>NZ_CP029761.1:0-125000 GCF_006874585.1 Sphingomonas sp. IC081
TGTGGATAAAGTGTGGAGGTCTTGTGGGCTATTCGTGGACTATCGGGGGATAGTCCGGGGAAAAGCTTCAGGACTCCAGCTGGCGCAGCAGCGAACGGACGTCGCCGTCCATGTCGGCATCGCGCGTGCGCAGTTCCTCGATCAGGCGCACGGCGTGGATCACCGTCGAGTGATCGCGGCCACCGAACTTGCGGCCGATCTCCGGGTAGGAGCGCGGCGTCAGCACCTTGGCGAGGTACATCGCCACCTGGCGCGGACGCACCACCGCGCGGGCGCGGCGCTTCGAGCTCATCTCGGTCCGGTCGATCCGGTAGAACTGGCAGACCGTGCGCTGGATCTCGTCGATCGTGATGCGGCGGCGGTTGGCCGAGAGGATGTCGGTCAGCTGTTCCTCGGCCAGCTGCAGCGACACGGCCTGGCCGGTCAGCTGGGCATAGGCGATCAGCTTGTTGAGGCCGCCGACCAGTTCACGCACGTTGCGGTTGATGGTGCGGGCAAGGAACTCGATGACGTCCGAAGGCACGTCGACCGAAGCGAAGCGGCCGAGGCGATTCTGGAGGATCGAGCGGCGCAGTTCGATGTCCGCCGGCTGGATGTCGGCAACCAGGCCCATCGACAGGCGCGAGAGCAGGCGCGGCTCGACGCCGTCGAGCGCCTGGGGCGCACGGTCGGCGGCAAAGACCAGGCGCTTGCCTTCCTGCAGCAGCGCATCGATCGTGTAGAGCAGTTCTTCCTGCGCCGAGGCCTTGCCGATGATGAACTGGATGTCGTCCACCAGCAGCAGGTCGAAACCGCGCAGGCGCGACTTGAACTCGATCATCTGGTTCTGGCGCAGCGCCTGGACAAATTCGACCATGAAGCGCTCGGCCGAGCAGTAGAAGATCCGCGCATGGGGGTGGTGCTGGAGATAGGCGTGGCCGATCGCGTGCAGCAGGTGGGTCTTGCCCTGGCCGGTCGCGCCCTTGAGATAGAGCGGCGAGAACTGCGGCGTTTCGGTGGCAGCCATGCGCTGCGCGGCGTTGCAGGCCAGCACGTTCGACTGGCCGGTCACGAAGCTCGAGAAAGTCTGCGAGGCGTCGATGCCGGCAGGGCCCTGGCCCAGGGCCGCGAAGGCTTCGCCGGCGAGCACGGCCGAGATCGGGTCCGCGCTGCCCTGTGCCGAATCATTGGCGGGAGCGCTGGCCGGAAGGGCGCCGCCGCCGCCAAGGCGCAGTTCGGGAAGCTGGCGGCGACCCGGATGCACAAGCACACGCACGTGGCGCACGTCGGGACGGGCGATCTTCCATGCCAGCGAGAGGCGGTCCGCAAAACGGTCCGCGACCCAGTTCGCCGAAAACTCGGTGGGCAGGTAGAGATCGAGCGTGCCGGTTTCCTTGCAGTAGTTGCCCGGCTGGATCGGCTTGATCCACTGGCTGTGGGCCTGCTGACCCAGATCCTTGCGTAAACCCTGGCTGATGTCCGCCCAGTCGGCCGCCAGATTCACGGCTTCCTGATCCTCTTCCATCACCAACTTTACCGCCTTCGATTTTTTGCTCACGCCGTTAGCGCCCTGACCTGCTGTACCTGACATTAAACCAACCCCCCTTGTTGGCTGCTGCCCCGAACGGGCCCTCGCGCAACCGGAACTGGTCCATCGCCAATTGTTACGTTTACAAACGTAAAGATGCCCCCAGCCGCAAACGCATGTTTGCAGCAGATGCTTCGTTGCTGTCGATGTTCCCCGGCCGGTTCCGCAACGGCCGGGGACCCTTTTAGAAACGGGTTTGGTTGTGGTGCAATATGCCACTCCCCAAATAAAAAAAATTATGCCTGTTGACTCGGCCGGGAGTGCCCAAAATCCGTCATGAATGGATTTTTTCGTGTAAATTCATGGGCTTGAATTGAGGGCGCCACAAGGCGCCACGCGAATCGCGAGGTTTCTGCCGTTTCAATGGATTGGCGTTCCCGCGCGCAGCCGAGCGGCGCCGGAGCCGACCGGGGGCGGCTCCGACTTCGTTCTTGTTCCGTACCTTACGGTGCGGATCGCCGGGGCGATTGCCCCCCGTCCGGCGCTGCGACTCGCATGCGATTCGTCCCTGATTCCGAGTCCCGGCGGGCGCCGGGTGGGCATCGGGCGGGCAAGGAACGAATCGAATGGCGGCTCCCGCCCGCTCCGTTCCGGCACCTGCTGCACCGCGGCATATCCCGGGTCGCGGCAAGCCGTGGGTCCGGCATCGCTTGCCGTCAACGGGCAGCCGGAACGCGGCAGGGCGCGGGTAGCGGGAAAGGCGGTGGAACCGTCGGACCGGGATGCGGGGGCATCCTGCGACGATTCGGGCGAGCCGGAACGGGTTGCGCGCGGTCGGCGGGGCAGCGCGGCCATTGGCTGTAGCTGGCGGCTGTAGCTGTCGCTTTGGCTAGCGCCGGGGCCCGGGTCCGTCTCGAAAGGCGGATTCGGGCCCTGTCGGCGCAGGCCGCTCCGAACGGGGCGTTCCCGAAAGACGCGTCTTCGGTCCCTGAAATGCCATCGGCCCAAGCTTTCCGTCCGATTCTTCGCCGTGAAGCGAAAATTCCGGACGGCAGCTTGGGCCGAAGCATCAGTCCCGCCGTGAAGGCCGGACTGTCAGGCCGGGCTCAGAGAGCCGAGACGGCCTTGGTCAGGCGCGAGAACTTGCGCGCTGCGGTGTTCTTGTGAAGCACACCGCGGGCAACGCCGCGTGCCAGCTCGGGCTGGGCTTCCTTGAGCGCGGCCGAAGCAGCGGTCTTGTCACCACCGGCGATCGCGGCTTCGACCTTCTTGACGAAGGTACGGATGCGGCTGACGCGGTTGGTATTGATCTCGGCGCGGCGCTCGTTGCGACGGATGCGCTTGCGGGCTTGCGGCGTATTGGCCATCGAATTTCCTCTGTCTGGCCCCCCACACAGCGGTGATGGCGGCCCAATGCCTAACGAATCTGCTTGGCGAGCGGACTCGCCGGAAAGCGCGCCCCTTAGCGGTGTGACGCTATTCCGTCAACCCGCGAGGCGCCTCCGAAACCGCCTATTTCTGGCATTTCGGGCACCAGAACGTGCTGCGTCCACCCTGGACGAAGCGCCGAACGGTGCCGCCACATAGGCAAGGCTGGCCTTCGCGTCCATAGACCTGCCACGAAGTCGCGAAATAGCCCAGTTCTCCGTTGGGTTGGGCGTAGTCGCGGATCGTCGAGCCGCCCGCCGCGATCGATTCGGACAGCACCTCGCGAATCGCCGGGACCAGTCTCTTGAGCGCGGGGAGGGTGACGCGTCCCGATTCCCTGTCGGGCCGGATGCCGGAGCGGAACAGCGCCTCGCAGACATAGATGTTGCCGAGTCCGGCCACCAGCTGCTGGTCGAGCAGCATCTGCTTGATCGGGGCGATTCGCCCGGCAAGGTGGCTTTTGAGATGGGCCGCCGTCAGGCCCTCGCCGAGCGGTTCGGGGCCGAGCGCGGCGAAGGGGCCCCACGAATCGAGCGTGGCGGTGGGCACCAGGTCCACCGAACCGAAGCGCCGCGCATCGTTGAGCGCCAGCACATGGCCCGAGCCCGTCTCGATCACCAGATGATCGTGCTTTTCCGGTTTCTCGGGTTCGATTCGCCAGCGTCCGGACATGCCGAGGTGGAACACCATGGTCTGGTCGCGGTCGGTATGGATGAGGCCGTATTTGGCGCGCCGGCCCATCGCGGTGACACGCGCGCCGGTCATGACCTGCACGAGGTCGGGCGGGAACGGGCGGCGCAAGTCCGCGCGGTTGAGGGTGACGCGGGCGATCCGCTCGCCCTCGAGATAGCGGGCGAGGCCGCGCACGGTGGTTTCGACTTCTGGAAGCTCTGGCATCGTGCGGGAGAGATAGGGCGTCGCCGGGTCCATGGGAAGGAACGGCGTTGCCGGATCAAGTTTACGGCCGTCCCGTGCCTCGTCAGGGAGCGAACATCCCGCTAAGCCGCCGGCATGGAAGAGAACCGCTCCAATTTCCGTGCCTTTGCCATGCTTGGCCTCGTCATGCTGTTCTGGGCGGGCAACTCGATCACCGGGCGGGCGGTGCGAGACGACATCCCGCCGTTCACGCTCGCTTTCGGGCGCTGGCTGATCGCGGTGGCGGCGCTGCTGCCCTTTGCACTGGGGCCGCTGCGGCGCGAGTGGCGCGCGGTGGTGGCCGGATGGCGGTGGATCGTTGTGCTGGGGGTGCTGGGCGTCGTCTGCTTCAACGGCTTCATCTACAAGGGCCTGCACTACACCACCGCCGCCAATGCCCTGCTGCTGCAGGCGGCGATCCCCGCTGTCGTCACCGTGCTGGACCGGGTGCTGTTCGGCGGGCGGCCCGGAAAGCTGCATGTCCTTGGCGTGGCCGTCTCGACGCTGGGGGTTGTCGCCATCGTCTTCAAGGGCGATCCGGCGGCGCTGATGAGCCTGAGCTTCGGGCGCGGCGATGCCCTGGTGTTCTGCGCGGTGGCGGCATGGTCGTTCTATACGGTGCTCTTGCGCAAGCGCCCGCCGGTGCCGCCGGCGGTGTTCCTGCTGCTGACCTTCACGCTGGGCGCACTGGCGATGGCGCCGCTTTCGATGATGGAGGCGGCGAGCGGGCAGGCGGTGCGCTGGAGCCCCCATGCGCTGGCCGCCTTCGCCTATGTCGGCCTGTTTCCTTCGGCGGTGGCTTATTTCATCTACAACCGCGCGACCGCCGATCTGGGCGCGGCCCGGGCGGGGCAGGCGATCACGCTGATGCCGCTGTTCGGCGCGCTGCTTTCCGCGCTGCTGCTGGGGGAGCGGCTGATGCCCTACCACTTCGCGGGCATGGCGCTGATTCTGGCGGGGATCGTGTTCTCGGCGCTGGCGCTGCGTCGCATAAAGACTGGTTGAAAATCCGCTGAAGGCGGATTTTGGCGGCACCAGCCCACTCCCCCACCCGACCACCCACGAGTGTATCCTGATGGGTGGTCGGGTGGGGGAGTGGGCTGGTGCCGCATGAAAATGCCCGGATGGGCATTTTCCAAACATTCCATACGACAAATTGACTGCAAAACTCCGGTGGCGCCCGGGCGGCCGGACGGCTAGAGGACTGCGCCATGAGCGAAACGGTTTCCTTCGGCTACGAGGATGTGGCCACCGACGAGAAGGAGGCGCGCGTCGGCGCCGTCTTCTCCAGCGTTGCACGCAAGTATGACGTGATGAACGATGCCATGTCCGTGGGCATGCACCGTCTGTGGAAGGACAAGTTCGTGCGGCGCGTGAAGCCGCACCGCGACGAGCAGATCCTCGACATGGCGGGCGGTACCGGCGACATCGCCTTCCGCATGGCCGCGCAGGGGGCCTCGGTCACCGTGTCGGACATCAACCAGGACATGCTCGACGTCGGCGTCGAGCGGGCGATGGAACGCGGCATCGACGGCCTCGTCTGGTCGCGCCAGAACGCCGAGGAACTCTCGTTTCCCGCCCGTCACTTCGATGCCTACACGATCGCCTTCGGCATCCGTAACGTCACCCATATCGACAAGGCGCTGGCCGAGGCGCACCGCGTGCTCAAGTTCGGCGGCCGCTTCTTCTGCCTCGAATTCTCGACCACCGAATGGCCCGGCTTCAAGGAAGTCTACGATGCCTATTCGCACCGCCTGGTGCCGAAGATCGGGCAGGCCATCGCCGGGGACGCCGATTCCTACCGCTATCTGATCGAATCGATCCGTCGTTTCCCGAAGATGCCCGAATTCGAGAAGATGATCCGCGAAGCCGGCTTCAGGCACACCAAGGTCGAGCCGATCATGGGCGGCCTCGTGGCGATCCACTCGGGCTGGAAGGTCTGAGACGTACACCGTGACAGGTTCGACCACGCATATCCTGCGGCTCCTCAAGTGGGGCCGCGTCCTTGCGCGCCACGGGGCGCTGCGCGGGATCGAGAATGACCGCAATGCCCCGGTTCAGGTCAAGCGCCTGTGCCGGATCGCCCGTTTCGGCGCGCGCCAGCCGGTCGAGCCGGACTATGCCGGCGCCTTTCAGGAAATCGGCCCGGCGGCGATCAAGCTGGGGCAGGCGCTGGCCACCCGGCCCGACCTTGTCGGCGAAGGTCCCGCGCGCAACCTGCTGACCTTGCAGGACAGCCTGCCGCCGGTTGCCTTCTCCGAAATCCGCCGGGTGATCGAGACCAGCTTCGGGCGTCCGCTCGAACAGGTCTATGCCTCGATCGAGGAGCAGCCGGTCGGCGCCGCCTCGATCGCGCAGGTCCACCGCGCGGTGACGCCGGACGGGCGCACGGTCGCGGTCAAGGTGCTGCGCCCGGGCATTCGCGAGCAGTTTGCCGAGGACGTCGAGACCTACGAATGGGCCGCCGCGCACCTCGAGGCGCTGGGCGGCGAGGCGGCCCGCCTGCGCCCGCGCGCGGTCGTCGCCAATCTCAAGCGCTGGACCCTGCGCGAGCTGGACTTGCGCCGCGAGGCCGCATCGGCCTCCGAACTCGCCGAAGTCATGCACGGCATCCACGGCTACCGCGTGCCCGGCATCGACTGGGACCGCACCAATGGCCAGGTGCTGACGGTCGAGTGGATCGGCGCCACCAAGATGAGCGACATCGCCGCGCTCAGGGCAGCGGGCCACGACCTGCCCAAGCTGGCGCGCAAGCTGGTGCTGACGTTCCTCACGCAGGCGATTTCCTGCGGCTTCTTCCATGCCGACATGCACCAGGGCAACCTGTTCGTGGAAGGCAGCGGGGAAGAGGGGGCGACGATCGTCGCCATCGACTTCGGCATCATGGGCCGGATCAACCGGCAGGCGCGGCTGTGGCTGGCGGAAATCCTCTACGGTCTCACCACCGGCAATTACCGCCGCGTCGCCGAGATCCATTTCGAGGCGCAGTATGTGCCCAGCTACCACACGGTGGAAGAGTTCGCGACCGCGCTGCGCGCCGTGGGCGAGCCGATGCGCGGCAAGCCGGTGTCCGAGCTCTCGGTCGGGCAGATGCTCGACGGGCTCTTCGCGATCACCCGCGACTTCGACATGGCCGTGCAGCCGCACCTGCTGCTGCTGCAGAAGACCATGGTCATGGTCGAGGGGCTGGCAACCGCGCTCGATCCCGACATCAACATGTGGGACGTCGCCGCGCCTTTCGTGAAAAGCTGGATCCGCGACGAACTCGGCCCCGAGGCGGTGATCGCCGACCGTCTGCGCGAAGACCTCGGCACCCTGTTCCGCCTGCCCGCGCTGGTGCGGCGGATCGAGGAGAAGTTCCCGGCCAAGGGCGGGGCGCCCGAACAGGCGCCGCTGCCCGAAGTCGACCTAATCTGGTCGCCCGGCCGCGAGCGTAAACCTCAAAGTAACCATTGGGCGGGTTATGCTCTGGCGGCAATCCTGGGGGGCGGTGCTGCATGGGCGTTGACGTATTGGACACTGCTGGCGGGCTGAGCACGCCCGTCGGTACGCCGGCGGGCGCGGCCGAGGGGGCACAGGCCGAGGGGGCGAAGGACGAGGGGGCGAAGGACGAGGGGGCACAGGACGAGGGAGGCGGCGGGGACGTCTCGCTGGTCTTTGCCGCCTGGCCGGCCTGGTGCGCGCGGATCGCACTGGCGGTGCTGGCGGCACTGCTGGTCGCCTCGGCCATGGTGCCGGTCGCCAAGCCGGGCAGCCGCTCGCCGTGGTCCGGCCCGGTCGAAGGGCCGATCCCGGCTGCCGGTAAGCCCGGCGCCGCGGCCAAGCCTTACGACGAGGACATCGCGCTTTACGAAGCCGCCATCGCCCGCATCGCCCGGGGCGAGGCCTATTACGACTTCATCGTCCCCGAACAGCGCGCGCGCGACTATCCGGTGAACCCGGCCATTGCCGTGCGCCTGCCGACGCTGGCCTATCTCGATGCCTGGCTGGGCGCTGCCGGACAGATCGTTGCCGCCATCGCGCTGATGCTGGGCATCATCGCGGCGTGGTGGCGCAAGCTGGGCGAGGCGGGCATCTCCCCCCGGCTCAGGCGCATGGCGACGGCGCTGGTCTTCGTGGGGGCATCGCTGGGGCTCAACCGCCACTATTTCCCGCTGCACGAACTCTGGGCGGGCGGCCTCATCGCGCTGGCCTTCGGGCTCCACCGGATCGGCGGGCGCGGGCCAAAGGGGCGTTTACAAAAGGGGAGGTGGCACGCCGCTTTTGCCGCCGCCGCGCTGGCGCTGGCGATCCGCGAGCATACGCTGCCCTTTGTCCTGCTGCTCGCGGTGACCGCGCTGTGGCAGCGCAACTGGCGCGAGGCGGCGGCGTGGTCGGCCTTGGTGGCGGTGTTCCTTGCCGCGCTCGCCTGGCACGTGTCGCTGGTCTCGTCGCAAGTCTTGCCGAGCGATCCGCACTCCGCCCCCTGGCTGGTGCTGCGCGGCCTCTCCGGCTGGCTGGGCAATGTGGTCCAGTCGAGCAACTTGCGCTGGCTGCCGCACTGGCTGTCGGGCCCGGCGGTGATCCTGATGACGTTCGGCTGGCTCGGCTGGAACCGCAAGGAAGGGCTGTTCGCCTTCCTGCTGGCGGCGGGCTACGGGGTGCTGTTCATGGCGGCGGGGCGCTGGGACAATTTCTACTGGGGGGCGATGCTGGCGCCGGTGATCTTTGCCGGTATCGCCTTTGCGCCGCGTGCGCTCCGGGGGCTTGTGGTTGCCGCGAGGATACCCAATTCTCCGGTGAATACCGTAAACCGCCATCCCTAAATGGATTGCGCGCCCGTGAACGCTGTTGCACAAGCCCGGACCATGAGTGGTCCCCGTATTCTCCTGGTCGTCGGCGGCGGCATCGCGGCCTACAAGGCCTGCGAACTCGTGCGCCATATCCGCAAGGAAGGCGGCGAGGTGACTTGCGTGCTGACCGAGGGCGGATCGCACTTCGTCACCCCGATGGCGCTGGCGGCGCTGTCGGAGCGGCCGGTCTTCACCTCGCTCTGGGACCTCAAGAACGAGGTCGAGATGGGCCATATCCAGCTCAGCCGCGAGGCCGACCTGGTGGTGGTCTGCCCGGCGACGGCGGACCTCATGGCCAAGATGGCCTCGGGCATTGCCGATGACCTTGCCACCACGATGATGCTGGCGACCGACAAGCCGGTCATGGCCGTGCCGGCGATGAACGTGCGCATGTGGCAGCACCCGGCGACCATGCGCAACGTGCAGATCCTGCGCGAGGCGGGCGTCGACGTGATGGAGCCCGACGAGGGCACGATGGCCTGCGGCGAGTTCGGCCCCGGCCGCCTGCCCGATCCCATCGCGATCTGGCAGCGCATCGCCTGGGCGCTCGGGCTGGGGCCGGTGGAAGTGGCGCCGCTGCCGGGGTCTATTCCCGCTTTGCCGCAATCGGAGGCCTATCCCGAAGTCGGCCTCGATCTTGCCGACCCGTTCCCCTGGCAGCCGCAGTTCGCCGCGCCCGAACCCGAGCCGAGCGCCGAGGACGCGCCGTCGGACAGCTTCGGTCTGGGCGGCCTCAGCGGTTCGATGATCAGCCGGGGCCTGCAGAAGGCCAAGCAGGCGATCCGCTTCGGCGCCGAGGACGGAGCCATTGCCGATCCGCTTGGCGGCGGCGGGGCGATTGCCGATCCGGCAGCGGGCCTGCTGATCGCGCGTAAGGGCGCCGCCCGCTCGGCGCCGCCGACCGATCCGGCGGCGATCAACCACACCGTCTCCCCGGCTCCGGCGCCGCAGCCGTTCGGCGGTGCGGCGTTCGGAGCGGCTCCGTTCGAGAAGCCGGCCAACGGTCCGCTCTCGGGCCGCCATGTGCTGGTGACGGCGGGGCCGACCTGGGAACCGATCGATCCGGTGCGCTACATCGCCAACCGGTCTTCCGGCAAGCAGGGCTTCGCGATTGCCGCCGCCGCCGCTGCGGCCGGTGCGCGGGTCACGCTGGTGGCCGGGCCCGTCCATCTGCCGACCCCGCCGGGGGTCGACCGGGTCGACGTCGAAAGCGCGCAGCAAATGGCCGATGCGGTGAAGCAGGCGCTGCCCGCCGATATCGGCGTGATGGTGGCCGCCGTGGCCGACTGGCGCACGATCAGCGTCGCCAAGGACAAGCTCAAGAAGCGCGGCTCGGCCCCGCCGGCGCTGCTGCTGACCGAAAACCCCGACATTCTCGCCAGCGTTGCCGCGCGGCCCGACCGGCCGCCGCTGCTGATCGGCTTTGCCGCCGAGACCGAGGACGTGATCCGCTACGCCAAGGAAAAGCGCAAGCGCAAGGGCGCGGACTGGATCATTGCCAACGACGTCTCCGGCGATGTCATGGGCGGCGACGTCAATGCCGTTCACATCGTGCGCGGCGACGACGTGATCTCCCTTCCCGAAATGCCCAAGGAGGAGGTCGCGCGCCTCCTCGTCGAAAGGTTCGCAGATGCACTCCCCCGCCACTGAAATCCCGGTTGCCGTCAAGATCCTTCCCCACGGTGAAGGCCTGCCGCTGCCGGCTTACGCCACCGACGGCGCGGCGGGCATGGATGCGGTCTCGGCCGAGGACGTGACGCTGGCCCCCGGCGGCCGTCATGCGGTGGCCACCGGCCTTGCCATGGCGATCCCGGCAGGCTTCGAGATCCAGGTGCGCCCGCGCTCGGGCCTTGCGCTCAAGCACGGCATTTCGGTGCCCAATGCGCCTGGCACCATCGATTCCGACTATCGCGGCGAACTGAAGGTCATCCTCATCAACCACGGCGCCGAGCCTTTCGAGATCCGCCGCGGCGACCGCGTGGCGCAGCTGGTCCTCGCCCCCGTCACCCGTGCCTCGTGGCTGCAGGTCGAGGAGCTTGACGAGACGCTGCGCGGCGAAGGCGGGTTCGGCTCGACCGGCGGCGTGGTCGCGCTGGGGAACTGACCGTTGCGGGTCAGGCGCCTGAAAAGGCGCCTGACCCGCACGGGATCGGCAGGATGACCACGGCAAGCAGCAGCAATGCGATGAGGCAGCCCTTGCAGCCCCATTTGCGGTGAACGCTGTCTGCCGTATCTGCGGCGTCGAGCGCATCGGCCGCAAGAGTGATGGCATCGGCGACGTGATCGAGAGGCATGCCGCCCATCTCTGATCGGCAGGGCTGGTTTTCAAGGTGATGCGGCGAAATATCAGTCGCTTGCGAGAATTTAGAGCGTTTTCTAATCAGGTGGAATCACCTGATGACTCGGAAAACGCGTAAGATCAAAATCTTGGAGCAGTTGATCCGATGCAATCGGATCGGAAACGGCTCTAACGGTCTCGCGCCTGCGCCGGTTCAGTCCTTGCGGTCGATTCGCGCGCGCTTTTCGCGGTGTCGCCTGAACCCGTACCAGCCCACTGCCCCAAGCCCGAAAATCGCGGCCAGGCCTTTGGCAAGGAACGAGAAGGCCGATGTCAGCGCTCCGATGGTCACCCCCCAGAAGAGCTGCGACATGATGGCCATGAAGGTGTTCATTGGTTCGGGGCTATATCCGGCGCGGCTTGCGGGAGATACCCCATAAAGCAGGAACGGGCCCGCCGGTTGCCCGGCGAGCCCGTCTCCTGCTGGCCCCCCGCCTTGCAGCGGAGCGCGCAGACCCGTCAGGTCACTTCTTTTCCGGCGCCACCGAGATGCGCAGCGTCTCGCCCGAGTTGCCCGGGAAGTTCGTGAACATCGCCTCGACCAGGTTCGGCACGAGGTACTGCAGGCGGTTCGAGGTCGAGACCGCTTCGGCCTTGCCTTCGAACAGGCGCTGGTTGTCGACCGCGCGGTCGATCTTCAGCGAGATGCCGCTGGTGAACACGGTGTAGCTGTCGACACCGCCGTCGAAGAAGGGATCATACCAGCCATAGGACCAGGGGCCGCCCCAGCGCGGGCCGTAGAAGCCGCGGCCGTAGAAACCGCGACCATAGAAGCCGCCGCCGTACCACGGGCCCCAGTAACCGCCCATGCCGGGCGAGGAGCGCACGCGTTCGCGGCCATTGTCGACGCCGTAGTCGAAGCGCACGATCAGCGTGGCCTTGGCGGGATCGTCGACCGGGGTGTAGCCGAGCTTGGCCACGCGGTCGCGCACCAGCGCGGCATAAGTCGCGAATTCGAGGCCGCCGGCCAGCTTCGGATCGTCGGCGACGACGGCAAAGCTCTGGCCCTGCGGGGCCGGCAACTGCGACTGGAAGCGCGATACGTCGGCCTTGAACGGGGTGGCGCATGCAGCAAGCGCCATGAGCAGTACGGCGACTACCGCGATCCTCAGCTTGCCGAAATGCGTTCCGGGGCCGAAATCCGTTCCGGAATTGTCTGTCATTGGTCTCACTCCATGAACCCGACAGGCCCGAAACGCCCTTCCCAAGCGCGGCCTGTGATTCCTTGCGACTCTGCCTTATTATCAATGCCCTGAATAGCGGTTGAATGGTGGCACAACTGTGATGGGTCGTGGCCCTGTTCATCCGCTGCTCATGGCCCCAGCAGACCGACCCCATGTAGGAGCGCCCGGCAATGCCCACCAGTCCCCCGATCGCGGCTTGCGTGCCGATTCGCTCGCTCCAGTGCGGAAAGGTGCGCGCCTTTCGGGGCGTTGAGGAACCCAGCGCCATCGCCAAGCAGCCGGTGGCGGGGGCGGTGCGGGTCCACCTGTTGGGGCTGGAAGGCGATGCCCAGGCCGATCTTTCGGTCCACGGCGGGCCGGACAAGGCGATCCACCACTATCCGCACGACCACTATGCCTTCTGGCGCGAACAGCTGGGCGACCATCCCCTGCTCGCCCACTACGGTGCCTTCGGCGAGAATATCGCCACGCAGGGGCTGACCGAGGAGGCGATCTGCATCGGCGACCGCTGGCGGCTGGGCACGGCGCTGGTGGAAGTGAGCCAGGGGCGTCAGCCGTGCTGGAAGCTCGACCACCGATTCGGCGGCGCGGCGGTCAATGCGGGCATGGTCCGCTCACGCCGGGCGGGCTGGTACTACCGGGTGATCGAGCAAGGCGAGGTGGCCGCCGGAGAGACGATGGAACTGGCCGCGCGGCCCTGGCCCGAATGGAGCGTGAAGCGGGTGTTCGGCCTGCTGATCGCCGGCGATTACAAGCAGGATCGCGAGGGGCTTGAGGCCTTGGGGGAAGTCGCCCAACTGGCGGCACCGTGGAAGCGGCGGCGGGCGAAGCTCATGGGTCTGGACGTCTGAGAGCGGGACGGCGCGAACCCGCGCCGCCCCGCCCAGCGATCAGCCGCGCACGAGGCCGAGCGCCTCGTAGGTCTTTTCGAGCGTCGGGATCGCCAGCGCGCGGGCCTTTTCGGCGCCTTTCTTCAGGATCGCATCCAACGCGTCCTTGTCCTGCCGCAGTTCGACAAAGCGGGCGTTGATCGGCGAGAGCTTCTCGACCAGCAGTTCGCCCAGCGCCGGCTTGAAGCTGCCGAAGCCCTGGCCGCCGAACTGCGCCAGCACGTCCTCGACGCGGGTGCCGGCCATGACCGCGTAGATCGAGACGAGGTTCTTCGCCTCGGGGCGGCCTTCGAGGCCGTCCTTGTCCGCAGGCAGCGGTTCGGGATCGGTCTTGGCCTTCTTCACCTTCTGCATGATGGTGTCGGCATCGTCGGTCATGTTGATGCGGCTCATGTCCGAGGGATCGGACTTGCTCATCTTCGAGGACCCGTCGCGCAGGCTCATGATGCGGGCGGCTTCGGGCGGGATGAACGGTGCGGGCAGGGTGAACAGCGGCGCGTCCTCGGCACAGAAGTCGTTGTTGAACTTCTGGGCGATGTCGCGCGCGAGTTCGAGGTGCTGCTTCTGGTCCTCGCCCACCGGCACGTGGGTGGCCTGGTAGATCAGCACGTCGGCGGCCTGGAGCACCGGGTAGGTGAACAGCGCGACCGACTGGCCCTCGCGGTTCTTGCCGGCCTTGTCCTTCCACTGCGTCATGCGGTTCAGCCAGCCCATGCGGGCGGTGCCGTTGAGCAGCCACTGCATCTCGGCGTGCTGGGGCACCTGGGCCTGGTTGAACAGCACCGAACGATCGGGATCGACGCCGCAGGCGACGAGGGCGGCGACCATCTCGCGGGTATTGGCCGAAAGGTCCGCCGGGGTGTGCGGCATCGAGATCGCATGGAGATCGGCGAGGAAATAGAGGCACTCGCCGCCGTTGGCGGTGGCGTCGTCCTGCATCGAGACCCAGTTGCGGATGGCGCCCAGGTAGTTGCCGAGGTGCAGGTTGCCGGTGGGCTGAATGCCGGAGACGATACGCATGGACGCGTCCTTCGCGAGTTTATGGGTGGTGGGTCGTAGGGTGTGGATGCGCCGGTGAGGGCGCGTATGCAGATGGGGGCGGTGCGCGACGCGCGCCCTGCGTCAGTGCGCGACGCGCGAGACGCTCCGCCATCGCCACGAACGGCGACGGGTCTGGGCAGACTTCGGATGCGAAAGGCTCTGCATGGGCGTGGCTCATAGCACAAACCGGCATGGATGGAAGCCTCAGGACGCGGTGCGGCGGCGGCGCAGCAGGGCAAGGTCGGCGCGGGTGAAGGCGCCGGTCACCAGCGTCGCCAGCGCGTAGACCAGACCGCCCGCCGAAACCAGCGCCGCCAGCGCCAGCCCGCGCACCAGCCAGCTGCCGTGGAGATAGGGCGTCAGCAGGTCCTGCCCGAACCACAGCACCACCCCCATGGCAACGGCCGCCAGGGCCAGGCGCGGGGCGCGGCGCTTCAGGCGGGCATCGACCCGGAAATGGCCGCGCCTGACCAGCGTCCAGTAGAGCATGGCGACATTGACGGTGGAGGCAATCGCGGTGGCGAGCGGCGGCCCCATGTGCTGCAGCGGCACGATCAGCGCGAGGTTGAACGCCAGGTTCACCGCCATCGAGATCATCGCGTAGCGCACCGGGGTGCGGGTGTCCTGGCGGGCGTAGAAGCCGGGCGTCAGCACCTTGACGAGGATATAGCTGGGCAGGCCCAGCGAGAAGGCGGCGAGCGCCTCGGCGGTGCGGGCGACGTCGCCCGCGTCGAACTTGCCGTAGCCGAACAGCGCCGCGGCGATCGGCTGGCCGCAGACGATCAGCGCCACCGAGGCGGGCAGGGTGAGCAGCAGGGCGAGTTCCATGCCGCGGTTCTGGGTGTCCATCGCCGCCGCGTCCTCGCCGCCGCCGAGCTGGCGCGAGATGGTGGGCAGCAGCACGGTGCCGAGGCCGATGCCGATCAGGCCGAGCGGCAGCTGGTTCAGCCGGTCGGCCATGTAGATGTAGGTCACCGAGCCGTGGGCCAGCAGCGAGGCGGCCAGCGCGGTCGAGATGACGAGGTTGATCTGCACCGCGCCGGCGCCGGCGGCGGCGGGCAGGATCAGCTTCATCAGCTGCTTCACGTCCGCGTTCCACACCGGCAGCCTGAGGCGCATCGACACCTTGTTGGCGCGGCAGGCCCACATCAGCCAGAGCAGCTGGAGCGCGCCGGAGACCGAGACGGCGATCGCCTGGTTGCGCGCCGTCACCAGCGCGTCGGCCGAGTGGAAGCCGAGGATGGCGACGATCTGCGTCACGTTCAGCAGGATCGGCGCGGCGGCATTGACCCAGAACTTGTTCAGCGAATTGAGGATGCCGCCCAGCAGCGAGACGAGGCTGATGAAGGCGAGATAGGGCACGGTGATGCGGCTGAGCATGACCGCGTAGGCGAACTGGTCGTGGCTGACGCCGTTGAACTTGCCCGAGAGCAGGAACGTCACCGGCCAGGCGAAGACCTCGAGGATCACCGTCATCGCGAGGAGGATCGGCAGCAGCACCGACAGCGCCTGCTCGGCAAAGGTGATGCCGGCCGGAAGCCCGGGCCCGTCCTTGTCGGCCACCTTCTGGTTGAACATCGGGATGAAGGCCGATGCGAAGGCGCCTTCCGCGAAGAGCGCGCGGAACAGGTTGGGCAGCCGGAACGCGATCAGGAAGGCGTCGGAGGCAAAGCCCGCGCCGACAAAGCGCGCGAACAGGCTGTCGCGCACGAGGCCGAGAATGCGGCTGGCAAGGGTGAGGCCGCCGACACTGGCAAGCGCCTTGGTAAGATTCATGCCCCTCGGGGTCCCTACATGTCAAAAGGCCCGCCCGCGCCCACGGCCCTTGCGGGCGGGGGTGCGGGCGGGCCTGAAATCATTGGCTTTGGCGTAAGCCTCAGGCGTGGCCGACCGGCTCGCCCATGCCTTCCGCCTCGGCCTGCTGGCGGGCGGCGAGCTGCTGGAAGTAGAGGCCGTTGAAATCGATCGGCTCGAGCATCAGCGGCGGGTAGCCGGCATCGCGCACGGCATCGGCCACCACGCGGCGGGCGAAGGGGAACAGGATGCGCGGCGCTTCGGCATAGAGGAAGGCGTGCATGCTGGGCTCGTCCAGATTGCGCATGCCCACGAGGCCGCAATAGGCGAGGTCGACCACATAGGCGGTGCCTTCGTCGGCCTTGGCGGCGACGGTGATCTTCAGTTCGACTTCGTGGACTTCGCCGTCGATCGGGCGGGCGCCGATGTTGAACTGGATGTCGACTTGCGGCTGGTTCTGCCAGGAGAAGCTCTGCGGCGCGTTCGGGTTCTCGACCGAGAGGTCCTTGACGTACTGCGAGATGATGCCGGCGGCCGGCGCGTTGTCGTCGGCGTTGCCGAGGTTGATGTCGGAGATGACGTTGCCTTCGTCGGCCATTTCGATTCTGTCCCGTCTATAAGAATACGGATGGAAGTCTGGTGAAACTCAGGGCAGGGCGCGTAGCGCGTTTTCGCGGGCGGTGGAAGCTATCGCCCCGAATTTGTTGCGGGAGGCATGGGCACGGCGGCGGCAACGAATGGCCCTGCCATGCGTTGGGACCGGATGGAGCGGCTGTGAAAGGATGAAGCCGATGGCGAAAAATTCCCTGAATCCGCCGCTCACGCGTTGTTCATTTGTAAACTGTACTTATCTGGGGTTATGATGACGCTCCCCGGGCGTGTGCCCGGCCTCTCGCGCAAGCGGACGATTCGTCCACTTGACCGCGCCCTGTCGAGGCTTGCACCACCCGAGACAACAGACGCGTCCAAGCAAAGGATGGACAAAGGAACGTGACACCGGAAATCGTGATCCTGGCCATGATCGCAGCCTTCCTGGGACTGCGGCTTTATTCGGTACTCGGTCGCCGCGCCGAGCATGAGGAAGAGCCGATCCAGGGACGTTTCGAAGGCCGCCAGGGCCAGCCCGGAAGCCCGCGCGTCCCGGTTCCGCCCAAGGCCGATGGCAAGAAGGACGGCAGGCAGGACAGCAAGCAGGCGGATCGCCCGGCGCTGACTCCGCGGCAGCGGGACATGCCGCTCGCGGCGCCCTCGGTGGAGCGCGGCCTTGCCGAAATCGCCAGCGCCGATCGCCGCTTCGACGCCTTCGCGTTCCTCGAAGGCGCGCGCAGTGCCTATCGCCTGATCCTCGAATCGTTCTGGAAGGGCGACAAGGCCGAGCTTCGCGCGCTGTGCGACGGCGATGTCTACGACAGTTTCTCCGCCGCCATCGATGCCCGCATCGCCGCCGGTGAAACGCTCGACAACCGCCTGATCCGCATCGAGGAAGCCGCGATCACCGGCGCCGGCGTCGACAATGGCCTGGCCCGCATCACCATCCGTTTCCGCGCGGACATCGCCGCCGTCACCCGCGATGCCGAAGGTCACGTGATCGCAGGATCGCTCGACGATGCGATCGAGGCGGTCGACATCTGGACCTTCAGCCGCCGCATCGATGCGGCAGGGCCCGACTGGCTGCTCGATGAGACGGACGCCGGGTAAGCCGGATACGCCCGATAGGCGGTTGATTTCAGGCATGTGATCCCACAAGGATCGAGAGGCCGGGCCGAAAGGTCCGGCTTCTTGTTTTGTGGCGACAGGCCGAGTGGGGAGAATGGTCTTGCAGGCAGCTTTGGCGACGCCGCGAAAAAGGGGGGCGCTGCGGATCGCGGCGATTCTGGCGCTGGCGCTGCTTTCGGGCTGCGTGCGCATGATCCCGGGCGCCGCCGGGCCCGGCACGGTCAGCCCGCCCACGCAGCCCGGGACAACGCCGCCGGGGTCAATGCAGCCGGTGCCCCCGCCGCCGGCCAACGCCGTGGCGCTGGGGGTGCGCGCGGGGCCTGCGGTCACGGCGCTTGGCGTCGGCGCGATCGACGGCGCGGCGGCGCTCGCCTCGTTCCGCGAGAGCTGTGCCAGCCTGTCGCGCCGCACCGACAGCAGCGGCCTGACCCGTCCGGCCGACTGGCAGCCGGCCTGCGCCGCGGCCCGGACATGGCCCGGCGCCTCGGCCGCGCAGTTTTTCCAGAGCTATTTCGAGACGGTCAGGATCGGCGACGGACGCGGTTTCGCGACCGGCTACTACGAGCCCGAGATCGCCGGTTCGCGCCAGCACCTGCCGGGCTACGACGTGCCGATCTACGCCATGCCCGCCGATCTTGTCCGCGCCAGGCCCGGCGATGCCGCGCCCAATGCCAAGGGGCAGATGCCGCTCGGGCGCTATGACGCGGGCGGCACGTTCGTGCCCTATTTCGACCGCGGCGCCATCGAGGACGGGGCGCTCGCCAATCGCGGGCTGGAGATCGCCTGGGCCCGCGATCCGGTCGAGGTGTTTTTCCTGCAGGTGCAGGGCTCCGGCCGCTTGCGTGCGCCCGACGGCACCGTCATGCGCATCGGTTATGCCGGGCAGAACGGCTGGCCCTATACCGGGATCGGCGGCGTCATGCGGGACCAGGGCCTGATCGGCAGCGGGCCGGGGCAATACTCGGGCTCGATGCAGGGCATCATGCAGTACATCCACGAGCACCCGGTCGAGGGTGATGCGCTGATGCGGCAGAACCAGTCCTGGGTGTTCTTCCGCGAACTGACCGGCGACGGGCCGCTCGGCGCGCTGGGCGTGCCGGTGCGCGCGCGCGCCTCGGTGGCGGCGGATCCGATGTTCGTGCCGCTGGGCGCACCGGTCTGGCTCGGACTGGACCGGCGCGAGGCGAACGGCTTGTGGGTGGCGCAGGACACCGGCGGCGCGATCAAGGGCGCCAACCGTTTCGACACCTTCTGGGGCGCGGGTGACCAGGCGCGGCTCACCGCCGGCGGCATGAGCGGGCGCGGCGAGGCGGTGGTGCTGGTGCCCAAGGGCACGCTTGCCCGGTTGCAGCAGCCATGAGGAGACCCGGTCGGCGACTGACGGCGGATGAGGCACAGGTCTGGGCGCAGGTCGCCCGGACGGTGACCCCGCTCGACAAGCGCCGGCCGCGGGCGCAAGCGGTGGTGGCCGAGCCTGCGCCTGCCCCTGCCCCTGCCCCTGCTTTGGCCCCTGGGGCCGTGTCGCCGCCGCCCCCGCCCGCCAGGAAGGTGAAGGGCCGGGTGCCGCCGCCGCTGCCGCCGCCGCCTCCAAAGGCGATCGGGCCGGTCGGGGCCAGGCCCCAGGAATCGCAGCTGCAGCTCGACGGCTCGTGGGAGAAGCGCATTTCCAAGGGCACGCTGCTGCCCGATTTCAGCCTCGACCTGCACGGCTCCAGCCTCGATCAGGCCTATGTCCGGCTGATGCACGGGCTCACCCAGGCCAAGTCGATGGGCGCGCGGGTGGTGCTGGTGGTGACGGGCAAGTCGCGCCCGGTCGATTCGATGGACCGGGGCAGTGCGCGCGGGGCGATCCGCGCCAAGATCATCGACTGGCTGGCGGCCAGCGAACATGCCTACGACATCGTTGCGGTGCGCGGGGCCCATCGCCGCCATGGCGGCCAGGGCGCGCTCTATGTCGTGCTGAAGAAGCGCCGCTGATCGGCCGCTGATCGGCCGCTGATCGGCCCATAACCGGCCGAGGATCAGTCTGTGTCCGGCGCGGGAGGCCCTCCCGCGCCGGACATGGCGGTCTGGCCTACATCCGCACGCCGATGCGCAGGTAACCGAACTGGCCGGGGACGTCGTAAGTCGTCGGGTCGTAGTTCGGGCCGGTGCAGGTGTTGCAGGCCGGCGGGTCGGTATCGAAGACGTTGTTGACGCCGAGCGTGAAGGTGAAGGCGCTGTCCATGAAGCTGGGCGTGTAGCTCAGCTGCACGTCGCCGTAGAAGCGGTCGCCCAGCTTGTGGCCGTCGCCTTCTGTCACGCCCTTGATGTAGCGGCCGGTGAACGAGCTGTCGAAGCCGCCGATCGACCACGAGAGGATGCTGGTGGCCTTCCACTCGGGGTAGGACTGGTCGGGGAAGCCGCGGGTCGTGTCCTTGTAGCTGATGGTGGTCGAGCCGGTCCCGGTGGGGAACGATTCGGTGTACTTCATCAGGTGGTTGGCGTTGACCGAGAGGCCGAAGGTGCCCAGGTCGGTCGCCGGCGAGCTGTAGTTGAAGCTGACGTCGAGGCCGCGGGTGCGGATCGAGCCGATGTTCTGCAGCAGGCCCAGCACGCTGGCGATGCGGCCGCTGCCGGTGCGCACGACGTTGTCGCAGGCGGCGGTGTCACCCAGTTCGGCGCAGCGGGCGAGCGTGACCTGCGGGTTGATCGCCGAGATCGCGCCGTCGACGGTGATGTCGTAGTAGTTCACCTCGAGGCTGAGGCTGCGGGCGAAGCCGCCGCGCGCCCAGGCCGGGCTGTAGACCGCGCCGAACAGCCAGGTCGTGCTGGTCTCGGGCTTGAGGTTCTGGTTGCCGCCGGTCAGCGTGCCGATCTGGCCGCCGAGCGGTTCCTGGTAGCTGCCGTCGGCGGGAACGCCGTTGGCGATGCAGTTGGTGCGGATGGTGGCCGAGCTCTGCCAGCCCGAGCCGGTGACGTTGGTGCACGGATCGTCGATCGGCGCGTCGGCGCGCGACTGGGCGCCGAACAGCTCGCCGATGGCCGGGGCGCGGAAGCCCTCGGCATAGGAGGCGCGCAGCAGCAGGTCGGAGACCGGCTTCCACAGGCCGGTGGCGGTGAAGGTCGTGCTCTTGCTGCCGGTCGAGTAATCCGAGTGGCGCACCGCGCCGTCAGCCTCGAGCAGTTCGAAGAACGGGGTGTCCTTCAACAGCGGCACGCGCACTTCGGCGTAGACTTCGTCGGTGTTGTAGGAGCCCGAGGCCGCCTGCGCGGGAATGTCGGCGCCCAGGCCCGCCTGGATGACCGGGTCGGGCGTGAACGAGCCGTGCTGGTAGCGGTGCTCGTAACCCATCGCGAAGCCGACTGGGCCGGCGGGCAGGTCGAACAGGTCGCCGCTGAGGTTGGCGGTGTAGTCCTGCATGCTCTGGCTCGAACGGTCATGCTCGGTGAACGAGATGTAGTCGAGCATGGCCTGGGTGATCGAACCGGCGCCGCCGAAGATGTTGAGCGGCACGCAGTCGCCGGTGCAGTCGGCCAGCGGGCCGAGCGCCTGCGCCACCCGGGCGGCGTTGACGTTGCCGGTGAAGGTCTGCTTGGCATCGTTCCAGCCGAAGGCGGCGTTGACGTCCCAGTAGAACTTGCGGCTGCCGACATGGAAGCTGCCGTCGAGCGAGGCGTTGGCGGTCATCGTGTCGACGTGCTGCGTATACGTGCGCTGCCCGGCCTCGACGAGGCGCCGGCCGATGAAGCTGTAGGTCGCCGGCTGGCCGTTGGTGCCCGAGTTGAGCGTGATGCCGAAGGGGTTGTAGGGGTTGGTGGCGTCGATCGAGACGGTGTCGAGCAGGTTGCCGTTGCCCGCGTCGGGACCGATGAACAGCGGCAGGAACGCCGCCTGGTTCTGCGAATTGCGGCGGTTGTAGACCAGCTTGGCGCGGAACGTGACGTTCGAGCTCAGTTCCTGCTTGGCGCTGCCCCAGAAGCCGTAGCGTTCGGACGGCGTCAGGAAGTAGTTGTAGGGCGAGAAGTTGAAACGGTCGGCCGCAGTGAAGGCGCGGAAATCGCCGCCCGTCAGCGTCGGGTCATAAGTGCCCTGGCCCATGAGCGGGGCGTCGCGCACGGTCACGCTGCCGCCGGCGGGCAGCGAGGGGTTGCCCGGATTGAACACGATGCGCCCGTTCACCGCCGCCGAGGAACAGCCGCCGCGCGGATCGAGGCAGCTGGTCTGGCCGGGGTTGGGGAACTGCGAGAGGTCGCGGTCGGCGGTGCTGACCTTGCCCTGCTTGACGTAGCTGGCGCCCAGCACCACCGAGGTGGTCGGCCCCTTGATGCCGTAGCTGACGTTGTAGTCCTGGGTGTGCCCGTCGCCCTGGCGGTAGGTGCCGAACTGGCCCGAGGCGCGCAGGCCGTCCTGCTCGGACTTGGTGATGATGTTGACGACGCCGGCGATCGCGTCCGAACCGTAGAGCGGCGACTGGCCCGATTGCAGGACCTCGATGCGCTCGATCTGGTTGGCGGGAATGGTGTTGAGGTCGACCGTGGAGGGAATGCCGCTGGCCGCCGTGGCGTTGACGTAGCGCATGCCGTCGACCAGCACGAGCGTGCGCTTGGCGAGCAGGTAGCGCAAGTCGATCTCGCTGGTGCCGGCGCCGACGCCGCCGCCGTCCTGCGGGTTGCCGATGTTGCCCGAGTTGTTGACCTTGGTGTTGAGGCCGCCCGCTGCGCTGGGCAGGCGTTGCAGCACGTCGGCGACCGAGGAGAGGCCGGTCTTGGCGATCGAGGCGCTGTCGAGCACGACGACCGGGCTGGGGTTGTCCAGCGGGTTCTGGCGGATGCGCGATCCGGTGACGACGATGGCTTCGCCCGGTGTCGTCGCGGCGGCCTCGGCGTCCTGCGCCTGTACGGTGGCGGGCACCACCAGCGCGCCGAGCGTGAGCGCGGCAATGCTGCAGTGCAAATGGAAGTTCCCCGTCTTCATCTCACGACCCCCAAGAAAAAGCACCCGATATCGGGCTCTTGGGAAGGTCTCCGGCAGCATGGTGCTGCGCAACGAAATTCTGCAACATTGCAAAATATCTGCAACATTCATGCAAATATGTTGCTGCGTGGCAACAATAATAACGTTTGCGTGTGGTTTTCTCGAATGAGGCGAACGCAAAATTAGAGCGCCCGGTCAGGAAATTGCGCGCCCTGCCCATACCCGCGCCCATATCCGCGGCCATATCCGCGCCCATAGCCACACAAAAACGGGCGGACACCTCCCGGTGCCCGCCCGCTTGCTCGGGGGGATGCTGTCTGTCGTCAGGCCACTTCGAGCGCGGCGACCGGGGCCTCGTTGCGGATCAGGTAGTCGAAGGCGGAAAGCGCGGCGGTCGCGCCCTGGCCCATGGCGATGATGATCTGCTTGTAGGGCACCGTGGTGGCGTCACCGGCCGCGAAAATGCCCGGCAGGCTGGTCGCCGCCTTGTCGTCCACCACGATCTCGCCGCGGGGCGAGAGGGCGATGCCGCTGTCCTTCAGCCACTCGGTATTGGGCACCAGGCCGATCTGGACAAACACGCCTTCCAGTTCGACCTTGTGCTCTTCGCCGCTGGTCCGGTCCTTGTAGACGAGGCCGTTCACCTTCTCGCCGTCGCCGGTGACTTCAAGGGTCTGGGCGCTGGTGAGGATCTGCACATTGGCCATCGATTCGAGCTTGCTCACCAGCACCTGGTCGGCGCGCAGCTTGTCGTCGAACTCGATCAGGGTGACATGGCCGACGATCCCGGCAAGGTCGATCGCCGCCTCGACGCCCGAGTTGCCGCCGCCGATCACCGCCACGCGCTTGCCCTTGAACAGCGGGCCGTCGCAGTGCGGGCAATAGGCCACGCCCTTGTTCTTGTAGGTGTCCTCACCGGGGACGCCGAGGTTGCGCCAGCGGGCACCGGTGGTCAGCACCAGCGAGCGCGCCTTGAGCGAGGCGCCGTTGGCGAAGACCACCTCGTGATAGCCGCCAAGCTCGCGGGCGGGCACCAGCTTTTCGGCGCGCTGCAGGTTCATCACGTCGATGTCGTATTCCCCGACGTGGGTTTCCAGCGCGGCGGCGAGCTTGGGGCCTTCGGTGTAGGGGACCGAGATGAAGTTCTCGATGCCCATGGTGTCCTGCACCTGGCCGCCGAAGCGTTCGGCGGCGATGCCGGTCGAGAAACCCTTGCGCGCGGTGTAGATCGCGGCCGAGGCCCCGGCGGGGCCGCCGCCGACCACCAGCACTTCGAACGGCTTCTTTTCGGCCAGCCTGGCCGCCGCCCTGGCCTCGGCGCCGGTGTCGAGCTTGGCGAGGATCTCCTCGACGCTCATCTTGCCCGAACCCCACATCGCGCCGTTCAGGAACACGGCCGGCACGGCCATGACGCCGCGTCCCTCGACTTCGTCCTGGAACGCGCCGCCCTCGATCAGGGTGGCGGTGACATTGGGGTTGTTGAGCGCGATCAGCGTCAGCGCCTGCACCACGTCCGGGCAGTTGTGGCAGGAGAGCGAGAAGTACATCTCGAACTGATAGCTGCCTTCCAGCGCGCGGATCTGCGCCAGCGTCTCGTCGGAGACCTTGGGCGGATGGCCGCCGGTCCACAGCAGGGCGAGGACCAGCGAGGTGAATTCGTGGCCGAGCGGCAGGCCGGCAAAACGCACGGCGGCATCGGCATCGGCGGCGCGGCGGACGAGGAAGCTGGGCTTGCGCGCGTCGTCGCCGTCAAAAGTGGCGGTGACCTTGTCCGAGAGCGAGGCGATCACGGTCAGCAGCTCGCGGGTCTCGGCAGACTTGGTGTCATCGCCCAGCGAGGCGACGAGCTCGATCGGTTCGCGCAGCATGGCGAGATATTGCGAGAGCTGTTGCTTCAGGGCGGGGTCGAGCATGAGTCACAGGTCCTTATGAAATGCGTGGGGAGAGAAAGCGGCGGCCCGGGGTTCCGTCGGCCGCGAAGCGCACGGGGGTGCGGCTCCGGGGGAGGGATGCCCCGGGCCGCACACTGTCACCGCGCGACCCGGATGGCCTTACGGCCTGGTCGCGTACGTCTTAGAGCTTGCCGACGAGGTCAAGCGAGGGAGCGAGGGTTTCCGAACCTTCTTCCCACTTGGCCGGGCAGACCTGGCCGGGGTTGGCGCGGACGTACTGGGCAGCCTTGATCTTGCGGACCAGTTCCGAAGCGTTGCGGCCAACGCCTTCGCAGGTGATTTCCATGATCTGGATGACGCCATCGGGATCGACCACGAAGGTGGCGCGGTCGGCCAGGCCCGAATCTTCGCGCAGAACGCCGAAGGCTTCGGTCAGCGCGTGGTTCTGGTCGCCCAGGAACGCGTACTGGATCTTGCCGATCTTGTCCGAGGTGTCGTGCCAGGCCTTGTGGCTGAAGTGGGTGTCGGTCGAGACGCCGAACACTTCCACGCCCATGCCCTGGAGGGCGGTGTACTGCTCACCGAGGTCTTCCAGCTCGGTCGGGCAGACGAAGGTGAAGTCGGCCGGGTAGAAGAAGAACACGGCCCACTTGCCGGCGATGTCCTTCTCGGTGACGTCGAAGAAGTCCTTGCCGACCTGGAACGCGGTGTTCTTGAACGGCTTGATGGTGCTGCCGATGATACCCATGGATATAAGCTCCCTCGATTGGGTGTTGAAACTGACAAGAGCGGAGATAGGCCGCTCGTGTGACGATGTGTAGGGCCTTGATCCGATTGAGTTGATCGGATTGGCCGATCAGTGGGCGATGGACTGAGCGATTTCGTCGATAAAACCAGCGCAGTTGCGAAAATTCGTGCGGTGGTGCGGCAACTGGGGCAGAGGGGAGGCATGAACATGCTCCGACTTGGCCGTTCGGGCCGGCTTGCGCTGCTGCTCGCCGCCTGCACCTCGCTGGCCGCCTGCAACAGCTGGCCCACTTCGCTGGACAACCGCGCGGCGGGCGACATGACCTTCCGCTACCATCACCGTCTCTACGACCAGTGGTCGCTCTGGGCACCGGTCTCGCAAGGCCATGCGGTGATGTTCGCGCACGAACACCGCATCCGCGACATTTCCGGTTTCGAGATCACCGAGGGCGGGCGCACCTACCGTTATGGCGCGCGGGCGCTGGCGCCGGTGCAGCAGTTCTGCGCGGGCAGCCAGAGCTGCGTGCTGGTCTATCGCGGCGAGGGCCGGCTGGAGGCGCGCACCGCGCCGCTGGCGGACGCGAAAATGGATTGAGCGGGGCGGGACCGGCGCGGGGCGAGGGAGGGGGCGATTTTCCTACTGGCCCCGGCAGCTGTAGTGTCGCCGGAATGTCACCCGCCCGGACCCTCGCGCCCAAGCGCCCGCATGCTCAGCCTGGCTCGCCGCAAGGTGACAGGTGGCCGCGCAAGGTGACACCTTTCGTGTGCAAGGTGACGCCGTCACGGCGCAAGGTGACGGTTTCGGGACGCAAGGTGACGGTTTCGGGCCCCGGGGGGGGCGTTTTTCCCCTGGACCGTGTCAACTGTGTCAACCGGCAGGCGGCCAGTTCAGCCGCGCCTGCTCAGCCGCACTGGCCGCGGTGCAGCAGCTTGTGATCGGCCAGCACCAGCGCCATCATCGCCTCGACCACGGGCACGCCGCGAATGCCCACGCAAGGGTCGTGGCGGCCCTTGGTGAACAGTTCGGTCGCCTCGCCGTCCCGGTTGATGGTCGGCTGCGGGGTGAGGATCGAACTGGTCGGCTTGAACGCCACGCGCACGACGACCGGCTGGCCGGTCGAGATGCCGCCGGCAATGCCGCCCGCGTGGTTGGCGCTGAACTCGGGGCCGTCCGTGCCCGGATGCATCGGGTCGGCGTTCTGCTCGCCGGTCAGGCGCGCGGCGGCAAAACCGTCGCCGATCTCCACGCCCTTGACCGCGTTGATGCCCATCATCGCGGCGGCCAGATCGGCATCGAGCTTGCCATAGAGCGGGGCGCCCCAGCCGGCGGGAACGCCGGTGGCGACGCATTCGACCACCGCGCCGACCGAGGAACCGGCCAGGCGCGCATCGTCGACGATCTTCTCCCAGCGCTTCGCGGCCTGTGCGTCGGGGCAGAAGAACGGATTGCTCCCGATCTCGGCCGCGTCGAAGTTGGTCCTGTCGATGGCGTCGCCGCCGATTTCCGAGACATAGGCGAGGATCGTCACTTCCGGGATCACCAGCCGCGCCACGCCGCCCGCCGCCACGCGGCTGGCGGTCTCCCGCGCCGAGCTGCGGCCGCCGCCGCGATAGTCGCGGAAGCCGTACTTGGCGTCATAGGCATAGTCGGCATGGCCGGGACGATAGGCCTTGGCGACGTCCGAATAGTCCTTCGAGCGCTGGTCGACGTTCTCGATCATCAGGCTGATCGGCGTACCCGTGGTTTTGCCTTCGAACACGCCCGAGAGGATGCGGACCTGATCCGGTTCCTGCCGCTGGGTGGTGAACTTCGACTGGCCGGGGCGGCGCGCGTCGAGGAAGGGCTGGATGCGCCCCTCGTCGATGGCAAGGCCCGGCGGGCACCCGTCGACGACGGCGCCGATGGCAGGGCCATGGCTCTCGCCCCAGGTGGTGAATCGCAGAAGACGGCCGAAAGTGTTCACGCTCATGCCTGGCGCCTTGGCGCGCAATCTTCGGATTGTCCAGCGTTGGCGGTGTGTCACATGCTTGCGGAATGGCCTGCGAAGGGCCATGAGCGCGGCCATGTTCCTGGTAGTCTTCCGCAATCGCAAGCGCGCCGACATCGACGCCGCCGCCTATTCCGCCGATGCCGAGGCGATGGACGCGCTCGCCCGCGCACAGCCCGGCTTCCTCTCGTTCAAGAGCTACACCAGCGAGGATGGCGAAGTGATCGCGCTGTCCGAATGGGAGGATGAAGCCGCCGCGCTGGCATGGCGCCGCGTCGCCGCCCATGCCGAAGTGCAGGCCAAGGGCCGCGACCACTATTACCAGAGCTACACCGCCTTCGCCTGCAACGAACCGCGGGTGCGCCATTTCGAAAGGGAAAGCGAATCGTGAGCCTTGAATTCTACGGCATTCCCAACTGCGACACCGTGAAGAAGGCGCGTAAGTGGCTGGAAGCGCGCGGCAGCGACTACACCTTCCATGACTACAAGAAGGAAGGCGCCGATGCCGCGCGGCTTGAAAAGTGGATTGCCGTGGCGGGCTGGGAAAAGCTGCTGAACCGTGCGGGCACCACGTTCAGGAAGCTGCCGGATGCGGACAAGCAGGACCTCGATGCCGCCAAGGCGGTGGCGATCATGGTCGCGCAGCCCAGCACGATCAAGCGTCCGGTCGTCGAACATCCGGGCGGCTTGCTGGTGGGCTTCAAGGAGCCGGAATGGGAAGCCGCGCTTGGCTAAATCCTAAGGAATAACAGGGGCGACAATGGATCCGGTAGAATGGATCGCGGCGGCACTGGGGCTCGCCAATATCGCACTTCTGGTGCGGCGCAGCGTGTGGAACTACCCGTTCGGCATGGCGATGGTGGCGCTGTACTTCGTGGTGTTCTGGCAGGCCAAGCTTTATGGCGAGGCGGGCCTGCAGATCTTCTTCTTCGCGGCGCAGGGCTGGGGCTGGCTGCTCTGGGTGCGCGCGGGCGGGGGTGAGAGCCGGGTGCCGGTGCGGCGGCTGGGCGGTTTCAGCCGTGCGCTCTGGCTGGTGGCGACGGCGGCGCTGGCGCTGAACCTCGGCTGGGTCATGCACAAGTTCACCGATGCCTCGTTGCCCTATGCCGATGCGGCGATCGCCGGGGCCTCGATCGCCGCGCAGATTCTGCTGGCGTTCCGCCGGATCGAGAACTGGGTGCTGTGGATCGCCATCGATGTCGCCTCCATCGGGGTCTATGCCTACAAGGACCTGTGGCCGACGGCGGCGCTCTATGTGGTGTTTCTGGTGATGTCGGTGCTGGGCCTGATCGAATGGGCGGCGGCCGAGCGGGGCCAGGATCGGGAACTCAAGCCCGCGTGATCACGGTCTGCCTCCATGGCGCGGAAAGCACGGGCAAGTCGGTAATGGCGGCGCGGCTGGGGCTGCCGTGGGTGCCGGAATATGGCCGCACTTATTGCGAGGAGCGCGGCACCGACCTGGCGATGGCGGACCTCCTCGCGATTGCCGAAGGGCAGGCGGAGGCAAGCCGCAAGGCGATGGCAGCGGCCCCGGCGGTGCTGTTGCTCGATACCGATCAGCTGATGACGGCGGCCTGGGCGCAGATGCTGTTCGGCGAGGTGCCCGAAGCGCTGATGGGCTATCCCAAGGCAGACCACTACCTGTTGTTTTCGCCGGACGTGCCGTGGCGCGACGATGGGACGCGGTTTTTCGGGACCGACGAAGCCCGCGCCCGGTTTGCCGCGCTGGCGGAGGAGATGCTGGTGCGGGCAGGGGTGCCGTTCTCGCGCATCGGCGGATCCTGGGATGAGCGTGAGGTGCAGGTTCGTGCGGCGATTCGCGATTTGAAGGAAAGCGAAAGTCCTGGGGGATGATCCCCCAGACCCTCGAAATGTCTTCGTTGCGCCCAGCCTGTCGGTAGTGCGCTCCTTGCGGTGCAGCCATTATGTCTCCCAGCGCAGCTATGGGCGCGGAACGGATCGCACAGGGCACCACGGAGACGGTATTTTACCCCCTGAGTTATCCTTACTTCTTCTTCGTAGCCGTCACGATGAAGTTCAGCGAGAGATCGTCCGACAGGTGTAGCCCCTTCGTCGGCGACCAGGCGATGCCCCTGGGCTCGGCCAGCGTCAGGCCCGCGCCTTCGGCCAGTTCACGCAGTTCCTCGGGCGTCGCGAACTGATGCCAGTCGTGCGTGCCGCGCGGCACTTTGCCCAGCCGCTCGGCCGCCTCGACCAGCAGCAGGCGCGAGGCGGGGGTGCGGTTGGGGCAGGAGAGGATCATCAGCCCGTCGTCCGCCAGCGCGGCGGCAAGCTGGCCGATGAACAGCGCCTTGTCGGTCACGTGCTCGATCACTTCCAGCGAGCAGACGAGGTCGTAGCCCGAGAGCCCCAGCGCACCCAGTTCACCGTGTCTGTAGTCGATGGGGAGCCCCATCGCCTCGGCATGGGCACGGGCCGCCGCAACGTTCTCGGCCGCCGCGTCCACGCCCGTCACCGCCGCGCCAAGGCGGGCGAGGGGTTCGCAGAGCAGTCCGGCACCGCAGCCGGCATCGAGCGCGCGCTTGCCGGCCAGCGGTTTCAAGGCACGGGAATCGCTACCGAAATGCCGGTCGATCTCGGCGCGGATGAAGCTGAGGCGCACTGGGTTGAGCTGGTGGAGCATCGCCGAAGTGCCCTTCGGATCCCACCACTCGGCCGCCAGCGCGCCGAAGTGGGCGGCTTCCTTCGGATCGATTGTTGCGCCAGAAGGCGTGTTCGAAGCAGTTGCATTATCCATGACTCCCCCCTAACAGCCCGCCGAACTCTTATCCACACGCGCATCGTTCATGCGCACAATCTCACGGGGAGCAACGGCACCTTGGCACGTATCGTGATGAAATTCGGCGGCACTTCGATGGCCGGGACCGAGCGAATCCGGCGCGTGGCGGGTATCGTCAAACGTCAGCAGGAAGCCGGCCACGAAGTCGCGGTCGTCGTTTCGGCGATGGCGGGCGAGACGGACCGTCTCGTCAACTTCTGCCGTGAGGCCAATGCGCTTTACGATCCCGCCGAATACGACGTCGTTGTCGCTTCGGGCGAGCAGGTCACTTCGGGCCTGTTGGCGCTGACGCTGCAGGCCATGGGCTGCAAGGCGCGCTCGTGGCTGGGTTGGCAGCTGCCGATCAAGACCGACGACGCCCACGCCAAGGCCCGTATCGAGGACTTCGATTCGGAAGCCCTGCTGGCCTCGATGGCGGCGGGCGAAATCGCCGTGATTCCCGGTTTCCAGGGCGTTTCGCCGGACAATCGCATCACCACGCTGGGGCGCGGCGGTTCGGACACTTCGGCGGTGGCCGTGGCGGCGGCGGTCAAGGCTGACCGCTGCGACATCTACACCGATGTCGACGGCGTCTACACCACCGACCCGCGCATCGTCGCCAAGGCGCGCAAGCTGCCGCTGGTGACCTATGAAGAAATGCTCGAACTGGCCTCGGTCGGCTCGAAGGTGCTGCAGACCCGCTCGGTCTCCCTCGCGATGAAGGAGAACGTGCGCGTGCAGGTGCTGTCCTCGTTCATCGACGAGAACGCCCCTGCGGCAGACACCCTCCCCGGAACGATGATCGTCAGCGACGAAGAACTTGAAGGAAGCGATATGGAACGCCAGCTGATCACCGGCATCGCCGCTGACAAGAACGAAGCCAAGGTTACCCTTACCCGCGTGCCGGACCGTCCGGGCGCCGTGGCCGCGATCTTCGCGCCGCTGGCCGAGCAGAACATCAACGTCGACATGATCATCCAGAACGTCGCCAAGGACAAGGGCGAGACCGACGTCACTTTCACCGTGCCGCAGGCCGATCTCGTCCGCGCGCAGGCGCTGCTGGAAGAGCGCAAGGAAACGATCGGCTTCTACCGCATGATCGCCGACAGCAATGTCGCCAAGGTCTCGGTCGTTGGCGTCGGCATGCGCAGCCATGCCGGTGTCGCCTCCACCATGTTCAAGACGCTGGCCGATCGCGGCATCAACATCATCGCCATCTCCACCAGCGAGATCAAGGTTTCGGTCCTGATCGACACCGACGAGACCGAACTGGCAGTGCGCGTGCTGCACACGGCTTACGGGCTCGACGCGGCGGCCTGACCCTCCGGCAAGCTCAGGGGGAGCGGCCGAACAGTCCGAGTTAGGGAAAGGCGGCGCAGGTAGCGCCGCCTTTTTCGTATCAGTCTTCCTGAGATGGCTGCGCGAGTTCGAGGACGTGATCGCGCAAGTCTGCCGGCCATGCGGCCATGGCGGCGGCGAATTCTTCCAGCTTGTCTGCAAAGAGCAGGCGGCTCGCTTCCTCGAAACCGGGCAGGTCTCCGCCGAGCGCGGACATAACGCGGTAGGCGCGCTCGTGGGCGGCGCGTCTCGCGGTGCGGCCGCCGTCAGCCTTGCGCGCCTCGTCGACAAGCCGGCGCAGGGCCTGCGAGGCGCCGCCGGGTTGCCGGGCCAGCCAGTCCCACTGGCGGGGCAGCAAGGTCACTTCGCGGGCGGTGACGCCGAGTTTCGGGCGGCCGCGACGGCGCGGTGCTTCGCTTTCCTCCGGGATGGGCGCAGCGCCTCGCCAGTCGAGATCGACAGGTCTTCCGGTGGCGTCGTCGAACACCAGCACGCCTTGTTCCTGTCCTGAAAGAGTGGCGATCAGCTCGGCGGGCGTTCCGCGCGCCAAGCGGGTGGTGCCGAGGAAGGCGGTGCAGGTCTGCGTCATGGAAGGGGTCCTGAACTATTTTTGTCCGGGTAAATTGAAATCGCGGCCCAGTCAATTTATCCGGGTAAAAATGACTTCAGGGAATCGAATCATGGATCGTGCCGATCGCAAGGCCGCGCTTGCCGAATATCGCGAACGCAAACCCGAACCGGGCGTCTACGCGCTGCGCTGCAACGCCAGCGAAGAGGTGTGGGTGGGTCGCACGCCGAACCTTCCGGCGATCCGCAACCGGGTGTTCTTCACCTTGCGGCTGGGTTCCACGCCGCAGCGTTCGTTGCAGGAGGCATGGAACACGCACGGGGCAGCGGCCTTTGCCTTCGAAGTGATGGAAGTGGTGGACGCCGAGAAGATCGGCCTCGGCTGGGAGCGCGAACTCAAGAAGCGCCATGCCGATTGGGTGGAGCGGCTGGGTGCGACGGCGATCTGATTGCCTCGCACTCCCTCCTCCCCACTTTCTACTCCGGAAAGGGAATCCCGCGCTTCACCCGTCCCATTCCAACCTCGTCATCCCCGCGAAGGCGGGGATCCCGCTTGTTCTTCAGGCGAGGCTAAAGGTAAGCGGGGCCCCCGCCTTCCCGGGGCCGACGGATGGTTTTAGGCGGCGTGGACAAATTCCTCGAGGTCACGACCGGAGGCAAAACCCGTCAATTCAAGGAGGTGAGGCGCAGGACTATGTCGATAGTTCAAGCCGAACCGACGCCGAAGTGGCGGGTTTTGGTCCGGCCCCTTCGGGGTAGCCCCCATTTGCCCCCCGGCGAGGCGCGCGGACGCGGGAAGAGTGGTTCTCTTTCAAGGCCGTGCAACGCTGCCGGGGGGCAAATGGGGGCTATCGTGACCTCGAGGAATTTGTCCACGCCGCCTAGGCGAGGTCAGTTAAGTGAGGCCCGTTTTTGGTCGCTTCAGAGTGCCTTGGCCAGTTCATCCCGGAACTTCGGATCGGCGAGCCCGATCAGCAGTTCCGCCCGCTGACGCAAAGACTTGCCGCGCAAGTTGGCGGCGCCGTGCTCGGTCACGATCCAGTGGACATCGTTGCGCGGCGTCGTCACCGGGCCGTCCAATCGGGGCACGATGCGGCTGACGGTGCCGCCCTTTGCTGTTGAGCGGCAGGCGATCACCGAGGCTCCGCCTTTCGACGCATTGGCCCCGCGCACGAAGTCGAGCTGGCCGCCGGCGGCCGAGTGCTGCTGGCCGCCCATGAATTCGGAATTGCAGGCGCCCTGCAGGTCGACCTGGATAGTTGCGTTGACCGAGACCACCTTGTCGTTCCGGGCGATCACGGCGGGATCGTTCACCACGTCCACCGGCATCGAATAGACATGGGGGTTGGCGTCCAGCCAGCGGTAGAAGGGATCGTCGCCCATGGCGAAGGAATAGACGCTGAGGCCCGGCTGCGTCGTCTTCAGGCGATTGGTGACCGCCCCTTGCTGCGCCAGACGGGCGAGGGCCGGAGTGAGCAGTTCGGTATGGATGCCCAAGTCGCGCCGGTTGGCGATGCGGCGGCAGACAGCGCCGGGCAGGTTGCCGATGCCCATCTGCAGGCAGGCGCCGTCATCGATCATTTCCGCGATCAGCGCCGCGATGGCCTCGTCCTCGGGCGCGGCCTCGGCTTCTCCGAAGCCGAGCAACGGGACATGGTTCTCGACCACGGCGGTGACCTGCGAGATGTGCAGCGGCGCCGGGCACGCGACGCGCGGCATCGCCGGATTGACCTCCACGATCACCGTCTTCGCGCTATGGGCGGCAGCGGAGGTATAGTCGTTGGCGGCACCGAAGCTGAAATAGCCGTCGGCGTCCATCGGCGAGACGGCCAGCACGCAGGCATCCATGCCCACTTCGTCGCGCATCACGCGGGGCGATCCGCTGAAGGCCGTGGGAACGAAGTCAATCAGTGCTTCGGTGGAGGGATCGGCCTTGATGAGGGCGCGTTCCACCCCGCTCATGAACAGGCATTGCGGGCGGATGCGGCCGAGCAGGTCGCGCCGCAGGATCGTCGATCCGGCGTGGGCCTGCGAAAGCAGGTACCAGACACGCAGGCCGGTGAGCGTCCCCGCTTCGGCCCGGCGGGCAAGCGCGGCAAGCAGGGCAGGGGGTTCGGCCACGACCATGCCCATGGCAAGGTCGCTGTTGCTGGCGATCGCCTCGACCGCTCTGTCGGCGGTGGTCAGGCGGGCTGCGTAGAGAGTTCTGGCATCCATCCCCCCATGGCTCTCACCATGGGGCGGCCAGATCAAGTGCCACCTAAGTCGTAGGGACGACGGGAAGCAGCACCCCGCCCGGTCAGGCTGATCCGCTCAGGCCGAGCGCGCGGCCGCCATGCGTGTGCTCAGGTCGTTCAGGATGCGGGCGGCCTCTTCGGTCTCGCCCTGCGCCGCGGCATCGCGCGCACGGGCGATCCCCGCCGCGATCGTCTCGCGCATGGGCGCCGGCACGCCTTCGCCCAGTCCGTCCACCGAGCCGGCCAGCGTGGCAAGCTGGGCGGCGGCCAGGGCGCGGTCTTCATGCTTGTCGTCGAGGCGGGTAGCCGTGCGGGCGGCGGAGACCTCGATGTCGAGAAGGGCGCTGCGTGCGCTTTGCGGCAGGGCTGCGAAGCGCAGCGAGGTGTCCTGGGGGACGGCGATCTCGGCTGCTGGGGTAGCGGTTTGCACGCGCTCGATTGCCAGCCAGGCGATCACCAGGCCGGAAACGGCGGCCAGCGTGAGGAGGAACAGGCTCGAGGGCTGGAGCAGGGCGCTGCGGCGGGAGGCTTTCGACATAGGGGGTGTCCGGAGGTTTTGATCGATCAAAAGGCATTATAGACGGGCGGAAGTGGGGGCGGTGCGGGTGCTGCCGCTTGTGCGGCGGCATTCCTCATCCTATGGCGCAGGCTCGTTTATGACTGCGGGCTATGGGAGCATCGATGGCCGCCACCTCTAAGACCGCCGCGCTGATGGCGCGGGGCCGTGAATTTCTTGGCAGCGAATACGCGATCCTGTGCGGCGCCATGTCCTGGGTTTCCGAACGCAATCTGGTTTCGGCGATCAGCAATGCCGGCGGTTTCGGCGTGATCGCCTGCGGGGCGATGAATCCCGAGCTTCTCGACAAGGAGATCGCCGGGACGCGCGCCCTGACCGACAAGCCTTTTGGTGTCAACCTGATCACCATGCATCCGCAGCTTTTCGAACTGATCGAGGTCTGCGCCAGGCACGGCGTCAGCCACGTCGTGCTGGCCGGCGGCATTCCGCCCAAGGGCAGTGTCGAGGCGATCAAGGAATCGGGCGCCAAGGTCATCTGCTTTGCGCCGACACTGGCGCTGGGCAAGAAGCTGCTGCGTTCGGGCGCGGATGCCCTGGTGATCGAGGGCATGGAAGCGGGCGGCCACATCGGCCCGGTCTCGACGTCGGTGCTGGCCCAGGAAATCCTGCCGGCGCTGGCCGAGGAGCATCTGGTGTTCGTGGCCGGCGGCATCGGCCGCGGCGAGGCGATGGCCGGTTACCTCGAGATGGGCGCAGCGGGCGTGCAACTCGGCACCCGGTTCGCCTGCGCCAGCGAATCGATCGCACACCCCGACTTCAAGAAGGCCTTCTTCCGCGCCAATGCCCGCGATGCCGTGGCCTCGGTCCAGGTCGACCCGCGCCTGCCGGTGATCCCGGTGCGCGCGCTCAAGAACAAGGGCACCGAGGAGTTCACCGCCAAGCAGATCGAAGTGGCGCGCCTGCTCGACGCCGGTGAAGTGGACATGGGCGAGGCCCAGCTCAAGATCGAACACTTCTGGGCCGGTGCGCTGCGCCGCGCGGTGATCGAGGGTGACGTCGAGAACGGCTCGATCATGGCCGGCCAGTCGGTCGGCATGGTCAGCAAGGAAGAGCCGGTGGCCGACATCATCGCCGCGCTCATGGCCGAATCCGAAGCGGCGCTCGCCAGCCGCGCCGCTGCCTGAGGCCTGCCGCGATGCCTGAAGCGAAGTCGCAGCCGCTGGTCCTTGCGCTGTCCTGCGCCGATCGCCCGGGCATCGTTGCCCGGGTGACCGGTTATCTTGCCCAGGCCGGGGGCAACATCATCGAGGCGCAGCAGTTCAACGACCTCGATGAAGACAAGTTCTTCATGCGTGTCGCCTTCGATCCGGGCACCGCCAACCGCGAGGAATTCAGCGAGGGTTTCGGCCCGATCGCGCATGAATACGGCATGGCCTGGTCGATGACCCGCCGCGACCGGCCGCGCCGGGTGCTGCTGCTGGTCAGCAAGTTCGACCACTGCCTTGCCGACCTGCTCTATCGCCAGCGCATCGGCGAGATGCCGATGGAGGTCGTCGGCATCGTTTCCAATCACCCGCGCGAGGCGATCAGTTCGCTGATGATCGGCGACGTGCCGTTCCATCACCTGCCGGTGACGAAGGACACCAAGGCCGCGCAGGAAGCGCAGATCCGCGCGCTGGTGAACGAGACCCGCGCCGAACTCGTCGTGCTGGCCCGCTACATGCAGATCCTGTCCGACGAGATGGCGGCGTTTCTCTCGGGCCGCTGCATCAACATCCACCACTCGTTCCTCCCCGGCTTCAAGGGCGCCAAGCCCTACCACCAGGCGCATGCGCGCGGGGTGAAGATGATCGGGGCATCGGCGCATTACGTGACCGCCGACCTCGACGAAGGGCCGATCATCCATCAGGATGTGGAAGCCGTGACTCACGCTGACACGCCCGAGGACATGGTGCGCAAGGGCCGCGACATCGAGCGGCGCGTGCTGGCCGAGGCGGTGCGGCTGCATCTTGAGGACCGCGTGCTGCTGAACGGCTCGCGGACGGTCGTGTTCAGAGGGTAAGAGGGTTTTATGGCGGTCAGCGGTATCGATCATGTCAATGTCCTGACCGACGACCTGGAGGCCACGGCCCGTTTCTACGAGGACGTGCTCGGCCTCTCCCGCAGCCCCAACCCGACCGTCGCCGCGCATATTGCCGGTTACTGGATGCGCGACGGCGAGGGCAACGCGGTTGTCCATCTGGTCGACCGCACGACCGCGCGCGGGCGTTACGACGCCTATCGCCCCGGTGAGCCGACCAATGCGCTTCACCATTTCGCGCTGCGCTGCTCGGGCTATGCGGAGATGCGCGCACGGATCGCGGCGCTCGGCCTGCCGCACCGAGTGAACGAACATCCCGCACTTGGGCTCGCGCAGATCTTCCTGGTCGATCCCAACGCGGTGAACATCGAGCTCAACTTCCATGGCGCACTGACGGAGGCCGATTGATTCTGCTGTCGAAAGCCGGGCCGGGGCTGGTCATCGGCCTTGCCGCGGGCTAGCCTCGGCGTCTTCCTCGAAGCAGCAGCGGACCCGCCCTTTCGATGTGTGACGACTTCACCGCCGAGGCCGAAGAGGCCAACCTCGCCCGCCGCGGGCTCAATCGCCGCGAATTTTCCGCGCTGGGCGCCAGCATCGCACTGGCCGGCTGCGCCGCCGGGCTCGGTCCCAAGTCCGCCGGCAGCGACGTGCAGGAAAAGATGGTCTCGATCACCACCGACGACGGGGTGGCGGACGCCTTTTTTGTGCACCCGGCCAAAGGCGCGCATGCGGGTGTGATCATGTGGCCCGATATTGCGGGGCTGCGGGAGACGAAGAAGATCATGGCGCGCAGGCTCGCGGCGGAAGGCTACGCGGTGCTATGCGTGAACCCCTATTATCGCGGCGGCCCGGCGCCGACCTTCGAGAGTTTTTCGGACTACCGCACGGCGGAAGGCCAGGCCAAGGTCGCGCCGCTGCGCGCGGCGCTGACCCCCGATGCGATCACCCGCGATGCCAGGGCCTATGTCGCCTTCCTGCGGGGCGATCCTGCGGTCGACGGCAAGCGCGGCATCGGCAGTCATGGTTATTGCATGGGCGGTCCTTTCGCCGTGCGCGCCGTCGCTGCCGAACCTGTCCATGTGCGCGCGGCGGCCTCGCTCCACGGGGCGGGGCTGGTGAGCGATGCGCCGGACAGTCCGCACCGCCTGATCGCCAGGACGCGGGCCGGGTTCCTCTTTGCCATCGCCCGCAATGACGACGCCAGGCAGCCCGACCAGAAGAGCGAACTGCAGAAGGCCGCAGCCGCTGCGAACCGGCCCGCCGAAGTCGAGGTCTATCCTGCCGACCATGGCTGGTGCGTGCCCGATTCGCCCTCGTGGGATCCCGATGCGGCAGACAGGGCGTGGCAGCGGATGCTGGCGCTCTACGAGACGCTCTGAGTTTCCGGTTTTTCGCGTTTTCCGGGTTCTCGGGTGGGGGAGCGGGCTGGTGTCGCTCTAAAAATGCCCTTTCGGGTATTTTTCAAACAGACTCTAACGGAAGAACCCGCGCCCCCTGAGGAACAGGAAGGTCGCCAGCGCCGATCCGGCCGCCAGCACCGTGGCACCGACGGTGCCGTGGTGGCCGACCAGCGGCAGGTCGCCGGTGTTCATGCCGAAGATGCCCGTCACCAGCGTGGCGGGCAGCATCAGCGCGGTCATGACCGAAAGCAGGTAGAGGTTCTGGTTGACCCGCTGGTTCGACTGGTCGTTGATCTCGTCGCGCACCGAGCGCAACTGGTTGAGCACGCTGATGATGTCGCCGCCCACGCCCTGTACCCGCTGCGAGAGTTTCTCGACCGTGGGCAGCATGTCGGCGGGCAGGTCATCGTCGATTTCGAGCCGGCGGAACACGCTTTTCATGCCGTCGAGCATCCGGTGGAGCTGGGCGAGGCGGCGGCGCACGTCAAGTAGGCGGTGACTGCCGGGCACCGGGCGGTCTTCGACCAGCGCGTCCTCGGCGGCCTGCACTTCGCCCGAGAGGCGGGCGATCACGCGGCCGAAGTTCTCCAGCATCGCGCTCACCATCATGTCTAGCGCGCGCGGCGGCGTCATCGCCATCTCGCTTCCGCTGAGGCGGCGATGGACGATGTCCGCCGAGCCGACCGGATGATGGCGCGCCGAGACGATCAGGTTGCCGGTCAGTGCCATGTGCAGCGCGCCGATCCGGCCGGTGTCCTCGCTATCGAAATCGCGCTCGAAATCGTGCAGCACGCAGGCAACGGTGACGGGATCGACCAGCGCGCGCTGGTGGCGGTCCTGCGAGAGCAGGACCTCGCGCGCGGCGGCGGGCAATTCGGGCGTGGTCTCCACCCACAGGCGGGTGCCGTGATCGGCAAGGTTGAGATGCAGCCAGCGCAGGCGGCCGTCATGGGGGCTGTTGCAGTCTTCCACCGTGCGGTTGCCCTCAGGCGTGAATTCGATGCCCCAGATCAGACCGGGGCCGAGAGCGGGCGGTCCCCCTTCACGCGGTTCGCGCATGGTGTTTCCTCAAGCGGTTCCAGACCTTCTTCTAGCACAGCGATGGCGCATCGCCATTGAAGGAGACTGGAAAGGCGGGCCCCGCCCTCCCATATGCGCGCTCAAGGAGACGCCGATGACCGACAAGATCCACCTCACCGATGCGCAGTGGCGCGAGAAGCTGAGCCCCGAGCAGTATCATGTGCTGCGCGAGGCCGGCACCGAGCGCGCCTTCACCGGCAAGTACGACGGCAACAAGCAGGCCGGGCTCTATACTTGTGCAGGCTGCGGTGCACCGCTGTTCCAGTCGGACGACAAGTTCAATTCCGGCTGCGGCTGGCCGAGCTACACCGCGCCTGCCGAGGCCGGTGCGATCGACGAGCATATCGATACCTCGCATGGCATGATCCGTACCGAAGTGCGCTGCGCCAGGTGCGAGGGACACCTTGGCCACGTGTTTCCCGATGGCCCCGCGCCGACCGGCCTGCGCTACTGCATCAATAGCGCCTCGCTGGACTTCACGCCCGAGGCGCAGGGCTGAGCCCCGGCAACGGGCGCACCAGCGTATAAAAAAAGGGGCCGGATTTCCGGCCCCTTTTCGTGTGTCTTGATCGTCTGGCCAATCCGGCGTCAGGCGCCTGGGGTGCGTTCCGGCGCCGGGGTGCGGACGGCGCGCGGGGCGTTGGTGTTGGCCGGGCTCTGGCGCGTGCGCTGGCTTTCTTCCGAGGAAGAGCGCCCGGTGGCACGGTTGAGGAAGTCGGGGCTGGCGGCAGGTGGCACGCTACCGGAGCCGGAGCCGTTGCCGGAACCGCCGCCACCGTTACTGGGCGTACGCTGGCCAGGAGCCGATGCCGCACCGGGGCCATAGTCGGGCATCTGCGGGGCACCGGGGCCGGGGCCCGGACCGACGCTGCCATCCTCGTAGCGGGGCTGGTCGTCGCCCTGCTCGCCATTGGCGCCGGGATGGACGACGTTGCCGTTCTCGTCGACGTAGTAATAGTCGTCCGGGCTGCCCTGCAGGGCTTCGTCGTCGGGTTCCAGCTGCCATTCGGGCAGCTTCACTTCGGTCTGGAACTGCTCGACCGGGCGGGTCGAGACGGCAACCTTCATGTAGTCGGCAAAGGCGCGCGCCGGGGCATGGCCGCCGGAGAGCCCGCGCACCGGCTTGGCATCGTCGCGGCCCATCCACACGCCGGTGGTGATGCCGCTGGAGAAGCCGAGGAACCAGCCGTCCTTGTTTGAGCTGGTGGTGCCGGTCTTGCCCGCCACCGGGCGCCCGATCTGCGCGGCGCGGCCGGTGCCGGTGGCGACCGTTGTCTGCAGCAGGTCGGTGATCTCGGCAGCCACGTTGGGCGGCACGAGGACCTGGCCGCGCGCCGACTTGTGCTGGTAGAGCACTTCGCCCGAGGTGGTGGTGACCTTGACGATGCCGTAGGGCTCGACCGAGGTGCCACCGGCGGAGATCGCCGCGAAGGCGCGGGTCATGTCGATCACCCGCACTTCGGATGTGCCCAGCACCATCGCCGGCTTGGTGTTGATCGGAGTGGTGATGCCGAAGCGGCGCGCCATCGAGGCAACCGTGCCGAAGCCCACTTCGCTGCCGAGCTGGGCGGCGACGGTGTTTTTCGAATAGGCAAAGGCGGTGCGGATATCGATCTGGCCGGCGAAGTTACGGCCGTCGTTCTGCGGGCTCCATCCGTCGATGGTGACCGGTTCGTCCATCACCCGGTCGTCGGGGGTGTAGCCGGCTTCGAGCGCCGAGAGATAGACAAACAGCTTCCACGACGAACCGGGCTGGCGCACGGCATTGGTGGCGCGGTTATAGTTCGAGTTCACGTAGTCGGTGCCGCCGACCATGGCGAGCACGGCGCCGTCGCGGTCAAGGCTGACCAGTGCGCCCTGCGCCCCCTTGGGGGCATTGGCGGTCATCGAACTGGTGGCGGCCTGCTGCATCTTCGGGTCGAGCGTGGTCCAGACCTCGATCGGCTCGTTGGTGTCGGGCAGCAGCATGTCGAGCTGGGGCAGCGCCCAGTCGGTGAAGTAGCGGACCGAATTCTGGCCCTTTTCGTGGACCACGGCAACGTCGGCGATGTCGGCCCGATCGGCGTCTGCTTGCGTGATCGCGCCGTTCTTGACCATCAGGCCGAGCACCACTTCGCCGCGCGACTTGGCGGCGTCGAGGTCTGCCGTGGGCGAGTAGTTCGAAGGCGCCTTCACCAGACCGGCGATGATCGCGGCCTCGGCAGTCGACAGTTCGGTGGCGGGGTGGCCGAAGAACTTGCGGCTGGCCGCGTCGATGCCATAGGCGCCGCCGCCGAAATAGACCTTGTTGAGATAGAGTTCGAGGATCTGGTCCTTGGAGAACTTGCGTTCCAGCGCCAGTGCCAGCACCGCTTCGCGGGCCTTGCGGGTCATCGAGCGGCTGTTGTTGAGGAACACGTTGCGGGCAAGCTGCTGGGTGATCGTCGAGGTGGCCTTGGCGCGGCCACCGGTGGTCAGCGAGACGTAGACCGCGCGCACCAGGCCAAGCGCGTCGATGCCGATATGCTCGCGGAAACGGCGATCCTCGACCGAGACCATCGCACCGCGCATGACCGGCGGGATCTCGTTGTAGCTCAGCCACTTGCCATAGCTCGGCCCGAGCGAGACGAGTTCGCTGCCGTCACGCGCGCGCACGACGATCATCTGGCCGTTCTGGCTGCTCTTGAGCGCGTCGAAGGCGGGCAACTGGCTCATCGTCACGGCAACCGCGGTGCCAAGGCCGATCGCGGCCAGCAGGACCAGTGCGCCGCCCCAGATGGCCACGCGCCGCGCAAGACGGCCGAGGAACGACGATTGCTGCGGTTTCGAGCGGTTCGGATTCGAGGAGGGCTCGCCGGGCGAGCGGCTCCGGCCGGTATTCTTGGCCATTTTCTAGGTGCAGATCCCTTTTACGGACCGAGCGGTCCGAGCGCTCTCTAGCCCATGGACGCGGGTTTTGTAACCCGCCCTTAACAGAAAGCGCCGCCATATTGCGGAGAGTGGCAGGGGCGAGACGCTCCGTCGCACTGGAAACACCGTGCGCCGGCTGGCACAAGGCGGGCATGGCCACAGACCTCCCGACAAACCGTGCTTCCGCCGATGTTTCCGCCGAACTGGCGATCCGCGCGCGCCGCGCTGCCTTCAACCGGGCGATAGCCGATGGCGATGCGGCTGCGATCGGTCCGATCCTCGCACGCGACTGCGTGATGGTGACGGGCACCGACAGCGCGGTGATTGCCGGGCGCATGGGGCAGGTGAAAGTCTGGCGCCGCGAGTTCGCGGGCGACGGGCGCATGGTCTATGTCCGCACGCCCGAACGCCTGGAGATCTCGCCGGCCCTGCCGATCGCCATGGAATACGGCGCCTGGCAGGGCCGCGATGCAGCAGGCACCACTACCGCTTCGGGCAGCTATGTCGCCAAATGGCGCGAGGCGGGCGGCGACTGGGTGATCGAGGCGGAGATCTTCCTGACGCTGGGTTAGGGGCGGGCTGGCGCAGCCCTGGAAATGACCCTGCGGGCATTCATGGATGAGTGTACGGACTAGCTCGTCGCGTGTTCGGCGGCGGTCACTTCGTCGGCGGCGGCGCGGGCGCGGGCGGCCGCGGCCGCAGCGGCATCGTCGAGCGGGGGAGAGGCAGGCAGGCGCGCGGCGGGCGAGCGAGAGAGCGGCAGGGCTTGCGGTGCCGGTGTGAACTGGCGCTGGCGGAAGCCCGGCGGGGCATCGGCATTGTCGTCCCGGTCGTCGCCAGGGTCGTCGCGATCTGCCCAGCCCATCGGGCGGTAACGTCCGTCCGGCCCCTGCAGGATCATCATCTGGTCCGGCGGCGGCGCCTGCTGGAAGGCCGGAGCGCCGGGCGGCGCGGCATAGGCGAAGTCCTCGCCGCTGCCTTCGAGCGGATAGCCCTGTTCGTCGTCGTAGCCCTGACGGCGCAGGCTGCCGTGATCGCGCGCGGCTTCGCCGTCCGCGCCTTCGAAGCGCACGAAGTCGCTGCCTTGCGCCGTGTCATGCTGGCCGAAGCGCTCGGTCCAGTGGCGCAGCGGCCCGGCGGTGAGGCCGCCGGCGACGACACCCAGTCCTACGCCGGCGCCACCCCCCGCCACCAGCAGCAGAACCATCCATTTACCTGCACCCATAATCACTTGCGTCCCGTCTACATGCCCTGGCTTGCGGCAAGGCGGGTAGCCCGCCTGCCCTGTCGGTGCGGTGAATGGAAAGGCGCCATGGCAGGCGCGCTTCCGGGCTCCGCATAGTTCCGCATGCCGCCGATAACCGCACGGCAAGAGGCCTTGTGAAACGATTAAGTTCAATCCGTGAGGGTATTTTAGAAGATGTACACACGGCGCGACAGCTTTGCGATGACACCTTGCTGGTTCAAGGGCGCTCACCAGCCCGAGGGACGGCGACGGCGGGAGGAGGACGGCTCGGTGCTGTGTACCTGCCGGTTTTGCCGCAAGGAGATCCGCTCGCGCGAGGGCAAGACCTGGAGCCTGGCGGAAGGGCTGGACCTCGATGCCCTGGCGGCGGCCTGCCTGTCGAGCCACTTCAGCGTGGTCGATGTCGTCGATGGGCTGGTGATCGCCCGCTACCCGATCGGCGCGGATCTCGGCGAGGACGAGATCGCCGTGCTGCGGGCCCGGATTGGCGAGACACACGGGGTTGACGACGACGGCGATCTCGAAATCCGCCTCGTCTCCCACAAGGCCCTGCTCGACCGGCGGCATTGAAGCGCGTCTGGTCTTCCGGTCCGGAGCCGCGTGAGCGACCGGACATGCAAAAAGGCCGCCGTTCCCATGGGAGCGGCGGCCTTTTTTAAACCTCGTGGCTGCGCTGGCCGGCCCGGGAGGGGCGTCAGCGGCGCCTCACCTTACTGGGTGAGGGCGGCAGCCTGCTCGGTGGCGAGGGCGTTGCGGGCGTCGGCCAGACGGAAGTCGACGTTGCGCGAGTTGTAGGTGCCGGTCACGCGGTTGCCGCTGACGTAGAGGCGGAACGGAACCTGGCCCGAAGCGGTCCCCGAGATCACGGTCACCTTGCCCTTCTGGGCGGTGGTGTAGTTGTAGTGAACGCCGTCATGCGAGAAGCTGCGGGCGTCTTCGGCCTGGGCAGAGGTGGCGAAAACGGCGGCAAGAGCGGCGGCACCGGCAAAGACAGTCTTGAACATGGCAAAATCCTTTTTCTCAAGAAGCGGGAGATTGCCTCGGGGCATCTCTTATCTTGTTGCAGTGCAACATGTGTTGCGCGGGAGTTGTTCGCAATGGCAACAAATGCCACCAGTGTTGATAAAAGTGCAACTGTATGGAAAAACTCCGACAAGTTATGTGCTTAGCCTCTAACCCGTGCAAACCGTGCCATTTCGGGAAAAACGGACGGTTTTCTCGTGCCGGGCGCGGCAATCTGCGCCCATTTCGCAGGATGCGCCAAGTGCAATCGGGCGTCTCTTGCGGGGGTGCGGTGGCCCGGTTAGGCTTCCGGCATGTCAATGCGATCCGATACTTGCATGAAGCGCAGCCGTTTCGGCGGCGGTGAGCCGGGCCTGGTGGTCGCGGCACTGGCGTTCTGCCTGCTCCTGGGGGCATGTCACGACCGCAGCGGCGCCAACGCGGTCCCCGGGGATGCCGACGATCACCGCCCATGGAATGGCATTGCAGCGGGCGAGGGGGTGCGAATCGCCGGAACCGAACCGTTCTGGAGCGCGGAGATTCGCGGCGAGGTGCTGACCTACCGCACGCCCGAACGCCCCGATGGCGAACAGGGCCGCGTCTCGCGCTTTGCCGGACGCGGCGGGCTATCCTACAGCGGGGAGTTCAAGGGCGGCGCAGGCGGGCGACCGGCGCGCACGTTCACGCTGGCAATCGGGCCGGGGCCGTGCAGCGACGGCATGTCGGGCAAGCGTTACCCGTTCAGCGCGATGCTCAAGATCGATGATGACGTGCGCAAGGGCTGCGCGTCGAGTGACCGCGCGCCCATTGCCGGCGCTGCTTCCTAGGGAGCAAGCTCGATCCGGGCGCTCGCGCCTCGGTCCCCGGGGGCGCTCGGGGGCTGGGGAGTTAGTGACGTCCCCGTCGAGGCGAGCGCCCTTTGCGCAGGCTGGTGTGAAATCGCGGCGGTGCGGCGCACGTGTGCCGGAGCAGGCCGATCGGAGTGGGCCGAAGCCGAATCGGTTCCGGCGGGCAAAACGGCGCCGGTCAGCGCGCCTAGCGTGATGGCGCCTGCCGCAGCGACAACGGCGCCGGCGGTCAGTGATGTACGGTGTGCCAAGGGCGGTCCTCTGTTCTCCCTCCTCCGCCGACACAACGCCCGGGGCAACTGGTCGTTCCCGGGTGAGCCGGGCCTGGCGCCGTTCCCGGTGCCAGACCTTACGCTCCATTTTTCGGTGGGCCTCAGCCTTCCAGCGACTTTTCCAGCGTGATCTCGCAGTCCAGCAGCTTGGAGATCGGACAGTTCTGCTCGGCCTCCTCGGCGATCCGCGCGAAGTCTTCCGCCGAAATGCCGGGGATCGCGCCCTTGAGCACCAGCGCCGACCGGGTGACGGCAAAGCCGCCATCGGCCTGATCGAGCGTTACCGTGCACTGGGTGTCCAGCGTGCCTTCGGAAAAGCCCGCCTTGGCGAGGCCGAAGCTGGTTGCCATCGTGAAGCAGGCGGCATGGGCGGCGGCGATGAGTTCCTCGGGATTGGTGCCGGGCTTGCCTTCGAAGCGTGTGCCGAAGCCGTAGGGCTGGTCCGACAGCACGCCAGAGCGGGTGGTGATCGAACCCTTGCCGTCCTTGCCGAGTCCTTCGTAGCGGGCGGAGGCGGAATTGGTGGTCATCGCAAGGTCCTTTTGCTGCTGCGCCGAACGCTGGAACCGGCGCGGGTGGGAGAAAGCTCTCACGAAACGCGGCAGCTGTCATGACGGTGCCCGGCCGGACCGGTCGAGGATCGGCGGACAGGGCAGGTTTTGCGGCCGGCGGCGGGATGAGGAGAGGCGGTCACTGCTCCGAACGGATGACGCCGGAAGCGTCAGCCATGGCAAACAGCGCTTTGGAATTGTGCTGCCGGCTGATATGGTCGCCGCTCAGGACAAGGCGGCGCCGCACGAACGGTACCGCCACTGGAAGAGGATGATGTCATGAAGCGATTCCTGGCAGCATTGCAGGTGGGCCTCGTGGCCTTCGCGCTGGCGACAACCATGTCCGTCCAGGCGCGGGACCTGTCTGCCGCAGTGCCGCTGCCGGCCCTGTCCGAAGGGGCGGTCTCGGAGGTGTCCAATCCCGAAACGGCAATGACCGGCGCCTATCTCCTGCGCGATACCCTGGTTCCCCGAGCGGACGATCTCGCCCTCATCCAGCGCAAGCCCACGCTCTACCTGTCGAGCTTCAACGACGACATGGCGACCGTGGCCTATTCGCTGGAAGGGGGGCGGATCGTCTACCGGGTGGTTTCGGGTACCGTGGCGGGCGCCGCGCGTGATGCCATCGATCGGGCGCTTGCCCGCATGCAGCGCAGGGTGGCGCTCTAGTTTGCAACTCGCGCACCCGGACAACCGGGGCGCCGAGCCGAGGCTTGGGGAGAAGGACAAGGCGCGGCGGAGAAATCCGGCGCGCCTTGTGGCATCAGGGCCTCCTATCAGAGCCTCCTATCAGAGCCTCGTATCAGGGCCTCGTTTCGGGGAGCGGCTGGGGGTAAGACGGCGTGTCATGCACAGGGCAGGTCGGCACGCTCTGGACCGGAATGCTGCTGTGCAGCATAAGCCTGCGCCATGGAACTGGTTCACCAATATGAGCGGCTGATCAGCTGGATCGTCAGCCAATGTCCCTCTCCCGACAAGTTCGCGCATACTTATGCAGGGCTGTCCATCTGGTCGCTGGCGGCGATGATCATGCGCCGCAAGCTGAGTACGCCAGCGCCGTTCCTGGTGGTGGCCCTGGCGGAAGGCATCAACGAATATGTCGACCGTCTTGCCCACGGTTCGTGGAATTGGCCCGATACCCTGGGCGATATCGCGGCAACCCTGTTCTGGCCGCTGGCGATCATGCTGGCGCTGCGTTTGCGGCCCGCCATTCGCGGCTGAGGGGCCTGCTTGCGGGTGGACAGCGGCGGCGGCTGTTCGGTCGGCGGATCAGCGTTGCGCCGGAACGCCCGGCGTCTGCCCGGGGGCCCAGCCCGGAGCGGCAAGTTCGAAGCCGCCGAAGTGAAAACCGGGCGATACCACGCAGCTCACCAGGGCCCAGCCGCCGATCGGTTCACTGGCCTGCCAGTGGCCGGTCGGGACCAGCGCCTGTCCGGCCTCGCCTTCCAGGACCTGCGAACCCAGCACGGTGCGCGTGACCGGGCCCCGATCGCCGGGGGCGGTCAGCAGCGCGACCGGGGCTCCGGCATGCCAGAACCACAGTTCGGCACCGTCTACCCGGTGCCAGTGCGAGCGCTGGTGCTCTTCCAGCAGGAAATAGATCGCCGTGGCCGTGGGGCGACCGCCTTTCCCTTCCGTTGCCGTTTCCGCCCGCCAGGTCTGGCGATACCAGCCGCCTTCGGGGTGCGGTTCGAGGCCTAGCTGGGCGATGATCTGGGCGGGGATAGGAGCGGGATCGGACATGCAATCCTTTCATGCGTGCATTGGCTCGCGGGGCGCGATATTGGGAAGCATTGCAGTGCGCTGCAAGGTTCACAAGTCTTACGGTCCATGAGGGACGAGAGGATCCGATAATGCCCCATCCGCTCGGTATCGAGTCGCGCACGGTCGCCGGAATGGGACCGGTCGAGCATATCCGGCTGGCTGCCGAACTGGGCTGCACGCGGGTCTCGCTGGGGCTGGCGCAGGATGCCGGCAGCAACACGGGCTATCCCGCATGGTCGCTGCGCGAGGATGCGGCTTTGCGGCGCGCGGTCAGGGCGGCGCTGGCCGAAACCGGGATCTGCATCAAGGTGGGCGAGGGCGTGGCCGCCTCTGATCTGGTCTCCCCCGCCCAGCGTGCGGGGGACTTCGATCTGTTCGCGGAGATCGGCGCCAAGCGTATCTCGGCGCACGACAACGGGCTCGAACGCGCGCGCGCGCGTGACCAGTTGGGCGAACTGGCCACCATGGCGCAGGAGCGCGGCATGGACCTGTCGATCATCTTCGCCCCGGTGCTGACGATCCGCAGCCTGCCCGAAGCGCTCGAACTCGTGCACGAGATCGGCGAGGACAAGGTCAGCCTGACGATTGACGCGCTGCACTTCTTCCGCACCGGCGGGACGGTGCGCCAGATCGCCGAGCTGGACGCCGCGCTGGTCGGTCATGCCCGCATCTGCGACGGGGCGCTTTCCGGCAATGCCGAAGGCGATTCGCGCAGCCCGCGCCTGATCCCCGGCGAGGGCGACTTGCCCTTGCGCGAATTCGTCGACGCCTTGCCGCGCGGCAAGACGCTGGGCATCGACGTGACGCTGCCGCAAGCCGCGCTCGGGTTCGAGGCGGCAAAGGACTATGTGGGCGAAGTGGTGGCGCGCACGCGGGCACTGCTGGCCTGAGAATTTGTTTGAAAAATGCCCGGAAGGCCATTTTGGGCGCGGCACCGGCCCTCTACCCCATCCTGCCACCCGCGAGTATGCCCTGTTGGGAGGCAAGGGTGAGGGAGAGGGGCGGTGCCGCAAAATTCGCCTCCGGCGAATCTTCAAGCGGCCTGGTGTTTTGCGTCTTCCAGCAGCATCTCGGCGCCCTTTTCGGCGATCATCATCGTCGGCGCATTGGTGTTGCCCGAGGTAATCGTCGGCATCACCGAAGCGTCGATCACCCGCAGGCCGTCGACGCCCCGCACCTTGAGGCGCGGGTCGACGACACGGCCCATCGCCGCGGTGCCGACCGGATGGAAAATCGTGGTGCCGATCATGCCCGCGGCTTGACGCAGGTCTTCCTCGCTCTGGAAGCCGATGCCGGGGCGCAGCTCTTCGGGCGTGAAGCGGGCCAGCGCCGGCCGGGTGACGATCGCGCGGGTCAGGCGGATTGCCTGGGCGGCGACACGCAGGTCCTCTTCGGTCGAGAGGTAGTTGGGGCGGATCTGCGGGTCCAGCGCCGGGTCGGGGCCGGCGATATGGGTCGAGCCCCGGCTTTCCGGCCGCAGGTTGCAGACGCTGGCGGTAAAGGCGGGGAACGGATCGAGCGCGCCGCCGAAGGCCTCGAGGCTGAGCGGCTGGACGTGGTATTCGAGGTTGGGCGTCGCATAGTGCGGGTCGCTGCGGGTGAAGACCCCGAGCTGGCTCGGCGCCATCGCCATCGGCCCGCTGCGGCGGAGCGCATATTCGAGCCCGATCAGTGCCTTGCCGAATAGCGTCGCGGCCCGCTGGTTGAGCGTGGACACGCCGCTGACACGCCAGGCGCAGCGCAGCTGCAGGTGGTCCTGCAGGTTGCCGCCGACTTCGGGCCGGTCGAGCAGGGGCACGATACCCATGGCGGACAGCCGCGCCGCATCGCCAAGGCCGCTGCGCTCGAGAATCGCCGGCGAGCCGATCGCGCCTGCCGCCAGCACCACTTCGCCGCGGGACCGCGCCGAGCGGATGGCGCCGCCCAGGGTATAGTCCACCGCGACCGCGCGGCCGTGCTCGAACACCACCCGGTCGACCAGCGCGCCGGTCTCGACCTTTAGATTGGCACGGCTGCGTACCGGCTTCAGGAAGGCGTCCGCCGCGCTCCAGCGCCAGCCGCTTCGCTGGGTGACCTCGAAGAACCCCGCGCCGTTGTTGTCGCCGGTGTTGAAATCCTCGCTCGCCGGAATGCCCTGTTCGAGACAGGCGGCACGGAAAGCCTCGAGAATGTCCCAGCGCAGCCGCTGCCGTTCGACCCGGATCTCGCCGCCGCTGCCGTGGAAGGGGCCGGTGCCCTCGAAGTGGTCCTCCGCGCGCTTGAACAGCGGCAGCACGTGGTCCCAGCCCCAGCCGGGATTGCCCGCCTGCCGCCACCCTTCGTAGTCGGCCGCCTGACCGCGCATGTAGATCATGCCGTTGATCGACGAGCAGCCGCCCAGCACCCGCCCGCGAGGATACCTGAGCGCGCGGTCGCCGAGATTGCGTTCGGCCTGCGTCGTATAACACCAGTCGGTGCGCGGATTGCCGATGCAGTGGAGGTAGCCGACCGGGACCTTGATCCAGATGTAATTGTCCTGCCCGCCGGCTTCGAGCAGCAGGACCCGGTTGTTCGGGTCGGCGCTGAGGCGGTTGGCCAGCACGCAGCCGGCACTGCCGCCGCCCACGACGATGTAGTCGAACTCTCCCATGCCCAAGGGCTAGGCCGCGCCTGCCGGGCGATCAAGCCAGGCCGCGAAACCCGCCGGGGCGATGCACATTGGGTGCCATTTGGTTCCAGGCTTACATTATTTTAATCGGCCGCCCTCTTGCCCTGTGCGCTCAGAGTTTTAACCAGTGATCAAGGGAGTGTACCTATAGGTCGATCCGCAAGGGATGGCCGGGGTAAACGGTCTCGAACAGAATTTGTCCTAGGGGATGGCGAGAATTCGCCATTTTACCGGGAGCCGTCGGTGCTTGGTCCGTGTGGTCGTCGGGGGGCGATCCGCGCTGGATAAGGTAGAACGAGAACGGGAGGTCGCGCCCGCCTCGCGCCTTCGCCGACGGCTCCTTTTTCCTCCTGCGGCGGATTTCCCAACCCGATCATATATTTTTCGCGTTGCTGCACTTGCACAAATGGCCTGCCTGTCGTTTTCTTCCGCCCGGCCCGCAAGGTTTGGGCAGTGAGGTCGCAACAGGGGGCAATGATGGCAAAGTACCGGAACCTTCGGCTGGCGGGCGTTAGCCTGGCTTTGGCCGCGACGATGTCCGCTCCTGCGGCTCTTGCCGCGCAGACCCCCGAACAGGTTGCCGAGGCTGCATTGCGTGCCGCGCCGGTATGGGACGGGCACAACGACGTCCCCGAACAATTGCGCGAACGTCGCAAGGACGTGCTGGCGGGTTTCGACTTTCGTGACACCACCAGGACCGCCGATCCCGCGAAGGACGAGCAGGCCATGCACACCGACCTTGCGCGGCTGCGCAAGGGCCATGTCGGCGCGCAGTTCTGGTCGGTCTACGTCTCGGCGGCGCTCGACGACCAGCATGCGGTGCAGGCGACGCTGGAGCAGATCGACGTGACCCGGCGGCTGGTCGCAGCCTATCCCGGCGACATGCAACTCGCCACCAGCGCTGCCGATGTCGAGAAGGCGATGAAAGCGGGGAGGATCGCTTCGCTCATCGGCATGGAGGGCGGCCATTCGATCGGCGGTTCGCTGGGGGTGCTGCGCCAGATGTATGCGCTCGGCGCGCGCTACATGACGCTGACCCACTTCAAGAACACCCCCTGGGCGGACAGCGCCACCGACAAGCCCGAGCACGATGGCCTCACCGATTTCGGCCGTGACGTGGTACGCGAGATGCAGCGCATCGGCATGCTGGTAGACCTCAGCCACACCAGCGAGGCGACCATGATGGACACGCTGGCCGTGGCCAAGGCGCCGGTGATCTTCAGCCATTCGAATGCACGCGCGATCAACCACCATACCCGCAATGCCTCGGATACCGTGCTCAAGGCGCTGGCCGCGAACGGGGGCATCATCATGGTCAACGTGTTCCCGACGTACGTGGTCGAGGAGACGCGCCAGTGGAACGCCGCGCGGGCCGGCGAGAAGGCACGGCTCGACGCGCTTTACATCGGCGAGCCCGAGGCGGCGGCGAAGGGGCTGAAGGACTGGGAGGCCGCGCATCCGATGCCGCGCGGCTCGATCAAGGACGTGGCCGACAACATCGACCATATCGTGGCCGTGTCAGGGATCGACCATGTCGGCCTCGGCGGCGATTTCGACGGGGTGGGAACGACGGTCGTCGGCATGGAGGATGTCTCGACCTATCCGGCGCTGTTCGCCGAACTGGCGCGGCGCGGCCATTCGCAGGCCGATCTCGAAAAGATCGCCAGCGGCAACATGCTGCGGGTGATGAAAGCGGCCGAAGCTTATGCGGCGGCGCACCGGGCAGACCCGCCGATCGAATCGCCGACCGCCTTCTGAATGCCGCTTTGCCTCAGCTGCCGAGGGCGTGTTCCTCGGCCGTGACCGGATCACCCTGGCGCGGCTGCTCGTGGATCGCGCGGGTGATCCAGATCGCCGACATCGCCAGCACCGCCAGCAGCAGGCCGAAGATCAGCATCCAGCGCACGACATGCGGGGTGCTGCCCGAGCGTGCTTCATCGTCATCGAGGTGAACTTCGTCGCCAACGCGTTGCATCATGGCTCTCCCGAAGGCCGGCGGACCGACGAGGGGCCGCGCTTCGCGCATGCAGGGATGGCCACCGGGCCTCGCTGCATCACGGGCCAATCCGGGAACGCCACAGGCCGCCAGCCGGTTCCCGGCTTCTCGGCGCCTTTTCCGACCGGATGAAATCACCGTCTAGCCGGGTAGCGGCGCGGGCATGGCGAGCACGTCCAGCGTGCGCGCGTCGCGCTGGCCCCCGCAGAAGGCATCCAGCGCGCGGGAGTAGCGATCGCCGCCGCCCGCCGCCTCGAACAGGGTCATTGAGGAGCGGAACTTCATCGCGTCCACCTCGCCCAGGATCGCGCCTGCGCTGCGCTCTGCAGCCCAGCCGAGCATCACGTCGGTACACTCGTCCAGCCGGGCACCGAGCAGCAGGTGGGCCAGATAGGCATGGGCCTCGGGCAGTCCGGTGATGGCATAGCGGCGGGCGTTTTCGCTCTGTCCGAGCCCGATGATCTGGGGGAAGACGAACCACATCCAGTGGCTGGACTTCTCGCCGCGCTCGAGTTCGGCAAGGGCACCTGCATAAGTGGAGGCTTGGGCCGCGATGTAGCGGTCGAGATCGACCGTCGCCAGGGCCGGGCAGGGAATTTCCATGTCGCTGCTCCCGCAATGCCAATGGTTTTCACCAGTGGCGTTCCGGGGGGAAACGCGCCGGGGCCGCCTCGCGTTCCGTGTCGGGGCAGGGGAAAAGGAAAAGGGCCGGATGCGTCGGCATCCGGCCCTTTTCCGCATCGTGTACTGGCGGCGGGATCAGTCGCGCAGCAGCTCGTTGATGCCGGTCTTCGAGCGGGTCTGCGCGTCGACGGTCTTGACGATCACCGCGCAGTAGAGCGACGGGCCGGGGGTACCGTCGGGCAGCGGCTTGCCGGGCAGCGAGCCGGGGACAACCACCGAGTAGGGCGGAACCTTGCCGATGTGGACTTCGCCGGTCGCACGGTCGACGATCTTGGTCGAGGCGCCGAGGAACACGCCCATCGAGATCACTGCGCCTTCGCCGACGACCACGCCTTCGGCCACTTCCGAACGGGCGCCGATGAAGCAGTTGTCCTCGATGATGACCGGGCCGGCCTGCAGCGGCTCAAGCACGCCGCCGATGCCGACGCCGCCCGAGATGTGCACGTTCTTGCCGATCTGCGCGCAGGAGCCGACGGTCGCCCAGGTGTCGACCATGGTGCCTTCGCCGACATAGGCGCCGATGTTCACGAAGCTGGGCATCAGCACGACGCCCTTCGAGATGTAGGTGCCGCGGCGGGCGACGGCGCCGGGAACCACGCGGAAACCGGCCTTGCGGAAGTCTTCCTCGGCCCAGCCGTCGAACTTCACCGGCACCTTGTCGAAGGCGGGCGCGCCGCCGGCGCCGTGGGCGACGGGAGCGTTGTCGTTGAGGCGGAACGAGAGCAGGACCGCCTTCTTCAGCCACTGGTTGACCTTCCAGCTACCGTTGCCGTCGGGCTCGGCGACGCGGGCAGCGCCGGATTCGATCAGGCCGAGCGCTTCGTCGACGCGCTTGCGCACGTCTTCGCTGGCGGGGGTCACGGTGTCGCGCGCTTCCCAGGCGGCTTCGATCGCGGTTTCGAGTTCGGTCATGTTCGCGTCTCCAGAAAGTCGGCCAAATGGCATGTTTGCAGGCGCGCCTAGAGGGTGGGGACCGGCGCGACAAGCAGGAAGGATGCGGCGACTATAAGCAGCGCATCGTGAGGACAGAGAAATTCACCGGATTGAACGGAAAGTGCGCGGTTACGCATTTTCCGTTCGGGTGTTTGTTTGGAAATCCGCACTGGGCCGGTGCTGCCTCCGGACGTCAGTCCGGACTTAGGGCGCCATCAGTTCGCGCACGAAGCCGATCAGGCCGGTCTGGCGGGCGCGGCGCATGCGTTCGGCGGCGAGGATCTGCTTCACCTTCTCGAAGCACTGGTCGATGTCATCGTTGACGACGACGTAGTCATAGCCGTCCCAGTGGCTGATTTCCGAGCGGGCGCGTTCCATGCGGGCAGCGATCACGTCCATCGAATCGGTGCCGCGCCCGGTCAGGCGGCGGCGCAGTTCGTCGATGCTGGGCGGCAGCAGGAACACGCGCACGACGTCGCGCTCCAGCTTCTGGTAGAGCTGCTGGGTGCCCTGCCAGTCGATGTCGAACAGATAGTCCTGCCCGTCCTTGAGACCGGCCTTCACCTGGGCCTTGGGGGTGGCGTAGCTGTTGCCGAACACGGTCGCCCATTCGAGGAACTCGCCTTCGGCGGCCATCCGGTCGAATTCGGCCTGGCTGACGAAGTGGTAGTCCTTGCCGTCGACTTCGCCGGGGCGGGGCGGGCGGGTGGTGCAGGATACCGAGTTGCGGATGTGGGCATCGTGCTCGAGCAGCATGCGCGAGATCGTTGTCTTGCCCGCGCCCGAGGGCGAGGACATGATCAGCATCAGGCCGCGCCGGGCCAGCGTATCAGCGGGGTTTTCGGGAGAGTTGACCATGGGCCCCGATGCCGATGGTTGCGCATCAAATCAAGAGGGCAAATCAGGAGGCAAGGTCGGCCCGATCAGCTTTCGGTGCCGTCCTCGGCCATTTCGGCGAGCTGTCTTTCGCCGCTGGCACGGGCCTTGCGGGCGCGGGAGCGGTCGTAGAGCGTCTTGATGGCAAGCCCGCCGACAACCGCGATGGCGCCGGGGACCGAGTTCAGGGCGACCCGGGCAAGAAGCCCGTGGGCAATCGATTCGCCGAACGAACGACCGTCGAGAATCGCCTTGGCCTTGCGGGGGGTATAGGCCTTGCCGAGTACGGCCTGTTCCATCGCGCGGCGGGCGATCGCGGCGCCGCCGCGCAGGGCGACGTCGGCAATGATGAGGTTGGTGGCCGAATTGGGGCTGGGGCCGCGGATCTCGGGGGGCTTGGCCTTCGCCTTGAGCTTGTCCCTGACCCGGGCGGCACGGCTCCGGGGTTTGGCGGCGCCGGGCGCCGGTTTTTTGGGCGCCTGTTTTTCGGATGCCTGTATGCCGGGGGCGGCAAGAGCGACGGTTTCGGCGATTGCCGCCTGCCGCTCCTGTTCATCGCTGATCGCACGCTGGAACTTGCCCGGGGCCATGCCCTTCACGCTTTCCCGGGCTGACGCTGCCCGCCTACTTCTTTTTCCCGAAGTCGACCGAAACGACGTTCGATCCGTCTTCGCTGGGAGTAATGCGCGAGGCGACGTCGCGTTCCGCGTCGTTGCCGGGCTCCACGATCGGCTCGTCGTCCAGCTCGTCGTCGGCGATGGCCTGGAACTGCAGGCCGAAGTCCACCGCCGGGTCGACGAAGGCGGTGATCGCCGAGAACGGGATCACCAGGTTCGAGGGCCGCTGGTTGAAGCTGAGGCTGACCGAGAAGCCCTGTTCGCCCACCGCCAGGTCCCAGAACTTGTTCTGGAGGACGATCGTCATCTCGTCCGGGAAACGGGCGCGCAGTTCGGCGGGAATCGAGACCCCCGGAGCGCCGGTCTTGAAGGTGATGTAGAAATGGTGGCCCCCCGGAAGGGCGCCGCCGGAGGCTTCCACCTGGCCGAGCACGCGGCCAACGACGGCGCGCAGGGCTTCCTGTACGATCTCGTCGTAAGGGATCAGGCTGTCTTGAGGCGTATCGTTCATCGCGCTCTAGGTGCTGATGCAAGACCGGCGGGTCAAGCATGTTCGACCAGAAAATAGCATGACCAGTCGGGTTTTCCCTAGGTCGTTTTGCCTGAATGCGACCAAAGGAGGGTGTGGGAGGGGAGGTTCGCCCACCAAAGATTGCCGGGCGGCGGCGCGATACGCACAATTGATTCCACGCGGCATCGGTCTATAGGCCCTTCGCATGCGCACTGCCTCGATCAATCGCAACACCCACGAGACCCGCATCGCGGTTTCGGTCAATCTCGACGGCACCGGGACTTACGACGTCTCGACCGGGATCGGTTTCCTCGATCACATGATCGAGCAGTTCTCGCGCCATTCGCTGATCGACATCACCTGCCATATCCAGGGCGACCTCCATGTGGACCAGCACCACACGGCCGAGGACAGCGCCATCGCGATCGGTCAGGCGATCTCGCAGGCGCTCGGCGACAAGGCCGGCATCGGCCGCTACGGCGACGTCCACTCGCCGATGGACGAGGCGCTGAGCCGTGTCTCGCTCGACATTTCGGGCCGCCCCTATTTCGTGTGGAAGGCCGGTTTCACCCAGGAGAAGCTGGGCGAGTTCGATACCGAGCTGGTCGAGCACTGGTTCCACTCGATCTCGCAGGCGGTGGGCATCACCCTGCACATGGAACTGCTCTACGGCACCAACAACCACCACATCTGCGAAGGCCTGTTCAAGGGCTTTGCCCGCGCCATGCGCACCGCGGTGGAGCTTGATCCGCGCAAGGGCGGGGCGATCCCCTCGACCAAGGGCATCCTTGGCGGAGACACCCTGTAATGGCCATCTTCATCATCTCGCTTCGCTACATCGCCCCCGTCGAGCAGGTCGACGCGCTGCTGGACGAGCATGTCGCCTGGCTGCGCGGCCATCATGCCGCCGGACGCTTTGTCGCCTGGGGCCGCAAGGTCCCGCGCGAGGGCGGCATCATCCTCGCCCGCGGTGACAGCCGCGAGGCGATGGCCGCGCTGGCCGCAACCGATCCCTTCGTGGCGGGCGTTGTCGCCGAAGTCGAAGTGATCGAGTGGGCGCCCGGTTTTCTCGATGACAGCGTGGCAGGGCTCGCCGGATGACGGGAGGCGGTCAGACTCTGGCGCTGATCGACTACGGCGCGGGCAATCTGCACTCGGTGGCCAACGCCCTGCGCGCCGCTGGTGCCCGAAACGTGGCGATCACCGCCGATCCCGCCGTTGTCCGCGCGGCCGACCGCATCGTGCTTCCCGGCGTCGGCTCGTTCCGCGCCTGCGCTGAAGGGCTCTGGGGCATTGCCGGCATGGTCGAGGCGATGACCGAGCGTGTCCATGTCGGCGGTGCGCCGTTCCTCGGCATCTGCGTCGGCATGCAGCTGCTCGCCACGCGCGGGCTGGAGCACGGCGTGACCAAAGGGCTCGACTGGATCGGCGGCCAGGTGCAGATGATCGAGCGCACCGATCCCGCGATCAAGATCCCGCACATGGGCTGGAACGATGTCTCGCTCGGCCTCAAGGATCCGGCGCAGGGGCTGATCGATGCGGGGGAGGCCTATTTCCTGCACTCCTACCACTTCCAGCCCGACGACGGTGCGCATGTGGCGGCGATGACCGACCATGGCGGCGGCCTGGTCGCGGCGGTGGCCAGGGACAATGTCGTCGGCGTGCAGTTCCACCCGGAAAAGAGCCAGGCTTACGGTCTGGCGTTGCTGACGCGGTTTCTGGAATGGAAGCCGTGAGCTTCGGCAGCATGCACTTTCTTCGTCATCCCCGCGTAGGCGGGGATCCCGCTTTTCTTCTGCTCTCGTCCCGCCCAGCCGCCAGCGGGGCCCCCGCCTTCGCGGGGGTGACGAAGTAGTACAGGTCAGGATCGCCAGATGATCGTATTTCCCGCCATCGACCTCAAGCAGGGGCAGGTCGTCCGCCTTGCCGAAGGCGACATGGATCGCGCCACCGTCTACGGGGACAATCCCGCCGCGCAGGCCATGCTGTTTGCCGAAGCCGGATCGCAGTATCTCCACGTCGTCGATCTCGACGGCTCCTTCGCCGGCCGCGCCGAGAACCGCGAGGCGGTGGAAGCCATCCTCGAGGTGTTCCCCGGCCATGTGCAGCTGGGCGGCGGCATCCGCACCCGCGAGGCGGTGGCGGGCTGGTTCGACCTTGGCGTGTCGCGCGTGGTCATGGGCACCGCCGCGCTGAAGGACCCGCAGTTCGTCAAGGACATGGCGCGGGAATACCCCGGCGGCATCGTCGTCGCGGTGGACGCGCGCGACGGCATGGTCGCGACCGAGGGCTGGGCGGAAGTCTCCGACGTGTCGATCGTCGACATGGCCCGCCGCTTCGAGGACGCGGGCGTGGCCTCGCTGTTGTTCACCGACATCGGCCGCGACGGCCTGCTCAAGGGCGTGAACATCGACGCCACCGTCGATCTCGCCCGCCGCACCGACTTGCCGGTGATCGCGAGCGGCGGCGTCAAGGGCCTCGACGACATCCGCCTGCTGGCGCTTCATGCGCGCGACGGGATCGAGGGGGTCATCACCGGCCGCGCGCTCTACGACGGCCGCCTCGACCTTGCCGCCGCGATCCAGATGGCCGAGCGCGAGGGATGAACGAGAACCGCCTCATCGCGGTGATGGCGCTGGTGGTGCTGGTGCCGAGCGCGCTCTGGGCGCTGCGCGATTTTCGCGAGGGCAAGGCGAAGCTGCTGCTGTTCAGCCGCGCGCGCTCTAAAGTCGAGACCACGCTGGCGGACAATCCGCAGAGGTTCTGGGGCTATTCGGCGTTCAACCTTGCCGTGTGCCTGACGCTGGGCGCATTGTGCGTGATGCTGTTCTTCAAGCCGGTAGAGTGAAGTCATGCCAAGGATCTTGAAATGACAGTTCGTATCCGCGTCATCCCCTGCCTCGATGTCCGCGACGGGCGCGTGGTGAAGGGCGTCAACTTCGTCGACCTGATCGATGCCGGCGATCCGGTCGAACAGGCCCGCGCCTATGACAAGGCCGGGGCGGACGAACTGTGCTTCCTCGACATTTCGGCCAGCCACGAAGGCCGCGGCACCCTGCTCGACGTCGTGCAACGCACTGCCGAGGTCTGCTTCATGCCGCTCACCGTGGGCGGCGGCGTGCGCACGGCGGACGATGCCCGCGCGCTGCTGCTGGCGGGCGCCGACAAGGTGGCGGTCAATTCCGCCGCTGTCTCGCGCCCCGAAGTGGTGGCCGACATTGCCGAAAAATTCGGCTCGCAGTGCATCGTCGCCTCGGTGGATGCGCGGCGGGTGGCGCCGGGTAAGTGGGAAATCTTCACCCACGGCGGCCGCAAGGCGACCGGGATCGATGCGCTGGAGCATGCGGTGAAGCTCGCGGACTACGGCGCCGGCGAACTGCTCGTGACCTCGATGGACGGCGACGGCACCCAGAACGGCTATGACCTCGCGCTCACCCGCGCGATTGCCGAATCCGTTTCGATTCCGGTGGTTGCCAGCGGCGGCGTCGGCAATCTCGACCACCTCGTGGCGGGCGTGACCGAGGGCAAGGCGAGTGCGGTGCTGGCCGCCTCGATCTTCCACTTCGGCAAGCACTCGATCGCCGAGGCCCATGCCGCCCTGCGCGCCGCGGGATTGCCGGCGCGAGGTTAGAATCGGTCTTCATGGTTAGTTAACGCCATGGCCCGAATCGAGACATTCCCTTATACGTACTTGCCGCATGCCGCTCCCCGGCCAAGATCGGGACATATCTGTCGGCAGCTGATTGGAGAGGCCCGTTGCAGCGCTTTCATGGCACCCCGTTCCCGATTGCACCCGCTTCGCTGGGGGTTGTCGTCGCGGGCGCCCTGATGCCGCTGCCTGCCCATGCGGCCGATGCGATCACCCTGCCGGAGCCGAGCGGGATGCTGCTGCTGGGTATCGGCGTGGCCGGTGTCTGGCTCGGCCGGCGCTTTTCGCGCGGCAAGGGCAGCGATTGACGCATCCGCGGGCTTGACCCCGGACATGGCCTTGCCCATGGCTTGCCGCGATGAGCACTTCCGAAACCCTGGCGCGCCTTGAGGCAACCATCGCCGAACGCCGCGATGCCGATCCTTCGTCGAGCTATGTGGCCAAGCTTCATGCCAGGGGCATCGGCAAGATCGCGCAGAAGCTGGGCGAGGAAGCCACCGAAACGGTGATTGCCGCGCTGACCGAGGACGACAAGGCGCTGGTCGGCGAGGCTGCGGACCTGATCTTCCATCTCATGGTGCTGCTGGGGACCCGCAATGTCCCGTTCGCCTCGGTCCTCGACGAGCTCGACCGGCGAGAGGGCGTCTCGGGCATCGCCGAGAAGGCTTCCCGGCCCCGGTCGTGATGGCCGATCCTGACGGCAAGATACTGAAGTAAAGCGGAGATTTCGATGCCGATCGACCCCAGGCAGCCTTACGACGACAGCAACATCTTCGCCCGGATCCTGCGCGGCGAACTGCCCTGCGGCAAAGTCTACGAGGACGCGTTCGCGCTTGCCTTCAACGACATCCGTCCGCAGGCGCCGGTCCACGTGCTGGTCATTCCCAAGGGCCGCTACGTCTCGTGGGACGACTTCACCGCCAGGGCGGAGGACGGCGAGATCGCCGGCTTCATGCGCGCGGTGGGCAACGTGACCCGCCAGCTCGAACTTGACGGGCCGGGCTACCGCCTGATGGTCAACATGGGTACCAACGGCCACCAGGAAGTGCCGCATCTGCATGTCCACATCTTCGGCGGGCGGCAGTTCTTCCAGATGATCGCCGACTGAGCGGGATCCTCGACAAAACCTGAGGAAAACCGGGCTGCCCGCCTCGCGCGGGCGGCATGACGTCGGCATTCTTGCCGTGTGAGCCCCGCGCAGGGTTGCACCGCGCCCCCCTCCCGTTACACAGGCCCCCGGCATGAGTGCACAGACCCCCATCCCCCCCGTTTCATCGCGGGATCCCAGCCCGCAAGGCGGGGTTTTCGACGGTCCCGTCCACCGCTACGCGCTGCGCGTGTTCTACGAGGACACCGACGCGGGCGGGGTGGTCTATCACGCCAATTACATCCGCTGGTTCGAACGCGCGCGTTCCGACCTGCTTGACCTGCTGGGCATCGACCAGCGCGCCGCGCTGGATTCGGGCGCGGGGCTCTACACGGTGGCGGAAGTCAACGTGCGATACCTTTCGCCCGCGCGCCTTGGCGACGCGGTGGTGATCGAGACCCATGCCCTGCAGGTCGGCCGCGTCAGCTGCACCTTGCGCCAGATTGCCCGGCGCGGCGAAATCCGGCTTGCCGAAGCGACGGTAAAGGTCGGGTTCATCAGTCCTGAAGGACGACCGCGCAGACAGCCCGAGGCCTGGCAACAGGCCTTCGCCACCCTACTCGACAGCTCCTCGCAGGACCTCCAGACCGGCCCGGAAGGACAATGATGACCTTTGAAATGCTCGCCTCTGCCATCTCCATCGGCAGCGATTCCAACCACCTCAACCCCATCGAACTGTTCCTGCACGCGGATATCGTGGTGCAGGCGATCATGGGCGGGCTGCTGCTCGCGAGCCTCTGGGTCTGGACGATCATCATCAGCTTCATGCTGCGCATGGGCTCGGTCGCGCGCGCCTCGGACGATTATGAGGACGGTTTCTGGGAGGCCCAGAACTTCGAGGCCTACCAGAAGGACCGCCGCCGCGGCGACGTGCCGATGGGCAAGGTGGCCGGCGCGGGTCTGGCCGAGTGGCGCCGCAATGCCTCGATGAAGCAGATCGACCTCGAAGGCGCGCGTGAGCGTATCGCCATGGCCATGGGGTCGTCGGTCGGCGAGGAGGCGGACAAGCTGTCCGCCCGCCTGAACTTCCTGGCGACGGTGGGGTCGGTAGGTCCCTTTGTGGGCCTGTTCGGTACCGTCTGGGGGATCATGAACAGCTTCTTCCAGATCGGCCAGCAGCAGAACTCCTCGCTCGCGGTGGTTGCCCCCGGCATCTCCGAGGCGCTCTTCGCCACCGCGATCGGCCTGTTCGCGGCAATTCCGGCGGTTATCGCCTACAACCGTTTCTCGCACCGCGTGAACATGTTCGAATCGCGCATGCAGCGCTTTGCCGACAAGCTGCACTCCGCGCTGACCCGCGAGCTGGAGCAGCGCTGATGGCGATGGGTTCTTCGGGGGGGATGTCCGGCGGAGGACGGCGAGGCGGCCGTCGCGGTCGGGGCGGCAGGGCTCCGATGGCCGAGATCAATGTGACGCCGCTGGTCGACGTCATGCTGGTGCTGCTGATCATCTTCATGGTCACCGCGCCGCTGCTCAAGGCGGCGGTGCCGATCGACTTGCCCGACAGCCGCGCCAGCGCGACCAACGACGAGAGCGATCAGCTGACCATCTCGATCAAGCGTGATGGCACCGTCTATTACGAAGAAGACGCGCTGGCCCCCGGTGAGCTGGCCGAACGCCTTGCCGCCGTGCCTGCGGGCGCGGACGGCAAGAAGCCGCAGGTCACGCTGCGCGCCGACAAGGCGCTCGACTATGGCCGGGTGATGGAAGTCATGGGCGAACTCAATCATTCCGGGTTCACTTCGATCGCGCTGGTGACGGGTGTCAGCGGCGGTTCAGGCCGCTGAGCTAGGCTGGACACGATGGCAACGGTTAGAACCAGGTCCGGACTGAGCAAGGAAGAGGGGCTCGGCCTTGGGGTGGCGCTGGCGCTGCACGCGGGGCTGCTGGTGCTGCTGCGCGCGCAGCCGGGCGAGCCACCGGTGATTCCGCCGCCGCAGCGCATCGAGGTGACGCTGAGCGACGATGTCGCGCCCACCTCGACCTCGCCCAACCCGTTCGAGCAGGCCGCTCCCGATATCGCGCCGACCCTGGGCGAGGCCGTTCCGGCCCCGGCCCCGGCACCCGCACCCGCGCCGGAGCCGGTGCCGGTGCCGGCTCCAGCCCCCAAGCCCGCGCCGCCGCAGCCTGCGCCCAAGCCGGTCCCGGCACCGAAACCCGTACCCAAGCCGGTTCCAAAGCCCGCGCCGGTGTCGCCCCCAAGACCGGCACCCAAACCGGTCGCGAAGCCGGTTCCCAAGCCTGCGCAGCCGGCTGCGAAACCGATTGCCAGGCCTGCCGCGAAGCCGGCCACGCGCACGCCGCCGCGCAAGAACCCGATCGACCAGATCCTCACCGGCATCGACCGTTCGGCCAATACCGCCGCAAAGCCCTCGGCCGCACCGAAAAAGGCGGGCGGAAGCCGTGTCGGCTCCGACTTCCTGTCCGGCGTTTCCGGCGCGACCAGCAACCAGGGCAAGGGGACGCCTGCCGCCGCTATTGGCCCGCAAGTGCGCTCGGCGCTGTCGGGGGCGATCACCCGGCAGCTCAAGCCGCACTGGAGCCCGCCGGATGGCGCCGATGCCGATCAGCTGGTGACGATCCTCTCGTTCAATCTCAACCCGGACGGCAGCCTTGCCGGTCGGCCGACCGTTGTGCGCCAGATGGGTATCACCGATGCCAATCGCGCGCAGGCGCAGCGCCATGCCGAACAGGCGATCCGCGCCGTGCAACTCGCTTCGCCTTTCAATCTTCCCTCGGAATACTACGATGCGTGGAAACGCGTTTCGTCGTTCCGTTTCGACCTGAGGCTTTCGCAATGACTTCTCGTCCGCTTACGCTCGTCCTGTCGTTCGCTCTGGCTTCGACTGCACCGGTCTACGGTGTCTATGCCCAATCGCAGCCGGCACCGGTTCCCGCCCAGTCGGCGCCTGCTCCGGCGGCGCAGGCCGATCAGGGGCTCGAAGCCGACGATGCCGGACTCACCGGCTCGGTTTCCGCCGACGGCGCCTGGCAGGACCTCGGTATCGCGATCACCAATTTCGCGACCGACAACGACGTGCCGACCCAGACCAATGCCGGCTCGACCGGCGCGCTGGGCCGCGCCCTGTCGCAAGTGGTTGCATCCGACCTTCGCAACAACGGCCTGTTCAAGCCCTCGGGCCCGGACGGCCTGCCGCAGCCCGCCTATGCCCAGGTGCAGGCGCCTGACTATCCGACCTGGTCGGCACGCGCGGCGAACATGCTGGTGCAGGGCTATGTGCGCGCCGGAGCCGACGGCAACCTGACGATCGGCTGCTATCTCTACGACGTCCAGCTCAAGCAGCAGCTGATGAAGGGCGGCTGGCAGGTCGCTCCTTCCGACTGGCGCCGCGCGGCGCACAAGTGCGCGGACATGGTCTATTCGCGGCTTTCGGGTGAAAGTCCGTTCTTCGATTCCAAGATCGCCTACATTGCCGAGACCGGGCCCAAGGATCACCGCATGAAGCGGCTGGCGATCATGGATTCGGACGGCGCCAACCACCGCTATCTGACCAGCGGCCAGGCCACCGCGCTCACCCCGCGCTATTCGCCCGACTATTCGAAGATCCTCTATCTGTCCTATCTCAACGGGCAGCCGAGCATCTACGTCTACGACCTCGCCAGCGACAGCCAGAAGCTGATCGCCCGCACGGGCAATCCGACGATGGCGCCGCGCTGGTCGCCGGACGGCAAGTGGATCCTCTATTCGATGGCGAGCGGCGGCAATACCGACATCTACCGCATCTCCTCGAGCGGCGGCACGCCGATCCGCCTAACCAACACGCCCGGCATCTCGATCGGCGGTTCCTATTCGCCCAACGGCTCGCAGATCGTGTTCGAGAGCGACCGTTCGGGCACCCAGCAGATCTACGTGATGAACGCGGATGGTTCGAACCAGCACCGCATCAGCTTCTTCGGCGGCCGCGCGGCAACGCCGGAATGGAGCCCGCGCGGTGACCAGATCGCCTTCACCCATATCGCGGGCAATCTGCGTGTCGCGGTGATGAGCCCCAGCGGCGGGGGGCTGCGCTACCTGACCAATTCCTGGCAGGACGAGGCGCCGACCTGGTCGCCGAACGGGCGCATCGTCCAGTTCTTCCGCACCGAAAAGACCAGCGGCAAGAGCTCGATCTGGCAGGTTGACCTCACCGGCAAGAACGAACGCAAGCTGCCGACCCCGGTAGGCGCCTCCGATCCGGCCTGGGGGCCGGTTCGCCCCTGACGCCGCGGCCGATTTTGCTGTAACCTGTGCGTTGCCGCTCCCTCGGACGGCAACCGTTCAGGTTGACAGTGTTTACATTTGCACGAACACCTAAACAGACGCGGTCATTCAATTGGCCGCGCACCACAGGAGATTGCCTCATGCCTGCCCTCATGTCCGCCAACCGATCCGTGAAGACCGGCACCACCGTGCTTCTCGTTGCCGGTGCACTGGCCCTTTCGGCTTGCGGCACCAAGGCACCCAAGCAGCTCCCGCCCGAGCCCGGCCCGGCCACCACCACCCAGACCCCCGGGCAGCCCGCCGGTCCGGTCCCCGGCAGCCAGGCCGACTTCCTCGCCCGCATGATGGGTTCGGACACCATCCACTTCGGCCTCGACCAGTACGACATCGACGCCGAAGACCAGGCTGCTCTCGCCAAGCAGGCGCAGTGGCTGATCCAGTACCCCAGCAAGCGCGCGACCATCGAAGGCCACTGCGACGAGCGCGGCACCCGCGAATACAACATTGCGCTGGGTGAGCGCCGTGCCAATGCGGCCAAGAACTACCTCGTCAGCCTTGGCGTCGACGCTTCGCGTCTCAGCACCGTGAGCTTCGGCAAGGAACGCCCGATCGCGCTGGGTTCGGACGAGGCTTCGTGGGCGCAGAACCGCCGCGCGGTGACCGTCACGATCGACTGATCGGCGCCGGTTTTCCGGTTTGGCAAAGGCCCGGCTCGCATGCGCGAGCCGGGCCTTTCGTTTTCTGCCTGATTTGTCGCGGGGGGCAGTTGGGGCTTGCAATGGTTTCGAGTCGGCAGGTATCGGCGGTCGAATGAGCAGAGCAGGCCGATCCATGGACTGGGGGTTCCCGCGCTGGCGCAGCTATGGCAGCTCGCGCGAGGCGGCGCAGGTGCGCCTGTGCGACCGGCATGGCTGCACCGAGCCGGGCGATTGCCCAGCACCGAAGAGCCCCAACAGCCGCGATCGCTGGTATTTCTGCCAGAAGCACGCCGCCGAATATAATGCGGGCTGGGATTACTTTGCGGGCCTCGATGCCGAGGAAGCGGCGCGGCGCGAAGCCGAGGAGCGCTCCGAGGCGGAGGGCTACAAGGAATCGGCGCACTACGGCTGGGCGGGCTCGGGCGACGGCAGCCGCAGCCGGGATGAGCTCAACGCCTTGGAAGCGCTTGGGCTCGATCCCGATGCCGACTTCGATGCCGTGCGCAAGGCCTGGCGGATGAAGGCCAAGGAAGTCCACCCGGACGTCCGGCCCGACGATGCCGAGGCCGCCAAGGCCTTTCAGACCTATCAGCTTGCCTATGAAGTCCTGCGCGCGGCGGAAGAACGCCGCGAGTGGAAGGGCGCGTAAACACGCGATTTTTCGAAGCGGCTTGACGATTTGCTGCACCTGCTCAATCCTGCGCGGGTGAGCGAAGCAATCGTCGATCCCGTGCCAACGCGTTCCGGCCCCTCGGTGGTGCTGCCGGCGCGTCCCGAAGCGATCCGGCTCGATGCCGCGACGACGGCGGTGATCGTTGTCGACATGCAGAACGCCTACGCCAGCAAGGGCGGCTATGTGGACGAGGCTGGCTTCGATGTCGGTCCGGCGGCCAGCGTGATTCCGAAGATCGCCGAAGTCGTCGAGGTAGCGCGCACGGCGGGCATGCCGGTGGTCTTCCTGCAGAACGGCTGGGATGCAGGCTATGTCGAGGCGGGAACGCCGCTCTCGCCCAATTATCACAAGTCCAATGCGCTGAGGACCATGCGGGCGCGGCCCGAGCTTGCCGGAAAGTTCCTGGCACGGGGCGGGTGGGATTACGAACTGGTGGAGGCGCTGGCGCCGCAGGGCGATGACCTGCGCGTACACAAGCCGCGCTATTCGGCGTTCTTCAACTCGCAACTCGATTCGGTGCTGCGCGCACGCGGAATCCGTACGCTGATCTTCACCGGCATCGCCACCAACGTCTGTGTCGAATCGACCCTGCGTGACGGCTTCCACCTCGAATACTTCGGCGTGTTGCTGGAGGACGCGGTGCACCACCTCGGGCCCGACTTCATCCGCGAGGCCAGCCTCTACAACGTCGAGAAGTTCTTCGGCTGGGTGAGCAGCGTCGCCGATTTCCGCACTGCCGTCGGCCAGCTCCCTCCAAAGGAACCGTGATGCCTTTCGAACCGATCAATCCGCCGCAGTTCCCCGCCCCCATCGCGCCCTATTCGGCCGGGGCCAAGGCGGGCAATGTTGTCTACGTCTCGGGCGTGCTGGCGCTGGGGGAGGGCGGTTCGGTGCTCCATGTCGGCGATGCCGCCGCACAGACGCGCCATGTGCTGGAGGTCATCAAGACCACGGTAGAGGCCGCCGGGGGGACGATGACGGACATTGCCATGAACCACATCTTCCTCAAGGACCTGAACGATTACGCCGCTTTCAACGCGGTCTACGCCGAGTATTTCCCGGGCGATAAGCCCGCCCGCTATTGCATCAAGTGCGAACTGGTGAAGCCGGATTGCCTCGTCGAGATCGCCTCGGTCGCCCACCTTGCCTGAGGCTGGCGGGCTCTACTACGAAACGTATGGGAGCGCGGATGCTCCCCCGCTCATCCTGTCGAGCGGCCTTGGCGGCTCGGCGGGCTACTGGGCGCCGAACCTCGCGGCACTGGCCGCGCATTTCCGCGTGCTCGCCTATGACCACCGCGGCACCGGCCGCAGCGAGCGCGCTTTGCCGGAGACCACATCGGTCGAGGATATGGCGGGCGACGTGATCCAGGTGATGGACACTCTCGGCATCGAGCGGGCGCATTTCATCGGCCATGCGCTGGGCGGCGCCATCGGCGTCGAGACCGCCATCCGCAGCGGCCGGATCGACCGGCTGGTGGTCGTCAACGGCTGGCGCTCGCTCTCCCCGCATACCCGGCGGTGCTTTGCCGCCCGCCTGGCCCTGCTGCACGGCGCAGGCGAGCGCGCGTTCCTCGAAGCGCAGCCGCTGTTCCTCTACCCGCCCGACTGGATTGCCGCGCACGACGGTGACCTTGCGGCCGAGCTCGATCACCACCTCGCCGCCTTCCCCGGCATCGCCACCACCGCCAAGCGCATTGCCGCGGTGCAGGCCTATGCGCCCGTTCCTGCAGGGCTTGCCGCGCTCGAAAACCTGCTGGTCGTTGCCACGCGCGATGATTTCCTGGTGCCCTATGCCACTGCGCTCGATCTCGCCGAGCCGGTAGAGCATGCCGATGTCGCCACATTCGACTGGGGCGGCCACGCCTGCAACGTGACCGATCCCGAAGCTTTCAATCGCCTCGTTCTCGAATTTCTCAGGAGCTGAAGCCCATGCAAGTCGGCGTTTTTGTTCCCATCAACAACAATGGCTGGCTGATCAGCGAGAATGCCCCGCAATACCTGCCTACCTTCGATCTCAACAAGGAGATCGCCCGGCGGGCCGAGAAATACGGGCTCGATTTCCTGCTCTCGATGATCAAGCTGCGCGGCTTCGGCGGCAAGACGCAGTTCTGGGAATATGGCCTCGAAAGCTTCACGCTGATGGCGGGGCTCGCGGCGGTGACCGAGAAGATCAGGATCTTCGCCACCTGCCCCACGCTCATCATCCCGCCCGCCTTTGCCGCGCGCATGTGCAACACCATCGACAGCATCAGCCACGGTCGCTTCGGGCTCAACCTCATCACCGGCTGGCAGCCGCCCGAGTATACGCAGATGGGCCTCTGGCCGGGCGACGAGCATTTTCGCAACCGCTACGATGCGCTGGGTGAATATGCGCAGGTGCTGCGCGAACTGTGGGAGACTGGTCGCTCGGATTTCAAGGGTAAGTACTATGAAATGGACGATTGCCTCGTCCGCCCGCAGCCCGAAGCCGACATGAAGATCATCTGCGCGGGCTCGTCCGACGCGGGCCTCGCCTTCTCGGCCCAGTGGGCGGACTATGCCTTCTGCCTCGGCAAGGGCGTCAACACCCCCACCGCCTTCGCCTCCAACAACGACCGCCTTGCCAAGTTCACCGCGGAAACCGGCCGCGACGTGTCAGTCTTTGTGCTGGTCATGGTGATCGCGGCCGAAACCGACGAGGAAGCGATGGCCAAGTGGCAGAGCTACAACGACGGCGTCGATCTCGAAGCCATCGCCTGGCTCGCCGACCAGGGCGCGAAGGACACGGTCAACACCGATACCAACGTGCGCCAGCTCGCGGCGCCGGAAGGGGCGGTGAACATCAACATGGGCACGCTGGTCGGCAGCTACGCAAGCGTGGCGCGCATGCTCGACGAGATGGCCAAGGTGCCCAACACCGGCGGCGTGCTGCTGACTTTCGACGATTTCCTCGAGGGCGTGGAGGCTTTCGGTACGCGCATCCAACCGCTGATGAAAAGCAGGGGCGCAGCGGTACGTCCTGCCTGAACGGGGACTTGCGCTGCGGTCATTGGGGGAGGGCAACAGTGTCCATCAGGGGGCGGCGATCCGGCGCAGGGCCAGCACATCGGGCGCATGGCGCAGGCGCTGGGCGGTCTGGCGGTCGCCGGAAGCAGGGCAGTCGAACACGACGTTGAGGCGGTCGCGGCGGCCAAATTCGAGCCACTGGATGGTGAGCCCCGCGTCCCGGGTCGGCAGTGTGCAGGCAAGGCCGGACATGTGCACGCTCGCCTCGCCCGTGGGGCGGTCGGCCTTCAGGCCGGCGGCAAAGGCATTGGCGGTGTTGCGCTTCACCCTGGCCTTGTAGTGCTGGTAGTCCCAGTCGCGCTGTACCGCGTCCCAGTGGCCGAGCTCGATCAGCACTTCGCCGGTCGGGGAGACGGTGATCTTTGTCAGCCGGCATTGGGGGCACGTCCCCGCCGGTGTGACCGTGAAGACGATCGTCGCGCTGGTATCGGGGAAGACCTGCGGCTTCGGCTTGCGCAGCACGGCGCCGGTCACGAGGATCGGCGCGGATGTTGTCTCGGGCGGCGGTGCTGGCGTCCTTTCGGCCGTCCTTTTCGCCGTCCTTGCCGCCGCCGCCGTCGCCGGCTCGGGCGCGACCGGCGGCTTCACCGCTTCGGGCTGCGGAAGGCTGGACAGCACCGGCTCGCGCTGTTGGGGAGGCGGCGGGGCTTGCTCTTCGCTTGCTGCCCGCCTTGTAGCGAGCGGATCGGCGTGCATCAGCGATCCGGCGCAGCCGCTGGTGGCCAGCAGGGCGGCGAGCGGTGCGCTCCATTGCAAGGATGCGAGGGGCGGGCGCAGGGAGCGGGGCAGGAAGGGTGTCATTGGAATGAGCAGCGCAGGGCCTCGGGGCGGGGTCCGGGCGGTGTGCCGGGACGTCCTTTTCTGGCGCTGTCATTCCAAGCGCATATTTCACACGGATTTCCAATCGGGCTCCCGGGCCGCCCGCTCCTTGCAACAATCGGTCTTTTTAGGGCGTCTATTCGATGATGACGCCCACCACCCGCCACTTGCCTTCTTCGCGTTCGAGCGAGACGGTCTCCACCGCGCCGGCCTTGTTGGCATAGCGGGTGCGGAACCTGACTACCTGGTAGCCGTTGGGCGGGGCGGGGAGTTCCTCCTGGCTGAGCAGCACGCGCGAGAGCACGGCGCCGAGCGGCACGCGCACTTTTTCGGAGGTTGCGGCCCAGACCTGAGCGGTGTTCAGTTTCCGGAAGGCCGAGCCGGTGTCCCGGTAGCTGTCGTCCCAGCGGCCCTGATCGACCAGCGTGAGCCACTGGCGGGCGGTGTCCACCACTTCGCTGTCGGCTGCGGTGGCCGTGGCGGTCGGCACACCTGGTGCGCTTGCATGGGTGAGGGCGGCAAGCACTGCAAGGCCGAGGGTCAATGTCATGAGCAGGACTCCGATGATGATCCAGAGCCGGCGACGCACCGGCCCGGCGCCGTCACGCGGCGCATCGTCATGATCGTTCGCGGGGCGATCCGGGTCCTCCCCCATTCGTCTGTCCCCTAACATTTCGGGGAGAGGGCCTGGCGTGTCGCTTTCCGCCGCCAGCAGCAGGCGCGCGGCTTCGCGGCTGCTCGACACCGCCATCTTGCGGCGGGCGTCGCGCAGCCGCTCGTTGATCGTGTGGATCGAGAGGTCGAGATCGCGCGCGATCGACTTGGCATCGTGGCCGCGCACGATCAGGCGAAGGGTCTGCTTCTCCTTCTCGGTCAACCCCCAGGTGGGATCGCTGGCGGGATCGGGCATCGGCATGTTCATGGTCCTGCGAATCTAGGGCTGGCGGGCGAGTCCTCGCTACCCCCAAAAATTTGTAGTCCGCCCCCTCCTGTTTGCCGCTTGGCGTGCGTACAGCGGGGGGAGTTGATGTCCGGAGAGTACTGCCATGCAAATTCGTGTCGCCACCGAGGCCGATCTTCCCGCGCTGCATCCGGTGATCGAGCGTGCCTATCGCGGCGACAGCGCGCGGGCGGGGTGGACGTTCGAGGCGGACCTGCTGAGCGATGACCGCACCGATCTCGGCGAATTGACGGCCATCGTGTGCAGTGCGTCCGATCGCCTGTTGGTGGCGATTTCCGAGGACGGTGTGCCGATCGGCTGCGTGCAGGTGACCTCCAAGGGGGCGGGACTGGCCTACCTGGGCCTGCTCTGCATCGATCCGGTACTACAGGCGGGTGGTCTCGGCCGCCAGTTGATCGCGGCCGCCGAGGACCTTGCGCGAGACGTGTTCGGCGCGCACGCCATGGAAATGACGGTGATCGACCAGCGCGTTGAACTGATCGCCTATTACGAGCGGCGTGGTTATGGGCGGACGGGCGAGACGCGCCCCTTCCCGGTCCTGGTTGATCCGCCGCTGGCGATGGTCGTGCTGGAAAAGGCGTTGGCTTGAAAATTCGCCTTAGCCGGTTTTTGCAGCGCCGTCCCGCTGGCCCGCAAGAACTGGCCGCGAACGACAAAGGGCGCGCCTTGCGGCGCGCCCTTTGCGTTAGGCCCGATTCGATGTGCCTTGCTCGCCTTACTTGGGCGAGAGCACCATCAGCATCTGGCGGCCTTCCATGCGCGGATAGGCTTCGATCTTGGCGATGTCAGCGACGTCTTCCTGCACGCGGCGCAGCAGGTTCATGCCCAGCTGCTGGTGCGAGAGTTCACGACCGCGGAAGCGCAGGGTGACCTTCACCTTGTCGCCATCACCGATGAAGCGGACCACGTTACGCATCTTGGTCTCGTAGTCATGGTCATCGATGTTCGGACGCATCTTGATCTCCTTGATCTCCTGCGTCTTCTGGGTCTTGCGCGCGGCATTGGCCTTTTTCTGGGCCTCATACCGGTACTTGCCGACATCGAGGAACTTGCACACCGGCGGATCGGCGTTCGGCGAGACTTCAACCAGGTCGAGACCGACATCGGCCGCCTGTTCGATGGCCGCACGCGTGTACATGACACCCAGGTTCTCGCCATCCTGGTCGATAACCCGGACCTTGTCCGACTGGATCATGTTATTGTAGCGCGGTCCACTCTTGACCGGTGGCGTCATCATGCGCCGGGGTGGGGGTGCTATATGCGTTCTCCTGAATCGCTTCTGTCAAATGGCTGCAAGTTCGGGCGTCATTAATGCGAATCGCCTCGACACGCAAAGGCCGATTTCAAGGAAATCTACAGGACGCCCCGACCGTATGAAACGGTCATGACGCATATAGGTGCTCAGGCGGCCGCTCGCCAGAGGGGATAGCGCAGAAGTTGGTCCTTCGCGGCGACCAGGGCGTCGATCTCGTTGGCGGGCTGGAGCGCCTCGACGATGACGGGATCGGCGGCGTCCATCCCGCCGGTAAGCGCGCCGAAAGCAGGCAAAATCAGCCGATTGCCTCCATGGACCACGCAGGGGCGAGCGATCCGGCGGCCTCGTGCATGGACGATCAGGCGGGGGTGATAGTGCCCGGAAAGTTCCGCTCCGGTGCAGCCCGGCTTCGCCTCATGGCGCAGGGTGATGCCCGAGACCGCGATTTCCTCCACCAGGGTGCCACCCGCCTCGTGGCCGAGATGGGGATCGTGATTTCCGGTGATCCACACCCAGTCGAGCACGCGGGTAAGCGCGCAGAGCATGCCCGCGGTATGCGGATCAAGCCGCTGTGTCCCGGCGCTGTCGTGAAAATTGTCTCCCAGAGCGAAGACTCGCCGTGCGCCGGTCTGCCGCACCGCGTGGGCGAGGCGCTCCAATGTCTCGCGGCTGTCGTAGGGGGGCAGCATCTGCCCGGTCTGCGCGAAGAAGCTGGCCTTTTCGAGATGCAGGTCCGCCACCAGCAGCGCCTGCTCGCGCGGCCAGTAGAGCGCGCTCCCGCGGGTCGCCGGGGCCGAGGCGGGCGGCGGCACCAGAAAGATCTCCTGTGCGCAGAACGAAAAGGGAACCATGGCTTTCCCTTGCCGTGACCGGCGCGATTTGGCAAGCGCGGCCGCAAGGGGAAAACGAATGACCGACTGGACTGCCCACACCGACCGCGCCCGTCACTGGTTCGAGACGTTGCGCAGCCGCATCTGCGCCGAGTTCGAGGCGATCGAGCGCGAGGCAGGCTCCTCCGCTTCCTTCGAGTATACCCCGTGGAAGCGGGCGGCGGTTGAAGGCGGCGAGGACGGCGAGACCGGAGGCGGCACCCGCGCGCTGATGAAGGGTGAGGTCTTCGAGAAGGTGGGCGTCAACGTTTCCACCGTTGTCGGCGCGCTTTCGAAGGATTTCGCCGGCACGATCAATGGCGCCTCGGCCGAACAGAACGCCTTTTCCGCCACCGGCATCAGCCTCGTCGCACACATGCGCAACCCGCACGTGCCGGCCGTGCACATGAACACCCGTTTCCTCACCACCACCAAGGCCTGGTTCGGCGGCGGTGCCGATCTCAATCCGCCGCTGCCCTATGACGAGGATACCGCCGAGTTCCACGCCGAACTCAAGGCGGCCTGCGACGCCCACGGCGAGCGCTATTACGAGCGTTACAAGACCTGGGCGGACGAGTATTTCTACATTCCCCACCGCAAGGTTCATCGCGGTGTGGGCGGCATCTTCTACGATCACCTCGAATGCGCCGATGATGCCGCGTGGGAGGCCAATTTCGCCTTTACCCAGGCGGTGGGGGAGGCCTTCCTCGCGGTGTTCCCGCGCCTCGTGCGCCGTCGGATGGGGCTGGATTTCACGCCCGCCGACAAGGCCCGGCAGCTCGAATGGCGTGGGCGCTACGCCGAGTTCAATCTTGTCTACGACCGGGGCACGCTGTTCGGCCTCAAGACCGGCGGCAACATCGACGCCATCCTGATGAGCCTGCCGCCCGAGGCGACCTGGAGCTAAGTCGAAGGCAGTCCCCGCTTTTCTGGAATGGGGCGTGTCGTTTTCGTCGATGGACAGGCACCAGGGCATTCGCGGATAGAGGAACGGGGTTTCCTTCAGGTGCGAGTATCCGATGCTGCTTTCCCGACGGTCGTTCACGCAGGCCGCGCTTCTTGTGCCTGCGCTTCCTGCTCTTGGCGGCGTGCGCGCACTGGCGGCGCCTGCCGAGGGCACGGCGGGCGACATGGCCCGCTTCATCGCGGCCATGCCCAAGGCGGAATACCACGTCCATCTCGAAGGCACGCTGGAAGCCGAGATGAAGTTCGCGCTCGCCCAGCGTAACGGGTTAAAGCTGCCTTTTGCCGATGTCGCGGCGATGAAGCGCAGCTACGTCTACCACGACCTGCCGAGCTTCCTGGCGATCTACTACGACGGCATGAACGTGCTGCTCAAGCAGCAGGACTTCTACGACCTGGCCTATGCCTATCTGGCCAAGGCCCATGCGCAGAACGTGCTCTATGCCGAGATGTTCTTTGATCCCCAGCAGCATATCGACCGGGGCATCGCGGTCGAGGCGGTGATCGAGGGAATCACGCAGGCGCGTGTCGATGCCCAGGCGAAACTGGGTATCGAATCGCAGTTGATCCTCTGCTTCATGCGGGATCTTACGGCCGACAATGCCATGAAGGCGCTCGATGCCGCGCTGCCCTACAAGGACAGACTGGTCGGTGTCGGTCTCGATTCCGACGAGAAGGACAATCCGCCCGGCAAGTTTGCCGCCCACTTCGCCAAGGCACGCGCGGCCGGCCTGCACGTGACGGCGCACTGCGACGTCAACCAGAAGGATACGCTCGGCCATATTCGCGAGGCGCTGCTCGACATCGGGGTCGAGCGGATCGATCACGGCGGCAATATCCTGCAATCGCCGGAACTGATGGCTATCGCGCGCGAACGGGGCATCGCCTTCACCGTCTGCCCGACCTTCTCGGGGCAGATCCTCGTGAACGGCAAGCCGGTCGACGTCGTGCGCGGCATGCTCGACAATGGGCTCAAGGTCACGCTCAACTCGGACGATCCGGCCTATATGGGCAGCGAGTACATCAACGAGGTCATGGTGAAGGCGCAGATCCGCAGCAGCCTGACCAAGGCCGAACTGCTGCGGATCGAGCGTAACGCCTTCGATGCAGCCTGGATCTCCCCCGAGCGCAAGGCCGCGTTCCAGGCCCGGCTCGATGCCTTTGCCAAGGCGCAGGGCGTCAAGGTCTAAGGGGGGGGGGGCATGCGGACTTACGCGTAGCTGACGAGTTCGAACTCGATGCCGTCCCAGTCGAAGAAATAGAAGCGGCGGCCCGGCTCATAGTAGGCATGGTTGAACGGCACCAGGCCTGCCGCGATCACCCGGCGTTCGGCTTCGTCGAGGTCGTCCACCACCAGGCCGACGTGGTTGAGCGGGGCGCCCTTGCCGAAGCGCCTTGTGCCGTCCTTCGCCTGCGTCTTGCGGTCGGTGTAGACCGCGATGTAGCTGAAGTCCCCGCCGACATGGATCGTCTCGCCGCCGTTGATGGCGGGCCCCCGCCAGCGTTCGTGCCAGCCGAGCAGGTCCTGCAGCAGCGCGGACGAACGGTCGATGTCGCTGACGGTGATGTTGGCATGTTCGAGGCGGCCCTGGGCCATCGGAATGTCTCCTGCATTTTCCGCCGGTCGAATCGCCGGCCTCGCCTTGATGCAATCTCAAGTTAACTTGAGGTCAAACGAAAAAGGCGGCACAAGTCGCCGATGGTCGAGGATCGCTTCATCTCCATCGGGTATCTCGCCCGCCGCACCGGTGTCGCGGTTTCCGCCATCCGCTTCTACGAGGAGAAGGGGCTGCTCACTTCGCTGCGGTCGAGCGGCAACCAGCGGCGTTTCCTGCGCTCCGACATTCGCCGGGTCAGCTTTGTACTGATCGCGCAAAAATTGGGCCTCGGCCTTGCCGAGATCGAGCGCGAACTCTCCAGTTTGCCGCAAGGACGCACGCCGACGATGGAGGACTGGGAACGCATCAGCCTCTCCATGCGCGAGGCGATCGATGCCAGGATCGCGCTGCTGGAACTGACCCGCCGCAAGCTGGATGAATGCATCGGCTGTGGCTGCCTCAGCCTTGCCAAATGCCGCCTCTACAACCGCGATGACGAAGCGGCAGCATTGGGGCCAGGGCCTCGCTTCGTGCTGAAGTGAATCAGCCGCGTTCGGCGGTCCGGCGGATGGCGCCAAGGATACGCCGCCGGATCAGCCCGCTGACCGGACGGATGAGCAGCCAGTAGGGCCGGAAACGCCGGAAGGATTCGCGATCGGGGCACAAGACGCGGGTCTGCGTCGTGAGACGGCAACCATCAGGCGTCTGCTGGACATCGAAGCCGAGCGCGAGTTTGGCGACGCCGCGCTTGTCGAAGGCCTTGAACGCGTGGCCGTCCGCCACCGGGCAAAGACCGTAATCGGCCTGCCAGAACCGACCGACAAGGCCATAGACCAACCCGTCCGGCGTGCGCTCCAGCAGGGTGAAGTTTGCCATGCCGAAGGGTTCCGGGCGCCGTTTTCCGGTGAGCCGGGCGGGCAGTTCGCGCAGGGCGATCATGCTGCGGAAGAACGGATCGTTTTCCGGGCGATAGGCAGCAACAGCCTCGAGGATGGTTCCGGTTGCGGCTTTTACCTTGGCCGAATGCGTCTCGGAAAACTGGAACTGCGGCAGGTAGCCGTCGATCAGGGGAATCGGCAGGGACATCTGACCGTCATTCCGCAGCGAGCAGTTGCTCTGCACCGACAAGGTCGACGCTGACGAGGCGCGAGACGCCCTTTTCGACCATCGTCACGCCGAACAGGCGGTGCATCCGGCTCATCGTCACCGCATTGTGGGTGACGACAAGATAGCGCGTGTCGGTTTCCTTGGTCATCGCTTCGAGGAGGTCGCAGAAGCGCTCGATATTGGCATCGTCCAGCGGCGCGTCGACTTCGTCGAGCACGCAGATCGGCGCCGGGTTGGTGAGGAACAGTCCAAAGATCAGCGCGACGGCAGTGAGCGCCTGCTCGCCGCCCGAAAGCAGCGTCAGCGACTGCAACCGCTTACCCGGCGGCTGGGCGAAGATCTCGAGGCCGGCTTCCAGCGGATCGTCCGAATCGACCAGCGCGAGGTGCGCCTGGCCGCCCTGGAACAGCCGCGTGAACAGGCGGCGGAAGTGGCCGTCGACCGCCTCGAAGGCGGCGCGCAGGCGCTCACGGCCTTCGCGATTGAGATTGCCGATCGAGCCGCGCAGCCGCGCGACCGCTTCGGCCAGATCGGCTTTTTCGGTGGCGCTGACGCCAAGCCGTGCCTCGGCCTCGGCCAGTTCGTCGGCGGCAAGCAGGTTGACCGGGCCGATCCGCTCGCGCTCGGCGACAAGGCGGTCCATGCCCGAACCTTCGTTGTCGGCATGGCCGACGTCGCCGGGCATGAAGCCGAAGCGTTCGGCCAGGACCGGCGGCGGGCACTGGAAACGTTCGCCCGAAACCCGGGTGGTCTCGATACGGCGGGCATCCTCGTTCTCGGCGCGGGCAGCGGTTCCGGCGCGGTATTCGCGGGCCGAGGCGAGCGTTTCCTGCGCGGCGGCAAGCGCCGCATCAGCCTTGCGCGCGGTTTCTGCGAGGGTGCCGACGGCTGCGTCGGCCTTGGCCAGCTCCTCGGCCAGACGCTCCCGGACCGCTTCGCCTTGTTCGATCTGCTCGAGCAGCGAGGCGGGCTTGGCAGCGATGACTGCACGCTCGTTCTCGATCTCCTCCAGCCGGCCGCCCATTTGCGCAAGGCGGTTGGCGGCATCCCCGGCGCGGGCCTGCCAGCCGCGAATGTCGCCGGCCTGGGAGGTCGTGCGTTCGCGGGCGACGGCCAGCCCCTGATCGTGCGCCGCAAGTGCCGCGGTCGCCGCCTGCAGTGCGGTCCGGGAGGTATCGTTCTGCTGCCTGGCTTCGTCGAGCGCGGCGCGGCCGGTTTCGGGATCGGGCAGGGCCGCGCGCTTCGCCTCGGCGGCGGCGACATCCTGCTCGGCCGCCTGGCGCTGCTCGGTGAGTTCCGCTTCGGCGCGGGCGAGCTCGGCACGGCGGGCGGTGTGACGCTGGCGGGCGTCCTCTGCCTGATCGACGCCGCGCAAGGTGGTGCGTTCCGCCGTGGCGGCATCGGCAATCGCCCGTTCGGCGGCGACCACGGCGGTGGAGAGCGCAGCCAGCTGTTGCTGGACCTCGCCCTGGCGGGCCTCGGCAACGGAAACCGCTTCGCGCAAGGGCGGCAATTGCGCGTCGAGCTGGGCAAAGCGGTTTTCCGCTTCCAGCCGCGCCGCTTCGGCAGCGCCTTCGCCGCGCGCGATGAAACCGTCCCAGCGCCGCAGCACACCACCGCGCGTGACCAGCCATTCGCCGGGGGCGAGCGGGCGTGCATCGTCCTCATCGGTAACATGGACCAGCGCCAGGCGAGCGGCGAGTTCCGGTGGGCACCGGGTGACATGGGCGGCAAGGCTGTCCGGGACGGCAGCGGGCGCCTTGGCGCCGGTCCAGAACCGGCCGTCTGCCTTGGCGACCTCCCCCAAGGGGGCGCGGGCGTCGCGGCCCAGCACGGCGGCCAGCGCGCGTTCGTAACCGGGCGAAACTTTCACCGCGTCGATGGCGACGGGCAGGCCATGCGCCGCCTTGGCGCCTTTGGCGCGGGCTTCGCGGTCCTTCAGCAGCGCGGCATGTTCGCGCTCGATGCCGGTCAGATCGGCCCGGGCGGCGGCGAGCGTGGAGGCGGCGTTGTCGCGCTCGGCCTGAAGTTCGCCCTTGCGGGCCTGCTGTGCCTCCAGCCCGGTGCGGGCGGCGGCAAGCGCGGCACTGGCCGCTGCGGCACGCGCCTGCGCCTCGGCGAAGGCCGCATCGAGATCTTCTGCCTGCGGCAGAGCCCCGACTTGCGCGGCAAGGCGCGTCATTTCGCCGGAGAGCCGGTCAAGCCGGGCGTGGGCCTGCGCGCGTTCGGCTTCGGCGATCCGCCACTCCGCCTCGACCCCGGCCTGCGCGGCGGTGGCCTGCGCCAGATCGAGCTCGGCCGCGCGCGAGGCGCGTTCGGCGCCTTCGAGGGCATTGGCCAGCCGCGGACGCGTCGCTTCGTCGAGTTCGAGCTGGCGGCGTCCTTCGGCCAGTTCCTTCTCCAGCCGGGTGAGCGCTTCGGCCGCGTCGCGGGTCAGCCTGTCGGCATCGCCGCGATCTTCCTCCAGCCTCTGTTTCTGGCGGTCAAGGTCCTTGAGACGCTGCTCGGCGGCTTCGAACTGGCTGGTCAGCGTCGCCATGCGGTGGCCTTGCGCGCTGGCATCGTCCCGCCGGTCGGCAAGTTCGTCCCGCGCGAGGATCAGCGCCTTGGCAGCTTCGGCCTGCTGCTTCTGCGCTTCGGCGGTGAGGTCCTGCGCGGCGTTGACCCGCAGTTCGGCAGCCTGCGCTTCCTTGCGCGCGGCTTCGGCAGCGGCTGCGGCATCGCGCCAGCGGGCGAACACCACGCGGGCTTCGGCGAGGCGGATCTGGTCGGTCAGCGCCTTGTAGCGCTCCGCCGCCTTGGCGTGACGGCGCAGGGCGAGGACCTGCTTGTCCAGCCCCGCCATGAGGTCTTCGAGGCGGGCGAGGTTGGCTTCGGTCGCGCGCAGCTTGGTTTCGGCGTCCTTGCGGCGGACGTGGAGGCCGGCGATGCCCGCGGCCTCTTCCAGCATGGCGCGGCGTTCGGCGGGCTTGGCGGCGATGACGGCGGCGATACGGCCCTGCGAGACCAGTGCGGGGCTATGCGCGCCGGTGGCGGCGTCGGCGAAGATCAGCGCCACGTCCTTGGCGCGCACGTCGCGGCCATTGACGCGGTAGGCGCTGCCCGCGCCGCGCTCGATCCGGCGGATAACTTCAAGTTCCTCGCGCACGCCGTCGGAATTGAGCGCGGTTTCGCCGTGCAGCACGACTTCGGCAAAGGCGCGGGGAGGGCGATTGGCCGTCCCCGCAAAGATCACGTCTTCCATCCCGCCGCCGCGCATCGACTTGGCCGAGTTTTCGCCCATGACCCAGCGGATCGCTTCGAGGAGGTTGGACTTGCCGCAGCCGTTGGGGCCGACGACACCCGTCAGCCCGGGTTCGATGCGCAGTTCTGCAGGCTCAACGAAGCTCTTGAATCCACTGAGCTTGAGCCGCTTGATGCGCATCGATCGAGGTCAGGCCTGGGGCTGGCGGAGCATCAGCGCGCGCCGGCTTCCTGGAGCTTGGCTTCCAGTTCCTTGAACTCCATCGAACCGACGTTGCTGCCGTTGATCAGGAAGGTGGGCGTGCCGGTGATGTTGAGGTCCTTGGTGGCCTTTTCGGTCTGGTCGGCAAGCGCCTGCGCCTTGGCGGCATCGCCGAGGCACTGGTTTGCCTGATCGCGCGAGATCCCGCGTGAGGTGAAGAACTCGGTCATGCCGCTGACTTCGGAAAGCGCGGCCATCTGCTGGTTCTTGGGCAGGTTCTGGATGCCCTGAAGCCTGGCTTCACCGGCCGCCTGCAGCTTCTGGAACATGTTGGGCTGCCAGGCCCAGAACTGCTCGGCGAGCGGCAGTACTGCCTCGGTCGAACTGCAAGTGGCCTGCAGGGTGGCGGCGATATCGTAGATGTTGAGCATGAAGAAGCGCACTTCATAGCTCACCCGGCCGCTGTTGATGTACGTATCGCGCAGGGTGCCGAAGCCGTCGGTCGCGAACTTGGCGCAGTGCGAGCACGAAAGCGCGCCGTATTCGACCAGCTTGATCGGGGCTTCGGGGTTGCCGATGCGGTAGCCGCCATCGGCGGTCTTCGCGACGACATCCGACCAGGTCTTGCCGGCGGGTGCGGCGACCTTTGCCAGCGCCTCACTGGAGATGGGAGCCGAAGTGCCGCCGTCAGCCGGGTCTTTCTTGCCGCAAGCGGCAAGGCCGAGCGCGAGCGGGGCCAGGGCGAGGCCGAGAACGATCTTGCGGAAAACGGGACGGGTCATCGATGCGAATCCTCGATTGGAAGTGCGAAAGCTAGCCTATGGGCTTTCGCGTTCAAAGCTGGGGGGATGCCCGGAAAGCCTGCTTTCCCACAGGATTTCCGGGGCTTTCGGGAGGTCGGGCGAGGTTAGATGCTGCCCTTGCGCTGGGCGGCCTGCTTGGCGGACAGAGCCTGCGAGAGGCCAGCCCAGTCATGCGCATCGAGCAGCTTGCCGTCGAGCACGAAGCTGGGCGTGGAGTTGGCGCCAACCGCCTGCACGGTCTTCTGCTGCTGCTCCAGCTTGGCGAAGGCAGCCTTGTCGTTGATGCACTGGTCGGCCTTGGCATGGGTGACGCCCCAGGGCGCGACCATCGAATAGAAGTCGAAGTCGGCCGCGATGGTGCGCATACGGGTCTGGATGTCGCCCTGATACCACAGCTTCTGGCGGTCCTCGCCGATGGTGTTCAGCTTGGCCATCCAGATGTCCTGGGTAGCGAGGAAGGCATTGTGGCGCACGACAAACCGCTTGGGATCGCCGCAGGTCGTCAGCATGGCGATGGTGAGGTCGATCGGGTTGCGCAGCAGGTTGGTGATGGTCAGCGCGACCTGGCCTTTCGCCACCATGCCCTGGCGCAGCGGGGCGTCCGATTCCTTGGTGAAGTGGGCGCAGTGCGGGCAGGTGTAGCTGACGAATTCGGTGACCCGGGTCGCCGCCCTGGGGTTGCCCAGCAGGTGACTGCCGTCTGCAGTGATCGTCACCGTCGCGGCCCAGTTGGCGGTGGTGGGAGCGGGTTTGGCGGCGGCAGCCGGTTTGCCGGCCGGCTTGCGGGCCGGTGCGGCGCCGGTCGCGAGAAGGGCGGCTGCGGCTAGCGCGCCGAGCTTTGCAGCGCGCGACTTCGAGATGGTCATCATGTACCCCGTTCGTCCTTTAATGTCTCGTCCTTGGCGGCCAGACTGCGTGCCAGCGATTCCAGCACCGCGCGAAGTTCCGGATCACCGACGTCGCGCAGCGATTCGCCCAGTTCGAAGGGCACCGGCTTCACGCTTGGCGGCGCGGTCCGCGGCCTTGCAGCAGGTGGCGGCTTAACCTCGCCTTGCCGGATTTTTGCTTTGGCCACGGCCTTGTAGCCGAAGAAGCGGTTCACCCGCTCGATGATCTCGGGCACGACATGCTGGATCATCGGCGCATGGGCGGGGGCGACCACCAGTTGCAGGATGCCGTCGCACTTCTCGCCGGGCGGAAAGCGGATCGATTCGGGCGAGCAGACGCGCGCGTGGCGGGCGCCGACGATCTCCGGCCAGCGGGTCACCACGCTTGATTGCACGAAGCCGAAGCGGCGGAAGGCGGTTCGGCCCACTTCGGGCATGAGGTCGGCAATCGCACGCGCCTGTCCGCCGCGCGGGCGTTCGAAACGCTTCGGCGTCTTTGCGGCGTTCTTGCCGGAGTTCTTGGGGCGATCCCGTTCCATTGTCGGCGCTCCAATGCCATAGGGCTGGCATGGACGCCAGCCGCGATACGATCCCCGACCTGCTTCTCGGCTGGTACGACCGCAATGCCCGCACGCTGCCCTGGCGGGCGCCGCCGGGAACGCCGGCGCCGGAGCCCTACCGGGTGTGGCTGTCCGAAGTGATGCTGCAGCAGACCACGGTGGCGGCGGTGAAGGACTACTTCGCCAGGTTCACCGCGCGCTGGCCGCACGTGACCGATCTTGCCGCGGCAGCTGACGAGGAGGTCATGGCGGCATGGGCGGGGCTTGGTTACTACGCCCGCGCCCGCAACCTGCTGGCCTGCGCCCGCGCGGTGGCGGAGCGGGGGGGCGCGTTCCCCGATACCGAGGAGGAACTGCGCGCGCTGCCGGGGCTGGGCGCCTACACCGCCGCTGCCGTGGCGGCGATTGCCTTTGGGCGGCGCGCGGTGGTGGTGGATGCGAACGTCGAGCGGGTGGTTTCGCGGCTGTTCGCGCTGGAAGAGCCGCTGCCGGGATCACGGCCGACGATCCGCGCGCTGGCTGATACGATCACGCCGGACTCTCGCGCGGGTGATTTCGCGCAGGCCATGATGGACCTTGGCGCCACCGTCTGTACGTCACGCGCGCCGCGCTGCCTGCTTTGCCCGCTGGCCGATCCCTGCAAGGCGCGCGCCGCAGGCGAGCCGGAGCGGCTGCCGGTCAAGGCGGCGAAGAAGGCCAAGCCGACGCGGCTGGGGCGGGCGTTCTGGATCGAGCGGGATGACCATGTCTGGCTGGTCCGCCGTCCCGAAAAGGGGATGCTGGGCGGGATGCGCGCGCTGCCGGATGACGGCTGGATCGCGCGCGGCGACGGCAGCGGCAAGGGGCCGATCGACGGGCCTTGGGAGAATGCGGGCAGGGTCGGCCACGTCTTCACCCATTTCGCGTTGGAACTCTCGCTTCAGGTGCATATCGGCGCGTTGGCGGGCGATCCGCCGGGCGAGGGCGAATGGTGGCCGCTTGACCGCATTGACGAGGCCGGACTGCCGACGCTGTTCGCCAAGGCCGCCCGCCTCGCACTGGCGGAGACCGTGTGAGTCTTTCGGCGCTGATCGACCGGCGCATGGCCTTGAGGCTGGGCGCGGCGGCAGGACTCGGGGCGGCCTTGATGCCGCGTCTGGCATGGGCGGTAGAGCAGCCTGCGGCGCTGCCCAAAGTTTCGGCCCTGGTTGAGCGCTGGGTCGGCATCGGCAAGTTTCCCGGCATGGTCGCCTCGGTCGGCACGGCGGGGCGCGAGGCCCGTTTCGTCGCGCGCGGCATGCAGGGTTTCGACGACGGCATGCCGATGGGGCCGGACAGCCTGTTCCGCATCTATTCGATGACCAAGCCGGTCACAGGCCTGATGGCGATGCAACTGGTGGAGGAAGGGCGGCTGTCGCTCGACCAGCCGCTGGCCGACATCCTGCCCGCGTGGCGCACGATGCAGGTGCAGGATCGTTACGACGGCCCGCTCGACCGCCTGCATCCCGCACCGCGCCCGATCACGATGCGCCATCTGGTCACGCATACTTCGGGCATCGGTTATTCCATCGTCCAGACCGGGCCGATCCACGACGCTTATGTGCGGCAGGGGCTGGTGCCCGGCCGGATCAGCCGGATCGAGGTGCCGGGGCTGACGTATGGGCCGACCGTTCGCGGCCTCGATCACTTTGCCGACCGGCTGGCGGCGCTGCCGCTGGTGGCCGATCCGGGGACGCGCTGGTCCTATTCGATGGGGCTGGACGTGATGGGCCGGGTGATCGAGGTCGTGACCGGCAAGAGTTTCGACGCCTATCTCGCCGAAGCGCTGTTCGGCCCGGCGGGCATGGTCAGCACCACGTTTACCGTGCCGCGCGCGCAGGCGCGGCGGCTGACGACCAATTACGGGGCGCTGGGCGGCGTGTTGGTGCCGATCGATCCGCCGGAAAGCTCGGTCTATCTCGACCCTCCGGCCTTTCCCTTTGGCGGTTCCGGCCTGGTCAGCACGCCGCGCGACTACGACCGCTTTCTGCGCCTGCTGGCGCAGGGCGGTGTGATCGACGGGCGGCGCGTTTTGTCGCAGCGCGCGGTGGCGATGGGGACTTCGAATCTGCTGCCCGATGGGGCTGACCGCTCGCACATGATCGGCGGCCCGGCCGCGTTCGGGGCGGGGGGGCGTATCGGCCTTGGCGCGGAGACGGGCATGTTCGGCTGGTCCGGCGCGGCGGGGACGGTGGGCATGGTCGACATGAACCACGCGATCCGCTCGCAACTGTTCGTCCAGTTCATGCCGAGCGATGCGATGCCGCTCCTGCCCGAGTTCCAGACTGCATTGAAGGCCGATGTCATGGCCCTGTTGGAGAAGTCCGCTTGATCCTGCCCCCCCCGCTTCTGCCCATTGCCTTTTCAGGCGCCCACCTCGACCGCGCCGATCATGTGCGTGGCGATCCCGAAGCGCTCGCCGCCTTGCAGGGGCCGAATGCGCGGCTTCTGCGGCTGGACGGGCTCGACGCGGTGCTGGCGGGGAGCGGGGCGCTGTTGTGGGACGGGCTCGACCATGCCGCGCCGGACAGCGAACTGATCTTCCTTGGCCTCGACGGGGAGGCGGGTTGCTTTGCCGAAGTCCCCGCCGTCACGCCGCCGGGCGGGCCGCACGCCACGCCGGTCAACTGGCTGACGATGGCGGTGCTGCCGCCTTACGAACTGGCGGCCTATGGCACTGCGCGGAGTCTGGTCAGCTGGCATTGCCGCCACCGGTTCTGCTCCACCTGCGGGTCGGGCACGGTGCTGGCCAAGGGCGGCTGGCAGCGGACCTGCACCAACCCGGATTGCGGTACCGAGCATTTCCCGCGCGTCGATCCGGTGACGATCATGTTGGTCGAGCACGAGGGCCGCGCGCTGCTGGGCCGACAGCCGCGTTTTCCCGAGGGGCGCTATTCGACGCTGGCCGGCTTCGTGGAGCCGGGCGAGACGGTGGAAGAAGCCGTCGCCCGCGAGATCTTCGAGGAAGCCGGCGTCAGGGTGCGTGATGTGCGCTATGTCGCCAGCCAGCCCTGGCCGTTCCCGTCGTCGCTGATGATCGGCTGTTACGCCGTGGCCGAAAGTGACGGGATCACCATCGACACCACCGAGCTTGAGGATGCCCGCTGGTTCACCCGCGCGGAGGTGGCGGATGCGCTGGAAGCTATCGGCCGGAACGAGAACGGCAAGGCCTTCGGCGCACCGCCCGCCCATGCGATCGCGCATGTGTTGATGCGGTGGTGGCTGGATCAGCAAGCGCGGGATTAGACGGGTCCTTGGAACAGCCCGTCGCAGTTCAGACCTTACACATCAAACCTCGTCGTCCCCGCGCAGGCGGGGACCCCGCTTTTCTTGGTGAGCGGCTAAAGGCAAGCGGGGCCCCCGCCTGCGCGGGGGCGACGAAGAGATTGGTTGAAAGGCCGATCTTGGACTGACGTCAACCCGCCTCGGCAGGCGCCAGCAGCAGGTCGCGCAGGGCATGGAGGCTGGGCAACACCTTGGCGCTGGCGAGCACCATTTCCTCGGTCGGCGGCAGCAGGTCCGGCACCAGCACGGTGGCGATCCCCGCCGCGGACGAGGCGGCCACGCCCGCCGGGCTGTCCTCCACCGCCACGCAATGCGCCGGATCGACGCCGAGGCGGCTGGCGGCCAGCAGGTAGGGCTCCGGGTGCGGCTTGGCATGGGTGACGTCGCTGCGGGTCACGACGACGTCGAAGTAGGAGAGCAGTCCCGCCTTCTCCAGCCGCTGCGCCGCGTAAGGCGCTTCGGTCGAGGTGGCGATGGCGAGCGGAACGCCGGCCCTGGTGAAATGGTCGAGGATCACTTCGGCGCCGGGGCGCAGCGCGATGCCCGCCTCGACCATGGCCTCGAACACCACGTCGCTTTCATCGAAGAAATGATCGAGCGGGAAATCGGCGCCCATGCGCTCCGCCACGAGGCGGCGGCTGCCGCCGCGATGCACACCGACCATCGAATGGAGCAGATCGTCCGGCAGCGGCCGGCCGAAGGCGTGGCCGGTCTCGACAAAGGCGCGGCGATGCGCGGCCTCGGTGTCGAGCAGCGTTCCGTCCATGTCGAAGATGGCTGCCCGGATCGGATCGGGCAGCACACGCGGCGGTGTCAGTATCGATGTAGCCATGACCTCAATATGAAGCCGGATCGCGTCGGAACCATTGCAAAACGGGAAACCGCATTTGCAAAAACCGCTTTCAGTAGCTTGCCTGTTCGAGTTCGGGCAGTTCCAGTTCCCGGCACAACGCGGCGCGGGCGGCAAGGCATTGCGCCCAGATCGCAGGTTCGGACAAGTCGTCGACCGACAGTTGCTCGGGCCAGAGTCGGGCGATCAGCGCCTCGATACGGTCCAGCCTGGCGGTCGTTGCGATGAAGCGCGGGTCGATCGCGGCAGGATCGGCCACGACGCGCAGGCGCAGGCAGGCAGGACCGCCGCCATTGGCCATCGATTGGCGCAGATCGTGGACAAAGAGCTGGCGGATCGGACCATTGCCGGCGACCAGCCGCTCCAGCCACGGCCAGACGCTGGGGGATTCGCGGGCCTCGGTCGGCAGGATCAGCGCCATTTCCCCCGAGGGCTGCGTGATCAGTTGGGCGTTGAACAGGTAGGACTGGATTGCATCGAACAGGCTGACCTCGCTGGCCGGGATCTCGATGATCTCGACTTCGGGAAACTTGGCCCGCAGTTCGGCGTAAAAGCCCTCGCGATTGGCGAAGGCGTTCTCATGGGCAAACAGTACCCGCTCGTTGGCGACGGCGACGACATCGTTGTGGAAGGCGCCCGAGGCAATGGCTTCTTCCGATTGGCGGACAAGGATCGTGCGTTCGGGATCAAGGCCGTGGCGGCGCGCGATTGCCGCGCTGGCCTCGCGGTGCTGACGGGCGGGGTAGGGGCCGGGATCAAGATCGCCGGCCCCGGTGTGGCCGTAGACGAAGATTTCCACGCCCGGTGCGTCGTGGCGGGCGCAGAGGCGCATGTGGTTGGCCGCGCCCTCGTCACCGAACGGGGCCGGGATCGGGGCATGGACCGCGAAGCGTTCGGTGTCGGCAAAGGCGAGGCGAAGCTGGAACAGTGTTTCGCGCCATTCATGGCTGCGATGCGGCATCGTCATGAGATTGGCGACGGTCAGGTGGCAGCGCCCGTCGGCGGTATCGGCTGCGGGCGAGACGGTGGCGGCATTGGCCGCCCACATTGCCGAAGCCGACATGGCATTGGCACGAAGGCGCGGCTCGGCCGCCTCGACGGTGGTGCCCAGTTGCTGGAGCCAGCACGTGTCGGGCCGCCGATGCGGCAGGAAAAAGCCTTGAGCCACGCCGCGTTCGAGGTTGGCGCGGATCTTTGCCAGCCCCTGCAAGGCCGCCGCGCGTGGCTCCGATACCTTGCCGTAATTGCGGGTGGAGGCGAGATTACCGAGACTGAGGCCTGCGTAGTTGTGGCTGGGTCCGACGATGCCGTCGAAGTTGATCTCGGTGACCATGGGCGATCATGCACTCGCGTAAGTGATTTCGTCGCCCCCCTTCGTTATGTCTAGCAGAGCCGCCGCGGCAGCATCAAGTGTCACGCCGCCCTCGACAATGGTTACTTTCCCCAGGCATGCGCGGAATGCGGCCAGCCGTCCGGTAGAGACGATATGGCTGGGTTCGCTGCCGTCATCCTCGACAACGGCGACCACAGGGGCGGTGCGGGCTTCCTGCACGGTGCGGATCTGGTCGGTGCGCGCGAGCATGGTCGGGCCGCCGTCGAAGATGTCGACGTAGTTCTGGAACGAGAAGTTCTCGTTCTCCAGCATGCGCATCGCCGGACGTCCCGAATAGTGCGGCTGGCCCATCACCTGGCGCGCGGCTTCGGACAGCAGCGCGCAGTAGATCGGGTGCTTGGGCATGAGGTCGGCGATGAACTGGTTGCCGTGGGTGGCGTTGAACTCGTCGGCATCGCGGAAGCTCATGTCGAAGAAGCGCCCGGCCAGCCCGTCCCAGAACGGCGAGTTGCCCGCGTCGTCTATGGCGCCGCGCAGTTCGGCCAGGGTGGTGTCGCCGAAGCGCGAGCGGTGCGTCTTGATGAAGAGGTAGCGGCTGCGCGCCAGCAGCTTGCCGACACCCGCCGAACGCTCGGTGGCGTCTAGGTAGAGCCCGCCCACTTCGCTCGCCCCGTCGAGGTCGGTGCACAGCGTCAGCATCTCGGCGCGGAAGGTGCGGTCCAGTTCCTTGGAATGCTGGGTGATCCGGCCGATACGGTAGGAATAGAACGGATACTCGGTACCGACTTGCGAGAACGCCTGGCAGGTGCCGCGCACTTTGCCGGTGGCGGTGTCCTCGAGAATGAAGGCAAAGAGGTCGTTGGCGATCTCGTCGCTGTCGCGCGCGAAGCTTTTGGCGGTGCGTTCCAGCTTGGCCTTCAGCGTCGGCTTGTCGGGCGGCAGGTTGGTGAAGCCGCCGCCGGTGCCCTTGGCCATGCGGTAGAGGGCTTCCAGGTCCTTTTCCTGTGCGGTGCGCAGGAGGAATGTCATGTGGGCAGAACTCCGTGGCGGTCCAGTCTATGCAGGACAAGAGCAGTAAGGCGGGCGCGGGCATCCAGCGAATCCGCCAGCAGATATTCGTCCGGTGAATGGATCGAGCCGCCCAGCACGCCCATGGTATCAAGCACCGGCACCCCGCAGGCGGCGATGTTGTTGCCGTCGCAGACGCCGCCGGTGTCCTTCCAACTCATCGGCTGGCCAAGGTCGGCAGCGGCCTTGCTGACAAGGCCGTAGAGCGCCTCGGTCTTGGCCGTTATCGCCTTGGGCGGGCGCGAGACGTGGCCGTGGACATGCATGTGCACTTCGTGCGCGGCCGAGACCTGGGCGACGGCGGCCGTGATATAGGCCTGGGCTTCGGCGGCGTGTTCGGGGGTGGCAGGGCGCATGTTGAAGTGCAGCACGGCAAGGTCCGGCACGGTGTTGTTGGGAGCGCCGCCCTCGATCTTCGCCGGGTTCACCGAAAGGCCGGGGCGGCGCATCGCGGCAAGCCGCAGGGCAAGGTCGCTGGCGGCGAGCACGGCGTTGCGGCCGTCCTCGGGGTTGCGCCCGGCATGGGCGGAGCGGCCATGGACAACCACTGCGTAATTGCCCGAGCCTGGCCGAGCGCGCGCCATCTGGCCGCCGGGCAGGGCGGGTTCGTACGTTAGCGCTGCCAGCTTGCCGCGGGCCAGATCGGCGATCAGCGGGGCGGAGGAGAGCGAGCCGGTTTCCTCGTCGCTGTTGACGAGCACGTCGTAGCCGAGCGTCGGATCGCCGCGCTCGTAAGCCGCAAGGCCCGCCAGCATCACCGCAAGCCCGCCCTTCATGTCCGCCGTGCCGGGGCCGTGGAGAGTGTTCGTGTCCAGCCAGTCGCAGGCCTGGAAGGGGTGGTCGAGGGGGTAGACGGTGTCCATGTGCCCGGTCAGGATCACCCGTCGCTCTGCCTCGGGACGCACCGAAAGCACGAGGTGGCGTCCGTGGACAACCTCGCGGGATCGGCCCTGGCTGTCCACTTTCTCGACCGGGGCGGGATCGACCAGCCGCACTTCTCCGGGCAGCGCCGCAAAGGCGTCGGCCAGCCGCGTGGCCATGGCCGCCAGCCCGTCGAGGTTGGCGGTGCCGCTGTTGATCGCCGCCCAGTCCAGCGTGTGGGTCAGGATCGGTGCGCGTTCGACCGGGGCGAGCAGGCCCTGTTCCTCGAAGCTCAGTCCGCTCATGCCGAGAGCTTCCCTGCGAGCGCACCGCTGTTGCCGGTGACGCTGGCCGCCTCGAAACTGGCGACCGGGTAGGCGCAGTAATCGGCGGCGTAATAAGCGCTCGGGCGGTGGTTGCCGCTGTCGCCAAGGCCGCCGAAGGGCATCGATCCGGCCGCGCCGGTGGTCGGGCGGTTGCGGTTGACCACGCCCGCGCGGCTTTCCAGCACGAAGCGATCCCACAAGGCGTCGTCCGCGCTGACGAGGCCTGCCGAAAGACCAAAGCGGGTGGCATTGGCGGCGGCGATGGCGGCATCGAAATCGGGCACGCGGGTCACTTGCATGAGGGGGGCGAAAATTTCCTCGTCGGGCACGTCCACGCCGGTGACGTCGAGAATGCCGGGGGTGACAAAGGCATCGCTGCGGCCTTCAACGCCTTCGAAGGTGCGGATCACCGCGGCGCCGCGCTCGACAAGCCGGGCAAAGCGCGCCTTGGCGGCCGCAGCGGCATCAGCCGAGATCAGCGGGCCGAACCACGGCTCGGGCGTCTCGTGCCATTCGCCGATGATGACGCGGTCGGCCAGCGCGGCGACGGCATCGACCAGCGCGGTGCCGAACTGGTTGTCCGGCACGATCAGGCGGCGCGCGCAGGAGCAGCGCTGCCCGGTGGTGATGAAGCTCGACTGCACGACGAGCGAGGCGGCCTCGTCCAGGTCGCCGTCCCAGACCACCAGCGGGTTGTTGCCGCCGAGTTCCAGCGCGAGGATCACGTCGGGCCGGTCCGCGAAAATGCGCCGGAAATGCGCGCCCGCGCCCGCCGAACCGGTGAACAGCAATCCGTCGATATGGCCCGCTACCAGTGCCTCGCCGGTGGCGCGCGCGCCTTGGACGATCTGGAATACGCCTTCAGGAAGGTCTGCCTCCGCCCACGCATCGGCCATGGCCTGCCCGGTGGCGGGGGTCATTTCGGAGGGTTTGAACACCACCGTGTTGCCTGCCAGCAGGGCGGGGACGATATGGCCGTTGGGCAAGTGGCCGGGGAAGTTGAACGGCCCCAGCACCGCCATCACCCCGTGCGGGCGGTGGCGCAGCACGGCGGCGCCGAAGGGCATGTCCTGCCGCTTCTCGCCCGCACGCTCGGCCTGTGCGGTGATCGAGAGGCCGACCTTGCCGATCATCGAGGCGAGTTCGGCGCGCGTTTCCCAGAGCGGCTTGCCGGTCTCGCGCGAAATCACTTCGGCGATCGTGTCCTTGCGGGCCTCCAGCACGGCCTTGTAGCGCAAGACCGCCTCGACCCGTGCGGCGATCGGAAGCGCGGCCCATGCCGGAAACGCCGCGTGGGCGCGCGCCAGCGCGGCATCGACCGCCGCGGCGTTTGCCGCCTCGCCCTCCCAGACCAGTGCGCCGCTGGCCGGGTCGAACGATTGGAGCAGGCTCATGCGCTTCTCGTCACCGCGAAGATGCCGGTGGCATTGCCCGAATCGAAAGTGAGGTCGAGCTTGCCGGTTTCCGGGTCGATGTCGCGGGTGATGAATTCGTAGAACGAGCCGGGCACGTCCAGTTCGACCGCACTGCCGTCCGCTTCGAGGAACGGGCGGGCCACCTTGTCGGCAATGATCGCGGTCTGGCGGACGCGGCCGTTCTTGGACACTTCGACCGCAGCCTTCATCGGATAGCCCTCTGCCTTGAGACGGTCGGACAGGGCCATGACGTCGGCGGTGCGTGTGGTCGCGTGGTTGAAGGCATTGCCCTCGGTGGCGATCCAGGCGCCTTCCCCGGTTTCGGGCAGCAGCACTTCGTAGTCGGCCAGTGCGGGCGGCTGATGCTGGCGTTCGAAACAGGCGATCACGCCCTTCAATGCCGTCAGGGCGGTGGCGAAGTCCACCGTGCCGTCGCTGGCCAGCGTGTCGAGCGCGGCCCATTCGGCTTCGCCCAGCGGGTCGCGGGACGTGCCGAAGACGTTTGCACAGGCACCCTGCGCGGCCTCGGCCAGCTGGTCGACATGGAGTTCGGAGACAAAGAACTGCGGGATCGTTTCGGGCAGGTCGCGCTGGGCATAGGCGCGGCCGGTCATCTTCAGCTTGGGCAGCGGATAGAGGCCTACGACTTCATAACCGAGCGGGGCCAGGAAGCGGCCGAAGGCCATGTGGCCGCGGGGCAGCTCGCCGGTCTCGCCATCGATGGTGCGCAGCGCGCCGTGGTCGAACACGATGGTCTCGCCCGCGCCGCGCACGGCATCGATATAGCGCTGCGCGGTCGGCACGCGGTCCAGCAGGTCGGCAAACAGCGCGGCGTTGAGTGCCATCGCCAGTTGCGCGCGGCTGACCATGTCGCCGCTGCCTGCCAGCGCGGGGTCGAGGGTCAGCGTGGTGAGGGCCAGGTTCGCCTTGCTTTCGCCGATGGCGGCGGCAAGCAGGCGCGGCAGCGTCTGGTCGGGGTTCGCGAGAGTCTGGGGGGAGGAGGGCATCGTTTTCCCGTCGTTCCTGTTGTTGCGCGTGGCGTCAGACATAGAAAAGCGTGGCAGCCAAGTCCATGGCATGGACGGGGAGGGTTCGCGTTTTTGTCTAGACTATTTTAGTCGTTCATTTTGTGGACATTTCTGCACGCTTCGAATCGTTCGAGTCGGTCTCCTGCTGCGGCGACATGCCGCTGGAGAGGAGCACGGCGCCGCGATCTGTTCGAAATGCACGGTAGGGCGTTCCTGCGGAACACTTTGGCGCGCGACCACGTTTTTTGCGCAAGCGGGCGGGAAACCCATGGCATGATCCGGGTTTGAGAGAGCGAAATCCCTCCTGTCCCCCAAGGAGCGTGCATGAACTTGTTGTCTCACGACCAGGAACCCGGTTGGCAATCGGGTTCGGAAAAGGTGCGTTCGATCTTTTCCGGTGCCAATACGCCGGAAGAACCGTCGGTGCTCAGGCCTGCACACATTGCCCTGATCGGAAATTTTGCTCCGCGAAAGTGCGGTATCGCCACGTTCACGAGCGAGATATTCGAAAAGCTGCGTGAACATCATCCTGAAATCACGGTCGACGTGCATGTTCTGGACGATCGCGCGGCGCCGCTTGGCTATGGTCCGGTCGCCGGCACCATCGCCCATGACGATCCGCAGGACTACGCCCGCGCTGCCCGGCAGATCAACGAGAGCGGCGTGGATGCGGTCTGGCTCCAGCACGAATACGGGATCTTCGGCGGCGAGGATGGGGCGATGGTCTGTCCTTTCGTCGACCGGCTGGCGCCGCCGCTGATCCTCACGCTGCACACCGTGCTGTCCGAGCCTTCGCCGCGCCAGCGGGCGATTCTCGACCATCTCGTGACGCGCGCGTCACGCATCATGGTCATGTCCCGCCATTCCCGGGACTTGCTCGAATGCGAATACGCGGTGCCCGCCGCCATCATCGAGGTGATCGAGCATGGTGCCCCCGACCGGCCATTCGGCCGCCAGCAGGAATTCAAGGCGCGGCTCGGTCTTGCCGGGCGCAAGGTGCTGATGACGTTTGGCCTGCTCGGCCCGGGCAAGGGGCTTGAGCATGCCATCGCCGCACTGCCGGCGATCGCCGAGCGCCATCCCGACGTGCTCTACCGGGTGGTCGGTGCCAGCCATCCCAACCTCGTCGCGCGCGAGGGCGAGGCCTACCGCGAGAAGCTGGAGCGGCTCGCCGCCGATCTCGGCGTGGCGGCGCATCTGGCCTGGGACAATCGTTTCCTCGAAACCGACGAATTGCTGGACCAACTCGAGGCCTGCGACATTTACCTGACGCCGTATCCGGGCCTCCAGCAATCGACGTCGGGCACGCTGAGTTATGCGGTGGCGCTGGGCAAGGCGCTTGTATCCACGCCCTACGTGCATGCCCGCGAATTGCTTGGGGATGGAGCGGGTGTCCTGATCGAGCCGGGATCGAGCGAGGCCATCGCCGCTGCCGTCAATGCCCTGCTGGACGACCCCGGCGAACGGCTGGCCATGCAGCGCCGGGCCTGGGCGCGAGGGCGCGAGACGGTCTGGCCGCGCTTTGCCGAAAGCGCGGCGCGGCTCATCGACCATGCCCGTGCGCCTGACTGGCGTTGGGGCCTGCCCGCGCCGCCCATCACCGCCACGCCAGGCCTCTCCGCGGTTTTCGCGATGAGCGATGCCACCGGCATGCTCCAGCATGCCATCGGCGTCGTGCCTGACCGGCGCCACGGCTATTGCCTCGACGACAACGCACGCGCGCTCATGCTGATGAATCTTGCTGGCGGGCTGCCTGCCGCCGAGCGCATGAAGTGGAGCTTCGCCTACGCCGGTTTTATCCAGTACGCCTGGAATGGCGAGGCCGGACGGTTCCGCAATTTCATGAACTACGACCGCACCTGGTGCGAGGACGAGGGGTCGGAGGATTCGAACGGCCGCGCGCTGTGGGCGCTGGGGCAGACCTATGAGTCAGGCAGCGACCCGCTCCTTGCTGCCTGGGCTCTGCAACTTTTCGAGCAGGTCCTGCCCTCGCTCGCCGAGATGGGGTCGCCGCGCGCCATCGCCTTTGCCATGCTGGGTGCCTGCGCGGTGCTGCGCAGTGCGCCGGATCACGCGGCGGCCCGCGCGCAAGTGGAAGGCGGCGGCGCGTTCCTGATGCGGTTGCTCGGCCATGGCCGCAGGCCCGACTGGGGCTGGTTCGAGGCCGTGCTCGGCTATGACAACCCGCGCCTGCCGCAGGCGCTGATCGAGGCGGGCGTGGCGCTGGGGCGGGAGGACTGGATCGGTGACGGGCTCGCCACGCTGGAATGGATCTGCCACCAGCAGGTCTCGGCCCGAGGCGCGTTCCGTCCGATCGGTTCGGAAAGCTTCCACAAGCCTTACAGCTATCTGCCGTTCGACCAGCAGCCCCTGGAGGCTCAGGCGGCCATCGAGGCGGCGCGCTCAGCCTGGCGCGTCACCGGCGGGGCATTCTGGCGCGAGCATGCCCTGGCCGCTTGGCGCTGGTTCTTTGGCGGCAACGATCGCGGCGTGGTGCTGGCCGACATGGCTTCGGGACGCTGTCATGACGGGGTGACGCCGCGCGGGGTCAACGGCAATTGCGGGGCGGAATCCATTCTCGCTTTCCAGCTTTCGCATTATGCTCTGTCCGAGCTTGCCCGATCGGGGCCGCTCGTTTCGTCCGGCCCGCTCGCATCGGCGGGGGGCTGATGTTTGTTCGGGGGCGGCCAAGGAGGTTTGCGTGAACCGGCCCGAAACAGCCTGGACTGAGCCGCTGCACATTTTCGAGACCCGCCTGCACGCCGATCCGGCACGGGTGGTCCTGCGACCCTTCCACCTCGGCTGGCAGGCGAAAAACGCCCCCGGCGGCCGGGCGATGCAACTGGTGGAGGACATCGCCGCGCTCACCGAGGAGCGTGCCGATGCCGAATACGAGCGGGTGCTGCGCGACTTCAAGGAACGCCACTGGCAGACCGAGAACATCTTTGCCGAACGCTTTGCCGAAGTGGCGGCCAATCTCGATCTTGATCCGGCGCGGTTTTCCGAGGCGCGCAAACGCCTGATCGGCTCGTACTTCTGTCATGAATACACGTTTGCCGCCGCCGCGCTGATGAACCCCTCGATCGTGCCCGCGCCCGACCAGTCGGGCATGCAGGATGGATCGGTGCGTTTCATCATGAGCCTGCGCGCGGTGGGCGAGGGGCACATCAGCTCGATCGCCTTTCGCGAGGGCATTGCCGAGGCGGACGGCACGTTCAGCCTCTGGCCGCAGGCAGCGTTCGCGACGTCGGTGGAACTCGATGACGAGGAGCAGATCGATGCCGAGGACTGCAATGTCCTTGTCCATCGCCAGCCCGATTCGAGCCTGTCGAACACGGTGATCTTCCCGATTACCGAGCAGCAACGCGGCGGACTGGAGGATTTGCGCCTCGTCCGCTTCGACCACGGCGGCGGCGACTACGAATGGGTGGGGACTTATACCGCCTATTCGGGCAGCTCGATCCGCTCCGAACTGCTGCGCACGCGCGACTTCCGGGCTTTCGAACTGGAGCCGATCCGGGGCCGGGCCGGGCGCAACAAGGGCATGGCGCTGTTTCCCGAGAAGATCGGCGAGCAGTTCTGCATGGTCGGGCGACAGGATGGCAAGAACCTTTTCCTGCTGAAATCCGACGACCTGGCGGTATGGGATGATGAAGGGGTGATGCTGATGGGGCCCAAGTACCCCTGGGAGTTCATCCAGATCGGCAATTGCGGCAGCCCGATCCCGACCGAGCATGGCTGGCTGTTGTTCACCCACGGCGTCGGCGCGATGCGCAAGTACGCGCTGGGCTGCGCGTTGCTCGACCTCAAGGACCCGTCGAAAGTGCTGGCCCGCACCGTGGAGCCGGTGCTGACCGCCGAAAACGCCGACCGCTCGGGCTACGTGCCCAACGTGGTCTATACCTGCGGGGCGCTCAAGGTGGGGGAACGGCTGCTGATCCCCTACGGCATTTCCGATAGCACCGTGGGTTTCGCGACGTGCGAGATCACGGCGCTGCTGGGCCTCATGACGTAGCGGCTGCGAGCGGTTATCCCAGGGCCTCTTCCTTGCGCAGCGGGAGCATGATCGAGGCGGTGGTGCCGCTGCCGGGGCGGCTGTCGATGTCGAAGCGGCCGCGGTGGCGCTCGACGATGTGCTTGACGATAGAGAGGCCGAGCCCGGTGCCGCCCACCGCGCGGCTGCGGCTGGTGTCGGCGCGGTAGAAGCGCTCGGTCACGCGGGGCAGGTGTTCGGGGGCGATGCCCTCGCCCTCGTCGCGTACGGTGACGAGGACCCAGCCGGTCGCCGTCGCCTCCAGCGAGACGTCCACGTTGCCGCCCTGCTTGCCGTACTTGATCGAGTTGTCGATCAGGTTGCGCAGCACTTGTGCCAGTTGCCCACGGTCGCCGGTCACCACTGCGGCATCGCAGTTGGTGTGGACCGTGACGTTGGAGCCCGGCTTCGATTCGCCTGCCATCGTTTGCGCCAGCGCCACCATCTCGACCTGATCGGAGGGCACTTCGTGCTTCACCGCCTCGATCCGCGAGAGGCTCATGAGGTCGAGGATCAGCGCCTGCATGCGCTGCGCCTCGTGGCGGATGGTGTCGAGAAAGCGGTTGCGCACGCCTTCGTCGCCGCCCGCCTTGGGGTTCATCAGCGTTTCGACATAGCCCATGACATTGGCCAGCGGGGTGCGCAGTTCGTGGCTGGCATTGGCCACGAAGTCGGCGTGCGATTTTGCCACGCTGACCCGTTCCGACAAGTCGTAGAGGCTGACCAGGCGGTCTGTCGGCGAGAGCACGCGGCAATCGACTTCCCACACGCTGCCTCCGGTCGAGAGACCGGAGACACGGGCGATGCCGCCTTCCTCGCTGAGGATCGCGGCCACCGCGCGCGGTTCGCGAATGGCGATGCGCACGTCCTGCCCGACGATATGGGCGCCCAGCAGCGCCTTGGCGGCGCCATTGGCGAAGCGCACCTGTCCGCGCGAGACCACCATCGCCGGGGTCTGGAGATGTTCGAGGAGGTGGACGCCGTCTGCGGCCATGTGGCTTTGCTTTCTAAGGTTCTAAACGTCTGACCTGTTTCCATGCATGCACTGGACGACAGGACAAAGACGCTGGGGCAAGGAACTTGCGGAAAATCGCCTCGATAATGGCGGTCCTATACGTATGCGCACATTGTATGAGTTCAAATGGTGCAAACGAGGTTGAGGTTTGCCGCGCTCTCGCCTAGCACTGCCCACGCAGTCCATGCTATGCTGCAACCGCGAAGACCAGACGTCCTGCCTGACACCGTTTCATCCTGTTTACATCTTCAGGATCGACGAAATCCCATGGCCGACCCTTTCTTTACCGGTGCGTATGGCTGGAATGCTGGAGGAGGAAACCCGCCGGTCCCCGGCGGACATGACGAAGAAGGTGAATAACCCCCAGAAGGTGGACAGCGCCCTGTGACCAATTCTACTAAGGCCCAATTCACGTCCGACCGCTTGTTGCTGTTCGGCGCCACGGGCGATCTTTCGCGCCGCATGCTCCTCCCATCGCTTTGCGCGCTCGATGCCGAAGGCTTGCTCGATCCCAAGATCGAGATCATCGGAACCGCGCGTTCCGAGCATGACGATGCCGAGTTCCGCAACTTCGCACGCGCCTCGCTCGAACAGTTCCTGCCCGCCGAACGGCGCGGCGGCATGGCCCGTTTCCTCAACCGCCTGTCGTACCAGACGCTCGACGCCAACCAGATGGAAGGCTTCAATGCATTGGCGGCCAAGGTGGGTGAGCCCAAGGACGGGTTGTCGATCTTCCTCTCCACCGCGCCCAGCCTGTTCGAGCCGACCATTCGCGGCCTCCAGGCGAGCGGGCTGGCCGGTGACAATGTGCGCATCGGCCTCGAAAAGCCGCTGGGCATCGATCTTGCCTCCAGCAAGGTGATCAACGACGCCGTCGCCCGCGCTTTCCCGGAAGACCGTATCTTCCGCATCGACCACTATCTGGGCAAGGAAACCGTCCAGAACCTGCTGGCGCTGCGCTTCGCCAACCTGATGTTCGAACCGCTGTGGAACGCGGCGCATATCGACCATGTGCAGATCACCGTGGCCGAAACCGTAGGCCTCGAATCGCGCGTTGCCTATTACGACGATTCGGGCGCGCTGCGGGACATGGTGCAGAACCACATGCTTCAGCTGCTCGCGCTTGTCGCGATGGAGCCGCCGGTCAGCTACGACGCCACCAGCGTGCGCGACGAGAAGGTGAAGATCCTGCGCTCCTTGCGCAAGGTTGCCGCCAACGAGACGGTGACCGGCCAGTACCGCGCCGGTGCCATCGGCGGCCAGGCCGTGCCGGGCTACGACGACGAACTCGGCAAGGATTCGAACACCGAGACTTTCGTCGCGATCAAGGCGCATATCGACAACTGGCGCTGGCAGGGCGTGCCCTTCTATCTGCGCACCGGCAAGCGCCTGCCGCGCCGCACGACCGAGATCGTCGTGCAGTTCCGCGATGTGCCGCACTCGATCTTCCACGGCCGCGGCGCCAAGACGGTGCCCAACCGCCTCGTCATCGGCATCCAGCCGAGTGAGAACATCACGCTCTCCCTCATGGCCAAGGTGCCGGGGCTGGACCGCAACGGCTTCGGCCTGCGCTCGATCCCGCTCGCCATCACCATGCCCGACGCCTTCGCCGGACCGCAGCGCCGCATCGCCTATGAGCGCCTGCTGCTGGACCTGATCGAGGGCGAGCAGACGCTGTTCGTCCGCCGCGACGAGGTGGAAGCGCAGTGGGACTGGATCGACGCGATCCGGACCGAGTGGGAGGAACAGGCGCAAGAGCCCAAGACCTACACCGCCGGAAGCTGGGGCCCCTCCGCCGCCATCGCCCTCGCCGAGCGCGATGGCGTAACGTGGCACGAGTAAGCAGGCCAGAACGGGCATGATCGCGCAGCGCACCCTATATCGTGGGGTGCGCGCGCATCCCCGTGCCCATGCCCCCGCGAACCGGTGGAAGATAACTATTGACACCGGTTACCTAAACGCCTTCAAGCCTCGCCCGGGAGATCCCGAGGGCGCGGCTTCGGGAGGCTGAGACAAGACAGACGCCACGACAGCAGTGGCAGACGGACAGAGCAGGAGTAACCCCATGAGCAACCTCAGCCCGGTGGTCGCCCGCGTGACCGATCGCATCATCGAGCGATCGAAGCCCACCCGCGAACGTTATCTCGCCATGGTCGAGCGTGAAGCCGGCCGCCATTCGGACCGTTCGTTCCTTTCGTGCTCCAACCTCGCGCACGGCTTTGCCGCGAGCGGTGAGGACAAGCCTGCCATTGCCACCGGCAAGGCGATCAACGTCGGCATCGTCACCGCCTATAACGACATGCTCTCGGCGCATCAGCCCTATGGTCGCTATCCCGAGCAGATGAAGCTCTATGCCCGCGAAGTGGGCGCGACGGCGCAAGTTGCCGGCGGCGTGCCCGCCATGTGCGACGGCGTGACGCAGGGCTTCGACGGCATGGAACTCTCGCTGTTCAGCCGCGACACCATCGCCCTTTCCACCGCCGTCTCGCTGAGCCACGCGATGTATGACGGCATGACCCTGCTCGGCATCTGCGACAAGATCGTGCCCGGCCTCGTCATGGGCGCGCTGCGCTTCGGCCATCTGCCTGCCGTGTTCATCCCCTCGGGCCCGATGCCCAGCGGCATCTCCAACAAGGAGAAGCAGAAGGTCCGCCAGCTCTATGCCGAGGGCAAGGTCGGCCGTGAGGAACTGCTCGCCAGCGAAAGCGCCAGCTATCACTCGGCCGGCACCTGCACCTTCTATGGCACCGCCAACTCCAACCAGATGATGATGGAGATGATGGGCCTGCATATCCCCGGGGCCGCTTTCGTGCCCCCGAACACGCCGCTGCGTCAGGCCGTGACCCGCGCCGCCGTCCACCGCGTGACCGAGATGACCCGCAAGGGCGACGACTTCCGTCCGATGGCGCATGTCGTGGACGAAAAGGCGATCGTGAACGCCATCGTCGGCCTGCTGGCCACCGGCGGATCGACCAACCACGCGATCCACCTGCCCGCCATGGCCCGCTGCGCCGGTGTCCTGATCGACTGGCAGGACTTCGACGAACTGTCCAGCGTGGTGCCGCTGATCACCCGCGTCTATCCCAACGGTTCGGGTGACGTGAACCACTTCCACGCCGCTGGCGGCATGGCATGGATCGTGCGCGAACTGCTGGATGCGGGCCTTGCGCATGAGGACATCCTCACCGTCTCCAAGGGCGGCATGCGCGACTATGCCACCGAGCCGACGCTCGATGAAGGCGAACTCAAGTGGAAGCCCGCCCCGGCGGTCAGCGGCGACGAGGCCATGCTGAGCACGGTGGCGAAGCCTTTCCTGCCCGACGGCGGCATGCGCCTCGTCTCCGGCAACCTGGGCCGCGCCACTTTCAAGACCAGCGCGGTCGACAAGGAGCGCTGGACCATCGAGGCCCCGTGCCGCGTGTTCGAGACGCAGGAAGCGGTCATCAATGCCTTCAAGGCGGGCGAACTGGATCGCGACGTCGTTGTAGTCATGCGCCATCAGGGCCCCCGCGCCAATGGCATGCCCGAACTCCACAAGCTGACCCCGCCGCTGGGCGTGCTGCAGGATCGCGGCTTTAAGGTGGCGCTGGTCACCGACGGCCGCATGTCGGGCGCGTCGGGCAAGGTCCCCGCTGCCATCCATGTGACGCCCGAAGCGCTGGCCGGTGGCCCGCTCGCCTACCTGCAGGACGGGGACATCGTGCGTCTCTCGGCGGAAGACGGCACGCTCTCGACCACGGCGGACCTCTCCGGTCGCTCACCCGTCCCGGCCCCGGCTCCGGCCGAAGGCATGGGCCGCGAACTCTTCGCCATGTTCCGCATGAATGCGGGCGGCGCCGAACAGGGCGGTTCCTCGATGCTGGAGGTCGCCGGTCTGTGAGCGCTTCTGTGAGTACCGAACTCGTTGCCGTCGATATCGGCGGTACCCATGCCCGCTTCGCGCTGGCCTCGGTCGGCGTTGACGGGCAGATCACGCTCGGCGAACCCGTCACCCTCCACACCAGCGACCACGGCAGCTTCCAGCTCGCCTGGCAGGCCTTCCGCGAGCGCATGGGCGGAACCTTGCCCGATGCCATCTCGATTGCCATCGCCGGCCCGGTCGGCGGCGAGGTGATCCGCTTCACCAACAACCCGTGGATCATTCGCCCGGCGATGATCCCCGAGAAGATGGGGGTGTCGCGCTACACCGTGGTCAACGACTTCGCGGCGGTCGCCTATGCCGTCGCGCTGGCGCCGGACGAGGCGTTCCTGCACCTTGCCGGGCCTGATGTGCCGCTGCCCCGGTCCGGTACACTGAGCGTGCTCGGGCCGGGCACCGGCCTTGGCGTCGCGCACTTGTGGCGCAACGGGTTGCCGCACGGGCAGGGCGGCTTCTACCACGTGCAGGCGACCGAGGGGGGGCATACCGACTATGCCCCGCTCGACCTCATCGAGGACGCGATCCTCGCCCGGCTGCGCAAGCGCCACAACCGCGTCTCCACCGAGCGTGTGGTCTCGGGCCCGGCCATCGTCGACATCTACCAGACGCTGGCCGCCATGGAGAACCGCGCGGTCCACGACATGACCGACGTCGATATCTGGACCGCGGGCACCAATCTCTCCGATCCACTGGCCGCCGCCGCCGTCGACCGTTTCTGCCTCGCGCTCGGCAGCGCGGCGGGGGATTGCGCGCTGTCCCATGGCGCCAGCGGCGTCGTGATCGCCGGCGGGCTCGGCTACCGTATCCGCGAGACCATTCTGTCCTCGGGCTTTGCCGAGCGTTTCTGCGCCAAGGGCCGCTTTGCCGGCATGATGGCGCAGATGCCGGTCAAGCTTATCACCCATCCGCAGCCCGGCCTGTTCGGCGCGGCTGCCGCCTATGTCAGGGAGCACCATCAATGAGCAGCCCGTCCGAAGCCGTCGAAAAGGTCATGCGTCTGGCCCCGGTGATCCCGGTGCTGGTGATCGAGGATATCGAACACGCCCTGCCGATCGCCGAAGCGCTGGTCGCAGGCGGCCTGCCCGCCCTCGAAGTGACGCTGCGCACCGAATGCGCGATCGAGGCGATCAAGGTGATGAAGCAGGTCCCCGGCGCCGTGGTCGGCGCAGGCACCGTGCTTTCGCCCGATGACCTCAAGCGCTCGATCGATGCAGGCGCGGAATTCATCGTCTCGCCCGGCCTCACCCCGATGCTGGCCGAAGCCGCCTACAAGACGAAGATCCCGTTCCTGCCCGGCACCGCCAACGCCAGCGACGTGATGTTTGCGCTGGAATGCGGGTTCGACCGCCTGAAGTTCTTCCCGGCCATGGCGGCGGGCGGACCTCCGGCGCTGAAGGCGATCTCGGCACCGCTCTACAAGGCGAAGTTCTGCCCGACCGGCGGCGTCACGCCGGAGAACGCGCCCGAATGGCTGGCGCTGGACGCGGTGCTCTGCGTCGGCGGCAGCTGGATGGTGCCCAAGGGCAAGCCGGACGTCGCCAGGATCGAGGCGGCGGCCCGCGCTGCGGCAGGGCTCGCACGTTGAGCCCGGCGGCGCTGACCACGGTCGACGATCTCGACCGCCGCCTTCAGGAACTCCATGTCCTGACCGCCCAGACGCCGCTCTACAATCCGGTTTTCCAGTTGGGGCTCGAACTGTCGCGCCAGCTGGAAAACGGCGAAATGGGCCTCGACCAGATCGAGGCCCTCGTCGCCGAGATGGAGTGCGAGGGGCTGCGCACCCGCGCCGCGCGGCTGGACCGCATGCTGGCGCCGATCGCGCCCGCCGAAAATGCGGCCCGTCTCGATGCGGCGGCGAGCGCCACGGGAACGGGGGATGATTTCACCGCCTTCGCCGTGCGCTGGCAGCGCCCCGCCGCCCATGTGGTGTTCACCGGGCACCCGACTTTCCTGCTCTCCACCGCCCAGACCGAGGCCGTCGCCCTCGCCGCCTCCACCGGCGACCATAGCGAAGCCGCCGTCTGCGTCGCCTCGCCCGATCGCGACACGATCACGCTCGATTACGAGCATGGCAAGGCGATGGATGCCATCGCGCGCGGCCAGAAGGCCCGCGACCGCATCAACGAGCGCCTGTTCGACATTGCCGCCGCCCGCTGGCCCAAGCGCTGGAAGGGCCTGAACCCGATGCCGGTGCGCTTCGCATCGTGGGTCGGCTACGACATGGACGGCCGCACCGACATCGGCTGGTCCACCTCGATCCGCTACCGTCTGGAGGAAAAGGCCCAGCGGCTTGCGAGCTATGCCGAAACGCTGGCCCAGGCCGCGCCGGACATCTCGGCCAGGCTGGCCCGCGCTGCCGCGCATGCCGCCGATATGGCCGCGCGCTTTGCCGCCGACCTTTCCGCGCCCGAGGCGCTCTCCGCTGCCGCCAATGCGCTGACCGCCGACCATGCCGACAAGCTGGTCAGCCTCGATGCGATCATCAGCGACCTCGAATCCGAGGCGCGCCACGCCGATCAGGACCAGGCGCGCACGCTCCTCGTGGCCGCGGCCGCCATGCGTGCGGACGGCCTTGGCATGGGCTGGATCCACTTCCGCGTGAATGCCTCGCAGCTCCAGAACGCGATCCGCCTGCGCATCGACCCCGAAGGCCGGCTGAACCTCGCCAGCCAGGCCGCGCTGGTGCGCATGCGCGAGCTGCTGGCCGAAGTCACGCCGCTGAAGTCCAACTTCGCCGCGCTGGCCATCGAGAACTCGACCGCCGTGCGCCAGTTCCTGGCAATGGCGCAGATCCTCGGCCATATCGACGCCGATGCGCCGATCCGCATGCTGGTGGCCGAGTGCGAGGAGCCGACCACGATCCTCGCCGCGCTCTATTTTGCGCGCATGTTCGGGATCGACGACAAGGTCGACGTCTCGCCGCTGTTCGAGACCGAGTCGGCGCTTGAGCATGGTGGACGCTTCCTCGATGCGGTCCTGGCCGAGCCTGCCTACCGTGACTATGCCCACAAGCGCGGCCGCGTCTCGATCCAGACCGGCTTTTCGGATGCGGGGCGCTTTGTCGGGCAGGTTCCCGCCGCACTCGCGATCGAGCGTCTGCAAGGCCGCCTCTCCGAAGCGATGGTCGCCAATGGCCTGACCGACGTTTCGGCGCTGATCTTCAACACCCACGGCGAATCGATGGGGCGCGGTGCGCATCCGTCCAGCATCGAGGATCGCTTCCAGTGGCCGATGAGCCCCTGGGCGCGCCGCCGTTTCCTGCGCGCGGGCATCCGGCTGGAGCCGGAAGTCTCGTTCCAGGGCGGTGACGGCTACCTCTGGTTCGGATCGGACGAACTGGCGCTCGCCACGCTTACCCGCATGGCCGAAATGCCGCTTTGGGGCGCCGACGCCGATGCGCCGACCGACTTGTTCTATCGCCGCACCGACCTCAGCCTCGATTTCTACCGCGCGATCCGCGGCGTGCAGCACGAGCATCTGGAATCGGCCACCTACAGCCGCGCGATCACCGCATTCGGCCTCGGCCTGCTCAACGACACCGGCAGTCGCAAGTCGCGCCGTCAGTCGGACCTTGCCTCCGACCGCTCGATGAGCCTCAGGCAGATCCGCGCGATCCCGCACAACGCGATCCTCCAGCAGCTAGGCTATCCGGTGAACGTGATCGCCGGGATCGGCACCGCGTCGGACGGCAACCGCGAGGAAGTGGCCGCCTTGCTGCGCGAGAGCGAGCGCGGGCAGCAGCTCATGCGCCTTGCCCGCAGCGCCAATGCCCTGGCCTCGATCAAGACGGTGGCGGCTTATGGCGAGCTGTTCAACTCCGCCTACTGGGCCAGCCGCCCCTATCGCGGCGATGAAAAGCACATCGCCGGGGCCTGTCTCAAGCTGGCGGAATACCTGACCAAGGACGACCGCACCGGGGTCTATCGCCGCCTCGCCTCGCGCCTGCGGGTCGATGCGATGAAGCTGCACTTCCTGCTCGACCTCTTGCCGGACGAGACCCCGCTGCCGGACCGCGAGCATACCCGTCGCAGCCTCGGCGTGCTGCAGTCGCTGCGTATCGCCTTGTTCAAGCACATGTTCCTGCGCGCCGTCATGGTGCCGCAGTTCAGCCGCGCGAACGACATCAGCCGCGACGACGTGCTGGAGATGTTCTTCACCTTGCGTGTCGAGGACGGCCTCGCCCAGTTGCGCCGCGCCTTCCCGACGAGCTTCCCCTCGATCGACGACTTCACCGTAGACAAGCCCAGCGACTACCCGGATTCGAGTGCGACCGGCTATGCGCAGATCCACCGTGAATTCATCGATCCGATTGCGCGGTGCTATGCGCTGTCCTTGCGCATCACCACGGCGCTGGCGAACGAGTTCGGCGCCCACGGGTGATCTGTTTGAAGGGAGGCCACGGTTATCCGCGGCCTCCCTTCGCAAATCCTAGAAGTCGAGCTCGAAGCGCGTGCCGATGACGTTCGCGCCATAGTCGGTCCGGCCGGACGGCAGGGCCTTCGCGCCCTTGTAGGCGAGCCGCGCGTAGTTGAGATTGAAGCGCAGGTACTCCACCGGGGTCCAGACCAGCGCGGCAATATAGGCCTGCTGGCTGCCGCCGCGAATGTCGCGGTCGTCGAGGTCGAGCCAGTCGTAGCGCGCGGTGAGCTGGAGCGAGCCGAAACCGCCACTGCCGAGCGGACGCGCCGGGGCCTTGTTGGTGAAGATGCCTTCCTTGTAGCCCCGGCTGTCGCCCGGCGTCAGGAACACGCCCAGTTCGCCGTACGCGCCCTGGAAGCGGACCGAGGGCGCGTCCAGGCGATCGGCGGTGAGGGTGTTGTATTCGGCGGCGGCATGCCAGCGGCCCCGGATCACGGCCGTTTCCAAGCCCCAGTTGAACTCGCTCGCGACCTGCATCGCCGGGGTGCCGATCAGGCGCGTGTTGGTCGAGTGGACGAACGGGCGCTGGCGATAGCGGGTATCCCCTTGCGACAGCCGCCCCAGATTGCGCCAGTGGACGGAGCCGCCCAAGTGCAGCTGGGTCTTGCCCAGCCTGGGCGCATAGACCAGCCGCGCATCGACGCCGTGGCTGTCGTTCTCGTCGCCCCCGGTCTCCCCGTCCGCATCGTTGGCGAGCGCGCCGATGTCGTCGCTGAACAGGCCTGCCTGCGCGAGCAGGGCGCCGCGCTGGTATTGCACCGAGGCGCCGAGGCGGCGTTCGAAATTGAAGGCGTCGGTGAAGGCGGCGCGCTCCATCACGCTGCCGCTGGTGTCGCCGGTCAGCTCGTCGAGCGATTGGAACGGGTTCTGGTTGCCCAGTTTCACGTTCCACGGCCCGTGTTTGTAGCTGACATAAGTATCGACAAGATCGACGGCATTGTCGGAGAGTTCGAGTTCCAGCTTGTACCCGAAGCCGCCGCCGATCGCGCCTTCGGCGCCCAGCCGGATACGGCGCATCTCGTTGGAGAAGCCAAGGCCTTCGTCACCCAGCGAGCCGGGCGCACGGACGTAGTTGGCATCGGCCTGGATGCGGCCCTTGACCTTGAAGGCGCGGTCACCCTCGGTGATCTGCGGGCTGCCTTTCCAGCCGATCGCGGCGCCGGGGCGGGGATCGGCCGGGGCGGCTGCGGGTGTGGTGGCGGCAACGGCGGGGTGCGTGGCGGCGGGGGACGCGTCACGCGCGGGCGCGCTGCTGGCGGGAGCGACGCCGGCAGGGGCGACGACAGTGGGGGGGGCGCCAGTGGGGGCAAGGCCGGCGGCGGCGAGGCGGGCTTCCATCGATTCGACTTGCGCCTTGAGCGCGGCGACTTGCGCCTGCAGACTGGCGGCTTCCGCGGGGGAGATCGCCTGTGCCTGTGCCTGGATGGGCGCGAGTGCGGACATCACGGTGAGCGGCGGGGCAAGCAGGGTCGCCAGCGCGGGTGCAAAAGACGGGTGGGGCATGTTCGCCATTCTAGAGGGCATCGGGCGTCGGCTTCCGGGTCGCTGGGCGGATTATCGCAAAAATGGGCCCGTGAGTGGGCGCCGACCGGCCGACTATGGCTCTAGAATGACGGTTGAGTGACAATTGTGACCGCCGGGTGCGTCGACATGCTTTGTCATGGAGTAGTCGCAAACGGGCCATAAACTTTCATAGCAAAATCCGCAGGAAACCGCGCTTTCCGGCGCCCGCGCTATAAAGTGTCATGGAATTGAAACACGCCAGTCATACTGGCGTCGTGTCGATGCCATCAAAGTTTCATGAAAGGTCGGGCAAGGTGAGGAAACCAAAGGCAATTTTAACGCTGGCGCTGTCCGTGCCGGCACTTGCCATTGCTGCGGGCTGGGCGAATCCGGCTGAGGCGGCATCGTCTTCGTCATCGGATTCGGCTGCGATTCGCCAGGAACTGGAAGCGATGCGCGCGCAGATGAAGGCGATGGCCAGCCGCATCGATTCGCTCGAAGGCCAGTTGGCGAACGCCAATGCCCGCGCCGATGCCGCGACTTCCGCCGCCGCCAGCGCCGCCCAGAGCGCCGCGCAATCGGCCAGCGTTGCCGCTGCCGCCAAGGAAACCGTCACCCAGCAGGCCGCCAAGGCGCCGCCGGTGCAGGTCGCCTGGAAGGGCGCGCCGGAATTCAAGGGCGACAACGGCTGGAGCTTCAAGCCGCGGGGCCGTCTCCAGATCGATGCGGGCGGTGTCGACGGGCCCTCGGGCCTCAACGAGAGCTCGAGCAATCACCTCGGCGTCAGCACCGAACTGCGCCGTGCCTACCTCGGTTTCGACGGCACCATGCCGGGTGGCTTCGGTTATCGTTTCGAGGTCGACCTTGCCAATTCGAGTGTCGCCATCAATGACATGTACCTGACCTACCGGGTCAATCCGAAGATCACCCTGGCGCTGGGCAACCAGAAGCCGAACACCGGCCTCGAGGACCAGACCTCGGACCTGTTCACCAGCTTCATGGAGCGTGCCGCCTTCACCAGCGCCTTCGGCTTCGAGCGCCGCGTCGGCCTCAATGCCCAGTACCTGGGCAAGGACGTGGTGCTGCAGGGCGGTGTGTTCAGCGACGATCCCAATTCGCTCAACAGCGACTACGACAAGTCGTGGAGCGTGGACGGCCGCGCCGTCTACATGCCCAGGCTGGCGGGCGGCACGCTGCACCTGGGCGGATCGGTCCACTGGCGCACGCTCAACGATTCGATCACCACGGTGACCTACCAGAGCCGTCCCTTCGTCCACACCACCGACTTGCGGCTGCTCAGCGGGGGCGTCACCGGGGCGACCAACGAACTCGGGCTCGGGCTCGAGGCAGCGTGGATCAAGGGGCGTTTCCATGCCTCGGGCGAAAGCTACTGGCAGAAGGTGCGGCGCACCGGCTTTGCCGACCCTACCTTCAACGGCGGTTATGCCGAAGTTGGCTATATGCTCACCCATGACGAGACCGCCTACAAGAATGGCGTGTTCGAACGTATCCGTCCGCATGACGGCTTCGACAAGGGCGGCCTCGGCGCGGTCCAGCTCAATGTCCGCTATGACTGGCTGAACCTCAACGACGCCGGGATCGTCGGTGGACGTGAGCAGACCGCTGGCATTTCCGCGATCTGGATGCCGACCGACTATGTGCGTTTCATCCTCAACTACGGCCATGTCTGGGTGAAGGATTCGCCGGTGCTGGTCAATGGCACCGACGGCACTTACGGCGTCGACTCGATGGGCATGCGCGCCCAGTTCGACTTCTGACGAGATGACCCGCGAAGGGGGCGGGCCGCAAGGTCCGCTTCCTCTTGCATACTTGCCTGAATTCCACCCGGCGCAGCCTGCTCTGCGCCGGGCCCGAAAACGCGCGTCTTGATGCGCCTAATCCTCCGAAAAACCAGCAATTGCGCCGATTGGCGAACAATGTCACTTCTTTGTCATGGAAGTGTCATTGTAGGCCAATAGGGGCAACTCACACTTGAAGCCCAAGGGGTGACATCATGCGTTCCACCAAGACCTTCCTTATCGTCGCTGCCTCCAGCGTGGCACTTGCCGGTTGCGGCGGCTCGGGCGGCTCCTCAGCCGGTTCGCGCGACTTCGTGCGCGCCGTCGGTTCCTCGACCGTCTATCCCTTCGCCACCGCCGTGGCCGAGGAAGTCGCCAAGGCCGGCGGCAAGTCGCCGGTGATCGAATCGACCGGCACGGGCGCGGGCATGAAGCTGTTCTGCGCCGGTGTCGGCGCCCAGCACCCGGATATCGAAGACGCCTCGCGCCGGATGAAGAAGTCCGAGTACGAGGAATGCCAGAAGAACGGCGTGACCGAGATCGTCGAGATCCAGGTCGGCATCGACGGCATCGCCTTCGCCGAAGCCCAGAACGGCCCCGGCATGAAGCTGACGCCCACCGACATCTACAAGGCGCTGGCCGCCAACCCGTTCGGCAAGCCCAACACCGCCAAGACCTGGAAGGACGTCAACCCGTCGCTCCCGGCCGAGCCGATCCTTGTCTACGGCCCGCCGTCGACCTCGGGCACGCGTGACGCGCTGAAGGAACTGATCCTCGAGGCCGGCTGCAAGACCGACGCCGCGACCAAGGCGCTCAAGGACACCGACAAGGACAAGTACGAGGCGATCTGCCACGACATCCGCGAGGACGGTCCTTACGTCGACGCTGGCGAGAACGACAACCTGATCGTCCAGAAGATCTCGCAGAACCCCAAGGCCATCGGCATCTTCGGCTTCTCGTTCCTCGAAGAGAACGCCAAGACCATCAAGGGCATCCCGATGTCCGACGTGGTGCCGACCTATGCCTCGATCTCGGACTTCTCGTACCCCGGTGCGCGCCCGCTCTACATCTACGTGAAGAAGCAGCACCTCGCGCCGATCAAGGGCCTGCAGGCCTACGTGAACGAGTGGGCGAAGTCGTGGGGCCCGGATGGCTACCTCAAGGCCAAGGGCATGGTGATCTCGCCCGACGCGGTGCGTGCCAAGAGCGCGGACATCATCGCCAAGATGACCCCGCTCAACCCCGCCGACCTCAAGTAATCTCGTCTAGACCGAAAGGCGCCGGAACGGCCTCATGATACTCACGGGAGTTCTCCTGGCCGTTCTCGGCCTCGGCCTCGTCGGCTGGTTTGCCGCACGGGGCCGGGCCCGGCTGCTCCACACGGGGCGCGGCTCGCTTCACTCGATGCCGGGCTACCATGGCTGGCATGTGGTGCTGTGGATCGTGATCCCGGCACTGCTCGCCTGGGGCGCATGGTCCGCGATCATGCCTGGCCTCGTCGATGGCGCGGTCATGGCCGATCCGGCCGCCGCGCAGCTTCCGGCCGACGAGATGAGCCGCGCAGCGGTGCTCTCGGAAGCCAAGGCCATCGCCCAGAACCCGGACCAGGCTGCGTTCAATCCCCTGGCGCAGACCCTGGCCGAGCCGGTGCGCGCCGCGCATGAGCGCTTCGGTCTGATCGGCGCGCTGCTGGTGGTGATCGTGGCGCTGGCCGGCGGCGGCTGGGCCTTCACCAAGGTGCGCGCCAACTATCCGGCCCGCACCCGCGTCGAACGGGCGGTGATGGGGGTGCTGCTGCTGGCCTCGCTGATGGCGATCCTGACCACCTTCGGCATCGTTGCCTCGCTGGTGTTCGAGGCGGGCATGTTCTTCAAGGACGTCTCGCCGATCGACTTCCTGCTCGGCACTCACTGGTCACCGGGCTCGGCGCGCGGTGACAACCTCGGCGAGAGCTTCGGCGCGGTGCCGCTGTTCTGGGGCACGATCTACATCGGTGCGATCATCGCCATGGTCGTGGCGATCCCGCTCGGCCTGATGAGCGCGGTCTACCTGACGCAGTACGCCACGCCGACGATCCGCAAGTGGCTGAAGCCGGTGCTGGAAATCCTCGCAGGGATTCCCACCGTGGTCTACGGCTACTTCGCCGCGCTGACCGTGGCGCCGATCTTCCGCGATTTTGCCGCCTCGCTCGGCATGGCCAATCCCTCCACCGAAAGCGCGCTTGCGGCCGGTGTGGTGATGGGCGTGATGATCATTCCCTTCGTCTCGTCGATGGCCGACGACGCGCTGGCCGCCGTGCCCCGTGCGATGAGCGACGGTTCGCTGGCGCTGGGCGCCACCAAGTCGGAGACGATCAAGAAAGTGCTGCTGCCCGCCGCGCTGCCCGGCATCGTCGCGGGCGTGATGCTGGCGATCAGCCGCGCCATCGGCGAGACCATGATCGTGGTCATGGCCGCGGGCGCTGCCGCCAACCTTTCGGCGAACCCCTTCGCCTCGATGACCACGGTCACCTACCAGATCGTCCAGATGCTGACCGGCGACCAGGAGTTCAACAGCCCCAAAACGCTCTCCGCCTTTGCGCTGGGCCTGGTGCTGTTCATCGTCACCCTCGTTCTCAACATCATCGCGCTCCGTGTGGTGAAGCGTTTCCGGGAAGCTTATGAGTAACGCACGTCTCAGTGGCGCCGCCCAGGGCAATGCGCGCTGGCAAACGCCGGAAGCCGCGCGGCGCATCGCGCGCCGCAACGCCGCCGAGCGCCGCTTCAAGCTGATCGGGCTCGGCGCGATCGTCCTCAGCCTCGCCTTCCTGGCGCTGCTGCTGGTGATCATGCTCAAGAACGGTCTTTCGGGGCTCGACTGGTCGTTCCTGACCGGCTCGGACTCGACCGATCCCGACGTCGCCGGCGTCTGGGGGGCGACCAAGGGCTCGCTGCTGACGATGCTCGTCACACTGCTGCTCTCGTTCCCGATGGGCGTGCTGGCGGCGATCTACCTGGAGGAGTTCGCTCCCAAGGCGCGCTGGATCGAATGGGTCGAAGTCTCGATCAACAACCTGGCCGCGGTGCCCTCGATCATCTTCGGCCTGCTGGGCCTTGCGGTGTTCATCAACACGCTGGGCATGCCGCGTTCGTCGCCGCTGGTCGGCGGTCTGACGCTGGCGCTGATGACGATGCCGGTCATCGTCATCTCCGGCCGCAATGCGATCAAGGCGGTGCCGCCCTCGATCCGCGACGCGGCGCTGGCGATCGGCGCCAGCAAGATGCAGACGGTGTTCCACCACGTCCTGCCGCTCGCGCTGCCGGGCATCCTCACCGGCACCATCATCGGCATGGCCCGCGCGCTGGGTGAAACCGCGCCGCTGCTGATGATCGGCATGCGTGCCTTTGTCGTCACCCCGCCGGGCGGGATCACCGATCCTTCCAGCGTGCTGCCGATGCAGATCTTCCTGTGGTCCGACGAAATCGACAGCGGTTTCGTGCAGAACACGTCGGCCGCCATCATTGTCCTGCTGGTCTTCCTGCTGGCGATGAACGGCCTCGCCATCTACCTTCGCAACAAATTCGAGGTCCGCTGGTAAGGACATGAAAGTCGAGACAATGCAGCAGACCAAGCTCACCGCCCGCAACGTCGACGTCTACTACGGCGCGAAGAAGGCCATCAACAACGTGTCGATCGACATCGACAACGGGGTCGTGACGGCTTTCATCGGTCCGTCGGGCTGCGGCAAGTCGACTTTCCTGCGGTCGCTCAACCGCATGAACGACACGATTGCCGACGCCCGCGTCACCGGCGAGATCCTGCTCGACGGCGAGAACATCTACGCGCCCGACATGGACCCGGTGGCCCTGCGCGCCCGCGTCGGCATGGTGTTCCAGAAGCCGAACCCGTTCCCCAAGTCGATCTACGAGAACATCGCCTATGGTCCGCGTATCCACGGCCTGGCGCCGTCGAAGGCGGACATGGACGGGATCATCGAGAGCGCGCTGACCAAGGCGGGCCTGTGGGATGAAGTGAAGGACCGCCTGAACGAGCCCGGCACCGCGCTGTCGGGCGGCCAGCAACAGCGCCTGTGCATCGCCCGCGCCATTGCCGTCAGCCCCGAGGTCATCCTGATGGACGAGCCGTGCTCCGCGCTCGACCCGATCGCCACCGCGCGCATCGAGGAACTGATCGACGAGCTGAAGGACACCTACGCCATCGTCATCGTCACCCACTCGATGCAGCAGGCCGCGCGCGTGTCGCAGCGCACGGCATTCTTCCACCTCGGCAATCTCGTGGAATATGGCGATACCAGCCAGATCTTCACGACCCCGCGCGAGGAGAAGACCAAGGACTACATCACCGGTCGCTACGGCTGACGGCGAAGACAGGGAAAACAGGACAAGAGCCATGGTTGATCACACCGTAAAGGCCTTCGACAGCGAGATCGGCCAGCTTCGCGGCCTCGTCGCCGAGATGGGCGGCCTCGCCGAAGTCGCGATCCGCGACGCCATCATCGCGCTGACCCAGCATGACGAGGATCTCGCCGCACAGGTCGTTGCCGCCGACGCCCGCCTCGATGCGCTGGAAGCCGAAGTGGACCGTCTGGCGGTTCGCACCATCGCGCTGCGTGCGCCGATGGCCGACGACCTGCGCGACGTCATCGCCGCGCTCAAGATCTCCGGCGTGATCGAGCGTATCGGCGACTATGCCAAGAACATCGCCAAGCGTGTCAACGCGATGGAGAACCGGGGCAAGATCGAGCCGCTCGAACTCGTGCCGATGATGGCCGAGATCGCCGAGGGCATGGTCCGCGACGTGCTCAACGCCTATGGTTCGCGCGATGCCGCGCTGGCGCAGGAAGTGATCCGCCGCGACGAGAAGCTGGACCAGTTCTACAACACGCTGTTCCGTTCGTTGCTGACCCACATGATGGAGAACCCGGCAACGATCACCAGCGCCGCGCAGTTGCTCTTCATCGCCCGCAACCTCGAACGCATCGGCGATCATGCCACCAACGTGGCCGAGATGGTCTACTACGCCGCCACCGGCGACTATCACGCCGAGCGTGACAGCATGACCAACGACACGAGGAACCTGCCGTGAATCCGTCGGTCCTGGTCGTCGAGGACGACCGTGCGCTCTGTGAACTGCTGACCTGGAACCTCAGCGCCGAAGGCTATCAGGTGCGCAGCACCGGCGACGGCGAAGAGGCGCTGCTGATGGTGCAGGAACAGGTGCCGGATGCCATCATCCTCGACTGGATGATCGAGCATGTGCCCGGCATCGAGGTCTGCCGCCAGCTGCGCAAGGACAAGGAAACCGCGCAGATCCCGATTCTCATGCTCACGGCCCGCGGCGAGGAGGAGGACATGATCCGCGGCTTCAAGACCGGTGCGGACGACTATGTCACCAAGCCGTTCAGCCCGCGTGAACTGATGGTCCGGGTCGAGGCGCTGCTGCGCCGGGCGCGTCCGTCGCTGGCCGGCAATGTTCTCCAGTGGGGCGACATCGAACTGGATGTCACCAGCCACCGCGTGCGCCGCGGCGGCGAGGCGCTGCATCTCGGCCCCACCGAGTTTCGCCTGCTGCGCTATTTCATGGAGCGTCCGAACCGCGTCGTCTCGCGCCAGCAGATCCTCGACGGGGTCTGGGGCATGGATTCGGACATCGACGAGCGCACCGTCGACGTCCATATCCGCCGTCTGCGCAAGGCGATCAACCGCGACGGCGATGTCGACCCGATCCGCACCGTCCGTGCGGCCGGTTACGCGATGGACGTGACCTGATTTTCGGCCGACGTGCGCTCCGCCTGCAGGCTTTTCCTGCGACCGCATTGAACTGGCGGTCGCAGGAGGCACATTCGCTGGTGCTGAAATGACATTTTACGCATGATGTGTGTTGAATGGGCCGCCAGGACGGGGCGGCCTTGAAATTTGCGTTTCATTCCTCTATATCGGCAAAGCTACGTCGCTTAATGGCGAGATGATTTTCAGCATCGGTGCTTTTGAACCTGCGTGTTCCTGACCCGGCTGCAAGCTCGATATCCTCTTCAGCTTCCTGGCAATCGTTTCCGGACACGCGTTCGTGTGTCCGGTGTCTGGCAATGCATTTGAGGGTTGAGCGCCGTGGCGAAAGAAGAACTGCTGACGATGGAAGGCTTCATTGAGGAAGTGCTTCCGGACGGACGGTTTGCCGTCCTGCTCGATAACGAGCATCGCATCATTGCCTATACGGCAGGAAAGATGCGCAAGTTCCGGATCCGCACGGTCGCGGGCGACCGCGTCCACGTCGAAATGACGCCGTATGACCTCAGCAAGGGGCGGATCGTCTTCCGCGAACGCTCCCCGGGGCAGGCGGCGCCAAGCAAGCAGCGCAGCAATTTCAGAAGATAGAAAGATGCGGCCAGGAGCCGCGATAACAGGACTACATGATCAAGAATATTACGGGCGCGTTTGAACGCCCCTTCCACAAGAACGACAACCGCCAGCAGCCGCATTCGAGCCGGCAGGGGATCGGCGCCGCCAATGGTTTGCTGCCCCTGCGCGAGCTTCGGCTTCTGGTTGCCGGCATGGTTGACTGACCTCGTTCCGGGCCCTTGCGGGTCCGGTCTATGGCAGGAACTTGCATCGTTGCAGCGCCCGGAGACAGGTCCCTGTCTCCGGGCGCTGTGCGTTTGAGCGGGTCAGGCTACTTGCCGAGCTTCAGGTCCTTGAGGGCGGCGAAGGCGCCGTTGTCCTCGGGTGTGCCGATCCCGGCGGCCAGCCTGGCGGCGTCGGCATTGGGTCCGGTGAGGAACGGGTCGATGGCGAGCGCGAGGCTCTGCGCCACGGCTTCGCCGATGTCGATGTGAGTACCGGTGTACTCGATTTCGTCGAGGTCGTCGGCGGTCAGTTCGACTTCCTCGTCGGGGGTGTGGTCGTCGGTTTCGGGCACGAAGCGGAAGAACACCGGCTCCTCCACGCTGACCGGCAGGTCCTCCGCCGAAATCGCGCAGGACTGGATGAAGGCGGCCTTCAGCGTGCCGCGTGCCTCGACCTGGCGGTCGCTGCGGGTGAGGGCGAGATCGGCCGAGAGGCTGTCGATCCGGACAAGGCCGAAGCGCGTGGCCAGTGCGGCGCGTTCAGAAGCATTGGCCTCGAAGTGGCCCGGCTTGCTCTCGACCTGCCGGATGTCGAGGCGGCGCGAGAACTCGGGGGCCGCATCGGGGGCGGAATCGGGAGAGGGGGGCAGTTCGCTCATCGGTCTATCCTTGCGGCCAGAAGGGCCTCGTTCGAAGTGGTTTCGAGGGCGGCGGCGAGTGCCTTGACCGGCGTGACCAGCATGGCTGCCTCGGCGCCTTCCCTCAGTGTCATGTTGCGTTCCAGCGCGGCGGCCAGTGGGGCGTCGACCTGCGCGGCCTCGATCTGCGCAAATGCGTCCCTGAGCGCGCCGATGCGGCCGCCGAGCGCGCTTACCAGCTTGCCCATGTGCTTGCCGACGACAAGGTCGCCGATGCCGGACTGGCGCAACTGGCCGTCCATGTCGGTGACGAACAGCTCGGTCAGCCGCGCGGCGGGGTCGATCAGGTCCTTGCTACGTTCCATGCGCAGCACCACCAGGGCCATTACCAGCGTGATCGTGTCGAATCGCCCGGCGACGGTATCGGCTATGCCGTGTTCGGCATACCACGGTTTCTCGCGGGCGATCTCGACCACGCGGTGCCATAGTGGGCGCACGGCCTCGCGGCGGGCCTGGGTGCTGTCCGGGTTTCTGCCGATCAGGCGGCTGAGCAGGTTCACGTGGTTTCGGGCCTTTCCTCTCGCCGCGCGCCGACGGTACTCTTGGCGGAACGTGTGGCGGGGCTTCTTGTTCAGGGGCAATTCAAGCAACCTGCCCCAACGCCCATTGCGCGACAAGCCGCTGGGCCCTAAGGCTCGGTACCGTTGTTTCGGGTCGATATATGGCTCTCGCGCCGGCAGGCAATGCCCGGAGCGGACCAGCCCCGTGAATTGGAGTGGGAAAATGCGCGGTTCTGGTCACGGCTCTGGTCTCAGGGTGAAGACCGCTGGCGTCGTTCTGGCGCTGGCTGCACTGACGGGGGGCTGCACCTCGATCCGCGATCATCGCGGTTACCTGGTCGACCAGACGCTGGTCGATTCGGTCTCGCCCGGTGTCGACAATCGCCAGTCGGTGGAAAAGACCCTCGGCCGTCCGACTTTCGTCAGCCAGTTTGGCGAGAAGGACTACTACTACGTGTCGCAGACCGTGAAGACGCCGCCGTTCGGCCGTCCGCGCACCGCGGAACAGACGATCCTGCGCGTGCGCTTCGATCCGGCGGGCAATGTCGTTGCGGTGGACAAGAAGGGCATCGACGATGTCGCGCGCATCCGCCCCGAGGGCGATACGACGCCGACGCTGGGCCGTCATCGCGGTCTGCTCGAGGATCTGTTCGGCAACATCGGCCAGGTCGGCGCTGCCGGCATGGGGACCGGCACGCAGCCGACCGGCCCCGGTCCGAACGGCAGCTGATCCAGGCGATCACGCTTTCGAAATGCCCGCGCAAGCCTCCTGGTCTGCGCGGGCATTTTCGTTTCGTGCAATCACTTCGCGGCGGCCAGCGCTTGAACCCGCCGTCTGCCGCCATATATCCGCAGCATGGACAATAGCGGGGCGAGCCACGGCCTGATCCAGTGGCACGGAACCACCATCATCGGTGTTAAGAAGGGCGGCAAGACCGTCATCGCCGGCGACGGCCAGGTTTCCATGGGCAATACCGTCATGAAGCCCAACGCGCGCAAGGTGCGCCGGATCGGTGACGGCAAGGTGATCGCGGGCTTCGCCGGCGCCACCGCCGATGCCTTCACCTTGTTCGAACGCCTCGAGCGCAAGCTGGAGCAGCACCGCGGCCAGCTGATGCGCGCAGCGGTCGAACTCGCCAAGGACTGGCGGACCGACAAGTACCTGCGCAATCTGGAAGCGCTGATGATCGTCGCCGATGCCGAGACGCTGCTGGTGCTCACCGGCAATGGCGACGTGCTGGAACCCGAAGGCGGCATCACCGCGATCGGTTCGGGCGGCAACTATGCGCTGGCCGCCGGCCGCGCGCTTGACGAGTACGAGGAGGATGCCGAGCGGATCGCCCGGCGCGCCATGGCCGTCGCCGCCGACATCTGCGTCTTCACCAACGACCGCGTTACGGTCGAGACCATCTGAATTTGCAGGACATCATGAAAGACACCCTGACCCCCAAGGCCATCGTCCGCGCGCTCGACGAGCATATCATCGGGCAGACCGAAGCCAAGAAGGCCGTCGCCGTTGCCCTGCGCAACCGCTGGCGCCGCCAGAAGCTGCCCTTCGACTTGCGCGATGAGGTGACGCCGAAGAACATCCTGATGATCGGGCCCACGGGCTGCGGCAAGACCGAGATCAGCCGCCGCCTCGCCAAGCTGGCCGATGCGCCTTTCGTGAAGGTGGAAGCCACCAAGTTCACCGAAGTCGGCTACGTCGGCCGCGACGTCGAACAGATCGCGCGCGACCTGGTGGAAGAGGCGATCCGTCTCGAAAAGGACCGTCGCCGCGAATCGGTGCGCGAGGCAGCCAGCAAGGCGGCGATGGAGCGCCTGCTCAACGCGCTGGTCGGCGACGGGGCTTCGGAGGCAACCCGCGCCTCGTTCCACCAGCGCATCACCGAAAATGCCATGAACGAGACCGAAGTCGAGATCGAGGTCGAGGATACCCCCTCGGCGCCGATGGAGATCCCCGGCATGGGCGGTTCGGTCGGCATGATCAACCTCTCGGACATCATGGGCAAGTTCGGCGGACCGAAGCTGACGCGCCGCAAGATGAAAGTGCCCGACGCCTGGGACAAGCTGGTCGACGAGGAGTCGGAAAAGCGCATGGATCAGGACGACGTCGCCCGCACCGCGCTGGCCAATGCCGAAACCAACGGCATCGTCTTCCTGGACGAGATCGACAAGATCGCGGTTTCGGACGTGCGTGGCGGTTCGGTCAGCCGCGAAGGCGTGCAGCGGGACCTGCTGCCGCTGATCGAGGGTACCACGGTTGCCACCAAGTACGGCCCGATGAAGACCGACCATGTGCTCTTCATCGCCAGCGGCGCGTTCCACGTGGCCAAGCCTTCGGACATGCTGCCCGAACTGCAGGGCCGCCTGCCGATCCGCGTGGAACTCAAGGCGCTGACCGAGGAAGACTTCGTGCGCATCCTCTCCGAGACGCGCGCCAATCTGGTGGCGCAGTACAAGGCGCTGCTGGCGACCGAGGAAGTCACGGTGGACGTCACCGCCGAGGCCGTGACCGAGATCGCCAAGATCGCCGCGCAAGTGAACGAAAGCGTCGAGAACATCGGCGCCCGCCGCTTGCAGACGGTGATGGAAAAGTTGCTGGAGGAACTCAGCTTCGAAGCCGAGGACCGCAAGGGCGAGACGGTGACGATCGATCAGTCCTATGTCAGCGAAAAGCTGGCGGGGCTGGCGGGCAACGCCGACCTGTCGAAGTACATTCTCTGATTTCCAGCCCTCGGGCAGGATTGAAAAGGGGCGCGGGACTTCGGTCTCGCGCTCCTTTTTGTTCCTTGAATGTTCTTTTTATTCGGCTAGATTCGGGCGGCCAGATTCGGGGGCGACAAGGAGAATCGTCATGAAGCTAGAAGGTGGTTGCCAGTGCGGCGACGTGCGTTACCGCGTCGAGGGTGAGCCGCTCCACGCCGCGTTCTGCCATTGCACGGATTGCCGCAAGTCGGCGGGGGCACCGGTGGTGGCCTGGGGCGCATTCAACCATGCCGAGTTCGAAGTGATTCAGGGCGATGCGGCGGTGTTCAATTCCAGCGGCACGGCCATGCGCCACTTCTGCCCGCGCTGCGGGACCGGGCTGTGGTACACCAATGCCGAATATCTGCCTGGCATCGTCGATATCCAGATCGCCACGCTCGATGACCCCGAGGCGCTGCCACCCGGTGCGCACATCCAGGTGGCCGAGCGGGTCTCGTGGATGAAGGACACGACCCAGGTTCCGGAATTCGAGCGCTATCCGGGTGGGTGATCTTGATCTCGTCCGCGATGGGGCCTGCCTGCATCGGGGTCTGGCGACAGCACTGCTGAACGATCTTGCGGCAGTCCTCGCGAAATGGCCGGACGGCCATGCGGGTGTGCGTATTTCCGGCGATGGCGATCTGGCGCGCCTGCTGGATACGGACGGCCCCATTGGCGCGATGGCGGCCAAGGTGCGGGGCTGCGATGTGCGCCCGGTTCGCGCGGTGCTGTTCGACAAGAACGAGCGAACCGACTGGGCGCTTGGCTGGCATCAGGACCGTACGATTGCCGTGCGTGAACAGGCCGAGGTTACCGGTTTCGGCCCTTGGTCGGTCAAGCAGGGCATTCGCCATGTCGAACCGCCCTTTTCGGTGATCGAGGGCATGGTGACGGTGCGCATCCATCTCGATCCGGTGGACGAGAACAATGCGCCCTTGCTGGTGGCGCTGGGCTCGCACCTGCTGGGGCGCATTCCCGTAAGCGAAGTGGATGCGGTGGTGGCTGGCTTGCCGGTCCGCACCTGTCTTGCCGAGATCGGCGATGTCTGGTTCTACCGCACGCCGATCCTCCACGCCTCGAATGCGGTCGTGGTCAAAGCGGGGGCCGGGCACCGCAGACGGCGCGTGCTTCAGGTCGATTATGCCGCCGGGGGCTTGCCAGCCCCGCTGGAGTGGCTAGGCATCTGAACCTTCGAAAACCGAGAGAGATGCCGATGTACCAGACCCCCGAAGACCGCCCGATCTACCGCCTGCTCACCGGAGCGGACGACCGCGCCTTCTGCGAGCGCGTGTCCGAGGCGCTGGCGCAGGGCTGGCGGCTCTACGGCTCGCCCTCGCTGTCGTGGGATACGGCGGAAAACTGCATGAAGGCGGCGCAGGCCGTGGTCTGGCACGAGGCCGATGTCGTGAAGTGACGGCCTATTCCGCCGCCTCGATCATGGCTTCGGCCTCGGCGGCCTGACGGGCCCACATTTCGGCATAGAGGCCGTCGATCCGCAGCAGTTCGCCATGCGTGCCGCTTTCGGCAAGACGGCCCTCGTTCAGCACCAGAATCCGGTCGGCGTCGGCAATCGTCGAGAGGCGGTGGGCGATCGAAAGGCTGGTGCGGTTTTCCGACACGCGGTGGAGCGTCGCCAGAATGTCCTGCTCGGTGCGGGTGTCGAGCGCGGAAGTCGCCTCGTCCAGCAGCAGGATCGGCGGGTTCTTCACCAGCGTGCGGGCAATCGCCACGCGCTGCTTCTCGCCGCCCGAAAGCTTCAGGCCGCGCTCGCCCACTTCGGTATCGTAGCCTTGCGGCAGCCGGTCGATCAGCCCCAGCAGTGCAGCACCGCGCGCGGCGGCTTCCACTTCGTCTTGCCCCGCGTCCTGACGGCCATAGGCGATGTTGTAGCCGATGGTGTCGTTGAACAGCACCGAATCCTGCGGCACGATGCCGATGGCGGCGCGCAAGGACGCCTGCGTCACTTCGGCGATGTCCTGCCCGTCGATCAGGATGCGGCCCTGCTGGGGATCGTAGAATCGGAACAGCAGCCGCGCGATCGTGGACTTGCCCGCGCCCGAAGGCCCGACGATGGCGAAGTTCTGCCCGGCGGGCACTTCGAACGAGAGGCCCTTCAGAATGCCGCGATCCGGCTCGTAGCCGAACACCACGTTGTCGAACACGACCGAGGGCTGTCGGATCACCAGCGCCGGGGCGCCGGGCTTGTCCGAGACTTCCTGTGGTTCGTCGAGCAGGCGGAACATCTCCGCCATGTCGATCAGGCCCTGCCGGATGGTGCGATAGACCATGCCCAGCATGTCGAGCGGGCGGAACAGCTGGGTCAGGTAGGTCTGCACGAAGACCAGCTGGCCTGCCGTATACTGCCCCTTGTACCATCCCCACACGGTGTAACCCAGCGCGCCTGCCATCAGCAGGTTCACCACTACGCCCTGTGCGATGTTGAGCAGGCCGAGCGAGTTCTCGCTCTTCACCGCCGCATCGGCATAGGCGCGGGTCGCCTGGGCATAACGCGCCTTCTCGCGGTGCTCGGCGGAGAAGTACTTCACCGTCTCGTAGTTGAGCAGCGAATCCACCGCGCGGGCAAGCGCCTGCCCGTCGAGCCGGTTCATCTGCTCGCGCAGCTTGGTGCGCCATTCGGTGATCGTGCGGGTCACCCAGATATAGGCAGCGATGGCCAGGGCGGTAGCGCCGACGAGGCCGGGGCCGAAGTTGACGTAGAAGATCACCGCCACGACCAGCAATTGCAGCACGGTCGGCGCGATGTTGAACAGCATGAAGTAAAGCATCGTGTCGATGCTCTTGGTGCCGCGCTCGATCGTCTTGGTCACTTCGCCGGTGCGGCGGGCGAGGTGGAAGCGCAGCGAGAGGTTGTGGAGCTGGCCGAAGACGCTTTCCGCCAGTTCGCGGGTCGCGTCCTGGCCGACGCGCTCGAACACGATATTGCGTATGTTGTCGAATGCGGTCTGGATAAGTCGCCCGGCCGCGTAGCCAAGCACCGTGAGCATCGCCAGTTGCACCAGCCTGGGACCCGTCGCCCCCATGAGGTCTACCGCCCACTTCATCATGTAGGGCAGGGCAAGCTGGGTTGCGGTGGATAGCAGGATGAACAGGCAGGCCCACACGATCCGCCAGCGCAGCGCCGGATTCTCGCGCGGCCACAGGTAGGGCATGAAGCGCAGCAGCGTGCGCCAGCCATCGTGGCGGGCAGCGGGAGAGTTTACGGCAGTGTCTGGCGGCATCCGCGCTATTTAGGGTGCGCGTCGCTGGAGGCAATCCTCTTGACGAGATCGTTCGGATCGCCGCGCCGTTTCTCGCCCGCGTCCTCGACCGTCACAGGCAGGTCGAACAGCACCTTGTGGGTCGAGAAATCGATCGCGATCCGCTTGAAGACCTTGAGTTCGCGCATGCCGAGGAACAGGGCCGGGCGCCTGTGCAGGCCCAGTTCGTGAAAGGCAGGGGAATCTGCAAAGGCGATGGCGACATTGGTGAGGATCAGCTTCTCCACTTGCAGCTTGTGGGCGATCACCAGTTCGGCCGGAATGTCGTCGCCGGTCACGCCCGCCAGATGCACCAGTCCGGCCACCTGCTTGCGCATGGCCTGTTGCAGCGCCAGATTGCCCACCGCGCTGCTTGCCCCGGTATCGATCACTACGTCGACATGGATGCCGTCGACTTTGGCATCGGCCATGATGAGGCGGCCGAGCCGCTTGCGGGCATGGACAACGATCTCGTAGCCGCCCGCCCGCGCGGAGGGCCTGGTCGGCGCGATGGCGATCGTCTCGTTCTCGAAATCGAGGGTGACGCGCTGGCCTTGCAGACTGTCGGTGCCGATGATGCCGTCCGCGCCGATGTGCCGGGCTTCGAGCAGGGGCACGGTCAGGTCGTTGAACGCGCGTTCGCCGATGGCGATGCTGTCGACCCGAGCGGTCGCGACATCGCTGGCGCCGGCCATGCCCAGCACCGTGACCTTGGGACCAAGCGCGAGGCCAAGCATGCCGGCCAGGTCGTTCGAGACGACGGTTTGCTGCGATCCGGTATCGATCAGGAAGTGATAGGGGCCTTTGCCCTGAACCGCCACGCTCACGGTCATGCGCTCGTCGCGATCGGTAGCGGTCTTGAGCGTCTGCTCGCGCTCGCCGGTGGTCTGGCCGGTCTCGCCAGCCGGTGTCGCAGGTAAGGGCGCTGCGCCCGCAGCCGCTGTGTCAGCGAGCAGGAGCGTCAGCGCAAGCGCGCCGCCAATCATGTCATCCTCCCCGCGAAGCTTGAGCTTCGTCGGATATTGTCAGGTCAGGAGAGTATCACGAGTCGGCGGATTTCGCCACGTTTTGCCAGCGTCGCAGGGCAGGAATGCGGGACAGCAGCGGCACGGCAAGATGTCTTGCCATTCCAGCAAGATCGCTGCGGGCGGGGTGGCGCAGGACGGTGATCGCCAGCACCCATGCCAGGCCGCCTAGCGCCGCACTGGCGACGAGGCCGTCAAGGCCAAGGGTGTCCGGTCGCCGCCAGAACGTGACGGCCCAGAATGCCGGCAACGCGCTTGCCAGCGCCACGCCGGCGCTGGAGGCATAAGTGCGCAGCAGCGCCGGCCAGCGGAAACCGACAAGTCGGTGCAGCCATCCGGCATAGATGCAGATCCAGCCCAGCCCATAAACGATGCGCGAGGCTGCGGCTGCATCCACGCCGATGGCGGCGCCGGCGATCAGGGTGCCGACCGAAAGCGCGGTGTCGGCCAGGTTGAACCAGAACAGCCGGCGCAAGTGGCCCAGCAGGATCGGCAGGTCCATGTGCAGCGGCAGCGCGACGAAACAGCATTCAGCAATCGCGACATAGGCCAGCAGCGGCGCCGCGCCCGCC
>NZ_CP029761.1:135000-3552500 GCF_006874585.1 Sphingomonas sp. IC081
CTGCGCAGGGTAGCCCCTAGTGGGCAGGGTTTACCGATCCAGCGAATTTATTCACGGAGTGCCCATGGCGCGCGTTACTGTCGAAGACTGCGTCGACAAGATCCCCAACCGGTTCGATCTCGTCCTGCTTGCCGCGCAGCGTGCGCGCGAGATTTCGGGCGGTGCCGAACTCACGCTCGAGCGTGACCGCGACAAGAATCCGGTCGTTGCCCTGCGCGAAATCGCCGAGCAGAACGTCAAGCCGAACGAACTGAAGGAATCGCTCGTCACCTCGATGCAGCGCGTGCTGCCGGATGACGACGACGAGATGGACGAAATCGGTTCGCTCAGCCAGTCGGCCGAGGCCCTGCGCATCACCGCTTCGGCGCCGACGCGCAACACCTCGATCGGTGGCGACTACGACGGTTGATCTTTTCCTCGCATGCGTCCTGTTGAGCCACGTGGCTTGACTATCGGCGCATCGCGGGCAACCATCGGCAGGTGGTTGCAGGAAAGCACAAATTGCCCCGCATAGCCGGGAGCGGCGGGTCGGCCCTGAAGAGGGTTCGGCCCGTTGTCGTGTCGGCGACGGAGGGCGCCGGGGCGGTCAAGGCGGGCCGCGAGGATGCCGCGAAGGCACTGCGCGGTGCCACCATCGCCATCTACAGTGTCAAGGGCGGGGTCGGTAAGACCACCTTTGCCGCAAATCTTGCCTGGTGCTCCGCCCGGCTCGGGCAGCGCACACTGCTCTGGGATCTTGATGCCGCAGGGGGATCCGGCTTCCTTTATGGCCTGGAGCCGCGCGGCACCCGCCTTGCCGAGGACGTCTTCACCAAGGACCGCCCGGCTGCCAAGCTGATCCAGCCCACCGGCAATCCGCTTGTCGACGTGCTGCCTGCGGACGAGAGTATCCGCGCGCTCGATGCCCAGTTGATGCGCATCGGCAAGCGTAGGCGCCTCGCGAAGCTGGCTGACGAACTCTCGGCGGATTATCCGCGCATCGTGCTCGATTGCCCGCCGGTGCTGAACGAGCTATCCGCGCAAGTCGCGCGCGCTGCCGATCTGGTGATCGTGCCGCTGCCGCCTTCGCCGCTCTCGGCCCGTGCGCTCGAACTCGTGGTGCGCGAGATTGCCGATACCACCAAGCGCCATCCGCCGATCCTGCCGGTACTCTCGATGCTCGACATGCGACGCACGCTCCACCGACAGGTCCGCGAGGCGCAACCGGACTGGCCGGCGGTGCCGTATGCCAGCGTTGTCGAGCAATGCGCGGTGCGCCATCAGCCGGTCGGGGAAATCGCCCCGGCCAGCCCGGCCGCAAAAGCCTTTGCCATGTTGTGGCGGGCGATCGAGGCGAAACTGGCGGAGCGTAGAGCTTAGAGCAGTTCCCGATCCGATTGCATCGGATCAACTGCTCTAAGATTTTGGTTTTCCGCGTTTTCCGAGTCATCAGGTGATTCCACCTGATTAGAAAACGCTCTAACGCGAGGCTCGGATGAACGTCGCGATATCGGGCACCACGTCGGGCACCAGCGGCAGGTCCGGGTTGGCGTAAGTGGCGAGGTTCGCGGCGCGATCGTCGGAAGTCACGACTTTCAGCACATGGTTGGTATCGGGCAGCAGGCGCAGCTGTGCCTTGGGCTGGGCCTGCCCCAGCAGGGCGGCGTCTTCCTTGCTCACCTGAATGTCACGCTCGCCCTGAAGGATCAGCACCGGGCCGCGGTAGGTGGCGACCAGCTTGGCCGGATCGAGCGCCATGGCGCTGATCAGGAAGCCCTGCACGTTCGCACGGAACAGCGGGGCGAGGGCGGGGTTCAGTCCGGAGGCATCGACGCGGCGCCCGGCTTCCAGTTCGGTGATCGCGCGATCGGCCTGATCGAGCAGCGGCGCGTTGGCGGGGTTCGCATGCAGTTGCCCGCGCAGCACTGCGCCGAACGGACGCCCTGGTGTCGCAATCAGGATCAGGCCGCAGATGCCCTCAGGTGCGTGCGAGGCCGCAGTTTTGCGCGAGGCGGTAAGGGCGACCAGCCCGCCTTCGCTATGCCCCAGCAGCCACACGCATTTTCCGCCGGTGCGGGCGCGGATGCTGGAGACCCAGTTGTGAACGTCGGTGGCATAGTCTTCCATCGTCACGGCATTGGCATCGGGCACGGCGGCGGCACTGGCAAAAAGGCCGCGTTTGTCGATGCGCACGCTGGCGATGCCCTGCGCGGCAAGCCCTTCGGCGATCAGGCGCAGCGAGGCGGCCTTGACGCCCAGCGGGTTGTTGCCGTCGCGGTCGGTCGGCCCGGAGCCGGGGATCATCAGCACAATCGGCGTCGCGGCATTGGAGGGCGAGAGCATCGTGCCCTTGAGCGGGCCGTTGGGGCCGGGGGCCTCCACGAAGGTCTCCTTGACGGGCGGCGATGTGCCCATCAGGGCGGCGGCGGCCAGCAATGCAGCGAGGGTCCGCATCGGTTCAGTCCTCCTTGCCCGAGCGCCACTTCCACCCGCCGCGCGTGCGGCGCGCGGTGATGACGAGGAACAGGCCCGTCGCCAGCAGGAACAGCACGAAAGCGGCGGTCCGCCTTCCGCCCGTGCCCATATGGTTCAGCAACCCGATCCCGGCCAGCGTTGCCACATAGACGGCAATCACCAGCCAGCCCTGCCAGGCGATGGGGAGGCCCGCTCCGTAGCCTAAACGCTTGGGCGCAAACCAGGCCCCATCTTCGGTGGACTTGTGCATCATGCTTCACCCTCCTGTCTGGGCGGGCGGCCGCGTTTCACGGGTTCGCTCGCCGCCACTCTCACGCCGCGCCGGGCCAGGGCCTCGCGCAGCAAGACTTCGACTTCGGCATTCACCGAGCGCAAGTCTGCCGCCGCGCAGCGTTCGAGCGCGGCGTAGAGCGCCGGATCGATCCGCAGCGGAAAGGCCTTCTTGCCGGGGTTAGCCATGGTACCTGGACAGACTGCGTTACTGGTAAAGGGTGCCGGCGTTCACAACGGGCTGCGTGTCCCGCTCGCCGCACAGCACGACCATGAGGTTGGAGACCATCGCCGCGCGGCGCTCGTCGTCCAGTTCCACCACGTTCTTTTCGGAAAGCTGCGTCAGCGCCATCTCGACCATCGAGACCGCGCCTTCCACCAGCTTGCGCCGCGCACCGATCACCGCTTCGGCCTGCTGGCGGCGCAGCATGGCCCCGGCGATCTCGGGCGCATAGGCAAGGTGAGTGAGGCCGCATTCGTCCACGGTGATGCCCGCCACGCGCAGCCGCTCGATCAGTTCGGCGCGCAGTTCGCCGTTCACTTCCGCGTGGCTGCCGCGCAAGGTGATCTCGGCATGCTCCACATCGTCATAAGGATAGCGCGAGCCGATCGAGCGCACCGCGGCCTCGATCTGCACTTCGACAAAGGCCTTGTAGTCGTCCACATCGTAGAGCGCCTGGGCGGTGTCGGCCACGCGCCAGACGACATTGGTGGCGATCTCGATCGGATTGCCGCGCAGGTCGTTCACCTTGAGCTTTTCCGAGACGACATTGTTGGCGCGCACCGAGATCTTGCGCTTGGCCATCCACGGCCAGGTCCAGCGCAGCCCCGCCTCGCGGTCGGTGCCGCGATAGGATCCGAACAGCGTCACCGCCACCGCCTGATTGGGCTGGATCATGTAGAAGCCCGAGGCGATCAGGATCTGGCAGACCACGGCGGGCAGGATGAAGGCGAGGGAGGCCAGTATCGTTGCAGGTGCGGGATCACCGCTCGCCAGCGTGACCACGGCGAAGACGATGGCAGCCAGAACGCCGAGGAAAACCAGCAGCATGAGGTATCCGCTCATGCTCGACGCGGCGCGTTCGCGGCTGGAGTTGATGGGAAGATGCGACTCGGTCATCGGCGGCAATCTCCATTAAATCTGATATCAGATTAATATCGAAATGGCGCCTGGCGTCAAATGAATCCGCATCCGGGGTTGAAATCGGATCGATTCGCTCATATTGGACCCTTGCGGGCCGGGCCCCTCTGGCGCGGCGCCTCATAGCAGGCGCCACGTGATGTCGGACCGCATCGGGTTGATCCCCGGTGCAGGTTTCCGAGTGCCCCTTCCAAGGCTCCGCAAGCTCGGCAATCCCAATGTGCCGTCGGGATCATCCGATCGAACCAACCTTTGTTCGATAGGGATGCTGTTATGACCGACCGTATGTTCCACCTGCTTGAGCGCTTCCAGATGCTCGACGCCCAGTTGCGCCGTGCGCAGGGCTCGACGCGCCGCAATCTGCTCAGGATTGCGGAGCTGGAGCGAAGGAAATTGAGAATAAGGGCCAGGCTGGCCCGGCTGTTCGTCCCCCCGACGGCCGTAGTGTAAGCCTGTTACCCTCGCGCCGGCGCGCTGCCCCCCATGTACGCGCCGGCGCTTCCTTCCTTCAGCAGGACATGACTCGTGGAATTTCTCTTTGCTGACTGGCTGGGCACCCCGGTCTGGTTCTGGCTGGCATTTGTCGGCCTCGTGCTTGTACTCACCGCATTCGACCTCGGCTTCCTGCACAAGGACGACCGGGAGATGGGCATTGCCGAATCGCTGAAGCTGTCGGTCTTCTACATCGCCATCGCCGTGCTGTTCGGCGGCTGGGTCTGGTGGACCAAGGGATCGGCGGACGGTATCGCCTGGTACACCGGCTATTTCCTTGAAAAGGCGCTGTCGATCGACAACGTCTTTGTCATCTCGATGATTTTCGGTTTCTTCGCGATTGCGCCCAGGTACCAGTACCGCGCGCTGCTCTGGGGCATCATCGCGGTGATCGTGCTGCGCGGCCTGATGATCGCGGGCGGCGTGGCGCTGGTCTCGCAGGCGCACTGGGTGATGTACATCTTTGCCGCGTTCCTCGTCTTCACCGGCGTGAAGATGCTGTTTACCGGTGATCATGAACCCGATGTCGCGCACAACCCGGTGGTCCGCTGGATCTCGCGCCACATGCGCGTGACCAAGGCGCACTACGGCCACCATTTCTTCGTGAAGGAAGCGAACGATACGGGCCGACTGGTCTGGGCCGCGACGCCGCTGTTCCTGGCGCTGGTGGTCATCAATCTGGCCGACCTGGTGTTCGCGGTGGACTCGGTGCCGGCGATCTTCTCGATCACCACCGACACCTTCATCGTCTACACCTCTAACATCATGGCGATCCTTGGCCTGCGCGCGCTCTACTTCGCGCTGGCGGCGATGGTGCACCGCTTCCACTACCTGAAGTATGCGCTGGCCCTGGTGCTGGTATTCATCGGCGGCAAGATTCTGGTGGCCGAGTTGCTGCTGGACGGCGCCAAGTTCCCGCCCTTGCTGAGCCTTGGCGTGACCCTGGGCCTGATCGGCGGCGGCGTCGGCTGGTCCTTGTGGAAGACGCGCGGTCAAGAGGCGGAGAGCGGCCACGCTTGAACTGGTAGGGCGCGCTGCGTTTGTTTTTCGCATTTTCCAAGTCGTCAGGCGACTTCACCTGACTTGAAAATGCTCTAGGGAAGACCGGATGGCGCGCCTTATCCTCTTCAACAAGCCCTTTGACGTCCTGCCGCAGTTCACCGACGCGCGCTCGCCCACCCCGCGCGCGACGCTATCGGACTATATCGGGGTGCCGGGCGTCTACCCTGCCGGACGGCTCGACCGTGACAGCGAGGGGCTGATGCTGCTGACCGACGATGGCCGCCTGCAGGCGCGCATTGCGGACCCGCGCTTCAAGACGGCCAAGACCTACCTCGTGCAAGTCGAGGGCGAGCCGGACGAGGCGGCGCTTTCGGCCTTGCGCAAGGGCGTGACGCTGAACGACGGGCCGACGCGTCCGGCCGAAGTACGGCGGATCGACCCGCCCGAACTCTGGCCGCGCAATCCGCCGGTGCGCTTCCGCAAGACGGTGCCGGACTGCTGGATCGAACTGACCATTCGCGAAGGCCGCAACCGGCAGGTCCGCCGCATGACCGCGGCGGTGGGGCATCCGACCTTGCGGCTGGTGCGCTGGGCGATCGGCGGCTGGTCGCTCGAGGGAATCGCCCAGGGCGAATGGCGCGAACTTTCGGTCTGAGCGGCGCGATCAGGCATCGGCGCCGCTCAGACCGGGAAGACGGCCTGTTCTATCAGAACGGGAACAGCGCGTCGTAGATCTGCTGGCCCCAGCGGGCCTGCTGCGCGTCGGTGAGCTGGCCGCGGCCGCCGTAGCTGATGCGGGCATCGGCGATCTGGGAATGGCGGATCGAATTGTCGCGGGCGATGTCCTCGGGGCGGATCACGCCGGTGACGATCAGTTCGCGCAGCTCATAGTTCACCCGCACTTCCTGGCGGCCCCGGATCTGCAGGTTGCCATTGGGCAGCACGCCGATCACCGAGGCGGCCATCGTCATGTTGATCTGTTCGCTGCGGGCGGTGTTGCCCACGCCCACCGCGCTCGACGAGGAACTGGTGTCGGCCAGCGAGGACGGGTCGGAGCCGGTCAGCTTGCCGATGTGCTTTTCAAGGCCGAGCAGCGCGGCCACGCCGGCGCTTTCGCTGCCGTTGCGGGTGCGCGTAGTGGTATTGGCGACCGTGGCATTGTCGGCGATGTTGATGCGGATGGTGACGATGTCGCCTACGCGGGAGGCGCGCTGGTCGTGGAAGAAGGCGCCGGCGCCGGTACGGAACAGCGAGGCGCCGCGGGCGCCGTCGGCCAGCTGCGGATCGTCCACCGCACCGCGATCGGCGGTGCCCTGCTTGCCGATCGAGGGTTCGACGCGGGGTGCCACGGCGACTTCGGGCGCATCCATCTTCGGCGTCTTGCCGACGTTCTTGAGGCGGCCCACTGCACCGCAGCCGGACAGCAAGGTTGCGGCCATCAGCAGCGGGATAAGACCGGCACGGGTCGCTTTCATGATCGGGGAATCCTGTGGCTTAACGGACGGGAATGCTGACCTGGCCCGGCGCCTCGGCGACGGCGTCGAGCGTGCGGCTGGTGGCGAGGTTGAGCACGCGCACCGGCTCGCCCTTGGCGGCGTCGCTGAGCGCGCGGCCGGCCGAGGTGATGCGCATGGTGCCCGAGGCGACCGAGATCGTCACCGCCTCGCCGCGCCGGACGAGGCGAGGCGGCACGACGTCCGCGGCGCGCACCGGGGCGCCGGCACTAAGGCGACGGCTGGCCTCCTGCCCGGCGGCCTCGGCCGGGGTGAGCGCGCCGCGCGCGGTGACGGCGGGTAGCGCGGCCTTGGAGAAGTCGCTGGCCGAAAGGCGTTCGCCGCGCTCGACCGTGCGGTCGAGCACGGCAGTGGCGACCGTGTCCGGGGCAGCGGCGGGAGCCGTGGCCGCGAGAGCAAGCACGAGTGCGGCGAACATGACCTCAGCCCGCCTGCGTCGAGGTCTGGAGCATTTCGTCGGCGGTCTTGAGCACGCGGCTGTTCATCTCGTAGGCGCGCTGCGCGGTGATCAGCGAGGTGATTTCCGAGACCGGGTTGACGTTCGAGGCTTCGACAAAACCCTGGCTCAGCGAACCGAAGCCGGGCTCGGTCGGGGTCGAGACGGTCGGCTGGCCCGAGGCGCTGGTCTCCAGATAGAGGTTCGAGCCGACCGCTTCGAGGCCGGCTTCGTTGACGAAGGTCGCCAGTTCGAGCTGCCCGACGGTCTGGAGGTCGGTCTGGCCGTCGATCTTGACCTGCACTTCGCCGGTCTTCGACACGGTGACGCTGGTGGCGCCCTGCGGGATGGTGATGTTGGGCTGCACGAGATAGCCGTCGGTAGTGACGAGCTCACCCTGGTCGGAGAGCTGGAACGAACCGGCGCGGGTATAGGCAAGGTCGCCCGAGGGCAGCTGCACCTGGAAGTAGCCCTGGCCGTCGATGGCAAGGTCGTAGGTGTTGCCGGTGTTGGTCAGCGCGCCCTGTTCGGTGATGCGGTAGATGCCGCCGGTCTTCACGCCCGCGCCGAGCTGGATGCCGGTCGGAACCTTGGTGCCGCTGTCGCTGGTGTTGGCGCCGGGACGGGCGACCTGCTGGTAGAGCAGGTCCTGGAACTCCGCGCGCTGGCGCTTGAACGCGGTGGTGTTCATGTTGGCGATGTTGTTCGAGATGACGTCGACGTTGGTCTGCTGTGCAAGCATGCCGGTGGAAGCGATGGAGAGCGAACGCATGATGGCTCCTTCGGGAAAATGGGGTTGGGCGGGCGCGAAACGGTGATCGGGGTCAGCCGACCCTGCTGAGGCGGCCGATGGCATTCTTGCGCATGTCGGCAAGATCGGCCGAAAGGCGCTGGCTGGTCTGGTAGGAGCGCAGGATCTCGACCATGTGGGTGGTCTCGACGATCGGCTCGACGTTGGAGGCTTCGACGCCCCCGGTCTTGAGCCTGGTGCGCGCCGCGGTCAGGAACTGGCCGCCGGTGCCGGTAAGCAGGCCGTCGCCGCGCGGGTCGACGAGGCTCTCGTTGCCGAAATCGGTGACCGCGAGGCGCCCCACCGGGGCATCGCCGGCCATCACCGTGCCGTCCTCGGCAATGGTGATGCGGCTCAGCTGGTCGGCGGGGATGGCGATCGGACGGCCGTTCTCGTCCAGCAGGCGCTGGCCGCCGGACGTGATCAGTTCGCCGTTCTCGCTGACCTTGATATAGCCCGCGCGCGTATAGGCGACGCCGCCGTCCGGGTTCTCGACATTGAGGTAGCCGGCGCCGTCGATCATCACGTCGAGCGGGTTGCCGGTCGCCTGGAACGAGCCCTGCGCGGTGTCGTGCACGGTGCCGAAGTCGAGCACGAACGATGTCTTGCGGGCATCCTCGACCGGGGCTTCCTGCGCGGTCTCGACATATTCGTGGAACAGCGCCTGTTCGCGCTTGAAACCGACCGTGCTGGAGTTCGCCATGTTGTTGGCGACGATGTCGAGCTGGCGCCTCAGCGCCTGTTCGTGGCTCAGCAGAACGAAGGAGGAAACGTCCATTTCCAGCACCTTGAGAAAAAGTTGGCAGTTTTCGGCACTCGGCAGAATTTGCCGCTTGGTCCTCCTATAATAGAGGCGAAAACGCGATTGCGGTCGGATCGGAAGTTTTCGATTTTTCCGCCGCAGGCGCGGCAGCCAAGGGGGTCCACAGTGTCCAGCGAAGAGATCATCGACGTCGCACCCGTCGATGCGGACGAAACCAAGCCGTCGCGCAAGCGGCTGATCGTGATCGGCGCCGCGGTCGCGGTGCTGCTGATCGGCGGCGGCGCAGGCTATTACGGCTATACCCAGTTCGCCGGTGGCGGCAGCGACAGCGAAAGCGGCGCACCGGACGAGGAGGGCGGGTCGGAATCGGCCAAGGCCGGAAAGTCCTCCTATGTGGAAGTGCCGCCGATGGTGGTGAACCTGCGCGGCAGCGATGCCTCGGCGCGGTTCCTCAAGCTGCGCTTCATCATCGTCGCGGCCGACGATTCCAAGGCGGACAAGATCAAGGAGAAGCTGCCGGTCGTGCTCGACGCGCTCCAGCCGTTCCTGCGCGAACTGCGCCCGGATGACCTCGATGGATCGGCTGCGGTGTTCCGCATCAAGGAAGAGATGATGCGCCGCGCCACCCAGGCGCTTGGCCCCGGCATGGTCAGCGACGTGCTCATTCAGGACCTGATCCAGCAATGACCGACGATTTCGACGACTTCCTGCTGCCCGATCCGCCCAAGATGGACGAACTGGTCGGCGACACCTTCGACCAGGCGGGCATCGACGCGCTGTTCGGCTTCGACGGCGATGCCCCCGCGCAGACCAAGAGCGGTCTCAAGGCCGTCATCGAGTCCAACGTCATCAGCCATGAGCGGCTGCCGATGCTGGAAGTGGTTTGCGAGCGCATGGTGCGCACGTTTGCCACCAGCATGCGCAACCTCACGTCCGATGCCATCGACGTCAGCCTGGAAGAGATCACCTCGACCCGCTTCGGCGAGTTCATGAACCGCGTGGCGCTGCCCGCGATGTTTGGTGTGTTCCAGGTGACCGAATGGGAAAACTACGGCGTCGTCACCGTGGAATCGAGCCTGATCTATGCGGTCGTCGATGCCCTGCTGGGCGGGCGCAAGGGCAGCAAGCCGATGCGGGTCGAGGGGCGCGCCTTCACCACCATCGAGACGGTGCTGGTCTCGCGCATGGTCCAGCTGGCGCTCGACGATCTGTCGCAGTCGTTCGAGGCGATCGAGCCGGTGACGATGCAGGTCGAGCGCATGGAATCGAGCCCGCGCTTTGCCGCCATCGCCGGGCCCAGCAACATTGCCGCGGTCGCCACCTTCCGGGTCGACATGGAAGGACGCGGCGGCAAGTTCAGCGTGCTGCTGCCTTATGCGACGATCGAGCCGGTGCGCAACAAGCTGCTCCAGCGCTTCATGGGCGAAAAGCTCGGCCGCGACCGCATGTGGGCGGCGCACATGGCCAGCGAACTGTCGCAGACCAAGGTCACGGTCGATGTGGTCCTTGGCGAGAAGCAGATGGCGCTGCGCGACGTCATGAATCTCAAGGTCGGTCAGACGATCGCTTTCAGTCAGAGCCCGAACGATGCGCTCCAGGTCCAGTGCGGCGGCGTCCCGCTGGGTATCGCGCATATCGGGCAGCGTTCCAGAAACATCGCCGTGCGCATGGCGAATGACATCTCAAGGGGGTATCCGAAGTGAACACCGCGACCATGATCAATTTCACGCTGGTTCCCATCTGCACCGCCGTGATGGTGCAGGGCTGGCGTATCGACCGCCGCATGAAGGCGTTTCGCAATGCCCCGCTGACCGAAGGCGTCGCCAGCCTCGAACGCGCGACCGCCCAGGCCCGCGCGGTGCTGGGTGAACTCAAGCGGGTGCTCGCCACCGATGGCGTCGCCCAGGCCCGGACGATCGCCGATGCCGAAGCGATGCGCGATGAGCTTGCCGACATGGTGGGCATCGGCAATGCCGTCGCCGACCGCATCGTGGCCGCCACCGAGCTTTCGGCAGCCCCCAGGAAGCCCGCGCGCAAACCCGCTGCCAAGGCCGATACGGCCGGAGAGGCAGCCGGCGAGGAGAAGGTCGCCGCCAAGCGCACCACCACGCGCCGCAAGCCCGCGCGCAAGGCCGCCACGCGCACCGCAAAGCCCAAGGTCACCGCGCCCAAGGTCGTCGCTGTGACGATGGATGACGGCGTCGAGGCGGCCATCGCCGCGGCCGTGGCCGAGGCCAAGGAACTCTCGGCCGAGATCGTCATGCACCCGGCTGCCCGCGCCAATCGCAAGCGCGCCGCGGCATGACCGGTGCTACCGCCAACCTGCCCGCCCGGATCACCGGTGGGGGCAGGCTGATCAACGCACTGCGCGCCATGGCCCAGCCTTCGCGGCTGATGATCGGCGTGGCCGGGGCTGCGGTGATCGCGAACGTCATGGCGGTGGCAGCGCCTGGCCCCAACGAGGTTTCCGGCGATGCCTCGTCGGGGCGCCTCGGTGCCTCGCTGCAGGACTCGCTGGGCAAGCGCGACCGTGATGCGGCGGCGGAGCGGCGCAAGCTGGAAATGCGCGAGCAGGCCGTGCGGGCCGGGGAAACCCGGCTGGCCGGGCAATTGCAGGGCCAGCAGCAGGCGCAGGCTGCGGCAGCCGCCGCGCCGGGCCGTCCGGGGCAGCCCGGACAGGACCAGCCCGAGGTGCCTTACGACACGCTGGCGCAGATCTACCAGCGGATGAAGCCGCAGCGTGCGGCGCCGATCTTCGAGAAGCTCGATCTCGAAGTGCAGACGCAAGTCGCGCGGCGCATGCGCGATTCCGTAACGGCGCAGATCATGTCCTACATGTCGCCGGGTTCGGCGGTGGAACTGTCGATGGCGCTGGCGGGGCGCAAGGTCATCCGCCAGCGCGGCACGCCGCCGGCGCCAAGGCAGGCATCGGCAGCGCCCGGCCGCACGCCGCCAAGCGCACGTTGATTTGCCGCAGGTCCTGCGAACGCGGACCGGAAAAAAGGGCCTGCTTCCCTGTGGAAGCAGGCCCTTTTTTGTCCGGCCGGTGAAAATGCGACGAACCGCACCGACAAGCGCGGGGTTTCTCTTTCATCGCAAGGGCGTGCGGCCTAGAGGCTCGCGCCGAGCGGAAGGGAATCGTCTTCCGCCGGGTCGTGAAATTTCAGATGTGAACCGAGGCGCGGGGATCCGCGGCGCGTCAGCTGCGCAGGGCGCTGGCCCGAACGATGAGGACGCGGGCAATGCCTGGATCGACGCGCCGCAGCGCGGGGGTCAGGGTGTGCTGGAGTCGTTCGACATCGACCGCGGCGAACGGCGAGGCGCGCAGGCGTGCGAACTCGATCGCCGCCGCGAGCGAGGCAGCGCGCAGCTCCGGCATGCGCTTGGCCAGCGCGCTGGCGGTGTCGGGCGAGCGGGTCTCGACGACGAGGGTGAGGTGGAGCACGCCGCCGAGCTTCCCGGCGTCGACGATCGGCACGTCGATCTGGTCGAGCTTGACCAGCGTCGCCGGATCGAACGTGGGGGGCGCAGTGGCGGGAACGGCCGGCGCGGCCAGGGCCGCTTCGGGCGCCACGCCGGCAACCGTCGCGCAAGTGGCCACGGGAGCGGCCACCAGGGCTGCGGTGGCGTGAAGGGCGGAACGGGACATGCGGAACTCCGGTTGCACTGCGCGGCGGCGGAAAATTGTGAAATCCGCATGGCTTACCGCTCTTCTATAATAGGATGAAGTTGTTATCATAGGATCAAGTCGCAGGGGGCAAATTCAGTGAGCAACAATTCAGGCCCGGCCAAGGTCCGTGTCCTCTCGTCGGGAACGCCGGAATGGAATCCGGCACGTCGACGGGGGGATGTGCCGAATGCCGAGGCGAATGCGGTTCAGGGCGCTGCGGGGGGCGGCGCGGCTGGGGGCAAGGACACAGGGCTGACCCTGCCGCTGGGCAGCGGCGATGTCCTGCAAGGACAGAAGGGCAATGCCAACGGCAGCCTGTTGTGGATGGCCGGAGCGATCCTGCTTTTCGTGATCGGCAGCGCAATTGGCGGGCTGTTCGTGACCATTTCGGTACTGTTCCCCGGACTGCTCTGAAAACCGGCCTATAATGGGCCTGTGATGAGTTTTTCGCCAACCCGTTTCGTCATGCGCCGGCCGGTGATGCGCCGCTTGGCGCTTCTGTCCGCCAGCGTGGCCCTGTTTCCCGGTGCCGCGCCGATTGGCACCCCTGCGGCAGCGCCCCTCGCCGGTTCTGCGGCGGTGCCCGCTGCCGGGCTCGGCACGGGCGCCAATGCCGCCAAGGCGGCGGCGCTTTCCTCGCAGCCGGTGCTGCCGGCAGGGCCGCGCCTTCCCGGGTTCGCTGCGGATCTTGCCCAGCAGCCGATGATCGACGGTCCGGCCGCCTGGGGGGCGCTGTCGCAGCACGATGCCTGGGCGCGGATCGCGCGGGTACCCCAATCGGCGCTTCAGCAGGCGCGCTGGGACTATGCCCGCAGTCTGGTCGGCAGCGAGCGCGGGGGCGAAGCCTTCGGCGTGCTCGAGGTCATGGTGCAGGACGATCCGGACCTGGCCATGGTAGACGGTTACCGCCTGGCGCGCGGGGCGGCGCTGACGCTGCTGGGCCGTTATGACGAGGCGGTCGCGGCGCTGGCCAGCAGTGGGCTTTCCGCCAATCCCGAGGCCTGTGCCTGGCGCCTTCGTGCCCTCTCGCAGGGACATCTGGCCGAACAGGCGCTCGAACAGGTCGATTGCGCGCGCGCGGCGCTGCGCGTGGCGCGGCCCAAGGCCTTTGTGCTTGCCGCCGCGCAGGCTGCCGTCGAGGGCGGACAACCGGCCAGGGCGGTCGAATGGCTCCATCCGCTCCCCGATAGCGATCCCGCTGCCAATCTGCTGCGTGGCCGCGCCGAACTTCTGCAAGGGCACGGCGACGAGGCGCGGCTGCGTTTTGCCCGGGTCGAGCGTTCGGGCACGATCGCGCAGCGCACCGATGCCCAGCTTTCCGAGATCGAGGCGCGGGTCGCGGCGCATACCATCGGTTTCGACGAGGCGCTGCGCAAGCTTGATGCGATCCGCTATTCCTGGCGCGGCGACGTGATCGAGCAGCGTGCGCTGCGGCTCGGTTTCCGCCTGCGCGATGCGCGCGGCGACATTGCCGGCGCGCTCGACAATGGCGCCACGCTGATGCGCCACTTCGGCCTCTCCGGCGCGGACGCGGCGATCCTGCCGATCCTGCGCGACAAGCTGACCCAGGCGCTCGATCCCGCGCGCAAGCTGCCGCTGGACAAGGCTGCCGGGCTCTACTGGGACTACCGCGACATTGCGCCGGGCGGCGCGGAAGGCGACCTGCTCGCCAGCCGGCTGGCCGAGCGGCTCCAGTCCGCCGGGCTCTACGAGCGCGCGGCGGACCTGCTCGACTACCAGCTCTTCGTGCGCGCGGGCGATCTTGCCCGCGGGCCGCTTTCGGCCCGGGTGGCGAGCCTCTACATCCTGGCCGGGCGCCCCGACCGTGCGCTCGATACCCTGCGCAAGTCCGAGGACGGGAGCCTGCCCGATGCGATGATTGCCCAGCGCAACCGTGTCGAAGCGGTCGCGCTCAGCCAGATCGGCCGCACCGAGGAGGCTCTGGCGGTGCTCGAGACGGTGCCGGGCAGCGCTGCGCTGCAGGGCGAGATCCTGTGGAAGCACCGGGAGTGGCAGCGCTATGCCGATGCCACCGCCGCCAGCCTGCCGGCGCCGCGCGCGCTCGATACGATCGGGCAGGCGGTAGTGCTGCGCCATGCGATCTCGCTGGCCACGCTGGGCCGTGAGGATGCGCTGGCCGCGCTCCATGGGCGTTATGCCCCGGCCTTTGCCGGCCTGCCCACCGCGCCGGTCTTCGCGATGCTGACGGCGAGCCCGATGCAGGCCGATCCCGCGGCGCTTGGCCGGGCGATGGCCGCCTTGCCCTCGGCCAGCCCGGCGGGCGACCTCGCCGATCTGCTGGAGCGTGCGCCCGACGTGGCGCCGGTGCCGACCAAGGGGGCAAAACCCGGATCGGGCTGAGCCTGGCCGATTGCCTTCGGGCGGGCCTTTACCGTGTGCCGGACACGAAAAAGGGGCAGAGGGTTTTCACCTTCTGCCCCTTTCCTTTGACGCCTGTGGGGCCAGGCGCCTTAGGGAAATGGTCCTGTCCGTCAGCTGAGGTAGTTGGCCAGCGACATGCTCGAAAGCTGGGCAAAGACCGAATAGCTGGCTTCCAGCACGGTCTGGCGCTGCGAGATGTCGATGGCGACTTGCCCGAGATCGGCATCTTCGACGTTGCCGATCACTTCGGTCAGCAGGTCCTCGCGCGCCGAGGCGCGGCTGGTCAGCGATTCCACCTGGTTCTGGCGGCGGCCATTGGCGGCGTTGACATTACGAACCCCGGACAGCCCGGTGTCGAGCTGGTCCAGCGCGGTGCGGATCGCGGTCTTCTGGTCTTCGGTCAGCGTCTCGCCGAAGGGGCCGGCTTCGGCGAGCGTGCGGAACGCCGGGATCAGGTTGGTGCCGACGTCGCTGGCGGTGATGCCGTATTCGACATCGACGCCGTCGCCCATGCGGGCGGTCTGGTGGACATCGTCGTTGGCAAAGGCATCGGCGGCGTCGAGGCCGACGGTGTCGCTGAGCGTTTCAGGCAGGAACGGCGAGTCCGCGGTCTGCGAGCCGGCAAACAGCGGCACGCCGGCCGATGTCGCGTTGAGCGAGGCGCGCACGTCCGAAAAGGCGCCTTCCACGATCGACTGGAGCCCGGGGGAATCGCCGGTGCCGAGTGCGCTCATCAGCTGGCTGCGCAAGTCCGTCAGCGAGGAGTCGATCTGGTTGAGATTGGCATCGTAGAGCGACAGCGTGGTCGACACGGTGCTGGCCACCGTCTGGTAGGTCTGCTGCTGCGCCAGCATCGAGCGGGCGGACAGCGTCCGCACGGCATCGAGGCCGAGGCCGGCATAGTCGGTGGCCTTCTTGCCGGTCGCCAGTTGCATCTGGCTGTTCGCGAGACTCTGCTGCGAGCGCGACAGGGCGCTTGCCAGCGTGGTCTGCATCGGGATGGTGGCTACGCGGGTCATTTCTGGGTTCCTTATCCGAGCATGCCGATGAGGGTGTCGTACATTTCCGAGGCGGTGGTCATCACCCGCGCGGCGGCACTGTAGCTGTTCTGGAGCACGACCATCTGGGCGAGTTCCTCGTCGACGTTGACGCCGGCGTAGCTGTCGCGCCGGTCCACCGCGTCGGTCATGCGCGCGGCCGCGTCTTGCGAGGCGCCGGACGCCAGCGAAGCGGCCGAGCCGATCCCGCCAAGCAGCGCATTGGCAAAGTTGCCGACCGTCTTGACGCCGTCCTTGCCGAAATCGGTGGTGGCGGTCAGCGCGTCGACAAAGGCGGTGGCGTTGCGGTAGTCGGCGCCGCCGATCGCCTTGTCGCCAATGGCGGCATCGAGCTGGAGCTGGGCAAGCGGTACCTTGGAGGTGTCCGCCAGCATGGCCGAGGTCACTTCCGCGTTCTTGAGGCCGCTGGCCGAGCCGGTGAGGCCCGAGAGCGCGGAGAACGAGAGGCCGGTACCGCTGCGGTTGGTCGAATCCGAGGGGATCGAGATCGTCGAGCCCGCCGAGGTGGCGTTGGGCGTAAATGCCACGCGGCCATCGCCGTCCAGCGCGAAGCTGCCATAGGCGGCGAGCGGGCTGGCATTGAGGTTGGTGATCACGTCGCCCCAGCTGTCGCTGCCGGTGCTGCTGTAGGTGTACTGGCCGAGCACTTTGCCGCTGGGATCGCGCAGCACCATCTGCGCGGTCTCGCCTGCGGCAAAACCGGTGGGATCGGAGGCGATGAAGCCGGAGGGCGTCAGCGCGCTGCTGTCCGAGCGGATGATGTTGTTGAGCCCGAAGAACTGCGAGAAGCCGGCACCCGCGCGGTCGCTCGGGCTGTCGGGATCCTGGGCGATGGCGATGCCGTTCGCGCTGGACGAAGCGGTGATCGACATCACCCCCTTGGCATCGATGCTGGCGGTGGCGTCGGGCGAGAGCCCGGCATTGATCGCCGCGATCGCATCGTCGACGGTTGCGCCCGTGCCGAGCGCGTCGAAGTCGACGGTGACCTTGTTGACCAGGGTGCCGTCGCTGCCGAGCACGGCAAACGTCGCCTTGCCGGTGAAGCCGAGGCGGTCGCTGCCGGTCAGGCCATTGGCCTCGCCGGTCAGGCTGTTGGGCGGGGGCAGGGTGGTGCCCTCGTTGGAGACCTTGTTCAGCGTCTGCGCGAGGCCGGTGAAGAGCTGGCCGAGCTGTTCGGAGAACTGCGGCAGCGTCTTGTCGCGCATTTCCAGCAGGCCGCCGAGCTTGCCGCCGACCGAGGTGGAATCGATCTTCTCGCCGGTCGAGGCGCCCATCACGCCGTTGTCGGAGGCGAACTTGATGTCGATCGCGGGATAGGTCGCCTGGGCGGCGGCGGCGCCGGAATTGTAGGAGAGCTGGCGCAGGCGCTTGTCGAGCAGGGTCTGGCCCGAGGCGGTGTCGATAAAGACGCGCCCGTCGCTCTGTTCGCGCACGTTCACGCTCATCAGCCCGCTCAGTTCCTGCAGCGCGGACATGCGCTCGTCGGCGGGGCCGGAGGTGCTCTGGCCGAGGCCCTGGAGGCGCGAGACCTCGCTGTTGAGGTCGTTGATATTCTGGAGCAGCGCGTTGACGCGGCTCACCGTGTCGCCGACTTCGCTCTCGACGTCGGATTGCAGGCTCGAGACCTCGTTCTGCAGGCCGGTCAGGGTATCGAGCGTGTCGTCGATGCTGCCGGTGAACAGCGCGATCGACGATGACGAGCCGTTGAGGCCGGAAATCTGCGATACCGTGCTGGAAATCGAGTTGAGGCGCGCGGCGAGGCCCGAGGTGGAATCGGTGGCGCCCAGCATCGACTGCAAGCGGTCGAGATAGCTGGAGACAGCATCGGTGCGTCCCGCGGTGCCGGCGCGCTGGTAGACCGCGTTTTCAAGGAACTTGTCGGCCACGCGCGAAGGTTCGCCGACGACCACGCCGCTGACCTGTCCGCCCGATACCGCGGTCGCCAGCGACACCTTCTGCCGGGCGTAGCCGGCGGTGTTGACGTTGGCGATGTTGTTGGAAACCGTTTGCATCCCCGCCTGCGAGGCCGAGAGGCCCGACATGGCGGAACTGAGGATCTGGCTGAGGGACACGTTTCGGGTTCCTGCAAGTCTCGTGGGTGGGGGAAGTGGGGGGAGTTGCCTGAAAATCCGTTTGCGACGGATTTTGCGGCACCGGCTCTCTCCCCCGCCCGATCGCCCTTACAGGGTAGAATTCGGGCGGTCGGGTGGGGGAGAGGGCCGGTACCGCATTGGAAATGCCCGACAGGGCATTTCCAACCGGACAATCAGCGCTTCAGGTTGCTGACTTCCTGAAGCATGTCGTCGACCGTGGTGATGATCTTCGACGAGGCGCTGTAGGCGCGCTGGTAGAGGATCATGTTCGAGAACTCGGAGGCGAGATCGACGTTCGAGGCTTCGAGCACACCGGCCGAAAGCGAACCGCCGCCGAGCGACCCCGGCTCGTTGATCGAGGCATTGCCCGAGCTTTGCGAGGCGACATAGGCGTTGCCGCTGACGCGGGTGAGGCCGTCCGGATTGGCGAAGGTCGCCAGCGGCAGCTGGTAGATCGCGCGCGAGGTGCCATCGTCGAACACGGCGCTGACGATGCCGTCTTCCGAGATCTCGACCGAGGCCACGGTGCCGAGCATGCCGCCGTTGGCGCTCGAGGAGAGCAGGGCGGAATCGCTGGCGAACTGGGTCAGGCCGTCAAGGCCGTCGTCGCTGCCCAGGGCGAGGCTGATCGGGGTCGAACCGGCGCCGTTGGCCCAGCTGACGCCGAGGTCGGCAAACAGCGCCGAGGACGAGCCGGCAAGATCGAGGCTGCCGTCGGCGTTGAAGGCGATGGTGCCGCTGGCCAGCACGCCGGTGCCGCCTGCAGGCAGGACATCGGCCGGATCGGCGGTGATTTCGGCGGCCCACTCGTTGGTTGCGGTCTTGACGAAGTTGAAGGTCACGGTGTGCGAGCTACCTTGCGCGTCGTAGACTTCGACCGAGCGGGTGAACTGCGGGGTGACGGTGCCCGAGGCCATGTCGCCGGCCGTATAGGCGGTGACGGCGGTGGCGGTGGAATCGAGGTTGGCGCGCATCGAGACCGAGGTGGTCGGGGTCGCGGCACCGGTCAGCGCGTTGGGCTTGATCGCTTCGAGCGAGGTCATCGAGCCGTTGTTGACATAGTTGCCGTCGGAATCGAGCGGCCAGCCGGTCAGGTAGTACCCGGCAGTGTTGACGAGGTAGCCGTCGCTGTCGGTGGTGAACGAACCGGCGCGGGTATAGGCGATCGAACCGCTGGTATCCGAGCTCGAACGCACCACAAAGAAGCCGGCCCCGTCGATGCCGATGTCGGTCAGGCTGCTCGAAGCCTGGAGCAGGCCCTGCTTCGAGATCAGCGCCTTGGGCGAGGCGGTGACGCCGCCGGCCGAGTAGCTGCTCTTGATCTTGCCGTCGGTGACCAGGGTCTGGAACTGGGCCGAGACGCCCTTGTAGCCGACGGTGTTGACGTTGGTGATGTTGTCCGCGACGGTGGCCATCGCGCTCGCCTGAGCGCCGAGGCCTGACACGCCCGCGTAAAGAGCGGAATAAAGGCTCATGTCATTCTCCTGTGCGTCCGGGCCGGGAATTGGCGGGCCGGCTGTCGGACCAGAGCCATTGTAGGATGAAATTTGCGACCAACTGTTCGGAGCGGCAGGAAAAAAGCCGTCGGATCGTCACCGCACTGACTCATATCATCCTATAAATCTGGAAACGTGTCTCGGGGGCTGCACACATGACTCTTCGCATTTCGCTCAAGAAGGGCGAGCCGGTGATCGTCAACGGCGCGGTGCTGCGTGCGCAGGGCCGGACCGATCTCGTGGTCGAGAATACCGCGACGATCCTGCGCGGCCGCGAGGTGATGAAGCCCGAGGAGGCGGTGACGCCCGCGCGTGCGCTCTATTTTGCCTGCATGATGGCCTATATCGACGAGGCCGAGTTGGCTCGCCACCAGCAGTCGGTGCTGGAGCGGCTGGAGACGCTGATGGCCGCGCTGGAATCGCATGAGGCCAAGGCGGTCTGCATCCGCTTTGCCCAGAAGGTCGCCACCGGGAAGTTCTATGCCGCGCTGGTCGATTGCCGCTGGCTGATCGCCTACGAGGCCGATGCGCTTGCCCGGTTCGCGCCGGCGGAAGGCTCCGTGCCTTCCGAACCCGAAACCGCGGCCTGACGGAAGCGCGCCGATGGCCAGTCTTGCCGCCGCTGCCGCAGGCCTGCGCCTGCTGACGCCGGACCAGCGCCATGGGCGCGTGGTTGCGGTGCGCGGTGCGTTGATCGAGGTCGAGGGCTTGGCCGGTGCCGCGCAGATCGGTTCGCGGGTCAGCCTGCGCTCGCCAAACGGCACGGTCGAGGCGGAAGTGACCGGGCTCGATCGCGGGATCGCCCATTGCCTGCCTTTCAGCGATCCCCAGGGTATCGCCTCTGGCGCGCGGGCCGATCTTTCGGCCAGCCAGTTCGCGCTGCGTCCCTCCGAAGGCTGGCTCGGCCGCATGATCGACGGTCTTGGCCGTCCGGTCGACGGCAAGGGCGCGCTGCCGCAGGGCGAGGTGCTGCGCAAGATCAAGGCCTCGCCGCCGCCGGCCTCGTCGCGGGCGCGGGTGGGCACCTGCGTCTCCACCGGCGTACGTGCCCTCGATATCTTTGCGCCGCTCTGCAAGGGGCAGCGGCTGGGCCTGTTCGCGGGGTCGGGCGTCGGCAAGTCGGTGCTGCTCTCGATGCTGGCGCGCTGGACGGACTGCGATGTCGCGGTGATCGGCCTGATCGGCGAACGCGGCCGCGAGGTGCAGGAATTCGTGCAGGACGACCTCGGGGTCGAGGGGCTTGCGAGAAGCGTCGTGGTTGTCGCCACCTCGGACGAGCCGGCGCTGATGCGCCGTCAGGCAGCCTGGACCACGCTCAGCGTTGCCGAGCATTTCCGTGACCAGGGGCTCAACGTGCTGTGCCTGATGGACTCGGTCACCCGCTTCGCGATGGCGCAGCGCGAGATCGGCCTTGCCAGCGGCGAGCCGCCCGCGACCAAGGGCTATACCCCCACCGTCTTTGCCGAACTGCCGCGCCTGCTGGAGCGCGCCGGGCCGGGGTTGCCGGGGCAGGGCACGATCACCGGGCTGTTCACGGTGCTGGTCGACGGCGACGATCACAACGAACCGGTGGCCGACGCGGTGCGCGGCATTCTCGATGGTCACGTCGTCATCACCCGAAAGATCGCCGAGCGCGGCCGTTACCCGGCAATCGATGTGCTGAAGTCGGTCTCGCGTACCTTGCCGCATGCGCTTGGCGAGCACGAGAACCGCCTGCGGCTTGCCGCAAGGCGCGAGCTTTCGACATATGCCGACATGGAGGAAATGGTCCGCCTTGGCGCCTATCGCGCCGGGTCGAGCGAGCAGGTGGACCGCGCTGTCGCCTTGTCGCCCCGCATCGAGGACCTGCTCAAGCAGGGCAAGAACGAACGCGGCCACGCCGAGGACAGTTTTGCCGCGCTTGCCGGGATTCTCGACCTTCCCGAACTGGCACCTGAAGGCGAGGTGGCGTGATGAAGACCCCATATGATGCCGCGCTGCGCGTGCAGCGCCGCGAGATCGACGAGATGAGCGTTGCCATCAGCCGCGAGGCGGGGGTTCTTGCCGCAGTCGAGCAGGCCCATGCCGAGACCCGCGATGCCATGCGCCGCGAGGCCGACCTTGCCGGCAAGGACGTGACCGAAAGCCTCGTCATCGCCTCGCACGGTTACTTCGCGCGCAAGCGTGACGAGCGGCGGCAGCTCACCGGCTTGCAGGCGGAACTGAGCCGCAAGCTGGAAGCGCTCCGCGCCGAGGCGGTGGAGGCCTTTGGCACGTTCCGCACGATCGAAAGCGCCGCCGACGCCTTCCGCCAGGAAGCCGAGCGCGTCCAGGCCAATGCCGAGCAGGCCGGGATCGACGATCTTGCCGCCGCGGCCTTCCTCAAGGCGCGCCGCGGGGCACGTCGCGGGGATGCGGCGTGAGCGATCCTGTTGCCGTCCCTGCCACTGGCGGCGGGCATGCCGCTGCCGGCACGCAAATGCGCGGGTTGGACCCGGCGCAGAAGGCGAAGCTGATCTATGCGCAGGCCCGCAGCGAGATGTCCGACCGCCTCTGGCGTGCGGCGCTGGGCAGCGACGGGCCGGATGGAGACAGTTCCCGTCTCTCCGAAAAGCGCGGACTGCCGATGAGCCTCGAAGCCTTGCTGGGGTTGCTGGAAGGCGACGGCAAGACGCCGTCCTCGGCGGTTCCCGCCATGGTCGCGGCGCTGCAGCGCGGCGAGGCGCCGGTCGGCGACGGCAGTGGTGGCGGGCGGGAACGCGGCGCCAAGGACGGTGATGCCGAGGCCGATGCCAATTCCAATGCGGGCAGGGACGGCCAGGGCGGCGATCTCGCGCTGGGCCATGGCCCCAATGCCCGCTATGCGCCGATGCTGGGCGCCGCCGCGAACCGCACCGGGCTGCCGGCTGCCGCCCTGGCGACGATTGTCCATGCCGAGGCGGCCAAGGACGGCGACGGGCGCTGGCTACCCTATTCGCGCAATCCCCGTTCCAGCGCCGCCGGCCTCGGGCAGTTCCTGTCGAGCACCTGGGAAGGGGAGGCCGAGCGCGCGGGCACCTGGCTCAATGCGACGGCGCGTGCCAACGGCTGGCTCAACGAGCGTGGCCATGTGCGCGGCGATGCCCGCGCCGAACTGCTGTCGCTGCGTTACGATCCGCAGGCGGCGATCGAGACCACGGCAGACTACGCGCGCGCCAATCTCGACGGCTTGCGCAAGGCCGGGGTGACGGTCGGCAGCGGCGTCGAGGAACTCGCGCGCACGGCCTACATCGGCCACCATCTCGGCCGCGGCGATGCGGTGCGGTTTCTCACCGGCAGTCTCGATCCGGCGCGGGCGCGCCGGTTGCTTGATGCGCAGATCGGTGAGGCGCAGGCCAGCCGGCGGATCGAGCAGGCCGGAAGTGCTGTCGCGGCTCATCGTTCATGGCTGTTAGATTTCGTTGGGCGAAATATTAAACCGGCAAATTTTGCCGCCTGAAGACTTTGTTAACCCTTTCGGGCGAATTTGTCCGGTGATCTGCGCGTCATTCTCGGCAGTTTGGAAATTTCTTCGAAATATAGGAGAAAAGACTGCTTGTTATAGGATAGCTTACGCGGTAAGACATCAAGCACAGACTGACTGGTTGAAGGACGGTTGCCGCAGGGGTGCACGCCGTCCCGTGCTTGGGGGCTCAACATGTCGAAGATCACGATTGCTCTAGAATCCGCAGTTGCGCGCGTTAAAGCCAGTTCACCGCCGGAAGGGCAGGTATCCACCGCCCGGCAGCGAGCCGAAGTGGACCGTGCATTCGCCCATATCCTTCGACTGATCGCGCCGCGCATCCGTCATTTCATTCGCCAGTACGGCCTCGCGGCCCACTGGGACGATGCCGAGCAGGCATGCTCGATCGCGGTTCATCGTGCCATCCAGGCCTATGACTCCGAAAAGGCGCAGTTCACTACTTTTGTTAACTGGCAGATCCGCGGCGAACTGCAGAGCTTGCGCTTTCGCCTGATGACCGACCAGCGCCCGTCCGCACGCAAGGTCGAGGCGGTGACCGTCTCGCTCGACGCGATCGGCAGCGGCGAGGATGGCGAGGATATCTCGATCGTCGCCTCGATCGAGGACGAGGAAGCGCTGGATCGCACCGAGGCTGCCGCCTCCGACTATCTGGCCCGCGCGGCGATGGTCTCGCTGGCCGACACGTACGTCGAGCACTTGCGCAAGACCGGCATGGAGCGCCTGCGCCGCCAGGCCCGCTCGCGCAAGGGACGCCGTGCCGAAGTGGAAGGCAACGAAGGCGTCGATGCCGACGATCGCCAGCGCCGCCGGGTCTGGCGTGCGGAAAGTTCGGCCATCGATCCTGCCGATCTCGCCGAACTCGAGGAGCGCCTGCAGCACAACCGCAAGGTCGTCGAGCACCGCCTGTTCGAACTGCTCCCCGGCGAACCGTTTGATGACGATTCCGGCGTTATGCGCGAACGTGCCCGCCAGATCGCCAAGCGCGCGGCGCGCACGATGTGCGAACTGGCCGGGCTCGACCCGCGTTTCGCGATGATGGCCGAATACGGCCAGGCGCTTTCCGCACACTGACGGCGCCGCCCCGCGCCTCTCCCCATCAGCAGTTACCCCATGGCCGGGAGGATGTGCATTCGCATGTCCTCCCGGTTTCCGTTTTTTGCGGATGACGGCCAGTTAGCCCTCCTGCAGGTGTCGCGGAACGCGGGGATTGCGGCGGTTCGCGGTGATCGGCGCTTGTCCCCGATGCTTGCGCTTCCCCTCCGATCATGTGTGGCGGTTGGGCCGCAGGCTTCGATTATTTCTCGGTCCGCATGCGGATGTTTCTGAAACGGTCCTAGATTACCGGTAAGTCCGCCTCGGCAGTGTGCCCGGAAGGCAGGGCGCTAAGGGAGCATTTGCGTAGTCATGAAAAGGGAAACGGCCATGCGGGCCATCGCCCAAGGGACAACCCCGGCGATCATCCATGGTGCGAACCGGCGGGCAGGCGGCGTGGCCGGCCGCGTCGGTGTCGTGATCGGTGCGGCGGCTCTGCTCGGCGGCACGGCGGGCGTTGCCCATGCCAAGGACGGCCTGCTGGAGCAGGCGATCGGGGCGCCCGAGGGCCTCACCATCACCGGCGGCGTGCGCGCGCGGGTGGAGGGCATCGATGGCCAGTTCCGCCCCGGCAAGGCCGAGGACGACCTGATGTTTTCGCTCAAGACCACGCTTCAGGTCGAGTACGACGGCGGCCCGTTCCGCGTCGGCGGGGAATTGTGGGATGCGCGTGCCTACAACGAGCATGCCAATTCCTCGGCGGGAACCACCGAGGTCAATGCCATGGAGATGGTGCAGGCCTATCTCGGGCTGGACTTCAAGACCGGCGCCAGGAGCGAGGCACGGCTGACGGCCGGGCGCTTCACCATGAACCTGGGGTCGCGGCGCCTGATCGCGCGCCAGGCGTTCCGCAATTCGACCAATGCCTTTACCGGCGTCAACTTCGTCTGGAAGGACAGCCGCGGCAACCAGATCACCGCGCTCTGGGCGATGCCGCAGCAGCGCCTGCCCGACGATGCCCAGAGCATTCACGACAACGCCGTCCACTGGGACCGGGAAAGCACTGACCTGCAGGTATGGGGCGCGCACCTGACAAAGGGGCAGGTGCTGGGCGGTGTTGCCGAAGTCTACGGTTTCGGGCTGGACGAGCGTGACAGTCCCAGCGTGCAGACCCGCAATCGCCATCTCTTCACCTCGGGTGCGCGTCTTTACCGCAAGCCCAGGGCGGGCCGCTTGGACTATGATCTCGAGGGCGCCTACCAGTTCGGCCGGACCCGGCTCACAACCTCACCCAGCGATGTGACCGACCTCGATGTCTCTGCCTATTTCATCCATGCCGAAGCGGGCCGGACCTTCGCCGGTGGCTGGCAGCCGCGCCTCTCGTTTGATTTCGACCTCGACAGCGGCGAGCGCCAGGGCAGCAAGAGCTACAACCGCTTCGATACGCTTTTCGGGGCCCGCCGTTTCGACTTCGGCCCGACCGGGCTCTACGGCGCCGTCGGGCGTTTCAACGTGCTCTCCGGCGGTCTGCGCGGCGAAGTGAAACCGGACGCGAAGTCCGACGTGATGGTCATGTACCGCGCGCTGTGGCTGGCCTCGCGCACCGACAGCTTCGGTTCGACCGGCGTGCGTGACGCCAGTGGGCAGAGCGGCCGTTTCGCCGGTAATCAGGTCGAGGCGCGCTATCGCCGCACGCTGGTGCCGGATATGCTGCACTTCGATACCGGGGTGGCCTATCTCGCCAAGGGGCGCTTCCTCAAGCAGGCTCCCAATGCGCCGCAGACCGGTGATACCAAGTACGGGTACTTTGATCTCTATTTCGATTTCTGAAAGCAGCAGAGGCGGTGGCGGGCGGCGATCCGCCACCGCGCTGCGTTCAATCGACCGGCAGCAGTCCGGCGGCAAAGGCGATGCGCAGGGCTTCGGACAGGCTGCGCACGCCGAGCTTTTCCATCAGTTTGGCGCGATAGATCTCGACCGTGCGCGGGCTGATGTCGAGGTCGTGGGCGATCACCTTGTTCGACTGGCCCTCGATCAGGCCCTTCAGCACATCGCGTTCGCGCGGGGAGAGCAGTTCGAGCATGGCGATGGCCTGCTCCTTGCGCTGCGCCGCCGCGCGCGTGGCGGCCTGATGCGAGAACGCGGCGTCCAGCGCGGCGATCAGCTTGAGATGATCGCACGGCTTCTCGATGAAATCGGCCGCGCCCAGCTTCATCGCCTGAACGGCGACCGAGACGTCGCCTTCGCCGGTAAGCACGATCGGGACGAAGCGGTCGGGAATGTCGCCGATCGCGGCCAGCACGCCAAGGCCGGGGGTGCCGGGCATGTGCAGGTCGAGCAGCATGCAGCCCGGTTCGAGGCGCGGAGCGGCTTCGAGAAAGGCATCGCCGGATTCGAAGCAGGTGATGCGGCTGTCCGCGACCAGCGAGAGCAGGTACTCCAGCGAGGTCCTCACCGCGTAGTCGTCGTCGACGATATAGATCCGGCGCACGCTCATCCGGCCTTCAACTCCAGTTCGCTATAAGTCGGCAGGGTGAATTCGACGGCGGCACCGCCGCCCTCGATGTTGTGCAGCGCCAGCGAACCGCCATGCGCCTCGACGATGCGGCGGCAGATCGACAGACCCAGGCCCATGCCGTTGGACTTGGTGGAGCTGAACGCCTCGAACGGGCGGCTGATGACCTGATCGGGCAGGCCCGGCCCATTGTCTACCACGCGGATCATGATCTGCCCCTCGGCGACCGCGAGGGTGGTGATGGTGACCGCGGGATTGGCGACGTCATGCGCCTCTATCGCGTCGAAGGCATTGTTGATGAGATTGACCAGCACCTGCTGGATATGGATGCGGTCGGCCAGGATCACCGGCGCGGCGGCGTTGGGATGGTATTCCAGGCGCACGCCGGGCGCCTGGCTGCGCGAGCGGGCCAGCTGGAGCGTGTCGGCGATCATTTCGTCGAGCGGCTGGGCGCGGATGTCGAGTTCGCCCTTGGAAACGAAGGCGCGCATGCGGCGGATGATGTCGCCGGCCCGCAGCACTTCCTGGCTGGCGAGGCGCAGCAGTCGGCGCAACTGGTCCTGTCGCCATTCGCGCTGCAGTTGCAGTTCGATGGCGCCGAGGAAGTTGGCGGTTGCCGTGAGCGGCTGGTTCAACTCGTGCGCGAGACCTGCGCTCATCTCGCCCATGGCACTGACGCGCGAGGCGTGCAGGAACTGTTCGCGCAGTTCGTGGATGCGCGCATCGGTCTGCAACTGTTCGCGCAAGTCGCGCACGAAGGCGATCGAGATCTGCTCGTTGCCGATGTTGGCCTCGCCCACCGTGAGTTCGACCGGCACTTCGTTGCCCTGACGGTCTCGTCCGGCGGTCAGGCGGGTCATGCGATCCTGGACGCTGGAGCCTCCGGCATTCCTGGGCTCGGCGGATCGGGAAGCGGCGCCGTGGTGATGATGATGATGGTGATGGCGGTGGTGATACTGCGGCAGCACCAGCCGGACATCGCGGCCGAGCACGTCGTGCGCGGCATAGCCGAACAGGGCCTCGGCCGTGGCGGAGAAGCTGCGGACGAGGCCCTGTCCGTCGATGGTGATCATCGCTTCGGGCACGGTTTCGAGGATCGAGCGCAGCTCGGATTCCCGCGATTCCAGCATCTCGGCCCGGCGTTCGCGTTCGGTCGCGTCCATGACGATGCCGATCAGGTCCAGGCTGCCGTTGGCGGGATCGCGGTGGATCAGTACGGTGCCCTCGATGACCGCGGGTTGATCCGGGCGCTGCGACTGCAGGCGGAAGCCGTAGCGCCCCGGGACCCAGGCCTCCGGCGAGGTTATCTTGCGATCGAACACGCAGGCGATGTGCGCCAGCCATGCGGTCATGCCGCCTTCGAAGCGGCCTGTCTCGAGCCCGAACAGTGCTTCGGCGCGGCCGTGAAAGCGGAAGGAATCGTCCACGCTCGACCATTCGAAGATTCCGAGGCCATGCAGATCGACGGCAAGGGCGAGCCGCGCCTCGCTGGCCAGCATGGCCTGTTCGGCCTGCTGGCGCGCGGTCGCATCGGTCATCGACAGAACGATCATCGGCGCGCGGTCGCTGCGTGGCTGGACGATCTGCCGGGTCTCGAAAACGCGCAGCAAGCTGCCGTCGGCGCGCATCTCGGAAAGTTCGGTCTCCTGGGCGGCCATGGCGTGGGCAGGCGGATAATCGCGACCCGGGATCCGGGAGGCACCGGTCAGTTCGTGCTTGTTGAGGCCGAGCACCTGCTCGGCGCTCCAGCCGTAAAGCCGTGCGCAACCGTCCGACCAGCGCAGGATGCGCCCCTCGATGTCGGTGATCGCGATCGGCGCCGAATCCAGCGCCGCGCTGATCGCCCAGCGAGCGCTGCTCTCGCGGCTGATCCGTAGCCACGACCATGCGATCAGGATGCAGGAGGCCGTGACCTGGACGACTGCGAGGAAGATCACCATCGCCTCTGTCGATAGGTGGGTGTCACGCTTCGCCCAGAACAGCATGATCGCCGATAGCACCGGCAGGGCCACCGAAAACAGCAGCGTCCATTGCAGGGTCGAGGCGCCGAAGCCGCACTGCGGCTTGCGCGGCCAGGCGAGATCGCGCCGCAGCAGGATCAGCGAAAGCGCCAGCGCGGCGATGGTCACTGCGGTCGGCACCGACATCAGCGCGCGGCGCGTATCGTGATCGGCAATGCTCAGGCCGGTGGGTAGCAGGCTCCCGGAAATCGCGGCGATGGCGATGACGACACTGGTCAGGGGGACCGTGCTGCGACGCAGGATGCGCTGGCGCGCGGCGACCGCGAGTGTTGCGAGGCCGAGCAGGACGATGGCCAGCGCGGGCAGAACCCCCGGGCGGCCGCTGGCAGGGCGGGGCTGATGCGCAAGGATCTCGGCAAACAGCAGCGTGTCGATGCCGAGGCTGCGTCCTGCCGCTTCCTCGAACAGCGCGGCAAGCGCGATGCCGAGCGGCAGTGCGATCAGCATCCGCGCGAGGCGCAAGCGCTGCTTCGCCGTCGCCCAGACGGCAAGGCCCAGGCTCATGCAGGAAACCGCGGTGAGCGGCTGCATGAGCATGCCGGTGGCAGGCAGCCCCGCCAGCTGCAGGTTCGCACTGAACCAGCCGGTGAGGACAACAATGCCGATCAGTTGTACGACCACGATCAGGGCAGGAATGGCCGGTGCCATGCTGGCAGGAGGCGACCCGTCCGAACGCGGCGGCGAGGGGTTCAGTTCCTGCATCCGGGTCCGCTGCTTGCGCCTGTTAGCTCAGGCTCAAAGGCTGACCTCGCCTTATCGCGTCGAGCGCGATTGTAAATAGAGGCGAGGTTGGGCGGTCCCGGCATGAACGCTGGTTTGAGGATAACCGGTTGATATTCGGTTTCTAAAATTTAATCCGGAATGAAGGTATTCCGTCAGCCCGCGAACTGCTGCTGACCGACCTTGCCGTTCTCGTTCGACAGCCCTTCGATGATCGCGCGGTTGACGTCGATCAGGTCGTCGATGGTACCGCTGCCGGTCATCACGCTCGAGGTATACTTGGTGACCCACAGGCCGATCGAGATGATGGTCGCCCGCAGCTCGTCCGGAAGCCGGTTTCCCGATGTTGCACAGATGCTTGCGAAGGTGCCCCAGACCTGCCTGTTACGGTGCAGCGGGGCCATCAGGGCGGCGCCCTTGAGGCCGGAATCGCGCGCCGCGATCATCTCTCCGGTGACCTGGCTCATCAGCCGGTACTCGGTGCCGCGCGGCGAGGCGATCACCTTCTGGACGCGACGATAGGCATTGATTGACATGGTGGCTCCCGCGAACTCGTCAGCGCCGATGGGCGCGCCATCTTTATAGGACAAAATTGCCGGAGGCGGACGCGGAGCGCGCATGGACTGCGTTCGGGCGACCACTCTCTGCAAAAAGCGCTGCCGTGAATCCGGGGCATGCGATCTTCGTCCTATAATCACGGCAAGGGCTCCGTGGCTGTCACCACGCCGCCGCAAGCCGTTACGCCATCCACCATTCGCGGACCCAGTCATGCTCAATGCCATCGGCCTCATCGTCATCCTGCTGTGCGTATTCGGCAGCTTCCTGATGTCGGGCGGCAACATCATGGTCATCTTCCATGCCCTGCCGCATGAAATGCTGGCCATTGCGGGGGCCGCCGTCGGCGCCTTCATCCTCGGCAACTCGATGCAGACGGTGAAGAAGACCTGGAAGGGCGTGGTCCGCGTGTTCAAGGGTTCGCGCTGGAACGAGGGCGACTTCCGCGACCTGCTGGCGCTGCTGTTCATGCTGCTGGCGACGTTCCGCAAGAGCGGCGCCAACGCGCTTGAACCGCATCTCGACAAGCCGGAGGAAAGCGAGCTGTTCCAGCGCTATCCGCGCCTGCTGGAGGACCACGACCTGATCGAGTTCACGTGCGACTACTTGCGCATGATGACAGTCAACTTCGAGGATCCGCACCAGCTCGCCGAAGCGATGGAAGGCGATATCGAGCGCCACCATTCCGAGGAACTGGCCCCGCAGCACTCGCTGCAGATGATGGCCGACGGCCTGCCGGCGCTCGGCATCGTCGCCGCCGTGCTCGGCGTCATCAAGACGATGAGCTCGATCGATCAGCCGACCGAGATTCTGGGGGCGATGATCGGCGGCGCGCTGGTCGGCACCTTCCTCGGCGTTCTGCTCGCCTATTGTCTGGTCGGTCCGATCGCGCAGAAGCTGCAGCAGATCATCGATTCCGATTTCAAGCCCTACCTGATCGTGAAGACCGCGATCATCGGCCACGCCCAGGGCCAGCCCACCGAAGTCGCCATCGAACTGGCGCGCCGCATGACCCCGTCGCCCTATGCGCCCTCGTTCTCGCAGCTCGAGACCGCGCTCGACGAAGTGAAGGACCAGCTTAATGCCAAGCCTGCCTGAAGGCGCGAGCGGCGAAGGTCCGCTCGTCCTGCCCACACATGCCTCCACCGTCACTGCCGAGGACTTGCGCGACCGGCTGGTCGCGGCGGTCGGCGCCATCGAGATCGATGCCGGCGAAGTGGAATCGGTCGGGCAGGCGGTGCTCCAACTGCTGCTTGCCGCCCGTAACGAGGCGGCGTCGAGCGACCGCCCGTTCGCCATCGTCAATCCCAGCAGGGCCTTCGTCGACCGCGTCCGCGCCTGCGGGCTGGCGGCGTCGCTGGGGCTCGTTGAAGAGGAATTTACCGCGTGAGCAAACTGATCCTGACTGTCGATGATTCCGCCACGATCCGCATGCTGCTCAAGGCATCGCTGACCGCGCAGGGCTTCCGCATCGAGAGCGCCAACGATGGCGAGCATGGGCTGGAGCGCATGCACGAAGTGAAGCCCGACCTGCTGATCACCGACATCAACATGCCCAAGATGGACGGCTTCGAGCTGATCGAGGCGGTCCGCAAGACCGCCGAGTTCAAGGGCACGCCGATCCTGGTGCTGTCGACCGAGTTCTCGGACGAGAAGAAGACCCGCGCCCGTGAGGCGGGCGCCACCGGCTGGATCACCAAGCCGTTCGACGCCGATCGCCTGGGGGCGGCCATCCGCCGCGTGTGCCCGTGAGCGACGAACTCGACGAAATCCAGGCGATCTTCTTCGAGGAGTGCGTCGAGGGTCTGGCGGTGGCCGAGGAAGGCCTGTCCGCCATGGCCGCGGGCGACACTTCGGCCAGCGTGATCGCCGGCGTGTTCCGCGCCGTCCACTCGATCAAGGGCGGCTCGGGCGCCTTCGGCCACACCGCGCTGCTCGGCTTCTCGCACCGTTTCGAGAACGTGCTCGACGAAGTGCGCGCCGAACGCATCGCGCCGACACCCGAAGTGACGCAGTGCCTGCTGGGCGCCTTCGACATTCTCTCGGACCATGTATCCGCCGCGCAGCACGGGGCGGATGCGCCGGACGACGGCCACATGCTGGAACAGCTCGACGCGATTCTCGCAGGTGGCGGCGCCCCGGCTGCCGCACCGGAGCCTGAGCCTGTCGCGGCTGCGCCCGTGGAAGCGGATGAGTTCGGCTTCACCCCGGTCGCGGTTGTCGACCTCGACTTCGGCGGCGATGCCGATCCCTTCGGTTTCGAGCCGGTTGCCGTGGCGCTCGACGATTTCGATGCGGGCGAGCCTGCCGGCTGGACGGTGCGTTTCGGTCCCTCGCGCGGGGCCATGGCCAATGGCGCCGAGCCGCTGCTGGTGATCCGCGAACTGGAATCGATGGGCGGCGAAGTGACCGCCGTCGATACCGAGGCGCTGCCGCCGCTCGCCGAACTCGACCCCGAGGACAGCTACTTCGTCTGGACGGTGGCGCTGCCCGCCAGTGTCGACGAGCGCGACATCCGCGACTGCTTCGACTTCGTGGCGCCGGATTCGCTGATCGAGGTCACGCAGGCGCAAGTGGCCGCGCCGGCACCGGTCGAAGCGGCTGCTCCCGCTGCTGCCGAGCCGGAGGAAATTCCCTTCGAGCCGGTCGCGGTGGTTTTTGACGACGTGGTCGTGCCGCTGCCGGTCGAACCGGCACCCGCTGCCGCTGCGCCAGCGCCTAAGAAGGTCGAGGCGGCCAAGCCCGATGCGGCCAAGCCCGAGGCCAAGCATGCCGTCGAGGTGGCCCAGACGATCCGCGTCGACCTTGGCAAGCTGGACCAGCTGCTCAACCTTGTCGGCGAACTCGTGATCCGCGGCTCGATCCTGTCGGACCGTCTGTCGCCCGCCGACCAGGAGCGTGTCGAACTGCCGGAGCTGTCGCGCCTCACGCGCCAGATCCAGGACAACGTGATGTCGCTGCGCGCACAGCCGATCAAGCAGGCGTTCTCGCGCGTGCCCCGCATGCTGCGCGACCTTTCGGCCGAGACCGGCAAGAAGGTGATCCTCGAGACCACCGGCGAGATGACCGAAGTCGACAAGGGCGTGATCGAGAAGATCGGCGATCCGCTGACGCACATGATCCGCAACGCGGTCGATCACGGTATCGAGAGCCCCGAGGACCGCATTGCCGCGGGCAAGTCGCCCGAGGGCACGATCTATCTTTCCGCCGAGCAGAAGGGCGGCCGGATCCTCGTGAAGGTGCGGGACGACGGGCGCGGCATCAACCGCGAGCGCGTGCGCGCCATCGCGGTGACGCGCGGCATCATCGCCGCCGATGCCCAGCTTTCCGACGAGGAGATCGACAGCCTGATCTGCGCGCCGGGCTTCTCGACCGCCGAGACGATCTCGAACATTTCCGGCCGCGGTGTCGGCATGGACGTGGTCCGCTCCAACGTCGAGGCGCTGGGCGGGCGACTGGAAATCGTCTCGGTGCCGGGTGAGGGCACGACCTTCTCGATGGCGCTGCCGCTCACGCTCGCCATTCTCGACGGCATGATCGTGCGCTTGGGCGACCAGCGCTTCGTGGTGCCGCTCGCCAACGTGATCGAGACCGTCCAGCCCGAACCGGGCCAGGTCCAGGCGACGTCGCCGACCTCCGAGGTGATCGAACTGCGCGGCCAGTACCTGCCGGTGCGCCGGGTGGGCGAGATGTTCGGCATGCGCTCCGAGCGCCCGGCCGAGGACTCGCTGGTGATCATCGTCGAGAGCGAGACGGCGGGCCACGTCGGCCTGATGGTCGACACCATCGACAACCGCCGCGAGGTCGTCCTCAAGAGCCTGGAGGACAACCTCCACCCGATCCGGGGCCTGGGCGGCGCGACGATCCTGGGTGACGGCGCCATCGCGCTGATCTTCGACGTGGACGCGCTGGTCGCGACCGGCGGCGCTTCCAAATTTGCACTGAAAGGACTGGCGGCATGAGCACTGAAGCGATTGCTAACGACGAACGCAAGATCGTGACCTTCACGCTGGGCAACCAGCTGTTCGGCATCGAGATGGCCTCGCTCATCGAGATCCGTGAATGGGAAGCGCCGACGCCGCTTCCCAGCGTGCCCTCCTATGTGCTGGGCGTTGCCAACTTGCGCGGTTCGGTGATCCCGATCGTCGGCCTGTCCGAGCGGCTGGGCTGGGAGCCTAGCGTGCTCCATGCGCGCTCCTGCGTGCTGGTGGTCACCATCGGCGGGCGCAACGCCGGTTTCCTGGTCGACGAGGTGCAGGACATCGTCTCGATCAAGGGCAGCGAGATCCAGCCGGCGCCGGATACCGAAGTCAACGACCAGAGCGCCATCGCGGGCCTCGTCAAGATCGAGCGCCGCACCTCGGACGCCTCGAACCAGGAGGCCATGTGCCTGCTGCTGGACCTCGATGCGCTCAGCCTGACGCGCCATATCCCGGAACTGGCTGCGTGAGCACTTCGGCCGCCTCTGCCGGCACGCTCGCGGCGAATGCGGAACTGCGCCCGGCGCAGTTCCAGGAGATCGCCGCGATCATGCAGCGCGAGGCACGCATCCACCTGGTCGAAGCCAAGACGACGCTGGTGCACTCCCGCCTCAGCCGCCGTCTGCGCGAACACGGGCTCACCAGCTTTGCCGACTACGTCTCGCTGGTGCAGCGCGATGCGCAGGAGCGCCACGCCATGGTCGTGGCGCTGACCACCAACCACACGCACTTCTTCCGCGAGGCGCACCACTTCGATCATCTGCGCAGCCATGTCCTGCCGCAGTTGCAGGAGCGGGCGCGCCGGGGCGAGAAAGTGCGCATCTGGTCGGCCGGCTGCTCCAGCGGCGAGGAAGTCTACACCATCGCCATGTGCCTGGCGGGCGAAAGCCCGGCAAGCGCGGCCTGGCTCGACAAGGGCGACGTGCGCCTGCTGGCGACCGACATCTCGCCCCCGGTGGTCCAGGCGGTGTCGCAGGCGACCTATCCCGACAGCGCGGTGGAGCCGATCCCGGCGGGCTACCGCCAGCGTTGGCTCAAGCCGGCGGGGACGGGATACCACGTGATCGCCGAAACGCTGCGCAAGCTGGTGGCCGCGCGTGTGCTCAACCTCTTCGACCAATGGCCGATGCGCCAGAAGTATGACGTGATTTTCTGCCGTAACGTGATGATCTATTTCGACGATACCGCCAAGGCCGAGCTGGAGGCGCGTCTGGTCGACATGCTCCAGCCCGGCGGCACGCTCTACATCGGCCATTCCGAGCGCCTGATCGGACCCGCCGCCACCCGCATGAAACCGGTCGCCCAGACCGCTTATGCGCGGATCGACGGGGCAGGTGCGGCATGACCGATCCTGCAAACGAGAAGGTCCGCGTTGTCGTCGTCGACGACAGCGCGGCGATGCGGGCGCTGCTGACCAAGCTGCTCAACCACGATCCGCTGATCGAGGTGGTCGGCCAGGCACCGGAACCCCATGCCGCGCGCGAGATGATCAAGGCGCTCAATCCCGATGTCGTGACGCTCGACGTCGAGATGCCGGGCATGGACGGGCTGTCGTTCCTGGAACGCATCATGCGGCTTCGCCCGATGCCGGTGGTCATGTGCTCGACGCTGACCGCGCGCGGCACCGAGGCGACCATCGAGGCGCTGCGCCTCGGCGCGGTGGACTGCATCGCCAAGCCCTCCGGCAATCCGCTGGAGATCGCGCAGGACGGTGCGCTGCTGCGCAAGATGGTGCGCACCGCGGCACGTTCGTCGGTCCGCGCGGCGGCGGTCCGTCCGGCGGCGCCGCGTCCCGGACAGGTTGCGGCCACGCCCGCACCCTCGGCAGGCCCGCTGCGCGACGTCGTCATTGCCATCGGCGCCTCCACCGGCGGCGTCGAGGCCCTGTTTTCGATCATCGGCGCGCTGCCGGTCGATTGTCCGCCGGTGCTGGTGGTCCAGCACATGCCGGCGATCTTCACCGGCGGCTTTGCCGCGCGGCTCGACCGCGAGGCGCGTGTCAGCGTGGTCGAGGCCAAGGACGGCATGACCCTCAAGCGGGGCACGGTCTACCTCGCCCCCGGCGGCAGCCATCACATGGAACTGGTCGGCGGTACCAGCGGCCATGTGCGGCTGATCGAGGGCGAGCCGGTGTCCGGCCATCGTCCTTCGGTGGACGTGCTGTTCCGCTCGGTTTCCGCGCTCGGCTCGCGCGCTGTGGGGGTGATCCTCACCGGCATGGGGTCGGACGGGGCGGAAGGCCTGCTGCAGATGCGCACCGCCGGTGCGCGGACGATGGGGCAGAGCCGGGACACATGCGTGGTCTACGGAATGCCGCGTGCCGCCTTCGAGCGGGGCGCGGTCGAAAAGGAAGTGAATTTGTCGGCACTCCCCGAGGCGATCCTCGGGGCTTGCCGGCGGTAATTTGGAGCGGGTCTCATGCCGGCAGCGGCTGCAATCAAGGTAATGGTGGTCGACGACCAGACGAGCATGCGCGCGATGATCCGTCGCGCTCTGCAGGATCTGGGTTTCAAGGACATTCGCGACAAGGGCTCGGCAACCGAAGCGCTTGCCGCGGTCAAGTCGGATCGGGTGCATCTGATCATCTCGGACTACAACATGCCCGAGATGGACGGCCTCGAGTTTCTCGAGGCGGTGCGCAAGGATGACGTGATCGGCAAGACCGTGTTCATCATGCTCACCGGTTCGGCCGACAAGGAAGTCGTCCAGAAGGCGGCGGCGCTCGGCGTCAACAACTACGTGGTCAAGCCGTTTGCCCCGGCCGCGCTCAAGGAAAAGATCGAGCGCGTCTTCGGGGAGCTGGTCTGACCGCCATGCGCCGCGTTCCCATCGTCCAGGGCGAATATCATGTCGCCGTGCAGGGCGGGGTGGTCATTTCCACCCTGCTGGGCTCGTGCGTGGCCGCCTGCATCCAGGATCCGGTGGCGCGCGTGGGCGGGATGAATCATTTCCTGCTGGGTGAACCGGGCAGCGACAGCCCGGTCACGCCGGCGGAAATGCAGCGTTACGGCGTCCACGCGATGGAACTGCTGATCAACGCGCTGATGCAGCGCGGGGCCCAGCGCTCCCGCCTGCGGGGACACCTTTACGGCGGCGCGAACATCGTCGCCGGGCTTGGCGGCATCGGCACCAAGAACGGCGAGTTCGCCCGCAACTTCCTGCGCACCGAGGGCATTCCCGTGGATCACTGCGATCTCGGCGGCACCCAGGCGCGCAAGGTAGAATTCATGCCGTACGAAGGGCGTGTGCGGTCGATGCTGGTCAAGGACCAGCCCCTGCCGCCGATCGTCCGGCCGGCGCCGGTCGCCGCGCCGCAGCATACCGGCGAACTCGAACTGTTCTGACCGTCGAGGTCATGGGCGGTGCGAGCCATAACGAACACAGGGGAAGCGACACAGTGACGATACAGTTGGATAGCGGTGGCACCATGGAAAGCTACGGGGCCGCGCTGTGCCAGGCGATCGCCGGTGAAATGCGCGTCGCCCGCGAATTGCTGGAGCAACTCGCCGGCGTGCTGGTTTCCGACGAACGCTTCGTGGCCGATTACCTCGACCAGCTCCAGGCCTTCGACCTCATTGTCCAGCACGTCGACGAGACGGCGGACCTGCTCGACCGGATGGCGGGCGGTTCGGCGATCGGCGAGGCACTGGGGCAGGTGCGGCTCAATGTCATGCAGGCGCGCCTGCGCGCCGCGCTCGACTGAGGAGAGCTTCGGTGGCGGGCAACGGCGATGCGACGATCATCATCCGCAAGGTCAGGAAGAAGGCGCACGGCGCGCACCATGGCGGTGCGTGGAAGGTGGCCTATGCCGACTTCGTGACCGCGATGATGGCCTTCTTCATGCTGCTCTGGCTGCTCGCCAACCCGGACAAGCAGCAGCTCAAGGGGCTGGCCGAATACTTCTCGCCGGCGGCCGACCGCGATGCGGTGCCGACCGCGCTGACCCAGACCCCCGGTCCGCAGCCGGGCCTTGGCGGCCATACCCGCAAGGCCCAGGCCGAGGACGTGAAGGCGGTGGGCGAGCCTTCCGCCGAATCCGGCGTCAAGGGCGCGGCGCGCGGCGGCACTGCCGATGTGCCCGAGGCGGCGCTCAGGATCATGGCGCAGCAATTGCAGCTGCAGATCGAGCCGCCGATCGACACCGCCCAGGGCAAGCGCAACCTCGATGTCGAGGAAACCCGCGACGGACTGCGCATCCATCTCGTCGACAGTGCCGAGCGTTCGATGTTCAAGGGCGGGACCGCCCAGCTCAATCCCTATGCGCGGGATCTCCTCGCCAGGGTCGCGCGCAAGCTTGCCGGCACCGGCGCGCAAGTGGCGATCGAGGGACACACCGATTCCACCGGCGGCCAGAGCGATGCCAACTGGATGCTCTCGGCCCAGCGCGCGCTGGCGGCGCGTGCGGCGATGGTCGAGGCGGGCCTGCCGACCGACCGTTTTGCCGAAGTCGTGGCCAAGGCCGCGACCGAGCCGGTCTATCCCGACCGGCCCGACCGGCCCGAGAACCGCCGCATCACCATCGTCGTGATGGCGCAGCGCTCGGCGCTGCCGCAAGACGCCAGCTTCCGCTTCTGACCGGGGCGGGCTTTGCCAATGATGTCATCCATGAATTTGCCAATCGGGAGCATAACGTGATCCGAAAGATCATGATCGGGCTCGCCGCGCTTGTCGGCGGCTGCGCGATCGGCGGGGGCGGAGCCTATGCCGTCGTCACGTATGCGCCGCAGTTCCTGCCCCACGCGCCCAAGCGTCCGGCGGAGACCGAATTCGTGCCGACCGGCACGATGCTGGCGCCGCTGACGTTCGCGGACGGGCGGCTGTCGGGCTATGTCTCGTTCGAATGCCAGCTGGAAGTGCCCAAGGGCAGCGCGGCAAAAGTGACCGCGCAGCTGCCGGTCCTGCTGAACGCCGTCAACATGCGCAGCTACCGCCAACCGCTCGCCAGCGGGCGCGATGGCATGATCCCCAATCTGGAGCTGTTCCGCCGGCTGGTCATGGATGCGGCACGCGAGGTCTACGGGCCCGGTTTCGTGCAGCGTGCGGTGATCACCCAGGCCGCGCCGATCTGATACCAAGCCCCCCGCAAGGACCACCTGACCCATGTCGTTGCCGCCATCGCCGCGCTCCGAACGCGCCGTCGACGCTTTCCTCGACGAGTTCGAATTTTCTGCCGAGGGAGGCGCGGACGAACCCTTGCGCGGACTGCAGCCGCGTGCGCCGCGCGTCACCACGATCCTGCTGATCGGCAAGCTGGCCGCGCAGGACCGCGAGACGCTGTGCCGCGTGCGCAATATCTCGGCGACCGGGATGATGGCCGAAGTCCACGGCAGCTTCATCGTCGAGGAAGCGGTCGAAGTCACGCTCAAGGCAGGCGATACCCTGAGCGGTACCGTGCGCTGGAACCGCGCGGGCCGCATCGGTGTCGCCTTCGACCACCCGGTCGACGTGCCCGAACTGCTGGCCCATGCGGCGATGCGCAGCGGCGCCGAGGGGGTTGCGCGCGGTCCCCGCTTCACCGCCGATTGTCCGGCGGCGCTGCTGGTGACCGGTTATCGCCATCCGGCGCGGCTGGTCGACATCTCGCAGGGCGGCGCGCGCCTCACCGTCGCGAACGCGATGCCGCGCGACCAGTTGCTCGGCATTTCGATCCCCGGCCTCGGCGAGCGCGAGGCCGCCGTGCGCTGGGTTGGCAACAATGCCTGCGGCCTGGTGTTCCTCGAGCCGATCGCGTTTGCCGATCTGGGGCCATGGCTGATCGACACGCGGGCGCGTTTTGCCAACCAGGTATGACTCCCCGAGGGCCCGGCTCACCCCGGCCCTCCGAAACTCTTGACCAGCGATCCCGCCACCAGGGCCCAGCCGTCGACCAGCACGAAAAAGATGATCTTCATCGGCAGCGAGACGGTCGCAGGCGGCAGCATCATCATGCCCATCGCCATCAGCACGGCGGCCACGGCAAGGTCGATGACCAGGAACGGCAGCAGCAGCAGGAAGCCGATCTCGAAGGCGCGGCGCAGTTCCGAGATCATGAAGGCGGGCATCAGCGTCGACATCGGGATCGCCTCGCGCGAGGCGGGAACCTTGCCGGAAAGCGAGACGAACAGCTTCACGTCCTCGTCGCGCACTTGCTTGAGCATGAACGTGTGAAACGGCTTGGAGGCGGCATCGAGCGCCTGGGTCTCGTTGATCCGGCCCTGGTTGTAGGGGACCATGGCTTCCTTCCAGGCGGTGTCGAACGTCGGCGCCATGACAAAGAAGCTGAGGAACAGCGCGAGGCTGATGACCACCGGGTTGGGCGGCACGCCCTGCACGCCGAGCCCCGAACGCAGCAGCGAGAGCGCGCAGACGATACGGGTGAACGAGGTGATCGTCATCAGGATGCCGGGGGCAAGGCTGAGCACCGTCATCATCAGCACGAGCTGGATCACCCGGCCGGACACTGCCCCGCCGCCGCCTGCGCCTCCCAGGCCGCCGAGCGCGTCGGGCGCGGCCGCCGCCTTGGCCATGGCGAAATCGGGGGCGAGCGCCAGCAGTGCCGCTCCGCCCAGCGCTGCGGCAAGCGCGAGGCGCCTGGTGGTCACGGGGCTCATTCTGCGGTTTCCTTGATGGGGGCGCTGTCCAGCAGGACCACGCCTTCGGGCGCGATCAGCAGGCTGATGTCCTTGTTGTCGCTGCGGATCATCACGACTGAGCGGCGCGGGTCGATGGCCAGCCGCTCGACCAGTTCGAGGCGGCGCACCGAGGTGCGATCGCCCAGCCGGTCGCCCAGCCGGGCCAGCCATTTCTGCGGCATGCGAAGGTCGTAGCGGCGCACCGTCCAGAGCGCGCCGACCAGCAGACCGAGCACCACGGCCAGCGCACCCAGGGTGCGCAGCACGGCGAGGAACTCCATCGCTCAGCTCTCGCCGCGCTGCACGACCTTGGTGATCTCGAGCGACATGTGCTCGCCGTTCACCAGGATCTTGCCTTCGGCCACCAATTCGTCGTTCACGTAGACGCGGGTGGGATCGTTGTGCCCGCAATCGAGCGGGATCATCGCGCCGCGGCTCATGTTGAGCACCTGGCGGATGGGAATGCTGGTCGAACCCAGCACGATCGACAGGTCGATGGGAATGCCTTCGAGGACGGACATCGGGAGTTTCCTTTCGCCCTCGTTATAGGAAATAAAATATAGGAGTGATCCGAACTAGGCAAAAAATGCCTATAAGGAACCTGTCTGCTGCATCGAGCAGAGGGGGGACCTACCTTTATGGAATTGGATAATTCGATCGCGGTTTCGGCGTCGGGCCTGCGTGCGCAGTCGCTGCGCATGCGCGTGATCGCGGAGAACCTTGCCAACTCGGATTCCGTGGCGACCACGGCAGGCGGCGATCCCTACCGCCGCCGGGTCTCGACTTTCGCGGCGGAAGTCGACCGCGCGACCGGCGCCACCAAGGTGTCTGTCAAGTCGATCGACGGCGACCAGAGCCAGTTCACCCGCGTCTACCAGCCGGGCAGTCCGGCCGCCGATGCACAGGGCTATATCGAGCAGCCCAACGTCAATCCGCTGATCGAGGCGGCCGACATGAAGGCCGCGCAGCGTTCCTACGAAGCCAACCTCAATGCCATCGAATCCGCGCGCGGCATGACCATGCGCACGATCGACCTGCTCAAGTAAGGATCTGACCCATGGCTATCGGAGCCCTCGACGCCGCGTCCGCCTATGGCCGCGCGCTCAAGACCACTGCGCCTTCGTTCGGCACCACCGACGATGCCGCATCGCCCGCCGCCGGTAACGGTTCCAGCTTCGGTTCGATGATCGAATCGATGGTCGGCGACGCCGCCACCGCGCTCCACACCGCCGAAAGCGAAAGCGCCAAGCAGGTGGCCGGCAAGGGTGACCTGATCGACGTCGTCACCGCCATCGGCGCGGCCGAGACCGCGCTCGACACCGTGGTTTCGGTGCGCGACCGCGTGGTCAGCGCCTATTCCGAAATCATGCGGATGCAGATCTAGTCCGGGCCGTCGCGCGCAAAGGATAGAGTGTCATGGACTCCGCTTCCGCCATCGAGCTGGCGCGTTCGGCGCTGGTGCTGGTCCTGACGATCGTCGGGCCGATGCTGATCGCCTCGCTGATCGTCGGCGTCTTGGTCGGCCTGCTTCAGGCCCTGACGCAAGTGCAGGAAATGACGCTCACGTTCGTGCCCAAGCTGCTGGTGCTGGGGGTTGTCCTGCTGCTCTCGCTGCCGATGATCGGTCATGCGCTGTCCAATTTCATGGAGCGCATTTCCGACATCATCATCGCCGGTTAGGCGCGGGCTGGATGGACACCGCGATCCTGGCCGCGCTGCCGGTCGATGCGGCGACGTTCCTGGTGCTGTTCACCCGGATCGGCGCGGTGATCATGCTGCTGCCTGCCTTCTCCGAGGAATCGGTGCCGGCGCAGATCCGGCTGATGATGGCGCTGGGCATGACGGTGGGTCTTTACGGCCTGCTCGCCCCGCGCGTCGCCCCGCTGGTGCAGGGCGGTGACCTGGCGATGATGACCTTCACCGAAATGCTGGTCGGCCTCGCCTTCGGGACGATCATCAAGATCCTGTTCAGCGCGGTCGCCATTGCCGGGTCGATGGTGACGCAGCAGATCGGGCTGTCCTCGGCGCTGGTGGCCGACCCATCGCTCGGCGGCCAGTCGCCGCTGCTGGCCCGTCTGTTCGGGATCGCGGCGGTGATCGTCTGCATGGCGCTGGGGGTCCATCACCTGTGGATCGCCGGCATGGTCCAGTCCTACACGATCTTCCCGGTCGGCGGCATGCCGCCGGTCGCCGACTTCGCGCAGCTGGCGGTGCACGTGACCGGGCAGGCGCTGGCGCTGGGCGTGAGCCTTTCGGCGCCGCTGATCCTCTACGGCGCGCTGTTCAATCTCGGGCTGGGGCTGGCCGCGCGCGTGGCGCCGCAGATCCAGGTCTTTTTCATCACCCAGCCGCTCAACCTCATGCTTGGCCTGGCCGTGGTAAGCGTGGTCATGGGCAGCATCCTCACCGCCTTTGCCGCCGCCATGACCAGCTTCATGCAGTCCGGCTGGAGTTTCTGATCCCATGGCCGAGACCGACAAGGACCAGAAGACCGAACAGCCCACCTCCAAGCGTCTCGAGGACGCGGCGAACAAGGGGCAGGTCGCCAGCTCGACCGAGATGCGCCACGCGGCGATGCTCTCGGGCGCGCTGATCGTGACCGGCGGGCTGGGCGCCAGCGCCTTTGCCGCACTCTCGCCGATGCTGGTGCGGCTCTGGGGCAATGCCGAGGATTTCCGCCTCGATGCGCGCGGCACCCAGAACCTGATGACCGGCCTTGCCGAACATTTCGTGCTGTCGCTGCTGCCGGTCTTCGGCGTGCTGATCGCCTGCGCCCTGGCCATCGGTTTCCTGCAGGGCCGCTTTGTCATCAGCTGGACCCGGCTGGCGCCCAAGTGGTCCAAGTTCAATCCCGTCGCCGGGCTCGGGCGCATCTACGGCAAGCGCGCGTTTGTCGAGTTTGCCAAGACCCTGGCCAAGTTCCTCGGCATCGCCACGGTCGTCTTTACCGTGCTGAGGCCGCGCATGGTCGGGCTCGACCTGCTGGTCGGCTATGCCCCCGGCGCGCTGGCCCATGCGGCCGGGTCGCTGGTGTTCGAGGCGGTGCGCGCGGCGGCGATGTCGGTCGGGGTGCTGGCGCTGGCCGACTATTTCTACCAGCACCGCGCCTTCATGCAGCGCATGCGCATGAGCCGCCAGGAAGTGAAGGACGAGTACAAGCAGAGCGAGGGTGACCCCAAGATCAAGGGGAAGATCCGCCAGATCCAGATGCAGCGTGCGCGCAGCCGGATGATGGCGGCCGTGCCCACCGCCAGCGTGATCGTCACCAATCCGACGCACTATGCCGTCGCGCTCAAGTATGACCATGGCCAGATGGCGGCACCGCTGGTCGTCGCCAAGGGCGTCGATGCCATCGCGCTCAGGATCCGCGAGATCGCCGCCGAGGCCAACGTGCCGATCGTCGAGAGCCCGCCGCTGGCGCGCGCGCTGTTCGCCTCGGCCGAGATCGACCGGCCGATCCCGATCGAACATTACGCCGCTGTCGCCGAGATCATCGGCTACGTCATGCGCCTCGCCCGCCGCAAGGGTGGAGCGGGAGCCGGGGCCGGGGGCGGCACGCGGATCGCGATACCATGATTGCCCGCCAAAAAGGCTTCCGGCCGTCCCCTTCGGTCCCCTCCATTTTCCTATAAGGACTGTGATGAAGATGTCCCTGAAATCGAGGAAGCGCCCCTCGCTTGCCGCCTTGACGATGGTGGCGGCGAGCGTGCTTGCGCTCACCGTGCCGGGCACCGCCTTCGCGGACCCGCAACCGCGCATCAAGGACATCGTCGATGTCGAGAACGTGCGCCCGAACCAGCTCGTGGGCTACGGCCTCGTCGTCGGCCTCCAGGGCACCGGCGACCGCATCCGCAATGTGCCGTTCACCGAAGAGACGCTCCAGGCGATGCTGGAACGCATGGGCGTGAACATTCGCGGCGACCAGATGCTGACGCAGAACGTCGCGGCCGTCTCGGTGACCGCGACGATGCCGCCTTTCGCGCGCGCGGGGTCGACCATCGACGTGCAGGTCTCGGCCATGGGCGATGCCTCCAGCCTTCAGGGCGGCATCCTGCTGGTCTCCTCGCTGCGCGCGCTCGACGGCGAGATCTATGCGGTGGCGCAAGGGCCGGTGGCGGTCTCGGGCTTCAAGGCGCAGGGCGCGGCGGCAAGGATCAGCCGCGGGGTGATGACCACCGCGCGGATCGCGGGCGGCGGCATCATCGAACGCGAAGTGCCTTATGACTTGCGCTCGGCCCAGAACCTCAAGCTGGCACTCAAGAATCCCGACTTCACGACCGCGCAGCGCATCGCCGCGCGGATCAACGGCGAAGGCACCGGCATGGCCGAAGTGCTGGACCCCGCGACCGTGCAGATCACCCCGCGCGGCGGCAACGTGATCGAGATGGTCACCCGCATCGAGAACCTTACCGTCCCGGTCGACCAGCCCGCGCGTATCGTCATCAACGAGGCGGCAGGTACCGTGGTCATGGGCGCGGACGTGCGGGTCAGCCCGGTGGCGATCGCCCAGGGCGGCCTGACCATCAGCGTGACCGAAACGCCGGTCGTCTCGCAGCCGGGGCCGCTCTCGAACGGGCAGACCACCACGGTGCCGCGCACGCGGATCCAGGCGGATGACGGCAGCGGCGCTTCGCTGGCGCTGCTGACGCAGGGCACGTCGCTGCAGACGCTGGTGTCCGGGCTCAACGCGCTCGGCGTCAGCCCGCGCGATCTCATCACCATTCTCCAGGCGCTCAAGAGCGCCGGGGCGCTTCAGGCGGAAATCACGGTTCAGTAAGGAGCGGCAGGATGACCGACACGACGATTGCGGCCGCGATCGCGTCCACCCCGGCGCGGCAGATCCAGACCACGCCGGACAAGTCGCCCGCCGGCGTTGCGCGCCAGTTCGAGGCGGTATTCGCGGGGCAGGTCGCCAAGATCATGCTGGAGACCGTCGAAGTCGACGACCAGTTCGGCGGCGGCCACGGCGAGGAAATGTTCCGCGGCATGATGGCCGAGCAGATCGGCAACCGGATCGCCCAGGGCAAGGGCCTGGGCATCGCCTCCGCCGTCGAGGCGCAGATCATCCGCATGCAGGGCGGAACCGCGGCGGCGCCGAAGGCCTCGACGCTGGGCACGGGCCCGCAAGGCAACGTTCAAAGTGGTGCGACACAGGCTGCGGCCGCCCTGGCGGCCAGCGAGCAGGGGGATACGGGCAGTGCCGAATGAAATGATCGAGATCATGACCTCGCTTTCGCTGGTCATGCGGGAAGAGACCGAGCGGCTGGAGCGGCGCGAGCGCGTGCTCGATCTCGCCTCGCTGGCCTCGGCCAAGGCGCGCCTGGTGGCGCAGCTGGAAGAGACGCTGGCGCGCCGCAATCGCCGCGAGCCCGCGTGGACCGAGCGGATGGATGCGGAAACCCGCGAGCGGCTCGCCGATTGCCTGGGCGAACTGCGCGCGGCCTCGCTCGCCAACGCCGCCTTGCTGGAGCGCCAGATCGAACTCTCGATGGAGATGATGACGGCGATTGCCGACGAGGCCAAGCGGCTGACCGGCAAGCGTTCCTATACTTACGGCGCCAGCGGCGACATGGCCAGGATCGACGCGGCGACGCCGATTTCGTTCAACGGCGAATACTGACGCGGCTGTCCGCGAGGGCGTAGACATGAAAAAGGGTGGGGCGCCGGCAGGCGTTCCACCCTTTTTCATGTCTGCCGCGGGGAAAGGACTATCGCGGCGGGCCGAGGCCCGCGATGCGGGCCGCCTCGCGCGCCGGGGCGGGACGGCCGAACAGGAAGCCCTGTGCATAGGCGCAGCCGCGTTCGATGAGGAACTGCGCCTGTTGCTCGGTCTCGACGCCCTCCGCGGTTACCGGCATGCCAAGGCTGCGGCCAAGGTCGATCACGGTGTTGACCAGCTTGCGCCCGGCATCGCGGTCGATGGCCTGGATCAGCGTGCGGTCGATCTTCAGGGTGTCGAGCGGCAGTTCGCAGAGACGGGCAAGGCTGCCGTAGCCGGTTCCGAAATCGTCGAGCGCGACATGGACCCCGGCCCCGCGCAGGGTCTCGATGGTGGCGCGGGCATCGGCAAGGCTGTGCACCATGGCGTCCTCGGTGATCTCGACGGTCAGGCGTTCGGGCGGAAAGGCGCTGGCGAAGGCGATCTGCAGGAGGTGGTCGGCCAGGGCAGGGTCGCAGACCTGGCGGGGTGACATGTTGATCGCGAGGCCCACGCCGTCGGGCCAATCACGGGCGTCGCGGCAGGCCTGGCGCAGCAGGGAGAACATGAGGTCGTCGATCAGATGGAGGTCTTCGCTGACCGGCAGGAACTGGTCCGGCCCCAGCAAGCCGCGCTGCGGGTGCTGCCAGCGTGCGAGCAGTTCGAAGCGGGCGATGGTGCGGGAGGGGAGCGCGACGATCGGCTGGTAGTAGGGCACCAGTTCGCCGCGCAGCAGGCTTGAGCGCAGGGCTTCTTCCAGTGCTGCGCGGTCGGTGAGGCGGGCCAGCATCTCGGGCATGAAGCGCCGCACCGTGGCGCCGCCCGCCGCCTTGGCGTGCGACATCGCGATCGAGGCGGAGCGCAGCAGGTGCTCGGCAGGGACATCGCCGCAAGGGTCGATGGCGATGCCGATCGCGGCCGTCAGGTGGATCATGTGCTGGCCCAGCACGATGGGGGCGGCCAGAATGTCCTGAAGGTCGCCGGCAACCGCCTCGGCGCGGTACTCGTCGCCGGCCCCGCTGTCGGTGCCGAGCGGCACGACGCAGGCGAATTCGTCGCCGCCGATGTGGGCGAGCGCACCGCCCGACTTGGCCACGGCGCGGCCATAGCGATCCGAAACGATCGAAAGGACCAGGTCGCCGGCGTGGTGGCCGCACAAGTCGTTGACCAGCTTGAAGCGGTCCAGGTCCAGCACCAGAAGGGCCAGTGCGGGGGCCAGTGCGGGGGCCAGGGGGGAGGACTGTGCCGGGTGACGCTCCGTGCGTTCGCGCAAGGCGCGGATCAGCCGGTCTACTGCGCGCAGGGGCGGGGTGCGGGCTTCCAGTTCGATAGGCGGGGGCTGTCGCTGGCCGGGGCTACGCAGCCTGCCGGTACGTTTCGATTTCGAATGGGGCGGGCCCGCCTTGTGCATTTTCGAACCGTTGTTCTCCTCCTTCCCTTATATGGGAGGAGACGGCTGATTCGATAAAAATGTAGAAAAATTAAATGCCTACTCGAATATTGCCGAAAGCACGGAGGCGACGCGGCCCGGGTCGACGGCATCCAGCGCCACTTCGATGTCGGGATTGAGGCTGAACCCGAGTGTCTGTCCCTGGCGGTCAAACGTGATGGCGATGACCCGCAGGCCCTCGTCCTGTTCGATGACGGCGAGGCCGCCGGCGGATGGAAAGCGATCGGGGTCCACCACCAGGATGGCGCGGCCGGGCAGGCCGGGGCCGAGTGTCGAGCGACCAATACGCAGTCCGTACGTGCGCGGTCCGGCGCCGCGCGGCGCCTCGACCAGCGCGTCGGTGGGCGTGCGGGCGAGCAGGCCGTCCGGCAGCGCCGAGCCGTAGACCGGCACCAGCCGCACGGTAGTGGAATGCCCCTTGGACGCGGGTGCGGGTGCCTCGGCGGCAGGCAAAACGGCCGGGGTGGCGGCGTCCAGCACCGGCACCGGGCCTTCCAGCACGGCGGTTTCAAGGGGCTCGCGGGAGCCGGCAGACACGGTGCGCGGCGTCGGCGGGGCGGCAGGGCGCGGGCTCGCGGTATCGGCGCCGGTGTCCGTGGCAGAATCTTCGGTGGCGGCCAGTTCCTTGCGCAGGGCGGCGATCCGCGCGCGGGTCTTGGCGATGCGCGAGCGGGGGTTGGCGACCAGCGGCAGCATGTCGTCCAGCTTGCCGTCGGCGTGAAGCGCGGCGACCTCGGCGATCAGGGCACTGTCATCCTTGGCACCGAGCAGGCGGCGCAGCGCCTTGCGGACATCGTCGTTCCAGCGGTCGAACGGCTTGTGGGCGTTCTCGATCCGCGAGAGGATCACCGGCGCGATCCCGTATTCCTCTTCCAGCACGGAAATGGTGAGGGCATCGTCGGCGGCGCGGCGGGCGCGCACGGCGGCGGCGATGAGCACGGCGATGCGGTCGCTCTCGGGGTCGACATGGTCGCTGCCGACAATCGGTTCGGCCCAGTTGCCGATATCGAAGGCGGGCTTGTCGATATCGATCAGCAGGTCGGCCGGGGCGACGTGCAGTGCGGCGGCAATGGCGCGCAGTTCCGCGGTGCGCGCAAAGACTTCGCCGCGTTCGATCTTGGAGAGGCGAATATAGGTCAGGTCCGGGATCTGTTCGGCCAGCTCGAGCAGGGAGCCTATATTGCGCTGCTTGCGGAATTTCCTGATCTCATTCGGAAACACGAGATTACGCCAGGCGTCGATCTCGATTTTCCGGGGTGCAGCAGCCACCGGCTTCCGGGACCGCCTGCCAGATCGAACGGATTTTTCGGTCATTGAAGCTCGAGTTTCATTGCAATGCCCAAGATGTTTCATGAAGCACTAAGGTGGTCAATATCACACTTGGGTCGATGACCCAAAATGGGTCGGATCAGAGTCCGCGAGGAAAACTGCCAAGCGTTGATTCTTTGTAAGGTGAATAAACGTAGGCCGGACCCAGTTACAGGTTTTTAACAGTTAAATTGTTCCTGTCATGTTCCAGTAAAGCCCCCTGCGAATAGGCACGCTCATCAAGATGACGCGGCCAATTCTATTCCATTGTAAATATTTCCGACAATCCGGGGCGGTGCAGAGCGCGTGATGTGAAAAGGTCGCGGATGCTGCCGCCGAGGCTTTTCGATCGCGCCGGGTCGACCTGGATTATGGAAACTCCCCTTCAATCGGACAACGCCTGAAAGAACCAGTTGGTTCCTGTAAATTATTGTTTCGGGATAAAAATTTCCGGCTCGTTGCCGGTCCCGCCGGTCGGTTCGTGCAAAGTCGGTGGGCGGGAACGCTGCGGCCTTGTCTGCCCTGGCCCCTTGCCGGGCAGGGCCCGCGCAACCGGCAGGAGCAGCGGCGACATGCGGAAGCGGTGAGACCGGGCGTACTATCCTGCCGGAAAAAAAGAAGGCGTGCTCCCGATGGGAGCGCGCCCAGGTTGTTCCCGCCCGGTCTATATCTGGGGATGCTTCGGACGGGAGTGAATGATTTCAGATGAGCGGCCGGGCGATGGGCTCCTTTTGGGCCATTCTGGTGCGAACAGTCATCGTCCGATCGCCAGCTTCATCAGATTCATCTGTTTCTTGTAGATGTTGGTCATCGCCGTGTAGTCCGCCTGGACCTGGCCCAGCGTGAGCAGCTGGTCTTCCAGGGTCACGTTGTTGCCATCGGGCTTGGTCTCGCTCGTGTCGCTGTCGAGCACGATGCCGCCGCCGCCCTGCGGGGGGCGGGCGCCGAGCGCGGTCATCGCGGCGGAGAGTTCGATCCGCGGGCGGGCGACATGGGGCGTACCCGTCGCCTCGCCATACTGGGCGACGAGCGAGGAGAAGTCCGGTGCCGTCACCGTGCGTGCCTTGTAGCCGGGGGTCTCGCTGTTGGCGATGTTTTCGGAAATGACGCGCTGGTGTTCGGCCATGGCCTTGAGCGAGGCGGCCATGCCGTCGAGCAGCGGGGGAAGCGTGGACATCGGGTATTCCTTTAACGCGGCCGAAGGATCAGGACGAGCCGGTCAGGCGGGAGAGGGCGGCCTGGTAATTGGCGAGCTGGGCCTTCTGGTAGGCCGATCCGCCGTTGGACGAGACGGTGCCGTCGACCAGGTTGGCCTTGGTCGAATCCCAGTAGAGCGAACGATAGGCGCTCTGCGTCATCGAGATCGCCGACTTGACCTTGGTGAGGGCATTGGCCGCCGCATCGGCGGTGGTCAGGTTGAGCGCGCTGGTCAGCGACAGGCTATAGGCGCCGCCCGGCGTGACGGCGGGGTCCTTCTTGCTCTTGGTCTTGGGCGTGCTGAGCTTGACCGGCGAGAGGCCGAGCTTGGCCAGCGCATCCTTGCCTTCGCTGCCTTCGCCCAGCACCAGCGTATGACCGGACGCCACCGAGATCTTGAGCGTGGTCTGGCCGTCGACCAGCGAGGTGGTGACGGTCGCGTCGGTGCCGGTGATCTTCTTGATCTTGGCCGCCAGCGTGGTCATCGTCTCGTTCTTGGCGATGGTGATCGTCTTGGCGTCCTCGCCGTCGACCGAGATCGTGAACTCGTCGCCGGTGCGCAGGCTGGTCTGGGTGACCAGCGTGGCCGAGGTGGTCGGATTGAGCAGCCCGCTGTGCAGGCCGAGCGCGCCCAGGGCATTGTCGCCGCCCGAGAGCGTGGTGATGCGCACCGGCTCGACCTTGGAGGCGACGAGGCCCCACTGCGAGACTTTCTGCACTTCGCCGGTATCGCCGTCGACCCGGGCGATGAAGCCGTCGGTCGAGCCCGCCTTGGTGCCCGACAGCGTGCCGGCGGTCCGGCCGCCGACGTAGAGCGTGCCGTTCAGCCAGGTGACGCTGTCGGCCTGGTCGTCCTCCGAGGTGCCGATATAGGTCGTGCTGGCGGTGGTGAGGCCGGCGTCGATACGCGTGACGAACGCATCGCGGGCGCCGGTGATGGTATTGACCTGGTCGCCTTCGAGGGCCGTGCTGGTGGCACCGACCACGGCGATCTCGCCGGTGTCAGAGACGGCGATGGCGCGGGCCTCGACAGTGCCGAGCGTGACCGAGGAAAGGTCGGTCGAGAGCGAGTTCGCATCGATCTGGCGCAGCGTGGCGACGCCGTTTTCGTTGGTCAGCGCCAGCAGGTTGCCCGAGGCGTCGATGGCGAGGGCGTTGACCATGTCGTTGCCGCCGCTGTCGATCGTGCGGCGTTCGACAAAGGTGCCGGTGGCATCGAGCTTGACGATCACCGCGTCGCCGCCGCCGGTCGAGGCCCGTCCGGCCACGTAGATGCTGCCGTCGTTGCCGACGGTGACGGCATTGGCGGTTTCGCTGCCGGTCTGGCGGATCGCGGTGGCGGAGAGTTCCTCGCCGCTGGTGCTGTAGCGGGCGACGAGGAGGTCGGTCTGGCTGGAATCGCTGTTGTTGAATTCGCCGCTGACCGAGCCGGCGACCACAAGGTCACCGTTCGGCGCGAAGCTGATCGCCGAGCCGGAGGCCGAACCGGCCCCGCCGAGATTGCGCTGCCAGACGACATTGCCTTCGGAATCGACCTTGGTGAGGAACAGGTCGTTCGATCCGTCGGTCACCGCGCTGCCGACATCGCCGTCGGTGGTGCCCACGATGTAGCTGAACCCGTCGCTGTCGGTCACCATCGCGCGCGCGGCGGTATCGGCATGGACGGTGTAGTCGGTATCCTCGTCGTCATCCTCGCTGGCGGCGGCTTCGGCCTGGGCGGTGGCGGCGCTGTCGACGGCGCTCACCGTGCCGAGGCGTTCCCAGGTCAGGTCGCCGTCGATGTCCGAGAATCGATAGACTTCGGCATCGGTGATGGAATTGTCGACGGTCTTGCCATTGGCGTCGGTGGTGGTGCTCTTGCGGGTCTCGCCGCTGGCGACCATGATGGAATCGCCGGCATCGACCTGCTCGAGCGAGACTTTCTCGACGCCCGAGGGGTTGAAGACGAGGCCCCATTTCTCGGCCTCGGAATCGTACTTGACCGTGAAGTTCGACTTCCACTGGCTGACCGGGTTGCCATCGGCATCGAGCACGGGGTCGCCGTTGGCGTCGAGCTGCGGTGTCGCGCCGATCGCGGCATTGAGCGCGGCGGCAACGGAATCGAGTGTCGGCGGCTGGGTCGATTGCGACAGGTCGACACTGACCGTCTGGGTGGTCGTGCCCTTGGTGAGCGTGACCTCGAACATTTCGGAGCCGGTGAGGCCGGTGATCGCGTCGCCTTCCTTGGTGGACACCGCGGTGCCCGCGATCGCGCCGGTGACGTCGGGCTTGTTCACCGCGATCGTCTGCGTGCGGCTGGCCGAAGTGCCGAAGTTGAGCGTCAGAAGGTCGGTATCGGCGCTGCCGATATAGGTCTGGAGGTCGGAGAGGCCTTTGGCGAAGGCCTTTTCCAGCGCCGCGCGCTCGGTCTTCGAAGTGCCGGACTTGGCGGCGCTTTCGGCGAGGACCTGGAGGCTGGTCAGCGCCTTGTAGATCGTGAAGGTGGTGCGCACGTCGGGCAGGTCGTCGAGCGAACTGTCGCGGCTATAGGAATCGTCGATGATCGAGCGCAGCTTCTTGATCGCGGCGGCTTGCTTGGTGATCGAGGAGGTGTCCGTCTCGTCGGTCTTCCACGGCGGCGTGGTGGCCGCCAGCGTGAAGGCCTTCTTGGCCGCGAGCACCTTGGCGCTTTCGGTCGAGGTCGCGGTCGAGAGCGCGCTGGTATAGGCGCTGGTTCCGCCCAGGATCGAAAGGCCGGTGAGCCCGCTGCTGTACTTTATCGTCAATTCTGCCTCCCGGACTTCGCACCCGTCCGCTATCATCCTATAAGATAGACGGTCGCAGGTGCCGACAGGTCGGCTTCGCGGACTTTTTTGGGGATGAAAGACGTGACGATGATGGCCGCGGTGGGCGAACCGCCCGAGCTCAAGAAATTTTCGGGAATGCAGCGCGCTGCCGCGCTGATGCTCTCGCTCGGCCACGAGCAGGGCGGCCCGATCTGGGATCAGTTGACGACCGAGGAGATCAAGGAACTGTCCTCGACGATCTCGCAGCTCGGCCGCGTGCCGGCGGTGGTCGTCGAATATCTGCTGGTGCAGTTCTCGGGCGAAGTGTCGAGCATGTCGACGCTGCATGGCTCCTACGAGACCACCGAGCGCCTGCTGGAAGGCATCATGCCGACCGACAAGGTCAAGGAGATCATGGAGGACATCCGCGGTCCTTCCGGCCGCACGATGTGGGACAAGCTGTCCAACGTCAGCGAGGCGGTGCTCGCGGGTTATCTCAAGAACGAATATCCGCAGACGGTGGCGGTGATCCTGCACAAGCTGCGCCCCGATCACGCGGCGCGGGTGCTTTCGGAACTCCCGCGCGAGTTCGCCACCGACGTCGTCATGCGCATGCTGCGCATGGACACGGTGCAGAAGGACGTGCTGGTCCAGGTCGAGCAGACGCTCAAGAGCGAGTTCATGACCAACCTCTCGCGCGCCCAGCGGCGCGATCCGCACGAGACGATGGCCGAGATGTTCAACGCGCTCGACCGCTCGACCGAGGAAGCCATGCTCGAGGCGCTCGACGACAAGGCGCCGGAATCGGCCGAGCGCATCCGCGCGCTGATGTTCACCTTCGAGGATCTCGCCAACCTGCTGCCCGGCGCGATCCAGACGATCGTGCGCAATTGCAACAAGCGCGAGCTGGCCTTGGCGCTCAAGGGCTCGCCGGAAGACATGAAGAAGGTCTTCTTCAACGCCATGACCGAACGCGCCGCCAAGCTGATGCGCGACGACATGGCCGCGATGGGGCCGGTCCGCGCGCGCGAATGCGAGGAAGCGCAGACCGCGCTGGTGCGGTTGGCAAAGTCGCTCGGCGATCGCGGCGAGATCATGCTGGTCGATCCCAAGAGCGACGACGCAATGATCTATTGATGCTTGATTCTCATCGATTTATTTGAACTAATCAGGTCAGGAACGACAGGTGCGGCTGGATACATCGCGAATGGAGAAAGCCATGAGCATTGAGCCCTTCGGTTTCGACAGGGTCTTCCGCTTTACGTCCGCGGAGGCCGAGGAAAAGGACAATGGCAAAGCCGCGTACGAGGAGCTTGCCGCGCTTGAGGCGCGCCTGGAGCGCATGCGCGAGGAGCATGCCGCCGAACTGGTGCGAGCCCGCGCGGATGGCTTCGAAGCCGGGCTCGAGCAGGCCCGGCACGAGCGGGACACCGCGCTGCTGGCCGCGACCGATGCCTTGCATGCCGGGCTCGACGACGTCGTGCGGCGCTTCGACGAGGTGACCGGGCAGGTCGGGCGCGAGGCGGCATCGGTGGCGCTGCTGGCCGCCGAGATGCTGGCCGGACATGCGGTGGCGCTGGAGCCGGCCCGCGCCATCGACGAGGCGCTGGCCCGTGCGCTCGACCAGGTGGCGCGCGGCACGCGCATCACCGTGCGTGTCCATCCCTCGCTGCGCGCGCATCTGGAGCAGGTGGTCGCCGCCCGCCAGGCGAGCGAGCGCCGCGAACTGTCGATCCTGGTGATCGACGATCCTGCCGTGGCGCCCAGCGATGCGCGGATCGGCTGGGTCGAGGGCGGTCTCGGTGTCGATGCGGGCGCGCGCCGCGAGGCGGTGCTGGCCGAGCTTGCCGGCCTGCTGGAACCGGCGGCCGTGCAAGTACCTGAAAGCGCATCGGAAGCTGCCGGGACCGCGGTTTCGCGGGATGGCGAGCCTGCGGAATCGGGCGATCAGGCAGGGCTGGGAGCCGCTGCATAAACTTTTCCGGCAACCGGCAAGAGTTGCCTAGTCTCTTATCCTATAATGTTCGTGAGCGAGGCCAGGGGGGCCTCGCCGGGAATAAGAGGCGATCTTGAACGCGTTGCGCAACTTTATCGAGCAGATCGGCATGCGCCGTGCCCTGCTGATGGGCGGTGTCGCTCTCGCGATGCTCGGCGGCCTTGCCTGGGTGGGGCTGCGCAGCCCCGCCGCGGAGATGGGCTACCTCTACTCCGATCTCGATCCGGCCGCGGCCCAGTCGATCACCGAGAAGCTCAAGGCGCAGAACGTGCCGTTCCAGCTTTCGGCCGACGGCAGCGCGGTGATGGCCCCGGTCGACAAGCTGGCCGAGCTGCGCATGTCGCTGGCCGGTGAGCAGCTCGGCGGCAAGATCGGGTACGAAGTGCTCGACGCGGAAGAGCCTTTTGGCGTTTCCTCCTCGCGCGCGCGGCTCAACGAGACCCGTGCGATCGAGGGCGAGCTGTCCCGCTCGATCGAGACGCTGGAGAAAGTCAGCAAGGCGCGTGTCCATATCGTCATGCCCGAGCGGGCGATGTTCGAGACCCAGCCGCGCAAGGCCAGCGCCGCCGTCACCGTGAAGACCGCCGGGCGCCTGCCCGGCGAGACGGTCCAGGCGATCCGCTACCTGGTGTCCTCGGCGGTGCCCGACCTCAATCCGGAAGCGGTGTCGATCGTTGACCAGACCGGCGCGCTGCTGGCGCGGGCAGGGGACGCCGGTGCCGGTGGTTCGGGCGATCTCGAGGAACGCCAGTCGGCGATCGAGGCGCGCCTGCGCGACGAGATCGAGGCGATGATCGAGCCGATCGTCGGCCAGGGCAAGGTGCGCGCCGAAGTGGCCGCCGTGCTCGAACGCGACCAGGTGCGCGAGGAATCGGAAGTCTACGATCCCGACAAGCAGGTCGTGGCCCACCAGACCACGGTGGAATCCAGCGACCAGAACGACGAGAATGCCGCCGGTGCGCGCGGCGTCACGGTCGCCACCCAGCTTCCCGACAACACCACCAACGTCAACGGCAACGGCGGCGATAGCCGGCGTTCGGCCCGCAACGAGACCTCGGAAGATACCACCTACCAGAACAGCCGCACCCAGAAGGTCGCGGTGCGCAATCCCGGCCAGCTTTCGCGCCTGACCGTGGCGGTCATGGTCGACGGCGGTCCGCAGGGGCTGCCCGCCGCCCAGGTCCAGCGCCTCCAGCGCCTGGTCGAGAATGCGGTCGGCTTCGATGCCGGGCGCGGCGACAGCGTGGTGGTCGAGAACATGGCGTTCAACACCCCGGCCGATGTCGACGGCGTTGCGGGCGGATTGCCGTTCGGCCTCACCTGGGACCGCCTGTTCGACGTGCTCAAGATCGTGCTGGTCGGCGGCATTGCCCTCATCGCGCTGCGCATGCTCAAGCCCAAGCTCCTGCCGCCGGCGCAGCCGCCGCTGCTCGAAGGCGTGGTGGAGCAGCGCGATGCGATCGACGGCGAGATGCTCTCGCTGGGCGAGCGCGCCGCCGACGGCGACGAGGAGGCGATGCGCCGGCTGGAAGAACTGCGCGGCGCGCAGGGCGAGCCGCTGCTCGATCAGGAAATCGCGCTGGCCCAGGTCGATGGCCGCATCAAGCTGTCGGCCCTGCGCCGCATCGGTGATGCCATCTCCGCCAGCCCCGCCGAATCCGCTTCGGTGATCCGCCAATGGATGAACAGTTGAAAGGCCCTCTCATGAGCGACGACTTCGAGCCGCGGCAGCTTGCGCCCGCTTTCCTCAATGACGACGAGGCCGCAGACGGGCCGGTCGAGGCGATGGGCGGCTGGAACACCAAGCCCGGCACCCCGCCCACGCCCGACGATCTTCAGGCCGTGTTCGACGTTCCGGTCAAGGTCCAGGCCGTGCTGGGACGCTCGCGCATGGACATCGGCGAACTGCTGCGGCTGAAGCCGGGCATGGTGGTCGAGCTCGACCGCCGCGTCGGCGAGCCGGTCGACATCTTTGTCAACAACCGCCTGATCGCGCGCGGCGAAGTCGTGCTGATCGACAGCACGCTGGGTGTCACGCTCACCGAAATTGTGAGGCAGGAGGGATGAACCCCGGGCGCGCCCTCGAAACCGGCCCGGAGACGGACCTCGACAGCCTGCCGGAAACGCCGGTCGGCGACGGCGTCCGCGGCGAAGCGGACGGCGCCACCACGCGGCTCATGCTGGTCGGCGAACTCGGCCCGACGATGGGGCTGGCGGTGGAAATGGTGCGCGGATCGGCCGCGAGCATCTCGGTCGGCACTCCGGGCATGGCGATCCGCGAGAGCTGGCGCGGCGGCGGCGGCGACGTCACCGTGGTCGAGCTCGCGGTGGACATGGCCGAGGTGGTGGCGCGGCTGCGCGGGGAGCGCGCCGGCAAGCCGCCGTTCCGCCGCGCGGTCAGCGGGCTGGTCGGCCACAGTGTCGACCATGTCGAGCGCGAGCTGATCCTGCAGACGCTCGAACGCTGCTCCGGCAACCGCACCAGCGCGGCCTCGATGCTGGGCATTTCGGTGCGGACGATGCGCAACAAGCTGCGCACGTTCCTCGCCGACGGGCAGGCCTTGCCGCCTGCGCTCGTGCGGCACTGACCGCCGGCGAAATTCGCCGCCTGACAGGCGCCCGGGCCGGACCGCGGCCCGCGTTCCCCTCCTTTTCCCAAGCATGGTGATGCGATGAATGCCGTTGGCCGCTCCGGTCTTCCTGCCAAGCTCGAGCAATTCCTGAACCGCCTGGGGCCGAGCCGCGACCTGGCGCTGGCGATCGGCGTCACCGCGATCATCGCCATGCTCATCCTGCCGATGCCCGGCTGGATGCTCGACATGGGCCTGGCGCTCTCGATCACCGCCTCGGTGCTGATCCTGATGACGGCGCTGTTCATCGAGAAGCCGCTCCAGCTGTCGAGCTTCCCGACGATCCTGCTGATCGTGACGATGATGCGCCTCGGCCTGAACCTGGCCTCGACCCGCCTGATCCTCGGCCACGGGCATGAGGGCCACCATGCGGCGGGCGGGGTGATCGCGGCCTTCGGCGAGTTCCTGATGGGCGGCGAGACGGTGATCGGCCTCACCATCTTCGCGATCCTCATCGTCATCAACTTCGTGGTCATCACCAAGGGTGCGGGCCGCATCGCCGAAGTGGCGGCGCGCTTCAGCCTCGATGCCATGCCCGGCAAGCAGATGGCGATCGACGCCGACCTCAATGCCGGCACCATCACCGAAGCCCAGGCGCGCGACCGCCGCGCCGAGATCGAGGCCGAGAGCGGCTTCTACGGCGCGATGGACGGTGCCTCGAAGTTCGTGAAGGGCGATGCCGTCGCGGGCCTGCTGATCACCGGCATCAACGTGGTCGTCGGCCTCATCATCGGTGTCGCCATTCACGGCGTGCCGTTTGCCGAAGCCTTCAAGACCTACACGATCCTCACCGTCGGCGACGGCCTGGTCAGCCAGATCCCGGCGCTGATCGTCTCGACCGCGGCGGGCCTGCTGGTCTCCAAGGGCGGCGTCACCGGCAAGACCGGCGCGGCGCTGGGCGAGCAGCTGGGCCGTTATCCCAAGGCCTTCGGCATCGTCGCGGTGCTGATGGGGGCGCTGTCCCTGGTTCCCGGCCTGCCGTTCTTCCCCTTCGCTTCGCTCGCCGGCCTGTGCGGCTGGGCGGCCTGGACGATGACCAAGAAGGCCGAGGCCGAGACCATCCGCGAGAACATGGAAGCCGCCCAGGCCAAGCAGCGCGAGGCCGCCGCCGCCGAGGAACCCATCGCCCGCACGCTCGCCATCGACGCGCTGCGCATCGAGCTCGGTTACGGACTGCTGCCGCTGATCAACGATGCCACCGCCGAGCCGCGCCTCGACGACCAGGTCAAGGCGCTGCGCCGCCAGATGGCGACCGACTACGGCTTCGTGCTGCCCTCGGTGCGCATTCTCGACAACATGGCGCTGCAGCCCAACGAATACATCGTTTTCGTCAAGGAGACCGAGATCGCGCGCGGCGAACTGCGTATCGGCAAGCTCCTGCTGATCAACGCCTCGGGCCAGGAAACCGGCCTGCGCGGCGAGCCGACCAAGGAGCCGGTGTTCCAGCTTCCGGCGCTGTGGATCGACCGCGAGATGCGCGACGAGGCCGGGTTCCGGGGGCTCACCGTGGTCGACTGCGGCACCGTCGTCACCACCCACCTGACCGAGATCGTCAAGGACAACATCGCCGACCTGCTCTCCTATACCGAGACGCAGAAGCTGCTCAACGAGGTCCACAAGGATACCGAGAAGCTGATCGCCGACCTGATCCCGGCCAAGATCTCGATCTCGGGCGTGCAGCGCGTCCTGCAGAACCTGCTGTCCGAAGGCGTCTCGATCCGCGACGTGCCGACGACCCTCGAGGGCATTGCCGAGGCGACGGCGATGACCAACAACCTCACGCAAGTGACCGAGCATGTGCGTGCGCGCCTCGCCCGCCAGATTTCCGCCCAGCAGACCCTCGACGGCACGATCCCGATCGTCACGCTGGGCGGTGAATGGGACGAGGCCTTCAGCGAAGCGATCGTCGGCCAGGGCGACGAACGCCACCTCGCGATGGCGCCCTCGCACCTCCAGGCCTTCATCGCCGCCGTGCGCGAGGCCTACGACCGGTTTGCCGCACAGGGCGAGATTCCCTGCCTGCTGACCAGCCCGCCGCTGCGCCCCTTCGTGCGCTCGATCATCGAGCGGGTGCGACCGGCCACGGTGGTGCTCTCGCAGAACGAGATCCATCCCCGCGCGCGCCTGCGCACGCTCGGCACGATCGGCTGAACCGGCAGTTTGCGCAGGCTCCCGGGACCGGGAAGGCTGCAATCCCTCTATGATGAGATCTGGGCCGGACGATACCGGCAAGGGTAGCGACAGATGACGATTTCCATGAATGCGGTGTTTCCGATGACGGCTCCGGCTGCATCGACCGCCCCGGCGGCCGGTGCTCAGGCGATGACGCGCGCGGCGAACGGATCGTCCTCAGGGGCCGGATCGTCCGCAGGAACCGGATCGTCCGCAGGAACCGGATCGTCCGCAGGAACCGGATCGTCCGCAGGAACCGGCAAGGGCGGTGCCACGGGCGCGGCCGCAGCCAGGGGCTCGGGAACGACCGGCACTGCCGCAGGCGCTGCGAATGATGGTGCCCGGACGGCGGACGAAGGCTCCACCCCGGCGTTCGGGGCGCTGCTGGAGGAGGCCGCCGGCAATGCCGGGGCTGTGCCGGTCGATCCCGCAGCCGAGGCGCTGGCGCCGCCCGCCGAAGCCGATGCGACGGTAAGCGACCCGGCGACCTCGATCGCCGAAGCGACGTTTGCGGCCGCTTTCCCGGAGGCGGCCGCAACGGCGCAAGGCGCGCCCGTGGTCAAGCCGGCCGATCTCGCCGCGCACAAGCCGGTGAGCGGGCCGGGCGCCGCGCGTGACCAGACCGCGCTGCCGCAAGCCACGCCTGCGGGCGGACAGGACGGCGCGGGCCAGGCGGTTGCGGAGGCGGCCGGGGATGCCGCCAAGGGTTCGGGTAACGATGCACCCGGGGCCAGGGATAAGGACGGCGCCGACAGCGATGCCCGGCTGGCCGATGCCGCGCTTGCCGATGCGGCGCAGCAGGTGCTTGCGCAGACGCCGCAGACGCCGCCTGCCGGCCCCGCTGCACCGCCGGCAGCCGCGCAGGCCCTGCTGGCCGCCGCGTCGCAGGCCGCCGGTGGCGGCGCTGACGTTTCTGCCGACCTGGCCGCGGATGGGATCAAGGTCGATGCCGCCGCCACGCCCGCAGCCACGCCCGCATTGGCGGCGAGCGGCAAGGGGGCGGGGGTCAGCCACGCGGCCTTCTCGGCCGCCGCGTCCACGCAAGGCAAGGACGCGGGCGAAGCGCCGACGGCGCATGCCGCAGGCGAGACCCCGCGCGAGACAGGCCCCGCGCTGGCCGATGCGGGGTCCGCGCGCGGCGAGACGGTGACGCTCTCCAGCCCCGTGCTCACCCAGACTTTCGCACCGGTCGCCAGCCGCCCGGCGGCGCTGCCTTATCCGGCCAGCACGACGGCGAGCCCGCAGGGCGCTTCGGTCACCGTGCAGGAAGGCCAGTTCGGCACCGACATGGGCGTGCAGATCGCGCGCGCGCTCGATGCCGGCGGCAACGAACTGTTGATCAAGCTCGATCCGCGCCAAATGGGCCGTATCGACGTGCGCCTGTCGTTCGACCACGACGGCGTGCTGCGCGCGGTGATGTCGGCCGACAGTTCCACCGCGGCCGAGATGCTCCGCCGCGAAAGCACCGATCTCAACCGGGCGCTGGCCGATGCCGGCATCCGCGCGGACGGCCAGTCGCTGCGCTTCGATACGCGTGCGGGTGGCGGCCAGGATGGCGGCCAGAACGGCAACTCGCGCTGGCAGGGCGGACAAGGCGCGCAGGGGCAGGCTGCCTCCGGCTTCGCCGACAGTTTTGGCGGGGGCGACGACCCGGTCTACCGGTCGCTCAGGAGCAGCGGCCACGTCGATCTCATGGCATAGGACATCCATAGAACATGACCACAGTCTCCAGCACTTCGTCGTCATCGAGCGACAGCACCTCGGCGGCAACCACCAGCCTGCTTTCGGACTACAACCTGTTCCTGAAGCTGCTGACCACGCAGATGACCAACCAGGATCCGCTCAACCCGACGGACACCTCGGAATATACGCAGCAGCTCGTGCAGTATTCGCAGGTCGAGCAGCAGATCCAGCAGAACGGCACGCTGACCGACATCCTCTCGCAGCTGACCTCCTCGCAGATGGCGCAGTATTCGAGCTTCATCGGCAAGGATGCGCGCTTCGATTCCGCGGTGGCCGGCCTTGGCGACGATCCTGCCCACTGGACCTACTACGTGAACGGCACGCCGGCTTCGGTGACCGCCACGATTTCCGATGCCAATGGCAAGGTGGTCCAGACGGTGACGCTCGATCCCGAAGCGCAGGGCGAGTATCAATGGGACGGAACCCAGGCGGACGGCACCACGGCCGCCAGCGGCGCCTATACGCTGGCCGTCACCGCGACCGACGCGGCCGGCAATACGCTCGATACCACGATCAATTCGGTGGCCCGGGTTTCCGACGTGGTGACCGACGGCTCGACGATCATGCTCGGCGTCAACGGCATCCGCATGTCGGTGGACGGCCTCGTCGCGCTGGCCGCGACCAGCAGCGAGATCTGATTGCGGCGAGGGGCGTGATCGCCCGGGAAATGCCCCTGGAGGGTATGTTCCGGGCCGGTCTCGCCCCATCCGCCTGCCGCCGGTCTCGAAGCGGCCTGTGACCGGGCGCGATGCTCCTGCGCCAGGACGGCCGAGGCGGTGTCGGGGGTACCGGGATTTGCATCAGTCCGGCAAGGTTGGTCCGGTGGTGCCGCCATGCCGGTTCTGGCCAGTCAGGGGCGGGGCGGGCGGGTCCTGCCCCTGAGTGTGCTGATCCATGCGGCGCAGGAGCGCGCGCGGGGAGCGCCGCGAGCGGGCGCCCGTCCCGCCGGCAGTGGTCCTGTCGGCGAACCCTGCCGCGATCAGCGGCAGTCGTCGGCCAGCCGGTCCCGTGAATGGCGCGGGGCCTGCCAGGGCGGCATATCGCTGCACAGGTCCGCGTCGAGGCGGGTGCAGCCGGGCACCTGGTCGGGCAAGGCCAGAACCATCAGGCAATCCGCGATCGAGGGATCGTCGACGGGACCGATCATGTCGCTCACGTCGTCCTCGCAAATGCCGGGCAGGGTCCGGCACCGCGCTGCCGCGGCGCTCCAGAGTTGATGGGGCGAATCCACCCTCAGCTTTAATGAGAACCTATATTCAATTTGCGACATTGCATTGTTTTCAGTGTTTTCCGTGCGCCCCGAAGGAAAATTCTCTGTCATCAATCTCTCAAGAATTGTTCCTGTGACGTTTTTCGGTCGCGCATAGCCCGATCTTCGGCCTGCCCGGTGAGGGGCATCGGGATTTTCGGGAGTTCCTGGCGACTTGGGAGTATGCGACCTTTGACCCTCCAACCCATGGCTTTCGTATACTGTACGACCAACTAAGGGATTTCCCGTATGGGCATCCCTGAGTGCCAAAACCCCCGTAAAACTGCGAAAAATTAGATGGTTAACTTGGGGTATGGGGGTTTTCCCCATGACGGTTTTCAGGCCTGTCCAGGGCAGGGTCGACCCGACCAGAAACGGCCTGCCGGGCGATGCGAACCGAGCATGCGGTTGAGACGGCGCAGGGCGCGCAAGAGCGGGAGCGTTGCCGCTAAGTAGCGCAGCGATCGGGCCAAGGGGGGGCATGGCGGGCGACGGCGGGCGACGACCATGCGGGGGCGCCCACAGGCCGCGGCCATGCCTGTTCACCGCTGCGTGGGAAACACGAAAATTCTGATGAAATCCACCGGAGAGCGCTGCGCTCACGACAGGCTGCAAGGCAGCATCGTTTCGCACAATGCCGGATGGGATGATCCGGCGAGCGAAAATGGACCGAGCCGGAATCCAATTCTCGGTCTAAAATATTGTTTAAATGCAATATTATGGGGCAGCACGAGAGGCAATCCATCAATCGGTCCATCACCATCAAATTCAAAATGGGTTCAATTCCCAAAGCCGGAATCGATAAAGCGGATGCTAGGTCGAATCATCCGTTTTGTGACTACTAATCTGCAGAACCACGCGAACGTGCCTCGAGATAAAGGCAGCGTGACCATCCCCGCGAATAATCCAAATGAGCCGGTACACAGGTACAGCACAAGCCAAGGAAGTGGTTGCATGCAAACCGCGGACATACGCTTCAGGACCAGTAGCCACGCCATGGCAAACGCCATCAGGATATCGAACCAGATCTGGTTGCTCCAAACATTGCGGATATGCTCATGCAAAAAGCCGATCGGGCCCGCCGTTATCACCGCATAACCTGACCATGCGAGAAAGGCCGCAGCGAGCACTGCCGGCAACAAGTAGGCGTGCCGTAGAGGTTCCCTGGCGAAGGTTGAGCCAAATGTGAGTATGAGCATGGCGCCAAATGCAATCCATGGAAGCACCGCGTGAATCGCCATTCCGACTCCTGATGTCCAGTTCACCAATCGTCGACTACCGACCAATATATGTAGCATGTGCTACATGATCAAGTTAGCCATCGACCGCAATGAACAAGGCGAGCTTTTGCGAAGACCGGTTGCGGTGATAACCGGGGCCGACTGATTGATCGTGAACTGGCGAAATCACGCGTTGCGCAAGAGCGGATCGGTCTGCATGCGCAAAGCGATATGATCCGCCAGCGCGCGAACGCGCGCTGCGGTATAGCGCGAAGGCGGCATGACCATGCTGATCGGCATATCCAGCGGCGGGTGTTCGGATAACACCTCAACCAGGCGTCCTTTGACAAGATCCTCTTCGAACAGCCAACGTGCATTCACTGCGATGCCAAGGCCGCAGAGCGCCGCCGTGCGCAGCGCGTCGGAGCTGTCCGTGCGAAAGCTGCCTGCAACGCTCACCGGATCGGCTCCCTGAAACTGCCAGGAGTTGCCTGTGCTGAGCAGGGCAAACGTAAGGCAGCTATGGTCCTTGAGGTCCGCCGGAACCTTAGGGAGACCGGCCTTGGCGAGGTAGTCTGGCGAGGCGACAGCCACGCGCCGCGCGGTGCCGATCCTGCGCGAAAGGTTGCGACTATCGCCCACCTCGCCCACGCGGATGGCGAAATCAAGCCGGTCTGCAACGAGGTTGAGAGCGTGATCGGTCAGTTTCAGTTCGACTTGAAGGCCGGGATGAGCGAGCTGGAACTCTGCGATGTAGGCAATGATCCTAGCACGTGCGAGGGTCAGCGGCGCGGTGAGACGCACGACCCCGGACAGCGCCTCAGGGCTTCGCACTGCCGCCTCGGCCTCGTCGATTGCCGCAAGCGCCCGTTGTGCCGACTCGTAGAATGACAATCCTTCGAGAGTGAGAGCAAAGGAGCGCGTGGTCCGCTTGAGCAAGCTTACACCAAGATGCTTTTCAAGAGCCGTGACCTGCCGCGATACCGTCGATTGTGTCAGCCCGAGGACCGACGCTGCTTTGGAAAAACTCTCAAGGTCCGACACGGTGACGAAGGTTTTCATCCAGCCTGCAATTTCGCTCACCAGTATAGCCCTCCGGACCGGAGAATAGCGCGAAATGACGGGCCGTGAAGACAGACAGTGATCCACGGTGCGAATATCTCATATCCCCCGCTTCCACTTGCTATTCGTCGCTTTGCGCGTAATACTCTGGGCTGGCATATCGATGTGGACAACCTCGCGATGGAAATGCACCAGGTCCGCTATTTCCTGGCGGCCGCCCGCCTGCTCAACTTCACCCGTGCTGCGATAGAGTGCAATGTCTCGCAGCCTTCACTGACCAAGGCCATTCTCAAGCTTGAAGATGAGTTTGGCGGACCGTTGTTCCGGCGCGAACGGGCGCGCACGCACCTGACCGAACTTGGCAAGGCGATGCTGCCGCACCTGCAGCGAACGTTTGACGCGGCGCAGGCTGCCCGCCAGCTCGCCAAGGATATGGGCCGTGCCGAGGTCGCTCCGCTGTCGATCGGCATCAGCCATCTTGTGACCGACGACGGGCTGGTCGTGATCCTGCAGGACCTCAGCGAGCGGCTGAGCGGGATCGAAATCGAAATCGAGTCCGGACGCGAGGCCGATCTGGTCGAAGCAGCCATTGCCGGCAATCTCGACGTGGTGATCGTCTCGAAAAGCGCCTTGCAGCCGGAGCGTTTCGATCACTGGCCACTCTACACTGACGATTTCTGCATCGCCCTGACAGACAATCACCGCCTTGCCCGTGAAGCCTGCATCACCCCGGCGGATTTCGAAGCAGAGGCCTGGATCGACTATGCGGGCGATGGCTGTGCCGCTTTGGCAGACTTCGCCGCCCGCGAGGGCGCGTCCATCTCGGTCAAGCACCATGCCCGCAATCCCGCCATGGTCCGCCAGCTCGTCCTCGCCGGGCTGGGGTGCGGGTGGCTGCCACGCAGCATCCTGCCCGAGCCCCTCGTCGCGTCGGAATTCAGGATACCGGGCTGCGAAATTGAATTCGCCGCAGCCGCAGTCGTCGGCCGTCGTCGTTCCGTCGGCTCCGATGCCTTCCTGCGTTCGTGCCGCGCACGCGAATGGTCTGGCGCGCTCTCCCGCCAATCCTAGGTGGGACAAATAGCACGCGGGAATGGAACTCATTCCCACCGGTCCGATACCGTTCTTGCAACCGACGCGGTAAGCCTCTGACATGACAAACCACGCCCCCGCCCCACAAACCGTCTACGATGTGCTGATCGCAAACCTTGTTGCCGATCTGCGCGCAAGAGACGCCGGTGCCGCAGCACCGCGTGCCGGAGAGCCATTCCCCGACTTCATCCTGCCCAATGCGACGGGGGTGTTTTGCGAGCTGTCGCGTCTGCTCGCCGATGGCCCGGTCGTGCTGAGCTTCCTTCGCGGTCAGTGGTGCCCATTCTGCCAGGCAGAGCTTGTGGCCTGGAAACGCGCGCTGCCTGCACTCGAACGGGTCGGCGGTCGTCTGGTGTTTGTTGCCGCGTCGACCGGCGGGGCGGCCATGGCCATTCGAAACAGTGTTTCTCCACGGATCGAGGTGCTCTGTGATGTCGATCACGGCCTCACGCTGTCGCTGGGACTGGCCGTCTACCTCGGTCGGCAGTTCCTTGCGCAATATGAGCGGGATGGTCTCGAACTGGCCGCAATCTATGGTTCGCAAGCAGGCCTGTTGCCGATCCCGGCGACTTTCGCGCTTGACCGGCAGGGTATCGTCCTTGCCGCCCACATCGAGCCCGACTTCCGCAGCCGTGCGGTGCCAGAGGACATGATTGCGGCTATCGCTTCCGCCACGGCCGCCTGACAAGGATCGACGCAATGAACGAGCCGCAAGTTCGGACACCCTTGAGCGCCTTGCCAATCGATCATCTGACCATAAACGCCCGGTCATTCGATCAGGCCAGCGCGTTCTACGCCCTGCTGTTGCCCGAACTGGGATTCGAGCAGGCGAAACACGGCATCTGGCGCAATGGTGCGGGTCTTTATGTGCAGTTGCGCGAAGCCCGGCCCGATACGCGCGATTACGAGCGCTATGGCCCGGGCCTCAATCACGTGGGCTTTAGAGCGCCGAACCGGGCGTTCGTCGAGGAACTCGCCACGCGGCTCACTGAAGCCGGACTGGTCGTGCGCCTGCAGAGCTTCGCAGACGGAACCGTCGCCGCGTTCATCCCCGATCCTGACGGTTTGCGGGTAGAGGTCTCCTGGTATCCCGAAAGCGTGCCCCCGGTCGATTGACTGATGGCCGTAACCGCCCTCAACCGCTTCGGGCGCGCTGTGATCCCAGCAGCAGAACGCTTGCATCGCCGCGCGCGGCAAGGCTGGCAAGCAGGACATAGATCGACACGCCGATCATGCCGCCGGAAACCACGACCACCGCGCTCAGTACACCAAGCGCCGACAGACCATGACGCCACGCAATCCAGAATGCAGTCAACACAAGGAAGCCGGCAAGGTCGAGACCGAACTGGCCTTCCCACCCCAGACGGGCCACGGCCGCGCCAAAAGGCATGAGGAAATCGACACCATCACGGGCGATCACCGTTCCGGTGTAGGCCAACATCAGTACGAACCAAAAGACCAAAAACAGACGTAATGCTACCACGGCCTTGCTCCTTGCCAGAAATCCGGCGTAGCAGTGCGGTCGAGGTTCGCAGGGCCATTGGAACTTCGGCCGCACCACAAGGTGATTCTGTAGCAACCGCTACAAGGTAGCAGAACGTAGCGTACGCTACAAGAGGTGGGATGAGCGTCAAGGAGCAACAGCGCGAAAAGGTGGTAATGCTGCTCGCCGAGCATCTGCTCGCCACGGGCCTGTCGCAGACAAGCCTGCGCCAGCTTGCCCGCGCCGCCGGGGTCAGCGACCGAATGCTGCTCTACTACTTTCCCGACAAGTCGGCCGTCATCTCCGCAGCGATCGAGCGCGTGGCGGGAAGCCTCGCCAGCGCTCTGGCGGAGCTTGTACCCGAAGGCGAGACGCTGCCTGCGCCCAAGCTGCTGTCGCGGCTGGCCACGATGACGATGCGCGAGGATATGCGCCCGGTTTTTCGGGTCTGGGTTGAGATCGTCGCTGCCGCGCGCCGGGGAGAGCCCTATACGACGATTGCCGCCAGCATCATTGCGGTCTTCCGCGATTGGGTGGCGACACGGCTCGACCAGCCGGAGGGTGCAGAACGCGATGCAATCGCCATGGCTATCCTTGCTTTTGTTGACGGGCTCGCTCTGATCGAGATCTGCTGCGGCACCAGCGCGGCCGAGGGTGCAGCGAACGCGGTCAATCTCCTGCTCAAGGCATAAACGCTCGGACATGTAACGGCAGCACCCCTGCCGCCGACCCCCCGGTTGTGCGCATGGCGCTTCCAACATCAGCCGGAGACCTCGACAATGTCCGCTCGCCCTCATGTTATCATCATCGGCGGTGGCTTTGGCGGAATGGCGGCGGCCAAAGCGCTTGGTAATGCACCGGTGGATGTGACGGTCATCGACCGGCGCAACCATCACCTGTTCCAGCCGCTGCTCTATCAGGTGGCAACAGCTGGTCTGTCACCGGCCGATATTGCCGGATCGATCCGCTCGATCCTGCGCGACCAGCAGAACACGCGCGTGCTTCTGGACGAGGTCTGCCGGATCGACCGCGTGAAGCGCATGGTCCACATGCGCGGCAACTGTCCGCTGCAATATGACTGGCTGATCATCGCAACCGGCGCGCGCCACAGCTATTTCGGCAAGGACGAATGGACACCCTATGCTCCCGGCATCAAAACGATCGAGGATGCCACCTCGGTGCGCCGCCGGGTGCTGATCGCGCTGGAGAAAGCCGAGACCGAGATAGACAAGGCAACCCGCGATGCGCTGCGGACCTTCGTGGTCGTCGGCGGCGGACCGACCGGGGTCGAAATGGCTGGGGCGATTGCAGAACTGGCCCGCCAGTCGGTCAGCAAGGACTTCCGCCACATCACGCCGCACTGCTCGCGGGTCTGGCTGCTCCAGAAAGGCAACAGGCTCTTGCCCTCGTTCCCGGAGGAATTGTCCAGAAGCGCTCACAGCGCGCTTGAGAACCTTGGAGTGCAGGTACGGCTGCTAGGCAACGTCGAGCAGATCACGCCTGCAGGTGTCAGCGTGAGCGGGGCTTTCATCCCGGCGCAGACCGTGGTCTGGGCGGCGGGCGTGATGGCTTCGCCTGCTGCCGAATGGCTCGGCTGCAAACCTGATCGCAGCGGCAGGGTGGAAGTCGACGCCAGGCTGAACCCGCACGGATCGCACGACATCTTTGTGATCGGCGACACAGCGCATTGCATCGACGCTGCGGGCCGCGAGATTCCGGGCGTTGCCCCCGCCGCAAAGCAACAAGGGCATAATGCCGCACAGGCCATTCTTGCGCGCCTCGCGGGTCGTGAAGTCGAGCCGTTCCGCTATCGCGACTTTGGCCAGATGGCGACTATCGGCAGGGCGCGTGCGGTCTGCAGCATTGGCGGGGTCAGGCTTTCGGGCCATCTGGCCTGGCTGGTGTGGTGCGTCGCGCACATCTGGTACCTGAACGGCCTGCGCAACCGCATATCGGTTACGATCAACTGGATCTGGAGTTACCTGACATTCGAGCGCGGAGCGCGCCTGATCACCGGCGACATGGCCGCAAAGGCAGACTGAGTGCGCCGCCGCGCCCCACAAGTCACTGTTTTAATGATCTTTTACTCGGGCATTCCTGATAGGCATCGATATTATGCCTCTCTGGTACGTAGGCGAGAAACACAAGTCACAGCACTCTCCAATCCGGAACGAAGGGGTTGGAACGAGCCATGCATTATCAAGTCAACATCGAAGCTGTCGCCACAAGGACAAGCCTGCGCGATCCGGAAATCGTCCAGCGCAAGAAGCCGCGGTCCAGCGGGTTCGACTGGGACGGTGCCATGTCCCGAGCCCTCGCTGGTGATAAAGCTGCCTATCGCACCCTGCTCCATGAAACCGCGCGCTGGCTGCGCCGCTTCTACGCCTTCAAGTTGCCTGCCGACATGATCGACGATGTTGTGCAGGAAACGCTCATGGCAGTGCACACCAAGCGCGCCACCTTCACGCCGGGACGCCCTTATCTGCCATGGCTTGCCACCATCGCGCGTTATAAATGGGTGGACGTCATCCGCAGCACCAAGCGCCAGCAAGCCGACGAGCTTGGCGAGGTCCCCATGCCTAGCCACGAGACAGATGTGATCAGCGGGATCAGCATCATCGCGCTGCTCGGCCACCTTCGCGCAGGGCAGGCCGAAGTCATCCGCATGGTCAAGCTTGAGGGCCGATCGATCAAGGAGGCCGCCGATCTTTCAGGCCAGTCGGAATCGCTGGTCAAGGTCAATATCCATCGCGGCATTCTCGCCATGCGCGCCATGCTTGGCGGCGATCTCGCGTTCGCCTGAAGAACGTCAGGAAAGATCGGCGAGCAAGCCCTCTGCGATCCAGCGCCCGAGCACCGCACCTGCCTGCTCCACCGCGCCCTGCTCGCCCAGATCCCCGGCCAAAACACCGCAACACGCGGCAAACGTCATCCCCTCGCGGGATAGCTTCGCGATCCGTGCCTCGATAGCATCCGCCCGGCGCATTACAGTCTCGAAACCTTGCCGCCAGACGAAGACGGTGGCCCTCTCCACAAGCAATTCCGGTTGCGGCACATCATCGCCCGAAACCAGCGCCAGCCAGATCGCATCGGCATTGCTGCCGATCTCCAGCGTCAGCAAAGAGGGCACAAGCGTCAGTCGCGCTGCGTTCCAGTCAACCCCAGCCAGCGCCGCAGCATCGACCGGCTGCGCATCGCCGCCGACAAACGCCTGTGCCACGGCCCAGTCGATCTGCGCGAGATCGGCCACTTCGCCATCATGCGGATAGCGCAGCGCCAGAAAGGCTGCGAAGGAATCACCATAGGCATCAAGCGTCCAGCTGTGCGGCGGGTGATCGTCGATGTAGTTCGCGCAGGCAGAAGCGAACGCCTCGTCGCCCAGCCACGAGAATACCCGTTCGAAGCTGGCCTCAAGGCTGCCCATCAACGAGACGCGGTAATTGTTCTGATACACGGCCAGCCCGTCGCTACCGCCCAGCCGCGCGGCGGCGTCCTCGGTGCCATTGACCAGCCATGCCTTAAAGTCCTGCTGCAGGCGCTGCAGCGCGGGTGCCTGTGCGATCATGCCGCGACCTCAAGCGCAAGGCTCTGCGCTGCTATGGCGCGAGCGGTGTCGAGTTCGGCAAGGAGTTCGGCAAGTTCGGGGATGTTGTCGTCACGCTCGATCATCGTCGGCAGGGGGCCCGCACGGCGCATGGCGGTAGCATAGAGCGCCCAGACACATTCCGGCACCGGCTGGTCGTGCGTGTCGATCAGCAGCGTTTCGCCCACGGTGTGCCCCGCGAGATGCACCTGGCCCACCGCATGCCATGGTACGCCGTCGAGATAGGCGATCGGGTCGAAGCCGTGGTTGGCGGCGCTGACATGGATGTTGTTCACATCGAGCAGCAGACCACAACCAGTGCGCGCCACCATCGCGGACAGGAATTCCCACTCGTTCAGCACGCCGGGAAAGGCGATGTAACTCGAAGGGTTCTCGATCAGCATGGTCCGCCCAAGGGCGTCCTGCGCCCGCAGGATGTTCTCGCAGACCACGCCGAGCGCTTCCTCCGTCATCGGCAAGGGCAGAAGGTCATGCGAATTGAAATTGCCGGTGCGGGTCCAGCACAGATGGTCAGAAACGACTGCCGGCTCCATCCGGTCGACCAGCCTGCGCAGGCTGGCGAGGTAATCCGGCCGCACGCCATCAGCCGATCCGATCGACAGCGACACACCGTGCAGCGCCAGCGGATAATTGCGGCGCGCCTTCTCCAGCGTGTCGAGCGGCCGACCGCCGTCGACCATGAAGTTCTCCGAGATCACCTCGATGAAATCCACTTTCGCCGATCCATCGACATAAGAGGCATAGTGCTCCCGCCGCATGCCGAGACCGAAGCCTGAAAGAGGTGCGTTCATCTGGCGATCCATAGTTCCAAGCTGTTGGAAAATCGCGATGTCCGGGCACCGCCGTTTGGCGTTGGCGCCGCTGCAGCGCCCGGGCATCGGTTCGGTCTGGACTTACTTCGGTTCGGTCAGGCTGCCGCCCTTGGCCGCGCACTGCTTCTTGGTCAGCGCCTTGAAGCCCTGGCCCTTGCAGACGTTCTGCCCCTTGCACTGGTTGCTGGCGGTGGCGCAGTCCGACGTGCCCTTGCAGGTGTTGATACCATAGCAATGCACAACTTCGGCCTTGGCCTTGGCGGCAAGGGCAGGCGCGGGAAGAGCTGCAACGGCAGCGGCAACGAGAGCGGCGTTGGCGGCAAGCGCGAGGCTGGTCTTGATCGAGGTCATGGTCATATCTCCAGGTTGGCCGTGGTGGCACAGGCTTGTTCGTGGCCCCGCGTCCCGGCGTTACAGGTGCCAGAGATTTTTCGGGGAAGGGCGCCTCCAGCCAAAGATTGCGTCCATTGTAACTTCCAGCACCGCCCGCACGAAATGGATGCCGAGACCGCGCGGTTCGGCTGGAGAGCCGGTGCCAGGCGGTGTCGATGGAATTTCAGTGAACACCCGCAAACGTGAAAGGAATATGCCATGAAGCTCTCGAACGCAGCACTTGCTGCCACCCTCGCCGCCGGTCTGCTCACCGGCGCTGCCCACGCTGCAGACGGTAAGCCCGCAATGGAAAAGTGCTATGGTATCGCCAAGGCTGGCAAGAACGATTGCGCTGCAGGGCCCGGCACAAGCTGCGCCGGCACCTCGAAAGTGGATTATCAGGGCAACGCCTGGAAGTTGGTCAAAGCCGGCACCTGCGTGACCACCAAGACGCCCAAGGGCACCGGCTCCCTCACGCCGAAGCCCTGACGCGTTCCGGGACGGAGTTGCCCCCGCCTCCGTCCCGTTGACCGGTCAGGTCCTGTCGAACCGGAAGGATTGACGATGACCACGATCTCCGACCTTTATGGCCGACTGACGGCATTTGCCTCGCGCATCCTGCCCGAAAGCCTTCTGCTTCTTACAGCCCGATGGGGCATCGCCTCGGTGTTCTTCCTGTCGGCGCGCACCAAGGTGGAAGGCCTGCTGACCATTACGGACAGCACGTACTACCTGTTCGAAACCGACTACGCCCTGCCGCTCCTGCCGCCGAACCTCTCGGCGCATCTGGCAACTTATGGCGAGCACCTTTTCTCGATCATGCTGTTTCTTGGCCTTGGCTCGCGCTTTGCTGCGCTGGGTTTGCTGGGCATGACCACCGTGATCGAAGTGTTCGTCTATCCCGATGCCTGGTCAACGCATCTCAGTTGGGCCGGGCTTCTCCTCCCGATCATCGCCAAGGGCGCAGGCGCCCTCTCGCTCGACGCGCTGATTGCGCGCGGACGCACCGCAGCCTGATCCGGTAACTGTCAAAGCTTCGCGCGTACCGGCAATCGTCCTGCCGGTACGCGCGTTGTTTTTCACGCGCACGACCGCAGTCGCTTTTCGATCATCAAGCAGGCGGCAATCGTGAGCATCATCGCCGCCAGCGCAAGGACCGCGTAGGGCTGGAACCACGGCAAACCCTGAAGCACCAGCGCATCGTTCCCGCCCGGGATAAGCGAGCCGCCAATCCCCATCAACAGCCCGCCCGAAAAACAGCGGATTGCCCGCCCTCGCTCGAACGGCACGGGTGGCGCCTGTCTGTGACCGCCCAGAACCGAACCTGTGACCACAGCCAGAAACAGGATCAGACTGCCAAGGCTTTCCAGCATCCCGCTGCGCGCCATCGCGCCGAGCGCGTCGCTGTAAGCCCAAGGGCCGCGCACCATTGCTATCAGCAGATAGGCGAGGCCGATCGCGATCGAGGCATGGCGATAGTCCCACAGTGTGCCGATCCCGAGGCCTTCCTTGCGGACCCGCCGGACGGCTAGTGCCGACACCACCAGACTTGCAAACAGCAGTGCGCCCCCGATCATGCCGTGCGGCCATGCAGCCATGGCGAAATGTGGATTGCGCTGGATGTCCCAACCCCAGCGCACCAGCATCAGGTTGCCGGCGAAAAAACCGACTGGAGTCAGCAGGTAGTGCAGATCTCGCTTGCCCAGTCGCGCCACCGTGCCGAACACGCAGGCGTCGTTCAGCCAAGCGCCTAATCCAAGCAGCACACCTCCCAGCAGCACCAGACCATCGATATCGTGCGTGGGCAGCTCTCTTGGCGACCAGCCCGGCCCCATCATCAGCATTCCGAGCGGAAAGGCCCAGACAGCACATTCGGCAAGGGCGGCCAGGCGCGAAAAGCGACGCTCGTTTACCGCCTGCGCGACGCCCGCAACGGTACAGGTCCCACCATGATGATTGGCATAGCCGATAAAGACTGCGACGACGATCGTGAACAGAAACGAGCCGATGGATACCTCCCTCGAGAACGGCTTGTTCGGGGTTCGTCACCTGCAGCGCGAAGTTACAGATCAGGTTCGCAAAGTGCCGGACCCTACCACCGCAGCCAGCGCGCCAAGACCAGCCGCGTCACAAGCGCAACGGCTGCCATCACCAGAGGATACGTCACTCCGGCATAGAGCCAGTGCGTCGAGGGGCAGGAAATGCCGAAGGCAAGAAGCGCGGCGGCCCCGCCTGCAAGCCCTGTCGAGAAGGCCGCGCGTTGTGGCGATGTCACCGCGCCGTGGTTTCGCAGCCACCACATATGCGCCAGTATGCCCGGCAGCGCCAGAACCGAAGCGGACCGCGCACACCGCCAGAAGTCTCTGAATTCGGCCAATGCCTCGGCCGCATTGGCGGGGTCCCGGTCCCACAAAAGCATGGATAGCGCGGCAAGGCCCGGCAGGAGGGCAACCACTCCGATGCCCAGCCCGAGCGGAACCGGAGTCCACAGGCCGGGATAGGCTTCGCGTATTGCGCTCGCATAAAGCAGCATGGCGGCAAGGCAGAGCAAGGCCTCGCGCAGGATCAGTTGCGGCAGCGGATCGGCTGTCGAAACATCTGCACGCACGCCAAGGAACAGGCCGACAATGACGAACATTCCCGTCATGATTGCCAGTTGTACAAGTACAAGCGGCCAGATTCGCAGCCGCCTTACCGGCGCTGCATCCTCGCTTAACAGCGCAATCAGGTCATCATCGGGTGACAGCAGCGCCTCCAAGCATCCGTAAGCGGCAGCACCTTGAGGGCGACCTTCATCGTCTAGTTCGTTGCGAAGCGCCACTTCGTTGCAAACGCAATCACATATCCGCCTATGGCCACAGTGACGCCGTGACTGCAAAGAAAAACCGCACTTACAAAGCCGGAACCCCGGGCCGGACGATGCTGTCGAGTGCCGCAAGTACAGCGGCGGGTTCAAGGCGGTTGCGATAATCGCTATCGACGAAGGCCAACCGGACGACGCGGTCACTGGCGATGACGAAAGTTGCCGGGATCGGCAGGACCCAACCAGCGGTGCCATTGCGCTCGGGCAAGGCGTGACCGAGTTGCGCGTAGATCGGCCGCAGTTCCTCGGCCAGATCGAAGGCGATGCCCCAGTCGCGGGCCACTTGCAATCCGGTATCGCTTAGGACGGGAAAGGCGAGCGCATTGCGTTCTGCCGTCGAAAGACTTTCATCCGGCAGTTCGGGCGATATCGCCACCAGCCCGGCCCCGCGAGCCACAATTTGCGGCAGGATGGCCTGTAAAGCCCGAAGCTCCAGATTGCAGTACGGGCACCAGCCACCGCGATAAAAGCTGACGACGACCGGACCCGTCCGCAGCAGGTCACGCAGACCCACGCTGGCGCCCCGGGCGTCGTTCAGGATGAAATCGGGGGCCACCTGTCCTGCCGACAGGGCACGACCGGCAATGCCCGTCGCGGCCAGTTCCGCATCGGCGCGGGCCATGGCAGCGGCAATCTCGGGCGCAATCTTGCCGGCAAATTCCAGCCGGAACTGATCAAGTGCAGACTTGAGGCTATTCTTCATGGCGTGTCTCTTGCAGGGCAATGCGGGGTGCCGGAAGCGGCACCCCGTTGTCGAGAAAGTCAGGCAGCGAGCGCGGTATCGCGCACCGTACCGCCCAGCGGATCGCTCCAGCGCAGCGAGGAGTCCTGCATGAAATCCTCAAGCGGCGTATGCGTGAGATGGTTGGTGTAGTTCGAGATCACCTTTGTCGCGATGATCGTGACGACTTCGAGAACCTGTGCCCTGGTAAAGCCCGAGGCGATGAAGGCATCTACCGCACCGTCACCGGCAAACCCGCGCGATTGTGCCACCACTTCGGCAAAGCGGCGAAGCGCCTCCAACCGTTCATCGGCAATCGGGGCGCGATTGCGGATCGCCTGGATCACATCCTCGGGCACGCCTGCCTTGCGCGACAGGAAGGTGTGGCCCGCCGTGCAGTATTCGCAGCCGTGGAAGACGTTGATCGCCTGATAGACGATCTGCTGCTCGGCGGCGGTAAGGCTGGCCTTGGCCGCAACGAGGTTGAACAGCGTATCATAGGCCTCCAGAGCCAATGGGCTTTCGGCAAGCGTGCCCTGCAGCTTCGGAATGAAGCCCCAGCCCTGCTTGACAGCAGCCAGCAACGGCTTGGCAGCTTCGGGAGCGGTTTCGATCGTGTGTACACTGTAGTCGGTCATTGTCGTATCTCCTCTGGGTCGCAGTCACGCCTCTGGCGGCGTCGAAGAGAGAATGATAAATTCCCCGAACTTGCAGTAGAGGGCGCAGTTCGATAGCATTTGTTCCCAGAAGGAATGGATAGATGGATCGTCTTGTCGCGATGCGGCAGTTTGCCACGGTTGTCGAAACCGGCAGTTTTTCCGCTGCCGCACGCCGGCTCAACATGGGGCAACCAGCCGTTTCCAAAGCCGTTGCCAATCTTGAGGACTATCTTGGCGTTCGCTTGCTCACCCGCACCACCCGTGCCCAGCACCTGACCGAAGCAGGTCAACGCTATTATGAAAGGGCGCGCATGGTTCTCGACGATGCCGACGAGGCAGAGGCTGCAGCGCGCGAAGCCGCAACATCGATCGGCGGCCGCCTGCGCCTTGCCGCGCCGCCGACTTATGCCGCGCTCCACATCCTGCCGGGCCTCTCGGAATTCCTCGATGTCCACCCCGACCTGACGGTGGATCTTCTGCTCGATGACCGGTGGGTCGACCTGATCGAGGAAGGCGTCGATCTCGCGATTCGCCTCGGCAAGCCGAACGACAGCACTCTTGTGGCAAGGCGGCTGGGAACTTCGCAACGCATTCTCGTCGCCTCCTCCACCTATCTGGCAAAGGTGCAGGCCCCCGACACGCCCGAGGACCTGATGGCGCACAGGATCATCGCCTATAGCCGTTTCGACGGCCCTACAGCGTGGTCCTTCACCCGTGGCACCGCCAGCGTTTCGGTCGCCATCCAGCCAGTGGTGCGGGTAAGCGCTGGCGAAGGGATGCGCAGTTGTATCCTCGCAGGGCTGGGCGTAGGCCTCGGCTCCCGCTTGATGTTCGCTCCGGAACTGGCAAACGGCACCGTGAAGGCCGTGCTCTCCGACTGGGCGCTTTCTGCAGTCGAAGTGTGGGCCATGTTCCCGTCTGGCCGGAAATCGAGCCGCAAGGCCCGCGCGTTCATCGACTGGCTCGAATCGGTCATCGGCCCCGACGGAGAAGCGCGCCGGGCCGCGAGCTGAAGGCAGGCTCTCGGATGCACTATGTCCGTAATCGCGATGCCGGCGAATGGCACCGGGCACATCCGGCTGCAGTCATCTGCTATCGCAAAGCTAATGAACTATAGTCAGCCAGCAAGCGCTTTGGTCGGTCTTCAAGAAACATGCTCCGCGCGTTACTGCCTTCAGAAGTCCATCTGGCTCAAAATCGCTCCCTTAACGCACGGTAACAAAAGGATTCGGCGTTAGATTGACTGGAACATTTGCTGCGCCATTCCATGAAATAAACTCGGCTTTCATACTAATTTCAATAAAGTTAATTCAATTAATACCCAATATATCCAATAAAATGTTTGTCTATCTAGATCTTTAAAATATAAATTGATAATTGCGTCAAATTTTTTCACATTTTTGAAAAAATTTTGGAGAATTTTTATACTGAATTGGATCATTAAACATCCCGATCGTGATTTTTCTTCGGCCGCTTCTGTCACGAGACGATCTCAGCGGTCACCAAATTTAGCGACCCCGTCAAATCGATTCAGGCCGGTTCAATCGCGACCGCCGCTTCGCACCTTGACGATACAAGAGCGCAGATGCTGCTTGAATATGGATCGCTTAGACTGGTCCTACCTCTGCATCTGGGCACAGTGTAGAGCACACCCTACGCAGTGTACTGCTGTGCTCATGGGAAAAAATGCCGTAAAATCAGTTCGCGACATGTTGGGATTGCTTGGCAGTGGGTATGCCGCTGAAGGCCATCTGGTCCCCGCAAATAACCGGAATTCCGGGACTTTCGACCCCAGTTTTGATATGAGTGCAGGCCATATTGTCCCCACGCGGCGAAAGCCCGGGCGCCGGGCACTGCTGGATGGCAACTTTGCGCGGCGCACGCTGCCGCTGCGCGAGACCGAATACTGCATCTGGGATACCGAACTGGCTGGTTTCGGACTGCGCGTCAGGCCGACCGGCAAGTACTACTGGTTCGTTCGGTTACGCCATCGCGGAAAGCATCGCCGGATCACTCTGGGGCGGTCTGATGAACTCGCGGCAGACCTTGCACGGACACAGGCCCGCCGATTGCTGGCCGAAGTGGCGCTTGATGGTTTGCCCAAGCGGGCGGTGGTCAAGGCGACGCCAATCATGTCGGATTTCGTCGACACCTACTGGGACGATCTTTCGCGGGTCTGGAAAGCTTCGACCTCCAAGCGAAACTGGAACGCGTGGAAGACTGTCATCGCACCGACCTTCGGGACGATGCGGGTGGCTGACATTCTGCCCGCCGACATTCATCGCTGGCGCGACGACTGTGCGGGCACGCGGGAAGGGCTGTTCAATCGCGCCCTGCCGGTATTGGCATCGCTACTAAACTATGCCGAGGCGCTCCGCTTGCGGCGCAAAGGATCCAACCCCTGTCGGGGAATGCCACGCTACAAACGTCAACCGAAGGAGCGATACCTGACGCCAGCCGAGTATCGTAGGATTGGTGCGGCACTGCGTGAGCAGGAAGCAGCCTATCCCGCTCAGGTAGCAATCGTGCGGCTACTACTGTTTACCGGCGCGCGCGTCGGGGAGATACAGGATCTCCGCTGGGAATGGGTGCAGCCGCCGCGTCTCCTCTTGCCGGACAGCAAGACGGGAGCAAAGACGATCTGGCTCAACAGCCAGGCGCTCGAAGTGCTAGAAGGGATCAACCGCCGCGAGGACACCACGCTCGTCTTCCCAAACCGTGCCGGGACCGGGCCGCTCAATTTCGGCAATTGGTGGCTCCCATTCCGTGCGCACTGTGCCTTGCCCGATGTCCGGGTCCACGACCTGCGGCATAGCTTTGCATCGACCGCGATCATGGACAATGTTCCGCTCGCGACCATCGGCAGGCTGCTCGGGCATGTCCTGCCCGAAACGACTGCCAAGTACGCCCACCTTTCCGATGACGTGATCGGTGATGCCGCCAACCGCATCGCCGGATCGCTGGCGCGGGCGATAGGGTTGCGATCTTGACCGCCGCTAGTCTCAAGCGGATCGTCGAGGAGGCGCTTGCCGAGGTCGGCGCGAACGTCAACTTCCTGCTTGTGCCGAAGGGCAAGGCGCGGTCCACGACGTGGCTCGGGATTGAGCACGGCTTCGGCATCCGGCACTACCCGAGTGGCCGCAATGTCTACATCGTGCAGACGCGCATGGCGGGCAGGCTGCGGACTGTCACCATTGGCCCGGCCTCGGTTCTTACCCACCACCAGGCGCAAATGGTCGCGCGGCGCATCATCGCCTACGCGCAGGTCGGCCGCGATCCGGCAACCGACCGCAAACGAATCCGCTCCGCGCCCCGGTTCGACGATTTTCTGAATGAGTATTGGTCACGTTGGTCGCCGCAGTGGAAGGCATCGACGCTTGCGACCCATGACGGCTATCGCCGCCAGTATCTCGATGGTGCCTTCAAGGGCGTCTTCATTGACGAGCTGAACGAAGAGCATGTGACCAAGTGGTTCGCGGATCTCAACAACCGCACCAGCCCTGGCGCGGCAAACCGAACACTCGAGATCCTCAAGAACATGCTCAACAAGGCCGAGATCTGGGGATACCGGCTTGAAAACACCAATCCCTGCCGATCAGTAAGGCCGAACAAGCGCCGGCAGTGCGAGCGATTTCTATCTGCCGACGAACTCGCGCGATTCGGGGAAGTGCTCAATGAACTGCGCGCCAGTGACAATCTCACGATCCGATCGGGCTGTGCTGTCATCACGCTGCTGCTGCTGACCGGTTGCCGCTACCGAGAAATCCTATCTCTCAAGTGGCGTGACGTGAAAGGCAACCGCCTGCTGCTGCGCGATAGCAAGACTGGCCCGCGCACGGTTTGGCTCGGCTCGGCGGCGCGCGAGGTCATCGACGGTCTGCCTCGCCATCCGAAGATTCCGTGGCTGTTCTGGAACTACCAATACCGCAGGCCGATCTCCTGCATCCGGCATCTATGGGGGACGATCCTTGAGCGTACCAATCTTGGCAGACTGCGCATCCACGACCTGCGCCACACCTTCGCCAGCCATGCCGCGATGGGCAAGGAAACCTTGCCAATGATCGGGCGGCTGCTCGGCCATGCCAACCACCAGTCGACCGCGCGCTACGCCCATTTCGATGACGAGCACTTGCTGGACGCCGCGCAGCAGGTCGGCGATGCGGTTCAAAGCCTACTGGCTTGATGGCGATCGCAAAGTCCATGTTCGATCAAAAGGCGTTGGTGGGACTTTGCGATCGTTCAGTGGCCATGTCTTGTGATCTATTGGCCGACAACTCCTGCATCGACTTTAAACCGTCAGCTTGCTTAAGGGCAAGTCATTCTACCAAAAGGACCGAAGCCAGCGGGCTTATATCAGATAAATCACGTCGAGCACAGTATAACGGTAAACAGATTGATGGCCGCACTTCAATTGACATCTGGTGGCATCAATCTTGAAGCCGATGGCAGACAAGCAGCGTTGTGAAGGACGTCGCCATGTCGTTGCCCTAACCGCCCAGCGGGATTCGTCGGTTGGCATCGCTCGGAATCACCCGTATTGAATGCGCGGGTCGGTCGGCGGTGCATCCGTTCAATGGGGCCAGGGGAGATTCTGATGGAAATGCAGCAGGTTCGCTATTTCACTGCGGTGGCGCGAACGCTCAATTTTACGCGCGCCGCAGAAGAGTGCAACGTCACTCAACCCGCTCTGACGCGGGCCATCAAGCAGCTTGAGTTTGAATTGGGCGGCGATCTTATCCGGCGCGAAGGGCGCAACACGCATCTCACCGATCTTGGCAACAAGATGCTGCCGATATTGCGCCAATGTCATGAAGCGGCGCTGGCAGCGTCCGCTTTGGCAAAGGCTGTCAGCAAGGGCCAGATTTCCACTTTGACCATGGCGGTGGCGCGATCGCTCGACACCGCTCTGATCATGGGCCCTTTGCAGGAACTCTATCCGGTTTTTCCCGGCATCCAGATCAAATTGAAGCGCAGCAATGCGATGGAAATTGCGGCGATGCTGAAATCGGGCGACGTTGATATTGCCATCGGTGGCCCTCTGAATGAGACTTGGGATCGGCTTGAGGCATGGCCGATGTTCAATGAATCCTTCGAGCTGGTCGTTGGTTCCGGCCACGCTTTGGCCATGCTCAATTCTGTCGATCTTGATGTCGAACTGATCCGAGGAGAACAGTTTCTGCTGCTGAGCGGCGCCGATCTCACGGACTATGAACGGGAACGGCTCGGTACGGTTGGAATCAACCTGATCAATGCCCATGAGGTTGATTCAAGTCACGATATGGAGACCATGGTAGCCGCAGGCTTCGGCATCGCCGTTGCCCCCAACCATGCCTTGCGTTCGGCCCAGTTGCACAGGCTCAACTTGTCCGGCTTGGATGTGGAACGCACCGTCGCGGTCTATACGGTGGCTGGGCGGCCGAAATCGCGCGAAACCTCGGCCTTGCTCAATTTGCTACGGGGAAAGCACTGGGAGTAGCCATTACGGCTTCGGCTGCCATGCGAAGGTCTTCGATTTCAAGCCGGCGGCGGTAATCAGGATCGACATGGCGTGCCGTGATTAAGCCGTTTTGCGCCACCACAAAGACCGATGGGATTGGCATGATCCAGCCATCCTGATTCTGAAACTTGGGAATATCCAAACCCAATCCCGCGATCAGCGAAGCCATGGCGTCATCGACCCAGATCGCGAGATTGAGTGACAGGGCGTAGCCATTGCCAATGTCGGTCAGGAACGGAAAATTCCCGCCCGATTCCGTCTTCATCGCTCTGGTGTGGACTTGCGTTTCGGCCGATATCGCAACGATCTGAACCGGGGCGATTGCCTCTTCGATCCCAGACAAGCCGATTGCGTTGAGGCGGCAATAGGGGCACCAATGCCCGCGCAGAAAAGTGATCACCACCGGCGCCACCTCCAGCATCTGCTGAAGGCTGACCAAACGGCCCTGATCGTCAGGCAAGATGAAATCCGGCATCGGCTCACCAACCTGCGGCGCGCTGACACCTGCCTTGGCCTGCTCCAGGCGGTGAATGAAATCATCGACCTGCTGGCAGTAAGTCGGTGAAAGCTCCTCCATTCTTTCGGCGACGAAGCGAAGCTTCTCGCCAAGTGTGCCGTAGAGGTTGCGCGCTTCTTCAAAGGTGCTTTCGAGAGCGGCTGTCAGCGTTTCCGCCATGTGTGTTTCCCTGCCCGTGCCTGTTGCCATCGTATCTCTGGCTATACTGTTTGGGCAACGGTCTACAGCACCCGGCCAGAATCGAAAATGCCGCAAGGTTATGACTGTCATGTCGGAATGCGATTTCAGTTGCGGGGGCTGAACGGGCAAATGGCGGCGCGGGAACACATCCTCGCCCCAATTTCGCAACCGTAAAGGAGCCCTCCGTGAATAAAATGCTAACTTCGCTGTCCGCCATCATGATGATTGCACCGACCGCTGTTGCCGCGCAGGCCCCTGATCAGCCTGCTGCAACCACGATCGCGCCGACCGCAACCGCGCAAGGCGTTGTGCGGATCCGCAGCCTGTATGGCATCGACGAGACCGTGCGTCGGCTGAAGGCCGATATTGCAGACAAGGGCATCCGGTTTTTCACCGAGATTGACCAGTCACAGCTGGGCGCGGGCGCCGATATCACCATTCGCCCGTCGCGCTTGATCCTGTTTGGTAATCCGCCGCTCGGCGTGCAGTTCTTGTCGTCCAACCCCTACTCGGGTCTCGATTGGCCGGTGCGGATGCTGATCCTTGAAGAAGCCGATGGCAGCGTCAGCGTGGCCTGGACCGAGTTCGGCTACATCGCCAACCGCTTCGACATCAAGGACCGCGATGCGCAGTTTGCGATGGCCAATGCGGTTGCCATGTCGATCGCGTCGAGCGTCACCCGGTGACCATTCCGGTTGCCAGTGCGGCGTTTCTCCTGGCAGCCATATGCGCCGCGCTGATGGGCTTTGCCATCCAGCGCGGCGCAACCTGCATGGTCGCGGCGGTCAATGAAATTGTCCACGACCGAAAGCCGAACCGGTTGTTGGCGATGGCGGAAACCTCGCTGTGGGTCGCCGGCGGGCTGCTCACCGCGCGCGCGCTTGGCGTGCTCCCGCAGTTTCCGGGCGGTTTTGCATTGACCGGCTGGACGCTGCTGGGCGGCGCGTTGCTGGGCGTAGGCGCGCAGATCAACCGCGCCTGCGTGTTCGGTTCGGTCGCCCACATTGGTTCGGGCAATATTGCTTACCTCACCAGTCCATTTGGCTTTTATGTTGGAGCGGTGACATTTGCCCCGCTCTTCGCGGCGATGCGGCCGGAACCGATGGCAACGTTGGCACCTGCGTCGACCTTGCCGATGTGGCTGGCGCCGCTGTTTCTGGCCTATGCAGTGTGGCGACTGGTGACGATTTTTCGCGATCCGCGCCGGGAGGGTTTCCACTGGCGAACCGTCTGGCGGCCGCATGAAGCGACGATTTTCATCGGCATCAATTTCGTGATCCTCTTCGTGGTCGCGGGCGCCTGGGCTTACACCGATCTGTTCATTCAACTTGCGGCGGGCATGGCGCCGGCGGCGGTGGTGCAGAGCCTGCTGCTGCTCGCATTGCTGGTTGGCGCGTCGATCGGCGGCTGGACGGCCGGGGCGTTCAACTGGCGCTGGCCGAGCTGGCGTTTGATGCTGCGGTGCTTCCTCGGCGGCATGTTGATGGGGTGGGGCAGCTTGCTGATCCCTGGCAGCAATGACGGGTTGATCCTGGTCGGCCTGCCCTTGCTGTGGAGCTATGCGTGGGTTGCCGTGCTGGTGATGTGCGTGACGATCTGGGCGGCGATCCTCGCCGAACGCCGATTTTTGCGGCCGTGAAGGATCATTCAAGGCGCAGTTTTGGCCGAGCGCGGGCTGCGGCGACGCTGACGGCGGCGGCCTGGCGTATACCGCCATGGATGATCAGCGCGGCTGCCGACCGTCGCAGCCATGAGCGCGCATTTTTCCGGGCGATCAATCGAGGCTTCGGCCTTTCGGTCGAATGGCACGGCAGCATATCCGCGCAGGCAGGTACCCTGTTTGTGATGAACCACATCAGCTGGGCCGACATCCCGGTCATGCTCTCGCTGCTCGATGCCGATTTTGTCGCTCGCGCTGACCTGCGGAACTGGCCGGTCATCGGCAGGTTGGCTCAGCGCCTTGGCCCGGTGTTCGTCGAGCGGCAGCGCAAGGGCAGCACTCAGGGGCAAGTCGAGGCGATCCGCGAACGGCTGGCGTCGGGGCGATCGGTAATCCTGTGTGCCGAGGGCACAACCTCGGATGGCAGCGGAATTCTGCCGTTCCGTACCAGCCTGTTCGCGGCGGCCGATGCAGCCATCGCGGTCCAACCCGTCATCCTCGCCTATCTCGCCCGTGATGGGACTGCTCTAACGCCGCAGCGCCGACGCGAAGTGGCCTGGATCGGCGATGATGACCTGGTTTCGGGCGCAGCGCGTCTGTCGCGGCAGATGACGCTGGCGCGCGCCGTTTTCTTGCCGCCTGCCCCAATGGAAAACGACCGCAAGACTCTAGCCGCGCGCGTTCGCCAGCAGATGCTGGAAGCCTATGCCGCCGCGACAAACCGATCCCGATAGCGCTGCGCAATGGCGCTGGTGGGCATCACGATGAACACATCGGTGGTGTTGAATTCATGGTCGACGACTGCGCCATCGCCAACCATCGCGCCGACCCTGAGATAGGCCTTGATCAGCGGCGGCAGCTTGCGCATCACTTGGCGCGGATCGTAGGAGCCGTGCGGCAATTGGGCCATTTCGACAAAGCGATCCTCCAACGCCCGAACTCTCAGGGCGGGCGGCGCGAGATGATGGTGGTGCAGATAGGATAGCGTATCGGCGTGCTGTGCAGGGTCGGTGCCGTGAAAGCTGCCGCAACCGAACATCATGCTGATCTGGTTGTCTTCAAGGTATTGGGCGATCCCGCGCCACAGCAGCTGAATGGTTGCGGCGTTGCGATAGCCAGCTGCAACGCAAGACCGGCCCAGTTCCAGCAATTCACCCGCTCCGCCTGCAAGCGGGCTGAGGTCATATTCCCCCGCGCTGTAGAAGCCTGAGTGCCGCTGCGCGACACTTTGGCGCAGCAGGCGATAGGTGCCCACCACCCGGCAGGCCCCGGCGCTGGAGTCTTCCACCAGCAAGTGGTCACAAACCGCATCATAGGGATCAATGTCCAAGGCGCGGCTATGGGAAAGATTGGCACCCAGCTCGCTGCGAAAGACATCCCAGCGCAATTTCTGTGCCGCTTCGATATCGGCACAATCGCTCGCCAGGCGAACAGACAAACCGGATCGTGCCGGGCTCGGATCAAATCCGTGCGGCATTGAGTCTTGCTCAATCATCTGCGTGCGATCCTGCGCGCCCATCAGTCCATCCATTTTCCAAAAGCAGACTGGCACCTTGCATGAAATCTGCAAGGTGCCAGCAAGCCATTTTTATGCAGCGTCAAGACTATTTGTCTTACTGCATCGCGCTGCGGGTTTCCGCTTCATCATTGTGCACATCCGAAGAGTACAGCACCGCCACGGTCGTGCCGGTGTTCTTCCACCAGTGGGTCACACCATTGGTTTCGGTGGAAACCTCACCAGCGTTGTGCACGATCGGCACCTTGCAGGCCGAGCTGTATTCGGTGACCGAGCCGCTGGCGGTGAAGATCAGCGCCGGACGATCCTTGTGGCTGTGCATCGGCACCACGCCGCCCGGTTGAAGCACCAGCATCCGCAGACGCAGGCTGCGGCCCGCAACGCTGATCTCCGGGCCCAGATCGACAGTGCCGAGCACCGAGTCAGTCACGTCCGAAGGCATGGTCGCGGCACCCTTGAGCGGGTTGGCGCCTTCCTGGCCCAACGGGCACGAGCCAGCCAAAGCGGGAGTGGCCATGCCGGCCAAAGCAACCGCAGTCGCTACTGCAAGAATCTTCTTCATGGTTTTTCCTTCTGATAGAACAGGTTCGTCACCCAAATGAAGCAAGGGCAGCGATTATCTGTCCCCGGCGACGAGGCTACCAATTAGGACTGAAAGGGTGGGACAGCCATTCGCTTGTCGGCATGGCTTCGATGATCAAACGGCATTTCAGCCAACCGCCAACCATCGGCATATCCCGGTCATCGAACCACAAGGGAATATGTCCATGCAAGCCTCAGCAACGCCCCAAACCACCGCGCCGCTTCATGGCCGGGTTGCCATTGTCACCGGCTCGACCAGCGGGATCGGCCTCGGGATTGCCCGCGCCCTCGCCTCGGCAGGAGCGGACATTGTTCTCAACGGCCTTGGCAATCCGGAAGATATCGAAAGAACCCGCAGCGAACTTGCGCAATCTGCCAATGTCCAGGTTGCCTACAACGCAGCCAACCTGCTCGACGGGGGCGAGGCGGCACATCTGGTGACCAGCACGATCGCACAGTTCGGCAAGGCTGATATCCTCGTCAACAATGCGGGGATCCAGCATGTGAGCCCGATCGAAGATTTCCCGGTCGATAAGTGGAACGCCATTCAGGCGCTCAACCTGTCGGCCAGCTTCCACACCACCCGCGCCGCGTTTGGGGCAATGAAGGCGGCTGGATGGGGCCGGATCATCAACCTCGCTTCGGTCCACGGCCTGATCGCTTCCCCTTACAAGAGCGCCTACGTGGCCGCCAAGCACGGGGTGCTCGGCCTGACCAAGACCGTCGCCCTGGAAGGCGCGCAATTTGGCATCACCTGCAATGCGGTCTGCCCGGGCTACGTCTGGACGCCGCTGGTGGAAGCGCAGATCGACGATACCGCCAAGGCGCGCGGGATCAGCCGCGAAGATGTGATCAACAACGTCCTGCTCGCCGCCCAGCCGACCAAACAGTTCGTCACGGTTGAAGAATTGGGCGCGGTTGCGGTGTTCCTGTGCGGCGATGCTGCGCGCTCGATCACCGGCGTCGCCTTGCCGGTGGATGGCGGCTGGACTGGGCAATGACCACCGACAAGCGCCCCCATGTCGTGATCGTCGGGGCCGGCTTTGGCGGTCTTGCGGCGGCGCGTGGTCTGCGCAATGCCGATGTCGACATCACTTTGATCGACAAGCGCAACCACCATCTGTTCCAGCCCTTGCTGTATCAGGTTGCAACCGCCGGCCTTTCGCCAGCAGAGATCGCGGCCCCGATCCGCAGCATCGTTAAGGGCAGCAAGAACACCCGGGTGGTGCTGGATCGTGTTTATGGCATCGACGCCGAGCATACGCGGATCATCCTCGGTGATTGCGAGCCGATGTCGTATGACTGGCTGGTGATCGCGACCGGCGCGCGGCACAGCTATTTCGGCAAGGATGCCTGGGCGCCCTTTGCCCCCGGCATCAAGACGGTGGAAGATGCCACGGCAGTGCGGCGCAAGATCCTGCTGGCGATGGAGCGGGCCGAGATCGAGCAGGATCACGACAAGCGCCATGCCCTGCTGACCTTCGTGATTATCGGCGGTGGGCCGACCGGGGTCGAAATGGCGGGCGCGATCGCGGAGCTTGCCCGCCGTTCGGTGTCGAATGATTTCCGCACCATCACGCCGCATTGCTCGAGGGTGATCCTCGTCCAGAGCGGTGACAGGCTATTGCCCGGCTTCCCAGAGAGCCTGTCGGCCAAGGCCCAATTGTCGATCGAGCAACTGGGCGTGGAAGTCCGGCTCGGCCAGAAGGTTGAGGCCGTCGATGAAATGGGCGTGACGGTCGGCCAGGAATTCATCCCGGCCGGGACCGCGATCTGGGCCGCCGGGGTGCAGGCATCGCGCGCGGCGGAATGGCTTGATGTTCCGGGCGACAGGGCGGGCCGGGTGATCGTTGGCCCCGATTAGTTGGTGCCGGACCGGGACAATGTGTTTGTCATCGGTGACACGGCGGCCTGCACCGATGCCACGGGACGAATGCTGCCCGGTGTGGCGCCGGTCGCCAAGCAGCAGGGCGAACATGTCGCCAAGTGCATCAAGGCGCGCTTGAAAGGTCAGCCGCTCCAGCCGTTTACCTACCGCGATTACGGCAATCTGGCGACGATTGGCCGCAATCACGCAGTGGCAGATTTTGGCCGCGTCACAGTGTCAGGCCATGTCGCCTGGTTGTTGTGGTGTGTGGCCCACATCTGGTTCCTGTCGGGCTTTCGCAACCGCTTCGTGGTCGGTGCCAGCTGGTTCTGGAACTACCTGACATTTGCCCGCGGCGCGCGGCTCATCACCGGCGATGTCGCGCCTGATCTGCCCGCCACGCTGGTGCCCCGTCCGGCACTGCGACCGCTTAGCTTTTGAATTCGCGAAGGGATTAATCATGACGAAGAACTTGAAGAAAGAAATCGCCGGCCTCGGGCAGACCGTGCTCGTATTTCAGGGTGGCGGCGCGCTGGGAGCGTATCAGATCGGGGTCTATCAGGCGCTGCATGAAGCCGGGGTTGAACCCGACTGGGTGATCGGCACCTCGATTGGCGCGATCAATGCCGCCCTGATTGCCGGCAGCGCGCCCGCCGACCGACTGGACAAGCTGCGCGAGTTCTGGAGCCGGGTCGAGCATGGGCAGATGTTTGACGGGCCCTTCGCCAATCTGTTCAGCCCGCTGCGCACGATGAGCGCGGTGATGCAGGGCATTCCCGGCTTTTTCGCGCCCAATCCGCTGGCGTTCATGGGTCAGCGGATGCCGCTGGGGCCAGAGGCTGCCGGGTATTACTCGGTGCAGCCCCTGCGCGATACGCTGGCCGATCTGGTCGAATTCGATCTGATCAACTCAGGGCCAACCCGGCTGACCGTTGGCGCGGCGAATGTCCGCACCAGCGACATGCACTATTTTGACTCGCGCGACATGCCCATCGATATCCGCCACATTCTGGCATCAGGGGCATTGCCGCCCGCCTTCCCGGCCGTTCGCATCGACGGCGAGTTGTATTGGGATGGCGGCATCGTCTCGAACACGCCGGTCGAGGTCGTGTTTGATGACAACCCCCGACAAGACGCCCTCGTTTTCGCGGTCCACCTGTGGAACCCGCATGGCAGCGAACCCAAATCGATCTGGGAAGTCACCAACCGGCAGAAAGACATCCAGTATTCCAGCCGCGCCCACGCGCATATCAAGCGCCAGCGTCAGCTGCACAAGCTGCGGCATGTCGTTCAGGAGCTTGCGGGGTTGGTACCAGCCGGAACTATCCCCGCTGACGAGCTCTCCAAGCTGACCTGCTATGGCTGCTCAACCCGGATGCATGTGGTCCGCTTGCTTGCGCCGCAGCTCGACCATGAAGATCACACCAAGGATGTCGACTTTAGCCCGCGCGGCATTCGTGAACGGTGGGACGCCGGCTATGCCCACACCAGCGAGATGCTTGCCAAAGCACCCTGGCGTGACGCGAGCGATCCGCTGGAAGGGTTCATCCTCCACGAGTCCGTCGCTGGCGAAATGATGGACGTCCCGAGCGCCTGACGCGGGCGATCCGCTTCAGCCTCGGCAAAGCGGCCCCGTCGCAGAAACAATCAGCATTTCACCAAGCGGTGAAAGGCGCAGAGCCCCCTCTCTGCGTCATCACGAGAAGCACGTTCAATAACAGGAAAGGATGACCCGATGGCCAACACTACAAAAGCTACTACCCCGGCGGAACCAGCAGCCCAGCCCACGCCGGCCGCAATGCTGACGACATCGGCCCAGCAGGCGATGACCATGGCCCAAACCCGGTTTGAAGACGTCGCCGCCAAATCGCGCGAAGCGATGGAGATGGGCCTCAAGGCGGTCGATGTCGCGGCTGCAACGTCGCGCAGCAATGTCGATGCCCTGCTCGAATCCTCGCGCATGGCCTCTGGCGCGTTGGAAGCCATCGCCCGGGACGTGGCCGATTATGCCAAGCAGCGCGCTGACCGCACCACCGCCGCCGCACGGGCGTTGACCGAGGCCAAGTCGGTGCCCGAGCTGGTGCAAATGCAGGGCGATTTTGCCCGCGCGGAATTCGCTGCCGCGATTGGTGAGACCGCTCGCCTGTCTCAGGCGATGTTCGCCGCGATGGGCGGGATTTTCGCGCCATTGCAGCAGCAGGCGTTGGCCACCGCCAAGAGCATGGAGCCGTCGCAGGACGCGTAACGCGGGTCGGAGGGTCGTCGGGCGCGCCTTCTATGGGCGGCCTGCCCGACGACCCTTCTGCAAAGAATCAAAGTCAAGGGAGAAGAAACAATGGGGCGCGTGGCAATTGTTACGGGCGGAACCCGGGGAATCGGTGAGGCTGTGAGTGTCGCTCTGCGCGATGCAGGCTACCGGGTTGTGGCCAGCTATGTCGGCAATGTTGAACGCGCGAGGTCTTTTGCCGAGCGCACGGGGATCGCGATCTTTCAATGGGATGTTGCCGATCATGAGGCATGCGAGGCTTCTGCGGGTGCGATTGCCGCCTCCCATGGCCCGGTTGATGTTCTGATCAACAACGCCGGGATCACCCGCGATAGTTCGGTGCTGAAGATGTCGCGGCAGGATTTTGACGCGGTCGTCGACACCAACCTTGGCGGCAGCTTCAACATGGTCAAGGCGGTCTTGCCCGGTATGCGCGAACGCGGCTGGGGGCGGATCGTCAATATCGGATCGATCAATGGGCAGGCGGGCCAGTTTGGCCAGGTCAATTATTCAGCCGCGAAATCAGCATTGCATGGCTTCACCAAGGCCTTGGCGCAGGAGACGGCGCGCTATGGCGTCACCGTCAACACGGTCGCGCCAGGCTATATCGCCACCGACATGGTCGCGGCGGTTCCCGAGGAACAGCTCGCCAAGATCATCGCCAAGATCCCGGTTGGCCGCTTGGGCGAAGCGCATGAAATTGCGCGCATGGTGGACTTCCTGTGCGCGGAGGAAAGCGGCTTCATCACCGGATCGACCATCAGCATCAATGGCGGTCAGCACATGTATTGATCGGGGGCTGCACCGCCTTAGGCGAGGAAGCGCCGCAAGGCATCCATCGCCAAGCGGTGCAGCCCATCGGTGTGGAGATTGGAGGCCAGCGGATGCGAGCCGAAGCGCACCATGATCAGCCCGGTGTCCATGTCGATCAGAACCCTTTGGCCAAACACGCCGAGCGCGCTGATGCTCGAATGGGCGTCATGCGACACCCACCATTGGCTGCGATAGGAACCCGCCGAACGCGCGACATAGCTGGACGCGGCGAACAATTGGCGGTCACCGCCACCCACGATGCTGGCGCGGGCGGGGCTTGGGATCTGGTCGCCCTCAGCCACCATCAATGCGAGGCGCGCCATGTCGCGCGCGGTTGCATTGAGCCCGGAGGCGGCGATTTCGTCGCCCGCCAGATCAACGAGGATATGCCCGTCGTCGCAGCAACCGGCGGGATGCCACAGCCGCTGCGCAAACAGATTGGCCAGCCGCTGCCCACTCGCGCGCGCAATCACCCAGCCCAGCGCATCGGCCACCGGGGTGCGATAGGCAAAGCCGCAGCCGGGCGGATGGTCGCAATGCGTGAATTGCAGCAGCGCCGCGCGTGCGCCGAAATTGGCCTGCGCGGGCGACCAGTAACTGGCCGAATAGCGGTGCACCATGGCATCGGGATTGGCGTAATCCTCGTCGAACGCGGCGCCATCGGTCATGTCCAGCAGATCGCGGACGGATGCAGCGGCAAAGGCGGTTTGCGAGAATTCCCGCACATAAAGCGCGGCAGGTGCCGCGCTGTCGAGCGTGCCATCGGCGATCAGCATTTCCGCCAGCAGTCCGACAAAGGATTTGCTGACCGAGAAGCTGTGGTGCGGCGTCGCCGGGGTCATGCCGTTGTGGTAGGCTTCGTGGATGATCGCGCCTTGCTTCAGGATGATCATTGCGTCGCAATAGGTACGGCGTTCAAATTCGGCCCAGGTCATCGGCTGACCAGCCTCATCATCGAAGCATAGCTGGTCGAGCGGGGCGGCTTGAACGGTCAGCGCGCGCGGCGACGGGCTTGGCCGCAAGGCTCGCGACGGAACCAATTCCCGCGTATGCTGGAACCCCCACCGGGAGTAAGGATAGATCCGCCAATTGTCCCGCGTGACACGGCGCTCGGCGGGCAAGTCCTGTCCTTGGCCTATGCCCGCAGCGGGCCAATCGATCGGCGGGGGCAATGTCATCGCGTGATGGGATAGCGCGCAACCAGTGATTTTTCACGCTGCCATTGCTGCAAGAACGCCCGCCAGCTTTCGGGCCGGGCGCCGCGCTTGCGATTGGCTGCGCCGATGGCGAACAGCAGCGAGAACTGTCGGCACAGGGTCCACCACGCTTCGCCCAACCTCATGCGGCTATCCCAGATGTGGGTCATTTCTGCGCCTGCACCATTATATTCGATGATCGCGAAATCCTCACCGCGCTGGAACGCGGCGAAATCAGCAAAGCGCACGTCGAAGCGTCCGAAGTGAAAGCCGGGAATGGCATCGGCAATCCGATCAAACCGAGTCTCCATGGCCGGCGCAATATGGGCCGCGCCATTGCGAAAGATCGCGCCCTTCGAATGGCTTCCCGAAAACACCAGCCTCTGAACAGTGCCGGCAGGCAGCACATCGTCGAGCTGATGCCGGAACCGTGCCAGATAGAGTTGCGGCACCCGGCCTGCGCGCGGATCCCTCTCAATCAGTTCGCGCAAGGTGGAATGACCGTCACCCGTAACCTTGGGAAAATACTTCAGCGTTAGCGAGACGATGCGGCCACGGCTGGCACCGGGCTGGCGAACGTAAAACACACCCGCCTCGCCCTCCACATCGACCATGCGTTGCAGCAGGAATGTCTCGCCGCAGGGAAAGTCTTCGAGATAGCGGGCCAGATCGTTGGCTCCCCGGATCGGCTGCACCCCGGCCCCGCGGCAGCCAATGTCAGGCTTGGCCACCAACGGATATTCGAGTCCGGCGGCGGCCAGTTGTGCCGTGATCTGCGGCAGGGCGGCGTGGGGCTCCTCAGACGTGCGTGTGACTACCACATATCCGGGCAGATGCGCCCGCTCTGGCCCCGTCAGGCGCGCGAACAGCTCGCTTTTGCGTTCTCCGACCAACCCTCCCGCCGGAAACCCGACATTGGCGATGAGCGGCAGACGGATGCTGCGATATCGCACCATCAGCCCCACGATCCACAGCCACACCGGCGCATAAAACAGCCAGGCCGGCCAGAATTCGAAATGCGACAGGGGCGGGCCGCCGCCGAACGCGGGCATCGCCTGCAGGGCAGTGGGTTCGCTATCCTGAGGCATTTTCATGCTCCGACTCAAGGAAGCGCGTGTGTTGCTGTGAGCGGGCAATACTGTCGGCATGGATCGCAGCGAACAATTGGCGTTGGATATTGCTGCCGCCAACGCGATGAACGCGCCCTTCAACCTCGCTAAATGCTGCGACTGCAGCCGGATAATCTCCGCGCGCATGCAGCGCGATGCCTCGAGCCAGTCCGAATGTTTCGGATCGCTCGTGCAACGCCCGTTCGAGCCGTTGCGCTTCGGCAGAGTGGCCACTTTTTAGCAAGGCGATCAGATAGTGCAGATCGAGAAAGCCGTTGATCCGATCATCCACGCGGTCGCCGATGACATGGGCAATGTCTGACCACCGCGCGGCGGGAACGACGCCGCGCAGATCCAACCGCATCAGCAGCGAAATGGCATTGATCTGGTCTTGCGTGTGGCCCTTTCGCACGCCCCAAACGCGCTGATCATAAATGGCCAAAGCGAGGTCTGGATCGCCAAAGTCCAGCTCAATCAGTGCAAGGTGCCACCAGTTATGGGTCAGCATGAATGATGAGCATCGCTCCCAGCTGCCGGAATGATCCTGAAGAAACGACCGGGCTTCGCACGGTTGGCCAAGCGCAGCGAGGGCATGGGCGACAGCATGTTGTGCCCAGGGATCGCGGTCGGGATTGCGTGCGACCGCCTGCCGCGCGTAGCGAAGCGCCGTTTCAGCCTCTCCCGCCTGTTCCAGGGCAAAGGCAAGCAATCCGCCAGCATAGCCACTTGGCTTCGCGATCGCGTTGGTGAATTGCGCTGAGTGCACCATGCCGCGGACGTCGCCGATCGACAATTCGAGGATCTGGCAAAACTTGGCAGCGACGAGATCCTCCGGGGCTAAAATGAGCACCTCGCGCCAAGCAGCGACAGCGCTACGCTCATCGCCCTCCCACCAGTGGGCAATGGCTGCGAGGGTCATGGCTTCGCGCGGGTTGCACCGGCCCTTTAGTCGCTGCGCAGCCGCAAGGTGCGGTGCGGCCTGCGTCTGGCCTTCGCGGGTAAGCTGGGTGAGGAACAGCGCCGCCGCATAGGCGTAAGCCAGCGCGCATTCCGCATCTGCCTCGGTTGCATCGAAGATCACCCTCGCCCCGGCGCCGTGGCTCAGCAACTCTTCGGCAAATTGATGGATCGCAGCGGTTGCGGCTGCCGAAGAGGTGGTGATCGCAAGATTCAGGAATCCGTCATTCATCGCGTAGCGCCGATCATGTCAGTGCCGGGCCTCGGCGTGGGCCTGAAAACCAGCGCGGCGCCAGCAGCGCCGCTGCTGCCAGCACCACTCCGGCAGGCAGTGCTGCCGCCAAGAGATGCTGCGCCTCCGCCGCTCCGGCAAGCCAGGCGATTGCAAACAACCCGCCGGTCCAAAGCGGCGTGGTGAGCACGATAATGGCGGCCACAGGCGCAAAGGGCGCAGCGATCAACCCGCTGGCGGTGTAGATTGGTAATCGCGATCCGGGCAGGAACCGGGCCGCGAACACCAAGGCCAGCACCCGGCCCGCAATCCAGCTTTCTGCCCGCCGCACGTCAGGCCGGGCACGCAACTTTCGGCCAATGCCGGTGCCGGCGCCCCACCGGCCTGCGGCGTACAAGGCCAGGTCGCCCGTGGCTGTGCCCAGGATGACCGCTGCGACCGCAATGACCGGATCGGCCGGGGTCTGCGCAACCAGCACTCCGGCGGCAATCGTCGCCAGATCCTCTGCGATGAATGTCGCTGCGAACAGCCCAAGCCCCAGCAACCACGGCTGGTGCTGGGCCAAGGTCAACAGGTCGGCCAGCATCTTAGCCGCGCCCGCGCAGGCGCAGTGCCGTCTGGGCAATGGTGTCCCGGCTCAGCCACAATAGCAGCGCCGCCGCCACCCACACGCCGCAAGCCAGCGCGAACAATTCGCCGCCATCGTGGGTGCCATCGGTGTTGAGCACCGAAACGCCCAGCGGTGTGAAAAGGTGAAAGACAATCGCCCCCGAAATTACCCCCATTGCCATCAAGGCCCCAACGGGGCGCAAGACGCGCAACCGCAGGGACAGCCCCGCCAGCAGCAACGCCGAGGCAATCAATTCCCCCGTGCCGACCACATATTGCGAAAAAATGCCGGACGGCGCGAACAGGCCAGCGAACCCGAGCGAAGCCCCCCAAGCCTCCAGCGTGCCAAAGATATACTGCGTTTCCGGCGAATTGCTGAATTTGAAGAACAGCGACTGGATGAACACAAACGCGATATACAGCGTCAGGGCGATGGGCAGGTAGCGGCGTATCACAGCAGGTCCTTCGCGTTAGGGGCGATGCGCTGCCTTAGCCAGCGAGCGCGTGGAAGCTGAAATAGGCTTTGGTTATCGTATCAATGCCGGATGCGCTGTCTCGGGCGTCGGCTTTCGGCTAGGCGTGAAACTTCGAGGCCTTGTAATCTCCGATTAGAATCGACCAGATGTCTGCAGAGAAGGCCTTCTGGCGATACGTCGAAGTTGGTGACAAGAATCGCATCCCGGTACGACGGGATCGCTATTCAATGATGGCTATTTGGTCCCCAATCGCGAACAAAGGGGGTGTACTCAAACGAACTGTGCCGAAAACTTTCACCGTGGTCTGATCGCTCGGATGCCGCTCATTTGCGCGAAATCCCACCGGAATCAGAACCATAACTCGACAGTCGATGAGCCTGAAAAGCTGGATAAACAGACGCACTTTGAAACCGGCTTGACCGGCACACCCTACGCGACAAATCGCATCGGTTAAGCAACTGATATAAAATCATAATATGGCATTTATTCAACATGGCAGCTTCTCAGTCAATTCTGACTTGCCAAGCATGAAGCCTTCGACGGCAAATCAGTTGATCGAGAAAAAGGCGGATTTCCGACATTCGCAAGTCTCTTGACGTCCGAATTGAACATAAGTAGAACATTCGTGCCTTTCGCAGTGTGTTCCAGGCTCCACCACCATGGGGTCCAACATGACACGCAATGTTTCCATCCAAACCTACCTGCCCAAGCATGTTGCTGCCTGGGTTCAGGATGAGGCCAACCGTGCCAAGCAGAGCCGTAGCCAGTGGATCGGCGCGATCGTAACGGACCTGTTTCAGGGCCAGGAGTTCCGGGAGGAAGGCCGCAGGAACGTCGAGCATATCAACCGGCAGTTGACCTTCATTACCGTCGCGCTCGATGGCCTGCTTCTCGAACATCCGGACAAATCCCTTCGCGGCCGGGTCCACGAAGCACACCGGCGCAAGGTAACAGAGGCCGACCTGGAGCAGGGGCGATGATCCGGCGAGCAGGATCAATGTTGCGCGAGAGCGAGCAGCTCGCGCAGCCATTTGCCAAGCCCACTGTGACAGAAACCGCGCTCGAGCCAATCTCCGTCCGGATCGCGGATGCCATTCGGTTGACCGGTATCCGGCGATCCAAGCTCTATGAACTGATCGCTTCTGGTGATCTGGAGACGGTCAAAATCGGCCGGTGCACTCTGGTCCCGGTAGCGAGCCTGCGCGCTCTGATCGAGCGCGCGAGGCAAGGGCTGTTATGATGCGCTGTGGCCGAACTTGGGACGCAGGATGGTTGCGCCGTCGCGCAGCTGATCGATGTAGTCGGACCAGTGCTGCATCATGCGCACCCGCTCTTCCCAATACTGGCCACGGGCGTAAGCGCGGCGGATCGAGTTGCCGTCCGCGTGGGCAAGTTGGCGTTCGATGGCATCGGGGTTCCAGATGCCCATCTCGTTGAGCAAGGTGGCGGCCATGGCGCGAAAGCCGTGACCGGTCATCTGATCCTTGCTGAAACCCAACCGGCGTAATGCGGCGTTGATCGTGTTGTCCGACATAGGGCGGTCGAGCGCCCGCAGCGACGGAAACAGGAAAGCGCTGTAGCGGGCGTCGTGTTCGATTTCACCGATGATCGCCAAGGCCTGCCGTGAAAGCGGCACCGCGTGAGGGCGGCGCATTTTCATCTTGTGGTCGGGGATCGTCCAGACCGCCTTGTCGAAATCGAACTCGCTCCATTCCGCCCAGCGCAGCTCGCCAGGGCGGACGAACAGGTGGGGCAGCAGGCGCAGCGCGATCCGGGTCAGATCGTTGCCGTCGTAGTCCTCGACCGCACGAAGCAGTCCGCCTGCTTCCGTTGGGGTCGTGATCGCAGCGCGGTGAGTGGTGCGCGGGGTGACGAGCGCACCGCGCAGGTCCGAGCAGATGTCCCGCTCGGCCCGTGCCGTGGCGATGGCATAGCGGAACACTTGGCTGCACGTGCTGCGGATCCGATTAGCGGTGTCGTACCGCTTCGACGCCTCGACCTTCTTGAGAACAAGCAGCAATTCGTGGGCGGTGATTTCGGAAATCGGACGTTTACCCAAGGCCGGGTAGGTTTGCGCCAGCAACCAGCGGGCTTTCTTGAGGGTAATGGCGGCGAGACCTTCCTTCTCGATCTTCTCAAGCCATTCCTCCGCCACAGCCTGGAACGTGTTGGTGGCAGCGATCGATTTGGCGATCTTGTCCAGCTTGGCTTGTTCAAGCGGATCAAGCCCCTTGGCGAGCTTGCGGCGCGCTTCGAGCAGTAGCTCGCGCGCATCGCCCAGCAGAATCTCCGGCCAGCGCCCGAACGACAAGGTCCGTTGCTGTCCGCCGAAGCGGTAGTTCATTCGCCAGTATCGGATGCCGGTGGTTTTCACGAGAAGGTAAAGGCCATCGCGATCCGACAGCTTGTAATCCTTATCCTTGGGTCTCGCGTGCTTCACCGCGTTTGCGGTCAGGCCCGTCTTGCGTTTCGCACCGTCCGACATTGATGGACCTCCGAATCCATGTTCGGGGTCCGATCCATCATCCGTACCATCATTGTACCCGGATGCAGGTGGAACCGTCCGAACCGCTGCGGGAGATGATATCAGAAAAAATGCCGAAAAACAGCCGTTTGGTGGACGTTACCGGACGTCTTCAAACGGAGAAATGGAGGCCCGAGCCGGAATCGAACCGGCGTGCACGGATTTGCAGTCCGCTGCGTCACCACTCCGCCATCGGGCCATCCGGTGTGGAGGAGTGCGCCCCTAACAACGGAATCCGTCGGGCGCAACCGGGGATTCGCTTGTTCGGTGGATTTCCTTGCCGCTGTCCGCATCAATATCGCCCGCGGGAAGCGCACCAGCGGCTGCAATCGGCACTTCCGCCTGCCCCGAAGTTCGCGCTAGATGGTCATGAGGGGGCTGTTCCCTGCCTTCACGGAGCATCTTTTCATGATTCTCGGAGCGGTTCTTGCAGGTGGCCGGTCGAGCCGGTTCGGCAGCGACAAGGCGCTGGCCGAGCTCGACGGCCACAGCCTTCTGGCCCTGGCGGTGGATGCCCTGTCGGGGTGGTGCGAGCATGTCGTGGTGACCGGGCGGGAAACCGCCCCGGCGCCGACCCTGCCGGATTGGCCGCGCGCGGACATGGGGCCTCTGGGCGGGCTTGCCGCCGCCATGCGTCATGCGCAGGACGAGGGGTATGACCATGTCCTGAGTTGCAGTGTCGATGCCGCATTCCTGCCGGACGACTTGCTCGAACGATTGGGGCCGGCGCCCGCGTGTCTGGCCGCGCAGCCGGTGATCGGCATCTGGCCCACCTCCGCGACGGGGGTGCTCGAGGCCCTGCTGCATAGCGAGGACCGCCATTCGATGCGGCGCTTTGCCGATCTTGCCGGTGCACGTCTGGTCGAGGCGGGGATCGCTATCCCCAACGTCAATACACCGGATGACCTCGCGGCGCTGGCCCGCAAGGGGTGATCGCCCCGGCCCATGCGCCGCGACATGCCGGCGCATGGGGGATCCGCGGTCGGTGTGCTGCCGGTCTTACAGGTTCGCCAGGGCAGCGCTGCGCGGCGCGCTGCGCGTTTCGTTCACGCCTGCATCCGGGCGCGGCAATGTCAGGCGGTAGCCGCCGTTGGGCGAGGTTTCGATGATCCCGGCCAGCCCGACAAAGGCGAGCTTGCGGCGCAGGCGCGACATGTGGACGGCCACGCTGTTGGTTTCGGGCACAAAACCCATCCGCCAGACGTCGTAGATCAGCGTTTCCTTGCTGACCGTCTCGTCCAGCGAATCCGCCAGGCGCCAGATCAGCGCGAATTCGCGTGGGTTGAGGTTCAGCGGTTCGCCGTCGCCAAAGGCCTCGCGGGCCAGCAGGTCGAGGGTGAGGCGGCCGATCCGGCGGCGGCGCGGCAGGCACTGCGCGAACTGGGCCAGGCGATTGGCCCGGGCCTCCAGTTCGTCGATGTCCGTTGTTGCCGCGAGGACATCGCCAAAGCCGACATGCAGCAGCGCGGTGCGCTCCGAAGGGTCGCTGACCCCGGATACCAGCACGGTGCGCCGCACGTCCGGCCGCAGGGTTTCCAGCACGGGCAGCCATTGCCCGGTTTCCATGCCGCAGGCGTCGATCATGCCGATGCAGTCCGGCGATGGTTGGATCTCGGGCTCCAGGATCCAGCCGCATCGACGCAGGTCAAGCTGCGTCGGGATTGCCCTGTTCGCCAGCCAGCGAAAGCGTGGCGCGTGACATTCGCTCTTGCCCAGATAGGTCATTGGCCCCCCAATTCCGCTATGGCAGATGTAACCGATGAGCGCTTTTTGGGGGGAGAGGCGCTCCGGTAACAATACCTATTATTTTACAGTAGTACAAAATTGCAGGGCTGTTCGGGCAAAATCCGGACAATGGCAAGGCGCCTGTAACGGTGACTTGGCTTTTGCCCCCGGCTATCTGTTCCGATGCGAAGGCACCGTGTGTGTGAGGGGGGGGCGGCACGGTTCGCCGGGCGGGCGAACCGTGCCGGGTTCCATCAGGCAGCCGGCGTGTTGACGCCCATCGAGACGAGGTAGCGCTTGATGTTGCGCGCGGCCTGGCGCAGGCGCTGCTCGTTCTCGACCATGGCGATGCGCACGAAGCCTTCGCCGTCCTCGCCGTAGCCCACGCCCGGCGCCACCGCGACTTCGGCATGGGTGAGCAATTGCTTGGAGAATTCCAGGCTGCCCATTTCCTTCAATGCCGGCGGCAGCGGCGCCCAGGCGAACATCGAGGCCTTGGGGCTGGGGATGTCCCAGCCGGCGCGGCCGAACGCCTCGACCATGACGTCGCGGCGCTTCTGGTAGAGGTTGCGGTTCTTCTCGACGATGTCCTGCGGGCCGTTGAGCGCCGCGCAGGCCGCGGCCTGGATCGGCGTGAAGGCGCCGTAGTCGAGGTAGGACTTCACGCGCTTGAGCGCCGCGATCAGCTTGGGGTTGCCCACCGCGAAGCCGACGCGCCAGCCCGCCATCGAGAAAGTCTTCGACATCGAGGTGAATTCCACCGCCACGTCCTTGGCGCCGGGCACTTCGAGGATCGAGCGCGTGGGATTGCCGTCGAAATAGAGTTCCGAATAGGCAAGGTCGGAAAGGATCCAGACCTTGTTCTCCTTCGCCCAGGCGACCAGGCGCTCGTAGAAGGCGAGGTCCACCGTCTCGGCGGTCGGGTTCGAGGGATAGTTGACGATCAGGATCGAGGGGCGCGGCACCGTGAAGGCCATCGCGCGGTTCAGCGATTCCCAGTAGCGCTCGTCCGGCGTGGTCGGCACCGAGCGGATCGTCGCCCCGGCGATGATGAAGCCGAACGTGTGGATCGGGTAGCTGGGGTTGGGCGCGAGCACCACGTCGCCCGGCGCGGTGATCGCGGTGGCGAGGCTGGCGAGGCCTTCCTTCGACCCCATCGTCATCACCACTTCGGTCTCGGGATCGAGATCGACGTTGAAGCGGCGGCCGTAGTAGTTGGCCTGGGCACGGCGGATGCCGGGAATGCCCGAGGAGGCCGAATAGCCGTGCGCGTCTTCCTTCTGGGCGACTTCGCACAGCTTCTCGATCACGTGGGCAGGCGGCGGCAGGTCGGGGTTGCCCATGCCGAGGTCGATGATGTCCCTACCGGCCTGGCGTGCCGCATGACGCATCGCGTTGACTTCGGCGATAACGTAGGGCGGCAGGCGCTTGATGCGGTAGAACTCGTCTTCCATGACCTCTGAGAATCCATAAAACACACGGCGAGAAGTGCCGTGCCGGTCCCTGTAGGGGAATAAACCCTCCGCGCAAATGGTGCTTGCGCAATCGTGTGATGGGAATTCCGGGGATCGCGCAAGTTTTGGCCGGTTGGCGGCGGGCGATGCAGTGGATAGGAATGAGGCAGAGGGGATTCGCAGCGGGTCCCGCCGAGCCGGAGTTCGACCGCACATGGCGACCGACGCCACCGATCTGATGACCCGAATTTTCCAGGATCATGCCAGTCAGGTGACCGACCTTTTCGGCGGCCTCGTTCCCAAGGAGGGCTCTCCCGAGGCGGAGAGCGCGGTCCATTGGGCCGAGATCGCCGGGCGCATGCATTCGATCTGGACCGATTTCCAGGTCGAGCAGCTCGGCAAGGCCAGGGACGGGAAGGGCCATTGGTCCGATCCGGTCAAGTGGGTGGCGAGCGCCGAGGCCGTCGTGCGCCAGTTGCCGCTCGCCGATCCCGAAGTGCAGCAGCGGCTGTGGAACGAGGCGGCGCAACTCATCAACGGGGTGCTGGGCCAGTACGGCCTCGGCCCGGCGGCGACAGCCCCAGGCCAGGGGGCAGGCCAGGACGCTGGGCAGGGCGCGGGGGAAGGTGCCGCCGCCGAGCCGGTGCTGCCGCGTGCCGATCGCCGTTTTGCCGATCCCGAATGGCGCCGCCAGCCGTTCTTCGCGGTGATCCACCAGCTCTACCTCATGCTCAGCGAGCAGCTGGTCGGCCTGGCCGAGAAGGCCGAAGGACTGGAGCCCGCGCGCAAGGCACAGCTGCTCTTCGCCACCCGCGCGATCGTCGATGCGCTGAGCCCGGCGAATTTCCCGATGACCAATCCGGTGGCGCTGGAGGCCGCGCGCCGCTCGCAGGGCGAAAGCCTGATCCGCGGTTTCGAGAACCTGCTCGACGACATGCGCAAGGGCCAGCTCACCCATGTCCGCCCCGGTGCCTTTGTGCTGGGCGAGAACATCGCGGTGACACCGGGCAAGGTCGTGTTCGAGACGCCGCTCTACCAGCTGATCCAGTACACACCGACCACCGACAAGGTGCTCAAGACCCCGCTGCTGATCTTCCCGCCGTGGATCAACCGGTTCTACATCCTCGACCTCAACGCCAAGAAGAGCTTCGTGCGCTGGGCGGTGGAGCAGGGCGTGAGCGTGTTCATGGTCTCGTGGAAGTCCGCCGATGCGGCGATGGCCGATCTGGTCTGGGACGATTACATTGCCGCCCAGATCGAGGCGATCGACGCGGTGCGCGCGCGGCTTGGCGTGCCCTCGGTGCACACCATCGGTTACTGCGTCGCCGGGACCACGCTGGCCGCCACGCTGGCGGTGCTGGCGCGCAAGGGCGAGGCGGACAAGGTCGCCAGCGCCACCTTCTTTACCGCGCAAGTCGATTTCGAGGATGCGGGAGACTTGCGCAACTTTATCGATGACCAGCAGATCGAGGCGATCGGCAAGCTCTCGCCCGAAGGTTATCTCGACGGCCGCTATCTCGCCGCGACCTTCAACATCCTGCGCGGCAACGACCTGATCTGGAGCACGGTGGAGAAGAACTACCTGCTGGGCGAGGACTATCCGGCCTTCGACCTGCTCCACTGGAACGGCGACGTCACCAACCTGCCGGCCCGCTGGCACCGCAGCTACTTGCGCGATCTCTATCGCGACAACCGGCTGGTGGTGGCGGATTCGCTGCAGGCCGGCGGGGTGCCGATCGACCTCCACCGCATCACCACGCCCACCTATATCCAGGCCGGGCGCGAGGATCACATCGCGCCGGCGCGCAGCGTCTGGAAGCTGACGCACTATCTGGCGGGCCCCTCGACCTTTGTGCTGGCGGGGTCGGGGCACATTGCCGGCGTGGTCAATCCGCCGTCGGCGGGCAAGTACCAGTACTGGACCAACGACGCCGGTGCCGACACGCTGGAGGCTTTTGTCGAAGGGGCGCGCGAGCATCCCGGCAGCTGGTGGCCGCACTGGGCGGCGTGGTTGCAGGCGCGCGATCCCGTGCAAGTGGCGGCGCGCGGCAAGCGCCGTCCGGGCGGGCGCGGCGACAAGGTGATCGAGGACGCGCCCGGGCGCTACGTCACCCAGCGCTAAGCCGCCGCTGCGCGGTTCGCGCGCGGCGAATTGCGCGGCACCGGCCCGCTCCCCGACCCGCTCCCCGGCCCGGCCTGAATCCCGGCCAACGATTCGCCCTGCGCCGGGTGCGCCGTGTCGCAGCGGGCATCGGGCATGCGGTTGGCGGCGGGGCCTGTGCGCACGGTCGATGTGGCTGGTCGATGTGGCTGGTCGATGTGTGCTGGTCGATGTGGGCGGTCGCTGCGGTGCGGCGCCATCCTGCCGTGCCGCCGGCCGGCGGCGCTCGCTCCATTTTCGTTGCAGTCGCGGTATAAGAGCGGGATTCAAGGCGTTATGAGCGGCATGACCGGTTGCCTACGGGGAGGCGGTGATGGGCGGTCAAGGCCGGTCAAGGCCGGTCTTGCGATCATCCCGTCGCCTGGATCTCGGTCGGTAACCTTGTCCCGCCTCCAGCCAGATCGCTTATGCTGCACTGCAGCATGGGGTGATTGACTTCATCGTCCGGAAGCCATATTGTGCAATGCAACAAAACAAGATTTCGAATCGCAGGAATTCCAGACTTGCAGTGAACGCGGGCCGGCATGGCGCTTCGATCACGTGGATGTCGCGGCTGGCCCGTCAGGGTGAGCGGAACGATCCCCAAAGTGGTCCCCAGGCGACTGCGGCTCCGTCCAGACCCATTCGGTACGAGTTTTCGGCAAAAACGCAGGAACAGTCAGATGGCCGGGAAGGACGATGCAAAGGATGAGGCACTTGCCGAAAAGGCTTATGCAGCCGCGGCGGAACAAGTGCCTGACGTGAAGAAGGCAGAACCCGTGATGGATGCTTCCTCTACAGATTCCAAGGCCGCCACCGGGACGGCTGTACCGGCAGACAAGCCGGTCGAAGCGGCCAAGCCGGCTGCGGTCGCGGCCACTCCGGTTCCGCCTGCCGCCGCCACTCCCACGCCGGTTGTCGCGGCCGCGCCCAAGGAGGCATCCGCCCCCAAGGCTCCCGCAAAACCGGAAGCCAAGGCAAAGCCGGCGGGCAAGGCTAAGCCGATCGCCAAGGCAAAGCCGGCGGCGAAGGTAAAGGTCGCGGCCAAGCCGATCGTCAAGGGTCCCGCTGCCAAGGTTCCGGCACCGAAGCCCGCACCGAAGCCTGTCGCCGCAAAGGCGATCAAGCCTGCCGCCGCACCGAAGGCAGGCACGACCAGGATCATCGCCAAGCCGGCGGTTGCCGCGCCTCTCGCGGCAACGCCAACGGCCGCTGCTGCGGCCAGGCCGGCTCCGGCGAAGATAGCTCCGGCAAAGGCCGGGGCCACCAAGCCCGCACCGGCAAAGCCGGGCGTTTCAAGTTTCGCAGGACTGATCTCCAACTTCATGCTCGAGGATACGACAATGGACATGAGCGCTAATCTCTCTGCTTTCCAGGACGCGGTTGCCGACGCCCAGACCAAGGCCAAGGCCGCATTCGAAAAGGGCACCGGCGCGCTCGGCGAACTGGGTGACTTCACCAAGGGCAACCTCGAAGCCGTCGTCGAATCGGGCAAGATCCTTGCCGAAGGGCTGCAGGGCCTGGGTTCGGAACTGGTCAGCGAAGGCCGCACCTCGTTCGCCACCATGACCGGCGACATCAAGGAACTCGCCGCCGTCAAGTCGCCGACCGACTTCTTCAAGCTCCAGGGCGACATCGCCCGCAAGAACTTCGACAGCGCCGTCGCCTACAGCTCGAAGAACAGCGAAGCCATGCTCAAGCTGATGAGCGACGTGATGGCCCCGCTTTCGGGCCGCGTCAGCATCGCGATGGAAAAGGTCCGCCACGCGGCGGTCTGATCCGGCGTCCGGCCCGGTTGCCCTCGGGGTTGACCGGGCTGTGTCCGGAGCCGGCCTTCTGCCGAATTGGCCTGCACCTGCTGCCGGCCCGTCTCAAAGAGGGCCCGTTCCGGACCGCTCTCCCCATGTCGGTCCAGCGGCCGGATGGAATTCCGTCCGGTCGCCGCCTGAGGGTGGTCTGCGCTGCTGCAGTACCCGCCCGGATCGGTTTCCGGTAATTTGATTTCCGGTAATTTGATTTCCGGTAATGTCACTCCGGGGTAAGCTGAGGGAACTGTCGGTGCGTTTCAGGGCGGTCTCGGGGCGTTTCAGCGCCGGACTTTGCGACAAACCGCGATGCAGGCCTTGTTTCTCGGGTGGGCGATACGATATTCTCTCCCGATGATTTCCCCGATGTCCGATTCCTGCCTGAGCCATCCTGCGTCTTCGCGCGCCGCCATGACGCTCGCCGAAGCTGCGCATCTTGGGGGGCATATCGTTTCCGGGCCAGACGGCGAGAACGGTGACACCGACGGCAGCGAACATGTCGGCATTGCCACCAAGACCCGGGCAAAGCCGAAAAAACCAAGCCAGTTCAAGGTGTTGATGCTCAATGATGACTACACCCCGATGGAATTCGTGGTGATGGTCCTCAAGCGCTTTTTCCATATGGATCTGGAACAGGCGACGCGGGTGATGCTTCATGTCCACCAGAAGGGTGTGGGCGTCTGCGGCATCTTCCCTTACGAGATCGCCGAAACCAAGGTGAACCAGGTGATGGATTTCGCGCGGCAGAACCAGCACCCGCTGCAATGCACGCTCGAAAAGGCCTGAGCGACCGGCCGTAACGCGCCGGGGCGCCGTTTGCCTTAAATGGCAGGCAATTGCGGTCCGGGGACCGCACTTGGGTCCTTCACGCCGTGGTCAGACCCCGCCACTGCTCCCGGCAGCGCAGGCGACTTCGCCGATCACAGCGTCCAGCCTGCAAGGACCGGCGTCTGGGTCACCATGTCCCGCAGCGTCCGCCGGGTTATCCGGTGTTTCGGTGAAATGGCAGGCCAGCGCGCGGAACAGCACCGCAACCATGGCTGCGGCAGGCGACCATGCCGCCGCCTCGGCCTCAAGGGTGATTTCGTCGTCCCGGATCGTCAGGTGCGCGATTCTGTGTCCGTCCTCGGTGCTTTCGTGGGTGATGTCGGCGCCTTGGGGCATCAGGCGGGCGGCTGCGCCTGCGACGTCGCCGCGGCGGACCTGGGCCGTGACATCCAGCGCCAGAGCCGTCCAGCGCGCGGCGTCGATGTCCCGTCCTGCCTTGCCGAAGATCACCAGCGTCTCGAAGATCATGGCGTCGGCATCGTGCCTGCCTGCGGCTTCCGTGCGCCGGGCAAAACGCTCGAGGTCGCGGGCGAACTTGCGGCGTTGGGCTGCGGACATGCACGGAGCGCTTTCGTGCAGGAAGAAGCGGCGCGTATCGAAATGGGTCGGCAGCAGGTCGGTTCGAGGCGAGGGCATGGCGCGAGCAGTCTTGTCCTATCGGGGGGCTGGCGCTCTTCGCAGTCGGGGGCGGGCAGGCAATCGTGAAAAGGAGGCATGTAACGGTGAAACGGAGCGTATCCCGGGGACCGGACCAGCAGCCCGCCGGCGCTCCACCGGTCGCAATCCCGGGCCTTTTGGGCGCCCTGGAAGGCCTGCGCAGGGGCGTTCTTCGCATGGCCGTGGACAATTCGCTTTGCCCACCTGCGCCAAGCGTTTAAGGGCCTTTGAAGCACGGTATTACGACGAAGTCCCGGTGAACCCCACAGCGTGAAATTCCTAAACGCCATAGACCGCTACATCCTGCGCCTGGTGCTGATGCCGATGTTCGGCATCTTCCTGCTGGCAGCCTCGCTGCTGGTGCTCGACAAGATGTTGCGGCTTTTCGATTTTGTCGCGACGGAAGGCGGGCCGATCGGTGTCGTCTTCAAGATGCTCGCGAATCTCCTGCCGGAATATGCCAGCCTCGCGATCCCGCTGGGGCTGATGCTGGGCATCCTGCTGGCCTTCCGCAAGCTCGCGACGTCGAGCGAACTGGACGTCATGCGTGCGGTCGGCCTCAGCTACACGCGGCTGCTCAGGGTGCCTTATATCCTGACGATCCTGCTGGCGGGCCTGAACTTCGCCATCGTCGGCTATCTCCAGCCGCTTTCGCGCTACTACTACGAAGAGCTGAACTACGAACTGAAGTCGGGCGCTCTGGGCGCCTCGATCAAGGTGGGCGAGTTCACCACGCTCAAGGACCGCGTGGCCCTGCGCATCGACGAGAGCCGCGACGAGGGCCGCCGCCTGATCGGCATCTTCGCGCGCGTGGCCAACGACAAGGGCCAGGTGCTGTCGATCTCCGCGCGCGAAGGCCAGTTCCTCGCGCTCAAGGGCGCGCCTGACACGATCATCCTGCGCCTCGACAACGGGCAGATCATCCAGGACGTGCCGGGCAAGGACCCGCGCGTGCTGACCTTCACCCGCCATGACCTGCCGGTCGAGCTTCCGCAGATCGAGAAGTTCCGCAAGCGTGGCGGCCAGGACCGCGAGTACCTCCTGCCGGAACTGATGCACCTGGGCTGGAACAAGGGCGTGCCCGAGGAAGAGCGCGTCTCCAGCCAGGCCAACTTCAACTACCGCATGGTCGAGGTGATCATGATGCTGCTGCTGCCGCTGCTGGCGGTGGCGCTGGCGATCCCGCCCAAGCGTTCGACATCGGCGCTCGGCCTGTTCGTGTCGATCGTGCTGGTCGTGGCCTATCACAAGGTCAACCAATATGCCGCCGACGTTGCCGCGCTTGGCAAGATGAACCCGATTCTCGGCCTCTGGGGGCCGTTTGCCCTGTTCGCGGCATTGATCGTGTGGATGTACTGGCGGGTCGCCTACGTGCCCGGCGGGCAGCCGCTCGGCTGGCTTGAAAAGGGCTCGGAGATCGTCGTCAAGTGGCTCAAGTCGCTGCTCAAGCGGCGGCGCCATGGACCCGTATTGCCCGAAATCGCGTCCGAAGACGCGGCCTGACCTGGGATCGAGATGGAATTCTTCCCTTCACGCACATTGACCTGGTACCTCGCGCGGCTGTTTGTCGTGCGCATCTTTGCCGTGCTGCTGATGCTGGTACTGGTGCTCCAGGTGCTCGACCTGCTGGGCGAGAGCGGCGATATCCTGGCCTACAAGGGCAACGGCGAATCGCAGCTGCTGTATTACGTGACGCTGCGTATCCCGCAGCTGATCGCGCGGTTCCTGCCCTATTCGGTGCTGCTGGCCACGATCATCACCCTGGCCACGCTCAACCAGAACAGCGAGGTCATCTCGATGAAGGCGGCGGGGCTGTCGGCCCACCAGGTGCTGGCGCCGCTGTTGCTGTCGGCCTTGCTGATTTCCGTCGGCAGCCTGGCGTTCAACGAGCGGATCGTCACCCGCTCGACCGCGATGCTCAGTGCGTGGCAGGGCGCCAAGTATGGGCCGATTCCCAAGAACACCAGCGCCCGCGCCAACCTCTACCTTGCCGATGGCCGGGACCTGATGATGGCCTCCAGCATCGACGGCGACGGCAATGCCATGGTGCTGCACGGCGTGACGTTCTACAACCGTGACGACAACGGCATCATCACCCGCACGCTGCGCGCCGACAAGGCGACGTTTGCCAATCCCGGCTGGCGCTTCGAAAACCCCACCAGCTTCGATGTCGCCAAGACGACGACGAGCCGGGTCGCCACGGTGACCGTGGCCCCGGGGATCACCCCTGCCAAGATCATGCTCTCGAAGGTCGACGCGGATTCGCAGGACATCTTCGAACTCACCCGCTCGATCGAGGCGATGAAGGTTGCCGGACGCCGTACCAGCGAACTCGATGCGGCCTGGTGGCACAAGCTTTCGGGGCCGTTTTCATCGGTGCTGATGCCGCTCTTGGGCGCCGTCACGGCCTTCGGTCTGGCCCGCTCCGGCCAGTTGCTGATCCGCGCGGTGATCGGCATGGCGCTGGGCTTTGCCTACTTCGTGCTCGACAACGCGGCTCTGGCTATGGGCAACTTCGGCGGTTACCCGCCGCTTATCGCGGCCTGGGCGCCGTTCGTGCTGTTTGCCTTCATCGGCGAGACGGTGCTGATCCGCACCGAAGAGTAGGACAACGGGGAAGAGGGCGACGTGCTCCTCTCCTGACAAAAAAAGGCCTCGCATTTCGCGAGGCCTTTTTTTGTAAATCCGCTGATCAATGCGCCCGCATCGTGCTCCGCGCGAGTCGTTCCAGCAGCGGCATCAGCCCGGGGTAGTTCGCTTTGGCATAAGTCGTGCCCGCGCCGAACTGGCGGGCAAGACGGCGATGCGCCTCGGCCAGCGAATGGTAGGGCATCGAGGGCAGCAGGTGGTGCAGCGCGTGATAGCGCAGGCCGACCGGCGCCCAGAGTTCGGAGAACTTCGCCGGTGGCGGCACGTTCACCGAATCGAGGTACTGCGCGGTGACGGTCATCGCCTCGCCATCATTCTCCCACAAGTGCGCGACCAGAGTGCGGACCTGGTTGAGGAAGGCGGTGAGCGACATGACGCAGAGCGCGATCACCAGCGGGCGCCAGCCATAGGCATAGCTCGCGGCGAGCACGGCGATGGCCCAGACCGAGCAGCCCAGTTCCTGCCAGAACACCATCTGCGCGAACTTGCCTTCAGGCGCGCGGCGGTCGAAACGCGGGTTGATGGCGAGCGCCGAGGCACGGCCCCAGACCAGCTTGCGCAAGGGGGGGATCACCACGCCGAGCGGCGTCAGCACCGCCGAGCGGATCAGGAGCGCGGGCGGCAGCAGGATCGCGGTGAGCGCGAAGACCGGCAGGCTCCACGGCTTCATCAGTGCCAGCGGCAGGTATTCCGGGTCCTCGATGGTGCCGTAGCGGGTGCGGGTGTGGTGGATCGTGTGCACGCCCTCGTACATGAACGAGGGGATCAGCATCGGGATGCCGACGATCAGGTTCCACACGAAGCGGAAGCCGGGCAGGGCGTCGCGGTGGATGTGGGTCAGTTCGTGGATGAACAGCAGCGCGCGGTAGAGCGCCAGCGAAGCCAGCAGGCCCAGCGCGAGCGCTGCCCAGGGATTGCTCACCAGGATCGCGCCGGCCAGCGCGCCGTAGCCCACCAGGGCGGATGCCAGCATGTCCGGCCAGTAGATTTCGGGGCGCGCGGCGGCGATATCGCGCGTCAGCTCGACGGCGGCGCGCAGCATCTCCTTGTCGTCCGGGATCTGCGACGAGCGCAGGCGCTCTGGCGCCTCGGTGGGCGCGTTGGGAGACAGGTCGATGGCTTCCTGGGCAGTCATACGTTCAAAATCCAAAGTCATCGGGCAAAAAGCCGGCCCGTTACGGACTTTTGCGGCTGGCGGCGCCTTGCTCATGCTTGACAAGGTGCGGGCACCGGCCGCAGGTCGCGATCCTGATAGTCCCCATAATGCGGAACAAAGGCAGGATCGTGGCCAAAGCCGAACTAGTCATCACACCCGTTTCCAGCAAGGCCGACCGCGCTGCCTTTGTCGATTACGCTTATCGGCACAATGCGTCAGATCAAAATGGGGCGTCAGATCAAAATGGGCCGTCAGATCCAAACTGGGTCCCCAATCTGCGCTCGGAGGAAATTTCCAAGTTCACCCCCGGCAAGAACCCGTTCTGGGATCACGCGCGCGGCCAGCTGTTCCTGGCCAGGCGCGGCGGCGAGGTGGTCGGGCGCATTTCGGCGCATATCGATGAACTGGCGCTGAAACAGCCGGCGGAGCAGGGCATGGGCCCGGGCACCGGCAACTGGGGCGCGATCGAGGCCGAGGACGAGGAGGTGGCCAAGGCGCTCATCGCCCGGGCCGAGGACTGGCTGCGCGCCGAGGGCATGACCCGCGTGCTGGCGCCGATGAACCTCTCGGTCTGGGAAGAGCCGGGCCTGCAGGTCTTCGGGCATGACCATCCGCCGATGGTGATGATGGCGCACCACGATCCAGCCTATCAGCCGTGGATCGAGGGCGCCGGCTACGACCGGGTGAAGACGCTCTACACCTACGATCTCGACGTGACGAAGCCGTTCCCGCCGCTGGTCCAGCGCATCGTTTCCTCGGGCGAGAAGAATGCCAAGATCCGCATCCGCGAAGTCGATCCCAAGCGGTTCGACGAGGAAGCGGCGCTGATCTGCGACATCCTCAACGATGCCTGGTCGGACAACTGGGGCTTCGTGCCCTTCACCGAGAAGGAAATCGCCTATACCGGCAAGGCGCTCAAGCCGCTGGTCCATCCCGAACTGATCCGCGTCGCCGAATACGAGGGCGAGCCGGTGGCGTTCATGATGACCTGGCCCGATCTCAACCAGGCGCAGAAGCGCTTCAACGGCCCCAAGGGCAAGCCGGGCATCTTTGGCCTGATCAAGCTGCTGCTGTGGCTGCGCAAGCCCAACCCGGCCGACATGCGCGTGCCGCTGATGGGCGTGCGCAAGAAGCTGCAATCCTCGCGCCTTGCCAGCCAGCTGGCTTTCATGATGATCGAATACATCCGTCGTTCGGCCACCGCCAAGTTCGGTGCGCGCCGTGCGGAGATCGGCTGGGTGCTCGATGACAACCAGGGCATGGTCGCCATTGCCGGGGCCATCGACAGCAAAGTGAACCGCGAATACGCGATTTACGAAAAGGCGCTGTGATGGCCGCATGAACGGCTGCCTTTTCAGGCATGCCACAAGAAAGGGCCTGCTGCGCGCGCAGCAGGCCCTTTTCTTTTGCCTGGGCGCATGACGCCGCCTTTGCTGCGCATATCCATTTTCTTAATCGCAGCCTCCTAGGCTCAGGACCCATAAATCATGCCTGCGAGGCACTGGAATGGCGAACATATCGGGCCAAAGTGGCTGCCGGGCGGGCTGGTTGCCCGTCCAAAGCGGCTTTGGTTCGATATGGAAGCCATTCCGGTGTCCCGTAGGGATTTGATCAAAATGCCCCAGCGCAGCGTCAGGAAGCCTTGAAATATGGACATATTCCCAAGCCTTCCTTCCTCGCCCTGAGGCATTTTGATTCAAACCTCGCAGGCAGGATTAATGGGTCCTGAGCCTAGGGTTTGGCGATAGGGAAATAGGGGCGCGCAGATGAAGTACAGGTCCTGGCTGATCGTTCCGGGAAACAGCGAGAAGCGTCTGGCGCTGTCGCATGGCGTGGGGGCGGACGTGGTCGTGGTCGACCTTGCGGATACGGTTCCGGGCGAAGGGCGCGAGATCGGGCATCGCTCGGCGGCGCAGTGGCTCATGGCGGGCCGCCATGGCGCGGCAGGCGCACGTCATCAGGCGCGCTGGGTGCGGATCAACAGTTTCGAATCGGGGCTCTGGCGAGAGGATCTTGCCGCGGTGATGCCCGCGGCGCCCGAAGGCATCATCCTGCCGGCTGCAGCCGGGCCCGAGGCGGTGCGCGAGCTGGCCAGCGAAATCTACGGTCATGAGGAGCGCAACGGCATCGCGGCCAGCGCCACCCGCATCATGCCGGTGCTTGGTGCCAGCGCGCGGGCGGTGTTGCATGTGGGGCGTTATCTCGATTCCGCGCACCAGCGGCTGGACGGGCTGGCCTGGAGCGCCAGTGCGCTCGGCGTGGCACTGGGGGTCGCCCAGCGCCGCGACCGACAGGGTGGCTGGGGCGGTGTCGCGGCCCATGTCCGTGCGCAAGTGCTGCTGACTGCCCATGCCGGAGCGATGCGCGCGCTCGAGGCCCCGTTCGAGGACTTCGAGGACGAGGCCGGGTTGGAGCGTGCCGCGCTGCAGGCCCGCGCCGACGGTTTTTCAGGCATGTTTGCGGTGCATCCGGCGCAAGTCGCCGTCATCAACCGGGCATTCGCGCCGCGGCCGCAGGATCTCGGTGCTGCGCGCGAGATCGTTGCGGCCTTTGCCGCCAATCCGCATCTCGGCACGATGGCGGTGGGCGGCCGGATGGTCGACCGCGCGCACCTTGCACTTGCCCGTCACACGCTGGCGCAGGCGGATCTTGTCGTCGATGTCGGCGAGGAACTGCGCCGGGCGGCTATTCTCCGCCCGGCTTGACCGGAGCGGTGCTGTCCACCGCAGCCGCCGCCGCTTCGACATCTGCGGCGGCGGCGGCGGCCGCATCGGCGGTGCTGTCGCCGGTCGAGGCGCTGGCATCGCTTGCCGGCCGACGTGCCGACGAACCGCCTGCCTCCGGCGCCATGTGCGGACTTTGCGAACGCACCGTGTCGTACGCGGGCATGTCGTCGGTGACCGAGCGCTGCTGCAATTGCGCACCGGCAGCGGCCTTGTCGCTGGCCGCTTCCTGCTTGTTGCAGCCGGCCAGCGCGAGCGCTGCCAGAATGGCCGCGGAACGGAACATCAGGCTCATGCGGGCGTCTCCGGAGCGGGGGCGGCGGGCGGGCAGGGGCGGTCGAGCGCGGAGAGGAAGGCGTCGGCATGGGACAGCAATGCGGCGTCCCAGCGGTTGAAGTCGATGTCGTGGCCAAGCCGCTTCATGCTGGTGACGCCGAACTCGTCGATGCCGCAAGGCACGATGCCGGTGAAATGGGCAAGGTCGGGGTGAATGTTCACCGCGAAGCCGTGCATCGTCACCCACTTGCGGATGCGCACGCCGATGGCGCCGATCTTGGCCTCGCGCCCGTCGACGTCGCGGGTCCAGATGCCGATGCGGCCTTCGCTGCGGAAGCTCTCGACGCCGAAGTCCTTGAGTGTCTCGATCACCCAGCCTTCGAGGCCGTGGACAAAGCCGCGCGCATCGCGGGCGCGCTTGCGCAGGTCCAGCAGCACATAGGCAACCCGCTGTCCGGGGCCGTGGTAGGTGTAGCGGCCGCCGCGCCCGGCCTCGACCACTTCGAAGCGCGGGTCGAGCAGTTCGGTGCGGTCGGCGCTGGTGCCGGCGGTGTAGACGGGGGGATGTTCGAGCAGCCAGATCAGTTCACGCGCCTCGCCTGCCGCGATCGCGGCATTGCGGGCTGTCATTTCCTCGAGGGCGGCGCGATAGGGCACTTGTTCGGTGCTGACGCGCAGTTCGATATCACCGGCCAAAGTCGTGGGGAAAGTCATGTTCCGTTGCGTGGCGTCATTCCCTGCGGTTATCAAGCCACTTTGAGATGACCGCCCTATCCTGGCGGCGGCAGGAGCAGCAATGACGTTCGACAGCAACCGGGCCTGGAACGAGGCGAGCCGCGCGGTTTCCGCCAACAAGGAAGTGGTTCTGGCCATCGCGGGGGTCTTTTTCCTGTTGCCGCAGTTGATCTTCTCGATCTTTTTTCCGGCGCCGGAAATGGCGAGCGGCGGCACCGAGCAGCAGGTGCTGGATGCGGCGAGCGCCTATTACGCCTCGATTCTCCCGGTGATGATTCCCGTCGCCCTCTGCCAGGCGCTGGGCACTCTGGCGCTGCTCGGCGTGCTCGATACCGATCGCCGTCCGACCGTGGGCGAGGCGATCGGCAATGGCCTCAAGGCGCTGTTGCCTTACCTGCTGGCACAGCTGGTGATGGGTTTTGCATTGATGAGCATCGGCCTCGCCGTGGCGACGGTCTTCGCGGCGGCGGGCGGCAAGGTGGGCGTGATCATCGGCCTTGCCATCGGTTTTGTGCTGGTGGTGCCGATCGGTGTGCGGCTGTCGCTGGTGGCGCCGGTGATCGCGGTGGACAAGCTGCGCAATCCGATCGCCGCCCTGATCGTTTCCTGGCGGCTGACCAAGGGCAACACGGCGCGGATCTTCGGCTTCTATGCGCTCCTGTTCGTGGCGATGATGGTGCTGATGCTGGTTTCGGGCATCGTCACGCTGCCGATCGGCCTGCTGGCGCCCAAGGACATCGCGGTGCCGGTCGGCGCGGGCGTCCAGTCGCTCGTCGCGGCGCTGATGGCGGCCTATTTCGTGGCGGTGATCGGCCAGATCCACCGCCAGCTTTCCGGGGGATCGCCAGAGGCGCTGACCAACCCGTTCGAGTGACGGGCCGCGCTTCCGGGCATCAGGTGCTTCCACCTGATTGGGAAGCGCTCTTGCCTTCACCTGCATGCAAAAAGGCCGGCGTTCGGGAACGCCGGCCTTTTTTGTCTTGCCGATGGCGGGACTTTTCCAGTCCCAGGTTTCCAGTCCCAGGTTTCCAGTCCCAGGTTTTCAGTCCTCGTCCTTCCAGCCCCACCACATGAAGCAGGGGGGGACGTTGATCGGTTCGATCTTGTCGTCGATGCGCTTGAAGTGGCGGGCCATGAAGCTCTTGGCCTTGGGCGTGAACTGGTAGACCAGGAATGCGCCGCCCTTGCGGATCACGCGGTAGGTGGCCGCGGCGATGGCCGGGCCGACACCTTCGGGCAGGGTCGAGAAGGGCAGGCCCGAAAGCACGTAATCGGCCTTCTCATGGCCGTGCGCGCGCACGATCTCCTCGACGTCGGCCGCCGAGCCGAGCACCGGGATGAAGCGGCTGTCGGTGATCGTGCGGCGCAGGTAGTCGATGAAAAGCGGGTTCGTGTCGATCACGATCAGCTGGGCATCGCGGCTCATGCGGTCCAGCACCGGGCGGCAGAACGTGCCGACGCCGGGGCCATACTCGACAAAGAGCTTGGTGTTCGCCCAATCGACGGGCGCCAGCATGCGATTGATCACGAAGCGCGACGAGGGGACGATCGAGCCGACCATCACCGGGTTGCGCAGAAATCCTTCGATGAACACGCCCCACGGTCCGAGGCTGTGCTTGATCTTTCGCTTGATTCGCTGGGGGAGCGCCTCTCGGGCAAGCTCGGTACTGGTCATGCTGGCGAAAACTCTCGCGTTGTTGTCGTCCTGCGGAGGGCGAAGGCGTGGCAGATCGGGGTGGACATTGCAAGCAAGCCGGGTGGCTATGTTGCAGGGCGATTACAAAATCTCGTGGACCTTTTCCATGGGGCGGCAGAGGCGCACGCCCTTGTCGGTCTCGACCAGAGGGCGTTCGATCAGGTTTGGCTCTGCGGCCATCGCGGCAAGCACCGCGGCATCGTCGGCATCGGGAAGTCCGCGCTCCTGGGCATCGGTGCCGCGCAGGCGCAGGCCCTGCTGCGGGGTGAGGCCCGCGTCCTTGTAGAGCTGCGCCAGCTTTTCGGCGCTCGGCGGGGTCTTGAGGTATTCGATCACCGTCACGTCCACGCCGGGGGTCTCTTCCAGCACGGCGAGCGTCTTGCGCGAGGTGCCGCACTTGGGGTTGTGCCAGATCGTGGCTTTCATGGAAGCTGTCCTTCAGTGTTCGGATGAAGTCGGGTTCAGCGCCGGGACCGCGCGGGCGGCGTCCTCGGGCGCGATGCCGGGGGCAGGCGCGGCGCTGATGGTTTCCTCGCGCCGCATGACGCGGCCCGCGCGCTGCACGGCGGCGAGCAGGCGCGGGTGGACGCCGCAGCGGCAGAGATTGGGAATGGCGGCGCCGATCTCGGCCTCGCTCGGGTTGGCATTGCGTGCCAGCAGCGCGGCAGCGGCGATGACCACGCCCGGCGTGCAGAAGCCGCACTGGATCGCCTGTTCGGCCACCATGGCCTGCTGCACCGGATGCGAACGGTCCTGCGAGAGTCCCTCGATGGTGGTGACGAAGCGCCCCTCGCACTCGCCCAGGGTGACGAGGCAGGAGCGCAGCGCGGCGCCGTCGACCATGACCGTGCAGGCCCCGCAATCGCCGGTGCCGCAGCCGTACTTGGTGCCGGTGAGATTGGCGCCGTCACGCAAGCCCCAGAGCAGCGGTGTCTGCGGATCCATGCGGATCTCGACCGGGTGGTCGTTGAGGGTCAGGCGCGCCATCGGCATTCCTTAACCATCGCGGCGGCGCGTTTCCAGTCCGGGAGCCATCGATATCAGAGCATTACTTTCATGCCTGCCCAGATCGTGCGCGGCACGCCGAGGTCCATCGATCCGTCCTGGTTGCGGGTGACGATGGTCTGGTCGGTGAGGTTCTCGGCCCGCAGCACCAGCGAGACCGGGCCGGCCACCGGCACCTGCAGATAGGCATCGAACGTCGTGGCGGCGGGAAGCACGTATCGCTGCTGATCGTCCTCGAACTGGGCGCCGGTGCGGCGGACCGTGGCGGCGAAGCGCCAGCCTTCGCGCGGCATCCATGCCAGCGTCGCGGTGGCGGAAAGCCTGGGCACTTGCGCCGGGCGCATGCCGTCCAGCGCCAGTCCTTCGGCCTTCACCCTGGAATCGGTCCAGGCCAGCGAACCGTCGAGACTGACCGGGCCGAGATCGAGCGCGGCGCTCGCCTCGATGCCACGCGCGCGGATCGCATCGACGTTCTGACGCTGCTGGGTATTGGTGGCGACAGTGACGTTGGCGATGGCGTTCTTCAGCCGGTTGTCGAAAGCGGTGAGCGAGAGCGTCAGCGGTGTGATCGGCGTGACATCGATTCCGGCCTCATACCCGCGCAGGCGTTCGGGCTTGAGGTTCGGATTGGCGTTGGTCGTCACCGGAAAGACCACGTAGGGCCGGTATAGCTCGTTCAGCGTCGGCAGGCGCATGCCGGTATAGGCGGCGGCGCGCAGGCTGACCGCCTCGCCGGCCTTCCACACGATCCCGCCGCGCGCATTGCCCTCCCAGCCCGAGCGATCGGCATAAGTGCTGTCCTGCGTCACCGCGCCGCTGGTGGGCGAGACCGAGCGGTAGAAGCCATTGCCGATCGTCCAGCGATCGGCGCGGCCCCCGGCGGTGAGCACCAGGTTGCCGATGGTCCAGTCGTCCTGAAGGTAGAAGCCGAGGTCGGACTGGTCGCCGCCCGCGCGGCGCACGGCGGTCGCAAGGCCGGTCGCTGCCGAATAGGGCATTTCGAGGAGGTGCCCGGAGGCCAGCTTCACATCGGTGCCGAGGCGCAGCACGTGGTTGCCGCCCACGGGCGGGCGCAGTTCGGCCTTGCCGCCGATCGCCGTGGTCGGCGTGCGGTGCTGGTCGAGCGTCTTCTTGTAGCTGGTCGAACTGATGACCACGTTCGAGAAGTCCTGCGCTTGCACATAGCCCAGCACGTCGAACTGCCACTGGCCCCGGCCGACCACACGCAGCGAGGCCTGCTGGCCCTCGGACGTCGAATCCGCGCCCTTGAAGCGCAAGCTGCGCGAATCGTCGTAGGCCAGCACGGCGGCCTGCAACTCGACGTCGCCCGAGATCGGCGCCACGGCGCGCAGGCTTCCCGAAAGTGTCTCGTAGGCGGCGCGGGCGGAGGCGGCGACGCGCTGGTCCTTCGGCGTCGTCCAGAAGCCGTCGCCGCGGTCCCACTGGACGCTGGCGACCAGGAAGCCGCTGCCCAGCTTCGGCGCCGCGGTGAGCGAGGCCTGCGTCTCGCCCCGATCGTTCACCAGCGCCTCGCCTTGCAGCAGGCCGATCTGGTCGGGGCCGGCGCTGCTCATCTCGATGGTGCCCGCCACCGCGCCCGATCCGAATGCACCCGATCCGCCGCCGCGCGTCACCCGCACCGAGCCGATGCGTTCGGGGGGAATGGCGCTGTAGGGGATGTAGCCGAAGAACGGGTTGGCGACCGGCACGCCGTCGAGCAGCACCAGAGTGCGGCTGGCCGCATTGCCGCCCAGCGCGCGCAAGTTCGCGCCTTGCGCCGATGGGTTGGCCGAGCGGCTGTCCGAACGGCGGAACTGCGAGAAGCCGGCGACGGAAGACAGCACGTCCTCGATCCGGCCCGAGGCGCTGGAGGTGATCGTGTCGCGGCCGATGATCTCGACATCGTAGGCGGGCGTTGCCGGACCGTCGTCGAGGCCGTGGCCGGTGACGATGATGGGACTTGCCGGCTCGTCGGCCAGCGCGGGTGCGGCGAGGGAGACACTCGCCAGCAGGGCAATCTTCAGAGGCTTGCGCATGGAATCAGGCCGCCGCGATTTCCAGCACCAGCGGTTCGAGGCCGTCCACGCGGCCTTCCAGCCTGTCGCCGGGGGCAACGCGACCGACGCCGGCCGGAGTGCCGGTATAGATCAGGTCGCCGGGGGCGAGGTGATATAGGCGCGAAAGGTCGGCGATCAGTTCGGGGATCGACCAGATCATGTCGCTGAGCGGCGCGTCCTGTTTGGTTTCGCCGTTCTTGGTCAGGGTGATGCGCTGGGCAGCGAGCGCGCCGAACTCTGCGGCGCGGGTGATCGGGGCGATGACGGCGGCGTTCTCGAAGTCCTTGGCGGTGTCCCAGGGATAGCCCTTGGCCTTCGCGGCGTTCTGGAGGTCGCGGCGGGTGAGGTCGATCCCGCAGGCATAGCCATAGACGAGGCCCATCGCTTCATCGATGGAGACTTCGAAGCCTTCGGTGCCAATGGCGACGACCAGTTCCATCTCGTAGTGGCAATCCTGCGTGCCGGGCGGATAGGGTATCGTCGCCGGGGAATTGCAGATCGCGGCCGGCGCCTTGTTGAACCAGATCGGCGCCTCGCGGTCGACTGCGTTGCCCAGTTCGCGGGCATGGGCGGCATAGTTGCGGCCCACGCAGAACACGCGCCGCACCGGATAGCGCGCCGCCTCGCCGATCACGGCGACCGAAGGCGTGGCGGGCAGTTCGAAAAGCAGGCTCACGGGTGAAAATCTCCTGAGGTTTCGCGTTCGCATAGAGTGCCCGGATCGGTGCGAAAAGACGTTAGGAGTTATTTGAAAATCCGCCGCAGGCGGATTTTGGCGGCACCAGCCCACTCCCCCACCCGACCACCCACGAGTGTACCCTGATGGGTGGTCGGCCCCTTCAGCGAAAAGGTCCCCCGGACCTTTTCGTGCTCTTCGGGACGGGAGTGGGCTGGTGCCGCCCCGAAAATGCCCTTTCCGGGCATTTTCCAAAGAGCGCGTAGCGCCTTGCCGTTATGGCCCAAGCGCCTACAATCGCACCGTGACCGAGAAACAATACCTCTCCGGAAGGCTGCTGCTGGCCATGCCGGGCATGTTCGATCCCCGCTTCGACCGCACCGTCAGCGTGATGTGTGTGCATGACGAGAACGGCGCGCTGGGCATCGGCATCGGCCGGCTGCGCGAAGGTGTTCGCTTCCACGATATTCTTGAAGAGCTCGATATCGATCCCGGCGATACCCCCAATTGTCAGGTGCACGATGGCGGGCCGGTGGAGCCGGGGCGCGGCTTCATCCTCCATTCCACCGACTGGGGCGGCGCGGACACCTTGCAGGTCCAGCCGCTCTGCGCGCTGACCGCGTCGATGGACGTGCTGCGTGCCATCGCCGAAGGCCGCGGGCCGAGCCGCTGGCTGATGGCGCTGGGCTATGCCGGCTGGGGGGCGGGCCAGCTCGAGAGCGAGATGCGCCAGCACGGCTGGTATGCGGCCGACCCGCATCCCGAGATCCTGTTCGAAACCCCGGTCGATGCCCGCTGGGGCGCGACATGGCGGGCGGAAGGCATCGATCCCGCCTTGCTGGCGAGCGAGACCGGTCGGGCCTAGCTTCGCAGCGCGTGCAAGTCCTCCGGCCGATCCACGTCCAGCAAGATTGCCGGATCGTCCACCTCATCGAACACCACGTCCCGGCGGGCACGCAGCAGTCGGCCTGCGCCTTCATCGCCCCCCAGCCTGGCGATCTGCGGGAACAGCCGTGCGCGGAGCAGTGCGGGGTGTCCGGGCCTTTCCCGGTAACGGGGCAGGGCGGCGATGTTGTTCCCGATGATCGCCGCCAGCCTTGCCGCTTCCCCATGCGGCACCCGGGGCATGTCGCCGAGGAACACAAACACACCGTCTGCTCCGGCTGCCGCCGCGATCCCGGCTTTCAGGGACTGCGACAATGCCGCACTGTCGATCCGCAAGGCATCGACTGGCGGTTCGCCTGGCCATTCGCCGAGGTCGAGGCCGGGCCTTGCCACCACGATCACCCGGGAAACCGGCGCGGCCCGCGCTGCGCGGATCGCATGAAACAGCAGCGGTTCGCCGTCGAGCAGGGCAGAGAGCTTGTCGCTGCCGAACCGGCTGGAGTGCCCGGCCGCCAGCACCAGCGCGGTGTGGGTCATGCCCGCTCGGCCGCCGGGTTCATCGCCTGCATGATCTGTGCGAGGATGCCGGTGGCCACTTCGAAGGGTGATTTGCCAAGCCCGGTGACGCCGGGCGAGAGGTTGAGGCGGGCCAGCTCCGCCTCGCTTGCGCCGAGGGCGCGGAGGGCTGCCAGCCGCCCATCAGCCCGCGATCTTGCGCCGATCATGCCGACCCAGGCCGCCTGGCCGCGCAGGGCGGCAAGGCAGCCGCCGAGATCGTGTCCGTCCTCGTGGGTGGCGCCGAGATAGGCGGTCCAGCGGTCCATCCCGAGGTCGCTAACGGCCTGTTCCGGCGCGCTGCGCAAGTAGCGTGAGACCGCGAAGGGCGGCGGCGAATGGGGGCCGTCCGGACGCACCAGCACCGTCTCGAACCCGGTCATCGCGGCGATCAGGGCGGCGGCGAGTGCGCCCGGATCGCCGCCGGAGACGATCAGGCGGCGTGGTGGATCGTGGCGGCGGGCGAGCGTGAAAGGCGCTTCGCAGAAGGCGAGAAGGGGGCCGTCGTCGCGCGTCACGCGCCGGGTCAGCCCATCGCTGTGCCAGCGGCAGGGGCGGCGCTCTTCGGCATGGCGCAGCAGGTCGGCGGCGGCCGGGCAGTCGGCCGCCAGTCGCTCCACCATCACGTGGAGCGCGCCGCCGCAGCGCAGGCGCAGGTCGATCCACGGGCTGCCCTGCCCGTAGTGGAGCCAGCGCGGCTGGCCATCGGCGAGGACTTGCGCGGCGTGGTGCGCCACGTCGCCTTCGATGCAATCGCCCGAGAAATAGCCGCTGGCTTCCAATGTGCCATCGGAGCGGGCCGCGAACAGCATCTGGGCGCCGGGGCCGCGCGGGGCGCTGCCGGCCACGCGGTAGAGTGTTGCCAGCACGCCAGCGCGGCCACTGGCCCGCGCGGCGGCGAGGGGCGCGCGAATGTCGTCGATCCAGCCGAACAGCGGCCAGTCGGCATGCGCGATTTCGCCGGGCAAGCCCGCGCCCATCGCGCCAGCCTGCGCGCCAGCCGGCGTGTCAGCCTGCGTGTCAGCCTGCAAGGGCACCTGCCGTGACCGCCGAGCGGTCCCCGATCAGCGGGGCGATGACCAGCCGGTGGAGCAGGGGGGCGACGGCATCGGGTGCCATTTCCGGTGCATGGCCCAGCCACCAGGCCAGGAGGTCGAACGTGGCGCCGGTGCCGTGGACGACGCCGAGGTCGGCGGGAAGCCAGGTCACCGGGGTCTCGACCTGGCCCACCAGCCCGCGCGCCTGGCGGATGAACTCGTTGCGCACGATGGCCGCCGCGCCGCCGGCCAGCAGGGCCGACCACAAGGCGCGGTGCTGCTCGACATAGCGGCACAGCGCCAGCGTGGATTCGAAACTGTCGGCATCGCGCAGCACCGGGATCGTCATCGCCAGAAGATGGGCGATTTCATCCGAGGCGACGTCGCCGAGCAGGGCTTCCTTGGTCGGATAATGGCGGAAAAAGGTGGCATAACCGATCCCGGCATGGCCGGCGATCTCGCGGATGGTGATCTGGTCGAACGGGCGCTGCTCCAGCAGCGCGAGCATCGTCGCGTTCAGCGCCTTGCGCGAACGCACCTGCCGCGCGTCGGTGGGCGCGTCCTTCCTGAACCCGGTGAGTTTTCCGTCCATGCCGGTTTTCGTAACAGGACGCCGCCGCACTGTCTAACGCGCCAGTGATGCATGGGATTCATTGACGTCGTGACAAAAATGAAAGCGGGACGCGTTCTTGGCCCGCATTTCAGCATGTGCCTTGGGCTGGCGGTGAGAGACCGTTTGAAAATTCGCGAAACGCGAATTTTGCGGCACCGGCCCTCTCCCCCACCCTACCACCCACAGGATACTACCGTTGGGTGGTAGGGTGGGGGAGAGGGCCGGTGCCGCCCCAAAAATGCCCCTCGGGCATTTTTCAAACGGTCTCTGAGCCGGCGCTCTCAACCTTCGCCGATACGGTCCGCAAACAGCAGGCGCCCGCCCGAAAGGTGCATGAGGGCGTCGCCGAAGTCGGTCGGCGCCATCGCGAAGCAGCCTTCGCTGCGGCCGATCTTGCCCCATTTGGCGATCATCGAGGCATCGACGTACCAGGCCGGATGCATGACGATGGCCCGTTCGAGCGCGGCCGAATTGTCGGCGTCGAGGCCCTTGAGGCGGATCGAGGTCCCGTACTTGCCCTGATACCACTCGCAGGTGAGATAGGCCCCGCGCGAGGTGGCTTCCGAACCGTACATGTTCGAGAACGACTGCAGCCAGCCGCTGTGCGCCGGGTCCGAACCGCGACCGTGCGCAAGCAGGAACGAGCGTACCGTGCCGTTTTCGAGGTTGGCGAAATGCAGGCGCGGTCGGGACGAGGGCTGTGCGAAGTCGGCAATGCCGACAACGTCGGTGCGCCACAAGTGCGACTGCACGCGCTGCACCTGCCGGGCCGCCGCATCGAGGATGCGCCGTTCATAGGGCGTGCGGCTGTAAGGCGCCGCGCTGATGCCGCCCGACGAAGGCGTGCTAACGGAAGAAATTTCGGCTGCCAGCACCCGGGAGGGAAGCGCGAGGCTTGCCCCCGCCGCCAATCCGCCCATGAGGACAGCACGTCGACCCAACGTGTTTTCCATAGGCTTGAGACTAACCGATTTCGGTTAACAGCGCCAGAAGGCCTTACCCATTGGTTCCCGGAAGGCGGTCGGCTCGCCGCATGATGAAAACGGCTTGCCGCAATGCAGCAAGCCGTTGATCAAGTCTCTGATCCGCAACGCTGGTTACGGGCGGGTTGCGGGCCGGTTTCGGATCGCCATCGTTTCATGTCGTTCCGTGCTGCGCTCCCGTGCGCGGCAGAACCGGGGGGCGTCCCTCTCAGGCCACCGCCTTCAGCGGCTTTTTCTGGTGCTGGCGAATCCACGCCTCGACGACAGGGGCGATACGGCCGCGCCATTTGCTGCCGTTGAAGATGCCATAGTGCCCCACGCCTTCGGCCAGGAGGTACTTCTTGCGGTCCTCGGGCAGGTTGGCGGCGAGGTGCAGCGCCGCCTTGGTCTGGCCGAGGCCCGAGATGTCGTCCCGTTCGCCCTCGACGGCGAGGATGGCGGTGTCGCGGATCGCGCCAAGGTCGATGCGCTCGCCGCGATGGACGAACTCGCCATTGGGCAGCGAATGCTTCTGGAACACATGCTCCACGGTCTGGAGGTAGTATTCGGCGGTCATGTCGCAGACCGCGCGGTATTCGTCATAGAAGGCCTTGGTCGCCGCCGCGCTCTCGTCGTCGCCTTCGACGAGGTGCTTGAACATGCCGTAGTGGCTCATCATGTGGTTGCCGAGGTTCATCGCCATGAAGCCGGCCAGTTGCAGGAAGCCGGGATAGACCTTGCGGCCGCCGCCGGGATAGGTCAGCGGCACGGTGGTGACGACGTTCTGCTCGAACCAGGCGAGCGGCTGGTTCATGGCGACGTCGTTGACGCTGGTGGGCGCCTCGCGCGTGTCGATCGGGCCGCCCATCACGGTGAGCGTGGCCGGGCGGCAGGGGTTTTCCTGCTTGCCCATGATCGCGGTGGCGGCAAAGGCCGGCACCGAGGGCTGGCACACGGCAAGCATGTGGGTGCCGGGGCCGATGTGTTCGAGGAAGGCGATCAGGTAGTCGATATAGTCGTCAAGGTCGAAGCGGCCAGCGCTCTGCGGCACCATCTTGGCGTCGGCCCAGTCGGTGATGTAGACCTCGCAGGTCTCGACCATGCGCGCCACGGTGCCGCGCAGCAGGGTGGCGAAGTGGCCGCTCATCGGCGCGACGACCAGCAGCTTGGGCGCGTTCTTGGGCAGGCCCGGATGGTCGAAGCGCAGCAGGTTGCCGTAAGGGCGGTGCATGACGATGGCTTCGGTGACCGGGTAGGTCTTGCCGCCCAGGGTCACCTCCTCGATGTCGAATGCGGGCTTGCCGCGGGTCATCGTGGCATGGGCAAAGACGTCGAGCGCCGAGGCCATGACCGGGCCGAAGCCGAAGTGGCTGAACGGCATCGAGGGATTCGTCAGCAGCTCGGCGCCGACCGATGCCCAGGCGGCGGCGCCGCTCAGCATGGTGCGCTGCAGTTCGTAAGCGTTGTAAAGCAAGTGAATTTCTCCTGCGCGACATGCCCGCCCGGTCTCTGATTAGCTCTCTTGTGGACCGCATTTGTCGGGGTTTTATGGCATCCATGTGGGCCTGCCGGACCATTTGCGCAATGCGGCAATAGTCCAATGGCATCTTTCACGAGGGTGATCTTGTGCGATCACTGTAAGCGGAACATCCGTCGAGTCGCCTGCCTGCCGGGTCTTTTCCCGGAGCCTGCAAAGGGATAATGCGCAAGGCCATGCAAGCCGATGTGGAACAGAGCGAGGCGCAGGAAATCGGCGCCGCGATGAAGGATGGCCCGAGGCCGGCCAAGGGAGACGGGCGCAGGAGCCTGGGCGCGCTCGGCATGGTCTGGCGCGAACTGTTTCACTACCCCGGCCGCATGGCGATTGCCGGCGCGGCGCTGGTGACGACGGCGACCACGACCCTCGCGATTCCCTATGGTTTCCGCCAGATCGTCGACCAGGGCTTTTCGCAAGGGGCCGATCCTTCGGCGATCCGTTGGTGGTTCGTGATGCTGATGGGGGTGGTGACCGTGCTTTCCATCGCCACCGCGATCCGCTTCTATTCGGTCTCGTGGCTGGGCGAGCGGGTCGTTGCCGACATTCGCCTGCGCGTGCAGCGCCACCTTGTCACCCTCTCGCCCAGTTTCTTCGAGGAAAACAGTCCCAAGGAAATCGCCTCGCGCATGACGGCGGATACCGCGATCATCGAGACGGTGGTGGGGACGACGGTCTCGGTTGCGCTGCGCAACGCGATCATGGCGGTCGGCGGCGTTGCCTACCTGTTCATGCTGGCGCCGCACCTGACGCTGGGCCTTGTCATCGCCATTCCCGTGGTGATCCTGCCGATCGCCGCGTTCGGCCGCCGCCTGCGCGCGGTCGCCCGGTCGAGCCAGGACCGCGTCGCCGACATCGGCGCCATCACCGGCGAGGTCTTCGGCGCCCTCCGCGTGGTCCAGGCCTTCAACCAGGAAGGCCATGAAATGACGCGCTTTGCAGGCGCCGTGGAGCGCACCTTCGAGACCGGGCGCAACCGCATCGTCATCCGCGCGGCGATGACCGCGGTGATCATGTTCCTGATCTTCGGCGCGATCACCGTGATCCTCTGGCGCGGCGCCATCGGCGTGGCCGAGCACACCATTACCGGGGGCACCATTGCCGCTTTCGTGGTGACGGCGGGTATCGTCGCGGGCGCGTTCGGTTCGCTTACCGAAGTCTACGGCGACCTCGTGCGCGGGGCCGGGGCGGCTAGCCGTCTGGCCGAACTGCTGGGCGAGCGTCCGGCGATCACCGCGCCGGCCCGTCCGCTGGTCCTGCCGGAGCCGGCCCGCGGCAAGATCGCCTTCGAGCGCGTGACCTTCCGCTATCCCGCGCGGCCCGACACCGCCGCCCTCCACGATTTCAGCCTGACCGTGGAGCCGGGCGAGACGGTCGCCATCGTCGGGCCCTCCGGCGCGGGCAAGTCCACGCTGTTCCAGCTGGCCGAGCGGTTTTACGACCCGCAGAGCGGCGTGGTGAAGATCGACGGCGTGCCGCTGACTTCGGCCGATCCCTCCGAAGTGCGCCGCCGCATCGCGCTGGTGCCGCAGGAAGGCGTGCTCTTCGCTGCCTCCGCGCGCGACAACTTACGCTACGGCAACCCCGGGGCCGACGACGAGGCAATCTGGGAAGCCGCCCGCGCGGCGAATGCCGAGCAATTCCTGCGTGCGCTGCCCGAGGGGCTCGATACGTTCCTTGGCGAGGACGGTGCGCGCCTTTCGGGCGGCCAGCGCCAGCGCCTTGCCATTGCCCGCGCGCTGCTGCGCGAGGCGCCGATCCTGCTGCTGGACGAGGCGACCAGCGCGCTCGATGCCGAAAGCGAGCGGCTGGTGCAGGACGCGCTCGACCGCTTGATGGCGAGCCGCACCACGCTGGTGATCGCGCACCGCCTCGCCACCGTGCGGCAGGCGGACCGGATCATCGTGATGGACGGCGGCCGCATCGTCGAGCAGGGCAATCACGAGAGCCTGACGCGCTCCGGCGGCCTCTACGCGCGGCTGGCGGCGCTGCAGTTCGATATGGTGACCGGCCTGACGGGATAATTCGGGCCTCAACCGTTTTTCCGCAATCGACGAACGGCTGACCGGCGCCGACGAACTGCAACGAGGGGCTGGCGTTGCTCGCGCGGGCAATTATGTTGCGCTGCATGGCGGATCGTTCTGGTCCGTGCGTATTCCATGCGTGTTACATCTTTCGGAAAGGCTCGCTCATGCCTCGCACTCTCTTGAGGGCGCTCGCCACAACGGCGCTTGTTTCTGCAATCGGCGTCTCTGCAACGGTTCTCTCGGTTCCCGCGCTCGCGCAGCAGGCGGCACCCGCCGCTGCCGCCAGTAACCCGATGGAAGTCGATCCGGCCAAGGTCTCGTGGGGCGGCGCGGGCATCCAGACCCAGTGGCAGGACAAGAGCGTCAAGCCGGGCGACGACTTCGACCGTTTCGTCAGCGGCAAGTGGTCGGATGCGGTAGTGCTGCCCAGCGACCGCACCAACTGGGGCTCGTTCACGGCGCTGCGTGATCTTTCCGAACAGCGTCTGCATGGCATCATGAACGACCTGCTGGCCTCGAACCCGGCCCCGGGCAGCGATGCCGCGCGCGTCGCCGCTGCCTACGGCGCATTCATGGACGTCGACGCCATCAACAAGGCCGGCCTCGCCCCCGCGCAGCCGTTCCTGCAGCGCATCTATGCGGCGCAGTCGGCCAGTGACCTGATGAAGCTGTTCGCCTCGCCCGGCTATGCCTCGCCGCTCGGTGCCTATATCGCGCCCGACGCCAAGGCGAGCGACGTCAATGCCTTCCAGGTCGGCCTCGGCGGCCTGGGCCTGCCGGACCGCGATTATTACCTGAAGAACGACGCCCGTTCGCAGGAAATCCGCGGCAAGTACCTCGATTACCTGACCTTCCTGCTTGGCAAGGCGGGGTACACCGATCCCGCCGCTTCGGCCAAGGCCGTGCTTTCCCTCGAAACCCGTCTGGCGCAGGCCGACTGGGATCGCGGTGCCAGCCGCAACCCCGACCTTACCTACAACAAGCTCTCGCTGGCCGAGTTCGAGGGCCTTGCCGCCCCCGGCCTGATGAAGACCTTCGTCGACACCATGGGCGCCGGCAAGGCGACCTACGTGCTGGTCGACGAGATGCCGCCTTCGGCCGACGAACTCAAGGAAGCCCGCATCGACGCGGCGCAGGCCGCCGCATGGTTCGGCGGCGGTGTGCCCGAGGTCGCCAAGCTGATCGAGACGGTGCCGGTCGCCACCTGGCAGGCCTGGCTTGCCGCGCAGTTCCTGCGCAGCCATGCCGCCGTGCTGCCCACCGACATCGATGACGCCAACTTCGCCTTCTACGGCAAGGTCATGAGCGGCCAGCCCGAGCAGCGCGCCCGCTGGAAGCGCGGCATCGCGGCGGTGGAAGGCATGGCGGGTGAACTGCTCGGCAAGATCTATGCCGAGAAGTATTATCCGCCCGAAGCCAAGGCGGCGATGGAATCGCTTGTCGGCAATCTGCGCAAGGCGATGGCCGCGAACCTTTCGGACCTCTCGTGGATGGGCCCGGAAACCCGCAAGGCCGCCGTCGCCAAGCTGGATGCCTTCACGCCCAAGATCGGCATGCCCGCCACGTTCAAGGAATACGAGGGCCTGACCTTCTCGGCCACCGATCCGCTCGGCAACATGATGGCCGCCGAAACCTGGGCCAATGGCGACCAGATGCGCCGCCTTGGCCAGCCGGTGGACCGCGCCGAATGGTTCATGCTGCCCGAGACGATCAACGCCTACTACAACCCCTCGTTCAACGAGATCGTGTTCCCCGCCGCGATCCTGCAGCCGCCGTTCTTCAACGTCTCGGCGGACCCGGCGGTGAACTACGGCGCGATCGGCGCGGTGATCGGCCATGAAATGGGTCACGGCTTCGACGACCAGGGGGCCAAGTTCGACGGCCAGGGCAACCTGCGAGACTGGTGGACGGCGGCCGACAAGGCCAACTTCCAGAAGCTTCAGGACCGCCTCGAGGCCCAGTACAACAGCTTCTGCCCGTTCGACGAGGGCAAGACCTGCGTGAACGGCAAGCTGACCATGGGCGAGAACATCGGCGACCTCGGCGGCCTCAGCCTTGCCTACCGCGCCTACAAGCTCTCGCTGGGCGGCAAGGAAGCGCCGGTGATCGACGGGCTGACCGGCGACCAGCGTTTCTTCATGGCCTGGGCGCAGGTCTGGCGCAGCAAGTACCGCGAGGAAGCGGTGCGCCAGCAGCTCAAGACCGACCCGCATTCGCCCGCGCACTATCGCATCAACGGCCTCGTCCGTAACTTCGACGAGTGGTACAAGGCCTTCGACGTGAAGCCGGGTGACAAGCTCTATCAGGCGCCTGCCGAGCGCGTGCGTATCTGGTGAGGCAGAACCGACAAGGCGGTTCCGACAAGATCGGCCGTTGAACCGGTTTGAATGAGATGAAGTGGCTCGGCCGGGCGATAATCCGAGCCGGGCCGCTTTGGTTCTTGAGTAAGCGTATAGCGCCAAACCCCGCAAATGAAGGTCTCGCCTTTGGGCTGGCATGGGATTGGGGCGGGGATATCGCTGTATTTGAGGGGGAAATCACGATGTTGTCGATTGTGCTGCCGCTCCTGTTCGAACAAGCTCTAACGGACCTGCAAAAGGTCGTTCTAGAGGCACCAGCCGAGGAAATGGCTCGTTCGCGAGATGGCATCGAAGTCATCAGGCTGGTGATTGCCCCGGATGGTTCCTTGGCGGGATGCTATCCGCAAATCGTGGGCCGGGGACCGATTGAAGATCGCAGGAGTTGTCGAAAACTGTCGAAATTGACGTTTGCTCCATCCCCGGATCAGGCGGCACACAAAGTCTATGGAGAGACTTTTGCCATTGTCACGTGGCAGGCCATACTCCGAGGTCAAGCATCTCCGCGAGTGTATCCCAAGCTGGGGCCAGAGCTGTATCTGCCGCTGGCACGCCTCCCCGACGGTCTGGCGAACCCGGCAGTCAGACTAGGACTGTTGGTCGAGGCCGACGGCAAGGTCGAGCATTGCGAAGTCAAAAAGAGCAGTGGCAGTGCGTCGCTGGACAAGGCTGCTTGCGGTGCCGTTATCCAAGACGGCGTGGAGCCCCTGAAGATCGCGAGTGGAGAAACGGTGCGGGGTGTCCGGATCGTTGATGTCGGTTTCAAAGTGCTTTCCAATCAGGACAAAGCCGCTGAAGGCCCGGAAAACGCAGCAAGCCAGAAGCACTAGGCCGTAAACTCATAAACGGCACCATCGAGGCGTCCAAATGGCGAACATATCGGGCCGAAGCGGGTGCCGGACGGGCTGGTTGCCCGTCCAAGGCCGGTTCGGTTCGAGATGGAAGCCATTTGGACGTCCCTGCGGGATTTACCTTGCGGTGAGCTCCGCTTGATCAAAATGGCCCAGCGCTGCGTCAGGAAGCCTAGAAATATCGACATATTCCGTCGCCTTCCTTCCTCACGCTGAACCATTTTGCTTCAAACCTCGATGGTGCCGTTTATGAGTTTACGGCCTAGAGCAGTGGCCTTCGACGGTGCAGGATCGAAAATCGTTTCCGGCCGCAAAATCAGGGTAGGGCGCTTCTTTCCTACAGGGCAGCGGCGGGTCTAGCTTGCCGGGATGAGCGCGTCCGAACGGTCTTTGTCGATACCCTTGATTGGCCAACTTTTACGGCGGCAAGGTGACACCTTCGCCAGTTGGCGGCAGTTCCTGCCCAGGACCGTGTCAACTGTGTCAACCTGTCAGTCTCCGGCCACATTTCGCCAAAATACGCCGAGCCGCGTTTTTCCAGCGATTATAGAGGCTCGCTTGCACCGCTTCGGGTTGACTTGTTTCGCAGGTGCGGCATGACCTTGCGCCGATGGACCTGACTCTTACCGCAATCCTCCTCGGCATCGTCGAGGGCCTCACCGAGTTTCTGCCGGTCTCCTCGACCGGCCATCTCATCCTTGCCACCGAGCTGTTCGGCTACGACGCCTCGCAATGGGCGACGTTCAACATCGTCATCCAACTGGGCGCGATCCTGGCGGTGATCGTGCAGTTCTGGCGCACTTTCTGGGCCGTGGGCGCGGGGCTGCTGAAGCTGGACCCGGTCTCGATCCGCTTCGTGCGCAACGTGCTGCTGGCCTTCCTGCCCTCGGCCGTGCTGGGGCTCCTGCTCAAGCACTACATCGAGGGGCTGCTCGGCCAGCCGAGCGTGGTGGCCTGGGCGCTGATCATTGGCGGCATCGCCATCCTCGGCATCGAGAAGGTGGCAAAGCAGGGACCGCTGACCGGCGTGGCCCAGTTGCCGGTGGCGAAGTGCCTCGGCGTCGGCGTGGCGCAGTGCCTGGCCATGGTCCCGGGCGTGAGCCGCTCGGGCGCGACGATCATGGGCGCGCTGGCGATGGGCGTCGAGCGCCGCACCGCGGCCGAGTTCAGCTTTTTCCTCGCGGTGCCGACGATGATCGGCGCCACCACGCTGGAACTGCTGGGCGCGCGTCACGAACTGATGGCGGGTACCGGCCCGGTCGGCTGGGGCGAGATCGGCGTCGGCTTCGTGGTCTCGTTCGTGGTGGCGCTGGTCGTCATCAAGGCCTTCATGGCCTATGTCAGCCGTTCCGGCTTTGCGCCATTTGCCTGGTATCGTATCGTTGCCGGCGCATTGGCGCTGTTCCTTCTTTCGCAGGTCTGACAAAAGGCTGACCGAATATGGCCGAGGACAAGAACGACAGGAAACTCGGCCGCAAGGACTACGAAAAGCTGCTCGAACCGATGCTCGAGGAACTGGTCGGCATGGCCCGCTGGGCTGCGTCGACCGGGCAGCGGATCGTCGTCCTGTTCGAAGGGCGTGACACCGCAGGCAAGGGCGGGGCGATCAAGGCCGTCGGCGGCCAGCTCAATCCGCGTCAGTGCCGCACCGTGGCCCTCTCCGCACCGAGCGAGCGCGAGCAGGGCCAGTGGTATTTCCAGCGCTACATCGAGCACTTGCCCACGCGCGGCGAGATCGTGCTGTTCGACCGCAGCTGGTACAACCGCGCCGGGGTGGAAAAGGTCATGGGCTTTGCCACCGCGTCCGAAGTGAAGCGCTTTCTCCAGCAGGTGCCGGTGTTCGAGCGCATGCTCGTCGACGACGGCATCCTGCTCTACAAGTACTGGCTGTCCTGTGATCAGGAGCGCCAGGAGGAACGCCTGCGCGAGCGGCTCGACGATCCCCTCAAGCGCTGGAAGCTCTCGCCGATCGATGTCGCCGCGCGCGAGAAGTACGAGGACTATACCAAGGCGCGGGAAGTCATGCTCAAGGCGACGCACAAGAAGCATGCGCCGTGGACGGTCGTGGATTTCAACGATCAGCGAATCGGGCGCCTCACGCTCGTACGCGATCTGCTGGACCGGTTGCCCGACACCAAGGTGGATCCGCAGCCGATTCGCATGGCAAGGCTCGATCATGCCCCTTATGGCGAGAAATTCGGCGTTCTGAAGCCGATCAAGCCCTTCGATACGGAGTGATCGGGGCTCTCGCGCTTGACTTTCGGCCCTCGCTATCGCATGGGCCGCAACCTTGAAGGGCGGCGCTCGATTGCCGCCCTGAAATTTTTCAACGGAACATGCCGGCCTGCCAGGGCGGCTGAAACGAGAGATACAGGAAACCGCCATGGCGAAGCCCGCAACCGTCAAGATCCGTCTTGTCTCGACCGCCGACACCGGCTTCTTCTACGTCACCAAGAAGAACCCGCGCAACACGACCGAGAAGATGACCTTCCGCAAGTACGACCCGGTCGTGCGCAAGCACGTTGATTTCAAGGAAGCCAAGATCAAGTAATCGCTTGGGTTCCGGTGCGAATCGGAACCAAGTGCTTCAGGTGCGGTTCAAGGCTGTGAACCCAATGGGAGGCTTATGACCCGCACCTTCAAGATCTTTCGCTCTTGCGTAGGCGCGGCTGCCCCGATTTTGCTCGGGACTGCCGCGTTTTCCGTTCCTGCCCTCCTTCCGGCAACGCCTGCCCTTGCGGCATCGCCTGCCGAGCAGCAGCAATTGGCGGCCGCCGTGGCCGCCTTGCGCGGGATCTCCACGCTCAAGGCCGACTTCCTGCAGACCGACCGCAATGGCGGTTCCGTCTCCGGCCAGCTGACGCTCGCCCGCCCCGGGCGCATTCGCTTCCAGTACGAGAAGAGCGCGCGCATGCTCATTGTCGGTGACGGCAAGGCGCTGACGATGGTCGACTATGCAGTCAACCAGGTGCAGCGCTGGCCGATCGGCAATAGCCCGCTGGGGGCCTTGCTCGATCCCAAGCGCGACGTCGCGCAGTTCGGCAAGATCCGTCCTACCGGCAATCCCAATGTCATCTCGGTGGAAGTGCGCGTTCCCTCGCATCCCGAGTACGGCGTGATCACGCTGATCTTCACCCGCAAGGCGTCGGCGCCGGGCGGCCTGGAGCTGACTTATTGGGTGGCGCTCGATTCGCAGAATCAGCGCACCACCATCACGCTGTCGAATCACCGCTACGGCGTTCCGGTCAGCGACAACGACTTCCGGTTCAACGATCCGAGGCCGCGTAACCGTCGCTGAGGGGAAACGCTTGGTCGCGATTTACCCCAGGTCTGCGACAAAATGCGACCGAATCCTTCAGTCCGTTCACTTGGCAGCAAGCCAGGAGCACCTAGATAGGAATGGTCAGAACGGTTCGAGGCGGGTTTCCCCCCTGTTGCCCACGCCTCTCACAAGAGCCCTTCTGATTTAGCGTGACGAACGCTTACAGGAACCCTCGGTCCTCTGCCCCCGGACCGAGGGTTTTTGTTTTTTCGGGTCGCCTTTTCCGCTCTGCGGGGCTGCGCCCAGAAGAATTGGGCGCTACCGCTCTGCGCTTCCGGTACTCACGGCCATATAGGCCGCTCCGCTCCGGTTCTCGATCGGCAGCATTCTCGCTCCCGCCGGACGAAAAATTCGACCCGAAAAACGCGGACGTTGCTCGGGGAGTTCGCGTTCAAAAACCACCGTCACCCCCGCGAAGGCGGTGGCCCCGCTTCCTTTTTCTTCGCCCAACCGCACCAGCGCCCACGTGCACCTCTGGCAATTCGCGGGTGGTATCCCTAATGCCGGAGCCATGAAGATTGCCACCTGGAACATCAATTCGGTCCGCCTGCGTCTCGATCAGGTCGAGCGTTTCCTCACTGAACAGTCCCCCGACATCCTGTGCCTTCAGGAGATCAAGGTTGCCGAGCATCTCTTCCCGCACGAGATGTTCGAACGCCTCGGCTTTACGCACCGCGCGATTCATGGCCAGAAGGGCTATCACGGCGTCGCCACCGTCTCGAAAGTGCCCTTTACCGAATTCAGCCGCCATGACTGGCAGGACAATGGCGAGGCCCGCCATGTCGGCGTGGAGCTGCAGGGGGCCGGGCAGGGGCTGATCCTCGAGAACGTCTACATCCCTGCGGGCGGCGACATTGCCGACCGAGAGGTCAATCCCAAGTTTGGCCAGAAGCTCGACTTTCTTGAACGCATGACGCGCTGGGCGGACAAGATCGACCGCCCCACGCTGATCGTCGGCGATTTCAACATCGCCCCGCTTCCCTCCGACGTCTACGATCACAAGGCACTGCTCAAGGTCGTCAGCCATACGCCGATCGAGGTCGAGACGCTGGGGCGTTTCCAGGACGCGCATGGCTGGGTCGATCTCGGCCGCCAGTTCATTCCCGCGCCGGAGCGCAATTACTCCTGGTGGTCCTATCGCAGCTATTGGCGCCAGAAGGACCAGGGCCGCCGCCTCGACCACATGTGGGCCTCGCCCGACCTTGCGAAGCAGGCGCGGGCGCATTGCTTTGTCGAGGAAACCCGCCGCTGGGACCAGCCGAGCGACCACGTGCCGCTGATCAGCGAGTTCGAACTCTGAGCGGGCAGGGCTCCTCCCGCCGCGTGGCGCTGGCGCTCGATGCGCTGCGCCATGGCTGGCCGATCCGGATTGGCGAGCATTCGGCACTGTTGCCCGCCGAGACCGGCTTTGCGCCGGGTGTCACGGCACCGCGGATGCTGATCTCCGCCGCGCGGGCGGTGACGCTCAAGCTGGCCAACCAGCGCGAGGCGGCCGTGCCGGAAGCGCCGGTGCTGATTCGCGCGGCCGAGCCTTTCGATCTTGCCGCCGCACGCGCGATTGCCGATCCCGCGCTCGATCTGGTCCATCCGATGAAGGGCCCTTTCGCGGCCGAACACATCGATGACGCAGAGGCTGCGCGCACGGCCATGGAGCTGGCGCGGCTGGCCGGTATCCTGCCTGCCTTCCTTGTCGCGCCGGATGCGGCGGGCGAGGCACAGGCGGTCACGCCGGAGGATCTGGCCGCATGGAAGGACGTCTCCAATCTCGTCATTGCCTCGCGTGCGCGGCTGCCGGTTGCGGCGGCGGAGGATGCGGAGATCGTCGCCTTTCGCGCGCTCGACGATCTGCGCGAACATGTCGCGCTGGTCATCGGCACGCAGGATGGCGACCGCGCGCCGCTGGTGCGGCTCCATTCGGAATGCCTGACCGGGGATATCCTGGGCAGCCTCAAGTGCGATTGCGGTCCGCAGCTCGACGCGGCGCTGAGGGCGATGGCCGGGGAGGCGGCGGCCGGCGGTTGGGGGGTTCTGCTCTATCTGCGGCAGGAAGGGCGCGGCATCGGCCTCGTCAACAAGCTGCGCGCCTATCAATTGCAGGATCAGGGCTTCGACACGGTCGATGCCAACAACCGTCTCGGCCTGCCGACCGAGGCGCGCGATTTTCCCGTGGCCGCGCGCATGCTGGACCTGTTGGGCGTTCACGCGATCCGGCTGATGACCAACAATCCGGCCAAGGTCGCCGCGCTCGAGGGCGTGGGGGTGACCGTGGCCGAACGCGTGCCGCACAAGCTGCCGGCCAACCCACACAATGCCCGCTATCTCGATACCAAGCGGGACCGCACGGGGCATATCCTCTAGGGCATGGCTTTGGGCCCGTCGCGCAAGCGGGCCGCGCAAGAGGGGGCGGGGCGCGGAGGGTATCCCGGCCGCGCCCCGGGTCTTGTCACTGTGCGGTCACGAACAGGATGGCGCCGACCACGGCTGCCACCGCGCCCACGAACAGCGCCACGTTGACCAGGTCTTTCGCCTTGAAGCGATCATGGTGTTCTTCGCGGTAGCTGCGGAACTGGGCGGCGATGTCGGCGTCGCCGGCGAGCAGGCCAAGGTCGAGCGCGGTGGCCTTGCACGTGAACAGCTGGTGGAGCTCGGTCAGTTCGGCCTCGTCGAGTGCGGGATAGGTCTTCAGCAGCGCCGCGATGCGATCGCGGGCGGCAACATTGGTATCGGACATGGAAATCGTTTCCTGAATCGGCGTTTCTTGCAGGCGCACGCGTGCGCGCCCGGCGAGAGGCGGATCAGGCGAAAGGCGGTGCGGTGCTGTCCGGCAGCCGCGCGGGATGGACGCGCGGGGGCGGTCCTCGGGCTTCCGGGCGGAGGCGCGGGGCTCTGGCCGGGGCCAGCGATGCGAGCCGGGGCATGGCCGGTGCGATCGCGGGGGAGGGCGGCGGTGAGGGGAGCGGCAGGGCCTGTGCGGTCGCAGCGTCCGTGCGGCGCTGCGCGGCAAGGGCAAGGTCGATGGTCGCGGCGCTGAAGGCCGAACCTTGCTGGCGTTCAAGCGGCGCGCGAATCGGCTCTCCCGCCTGCAGCGCGATGGCCGCCAGCAGGAGCATCGCCCAGAGGCGGAAGCGCAGGAAAGTGGAAAGCACCGTTCCCATGGGGTGCAGCTAGGCGCTCGGGGACGCGCGTGCAAGCGGTGGGGGGCGGTTGGGGGCGATACGGGCGGGGTTCAGGAAAGTCGAAGGGCGCAAGGGACCGGCCTCTGCGCCCTTCGACTTTCAGCAGGCTGACCTCAGAGGGTAAGGGCGACGCGGCCGTCGATGCGGCCATGACGCAGGTCGTCGAGCACTTCGTTGACCTCTTCGAGCGGCCGTGCGGCGACCTTGGCCTTGACCTTGCCTTGTGCGGCAAAGGCGATGGCCTCGTCGAGATCGTAGCGGGTACCGACGATCGAGCCGCGAATGGTGATACGCTTGAGCACGACGTCGAAGATCGGGGTCGGGAAGTCGCCCGGGGGCAGGCCGATCAGGCTGACGGTCGCGCGGCGGCGGGCGCAGGCGATGGCTTGCGAGAAGGCAGCGCGCGAGACGGCGGTGACGATCACGCCATGCGCGCCGCCGCCGGTTTCCTTCTGGACCTTGGCGACCAGATCGGGATCGGTGGCGTCGAAGGCGAGTTCGGCGCCGAGTTCACGGGCGAGCTTGAGCTTCGATTCGCCGATGTCGATGCCGATCACGTTGAGGCCCATGGCCTTGGCATATTGCACCGCGACGTGGCCGAGGCCGCCCACGCCCGAGCAGACCACCCACTGTCCGGGGCGCGCCTCGGTCTCCTTGAGGCCCTTGTAGACGGTGACGCCGGCGCAGAGGATCGGTGCCATCGACACGAAGTCAACGTCGGCAGGCAGGCGGCCGACGAAGGGGGCGGCGGCGATCACGTATTCGGCATAACCGCCGTTGACCGAGTAGCCGGTGTTGGCCTGCTTTTCGCAGAGCGTTTCCCAGCCGGTCTCGCAATATTCGCATTCGCGGCAGGCATGGTGCAGCCAGGGCACGCCCACGGCATCGCCTTCCTTGAGATCGGTAACGCCAGCACCGAGCGCGACGACGTGGCCCACGCCTTCATGGCCCGGGATCAGCGGCAGCGGTGCCTTGACCGGCCAGTCGCCGTCGATGGCGTGAAGGTCAGTATGGCAGACACCGCTGGCGACAACCTTCACCAGCACTTCGCCAGGACCGGGGGTCGGGATCGGCACTTGCTCGATGGTGAGGGGGGCGCCGTATTCACGGGCAACGGCTGCGCGCATGGTCTGCATCGGATCTCTCCTTGCTGCGTTCCGCGAGTGGGGGACTCGCGGACTTCTTATGGATAGGCCGGACACGCCGCGTCTTGTTGAAAACGCAGCAAAAGATCGCGTCCGCACGGGGGTGACACCGCGCCGGGAAGTCTAGGTCAGGCGCGAAAATCAAGGCAACCGTACGGTCGCTCCAGATGCGCACTATGGGGCCCGGGGTGTTTCAACCTTGCGACAGTTTCTGCCATGGCTGCAGTGCGGGCAGCCGCGGCGTCATCGCTTTTCGTAACGGACCAGCCCGGGGCCGAGGGCATTGGCGCCCAGTTTCACCGGATCGCCGGACCAGTCGGCGACGAAGGCGCTCTTGCGGTCGATTCCGGGGGCAAAGCGTGCGTCGTTCGCCTCCACCAGCAGGCCCTGCGAGGTGTGGTTGCGGTGTTCGGCAGCGACGGCGATGAAGGCGGAGTAGTTCTCCTTGTCGCGCCCTTGCACGAACCAGTTGCCGACGATCCGCCCGGTCGCGCCGTCGGCCAGGTCGATCATGTAGTTGGTGCCGCGCCCGGCCGAATCGTCGAAGCTGCAATCGGCAACCGCGATCCCGGAGGCGCGGCTCTTGAGGTAGTGTCCGCCGGTGCCCGCCTCGAAACGGGTGCGGGTGACGGTGAGCGTGCCGTAATTGCCGACGTAGATCGAATGCGCGCAGCCTGAACCCTCGCAGGTGCCGAGGCGGCTGAACGTGGACTTGTCGATGATGATCGTGCCCAGCGAATCGTCGCCGGTCAGCAGGCCCTGCTCGCTGTCGCGGAACCAGGACTGCGTGACGGTGAGATTGCCGTGTTCGAGGCGGATGCCCGCGCCGTTCTTGTCGCCGACGTGGATGTTGGCAAAGACCATGCCGTCCACGTGGGCACTGCGCCCGCGCAGCACCAGCGCGGCCTTGTCCTCGCAGGTGACACCGTCGAGGATCGACTGTCCCGGCACTACCGCCTGGTAGGTCACGTCTCCCTTGCTTTGCACCGCGCAGTCGGCAAATCGCATCGAGGCGAAGCGGATGGTGCCATGCGCGTCACCGATGGCGTCCACCGCGTCCTGCAGGCGGCTGTAGCTGCGCCCGGTCTCGACCACGGTGTAGGGCGCTGTGGCCGAGGGACCGGACGAGGCGGGCGGCACGGCCTCTGCCTGCAGCAGTGCGGCCGGAAGGGCCGCAGAGGCGATGACGACGACGGCGATTCGGGCGAGGCGGTTCATGGCGCCGAGACTAGCGGCCCTGGCAGACGATCACGCAAGCCACTTTCGTAACATTCCTGGCCACCGTCTCTTTGCGGGACAGGACAGTTTACGGCCTGGGCGGCGTGGACAAATTCCTCGGGGGCACATGGGGGCTACCCCGAAGGGGCCGGACCAAAACCCGCCACTTCGGCGTCGGTTCGGCTTGAACTATCGACATAGTCCTGCGCCTCATCTCCTTGAATTGACGGGTTTTGCCTCCGGTCGTGACCTCGAGGAATTTGTCCACGCCGCCTAGAACGAGCGCCGCAGCGAAATTCCGGCCGAAGTCGTATTGCCGGCGATCGCGCCGATGCTGCGCGTGGCGTAGAGGTCGATGCCCAGGCTATCGGTTATCCGCATGTTGGCGGTGACGCCGACTTCCCACCAGCCGTCGGCGGTGTGGCGCGCCGGCAGGAGGCCGGTGCGTGCCGCATAGGCGACGTCGTGATAGTCGCGCACGACGACTTCGGACAGGGCATTGCTGGTCCAGGCACGTGCGACCGAAAGGCCGACGTACTGATTGGCGTTCTGGCCGAAGGCGTGATCGACGCGCAAGGTCGCCGCCGAACTCCAGGTCGGCTCGTCGGTCTCCAGATCGACCAGGCCGGTGCCGTCCGGCGCAGGGTGCAGCAACCGGCCGTGGGCGTAGGATACCGTTGCTGTCGGGGTTGCGAACCAGCGTGTGGCGAGTGGGATCACCTTTCCGAAATCGCCGCCGACAGAATAGTAGCGGCTGCCCGAGGCGCCGGTGCTGTCGCGGGGGACGCTGCCATTGTCGCTGGTGATGCGCCCGTAATCCTGATGGCCATAGCTGATCCAGCCGTCGACGACCCAGTTGTCGAAATTGCCGCCGGCGCCGATCGTGCCGACAAGATAGTCCGAGGGCAACGCGGTGTTCGCCTGAAGGAGCGTGCCGTGATAGCGCATCAGTGCACCGCGCAGGTAGCCACGGCCGATCTGGCGCGTCAGCGCCAGCGATTGCCAGGATCCGTCGGAGCCCTGGTCGCGGTTGCTGGCTCCGGCGGCGAGCGCGAAACTCCACGGCTTGGAATTGCCAGGAGGGACGGTGTCTCCGTCTTGGGCACCCGTGCCGGCAGCGCTGGCCGGGGCGTTTGCCTCGGTCGCTGATGCTGAGGTGACGTCGGCCGCGGGTTCGGATGGCAGCGCGGCTGGAACGCTCGTTTCCTGGGCAGAGACCGCGCCGGGCGCACACACCGTAATAATTCCCGCCAGCAGCGGGCGGCACACCAGTCTGGCGAACATCAGGCTACGGCTTTCAGGCTCGGATCGTAGGCGGCAGGCACCGCGACACGCACGATGAACCCGTCGCCGGAATGGGCGAAGCTAACGTCGCCGCCGTGCGCGCGGGCGATCGAACGGCACACGGCCAGGCCGAGGCCGGAGCCCTTCTGGCCCGATTTACGCGCCGAATCGGTCCGATAGAACGGTTCGAAGGCGCGGTCGTATTCCTCTTCGGGGATACCGGGGCCGGTATCGACGATCTCGGCTACGGCCTCGCCGTCATTCAGGCTCACGCGCACGCGGGCGCGCTCACCGTACTTGATCGCGTTCTCGAGCAGGTTGTCGAGCAGGCGGCGGATGCCGACCGGATCGACGTCGACCGGGATATGGGTATTGTGTTCGATGGTGACGTCCCCGCCGACCAGCTGTGCATCGGCGACGCTGCTTGAGATCAGCTCGGCAAAGTCGGTGCGTTCGCGCGCGCCCGGTGTCGAGGCATCGCGGATGAAGCCGATGACCTGGCTAATCATCGCTTCCATCTCGGTCACTTCCTTGAGCAGCCCGTCGCGCTGCTCATCCGGCACGTCCTCGATGCGGAAGCGCAGCCGCGTGAGCGGGGTGCGCAAGTCGTGGCTGATCGCACCGACCATGGCGGTACGGTCGTCCACGAAGGCGCGCAGGCGATTGCGCATCTGGTTGAAGGCATTGGCGGCGCGGCCGATTTCGGCAGGGCCCGACAGCGGCAGGATTGTTGCCGAAGGGTCACGTCCGAGCAGTTCCGCAGCGCGCGCGAAATCGCGCAGCGGCAGGACGATGCGACGGGCGAACAGCCATGCGAGCGGGCTGACGATGGCGAGGCTGAGTGCGAACCACAGCATCACGCGCTTCTGCCAGGCATTGGGGAACGGCTCGGCACGGGGGGCGACCGCGACCCATTGGCCATTGGGGCGACGCAGCGCGGCCACGAAGTCGCCCTCGATGAAGGGGGGCGAGGTGAGGTCGAACAGGGTGCCGGCGGCATGGCGGAACGGGATCGGCTGCGGCGTCCCGGGCACCGCGGGGACTGGCTGCCCGGTGCCGGGCGTTGTCGGCGCCTGTAGGGTTTCGCTGGCAGATGGCGAGGGGGCCGCCAGCGGGATCACCGGGACGGTCATGCGCGGCGGGTCGCTGAGTGCGCGAGCTGTGGCTGTTGCCGTCGCTGCCGGCGCGGAGCTCGCCTGTGTGGTCCGGGGCAGATCGCCGATGCCGGGAAGCACTGGCACCTGGCCGCCGATGCGGCCAATGCCGCCGGTACCGGTACCGCCAATGCCGTGATTGCCGAGGCCGCCAAAACCGCCGGGGCGGACGCCCTCCTGACCGATGCCCTGGCCTTGCCCATTTCCGGGGAAGTTGCCGACAGGAGTGCCGCCACTGCCGGAACTACCGCCATTGGTTCCGCCAGGCACGCCCGGGCTCCCACCGGGAGAGCCGGCCTGTGTTCCGCCAGCCTGTGACCCGCCAGCCTGGCTGGGCGCGGGTAGGCCGGACGGCCTTTCGCCGCCGATCTGCCCGCCCCCGATCTGTCCGCCCCCGATCTGTCCGCCGGGGACATGGTTGCCCGGGAGCCTGCCGCTCGGCAGGCGCCCGCCGGGCAACTGGGCGCCGGGCATTTGACCGCCGGGGCGACCGCCGGGGAACTGGCCTCCGGGGAAATGCCCCCCGGGCATGCCGGCCGGGCCGGGCATGCCGCCGGCCGGCGGGCCGCCCGGGATCGATTGGGCGTCGGCCTTGCCCACCAGCATCGTCGACAGGGCCGAAGGTGCGGCCGGATTGTCACGGATGGCCAGCGGCGAGCGGGACTTGGCAGGGACGGCGACTCCGCCCACCGGAAGCTGTGTGTAGAAGGCGAGAACCACGTCTTCACTGCGCCGGTCGAGCCGGTTCGCCAGTGCCTCGCGCGAGGATTCGGATACCAGCCAGCCCTGTCCGCTGACGTCCGGCGGGCCGATCATCGTCTTGCGCTCGAGGCGATCGAGCACCTCGCCATCGGCGTCGCTGCCGCGCAAGGCGCGGGCAACATCGTCGATGTTCCAGCGCGCGGTCGGGCTGGGCGGAAGGATCACCGTCAGCCCGAGCGTCACCAGTTGCGCGCCGATCAGCGCACAGACGAGAATGGCGATCATCTGGATCGCCAGTGGAAGGCCGATTCGGTTGGTGAGGCGTGGCAGCGTCATGATCGCGGCCTTGCCACGGATTGGCTGCGAATTCGAGCCGAAGCCATGTCATCGCGGGCTGGCGATGCAAGTTGCGGAGCGGGCTCGAAAGAGAGGGACACGTCCCTTTCGAACCCGCTCCGCGTCTCCGCCCAGCGGCATGAAGCCGCGTGGCGGAGACGGTCACCCCGGGTCCATTCCAGCAATCGTGTCCCCTGATCCGAGGCTGGAAGGCAATACTGTTCGCTCCGGTCCGATCGGCAGGCGTGCGGACCAAGGCTGGTTTGCGGAGGCGCGTAGCACTGTGATGTTACATTTCGCGGACCGTCCACCGTGCTTCCCCCATGCAGCAATGAAGATGAACCGAGCGTGTGCGATGTGGCTCGGAAAAATCCGGGACCACCGACGGGCAGGGCGGGTGCGACTACGTGACCTGCGGCGTCGGTGGCCCCGGCACCGTCCGGCGCCTTGGCGGTAGCGTGACGGACGGCGTTGCCGGTTGCCCAAAAGGCAGGCTGGTGGCGTTCGGGCGCGGCGGGGGATGCCGGTAACCCGAGGCCGCCTGCCCCGTGGGTCGAGACCTGGCGAACTGGATAGTTCATGGGAGGCTAGGTCGCCGCTGGAGTTTGCTCGGCGATTTCGCTGTGGTTGCAGTCATGTTGCAGGATGTTGCAATTTGCCGATCCGGCTGAAATGCGACTGGAACACGGGGTTTCTATTGGGGTGCAATGATCCTAGAACAACCCTCGATGGACCTGCAGACCCGCATTCTCATCGTTGATGACGATGAAGGCATTCGTTCGCTGATCGGCGAGTTTCTCGGCAAGCATGGATATGCAACCGAAACGGCGGCCGATCCCGAAGCCATGCGCGCCTTGCTGGCGCAGGAGCGCTTTGACCTGATCGTGCTCGACGTGATGATGCCGCGCGAGGATGGCCTGACCGCCTTGCGCCAGCTCGGGCCTGATGCGCCGCCTGTTATCATGCTTTCGGCGGTGGGCAGCGATGTGGATCGTATTGTCGGGCTCGAGATGGGCGCGGACGACTACCTTGCCAAGCCCTGCAACCCCAGGGAGCTTCTGGCGCGCATTCGCACCGTGCTGCGCCGCCGTGCCCCGGTTCAGGGGGCGTCGGCGCCCGTGCTCACGATCGTGTCCGACCGCAGCGAATTTGTCCCGGTCGCCGAAGACGTGAATTCCGGAGAAGTCCTGCGGTTCGCCGGCTGGCGCATGGATCTGGGCCTGCGCCTGCTGTTTGATCCGACCGGCAAGCTCATTTCCCTTTCCGATGGCGAATTCCGCCTGCTTCGCGCGTTTGCCGAGCATCCGCGCCGGGTTCTGACCCGTGATCAATTGCTCGACTGGTCGCGCGGCGAGGACAGCGAGCTTTACGACCGGGCGATCGATGTCCAGCTCTCGCGCCTGCGCCGCAAGCTCGCCGATGGCGACGGCGGCGGCGACATCATTCGTACCGTGCGCAACGAAGGGTATCTGTTCGTCCCTTCCGTGATTCCTGCTGTCGTGCCCGGAGGGAATGCGCAGTAGACCGAAATATTTGGTTATACTGTTGAAATTCTTGTGAAATCTTGCCGCAAAGGCCGGCTTCCAGTCCTGCTCCCGAGTGTCCCGTGGCCCGACCCAATCCGGTCGGGGCGGTGCGAACGCGAGGGAGATTGTCTTGGTGCATCACGGAGAGGGGCCGGAAGGCCGGGAGCAGGGCGTTGACGATCATGACCGCGGGCTGGTTCACGATCTCGGCGTAATTCGCGAAAGGCTGATGGGGCGGCGGCGCGCGCTGGCGTTCCTGGCCAGTGCCGGTACGGCAGTGACGGTGGCGGCCTGCGGCGGCGACGATTCATCGGGTTCGAGCTCCGGTTCTTCGAGTTCCACTTCGTCGACCACGTCGACATCCTCGTCCTCAGGCTCCACCACCGGCAGTTCGACGACCAGCACTTCGTCGACCTCTGGCGATACCTCGTCCTCCTGTGTCGCCGACGCTTCCGAAACCAATGGACCCTATCCGGCCGACGGCACCAACTCTTCGAGCGGCTCGACCTCGAACGTCCTGACGGTCAGCGGTGTCGAGCGCTCTGACATCCGCTCCAGCTTCATCAATTCGACCACGACGGCCACCGGCGTCCAGCTCGACATCACGCTGCAGCTGGTCGACGTCAACAACGGCTGTTCGGCCATCGCAGGGGCGGCCATCTACATCTGGCACTGCGATGCCTATGGCCGCTATTCGCTCTATTCAAGCGGCATAACCACCGAAAGCTACCTTCGCGGGGTGCAGGTCACCGACAGCGAGGGCAAGGTCACGTTCACGACGATCTACCCCGGGTGCTATTCGGGCCGCTGGCCGCACATTCACTTCGAGATCTTCACAGATGGTCTTGCCAGCACCAGCACCGGCCGGACTGCGAGCCTGATCTCGCAGCTGGCGATGCCGGCTGCGGTCAACACCGCGATCTATTCGGGCGACACGCGCTACACCTCGAGCATCGCCAACTACAACGCGATCTCGCTCTCGTCCGATAACGTGTTCGGCGACAACACCTCGGCGCAGTTGGCCCAGATGACCCCGAGCCTCACCGGTAGCGTATCGGCCGGATACACCGGCAGTGCGCTGATCGGCATCGCCACCTGACCGGCCCCCGGCATTCGATTTTCTCCAAGAAAGAGTGCGATTAACATTATGAATTCGCTTCATTCATCGACCAGCCTGGGGGCGCTGGTGCTGGCTCTCGTCGCCAGCCCGACCCTTGCCGCCACCACTGTCAAGACCGACACGACCACGGCGCAAGTGACCTCTACCGCAGGCGACGTCACCGTCACCGACGCCGGCACGATCACGCTGTCCAGCGGTAATGCCATCACCGTCGACAGCAACAATGCCGTCGACGTCGAAGGCGGGCTCGCGCTGGGTGGCGCGGACGGTGCGACCGGCATCGCCGTCAATGCCGGCACCACCTCGACCGTGACGGTGGGCGAGGATGCGACCATCGCCGTCAAGGAAGACTTCGTTCCGGACGACGACAACAGCGACGGTTACGCGGACGGCGCCATTGCATCGGCAAGCAACCGTTACGGCATTCATGTGCTTTCGGGGGCGACCACCAGCGGCTCCATCAGCAATGCCGGCGTGATCACGGTCGAAGGGTTGAACTCGGGCGGCATCGTGGTCGATTCGGACTATGTCGGCAACATCACCAATACCGGGACCATCAAGGTGCTCGGTGACAATTCGGTCGGCATCTCGACGCAGGCGGTCGACGGCGACATAACCCTCGACGGTACCGTCACCGTGGTGGGGGCAGGGGCGCAGGACCTGGTCGTCAATGGCGATGTTTCGGGCTCGGTGATCATCGAGGGCGCCGTTTCCCAGGCCACGTCCTTCACCGATGACGACGGCGACACCCTCGTGCTTTCCCGCGCCGCGCTGCGAACGGGCGCGGCAGCGGTGGAGATCAACGGCAACGTGGATGGCGGCATCTACGTGACGGCGCCCGATCCCGACGATGATGACGATGACACCGGCACCGGTTCGATCACGTCCTACGGAACTTCGCCGGCGATCCAGATCGGCGGAACCAGCGATATCACGATCGGCGGGGTTTCCAGCAATTCGGGCACGTATTCGCTGGCGATCGACGGGACCGTAAGCGCCAATTCGTACTATTCCAAGACGAATGCCTACGGGGTGGTGATCGGCGGCCAGGGGGGCAACGTCACTTTCACCGACGGCATCGGCGTGACCGGTACCCTGAGCGCCACCACCTACGATTCGGAAGCCACCGCGCTGCTCATCAACGAGGGCAGTTCGGTCACCAGCCTGTACAACTCGGGCACGATTGCGGCGGTAATCTCCTCCCCGGGCGAAGGTGTCGCGACCGCGATCCGCGACTTGTCCGGCACGCTGACGACGATCAACAACACCGGCTACATTTCGGCCACCGGTTCGAGCACCGACACGCTGACCGCGATCGACCTGTCAGCCAACACCACCGGCGTAACGGTCAACCAGTACCTCAACGACGACGACGCCGAGACCAGTGCGGAGTATCTCGAGGACAACGACACCGATACCGACCCGACGGTCTACGCCAGCATCAAGGGCAACATTCTCCTGGGCTCGGGCAACGATACGCTGAGCGCGTCGACCGGCACCATCATCGGCGACACCTACTTCGGTGCAGGCGACGATACTTTCTCGCTCTCGGGCAACGCGGCCTATACCGGCGACCTCTACTTCGGCACCGGAACAGCGACGGCTTCGCTCGCGGGGACGTCCACGTTCACCGGCAACATGGACTTTGCCGGCGAGACCGGCACGCTGACGCTTTCGGATTCGTCGGTCTATTCGGGCACCTTCTCGGATGCCGACAACCTTGCCGTGACCGTCAACAGCGGCGCCAAGCTGACGGCCAACGATACTGATACCAGCAGCTTCGGTACGCTGACGGTGGCGTCCGGCGGATCGCTCGGCGTCTATGTGGAGGACGGCAAGAGCTCGCTCTTCACCGTGACCAATGCCACGCTGGAAGATGGCGCCAAGGTCACCGCGACGGTGTCCGATCTCGGCACCGCCGAGGGAACCTACACGGTCCTCACCGCCGACAACCTCAACGTGGAAGGCTCGCTCGATTCGACCGACACCGACCTGCCGTTCATCTACAACGGCGATGTCACGAGCGATGCCAACAACATCTACCTGACCATCGAGCGCAAGACGACCGACGAACTCGGCCTGACCAAGAGCGAGGCGTCAGGCTGGAACGCCATCTACCAGACGGCCCAGAACGACGACGAGATCACCGAGAGCCTGTTGCAGGTCGAGGATTCGGCGACTCTGCAGAAGCAGGTTTCGGCGCTGCTGCCCGACCATGCGGGTGGCATCTTCGATGCGGTCACCACTGCCGACCGTCTTGTCGCACGCCACCTTTCCGACGAGACGACGATGTTCGATATCTCAGACGTCGGCGGCTGGCTGGAGCCGCTCTACTGGCGCAACAGCAAGGATGCGGGCAGCACCGCTGGCTACAAGAGCAGCGGCTGGGGCATCTCGGCCGGGTTCGAGCGGCACCTCGATATCGGTTACGTGGGCGTGTCCTATGCCTGGCTTCAGGGCAATGTGAAGGACAACGGCGGCAGCGGAAATCTCGATGTCGGCCAGCACGACTTTGGCGTGTTCTGGCGCACCGCCTCGGGCCCGCTGATGGCCTGGGCCCGTCTGGGGGCCTCGCGCATCTCGATCGATTCGACGCGCACCTATACTGGCACCATCGACGATACCGATTTCACGTATGATGCCGATGGCAAGTGGAACGGCTGGCTGCTCTCCGGCCTCGCCGGGGCTTCGTACAAGTTCCAGATGTCGCGCCGCCTGTTCCTCAAGCCCAAGCTGGAACTGGAGCAGTACTGGCTGAAGGAAAACGGCTACAGCGAAACCGCCGACAGCGATGCCATGGCGCTGACCGTCGCGAGCCGGACCAGCAAGGAGACCACTGTCACGCCGACGCTGACCGCCTCGTACTCGCTGGGTTCGATCTCGCCCGACTGGCACCCGCTGACCTTCCAGTTCGAGGCTGGACGCCGCGAGATCCTGGCCGGCAACCTCGGCAGCACGACCGCCTATTTCAACGGCGGCGACAGCTACGATGCGGGCGAGAGCTTCACGATCACGCCGGAAAGCCTCAAGGGCGCGTGGATCGGTGAAGCCGCGGTGCTGGCGGGCGGCTACGACTTCACGTGGAAGATCGCGGCCCGGACCGAACAGTCGAGCACCAACACGTCCTATTCGCTGCGCGCCTCGCTCAGTGTCGCGTTCTGATGAATTCCAAGCTGCCGTGATGCTGACGGGCTTTGTTGCGCAAATGCCCAAGGGATTCCGTTTGTGAATCCATGAGGTTACGGAGCGACGATGAGCAAACCACTCCGCGCCCGTTACCGCACGACAAACTGGAAGTCCTACAACGCAGCGTTGGCGCAGAGAGGTTCGCTTCAGGTCTGGTTTGATCCTGGGATGCAGTGGCTGTCCGCGCCGACCGGCAAGCGCGGGCGGCAGCCTATGTTCTCGGATGCCGCGATCCAGGCCTGCCTAACGCTGAAGGGCGTGTTCAAGCTTCCCTTGCGCCAGACCACAGGCATGGTCGCCAGCCTTCTCAATATGGCAGGGCTTGATTGGCCAGTGCCGGATTTCAGCACTTTGAGTCGGAGGCAGAAGACCCTGCTTGTCGAGATCCCCTGTCAGCCCAGTTCCGCGCCGTTGCACCTGTTGATCGACAGCACGGGCATCAAGGCGGTGGGTGACGGGGAATGGTGCAGACGCAAGCATGGTCCTTCCAAACGCCGCCAGTGGCGAAAGGTCCACCTGGGCGTGGACGCCGGGTCGTTGGAAATCCGCGCCATCGAAGTGACCGGGAGCCGGGTTGGCGATGCGCCCATGCTTCCCGAACTGCTGGAGCAGATACCACCCGGCCAAGCGATCGCGACCGTCAGCGCCGATGGCGCTTTTGACACAAGGGCCTGTCACGAAGCCATTGCCGCGCGCAATGCCTGTGCGATCATCCCCGCCCGCGGCAATGCAAAAGCCTGGCCCGAAAATACGCCGGGCCTTGCCGCCCGAAATGAAATCGTTCGCTCAAGCCGGCGGTTCGGCAGGGCAATCTGGAAGCGATGGAGCGGCTATCATCAGCGCAGTCTGGTTGAAACGAAGATGCATTGCTTCAAGCTGCTGGGGGAACGCATCATGGCTCGAGACTTCGATCGTCAGGTCGCCGAAATGCAAATCCGCGCCGCCATCCTCAACCACTTCACCGCACTCGGAAGGCCCCAAACTCAGCGTGTCGCGTGATCGATGCCTTCAAAGGATGACTGCTGACCTGCGATAGATTTGTACAACAAAGCCATGCTGACGCATCAGCAGCTTGGTACGGTCAGGCGCCGCGCGGGCTTAACCAGCCTGCGATGAGTCAAGCTCCACGCAGCTTGGTATAGATCCCTCTGGCGGCATGGCGCCGCCGGAGGGTGCGATGCAACGAAAACAAAAGCGCGTGGTCGGACTTGGGTCCGGCCACGCGCTTTTGTTCATTCGCTCAGGCGGGCCGTTTCAGGCCGGCTCTGCGCGAATCTCGCTCAACTTGCGTTCCCAGGCGAGGGCATGCTCGACGATGGTTGGCAGGTCGGCGTAGCGCGGCTGCCAGGGCAGGGTGGCCTTGATCCGGCTGTTGTCCGAGATCAGTGCATCGGGATCGCCGGCGCGGCGCCCTTCGATGCGGCGCTCGATCTGGAGGTTGGTGACGCGGTCCACCGCGTCGAGCACGTCAAGCACGGAGAAGCCGCGGCCGTAGCCGCAATTCATCGTCAGTGACCGGGTGGGCTCGGCGATCAGGGCCTCAAGCGCCAGCACGTGCGCGGCGGCAAGGTCGGAGACATGGATGTAGTCACGCACGCCGGTTCCGTCGGGCGTGTCGAAATCGGTGCCGAACACCGAGACATGGCTGCGCTTGCCCAGCGCGGCCTCGACGGCGACCTTGATGAGATGCGTGGCGCCGGCGGTGGACTGGCCGGTGCGCGCCTGCGGATCGGCGCCGGCCACATTGAAGTAGCGCAGTGCGCAGAAGTTGAGCGGATGGGCGCGGGAGACATCGCCCAGCATGATTTCGGTCATCAGCTTGGACATGCCGTAGGGATTGATCGGAAGCTTGGGACTGTCCTCTTGCACCGGCGAGACTTCGGGTATGCCGTAGGTTGCCGCGGTCGAACTGAAGATGAAATGCGGCACCCCGGCCTTGACTGCCGCTTCGATCAGGCTGCGGCTCTTGGCCGTATTGTTGTAATAATATTTCAGCGGGTTATCGACCGATTCCGGGACAACGACCGAGCCCGCGAAATGCATGATCGCCTGGATTCCCTGTTCCGCGAATATGCGTGCAAGCAACGCGCTGTCCTCGATATCGCCTTCATAGAGCGCGACACCTTCGGGCACGGCGAAGCGGAAGCCGGTGACCAGATTGTCGATGACGGTGACCGGCCAGCCGGCGTCCTTGAGTGCGAGCACCGCGTGGCTGCCGATATAGCCGGCGCCACCGGTGACGAGGACGGGAAGCTTGCTGCTCATATTTCTCCGTTCGTTCCTGTCGGCATCTTGCGGCCGATGTCCGCGCGCCGGTTTCCACGAGTACCGATCATTGCCGTATGGCAACGTGCTGCGCCGCGTCAAATACTTCAAGCCTGCGCCAATAGCCATGAATTCGTAATGTTTATTCACGACTGGCGGCTTCTATTTCTGCCGTCGCATGCCGCAATCGCGTATCGAAGTCGCATGGCCTTGCTGCCCCGAGGCGCTTGGCGCAAAAGCGATCGGCCTGCGACTGAACCTGACCGGAGTATTCGAGTTTGTCCCACTATCCGACGATCGTGACCGGCGCTGCGGGTTTTATCGGGGCGGCGGTCGCCGATGCCCTGATGGTGCGGGGAATCCCGGTGATCGGCATCGATTCGATGAACGATTACTATGCGGTCTCGCTCAAGGAAGCGCGGCGCGACCGGTTGCACGCCCGTCACGGTAACCTGTTTACGTTCCTCCGGCTCGATTTTGCCGACATGGACCCGCTGGCGAGGGCGCTTGAGCCGCATCGCTTCGACCGGATCGTCCATCTCGGCGCGCAGGCGGGCGTGCGCTACTCGCTGGAAAACCCGCAGGCCTACGTGGCCTCCAACCTGGCCGGCCACGTCAACATGCTGGAGATCGCCCGCGCCCGAAAGGTCGAGCACATGGTCTATGCCAGTTCGAGTTCGGTCTACGGTGGCAACGAAAGGCTGCCCTTTGCGGTCGAGGACCGGGTCGATCATCCGGTTTCGCTCTATGCGGCCACCAAGAAGGCCGATGAACTGATGAGCGAGACATATGCTCACCTGTTCCGTATCCCCTTGACGGGGCTTCGCTTCTTTACGGTCTACGGCCCCTGGGGGCGTCCCGACATGGCGCTTTGGAAGTTTACCGAGCGCATGCTGTCCGCACGTCCGATCGAGGTCTTCAACAACGGCGAGATGTATCGGGACTTCACCTATATCGATGACATCGTGGCCGGGGTTTTGGCGTGTCTCGACCGGCCTCCCGTCGATGACGGAGCGCCCAAGGCTGGCGGCAGCGTCAAGCCGCATGCGCTTTACAACATCGGCAACAACCGCAGCGAGCATCTGATGCGGCTGATCGAAGTGCTGGAGGAGGCCTGCGGCGTGAAGGCCGTGCTTGATCTGCTGCCGATGCAGCCGGGCGACGTTCATGCCACGTTTGCGGACATTGCCGCGCTCACGCACGACACTGGCTATGCGCCGTCCACGCCCATCGAAATCGGAGTGCCGCGGTTCGTGGAATGGTATCGCGATTACGCGGGCATCTGAAGGACAAGCGCCTGCTGGCACAATGGGGCGCCGCCCGGGTAGGGGAGGCGGAACCGTTGATCCGAATGCATCGGATCAACGGTCTCACGTCTTCGGATCAATGGCCTCAGGACTGTGGCCTTTCGCGCTGTCCGAAGCAGAAGGTGATCGCACCTGGATTTAGTTGCGGCTGATGACCGCAAAGGCGTTGAACACTGGCGCGGCCTTCAGGAAGTCCTGCCACAGGCCCTTGATGACGGAGTTGCCGATCATCACGACGTCGCCATCCAGAATGACGGGATCGGGCGCGACGCCGGTGCGGATGTCCTTGAGGTTGAAGCGTGCGGCCATGCGCTGGCCGTTGATCGTGCGGAAAATCACCACTTCGTCGAGCTTGGCCGTGACCAGCGGACTTTCTGCTCGCGCGATCGCCGAAAGCAATGTGGCATTCTTCGACAGTTCATAGACGCCGGGCTTGTTGACCTCGCCTTCCACCGAGACGTAGCGCAGTGCCAGTTCATCGACCGAAACGGCGACTTGCGGATCGCGCATGTACTTGCGGCGCAGTCGCTCGGTGATGTCGTTGGCGACTTCGGGCGCGCTTCGCCCGGCTGCCTTGATTTCCCCGGCCACGGGCACGTGGATGAAGCCGGCATCATCGACCAGGGCCTTTTCGACCGAAAGATCGGGTTCGCCGACAACTCGCACTTGCAGGGTATCGGCCGGCACGATGCTGTAAGTGCTCGGTTGGCTGACCGTTGGGGGAATGACCTCGTAGGCTGCCGCGCCCCGGGGGAGGTTCGGATTGTGCGTTGTTGACGTGCAGCCTGACATGAATGTGCCGGCGAGCAGCACGGCGAGGCCGAGGGACTTAGGTGAACTGTGCACTTTCGGGTGTCTCCATGACCGTAAGCGGATTTTCGGAACCGGGCAGCCACGGTGTGCCCGGTTGATAAAGCTGTGAGGGAGCGTCCAATTCGGCTTCCGAACTTGTCGGATACCCTGACTAGACATCTTGCCGAGGGCTGCCAAGCTGTCAGCGCCCGTTACCGGCGACCTGTCCGACAAGTCCGACGGTCGGAGGACAGGGGCCGTTCAGGGCATACTCGCGCATCAATTTTACTCGTGATTTCGGCGATCGATGACTGGGGGATCGGAACAGGCGCAGCCAGTCCTGGGCATTGTAGCGCAACCAGAATTCGACCCCGCGGGCGGGGTCGTAGCCCGCGCAGCGGGCCAGTCCGGCGCCGAGCAGGTCGGCACGATCTTCCATGCGGCGGCGGTCGTTCAGTCCCCTTGCGTCACCATCCTGATTGACGACGTGTCCCAATTCATGCCCGGCAACGAGGGCCAATTCGTCGTCGTTTTGCGAAAATTCGATCAGGCTACTGGAAATGGCAACATTTTTGCTGTCGCTGAAGGCATCTATGCCCTTGTTTGTCTTTATCAGGAAGCGGGCGCTGCAGATCGGGATGGGGTGCACGGTCGCTTCGCGTTCCTGACCGCCGCGGCGCAGGCGCAGATGAATTGCGCGACCGGGCGGTGTCGCCCCGAGACGTTCTTCCAGGGCGTCGGAAAACAAAGATGGATTCTGCGTATCCGCGAAAAGCGAATCTGTGGACACGCCGTCGATGGCTAGCAGATCGTCACCGACGCGCAGGCCGGCCAGATCAGCCGGACTGCCGCTCGCGATGGCGGCAATCTGCGGTGAATCGCTCATTCCGAGCAACTGCGCGACGGCGACTTGATCGCTTTTTTGATAAGCGCCGATATGGTCGAGAGTGAGGCCGATTCCCGACATTGTTGAGTGACATAGCGGGGCTGCCGCAAGGTCGAGGCGAAAGCCGATATCGGCGATTCGAGCCATCTGCTCGCGCAACGTGGCGGGCCACGGATGGACCTCGGCGGCTTCGGTGACCGGTGCGACGAAGAGCGCCAAGAATGCGACCAAACTCGCAGGGATCTTGAATAATGTCGGTATTATATTGCGTTGCATTGTGCGCTGCGGTATAGGAATAAGTGCTATTAGTCTATAGTACGTAACGTCATGGAGGTTTCATGAAGCTCAAGAATGTCATGCCGGTGGTGGCTGCTGCCGGTCTCCTTTTCGCTCCGATCGCCGCGCAGGCCGGCACTGCTGCTTCGGCTGCGCTGCCCAAGGCTGCAAGCCTTTCGGGGGCTGGCGTGCGTAGCTCGGCTCCGGTTCAGGCCAAGCAGAAGGCTGCTCCGGGCGTGTTCATTCTCGGTGCGGTTGCTCTGGGTCTCGCGGGCTGGGGTATCGTGGAAGCGGCCAAGAGCGACAACAAGTCGAACGGCGCTTGATCGCTTCGGCTTTCTGAAAGGTCCTGCCCCCGTTTATTCGAGGGCAGGGCTTTTTACATGACGCCTTGGAATTTGCTCTTGAGCAAACTAGGTGTTTTGTTGCTCTGTGCATGGGGTGGTCTGGCCTGGATCTTCCTTCGCTAGGGCCCTGTTTCCTTCTTTCGCGTGCTGATGAGATATCAGGTCGGAACCGTCATGGTTGCGATTCCGACCTGATCTCCCTGATCTGCCGATTTTTCTAACTTTCGAGGTGAAGCTCTGTCTGGGTCACCAATTGTTAGTGGGAGGCAAAACCGTCCTGCTGTCGGGCACGTTCCGGGCTTGGCGGGGGCGTTGTCGCAAGCGCAGGGGCGCCGCGTGACGCAGGCCATGGCGCTTGTCCTGGTAGGCGTCATCTTTGGCGGCGGCGGCGGCGGTGCGGGCCTTTACAATCTCCTCGTCCAGCTTGCGGCCATCGCATTGATCGCGGTGAATGCATCGGCTTTTGTCGATTTTCTGCGCCGTTCGCCGCGGTATTTTGTGGTGCTGGTGGTCGCGACCTTGCTTCTGCCGTTGTTGCAGATCGTACCGCTGCCGCCGTCGATCTGGCGGGCGCTGCCTGGGCGCGAGATGGTGGAGCAGTCGCTGACGCTGATCGGACGCCAGGATGAATGGTTCCCGTTCTCGCTCGATATGCGCCGGACGGCCGTGGCGTTCCTGGCGATGCTGCCGCCGCTGGCGGTTCTCATACTCGCGCGTGAGTCCTCGGCGCAGCACCGCCGCCAGTTTCTAGTATTGATCGCTATGGCTGGTGCGCTCAGTGTGCTGATCGGATTGCCACAACTGGCTACGGGGAACCGGATGTTCGTTTTCTTTGCGGAGGCTTACGGTTCGCAGGACTTGCAGGGCACGTTTGCAAACCATAATACCGCCGCCTTGTTCCTTGACATCGCTCTGGTGGCTCTGATTTGCGCGATGCCGGAGGTCAGGATGCGGCCGAGCCTTGTGCTTTCGGCTGGGGGTTGCGGCTTGTTGCTTCTGATCGGTCTGTTTCTCACTCGTTCGCGATCGGGTATGCTGATCGGGGTGGTGCCATTCGTTTGCCTGTTGGTGCGGATTTATTTTGTCATGGCGCATGGCGTCGGCCGAAAGCGCTTCGGGATGGCCATGCTGTTGAGTTGTCTAGGTTTAGGCTGTGTAGTGTGGGGGGGCGCGCAAGTCGATCGTGTCCAGCAGAGCTTTGCGCGTTTCGAGAACCTCAACGACGAGCGTCCAGCGATTTGGAGCGATACGCGGTCGGCAATCCGTCGCTATTGGCCCGTTGGTAGTGGGGTGGGGACCTTTGATGAGGTTTTTCAGGTTGACGAATCGCTGGAAAATCTTGCGCCTCATCGTGCTGGGCGTGCCCATAATGATTATCTGGAACTGACGTTGGAATCGGGGGTCTTCGGTATCGCGCTGCTGATTGGATGGTTGGCGGTAATCGTTTTGGCGATGTTGCGGGCCGTTAGCAGTCGTGGCATCATCGATTTGGCACCAGGGGCTGTTTTCGTGATGCTCTTTATGCAGTCGGTTCTGGATTATCCGCTTCGCAGTCAGGCGATCCTGTGCGTGGCTGGATTGATGTTGGCCATGATCATCCGCCCTGTCAATTCTGGGCCGACGACGGTTCGTTCGGGGCGGCGCACAGAAGCTGTTGGGTCCTTGTGAGAAGAATGTAGTTAAGGTCGGCTGGCTGGCCTTAAATTTTGACGTGTCGGATTGGCGATAGCGGAGCCAAGATAGTGGTCGCTTGTCGATGCAGCAGGTCATTGAGCTTGAAAGAATGGCGGGGTTGAATTTGAAAGACTTACAATCTGCTGAGGGCTCGCAAGAAGGTGATTTCGCCGGTTGGGGTGCTGATACCAGCCTCGAAGTGATTCTCAAGAAAGTCATCGCGATAGTTCGGCGAAATGTACTCCTGATCGCCGCAACGGTGGCGAGCGTTGTCGTATTCGGCGCTATCGTGACGATGCTGATTACTCCGAAGTATGATTCTCAGGCCCAGGTCCTCGTCGAAGATCAGGCCGATCAGATCATCGAGGGTAGTGATCTGCAGAGGGCCGGTGCCGCCTGGGATACCGATCGTTTCCTGCAGACTCAGTTGGGAATCTTGCAAAGCCGTTCGCTCGCCCGCAGCGTGGTGGAAGCCGGGCGCTTCCATGAGGATGCGGCTTTCTATTCCGCGATGGGCGTTGATATGCCCTCGGACGACGATCTGGCCCGCGAAGGTTTCGCGAAGAAAGCTTACGGCAATGCGCGCAAGGACGTGGCGATTGACGCGCTGACGGAAGCGCTTTCGGTCAAGCTACCGATGAACAGCCGTATCATCGCAATCACCATCAAGAGCCGCAGCCCCGAATATGCGGCGAATCTCGCCAACATGTTTGCCGAACGCTACATAGACGGCAACTTGCGTCAGAAGTATGAGAGCAGCGCTTATGCGCGCAAGTTCCTGGCCGATCAGCTTGAGCAAGCGCGCACCAAAGTGACGCAATCCGAGCATGATCTCAATCGTTACGCCCGTGCCGCTGGCCTGATCCGCGTATCGAACCAGGGGGACAGCTCGAAACCGGAAGCCGAGCTTTCGGTGACCGGAAGCACGCTCGTCCAACTCAACGACGCGGCTTCGCGCGCGACGGCGGATCGGATTGCGGCTCAGGATCGCTGGCAGGCGATCTCGAAGGCTGCGCCGCTCTCGATCAGCGAAGTGAACAGCAACCAGGCGGTTCAGGCGCTGGTGGGCGAGAAGGCGCGCGTTGAGGCTGAACTGGCCGACGCTCGTTCGCGTTATGTCGATGACGCTCCGCAGGTGAAAGCGAAGAAGGCGCAGCTTGCCGAGTTCGACCGACGCATCGGGGTGATTGCGGAATCGATCAAGCGTTCGTCTTATCTCGATTACCAGTCCGCCAGCGAGCGCGAACAATCGCTTATGGCCAAGGTCGATTCGCTGCGTAACGAAGCGTTGAACGAGCAGGACCGCGGGGTCCAGTACTCGGTGCTCAAGCGCATCGCCGATACCAATCGGGCGCTCTATGATACGCTTCTATCGCGCTACAATCAGATCAATGCCATCGCAGGTGCGGCGGTCAACAACATTACGCTTGTTGATCGCGCCGAGGTGCCGACCGAGCCCTCGTCCCCCAAGCTGATCCTTAACATCGCTCTTTCGTTTATCGTGGGGTTGCTGGTAGCTGCCGCTGCTGTGCTGTTGCGCGAGGTCTTCGATGGATCAATCCGCTCGCCGGAAGACGTTGAGGTGAAGGTCGGGCTGCCGTTACTCGGCCTCATCCCGCTGGAACCCAAGCGCGACGTGAACGATGCGCTGGAGGATCGTAGGTCGGGCGTAGGCGAGGCTTACAGCACGCTGGTCACCAATCTGCGCTATTCCACTGCCAACGGTTTGCCAGAATTGCTGATGGTGACCAGTTCGCGCGAAGGTGAAGGTAAATCGACCGCTTCGCGTACTATCGCACGCGATTTGGCCCGCCTCGGCAAGCGCGTCCTGCTGGTAGACGCCGACCTTCGTCGTCCTACCCTGCACGGCTATCTGGCTGAGCGAAACAAGCGTGGATTGGCCGACTATCTCACCAACCAGAAGACTTTCGACGAAATCGTCGCTCCCACGGACGTGGAGAATCTCAATTACGTGACTGCACTGCCGATGCCGCCAGATCCAGCGCTGCTGCTTGGCGGCGAGGGCGTGAATCGCTTCGTTGCGGACGCGCGTGCGCGCTACGACCTAGTGATCATCGACAGCCCGCCGTTGCTGGGCTTGTCGGATGCGGCGCTGCTTGCTAACCATGCAGACGGCGTGCTCTTCGTGATCGACGCCTCGGTGTTCCACCGCGGCGCGCTCAAGTCGGCGTTGCGCCGCCTCAAGCTTGTCAATGCGAAGATCCTGGGTGTCGTGCTCAACCGTTTCGATCCCAAGAACTCGGGCGATAACTACAGTTATTACGATAGCTACTACACTTATGGCCAGGCTGAGGACTAAGAGGCACGTCGCGTGCGTATGACAGTTATTGGCAAGTTGGTTTGGTTCTCGCTGTGGGTGACCGTTGCAATTGCAGCGGTGGGGGGCGAAATGGATCGCGAGGCTAGGTACAATGAGCCGCTAGCGGTGTACGTCCCTCCTCTGTTTCGCGGGTTTGCGCTCGAAGTCCTGGCGCGTAGAGACTTTGCGCGAGGAGACAATGCTGCTGGCCTGCAACTGGCGCGCGAGATGGTGGCTCGCCGTCCGATACCGGCCGAAGGGATGGCGATGATCGCGCAGGGTGAACTGGCGGCCGGTCGTGAGCGGTCCGCGCTTGCTGCTGTAATGGTGGCGGCTGAGCGCGGCTGGCGTGACAGTTTCACTCAGGCACTCCTCGTCCAGTTGGCCGTCCAAGGCGGCGACTGGGACATCGCGGCGCAGCGCCTCCTAGCGCTCTGGCGGAAGGGCGGGCACAACGACGAGCTTCGTGCTTTGAGTGGCGCGGTGTTGTCGCGCAAGGAAGGACTAAGGGCCTTCAATGCGCAATTGCGCGCCGAGGCAAGCTGGAGCAATGGGTTGCTGCTTTGGTCGGCGCGCACCCTTGATGCTTCGTCGGTAAGGAGTCTGGCACATACGCTGCGGCGCCAGCGTGCTCGGCTCGACTGTTCATTGCTGTCTGATGGTGCAAATAGCGCGATCCGCAGTGGCCGTGGAGAGGCTGTTGACGCGTTGTGGCAAGCAGCGTGCGGTGGTAGTACTTCGAATGGTGTAGCAACTCAGGGGGTTGGAAAACTCTGGTTTACGCCTACTGACGAACTTGTAGGTCCCTTTGGTTGGAGTTACCCCGTTGGGCTAGGTGTCGTCCAAGAAGTTTCTCGTGCAGGCGGCGAGACCGCCTTGCATTTCTCTAATTCTGAAATAATCCGTCAGCCGATTGCAAGGCGGATGTTGCTGTTACCATCCGGGGAGCACTTCGTTAGGGCGGAGGGTGACGCGGTGAAATCATCGATAGGTCTCGGCCTCACTGTTATGATAATGTGTTTTGATCTTGAAGGAAATTACAAGAAAATAGGAAAATTTACTCTCACAAAAGAGGGGCGGATGTTTAGTATATCGGCTGCGTGTGTTAGTCAAATGCTTGAAATTGAGGCGGGGTCCGGTAGTGGCGAGCTGGATTTTATAGTAATTAATTAATTTTTTGGGAGGGCGTGGGAAGATTTTATTCAGAGTTTGAGCTCGATTTTGTACGATTATGCGGCGAAGCCTAGGCTCAGGATCTGTAATTGCGGAGCTAGGCGGTGTGATCCCTCGAGGGTTTCATGGATCTGTCCGCACTGGCCGAGCCGTAGCTTGGTCGTGCTGTATCGGGTCTCACAGAGGCGAACGTTGCATTGACTCGAAGCGGGCTTGGTGGCCCATCCGGTAACCTTCGCAGATCGTTCGTCCCTGCGTTCCCTCTCGGGACACCGCCCCCGGATCAGCTTTGACGCTTCACCCCTGGCAAACAGATTCTATCCTACTTCACGCTTGGAACAAAGTGCCGTCGCGCAGCATGGCATGCATGATGACCGCAAGGCGACGGGCAAGTGCGACACGGGCCTTCTTAGTGTCTGACTCAGAAGTTCATCAACCGTAGCAATATCTTGCAGTTCTGCGAGTGAGCATGCGGATGGAGGCAATTGTTGCCCATGCGGTGGACGATGCGATGGTGGTTTCCCAGTCCTTGGCGAGGCGGCGGCATCGGCCAAGCCATGCAAAGGTGCGTTCGACGACCCATCGCCGCGGGAGAAGCTCGAAGCCCTTTGCCTTGTCCGATCGCTTGATGATCTCGATCGTCCAGTTTCCCGATCCGACGAGGGCTGCACGGAGCTTGTCGCCTGCATAGCCTCCATCGGCAAAGACATGGCGTAACCACGGGAAGCGTTTGCGCACGGCCTTGAGCACATCGACGGCACCGTCGCGGTCCTGGATGTCGGCGGTGTGGACGAGGATGAAGATGAGAAAGTCGCAGGTGTCCGTCAGGATGTGGCGCTTGCGGCCCTTGATCTTCTTGCCCGCGTCATAGCCGCAAGGACCGCCACTCTCGGTGGTTTTCACAGATTGGCTGTCGATCATACCGGCGCTCGGCGAGGCTTCGCGCCCTTCAATCTCGCGCAGGTTCATCACCAGCACCGTGTTCATCGCCTCGAGCAGACCGGTGTTGCGCCAAGCGTAGAAATAGCGCTGCACCGTCGAGACTGGCGGAAAGCATTTGGGCAGAAGCCTCCAGGCACAGCCACTTGCCGCGATGTAAAGCAAGGCATTCACCACCTCGCGCATGTCCGTCGTGCGACGTCGACCTCCGCGCTTGGCTGGCGGGATAAACGGCGCTGCCAATTCCCACTCCCGGTCCGTCATATCACTGGAATAGCGCAATCCCTTCCGGCTATGCTCCTGCCGGGCAATACCAGTCCATGCCATTGATCACTCCATCTCTCGCAGGACGGCGTGAATCACAACATGCTGGTATTGCTCAACAACTTTCGGGGCGGGCTCTTAGATCGGGAGATCGTCCGGTTATATAGAACCGACCCTGCTCGATCAGTCGCGCAGACTTGGAAGCTGCGCTTCGCCAGGTCGATCGACAGCATGTGTGCATTCGCCATATGCTCCTCCTTCGGGCGCCGCCATGGCGCCATTGAGCATCATACAATGCCCGGTGAAGGGAGGCATCCACCGCATCACTTCACTACTTCCAATATCTGATCGAGAACGGTACGATCTCCACCGACATGGCCGATTTCCTAGCGCAGCGGAGGGTTGTAAATGAATGACAACGAACCGACGAGCAACGCGGAAGCGGCGCTGATGCGCTTTCGTCTGGAGCACTTCCCAGACCGTGCTGCGGCGCAGTGGACGATCGTGCGACAGCATGTTCATTTGCAGGCAAGGCGGGCGTTTCGAAGGATCCTGATCGCGGGGTATGTTTCGCATGTGCGGTGGTTCAAGCCGCTGACGCTGGCGGTGGTGACGGTTGCTGCATGGGCATGGGTGTCCGGAGCATTGCCGGAAAACATGACGCTTGAACTGGCAGCCGTAGTCGTGGGGCTGCCCACGCTGCTGCTGGGTAGCGTTACAGTCGCAGAGGCAAAATTTGGGCGACTAGTTTATCATGGAGACTCCCCGCAGATTACCGCAAGTTGGCGCTTTGCACTCAGCCCTGCCTTTAAACGGAAATATCGCGAGAGCTATCGCCGCATCCAGGATCAGCGTCGGACCGGACTGGGTTAAGGATCACAACGACAATGCCCGCCCGCGATTACAAAATAAGGATAAACGGCCGGAATAGAAGCTTAAAATTATCCATAACGCAAAAAATCGAATAGCTCCATAATAAATTTTTAATGTATTAATAATTTCTGTGAGTATTGAAGATGAAGATCGCCGTTTTCGGTCTCGGCTATGTCGGGCTATCCAATGCAGTCCTGCTAGCCCAAAACAATGAAGTTGTTGCTGTCGACATTTCGGCAGACCGTGTTAACGCACTCAATGCACGCAAATCGCCGATTGTCGATGCTGAACTTGAGGTGTTCCTCGCGAACAAGCCACTTAACCTCACGGCGACAATGGATGCAAATACAGCATTGAAAGGGGCTGATTACGTAATAATCGCCACCCCAACAAACTACGATGTCGCGACTGACAAATTTGATACTTCTTCGGTCGAGGCGGTAATCAAACTATCTGTATCCATTAATCCAAATGCGACAATCATCGTAAAGTCGACGATCCCAGTAGGCTTCGTGAGAGACGCCCAGCAGCGCCTAGAAGCCCCTCAGGTCGTATTTAGCCCTGAGTTTCTCCGCGAGGGCCGGGCGCTTTACGACAATCTGCATCCGTCGAGGATTATTGTCGGGGAACGATCTGAGCGAGCACGGATTTTCGCTGATCTTCTGCTTCAGGGCGCGGAAAAGAAGGATGTCGAAATTCTTTTCACCGATCCCGGTGAAGCTGAAGCTATCAAACTTTTTGCGAATACGTACCTCGCAATGCGCGTGGCGTTCTTCAATGAGTTGGACAGCTATGCGATTGCCGGCGGAATGGACACACGCCAGATCATCGACGGCATCGGCTTGGATCCCCGCATCGGGAACCATTACAATAATCCCAGCTTTGGATACGGCGGCTATTGCCTTCCTAAAGACACGAAGCAGCTCTTGGCGAATTACTCAAATGTTCCCCAAAATTTGATTCGAGCCATCGTAGATGCAAACCGAACTCGAAAAGATTTTTTGGCCGATCTTATCGTTTCCAAGCAGCCCAAAAGGGTGGGCGTATTTCGCCTTGTTATGAAAGCAGGGTCAGACAACTTTCGGCAATCTTCGATACAAGGCATCATGAAGCGCTTAAAAGCCAAAGGAATTGAAGTTCTTGTTTACGAACCCACCATGACCGAAAGCGAGTTCTTCGGCTCTAAGGTGACCCACAATTTGGAAGCTTTCAAAGCAGACTGCGATGTAATAATCGCTAACAGAATGACGCCATCCCTGAAAGATGCTCAAAATAGAGTATTTACACGAGATTTATTTGGGTCCGATTAGCTCGATTTTGTACGATTATGCGGCGAAGCATAGCGCCTGGGCCATACGGGTTATGAGACTTGTGCGCGGGTGAGTGTCTGACTCAGAAGTTCATCAACCGTAGCAATATCTTGCAGTTCTGCGAGTGAGCATGCGGATGGAGGCAATTGTTGCCCATGCGGTGGACGATGCGATGGTGGTTTCCCAGTCCTTGGCGAGGCGGCGGCATCGGCCAAGCCATGCAAAGGTGCGTTCGACGACCCATCGCCGCGGGAGAAGCTCGAAGCCCTTTGCCTTGTCCGATCGCTTGATGATCTCGATCGTCCAGTTTCCCGATCCGACGAGGGCTGCACGGAGCTTGTCGCCTGCATAGCCTCCATCGGCAAAGACATGGCGTAACCACGGGAAGCGTTTGCGCACGGCCTTGAGCACATCGACGGCACCGTCGCGGTCCTGGATGTCGGCGGTGTGGACGAGGATGAAGATGAGAAAGCCGCAGGTGTCCGTCAGGATGTGGCGCTTGCGGCCCTTGATCTTCTTGCCCGCGTCATAGCCGCAAGGACCGCCACTCTCGGTGGTTTTCACAGATTGGCTGTCGATCATACCGGCGCTCGGCGAGGCTTCGCGCCCTTCAATCTCGCGCAGGTTCATCACCAGCACCGTGTTCATCGCCTCGAGCAGACCGGTGTTGCGCCAAGCGTAGAAATAGCGCTGCACCGTCGAGACTGGCGGAAAGCATTTGGGCAGAAGCCTCCAGGCACAGCCACTTGCCGCGATGTAAAGCAAGGCATTCACCACCTCGCGCATGTCCGTCGTGCGACGTCGACCTCCGCGCTTGGCTGGCGGGATAAACGGCGCTGCCAATTCCCACTCCCGGTCCGTCATATCACTGGAATAGCGCAATCCCTTCCGTTAGCGATGCGAGAACCCCACGTTGACGCTGCTGGTTATCGGATTTCGATGTTTCGGGCGCCGCCGATGCTGACGTGAAGCATCTCGACCAGCTCTGGAACGACCTTCCAGGATTGAGCCATGATCTCGCCGGCCTGGCCGCGTAGTGCATTCTGGCGTTGATCCTCAGGCATCATGGTCGTGCAATGGCCGAGGATGGCGGTCAGTGGGTGGCCGATTTCCGGACTGGATATGTGCGGCTTCCAGTCGTCGATGCTGAGCCGCATGCCGAGGTAGAAGCCATTGGCGAAGTCCTCCAGGAGAACTTCGCCGGCGTCCGTGCGCATGTAGATGGGAGCATAGCGCTTCGGGCCACCGGACAGGGTCGCACCAATCTGGCTATACCGCTGGAAGATCGTGTTGCGCACGGCCTCCTCGATACTGCCATCCGGCGCCCAGGCGATGCCGTCTCCGACTATAGGACGTAGCCAGTCTTCGGGAGGAATGAACTGGGGCGAGACGACAAGCGCGGCGAGATAGCCGTCGATCATTGATACTCCCGGCATCGGATGCTCGCGAGTGGCCAGCCATTCCTCAAGCTTGTCATGGGTGAGGACGCGCGCTTTTCTGGGCTTCTTTGGGCGCTTGAAGCGACTGGTGCTGCTCATGCGGCCAGTCGCATAGCGGTCGGTTCAGCGGCGCGCCAGTTCCATGCCAGGAGTTGGTCGAGACCATTGTTGAGGACTTCGCCCGAGACCATCCGGGCCAGCACATCGCTCAGCCAGGTGTAGGGATCGAGCCCGTTCAGTTTTGCTGTCTGAAGCAGGGAAGCGAGCACCGCCCAGGTATGGGCACCACCTTCGTTGCCGGCGAACAGGCTATTGCGGCGTCCGATTGCAATCGGGCGCATCTGCCTCTCGATCATGTTGTTATCGACCTCGACGCGGCCATCTTCGAGGAACAGGTTGAGGCCGCGCCAATGGCCTTGAGCATAGCGGATGTGCCCTGCCAGATCCGAGACCTGCGAGACGCGCGGCAGGGTATCGTCGAGCAGCGCCTTGAGCTCCTCCATGATCGGCCTGGACTTCTCCTGCCGAGTGAGCAGCCGGTGCTCGGCACTGGTGCCGCGGATTTCCGCCTCGATCCGATAGATACGACTGAGCAGAGTGATGACCTGCGCGGTGATCGGCGACCGGGTGCTTTTATGCAGATCCACGAAGCGTCGCCGCAGATGCGCGAGGCAGAACGCGAGGCGGATCTCTCCGGACAACCCGTCCGGGCTCTCGAAGGCCTTATAGGCACGATAGCCATCGACCTGGAGCACGCCCTGATAGCGGCCAAGCTGCTCGGATATCGTGCGATGGCTTCGGGAACGGGCATGGACATAGCACACCGCCGGTGGTGCCGGGCCATTCCAGGGGCGATCATCGGTTCCATGGGCCCAGAACTGGTCGATGCGGACTTTGCCGTTGCCGCCTCCAATCACGGGCATCCGGGTTTCGTCGACGTGGATGCGGGGGTGACTGTGGATTGCCCGCAGTTGCAGATCGTAAAGGCCTTCGAGCCACCAGGCCGCGCATTTCAGCCAGCGCGTCAGCGTCGATCGATCAATCTGCAGGCCATGCCCTGCCAGCATCTGGGCCTGGCGATAAACTGGAAGATACCATGCGAAGCGCTGTGTCACGATCCAGGCGATCAGCGAGGTTGTCGCCATCCCGCCTTCGATCATCCTGCGTGGCGCCGGCGCCTGGACGATGCTGCTCTCGCAGGTCCGGCAAGCGTACTTGGGGCGGACGGTGGCGATCACGCGCAAGATGGCTGGCACGATGTCGAGCGCCTCGCTCACGTCCTCGCCGATCTTGTGCATGCTGCCCTGACAGCAGGCGCACTGCGTGCTTTCAGGTTCGATGACGTGCATGATCCGGGGCAGATGTTTGGGCAGAGCGCCGATGTTGCGCCTGGCACGAGGCCTTGCCCCCTTGGCCATCGGATCGTCGTTGGCTGCTGGCGCCATGTGAACGGCGCTCAGGTCCCCCAGATCGAGGCTGCCTTGCCCGTCGAGAACGATACGCGCCTTTTCGGAGCGCGAGCCGAACAGCATGGTCTTGTAGGTCTTCAACAACCTGGAGGCCGCCTCGAGTTCGGCCTCCAGTTCCGCCACCCGGCGGGTCATCGCATCAAGTGCGTCAGCCTGATTTTCCGTGGGGCGGGTCACCCGATTTTGTTAGCACACAATTGCGCCAAAACCGAGAAAAACCGCCACTTCTCACCCCGCCACCTCGGGCTTTCTTATCGGGTTTTCCTCAAGGCGACGCCAGTCCATTCCCCCCAGCAGCAGCGTCATCTGCGCCGCGGTCAGCTTGATCACCCCGCCTGTCACGGGGGGCCAGAAGAACTTCCCAGCCTCCAGCCACTTTGTCACCATAATGGTGCCGGAACCGTCAAAGTGCAGGAGCTTCAAACGGTCCATCCGCTTCGATCGGAACACGAAGACATCATTGGAATAGGGATCTCGGCCCAACTCATTGGCCACCAGCGAGGCGAGCCTGTTGATACCGGCCCTGAAGTCGATCGGACCCGACACCAGCACGACCTTCAGATCGCTGCGCCCGCCGATCATCGCTGACGCAGCGCCTCGCACACAACCCTCAGGACGCCCGCGTCCACCGCGCCGCGCACCACGACGTGAGCGCCGTCGAACCCAATCTCGAGGCTGCCATCTGGAGCCCGCGTGCCATCGTCGACTTCCAGCGGCACAAACGAGATCGGCTCCATCGCCGCCCGGTCGCGCACCGTTCGCCGCCAGTAATGGAGCAAGCCCGGGCTCATGCCATGGCGCCGCGCCACCGCGCTGATGTTGGCGCCCGGCTCAAAGCTTTCTGCGGTGATCCGCGCCTTCTCGTGTGCATCCCACCGTCGGTTGCGCTTCTGCGGGCCGAGGATTGTCGCTTCGCCTACATCCGACTTCGCACTATGCGGCACACCGTTCCAATCCGTATTCGCACACTGTGCCGCACTGTTTAAATCGCCGTTCAAACCGCTGATGTCATCGTCGAGCATCTTGCCATCTCCGCTGCCATTTCAAAGGCAGGGTCATTGGCTCAGCAATCAGCGCCGTCTACGTGGGGCGCTCGCATCGCTAACTCCCTTCCGGCTATGCTCCTGCCGGGCAATACCAGTCCATGCCTGCGGATTCCGATGATCCCGGCCGCCTGTTCCAATCTGATCCCGGCCATCATTCCGATTTGATCCCGGCCGGGCAGAAGCCAGATCGTTTCGCCTGATGGCATTAGGGGTTGGCGGTGGTCAAGCGGCGGTTTGGGTCGCGGGCCGGCGCATGGATTCACCCTCGAGTTCGAGCCGGTGTGCGTTGTGCACGAGGCGGTCCAGGATGGCGTCGGCGTAGGTCGGATCGTTTATGGTCTGATGCCAGCGGGCCACTGGGAGCTGGCTGGTGACGAGCGTGGAGCGTTGACCGTAGCGGTCCTCGAGGATTTCGAGGAGATGGTGCCGGGCGTTGCCGTCGAGCGGCTGAAGCCCCCAGTCGTCCAGGATCAGCAGGTCGACCCGGGCAAGGCTCTTCATGCGGGCGGCGATACGGCCGTCTCCCTTGGCCAGCGTCAGTTCGTCGATCAGCCGCGGCAGCCGGGTGTAGAGAACCGAACGGTTATCGCGGCAGGCCTTGTGGCCGATCGCACAGGCCAACCAACTTTTCCCGATGCCAGTCGGGCCGATGATGGCCAAGTTCTCGTGCCTGGATATCCATTCGCCGGCGAGCAGCGTTTCGAAGAGCCGCCGATCAAGGCTGCGGCGCGTTCGATAATCAACATCCTCGGGCACGGCGCGGTGCCGTAGCTTGGCATGTCGCAGGCGCAGAGCGAGGCGTCTGTCATTTCGGTATGTGGCCTCATGGTCGAGCAGCAGCGCCAGCCATTCGGCATGGCTGAGGCTCGCCGCGTCATCGTTGCCTTCCATCTCGGCAAAGGCCTTGGCCATGCCGGTGAGGCCGAGTTGGCCCAGAAGGTCCAGAGTGGGATGCTTCAGCATTCTTGCTCCTTCAGTTGTAATAGCTCGAGCCGCGGATGTTGGAGTGGATGATCGGCTCTTGCTCGGGGGATTGGGGAACGGGCACCTGGTCGAGGCCCTTCTCGAGGATCGATTTGACCGACGGATAATTGCGCGCCTGGATCTCCAGCGCGCGTAGCGCCGCGGCCTCAAGCCGCTGGGCACCGAAGCGCCTCTCAAGCCCGATGATGCCCAGACAGGAGCGGTAGCCCTGCTCGGGATGAGGCTTTGCCTCGATGACCTTTTCGACCAGCAGGGACAGCATCGGCCCAATCCGGCTTGCCTCTTCGCGGATCTTCGCCGGCGTCCATTCGCCGTAGCGCCGATGGCTGGAGGGCATGTGCTCGGGGACTGTGGTGTGCCGGCCATTCCCACTGCCGCGCATGTGCACGGCGATGCGTTCGCCTCCCAAGAAGATTTCAACCGTGCTGGCTGTGAAGCGGGCTTCGACCTCGCGGCGCGCGAAGCGGTGCGGGACGGAGTAATGATGTCGCTCGATCGCGATATGATAATCGAGCCCGACGCGACAGCGGCGCCATTCGGCATGAACCCACGGCTCTGCCGGCAGCGGTTTGAGAGCCCGATCCAAAAGTTGTTGAGCAATACCAGCATGTTATGATTCACGCCGTCCTTGCGAGAGATGGAGTGATCAATGGCATGGACTGGCATTGCTCGAGAGGAGCATAGCCGCAAGGGACTGCGTTATCCAAGCGACATGACGGATAAGGAGTGGGCGCTGGTGGCCCCGTTCATTCCCCCGGCAAAGCAAGGCGGTCGGCGGCGCAGCACGAATATGCGCGAAGTGGCCAACGCGCTGCTCTATCTGGCTTCGGCCGGGTGTGCCTGGCGCCTGCTGCCCAAGTGCTTTCCACCGGTCTCGACGGTTCGGCGCTATTTCTACGCCTGGCGTAACGCGGGATTGTTCGAGGTGATGAACACGCTGCTGGTCATGAACCTGCGAGAGATCGAGGGGCGCGAAGCCTCTCCCAGTGCGGGCATCATCGATAGCCAGAGCGTGAAAACGACCGAAAGCGGCGGCCCGAGTGGATATGACGCGGGCAAAAAAGTCAAAGGCCGCAAGCGTCATATCCTGACCGACACCTCCGGTTTTCTGATCTCCATCCTCGTGCACACCGCCGATATTCAGGATCGTGATGGCGCCGTCGACGTGCTCAAAGGCATATGGACACCTCGAAGAACCGCCTGATTTCGGCATGATGGCGGCGTGAAGGCTCACGAGGGAAGTATGAGCCTCGGTTTCGGGGTCTGATCTGCTGATTTTCGTCGGGGAGGCGCCTTCACAGGCCATCTTTGGCGTCACGCGGGCGCAATTCGCCCCTCGAGCCAGGCCAGGCGCTGGAAGTTATAGGCAAGGTTGGTCATGCCGATCTTGATGCGGGCACGAGCAATACCGATGGTGCGCACCACCAGACCCATGCGGTGCTTTTGCCCGGCAAAGACATGCTCGACGGCGGAGCGGACCGCCGACCGCTTGGCATTGGCGCGTGCAATACGCTCAGGCATCGCTCGGCGGTGCGGCTTGCGCTGGTGGATGTGGCTGGTGAACATGCCCTTGGCGAGAAAGGCTTCGTTCTTCTTGGAGCGGTAGGCCGTATCGGCCCATACCCCCGAGGCCGTGTTGTCCGGACTGATCAGCGCCGGCAGCCTTGCGCCATCGTGGGCATTGGCGGCGCTGGCATCCCAGGTGCGGATCAGGCCATGCGCCCGGTCGATGCCGATATGGTTCTTGTAGCCGAACATCGGGATGGCCAGATCGACCGGCTTGAAGGCCTTGGGGTCCGCGCCTTCTTTGACCTTGGCCTTGGTGTACTTGACGCTCCAGCGGGCATCGCGATCCTTCTGCCGGATCTTCGCAGGGTTATCCTGCCAGCGCTCGGGGATCCGGCCCTCCTTGATGGCCGCCTTTTCCTCCTCGGTGTTCCGCTGCTTCGGGGCTGGCACCACGGTGGCGTCGATGATCTGCCCGCCCATGGCGAGGTAGCCTCGGTCGGTCAGCGCGGCATCGAAGCGGGCAAATAGCCTGTCGATCGCCTTGGCCTTCACCAGACGCTCCCGGAACAGCCACACCGTCGTCGCATCGGGCACCGTGCCGTCGAGCCCGAGCCCCAGAAAGCGCTGGAATGAGAGGCGGTCCTTGATCTGGAACTCGGTCGCTTCGTCCGATAGCGAGTACAGCGCCTGCAGCACCAGGATCTTGAACATGAGCACCGGGTCGAAGGCTGGGCGGCCACCCTTGCCGCGAGGACTACGACGCAGCGCAGCGACCAGCGGGCCGCGGAAAACCTCGAAATCCACAACCGCCGCCAGACGCTCCAGCGGATCGCCCGCCGCGCTCAACGCCTCATATCGGTTCGAAAGATCGAAGAAACCCGGCTGACCTGCCATCATCGCCTCCGCTATCGCGTAAAGGCAGTGAATCACTTCAGGCCGTCAGGCGCCACGAGTTTTTCGAGGTGTCCATATGCCAGCGCTTCCCCTGGCTGCGCCATATCTTCGCCGATGGTGGCTACGCCGGAGACAAGCTCAGGAGAGCACTCGCCAAAGTCGGGAATTGGGTAATCGAGATCATCAAGCGTTCCGACAAGGCCGAGGGCTTCGAAGTCCTCCCGCGCCGCTGGGTCGTCGAGCGCACGTTCGCCTGGCTGGGGCGGTGCCGCCGCCTCGCAAAGGACTGGGAGGCGACCATCGCCTCGTCTACCGCCTGGGCCACGATCGCTTCTATCCGCATGCTCATCCGCAGAACCGCAAGGTATTGCTACGCTTGAGACACTTTTGAATCGGGCTCTTAGGCTGAACAGCATTTGGCCACGGATAAGTGGATCGTCTGCGGGTTGTCGTTTTCATATGCCGGCGGTGGGCCTCATTCCAGTCGGGCTACGCCCTTCGCAGAACAGAATCATCTTGCACTACGGGCGGCAACCACAGAAGTGTCCAACAGTCTGCATCCTTGGCGCGGCGAGCAAAGGCCCGAACCTGCGCTGCACTGAAATCATCGCGAAGACTGACTGGCGCGGCCATCGCAAAACTCCAACCGTTTGCGATGGTGAATCACGTCAGCGCCAATCCCGACACCCTCCTGGAGTGAACCCCACAAGCTGGACCACGAGAACCTGAAAAACTGATACGCTGAATGGGCCTTGTTTGGAGAAGGCTCATGTCATCACGAGGACCCTACAGGCGGCATTCGACGCCGTTCAAGCTTCAGCTCTGCCAGGATATCCGAGCGGGAGTGATCGGCCGAAGGGATGCGCAGCGGAAATACGCTATCTCCGCCAACCTCATCCAGCTGTGGCTGACGCAATTCGATCGGGGCGAACTCACCAACGAGGAAGCTGAGGCGAGCGTGATCGCCGAATATGAGACCAAGATCGCCGCGCTCGAGCGCAAGGTCGGGCAACTGACAATGGAACTGGACCTTGTCAAAAAAAAACGCCACGCCCGCCGACCGGGACCGACAGCGGGAGATCCTTCATCGTCACCGGCCCCGAGGCTGCTCAATCAGACGGGGGTGCAATGCCATGAACCTGCCGCGCAGCACCTTCTACTATCACTCGGTATCGTCGGAGATTAGAGGCTGTTATGAACCAGCGGCGATGACGGCGGCCTGCTTCATCATGATGCATGCGAATGCAACGACATGTAGCCCGGCGAGTGCTTGGGCGTATCGCTCATAGTCTTTGACGAGGCGGCGGAAGCGGGTTGCCCATGCGAATGATCGCTCGACGACCCAGCGGCGCGGCAGGAGGACGAAGCCGCGCTTTACCTCTGGCAGTTTGATGACTTCGAGCGTGATGCCATGGGCCGCTGCGGCATTGGCTGCCCGCGCGCCGGTATAGCCTTGATCGACATAGGCGATGTCGACTGTGTCGCCAGTGACGGCCTGCATGGTGCGTGCAAGCCGCTCGACTTTACCGCGATCCTCGGCACTGGCCGGTGTCACATGCAGCGCGAGCAGATGGCCCAGCGTATCGACCGCCATGTGGAGCTTGGATCCCTTCTTGCGCTTGCCGCCGTCATAGCCGGCGCGCTCGCCGCTCTCGGGCGTGGAACGCAGCGTCCGGCTGTCGATGATGGCGGCGCTGGGGTCGGCGGTGCGACCTGCCGCCAGACGCAGAACGGCACGCAGATCATCCACCAATGCCTCAAAGCATCCCGCCGCCAGCCAACGCTGCGTCTGCTGATACACCGCAGCCCAAGGCGGCAGATCGTTCGGCATCCAGCGCCATGGCGCACCCGTCTTCACAATATAGCGCAGGCCGTTGAATACCTCGCGCAGGCTGTGCTCCCGTTGCCCCGCATCCTCGCGCTGGAGCGTCAGATACGGCACGATCAGCGACCATTCTTCATCAGATACATCAGACGGATAAGGCTTGCGGGAAGTCTCCATACAAGCCTTTGAATCCATTCAGACTCTCAAGTCCATAACAGCCTCTAGCCCAGTTTATTCATGAGGCTTCGGGATCTGGTTGGATCGGCGGCGTTTCACCGCGTCAGGATCGATGGGCTTTTCGAGGTTGATGGACGGGGGCTCTGGGTTGGGCGGCGTGGCCGCGCCGACTATGTTGGCGCGGGCCTGAAGGCGGCTGCAATGGTTTGGAACGTGCTGGCATCCGGGCATCCTGATGCGAAGGCGACGCGGATACGCGTGGCGGTCTCGATGACACGGGCGGCGACCTTGATGATCCGCAGTCGCAGGGTCGTGAACTCGGCGGTGGCCAGCGACGCGGCTTTCGGGATGGCCTGTCGGATGTGCCACATGAGCCAGTAGGCAGCGGTGTGAAGGATCAGGCGCATCTGATTGGCGTTGGCCGAGCGGCATGAGATGCGATCGCTGGAGAGCTGGGACTTGTGCATCTTGATGAGGTTTTCGGCCTGACCGCGAGCGCAGTAGAGCGTATCGTAGATGTGCTCGGCCGAGCCACCTGTCAGCGAGGTGACGACGTAGCGGATGTCCATGCCCAGCGTGCTGGCCTCGATCCGGGCGACAACGCGGCGCTGGCATTTCCAGCTCTTCGCGCTGTAACGCGTTTCGGCATAGTGGCGCAGGACCACCCGGTCTTGCTCGGCGCGCTTGACCGCGCAGGCATCGGCGGCCGTGACGATATTCGGATCAGCGCGTAGGGCGGCATTGGTGGGAAGCCCGAAGACATAGTCTAGACCGTGCGCCTCGCAGAAGGCCATGACCTCGGACCTGCCATAGTGCCCATCGCCGCGGATGGTGATGTGGGTGTCGGGCCAGTGCCGGCGGATATGGCGGACCAAGCGACGGATGTGTCCGGCTGCCTCCGCGCCCGACGGCGTCTTGCCGGTGCGCAACAGCATGGCGACCGGCCGACTCGTGGCAGTATCGTAGACGTGGATCGGCAGGAAGCAGCGTTTACCGTGATGACCATTCCAGAACGACAGCTGCTGATAGCCATGAACGACATCGCAGGTATCATCGACATCCAGCATCACCGCTTGGGGCGGCTTGGGATAGCTGGCGCAGTAGATGCCGATCATGGCCTGCATCATGCGCGCCAGCTCGCGTGTGGACGGCGCATTCTCCCACCGGCTCATCGTCGGTTGGCTGGCAAGACCTGGGCCCGATCCTGGCAGCTTGCCGAGCGCCAGGCGAAAACCGGGATCATCGCGCAGAGCATCAAGGTCGTCGGCATCCTCGTAGCCGCAGCAGATCGCGAGGATGCGCGCCCGCAGGATGTCATCGATTTGGTGGATCACCCGCGAGCGATCGCGCGGATCAGCAATGCAGGCGGCGAGCCGCGCACAAAGTCCCATCTCGCGTTCGGCCTGCGCCAGTAGCAGAACGCCTCCATCCGACGTGATCCGACCACCGTCGAAGGCCGCTGTGACTTTCTTGCGGACGAGCGCTGGAAACGAAATCAGCGGCGCGCTATCGTCACCCTCGGCGGGTGTGGCTTGTGGCATTTTTTGCCTCGTTGCAGGTTTGGTCTAAGCACCCAATTTCCTGCAGCAAAGCAATGGCTTACGCTACTCCCGCCAACCTGGTCTCCCGACCTCATGAATAAGAGTGGCTAGACCGACCGATGCTGAAGTCATCGCCTTGATCGAAGACATTCAGGATGAATTTCCTCGCTACGGCTACCGGCGTGTCATGCACGAGCTTCGGCGTCGCGGGCTGCTCGTGAACCACAAGAAAGTGGCGCGGATTATGCGCTTGGGCGGATTGGGGATTAGGCCGCGGCGACGCTTCGTACGCACGACCGACAGCCGGCATGATCAGCCGATCCATCCGAACCTCTACCAGAACTGCATCCCGGATCAGCCCGACCAGGTCTGGGTCGCCGATTTTACGTATATCCGTGTCGCCCAAGGCTTCTGCTATCTGGCCATCATCCTGGACGCCTGTAGTCGCAAGGTCGTCGGATATGCACTGTCGCGGCGCCTCGACACGCCGCTTGCACTGGCCGCTCTGCACTCCGCCGTAACCAGCAGAAAACCACCGCCGGGATGCATTCATCATACGGACAGAGGCTGCCAATACGCATCCTAGCTCTACCGCGATGCTCTGGGCGCTGCCGGTTTGCGCGGATCCATGAGTAGCGTGGGCAATCCTTACCATAATGCTCAAGCCGAAAGCTTTATGAAGACGCTGAAAGTTGAGGAGGTTTACATCGCCGGCTACGAGACCTTTGCCGATGTCGCTGAGCGGTTGCCGGTCTTCATCGAACGGGTCTACAATACCAAGCGACTGCACTCGGCGCTCGGATACCGGCCGCCCGAGGAATTCGAAGCGCTAATCGCCCAGAAAGCGGCTTAGTTCGATGGATGTCTCGTGGTCCAGCTTGTGGGGTTCACTCCATTCGTGAGTCAGATTCCACAGGTTTTGGTATTACGAGACCTGTGCGCGGGTGGGCGTAGACATGGGCGTTAATAGCTCATTCTATGGGTTTTCCAAAGGAGGGAAGCAGCGGATGGCGCGTCGTTCGATTGGTCAGGAACGGTTCTGCTTTGCAGGGCGTGAGCGCGCGGCATCATCGCTCGACGCGCTTATCTCGCTGATTGATTGGAGCTCGGTAGCAGTACTCCTTGATCCGCTCTACCCGGCCACCAAGGGCGAACCCGCCTGGCCGCCGCTGGCGATGTTCAAGGCGCTGCTGCTGTCGATCTGGTACGACCTGTCCGATGTGAAGCTGGCCGAAGCGCTCGACGATCGAGCCTCCTTTCGTCGGTTCTGCGGATTTTCCGCGAATGAAGCGACGCCCGAGCGTACCGCCTTCGTCAGATTTCGCAGGCTGCTGGTTGCGCACCAGCTTGACCGGACGCTGTTTGAAGCCGTGACCATGCAGCTCAAATCAAAGGCGGTAACGGTCAAGACCGGGACACTGGTCGATGCCACCATCATTGCCTCCGCCAGTGAGGACGATGATGACGCGCGCTGGGTAAAGCACAAGGGAAAGCGGGCCATTCATGGCTTCAAGGCTCACGTTGGAGCCGATGCCGATACAGCGTTGGTCGAGGAAGTCGCGGTCACATCCGCCAATATCAATGACGGCAAGGCAGGCCCTGGGGCATTACCCGACAATCCCGGCGAGGTGTTTGCCGACAGCGCCTATCGCGGCAATCACTTTCGCGATGCCGTGCGCGCTAAGGGCGGCATACCCCGGATCGTCGCCACCGGCATGTGGGGCCGCGACGAAGCCGAAACGCTGCGCAAGCTCCATGAATGGAACCAACCGATCCATCGTGTTCGCGGTCGGATCGAGAAGATCTTCGGAACATGGAAGCGCTGCTACGGCCTGCGCCGAATGCGATGGCGAGGTCTCGCCAAAGCCGCCGTCCAGGTCCACCTCACCGCCATCGCCTACAACCTCAAGCGCACAATGAATATTCTCGCGGTCCCGGCGTGAAAATTGCCCCGTCCCGGCCAGGACGGAGGCCAGACAGGCCAATCGCCAGAGAACCGATGCATTTCAGATGCGCTACGTCCACCCGCGCACAGGTCTCATTACGCGTCAGGTTGCGGCTTCGTCCTGCGGAATTGAAGCGGTCTGTGCGGGAATGGGGAGGGGAAGAGCAGATGATTCCCCGCTGTCCACACGGCCGAACAGGGCCTCGACGAACTCTTCTCTCCAGCGGCGGACATCCTGTTCGCGCACCGAGGCGAACAGCCTGGCATGGCGTTCCTTGCGCTCTGCCAGTGGCATCTCCAGCGCCTGCTTGATAGTTTCGCTGACATGTTCGATAGAGTGCGGATTGACGAGCAAGGCGTCCTTGAGCTGGTGCGCGGCCCCGGCGAACTGTGAGAGGATCAACACGCCCGGATCTTCGGGATCCTGCGCGGCGATATACTCCTTGGCCACAAGATTCATGCCGTCGCGCAAGGGGGTAACGAGGCCGATGGCGGCAGCGCGATAAAACCCGGCGAGTTCATCGCGGGGGAACCCCTGGTTGACGTAGCGGATCGGCACAAAAGCCACGTCGGCATGGGCGCCGTTGATGTGGCCAGTTTTTCGCTCCAGGTCCTCGCGGATCATCTGGTAGCTGGTGACGTCCTCGCGGGAGGGCGGGGCGATCTGGAGTAGTACGGCCCTTGCCGCCTGATCGGGATTGTCAGCTAGGAAGCGGGCAAAGGCTTCGAAACGCTCGCCCAGTCCCTTGGAATAGTCGAGCCGGTCGACCCCGATCAGGATCTTGCGGCCGCGCACACTTTCCTTGAGGCGGTCGTGGGCCTGCCGGGCCTCGTCGCTGGCGGCAGCCGTGACAAATTCCTCGAAGTCGATGCCGATCGGGAAGGCGCGGGCGATCACCTTGCGGCCCTCGTAGTCGATCGAATTGTCGGGATTGACGGTGAGGCCCATTTCCTTCTGCACGTAGTGAAGGAAGCTCTCCAGCCATTCGGGGGTCTGGAAGCCGATCACGTCGAATTCGAGCATCGAGGCGACCAGCCGTTCGTGGAACGGCAGCGAAACCAGCAGGCGGGTCGGCGGCCAGGGGGTGTGCAGGAACAGCCCCATGCGGTTCTTCACGCCCTTCTGCCGTAATAGCGAGCCGAGCGGCAGCAGATGGTAGTCGTGAACCCAGACGAGGTCTTCGTTCTCGATCAGCGGCAGCACCGAATCGGCAAAGCGCTCGTTGACCCGCTCGTAGCCTTCACCGAAATTGCGGTCATATTCGGTCAGGTCGATGCGGTAGTGGAACAGCGGCCAGAGCGTGCGGTTGGCATAGCCGTTGTAGTATTCCTCGATATCCTGCGGCTCGAGGTCGATGGTTGCGGTAGTCACCCCGTTGTTGCGCTGCATGTCGAGGTGTCCGGTGAACTCCTCGGTTTCCTGGCCGGACCAGCCGAACCAGATGCCGCCATGTTCGCGCAGCGCCGAATTGAGCGCCACGGCGAGCCCTCCTTGTGCACCGGCGGCACCTGCCGCCTTGGGCACCGAGACCCGGTTCGAGATGACGATCAATCTAGCCATTCAAATTCCCCTGTCGCGCGCCTCCCGGCGCGCATTTGCAGGACCGGTTGTCCTTCGGGAACGCCTGGATGCTTTCCCGAAGGGCCCTTCATCTCCAGTCCCGCCACGACCGGGACAGTTGCCCGGCACAGTTGATGATACCCACCAGCGAATAGGTCTGCGGAAAGTTCCCCCACAGTTCGCCGGTCTCGAAATCCATGTCCTCCGACAGCAGGCCCGATCGGGTGCGATGGGCCAGCATGGCCTGGAACAATCGGCGCGCTTCCTCGTCCTGCCCGGAACGGTGCAGGGCTTCGATCAGCCAGAAGGTGCAGATGTTGAAGGCCGTCTCGGGCAGGCCGAAATCGTCCTCGCTATCGTAGCGCAGCATGTGTTCGCCGCGTCTCAGTGCCTTCTGTACGGCGGCCAGGGTCGCCTTGAAGCGTGGATCGTCGGCGGCGACATAGCGCAATTCGACCATCTGCAGCAGGCTCGCGTCGAGTTGCTCGCCGCCGAAGGTGGCGGCGTAGTGGCCGCCGGCGCCGTGATCCTCGAATTCCGGCGCTTCGACCTCGTGCCAGGCCTCGGTGTCGATGTGCTTGCGCACCGTGTCCGCACGTTCGCGCCAGAGTTCGGCGCGCTCGTGCAGGCCCAAGTGGTCGGCGGCATTGGCAAGCCGGTCGCAGGCCGCCCAACTCATGACGCTGGAATAAGTATGGACTGCCGTGCGCGTACGCAGTTCCCACAGGCCGGCATCGGGCTGGTCGTGCATCTGCCAGGCCAGTTCGCCGACCTGCTCGAGCCCGGCAAAATCCTCGGCCGAGGCCATGCGCAGCAGGCGCTGGTCGGAAAAGGCCTGGATCGCGGGCAGGGCGATCTGGCCGTAGCAATCGTTCTGCACCTGGTAGTAGGCGGCATTGCCCACGCGAACCGGGCCCATGCCGCGGTAGCCCGGCAGGTCGGGTGCTTCCCACTCGATGATCTCGCGGGCGCCGCTGACGGCATAGAGCGGCTGGATCGCGCCGCCTTCCGCATCGTCGACGATGTTGCGCAAATAGGCGAGGTACTTCTCCAGTACGTCCAGCGCGCCGAGGTGATTGAGTGCCTGAACGGTGTAGTAGGCGTCGCGGATCCAGCAGTAGCGATAGTCCCAGTTGCGCTGGCTGCCCGGCGCCTCGGGAATTGAGGTGGTGAGCGCGGCGACGATGGCGCCGGTTTCCTCGTGCTGGCACAGCTTCAGGGTGATCGCGGCGCGGATTACCGCGTCCTGCCAGTCGAGCGGCGTGGCAAGGCCGCGCACCCACAATCGCCAGTAATTGCCGGTGTGGTTGAGCATCGTCTCGAGCTGGCGCTCGACCTCGCCGTCGAAGGGCTCGTCCGGGCCGAGGAAGAAATGCAGGGCGGATTCGAGCCGGAAGAAACGCTCGTCGAGGATGTAGCCGACCGGGGCATTGGTCGTCAGGCGCAGGGTATTGCGCTCGACTAGGTAGCGGATGTGATTGGAGCCGCGCGTGATCGGTGCCAGCTGCGAGCCGTAACCGCTCATCGGCGTCAGCACGCAGCGGATGCGCGGCGTTCCCGATACCGGTCGCACGATCCGGGCGAAGGCAACGGGGCGATAGGTTCGGCCAAGCCTTTCGTAGCGCGGGCAGAAATCGTAGACGTCGACCGCCCCGCCGGTCGCGTCCTCCAGCCGGGTGACGAGGATCGGGGTGTTGCGCAGGTAGCCCTGGTGCACGGCCACCTGGTTTTCGAGTTCGAACCGCCAGGTGCCGCCGTCCTGCCCCTCGGGACCGCGCATCAGCGCGCAGAACGTGGGGTCGCCGTCGACGCGGGGGACGCAGCCCCAGACAAGCGCGCCGGCTTCGTCGATGAGGCCGGAGACCTGACAGTTGCCGATGGGCCAGAGTTCGAGCGTGCTCATGCCGGAGGTGTCTCCTTGGTCAGGACGGATGCGAGCCAGTGGTGGACGGAGGCGACGCCATCAAGGCGCCAGTGTGCGGCGGTCGGCCGCATCGGGCCAACCAGCACGCCGCTGCCACCGCACCGGGTGATCGCGCTGAAGGCGTCCTCGTCGGTCACGTCGTCGCCGAAAAACAGGGCTTGCGATCCCGCGAAGGGGGCGGCCTGCATGAAGCGGGTGACGGCGCTGCCCTTGTCGGAGCCCGGCATGGCAAGCTCGATGACGCGCTTGCCGTGCTTCAGCCTGAGGTTCAGGTCCGCGCTGATCTCGCCGGCCAGGGCAAGAAGGCGGTCGCGAGCCTCGGGGTGATGGCGGTAATGAACGGCGATCGAGTAGGGCTTGGGCTCAACCAGCAGCCCGCCGTTGTCTTGCGCGAAGGCCTCCAGGCGCTGGACTGCGGAAGCGGGCAGCGGGTCGGCAAGTGCCAGAGTGGCTTCGCCCGCAGGCCTGAATTCGCCGCCATGGGAGCCGGCCACCGAGACACTCAACGGGCCGAGCAGGGCTTCGAGGGCGGCGATCGAGCGCCCGGTGACGATGGCCAGCCTGCCGCCGAGCCGCGCGGCGATGGTGGCCAGCACGGCAGGCAGGTCGGGCTGGACGATGACGGCATCGGGGTGGTCGGCGATGTCGACGAGGGTTCCGTCGAAATCGAGAAACAGGGCAGGTGGAGGCGTCGTGCTTGCGCCTTGCTCGCCGGGCGCAAGGCGCAAGGGGGGCGGGGGCGGGAGATCGCGCAGGTTTGCGCCATGTTCCGCCGGAGGGATGGGGTCTCTCGGGCCGGTCATTGCGTTTACTCTGTCACGTTGCAGCGGCGAAGGCCACCCTTTGCCGGGAGGATGTGAGGCGGAGCATGGGAAAGGCAGTGCATTCGCAAGCAACGCGTTGAACAGGAATATGTTCCGTTCACATCTGCGTGCGGCGAGTGGAGGCCGTGATGCCAATTCGCGATTGCAACATGAAGTCGAACGGCTATCAACGGTGCTGCTTCACAGTATCCATTTAATCGAGTTTCTGACATTTCATGCCTCAGATAGTCCCGGTCATTCTCTGTGGCGGCAGTGGCACGCGGCTCTGGCCGCGCAGCCGTGCGGCCATGCCCAAGCCGTTCCTGCCGCTGGTTGGTGATACCACGCTGTTCGAGGCGAGCCTTGCGCGCTGCCCGGCGGACCTTGGTTTTTCGGCGCCGGTGGTGGTGACGGGGACCAGGCATCTCGATCACGTCGAGGCGCAGCTTTCGGGTGCCCCCGGCGCCACGGTGATCGTCGAGCCGGCCGCGCGCAACACGGCCGCCGCCATTGCGCTGGCTGCCTGCCGCCTGCCGGACGATGCGGTGATGCTGGTCTGCCCGAGCGACCACCACATCGGCCGCCCCGACGTTTTTGCCGAGGCCGCCGGCGCTGCCGCGGCGCTGGCGAGCGAGGGCTGGCTGGTGTCCTTCGGCATCGAGGCGACTGCGCCGGAAACCGGCTTCGGCTATCTCAAGCGCGGCGAGGCCATCGCCGGCACGCCCGGCTATCGCACCGCCCAGTTCGTCGAGAAGCCGGACCTTGAGCGGGCGAAGGGCTTCCTGGCCGATGGCGGTTATGCCTGGAACGGCGGCATCTTTGCCTTCCGTGTGGGCGACTTCATGGCCGAGCTTTCTGCCCATCGCCCCGAAATTGCCGCCAAGGTGCGCGAGGCGGTCGAGAAGGGGGTGGCCGACGGCCATCGCTTCCACCCCGATGCGGCGACTTTTGCCGCAGTGCCGAGCGATTCGGTGGACTATGCGGTGATGGAAAACACCAGCCGCGCGGCGATGGTGCCGGCCGACATGGACTGGTCCGACATCGGCAACTGGCAGGCGCTGCACGATGCGCTCGAACGCGACGAGAGCGGCAATTCGGTGCGCGGCAGCGGCGAGGCGGAACTGGTCGATTGCCGTAACGTGCTGGTCGACAGCGACGGGCCGCGCGTCTCGGTGATCGGGCTCGACAACGTCATTGTCGTGGTGGACGGCAACGAGGTGCTGGTCACCACGGCCGAAGGCGTGCAGAAGGTCGGAAAGCTGAACGGGGCCGTAAATCAGTAAGGCGCTGTCTTGTCCCCGGATTGCCATGTTTCCAGTCCAGTTTCGGATCGGAATCGGCCTTGGGGGATTTCCAATTCGCGCGGTCGATGGCAGGGGCGCGCACCAAGTTGCACCTACTCGCAGGGAATTGCCGGAATGAAGAAACTCGTTGCCTTCGATCTCGACGGTACGCTGGCCAAGAGCAAGCAGCCGCTTACCGATGAGATGGCCGAGGCGATGGCCCGGCTGCTCACGGTGGCCGATGTCGCGGTGATCTCGGGAGGGGACTGGCCACAGTTCGACAAGCAGGTGGCCAGCCGCCTGCCCGCCCATGCCGATCTCTCGCGCCTGTGGCTGATGCCGACCAGCGGTGCCAAGCTCTACCTGCACGGTGAAGGCGGCTGGAACGCGGTCTATGCCGAACTGTTCAGCGATGCGCAGAAGCGCGAGATTCTGGACGCCTTTGACGCCGCGCTCGCGGCGACCGGTTTCACGCCCGAGGAGACCTGGGGCGAGCGGATCGAGGATCGCGGCAGCCAGATCACGTTTTCGGCACTGGGCCAGGAAGCCCCGCTCGAGGCCAAGGAAGTCTGGGATCCGGACTTTGCCAAGCGCAAGGTGATCCAGGCCGACCTGATGAAGCGGTTGCCCGGCGTTTCGGTCAATCTCGGCGGCGCGACCTCGGTCGATGTCACCCAGCCGGGGGTCGACAAGGCCTGGGGCCTGCAGCGCCTGTCCGAGCGCGGCAATTTCGCGCACGCAGAGATGCTGTTCATCGGTGACGCCATCTTCCCGGGCGGCAACGACTATCCGGCCAAGGCCATGGGGCTCGACACGATCTGCGTGCGCGATCCCGCTGATACGCTCAACGTGATCGACGCTATCGTCGTGTGCCAGAAGTGATCGAGGGAAAGGGGCCGGGAAACCGGCCCCTTTCGTTTCAGGCGACCTTGGCCGCGTAGATCAGGCGGCCCGAGCCGAGATGATCGAAGGCGCGGTTAAGCAGGCTGTCGCCCACCGCGAGGCAGCCCTGGCTGCGGCCGAGCTTGCCGTGCACCGCGATCATCGAGGGCTCGGCGTACCAGGCGCCGTGAATGACGATGGCGCGGTCGAGCGCGTTGTTGTTGGTCGCGTCCAGTCCGATCAGGCGCTGCGATCGGCCGTGGCGCCCGAAGTAGTAGTCCGAGGTCAGGTAGGCACCTTCGCTGGTGGCGTTGGAACCAGGACTGTTCGAGAAGCGTTGAAGCCATCCGGTGTGATTCGGATCCGAGCCGCTGCCGTGGGCGACATGCAGCGTCGAAGTCGTCCCGCCGACAAGGTCGACAAGATGGAGGCGCGGGTCCGATGACGAGGCCGAGAAGTCGACAATGCCGATTCGGTCCCGCATGACCCGGCCGCCGTGCTTGTCGAGCGCGGCCATGGCCGCGTCGAACAGCGCAGGGGCAACGCCCGCGCGGACGGCGGGCATGGCCGGCAGCACGGCGGATCCGCCGGCAATCGCGCCGGGCAGCGGAGCTCGCGGCAGATCGGGCAGCACGCCGCCCACGCCGAAGGCGGAGGAGGAAATCGCGCTGGCCGCAGTGGTGGAACTCGCCGCGAACGCCGTCGCGGCAACGATGAAGTTACGTCGGCTGAAATTCATATCCTCGCCCCATTAGGACAAATCAGTCGACAAGGTCTTGGGGAGAATCGCATGAATCGTCACAACGTGCTGAATTCGCGTTCATCGCCACGAAAGCTTTGCGCATGACAGCTAACCGAACCGGCGCTCCGACCAGTGAAGAATACCGCAAGGCGGTCTCCGCGATCCTTCGGCAGCTGCAAAAGAGCCTGAGTTTCAATGACCGGCAACTGGCCGAGCAGCTGGGTTGCTCCGCCGGCACGATCCGTAACGCCAAGACCGAGGCCACCAGCCTCGACCCGTTGCTGCTGCTGACGATCGAGCGCCAGTTCGGCCCCGGTGCGATCGATCGCTGTCTCCATTTGGCACAGTCGCGCGCGGTCGGCCTGCCCGAGCGCATGACCGGGGTGGATCCGATTTTGGCGCTTGTCGAAGCGCTGCACCGGCTGGTCGAGGCTCAGGCGGTGGACAGCGAGGGCGGCAAGCGGATCACCCGGCACGAACTGAGCAAGATCCTGCCGGAACTGAGGCAGGGCCGGGCGGCGCTCGATGCCTTGATCTCCCGCGCCGACAGCAAGTGAGCATGAGGGGCGACAGCATCGCGCGGTTCGCCTAAAGTGCTGCCCTCTCATGGGATTTTGGCGCGGGGTCGATGTCTGCCTTTTACCTGACGTGGATTGCGGTTCTGCTCGCGGGTTTCGGTTCCCGCGATCAGGCGACCGTGGCGGGGCTGGTCCGGCGGCAGGGGCCGAGGCCCGGCGTCCTGCTGGTCGCGCTGGCCTGCGCGGTGGTGACCGCCGGGCTGGCAGGCTGGGCGGCAAGCCTGCTGCTGGCTACGCTGCCGCCGCCGCCGCGGGCGATCTTTGCCGGCCTGGCGTTGGCGCTGGCCGGCGGGGAACTCCTGCTGCTGGTGCCCCGGCGCAGCCCGAGGGAGCCGACCAATTCGCTCGGCGCACTGATGCTTGTGCTTTTTGCGCAGGAACTGACCGACGCCGCGCGGTTTCTGATCCTGGGGCTCGGCGTCGGGCTGGCCGGCCCCGCTGCCGCTGCGGCGGGCGGCGTGCTGGGCGGCGGGGTACTTGCCGGGCTGGCCTGGGGCGCGCCGCAAGTGCTGGAATGGCGCATGGTGCGCTGGGCCCGCCGCGTGTTCGGCGGAGGGCTGTTGCTTGCCGCGATCCTACTGTTACTTCGGGAATTCTCACTTGTGTGATCGAAAATTCGCACGTGAACCGGACTTCAATTCAAGCGTTCACCTATCTAGAAACTTCCACGACGGACCAATCGAGGGAAACAAGGCATGACTTCCAAGGACAATTCGAAAGCCGCGTTGATCGACAGCCTCAATGGGCTGCTGGCCGATACTTTTGCGCTCTACGTGAAGACCAAGAATTTCCATTGGCACGTCCGGGGGCCGCAGTTCCACGATCTGCACTTGCTGTTCGATGCGCAGGCCACCGAGATCTTCGGTCTGACCGACCTGATCGCCGAGCGCGTGCGCAAGCTGGGCGGCAAGACGCTGACCTCTATCGGTTCGATCGGCGCCAAGACCACGATCAAGGATGAGGATGACACCTCGCTGGACGCGGCGGCCATGGTCAAGGCCCTGTTCGAGGACAACACCGCCTATGTCGCCACGCTGAAGGCGACCAAGGAACTGGCGGGCGAAGCGGGCGACAATGCCACTGACGGCATCATCGACGACTGGACCGACCAGGCCGAACAGCGCGCCTGGTTCCTGCGCGAAATCATCGCCTGATCCATTGCTTGAGACTGGCAACGGGCATGGGGGGAGTGCTATTGCTCCCTCCATGCCCAAGCTAGAAATCATCGAAAACGCCGACAATGCGGCGATCGCCCAGTGGTTCGCCGAGCGTCTGAAGGCCGCACTCGCCACCAGCGCGGACGATATCGCGATCACCGTTCCCGGTGGTTCGACCCCGTTTCCGATCTTCGATATCCTCGCGCAGGAGGAGCTGCCCTGGCACCGCATCGCGGTATGGCCGGGCGACGATCGCATCGTCGAGGAAGATCACCCCGCCAGCAACGTCGGCAAGATGCGGGCCCGGCTCGAACCGGTGGGCGCGCGTATCGTCCCGCTCACCGAGGATGCCCGTCCTCCTCATTTCGCGATCGCCTGGCTGGGCATGGGCGGTGATGGCCATATCGCCTCGCTGTTTCCGAACACCAACCCGCAGCCCGGCGATCCCCATCCGGTGCGGCGTCTCACTCCCGATCCGCTGCCGCCCGAGGCGCCGTTCGACCGTCTCAGCCTGACCATTCCGGCGCTGACCGACAGCGACGAGATCGTTTTCGTGATCCGCGGCGATGACAAGCGCGCGATCTTCGAGGCGGCGGTGAAGGGTGAGCATGATCTTCCCGTCGCCCGCCTGCTGGCCGCGGCGCGGCACAAGGTCACCTGCTTCTGCTGAGCCTGTTGCCGGCACGGTGGCATCGCGCACTGTACCGCCTTGCCCACCGGGTCAGGGTCACGGTCTGGCGGTTCCGGCGCTCGCGGCTCGAAGGCGTCCAAGTGCTGGCACTCGATGGGCAGGACCGGGTGCTGCTGCTGCGCCATTCCTACGGGTCGGGCAAGTGGATGGCGCCGGGCGGCGGCCTCAACCGGGGTGAGGACCCGCTTGCGGCGGGCCTGCGCGAATTTGCCGAAGAGACCGGCTGCGAACTGACGCAGGCGCGCCTGCTGCAATTCGTCGAGGAAGATCTCCACGGTGCCTGCAACCGCGTGAACATCGTTGCCGGGCGATTTTCGGGGCAGCCCAGGGCCGACGGGCGGGAGATCGTCGAGGTCGGAGTGTTTCCGCTGGACGGCTTGCCCGAATGGATGCCGCAGGGGCGCGCCGGGAAGATTGCCGAGTGGGCGGGATGGTTCCTCGCGCTTTGACCTTGCGGCTGGAGGATCGCCTATAGCAGCGAAAGCTGGCCGTCCTTCGGCTGGCTTTGCTCATCCTCGCCGCGTTCGAGAGCGGAGAGTGTCAGGCCCATCAGCCGGATCGGCTGCGGCAGGGGCTGGAGATCGTTGAGCAGGGCATGCCCGATCGCCGAGAATTCGGCCTTGCCGGTCACGAAATGGTGCAGCGAGCGGGCGCGGGTGATCGTCGTGAAATCCGCATAGCGCAGTTTCAGGGTAACGGTGCGACCGCGCGCGCCGGAGCGGTCGATGCGTCCCCAGACGATCTCGACGATCTCGTCCATCGTCGTGCGCAGGGCATCGGTCCCGGCAATGTCGTCGAAGAAGGTGCGCTCGCCGCCGACCGACTTGCGCGGACGGTCGGCGCGTACTTGCCTGAGGTCGACGCCGCGTGCCGCGCGGAACAGATACTCGGCGAAGCTGCCGAAGTGGGAGCGCAGGAAAGCAAGGTCTTTCGCTGCAAGGTCGGCGCCGGTCTCGATGCCGAGGCGCGCCATCTTTTCCGCGCCGCGCGGGCCGACGCCGTGGAAGCGGCGCACCGGCAGTCCGGCCACGAACCGGGTGCCCTCTCCGGGGCGGATCACGCAGAGGCCATCGGGCTTGTTCTGGTCGCTGGCGAGCTTGGCGAGAAACTTGTTGTAGGACACCCCGGCACTGGCGGTGAGGGCGGTTTCGGCCTTGATCCGGTTGCGGATCTGCTCGGCGATGCGGGTGGCGGAGCCAATGCCCTTGAGGTCGGCGGTAACGTCGAGATACGCCTCGTCCAGCGAGAGCGGTTCGACGTGAGGGGTGTAATCGAGAAAGATGGCGCGGATCTGGTCGCTGACTTGCCGGTAGACGTCGAACCGGGGTTTACGGAAGATCAGGTCTGGGCAGAGCCGGGCCGCCGTTACCGAGGGCATGGCAGACCGCACCCCGAAGCGCCGTGCCTCGTAGCTGGCCGCCGCGACGACACCGCGCTTGGAGGAACCTCCGACCGCGACCGGCTTTCCGCGCAGCGAGGGATCGTCGCGCTGCTCGACGCTGGCGAAGAAGGCGTCCATGTCGATGTGGATCACCTTGCGCAGGCCGTCGGCTTCGTCCTCGCGGTTATGATCGGCCGATGACATGGGCGGGCTTATAGCGAGGCGCGCGGCAGGCTCCACATGCGAAAACGCCCGCCGGGAGACCGGCGGGCGTTTCGTCGAGCGCAGATGGCCGCGATCAGCGCAGGCGCACAGGCACGAAAGCCGGCGACTGGCCGCGCGGCTGGACGCGCAGCAGGATCGCAGGCCGATTGTCGGCCTTGGCCGCCTTGATCACGTTTTCAAGATCCGCCTTGGTCGTAACCGGCTGGTTATTGGCCGAGAGGATGATGAAGCCGCGGGCAAAGCCCTTCTGGCCGGCATCCGAGCTGGGATCGACCGAGACGATGACCAGGCCCTTGGTGCCTTCCGCAGCGCCCAGCTGCCGGGCGATCTGCGGGGTGAGGGTGGTCACGGAGAGGCCGGTGGCCTTCTCGATCACGCCCTGGGTCTGCTGGGCCGGCGGGTTGTTGTAGGCGTCGGTATCGGAATCGCCGTCGCCGCTGCTGTCGAAGCTCTGGGCGAGATCGTCCTCGGTCGGGCGCTGGTCGACCGTCGCGGTCACCGTCATGCGGCGGCCATTGCGGATCAGTTCGACCGGGATCTTCGTGCCCGGCGCGGTATTGGCGACGAGGTAGGAGAGGCTCTGGTCGCGCGTCACTTCCTTGCCGCCGACCTTCACCACCACGTCGCCGGCCTGGATGCCGGCCTTGGCGGCGGCGCCTTCCGGTACCACGCTCTGGATGAACTCGCCCTTGTTGTGTTCAAGGCCCATTGAATCGGCGAGATCCTCGTTGAGCGCCTGGATCTGCACACCGAGGTAGCCGCGCTGGATCTTCTCGCCCTTGATGAGCTTGTCGACGATGGGCGAGGCGATCTCGGCGGGAATCGCGAAGCCGATGCCGACGCTGCCGCCGGTCGGCGAGAAGATCGCGTTGTTGATACCGATCACCTGCCCGTTCATGTCGAACATCGGGCCGCCGGAGTTGCCGCGGTTGATCGAGGCATCGGTCTGGAGATAGCGGTCGTAGGCGCCGCCGGCGCCGGTGTTGCGGTAGACCGCCGAGACGATGCCCGCGGTGACCGTGCCGCCAAGGCCGAAGGGGTTGCCGATGGCGACCACCCAGTCACCCACGCGCGCCTTCGAACTGTCGCCGAACTTGACGAAGGGGAGCGGTTTGGGGGCGGTGATCTTGAGCACCGCGAGGTCCGAGGCGGCGTCCTTGCCCACCAGCTTGGCGGGCATCTCGGTGCCGTCGGGCATGATGACGGTGATCGATTCGACCTCGGCCTTGCCCTCTGCGGTGATCACGTGGTTGTTGGTGACGATGTAGCCGTCGGCCGAGACGATGAAGCCCGAGCCGAGCGACTGGGCCTCGCGGGTCTGCGGAGCGGAACTGCCGCCGCCGCCGAACAGGCCTTCGAACGGCGTTCCGGCAAAGGGATTGGTGCCGCCGCTGCCTTGTACCTGGACGCGCTGGCGGGTCGAGATGTTGACCACCGCGGGGGCCAGTTGCGCCGTCAGGTCGGCAAAGCTGGCCGGAGCGCCCGCGCGGGGCACCACGTGGGCCATCTGGCTGGCTTCGTTCTGGGCAACTTGCGCCCCGGCGGGATAGCCGGTGAGCAGAGTGGCGGTCGCGCCTCCGAGCAGGAGCGCTGTGGTCAGTCCATAAGCGTATCGCACGGGCTTCACGTCCTTTGATTCCTCCGTCCTGACAGTGCAGGGTCACAACCTGTCGTCGCCTGCCCGATTGACGCTGGATCAGCTTAACCGGGTTTGAATGGTGGTACTTGTGCCGGGCCGGGGCCTTGCGGCGATGCCCCGATCATGGCTTGGCAATGGATCGATCGGGAGCGCTTATGGTTCCCGGAAATGCTGAAGATAGGCGTTGTCAGGCGAAAGCAGAAGCGTCTTGCCCGTGTCGCCCTTGGCAAAGGACACGGAATAGCTCTGCATCGCGCGGTAGAAGTCGTAGAACTTGGGGTCCTTGCCGAAAGCATCGGCGTAGATGCGGGCGGCCTGGGCCTGGGCATCGGCGCTGATGATCTGCGCGTCCTTCTGGCCCTGCGCCTTGATCGTCTTGGCTTCTTCCTCGCGCGCGGCCTGCATGCGGGTGAAGGCGCTTTCCAGCGCGCTTTCGGGAAGATCGGCGCGCTTGATCCGCACGTCCACGACTTGCGCACCGTACTGCCGGGCCTCGCGGTCGAGGCCGTCGCGGATATGGGCCATGGCCTCGCCGCGCTCCGCCGTCAGCAGCGACTGGAACGTGCGCTTGCCGAGTTCCTGGCGCAGCACCGAGGAGAGGATCGACTGGAGCTGGTCGGTCACGCCCTGCGCGGTTCGCGCGGTCTGCACCACCTTGATCGGATCGACGATGCGGAAACGGGCGAAGGCATCGACATTGAGGCGCAGCTTGTCGGTCGAGAGGACTTGCTCCTGCTCCATGTCCACAGAAAGCAGTCGCTTGTCGATGTGGATCGCGCGCTCGTAGAGCGGGATCCGCCAGTGGATGCCGGCATCGGTGGAACCATAGGGCGCGCCGGGAACATAGGCGTTGTAGACCCGCTCGGGGCTGCCCGAACGCAGGATCACCACCTGCTCGGTTTCCGGCACGACGATCACGCTGGAAAGGCCCACGACGGCCGCGGTGCCCAGGGCTACCCAGGCAGGCATGTACTTGCGCAAGATATCGCTCATCACTGGCCTCCCTGGGTGCTGGCCTGAGTAGCCGCCTGAGTGCTGGACGAGGGCGAGGCGGTCACCGTGATGTCTCCGGAGGACTGCTCGGCCCGGCGCTTGAGGTCGGGCAAGGGGAGGTACGTGTTCATGTTCTTCGGTTCGGCGACGACGGTGTCGTTCTGCGAGATCACGCGTTCCATCGTCTCGTAATACATGCGCCGCTTGGTGACTTCGGGCGCGAGCTTGTATTCCTCGTAGACCTTGTCGAACTGGGCGGCATCGCCTTGCGCGCGGGCGAGCACCTGCTGGGCGCCCGCGCGTGCATTCGAACGGTCACGATCGGCGTCCTGCCGGGCGACGTTGACATTGTCGAAGGCGGCGCGGGTCTTTGATGGCGGATCGGCCTTCTTGATTTCGACGCCCTGGATGGCGACACCGACGCGGTAGGCATCGAGAATGCGCTGGGTGCGTTCGCGCACGTCCTGTTCCACCCGCGCGCGCCCGGCGCCGGAAAGCGCATCGTTGAGCGAGATCTGCCCGATCGAGGCACGCATCGCGGCTTCGGCGACTTCGCGCACCGTGCCCTTGGGGTCGGTGAGGCGGTAGGAATAGTCTGTCAGGTTCTTGATGTTCCAGCGCACCTGATAGCTGAGGTCGACCAGGTTCTGGTCGCCGGTCAGCATCAGCTTCTCGCCGTCGCCATCGGGAATGGTGTCGACCGAGAAGGTGCCGACATCGGTCACTTCGACCTGCTCGATCGGCCAGGGCAAGGTGAGCGAGAAACCGTCATCGATCACGCGCGAGAAATGGCCGAGGCGGGTGACGATGCCCTTTTCCGACGGGCCGAGCACGTGCACGCAGGATGCCCCGAGCATCGCCACGACCGCCACCGCGATGCCGATGGGCAGCCACGAGCGACCGTCGGCGCGGCGCGGCAGGTTGGGGAAGCCGCCGGGGCCGTTGCCCGGGCCGCCGCCCCGGCGCGGGTCGCGGGCACGGAAGATGTCCTCGATGCCGGCCGCGCGGCGCGGCGGTGTGCCGCTGCTGGGCAGCCAGGGATTGCGGGGACCACGCGGTTCGCCGGGCGTTTCCTTGCCAGAAGACGGCTCGCGGTCCGGGGCGGGACGATCGGGCTTGTCGGTGCCGTCGCCGGATGCTTCTTCGGGCCGGGACCCGTTCTCTTCGCCGTCATCATTGCCGTCGCCGTTGCCGCCGTCCGAACCCCAGGGGCTCTTGCGGCCGGTCATCGCCAGAATGTCCATCGTCCGTGCTTCACCTGAAGGGGCGTCGTGTGCTGGGCCGGAGCCGGCGCGAGAGATTGCGTCACCGAATGCTGTCATGCGGCTATCTATAGGAACCCTTTTTCGTCAAAAACAGTGCCTCTCTTGCCCTTTTTCCTCGACTGCGCCACCTGAGCGGACATTACGCCAGCCAAGGGCCGCCTGTTTGCGGCCGGATCAATCCTGCAAGGACCTCATGAACAGCCTCGATGCCGACCGCCTCAAGTCCCTCTTGCCCGCGGCGTTGGCGGATCGGGTGCGGTCCCTGCGCCTGTCCGAAGGACGGGTCACGCTGGTGGTCGATGCAACCGGCCTCGAGGTGCAGGAGCGTCCGGCGCTGGAGGCACAGCTGCGCGCCGCGCTGACGGGAGCGGACGGCGTTGCGCAAGTCCACGTGGCGATCATGGCGGACAAGGTGCAGCCGGTTATCCTCGCGGTGGGATCGGGCAAGGGCGGGGTCGGCAAGTCCACGCTGTCTGCGAACCTCGCGGTTGCGCTGGCACGGCTTGGGCGCAAGGTCGGACTGGTCGATGCCGATATTTCCGGGCCGTCGCAGGCGCGCCTGCTGGGTACCGAGGGGCAGCGCCCGGTCGCCCACGAAAACCGGCTGGTGCCGGTGGCAAGCCGCTGGGGGGTGCCGATGCTGTCGATGGCGCAACTGACCGAGCCTGGGGCCGCGATCGCCTGGCGTGGATCGATGGTGGCGGGTGCGGTCACGCAGTTCCTCGAGGCGCACTGGGACAATGCCGAGATCATCGTTGTCGACCTGCCGCCCGGCACCGGCGACGTGCAACTGACGATGCTGCAGAAGTTCAAGCCGACCGGAGCGGTGATCGTTTCGACCCCGCAAGACCTTGCGCTGATGGACGCGGCGCGCGCGGTGAGCCTGTTCGAGAAGGGCGGCGTGCCGGTGGTCGGCGTGATCGAGAACATGGCCGGCTATGCTTGCCCGCACTGCGGCGAAGTCAGCGATCCCTTCGGGGTCGGCGGCGCCGAGGCGGCGGCCGGCACGATGGGCCTCGATTTCCTTGGGCGCATCCCGCTCGACATCGCGATCCGGCGCGAAAGCGATGCCGGGAACCCGATTGCCGCCGGGGATGGTCCGCAGACGCAGGCCTTCCTGGCGCTGGCTACCCGCGTCAACGACTGGCTGGTCCAGCGTCCGTTGCAGCCCGGCTTGCAGGCGGCGCTTTGATGAAGCTGTCCCGTCGCGGCGTGCTGATCGGCGGGCTCGCGGGCGGCGGGCTGGCAGTCGGTTTCTTGCTGCGACCACGGCGTTTCCCTTTGCCGCTCGAGCCTGACCGCGACGAATATGCCTTTGGGGCCTGGATCAAGATCGCGGCCGACGGGGTGGTGAGCGTGGCGGTGCCGCAAGTCGAGATGGGGCAGGGCGTGACCACGCTGTTGCCGCAGATCGTGGCCTGGGAGCTCGGCGCGGACTGGCGGCAGGTCGCGGTCGAGCCGGCGCCGGTCAGCGCGCATTATGCGAACACCGTGCTGGCGGCAAAGTGGGCGCCGTTCTGGGCGCCGCAGTGGCTGCCGGGCGTGCCGAGGCTAGCGGAACAGCCGGATGGCTATCTGGCGCGGCGCTGGGCGCAGGACCACCGCTTCAACGTGACCGCCGATGGCACCGCGCAGGCTGCCTACGAGGCGCCGCTGCGCGCGGCGGCGGCATCGGCGCGGGCCTTGCTGGCGCAGGCTGCAGCGGCGCGCTGGGGCGTCGCGGCGGAAGCTTGCGAGGTGTCGCAAGGGCTGGTCCATCATGCGGGCAAGGTGCTGTCGTTCGGCGCATTGGCGGCCGAGGCGGCGGCGTTTTCACCGCCCGACCCGCCGCCGCTGCGGCCCGACTTCCCGGCCGAGAAGCCCGGCGAATTTCCGCCGGGTGCACCGCTGCGCTATCCTCGCCTCGATCTGCCTTCGAAAGTGGACGGTTCCTGGGTCTTTGCCGGAGACGTGCGCCTGCCCGACATGCTGCGCGCCTCGATCCGCCACGCTCCGCTGGTTGGCGGCACGGGGGCGATGGCGGAAGTCTCGGATGTGGGCGAGGCTGCAGCGAGGTCGCTTCGCGGCTTCCGGCGGTTCGTCAAGGGCAAGGGCTGGATCGCCGCGCTTGCCGATGACTGGTGGAGCGCGGAAACCGCTCTGGTGCGCGCGCAGCCGCGTTACCGGGTGATCGGCGCGCTCGACAGCGATGCGATCGACAATGCCCTCGACGGCGCGATGCGCAGCGGCGAGGCCGAGCGCATCCATCTGGCCGGTGACAGCGAGGCGGTAGACGGCTTGCTGCCGGTGCAGATCCGCTATGAAGTGGCACCCGCCACCCACGCCATGATCGAGACCGCCAGCGCCACCGCGCGCTACGCCGATGGCCGGCTGGAACTGTGGATCGGCACCCAGGCGCCTGAGGCGGCACGGGCGGCGGCGGCACAGGCCGTCGGCATCGGCAGCGGCGATGTCGTGCTCTACCCGATGGCGCTGGGCGGCAGTTTCGACCGGCGGCTGGAATGTCTCCATGCGGCCCAAGTGGCTGTGCTGGCGAAGGAGGCGGAGAGACCCGTTCAGCTCACCTGGCCGCGCGGCGAGGAATTTCGTGCCGCTTTCCCGCGCACGCCTGCGGTTGCCGTCATGGCCGCGCGTCCCGATGCCGAAGGCGGAATCGCGGCCTGGCGCGCGCGGGTCGCGGTCCCGGCCAGCGCGTGCGAATTCGGCCGCCGCATGTTCGCGGGGGACAGGCCGGGGGAGGCGATCGCCGCGGTTGCCGGCATGGCTGATCCCCAGGCGCTTGAAGGGGCGGTGCCGCCTTACGCGATCCCGGCCGTCGCGGTCGACCACGCGCCCGCTGCCATCGACCTGCCTACCACCCGCATGCGTGGCAATGCCCATGGCTATACGGCATTTTTCAACGAGAGTTTTGTCGACGAACTGGCCCACCGCGCGGGCCGCGAACCGCTGTCCTATCGTATGGCGATGCTGGGGCAGGACACCCGCCTGGCGGAGTGCCTTCAGCGCGTGGCCACACTGTCCGAATGGGGCGGCGGCAGCGACAACAGCGGGCAGGGCATTGCCTGCCATGGCATCGGCGAGGGGCGCATAGCGCTTGTCGCCAGCGCCCGGCGGGACGAGAACGGCGTGCGGGTCGACCGGCTCAGCGCGGTTGTCGACATCGGCCGGATCGTCAATCTCGACATCGCCCGCCAACAGATCGAGGGCGGTCTGGTTTTCGGGATCGGTCTCGCGCTCGGTTGTGCGCCGCGCTACGTGGGCGGGCGGCCCGACAGCGATCGGCTCGGCGAGATGGCGCTGCCGGTGCTTGCCGATTGCCCGCGGATCGAGGTGGATTTCATCGAAAGCGATGCGGATCCCGCCGATCCAGGCGAACTGGGCGTGGCGGTTGTCGCACCGGCCATCGCCAATGCCCTCTATTCGGCGACGGGCCTGCGTTTCCGCCGCCTCCCCCTGTTTGCCGAGGAACTGTGATGCGTCCTGCCGACCACCCTGATGCCCGCACCGGACGGATCGGCGTAATGCTGGTCAATCTGGGTACGCCCGATGCGCCGACCGCGCCCGCAGTGCGCCGTTACCTGGCCGAATTCCTGTCCGACCCGCGCGTGGTGGAGATCCCGGCGCTGGTGTGGAAGCCGATCCTCCACGGTGTGATCCTGCGCACGCGTCCGGCCAAGTCCGCCCATGCCTATGGCCAGGTCTGGACCGAAGCGGGCTCGCCGCTCGCCGCGATCACCGCCGCGCAGGCGCGGGGCCTGCAGGAGCGTCTGGATGGACGCGCCATGGTCGACTGGGCGATGCGCTACGGCAATCCCTCGATCCCGGAGCGCCTTCAGGCGATGAAGGACGCCGGGTGTGACCGCATCCTCGTTGCGCCGCTCTATCCGCAGTATTCGGGGGCGACGACCGCCTCGGTGTCGGACAAGGTGGGCGAGGCGATGGCGCGGATGCGTTGGCAACCCGCGTTGCGCAGCCTGCCGCCCTATTACGATGATCCCGCACACATCGACGCGCTAGAAGCCGATCTGGCGCGGCAGGTCGAGTCGCTGGCCTTTGTGCCTGAAGTGCTGCTGCTTTCGTTCCACGGCATGCCGCAGCGCACGCTCGATCTTGGTGATCCCTACCATTGCCACTGCCGCAAGACCGCTCGCCTGCTGGCCGGGCGCCTCGCGTCGCGCTTTGCAGACTTGCGTGTCGAAACTGCGTTCCAGTCGCGGTTCGGGCGTGCCAGGTGGCTGGAACCGGCCACCGAGAGCGTGCTGGAATCCGAGGCGAAAGCCGGCACCCGGAGCCTTGCGATTGCTGCGCCGGGCTTTTCGGCAGACTGCGTGGAGACCCTGGAGGAACTGGCGATCCGCGGACGAGAAGTGTTCGAGGCGGCCGGCGGCAAGGACTTCGCGGTACTGTCCTGCCTCAACGATACGGTTGTCGGCATCGACATGCTGGAAACCCTGGTGCGGCGGGAACTGTCGGGCTGGTGACGCGGCCGGGAAGACGTGACTCCGGTAAAGCGCCCCGGATGACAAGGTTTTAACCCGGCAATTCTTGACTCGAAGGCGTCCTGTTCTAGTCCTGTTCCCTTACGTGGTAACACGGAAGGCACGCGCATGGATGATACGGATTTCACCCTCGGCGGTCCTGTCACGGACGATTTTGCCTATGGCGGCGGCAGCGCTTCCGGCCAAGGTTCCGGTCTTTCGGTTTCGATCTTTGCCGACCGCGCCCATGTGCGCGCCGGGATGCGGGAGGATGCCGGGGCAGCGGGCTTGCGGGTCACGGCCACGTCGCTGGCGGAACTGCTGGAACAGGGCGAGCGTCCGCTCGGCGATGTTGTCCTGCTGGATTGCCCGCAGGTCGATGGCGCGGCGCTGGCAGCCCTGTCGCGGCTGGACATGCGGGCACCGCAACTGGGAGCGCGGCTGATCGTCTCGACCAGTGTCGAGGCGCTGGATGACGTGTTTGCCTGCATGGACCATTCCAACCCGTTGCTGCTGGTCGATCCCAGCCGGGCCGAGCGGGTGGTTGCCTTGGGGCGGGTGCTGGCAACGATGTCGCAGGGACGCGTGCGCGAGCTTTCCGACGACGACCGGCTGATGATCCTGCGGCTGACCGAGCAGGTCGGCGAGATTGCCGGGCGGATCGATCGGCTGGCGCCCTCTGGCGGCGGGGGGGACGGTGCTTTGGAGCCGGCAATTCCGCTGGCGCGCGAAGCACCCCCACGCTGTGCGGCGGCGCAGTTGCCCGATGCCCGGCTTGTTCGCAAGATCCTGCGCCAGCGTCAACTGCGCGCGCGTTTCATCGAGGGCGACCTGTTTGCCGATCCGGCCTGGGACATGCTGCTCGATCTTGCTGCCGCGCAAGGGGAAGGCAAGCAGGTCTCGGTGACCTCACTGTGCATCGCGGCTGCGGTGCCGCCGACGACGGCGCTGCGCTGGATCGGGCAGATGGTCGACGGTGGCCTGTTCCGCCGTGTGCTGGATGACAACGACAGACGCCGGGCCTTTATCGAACTGACCGACAAGGCCGTCGAGGGGCTTGGTCGCTATTTCGGGGAAATCGGTCTGGCGGCCCCGGCGCCGGTCTGAACAACCGCGAAGTACCGGGCTGCAAATTGGCAGGCCCGGCATTCGCGGTCAGTTGCGGGTCTTCTGGCGGATCAAGCGCAGATACGTATCGGCCACTGCCTGGTTGATGCGGTCCCAGCTGAATTCCAGTGCGCGGCTCTCGCCGGCAAGGCCGTGGGCCTCGCGCATGTCCTGGTTCTCGACATAGCCCTTGATCGCTTCGGCGAACTGGTGGATCGCGCCGGGAGGCACGAGGCGGCCGGACTCGCGGTCGTTGACGAGGCTCTGGCTGCCGGTGGCGGCCGCGGCGATTACCGGCAGGCGGCAGGCCATGGCTTCCAGTGTCACGTTGCCGAACGTCTCGGTGACCGAGGGGTTGAACAGCATGTCCATGCTGGCCACGGCGCGGGCCAGGTCGGCGCCTTGCTGGAAGCCGACAAAGACCGCCTGCGGCAGGCGTGCCTCGAACCATTCGCGGGCGGGGCCTTCACCGACCACCAGCACGCGGTGGGCGATGCCGCGCTGGGTTAGTTCGTCGAGCGTGTCGGAAAAGACGTCGAGGCCCTTTTCCATGACCAGGCGGCCCAGGAAGCCGATGGTCACTTCATGGTCGTCGATGCCATGCGCGCGGCGCCAGGCGAGGTCACGGCGGCCGGGGTGGAAGATTTCGCGATCCACTCCGCGCGACCAGATCGACACGTCGTAGTTCATGCGCTGTTCGCGCAGCAACTGGGCCATCGATTCCGAGGGAGCTACCAGCGCATCGCAGCGGCGGTAGAAGCGGCGCAGGATCGCCTCGATCAGCGGTTCGCCCCAGGCCATGTTGTAGTAACGAAGGTATGTCTCGAAGCGCGTGTGCACCGAAGCGAGCACCGGCAGGTTGCGCTTGCGCGCCCAGGTGACCGCCTGATGGCCGACCGGATCGGGCGAGGAGACATGCACCACATGCGGCGCAAATGCCTTGAGATCGCGGCGCGCCTTGCCCGAGATCGAGAGCGGGATGCGGTATTCCGAACGGGTCGGGATCGGCACCGCGCGAATGCCGACAAGATCGCCGGTCGGCTCGAAGGCGGGCTTGTCGACGACCGGGGCATAGACGCGCACTTGCGCCCCCTGGCGGAGCAGGTAGCCCACGAGACGGTTCAGGGCCTGGTTGGCGCCGTCGCGCACATAATTGTAGTTGCCCGAAAAGAGGGCGATCCGAAGGTCGGCGATATCCATGATGGGCAGCCCCATAGCCTCCCGGGCGGGGATTGGCGAGTGCGGATCATGGAAGGCCATGTGCGGGAAGCAGTGCGCGGCGGCATTTTCCATGAAATGCCGCCGCGCATCCTTTCACTCGAAATTCTTGACGCGGTTATGACGTCCGGGGGCGATCAGCGGCGCCAGTCGTGATGGCGGTCCCGATCATGCCGGTCCCGGTCGCGGCGGTCCCAGTCGCGGCGGTCCCGGTCGTGACGACCCCAGTCGCGCCGATCATCACGGCCCCAGCCGCGGCGGTCGTCGCGCCAGTCGCGGTTGCCCCAGGCATGGCCGCGGCTCCAGCGGTCGCGGTAATACGGCGCGTAATAGCGGTCGTAGTAGCGATCCTGGTAGTAGCGGTTGGGGTAGCCTTCGTAGTAATAATAGTAACCCGGGCGGCCGCGCACGGTCACGTAACGGCGGGAATCGTAATAGCCGCGGTCGTAATAGTGGCGATCGCCGTGATCGGCGAGAGCAGCGCCGAGCGCGAGGCCGATGACGCCGGCACCGATGGCGATGGCCGCATCGTCGCCCCGGTCGTGGTAACCGTCACGGGCCATGGCGGGGGCCGAGGCCGTCAAGGCGCTGGCCGCAAGGGCTGCGGCGAGGCCGAATTTCCTGATCCTGATATGCATCGAATTGAACTCCCTTTCCGGGGCTTTGTTGTACAAATCTATCGCAGGTCAGCAGTCATCCTTTGAAGGCATCGATCACGCGACACGCTGAGTTTGGGGCCTTCCGAGTGCGGTGAAGTGGTTGAGGATGGCGGCGCGGATTTGCATTTCGGCGACCTGACGATCGAAGTCTCGAGCCATGATGCGTTCCCCCAGCAGCTTGAAGCAATGCATCTTCGTTTCAACCAGACTGCGCTGATGATAGCCGCTCCATCGCTTCCAGATTGCCCTGCCGAACCGCCGGCTTGAGCGAACGATTTCATTTCGGGCGGCAAGGCCCGGCGTATTTTCGGGCCAGGCTTTTGCATTGCCGCGGGCGGGGATGATCGCACAGGCATTGCGCGCGGCAATGGCTTCGTGACAGGCCCTTGTGTCAAAAGCGCCATCGGCGCTGACGGTCGCGATCGCTTGGCCGGGTGGTATCTGCTCCAGCAGTTCGGGAAGCATGGGCGCATCGCCAACCCGGCTCCCGGTCACTTCGATGGCGCGGATTTCCAACGACCCGGCGTCCACGCCCAGGTGGACCTTTCGCCACTGGCGGCGTTTGGAAGGACCATGCTTGCGTCTGCACCATTCCCCGTCACCCACCGCCTTGATGCCCGTGCTGTCGATCAACAGGTGCAACGGCGCGGAACTGGGCTGACAGGGGATCTCGACAAGCAGGGTCTTCTGCCTCCGACTCAAAGTGCTGAAATCCGGCACTGGCCAATCAAGCCCTGCCATATTGAGAAGGCTGGCGACCATGCCTGTGGTCTGGCGCAAGGGAAGCTTGAACACGCCCTTCAGCGTTAGGCAGGCCTGGATCGCGGCATCCGAGAACATAGGCTGCCGCCCGCGCTTGCCGGTCGGCGCGGACAGCCACTGCATCCCAGGATCAAACCAGACCTGAAGCGAACCTCTCTGCGCCAACGCTGCGTTGTAGGACTTCCAGTTTGTCGTGCGGTAACGGGCGCGGAGTGGTTTGCTCATCGTCGCTCCGTAACCTCATGGATTCACAAACGGAATCCCTTGGGCATTTGCGCAACAAAGCCCCTTTCCGGGCCAACCAGGTAACGGCGGTTCCAGCGGGCACGTGCCACATTTCTGCAATGTTGCCACTGAACAGGCCGTGAACTTCCGGTTGGTCTTGCGAAAGCTGGGCGCTTGGCGGGCCGTGCCGGGGACAGCCGCTGCGCACAAAAAAAGACGCCCGGCCAGGAGGAGGGGCCGGGCGTCTCGTCGCAGCCGGGGAGGGGGACCCGGCTGCTCGGTGGTCTTTATCGATCAGTAGCCGCGGCGAAAGTCGTCCCGGTCGCGGTCGTAGCCGCGGCGGTAGTCGCCGTGGTCGCCGCCGCGTCCGTCGTGGCCGCCCCAATTCTGGCCTCGGCCGTCATTGCGGTGGTAGCGAGCATATTCGTCGCGGCTGTGGCGGCGGCCATCGCGGTCCCAGTACCAGCCGTCGCGGAATTCCCATCCGCTGGTCCAGGCTCGGCCATATCCGGTGTCATAGCCGTAATCGGCATAGTCGCGGTGGTGGTCGTTGCTCGAGGCGAGGATCGCGCCGAGCGCGAGGCCGACGACGCCGGCACCGATGGCAACCGCTGCGGTGTTGTCGCCGCCGCGGCGATAGTCCTGAGCCATGGCCGGGGTCGCAGCGGCAAGTGCCGTCGCCGCGAGCGCACCGGAAAGGCCGATCTTGCGCATGATGGACATGGTTCGAAACTCCTTGTCAGGAGAACCGAGGCCCGCGTCCTGCGGTGCCTTACGTCTCCTGCGTTGAGCTCCTTCTAGGTGAGCCTGGCTGAACGGAATTGGAGCAGCTTTGGCAGAATTCGTTCAGGTTGGTATTTGATTGTATGAACTGAATTCAGGCGAGCACGCCGCGTCCGCGCAGGCGGACCGTATAGAAGAACAGCAGGAGCGCGGCGATCCAGATCGCCAGCCGCAGCGCCAGTTCGGCGGCATTCGCCGTCATGGGCATCGGCGACAGCAAGAGGTAGGCCTGGTTCGCGGCCAGCCCCAGCAGCGACAGGGCAAAGGCATGGGCGGTCCAGCGCAAGCGCATGACCAGCAGCAAGGCGCCCAGCAGGCCGGCGCCGGCTCCGAGCGCCCAACTGGCGAGGGTCCAGGCCGGGGCGGCGTCGAGCCAGTCGATTACGGCAGGCGGGACCTTGGCCATCCAGGCGGGATCGCGCGTGACGGTCATCGCATAGTCGAGGCAGCCAAAGCCGTTCCACAGGATCGCCAGCAGGCCGACCGGCCAGAGATGGAAGGGCGTGCGTGCCGCTGCAGTTCCGTGTCATGGTGCCGTCTTCCTTCCCTGTGCGAGCCGGGAGGCAGCCTAGGGGTATCGCGCAGGCGGTGCAATTGCGCGGGATAGTCGCTAGATAGCCCCCATGGCCGACCTTTTTGCCGATGATCTTCCGCCCTCCAGCCGCCCCGACATGCCGGGAGAGGATGCCCCGCTGGCCGACCGCTTGCGCCCGCGCACCTTGGCCGACGTGGTGGGGCAGGAGCACCTGACCGGTCCCGAAGGGCCGATCGGGCGCATGGTGGCGGCGGGCCGGCTGTCCTCGATGATCCTCTGGGGGCCGCCGGGAACCGGCAAGACCAGCACGGCGCGGCTCCTGGCCGACGCGGTGGGCATGCGCTTTGCGGCGGTGTCGGCGGTGTTTTCGGGCGTCGCCGATCTCAAGAAGGCCTTTGCCGAGGCCGACGTGGCCGCGCGCGCCGGGCAGCGCACGCTGCTGTTCGTGGACGAGATCCACCGTTTCAACCGTGCCCAGCAGGACGGTTTCCTGCCGTTCGTCGAGCGCGGCACGGTGACGCTGATCGGTGCGACGACCGAGAACCCCAGCTTTGCGCTCAACGCGGCCTTGCTGAGCCGGGCACAAGTGCTGATCCTCCACCGGCTCGGGCCGGAGGCGCTGGAAAGCCTGCTGGACAAGGCGGAAGCGCTCGAGGGGCCGCTGCCGCTTGACGGCGACGCGCGGGCGGCGCTGGTCGCCTCGGCCGACGGCGACGGGCGGTTCCTGCTCAATCAGGCGGAAACGCTTTATGCGGCGCGGATCGGCGAGCCGCTCGATCCCCGCGGGCTGGGGGCCTTTCTCCAGCGCCGCGTGGCGGTCTACGACAAGGACCGCGACGGCCACTACAACCTGATTTCCGCGCTGCACAAGTCGGTACGCGGGTCGGATCCCCAGGCCGCCCTCTATTATCTGGCGCGCATGCTGACGGCGGGCGAGGAGCCGCTTTATCTGCTCCGCCGCCTGACCCGCATGGCGAGCGAGGATATCGGACTTGCCGATCCGCAGGCGCTGCTTCAGTGCATCGCCGCCAAGCAGACCTACGAGTTCCTTGGCAGTCCCGAGGGGGAAGGGGCGATCGTGCAGGCCTGCCTCTATCTTGCCACCGCGCCCAAATCGAACGCGGCCTACATGGCGCAGAAGGCGGCGTGGCAGAGCGCGCGGGAAACCGGATCGCTGCCGCCGCCCGCCAACATCCTCAACGCACCGACCAAGCTGATGAAGGACATCGGCTACGGCAAGGACTATGCCTACGACCACGATGCCCCGGACGGCTTCTCGGGCGACAACTACTGGCCGGAAGGCATGGCGCCGCAGACCTTCTACGAACCGGTCGAGCGCGGGTTCGAGCGGGACCTGCGCAAACGTATCGAGTGGTGGGACCGCAAGCGCGCAGAGCGCCGCGCAGAGTGATGGCTCCGCGCTTTCGCCATTTCATGGCGATCGACTGGTCCGGCGCCCTTGGCCTGCGCCAGAAGGGTATCGCGGTTGCGCTCTGCGGGATCGAGGGCGCGCCGCAACTGCTGCGGCCCAAGGGCTTGTGCCACCGGGAGCCGGGCCCCTGGTCGCGCGAGGAGGTGCTTGACCTGCTGCGCGATGACTTGCCGCAAGACACGCTGGTCGGGCTCGACCTCGGCATTTCACTGCCTTTCGCCGATGCCGGGGCGTTTTTTCCCGGCTGGGCGCGGAGCCCGCCCGATGCCCGTGCGCTTTGGGCCCTGATCGATGGGATCTGCGCTGGAGACGAGCATCTTTCCGCCTCCAGCTTTGTCGATCACTGCGAACTCAGCGCCTATTTCCGCCGTCATGGCGGGCGCGAGGGTGCGCGGTTCCATTTGCCCCGAGCCTCGCACCGCAAGGGGCGCATGCGGGTGACCGAAGAGGCGCAGGCGCGTGCGGGCTGCAAGCCCTATTCCAATTTCAACCTTGTCGGTGCGGCGCAAGTGGGCAAGTCGAGTCTCACCGGAATGCGCATGCTGCACCGGTTGGGCGCGGCACTGTCGGTCTGGCCGATAGACCCTTTGCCGGAGAGCGGATCGGTGGTGACCGAGATCTACACGACGCTTGCCGCCGTGGCCGCCGGGCGCTCTGCTGGGCGGGCGAAGATGTCCGATCACGCGGCGCTCAATGCAGGGCTCGCGGTGCTGGGATCGCCGCCTGTCTCGGGCGAGGGACCGATCGACGACCACAGCGCCGATGCCTTGCTCACCTCGGCCTGGCTGCGCACCGCCGCGCCGCGTGCGGACTTGTGGAAACCCGCTGAATTGACGGCCGAACTTGCCCGCACCGAGGGCTGGACCTTCGGCGCAGTCTGACGCACAACCCGTGCCCATGGGGCTTTGCCGTCGGGGGCGACCGATGCGGCCCGCACACCATGGACAGGGATCGCACGAAGACATGAAACACAAGCTGCTGGCCGGGATGGCCTGTCTCGCACTGGCCCTTGGCGCAGGCGCTGCTCCCGCACAGGCACCGGTAACCGCCGCGATGGGGAGCCCGGCAACGCCGTGGAAGGCCTATGTCGGCAAGACGCTGGATGCCTGGATGGCGCAGGACCCGTCCTTCGCGATCTATCAGGGCGCCCACCAGTTCGACGGCCGCCTGCCCGACTGGAGTGCTGCCGGCCTCAAGGCCCGGGCCGATTTCCTGCGCGGCGTGATCGCGGACGCGGGCAAGTTCACCGACCTTTCCGCCGCCGACCGGTTCGAGCGTGACTATCTGGTGCAGGTGGCCAAGGGGCAGCTGTTCTGGCTGGTCGATGCCGACAAGCCGCATACCAATCCGGGCTACTACATCGAGAATGGCCTCGATCCCAACGTCTATGTCAGCCGTGACTATGCCGACAAGCCGACGCGGATGAAGGCGATGATCGCCTTTTTCAAGGCGGTGCCCAGGGCCGCCACGCAGATCCGCGGCAATCTCAAGACCGCGATGCCCGCCAGCTTCATCAAGCTGGGCACGGCCGGGTTTGCGGGTTTTGCCGAGTATTACCGGGGTGATGCCCGCGCGGCCTTTGCCGATGTGAAGGATGCAAGGCTCCAGGCCGAATTCAAGGCGAGTTCGGAAGCCGCCGCCACTGCCATGCAGGGGCTGGCCGATTGGCTGGCCAAGGCGACGCCGACGCAGGACTTCGCCATGGGCGCGGATCGTTTCTCGCGCATGTTGGCCGCGACCGAGGCGGTAGACGCGCCGCTGGACGAACTCGAAGCCGTTGGCCGCGCCGATCTCAAGCGCAACCAGGATCTGCTGAAGGCGGCCTGCGCCGACTATGCACCGGGCAAGGACATCCAGGGCTGCTTCGACAAGATGCGGGCCGACAAGCCGAAGGGCGGTCCGGTGCTGGCCGCGCGCAAGCAGATCCCCGATCTCACCGCTTTCGTGCGCCAGCATGACATCGTGACGATTCCCGGCATCGAACAGGCGAAAGTCGAGGAAAGCCCGCCCTACAACCGGCAGAACTCGGCCTATATCGATCCGGCGGGGCCGCTCGATAAGGGCATCGCCTCGGTCTATTACATCTCGCCGCCGGACCCCTCGTGGTCGCAGCAGATGCAGCAGGACTACATCCCGGGCAAGAACGACCTGCTGTTCACGTCCGTGCACGAAGTGATGCCGGGGCACTTCCTGCAGTTCCTCCATTCGAATCGCTCGCCTTCTTGGGTGGGCCGCCTGTTCGTCGGCTATGCCTTCGCCGAGGGCTGGGCGCACTATGCCGAGGAAATGATGTGGGATACCGGCCTCGGGAATGGCGATGCCGGGGTCCACGTCGGCCAGCTGTCCAACGCACTGCTGCGCAATTGCCGTTATCTCTCGGCGATCGGCCTGCATGCGCGCGGCATGACGCAGGAGCAGTCGAAGCGCATGTTCATGACCGAATGCTACCAGGACGAGGGCACGGCCGAGCAGCAGGCTGCGCGCGGCACTTACGATCCGGCCTATCTCAACTACACGCTGGGCAAGCTGATGATCCGCAAGCTGCGCGACGACTGGACCGCCACGCGCGGCGGCCGCGCCGGCTGGAAGGCGTTCCACGACGAATTCCTGAGCTACGGCGGCCCGCCGATCCCGCTGGTTCGCCAGGTGATGATGAAGGAAGACGCGCCGCACGCGGTGTTCTGATTAAAATGCTGGACCGGCGCCCCTGCCTCGCTGTAAGGGCGCCGGACTTGCTTTCGCGAGGGCCGGCTTAGCTCAGTTGGTAGAGCACCTGATTTGTAATCAGGGGGCCACGGGTTCGAATCCTGTAGCCGGCACCATTTGACCCTCCCAAGGCATCCCAAAACCTCGACAAAACGGCAGATTTCTGCCACTTTTGGGCATCGTTGGTCTCGAAGTGTATCAGGAAATTCCAGGGCATCCTGAACGAAATGGTGCCACAAGGTGCCATGGTAGCCTCCTCGGGAGGAACCGAACAGGTGGCCCTTTGGAACCGCAACTCCGCGCTTCGATTTGTCGAGGAGAAACGCGCGTGGCGCTTACCGATGTTCAGGTCCGTCAACTGCAGCCTGCTGGGAAGATTTATCAGTGCTCGGATAGCCGGGGGCTGTATCTGGAAATTCACCCGAACGGATCGAAGCTCTGGCGCTTCAAATATCGCTTTGCCGGAAAGCAGAAGCGTCTTGCCCTGGGGCGCTACCCCGACGTTGGCCTTGCCGGTGCGCGCAGGAAGCTGGAAGATGCGCGCGCGCTTCTCGAAGCCGGCGAAGATCCACTGGCGGCGCGCAAGGTCAACAAGCTGGTGGCTGCCTACAAGGCTGCCAACACCTTTGACGACATCGCCAAGGAATTCATCGACAAGATGGTGGCGGAGGAGCGGGCCGAAGCCACGACCGTGAAGGCAAACTGGCTCCTGTCGCATATGAAGCCAATCGCCTCGCGGCCGATTGCAGAAATCAAACCGCTTGAGCTGCTCGCCGTGTTCAAGGCGATTGAAGCCAAGGGCAAGCGCGAAACGGCGCAGCGTTGTCGATCCTTCGCCAGTCGCGTTTTTCGCTATGCCGTCGCGACCGGGCGGGGGGAGAACGATCCGACCTTCATTCTGAAGGGGGCTCTCTTGACTCCCAAAGTCAGGCATCACGCGGCACTTCTCGAACCCGATCAGGTGGGCAAGCTGCTTCGCGACATCGACGGCTATAGCGGCGGTATTCTGACCCGTCTCGCCATGCAGATAGCTCCGCATGTGATGGCGCGTCCTGGCGAGTTGCGCAAAGCGAACTGGTCCGAATTCAATCTCGAGACCGCAGTCTGGACGATCCCGGCCGAGCGCATGAAGATGCGCCGTTCCCATCAAGTGCCGCTATCGCGGCAGGTGATCGCTTACTTGCTTCAGCTCTATGAGCTGACGGGGCCAGAGGGTTATGCCTTTCCCGCGCGCCATACTTCGCGCAAGACCATGAGCGAAAACACGCTCAATGCAGCCTTTCGGCGGATGGGGTACGGCACTCGCGAGGTTACCGCTCATGGGTTGAGAACGACCGCGTCAACCTTGCTGAATGAAAGCGGGCACTGGAGTCCTGACGCCATCGAGCGTTCCCTGGCCCACATGGATGCCAATGCCATTCGCGGCATCTACAATCGTGGGCGTTATTGGGAGGAGCGCACTACCATGCATCAATGGTGGAGCGATCATCTGGATGGTTTGCGGGAAAAGGCTCTGATCGCGAAGCCTGCTTTGGATTCGAATTGTCGATCCAACTTGGAGGCTAACGCAAGAAAGTGGGCGTCTCAGACCTGAAGGCCTGACCGCGCTCTACCTCCGCTTTCGCTCCGGCCGAGCCACCTTCGGCGTCTCGTCGGCATAGCCGTAACGATCGCATGACGCGTTCCGTCCCGCCTTGAGCGGGCCGGGCGTGACGCTATCCGCGTCCCGTCAGCGGTCTCCGCGCCGATGGCGCGTCGGCGTGTGCCTCGGCTCCAGGGTGACGGGGGGCGTCACGGACCCTTAGCCCCGCCATGGCGAGCCGCAACCTGGGCGGAGCCCAGGTCCTCCACCCTGTTCCGGCTGTGGAGCGGCGTGCAAAATTGACCCCCTTAGCGGGGTGATCGGCGTCTAAAATTGACCCCCTTCATCTCATTGTGAGAAGCGCCGCCGTTTCGGTTCCGGACGGCGGGTACAGGGATGTTGGTTGTGGAGACGATTACGAGGATCCGTCGGGAGCACCGGGACGGTAAGCCGATCAAGGCGATAGCGCGGGATTTGCGGCTGTCGCGCAACACGGTGCGCAAGGCGATCCGGGCGCCGAACGCGGATGCCAGTTACGAGCGCAAGGAACAGCATCGGCCGCAGACCGGCCCTTTCAGCACTCGCCTGGAAGAACTGCTTGAAGAGAACGAAGGGCTGCCCCGGCGTGACCGGCTTCGCATGACGCGGATCCATGATCTGCTTCAGCGCGAAGGGTTTGGCGGCTCTTATGACGCTGTGCGGCGCTATGCTGCACGCTGGAAGCGTGAGCGTCGCGTTGACGCCGGCGATATGACCAAGGCGTTCATCCCGTTGATGTACCGGCCCGGCGAGGCTTACCAGTTCGACTGGAGCCATGAGGACGTCGAGATCGCCGGCAAGCCAATGCGCGTGAAGGTCGCGCATATGCGGTTTTGCTGGTCACGGGCACCATTTGTCCGTGCCTATCCTCGCGAGACGCAAGAGATGGTGTTCGACGCACATGCCCGCGCCTTTGCCTTCTTCGGTGGGATTCCGACGCGCGGCATCTACGACAATATGAAGACGGCGGTGACGACGGTGTTCACCGGCAAGGAACGCCTGTTCAACCGGCGGTTTCTGATCATGACGGACCACTATCGCGTTGAGCCGGTGGCCTGTAGTCCTGCCGCAGGGTGGGAGAAGGGTCAGGTCGAGAAGGCTTTGTTGCATAACAAGGTGATGGATTCCCTTGAGGAATCGGATGTCATAGATGGGCCGGATGCCCAGACCGACCCCGCCGAAGTATCGCACGACCAATTGGCCCGAATATAATGCAGCGCTCCGGCGGCGAGGCTCGCTGGATGTGTGGTTCGACCCAGGGATGGACTGGTTTGCGGCGCCCGATGGTCGGCCTGGTCGGCCGCTGCGGTTTTCGGACCGGGCGATCGAGTTCTGCCTGACGCTGAAAGGGTTGTTCCAACTCCCGCTGCGGCAGGTGACGGGTCTGGTCGAGAGCCTGCTAAGGATGGCGGGTCTGGACTGGCCGGCACCGGATTATACGACGCTGTGCCGGCGCCAGAAGAGTTTGTCGGTTGATCTGGGCGCGCGCGCCAGCGCGGGAGGCCTGCACCTGCTGGTCGACAGCACCGGGATCAAGATGATCGGTGAGGGGGAATGGAAAGCGAGGAAACACGGCGTTTCTTACCGCCGCCAGTGGCGCAAGGTGCACATCGGCATCGACGCGGAAACCTTCGATATCCGAGCGATCGAGGTCACAAGCAATGCCGTCGGCGATGGCCAGACGCTGCCCGATCTGTTGGCGCAGATCCCCGAGGATGAGACCATTGTCACCGTCGGCGGCGACGGTGCCTATGACACCAGAGGTTGCCACGCGGCCATCGATGCGCGCGGTGCCGACCCGGTCATCCCGGTTCGCCGCAACGGCAAGGCATGGACCGAGGACGGCCCCGGCGTCGAGGCCCGCAACGAGACGTTGCGCGCGATGAAACGCCTGGGCAGGGCAATTTGGAAGAAATGGAGCGGCTACCATCGACGCAGCCTGGTCGAGACCAAGATGCACTGCTTCAAGTTGCTCGGTCCGCGCGTCGCCGCGCGCACCTTTGAGCGTCAGATAACCGAGCTCAAAGTCCGTGCTGCAATCCTCAATCGCTTCTCGCAAATCGGAACGCCCAACACCGTACGGGTCGCATAATAATTACAAGTAATCATAATTTTACGCCTGTCACGCGTTATGCAACAAAGCCCTACCTTTGTATGATTCGTAAAAGTCATATTCTTTCGCATTGCAATATCATAACGGGAATTGTTATTTATCGATTATTCCCGGTTTCGCATGCGATATGGGTGCGGTGCAGAATAGCCGGTCGATGATATTAACCTATGGAGGTGATGTTATGGCTATTCTTCCTCAAACGATCCGATGCATGCTGAACCGCCATGTTCCGGCTCGCCGTAAGGCGGAGTGGAATGGCGTGCATTTTCATGGATCTTGCAAGAGGTGCGGGGCTCCGATCAGGCGGGAAGCCCCGTCGAAATGGCGAAAGTTCTGGGATGCGTAACTGCCGAGCTTGATTGGGCGGGCGGCTTTATCTGTGGGTCAGGCCGAATTTGAGCGCTTGAACCACGATTCCGGAGTGCGATCGACCGCCAGCGGGCCCTCCCATGTCCGCGAGCCGGGCAGTGCCCATTGAATCTTCGGAGCGGGAGATCCTCATTATGGGGCCTGTTCGGGCTGGGTCATTGTAGCGTCCTGGCCTCGCTTTTTAGCCCGCCTTATTCACCAAAAGTGTCCTGAAGGGTTGGCGGGAGTGGCGTAAGCCTCTGATCTGAATTAGGAACTGGGTGTCTAAGCCGAACCTGCCGCAGGGCAGAAAATGCCACGGGCCACACCCGCCATGAACGATGATATCGCAAGCTCATTTGGATTCCCAGCAGTCGGCCGCAAGAAAATCACAGCTGCGTTCGACGGTGGCCGGCTTACCTCGGATGGCGGTGTTCTACTGCTTGCACAGGCCGAGCGCGCGATGGGGATTTGCCAGCGCCTGGCGGCTTGTATTGCCGATCCGCGCGATCCAGCGCGGGTGATCCATCGCCTGGATGACATTCTGCGTGCCCGTGTGTTCGCGATTGCGTGCGGCTATGAGGATGCCGATGATCTCGATGCTCTGCGCGACGATCCAGGCTTCCGCCTGGCGCTCGGCAAGCTGCCGGAATCGGGCGCGGGGCTGGCCAGCCAACCGACGATGAGCCGGTGGGAAAATGCACCGACTACGCGCGAACTGGCCAGCATGATGGCCGCGATGATCGACATCTACTGCGCCAGCTATCCCGCCCCTCCGACAGCGGTCACGCTGGATATCGACGACACGTGCGACGTCGTGCATGGCTATCAACAGCTCTCGTTCTGGAACGGGCATCATGGGGAGCGCTGCTTCCTACCGATCCATATCTACGACACCGCGACCGGCAGGCCGGTGGCCATGCTGCTGCGCACAGGCAAGACGCCTTCTGGAAAGGAGGCGGCGGGGCACATCCGACGCCTGGTGCGTCACCTGCGCCGTAATTGGCCCGATACCCACATCACTATCCGCGGCGACGGGCACTATGGTCGACCCGAGGTCATGGCCTACTGCGATGCGGCCCGCGTCGATTACGTGTTCGGCCTGCCCACCAATTCAGCGCTGCGCGCCGATCCCGCCATTGTTGCGGTCGCCGATGCCTGCGCGGTCAAGCGCGCCCAGCGTCAGTGTCCCGTCCTGCGCAACTATGCCGAGACCCGCTATGGGGCAAAGACCTGGAAGTGCCAGCGTCGCGTCGTTGCACGGATCGAGGCCAGCACGCTGGGCATGGACATCCGCTATGTCGTCACCTCGTTGGCAACAGGATCGGCCGAGCACATCTACGACACGCTCTACTGCGCGCGTGGTCAGGCCGAGAACCTGATCAAGCGCCACAAGTCCCAGCTCGCCAGCGACCGAACCTCGTGCCGCTCGGCCAATGCCAATCAGATGCGCCTGATACTGCACACTGCCGCATACTGGCTGCTATGGCGCATCCAGCAGGCGATGCCCAGGACCGCTGCTCTGGCAAGCGCGGAGTTTACCACCTTGCGCCTGCGGCTGCTCAAGGTCGCTGCGCGCGTCGTAGAAAGTGCTAGCCGCATCCGCATTGCCTTCGCTTCCGCCTGTCCGGATGCCGACCTGTTCCGCGCCCTCGTTCTCCGGCTGAAGCCTGCGCCGACGTAGCCCATGCGGCAGCGCCGCAGAACTCCGAGCCCAGCCCTTCAACCCGAAAAGCCCATCAATCCGAATGCGGTGAAACAAACGCCAGCGATGCCGGTCGTCCGCGCAATACAGCCAGCCGCAGCAAATGCCCAGAGCGGGCCCGAAACCGAGCGTCGTGAATAAGAGAGGTTAGGCTGTCCGCTGCAGCCAGCACGATGCCGAGCGCTGTTACGGCGATCTCGCGATGCACCGGAATGAACGTATCGGTACTTTTGCCGAGCTCCTCCTCCAGATAGTCAGCTACCGCATTCGCGATGAGGAGGGCGTTGGGCTTGTCGTAAGTCATCGGTGTTCCTGTGCTGGGGGCTGTGTGCCAGCGTACAAGCTGCGCATGCACTGACAACCCAGAGCAGCGGACGGCACCCTCGGCAACGACGATCCGGGTGTATTTGGGGTAGACCTCGGCTGCGAAGTTCGTGCCAGCCGAGGGCGCGGCCGAAAACAGCTTGGCGACCGCATCGGCCGGCGCCGTCATCCGGTGGAGGTTGCACATGCCAGCATGATGGCCCTGCGGCGGACGGAGTCAATCGGACTCGATCTCAACGTTTGTTCGCTATATGTTCCGACTATGGGGTGATGATTCGGTGTGGCGATGCGATGGTCAAACGATGGCCTGATGACGCCGACGTGCATCTTCGAAGCCGCCACGTTGCACAGGTCGGTGCTGGTGGTCTGCCGGTGTGGGCAGAGCTCGCGGTTCGAGGCGCATTGCCTCTGGTGGCACTTCGAGCGGCGGCGCTGGAACGATCAGTTCGGCCCGGCGCGGGAACGCTTCTGGTGCCGGGTCTGCCGGTCGCCGCGAGGCGTAAAGGTGCGGCCGGTGACGCTTGAGCCGGTGCCATGGGCCGAGGGCGACTTCGAACTGCCATGGCCGCCGGAGCATTCGTGGAAGGCGGCAGTCAGGCGAGTGAGATGATGGAGACGACGATGGATAGGGACAATGCCCGGGTGCTTGCTGACCTGCGCCGCGAGGTCGGGCAGATCTGCGACGGCAAGGGCGACTGGCAAGACATAACCCAGTTCAAGGGCTGCCGCGGCTATGCGGCCGCGCCGCAGGACACCCGGTTGCGGGATATGGGCAAGGTCGAGAGCCCGGCCGAACGCGGCCCGTTTGGTCGCTGGCGTGTGCGCCAGTCGGGCACAGGCCTACTCGGTCGCTTGGTCAAAGCAGCCAAGGTGGATCCGAAATTCCCGCTGGAGGGCGACCCGGAGGCGGTGCGGACGCGGCTGCGGGAGTGCGGAGCCGATGGCAACATGTTCGCCGCAGTCGACGAGGCGGAGTTGGATTGGGCCAGCTATTGAGGCCTCCTTACGACAGGTTGAAGCCTTCCAAGTACCACTTCGTCGAGACGATTGAGATCGTGGCGGCGGCGCAGTTCAACAGAAACCGCCCTTTGCTCACGGGGGCGTCGTTACTGCTGCATAAGACCTCAACTAGGGTGGCGATCAGGATGAAGATCAAGATCTGCCACCGAGTTTCAACCTGCTGGATTGTTGCCCTCCCAATCGCGCCGAAAACTGCGAATAACGCTGAAAGGGCAATGATGCGGGGAGTTGAAACTGATTGTTGCATCGCAGCAGTGTATAGGTGGATAGTCTTCCGGACAATCGTGACTACCGCCCCGCCTCCACGCTCCGCAGGTGTCGCGCAGCGCAGTCGCCGTACATCGCGATCATCGTGTTTTCCCAGACTGCCCGCTCCGGATCAGTGAGCGGCACCGGCGGTTTCGGAAGCGGCGGGAGGGCTGGCGCAAGTTGGCCTGAAGCTCGGGCGTTGGCGGCGTCGACTGCGTTGTCGAGCATGCTGCGAGCAGCATCAGGCACGGCGCAGTCAGCAGGCACAGGCCGATCCTTGCAGATCTCGCGGATCGTGCTTTCGCGCACGAAGGATTGAGCGGCAGCAATGGGCTTCTCCTGTTCGTAGGCGGTGGCGGCGCGGTCGACGGTGGCGCGGGCCGCATTGAGTTCCTTTGCGGCCGTCTCCACGGCTGCCAGCGCCTTGCTGTCGTCGCGCCAGTCGTTGACGGTCCATCCGCCCCATGCACTGAGCAAGGCGGTGACACCGGCGCCCGCGAGGCACAAGCCGATCGGGATCGGGTTCAGCGTCATTTCAGCTTCCCTTGCTCATAAAAACTGCGGAGCAACGACAGGTGCGATGTCCATCTTCCCTACAATGATATAGCGGCCTCGGCACTCTCTTGATTGGACAGTCGATGAAAGACGTTGCGAATTCGAAGCTTGGAATGATTCTGCTTGTGTCCGGAGCGTTATGGGTTTGCATCGGATTGGGCTTAGTCGCGACTTTCACAAGCGGAGGGGCATTGTCTAACTAGACACCCGCACCAGCTTTCCGATTCCCGATGCAGTCGCCCTGAGGTGGTGCCGGTTTTCTGGACAGGGTGTTAAGCTACTCCCGACCTGATGGATTGGTACGGGAATGAAGACGACGAGGAAGCGCTACAGCGCCGATTTTAAGGCCAAGGTCGCGCTGGAAGCGATCCGGGGCGATCTGACGCTGGCGGAGCTGGCAGCCAAGCATGGTGTGCACCACACGATGATCGCGTCGTGGAAGCGGGAGGCCATCGACGGCATGGCAGGCACGTTCTCCGGGGCTGGCGAGGTGGCCAAGGCCGTCAGCGAGAGCGAGGTGGAAAAGCTGCATGCCAAGATCGGGCAACTGGTCGTCGAGCGGGATTTTTTAGCGAAAGCCTTCGGTCGATGAGCGTGGACCGGAGGCGGGCGATGGTCGAATCTGCTCACCACTGCCTGTCGATCACGGCGCAGTGCCGCCTGCTGCGCATCAGCCGCTCCTCGTATTACTACGCCCCGGTGCCGGAAACGGACGAGACGCTGGCGCTGATGACGGTGATCGACGCGACGTTCCTGGACTGCCCGTGGTGCGGCAGCCGCCAGATGGCGCGGCACCTGCGGCGTGCCGGGCACGAGGTCGGTCGCCGTCGGGTGCGTCGCCTGATGGCGAAGATGGGGCTGACGCCGATCTACCAGCGGCCCCGCACGAGCGATCCGCACCCGCAGCACCGGGTCTATCCGTATCTACTGCGCAAGCTGGCGATCGAACGGCCCAATCACGTGTGGTGCGCCGACGTGACGTACAGTGCGCCTCGTCCCGGATGGTCCGGGAGGCGTATGTTGGAATGCAAAAGAGAAAGGAGGAATTGAACGAATGCCCTGCCCTCTGCTGTGAGGGGGCATGAGCCCAAGCGGCGGTGACCTGCTGTCAACTGGCAGGGTGACGTAGCCCGCAGGTAAAGGGGATTGAGGCGAAGCCGCTACGCCAAGATAGTCCCCGAGGCTGTAGCGCTGGAAGGTTGAGGAACACGAACCGGTTAATCCGCATCCGAGGGCTGAAATGTCGCCTTCGCCTACACGGCTTAACAGGCGGAATGCTGATGATGGCGCCGGAGGCGTATGTCGGCGGCATCCGAATGCGGTCGTACATGTAGATCGCCCGCATGGAGCCATGGAGAGAACGCAGCCAGGTCATGGCATCGGCATCGACTTGCGGGACGCAAGGAAAAGGACTGCGACCGGCAGCCTCCCCAGCGCGTGAAAGTCCAGCATATGAACGAGGGAAGGCATGATGGAATGCCAAGGGAGTTGGCCCCGATGTCCACCATGCTGGCGGAGTCCCCGTAGTAGTCCGCGACAGGGAAAGCCTGTCACATGGCGAAGGAGGACAGTTCAATCAGCTTGAAGTGCAAACTACCTGACCAAACGAGGTGAAGACCTTTGATAATCAGTGAAATGCAGCACAAGCTCGCGACATGGGCCGAGAGCGATCCGAACCGCCGGTTCGATCGTCTCCTCCGGCTCATCGCCGACAGGGCGTGGCTTGCCGAAGCCGCCCGGATTACATTGGCATCGAGCGGTGCCAAGACTCCGGGCATAGACGGAATGGACAAGCAACGGATGCAGGATGGATTGGCAGAACATCTGGCCAGCCTGCGAACGGACTTGCTGACGGGGAATTACGTCCCGCAGCCGGTCAGGCGAATCTATATCCCGAAAGCCAATGGCAAGAAACGCCCGCTGGGTATCCCGACCCTGAAAGACCGCATCATCCAACGTGCGATGCTGATGGCGATGGAGCCGATCTGGGAGAGCGACTTCCATCGCCTTTCCTATGGCTTCCGGCCGGAACGCAGCGTGCATCATGCTGTCCGGACAGTGAAGATACAGTTGCAGGATAGTGGTGCCGGGACGCGGGGCCGCTGGATCATCGAAGGTGATCTGGCGAGCTACTTCGACACGGTACACCATCGGCTTCTACTTCGCTGTGTCCGGCGGCGTATCCGGGATGATCGGTTCTCCATCTTGGCCAACAGCACCATGCTGAAAGGCCGGATACGTTTTCGCAGACTGCTCAGATCGTCAGACACAAACCGCTTGCCGGCGGGGCGAGCCATACGTTTCCGCCTACGGCCGAGACATGGCCGCGAACCGTGGTGCTGTCGATCATGTGCTGCCAGTCGTCGGTCAGGCCGAGATCGACCAGAGTTTGCAGCATGGCATCCCAGACGCCTTGCTCGGCCCAGCGCCGGAACCGGACGTAGACCGAGTTCCATTTCCCATAACGCTCATGCATGTCGCGCCAGGGGCATCCAACTCGCAGGACGTGCAGCATTCCATTGAGATAGCGCCGGTTATCTCCGGCCGGGCGAGCATGCCTGCCACGCTCGGGTGGGAGCAGTGGCCCGATCAATTCCCATTCTGCGTCGCTCAGGTCGCCGCGATCCATGCCTGCCCTTCCAAAAGGCAGGCTTGAATCAGAACTTCACCGGGATGGGAATCCCTTTTGTCAACGCGACCTAACACCTAACCAGGAATTCAGTCAATCGGACGCACTGGGACGCCTGAGGTTGGCTTGGGACGACAAAAAATTTTGTCGCAGGGGGCGCAAGGCATTTGGCTGTGTCCCAAGCCGTCCCATTGCAGGCATTGCATACGCAACGTCGCCATCATCGGCGCGCGAATCGCACGATTTGCCGGCGGCCCTGTCGCTGTTCGACGGAACCGCAGCACGGTTGCTGCGGACGCCAGATCAGGATCGCATTGCGCGCTGCCGGGGCCGGGCATGGCCGGTCACTTGGCGGACGTGTTCGACCAGCGCGGAAACCAGCGGGCGAACCTGATCGGGAGTGAAGCCGCCGTCGGCGAGCAGATTGCCGTCGCCGGGGCGGTTGCGGTTCCACTTCCAATAAGGCGAGAGCACCTGCAGTAGCCGCGCCGTCTCGGGGCAATCGTACCCGAAGCCGGTGACATTGGCGTAGGTAAGCGACCTGTCGACGTGGAGGCTGATGTGGCGTGCGCACCAGTTATCCGGAAAGCCCACATCGAGCAGGTGCGAGGACAGCGCCAACTGCGCGACAATCCCCGACGTGTAGAGGAAATAGTGCCAGTGGAACGGCGCGTCAGGGGCGAGCCCGCACATGAAGCCTTCCGCGCGTTTGACCCGTTCGCGGCTAAGGCTGCGTCCCTGTTGGGTACGCAGCAATCGCACCGGTTCGGCGCCGTAGATTTTCCAGAGCGCAGCGAGTGCGGAATTGTCATTGGGCAAGGAGTTCAGCGCCGCAGAGACAGCGGCGATCTGATCGGGTGAAGCTACAGGAACTTGAACGTCCATTGGCACCTCCGGGTCCGCACCAAGGCGGGTTGGCGGAAGGCTCGGAACAACTTGCGGACCAGTCCCGAACTCCCGCACGCTAACGCGCGGGAGCCGCCGGAGCTGGTAACATGCTGACCGCATGCGCCGCCGTCTTTAACCCGAAGGTTTGGACATGCACAACGGCACCCCGGAAAACTGAGTTTTCCGAGTTTGCTTTGGTCAGCGGGATTACCAGTCCCGGCGCTGCCCTTTGCGCAGCGCCTTGACAGTATAACAGACCAGAATCCTGACGCCAAGGATGCGAAATTAATTCGGCGTCCCATTTGTTCGGGTCTTGATGAAAAGCCGGTGGTGACGGTTTGGTTGGCGTCGCTACAGCTAGCGCTGGAGCATTCAGGGGCTCATCGGCCCCGGATTTCTTTCCGGGAACGCGAGATATGCTTATCGGACACGGCGGGCATCCTTTGAGGCAATAACTGTTGCCGCCAGCGGATATGGTTCGCAACGCAAGCGAAGGATTTGCTGGTTCGGCCTCATCGCGGAAGCGGTGGCGGTGCAAAGCACCGCGAACCAAAGTCGTATTGCCGTCCAATATTTTCGTGCTGCCGAAAAGGATGCCGTCATAGCACAAGCGATCAAGCGACACGTTGGAGATTCACGGATTGCTCACGCCGATGTAGGGACAAGAATTGTGTCCACGTTAGGAAGTGCGCTGCCGGATCGGATTTTTCGGTTCACATTCAGCGAGAGGATGGGTGCAGTCACTTCGCCAACTCTGCAAGCAGCGCAAAACTCGCCAGCCAGTGCTCGCCCATGTAGTCGCCCTCAATGTGTTCCAGCCCGGCGGCGAGGTGGGCTTCGGCGGCTTCACCGGCGATCTGTGCCAGTGCCGGGGTGGCCGAGGCGATTTCGCGCCAGGCCCAGCCGCGGCTCAGGTTGAGTCCGTCGAGATGGGCGATCTTGCCGTCGCTGCGGTCGCTGACATGGGCCGGGGTGAACAGCGAGGCCGGGCGGCGTTGGGCAAGGTTGGGCAGGAACTGCGCGAACCAGTCGGTGAAGGCGTCTTCACCCAGTGCGCGGCGCATCAGCAATGCTTCGCTGAGCGCCGAGGACAGGAATTCGTCGCCGCCGGGCTCCCAGGCCTGGCAGTCCGCATCGCCGGCGAACCAGGTTGCGGCCTTGGTGCGGATCTGGTCGGCCAGCGCAGGGTCGAACGTGTCGGCCCATTCCAGCGACAGCGCGAGCGCAAAGGCGCTGTTGAAGTGCGTGCCGGTACGGATCGGGTAGGTGAGGATCGTCAGGTAGTGGGCGAGCCGTGCTGCAAAGGCGCGGGCCAGCGGTTCGAGCCGCACTGCCCAGGGCTTGTCCGCATGACGACCTGCCTCGAGGTGCAGGTAGAGCAGCCAGGCCCAGCCGTAGGGGCGCTCGAAGCCGCCGGAAAGCGGGCGGTCGAGATAGGCCAGTTCGGCGGTGAGCTTGTCCTCGGTGAAAGTCTCGTCGGCACGGGCGATGGCCTGAGCGGCTTCGGGCAGGTCCGGGTGCAGGCGCGCGAGCGTGAGGATGGTCCACCAGCCGTGTACGCAGGAATGCCAGTCGTAGCTGCCGTGGAAGGCCGGATGCAGCACGCGCGGTGGCAGCACGTCGGCATCCGAGGACATCGTGTGGTCGAGCTTGTGCGGATATTCGCGGCCGACATGGCCCAGCGCGATGCGGATGAACCGGGCGGCGGTTTCAGGGGATGGGGTCACAGCAGGAATCCGGCGATGTAGAGGATGGCGATGTTGCAGGCGAGCAGGGGCAGGGCCGTGCCGACCTGGCGGCGGATCACCGCATGCTCGTCCTTCAGTTCGAGCAGGGCGGCGGGAACCATGTTGAAGTTGGCGGCCATCGGCGTCAGCAGCGTGCCGCAGAAACCCGCCAGCATGCCGACCGCGCCGACAACCGCCGGATCGCCGCCGTGGAGGCGGATGAGGATCGGCACGCCGACCGCGCTCGCCATCACCGGGAAGGCGGCAAAGGCATTGCCCATGACCACCGTGAACAGCGCCATGCCGAGCGCAAAGACGACAACCGCGAGGAATACGTTGCCGCTCGGCAGGATGCTCTGGGTAATGGCGCCGACCGCGGTGCCGACCCCGGCGGCGGTGAAGACGACGCCCAGTGCGGCAAGCATCTGCGGAAGCAGCGCGGCCCAGCCGATCGAGTCCATCAGGCGCCGGCCTTCCTCGACCGGCGCGGTGAGCGGCGGGCGCTGCCACAGCATCGTGACGCCCAGCGCGATCACGACGCCCAGCACCAGCAGGGCCAGCGTGATCCAGCGTGGATCGACCAGGCCGAGGCGCTCCAGCCCCGCGTAATTGAACAGCAGGGTGCCGCAGAACGCGGTCACCGGGACGATGAGGGCGGGCAGGAACAGGCGCGAGCCGAGCCGGGCGGCGCTGGCCTCGCGCTCGGCATTGCCGGTGGTGCGGGGGCTGCCGTGCCCGAGGCTGCGGGTTCCGGCGATGGCCACCAGTGCAAGGACCAGCAAGCCGTTGCCGAAGTCGCCGAGACGGTCGCCCAGCAGCAGGCTCGCCGCGATGAGCCCCCAGAACGCGCCGTTGCCCCAGCGCCGGGGGTTGGCGCGGTCCCGCAGGCTGGCAAGGGCAAAGGCGGCAAAGACGATGCCGGCCAGCGCGTAGATCGTGCCGATGCCGATCATGCCTCGGTGTCCCGGGCAGCGGGGGCGGCGCGCAGGCGGCGGTCGAAGCGGTGCAGGCGGAAGGCGTGGATGGCAAAGGCGCAGATCGCGGTCGGGATCGCCCAGAGCGAGAGATGGATGGGCGCAATGTCGATGCCCTGGCTCTTGAGCACGCCCTGGATCAGCAGGATCGAGCCGATCGCGATGAACACGTCCTCTCCGAAGAACACGCCGACATTGTCGGTGGCGGCCGCCATGGACTTGACCTCCTCGATGTCGTCTTCGGTAACCTCCGGGGCCTGCTTGCGCGCGGCCGCCTCGGCCATCGGGGCGACCAGCGGTCGTACGGTCTGCGCCGGGCCGGCGATCGAGGTCAGGCCGAGTGCCGCGAGGATCTGCCGGAACGCGAGATAGGATATGAGCAGCCGTCCCACGGTGGCGCCGCGCATGCCCTCGATCAGCGTGCGCGCGCGCTGCTGCAGGCCGAAGCGTTCGAGCAGGCCGATCACCGGCAGCACCACGTAGACGACGGTGACGAAGCGGTTGTCGTTGAAGCCCTTGCCGAGCAGCGCGATCACCTGGACGAGGCTCATGTGGCCCAGCAGGCCGGTAACCACGGCGGCAGCGGCCACGACAGCCAATGGATTGAATCGCAAAGCAAATCCTGCGATCACAACAAGAATTCCGGCCAGTGGCCCGTATTCGATCATCTGCCTGTCTGTTCCGGTTCCGATTGCGCCCGGACGAGAGGTCTAACGGCAAAGCGCAAACATGGAAGCATGGGGAAGATATTTTCGCGCAGGCCGGCGTCCATCGCGCAGCGCCGGCTCCCTATAATGAACTGCCGAAGGAACCCGTGGGGACGGGTCGTGTTTCCCATGGGCCCGGGCTGCGGCCAAGCCGGAGTGTCTAAGGCAGTTCCACTAGACCCGCGCAAACGTGTGGCTAGGCAAGACAATGGCAAGATTACACTATGACTGAAGTCCCCTCCGGTTCGCAATTCTCGTCAGGCGGCGTCCAGGGTGCCGATCGCGGGCGTCGGGCCCGAAGCCGGTTACGCGTGCGCCTGCCCATTCGGGTGGTGACACGCACGCAGACCAAGGTGGGCATCCTTGCCGACCTGTCGCTGAGCGGCGCGAAGATCGCCACCGATGCATTGCTCAAGGTCGGGGGGGAAGTCCTGCTCGAATGGGGCAAGTTCGAGGCTTTCGGCGAAGTCGTGTGGACCCGCGGGCAATATTGCGGCGTGGCCTTCTTCGATCCGATTTCCGAGGGCATCCTGCTCGGCACACGCGCGCTGGACGATAATGCGCACCTGCCGCGCGATACCGACTTGCTGCGCCAGGCAGCGCGCAACTGGGTGCAGGGCGGCTCCAGCCTTTAATCATCAGGTTTCTTCAGACGTACAACAAAAAACCCCGCCGGATTGCGCCGGCGGGGTTTTTGTTTCGGGATCAGGCGTCCTTCTTGCGGTTCGCCTTCTTGCGCTCGTGCGGATCGAGGATCGCCTTGCGCAGACGGACCGACTGCGGGGTCACTTCGACCATTTCGTCGTCGTCGATGTAGGCGATCGCCTGTTCCAGCGTCATGACCTTGGGGGGCGTGAGGCGGATGGCGTCGTCCTTGCCGGTCGAACGGAAGTTCGTCAGCTGCTTCGACTTCATCGGGTTCACTTCGAGATCGTCGGGCTTGGCGTTCTCGCCGATGATCATGCCCTCGTAGATCTTTTCCTGCGGCTTCACGAACAGGATGCCGCGATCTTCGAGGCTGTTCAGCGCGTAGCCGACGGCTTCACCGGTGCCGTTCGAGATCAGCACGCCGTTGAGGCGGCCTTCGATCGGGCCCTTGTGGCTGTCGTACTTCTCGAACAGGCGGTTCATGATGCCGGTGCCGCGGGTGTCCGAGAGGAACTCGCCGTGGTAGCCGATCAGGCCGCGCGAGGGGGCCGAGAAGGTGATGCGGGTCTTGCCGGCGCCCGAAGGACGCATGTCGGTAAGCTCGGCCTTGCGGCGCTGCATCTTCTCGACGACGGTGCCCGAGAATTCGTCGTCCACGTCGATCACGACGGTTTCGTAAGGCTCGGTGCGGCCACCGTTCTCGTCGGTGCCGAACAGCACGCGCGGACGGCTGATGCCCAGTTCGAAGCCTTCGCGGCGCATCGTCTCGATCACGACGCCCAGCTGCAGTTCGCCGCGACCGGCAACTTCGAAGCTGTCCTTGTCGGCCGATTCGGTGACGCGGATGGCGACGTTGGTTTCCGCTTCGCGCATCAGGCGGTCGCGGATCATGCGGCTGGTCACCTTGTCGCCTTCACGGCCGGCGAGCGGCGAATCGTTGACCGCGAATCGCATCGCCAGGGTCGGCGGATCGATCGGCTGGGCCTTGATCGGCACGCTCACTTCGGGGGCGGCGATGGTGTTGGCGACGGTGGCCTTTTCGAGACCGGCCAGCGCGATGATGTCACCGGCGCGGGCTTCGTCGACCGGCACGCGGTCGAGGCCGCGGAAGGTCAGCACCTTGGAGGCGCGGCCCACTTCGATCACCTTGCCGTCGGCGTCGATGGCGCGGATCGGGTCGTTGACCTTGAGCGTGCCCGACTGGACGCGGCCGGTGAGGACGCGGCCCATGAAGTTGTCGCGGTCCAGCAGGGTGGCGAGGAACGAGAACGGCGCGTCGACGTCGAGGTTCGGCGCGGGGACGTGCTCGACGATCTTTTCGAACAGGGGGGTCAGCGTGCCTTCGCGCGCGTCCGGATCGTAGCTGGCGTAGCCGTTGCGGCCCGAGGCGTAGAGGGTCGGGAAGTCGAGCTGCTCGTCGTTGGCGTCGAGGCTGACGAAGAGGTCGAACACTTCGTCCAGCACTTCGGCGTGGCGGCCGTCGGGACGGTCGATCTTGTTGACGACGACGATCGGCTTGAGGCCGAGGCCGAGCGCCTTGCCGGTGACGAACTTGGTCTGCGGCATCGCGCCTTCCGACGAGTCGACCAGCAGGATCACGCCGTCGACCATCGAGAGGATGCGTTCCACTTCGGCGCCGAAGTCGGCGTGGCCGGGCGTGTCGACGATGTTGATGCGGTAGCCGTTCCACTCGATCGAGGTCGGCTTCGCAAGGATGGTGATCCCGCGTTCCTTTTCGAGGTCGTTCGAGTCCATGGCGCGTTCTTCGACGCGCTGGTTGTCACGGAAGGTGCCGGACTGGCGGAAAAGCTGGTCGACGAGGGTGGTCTTGCCGTGGTCGACGTGCGCAATGATTGCGATATTGCGCAAGGGAAGCGGGGCGGACATGCGTTGCCTATCGGTTCGAGGAGTTGGCCAGCAGCGCCTGCTGCGCCGCAAAATTGGCGCGCCCTTAACCGAAATGGTCTGTTTCGGCAAGCGGGGCGCGACGCGCCGACATGTGACATTCCCGTCACGCTGGCCGGAAAGTCTCCGAATCCGACTTTCGAGTGATTGTAAGCCTTGGGCAAACCGATAGAGTGGCGGCAACGAAAGAATAAGGCGGATCGGAACAGTGACAAGTTCCGGGCGTCGGTTGAGAGGAAGGCTGGGGTTCCCGCCAGAAGATCGGTCCGAAGATGTCGGACAGGTTCTGGCGGATCTTCTTCAGGCTTGCAAACATCAGGAGGAACCAGCCGTGTCCCACGACACGGCGGCGCGTTACCGGCATAAGTCCGGAACGTGAAAGCGGTTCGTGCGCTGCGGGGAGGAGACGCGCGGATTGCAGACTGACAAGGGGCGCGCAGCAATGTGCGCCCCATTTTGCTTGCCGCCACGATCCTGATGGGCAAGTATATCTTCCTGAATTTCAAGGGGGAATACATGCTTCAGAATATGATCCTGCCGTTCCGGCGCTTTGCCGATTTCAAGGGCAGGTCGGCGCGCGGCGAGTATTGGGCGTTCGCGCTTCTCAACTTTCTCGTGATGATGGTGCTGGGCGCGGTGTTCCTGGCCTTCGCATTCTCGTTTAATCTCTTCCAGGACATCGAGAACGGCGCCGGCCCTTCGGCCTTGTTCACCGCCAGCATGATCGTGCCGATGTCGATTCTGGGCATCTACTGGCTGGCGATCATCGTTCCGTCGCTGGCGGTGACGGTGCGTCGTTTCCATGACCGGGACATGAGCGGCTGGTGGTATCTGGGGTTCTTTCTCGCAGGCTTAATCCCGATGGTCGGCTGGATCGCCAGCATCGCCTCGCTGGTCATCATGTGCCTGCCAGGCACGCCCGGTCCCAACCGTTTCGGTGACGATCCCCTCGATCCCACCGGCGCCGACGTCTTTGCCTGAGGGCGCAAGCGAGGCGAAATAAAGGGAAGGCCCCGGGGTGGACTGATCCTCTCGGGGCCTTTTTTGTGGCCTATAGTTCCCTCAGCGCTCTTGCCGGTTTGGCCCGCAGCAGCGGCAGCGAACCGGCGAGGGCGAATGTCAGCACGAGGACAAGCCCGGCGCCCAGTACCGCCAGGATACGGGGCCAGTCGGGCAGCCAGTCGAATTCGAACAGCTTGACGATCACTGCCCAGGCCATAGCGCTGCCCAGAACCAGCGCGACCGTGGCCAGTACCAGCGACAGCAGACCATATTCGACCAGCTGGATCGTCAGCAGCTGGCCCCGGCTGGCGCCGAGCACGCGCAGGATCACGTTGTCGTACGTGCGGCTGGCCCGCGCGGCGGCGATGGCACCCAGCAGTACCGCCAGGCCTGCCAGCACCGCCACCGAGGCGGCGGCTAGGATCGCCACGCTCATCTGGTCGAGCAGGTCGCGCGCCTGGCCCAGCACGGTGCCGGTCTCGATCACCGAACTCGACGGGAACATACGGGCGAGGCGCGGCAGCAACCGGGCGCCGTCGTGGCCCGGCGGCGCCTGGATGGTCGCGGCCAGCTTGTGCGGGGCATCGGCCAGCGTGTTGGGGGAGAACACCAGTACGAAGTTCAGCCCCATCGTGTCCCAGTCGATCCGGCGCAGCGCCGCCACTTTCGCGGTGCGTTCCACGCCGAGCAGGCTGACGGTCACATAGTCACCCACCTTGAGGCCAACCGACTGGGCGAATTTCTCGTCCAGCGAGACCAGCGGCTCGCCGCGCCAGATCGGCGGCCACCATTGGCCGGAGGTTACGGTGCTGCCTTCGGGAAGGTAGGCCGAATAGGTCAGGCCGCGTTCGCCCTTAAGCGCCCAGGCCTCGTCCGGGATGTCCTTCATGTCGGCGACGCGCGTCATGTGGTCCTTGGGGCCGAAGGCGAGGATGCGGCCGCGCAAGTTGGGGACAATGTGGGCCGTGGCGCCCGGAATCTCGCGCTCGACCAGATCGTGGAAGGCCTGGGCGCCGTCCTGCGGGATATCGAGCACGAAGTAGTCGGGCGCGCGGTCGGGCACGCTCTTGCGGATATTGGCGTCGAGGCTGGTCTGCACGCCCGCGATCAGCACGAACGCTGAAAGCCCGAAACCCAGCGCCGTCACCAGCGCGCCGGTCTGCGCGCCGGGGCGATGGAGATTGGCGAGCCCCGCACGCAGCAGTGGGTCGCGCGGACGCGGCAGGCGCGCGGCCAGATGCCGGATGCCGCTGCCGAGCAGGGCCAGCAGGCCGAGCATGACCGAAGCGCCGCCCAGGAAGCCCGCCGTCACCAGCGGCTGTGCGGCATTGAGCATGGCCAGCGCGGCGATCGCGGCAAGGCCGAGTCCCACCGGCAGCGCCCATGCCATTCTTCGCGCCGCCAGCGGCGAGACGCGGGCGCGCATCAGCGCCATCGCCGGAAAACTGCGCGCGCGGGCCAGCGGCGGGGCGGCGAAGACCAACGCGACCAGCAGGCCATAGGCTGCCGCAGTCAGCAGGGCGAAGGGGGAGAATGTGAAACCCGCCTCCACCGGCAGCAAGGTGCCCAGCGCATGGGCGAGCAGCGGCGTCACCGCCACCCCCACGACGAGGCCGGCCAGGCTTCCCGCCAGCGCCGCCGCGCCGACCTGGAGGAGGTAGACACGGGCGATGTCACGGCTAGTCGCGCCCAGCACCTTGAGGGTGGCGATGCTGCTGCGCCGCGCTTCGAGGTAGGAGGACACGCCGCCGCCGATGCCGATCCCGGCAATCGCCAGCGCGGCAAGCCCCACCAGCGAGAGGAACTGGCCCATCCGGCTGACAAAGCGCTGCGTGGAAGGCGAGGCGGCCTTGCGGGTACGGGTTTCGAAAGCGGCATCGCCGAACTGATGCTTGAGTGTATCCACGACCGCGTCGGGATCGCGCGCGGGATCGGCGAACTTCACACGCACCGCGCTGCGATACATCGCGCCGGTGGCAGTCAACCCGGCGCGGTCGGGCAGGGACAGCGCCGTGATCGCGGTGTCGCCGAAGGAAAAGCCCTCGGAGAGCGTTTCGGGATCGCTGGCGATGATCCCGCCGACCTTCTGGGGCACTTCGGCCACCGTCACGGTGTCACCCGGCTTCACTTCGAGCCGCGCCGCGGTGCCCTCGGCCAGCCAGATCGTCCCCTCTGGCGGAGCGCCGACCTTGCGGCCGTCCTGCAGCGTCAGGCGGCCATAGAGCGGCCAGCCGGCATCCACCGATTTCAGCGCCACGGGCGCGGTAAGGTCTCCCTTGCGGACGATGGCCTGCAGGCGGTAGCCCCGCGAAACCGTGCCGTAGGAGGCAAGCGCCTTCATCTCCGCGTCGGACAGCGTGCGCTGCCATGTCCGCAGCTCAACGTCACCGCCCAGCACCTGCCGCCCGCGCGCGACCAGTTCGTGCTCGATCGATCCGGTGAGGCTGCCGATCGCCGCCAGCGCGCTGACGCCGAGGAACAGGCAGACCAGCAGCAGTCGCAGGCCCTTGAACCGTGCCGACAGGTCACGCCGGGCCAGCGTCCACGCGGTCCGCCAGGAGATCGTGCGTTCAGTCAGCAAGCGTGTCGCTCGCGATCCGGCCATCGGCCAGCGTCACCACGCGCTCGCAGCGGTGCGCGAGGCTTTTGTCGTGGGTGATGATCAGCAGGGTTGCCCCGGCTTCGGCGCGGCGGGCGAAGAGCAGGTCGACGATGGTATGGCCGGTCGCCGCATCGAGGTTGCCGGTCGGCTCGTCCGCGAAAACCAGCGAGGGGCGCGGCGCAAGCGCGCGGGCAATCGCCACGCGCTGCTGCTCGCCGCCCGAAAGCTGCGCCGGGTAATGGTGGAGGCGGTGGCCAAGCCCGACGGCGGCGAGTTCCGCCTCCGCCCGCTCACGCGCGCCGTCGATCCCGGCGAGTTCCAGCGGCGTCATCACGTTTTCCAGCGCGGTCATCGTCGGCAGCAAGTGGAAGGCCTGAAGCACCACGCCGATCCGGCCGCGCCGCGAACGGGCAAGAGCATCCTCGTCCATCGCCGAAAAGTCCTGTCCCGCGACATGCAGCGCGCCGGAGGAGGCTCGCTCAAGCCCGGACAGCACCGACATCAGCGAGGACTTGCCCGAACCCGACGGCCCCAGCAGTGCCAGCGTCTGCCCCTGCGGCACCGCAAGGTCGATGCCTTTCAGGATTTCCACCGCACTGTCGCCGCTTCCTAACGTAAGCCGCAAGTCTTGCGCATGGACGGAGAGGGTGGCGGAGGGGGGCTGGGCAGGATCGGTCACGTACCCCATATGGGTGTGCAGCTTGCCGTTCCACAAGTCATTTCACCGGAGAAACCCTTGCGCGCCAAAGCGATCGTCCTTCTCGGGGCTGTGTCCATCCTGCCTCTCGCCCTGAGTGCCTGTGACAAGGGGAGGGCGCCTGCCTCCGAGCAGAGCACCAGCGCGCTTGACGCACCGCCATCGATTCCGGTGATGGGGCCGGAGCGGCCGATCCTGGCCTTCGGGGATTCGCTGCTGGCGGGCTATGGGCTGGAGGATGGCGAAAGCTACCCCGCGCGGCTGGAAAATGCCCTGCGGGCACGCGGGATCAACGCGCGGATCACCAACGCCGGTGTCTCGGGAGATACCACGGCGGCCGGGCTGGAGCGGCTGGACTTCACGCTCAAGAGCCAGCCGGTGAAGCCTGAACTGGCGATCATCAGCCTTGGCGGCAACGACATGCTGCGCTCGCTGCCGCCGGAACAGACGCGCCGGAACCTTGAGGCGATCCTGAAGCGGCTCAAGGACGAGGGCATCCGCGCCGTGCTGCTGGGGATGATGGCCGCGCCCAATCTGGGCAAGGACTATGCCGCGCAGTTCAATCCGATCTACCCGCAGCTTGCCCAGAAATACGGCGCCGTGCTGGTGCCGTTCTTTCTCCAGCCGGTGATCGACAAGCCGGACCTGCTGCAGAAGGACCACGTCCATCCCACCGCCATCGGGGTGGAGGAAATCGTCACGGCAACCGTCGACGACGTCGCGGATGCATTGCCTAAGAAGTCAGGGCCGAAGAAAACCGGTACAGGCCGTTAATCCAATCGTCGCACCGCACCGCCGCGGACTTCCCATATCGCCGCTTCGTCCGCGATGGCCTCGAACGGGGCCAGTTCGGTGCCGGTCAGCCAGACTTGCGCCGATCCGGCGCGGAGGCGATCGAACAGCGCTTCGCGGCGCAGCGGGTCGAGGTGGGCGGCCACTTCGTCGAGCAGCAGCAGGCGCGGGCGTTGCTGCGTGCCGCCCTCCAGCAATTGCGAGTGCGCCAGCGTGATCGCGATCAGCATGGCTTTCTGCTCGCCGGTCGAGCATTCGGCGGCGGCCTGACCCTTGCCCGCCCCCTTGCCCGCCATCGTTACGAGCACTTCGTCGCGATGCGGGCCGGTTAGCGTACGCTGGGCGGCGCGTTCGCGGGGGCGGCCATCGCGCAAGGCGCGGGCGAGAGCTTCGGCCTCGATCGGTCCACCCGCCTGATAGGCCAGCGAGGGGCGTGCGAAAGGGGAGTCCGGCAGCGCGGCCAGTGTCCTTTCCAGCCGCTCCACCAGTTCGGCGCGGGCAGCGGCGACCATGGCGCCGGCTTCGGAAAGCTGGCTCTCGATCGCGTCCAGCCAGCGCGGATCGGGGGCATATTCGCCCGAGAGCAGGCGGTTGCGTTCGCGCAGGGCGTTTTCGAGGCGGGTGGCGTGGCTGGCGTGGTCGGGGCGCATGGCCATGACCATCCGGTCAAGGAAGCGCCGCCGTGCCCCGGCGCCCTCGACAAAAAGGCGGTCCATCGCCGGGGTCAGCCAGCCGATCGAGAGCCATTCGGCCAGCCGCACTGCAGGAGCCTCGGCGCCGTTGACCTGCACCAGGCGCCGTCCGGGCCGCTCCGCCGTAACGCCGGTGCCGAGGCGAACGGGTTCGTTGCCGGGCACCATCAGCGACGCGCTGACCGCGAAGCCGCCGTCGAACTGCTGGCCCGGCACGTCGGCCAGCGCGGCGCGCCGCAGGCCCCGTCCCGGCGACAGCAGCGAGATCGCCTCCAGCACATTCGTCTTGCCCGCGCCGTTTTCGCCCACCAGCAGGTTGAACTGCGCCGTGCCGTCCACCGCGGTTTCGCGGTGGTTGCGGAAGCGGGACAGGAGGATGCGGTCGAGCATGGCTGCGGCGGACCTACCGGGGCCGACCGGTCATGCCAAGCCGTGTGGCCGGCTTATTCGCTGGTTGTAGCCGCGGCCTTGCGCGCCTTGGCGAAGGGGGAGAAGTCGACATTGCTGTCGTAGACGTCGACGCCCTCGCGCTTCTTGAGCCAGCCGACCACGACGTAAGTCACCGGGGTCAGTACCACTTCCCAGCCGGTCTTGATCGCCCACTGGGTGATCGCAAGGAAAGCGATGGAATGCGGCGTGAAGCCCGCGACGCCGAGGAAGGCGAGGGGGTAGAACAGCGCGCTGTCCACGCCTTCGCCCAGCACGGTGGAGCCGATGGTGCGTGTCCACAAGTGCTTGCCCTGGGTCATGATCTTCATGCGGGCAAGGACAAAGGAATTGACAAACTCACCCGCCCAGAACGCGCAGACCGAGGCGAAGACGATGCGCGGCGTCTGGCCGAAGATCGAGTAATAGGCGGCCTGGTTCGGTGCCGTCACCTGCTTGCCCTCGACGGTGTAGGTGGCCGAAGCAAGCGCCCATTCGGCATTGGCGGGGATGTTCACCACCACCACGCTCATCAGCACCATGAACAGCAGCGCGAAGAAGCCCGCCCAGATGCAGCGGCGGGCATTGGCATAGCCGTAGACTTCGGTCAGCACGTCGCCGATGATGTAGGACACCGGGAAGAACAGCACGCCCGCGCCGAACGTGATCGGCCCGAACACGGGGAAGGTGACTTCCGCCTGCTTGGCGGCGCCGATCAGGTTGGAGAGCAGCAGGATCACCACGAAGGCGACCATCACGTAGTCGAAATAGCGGAAATGGCGCCGGGCGCCGGCCATGCCGTCGATACGGGAGAGGTGTTCTTCGCTCATCGCTGCCATGCGTAACCCGCCGGCAACGTTCGGCAAAGCACAAGTTGATGGGGATCGATCGGATGTGCGGTTTGCGTGAGCGCAGAACCGCGCTATGGGGAGCCCCGCAGACTTAGCGCGCGCCCGTAGCTCAGCTGGATAGAGCACGAGCCTTCTAAGCTTGGGGTCGCAGGTTCGAACCCTGCCGGGCGCGCCAACTTCTCCTCCATCATCACCGCTAACGGCCTGTGCGAACGCGGTTGCCGCACGGCTGCCGGCTTGCGGGCGGTGGGAAGGCGAGGAGGCCAGCGTTGCAATGGGCGTCGATCCGTATACGATATATACAACTACGGAGTGGCGGCGCGCGGTTCGGGATGCGCCGTCCGATCAGGCGGGGAACGTGCCTCCAATGCGCAAATTCATGCAGGGCTGTGCTGTCGGCAGTCTCATTATCGCTCTGACGGCCCCGGCCCATGGGCAAACCACGCCTGAAACCGGCCCAGCGGAATGGGAGCAGCCCGAAGTCATCCGTCAGGGCGCGGAGCCCATGCACACGACGTTCGACGGCTTTGAAACCCGCGCCGGGGCGCTTTCGCGCGATGTTTCGAAGTCGCGCTACCATCTCTCGCTCGATGGCGACTGGAAGTTCCACCTCTCGCCCAGTCCGGAGGCGCGCCCGGTCGATTTCTACAAGCCCGGCTTCGATGTAAGCGGGTGGGGGACGATGAAAGTCCCCGGCATTCTCCAGGCCGAAGGGCACGGCCGCCCGGTCTTTGTCGGCAGCGGTTACCCGTTTCCGCGCAACCAGCCGTGGATCGCGCATGACCTCAACGAAGTCGGCTCTTACCGCCGCGAGTTCACCGTCCCGGCAAACTGGTCGGGCCGCAAGCTGCTGCTGACGGTCGGCGCGGCGGGCGCGGCCTATTACATCTGGGTTAACGGGCAGCGTGTCGGCTATTCGGAGGATTCCAAGCTTCCCGCCGAGTTCGACGTGACGCGCCATGTCCATGCGGGCACGAATACCGTCGCCATCGAACTCTACCGCTTTGCCGATGGCAGCTATCTGGAAGATCAGGATTTCTGGCGCGTCAACGGTATCGAGCGCAGCGTCACGCTCTACGCGGCGCCTGCCACCCATATCCGCGACCTCACCGTCGATGCGGGGCTGGAGAACGACTACCGCGACGGCAAGCTGGACCTCAAGGTCGACCTTGCCGGCCAGCCTGCGGCCATGCGTGTACGGGCAACCGTGCTGGACGGCCAGCGCGAGGTCCTGAAGCGCGAAGGCTCTGCGAACGGCGGCACGGTATCGCTGGCGGGTACGCTTGCCGCCGTGCGCTCGTGGTCGGCAGAAGACCCGCAGCTCTATACGCTGCTGGTCGAACTGCTGGACGCGAACGGCAAGCTGGTGGAGGCGACCAGCCGCCGCATCGGCTTCCGCACCGTCGAGATCGCCGGCGGCGAAGTGCGCGTGAACGGAAAGCGGGTGATGATCCGCGGCGTCAACCGCCACGAGCACGATCCCCATACCTTCCACGTCGTTTCCGAAGCGACGATGCGCCGCGACGTCGAGTTGATGAAGGCGGCCAACGTCAATGCCGTGCGCACATCGCACTATCCCAACGATCCGCGCTTCTATGACCTTGCCGACGAATACGGCCTCTATGTCATGGACGAGGCCAATATCGAGAGCCACGGCTATCTCAGCCTCTCGCAGGAACATGGCAACGATCCCAAGTACTTGCTGGCCACCGATCCCACGTGGCAGGCCGCGCACCTCGACCGGGTGGAGCGCATGGTCCAGCGCGATCGCAATCACCCCTCGATCATCTTCTGGTCGCTCGGCAACGAAAGCGGTGTCGGCCCCAATTTCGAGGCGGCGGGCAAGTGGGTGCGGGCCAACGATCCCACGCGGCTGATCAACTTCCTCGGCTGGAGCATGAGCAACTGGCGCCACCCGACCAACAGCTACGTCGATATCTTCGCGCCGATGTACGACGACGTGCCCAAGATGATCGATTACGCCAAGGATCCGGCCTTCACCCAGCCGCTGATCCTGTGCGAATACGCGCATTCGATGGGTAACAGCCTGGGCGATCTTCAGGGCTATTGGGACACCATGCGCGCCTATCCCAAGCTGCAGGGCGGCTTCATCTGGGACTGGGTGGACCAGACCATGGAGCTGAAGGACAAAGAGGGCCGCTCCTACTGGGGGCAGGGGCTCGACTACGATCCCGATCCCAGGGCGCCGGGCGTCCACGGCGACGACAGCCCGGTGGGCGACGGGGTGATCCAGTCCGACCGCACGCCCGATCCCGAATACTACGAACTGGCCAAGGTCCAGGCGCCGATCGCCTTTACGCACGACGCCAGCGGCTACCGCGTGGTCAACCGCCACGACCATATCGACCTCTCGCGCTTCACGCTCGACTGGACGGTGATGGAGGACGGCAGAGAAGCCTCTAGAGGTACCCTGACGACCCCTAACGTGCCTTCAGGCGCCTCGGCGCCGCTGACGGTGCCGATCCCGGCGGCGAAGAACCCCTCGGCCGAACGCATCCTGGTCCTGCGTGCCCGCGCCAGGGCCGGAGCGGTGCCGACACAGCCTGCCGGCCATGTCGTCGGCTGGGAGCAGTTCGCACTTTCCGCCCCCGCCGTGGTGCCGGTCGCGGCCGGTACCGTCGCGCCCGCCGAGACCGCCTCGACCCTTCGCCTTGCCGCGGGCGATGCGGTGCTGGAGATCGACAAGGCCACCGGCCTCGTCACCCGCTACGAACGCGGCGGCACCTTGCTGCTGACCGGCGGCGCGCCCAACTTCTGGCGCGCGCCCACCGATAACGATGTGGGCTCCGGCGTGCCCAGGAGCCATGCCATGTGGCAGTACTTCTCCGAGCACCGCCGTGTCGAGCGCATCGAGCGGGACGGCAATGCCATCGTTGTCCACCACGACATGGGCGTCGGCTCGGTGAAGACCGAGACGCGCTGGACGATGGCCGCCGACGGATCGGTGGGCGTCACCGTCCATTTCGAACCCTTGCGCGATACCTTGCCCGATCCGCTGCGCGTCGGCCTCGCGTTCGAGACACCCGCCATGCTCGACCAGGTTCGCTGGTTCGGGCGCGGGCCGCAGGAGACCTATGCCGATCGCAAGACCGGCGGGCTGATCGCGCAGTGGCAGGGCACCGTGGCCGAGCAGTTCCACGACTACGCACGCCCGCAGGAATCCGGCAACAAGACCGATGTGCGCTGGATCGAACTGACCGGCGCCAGGACGGGCGCGAAAGCTGGCCTGCGCGTTACCGGCGCGCAGCCGCTTTCGGTCAATGCGCTGGCGTTCCCTTATGCCGATCTGGCGATGAAGCCGCCCTCGCAGGCGCATAGCTCGGACATTCGCCCGCACGGCAACGGCACGCTGCTGATCGATGCGGCGCAGGCGGGCGTGGGCGGCGATACCGGCTGGAACCTCGATGGCCGGGCCCACATGCCCTACCGCATCGCGCTCAGGCCGCTGACTTATGCCTTCACCATCGGCGCGGCGCGGTGAGACCAAGTCCGGCCGGGCATCGTCCCGGCCGGACTTGGTACCTTCAGAACGTGACGGTGAAGGCGCCGACCACGCGGGCTTTTGACAGCCTGCCGAGCTTGTCGAGGTCGGTGTCGTAATAACGCAGGTCGACCGAGGCGCCGGGCAGGACCTGATAGCTCAGGCCCGCATTCCAGGTCGTGTAGTCGCTCAGGTGGTCGATCTGCTGGCGCGCGGCGGCTGCCGAGATCGAGAGCTTGTCCATCACCGGCGCGGAGGCGCCCAGTTCGACATAGGTGGCGTTCTCGCCGGTCCCGAAATAGTCCCAGGTGTGATACCCCGCGAGGCTGACCGAGGCCGGGCCGACCTTGCCCGACAGCGCCGCCTTCACCTCGAAGGTGTCGATGTCGACCGGCGCATCGACATAGCCGTAGCGCACGAAGCCGACATCGAGCGCCACCCCGCCGCCCAGCCTGGCGACATAGCCGCCCCACATGTCCCATTCCTGCTTGATGCCGGCAAAGCGCACGTTCTCGGTCTCGGCGCCGAGATAGAAGCCCTTGTAGCCGAGGTTGACGACGGCAAACACCGCCGGGTCGTTGTCCGACTGGCTGACGCCGCGCCAGACGTAGTCGGTCGTGCCCTTGAGCGTGACGCTGACCGAGAGATCGGATGCCGGCTTGGTCGTGGCGCTTTGGGGCGTGGCGCTTTGGGGAGCGGGGGTTTGCGCGGCACCGTCGGTGCCGGCTGCGGCATCCTGCGCCGAGGCGCCCGGAGCGCAGGCAAGACTGGAGAGGGCCGCGGCAAGGCACGCCGCGGCAATCTGGCGGTTCGTCATGTTCGGATAGTCCTTCCCTGTGGCGTGAAGCTCTTAGAGTCTCTTTGAAAAATGCCCGAAAGGGCATTTTGAGGGCGGCACCAGCCCGCTCCCGTCCCGAAGTTCACGAAAAGGTCCGGGGGACCTTTTCGCTGAGGGGGCCGACCACCCACAGAATACTGCCGATGGGTGGTCGGGTGGGGGAGTGGGCTGGTGCCGCGAAATTCGCTTTTCGCGAATTTCCAAACGGGCTCTTACGGCCGCACGCCTTGTCGTGTCGAAAATGCGCGGTTACGGAAAATGCCCGACGCGGGCGCTTGGGAGAGAGCGCATGGCGCGCCCGCGCCGGGCTGGTGCGACCCCGCAGGGTAACGCGGTATTCAAGGCCGCTGCCCGCTTTCGGGGCAGCGGCAAGGCGATCAGAAGAAGCCGAGCTTCTTGGGATTGTAGGACACCAGCAGGTTCTTGGTCTGCTGGTAGTGGTCGAGCATCATCTTGTGCGTCTCGCGGCCGATGCCGGACTGCTTGTAGCCGCCGAAGGCCGCATGGGCGGGATAGGCGTGGTAGCAGTTGGTCCACACGCGCCCGGCCTGGATGGCGCGGCCGAAGCGGTAGGAGGTGTTGATGTCGCGGCTCCACACGCCGGCGCCGAGGCCGAACATCGTGTCGTTGGCGATCTCCAGCGCCTCTTCCTGCGTCCTGAAGGTGGTGGTGGAGACGACCGGGCCGAAGATCTCCTCCTGGAAGATCCGCATCTTGTTGTGGCCCTTGAACACGGTGGGCTGCACGTAGAAGCCGCCAGACAGGTCGCCGCCGAGCTGGGCGGCACCGCCGCCGATCAGCACCTCGGCGCCTTCCTCGCGGCCGATGTCGAGGTAGCGCAGGATCTTCTGCTGCTGTTCCTGCGAGGCCTGGGCGCCGATCATGGTCTCCATGTCGAGCGGGCTGCCCTGCTTGATCGCCGCCACACGCTTCAGCGCCTTTTCCATGAACCGGTCGTAGATCGATTCCTGGATCAGCGCGCGGCTGGGGCAGGTGCAGACTTCGCCCTGGTTGAGCGCGAACATCACGAAGCCCTCGATCGCCTTGTCGAAGAAGTCGTCATCCTGCGCGCAGACGTCCTCGAAGAAGATGTTCGGGCTCTTGCCGCCCAGTTCCAGCGTCACCGGGATCAGGTTCTCGCTGGCGTACTGCATGATCAGGCGGCCGGTCGAGGTCTCGCCGGTGAAGGCGATCTTGGCGATGCGCTTGGAGCTGGCGAGCGGCTTGCCCGCCTCGATGCCGAAACCGTTGACGATGTTGAGCACGCCCGGCGGCAGGATGTCGGCCACCAGTTCGGCCAGCACCAGGATCGAGGCCGGGGTCTGCTCGGCGGGCTTGAGCACCACGCAGTTGCCGGCGGCAAGGGCGGGGGCCAGCTTCCACGCGGCCATCAGGATCGGGAAGTTCCAGGGGATGATCTGGCCGACGACCCCCAGCGGCTCGTGGATGTGATAGGCCATGGTGTCATGGTCGATCTCGCCGATCGAGCCTTCCTGCGAGCGGATGCAGCCCGCGAAGTAGCGGAAGTGGTCGATCGCGAGGGGAATGTCGGCGAGCGTGGTCTCGCGGATCGGCTTGCCGTTGTCCCAGGTCTCGGCGGCGGCCAGCTTGGCCAGGTTCTGTTCCAGGCGATCGGCGACGCGCAGCAGGATCAGCGAGCGGTCGGCGGGCGAAGTGCGCCCCCAGGCGTCCTTGGCGGCATGGGCGGCGTCGAGCGCCAGTTCGATGTCGTCGGCATCCGAGCGCGCGACGCGGCAGACCGGCAGGCCGGTGATCGGGCTGACATTGTCGAAATAGCGGCCGGCGACGGGGGCGACCCACTTGCCGCCGATGAAGTTGTCGTAGCTGGCGGCGAAGGGTGACACCAGCACCGAGGGCCGTTCGGAGACGTTCGTGTCGGACATGGTCTTGATCCTCTCTATGTGGTCCGGGCGGGTTACCCGTCCTTGGCTTGAAGAGTGTCAGTTTCCGGGGCGTCCAGACAGGGGGGCGTCGCAAGCCGCCGGGCCGGGTGTATCGCGGGTGAGACGGTCGCGCGGCTTGCCGTTACAATCGCGAAACACGCTGCCGGAACCGGCGCCGGGGCCCGGAAATCCGCCATTTCGCGGCGGCCGGGCATGGCTGTCGTACCAGCAGGATGGGCGGCCTGTGCTGCCGGGGGCGGGAGATTGATCGGGGGATTGGCCCGGGATTGGGAGGGTGATTGACCGGGAGAGGCATCGCCGTCGCTGCCCGCCGCTGCGCCGGTTATTGCCCCGGCGCGATGCCCACGCGCTCCATGCGGCGGTACATGGTGGCGCGGCCGATCCCGAGGTCGCGGGCGGCGCGGGTGACGTTGCCGCCCGAACGCGCCAGCGCCTGGCGCAGGATCGCGCGCTCGCTGTCGTCGAAACTGCTGGACGAATCGCCCATCACGTCGGCCAGCGGGCGCGGGCGGTCGAACGGGTTGGTGCCGAGCCGCAGGCTGAGGCGCGCGGCGCGGGTGGCGCCGATCACCAGGTCGTCGCGGTCGACCGCCAGCAGCGAGATCCCGCGTCCGCGCGGCACGCTGCCCTGGCGGTCGGGGCTGTAGACGATGCGGGCGTCGGCATAGCGCATGCAGAAGTAGTCGCGCTCGATCTGGCGGGCCGCGTCCTGTACCAGCGCGGCGATCATCGTCGCCATTGCCTCGCCGTGGTCGGCCCGCGCGCTCGAGACGTCGAGCGCGGCGACCAGCCGTCCCTCGGGATCGAAGACCGGGGCGTCCATGCAGCTGACGCCGATGTTGCGGCTGGCGAAATGCTCGCCGCGCAGGATCGTCACCGGGCGCTGCTCGACAAGGCAGGTGCCGATGCCGTTGGTGCCCTCGGCCGCCTCGCCCCACTGGCCGCCGGGGGCCAGGCCGATCGAATCGAACAGGGCCACGTCGCTGGCGCCGGTGCGCGCCTCGATCACCACGCCGTCGATGTTGGAGAGGATGACGCAGCATCCCGTGCGGCCGACGCTGCCGAACAGCTGGTCGAGCGCGGGGGTGGCCGCGGCGATCAGTTCACCGCTGTTTTCGCGCAGGGCGGTGAGCGAGGTGCCGCCGATTCGCTCGCCCTTGCGCGAGGCGGCGGGGTCGAGACCGTGATGCAGCGCGGAGCGGCACCAGGATGCGGCCACGGCGGACACCGCCGCGGCATTGCCCTGCTGCACGGTGTGCATGACCTGATCGCTGTGATTCAGCTTGTCGCTGGCCATTCTCAGTCGTCCTTCTCCGCCGTCATGACCCGCCGCTTCACAGAGCCGCAAGGTATCGATTCAGGCGCGGTGATCCTGCTATCGATTGCAGTCCGGACGCAATTCCGGGCGAGTCCGGATAGAGGCGGGAATGTCCCATTCATGAGACGTTCGTTCCAGTAAAAAGTGGGCGACGGGATGGCCTTTTGCGCCGGGCCGCGCGGCAGAATATGCCGTTTCGAAGTGCATTCGTTTGCGATCAATTTGACGCTGGGCGCACATAATCTTGAGTGGGCAAAATTGACCTCACACCGCGTTGACACGCGAAAAATTTCAAATACGGTCGAGCAACAGAAACGAAATAATATTACAAAATAATATTTCCAGGGGTCGATGTCCGAAGGAAACACGCAGGACCAACTTTATGAGGGGGCTGGTCAATGTTCTTCGGGAATTCGCGTGCCTATATCGGCGTTGATTACGCATTGATGAAATCGTTTTTGGTGCTTTTCAAATAGACATAGAAAAATTTCAGGGAACGTGGTCGCATCTTAGTGTGTCCATGAGGCGGAGCCTTGCTCCGGGCGACCTGCTGCGGCCGTGATGCCGACAGGAGGAGCGTCATCCTGCATGACCAGGACCTCGCCATGAGGTGATCGCCGTCTCGGCGTGCCCGATGGGATGTCGCCATGGCGCGATCGTCCGGGCCGCCTGCGGGGATACCGTTTCCCGATCGAACAGATTTCGCGGCGTTTTCGCCCGAGCACGTACTGGCCGCCCGCAGGGGCCGGGCCCGGCGCTGCTTGCGTGCACGCCCTTTCCGGACAGCCCAGGTGCTGTTGGCCGGCTGCCGGGTGCGTTTCGGCGGCTGCGGGAAAGTGCGCCCGTCATCGGGGAGGAGGCGACCGCGAGACACAGGGAGAGGCCGTAACCGTGGACATGAACCAGGCAAGGGGGCCTAGATGAAGTACAGGGTATCCGTATCGGCATCGGCGCTGGCAGCGGCGCTTATCATGGGGTCCGCCCCGGCACTGGCGGACGAGCCGGTCGAGGGAGAGGCGAGCGAAGCGGCAGACACCGCCACCGGCGCGATCATCGTCACCGGCACACGCACGATCGGCATGAAGGCTACCGAAAGCCCGGCGCCGATCCAGATCATGACCAGCGAGGCGCTGGGGCGGACCGGCCAGCCGGACCTGGTCCAGAGCCTCGCGCAGAACCTTCCCTCGATCCAGGCGCAGGCCTTCGGCAGCGATCTCCAGGCGCACAACCTGCAGATGAAGCTGCGCGGCCTGTCGCCCAACCACACCCTGATCCTGATCAACGGCAAGCGCCGCCACGGCACGGCCAACGTCTCGATCGCCGGCGGTCCCTACGGGGGCAGCGCGGCGCCGGACATGAGCTTCATCCCGACCGATGCGATCGGCCATATCGAAGTGCTCCAGGACGGTGCTGCCGCGCAGTACGGCACCGACGCCATCGCCGGCGTCATCAACATCATCCTCAAGGATTCCGACCACGGCGGCATGCTCAGCGGCACGGCCGGCCAGTACATGGACCAGGGCGGCGATACCTACAGCGTCTCGGGCAATGTCGGCTTCGCGCCGATCGAGAATTCGCACGTCAATGTGACCGTGCAGAAAAAGAAGAAGGGCTTCAGCTTCCGCGGCGACGTCGACCCGCGCGTCTACGGCAGCAATTCGGTGGCGACCGGCAACCTCACCAAGTATCCCGACCTCGTCAACGCGTCCAACTACCCCTACGTCAACCGCATCGCCGGCGATCCCGAGATCGAACAGACCACCGCGATGTACGATGCAGGCTGGGAATCGGGCGATTTCGAGGTCTACAGCTTCGGCAGCTACGGCCACAAATACGCCCGCGCCTACGAGAACTACCGCACCCCCGGCATCGTCGTCTCGGCCGCCGGCGTGCCGCTGTTCCCGACCGGCTTCGCCCCGCTCGAAGCGGTGCGCGAGACGGACTATTCGTTCACCGGCGGCGTCAAGGGCATGTTCGGGGACCTCGGTTTCGACCTCGCCTCGACTTATGGCGACGATGTGGTCAAGGTCTATGTCGAGAATTCGGCCAACGCCACGCTCTACAGGGACACCGGCTTCACCCCGACCGAGTTCCACAACGGCGACTTCAAGGCCTCGCAGTGGAGCAACACGCTCGACCTGACCTACCCGCTCGACATCGGTCTGGCCGAGCCGGTGAACATCGCCGGCGGCCTCGAATGGCGGCGCGAGACTTACGGCATCGTCGCGGGCGATCCGGCTTCCTACTACGGTTCGGGCGCGCAGTCGTTCTTCGGCTATGGTCCCAACAATGCGGGCAATTACCACCGCACCAACTTCTCCCAATACCTCGACATTTCCCTGAAGCCCACGCCCGAGTGGCTGGTCGACGGGGCCGTGCGTCACGAGCACTACAGCGACTTCGGCGATACCACCGTGTTCAAGCTGACCTCGCGCTACGACATTTCCGACATGTTCGCGGTGCGCGGCACGGTTTCGACCGGCTTCCGTGCGCCGACCCTGGCGGAAGGTTTCTATTCGGGCATCAACGTGGCGCCGAACGGCGTGGCGGGCGTGCTTCCGGCCAACTCGGCGGCGGCCGCCTCGCTCGGCTTCGGCGGTCTCAAGCCTGAAAAGTCGACCAACTTCAGCGCCGGCGTGGTCTTCACGCCCAGCTCGCGGGTCAGCGTCACCATCGATGCCTACTGGATCGAGATCCGCGACCGCATCATGATTTCCAGCTCGTTCTACGGCTTCAACGGCCAGTATTGCCCCCAGGGCTACTCGGGCTCGAATGCCAGCAGCTGCGTGCCCTACACGGCCGACAACTACAATCTCTACAACCAGCAGGCGGTCTACGACGCGGTTTCCACGGCGCTTGGCGGCGAGATCCCGAGCTACGTGCTGACCGACGTCAACGGCAACCGCAACACCAGCGGCACCGTGGCCGTGCAGACCTTCGTCAACGGCGCCGACATGCGCACCCGCGGCGTGGACTTCATGGCCTCCTACGACATGCCGACCGGCATCGGCATGGTGAACTGGACCCTCTCGGCCAACTACAACGAGAACAAGGTCAAGAAGATCGCCAGCCTGCCCGATGCGCTCTACACCAGCACCGTCAATCCCGCGCGCTCGGCGCTGATCAGCAGCTACAGCGTCGCCACGCTGGAGCACAGCACCCCCAAGGTCCGCGCGACGCTGGGGGCGTACTGGGAATCGAGCCTGTTCTCGGTGAACCTGCGCGAAAGCTACTATTCGAAGGTCTATGCGCTGGAAACCGCGCCGGGCGGCAGCCCGATCGCGGGGCAGGACCTGAAGGTGCCGGTCAAGTCGGCGTTCATCACCGACCTCGAACTGGGCCTGAAGGCGACCGAGAGCATCAAGCTCTCGATCGGCGCGAACAACCTGTTCAACAAGTATCCGACCAAGCGCTCCTACGAAAATATCCGTGCCGCGCAATTGGCTTCCGGGTCAAGTTCTTATGCGTCCAACGTATATCCCACCATTTCGCCCTACGGTATCAATGGTGGATACTACTATGGCCGCGTCACCGTGAAATTCTGATCGATACCATCTGAAGGGTGCTGCGTCCGCCCCCGGATGCAGCACCCATCTATTTCGAGTTTTCAGGGAGTTGCGCTTGTGATGCTATCTGAAATGGGCTGGCTGATCCCCGCGGTCGGACTGCTGGTGGCCGGCCTTGTCGCCGGGTTCGCCGGCGGCGTGTTCGGGATCGGCGGCGGCTTCATTGTAGTCCCCGCACTTTTGCTGATGCTGCCGCTGCTGGGCGGCGACCATGCACAATACGCGCATGTCGCCATCGGCACTTCGGCGGCGACCATCATCGTCACCTCGATCCGCTCGGTCATGAGCCATGCCAAGCGCGGATCGGTCGATTTCGAGATCCTCAAGTCCTGGGCGCCCTGGGTGATCCTGGGCGACGGTGTCGGCGTGCTGCTGGCCAGCCATGTCGACGGCAAGGTGCTCACCATGGTCTTCGCCTCGGGCGTGCTGCTGATGAGCCTCAATTTCCTGGTCCCGCGCGTGGGCGACAAGGTGATCACCGACCAGATGCCCTCCGGCATGCTGCGGGTCGGCATTGCCGGCGGCCTCGGCACGTTTTCCTCGCTGCTGGGCATCGGCGGCGGCACCATCGCGATCATGGTGATGACGCTGTGCGGCCGCTCGATCCACAAGGCGGTGGGCACGGCGTCCGGCGTGGGTACGCTGATCGCCATTCCCAGCGCCATCGGCTTTGCCATCATCGGCCTGCACGACAAGGGCCTGCCCTGGGGCTCGCTCGGCTTCGTCAACGTGCCGGCGACGCTCGCCATCGCCTCGATGTCGGTCCTGACCGCGCCGCTCGGCGTGGCCGCCGCGCACTGGCTGGAGCCGCGCATGCTGAAGCGGATCTTCGGCGTCTACCTGATCGTGATCTCCATGGTCATGTTCCACAATGCTCTGAAAATCTGACGGAAAAACCACCTGTTTCGCGAAGGAGTTTGAAAGATGCAGCTTGAGCAAGACATGCTGGCCGAGCGTATCGGCGGTGAAGAGGTAACGCAGGACCTGCTGGCGCGCGGTTATTCGCGCCGCAACCTGGGCAGGATCGCGGCGCTGCTGGGCGGCGGCATGGCGGCGATGCAGGTCATGCCGGCCAGCGCGCAGCAGGCGGCCAAGGCGGTGGCGGGCGCGGTGCGCATCGGCGCCAACGAGTGCTGGACCGGTCCGTTCCCGGCCGGCGCGCAGGCGGCCATGGCGATCGTCTCGCAGGGCAACCGCTACGAGCCCAACGACGACCACGCCAAGCTTTTTGCGGCGGTCGCCCAGGTCGAGGGCATTCCGGTCGACCACGTGGTCGCCTGGCCGGGGTCGAGCGACCCGCTCAGCCGCACCGCGATCACCTTCGCCTCGCCCTCGCGCGGGATCGTGACCGCCGACCCGACCTACGAATCGATCTGGCGCACCGGTGCCTGGATCGGCGCCAAGGTCACCAAGGTGCCGCTCACCTCGGATTACCGCCATGACGTCAAGGCCATGCTGGCCGCCGATCCGAACGCCGGGCTCTACTACATCTGCTCGCCCAACAACCCGACCGGCACGCTGACGCCGATTGCCGACATCGTCTGGCTGGCCGAGAACAAGCCCAAGGACGCGGTGCTGCTGGTGGACGAGGCGTACATCCACTTCGCCGGCACCGAAAACGCCGCCAAGCTCGCCGCCTCGCGCGACGATGTGCTGGTGATGCGCACGTTCTCCAAGCTGTTCGGCATGGCGGGCATGCGCCTTGGCCTGACGCTCGGGTCCAAGGCGCTGCACGAGAAGATGATGCGCTATGACGGCGGGCAGGTCACCTCAATGCTGCCGATGACGGCCGTGGCCTGCGGCACCGCCTCGCTGACGCTGGCCGACCAGATCAAGGCCCGCCGCGACCAGATGATCGCCGCGCGCGAGGCCAGCATCGCCCATGTCGAGAAGCGCGGTCTCAAGGTGCTGCCGGGCAGCCATGCGAACATGTTCATGGTCGACTGGGGCGGCAAGCCGCCCAAGGCGATGATGGAGGCGCTGCTGGCGCAAGGCGTGCAGATCGGCCGTTCGTGGAGCGCCTATCCGACGATGTCGCGCGTGACGGTGGGTTCTGCGGAAGAAATGCAGAAGTTCCGCCTCGCGCTCGACAAGGTGCTGATGGCCTGATCGCCGGCATCGCCCCTGCCGCGCCGGTTCATGGGGGCATGGACCGGATGGCGGCAGGGCGTTCGCCCGTCAGGTTGGACCCGGTACGCTCCGCAAGGGGAGGGGCGTGCCGGGTCCGTTTTTTTTGGGGGCGGGGCGGACTTTCCGGATACGCTCCGTAGCTGATCTCTCAGCCTGAGCGGGGTGGGATAAAACGCGGAATGACAGGGTGCGCCCCATTTTGGTCATAGTGCGCCTCTCGGTTCTTTCCCGATAGCGGACACGGTTTGCGGGCTGTAAGAAGATCAAATGGGCACGATGACAGTCGGCAGTCAAACAGTGGGATACCAATGGGCAAGTGATATTGCCTTCGACGGTATCCGTCTGGAAATCCTATCAGTTGACAGCGATGTGGTGTTCGATGTGAGCATACCCGACAACGGCCCAATGACGGTCAACACCTTCGGCAAGGAAGTGGCGGTCGACCTTATCAAGGTCGCAATCGAGACGGCCGAACGGCGGCAACAGCCTTCGCTGCCTTCAAAGCGAAAGGGCCGCTAACCACCCAAAGCCGCCCCCGCCACCCGCTCAGGCTGAGCTTGTCGAAGCCCCCGAGACGGGGCGCAAGGCTTCCATCCTTCGACAGGCTCAGGATGAGCGGGGTGGGTGGGGCGACCTCTGGCTCCCCCAACATTCCTGCCGTTTCGCAGGCAAAGAACGGTAGTCGATAACTGCTATCTCGCGTGGCCGAAGGCCCTTTCGCCGTCCTCAACAATGAGAGCGCAACGTGAAGAGCAGGGCGCAAGGTGGACGCTCCGAGGGTCCGGGGGATCATCCCCCGGAAACTGCCCTTTTCTTCTGAACCGTTCTGCCTCAGCCCGGCAGGCTTCCCGTCTGGCGCAGCGCCTCACCCAGTGCGAGGGCGGCGGCGGTGGCGAGGTTCAGGGAGCGGACTTCGGCGCGCAGCGGGATGCGCACCCGCTCGTCGCAGATGTCGGAGACCGATTGCGGCACGCCCGCGCTTTCCTTGCCGAACAGCAGGATGTCGTCGGCTCTATATTCGAACGCATAGGCCGACCGGGTGGTCTTGGTGGTGAACAGCACCAGCCTGCTGGAACCCACGGTGGCGCGGAAGGCTTCGAAGTCGGCGTGGCGGGTGATGGCGACGTGGTCGATATAGTCCATCGCGGTGCGGCGCACGCGCTTGTCGTCCCATTCGAAGCCCATCGGCTCGATCAGGTCCACGGTCGCGCCAAGGCAGGCGCCGAGGCGCATGACGGCGCCGACGTTTCCGGCGATTTCGGGTTCGAACAGGGCAATACGCATGGCCGCTGCTTGGCGGCGTCGGGCGTGGCTTGCAAGTCTGCTTGCGCGAAATCCTGCCCCGTTTCCGCTTGCCAAGGTCCAGTAATGCCCTTTTATATGATTAAAGAGATAGAGCGTTTTCTAACCAGGTGGAATCACCTGGTGACTCGGAAAACGCGACAAACAAACGATAAGTAGAGCGGCCTTCGGTTCGGAACGAACGGATCACGCTCTGAAATAGTGAGGATGCCGCGACTGTCATGCCCGTAGACCCGCAGGAAAACCGCGACGCGCTGGGGCGCAATCTTACGTATGGGCTGCTCGACCGTCTGGGCTCGCAGATCGTCGGCGGCACCTGGACGGGGCGTTCGTTTCCCACCGAAATGGAGCTGTCGCAGCAGCACGGGGTGAGCCGCTCGGTCACCCGCGAGGCGGTGAAGATGCTCACTGCCAAGGGCCTCGTTACCGCGCGGCCCCGGCAGGGCACCTCGATCCTGCCGGTCAGCCAGTGGAACCTGTTCGATACCGACGTGCTGCGCTGGATGCTGGAGCGGCGCTTTTCCATCGACCTGCTCAGGCAGTTCAGCCAGCTGCGCGTCGCCATCGAACCTGCCGCAGCGGCGCTGGCGGCCCAGGCGGCCAGCGAGGAGGGGCGGGCGCTGATCGAGGCGGGCTTCGCGCGCATGCAGGCCGCCGAGGCCGGGCAGGACGATGTACTGGAGGCGGACGTCGCCTTCCATGTCGCCATTCTCAAGGCCTCGGGCAATCCGTTCTTCGGGCAGTTCCGCGACGTGGTTTCCACCGCGCTCAAGACCTCTATCCACTACACCAACCGCATCGTCGGGCGCAGCGCCGACCTCGATGCGCACGAGGGGGTGATGCGCGCGATCCTGGCCCGCGACCCGCACCTGGCCCGCGCGCGGATGGAAAAGATCATCGTCGATGTCCTCGGCGCCATCCACCACAACGAAAGCGCGGGCTGATGGGTGGGCAGGGCGGTTGACCGTCCTGAACATATATATCATACAAATAAGCGAAGAGTGGGGAGCCTGAACTGCATGGGCCCGGTCACGCGCGTGATCGGGCGGGCTCCCGACTGTGCCGAGAACAGCTGCCTCAGCGACACGTAAGAGAGCCCCTGAAAGACATGACCGACACCCCCCAAATCGTCCGGCCCCGGATTCTGACGACCGACCGCCGCAAGGCCATGGCGCTTGGCGCAGCCGGTCTGGCGGCGACGACGCTGCCGCAGATTGCGTGCGCGCGAACGGAAGCGGTCGCCGCTGCCGCTGCGGCCGGTCCGCGCCGTACCTGGCTGCTCGACCGGGGCTGGCGTTTCCACATGGGCCATGCGGCCGACATGGCCAAGGATTTCGACTGGGGCATCAACCAGCGCACGTATGCCAAGCCCGGCGTTGTCACCTCTCCGGCAGCCGTCGCCGATTTCGACGAGAGCGGCTGGTCGCCCGTCTCGGTGCCGCACGACTGGGCGGTGGACCTGCCTTTTGCGCCGCCCGCCGCGCCCGCGCCGGAAGACAAGGCCGATGCCGTTGCCGCGCATGGCTTCAAGGCGATCGGCCGCGCCTTCCCGGAAAACAGCGTGGGCTGGTATCGCCTGCGTCTGCCTGTCGGTGCGGCAGACAAGGGCCGCGCGGTCTGGCTTGAGTTCGACGGCGTGTTCCGCGCCTGCAAGGTCTTCGTCAACGGCTTCGAGGCGGGCGGCAGCGAGAGCGGCTATGCGCCGTTCAAGGTCGATATCGCCGATTTCCTCGACTACGAGGGCGGGCCGAACCAGCTGGCCCTGCGCGTCGATGCCTCGCTGGGCGAGGGGTGGTTCTACGAAGGCGCGGGCATCTATCGCAACGTTCACCTCGTCAGCGCCGATGCCGCCCACGTGCCGCAGTGGGGCACCTGCGTGCGCAGCGAGATCGACGCGGAAGGTGCCCGGGTTTCGCTGGCGACGACGCTTGCCAACCAGTCCGAGGGCACGCTGGCGGTAACGCTGCGCCAGACGGTCCGCGACGGTGCAGGCCGCGAGGTCGCGCGCGCGGCGGAGCGGCAGGTGGAACTGGCGCCGCTCGGCCGGACCGAGACCGCGCAGGAGACCCATATCGCCGCGCCGCAGCTGTGGTCGCCCGCAAGCCCGGTGCTCTACACGCTCATCACCGAAGTTCTGCGTGACGGCGCGGTGACGGACCGCACCGAGACGCCCTTCGGCATTCGCACCGTCACCTTCGATGCGGTGAAGGGCTTCACCATCAACGGCCAGAACGTGAAGCTGATGGGCGTGTGCAACCATCAGGACCACGCCGGGGTCGGCAGTGCGATCCCCGATGCGCTGCACGCATGGCGGGTCGACCGCTCGATCGAGATGGGCGTCAATTCCTGGCGCAGCGCGCACAATCCGGCGGCGCAGGCGCTGCTCGACATCTGCGACCGCAAGGGCATGATGATGATCGCGGAAACGCGGCTCAACACCACCAACCCGGAAGCGATGGACGAGCTGGAGCGGATGATCCTCTCCTCGCGCAACCACCCCAGCGTGATCCTGTGGTCGGTGGGTAACGAGGAAGGCCATCAGGGCAGCGAGCGTGGCCGCCGCATCTCGGCCGAACTGGTCGCGCGCTGCAAGGCGCTCGATCCCACGCGCCTCACCACCCAGGCGATGGATCAGGGCTGGGACGGCGGCGCCGCCGAGGCGGTGGACGTCGTCGGCTTCAACTACCGCACTGACAAGATCCCGGCCTGGCACCAGCGCCACCCGAACAAGCCGGTGATCGGCACCGAGACGGGCAGCACCGTTTCCACCCGCGGCGCCTACGAGAACGACGCCGCGCGCCATGTGGTCAAGGCCTACGACACCGAGCACCCCTGGTGGGCCTCCACCGCCGAGGAATGGTGGACCATCGTTGCCAACGCGCCCTATATCGCCGGCGGCTTCATCTGGACCGGCTTCGACTACCGCGGCGAGCCCACGCCCTATCCGGCGTTCCCCAGCGTTGCGAGCTACTTCGGGGCGATGGACAGCTGCGGCTTCGCCAAGGACAACTACTATTATTACCGCGCCTGGTGGCGGCCGGACCAGCCGCTGGTGCACTTGCTGCCGCACTGGAACTGGGCGGGCCGCGAAGGCCAGCCGATCCCGGTCTGGGCGCACGGCAACTGCGAGGAGATCGAACTCCTGCTCAATGGCAAGAGCCTTGGCCGCAAGACCATGCCGCGTAACGGCCACCTCGAATGGCAGGTGGCTTACGCCCCCGGCAAGCTGGAGGCGCGCGGCTACAACGGCGGCAAGCTCGCCGCGCAGGACATGCGGGTGACGGCAGGCGCTCCGGCCCGGCTGCGCGTGACGGCCGACCGCAAGCGCTATACCGCCGCGATTGCCGATGCGGCGATGCTGCGGATCGAGGTGCTCGACAAGGCGGGCAATGTGGTGCCGACCGCCGACAGTGCGCTGACGTTCGCGGTGTCCGGCCCGGGCACAATCATCGGCCTCGGCAATGGCAATCCGACCTCGACCGAGCCGGACAAGGGCTCGACGCGCAAGGCGTTCAACGGGCTCGCGCAGGCCATCGTGCAGGGCACCGGCGATAGCGGGGCGGTGCGCGTTACCGTCTCGGGCGCGGGGCTGGCCAGCGCGGCCATCGACCTCAGCTTCCATTCCTGAAGGACATGCATTCCATGAAAGCCATCCGCGCCGCGCTTGCGGCTGCCACCCTGTTGTCGGCTGCTCAGGCCCCTGCGGCTGAAAAGGCGGCCGACAAGCTCTACCTCGGCGCCGACCTGTCGTTCGCCAACGAGATGGAGGACTGCGGCGCGGTCTTCCGCGAGAAGGGCAAGCCGGTCGATCCCTTCGTGCTGCTGAAGCAGAAGGGCGGCAACATCATGCGCGTGCGCATCTGGAACGACCCGGAGTGGACGCACTATTCGAACTACGAGGACGTGCTCAAGACCGTGCGCCGCGCCCATGCGGCGGGCCTCGAAGTGCTGCTGGACTTCCACTATTCGGACGACTGGGCTGACGGCGACAAGCAGATCGTCCCCAAGGCCTGGGCGGGCATGACCACCGAGCAGCAAATCGCCGCGGTGCATGACTACACGCGCGAGGTGCTGGCCAGGCTCGATGCGGCGGGCCAGCTGCCCGAACTGGTGCAGGTCGGCAACGAGACCAATCCCGAGGTCATGGGCGGGGTCAAGGCCAGGGCGATCGACTGGAAGCGCAATGCCAGCCTGCTGAACGCGGGTGTTGCCGCCGTGCGCGAGACATCGAAGGCCACCGGCAAGCCGATCAAGGTCATGCTTCACATCGCCCAGCCCGAGAACGTGCTGCCCTGGTTCGACGATGCCACGGCGGCGGGCGTGCTCGATTACGACATCATCGGCATCAGCTATTATTCGAAGTGGTCGACCTACAACCTGTCGGGCCTCGCCAAGGTGATTGCGGCCGCGCACCAGCGCTACGGCGCCGATGTCATGGTGGTGGAGACCGCCTATCCCTTCACCGAGGAAAGCGCCGATGCCTCGACCAACCTGCTGGGCACGGATTCGCTGATCCCCGGCTATCCGGCGACCCCCAAGGGCCAGCTCAAGTATCTTGAGGACCTGACGCAGACGGTGGTGGATGCGGGCGGCAACGGTGTCGTCTACTGGGCGCCGGACTGGGTCTCGACCCAGTGCAAGACCCGCTGGGGCACCGGCTCCAACTGGGAAAACGCCGCCTGGTTCGACCTCAAGCGCCACGAAGTGCTGCCGGCGATGGACTTCCTGTCGAAGTCGTACGCCAAGACGGCAAAGTAACCAGCCTTCAGGGAGTTAGCCGGGAAGGCCGCCGGGAAGGGGGCAGGCTGATACACGCAAAAACGGGAAGGGTGTCCCGGGGGACAACCCTTCCCGTTCCTGTTGCCTTCCCGTCTCGGTGGCGGGTCGGAAGTGTTTAGAAGCGGTAGCCGATGCCGACCACGCCGGCGTCACGGCCGCCGAAGTTCGATTCGTATTCAGTGCGCTGGTATTCGGCCGAGATGTAGGTCTTCGGCGTCACCGAGTATTCCAGACCGCCGCCGTAGCGCACGCCTTCCAGCGAGTAGTTGCCGCCGGCCACCGGCTCGAAGCGGGTGTTGGTGTAGCCGACCTTGGCGAAGGCGAGGACCTTCGGGGTGACCACGTAACCGGCGCGCACCGAGGCGGTGAGATCGCGGCTGACGTCGGTCGCGGCGCTGTCGGTGGTGGCGTCGCCGAGGGTCACTTCGGGGCCGATGGTGATGCGGGGGGCAACGCCGATGTCGTAGCCGGCGTTGACGCCGTACGAGAAGCCTTCATCGCCCTGGATCTTGTCGAAACCCATGGTGATTCCGGCGCGCGGGCCCGTGAAAGGCTCGCCGTCCTGCGCAAAGGCGGGGACCGAAGCCGAAGCAGCGAGAGCGGCGGCAGCCGAAAGAACGATGTACTTCATAAGATTCCTCATAATTCCATTATAAATATAGATCCAAAGGGCGGCGTTCATCGGCCAGTAAATCGAGTATTACTCGACCTGCGGTGCTTTGCTTGGTTCGTTTCTGCCATGTTGCTCGGGCATTTCGGGGGGTGATATGTTTGTCGAGCAACCCCTTGGGATGAATTTGCTATGGTCGTTCAAGGGTGTACTCAAAATTAATGGGCCGTAATGTCGGCGTTCACAAATGTGACAGCTTCGTCATGGCGCCGGCCGGTTCGTGGCGATTTTGGGGCAGCGGCCGGGCGGGCGGGGTGCTGCGCAGGCCCTTGTCCGCCCTGCCGGAAGGGCCTGGAATCGCCGTTTCATCGGGTTTTCAGCAGGCCTGCTGCCGCTTGAGCCCAGGATGCGCGGGCTGCGCGTGATGGGGCGCCGCAAGGTGATGATTTTGCGCCACAAGGTTACACTTTTGCACAAACCGGCGGCGCTTTTGCCAAGGCAGCAGGCGCGAAAAAAGGGGCGCCGGGAGGAGTTGGCGCCCCTTTTCGAGGTTACGGCCCGTATGGGCGGGCCGGTTATAGGTCCGCGATGGAGGCGCGGCCCGATCTGGAAGATCAGTACTTGAAGGTGATGTCCGCCAGATAGCTGCGGCCATACTTCTCGTAGCGGGCGATCTGGTCGGGGTCGTTGTTCCAGTAGAAGCGGGCGACCTGGTTGGTCAGGTTGTTCGCCTGGAAGCGGACCGAGATGCTCTTGTTGATCGCATAGGACACGCTGGCGCCCAGCGTCGTCTCGGATTCGAGGCGGGTCAGCTGCGAGGCATCCCAGCCGTAGATCACGGTGAACGGGCTGTGGTGCTTGAGCGCGACGCGGGCGTCGATGCCGTGGCCCGAATACCAGAGATCGAACTCGCCGGTGAACTTGGTGAGGCCCACCGCCGGGAACGGATTGCTGGCCGGCGCCAGCTCCTTCATGTTCGAATCGACGTAGCTGGCATTGGCGTAGAGGCCGAAGTTGTCGATCCCGAGGAAGTAGAACGGCGTCTGGATCGTGCCTTCGACACCGGCGACATGGCCGCCCTTGCCGTTGCCCGGCGAGGTGACGGTGTAGGTCTCGCCGCCGATGACCTGCTGCGTCTGGGTATAGCCGACGTTGCTCGACACGTCCTTGTAGTAGCCGGCGACGGCGATCATCGCATCCTTGTGGAAGTACCACTCGAGGCTGAGGTCGCCCTGCGTCGCCATCAGCGGCTTCAGGTAGGGGTTGCCGCCCGAGGCGGTGTTGGTCGGCGGATAGTTGCTGAGCGCGAGGCTGGCGCGCAGCTCGTCGAGCGGCGGACGCGAGATCACGCGGGCGGCGCCGGCACGCAGCTTGAGCGTGTCGGTCAGGTCGAAGTTGAGGTTGAGGCTGGGCAGCGCGCGGAAGTACTTGCTGTTGTCGTTGACCGGCGAATACTCGGTCACGTTCTGCGTGCCGTCCCAGTAGGTGCGGCCCGAGAAGGCGTTCGAGTGGGTCGCCACGTTGACGAAGCGCACGCCGAGGTTGCCGGTGAAGAAGGACCCCGCGAAGTCCGACATCAGGTAGCCTTCGAAGTTGTCCTCCTTGACGCGCCAGTACTTCGACTTGTCCTGCACGGGCGTGCCGATGGTGAGGTACTCGGCGGCCAGCGTCTTGTAGTTGCCCCAGACGAGCGTGGGCACGTCGAAGCCGTGGACGTCGAAGGCGGTGAGGTACGAGGAATCGATCGTGCCGCTGCCCGAGACCGAGGCGCTGTAGGCATCGTAGCTCTTCACGCGGTTCGAATAGCGCAGGCCCGCGCCGAAGCCGGTGAAGAAGCCGCTGTCGAGATGGCGGTAGATGTCGACCTGACCGGCGCCGAGGTCGTCCTTGAGGCGCTGCGGGCCGTCATACTGGCCGCCCGAGACGACCTGGTTCGAAAGGTCGGCGGTGTTCGCGCTGACCGAGACGCTGGGCACCTGGTTACGGCCGGTGGCGAACGTCGTGCTTTCGGGCCACATGTCGACGTAGAGCGCGCCCCACGAATTGTCGCGGCGTGCGCGCGAGTACGAGGCGTCGAACTTCACGGTCCAGTCGCCGTCGTCGTACTTGGCGTTGAGGCCGGTGACGAAGAGGTTCTTGTCCTCGGTGTACTTGGCGATCGCGTTGGTGACCGACGAGTAGTTGTTCAGCGTCGCGCCGGTGATCGTGTTGCCCGAGAGGGTGTAGCTGCCGTCCTGGTAGATGTCGCCGGGGGCGCCGATGGTGCCGCCCCAGTCGCCCCAGCCGTTCGAGCGGCCGTACCACTGCTGCGCCTGGTTCTCGTCGATCTTCACCTTGGAGTAGAGAACGTCGAGGTTGATGTCCCAGTCGGTGGTCGGCTTCCACTGGATCGCGCCGGTGGTGGACCAGCGGGTTTCCTTGAGAGCCTTGATCTCGGTCTGCGCGCCCCAGGGGGCGTTGACCGGCTCGCCGTTCAGCGTGGGGGCCGAGGCGCCGTTGACGTCGTAGGTGTTGTAGCCCCAGCCCTGGAACGAGTTGTAGCCGTTCTTCTGGCGCTGGAAGGTGCCGCCCACGACAACCGCGAGATTGTCGGTCAGGTGGCCGATGTACTGGGCGCTGCCGCGCGAACCCCAGCCGGAATAGCCCGGAATGTCCTTGCCGCCGTCGTTGTAGAGCGCGCCGGCGCGCACGGTGAGGGCAGGGCCCTGGTAATCGAGCGGGCGCACGGTGCGGATGTCGATGGTGGCCGCGACGCCGCCCGAGATCACGTTGGCGGCCTGCGACTTGTAGACGGTCACGCCCGAGACGATTTCGGAGGGGTAGATTTCCCAGCGGACGTTGCGGTCGGGCTCGGACGAGGCGACCTCGCGGCCGTTGATGAGGCCGAGCACGAGGCGGGGGCCGAGGCCGCGAACGGCCGCCTGACTGGCGTTGCCGCGATCGCGCGTGGCGGTGACGCCGGGCAGGCGGGCCAGCGAATCGGCGATGGTGACGTCGGGCAGGGCACCGATGTCCTTCGCGCTGATCTGCTCGGTGACGACGGTCTGCGCGCGCTTGGCGTTGAGCGCGTCCCGCAGCGAGGCGCGCAGGCCGGTGACAACGATGGCGTCGTTTTCGGCGGTGCTCTGGTCGGCTGCTGCAGTGTCGGTCGATTGTGCAAATGCCGGCTGCGAAAGCGCCTGCACGCCAAGTGCGATGGCGAGCGCGCTGGACGCACGGAATGCGGTGCGAAGCTTCAGGTCCACGTATCCCTCCCAATAAGCAGATGTCTTATTTATCGGACAATTATATTTGTCGGACATGAAAGTCAACGCGCAGCCATCGGAAGCGCCGGGAATCGCGGTAAATGGCGGATTGCCGAGGGTGTCGGGAAGGGCGCTGTTTTAAGGTAGCGCTATCAGTCTGCCGGGGCCTTGATTCGCAGCGCAGCGACAGCCGCGACGAGCAGCGTTGCGGCGGCAAAGGCCATCGTCCAGATCGGCTCGTGCGGGAAAAAAGCCTTCATGATCGAGCCCATCACGGTTGCCACCAGCAGCTGCGGAAGCACCACAAAGACGTTGAAAAGACCCATGTAAATGCCGAGTTTCGCTTGCGGCAGGCTGCTCGCGAGGATGGCGTAGGGCATGGCGAGAATAGACGCCCAGGCAATGCCGATGCCGATCTCGGCCAGCACCAGCAGGTGGGGGTCGCGCAGCACCAGGAACAGGGCAAAGCCGAGGGCGCCGAAGGTCAGGCACAGGGCATGGGTGCGGGCCTTGCCGATGCGCCGGGCGAGCCATGGCAGCAGGGCCAGTGCGGCCACGGCGGCGACGCCGTTATAGACGGAGAAAAGCACGCCCACCCAGTTGCCCGCCTGCTGATAGGCGGCGCTTGCCGGATCGGCCGAGCCGAAGTGGTACTGCGCGACCACCGGGGTCGTGTTGATCCACATGATGAAAAGCGCGGACCAACTGAAGAACTGCACGAAGGCGAGGCGCTTCATGATCGGCGGCATGCCGGCAAAATCGCCGACGATCCCGGCCAGCATCGAGGCGCTGCGGCCCGCGCGGGCGAGCAGGATCGCGGCGATCACCGCAAGCCCGTAGCCCGCGAGCAATCCGCCGAGCAGGTAGACTTCCTTTTCCAGATGCCACGCCCAGACCCCCAGCGCCACCGCTGCACCGGCGGCGATCCAGGCGAGGCCGCCAAGCGGGCTGCGCGCGGCAAGCGCCTCGGCGGTGGGGGCGTGGAAGGGGTCCTCGCCGTCGAAAGCGGCGAGTTCGTGCGGGGCATATTCGCGGGTGCTCAGCACCGTCCACAGCACGGCGGCAAGCAGCGCGGCGCCGCCCGCCCAGAAGCTGAAGCGCACGGTATCGGGAATGCCGCCGGGGGCGGCGACGTTGCTGACGCCGAGATGGTCGAGGACATAGGGAAACAGCGAGCCGACCACCGCGCCCACACCGATGAAGGCGGTCTGCACGGCGTAACCTGCGGTGTGCTGGTCTTTCCGCAGCATGTCGCCGACAAAGGCGCGGAACGGCTCCATCGAGACGTTGAGGCTGGCGTCCAGCATCCACAGCAGCAGCGCCGCCATGAGGAGGCCAGAGCTTTCCGGCATGACCAGCAGCGCCAGCGTCGCCAGCAGCGCGCCGCCGAGGAAATAGGGGCGCCGCCGTCCGAGCCGCCCGAGCCACGTTCTGTCGGACAAATGGCCGACCACCGGCTGCACCAGCAGGCCGGTCAGCGGGGCGGCGATCCACAGCGCGGGAAGATCGTCGATCGCGGAGCCGAGCGACTGGAACACGCGGCTCATGTTGGCGTTCTGGAGCGCAAAACCGATCTGGATGCCAAAGAAGCCGAAGCTGATGTTCCACAGGCCCGCCCAGCCTTGCCGCGGCTTTTCAGCCCTGATCGCGCCCGAAACCGCCTGATCCATCACGTCCTTTTCCCTGGTTCCGCAAGGCATCGCGGCCCGGCGTTTGTGTGACGCCGGGCCTCGCATGGGGCGCGCGCTTGGGCAAGATGCATACGAATGCCATGGCGCGGTGGAGCACGCTTCGGTCGTGGCCGGCGCGTCTTTCGTGACGGCCAGCTTCATGGTCCGTCCGGTTGGCGGACCGTCAGGATCCGGCGGGCGCCATGCCCAGATAGGCGACCCGTTCGCCGCGCCGGGCCGCGTCGATGGCCGAGTTCATCTGCGGTTCGGCGCCGGCAACGGCCTCGCGGCGGCAATTCCGGATCGCGGGTTCGGGGTCGTAGGCGAGTTGCGGTTCGGCGGTGTAGATGCGCCGGCACATCTTGGCGCTGCCCATGCGGACCCGGTGAACCATCACGGCCTGGTCGCCGCTCTGGTCGAGACGGAGATCGGAAATGTCGATGCGGGCGCGATAGGGCGGTTCGCGCAGGGTTCCCTCGAAGCTCAGCCAGGCCGGAAGGCTGCCATAGGGGCCGCGGACGACGGTCGTGAGTGTTTCTTCCGAAGCCGGCGCTGCGCCGGGCATCAGCACCGCCAGTGCTGCCGAGCATGCAAGCAATCTGAAAGCCATTGCGGTTCTCCTCATCTCTCGCATGGAAGCAAGGATGACGCGACCGACCGTCTTCCAGAGACCTGTCTGGAAGAACGTGAATGAAATCATGTCGTTCTGAAAGGGTTTTGGATTCCGAATCGCGCCGGAACTTCCATTGCTTGGCGATAGCATTGCGGGGTAATTATGACAATATTGGTAAAATTGACATGGAGTTTTATTTGTATAAATTACATTATTTTTGGCAAAAATTTCTCAATTGAATCGTAATTGGTATTTTGTGATTTCCGAATATGTCGATTTCTGGAAGTCGTGTCCTCAAGGTATTGAAGTATCGGCATCATTCTTGGCCGGCGTGCGGTGTCGGTCTGGAAAGGCGTGGGGGAGAGGGAGGGGGGAGAGGGAGGGGGAGAGGGAGGGGGGAGAGCTTCAGCGGGCAGGCAGGGTGCTCGCGCGCGCGATCAGGCGCGAAGGCAGGGTGGGGGCGGGCAGGGGGGTGTCCTCGATCTGCGCGACCAGTGTCTCGACCAGCCGCTCGCCCGCGCCCTTGAGGTCCTGCATCACCGTCGTCAGCGGCGGATTGGTCATGCTGGCGGCGGGCAGGTCGTCGAAGCCCATCACCGCGACGTCGCCCGGAATCGTGCGACCGGCTGCGGCCAGCGCCCGCATCGCGCCGATGGCGATGAGGTCGCTGGCGGCAAATACCGCGTCGAACCCGGCGCCGCTGTCGAGGATGTCCTGCATGGCGCGCTGGCCGAGTTCCTCGTGGCTGATCGCATCGCGCTGGAGCATGGGATCGCAGGCAAGACCGGCCTCGGCCATGGCGGTGCACAGGCCGCGGTAGCGGTCGGCGAATTCGGGGTAGTGCTCGTCCGCCTGGCCGAGAAAGGCGATGCGCCGGCGGCCGAGGCCGATCAGGTGCTCGCCCGCCAGCTTGCCCGCGCCGAAATTGTCCGAGCCCACCGTCGCGCCGATAGTGCGATCGTCCACCGAGCCCCAGCGCACGAAGTGCGTGCCTTGCCTGACCAGCTGTTCGAGGCGGCTTTCGTAAAGCGTGTAGTCGCCGTAGCCCAGCAGGATCAGCCCGTCGGCGCGGTGGCTGTCCTGATAGCGCACGTGCCAGTCGTCCTCCATCTTCTGGAACGAGATGAGCAGGTCCAGCCCGCGATTCGCGCATTGCCGGGTGATCGATGCCAGCATGGCGAGGAAGAAGGGGTTGATCTTCGAATCGTCGGGCGTCTGCTCCTCGAAGAACAGCAGCGCGATGGTGTTGGCACGCTGCGAGCGCAGCGACGAGGCGTTCTTGTCGACCGAGTAGTTCAGCTCCCGGGCGATCGCCTCGATGCGGGCGCGGGTGGCGGCGCTGACCGACTTCGATCCGCGCAGCGCGCGGCTCACCGTGGGCTGCGAGACCCCGGCGCGATAGGCGATGTCGAAGCTCGTCGGCCTGTTGCTCGGCTTGCGTCCCATCTGTCTTCCCCTTCCGTAAATGCCTGGAATTCCGGCCGCTTGCGCCTGTTCATGAGGGTGGCGGAACGGCAACGCCGCGTGGCCTACCGGCACTTGCGTATACGTATGCCATATTATGCATTCACCTGTCCCGTCCTAAGCAGGGGGAGAGCGGAAGCGTCGCGGTGGACAACCACCGGGCCTTCCACGGCGCTTGGGGATGCACATTTGCCCCGATCCGCCGGTCACTTTGGAGGAGGACACAGATGTTGCTTCACGACCCTATCTCGCGCCCGAAGACCGTGTCTTCGTTGGCTTTCCTTGCTGGCCCGAAGACCGTGTCTTCGTTGGCCCTCGCCATCGCCCTGGTTTCCATGCCGCACGTCGCAGCTGCGCAGGAAGCGGGAACGGTTACCTCCGACGCCGAGACCCAGTCGATCGTCGTCACCGGTTTTCGTGCCAGCCTTGAATCGGCGGTCAACAAGAAGAAGGGCGCCGAGCAGATCGTCGAATCGGTCTCGGCCGAAGACATCGGCAAGCTGCCCGACGCCTCGATCGCCGAATCCATCGCCCGCCTGCCGGGCCTGACCTCGCAGCGCGTCAACGGCCGCTCCAACGCGATCTCGATCCGCGGTTTCGCGCCGGACTTCTCGACCACGCTGCTGAACGGGCGCGAGCAGACCTCGACCGGCGACAACCGCGCGGTCGAGTACGATCAGTATCCCTCCGAGGTGATCAACGCGGTCAACGTCTACAAGACGCCGATGGCGAGCCTGGTCGGCCAGGGCCTGTCGGGCACCGTCGACATGCGCACGATCCGCCCGCTCGATGCCGGCAAGCGCATCGTCACCGTGGGCGCGCGCGGCGTCTATGCCGACCTCGGCAAGCTCAACAAGGGCTCGGACGACAAGGGTTACCGCATCAACGGCATGTACGTCGACCAGTTCGCGAACGACACGCTCGGCGTGGCGCTGGGCGCCAGCTACAACAGCGAGCCCTACCAGGTGCAGGAGTTCAACGCCTGGGGCTATGCCGACACGGCCGACGGCAACAAGGTGATCGGCGGCTCGAAGTCGTACAACACCTCGAGCAAGCTCAAGCGTCTCGGCCTCAACGGCACCCTGCAGTGGCGCCCGAGCCCCAACTTCACCTCGACCCTCGATGCCTTCTATTCGAACTTCAAGGACAACCAGATCAAGCGCGGCATCGAACTGCCGCTCTACTGGTCCTCGGCCACGCTCGATCCCGGCTACACGGTCGAGGACGGGCTGGTCAGCGCGGGCAGCTTCTCCGACGTCAAGGGCGTGCTGCGCAACGACGTGTTCCAGCGCCACGCCAAGCTCTATTCGTTCGGCTGGAACAACACCTGGAAGGGTGACAATGGCTGGAGCGCGATGGTCGATGCCAGCTATTCGAAGACCGACCGCAACGAACTGAACGTCGAGAGCTATTCGGGCACCGGCCGCGCCGGTACCGGCGCCACCGACACGATCGGCTTCACCAGCGCCGCCAAGGGCACCACCTTCACCCACGACATCGATTATGGCGACTGGAGCCAGATCCTGCTGACCAGCCCGCAGGGCTGGGGCGGCACCCAGATCGGCACCGACGGCACCGCGATCTACGGCGGGCAGGACGGCTACTACAACAACCGCAAGATCAAGGACGAGCTCTGGCAGTTTCGCAGCGAGGTGACGAAGGAGCTGGAATCCTCGTTCTTCAGCTCGATCCAGGCGGGCATGAACTACACCAACCATTCCAAGACGCTGACGCCGGAGGAATATTTCCTCGGCCTTGCCGCCAATACCGACGGCACCGTCAGCGTGGAAGTGCCCGAGCAGTACCGGCTCGGCACCACCAACCTCAAGTACCTCGGGCTGGGCAATGTCATCAGCTACAACCCGCTCGCGCTGATCCGCGACGGCATCTACAACCTCGTGCCGAACCCCACCGGCGACGTCGTCTCGAAGGGCTATGCGATCCGCGAGAAGCTTATGACGGCCTATCTCCAGGCCAACATCCGCTCGCAGATCGGCGCTTCGGAACTGACCGGCAACATCGGCGTGCAGGCGATCTGGACCGACCAGAACTCGACCGGCGGCAGCGCCGCGCCGAACATCGATCCGGCAACCGGGCTGCAGGTGGTCAATGCCAATGGCTCGCCCGCCTATATCTACGCGGTGCGCCGTTCGAGCACGGACTATCTCGACGTGCTGCCCAGCCTCAACCTCTCGCTGCGCATGCCCAGCGACTTCGTGGTGCGCTTTGCCGCCGCGCGCGAGATCATCCGCCCGCGTCTCGACGACATGCGCGCCTCGCTGGAATATGGCTACACCTTCACCAATGGCGTGGCGCAGGTGACCGGCTCCTCGGGCAACCCGGACCTGCGTCCCTGGCGCGCCAACGCGCTCGACCTGACCTTCGAGAAGTATTTCGCCGCCAAGGGCTACATCGCCGCGCAGTTCTTCTTCAAGGACCTCAAGAGCTACGTCTACAACCAGGACGTGGTGATCGACAGCTCGACGCTGGCGCTGCCCGATCCGGGCGCGGGCTACACGATCTCGCCGACGGCGGTGATCAACATCCCGGTCAACGGGCAGGGCGGCAAGCTCTACGGCGTGGAAGTGGCGGGCACGATCCCGTTCGACGCCTTCACCTCGGCGCTTGAAGGCTTCGGCGTGACCGGATCGGTGGCCTATACCCAGTCGAAGATCCACCCGACGCCGGGCGAACCGGCCTCGGCACTGCCGGGCTATTCGAAGTGGGTCGCCAACGGGACCGCCTTCTTCGAGAAGTGGGGCTTCAACGCCCGCGCCTCGGTGCGTTATCGTTCGACCTTCATCGGTGAAGTCTCGGGCTTCGCGGCCAACCGCGTGCGCCGCCGTGCCCAGCCGGAAACGATCGTCGATGCGCAGATCGGCTATGACTTCCAGCCGGGCAGTTCGCTCGAAGGGCTCTCGCTCTACATTCAGGGCCAGAACCTCACCAATGCGCCGTTCGTGACCACCAATCCGGGCGATAACCGCCAGATCATCGACTACCAGCGCTACGGCGCGCGGTATCTGGCGGGCTTCACGTACAAGTTCTGAGCCCATCCGGGCTCGGGCAAGTTCTGAGCCCATCCGGGCTCGGGCAAGTTCTGAGCCCATCCGGGCTCGGGCAAGTTCTGAGGCCAGTTATCGGTGCCGTGCGGAGAACCTCCTCCTCTCCGGCGGCATCGCAATGGGCGGAACCGGGAAGTCCTTCTCCCTCCCTTCCCGGTTCCGCTTCCCCCGAACGGGTTTCGGGGCGACGATGACGAAAACGTCGGGACGAAAAACATCGGAGAGTGCCTGAGATGAACCGCCTGCTTCCTTCTCTCCTGACCCTGGCCGCATCGCTTGCCGCCCCATCCGCGATGGCTGGACCGCTGGAAGACCTGCGCGCGCGCACGCCGGAGCAGGAAGTGATCTACTTCGTCCTGCCCGACCGCTTCGAGAACGGCGACCCGTCGAACGATGCGGGCGGAATGAAGGGCGACAGGCTCACCACCGGCTTCGATCCCGCCGACAAGGCGTTCTACCACGGCGGCGACCTCAAGGGGCTGACCGCGCGGCTGGGCTATATCCAGAACCTTGGCGCGACGGCGATCTGGGTGGGGCCGATCTTCAGGAACAAGCCGGTGCAGGGGCCGAGAGGCAATGAAAGCGCGGGCTATCACGGCTACTGGATCACCGACTTCACCCATGTCGATCCGCACTTCGGCACGGATGCGGACTTCAAGGCGCTGGTCGATGCTGCCCATGCGCGGGGGATGAAGGTCTACATGGACATCATCGTCAACCACACGGCGGACGTGATCCAGTACAAGGAGGGCAGGGCCGAGGGCTATCCCTACCGCTCGAAGGCGGACTACCCGTTCTCGCGCAAAGGTGGCGTGGCCGGAGCGCCGATCAATCCCGGTTTTGCCGGTGACGGCGATGCCGGCGCGGCGAACTGGGCGAAGATGACCGATCCCTCCTTCGCCTATACGCCCTACGTGCCGAGGGGCGAGGAGCGGGTGAAAGTGCCCGCCTGGCTCAACGACCCGATCTATTACCACAACCGCGGCAATACCGACTGGAAGGGCGAAAGCGCGCAGTACGGCGACTTTGTCGGGCTGGACGACCTTGCCACCGAGAACCCGCGCGTGGTCGAGGGCATGATCGCGATCTACGGCGACTGGATCGACAGGTACGGCGTCGACGGTTTCCGCATCGATACCGCCAAGCATGTGAACCCGCAGTTCTGGCGCGCGTTTGTCCCCGCCATGAAGGCGCGGGCGGCGGCCAAGGGTATCCCGAACTTCCACGTGTTCGGCGAAGTGATGACCGGCGACTACGACCCGGCGCTGCTGGCGAGCTGGACGCGCAATGCGGGCCTTCCCGGCGTGCTCGACTTCGCCTTCATGCACGCGGTGCTGAAGGCGGCGGGCGGCGGCAGCAGCGAGGAACTGGCGCGCCTGCCCGAGGATGATGGGCTCTACGAGGGCGGCGCCAGGGCGGCGATGCAATTGCCGACGTTCCTGGGCAATCACGACGCCGGGCGCGCGGCGATGTTCCTGAAGGCCGCGAACCCGGCGATGGGCGCGGACGAACTGCTCAGGCGCGACGAACTGGCCCATGCCATGCTGCTCACCCTGCGCGGCGTGCCGACGATCTATTACGGCGACGAGCAGGGCTTTACAGGGGCGGGCGGCGACCAGCTTTCGCGGCAGGACATGTTCGCCAGCAAAGTGGCGATCTACAACGGCGAGGCGCTGGTCGGCTCGGCCAGGACCACGGCCACCGAAAGCTTCGATCCCGCCCATCCGCTCTATCGCCTGATCGCGCAGCTTGCCGCCTTGCGCGTGAAGACGCCCGCCTTGACCGGCGGCCGTTCGGTCACCCGCGCGGCATCGGAGAAGCCCGGCCTTGTCGCCGTCTCCCGCTTCGATCCCAAGACCGGGCGCGAGGTGCTGCTGGCCTTCAACACCTCGGCTGCGCCGGTTTCAGCAGCTGTCGCCGTCGATCCGGCCTCGCTCGCGTTCGAGACGCTGGCGGGCACGGCCTGCGCCGCCACGGCCAGCGCGCCCGGCTCGGTGCGCGTCGACCTGCCGCCGCTCGGCTTTGCGGTCTGCGCGGCCAAACCCTGATCCACTCCCCCCGGAAACGACCATGACCCAGACAGCCCCGTGGTGGCGCGGCGCCGCCATCTACCAGATCTATCCCCGCAGCTTCGCGGACGCCAATGGCGACGGCATCGGCGACTTGCCCGGCATCGCCGCCCGGCTCGACCATGTCGCCAGCCTCGGCGTGGAGGCGGTGTGGATCTCGCCCTTCTATGCCTCGCCGATGGCCGATTTCGGCTACGACATCTCCGATTACTGCGCTGTCGATCCGATCTTCGGCACGCTGGCCGATTTCGACGCAGTGATCGCGCGGGCCCGCGAACTGGGGCTGAAGATCATCGTCGATCAGGTCTATGCCCATACCTCCGACAAGCACGCCTGGTTCGTGGAGAGCCGCTCCAGCCGCGATAACCCGCGCGCGGACTGGTACGTCTGGGCCGATCCCAAGGCGGACGGCACTCCGCCCAACAACTGGCAGTCGATCTTCGGCGGCCCCGCATGGCGCTGGGATGCGCGGCGCGGGCAGTATTACATGCACAACTTCCTGGCCGAGCAGCCGCAGCTCAATTGCCACAACCCGGAGGTGCAGGACGCGCTGCTGGGCGTGGCGAAGTTCTGGCTGGACCGGGGCGTTTCGGGCTTCCGCATCGACGCGCTCAACCACGCGATGCACGACCCGCTGCTGCGCGACAATCCGCCCGCGCCGCAGGACGGCAAGCTGCGCACGCGGCCCTACGATTTCCAGATCCAGCGCTACAACCAGTCGCACCCGGATCTCCTGGCCTTCATCGAGCGGCTGCAGGCGCTGATCGCCTCTTATCCCGATACTTATTCGCTGGCCGAAGTCGGCGGGCTCAATGCCGGGGTGGAGATGAAGGCCTTCACTGAGGGCCCGGCGCGGCTGAACAGCGCCTATGGCTTCGACTTCCTCTATGCCGAGAGCCTGACCCCCGCGCGCGTCGCCGCCACGCAGGAATTCTGGGCTGATGAACCGGGCCCAAATACGGACGGCGGCTGGCCGAGCTGGGCTTTCGAGAACCACGACGCCCCCCGCGCCGTCTCGCGCTGGTGTGCACCGGAGCACCGCGACGCCTTTGCGCGGATGAAGGCGATGCTGCTGCTGTCGCTCAGGGGCAACCCGATCGTCTATCAGGGCGAGGAACTCGGTCTGGAGCAGGACGAGGTGCCGTTCGAACTGCTTCAGGACCCCGAGGCCATCGCCAACTGGCCGCTCACCCTCTCGCGCGACGGCGTGCGCACGCCGCTGCCGTGGCAGGCGCAGGACGAGCATGGCGGCTTCACCAGCGGCCATCCGTGGCTGCCGCTTTCCGAAGCGAACCTGGCCCGCGCCATCGACCGGCAGGAGGGTGACCCCGCCTCGCTGCTGCACCTGACGCGGCATCTCGTACACTTGCGCCGCGACGATGCGGCGCTGCGGCGGGGCACGTGCGAGGTGCTGCTGGCCGACGAGACGCGGCTTGTGCTGCGCCGCGCGGCGGAGGGGCGTTCGGTGCTGGCCGTGTTCAACATCGGCGAGCGCGATGCGGCCTGGCCGCAGGATGTGCCGATAACGGGCAAAGTGCTCGCCGCCGTCAACGAGGCGGCGCCAGGGATGCTCCCCGCATGGGCCGCGATCTGGATCGAGGAATGACCTTGCCCGGAACGGTCGGCGATCGGGATCGGGCCATGACTACCCACCATCGTCGCCCCCGCGCAGGCGGGGGCCCCGCTTCCTTCTGCGACCTCCCGTTTGGCCGCAAGGAAAGCGGGATCCCCGCCTTCGCGGGGATGACGGGATTTTTTGGGTGCGGGCGGCTGGTTGGACGCATCGCATCGGCCGCCGCCGCATCAGTACAAGTTTCAAAAGGAGTACGGGCATGAAGCCTTTCCGCCTGCTGGCCCCCGCCAGCTTCCTCGCCGCAGCTCTGGCACCGCTTGCCGTGCATGCGCAGGAGGCGCACCCCAGCGTCACCGCCGCCTCGCCCGATGGCTCCATCGTGCTTACCGTCAGCACCGACAACGACAGCCGCCCCACCTGGTCGCTGTCGCGCAAGGGCAAGTTGCTGATCGCGCCGAGCAAGCTGGGCTTCGTGCTGACCGACGGGGTCAACATGGTGCGCGGCTTCGCCATCTCCGGCAGCGAGACCGGCAGTGAGGACGATACCTGGCAGCAGCCCTGGGGTGAGCGCCGCTATGTGCGCGATCACTATAACGAGGTGACCGTCCACTTCCGCCAGTCCGCCGCGCAAGGCAGCCGGTTGATGGACGTGCATTTCCGCCTGTTCGATAACGGCGTGGGTTTCCGCTACGAACTGCCCGAGCAGCCGGCGATGAAGACGATGAAGATCGCCGACGAGACCACTGAGTTCGCCATCGTGCCCAAGGGCGAGGTATGGTGGATCCCTGGCGGCGAGTGGAACCGCTACGAGCAGGTCTACCAGAAGACCGCGATCGACGCCGTTTCCACCGCGCATACGCCGATCACCATGAAGCTGGAGGACGGCACTCACTTGTCGTTCCACGAAGCGGCGTTGGTCGATTATGCCGGGTACTGGTTCAAGCGGGCCGATGGACAGACCTTCCGCACCACGCTCTCGCCCTCGTCACGCGGTGCGCGGGTGGTGCGCGATCTGCCGTTCAACACGCCCTGGCGCACGATCCGCATTGCCGGCAATGCGGCCGGCCTTGTCGAGAACGATCTGGAACTCAACCTCAACGAACCCAACAAGCTGGGCGATGTCAGCTGGGTCAGGCCGATGCGCTATATCGGCATCTGGTGGGGCATGATCCGCGGCGACTGGATCTGGGCGACCGGCCCCCAGCACGGCGCCACCACCGCGCGCGCCAAGCAGTATATCGACTATGCCGCGCGCCATAATTTCGGCGGCGTGCTGATCGAGGGCTGGAACAAGGGCTGGGACGGCGACTGGTTCGGTCACGGCGATTTCAGCTTCACCGAGGCGACGCCGGACTTCGACATCAAGGCGGTGACCGACTATGCCCGGAAGAAAGGCGTGGTGCTGATCGGCCACCACGAGACCGGCGGCAACATCGCCATCTATGAAAAGCAGATGGACGCGGGCTTCGCGCTCTACGAGAAGCTGGGCGTCACTTTGGTCAAGACCGGCTACGTGGCGGATGGTGGCGGCATCATTGCCGATACCTGGCATTACGGCGAAAAGCCGGGCGAAACGCATATGGAATGGCATGATGGCCAGCGTCAGGTGAACCACCATCTGGACGTGGTGAAGCTGGCCGCGCAGCACCACATCGCCATCGACGCGCATGAACCGGTCAAGGACACCGGCCTGCGCCGTACTTATCCCAACTGGGTCAGCCGCGAAGGCGCGCGGGGCATGGAGTACAACGCCTGGGGTGCCTTCGCCAATGGGCCGGACCATGAGCCGACGCTGGTCTATACGCGGATGCTTTCCGGCCCGATGGACTTCACGCCGGGCGTGCTGAGCCTTGAAGGCGCGCATCACGATCCGCTGGCCTCCACGCTCGCCAAGCAGCTCGGGCTCTATCTCGCGATCTATTCGCCGATCCAGATGGCGGCGGACTTCGTGGAGAACCTCGACAAGTATCCGCGCGAGATGGAGTTCATCAGCCATGTCCCCACCGACTGGGCCGAAAGCCACCTGATCGCCGGTGAAGTGGGCGACTATGCGATCTTTGCGCGCAAGGACCGCAACAGCCCCGAATGGTTCGTCGGCGGCGTCAACGACGCGGCGGCCCGCACTGTCACGCTCTCGTTCGACTTCCTTGAACCCGGCAAGACCTACAAGGCGACGATCTGGAAGGACGGGGAGGGCGCGACCTATCTCACCGAGGCCCGCCACAAGATCGCCTACGAAACGCGCAGCGTGAAGAAGGGCGACACCTACACGCTCTGGCTGGCCCCGGGCGGCGGCGCGGCGATGCGGCTGGTGCCGGGGAAGTAGACGGGCCCGGCGCCCGCAGATCAACGCGGTGGGGGGGCGGTGCTGCCCAGAAGATGCTCGTTCGGGCGTTTTCTGGGCAGAATCTCGGAGGCGCGGGCAGCGGCGCGGGAATTTTCCATGCGGATCGCCGCGATCTTGACGGATAGGGGCGATTGCAGGCGGGGGCTTTTGCCGCGCGCCGGTTGTGCTTAGACAGGCGGGCATGAACCGTCTTCTCGCCCGCCTGAACATCGATCCCTATCTGCTGCTGCTGGTCTCGACCGTGGGGCTTGCCTCGATCTTCCCGGCGCGCGGCGCCTGGGCGGGGATCGCCGGAGGCGCGGCGGATGCGGGCATCGCGCTGCTGTTCTTCCTCCACGGCGCCAAGCTCTCGCGCGAGGCGATCATCGACGGCGCCAAGGCATGGAAGCTGCACCTGACGGTCGCCTGCCTGACCTTTGTGCTGTTCCCCATTGTCGGCCTCGGCGTCAGCGCCATTCCGGGGCTGGAACCCTCGCTGGCGATGGGCCTGCTGTTCCTGACCCTGCTGCCCTCGACCGTGCAGTCCTCCATCGCCTTTACCGCGATAGCCGGGGGCAACGTGGCGGCGGCGGTGTGCAGCGCCTCGTTCTCCAACCTGGCGGGCATCTTCATCACCCCGGTGCTGACGGCGCTGTTCATCACCGGCAAGACCCAGGGCTTCTCGACCGATCCGATCATCACCATCGCCGTCCAGTTGCTGCTGCCGTTCATCGCCGGACACTTGCTGCGCCCGTGGATCGGCGGTTTCGTCAGCCGTCACAAGAAACTGCTGGGCTACACCGACCGGGGCTCGATCCTGCTGGTGGTCTATACCGCCTTTGGCGCCGCGGTGCTGGAAGGGCTGTGGCACAAGGTGACGCTGGCCGAGCTGGGCCTGATCGCGGCGCTGTCGCTGGGTATCCTGGCGGTCATCATGGTGGCGGGCAATGTCATGGGGCGCCTGCTCGGCTTCAACCACGAGGACCGCATCGTCATCCTGTTCTGCGGCTCGAAAAAGAGCCTCGCCACCGGGGTGCCGCTGGCAGGCGTGCTGTTCGCGCCGGCGCAAGTGGGCGCGATCATCCTGCCGCTGATGTTCTTCCACCAGATCCAGCTGATGGTCTGCGCGGTGCTGGCCCGCCGGCTGGCCGCGCAGGCCGAGGCGCAAGCGGCGGCCCCCGCCCGTGCGGAACTTGCCAAAGCGCCTTGATCCTGGCTCTGAAAGTAAGCTTGAAGTAATGTTGGGGCGGGAATTTTGCTTTTTCGCCAATGTATTGTGCGGTGTTCTGAGTAAATTCCAGGGTCTTTTCTTGCGATTAACAAAATGTAAACCCTGTCTCGGTACAATGCCGTTATGGCCCGCTCTTCATCCCCCAGGCAGGCATCGCGCCGTGCTGTTTCGCTGACTGCGCAGTGCCGCACGCAAAGCGGCCTGCGCGATCGCGGCGAAATTTCCGACATTTCCGCCAGCGGTTGCTGCGTGCGGGTATCGGGGCTCTATTTCCGCGTTGGTGCCCGCGTGGTCATCCGCCCGCAAGGGCTGGAAGGGCTGACCGGCGTGGTGCGCTGGGTCGAGGGTGATTATGCCGGGGTTGAGTTCGACCGCGAGATCTACCAGCCGGTGGTCGACCATCTGGTCCGGCTCCACGGGGTGACCACGGTCGTGCCGGGCTGAGAGTCCGTGTGAAAATTCGCCAAACGCGGATTTTGCAGCACCGGCCCGCTCGCACCTTTCCCAGACGGAATCCAGGCCGCTTCGCCGCGGCGGTATTTGCGCGCGGCCGGGGCGAAGTGTCTCGCCCGCCGGGCCGCAGTGCCTAGGCTGCTTTCCCAGACAAAACATCCGGCCACGGACCGGCGAGTCGGGAGAGAGACATGGCACCTGATGCCGATGCGGCCGTTCACGAGGCCCCGAACCATCCGCTGGCACGGCGGATGGGCGTCATTGCGGGCATTTCGCATAACCTGGTGATCGGCACGATCATGGGCGCGTTCAGCATCATGCTGGCCCCGGCCGAGCAGAGGCTGGGCGTCAGCGCGGAAGCCGCCGCCGCCGGTATCCCGCTGGTGCTGGTCGGCTCCTCGCTGCTGGCGCCGTTCGTCGGCGTGCTGGTCGCGCGGTTCTCGCTGCGCCTGCTGATGCTGCTGGGCGCGCTGCTGGGCGCGGCGGGTTTTGCCATGCTGGCGCTGACCCACAGCTATGCGCTCTATCTGGCCGCCTATGCGCTGCTGCTGGGCCCGGCGATGATCCTTGCCGGCTCGATCGCCCCGGCCACGCTGGTGACGCGCTGGTTCGCCCGCAACCGGGGGCTGGCGCTGGGGCTTGTCCATCTGCCGGTCGTCATCGCGATCACGCCCTGGCTGGTGGAGCGGGGCCTGCGCGTGTTCACGCCGACGACGATCTATCTCGGCATCGCTGCCGCCATTGCCGGGATCCTGGTGCCGGCCAGCCTGCTGGCGATCGACCATCCTCCCGGCGGCGAGAGCAAGGCACCGGTCGCGGCGGGCAAGCGCACGTCGGACGGCTCGCTGAGCGTCGCCCAACTGCTGTCGCGCCCGCGCTTCTGGGCACTGTGCCTGGCGGCCGTCGCCAGCATGGCCAGTTCGGTCATGCTCGGCTCACTGCTGGTGCCGATGGGCCAGTCCTGGGGCTTTTCCCGCGGGGAATCGGCGTTGCTGCAATCGGGCATGTCGCTGGTCGGCATCGCCGGTTCGGTGCTGTTCGGCTGGGTGGCGGACCGGCTGGGCGGGGGACGTGCGCTGGCGCTCATCGGCTGCAATTGCGCGGTGCTCTGGTCCGTGCTGCTGCTGCACCCGCCTTTTGCGCTGACCGGCGTGGTCATCGGCCTGATCGGCCTGCACGGGGCAGGGGCGATCCCGGGGCTGGGACGCGGGCTTTCCGATGCCTTCGGGCAAGCCAGCTACAGCCGTGGTTTTGGCCTCAACACGCTGATCGGCCTGCCGTTCATCGCGGTTTCGGTGATCGGTTCGGCCAAGGTCTTCTCGCTGACACGGAGCTACGACGGCGCGATCATGGCGATGGCGGGCTTTTTTGTCGTGGCCATGCTGCTGGGCCTGTATGCGGCCGGAGGGCGCCTGGCGCGCCCTGATACGGCGGCCGCAGCGCCCGCCTAGCCGCGCTGCGCGGTTGCTCTGGGCTGTCCGTCCACCGGATAGCCGAGGTCGGCCGGGATCGTCAGCCATTCGGCGCCGTCGCGGATCTCGATGCGCGGATGGATGCGGCGGACCGGGTGGCGGGCGATGTCTTCCAGCGCCTCCTCGTGGCTGGCAAAGCGGGCGAGGCGTTCGAGATTGCGGCGGGTCGGGAAGATCACCGAGATCTCGCCGCGATCCGCCATTGCGAGGGCCTCGGCGGCGCTGGTCCAGAACAGGCGGGTGTTCTCGGTGGCATCCACCTCGATCTCGACGGCGCCGGTGCCAAGGTCGATCACGAAGAAGCGGGTGTCGAACGCGCCTTCCCATGGCGGGCACCAATGCGCGTAGAGCGCCAGTCGCTGGGGGGCGAGATGCCAGCCGAAGTGCTTGAGCACCGGCGCCAGGCTGCCCTGTTCCAGCAGCATCGCCCGTGCCCCGGCAGCCTCGGCGGCGGAAACCGGCGTTGTCGTGGCGACCATCAGGCCGGTCTCTTCCAGCGTCTCGCGAATGGCGGCGATGCGGGCGGCGGCGATTTCCTCGGCCTCGCCGGGCAGGATCATGCGGGCCAGTTCGCGGTCGGCCGCGTCCACCCGGCCGCCCGGGAACACCGCCGCGCCGCCCGCGAAACGCATTTCCTTGGCGCGCTGGACCATCAGCAATTCCGGCGGGCCAGCGGCGGCGGCCCGGAAAATCACCAGGGTGGCGGCGGGAATGACCCTCGGGCCATCGGCGGGCATCGGCTGGTCGCTCGGGGGCTGGTCGCTCGGGCGCGCGCTCTGGGGCGCGCTCAGGGGCGAACTCGGGTGTGGGCCGCTTGTGGACGAAGCGTTCGGCGGTGTCGTGGTCATCGCCCGATCATGGCGGGGCCGGGCGGGGTGGCAAGCCGAATTGTCGGCAAAGGCGGCAAACCGGCAATTCGTCGCCGGGGCGGCAGGCCGGACCGGCGCCGGATCGCCGCCGGATCGCAGCGCATCGGCGCCAATTGTCGGTTCTCTTTACAATCATTGACGATTCGTTGCCTTGCGAATCATACGAATGGCGGAATTCCGGGATATTTGGAATTTGGCACGACTTGTGCTTATATAGCTGCGTACCCCGAGTATGTCTCGACTGAGACGGGGCCGAAAGTCTCCCGGCCCCGTCTCCCCGAGCTGCCTCCCCCGAAACCACCGGAATTCCTGCTCTCGCAGCGCGGCGAGGCGATGCCGTGCGCGTGCAAGGAGGCTTGCGGCGCGCATGCAAAAACGCCCGGAGGTTTCCCTCCGGGCGTCTTGCGTTTTGTCGTGGCCGGTTCTCAGCCCTGGGTGGCGAGACCCGCGTCGATGAAGAGCTGCGACAGCTCGCCGGCCTCGAACATCTCCGTCATGATGTCGCTGCCGCCGACGAATTCGCCCTTCACGTAAAGCTGCGGGATCGTCGGCCAGTCCGAGAAGGACTTGATGCCCTGGCGGATTTCCATGTCCTGCAGCACGTCGACGCTCTCGTAAGGGGCGCCGAGGCGCTCGAGAATGGCGACCGCGCGGCTGGAGAAACCGCACTGCGGGAACAGCGGCGTGCCCTTCATGAACAGGACGATGTCGTTATTGTTTACAATCTCGCCGATGCGGGCGTTGACGTCGGACATTTTTCGAAACCTTCAGAAACGGACCGACGTCAGTTGGGAACGGCGGTGGTAAGTTGCAAGGCGTGGAGCACGCCGCCCATGCGGCCGCCCAGTGCTTCGTAGACCATCTTGTGCTGCGCGACGCGCGGTTTTCCGGCAAAGGCGGCACTGGTCACGCGGGCGGCGTAATGGTCGCCGTCGCCGGCAAGATCGGTGATCTCGACCTGGGCGTCGGGCAGGGCCTCACGGATGAGAGCCTCGATCTCGGGGGCGGACATGGCCATCGTCGGAGATCCTCAGCCCAGGAAAGCGCGGCGGGCTTCGACCTGCTTGGCCTCGAGCGCGCTGCGCACTTCGGCTTCGCTGGTGTCCACGCCGGCGGCGGTGATGTCGCCGATAAGCTTGCGGATCACGTCCTCGTCGCCGGCTTCCTCGAAGTCGGCCTGGACCACGGCTTTTGCATAAGCTTCGGTTTCGGCGTGGGAAAGTCCCATGCGCTCGGCCGCCCATTCGCCCAGGAGGCGGTTGCGGCGGGCCTGGATGCGGAACTGGATATCGGCGTCATGCACGAACTTGGCCTCCTCAGCCCGTTCACGATCCTGGAAAGTCGTCATCTTGCACCCTCTGTCAATACAAGTGTCCATACACTGGGCCGCACGGATTAGCACGTGCCGATAGGGCGGGGATTGATCCTGTTCAATCCCGTTTCACAGAATGAATCGCAAAAGCATGGCAGGGCTGCTCCCGAAAACGATAGCGGCCCGCGCTCCGGTGGGAGGGCGGGCCGCTATCCGATTGCCGGGCGCTGCGGGCAGAAACCCGTCAGGCCGCGGTTGCGGGCGTCCTGGCGAGGAACGGCAGGTCCGTCTTGGCCTTGGCCTCGTAGACCGAGATCGCATCGCCCTGCGCCATGGTCAGGCCGATCTCGTCGAGCCCTTCGAGCAGGCAGTGCTTGCGGAAGGCATCGATCTCGAAGGTCCAGCGGTCCTGGAACGGCGTCGTCACCGACTGGGTTTCGAGGTCGACGTCGATCGGATGCTCGCGCGCGACTTCCATCAGGCGGTCGATCGCGTCCTGCGACAGCGCCACGGTGAGGATGCCGTTCTTGAAGGCATTGCCCGAGAAGATGTCCGAGAAGCTCGGCGCGATCACGCAGGAGACGCCCATGTCGAGCAGCGCCCAGGCGGCGTGCTCGCGGCTCGATCCGCAGCCGAAGTTGTCACCCGCGATCAGGATCGGGGCGCCCGCATATTCGGGATCGGTGAAGACGTTGCCGGGCTCCTTCTTGACCGCCTCGAAGGCGCCCTTGCCAAGGCCTTCGCGGGTGATCGTCTTGAGCCAGTGGGCGGGGATGACAACGTCGGTATCGACGTTCTTGCGGCCGAACGGGATGGCCCGCCCGGCGACGTGGGAAATCGCGTCCATCAATCGGTCTCGGTGGCTTTTTCGGGGTGCAGCGCCTTTTCGTTGCTGCGGGCCTTGCGGCGCTTCACGAAGAGCAGGGCCGCGGCAATGGCGGCCGAACCGATGGCGGCACCGGCAGCGATGGCGGCCTTGCCGGCCAGATCCTTGGTTTCTTCGGTCATCTCGTGATCATCCCATCAGTTCGCGGACGTCGGTGAGCTTGCCGGTCACCGCGGCGGCGGCGGCCATGGCGGGGCTCATCAGGTGGGTGCGGCTGCCAGGGCCCTGGCGGCCGGTGAAGTTGCGGTTGCTGGTGGAGGCGCAGCGCTCGCCCGCGGGAACCTTGTCGGGGTTCATCGCGAGGCAGGCCGAGCAGCCCGGCTCGCGCCATTCGAGGCCGGCGTCGATGATGATCTTGTCGAGCCCTTCGGCTTCCGCCTGCGCCTTCACGAGGCCCGAACCGGGGACAACGATCGCCCACTTGACGTTGTCGGCCTTGTGGCGGCCCTTGAGCACTTCGGCCGCGGCGCGGATGTCCTCGATGCGGCTGTTGGTGCACGAGCCGATGAAGACGTTCTGCACTTCCACGTCGGTCAGCTTCGTACCCGGCGTCAGGCCCATGTAGTCGAGGCTGACCTTGACCGCCTCGCGCTTGGAGGCATCGGCGAAGTCTTCCGGCGCCGGCACGCTGCCGCCGATGGCCGAGGTATCCTCGGGGCTGGTGCCCCAGGTGACGGTAGGCTGGATGTCCTCGGCGCGGATCTTGACGGACTTGTCGTAGGTCGCGCCTTCATCGGTGGCGAGGCTCCGCCACCAGGCCAGGGCCTTGTCCCAGTCCTCGCCCACGGGGGCGTAGGGGCGGCCCTTGACGTAGGCGAAAGTCGTCTCGTCCGGCGCGATCAGGCCGGCGCGGGCGCCGCCCTCGATGGCCATGTTGCACACGGTCAGGCGGCCTTCGACGGTCATTTCCTCGAAGACATTGCCGCAGAACTCGATCACGTGGCCGGTGCCGCCGGCCGTGCCGATCACGCCGATGACGTGGAGGACAACGTCCTTGGAGGTGACGCCGGCGCCGAGCTTGCCCTCGACGCGCACTTCCATGGTTTTCGAGCGCTTGAGCAGCAGGGTCTGCGTGGCGAGCACGTGCTCCACCTCGCTGGTGCCGATGCCGAAGGCGAGGGCGCCGAGGCCGCCGTGGCAGGCCGTGTGGCTGTCACCGCAGACGATCGTGGCGCCGGGCAGCGAGAAGCCCTGTTCGGGGCCGACGACGTGGACGATGCCCTGTTCGGCATCGGTCGAATCGATGTAGCGGATGCCGAATTCGGGCGCGTTCTTCTGCAGCGCGGCCAGCTGCTGGGCACCTTCGGGGTCGGAGATCGGCAGGATATGGCCTGCCGCATCCTTGCGGGCGGTGGTGGGCAGGTTGTGGTCCGGCACCGCAAGCGTAAGGTCGGGGCGGCGCACCGGGCGTCCGGCGACACGAAGGCTTTCGAAGGCCTGCGGGCTGGTGACCTCGTGGACGAGGTGCCGGTCGATGTAGATGAGGCTGGTGCCGTCATCGCGCGTGTCGATGACGTGGGCGTCCCAGATCTTCTGGTAGAGGGTGCGCGGCTGTTTGGTCATGATGGATGCGCGATTAGGCGCGCCTGTCCCGCAATTCAAGGGGGATCGGCGCGCCTTTTCGCGCAACTTTATTTGCAGGGCGGTCTAGGGGAGCCTTTATCGGCGGGCCCCATTACCCCCTGTGGCCGTTGCGATCGCCGCGTTCGCCGCGCAGGGCGACGTGGACCTTGTCGATCCGGCGCTCGAGCGTCTGCATCTCGCGGGCATTGAGGCCGCCGCGGGCATAGGCGGTGTGGAGACGCTGGATGTCGGCGGCTTCACGGCGCAGGCTTGCGGCCTCGCGCTGGCTGATGGTGCGGCGGGTGGCGGCGCGGTCGATCCGCGCCCTGAGGCCCGAGATGTCGGCGCGGATCGCCGCTTCGCGCTTGGGGGTGACATGGGCGGCCTGCTGGCGCGGCGCGTCATAGCGCGGGGCGGCCTCGGCAATGCCCGGTGCGACGGCCGAGAAGGCCAGGGTGGCGACCAGGGCGGGGGCGATCAGGCGGGCAATCTTGCGCATCGAATTTTCCTTTCATCTTCGTGTCTTGGTTCGTGAGTTCAGTTTTAGGAGCGCGAAGATGAACGGGAGGCGACCAATCGGTCACAGTCCTGTCGGCATTTGTAACTTAGTGTCGCAAGGGCGCTGCGTTATGAAACACTTGCGACCCGAGGGAGAGGGTGCCTGAAAACAGAAGGAATGCAGGCGCGGACGTGTTTCGCCACCGAGCCGACACGGCCGCCTCTGCATTCCTGATTCTCCCGACTTTCCGACAATTCGAGAGCGCTTGCCGGGCTTGATTGCTGTTCATGCAACTTGAGGTGCGCAAGACGCAACCATTGCCGGCCCGGAAGGGGAGTTGCATGCGCTGCGTGCAATCTTGTTGCGTTTCGTGCAACTGGTGGTTCCACCTAGTCATTTGCGGTTCGGCGCGGTCTGACGCAAAAGGAACTCGCCTTTCAGGCATCCTCTCCCAAAGACTTTCAAGGGCTGGTCCTCACGGACCGGCCTTTTTTTTGTCCTGCGACCTGCCTTGTCCTGTGACCGGCAGGGGCTGGCCGGGCAAAGTCGCGGCGAAAGGGCAATCGGTTCCTGACAAACCGGGGGGGCGGCGCTAGGCTGGCCGCATGTCCTCCATTCCCGCCTTGCTGCTTCCGGTTCTTGTTGTCCTGGCCACGGTGGCCGCGATGGAAGGGATCGCCTGGGCCAGCCACAAGTATGTGATGCACGGCTTCGGCTGGGCCTGGCACCGCGACCATCATGAGCCGCACACAGGCGTGCTGGAGAAGAACGACCTCTATGCCCTGTTCGGTGCGGGGATCAGCATCGCCCTGTTCGTGCTGGGTTCGCCGATGATCCTGGGCGCGCGGGCCTGGGCGCCGGGGACGTGGATGGGCATCGGTGTGCTGATCTACGGCGTCATCTATAGCCTGATCCACGACGGACTGGTGCACCAGCGCTATTTCAAATGGGTGCCGCGCCGCGGCTATGCGCGGCGACTCGTGCAGGCGCACCGCTTGCACCATGCGACGCTTGGCAAGGAGGGCGGGGTGAGCTTCGGTTTCCTGGTCGCGCGCGATCCGGCGGCCTTGCGGCGGGACTTGCGCCGGCAGCGGCTGTCCGGCATCGCGGTGCTGCGCGAGGCGGTGGACAGCGACGCCGGCCGCGGATTCGAGGAGGCCGGAGAGCCCTGATCGGGCGTTTCCGTTCGTCGCTCCTAATGCACGCTTTGCCGCGCATGCTTCAACCGTCCATATAGGCCACTTTGCATCGGGAGTACGTATTTTTCCGTGCCACCGGAACGCTTAGGCGTGTGATCCCCAACCGTTCCTTTCCCGGCACGTGTCTTTGGGAGTGTTGCCCCATGAGAAAGGACATCCTGAAAGTGCTGGTGGCCGGCGGCCTGATGGCGGGAAGCCTGGCAATGGGCGGTTGCTCGTCGAGTGGGGACGCGATTCCCGCGCCTGCTCCGCCGCCGCCGGCAAGGCCGCCGCTGCCGCCGGGGGCGATCCCCGGAACGATGGCGGCCGATCGGGACGGCGACGGCATGGTCGACGGCTACTACACGTCCGACGGTGTCTACCACCCGACTTGCGTGCCGCCGCCGTCCGGCAGTCGGGGCGAGCGCGGCTGAGGGACGCCCTCGCGGGTGTTCGCCCACTGCGACGACCTTGCGACGACCTTGCGATGACCTGCCGTCCGCTTCTCCTTGGCGCCGGCGCGACTGCGCTGGTTCTCGCCGCAACGCCGCTGCCCAGTGTATCGGCGCTGGCATCGGCGGGCGCGGCGGCGCCCGGCACGCCTGCCGGCAAGCTCTCCGGTGCGCCTCCGGACGCCGCTTCCGGCGCGCCGGGGGGCGCAGGGGAGCTTGCCCTCCAGGCGGCGATCCGGGCCGAGGCGGGCGGAAAGCTCGGCCGGTTCTACGCGGCGCGCGGGTATCGTCCGCTCTGGCTGGAGAACGGGCAGAGCGGCAGGCCTGCCGCGCTCCTGCTGGAGGAGCTTGGCGAGGCCGATCTCGATGGGCTCAGGCCCGGCCGTTACGATCCCGAGGCCCTGCGCGGCGCCTTGGCCGCCGCGCAGGGCGGCGATCCGCGCGCGCAGGCCCGCGCCGAACTGGCGCTGTCGCGCGTCTTTGTGCGTTATGTCCACGAGATGCGCGAGACGCGCGATGTCGGCATGACCTTTGTGGGGCCGGGTCTCGAACCGCCCAGGCTGGACGACGAGGCGGTGCTGCGCGCGGCGACGGCGCAGGACCTTGCCGCCCATCTGCAGACCATGGCCTGGATGAGCCCCCATTACCTGCGCCTGCGCGATCTGCTGCGCACCGCGCTGGCGCGGGGCGAGAGCGAGGAGGTGCTCGCGGTCATCCGCCTCAACATCGAGCGGGCGCGGGTGCTGCCGCCCGCCTCGGTGCGCCATATCGTCGTCGACGCGGCCAGCGCGCGCCTCTGGTACTATCAGGACGGCAGGCTGGCCGGATCGATGAAAGTGGTGGTGGGCGCGGGCCGGACGCAGACGCCGATGCTGGCGGGCTACGTCGGCTGGGCGGTGTTCAATCCCTACTGGAACGTGCCCGACTACCTCACCCGTGACAGCATCGCCCGCAAGGTGCTGGCCGGGCGCTCGCTGGCCTCGATGCGCATGGAGGCCTTGTCGGACTGGGGCGACAATCCCCGGCGCATCGATCCCGCCACGATCGACTGGCGCGCGGTGGCGGCGGGCAAGCGGGACTTGCGCGTGCGCGAATTGCCGGGCCCGGCCAATGCGATGGGCAAGGTCAAGTTCGTGTTCCCGAACGGGGAGGGCATCTACCTTCACGATACCCCCAACCGCGACTTGCTGCTGAAGGAAAACCGCCACTTCTCCAACGGCTGCGTCCGGCTCGGCAATGCCGACGAACTGGGACGGTGGCTGATGGGGGCGGCCTACCGGCTTCCCGCCCCCGGCAGCGCGCCGGAGCAGCTGGTGGCCTTGCCGGTGCCGGTGCCGGTCTATCTCACCTACCTGACGGCCGGGGCCTCGGTGGAGGGTGCCAGGAAAAACGGGGCCTCCAGGGACGGGGTAGTGCTGCTGGACGATGTCTATGGCCGCGACGCCCGGCACCGGCAGGTGGCGGCGCGCTGACTTTCGGCCCCGGCCTGCAATCCGCTACTCCGCCCGCGTCCAGATCCATGGGCCGATCACGGCCAGCACGCCCGCCGGAATCAGTACCCATGGCCAGCCCAGAGTGAACCATGTGAACGGGACCGAGGCGCTCATGGCCAGCAGCGCCGAGACCTTGCCCTTGCGGCTGATGGCGCGCCGGTCGCGCCATGCGCGCAAGTGATGGCCGTGGGTGGGATGATTGTAGAGCCGTTCCGCCCATTCCGGGTGGCTCTTGCCGAAGCACCAGGCGGCCAGCAGGTAGAACACTACCGTCGGCATGACCGGCAGGAAGATGCCGATCGTGCCCAGCGCCACGAAGAACAGCCCCGCCGCCATCCATGCGTGGCGGCTGACGTGCCTCATGCGGTGCCTGCACCTTGCGCATAGCGCGCCGCCGTCTCGCGGATCAGCGCGATCATGTTGGGCACGCCCTGGGTGCGGTTGGAGGAGAGCTGGTTCCTGAGGTCGAACGGTTCGAGCGCGGCGGCGATGTCGGTCGCGGCCACTTCGGCGGCGGGACGGTCCTGCACGGCGGAGATCACCAGCGAGACGATGCCCTTGGTGATCGCGGCGTTGCTGTCCGCCAGGAAGTGCAGCGTGCCGTCGTCCTGCGCCATCGGATAGACCCAGACGCTGGCCGAGCAGCCGCGCACTTTGGTCGCGTCGGTCTTCAGGGCGTCGGGCATGGGATCGAGTTCGGAACCGAGGCCGATCAGGAGGCGATAGCGTTCATCGCCTTCGGAAAACTCGTATTCTTCGCGGATGTCGTCGAGGCTGCGCATGACCTGCCATTTAAGCGCGGCGCGGGGGAGGGCAAGGGGAAGTTGCCTCTGGCTTCCGTTCCTGTCAGGGAATTGCCCATGAGTGCACATCCCTTTTTCTCCATGCACGAACACGGCTTCGTGCGCGTCGCCACTTCCACGCCCAAGGTCCGCACCGCCGATGTCGCCTTCAACCGCGACGCCGTGCTGGCAGAGGCGCAGCGCGCGCATGAGGCGCATGTGGACCTCTTGGTCTTCCCCGAACTGTGCCTCTCGTCCTACGCGATCGACGACCTGCACTTGCAGGCGGCGATGATCGAGGCGGTGGAAGCGGCCGTGGCGGAAATCGTCCACGCCAGCGCCGATCTCTCGCCCGTGCTGCTGGTCGGCGCGGCGCTGCCGCACAAGGGGAGGCTCTACAACTGCGCGCTCGCCATCGCGCATGGGCGGCTGCTGGGCGTGGTGCCCAAGTCCTACCTGCCCAACTACCGCGAGTTCTACGAGAAGCGCTGGTTTGCCAGCGGCAAGACGCTGAAGGGCCGGACCATCCGCGTGAACGGGCAGGAGGTGCCCTTCGGCGTCGATCTGGTCTTCGCCTCCGACGTGCTGCCCAACTTCCGCTTCTTCATCGAGATCTGCGAGGATATCTGGGCGGCCACCCCGCCCAGCTCGCACGGCGCGCTCGCCGGGGCGACGATCCTGTGCAACCTCTCGGCCTCCAACATCGTCATCGGCAAGTCGGACGAACGACACTTGCTCTGCCGCTCGCAGTCCGCCCGCGCCACGGCGGCCTACATCTATTCCGCCGCCGGACACGGCGAGAGCACGACCGACCTTGCCTGGGACGGGCAGGGCATCGTCTACGAACTGGGCGACCTGCTGGCGGAGAGCGAGCGCTTCTCGCTGGAGGCGGAACTGTGCATCGCCGACGTCGATGTGGACCGCATCGTCATGGACCGGATGCGCGTGCCCACGTTCAACGACGCGGCCGAAGTGGCGGGCAATCCCGACGAGACGTTCCGCACCGTGCGCTTCCGCCATGCCCCGGCGGGCGGCGACATCGGGTTGATCCGTCCGGTCTCGCGCTTCCCCTTCGTGCCCTCGCGCGCCGACAAGCTCGATGCCGACTGCTACGAGGCGTTCAACATCCAGGTGGACGGCCTGATGCGCCGGATCGAGGCCACGGGCGCGAAGTCGATGGTGATCGGCATCTCGGGCGGGCTCGATTCGACCCACGCGCTGATCGTCGCCGCCCGCGCCTGCGACCGGCTGGGCCTGCCGCGCAGCTTCATTCGCGGCTACACGATGCCCGGTTTCGCCACCAGCGACGGCACCAAGTCCAACGCCTGGACGCTGATGAACGCTGTCGGCATCACCGCCGAGGAGATCGACATCCGCCCTGCGGCGACGACGATGCTGCAGGACATCGGCCATGCCTTCTCGAACGGAGAGCCCGTCTATGACGTGACCTTCGAGAACGTGCAGGCGGGCCTGCGCACCGATTACCTGTTCCGCCTGGCCAACCAGCACGACGGCTTCGTGATCGGCACCGGCGACTTGTCCGAGCTGGCGCTTGGCTGGTGCACATACGGCGTCGGCGACCAGATGAGCCACTACACGGTCAATGCGGGCGTGCCCAAGACGCTGATCCAGTACCTGATCCGCTGGTGCGCGACGACCGGCCAGTTCGGCGCGGAAACCGAAGAAGTGCTGCTCGCCATCCTCGGCACCGAGATCTCGCCCGAACTCGTGCCGGCTGGCGCCGACGGCGCGATCCAGAGCACCGAGGCGAAGATCGGGCCTTACGAACTCAACGACTTCTTCCTCCACCACGTTATGCGCTTCGGGCAGAAGCCGTCGAAAGTGGCGTTCCTGGCGCTCCATGCCTGGCACGATACCGCCTTGGGTACCTGGCCGGCGGGTTTCCCGGAAGATCGCAAGAACGAGTATGACCTCGCCGCGATCCGTTCCTGGCTGGAGAAGTTCCTTCGGCGCTTCTTCGCCTTCAGCCAGTTCAAGCGCTCGGCGGTGCCCAACGGGCCGAAGGTGTCCTCCGGCGGCGCGCTGAGCCCGCGCGGTGACTGGCGCGCACCCTCCGACGCCAGCGCGGCGGTGTGGCTGGCCGAACTGGAAACGCGGGTGCCGCTGCGCTGAACAACCGATGGCCGCGTTTTCGTTTAACAGAATGTAAGGCGCGGCCATTCGTGCCGCTCGGCGCAAGCGGCTGAATAATGCTTATAATAGGGCCTCAACATTATTTGAGGTCTAAGATGATTGCCGCTCTTTCCGATGACCAGATTGCATCGCTCAACGGCATGGATATCGAGATTCGCGGCGACACCCAGTTCCTGTTTTCCCATCATGACACCAGCGAGACGATCATCGAAAGCCCGGCGCGGCTCGATTACGGCGTCTTCAAGTTCGGTTTTATGGGTGCGTTCAGCTATATCGGCATCAACGGGTCAAGCACCTTCATGATGCACATCGAATCCATCGGCCGGTTCTGTTCGATTGCTGCCAACGTGATTTGCGGTCAGTCGGAACATCCTACCGATTTCGTGTCCGCCAGCCCGATCTTCGTCGGTTTCCCGATGAAGGGACGCGCGATCGAGACCTTCAAGGCCAATAACCGGCACGGCATGGCGATTGCCGGACGCAAGCTGGCAACGGCGCTGGGCGAACGGGCGAACAAGGTCCGTATCGGCAACGATGTGTGGATTGGTGAAGGCGCCTTCATTCGGTGTGGGGTGACGATCGGTGACGGCGCGATCGTTGCGGCGCGTGCGGTGGTGACGAAGGACGTCCCGCCCTACGCGGTTGTCGGCGGCTCGCCCGCGCGGATCATCCGCTATCGCTTCGAGCCGGAAGTCATTGCCGAACTGCTGCGCCTGCAATGGTGGAACTATGGGCTGACGGCGCTGGAAGGGGCGGATTTCACCGACATCGCCAATGTCATCGCGGTGGCCGACCGCCGCATTGCTTCGGGAGAGGCGCGTCTCCACAACGGGACGCTGGCGGTGATCGGTCAGGACCGGAATCTCTCGTTCTGCCGTTACGATGCGGGTGTGCAGGGGCTGGTTCCCGTCGCCGTGTGAACCGGGTCGGGCATCGGGTTTGGTGAACGCACGCGGACTATGGCTATCCAGTTCACCTTCGCTTAAGCGTCGCGGGCGGATCGCCGGGAGCCCGGCAGCACGCCCTCATACCCTCCTGGATTCGATTCGATGATCCCGACGCCGCCGTCCTGGCGCCTGCAAGATAGTCCCGTGGCCGCTGCGCACGATGCACAGGCAGCCGCAATGGCCACTGCCCTGGCGGCATTGCGCAAGAGCGGGCCGCGTCTGCGGCGGCATTTGCTGGTCGCGTTGCTGGTCAGTCTCTGCGTGCTGTCGCTGCTGATGCGCCGCGCGGCATTGCACATCGATCCGTGGCGCGGTGACAACCTGCCGTTCTACGCGGCGGGCCTGGCCCTCATGGCGCTGCGGTTCGGCTTGCCGCGCAGCGACTGGCGCCACGCCGTGCCGGTCGCGCGCTTCAGCGAGTATGCGGCGCTTTTCGCGCTGATCTCGCTGATGGGGGCGACGGCAAGCTATCCGGTGGCGGCGCTCACGCATGGCTATGCCGATGCGGCCTTGCAGCGCATCGACCTGGCGCTCGGGTTCGACTGGCTGGAGTGCTACCGGCGCGTCGCCGCGCATCCCGTGCTGCAACTGCTGGGCACTGCCGCCTATCGCAGCATCTATTTCACCCCGGCAGTGCTGCTGGCCCATGCGGCCTGGACCGGACGGCAGGGCCGGGCCTACGAGTTTCTCGCCGCCTTCTGGCTGGCGGCGGTGATCACGCTGGGCGTGTTCAGCCTGATGCCGGCGGTCGGCCCGTTCTCCTACCTGTGGCACGGGGCGATCCCCTATATGCCCGAGAGCGAACTGTGGCAGCAGGGGCTGATCCCGGGCTTGCGGGCGCACAGCGTGACGCAGGTCGACATCGCCCACTTGCGCGGGATCGTCTCGGCGCCGAGTTTCCACACTGCGGCGGCGGTGCTCTATATCGCGGCGGGCTGGCGGATCGCCGGGCTGCGCTGGCCGATCGTCACCCTCAACGCGGGCATGCTGCTGTCGACCCCGGTGGAGGGCACGCATTACCTGATCGACATGATCATCGGCGCGGCGGTGGCGGGGGTCTCGCTCTCGCTGGTTACCGCCTACCGGGCCATGCTGCGGCGGAGCGGCGCGCGAGAAGCGGGGCTTCTCGCGGCCTGAGAGGCGTTTGGGAATGCGCTTGCGGGCGGACTTTCCTCAATCCCGGAGCGCCTCAATCCCGGAGCGCCTCGATCTGCCGGGCGAGGTCGGAGCCGCGCTTGTCATCGGTGGCGATGCGTTCGAGCACGGCGATGCGCTTGCGCAGGTTTTCGACTTCGGCTTCGAGTTCGTGTTCGCGCTGGCCATGGTCTTCGCCGCCGAAGCCCGGCTTCTCGCCGCGCAGCTTCTGGGCCCGCAGCCAGACGCCGCTGGCGATGGCGAACATGACGACAACGGCAGTCCAGAAGCTCATTGCTTGGTAACCTCTTGACGGGCCTCAAGTCGGGCTTCCCGCAGGCCTTCGATCTGGAGGGCTACATCATAACCCTGGTCGGTGACAATCCGCTCGACGCTGGCGAGGCGGTCCTTGATCGAACCCACTTCGGCGCGCAGCTGGGCATTCTCCTGGGTGAGCAGTTGCACGCGGGCCTGGGCCTCGTTGTTGTCCTTGGGATAGAGTGCCTTGCCCCAGGAATTTTCCAGCGGATAGCCATTGCGCATGCGCAGCCAGTTGTTGACCACCCAGCCCAGCGTCGCCACCGCGGTCGCCGAGATGATGACGGGCGCGAGCGCTTCGATCACGACAAAATCGAGTGCCATGTTTGAAAATTTCCCTGTGGTCAGTTCGCGCGCGGTTCGCGGTCGCGCAGCGTTTCGATCTGGCGCGCGGTGTCCCAGGCGCCGTCGGTGACGATGGTTTCGAGGGCGCGCAGGCGGCTCTCGATTTCGGCATTGTGGGTGGCGTATTGCGCGGCCTTTTCGGCAGCGTTCCGGGCGGTGATGCCGGCGGTCAGTTCCAGCTTGCGCTCCAGGAAGGCGAGGCGGCGCTTGTAGACCCCGGCAAGGATCGCGGCGATGGCGATCATCGCGCCCATGACGGCGGCCAGGCCCATGAAGTCCCCGAAGCTCACTGGCGGGTTTCCTTTTCCGTCGTGCCGGTATCCGCGGCGCGCTGATCGCCCATCCGTGTGTCGCGAAGGGCCTCGATCTGGAGCGCGGTGTTGTAGCCGCCATCGGTGACGATGCGTTCGAGCACGCGCACGCGCTCTTCCAGTTCGCGGGCGTTCGAGGCGTATTGCGCGGCCTTTTCGGCGGTCGCCTCGACCTGCAGTTCCGCCATCTTGCGCTGGTGGCGGGTCCAGATCGCGAAACCGCCGATGATGAACGGCGCCAGCGGAATGAGCAGCGCGATCGTGTGGTTGTCCATGGTCCTGTATCTCTCTTGCCGTCGGGGGGCGGATCAGCGCAGGCTGTCGATTTCGGCGGCGAGGCGCGAGGTGCTGCTGGTCTTGTAGTGTTCCTCCATCTCGGCGACGCGGCGGTCGATGTCCGAGATGTCCGAGCGCAGGCGGCCAGAGCGGGCGCTTTCGCGGGTCATGGCGAAACCGCCAAGGCCGAGGCCCCGATCAAGGCCGCGGCTGCGGCGCACCCGGCGCTGTTCCATGCGGCGCAGCAGGCGGTCCTCCTCCTCTTCGGAATAGAGGTACATCGGCTTGTCGTCCGCCAGCCAGGCGATCATGATGTAGGCAAAGACGGTGAAGCCCGCGAGGCCGAAACACGTCAGCAGGACTGCCGCAAGGCGCACCCACAAGGCGTCGATCCCGGTATAGTCGGCGATCCCCGCGCAGACGCCCTTGATCTTGCCGTTCGACTTGTCGAGATAGAATTGTCCGCGTGACACTGCTGGTTTCCTTCCCCTGAAACGCTGGGAGGCAAAGGGCCTCGGCTCCCGGTTACTGGCCCGGTCACACCCCTGCTTGAGGGGGCCGGGCGGCGCGCGCATGCCGGGAGGCCAGGCGCGCGCCGGCAGGATCAGAACGGATCGCCGTCCGGCTTGGCAGGAGCGCTGGCGGCAGGCGTGCCCATCGCGCGCTTCATCTCGGCCAGTTCGGCGTCGATCGTGTCGCCATCGGCGAGTGCGGCGATCTCTTCGGCGAGCGTCGGCTGGCGCTTGTCGGCCAGGCTCATCGCCTCGGCACGGCCTTCCGCATAGTCGACACGGCGTTCGAGCTGTTCGAAACGCACCAGCGCCTCGTCCACGCGCTCGCTCGACAGCAAGGTGCGCAGTTTGACGCGATTCTCGGCGCTCTGCAAGCGCGCGGCGATCGAGGACTGGCGGCTGCGGGCTTCGCGCAGGCGGCTCTGCAGCTTCTCGATGTCGGCCTCGTAGGCGCGCAGGGCATCGTCGAGCACGAGGATCTCGGCATTGAGCTGCTCGGCCATGTCGGCGGCCTTCTTGCGTTCGAGCAGGGCGGCGCGGGCAAGATCCTCGCGGTCCTTGCTGAGCGCGAGCTGGGCCTTGTCGCCCCAGTCGGCCTGGAGCCGGTCGAGCTTGCCGACGTGGCGGCGCAGTTCCTTCTGGTCGGCGATGGTCCGCGCGCTGCTGGTGCGCACCTCGACCAGCGTCTCTTCCATCTCGAGGATGATCAGGCGGATCATCTTGGCCGGGTCTTCGGCCTTGTCGAGCATGTCGTTGAAGTTGGCGGCGATGATGTCGCGGGTGCGGGAGAAGATACCCATCGTGGTTGTTCCTTTGGTGCCGAAGCCCGAATTATGGATGCCCGAAGCCTTGAAGTCCGTGGTTCCGTGGTTGCCGCGTGTCCGCGTCCGGCTCTCGAAACCGAGCTGGCTCGGATCGAAAGGGCGGGCGCGGCCGTCCCGGGCGCTGCCGGCGGCTTGCCCCGAAGTCTGGAGAATTTCGATCTCCGCGTCGAGCCTGCTCATTGCAGGTGGCTCCCCATGCACACGGGGGCCGCCGCATGGGCCTTGGTGGCGAACTGGTCGCTCATGGCCACGAGGTTGAGCGAACCCATCGCCAAGATGCTGATGAGGATCGCCCAGTCGAGCTTGCTGCGCGCCGGGGCGCGGGCGGCGTCACGGCTGGCTGCGGGAGCTTCATGGAACGGCATGGCATCGGTCCTTCGATTGGGATCAGGTGAGATTGTCCCATGCTTCGCAAGGGGTGTGCCAAATTGCGGAAATGGCGGAATTACGTGATTTCAGTGTCTTGTCTTGGCGAGGGCGGAAATATGAATTGCCAATGAATGGGAAATTTCGCTAACATTTGGGAATGGAGCGCGAAGTCCAGTTCATTGGCCAGTCCTCTGCCTTCCTCGACGCGGTCGAGCGGGCGAGCCGTGCCGCGGCCGTGCGCCGTCCGGTGCTGGTGATCGGCGAGCGGGGGACCGGCAAGGAACTGATCGCCCAGCGCCTCCACCACCTCTCGCCGCGCTGGGGGGAGCCGCTGGTCACGCTCAACTGCGCGGCGCTGCCCGAGGCGCTGATCGAGGCGGAACTGTTCGGGCACGAGGCGGGGGCCTTCACCGGCGCGGTGCGGGCGCGGGCAGGGCGCTTCGAGGAGGCCGATCGCGGCACCCTGTTCCTCGACGAACTCGGCACCCTGTCGATGGCGGCGCAGGAGCGGCTGCTGCGCGCCATCGAATATGGCGAGGTCGCGCGGATCGGCGCCTCGCGGCCGGTGCAGGTCGATGTGCGCATCGTCGGCGCCACCAATGCCGACCTGCCGCGCATGGTGGAGGAAGGCACCTTCCGCGCCGACCTGCTCGACCGGCTCAGCTTCGAGGTCATCAACCTGCCGCCGCTGCGTGCGCGCGAGGGGGACGTGTTCGAACTGGCCGACTACTATGGCCGCCGCATGGCCAGCGAACTGGAGTGGGATCGCTGGCCGGGCTTCGCGGCCGAGGCGATGGCGGCGCTGGAGGCGCATCGCTGGCCCGGCAACGTGCGTGAACTGCGCAATGTGGTGGAGCGGGCGGTCTACCGCTGGGGGCTGGAAGAGGAGCCGATCGCGCGAATCGTCTTCGACCCGTTCGATTACCCCTGGCGGGCCGAGCCGGTGCCGGTGCCAGTGTCAGTGCAGGGGCCAGTTCCGGTTCCAGTGCGCGTATCGCCGCTCGCCGATGTGTCTGTTTCGCCTGCGGCGGCATCTGCGCCGGTTTCGGCAGGTCCGCCCCGTGCCGGGCGCGACTTGCGCGGGGCGGTCGAGGCTTACGAGCGGGCGCTGCTGGTCGAGGCGCTGGAGGGGCATCGCTGGAACCAGCGGCGGGCGGCGGCGGCGCTGGGATTGAGTTACGACCAGTTGCGCCATGCGATCAAGCGGCATCGCCTTTCCGCCGATACGATTGTGGCGCCGTCTTCGGCCGCCGGACGGCGGGATTCGCTTTCGGACCCCGAATCGGTTTAAGGGGCCCGGTGAACCCGTATGGGGTTTTTCAGGGTGGACTTGGGAAAGCCGGGCATCCGGCGACTGATTTCCTGAAGATATTTTCTTTAAGGGACTGCCCGTATAGGGTGGTGTTCTGGTATAGTACCCCGGCAGGCATGGACCCTGGGATGCACCGATTGAGGGCAGTGTGGACGACGTGACCGACATTGCGGAAGGCAAGGCCATGCTGGGCAGCCTCACCGACAAGCAGGTCGAGGTGCTGGACCTGCTGGTCATGCACCGCACCACCAAGGAAATCGCCCGTGAACTGGCGATCGCGCCCAACACCGTGGATCAGCGGATCGGCGCCGTGCGCGACAAGTGGGGGACGGTCAACCGCAAGGATACCGCGCGCCTCTATGCCCAGCTGGTCGAGCTATGTGGCAAACCCCTATGTGATTTTTCCCGTGTCGACGCCGGCCCCGCGCTGCCGGATGAAGCGGATCAGGACTTGCCGGTCGATCCGGTCTTCGTTCTCTCCGATGCCCGCCCGATGGAGCGGCATCCGGACTGGTACGGAGCCCCGACGATCGAGCTGGCGGGTCTGGAGGCTTTCGATGCGAAGTTCGGCCGTGCCGGGCGCATCGTCGCGGTAATCGTGCTGGCCCTGATGATGGCGGTGACGCTGGCGGCAACGCTGTCGATCGCCGATGTCCTGGGGCGGCTGATCTAGCGGCGTCTGCCCTTACCCTCGTGCCTGGCCGCCGCCGATGCCTCCGTCACGGGAACCGGCGCCACGGCGCAGATAGGGGTTAGAGGCATGACACCGGAAATCGCAGGCATGCGCATCGCACGCACCATTCGCTCGGTCGAGAACGACATGGACGAACTGCTCGCCAAGTCGAGCGAGCTTTTTGCCGAGATCGCCCGGGCGCGTATCGTCACCGAGGAGGCGGCCCGGCTTGGCCAGCAGCCGATGGCGCGCGTTGCCCGGCTGCAGCAGAGCCTGATGGATGCCCGTCTCGAACTGGTGCGGGCGCACCGCGACCTCTCGAAGATCGCGGAAACCATGGACATTCCGATCCGCTGCCCCGATGAAGCGCGTCTCGCGGAGATGACTGCGGAAGAGATCGGCGCGGTGGTGGCAACCGCCGCCTGATCGATGGCGAAGGGGCTGGTGTGATCAATTCGGAACAATTGGTTTTTTTCCTGCTCCTGGTCGTTTCGCTGGCATTGGCGCTGTGGAAGGGTGGGGCTCCCGAACGCTGGGGCGCCGTGGTCATCCTTGCGATGGTCGGGTTCGAGGCTACCGCCGAGATCTTCCTTCCCAGCGGCTTCCGGACCGTGGACCCCCTGTCGCTCCTGACGGACCTGGTGGGGACCATCGGTTTCGGCATGCTGGCGCTTCACGCGATGAGGATCTGGCCGTTATGGGCAACTTCGCTGCAATTGCTGAGCCTCAGCGCGCATTTCGCACGGTGGGCGGACATCGGCATCCCGCCGGTGGTCTATGCCGTGATGCGCAGTACGCCGACGGGGCTGGCGCTTGCGGTGCTGCTGGCGGGGACGCTGATGCATATGCGCCGGATGCGGCGGGATGGCAGCGATCGTTCCTGGCAGACCTGGTCCCGGGATACTGCCGGATCCGTCCGCTCTCGAGCCGGTTACTCGAAGCGCTGGTAGTCCGGCTTGGCCGGCTTGGCCGGGAAGTGCTGGTGGAGCTGCCGTTCGACCACGCCGGGCGACTGATCGGCGAGGCGGTGTGCGTCGCCGGCGGCGTCGCCTCGATCGGCAGCAGCTACCGGATGCTGGTCCAGCGGGCGCTGGCCTGTGACGCGGCGGGCATCGTGCTGGCGCACAACCATCCCTCCGGCAGTCATCGGCCGAGCCGGGCCGACGTTGTCGCCACGCGCCAGATCGCCGCGGTATGCCGGGCGGTGGATCTTGATCTGTTCGACCATCTCGTGATCGGCGGGCGCAGCGTTGCCAGCATGCGCCAGGCAGGTCTGTTGGCAGGCGCGGGGTAGCGCCTGCGGGGCGCGGGGCGATCATGCCCGCGCCGGCAAGAAGAATGACGTGGTTCGGCGACACCTCCCTCCGTCGCCGGACGCAGGCCGGGTGGGCCCCACCCCCACACACGATCCCGCCCGGCCTGCATTGTCCTGTGAGGTGCGCTCGCCACCCTGGTGGCGGGTTGGCGGCACCGATCCGTCGCTCTCCTGGCGAGCCCGAACGCGACCCTCGGGTCTTTTTGCCAAGGTGGAGGAACCGGCTGACTTCCCGGCGTGTGTCCTGACGGGAGGTCGCCAAGGCGGCGGGTCGGTGCCGTTTACGGCGGTTCGTGTGCCCTTGTGCCCGCATCGCCGCGGCCGCGACTCTCGCTCTTGCGTTTTTCCGGTAATGCGCTTATCTGCGCCTCATCCCGACATTGGTGAAACAAGGTTCGGGCTGGCGCCGGAAGGGGCCGGCGCGAAACTGCGTTGCCCCGGTGGCCGGTTTCACAGCAACGAATCGATTCGGAGAATACGGCTTGGCCGACATCGCACGCCTTATTGAAGTCATCGAACCGGAGGTTACCGCCCTCGGCTTCGATCTCGTGCGCGTGCGTGTGTTCGGCAAGAGCGAAGTGGGCGACGACGAGATCGCGCTGCAGATCATGGCGGAGAACCCGGCAACGGGCCAGCTGGTGATCGAGGACTGCGTGAAGCTCTCGCACCGCATTTCCGATCGCATGGACGCGCTTGAAGAAGCCGGCGACGTGCTGATCGAGGAAGCCTACCGTCTCGAAGTCAGCTCGCCGGGCATCGACCGTCCGCTGACCCGCCCGAAGGACTATGCCAACTGGGCCGGTCACGAGGTCAAGGTGAACCTGACCGCGCCGGTCGACGGCAACCGCAAGGGACTGACCGGCGAACTCGTCGGCATCGACGGCGACCAGGTCACGGTCGACGACAAGAAGTCCGGCCGCGTCACGTTCGGGCTGGACATCATTCATTCCGCAAGGCTCGTCCTCACCGACAAGCTGATCGCCGCAACCCGCCCGCTGGACGTCAGCGGGGCCGACGAGATCGTCGAGGAACAGGAAGACTAAGCCATGGCCAGTGCGATTTCCGCCAACCGCGCCGAGCTGCTTGCAATCGCGAACTCGGTCGCGTCGGAGAAGATGATCGACAAGTCGATCGTCATCGAGGCGATGGAAGAAGCGATCCAGAAGTCGGCCCGTAACCGTTACGGCGCCGAGAACGACATTCGTGCAAAGCTCGATCCGCGCACCGGCGACCTGCGCCTGTGGCGCGTCGTCGAAGTGGTCGAGCATGTCGAGGACTACTTCAAGCAGGTTGACCTCAAGCAGGCCGAAAAGCTCCAGAAGGGCGCGCAGCTCGGCGACTTCATCGTCGATCCGCTGCCCCCGGTGGACCTCGGCCGCATCGACGCGCAGTCGGCCAAGCAGGTGATCTTCCAGAAGGTCCGCGATGCCGAGCGTGACCGCCAGTACGAGGAATTCAAGGACCGCGTCGGCGAAGTGATCACCGGCGTGATCAAGTCGGTCGAATTCGGCCACGTGATCGTCAACCTCGGCCGCGCCGAGGGCGTGATCCGCCGCGACCAGCAGATCCCCCGCGAAGCCGCCCGCGTCGGCGAGCGTGTCCGCGCGCTGGTCCTGCGTGTCGAGCGCCAGAACCGCGGTCCGCAGATCTTCCTGTCGCGCGCTCACCCGGACTTCATGAAGAAGCTCTTCGCGCAGGAAGTGCCCGAAATCTACGACGGCATCATCGAGATCAAGGCCGCTGCCCGCGATCCGGGCTCGCGCGCCAAGATCGGCGTGATCAGCAACGACCATTCGATCGACCCGGTCGGCGCCTGCGTCGGCATGAAGGGCAGCCGCGTCCAGGCCGTCGTGCAGGAACTGCAGGGCGAAAAGATCGACATCATCCCCTGGAGCGAGGACACCGCGACGTTCGTGGTCAATGGCCTCCAGCCCGCCACGGTCAGCCGCGTCGTCATCGACGAGGAAGAGAGCCGCATCGAAGTCGTCGTGCCCGATGACCAGCTGTCGCTGGCGATCGGCCGCCGCGGCCAGAACGTGCGTCTTGCCTCGCAGCTGACCGGTTCGCAGATCGACATCATGACCGAGGCGGAAGCCTCGGAGAAGCGCCAGAAGGAATTCACCGAGCGCTCGAAGATGTTCGAGGAAGAACTGGACGTCGACGAGACGCTCTCGCAGCTGCTGGTCGCCGAAGGCTTCAGCGAGCTGGAAGAAGTCGCCTACATCGAAGTGGGCGAACTCGCCAACATCGAGGGCTTCGACGAGGAACTGGCCGAGGAACTCCAGAGCCGCGCCCACGAAGCGCTCGAGCGCCGCGAAGAGGCAAGCCGCCAGGAACGCCGTGCACTCGGCGTCGAGGATGGCCTCGCCGAACTGCCGCACCTCACCGAAGCGATGCTGGTCACGCTCGGCAAGGCCGGTATCAAGACGCTCGACGATCTGGCCGACCTCGCCACCGACGAGCTGATCGCCAAGAAGCGCACCGAGCAGCGTCGCCGCGACGGCACGGTGAACAAGCGTGCGCGTGACGAGGACAAGGGCGGCGCGCTTGGCGAGTACGGCCTGACCGAAGAACAGGGCAACGAGATCATCATGGCTGCCCGTGCCCACTGGTTCGAAGACGAACCGGCAACCGAGGAGGCCGCCGATGCGGAATCCTCGCAATGAGCGCGTAAGCTCCGACATCGATGGCACCGGTCCGGAGAGGAAATGCATTCTCTCCGGCGAGACCGGTGCGCGTGAAGACCTGATCCGTCTGGCGATTTCGCCGGACGGTCTGGTCCTCCCCGACGTCCACGCGCGTGCCCCCGGGCGCGGCGCGTGGATCGGCGTTTCACGCGAGACCCTTGAAATTGCCCTTGCGAAGGGCAAACTAAAGGGGGCGATGGCGCGCGCCTATAAGGGTGCACAACTCACCATTCCCGAAGACCTGGCGGACAGGATCGAACAGGCGCTGATTCGCGCGCTGACCGACCGGCTGGGGCTCGAACTGAAGTCGGGCAAGTTGCTCATGGGCTCGGACCGCATTGCGCAGAACGCGCGTGAGGGCCGGGTCACGTGGCTTGCCCATGCCGCCGATGCGAGCGAAGACGGCTCGCGAAAGCTCGACCAGGCCTGGAGAGTCGGGAGCGAGGCGGAAGGAAGCGGTCTCAAGGGCACACGCTTGCCACTGGACCGGGAGACGCTGTCTGTGGCATTGGGCCGCGACAACGTCGTTCACCTGGCGCTCAACGATCGCGGCTCGGCTTCCCGAGTCGCGGCGCAATTGCAGCGCCTACTGCATTTCCAGGGGCAACCCCGCGCCGATGCGGCCGGGGGCGATATGGCTAGTGGCACGGATCCGGCACAGGCTGCCGCATCCGCGACGACGAATTGAGACCGAAGGGCAAGACGAGAGATATGAGCGAGACCGACAACAAACCGACCCTGGGCCGCAAGCCGCTTGGGCTTAAGCGCTCAGTGGAAGCGGGTGAGGTCAAGCAGACCTTCAGCCACGGCCGCACCAACAAGGTGGTGGTCGAGGTGAAGAAGAAGCGCGTGATCGGCAAGCCCGGCGAGGGCGGTGCCGAGGCTGCCCCGGCTCCGCAGGCTGCACCTGCACCCGCACCGCAGGCGGCTCCCGCGCCGCAGGCCGCTGCGCCCGCGCGCCCGACTCCGCAGCCTGCGCCCCGCAAGCCGACCTTCATCCCCGGTGAAACCCCGCAGGAACGTGTCGCCCGCCTGCAGCGCGAGGCCGAAGAAGCCCGCCTTGCCGTGCTGGAGGAAACCACCCGCCGCGAGCAGGAACAGAAGCTGCGCGCGATCGAGGAAGAGAAGCAGCGCGCCGAAGCCAATCGCCGCGCCGAGGAAGAAGCCGTCAAGGCCCGCGAAGCGGCCGAAGCCGCAGCCAGCGCCGAAGCGGCTGCTCCGGCCAAACAGCCGGCCGAACAGCCGGTGGCCGCGCCCGAGGCTCCGGCAGCGGCCGCTCCGGCTGAGACGCCTGCCGCCCCGGTCGCCGCGCCCGCTCCGGTCGCCAAGGCACCCGTGCAGGCCGCCGCTCCGGCTCCTGCGCCGCGCCGCTTCACCCCGGTGCAGCGCCCCGAGCCGGTGCGCCGTCCGGAAGCGCCTGCCGCCAGTGCCGGTAACAATGCGGGTGGCAACACCGGCGGCACCGCGGCTGGCAACGCCGGCGGCAATGCCACCGGTTCGAGCAGCTCCGGCAGCGCGCCCAAGGGCCCGGCCGGCGTCAAGAAGACCAGTGCCCCGCCGCCGCGCAGCACGCCCGAGCGTGACCGCAAGGGTGGCGATCGCCGCCAGTCCGGCAAGCTCACGGTCAACCGTGCGCTCAACGACGACGAGGGCGCCCGCGCCCGTTCGCTGGCGGCGCTCAAGCGCGCCCGCGAGAAGGAACGCCGTGCCCACTTCGGCGGCCAGTCGCAGCAGCGCGAGAAGCAGGTCCGCGACGTGATCGTCCCCGAGGCGATCACCGTCCAGGAACTGGCGAACCGCATGGCCGAGAAGGGCGCCGACCTCGTGAAGGCGATGTTCAAGATGGGCATGATGGTCACCGTCAACCAGACGATCGACCAGGATACCGCCGAACTGCTCGTCACCGAATTCGGCCACAACATCCAGCGCGTTTCGGACAGCGACGTCGACATCGACACCTCGGTGGACGTCGATGCACCCGAAACCCTGAAGTCGCGTCCGCCCGTCGTTGCCATCATGGGCCACGTCGACCACGGCAAGACCTCGCTGCTCGATGCCCTGCGCGGCACCGACGTGGTGAAGGGCGAAGCCGGCGGCATCACGCAGCACATGGGCGCCTACCAGATCAAGACCAAGGGCGGCGATCTCGTCACCTTCCTTGATACCCCGGGCCACGCCGCCTTCACGCAGATGCGTATGCGCGGCGCCAACGTGACCGACATCGTGATCCTGGTGGTCGCGGCCGACGACGGCATCATGCCGCAGACGATCGAGGCCATCAATCACACCAAGGCCGCCGGCGTGCCGATGATCGTGGCGATCAACAAGATCGACAAGCACGAAGCCAACGCCCAGCGCGTCCGCGAGCGTCTGCTCGAGCACGAGGTCGTCGTCGAGGCGATGTCGGGCGAGGTCCAGGACGTCGAAGTCTCGGCCAAGACCGGTGCCGGTCTCGACGAGCTGATCGAGAAGATCCTGCTTCAGGCCGAACTCATGGAGCTCAAGGCCAACCCCGACCGCGAGGCCGAGGCGACCGTGATCGAAGCCAAGCTCGACAAGGGCAAGGGCCCGCTGGCGACCGTGCTGGTCAACCGTGGTACCCTCAAGGTCGGCGACATCCTCGTCGTCGGGACCGAGAGCGGCCGCGTGCGCGCCATGCTCGACGACAAGGGCCGCCAGGTGAAGGCCGCACCGCCTTCGATGCCGGTGGAAGTGCTGGGTATCGGCGGCGTGCCGATGGCCGGTGACAAGCTGACCGTCGTCGAGAGCGAACAGCGTGCCCGCGAGGTTTCGTCCTACCGTCAGGAACAGGCGACCGCCAAGCGCACGGCAACCGCGCCCGCCAACATCGACACGATGTTCTCGGCGCTGGCCGCCAAGCAGAATGTCATCGAGTATCCGGTGGTGATCAAGGGCGACGTCCAGGGTTCGGTCGAGGCGATCAGCGCCGCGCTCAACAACCTGTCGAACGACGAGATCAAGGTTCGCATCCTGCAGTCGGGCGTCGGTGCCATCACCGAAACCGACGTGGCTCTGGCTTCGGCCTCGGGTGCACCGATCGTCGGCTTCAATGTCCGTCCGAACGCCAAGGCGCGCGAACTGATCGCGAAGACCAAGACGCCGATGATGTACTACGACATCATCTACGAACTGACCGCCGAAGTCGCCAAGCAGATGGCCGGCATCTGGGGCCCCGAGCGGATCGAAACCGTCGTCGGCCGCGCCGAAGTCAAGCAGGTCTTCCCGGCCGGCAAGCGCGACAAGGCCGCCGGTCTGCTGGTGGTCGAGGGCTACATCCGCAAGGGTCTCAGCGCGCGTCTTACCCGCAACGACGTCATCGTTTCGGCCACGACCATCTCCTCGCTGCGCCGGTTCAAGGACGACGTGGACGAAGTGCGCGCCGGGCTCGAATGCGGTGTCGTGCTGGCCGACACGAACGACATCAAGGCGGGCGACCACCTCGAAGTCTTCGAAGTCAGCCACCGCGAGCGTACCGTCGGCTGATAGACGGTGCCCGTTTCGCGCGGGCGCCGGCCGAAAGGACAGCAGCGGCCATCGTCGGGCGACAAGCCCGGCGGTGGCCGCCTTCGTTTGCCGCGCCTTCGCGGCTGTCTCGGGGCGGCGATGCTGCTGCCAATAGGACTGATGATACTGCGATGACCCGCTACTGCGCCTTTTTCGAGAGTCTGACCGTTCGCGGCGACCGCCTGTCGATGGCGGACCTCAGGTATGCCTTCGAGCGTGAGGAACTGGAGAATGCCGAGACGGTGATCTCCAGCGGCAATGTCCTGTTCGAGTACGAGGAGCGGCCGAGCGAAGGGCTGGAGGACCTGCTGGCCTATCTGATGCGCGACCGGTTCGACCTCAAGGCGTTTGTCGCGGTGCGGACCCGCGCGGAAATTCGCGCGGCAGTGGAAGAGAATCCGTTCGCCGGGGAGAGCGGTGACAGCTTCGTGCACACCGTGCTGCTGTCGGGGCAACCGACGCAGGCGCAGTTCGAGCGGTTGCAGGCCGATCATGGCACGCTGGGCGGCGAGCGTCTGGCGCTCGGCACGCGCTGCCTGTTCATCGATTATGCCCGTCCGCCGGCGGAAAGCCTGCTGACGATGGAATTTGTCGGCAATCGCCTCGGCTGCCGGGCCACCGCGCGCAATGTCCGCTCGCTGGCGCGGATCGACGCCAAGATGTGAAAAAGGGCGGCGCCTTTGCAGGTGCCGCCCTTTTCGGTTTTCAGGTCCGCTGAAGGATCAGTGGAACATGTTCATGGTCACGGCGGCAACCAGGCCGCTGGTGATGCCCACGAGCAGCAGGTCATTGCCCGAACGTACGTAGTGGTAACCCTTCGGCGGCGCCTTCACGTTGCGATACTTGCGGTAGTCGACCGTCTGGTAGTGCGATGCGCGGCTGCGGTCGAACTTCTCGCCCTTCTTGAAGCGGTGCGGGGTCTGGCTCAGCTTCTTGGCCGGGGTCGCGTGACCCTGATTCGAATGGCCCTGATTCGAATGACCCTGGTTGGGCTTGCCGGGCTGCGCCATCGCCGGGGCTGCCAGGCTGGGCACGACGATCGCGGCGGCGAGCAGGGCTGCGGTGAATTTACGCATGGGTTCGGCTCCTTGAACGGGTGGGGGGAATGTGTCTCTTGCAGGCCTTAACCACAGGAACGGCGAATGGAGCCGTAATCATTTGTTGCAAATTGTCGCATTACGCCCACATGGAGGTCGTCATGTCCCGCCAGCAGATCACGCCCGAGCAGCAGTCCGTCCGCCTTCTCAAGGTTGGCGAGCAGGTGCGCCACGTCATTTCGGAAATCCTCACCCGCCAGCAGGTCCACGACGCCACGCTGAGCGGGCATTCGGTCTCGGTTACCGAAGTGAGGATGAGCCCGGATCTCAGGATCGCGACGGTCTATGTGAAGCCGCTGCTGGGTGAGGACGAGGAAGCGGTGCTCAAGGCCCTGCGCACCAACACCGCGTTTTTCCAGCGCGAGGTTGCCCAGCGTCTCAAGCTGCGGTTCGCCGCCAAGATCCGTTTCCGGGCCGACGAGACGTTCGACGAGGCCAGCCGCATCGACGCGCTGCTGAGCGATCCGCGCGTGAAGCGCGACCTCGACGAAGAGTAATCCTCCGCGCGGAGCCGTTATTCCGGCAGGAAGGTCAGCGTCACCCGGTCCCAGCGCCGCTGGGCGATGTCCCCGGCGGAAAGGCGGAACTGGAACAGGCCCTGGTGGGCCCAGTTCCATTCCATCATGTCGTCGCATCCGAGCTGGAGCAGCAGCACCTCGCCGCCCGGCGCCTGTGGGTGCCGCGGACGCGGTGCTCCGATGCCGAAAAGCTGGTGCTGATGGCCGATGGCAAGGCGGTGCTGGTCGTTGATCCGCGCCAGCTCGGCCTCGGGCACCTGCGCGAAGGCCTGCGCATCGCCGGTCATCATCGCGCGCAGCGACAAGCTGGTGAGTTCTCCCAGCGTTTCGGGCACGTAGAAGCGGACGAGGGCGGGGCAGTCGCGCTGCACATGGGCAAGCAGTTCGCCCAGCACCGCGATTTCCTCGGCACTGAGCGCCGTCCACGGATCGCGGTCGGCGACAAAACCGTCCATCGCCGTGACCACCTGTGCCAGACTGGCCTGTTCGGCCTGGATCGCGGGCAATTGCCGTTCGCAGGCGGCAAGGGCCTCGCCGGCCTCGTCGAGGTCCTCGATGCTGGTGGTCGGATCCTGTTCGAGCCGGGCCAGCCGTGCGCCTGCAAGGGTTCCCCGCTCCCGCTCGGTGGCGACGACATGGGCTGCGCCGTGGTAGGCCATGTGCAGGCAATCGGCCAGGTGCACGGCGCCGTGCCACCAGAGGTGCTCTGCGGGCTCCGTTGCGGTGAAGCCTTCGCTGCGTGGGGCCTCGTGCTCGGGCCGGTCCGCAAGGAGCGGTTCCACCGGCCAGAACGGGAAAAATGCGCGCGATAGCGGACCGGCATGGGCGGGCAGGGGGTGTCCGCCCTCGTCGAAGGCGGGGGGCAGGCCGGGAGGCGGCTCGGTGAAGAGTTCCGGCGCGCCGGGCACTTCGACGACGGCGCCGGAGCCGAGGAAAAAGGCGAGCGAACCGGACCGGGGCAAAGGGCTGTCGGGGCAGGCGGCGGCGATCGCGGCGAGGTCCAGCTGGGCCGCAAAGGGCAGCGGGCCGCGTTCGTCCGCGGGCCAGGCGGCCGTGCCGAGACGGGGCAGGCCGCCGAGCCAGCTGGTCTCGTCGAACCAGGCCTGCTCGCTGGTGGTGCGCTCGCGCGGTTTGCGGGCCAGCACGATTGCGCCGGGGATCGGCGGCAGGGAGTCGTCCGGGCCAGCATTCGGGCCAGGTTCGTCGTCAAGCTCGGGCATCAGCGGCGGTGCCGCCGGGGCGCGAGCGGCGGCGACCGGGGCGCCGGTGCCGTTCCCGGCTTCCCCATCGCTGGCGGCGCGGCGCTCAAGGCCGGGGACATGGTCCATCTCCGCCTCGACGGGTTCCGGTTCGGGGCGCCAGACGGCATCGGGGTCGGGGCGATTGCCCTTGCGGCCTCCCGGCATGCGCCGCCGTCCGCCCCTGGCAGCGGCCAGGCCGGCGCGGCGGGCGCTGGCGGCGAGCAGCAGCGCGAGGATGATCCCCAGCGCCAGCGGCGTGAGTACTGCCAGCTCGCGCCCCGAACGGACGACGAGGTTGGCGGCGGTATCGTCAAGCCTGGACAGCAGCGGGGCAAGCGCGCCGCCTTGCGGTGCAAGCGGGAACAGGGCGATATAGGCCGCAACCAGCACGGCCAGTGCCAAGACCGCAAAGACGGCGATCCATCGTCTCATGACCACCTCCACTCCCGGCCACGCGCCCGGGTCCCCAGCCGGCGATGCACGCGCGGGGGCTGCCGGTTTCCCGGCACCCGCGTGCCGCCCGGACCCATTAGATAACCTTGGTCCCGTCCATTCAAGCGGGGACAATCGCGGATCGTGCCCGTGCGCGGGGCAAACCGGCATGTTATCCCCAGCTGCGATGGCCAAGCTCTATTTCTATTATGCCAGCATGAATGCCGGGAAGTCGGCAACCTTGCTCCAGGCGAATTTCAACTACCACGAACGCGGCATGCGCACGATGCTGTGGACCGCCGCGCACGACGACCGGGGCAGCGGCGAGGGGGGCGACGATCACGCGATCGAGAGCCGTATCGGCCTGCACACGGCGGCGCATCGTTTTTCGCCCGATACCGATCTGGCGGCGCGCGTCGGGGCGGTCCACGCGGTGGAACCGCTTGCCTGCGTGCTGATCGACGAGGCGCAGTTCCTCACGCCCGAGCAGGTCTGGCAATGCGCGCGTCTGGCCGACCGGACCAACATTCCGGTGCTGTGCTACGGACTGCGCACCGATTTTCGCGGGCAGCTGTTCCCGGGATCGGCGGTCCTGCTGGGCATTGCCGACGCGCTGATCGAACTGAAGGCGGTGTGCCACTGCGGCCGCAAGGCGACGATGAACCTGCGTGTCGATGCCTCGGGCGCGGCGGTGCGGGAAGGCCAGCAGACCGAGATCGGCGGCAACGACCGCTACGTGGCGCTGTGCCGCCGGCACTTCGGGGAATCGCTGGGGTTCTGACGGCGGGCATGCCAGCCCCGCATCCCGGCCCCGCATCCCGGCCCCCATCCCGGCGGCGCGCGGGGCTGTCATTTCGCCGCAAACTATGCGAAATTCGCAGGCAACTTTTACACCGTCCCCTCGTTGGCAGTGCGACAACGGGTGCAGACGGGCCGAAATGCAGAGTGCGATAGTTCATCTGGGGTATCACAAGACAGCCACGACCTGGCTGCAGAAACAGCTGTTCCCGAACGCTGTAAGCCATGACTATGTGCCCCGGCAGACCGTTCAGGATGCCTTCCTCAAGCCTTGCGGCATGCATTTCTGCCCCGAACAGGCAAGCGAGGTGCTCTCGTTGCATGGCCGCAACCGCCCGGTTCTGCTGAGCGAGGAGAACCTCTCGGGCTATCTCCACAATGGCGGGCTGCACGGTTTCCTCGCCCCGGAAGTGGCGCGGCGGATCAAGGCGGTGCTGCCTGACGCGCATATCGTCATCTTCATCCGCAACCAGTTCGACATCTGCCGGGCGAGCTATGCGCAGTACGTCTCGGGCGGCGGCACCTGGGGCTCGCACCGTTATTTCGAGACCGCGCGCAAGGTGCGCGGCGCGCTGACCCGTCCGTGGAAGGCGCCGGCCTTCGAATTCGAGCATTTCGAATATGACCGGCTGATCGCCCATTACGACGCCCTGTTCGGGCGCGATCACGTCCACGTCTATCCCTATGAATGGCTGCGCGAGCGCGATGCGCTGATCGAGCGGATGCAGCAGGACCTCGGCCTCGCGATCGAGAGCCTGCCGCCGGAGGGCTCGCGCGCGAACCGATCGCTGGGGGCGGTGGGGCTGGCTATGGTGCGCGGGGTCAACCTGTTCTCGCGCCAGTCGGTGGTGAACAAGCACTATGTCATCGACCTGCCGGGCAGCCAGGCCTTGCGCCACGGTGCCAAGTGGCTGGCCGGCCGGGTGCCGGTGATCAACAATCGCCCCGCGCGGCTTTCGCCGCGCATGCAGGCCCGCATCGCCGCGCACTATCCCGAGAGCAACCGCCGCCTGATGGACCTGCGCGACCTGCCACTGGAAGAACTGGGCTATCCGCTTTAGGTCGTAAACTCATAAACGGCACCATCGAGGTTTGAGGCAAAATGGCTCAGCGGCAGGAGGGAAGGCGCTGGAATATGTCGATATTTCAAGACTTCCCGACGCGGCGCTGGGCCATTTTGGGCAAAGCCCGAAGGGGCGCCCAAATGGCTTCCATCTCGAACCGAAGCTGCCTTGGACGGGCAACCAGCCCGCCCGGCGGCAACTTCGGCCCGAGTTGTTCGCCATTTGGGAGCCTCGATGGTGCCGTTTATGAGTTTGCGACCTAGGTCATTGCGATAGCGCGGTACGCTTCCTAGATCGACGGCATGGAAAACACCCTGCTGCAAGCCGCGGCGCTCATTGTTCCCCTCATCATCGCAATCGTCTTTCACGAGGTCGCGCATGGCTGGACCGCGCTGGCGCTGGGCGACCCGACCGCGCGGGAGCAGCGGCGGCTGTCGCTCAACCCGCTGCGTCATGTCGATCCGTTCGGTACGCTCATCCTGCCGGGCTTCCTGGCGCTGACCGGCGCGCCGGTGCTGGGCTGGGCAAAGCCGGTGCCGGTCAACGCCTGGCGTCTGCGCAATCCGCGCCGGGGCATGATGGTGGTGGCCGCCGCCGGGCCGCTCAGCAATCTCGTGCTCGCTGCGGTGGGTTCGATCCTGCTCGGCCTGCTGATGCGCTTTTTCGGCGACGCGACCGGGCCGGTGCTGTCGTTCACGGTGATGAGCCTCGGCTTCTTTGTCATGATCAACGTGTTCCTGGCATTCTTCAACCTGCTGCCGATCCCGCCCTTCGATGGTTCGCACATCGTCGAGGGACTGCTGCCCGATGGTCTTGCGCGCCGCTATGCCCGGCTGCGTCCTTACGGGTTTGCGATCATCGTGCTGCTGATCGTTGTGGTGCCCTGGCTGGCGCCCGATCTCGGGCTGGTGCAGCGGGTGGTGCTGCCACCGGTGCTGTGGATGCTCGATCATTACGAGGCGCTGGCGCGCGCGGTTGCCGGGGTTTGAACCGTCGGGCGTTGACATCGCCGCCAGCCTCGCCTTGGGGAAGGGCATGAGCGAAACCCCGAAGACGCCGCATGGCTGGATCATTCTCGACAAGCCGCTGGGCCTCGGCTCGACGCAGGCGGTTGCCGCCGTGAAGCGCAACTTGCGCGAGGCGGGCTATGGCAAGAAGGTCAAGGTCGGCCATGGCGGCACGCTCGATCCGCTGGCGACCGGTATCCTGCCCGTCGCGCTGGGCGAGGCGACCAAGCTGACCGGGCGCATGCTCGATGCCAGCAAGATCTACGCGTTCACCGTGCGCTTCGGCGAGGAGACGGATACGCTGGACCTTGAGGGCAAGGTCATTGCCACCAGCGACGTGCGGCCAGCGCAGGCGGACGTGGAAGCCGTGCTGCCGCGCTTCACCGGCCCGATCGCGCAGGTTCCGCCGATCTATTCCGCGCTCAAGGTTGATGGCGAGCGCGCCTACGATCTGGCGCGCGCCGGGCAGGAAGTGGAACTGAAGTCGCGCAGCGTGACGATCTTCGAATTGAGCCTCGAGCGATTCGATGCGGAGGATGGGGCGACCCTGCACGCCCATGTCTCCAAGGGCACGTACATCCGGTCCCTTGCACGCGACATCGCACAGGCCCTTGGAACTTGCGGAACAGTCTCCATGCTACGCCGCGTAAAGGCGGGCCCGTTCGACCTGTCTCACGCGATTTCGCTGGACAAATTGAACGAAATCGGCAAGGGGGCACCGCTTGAACAGATACTCTTGCCACTGGAGGTGGGGCTGGACGACATCCCGGCCATCGACCTTGGTTCGGAGCAGGCAAGAGCGGTCCGACAGGGCCGCGTTCTGACCGGACTGTCTCAGGAAGACGGGCTGCATTGGGCGCGAGAAGGGATCATTCCCGTCGCGCTGATGGAGCTTTCGGGCGGAGAAGCCCGCGTCGTCAGGGGATTCAATCTATCGGATGTCGCGGAGTAAAGTACTATGTCGGTTACCGCTGAAAAGAAGCAGGACATCATTTCGGACAACGCACGCGTCGCTGGCGACACGGGCAGCCCGGAAGTTCAGGTCGCGATCCTCACCGAGCGCATCCGCAACCTGACCGAGCACTTCAAGGCTCACCACAAGGACAACCACTCGCGTCGCGGTCTGCTGGCCATGGTCAACAAGCGCCGCTCGCTGCTCGACTACCTGAAGAAGAAGGACGTCGCGCGGTACAACGCCCTGATCCAGAAGCTGGGTCTGCGTAAGTAAGACTTAACGGGAAGCGGCCCCTAGCGGGCCGCTTCTTGCATCAGGAGCGTTTTCCAATCGGGTGAGATCACCCGATGACTCGGAAAACGCGGCAAGACAAAAAGTAAGGGTCCGTCCGCAATCCGGCGGAGGGCCCGGGGGCTCCAAAGCGGCCCCATACCGGACCGGGACGGCATACCCGGCAGTAAACCCCGCCGCGCAATAGGGCCGGTGGGCTGAGGAAAACCTCTTATGTTCGACGTCAAAACCGTAAGCATGGAGTGGGGCGGCAAGACGCTCACTCTCGAAACCGGCCGCGTGGCCCGTCAGGCCGACGGCGCCGTCCTTGCCACCTATGGCGAAACGGTCGTGCTCTGCGCGGTTACCGCCGCCAAGTCGGTGAAGGAAGGCCAGGACTTCTTCCCGCTGACCGTGCACTACCAGGAAAAGTTTTCGGCCGCCGGCCGCATTCCGGGTGGCTTCTTCAAGCGTGAACGCGGCGCCACCGAAAAGGAAACGCTGACCAGCCGCCTGATCGACCGTCCGGTCCGCCCGCTGTTCCCCGAAGGTTTCTACAACGAAATCAACGTCATTGCCCAGGTTCTGAGCTTTGACGGCGAGACCGAGGCCGACATCGTCGCGATGATCGCCGCTTCGGCCGCGCTCACCATCTCGGGTGTGCCCTTCATGGGCCCGATCGGCGCCTGCCGCGTCGGCTTCGTTGACGGCGAATACACGCTGAACCCGAAGCAGACCGCCGCGCTGGCCGACGGCCGCCTCGATCTCGTCGTCGCCGCCACCGGCGATGCCGTGATGATGGTGGAATCGGAAGCCAAGGAGCTGACCGAGGAAGAGATGCTGGGCGCCGTCATGTTCGCGCATGACGAATGCCGCAAGGTCGTGAACCTCGTGATCGACCTCGCCGAGCAGGCTGCCAAGGACCCCTGGGAAATCGACCTGTCGGACAACACCGCCGACATCAAGGCGAAGCTCAAGAAGGCCGTCGGCAAGGACGTCACCGCTGCCTACAAGCTGACCGACAAGTCGGCCCGCGCCAACGCCCTCAACGCCGCGCGCGCCAAGGCGAAGGAAGCGTTCTCGGACGAAACCCCGCAGACGCAGATGGTCGCCATCAAGACCATGAAGAAGCTGGAAGCGGAAATCGTTCGCACCGCCATCCTCAAGGACGGCAAGCGCATCGACGGCCGCAAGCTCGATCAGGTCCGCCCGATCGAATCGATGGTCGGCTTCCTGCCGCGCACCCACGGTTCGGCGCTGTTCACCCGCGGTGAAACGCAGGCGATCTGCACCACCACGCTGGGCACCAAGGACGCCGAGCAGATGATCGACGGCCTCGAAGGCCTGTCGTACTCGTCGTTCATGCTGCACTACAACTTCCCGCCCTACTCGGTGGGCGAAGTGGGCCGCTTCGGCGCCCCGGGCCGCCGCGAGATCGGCCACGGCAAGCTGGCATGGCGCGCGCTGCACCCGGTGCTGCCCGCCAAGGAAGACTTCCCCTACACCATCCGCATCCTGTCGGACATCACCGAGTCGAACGGCTCGTCCTCGATGGCGACGATCTGCGGCGGCTGCCTTTCGATGATGGACGCGGGCGTTCCGCTGCAGCGTCCGGTTTCGGGCATCGCCATGGGCCTGATCCTCGAAGGCGACGAGTTCGCGGTCCTTTCGGACATCCTGGGCGACGAGGATCACCTCGGCGACATGGACTTCAAGGTGGCCGGCACCGAGAACGGCATCACCACGATGCAGATGGACATCAAGATCGCCGGCATCACCAAGGAAATCATGGGCAAGGCGCTGGAGCAGGCGAAGGCCGGCCGCGCGCACATCCTGGGTGAGATGAACAAGGCCCTGGGTTCGGCTCGTACCGAACTGTCGGCCCACGCACCGCGCATCGAGACGATCCAGATCGACAAGTCGAAGATCCGTGACGTCATCGGCACCGGCGGCAAGGTGATCCGCGAGATCGTCGCCGAAACCGGCGCCAAGGTCGACATCGACGACGAAGGCGTGATCAAGATCTCGTCCTCGGACGTGAACCAGATCGAAGCCGCCAAGAAGTGGATCCTCGGCATCGTCGAGGAAGCGGAAGTCGGCAAGATCTACACCGGCAAGGTCGTCAACATCGTCGACTTCGGTGCCTTCGTGAACTTCATGGGTGGCAAGGACGGCCTCGTCCACGTTTCCGAAATGAAGAACGAGCGTGTCGAAAAGCCGACCGACGTCGTCAAGGAAGGCCAGGAAGTCAAGGTCAAGGTCCTCGAGATCGACCCGCGCGGCAAGGTTCGCCTGTCGATGCGCGTCGTCGACCAGGAAACCGGCGCCGAGCTGGAAGACACCCGTCCGGCCCGCGAACCGCGTGAACCGCGCGGCGATCGCGAAGGTGGACGTGGTGGCGACCGCGGCGGTGACCGTCGTGGGCCCCGCCGTGATGGTGCCCGTGGCGGCAACGACCGTGGTCCGCGCGGTGAAGGACGCGGTCCCCGCGGTCCGCGCGGCGGCGACAATGGTGGCGGCGACCCCGACCACATGCCGGCGTTCCTTAAGGAAGACTGATCGCAAGGCGATCGGTGGCCTTTGATGGGCACTGACGGCGAAGCGGTCGGTGCTCCGAGGTCGCTCGGAACATGAAGCGCGCCCGGACTCTTGGAGTTCGGGCGCGTTTTCATGTGCATGCACGGTGCGCTGCCGCTTGTGTGCGGGGGGCGTGACGATATGAACGACGCCTCTGTCCTTCGGGGGAAGGACGATTGGGGTGTGACGGATGAAATTGCGATTTGCGGTAGCCAGCCTGGCGGCGGCTGCCCTGTTCTGTCCTGCGAGCGTGCAAGCAGGGGGGCAAGCAGGGGGGCAGGCCGGGGTATCGACGGGCGCTGCCGCGCCTTTGCCCGGCGATGCGTTCCGGGTCTGTGACGGATACGATCCGCCCAAGGGCAAGGGCGACGGTATCACCACGGGGACGATGCTGTTCGGCCTTGCCGCGAAAGAGCGCGATATCCGCCGAGGGGTGGTGAACGCCGATTCCCGCAAGGCCATCGAGGCGTGCGACGCGGCGCTTGCCGATCCGCTGTTGCTGCCGGCGTTCACGCTCCGGCGCGCGCACCTGATGCAGGCGCGGGCGTTCCATCAGATCGGCGCGGGGGCTTTCGACGAGGCGCTGCGCGCGATCGACGCGGTCGATGCGCTGAAGGGCGAATTCGACCCGATCTACTTCGAGCGGGGGCTGGGCTTGGGCAATCGCCTGCTGCGCGCCTATGTGCTGATCGAAACCGGCCGCACGGGCGAGGCGGGCGCGCTGCTGGACGCCATCGACGCCGAGCGGGCCTATGCGGCCAGCGTGCGGCGCACGACCGAGGTTCTGCGCCACCGGATCGATCCGGATCTCGGGCATCAGCTCGGGCGGATGCGGGCGATGGCGCCGGTCGTTCCCTCGATGGCCCTGATGGCGTTCAAGTATGCGATGCTGGACGGGCGGATCGAGCAGGCGGTCGAACTCGGCGCCGGGGTCAGTTTCGCAAAGCCGCAGATGCGCGGCAACTGGACGGCCCAGAATTCCGACGATTCCGCCGATCGGGAGATGCAGCTGGAGGCGATGTACGCCGGATTTTATGCCTATGCGCTGGCGGCATCCGGCAAGACCCGGGAAGCGCGCGCGCATCTTGCTGTCGTCAGGGCAGGGCTGGACGCGGCAATGGCGCCGCCACCGCCCAGCCCTGACGGTCGTCCGCTCTCGAAGTCGGCCCGCAACGCGTTCGAAATGCGGGCGGTGCTTGCCAAAAGCGGCCTTGAGCAGATGGAGGGCTGGGAGAAGATCATCGCCCTTCGCGAGGAAGCGCCGGGCTTGGACCTGCAGGGCCTGCTCGATCGGCTGAAAGCTGCGGGCCCCGAGGCGGGCGTTGTCCTGATCGATCTGGTGGGCCAGCTCGGCCAGGCAAGCCAGGCGGACAAGCGTGCGATCATCGAAGAGATCCGCGCCAGGCACAAGCGTGAGCGCAATCGGGAGTTCGCGACCGACCTTGCGCACCTCGCGCCGATGATGCCGCGCGCCGAGACCGAGGCCACGCAGGTGCGGCTCGGCGACAGCTATTTCCTGACGGGCGAAGGATTTACACTGCGCGGTGACAAGGACGATCCGGGCGACTGGACGGTGCGTTTCACGCACGGGCTCGCCACGTTGCCGACTCTGGAAGAGCACGCCATGCTGGCAGCGGCCACGGCGACCAAGGCCAAGGGCTATGACGCGATGCTGGTGCAGAGCCAGCGGGGGCTGGAGCGGACCTTGCACGTCACCGGCTGGGGCAGCAGGCAGGACGTCAATTCGGGGCGCGAGGCGCAGATGCGGGTGCGCATGGTTCACAAGGCGGCGCTGCCTGCGGACATCGCCGGCGCGCAGTGGCGCTTGCTGGATGCCGACACGGTGATCGCCGATCTGGCGACGCTGCCGCGCCGCTGAACCCGGCGCTTGTCGGGATCAGCCGGTGACGGTCAGGCGCGGCGCCGGGACTTCGTCCCGCTTGCCGCGCCGTTCGGCGACAACCACACGGTTCTTGCCGCCTTGCTTGGCGGCGTAAAGCGCGCAGTCGGCACCGGGGACGACATCCGCGGCCTTGGTCGCGGTCTCCGGCACCGAGGCGATGCCGAATGAAGCGCTGATCGCCACCCCGTGCGCCTCCGAAAGGCTCTCGATCCGCTTGCGCAGGACTTCCGCCTTGCTGGCAGCGTTCTCGAGACTGCACTTGGGAAGGATCAGGACGAGTTCCTCGCCGCCGTAGCGGGCAACGACATCGGACGGACGCAGGGCTCCGACGAGCTGTGCGGCGACGTCGCGCAGAACGGCATCGCCCTTGGCATGGCCGTACTCGTCGTTGACGCGCTTGAAGTTGTCGAGATCGACCATGACCACCGAGGTGGCGGTGCCGGTGCGCTCGGCAAGGCTGATGTAGCGTTCGAGCGCGTCTTCCATGTAGCGGCGGTTGTAGAGCCCGGTCAGCGGATCGCGCAGCGACTGGGTGCGCAGCTTTTCGCGCAGGGCGATGTTGGAAAGCGCGAGCGACATCGAATCGGCCAGGGCGCGGGCGATGCGGTGGATGTCGGTGTTGCCTTCCACGGCATCCGGCGCCGCGCTTGCCAGCATCAGCAGGCCGACCACCTGGCCGCGCGCCATCATCGGTTTTTCGATCGTGGTCCCCGAGCCGACCGCATGCATGCAGTTCAGGGTGCCGTGGGCGGGCGCATTGACGTGGGCCTTGCCGCGCTTGAGCGCCCAGCAGTTGCCGGGCAGCAGGCTGGCGGCGGGCTGGAACGAATCGGAGTGTCCCCAGGACCTGGCAAGGTCCAGGCGGTCGCGCGAATTGTTGAAGACGTAGAGGGCGCCGCCGAATTCCGGCAGCAGGCGCAAGGCCGTGGCCATCAGCACGGCACCGGCGTCGTCGTAGTCCTCGGCGGCCTGGAGCATGTCGGTCATCGCGAACAGCTCCTCGACCTGGCTGTGGGCGTTGCGCGCCTCGTCGACCAGCCGGATGTGGTCATCCAGTTCGGCGACCGCGCGGCGGCCCATGAGCACCCCCACAAACAGCGTGAAGAGCGAACAGGCGGCGGCGACGGTGGCAAGGGCGCGGGCGGTTTCGCCCTGTGCGAACATGGCGGTGAGGGCGCAGGCGGTGCAGACAGCCTGCACAAGGTGCAGCGTGAAACGCCGGGCCGAGGCGGTCCTTTCCTTTGGCGACAGGATACTTTCGTGCTGCACGATCGTTCACCCAGGTTCGTTTCAAGGGAGCCTAGGTAGGAGTCGCTAATAAACAGTAACTTTCGAAACGGGATTTTTGGATTACATTTTCGACACTTGCGTATGATGAAGAGTGTCTTGCAAAATACTGATGTTAACCATGTTCAAGTTGCAATGCCTTCGCCCGGATCGTCGAGGCTGGCAATGAACACGCGGTTGCGCCCGGCATCCTTGGCCCGGATCAGCGCTTCGTCGGCGGCGCGCAGGGCGGCGCGCGGGCTGTCGTAGGCGTGGACATCGGCGAGGCCCGCGGAGAAGCTGACGCGGCCGAACGGCGTGTCGGTCCAGCGATTGACCAGTTTGCGGGCGGCCATGTCCTCGCGCAGGGCGTCGAGCGTGGCGAACGCTTCGTCAAGGCGTTTGCCGCGCAGCAAGGCGACGAATTCCTCGCCGCCGTGGCGGGCGACATGGCACGTGTCGCTGGAAATCCTGGCGAGTGTCTGGGCGACCGTGCGAAGCACCCGGTCGCCGGCATCGTGGCCATGCATGTCGTTGATCCGCTTGAAGTGGTCGATGTCGCAGAAGGCGACGCAGAGCGGCTCGCCGGTGGCATGGCACTCGGCGTGCTGCTCCTTCAGCACGGCTTCGAAGGCGCGGCGGTTGGGCAGGCCGGTGAGGTGATCGATCTCGGCCTCGCGGCGCGCGTCGATCAGGTTCTTTTGCAAGACCTGGGTTTCGCGTTCCGAGCGAGCCAGGGCGCGTTCGATGTCGCGGGTGCGGGTGATCATGTCCTTGGCAAGCGCGGTAAGTTCGAGGATCGTGCGCTGGGCCTCCTCGTCACTGCGCGCCGCGCCGCGCCGGGCCGAGGCGCCGTGGAGACCGACGTGATCGGCATGGGCCTCGAGCGCGGAGTTGTAGTCGCTGGTGGCGCTGCGTGCGGCGCTGGCGGTGGCGGCGAATTCGCACAGCGTGGCTTCCAGCCGGTGGATCAGAACGTGGATCTGCTCGATGCCGTCGCGGCGGCCGAGTTCGCTGATACGGTCCTCCAGCCAGTAGAGCGTCACCGGTTCGCGCTGGCCGACCCGCTCCGCCACGTCCTTGCCCAGGCAGGGGTCGGCTCCGGTGATGATGTCGTGGGCAGCCTCCAGCGTGAAGGGCGTGATCGGCAGGCGGTGGGTGAGCAGGAAGCGGGCGATGTCTTCCAGCGTCTGGCGCCGCCGCTTGTCGCGCGAGGTTTCGTGGAAGAGCGGCGCCGGGGCCTGGTCCTCGGGCGCATCGACCGGGCGAGAGCCCGCGCCGCCCAGTCCGAACCAGCGGCGCAGGCCACTGCGGGCCATGGAGGGATCGTAGGCGGTCATCCCATGCGTCAACGGCCGTGAACGCGTGAAATTAAGTCCGGAAAATCCCGGATTCCGCTGGTCGGGACGGGAAGGGGGCTATTGTCCGGGGGCCGGAGCGCGGCGGGCGCTGAGGATCTTCACCGGCGGCTCCAGCATCTGGCCGCGCATCACGCCTTCGCCCTTGGTGGCCGAGCGCGGCGCGTCCCAGATCTTGCGGACGACATCCATGCCCGAGACGACATGGCCGAAGGCGGCAAAGCCGGGGCGCAGGTCGGGATTTTCGGACGCAGGGCTGGCGTCAAGCGACAGCACGTCGCCGATCATGATCGTGAAGTCGGCGGTGGCGGTGCCGGGGGCATAACGCGCCATCGAGATCGTGCCCGAGGTGTGGTGCAGGCCGGTCACGTTGGTCGGTTCGTGCGCGACGGGGGCAAGTACCTTGATGCCCTGGAGGCCGCCCTGCAGCAGGCCCGAGGGCTCATCGCCCCAGTCAAGATGCATGGCGCGGTAGAAGGTGGTTCCGTCAAACTTCTTCGCGTCGACGTACTTCAGGAAATTGGCGGTGGTGAGCGGCGCGTGAGTCTTGTCGAGCGCCAGCAGGATCGTGCCCTGGCTGGTGACCATCGCGACATAGACGTATTCGATCGGCGTTGCCGCCGGGGCAGGGGGCGTGGCCCCTGTGGTCGTGGTCGTGGTCGTGGTCGTGGTCGCCGTTGCGGCCTGTTGCGCCATGGCCGGAGCCATCGCGGCAAGTGTCATGGCCAGCGCGGCGACCATGACGGGCACGGCAAGACGCCGGTGGAAGCGGGCGCCAGGCCGTGCCGTCGTGGTCATCGGATTAGCGTACCCGCGGTCCGCCGAACGGCAGCGGCGGAGGGGGACGGCGCGCACCGCGCGGCAGCTGGGCCTGATAGGCGCGGCCGCAATGTTCGACGCAATAGGGGAAACCGGGGTTCACCTTCTCGCCGCAGAAGTGGAAGTCCGGTTCGCCCGGGTGGCCCATCGGCCAGCGGCAGACGCGGTCGCTAAGGTCGAGCAGGCTGGTCTTGTCGGCGATTTCCGGGCTCGGCTTGGCCGGAACCAGGCGGCGCGGCGGGGCCGGTGGGATCGGCTGCTGCTGATCACCCGGGCCCTGGCGCAGGAAGCCGCCGGGGCCGACCGAAACGACGCGCGGGCCGGTGGGTGCCGGCGGCGGCGCATCGGCGGCCTGCGGAGCCGAGGGAGCCGGTTCGGGTGCACGCGGCGCCGGGGTCGGTGCGGGGGCTGCCGGGGCTGCGGGGGCGGCGCGCACGACGGGCGGCGCGGCCTGCGGGGCCGGAGCGGGCGCTCGCTCTTCAGCGGGCTTCACCTTTTTCGGTGCGGCAGGGCGCGCAGGCTTCTCGTTCGCCTTCACCGGCGAAGGGCGGGCCTTGAGGCCGAGGCGATGGGCCTTGCCGATCACCGCGTTGCGGCTGACGCCGCCAAGCTCGTCCGCGATCTGGCTGGCGGTGGCACCGCCTTCCCACATCTTGGTCAGCTTATCGATCCGCTCGTCCGTCCAGCTCATTCCTGTTCCATCTCGTTCGTCAGGGGCGATACGCGAGAATCGCCCCGAAATTCCTAGCCACGACTTGCGTTGGGAAGTCGCAGCCGATACTCGCCGCTCCATGGTCGATCAAACGAATTCGTCCGATCTGCAGACCCCAGAGGGCATCGTGCAGCCACGCCACTTCCCGGCAAAGGGAGAACCCCTGATACACCAGGTGAACTGGGAGGGGCTCAAGACCCTGTATATGAAGGAGGTGCGACGCTTCTTCAAGGTCCAGACCCAGACGATCTGGGCACCGGCGATCACCACGCTGCTGTTTCTGGTGATCTTCACGGTGGCGCTGGGCCGCGGCGGGCGTGAAGTGCTGGGCGTCAACTTCGCCACTTTCGTGGCGCCGGGCCTCATCGTCATGGGGATGATGCAGAACGCTTTTGCAAATTCCAGCTTCTCGTTCCTGGCAGGCAAGATCCAGGGCACCATTATCGACTACCTGATGCCGCCGCTGAGCGAAGGCGAACTGATGCTGGCGCTGGTCGGTGCGTCCGTCACCCGCGCGGTGCTGGTCGGCCTTGCGCTTTGTGCCGCCATGCTGCTGTGGCCGGGGGTCGACCTGACCGTGCATCACCCCTGGGCGGTGGTGTGGTTCGGCCTGTGCGGTTCGGTGTTCCTGGCGCTGCTGGGCCTGCTCTCGTCGATCTGGGCTGAGAAGTTCGACCACAACGCCGCCGTCACCAACTTTGTCATTGCCCCGCTCTCGCTGCTGTCGGGTACGTTCTACGTGATCGACAACCTGTCGCCCGCGTTCCAGGCGGTGAGCCGCTTCAACCCGTTCTTCTATGTGATCTCGGGCTTCCGGTTCGGTTTCCTGGGGCAGAGCGACATCGGCAATTCCAACGAGGCCGTGCTGCACAGCGCGATCGGCCTCGGTGTGGTCAATGCCCTGTTCGCCTTTGCGGTCTACCGCGTGCTGCGTTCGGGCTGGAAGCTGAAGGGCTGATTGTCCCGCCCCGAACGGGCAACAAAAAGCCCCGGACGCAGGCAGCGTCCGGGGCTTTTTGTTGCCCGTTCGGGATTAGGTCCTAGTGCGCGAGGCCGTGGCGCAGGCGGTAGCGCCCGTTCTTGAAGGCCTCGAACAATTGCGGGACGGTCGGATGGTCCACCGGGCCCCCCTCGGCATCGCCGGTCAGGTTCTGCTGGCTGACATAGGCGACGTAGCTCGATTCCTCGTTCTCGGCGAGCAGGTGGTAATAAGGCTGGTCACGCTCGGGACGAATGTCTGCGGGGATCGATTCGTACCATTCCTCGCTATTGGCGAAGACCGGATCGATGTCGAAGATGACGCCGCGAAAGTCGTGACTGCGGTGGCGGACCACGTCGCCGATCGCAAAACGCGCCTTTGTCTGGCGCGGTGCGTCGATGATTTTGCCTGCCTGTGGTGAGAAAAACGACGCCCTGTTCATGGACACAATATAGAGGTGGGGGTGGGGGCTCACAAGTTTGCCTGTGGATTGTTCCCCATTTTTTGAAAAAAGAGGGCTTGGCAAGAGCGATTGCGCCAGCTAGAGGCGCGCTTCCCGACCCGATGGAGACCTTCCATCGCTATCGCATCTCTAGCGGAGAGGTGGCAGAGTGGTCGAATGCGCTGCACTCGAAATGCAGTGTACGGGCAACCGTACCGTGGGTTCGAATCCCACCCTCTCCGCCAGCCACTCATCCCCAAGCGTCCAAGAATCCCCGGTTTTCCTTGATTCTTCGACGTTTTGCACTATAGATTGTTCTCGATTTGTTTCGATGTTTCCATGTGCGTCCGTATCGATCGGGGGCATTTTTGGGGGCATCGAACGGCAGAATTGGGGGCACAGATGCTCAGTGAACTGGCGGTTCGGCAGGCGAAGGCAAAGGAGAAGGATTACAAGCTTTCCGATTCCGAGGGTCTGTACCTGTTTGTCGCGAAGTCAGGTCGGCGGAGCTGGCGCCTGAAGTATCGTTTTGCGGGCAAGGAACGGAGGCTCGTTCTCGGGGCTTACCCTGAGATGTCATTGAAACAGGCGCGCGACCGGAAGCTCGAAGCGCGTAAGCTGCTGGCCGAAGGGAAGGACCCGGGCATTGAGGCGAAGAAGGCTGCGATCGCCAGAACCGTTGTTGCTTCAAACACCTTTGAGCTGACAGCTCGGAATTGGTTCGCTCTACAACAGGACCGTTGGACACCAGTTCACTCGAAAGATGTAATCTCGAGCCTGGAAAAGGAAGTTTTTCCGTGGATCGGCGTCCTTCCCGTGTCAGAGATCGATGAGCCGGTAGTGCTGACCATCCTGAGGAAAATCGAACGTCGAGGCGCGATCGAAACTGCGCACCGCGTTCGCCAGAGAATGTCGGCTGTTTTCGTCCATGCTATTGCCGAGGGGCTTTCCACGAGGGATCCGGCAGCAGTGGTGGGTAAGGCCCTGAAACCGGTTCCGCGCGGCCGAAAGCGACCTGCAATCCTTGATATGGACGGCTTGCATGACTTGATCCGCAAGACAGAGATCGAGTTTGCATCGCCGCTTACGAAACTGGCTTCGCGATATGTAGCCTTGACTGCCCAAAGGCTTGGCTCAGTCCGATCAATGGCTTGGACGGAACTTGAAAATATTAATTGGAACAACGATGAGCCGTGTCCGGGTGCAATCTGGCGGATACCCGCCGGGCACATGAAACTCTCTAGCGAGAAGAAAATTGAAGAGGGGTACGAGCACCTTGTACCGCTCGCACCGGAGGCTGTTGCTGTGCTTCGTGCAGCAAAGCAGCTGACTGGGCGCGGACCGCTTGTGTTTCCGGGTAACAGAAATGCCCGCATCCCAATGAGCGAAAACACATTGAGCTACTTTTACAATCGGTGCGGATATCAGGGCAGACATGTACCTCACGGCTGGCGCGCATCGTTCTCGACTATCATGAACGAATGGGCAGAGCGGAACGGTACAGCGAGTGATCGTCATGTGATCGATTTGATGTTGGCACATATACCTGAGGGCGTTTCAGGTTCGGAAGGGGCCTACAATCGTGCAGCGTTTCTTGACCGCCGCCGTGAGATTGCGGAGGAATGGGCCAAGATGCTGTTCGAGAGCTTTCCAGCTCCGCGAAAGCTCCTGGATTATCCGTCGCGTTAATGGCCGTATTCCCACGCGCGCACCCTGATGCTGGCGGCGGCGAATACTCAGTGGGCTAGAACCTCCAGCTTTGCAGCACATTGCGTACATATCCCGGCGTCTCGCCATTCCGCGGTATACCGCCAGCACGCTCAACGGCGCCGGGACCTGCATTGTAGGCAGCTACCGCGAGGTGGACCACGCCAAACCTGTCGAGCATCTGCCGCAGGTATCGCGCTGCGCCGAAGATGTTGGCCATTGGATCGAAGCGATTGGAGACCCCAAGCTCTTTTGCCGTAGCGGGCATCAGCTGCCCAAGACCCGCGGCACCCGCCGGGCTGACAGCCAAAGGGTTGTAACGAGATTCTGTCCATACGAGCGCATCAAGCAGGCCCGCGGGCAATGAGTACTTCGCCTCCGCGGCATAGATGTGAGGCAAGTAGCTCGCTCGCCGAAACCCGGATGGGGCCGGCTTGGCATTGGGTTCGTATCTATATGGCAGGTTGACCCGGCCATCGTCCGCCACTGCCAGGCGCGGTGCTGGGGCGGTCTGCGCGGAACGCCAGAGCCCATGCTCGACCAGTTGGAAGCCGTTTGATGCTTCCGCAATCCGAATGCCTTCGGATGGGATCGCCGCAGCGCCGTTCGTGGCTGGCGCTGCTATGTCCTGAGCACCGGCCGGGATAGCAGAAGTGATCGCGATGCCTGCGATCAAGAGAGTTCTGATTGTCATTTCTCGATCCTTGTCTAGTCGAATCGAGTGAGAACATATAAAGAACAAGTGATGTAGGAAAATTGGAATGGCGCGAGTGCAGAGCGGAGGCTGCGCGGGGAGAGCACCTCAACCGGAGAAGGTCGATGCCCCCGTTTGACAAAGTTCATCAACTCGAACGCCGCGCCCGCACGATCGTCGAAAGCCTTCAGGGTACATGGAGTCGGGGCAAAGGCATGTGCTGCTGCCCCGCACACGACGACCGCACTCCCTCGCTGAGCGTGACGCTGGGGCGCAAAGCGATCCTGTTTCATTGCTTTGCGGGATGCTCGAACGAGGAGGTCATAGCGGCGCTTGACCGCCAGGGTGTTCGCAGCCGTGACCTGTTCGATGGCTCGGGTGCGGTTGCCGCTGATCGACTGGAAAAAAGGACCTTCAATTCCAACGCGCGGCGTTTGTGGCACTCGGCGACGGCGATCTCCGACGGCCCTGCCGAAGGATACCTCGCGCAGCGCGGGATCCTGCGTGCCTCAGATCAGCTCCGTTATCTCGAGCGCACGCCGCTCGGACCACGTGGTGCAGTCCAGTTCCTCCCTGCAATGTTGGCGGCAGTCACAACCGACATCGGCATTATCGCGGTGCACAGGACGTTTCTCGACACGCCGAGCGCAAAGCTCGCCGCTTTCGATCGGCCGAAGCGTGCATTGGGAAGCCTCGGCTGTGGTGCAGTCAGACTTGCCCCGCCGGCCGCAGGCCGGTTGGGCCTTGCCGAAGGTATCGAAAGCGCCCTGTCAGCCACGCAGATGTTTGGCGTCCCTTGTTGGGCAACGCTTGGTAACGAGCGGTTCGGCCTCGTCGCGATTCCAGAGAGTGTGCGCGAGCTTCATTTGTTCATCGACAATGATCGAGGGGGCGAGCTCGCAAATCAGCGCGCCCTAAAGGCATATTCTGCGTCATGCCGGGTGATCCAGTCGCGAGCGCCAGCGTCCGCCGGTTTCGACTGGAATGACGAACTCAAGGCAAGGCTCGCTCGCGAAACCTGATCAGCATGCCAGAGGGGAGGGGGCCTTCGGCTGATTGAGGCCTGCGAGACGCAGGACCTCGTCAGGAGGTTTCCCATGTCCAACTCTTCCTTCGCCTTCGCATTCGATCCACCATCTCCGCCGCTTGTCGTGACGGCAGCCAAAGCAATGGCGTTGCAATTGGCAGCAGGGAGCGCGATTTCGCGTAGCGACATCAACCGCATCATGACGGACCACTTCGGCGGAACCGATGCACTCGGGGCATGGTCAGTCCGTGATGCTCACGCTGCGCTCGAGCTGGCGCAGGTTCAACACCTGCAAGCATCAGATCAGATCCAGCTCACGAGCCCGATCGACGAGGCGGATCAGTTCTTCTGCGGCCTCGCTGCCCGAGTTCCGACCCAGACCAATCGCAGCGACGAGCAGATCGAATGGCAGCAGTTTGCAACGCCGCCGCGGCTTGCTTGGCTTGCCGCACGGGCCTGTGGACTGATGCCCAACGAGCTCGTGCTCGAACCTTCGGCCGGTACCGGCATGCTCGCAGTCTGGGCGATCAAAGCCGGTACGCGCCTTGCCTTGAACGAAATCTCGCCGCCGCGCCGCGACTGCCTGACTGCTGTGTTCCCGGCTGCCCGTGTGACTGGATACGATGCCGAGCTGATCGACGAATTGCTCGATCCGGCCATCGTCCCCAGCGTCGTGCTGATGAACCCGCCGTATTCTCACGGGATCGAGCGGGGACACGATGGCCGCACCGGGGCAAGGCATCTGCGATCGGCCTGGAACCGGCTTGCGCCCGGCGGGCGGCTTGTGGCGATCATGCCTGAATGGTTCGACTGCGTGCGGTTTTTGGCCGGTGCGAAAGGGCCAGTTTCGCTGAGGCTCAATGCCGCCGTCGAACGCGCATTCGTCAGGCAGGGCACTGGCATCACCACGCGACTGCTGGTTTTCGATAAGGTTGAAGGCGCCAACGAGCGCGTCACTATTCGTACAAACGCGTTCCGCCAGCTGGCCGATCTCGTCGATGCCTTGCCGGCTCGCGCCAGCCTTGAGGCTGCGCGCGAGAAATCCAGCCTTCCGGCTCGTTCGCCGCTCCTTTTGCTCGCCGCGCCGCGCAGGCCGCTGCCGATACCAACAAGGATCACTCCTGCAGCCTCCGCCATCCAGCCGCTCAACTACGTGCCGCTTGCAACCCCTGCGCCGGTCGCCCCTCAGGTCGGCCACTATCTGCCCTATCGCCCGAGCAGGATCGCCATCGATGGCGCGGCCGGACATCCGACGCCGCTTGTTGAGTCCGTCGCCATGGGGTCGATCGCCGCTCCGATGCCTGACGCAGTGCCGCAGCTTCCTGAGGGGCTGATTGCCAAGGGACTGCTGTCGGCTGCCCAGGCAGAGACTCTGATCTACGCGGCAAGCGCCCATGCGCGCGATCTACCCGGTCGGTTCGAGCCCGAGGACAAGGGCTGTTCGCTCAAGGCCTCGGCGGAAGGTCAGGTCTACCGACAGGGCTATTTCCTTGGGGACGGCACCGGCGCTGGTAAAGGACGCCAGGTCGCAAGCGTCATTCTCGATCGCTGGGTGCGCGGCGAGCGCCGCCATATCTGGATTTCGAAGAACGAGGCGCTGCTCGAAGATGCCCGGCGCGACTGGGCCGCGCTCGGCGGTCTCCCGATCGACATTCAGCCGCTTGCGTCCTGGAAACTCGGCACCCCCATCGCCATGCGCGACGGGATTCTCTTCGTGACCTATCCGACGCTGCGTTCGGGCCGGAGCGACGCAACGCGGCTCGACCAGATCCTCGCCTGGGCCGGTGAAGACTTCGACGGCGTGATCGTGTTCGACGAAGCGCATGCCATGGCAAATGCCGCTGGCGGCGAAGGATCGCGGGGTAAGGTTAAGGGATCGGAGCAGGGCATTGCCGGGGTGCGCCTACAGAACCTCCTACCTCGCGCACGCGTGCTCTACGCCTCGGCCACCGGCGCATCCGACGTCAACAACCTGGCCTATGCCACGCGCCTTGGGCTCTGGGGTCCGGAGACCGCGTTTGCCAATCGTGAGGCCTTCGTTGCCGATATTCGCGATGGAGGAATTGCAGCCATGGAACTGGTCGCGCGCGATCTCAAATCGCTCGGCCTCTACACGGCCCGGGCCCTTTCGTTCGCCGGTGTCGAGTATGAAATCCTCGAGCATTGCCTGACCGAGGATCAGATCGCGGTCTACGATGCCTATGCCGAGGCCTGGGCGATCTTATGCGCAGCTGCGCATAAGATTGCTTATCGCGAGGTCGCGATAATGCGCAGGAACGTGGCGAAGGCCCGCAAAGCTGCTGAGCATTTCGCCACGTCCTTCACATTATTTCACAAGGCATCGAGCCACTCCATCAGGCTGGCTTCTCGTTTCCACGAAGGTGGCACGTTGCTCGCCGCCGGCGCCCCTACCTGCTCGAGCGCCTTTCGTTTGGTCTCCAGATTGGCCTGTGCGTAGTGGTTGGTCGTATCGAGGCTGACGTGTCCCAGCCAACTGCGGATGACGGTGATGTCGACCCCGGCAGCGACAAGGTGAACGGCAGTCGCGTGCCGGAAGCTGTGCGGCGTCACATTTTTGGACCGAAGCGACGGCACGGTTTCTGACGCCTTTCCTACATAGGAGGCGAGTTTGAACCGCACTCCCGAGGCGCCCAGCGGCTCACCATATCGATTGACGAAGATCCGCTGATCTGGCGCGCGCGGGTGACGTTCCAACAACTTCCTGAGCAACGTCACGGTTTCCGGCCAGAGTGGACAGATACGTTCCTTGCGACCCTTGCCGTAAAGACGCACGAAGTTCGGTGCGTCGAACCGGATCGCCTCGGGACAGAGGTCGAGGGCCTCCTGGATGCGCGCGCCGCTGTTATATAGGAACGAGAGTAGCACGTGGTCGCGCATTCCCTCGATTGTCGACCGGTCGGGCTGAGCAAGGATCGCTTCGACCTCCTCCGGCTCGAGATAGCAGGGTGCAACGGTAGGTTCCCGCTTGAGCGGGACGGTCAGGACCTCGGCGCATTGCGCGATGTATTCGGGATCCTTGTCAGCCACGAAGCTGAAGAAGCTGCGGATCGCGGCGAGCCGGCAGTTGCGTGTACCGATCGTGCCCCTGCGCCCATGCTCGGTGTGGTGGAGGAACGCGCGAACCTCTCCGGCCGAGACGTCGGCCAGCATGATCCGCGCGACCCCGCCGCCCTTTCGCTCCGCGATGAACCGAAGCAACAACCGCCAGGTGTCGCGGTAAGACCGGATCGTATGGACAGATGCACTGCGTTGCTCAGCCAACCATTCCTGAAAGAACGCCCGCAAGAATGCGGGGAAGAGATTGCCCTTCGTCATGACCGCGCCTCCATCGTGAGGCATCGGGCGCCGACGGTCCGGAACCGCTCGCTTGCTTCCTGCAGCAGGTCCTGCGTGACGGTGATGTAGACCAGCGTGGAGTTGATGTCCCGGTGGCCCATGTAGGTGGAGAGGAAGCGCAGTTTGTCCTGCGGATTGACGCCGGATCGATACCATTGAAGGATCCGGTTCACGACCATCGAGTGGCGCAGGTCATGAACACGCGGCCCTGTCCGCCCGGTCGGGGCCTTGAACCCGGCACGGCGCATGACGTTGGTGATCATCGTTGAGACCGTCACCGGGGTATAGCGATCATTGAAGTGCTCGTGCCAGAAGAGCCCGGACCGAGGATCCTGTGGGGCGCCAGCGCGCCGCCTTGCATCGATATAGGCCCGTAATTCGGCCATGACGCTGCCGGTTAGCGGCAATATCCTGGTCTTGTAGAACTTCGTTTCCCGCACTGTGATCGTGTCTGATTGAAGATCGACGTCACCCAGATCGAGCCCGGCGAGTTCACTACGGCGCAGTCCGGCACAATAGGCCAGAACCACCATGGTGTAGAGAACCATCGGCCGCAGCGGCGCGTCCGGCGACGGATAGGAGCGGGCAACGTCGAGCATCTGCCGAACGTCGGCCGGGCTGAAGATGTGCGGTCGTCGATGCTCTCGTGCCACTTCCCGCTCGGGACGGGCGTTGAAGCGTTTCGGTGGGATGCTGGGATCAAGGCGATACCGCGCCTTAGTCAGGAGGCGCCCGAGCTTCTGGCATTCAGCCGCGTGATTGCGGGTCAGCTTGGCAGTTGCCCAGCGCGCCAGCATCGTCTCAAGCGATGCCCCTGTCAGTTCCGGGGTCGCCTGGAGGAACCGATCGAACCGCAATAACCAGTGAGCCTGAGTCTCATACTGATACCCCCGGCTCCGCATCAACGCGACATGCTCACGCATGAAGTCCCCCAGCGAGCTGCCGAAGGGCGCGGGGCGTCGCAATGCGGCCAGGGCTCCGTCGGGATTTGCGGAAGCCAGCGCTCGCCAGATCGGCTTGCTTTGTTTGACGTTGTATTGACGGCGAAGCACGGCAACGGGATTATCTGCGATCAGCCCGATTTCGACGAGGTGGTCGAGGAAGCGATCGACAATGCAGACCTGGTTGAGCAGCGTCGGCATTCGCCAACGTTTTTCCATTTCCTTCAGCCAGACTTCGAGCATCTGCCGGTCGACCGCCGGATGACGCTGGGCTACATTCTCGAAGCTGCGAAGGAACCAGCGATAAGTCGGCCTGCTTCCCTGCCGGAACTGCGATTTTTCCAGGAAGGCGTCGATGACCGTGCGATCGGGATCGTGCCAAGCGCTCATGGCAGCACCTCCGATCCGGGCACGTCGAGCGCCACGGCTCGGAGATCATCTATCGCCAGCTTGAGATAGGCGTTGGTGGATTCGGTGGATCGATGTCCGAGCACGTCGCCGATGATCTTTTGCGGGACCGACGCCCGCAGCATTTCGACCGCCCGCGCGTGGCGAAAGACATGCGCTCCTCGCTTTCCCGGCGGCTCGACGCCAGCGGCTGACAACCGCCCGCGGATCATGCCATACAGGTTTGTCATTGCGATATAGGGCGCGCAGGACCGGATGAAGATTTCCCGCCCCTCAACCTGGGGGCGCCCATTACGCAGATAGTCGAGGAGCGCCTCACCAACGGGCGCCAATAGCGGCAAGTAGGAGTACGCATTGGTCTTGGTGTGACGGATACGCAGGGCTTCTCCGCGCCAGTTCACGTCTTCAAGCCGAAGGCGACAGATCTCACCTTCGCGCAACCCATATGTGGCAAGCAGTTGAAGTACCGCAAGATCGCGCAGTCCCCGCGGCGATCCATCCTTCTTCGTCGCCGCCAGCACCGCGGCGATTTGGCGCCTGTCCAGCGTCGAGGGCACGTCTTCATAGGCGTAGAGCATGGGGCCGATGATGTGCGGCGTGAGATCCATCGGGATGCGCCTCGTCCGATGCAGATACCGCACCACCGACCGGAGCCGCTCAGCGACATCGGCCAATGATTTGCGCCGTAATCCAGGGGCGCGCATGTCCATGTAGAGATCGACCTCCCCGATGCTCAAGGTGTCGAGGCTGGCGGCCCCGCCCCGTTCGAACTGCCATCGCAGGAAGTTCCGTGCCTCCCACAGAAGCGCCGAGATGGAAGCGCTTGCCAGACCGCGCTCGTCGCGCAGCCATGCCTCATATTCGCAGCAGATCGCCTGCCGATACGCGGTTTCCGGTTCGGTCATCTCTGGCTCGGGCGGCCATTTGCCTTGGGCAAGCCGGAGCAGTTTGTTGATCGATGTGCGGGGCAACATCTGCCAGCGCGCACAGGGAGGCCGCCCGTACTGGGCTTCGAAATCCTGAACTGCATAGGCAAGATACTGATCGACCTGCGCCAGCGTCACAGTTTCCACCTGCACGCCGCACTCGGCCAGATAATCGAGAAACGCGCGGGCGTACAGGCGATGGTTCGCTACGACCACCGGGTTATAATTCTGCGTCGTGAGCAAATTCGAGAGTTCGGCGATCAACTCGTCGTGCAATTTCAACATGCTTTTATCCTCAGCTGGTCCAGAGACCGCCGAGGTTCGCAATCAAAATAATGCGCAGCAACATCGCCCCGCATTAGGAGAATCCACGTCGCTGCCGCGTTCCTTCACATTATCGCGACCTCGTGATAAGCCATCATCCACGCTAACCTGCGCGAAGCGCTGGAGGCCACGCGCATCGTCGACGGCGAAACCGGCGGGACGCTCAACTCGGGTGCCAAGTCCGCAGCGCTGTCGATCTTCGAGGGGACCAAGCAGCGCTTCTTCGCGCAGCTGCTTCTGTCGATGAAGCTCCCCAGCTTGCTGCCCGCGATCGATACGGCGATCGCCGATGGGCATGCCGTTGTCGTGCAACTCGTCTCGACGGCAGAGGCCATGCTCGACCGGCGACTGGCCGACCTGTCTGACGAGGAGCGCGAAGCTCTCGAGATCGACCTCTCCCCGCGGGAATATGTGTAATGTTGAGCTCAACATTACACGTATTCTTTGCAGTCGCAGTTTATGTCGAGCGTGGCGGCGGGAGGCGCAGGTTTCCTTCGGTTTTCCATGATTTCACTCCAGATAAAGTGAGTGCCAGGGGGGTGTCCGGAGACGGGCTAGGCTCGCCTTCGAACGTCGGTGAGCATGGTGATCAGGGCATCGGATGGCGGCTTGAAGCGCCCGGGCTTGATGGCAGGTGCGCCGTGCGCCGCGAGAATCTGCAGCTTCTCCTCGGGATCGGCGCGCAAATAGGTCTCGGTGCTCTGGATGCTGGCATGGCCGAGCCACAATGCGACTTTGCGAATGTCCCCTGTCGCCGCGAGCGTGTGCATTGCGCAGGAATGGCGCAGCACGTGCGGTGTTACGCGCTTTCCAAGGATTGACGGCTGCTTCGTTGCCGCGGTCTTGACGTGCTCGGCCAAACGGAACGCAAACCCGTCGCGTGTCATCGGCTGCCCGTTGGCATTGAGGAATATCTCGGCGACCTCGGCTTCGGGGCGGATCGCAATCCACGCGCGCAATGCGAACCGAGTCTCCTTCCAGAGCGGCAGGACCCGTTCACGCCGACCCTTGCCCAAGATGTGCACGGTCGAAAGCGAGCGGTCCGGGAAATCGCGCAGTTGTAGCGTTACGAGTTCCGACACCCTCAGCCCGCCAGCAAAGGCCAGATGCAGCATTGCGCGATCGCGGGTGCCAAGGCGTGTCCGGGGATCCGGGGCATCGAGCAAAGCCTTGATCTCTGCCCGGTCGAGGTAGTCGATCAGCGCCTTGTCGGTCTTCTTGGTAGGGATCGATCTGACGCGAAGGGCCTGATCCAGGCAGGCCGGAACACGATACTCGATGTAGCGGAAGAAGGACCGGATCGCGGCGAGCCTGCCATTGCGGGTCCGAACACAGCTGCCGCGACCGTTCTCGACATGGTCAAGGAAGGCCATGATCATGTCGGTGCCGAGATCCTCGATCTCGAGATCGGTCGGCCGACGCTTCAGCCGATCGGCAGCGAACTGGACCAGGAGGACGAAGCAGTTGGCATAGGTCTTCACCGTGTGCGGACTGACAGCACGTTCGCGCGGCAGATGTTCACGCAGGTAGATCGAGAGATGCGGAGCGAGTGCCGTCATGCCGCTTCTCCCCGGTAAAGTTGCTCGCTGGCGGCAGCGATATCGCGCAGCAGCACCGGAGTGGCCTCGAGATACCAATAGGTGTTGGCGACCGACGCATGCCCCAGATATACGCTGAGTCCGGCCATGTGGTGTGCGATGGCTTCCCTGTCGCGCGGACAGGACTCAAGGGAACGCACGGCGAAAGTGTGCCGCAGGTCGTGTAACCGCATCCCGGCCGTTCCGGTCGGTCCGCGGTATCCGAGCTGCCGGGCCAGCCTGACGAACACCACGTGGGCGCGCACCTTGTGTGGTGCTCTGCCCCGAATGGTCACGAACAGGTCATTGCCCGTGGCGCCAAGCCTTGCTCGGGTGGCGAGATATGCTTCGAGCGCCTGACGGGTCGATGGCTGCAGGGTAATCAGCCGCTGCTTGCCGAACTTGCCGTTGCGGACGATCAGGCCATCCTCGACCAGATCGTTGCATTGAAGAGCGAGGGCCTCGGAAATCCGGAGACCTGTCGCCGCCAGCAAGCCGAACAAATAATGGTACGTGTATGGGCTGATCGTGTCTTGGGACGCAACGTCCAACGCAGCGGTCATGATCGCCCGGACCTGTTCCGGTTCGATGATGGTCGGGGTCGGGCGTGGCCGCTTGCCCCGACCGAAGACACCGGCAGGCGGAACCTCGTAAACTGGATCATCGGCTTGGATAAAGCGGCTGAAGTTGCGAACGGTATCGAACCTCCGGCGGGCCACATTTTGCGAACTCGCCGTGTGGCACCAGTCGTAGATCCGCTGGACTTGGATGTGCCGGTCACCGAATCCTCCGGCGTAGGCGGCGTACAGGCGCAGCATGCGTTCCTGTTCAGAGAACTTCCGCCCGAGGCTGCGATGCAGCGCCACGTATCTGGAAATGTGGATATTCAGCATGACTGTTCTCCCGGCCAGGGCTGCGCGATCTTCATGAGCATCGGCAGATCGACCTTGGCGTAGATGGCAGTGGTCTCGGGCGAGCTGTGACGCAGGATGGTTCCGACGGACTCCAGGCCTGCGCCCGCTCGCAGCAGGCTGGTGGCAAGCGAATGCCGGAATATGTGCGACCCGGTCGGCACCCCATCGATCCCACCGCGGTCGCGCGTACGGGCGACGATGCCAGCGATCTCGGCGGACGAGCGGAATGGCCGGAACGGCGCTTGTGCGCGCAGGAACAGATGCTCTTCGGCGGCCCTCGGGCGGGCTCCCGCAAGATATGCCAGGATCGCGTCGCCAACATCCTGCGGCAACGGCAGGCGGTCCGGCCGGCGCGTCTTGCCCTTGACCGTCAGGTGACCAGATCGCCAGTCGATATCCTCAAGGCGCATGTCCCGAATATCACCGGCGCGCAGCCCAAGTCTGGCGAGCAAGAGTATGATGGCCTTGTCCCGGACCTCCACCGGACGATCTGTTGGACAGGCCGCAATGATCCTCTCGATCGTTGCCGAGTCGACGTGGCGCGGCAGCGTTGAAAGGCGGTAGCGCTGCACAGATGGAACTGCATGCGACAATGCCGGCCGGCACTCGCCACGCACGACCAGAAACCGGATGTAGCTCCTCATTATCGTGACGAGCAGCGATGCCGAGCCCGGCGTCTCCTGGCTTCGTCGTTGGAATGCGCTCCTGAGTCCGGCGGCATCCCATAGCGAAGGCTCGCCCAACATAGGGATGAGCCGTCTGATATCGGTCCGGTAGCGCCGGATCGTCTCGTCCGTGGCGCCGCGGTGTTGCTTGAGCCATGCCAGGTAAGCCGACATGTGCGGGTCATCGTCCGCCACCGGTTCAACCAATGGGATGGCGCCCCGGCCTCGAAGGAACTCGACGAAGTGCCGTGCGCATCGCCGCCGCCGCTTGGTGCCCGTTGCGACCAGCTTGCCCCGCTTGCGCCAGACCGGGCATCGGCAATCATGCGCGGCGTACTGGTCGATGATCGTGTCATCGATATCGATCCATTGGCGCCGCGCCATGCGAAGCCAGGCCACGAAATGCTCGGCCTCGGACCGATAGGCCTGTGCCGGTCCCTCGGCGAGTTGCAGGCAAGCGATCGCATCGAAATAGTCAGCGAGGTGCCGTGGCAGATCGTCGATCCCGTCGTCGACTTCGACGTAGCCTTGATCTTCCAGGAACCGGACGAAGCGCCTGACCCTTGCTGCTTGGTCAGCCTTGTAGTGCGCTTGCTGCGCCGAATACCGGTGGCACCGGCACCGATGCTTCTCGAACCGCCGGACAGCCTGATCGTCAATCGTGCGGATCGCGGTCCTATGCCGCTCCAGCCAATGCAGGAAATGGCGGACCGCCGCGCCATACAGAACCGCACAGCCTGACTTCTCGTCGAGGGACAGAGAGGAGAGGAATGCGGTGAGAAGAGCGCCGTGACTGGGCGGGTCTTCGCCCCTGAGCGGGGCAGTCCGAAACGGCAGTGATGATCGTGTTCGCATGTTGGCTCCTTCGACTTGCTGAGGTCGACGGAACCGTAGTTATCTGGAGTGAAATCATGGAAAACCGAAGGAAACCTGCGCCTCCCGCCGCCACGCTCGACATAAACTGCGACTGCAAAGAATACGTGATCGACTACCTCGCCAAGAGCTTTCCAGTCCGCTTGATGGCGGTGTTCACCGACGAAAACGGCAATCCTCGCTCCGAGCCGATGAGTGACGAGCATGGCGCGCCCGTGCAATGTCGCTCCGCGCTGGCCGCGCGCGACCGGATGATCGAGCAGCTCTGTGCATTGCCGCCGATTGCCACCGCGCTCGATGCCATCATTGAGCGCTTCGGCGTTGACCAGGTGGCGGAAGTCACCGGCCGCACGCGCCGGCTCATCGTTGGGCGCGACGGTCGTCAGAAACTCCAATCCCGGTCGCCCCGCGCCAACGTCGCTGAGACCCAGGCGTTTATGGACGGTGCCAAGCGTATCCTGGTGTTCTCCGATGCCGGGGGAACGGGGCGCAGCTACCATGCCGATCTGGCCGCGAAGAACCAGGCCCGCCGCGTACACTTCCTGCTCGAGCCGGGCTGGCGGGCTGACGCCGCAATCCAGGGGCTTGGCCGCACCAATCGCACCAATCAGGCATCGGCCCCGCTGTTCAGGCCCGTGACGACAGATGTGCGCGGCGAGCGCCGCTTCATCTCGACGATCGCTCGGCGCCTCGACAGCCTCGGCGCTCTGACCCGCGGACAGCGCCAGACCGGTGGCCAGAACCTCTTCGATCCTGCCGACAACCTCGAAAGCATCTACGCCAAGGAGGCGCTCCATCGCTGGTTCGGCTTGTTGTTCACCGGCAAGCTCGAAGCCGTCGGTCTCGGGCGCTTTCAGGAGCTGACAGGTCTCCGGATCGAAGCGCCTGATGGTTCGATGGTCGATGACCTGCCGTCGATCCAGCGGTGGCTCAACCGCATTCTTGCGCTTCCCATAGCCCTGCAGAACGCGATCTTCGATGAGTTCATGGGGCTGGTCGAAGCGCGTATCGATGCCGCCCGGCAGGCTGGCACGCTCGATCTCGGCCTCGAGACCATCGCAGTCGAGGACTTCACTGTCCTGTCGGACACGCTGCTGCGCACCGATCCGGCATCGGGCGCGACGACCCATCTCCTCGAACTGGAGATCGCCAGAGCCTTGAAGCCGCTCACGTTGAAGCGGCTCGAGGAGATCCACGGCCTCACCGGGCAGCGGCAACGGCCGGTTCGAAATGCTCGCTCAGGCCGGGTTGCCTTGCTCGTGCCTGCACGCAGTATTCTTGCTGATGACGGCACCCGCGTTTCCCGCTTCGAACTGCTGCGCCCCTTGAAGCGGACTCACATCACCGAGGATCAGCTCGCTGAGAGCAGCTGGGAGGCAATTTCCGTCGACGTTTTCCGTGAAGCCTGGGCGGCCGAAGTTGAGGAAGCGCGGACCAGCCACAAGCGCGAGCGCCTCTATCTTGCGACGGGCCTCCTGCTGCCGGTCTGGGACAAGCTGCCTTCGGATTTCGTGAGGGTGAGCCGCATCTCGGCTGCGGATGGCCGGTCGCTCCTTGGCCGGGAGGTTCCCGTCCACTGCGTGCCCGAACTGTGCCGAGCGCTGGGTCTGGAACGCGAGCAAACTCTTTCCGCCGACGACGTTGTCCAGACCGTCTTGGCAACGGGCAGGGCCATCGAGTTCGCGGGCCGCGAGCTGCTCATGGTCAAGCGCAGCTTGGTCAATGGCTCACAGCGAATTGAGCTTACGGGATGGAGTGCTGCTCGGCTCGACTGGTACAAGGCCCAAGGCTGCTTTACCGAGATCATCCGCTATCAGACCCGGCTCTTCGTGCCGATCGAGGGCGCGGCGAACGTGATTGCCAGACTGGCATCATCGGTATAGTTCCTTGCCAAATGGCATTGTTCGGCGTACATGATGCCATATGGAGAACTGCCATGCTGGCGCTGCAACCCGTTGATACTGCCGTTACCGCTTTCCGTCCCGATCCAATAACCCAGGACGAGGCATCTGCCATGTTCCGGGCAGTCCTCAATCTGTTCGGCAAATGGGAACTGACCGACGAGCAGGCTGCAACCCTGCTCGACATGCCGGTGCGCTCGTATCGCCGATGGAAGGCGGAAGGCCCCGGGCGTATTTCGCGCGATGGGCGTGCGCGCCTCTCCAATCTCATGGGCATCCACAAGGCGCTCCGGATCATCTTCTCGGAAGCGACCCGCGGGTATTCTTGGATCAGAGCAGCGAATGAAGCGTTCGGCGGAGCCACTGCGCTCGACGTGATGCTGGGAGGCGAGCTTACCGACATCATGCGGGTGCGTCGCTATCTCGACGCCGAGCGCGGTGGCTGGTGAGCGTATCGGCAGATATTCCGATTTCTCGAGTTGAGTGGAAAGGCGCTGTCAGGATCATCCGCAGTGCCTTCCCGCCCATCGATCTGTTCGAGGACATCGCTGATCCAGCCGACTGGCCGCTGCTGATCTCAGCAGAGCAGAAAACCAATCCTCGCATCATGGCGACGATCGGCAATCTCGACCTCGTTCCGGTTGACCGGCGCGTCGGCGGCAACGGGGCCTCTTACCTCATGGCGCCATTCACCCACGTTAGCACCGATCGACCGAGCCGCTTTACCGATGGCAGCTACGGCGTGCTCTACGTTGGGGACCGTTTTGAGACCGCACTGTTCGAGACGATTTACCATCACGCCCGCTTCATGGCCCGGACGAAGGAAGCACCTGGCTGGACCTCACAGTTCCGAGAGATCGTCATGTCAGTCGATGCTGACCTCCATGATCTCAGAGCTGCAGATGCAGAGCTAGCCGCGACGCTGGACCCTGACAGCTACGCGGCATCTCAAGCTCTTGCAGCGTATCTCAGGTGTAGCGCGACAAACAGGATGAGGATTGCGCGTCAATCAGGATGAGAATGTGATTGTCGCGGCGCGTCATTCAGTGCCGATTTTAATTGTCGCTGGCAAGGACCTCGTTCTCATCCTGATTGTCGCGGATGGTCTCGAGGACTTTGGGTGTGGTGTAGGCGGCAGGACGTCCAGCCCCGGTGCGGCGGGCCTGGGCTGTGCGCCGGCGATAGCTTTCGACGTTCATCTCGAAGATCGTGGCGTGATGTACGAGCCTGTCGACTGCAGCGAGCGTCATTGCCGGGTCCGGGAAGACGCGGTTCCACTCACCGAAGGGTTGGTTGGCGGTGATGAGCAAGGATCTGCGTTCGTATCGGGCGCTGATCAATTCGAAGAGGACGGAGGTTTCCGCCTGATCGCGCGAGACGTAGGCGAAGTCGTCGAGGATGAGCAGATGGTACTTGTCGAGCTTGGCGATGGCGGATTCCAGCGTCAGTTCGCGGCGAGCGACCTGCAGACGCTGAACGAGGTCGGAGGTGCGGGTGAACAGCGCTCGCCAGCCATTTTCCACCAATGCCAGGCCGATCGCCGCCGCCAGATGGCTTTTACCGCCGCCTGGCGGGCCGAACAGGATGAGATTGGAACCCTGGTCGAGCCAGCCATCGCCGGCGCACAGGGCCATGACCTGAGCCTTGGAGATCATTGGCACAGCCTCGAAGGCGAAGCAGTCCAGTGTCTTGCCCGCCGGCAGGTGGGCTTCGGCAAGATGACGCCCGATCCGGCGGCGATCGCGTTCGGCGAGTTCGTGTTCGGCGAGAGCTGCAAGGAACCGGCTCGCGGGCCATCCTTCCTTATCCGCCTGGGCCGCAAAATCTCCCCAGATATGCTTGATGGTTGGCAGGCGCAGTTCATTGAGCATCAGGCTCAGGCGCTGTGCGTCGATCATGGGAGCCGTGCTCATGCTGCTTCTCCCTGTTCGATCAGCCCGTCGTAGATCGAGAGCGACACCATCTCGACTACGACTTCGGGTAAAGTGGCGGGATCGGGGCTGAAGCGTGCCCGTAATGCCGCCAGGCATGGGATCCTGCGGATCGCCAGGTCCTCCTCCAGGAGATGGGCGAGCTCCGCCTCGCAGGCGCGCTCGTGGGCCATGGCCAGAAGCTCGACCATGATCCGGCAGGCTTCTTTCTCGCCCACGGCGTCCAGCAAGTGCTCGAACATGAGGCGGTAGGGCGCGCGGGGGAACAGGCTGTCACGATAGACCAATCCCCGCAGGGCCATCGGCTTGCGGCGCAGGGAATGAATGACATGACGATAATCGACAACGTGGCCGTGCTTGCCGTTCGCACCGGCGCGGCCGCGCTGCAGGGTCATGAGCCTTGTGCCGCCGATGAAGACATCGAGACGGTCGTCGTAAAGGCGCACTCGCAGGCGATGTCCGATCAGGCGCGAGGGGACCGTGTAGAACACCTTGCGCAGGGTGAAGCCGCCCGAGGACGTCACCGTCACGAGGACTTCCTCGTAATCGGTTGTCCGCATGTTTGGGAGGGATCGCAGCGCCTTGCGTTCGGCATCGATGCCGGGACCATGGCGCCGGTTCCTTGCGGTCACGACTTCGTCGATGAAGCGGCGATAATCGGCAAGGTCGGTGAAGTCCGTGGTTCCGCGCAGCAACAGCGCGTCCTTCACTGCGGCCTTGATATGGCCGTGGGCGCTCTCGATCGCACCGTTCTCGTGAGCAATGCCTGTGTTGTTGCGCGTCGGCTCCATTCCATAATGGGCGCATAGGGCGTCATACCGCCTGGTCAGGTCGGCCTTCGTATCGGCGTCCAGATTGCGGAAGGCGGCCGACAGGCTGTCGGTGCGGTGGAGCCTGGGCGCTCCGCCGGCAGACCAGAGCGCATTCTGCAGCCCTTCGGCCAGGGCGACGAAACTCTCGCCGCCCAAAATGACATGCCCATGTTCAAAGCCACCGCAAGGCAGGCGGAAGTGATAGAGCAAGTGATCCAGCGGTGCCCCGGCGATGGCGACGTCCAGATCGTTCATGCACGTAAAATCGGACATGCCGAGCCGACCCGGTTCATGAACCTGCCTGAAGATGACTTCCCGATCCTGGCCGTTCAGAGCGCGCCAGTCGCGAATACGCCTCTCCAGGGTTCGTCGTGAGCCGAACTCGGTATCCGGGTACCGGCGGCGCAGTTCCTCGAAGATCGCGACAGGACGAAGACCGGGGGCGGCCTCCAGCATCGGCACGACGACTTCTTCGAAAATGCCTGATAGCGGATCAGGCCGCCGTCGGCCGCGCGGCGCCTGTCGCTGGGAACGCAGGCGCGCATCCTGCAGCACCCGGTAGCCGGTCGCCGGGCTGAAACCGGCCTTGGCCGCCGCCAGGGCGACGGGATCGTTACGTCTGTGGGTCATGAAAAGTCTCACCTGATGATCGTTGATGTGTCGGCCCGCCACACGTCAGGTCCTCCTCCCTGGGAAAACCCAATGCATAGCGACCACCACGACCATCACAGGCACCCTTCAAAAGGCGCCTCCTGCGTTCCGGGATCGGCTACGGGCTACGCCCTTCGCCAATCCCGGAACGCAGGATTCTCATCTTGTTTGTCGCGCTTTCTCAACCTGAATGTCGCGCGACACTCAGGGGCTCTGCATCCGACGGCATTGTCTACCCGAGCATCCGCCATCGTGGTGGGGAGTGCGTCGCGCTCTTCTACCCGGACTGCGCGTCAAACCTCTTGCAGGGGCGGCACCTCGACTACCACTGGGATGGCGAGCGCGTTGACCTCGTCCGTGATGCTGGATCTGGGGCTGTTTTCCGTATCGTCGATTTGCCGATCGATCCGATCTGATCGCAGAAATCCCGAGTAGTCGATAAAGTGCGGTCTGATTACTGCACTCAATGAACGGTCAGCGGCTCTGCCTTCGACGAAGCTAGCGCTAGGCTCAGGACCCATTGATTGGCTGACGGCGATGTGATTCAGGCTCCGCGAGGAGACTGAGCATGAGCGACCTGTATTGGCTGACGGACGAGCAGATGGCGCGGCTGTTGCCGTATTTTCCCAAGAGCCACGGCAAGCCAAGAGTTGACGACAGGCGTGTCCTGAGCGGGATCATCTTCGTCAATCGGAACGGCCTGCGCTGGCGGGATGCGCCCAGAGAATACGGGCCGCACAAGACATTGTACAACCGCTGGAAGCGGTGGGGCGAAATGGGCGTGTTCACTCGGATGATGGAGGGCCTGTCCGCGCAGAGGGCCGAGCCGCAGACCGTCATGATCGACGCGACCTATCTCAAGGCCCACCGCACGGCGTCCAGCCTTGGGGTAAAAAAGGGGATCTCGGGCGTTTGATCGGACGGACAAAAGGCGGCATGAACACGAAATTACACGCCATCACCGATGCCAACGGGCGTCCTTTGAGCTTCTTCATCACGGCCGGCCAGGTAAGCGATTACACCGGTGCAGCGGCCTTGCTCGACGATTTGCCCAAGGCCAAGTGGATGCTCGCCGACCGCGGCTATGACGCTGACTGGTTCAGAGATGCGCTGGAACAAAAGGGCATAAAACCGTGCATTCCGGGCCGCAAATCCCGTTCTTTGCCCGTCAAATACGACAAGCGGCGGTACAAGCGGCGTAACCGCATCGAGATCATGTTCGGTCGTCTGAAGGACTGGCGCCGCGTGGCAACGCGATATGACCGCTGCCCAACCGTCTACTTCTCAGCCCTCGCACTGGCGGCCACCGTACTCTTCTGGCTGTGATCAGTGAGTCCTGAGCCTAACCCGGCGCTGTCCCCGAGTCAGCAAGCGGCGCTTGAGGCCGAATACGGAATGGTTGACGGCAGGCTTATCGTCACCAAGCGGCTGAGCCAGACCTTCTACCTCATGACCGAGCACAATTTCGATGTTGCACCTGATACACTGCCGCCGGGCAAGCAGCAGCTGGTGCTCCTCAATCGCGAGGAGGTCGTTAATGCTCGGACCATGGCTCGCAAGCTGTCGATCGACGCGATCGAAAGAGCCTCTCGTTGAACATGGGGCCAAACGATCAAGGGGTTTCAGCTATCTTGCTGTTTGGCAGTCGTGCCCGGGAGGATAATAGCCGGGGATCGGACACCGATTTGCTGCTGATAAGCCCTCCTGGCACGCCACAGCACAAGTCCATTGGGCATCTCTCAATGTTCTTTTATCCGTGGGAGAAGCTGAAGTCCGATGCCCGCGACGGAGATCTCTTCGTCTGTCACATAGTACGTGAAGCAAAGCCGGTGTTCGATCCGCTAGGCCAGCTCGATCAGCTACGGTCACAGTTTAGGCTTCGGACTAGTTATGCCCGTGAAATCGGGCACGCCCGTGACCTTGGTTGGTTTCTTGATCGCCACGCTGGAGCGCTGAACTCTAACGTCGTCGTACGGCGCATGGTCTGGTGTATCCGCACGATTCTCATCGCGCGACTCGCTGAACGTGGCACCCCCGTTTTCGCACCGCTCGAGCTGGCTAGGGTCGCTCCTGCCCCCGCCGCTGACCTTCTCGCAGATCGCCATCAGCATCGTTTGGATGTCACAATGAGACAGCGATTTCGCCAGTACATGATGCAGGAAGACGCAAATCCAACCCTGCCAAGTGACGCAGCGATCAACGACTACCGATCGCTTTTCCTTGGGACGGGTAACAAGGTAGGCCTGCAAACGATCGAACGGGGTCTGCGAACGCCCGAAGGCCACCAAGATATCTATAATTGAGCGGGTCGGAGCGATCACAGTTGGAGGAGTTGATCCATCAGTCCGACGTATCAGCCGTTCTCTCACGCTAGCTCTGGAAGTACGGCCCAAAAGAACAGCAGAGTGGAGTGGGCTTTGCCCTGGTTGAGCCATTTGGGCGTCGATGGTCGATGCACCGGGCTCACAATCAGGAGTCCGTCCCATGATCAAGTCGATCCCACTGAACAAGCTTGTCCAGTCTCCCCGCAATGTCCGCCGTCACAGTGATCCAGCTGCCGATGCCGAGCTCAAGTCCAGCATCGCTGCCCATGGCCTGCTGCAGAATCTCATTGTCCGGCCGGCTGTGAAGGGCAAGTTCGAGGTCGAAGCCGGCGAGCGCCGCCGCCGCGCGATGCTGGCGCTCGCGGACGACAAAATCCTCGAGCGTGATCACGAAGTCACGTGCCTCTTGCTCGAAGACAGCGCCGAAGCCGCGGTCGAGACCAGCCTCGCGGAAAACTTCCATCGATTGGCCATGAACCCTGCCGATGAAGCCCAGGCCTTTGCCGCGCTTGTGACTGGCGGTGCGACTGTGGAGGATGTTGCGCGCCGCTTCGGTCTGACAGTCCGCTTCGTCGAGGGCCGGCTGCGTCTTGCGACGCTAGCGCCTATCGTGTTCGAGGCGCTGGCATCGGGCCAGATCACCCTCGACATTGCCAAAGCGTTCGGCGCTACCTCGGATCAGGGCATCCAGACCCGCGTATTCGAGCAGGTGTCCTCGGGCTATTATGCGCCTAACCCCGACAGTGTCCGGCGTATGGTCCTGTCCGGGACGGTACGAGGCAGCGATCCGCGCGCCCGTCTCGTTGGCCGCGACGCCTACATCGCTGCGGGCGGCCGCATTGAGCGCGAACTGTTCGACAACGACGACAGCGAGTCCTGGGTCGATGTTGCTTTGCTTGAAAGCCTTGCCGCCACGAAGATGGAAGAGCAGGCCAAAGCCCTCGCCGCTGAGCAGGGTCTTGCCTGGGTCAAGCCGACGCTCGATCCTTATGCCAGCCACGACCTGGTCGAAGGGCTGGTCAGGCTTCCCGCCGAACCGGCGCCGCTGACTGAAGCGGAAGTGGCAAGGCTCGACGAACTCGATGCCTCCTATGACGAGCATGCGGCGATCCTTGAAGACGAGGACAGTGCCGAGGAGGCCGTGGCTGCGGCCGAAGCGGCTATCGAGGCCATCGAACGCGAATGCCAGGACATTCGTGCCCGACCGCCGGTTATCGCGCCGGAGCTTAAGGCCGAGGCGGGAATGGTGCTGGTGCTCTCCCGCGATGGCACGCCGGTACTCCAGCCGGTGTTCTACGGCGAGCGTCAGGCTGAACCCGCCGAAGCTGACGACGGGATCGAAGTCGTTGCCGGCGATGAAGTTTCGGACAGACGCCGGACGACCTTGTCGAAACGTCTGGTCGACGAACTCGCGATGCAGCGCCGCGATGTTCTGGCACTTCACGTTGCATCCGATCCCGGGCTGGCGCTCGACGTCATGGTCTTCACCCTCGCCGATTCCGATACCCACGATTGGCGGGCGCGCCATTCGACCACGCTGCGTGCGCCTGTTCCGGCAGGCCCGATCATCGGCTTCGAAGCCAAGGACGCGCCGGCGAGCAGCGCGCTTGCTGAGCTCAGATCCGGCCTGGACGAAAGCTGGCGTGCGGGCACCGATGTGACTGCCCGCTTCGATCTGTTTCGGGCGCTGCCCGATGAAAGCCGAGCCGCATGGCTGGGCTACGTCGTCGCCCGGTCGCTCGAGGCAAGCCTCAACATGTCCGGTGAGCGCCAACTGCCGTTCCAGGATCACCTTGGCAGCCTGATCGGCATCGATATGGCGCAGTGGTGGCGTCCGACGGCGGCCAACTACTTCGACCGGGTGTCGAAGCAGGTGATCCTCGATGCGCTGACTGATGTCGGCGGCATCGAGCTTTCCTCGCGCTTTGCCGCGGTCAAGAAGGGCGATCTCGCGATGAGTGCCGAGCGCGTCTTCGCAGGCACCTACATCACCGAGGTCGAGGTTCGCGAGAAGGCGCTCGCCTGGGTGCCTGAGGTCATGCGCTTCGCTTGCCCTGCGCCGGAGGCTGGCGAAGCCGAGGTCGACGCAACTGACGCTGAGCCTAGTGTCGACGGCGAAATTCATACCCCCCGCGAGCTGGCCGCCTGACCTCCTCCTGACAGGCAAGGCCACTCGTACCTCGAGAAGCGGTCCTTCGGCTTACGCCGGAGGGCCGCTTCCTTTTTGGAAGCAGAGCAGAGGGGGCCCGTGAACCTGTGGCACTGACCGGCGAACCTGTCGCCAACTGTCCGGATGCCGCAATCAGGAGAACAATCATGGCCTATCGCAAGGGGCAGGGCGGCGGCTTGTCGCCCGCCACCCGCATCACCCAGGAAATCATCGCCCGTCTGGAAGCAGGCACGAAGCCGTGGATCAAGCCGTGGCGCGGTGTCCCAGTTTCCCGGCCCTTGCGGGCCTGCGGAATTCCGTACCGCGGCATGAACGTGTTCTGGTTGTGGATGGTCGCCGACATGTGCGGCTACGCCTCGCCGTTCTGGATGACTTACAACCAGGCCAAGTCGCTCGGCGCCCAGGTCCGCAAGGGCGAGAAGTCGACCATCGCGATCTTCTACAAGAGCTATACCCAGGAGGTGGAAGCCCCCGATACCGGCGAAAAGACCGATGAAGCGCGCCGGGTGCTCAAGGCCTATCCGGTCTTCAATGCCGATCAGGTCGAAGGTCTACCCGAGCGTTTCCATCCGGCTGCAACGCTGGAGCTGGTCGAGCCTGCAGGGCGCGAGGCTGAGCTCGACGCCTTCTTCGCTGCCATCCCCGTCAATCTGCGCCATCAGGGCTGCGAAGCCTATTACGAACCGACTGCGGATCGCGTCACGATGCCGCCGGTCAGCCTCTTCTCCGGGTTCGATCACTATTACGCCACGCTCGCCCATGAGCTGTCGCATTGGACCGGCCACACGAGCCGTCTGGGACGTGATCTCAAGAACCGCTTCGGCACTTCCGCCTACGCCGCCGAGGAACTCGTCGCCGAACTCTCCAGCGCCATGCTGGGCGCCGAGCTGGGCCTGCCGGTCACGCATCTCGACAGTCACGCGAGCTATATCGAGCACTGGCTCAAACTTCTGAAGGACGACGACCGCGCCATCCTGACCGCTGCGGCCAAGGCCGAAGAAGCTTCGAGCCTGCTGCTGAAGCTCGGCGGGAGGGTCATGCCTGAGCAGTTTGACGACGCGTCAGACGACGCTGCTCTCGCGGCCTGAGGGAGGATGTCATGGGCCGATCGGTCAGCTATCCGAGCGGCGCTGTCGTCGCATTTACGGTGCTCGACGTTGAAAGCGACGACGATTGGGAATTCGAGTACGAATGGCTGCGTGACGATCTGTGCGAGCGGGCCGCCAAAGCCTTCCCGTCCCTGATCCCGCACGACGGCTGGCGCGGCCGGGAGGACCGGATCCTCATGCGCAATGCCTATGCGGATTTCGGCGTATCGGTCTATGGCGGGCTGGTGGCCGTCTGGATCGTCGAACGCGATGACGGGGCCTATTGGGACGCCGATTGGCGCACGGCCCGCTCACCGCGGGCACAGCGCTGGCTGTCACAGATCGCATCCCGTTTCGATGCCTTGTTTGGTGACTACGATTGCCTCGGGCACATGTCGAACGGCGAGGGGGTCTACACCAAGCGCGCAGCTTGAGGCCTGTGAGTTGGTTGGTCGCGGCGCTGGGTTGCCATCCCTGACTGCACTTTGCCGGCCGCTCATGGTCTGTCGCCATGCGAGAGAGGCCCTGGGCCAGCCGCCAGCCTTGCGCAACCCGGCTTGGGCGGGCCCGTGTTGGCCTTGCCCCTTCGGGCTCAAGGCCTGCCCGCGCCAGCCCGCCAAGCCGGGTTCCCCCTGACGGGTGCGCAATCCTGCCTGAATGCTGGCCCTGACGGGCTCTCGCTGGCGCAGCCATGAACGGATGCGCCGGTGTCACGTCAGTCAGGAGGACTTACCCATGCACACGTCATTTGCCGACCAACTCGCCGGGCTCGATCTTGCCGGTTTCTCGATCGGACCCGCTCCCGTATCGACAAGCGATTTTCCGGTCCGGGAGGCGGTCGTCCAAACGCTCGAAGCGGTCTGGTCCGATCTTTTCGCCATGGTGTCCGGGACCGCTCTTGAAGCCGACGCCGAGGATCTTGGCTGGGCCTTCGTCAACATCTTCCATCGCTCGGCGGAACGCAAATCGAATGCCCTCGACCGGGCGACCGACGAGGTCCGCGCGCTGATTGCTACGGCCGATGGATCCGAGGTCCACACCCATGACCTTGAGACCCAGGTTGAGCGGGCGCAATGCGCAGAAAGCGCGATGCTGGCACTCGAAGAGATGCGCGAAGTCGCAGCAGGCCTATACCTCAACGAGTTCGGTTCCTCCTGGAAGCCAGTCTCCAGTTCTCGCTTCAATCACAGTGCAATGCTGACCTCGGCGCTCGTCGAAGGTCGCGACTTCCTGCGCGCCCGCGCCGAGGCCAAACGCCGTGCGGCCGTGCCCGAAGGAACCCCGGTCGTGTTCGCCGGAGGGCGCACCCGTCATGCTACCGAAGACGATGCGCTGACCTTCGGCAACAATGTCTGGGCCACGCTCGACAAGGTCCGCGACCGCGTGCCGGATATGGTCTTGATCCATGGCGGCGACACCAAGGGCGTCGACCGTCTGGCTTCGAGCTGGGCTGAACGTCGCGGCATCCCGCAGGTGACATTCTCGCTGGATATGCGCCTGGGCGCCCGTGCCGGCTTCAAGCGCAACGAGCGGATGCTTTCCCTCGATCCGCGCTACGTCATTGCGTTCCCGGGTAATGGCGTACTCGAACGCCTGGTGATCGAGGCCAAGGCTCGGCGGATCACCGTTGTCGATCGCCGCGGGCCGCTCGGTACCAATCCGAAGAACACTTCGGCCAGGACCGACTAGGGCCCTGACGGTCTTCGCGCCAGCGCCGGATCGGCGCTGGCGTCGCTCATCAGAGGAAAGGCGTGCGCCTGTCGGTTGGAGCCAGCAAATGGTCGTTGGCTCCTTTCTACAGGAGGTATTCCATGATCGATATCGAGGCCGTGATGGCCGACTTTGCCGTTCTTCAGGCCCAGCGGCAGGCCCAGGTGGTCGCAGAGATTCAGCAGCTCAAGACCGTCATTCTCCCGCGCTTGCAGGAAGCCGGAATCGCCCGCGTCGAGATCCGCTTTGACGGCTGCGGCGACAGCGGTGCTGTTGAGGAATGCGCGTGCCTCGATGCCGCTGGTGCCGCGATCGCGTGCCCCGATGTCACCATTCTGGAAGACGAAGCAGGCAACTCGGATGGTGACGGTTCCGCGGAGCTGCACTCACTCGGCCAAGCTCTCGAGCAGCTGACCTATCTGGCGCTCGAACGTCACCATCCTGGCTGGGAGATCAACGACGGTGCCTGCGGCGAACTGGTGATCGATGTGGCTGAAGCGACCTTCGTGCTCGACTGCAGTCTGCGCTTCACCGCGACCGATGATCACAGGACCGAGCTCTAGGAGACCTGGCATGGCACATTGCTACTACCACGCCCTCTCATCGGTCCGAAAATGGGGCGGCACGGTCGATGACTATCTCCCGCTGCACCAGTGGTTCGACCAGTCGAAGGCTATTCTCGCAGACCCCCGTCATCGCGCGCTGCGGCACCATGCCGAGGGGATATTCATGCTCGAAACACTCTTCGGCGAGACCCTCGTCAATGCCGATGGCCGGGTCGTTCCGGTGCGTCTGGTCGGCGAACAGCACGTACGCGAAGACCTGGGCTCGATCCCCTCCTTTGCGGACTGGGCGCGCTTGATCACGCCGCAGTCTTGGATGCTTCGAGGCAACCCTCTGGACGGCGCTGAAGGGGTGACGATCGATATGCCTCTCCCCGGCGAAGCAGTTTCGTCCAGGAATGAGCCACCGGTTGGAGGAGCGGTTAGTACCGTGATCTAGGAAGGGGTTCTCCGGTGGAAGGTGGGGAGGGAATGATCCGGCCAAGACCGGAGGGAAACGAGGCAGGGCAAACCTGTTCAAGGCATCCAGCTCCACCCGACTTCGATGCAAACCTGTCCCTGAATCACCCCCCGTCGAGACGCGCAACCCGGATCAGGTCCGGCCGAGTTGCCGGGCACGATTTTGCGCATCGCTGGTGCCGAAAACCGGTTCCCACTTTTCGGCGCGATGCTGCGTGCCCGACTGCCCGCACCACCCGAACCAGTTCCGGGTTTCCCTTCGGTGCGCTTCGCCGCGGGGCGCTTCTGCTCGGGTTTTGCAGCCGGGATGGCCCCGGATTGCTCGATCAGGAGAAAGCCCATGACCAATCTCGTTATCCTCGTTGGCCGCATCGCTCGCGACCCCGAAACCCGCACCACCCAGGGTGGAACCAGCATCACATCGATCTCGGTCGTGACCGACCGTCCCGCCCGCAAGGATGGCAAGACCTACAAGGACGAAAACGGCTACACCGCCAAGGACAGCGAATTCCACCGGATCACCTGCTTCAACGGCCTGGGCCAGAATGTCGCCAAGTATTGCACCAAGGGCCAGCTCGTGACGGTCGAAGGACGCATCCACTACACCCAGTGGGAGGATCAGAGCGGCACCAAGCGCTACGGCTGCGAGATCATCGCCGACAAGGTCGACTTCCTCACCAAAGGCCGTTCGGGCAGCAACGAGGGAGCACCCGACATCGACGAGGACTGAATGTTCTTACCCCACGACAAGGCCCCGGTGGCACACGCCATCGGGGCCTTTTCTTTTGCTCTGGGGCTATGCGGCGGCGCGGGGCATCGAACCCCTTGCCGCCGCGGAGCGGACTTTACGCGGGAGCAATTCGCTTCAGTGTTTCCTCGATCCCGAGCACCATCGATGCGCGAACGATCTGGCGCAACTGTGCCGGTTCGATCGTCTCCGCGCCGCACTCGATCAGCAGCTTTCCGAGTTCGGTCGCTGCCTCTTCGCGGAGACGAGCCTCCTCGTTCTCGAGTTGAGCACGCTGTTCACGCAGCTTCCTCAGCGCATCGCGTGCAGTAGGTTTGGACCTGGCCATAGTGCTTCCTTCTTGCAGGCCGTTGGTCCCCTCCGCTCCCGATCTTGGCACTGCGGGGGCATGTAGGAAAATGGTTTGTGGGGCAGGCGTCTCGCTTCTGCGCAGGCGTTGGAGAGGTCTCTCTCGCAGAAAGACCAAGTCTGATGCGGGCTTTGGGGCTGCGTCAAGGACGACGGGGCCCCACCATTTTTACCGGGCAAGCCCGGCAAAAATCGTTGCCCCCATCGCCGCTTCGCGGCCGCTATCGCGGTCCCTGACCCAGCCCGTCACCCACATCCTTCGCAGCTCCTGATGCGACGCATCAAACATCAGGAGGAAAGATCATGTACGCTTCACTGAACATTGCCGCTGCTGGTCCCGCCGCCGATCAGGCAGCCTTCGTTGCAGCCCTGGATCAGGCCCATGCCCGGTCCTTTCACAGCTACTTCACACAGTACGTCCTGACCGATGACGAGGCAGGATACATCGCGGTCGATGAAGGAGATTACGGTGCCTTGCCCAAGGCCATGCTGGACCGTGTCATCGACACCGTGCCGGGCCGTCTCAGCGATGAATTCTGATCCGCCGGTTTGGGAGGAAGTCCGTCAGGGCTTCCTCCTTTCTTTTTGCTCGCAGACCGTTTCGGCATCACTCAGCCGGGACGGGAAGGCGGGTCGCAAGCGTCAGTCGGGGGTATCGGGACGGTCGAGATCGGTTAGCCGCTCTGGCATATCCAGGACCTTCAACGCCGCCGCCTCGATTGCCTCTGCCTGCGTCGGGAAAGCCTCCGAAGAACTGATCGACACCCCGTTCGAGTAAGTGACTGTCGCCTGGAAGCCGTTGCCCTTCGGTGTCGCACTCAATGTGACCTGGCCCATGCTGCGCTTCCTTGCTGCCCTCAACAATGCCCCCATCATAGGCATCGATCCCGTCTGTGCCTATCGCGATCCGAGGGGCGGCAACCTACCCAGCGCCCCAGAGATTGGGGTTTGCAAACCGCATCATCCGTTACAGGCTCAATGGCTGGTTCCTGTCCTTGCAGTTAGGGACGATTGAGCACACCCTACGCGACGGATCGCGGGAAAGGAGACGGAAAAATCACTTAATTACATTGGCATAGATCGAATTTTGTGAAATGGCAGCTTCTCCGTCAAAAGTGACGGGAGCAAGCGGAGTCACGTGGATTTGACCAAGGCCAGGTTGGAAATGGCGGAATTCCGCAGTCCTCGATGTTCTTGACATGTTCTTGAATCTGACTTAGCTTCGATGTTGCCTTTCGCAGTGTGAACCGGGCTCCTGACCACAAGGAGTCCGTGCATGACACGGCCAATCTGTCTCCAGGTTTACATCTCCAGCGAGCTCAGCTCGATGATCCGCAAGGCTGCCAAGGCCAAAGGGATCAGCATGAGCGAGTGGGTTCGCGCCTTGCTCGCCAATGCCTGCACCGAGGACGAGCTTGCCTCGCGGCTCGACGCTTCCATTGAGCGAATTTCCCGCCGCTCGGTGTTCCTCATGGTCGGGGTTGATGCGCTGCTGGCAGGGCACCCCGACCACGCGCTGCGCGGTCGGGCTCACCAGGCGTACGTGCGCAAATGTAAGGAACTCGGTCTTTCCACAGCCGCTGGCGAGGGAGGCTCCGATGAAGCGTAATCTCGTCAACTTCACGCGTGGCAGCCAGCTGCTCGGACACTTCAGCTTCATGTTCGCGGCGGGTCTCAAGGGCCCATTGATTGTCGCCGCGCTCGTAATCTCATGGACCTCTTGGTGGACCATTTCGGCAGGCCTCACCGACCATGAAGTCTACCTCGTCTGGATGCGGATCTATGCTGCCATCTACGGCTTCATGGAGTTCGATCCCGCCAAGCGGATCACCCTGGAAACTGCCTTTGGCGCGACCATCCAGTTTCCGATTGCCCAGCTCGAAAGCTACCCCCCGGTGGCCCATGCGTGGCAGAAGCTGATGGCGCTTCTGACCAGTGCCTTGTGGCGTTCCGGGTTCCTGCTGGTCCCCGCGTTTGCCATCTTCTACTGGTTCGCCGAGCGGTTCGGTGGCCGCTCCAAGGAGCGCAAACATGAGCGCGGCGCGATGCTCGTCACGCTCCCCGAGCTTGTCGATGAACTGACCGCGCACAACCGGCGCGAGCGCACCCGTGAGCTCGATTCCGCGCTGGGCTGGAAATGGCGGCTCAGCCTGCCGCGAGAGATCGCCCGGGTCTTTCCCTATCGGCCATCGCAGATCGCCACGGTCTCCTATCCCTGGCGGCTCGAACAAAGCCATGCGATGCTCATTGGCACCACCGGTATGGGCAAGACCGTGGCAATCTCCGACATGATTGCGGAAGCCAGAGCAAAGCGCCAGCGCTGTGTGGTCTTCGATTTGACCGGCGCCTTTATCGAGCACTTCCATGCGGCCCATTGCGACATCATCCTGAACCCGCTCGATGCGCGTTGCCCCCAGTGGAGCCTGTTTGACGAATGCCGTTCTGAAGGCGAGTTCTGGGCCGCGGCGGACGCCCTCGTCCCCCATGACGGGGGCGGAGAAGCCCAGTTCTGGGTGATCGCTGCCCGGGCCCTGTTCGTCGAATTCTGCCTCAAACTTGTGGCCGAAGGCAGAGCGACCAACGACGCCCTGGCGCGGGAGCTGATGACCGCGGACCTCTCGCGCGTTCATGCCATGATGCGCGGAACGATCGCCGATCCGCTGACCGCGCCGGAAGCCGCACGCATGGCGGAATCGATCCGCGCCGTCTTCAACGTGAACGCCAAGGCGCTCAAGCTGCTGCCCACTGCCGGACCTCGTTTCTCGGTTCGCCAATGGATCGAGGACGGGACCGCTAGCGCCCGAAGTGAAGGCTCGATCCTGTTCATTTCGGCCCGCTATGTCGACATGAGCGTCTGCGCGCAGTTGCTCACGCTCTGGCTCGACACGGCCATGAACACGCTGATGACGATGCCCCGCACCCGCGATCTCAAGTGCTGGTTCTTCGTCGATGAGCTGGGTGCATTGCACCGCCTGCCGGCGCTCGAGAAAGGCTTGCAGACAGCGCGCAATTTCGGCGGCGCGATTGTCCTTGGCCTTCACGCCTATGCCAAGCTCAAGGAGGTCTACGGCGAGAACATGGCGATGACGCTGGCATCGCTCGCCCGGACCAAACTGATCCTTGGAACCGCCGACCGCGAGACGGCCACCTGGTGCTCCGACTTCATCGGCCATCGCCAGGTCAGGGACATGGAAGAGGGTTACACCTATGGCTACAACAATGCCCGCGATGCGGTCAGCCTCACCCCGCGCAAGCACATCGAGCCGCTCCTGTTGCCCGACCAGTTGATGAACCTGCCGCGCCTGTCAGGGTACATCAAGTTCCCCGACGGCTTTCCCGCTGCACCGGTCAAGCTGAAACCCGTCGACCGACCCAAGCGGGCGGAGACCTTCATCGCGAGGGTCAAGGACAGCCCGAAGGCAAGCGTCACGGAGATCCATCCGGCGGCGGAGCGGGCAGAGCAGAAGGCAGCGCCGACAGGAGGTGAGCATCCTTCGTCGAACGACGACGGCGCCGGCAAGCCGGTCGTCCCGAAGCAGGGCGAGCTCGCCTTCGACCAGGGTGCGCGAGCTGCCTCGAAAAAGGAGCCTGAAGCGCCTGCCAAGGATCTTGGGCAAGCAGTGGAACGCACACCCGGCAAGACGTCGAAGGAGCGAGAACCGGCAACTCGTTCCGGGCAAGATAAGGCGGGCAAGGCCAAGAAGGACCGGTCGAATACCAGAACCGATGCTCCGTTGCGAAAGGCTGGACCTTCTGCCCGCCCACTTCTCCCGACAGGCGAAGCCGCAGCGGCGCGGGATCAGTCGGCTTCGCCTAAGGGCACGCCTCAGGCCAGCACGCCGGGAACGGAAGGGCTGCAACAGGGCAAGCCAGATAACCCGAAGAGCCAAAGCTCGAGTGATGCCGCCGCGCGCAAGCTGATGATCGAGGATGGTTTGCGGGAGCACGAGCCTCCGCCGATCACTGGTCCGGATCTTGGCGACATGGAGATGTGAGCATGTCGCCAACTGCCTTAGCGTTGGGGACCGATCGATGCTGTCGGTAGCCAATGTCCGCACCGCTGGCGGCGCGGCCAACTACTTCGCTGCCGACAATTACTACACGCGGGCTGATGCCGATCGCTCGGGTGAATGGCTGGGCAAGGGCGCTGCGGCGCTCGGGCTCAAAGGGGCCGTCGACGCGCGGCAGTTCGAGGCAATCCTCAAGGGGATGTTGCCTGACGGCAGCCGTGTCGGCAGTGACAACCGGGCGCACCGGGCGGGGACCGATCTCACCTTTTCGATGCCGAAAAGCTGGTCGGTCCTCGCTCTGGTGGGCGGCGACAAACGGATCCTCGACGCCTATGCTGCGGCCGTCCGGGAAACCCTGCGCTGGGCCGAGAAGAACCTGGCCGAGACCAGGATGGAGGTTCGCGGCAGGGAGCGAGCCGTCCAGACCGGCAACCTTGCGATCGCGCTGTTCCAGCACGACACCAATCGCAACCAGGAACCCAACGCCCACTTCCATGCCGTCATTGCCAATGTGACGAGAGGGACCGACGGCAAATGGCGGGCGCTGCGCAACGACAAGCTCTGGCAGCACAATACCCTCCTCAACGCCATGACGATGGCCCGGTTTCGTCTGAGCGTCGAAAAGCTCGGCTACCAGGTCGGCGAGTTCGGCAAGCACGGCAATTTCGAGGCCGTGGGGGTGCCCAAGGCGGTCCGCGACGCCTTCAGTTCCCGGCGAGCGGAAATCCTGGAAGCGGCTGCCCAGATGAACTTCTCAGGGCCAAGCGTGCTCGACGCCGCAACCCTGATGACCCGGGCCGACAAGGGGCGGATCGAAGACCGCGATGCGCTGACGCAGCAGTGGCAGGAGACCTCCGCCACCCTGGGGTTTGAACCCGCTATGGTCATTGCCAGAGCCAATGCTCGCAGCGCGCAGGATCTTGGCAATGTGAGCGGTGTTGGGCCCACGATGCGCGCGCTTGTCCGCAATGTTCAGGCCCTTGCAGCCTCCTTTGCCGAGCGCCTTGGCCTGCGGGAAGGTGACCAACTGATACCTAGCAGGCTGACCAATCGCAGCGTCGAGCAAGTCGCCGCAATTCATGCAGTCGCCTCGGCTGTCCGGCATCTCGGCGAGCGGGAAGCTGCCTTCACTCGGGCCGAGATCTACCGCGCAGCGCTTGGCTTTGCGCTCCCGACTTCACTTGCAGACATCGAGCAGCGCGTCGACCAGCTGCTTCGCCAGGGTCATCTGGAGAAGGGCAGGGGTGCCGACCGGGAATTGCTGACGACACGCGATGCCATAAGCCTCGAACAGCGCATCATTGCCGGGGTTGAAAAGGGGCGCGGGGCTGCGCCGGCGATTGTTTCTCCTGACCTTGCCGGGTCCCGTCTGCAGGCCCTGTCCCAGATCAAATATGGCCTGACCTTAAACGCTGGACAGGAAGGGGCAGGGCGTCTGCTACTTGGCTCGAACAATCGGATCGTCGCGATCCAAGGCGTCGCGGGCGCAGGCAAGAGCACGGTCCTCAAACCCGTCGCTGATATCCTGCGCGAGGAGGGAAGGGCCGTGCTCGGGCTCGCGGTGCAGAACACCCTGGTCCAGATGCTCGAGCGCGATACCGGCATTCCATCGATGACAGTGTCGCGGTTCCTCGCCCGGCACCGCGATCTCCTTGAAGGGGCCGATGCGGACCGTCTCGCCGAGGCGCGGGCCGAGATGCGCGGCACCGTCGTGCTGCTCGATGAGGCATCAATGGTCGGCAATGCCGACAAGGAGAAGCTTGTGCGGCTGGCAAACCTGCTCGAACTCGGCCGCTTTGCCAGCATTGGCGACCGCAAGCAGTTGGGTGCCGTCGATGCTGGAAAGCCATTCGATGTGATGCAGCAGGCCGGCATCGAGACTGCGGTGATGGGCACCAATCTTCGCGCACGCAGCGAAGGCCTGCGTGAAGCCCAACTGGCAGCGCAAGAAGGGCGCATCGAAGACGCCATGCGCCATTTGGCACCCCAGGTGATCGAGGCGGGGAATGATGCTGCTGTCGAAGCTGCCGCAGCCTGGCTGTCCCTGTCGACAGCCGAGCGCGAGGCAACCGCAATCTATGCCTCAGGCCGAAACCTGCGCAGCGCCGTGAACGAGGCTGTGCAGACGGGCCTTACAGCGAGCGGCGAGCTTGGTCCTGAAACCATGCGGCTTCAGACCCTGTCCCGCGTCAATGTGACCCGCGAGGAGCTGCGCTATGCGAGCACCTACGCCCCCGGCATGGTGGTCGATGTCGCGCGGCGTCAGCGCAGCCAAGGTCTTGCAGCAGGCGAGTACCGTGTGGTCGGAACCGATGTGGCGCGCGAGCGTGTCACGCTGGAGAACGAGCGTGGCCGCCAGTTCGAGTTTCGTCCCGGTCAGATCAGGCCGCAAGGTGAGCAGGATCCGCTGCGCCTGTTCGAAGTTCGCGCCCTCGACATTTACACCGGTGACAAGATCCGGTGGACCGAGACCGATCACCAGCGGGGCCTGCTCAATGCCGGCCAGGCCCGGATTGTTGCTGTCGAAAAAGGGGCTGTCGTGGTGAAGACATCCTTGGGCGCAGAGCACAGGCTGGAGCAGGGCGACCCGATGCTCCGCCGTCTTGATCTCGCCTATGCGCTCAACGCCCATATGGCGCAGGGGCTGACCTCCGATCGCGGCATTGCGGTCATGGACAGCCGCGAGCGCAATCTGGCCAACCAGCAGACGTTCCTGGTGACAGTCACGCGGCTGCGCGATGGCCTCACGCTCTATGTCGATAATGCTGGCAAGCTCGAGGCGGCGGTCGAGCGTAATGCCGGCATGAAGCGCTCGGCGCTTGAAACGGTCGATCTCCTCCGCGATGCGGCCGCCAAAGGGCAAGCCAAAGATCGCGTGGCTCCTGCACCGGAACGCAAGCCGCCAGAGCTTCACCGGTCGATCACGAAGCCGTTCGAGATCGGCATCTAGCGTCCCACTGTCCTCATGCGTCCGCACATGGCCGGTTGACGCGAAGTTCTTTATTTGTTCTCATTGACCCATGCCCCGAATCTCCGATGATATCCTCCTCACTCATCTCGAAGTCGCGCTGGCCGTTGCGCCGGAGAACACGCTCGTCCGTCTCAATGCGGATGATCCACGCGCCCAGCGCAGCGCCAGGGTCGATCTGGCTCGTCATCTTGTCGAGCGCATGCGCGCTTTCACCATCGAAGGCGACAACCATGGCGGTCCAGGCGCGCAGCCGTGCCTGTTTCCGGGCGATCTGTCGCCGATCGGATGAACTGATTGGGCTTGTCGAGGAGGGTTACTGGAGTGGCCGCTCCGGGGCCTTGGAGCTCAGCTGGACAATCCGCTCAGCGATAGCCTGCCATGTCCGAATGCCTGCCTCTTCGCCTGCAAGTGCGAGCGCCCCAATCTGCTCGGCGACGTACAAGGGAGCCTTGTCCCCATGAGTTTGCAGGACATGGTTGGCGCAGGCCCAGAGCTCCCAGTCGCTCAGCATCAGTCCAGCACGCTCACGACCCCGCCAACCGTCGCGTAAAGACCGTAGGCGACGAAGGCTGCGGCAAGAATGAATTCGAGCCGGAGTTTGAAGGCAGTCGGACGAGGCTGTCCGGCAGGCCATATCTGGTCGCAGGCAAATCCGTTGAACCCTGAACGCTCCCCGACCACTTCGACGCGAGCGCCTATGAATCTGCGGACCTGACGGGTGTTGTCGAGTTCCCAAGTCCCGTCACCATCGGTGCGCAGCACCGGCCCGTTTGCCGCCCATTCGACGATGCCGGTCAGATGCTTGGTGCTGCTCACCGGCAAGCTGGGCCTTTCCAGTAGCGATCCCAGCGCAGGACCGTGCCGGTCTTGATCATGGCGCATGACAGATCGGCACCTGACGGCAGGCGGCACCAGGCAGCGGTCCTGTTTCCGCCTGCGGACCCCTCGGAGCGGCATGTCAGCCGCGGACCTCTGACTACCACGTGACCTGTCGAGATCGTTCCGCACGCGCCGCCCATCAGCTGCACGAGGGCATCGCGTGCATCAATCGCCGTGGCATCGGGGCAAGGCTGATTGGTGCGGCAGGTGCCGTCCATTTCTCGGGCAGCGATACCGGCGATCCGCAGGTGAGGGCCCTCCGCACACCAGACCGGACCATCACCATCCCAGACATGAGTGGGCGTGCAGGTAAAGGTCTGCCCGGAAGCGACGATCGAAGCGGCAAGAAGGGCAAGCATCAGAAGGCCACCTTAGAGTGCTCGTCCGAACCAAAGAACCCGTCCGACGATATTGAGCGTGCGTTTCTCGAGGCCGCGCCAGCTTGGATAGGCCGGGTTGTCGCTCAGGACCGACGCGCGCTTGCCCTGCGGTTCGAGCGCAATGCGCTTTACGCTCAGCATATCGTCCATCCGCAGGACATAGATCCCGTCTCTAAGCCGCGCCTGGCCATCCCCGAGATCGACCATAACTTCGTCGCCATCATGAAGTGTGGGCTCCATGGAGTCGCCATGCACGGCGATGATCGACAGGCTCGATGCCTTGCTCGCGGTCAATCGCCGCAGCCACTTCTCGTCGAAGCCAAACTGCGCGGATTTGGCTTCCATTTCAGCCAGAGCGCCATGGCCAGCTGATGCCTCGACATTGAGCAAAGGTACATGGACCAGCTCTACCACCGGGCCTGAGCGGCGGGCAGGGGCTCCAAGAACCTTCTCATCGACTCCGAAAAATCGCGCCAGGACCGAGCGATCCTGCTCGTCCAGCTGCCGCGGACTGCCGCGCCGAATATACTGCTGGATGTAAGCGGCATTGCGCCCCAACAGGCGCGAAACCGAGGAGTAATTTACCCCTCGTTGCTGGATCAGTTCGTCCAGGGTTCTCCGTGCGTCGTCCATGACTGCCAGTCCTATCGCGGGCACCTAGGAAAATCGATCCTAGACTCTAGGAAGCCTTCCTAGTAAGAACATAGCAAGAACGCAAGCTTAAAGCGAGTCGAGGGCGATGGAGCTACTGGAGCAGATCGAGGCATATCTGGCACAAACACGCACGCCGCCGAGCACCTTTGGTCGGTTGGCGGTTGGAGACCCGCGATTTGTGAAAGATTTGCGAGAAGGTCGGCGACCGCGCTTGACAACTCAGGCGAGGGTGAAGGCGCTCATAGCTCCGTCAGGAAATTCCAAAAATTAAAGTAGTGTTCCAAATATATCGAGAATGTAGATATTATTAATGAAACCTTCTATTATTCAGCATTGGCCTTTGTTGTGGATGCGATAAATCCGCCTTGCTGAGGTATTTTCTACAACAATATTTTTTCTAGATTTTCGGAAAGTTGAGAGTGCGGCATGTACCGTATTGGTTTTCCAGCCCGTGGCATCGACGAGTTCTGAAATAGTCACGCCGGTCTTCTGTGACAGCATAGCGACGAGCAGTGCCTGTTTGGTTCCCTCGCGCGGCTGACGCTCCTCGGCGCCACCGCTGTCGAAAGTAAGGTCTGAGTAGGCCATGCCGTTAGCCACCCTCAATCTGAAGCGGTTTGCCACTGAACACCATAAGGCTTTCAGGCTCGGATGCGAACCAAGCGTAGCTGCCCCAAGCCAAGCTGCTCACAGTCTTTCGAAAAGTTGCTGAGGCGCGATCCAGATATGCGGTCACAAACGCGACGTGTTGGGGTGCAAAACCCGCGCCCTCTGCGATTTGCAGGAGCGCAGTCTTGCGCGCATCATTCACAGGACCATCCGTATGTACAACTTCGACGAACACCAATAGCGGATGCGCTGGGCCAAGATCGACTAGCACAATGTCGGGCAAACTCTTGTCGGCCGGGATGGTCAGGCCGATTGCCTTGGCGAGCTCGTCGTCCCGTGCGACCACTTTGTTCCCGCTCTCGCTCAACGTGATCACGCCAGGCTTTTGCAGGAACTTTGGCGCAAAAACCTCAACAACCGCTTTGGAGATATCAGCGCTCGGCCCGGTCGCCATGCGGCGGGTTTCACCATTGGGGAACGTGACCAGCTCGTAAGTGCCGCTTGCGGCAGCACCCTTGCGCACAATCGCGATGCGGGCGAGAGCACCCGCATTGAGGTGTTTCTCGCGCCACGCGGCTGCTTTGGCGATAAAGGTCGCCTCGTTCAGATCAGGTGAAAATAGCTCCGCGAACTCCGCCTGTAGGGCATACCTCCCTGCCGACGATGTGGTGGCCACCGGCCGATCGATGACGGCGCCGTTTTGGAGCAGAGCGTAGCGGATCGTATCGTCCCGGATCGATTCCCGCGTGTTGACCGCATACCACCGGTCAGGGATGTTCAAGCCTTTGCTGGATTTCATCGAGACGGGCACCCAAGCTGCGCGATCATCAGCACTTGTCAATGCCGCCTGCGCGTCCGTCATTCGCGTCACCTGATCAGGCCGGAGCCAAGCTCCCATTCCTTCCACAGCGCCGACGTAGAGCATCACAAAAATCGTCTTGGCTGCGATCTCCCAGATCGAATGCTCGCGGTTTGCGGAACCTTCGGGGAAAATTTCCGGTAAGCGCGCGTGGATTTCCTTCCACGGTAGGAGTGGAGGGAGCGTCATGCTTTGAGGCCATAGAGGCCGCGCAGAGCCCTCTCGATTGTTGCACGCGGAGCGTCCTTTGCGACAAGCCGCTCGATTTCCGCCATGGCCGAGGCAGGCGGCAGCGGAATGGCCTCCAATTCAAACGCCGACACAGCGACACTCCCGCTAATGCAGCGAAACACCTGATCGACTACATCGCTGTTGATCACGGCGGCAACGGCAGCGGGGGTCACTTTCGGCTTTCCGATCGCGCGCACCATATTCAAGTGGTTTTCGACGATGACGCCGCCCTGCGCGTCAATGAACTCCTGTGGTAACTCTGCGGCGATGAGGCGACGCGCTTGCTCCTTGGCCGTCGTCCGCTGCACGAGGACGCACCCCTGATCGACAATGAGCCAGTCATGACTGGCCTCCGTCTTGAAGTAGGGCGCATGATTCTTCTTCTGCGCACGGAAAACGAAACGCCCGTCGGTTGTCACCGCCTCTGCCCAGATCAGTGGAAGCAGCCCACGCGCCGCGCGAGTCCGCATCTGCGGCTTGAACCTGTTCCAGACGAGCGGGCCGGTCGAAACACCATATCCCCAGTCAGAGAGGCGCGAGGCCATGCCCTCTGCCGCCTTGATAAGCCCAACATGACCGGGTTCGCGCGGCGCGAGCCAGGGCGCGCCTGCGGCCTCCGGCAAACCGACCTTGCCATTCTTAGTTAAGCGCGCCTCGCGCTCATTATCAACATGGAGATAATGGACCTGGAAAGCATTGCGCTTTCCGCCCTTCCGGTAGAGCGCGAGGAGGGTTTCTTGGAGCACATCCTCGAAGACGCCTCGGCGCGCATGCACGAAATCAATCGCGACAGGCGGAGCCTCGGCTGCGAGAAGCTGGCGCAAGGCAGTGTAATACTGCCCGCCCAGGACGCTTGTGGGCGTCAAGTAAGCGATAACCCCGCCCGGCCGCGTCCATCGCAGCGCAACGTCTGTGAACACCCCATAGAGATTGGCATGGCCGTAAAGGCTGCGTGCATAGCGCGAGCGTTGCGCGGCGGAGAGCGTCACGCGCCCATAAGGCGGATTACCGATTACCAAGTCATATTGTGCCACCGGCGCTTCTTCCAGCGAGTCACAGACTTTCACGAAGACGGGCGCGTCGCGGCCGCTCGCCATGCTGAGATCAGATAGGAAGATTTCAAGCGCGGCCTGGGAGAGTGACGCCGCATGCGGATCGAGTTCGAGGCCCGAAAGATGAGTCCCGAGATGAGCAAGTACAAAAGGCGGCTCGCACTTTTCAAGCGCCCGGCGCTTGCGTGCGGCAACTTCCAACAGGAAGGCACCCCCACCACTCGCCGGATCGAGCACACGTGCACTTGACCAATCTACGCCCCCTTCATCTGCGAGATCGAGCAAGCGCTGAGTCAGCGCCGGGGGCGTGTAAAATGCCCCGAGGGCGCTGCGCTCCTTCCCTGGTAACAGGGTCGTGTAGAGACTGGTTAGGAAGTGGCAACCTTCTAGGGTCGGCAGCGTCGCCGCCTCGCGCCCGATGGATGTGGCGAGCTGGCGCGGGGTCGCGTCCAACCTTCCACGCACAGTCACGAACGGAGGACTGAGGGTCAGTTCAGGCGCGACGCAGGCGGCAAATGCCTCAATGGCTGTTCTGGCAAAAAGGGCTGCCTGGCTGGTGCGGCGTGTCTCCGGGATTGTTTCTGCCCAAGCCCTCGAAATAACACGGGCGCGCGCCAGCTCGACGCGTTTAACGTCGACCGCTGCGGCTGAATCGGCCGTCGCGGGCTTTTTCAAGCGTGCAGCTGATATGGGATTTGTCATATCTTCCCCCTTGGCCGTGCCCTAGCCGTTTTCGGCCTGAATGGCGCTACAATGATTTCGTCGGCTCGTTTTCGGATTTCCGCGATGTCATAACTTGTCTGCATCTCCATCAGCTGCTCGATGGAGACGCCGAACGCCTTCTCTATTCGAATCGCCATTTGAGGCGTGAGATCCGAGCGGCCATTAAGCAGTGCAGAAAGCGCAGGGCGAGTCACCCCAAGAACCTGAGCGGCATCCGTCACTGACAAGCCATTGGCCTCGATGATTGCGCTTTTTAGGAAGTCTCCAGGATGCCACATAACAATGGATTGCTATCGGTTTGCATACATAGCCTTTCCGCCCCGAGCTGATTTGGGGCAATGTGGCCCGTAAAGAGACGCTTTACAAGCAAAATGTGTTCCCTCTCTGTTCGCATCTCTATCGCGGAAAGCTTGGAAGTTGAGGAGAGGTTGCGGCAGCTGCTGGGGGTCAGAATTTCCTGTCCCTCGGCCTCGTTTCTGCTATGTTCCAAGGAGACCTGAGATGAACGCCATCATGACGAATTTCGACATTGAAAGCGCCGAGGCGCACGGAACCCGCAAGTGGGAAGGGCTGTCTGAAATCGATCAGGCAATCCGCGAAAACCGTCTGACAGAATATCGGATCAAGAAAGCTTGGGCTGATCCGTGGTCGCGGATCCTGAGCATCGTCGTCGTAGTTATCTTCGCCCTTTTTGCGGGGTTCGTGATCTACTGGGACCTCCTCAGGGGCTGACGCCTACCACTCTTTGACGTCATCGGCGGCCTCCGCACTTGCGCCCTGCGCTCCCTTAGTGACCGCGTCGAGGCGTCCCCTGGATCCGCCGATCTTCTGGCGACCAGCAGCCTGAGCCTTTTGTACCTCATCATGGAGATCGCCGGCGCCCACTTGGGGCACTGAGCCGGAACCGCCTCCGCCAGTCTGCGCGCGCCCGCGTACTGATCCGGCGTCAGAGATAGCTGGACGGGACACGGACTTTCCGGGGGCAAGAACCAGGCGATCTTCGATCCCGTCCCGAAGCTGCTCGGCATAACCTTCAATGAACTTGGCCTGCAAGGCTTGGCCTTCCGGACTGAGCTGGAAGGTCACGTCGTCGAACCGCACATCGCCGTAGAAGTCTCGGTTGCGCTCAATCTCGGCCAATCCCCATTCACGGTAGGCCTGGGACAAATTGAGGCTTCCTGCCGCGCTGTTGCCCTTGAAGAAAGACGCCTGGCTTTCGAGGCGGTTGGCAAGCTCCTCGGCGCGCCTTGCCTCACGGCTGTAGCTTTGCGCTTCGGTGAGGGACGCGTTCATGCCGCTTGCCGTGCTCGAAATTGAGGAGCTGCTCGAGGTGCTGACCGATCGAACGAAACCATCGCGGGTACTCGACCAATTCCTGCTGTCGGACATCTGGGCCAAGCTACCGAAGATCCGCGAGCGATCCTCCGATGCGATGCCAATGTCGCTGTCTGTCCACGTTTGGTTGCGCCCTCCCTTGGCGCCGATATTGGCGGACGCGACGCCGTTCGTTACACCGGCGCTCGCGCCAGCTTCTCCGTTCAAGAACCACGCTACAGTGATGTCGTCCGCTGCTCTGCGCGACAGCCCGAATTGCCGCTGCAGACTGGTCGATGCCTGATCGACCTCGCTGAATGCGGTCTGGATGCTGTCGGAATTCGAGGTGCCGGTCGCGCTCTCGAAGGATGAGCCGCGGCTGAACTGGTCCCTGAGCTCGCGGAACTTCGTGACAGCGCTGGCCGTCGATTCCGTGGCGACATTGGCATAGGTCTCGCTGTTGGCGCGGGCCTGCGATGCCATCGTTGAAAGGCGCGCCGTGAACTCCTGGCCCAGCGTCGGCGTGAAGGGATAGTTGGAGGTCGGAATCTGGTCGTAGCTGCCGTCCGGAAAGCTCGTGGTCATTGCCCCGGTGTCGCTGAAGGTCCGCGTCTGCGGCGCGCCGTACGTGAAGCTCGGCGCGATCGTGCCTTGTGCGAATTGGCGGGTGAGGACACTCGAGTTTTCGAAGCTGGTGTTGCCGAGCGAGACGTTGCCGGTACTTGCCTCCCGGGCCGCTTCCTCGGCCGCGTTCTGGCTCGGGTTGAGGTAGCTCGTGGCGTGGTGAGAAATCGCCATGGCACCCTTGGCCACACCGCCTGCCAGAAACGGCACCGAGGCGATGAGATAGCCTGCGAGCAGCCCGATATCGCTGTTCACATCGGCCATGCCGGTGAAGCTCGCGAGGCTCAGGCCATTGCTTCCAGCAACCGCGCTCATGTCCGCGGCGCCTTTGTACATCAGCATCATATGCAGGATCACGAACAGCGGTCCCCATGCCGCCAGGTAGAAGAAGCCCGTCACATAGCCTTTGAGTGCCAGCGGTCCGGTCTTGGGCAACAGGAACAGGGGGAAGAGGACAGGAAACAGTGCGTAGAAGAGGACGGTCAGCACGACATTGAGGAGCGGCACCCACTTCATCGCGTTGCTGGCAATCGAGCCATAGGTCCGCTCGGTCTGAATATCGGCGCGCGTCTGGGCGTAGACGTCGACATTGCCCGCGCCGCTCGTTGCCGCCATCGAATGCATGGCTTGGCTCATCGCGTTGATCGTCAGTGTCTGCTTGAAGATCTCGGTCGCATTGGCCGAGACCCCGGTGAGGTACTGGTAAACCACCGGCAGGTCAGCAAAAAGCTTGGCCTTGGCGAGGGCGGCGGTCTGGTTGGGATAGAGCTGGCGTCCGAAGACCGTCCCCATGCCGTCGATCAGTCCGGCCCACTGCGCGTTCAGCGCATCATAGGCTTCGCGGCAGGTGATGATATTCGAAGTCACCTGACCTGTCCCTGTGTCGCGGGTCAGAAAGCGCTGGGCCCGCGCCTGGCTGCCGGGCGCGATGGTTGTCCAGATGTCGTTGGTCTCGGCGAGTTCCTTCATCGAATATCGGCCAAGCAGCACGTCGTAGAAGACGCATTGCCGGAAATGCTCGTCGAGATTGGCGGCAAATTCCGGGTCGGAAATGCGCAAGGAGCGCGTGGCATCATAGAGCCGTGCGCCATAGATCATGCCATTCTTCGAGTAGTTGAGGTCGCCCGGCAGCCCGAACACCACCTCGGCCGAGCCAGTCAGATAGTCGCCGACCTGGCTCGTAAAGCTCGCCATCAGTGCAAGCCCCAGCGGCACATTGCTGACATTGGCCGGAGCAAGACTAGGGTTGAGCCGGTCGGTCACATGGACGTCGAGCCGCGGCACCATCAGGCACGAATAGATCAGCGTCGCGCCGAGGAACCAGTTGATCCAGGCCCGCCAGTCCTGATTGAACGCCAGCGTGATGGCGGACAGGCCAAGCCCCATGACCATGACAACCTGCAGGAGGCTCTTGTAGCCCCCATTGCCTGTCCAGGCGGCGACCGCCTGGAAAACATTGACCAAGTAGTCGCCGCCGCCAACTGTGAAAATCTCGACCATGATGCTGGGCTCCCGCCGCTTTCGGTGCGCTGAAAGGGATCAGTGGGTAAGGGCGCGCGATTGCACGCCGCGCGACCAGTCGAGCGAGGCGGCCATGCCGGGCGACATCGATGCGGCGAGCACGTTCTCGATGAACGCGGTCTTTTCGATGATCTGCATGATGGCGTTGACCTTCAGATGCGTGTTCGCCTGCCTGTCGGCGAGCGCCTGCCGGACGACATTCACCTGACCCTGCCACATGGCGATCTTGGCCTCGTCCGCGCCGATGAAGCTCGACATCGAGCGGCCCGCTTCGCTGACGATCCGGTCGAGGACGGCGAACAGAAGATCGACACTGGCGATCTCCGCCAGCGTTTCGCGATCGTCGGTCGGCATGCCGCGGCCATAGGCCGCCTGGACAGTCAGGATCTTGTAAAGCGGGATCGAGGCAACCTGCAGAAGTTCCTTCTGCGCGTCGGTGATCGCGGTGTCGTCATGGATCGCCTGGACCATGCCGGCAATCAGGGCTGCAACGCGCGGGCGCAGCGCTTTGGATGCGGGAAGGCTGAGCGACTTGAAGCCGGGATCGAGGCACTTGTCCGGCTCGTCGCAGTCGAAGATCAGGACGTTTCCGTTGCTTGTCCCATCGAGCAGTGAGGTGACCAGCGTTGAGGACGCTTCCCCGACGATCGGCACGAACTTGCCCGGCTCGTCATCCTTGGGCGGGACATAGATGATCGTGCCCAGCAGCGTCATTGCATATTCGGCGAGTTCCTCGTCGAAAGTGCCATTCGGCGAGAAAAACGCGGACTTCTTGAGGATCGTCCAGGTGTAGTTTCTCGCCACGGCGGGATTTACGTCGTCATATTTGCCCGAGCCCTGCGCTGTCGTACTCGACCGCTGGCCTTTGGTGCCGCACCCGTGCTTGGCGGCGGCATAGTCGGTGAAGATGCCTTCCGAGTTGCCGATCGCCTCGCAGATCGCCTTGTCGGCCAGATCGCCCTTGGGCCAGATGCCGCCCACAAGCCCCTGCGCCATTTCGCAGGAGTTGATGTTGAGGTTGTTCATGAGCTGAGCCTTCTGGCTGAACTCCTGCATGATCTTCGAGCATTCCGGGCAGACCGTGTCGATCGCCAGGCTGAAAGCGAAGCCCACCGCATTGTTGGCGACAGCCTTCAGCATCGCGACGATCTCATTCGCGTTGATGAAGCTGAAGGATCCGGCAAAGATGTCGATGCCGCCGCAGCCCGCCCGGGCGCGCGGTAGTTGCAGATTGGCGATGTTGGTCGTCTTCTGAGGGAAGCGCGTCCAGACGTTGCCGAGGCTGTAATAGCCTGCCGACTGACCCTCGAACGCGGTCGGCCCATTGACGTTAGCGGCGCCGCCAACATCGTTGAGGAACGAGTCCATCGAACTGCCTACATCGGCCGATGCGCTGGTAAGGGGGAGGGTAGCCGCGAGGATTGCGGCGACGGCACGTTTCATCCTAGTAGTCACGTCCGGCTTCCTTCGATGTGAGGAGGTAAATGCGGTCCTGAAGCTCGTCGGCACTCATCACGCCGTAGCCGATCGGGATGGGCTGGCCCTTGGCGGCATCCCAGAGCACCACCGCCGGCGTGACCTTGGGCTCGAGCCCCATACGGCTGCGCTGGTTGGTCTCGACTGTGTAATTTGGGAAATGGCGTGAGGGGCCGCCGTCCGTCGAAATCGCGCGCACCGTGATGTGCCAGGTCGACGCAACGCTCTGGACGATCGGCGACATGACTTCGCAGGCGCCGCAGCTCTGGGCGAAGAAGTAGAACAGCCCGTAGCGTTCGGACAGCTGCGCCATCACCGCATTGCGCTCGGCGTTGCGCGAGTCCTGCCACTGGCGCTTGCCGAGCGTCGAGACTGGCCGCTGGAGCGTGTAGTCGAGATCAGGATCCTGCCAGATCGCCCGCTGCCAGACATCGCTGAACAGCGATGCCCGGTCGAGCTGGGCGCGCTGAAAACGGATATAGGCCGTCACATTGGCCGGCGTCGGCTCGAGAATCGCCTTGGCTTTCAGTTCGCGCAGATTTGCAGTGATGGCATCGAGCTGGCTCGTCGCACTCGGAGCAGGCTCGGATGTCTCCTCTTGCACTTCGGGCGGCTTGGGCCTGGCGCAATAGAACCAGTACCCAAGGCGTCGCTCCTCGCAGTAGAAGCTGTCCTGGCTGTCGCTGGTCGTGACCAGCGGCGGTTCCTGCCCGTGTGCCGGAGCACTGAGCGCGGGCGCAACGGCGGTGAGCGAGAGGCAGGCGGCAAGCAGCCGCCGGGCGGCCTTATTGGCTGGCGCGGGCATAATAGTCCTCGATTTTTTGCTGGATTTCGGTGGCGGCCTGGAGCTCGTCGGGCAGGCGCGCGGCGTCGGTGAATTCGGCGTAGACCTCGCTGAAATCCATCTTCGAGAGATCGAGCCGCGAAAACTCGTCGATGGTAAAGCCAAGGCACTGCTCGGTCTTGGGCTTGCCCCATGGCTTGTTCAGCTGCTGGCGGCCCTGTTCCTGCAGGATCCGCGAAAGCTTGGATTCAAAGCAGCAATAGACCTTCTTCTTGGTCAGGCAGACGCCCAGGAAGCTGTCCGAGCAATAGGTCCCGACATAGGCGCACAGGCCCTGCGCATCGCGCTGGTGAAGCAGCATTTCCTCGCGGCTGCAGCCGAGCGCGACGAGCAGCTGGATACCCGGAATGAGCGGGAAGCCTTTGCCCTTGCAGCAATTGAGCACGCCGAAGACTTTGGACGAGCAGGTATTGCGCGTGCCCTTGAACAGGGTGAGCGTGTCGGGATCGAACTCGCGCCGTGCCTGGTCCATCGCGTTGAGCGCGACGACTGCATCCTTGAACTCGTCATTGGCCTCGCGCTCGATCGTCTCGCACGAGCCATCGATGCAATAGACGTCGCCGTCGCAGATGAACTGGCTGGTATCGGCAGGCTGGTCCGGGACCGGGCAGTCGTAGACCCGCTCCCAGGTCTTACAGGGCTCACCCGAAAGGCAGTCCTCGCGCACCAGCGAGCAGCCGGGCGTGCTTTCCAGCGTCTGGCAGTCCTGAGCTTGCGTAAATTGGGCGCAGGTATAACTGCGCGACCATGCCCAGCAGGGCTGGGTGACCGCGATGCCGTCGACGATCCGGGTGACAGGATCGCTGTCGGTGCAGGTCTCGGTGTCCTGCTGACATGAATTATCCGCAGCAAGGCCTGCGCACTGGCTTTCGTCCTTGGTTGTGGAGACCGACTGGCGGGTCGAAACACGGATGGGCGTTTCACCCGTGACGGGCGCAGAACAGGTATATTCGTCGACCGGGTCGCCGGGCTCGAAACACTTGAACCCTCCAGGGGTATCGACGCCTTGAAGGCACTTGCCTGGGTGACTTCCAGTCCGCCGGCAGGTCGGAAGCTGAAATGCCGTGCAGTCGGGATCGAGCCTGGAGCAGTAGTAGAGATAGTCGGTGACCGTGGTAACGCTCGTCTGGAGCGTCACCGCGCAGCTCTGGGTGCTGCTATCGACGGTATAGCCGGTATTGCAGGTTGCCTTGTAGCGCGCGGCGGTCCCGCTCGCGGGCGGAAGCGGCACACAGCGGCCCTGCGTCCCGCTCACGCCCATGCCGCTGGTATAGGACAGCGGATCCTCGGCGATCGTCTTCGAGCGCGCGATCGCCGCGTCGAGATCGACCTTGTTGAACTTGGCACGGCGATCCATGGAATCGCGCATGGTCCGGTATCCGGTGTTCGCCGATGCCTGGCTCGCGGCTTCACGCGCCATCCGGTCGGGATCTTCGAAATAATCCGACTGGTTCGGCACACCCCCGAAATTGGGAATGCGGTTTGCATCCGGGTCGGTTGTCGCCGCGCTCTGCGTTGCGGCCGCCTGGTCGCGTCCGAACGCCTTGCCGTCCGCCTTGGCGGCATCGGTTGTGGTTTGCGCCGAGACGCTTGTCGGCAGACAGGCACAGGCGAGGCAGAAAAGGGGGAGGAGAAGCCGCTTCATGGGTCACTCCGTTGCAGGCGGGCAAGATGCTGGGATGCGAGAAGGGCGCCGGGACCCCCGCCTTGGGCGAAGGTTTCGAGCGCATAAGACACGCTCACATTGCCGCTCATCCGGTCGTGGGGCGGAACCTGGGTCCGGCAATCGAAGCCATCGCAGAGATCGAAATCGCTGCTGGTCACCACATAGGTGGGGACCGTCTCGATTCCGAAGGCGCGAAACAGGCGCGGATCGATGCCGACCGCGTCGAGCTTGCCGCCGTCTCCTGCGACTTTCGCGAGCGCTGCGGTCAGGGTCTTGGCGCTGCCTCCTGGCAGCCCGCGAAGCACGACCACACCGCCTGCAAGGGCGACGTCGTCCGCCATTGCGCGCAAGGCCGCCGGCGGCATCGAGAGCGAAGCGAAGGCGATGAAGCGGGGTGCTTCACCCAAGCCCTCGCTGGCCATGGTGCCCGCGTCGGCCACCATCTTGTCGAAATCGAAGACGTCCTCACTTTCTGGCCGCGCGGTTCTTGCCGCCTGCTCGGTGTAGCGCTTGCCGTGCGCCTGGGCTTCGGCGGCGCTGGCATTGGCTTGGCTAAGGACCGCTTCGGCGCGCGCGCGGGCACTGGCGGCAAGCGCATCGGCTTCGCTCGCCTCGACCTTGGCGCGGGCGCGTATCGCTTCGAGATCGAGCTCCGGCTCGCTCGTCTGCGCTGCGGCTCCCGCCATGGCGGCGGCGCCAGTGATCGACGCGATTACAAGGAGATGAGGGAGTATTTTCATAACGCGCAGCAGTTCCGTTTGCGCCAGACCAGATAGCCCATGTCCTCGCCGATGGCGGGATAGACCTGGCCTGCCGACATGAAGGTTGTGGATGCGCCAATGGGCGCGCAGGCGTAGCGGCCCTTGGTCTGCGGATTGGGATTGGTGGCCTGGAAGCGGTATTGCTGCTTCCTCATCACCGGCATCAGATACTTGCCGCAAAGCCCCTTGCTGCCCATCGTGCCCCAGGCGACGAGTTCGCGGTGAAGCTTGTAGGAGAAGCGGGCGAGGGCGAGCCGGGATGCCTGGACGTGCCCGATCGTCGCCGAGACATTGCCATTCAAGGGATACATGCTGCCCTGGCATCCCGCGCACCAGAAGAGTTCGTCGGTCGGGAGCTTGGCCGTCGCAGCAACGCAGTCAGCCGCACAGGCCGCAAGCGCGAGCGGATTGGCGAAGAGAACCGCTTCGGGATTGATGATCGCGGTGAGTTCGCTGTCCTGCCAGAGCGGATCGATCTCGGTGATGTAGAGAATGTCGACCGAGCCCTGCTCGAGGCACAGGAAATCGGCAACGATCTCCATCCAGTAGATCAGCGGATAGGCATACCAGTGGACATGCCACTGCGAATTGTACTGCGTCGCGCCGCCCACCGCCGAAGGACCCGCCATCGACTTGAACCCGATGTCGAAGCCGGGATCGAGTTTCATCCCGCCGAGATTGACGAAGCACCAGGGCTTCATGCTGACGTCGGCAAGTCGCACCGGCTCCCAGAAGCCCATGGCGATGCCCGGCCGCAAACCGCACAGGCAAACGGGAAGCGTCGGATTGCTCGTATCGGGACGGCTCGACGGCCAGATCTTCAGGCCGCCAACCGAAATCGGAAACAGGCACGACCAGCAGATGTCGGTGATCGGATTGACGAACTTGCCCGTGCAGCGGCCCGGACCGGCAGATGCCTGCGCTGGCGAAGCCACGGCAAGGCTGAGGCTGCAGGCAAGGATCGCGCAGCATATCCATGAGAGAAGACGATTTTTTCTGCTCATGACGACGCGCGCTCCTTGGGTCGAACCGGCTGCTCGGTGATGATGAGCACGCGGCCCTGCTGCTCGACGGTTGCGGGCACGGCGCGGATGCCGAAATGCTTCACGAGGCTGCCGCCCTGGTCGAAATAGAAGCGGCGCTGGCGGGCCTTCATCAGTTCAAGCGGCGCGCCGCGCACGAGGATGAGTTTGGCCTTGGTGCTGGCATAGCGCCGGGCTGCCCAGGCAAGCTGCTCGGGGTCGTCCCCGTCGAGGAATACCAGCGGCACACGCAGCGGTACGGTATCGAGCGGATTGACCCGAGTTCCGGCAGCGACGATCACCCGGCCCTTGTCGTCGGCAATGTCGCGCTCGACGCTGATCGTCGGATCAAACCGCCAGCTACGCGCCGCCGCCGCGGCACTGATCCCCGCGACCGGCTCAGGGCGGTTGACGCGCGCGATCGTGCGCCGCTTCAGCTCCTCGTTGAGCTTGGCCGTCTCGCCGGTCTTCTCGAGATGGGTGAGGCGCGCATGGATTTGCTCGAGCAGGTCAGGCTCAATCACCGACCAGACCGTGCCTTGCTGGCCGTAGTCGCGGGCGCTTGCCGGCGCGGCCATCAGAACACCGGCTACGAGGAATGTGGGGGCGCGCAGCGGTGTCACAGGATCGGCCTCCCGACCCCGAGAATGCGCCTGGCGCAGATCCACCCGATTGCCGCATAGCGGCTGTCGAAGCCGTCCTTGTGCGCGGTGGTGACGAAATAGCAGCCTTGAGGCACCACGCCTGTCGGACCGAGCGCCAGTGGCTCGCCGAAACGGCTTTCGCGCTTGGCTACCGCAACCTTGCGGCCATTGACGAAGAAGCTGCGCTCCTTCTCGGTCACGATATCGCCTGGCATGCCGCTCACCTTCTTGCCGAACGGCTTGGGCTTCTTGCCGAAGTGCCTTTCGAGCAGCGGCGAGGCGGGCGGATCGAACAGGATGATCTCGCCGCGCTGCGGCAGCGCGCTGCGATCGAGCCAGATCGCCCAGTAAGGCAGGCTCGGACTCGCGTTGATCATCAGCGCGTGGTCCTTCGAGAAGGCGGCGAGCGAGGTGAGCGCGAGCGCTACCGCGCCAAGCCCTGCCCACAGCGCGAGGCGCCGCCCGGTTGGCGAGTGGAGGACAAGATCAGCGGCGCGCATCGGGAATGGCCCCCACGCGGCGCGCGACATCGGCGCGCACGGCTTCGGTGAAATCGGGCGTGCTGCCGGCTACCACCGCTTCGGCGACAAGGACCGTGCGGCCCTCACGGCCCAGATGTTCGACCGAGGCTTCGACCGCCTGGAGATAGGCCTGGACGCGCATCTTGGTTTCTTCTGGCGGTCGGCCTGCGCGCGCTTCGGCTTCGATGAAGTCGCCCATGATGCGGCTCAGCTGCACGGTCACCACTTCGCGCTTGTCGAGCGCGAGAAGCTTGTCGGTCGCCCAGACGCCCCAGAGCGCCGAGCCGACCATGCTCAAACCGAGCGCGACGGCAGTCCAGTTCACCGCACTCATGCGGCCGCTCAGGGACGGTGTTGCCAATATGTTCTTCACAGCTTTTCTCCCGAGAGTTCGCGCTCGAGATCGTTGATGAAGCGCGGCAGGCGCCAGACCACGACGAGCGTCGCGACGCCGATGAGGACGAACTTGAACTCGTCGAGGAAGCCGACCTGGCGGCCCTGCTCGGCGCCCAGGAAACGGTCCGCAATATTGGCGAGATGGGCGAAGAAGACCCCGGCATCGCCGCCGGAAATCAGGAGGAAGAAGAGCAGCGGGAGCCCGAGCGCCATGAGGTAGCTCGAGGCGAGGAAGGTGCTGCCGCGAAGCACGATGTAGCAAAGGTCGGCGGCATGAGACCGCCAGCCCTTGGCCGGCAGATCGAGGTTGTCGCTGTCGGCACGGGCATCCTGGGCCCGGTCGATAGGCGTGACGAGATGGAGTGGCATCGGTTTTGGGTGTCCTTGGATGGAGGGAGAAGTCAGGTTCGATTGGCAAAGGCGATCCGTTCGATCGCGTCGGCAAGCTGGTGGCCGCGCGCGATTTCGGCATCGATCGCGGCAAAGGTCTGGGGCGAGCTTGAGAACAGCGTCGCCGAATAGTCGTCGAGGACGAGCCGGCCGATGGCTTCGGTCTCCGGGCCCTTGATGAAGACTTCAGAATAGTCGCTGCCCGAACGCTTCAGGCTGCGGATCAGGGTCTCGGTGCGGTCGTCCATGTCGAGGCGCTTCGACGCCTTGAAATCGGCGATCGTCTCGGGCTTCTGCTGGAGGATCAGCATCCAGTCGCTGTTTTCGAGCGCAGCGGTCGCGCCGTCGGACTTGTAATAGTCGTTGAGTGACTGCGTCGCGGTTGCCAGCGCCCCGCCATATTTGCGGCAGGTGCGGGCATAGGTTTCGACGAACTCGCCCATCGAGCCGCCCTTGAGCATCGACCACGCCTCATCGATCAAGAGCAGCTTCCTCACCGAGCGCGGGCTGCGGGTCATGGCCTGGCTGGTCATGAACATGATCGCCGAGAGTACGACGCTGCGCAGTTCCTCGCGGGCGGCAAGGTCCGACATCTCGAAGACGGTAAAGTCGGTGTCGAGATCGAGGCTCGCCTGGCCTTCGAAGAAGGCGCCATAGGTGCCGCCCGCCATGTATGGCGCAAGCGCGGTGGCGAGGTCGCTCGCGGCTTCGTTGCCGAGACCGGCCAATGCTTCGCCGACGCCGGTGATCGAGGCATCGACGCCCCGTTCGCTCCAGACCATGTTGACCGCCCGGTCAATCAGGCCGCGCTCGGTGTCGTTAAGCTTTGCGCTGTGCCGCGCCATCTGGCCGACAATGGCCTTGACCATGCCGAAGCAGTCGAGCCGGTAGTCCTCGTCTTCGGCCGCGCGCTCGCCATCGATCATCGAGAAGGGATTGAGGCAGAAGCCCGCCTTCATCGTGAACTCGACGAACCGGCCGCCTTGCAGCTTTACCGAATGCTCGAAGCTGCGTCCGTCGTCGATGACCACGACCTGAGCGCCAGCGCCGCGAAGCGCGGCGCACATTTCCTGCAGCAGCACAGACTTCCCCGAGCCGGATTTGCCGCAGATCGCGACATTGTGGTTGCCAGCATCGTTTTCGAACGGCGACCAGAAGAAGGGCTGGCCGCGCCGGCCCACGAACAGCAGGTGCGGATGGACGCTGCCGAGATACTCGCCCTGCATGGGAGCGATATTGGCCGCTGTCGTCGAAAGCACGGTCTTGAAGCGCTTCAGGCGCTCCATGTCCGCGCCTAGCCCATCGGCCAGCGTCATCGGCATGGCCGCCAGCAGCCCCTGGATCTGCAGATATCGCTCATCGGCAAGATCCCAGCCCGCCGCCTTGTAGATCGACTTGATCGCGCGTTCGTCGCGGTCCCCGCGGCCGAGTGGGGAGTAGGTCGTCAGGCCATAGAAGACCCGCACCAAACGCCGGCCTTCCTGCAGCTCGGACTGCACATGCTGCCACTCGGCTGCCTGCTCGCCGATGCGGGGCAGAAAACGCGCGCTGCGCGTTCCGGCAAGGCTCGTCGTACGCATGAATTTGAAGCCGGCCTTGGCCGAAGCGGCTTCCTGGTCCGGATAGACGAGGCACAGCATCGTCGCGGCCGGGCAGGGGAAGCGCAGCTTGTCGGTGAACATGTCGCCTATGAGACGCGCGCATTCCCACGGCGCCCAGCGCTGGGGCATGTTGCGCGAGGAAAAATGCCGAACGTCGAACGCGTCGGGATAGACCGTGCCGATCTCGGGAACGCCGTCTTCGATCTTGCCCGTGGCACGAAACCGCTCGGTGACGAGCCGCATCCGGTCTTCGTGGATGACGAGCTCGATATCGTGCCGGATCGCCTGGGCCGCGATCGCGTCGTTGGGATTGTAGGGTACAGCATCATCCTGCGGCGCGGTGGTCGGCGAGGTCAGGTCGTCGATGATTGCGATCAGTTGCTGCGGCTCGACTTCGGCCACGCCCAGATTGAGCGATTTCAGCATGGCAACAAGGCCGTCGCGGGTCTGCTTGAGATCCTCGTTGCTGACCGCCTTGGCCGCAGGCACGCCGACCGAAACGATGACCTGATGGTGCCGGGCGTGGAAAGGCGCATCCTGCGAGCCCGATTCCCAAACGAGACCGTAGAGCCGCCGGGCGCGGTGACGGGCAATCGCCTCGTAAACGCCGCCCTGGACATAGCGCGGCGCAAACCAGGGTGCGACGATCCGGCTGATGCGCGGGGATGCGAGATGCAGGACCTGGAGACAGGCGCCTGCCGGAAGTCCTTCGGAGAAGAACGACCCGAGGATTTCACCGGTGCGTTCGTCCGCCCCGATCAGAGGAGTAACCGAAAGCACGAAGCCTTTGGAGCGCGCGTTGAAGTAGAGCCGGCTCGCCGGATCGTAGACCCGGTAAGGGAGCCAGTCCGACAGCAGGTCGAGCATCAGGGCAGGCCGGTCATGTTCAGCGTGCTCGGCATCGCCCAGAAGCCCGGTGAGGAGCCTGTCGACAATCGTCTTGAGTTTCTCGGCCATCACTTGGGCTCCTTGTGTGCCTTGGCGGCGGCGTTCTTGGCGGCATCGATCGCCTCGATGGTCGGGTAGATCAGCGGGGCCTTGTCGGCAGAGGGCCGAGGGGTTCGATCATGCGGGGGCTGCGCCATGTCGAACCCCTCGACCGCCGGTGCGCTCGCACCGGCAACCGCCTCGCGCGCCGTGGAGGGGAGGGCCAGCGGCGAGGCAGAGGGGATGTCCTCGATCGAGGACGAAGGCTGAAAGGGCTGTCCGAGATCGAACGTCTCGGCTTCGGGCCGTTCGGCCGCGGGAAGGGTGGCGGTTTCCTTCAGGAGATCGCTCTTGGCCTGTGCGGCCTTCAGCTGGCGCCTGAGCTGCCGCATCAGCGGCGGGGCGGTATCCTCGCCTGCCTTGCGGCGCAGTTCTGCGGCCCAGCGCGGATTTTCGACCACCGCCCAGGCGACCGCATCGTCGTGCAGAGTCCCGGTCTCATCGATATGGGCCGGAAAGACGATCCTGAGCGTACGCTCGGATGTGCGGGCCTGATCGCCGGATGCGACGGAAACAGGGGGACGCAGACCGTCATGGACCGGTCCGCTCGCGGACAAATCCTTGGTCGCGCGCGCATCGATCACTTGGCTGGGTGCGCAGTCGCCCTTCGGGGCACGGCAGGTGAAATCGCCTTCGATATTCGTGCCGAAGGTGGCGCAGCCGCTGGTCAGCACGGCAAGGCAGGCAGAGGCGAGAATACGGTGGGAAAATCCCATGACGATTATCCTTTCTTGGCCGGAACTGGGGCAACCGCTTTCGCGGGCTTGAGGAATTCGCGGAGCACGGAAGCCGGGCGATACCCTTCAAGGATCGCGCCGTCGGACGGGCGTACGATCACCGGCGTTCCGTTGAAGCCATGGGCCTTGGCAAAGGCCTCGTTGGCATCGAGCCCGCTCGTGTCACACGGCTTTGGATTGGCGAGGGCGAGACCCGAATAGGCCATATGCAGTGACACCTCAGGGCGCGGCGAGCACAGCACCCGTTCGGCATCGCGGCGGCTGTCGGCCCCGAAGATCGAAATGGGCCGCTCCTCGACGCGCGCGCCGATCGCCTTCAGTTCGGCTTCGAGCTTCTTGCAGTAGCCGCAGTGGAAATCGGAGAAGACGACGACCTTGGGGCCGTTCACCGGTCCCCAGGTGATCGCGCCGTTCGCGGGCAGGCCGGCGAGCGATACCTTCTGCGGGGTGGCGCGCGGGGCGGGCTGGCTTTCTTCGTTGGCATTGCTCCGCCGTGCCCCGCCCGCTGCCAGCAAGTCTGGGTTGAGTGCGAGGAGACGGGCTGCCGTCAGGTCTTGCCGCGCCTCCATGTCGTAGATGCGCCCGATCACCAGATATTTGGCCGCGCGATCGACGTAGAACAGCGTCGATTTCGAGGCGACTTCGCACAGGCCGCCAAGGCCATCGCAGGTGATGGCGTCGATCGGCGTCTTCGGGAGGCGCAGCTTGAGCGCGGCGCGCACCTTTGCCGCGTCGGGAGCCTGAGCCGGGGAGGCGAGGCCGGCCACGCCCCAACCCGTTGCGGCTGACAGGGCGACGACGGCAGCAACGGTCGCCACCGGTCGCAGCCAGCGCCGCGGCTTGGTGGGGGTTGGATCATTTGTGGCGGGGGTCATTGGGAGTTCCTCACGTAGACGCCGTCGAGGAAGACGATCTCGACATCGATGCCGGTCGGCATCTCGACGACGGGTTGGTATTGTTCGGCGCGCTCGATCAGATATTTGCTGACCGTATCGGCGGCATCGGCAGCGCCCTGGCCGAGCCCACCGCCGAGGATGTCGCCGGCAGAGAGCTTCGAGCGGGTGCCATCGGCATTGGTCGTGACGCCGGAGAAGACGCTGTTGGCGTTCGCCGAAAAGCCGCGCCCGAACCCGCCGACAATCCCGGCAAGCAGAGCCTGGCTGACAAGGCTGCCCTCGCGGCTGACGACACGGCCACGCACGCCCGATTTTCCAGCAAAGCTGATGAAGCCTTTGACCTCGCTCACCGCGACGCGCCCACCGGGCTGGTCGCAGGTCATCCGCGCCAGCTTCACGTAAACCTTTTCGGACGAAAGATCGCCGCGCGCTGCGCCATTGACGATGCAGCCCTGAAGCCGCGTGGTCAGAACCTTGCCGTTCTGCATGACCGATCGCGCCGGACCGGTAATGCGCAGCACCACGGGAAGCGGATCGGTCTGGCTCGCGACGCCCGCCGACGCATCGACGCCGACGATGACCTTGGCAGGAGCATAGGAATTGGGCGGCAGATAGTCCGGCGAGTCCTCGACCACCACCGGCGGCGCTTCCGGGCGAGCCGCCCTGAGGCCGCTGGCTCCTGCTTTGTCGGCGGTGAAGCTCATGAGTTTGACTTCACCGGGACCGGGAAGGCCGGTTTCGCTTCCGCCAAGCGCAGAACCCGCAGGGGCAGGCTGAACCGGTCGACCGCGCGCATCGTAGCCACCCGCCTGCGGGCCATAGGCCGGTGGCGGCAGGCTTGCGGCTGCCGGGGCGGCCTGGCTGGCAAGGCGTGACTTGAGATCCGCGTTCTCAGCGGAGATCGCATCGATTGCGGCCTGGCCGTCGACGCGCATCGCCTGGTTTTCCGCCTTGAGTGCGGCCAGCTGGGATTCGATTTCCTCGCGCGGGAGGCTCGCATCCTTCATGGCCTTCTGCTCGCGGGTCACGGCATCGAGACGATTGCCGTAGGTCGCGACGAATTCACGCTGCGAAAGGTCGCGATTGATGAGTCCTGCCGTGTCGATGGTCTGCGCGGCGGTGGGATCATCGCTCTTCGCGCTGTCATCGCCGCCCAGGATGAACCAGCTGCCACCGACAAGCGCGAGTGCGCCCAAGGAGCCAAGCAGAAGCTTTTGCCGCCGTGCGGTCTTCTCGTTGAGGCTGGTTACTGGCGACGGCGATGCCGGATCGGCCTGTACCGGGGTTGAGATCGAGGGAGCATCAGTCATGGCCCAACCCTCCGTTTGAACCGACGATGAAGGCGACCGTGCTTTCTCCCGATTTGAGAGTGGGCTGGGCAATCGAGATTGCGAGTGTCTGGGAGGACGCGAGATCAGCTTCGGCAAGCGTCAGCGGCTTGCGGCCACGGTTCGCCAGGCGGATGACCTTTCCGGCAAGCGCGCTGCCGCGGTAATCGGCGATGAGCTGGATTTCGAGATCGCCGACCCGTGCCGGAAGGGCGGAGGACTGCCTGACTTTGAAGCCATCGACCGTCTGGTCATTGGCCATGGCCTGGATGAGCCGCACTGCGCTCGTCTCCAGCGGCGTTTCGCTTTCCCAGCCAGATGCCTTGTTTGTCGCGATCGCCGGGTTGGTGATGAAGACCTGCACTGCCGGGACAGGCTCGACCTGGCAGGAAACCTTGTAGACGAAGCCCTTCTTGGTCGTGGCGAAGAAGCTGATCGACCGCGCCGCATAGGTCTCGGTCACCGACACGTAGATGTCGCCGCGCAGCGGTTCGTTGGTGACCGCAAAATCGTTGTAGGGCGTGCCGGTCGAGATCTTCGAGACGCTGGCAAACTGGTCGTCGATAAGCGCGAAGCGCGTCAGCTCGCGGGCCGACACGGCGCATTCGATGCTTGCTCCATCTGCAGCCTGTTTGAACTGATCGGCGGCCTGAGCGCCGCTTCCTGAAAATGCGAGGATGGTACTGGCACAAAGAGCCAGGCTCCACGCGCGCGTCTTGCGTCGGTAAGCCATTACTGGGCCTCCTTCGTTGGGTCTTTGGGGGGCAACTGGCTGAAGCCTGACAGCGCGAGACGCAGGCCCCGGTAGGTCCAGTTGAAGCGGAAACGGCGTTCGTCGCTCGCGATAACCTGGGCGCCGACAAAGGTCTTGAGCGTGCCCGTCACATCGGAAGTCAGCCTCTTGGGGTCGACGGTCATCGACCGGATGACGAAGGCCTGGGTGACATCCGAACCCCGTTGCTCTTCGACAATCCGGACGAGATCGGCCTTGAGGCGCCCGTAGCTTGCCGGATCGGCGAGCTTCAGGATCTCGTCCATCCAGTAGTCGAGGCCCTCGGGGCTGCGATTGAGGAGAACGAGCGCGGCATCGCGGGTCACGAGTTCGAGATAGTCGGCCTCGACCCCCGCGCTGCTGACAGTGAGCTGCTTGGGGAGCGTTGGAAGGAGGACGACTTCGCGGTCGCGGGTGGCAGCAAGGCTGACCGCTACGACGAGCGCAATGCCAAGTCCGGCGCTGGTGAGCGCAAAGAGGTTGCGCTGGCGCAGCAGCGACTGCTGACGCTCGTGTGAAATGTCGGCAAACACGGATATCTCCCCTCAACCGGCAAGCAGGCGGCAGTGGGAAGGCGGCGTCGATTTCAGGCCCAGCAATCCGGCCGGCAGATACCAGTAGGCGGCATGGGCTACCCAGGAGCTGGCGCGTCCTGCTTTTGCCTTTCGCAGCGCGAACCAGGCGCCGAAGGCAACGATGATGCCGATAAAGATATGCTGGCTGAGGATTCCCCAGGTGAAGGGGATGAGCATCCCGGCGAACTCGTCGATGGTCCAGAAGCCGATGAGCTCCGGATCGTCGAGCCGACGCGGGATGATATATGGGTCTGCCATGGCGACGCGCCTTCCCGTCCGATGCGTCAGATGACCGCGGTCACGACCGAGGTGACGATCGGAACACCCGTGCCAACGCCGATGCCGACGCCGACCGGAACAGCGACCTGTCCGAGCGAGAACCGGCCCGAGGCGAGACCGATGAGGCCGCCTGCAAGGCTGAGGACGGTGATGATCTTGCCGCCCGAGCCTTCGAGGAAATCCGTGAATTTCGTGAGGGCAGGGGTGAAGGTCGTGTCGGCGCCAGCGTAGGCAGCGCTGGCGGCCAGTGCTGCGACCGCAAGCGGTACTGCAATGGTCATGGCCCGCCCGAACTTCGAGGGGTTGTGATCAATGGCGCCGGAACGCCGGGAGAGGGTGAGAGACTGCATATGGAGCTCCATCTGGAGGGGTGAACCCAGCGTTCTTTCGTTCGCTGTGTGTTCCACATGCATCTAGGAAATCGATGTAGGAAAGTCGGATTGCCTCTGGGGCTGAAGTGGCGGACGGATATGGACGCATCAATTGGCCGACGTCGGCGATAATACGCAGAAACAGCGGCTTATTTGGTAATCAACGTCGACGAATCCCGACAAGCGTGGCGGTGATTGTCAGCGACTCGGGCCTAGAGGATGATTCGCCTAGAAACGAGATATTCCGTAAATGTTCTTTTCATTTTCCTACATGGATCATGCGCGATATGGCTACGACTCAGTTCCTCATCGTTGGAGTTTTTGTCGATGCACCAGCCCGCGCCATTCCGAGGCGAAGCCAACACCAGCCTCGCGCACATTCTTGCCCATGCAATCGAGTCGTCTGACAAGCCCAAGCACCAGATCGCTCGAGAAGTCGGGATCCACCGCGAGACGTTGCTTCGTGTCATGCGCGGCGATCGGCCGATCGGCCTTGATGAAGCCGCGCGCGTTCTCGATGTCTGCGGCGCCTTTCCCCGCGCCAGCATGATCCTCGCCTTGGCTGGTCAGGAGGATCTCGCCTGCGAATGGATGCGCAGCGAAATGGGAGAGTTTCTTGAGGACTTCTTCACGGCCTTGCCAGGCCAGCTCGAACGCACGCTTGGGCGACGCGTCGAAGATTTGCGGCCCCGGTGGGCGAACGGCACTTCGCAGCTCGTCGCCCGCATGCTTGCCAAGCACATCGATGATTTTGCCAACCGCGACATTTCGATGGCGCTGCCGCGCTGATCCAATTCACGTCGGAGGGGACCGAGAAATTGACCCGACAGGAACGATCATGAAAGCAAATCCACAGCTTGCCGAGAACGACGCCGACGCAGATCAGACTTCACCGCAAGTCCCTCCGCCGGCCCGGCTTTTGCGGCTGCCTGAAGTCATCGACCGCGTCGGCTTACGTCGTTCGGCTATCTATCAGCGGATGAGCGAAGGCCGTTTCCCGAAATCCCGTTCGCTTGGCCCCAAATGCGCGGTGTGGATAGAGGCGGAAATCGACGCGTGGATCAGATCAATTGCGGACAAGCCTCATTGAGACGTTCCGTGAACTATCGTGGAGGAAATCATCGCGCTAAGCCGCGTGCATGATTTATCGATACCTGTAGGACACGGTCAGAAGTCGAAGCCATCTTGCCCGATACTCATTCCGTATGGAAAGTATCCGAACCAGTTATTGGACAGTAGCCCTGATCGCCGGATATCTCACACTTGATCCATCGACAATCGGGCAGGGGGAGAGAAAATGGTTCGCAAGTTTTCGCTACTAATCCGGAAACTGGGCAGTCTTGCCTGTGCCACGGCCTTGATTTCGGCGTGTAGCAGCGGCGAAGGAAATTCAGCGTCTGGATCCGCGAGTTCGAAGAACGAAACGGCAGGCACGGCAGCCGCCGCGGCCGACCCGGCATATCCGGAGATGGATATTCCGCCCGTGTGGGACAGGGATGGCAAGCTTTTCCAGCCGAAGGATTTCCGCGAATGGGTATTCATCGGCGCGCCGTTGACTCCTAATGGCCTGAATGACGGCAAGGCGAATTTTCCTGAATTCCACAATGTCTACGTCCAGCCCGCCGCGTTCAAGGCCTATCGAGCAACCGGCAAGTGGCCAGAAGGCACGATGATGGTGAAGGAACTGCAGCTTGTCGGAGGGAAGGCGGAATTTTCGGATGGTTCCCGCTATGAGCCATCAGGACGTGGCTACTTCCCCGGTGCTGTCAATGGACTCGATGTTGCCGTCAAGGACAGCAAGCGGTTCTAGGAAAGCAACAACTGGGGCTATTTCAACTTCAACCATTCGGCGCCGCCCTACCTCGCTTCGACAGAGGCCAAGCCGATCGGCGAATGCGCGGGATGCCATATCGCCAATGCCGACGAGGATATGGTCTATGTCAGCCTTTACAAGCCCATCCTCGATCCGCTGCCACTGCCCGGCAAGTAACACGGCAACGCCGATCGTATGGCAGAAGACACGAGCGACCGGGATATGAGCAAGATGAATCGCAATCGGACGGGACAAGGCGCCCTCATGCTCGTGGCAGCGGGGCTTCTGGGCCTGTCGGCCTGTAAGGACACGCAGGATACACCTGTCGAAGCCGATACCTACTCGTCATTGGTCAGCGAGAGAGGGGAAATCAGCTTTCCGGCTGATTTCCCCGACGGTTTTCGTTTCATCGGTTCCTGGGCCGTTGCGGGAGAAGGCGGGGTGGCGGACATCCATTCGGTCTACGCACGGCCATCCGATGTCGATGCCTTCAGGCAAGCGGGCAGGTTTCCTGACGGTGCCGTGCTGATCAAGGAAGTTTCGGCCAGCCGGGGTGCCAAACACACGACCGGGGAGGCTTTCTGGCCGACCGACACGAAAACCTGGTTCATGATGGTCAAGGATGCCAAAGGCCGTTTTGGCGATAACCCGTTATGGGGCGATGGCTGGGGCTGGGCGCAGTTCGACCCTGCGGACACGACCCGCCAGATCGCCACGGATTACAAGACCGATTGCCAGTCCTGCCACATACCGGCGCAGGGCAACGATTGGATCTATACCTATGCCTATCCGGCGCTTGGTCCCAAGGGCCAGGTCAATTTGCCGGAAGGGGCGAAAACCGCGGCCATGACGCCGGATGCTGCCGGGCATGAGGCATCTGCCGCAACTGACGGAAAAGGCGATCCGGCGGCCGGGAAACTCGCTTTCGAGACGACCTGTGTGGCGTGCCATTCGACCGTTGCCGGGAAGGGAGGCGTCGGTCCGTCGCTGGCCGGCGTCGCGGGCCGCAAGGCGGGCACCGGGCCAGGTTATGCATACTCGCCGGAGATGACCAATTCCGGTGTGACATGGACACCAGAGAACCTTGCGAAGCATCTGGAAAAGCCGAGGGAATTCATTCCCGGCAACCGCATGGGCAATCTCTTCCCCAATGGTGTGCGCAACAGTGGGCACCGTATGGATATCGTCGCCTATTTGGGAACGCTCAAATAGATGTGAGCGGCGCAGGGCGTTCACCTTCAGCACGGCAACGGCAATGTCGTGCCCGTGCCCGATTTCACTCGATCATCGCGATTTCCTGTGCCGTCTCGCTGGGGACCGGCCTTGTCACTTTCGATTGGTCGTGGGAGGTGAGCTTCCCGCTGCGGGAGGATCTGTTCGCGGTTCACCGCGCGGCAGGTATGATTGGAATGGCCACGTCGCTGGCTTGGCTGCTGTATTATCGCCTTCCCCGAAACAGTTTTGTGCATGGCGGCAGGCGGCATCTGCTTGTGAGGGGATATCAGGTCGGTCTCGCCGTTCTGGCGGTGGCGATGGGCATGCTGGCCTGGATTGGACGGGCGCTGGACGGGCGCTGGATCGAACTCGTCTCTCCGCTGCCGGTCTATAATTTTGTGTCGCGGCCCGATGCACCGCTTGCTCATGCCCTGTTGTCATTCCATGCGCGCCTGTCCGGAGTCATGCTGGCCGCCGTCATGGTCCATGCGACATTTGCCGGCGCACACTGGCTTCGAGACCGGACGAGAAGGCGCACCAGAAAAAGATGATACTGCTGATAGACAATTACGACAGCTTCACCTGGAACATCGTCCAGTATCTTCAGGAAATCGGGCGGGACGTTCAGGTGGTGCGCAACGATGTGCACACTGTCGATCTGCTGATGGCAATAGAATCGGACGCAATAGTCCTTTCACCCGGACCAAGAACCCCCAGTGAAGCCGGCGTGTGCCTCGATCTGGTCCCTGCATGCGCGCGCTTGGGGAAGCCGCTGCTGGGTATCTGCCTTGGCCATCAGGCAATCGGCCAGCACTTCGGCGGTGAAGTGCGGCGCGGCGGCCTGATGCATGGCAAGGTATCGCAGATCAGCCATGATGGCATCGGCATTTTCCAGGGGCTGCCATCTCCCTTTCCTGCCGTCAGGTATCATTCGCTGGTGGTCGAGGATGTGCCTGCCAGCCTGATGATCACGGCCATGTCCGACGACGGACATGTCATGGGGCTGCAGCACCGACAACATCCGATTTTCGGTGTGCAGTTTCACCCGGAAAGCATCGGCACGGATCATGGCAAGGATATCCTTGCGAATTTCTGCGACATGCTGTGATGGTTCAGGAAAACCGCTCCTCAGCCCATGGATCGCCGCGTTGGTGATATCCGCGCAGTTCCCAGAAGCCGCTTTCTTCCTTCTGCGTGAACTGCATGGCCTTCACCCACTTTGCCGATTTCCAGAAATAGAGATGGGGCACCAGCAACCGGGCGGGGCCGCCATGCTCGCGTGTCAGGGGTTGGTCATCGAAACGGGTGGCGATCATCGCCTTGCCATCGGTGATGTCTGACAAGAGCAGGTTGGTGGAATAGCCTTCATAGCCTTGAAACAGGGTATGGGGGGAGGGCGGCTCGATTCCGGCACTCGCGAGCAGGTCGTCGATAGTCACGCCCTGCCAGTCGGTATCGAACTTCGACCAGCGTGTGACGCAGTGAATATCGCCGCGCCACCGTGTTTGTGGCAGGGCATTGAATTCCACCCAGTTCCAGCTCGCCAAAGTGCGCGGACCGGACTTGATCGAGAACGACCATGCTGCCGTGTCGATATCGGGCGTCTTGCCCGCCGTCATCACCGGGAACTTGCGGGTAACCGCCTGGTTGGGCGGTATCCGCCCGTCCAGACCTTCGCCGTATTTTCCGCCTGCCTGTCGTTCGTCGGTCATTGTCGTGATCCTTCATGGCAATCGACCAGCGCACCCCCGGCATGCATAAGAGTGCGCCGGGGATAGGAGTTCGCCGATTCATCTCTCAGAACGTTGACGTTTCCCGATCAGGCGTTTTCCGCACCATCAGGTCTGAGCAGCAAACGCCAGACAAGCGCACCGATCGCCGCGCCGACGACCGGCGCCAACCAGAACAGCCAGAGCTGCCCCATCGCTGCGGTTTCGGCGAACAGCGCCGCACCGGTCGAACGGGCGGGATTTACCGATGTGTTCGTGACCGGGATCGAAATGAGATGAATCAGCGTCAACGCCAGACCGATCGCAATGGGTGCGAACCCGGCCGGAACGGCGTTCGATGTCGATCCCAGGATCACGATCAGGAACCCCGCCGTCAAAACAATCTCGATCAGTAAAGCTGCCTGCATCGAATACCCGCCGGGCGAGAGTTCGCCGAAACCGTTGGACGCAAAACCGCCAGCGGCGAAACCGGCCTTGCCGGAAGCAATGGCATAGAGTGCGGCCGCCGCCACGATTGCTCCGGCGATCTGGGCAATCCAGTAGGGGACGAGTTCCTTCCACGCGAACCGTCCGCCAATTGCCAGTCCCAGCGATACGGCGGGATTGAAATGTCCCCCGGAAATTCCGCCAACGGCATAGGCCATGGTCAGGACGGTGAGGCCGAACGCCAGCGACACCCCGACAAATCCGATGCCCAGCTCAGGAAATGCGGCGGCCAGCACCGCCGAACCGCATCCGCCAAAAACCAGCCAGAATGTGCCAAAAAACTCGGCAGACAATTTTCGTACCATGACTTTTTCTCCCGATCCGAACCGAATTTTCTAACCGACCCGTAGGTCATTGAATGCCCATGTCTTATAGCCAACGTCCGCGACGGATCATCAGATAGCTTGCCCCGATCAACGCCAGGCAGATAAGGCCGATAATTGCAAAACCCGTCGGTTCGTTCATCCATGGGATGCCGCCGACGTTCACTCCGAACAGGCCAGTCAGAAATGTCGCCGGCAGGAACAACGTGGCGGCGACCGCGAACACCAGATTGGCCCTGGTTTGCCGAAATTCCTCGATCCGCTGGATGCGCTGATCGATGATGAGCGCGCGTTCGCGGATATCGCGCAGAGCCTCCAGAATGCCATGCAACCGGCTGTCCAGTTCGTTGAGGTGATCGCGATCGTCATCGCTGACCAGCGGACAGCTGTTCGAGGCGACCAGCCTGAAGATCGCGGCCTGCGGCGCAAGATGGCGATTGAATATCGCCGTGCGCCGCTCAAGTGCTGCAAGCCGGCCGCAGACCGCCTCGGTTTCCTCCCGCTCGACTAGCAGCTCCAGTGCGTCGATCTCCACTTCCATCGCGTCGATCAGCGGTTCGAATTCGTCATAGACGTGGCCGATCATCTCAATCAGAAAATCCGCGGTTGACGCCGGGCCGGTGCCCGCCTCCATTTCATCACGGATGGTCAGCAGCGCATCGATATCGCGCTCGCGCGCGCTGACTACGCGGTGCGGTTCGATCCACAGCCGCAGCGACACCATCATCTCTGGATCGGCGCCATCGTGCTGGTGCATAGCCTTGAACAGCACCATGATGCCCTCGGGCCGGACGATCGCGCGCGAGCGGGTTTCGTCGGCCACCATGGCCTGCGAGATGAACATCGGCAGGCCGAGTTGATCGTTAAGGATATCCTCGATGCCTTCATGGCGGGCGCAATAGTGCAGCCATTCGAAATTCGCGCGTTCGCCGACCGCTGGCGTGCGATTGACGATGTGGTGCACAAGCGCACCCGGTGGGCATGGGAGTTGCGCCGGATCCGGTTTCATGGCCTTCCTCCACCGGGTGAGAGTACCCTACCGATGCGTTCACGCAAGGCTGGCAGCACCTCCTCCTCGAACCACGCATTGCGCTTCATCCAGCCGGTTACCCGCCACGAAGGGTGAGGCAGGGCAATAAGATCGCCCCCGGACGCAAGCGAATTGCGGATGCGCGGTTCGAGCGAGGTGCCAAACTCCTTCGGCAGGCCGGTCTTTTGTGCATAGGTTCCCACCAGCAGGGTCAGTCGCCGGGGCGGCAGGACGTTCCGGATGCGGCCGTGCCACTTCGGCGCGCATTCGCGACGAGGCGGCAGGTCACCGGATTTGCCCGTGCCGGGAAAGCAGAACCCCATGGGCACCAGCGCAACCTTTGCTGGATTGTAGAAATCCGCATCACCGATGCCCATCCATTCTCGCAAACGGATGCCACTGGGGTCATTCCACGGCACGCCGCTTTCATGCGCCAAACGCCCTGGCGCCTGCCCCGTGATTACGATCTTCGCCGTGGCAGAAATCGCCATAATCGGGCGAGGGGGATTAGGCAGGTGCGCCTCGCACACCCGGCAGGCCAGGATGTCCCGTCGCATCCTGTCGATCTCGTCGGCCTTATCGTCACCAGCTGCCATCGTCAGGACGCGCAACTTGTCTGTTGCCCCTCGAAACCGACAGGCAAGCCTCCGGGCAGCGAGGCGAGCGGCATGACATAAGGGAAGGCATTTTGCCGGCGTGCGGCGTTTTCATTCGCTCCGTCGCTCTGCTGACGCCCCCAAAGCAGCGAGATCTGCGTGTCCATCACGTCATCGGCGATCTTGCGTCCACCCAGTGTGCCGGGCACATAGCTGGCAGGCCCGCCGACGGCATAGCCCAGCAGGTCGGGGAGGAGGCGGTGCGCCACGTCGTCAGCATAGGCGACTTCGGCGCCAGGCTTGCTGCCTGTGAGTGTGACCGTGCGCAGTACCGCCCCCCGAATTGTCGCGACGCGCATGCCGTCCGAATCCGGGCGATGCTGCACATGCTCCAGCGTGTTGGCGATATCGGCCCGCGTGAACATATGGGTCAGCAGAGGGTTGGCCATGCGGTTGACCTGGACCCAAGTATCGCCAAGGTGCCGGGCGCTGGTGGCAAAGACATGCACGTCCTTGCCCAGCATGGCATCGGGCACTTCCACCACGATCGAGCCGACGGCCTTGCCGATGAAGAAATCGCGCTTGCCGTCATAGACGGTGGGATCGAACTTGCCTGCATCGACGGCCGCATCCTGTCTGACCAGCCCGGCGCAGTTGCCCATGAACGGATCGCTGATCGGACCGATCCACAGCCGCATGCCGTTTGGCAGAGTGGCCGCGGTGCCGACTGCGGCAAGGCCGATCTCTTCCCCGGCCGAGCCGACCCCTTCGTTGGCACCCAGCACCTTGCCGACGCGGACCTTATCACCGGCCATGCGGAAGGTCAGCGTCATGCCCTGCGACAGGTCGGCCGATCGGGCGATGTGGATGCTGTAGAGCCCATCGGAGGCCAGCGGCGACTTGTCGTCAAGTTTCGCCGTCGGATTGAAATCGACGACAAACGCGGTGTATCCCTTGCGCTCGGCCGGAAAGACGAAAAGGTCGGTCAGGTCGAGAGCCGGGTTGCCTTGCGACAATGAGGAATCGAAGTGGTGCGATGCCATCGCCGGTCCTGGCGATGCCATCACCATTCCTGCCGCGATCAGTCCGCAGGTCAGGCGCGCTGCAAATGGTCTTGTGCCCTTCATTGAATTTCTCCCACTTTCCAGTTTCGAATTGTGTGTGAACCATCACGATATCGCCTGCGCGCGAAACGGTGCTTCGCGTTCCAGCCAGTCGGCGAAGCGCCGGTGCATGTCTTCCTTGCCGAAACAGACCGCGGTCTCGGATGGTTCGATTTCGATCTCGTCTTCCAGGCGCGAGGGGTGCCGTGTCTCTGCCCCCCTGATCATGACGACGGACAGGTCGATGTGATCGGGGATCAGTTCGCCCAGCATGACGGGGCCTCGCGGCCGCAGATGATGTTCGGCGATGGTCATTTCATCATCAAGGCTGAGCAGGCGGACGAAGCGGCGCTTGCCAAGGCTTGTCGTGCGCAGAAGAAACCAGCTCAGGAACCGGCACAGCAGGCCATCGACCACCGGATTGGCTATTATGACGAAATTGAGAGCGAGCGCGGCGAGAAGCCACAGCGCTTGTTGCAGGATCGAGCTCCTGTCCGGGCCCATCGCCGAAAACGTGACAACGAAGGTCGAGACCACCGAAACCAACCCCAGATTGCCGATGATCATCAATGTCATCAGCACCCTGCGCCTGATCGGGTAGTTCACGATCAATTCGGATTCGCGGGTTGTGAAGCCGGTGCCCGTCATGGCGGAAAGGCTCTGGAAGCGCGCCACGTTGTCGGGCAGGCCGGTCAGCCGCATGATGGTTGATGCGATCCGCACGATAATGGTCGAGAGCGTAAAGATCGCCATGACGGTGAATGCCGCTTCCATCTACTCCCCCATCTGCAATTCGGTCTCGTTTCGAGAACCCATTCCACCTCGCGCGATGCCAGTTAGCCGACCGGTATGGCAAATACAGTGATCGCGAACATCACAGCCGCAAGCATCGTGGCGCCCAGCCGAATCCGGGTGTCACTGCTGATTATCGCGGCAACAGCGCATTGCAGGCCATAGTAAAATGCGAAGGCCTTGGACGCGAGGACGAGCACCTGGGCCGTATCCGCGCTCCACGCCAGGATCAGGGCAACCGACAGGATTGCCGCATAGATTGCGCGTTCCGAAACCTTGCCGTCGGTGCGGTCGCGCACATTGCCTGTCCCGCCGATGGTATCGGCAATGGCCGCGCTGAATTGGCTGAAGATAGCGGCGCCGACCAGCGGCAGCACCAGCCAGGTGGCGACCTGCTTGACAATGTCCAGCAAGCCACTGTCGCTCATCACGCCATCGAGCAGGTGGGTATGCGGTGTCACCAGCGCGATGAAGGCGACATAGACCACGGTGGAAATGATCTGTGAAAGGCGCGATGCGCGGATACGGGTTTCGGGGCAGTAATGTTCCCCCAGATAGCGCGTGGTCTCGAAACCCTGGACGACGATGACCGTGCCGCCGAGCAGCAGCAGGGCATGCAGCGGTGTTTCCGCGCTGGCCTGCGGGAGCTTCAGCACGCCTTGCGTCAGCACCGAGGCATCCAGTTTCACGAATGTCGCCAGCAGGACCAGGACAATCGCCATTGTCAGGATCAGCGCCCATTTCTCCAGGAACTCAAGCGACTTCAGTCCTTTCCACAAGGCAAAAGCCAGTATCACGGCGATGCAGCCGCTGACCAGCAGGGACTGGTTGTACTGCGAGTCCGCGCCGGCCAGGTTGAGCGCGAACGAAGCCATGATCCGCAGGTACAGCGTGACCGAAATCACATAGGCCAGCACCAGTGCGAAATCCGAAACAAGTTCAAGTCGTGCGGGCCAGGCTGGCAGCTTGCGATTGAACAGCAGCGGTTCGACATGCCGGATATTGTGCCGCATCACCATGCCGATCGCGAAGGCCAGAGCGCAGATGCCGACCATGGCGAACACCGCATAGCGCCCGACCGCCGCCGACAGGATCGCGGCGATCACCAGAAAGCCGCTGCCGAAGATCGAAGCCAGCGGCGTTACCGTTGCCGACAGCAGCCCGCCGGGAACGGTCTCGCGGTGCATGTCGCAGGCAAGGGTTTGTTCCGTCATTCACTCAGGCCTTCGTCAACGGGGCCAGCTTGGCCAGGATTGTCGGCATGAATTCCGTGACCGTCGGGTGGACGGGCAGGGCATTGCGCATCGCCTGCCAGTGGCCGCCCGCTGCCATGAAATTGGAGAAGACCTGGATGATCTCATCGGCATTGATGCCCAGCATTGTCGCACCCAGCACCTTGCCATCATCGCCATCGACGATGATGCGGATGCGCCCGGTCAGTTCGCTTTCCTCCTTGGCGCGGCTCACGTCCTTCATGTCGTGTTCCGCGATCAGGATGCTGCGCCCTTCGTCGGCCAGTTTCTGCGCCTCGTAACGCTGGATGCCGACATGGCCCAGTGGCGGATCGGTAAACATGGCATAGGCCATCACCCGCGCGTCCGCGCTGCGCGCGCCGCCCGCGAGGTTTTCCGCGACGATCTCGAAATCATGATAGCTGGTGTGTGTGAAGGCACCGCGACCGTTGATGTCGCCCAGCGCCCATACTCCAGGTGCAGCCGTTTCGAGACGTTCGTTCGTTGCGATGTGACCGCGCGGCCCGGTTTCGATGCCGATGCCTTCAAGCCCCAGCCCATCGGTATTGGGCAGGCGTCCGGTGGCCACGAGCAGGTGCGTGCCACTTGCAACGCCGGTGTCCATACGCACCGTAATGGTCCCGGAAGCACCGGAAACTCCTTCGATCTTCGCACCCGTATGGAAGGTGATGCCCTCGGCTTCGAGAAATTCGCGGATCATCGCCGAAATGTCGGGATTTTCGCGCGAGGCGAGGGCGGGGCCACCTTCGATGACGGTTACATCGGCCCCAAGACGCCGGAAGATCTGCGCCATCTCCAGCCCGATATAGCTGCCGCCGATGATCACCAGATGCCCAGGCAATTCGTTCAGCGCCAGCAGCGAGCGGTTGTCGAGTGCAGGCACTCCGTCCAGTCCGGGGATCGGTGGCATGAAGGGGCGGGTTCCGGTGTTGAGAAAGACCTTGTTCGCCAGCAGTGTTTCACCGCCCGCGTTGACCCGGAACTGCTCGCCCTCGCGCCCTTCGATCTTTCCGTGGCCGATCACGACCTCGACCCCGCTGCCGCGCACCCAGCTCTCCAGCCCGGCGCGCGAGGTATCGACCCGCTCGCGCATCCGCGCCATCGCGCGGGGGAAATCGATCGTGACTGACCCGGTGTCGATCCCGAACTCGGCCGCGCGCCGCGCGATATAGGCGACCCGTGCCGACTTGCGCAGGGTCTTGGTTGGCGTGCAGCCGTTGTTGATACACGTGCCGCCGAGCCGTTCGGCCTCGATCAGTGCGACCTTTTCGCCCCGTTTGGCAAGTGTGACCGCCAGCGAAGGGCCAGCCTGGCCCGCCCCGATGACGATCGAGTCGAAGCTGCGATCTCCCATTATTTTTTTCCTTCTCGATTCAGAGTGTTTCGAACAGGACTGCGGCACCCTGACCGCCGCCGACACACATGGTGACGACGACGTATTTCGCACCGCGCCGTTTGCCTTCGATCAGCGCATGACCCGTGCAGCGCGAACCGGTCATGCCATAGGGGTGGCCAATGGCGATGGAACCGCCGTTAACGTTCAGCAGTTCGTCGGGGATACCCAGTTTGTCACGGCAATAGAGGACCTGAACCGCAAAGGCTTCGTTCAGCTCCCACAGCCCGATATCGTCCATGGTCAGGTCGAAGCGGTCCAGCAGTTTCGGGATCGCGAAGACGGGGCCGATCCCCATCTCGTCGGGCTTACAGCCTGCGACCGCCATGCCGACATAGCGGCCGAGCGGTTGCAGTCCGCGTTTTTCAGCCAGCTTTTCTTCCATCAACACACAGGCCGAGGAGCCATCGCTGAGCTGACTGGCGTTGCCCGCGGTAACTGATCCGCCAGGGATCACCGCCTTCAATCCGGCAAGGGCCTCGATCGTGGTCTCCGGCCGGTTGCCCTCGTCCTTTGACAGCGTAACTTGTTCATGGGTGACTTCGCCGGTTTCCCGGTTCTTCACCGCCTTGGTCACGGTTACGGGCACGATTTCCTGGTCGAAAAGTCCAGCAGCCTGGGCAGCAGCAGTGCGCTGCTGTGATTGCAGGCCATAGGCATCCTGCGCCTCGCGGCTGATGCCATAGCGGTTCGCCACGACTTCCGCGGTCTGGATCATCGGCATGTAGATGTCGTCGTGCAGCGCGATCAGCTCGGCATCGAAATCGATTCGGAATTCCGGCGTTTCGATCAGCGAGATCGATTCCTGGCCGCCACCGATCACCACATCCATGCGATCGACGATGATCTGCTTGGCCGCCGTGGCGATCGCCATGACGCCTGACGAACATTGCCGGTCCATCGATTGTCCCGCAACCTCAACGGGCAAGCCGGCCCGCAGCGCGACAAGTCTGCCAATGTTGTTCGCCGCCGCGCCTTGTTGCAGCGCGCTGCCATAGACGACATCGTCAACCTCGCTGGGATCGATGCCGGCACGCACCACTGCCTCGCGCACGGAAAGCGCGCCCAGCGTCGGCGCCTTGGTCATGTTGAATGCACCGCGCACGGCCTTGCCGATCGGGGTGCGGGCAGTTGAAACAATTACGGCGCTGCGCATGACTTGTCTCCGATTTCAGGAATCTCGCCGGGCGAGGAACAGGGTGAAATGGTCCGCCGGATCGGACCAGGCATCGATTGGCTCCCAGCCCCCACAGCGCAGCAGCATGCGTGCTTCCTCGAAGCGGTACTTGTGGCTGTTTTCGGTGTGGATCGTGGCGCCCTTGCCGAATGAAATCCGTTCCCCACCCAATGAGAACTCCACATCCCGCAGGGCTACGAGATGCATCTCGATCCTGGTGCGCGGTTCGCTCCAGCGCGCTTCATGGGCGAAGGCTTCGACCGGGATGTTGCAATCCAACTCCCGATTGATCCGGTGCAGCAGGTTGAGGTTGAACGCGGCCGTCACGCCCCTGGCATCGTCATAGGCAGGCAGCAGCACATCCAGCGATTTGACTCGATCCATGCCGATCAACAGCAGGGCATCGTCCCCCAGCGTTTCACCCATTCGGCGCAAGAGATCGGTGGCTTCGAACGGGGTGAGGTTGCCAATCGTCGAACCGGCGAAAAACCCAATGATGGGCAGACGCCGAGGGCAGTGCGGCAGCGGCACCGCGCGGTTGAAATCGGCCTCGATGGGTTCGATTTCGAGATCTGGAAACGCCTTTGCCAGTTCGGCCGAAGATTCGCGCAGGTAGTCGCCCGAAACGTCGATCGGCACATAGCGCGCCGGCCTGATCGCCTCGATCAGGGCAGGGGTCTTGTGCGCGCTGCCGGCCCCGAACTCGATCAGCATCCGGCCTTCGCCGATCGCCTCGTGCAATTTCGCGGCGGCATCGCGCAGGAGACCCAGCTCGGTGCGGGTGGGGTAATACTCCGTCAGCGTGGTGATTTCTTCGAACAGTTCGGAGCCGCGATGATCGTAAAGCCAGCGTGCGGGCATGGTCTGCCGCGTATCGCGGCAGCACCGAATGAAATCGTCGCGAAGTTCGACCTGCTCCGGGGTGAGTTGGGCAAGCGACTGGACGAGAGTCTGTGATGCGGCTGTCATGCCTTCAAATGTCCTTTGCAAGGCGCAGACCGCAGAACTGCCAACGCTGGTGCGGGTAGAAGAAGTTGCGATAGCTGGCCCGGGAATGGCCACGCGGGGTGGCGCAGCTGGCGCCTTTCAGGACGAATTGTCCCGACATGAACTTGCCATTGTATTCGCCAACCGCGCCCTCGGCGATGCGAAAGCCGGGGTAGGGACGAAAAGCCGAACCGGTCCATTCCCAGACATCGCCGAACATCTGGGCAAGGCCGCCACCCGTGGCAGGGAGAGGTTTGACGGCGTGCCCGGAATCGAGCTGGTTGCCCAGCAAGGTATCGGCATCGCGCGCTGCCCATTCCCATTCGTGTTCGGTGGGAAGACGTGCTCCTGCCCAGCTGGCATAGGCGTCCGCCTCGTACAGGCTGATGTGGCAAACGGGTGCATCGGGATCGAGCAGGCCCTCGCCGCCAAGAGTGAACGATTTGCGCCCGCCACCACCGTGTTCGCCCCAGTACAGCGGCCGGTCGATCGCGTTCTCCCGCACCCAGGCCCAGCCATCGGAAAGCCAGTGGCGAGGGTCGCGGTATCCGCCCTCGGCGATGAACTCCTCCCATTCCCGGTTCGTGATGCAGCGGTTGGCGAGGGCAAAAGGGCGCAGAATCACCTGATGCGCGGGCGTTTCCGCGTCGAACGCAAAGCCAGATCCTTCATGGCCGACCTGAACCACGCCGCCATCGAATTCGTTCCAGATCAGTGGTTGCTGCAATCCTGTTGGGGCATCGCCACCCGGTGCGGCCACAAAAGCGGGCTTGAGCGGGTTCTGCGCAAAAGCGTTCAAGATGTCCGTGAGCAACAACTCCTGGTGCTGCTGCTCATGATGGATGCCCAGTTCAATCAGGTCCGCCGCGCGGCCGGCGAGTTCATCGGATCCCGCCAGGATCGCCTGATCCACATGACGACGGTATTCCCGAATTTCATCGAGGGAAGGCCGGGACAGCATCCCGCGTCTGTTGCGCGCCAGCCGAGCGCCCTCGGCCTCGTAATAACTGTTGAACAGGAACGGCCAGTTCTGATGAAACGACGCGTAGCCCGGCCCATAGTCGCGCAGCACAAAGGTCTCGAAGAACCAGGTTGTGTGCGCAAGGTGCCACTTTGCCGGTGAGGCATCGGGCATCGGCTGGATTGTCGCATCCGCATCACTCATCCCGCCGACGAGCGACATCGTCATACTGCGGGTGCTTGCAAAGCGATCCATAAGGCCTGTTTCAGTCATTGAAAACTCGAGATTCCGTTTGATCGCCCGTTCGGTTGCGACCTTAGGAGTTGGGGACAAAAATGGGCGGCATACATTCTATGCAGATTTCGCATGACTCTGGATAAGCTTCTGGGAACTACAGTTTTTCCTACTAATCGGCTCCTGGTCCAGTCTCAAGTCATGCCTTCCGCCAGCACGGCGAATATGGCAGGAATTTCGAGATGTTACGATACGAAGCCGGAGGAAGCATGAACTGGAACGACGTAGTTAGGTTTGCAAGGGAAGGAAACCTGCAGCCACCGCGCCGGGTGGAGCGGAGCGACGACGAATGGCGCGCGCTGCTGCCTGAAGACCGTTTCTACGTAACCCGGCTCAAGGGCACCGAACGTCCACATTCAAGCGAGATGTGCAGCCTGTTCACGCCGGGGCGCTATGCCTGCGGCTGCTGCGGGACGGAGCTGTTCGATTCGTCCAGCAAATTCGAGAGCGGCACGGGTTGGCCCAGCTTCACGCAGCCCGTCGATGATGCGGTCATCGCCCACCATGCGGATACCAGTCACGGAATGACCCGGATCGAGACGACCTGCAACGTCTGCGATGCGCATCTGGGCCATGTCTTCCCTGACGGCCCCGAACCGAGCGGCTTGCGGTTTTGCATGAACGCTCTGGCCCTGGACAAGATTTCATCGGACGAGGCATGACTGCGCGAAAGACGGAGCGCTTCGCTTTCCCCGGGAGTCAGGGCGATCTGGCGGGCATCCTCGAACTCCCTGCTGCCCATCCGCATCGCGGCGTCGCGGTCTTTGCCCATTGTTTCGCCTGTGGTCGCCAATCGCTGGCCGCCACGCGTGTCGCACGGTATCTCGCCGAACGCGGCTTTGCCGTGTTGCGTTTCGATTTCGCGGGGGTGGGCGAGAGCGAGGGCGAATTTGGCGAAACGGGCCTGCTGGGCAACGCGGATGATATCGTGTCCGCCATCGAGGCACTCGCGCAACGCGGCTTGCAATGCAATATGCTGATCGGGCACAGCTATGGCGGGGCGGCAGCCATAGCTGTGACGAGCAGACTTCCGCAGGTGGAACATCTGGTTACTATCGGTGCACCGTTCGAAGTGGATCATGTGCTGGATACCATCGGTGCCGATCGCACGGAACTGGCTGAAACCGGACGCACAACTGTGACGCTTCTGGGGCGCGAGACAGTGATTACCGATGCTTTCGTCAAACAGGCATCAAACGCGGAGCAGGCTACCCGGTTGGCCACACTGAAGGCGCGCCTGCTGGTTATGCACGCACGCGAGGATAACGTCGTTGCCTACGAACAGGGCGAGCGCCTGTTCGTTGCTACTGGCGCCGAGAAGGACTTCGTGACACTGCGCGATGCTGACCATCTGCTGGGTGCACCTGGCGCATCGGTTCAGGTGGCCGAGAGTATCGACCACTGGTTTTCACGCACCAACAGCCATTTGCCGGCAGGAAAGAGGCCGCTCCCCGGCACCGTCAGGGTCGCTACCAGCACTGGAAATTTCGTGCAGGATGTTCAGTCACAATCCCATGATTGGATCGCGGATGAGCCAATCCACGTGGGCGGTGACGATCAGGGCCCGACGCCTTACGATCATCTTTTGGCTGCGCTTGGTACCTGCACGTCAATGACGCTGATGATCTATGCCCGCCGCAAGGGCATTCCTCTCGAACGGGTCGAGATCGAGCTCGAACATGGGCGTGAACATGCTGCCGATTGCGCCCAATGCCCCGACATGAATGCCGGGGTGCAGATCGACGTTTTGGATCGGTCCATCAGGTTGCATGGCCCGATCGATGATGGGCAGCGGGCCGATCTCATGCGCATCGCCGATCGATGCCCGGTTCACCGCACGCTTGAAAACCACATCGAAATCAAGACAACAGCATTCTAGGGAGATAGTCATGCCGGAAGGTGGAATTATAGCCGCGTTCAGAACGCGACCAACGCAGGAAACACTGGCGGAGTTCGAGACGCTCTACGCCGAAATGAGCGCGATCGTTTCCGCTATGCCGGGATATGCCGGGCACAAGGTCTTCACGGCAGACGATGGCGAGATGGTGGTCATTGCCGAATGGACCGATCGCGAGGCATTCCTCGCGTGGGACAAGCATCCCGATCACGAACGCGCCAAGGAACTGGGCAAGGCGCGACTACTACGGGAATATGATGTCGCCGTTGGCGAGATATTCGAACACCATCGCAAGGGCTGAAGATCAATACCCATGAACATATCCCAGATACGCCATTTTCTGGAACTGGCCGAGAGCCTGAACTTCACGTCTGCCGCCCGTGCGAGTGGGGTAACCCAGCCGACACTGACCCGCTCCATCCAGCGGTTGGAAGAGCAGCTTGGCGGCAGGCTGCTCTATCGTGATGGCAAGGATACGCGCCTCACCGCGCTCGGTATGGCGGTACGCGATGAGTTCGAGGCCATTCTGCGTTCGGAAGAGCGGATTCATGGCATCGCACGTGACAGCCGCGATGGACATCTCGACAAGCTTTCGATCGGGATCGTCAGCTCAATTGCGCCGATCCGCTTTGCGCGGTTCATCCGCCGCGTGCTGGAACAGCTTCCCATGGCGGAGGTGGTCATGCATCCCATAAGCCGGAGCAGTGGCATAGAGCTGGTGCTGGCCGGTACGCTGGACGGTTGCATCATCGGTGAGATGCCGGAAAGAAATGACAAGCTCGATGCCATTCCCCTGTTTGCCGAACGCCTGTTGCTTGGATGCGGCGCCGAGCACCGTTTTGCGCAAATGGACATCGTTCCACCGCATGAGCTGGCGAATGAGACCTATATCGACCGACTCAATTGCGAGTTTCGCGAACGAGTGACCAAGTTCCTTGAAGCAAAGGGTAGCCTTCCCGCCGCGCGCCTGCGTTCGGAGAGGGAAGACTGGCTTCAGGAGGTCGTTGCCTCGGGGGGCGGAATTTGCATGCTTCCGGAGCATTCCCGGATTGCAGTCAATATGCTCGTGCGTCCGGTCGAGGGCCTGGAACTGTCCCGCGAAGTTTCTTTCGTTTCGGTCTCGGGGTCGGGAAATTCAAAAGTCCTGCAGGATTTCCGCCGGATGCTTGCCAGGGAGGATTGGGATCGGGAATAGGCAGGAGCCATTCGAACAACCCTATAGAATCTATGCATCACGGCTATTGGTAATTTCCGATCTGTGCGGCCATCTTCCGAACAGTAACCATGACGGGAGATGTCATCATGGCGCTCGCCAGAACTTTCAAGAAGACCAGTCAATCCGTCGATCGACTGACACCGATGCAGTTCGAAGTAACCCAGCGCGGGGGCACCGAACCGCGCTTCCGCAACGAATTCTGGGATAATCACGCCCCCGGCCTTTATGTCGATATCGTGAGCGGTGAACCACTGTTCGTGTCCACCGACAAGTTCGAATCGAAGAGTGGCTGGCCCAGTTTCACGCAGCCGGTACGGCCCGGCGCGGTAGTCGAGCATGACGATAGCAGCCACGGCATGCGCCGGATCGAGGTGCGCTCCACTCATGCCGACAGCCACCTGGGTCACGTCTTCCCTGATGGCCCGAAGGACCGGGGCGGTATGCGTTATTGCATCAATTCAGCGGCCCTGCGCTTCGTTCCGGCCGATCAGCTCGAGGCAGAAGGCTATGGCGATCTTGCCAGCCATTTCACAGAGGAGGTAGGTTGACATGGTCACTAGTGAACGGGCCATCCTGGCTGGCGGCTGCTTCTGGGGCATGCAGGGCCTCGTCCGCAAGATGGACGGCGTAATCTCGACCAGGGTTGGATACTCCGGCGGCTCCACGCCCAACGCTACCTATGCGACGGTCAAGACCGGCACCACCGGCCATGCCGAGGCACTCGAAGTTGTGTTCGACCCTGCGAAAATGAGCTTTCGCAAGCTGCTGGAATTCTTCTTCCAGATCCACGATCCCACCACGCAGAACCGTCAGGGCGGCGATCGCGGCAGCCAGTATCGCTCGGCGATCTTCTTCACCAGCGATGAACAACTGGCCGAAGCACAGCGGACTATCGCGGATGTCGAGGCTTCCGGGCTGTGGCCTGGCAAGGTCGTGACCGAATTGGCCCCGGCCGGCGATTTCTGGGAAGCCGAGGATGTCCACCAGGATTATCTCGAACGCTATCCCAACGGCTATTCCTGCCACTTCCCGCGCAAGGACTGGGTCCTGCCGCGAGCAGCCTGAGGGCCAACGAGCCCGGAGGGTCGAAGTGGGTTGGTCCTCAACGATCACCCCACTTTACGCCCGTGTCAGGCAATTCAGGAGCACGGCATCATGTCGATTGGAATTAGTTCGCATCAGGCACCTGAACTCAGAGTGCCCTATTGGATCGATGGCAAGGGCAACCAGATCGAACCAGTCAAGCTGGCCGACCTGGGTGATGGCTACAAGGTCATCTACTGCTTTCAGCACTGGTGCCCTGGCTGCCATTCGCGCGGCTTTCCGGCACTGAAGCGGCTGGTCGATGGCCTGTCGGACAAGGGGTTCGGCTTTGCCGTGGTCCAGACCGTGTTCGAAGGTGCGGATCAGAATACCGTGGAAAGACTTCGCGAAACCCAGCTGCACTACGGGTTGGATCTTCCGTTCGGGCATGATCTGCCGCCCAGTGGTGAACGCTATCCGACCGTGATGGAGGATTACCGCAGCGGCGGAACGCCTTGGTTCATCGTGATTGATCCCAAGGGCGAAGTGATCTTCAACGATTTCCGGCTTGATCCGGAACGGCTGATCGCGGCCTTCAAAGATGCACCAACGGTAGAACTCGTACGCTGAGCGCAGGCTCACCCCCTGCCTGTCGCTCGCGCGCCGCCGGGTGGATTGCAACGCTGCCTCTCCCGTTGCAACAACCACCCGGCGGCCATTTATCAGGTGAAAAATGTCGTTAAATTTCGATAATTCCTATTTCCGCGACCTGCCCGGCTTCTACGCCCCGGCGAACCCAAGTGCGGCGACCGATCCGGAACTAGTGGTCTGGAATGGGACCTTGGCCGAACGGCTGGGATTGGCTGAACTGGAGGACGGCGCTGCTGAGCTCATTTCGGGCTTTCGGCTGCCCGGTGGCGCCGACCCGATTGCGCAGGCCTATTCCGGGCACCAGTTCGGCCACTTCTCGCCGCAGCTTGGCGATGGCCGTGCAATACTATTGGGGGAACACATTACTCCGAATGGGGCCCGGTTCGATTTGCAGCTGAAAGGCTCGGGGCGCACGGCTTTTTCTCGTGGTGGCGACGGCCGTTATGCGCTGGGGCCGGCTTTGCGCGAACATCTGGTTTCGGAAGCGATGGCCGCGCTCGGGATCGAGACGACGCGGTCGCTCGGTGTCGCGCTGAGCGGGGAGCAGGTGGCCCGGCAGACCCTGCAGCCTGGCGCCGTGCTCGCCCGGATCGCCAAGAGCCATATCCGGGTCGGCACATTCCAGTTCTTCGCCGCCCATCTTGGGCCGGATCATGTCAAGCGACTGGCAGACCACGCCATTGCCCGCCACTATCCGGCGGCCGCTGGGGCCGCCAACCCCTATCTCGCCTTATTCGAGGCGGTGATGGAAGCGCAGCTGCGATTGGTCGCATCGTGGATTCATGTCGGCTTCGTGCACGGTGTGATGAATACCGACAATGTCGCGATTTCGGGTGAGACGATCGACTTTGGCCCTTGCGCATTCCTCGATGCCTATTCGGCCAAGGCGGTGTTCAGTTCGATCGATGAAAATGGACGCTATGCCTTTGGCAACCAGCCGGTGATCGGCCGCTGGAACCTGACGCAACTTGGATCGGCGCTGGCGAGCGTGGTTGCCGAAGTCAATCCGCAGGAGGTGGAGACGATGAATGCCCTGCTGGCGGGATATGGCGAGCGATACCTTGGGGTATGGCTGAACGGAGTGCGGGCCAAGCTGGGGCTGGCCCGCGCCCTTGCGGGTGATCTTGATCTTGCCAACCGGCTGTTCGCTGCCATGGAGGGACAGGGGGTCGATTACACCAATCTGTTCCGAAACCTGGCCAGGTCGCTGACTGCTGGACTTGAGGTTGTCACTGGTATGTTCACCAACCGCGAGGAAATCGGCATCTGGCTCGATGACTGGAATGCCCGCATTGCCAACGATGAGGCCATGTTGCCCGAAGCGCGTGCGGCGGCGATGAATGCGGTCAACCCGCTTTATATTCCACGCAATCACAAGGTGGAAGCGGCCCTTTCGGCGGCGGTCGAAGGGGATCTTGCCCCCTACTTCAGACTGCTCGAAGTCGTCACCAATCCCTACGTGGAACGGCCTGAGTGGGCCGATTACGCCATGCCGGCACCCGCCGGGTCGCAACCGTGCGTAACCTTTTGTGGAACCTGACGAGATGGCAAGTGTGTCAATGGAAACGAACCCGGTGACGATCCTGACCAATGGTTCTTGTGCCAAATCGCGAGCCATTGCCGAACAGGTCAAAGGTCTTGGTGTAGAGCCGCAGATTGTCGACATTTCCGGCGATCCCGAAACGGCGGCTGACTTCGCCACCCTGTTCGGTGATGGCAGGCCGCATTCACCGTCGCTGGTGATCGGGCAAAGGGCATGGCGCAACCCGGCGGTCAGCGACATCGAAAAGCTGCTTGGACGGTCCGGACTGATCCCGCGCCGGGCAATTCACTATCCGCACCAGCAGCGCGTCGTCTGGCACATGGAACCCAGCGACGCATTTGCCAGTTACTCGCTGCGTGAAGACGGGACCTTTGTTTTCGGCCATATCGAAACACCGTCCGCACTGCGTGGGTCGGGGCTTGGCGCCAGGCTTGCGGCGGAACTGTTCGCCTGGATTGCGGAGTCGGGCATCAAGGCCCTCCTGACCTGCAGCTTCCTACGGCGGGTGGCTGCGTCGAAGCCCGATTGGGCTGCGAGATATTTGTATGAACGGATCAACCGACCGGGAGATTGATATGGTACAGGCAGTGTGGAACGGTGTGGTGATCGCCGAAAGCGACAGGACCGTTCAGGTGGAGGGCAATCACTACTTTCCGCGCGCGTCGGTGAAGGCGGAGTACCTTGTGGAAAGCTCGAGAAAATCGACCTGCCCCTGGAAGGGGGTGGCGTCCTATTATTCAGTATCAGTTGATGGGCAGACGAATGCCGATGCGGCATGGTACTACCCCGAGCCGTCAGGAGCAGCCTCCGAGATCAGGGATCACATTGCGTTCTGGCGCGGCATCGCGGTGGGCTAAACGGTCTTCAAGCTGAGCCTTTGGAAATCAGGGTTGCCCGGGTGACGTGCCCGGCGGAAAAAGGTGGGACAATGAACAAAGAATGCGTCAGGGAAAGCCTGCGGAACCTCACAGCCGAGGAACTGGAGCACGCTACACATAATTATCTTCAGTTCCTGGCGGGAACCAGGCTGGTCCCAACCGAACCAATCGAACTGGATGAACAGGCCCAGGCGAAGTTTCAGGCCAATCTTGCCGAAGGACTTGAGCAGCCGGTCCATTCCGCCGAACAGAAATTCAAGGCGATCGGAGCAATCGATTTCAGCCCCAAGGACAGGGTTGAGCAGGGAGCCGTGGTTTGCGTCGATGGCCGTCATTTTGTGATCGGGGTATCGACAGGAAGGTTTACTTGCGAAGGCGTGGAGATGATGGGGCTTTCCGAGTCCGCACCGTTCTATGGCGCGATTGACGGCTTGACGGCGGGAGATGTCACGGAATTTCGCGGGCGCGAATTTGAAGTCCGTGCCGTTTACTGAACTTTCGCAAATAGCCAGGATTTTCCATGACCGCGACCCGATTGTTCTCGCGCCGTTTCGTCCGTCTTGATCCCGCAGATCGCTCTATCGATGTCGCTGCTTTCCTTGAGCCGCGCCTGTCGAACCGGATCACGCACTATCTGCCGGTATGGGCGGCCATGCTTGACGATCGGGGGCGGGTGCTGTTCGATTTCCTGGTCTGGCCGGGTGGCTATGGCTATCTCCTCGATTGTGAGGCCGCATACGCGGAGGAGCTGGTGAAATATCTCAGGCCTGACTGTGCGCCAGCCGGCATCACCGTTTCAATAGATGACAGCGTGGCCGCTCACTACCGTGCATACAGCGGCGATGGTGCAGCGTCCGACCCTCGACACCGTGCGCTCGGTCAGCGATGGATCCAAAAGGTGGGTACAGACGATGAAAGTGCAGACAAGCGCTGGTTGGAGTGCCGCCTGTCGCTTGGCATCGCAGAGGGCAGGGCGGAACTTGGTTTCGGTGAACTGACATTGCTCCAGTGTAACGGACTCGAACTGAACGGGGTGGTGCTGGATCGGCATGACTTTCCGGGGCGAGCTGCCTTGATCGCCGAGAAGTCAGATGGTGTGCCGACCCGCTTGGTTGTGGTGCCTCTCGGCCTTGCTGAGAAGACCACGAAGCGTCACGACCACCCGGATCAGGGACTGTCAGTCGACGCTCGGCATCCCGGCAATCTACCGGCACATGTGATCCCCGATTGGCTGAAGGCCAGCTGTGCCTGCGTCGTTGAAAACCGGGGTTGAATGGGGCGTACGTAAGCATACGCCGAGGACCGCGGCGAAGTTGGGTCAGGCGGCGAGATCGACCTTAGCGGACCGCCAGTTCCACGGGAGCAACTCGTCGATCCGGCTGATGGGATGATCGGCGATGCGGGCGAGGACGTCGGCGAGCCACGCCTGGGGATCGACGTCGTTGAGGCGACAGGTCTGGATCAGCGAATAAGCGACCGCCGCCCGCTGGCCACCGCGATCGGAACCGCAGAATAGCCACGATTTGCGTCCGAGCGGCACACAGCGCAGCGATCGTTCGGCGGCGTTGTTCGAGAGGCAGACCCTGCCTTCGTCGAGAAAGCGGGTGAACGCACTCCAGCGGCGCAGCATGTAGTTGATGGCCTTGGCGAGATCGTGGTTGCGCGAGATTCGGGCGAGCTGTGCGTTCAGCCATTCGTGGAGCTCGGTCATCAGCGGCGCGCTGAGTTCCTGACGGGCTGCGAGACGTTCGGCCGGGCTCTTGCCGTTGATGTCGCGCTCGATGGCGAACAGGGCATCGAGCTTCTGCACGGCCTCGAGCGCGATCGGATAGACGAGCCCGGCCTTCTCGCCGCGGCTCTTTTTACGTGCGGCACCTTCGACGTCGGCCAGCTCGAAGAATTTCCTCCTCGCGTGCGCGAAGCATCCAGCCTCGAGGATCGCCCCCGGCTGCCGGTTCGGAGCGTAAAGCTCGTTGTAGCCGCCATAGGCGTCCGCCTGCAGAATCCCGGACCAGGCCGCAAGATGGCGTCGTGGATGATCGCCGCGCCGGTCGCGCGAATAGTAGAAGACGACCGAAGGGGGATCATTGCCGCCGAAGGGCCGATCGTCGCGTACGTAGTCCCACAATCGCCCGGTAATCGTCTTGCCCTTGGCCATGATCGGCACGGTGGTGTCGTCGCCGTGCAGGCGCTCGGCGGCCAGTGTGTGGGCCTCGATCAGTTGGTATATTGGCATCAGCGCAAGACAGGCCGCGCCGATCTGGTCGGCGAGCGTCGAGACGCTGAGCGTCACGCCTTCGCTGGCAAAGCGCTCGGCCTGACGGTGAAGCGGCTGATGCTGGCCGTACTTGTCGAACAGCAGCATGGCGAGAAAGCTGGGGCCGGCCCATCCGCGCGGGGTGACGTGGAACGGTGCTGGCGGCTGCGTGATCTTCTCGCAATCCCGGCAGGCGAACTTCTCGCGCACCGTCTGGATGACCTTCCACGAGCGCGGGATCACCTCCAGCGTCTCGGTCACATCTTCGCCGAGCCTGGACAGCCGGTTGCCGCCGCAGGCCGGGCACGAGCACGGCGCGGCAACGACAACACGTTCGCGCGGAAGATGAGCGGGGAACGGCTTCCTGACCGGCTTCTTGCGCTCGAAGGCGGAAATGGCCGTCGTCTTCGCGGCGGCGGCTTGGGCGGCGAGTTCGTCCCCGGCCGCATCGGCTTCGAGGTCCTCGAGCTCAAGCTCGAACTGCGCAAGCAGCCGCTCGGTGCGTTCGGCGCTGGTGCCATACTGCTCGCGGCGTAGCTTGGCGTTCTGCAACTTGAGATGGGCGATCATGGCCTCGGTCGCACTCGCCAGAGCGCGGGCATTGGCCAGTTCGGCCTCGACGGCTGCGGCGCGTTGCTCTGCCTCGTCGGCCTTCAGAAGCGCGTTCGCCAGCAGCGCCTTGAGCGCATCAGCGTCATCTGGAAAGGGCGAAGCAGCGGCTTCCATGAAGGGAGTGAATCATCGTCAGCCCCTCCGATCAAGCCCGAAATGCGATCGCTTTACTAGCTATCCGGCGCTCTGTGGCCGCCAGGAATACTGCGGGTTGCGCCAATCGATACCGTCGAGCAGGCAGGCGAGTTGCGAACTCGTCAGCGACACCACACCATCCTTCGCCGAGGGCCAGATGAAACGCCCCTTCTCAAGCCGCCTTGAGTAAAGCGACATGCCGATCCCATCGTGCCAGATGATCTTCACCAGCGTGCCGCTGCGTCCCCGAAAGACCCACAGATCGCCGGCAAACGGATCCTTGGTGAAGTGCTGCTGGACCATCGCGGCCAGACCCTGCATGCCCCTACGCATATCGGTGTGGCCCATCGCGATCCACACTCGCGCGCCCGACGGGATCACCGTAGCGCCTTCAGCGCGGCTGCGGCCAAGGCAGGCGGCGTCGATGCCGAAATGCGCAGTTGCCGGCCATCAGGCAGTTCCAGCACGATCGCCGCCTCCGGTTCGGACAGCCCAGTGGGAGTCACGGTTGGCTCCGAAACTTCCTCGATGACCGCGGGGACGAACGCCGCTTCCGCCCGCCGCATGGCCGCTCGGCGCCAAATGTAAATCAGCCCCCGCGAAACATCGTATCGCCGCGCCACCTGCGAAACGACTGCGCCCGGCGAAAATGCCTCACGGAGAATCTCCAGACGTTCCTCGTCCGACCAATCCCGATGCCGTCGCGCACCATTCAACACCGTCACTTGCGTCATGATCGTCCTATCGTACGCTCAAATGAGCGACCAATAGGACGTCCTGACCACACATCCCGAACCGAGCAAGCGGGTCAGGCCGGACGGTTACCGGCGTACGGCCCTTCCTGTCGCTGCAATGATACACTACCGGTGTTGCACGTGGACCTTTCGACCCCAACCATTCTGACCTTTCGGAACGCCAGCAAGGCATACGGTGCAAGGCCCGTGCTGGGGCCGTTGTCACTGGACATAACGCGCGGTAGCATGACCGCGATCGTAGGAACGTCCGGCGCGGGAAAATCGACCTTGCTGCGCCTGGCCAACGGATTGATCGCACCCGATGGTGGCGAGGTGCTGTTTGAAGGCGCTGCGCTTGGGCCAATGGATCGCCGCAAAATCGGTTTCGTCTTCCAGTCGGTCGCGCTGTTTCCGCATATGAGCGTGGCACGTAACATCGAAATCGGCGTGACGATCAAGGGCGAGAGGTCCGATAGTGCGCTGGTTGCGCGCCAGCTCGAACTGGTCGAGCTCCCAGCCGATTTTGCCACGCGCATGCCTGGCGAACTTTCGGGCGGGCAGCAACAACGGGTAGGGCTGGCCCGCGCGCTCGCACCTTCACCAGCCCTGCTGTTGCTGGATGAGCCCTTTGCCGCGCTCGATCCGGTTACGCGCAGTGGCCTCGCCCGACGTGTCCGCGCCCTGCATGACTCGCTTGCGCTTACCAGCCTGATCGTCACGCACGACATGGCCGAAGCTCTGCTTATCGCTGACCGGGTTCTGGTTATGGAGCGCGGACAGATCGTGGCCGATGAAACGCCCCGTGCACTACTCGGAGGCGCCGGCGGTGAACAGGCGCAGGCGTTGATCGCCATTCATCGCGATGCGGCACGTCGGTTGATTGAGCTTCAGCAATGACCGCGTGGTCGGCAGCCTTCGATGGTCTGGGCACGAAGCTCGCGGCACACGTTTTGCTCAGTGCTGCGGCATTGCTGCTGGGGATCACCCTGGCGCTGCCGCTCGCGGTGTGGGCAAGCCGTTCGCGGCCTGTGGCGACCGTGGCGCTGGGACTGGCCAGCCTGGTCCAGACAATCCCGGCGCTTGCACTGCTGGCGCTGTTCTATCCCGTCCTGGTAAGTTTTGGCTCGCTTACCGGTTGGCCGATCCCGGCATTCGGCTTCACCCCGGCGCTGCTGGCCCTGACGCTCTATGCCCTGCTGCCCATCCTGCGCAATGCGGTGACAGCCCGGCAGCGGATGGACCCGGAGGTGATCGAGGCAGCCGACGCACTGGGGATGACATCTTGGCAAAAGCTGCGCCTGGTCGAGGCGCCGTTCGCCATGCCATTCATCGTCGCAGGAATACGCACGGCGGCAGTGTGGACAGTGGGGGCGGCCACGCTTGCCACCATGGTCGGCCAACCGAGCCTTGGCGATCCGATTTTTGCAGGGCTCCAGATCCAGAACTGGTCATTGGTGCTGGCGGGCTGCACACTGGCGGCGGGGCTGGCGCTAACAGTCGATTTCCTCATCGGTCAGATCGAGGTCGGCTTGTCGCTCCGGCGCAGATGGCAGGCCGTGCTGGCGGGGTTCGCGATTGTCGTTGGCTTTGTTTTCTGCCTCGCGGTCACTTTCGCGCCTTCCGCTGCCGAGCGTCCACGCGTCGTGATCGGGGCCAAGAATTTTTCCGAACAATTCATCCTTGCCCGATTGATCGGGCAACGCCTGGAAGCGCAGGGGTATGCGGTCGACTACCGCGACGGCCTGGGTTCAAGCGTTGCATACAAGGCGGTCGCTGCTGGTGAGATCGATGTCTATGTTGACTATACCGGCACACTATGGGCCGGCGAGATGAAACGCACGGATCAGTTAGATCGAGCGGAGACACTCGAAACGATCGGGCAATGGGCGAAGTCGAATGGCGGGGTGGAATTGGTCGGGGCCCTGGGTTTCGAGAATGCCTATGCCTTCGCGATGCCAGGTGAAAAGGCTAAGGCGCTTGGAATCTCAACTCTCGATGACCTCGCCCGCCAGTCGCCGCATCTGGTAATGGGCACCGATCTGGAATTTCTTGCACGGCCCGAATGGCAGGCGGTGAGGCATGCCTATCGGTTCGAATTTGCCAATACCCGGCGCTTCGCGCCGTCCCTGATGTACAGTGCGCTGGCCAGCGGCGATGCTGACGTGATCTCGGCGTTCAGCTCGGACGGTCGGATCGCGGCAGACAGTCTGGTTGTTCTGACTGACCCGCGCCGGGCGCTGCCAGGATACGACGCTGTCATGCTGCTTTCACGGCGCGCCGCGGGTGATAGCCGGTTTCTTGCGGCAGTACGGCCGATGGTGGGGCGGATTGGCGTGGATCAGATGCGCAAGGCGAACTACGCAGTTGATCGCGCTACCGACAAGCAGTCACCGGAAACTGCGGCGCGCGTGCTAGCATGCGCCACCGGCCTCGGAACCTGCGGCCGGTAGCGAGCACACTCTGGGACGGATAGTTCTGTCCGCCACCCGCCGCGAGGGGAAACCATATTTGCCCCGCGCCGCCAATGGGATGCGGCGCACCATCCGGATTTCGTATTGAATCTATTCGGATAGGCGATTGGACAAGCGCCCGGGTTGTTGAGAACACCTCCGCGCGCACCAGATCAGGGAGCGTGTAATGAATTATCTGCCCTTTGTGGATTATTGCTGACCGCCCTATGGATAATCTGTCGACTTCGGTCAGAGCTGCACGTGCGTGAATCTACCGCGCGAAGTGGGCAATTCTGCAATCCGGTTGAGGCCACCTTAACCCCGGCAATGAACCGCCAGATGCCAAATTTTGGCGTGGGCGGGTTTCCACCTGCCTTCGTGAGGGGGACTACGGGGAAAGACCGTTCGGCCATATTTGCGTGGCTAGCCGGGCTTGGGCTCAATGCGTTGGAACTGCAGATGACGCGCGGTGCAAACATGCCGAAACACACCTGCCGGCTGTACCGCAAGCTGGCAGAAAATTATGGCATCAGACTTTCGATCCATGGATCCTATTATATTGTCCTGAGCAGTCCAGAGCCTGAGAAGTATCGGCGTTCAACCGAATCCCTGCTGCGGACTTTCGAGTTGGCGGACGAGCTTGGAGTCCGAGAAATCGTGATCCACCCCGGCTCGTTGTACGGCCAGGACGAGGAAGAGGCCGCAAAGCGCTTCGTCGATGGGGTTGGGGCATTCATGGAGAAACTCGGCCGCTGCGGAACGGGTCTGTTCATCGAAACCGCGGGCAAGCTGGGTCAGTTGGGCTCAGTTGAGGCGATTCTGGATATGGCCAGCCAGGTCGATGGTGTGGAGCCGTGTATCGATTTTGGCCACGTTCACGCACGAACCCTGGGCGGGCTGAGTGAAGCTGAGGCGGTAGCTGCACTGGGTTCGCGGCTCGTTGAATTTGCCGCGCGCTGGCCGGGCAAGCGCTTCCATTTTCACTATACGCCGATTCACTACGGTTTGCGGGGCGAGATACAGCACCGTGCGTTGTCGGACATTCGCCCACTCGGCATTTCGGGTCGATCCGAGCCGTTTTACCCCAGACCTGAACCCGTTGCCGAAGTGCTGCGGCGCATACTGTCGCGATTTACGGCCATTTCCGAGACGCTTGATAGCCAGGAAGAGGGAGGGCTCGCTCTCCAAAATCTGTGTCTTCGCTAGGCTCAGGACTCACTGATCACAGCCAGAAGAGTACGGTGGCCGCCAGTGCGAGGGCTGAGAAGTAGACGGTTGGGCAGCGGTCATATCGCGTTGCCACGCGGCGCCAGTCCTTCAGACGACCGAACATGATCTCGATGCGGTTACGCCGCTTGTACCGCCGCTTGTCGTATTTGACGGGCAAAGAACGGGATTTGCGGCCCGGAATGCACGGTTTTATGCCCTTTTGTTCCAGCGCATCTCTGAACCAGTCAGCGTCATAGCCGCGGTCGGCGAGCATCCACTTGGCCTTGGGCAAATCGTCGAGCAAGGCCGCTGCACCGGTGTAATCGCTTACCTGGCCGGCCGTGATGAAGAAGCTCAAAGGACGCCCGTTGGCATCGGTGATGGCGTGTAATTTCGTGTTCATGCCGCCTTTTGTCCGTCCGATCAAACGCCCGAGATCCCCTTTTTTACCCCAAGGCTGGACGCCGTGCGGTGGGCCTTGAGATAGGTCGCGTCGATCATGACGGTCTGCGGCTCGGCCCTCTGCGCGGACAGGCCCTCCATCATCCGAGTGAACACGCCCATTTCGCCCCACCGCTTCCAGCGGTTGTACAATGTCTTGTGCGGCCCGTATTCTCTGGGCGCATCCCGCCAGCGCAGGCCGTTCCGATTGACGAAGATGATCCCGCTCAGGACACGCCTGTCGTCAACTCTTGGCTTGCCGTGGCTCTTGGGAAAATACGGCAACAGCCGCGCCATCTGCTCGTCCGTCAGCCAATACAGGTCGCTCATGCTCAGTCTCCTCGCGGAGCCTGAATCACATCGCCGTCAGCCAATCAATGGGTCCTGAGCCTAACAAGACGCCGGAAACAGAGGAACCACTGAGGGGTTTCCTGCAGCCGGATACGGTCAAGACACTATACCAGCATGGTCATCCCGACCCCTCGCTGGTGTCACCGGAAGCCTGGCAGATTGACACCTTTCATCTTCAGCACGAATACGCCGAGCGGATCCAGCTCGATTTCTTCTACGATTACCGGAACAACGTGAGTCAGTACCAGTCAGTTCAGGCCATGTTCCAGAAGATGCAACCGAAGGCCCAGATTTTCTGGGGCAACGGAGACATCTTTTTCACGCCGAAAGGCGGTGAACTTTATCTGACGATTTTGCCGGATGCGGACTTCCATTGGCTTGAAAGCGGCCATTTTGCAGTAGAAGACTGCGGAAACTACATCGCTGCCGAAATGAAGCGATTCTACGCAGAGCAAGTGGCCGGGTAGAGCCGTCACTAGGTCAGTGGGCATCGGTGGCATGTGTTTCGACATGCCACCGATGCAGCACCTGGGTAGGCCCGTTACGAGCTTGCCCCGATTGGTCCGGCAAATAATGTTTGCCTGACCACGAGACGCTGATCAGGGAACGCGCACGGCAGCGAGTGCTGTGCACGCCACTTACCGCTGTCAGGAACAGACTATCGAACGTATAGCTGGGGCCAGGTCCGAGCCAACTTGGCAAGGCGCGGCTTGTCCCACCTGACGATATAGGGGTGATCGGGATTGCGCCGCATGAAATCCTGGTGTTCCGCCTCGGCGGGATAGAAGGATCCGTTTTCCAGCCTGGTTGCGATCGGCTTGGCAAAGGCGCCGGAGCGACCCAGCGATGCGATATAGGAAGCCGCCATCCGTCGCTGGACATCGTTCTGCGGGAAGATCGCGGAGCGATAGCTGGTGCCTTCGTCGGGGTATTGGCCGTTCACTTGAGTCGGATCGTGGGCCACGGTAAAGAATACGCCCATCAGGTCTGTATAGCTCACCTGCCGGGGGTCAAAGACGATCCGCACAGATTCAGCATGGCTGGTGGTTTCCGACGAGACTGCGGGATAGTTGGCGTCCCGCGCCGTACCTCCGGCATAGCCAGGGGTAACGGACTTAACGCCCTTGATATGCTCGAACATGCCTTCCATGCCCCAGAAGCAGCCGCCCGCAAACACTGCCACTTCATTGCCTGCAGCCACGGGCTGGACAGCGCCCGTTGCCCGGGCGTACGGCGCGGGAATGTTGATTGCGGCGGCGGTCAAACCGGCAACGGCGGCCGAAACTAGCAAGCTCTTGGTCATCGTGATTTCTCCGGCAGGAATTTCATCGCCACTCCGTTCATGCAGTAGCGTTTCCCGGTGGGGCGTGGGCCATCGTCAAAAACGTGTCCGAGATGTCCGGCACAGCGGCGGCAGCGGACTTCGGTGCGGGGGTATCCAACTTCATAGTCCGTGGAAAGCACCACCGCGTTGGGCAGGTGATCCCAAAAACTGGGCCAGCCGGTTCCGCTGTCGAATTTGGTGGTCGCTGAATAAAGCGGCAGATCGCAGCCTGCGCAGGCAAACGTGCCCTTGCGATGTTCCCGGTTGAGCGGGCTGGTACCGGGGTACTCGGTATCGGCATGTCGCAGCACCTGATAGGCCTGTGGGCTCAGGCGTCGGCGCCACTCGGCATCGCTCAGGTTGATCTCACCGCGCGGTCTTGCGTCGATCGCAGCATGTGCGGGCGCGCGTAGCACCTTGTTCGCGAATGGCAACGCCGCGGCGCCGACCAGCAGTCCACCCAGCAGTCTTCTTCGATTCAGTTCCATGTTCTCGATTCCTGTCCAGGCATTTGTGCCTTCACTAGGGATTCAATCACAGCGGAAGAGGCAACCTGTCAGCCTGATCGGCAGCGTTTCCTCCGTGTCACCAAGATTGGGTGCGACAGGGGCAGCCACAATAAGGCATCGAATCTATACAATCGTCGCATGCGTTCGGCGCGCATGTGCAGTCGATCGGTCAGGGATTGCAGCCAGCAATTATGTCTTCGCCAATTCATGCAGATAACGGACGATATCGGTGGATTCCGGCATCCAGCGATCTCCGTCCTGGTCAGCGATCCTCAGCACCGGAACGGTGGTCCGCCCACGCGCGGCCTGAAGGTCTGCCCGATGCTGCTGTTCATCCCAGATGTGACGCAGCGAGACATTGGCACCTGTTTCCGTGATGGCGCGCAGCACTCGCTGACAATAGGGGCATTCCGGGTAATAATAGAGCGCCAGTTGGGGCTGGGCATCCGGTTGAGGCGCTGTAAACATGGTGAGGAAATGGTCCGCATACAGCGGTGCCCACGGGTGCTGGTCGCCGAACCGTGAGAGTCGCTCGTCCTCAATCGCGGTCAGGCAGACAACGATTTGCGAGCGGGTCAGTTCGCGGCTCAAAATGAGTGAGAGCGGCTGCTGTAGTATGTCTGCGTACCAATAGGCCCAATCATCGTCTGCTCCATTTACCTGCACGAATGCAAACCCATGTGCCCTGCCGGCGGTGGTGAATGCTTCGATCAATCGCTGTCGTAAGTCGGTGTTGTCGGGCATAGTTTGGTTTTCCCTTACCGCCATGCTGGGGTTGGACCGATCACTCTCTTCACCCCCGGTGCTGGCACACCTCAGCTTCGATCGGTCGCCAGCAGGATGCAACGCATTAGTGACATACGTGAACTGCATGGATCAAATGTCTGCCGGTGATTTGGGTTTGCGGCATACCGTGTGCGGGCGGGCCAGTCCTGGCCCGGTACTGGAAATGGTACGCATGCCGCCTACATATTCAAATATGCAAACACTCATGATTTCCCGTCGCGAGCACCGTGAGCTCGGCGATGTCAGCTGGCTGCGCGATTTCGAACAGGCACAGGCGTTAGCCCGTGCAGACGGCAAGCCGATCCTGCTGTTATTCCAGGAGGTCCCTGGTTGTTCCACATGCGTAAATTTCGGCCATGATGTGCTCAGCCATCCCTTGATGGTCGAGATTATCGAGGAGCATTTTGTCCCTCTGGCGATCTTCAACAACCACCCGGGCAGCGATGCGGAAGTATTGCGCCAGTTTGGCGAGGCGGCGTGGAACAATCCGGTGATCCACTTCGTCACGGCCGATGCCGAACCAATCGTTGATCGTCTGGCCAATCGGTATGACCCGCTGGGTCTATTCAGTAAGATCGGTCAAGTGATGGAACGTGGCGGCATTGCAATACCGCCATGGTTCACCATGCTGGGTCGGGATCTGGTGGTAGAAGCCGGGCTTGCCGAGACCGCGACCTTCACCACGCCGTGTTTCTGGTCGGGTGAGACCAGCCTGGCCCAGCATCCTTCGGTCATTACCACCGACGCCGGCTGGGTGGATGGCGAGGAAGTGGTGCGGGTACAGTTCGATCCGCGCAGCAACGGACGTAAAGACTTGATTCAACATGCCCGAACGGAAGGCTTCGCCCTGATCGGAGGGGGTGGATTTAAAGTCGATCAGGAACCGCAATTCTATCTGCGCAAGACCGCGATGCGATACCTTCCGCTTACTCCCGCGCAGCGCACCGCGATCAACCTGGCTGTCCCATACGGCGGGAATACGCGAGGCTTACTCAGCCCCAGGCAGCAGGCTTTGCTGAGCCTTCCCGGCCTCGCGCAGGTCAGCGACGATGCACTTTATCGTCAGGAGATCCGGGCGGCATGGCGAATGATTGGCGATAGGCTGGACGACTCTGTCCGTACGGCACCGGCCATGCTGAGGTGACAAGTTTCGAAGGGACGAATGCCATGGATATTTCCGTAATCGGGGTCCTTGATGATCAGGATATCCTCCTCGATATCGCAGCGCTCGCGCTCAGCCAGCTTGACCATGCGGAATGCGACGTAGGCACCTATCTGGCGCAGCTCGAAGCAATAGAGGACGGGGTTTGCGAGGAAGGCCGCGGCGCGATCATGTCGAGCGAGCAGGCTATCGTACTGGCCGAGGTGCTGCATGATGAACATGGCTTCACCGGCGATGCCGAAAGCTATGACGCGCCGGTCAACGCGGATTTCATCCGGGTTCTGGATCGCAAGCGGGGTCTGCCGATAAGTCTGGCCATCCTCTACGTCGCGATGGCCAGGCGGGCAGGCTGGGTTGCCCATGTTCTCAACGGGCCGGGTCATGTGCTGGTACAGATCGGAGAGAAGAATCCCGTTATCATTGATCCGTTCAACGGTGGCCGCCATGTTGGCGCGGACGAATTCACGGCGCTCTATCAGGGACACGCCATTGATGTGGATATGGATGGCAAACTACTGCTTGTTCCGATGACCAATCATCAGGTCCTCGCGCGGCTGCTGTTCAATCAGGCGGTCAGGGCTGAGAGCGAAAACGATACCCAGCGCGCAATCGTGCTGCATGACCGGATTACCCGGATCGCGCCCCGGATGCTCGATTCCTGGCATCATCTGGCCCGCCTGCAGATCTCCACGAACGATAGCCAAGGCGCACGCGCAACCCTTCTGGGGATTGCGGAACTGACTGGAGACAAGCACGCGCGCGATCAGGTCATGGCGGTATTCAGGTCACTCGGCCCCGCACGATGAGCAATGGGACAGGCCATGTTCCGCTATCAGGTCGACGCCGCCTTGATCAGGAGCTCGAGATCGGCCTCATCGTGATAGATCGAGAACCCGATGCGGAGCAGGTCCCCTCGTGCGTCCACATCAACGCCCTTCTCGGCAAGTTTGCTGCGCACCTCTTCGGCATGGATTCCGCGATAAGCAAGGAACCTGGCACCCGGTTCGTGGCCAAATCGGCTGACCAGTTCCAGACCGGGAAGCCGCACGTCCTGCAAAAATCTGTTCTGCAGCGCATGCGCGTGCGCCGCCATCAAGGCCGTATCCAGCCCTTCGGCATCCAGCAGCCGCCGCACCGCATTGAACCGATAGAGACCGCTGGGATCAAACGTGCTGCCCATGAAACGGCGAGCATCCTTGGGATACCATACTTCGCCAGGGAGTTGAGAGGCGTCTTCGGCAGTCTGGGCGAACCATCCGGTGATGCCGGGTTTCGGTGCAAACCCGGGCGGTGCGTGCAGGATGCCCACGCCTTCCCCCGCCATCGCGTATTTGTATCCGCCGGCGATGTAGAAAGCGCGTTCGGCAATCCCGGACAGATCGGTCGGCAACGCCATGAAACCGTGATAGCCGTCAATCACAACCCATGGACCTTCCGGACGCCCAAGCCGGGCGATGCTGCGCCAATCGGATTCCAGGCCGCTGTTGTAGAGGATCTGGCTGACATGGATCAGATCGAAGTCGCCTTTCGCGACGATGCCCTCGATTTCCGCAGGCTTCGCGATCGTGAGCGTCACTTCTCCGGTTTCCTCCCATCGGCGCAACTGGCGCATGGCGCTGAGGAATTCGCTGTCGCTGGTGAGCACACGCACCGGTCGGCGCGGCATGGCAGAGACGATCCTGACGAGGAAATCATGGGCGTTACCCGCAAAGCTGATTGTTCCGGGATCGGGCAGGTTCAGTTCGTTCGCCACATGGCGCCGGGCTTCTTCCCATACTGGTCCAAGCACATGGTCCCATTTCCGTCCCGCCAGGGCGCTCGCGTCATGCCAGGCGGCTATTTGTGCTTCCAGCGTCACGTCAGGCCACAAATGGTGGCCATGTGCCATAAACGATACGCGCGGCGCCTGCGCGGCAAGCGATCGGGAAAACAGGTGCTTCCAGTTGCCGGTCGCGGGCATGGTCTTGATCCAGGATTGGTCCGCGTGCGCGGGGTGGATACCTTTGCCGGGTGGGTGGGCAAACCGGTGTCGAATCGACGCGGGCAGGGCAAGGAATAGTCCCATGCGCAAGTTTACGGAAATCCTCGCCATCGCCGTTGGGCGCAAGGGAAGTATTGAGAGGGTTGAGGCGTCGATCCCGGCTCCGCTCTCGCCGCAGCACCTGTCTGCAGTACCGGGCGACCGGTGGCTGTCGCAGATGACGCAGAACATCTTTCGTGCCGGATTCAACCGGCAGGTCATCAACAGCAAGTGGCCCGCCTTCGAGGAAGCCTTCGCCGGCTTCGATCCCGAACGCTGCGCCAACATGAGTGACGACTGGTTCGACGACCTGCTCAGGGATACGCGAATAGTGCGCAACGGCGCGCGCATCCAGTCAGTCCGGCGCAATGCCATCTTCGTGCTGGATACGATCGAACGTCACGGCAGTTTCGGTGCATTCCTGGCCGGACACGGTCCGCATCAGTTCGCCCAGTTGCTCGAACACCTTCACCGCCGCGGCGATCGGCTTGGCGACAAGACGGCACAATATTTCCTGCGTGAAGCGGGCGTGGACAGCTATGTTCTGTCTGACGACGTTATCCTGCGCCTCTCAATCGAAGGCGTGGCTGACAAGGTGCCGACATCCACACGAGCCCGGCAGGCGATCCAGCAGGCATTCGATGTCTGGCAATCCGAATCCGGCCAGAGTCTTACCTACATCAGCAAAGTGCTGGCGATGAGCGTCGAAAGTCCGCGCGTGTCGAGGTTTCATCGCACCCCTGCATAGGACCTCTTGAAGAAGGAATATTCAATTGGAAAACAGACCGCCGCTTCCGCCGTTCACCCGTGAAAGCGCTATGCTCAAGGTCCGTCTCGCCGAGGATGGCTGGAATTCGCGCGATCCGGAGGCCGTATCCAGAGCCTACACAGCGGATACGAAATGGCGCAACCGTTCGACATTCGTCGACGGGCGCGAGGAGGTCGTACGGTTCCTGACGGAGAAATGGGCGAAAGAGCAAGAATACCGGCTGGTCAAGGAGCTCTGGGCTTTCACCGAGAACCGCATCGCCGTGCGCTATGCCTATGAATACCATGACGACAGCGGCCAGTGGTACCGTGCTTACGGCAACGAGAACTGGGAGTTCGAGCCAGACGGGCTGATGAAGAACCGCCACGCCAGCATCAACGATCTGCCGATCGACGAAAGCCAGCGGCTGTTCCGTTGGGAGCAGGGGCGGCGGCCGGACGATCATCCATCGCTTTCGGACATGGGGCTGTGACGATGAATGAAGGGGCATTCCATGAGGGCGAGGTGCGCCTCCAGACATTGACGGGAGAGCGTTCCACGGGCCTGAAGAACGAGCGGTTCATCAGCGATCATCTTCCTGCGAATGCCGGTGCCTACATGGCCGAACAGCGGATGGTGAATATCGCCATGAGTGACGATCGGGGCCGCGTCTGGTCGTTCATCGTCGCGTCCGCCCGGCCGTTTCTCGTAGTTGAACATCCATGGCGCCTTGCGGCATGCTTGACCCATGCCCATGTCCCGGAACTGCTGCGGGAACTGCTGGACGCCTGCCCGAAGCCGCGTCCGATTGGTATGGTGGTGATCGACCCTGCTCGGGGCCGCCGGTTCCGAGTCAACGGCCTGCTGGAACAGGCGCGCGATGGCAACCTTGCCATCGCCGTGCAGCAGACGTGCCCCAATTGTCCCAAATATATCCAGAAACGGGTGCCCGGCGGAGCGCCAGGCGCCTATATTTCCACCGTGCACGAGGCTGGAACCCTGCTTTCAGCGCCGGTTCGCGAACTGATCGAACGCGCCGATACGCTTTTTACCGCAAGCAGGGCCGCAGATGATGCGCATGACGCCAGCCATCGGGGCGGCAATCCCGGGTTCGTCGCGGTCGAGGGCAACCGGCTGACGATCCCCGACTATATCGGCAATTCGATGTTCATGACGCTGGGCAACTTCCTGCTCGAACCGGCGGGCGGCCTGACGGTCGTCGATTTCGATGGCGGAAGGCAACTTAACCTGACGGGGCGTGCGACAATTGAGTTTGCCGACACCCGGGCGCATGACGGGACAGGCGGTCGTTTCTGGACTTTCGATGTGGAGGAATGGAACCTCGAACCATTCCAGCCCGATCCGGCGTGGGTGCTGGAAGGCTATTCGCGTTTCAATCCGCCAGTGGGTCAGTGAATTCGAGAGTTCGCTGCCCCGGCTGACAGGAGCCCCCCGCTTGCCCCGATCCTCGCCTTTCGGTCTTGTTCTCGCAATCATGGCCGCCATGCTGCTGACACCGGATACCTTGCTGGTCCGTCTGTCGGGCATGGACGGATATCCCCTCATCGCCTGGCGCGGTATTGGTGTGGCCACGATGCTGCTGGGGCTCTGGGCATTCCAGGGCTTGCCGGAACGGGCCAGTCTCAAGAGCCGCGCGGCGCTGATACTTGTTACCTGTCACGCGCTGAACGGAATTTTGTTCATTGCCGCGTTGTCGGTAGCACCTGTGGCCATCGTGCTGTTCGCGGTGGCAACGGTCCCGGTGTTTTCCGCGATCTTCGGCTGGATAGGCGGTGAAGCTGTGCCGCGGATCACCTGGGCGGTCATCGCTGCGGTATTGAGTGGCATCGCCGTCGCGGTGTTTGGCAGCAGCGATGGCGGCCTTGTACTGGACATTCCGGTGCTGCTGGGGGCGCTGGCCGGGTTGGGCTCGGCCGCGGTGCTGGCGCTGTCCTTTGTGGTCATCCGCAAATGTGACAAGATGCCGATCGAAGCGGTGGTCGGGCTTGGATCGCTGCTGGCGGCACTGTTTGGTATCGTCGCTGTCGGTGGGGCCGGTACATTTTCGGCCGGGGACCAGCTTTGGCCGATCGTGGTGTCGGGCTTCATCATTTTGCCGACATCGTTCATGCTGCTCAATGTGGCATCGCGGCATACGCCCGCAGCCAACGTCAGCCTGCTGTTGCTGCTCGAAACCGTTTTGGGTCCGGTCTGGGTATGGGCGGTTATCGGAGAGGCAATGACATTGCCGATGATTGTCGGCGGAACGGTAGTGATCGCCAGTCTGCTGCTCTACATTGTCGCTAGTGCACGAATGCTGCCCTCCGACACCTTGCACTGACAGGGGGCAAGCGAAGCCGGAACCAATGGCTTGGGGTCTCCTTGCGCGATGCCGGCCTGTGCCATGAGGCAAGGATGACATCGCGCGAGTGTCCGTCGTCAGAACATTTGGCGCAGGTCGCGGCGTAGATTAGCGGAGTGCGGGCCTCGTCTGGGGGTTGATGTTAGGCGGCGATCTTGCAGTGTTGCAAGCGCCGATATTCGATGGTCTGTCGTTTGATCCTTTCCCGCTGTTTGATGATGGCTGGTGCCCTGCCGAAGTAGGCGTCGGCGGGCGTCACGTTGCCGAGGCTCTCGTGGTAGCGCTGGTGGTTGTAGTACTCGACGAAGGCCTCGATCTGGGCCTCAAGGTCACCGGGCAGGAAGTAATTTTCCAGCAGGATGCGGTTTTTCAGGGTCTGGTGCTAGCGTTCGATCTTGCCCTGGGTTTGGGGGTGACACGGGGCGCCGCGCACGTGGCTCATCTTGTTGGCCTCGATGTATTCGGCCAGTTCGCCGGCGATGTAGCTGGGCCCATTGTCGCTGAGCAGTCTTGGCTTGTGCAGCACTGTGGCGCTGTCGCAGCCCGAGGCCTTGAGCGCGAGGTCCAGCGTGTCGGTGACGTCCTCGGCCCGCATGTTGGTGCACAACTTCCATGCGATGATATAGCGCGAGTAATCATCAAGCACGGTGGAGAGGTACATCCAACCCCAGCCGATGATCTTGAAGTAGGTAAAGTCGGTCTGCCACATTTCGTTCGGCCGGGTGGTCCTGGTGTGGAACTGGTCGGCGGCCTTGATCACGACGTAGGCCGGGCTGGTGATCAGATCATGGGCCTTGAGCAGGCGGTAAACCGTGGCTTCAGATACAAAATATTGGCGTTCATCGGCGAAGCGCACGGCCAGTTCGCGCGGGCTGAGCTCGGACTGTTCCAGGGCCATCTCGATGATCTGGTCCTGGATGTCCGCCGGGATACGGTTCCACACCCGGCTCGGTGCCGATGGCCGATCCTCCAGCGTTTCTGGTCCGCCCTCAAGGTAGCGGTCGTACCAGCGGTAGAAGGTCCGTCGGGCGATGCCGAGTTGGTCCAGTGTGCGTTTGGCGGGCAGGTGTGACTGCTCGACGATCCTGATGATCTCGAGCTTCTCGGATGCGGGGTACCTCATGCGTCGTCGTCCCCATCCGCAACGATGCTTTTTTTCAGCAGGCGGTTCTCGAGCGTCAGGTCGGCAACACATTCCTTCAGGGCGCGGGCTTCGCGGCGCAGGTCCTGCACCTCACCGGTGGTCGCAGCGCGGGCTGTATCGCCGGCGAGGCGGCGCTTGCCCGCTTCCATGAACTCTTTGGACCAGGTGTAATACAGGCTCTGGGCGATGCCTTCCTTGCGGCACAGCTCGGCAATGCTGTCCTCGCCGCGCAGGCCCTCCAGCACGATGCGGATTTTGTCTTCGGCCGAGAAATGCCGCCGGGTTGCACGCCGGATGTCCTTCACCACCCGCTCCGCGGAGGCCTTGGCTGGCGATTTTTTCGAGGAGGATTGGGGCTTCATCTGCGTTCCTTCGTCACTACGACGAAGCCCCAATCCTCCTTAACTCACAACCTCAAATCTGTGCCATTGGTGCTGACGGCGGACAAGCTCTTCCATCGAGCCGCGCCTTGCCGTCGAGCAGGACGGGCAGATAATGATCATCGCATCCGGAATTGGCATTTGGCCACCTCTGCCGCTGAGATGGGACCGCCGAACTCAAATATAAGTCGCAGGGCTGACGACTTTGAGAATGCCGATTCGTGCCAGCCTTGGAAAGTGAGCTTGAGCTGGGCCGCAAGGCAACCCGCGGAACGGCCATTTTGCAGCTTTCGCTCACAAAATCAATTTCAAGGAGCCTGCTACCTAGAGAGCTACCTAGCGCAATTCCGTCACGCGGCAGGTCTCTGCTGTCGCGCTGTAAGCATATGCTTTATAAGGAGAAAGTGGTGGACGCACTAGGGCTCGAACCTAGGACCCGCTGATTAAGAGACAGATCGCGATTTTTTGCATGGTTGATGGCACAGCCTCGGATTGAGGCGCCTCGTCCGAGACGATGCGGATGCGTCCAATTTTTTTGGGGGCAGAGCAGGGGGCACACTTAGTAAATTTCGTATGTGCATGCGAGCATTTTCAGGCTTCTACGGGCCATATTCGAATCCCACCCTCTCCGCCACCGACCCCTCCAAGGGGGTCCGCAAACGTCCACTCGGATTGACGTTTTTCCTCTGAAATCTGACACTTAACGGGCTCACACGGCCACAGTCGTCCATACGCCTCCAACCATGGCGTGGTCTCGTGTTGTGGTCTCGACGCTGGAAAAACGTGGTCTCGGAGATGACGATGTTAAGCGACGCAAAAATCCGCGCAATCAAGCCGCGCGACAAGGCTTTCAAGCTCACTGACAGCCATCGGCTCTATCTGCTGGTGAAGCCGAACGGATCGAAGCTCTGGAAGTGGAATTACACCTACGGCGAGAAGCAGAAGACCATGGCCTTCGGCATCTACCCCATGGTCACTCTGGTCGAGGCGCGTGCCAAGCGTGACAAGGCCCGTGCCGAGTTGGAAGAGGGCAAGGATCCCTCGACCGTCAAGAAGCTGCGTATCGAAGCCAATCTGGAAATCGCGCGCAACACGTTCGAACTGGTGGCGCGTGAATGGTTCGAGAATGCCAGAACGCAATGGGCCAGGGTCCATGCCGACGACATTATAAGAAGCCTGGAGCGGGACGTATTTCCTACCATCGGCGATCTGCCGATTTCCGAACTCACGCCGCCAAAGGTTCTCGAAGTCCTCAAGGGCATTGAGGAGCGCGGGGCGGTGGAGACGGCCAAGCGCGTCCGGCAGCGAATCTCTGCGGTCTTCATCCATGCCATCGCAAAGGGCATTGCGGAGAAGGATCCGTCCGAAAAGCTGGGCGCGGTCCTCAAGCCCATGCGTAAAGGGCGCCAACCGGCCATCACCGATCTGAAGCGCCTGCGAAAAATGATCAATGATGCGGAGGAAGATCATGCCCGGCCGATCACAAGGCTGGCGTTGCGCTTCCTGGCACTGACTGCTGTCCGGCCCAATGAGATCAGGGGCGCGCAATGGGATGAATTTGAAGATCTCGAAGGGGATGAACCGCTCTGGCGTATTCCGGCGGCGCGGATGAAGGGCGATCTTGATCGCAAGGAAGAGCTTGGCGGGGATCATCTCGTCCCACTGGCCCGGCAGAGTGTTGAGGTGCTGAGGGCGCTATGGCCGCTGACCGGCCGGAGCCTTCTACTGTTCCCGAGCAATCGGCATGGGCATAAGCCGATGAGCGCGAATGCCATCGGCTATCTGCTCAACCGCGCCGGCTATCATGGTCATCATGTTCCGCATGGCTTCCGCGCTGCGTTCTCGACGATCATGAACGAATGGGTGGAACGGCACGGCAAGAAGCATGACCGAAAAATCATCGACCTCATGCTTGCCCATGTCCCCAAGGAGCGGGTCGAGGCAGCCTATAACCGGGCGGCTTATATGGATCGAAGGCGGGAACTGGCTGTCGCATGGGCCGATATGCTGACTGAGTCTCTGCCGCCACCGACCATATTGATCAGTCGACCGGCCAAGGAGGTCGGGTCGGCATTTCGTTTCCGGCCGCCAGCCGAATTTTCGGGTGACTTCCGTTTCCCGACTTAACCGTGCCGGGGGCGGGACTGTTCTCGTCCCTAACGGCCCTTCGATGTTGGAGAGCGCATGATCCTGGTCGCCCATGCGCTCTCCACCCACTCGGAATGCCTGCTGGCAGTTACGGCAGTTCTTTCCTGATGCGGCCCGATGCATCCAGCGCTTCGTGCATTGCACCATGGCGGTCCGCAGCGACCAGCCGGGCGCGCGCCAGATGCGTTTCCCAGCACCGAAGGCTGCCGTCATGATCGGCATCGGGGTCGCGATTGAGCACGATACGGGCAACTTCCCGCCAGTCTGCCCCTTCAGCATCGGCGTCCAAAAGACGAAGATATGTGCGGAGCCGAGCTTCGTCATAAGCCGTCAGAGCTTCTCCGCCGGGCGCTTCATCAGCAATCATGGGCTCGTGCTCGACCATCTCAAACCTTCTGGCGCTGCGCTCGCGAGATAAAATCCCGTTATGGGATAATCCGAAAATGGGATCAATGAAAGCTCCGGCCTCTCAATTCGCCGGATCCCATGCCCAGTTCGCTTCGCTCGCCTCAGCAAGATAAACTCCGGGAAGTTTTAATCGACGCCCGCAAAAACGCCAAGCTGACTCAGGCGGAATTGGCTGTGCGTCTCTCGCGTCCGCAATCCTTCGTAGCGAAATATGAGCTTGGCGAGCGCCGCATCGATGTTGTTGAGTTCGTGGCTGTCGCCCGAGCCATTGGTCTGGAGGCTACGGGTCTTCTCACCACTTACCTCGCCGCGTGTGAAGCGGGCGGACTCTAAGTAGAATCAGCGCGGAAGCGTGCCGGGGTGGTGCCGGTCAGTTTTCTGAAGTTGACCGTGAAATGGCTTTGATCGGCGAAGCCGGCACGCAGCGCGACCTCCGCAATCGGTATCTCCCGATCGAGAAGCAGTTCCTTGGCACGCCCGATCCGCCGTTCGAGAATGAAGCGAAAGAGCGTTGTCCCGGTCGATACCTTGAACTGTCCGCCGTCAGCGCCAATGGCACAGGTTTGAGGTTGTGATTTAAGGAGGGTTTGGGCTTCGTCGTAGTGACGAAGGAACGAAGATGAAGCCCAAACCCTCCAATGCAAAATCACCGGTGAAGGCCCCCGCTGAGCGGGTGGTCAAGGACATCCGGCGGCAGATGCGCCGGCACTTCTCGGCCGAGGACAAGATCCGCATCGTGCTCGATGGGCTGCGTGGCGAAGACAGCATTGCCGAGCTGTGCCGCCGTGAAGGCATTGCCCAAAGCCTATATTACACCTGGTCGAAGGAGTTCATGGAGGCCGGCAAGCGCCGCCTGGCCGGTGACACGGCCCGTGCCGCGACGACTGGCGAAGTGCAGGATCTGCGCCGCGAAGCCCGTGCCCTGAAGGAATGTGTGGCCGACCTGACGCTGGAAAACCGGTTGCTCAAAAAAAGCATGATCGCGGATGGGGGCGACGACGAATGAGGTATCCCGCATCCGAGAAGCTCGAGATCATCCGGATCGTCGAGCAGTCGCACCTGACCGCCAAGCGGACGCTGGACCAACTCGGTATCGCCCGGCGGACGTTCTACCGCTGGTACGATCGCTTCCTCGAAGGTGGCCCGGAAGCGCTGGAAGATCGGCGATCGGCACCGAACCGGGTGTGGAACCGCATCGCGACCGAGGAGCAGGATCAGATCGTCGAGATGGCACTGAAGCACAGCGAGCTGTCACCGCGCGAGCTGGCGTTGCGCTTCACCGACGAGAGGCGCTACTTCGTCTCGGAAGCCACGGTTTACCGCCTGCTCAAGGCCCATGATCTGATCACCAGTCCTGCCTATGTGGTGATCAAGGCCGCCGATGCGTTCCACACCAAGACCACCCGGCCGAACGAGATGTGGCAGACCGACTTCACCTACTTCAAGATCATCGGGTGGGGCTGGATGTACCTGTCGACCGTGCTCGACGACTTCTCGCGCTACATCATCGCCTGGAAGCTGTGCACCAACATGCGCGCCGAGGACGTGACCGACACGCTGGACCTCGCGCTCAAGGCCTCGGGCTGTGACAGCGCCACGGTGCTGCACAAGCCCAGACTGCTCAGCGATAATGGCCCCAGCTACATCGCCGGCGAACTGGCGGAATACATCGAGGCCCGGAAGATGAGCCATGTGCGCGGCGCCCCGTGTCATCTGCAGACCCAGGGCAAGATCGAGCGCTGGCACCAGACCCTGAAGAACCGCATCCTGCTGGAAAACTACTTCCTGCCCGGTGACCTGGAGGCCAAGATCGAGGCGTTCGTCGAGCACTACAACCACCGGCGGTACCACGAGAGCCTCGACAACGTGACACCCGCCGACGCCTACTTCGGCAAGGCGCCAGCCATCATCAAACAGCGTGAAAGGATCAAACGACAGACCATCGAGCATCGGCGCTTGCTTCACCGCAAGCACGCCGCTTAACATCAACCCCAAGACGAGGCCCGCACTCCGCTATTCTACGCCGCGAGTTGTGCCGAATGTTCTGACGACGGACAGCGCCGAACAAGCCGTTCTTCATGTACTTCTGCCCCGGCGCCCAGCACGCCCCGCATCACGTGCCGAGGGAATGGGCCGACAAGTACAAGGGCCAGTTCGACAAGGGCTGGGACCACTACCGCGAGGAAACCTTCAGGCGGCAGAAGGAACTGGGCGTCATTCCGCAGAACACGGTGATGTCGCGCCACGATCCCGACGTGCAGGACTGGGACAGCCTCTCGGACGACGAGCGCAAGCTCTATGCCCGCATGATGGAAGTCTTTGCCGGCTTCCTGGAGCACACCGACCACTATCTCGGCGAGCTGATCCAGTTCCTCAAGGACATCGGCGAGTATGACAATACGCTGATCATGCTGGTTTCCGACAATGGCTCCAGCGCCGAGGGCGGGCCGACCGGATCGGTCAACGAAAACAAGTTCTTCAACAACGTGCCCGACAATCTCGAGCAGAACCTCAAGGCGCTGGAGGACATCGGCGGGCCGAAGTATTTCAACCACTTCTCCTGGGGCTGGACCCATGCCGGCTGGCGCGCGGTCTGTCCCTGGCCGGGTACCTCGTTTGTCGAATCCGGCCGCGCCTTCGGCGACGAGATCACCCACGACAAGCTCAACGCGCTCGATGCCTCGGGCTGGGAGCTCTACAACCTTGTCGACGATCCGGCCGAGACGACCGACCTTGCCGACCAGGAAAAGGCCAGGCTGATCGAGATGATCGGCATATCGAGTGAGGGCGAGCCGCGGCCGATCGCGGCGAATGGCCGGGGTCCGCAGCACCCCGGCCATTTCCTGTTCCCGGTTTAGAAGCCGTCCACGGCCTTGCTGACCAGGATGTTCACCGCCACGCGGCGGTTCTGGGCCTTGCCTTCCGGCGTGCTGTTGTCCGCCAGCGGGTCGGCCTTGGCCATGCCGGTGGGGGTCAGCATGCGGTAGGGCTTCCAGTGGCAGGCCTGCTGGAGATAGTTCACCACGCGGGTGGCGCGCTTTTCGCTGAGCGTCTGGTTGTAATCGTCGCTGCCCACCGAGTCGGTGTAGCCGACCACCAGCAGCAGGGCATTGTCCATGCCATCGGCCGAATTGGCCGCGGCGCACAGGTTGCTCTTGGCTTCGGGCGAAAGATCGTACTTGCCGGTGTCGAAGTTCACGTTGGTCGTGCCCTTGACGTTGTACTTGTCGATGTCGCCCATGCGGCCGCGCAGGGCCTCGGTGGCGGCCTCGTTGCTGGCAAAGCGCTGGTCGGTGCCGTTGTGGATCATCGACGCGGTCTTCAGATCCTTGTTCTTGAGGTCGATCGAGTCCGCCAGCAGAGCACCGTTGGCCTGCAGGGTGTCGACCGAGACCGGCAGGCCGTTCAGCAGCGAGGTCGCCGCCAGCTTGCTGCGGCTGATGCCCAGGAAGCCGCCGCTGGCCTTGATCTTGGTGGCGTCATCGATGACGATGACGGTCTTGCTGCCGTCGGCGCTGGTCACCTGCATCTTGTCACCCATGCGGGCGGAGATGATGCCCTCGATCTCCGGGCCCTTGGTCGCTTCCGCCCGGTTGACCGGACGTTCGCCGTAGACGGTGGCCGCTACATCGCCCTCTTGCGGATCCTGCTGCTGCGCCGCAACGCTGCCCGAAACCGGGATAGCCAGCATGCCGAGCATGATCAGCATCTGCGACCTTTTGGAAATGCCACTCATAACGTCGTTCCTCCAAACCTGTTCAGCCGGTTTGTGCGTTTCCTCGGCATTTCGTCCGAACCCCCTGTTCGCGTTTCCGGCTTTCAAAACCCCCTTCATCTGGCCAGGGTGTCCATTGCGGCTCTCTTGCCGCCCTTGTGCACCGTGGGCTTTCTGGATGTTGACGGCAGCCTTTCCCGCATATGAACGCGCAGGGGCTGCACCCTCGATCTGCGGGTAATGCGAGAGCGCGGTGCGGTGAACGGTGGCGAATCGCCCCTCTTCGTGCGTGCATTCGTGGCCGCAAGAGGAGGGGGATGCCGCGTGGGCGCTTTGGCGGATGCGGCCACGTTGCAGGGCAGGCGGCCTGGGGGAAGGGCACCGCGGCAACTGCCGCTGCGGAATGCATCGGGCGGACGATCTCATCGCGGGACAACTGTCCGCCCGAAATCAGGCTATCGCCGGCTTGTTGTGTTAACTAATGTACGCAAATTCCGACGGGGGGTCGTCGGAATTCACGAATTGCACTGGGGGGCCATGCAATGTTTGCGACCAAGTTGAAGTGCTTGCTCGGGCGGCACAAGCCTGTCCGGAGAGATGTCGTGTGGACCGATGCCGGGTATGTCGGGGCATGCCGGGGGTGCGGCGGCGGCATACGCCGGACGGCCCCGGGCAAGTGGCATCTGGAGGACCATCCCGAGGCGGGCTGACCGATCCGGGATTTCGCGGCAGGGGCGCAGGGGCCCGTGCCGCGAAATTCGCTTTTTGCGGGCTGGCGCCGCCGTCAAAATGCCCTCTCGGGCATTTTTCAAACAGCCTCTCAGGCCCTGGCGGCGATCACGATGATCTCGACCTTGTAGTCCGGGGTGAACAGCCTGGCTTCACCGGTCGCCCGGGCCGGGGCCGGGTGGCCGGCGATCCAGCCATCCCAGACCGCGTTCATTTCCTCGAAGTCGGCCATGTCGGCGAGCCAGATCGTGGCCATCAGCAGGTGATCCTTGCTGCTGCCGGTCTTGGCGAGCAACGCCTCGATCTCCGCCAGCGCCACCTTGGTCTGCTCGGTGATGCTCGCGCCCGGTTCGCCGATCTGGCCGGCGAGGTAGATGGTGTCGCCGTGGATCACGGCCTCGCTCATGCGTGGGCCCTGGTCGATGCGGGTAATGGTCATGTCGGGTCCTTCCGGATGAGGTTCAGTAGCGGCTGATGGCAAGGTCTGCGGTCTCGATGGCCGGCTTGTGGCCGCCGATGATGTCGGCGATGACATGGGCCGAACCGCAGGCCATCGTCCAGCCCAGCGTGCCGTGGCCGGTGTTGAGGAACAGGTTCGGCACCTTGGTGGCGCCGATGACCGGCGTGCTGTCCGGCGTCATCGGCCTGAGGCCGGACCAGAAGCTGCCTTGCGCCATGTCGCCCGCGCCGGGGAACAGGGTGCCGGCCGAATGTTCCAGCGTGGCGCGCCGGGCAGGCGGCAGATCGCGCGAAAAGCCCGAGATCTCGGCCATGCCGCCGATGCGGATGCGGTCTCCCAAACGGGTGATCGCCACCTTGTAGCTCTCGTCGAGCAAGGTGGAGACCGGCGCGCGCGGCTCGTCGACGATCGGCACGGTCAGCGAGTAGCCCTTGACCGGGTAGACCGGCAGGCGAATGCCCAGCGGCGCAACGAGCTGCGGCGAGAAGCTGCCCATGGCGACAAGGAAGCCATCGGCCGCCAGCTTGCCCTGGTCGGTCTCGACATGGGTGATGCGTCCGCCGTCCTCGATCAGCCGGTGGATCGAGGTGCTGTTGAGGAAGCGCACGCCCTTGGCGGCGGCCATCGCGGCAAGGGCATTGGTGAACTTGAAGCAGTCGCCGGTCTCGTCGTGGGGCAGGCGCAGTCCGCCCGCGATGGACGCCTGGCTGGTGGCGAGACCCGGTTCGGCGCCGATGCAGCCGGCCTTGTCAAGCACTTCGAAAGGCACGCCATCGGCCTTCAGCACTTCGATGTCCTTGCCGATCCCGTCGAGCTGCTTCTGTTCGCGGAACAGTTGCAGGGTGCCCTGCATGCGTTCGTCATAAGCGATGCCGGTGTCCCGGCGCAGCGCGATCAGGCAGTCGCGGCTGAATTCGGCAAGGCGCACCATGCGGCTCTTGTTGATCGCATAGTCGCGCGCGTTGCAGTTGCCGAGCATCGCGAAGAGCCAGCGCAGCATCGCCGGATCGGCGTGGAGGCGCAGGATCAGCGGTGCGTGTTCCATCATCAGCCAGCGCAGGGCCTTGGTGGGAATGCCGGGGGCGGCCCAGGGCGACGCGTAGCCGGGCGAAATCTCGCCGGCATTGGCGAAGCTGGTTTCCAGTGCCGGGCCTTCCTGCCGGTCGATCACCACGACTTCGTGGCCCGCTTCGGCCAGATACCAGGCGGAGGTGACGCCGATGACGCCGCTGCCGAGGATGGCGATCTTCATGGGGCAGTCTTCATGGATGCAGTGCTCCGAATGCGCGCGCTGGTTTCAGAGGGGAGGTAGACCCGTTCGTAGCGGCGGCTGAGTTGCGTCAGGATCTCGTAGGAAATGGTGCCCGCATCGGCGGCGACCTGATCGATGCCCTGATGAGGGCCGAGCAGTTCGACCGGCGCGCCGGGACGGAGGTGCTCGGCGGGCACATCGGTGACGTCGAGGGTAATGCTGTCCATCGAAACGCGCCCGGCAACCGGCACGCGGATGCCGGCGATATAGGCCGAACCCCGGTTGCCGAGGCAGCGCGGCCAACCATCGGCATAACCGACCGGGATGGTGGCGATGCGGGTCTCGCGCGTGGTCTTGAAGGTCAGGCCATAGCCGACCCCGGTGCCGGCGGGGATCGTGCGGAGCTGGGCGATGCGGGCTTCGAGGTGCACCGTCGCGCGCATCGGGTTAGGTGCATTGCTGCGAGGCGCGCCGCCGTAAAGCGCGATGCCGGCGCGCACGAGATCGAAGTGGCCGCGTGCGTGGAACGCGCCGCCGCTGTTGTCGAGAGCGAGCGGGACACCGGGAAAGCTGGCGGCGATCGTGCGGAAGTGTGTTTCCTGCGCGGCGTTGGCGGCATCGCCGGGTTCGTCGGCGCAGGCCAGATGGCTGATGATGAAATGCAGGTCGATCGGGCGAAGCAGCTCGGGCCGCGCCAGTACCTGTGCGATCTCGTCGCCCGGCAGGCCCATGCGGGACATGCCGGTATCGACCTGAAGCACGGCTGGCAGGCGCGTGTCGCATCGTGCCGCTTCGGCCGACCAGCGCTCGATCTGGTCCAGCGAATTGAGCACCGGCACCGCGCCGAGCGCCGCGCAGGCAGCTTCGCCGCCGGGGAGGAGGCCATTGAGGATGTAGACCGGAATGCCGGCGGGAAGTTCGGGAATCAGGGCTTCCGCTTCGCCCTGCAAGGCCACGAAAAGATGGCGGCATCCTTCGTCGATCAGGGTGCGCGCGACTTCTGCAGCGCCGAGACCGTAGCCGTTTGCCTTGACCACGCCGCCGACCGCTGCGGGGGCCACACGGTCGCGAATCAACCGGTAGTTCGCGGCGAGTGCTTCGAGGTCGATTGTCAGGCGTGCTCCGGCAACCACATCATTCCCCTTGGAACCGGTTATCTCCTGATCGATCAGGGCCGGAATGAGGAAAGGCTATCGTACCCTGTTTCAAATAGGCTGCCAATTATTCGCAGGAATCGCTACGATATGCGAAATTTGGCATCGTTCTACGAAGGTTGTGATAGATCATGGCATGGGCCCCCGACGACGTGGACCGCTCGATCCTGCGTGTGCTGCGCCTCGACGGGCGCAAGCCCAATGCCGAAGTGGCGCAGGAAGTGGGGCTTTCTCCTTCCGCATGCCTCAGGCGGATCCGCATCATGGAAGATCGCGGCGTGATTCGTGGGTACACCGTGATCACCGGCGCGGAAAACGACGATGTGCGGGGCGTCGATGTGGTGGTGCAGGTGACGCTGGAGCGCCAGACCGAAGACTACCTCTCACGCTTCGAGAACGCCGTGCGGCAGTGCCCGGAAATTCGCGAGTGCTTCCTGATGGGCGGTGATGTCGACTATTGGCTACGTCTGCGCACCGAGAGTGTTGCCGCATACGAGGCGATCCACGGTGAAGTGCTTTCGCGCTTGCCGGGGGTGACGCGCATCAGTTCCAGCTTCGCAATGCGCGATGCCCTGCGCCCCAAGCGGATCAGCCGGTAGCGGCGGGGACCTTTCGCCGGTCCTGTTCGCCACCGCCTTGTTTGCCACCGCCTTGTTTGCTGCCGCCTTGCGTCGGCAGCTGGCTGGTGTGCCTTAGACGATGCGCCAAGTAGATCGCCTGGTGCAGGGCGCGCGTGTGGGCGGTGGTTGCGGGGAGCGGCGAACTGTTCACGGCTTAGGTGTTTAGTCCCAACATGTGATGGTTAGGTTTGACGATAAAGATGTGAGGCTTTGATTTCCAGAGTTCCTCGACAGCTTCGTAAGGCGTTCGGAACTTGAGCGCCTTGAGCTGCTTGGCGAAGTTGTAGGCGGTCAGCCAGTCACGGACGTGCCGTCGCAGTTCGTTGATCGAGGCGTAATGGAAGGATTTGACGGTCGCCTCCTTGATGGTTCGCACCATGCGTTCGGCCTGCCCGTTGGTCCAGGGATGATAGGGCTTGGTTAGCCGGTGCTCGATACCGTTTTCCTGACAGACGCGGCCGAAGATGTGCGGGAAGGACAGGCCGGTGCCACGCTCGAACTGGGCGAACTGCACGCCGTTGTCGGTGAGGATGGTGTGAATCTTGTAGGGCACCGTCCTGATCAACGCTTTCAGGAAGCCGGCTGCGACCAGCTTCGTCGCTCTGCGATAGATGCGTGCGAAGACCAGCTTGGATGTGCGGTCCACGGCGACATAGAGGTAGGCCTTGCCATCCTCATAACGCAGTTCGGCGATATCGATGTGGAAGTAGCCGATCTCGTAGTTCTTGAACTTCTGCGGCTTCTCGCGATCGGCTTTGGGCAACTGGCTGATCCCATGCCGTTGCAGGCAGCGATGCAACGACGAGCGGCTCAGATGCGGGATCACGTCCTTGAGCGCGATGTAAACATCGTCGAGTGGCAGCCGGGCCTGCACCCGCAGCGCCACGATCGCGGCTTCCTCCATTGGGGAGAGCACAGTGCTGCGCCGCTCCCTCGGTCCCATCGGCAAGTCTTCCACCGATTGCCGCTTGCGCCACTTCAGGACCGTTTTCTCGTTGATCCCGTACTTCTTGGCGAGGTGCGCGACCGAAGCTTGCGATCGCTGTAGCTCTGCTCGAATGGCGTGCGTGGTCTTGGCGCTGCCATGGAGAACCTGGCCCATAAATCCCTCCGCTGTGATGGGGATAGTTTTACACCATCACATGTTGGGACCAAACACCTAGTAGCAGCCGCGTGAAGCGAGGACGGCAGGTACGGTGCGCAGACAGATTGCCATGTCGTAGAAGAACGACTTGCGCTGTGCGTAGCGGGCATCGAGTCGGACACGGGCTTCGTAGGAGACCTCGTTCCGGCCGCTGACCTGCCAGAGCCCGGTCAGGCCCGGACGGACCGAGCAGTAGGCCTCGAAACGGTCGCCGTAGCGCGGGATTTCCGCCTCGACGATGGGGCGCGGGCCGACGATGCTCATGTGGCCGAACAAGACGTTGAACAGCTGCGGCAGTTCGTCGAGGCTGCTCTTGCGCAGGAGTGCGCCGATCGGGGTGACGCGCGGATCGCTACGCAGTTTCTGGTCGCGCGCCCATTCGGCGCGTGCGCGGGGGCATTCGGCGAGCAGCCGGTCAAGCACGTCCTGTGAATTGATCACCATGCTGCGGAACTTGAGGCAGGGGAACAGGCCGCCAGCATGGCCGACGCGGCGCTGGATGAAGATTACCGGCCCCGGTCCGGAGGCGCGGATGGCGCAGGCGACCAGCACCAGCAGCGGCAGGAAAGCAATGATCGCCAGCATGGCGACGGCGACGTCGAACGCCCGGGACAGCCCGGCTGCATTGCTTGGCCGGGGTGTGGCCATGGCGTCGTGCAGGGGACCGGCCACAGGATCGGCCGGTTCTGGCGAAGCGTGCGGGGCAGAATGGTCCGGTTCGCCCCGCAGCAGGTAGGAAGTCTCGTCCCGTGTGCCGAGCGGGATGGCCCGATCTTCCGGCGCGACGGGGCCCGTCTCGCCGAGCGGCCCGCGCCAGGCCCGATGCTCGAGGTTGGCCGGGCTGCCTTGCGCGACGATGCCGTGCCCTTGCGAGCCGTTGGTGCGATAGGGGGGGGCAATGACCGGGGCCGAAGGGGCCACGGTGCTTCCAACGCTTGCCGGAATGACGGGGTTCATGGCGCCTCCTTGCGGTTTTGCACCTGCACCCAAAAGAGAGCGCTTGTGCGTCCCATACGCTTCCGGAGGAAGGTGGTGCGAGGTCATCTCATCTTGCCGTGTCGAGATAGCGTCCATCGTTTCATCCGCTTGAAAAGGGAACACAATTGCGATGGCGACCGAATTGATTCTTTGGTTGATGAGATGGTAATAAAAGTTGATGTCTCGTCAATATGTTGATGCTGCATTGCAGCATAGGTAAATGATCCATTGTGGCTTTGAATGCGGATATTTCGTGCGTTTTATTATGTGAACTTACTTAAGTGCCTGTGTTTATGGTGGGTGTGTTTCAGTCCGATTTGGATTTTGTAAATTTTGAACATTCATATTGGACTATTCATTTTTACATTATCTTCCTGTTCGTCCGCTATTGCCCGTTTGAGATCCTGCGTGAACCGGACCGTTCTGGGACTGCGTCGGCACCAGACCGCCTGCACCATGGCGCGTGTATGGCGGGAATGCGGCTAGAGCAGTTGATCCGATTGAATCGGACCAACTGCTCTACGGTTTTGGTTTTGCGCGTTTTTTGAGTCATCAGGTGATTCCACCGGATTGGAAAACGCTCCAGAGGGCCGGCGAGTGTGCCTGGACATCAGCCCCGGAACAGCGCCTGCTGTGTTCAATTCTCGCGGAATGCGCGGGAGAACTGGTCACTCAGTGGCTTGAGGATGTAGTTTAGCATCGTGCGGTGCCCGGTCTGGATGAAGACTTCCGCCGGCATGCCGGGTTTGAGCCGCAGTTCCCCAAGTTTCGCCAATTCGCCGGGATCCAGCGTGATGGTGGCGCGATAGTAGGTCGCCCGCGTCTGGCTGTCATCGGTGCGGTCGGCGGCGACATGGGTGATGTGGCCCTGCAGTTCGGGCGTGGTGCGCTGCGAAAAGGCGCTGAACCGCAAGATGGCAACCAGTCCTTCGCGCACCTGATCGATATCCGCAGGCTTGATCATGGCGTTGACGGTCAGCCGATCGTTGTCGGGGACGATTTCCATGATCGTCTGCCCGGCCGGCACGAAGCCGCCGATGGTGCGAAAGGCGAGCTTGTCGACCACGCCGCTTTGCGGGGCGCGGATGACCGCGCGGTCGTAGCTGTCCTGTGCGGCTACCTGCTGGCGGCGCAGTTCGCTGATCCGTGTCTGCGTGTCGAGCAGTTCGGTGGCGGCGGTGCTGCGGGCCTCGGCGTTGATGGAGCCCATCTGGTAGCGCAGTTCGGTGATGTGCGCGCGCTGCGACTGCGCGCTTTCGCTGGCGCCGGTGCGCTGGGCGGCGAGATCGGAAGCGGTACGCTCCAGCGCGCTCAGCCGGTCGAGCGTGGTGTAGCGCTTTTCGTAGAGCTTGCGGGTGGCGTCGAGTTCGTTGCCGATCATCGCGGCCTGTTCGCCCAGGCTTCGTGAGCGGGCGCTGTAGCTGTCGAGGTCAGCCTGGCTTTGCTGGATGCGCTGGCCCAGTTGCGAAAGCGCCGATTGCCGCGAACTGCGTTTGAGTGCCAGGGTCTTGCGTTCTGCCGCCATCAAGGCGGCGATCTCGGGCTGGCTTGCTCGCTGCGTCAGTTCGGCAGGGAAGGCGATGGCGGCAGCGCCATCCCGTTCAGCCTGGAGGCGCGCAGCGCGGGCGAGCAACTGGTCGACATTCTCGCCGGTGTAGTTGGCTGCCGCGCCGGTGACCGTGGTGTCGAAGCGGATCATCGGCTGGCCCTGCGTGACATGGTCGCCATCGGCCACGAGGATCTGCGCGGCGACGCCGCCGGAAGGGTGGCTGACCTGCTTCACGTGCGATGCCACCGAGACATCGCCCGGCGCGATCACCGCGCCCGCCATCGGCAGGAAGGTGGCGAGGCCGCCAAGGCCGAAAACCAGTCCGCCGCAAAGCCACATGCCGAACCGGATTTCGCGCCGGAGGCTTTCCGCCGGTTCGTATCGGGGTGGCGGGAGCAGGGCGGTGGCGGGCTGGGCGAAGGGGCCGGGGCTGGGAATGGTGCTGTTCACGCGGTTATCCTGCCTCTGTTCCTGAAACCGCATGCGATGCAGCTTCCGTGGTGGACGGTGAAGGCGCCGGGGTACCTGGCGCGGCGGGAGAACCCGCCGGATTGCTGCGCACCGCCGGATTGAAATTGAGGCGCTGGAGCATCTCGGTACGCTCGCCCATCTGGCGGATCTGGCCGTCAGCCATGACCATGATGTGGTCGACATGGGCAAAGACGGAAGGGCGGTGTCCGACCACGATGACGATCGCGCCGCGCGCCTTGGCCGTGCGCACGGCTTCGATCAGGGCAGCCTCACCGGCGGCATCGAGGTTGGAATTGGGCTCGTCCAGCACGAGCAGGAACGGATCGCGGTAAAGCGCCCGGGCAAGGGCGAGGCGTTGTTTCTGCCCGGCCGACAGGCCTCCGCCTCCAGGGCCGCCGAGGGCATATTCATAACCGCCGGGCAGCGACAGGATCAGATCGTGCACATCGGCGGCGCGGGCCGCGGCGATGATGGCGTCGGCGTCGGCCTCCGGATCGAAGCGGCTGATGTTCTGCGCCACGCTGCCTTCGAACATCTCGATCGTCTGGGGCACGTAGCCGATGTCTCGCCCGAGTTCGACTGGGTCCCACTGGTCCAGCGAGGCGCCGTCGACGCGCACCGCGCCGCGCAGGCTTGGCCAGGCGCCGGTGATCGCGCGCATCAGGGTGGATTTTCCCGATCCGCTATGGCCGATCACCGCAAGCGCCTCTCCTGCCGCCAGGCGGAAGCTGGCGTTGCTGAGCGTGACGGCGCGCCGTCCCGGCGGACCGCAGAACACGGCCTGGACTTCGAGGTCGCGGCAGGGGCGGGGCAGGCGCAGTGGCGGCACGCGGGTTGGTACGGTGTCGAACAGGGCGTGAAGGCGGCGCCAGGCCTGGCTGGCCTCGGTCATGCCTTTCCATTGGCCGATCGTCTGTTCCACCGGCATCAGCGCGCGGGCGCTGAGGATCGAGCCGGCGATGATGACGCCGCCGGTCGCCATGTTCTCGATCACCAGATAGGTACCGACGGCCAGCACCAGCGACTGCAGGAACATGCGGAAGGCCTTGCTGATCACCTGCATGCGTCCGGAAACCCCGGCGAGTTCATCGTGTGCTCCGATGAGCGCGAGGCTGATCCCGTCCCAGCTGTCGTTGCGGCGGCCGGACATGCCGAGTACGCGCAGCACTTCGCCGTTGCGGCGGATGTCCTCGGCCATGGCAAATCGCGCGGCGGCCACCGAGGCGACCTGCTGGGCGGGCTTGCGGCTGCGTTGGTCGCCCACCAGCATCAGCACCAGCAGGACGGCGACACCGGCCAGCGTCACCAGTCCGAGCGCCCAGTGGAACACGAAGAGGATGAGCAGGAACATCGCGACATAGGGCAGGTCGAGCAGGGCCAGCGGCCCGGGGCCGGTGATGTAGCCGCGCACCAGATCGAGATCGCGGACCGGGGCGACACCGGATGGCAGCGGGCCCACTTCGCGTTCGTGGCGGCTCAGGACGTCGTAGATGCGGTCGCAGAAGCGGCGGTCCGCCAAGGCGCCGGTGTGCATGAGCACGCGGGCGCGCAGCACGTCGATCCCGCCCTGCACGAGATAGGCGAGCGCCACCATCAGAAGCAGTCCGCTCAGCGTTGGCACGCTGCGGCTGGCCAGAACGTCGTCATAGACCAGCAGCATGAAGAACGAGCCCGCCAGCAGCAGCACGTTGAATACCGCGCTGAACGTCAAGATCGGCCAGAGCACCGGCAGCAGCGTGCGCATCATCGCCTTGAGCGACGCGAAGAGGTTTTCGCCATTGGGCATCACGCCGTCTCCTCATGGGATCGGCCCGGGCTGGGCACAGGGGCGGGGCGGGTGGGCCTGCCGGTCATTGCTGCGGCGCCCTTGCGGGTTCGGGCGGCATGTCGTGGCCCGGTTCCTCGGCGTGTTCGACTGCGACGGCCGTGCGTTTGTGCCCCGCGTCGTAGCCGATCACGTCAAGGACCTCGATCACCGGCCCGGTTGGCAGGCCGGTGTAGAACAGCGTTTCGTAAGGTGCCGGGTCAAAGGCCGGGCTGTTTGGCGAGAAGCTCTCCGGGCGCAGCTGTCCCATGCTGCCCAGCAGGAGCGCATGGGCGACGTAGAGCTGGGCTTCGGCCTGGGCCAATGCCTGCCGGGACGTCAGCAGGTCACGCGCGGTATCGAGCACGTCGAGCGAGGTGACTTGTCCGGCCAATTGCTGCTGCCGGGCGCCCTCCAGCGCAGCTTGCGCGGCCGACACGGCGCGGGCGTAGGCGGGAAGGGCGCGCCGGGTGGCGGCCAGCTGGTCCCAGTAGCTGGCGACGTTTTCCCGCAGATCGCGCGAGGTCTGTTCCAGTTGCTGGCTGGTGCTGTCGGCGTTCTGCTTGGCCTCGCGGACTTGCGAGGACAGCAGGCCGGACGAGTAGAGCGGCACGGTGACGGCGACTTGCACCTGTGTGTCGATCTCACGCAGGTCGTCGCTTTCGATCGAGAGCGGGGTGCGGGACACCGCGCCCTTGAGGCCGAGATAAGGCCTGGTCGCTCCGCGCGCGGCGGCGACCTGATGCTGGGCGGCAAGGAGGTCCATGCGGGCGCCCTCCAGCACCGGACTGGACGTGGCGGCGATCGCCTGGGCATCCTCGATCGTGCGCGGGAGAGGCGGCAGTTGCGGCAAGGGGGAAAGGCCTTGCGGATAGCGGCCGACGAGGTTGCGAAAGCCGTTGCGGCTGGCCTGCAGGTTGCCCTGCGCCAGTTCGAGCTGGGCCTGGCCGCTGAAGATGCGGTTGCGGGTCTGCTGCAGATCGGTCTCGGTGGCGTAGCGGGCGCCGTAGCGCGCCTGCGTCTGGTCGAGTTGCTCGGTCAGCAGGGTGAGGTTTTCGCGCGCGATGTCGACCAGTTGCTGGTCGCGCAGCACATTGGCATAGGTGACGATGACCTGAGCGATCGTCTGCTGTTCTGCGGCGTGGAGATCCGCCATCGAACTGCCGTAACCGGCTTCGGCCACGCGGCGTTGGGCGCTGAGCCGGCCAAACGTGAACAGGGGTTGTTCCAGCGATGCCGAGAAGTCAGGCGTGAATCCGTGCTGGCGGATCGTCGTCTCCCCGTTCACGCTGACGCGGCGCAAGGCAAACGTGTAGGCGGCATCGGCACTGAGCGTCGGGCCGAACCGGGCCTTGCCCTGGGCGATCCGTTCTTCCGCGGCGTGGGTGGCGGCGCGACCGGCGGCGAGCGATGGATTCTGGCGGAAGGCGATGTCGATTGCTTCCGCCAGTGTCTCCCCTCTGGCCGGAGAGGCCAGGATCACCGGCAGAGTCAGGAGCACGGCGGGGATGGTTGCTGCCAGAAGGACATGGTGCATCGCGCCGTGCTTGCGCGGCAGCGATGGCGAGGTGGTCTGCGGCGTATGCCCGGCACCCTGTACAAGCGCCAGCATGGACGCCGGCGCGGATCGTTGCTGGGCACGCTGCTGCCAATCCGAAATCGGTTTCCTCAAGGCCTGTTGTCCCCCCGACGTGGTTGGGCGTGCACGACGTCACCAGCCATTCCGGAACCGATCGGCCTTGCTGGTCGCGCGGCGTATCGGTTCTTTTCCTGAGATGGAGTATTCGGAATTCGGGCTGACGATGAAGCGCTAGTGGAACCGTTTTGGGCGTAGATGGGGCGAAGACGGGGCCCATTGCTCCAACATGGAGCAGGGCTGGCCATGCCCGGTCGCATGGAGGCTGCGCCGCCAAGGCCGTTAATTCATAAGCGGCACCATCGAGGCGCCCAAATGGCGGGCAATTTGGGCCGAGGTTGCCTCCGCAGGGCCATCAGCCCGACGTGCGTCCCAGTGGCCCGAAATGTTCGTTAATTGGGTGCCTCGACGGCGCTGTCTGTGCGTTTACGGGCCAGGCTGCCGGTGAAAGTGATCCAGTGGCGATTGCCTGCGGAAAGGCATTGGCTGTCGAGCGGTCGGTTGTAGCGTGCGCAGTCCCACAGCACCACTTCCACCCCGGTGCGGACATCGCGAACGTAAAGGAACGATACCGTGCGCACCAGCGGCGTGGCAGGGGAGCCGTAGGCTTCCGCGCGCCGGTCCCAGCCAATCACCTTGCAGCGCAGTTGCCCTCGGCACAGGTCCAGCGCCCCTATCGCGAGGTTGCCGCCGTTGCCGCCGGCATCGGTCTGGATGAAGTGGTCGCCAGGGCCAGTCGCGATCATTTCGGCAGCCACGGGGCGTCCGCTCGTTTCGGCAGCTCCTGTCGGAGCGAGGGCACTGTCGTTGCCGGGGGGCGCATTGCGGTGCGCTTGGGATAGTGCGGCGAGTTCGGGTTCGACAGGTTCCGGTCCCACGCGAATGGCGGTGAAGGCCGGCTGGCGCCCCCAGTCGCCGCGCCAGCGGAAGAACAGGTGCGTGCCGACACGCGCCACTTTGTCGAGACTATCGCTCCAATATGGATGAACCCAGTCAGTGTGGTAGTGGGTGGCGAGGCCGACGGCGGGCTCCGCGCGGCCTTCCAGAAAGGACTCGGCCAGCTTGCGGGCGCGTTGCCAGGCGGCGGGCGAGGGCAGGCGCCGCAAGGCGCCGTCGCACGTGAAGGTGAACTGGCAGCCGGTCGCCCGCTCCGATCCCTGGTAGACCACCGCGCATACGGTGCGAGGAAACGCAGGGTGGTGCACCCGGTTGATGACGACTTGTGCCACGGCGGCCTGCCCCGCCGGATCGTCGCCCGCTTCGTAAAGCACGGCGGAGGCAAGGCAATCGAGCGCACGTGCGAAATCGCCGCTCTTTTCCGAGAACCTGACCGAAGTGGGGTGATCCGGTCCCAGCGGCACGAACGCGGCCGCCGCGTTCAACGTGCGGGCGGAATCGCTATCGATTTCGGTGGATGGATCGCCATCGCCACCAGGCGTTCCGGGCAGCACGGTCATGGGCGGCACATTGTCGGTTCCTGCGCGCGGTGGACCGATCGTGTTCTGGTGCGGGACGGCGGCGTGCAGCGGCGCATAAGTGACCGAAGATCCGGCCAGCAGCACGCTCGCGAGCGCGGCGATCACCGTGGCCAGGGCGGAATACATGAAGCGCGCCGCGCGCGGGGGCGGTGTTTCGGCCAGTTCCTGTACGCGGCGAGGCATAATCCGGGGAAGCGGGATTGCGATCATGGCGCGAGCGTGATGGTCAGCAGCGCATAAGTGCGGGAATAGCGAGGGAATGGCGCGATGCCTTGGGTGAAGCGGCGATCATGGCCAAGGGTCGCTTCAGCGCTGAGCCATCGGTTCAGGCGCCAGCGCGGCCCGGCGGAAATCGAGAGGCTGCGCGCGGAATAGTCCTTCGACCCATAGTCCTCGGCGGTGAATTGCACCTTGCCGACCCACGACAGGGCGCGGCGCATCTCGTACTCACCCTCGATTCGGGCCGTGGTCAACGTGACCGCTCCGACGAGATCGTAGGGGCTGGTGGTGCTGGTCTGCTCGATGCTGCCGCGGATCGAGAGCAGGCGTGTGGGAAAGTAGCGCAATTGCCCCGCGATCGAGAGCCCGGAAAATCGCCCTAGTGCCGGATCGACAAAATCATATTGCCGCTCGCCCAGCGCCAGTTGCGCGATCAGCACCCGGCTGACTTCGTAACTGACCCCGGCAGCCGCGCTCCAGGCGTCGGCATCGCGGTTGGTGAGGGCTGGCGACATGCGGTAATCGAAATGGTCGTAGCTGCCGCCGGCAAACAGCGTGGTGCGACCGCTGAGCTCGTAACTCGCCGTCAATTGGACGGCATAGCGCTCACCGTTGCGAAAGCTCTGGTCGATCGCCAGGCCATTGCCCAGGCGGGCCTCCTCATAGCGCATGTGCACGAACCGGGCGGCGCCGTCGATCGCGAGCCGGTTGAAGCGTTTGTGCCCCTGTATTGCGGTCTGGATCGCTCGCCGGATCAGCGGGTCGCCGAAAGGCAGGTCGTTCTCGGCCGTGCCGCGCTGTACGACCTCCCGGCGATAGGAGGTGCTGGCCGTTATGGAATCGCCCGCTCCGGCGAACCGGGTATAGGAGGCAGAGGCCGCAAATTCGTTCGAATCCTGGCTGGCGAGCGATCCGAAGCGGCTGATGCGGGCATCTGCCTCCAGCGTCGTCCGGCTTGACCGGGTCAGGCGCCTTGCCGTGATTTTTGGTGCGAGCGAGAGGGCGATATCCGATCGGCGGCGCGTGTCGTCGGCAAAGACGTTGCTGTCGCCGCGTGCGGCGAAAGCCAGTTCGGGAAAGACATCAAGGCCCGCGAGTTCATATCCGATTGAGGCATATCCGGCGATCTTGCGGTTGCCCGCGGCATCGTCCGGCTCGTGTATTGGCGGCGTCAGCGTTTGCGCGCCGACCACTGTGGGCAGCGCCACAAGTCCGCCGGCAAGGGCCAGTGCGAGCGGGCGTCTTCGGTGGCGGACGGGAAGGGCCGCGGCCCCGCCGCCTGAGGGAATGCGCGTGCGCACCGTGCTAGTGGATTGACTCCAACGTTTGGAACCCTCGATTTCGAGCCGCGATGATTTCGTCCGGATTGGCCTTCCAGATGAAGGGCTTGGGGTTGTCGGCGTTGTACTCCCGGATGAACCGGTTGATGGCAGCCTGGAGGTCGACGACGGAGTGGAAGACGCCGTGCTTAAGGCGCCGCCTGGTCAGCTTTGCGAAGAAGCCCTCGACGGCATTGAGCCATGAGGAAGATGTCGGCGTGAAGTGGAAAGTCCAGCGCGGATGGCGGGCGAGCCACTCCTGGACCTTGTCCTTCTTGTGTGCGGCATAGTTGTCGAGGATCACGTGGATCGCCTTGCCCTTGGGTACTTCACGCTCGATCCGATTGAGGAAGCGGATGAACTCCTGGTGGCGGTGGCGCTGCATGTTCTGCCCTATCACGGTTCCGTCGAGCACATTGAGCGCAGCGAACAGCGTGGTCGTGCCGTGGCGCTTGTAGTCATGGGTCAGGGTGCCGGCGCGGCCCTTCTTCATCGGCAGACCGGGCTGGGTGCGGTCGAGCGCCTGTATCTGCGATTTCTCGTCGATCGACAGGACCACCGCATGGGCGGGGGGATCGACATAGAGGCCGACGATCTCGGTGAGCTTTTCGGCGAAAGCCGGATCGTTCGACAGCTTGAAGCTGCGCCAGCGATGCGGAGCAAGCCCATGCGCCTTCCAGATCGACTGCACTGTCGAAACGGCAAGCCCGACCGCTTTGGCCATCGCGCGCGCCGTCCAGTGGGTTGCCTCATGCGGCGGCGGTTCCTGCGTAAGCCGGACAATTTCGGCCACGCGCTTGGGCAATACCGGCGCCTTGCCGGGCGGACGGGACTTGTCGCGGAGCAGGCCATCGACGCCTTCGTGCATGAAACGCTCCTGCCAGCGCCACACGCAGGTCTTCGACTTTCCTGTTGCCGTCATAATCGCCGAGGTGCCCAGGCCGTCGCTGCTCAAAAGAACGATACGGGCGCGCCAGACATGTTTCTGTGGACTCAAGGGCGCCGACACGATGTCGTGCAGGCGTTGACGGTCGGAGGCCGAAACGATGAAGCTGATCCCATCACGCATCCTCCGAGACTGACACGCCAGCAAGCCAGTGGGAATCCCCAACTGGACTCTTTCGTTCCGGTCAATCCACTAGAACTTGCGTTCCAGCACCCGGATCGTGTCGCCCGGGAGCACGGGGGTGGCGCCGTCCAGCCGGTAGAGCGTCTCTCCGGCTTCGTCCTTGTGGCGGATGAAGACCCGGCGTTCGTCCGCGCGGTAGGTGAAGCCTTCCGCCTTGGCCACCGCGCTGAAGATGGTCAGGCTGTCTGCATACGGATATTCGCCCGGTTTGCTGACTTCGCCGAGGATGTAATAGGGGCGGTAGTTCAGCACGTCGATCGAAACACTGGGGGCGTCAAGGTAGCCCTGGCGCAAGGCGCCCGCGATCCTTTCTGCCAGCGCTGATGCGGTCAGCCCGCGTGCCTGTATCGCGCCCACCAGCGGGAACGCGACCGAGCCGCCGCTGTCGACCATGTATTCGCCGGTCAGCTTGTCTTCGCCGTAGACGGTGATGCGCAGCTTGTCTCCGCTGCCCAGGGCATAGGCGGTTTCTCCTGGCCCAAGCGTGCGCACCGGCAGTTCCCCCGCGCTGGAGCAGCCGCCCGAGAGGAGAGCCATCGATAGAGGGAGTGCAAGCAGCAGGCTGCGCATCGTTGTCATCTCAAGCTTGGCCACGTGATGAATTCTCCGGAACAAACCCGGGATGGTGCTTCAGCCCGGTAGGTGCCGCAGAAATTGTGGCGCGGAAAGCGCTCTGGCGGCAAAGCATAATGGGCCTAAATCCGATCCTGTTTGGACCTGTATGGTCCGGTTTGGATTGAAAATGGGGTTTTATACTTTGGATGGCGTAGTATTCGCTGTGTTGTTCAGGCAGAGTTGGCAGCAGCGCTACCCCAAAGCGGAATATACGGTTACCCCCGTGGCCGGGGTGCACCCTCTGGACGGTCGACATGTGTTATTGCCGTACCTTGCGCTCTGGCCGATCTGGCGGCCTTGTCGCATCGCAGCGCTGTTTGGAGTTGCCTTGCAACAAACGACAGCGCGCGGAAGGTGTTGGTTCCTTCCGCGCGCAGGCTTCGCATTTGCGGGCCTTGGTCTGCTCAGTTGTAGAAGTTGAAGTCGCCGGCGCCGAGCAGTTTGCCATTCATCGAACCGATCGCGATCGTGTAATCGAGGCCGGTCGTGGCGCTGTGGATGATGTAATACTGCGATTGCGTGGTGCCGTCCGTACCGTATCCCGCGAACGTCAGCGTCGATCCCGCGCCGAAATTGGCAAGATAGATGAAGTCGTTGTTGCCGCCACCTTCCCAGCCGCCAGCGCCGTAGAAGTCATAAATGACGTCCTGGGTCTGCGCGCCGAGGCGCGCATTGTTCGACAGGCTGGGGTCCATGTCATAGAGATTGATGACAAAACAGTCATTCCCGGCGCCGCCGTACAAGTAGTCGACGCCCTTGCCTCCGAAAATCGCATCGCCTTCGTCAGTACCGCTGATGCGGTCGCTGCCCGCAGTTCCTACAAATTTGCCCATAGATGCCTCCTGGAATAGCTTAACGGATCTGGTCCGCTGCCTATCCTTCCGGTTATGACTCCGGAAATGGACAGGGATGCGTGCCAGCAATTCACGCCTGCCGATGGAGGCGCGTTAGCGAGCGAGATTGGCGTGGACGACCCCCCCTTCGCGTGACGAAGCTGCCGTTTCTCCTTGTCCTCGCCGCAGCCCGATCCGCGCAGAAGGGGCCGGATTTCCGGCCCCGTGCATCGCAAAAAGGAAAGCGTTGACGACTCGATAAGCATACATCTTGGTATTCATTGTTTACAATGTTGGGCGAGGTCCGATTTCGGTTGATGTCATGACTATAAGATCCGATTTGGATATTTACGGTTATGGTGATGGCGTTCTGTGTTTGATATTATTCAATCCGTGCAAGATATTGCTTGTCCATTCTTCGATCGGGAACACAAGCTGCGCTTTGGCGGTCGCGGGCGCTGCATCCGGCTCCATAGGGGCGTTGTGCACCGCAGCGTCCGGTTTGGTGCATGCGGCTCACCGCATGGCGGCTGGGGGCGGTCGGGCGCTCGGTATGGAGGTGGGTAATCCGGGATCGGGTGGGCCGGTGTGCAAGGGGGTGGGAATTTCACGGGCATTGTGCGGGCAATCAAGCATTGCGATGCATCGCTCCGGCCCGGGCTCCTGCATGTGTGCGCTTGGTTCGTATCGCTCGACCAGATGGAGACTTGTGGCCTTATGTTCAGTCCGCTTTCCGCAATTCTCGTGATGCCTGATGCCGTCATGGCGTCAGGGACGAAGAGGGGGGCGAGCAGTGTGCTGCGCGCCGGCCGGATCGCCGGATGGGCGTTGCCGGTGCGCCCGAAGGCTGGAGGGCAGGCATGAGGTTGCTACACTACGAGCCCGCCGTTCCGAATTTCGGGGACGATCTCAATCCCTTGCTCTGGCCTGAGCTTGCGCCTGGGCTGTTCGGGCAGGATGTCTCCTTGCCGGGCACAGGGACGGGCAATGGTACCGCTTTTGTGGGGATCGGTACCATCATCGGCATCGATCCGGCCGGATGTTCCCGGTTGCATGTCTTCACCAGTGGAGCGGGGTATTCCGATCCGGCGCGCTGGCAGGGGCTCGATGTGCGCTACCACTGCGTGCGCGGCCCGGTAAGTGCGCGGGCGCTCGGACTTCCGGCGGATCGGGCATTGACGGACGGTGCGGTGCTTGTTCCCCGTTCGCCCTCATTTGCGGACCTGGCGTCCAGGCCGTCGACCACAAGAACGGTGGTCATGCCGCATTATGAAACGCTGGCATTCCCGGGCTGGTCCCGGGCCGCGCAACTGGCGGGTTTCGATATCGTTGATCCCCGGGGCTCTCCGCGTGACGTGATCGCGGCGCTGGCCGGTGCGCGGCTGGTGCTGACGGAATCGCTGCACGGGGCCATCCTGGCGGATGCTTTCGGCGTGCCATGGCGAGGTTTTGCCGTTTCGCGCAATTTCTCCACGGCGAAATGGGCGGACTGGGCGGCCTCGCTGGACATGGACGTGACTGTCGCGCTCGTGCCGCCGCCGGATCCCATGCCCCTGCTGCGTTTCGGCAAGCGGCCCGAGCCGTTTGGCACGATGATCGCGCTCGATCCCGAGGCAGCGCTTGCCGAATTTCGGGCGCGTATTGCCGCGCCGCCAAAGGTGGCGTTGGTCCGGCGCCAGGCCAAGCGCGTGCTTGAAGCGGTGCCGGTCACGCGGCGGTTGCTCGGCTTCAGCCCCGAACGCACGGCGCAGGCTCTGGTGGAGCTGGCCACGCGCGATCCGTTTGTCAGCAATCCCTCCCGGCGGGCTGGCCTGGCCGATGAAATGCTTGAACGATTGTACCGCCTGGCGAAGGAAGCGGGGGCGAGTGCAGCCGTGCTCGCCTGAACGCTTGCACGGTTTGATCCAGCCTTCGGCTCGGGAAGGGGCAAGCATCGACGTCGTGCCGCACGCATAAGGCGGTTCACGCTTGCTCTGTTGCGCCGCAGCGCGTTATGCATGGGGGCGTCCGTGCTCAGGCTCGCTCCATGTGGTATTGCCTCATGCCATCCGCTGACAATTCTCCCCAGATCACACCGCAACCGCCTGTGGCATCCGGGCGCAGGCATAATCATGCCGCCACCGATCGGGGGCAGTCCAACCTGCAATCACAAGGCGAAGGCATGGCTGAGTTTCCCGCCGGTCCCGATGAAGTCACGCCGCGAGGGCAGGGGGCGGCGGGTTTCGGGGCAGGACCGATCCTGTGGCGGGGATGGCTGGTCGGCTTGGTGATCAGCCTTGCCTGCTGGGCACTGCTTGCCTGGGTGCTTGGTTTCGTCTGAGATCAAAGGGTAAGCAGCCCATGCGGGCGTGCGAGCGCTCGTCTTCCCCGCTTCCAGTGCTCACGCCCCGCCATTGAGGTGCCATTGAGGCTGTCCGGGGGTTCGTCCCGGACAGGTGGTCGTTGCCGCGGGTATTGCGGTTCAGCGGGCGGCTTTCGCAAAGGCCTCCAGTGCCGCAAGCGCTATGCTCTGCGGAGTGCCCGGGGAGCGGCGGGGCAGCAAGGCCGGCCGTGATTGTGCGATGGTCGTCAGTGCTTCCCGCAAGGTCCGGCTCTCGTGTTCCAGTGCCTCGATCCGCCGCGCGGTTTCGTCGAGCACCTGTGACGGGACCCAGCTGCGGACACCGTTGACGGGACGGGCGAAGCAGTCCTCGCCGCCGCATCGTCTGGCTGCGCGTGCCAGAGCTACCAACAGTTCGCCGAGCTGGGTGAAGGCCGCGGCATCGATCGACACCGGCGCTGAACTGGCGGCGCCCGCGGAAGCAGCGATCATGCTCTGGCCGGCCTCAAGGCCGGCAGAGGCCAGGTCGTGCAACGAGGCTGCCGGCGGCGGTAGCAGTGGCGGGGAGGGGGGAGCGGGGGGCTGGTCGGTCATTGTTTGGTGGGTTTTGGAGGTTCTTGCAGTTTGAGCGGTCACGCGATGCCCTCATAAATCCGGCACAGTGAACGGCACGCCAACGGTTCCCTAAGGAAGCGTTCGCTGATTTCGTTTTTCCGGGGGGCGGCATGAGCCGAAATCTATCTCTTTTTCTCGATCTCTTGCGGCTCTTTGCTGCATTGCTGGTCTTTGTCGGCCATGCCGGACAGGTCTACCGCATCGACCTGCCGGTCATCGTCGGGCACAGCGCCAAGGAAGGCGTGGCGATATTCTTCGTGCTTTCCGGTTTTGTCATCAGCCATGTCGTCACGTTCAAGGAGCGTGACTGGCGCAGTTATGTGCGTGCGCGCGCGCTGCGGATGTACTCGGTGATTCCGCTGGCAGTCCTGGTGCTGATCGTCTGTTATGCGCTCGGAACCTATCTGGTGCCGCAAGTCTACGTGGCGGCCGCGCCGGACGGAGCCAAGGCGGCGGGGCTGGGGGGCGTGCCGCCGGGCTGGTTCGAAGTGCTGCGTTATCTCACTTTCACCAACGAACTGTGGTTCGACCATGCGACGATCGTCACCGGCGCACCGTTCTGGTCACTGGCTTATGAGGTCGCCTACTATGCGCTCTTCGCCTTCCTGGTGTTTGCCAGGGGGTCTGTGCGCATCGTGCTTGCCATGGCGTGGTGTGCAGTGGTGGGGCCGAGAATCGTGGTTGCCTTGCCGCTCTGGCTACTGGGCGTGTTCATTCATCGGCTGGTCTTGCGGGGGCGGCGTTTGCGCCCGGCCATGGGTTGGACGCTCTTTGCGGGACTGCTTCTGGCGAGTGTCGTATGGAGGAAATACCTTGGAATTTCAGCCATTCCCTTGTTCGAATGGCCCGCCGTTGACAGGCTGATTCCCAGCATGGCGTACTACTTTGGTCTGGGGCTGCTGCTGGGCGGAGCGATCGTCGTTTTTGCCTCGGTGGAAACTACCTACAGTTTCTTTCCGGCCTGGTTCGAAAAGCTCGTGCGCTACTTCGCGGGGGCGAGTTTTACCCTGTATATCATGCATCTACCAGTCATGGTTCTGATCGGTGCATTGTGGCCGCAGTGGGTCGCCACCCCCGTTGGAGCGCTGTCGGCCAGCCTTTTGACCATTGCCGCGATGCTTTTTCTTGCTGAATTGGGGGAACGTCGCAAGGCAGACTTCATGAAAATAATTTCAACTATTTTCATGACTTTATCGCGAAAAAGCGTTCGTTCGGCGTGAATGCAATCGTTGACATCGATTAACTGCCATCTTTAGATCGCCGTTCCACGGCGCGCGCATAAAAGCCAATTCCAGAGACGAGGGAACATTTCCCTGTAATTCTGGGGTTTTGAATTATGGCTTTTCCTTATACGAACGCTCTTGGAACTGTACTTAACTACTCCGGAGCCTCGAAGAAGGTCTTTTACGGGACGTCGGCGGCGGACAATCTGCTGGGTACGACCGCAAATGACATCATGCGTGGTTATGGCGGCGGGGACACCTATACCGGCGGTCTGGGCGACGACATCTACTGCATCTCGTCGCTCAAGGACCGTGTGGTCGAACTGGCGGGCGAAGGCGTCGATACGATCCGCAGCAGCGTCTATCACATTCTTGAGGCGAACGTCGAAAACCTCGTTCTCGAGGGCAAGAACGCCTGGTACGGCGGTGGCAACGATCTCGACAACGTCATCGTCGGCAACGAGTACGACCAGCAACTCGACGGCGGCAAGGGCAACGACGTCCTCGTCGGCGGCGATGGTGCAGACACCTTCATCATCAGCGCCGGTAACGGCAGCGACGTTATCCAGGACTTCACCAGCGGGCTCGACCAGATCCGCCTTGGCGGTTACGGCATCACCGCGTTCAGCCAGATCAAGTCGATCGCCAGCCAGGTCGGCGCCGACACCGTGCTCAATTTCGCCAATGGCGAAAAGCTGGTGCTGCGCGGCGTCACCGCCGGCAACCTGACTTCCGGTGACTTCACCTATCAACTCGACACCTCGAAGCTGAAACTGTCGTTCTCCGACGATTTCAATTCGCTCAGCCTCTATAGTCAGGGTGGAACCTGGCGCACCGAATATGGCCATGGCGGTGCGGGCACGATTGCCAGCCACACGCTGACGGGTGAATCGGAGATCTACATGGATCCCGATTGGGCCGGCACCGGCTCCAAGGCGCTGGGCGTCAATCCGTTCTCGATCGACAGCGGGGTGCTGACCATCACTGCTGCGCCGACCAGCGCCGAAGTCCTGCCTTATGTCGACGGGCATACCTACACCTCGGGCCTGCTGACCTCGAAGTTCACGTTCTCGCAGCAGTACGGCTATTTCGAGATCCGTGCCAAGTTGCCTGATGGCGCCGGCATGTGGCCCGCGTTCTGGCTGCTGCCGACCGACAGTTCGTGGCCGCCGGAGCTCGACGTGTTCGAGATGCTCGGCAACGATCCCAATGTCGTCTACCTCACCACCCACGGCACCGACGGTACCGCCAACACCTCGGTCCAGGACCGCGTGGTCGTCGATACCTCGCAGTTCCACACCTACGGTGTCGACTGGAATTCCGACCGCGTCATCTATTACATCGATGGCGTCGCGGTTGCCGAACAGCCGACCCCTGCGGCGATGAACAAGGAAATGTACCTGCTGATGAACCTCGCGGTCGGTGGCAGCGGCAGCTGGGGCGGAGGCCCCGATGCGCAGACCGGCACCGGCGAGATGCAGATCGACTACGTGAAGGCCTATCGCACCGTCGATACCGTTTCGACGACGATCAACGGCCAGCACACGACGTATGACGGCAGCGACTTCGTGAAGGCCGCGTCGGCGACCGCGTCGGCCACGCCGCCGGCGCAGACTGCCGCTCCCCAGGTCTTCACCGGCACGAGCGGCAACGACGTCTATCAGGTCGGCAATGCGCAGGACAAGATCAACGAAAGTGCCGGCGGCGGCAGCGATTCCGTGGTCGCTTCGGTCAGCTACGTCCTGCCCGCCAATGTCGAGACCCTCACCCTGGCAGGCGATGCCTCGCTCAACGGCACCGGCAACGAACTGGCCAACCGCCTGTTCGGGAATTCGGGCGCGAACGTGCTGACCGGGCTTGCCGGCAATGACTATATTGACGGGCAGGGCGGCAATGACACCCTGATCGGAGGCACCGGAGACGATACTTATGTCGTCAACGACGTGATGACCCGGGTGATCGAAAATCCCGGCGAGGGCACCGACACGATCCAGACGTCGATCTCCTATGTCCTGCCGAACGCGGTCGAGAACCTGCGCCTCACCGGTACGGCGGACATTACCGCGACCGGCAATGCCGATGCCAACCGGATGATCGGCAACAGCGGCTCCAATGTGCTCAGCGGCCTTGGCGGCAACGACTATCTCGACGGGCAGGGCGGTAGCGACACCCTGATCGGCGGCAAGGGCGACGATGTCATGGTGGTCGACAACACGACGACCACCGTTGTCGAGCAGGCGGGCGAGGGGACCGACACCGTCCAGGCCTCGATCACCTACAAGCTGCCGGCCAATGTCGAGATCCTGCGACTGACCGGGACGGCCGACGTCAACGGTGCGGGCAATGAGCTTGCCAACAAGCTCTTCGGCAACAGCGGGGCCAACCATCTGGCGGGCGGCGCCGGCAACGACATCATCGACGGCGGCGCCGGTGACGACATGATCGCCGGGGGGGCGGGCAACGATACGCTGACGGGCGGTGTCGGGGCCGACCAGTTTGTTTTCACGGGCGGTTTCGGCATCGACACCGTCACCGACTTCACGGCGGGGCAGGACAAGCTGGTCCTTGTCAGCACGCCGACCAGTTCGGTCACCATCACTACCCAGGGCGCCAACACCATCGTCACCGTCGGCACCGACAAGATCACGCTCACTGGCTGCGCGCACATCGACATGAGTGACATCACGTTCGTGAACGACAGCGGATACATGGCATCGATGGGGCTGGTGGCCTGATCTGCCGGGGCAGGCAGGCCTTGCCCTGATCGCATCCAAAGCGGAGCAATCCCCGGTCCCCTGCGGTCGACGCCGCATAGCGGGAAAGTTATCGAAGCCGTGGCGCCATCGGGTGCCGCGGCTTCGAAAGCATGTATCGATGCATTCCACCGGTAATGTTTGCGCCTTGCAGGCGGTATTGGACAAGGCGGCCCCTGATGGTGCGCTGCCGATCCTGGTGCCGGCCCTGCGTGTTACCGCAAGGGAAGGCAGCGCGTACCGCCACGGCGAAGCGCCGCTGGCACGGCATCTGCACGCCGTCGCGATCAAGAGGGGCAAGCCATGACGGGTGGGGTAATGGATGTCCGGCGCCGAACAATCGCCACGGCCCGGCGATCCGAAGGAAGGTACCACCCGCAAGGCGATCGCCGCAGCGCGCTGGCCGTCTGGTTGGCGCGGCGCGATGTTCAGGACGGGGGGCTGGCCGGGCTGATCGTCATGGCGCGTATCCCTGCCAACTTCGGCATGCCCGGGGCGCTGGCCTTTCTGCTGCTTGCCGCGTTTTACGCCGTCCTGCGGCCCGAGCAGGTGCGGGCGGTCTTTACGCGGTGCTGGATGTTCCTGGTCATTCCGCTTTTCGCGCTGGCGTCGGTCGGCTGGTCGGTCTTCCCGATGGTGACGCTGCGCGCTGCGGTACAGATGGCCCTCACGATCATGGCGGGATTGCTGTTGTCACAGTCCAGCAGGCCGCGCGCCGTGGTGGCCGGGTTGTTCGTGGCTTATGCCGTCTACACCTTGCTGACCCTGGCGCTGGTGCCGTTGCGCCCGATCGAAAATGGCCAGAGCCTTGCGCTCTACGGCCTCGGGGGAGAGGTGAAGAACTATTTTTCCGACACGGCGAGCACCGCCAGCCTGCTCGCCTTGACGATGGCGGCGCTGTTTGCCGAACAGCGCGCGCCGCTGCGCATGATGCTGGCCCTCGGGGTGACCGGATTGTGCGTCTGGACGACCGTGCGCGCCAATTCGGCCGGGGGCCTGGCGGCGCTGGCGGCGTCCGGTGCGCTGCTGGTTGTCCTGCTGCTGCTGCGGGAGCGTTCGCGCGGGGTGAAACTGGCGTTCGTCTGCATGATCGTGCTGTGGCTTGTCGGGATCTTGTGCTTTTTCGACACCATCCTCGCGCTCGTTCAGCAGATGTCCGAAAAGGACAGCGGGCTCACCGGGCGGGGGTACCTGTGGTTCCGGGCCCACTTCATCATCGCCGAGCGGCCCTGGCTGGGATATGGCTATGCGGCCTTCTGGCACGCCGACAATCCCGATGCCGTGGGCCTGTGGCACCATTTCGAGTTGCGGCAGGAATCGACGGGTTTCTCGTTTCACAACACGTTCCTGCAGACCATGGTCGAGACCGGGCTGGTGGGATTGGCGGCGCTGCTGGCTGCCTGGCTGGCAGGGTGCCTGACGCTGTTACGCCGCTTTGTGTTGACGGCTTCGCTGCCGACCTGTTTCTGGCTCGCCTACATGGCGCTGCAACTGACCAAGACCCCGGTGGAATTGATCCGTCCCACCGGATTGGTGGCGCCGACGATCCTGATGGGCATCGCGCTTGGTTTTGGATGTTTCCCGGTCGGGCGTGATCAGGCGATCGCGTTGCGCTTCCGGCGCGAGCCGCAGTCGTCAGCGTCCGGCTAGAGCGTTCTCCAATCAGGTGGAATTACCTGATGGCTCGGAAAACGCGCAATACCGAAATCTTGGAGTAGTTGATTCGATGCAATCGGATCAACTACTCCAGCGGCCAGACGGTGATGCGCCGGATCGCATAGCGGCCGGGAAAGGGCGTTGAGGCATCGGGCTGCCCGGGCCAGCTGCCACCCACCGCGAGATTGGCGATCAGATAGGCGCTTTCCTGAGTGAGCGGGGCGGGGGTGGCCGTGCTGGCAACGGCTTCCCGGTCGACGAACCAGGTGATCGTGCGCGGTGTCCACAAGACGCCGTAGCGGTGGAAGTCCCGGCTCGCATCAAAGGCCAGGGCGATGCGCCGTGTCGTGCGCTGCTTGCCGGCGATCGCGGTGCAGTGGATCTCGTGCGGATTGCCGAGTCCTTCGAACACGTCGATCTCACCCGCATCGGGCCATGTGCCCTTGACCGGCAGAAGCCAGAACGCGGGCCACATGCCTTTGCCTGCGGGCAGCCGTGCCTCGATCTCGAAATAGCCGAACTTCTGCGCAAAGCTGAACCGGGTGGTGATCGCACCGCCATAATAGGGTTTGCCCCAGACGCGCGGGCGCAGCCTCTCCGGCGTCGGCTGGCCGAGAATGGTCAGTTCGCCGCGCCGGAAGACAAAGGGATCGAGGCCAAGCGGCACGGCACCTGCCACCCCGCCGTTCACGCCGGTAAACGCGGCGTCGGAGGCGAAGCTGCTGGCCGACATCTCGCGGTTGCTGATCGCAAGGCCGCCGCCATGGCCGTAGACGGTCCGCCAGCGATGGGGCCGGGCCGGTCGTGCCTGGTCGGTGCCGTGGTCGAACTGCTCGAACCGTTCGTCGAACGCCGGGGCGGCCAGGGGAGGCAGGTGCGGCAGCGGAGCGGTTGTCGGAGGGGGAGCCGCCGTTGGCGCGGCGCTCGTCAGCAGCAAGGCGCCGCCAAGTCCGGCGGCGCGCCAAAGCCAGCGGTTTCCCGGCGGTATTGCAGGCGCGCGCGTCCATTCGTTGCAATGCGGCATCGCGGACGGGTCTTTGACGTTGGGCATGGTGGTAAGACTGGCTGAAAGCGCCGTGGATGTCCGGAGTGCGGCCGATTAACCGTATCCACAATGGAGCCTTCATCCATTCGCCGGGCCTGCTGCCTGCGTTAGCCTTGCGATGTCGTTGCCGGGGTTGGCTGGTCCTTCTCCCGATCCCGACCGGCGCTGCGCGGCCGGTTATCCTCTCGGAGCATGATGGCCCTTGTCCGGATCCACGAACCCGCCGGAAGTTTCTATCCTGATCGTTGCACGCAACACGGCACCGTTCATCGGTTCCGCGCTGGCTTCGGCGCGGGCGCAGAGCGTGGCAGATATCGAAGTGCTCGTCGTGGACGATGGCTCGACCGATGGCACCACGGACATCGTGCGATGGCACGCCGCCCAGGACGATCGCGTGCGGCTGATCGGCGGCCCGTGCAACGGGCTCAGCGCCGTGCGCAATCTCAGTCTGGACGCCTGCCGGGGCCGGTTCGCGGCCATTCTTGATAGCGACGACATCCTCCATCCACGTCATGTCGAACGACTGCTCGCCGCGCAGCGGGCCCATGGCGATGAAATCTGCGCCGCCAACATGGTGGAGTTCCAGAGCGATGAAAAAGGCCTGCGCGCGGGCCTTTTTGCGGATGGCAAGGCGTGGCGTGCGGAGCGGCGCATCGGACTGGACGAATTCCTGGCGGGCAGCATGTTCGGCAGCCGTGCCGTGTCACCGGGCTATCTCAAGCCTTTGTTCGACATGGCGTTCATGCGCCGCCACGGGCTCCGTTATGACGAACGGCTGCGGATCGGGGAGGATTTCGATCTGGTGCTGCGGGCGATGCTGGCCGGTGCCCGCTACCGCTTCCTCCCGGCGCCGGGCTATTATTACCGGCGCCATGCGGCGTCGACCTCGCACCGGCTGTCGCCGCAGGATCTGGAAGGCCTGCTGGTGGCGCTCGACGCTGTCGATGCCGGGACGGCCGGGGAGGCAGCCCCCTTGCTGGGCGCGCGGCGGGACAATCTGGCCGGTGCACTCGCGCATCTCGAGGTCATCGCTGCGCTCAAGGGGCGGCAATGGCGGCGGGCCTTGCATATCACCGCCGCCAATCCGGTTTCGCGCCGGCTGACGCTGACCAGTCTGCGCGAAGCGGCCGCGAAGCGCATCGGATTGGATTTCTCCCGCCGTGCGTCCAGTCCCTGGCTGCGCGGGGAGGAAGGGCAGGGGGCGCTCCGCCAGATCATGGCGGCGCTCCACGCGCCGATGCACCCGTCGACAGATCTGTCCATTCCGGCGGCATCGCCGTCTCCGCCCCATTCCACCACCACGCCGCCACGATCCCGGCCAGCCTAGGAGCCCCGCTTGCGACCGCTCGTATTTCTTTTTCCCGATGCGCGCAGCGACGTCGGCGGCAATCTTGCGCAGATGCGTTTCATGCGGGCCTGCACGGCCGTCACGCGCGTGCACCAGGCCTACTATCGCGCCCGGATCGCCGGGCAGGACCATCTCGGTGACTGGGAGGCGGGGCGCATTCCCACCGACGAGGAACCGATCTTTGTCGTGCACTGGGGCCCCGACGTTGCCGAGCTGGTCGACCGGTTGCAGGACCGGGACGTCGTCTATGTCGCGCATAGCAGCGGCTGGGGGATGAAGCTGCCGCCGCGCGTGCCGATCCTTTGCGTCAGTCGCCACACGCTTGGCTACTGGGGGCGCCATGCACCCAATTCCTACCTTGGCTTGCTGCCCAACATCGTTGCCCATCCCGGCCCGGAACCCCGGGGGGACCGCGATATCGACGTGCTGGTGCAGGCGCGCAAATCATCCCGCTACCTGATGGACGACCTGGTGCCCGCCTTGCAGGGGCGTTGCCGGTTGACCGTGCTGGATGGCTGGGTCGACGATCTTGGTGCCTACTTGCGGCGCAGCAAGGTCTACCTCTACGATTCGGTGGAACACTGGATTGCCGTGGGCGCGACCGAGGGGTTCGGCCTGCCGCCGCTGGAAGCGATGGCGCAGGGCTGCGTGGTGTTTTCCAGCGTCAACGATGCGCTGGCCGACTATCTCGATCCCGGGTTCAATTGCCGCAAGATCCGTGTCCACTCGCCGGATTATGATGTGGCGGCGATCCTGCGCGCGGTGTCCGGGGATGCCCCGCCGGTACCGGGAGCAGAGGCCTTTGCACCTTATTCGCGGGCTGCGGTGGAACGCCGGTTGCAGGTGCTGCTGGCCGATGTCGCGGATTTCTTCGCCGCGACGGCGGGGCAGGGATCGCCGATCGGCGATCTTTGGGCGCATCGCCCGGCATCCGCGTTGCAGCGGATCAGGCGGGCGGCCAAAGTGCTGGCGCTGGGATAACCGCTGGCGGACGTCTCGGGATCAGGTGATCCAGCTGCTGATGTCGCGAAGCTTCCAGCCCTCGCCCTCCCTCCAGAACAGGACGGTGCCGCCAACCCAGCCTGCGCTCCACTCCGCGTATCCCCGTGTCTGTTCGCGGTTCATGACGAGGTTCGGCATTTCCAGCAGGCGGAAGTCGGGGGTCTGGCGCTGAAGCTGGTCCTCCCCTTGCGGACCGTAGATGAGGATCGGCATGGTGGTGGGGCGGGCGCAGGCAAAGTCGGCTGCGCTGCCCTTGAGGAACAGCGGCCAGGCGGCGCCGGTAGCCATCCTCGACCAGCCGCCGATCATCGGGACTGAGCCGCCCCGGGCCACGGGTTCGATCAGCGCTCTGGCTTCGACCCCGTTGATCCGCGCAAGGATGGCAAGGCGCAGTTCGGTGATCGAGGGGGTGACACCGCCGCAATGCGCCCAGTCGCTGCCGACGAGGAACGGCGCCATCGGCGCCGGACGGTCCAGCAGGAGGTGGCGCGCCGCAAGATCGGTGACGCCGTCACTGTCGCTGTCGGCGGTGAGACGAGCGATGGGGATGTCGAGGAAGAGGTCCCGTTCGGTGGGCCAGGTCTGCAAGCCGACGGGCGGATAGGTGATCGACCGGGTGTCGATCTCGGCGTGGACCACTTCGATCTTCAGGTCCTGTTCGCCGAGCATCGGCAGCTTTGAGCGGCGCATCACCTCGTAGGGGAAGTGGAACGAGAGCCCGGTATAGCGCGGCACCTGCCAGGTCTTGCCGCCATCGTCGCTGAGGTGGATCCAGTAGCCGCCGGGGCTGATCTCACCGGCGCGGTCGAACATCCCGGACAGGCTGATGGCGACGGCGCGCTTGTCGTTCCGTTCGAAACGGACCGGCGTGAAGCCGCGCGGCAGCTCGCCCCAGGCTTTTGGCCACTGGGCGCTCTTTTCGTTGTCGGCGTAGGCGTTGTCGGCGGGGTCGTTGCCCGTGGTCGCCGGAGCGCTGCGCAGTTGCGGGGGCAGCGGATGGACGGCAAAGTCGGGCGGGCTGGCGCGCAGCGCTGGGCGATCTCGCCACGCCGGATCCGTGCGATCCTCGGTAAATTCCAGACGCGCCTTGGCCAGACCGGCATCGATGCGGGTACGCAGGGTGGGCCAGCCGTCGAGGGCGATTCCATCGATCCTGGCTATCGCAGCGGCGCGTCGGGCTTCGGTCTGCTTGTCGTCAGGCTCGATGGTCCAGGTGACGGAGCGGCGTGCATGCGCGCAGATCTGCTGGAACGGCGGAGCGGCAAAGACCGAACATCGCAGGCGGGCCGTGGCGCCATCGGCGCTCGGGCGCTGCGAACCGGAAAAAGCGGCTTCGGCATAGATGTAAGGGTCCCGCTCGGGAGTGTCGATCGCGTGGAGCAGCAGTATGCCGTCGATGGCCACCTCATCATGCGGGGCGGTTTTGACGTCGTCCTCGCCCAGTCCTTCGCGTTTCAGGCAAGCCTGCGCAAAGGTCCGGTCATCGGGGCGGGTGTTGCTCTGGTAGCCACAGGCAACGATGGCACGCCAGATGACGGTTTGCGGGGAGGCGATGACGATAGCGCGGGCTTCCGTCTTCCGCCCGGCGTCGAACAGGGCCGCGGCGATGGAACTTGCCAGATCGCCCTCTGCTAGCGCGGGAAAGGCAACCGGGAGATCGTCTATTTCGGCTTCGAACGCCGGCTGCACTGCGGGCAGGATGGCCTGTCGTTCGCCTGCGGAGAGGCCGTCGAACAGTGCAAGGCCCTCTGAAACGAGCCCGGTATCGAAGGCCAGGGCGATGGCCGTTCGGGTCATGCGCAGGCGCAGGGCATCGCGCGACGACGGTGCCGCGCGGGCCAGCGCGGACGGAGATGCCAGCCACTCCGCAATCGGCAGCGCGTGGACTTTGCGCATTTCGTCCGACAGCAGGAGTTCGCTTAGGGTGGCGGCCGCATGGGCGGGATCGGCTGCGGCAAGGCGGGCCTGGTACACGGGGCACTGGGTGACGCTGGCAATGGCGCGCAAGGCTTCGAGCGGATCGGCGCCGATGTGTTCGAGCTGTTCGAAGTGCGCTGTGCAATGGTCGATCTGCCACATGGCATCGGCGGCGATCTCGATCGACAGCTGTGTGCCCTGTGCGGCTTTGGTGTGATCCAGCAGCCGGCGGGTCATCGCGGCGGCGGCTTCTTCGTCCGAGCCAAACCCGGATCGCCAGGCATAGTCCTGCATTCTCAGCCAATCGCGCGCGAGATCGAGCATGGCGGGGGCGGCCATGCCGTGTTCTTTCGCAAGACTGGCAGAGACAACGGGAAGAGAATGCGCCTTGAGGCCTGCCAGCAGGGCCGTGGCCCAGTGGTCGAACTCGGGCGGGCGCGAGCGGTAGCCGGGTAGGCTATAGTCAGCCGATTTCTTGCGCAGCGCCTCGTCCGAGAAGTCATGCGGACGGGCGTCGCTGCTGACCATGACTTCTTCGCTCATCTCCTCGACCGAGCTTTGCGGACCGGCGCTGGCCGGTGCGGGCATCGTCAGCAAGATTCCCAGCGCCAGCGCCGGTATGGAAAGCAGCCCTGATCCCATTCGCACTCTGTGTGCTCCCACCCGTTGCCTCTTGCTTATCTTTTCAGATCAGCACTTTGGTGAGTCTGGTGGCGGCTCTCTCGGGGGACGGCAAGCGGAATTTTGCTGGGTGGTGCCGGGCCACCGCTCTTACGCCGCCGAGCGCGCTTTTCGCGCCTTTGCCAACCTGCGCAACTGGACAAAGACCGTGCGATCCTGCGCCGCGAAGGCGCCGAGGTAGATCATTGCGGCAATCGGCAGCCAGAGCGCGAGGATCGCCGGTTCGCTCATCCGGCTTTCGCAGTATTGCACGCCGGGCAGGACGATCACAGCCATCAGGCACGAACTCGACAAGGCAGGCCGCAGGCTGGCGATGACCTCGTGCAGGGTGATGCCGGTGTGCTTGCGCAGCAGATGGAAGCCGTAAGGCAGGATCAGGTAGCCTCTTGCCACGCCGGTCATCAGCATGGCCTGCCAGCCCCAGCGGGCGGCGAGGGCCGCAGCGGCGATGCCGGCGACGATCTGCAAGGTCGTCCACGAGAGGACCTGGCGGGATTCGCCGGTAGCGGCCAAGGCGCTAATGATCAGGTTGTTCATCTGCGAAGCAACGACCGCGCAGGCGAAAATGCGGATGGCGTCGGCCACCGGCTCCCACCCGGGGCCAAAGACCAGCGCGACGATTTCATCGGCGATGGTAACGCAGCCGAGGAAAGCGGGGAACATCAGGAACGAGGAGAGGCGGCTGAGCTGAAGGTAGCTTTCGCGCAGTGCTGCCCCGCCGTGCCCAACCCTGCCATGCTCAACCCCGCCGTGCTCGGCCTCCCCGTGGACCGCACGGGCGAGCACCGGCATCGAGACTTGCTGGAACGGCGTGTAGGTGACTTGGTTCAGCACTTCCATCACGCGCGAACCGGCACGAATGAAGGCAACCGCCACCGGGCCTATCAGCGCGCCGCTGATCAGTTCCGCGCAGCGGATGTTGAGCTGGTTCAACGTGCGGGACAGGCCGAGATAGCCGCCGAAGCGGATCATCTCGGTGCAAGTCTGCCGCCGGAACCGCATGCGAGGCCACCATGGGTAGCAGGCCCATACCGCCAGGACCAGCGCGCCCGCAAAGGCGATGCGCTGGGCGACGAGCGCCCAGACCCCGAAGCCGAGCAGCGCCATGGGCAGTCCGACCGCCGCTCCCGCCAGTGCCGCCACGAGGTTGCGGATGGCCACGGAGCGGAACCGGAGGTCCCGCGTCAGCCGCGCGGTGTGGATCGCACCCAGCGGCGTGATCGTGAAGATCGATGCGAGCGCCATGATCACCGGGGTCAGGCCGGGCTGGCCAAAAAGCAGCGAAACGAGCGGGGCAATCGCGATCGTCAGCAGCGTGAACAGCATGCCGCAGGCAAGATTGGCCCAGAATGCGGTGTCAGCGTCGCTCTCGTCGAGCGCGCGCCGCTGGACCACGGCTTCGTTGATGCCGGCGCCGCTGATCACCAGCAACAGGTCGATCACCAGCGCGGCCATGGCGACGAGCCCGAAGGTTGCCGCACCGAGCAGCCGGGCGAGCATCGCGAACGTGACAAAGGCCAGGGCCTGGGTGCCGATGCTCGACACCGTGGACCAGACAAGCGGCGAGAGGATGCCCGGGCGTTGGTGGGTCATGCCGCCGAGGCATCCAATGCGTTGCGGAGCCGGCCTTGTACCGGCCAACCCACAGCCGGCCGGTCGGCGTTCGCCCGAAGCTCAATCGACATAATAGCCTTTGAACTTCTTGTGATAGCCAAAGGCGTCGCCGAGGCCGGCGCTGGCATATTGGCGGGCATCGAGGAAGCTGAGGGCAATGCCGGCAATCGTGCTGCCGCTCTGGCGCAGCAGCTCCAGCGTCGTTTCCACCGCGCGCAGCGGCGTGCGGCGCCACCGGGCGACCACCAGCGTGGTATCGGAAAGCCGGGTGACGATGCGGGTCTCGGCCAGCCCGAGCAGGGGCGCGGAATCGAAGATCACGATATCGAACCGCGCCTTCAGCGCCTCGATCAGCCGCATCATGCTCTCGCGGGAGATGCCTTCGCCGCCCCCCATCTCGCCCCGCGTGGTCAGCACCACAAGGCCGCTTGCCGTATCGCGGGTCAGCGCCTCGTCGATTGGCAGGGTGCCGTCCAGCACGCGCAGAAGGGCCTCGCCTTCACGCCCGGGGACCAGCGCGTCCGAGGTGGAGTGATGGCGCAGGTCGGCATCGACCAGAACGACGGTGCGATGCGACAGCGCCAGCGTGCGCGCCAGGCACATGGCAGTGGTCGACTTGCCTTCGCGGGGCAGCGGGGACGTGATCGTCACCACACGCTTGCCGTCCGCTCCCAGCAGATCGAGGCCCGAGGCAAGGTGGCGCAGGCTTTCGGTGAACATGGAGAAGGGGCGGGACACGACATAGTCCTGCGGCGCGATGCTGCCGCGTTTGACCCGCGCCGCCGAGTGCAGGGTAGGGATGGCACCGATGTAGCTGGCACCCAGCGCCTGCTCGATGTCCCTGCGGGTGGACACCCGGCTCTCGGCGTACTCGGCAATGCCGGTGGCGGCGAGGCCCGCCGCCAGGGCAACAAACAGGCCGGCAAGGGCGCCAAGCTTGCGGTTTGGCGAGATCGGGCCGCCGGGCACCTGGGCGGACGAAGCAATGCTGGCTTCGGCATCGGCAAGCGAGCCAGCCTGGGCGGCTTCCTTGGCGCGGGTGAGGAAGGCGTTGTAGATGGCGCGGCTGGCCTCGGCACGGCGTTCGAGCTCGAGGCGGCCGACCTGGGCCGCGCTGTTCTGGGCCAGCGAACCGCGGGCGCCGCCACGGCTGGCCAGGAGCGAGTCGAGTCGGGACTGGGCGATCTGCACATCCGCGCGCAGGCCCGAGACGATGCGCGAGAGTTCCGCCTGCAACTGGGCATGGATGTCGTCAAGCTCGTTGCGCGCCTCGATCACGTCGGGGTGGCGGTTGCCGTAACGGGCGTCAAGCTGGGCAAGGCGGGCGCTGGCCTGCGCTTCCTGCTGGCGAAGCTGGCGCACGGTGTCCGATGCCAGCGCGGCGCCGATGTCGGCTCCGCCGCCGCCGCGCGCGAGTTGTGACTGGGCGGCGGCGAGCCGCCCGCGCTGTTCGGCCAGCGCGGCCTGGGCTTCGGCGATCTGGCGGTTGAGTTCGGACACTTCCTGTTCCGCCATCGTAGCGCCTTCCGCGCTCATCAGGTTGTGGCGAACCATGTAGTCCTGCAGGGTGGCATCGTCGGCCACGGCCTGGCGGCGCAGGGTCTCCGCGCGGGCTTGCGCGTCCTCGGCCGATTGGCGGCTGCGCGACTGCCTGTGCTGCGCGCTCAGCGCGATGTAGGTCTGGGCGATGCCGTTGGCGAGTTCGGCGGAAAGTTCCGGATTGCCCGTGCGCGCCGTGACATCGACCAGGTAGGTCACCCCGATCCGGCGAACCTTGGTGAGGGCCAGCACCCGCAGCATGGCGCGCTCTTCGGCAAGGGTCGCCGCGCCTTGGGTGCCGCCACCGATCGGTCCGTCTGCCGTGCCCGGCTTTTCGGGAAGACCGAAGCCCTTGCGCCGGTCAAGGTGAAGGCGGCGCACGACGGCAATCGTCAGCGCCGGGGAGCGCATCATCATGACGGCGGTGTCGATCAGGTTGTCGTCCGCCGGGGCGAGGGCACCGCGATCGTTGACCTTTACCGGTTGGCCTTCGCGCGGTTCGAGCTGGAGGGTCGCAGTGGCCGAATAGACTTTCGGGGTGATCCACAGCACGCCGCCGGCCAGCAGCACGACTGCCAGGAACGTGCCGAGAAACAGCCAGCGATGACGCAAGATGATCTCGCGAATAAAAGCAGGATCGGGAAGTATCTTCCTGGGTCTGTTTTCCATCAATTCATCGTATGGAAGATTGTGAATAATACTGTTCAAGATGTTCCTCCAAAACAGATGAAGTTCGAATTGATGCCTTTGAGGGATGGGAATTAAATAATCCCGAAGTTCAATTCGATCTGATGACATCCGTACAATGCCTGTCTGAGATTTGACGGGGAACAGGATTTTCATCGGATTGAGAGTAGATTTCGGGATATTCGCATGAGATTGGAGCAATATTCGCCGGCTACGGTCGCCTATCTCGGACACGACGTGAACGATGCCGCCGTCCGGCGACGCGTGGCGATGTTCCGGGAGGAAGGCCTCGCGGTCAGGCTCGGTGGCTTCCGGCGGGGGGACGCGGCGCCGCCCGACGGCAGTCCGGACGAGATCGTCGACTTTGGAAAAACCGCCGACGCCCGGCTTATTCAGCGGGCACTCCGGGTTCTCGGCAACCTGCTCGCGCCCCGGCTCGTTCAGCGAACCTGCGACGGCGCGCGGGTTCTTGTGGCGCGCAACCTGGAAATGCTGGTGCTGGCATGGCGGGTGCGCCGTCGCGGGCAGCGGCTGGTTTACGAGTGTCTGGACATTCACCGATTAATGCTCGGTTCCGGATGCAAATCCCGGCTGATGCGGTGGATCGAGCGCAAGCTGCTGCGCCGTGCCGACCTGGTCCTGGTGAGTTCCCCGGCTTTTGCGCACGAGTATTTCTCGGCTCGGCAGGGGCATGACAAGGCGGTCCTGCTGGTCGAAAACAAGGTGCCGATCACCCAGCGCGCGGCACGGCGAGGCGGAGAGACCCGCGCCGAGGCCGAGCCCCGAGGCAGTGCCGAGACACATGCCGGGGCGCACGCGCAGGCTTCCCCCCGTGTTGTCATCGGTTGGTTCGGCATGCTGCGCTGCCGCCGGACTCTGGCCGAACTGGCACGCATCGCCAGGGCCGATGTCCCGGGTCCGGCGGCGGTCAGTGGCGCCCGGGTGGAGGTGCTGATTGCCGGGATCCCCAGCCCGGCCGAATTCCCCGACTTTGCCGAGCAGGTGAGGGCCTGTCCCGGCTTGCGCTACCTCGGGCCCTACACGCCCGCGCAGCTTCCCGATCTCTATGCCGAGGTCGATTACATCTGGGCCATCGACTATTTCGAAGAGGGGCTCAATTCCGAATGGTTGCTGCCCAACCGGCTCTACGAGGGGCTGGCGCACGGGGCCGTGCCGATCGCCTTGCGCCGGGTCGAGACGGGGCGCTGGCTGGAGCGTCACGGCGTCGGCCTGCTGGTCGATGCGCCGGAGGCGGAATTGCCGCAGCGTCTGCTGGAGGCTGCGGGGGCGCGGTTTGAGGCATGGCGCCGTGCGGTGGCGGCGCTGCCGATGGAGGCACTGTTCCAGACGGAGCGGGAGCGCAAGGCCATCGTCGCGCAAGTGATGGGGGCGGACCATGACTGAGCCGCGTTCCTTTCCGTTCGATGATGCGCATGCCGATGTGCTGGTCGTGGTTCCATGCCTGAACGAGCAGGAGCATCTGCCCGGCCTGCTCGACGCCTTGCTGCGCGATGCGCGCGGGGCGCTGGTCGTGGTGGCCGATGGCGGCAGCACCGATGCCAGCCGCGCCATCGTGGCGGAACGCGCACGCCGCCACGCCAATCTGCATCTGCTCGACAATCCGCAGCGGATACAGAGTGCCGGAGTCAATCTGGCGGCGCGGCGCTTTGGCGCCGGGCGGCGCTGGCTGGTGCGGGTCGATGCGCATTGCGACTATCCGGCGGGTTATGTCGACCGTCTCAAGACGGCGGCGGCGGCGAAAGGGGCGGATGCGGTCAGCGTCCCGATGGTGTCGCGCGGGAACGGATGTTTCCAGGTCGCAGCGGCGGCGGCGCAGAACTCGGTGCTGGGTACCGGGGGATCGCCCCATCGCCACCTTGGCGAAGGGCGCTGGGTCGACCACGGCCACCATGCCCTGTTCGATCTCATGCGCTTCCTCGCCGCGGGCGGTTACGACGAGGCCTTTTCGCACAACGAGGATGCCGAACTCGACCGCCGCCTGCGCGATCGGGGCGCACGCATCTGGCTGGAGCCCTCGGCGGCGATCACGTATTATCCGCGCGCTTCGCTGCGGCCCCTGCTGCGCCAGTATCGCAATTACGGGCGGGGGCGGGCGCGCAATCTGGCACGCCATCCGGACCGGATGAAGCTGCGCCAGATCCTGCCGCTGGGGGTCGTGCCGGCGATCCTGCTGGCGCCGTTCGGGCTTTTGCTGGCGGCGCTGCATCCTTGGGCACTGGCGCTGGCATTGCCGGCGATGGTCTGGATCGGGGCGACGCTTGCCGCAGGCGCGGGACTGGGGCTGCGGTCGCGGGTGCCTTGCGCGATGGGGGCCGGCGGCGCGGCACTGGCGATGCACGCGGGCTGGGGGTTCGGCTTTGTGGCGGAATGGCTGCGGCTGCGGGCAAGGCCGGATCACTTGCCTGCGCCGCCGGTGCCGCTGGTCGTCGATCCCGATGGGCAAGCAACGGCCTGCGGGCTGGAAGCGGTAACGATCTGCGTCTGCACGTTCCGCCGGGACTCGCTGTTCGAGACTCTGACGTCCTTCCTTGGCCTGTCCGCTCTGGACGGGCGCGCGGTGAATGTCGTGGTGGTCGACAACGACGATGGGGACGATCTGCGCGCTGCTGTCGGGCGGTTCGCTGCAGGGTACGGCTTGCCGCTCGCCTATGTCCATGCTCCGGCGCGCAACATCTCGATTGCCCGCAATGCCGCCCTCGATGCCGTGACGACGCGCTGGGCGGCCTTCATCGACGATGACGAGGTGGCCGATCCCGCCTGGCTGGCGATGTTGCTGGCCGGGCATGAGGGGCATCACGCGGTGATCGGACAGAGCCGGGCGGTCTATCCCGCCGAACTGCCGGGCTGGGCGGCGCGCTGCGATTTCCATTCCAACCGAATCACCGGCCGTCCGGACAATGCCTATACCTCCAACGCCTTGATCGACGTGGATTTCGTGCGCGGGACGAACTTGCGGTTTCGTGAGGGACTGGGCCGCACCGGGGGCGAGGATACCCTGTTTTTCCGGCAGATGGCCGAGGCCGGCGGCTCCATCGTCTACCGACCGGCCTCCGTCGTCTACGAGACGGTCCCGGCCCAGCGGGCGACGATGGCCTGGGTGCGGCGGCGCAAATATCGCTCGGGCCAGGTCCATGGGCTGCTGTGCCGGGAGTTCGAGCCCGTCCGCTATCGCAAGCTGGTCGCCACTGCCGGGGCCAAGCTGGTCCTCTCGGCGGCGATGGCACTGCTGACGATACCCGGCACCGACGCCTCCCGGCGCTGGACGGCGCGGGCCTTCCTCCATGCCGGCGCGCTTCATTTCCGGGTGAAACCGGCGATCCTGGAGGAATATGCCTGATCGCGCCTTGGCCTGTTTCGGGCAGGCGGGTGGATCTGCGGCGTCGGCGGCGGTAGGGCGGTGGGAAGGAGATCTCGATGGACTTCACCTATATCCTGGCCGCCTTCCTGTCGCTCTGCGTGGGATTTGGCAGCGCGCTGGTTTTTGTCGCGGTGCGGGGCACATCGCCGCGCAAACTGGTCGCCATCGCCGTGGTCCTCGCGGTCGTTGCCGATCTTGTGCTCCTGATCGACTGGCGGGGCATCGGCGAATTGGGGGCCGCGAACCTGCTTGCCGACTTTGGCTTTTTCATACTCTACGGCTGCATCGGCTGTGCCTTCGGGGCCTATCCGGTGCTGGTGCTGCGCAGTGTCCTGCGGCGGGCGCGGCGGGCAGGGAGGGAAGATCGCTGACCGTCACGCAATGCCGGTCTGGAGGCTCCAGTGGCGGTCGTCCTCGAGCACCAGCGCGGTGAGCACGCCGGTCCGGAAGGCGCCGGTGTCGATGCCGACCCGTCCCGGCGCCAGGTCGATTGCCGGCGTGATCGTGTGCCCGTGCACGACCAGCTTCTCGAAGCGCTGCTGCGAGCCGATGAAGGGTTCGCGAATCCAGCGCATGGTGGCGGCGTCCTGATCGCCAAGCGCCAACGCCGGGTCGATGCCGGCATGGGTGAAAAACATGTCGCCGAACTCGGCACAGGCGCATAGCCCGCGCAGCAGTGCGCGGTGTTCCGCGGGAATGGCGCCGACCCCCTCGATGATGGCGTGGGTTTCGTCCCCGGAGCCGGGAAGCGCCACACCGTAGCTGGCCAATGTCTCGCGCCCGCCGATGCGGGCAAAGAACCGCGCAACCTCCTCGGTCGGGTGGTCGAGCAGTTCGAGCAGGACTTCCTCGTGGTTGCCCATGATCGCGTGGACTTCCAGCGCGCTGTCCTGCAGGAGCTTCACGAGATCGAGCACGCGGGCGCTGTCGGGGCCGCGGTCGACGAAGTCTCCCAGCAGCACGATTGCGGTCTCGCGGCAGGAAAGGCCGCGCGCATCGCGGGCGATCATGTCGATCAGGCGCTCGAACGGGGCGGCACAGCCGTGGATGTCGCCAATCGCGTAGATGCGTTTTCCGGGAGGAATGCGCCGGTCGCGGAAGGGATCGGCCGATGGCGGTGGTGGAGGCAGGGATGCGGGCGGCGCGGCGCTCTGCCCCGGCGCGTCCGGATGGTGTTCCTCGGCGGGACGCGAAGGCCGGAAGAAACGGCGCATGCCGATTATATTAGGCGCTCACCGGGCAAATGCCATCGGTTGCTGAAGGAAGCGCCGGCAGGGGGCAGGAGGGCGCGGGGGCCTTCCGCTTGCCTGCGAACGACACCGCCCGTCGGGGCGGTGTCGCTGCGGGATCGATCAGAAACCGGCGGTGAGCGAGAACAGCACGGTCGAACCGGCGATCGTCTTGCCGTTCTTGGTCGAGGAGAAGTTCGGCTGCAGGTAGGCCGATTCCGACTTCGAGATGTCGGTGTCGACATAAGCGACGCCCAGCGTCACCGGGCCGAGCGCCAGGTCGGCGCCGAGCAGCCAGTCGACATATTCGCCGGTCGGCGCGACGCTGGTGCCGTTGGGCCCAAGGCCCGAGTTGCCGTTCGAATAGCCGATGTGGCCCTTCACGGTGACGGGAGTGTTGGGGATGCCGGCGCTGGCGTCGCTCCACATGTAGAAGTTGTCGGTCTTGGCGCCGGGGTTGCCGATACCGTCGAGATAGTCCGCGCCGCTGGCGTAGACTTTGCCGAGCGCCTGCTGCTTGGGCGCATAGGCCACGCCGACCAGCACGCTGGCCGGGCCGAGGTCGCCCGAAAGCTTGACGTAGGGTTCGGCGAAGTCGGTGTCGCTGGCGCCGCCCGGATACATGTACCAGGTCAGGCCGACGTCGAGCTTGAGGCCGCTGCTGATCTCGGTCGAGTAGCCGCCGACAAGGTCGAGTTCCATATTCGAGCCGCCGAAGGTGCCCCAGCCGGAAAGGTTGGAGGCCCAGGTGGCGACGTAGAAGCCGCTTTCATGGGTGACGGTCACGCCGCCTTGCACGGCCATTTCCTTGTCGGTCTGCGAGACGCCGCGGAAACGGTAGTCGGTGGTCAGCCCCACGCTGCCCGAGACGGTGATCGGTCCCGGTGCTTCTTCCTGCGCCATCGCAGGCGTTGCAAGCATGGCGGTAGCAAGGCCCAGGAGGCCGGTGGCAAGACGGAAATTCATAATCGGAACGCCCTCATGTTTCGATTTGTTGCGCGTTCCTTCCTGCGTCCGGCAGTCGTGCCCTGCGTGCGTGGCGGGCCCATTTCTGCCGGAACCTCCTGCTTACGGATCGGGCTTGTCCGCTTGCTTGCCGGCCTGTGACAAAATGTTTCCAGCGTCCGCAGGGGCGATCAGGCGCCGCATGCGGGTGCGTTCCATAAAGAAAAGCCGGGCGGCCCGAATGGGAAGGGCCGCCCGGCAGGGGAAAGGCGAACGTGAGGGTGTTCGCCGCTCTGTCTGGTCAGATGGTCAGGCCATCAGGCTGCGATCGGCAACGGGCGCAGGATGGCTTCCGGGCCGGTCACGGTATCGGTCTGCCCGCTCTGGCGGCGGCGACCGAGCCATTCGCGGATGGTTTCCGCGGTGGTGTGATCCATCACCTTCACCTTGTGCAGGTCGAGGTGGACCGGCTTGTGGTGGGGCTGCTTCTCCAGCACCGCGTTGAGGCGGGTGAGGCCCAGGAACGTGGCGCCGCCGCCCAGTTCGAGGCGGGTGTGCTCGTCGTTGTCGTGCTCCTGCACCTTGAGGCGCAGGTTCCTGGCATGGGGCAGCAGTTCCACCAGCGTCAGGGCGAGGCCCGCCAGCACGCCGGTGAGCAGGTCGGTCGTTACCACCAGCACGAAAGTCGCCGCCCAGATCACGGCGGGGAACGCGCCGTAGGCATGGAACAGGTGACGCACGTGGCTGAGGTTCACGAGCTTCCAGCCGGTCACGACCAGCACGCCGCCCAGCGCCGCCATCGGCACTTCGCGCAGCAGCCAGGGCAGCAGGGCGATGAAGCCGAGGATCCAGACGCCGTGCAGGATCGTCGAGAGACGGGTCTTGGCACCGGCCTGGACGTTGGCCGAGCTGCGCACGATCACGCCGGTCATCGGCAGGGCGCCGAAAATGCCGCAGAGCAGGTTGCCGATGCCCTGTGCGCGCAGTTCCTTGTCGTAGTGCGTGCGCACGCCGTCATGCATGCGGTCGACCGCGGCGGCCGAGAGCAGCGTCTCGGCGCTGGCGATGAAGGCGATGGCGAGCGCCGCTACAAGCAGCGCGGGCTGTGCGAGCGGGGCGAACCAGGCGGTGGAGGTCGGCAGCGCGAAGGCGGCGCCGATCGATTCGGGCACGGCGATGCGCGCCACGTCGAGGCCCAGGCCCCAGGCGACGAGCGTTGCCGCCATCACGCCGAGCAGCGCACCCGGCACGAGGCCGAGGTTCTTCGGGCGCAGCTTTTCCCAGCCGATCATCACGCCGATGGTCAGCAGGCCGAGCATCAGCGCCAGTTCGGTGGAGGCGATGTTGGTGGGATCGAGGCCGAGGATGCGTGCGGGCATCATCGCCATGTTTTCGAGCCCGCTCGACATCGGCTTCTGGTCGAAGAGGATGTGGAACTGGCCGATCACGATCAGCGCGCCGATACCGGCGAGCATGCCGTGGACTACCGCCGGGCTGATCGCGCGGAACAGGCCGCCGAGGCGCAGCACGCCGGCAACGATCTGCAGCACGCCCGCCAGCAGCAGCACGGGGCCGAGCGCTTCGAGGCCATGCTCGCGCACGAACTCGAAGACAATGACGGCAAGGCCAGCGGCGGGGCCGCTGACCTGAAGCGGGGAGCCGGCCAGAAGGCCGACGACCAGACCGCCGATGATGCCGGTGACGAGGCCCTTTTCAGGCGGCACGCCGGAGGCGATGGCGATGCCCATGCAGAGCGGCATCGCGACCAGGAACACCACGATCGACGCGGTGAAGTCCCGGCCGAAGTGGGCAAAAAGCCCACTTCTTTCGGTGGTTACCGAGTTCACTCTGCGGCCTCGGCATATTCGGTGGCGAAGCGGGTGCGGGCGGCGAGGGCCACCGGCAGGGCGCTGTCTTCGCGCAGCGGCACGAACTGGCCGGTGTCGCCGTCGAGGCCGAGCACCTGGCCTGCGTGGATGTCCACGAACCAGCCGTGCAGGGTCATTTCACCGCGGGCGATGGCGGCGGCGACCGAGGGGTGGGTGCGCAAGTGGGCGATCTGGGCGATGATGTTCTCGAGGCTGATGGCGCGCACGCGCTCCTTGCCGTCGAGGTCGCTGTGGCAGGTGCTGACGATGTGCTCGGCAGCGGCGCCGTGCTTGAGCCATGCGGCGACGTTCGGCATGGCTTCGAGGCCGACCGGGTTGCTGAGCGCCTTCATCGCGCCGCAGTCCGAGTGGCCGCAGACGATGATGTCGCGCACGCCGAGGGCGGCGACGGCATATTCCACGGTCGAGGTCACGCCGCCGTTCTGCGTCGAGTAGGGGGGCACGATGTTGCCGGCGTTGCGGCAGACGAAGAGGTCGCCGGGCTGGGCCTGCATGATCTGCTCGGGCACGATGCGCGAATCGGCGCAGGAGATCATCAGCGCCTTGGGCTCCTGGCCTTCGGACGTCAGCTTGCCGAACAGTTCGCTGCTGGCGGGGAAGATGGTCTTCTCGAAGTGGAAGACGCGTCCAATCAGTTCGTTCACTCTCGTCACCTTTCCAAACAGGGTGCCCCGCGCTCGCCCGAAGGGGGATGGGAGAGCGGCGCGGGGCTTGAAGGAAAGGTATGGACGCTCGTTTTCGGCCATCGTGCGCGTTTGTCAGGAAATGTTGCTGCGCCGCAGCAGGCGTGTTTCTGCCGCATGGGGAGGGCAGGTAGTCCGCGTTGGCCGGACAGGAGCGGATTGCCGAAACGACGGGTGCAGGTCATGGTAAGCGGATGAGAAGACTGTCCTTCCCGTTGGCCTTTTGGGCTTGCATGGTTTCGGTGCCGTCGTTTGCGGCGGCAGCGGCGCGACCGGTATGTGATCTGCCATCGATAACGTACATCGGCGATCTTTGGCAGGTGCTCGGACAAAGAGCGGTTGAGGCCATGAATCTCGCGGGCGGCAGGCAAAGCGCTGCAACGAACGCGAGGTTGCAGCGCCTACTGGGGGAGCAGGCGGCGTTTTCCCTGGGAGGGGGCGATGTGAGGGTTCCGCTTGGCGAGGGCGTTCCGGCGATCCGGCGGATGGCGCTGGAAATGCGTGCCGATACGTTTCGCTTCCTGAACTGGGACTATATTCCGACGCCCGTGCAGAACCCTTGCGCGAGACAGGAACTGACCGTCGAATTTTTCGATAGCCGGCAGGCCCATGTCTTTCCGGTCAAGTTCACTTTCGAGAACGGGCGTATTGTCGCAGGCGACGGCTGGCGGCGATCCTTGACATCAGGCTCCATCGCGCCCGTGCAAGATTGAGCCCGTCTTGCCTGATGCTGGACCGAAACTACGGGCAGGCGATTCAGGCCGGTTCCAGCGGCAGCCGGATCGTGGCCCGTAATCCGCCCCCGGCGCGGTTGCGCAGGTCGAGGGTGCCGCCTTCGAGGCGCACCGCTTTGCGCACGATCGGCAGACCGAGGCCCATGCCGGCAGTATCCCGCGCGCGCGAACTGTCGAGGCGGACGAAAGGCTGGAGGGCGTCGGTGATGCGGTCTTCGGGAATGCCGGGGCCGTCGTCGTCGATCGTGATTTCCGCGGCGCCGCCGTCGCGCCGCAGCGAGACGCGCACATTGCCGCCGTAGTGCAGCGCATTCTCGATGAGGTTCGACAGCGCCCGCCGGATCGAGACCGGGCGGGCCATGATCTCGAGGCTCGACAGTCCCGAATAGGTCGCATTCGCGCCGCGATCCGCCGCCGTGTCGACCAGCGTTTCGGCCATGACCGCAAGGTCGATGCGTTCGGCCGGGATATTGGCGCCGCCGGTATCGACATAGGCCTGGATCGAATCGAGCAGCATCCGCATTTCCTCGATGTCGTGGTCGAGCCCCTCGCGCACTTCGGGATCGACCTCGCCGTCGTCGAGGCGCAGCCGCATGCGGGCGAGCGGGGTCTTGAGGTCGTGGCCGATCGCCAGCATCGTGTGGGTGCGGTCCTGAAGCGACTGGTGGATGCGCTCCTGCATCTCGTTCATCGCGCGGATCAGCTCGCGCATTTCCTCAGGCCCGTGTTCGGGCAGCGGCTTGGGCGGCCCGGCGCCGAGATTGCGGGTGGCGCGCACCAGCGAGCGCAGCGGGTCGAGCGCGGCGCGCAGCAGCAGCCAGGCCAGCGAGACCAGCAGCAGCGCCGGCACCAGCAGGCTGGCGAGGCGCCCGGCGGTCAGGCTCCAGGCGGCACGGGCGTGGGTGCGGAAGGACAGCAGCGAATTGTCCGGCAGGCGCAAGGAGCCGCCGATATTGCCGCGCCCGGGAATGGTTTCGAGATGGAGTTCGAGGTCGGCATGGGCGAGTTCCGGCTGGATCTCGACCACTTGCGCGCGCAAGTTGGCCAGCCCGATCGAGCCGCGATGGCGCTGCGAGGGGGGCGACCATTCGAGCACGAAACGTTTGGTGGAAAGGGCCCCGGTCACGCCGGGGCGGTCGGCCAGCGGTGCACGCTCGATCGCGCGGCTGGCCAGCACCAGGTTCTCGGCAATACGCTCGGCATCGTCGCGGCGCAGTTCGAACGAGCTGGCCCGCTCGAACAGCACCGTATTGGCAATGAAATCGATGAGGATGACCAGCAGCAGGACGGCGATCAGCCGCTCGATGAGGCCAAAACGCCGGAACAGGCGGAACCGGCGTGTCTGCATCAGGCGCGCGTGACCTCGGCCTTGAACATGTAGCCGACGCCGCGCACGGTGACGATCGGTGACTCGGCACCTTCGCCCTGCAGCTTGCGGCGCAGGCGGCTGACCAGCACGTCGACGCTGCGGTCGGAACTGTCACCCAGGCGTGCGCGCGAAAGCTCGATCAGCCGCTCGCGGCCCAGCACGCGCTGGGGGTAGGCGAGGAAAGTGGCCAGCAGGTCGAACTCGGCACCGGTGAGGTCCACCATCGCGCCGGTCGGCGAGCGCAGTTCGCGGCGCGCCATCGACAGCGTCCAGCCGTCGAACAGGATCGCGTCGGGCATGCGGCCATCGGCCACGCCGTCGGCCGCGGCGGTGTCCGGCCCGGCGCTGTTGCCGCCCCGGCGCAGCACGGCGCTGACACGCGCGGCCAGTTCGCGGGTGCTGAAGGGCTTGGCGAGATAGTCGTCCGCGCCCAGTTCAAGGCCGAGCACGCGGTCTTCCTCGCTGCCGCGGGCGCTGATGAAGATCACCGGCACGTCGCTCTCGCGGCGCAGGCGGCGGAACAGGTCGAAGCCGCTGGTGCCCGGCAGCATCACGTCGAGCACGACCAGGCTGACCGGCCCCTCGCGCAGCGTCACCCACATTTCCGCGCCGGTGGCGGCGGTGAGCACGTTGAACCCGCTCTGGCGCAAGGCGCGCGCGGTCAGGGTGCGGAGGGGGCCGTCGTCCTCGACGAGCAGGATTGTGGGCGTGGACATGGGTGCTTCGTCGAGGTGGCGATAAACGGGGGCGACACTCTGGATCATGATCTCGTCGTCAGCTGATGTAGGGGGGAGGGCGGCGATTGGCAAATCCAGGGTAGTGGGAAACGGAGCGATTTGCGTTTCCCATCCCTTTAGTCGGTTCCTCGCGGCGGCTGCAGTGCGGCAACCGCGTCGGAAATTCCGGCGGCTTCGTCCGGATGCATCGAGGCTTGGAACGTGCGGCCGATCGTGTCGTGCAAGGCAAGCCTGGTCGGCGAGGGGCTGGCGGCCATGCGCGCGACGGTGCCGGCCGGCACGTCGAAGGCATAATGGACACGGGTGGTGCAGGCGGTGACCAGCGCGTCCTGCGTGGGGCAGCGCTCCGCCTGGCGCTCGACCTGGGCGAGCGGCAGTGCCGCGCTCGTTCGGGGGGCGTCGCCGTCGATGCCGAGGGCAAGGCCGGTCATGTCGCGGGCCAGCCCGGCATGGGTCACTTCCTGCCAGAGCTGCCAGCGCACCGCGCCGCTTTCGCGGTCGACATGGGCGCGCAGATGGGCGGGGCCGATCTCGACGCTGCCCGCCGCCGCCCGGCCATGGCCGCGCTTGCCTGCCTTGTGGGTGGTGGCAAGGACATGCGGCAGGGCCGGGTCGTCGATGACCGCGGCCGGGCTTGCGGCGGGCGCGAGCTCGCGCGCCGCCGCTTCACCCGCGAGCAGGAGCGCGGGCAGGCCGAGAATGCCGATCACGCCGGCCATGCCCGCGCGTAGCGGCATCAGCGCGCGCCCTCGTTGGCGGCGAGCTGGGTGCCATCGCTCTGCGCGGCTGCCTTGGCGTCGGCCTGCAGCGCGCGGTGGCGGCAGTCGCGGCCCTTCGACGGTTCGGGGTGGCAGGCCACGCGCGCGGCGGCGGTACGCTTGGCCTTGGGGGCGGAAACGGCGGGATGGCCCTTGAGGTGGGCGATGGTCTCGTTGGCGATCGCGGCGCCGGGCAGGGCGAGCGAGAGCGAGGCGATAGCGGCGAGAACGGGGAACTTGGTCACTTTCAGGTCTCCATAGACTGGCAATGGACCTGAATGTGAGGACGCTCCGTGTCCTGCTTTGTGCGGCTCTGTAACGAAGTATTGCCAGCGCGAAACTATTGGAAACGGTTCAGCAACACACGTGCGCAGACATGGCTTTTGCGTTCCCCGCGAGGGGTTTGCTCTTGCTTGTCTGTATGAAGGGAAAAGGCTGAAACCGAAAGCCGCATGGCGGAGACGGAGGGATTCGAACCCTCGGTACCCCCTTAAGAGTACGACGGTTTAGCAAACCGCTGGTTTCAGCCACTCACCCACGTCTCCGTGCTGCGGCTAGGAGGCGCCCTATAACGAGGGCTTCGGGGTCGGGCAAGGGGCATGTCGCTGGATTTGCGCATTTGCCGATCCGCTCCGGAAAATGCCTGTGGACTGTTTTGGTCTACGGATTGTTTCGGCGGCGCTCAGGCCCGATTCGATCCGTCGCGAAACGGACTCGCCCTGCCGACCGTTCATTGCAGGGTCAGGCGGGGTGCACTCTGCTAGCGTCCTGCCGCAATGCGCCGCCCCCCGGCGCGTGCGGAGCCCGAATTCGGGCGCGGGATCGCATCAATCGGATTACTCAGGGGAGCGAGGGAAATGACAGTCGAAACGCCAGCTAAAGGACGCCGCCTGCGTATCGGCATGGGGATCGCCATGATGGTGGCAGGGCTTGCCGCGCCGCTGGGCTCCGCCATGGCGCAAGTGACGACGGTCGATCCCGACGCGGCGATCGATTCCGACATCGGCACGCCGCCGACCACGTATTCCCATACGCCGCAGGTGCCCGAGCAGGCCCCGGTGGACAGCCAGGGCAACGGCATGCCGGTCGATCAGGGGCCGGTGCCGGTTCAACCGATCCCGACGACGCCCGCGCCTGTCGGCCCCAATGGCGCCCCGGTGGCGGCGGACAGTTCCAGCACCTATCACGAGGATGACCTGATCGGGGCTGCCGAAGGCGTGTTCGGCAAGGGCGCCAAGGGCCTTGCGGACCTGATCAAGGATCTGCTGGCCAAGCAGGGCGAGCCCAACGGCTACATCGTCGGCCGCGAGGCCGGCGGCGCGCTGGCAGTCGGGCTGCGTTACGGTTCTGGCACGCTCTATCACAAGATCGAGGGCGAGCAGCCGGTCTACTGGACCGGCCCCTCGATCGGTTTCGACGCGGGCGCCAATGCGGGCAATGCCTTCGTGCTGGTCTACAACCTCTACGACAGCGAGGATCTCTACCACCGATTCGGCGCGGGCGAGGGGCAGGCCTATCTGATCGGCGGCTTCACCGTCAGCTATCTGCGCCGCGGCAACGTGGTGCTGATCCCGGTACGTGCGGGCGCGGGACTGCGTCTCGGCGCGAACATCGGCTACATGAAGTTCTCGCACAAGCAGAACTGGCTGCCGTTTTAATCCGGGCTAGAGCAGTTTCCGATCCGATTGCATCGGATCAACTGCTCTATGGTTTTGGTTTTACGCGTTTTCCAATCAGGTGAATCCACCTGATTGGAAAACGACCTGGCGCCCGAGCTCCCACCCGACCTCCCATCCAGGATACACCGTCATGGGAGGTCGGGTGGGGAGCGTGGGGCGGTGCCGCAGGCGTATTCCGGCCAAGAAAGTTGCTTCGCGCCATCGGTTTTGTGGCCGTTGCACCACTGCGCGGGCTGCTTGCGGTAATTCCCTGTCAATCCCGGTTGCGCGGGCGGACGGTGCGGAGTAAGGCCCGCCCGCCATGCTTACGAACCTTCAGCAACAGCCCGCCGACGCGCTTCTTGCGCTGATCAAGCTCCACAACGACGATCCGCGCGCGGACAAGATCGACCTTGGTGTCGGCGTCTACCGCACCGGTGAGGGCGACACTCCGGTGTTCCGCTCGATCAAGGCCGCCGAGGCCAAACTCGTCGCCGAGCAGGATTCGAAAGCCTACCTCGGTCCCGAGGGCGACATGGGCTTTGTCGAAGCGCTGATGCCTTATGTGTTCGGTAAGGCCGACCCGTCGATGGGCGGCCGCATCGAGGGCATGCAGACCCCCGGCGGCACCGGCTCGCTGCGCCTCGCGCTCGCCATGGTGAAGCGCGCTGGCTACAAGCGCATCATCGTCGGCGTTCCCAGCTGGCCCAACCACGCCCAGATCTGCGCCGACCTCGGCCTTGAAGTCGTTGAATTCAATCACGCGCTCGCTTCGGGCACCACCGACATGGACGCGCTGCGCGCCGCCATCGCCGATGCCCGCGAAGGCGATGCCATCCTGCTGCACGGCTGCTGCCACAACCCCACCGGCATCGATTACAGCAACGCGCAGTGGGACGAGATCGCCGGCCTGATCGCCGCTGCGAAGATCCTGCCGATCCTCGACCTCGCCTACCAGGGCCTGGGCAAGGGCATGGAAGAAGACGCCTATGGCCTGCGCCGCGTGCTCGCCGCCGTGCCGGAAGCGCTGATCTGCTATTCGTGCGACAAGAACTTCGGCCTCTACCGTGACCGCGTCGGCGCGCTCTACGCGATGGTTGGCGATCCGGCCGACCTCGCCCGCGTGATGTCGAACGGCCACAACCTCGCCCGCGCCAACTGGTCGCAGCCGCCAGACCACGGCGGCGCCGCTGTCCGCCTCGTCCTCGAAGACGAGACGCTGACCGCCGACTGGCTCGCCGAGCTCGACGAGATGCGCGAGCGCATGCGCGAAGTGCGCGCCAAGCTGGCTGCTGCCGGCACCGCCGGTTCGGCCGACCTGACGCCGATGGGCGGCCAGAACGGCCTGTTCTCGATCGTGCCGCTGAACAAGGACCAGGTCCTTGCCATGCGCACCAAGCACGGCGTCTACATGGCAGGGTCTGGCCGCATCAACGTGGCGGGCCTGACGATGGGCAACATCGACAAGTTCATCGCCGCTGTCGCCGACGTGACGGCCTGAGATGGATCGTCAGCCGGTCCTCGAAGGGGACCGGCTGGTCCTGCGTCCCCTTCGTTCAGACGATTGGGACGCACTCTACGCGGTAGCCTCCGACCGCGAGATCTGGGCGGTTCACCCCGCCCACGATCGCTGGCAGGAACCGGTGTTCCGCCAGTTCTTTGCCGACGCTCTGGAGGGCGGCGGCGCTTTTGCCATTATCGACCAGCAGAGCGGGGCCGTGATCGGCTCCAGCCGCTATGGCCCGCCCGAGGGCGACGAGATCGAGATCGGCTGGACTTTCCTTGCTCGTGCCCACTGGGGCGGCGGTTTCAACGCCGAGATGAAGCGCCTGATGCTGGCCCACGCGCTCACGCATTTTGAGCGGGTGATCTTCAAGGTCGGCGCGCAGAACGTGATCTCGCGCAAGGCCATGGAGCATATCGGCGGGCGGCTGACCGACCGCTCGTTCGAGCGCGAGACTTGCGGTGTGGTGGGCGTGCATGTGATCTATGAGATCACGCGCGAGAGTTTCGCGGCGGGGCCTTTGAAGAACAAGGGATAGAGCAGGGGGTTAATACCCCCTGCACCCCCAATACCGTCTGCGTTGCGCGCGCGGATTCGGGGCGCGCTCCTTGCGGCGCAGCCAATATGTCTCCCGGCGCAGCCATGGGCGCGCAGGGGATAGCGCGGGGCACCACGAAGACGGTACTGGGGGTGCAGGGGGCTATGCTCCCCTGCTTTTACTCTTCAATCCTTCACCCCCGCAGCGACTGCATCCGCTGCAGATACCGCGCCAGCACGTCGATTTCGAGGTTCACCCCGTCGCCCGCCTTGAGCGCGCCGATGGTGGTGACTTCGGCGGTGTGCGGGATGATGTTGAGCATGAAGTGGCAGCTGCCGTCGCTCTGGTCGGCGACGTCGTTCACGGTCAGCGAGACGCCGTCCACCGTGATCGAGCCCTTGGGGGCGAGGTAGGGCGCCAGTTCTGCCGGAGCGGCGATCACGAAGCGCAGCGAATCGCCTTCGGGCGTGATGCTGGCCACGGTGCCGACGCCGTCGACATGGCCGGTGACGATGTGTCCGCCCAGTTCGTCGCCCAGCTTGAGCGCCTGTTCGAGGTTCAGCGAGGTGCCTTCGGTCCAGCGTCCGGGGACGGTGCGCGCGACCGATTCGGCGGAAATCTGCACCGCGAACCAGGCATCGCCTTCGCGGCCGCCTTTGTCGATGACGGTGAGGCACACGCCCGAGCAGGCGATCGAGGCGCCCATGGCGATCCCGGCAGGGTCCCAGGGGCAGGTGATGACGGCGCGCAGGTCGCCCGACTGGCGGGCTTCGCGGATCTGGCCGACGGCGGTGACTATTCCGGTGAACATAGGCTGCTTTCGTAGACTTCGAGGGTGTCGCTGCCAAGCCGCCGCCGCGTGGTCAGCGACCAGCGGCCGTGGGCATCGGCAAGGCGGGCGAGGCCGTAGTCACCGAGCGCCGGGCGGCCGCCGACCAGGATCGGCGCGCGGTAGAGCAGCAGGCGATCGACCAGTCCGGCGGCGAGGAAGGCCGTGGCGGTGACCGCGCCGCCCTCGACAAAGAGGTGCTGCACGCCTTCCATCGAGGTAATCGCCTCGGGCGAGGGCAGGGCGCGCCAGCCGTCGGGCGCTGCGCCGCGGGTCAGCACCCAGCGTTCGGGGCTGCGCGCGGCAAGGCCGGGCAGGCGCACGTCGAGGCGCGGGTTGTCCGCCCGCAGGGTGCCGCCGCCGACCAGGATGGCATCGGCTTTGGCGCGCATGGCGTGGGTGTGGGCGCGGGCCTGGGGCCCGGTGATCCACTGGCTCTCGCCGTTCGCCATGGCCATGCAGCCGTCGAGCGAGAGCGCCAGCTTCAGCGTCACTTCGGGGCGGCCGAGGCGCTTGGAAACGAGGTAGCCGGACAGGCTGCGCGTGCAGGCGGGCGAGGGCAGGTACTCGGCCTCGATCCCGGCCGCGCGGATGCGGGCGAGGCCTTCGCCGGAGGTGCGCGGATCGGGGTCCATGCAGCCGATCACCACGCGCGCCACGCCCGACGCGCAGACAAGGTCGGCGCAGGCGGGGCCGCGGGCGGACTGGTGGGCGCAGGGTTCGAGAGTGACGTAGAGCGCGGCGCCGTGCGCCGCCTCGCCGGCGGCGGCGAGGGCCACGGCTTCGGCATGGGGGCGACCGCCCGGCTGGGTCCAGCCGCGTGCGATGACTTTGCCATGCTTGACCAGAAGCGCGCCGACGCCCGGATTGGGGCGGCTCAGCGGTCGCGCCCGCGCGGCCAGCGCCGCGGCCGCCGCGAGCCAGCGGGCGTCGCTCACTGCTGTTGCTGGGTCTGGGATTGTGCTGACGCGTCGGACGCGGCCGGTTGTTCGTCGTACTTGGGCATCGTCACGCCTTCGGGCAGCTTCGGCGCGCCGATGCGCTTGGCCTCGGCGGCCTTGCGGGCGGCTTCGTCGGCCTCGGCCTCGCGCGCGATCTTGTCCACGTCCATCCCCGAATAGCGGCCGATCACCTTGTACATCTCGCGCACGTCCTTGTCGCGGCGGGCGAGTTCGGCGGCCCAGGCTTCCTTGCGCTTCTGGTTGTCGAGGTTGGAGGCCATGATCTCCGCATCGCTGCGGTGTTCGGGCAGCACGGTGATCCAGGTCACCTTGGGCGGCAGGTGCGGGCCCTTGGCCTCCTGGTTCACCATCAGGTAGAACACGCCGAAAGTGCAGGCGGCCGAAACCGCGGCGATGCGCCAGCGGTTATGCCCGGCCTGCTTCCAGACCGCGCGGAAATCCGCGATCATGCCGACGGGATTGACGTCTTTCCAGTATCCGGTGCGCTTCAGTAGACCCATGGGCCGCTATGTAGGCGTTTAAGTGCTGTTTGAAAATCCGCCGTGGGCGGATTTTAGCGGCACCGGCCCACTGCCCCAAACTCGTCACGGATGTGACGAGCCCATCAAACAAAAGACAGAACGCTACCCGAAGGGTACATAGAGACTGCGGCCCTTTTCCTTCAGCCAGCGATTGGCCGAAGGCACGCTGCCTTCGAAGATTTTTGCCAGGAAGGCATGGAACGCGGGCGAGTGATCGAAGTGGACCAGATGCGCCACTTCATGGGCGACGACCGAGCGGCGCACCGAATCGGGGGCCATGATGAGCCGCCAGTTGATGCGGATCGAGCCGTCCGCCGCGCAGGAGCCCCAGCGGCGATTGGCGCTCGACAGCGCGAGCGCGGGCACGGCTTGCCCGGCCACGGCACAGTAATGCTCCAGATCGTCCGCCAGCAGCGTGCGCGCCTCGGTTTCCAGCCAGCGCTTGAGCCGGGCGGGCAGCGAGGATTCCGGGCCGCCTACCAGCAACTCGCCATCATCGGGCACCGGGCGGCGAGGGTAGGCGGCGTCGTGGCGCAGGACCAGCACCTCGCCCCGGAAGGAAAGGGGGGTGCCGTCGGCCAGCGGCCGTGCCTCGGGTAGCGCCTCGATCTGGATCGCCAGCCAGGACCGCTTGGACTGGGCGAAGGCGACGGCATCCTCGGTGCGGGTCCAGCGCGGGACCGAGATGCGGATCTCGCTGCCGTCGGGGGCGAGCCGCATGGTCATGCGCCGGGCATTGGCAAGGCGGCGGATCAGGATGGGCACTTGCCGTCCGGCGATCTCGACCACCGGGTCCTCGTCGGGAGCGCGGCGCAGCCAGTCGAGCACGCCTATCGGCTCTCCTGTTCGCCGGCCCAGGGGGCGGGGCCCTCGGCCTCGATCTCCCAGTCCTCCATCTCGTCCTCGCCATAGGGCCAGACGATGTGGTTCTCGAGCGGGCCCGCCACCGTCTCGCTGATCGCCTTGCCGGCGACGGACATGCCCGCCGCGTGCACGGAATTGCGGTCGCCGCTGACGAGATAGTGCCATTCGGGCAGCGGATCTCCGTCCGCGCGCAGACGGTAGGCGCAGCTTGGCGGCAGCCACGAGAGCCTGCCCGCCGATTCCGGGGTGAGCTTGAGGCAATCGGGCACGACCTTGCGGCGCCCCGGATAGTCGCTGCACTGCGCGGTCTTGAGGTTCAGCAGCTTGCAGGCGACATTGGTGTGGTAGATCTCGCCGGTGTCGGCATCTTCCACCTTGTGCAGGCAGCACTGTCCGCAGCCGTCGCACAGGGCTTCCCACTCGCCGCGGTCGAGGGTGTGGAGCGGCCGCTCCCAGAAGGGTCGTTCCCCGTTCGTCGTCATGATGGCGCGAATTCTACGCTCAGTTCACCCATTTGGCGAGTTCGCCGGCCACTGCCTCGGGGCCCTTGTCCACCGGAAGCATGGCGATCGGCTTGCCGTCCGGGTCCATCAGGTAGGCGATGCGGCTGTGGTCCATCAGGTATCCGCCGGGCGTGTTCTCGCCCTTCTTGTAGTAGACCGCGAAGGCATCGGCGGCCTGCTTGACCTGCGCGGCGCTGCCGGTGAGGCCGAGCAGGCGCGGGCCGAAGGCGCCGGACCACTGGCCGACGATCTCGGGCGTGTCGCGCGCGGGATCGATGGTGACGAAGATCGGCTGCACCTTGGCGGCGGCGGCCGCATGGTCCCTGGTGAAGAGCGCAAAGCCCTTCATCATCGCCTGGACGTCCATCGGGCAGGCATCCGGGCAGAAAGTATAGCCGAAGTAGACGATGCGCCACTGGCCCTTGAACGAATCCCAGGTATGCGGTTTGCCGGCCTTGTCGAAGAGCGTGAACGGCCCGCCGATTTCCGCGCCCTCGAGCGGCGGATGCTCCTCGCGGCCCTGTCCGCAGGACGCCAGCGGCACGGCGCAGGCCAGGGCCAGGCCCAGCATGGGCGCGGATGTGGAAACGGCAAGCAGCCGGCGAAACGGGGAAAGGTAGGTCATGGCGCCGCGCTTCATGCTCTGCTAGAGCCGCGCGTGCAAGGGTGCGATTTGACGGCGCATCGGGGCTGGCGTCGGAGACGGACGGGCCGCCCGGACGGCGCCGTGGACCCAGTCTGGAAGGATAATCAAACGTGTCGAAGACGATCTCCGGGAACGCCACAGGGTTTTCGCGCCGGATCCTCGCTGCGGGGCTGGCTGCACTCGCGGCGGGCATGACGCTCGCCTCGCCTGCCCATGCCGATTACTCGGAAGGCTACAAGTTCCTCGAATCGGTCAAGAAGAAGGAAGGCGAAAAGGTCGAGAAGGCGCTGATGGAGAACAGCCAGATCGTCAACGCCAAGGACGTGACGACCGGCGAGACCGGCCTGCACATCGTCACCCAGCGCCGCGACCTCACCTGGCTGGCCTACCTCATCGGCAAGGGCGCCAACGTGAATGCGTCGGACGACCATGGCCGCACCCCGCTGCAGCTGGCCGTCAGCCTCGGCTGGCGCGAAGGCGTGGCGCAGCTGCTCGATGCCAAGGCCCAGCCCGATCCGACCAACGACGCGGGCGAGACGCCGTTGATCTTCGCGGTGCACCGCAAGGACGTCGACATGGTCAAGACCCTGCTCCAGGCCGGTGCCAGCGCCGATCGCGCCGACAACTCGGGTCGCAGCGCGCGCGAGTATGCCAATGTCGAGGCGGGCAAGACCAGCCAGCTGGCGCAAGTGATCGAGCAGTTCGGCGCCAAGGGCAGCAAGCCCAAGGCGGTTTACGGACCCGTGATGTAACCGTGGGGCACCACGCCGTGGCGGAATACTGGCCGGCCGGATGGTGCCGGCGCGAAGGAACAGAGTGATGGAAGAACCTCAGACGCTGGAGGCGCTGCGGCGCCAGCTTGCCCCGGCCATCGCCGATGCCGCGGCATTCGACGGCTGGAGCGTGAAGGCGGTGGACGAGGCCGCGCGCCTCGCCGGGGTCGATCCCGAACTGGCCCGTTATGCCTTCGCGGAAGGCCAGATGGCGATGATCTCGGCGTGGATCGCCCATGTCGATGCCGAGATGGCGCGCAGCGTCCCGGCGGCCTCGCTGGCCGGACTGCCGATTCGCGAGCGGATCCGCCGTCTCGTCATGGCCCGGCTCGATGCCGTGGCCGGACGCGAGGAAGCGCTCAGCCGGGCGCTGGCGGTCATGGCGATGCCGCGCAACGTGCTCGCCGCCACGCGCCTGGGCTGGCACAGCGCGGATGCCATGTGGCGTCTCGCCGGCGATACCGCCACCGATTACAACCACTATACCAAGCGGGCGATCCTCGGCGCGATCTATGCCGCCACGCTCAAGGTCTTTGCCAGCGACACCAGCGAGGATGCGGTCGGCCCCAAGGCCGAGACCCGCGCGTTCCTCGACCGCCGGATCGAGGGCATCATGCGTTTCGAGAAGGCCAAGGCGCAATGGCTGCGCCCGAGCGAGGAGCGGATCAGCCTGGTGCGGCTGATGGGGCGCCTGCGCTATCCGGCGCGCTGATCCGCTGGCGGTGGCCTTGTGCTGCCGGGTTTCGCTGTTTCCTGCCTTTTCGATTGCAGGAATAGCGACAGACATGTCCGGTTAAGCGGGCTATTGCGAACAAGTTGCAATTGAATCGGTAATCTGGCAGCGCAGCCCGCATGACTCTCGACCAGCTTCCTATCGGCCAGTACGCCCGCATCGTTTCGGTGGACTGGAATGCCCTCGTTGAAGAGGAGGCGCGCCGCCTGCGCGCGCTCGGGCTAGAGGAGGGCGCGCGGGTCTCGATCGCGCATCGCGGGATCTTTGTCGGCCGTGACCCGGTCGCCATTGCCATCGGCCGCATGATCGTGGCGGTGCGCCGCGCCCACGCCCGCGCGATGACCGTGCTGCCGCTCGACAAGGTCCAGGCCGAACCCGAAACCGATGAGGCCGCCGTCGCTGCCGGCACGCCCACCAGTTCAGGAGTGGCCGCATGAGCCGCCAGCGCAAGGTCGCCCTCGTCGGCAATCCCAATGCGGGCAAGAGCGCGCTGTTCAACGCCCTGACCGGCGCGCGCCAGAAGATCGCGAACTATCCCGGCGTCACCGTGGAGCGCAAGTCCGGCCGCCTGGTGCTGCCGACCGGCGAACCGGTGGAGATGACCGACCTGCCGGGCGCCTACAGCCTCGATGCCACCAGCCCCGACGAGGAAGTGACCGCCAAGGTCATCGCCGGCCAGTTCACCGGCGAGGCCGCGCCCGACGTGCTGGTGGTGGTGCTCGACGCCTCCAACCTCGAACAGCACCTCGTCTTTGCGCAGGAAGTGCTGGCGCTGGGCAAGCCGACCGTCGTCGCGCTCAACATGGTCGATCTTGCCGAGCGGGACGGGCTGGTGATCGACCCTGCCGTGCTGCAGGAAGAACTGGGCGTGCGGGTCGTCTCGACCGTCGCCGTGCGCCGCCGCGGTCTTGTCGAACTGGCCGAGGCGATCGCGTCCGCCGAAACCCGCCATCCCGGCCCCGGCCTCACCGCGCTCGGCGCCACCGAGCGCCGCGTGGCCGCCCATGCCATGGCCGATGCGGCGATCCTCTCCGAATCGAAGCGCCACCGCCTCCATGCCCGGCTCGACAAGGTGCTGCTGCACCCCTGGCTCGGCTTCCTGATCATGATGGGCGTGTTCTTCGTGATGTTCCAGGCGGTGTTCGCCTGGGCGACGCCTTTCGCCGATGCCCTCGATGCCAGCGCGAGCTGGCTGCACGACAGCGTCAAGGCGGCGCTTCCCGCCGGCCTGCTGCGCGATCTGCTGACCGACGGGGTGATCGCGGGCGTGGGTGCGGTCGTGGTGTTCCTGCCGCAGATCGTCATCCTCTTCGCCTTCATCCTGGCGCTGGAGGCCTCGGGCTACATGGCCCGCGCCGCCTTCCTGATGGACCGGCTGATGTCGTTTGTCGGCCTGTCCGGCCGCAGCTTCATTCCGCTGCTGTCGAGCTTCGCCTGCGCCATTCCCGGCATCATGGCGACCCGCTCGATCACCGATCCCAAGGACCGGCTGACGACGATCCTGGTCGCCCCGATGATGACCTGTTCGGCGCGCCTGCCGGTCTATGCGGTGATCATCGGCGCCTTCATCCCCAACACGGCCGTGGGCGGCGGCGTGCATCTCCAGGGGCTGGTGCTGTTCTCGCTCTACGTCGCGGGCATCGTCGGGGCCATGGTGGTGGCGCTGGTGCTGCGCAGTACGGTCACCAAGGGCGCGGCTTCGGGCTTCATCATGGAACTGCCCAAGTACCAGCTGCCCCGCCTCAAGGACATGGCGATCGGCCTGTGGCAGCGCGCCTGGATCTTCCTGCGCCGCGCCGGCACGATCATCTTCACCGTCACCGTGGTGCTCTGGGTGCTGCTGAACTTCCCGCAGGCGAAGCCCGGCGAGAGCCAGGTCGATGCCTCGATCGCGGGCAAGATCGCCAATGGCCTTGCCGTGGTGGTGGAGCCGATCGGCTTCAACCGCGACATGGCGCTGGCGCTGATCCCGGCCATGGCCGCGCGCGAGGTGGCGGTCTCGTCGCTGGCGACGACTTACGCGGTGGACGCGGGCGATAACGAGGACAAGCAGGCCGTCGAACTGGGTGACCGGCTGAAGGGCCGCTGGACCCTGCCGATGGCGCTGGCGTTCCTGGCGTGGTTCGTCTTCGCGCCGCAGTGCATGTCCACCATCGCCGTCACCCGGCGCGAGACCAACGGCTGGAAGTGGCCGGCCTTCATGCTCGCCTACCTGTTCGGCCTGGCCTACATCGCGGCGGGGGCGACCTACTGGATCGCGGTGAGCGCGGGGCTCTAGGCGGCGTGGACAAATTCCTCGAGGTCACGATAGCCCCCATGTGCCCCCCGGCGAGGCGCGCGGACGCGGGAAGAGTGGTTCTCTTTCAAGGCCGTGCAACGCTGCCGGGGGGCAAATGGGGGCTACCCCGAAGGGGCCGGACCAAAACCCGCCACTTCGGCGTCGGTTCGGCTTGAACTATCGACATAGTCCTGCGCCTCATCTCCTTGAATTGACGGGTTTTGCCTCCGGTCGTGACCTCGAGGAATTTGTCCACGCCGCCTAGCAAACCGGGCCTGTAGAAAACCGGGGGCTTCAGACTCGCATCGCCGGCCCCCATTCGCTACCCCGTTCGCCAAGATTCAGAAGAAAGCGATTCCATCATGGCAGGCAGCGTCAACAAGGTCATTCTGATCGGCAACCTGGGTGCCGATCCCGAGGTGAAGTCGTTCCAGAACGGCGGCCGCATCGCCAATCTGCGCATCGCGACCTCGGAAAGCTGGAAGGACCGCGCCACTGGCGAGCGCAAGGAACGCACCGAGTGGCACTCGGTGGTGATCCAGAGCGAAGGTCTGGTCGGCGTGGTCGAGCGGTTCCTGCGCAAGGGTTCGAAGATCTACATCGAAGGCCAGCTGCGCACGCGCAAGTGGCAGGACCAGAACGGTAACGACCGCTACACCACCGAAGTCTCGGTTGGTGGCGTCGGCGGCGTGCTGACGATGCTGGACGGCGCGCAGGGCGGCGGCGGCGGTGCCCGTGGCGGTTCCGGCGGCGGCTGGAACGAAGGCGGTTCCTCGGGCGGCGGCTACGGCGGCGGTGGCCGTTCGGGCGGCGGTTCGTCGGGCGGCAACGAATGGGGCCGTTCGGGCGGTTCGTCGGGCGGCTCTTCGGGCGGCGGCGACGAATGGGGCCGCACGCCTTCGTCCTCGGGCGGCGGCTTCGGCGACGACCTCGACGACGACATCCCGTTCTGATCGGCTTTTGCCGGACCGTATCGAAGCAAGAAGGCAGCGGAAACGCTGCCTTTTTTGTGCCCGGCGCGGTTGGTGCGCCCGGCGGACAGGCCGGGGAGGCGATGCCGGTTAGGCGTTTGCGCGCTCCAAGGCGCTTTCCACTACATGATTGCCCCTAGCATGGGGTCTGCCAATCCTTTGCAAATACCGGATAAATCGCTCTCTTGCAGATCGCCTTTGGCACGCTGCGCGCCAGATCCGGCGCAAGTCAGGATCCAGGGACTGGCTTCGGGAAGGGCAGGCATGTTCGATTGGTTCGAGAAAGAGGCTCCGATCCGCGCCAAGTTCCGGGCGCTGCTCTATCTTCACGGGCTCTGGGGGCTGGTGGGCCTGCTTGGGGCTGCCCTTGCCGCATTCGGCTGGATGATCCCCGGAATCGGCTGCGCGGTTCTGGCGCTGGCGGGCGGGCTGGTGACGGTCCGGATCAGCGGCAGGCTGATCTGCGACCCTTATGTCGAGACCGTGGTGCGCATGGAGGCGCTGGCGGGCGGCGATCTTTCCAGTCCCATCCGCTTCACCGACCACAACGACTGCGTGGGCCGCATGACCAAGGCCATGGCGGTGTTTCGCGACAATGCCGCGCAAGTCCAGCGCAGCGCGGGCGAACAGCAGGCCGTGGTCGAGGGGCTCGAACGCGGCCTTTCGGCGATCGAGCAGGGCGACATGACCACCCAGCTCGCCCAGCCTTTCGCCGCGGCCTATGAAGGTCTGCGCGCGAGTTTCAACCGCACCGTAGGCGGTCTCGAGGGGAGCATGGGGCAAGTGGTCGCCTCGGCCGAATGCGTGCGCTCGGGCTCGGCGGAGATCCGCGCCGCCTCGGACGACCTGGCCGAACGTACCGAACTGCAGGCCGCAACGCTGGAGCAGACCACGGCCTCGATGAAGCATGTGACCGGCATGGTCGGCGAGACTGCCCGCAGCGCGGCCGACGTGCGCAACGCGGTGACCGCCGCGCACGGCGATGCCGACGAGGGTGCCTCGGTTGTACGCAGTGCCATCACGGCGATGGCGGCGATCGAGAAGAGTTCGCTGGAGATCAACCAGATCATCGACCTGATCGACGGTATCGCCTTCCAGACGAATCTCCTGGCGCTCAATGCCGGGGTCGAGGCAGCGCGCGCGGGCGATGCCGGCAAGGGGTTTGCCGTTGTCGCCAACGAAGTGCGGGCACTGGCCCAGCGTTCCTCCGACGCCGCGCGCGACATCCGCGCGCTCATCACCAATTCCTCCACCCAGGTGAGCCAGGGGGTTGACCTGGTCGGGCAGACCGGGCGCATGCTGGAGCGCATCGGCACGAAGATCGCCGAGGTGAACGCACTGGTCGATGCCATCGCCAAGGGCGCGGAACTGCAGGCCGATACCCTGGGCGACATCGGCAAGGCCGTGATCAACATGGACCAGATGGTCCAGCAGAACGCCGCCATGGTCGAGCAGACCGCGGCGGCCGCCCGCAGCCTGGCCTCCGAGGCCGAGCAACTCTCCGGACTGACCGGGCGCTTCCGGCTGAAAGGGGGCGCCAAGGCCTCGTCTCGCCGCGCGGCGTCGTCGCCATCGGTGCCGTCGCTACCGGTTTCGGTGCCGGGGGGCAGTGCCTCCGAGCGCCCGGCCAGCCCGGCGCCGCGCCTTGCGGCGCTGCCGCCGGTCAGCGGCAATCTTGCCCTGAGCCCGGCCGCTTCGGGGGATGACTGGGCCGAATTCTAGGGCGGAGTTTTAGGACCGAATTTCAGGGCCCCGATCCGATCGGCCGCGTCCCGCTTCCGAAAACTGCAAGTGCCGGGCAGGGATCAGCAATGTTATCTCACAATCGCAAGGTCTAAGGCGGCGCCAGCGCTGCCCGGCCCTATACCTCCTCCGGGCGGCGCACCGGCTATCCGAGGTTTGATCATGCGCCACCTGCCCCTGCTGCTTTGCGCGGCATTCGTTTCGCCCGCCGCTACCCTCGCCGTTACCTTCGCCACCCCCGCGCTTGCCGACGAGGCCTATGTCGAAGGCACCGGCGGCGTGATCTGGAACCGCGAGGATACCCATGCTGTCGCCGGCGCGGCGGTGGGCTATGACGTCGATCTGGGCGAGCGTTTCTTCGTCGGGGCCGAAGGCCTTGCGGAAAAGACGCTTGCCGATGATACCCGCGTGGTCTGGGGCGTGGGCGGCCGTGTCGGCGCCCGTGTGCTGCCGGGCGCCAAGCTCTACGCGGCGGCGAACTGGCAGACCAAGGACTGCCGCGAATGCGGCAGCGCGGTCGGCCTCAGCACCGGATGGGAGCAGGATCTCAACAAAAGCGTCTACGCCAAGCTCGAATACAAGCACGTGCTGATCGGCGACGGCGAACCCGATGCCGACATGGTCGCCGTGGGGCTGGGCTACAAGTTCTAGGCGGCGTGGACAAATTCCGCATTGCCACGGTTGCCCTGCAAGCTGCGCCAGCAAGGCGCGAAGCCGCAGGAAGAGCGGGCCTCTTTCAAGGCGGAGCAACGCTGCTGGCGCAGCTTGCAGGGCAACCCCTACGGGGCTGGAGGCAAAAGCCGTCCCTTCGGCGTCGGCTCGGCTGGAAGTATCGACATACTCCTGCGCCTCACCTTCTTGAATTGACGGCTTTTGTCTCCAGCCGTGGCAAGGCGGAATTTGTCCACGCCGCCTAGGCCGTATCGAAGACATACCCCAGCGAGCGCACGGTGCGCAGCGGGTTGCCCGCGCCCACGCCCTTGAGGGCGCGGCGCAGGCGGCCGATCCACACGTCCACGGTGCGTTCGTCCACTGCCGGTTCCTGCTTGCCGAGCGCGGCGATCAGCTGGGTGCGGGTGAACACGCGGCCGGGGTGCTCGATGAAATAACGCAGCAGGCGTAGCTCGTTGGGCATCAGCGCGATCGGCTTGCCCTGCCAGCGCGCCTGGAAGGCGGCGACGTCGACCGAGAGTTCACCCTGGGCCAGCACCCGCAGCCCGATGCTTTCCTGTTCGCCGATATTGGCGCCCAGCACCCGGTCGAGCAAGGCGCCGCGGGTCAGCGGGCCGACGATATAGTCGTCCGCGCCCATGCGCAGCGCGCGCTTGCGGTCTTCCTGGTTGTCCTCTTCCAGCACCATCGTCACATGGGCATTCTGCGTCAGCCCGTCGGCGCGCAGGCGGCGGCACAGTTCGAGGCCGGACATTTCCGGCAGCACCCAGTCGATGAACACCCAGAGCGCGCCTTCGATCAGCGGCAGCTCTCCGCTGTCGTGCCAGCGATGCAGCACGACGTCGAAATCGTCATGACGAAAGGCCGCGAGTCCGCCGGAAAGCTCGCATGCCAGGAAGATATCGATCCGCTTCATGACCCCCCTGGAGCGTTTTTCGCATCAGGTGGAACACCCGATGACTTGGAAAATGCGAAAACGGGAAACGGGAGTGTTCGAACCGATCTGAGCGGTTCGCAAACTGCTCCAGCCCCGTGTCGCGAGTTGTTGCGAGCGGGTAATTGCCGCGTCAGTGTGACGAGCAAGTGACATATCGATGACATGCCCAAGAAATTGGCAGTACTTTGAAGGGCGATCCGCCTGCCGCCGTCGCTGTCATCGAAGTGACCCGCAACCGTCACGCCCGCGCAACGCGTCCATGCGAAATATGACAGAGCTGGAACGGGGCAGAAACGGGGTCCGGATCGATGCGCAACGACATGCAGGCTCTTCTCGAACGCGGTGCCTACGGCCTTGGCGGCGGTGATGGCGGTGGCAATATTCCGGCCTGGCTGGACTTGCCCGATCCCAAGGGCTTCCGCCCCAAGCGCAAATACGAAACCGTGTGGATTTCCGACATCCACCTCGGCACGCGCGGCTGCAATGCCGAGATGCTGGTGGACTTCCTGCGCTCGGTCGAGTGCAGGACGCTCTATCTGGTGGGCGACATCGTCGACGGCTGGCGGCTTTCCAAGGGCTGGTACTGGCCCGACGCACACAACGAGGTGATCCGCCGCATCCTCAAGATGGCGCACCGCGGCACCCGCGTGGTCTTTGTGGCCGGCAACCATGACGAGATGCTGCGCGACTATGCGGGCCTCACCTTCGGCGGTGTCGAACTGGTGCTGGAAGCGGTGCACGAAACCAAGGACGGCCGCCGCCTGCTGGTGACGCATGGCGATGCCTTCGACGGCGTGGTGCTCTACCACAAGTGGCTCGCGTTCCTGGGCGACAAGGCCTACGGCGCGCTGCTGCGGGCGAACATCGTGTTCAACGCAGTGCGCCGCAAGCTGAAGATGCCCTACTGGTCGCTCTCGGCCTACATGAAAAAGAAGGTCAAGAACGCCGTCCAGTACGTCTGCAGCTTCGAGGAAGCGGTGGCCACGGAAGCCATCAACCGCGGCTTCGACGGCGTGGTCTGCGGCCATATCCACTGCGCGGAAATCCGCGAATTCGGCGGAATCACCTATTACAACGACGGCGACTGGGTGGAAAGCTGCACCGCGCTGGTGGAAGACGCGGCGGGGCATCTTTCGATCCTCGACTGGATCGCGGAAACCGGAGGGCACACCGCCCCGGCGGACGCCCATCTGGAGGCCGCCGAGTGAAGCTGACGCTGGCGACCGACGCCTGGCTCCCCCAGGTCAACGGCGTCGTCCGCTCGCTCACCACCACTCTGGATGAGCTTACCCGGCGCGGTCACGAAGTCGATACGCTGACGCCCGACCTGTTCCTGACCGTGCCGATGCCGGGTTACGCCTCGATCCGCCTCGCCATGGCACCGCGTTTCGGGGTGCGGCGCATGCTTGACCGGACCCGGCCCGACATCGTCCATATCGCCACCGAAGGCCCGATCGGCTGGGCCGCGCGCGGCTGGTGCCTCTCGCGCGGGGTGCCGTTCACTTCCGCGTTCCACACGCGCTTTCCCGAATATGCTTCGGTGCGCACCGGGATCAGTGCCGAGCGGTTCTGGCCGATCATGCAGCGCTTCCATGCCCCGAGCCAGGCGGTTCTGGTCTCCACCCAGAGCCTCGCCGCCGAACTCGCCGGGCGCGGTATCGGCCATACCCGGCGCTGGAGCCGGGGCATCGACCACACCCTGTTCCGCGCCGAGGGCCCGCGTCATCCGCTGATGGCCGCGCTGCCGGGACCGGTCATGCTCAATGTCGGCCGCGTGGCGCCGGAAAAGAACCTCGAAGCCTTCCTCGACGCCGATGTGCCGGGCAGCAAGGTGGTGGTGGGCGACGGTCCGGCGCTGGACAGCCTGAAGCGCCGCTATCCGCATGTCCATTTCCTCGGGGCCTTGGCGGGCAAGGAACTGGCGAGCGCCTACCGCACCGCCGATTGCTTCGTGTTTCCCAGCCTGACCGACACCTTCGGCCTCGTGGTGATCGAGGCGCTGGCCTGCGGCACACCGGTCGCCAGTTTCCCGGTGACCGGGCCGGTCGACATCCTTGGCCTTGACGGCTGCGGGGTGGACGAACCGCTGGCCCGTCCGGCAGGCGGCGTGGACAAAGACCTTGCCGTGGCCATTCGCGCTGCCCTGAAGGTCGAACGCATGGATGCGGCCGCGCTCGGCGCGCAGTTTTCGTGGGAGCGGGCCACCGATCAGTTCCTCGCGGCGCTGACAGCGGCGCTGGAGGGCGATCGCGGACTGCTCAGCGCGGCGTAAGTTCTACCGGAACCCCAGGCTGCGGGAGATCAGCGCCGCTTCCGCCACGACCAATCGCGCCAATTCCGCCAGCCGGTCCCCCGCGCGCGCGGTCGGCGCGGCGATCACCAGCGCGCCGAGGACCTGCCCCGCCGCATCGCGGATCACCGCCGCCGTGCCGGTAACGCCTTCCGCCGCCTGATCGACCGTCTGCGCATAACCCTGCTCCCGCGCCGCCTCTATAGCCGCGCGCAGCCCGGCGCGGTCCACCAGGGTCGTCGGCGCGAGGCGCTGGGCGTTGAGCCGCTTGAGGTAGCTCTCCACCGCCTCGGCCGAGCAGGTCGCCAGCAGCGCGCGGCCGCCCGCGGTTGCATAGAACGGGCGCCGGTCACCGATGGCAACGAGATACCGCACCACATGCGCGCTTTCGACGAGGTCGACATAAGTCATGCTCTCGCCCTGCGTATCGCCGACCGCGAGCAGCACCGTCTCGCCGCTGGCGGTGCTCAGGCGGCGCATGCCGTCGCGGATCAGGTCCGAACTCTGGAGCCGCCGCCGGGCCTCGGTCAGCGCGCTGCCCAGCCCGAAAGCGCCGGGGCCGAGCCGCCACATGGCGTCGCTGCCGATCACGAAACCCTCGTCGGCAAGGCCGCGCAGCAGGGCGGCAAGGCTGCTCTTGGGCGTGGCGAGGCGGCGGCTGAGATCGGCCAGCGACACCGGCTCGCTGCTGGCGCAGAGCGCTTCCAGCAGGCGGATCACCCGCGTTACCGACTGCGGCGAGGCCGCCCGCCGTTCCGTCACTTGCACACCTTCTGCCATCCTGCCTCACCGAAACGCGGGAATGACTTCGTCCGCGAAGACTTTGGCATAGGCAAGGAAACGCTCCGCCGGAAGCCCGGGCGGCATCATCATCGTCACATGCTCCACCGGCGCCGTCCCGCGCAGGCGGCGGAAGTGGTCGATCGCCTCGGCGGGGGTGAGGATGCGCAGCGCGCCGCTGGCCTTGAAGCTGGCGAGGTCCATCGCCTTCATCGCCGGATCGTCGATGCCCACGGCGCTGTCCTCCGCCATCCAGGCGGCATAGGAATTGGTGACGTGCAGGAAGTGCGGTGCCAGCTCCTCCATCGCCGCCGCCTTGTCGTGCGCGACGACCAGCGTGAGTTCCTGCACCCAGACATGCGCCTCGGCCGGGTCCTTGCCCTGTTCCTCCAGCTTCTGGCGGTAGAGCGGCCAGACCTCGGCATTGCCGAAGTAGCCGTCGCCGTATCTGGCGACGCGCTCCATCGCCTTGGGCGCAAAGCCGCCGATGTAGAGCGGCACCTGCCCCCGGCTGGAGAGGGCGGCGATGCGTGCGCCTTCCAGCCGGAAATGCTCGCCGGTGAAATCCACGGTCTCGCCCGCCCAGAGCCTGCGGACCACGTGCAGGAACTCGTCGAAACGCGCGCCGCGCTTGCGGAAGTCGAGCCCATGCGCGGCATATTCCCGCGCCCGGTAGCCGATGGCGAGGCCCATCCTGAGCCGCCCGCCCGAGAGCGCATCGAGCACCGCGCAATCCTCGGCAAATCGCAGCGGTTCGTAGAGCGGGGCAAGCGCGATGCCGGAGCCCAGCGCCATCCGTTTCGTGCGCGCGGCGATGGCGGCCAGCAGGACCATGGGCGAGGTCATGTAGCCGTCCTCGGCGAGATGATGCTCGGGCACCCAGGCGCCATCGAAACCGAGCGCTTCGGTCTCGGCGATCACGTCCAGCACTTCGGCATGCAGCGCCTCGGGCGCGCGGTGCCAGGGCGCCGGATTGCGCATGTCGTAGAGATATCCGAAGCCCAATTCCCGCACTGCCTGCTCTCCCTTTATGGAGGCGAGCCTAGCGCGGGGCGACCGCGCGGGCCATCGAGGGGCAGGGCGCCGGGGCGATTATCGCTTTTTTCGTTTCGCAGGCACCGGCTTTTTCGCGGGCGTTGCGGCGGGGCAGGGCCAGGCCTTGCGGGTAGCGGTGAAGACCAGCGAGGAGGCGGGGGCGCTCAGGCTCCGGGGATTGTCCTCGAGATAGGCGAGCGTAACCTCGCGCAGGCGGCTGATCGTCACGTCCGCGGGAATGCAGCTCTTGAGCTTGTTGGCCTCGCGCGTGGTGTTGAACGCGTCGACGGCGCCGGTGATGTAGGCGATGCACTCGTAGGAGTGCTCGACGTACGCCTTGTCCTTCTTGGGGACGGAGCAGGTCTTGTAGAGGTCATCGCCGCTGTAGAAGCCCGCGCTGGCGGTGACCGGGGCCAGACCGAGCGCGGCACAGGCGGCGATGCAGGCCAGTCTTGCGCACGTCATCGGCGGTTGTTCCTTATTCACGATCCGGGGCCACGATCCGGTAAATTGGCGGGAACCTCTTATGTTCCCGCCAATTCCGGCAAAGTTCTAGCCCAGCAGGCCGGCGGTCTGCGCGAGCAGCCAGAGGCCGATCACCAGGAACAGCAGCGCGGCCACGGTGCGCACCACGTTGAGCGGCACCCGCTTGATGAGGGCGTTGCCGAGGAACACGGCGGGCACGTTGGCCAGCATCATGCCGATGGTGGTGCCGGCCATGACCGGGATCACGCTCTGGAAACGGGCGCCGAGCGCGATCGTCGCGATCTGGGTCTTGTCGCCCATCTCGACCAGGAAAAAGGCGATGGCGGTGGCGATGAAGGGGCCGAAGCGGCTGGGCTTGGGCTCGTCGTCCTCGTCGAACTTGTCGGGGATCAGGGTCCAGGCGGCCATGGCGATGAAGCTGAACGCGATCAGGTAGCGGAACCACTGGCCGTCGAGGAAGGCAGAGGCCTGTTCGCCGACGAGGGCGGCGAGGAAGTGGTTGGCGATGGTCGCCACGAAGATGCCCGCGACGATCGGCCAGGGCTTCTTGAAGCGGGTGGCCAGGACGATGGCCAGAAGCTGGGTCTTGTCGCCGATTTCGGCAAGGGCGACCACCGCGGTCGAGGTCAGCAGCGCTGACGAGAACAGGACGGGCAAATGCAATCTCCGGGCCGGGCGACAGACAAGACAATAGCGCGGCAGAACCCGCCCGGCCGGACGGAGCTGCAACGCCATTGGTCTCGCCCGGACGGTGATCCGTCCTCCCGTGCGCCATGGTCTCTCGACCAAGTATGTTGACGACGGGTCCTGCGGGGACGCAGGCGGCTACTCCCCAGATGACGGGCCGGCGCATAGCGTGCTTCGGTGCCGCGCGCAAAGAAAAAACCGGCGAAAAAAAGGCCCCTCGAAAAAAGACCCGGCCGCGTGAGGCGACCGGGTCCTGAGGTGCGGCCGGGAGGGCAAGGACCTCCCGGTGAGAACGGAAATCAGAACTTGGCCGAGGCGGACAGCGTGAAGACGCGGCCCTGGTCGTACGTGTTGTAGTTGACCTTGCCGTCTTCCATTTGCTGGTATTCCCGATGGCTGCGGCCGGTGAGGTTGCGGCCTTCGAACTTCAGCTCGATCTGCTTGTCTTCCGACAGCTTGATGCCCTGGCGGATCACCAGGTCGATGGTCAGGCCGGGGTATTCGAAGATGTCCGGCTGGCCCGAGTTGGCAAGGCCGCGGCTGACCGCGCGCTTGCTGGCGTAGTTGAACAGGATCGTCTGCTGCGACAGGCTTTCGGTGTCCTCGAAGCCGATCTGGGTATTGGCGATGTGCTTGGACTGGCCGGTCAGCGGCGCGCCGTTGGTGAAGTAGTCGGTGGCGAGCGAGGTGCCGGTGCCGGCGCCGTAGATGCGCACGGTATCGCCGTCCTTCACCTTCAGTTCCGACTTGGTGAAGGTGTAGTTGCCCAGCAGCAGCAGGCGGCGGGTCTCGAACAGGCCGCCCCAGCTGTCCAGCGGCACGTACTTCTGGAACTCGACCTCGGCGCCGTAGAGGTTGGCCTTGGGCGCGTTGGCGTAGGAGGTGATGAAGGATTCCGAACCGGTCAGGAACGATTCGATCGGATTGTCGATCCGCTTGAAGAAACCGCCCACCGCGATCCGCTGATCCGGCGCGAAGTACCATTCCCAGCGCGCTTCGGCGTTGTAGAGCTGGCTGTCCTCGAGGAACGGGTTGCCCTGGTAGGTGCGGTTGCTGTCGGGGTCGAAGTAGGGTTGGTAGAGCAGTTCGCGGAACTGCGGACGGGCGAGCGTCTTGGACGCGCTGGCGCGCACCTGCATGCCGGGCTGGACTTCGTACGTCAGCGTCAGCGCGGGCAGGATATATTCGTTCTTGAGATCGGTCGCCTTGCTGGGGGCGGCACCGATCGGGCGCAGGATCGTCGATTCCTTGGCATATTCCCAGCGCAGGCCGAAATCGAACGACAGTGCGTCGGTCAGCTGGCCGTCGAGCTTGCCGTAGAAGGCGTGGTTGAGCAGGCGCGAATCGAACTGGGCGGTCGAGGCGTCGGGTTCACGCAGTTCCAGGCCGTAGTTGACGCCGTTGTCCGCCAGGTACCAGGTGCCCGGCTGGAGCAGCACGTCGAGGCGCAGCAGGCCGAAATTCGAGATCTGCGTCTGGTCGCCATTGGCGTAGATCGCGAAGGACCGGCGCGTGTTGGTGCGCGAGTTGATCTGGTAGGCATAACCCACCGTGCCCGTCCAGCCCGGTGCGAACTGGTGCGAGAGGTCGGCCCCGGCCGACCACACGTTCTCGTTCAGGCGCGAGAAGGTGATCGTGGTCGGGTCCTGGTTGCCGTTGCCGAGACGGTTGACGAAGTATTCGCCGTAAGGATCCGCTGCGGTGTTGGTCCGCAGGTACTCGGCGTTGATCTCGAAGGGCGCGAGACGCTTGGAGTTGGCATAACCGGCGCGCAGGTCGATGGTGGTGTCGTCGGCGGGCTTGAACTCGCCGACCAGCTGGGTGTCGATCAGCTGGCGCTCGTACCACGCGGTGGTCTGTTCCATGTAGTCGGCATTCGGGTTGTTCTCCCGCTTGCCGAGGCGCAGGCCGGTGTGCTTGTCGGTGTCGTGGATATAGACGTTGGTCCAGCGGATCGAGTTCTCGCCCCACTCCAGGCCCATGCCGACGAGGGCATTGGCGACGACGCGGTTGTCGGTGTTGACCGCGGTGAAGTTCTCGAACAGCTGGTCGGGATCGGCGGTCACGCCCTGGGCGCGCTGCTGGGTGATCTGCTTGGTCTGGGTCTTGTTCGAATAACCCGCCGCCGCGATCACGCCGAGCGTGGCGCCGCCGAGATCGAACCGGGTGCCGGCCGAGATGTCGGCGGACCAGTTCGGCTGGACGTGGTCATCCTTCTGGACCACCGCGTTGCGGCTGGTCACCAGCTGGCCGCCAAGTTCCTTGGCAAGGTCGCTGGTCGGATTGATGACCTCGTTACTGTTGAAATAGGCCTGCAGCGCCGAGGGGACCGAACGGTTGCCGTTGTCCCAGCCCGTCCAGTCGGTCTTCGAACCGTAGTAGGTGTAGCCGAGCTTGTTGGTGGTCTCGGTGTCCCAGCCCAGGCCGCCGCCGAACTCGAGGAAGCTTTCCTCGGGGATCGCCTTGGTGGTGAGGTTGATGACGCCGCCGCCGAATTCGCCGGGGAAGTTCGCCGAATAGCTCTTCTGGACAAGCGAGGAGGCGACGATGCTGGTGGGGAAGAGGTCGAGCGGGACCACGCGCTTGAGCGGCTCGGGGCTGGGCAGCGGCGAGCCGTTGAGCAGGGCCAGCGAATAGCGGTCGCCGAGGCCGCGCACGTAGACGTAGCCGTTGCCGACCACCGAAAGGCCGGTCACGCGGCCCAGCGCGCCGGCGATGTCGCCTTCGCCGGTACGGGCGATTTCCTCGGAGGAAAGCACCGAGATGACCTGCGGGGCGGTGCGCATGACGTTGCGGCTGCGCTGGCCGGTGACGATGATCGCGCCGCCGGGGACCGAGATGTCGGGCGCCTGCCCCTCATCAGCCCCGTCCTGCGGGCTCGCGGCATCGGTGGCGGTGGTGGAAGTGGTGCTGTCCTGCGCCCACGCCAGGCTCGGCGTGAGGATCGTCGTGGAAAGCAGCAGCAGCGATGCGAGCCGCGGCGTGGTCATGTCTGGTCCCCCTGGAACACTTGGAATTTCGTTGGCAGAGCGTGGGTCTTGGCCCGATGCGATAAAGGGGAGCGGCCGCGCTGGACCGCTCCCCCGAAATCGCGGGCGGTCCGATCAGGTGGTCGGCAGCACCGTGCAGCTGTAGGTGGAACCGAACGCGCCGGTGGCGTTGTTGCAGGTCCAGCCCTTGTACCAGGTGTCCGAGGCATCCTTGACGGCGCCGATGTAGGTGGCCGCGGTGAAGAAGCTCGAGAGCGTGGTGAGGCCGGTGTAGGCGGCGACGCCGCTTTCGTTCGTGCCGTTGACGAACGTGCTCGTCAGCGTCGAGGTGAAGGCGTCGTTGTTGTTGTTGCTGCCCGAGCCGAACTGGCTCTGGGTGTTGGCGGCGGTATAGCTGCCCGAGCCGAGATACTTGGTCGAGTTGCAGCTCATCACCACCGAGTAGGCCTTGAGCGTCGCCGGCGTGGTGCCGGTGCCGTTGAGGCGAAGGCACTCGTTGTTCGGGGTGTTGATCACGCCGTTGACGAGCGTCACGTCGGCATTGCCGCGGATCAGCAGCGAGGCGAGGTCGTTCGCTTCGTTGTTCGAGCTGACGGCGGGCTGGACCATCGTGAAGTCGGCGATCACGGTCTTCTGGCGCGGGGTGTCGGTTTCCAGGCCGTTCGAGTCGGCCTCGACCATGGCGTCGCCGCCGCGGCTGCGCTGGAGCAGCAGCACGTACTGGAAGTTGCCCTGCAGGCCGGTGTCGACGTCAAGGCTGTCGTCGTCGGCGTTGACCGCGATGTAGTGCTTGAAGTTCACGGCGCCGCCGAAGAACTCGGCACCGTCGTCCGAGCTGTTGACCGACTGGAAGTATTCCAGCGTGGTGCCGGTGCCGATGCCCTCGGCGGTCAGCGACTGCAGTTCCTTGCCGTTCGACAGCACGAAGCCCGAATAGCGGATCTGCACGTACTTCATCGTGCCGGCATTGTAGGTGTTGTCGGCGCCGCCGAAGACGGCCTTGTTGACCGCGCCCTCGGTGTCGCGTTCGCAGGTGGCGGCGGCGGTCGAGCCGTAGTTGCAGTCGGTCACCACGCCGCGGCCGAGCAGCACGACGCCGCCCCACTGGCCCTGCGCGCTGTCGTCGAAGCCGCTCGGGCGGGTGACGTTCTGGACGCTGGTGAAGATGATCGGGGCCGAGGCGGTGCCGGTCGCGCTGATCTTGTTGCCGCGGTTGACCGCGAGCCAGGCCGGTTCCGAACCGTTTTCGCCGTAGACGATCACGCCCGGATCGATCGTCAGGGTGACGTTGGTGTCGGCAGTCAGGGTGCGTCCGCCGCAGCTGGCGGTGGTGGTGGCGAAGGGCTTGGCCGCCGTCGGGGCCGAGAAACCGCCGTCGCAGCCGACGTCGACGCGGCCGTTCAGGCGATAGAGCACGCCGGCGACCTTGGGCAGGGCCGAGCTGACGTCGACGAGTGCGGGCAGGGTGCAGACGCGCCAGGTGCCTTCGGGGCTGGTGATGACGCCGTCGTTGGTCAGCGTAACGCCGCCGGTCGAGGGGCACGAAGCCGCCGCGGTCACGGTGCCCGAAGTGGGCGTCGGGGTCGGCGTGGGGGTCGGCGTCGGATTGTTGATCACGATGCTGCCCGCGCCCGGCGAGGCAACGTCGTCGGCGCCGCAACCGGCAAGTGCAAGGGCGCTGCAGCCGAGCAGCAGCATGCCATGGATAGTCTTCACGTGAGTTCCCCCGTTGGACAGGTCGCTACGAGACGGCGAGTCCGCCTTCGCTGTGAGGGGCGTCTAGGCCGAGGGGGTGACAGTTTGTTGGCGTTACCGTGACAGAAATATTCGGTTGGATGACCGCAATATGACGGCAACATCGATTTGGCGCCGGTTGGCCTACGCAGGTCTGCTTATGTCCGCCGAAACGGACCTCGACTCGCTCGTTTCGAGACGATTCACGCTTTGATTGCAGTTTTATGACACTCGCGTCATTTTCTTGCGGACGCGCGTTTTCCGGCGGATGTTGCATGCAATCAACAGATCGAACCGGGAGAACTGCCGTGTCCCTTACCGCCCTTGCCCTCGCTGTCCTGCTTGCCCAGTCGCCCGCCTCGCTGGCCGTGGCAGAGCCGACGCATGACCGTGTCGACGTCGCCTATGACGAACTTTCCGCCGGCAGGGCGCAGGATGCGCTGCGCAAGCTGGAGGCCGCCGGGGCGCCGAAGTCGGACGATCCGGCCACCCTCATCAACCTCGGCGCGGCCTATGTCGCCAATGGCCAGACCGAGAAGGCGCTCGCCAGCTACCGTGCCGCCGTCAACAGTCCGGAGCGCTACGATCTCCAGCTGGCGGACGGGACCTGGGCCGATTCGCGCTTTGCCGCACGCCGTGCGCTGGGCCAGCTGCTGCGCGCCAATGCCCAGGCCTCGCGCTGATCCCAGCCGCCGCTCCGGTAATGCCCTGAGGGGGCGCGGAGGGCGGTGAACCGCTCTCCGTCTCCTTCCCGCACCCGTCCCTGATCCTTTTCCCCTTCGGGTCGCGCCATGTGGGGAAGGGGCGCGGCCTGCGCGATCTGTCGGCGGTTTGCCGCGAGTCGCGATGGCGGTTTCGGGATTCTTGCGTCAGGATTGCAACACGACGGTCGATTTTGCCGTCTCACCGTCACACACCTGTCATCCCGATAACGCACTTGGCCTCCATACGGAGGGCATGGTGATTCGACACGTTCAGCTTGGCACCCGCAAGTTTCGCGGCGTTTTCAACATTTTTGCAGCGCTTGCTGCCATGGCGCCGGCTGCCGCGAATGCGCAGGCGGCAGGTGGCGGCGATCCGGCCGGGTCCGGTCCGATCGTGGCGGCGCTGGGCTGGCTCCAGGGCACGCTGCTCGGCCACGTCGCCACGGCCGTCGCGGTCATGGCGGTGGCGGCGGTCGGTTTCATGATGCTGACCGGGCGCATGAACTGGCGCTTCGGGGCGACCGTCATCATCGGCTGCTTCGTGCTGTTCGGTGCCGGCGCGATCGTCTCCGGCATCCAGTCGGCGGCGGGTTGAGGCATGAGCCTCGCGCGCTTCCCGGTGCACCGCGCGCTCACCCGCCCGCAGATGTTCGCGGGGGTGACCTTCACCTTCTTTATCATCAACGGCCTGGTGACGACGGAAGCCTTCCTCATCACCAAGAGCTTCTGGGCGCTGCCGGTGGCGCTGCTGGTGCATGGCATCGGCTACGTCGCCTGCCTGCGCGAGCCGCGGATCTTCGACCTCTGGCTCGCCAAGGTCAGCAAGTGCCCGCGCGTGCCGAACTGGCAGCGTTGGGGCTGCAACAGCTATTCGCCCTGAGCGGGCGCGCCAAGCAAACGGCGGGGGAAGCGACAAGATGTCCGGGAACAGAAAGTCCGTGCTGAAGGGCTGGGGTGCCAAGGAAGCCATGGTGGGCGACCGGCTTCCCTACCAGTCCTTCGTCGACGAGAACGTCGTGCTGCTGCGCGACGGGTCGGTCATGCTCTCGCTGGTGGTGCCGGGCCTTGCCTTCGAGACCGCCGACAGCGAGGAACTGAACGCCCACGTCGCCACCCGCGAAGTGCTGCTGCGCTCCTCGCTCGACGCGCGCTTCGTGCTGTACCACCACGTGATCCGCCGCCGGGTGGAGATCGCGATGGACGGCCAGTTCGACGATCCGCTGGCCGCCCATATCGATGCCCGCTGGAAGGCGCGCACGGGGTCCGGCGCGCTGTTCGTCAACGACCAGTTCATCACCCTGGTCCGCCGCCCCGCGCGCGGCAAGGCGGGCTGGGCCGACAAGCTGTCCCGGTTCATGAAGAATAGCGGCAAGGCACCCGCCGAAGCCGATGTCTCCGACGTGCGCGCCTTGCGCGCGGCGGCGACGGCGATGGTCGCCTCGCTCGGTTCCTACGGCGCGCGTATCCTCGGCGACTACGAGGGCGGGGCGGGCAACTGCTCGGAAGTGCTGGAACTGGTCTCGGCGCTCTACAACGGCGAGATGCGCCCGGTGCGCCGCCCGGTGGAGGGCACCGACCTTGGCCACATGCTGCCCTATCGCCGGATCAGCTTCGGCATGGACGCGCTGGAACTGCGCGGCGCCGAAGGTTCGGGCTTTGCCTCGCTGGTCAGCCTCAAGGACTATCCCGATTCGACCTCGCCGGGCCTCACCGACGCCTTGCTGCGCCTGCCCGCCGAACTGGTCCTGACCGAGACTTATGCCCCCTGCGACCGCCAGATCGCGCGTGAACGCATCGACCTGGCGATCCGCCGCCTGCGCTCGGCGGATGAAGAGGCGATGGCCGAGCGCCGTGAAATGAGCGCCGCGCGCGATGCCCTCGGCACCGGCGCGGTCGGTTTCGGCGACCATCATCTGTCGGTGCTGGTGCGCTCGCCCACGCTTGAAGGGCTGGACGAGGTGACCGCCTCCTGCGCCGCCGCGCTGGCCGATGCCGGGGCCGTCGCGGTGCGCGAGGACGTCAACATGGAGCCCGGCTTCTGGGGCCAGTTCCCCGGCAACGAGGCCTACATCGTGCGCCGCGCGCTGATTTCCAGCGCCAACATGGCCTGTTTCGGCTCGCTCCACGGCTTTGCGATGGGGCAGGCGAGCGGCAACCACTGGGGCGATGCGGTGACGCTGCTCGCCACCACCAGCGCGACGCCGTTCTTCTTCAACTTCCATCAGGGCGATCTCGGTAACTTCACCGTCATCGGTCCGTCGGGTTCGGGCAAGACGGTGGTCATGAACTTCCTCGCCGCGCAGGCGCAGAAGTTCTCACCCCGCACAGTCCTGTTCGACAAGGATCGCGGCGCCGAAGTGTTCCTGCGCGGCATCGGCGGTACCTACAGCCGCGTCGCCGCCGGGCATCCGACCGGCTTCAACCCGCTCTCGCTGCCCGACACCGCCGCCAACCGCGCCTTCCTGCGCGACTGGCTGGGCGTGCTGCTGGAAGCCAAGGGGCCCGAGGAACTGGCGACGATCGCCGGCGCGGTCGACGCGGCCTACCACAACGATCCCTCGCTGCGCCGCCTCTCGCATTTCCGCGAACTGCTGGCCGGTGCGCGCCGCCCGGAACCGGGCGACCTCGCCTCGCGCCTCGACGCGTGGCTTCAGGGCGGCGAACATGGCTGGCTGTTCGACAACCAGCATGACCGGCTCGACCTCTCGGCCCGCGTGCTGGGCTTCGACATGACCGCGCTGCTGGAAAGCCCGCGCCTGCGCACGCCGGTCATGATGTACCTGTTCCACCGCATCGACGAGCGCCTCGACGGCGAGCCGACGATGATCCTCATCGACGAGGGCTGGAAGGCGCTCGACGACGAAGTCTTCGCCGCGCGTATCCGCGACTGGCTGAAGACGCTGCGCAAGCGCAACGCGCTGGTCGGTTTCGCCACCCAGTCGGCACGCGACGCGCTCGACAGCAAGATCGCCACCGCGCTGGTCGAACAGACCGCGACGATGGTGTTCATGCCCAATGCCCGCGCCCGCCATGAGGACTATTGCGAGGGCTTTGGCCTCTCGCAGCACGAACTCGACGTCATCAAGACGCTGCCCGCGCACTCGCGCTGCTTCCTGATCCGCCAGTCGGACGCCTCGGTGGTGGTGCGCCTCGATCTTTCGGGCATGCCCGAAGTGCTCACCGTGCTGTCGGGCCGCGAGAGCACCGTGCGCAAGCTCGACCAGCTTCGCGAACGCTACGGTGACGAGCCTTCGGCGTGGTATCCGCTGCTCACCGGCCTCCAGTGGCCCAACGACCAATGGGGCGAGCAGGACGAGGATGCCGCCTGGGGCCAGGCGGCGGAGTAAGGCGGATGAGCGCCGCCTGCGAACAACTGACCGAACTGGCCTCCCAGGGCGTTGCCCCGGCGCTGCGCGCGGTGGACTGCGTCTCGAACGAGATGGCGGCGGCCGCGTTCGGGCGCCTGTTCGGCGCCGGCGGGGCGATGGGGCCGGTCCTCATCCTCGTGCTGACGCTCTACATCGCGTTTCTTGGCTTCTCGCTGCTGTCCGGGCGCTCCAGCCTCAGCGTCTCGGCGCTGACGCCGCGCATGCTGACGATCGGCTTCGTGCTGACTTTCGCGACCAGCTGGATGGCTTACCAGAGCGTGGTGTGGAACCTCGCCATCGGCGGCCCGGACTGGATCGCGGGCGCGGTGATGGGCGCCAGGGGATCGGCCACGCAGATCTTCGGTGACCGCATCGACATCGTTTTCAACGCCATTGCCGAAGCCTCTCAGGCTGCCGGGCAGGGCGGCGGTGAAGCGGCCCAGGGGGCGGCTGAAGGCGCTGCCGCCGGAGCCGGGGCCGGGGCGGTCAAGGCCGCAGCGGCGGCCGGCGGCGCGGGGCTGTTCTCGCCCGACAGCGTGATGTGGATGGGCGCGCTGATGCTGCTGCTCGGCACGGTGGGCGTGCTGCTCACCGCGCGCATCGCGCTGGGCGTGCTGGTCGCGCTCGGGCCGATCTTTGTGGTCATGGGCCTGTTCGGCGGCACCCGCGGGCTGACCGCGGGCTGGCTGCGCGGTGTCGTGCTGACGGCGCTGACGCCGCTGTTCGTGGTGCTGGGCGGCGGGATCACGCTGGAACTGCTGGTGCCGATCGTCTCCTCGCTGGTCCAGGGCGCGCAGCTGGGCGAGATCGACGGGCGCGCGGCCATGGCGCTGTTTGTCGTCGCCGCCGTGCATCTGGCGCTGATGGGCATGATGCTCAAGGTTTCCGCCACGCTGGTGTCCGGCTGGCGGGTGTTTGGCCTTGCCGACGGCGAGCGTTCGCGCGGACGCGGCGACAGTGCCTCGCAGGCCGCGCCGCCGCCGCCTTCGGTGCAGGTGCAGCCATTTGCGACTTCCGCTGCGCAAGGCCGCGCGCCTGCCGTCTCTGCCGCCAGCGCGGCGGCCATGGCGGCTTCGGGCGGCGGCGCGGGTGCGGCAACGCATTCAAGCGAACGGCGAACCGTGGTAACCCAGGTCTCGGGCGGCGGAATCGAGCCGCTGGGACACAGCCATGCCTCGCGGGCGCGCGGCATCGGCAGCCGGTTCCGCAGTGCATCGAACGACAGCGGGCGCCCGGCGTCCCACCCCAACGCGACCCAGAACACCGCATCGAAGCCGGTGAAGGAGAATTCGTGATGTTCCGCAGCAAGGCCCAAATTCGTGGAGTCTCCCTCGCTGTGACCGCCATTCCCGCGCTGCTGATGCTCGCCTCGCCCGCACTGGCGGACGAGCGCCTGGTCGAGCGTCCGTTCGCCGACAACCAGGTGGTGCGGATCGACGGCAAGGCCGGGGTCCAGGCGACCATCGCCTTCGGCAAGGGCGAATCGATCGAGAACGTGGCGGTCGGCGATTCGCAGACCTGGCAGATCACCCCCAACAAGCGCGCCGACCTGCTGTTCGTGAAGCCGCTGGAAGCCAGCGCGCGTACCAACATGACGGTGGTGACCAACCGCCACACCTATTTCTTCGACCTGGTCGCCTCGGCCAAGGCGCGGCCGCTCTACATGCTGCGCTTCACCTACAAGGACGAACCGGCCGAGACCGCGCCCGCCATTCCGGGGGCGGCGCTGGCAGGTCTCGAACCGTCCGAGCGCGCGATCGCCGAGGGTGATGCGATGGCGATGCCCGCCGATCCGGCAGCGCTCAACTTCGCGTGGAAACGCACCGGCGCGCCCAGGCTGCTGCCCGCGCGTGTCTATGACGACGGGCTTTCCACTTATCTGCTCTGGCCGGAAAACACTGCCGTGCCCGCCATTCTCGTGCAGAACGAGAAGGGTGAGGAAGGCCCGGTGAACTACGCCGTGCGCGGCCAGACGATCGTGGTGGCCGAAGTGCCCCGGCTCATCATCCTGCGCTCGGGCAAGGCCAGCGCCACGCTGGAAAACAACCGCAGCGATGCGGCGCCGGCCGCTGCTGCCGCACCGGCTGCTCCCGCGGCAGCGGTCGCTGCCAATACTGCTTCCACGCCTGCTCCGGCCAAGGGGAACTGACCATGGCGCCCAATTCCTCGATGCGCGAAAAGATCGCTGCCGATGCCGCCGCCGACCCGCGTGACGGGCAGGGCGCCGAGGTCATCGATCTTACCACCCGCAACGTCCTGCCGCGCGTCACCCAGCGCAAGAAGGCCGACGGGCTGGGGCTCGCGGCCGGGATCGTGTTCGTGATGGCACTGGGCGGACTGACGCTGTGGTCGATGGATTCGGTGCGCACGTCGCCGGTTGCAGGGGTTGAACCCACGCCGCCCGCCGCTGCTCCGCAGGCCGCCGCCATCGCGCCCGCTCCCGCCGTGCCCGCGCCCGCGCCGGTCGCCGCGCCCGCCGCCGCCCCGCTGCCCGCCCCGGCGCCCGCGCCGGTGCTGGCCGCCGCGCCGGGCGCTGCGCCTGCCGCCAATCCTTACGCCAGCCCGACCGTGGTTTTCGACGTCGGCGCCGGACCGGCGCCGGCCGGGCTTGCCGGACCTGCCGGTGAAGCCAAGGGCGGCGGCAACGCCAACGACGATTTCGCCGCGCGCGTGGGCGGCACCGGCTCCACCGCCTCGGCGACCCGCAACTTCGATCCCGCCACCACGGTCACGCAGGGCACGCTGATCCCGGCGGTGCTGGAAACCGCCATCGATACCGACGTGCCCGGCTACGTGCGCGCCATCGTCTCCACCGACGTGCGCAGTTTCGACGGCAAGCGCGTGCTCATCCCGCGCTCCTCGCGCCTGATCGGCCAGTACAAGAGCGGCCTCACGGCGGGGCAGAAGCGCGCCTACGTGATCTGGAGCCGGTTGATCCGCCCGGACGGCGTCTCGGTGAACCTCGGCTCGCCCGCCGTTGCCTTCGGCGGCGAGACCGGCCTTGCGGGCAAGGTCAACAGCCACTTCTTCGAGCGTTTCGGCTCGGCCATGCTGCTTTCCGTCGTCGGCGGCCTCTCGACCATCGTGTCGAGCGGGTCGAGCGTGGTGGTCGGCGGCGGCCAGTCGGCGGCCGCGGCGGCGATCCAGCAGAACGGCAGTGTCGGCCCGACCATCCGCGTGCGCCAGGGCGAGCCGATCCGCGTGTTCACCGCCAAGGACCTCGACTTCAGCCAGGCGCAATGATCGGTGAAGATTGGATCGATGGCGGACGTTCTTTCCCTTCAGGCCCTGCCTGCCGCACCCCTGCCTGCCACCCCCATGTTTGACGCATCCATGTCTGACGGGGGCGCGCAAGGCGCGCAGCGCAGCGTCTATCTCGACGCCTACCTCGCGCCGCTGCGGCCCTGGCTCGACAAGGAGACGGTGACCGAGATTCTCGTCAACCGGCCGGGCGAGGTGTGGATCGAGGATGCGGCGCTTTCCGGCATGCAGCGCGTGGCCTTGCCCGCGCTCGACAACCGCCTGCTCCAGCGCCTTGCCGAACAGGTCGCGCGGATCAGCCACCAGGGCATCAACCGCGAGCATCCGCTGCTCTCCGCCACGCTGTCCGGTTATGGTGGCGGGCAGGGTAGCGGGGCGCGCATCCAGCTGGTCGGCCCGCCCGCCACGCGGTCCGACTGGGCCATGGCGATCCGCCGCCACCGCCTGCTCGAACTGCCGCTCGACGCCTATGACCGGGGGCCGATCACCCCGCCGGTCGAAGAACCGACGCCCGATCCGATGGCCGAGCCCATCGCCTTCCTGCGCGACGCCATCCGCCGCCGCCGCACGATCCTGATCTCGGGCGGCACCTCGACCGGCAAGACCACCTTCCTCAATGCCATGCTCGGCGAAATCCCCGGGCACGAGCGCGTGGTGCTGGTGGAGGACACCGCCGAACTGCATCTGCCGGGCGCCAACGGCGTGGGCCTGATCGCGGTGAAGGGCGAACTGGGCGAGGCGAAAGTCTCCGCCAACGACCTCCTCCAAGCGGCGCTGCGCCTGCGGCCCGACCGCATCGTGCTGGGCGAACTGCGCGGCGGCGAGACCGTGTCGTTCCTGCGCGCGATCAACACCGGCCATCCGGGCTCGTTCTCGACCGTCCACGCGAATACCCCGCGCGGCGCGCTGGAGCAGATCGCGCTGATGTCGATGCAGACAGGATTGGGGCTGACGCGCGCGGAGACGCTGGAATATGCGGCCTCGGTGATCGATATCGTCGTGCAGCTTGACCGGCGGGACGGGAAGCGCGGGATCAGCCAGATTGCCGAGAGTGCGACTTTGGTAGGGTAAAAGAAACAGGCAAGTCCTGGGGGATGATCCCCCAGACCCTCGAAACGTCTTCGTCGCGCCCAGCCTATCCGTCGTGCGCTCCTTGCGGCGCAGGGGGGCTATGCTCCCCTGCTTTTACTCTTCCCCCTTAATCGACGATCGCGAGTCCCGCCGCATCGCGCACCTCGCACTCCAGCCCGAGCCAATCGGCCAAGGCCTTGTGATCCTTGGCGACGCCGGGGCTGTAGAGCGGGCGCATCACTTCGCAGAGCGTCAGCACCAGCGCGCCGTCCTCGATCCGCAGCGAGGTCTGCGACAGGCCGGACTGCGAGCAGCCGGTCAGGCGGCGGCAGAGGCGCACCGCGAGGCCCCAGCCGATCGCGCGGTCGAGGTCTTCCTTCGAGGCGAGGCGGGCGAAGGCGTCGGGCACCTCGGTCTTGCCGGAATTGGCAAAGACGGTCATCGCCATCATCGCGCGGCCGTGCATGTCGAGGCCGATCCAGCGCTTGCGCAGGGCCCAGGTCATCGCCTCTTCGGTGCGCAGGTTCGGTTCGGTGCGCATCGCGGCGAGCGCGAGCAGGCCGGAGGCCTGGCGCAGCTGGCGGTCCTGCGGTTCCTCGCGGCAGACGGCAGCGGTCCATCTGGCAAGGGCGACGGCATCGTCCGCCGTCACGCGGGCACTGGCGGAAAAGGCGGCGACGCTGGCCAGCATCGGGTCCTCGGCCTGCACCTCGGCATCGAGCTGGGCGTGAAGCAGGCCTTCGCGCAGGCCCCAGGAGGAGAACACCAGCTTGGACGGTTTGAGGCGGGTGATGACTTCGGCCATCAGCGCGGCGGCATCGGGCAGCGAGGCGAGGCGCGAGGCGGACGTGCGCGAATCGACGTCGCCCAGCTTGCCCCTGGCGAATTCGCGGGCGAGGTCGAGCGCCTGCGAGGCGGGCAGTTCGAAGCCGTGGGGATCGTCCACCGGCCAGTCGAGCACACGCATGGCCTGAAGCGCGAGCGCGCGCCAGGACCCGCCGACGATGTAGAGCGGCAGGCCCTTGCCCTGTTCCCATCCGGCCCGCTTGAGGCCGTCGCGCACGGTGTCGGCAAAGGCGGCCGGTCCCCTGGCGCGCAAGTCCGGCAGCCGCAGGGTGCCGAGCGGCAGGGTAACGCCGTGCCAGCTTTCGCCATCGGCGATCTCGACGAGTTCGAGGCTGCCGCCGCCAAGGTCGGCGGCAACGCCGCGGGCGCCGGGGAAGGCGGCGATCACGCCGGTGGCGCTGGCGCGGGCTTCTTCCTCGCCGGTGAGCAGGCGGGGGTGGAGGCCGAGGGCCCGGACCGCGTCCAGGAACTCGGGGCCGTTCGTTGCATCGCGCGCGGCGGCGGTGGCCACGCATTCGACGTTTTTCACCTCGAACAGGCGCAGCAGGCCGGCGAAGCGGCCGAGCGCGATGAGCGCGCTGCGGATGCCCTTTTCGGCGATCGCGCCGGTCTTGCCGAGGTCGCGGCCCAGCCGGGCGCTCACCTTTTCGTTGAGGATGACGACGGGCGCGCGGGGCGGCCCGTTGTAGATCACCAGACGCACGGTGTTCGAACCGATGTCGATGATCGCGCGCTTTTCGCTCTTGAGGCTGATGCCGATCATAGGAAAACCAGGCTGATGCCGATCATAGGGGGTCTTTGGTCGATTGCCTCTCGAGCCCGAGACTCGGGCCAATTGCCCCCCTTATGTCAGATGTTGCCTCGTCTTAGCGAGAGCTTTGGCACTTTTCGTCCACTGGCAAGCGACGCGCCGCGTCCTGAGAGCGACGGGTTGGTCATGAAATAGCGGTGGAGATTGAAGGGGTTGTCCACTTCTCCCACCCGGTCGTAGCTGCCGTCGGGGTGGAGCACCCAGGACTGTTCGGTGTCGAGCAGATTGGCCAGCATGACCTGGTCGAGCACCTGGTCGTGCACGGTCTTGTTGGTGATCGGCACCATGACCTCGACCCGGCGGTCGAGATTGCGGCTCATCGCGTCGGCCGAGGTGATGTAGACCTTGGCCTTGCGGTTGGGCAGGTCCGCGCCGTTGGCGAAGGCCCAGATGCGGCAGTGTTCGAGGAAGCGGCCGATCACCGACTTCACAGTGATGTTTTCCGACAGTCCGGTGATGCCGGGGCGCAGGCAGCAGATGCCGCGCACGACGAGTTCGATGTCGACGCCCGCCTCGCTGGCGGCATAGAGCTTGTCGATGAGGCCGGGGTCGGTCAGCGAGTTCATCTTGGCCCAGATCTGCGCGGGCTTGCCGGCGCGGGCATTGGCGATCTCGCCGTCGATGTTGGTGTAGAGCGTGGAGCGCAGCGAAATGGGCGAGATCGACAGGCACTCGGTGCCCTTGGGCTCGACATAGCCGGTGATGAAGTTGAACAGGCGGCCGACGTCGCGCCCCATCGCCGGATCGGCGGTGAAGTAGGACAAGTCGGTATACACGCGCGCGGTGATCGGGTGGTAGTTGCCGGTGCCGAAGTGGCAGTAGGTGCGATAGCCGTCGCCCTCGCGCCGCACCACCATCGAGGTCTTGGCGTGGGTCTTCCAGTCCACGAAACCGTAGATCACCTGAACGCCCGCGCGTTCGAGCTGGCTGGCCCAGAGCAGGTTCTGCTCCTCGTCGAAGCGGGCTTTCAGTTCGACCACCGCGGTCACCGACTTGCCCTGTTCGGCCGCGCCGATGAGGGCGGAGATGATCGCCGACTGCTTGCCGGCGCGGTAGAGCGTCTGCTTGATCGCGATCACGTCCGGGTCGCGCGCGGCCTGGCGCAGGAAGTCGATCACCACCTCGAAGCTTTCGTAGGGGTGCTGGACAACGATGTCCTTCTCGCGGATGGCGGCGAAGATGTCGCCGTCATGCTCGAGGATGCGTTCGGGATAGCGGGGGGTATAGGGCTCGAACTTCAGTTCCGGGCGGTCCTCGTCGCAGATCGTCGACAGGCCGGAGAAGCCGATCAGCCCCTCGGTCTTCATGATCAGCGCCTTATCGAGCCCGAGCTGGTTGCGCAGCAGCTCCTCGGCGGCCGGGTCGAACTTGCCCTGCAGCTGGAGCACGATGACAAGGCCGCGGCGGCGGCGCTGGATCGCGGTGCGGTAGTAGCGCACCAGGTCCTCGGCATCTTCCTCGATCTCGATGTCGCTGTCGCGCAGGATGCGGAACACGCCGTGGCCGTGCAGCGTGAAGCCGGGGAACAGTTCGTCCGCGTTGCGGCAGATCACGTCCTCGATCGAGATCCACGCCGCCTGCTCTCCGGGAATGCGCACGAAGCGGGGCAGCGGGGCGGGGATCAGCACCATTTCCATGACCGGCGCGTCATCCGCCACGCGGGTCAGCGAGAACAGGATGCCGATGCCCTGGTTGGCGACGAAGGGGAACGGATGCGCCGGGTCGATCGCCTGCGGGGTGATCACCGCCATGACGTGTTCGAGGAAGTAGTTGCGCAGCCAGGCCTGCTGCTCGGCATCGAGCGGTTCCTCGCCCACCACCCGGATGCCTTCCCCGGCCAGCTGGACCTTGAGGTCCGCCCAGGTTTCCTGCTGGATCGCCTCGAGTTGCAGCACCTTTTCATGGGTGATGGCGATGGCCTGCGAGGGGGTGAGGCCGTCCATCGAGATTTCCTCGATCTGGCGGCGCACCTGCCCGGCGATGCCGGCGACGCGCACCATCAGGAACTCGTCGATGTTGCTGCCCGAGATCGAGAGGAACCGCAGCCGTTCCAGCAGCGGGTAATGGGGATTGCTCGCTTCGGCGAGAACACGCTCGTTGAAGGCCAGCCAGCTCTGCTCGCGGTTGAAGTAGCGGTTGGGCAGGGTGGCGAGGTCGGTCACCGGGCTGCGTTCACCGGGGGCCGTGTCTTCGTGAATGTCCAGCATGTCCTACGTCTTCGTTCGAGCGAGTCATGGGCGCCATGCACCCCTTGGACCCCCTTGCATGCCATGATGTCACTTTTGCTGCAATTGTGGGGGCTTCTTGCGCAATCTATCAAGTTCCGGCGGCAAGATCCCGTTTGAAAAATGCCCGCAGGGCATTTTTGCGCGGCACCGGCCCGCTCCCCCACCCGACCACCCACGAGTGTATCCTGATGGGTGGTCGGCCCCCTCAGCGAAAAGGTCCCCCGGACCCTTTCGTGTTCTTCGGGACGGGAGCGGGCCGGTGCCGCGCAATTCGCATCGCGAATTTTCAAACTGAATCCAGGACCAATGGAAGATCATTGCAGTGCAGCATAGATTCGCGCACAGTCACGGCCGATGATCAAGGCGGCTCTCCACCATCTCACGCGCTACCGTTACTCCCGGCGGGTGCGCCTCGGTCCCCAGGTGATACGGCTGCGCCCCGCGCCGCATAGCCGCACGGCGGTCCCCAACTATTCGCTGAAGATCAGCCCGCCCGAGCATTTCCTCAACTGGCAGCAGGACCCGCACGGCAACTGGCAGGCACGGGTGGTGTTCCCCGACCCGGTCGATCATTTCTCGATCGAGGTGGACCTCCTGGCCGAACTCGCCGTCATCAACCCCTTCGACTTCTTCGTCGAGCCCGAGGCGGAGACCTATCCCTTCGCCTATTCGGAGAGCATGAAGGCGGACCTTGCCGCCTATTTCGAGCTGGAAGAGCAGGGCCCGCTGTTTGAGGAACTGGTCGCCCAGCATGCCGGATACGAAGGCCGCACGGTCGATTTCCTGGTCGACATCAACAGCCGCCTGCAGCAGCGCATCGGCTATGTGATCCGCATGGAGACCGGGGTGATGACCCCGGAAGAGACGCTGGCGGTGGGCATCGGCTCCTGCCGCGATTCGGCCTGGCTGCTGGTGCAGCTGCTGCGCCGCCTCGGCTTCGCGGCGCGGTTCGTCTCGGGCTATTCGATCCAGCTGGTGGCCGACGTCATTCCCAAGGACGGCCCCAAGGGCGTGCTGGAGGACGTGACCGACCTGCACGCCTGGGCCGAGGCCTATGTACCCGGCGCGGGCTGGATCGCGCTTGACGCCACTTCGGGCATGTTTGCGGGCGAGGGGCACATTCCGCTCTGCGCCGCGCCGCACTATCGCTCCGCCACCCCGATCGAGGGCATGGCCGAGCCTGCCGAAGTCGATTTCCATTTCGAGATGGACGTCTCGCGCATTGCCGAGGCGGTGCGGATCACCAAGCCCTTCACCGAGGAACGCTGGCAGGCGCTGCTGGACCTTGGCGACAGGGTGGACGCCGATCTTGTGGCGGCGGGCGCCAATCTCACCATGGGCGGCGAGCCGACCTTCATCGCCGACGGCGATTTCGAGGCGCCCGAGTGGAACGGCGCGGCGGTCGGCCCCACCAAGGCGGCCTATGCCGACACGCTGATCCGCCTGCTGCGCGCGAAGTTCGCGCCGGGTTCGCTGCTCCACCACGGGCAGGGCAAGTGGTATCCGGGCGAGACGCTGCCGCGCTGGGGCTATTCGATCTACTGGCGCGGGGACGGCGTGCCGATCTGGCGCGACGAGAGCCTGATCGCCGGCGAGAAGCCGCTGGAAAAGGGCGGCGATCCCGATCCGGTGCCGTCGATCGATGCCGCCGCCGCCGATGCGCTGCTGCGCGACACCGCGCTCAATCTCGGGCTGGCGGAGGAATTCGTGCAGCCGGTGTTCGAGGATGCCGACTGGTGGAAGTTCCGCGAGGAGCAGCTGCCGGTCAACACCGTGCCCGAAGATTCGCATATCGACGACGAGGAACTGGCCCGCCGCTTCCGCCGCGTCTACCGGCGCGGGCTGGAAAAGCCGACCGGCTTTGTCCTGCCGGTGCAGCGCTGGAACGCCTCGGTAAGCCAGGCGCCGCGCTGGAAGAGCGAAGTCTGGCGGGTGCGGCGCGGGGTGCTGACGGCGGTTTCGGGCGATTCCGCGCTCGGTTACCGCCTGCCGCTGGGCGCGCTGCCCTATGTGCCGCCTTCGGCCTATCCCTATATCCACCCGCGCGACACGGCCGAACCGCGCGAGCCGCTCGCCGATTACCGCGAGCAGGTGACCGCGCGCGGGTCCGAGACCCGGCTTTCGGGCAGCAACGAGGCGCAGCGGACCGAATATGTCCGTGCGGCCGGCAGCGGCGCGGCGGGGGAGCGCGTCGAGCAGCACCTGATCGAAGGCGCGGTGCGCACCGCGCTGACGGTGGAGCCTCGCGGCGATTACCTGGCCGTGTTCATCCCGCCGACCGAGCGGCTGGAGGACTATCTCGAACTCGTCGCCGCCGTCGAGGCGGTCGCCGCCGGGCAGCGCGTTCCGGTGCGGATCGAGGGCTATCCGCCGCCGCCCGATCCGCGCCTGCACGTGCTGAAAGTCACCCCCGATCCCGGCGTGATCGAAGTCAACATCCACCCCTCCGCCTCGTGGCGCGAGACGGTGGAGATCACCGAGACGCTTTACGATGCCGCGCGCGAGGTGGGGCTGACGGCGGACAAGTTCATGGTCGATGGCCGCTCGATCGGCACTGGCGGGGGCAACCATATCGTGCTGGGCGGGCCCAGCCTGCTCGACAGTCCGTTCATCCGCCGCCCGGACCTGCTGAAGAGCTTCGTCACCTACTGGCAGCGCCATCCCTCGCTCAGCTACCTGTTTTCCGGCCTGTTTATCGGCCCGACCAGCCAGGCCCCGCGCATCGACGAGGCGCGCCACGATGCGCTCTACGAGCTGGAAATCGCGCTGTCCCAGGTTCCCAATCCATTTGCAGGGGGGGGCGAGCATGCGCAACCGGCGCCGTGGGTGGTGGACCGCCTGTTCCGCAACCTGCTGGTCGACGTCACCGGCAATACGCACCGCACCGAAATCTGCATCGACAAGCTGTTCAGCCCCGATGGGCCGACCGGCCGCCTCGGCCTTGTCGAGTTTCGCGGCTTCGAGATGCCGCCGGATGCCAAGATGAGCCTTGCCCAGCAATTGCTGCTGCGCGCGCTCACGGCGTGGTTCTGGAAGGAGCCGCAGTCCGGGCCGCTGGTGCGCTGGGGCACGCAATTGCATGACAGGTTCATGCTCGGCCATTTCGTCTGGGCGGACTTCCTGGACGTGCTGGGCGATCTTGCCCGCGCCGGATACCGCTTCGACCCGGCATGGTTCGAGGCGCAGCGCATGTTCCGCTTCCCGGTCCACGGCGAGGTCGAGGGCGGCGGCGTGACGCTGGAAATCAGCCATGCGCTGGAGCCGTGGAACGTCTTGGGCGAAACCGGGGCGATCGGCGGCACCGTGCGCTATGTCGACAGTTCGACCGAGCGCCTGCAGGTGCGGGCCAGCGGGCTGGTCGCCGGGCGCCATGTGATCTCGTGCAACGGGCGGCGGGTGCCGCTGACGATGACCGGGCCGGGCGAAGGCGTCGGCGGCGTGCGCTACAAGGCCTGGGCGCCGGCCGAGTGCCTGCACCCGATGCTGGCGGCCCATGCGCCGCTCACCTTCGACATCATGGACTTGTGGAACGGCCGTTCGCTGGGCGGCTGCGTCTACCATGTCGCCCATCCCGGCGGCCGCCATTACGACGACGTGCCGATCAACGGTTATGAGGCCGAGGCGCGGCGCAAGGCGCGGTTCCAGCCGCACGGCCATTCGCCCGGGCCGATGCCGGCCCCGCCCGAGGAAGTGCCGGGCGAGTTCCCCTATTCGCTCGACTTGCGCCGCCCGGTCGGGGCATGATGACCCCATGGCCGCCGCACCGCCGCCCGGACTGACCGATAGCCCGCCCGGCTGGCTCGATGCCTACCCGGTGCCGGTCTCGGGCGGCGACCTGTTCGGTGATGCCGCCGATCCGGTTGCCGCGCGCTGGCGGGCGGTCGCCTCCGGCCTTGCCGCGCTGTCCGAGGGCGATCCGGTGGCCTTGCAGGACACCGCCACGCGCAATGCCGCGGACCTTGGCCTGACCTTCCGCGTCACCGGCGAGGAAGAGGAGCGCGCATGGCCGCTCAACGCCATGCCGGTGGTGATCGGCGCGGGCGAGTGGGAGGTGATCGAGCGCGGGCTGATCCAGCGCGCCGAACTGTTCGAACACCTCGCCGCCGACATCTACAGCGACCAGCGCATGGTACGCGAAGGCCATCTGCCGGCGGCCGTCATCGCCGGAAGCCCGTTCTTCGCGCGCAAGATGCTCGACCCGGCCCGGCGGCTGGGGGCGGAGCAGGCGCATCCCCATTTCATCCAGGTCTATTCGGCCGACCTCGCGCGCGGCCCGCGCGGCCAGTGGCGGGTGCTGCAGGACCGGGTGCGGATCGCCTCGGGCATCGGCTACGCGCTGGAAAACCGGCTGGCGATGACCCGGCTCGCCGGACACCTGCTGGCCGACCAGCAAGTGCGCCGCATCGTCGATTTCTTTGCGGTCATGCGCGAAGGCATGATCGCCGCCTGCGGGCGCGAGGCGCCGCGCATCGCGCTGCTGACCCCGGGGCGCTTCAACCAGACTTATGCCGAACAGGCGCACCTTGCGCGCTATCTCGGCTTTCCCTTGGTGGAAGGGCGCGACCTCTCGGTGGTGGAGGACCGGCTCTGGGTCGGCACGATCGCGGGCCCCAAGCGCGTCGATTCGATCTGGCGCTGGATCAACACGACGTCTCTGGACCCGCTGGCCTTCGACGCCCGCTCGCAGCTTGGCGTCGCCAACCTGTTCGAGGCCTGGGCGCGCGGCGGTGTCGGCATGATCAACTGGCCGGGCACCGAAGTGCTGGAAAGCCCCGCCTTCGCCGCCTTCATGCCGCGTCTGTGCAAGGTCGTGCTGGGCGAGGAACCGATCCTGCCGAACATCGCCACCTGGTGGTGCGGGCAGGCGGCGGAAGGCGCCACCGTCGCCGCGCGGCTTGCCGAGCTTGCGATCTTGCCCGCCTTCGGCCAGCCGGTCGAGGGGCTGGAGCGGCGCGAGCCGGTGGCCGGTGCCGACCTCGACAGCGTGCAGCGCGGCGCGCTGCTCGAGGCGCTGGCCCGCCGCCCGATGGACTATTGCGGGCAGGAGATCGTCCACCTCTCCACCGCGCCCGCCATCGTTGGCGGCGAAGTGGTGCCGCGCCCGTTCACCGTGCGCGCCTTTGTCGCCCGCGATGCCGACGGCAACTGGACCGTCATGCCGGGCGGCTTCGCCCGCCTCGCCGCCAGTCAGGCGCTGCCAACCTCGCTGATGGGCGAGGGCGAGATTTCCGCCGACGTCTGGGTGGTGGACGAGGCGCCGAGCCCGGCGCAGTTCACCGTGCGCACGCTGACCGAGCCGCCGATCTCGCGCGGGGGCGGCATCCTCGCCAGCCAGGCGGCGGACAATCTCTACTGGTTCGGCCGCTACAACGAACGCGCGCAGCTGGTCACGCGCGTGCTGCGGGCCTTGCTCGACGGCTCGGTGGAGATCGACGGCGGCCCGGCGGAGCAGGGCGGGGTGGTCGGCGCGCTGGTCGGCCTGCTGGGCGAAACCGGCAGCATCGCCTCGCAGGACGAGGCCCCCGGCGCGGCGGCGGACGTGCAGGCGATCTGCGCCGCGGTGCTGGCCGAGGCAAGCCTGCCCGGCGGCGTCACCGCGCTGATGCGGCGGCGCCAGGCGGTGGGGCTGGCCCTGCGCGAACGCTTCGCGCGCGACTTCTGGCGGCTGGTCAGCCAGGCCGTGCCGCAAGTGGACCTCCATCGCCCCGCCACCCTGCTGGGCGCGGTGCGGTCGCTGACCGAGCATTTCAGCGCGCTGGCGGGCCTCGTCTCCGAGAACATGGTGCGCTCCGCCGCATGGCGCTTCCTCGAGATCGGCCAGCGGATCGAGCGTGCGCAGGGCATCTGCCGCATGGTGCGCCGCCTCGGCGATGCCGCCTCGCCCGCCGGGCCGGATGGCCCCGACGGCACCGGCGCCCTGGGCGTGCTGCTGGACTTGTGCGACAGCCAGATCATCTACCGCACGCGCTACCTGACCGGGCCGATGGCAGGCCCGGTGCGCGATCTCCTGCTGCTCGATCCCGACAACCCGCGCGCGCTGGTGTTCCAGATCGCCGGTGTGGTCGAGCATCTCGCCGCGCTGCCCAGCGTGCGCGACGACAACCTGCCCGAAGCGCCGATGCGCGCCGCCCGCGCGCTGCTCGGCCGCCTCCAGGCCGCCGCTGCGCAGGACATGACCAGCCTCGCCCTCACCGAGATCGAGCAGGAACTCTACGGCCTGTCCGACGCGATTTCGGCGCGTTACTTCCTCCAGTTCGACCCCGAACAGGCCGAGCGGCGGACCGCCTTGCTGTGATGCGCTATTCGGTCAGCCATATCACCACGCTGGAATATGCCGCCCCCGTGCGCCTCGCCCAGTTCAACGCGCGCCTGCGCCCCAGCACATGGCGGGGACAGCGCCTCAGCGACTATGCGCTGAGCGTCGATCCCCAGCCCGCCACCGTGGCCGAGCGCGAGGGCGGCTACTACGTCAACGAGGCGCGGTTCTCCCTGCGCGAGCCGATCTCCCGGCTCCAGATCGAGAGCCGCTTCACGGTGGAGAAGGAGCCGCTGCCCGCGCGCATCACCGATGCCACCGGCCCCGGCCTTGCCGACTTGCGCGAACGGGCGATGCTCAAGCCCGACCTCTCGCCGCTCGGCCCCGCCTCCTACAGCTTCGCCTCGCCGATCGCGGTGCCGGAGCGCGACATCGCCATGTGGTCGAGCGCGTTCCTTGGCGAGACGATGCCGGTGGTGGAGGCGGGCCGCGCGCTGATGGCGGCGATCCACGACCAGTTTGCCTACGAATCGGGCGCCACCGTCGCCGATACGCCGCCCATCGAAGCCTTCTGCGCGCGCCACGGGGTCTGCCAGGACTTCAGCCATATCATGATCATCGCCGCCCGCGCCCACGGCATCCCGGCGGCCTACGTCAGCGGCTACCTGCGGACCCTGCCGCCACCGGGACAGGACCGCCTCGTCGGCGCCGACGCCATGCACGCCTGGGTGAACCTGTGGTGCGGCGACGAACTCGGCTGGATCGGCTTCGATCCCACCAACGACATGCTGGCCGATACCGACCACATCTTCATCGGCATGGGCCGCGACTACTCGGACGTCGCCCCGCTCGACGGCACCTTCCGGGGTTCCTCGGAGCAGACGATGTTCTTCTCGGTAGACGTCGCGCCGCTGGACTGAGCGGCATTCCAGCGAAACTGGGACCGCTATGCGTGGGCGCGCAGCGGTTCAGAAGAGGAGAAAAGGGAAGTCCCGGGGGATGATCCCCCGGACCCTCGAAATGTCCACCTTGTGCGCCGCCTAACCGCTGGGCACGCATTGCGAGGTCGGAAGTGGCCACCGCTCCACCCACCCCGCTCATCCTGAGCTTGTCGAAGGATGGGGAGTCTGGCGCCCCGCCCCGGGGGGCTTCGACAGGCTCAGCCTGAGCGGGGCTCGGTTAAAACGCGGAACGGAAGGAAACGCCCCATTGCGGACGTTTGTTGAGCCCGGATGGCTTGCCGCTTGTTCACTCCATTCGTCATTCCCGCGAAGGCGGGAATCCAGTAGCAACCTCGTAATGAGGGACACTCGAAGGCAATCCGCAGTGGCGCGATCTCGCCACCGGCGTTGGCTTCGAAGCGTTGCATTGACTGGATTCCCGCCTCCGCGGGAATGACGAAGAGGGGCGGGAATGACGAAGATCTGGGTGCGGATTTGGCATCGGCAACGGGTGTTTTAAAATCCGAACCAGACGGTCGGCTTCCCACCCATCATCGCCGCTAAAGCTAGGGGTTTGGGCTGCCCGAAAACGGTCGGGCGGCTGTACCTCACCACGCGATGCGATCGGCGCCCTGGAAAGGCAATTAGGGGTGGTTAGCGGACCTACGGGCTATCGTGTGTGCCGCTACACGGTTCGCTCGGCCATGCAGTCACAGGTTTGCTCTGCCCTGGCTGAATTTCGCCTACATGGTCGAGAATTTTTGAATAGTATGCATCGCTTGGCTTGTAGCTTACCGAGCCAACCACTTCGGTCCCATCACACTCAACACTCCTAAGGTCTAAATGAAGGGTCAGGTCAGCTTCCATTGTAGCTGTTCCTATGACGTCTCCAGTTTTGCTCGGAGTTAGAGTACCGCTATGCGCACATGCGCTGAGGATGACGCAGGCCGCAATTATGAATTTCAGGGAGAGCTGTTCCGTCATCACCGTAAAATGCCACATCGCGTGGCGCCCGCAACGGGGCGTGTCCCGTCAGGCCGCTTTTTCGGAGGGCGGCGAGCACCGGAAAGGCCGCTATGGAGCGCGGTCCGGGGGCTGCTGAATAGCCGAGATGGGCGCAAAGGCGCTGTTGGCGCGATGGCGCTAAGGACTGCCCAGCTTCGGTGATTGCGTGTAGGTGCAGCGCATGAATGCACCCATGCTTGTCGCCGCGTTGCTATGCGGGCTCAATTTCTGGACTTTCGCCGTCTACGGCTATGATAAGGCGCAGTCGCGCAGAGTCGGTGTAAGCGGCGGTCGGCGGGTGTCGGAGCGGCACTTGCTGACGCTGGCGGCTATCGGCGGGTCGCCCGGCGCGCTGCTGGGGCGGCGGATGTTCCGCCACAAGACGCGCAAGCAGCCCTTCGTGAACTACCTCATGGCCATCGTTGCCCTGCAGGCGATCGCTCTGGCCGGGCTGATCGGCTGGGTTGCGAGCGCCCCCTGACGCCCGCCAGCCAGCCTGTCAGTCGCGGTGTTCGGGCGCTGCGACGGGCTGCTCGGGGAAGATCCCGGCAATCGCCATGGCCGCGCCCAGCTTGGACAGCGTTTCGAGCAGGTCGCCCACCGCGTCCTCCTGAACCACCAGCTCCAGCGTCTCGCGAGTCGCCTGGGCGCCGCGGTCGCGCAGCGAGGAGACGAGTTCGAGAATCACCGCCTCGTGCTCCGAAACGTGATCGCAGGCCATCGGGCAGAACGCGAAAGTCTCCAGCGCGTCGCGGTTGAACATCAGCATGGCGCGATGGAACGGCTGGAGCCCGCCGATCATGCGCCAGCGCGCGAAGGCCGGGGCGAGCGACTCGGCCGGGCAGCGGCGCTGCGACAGTGTCGTGACCCAGGCCCGCATCGACCAGACGAGGAAGCGGCAGCCTTCGTCCAGAGTGCTCAGCGGGCGGTCGACATACTGGTACATGGCAGGTCTCCAGGTTGCGAAACAGGCAATGCGAAAGGGCAGGGGCGGGGCTCTTTCCGGGCTTGGACGAAAAGAGCTTGCACTTGCGAATGATTATCATTAGCCATTGATACGCAGCTTGTCCTGGCCGTCAAGCCTGCACCCAAGGACCCGGTTCCGGCACTTGTCATGGGGTGTCGGTACTGCCCTTCCTGTCCTCCTGGGCCGGGTCGGTCTTGCCTAGCGCAAAAGACCACCCGGCCCGTTTTTTCCCAATCTTTCCCTAGGTTTTTCAGGGGATTTGCCCAGGTCTATCCACAGGCCTCGGCAGGCGATGTCCGCTGCCGGTGCACCGCCTGTCCCCAGACTTCCCCGAATTGGTGCCGGACTTGTCCACAGACATGCAAACACGCGCCGCCCGATGGGCCGCGCGTGTCGGTTTGCCGAACCGGCAGGCGGAGAGGTTGCGGGAGGCGGCGGGAAATGCGCCTGTCAGCGGTAGTCGAAACCGCCCTTCGGCTGAATTTTCAACGTGTTCTGCTGAAGCGCCGTCATCAGGTAGGCGCCCACCAGCATAGGCACTTCGAGCATCTGCTTCTCGTCCCAGGTCTGGGCGAGGGTGTCCCAGGTCGAATCGGCCATGCAGTGATCGGCGACGAGTTCCTCCACCGCGCGCAGCATCGCCGAATCGTGCGCGCTCCAGCCCGGCGCGGCCGAGCCTTCCAGCACGCGCTCGATTTCCTCGGTGGTGATGCCGAAGGCCTTGCCGATATCGACATGCTCGCACCATTCGAACGGCGCCCCGGCCAGGCGGGCCAGGCGCAGGATCATCAATTCGCGCTCACGCCCCGGAATGGCGCCGCGCGCGGCCAGTTCGATGCCCAGCACCATCTGGCCCTTGAACATGCCGGGATGGCGCAGGGTGATCAGGCTGACGTCGGGGAAGGGGCGGCTTTCGGGGATATGGAACGCGGCGCGAATCGCATCGACCTGCTCCTGTCCCTCGGGGCTGACCTCCTCGAGCCGCAGCGGGGCATAGCGCGGGCCGCCCGCCGTGGTCTGCGCCATGCGGGCCGCTTCGTCGAAATTCACCGGGCCGCTGTTGGGCTTGCTCATGTTCTAATCACCTGTGCCTAAGGGAATGTGTTTGGGAAAGGGTCATGCCGCCGCATCGAAGGGTGCCCAGCGCGCCATGCGCTGGAGATAGGGGGCAAAGCGCTCGCGCACGGCCGCGGGATCGAGCCCGAACCGGGCGGGATCGGGCTTGCCCATGCGTTCGGCCTGCGTGTTGCCGGCCCACCACTGGGCCATGGCTTCGGCAAAGGCGGGGGAGACCTCCTCGCCGAGCCAGGCATAAAGCGCGCGCACTTCGCCGAGCGGGTCTTTCTGCATGGCGCGGAAGTGGATGTCGAAGAAGCGGTGGTCGTGGCCGCTCTCGCGAAAGGCGATCGCGCGGTTCATCGCCTCGGACCAGCAGCGCAGATTGAGGTCGCCGAGGTAGGCCATGTCGATATGGTCGGTGAACTTGCCGATGATGTCGGCATAGACGGTGGCGACGGAGAGGATCACGTCGGCGGGATCGCGGTGGGTCATGACGAAACGGGCGTCGGGGAAGGCGGCGGTCAGCGCATCGAGGTAGAGCATGTGCGTGGGGGCCTTGAGGCGCCACGGACGCGCCGGTTCGCCCCACTGAAGCAGCTTCAAGGTGCGTTTCTGGTAGGCGTAGGTGTCGTTCAGGTCGGTTTCCAGCAGCCACTCGGAGTAGCGGGGTATCTGGGCGAAAGCCTGGAAGATCTGGCTCTTGAAATCGAGCGCCATCAGGTCCTGGCACTCCATCGCGCCATCGATGCCGGAGGGCGTGCGCTTGCCGCCTTTCAGCAGCGCATCGCCGCTGGTGGCGGCCACGCCGCGGCGCGGATCGGGGCCGGAAACCGTGGATGGCGGGGGGCAGGGCTGCGCACTTTCCCAGACGCGAAGGTAGCGGATTTCGGGGGCGCTGGCGAGCAGGTAGGACAGCGCCGAAGAGCCGGTGCGCGGCAGGCTGACGCCGAACAGCGGGGCGATGATCTGCTCGTCCTCGATCTCGGGATGGCGGCGATACCAGTCCTCGATCAGGAGGCGCTGCCTGAGGTGGAGCACGATCCGCTCGGTCAGCGCGCGCTCGCCCACGGCATTGAGGCGAGCTTCATTGCGGAGAGAATCGACAAGAATTTCAAGGCCTTCGCGGAAGCTGTCCGGTCCGAAATCGTTGAGGCCGGTCTGGCGCTGCGCGTCCTCGATCAGCTCCTTGTGATCCTGCATCGGTCCCTCTCCGGCGTCCGGCCTTGAGGCCGGATCGTGCGGGGGCGACTATGCTTGGCGGGAGCGCCGTGCGCCAACCGCCGGGGCGATGATGGAATGGGTCAGCTGCGCGCGGATCGCACGGCGGCGCCGCCCGCAAAGGGCGCGATGGCGAGCAGGACAAGGCTTGCCGCAGCGGCCAGCGCAAGGCCGCTATCGCCGCCCGAACCCAGGCTTCCGGCGCCGAAGATCAGCACCGGCACGGCCAGCGGGATCACCAGCAGCCCGCCCAGCGCCGCGCCGCCGCGCAGGCCGGCGGTAAGCGCGGCCACGGTCACGCCGAGCGCGGCAAGGCCGGGGGTTCCGGCCAGCAGGCCCAGTTCCACGGTGCGCAGCGTCGGCCCGTCGATCCCCAGCAGGGCGGCGGCGGGCAGGGCGGCGAGCATCAGCGGCGGGCCGAAACTTAGCCAGTGGGCCAGCACGCGCACGGCGATCACCATTTCCTCGGAGATGCCGCGCAGCGCCCATTGGTCGAACTGGCCGCCTTCGATGTCGGGCTCGACCAGCCGGTCGAGCGGCAGGATCGCGGCGAGCAGCGCGGCGATCCAGATCACGCCCCCGCCGGTCCGCGCCAGCAGCGGGGCATCGGGGCCGACCGCGAAGGGATAGAGCATGGCGACGGAGAGGAAAAACAGCACCGGCATCACCGCGCCGCCGCCGCGTCCGCCCAGCAGCAGGCGCGCCATGTCGCGCTTCAGGAGGGGGAGGAACCGCCCGCTCATGCCGCAAATTCGCCGAGGGTCAGTGTGCGCTTGTGGGCCAGCGTGAAGGGCTGGTGCGAGGCGATCACGGCAATGCCGCCGTCCGCACAGTGCTCGGCCACCAGCGCTTCGGTAAGGGCGGCAGCGTCGCTGTCGAGGCCGTTCAGCGGTTCGTCCAGCAGCCAGATCGCGGCATCCTGGCCGATCAGCCGGGCGAGGGCGGCGCGCTTTTTCTGGCCGGTGGAAAGATAGCGCACCGGCACGTCCAGCAGGGAGGCGAGGCCAAGGCGTGCCACGGCGTGCTCTTGCGCGCGGTCCAGCACGCTCCAGAACGCCAGCGCCTTGCCCAGCGGCAGCGCATGGTCGAGGGCGTGGCGTTCATCGATCAGGCCGATCGTGCCGCCGGTCCGCACGGTTCCGGCAAAGGCCGGGGCGAGGCCCGCGACGATGCGCAGAAGGCTCGACTTGCCGATGCCGTTGCTGCCGGTGACGTGCAGGGCCTCGCCCGGATCGAGACGCAACGACAAGGCGCGGAACAGCAGCCTGTCTCCGCGCCGACACGCCAGATCTTCGATTGTTATGGACGCCCCTTGCATGCCGCCCTGCGATAGTGGAAAGGCGCGGCGCTGCCAAGGAAAGCGACAAGCGGCACAGGAGGCACCATGTCCATCGCCCGTCTTACCGATGCCGAGCGCGCCGCCGCGCTGGGCACGCTGCCCGGCTGGAACTTGCGCGAGGATGGCCTTGCCATCGTTCGCACCCTGAAGTTCGGCAATTTCAACGAGGCTTTCGGCTTCATGACCCGCGTCGCCATCGAGGCCGACAAGCGCGATCACCATCCCGAATGGTTAAACGTCTACAATCGGGTGGAGATCACGCTGACCACCCATGACGCCGATGGCCTGAGCGCGCGCGACGTGGCAATGGCCCGCTTCATCGACGGCATCGCCCCGGCGGCATAAGGCCCGTGGCCGAAGTCCTTTCCGGTTGCGGCCAGGATCGCTTTCTGACGCGGCCGCTGTCGGTCGTGCTCGATTTCGCGCGCTTCGGGGCGGCGTTGCTGGTGGCGGTGGGCCATGCCGTGCAGCTCGGCCTTTACCGCGGGCCGTTCCCGTTCGGCCTGAGGATGCAGCACTACTGCGTCATCGTGTTTTTTGTGCTTTCCGGCCTCGTCATCAGCACGTCGGTGCTGGGCGGCCGGTCGAGCCTGCCGCGTTATTTCGTGGCGCGAGTCTCGCGGATCCTGCCGGTGGCGATCCCGGCGCTGCTGTTCGCGGTGCTGGCCGCTTACGTGCTGGCCGGGCCGATGCGTGTCTATATCGACAACAGCCCCGACGATCCGCTGGAAGTGGCTTCGCGCCTGCTGCCGCCGATGGCGTTCGTTAGCGCCTGGCCGGGCATGCCCGCGCCGGTCTGGAACCCGCCCTACTGGTCGCTCTGCTATGAGGTCTGGTTCTACGCGATCTTTGCGCTGGCGGTGTTCCTGCGCGGCTGGGCACGGGTGGCGGCGGTCGCGGTGGCCTGCGTCTGTGCGGGCGGGGCGATCCTGCTGCTGATGCCGGTCTGGCTGATGGGCGCGGCGCTGACCCATGTTCCGGCGGCGCGCCGCTTGCCGCTGACCGCTGCGCCCATGGTGCTGGTGGCCTGCGTGTGGCTGGCGCTGGCCTTGTTCGAGGTTGACCGGGCCGTGCTCAATCCGCTGCTCAAGGCGTGGTGGCCGGGCAAGGCGCAGTGGTCGCAATGGGCGTTTTCGGACTTCGCGATGGGACTGGTCATGGTGTTGGCGCTGATTGCCGCGCGGCCCTTGGCCGAGCGTTTCGCGGAGCCGATCATGCGCCTGCGGGAACTGGCGGGATTGCTCGCCGGATTTTCCTTCACGTTGTACCTGTTTCACTGGCCGCTGCTGCAACTCGCGCGTTCGCACGGGCTGGTCGCCGGGCGTAACCCGCTGGCCTTCGCGGCGTTGCTGGGGCTGGTGGTGGCGCTCTGCGCGCTGATTTCACTGTTGACGGAGCGCCAGTCGCCGCGCTTGCGGCGCTGGATGGAGGTGCGGATGTTCGCACCGGTGGCAGGACGGGCGCCCTTCTGAGCGTCCGCGCGCCTCGCCGGGGGCACATGGGGGCTATCGTGACCTCGAGGAATTTGTCCATGCCGCCTAAAGCGCCGGATTGTTGTAGCAGTGCCAGGTGAAGATCGCCGCGGCGCCCCGGTGCGGGCGCCACTGCTCGGCCAATGCGCGGGCTTCCTTCTCGCTCGGGCGCGCGTCGAGGCAGAGGATCTTGTGCATGCCCGCCTGCACGGCGAGGTCGCCGGCTGGCCAGATGTCCGGCCGTCCTTCCGCGAAGAGCAGATAGACTTCCGCCGACCAGCGGCCGATGCCCTTGATCCGCACGAGCTGGGCAATGGCCTCCTCGTCGTCGGCGGGGAGGTTGCCGAGGTCGAGTGATCCTGCTGCCACCAGTTCGCAGAGCGAACGCGCATAGCTTTGTTTTTGCCGGGAAAGGCCGCAGGCGCGCAGGGCATCGAAGTCGGCGGCAAGCAAGGCATCCGGCGCGATCTCGGGTCCGAGCAAGGCTTCCATCCGTGCCCATACCGAAGCGGCGGAGGCAACCGAAACCTGCTGGCCGACGATCGTGCGCAGCAGGGTGGCATAGCCGCGCGCGCGAATGCGCGGTTCGGGGTAGCCGGCGCGCTCCAGTGCGCGGGCCATGGCCGGTTCGCGCGCGGCGATTTTGTCGAGGCCAAGTTTCAGTGCGCCGGCGCTCAAGCCCATCATGTGTCTTTCTTGCCAAAGGGGGGCGCAGCCTTTAGCAGCCGTGGGCAAAGGCCGGAACAAGCATGTCATGAAACATGCTGGATCATAAAAGGAAAGACGGGAATGCCGCAGATTATTGTCGTCAACCAGGCGGGTGAAGAATCGACTGTAGAGGCCACCGTGGGCCGCACCCTGATGGAGACGATCCGCGACAGCGGTTTTGATGAGCTTCTGGCACTGTGCGGCGGTTGCTGCTCCTGCGCGACCTGCCATGTCCACATCGATCCGGCCTTCGCCGACAAGCTGCCGGCGATGAGCGAAGACGAGAACGACCTGCTCGACAGCTCCGACAACCGCAACGCCTATTCGCGCCTGTCGTGCCAGGTGCCGGTGACCGACGCGCTCGAAGGCTGCAAGGTCACGATCGCCCAGGAAGACTGATTGGCGATCCGTCGGGCTCGCCGCAGCATGGCGGGCCCGATGGAGGTGGTGATATGCCGCCGTTCGGCTGCAAACTTTCAGTGCCTAAAGCGCAAATCGTTTGCGCCTTGCGCTTCGCGTTCCTAGTTGTGCGGACATGACTGCTCCTGCACCCCAGCGCACCACGCTCGACCTCATCGGCAACACTCCGCTCGTTCTGCTCAAGGGCCCCAGCGAAGCTGCGGGCTGCGAGATCTGGGGCAAGTGCGAATTCGCCAACCCCGGTGCCTCGGTGAAGGACCGCGCGGCGCTGTGGATCGTGCGTGACGCCGAGGCGCGCGGCGAGTTGAAGCCGGGCGGAACGGTGATCGAGGGCACGGCGGGCAATACCGGCATCGGCATCGCGCTGGTCTGCAACGCGCTGGGCTACAAGGCCGTGATCGTGATGCCGGACAACCAGTCCAAGGAAAAGATGGACACCTTGCGCGCGCTCGGTGCCGAACTGGTGACGGTGCCGCCCACCAAGTTTGCCGATCCCAACCACTTCGTCCACACCTCGCGGCGCCTAGCGGCGGAGACGGAAGGGGCGATCTGGGCCAACCAGTTCGACAACATCGCCAATCGCAAGTCGCATATCGAGAGCACGGCGCCGGAAATCTGGCAGCAGCTCGAAGGCCGGATCGACGGTTTCACGTGTGCGGCGGGCACCGGCGGCACGATCGCCGGCACCGGCATGGGCCTCAAGGCCTTTGACGAGAGCATCACGGTTGCGCTGACCGATCCTTATGGCGCGGCGCTCTACAACTACTATGCGCATGGTGAACTGAAGGCCGAAGGCAGTTCGGTTGCCGAAGGCATCGGCCAGGGCCGGATCACCGCCAATCTCGAAGGCGCGCCGATCGACACCCAGTTCCGCATTTCCGACGAGGAGGGCCTCGAATGGGTGCGCCGCCTCTTGTCGGAAGAAGGGCTGTGTCTGGGCCTGTCCTCGGGCATCAACGTGGCCGGTGCGGTGGAACTGGGCCGTAAGCTGGTCGCCGAGGGCAAGCGCGACGTGCGGGTTGCGACGATCCTGTGCGACACCGGCTTCCGCTACCTCTCCTCGCTCTACAACCGCGAGTGGCTGGAGGCGAAAGGCCTGCCGGTCTTCCCTTGGCTCGCAAGCTGAGGTAAACGGCCTGTCGATGGCAGGAAACATTCCGCCCAATTTGATCGAACCGGTCGCGACCGCGCAGCATTTCGTGCCGCCGTCTTCGCGCGAGTTGCGTGCGCAGGCGGTCCACCGCCTGCAAGTGGGCCTGTTCGGGCTCTGCGCGATGCTGCTGATCGTCGGGCTCGCAAACATCATCATGGACCGCGCGCGTCTTGTCGATGCCGAGGATCCGATCCGCGACGTTGTTGCCGTCGATGCCAAGCCCAAGCGGCCGGTCGCCGATCCGCTGGCCGACATCGGCGTCATTCCCTCGCCCGAGGCCTCGCCGACGCCCAATGCCACCGATGGTTCACTCGACAGCGCCGGACCTGCGCCGCTCGCCACGCAGTAGGCGGGCTTCCGTGTCGTCCCGCGGCCTGGGTGTCGGGCTGACAGGTATCGGGTTGGCCGGTATCGCGCTGCTGTGCGCCATGCTTGCTGGCTGTGGTTCCGACGCGGGGCGGGGCGAGGCGGCGCAGCGGCATATCGGCCTTTCCACCAGCCTCCCGCTGCTATGGGCGGAAAGTGATGATCCCAGGGAACTGCTGGCAGCGGATGCGAAGCCATCCTGGGCGGGGGCCTTGCTGGCCGAGCATGGGCAACTGACCCCGCTCGATACGCTTGCCGGCAAGGATGGGCAGTTGCCGCTTCCGGGCGATGCCCTGCTGGTGATGATCCAGCCTCGTGCCCTGTCCCCGCAGGAGAATCTGGCGCTCGACGCGTGGGTGCGCGGGGGCGGGCACCTGCTGCTGTTTGTCGATCCCATGCTGACGCAGGTTTCGCGCTATGCGCTGGGGGATCCGCGGCGCCCCGCCGATCTCGCGATGCTCTCGCCGATCCTGGCGCATTGGGGCTTGGCACTGGAGTTCGATGAGGCGCAGCCTGCCGGAGAGCGTCTGGTCCGGCTTAGGGAAGGCTCCTTGCCGGTGAACCTACCGGGACGATTCCACTTATTGGGGAATTCCGGGGATGGATTCCCCGATCGGGGAAATCACGGGATCGCGGCGCAGGATGCGCGATCGGGGAAAAGCGGGGATGCCTTGGCGCGCTGCCGTCTCGAGTCCTCGGCAATTCTTGCCGACTGCGTTCTGGGGCGGGGGAAAGTCCTTGCATTGGCGGATGCCGCCTTGTTCGAGGACCCGGATGCCGGGGTTTCGTTGGCTGACCGGCGTGATCTGCTTTCCCGCCTGCTTTCCCGTGCGGAAAGTGGGGATTGACGGTAAGGCCCTAGGGAGGCCCCGTGATACGGGGTATTGCGGGCCATATTTTTCCTGAAAACAGCTGGTTATAGGGTTAATACGTGGTTGATGGGCGGCGCCTGTAGAACTGCGTAGTGCGGCGACCTGGGGGAATTACGGGTCGATATTCCCACCAATCCCCAAATTTCCCTTTTATCCCCGCCTGTCCCGCGATACAAAGGCACGCAATCGGAATGGCTGAGTCTCGCCGTGTCCCTGCATCAGCGGGGCCGGACCCTGCTGCATTGGCGGCGGGGGCGGGACCGGTTGTTTCGCGAAGGGCTCGGGGCACCGAGGAGGCTGGCCGGATTTACGGCCTGAACAGGGTACAAAGGGGCAAAGCGGCAGCGTCATGGCGGGGCGGCCATTCATCTACAACGGACAGGGCTTCTCGCTGCTACGCGACAAGAACCGTTTCGTGCTGCCCAACGCCTTTCGCCCCACCGTGCGCGAATCGAGCGGCAAGGACCTGCTCTGCCTCACCACCCATGATCGCTGGCCCTGCCTCGTCGGTTTCGGTCTCTCGCGCATCGAGGAGTTCGAGGACGAACTCAAGGAACAGCAGGAAATGGCGATCCGCGCCGGCAAGGACTTCGATGCGGACAAGCGCGCCAGCGATATTTACGCCTCCTACGAAGTGCCCTTCGATGGTTCGGGCCGTTTTGTCCTGCCCGAAGACCTCGCCGCGCTCGCCGGCGTGACCGATCAACTCTACTTCCGCGGCAACGGTCGTTTCTTCACCGTCTGGTCGCCCGAAAGCCTCTACGAAATGGACGATAGCTGGAAGGCGGCGCAGACCGCCTGCAAGAGCCTTGCCGCCAAGGACCTGGCGAAAGCAGGCCGCAAATGACCGGATCGCGCACTATCCCCGAGGGTGTCCCTCACGTGCCCGTGCTCCTTGAGGAGGTCGTCGCCGCCCTGAACCCCCAGGGCGGCGACGTCATCGTCGACTGCACGCTGGGGGCGGGTGGCTACACCCGCCGTCTGCTTGATGCGGGCGCGACGGTCCATGCTTTCGACCGCGATCCCGACGCGATTGCCGCGATCGAGGAAAACCGTGGAAAATGGCCCGAGCTGGACCTCAGCCCGCCGCGCCTCGTGTTGCACGCGCGCCGCTTCTCGGAAATCGTCGAGGGGCTTGAAGAAGCCGGAGTCGGTCAGGTCGACGGCGTCGTCATGGATATCGGCGTTTCCTCCATGCAGCTCGATCAGGCGGAGCGGGGCTTCTCGTTCGGTGCCGACGGACCGCTGGACATGCGCATGAGCCAGGACGGGCGCTCGGCCGCCGACTTCGTCAACGAAGGGGATGAAGCGGAAATCGCCGACGTGCTGTTCCAGTACGGCGAGGAGCGCCAGTCGCGCCGGGTGGCCCGCGCCATCGTTGCTGCGCGTCCTCTCGCCACGACCGGTGATCTGGCCCGTGCGGTGCGCAAGGCGCTGGGCTACAACCCGGCCTACAAGGGTAACAATGCCCCGAAGGATCCGGCGATCCGTACTTTCCAGGCGATCCGCATCCACGTGAACGGCGAACTGGACGAACTGGAACAGTGCCTGTCCGGCTCGGAAGCGGTGCTGCGCGAGGGCGGGCGGCTTGCGGTCGTCACCTTCCACAGTCTCGAGGACCGCATGGTCAAGCGCTTCCTGCGCGATGCGGCGGGGCAGGGCGGCACCACTTCGCGCCACCTGCCGCAACTGGGCGGCGGCGTAGCGCCGACGTTCGCGAAGCTGTCCAAGGCGATCCGGCCCGGCGAAGCCGAACTCGAGGCCAACCCCCGTTCCCGCTCGGCCACGCTGCGCAGTGCCGTGCGGACCCAAGCCCCCCAGAAGGCGCCCAAAGGCACGACGCGCCGTAGCAACGACAGGAGTGCAGCATGAACCTCACGCGAGACCGCGTCCATTCGATCGGGTGGATTTCGGTACTGCTGGTCTGCGGCGCGGCGACGATCGCCCTTACGCTCCGGGTCAATGCGGTGAAAAGCCAGGTGCACGATACCGAGAACCGGATCGTGCGCGTGCAGCAGTCGATCAATTTCCTCGAGACCGAGTTCCAGACCCGCTCGAACCAGCAGGCGCTGAACCAGCTCAACGATCTGGAGTTCGGCTACAAGGCGCCGTCCGCCGCCCAGTACATCGAGGGTGAGCGTCAGCTTGCTGCGCTGGGCAAGCCGATGGGGCCGGGTGCGCCGCAGCCGATCCGCTATGCCAATGCTTCGGACGAGGGGGCGTCGCAGGACCAGGACCAGGCGCAGGGCGGCGGCCTGCTGGCGATGGTCTCGCCGGTCGATCCCGCGCATGCGGCCACGCCGCCCCACCGCTCCGGCGCGGGCGAGAAGAGCCGCGATCCCGAGCGTGAGGAAATGCTGCGCAATGCTACCGACCTCGGCAAGCGCCTGGCGCGCATCGAAGTGGCGGAGGCGTCGCAGCAGTGAACGCACCCGCCTTCCCCACGGGCGCGATCCCCACGATGGTCTCCACCGGACGCCGCAAGCTGGTGAACGTCAGGCAGCGCTCGCTGCTTGTCGCCAAGCTGCGCACCTTGTGGATTCTGGGGGTCTTTGCACTCGTGGGAGGCTTGGCGCTGACGCGTATCTGCTGGCTGGGCATCACTGGCCCGGGCGGCCGTGACGGCGACCTGTCGGGCCTGCTGGTGCCCCATCGCGGCGAGATCGTCGACCGCAACGGGGTGCCGCTCGCGCGTGAGTTCAATACCTATTCGCTGTGGTTCAATCCCAAGGCGATGAGCGAAGGTTCCTCGCTGATCCACACGCCCGAGCAGGTCGCGGACGGGCTCATCCGCATCTTCCCCGATCTCGACCGCGCCGAACTGATCGCCAAGCTGCGTTCTGGCAAGCCGGGCTATCTGCGCAAGACGATCCTGCCCGAAGACGCCAACAAGGTGCACGCATTGGGAGAGCCTGCGCTCGAATATCCGATGGAGGCGACCCGCTACTACCCGCAAGGGTCGCTGGCGGCATCGGTGCTGGGCTATGTCGATACTTACGGCAAGGGCCAGGTCGGCATGGAGGAGGCTTTCGACAAGCAGCTCACCAGTGCCGAAGGCCGCGCGCACCCCTCGGTCCTGTCGATCGACTTCCGAGTGCAGAGCGCGCTGGAGGAAGAACTGGCGCGCGGCATGGCGCTCAGCAAGGCCAAGGGGGCGGCGGGGGTCATCCTCGACGTCGATTCGGGCGAGATCCTTGGCCTCGCCTCGCTGCCCTCGTTCGATCCCAACCATGTCCAGCCTTCGGACCTGATGATCACGCCCGAGCAGGCCGCCCAGGGCGATGTGCCGCACGGCTTCAACCGCGTGACCAACCAGGTCTACGAACTGGGCTCGACCTTCAAGCCGATCACCGTTGCGGCCGCGCTCGATGCGGGCACGATCACCGATCTGCGTCGCCGCTGGTCGGCCGCGCCGCTGCACGTGGCCGGTTTCACGATCCACGATTTGCACAACTACGGCTCTTCGCTCAACGTGCTGGAAACGCTGATCCACTCGTCGAACGTCGTCACCGCGCAGATCGCCGATGAACTGGGCGGCGTGCGGCTGAAGAAGACGATGGAATCGCTCGCCATGAACGAGCGTCCCTACGTCGAGCTTCCCGCCCGCGGTTTCCCGCTCTGGCCGCGCGGTGACTGGCCGCGCCTGCGCACGATGACGGTATCCTATGGCCACGGCATCGCGGTGACGCCGCTGCATCTCGCTTCGGCTTATGCGGCGCTGGTCAATGGCGGCATCTGGCGCCCGGCAACGCTCAAGAAGCTCGACGCCGCGCAGATTCCTGCCGGGCGGCGCGTGTTCACCGCCGCCACCAGCGCGCGAATCCGCCAGCTTCTGCGCATGATCGTGTCCTACGGCACCGGCCGCAAGGCTGACGCGCCCGGCTTCCGCGTCGGCGGCAAGACCGGTTCGGCCGAAAAGCCGGGGGCGGGCGGTTATCGCCACCACTCGCTGATCGCCACCTTCGCCGCCGCGTTCCCGATGGACCGCCCGCGCTATGTCGTCATTGCCATGATGGACGAACCGCAGGGCACCGAGGCGACCTCGTTCCAGCGCACGGCCGCCTGGAACGCCGCGCCCGTAATCCAGCGCGTGGTGCCCCGCATCGGGCCCCTGCTGGGCATCATGCCCGACGAGACCCGCGATATCGACGTTTCCGACCTCAAGCCGCTGATCCCGGCTGGTGGTGCTGAAGAGTGAGCCCTGACGAATGAAGCTGAATACCCTCTGCGCTGCTGCTGACATTGCTGCCCCGGCAGGCGCGGACGTGAATGTCACGGGTTTTGCCATCGATCACCGCAAGGTTGCGCCCGGAACCGTCTTTGGTGCCTTCAAGGGCGCCCGGTTCAACGGCGAGGACTATATTGCCGCCGCCATCGAGGCCGGTGCAGTGGCCATTGTCGCCAGCCCTGAGGCCAGGGTGGAAGGTGCGATCCACTTCGCCGCCGACGAGCCGCGCCACCTGTTCGCGCGCCTTGCCGCGCCGTTCTATCAGCCGGTGCCCGAAACGCTGGTGGCCGTCACCGGCACCAATGGCAAGACCTCTACGGTCGAGTTGACCCGCCAGATCTGGCGCATGGCCGGCCACCGTGCGGCGTCCATCGGCACGCTTGGCATCACCACCAGCGACGAGACGGTTTCGACCGGTCTCACCACGCCCGATATCGTCACGTTCCTGGCAAACCTGACCGGCCTGGCGCGCGAGGGCGTGTCTCACGTGGCCTATGAGGCATCGAGCCACGGTCTTTCGCAGTACCGGATCGAAGGTCCGCGCGTGGCCGCGGGAGCCTTCACCAACCTCTCGCGCGACCATCTCGATTACCACGCCGACATGGACGACTATTTTGCGGCCAAGATGCGCCTGTTCGACGAAGTGGTCGTCGATGGCGGCACGGCCGTGATCTGGGCTGACGACGAATGGTCGGCCAAGGCGATTGCCCGGGCCGAACAGCGTGGGCTCAAGGTTTTCACCGTGGGTGCCAATGGCACCAGCATCCGCCTCTCGGGTCGCACGCCGGGCGGACTCGGCCAGAAGCTGGAGCTCGAGCACGACGGGAAATCCCGCGTGCTCGAGCTGCCGCTCATTGGTGCCTATCAGGCCGCCAATGCATTGGTCGCAGCAGGGCTGGTGCTGGCGACGGGCGGTGATGCCCATACGACATTCGATGCACTGAAGCGCCTCGTCACCGTGCGCGGACGACTGGAGCGGGCGGCCATCTCTCCGGTTGGCGCGCCGGTCTATGTCGACTATGCGCATACCCCCGATGCACTGGAGGCGGCGATTGCCGCGCTTCGACCCCACGTTGAAGGACGTCTGATCGTGGTGTTCGGCGCGGGCGGCGACCGCGATCAGGGCAAGCGCCCCGAAATGGGCAAGGTGGCGGCGGAGGGGGCAGACCTCGCCATCGTCACCGACGACAACCCGCGCGGCGAAGACCCCGCCGCGATCCGCGCCATGGTGCTTGCCGGCATGGACGGCAAAGGGCGCGAAATCGGCGACCGGCGCGAGGCGATCCGCGCGGCCGTCGCCGAAGCCAGGCGCGGGGACATCGTCCTCGTTGCCGGAAAGGGGCACGAACAGGGGCAAATCATCGGCAGCGGCGACACTGTTCGCGTGCTGCCATTCGACGACGTTACCGTTGCCAGGGAAATGGCCGGTACGGTTGGAAGGTAGGAATGCCATGAACGCTCACGCCCGGATTCTCGAATGGCCCGTTGAAGCGGTCGAGGACTTGACCCAGGCGCTGTGGGATTCGGCCACACTCGCGCGGGTGATGCAGGGTAGGGCCAGTGGCGATTTCACCGTCTCCGGTGTCGAGATCGACAGCCGCGACGTCCAGCGGGGCGACCTGTTCTTTGCCCTGAAGGGCGAGACGATGGACGGCCACCGCTTCGTGGAAGGCGCTTTCGCCAAGGGCGCGGGCGCGGCGGTGGTGGACCGGCCGGTAGACGGCCCGCACATCCTGGTCGAGGATACGACCGAGGCGCTGGAGCGGCTCGGCGCGGCGTCGCGTGCCCGGGCGCGCGGCCCGATCATCGGCGTCACCGGGTCGGTCGGCAAGACCGGCGTCAAGGAGGCGATCTTCGATGCGCTGGAACGTGCAAGCCGGGGTGACGCGCACCGTTCGGTGAAGAGCTACAACAACCATGTCGGTGTGCCGCTCAGCCTTGCGCGCATGCCCTCGCGCGCCCGTTTCGGCATTTTCGAGATGGGCATGAACCATGCAGGCGAGATCGCCGCACTGACCCGTCAGGTGCGCCCCAACGTGGCGGTCATCACCACCATCGCGCCCGCGCATATCGAGATGCTGGGGTCGATGGAGGCGATCGCCGACGCCAAAGCCGAGATTTTCGAGGGGCTGGAGCCCGGCGGGGTTGCCGTGATTCCGGCCGACAGCCCCTATTTCCATCGCTTGAAGGAAGCGGCCGAGGCGCTGGGCGTCGAAGTCGTTTCGTTCGGCAAGGCGGCCGATGCGGGTGTGCGCCTGCTCGATACGGTTCCGGCCATCGGCGGCGGCTCGCTGGTGACCGTGGACATGCGCGACCGCCGGGTCTGCTACACGGTGGCGACGCCGGGCGAACATCACGTGATCAATTCACTTGCGGTCATGGCCGCGGTGCGCGCGGTCAAGGGCGACCTTGGTGCCGCCGGCGTGGCGCTCGCCGAGATGGGCGGGTTGCCGGGGCGCGGCGCGCGGCTCCAGATCGACGTTCCGGGTGGGGAGCCCGATGCCCAAGGCCGTCGCCGCGCTCTGCTGATCGACGAGAGCTACAACGCCAATCCCGCCTCCATGCGGGCGACGCTGGAGCAGCTGGGCCGTACGCCCGCCACGCGGCGGATCGCGGTGCTGGGATCGATGAAGGAGCTGGGTGAGCACGGTCCGGCCTTTCACGCGGAACTTGCGGTGCCGCTGGCTGCGGCCAAGGTCGATTATGCGGTTCTGGTGGGGGGCGAGATGAGCCCGCTTGCCGACATTCTGGCCGATGTGCCTGCGAATGCTTCAAAATCCCCGGAATCGGGGAAAACGGACAGCGTTCCGCTTGGCAAGGGCGTGCCCTTCGCGCATTGCCTGACTGTGCGGGAAGCTGCCGATGCGCTACGCGCGTTCGGGCTGGAGCAGGGCGACGTGATCCTGGTCAAGGGCTCGAACTCGGTTGGCCTGGCTTCTCTGGTAACGGAACTCGGTAAACAGGAAGGGTAGGGGGGCTCCCCCGCAAGATGCTGTATCTGATCGCAGAATGGTTCCACTTCGAGGGGCTGTCCAACCTCTTCCGCTACCAGTCGTTCCGTTCCGGCGCGGCGCTGATGACGGCGCTGGGCCTTGGCCTGCTGATCGGTCCGCGCTTCATCAACATGCTGCGAGTCCGGCAGGGCAAGGGGCAGCCGATCCGCGAGGATGGCCCGCAGAGCCACCTCGCCAAGCGCGGCACGCCGACCATGGGCGGCCTGATGATCCTGACGGCGCTGGTCAGTGCCATGATCCTTTTCATGGATATGACCAACCCGTTCGTCTGGGCCTGCATCTTCGTGACCGTGGGCTTCGGAATCATCGGTTTCCTCGATGACTACGACAAGGTGTCAAAGCGTTCGACCGCAGGCCTTTCCAGCAAGCTGCGGCTGGCGCTGGAGTTCGTGGTGGCGGGCATTGCCGCCTACATCATCGTCAGCCAGCTCAATACCAACCTCTATGTGCCGTTTCTCTCGGGTCGCTACATTCCCTTGGGGCCGTTCTACTACGTCTTTGCTGCCTTTGTGATCGTCGGCGCGGGCAATGCCGTGAACCTCACCGATGGTCTCGACGGCCTCGCGACGATGCCGGTCATCATCGCGGCGGGGACTTTCGCGATCATCTGCTACCTTGCTGGCCGCGTCGACTATGCGACCTACCTCGGCATTCCGCACGTACCGCGTGCCGGTGAACTGGCGGTTTTCTGTGCCGGAATCATCGGCGCCTGCCTTGCCTTCCTGTGGTTCAACGCGCCGCCTGCCGCCGTGTTCATGGGCGATACCGGCAGTCTTGCGCTTGGCGGCGCACTGGGCTGCATCGCCGTCGCCGCGCACCATGAGATCGTGCTGGCGGTTGTCGGCGGGCTCTTCGTGCTCGAGGCGGCCTCGGTGATCATCCAGGTCTTCTGGTTCAAGCGCACCGGTCGCCGCGTGTTCCGCATGGCGCCGATCCACCACCACTTCGAACAGAAGGGCTGGAAGGAATCGACCGTCGTCATCCGTTTCTGGATCATCTCGATCGTCCTTGCGGTGATCGGGCTGTCCACGCTCAAGCTGCGATAAGCGCGTGATCGTCTCTCCCGCCTTTGCCGGAAAACGGTACGCGGTCCTCGGCCTCGCGCGCTCGGGCCTTGCCGCTGTGGAAACCCTGCTGGCCAGCGGCGCGCACGTCATGGCCTGGGATGCGCGCGACGAGCCGCGCCAGCAGATGGCGGGGCGCGTCGAACTGGCCGATCCGGTCACCGCGGATCTCACCGGATATGACGGCGTCGTCGTCTCGCCGGGCATTCCGCTTAACAGCCATCCCATCGCCGAAGCCGCGCGCCGCTACGGCGTGCCGGTGATCGGCGACATCGAACTCTTTGCGCTCGCCCGCGCAAGCCTGCCCGCGCACCGGGTGGTCGGCATCACCGGAACCAACGGCAAGTCGACGACGACGGCGCTCGTCCAGCACTTGCTCAAGTCGGCGGGGGTCGATGCGCGGGTCGGCGGCAATATCGGCGTGCCGGTGCTGTCCGCCGAGCCGTTGCCTGAGGGGGGCGTCTATGTGCTCGAACTGTCGAGCTACCAGATCGACCTGACGCGTAGCCTCGACTGCGACGTGGCGGCGCTGCTCAACATCACCCCCGATCACCTCGATCGATACGAGAACTTTGCCGGTTATGCTGCTTCCAAGGCGCGGCTCTTCGCGATGCAGGGGGCGGCGCGTCCGGGCGTGTTCGGCAAGGGCGATGCGGAAACCGCCGATATCGCCGCCGTCGAAAGCGCGCGCCGGGAGCCGGGCCTCGTGCGCGAGGTGGATGGCCACGAGATCGCCGCACTCCAGAAGAACTGGCCTTCGCTGCAGGGGCCGCACAACCTGCAGAACGCGGCCGTTGCCGTCGCCATTGTCGAGGCGCTGGGCATACCGGCCGCCAAGTGGAAGCCGGCGCTGCGCAAGTTTCGCGGCCTGCCGCACCGCATGGAGCGCGTGGCCGAGTTCAATGGCGTGCTCTACGTCAACGATTCCAAGGCGACCAACCCGGCCTCGGCAGCGCCTGCCATTGCCGCTTTCCCGCCCGCTCCAAACCCGCGCATCCACTGGATTCTCGGTGGTCTGCCCAAAGGCGACGACCTTGACGAATGCGCGCCGTTCTTCGGCAACATTGCTGCCGCCTACACGATCGGCGATGCCGGTCCGCGCTTTGCCGAGATCCTCGCGCCCCATACGCGTGTCCATCGCAGTGAGATGATGGCCGAGGCCATCCGCGAAGCCATGGCACAGGCCGTCCCCGGCGACGTCGTCATGCTTTCGCCGGCCTGTGCCAGCTTCGACCAGTTCCGCGACTATGAAGCGCGCGGACTGGCCTTCCGCCAGATCGTCGAGGCCTTGCTGGAAACCCAGGGAGAAGCGGCGGTCGCCGAGGAGAAGCACTAGGCATGGCCACGACCGCGCCGGGAAACACGCCCGCCAACGTCCGCTACAACCGCAATCGTCGCGGCCAGCTGGCGATCTGGTGGCAGGAGATCGACCGTACGTTTCTGGCTCTCGTGCTGATCCTGATGGGGATCGGCGCGATTGCCGTTGCCGCCGGTTCGCCCGCCAGTGCGCGCCGCCTGTCGACCGCGCATGAGCGTCTGCCGGCGCTCTACTTCTTCTGGCTGCACTTGCGCTGGCAGTTCGTGGGGCTCTGCGCGATGTTCTGGGCCTCCAGCCTGTCGAAGGACAGCGCGCGGCGGCTTGGCATCCTGATCGCGGGCATGATGATCTTCGGCTTGCTGCTGGTGCCGGTGGTCGGCTCCGAAGTGAACGGCGCCAAGCGCTGGTTGCACTTCGGCATCTCTCTCCAGCCCTCGCAGTTCCTCGGCACCGGCTTTCCGATCCTGCTGGCGTGGATACTCTCTTGGCGCGCGCGCGATCCCAACATTCCGGTGGTGGCGATCTGCTTCTGCCTGATGGGGCTCATCGGTGCCTTGCTGATGGCGCAGCCGGACTTTGGTTCGACGATGCTGTTTTCCGGCACGTTCTTCGTGATGATCCTGCTGGCGGGCATTCCCCTGAAGCGCATCGGCATGTTCGCGGGCGCGGGCGTGGCGGGCATCGTCGTGATGTATTTCACCTATGCCAACGGCCGCAATCGCATCGATTCGTTCCTGTCGGGCGGTAATGCCTTCGACCAGGTGGACCTGGCGCAGCGCACGCTGCTGAACGGTGGCTGGTTCGGGCAGGGCTTCTGGATGGGCATCCGCAAGATGGCGCTGCCCGAGGCGCATACCGATTATATCTTCTCGGTCATCGGGGAGGAGTTCGGGCTGATCGCCTGCATGGTGATCGTATGCCTCTATCTTGCGCTGCTGGTGCGGGTGATGCTGCGCCTGACCGAGGAGGAGGACTTGTTCACGGTGCTGGCGGCATCGGGAATCGCCTCGCAGTTCGGCGGGCAGGCGTTCATCAACATCCTCGTCAATCTGCAGCTTTTCCCCTCGAAGGGCATGACCTTGCCGCTGATCAGCTACGGCGGCTCGTCGACTGTCGCCATGTGCTTGACGGTTGGCCTTCTCCTCGCAATCACGCGGCGCAATCCCTTCATCAAGCGCGAGGGCTTCTCGCTGCGCGCCATCGGAGACGTTTCTTCATGAGTCTGGTCAGCCGTCACTACGTTCTTGCCGCGGGCGGGACGGGCGGACACCTCATCCCTGCCTTCGCGCTGGCTGCCGAACTGGACCGCCGCGGGCATCACGTCGCGCTCATCACCGATGAGCGCGGCGCCGCGATTCCGGGCAAGCCCGATTACCTGCCGGCGCATGTGCTGCCACAAGGGCGCATCGCGGGGAAAAATCCGCTGAACTGGCTGAAGGGCCTGCGCGGTATCCTGGAAGGCAAGCGCATGGCGCTGCGCCTGTTCGAAAGCTTCCAGCCCACCGCCGTGATCGGCTTCGGCGGCTATCCGGCGCTGCCGACGATGCTGGCTGCACGCTCGGCCCGTCTGCCGACGATCCTGCATGAGCAGAACTCGGTATTGGGCCGCGTGAACCGCTACTTCGCGGGCAAGGTCGATGCCATCGCCACGGCGTTCGAGCAGGTCGACCGGCTCGACCCCAAGCTTTCCGGAAAGGTCACGCTGGTCGGCAATCCGGTGCGGGACGAAGTGCTGGCGCTGCGTGATGCGCCGTTCCCCGAATTCACCGAGGACAGCCTGCTGCGCATCCTCGTCACCGGCGGCAGCCAGGGCGCACGCGTGCTCTCGCAGGTAGTCCCGGACGCACTTTCCATGCTTCCGCCCGCGCTGCGCTCGCGCCTTCAGGTCATTCAGCAGTGCCGTGCGGAGGATATCGAAAGCGTTCGGTCGCGGTACGCGGGACATGGTATCCCGGCCGAACTCGCGACGTATTTTCAGGATATGGCTGCCCGCCTTTCAGGCGCACATTTGTTTATCGGACGCTCGGGGGCCTCGACCATCGCCGAACTGACGGATGTTGGCCGACCGGCTATCCTGATCCCTTTGCCTTATGCGACGGATGATCATCAAACGGCCAACGCGCGCGAATTGGTCGCGGCTGGCGGTGCACGCGTCATTCGTCAACCTGCCATCACGACCGAAGAGCCTGATCGATATGGCGGGGAGAAGCGTAATGTCTTGTTGAAGGAACAAGCCGACGTTTTCCAGAAAATGGCTAAGGACGTCTGCCTTCAAGTACAAGCTATCGCTCAGCACCCCGAAACCCTGGCCAACGCCGCACACGCCTCGTGGAACTGCGGCTATCCCAACGCCGCCAGCGACCTTGCCGATCTTGTGGAGAGCTTCGGCGCCAGCCCGATCATGGACGTAATTCGAATGGACAAGACCGTGCCCGCCAAGAGCGGTGAAGCCCTCGCGCGCAAGGGAACTGCCGCATGAAGGGCGTTGGCACCGACATCGGCACGATCCACTTCGTTGGCATCGGCGGCATCGGCATGTCCGGCATTGCCGAGGTGATGCACAACCTTGGCTATGCCGTGCAGGGCTCCGACATTGCCGAGGGCTATGTGGTGGAAGGGCTGCGCAAGCGCGGCATCAAGGTCTCGATCGGCCATGCGGCGGAAAACGTCGAGGGTGCGGCGGTGGTTGTCACCTCCACCGCCGTGAAGCGTGAGAACCCGGAAGTGGTCTACGCGCTCGAACACCGCATCCCGGTTGTGCGCCGCGCCGAGATGCTGGCCGAACTGATGCGCCTGAAGAACACCGTCGCGGTGGCTGGCACCCACGGGAAGACCACCACGACCTCGCTGGTGGCAGCGCTGCTCGATGCGGGCGGGGTCGATCCCACCGTGATCAACGGCGGCATCATCAATGCCTATGGTTCCAACGCGCGTCTGGGCGAAAGCGACTGGATGGTCGTGGAAGCGGACGAGAGCGACGGTTCGTTCCTGCGTCTCGACGGCACCATCGCCGTGGTCACGAACATCGATCCCGAGCATCTGGATCACTACGGCTCGTTCGACAAGGTGAAGGACGCCTTCGTCGAATTCATCGAGAACGTGCCGTTCTACGGCTGCGCGCTGCTCTGCATAGATCACCCCGAAGTCCAGGCGGTGATCCCCAAGGTGCGCGACCGCCGCGTGGTGACTTACGGTTTCTCCGCACAGGCCGACATTCGCGGTGAAAACGTGACTCCGGTTCCGGGTGGCAACCGCTTCGACGTGGCGCTGCGCCAGCGGGACGGTTCGTTCCGCCGGATCGAGGGCATCGAACTGCCGATGCCGGGCCGCCACAATGTCCAGAACGCGCTCGCCGCCATCGGCGTCGCGGTGGAGATGGGTTGTTCGGATGCGTGCATCCAGACCGGCTTCTCCAAGTTCGGCGGCGTGAAGCGCCGCTTCACCAAGGTGGGCGAGATCGAAGTGGAGGGCGGTGCCGTCACCGTGATCGACGATTACGGCCACCATCCGGTGGAAATCCGCGCGGTGCTGGCCGCCGCGCGCGAAGGTGTGAAGGGCCGCGTTATCGCCGTGGTCCAGCCGCACCGCTTCACGCGCCTGCGCGATCACATGGATGACTTCGAAGGCGCGTTCAACGATGCCGACATCGTCTATGCCGCGCCGGTCTACGCGGCTGGCGAACAGCCGATCGAAGGCGTCGATTCCGATCACATGGTCTCCGGCATGAAAGCGCGCGGACACCGTTCCGCGCAGGTCATCGCCGGGCCGGACGCGCTGGCCGATGCGCTGGCAACCTCGATCCAGCCGGGCGACATGGTCGTCTGCCTCGGCGCGGGCGACATCACCAAGTGGGCGGCAGGGCTCGCCGACGCCGTGGTCAAGCGGAGGGCGGCTTGAGCGCGGTCGCAAACATTCCTGACGTGCGCGGCAAGCTGACAGTCGACGCGCCGCTGGCCCCGCTCGTCTGGTTCAAGTCCGGCGGCGCGGCGCAGTGGCTGTTCGAGCCTAAGGACCTGGCCGACTTGCAGGCGTTCCTGCGCGATCTCGATCCTGTGGTGCCGGTCATGGCGCTGGGCCTCGGCTCCAACATGATCGTGCGCGACGGCGGTGTTCCCGGCGTCGTCATCCGCCTCGGCAAGCCTTTCGCCAAAGTGACGAAAGTGGACGACGTGACGCTGGAATGCGGCGGCGGCGCCAGCGGCATCCTCGTCTCCTCGACCGCGCGCGACAACGGCATTGCCGGTGTCGAGTTCCTGCGCTCGATTCCCGGCACTGTCGGCGGTTTCGTGCGCATGAACGGCGGCGCCTATGGCGGCGAGGTCAAGGACGTGCTGGTCGATTGCGATGTGGTCCTGCGCTCCGGCGAACTGGTCACGCTGGTCAACGCCGACCTTGGCTACACCTATCGCCATTCGGAATTGCCTGAAGGCGCCGTGGTCGTCTCCGCCCGCTTCAAGGGGCAGCCCGGGGAGCCCGAGGCGATCCAGGCCGAGATGGACCGCATTTCCGCCAGCCGCGAGGCCAGCCAGCCGCTGCGCAGCAAGACCGGCGGATCGACCTTCAAGAACCCCGAAGGCCACAAGGCCTGGGCTCTGGTGGACGAAGCCGGCTGCCGCGGCCTGACCCTGGGCGGCGCGCAAGTGAGCGAGAAGCACACCAACTTCCTGCTCAACGTGGCCGACGCCACCAGCAGCGATATCGAGGCCTTGGGCGAAGAAGTTCGCCGCCGGGTCAAGGAAAAGTCGGGCGTCACGCTCGAATGGGAAATTCAGCGCGTAGGCATGTTTGCCGGAGCGCGAGATCAAGAACGAGTAGGTATTCAGAAGTGACCCTTCCCAAACTCCACGTCGCGGTCCTGATGGGCGGTTGGTCGAGCGAACGGCCGGTCTCGCTGATGAGCGGTGAGGGCGTGGCCAAGGCGCTCGAATCCAAGGGCCACAAGGTCACGCGTATCGATATGGACCGCGATGTCGCGCTGCGCCTTGCGGAAGCGAAGCCCGACGTGGTGTTCAACGCGCTGCACGGCGCGCCGGGCGAGGATGGCACGGTGCAGGGCATGATGGACCTGATGGGCCTCACCTACACCCATTCGGGCCTCGCCACCTCGGTGATCGCCATCGACAAGGAACTGACCAAGCAGGCGCTGGTCCCGCACGGCATTCCGATGCCCGGCGGCCGCATCGTCGAAAGCGCCGAGATTTTCGAGCGCGATCCCCTGCCGCGTCCTTATGTGCTGAAGCCGGTCAACGAAGGGTCGTCGGTCGGCGTCGCCATCGTCACGGCCGAGGGCAATTACGGCAGTCCGATCGGCCGTGAGACCGAAGGCCCCTGGCAGCATTTCGACCGCCTGCTGGCCGAACCCTATATCCGCGGCCTCGAACTGACCACCGCCGTCATCGGCGACCGCGCCCTGCTGGTTACCGAACTGAGGCCCAAGTCGGGCTTCTACGACTTCGATTCCAAGTACACAGACGGCATGACGCAGCACATCTGCCCGGCCGAGATCCCCGACGAGATTACGGCGGCGTGCAAGGATCTGGCCCTGCGCGCGCACCAGTTGCTGGGTTGCAAGGGCACCAGCCGCTCGGACTTCCGCTGGGATGACACGCAGGGCGTCGAAGGGCTGTTCCTGCTGGAAGTGAACACCCAGCCGGGCATGACCCCGCTCAGCCTCGTGCCCGAACAGGCCCGCGCCTGCGGCATGGAATATCCCGATCTGGTCGAGGCTATTATTGCCGAAGCGCTCGAAGATGCGCGCGCCCGCAAGGCGGCCAAGGAGGGCGGATGAGCCAGACGATCCGGCGCAAGCCGAAGAGCGCAAGGAAAGTCGCCGCCCGGCAAGGCACCAAGGCCAAGGTTCGCAAGGCCAAGGCGACCACGGGATCGACGCTGGACGCGGCGATGTCGTGGCTGCCGTTTACCGAGGAGCAGCTGCACAAGATCTTCCTCGTTGCCATTCTCGGCGGCGCGGTGGCGCTTGCCTGCGTGGTGGCCAATGCCGCCGGCGTGCCGATGCTGGCGAATGCGCAATTTGCGCGCGTCTCGGCCGATGTCGGTTTCGAGGTGAAGCGCGTGGAAGTGCGCGGCGTGAAGCATCTCAACGAGTTGAAAGTCTACGAAAAGGCACTGGCCGAGCGCGACCGGGCGATGACCGAGGTCGACCTCGACGCCCTGCGCGCCGAACTGCTGGGCCTCTCATGGGTCAAGGACGCGCGCGTATCGCGCCAACTGCCCGATACGCTGGTGATCGATATTGTGGAGCGCGAGGCCCATGCGGTGCTGCGCAAGGATGACCAGTTCGTGCTGATCGACGAGACAGGGCATGAACTGGAACAGGTAGCGCGCAAGGACACCGGTGGCAAACTGATCGTTTCCGGCCCCGGAGCGGGCGAGGAGGTGACGCAGCTTGCCAAGCTCCTGCAGGCCGCTCCCGCGCTGCAGCCCGGTGTGCAGGAGGCGGAGTGGATCGGCAATCGCCGCTGGAACCTGACGTTCCGCACAGGGCAGGTGCTCGCTCTTCCCGAAGGCGATAGGGAAGCGGCGAGCGCGCTGGTAACATTTGCACGGCTTGACGGAACCAACCGTCTTCTGGGCGGCAAGGTCATGGCGTTCGACATGCGTGCGGCGGACCGCATCTATATGCGCGTCCCGGAAGGCGAGGGGCAGGAAATAGCCTCCAGCGCCGGGGCCGTACCGCACGGTCAGGCTGCCGCCGAGAAGGCGCCAACGACCCTAATTCCCGCCGACGCGGAGGAGCAGTGATGGCAGGCCCCCGGATCACCCGCGTGTTCGGCGCCGTCAACATCGGTTCCTTCCGCATTTCCGCAATCGTCGCCGGCATGTCCGAAATGGGCGACATGATCGTGCTCGGTTCCGGCCACCGCGCCAGCCAGGGGATCAAGCGCGGCTACGTCACCGACATGGCGGCGGCGACGTATGCGGTGCGTGATGCCATCGACCGGGCCGAGAAGATGGCTGACACCAGCGTTACCAAGGTCTGGATCGGCTGTTCGGGGGCAGGGCTCGCCAGCCGGATCGACCAGTTCGATGCCGAGATCGGCGGCCGCCGGATCGAGCAGGAGGATATCGACCAGCTTCTCGTTTCCGCGCGCGAAGTGATCCAGCCGGACGGGCGTATGGTGCTGCACGCGCAACCTGCGCAGTACCGGCTCGATGGCGCGCATGGCGTGGGCAATCCCAAGGGGCTCCATGCCGAGCGGCTGGGCGTGGACATCCACATCATGCTGGCGGATGGCGCGCCGATCCGCAATCTGACCGAGGCGGTGCAGAGCGCGCATCTGGAAGTGGAGGCCATCGTCGGCTCGCCCATTGCGGCGGGGCAGGCCTGCCTTTCGCCCGAAGAACGCGACCTGGGCGTGGCGCTGGTCGAATTCGGTGCGGAAGTGACGAACGTGGCCGTCTACTCGCACGGCTTGCTGATCGACATGATCTCGATCCCGATGGGCTCTGCCGATATCACCGACGCGATCGCTTCGGCTTTCGGTATCCGCCGGTTCCAGGCCGAGCGTCTGAAGTGCGTGAACGGTTCGGCCATCGCCAGCCCCCACGATCACCGCGAGATGATTCCGGTCAATGCGCCGGGCGAGGAACATGCCGGGCCGATCGCCCGCCATGCCGATGACAAGAACCGCATTCCGCGCGCCGAACTGATCGGCGTCATCACCGGGCAGCTTGGTCTGCTGATGGAAGAAGTAAACAAGGCCCTGAAAGTGATGCGTTTCAATGCGCAGCGCGGCAAGCAGGTGGTCTTTACTGGTGGCGGCGCGGAACTGGTGGGACTCGCCGATTATGCGCAGGCCGCGCTGGGCAAGCCGGTGCGCGTGGGCAGCGTGCCGCATTTGACGGGATTGGCCGAAGCGCACGTGAAGCCGGGCTTTTCGACGCTTGCAGGGCTCGTTCTCTACGCGGCGGCGGACCCGATCGATATCCGTACTTTCGGAAAGAACCGTCAGCAGACAATAAGTTATTCGGGCCTGGGCGTGATCAATCGCGTCTATAGAGCACTGAGGGAATACTTTTGACCGATCGCGCGAGGGGGCGCCGGGCCAGCAAGTGGCCATGGCAAACCCGGCACGATTGGCCGCAAACGGCGGTTTCTGCTGTGGACAAAGATGGCTCACGCTTTGCCTCGATCGGGCGAAGCGTGCAATCAGACTAGTCAAGGTAAATTTCTTCGCGCACGGGCCTGCCAGGAGAACGAAATGAGCATCAACATCGGACCGCCGGCAATCGAAGAGCTTCGTCCGCGCATCGTCGTTATCGGCGTGGGCGGTGCGGGCGGCAACGCCATCGCAAACATGATCCAGGCGCAGATCGAGGGTGTCGACTTCGTCGTCGCCAATACCGACGCGCAGGCGCTCAACAATTCGATCGCGGAAACCCGCATCCAGCTGGGGCCCGATATCACGCAGGGCCTCGGTGCCGGTGCCCGCCCCGAAGTGGGCCGCGCCGCGGCTGAGGAAACCCTGCCGGACATCGAGCGCCTGCTCGACGGCGTGCACATGGTTTTCATTGCCGCCGGCATGGGCGGCGGCACCGGCACCGGCGCCGCGCCGATCATCGCGCAGGCTGCGCGCGCCAAGGGCGTGCTGACTGTCGGTGTGGTTTCCAAGCCGTTCATGTTCGAAGGCACGCGCCGCATGCGCTCCGCCGATGCGGGCATCGAAGAGCTGCAGAAGCACGTCGATACGCTGATCGTCATCCCGAACCAGAACCTGTTCCTGGTCGCCAAGGCGGACACCACGTTCAAGGAAGCGTTCTCGCTGGCCGACGAAGTGCTCCAGCAGGGCGTGCGCTCGATCACCGACCTGATGATCATGCCCGGCCTCATCAACCTCGACTTTGCGGACGTCCGCTCGGTCATGGGCGAGATGGGCAAGGCGATGATGGGCACGGGCGAGGGCGAAGGCCCGAACCGCGCTCTCGAAGCGGCCGAGCGCGCCATAGCGAACCCGCTGCTCGATGGCGTGTCGATGCAGGGCGCCAAAGGCGTGATCATCTCGATCATCGGCGGCGACGACATGAAGCTGCTTGAAGTCGACGAAGCGGCCAATCACATCCGCGAACTCGTCGATCCCGATGCGAACATCATCTGGGGTTCGGCGTTCAACCCGGACCTCCAGGGCAAGATCCGCGTCTCGGTGGTTGCCACCGGCATCGAGCAGACCAGTGAGATGGCCGAAATCGCCGCGCGCCCGGTTTCGCTGAGCGCTGGCCGTGGTCCGGTTCGACCGATGGTGTCGCGCCCCGCGCCGGAAGCTCCGGCGCCTGTGCACTCCCCGGTGATCTCGCGCCCGGCGATCCAGACGCCGGCAGCCTATACACCGGCGCCGGCACCGCTCGACCTCTCGCCGCCTGCTCCGGTCGCCGCGCCGGCACCGGCTGCGCCTGTTTCGGCTCCCGTGACCTATGGTGAGCTGGAACTTGGTGCGGGTGAGGAAGTCGAGAGCGCCGATGAGGGCGCGGTTGATGGCTACGCCAGCCTTCCCGCGTCGCGCGCTGCTCCGCTGGACCTTTCGGGCGGCATGGAAGCCGCGCCGGAACCAGTTGCTCCGCAGGATGAACTGCTGCTTGGCGGTGAGGATGCCTCGCCGCTGCGTCAGCGTCGTCCCGCAGCGGAGCCCGCACCGGCCCGTCCGGTGGGCGGCGGCAGCACGCTGTTCGAGCGTATGACCAGCCTGTCGCGCCCCAAGGCGGCGGCGGCCGAGCCGGCCGCTGATGAAGGCGACGGAGCGTCGATCTCGATTCCGCGCTTCCTCGGACGTCAGAACAACCAGTAATTGGTAGCAAGCGGGGCGGGCGGTCTTGGACCGTCCGCCCCGTTCGCGTATGTGCGTGACGGGTGCAAGCGCCGCGCGCGGCGTTTTCGCAGGGTTCAGATTGCAGCGTGCATAGGCCCGGCCCGTTGAGATCATCCGGCGCCTGTTGGTGCATGCCTGGCGGCATGCGTCCGGTGTGTCGCAGAAAAGGTGTCGCAAAACTTGCGGGTCAGGCAACAGCGAGCGAGCGGGATGTGGTCCCGCAAGGTCCTCGGAACGGGGCTTTCCCTGCCGATACTCGTATCCGTGCTCGGGCCGCTGCCGGCCATGGCGCAGGGTGCGCCGGTTGTCGCGCGGCCGGTGGTGCAGGCGTTGCCGAGCGCCGATTCGCAGCGGTTGAGCGCTGCGCTTGCTCGCCTGGCGCGCAGTCCGCGCGATGCCGCAGCCCTGCAGGATGCGGCGGATGCGGCCAAGGCGCTGGGCGATTACGACGCGGCGATCGGTTTTTATCGCCGCGCGGACGAAATCACGCCGAACAATGCCCGCGTGAAAGCCGGTCTTGCCGGAGCGCTGGCGATGAACGGAGATCCGGTCTCGGCCATTCCGCTGTTTGCGGAAGCGGAGAGGGCGGGGGCACCGCCATCGCAGATCGCGGTCGATCGGGGGCTTGCCTACGATCTGGTCGGTGCCAATGTCACGGCCCAGCATTACTACACGATGGCGTTGACCGCGTCCTCCGGCAACGAGGAGGCGCGCATGCGCCTTGCGCTGAGTCAGGCGATCGCAGGAGACAGCGCGGCGGCGCAGGCCACGCTGATGCCTCTGCTGCAGAAGCAGGACAAGCCGGGCTGGCGCGCGCGCGCCTTCGCCCTGGCGATTGCCGGCGATACCCAGCAGGCGATCGAAGTCTCCAATTCGATCCTGCCGTCGCAACTGGCGCAAAACATTGCGCCCTATCTGCGCTACATGCCGCGGCTCACGCGGGCGCAGCAGGCGGCTGCCGCCAATCTCGGCAAGTTCCCGCGCGCCTCGGAGATCGGCCGCGATGACGCGCGGGTGTCCGCTTATGCGACCCAACTGGCTGCCAGCGAAGCGGCTGCAGCGCCGCGACCGGCGCCGCAGGCGGCAGGCGCCAAGCCCGCGGCGCGCGGTGGGCGCAAGCCGGTAACGGCGGCGCCAGTGGCCTCGTCTGCGCCGACGCCCGCGCCCGCTCGTGCCGATGCGGCCCGTGTTGCCGCTGCGACGGCCGGTACGGTGCGAACCGAGCCGCCGCGCACGGCGCCGGCTGCGCGCGACGTGGGCGGCGAATTGCCGCCCGTTAAAGGCGCCAAGGTGGCCGCTGGCGGGCCGGTAGCGACGACCGCGCCGTCCACCGTTACCACGCCTGCTGCCGGCGCGCAGGGCTTCGATCTTGCCAGGGTGTCGGATTCGGCGGCCGGTGCCAGCCCGGCCCGAACCGCCACCCCTGAGGTGCCGCCGTCGGTCCCGGTCCGTCAGGCCGCTGCCGAACCGGCTCCGGTTCCTTCCGCGCCTCCCCGGCCGCAACCCGCGCCAGCACAGTCTGCTCCGGCAAAAATCACCGCAGCGGAAGCCCCGCCGGAAGCGGGCGGGCATCAGCTTTCGCTGGCGGAAATCTTCGCTGATCTCGGCAAGCCCACGATGCAGACGGCGCCGGCCGCTGGTGCAGTCGACATCCGGCAGATCGAGCCTGCTCGTCCCGCGCCGCCGCCCCCGCCGAAGGTTGAAGCCAAGGCTGACCCCAGGAGCGAGGGCAAGGCGGACGACAAGCCGGAGATGGTCGTCAACGGCAAGCGCGCTGCCAAGCCGGCGGCAAAGCCGGTTGCCAAGGCCGCCGTGCCGGCCAAGCCGAAGAAGCCGGTGCCACCGCCCCAGCCAAGTCGGATCTGGGTGCAGATTGGCGTCGGCCGAAACAAGGATGCGATCGCCTTCGACTGGCGCCGTTATCTCAAGCAGGCGCCGGCGCTGTTCAAGGGGCACCAGCCCTATGTCAGTGAGATGGGCCGCACCAATCGCGTGCTGATAGGTCCCTTTGCGACCCAGAAGGCGGCCAATGCCTTCCTGGCATCCGCGAAAAAGCAGGGCTTTGACGACGCCTTGCCCTGGACCAGCGATGAAGGGCAGGTCGTCGACGTGCTGCCGGTCAAGTGATTGTGGCGGGCGGGTCTTTCCTGGGAAGAGGAGGGGCCGCCCGCCGGTTGGTTTCCGGACCGGACTCTTATCCACACGCTGTTAACAGCCTAGTGCAGTTTTGCGCAGGCGATCGCGCGCGCCGCATTGTGCAGCAGGGGCAAGGCGAAGCATCCATGCGGTCAAGCGACGCGGAGGGCGAATGTCGGAAATCATGAGGACGGTTCAGGACGATATCGGCCATGAAGAGGACAGCGCTCCGGTGGAGATGCTGGCCGCGCTCTTCGAGGCTCGCGACTGGCCTTTCGAGCTTGCCAGCGAAGACGAGATTTCCGCGGAAGTGAAGGGCGCCTGGGCAACCTACCAGTTCCAGGCGATCTGGCGTCCGGAGGACCATGTCCTGCAACTGCTGTGCCTTCCCGACATCCGGGTTCCGGACAACAAGCGCGCCGCCGTCTATGAAGCGCTGGCGCTGGTCAACGAGCAGCTCTGGGTCGGTCATTTCGACGTCTGGTCGAATGGCGGCGTGGTGCTCTATCGCCATGGCCTGATGCTGGGCGAAGACGGGTTGCTCGGCATCGATCAGGCGCAGACCGTGGTGGAAGCGGCGATCGAGGAATGTGACCGGTTCTATCCGGTATTCCAGTTCATCCTCTGGGGGGACAAGACCCCGGCCGAGGCACTCGCGGCCGCCCTCATCGACGCGGCGGGCGAAGCCTGACGCTGTTCTGGAGCGGGCAGGACGATACCGGGCACGCACTTGCCCAGGCCCTTGGCAGGTTCCGGACACTGGCTTAAGCGAACCGGCGTGATCGCCGGTTGCGGCAGAACTTTGTCAGGGGAATTTGCATGGAACGCTTTCAGACCATCCTGCTTGTCGGTTGCGGCAACATGGCGGGAGCCATGCTTGAGGGGTGGCTGAAGGGGGGGATTCCCGCCTCGCGTTTCACGGTCGTCGATCCGCGCCGCGAATCCGTTCCCGCAGGCGTGACCCTGCTGCGCGAACTGCCGGCCGAAGGGGCGTTCGACGCGGTGATGCTGGGTATCAAGCCGCAGGGGCTCGATGATGCCGCCCCGACCATCGCGCCGCTGGTGGGAAGGCAGACGGTGCTCTTCTCCATTCTCGCCGGGGTCGAGTTCGATAGTCTCTCCGCGCGTTTCCCGGATGCTGGTGCAATCCTTCGCATCATGCCCAACCTTGCCGTCGCGATCGGAAAGTCGCCGGTCGCGCTCGATTCGCGCGGGCTGGACGAGATCGGCCGCGCCGAAGTGACGGCGCTGATGGCGCCGCTCGGCGGGCCCGAGTGGCTAGATCATGAAGGTCAGTTCGACGCGGTGACCGCCCTGACCGGCTGCGGCCCGGCCTTTGTCTATCGCTTCATCGACGCGCTGGCGGCGGGCGGCGTAGCGCTGGGGATCGAGGCCGGGCAGGCGCAGCGTCTGGCCGTGGCGATGGTGGAGGGGGCAGCCCAACTGGCGGCGGCCTCGCCGTTCTCGCCGGGCGAATTGGCCGACAAGGTTGCGAGCCCGGGCGGTTCGACCCGCGCGGGCATGAACGTGCTTGACGCCGATGGCGCGCTGGCCCGGCTGATTGCCGACACCATGCAGGCTTCGAGCGACCGCAATGCGGAGATGGCGGCCGAGGCCCGTCGCGGCTGAGTTTCTGCCGCGTTTACATTTTGACACAAAGTGCTGCGTCCGGTTTTCCTTGAAAAGCGAGGGGGCCGGGGCGATATTCGGGTGGTCCGGGTTTCCGCATTTGGCGGATAAACCCGTCTAAGGGAGTGTGACATGGCGAATTGGAACGACCCCCAGCCCCGTTCGGGCTTCGGAGCGTCTCCGAGCCTTGACGGCAGGACCGGCGGCAAGGTCGCATATGATGCGGGCCTGCGTCGCTACATGCTGTCGATCTACAACTACATGGCTTCCGGCGTCCTGCTTTCGGGCGTTGTGGCGCTGCTCTTTGCCAATTCCGGCATGGCCGTGCAGGTGCTGACCAGCCCCCTGCGCTTTGTCCTGATGTTCGCGCCGCTCGGGTTCCTGCTGGCGATGAACTTCGGTTTCCAGCGCATGCAGACCTCGACGCTGCAGATGCTCTACTGGGGTTTCTGCGTGGTCATGGGCCTGTCGATGGCCTCGATCTTCCTGGTCTTCACCGGCGCTTCGATCGCGACCACCTTCTTCGCGACGGCGGCTGCTTTCGCGGGCCTGAGCCTGGTGGGCTACACCACCAAGAAGGACCTGTCGGGTTTCGGCACCTTCATGATCATGGGCCTGTTCGGCATCCTGGTCGCGATGCTGGTCAACCTGTTCGTGCAGTCCTCGGCGCTGCAGACGGGTATCTCGATCCTCGGCGTGCTGATCTTCGCGGGTCTGACCGCCTATGACACGCAGATGCTCAAGAACCAGTATTACCACCTGCGCGGCACCGAGTTCATCGGCAAGGCCGTGGTCATGGGTGCGCTCAGCCTCTACCTGGACTTCATCAACATGTTCCAGTTCCTGCTGAGCTTCCTCGGCGATCGCAGGTAATCCACCGTTTTCCACGGTTGGCTGTTGCAATGCCCGGTGCGATTCGTCGCACCGGGCATTTTCTTTGGGCGTTTGTCGCGGTAAGTATACGTTCATAGGCAAATTGGAGTTTATCGGGGTGGTTAACCTGAACAAACGGGGCCTCATGGTGGGCCTTTCGCTGGCGGCAGGTTCGCTCGTCATGGGACTTTCGGGCTGCGGCCCGCAAAAGGTTGCGGTTGCGCCGCCGCCGCCGCCGCCGGCCATCGTGATCCCGCCGCGGCCGATGCCGCCGATGGGCGCGCAGGCCAACATGATGATCCCCGTTCTTGCGGCAAACGGCGCGCGCGTGACGGTCAATTCGGGCATTTCGCAGGCGCAGGCGCTGTGGAATCTGCGTTCGGCCTACAACGTCGCCGCGCTGAATTGCATGGGCCCCGATCACGGGCCGATCCTGGCAGGCTACAAGGTCTTCCTGGTGCGCCATGCCAAGGCGCTGGCGGCTACCAACAAGGCGGTCGATAAGGAATTCGCCAAGCGTTACGGCGCCGGCAGGAGCGGTATCAAGGCGCGCGAGACCTATCAGACCCAGGTCTACAACTTCTTCGCACTGCCGCCGGTGGTGCCTTCGCTGTGCAACGCGATGATCGCCCTGTCCGCCGAACTGGAAGCGCAGCCGGCCAACCAGCTGGACAGCATTGCCGTGGCCGACCTCGCCAAGGCGGAGGCTCCCTACATGGAGTTCTTCAACAGCTACGAGCAATACCGCGCTGATCTTGCCGCGTGGGAAGCGCGTTATGGCGCTGGCCAGGCAGGTGCCGCATCGGGAAGCACGCCCGTGGCGGTCGGCTCGACGGTCAAGGCGCCGCAGCAGGCTTCGGCACAATAGCATCAAGGCGTTGAAACGAAAAGGCCCGCTCCCTCATGGCAGGGGGCGGGCCTTTTCGTTTTTTCGGAGGCCTTGCGGTTTTGCTCTTCCAACCCTGCGTGCTTCCCGCTAAGGGAGCGCTCCCGATACGGTGCGCCGCGTCGGTGAAGGACTGGAACGGGGCCGTAGCTCAGATGGGAGAGCGCGTCGTTCGCAATGACGAGGTCAGGGGTTCGATCCCCCTCGGCTCCACCAATCCTTACATGACTGACCTGAGCCGGATGAACCGGTTCTACCCCGACCCGAGGCGTGGATGCGCGACAAGGTCGGGTTTTTTGTTTATCTGCCCACGGGTGCGTGCCTAAGGTGCGTTTCCGCTTGTGGCCGTCTTTGAACCCGCTGGACCGTACCCATGCATTTTCTTGACCAGGCGAAAATCTACATCCGTTCCGGCGCCGGTGGCCCTGGCGCGGTCTCGTTCCGTCGCGAGAAGTACGTGGAATACGGCGGCCCCGACGGCGGCAACGGCGGCAAGGGCGCCGACATCGTGTTCGAGGCCGTGGCCGGGCTCAACACGCTGATCGACTTTCGTTATACCCAGCACTTCAAGGCGCCGCGCGGCGGCCACGGCATGGGCAAGAACCGCAATGGTGCGCAGGGCAAGGACCTGGTCATCAAGGTTCCCGTCGGCACCCAGATCATCGACGACGAGGACCGCGAAACGGTCCTGGCCGACCTTACGGAGGCCGGTCAGCGCGTGACGCTGCTCGAAGGCGGCATGGGCGGGCGCGGCAATGCCAGCTACAAGACCAGCACCAACCGCGCGCCGCGCCAGCACCAGCCCGGTATCCCGGCACAGGAAATGTGGGTCTGGCTGCGCCTGAAGCTGCTTGCCGACGTCGGTCTCGTCGGCATGCCCAATGCGGGCAAGTCCACCTTCATCAACAAGCTGTCGAACGCCAAGGCGAAAGTCGGCAACTATGCCTTCACCACGCTGCGTCCGCAGCTCGGCGTCGTCACCCACAAGAACCGCGAGTTCGTGCTGGCCGACATCCCCGGCCTGATCGCCGGTGCTGCCGATGGCGCGGGCATTGGCGACCGTTTCCTCGGTCATATCGAACGCTGCCGCGTGCTGGTCCACCTGATCGACATTTCCAACGACGATCCGGTCGAGGCGATGCATATCGTCGAGGAAGAGCTTGAGGCCTACGGCGGGGATCTCGATGGCAAGCCGCGTCTCGTTGCGCTCAACAAGATCGACCTCGTCGACGACGAGCTTGCCGCCGAATATGCCAGGGAACTGCTCAAGGCGGGGGCCCACGAAGTCTTCCCGATCTCGGGCGCGACCGGCAAGGGCATGTCCAAGCTGCTCGACGCGGTGATCGACTATCTTCCCGCCGCCACGGTGACCGAGCGTCCCGAGGGCGAGCAGGAAGAGGCCGACGAAAAGCCCTGGTCGCCGATCTGATCGTGCGCTCTTGCCGGCGCCGGTCATGACGGAAGCGAACACGAATCCGAACACAAGCCTGAACCCGAACCAGCGCCTGCCTGTGGACGGGCGCGCGGCCTTGCTGATGGTCGGCCTCTGCGCGATCTGGGGCATGCAGCAGACGGCGCTTAAGGCCGCTGCGCCGGACATGGCGCCGGTTTTGCAGATATCGCTGCGTTCGGGGCTGGCGGCAGTGGCGATCGCCGCTCTCGTATTCCTCCGGGGTGACGGCCATGCCCTGCGCGGCGGCACTTGGAAGCCCGGCCTTGCGATCGGTGTACTGTTTGCGCTCGAATACCTGTTCATGGGGGAGGGGCTGCGCTTCACCAGTGCCTCGCACATGGGCATCTTTCTGTATACAGCCCCGATCTTCACCGCGCTTGGCCTCCATGTCGGGCTGCCGGAAGAGCGGCTGAGCCCGCTGCAATGGCTGGGCATTGCCCTCGCCTTTGCGGGCGTGGCGGTATCGTTTCTCGGCGGGGCCGGTTTCGGGGCGACCAGCGGGGGCGCGCGCGATTCCGCTTGGATCGGCGATCTCATGGGCATCGGCGCCGGGGCATCCTGGGGCGCAACGACACTGACGCTGCGTTTCTCGAAGCTTTCTCATGCGCCCAGCACGGTGACGACGCTTTACCAGCTGCTCGGTGCCTTTGTGCTGCTTGGCGTGCTGGCACTGGCGACGGACCAGACCCACGTCGCCCTGACGCCGCTGCTGGGGGTGAGCCTTGCTTTCCAGACTGTAGGCGTCTCGCTGGTCAGCCTGTTGGTCTGGTTCGGGATGCTGCGGATCTATCTGGCCTCGCGGCTTGGCGTGCTGTCGTTCATGACGCCGTTGTTCGGGGTTGCCTTTGGTGTGGCGCTGCTGGGCGAGCGGTTGGAGCCGGCCTTCATCGTCGGCGCGGCGATGGTGATCGCCGGTATCCTGCTGGTCAGCGGGCACGAGATGCTGCGCGCACGGCAAGCCCGGCGCGCGGCAATCGGCTGAAAGGGGCAGGGCCGGCCGGCAAACTGGCCGAAGCGGGGCACATCCGGGCACCCGCGTGTTGCCGAGGCGGGACAAGGTGTCGATTCTTTCACAAACGGGCGCTTTCCAGCACGGGTCATTTCACCTAGAGGCTTCCAGCAAATGCCCATCGCCCGTCTCAACGACCTTTCCGATCCCGCCTCGTGTCCGCGCCTTGTCGTCAAGGTCGGCTCCGCGCTGCTTGTCGGCCGTCAGGGCGTGCGTCGTGCCTGGCTGACCGCGCTGGTTGCCGAGATCGCCGCGGCGCGCCTGCGCGGGCAGCAGGTGATTGTGGTCTCCTCGGGCGCCATCGCGCTGGGGGCGGCGACGCTGGGGCTGGAGAAAGGTGGTCGCGGCTCGCTCGCCGATGCGCAGGCGAGTGCGGCAGTGGGGCAGATCGCGCTTTCGGGTCTCTGGGCGGAACTGCTGGGCACGCATGGCATTACCGCCGCGCAGATGCTGCTGACGCTGGAAGACCTTGAGGAGCGCCGCCGCTACCTCAACGTCACCGCCACGCTGGGGCGTCTGCTCGATGCAGGCGCGGTGCCGGTGATTAACGAGAACGATTCGGTGGCCACCGAGGAAATCCGCTTCGGCGACAACGACCGCCTTGCCGCCCGCGTCGCGCAGGCCGCGCAGGCGAACGCGGTGCTGCTGCTCTCGGACATCGATGGACTTTACGACCGCCATCCCAAGCTGCCCGGCGCGGCGATGATCCCGGTGGTGGAAGGCGTCACGGCCGAAGTGCGCGCCATGGCCAGCGCCGAATCGAACTCGGGCATGGGTTCGGGGGGCATGATCTCCAAGCTTCAGGCTGCCGAGATCGCCGAACTGGCGGGCATCGCCATGGTCATCGGCAATGGCCAGGTGGAACGTCCGATTGACCGCATCATCGCGGGCGGCGTCGGCACGCTGTTCCTGCCGCGCGGCAAGGCCGGGACGCGAGGCGGCATGCGGCGGGCATGGCTCGGCGGGCGCTTGCGCCTCACCGGCACTATCCACGTCGATGACGGCGCTGCGGCGGCGCTGCTGCGCGGTTCCAGCCTGCTGGCCAAGGGGGTGACCGGGGTCGAGGGCGCGTTCGAGCGCGGCGATGCCGTGGCCGTGACCGATGCGAAGGGGCATGTCATCGCGCATGGCCTGTCCGAATATGCCGCTGGGGAATGTGCGGCGATCAGGGGGCTTCATTCGAGCGAACAGGCGGCCGTGCTCGGTTACGCGCCGCGCTCATCCGTGGTCCACCGCGACCAGATGGTGCTCAAAGCCCGACCGGAAAAGGCATGAATCCCAACGATCGTCCCGTCATCGCGCTGACCGGCGCCACCGGCTTTCTCGGCCGCTCCACGCTCGATGAGGCCTTGCGTGCCGGCTACCACGTGCGTGCGCTTACCCGCAGCGCGCAGGAGCCCGTCGAGCACGTCACCTGGGTGCGCGGCGAACTGCGCGACACCGGTTCGCTTTCCGAACTGACGCGCGGGGCCGAGGCGATCGTCCATGTCGCCGGGGTGGTCAACGCGCCCGATGCAGCCGGGTTCGAGATCGGCAATGTCACCGGCACGCTCAACCTGATCGAGACCGCGGTGATCAAGGGCATCGCGCGCTTTGTCTACGTCTCCTCGCTTTCCGCGCGGGAGCCGCAGCTCTCGGCCTATGGTGCTTCCAAGGCGCGGGCCGAAAAACTGGTCATGGCGAGTCCGCTTGACTGGACTATCGTGCGGCCGCCGGCCATCTACGGCCCGCGCGACAAGGAGATGTTCGAACTGTTCCGCGCGGCCCGCTGGGGCGTGGTGCCGGTGCCCAAGCACGGCAGGGCTTCGATGATCCATGTCGAGGATCTGGCGCGCCTGCTGGTGGCGCTGGTGACGGCGCGCGGCGAGGGCGTTACCGGTTGCACGCTCGAGCCCGACGACGGCAAGCCCGAAGGCTGGGAGCACGGCGAGATGGCGCGGGCCATCGGCATTGCCGTGGGCAAGCGAATCTGGGCGCCGGGCCTGTCGCGCGGGGCCTTGATGGCGGTGGCCAAGGCCGACCACTTCCTGCGCGGCGACAAGGCGAAGATGACGCCGGACCGGGCTGCCTATTTCAGCCATCCTGACTGGGTGGTCGGCGCGCATGCCCATGTGCCGGACGCAATCTGGCAGCCCCGGATCGCCACGACCGATGGCCTGCGGGCAACGGCGGAATGGTACATGGCCGAGGGCTGGCTTTGAGTTGAGCCTTGCCTTGGGCTGCGCGCACGGTGTCGCTGCCAAGCATTCCGGCGGTTGCGACAAATTGTTGCCGGCTTAAAGGAACCGACGAGGATTGCGTCCGTTATTGATGCACTACGACCCTATTCGGAGATGCAACAATGACTCTTCTGCTTGTACTCGTGGTCGGTGGCGTCATCGGCTGGCTGGCTTCGATCCTGATGCGAACGGATGCGCAGCAGGGTATTTTCCTCAATGTTGTTGTTGGCGTTGTCGGTGCCCTGATCGCCGGTGTACTGATCACCCCGCTGATCGGCGGTGCGCCTATCACCAGCGGCGCGTTCGACATCATGTCGCTGTTTGCCTCGTTCCTGGGCGCGGTGGTGCTGCTGGCGATCGTCAACCTGTTCCGTCGCGGTTCCATCCGCTGACGTTATCGCGGCGGTTTGGCCCGACCCGAACCCGAACCGAGAGGGACGGCAGCCTGCGTGCTGCCGTCCCTCTTCGCATCAGCGCAGGGCACGGTCTGCAAGCATATGTAGCGCCGTGCAAACAAAATGCCGCCAATGAATGCTTGAATTGTCGGGCAATAGGTCAGACATACGCCGACGACGCGCGGTGACGCGCAGGGGCCTCGTTTGATGTCCGCACGCCGGTTTTCCGGCGGGCGCCATGGCGGGGCTCCGGTGTTCGACAGATTCATAACCTGAAACAGGAAGACAGCCATGACCATTTCCCTGATGCCGCTGCCCTACGCACAGGATGCGCTCGAACCGCATATCTCGGCCAAGACGCTGGAAATCCACCACGGCGCCCACCACAAGACTTACGTCGACAAGCTGAACGCCGCCGTCGAAGGCACCGCCAATGCCGACAAGACGGTCGAGGAAGTCACCAAGACCGCCTCGGGCCCGCTGTTCAACAACGCCGCCCAGATCTGGAACCACGGTTTCTACTGGCACTCGATGAGCCCGTCGAAGACCGCGCCGAGCGCCGAACTCGCCGCCGCCATCGACAAGGACTTCGGTTCGATCGACGCGCTGCTCGAAGCGCTCTCGAATGAAGCCGTGAACCACTTCGCGTCGGGCTGGGCCTGGCTGGTCGTCGACGGCGGCACGCTCAAGGTCATCTCGACCCACGACGCCGGCTGCCCGATCACCACCGACGTGGTGCCGCTGCTGACCATCGACGTGTGGGAGCACGCTTACTACATCGACCAGATGAACAAGCGCCCCGCCTATGTGAAGGCCGTGCTTGAAAACCTCATCAACTGGGACTTCGCCAGCGAGAACTTCGCTCGTGGCACGGCCTGGACCTACCCGGCGTAAGCCACGAAACCTCAACATAGGTTTCTGAAAAAGGGCCGGGTCGCCGAAAGGCGGTCCGGCCCTTTGCTTTTTATCGGCAATAGGAATTCGCTTACATGGATATCGGATTCATCGGCCTTGGCGCCATGGGCAGCGCCATGGCGCGCAATCTGGCCAAGGCCGGGCACCGCGTGCGCGCGTGGAACCGCTCTGGGAACCGCTCGGGCGGCGAGCTGGAGGGCGTCGAGATGGTCGCCACCCCCGCAGAGGCTTTTGCAGGCGACGTGGTGCTGACGATGCTTTCGGAAGACGGCGCGATCCGCGAGGTGCTGCTGGACAGCGGCGTGCTGGACCGCGCCCCGAACGGAGTGACACACCTTGTCTGCTCGACGATCTCGGTGGCCTTCGCACGCGAACTGGTGGAGCGGCACGCGGCGGCGGGCGTCGGCTATCTCTCGGCACCAGTGCTGGGGCGCCCGGATGTGGCGGCGGCGGGGCAGCTCAACGTGATCCTTGCCGGGCCTTCGGCCTTGCGCGCAGGGCTTGATCCGGTGTTCGCCGCGATTGCCGGCAAAGTCTGGGACATGGGCGAGGAGGCGCCACGCGCCAATGCCGTCAAGATCGCCTGCAACATGATGATCACCATGGCCATCGAAGGCATGGCCGAGGCGGTGGTCCTCACCGAAGGGCTGGGGGTGGAGCGCGAGGCGTTCTTCGAACTGATGCTGGGCACGCTGTTCGGCAGCCGCGTCTATCAGAACTATTCGGGCATCATCGCGCAGGGCAAGTACGAGCCCGGCTTCAAGGCGGTGCTGGGCCTCAAGGACTTGCGCCTCGCCAAGGAACTCGCGGCTGAGACGGCGCCGGGCACACAGGGCAGCCTGCCGATGCTCGATGCCGTCCATGCGCAGATGGGCGCGACTGTCGAAGGTGGCTACGCCGCCCGCGACTGGGGCGCGATGGCGGACTACACCATCGCCAAGGCAAAGGGCTGACGATCAGGCGTTTGTTTCCGGATTTCGGCCCTCTCGCAAGCGAGAGGGCCGGTTCCGACCGCTACCCGTCAGTCGCGTGTGATCGGCAGGGCCGAGAGGTCGGGCTCGGCGTCCAGCATCCGGGTGAGATCGCCGCGGGCGCGGGCGACCCGGCTTTTCATCGTGCCGATCGGGCAACCGGCGATGTCCGCCGCCTCCTCGTAGCTGAAGCCGGAGGCACCGACCAGCAGCACCGCCTCGCGCCGTTCGGGGGCCAGCTTCTGAAGCGCGGCTTCCATGTCGCCGAGGTGAAGCGGGCTTTCCTGATCGGCTTCCATCACCAGCAGCCGTTCCGCTGCGCCTTCGTCGAGTTCGGTCATGCGCCGGTTCTTGCGCAGTTCGGACAAGTAATGGTTGCGCAGGATCGCGAAAGTCCAGGCACGCATGTTGGTGCCGGCGGCATAACGCTCCCGCGCGGTCCAGGCCTTGATGAGTGCCTCCTGCACAAGATCGTCGGCGAAGTCGGGGCGCCCCGAAAGACCGCGCGCAAAGGCGCGCAAGTGTGGCAGGACACCCAGAAGTTCGTCGCGGAATGCCGCTTCGGCCGGGGGGCGGCTGAGCCGTTCAGTCATCGTCGCTTCCGTCGAGCTTCTTGAGCAAGTCCTTGAAGCTGTCCGGAAGCGGTTCGTCGACCACGGAGTTGTACAGCTTCCTCAGTCCACTGGCCCAGCCCGGCTCGCCTTCGCCGGGGCGCGCGGCTCCGGTCCCGGCTTGCGGGGGCATGCCGGATGGTCCCGGCTGGCCATTGCGTGGAGACTGACTCACTGCGAACTTCCTTTCGAACCGGACACTTGCGTGCTGGCTGGGAGCGGGTCAAGACCGCTGCCCCAAATGCAATTGTTTGCAGCACCGGGCTGCAAGGCAATGCCGCCCGCTTCGCCAGCCGGAAAAGGCGAGGTGCCACACGGTGTCTGGGGCGCGGGGTTGGCGGGGTTGCGGATTAGCATCGTTTTCGCTGGAACCATCGAGAGGCTCGATGGTTCCCTCGCAAGCAAAGACTTGTCATAGAGTTTGTCCCATGGGGTGCCCTAGGGGGCGCTCATTGCGTTTCTCACGCAGTTCCAGCCGCGCATCGGGATTACGGATTTTGAAGTTTCTGAGCTTTCGGGGGAGTTTCGCCGGTGATTGACCAGGCTCTGCTCGACAGGGTCCAGAAGCAGGCGTGGTTCCACAAGTATCCGCGCGGCTGGCCGTTCCTGCTGTTCATCATCGCCTCGATTACCACGGCGGTTTCCGTGATGGCGATCGAGCGGGCCGATCGCCAGACCCGGCGGGTCGAACTGGATCGCAACCTTGTCGAGATATCCTCCGCGCTCGAACGACGGGTGACCGAGAACATCGCGCTGCTGCGTGCCGGTGCGGCGTTGTTCGGCAGCCAGCGGGACGTCAGCGAGGAGCAGTTCCGCGCCTTTGCCGAAGACCTGCAGGGCAAGGGCAACCTCTATGGGTCGCTGGGCATGGGCTGGGCGCCGCTGGTGCCGGTCGAGCATCTGGCGGAGCTGGAAGTGGCCCAGCTGGACGGCGGCGATTTCGACTGGATCGTTCACCCGCGGCCGGACGTCGGGCAGGAACTGGTGGCGCCGATCCTCTACATCGAGCCGCAGGACCAGCCCAATCGCGATGCCCGTGCCTACGACATGTTTTCCGATCCGGTGCGGCGCGCCGCGATGCAGCAGGCGATGAAGCTCGGCAAACCGGTGGCGTCGGGCAAGGTCCATCTCGTGCAGGACGCCGGCAGGACGGAGGCGGCGGGTTTCCTGATCTACATGCCCGTAGTTGTCGGTGGCGGATCGTCGCGTCAGGTCAAGGGGTTTGTCTATAGCCCGTTCCGCGCCGAGACCTTCCTCAACTCCGCCTCGGAACTCTATCGCGCCGACCAGATCGACGTGGCCATCTACGATGGAGCGGTGGCGCCCGAAAACCTGCTGGCCGAACGCCGGGCCGAGGGGCTCACCGGACCGACGATGGAGCGGCGCATCGATGTCGGCAGCCACACCTGGGTGGTCGTGATCAGCGATCGCAAGGTTGGCCTGCTGTCGGCCGCTTCGCGCATTACGCTGTTTTTCGGAGCGCTGACCTCGCTCATGGTCATGGCCATCGCGCGGTTCATCACCCGCCGCTCGGCTGAGGACCGGCGTGTGCTGGAGTGGCTGCAGGGACAGGCCGCGATCCGCAATTCCTTGACCCGCGAACTCAATCACCGCGTCAAGAACACACTGGCCAACGTGCTCTCCATTGCCGCACTGACCCGCCGCCGGGCGACCGATATCGACGACTTCACCGAGAGTCTGACTGCCCGGATTCGCGCGCTTTCGGCGACCCACGATCTGCTTTCGCAGTCGGATTGGCGCCATGCCGGACTCGGTGACGTCGTTCGTTCGGAATTGGCGCCTTATATGCAAGGCAGCGAGGGGCACGTCGAGATGTCGGGGCCGGAGATCAGGCTGGCGCCCAATGATGCGATGTCGCTGGGACTTGCCATTCACGAACTGGCGACCAATGCGGCCAAGTACGGGGCGCTGAGCCGGCCGGAAGGGCGCATCCACGTCCACTGGCGCCAGATTGCCTCCGACCTCGCCGAAGTCCATTGGCGCGAGGAAGGGGGGCCACCGGTCGCGGTCCCCGGCAAGCGCGGGTTCGGGCGGGACCTGATCGAGAAGATCGTTGCCCACGAACTCAAGTCCGATGTCGAGCTGGAGTTTTTGCCGGCCGGTGTCGAGTGCCGCCTGCGGGTGCCGGTGCGCACCAGCCGGGAGTTTGCCTTGCGGAACGACCGTCGCGACTAGGCTCAGGACCCATAAATCATGCCTGCGAGGCACCGGAATGGCGAACATATCGGGCCAAAGCGGCTGCCGGGCGGGCTGGTTGCCCGTCCAAAGCGGCTTTGGTTCGAGATGGAAGCCATTCCGGTGTCCCTTAGGGATTTGATCAAAATGCCCCAGCGCAGCGTCAGGAAGCCTTGAAATATGGACATATTCCCAAGCCTTCCTTCCTCGCCCCGAGGCATTTTGATTCAAACCTCGCAGGCAGGATTTATGGGTCCTGAGCCTAAGCGGAGTGGGCAAGTTCGGCAACGCCATGGTTGCCCTGCCGAACTTGTCCAGGCGCCCAGGCGCCTGTCCGGGGCAATTTTATGATTGCTTAAGTAAAGTCGCCTAGTGTGCACAGTGACACGCAAGGGGGGCTTGTTTATGGATTCGCGCGCTTGGGATCGGCAGATCGTCGAGAAGCAGGTCGATTGCCGGCTTGGTGAAACAACCGGGCGGGTGTTTCTTTATAATCTTTCGGTCGGCGGGGGCATGATCGACGTGGGATCGATGCGGATGAACGTGGGCGATTCCATCGAGATCGGGCTCGGCGGCATCCAGCGGGCTGCAGGCGAAGTCGTCTGGGCCCATGACGGCTGTGCCGGCGTGCGCTTCGCGACCGCGCTGCATGAGGCGGTGGTGCGCCATCTCGGCTTCAATCCGCCGACGATTGGTTTCGAGGAGCAGGCCCCGCGCGATCGCTTTGGCCGGATCCTGCCGCCAATCAATGCCGGTGAACGGCCCGCGCTTTATTAGGTCGTAAACTCATAAACGGCACCATCGAGGTTTGAGGCAAAATGGCTCAGCGGCAGGAGGGAAGGCGCTGGAATATGTCGATATTTCAAGACTTCCCGATGCAGCGCTGGGCCATTTTGGGCAAACCCCGAAGGGGTGCCCAAATGGCTTCCATCTCCAACCGAAGCTGCCTTGGACGGGCAACCAGCCCGCCCGGCGGCAACTTCGGCCCGAGCTGTTCGCCATTTGGGCGCCTCGATGGTGCCGTTTATGAGTTTACGACCTAATCCAGCCTGTTGATCCAGCGAAGCCGGGCGTCCCGCGCAGGGAAACCCGGCCCCTTTTTCAATCCAGCGGCTGGCTGGAGCGGAAGAACAATGCTTGGCTGATCGCCGCGCGCACTGTGGCTTCCTGGAACGGCTTGGTGACGAGATAAGTCGGTTCCGGTCGTTCGCCGGTGAGCAGGCGTTCGGGATAGGCAGTGATGAAGATCACCGGCACTTCGCCGAAGCGCAGCAGGTCTTCCACCGCGTCGATCCCCGAGCTGCCGTCGGCGAGCTGGATATCGGCCAGCACCAGGCCGGCAGGATTGCGCGAGAAGATCTCCACCGCTTGCTTGTGGGTAGCCGCGGTGCCGACGACATTGTGGCCCAGATCGCCGACCAGCCCTTCGAGCTGCATCGAGATCAGCGGCTCGTCTTCGATGATAAGCACATCGGTGGCGCTTTCGCTGTCGATCTCTGTCACTGCCTGGAGGACGAGCGCGTCCACGTCTTCGGGCGAGACGCCCAGGATCGTGGCGGTTTCGGCGCGTGAAAATTCCTCCACGGTGGTCAGCAGCAGGGCCTGCCGGTGGGCCGGTGCGATGCGTCCGAGCCGTTCCTGTGCGGCCTGTTCGGGGCTGCCGGCATCGCCTGTGGGGCTGGGCTGGTCCACATGGCCGGAGGCCCAGATCCGGGTGAAGGCCTTGTAGAAGGCGGCGCGGCTGCCGGCGATCTCGTCGCGCAGGGCGCGGTCGGCCAGCGCGGCCTCCAGCGTGGCACGAACATAGGCGTCGCCCGATTGCTGGGATCCGGTAAGCGCGCGTGCATAGCGGCGCAGATAAGGCAGCTGGGCGGCGATCTGGTCAGAGACGGACATCGAATTCCTCGGCTCCTGGGAAACAGTTCCCGTTAGTCATCGTGTGCGGACACGGCATTTTCATTTTCCGCCCGACCGGTTCCCGTGTCTGACAACCACGCCGGGGCAGGGCAACAGCAAAATTTTTTCCCATACCGGGCCAGGTCGGGAACCGATCGCGGGAGGCGGCGTTCCAGCGGTATCACCACCGGCTCCCCCCCCCCGCAAACTGGTGGTGATCCGATCCCGCAGGCCTCCGCTCACCGTAACAGGTGGACGGAGGCCTCAATTTTCGACGCGGATGTTTGTTCCCGCCGCTTCTTGCATTTTTTCCATAACACCGATCCTGATGCGGCGCTGGAGGGTGGCGCCGGTCTGCGTTCTGGCGTGTCCGGTTTTTGGTCATCCTCCGGTGAGTTGCTTTCCTGGTGCGGCGGGTCGTTGCGGGTGTCGGGTCTTTCCCGGGAACTTTCTGCAACTTGGCCGCGTTTTCACGGCACTGATCCCGAGTGGGGAACCGCTTTGCTCGGAGCGATGGGCCAGAATAGAGGAACGGCACATCACACCCGGGCAGCGGCAGCGTGAACAAACGCTGGATGAACAGACATGGAGGGTAACCAGATGCCTGCAACCACCGAGACCGTCGCCGAAGCCAAGCCGGCTCATGGGCTTGTCGCGCGGCTCGACGACCGCGACTTCAAGCGTGCGCTGGCCGAAGTCGCCCCGCACCTTCGCGCCTTTGCGCGCGGCCTGTGCGGCTGCCGCGACCGCGCCGACGACCTTGCTCAGGAAGCGATGCTGCGGGCATGGGCCGCGCGCGATCGTTATGCCGCGGGCACCAACTTCAAGGCGTGGACTTTCACGATCCTGCGCAACCATTTCTACAGCGAAGCGCGTCGCGCCCGATTCCATGGCGAGTACGACGAAGTTGCCGCCGAGCGTATTCTCTGTGCCGAGCCTGGCCAGGAAAGTGCGATCGAACTGGCCGACGTGCTGCGTGCGCTGACGACCATTCCCGAAACCTATCGCGAGGCACTGATCCTGGTGGCGGCGGGCAACTTGTCCTACGAGGAGATCGCCCGGATCTGCGGCATCGCGCTGGGCACCGTGAAGAGCCGTATCTGCCGCGCCCGCGCGATGCTGGCAAAAGTTCTCGAATCCGGTCAGCTCCCGGATTTCCGCCACAATTTTGTCCTGACGGGAGAGGCGGTCGACGCCTTCTTCGAAGAGCTGCGCAGGATCGCCAATACGGACGCCATTGCCGACGGTGCGGACCAAATCGCCGCATGACAGGTCGGATGACGCGCTGGATTGCAAGGACAACGATCTTTTGGGCCAGACTGTAAAAGCCGGCGAGACCCCGGTCCCCTGCGGGGGTAGAAGCGCCAAGGTGCTCATTATCGAGGATGAATTCCTGCTTGCCCTCCAGCTCGAGGATATCCTCGCGGATGGAGGGCATGCCGTCCTCGGCACTTATCCCGATGCGGCCTCGGTCGCCTTGCTGGGCGAGGCGCCGGACGTGGCGCTGGTGGACCTCAACTTGCGCGATGGTCTGACCGGCCCGGCGATCGCCCGCGAAATCGCTGTCAAGTTCGGCTCGCGCGTCATCTACGTCACCGCCAACCCCGGCCAGATCGACCAGCCTGCGCCGACGGCGGTAGGTATCGTCCAGAAGCCGTTCTCGCGCGAGGGCATTCTCTCGGCCGTGGCCTATGCTCTGGCGGGATGCCCGGAAAGTGCCCGCCCGCGGGAGCTGGAACCGCTCCGGCGCGCCGAGTAGGCCGGGGCGTCCCGCAACGTCGGCATGGTTCTAGAGGCTTGCCGCGAAGGCTGGAACGTTTCCGGCGCTTTCAGCTATCAGACAACACCCGTCTCGTGCTCGCCGATGCGTGCTGGATCGATGGTTCCCCCCGTTGCAAGGCGGAACAGACCCTTGATTCCGGCATCGAGCGTCCAGACTTCGGCATCCTCGATCTCGAAACGCAGCATGGTGACGGCGGGATCGTCGTGCCCGTGGGGGAACCAGTCTTCTGCCACCTGGCTCCAGTGACGGCTGCGTGCCGCAGGATCGGTTTCCTCAACCAGCGTGCCGGAAAGCGAGGCGAACACTTCGTGCCCCAGGGTCATGACTTGCGCCGTAGCCCGTCCTCCCCTGCCGATGCGATTGTCGCGACGACAGACGAACCAGACGGCATGATGGGCATCGCGGTCCAGCAGGGCGGTCATCGGTTCGCTGTGGGCTTCGCAATGGGCCTGGCCGTGGGGGGCACCGCGGCCGGCGTCACCCTCCAGCCGGATCATGACGACGGGGTTGGCGGCGAAGGCTTTCCAGAACGTCTGGCGCACATTGGGAGCCATGGCGCGTCCTTTCCGGGCTTGTTCGAGGTTGTGGATATTCCGCCAACGCCTTCGTCGCTACGTCTGTTCCCGCATACGCGGTGCGCTTCGTCGATTTGCGACCAGCCGAGCGGGAACCATGGCGAAGGGCTTCGGTTGTCGGGGGTGCGTCCCCGCATGCAGGTGCCGTTTCCCGCTGGTTCGCGTGGCACGGCGCTGATCCATTCTTGGGCCGGGACGTTCAGGTCGTCGTAGAAAAATGGATCAGGGAAAAATTGGTTATGGGTGCCATCGCCAGTCTTGAAGACAGCGATCTGCTGAGGGCCTTGCGGCCTGCCGACCGGGATTTGCTGGTGCCGTTTCTCGAAGACGTCGAATATGCGGCGGGCCAGGTGCTATATTGTCCCGGCGACCTTGTGGAATTCTGCTATTTTCCGCGTGGCGGGGCGATCTGCTCCTTTTTTGTCGAATTGGATGGCAATGAACTGGTCGAGACTTTGCTGGTCGGCCGCGAAGGGGCGCTGGGCGGGGTGGTAAGCCAGGGCAGCCTGCCGGCCTTCGCGCGTGCCAGCGTGCTCCATCGCGGGCGTTTCTGGCGCATCGGCACCGAGCGGCTGGACGAGGTGAAGCGCATGTCGCCTGCGATTGCCCATCTTTTTGCCCGTTATGCCGACTGCGTGATGGCGCAGGTCTTCCAGTCGACCGCCTGCAATGCCGTCCATACCATCGAGCAGCGTGCCGCGCGCTGGTTGGGGATGGCGATCGACCGGATCGGGCGGAACGACGTGACGATGACGCAGGAGCAATTGGCCTCGATGATGGGGATCGGCCGCAGCTACGCCAGCCGCGTGCTCCAGCGCTTCAAGCGCGAAGGCATCCTGCGGACCCGTCGCGGCGGCATCAGCGTGCTGGATCGGCCGGGCCTCGATGCGCGGGCCTGCGGCTGCAACGATGCCGTCAGGGCCCATTTCGATGCGGTTCTCGCCGGGGTCTATCCGCCAGAGGTCTAAGTAGCTGCTTGAAAATAGGCCAAAAGGCGGCGGGTGGGACACGGGGCGGCTCTCCCAATGCCTGGCGGGTGTTTGAGGGGCGGCCGCCGCGAAGGCGCAAATCCGTGGCGCCGCGCGCCGAACGGGTATAAGGGCGCGCGGATGTTACGTCTTTCCGATCTTGCCTTGCCGCTGGACCATGAACCGGCCGACCTGGAGGCCGCCGTCTGCGCGCGCCTCGGTATTGCGCCTGAGGATCTTGAGCGGCTCACCGTCGTGCGCCGGGGCAACGACGCGCGGCGCAAGTCCGCGATCAAGCTGGTCTACACGCTCGATCTGGCGGTGAAGGATGAGGCTGCCGTGCTCGCCGCTCATCCCGGCGACCAGCACGTGCGGCCCACGCCCGACACCAGCTACAAGTTCGTCACCCATGCGCCCGTGACCTACGAAGGGCCACGTCCGGTGGTGATCGGCGCCGGTCCCTGCGGACTGCTGGCCGCGTTGATCCTCGCGCAGATGGGGTTCCGCCCGATCATCATCGAGCGCGGCAAGGCCGTGCGCGAGCGCACCAAGGACACCTGGGGCCTGTGGCGCCGCTCGGTGCTCGATCCCGAGAGCAACGTGCAGTTCGGCGAGGGCGGTGCCGGCACGTTCTCGGACGGCAAGCTCTACAGCCGGATCAAGGACCCGCGCCATTTCGGCCGCAAGGTCCTGACCGAATTCGTAAAGGCCGGTGCGCCCGACGATATTCTCACCGAAGCGCACCCGCATATCGGCACGTTCCGCCTCGTCACCATGGTGATCTCGATGCGCGAGACGATCGAGCAGCTGGGCGGCGAATATCGCTTCGGCACCCGCGTCGATGACTTCGAAGTGGAAGAGGACGCCGACGGCACCCGCCGCCTCAAGGGCATTCACCTCTCGAACGGGGAGTTCCTGCCCGCCAGCCACGTCATCATGGCGGTCGGCCATTCGGCACGCGATACCTTCGAAGTACTCCACAACCGCGGTGTCTATATCGAGGCCAAGCCCTTTGCCATCGGTGTGCGTATCGAGCATCCGCAAAGCTGGATCGACACCGCGCGCTACGGCCCCAATGCGGGCAACAAGATCCTTGGCGCGGCGGCCTATTCGATCGCCCACAAGGCCTCCAACGGGCGCACGGTCTACAGCTTCTGCATGTGCCCGGGCGGGCGCGTGGTGGCCGCCGCGAGCGAGGAAGGCCGCGTCGTCACCAATGGCATGAGCCAGTATTCGCGCGCTGAGTTCAATGCCAATTCGGGCCTTGTCGTCGACATCAATCCCGAAGAGGATTACCCCGGCGATCCGCTGGCGGGCATCGCGTTCCAGCGCAAGTTCGAGGAACTGGCCTTCAAGGCGGGCGGCTCCAACTACAAGGCGCCGGGCCAGAAGCTGGGCGATTTCCTCGCCGACCGGCCTTCGAGCGAATTCGGCGTCGTTACCCCCAGCTATCAGCCCGGTGTGCACCTGACCGACCTGAAGGAATGCCTGCCCGACTTCGTGGTCGAGGCGATCCGCGAGGCGCTGCCGGTATTCGGCCGCCAAGTGCCCGGCTACGACCACCCTGACGTGGTGATGACCGGCGTGGAGACGCGCACCTCCTCGCCCGTGCGCATCACCCGCGGCAAGGATTGCCAAAGCCTCAACACTCGCGGACTCTATCCGGCAGGCGAGGGCGCGGGCTATGCGGGCGGCATTCTCTCCGCCGCTGTCGACGGCATTCGCGTGGCCGAGGCGCTGGCGCTGGAACTGGTTCCCGCCGCACAATGACGTCGCTTCATGGCCATGAGCCTTACGACGCCGTCGTGCTGGGTGCCGGTGCGGCGGGTCTGTTCTGCGCGGCGACGGCGGGGCAGCGCGGCAAGCGCGTGCTGCTGCTCGACCATGCCGAGCAGCCGGGCAAGAAGATCCTGATTTCCGGCGGCGGGCGCTGCAACTTCACCAATGTCGATACCGCGCCCGACCGCTATCTTTCCAGCAACGCCCATTTCGCCAAGTCGGCGTTGAGCCGCTACCGACCAGCCGATTTCATCGCAATGGTGGAAGCCTACGGCATCGCCTGGCACGAGAAGACGCTGGGCCAGTTGTTCTGCGACGGCTCGGCGCGCCAGATCGTCGCGATGTTGCTGGAGGAATGTGCCAAGGGTCAAGTCGAACTGGTCTGCGGCGAGGCGCTGGGCGAGATTGGCCATGATGGTGCGCTCTACCGCGTCGATTTCGGCCAGCGGAGCGCGATGGCAAAGGCGCTGGTGATCGCCACTGGCGGGCCGTCGATCCCGAAGATGGGGGCGTCCGGGTTCGCCTACGATCTGGCCCGCAAGTTCGGCCTCAAGGTCGTCCAGCCGCGCCCGGCGCTGGTGCCGCTGACCCTGCCGGGCGAGGAAGCGCTGTTCCGCGATCTCTCGGGCGTTTCCACCGAAGTGATCGCACGCGTCGGCAAGGCGGCGTTCCGGGAGGCCGCGCTGTTCACCCACCGGGGGCTTTCGGGCCCCTCGATCCTCCAGATCTCGAGCTACTGGAAGCGCGGCGACACCGTCACCACGCAGTTCCTTCCGGATCGCGGCGAGGGCTGGCTGATGGGTTTGAAGCGCGAACGTCCGCGCGCCACTTTGCGCAAGGTCTTGTCCGAAGGCCTGCCGGAGCGGCTGGCCGATGTGCTTTGCGAAAAGCTGGGCCTGGCCGGAGAGCTGGGGGCGATGACCGACAAGGCATTGGCCGCCGCCGAAGCCCGGCTGGCGCGCTGGCCGTTCCTGCCCGATGGCTCGGAAGGGTTTGCCAAGGCGGAAGTCACCGCCGGCGGCATCGACACCGCCGGACTGTCCTCGAAGACGATGGAAGCCCGCAAGGTTCCCGGTCTCTTTGCCATCGGCGAGGCGGTTGACGTGACCGGCTGGCTCGGCGGCTACAATTTCCAGTGGGCCTGGGCGAGCGCGCATGCGGCGGGGCTGGCGATCTAACCCGTGTAAAGCGCGGGGAACTGGGCCTTCAGTTGGGTGAGGCGCGGCTTGTCCCAGCGCTGGATATAGCTGTTGTCGGGGTTCCTGCGCATGAAATCCTGATGCCAGGCTTCGGCGGGGTAAAATGTCCCGTCCTCGATCCTGGTGGCGATGGGGCGGGGGAAGGCACGGGCCTTGCCGAGCTGCACGATATAGGCGGCGGCCAGCTGGCGCTGCGCCGGGTTTTGCGGGAAGATCGCCGAGCGGTAGCTGGGGCCGCGGTCGGGGTACTGGCCGTTGACCTCAGTCGGGTCGTGCGCGGCGGCAAAGAAGATCTGCAGCAACTGGCCGTAGCTGATCCTTGCGGGGTCGTAGACGATGCGCACCGCCTCGGCATGACCGCTGGTCTCGCTGGAGACAGCCGCATAGTTCGCCTTGTCGCGCGGGCCTCCGGCATAACCGGAGGTTACCGAAATTACCCCGCGGACATGCTCGAACACGCCTTCCATGCCCCAGAAGCAGCCGCCCGCCAGAACCGCGACCTGTCGTCCCGCGGGCCGCAGTGCCTCGGCAGGAGGCGCCGGTAGCGGGGCCGCGGCCGCGGGCTCGCTACGCGGCGCTGCGAATGTCAGCGCAAGCGCGGCAAGCGGCAGGGCGATAACGGAAACGAACTGGGCAGGACGAAACGGCATCGCAGCGACTCCCGGCTTCTGCGTCACCGGAATTCGCGTGGCTCGGCCATCCGGTTACAGATGGCCTAAAGCGTCTGGAGGATCTCCCGGCGGTCGCCGCCCTTCCAGTTCATCTCCTTCCAGTCCAGCGTCGCATCGAGCAGGGCGATGGACACCGCGCAGCGATTGGCATTGGTGCCCCGGCCCTGCATCGCGGCGGCCACCTTGGTCTGGGTGAGGCCGGTTGCCTTGATGACCCTGCGGATCAGCTCACCCGGTACCATCGCAGTGCGCTGTCGGGACTTCGCCGGCTGGATGAGCTTGTTTTCCTCGGCCATGCGCGCGGAAAAGACACGCTCGGCCTCGCGCTCGCTGGCGGAAAGCGGCAGGGCGCCGTCGAACCAGCCGGAATCGCCCAGTTGCTGGCAAGTGCTTTCGCCATGCTTCTGGGCCGCACGCAACTGGGCCAGCCGCAAGTGCATGGTCTGCTCGAACAACGGCCCGTCCAGTTCGCGGCCGTTCAGGTAGCCGCGCAGGCGCACGATCGCGACGGTCTTGTCGACGATGGTCGCGGGATCCTCGTCGGCCCGCAGCCCGCTCATCACGTTGGCGGTGAAGGTCTGCGCCAGTTCGGGCTGGGTCTTCCACAGCCAGGCCGGGTCATGACCCGGCCCGAAGGCTTCCTGGACAGAGGACTGCATCACGTTGCGGGCGGGCCCGTCCTGAGGCTCGTTTTCAGCCTCGAGCGGGGTGCTCTGCTGCGCGGGCGAGGCGGAAGGTGAGGGCGACTTGCTGTCGGCAATGGCGACGATGATGGCAAAGGCGATGATGCCCAACAGTACCAGCAGGCCGGTGAGCATCGGATTTCCGCCTTCCCACGAGGCCACGCGTTCCGGTGCGAAGTGCGATTCCAGTTCGGGGAAATGCTTGCGCACGCCGCGCAGCAGGGCGTCGACGTCGCCCTGCGCGGGGCTGCCGAGCATACGCAGCGGGCCTGCCTTGCCGGGGCGGACCAGTTCGTTCCAGGCCTTGTGGAACTTGTGGCCGGGCTGCAGCACGTTCTGCTGGAAGCGGTAGCCGCGCAGCCTTGCGCCGAGGAACTGCACGGCGGGGCGGGCATCGTGGGCGCTCCATTCGCGTTCCCAGCCGAAGGCCTGGTTGGCATCCTCGAGCAGCGGCGCCGAACGCGGCCAGCCCCGGGCGAGGATCTCGGCCAGCCAGTCTTCGATCTGCTGCTGGCGGGTGATATGCGCGTGGGTCGCTTCGTCGAGGATCGCACGCAAGGCGCGGGTGGCCTGGCGGGCCTCCGATTCGCTCAGCGGTTCGCCGGCATCCTCGCGCTCTGGATCGAGCAGGATGGAGAGGCGTTCGGCCGGCGTTTCGCCGGGGCGCAGGCCCAGTGCATCGTCGCCGACGAGGCTTCCCGACAGCAGCGGTGCGGTGAAGGGGTCGATGGTGGTGAGCGGGATGCCGGCGCCGCTGACGCCGCCGTGTCCGGCCTCGCGCGCGGCGGCAGCGGCCCAGGCCATGCGTTCGAGCATCGTCGAGGCATCGGGCCCGGCCGGGCGGGTGGCGAGCGATGCGGCGGGGAAGAACGGATCTTCCTGCCAGGCGCCGGGCAGCTCCGGCGCCGCAAACGTCCAGCGTGCCGGAGCGGCGGTCGCTTCGGGCGCATCGGCTGCGGCTTCCTCAATCCCGTTGTTGTCGTCGTTGCCGGCGGGTCGTGCGTCCCCATCCGGTTCAATCTCCTCCAGCGTGCGCGCCAGCCGCAAGGCGAGGTCGCGGGCCTGGCGCAGCTGCGCGAAGCCGGAAACGTCGGCATCGACGTCCATTGCCTTCAGCTTGTCGGCATAGGCCTTGCGGATCGCGGACGTATCGGCCGTCGGTCCGATGCCGAGCAGGGACCAGGGATGGCGGCCGCTCATAACGGGGTGACGCTTTCGACTTCGTCGAGACGGCTGGCCAGCATCGCCCCGGCATCGGCGATGCGGCGCGGGTCCTGGCTGTCGAGCGCGCCGAGGAACTGGGTGATCCAGTGGCCGATTGCCTGCCGGACATCGCCGATGTGGTCCTCGTAGCAGCGTTCGGCGCGGGCGATCAGGGCGACGTTGGCGGCTTCTTCGCGTGGATGGTGCTTGAGCGCGGCCAGCGCGGCGCGGCGTTTCTCGATTTCCTTGCGGTCAGGCCGGTCTTCCTCGTCAACGATCACGAGATTGCGCGATGCGCCGTTCTCTGGAACGTGGACGTCGATCTCCAGCAGGCCGGAACTGTCGTAGGAGAAGCGCACTTCCACCGAGATCGCGCCGGCCGGACGCGGCGGCACCGGGATGCTCATGTCACCCAGCTTGACGTTGTTGCGCACTTCTCGCGCCTCGCCTTGGTAGATGCCGAATTCCAGCTTCTTCTGGTTGTCCGCCAGCGTCGAATAGGTGTTCACGCGCGAGACCGGCACCGGTGTGTTGCGTTCGATGATCGGTGAGAACAGGCCGCGCTGGAGACCGCCGTGGCCGTCCTGTTCGGCCACTTCGATGCCCAGCGTGAAGGGGCAGACGTCGGTGATGCGGATCTCGTCGAGCGCGGCATCGCGCGCGGCAAGTCCGGCCTGGATCGTCGCCCCGAGCGCCACCGCATGGTCGGGATGGACCGAGGAATTGGGGAAGCGTCCGAAGAGGCGGGTGATCGCGCGGCGCACCACCGGCATGCGGGTGGCACCGCCGACCAGCACGATCTCGGACAGTTCGGCAGCGTCGATCGCGCAGTCGCGCAGGGCCCGCACCACCGGTTCGCGCAGCCGCCGCAGCAGCGGCTCGCAGGCCGTCTCGAACGCGGCCTCGGTTACGCTGGCGGTAAGCCGGCTGTCGCCAACCACCACTGTGAATTCCGCCTCGGCAGCCGTGGTGAGTGCGCGCCGGCAGCTCTCGGCAGCGCGCTTGAGCAGGGTGTCGCGGTGGTCGGCGGGGAGGGTGGCGAGGCGTTCGTCGGGATCGAGTCGCGGCAGGACATGGGCGATCAGCGCTTCGTCGAAATCGTCGCCGCCGAGGCGATTGTCGCCTGCCGAGGCGCGCACTTCGATGATGCCGTCGAACATCTCGACCACCGAGACGTCGAACGTTCCGCCGCCCAGGTCGAACACCAGGAACGGTTCGCGGTCACCCTTGTCCTGCAGGCCGAAGGCGAGTGCGGCGGCGGTCGGCTCGTTGATCAGGCGGCGCACGGTCAGTCCCGCCAGTTCACCGGCGCGGCGGGTGGCCTTGCGCTGGCGGTCATTGAAATAGGCAGGGACGGTGATGACCGCCTCGGTCGGCTTCTCGCCGGTCAGCGCCTCGACATCCTTGACCAGCGCTTCGAGCACCAGTGCCGAGAGATCCTCAGCGCCATAGTCCTTGCCGCCGAGGCGGGTGCTGGCGGCAGTGCCCATTCGGCGCTTGAAGCTGGTGGCGGTATCTTCGGGCGAGGTCGCCAGCCGGTCGAGCGCGGCGCGGCCGATCCACACCTGGCCGTCCCGCGCGATGCTGACGGCGGAAGGGGTCAGGAGATCGCCCAGGGCATTGGGCACCAGCTGCGCTTCGCCGTCGCGCCAGATTGCCACTGCACTGTTGGTCGTCCCGAGATCGATGCCGATCAGCATTGCGCCTCGCCGCCAAGGTCCCGAGTCACGCTCGTCCTTCCCTCTATGTCGTCATTTCCCGGTTGCCTTGCCCGGCACGGCCGCCAAGCCGCAGCGGGGGCGCCCGCCCTCATCCGAAATGCTTAGCGGCAAGGTTGGAGGTTCGAAAGAGGCAAGTGGCGAATTCCTGCAAGCACACTGAAAAGGCGAACGAAAATGACACATTCGACGGGTGCGTAAGCGGCTCTTACCCGCGCGTGCTGGCCCTGCGCACCAGTCGGGGTTCCATGACGAGGCTGTGGGCATCTTCGCCTTCGATCCGGGCCTTGAGCCGTTCGACCATGCGCCGGGCGCCGAGCGCGATTTCCTGCCGGATGGTGGTGAGCGGCGGCATCGTCTGCGCGGCGAGCGGGAGATCGTCGAAGCCGATGATCTGGACATCGTCCGGTACGCTGCGCCCGGTTTCATGCAGCGTGCGCAGCGCCGACATGGCGATAAGGTCGGTAGCGGCGACGATCCCGTCGATGCCAAGGTCCATTTCTGCAAGCGCGGCGCGGATCTGGGGCCCCATCTCCTCGCCCGCCAGCCCAGCCGAGACATGCGATAACGGCACGCCGGCCTTCTGGGCGGCGGCGGCGGCGCCGCGAAAGCGGGTGGCGATTTCGATCCCGGAGGTGTCGCCCAGGAAGATCAATCGCCGTGCGCCAGCCTCGATCAGGTGGCTGGCGGCAAGGCGCCCGCCCGCCTCGTTGTCGGTGCCGACCACGCAGTGGGTCTGGCCCTTGCGGCAGTGCCCCCAGACCACCAGCGGGCGATAGGTGGCGGCGACCTGTTCGATCACATCGAACTGGTTCGACTGGCCGATGATGATGACCCCGTCGACCATGCCAGAACCGGTCATGCGTTCCAGCCAGTCGCTTGTCCCGTCGGGGATCGCGCGGCTCAGCATGAGGTCGTAGCCGCTTTCGGTCAGTTCGTCGGCCAGATGGCCGAGCAGGGTGAGGAAGAACGGATCGGAGATGTGCTGGCGCTTTTCATGGCCGAGCGGGATCACCACGCCGATCACGCCGGTGCGGCGCGAGCGCAGCTTGCTGGCCATCTGATTGGGGCGGAAGCCGTGCTGGCGTGCCAGCGCGCGAATTCGTTCGCGGGTTTCGACATTGACCAGCGACTTGCCGGCCAGCGCACGCGACACCGTGCCCGCGGATACGCCGGCCAGCCGCGCGATGTCGGCCAGAGTGCGCACTTCGCCCCGAGCGCCGGTTTCCGCGCGAGGTGCGTCGTTCCGACGGTCGCGATCGTTGTGTCCTGCCATATCCCCCAATTTTCCGTATAGTTCGATCTTAACAGCTTGAAACGCCGCCCGGAAGAACTTCCGGCGGTTGTTCAGGCCTGGTGTCGTTCGGCTGGATCCGGTTTCGTGCCTACGAAACGCATCGCCAGCGCCCCGGCAAGCAGGAGCAGCCCCGCCAGAACCAGCACCTTGCGAGGATCCCCGCGCAGGACCGGCTCGTAGAGCAGGGGCAGGGTCACTGTCTCCAACAGCATCGGGAGGACAATTAAAATATTGCAAAGACCCATGTAGACCCCGGTCCGCCGGGCCGGGACCGCGGCGGCCAGCAGGACGTAGTTGTTGCCCATCATGCCTGCCCAGCCCAGGCCGATACCCAGCATCGGGGCGATGAGCCACGCCGGGGAGGTGATCGCCGGCAGCGCCAGCATGCCCAATCCCGCAGCGGCCAGGCAGATGGTCTGGACGCCGCGCGCGCCGTAGCGGCCTACCGCGGGGACCATGGCCAGCGCGGCGGCGAAGGCGACCAGATTATACAAGGCGCCGAGTTGCTGGGCGGTCATCACGGCGGCGCGGAAAGCCGGGGAATGCGCATCCGAAGTGCCGTGAAGCGCGCGCGCCAGCGCGAAGGGCACATATTGCCAGTAGGCAAACATCGCATACCATTGAAACAGCATCGCAAGCGCCAGTTGCCGCAGTGCGGGCGGCATCTCGCGCAGGGCGTCGGCGATCTCGGCCAGCAGCGGGCGCCAGGTGGCTTTCATGTCGTTCGGCGGTACCGGCGCCGGCAATTCGGGCACGCGCCATACGGAATAGAGGGCGCTCGTCAGCGAGATCAACGCGCCGAGCCCGAACGCCAGACGAACGGCGGTGGGAACGCCATTGGCATCCAGCAGTGCACGGTCGAGCAGTGCGGAAAGCAGGGACGGGGCGAGATAGGCCAGCGTCTGGGCCAGTCCGGTAAAGGCGCTCTGGGTGAGGAAGCCGAGCGCCTGCTGTTCCGCGTCGAGCCGGTCGGCGACATAGGCGCGGTAGGGCTCCATGGTGATGTTGTTGCCGGCATCGAGCAGCCACAGCAGCCCCGCCGCCATCCATAACGCAGAGCTGTAGGGCATCGCGAAAAGGCAGGCCGAACAGATCGCCGCGCCGAGCAGGAACCAGGGTGCTCGCTTGCCGAGCGGCGAGACCGTACGGTCGCTGAGCGCGCCGACGAGCGGCTGGACAAGCAGGCCGGTTATCGGGCCCGCCAGCCATAGCAGCGGCATCGCCGCCTCGCTGGCGCCGAGATAGGCGTAGATCGGCCCGATGTTGGCCTGTTGCAGCCCGAAACTGAATTGCACGCCGAAGAAGCCCAGGTTCATTTCGAGAATGCGCAAAAGGGGAAGGCGGGGCTTCATCGTGCTTCCCTGCCAGAAAACCGTCAGCAGCGCGCTCCTTGCGTGCTAGGTGGAGATGCGGAAGAGGCGCGGTTTCACGCGCCTGCTCGTAGGGTGGCTTGTGAGCGGGCGCGGACGCTGGCAGGAGCGCGGGCATGACAGGTATCAATGCAGAGCCGGGCCGCGTGGGTCCGGTCGCCGGAATCGAACTGGGTGGCACCAAGACGGTCGTTGTGCTTGGCTGTCCCGGGGCGATCGAACGGCGGATCGAATATCCGACCACTACGCCGGAGGAGACGCTGGGCCGTGCGATCGAGACGATCCGGCCATGGTGCGAGGCGGGGCAGGTTTTTTCCTTGGGCGTCGCCAGTTTCGGGCCGATCCGCGTCACCCGCGAGGCGCGCGACTTCGGTTTCATGCTGGAAACTCCGAAGCCGGGCTGGGCGGGGACGGATATTGCCGGCGTGCTGCAGCGTGCGCTCGGCTGTCCGGTCGGTCTCGATACCGACGTCAATGCCGCGGCGCTGGCGGAGTACCGTTTCGGCGCGGCGCGTGACTGTCCGACGGCAGCCTACATCACCGTGGGCACCGGGGTCGGCGTCGGGGTGCTGGTCAATGGCGCGCCGGTCCACGGACTGCTCCATCCCGAAGTCGGCCATGTGCGCCTGCGCCGTGCAGCGGGCGATGGGTTCGCCGGGGCCTGCCCGTTCCATGGCGACTGCATCGAAGGGCTGCTGAGCGGTCCGGCGCTGGCGGCGCGGTTCGGTCGCCATCCCGGCGCGGTTGGGCCTGACGATCCGGCATGGGCGGCCGCGGCCAGTGACCTGGCGGAGCTTCTGACCATGCTGGTGCTGACGCTTTCCGCGCAGCGCATCGTTGTCGGCGGCGGCGTGGCCAATCGCCAGCCGCATCTCCTGCCTGCGGCCCGGGCGCTGATGCCGGCGCTGCTGGGCGGTTATCTGCGCGATTGCACGGCCGAGGCGCTGGAACGGATCTGCGTGCCGCCGGCACTGGGCGACGATGCCGGGCCGATGGGCGCGCTCATCGTGGGGGCGGCAGCCTGATTCGCCTCGGGGAAGGGGCGAATGGTGTCCAGCGGTGCCAAATATGTCCGTAACGGAGGTTGCCTGGATTTCCGCGCTGGCGGCAGCGCCATGCTGCCGTGCAGCAATCTATGCGGCGGGGCTTGGTTGGAAAGTTGGCTGTTAGCCTCAATTCGGATGAACTGTCGATTGAGTCGTTTCCACGCTTGCCGATAGCTTTTGTGCCTGAGGGCTGAAAAAGCGGAATTCCATTCAGGGATTTACTTGGCGTGTTCAGCCCGTCTTCGGCGGGGGCGGTTCGTTGAAAGCTGTCATTCTTGCAGGCGGACTGGGCACGCGACTGGGGGAGGAAACCGTCGTCAGGCCCAAGCCGATGGTCGAAATCGGCGGCATGCCGATCATCTGGCACATCATGAAAATCTATTCGAGCTTCGGTGTCGATGATTTCATCATATGCCTTGGTTACAAGGGCTATGTGATCAAGGAATTTTTCGCGAATTACTTTCTTCACGCCTCGGATGTGACGATAAACCTCGCGAACAACCATGTGGCCGTGCACCGCAACTGGTGTGAGCCCTGGCGGATTACCTTGGTCGATACCGGCGCCCATACCCAGACCGGCGGCAGGCTGCGTGCCGTGCGCCACTACCTGGAGGATGAGGAACCGTTCTGCTTCACGTATGGTGATGGTGTCTCCGATGTCGATATCGGCGCGCTGATCGATTTTCACCGGACTCATGGACGCCGGGCCACGATCACCGCCGTGGCGCCGCCGGGACGCTTCGGTGCGCTGGAATTCGATGCTGCGCTGGGCAGTGCGCGCGTCACCGGTTTTCGCGAAAAGCCCGAAGGGGACGGCGGGCTGATCAATGGCGGCTTTTTCGTGTTGCAGCCCGAAGTGATCGACCTGATCGATGGCGAGGACACCTTGTGGGAGCGGGAGCCGCTGGAAACGCTCGCCCAGGATGGTGATCTTGCCGCCTATGTCCACCGCGGCTTCTGGCAACCGATGGATACGCTGCGCGACCGTCAGACGCTGGAGGATCACTGGCAGAAAGGTGCCCCATGGAAGCGCTGGTGATGCCATCGGCGTGGCACGGCCGCCGGGTTTTGGTGACCGGGCATACCGGCTTCAAGGGCACCTGGCTGGCGCTCTGGCTCGATGCGATGGGGGCGAAGGTTTCCGGCTTTGCGCTGCCGGCGCAAGGGGACGCGCTGTTCCGGCAGGCGGGGCTGGAAAGTCGGATCGATCATGTCGAGGGTGACCTGCGCGACCGCGAGGCGCTTGGCATGGCCTTGCGCACGGCAGATCCGGAAGTGGTGTTCCATCTCGCCGCGCAGCCCTTGGTGCGCGAAAGCTACCGTACTCCCGTGGAGACATGGGCCACCAATGTGCAGGGCACCGTTCATCTGCTCGACGCGTGCCGTGATCTTCCTTCGCTGCGTGCGGTACTCTGCGTGACGAGCGACAAGTGCTACGAGAACAATGAGTGGCCCTGGCCCTATCGTGAAAACGACGCGATGGGCGGACACGATCCCTATTCCAGCAGCAAGGGCGCCGCCGAACTGGCGATCTCGGCGTGGCGGCGCAGCTTTTTTGGCGGGGAAAGTGCGGCAGGTCTTCAGGTGCTGGTCGCCTCGGCGCGGGCCGGCAATGTAATCGGCGGCGGCGACTGGGCGCAGGACCGGTTGGTGCCGGACATCTTGCGTGCTCTGGCGGCGGGACGGCGGCCGATGATCCGCAACCCGGCGGCGATCCGGCCGTGGCAGCACGTGCTCGATGCGCTGCACGGGTACCTGATCCTTGCCGAAAGGATGCTGGCAGGGGACGCGCAGGTGGCGACGGGATGGAATTTCGGTCCGGCAGAGACCGATGTTCGCCCGGTTGCCTGGGTGGCGGATCGCCTGACCGAGCGCTGGGGGGCGCCGGGCTGGGACACGCCCATAGTAGCGGCGGGCACCACGCCGCACGAGGCGGGGGTGCTCAAGCTCGACTGTGCGCGGGCGCGCAGCGAACTAGGCTGGCATCCCCGGCTCGATCTCGCTGCGGCACTGGATTTCGTGGTGGACTGGCACCGTTTGGTGTGGGGCGGCGGTGATGCCTGCGAGATCATGCTGGGGCAGATCGAGAGCTTTTGCCGCCATTCCGGATTGCCCGAGGGGAAGGTTGCCCCTGTGCCCAGCCTCGAGACTGTTCCCGTAACTGGCCCCGAAACTGGCAGCGTGCCCGAGAGTGCGCACGGCGGGGGCGAAGCGATCGTGGAAGGATACTTGTCATGACCGATCCGCTGACGGAGCCCGTGAACGACCTGGCGCGTAGCGATGGCACAGCGATATCCGGGATGTTTTTTGCCGAAGAAGGGACGCGTTGCGAAGTGACTTCGCGGGATGCGGAGCGTGTCGAGGCGCGTGTTGAGGGGGGGGGCGATGAAGGCAATGACGACGGGGGTGATGGCGGCGGCAATGAAGCGGAACTGCGCGCGCGCATCCTTGCCCTCACTGGCGACTATGCCCGCCGCTTCCATGCGCCGCGTCCGTTCGTTCCCGGACAGAGCCCGGTTCCCGTTTCGGGCAAGGTCTACGGAGCGCAGGAGATGCAGTTCCTTGTCGAATCCGCGCTCGACTTCTGGTTGACGACCGGACGGTTCAACAGCGCCTTCGAGGAACGTCTGGCCAGGCAACTGGGGGTGGCTCATGTGCTCACGACCAATTCGGGCTCCTCGGCCAACCTTCTGGCACTGTCCAGCCTGACCTCGCATTATCTGAGGGACGAGGCACTGAGGCCCGGTGACGAAGTCATCACCGTTGCCACCGGGTTTCCGACCACGGTGAACCCCGCATTGCAATATGGGCTGGTGCCGGTCTTCGTGGACGTTGACGTGCCGACCTACAACGTCCTGTCGGAACGCATCGAGGCGGCGGTCAGCGACCGCACCCGCGCCATCATGCTGGCGCATACGCTGGGCAACCCTTTCGACCTCGATGAAGTCATGCGGGTGGCGCGCAAGTACGGGCTTTTTGTCGTGGAGGACTGCTGCGATGCCCTGGGCGCGACATGGCATGGAGACGGCCTGAAGGAGCAGGGGCGCGGGGTCGGTACCTTCGGCGATATCGGTACACTCAGCTTCTATCCCGCGCACCATATCACCATGGGCGAGGGCGGCGCGGTGTTCACGCAGAAGCCCCGGTTGAAGCGGGTGATCGAATCCATGCGCGACTGGGGACGTGATTGCTGGTGCGCGCCGGGCATGGACAATACCTGCGGCAAGCGCTTCGCGCGCCGGCTTGGCAGCCTGCCGGCGGGATACGACCACAAGTATACCTACAGTCACGCGGGCTACAATCTGAAGATCACCGACATGCAGGCGGCCGTCGGGCTGGCGCAACTGGATCGGCTCGACGATTTCATTGCCGCGCGGCGCGCCAATTTCGCGCTGCTGACCGAAATGCTCACGCCCTTCGAGGATGTCTTCATCCTTCCGCGCGCAACGCCGGGCAGCGACCCTTCGTGGTTCGGCTATCCGATTACCATTCGTCCGGAAAGCGGCGTGGCACGCGATGACCTGGTCAAGCATCTCGACGCGCACCGGATCGGTACGCGGCTGCTGTTCGGCGGCAATCTGCTGCGGCAGCCTTACATGAAGGATCGGAATTACCGGGTCTCGGGCAGCCTGGCGAATGCCGATCTCGTGACCACCAATTGCTTCTGGATCGGCCTCTATCCCGGGCTTGAACCGGCGCACCTCCATTACACCGTCGAGACCATGGCGGCTTTCCTGCGCGGCTGCGGGAAGGTTGCCGGCCCATCGCGACGGGGCCGCCAAGCCCACGACGAGAGGAGAGCACAGTGAACCAGACCGAAAGAGCGATGTTCGAAACCCTCAAGGCGGCGCGCGACTATGGGGTCGTCGCGGTCAAGGCGGAGTTTGAGGCCGAAGGCACCCGCAGTGATGAATTGCTGCGGCTGCTGGAGATCGCACGGCGGGCGGACCTGGGTGTCGGCCTCAAGATCGGCGGCTGCGAAGCGGTGCGCGACCTGATCGAGGCGCGACAGTTCGGCGTCGACTACGTGATCGCTCCCATGGTCGAGACGCCTTATGCGCTGTCCAAGTACATCGCTGCCAAGGACAGGGTCTTCGCGCGCGACGAACAGGCCGACACCCGCTTCCTGTTCAATGTCGAGACCCGCTACGCCTTCGGCCATCTCGACGAGATCGGCGCCAAGGCGGAAGTCGGCCGGGTCGGCATGGTGTTCGGACGGGTCGATTTTGCCGGGTCGATGGGCTTCAAGCGGGACTTCGTGAACAGCGACGAGATGACCCGCTATGTCGTGGAGGTCGCCGAGGAGGCACGGCGGCGCGGGGTGGAACTGGTGGTCGGGGGCGGGGTCAACCCAGAGGCGATCGAGCCGCTGCGCCGGGTCCGCGAGGTTCGGCTGGACCGCTTCGAGACTCGAAAGGTCATCTTTGACGCGGCCGTTCTCGACGGACGCGATGCGGCGCGCGGAATGGAACTGGCGATCGCGTTCGAGCTCGATTGGCTTCGCAACAAGCGGGACTTCTACGGCACGATCGCCGGCGAAGACCTCTCGCGCATCGCCATGATGGAAGCGCGCCAGGCGGCTATCCCGGGCGAACCCCAAGCCGTGCCCGTGGCTGGCCTGCAGACCGGACCGCTGGTTGCTCCTCGTTCCGCGGTGGCCTGAACCATGGGGCAGGTCCGCGTTGCCGATCTGATCGCCCGCCTGCTGGTCGAGCATGGTATCGCCGACATGTTCATGCTCACCGGCGGGGGGGCGATGCACCTCAACGATGCTTTCGGGCGGGCGCCGGGGCTGTCCTTGCATTTCTGCCATCACGAGCAGGCCGCGGCGATCGCGGCGGAAAGCTATTGCCGGCTTTCGGGACGTCCAGCTGCACTGAATGTCACGACCGGCCCGGGCGGGGTCAACGCGCTTAACGGGGTCTATGGCGCTTATGTCGATTCCATCGCGATGGTGGTCGTCTCGGGGCAGGTGAAGCGCGAGACATGTGCGGATCGCTATCCGGTCGCGCTGCGGCAACTGGGCGATCAGGAAGTCGACATCGTTTCGATGGTGCGGCCGATCACCAAGTTCGCGGTGCGGCTCGACGATCCCCTTCAGACCCGCAAGGTCGTGGAAAAGGCGCTGTATCTGGCTCGGCGGGGGCGGCCGGGGCCGGTCTGGATCGATGTGCCGATCGACGTTCAGGCCGCTCCCGTCGATCCCGATGCGCTGGTCGGATACGATCCGGCCGAGCAGGAAGACTGGGGAGAGGCGGCCAATACCGCATCCGAATGCGGTGCCTTGCGTGGGGAACCGCTGGAACGCGAGGTGGAGGCAGTGCTGGAGGAACTGCACGGGGCCGAGCGGCCGGTCGTGCTGGTCGGAAGCGGCGTGCGCATCGCCGGTGTGCACCGGGAATTCCTTGAGTTCGTGGAGCAACGCGGGATGCCGGTGGTGACCGGCTGGAACGCGCATGATGCGGTGCCCGACGACCATCCGTTCTATGTCGGCCGGCCGGGTACGGTGGGAGACCGGGGCGGCAACTTTGCGGTGCAGACGGCAGACTATGTTCTGGTGCTTGGCTGCCGTCTCAACATTCGCCAGATCAGCTACAACTGGAAGGCCTGGGCGCGCCACGCGCGCGTGGCCATGGTCGAGATCGACCGCGCCGAACTGGCCAAGCCCACGCTTTCCCTGCACCGCCCGGTCCACGCCGATCTGCGCGACTTTTTTGCGGCGGCAGCGCGCATCGGCCTGCCGGAGCCGGGCCGTCAAATGGACCGCAGTGCCGAGCGGGCGCGGTTCCTGAGGTGGAGCCGTGAACGGGCCGCGTGCTACCCGGTGGTCTTGCCTGGGTATCGGGACCGGCAAAGCCCGATCAATCCTTACGTCTTCACGCAAACTCTGTTCGAGGAACTGGCCGGGGACGAGATTGTGGTGACTGCCGATGGCACGGCCTGTGTCACCGTGTTCCAGGCCGCGCGGCTGCAGACGGGGCAGAGACTGTATACCAATTCGGGCTGCGCCTCGATGGGCTACGACTTGCCGGCGGCGATCGGCGCCTGCGTCGCCTCCGGTGCGCGGCGGGTGGTCTGTCTGGCCGGAGACGGCTCTATCATGATGAACCTGCAGGAATTGCAGACGATTGGCGGGCTGCGCTTGCCGATCAAGCTCTTCGTGCTCAACAACGAAGGGTATCATTCGATCCGCCAGTCGCAGCAGAACCACTTCCCGGACCGGGTGGTGGGCTGCGGGCCGGACAGCGGCCTGACTTTCCCCGACTTCCCCCGCGTTGCAGAGGCGTTCGGCATCTCCGCGCGGCGGGTGGACAGCCATGGCGCGCTTGCCGGAGCGATCCGTGCGGTGCTGGAGGAGGATGGGCCGCAATTGTGTGAGGTCATGCTCGACAAGCGACAGGACTTTGCGCCGAAATTGTCGTCGCGCCGTCTCGCCGACGGGACGATGGAATCGCCTGCGCTCGAAGACCTCTCGCCGTTCCTCCCGCGCGAGGAACTGGCTCTTGCCATGGGCCTGCATGCGCCGCTGGCGGAGGGCGCGGCATGATCCGCCATGTGATCTTCGACCTGGATGGAACGCTTGTCGATTCCTGCCGCGCCTGCATGACCATCGTCGAGCAGATGCTGGCCGACCGCGGCGTGCCACGCCGCCTCGATGAGCGCCGTGCGCGCACCCTGATCAGTCGTGGCGGCAAGCCGCTGGTGCGGGGGCTGATGGGGGATGCCTGCCTCGACGCCGATGCCGATCTCGCCGAATTCCGCAGCCGCTATGCCGATTCCCGCACGCCGGAAACGGATCTCTATCCGCAGGTTCGGCAAGGGCTGGAGCAACTGGTCCAGGCCGGGCTGTCGTTGGCGATCTGCACCAACAAGCCGCAGAACCTGTGCGATGCGGTCCTGCGCGATACCGGAATAGCGCCGCTGTTCGATTGCGTGGTGGGCGGGCGTGAGGGACTGCGTGCCAAGCCCGAGCCCGACCTGCTGGGGTTGGCGCTCGACCGGCTGGGGGCAAGTGCGTCGCAGTGCCTGTTCGTGGGCGACAGCGAGGTCGATCACGAAGTGGCCCATGCGCTGGCGATGCCGTTCCTGTTTGCCGCCTGGGGGTATGCGCAGGAGGGGTGGAATCCACATCCGAGCCCGCGCTTTGCGACTTTCGGCGATGTGACGCGGGCCATCATCGCACTGCTCGAGCCGGAGGACGCACGGCGCTATGGCTGACTTCGTGCCGGCTCCCCGCGTGTTCCCGGGGCTCGACATGGCCGCGGCCGAAACGCTGCTGGCGAGCGGGCGGCGGATCGTTGTGACAGGGGCGGGCGGATGGCTCGGACTGGCTACGCTGGAACTGCTGGAAGCGGCGCTGGGCGGGGCCTTTGCGGGACGCGTACTGGCCTTCGGCTCGGGCAGGCGCACACTGACATTGCGCAGCGGGCGCAAGGTGACGCAACTGCCCTTGCGCGCTCTGACCACGATTGCCTCGCAGCCCACCTGGTTGCTGCACTATGCCTTCCTCACGCGCGAGCGGGCCGAGGCGATGTCGGCGCAGGATTACCGCGCGGCCTGCCGCAAGATCACCGGGATGGTGCTGGGCAGCCTTGATGCGATCGGCTGCGAAGCGGTGTTCGTGGCAAGTTCCGGTGCGGCCGGTCTGGCTGCCGCCGACGCGGAAGGGGAAAGCCCGCTCGGTCTCTACGGGGCGATGAAGCGGGAGGAAGAGGAGCGCTTCGTGGACTGGGCCTTTGGCCGCGGACCGCAACCGGAGCAGGATGCGCCCCAGCGTCGCCGAGCGGCGATCGCGCGGATCTTCAGTCTTTCCGGGCCCTACATCAACAAGCATGATCGTTACGCGCTTGCGGGGCTGATCGGCGATGCGTTGGCGGGGCGGCCGGTGGTGGTGCGCAGCCCGCGCCTGGTGGTCCGTTCTTATGTCGCTATTCGCGAGCTGCTGTCGCTGGCCATCGCCTTGCTTGGCGACACGCGGGGGGCAGCGGTGACGGTGTTCGAAAGCGGCGGCGAGCCGTGCGAGCTGGAAACGGTGGCGCGTACGGTGGCCTCCGGCTGGCCAGGGGTGACGTACCTGCGCGCGCCGGTCACTGATCCCGCGGTGGATCGCTACCACGGGGATGGGGCCGCCTACACGCATCTTCTGGAGCATTACGGCGTGGCGGTCGTGCCGCTCGCGGAACAGGTGGCCGAAACGGCGGACTGGCTGGCGCGCCATGGCAGCGCGGCCACGCCCGGGGGGAACGTGGCGTTCTCCGGGCACGGACGGTAGCGGGCAAGGGAGGGGAATGGGTCGATGAGCGAGGGTGGCTGGCGAGGGTGCGGCTTGGCCGCAAGCGGCTCCATGCGTCCGCTGCATGGGGACTGGCGAGCAGGCTGCCTGGCGCTGGCGGTGCTGGTTGCGGCGCAACCGACGGTTGCAGCGTGGGCCCAGACTACGCAGGCGGCAACCAGCGTACCATCGGGAAGCCCGCTCGATTCCGATCTTGGGACCTATGGCGTGGGCAGCGGGGCGATCGATACGATGCGCCTGCGCCGAAGCGATATGGTGACGCCGCAGGCCACCGGCGAAGGCCAGCAAAGCCCCCAGTGGCGCCCGGATTCGATTGGCAGCACTTCATTGCGCGCTTACGGGAGCGATGAACTGCTGCGTGCCGAACTCGGCCTTGATGCTGCCCGCCGCATGAAGGCCCCGCCCAAGCCCGGTGAGTTCGAGGATTTCGTGCAGACCCTGGTGGGCCGCAAGCTTGAGCGGTACGGCGCCGACCTGCTCCTGCCATCTTCCCGTGAATTCGCTCTTCCCGCCACCGCCACGGTGCCGCCCGATTATCTGATCAACGTGGGCGACGTGATCGCGATCTCGCTCAAGGGCTCGATCGAGGGCAGTGTCGAGCGGCGGGTGGACAGTTCGGGCAACATCGTGCTGGCGCAGGTCGGTCCGGTCCATCTGGCAGGCGTGCGTTTTGCCGATGTGAAGGACCGGATTTCGGCCGCGATCGGTACGAGTTATCGCGATTACGGGGTCGCGGTCGAGCTCAAGGATATGGCGGGGATCCGTGTCTACGTGACCGGGTTTGCCAACAACCCCGGGCAGTTCACCGTCAACAGCCTGTCGACGATGGCCAGTGCCGTGTTCCAGGCGGGCGGCCCGACTGCCGGCGGCAGCTTCCGCCGTATCGTGCTGTACCGTGACGGCCGCGTCGCCGGCGAGCTTGACCTTTATGACCTGCTGCGCGGCGGCAACCGCGTGGGCGACGCCGTGCTGCGCAACGGGGACGTGCTGTTCATCCCGCCGGCGGGTGAGCAGGTGGCGGTGATCGGCAGCGTCCAGCACGAGGCGATCTATGAAATGAAGCCGGGCGAGACGGTGGAGCAGGCACTTGCAGTGGCGGGAGGGCCCAATACGCTGGCAGACGGCAGCAGGCTTATCCTCTATCGCAATGTTCCCGGCACGCCGCCCGGCCCGCGCGAGGTCTCGCGTCAGGCTGCGGCCACCATGGCGGTGGAACCGGCGGACATCCTGCAGGTGCTGTCTGGCGCCAGCCTGGTCCAGCCGATGGACCGCCAGTCGGTCGTGGTGCGGATCGAAGGGGAGGTTACGCACCCCGGCAATTACTTCGTCGCGCCGGGAACGCCGATGGAGCAGGTGCTGGCGATGGCTGGCGGTCTCACCGCGCGTGCCTTCCCGTTCGGCGCCCGGTTCGAGCGACAATCGGTGCGCCAGCAGCAGCGGCAGGGTTTCGAGGAAGCGGTCGATCAACTGGAGCTGACCATCGCCTCGGCGCCGCTCACTGCCGATGGCATGGGCAGTTCGGATCGCAGCACGGCGGAACTCGCCAGCGCCCGCGCGGTGCTGGACAAGCTGCGCGAGGCTCAGCCTGACGGGCGCGTCGTTCTCGACATCGGCCCGCTGGACTCGGCGCTGCCGGGAGCGATCCAGCTGGAGAACAACGATCGCATCTACATTCCGCCGCGCGCTACGACAGTGGGCGTGTTCGGAGCTGTCTACCGTCCGTCCTCGTTCCTGATCAGCGGTGAGCCGGTACGGGTGAAGGATTATATCCAGCAGGCCGGCGGGCCGCAGCGCGCGGCGGACTTGTCCCACGCGTTTGTCGTGCGCGCCAATGGACAGGTTTTGACCCGCAAGGCCGGTGGAATGGACGAAAGGGCGTTGCCCGGTGACGTGATCTTCGTTCCGGTCAAGACCAGCAATTCCAGCTTCTGGTCGAAGCTGCGCGACATTTCGACCGTAGTGTTCCAACTCGGCATCACCGGTGCCGCCGTCGCGGCGTTGGCCAACTGATGCCCTCGCTGATCGGCATGCTCGCCGCCTCGCGGGTGTTGGCCACGGCCTGGGCGCGTGCGGCGCTGTTCGGGACGCTGTGCCTTGCGGCCGTCTTGCTGGCGCTCTTTCCGCAGCGTTACCTGGCCACGGCTTCACTGACGCCGACCGATCCGGATTCGCTGGGGCTTGGCGGAACGCTGGGACAGCTCGGCGCGATCAACAACGTCTTTGGCAACCAGGCCGCCATCGAGGTGGCCCTAAGGGTGGGGCGCAGCGTATCGGTGCGTGACCGGGTGATCGCCCGGCTGGGCCTGGTCGAGCGGATCGACCTTGGGGATCGCATTGCCGCGCAGCGCTGGCTGGAACGGCGGGTGACGGTGCGTTCGCTGCGGGGGGGGATCATCCTGGTCTCGCTCGACGATGCGGACCCCCGGCTCGCGCAGGACGTGGTGGGGGCCTATGTCACGGCGATCCGTGACGATCTGGCCAAGATCGCCCGTCGGCAGACTGCCTACAAGCGACAGGTCCTGCTCGAACTGGTCGGCGCGGCCAACGATCGGCTGGACAAGGCGCAAGTCGCCTACGACCGCTTTCGCCTTGGCACCCGTGCGGCGATGCCCGACGTGAAGGCTGCGCTGCTTTCCTCGCAAATCGCCGACATCGAGGCGACGATCCAGGCGCGCACGGTTGAACTGCAGACTGCGCGTCAGACCTACACCGACGATCACCTGACCGTGAAGCGCCTGCGGGCAGAGATCGCGGCGCTGCAGGGACAGTTGGGAAGGCTGCGCGCAACTGGCCAGGGGGGGGATGGCACGGTTGGCCAGGTCGTGGCGGAATCAAGCGAACTCTACCGGCGCGAGCGGGAGCTGGCCGTGGCCAAGACCTTGTACGAGGGCTACTTGCGCTATCTCCAGGGCACGGCGGTCGAGGACATGACTTCGACGGCGGCGGTGCGGGTGCTGGAGCCTCCGCATATCGAGACCGCACGGCAGGTCTGGTGGCCGGCGGCGGCGGCGGGGGGCGCGGCGCTGCTGGTTTGGCTGGCCATTGAATTTTACCGCTTGCGTCCGCCGCTCGCACCGCGTTCGCACAAGGCGGGCGAGCAGGAGGCGCACGGTGCATGACGCGCCCTTGTCAGGCTGCGCGGAGGGTGGCCTTGAACGTATTCCCGAAATTTCGGTCGTGATCCCGTGCCGCAACGAGGAAGCCAATGCCGAGGCCATAGCCCAGGCGGTGATCGCCGTTCTGGAGCCGCTCGTCGCCGATTTCGAGATCATCTTCATCGACAATGGTTCGCAGGACCGCACCGCGGCGATCCTGCGCGACCTTTGCCGGCGCGAGCCGCGCGTTAGGCTCATCATCAATACCCGCAATTTCGGGCAGATGCGCTCGCCGACATACGGGATCTTTGCGGCGCGGGGGCGGGCGGTCATCGGCATGTGTGCCGACTTCCAGGATCCGCCCGCCTTGCTTCCGGAATTTGTGGCGCGGTGGAGGGCGGGAACGGCGATCGTGCTGGGTGTGCGCGAGGCGGAGCGTGGCAACCCCCTGCTCGCGGCGGTGCGGGCTCTTGCTTATCGCACGCAGCGTGCCATTGCCGATCATCCGATCGTGCCCGGTGCGACCGGGTTCGGGCTCTACGACCGCCGCGTCGTGGCCGCGATCGCCGCGCTCAACGAGCCGGAGCCGTTCTTCCGCGCGCTGCTGGTGGAGACCGGCCATGACCTGGAGACGATCGGCTATGCGCGTCCCGCGCGCGCCGGCGGGCGTTCGAACAATCACCTCTTTGCGCTGCTCGACTTTGCGCTGAACGGGCTTGCCGCATCGTCCAAACGGCTGCTGCGCGCGCCGCTCTATCTGGCTTTCGCGATTGCCGTGCTGACCCTGTGCTCGCTGGGCGGCGCGGTATGGGCGGGGCTCACCGGGCATTCGGTTCAGCTCTGGCTCTTGGCAGCGGTGCTGGAAGGGCAGTCGGCGCTGCTGTTCCTGTTTCTTGGCTTGATCGGCGTGCAAGTCCAGCTGGTGTCCGATAGGACCCGCAACCAGCCTCTGGTGATCGAGCGTGAGCGGGTCAATTTCCCGCCGGTGCCATGATTTCCATGGACAAAAGGCACGGCTGCGGGCGGGGAGGCCGCATGACCCCTGCCGAGCGTGCTGAGTGGACGATGGCCGCGCTGATCCTGGGCGGCCTTGCCTATTGCGTGTGGCATGTGACGACCTTGGGTTACCTGCCTGCACCGTTTTTCTACGAGCCGAGCGACGTGTTCGCGGACTGGTTCAATCCGGCGATATGGGCCCGTAATCCAGGCACGTATGATGCCTGGTTATCGATCTATCCGCCGCTCTCCTTTGTGCTGCTCAAGCTGTTCGGGATCGATTCCTGCTACGCGATCCGCGGCGAGTGGGATGCCGGATCCGGCCTTGCCGCGCGCGATTGCGACTGGGTGGGGCTGGCGTGCATTTTCGGGCTCTACCTGCTGGATGTCTGGCTATGCTGGAAAAGTTTCGCGAAGATGGAGCCGCGCACCGCGATGCCGCGCACGATCTGCGTGGGGCTGGGCATGCCGATGCTCTGCGGGCTGGAGCGCGGCAACCTCATCCTGCTGGCGTTTCCGGCGATGGTGCTCGCCTTCGGCCCGGTGCTGCGCAATGTCAGGCTCAAGGCGTTTGCGGCGGGTTTCGCCGTCAATCTGAAGGTGTACCTGATCGGGTCGATATTCGGCTTGCTGCTGGTGCGCCGCTGGGCGCGCGCGGAGGCTGCCTTGCTGGCGGCGGTGCTCGTCTATCTTGTCAGTTATGCCATGCTGGGGCGCGGCAGCCCGGTCGAGATCGTTGAGAATGTGCGCAGTTTCGGCAAGCTGCAACCCGCCAATATCCTCGATGTCTGGTATTCGACAACGTACCAGACGTTTGTCGCCTTGCTCGAGGGGGACAACTTCCCGCTGGTCGGCATCCTTGGTTCGCGGGTGGTGGAGGGGCTGGCGATGCTACTGCCGTCACTGCAGCAATTCACCCAGTTGCTGATCGTGCTGGCGGCGGCGGCGACCTGGCTGCGGCCTGAGGCAGTTCCCCCGTTTCGCGCGGTCAACCTCGGCATGACGATGGCCCTGATCAGTTCGGAGCCGGGCGCCTATGCGCAAGTCCTGCTGCTCTATTTCGTGATGCTGGAGGCGCGGCGCGGGGTGGGTCGAAGCTGGGCGATCTTCATGTGTTACCTGCTGGCGGTGCCACTCGACATTCCGCTCGACCGCATGGCCGAAGTGCCCCGCGATTCCTATTTTACCGGCAGCACGGTGATGGTGACCTATCAGGTGGTGCTGGGCTCGTTCGTGCGGCCGCTGATGATCATGACCGTGGCATGGGGGCTTTCGGGCGAGACCATCCGGGCGGCGCTGGCAGACATTCGCGCAGGCGGTTGGGCTCAGCCGCCGCGGTTTGGGTGGCTGCTGTCTCGCGATCGGGCTGGCCGTTCATGAACAGGCCTGCCATGGGCCGCACCGGTGTGGCGGCGCTGACGGCGATCATGGTTCTGGCCTTTGGCCTGCGCCTGCGCGGCATTGCCTTCGGTCTGCCCGCGCTCAACGATCCGGACGAGTTGATCTTTGAGCTTGGTGCGCTGCGAATGCTGCGAACCGGGACGCTCGATCCCGGTTGGTACGGACATCCGGCAACCCTCACGATGTATCTGCTGGCGCTTGTCGATGCGGGGGTGCTGGCGGCCGGGCGGTTAAGCGGGCGCTTTGCCGATGCTGCGGACTTTGCGGGACAAGTCTGGCTCGATCCCGGCATCATCGTGCTGCCGGGACGGGCAGCGATGGCGCTGGTTGGCGGGTGGTCGGTCTGGCTGTGCTGGCAGTTGGGACGGGCGCTGGGCGGTATCGGCGCGGGCCTTGTCGCGGCACTGCTGCTGGCGATCTGTCCGGTCCATGTAACCTGGTCGCAAGTGATCCGCAGCGACGTGATGGCAGCCGCGTTCCTGCAGCTTGTTCTGCTGGCGAGCCTGCGCGTGGCGCAAGGCGGGGGGCGCCGGGATCTTGTCCGGACCACTTTCTGGCTGGCCTGCGCGGCGGCGACCAAGTGGCCCGCCGCGCTGGCGGCGACGGCCATTGCCGGGGCGGTGATTGCCTCCGGCCTGTCTCGCCGGGAAACTTGGGGCGGCATCGTCCGGCGGCTCGCCGGGGCGGGGGGGATGAGCCTGTGCTGCTTTGCACTGGTCGCGCCGGTGCTGGTGCTGGCACCCGCGCGGGTTCTGCGCGATCTCGGCGGCGAGGTGCAGGTGCGTCATCTCGAGGCGACCGGGCATGGGTTTTTCGGCAACCTCTTGTGGTATGCACAAGGCCCGTTGCTGGCGGGCTTCGGTGCGGTGGGGCTGCTGCTGGCATTTGCCGGCCTGGCGGCGCTGGCCGGATCGCAGGCTGGGTCGCTGGGCGATGCTGAGCGGCTGGCGCGCGGCCGGCGCGCATTGGCTGTGCTGGTGCCCTGCATGCTCGCACAAGGGCTGGCGCTGGGGTTTCAGGGACTGGTGTGGGAGCGCTGGGCGATCCCGCTGCTACCGGTGCTGGCCGCGCTGGCCGGACTGGGGACGATGGCGGTGCTGTGGGGATTTCGCGATGCCCCCTCGTTTTCACCCATGCGGCCGACGAACAACCCGACTGCCGTGTGCGCCACCGTGGTGATCCTCATCGCGGCCTGCCTTGCGCCGATGCTGGCGATGACCGAACGGGCGCGTGAGCGGGCGGACGATACGCGCCAGCGCGCCACGGCCTGGGCAATCGCGCATATCCCGCCGGGCCGCACGATCCTCGTCGAGCACTTTGCGTTCGACATGCTGCGCCAGCCCTGGGCCGAGCGGTTTCCGATGGGCGAAGCGGGTTGCATCGACGTGCGAGCGCGGCTCTCGGCGCGGATGGACTACCGTGCGATTGCGGCGGCGCGCGGCGGCCGCAGCAATCTCGATTACGGCACGATGCCGGCGGACCTTCGCGCGACCTGCCGCGCCGACTATGCGATTCTCACCCAGTACGACCGTTACGCCCGGGAATGCGCGCGCTTTGCACAAGCTTGCCGGGCTTATCGGGCCCTTCTGGCACAGGGGCAGGTGGTGGCGACGATCCGGCCGGAGCCGGGCGAAATCGGCGGACCCGTCGTGCGGATCGTGCGGTTGTCGGTGCCGGGATCTGCGGAGCCGGTTGTTGGTGCAAATTATGCAATTTCCTCCCGTTAATCGAATATTGCGCAACTGAGAAACCCCGTTACAACGCTGGGTCTGCGTTTCCGGGCTCGCGACCGGTCGTCCGGAACGCGGCGATGCTGCATTGCATCGTTGAAAGGGCCCAACCTTTCCCTGCGTGAATTTCCGGGGGAAGATGGATGCCGGAAAGCATGACCGGTCCTATATGTCGAAGGCAGGCGCTGCGCGCCCCATCGAGCGCAGACGCCGCAAGCCGTAAGGAATGCGGGAGCACGTTATGAGCGCAGATGAAGTGAAGATCGCAGCACAGGCCCGAACGGACGAAGGGCCCGGAGGGGCGGCACTTCACGCGGCGATCGTATCGCGCATCAGCGATTCCCTGCTACCCGGCGATGCCCCGGTGGACGACCGCGCCTGGGTCGACGAGGCCGCGCGGGTACTCCTGGAAACCGCAGCGACGCGCCAGCCGGGCGAGGCGGTGATCGAGCTGGTCTCGGCCAGCGAGGACCGTCGTTACCTGCGCATTGCGCTCATCAACGACGACATGCCGTTCCTGGTCGATTCGGTGGCCGCCGCCATTGCCGAGGCCGGTCTCGTGATCGACCGTCTGGCCCACCCGGTCGTCACGGTCGAGCGTGACGGCGAAGGGCACCTGGTTGCCCTGCCCGAAAACGGTGTCGAAGGTGCGCTGCGCGAATCGATGATCTACATCGAGACCGCCCGCATCGATGCGCGCCAGCGCGGCGAACTGCAGCGCATGCTGGAAACCACGCTGGCCGACGTGCGTGTTGCCGTCGCCGACTGGCCGCAGATGGTTGCGGCGATGACCGCCGATTCCGCGCTGGTCAGCGACGCGGAAGGTTCCGAACTGCTGCGCTGGTTCGCCGGCGGCATGCTCACCCAGCTTGGCCATGTCACCCAGCACCGCGACGGCAGCCATTCGGGCCTGCTTGGCGTCTGCCGCCGCGATCAGCGCGATCTGCTGTCCGAGGCCAGCTACGCCCTTGCGTTTGCGGCCTTCGATGCCCAGCTGGCCGAAGGCGCGGTGCGCGCGCCGATGGTCATCAAGGCCAACCGCATCGCCACCGTACACCGCCGCGTGCCGCTCGACCTGTTCCTCGTGCCGCTGGTCGAGGATGGCAAGGTCACCGCGCTGTCGGTCCATGCCGGTATCTGGACGAGCGCCGCGCTGGCCGCCACGCCCGACCGGGTTCCCCGCCTGCGCACGGCGATGGCGGGGCTGGCTGGCAAGCTTGGCTTTGACCCCAATGGCCACACCGGCAAGGCACTGGCCCATGCCCTGACCAGCCTGCCGCACGACCTCGTGCTGGGCTTTCCGGACGACGATGTAGAGCGCCTCGCGACGACGATGACCGGCCTGGTCGACCGTCCGCGTCCGCGCCTGATCGTCACCACCTCGCCGCTTTCGCGCCACTTGTTCGCCTTTGTGTGGATCACCCGTGACACCCTTTCCACGCAGATGCGCAAGCGTATCCAGGCGATGATCGAGGAAGCCGCGCAAGGCGTCACGCTGGACTGGGCGCTCAGCGTCGAGGCGGGCAACCTGGCCATGCTGCGCTACACGCTCGACATCCGTGAAGGCGCAGGTTCGCTCGACGAGGCCGCGCTCGACCACCGTCTGCAGGTCATGCTGCGCGGCTGGGGCGAGGCGGTGGAAGCGGCGCTCGCGCAGTCGTTCGAACCGGCCCGCGCGGCCGCGATCGCCTCGCGTTATGCCGATGCCTTTCCGATGGTCTACCGCAGTGATTACGGCCCCGCCGAGGCCGCTGTCGACATCGCTCACATGCGCAAGCTGGTGGTCGAGGAAGCGGGCGGGAACGACCGCACGCAGGCGCTGCGTGATGTGCGCCTCTATGGCAACGACGGCGACGAGGCCGGGCACTTGCGCCTCAAGATCTACCAGGCCGAGGGCAGCCTGCCGCTGTCCGACGCGGTACCCGCGCTGGAGAATTTCGGCTTCCGCGTGATCGCGGAAATGCCGACCCCGCTCGAAAAGGGCCGCATCGGCACGATCCACGACTTCACGCTGGCGCTGCCCGCCGGCCGCGATGCGGGTGACGTGCTCAAGCTGGCGCCGATGATCGAGAATGCGCTGGTCGGTGTGCTCAATGGCCGCAGCGAGGACGATCCGTTCAACCGCCTGGTTCCCGGCCTTGGCTTGTCCAAGCGCGAGGCGAACTGGCTGCGCGCCTGGTATCGTTATCTGCGCCAGGCCGGCATGAACTTCGGCATCGCCACCGCCGTGGACGCCTTGCAGGGCGCGCCGACGGTGACGCTGGGCCTCATTGATCTGTTCCGCGCGATCCATGATCCGGCCTACACCGGCGATCGCGGCAAGGCCCGCGCCGCTGCGCAGGAGGCGATCCGCACCGGCCTCGCCGGGGTCAGCGCGATCAACGACGACCGTCTGCTGCGTGCCTATCGCGATCTGGTCGGGGCGATGCTGCGCACCAATGCCTTTGCCGAGGCAGGGCAGCTGGCGCTTGCCTTCAAATTCGATTCCGCGCTGGTTCCGGGGCTGCCCAAGCCGCTGCCCTGGCGCGAGATCTTTGTCTATTCGCGCCGCGTGGAAGGCATTCACCTGCGCGCTGGTCCGGTCGCGCGTGGCGGCCTTCGCTGGTCTGACCGTCGCGACGACTATCGCACCGAAATCCTTGGCCTGATGAAGGCGCAGCGCGTGAAGAACGCGGTGATCGTGCCGACCGGCGCGAAGGGCGGTTTCTATCCCAAGCAGCTTCCCGACCCCGCGCTCGACCGGGCGGGCTGGGCCGCCGAAGGGCAGGCCAGCTACGAGATCTTCATCGGCACGCTGCTGTCGATCACCGACAACATCGTGGCCGACACGGTTGTCCATCCTGACGGCGTGACGATCCTCGACGGCGAGGATCCGTACTTCGTGGTCGCAGCCGACAAGGGCACGGCCAAGTTCTCCGACGTTGCCAACGGCATCGCCGAATCGCGCGACTTCTGGCTCGACGATGCCTTCGCCAGCGGCGGTTCCAACGGCTACGACCACAAGGCCATGGGCATCACGGCCAAGGGTGCCTGGCTCTCGGTTCAGCGCCACTTCCTGGAACAGGGCGTGGACGTGCAGGTCGATCCGGTTCGTGTGGTCGGTTGCGGCGACATGTCGGGCGACGTGTTCGGCAACGGCATGCTGCTCTCGAAAGCGCTCAAGATCGTCGCTGCCTTCGATCACCGCCATATCTTCCTCGACCCCAATCCCGATCCGGCGGCCAGCTGGGACGAGCGCAAGCGCCTGTTCGACCTGCCGCATTCGAGCTGGGACGACTATGACAAGTCGCTGATCTCCACGGGCGGCGGGGTGTTCTCGCGCAAGTCCAAGTCGATCCCGTTGAGCGCCGAAGTGCGGGAGGCGCTGGGTATCGGCCTTGAGGAAATGGACCCGGACTCGCTGATCTCGGCGATCCTCTGGGCCAAGGTCGACCTGCTGTGGTTCGGCGGCATCGGTACTTATGTGAAGGCGTCGAGCGAGAACAACGCCGATGTCGGCGATCCCGCCAACGACGCGCTGCGTGTCAGCGCCAACGAAGTGGGCGCAAAGGTCATCGGCGAGGGTGCCAACCTTGGTGTTACCCAGGCCGCGCGCATCGAGTTTGCCGCACGCGGCGGGCGCATCAATGCCGACTTCATCGACAATTCGGCTGGCGTCGACTGCTCGGACAACGAGGTCAACATCAAGATCGCGCTGGCTGCCGCCAAGCGGGCCGGTGTGCTGACTGAAGAACAGCGCGTCGAACTGCTGCGCGACATGACCGACGAGGTTGCCCACCTCGTGCTCGAGGACAACCGGGTGCAGGCCCTGGCGCTCTCGATCGCGGAGCGTGGCGGTGCGGCGGCGATCCCGGCGCAAGTGCGCCTGATCGAGACGCTGGAGGAAGGCGGCAATCTCGACCGCAAGACCGAGGGCCTTGCCGACAACGAGGCGCTGGCCCGCCGCGTGCAGGACGGTCGCGGGCTGACCCGTCCCGAACTGGCGGTGCTGCTCTCCAGCGGCAAGCTGGTGCTGCAGGACGCCATCGAGAAGAGCGCGCTTGCCAGCGATGCCAGCCTGCAGGCGCTGCTGCTGGCTTCGTTCCCGCAGCCCATGCAGGAGCGTTTCGCCGCATTCATCGAAGGCCACCGTCTGGCCCCGCAGATCGTCGCGACCAAGCTTGCCAACCGCATCGTCAACCGCCTTGGCATCGTCCATCCCTTCGAACTGGCCGAAGAGGAAGGTGCCGAACTGGCCCATGTCGCAGCGGCCTTCGCGCTGGCTGTGCAACTGTTCGATCTCGACGCGCTCTGGGGCCGTCTCGAAACCGCGCCGATGAGCGAAGAGGCTCGCCTTGCGCTGTTCAGCAAGGCGGCGGGTGCGGTGCGCAGCCACATGGCCGACTTGCTGCGCGCCGGTGCCGGACGCAACACGCCGTCGGAAGTGATCGCCCGCATCGGCGGCCAGGTCGCGGCGCTTTCGGTCGATACCGAGGAACTGCTGGGTGAGCGCGTGGCGCAGCATTCGCAGAAGCTGCGTCAGGGCCTGCTCGAACTGGGCGCGCCGGAAGCGGAAGCGGCGCTGGTGGCCAACCTCTACGATCTCGACGGCGCGGTCGGCATTGCCGATCTCGCGGCGGAGACCGGGCTCGATGCCCGCCGTCTTGTCGGCGCCTTCTCGCGCATCGGTGCGGGGCTTGGCCTCGACTGGGCGCAGGCCAATGCGGCGACGATGAACCCGTCCGATCCCTGGGAGCGCCTGCTCGTTGCCGGGCTCGCGCGGGACTTCCAGCAGATGCGGCTCGACTTCCTCAAGGCGCTTTCGCGCACCGAGGCGGGCAAGGCCGATCCGGCTGCCGCGGCCGAGGAGTGGGCCCGTGCGCACACGGCCGCGATCCGTACTTTCCGCTCCATGGTGCAGCGCGCGGAGAAGACGGTGCCGCTGACGCCGGCGATGCTCGCGCAGATCGCCAGCCAGGCGCGTAACCTGCTCGGCCGCTGATCGGCGTCGCAAGATGATGGGGAGGGGGCCTGCGGGCCCCCTTTCTTGTTGAGGGGCTCAGACCGAGCTGCGTTGGGCTTGCCTCACTGCAGCCTGGTATCAGGCGATCCGGGGCCTTGCGGTCATTCCAGTGGCAGTCCGTGCGCTTCCTTCACCGCTTCCAAAACGATGATCGACTTCACGTCGCGCACGCCGGGAATGCGCAGCAAGGTCTTGAGCGTGATCTGCGAAAGGTGATCTACGTTCCGCGCGACCACGTGGACCAGATAGTCCATGTCGCCCGTCACCGCATTACAGGCGATGACGTAAGGATGCTCGCGGATCGCCTGTTCGAAGCGCTGGATGATCTCGTCGACATGGGCGTTGAGGTTTATCAGCACATAGGCTTCCAGTTCAAAACCCAGCTTGCGCGGGTCGAGCACCGGCACATAGCCGCGGATGACGCCCTCATCCTCCAGCCGCTTGATGCGGCGGCTGACCGGGGTGGCGGAAAGCGCGGTGCGCTCGGCGACTTGCGCTACCGGCATGCGCGCGTCTTCCTGCAGGGCCGCGATGATCTTGCGGTCGAATGCGTCGATCTGCATGAATCCCCTGTCCGTTTTTCAATTCTTAGTGGAAGTCACCAATAGCACGGCAAATGACGGGTGCAATCGCACGGAACTGACGTGCCGGTCGTGCTATTCTTCCTCCACATGAAGACGCCGTCCACCCAGACAACCACGAGCGGCCTTCGGGGAGAGTATGAAGACGCGGGCGACGACTATACCGTCGGCCAGCACTGGCATGCCTATACCCCTGAGATGCACGATCGCTGGCGCCGCCTCTACGAGCGGCAATCGGCACTGGTCGAGACTCACGCCTGCGCGGCTTTCCGTGAGGGCTTGAAGCGGCTCGACTGCGCCGAGGGCATTCCCCGCTTCGAGGATGCCAATGCGATCCTCGAAGCGGCGACGGGCTGGACGCTGGTGGGGGTGCCCGGGTTCATTCCCGATGCGGTGTTTTTCGATCACCTTGCGCATCGCCGCTTTCCGGTGACGCGCTGGCTGCGCGAGGAACACGAACTGGACTATCTGGTCGAGCCGGATGTGTTTCACGACTTCTTCGGCCATGTGCCGATGTTGCTCGATCCCACGATCGCCGATTTCCTGGAGCTTTACGGCAAGGCCGGAGCGCGGGCGATGGCAATGGACGCGCTGCCGATGCTGGCGCGGATCTACTGGTACACGATCGAATTCGGCCTCGTGCGCGAGGATGGCGGTTTGCGTGTGTTTGGCGCGGGGATCATCTCGTCCTCGGGCGAAACCCGCTATTCCCTGGAAGATCGCGACGTGCTGCGCCTGCCTTTCGATGCCGAGCGGGTGATGCGCACCGGCTACATGATCGATGCCTTCCAGAAGACCTATTTTGTCCTCGAAAGCCTGCCGCAGCTGATCGAGGACCTTGTCGGGCTCGATTTCGGCCCGGTCTACGAAAACTGGCGCGCCGAGGCGCCGATCCCCGCCGGAGCGCTGCTGTCCGGTGAAGCCCCCTTCGGAGAAACGACCCCATGACCGAGCCGACTTCCGACCTCTTCGACAACCCCATCGGCCTCGATGGCTTTGAATTCGTCGAGTTCTCCGCCCCCGAAAAGGGCGTGCTGGAGCCCGTGTTCGAAGCGATGGGCTTCACGAAGATCGCCCGTCACCGCTCCAAGGACGTGGAACTGTGGCGTCAGGGCGGGATCAACTTCATCACCAATTACGAGCCGCACAGCCCCGCGTGGTTCTTCAGCCGCGAGCATGGCCCCTCGGCCTGCGGCATGGGTTTCCGGGTGAGGGACGCGCGCGCGGCCTATGCCGAATTGCTCGCCCGTTCGGCCGAGCCGGTGCAAGTGGCGACCGGGCCGATGGAACTGCACCTTCCCGGCATTCGCGGCATCGGCAATTCGATCATCTACCTGATCGACCGCTATGAGCGGAACGGCGACGGTGCCCTGTCGATCTACGACATCGACTTCGACTACCTGCCGGGCGTGGACCGTCACCCGGTGGGCGCGGGCTTCGATCTGATCGATCACCTGACCCACAACGTCTACGGCGGCCGCATGGCCTATTGGGCGGACTATTACGAGAAGCTGTTCAACTTCCGCGAGATCCGCTTCTTCGACATCAAGGGCGAATATACCGGCCTCACCTCCAGGGCGCTGACCGCGCCGGACGGCAAGATCCGCATCCCGCTCAACGAGGAAGCGGAAGGCGGCAAGGGCCAGATCGACGAATTCCTGCGCGCCTTCAACGGTGAGGGCATCCAGCATATCGCGCTGATCTGCAACGATCTCGTCGCCGCCTGGGACAAGCTCAAGGCGCTCGGGGTGCCGTTCATGACCGCGCCGCCGGAAACCTACTACGAGATGCTGGAAGAGCGTCTGCCCGGCCACGGCGAGCCGGCCGAAGAACTGAAGATGCGCGGCATCCTGCTCGACGGCACGACCGAGGGTGGTCAGCCGCGCCTGCTGCTGCAGATCTTCGCCGAAGCGCGCGTGGGGCCGGTGTTCTTCGAATTCATCCAGCGCAAGGGCGACGATGGCTTCGGCAACGGCAACTTCAAGGCGCTGTTCGAAAGCATGGAACGCGACCAGATCCGTCGCGGCGTGCTGAAAATTGAAGAACCCGCCGAGTAACCGAGTTTGGGAGAGACGGGCGGGCCCATGCAGGTCCGCCCGCACCGTCACCGGCAGAAGCTCTTGCCGTCCGCTTCCAGATGGAAGTGGTTGGCATGGGCGGCGTTGTAGTCCGGCCCCAGTGTCGTGCCGAAGCGCTTGCAGGCGCTTTCGTGGACCACGCGCAGGAAGCGGCGTTCGGCGGGAGAGCCGCCGTTCCAGTCATCCAGTACCGAGACGCGGCGGCCGTCCGCCAGCACGAAGCCGGATACGTCGATGGCGTTGGCGGTTGCATGGCCCGAGCGCCGGGCGGTTCCGGCGACGTTGCGGCAGTTGTAGCTGCCGTAGGTCTCGATGCTGATGATCCGGCTGCCGAGGATCTGCTGCGCCGCGCGGTCCACGCCGAAGCGCGCCCATGCTGCGAAAGGCGTTGCCGTCGTGCAGGTCACCGGGCCGAGATTGGTCACGCTGACAGTCGACGAATCGGTATTGAGCGCCGAGAGTTTCACCGTGCCGACCGTCGAGCAGCCGCTGCCGTAGTAGCGATCCGCCACGGGCGAGAACACCGCGTGCTGGCTGCCGAGTGTCGCCATGCATTGGCGTGCTTGGGGCGAGGGCACGGTTATGGCGGGCCGCGCGGCCTCGGTCGGGCGGCGCTGCGGTTTGTCCGGCTCGCCGATGCACCCGGCGATCGCGGCAAGCAGTGGCAGCGTAAGTATCAGTTTGGGGAGGGCTTTCATGGTCCCGCCTAACATCCGATCCTTTGGTGAACGTCAGATTAGCCTTGCGGTAGGTGCCTTCGAAATCGGGCGGTCCGAGTTATCCACCGGCTATTGCTCTTATAGGCGATGCGCGGAACCGGCGGATTTTCGTGTAAAATCGCCAGGCTATGGCCGCGCGGCGCAACGATCTGTCGCAGCGCTGCGGAGAATCGTTTGACAAATTTCTTGGGGACTTTAGACGCGGCTCCGGGCCACGCGGTCCCAACGCCGCGCGTGCTCTCTGTAAGGAGAGTCAGAAATGACTGATATTATTAGCGTCCCCGCGCGCAAGCCTGCGCGTCCGCACTTCTCGTCCGGTCCTTGCGCCAAGCCGCCCGGATATGCCCCCGAAAAGCTGAACACCGAAGCGCTCGGCCGCTCGCACCGCGCCAAGATCGGCAAGACGCGCCTTGCGTATTGCATCGATCTGATGCGCGAAGTTCTGCAGCTGCCCGACACCCATCGCATCGGTATCGTCCCCGGTTCGGACACCGGCGCCTTCGAGATGGCCATGTGGACCATGCTCGGCGCCCGCGGCGTGACTGCGCTGGCCTGGGAAAGCTTCGGTGAGGGCTGGGTTACCGACGCCGTCAAGCAGCTCAAGCTGGAACCCACCGTGTTCCGCGCCGACTACGGCCAGCTGCCCGACCTCGACAAGATCGACTGGTCCGACGACGTGCTCTTCACCTGGAACGGCACCACCTCAGGCGTGCGCGTTCCGGACGCCAACTGGATCCCGGCAGACCGTGAAGGCCTGTCTTTCGCCGACGCCACCTCGGCGGTCTTCGCTTACGACATCGACTGGACCAAGATCGACGTTGCCACCTTCTCCTGGCAGAAGGTCCTGGGCGGCGAGGGCGGCCACGGCGTGCTGATCCTCGGCCCCCGCGCGGTCGAACGTCTGGAAAACTACACCCCGGCATGGCCGCTTCCCAAGGTGTTCCGCCTTGTCTCGAAGGGCAAGCTGGCAGAGGGCGTGTTCAAGGGCGAAACCATCAACACCCCCTCGATGCTCGCCGTCGAGGATGCGATCTTCGCTCTGGAATGGGCCAAGGGCCTCGGCGGTCTCGAAGGGCTCAAGGCCCGTTCGAACGCCAATGCCCACGCGCTGGACAAGATCGTCGCCGAGCGTGACTGGCTGAGCCATCTGGCAATCGACAGCGGCACCCGTTCGAAGACCTCGGTCTGCCTCTCGGTCGAGGGCGCCGATGCCGACTTCATCAAGAAGTTCGCGGCCCTGCTCGAAAAGGAAGGCGCGGCCTACGACGTCGCCGGATACCGCGATGCCCCTGCGGGCCTGCGCATCTGGTGCGGAGCGACTGTCGACACCGCCGATATCGAGGCGCTGGGACCGTGGCTCGACTGGGCCTACGCCACCGTCAAGGCTGGCTGAACCAGACCGAAATACCATAAATGGCGTCGCCCCCGCATAGGCGGGGGCCCCGCTTTCCTTCCTTCCGCCCGGCGCCAGAGCTGCGTTCGACGAGCGGCCCCCCGCACAATCCGCGGGGATGACGATAAGGGAACAAGATCATGACCAAGCCCCGCGTCCTCATTTCGGACAAGATGGACCCCAATGCCGCCCGTATCTTCGAGATTCGTGGCTGCGACGTAGACGTCATCACCGGCGAAACGCCCGAGCAGCTGATCGCCCGCATCGGCGATTATGACGGCCTCGCGATCCGTTCGTCGACCAAGGTCACCAAGGAAATCCTCGCCGCCGCGAAGAACCTGAAGGTGATCGGCCGCGCCGGTATCGGCGTCGACAACGTCGACATCCCGGCCGCTTCGGCCCAGGGCGTGGTTGTCATGAACACCCCGTTCGGCAACTCGATCACCACCGCCGAACACGCCATCGCCATGATCTTCGCCCTCGCGCGTCAGATCCCCGAAGCCAACGCCCAGACCCAGCAGGGCCTGTGGCCGAAGAACGGCTTCATGGGCGTTGAAGTCACCGGCAAGACGCTGGGCCTGATCGGTGCCGGCAACATCGGCTCGATCGTCGCCAGCCGCGCGCTCGGCCTGAAGATGAAGGTCGTTGCGTTCGACCCGTTCTTGACCCCGGAACGCGCCGTGGAAATGGGCGTGGAGAAGGCCGATCTCGACACCCTGCTCGAAAAGGCGGACTTCATCACGCTGCACACGCCGCTGACCGACCAGACCCGCAACATCCTCTCGGCCGAGAACCTGGCCAAGACCAAGAAGGGTGTGCGCATCGTCAACTGCGCCCGCGGCGGCCTGATCGACGAAGCCGCGCTGAAGACCATGCTCGACAACGGCCACGTCGCCGGTGCCGCGCTCGACGTGTTCCAGACCGAGCCCGCCAAGGACTCGCCGCTGTTCGGCACGCCGAACTTCATCTGCACCCCGCACCTTGGCGCATCGACCACCGAAGCGCAGGTAAACGTGGCGCTTCAGGTTGCCGAGCAGCTGGCCGACTTCCTGGTCAACGGCGGCGTCACCAACGCGCTCAACATGCCCTCGCTCTCGGCCGAGGAAGCGCCGAAGCTGAAGCCCTACATGAAGCTGGCTGAAATGCTGGGTTCGATGGTCGGCCAGCTGACCCGCGATTCGGTTCCCCGCATCTCGATCCACGTCGAGGGCGCGGCTGCTGAACTGAACCAGAAGCCGATCACCGCCGCCGTGCTGGCCGGTTTCATGCGCGTCCAGTCGGACACCGTGAACATGGTCAATGCGCCGTTCCTCGCCAAGGAGCGCGGCCTTGAAGTGCGCGAAGTGAAGACCGAGCGCGAGGGCGACTACCACACGCTGGTGCGCGTTTCGGTGAAGACCGAAGCGGGCGAGCGCTCGGTGGCCGGCACGCTGTTCAACAATGGCGAACCGCGTCTGGTCGAACTGTTCGGCATCAAGGTCGAGGCGGAACTCGCTGGTGACATGATGTACATCGTCAACGAGGACGCGCCGGGCTTCATCGGCCGCATCGGCACCCTGCTGGGCGAAAACGCGATCAACATCGGCACCTTCAACCTCGGTCGCCGCGATGCCGGCGGCGAGGCCGTGCTGCTGCTTTCGGTCGACAGCGCCGTGCCGGAGGACGTCCTCAAGGCGGCCACCGCGCTTCCGGGCGTGAAGACGGTCAAGGCGCTCAAGTTCATCTGACCGGGCGGATTATAGCTCCAAACGGAAGGGGCCGGTGTCTTCGGATGCCGGCCCCTTTTCCGTTTTCGAGGGATTGCCGTGCCTCCCGTGCGGCCTGACGCATAGCTGCAACATGCCGCAATTTGCCCACTACATACGGTCGGCATGGTCACAGCCATGCCACAAGTCCGTCAAAGCAGTACCGGAACGACCGGAGTGAACAAGCTGGTGGCCCACGCGTTCGGCGTGCGGCTGGTGAGCGATGTGCCGGAGCGGCTGTGCCGCTGGGGCATCGCGCCGCGCCTCGACGCCAAGCGGCGGGAGCGGCTCTCGCGCATTCGCGAGCGCGGGGTGCTGTTCGTTCACGTGCCCAAGAATGCGGGCACATCGGTGTCGCACATGCTCTACGGCACGCAGGTCAAGCATGCGACGGCGCGCTATTACGCCAAGGTGGCGCCTGGCATGCTGGACCTGCCGAGCTTCGCAGTCGTCCGCGATCCGGTGGAGCGCTTCCTTTCGGCCTTTGCTTATGCCCGCACCGGCGGCACGCGCGACCGCATCGTCTCGGAGCCGTTCCGGGGGCGCTACGAGGCATTTCGCGATGTCGATTGCGCGATCGCCCATCTGCAGCGGGCACGTTCGCCGTTTCATCTCGACCACATTTTCCGCCCACAGGCATGGTATCTGCAAGGCCCGGACGGCGCGCTGGCGGTGGATCGGCTGGTGCCCTACGATCGGCTGGACGAGATTGCCGACATGCCGGGGCTGGAGCGCCTCGGTGGCATTCCGCGTCTGAACACCTCGAAGCGGCGGCCTTGCGGACTGAGCGAGCGGCAGGAAGCATTCGTGCGTGATTTTTATGCGGCAGATTGCGATCTGTTCGCGTGGGCGTGTGCAGGTTGATATTTGGTTGAAAATCCGCCGCAGGCGGATTTTGCGGCACCGGCCCACTCCCCCACCCGACCTCCCACGAGTGTATCCTGATGGGTGGTCGGGTGGGGGAGTGGGCCGGTGCCGCTCTAAAAATGCCCTCGGGCATTTTTCAATCGAACTCTAAGCGCATTCGACATTCGGGGCGGGGCGGGCTAAGGGCGCCCTCGCTATGCAGGATAACGACCGCGATCTCTTGCCCGAAGGACTGGGCGACCGTCTTCAGCAGCAGGCCTGGGCCTCGCAAACCGTGCGCCGCGCCGCGCATGACGTGCTGGCCAGCCATGGCTACGAGCGCGTCGAGACGCCGCTGATCGAATTCGAGAAGGCGCTCGCGCACCGCATGGCGGGCGTGCAGGTGCGCCGCATGTTCCGTTTCGTCGATCCGGTTTCCTTGCGGATGCTGGCGCTACGCTCGGACATGACCGCGCAAGTCGCGCGCATCGCCGCCACCGGCCTTGCCGAAGTGCCGCGTCCGCTGCGTCTGTCCTATTCGGGACAGGTCTGCACCATCAAGGGGGACGGCCTCGACCCGCGCCGCGAGCGGCTGCAGCTTGGCGCCGAACTGATCGGCACCGATTCGGTGGCCGCCGCTGCCGAGATCGTCGAACTCGCCATCGAGACGCTCACTGCTGCCGGGGCCACCGGCATTTCGGTCGATTTCACGCTGCCCGATCTGGTCGATACGCTTTCGGCCGAAGCGCTGCCGCTGCCTGCTGGCCGGATCGAGGCGGTGCGCCAGATGCTCGACGCCAAGGACGCGGGCGGTCTGGTCGATGTGGGCGGCGAGGGCTACCTGCCGCTGCTCTATGCCGTCGGCCCGTTCGAGAGCGCGATCGAGCGCCTTGCCGCGTTCGACGCCAGCGGCGCGCTGGCAGGCCGCATCGCCGGTCTTCGCGAGATTGCCGCGCGTGTCGGCGGCAAGGCGCGCCTGACGCTGGATCCTTCGGAACGTCATGGTTTCGAGTACCAGTCGTGGTTCGGCTTCACGATCTATGCCGAGGGCATTGCCGGAAGCCTTGGCCGCGGCGGCACCTACCGCATTCTCGGCCAGACCGGCCACCATCCCGAATCGGCAACCGGCTTCTCGCTCTATCCCGACCTGCTGGTGGACCTGCTGGCCGCCAAGGCCGAAGCGCCGCAGCGCCTGTTCCTGCCGCTTGGCCACGATGCGGCGCTGGCCGCGCGTCAGCGTGCGGTGGGCTGGGTGACGGTGGCGGCGCTGTCCGAAAGCGACGATGCGATTGCGCTCGGCTGCTCGCACATCCTGCAAGGCGGCGAGGCGGTCGCGGTGTGATCGGGGCGGGAAGGGATCAACCCTTCCCGAATACCTGCCTCAGCCAGGCATCGACCGGGGCGGTCGCCGGATAGGCCGGATCGCCCAGTTCCCGGTTGATCTCCATGTGCCCGCGCAGCCCTTCGCCGGAAAAGCCCTTGCGCTCCACCCGGGTGCCGCCCTTGCGCAGCGCCGCTTCGAGCGCTTCGGCCTGGCGCACGCCGTCCGGTCGCTGCACATGGAGCAGCAGGAAGGCCGGCGCATTGGAGGCGGCCGCCTGATCGGTGGGGGAGAGGGCGCGCTGGCGGGCAGGCTCGGTGCCGAAGGCCTGTGCGTAGGTGCGCTGCATGATGCGCGGACCGTCCGTCATCTGCGAAGGCACGTCGTAAGCGGCGCCGTCGATGGGAATGACGCCCGCGACATCGGCATAGGAAAGCCCGGCCTTGCGCAGATATTGCGGATCGGTGCCGACCAGTGCGACCAGTTGCGCGCCGGCGCTGTGCCCCATCAGCACGACCTTGCCGCGCGCGATACCCAGCGCATCGGCGCGTTTGAGCAGCGCGGCGAGCCCATCGGCAATGTCCTGTGCCTGCTGTTCCACTGTCGCGTCCGGCACGAGACGATAGTTGAGACTGGCAAAGGCGTAACCCTCGCCGGTGTAGTGCGCCACTTTGTATTGGCCGGTGGCATTGTCCTTGTCGCCGCGTTTCCAGCCGCCGCCATGGACAAAGAGAACCAGCGGGGCTGGTCCGCTGGTCGCAGCGGGCCAGAAATCGAGGGTCTGCAGGGCCTCGGTGCCGTAGCTGATGCCGGTTTCCTGCGGCCCGGCAGGCGCGGTGGCCGCCGTGGTCAGCAGGAGCACGGCGCAGAGGGACAAGCAAGGCAGGGGCAGCTTCATCATGGTCGCAAACTCCGTTGGTCCTGAATCGCGGCGAGATGAAACGGCACTGTAATGTTCCGTCATGAACACACCACATCAAGACCGTACACGCGCGCGCCACGCAGTGCTTGACTAGGCCCCCGCCTTCCTCTTAGGGCGCCCACGAAAAGCCGGGGCGCGATTGCCTCACCACAAATCCATATCGCCGAGTCCTGTCGAAGGGCGTTATTGGATCCACCGTGGCAGGGTGGAGGAGTATATCCATGGCCAACGTAACCGTGATCGGTGCCCAGTGGGGCGATGAGGGCAAGGGCAAGATCGTCGACTGGCTGGCAAGCCGCGCCGACGCCGTTGTCCGTTTCCAGGGCGGCCACAATGCCGGCCACACGCTGGTCGTCGGCGACCAGGTCTACAAGCTGAGCCTGCTGCCTTCGGGCATCGTCACCGGCACGCTGTCGATCGTCGGCAACGGCGTGGTGCTGGATCCCTGGCACCTCAAGTCGGAAGTCGAGAAGCTGCGCGGCCAGGGCGTCGAGATCAATCCCGAGAACTTCGCGATTGCCGACAACTGCCCGCTGATCCTGCCGCTCCACCGCGACCTTGACGGCCTGCGCGAGACGGCGGCCGGTTCGGGCAAGATCGGCACCACCGGCCGCGGCATCGGCCCGGCCTATGAAGACAAGGTCGGCCGCCGCGCCATCCGCGTCTGCGACCTCGCCCACCTCGATGCGCTGGAGCCGCAGCTTGACCGTCTCTGCGCCCACCACGATGCGCTGCGTGCCGGTTTCAACCAGCCGCCGGTCGACCGCGAGGCACTGATCAACGAACTGCGCGAGATCGCGCCTTTCGTTCTCCAGTTCGCCCAGCCGGTGTGGAAGCGCCTCAACAAGGTCCGCAAGGCCGGCGCCCGCATCTTGTTCGAAGGCGCGCAGGGCGTGCTGCTCGACGTCGACCACGGCACTTATCCCTTCGTCACCAGCTCGAACACGGTTTCGGGCACGGCGGCTTCGGGTTCGGGCCTTGGCCCCTCGGCCACCGGCTTCGTGCTCGGCATCGTCAAGGCCTACACCACCCGCGTCGGTTCGGGCCCGTTCCCGACCGAGCTGGAAGACGAGACCGGCCAGCGTCTGGGCGAGCGTGGTCATGAATTCGGCACCGTCACCGGCCGCAAGCGCCGCTGCGGCTGGTTCGATGCGGTGCTGACCCGCCAGTCCTGCGCAATCTCCGGCGTGACCGGCATTGCGCTGACCAAGCTCGACGTTCTCGACGGCTTCGAGAAGGTGAAGATCTGCACCGGCTACCGCCTCAACGGCAAGGTGCTGGACTACTTCCCCAGCCACGCCGCCGATCAGGCCAAGGTCGAGCCGATCTACGAGGAAATGGACGGCTGGCAGGGCACCACTGCCGGCGCCCGTTCCTGGGCCGACCTGCCCGCGCAGGCGATCAAGTACATCCAGCGCGTGCAGGAACTGATCGAGACCCCGGTGGCCCTGGTTTCGACCAGCCCCGAGCGCGAGGATACCATCCTCGTTCGCGATCCTTTCCAGGACTGATGCCGTGGGTTCGTTGAGGGAAACCCGGCGAACCCTGACCCGGCCGGCGCGGCGTTTGAGCGCTGCCTTGCGGGGATGCCTCGGCATCTTCGCGCAAGTCGAAAAGCGGCGCGGGATCATTCTCGCGCCGCTTTTGCTTTTGCTGGGGGCATCGGCGGTGCGGGCCGAACCGCTTCCGCCGATCGACCTGATCCGCGTCGACAAGTCGGAGCGGCGCATGGAACTCTGGTCCGGCGGCCGCGTGGTCCGCGTGATCGAGCATATCCAGCTGGGTGACCAGCCCCTTGGCCCCAAGCGTTTCGAAGGCGATGAGCGCACACCCGAAGGTCGCTACCAGATCGACTGGGGCAACCCGGACAGTGCCTATCACCTCTCGCTCCACATCTCGTACCCCAATACGGCGGACCGCGACTATGCGGCCGGGCAGGGGCGTTCGCCGGGCGGGATGATCATGATCCATGGCCAGCCGAACGGGTCGGATCGCCGTCCTGCGGGCGATTGGACCGATGGCTGCATCGCGGTATCCAACGCCCAGATCGAGATGCTCTGGCAGTCGGTGGGCGATGGCACGCCGATCGAGATCCTGCCCTGATCCATCTCGGTATCGGCTGAAATTCCCGTCATCGCTCTGGGTGTTTTCACGAATTTGAGGATGTTCAAGGGGAGCAACGGAGGCTGTTCGATTTCCAGTGAGCCGGGGCGGGGAGGCGACCGGGACTGGCCCGCTCCATGCGGCCAAGCGCGGCGGGCGGAACCGCTGCGAATTGCTGAATTGAAAGAAGCGGGCAGGTTCAAGCCTGCCCGCTCCTGGGTTCAGTTGAACTGGAAGGCCGAGATCGCCGTGCCTAGCACGAGATCGGAGTAGACTTTCTCGCCCGCCGCTTCCGATGCCCCGGCGGCCACCATCAGCGGCAAGAGATGTTCCTCGCGGGGGTGCGAGAAGCGGCCGCCCGGTGCCTCGGCCCACCCGGTGAGCGCTGCGGCGCGGGTTTCGGCATCGCTCGTCGCGGCGGCGGTGAGCCAGGCGTCGAACGTCTGCGAGGGCGCGGTGGAGGCGGGATTGCCGTAGCCGCGCATGTTGTGGAAGCTCATGCCCGAACCCACGATAAGCACGCCCTGATCGCGCAGCGGCGCAAGCGCCTTGCCGGCGGCGAGGTGCAGTGCCGGATCGAGCGAACGGTCGAGCGACATTTCGACGACCGGCACTTCGGCCTCGGGCCAGGAAACCTTGAGCGGGACAAAAACGCCGTGGTCGTAGCCGCGCTGGCTGTCGAGACCGGCGGTGAAGCCTGCCTCGCGCAGCAGCCGTGCCGCTTCGCTCGCCAGATCGGGCGCGCCGGGGGCGTCGAAGCGCAGCTCGTAAGTGTGCTGCGGGAAGCCGTAATAGTCGAACAGCAGCGCCGGGGTTTCGGCGCCGGTGAAGGCGAAGCCCTCGGTTTCCCAGTGACCTGAAACCACCAGGATGGCCTTGGGCGGCTCAGGCAGGCGGGCGGGCAGCGAGCGCAGGAACTCGGCCATCGAGGTCCAGTTGCCCTGCGGATCGGGCATGAAGAAGCAGGGGCCGCCGCCGTGGGGAATGTAGAAGCTGGGTTGGCGGGTCATGGGACAGGATCCTTTGCGGGACGGTGGTTCAGGCCTTGCGGAGCGTGGGCGAGAGCGCAAAGGCGCCGTCGCCGATCAGGGCCTGGACAAGGAGAGCGATCGACCAGAAGGCGGGGTATTCCCAGCCGCCGCCGGGGGCGTTGAAGAAGAAGCCGTTGGCGCCGTGTACGGTGATGATCGTGCCGACCAGCAGCGGGATCAGTGCCAGGGCAACGGCGCGGGCCTTGAAGCCGGTGATGAGCGCCAGGCCGCCCAGGAATTCGGCGGCCATCGTCACATAGGCGAGCGCAGGCGGCAGGCCGAGGCTGCCGAAATAGGCGGCGGTTCCGGCAGGAGTGAAGACAAACAGCTTCAGCGCGAAGTGCGCGAGGAACGTGACGCCAAGGGTGACGCGCAGGACAAAGGCGCCGTAAGGGGCGGTCGAGGCGGAAATGGCAGCGGAAGAAGGTGAGGTCATGGGGGCTTCCTTTCGCGTGAAGATCTAGACCTTTGCCTCATTGGTGATAATACTGCCATTCGTTGAATGAATTTATACCGGTGGTGTCAAATAGGGGCATGGCATGGACCGTCTGAAGGGCATCGAGGTATTTGTGCGGGCGATCCGGCTGGGCGGCCTTTCCGCCGCTGCGCGTGAATTGTCGATGTCTCCGGCGATGGCGGCCAAGCACCTGAACGCGCTTGAACAGCGCCTTGGCGTGACCCTGGTGAACCGCACCACGCGCCGTCTGGCCCTGACCGAGGCCGGGGCGGCCTATCTCGACCGGGCCGAGCGGGTGCTTGCCGAACTGGAGGAAGCCGATGCCGAGACGATGGCGCGTTCCGCCTCGGTGGAAGGGCTTCTTCGGGTCTCGGGGCCGGCCGCTTTCGGCAGCGCCTATCTGGTTGATCTCGTCACCGAGTTTCATGCGCTCTATCCGGCGGTGACGATCGAACTGGGCCTCAATGACCGCGTGGTCGACCTGCTGGAAGAACGCTGGGACGTGGCGGTGCGCATCGGCAAGCTGGCGGACAGCAACCTTGTCGCCCGCCGGATCGCGCCGGTGCGACTGTGCATCTGCGCATCGCCGGCCTATCTCGAGCGGCACGGCACGCCGCAATCGATCGAGGATCTCGCCGCGCATGAGTGCCTGGGTTATACCCTGAGCGGGGAGGCCGGGACGACCCGCTGGGGGTTTGGTGCCGATGGCAGCCGAGCCGTGGCGGTGCGCGGCTCGTTCCATGCCAACAACGGGCAGGTCCTGGCGCAGGCGGCGATAGCGGGAATGGGGCTGGTCTACGGACCGCGTTTTTTCGTGGACCGGGCGATTGCCGATGGACGCTTGGTCGAACTCGACCTTGGCGCCGAACTGATCGACCTCGGTGCCGTCCATGCCGTCACCCATCGTTCCCGCCGGCCTGCGGCCAAGACACGGGCATGGATCGACTTCCTGGTCAGGCGCCTGCCGTCCATGGCGCGCGACTGGTGATCCCGGCGCGCGCGTCTATTCAGAAATCCACGGCAATCCCGTTGCGGACCCAGTCGCCGTAGCGGGTGGGCGAAATGCCGTCGGGATCGGCGTCCTCATCCGGCTTCGCCGCGTCCTGCGAAGAAGGCTGGGGCGCGGGCTCGTTCGTCCAGTGGGCGGGCTTGGCGAAGCCTTCGGGACGTTTTGTGGCGCGTTCGGTCATGGCAGCCATGTGGTGTGGGTGGCGTCAAAACGCAATCGTCTATAAGGGGGCGGCGATGGATATTCCCGGCCTTCCGGCGCGCCGTGCCGCGCTCAACCTTATCGATGCCGTGCTGCGGCGTGGCGAAACGCTCGACCAGGCGGCCGGTTCGGCGCTTGCCCGCGTGAGCGGCGACGCGGACCGGGCGCTCGCCCGCGCCATTGCCGGCGAAGTGCTGCGCTGGCGGGCCGACCTTGACGATCTGATCGATTCCGCCACCCGCCTGCCGCTGGCCGACGATGCCAAGGCCCGCGCCGTGCTGGAGATCATGCTGGCGCAGGTCCTGCGTCTGGAAACCCCGGCCCATGCGGTCATAGCCACCGGCTTGCCGCTGCTCATGGGCGGCCCGCGCCGTCTTGCGCACGGCGTGTTCTCGGCTGTGACCCGGCGTGAAGCCGTGCTGCCCGCCGTGCCGACGCTGCCCGAAGCCGCGATCGAGCGCTGGTCCGCCGCGTGGGGCGAGCGTGTGGTCGACATCGCTGGCGGTCTGGCCGCGCCGCCGCCGCTCGATCTCGCGCTGCGCGATCCGGCGGAAACGGCTGCGTGGGCGGAGCGACTGGGCGGCATCTCGCTCATGCCCGGCCATGTCCGCCTGTCGCGCGGTACGGCGGTCGAGCATCTTGAAGGTTTCCGCGATGGCGCCTGGTGGGTGCAGGATCTGGCCGCCAGCCTTCCCGCCCGCCTGCTGGGGGCTGGGGAGGGGCGCAAGGTGCTCGATCTCTGTGCTGCGCCCGGCGGCAAGACGCTGCAACTGGCTGCCGCCGGTTGGCAGGTTACCGCGCTCGATTTGTCGAAACGCCGCCTCGAACGTCTCGGCGACAACCTCAAGCGCACCGGTCTTGCTGCCGAGATCGTCCAGGCCGATGCGCTCAAGTGGGCGCCGGAAGAGAAGTTCGATGCGATCCTGCTCGACGCGCCGTGCACTGCCACCGGCACCGCACGCCGCCATCCCGACGTGCTGCACCGCATCGCCGCACGCCAGATCGGCGAGATGGTGGAGATCCAGTCAGCCATGCTCGAACGCGCGGCAGGCTGGCTGAAGCCCGGTGGCACGCTGGTCTACGCGGTCTGCTCGATGGAGCCGGAAGAAGGCGAGGAGCAGGCCTCCAGGGTTGCGCTGACCCCGGCGCCGGTCACGACCGGGGAACTTCCCGAGGGTCTCGTGCCGACGGCGGAAGGCTGGTTGCGCACCGATCCGGGCATGCTGGCGGATGCGGGCGGTCTCGACGGCTTCTTCGTGGCGCGCTGGATCCGCGCGTAATACCAAGCAGCAGTGATGCTGACGCATCAGCAGCTTGGAACGCTCTGGCGCCGCGCGGGCTTACCAACCTGCGATGAGGCAAGCTCAGCACAGGTTGCTATAAGATCGGCTTTGGGATGTGGGCGGGCCGGGAAAAACGGTCCGTCCCATGCCTTTAACCGCTGCCGGAGCAGGCGTGCCGTGCCTCCGGTAAACTACGTATGTTTTGCATTGCAACGACTCGCAAGTCTCAGGCATCCTTGGCCTCAAGGGTGATGCGAGCATGGCTGGTTCCGCGCTGCAATAAAATGCCGCGCGGGCTGCTGCTCTCTTTGAGGAAGCAGTCGCGATGGTGCGGTTTTTACCCCAGTTTGTGCAATGCCGGCTAGGCCGCCATGAGCCTGACCGCAAACACGTGACGTGGGACGGTGGCCATTTTGTCGGCAATTGCAGTTCGTGCGGGATGGCGGTCCGGCGCGAGAAGCACGGTGTCTGGCGCCGGGACTGGCTGATGGACTCCGGGCAGGTGACGTCCCCTGACGAGAAAATGCTCTAAAATTTTGGTTCTACGCGTTGTCCGCGCCGCCTGATCACCTGGTGGCGCGGAAACTGCTTCAGGCGCTGGTCACGAGGCTTTTGCGGCCCGTTCGATCAGGTCCGCGTGCGGCAGGCGATCGAGCCCGAAGCGCGTCCACGATGGTTCCTGCACGACGGCCTTGCACAGTGCCGCCCAGAACGCCGTCTTGCCCTCCACCGGCTTGTCGGCCTGCTCCCGGTCGCGGGGCCAACTGCGGTCCAGAAGGTCACGCGCCTGATCGGCGTGGCCGGTCAGCATCATCTCGACGAGGGCCGTGGCAGCGACGGGCGTACCGCCGCCTGCTTCCGGCGGATAGAGGCGCCTTGCAGGGTATGCCTTGTCCTGCCAGGCCGCGAGTTCCGCGCCGACGGCAAGGACGCGGAAGTCGAACTCGCTGGCCGAGTAGGTCCGGCTCGTCAGCCGGGCAAGGTCGACCGCAAAGTCGTCGCCCGTCCAGATCACCGGCAGCGGCACGACGATGGCACCGGCATGCGGGGCGCCGTTGAAGAACTCCACGTCGAAGGGAAGGTTGAGATGCAAGGGGCCGGGGGCCTTGCTGACGGTGACGCTGTCGAAGCGTTCCCCGCCGATCCGGCGATAGGCGAGCTGCGGCGCGAACGTCACGGCGTAGAGATCCGCCTTGCCGCCCGAACCGCCGTAGCCACCCAGGACAAGGGCGTTCGGTTCGCCCGAACTGGCCGTTTGCGACCACAGCAGCGAGACCTGCATGTAGCCGCTGCCCATGGTTACAGGCCCGTCCGGGCCGCTGGCGGCGATGGCGCGGCAGGTCTCGTCGTGATCGCCGCCGGGCGGGCACCCGGTGATGACGATCGCTCCGCCGGGGCCCTGCAGGAGCGGCCCGAGCGGCTGCGGCGCGGCGGCGGCAAATGCCGGCAGTCCGGCCAGAATAAGCGAAAGAATAGCGTGGCTTGCGCGCACGGGCAGCGACTCCGGAAGAGGCCTGCCAATATTGCACCGACAGCGGCCGTCCAGGCAATCTGGCGGCCGCTGCTGGCGCAAATATTTATGCGCGAACCGTGGTTTCCTAGCGGACCTTCAGGCCGTGCGGCTGCGGCGGCGCCAGAACAGCAGTGCACCGAGGCCGAGCGCGAAGAGAGTCATCATGCCCGGTTCCGGCACGTCGGTGCTGCCGCCCGAGCTCGAGGGCGGATTGGAGCCGCTCGGCGGGGTGTAGCCTCCGGTATAGGTGCCTACGTGCATCTCGCCGTTCTGGACGAGGCTGCCGAACACGGCCGAACCCTGGATGTAGTTCGAGGTCGTTGCCGCCGCGCCGGGCGCCAGCACCGAACCGCCCCATGCCGTGGTGAGCGACAGGTCGTCGGCTTCGTAGAAGTTCCAGACGACATGTTCGCCGAGGTTGTTGGTGCCGCCGAGGAAATTGTCGTCGAGCTTGATCGAGCTGCCCGAGACATTGACGATGGCGGTATCCGCGCCGTTCAGGTTGAACTTGATCTCGCCGATCTTGTCGAGGTCGGCCGCCGAGATGTTGAACACGGCGACGCCGCTCGCGTCGGGCTGCGCGTTGAACGTGCCGGTATTGCCGCTGATCGAGAGCTGGCTGTTTGCCGTCTCCGTGCTCATGGAGTGGCTGAGGCTCTCCATCGAGGTGGTGATCAGGCTCTTCTGCTGGTTGAGGTCCTGCACGAATTGCGGGTCGCTGGCGGCAAGGCCCGAGGTGACGGTGTTGTTGTTGACGTTGGTGTTGCTGATCGTGCCGCCCACCAGCACCGTCTGCGCCGCGCCGTTGAGGTTGAGGCCGCTGTTGACGCTGCCGCCGACGATCGCGCCAGACCCGTTGTTGAGGTTCTTGTAGCCGCCGTTGACATCGCCCACCACGGTCAGGCCCGGGGTGTCGGTGCTGGACGCGGGCAGGGCGGTGATCTGGTAGTTCGAGGCATTGCCGTCGAGATTGCCGCCGACAAACGTGCGTCCTTCCACTTCCGAGGAGGAGGTGAGATCGCCCAGCACCACGAGGTTCCAGGTCTTCAGAACGTCGATCCCGGCGATGTCGGAGGAGGCCAGTACGGGCGTGGCCGTCAGTGCCAGCGCAGCGACAGTGACGGACAGCGAGAACTTGCCGATTTTGGTGCGCACACGGGTCATGGGTGGATTCGCCAAGTTAAAAACTACTTCATAGAATTCACTATCTATACTTGGCGTTTTGGGAAATGGCGGTTTCGCCATGTCTCGAAATGAGACATGGCGACCGGTAATGTTTGCGCGCGGATCGAGGGCCGGAAGAACGACCGGAACCTGCGAGCCGGGCGGCGTTCAGTCCTTGACCTTGTTCTGGAAGCTCTTGCGCAGCTTCATCAGCTTGGGCGGGATCACCGCGAGGCAATAAGGGTTACGCTGGCCTTCGCCGTCCCAGTATTCCTGGTGGTAGTCTTCGGCCGGATACCATGCCTCGTTCTGCTTGCCGTCTGCAAAGCCTTCGATGGTGGTGACGACCTTGCCGCTGTTGTCCTCGTTCGAACGGGCGACGGCCGCTTCGGCCTCGGCGGCCTGGGCATCGTCCAGCGGAAAGATCGCGGAGCGGTACTGCGTGCCGACGTCGTTGCCCTGGCGGTTGAGCTGCGTCGGGTCATGGGTGCCCATGAACACGTCGAGCAGGTCGCCGTAGGACAGGACCGAGGGATCGTAGTTCACGCGGATCGCTTCGGCGTGGCCGGTGGTGCCTTCGCAGACCTGCTTGTAGGTGGGGTTGGCGACAGTGCCGCCGATATAGCCGCTTTCGACCGAGTCCACGCCGATGACATCGCGGAACACCGCTTCGGTGCACCAGAAGCACCCGCCTGCAACGATTGCCGTTTCCATTGGTAGCTTGATCCTCATGAGGGGAAGTTGGGCCGCTAGATAGGTATGCTTGAACGCGTTGTCATTGGGCGCCTTGTTATTGTGCGAGAGACAACTACCTTCGCCGCATCGACAGCCTCGTTACCGGAGACTCGCCATGCGCCGCGCCCTGATCGCCCTTTCGACGTTCCTCGGCGTGCTCGCCGCACCGATTTGCGCGACTGCGACGGAAGAAAAGACCGAAGCGCAGGCCTGCAAGGGCTGCGAGGCGCTGCTGGAACTCGCCGCCGCCAATCCGTTGCGAGAGGCAGACCGCGCCCGCGACCAGTATCGCCATCCGGTGGAAACGCTCAGCTTCTTCCGTGTCGGCCCCACCATGAAGGTCGGCGAATATGCGCCGGGCGGGGAGTGGTATTCGCGCCTGCTGGGGCTCTACCTTGGCCAGCAGGGCCATCTGGTGGGGCTCTACTACAATCCCGACAGTCCGGCTTTCAAGCCGGAGACGCAGGCCAACATTCGCAAGAACGCTGCTGAATACCCGGCCGACGTGGCGAAGTTCACCGGCCTGCCGGCGGATCGCTTTGCGGCCTATACCACCGGCGCGATCCCGGCGGGTGAGAAGGGCACCTTCGATGTCATCATCGTGCCGCGCATGCTGCACAACCTGCTGCGCTGGAACATCGCCGCGAGCGAATTCGCGGCGATGCGCGATCTGCTCAAGCCCGGCGGCCTGATCGGCATCGAACAGCACCGCGCCAAGGCCGATGCGCCCGATGCCTATGCCGATGGATCGAAGGGCTATCTCAAGCAGGCGGACGTCATCAGGTTCATGCAGGCGCAGGGCTTCGACCTCGTCGGCCAGTCCGAGATCAGTGCCAATCCCAAGGACAGCGCCGACTGGCCGGGCGGTGTCTGGACGCTGCCGCCCACGCTGGCGCTGAAGGACCAGGACCGCGCCAAGTACCTCTCCATCGGCGAGAGCGACCGGATGACGCTTCTGTTCCGCAAGCGGGGCTGATAGGGGGCGCCCCGTCTTCATTTGGATTACCGCATGACCCAGATCACCGTTGCCGCGCTCCAGCTCGCGCTCAATTCCGCCGACGAGGGCGAGAACATCGCCGCCGTCTCCGCGCTGGTGGAGGAAGCCGCCGCCAAGGGCGCGCAGATCGTGCTGCCGCCCGAACTGTTCTCCGGTCCCTACTTCTGCAAGACCGAGGAAGAGGAACTCTTCGCGATCGCCCGCCCGACTGCCGAGCATCCCTCGGTCATCGCGATGAAGGCGCTGGCGGCGAAGCTGAAGGTGGTGATCCCCACCAGCTTCTTCGAGCGCGACGGCCACCACTATTATAATACGCTGGCGATGATCGGCACTGATGGCGAGATCATCGGCACCTATCGCAAGAGCCACATCCCCGATGGCCCCGGCTACGAGGAGAAGTACTACTTCCGCCCCGGAAACGACGGGTTCAAGGTGTGGGACGTTCTCGGCACCAAGGTCGGCATCGGTGTGTGCTGGGACCAGTGGTACCCGGAATGTGCGCGCGTCATGGCGCTGATGGGGGCGGAACTGCTGTTCTATCCCACTGCCATCGGCTCGGAGCCCTATGACGCTGCGCTGGACACCAGCCGCATGTGGCGCCGGGCGATGGTGGGCCACTCGGTATCGAACTGCATGCCGGTGATCGCCGCCAACCGCATCGGCATCGAATCGGAATGCGGGACGGAGCAGACCTTCTACGGCCACTCCTTCATCACCGACGAATGGGGCGATTACGTCGCCGAGTTCGGACGGGATGAAACGGGCGTGCTGGTTTCCACGCTGGACCTTGCGCGCGCCGCCAGGCACCGGGCCGGCATGGGCTTTTTCCGTGACCGGCGCCCGCAACTCTACACGCGTATCGCGCAGGACATTTAAGCCGCCACATCCGAACAACACGCGGGGGAGCCGGGTACCTTGGCGAAGCACACCTATCTGATCGCGCTCGGCTCCAACATGCGTCATCCGCGCCATGGTGCCCCGCGCAAGGTGCTCGCCGCTGCACTGGATTCGCTGGATAATGGCAAGTACGAGGTGCTGGTCGCCTCTCCGGTGATCGACAGCGCGCCGCTCGGCCCGTCCCGGCGCTGCTATGCAAACGGCGTGGCGCTGATCCGCACCAGGCGCGAGCCTGACGAGGTTTTGCACAAGTTACAGAAGGTCGAGCACAAGTTCGGTCGTCGGCGCCGCGGCGCGGCTTGGGGCTCGCGGGTGCTCGATCTCGATATCGTGCTGTGGAACGGCGGTCCCTGGGCGGCGGGTGAGGGCGATCAGAGTCTGGTTATCCCCCATCCGGCCTTCCGTTCGCGCGACTTCGTGCTGGGCCCCGCGCGCAGGATTGCGGGCACCTGGCGCGATCCATTGACGGGTCTGACGATAAACCAGCTTCATGCCCGCTTGACCAAGGCTCTCCCTACCCCTAGGTGACCCCTTCCGCAGCCGTTCACGGCCGCGCCCGGCAACGGGGGCCCTTAGCTCAGTCGGTAGAGCAACTGACTTTTAATCAGTAGGTCGCTGGTTCGAACCCAGCAGGGCTCACCATCCCCCCAGAACTCCCTGAAATCCTTGAGAAATCGTCACCCAGACGGTCTCAAGCGCGTCCTGTCTACGAAAGTGGTCTACAAAACGCACACGCTGATATCAGTGTAACCCATTGGAATTCTTCGAGAAATCGACATAATCGCGTCTACAAAAAGCGTCTACAAAACCGGCCCAGTTTGCTCGTCGAGAAGCGGGGCATTTTCCATGTGAGAAAATGTGTTCCCCCTGCGCTTCGCGGCGTTCTCGGCAAAACTGAAATCTGGCGCTCATTGGAGACTGACAGCCCCCGCATGGCGTTGAGAAGGTCTCACGCGATCATCGGTGAGATCGAGGGGCTGCTCGAATCTGCCCGACTGGAATTGGGTGAGATCGTCGATGTGGCGCTGCTTCAACCGTCCGGGACCGAAGTGGGGGAGGTTGTGCAGGGCATGTCGTTGAGAGCGTCGGTCGCCAAAGTCGAGGCCGCACCTATCGCGCCGCGCTATACTCTCGATGAGGTCTACGGTCGCTTCATGGACGATCCGACGCGCGAATGGTCGGCGCGAACCCGGCTTGCATATGAAACAGCGCGGCGGCTGGCCCTATCGATCATGGGGGCTGATACCCCCATGGAAAATCTCAACCGGGCAGCGTGTCGAGATTTCATGGAGACGCTGCGCTTTCTCCCCAAGAGTGCATCGAAGCGTTACCCCGACCTGACACCTCGGGAAGCGGCGGAGCGGGCGAGGGCAGAGGGGTGGTCCGATCTCATCAGCCCTGCGAACATAAACATCTACCTTAACTGTGGAGCGGCGTGCAAAATTGACCCCCTTAGCGGGGTGATCGGCGTCTAAAATTGACCCCCTTCATCTCATTGTGAGAAGCGCCGCCGTTTCGGTTCCGGACGGCGGGTACAGGGATGTTGGTTGTGGAGACGATTACGAGGATCCGTCGGGAGCACCGGGACGGTAAGCCGATCAAGGCGATAGCGCGGGATTTGCGGCTGTCGCGCAACACGGTGCGCAAGGCGATCCGGGCGCCGAACGCGGATGCCAGTTACGAGCGCAAGGAACAGCATCGGCCGCAGACCGGCCCTTTCAGCACTCGCCTGGAAGAACTGCTTGAAGAGAACGAAGGGCTGCCCCGGCGTGACCGGCTTCGCATGACGCGGATCCATGATCTGCTTCAGCGCGAAGGGTTTGGCGGCTCTTATGACGCTGTGCGGCGCTATGCTGCACGCTGGAAGCGTGAGCGTCGCGTTGACGCCGGCGATATGACCAAGGCGTTCATCCCGTTGATGTACCGGCCCGGCGAGGCTTACCAGTTCGACTGGAGCCATGAGGACGTCGAGATCGCCGGCAAGCCAATGCGCGTGAAGGTCGCGCATATGCGGTTTTGCTGGTCACGGGCACCATTTGTCCGTGCCTATCCTCGCGAGACGCAAGAGATGGTGTTCGACGCACATGCCCGCGCCTTTGCCTTCTTCGGTGGGATTCCGACGCGCGGCATCTACGACAATATGAAGACGGCGGTGACGACGGTGTTCACCGGCAAGGAACGCCTGTTCAACCGGCGGTTTCTGATCATGACGGACCACTATCGCGTTGAGCCGGTGGCCTGTAGTCCTGCCGCAGGGTGGGAGAAGGGTCAGGTCGAGAACCAGGTTCAGACCAGTAGGGAGCGCCTGTTCAAGCCGCGCCTGCGCTTTGCCAGCCTCGAGGAACTGAACATCTGGCTGGAAGCCGAGTGCCGGCGCTGGGCGGAACGCAACCAGCATCCTGACCAGGAAGGCATGACGATCGCGCAGGCGCTGGAGGTGGAGCGGCCGATGCTGCAACCGCTACCGGTTCCCTTCGACGGGTTCTTCGAGAGCGAACACGTAGCCAGTTCGACGTGCCTCGTGAGCTTCGATCGCAATCGGTACTCGGTGATGGCAAAGGCGGCCCATCAGGCTGTGCAGGTGCGGGCCTATGCAACGCGCATCGTGATCCGCTGCGACGGCGCTGTCGTGGCCGAACACGAACGGGTCTTCGGCCGGAACCAGACAATCTTCGATCCATGGCACTACCTGCCCATCCTCGCCCGCAAGCCCGGTGCGTTGCGCAATGGTGCTCCCTTCCAGGACTGGGCTCTCCCACCTGCACTGGCCCAATTGCGGCGTAAGTTGGGCAAGGGCGACGATGCCGACCGGCGCTTTGTACGCGTCCTCGCCGCTGTCCCCGAAGATGGCCTGGAGGCTGTCGAGGCCGCAGTGCGCGAGGCACTCAGCGCCGGTACTATCAGCGACGAGATCATCCTCAACATCCTGTCCCGTCGCCGCGAGCCTCATGATGCCCAGGCTATGGACGTCGTCGTCAACCTGAAGCTCAAGCATCCGCCAGAGGCGAACTGCGGCCGCTACGATACCGTGCGAGACCTCGATGCAGCGGCATGAGATCATGGCCGCCCTCAAGGGGCTGGGGCTCAAGGGCATGGTGGCGGCCTTCGATGATGCCGTCACCAACGGCATCCGCCGAGACAGAACGGTCATGGAGATGTTGGGCGACCTGTTGCGTGCGGAGACGGCGCACCGGGATGCGGCATCGATCCGTTATCGCATGACCGCAGCCAAGCTTCCGGCGATCAAGGACCTGGATGGGTTCATGTTCGATGGCACGCCGATCAACGAAGGACTGATCCGCTCGCTTCATACGGGCTCGTTCCTGCCGGAACGGCGCAATATCGTGCTGATCGGCGGAACAGGCACGGGCAAGACTCATCTGGCTCTCGCCATCACCGCCGCAGTGGTGCGCGCCGGTGCCAGAGGCCGATACTTCAATACGGTCGATCTGGTGAACCGGCTTGAGGAAGAGGCTCGCCTGGGCAAGGCCGGCAGCCTTGCCACCCAACTCTCGCGGCTTGATCTCGTGGTGCTTGACGAGCTCGGCTACCTGCCGTTCGCCCGGTCCGGTGGCCAGATGCTCTTCCACCTGATCAGCAAGCTCTACGAAAAGACCTCGGTCATTATCACGACCAATCTCGCCTTCGGCGAATGGCCGAGCGTCTTCCACGACCCCAAGATGACCACCGCTCTTCTCGATCGCATCACGCACCACTGCGACATCATCGAGACGGGCAATGACAGCTGGCGGTTCAAAAACCGGAACTGAGCCGAAAACCCCTTCCCCCGGACCCCCATCCCCGGCGGTTAACCCGGTGGGTCAACAGGGACCTCCCACGGACGCCGCCGCCAGCACACCTGACGGTGCGCGTCGTCGTCCGTGGGCCCCTCCTATCGACTACCGGGATAACCGCCAGACTACCGAAAGGTGGGGTCAATATTGGGCGCCGATAGGGGGTCAGTTTTGCGCGCCGGTTGACACGGTCAGATCGGCAAATCCGAACAGTCCTGAAGGCGGAAGCTGCAGGCGCGGCCTTTTGGACCATGCGCACGAAGGGAAGGAGTGGAACAAGTCCCTGTTCCGATCCTTCCTGGCGCAGCAATGGGTTTTTTGCGCAGTCCCTGCGCGGCTCGCTATTGACCGCCATCCCGAACCAAAGCGCCTCTGGGCGGACAATCTGCCGGCCCAGAGGCGCTTTGGTTCGATCGGTTGGTCATTTGGGCGCCAGATAGGGCGCGCCTAGAGGTATTCCGGTTCCACTTGCAGCATGCCCTTGCAGAGCAGATGCGCGATCATGTGGGTGCGGTTGCGCGTTCGAGTCTTCAGTCGGACGTTTTCGACGTGCCGGGCAACCGTACAGGCTGCGATTTCGAGCTCTATGGCGATTTCCTTCGCCGATAAACCTCGTGCAACCAATTGGAGTACTTCGATTTCGCGTGAAGTTAGATGTTCACAATCATCCCACAAGGATTCCATGTCGCTCCCTCCCTACACAAAACTAAGCGACTCGATTTTCGACTCCCCTCGATGGTGCCTTGTATGCTGATTGGCGTTTACGTGTAACCTGAGAGCCCGATTCAAAAGTGTCTCAAGCGTAGCAATATCTTGCGGTTCTGCGGATGAGCATGCGGATAGAAGCGATCGTGGCCCAGGCGGTAGACGAGGCGATGGTCGCCTCCCAGTCCTTTGCGAGGCGGCGGCACCGCCCCAGCCAGGCGAACGTGCGCTCGACGACCCAGCGGCGCGGGAGGACTTCGAAGCCCTCGGCCTTGTCGGAACGCTTGATGATCTCGATTACCCAATTCCCGACTTTGGCGAGTGCTCTCCTGAGCTTGTCTCCGGCGTAGCCACCATCGGCGAAGATATGGCGCAGCCAGGGGAAGCGCTGGCATATGCCTTTGAGCACGTCGACGGCGCCATCACGGTCCTGAATATCGGCGGTGTGCACGAGGATGGAGATCAGAAAACCGGAGGTGTCGGTCAGGATATGACGCTTGCGGCCTTTGACTTTCTTGCCCGCGTCATATCCACTCGGGCCGCCGCTTTCGGTCGTTTTCACGCTCTGGCTATCGATGATGCCCGCACTGGGAGAGGCTTCGCGCCCCTCGATCTCTCGCAGGTTCATGACCAGCAGCGTGTTCATCACCTCGAACAATCCCGCGTTACGCCAGGCGTAGAAATAGCGCCGAACCGTCGAGACCGGTGGAAAGCACTTGGGCAGCAGGCGCCAGGCACACCCGGCCGAAGCCAGATAGAGCAGCGCGTTGGCCACTTCGCGCATATTCGTGCTGCGCCGCCGACCGCCTTGCTTTGCCGGGGGAATGAACGGGGCCACCAGCGCCCACTCCTTATCCGTCATGTCGCTTGGATAACGCAGTCCCTTGCGGCTATGCTCCTCTCGAGCAATGCCAGTCCATGCCATTGATCACTCCATCTCTCGCAAGGACGGCGTGAATCATAACATGCTGGTATTGCTCAACAACTTTTGGATCGGGCTCTGAAACTGTCCACCATTGACCGCAGTGAATGGACTGTCCTGGCCAGGGGCAGGGGGTTTTCTATTTCATAACATCGAGATGCGCCCGAATGATACTTAGGTATTGGTGCGTATTGTGCTGTTAAATTGACCCATTTGACATCGGGGGCTTTCGGGAACAACTTATGCCTCGCAGTTTCGGGCTGTGCCAAGAAACAGGGCAAATCCAAAAATAGAATATTCGGAGTGTTATGTAATCACTCGGGATATTCATGTGCTCGGACACTCCGTGCCAGGGAAATTCGCACTTAATACACCATGCTGTGCGGCGCGTTTCGTGCTTGTCAGCTGGGGTGTAGGCGGTGCCTTACGACCCGGACACCCGGTGCCTTGAACACTCTCTGTGCCGTTTGATGGTTCTGATTTTCCGAATTTTTCGGAGCGGATCAGTGCGTCCAGTGGATATCAAGTGAGTTCTTTTCACCGCCCGGGAGGGCTTGGAATAGGGGTTACGGTCATGAAAAGGAACGTGCACTCGCACATTGTTGCAGTCTCGATAGTACTTGCGGCAACTGTATCGCCGCAGGTCATGGCTCAGACGACGACTTCAGAAAGCGGAAGTAATTCTGCAGCAAACTCTGGATCTTCGTCGGGAGCAACGTCGTCGAGCAATCCGACCAACATCAATGCGCCGGTTAACGAGCAGGGGAACCTGACCTCGACCAGTTCCTCGGGATCGAACGCCGTTTCCGGTTCCACGTCGGGCTCGAATTCGAACCAGACGCAGGGTCAGGAAGCCAACAACTCCCAGACGCAGGGGCAGATCCAGGGGCAGACGGCAACGTCGACGAACCAGCAAGGGGTTGCCGTCACGTTCAATTCGACCAACCATCGCACCCAGAAGGTCTACACCAACAACGCCGTGCCGCTGGCCGCATCGAGCAGCTTCAGCAGCGACTATTGCGGCGGCACGGCCAGTGGCGGTGCCAGTGCGGCGCCGATCGGCATCAGCATCGGCGGATCAGGTCCGGTCTTCGACAAGTCCTGCCAATCGCTGCGCCGCGCCGAAAAGTTCGGCATGGCTGCGGCCAATGCCTCCAACCTGGGGCAGCCGGAACTGGCAGGGCGGCTGATGTCGATGATGATCTGGTCGATCTGCACCTCCGATAGCGCCGGTCCCAAGCCCGACAAGTCCACCGCGCAGGCTTGTTCCGCGCTGGGCCTCATGGGCAGCGGCGTCTCGGAACAGGCCATGCCAGGGCCGGTGCCGGAAGCCGCCGTGCAGACGCCGGCGGGCTATCCCACGCCCGAGGCGGCATCGCGCCAGCCTGCGGACGCCACCGGCGATCCCCGTCTGAACGTGGCGATCGCCCGGTAAAAATCACCAAGTTTTCGCCTTTTTACAGTCCCATGGTGGGGCGCGGACTGTGAAACTCATTCTTTTTACGCCCCCTGAGAATGGAGAAGGATCATGATGAAGAAGGCTCTTGTTTCGGTCGTCGCCAGCATGGCTCTCGTTTCCCCGGCCATGGCGGCCCAGGCTGGTATCGCCGTTGGCGGCGCCACCTCCTCGTCCACCAGCGGTGCCAGCGCATCGAGCGTGGGCAGCAGCGGATCGCTGCTGTTCGGCACCACCACGCAGCAGTCCACTGCCGGTGCCAATTCGAACGGCTCGGGTGTTGCCGTGATCAACGGCAACAACACCGGCAGCGCCAGCAACCAGACCTCGACCACCGGTCAGCAGGGCAGCTCGACCTCGCTGGGCTTTGCCGGTTCGCAAAATGGCAACACGGCTGGCGCTTCGGGCGGCTCGTCGGCTTCGACCGGCCTGCTGGGCGGCTGGATCTTCGTTCTCCCCTGACCGCGAGACGGGAGCTTCGGCTCCCTGTCCGGGCCCATCCAGTAACCCCGGTTGGCCCGAAGGGTGCGGCGGACATTCGTGTCCGCCGCACTTTTCGCGTTTGCTGGCGGCTACATCGGCCCGGGCTATCGGCGGCGCGGACAAGTAGTGCGCACATTCGCAGCGGCTGCCGCGGCTGTTTCCGCCGCCTTCGGCGCGGGGAGGGGGAAGCCATCCTATAATGGCAAGGTCTGTCAACGTCCCGGGAAGAGGACTTTCATGCGTCTTGCCGTTCTTTCGGGGTTCGCCCCGATTGCCATGCTATTTTCCGCAATCGCCCCATCTCAAGCGCAGGCCCAGGAGGAAGTACCGGCCATCACCGTTTCCGGCGGTATCACGCTGATCAGTGACTACCGCTTTCGCGGCATATCGCTGACCGGCAAGGATCCCGCCGTGCAAGGCACCATCAACCTTTCGCACAAGAGCGGGGCCTACCTGGGTACCTGGTCGTCGTCGCTCGGCATGGGTGACCGCTACGGCCCGACCGAGGTCGACTTCTACGGCGGCTGGGCCGGTTCCGTCGCCAAGCGGACCAGCCTTGACGTTGCGCTGGCCTACTACAGCTATCCTGGCGGGGAAGGCAGCGGGAAGATCGAGTACTTCGAGACCACCGCCAAGCTGACTCATGACTTTGGCCTGCTGCGCGCCACGCTGGGCAGCGGCTACAGCTGGGACCAGGCCGCGCTCGGCGGCGATCATCTCTATCTTTACGGCGAGACGGCGGTCCCGGTTCCCGGCACGCCGATCACTTTCAAGGCCCATGGCGGCCGCAGCAAGGGCGCGATCAGCCCCAAGTCCGGCGGCTACTATGACTGGCAACTGGGCGCCGACGTCGCGCTCGGCAAGCTGACTTTCGGCCTGTCCTATATCGATACCGACCTCAGCCGCGGCGCGCAGGCCGACGGCGCCGCGCTGCTGTCCCTCAGCGCCGCATTCTGATCCCGTTTCCGCTGGAGCTTCATGATGACTGACCTGTTCAACCGCCTGCACATAGCGGGCAAGCTGATGACGGTCGCCGGCCTGGCGATCGCTGTCCTGCTGGTGCTCGGCTTCTCCGCCGTCGTGTTCGAGACCGGCACCGCCGTCGGCAAGCTTTCCGACGATGCCGCGATCGCCCAGGCCGATGCCGAGGGCAATCAGGTCAAGGCCGATATCGCCACGTTCGAGGCAACCGCGCGGGCGGAGGCCTCGGCGCTCGGCAAGATGCACGCTTCCGGCGCGCGCGATCGCGGCACTGCGCTGGCGGTTCTCAAGACCGACCTGCTCGAATCCAAGGCCGCTCTGGGTAGCTGGGTGATGATCGTGCCCGATCAGTGGGACGGTCCCGACGCGGGCAAGGGCGGACGTCCCGGCTCGTCGCCGAACGGCAACTTCACTCCTTATTGGGTGAAGAGCAACGGCGTTCTCACCCAGCAGCCCAACAACGAGGAGGGGGCATACGAAAAGCCCTACTTCAAGGCCGCCTTCGACAGCGGCAAGGGCGCCATCGTCGATCCTTATGCTTATGAACTCGACGGCAAGCAGGTGCTGATGACCTCGATCACCCAGCCGGTGCGCTCGGGCGACAAGGTGATCGGCGTTGCCGGTGTCGACATGGAACTGGGCTCGATCGCGGAGCGTCTCGGCGCGCTGAAGCCATTCGGCACGGGCCGGGTCATGCTGCTGTCGTCCTCGGCGATGTGGGTGTCGAACCCTGATGCCGCCTTGCTGGGCAAGGCCTATGAAGGCGCGGGGCTCGACGAAGTGAAGGCGGCGCTGGCATCGGGTGAGACCCGGGTCCTGCCGAACCTCGACGTTGCCGGCGTGCCGACCCGCCGCGTGGTTCGTCCGATCCATCTCGACAACCTCAACACCACCTGGGCGCTGGTGCTCGACGTTCCCGAGGCGACCGTGGCCGCTCCGGCGCGCACGATCGCCTGGCAACTGGTGCTGGGCGGCCTGGTCATCGTGGCCGCCGTGCTTGCCAGTCTGTTCTTTGCCGCCGGCGGCATCATCGGCCGTCCGATGGCGAGGCTGAGCGATGCGGTCGACCGCCTTGCCGGCGGTGAGAACTGCGCGATCCCCGAACTCGACCGTCAGGACGAGATCGGCACGATGGCGCGTGCTGCCGACGTGTTCCGCCAGGCTGCCGCCGACCGCGCCGAGGCCGACCACCGCGCTGCCGAAGAGCAGAAGATCGTCACCACCGCCATCGGCGCCGGGCTCGACGCACTGACGCGGGGCGATCTGACTGCCGAGATCACGGCGGCGTTCCCGGCCGGTTATGCCGCGCTCAAGGCCAACTTCAACGCCGCGCTCGGCGAACTGCGCCGGATGATCGGCGCCGTCGCGCTCAGCGCCGGGGGCATCCGTTCGGGCTCGATGGAAATCGCGCAGGCCTCCGAAGACCTGGCGCGCCGTACCGAAGCCAATGCCGCCAGCCTGGAAGAGACCTCGGCCGCGCTGGTGCAGATCGACCAGCGCCTCAAGGCCTCGGCCACGGCTTCGGCGCAGACCGTCAGCCGCGCCGACGAAGCCCTTGCGACCGTTACCAGCGGCCGTTCCGTCGCCGGGGAGGCCGTCGCAGCGATGGACCGTGTCAGCCGGAGCGCCAAGGGCATCGACCAGGTGATCGAGGGGGTCGACAAGATCGCCTTCCAGACCCGTGTTCTCGCCATGAATGCCGCGGTCGAGGCGGGCCGCGCCGGGGATGCCGGTCGCGGCTTCGCGGTGGTGGCCGATCTTGTCTCGGCGCTCGCGATGCGGGCCGAGGAAGAGGCCAAGCGTGCGCGTGACCAGCTTACCGTGACGCAGACCGACATCGTCACTGCGGTCGATGCGGTGCAGCGCGTCGATGGTGCCTTCGAGCATATCTCGGGCGGTGTCGGCGAAGTGCACAAGCTGCTCGGCCAGATGGCCGAGGACAACCAGGCGCAGTCCACCGCGATCAGCCAGATCAGCGTGGCGGTCTCGACCATGGACCAATCGACCCAGCAGAACGCGGCGATGGTGGAGGAAACCTCCGCCGCCGCCCGCAACCTGACGACCGAGGCGGGTTCGCTCAACGATCAGGCGGCGCGTTTCGATACCGGCGAGATGCGTGGCCCGACCCGGCTGGCCTACGTGGCCTGACGGGCGCCGAGCCAGTGTTCGGGTAAAAGAGAAGGCCCGCGGATCGCAAGGATCCGCGGGCCTTTTTGCATTGGCTCATTCGCCCGGCGTGTAGGCCCGGGTCACGTGTCCGCTGAGATCCTCGGGATAGAAGTAGACCGGCCGCAGCGCGCCGTCTGCATAGCGCTGGGCCTGATCGCGGAAATGCGGCGAGGCCGGATCGCCGCTCTCGCCGCCTGCACTCACGGCCCAGGCGCGCACCTTGGGACCGAATTCGACTACGGCGACAAAGCTGTTGCCGCTGGTGCCGTAATACTTCTTCGTGTTCGGATAGGGCTTGGCCCCGAACGAGGCGAGCGAGCCCCAGATTGCCGAGGTGAACGGCACCGGGATTGACGCCTGCGCATCGTCGAAATGAGGTTTGATGGCGGCGTCGAGGCGCTGGAAGCGATTGACCTCGCCCCAGGCCACTTGCCAGCCGCCGAAGTCCCGCGTCAGCCGCGCCGCCGCTTCGGACAGTGCGGCAAGGCGCTGTTCGGGGGTGGTGCGGCGGGCGATGTAGTCGGGCAGGTTGAGCCGGGCTTTCTTCGCATCGGCGTTGAACTTGCCGCCCAGCGTATCGCCCCAGAACACCGCCAGCGTGGTCTCCTTCGACTGGGCGCTCCAGCGGCAATCCCATGCCCGCAGCAGGGTGATCGGCGCGGCAAGGGCGGCTTTGAGCGGATCGCTGGCGGGAAGGGCGTCGTAATCGGCAGCAAGCTGCGGCAGCAGCACCGCGAAGGCGGGCAGGTGGCTGTCATAGGCGGCGGCGATCAGGCGCTGGGGCGTGAAGTCGTGCTTGCCGGTCAGCACTTCGTCGGCGTGGACGCCGCGATAGTTGGGACCGACCTGATCCATGTAGCGGGGAAAATCAGCCGCCTTGGGGCTGTCCGGCCCGGCTGCGTCCCAGGGCCAGTCATTGGTGTTGTGGACCCAGCCGACCTTGGGATCGAGCACGTTGGGCAGGGTCTTGACGGCGTGCAGGCCCTTCCAGTCGGTGGCCGGATCGGCGCCGTCGACCGGCTCGCGATAGTCGAAGCGATTGTCGCGCAGGGGAACGAACTGCGGGTGCAGGTAGGCGATCTCGCCCTTGGCGTCGGCCAGCAGGGTGTCGTTGGAGGAATTGGCCTGCGCCTCGGCGACCTTCATGTAGGAGGCAAGGTCGCTGGTCTTGGTGCGCAGCCAGCTTTGCTGAAGCGCCGGGATCGGCTTCCACATCAGCGCCTCGGCAATCCACTTGCCCTCCGCCTCCGCCACGATCGGGCCGTGGTGGGTGCGATAGGTGGTGAAGCTGCGCGCGGCCAGGGTGCCGTCCGCCTGGCGGAAGGAGAGCGTGACCTCGCGGGTTTCCACCGGGCGCAGTTCCTTGCCGTAGCGGTAGACGGTGCGGCCGTCCTTGCTCTCGATGGTCTCGGCGAACTGGTCGATGTTGTCGACGGTCGAGGAGGTGTGCATCCAGCCGATCTTCGGGTTGAAACCCTGATAGATGAAGAACTGGCCCCAGGTGGAGGCGCCATAGGCATTGAGCCCGGCATCGCTGGTCATCTGCAGTTCGGCGCGGAAATAGAAGCTGGTGTGCGGGTTGATCAGCAGCAGCGCATGGCCGTTGGCGGTGTTGGCCGGGGCGATGGCGATGCCGTTGGAGCCGCTCGGCTCCTTCACCAGCGCGCCGGTTTCCAGCGCGGTGCGGGGCACGCGGCGATGCTCATAGAAGCCCTGGAGCTGGGTCAGCGAGATCTGCTCGATGTCGCCGCCGATGCTGCCTTCGGTGAAGGAAAGCGCCATCCACGGCTCGAACCGGGTGAGCACCCTGGGTTTCACCGCGGCATGGGTGGCGAGGTAGTAGTTGAGCCCGTCCGCCCAGCTGTCCATCAGCGCGCGCAGCCATTGCGGGCTCTGGCGATACTGTGCCTTCAGGTCCTCGGGGTCGACGAAGAGGCGCTGGCGCAAGTCCTGCCAGATCGCGCTTTCACCTTCGGCTTCCGCCGTGCGGCCGAGCGCGGTGAGGTAATTGGCCTCGATGCGGGGAAAATCGTCTTCCGCCTGGGCATAGATCGCGCCGAACACCGCATCGGCGTCGCTCTTGCCGTGGACGTGGGCGATGCCCCAGTCATCGCGGGTGATCGTGACGCGCGCGGCCTCTGCCTTCCAGCGCGCCAGCTCCTGCGGAGTTGCGGCCTGAGCTGCGAAAGGAACGGTAAGCGCGGCGAGAATGGTGCCGGTAGCGAGAACCCTGCGAGCGGGGCGAAATTTGCGATCCATGCCTCTGAGCTATCGCCCGAAAGGCCGCCGGGCAAGCCTGTAGGGCAGGCCCGGCCCATTGCCTATTCGGCGGCTTCGACCTCGCGTTCCCAGTCGTGCTGGACGGGATAGGTCGAGATGCGTTCCTGCGGCATTTCCGGGCTGCGGATCGATCCGAGGAAGCGTTCGACCTGACTCTTCAGGATCGCGGCCTGTAGCTGGAGTTCGGTGGAGGAGGTGAGCACTTGCGAGGCGGCCGCGCCGGTCGCCAGCGAGGTCTCGCGCACGTCCTCCACGCGGCCCGTGACATCGTCGGTGCTGCGTGCGGCAAGGTCAATGCTGCGGGCCAGATCCTGTCCGGCCACCGATTGCTGGTCGACGGCGGCGGCGATGGAAACCGAAGTCGCCTCGAGCTGCGCGACGTCCTCGGCGATGGCGCGCAGCGCCGCGACGCTGCCGGTGGTCGAGGCCTGGATCTCGCCGATCTGCGCGGCCACTTCGTCGGTCGCCTTGCTGGTCTGCGCGGCCAGTTCCTTGACCTCGGCGGCGACGACCGCAAAGCCGCGCCCGGCCTCGCCCCCGCGCGCCGCCTCGATCGAGGCATTGAGTGCGAGCAGGTTGGTTCGCTGCGCGATCGAGTGGATCAGCTTGACGATCTGGCCGACCTGTTCGGCCGAGACGGCCAGCTTGGCTATCGTGGCATCGGCATTGGCAGTGGTCTCGCTGGCCTGCCGCGCCAGTTCGGCGGAGGTCGCGGCCTGACGGCTGATCTCGTGGATCGACATGGCGAACTCGTCGCTGGCGGCAGCGGCGGCGGTGACGCCGGCGGAGGCCTCACCCATCGCGGTGGAGACTTCGCTGGTGGTGGCGGCGGCGTGTTCGGCGGACTTTGCCATCGACGAGGCGGTCGTCTGCAACTGGCTGGAGGCGGAAGCGACGCCGGTGACGATCTCGCCCACGCTCTGTTCGAACTTCTCGGCGAGGTCGAGCACGATGCGCTTGCGCTGGTCGCGCGCCATCTCGCGTTCGCGGCGCAGGTCTTCCTGGCGGGCGATCTCGGCCTCGGCGGTGAGGGCAGCTTCCTTGCGCAGCTTGTCGAGGCGCAAGTAGCCGCGCCGGAAGGTTTCGAGCGAGCGGGCCATGTCGCCGATCTCGTTGACCTGATCGGTGCCGGGCACGTCGATCTCGCGGTCGCCCTCGGCCAGCTTGACCATGGCGTCGGCCATGTCGGCGAGCGGGCCGGTGATGTTGCGGCGGGTGGTGACGAGGGCAAAGACGCCGTTGAGCGCGGCGAGCAGGGCAAAGGCGAACATCGTCGCCTCGGTCCAGCCGATGAAGTGATCGCGGCTCTGCTCCACCGCCTGGGTGCGCTGGGCGAGCACGTCCTTGATCTGCGCGACCTGGCCCGAGATCGTGTTCATCGCCAGCGCCGGATCGGCGGCGGGGCCGGCGGCGGCAAGCTGGCCGTTGAATTCGTTCAGGGCGGGGGTGAGCCGGTCGAACAGCAGGTCGATGCCCGGATCGGCATTGTCCAGCGCGACGCGGGCCCGGGCCAGCTTGTCGCTGGCGGATTTTACCAGCGCCTTCGTGGCATTGGCGCGCAGGGTGTTGTCGCCTGCCGCATGGACGGCGTCGAGCTGCTGCATGGCCTGGGCGATGTCGCTCCAGGCATCGGCGGCGGCGAGGGCGGAATCGTGCAGCTTCGCGGTCAGCGCGGCATCGTCCTGCACTTTGGTCAGCGCCGCGCAGGCGAGACCTGCAATGACCACCGACATGGCCAGGAAGATGCAGATGATGATGCGGATCTTGGTGACGATCGACCGGCGCCAGAACCAGTCGCGCTTCGAAGCAGGAGCTTCTTCGCTCATTGCAGCTTTTCCCCTGAAGCGCCGCGGTCCTTTGCGAATGTTGCCGGACCTTGGCGAACCCATGGGGCAAATGCCTAGGCAGTTACGCTTAAATAAGACTTAAGCGGCGCGCGTGCGGCGCAGGCCCCGGGCGTGGCGGAAGAAGCCCGGCGCGCCGCGTTCGGGGGCGAGCCGGTCAGTCAGGCCATGCGTCGTCTCGCCCGCGCCCAGCATCAGCCAGCCATCGGGGGCGAGCACCGAGGCGATGCGGGCAAAGGCGCGCTCGCGCGTTTCCGCATCGAAGTAGAGCAGGACATTGCGGCACAGCACGATGTCGAAGGTCTGCATCTGGCCGCCGGGCAGCGGCGGCAGCGGATCGAGCAGGTTGTGCTCCTCGAAGCGGATCATCCGGCGCAGCCGCTCGCGCACGCGCCAGCCTTGCGCGGTCTCCTCGAACCAGGCGATCATCTCGCCCATGGCCAGGCCGCGCTGGACCTGGAACGGGGTGTAGCAGCCCTTGCGCGCAACCTCGATCACCGAGCCGGACACATCGGTGCCCAGGATCGAGATCGTCCAGCCTGCCCAGCGCGCTTCCTGGCTGGCCAGCAGCATCGCCAGCGTCAGCGGCTCCTGCCCGGTCGAGCAGCCGACCGACCAGATCGTCAGCGTGCGGGTCTCGGCGCGGGCCTGTGCGAGGGCGGGCAGGATCCGCTGGTCCAGCGTTTCGAAGAAGGCGCGGTCCCGGAAGAAGTAGGTCTCGTTGTTGAGCAGCGCCTCGACCATCTGGCGCGCAAGCGTGGTCTGGCGCGAGGGCGAGAAAGTGGCGACCAGCTGGTCCACGCTCTTGATGCCATATTCGCGGCAGAGGGCGGAAAGGGCGGAGCCGATGCGCCAGCGGCGGTTGTCGGGCAGTTCCTGTCCGGTGCGCGCCTTGAGCAGTTCGGCGAGCAGCCGTTCGGATGCGAGGCTCACTTGCATGGGAGCATTCCCGTCGCGGCGACCACCCGCTGGGCGAGTTGTTCGGGCGGCAGCACGGCGCTGGCGAGACCGGCCTCGGCGACGGCGCGCGGCATGCCCCAGACGGCAGAGCTGGCCTCGTCCTGCGCGAGGATGGTGCCGCCTGCCGCAACCAGCCGCGCGGCGCCGAGCACGCCGTCGCGGCCCATGCCGGACAGCACGATGCCGAGCGTGCGGTCGCCCGCGTGCTCGGCGAGCGAGGCCAGCATCGTGTCGAGCGAGGGCAGGCAGCCGCTGGGCGCCGGCGTGCGGTCGAGGCGGACAAGCAGCCTGTCGTCCTCGCGGCGCAAGGCCATATGCGCGTCGCCCGGAGCGATCAGCACGCAGCCGGGGCGCAGCGGCATGTCGTCTTCGGCGAGCAGCGTTTCGCAGCCTGAAGCGGCGCGGATCTGCCGGGCAAAATAGGGGATGATCGCCGGGGGCAGGTGCTGGGTGATGAGCACCGGCACGTGGGATTGTCGCGGCATGGCCGCGAACAGGCTGGCGAGCGCATGGACACCGCCGGTGGAGGCGCCGATGGCGATGACTTCGGCGGGTTTGCGGTTGAAGCTGGCGGCAGGGGCGCGGGGCGGCGGGGCTGCCACGATCGGGCGCGGGGCCTCGCTGGCGCGGGGCGAGGGTTGGCCCAATTCGCGGACCTTGGCGATCAGCATGTCGCGGTAGTCGCCGTGGAAGCCGCGCGCGGCGGGCTTGGGCAGGGTGTCCGTCGCGCCAAGCGCGAGCGCGGCCAGGGCATGTTCGCCGCCGTCGAGGGTGAGCGAGGAGACCACCAGGATACGCGCGCCGCGGGCACGCGCGATGATCCGGGGCAGGGCTTCGAGGCCGCCGATGCCGGGCATGTCGAGATCGAGCAGGATCACGTCGACGCGGTTGGCGGCAAGCACCTCCAGCGCAGCCTCGGCGCCATTGGCGGCGGCCACGACTTCCAGCCCGTCGGCGCCGCCGATCATGCGGGTGAGGGCGGTGCGCGCGACCAGCGAATCGTCGACGATCAGCAGGCGTACCGGGGGGAGAAGGCTGGGGCGAACCACGCGGCAGCGCAGGGACGTGGCGGGCATCGCGGCAGGGCTCAGGCGACGCCGACCAGTTGCAGTTTCATGTGCAGCGTTTCGTGGTCGAACGGCTTCATCACGTATTCGTCGGCCCCGGCCGCGATGGCGGCCTCGATATGCGCGGTGTCGCTTTCGGTGGTGCAGAACACCACCTTGGGCTGGTTGGCATGGCCGGTCCGGCGCAGCAGGCGCAGGAACTCGATCCCGCTCATCACCGGCATGTTCCAGTCGAGCAGGATCACGTCGGGCATCTGGCTTTCGCAGCGGACCATGGCTTCCTGTCCGTCGCAGGCCTCGCTGACGGTAAAGCCGAGCGCCTCCATCGACTGGCGCGAGAACTTGCGGATCATCCGCGAGTCGTCGACGATGAGGCAGGTTTTCATGGCTGGTTTCCTTGTCCCGGACTTGAGACCCTAGGTGTTTTACGTAACCAAGAACTTAAGCGGCCTCTGCGCCGGCGGAATTGTCAGCCGGACCGCCGGCGATCAGCGCGGCGACGTCGGCCACCAGCAGCGGCCCCAACGCCGTCTCGACCAGACCGTGCGACATTGCCGCCCAGTTGCCGTCCATCCGCGCGCGCACCGGTTCGGGTGTGCTCCAGGCCTCGGTCACGTCTTCCACTTCGTCCACGAGCAGCGCGTAGGAATGGCCTTCGTGCACGATCACCGCAGCGGGCGCGCCGGCCTCGATCCGGGCGCTGTCGCCAAGACCCAGCGCGCGGCGAGCGTCGATCACCGTCAGCACCCGGCTGCGCAGGCCCGAGAGCCCGGCGATGTGCGGCGGCGCACAGGGCACCGGCGTCAGCAGTTCCAGCGTGATGACCGACTGCACGTCACGCGAACGCAGCGCCGCGCGGCGACCGGCGAGAGTGACGACGACAAGCAGTTCCTTCATGGTCAGCCCCTCCCGGCATGGCGGCGCAGCGCGCCCATCAGGGCGGCCTGGTCGTAGCGGTAGATGCTGGCCTCGCTGCCGGTGCAGTCGGTCTCGTCCGGCTCGGTGCGCAGGCGAATGACCTCGCGGGCCGGGGAGGCCGCCTCATTACCGGCAAGGATGGCAAGATCGGCTTCCTCCGGCGCATCGTCGGCGATCACGCGGTAACCCGCGGCCTCGACCATCGGGCGCACGAAGTTCTGGATCCAGGCATCGCCAGCGGGCAGGCGGCAGACCGGCTGCACCGCGCGCGGCGGGCTGCCTGAATGGCGGGCGAAGAGTTGGTAGGGGGCGACGATCCGGGTCGCGACACCGTCGATCAGCACGATCGGGTCTTCGTCCTCGGCCCCGCCCGCAGCGATCACGGCGGCATCGACATCACGGATGTCCAGTGCCTCGGTGACGGCATAGGCCAGTTCGCGGTGGCCATCGGTAAGGCGCAGCAGCCGCAGGGTCTCGCCGGCCTCGCCCAGCGAGGCGAGCCCGGCGAGGGGCAGGATAGTCTCGCGGATGGTCACCAGCGTGCGTTTGCCCTCGATCGTCACGGCACTGCGCGCGACTTCCTCCAGCCGGTCGAGCACGCCCACCGGCATCGCGCGGCGGGTGCCGTCGAGCGCGTCGAACAGCAGCACCTGCATCGTGCGGCGGGGCAGGGCAGGTCCGCTATCGGGCAGCCGCGCGCGCCGTTCGAGCGCATCGACGGCCAGCCCGCCGACGCGGGCAAGACCGCTCACTTCGAGCAGCAGGATCGGATGGCCGTCGTCGGTCAGTGTCGTGCCGGCATAGAGGCCGGTGGCGATGATCGCGGGCGCGGCGGGCTTGATGACCAGTTCCTCGTGACCGAACACTTCGTCGACGATCAGCGCGAAGTAGCCGCCGCCGGCATGGCGCAGGACGATGACCGGGCGCGAGGCGTCGGCAGCCTTGTCCGAGAGCCGCAGCACCTTCGTAGCGGCAAGGCAGGGCAGGCGGCGGTCGCGGATGCGGGCCAGCATGGCGCCGCCCACTTCGTCGATCTCCAGCGTGCCTTCGGCCAGGTGGACGATCTCTTCTACCGAACTGCGCGGGATCGCGAAGCGCTGGCCGCCGATGCCGACGGTGACGGCGGGAATGATCGTCAGCGTCAGCGGCACGCGCATGGTGACGCGGGTGCCCGTGCCGGGCGTCGAATCGATCTCGATGGAGCCGCCGATGCGTTCGATGTTGGCGCGCACCACGTCCATGCCGACGCCGCGCCCGGAAATGGCGGTGACGGTTTCGGCGGTGGAAAGCCCGGCCTCGAACATCAGTTCGTAAGCCTGCGCGCGTGAGAGCTGTGCGGCTTCGGCCGGGCTGACGATACCGGCGGCGACGGCCTTTTCGACAAGGCGGGCCTCGTCGATGCCGCGGCCGTCGTCGACCACGTCGATCAGGATCTTGTTGCCGGTCTGGCGGGCGGAGACCGAAAGCCGTCCGACTTCGCTCTTGCCGATGGCGCGGCGGGTGGCGGCGCTTTCGAGGCCGTGGTCGATGGCATTGCGCACGATATGGGTGAGCGGGTCGCGGATGATCTCGACCATCTCGCGGTCGAGTTCGACCTCGTGGCCGGCAATCTCGACATGGGCCAGCTTGCCGAGTTCGCCGGTAAGATCGCGGACCATGCGCGGCAGGCCGGAAAACAGGCTCTCGATCCGCTGCATGCGGGTGCGGGTCATCGCGTCGCGCACCTCGGCGATGATTGCGGAGAGGCGCTCGAACGGTTCGTGGACTTGCGGTTCGACCACGCCTTCGCGCAGGCGGCGGGCGAGTTCGTTGCGCGCCAGCACCATGTCGGAGACGCCGCTCATCACCTTGTCGAGCAGTTCGACCGGGATGCGGATCGTGCGCTGGGGCTGGGCGGTGCGGGGGGTGTTCTGCGTAGCGGGAGCCGTCGGCGCGAGCGCGGTGACGGGGGCGACCGCGGGTTGCAGCGCGGCGGTCAGTGCCTCGTCACCGCCGTCGGGGAAGATCTCGCCCGCCTCGATGGCGTCCACCATGTCGCCGATGCGGTCGACCACGGCGAGCACCGCGCTGACGAGGGCGGCATCGGCGCCGCGCCGACCGGCGCGCACATCCGACAGCGCGTCCTCGGCCGCATGGCTCAGCGCGCCGAGGCGGGGCAGGTCGACGAAGCCGCAATTGCCCTTCACGGTGTGGACGAAGCGGAAGATCGAATCGAGGCGCGCGCGGTCGCCCGGATTCTCTTCCCAGGAAATCAGTTCGCCGCCCAGCGCTTCCAGCATTTCGCGGGTTTCGGCGACGAAGTCTTCGAGCAGTTCGTCCATATTGCCCCCAGTGCCCCTTGGCGTGCCCTTCGGCGTGCCCCTCGGCACCATACTTGGGGCTTATGCGGCGGAAGAAATTAACCAAGCGTATAGGGCCAGTGCATTCGTTCGAGCCCGGAAACGCGGGCCGGGGCGGCGAACCGGTGCGGTCCGGCCGGGACGGCGCGAGAGATTGGTAAAATTTCCTTTTCAGCAAGGATTTCCCCCTAGCTTGCCGGACAAGCGAAGGAGACCGTTCGTTGATCGAGATCGAAGTCCAGAACGAGACACGCCAGACGCAGGAGACCGTCCGGTTCGCCGCCGTGCCCCGCATCGGCGAGGGCGTGCGGCTGCAGGATCCCGATGGATTCTGGGTTTCCTACGATGTCGTCGACTTGTGGTACCAGAAAGCCGAGTTCGGCGAGATCTGGGTGCCGTTCATTCACGTGCGGATGACGCCTTCGGAAATCGTGCCCGAATCGCTTCCGCACCCGCCGGTACTGGCCGAGGACAAGCAGGAAGTGATCGAGACCGCCAAGAAGGTCGCCCGGATCCTGCAGGCCAACGAGAACGCATGAGCAGGGGAGTCAATGTCATGCTGGAAGGTCTGATCAAGCGCTCCCAGGGGTCGGCCCCGCGTGCAGTTGAATCGGCGCCTGCGCTCGAGGCACCTGCCGCTACCGAAGCACCACGGGCACCTGGCGTGCGGCGCGGGCTGATCGTCGACGATTCGCGGGTGATCCGCAAGGTCTCGCGCCGCATCCTGGAGGCGCTGGGCTACAGCGTGACCGAGGCCGAGAACGGCGAGGAAGCACTGGCCAAGTGTGTGCAGGCCATGCCCGACCTGATCCTGCTGGACTGGAACATGCCGCTCATGGGCGGCCTTGAATTCGTGACCGCCCTTCGCGGCATGCAGGCGGCCTGCCAGCCCAAGGTGGTGTTCTGCACCACCAATTCGGACAATGGCGATATCCGCAAGGGCATCGAGGCGGGCGCCGACGAATACGTCATCAAGCCGTTCGATCATCACACCCTGCACCGCAAGCTTCAGGGCATCGGCGCAGCGTGAGATCCGGTGCCGTGAAATTCGCCGGTGGCGAATGTTCCAACGGACTTCACGCCTGTGCGCGCACCACGCAGCGAAAGCCGATGTGGCTGGTGGCGGTGTCGATCATCTCGGGATGGCGGGCAGCCGGGCGGTAGCGCTGGCAGTAGTTCGCGGCGCAGAGGTGCGAACCGCCCTTCAGCACCTTGCGGCCGATGCGCACCTGCGGCTGCGCGGGGTCGAAGCTGTCCTTCAGCTTGCCGCCGCGCGGATTGCTGAGCGCGCAGCACGAGCCGCCTTTCTTGACCTCGGGACGCTCCGACCACCAGTCGCGCGTCCATTCCCAGGTGTTGCCGATCATGTCGTAGAGGCCGTAGCCGTTGGCGGGAAAGCTGCGCACCGGGGAGGTGCGTTCCCAGCCGTCGAGGCACTGGTTGGCGAAAGGGAACAGGCCCTGCCAGTAATTGGCGAGCATCTGCCCTTCGGGCGCCAGTTCGTCGCCCCAGGCAAATTCGGCGCCGTCCAGCCCGCCGCGCGCCGCGAATTCCCATTCCGCCTCGGTCGGCAGGTCCTTGCCTGCCCACCCGGCATAGGCCTCGGCATCGGCGTGGCTGACCTGGACGACGGGATGGTCCCAGAGGTCCAGCGTGTCGAGATCGCTGCCGGGGCCATGGGGATGACGCCAGGACGTGCCGAAATCGAAGCGCCACCAGTTGGCGGGATTGGCGGTGTCCACCGGTCCGCAGGTCTTGTGGAACACCAGCGATCCGGGCTGGGCCATTTCCGGGAGCATGCCCGGGTAGTCCCTGGGATCGGGCGCGATCTCGGCGACGGTGACATGGCCGGTCGCCTCCACGAAACGGGCGAACTGACGGTTGGTGACAGGCGTTTCGTCGATCCAGAAGGCATCGACCGACACGCGCCGCAGCGGTGCCTCTTCGGGGTAGAAACGCTCCGACCCCATGGTGAAGGTGCCGCCGGGCAGATGGATCATGCCGCGCAGGGCTTCGCTGCCTTGGGTCAGGGTTTCGGTCATTGCGGTTCTCTCCGGATGTCGCATCCGGTCTAGGGCCGCATCGAACTTACGCCAATCGCGTATTTCCGTTGCGGCCCCAAGCGAGGAACCGAGAGAGCCCGGAGACCGGCAGGCTCTCAGCCGAGCGCCACTTCCTTCTCGGCGTAGAGCCGTTCCAGTTCGGCGCGGCTCTTCTTTTCGGCGGCGGTCTTGAGCTGGCCGCAGGCGGCATCGATGTCGCGCCCGCGCGGGGTGCGCACCGGGGCCGAGATGCCGCCCTTGAACACGATGTCCGAGAACGCCTTGATCCGCTCCGGCGTCGAGCATTCGTACTGCGCGCCGGGCCAGGGGTTGAACGGGATCAGGTTGACCTTGGCGGGCAGGTTGAACTGCTTGAGCAGGCGCACCAGTTCGCGCGCGTCCTCGTCGCTGTCGTTCTTGTCCTTGAGCATCACGTATTCGAAGGTGATCCGGCGCGCGTTCGAGGCGCCCGGATAGTCGGCACAGGCCTGCAGCAGGTCCTCGATGCCGTACTTCTTGTTGATCGGCACGATCTCGTCGCGCACGTCCTTGGTCACCGCGTGGAGCGAGACGGCCAGGTTCACGCCGATTTCCTCGCCGCAGCGGGCCATCTGCGGGATCACGCCCGAGGTCGAGAGGGTGATGCGGCGCTTCGACAGGGCGAGGCCGTCCCCGTCCATGACCAGCTTCAGCGCGTCACGCACGTTGTCGAAATTGTAGAGCGGCTCGCCCATGCCCATCATCACGATGTTGGTGAGCAGGCGTCCGTCCGACGAGTAACCGCCGTCCTCGTCGTCGATCTCGGCGCCCCCGGATTCCGCACCGTCAACGCCGTCGCCGAAAGCGAAGTCCATGCGGCCCTTGGGCCATTCGCCCAGCGCGTCACGCGCCAGCATGACCTGGCCGACGATCTCGCCGACGGTCAGGTTGCGCACGAGGCGCATGGTGCCGGTGTGGCAGAAGCGGCAATTGAGCGTGCAGCCGACCTGCGAGGAGACGCAGAGGGTGCCGCGATCGGCGTCGGGGATGAACACCATCTCGAAATCGTGGGCGTCGGCGGTGCGCAGCAGCCACTTGCGGGTGCCGTCGCTGGAGTGCTGTGCCTCGACGATTTCGGGGCGGCCGATCACGAAACGCTCGGCCAGCCAGGGGCGCATGGTCTTGGCGATATCGGTCATCGCCTCGAACTCGGTCACGCCGCGGTGGTAGATCCAGTGGTAGACCTGCTTGGCGCGCAGCTTGGCGGCCTTGAGGTCCAGCCCGGCGCTTTCGAACAGGTCGGCAATGCGCTTCCTGGGCAGGCCCATGAGGTCGACGCGGCCGTCCTCGCGCGGGGTCACGCCTTCGACGATGCCGGGGCGCGGCACCGGAACGGGATCGATGTGCCCGGGGATCGGCATGGGGCCGGCCCCGGCGGAGCTGGAAATGGTGTCTGTCATGATTGCCGCGCCATATAGGGCAATTTGCGCGAAAGCGGAAGATACAGCGCAACACGATTGGCGGCAGGGGCGCGGCGGGGCGGTCGCGCGAACGCGCATGGCGCCCGGCCGGTTCCGCCCGGCCGACCCGCCACAGGCTCCGTCCATCGCACCAGTGTTGCTGAAAAACATCAATGATTTCGTTGTGTTATGTTCAGGAAACCGGCCCCGCCCGACAGGCATTTGACCAGTCCAGGCAGGCGAGACCTGCTCAAGAACAAGGACTGGAGTGACAACATGAAGAAGGCTCTTCTCTGCCTTACCTCGGGCGCAGCGATGATTTCGGTTCCGGCGATGGCGCAGGATGTCGCCCCCGTGCAGCCGTTCGAACAGTTCCACGTCGAGGCGCTGGCCGGTTACGATGTGACCCGCGCCGGTAGCAGCATCGACGACGATTCCAGCATCGACAACGACCAGTCGATCGACGGCCTGTCCTACGGCGTCGGCGCGGGCTACGATTTCCGCATGAACAACTTCGTCTTCGGTCCCGAGGCGGAAGTGACCTGGTCGACCGCCAAGACCAAGTTCGACAACGGCGATTTCGAAGGTTTCGGCATCGGCAACGTCAAGGCCAACCGCGACGTCTATGTCGGCGCGCGCCTCGGGTATGTCGTCGCGCCCAAGACGATGGTCTACGTCAAGGGCGGCTATACCAACGCCAAGTTCGACGTGCGCAATGCGGTCGGCACCGTCGATACCAAGCGTGACATCGATGCCGACGGCTGGCGGATCGGCGCCGGTGTCGAGCAGGCGATCAGCCACAACACTTTCGTGAAGCTGGAATACCGCTACTCGAACTACGGCAAGGGCGAGATCGACTATACCGGCGACATTCCCGACAGCCAGCGTTTCAACCTCGACCTTGACCGTCACCAGGTCATGGCCGGCGTCGGCGTGCGCTTCTGATCGTTGGCTGATGCCGGGAAAGGCGGTGGCTCCGGCTGCCGCCCTTTTCTGGCTATTGCGCCTTCGCGCAGCCGATCAGGGCGGCGTCCATCGCCGAAGCCGCGCCTGCCAGCGGCCAGGCGTTGACGAAGCGGTTGCCCTTCAGGTCGGTGGCGGTGACGGTCATGCGCGGGGCGGAGCGCATGGCCGCGACGATCGCGGCGTTGTCGCCCTCGTTGCGGGGCCATGCATCGCCGCCGCCGGCGATGAGCGGCCAGCGCTGCCCGCCGACATTGAGCGTGACGGTCGAGGGCTGCATGATCCGGCGCGAGAGGCGTACGTGCAACTGCCCGCGCGCCCCCCGGCGCGGCCAGGTGCCGATGGCGGCAAACGGCTGGTATTCACGCGCGGCCTGGCTGGGCTCGGCCATGGCGATGGCATAGCAGCGCGGCACCAGCGGATCGCGGAACGCGCCCCATGTGGCGTAGAGCCCCAGGCTCTCGCGTGCGCGCACGGGGGCCGAGCCGACAGCGCTGGCGGCGATGCAGGCGGCAAGCAGGGTGATGAGGCGGAACGGGCGACCGGATAGGCGTTTCATCGAGGCGCGCTCATGGCATGGTTTTGAAGGCATGCGAAGCGGTCAGTGCACCTGGCGGGAAAGGGCGGCGACACCTCTTTCAAGCCCTGCGCCAAAATCCCCGGCCCTGAAGCTGGGCAGCATGTCCCGGTCGATGATGGCCTGGCAGCGTTCGTCGGGAAGCTGTGCGGTCAGCCCGTCGCCCACGGCGATGCGCACCTTGCGTTCGTTGGGCGCGACCAGCACGACCACGCCGTCGTTGATGCCCTTGCGGCCGATGCCCCGGCGATTGCCCCATGCGCGGGCATAGGCGGCGATGTCCTTGCCGCCGAGCGACGGGGTCGTGACGACGACCATCTGGTGACGGGTTCGGTGTTCGAACGCCTTCAGGCTCTTGGCAAGACGCGCCTTGCTCGCCGGTGGCAGGACATGGGCCATGTCGCTCACGTAATCCCGCAGGTGGCTGGAAGCGGGCGCCGCGGCGGCACCGGCCGACATCGCCGCCGAGGGGTGCTGGCCGCCGGCAAGCAGGAGCGAAGCGCTGCAAAGCGCGATCAGTAACGGACGAACCCCCATGCACCGGTTCTGGCCGCGCGGCCGGGCCCGGGTCAAGCGGTTCACGCGACCTCGCGCAGGCCTTCGCCGACTTTCTTGCCATGCTTGCAATAGCCGTGGCCGTAGTCGCCCTTTTTACTGGGCCGGTCCTGCATGTCGATCACGCCCTCGGCAATCTCGCCGGTTTCCTGATTGCGCGGGTGGTCCGGGTGGGGGAATGGGCTGATGCCGCATCAAAATGCCTTGCAGGCATTTTGCAGACACACTCTCAGCCAGCCGGGTAGGTGATCTCCATCACTTCCCATTCCTTCTCGCCGGACGGCAGGCGCACCATGCGCAAGTCCCCCACCGCGGCGCCGCGCAGCGCCCGGGTCATGGGGGCGCTCCAGCCGATCAGGCCCTTTGCCGCATCCTGCTCGTCATCGCCGACGATGGTGACGGTCTTGTGGGTGTCGTCCTCGTCCGCGATCGTGACGGTGGCGCCGAAAAACACCTTGCCGCGTTCGGTCTGTTCGCGTGGATCGACCACGCGCAGGGCCTTCATGCGGCGGGCGAGGAAGGCGAGTTCGCGGTCGATCTCGCGCATCCGTTTGCGGCCGTAGAGATAGTCGCCGTTTTCGGAGCGATCGCCATTGCCGGCCGCCCACGAGACGATCTCGACGATCTCCGGCCGCTCCTTGCCAAGCAGATGGTCGTAGCGGGCGCGCAATTTCGCCATTCCGGCGGGCGTGATCGGAGGACCTGCGGGTTTCATCGCCAGAGCTTTATCGGGCGCGTTCGGTGCGGCCAAGGGGCAGGGGCGCTTCTCCACGGTCTTGCACTGCAGGAATTAGTCCGACAAAAAGAATGCAAGGCCATTTGGACCATCACGGATCGAGGACATCATGGAACTTTCACGCCGCTCCGCGCTCATTGCTGCCGCCGCAGCGCCGCTTGCCGGGATGGCGGCTCGCGCCGTCGCCGCTGAAGCTTCGGGTGCGCTTCCGACCGCGCCAGGAGCCGCACTGGCGCCGCGTCCGCCGATGGGCTGGAATTCGTGGAACAGCTTTGCCGGCACCATCACCGAGGCGCAGGCGCTCGAAACCGCGGCGATCATGCGCGACAGGCTGCTGCCCTTCGGCTACGACGTCTTCACCGTCGACATCCAGTGGTACGAGCCCGAGGCCAGGAGCTATACCTACAACGCCCATCCGGTGCCCGCGCTGGATGCCAACGGGCGGCTGATCCCGGCGCCCAACCGCTTTCCCTCCTCCAAGGGCGGCAAGGGTTTTGCACCCTTGGCGGCCAAGGTCCACGCGATGGGCATGAAGTTCGGCATCCACGTGATGCGCGGCATCGCGCGGCTGGCGGTGGAGCAGAACCTGCCGATCCTGGGCACGCCCTACCGCGCGCGCGACATTGCCGACACCAACAGCATCTGCCCGTGGAACCCGGACATGTACGGCGTCGACATGAGCAAGCCCGGCGCGCAGGCCTATTACGACAGCCTGTTCCGCCTCTATGCCTCGTGGGGCGTGGACTTCGTGAAGATGGACGACATGAGCCGTCCCTACGATGCCCATGCTCCGGAAATCGAGGCGGCCGCCAGCGCCATTGCGCGCTGCGGCCGGCCGATCGTGCTCAGCCTCTCGCCCGGCGAGACCCCGGTCCCGCGCGGGGCCGACGTGCGCAAGCATGCGCAGATGTGGCGGATTTCCGACGATTTCTGGGACGAATGGCCGCAGCTCCTGGCCCAGTTCACACGCTTGGAGAACTGGTCGCCGTTTGCCGGACCCGGCTCCTGGCCCGATGCCGACATGCTGCCGTTGGGCCGCATTGCCCTTGGCGACCGCGCCAGCCGCTTCACCCCGGACGAGCAGCAGACGCTGATGTCATTGTGGTCCATCGCCCGCTCGCCGCTGATCATGGGCGGGGATCTGCGCGGCATCGACGATGCGACCCTGGCGCTGCTCACCAACCGCGAGGTCCTGGCGGTGAACCAGCACAGCACCGCCAATCGCCCGCATTTCCTGGCCGACAACACCCGCGTCTGGTCGGCGCGGGCAGAGGGCAGCGAGGACCGCTATCTGGCGCTGTTCAACACCGGCGAGGCGCCGCTGGAGGTTGCCGTGCCCTTGCGCGAACTCGGCCTCAGCCGCGCGACGGTGCGCGATCTGTGGCAGGGCGCGGACCTTGGAGTGAGCGAGGGCCGGGTGCGCGTAAACCTGCGCCCGCACGCCTCCGCGCTCTACCGACTGAAAGCGGGTTGAACGGCCCCTAGGCGTACCAGAACAACCCTGAACCGACGCCGGGCTAAGTTTTTGTTTGTCGCATTTTCCGAGTCATCAGGTGATTCCACCTGATTGGAAAATGCTCTAGCCCGGCGTATTCTTGCCCATCATCCGGCTGAGCGGACGGCTGCTCTGCACACCCGATTTGTCCGGGTAAATCGCCTGATAGACGACCGCGTTCTCGAGCACGCGCTGGATGTAGTTCTTGGTCTCGTAGATCGGGATCTGCTCGATCCACGTCACCCAGTCGACCGAGCCCATGCGCGGATCGCCATTGGCGGCGAGCCGCTTGTTCACATTGCCCGCGCCTGCATTGTAGGCACCGATCGCCAGCGGGTAGGAGCCGCCGAAGTAATTGCGCATCCGCGCGAAGTAGGCATCGCCGAGCTGGATGTTGTAGCTCGCGTCGCTGACGAGACGGGCACTGTCGTAGGAGAGGCCGAGCTTGCCGGCCTGCTCGCGCGCGGTGGCCGGCATCAGCTGCATCAGCCCGCGCGCCCCGGCATGGCTGAGCGCGTTCTGCGCGAACTGGCTTTCCTGCCGGGTCAGGGCATGGACCATCGTCCAGTCCGCGCCCGGCGGCGTCGGGATCAGCGGATAGGCGATCTTGCCGAAATCGCCGTAGCCATCGGCATGGGCGCTCTGGCCGAGGATCACCGCGAGGTCACGCCGGCCGATCTCGCGCGCGAGGTCCGCGACCAGCACGTGGTCCGCCTCGCTCTGCGCCTGGTCGGAGATCTCCTTGTAGAACTGCACCCCGGTGCGCCAGTCGGCATCGCGGGCGACGTCGCGCACGGCCCGGGTGATCGGCTTTGCCATGAAGGCGCTGCGTTCGGCGGGCGTGGGCATGGCGCGCGGCTTGCTGTCCATGTCGGGCAGCGGACGGCCCAGCCGTTCGAGCGAGAGCTGGCCGTAGAAGTACTGCGGATAGGCGGCCGCCATCTCGAAATAGCGGCTGGCCCCGGCGCTGTCGCCCGCCTGCGCCAGCGCGCGTCCGGCCCAGTAGAAGCCCTTGGAGCGCGTGCCGGGCGTCTGCGCCGCGGCGCCGTAGCGATAGAACAGCGGCGCCGCGCGGCGGGCATCGCCCAGCGACCACAGCGCCTTGGTGCCGCCCAGCCAGACCAGCGTCGTGTAATCGTCGCGCAGGCGGTAGGAGAGCTTCGAGATGTCCGTCCCCGGCGCGAAGGCATCGTCGATCGAACCGGCGATGCGCACGGCGGCATCGGCCCCGGCCCCGCGCGCGGCGGTGAGCAGTTCGCGCACCCACTTTTCCGGTTCCGGCACCGGCTTCGACAGCGGCGGGCGGTTCGCCAGCAGGGCGATCTCGGCGGGCAGGTTGCCCGACTTTCGCGCCTGCACCGCACGGGCATAGACATAGCCCGGGTCCGCGTTCATCTGCGGCGTCAGCGTCAGCCCCATGGAGCCCGGCGCCGCGCCCTGCAGGATCGACAGCCGCTCCATGAACAGCGCTCGATTGGCGGGGGAGACGAAGGAAATCTGCCGCTCGGCCTGCGCGGTCTGGCCCTGCCACAGCAGCTCGTCCATGCGGGCGTCGTGATCGGCAGCCGAGAACCGGGCGCCGTAGAGCGACAGCAGCCGCGCCTCGTCATCGGGCGAAAGGCTGCCGCCGCGCCATGCCGCCAGCGCCTTCTGCGCGGCATCGGGGCGCTGCAGCGTCGCCAGCGCCACCGCATAGCGCCCGGCGGCCTCGTTCGAGAGCGGCGGGAACCGCGTGAAGAAGGCGGCGGTGGCATTGGCGTCGGCCGGATAGCGCTGCAGCGCCTGTTCGGCATAACCGCGAATGCGCTCTTCCAGCGGATAGCCCGGGAAGGTCATCAGGAAGCCGGAATAAGTGCCGAAATCGAGCTGGCTGCTGGCCGAAAGCTGCCGCCAGCGGTCGATCGACTGGTGCACGCTCATGTCGTGCGACTGCATCTGCTGCGCTTTGGCGAGATCCCATTCGCGCCCGTCCTGCGCGAGGGCGGGGCTTGAGAAAAGGGCCGTGGAAGCAAGCAGGATGAGGGGGGCGGCACGCTGCATGCTGGACATTTGGGGGAAAGGCTCCTTATCAGGCGCTGAACGTCGGGACCGGTTACCCGATGCCAGTCCGTCATTGATGACGATCAGCAGAGGTAAAGTCCATGTTCTCGGGGTCCATTCCTGCTCTTGTTACACCGTTTCGCGACGGAGCGTTCGATGAACAGGCTTTTCGGCGGCTGGTGGACTGGCAGATCGATTCGGGTTCCTCCGCGCTCGTGCCCTGCGGCACCACGGGTGAAAACTCGACGCTGTCGAACGCCGAACACCACCGCGTGATCGAGGTCTGCGTCGAGCAGGCGGCGGGCCGCGTGCCGGTGATCGCCGGCTGCGGCAGCAACGACACGATGAACGCGCTGCTGCACATGAACTTCTCGAAGAAGTGCGGCGCCTCGGCCGCGCTGCTGGTCGCGCCTTATTACAACCGTCCCAGCCAGGACGGGTTGCTGGCCCACTTCAGCTACCTGGCCGAGCACAACGACCTGCCGATCGTGCTCTACAACGTGCCGGGCCGCACGGTGACCGACCTGCTGCCCGAAACCGTGATCGAACTGGCGCGGCGCTTCCCCGATCGCATCATCGCCATCAAGGACGCCAGCGGCGACCTCAGCCGCGTGACCGACCACCGCATGGGCATCGGCAAGGACTTCTGCCAGCTTTCGGGGGACGACGAACTGGCCCTGCCGTTCAACGCGGCGGGCGGCGTCGGCTGCATTTCGGTGACCGCGAACGTCGCGCCCAGGCTCTGCGCCGAGTTCCAGGCCGCCTGCGCCGCCAACGACCTTGAAGAAGCGCGCCGCCTCAACGACCTGCTCTACCCGCTGCACTACGCCATGTTCGAGGACAGCTCGCCGGGGCCGTGCAAGTACGCGCTGGCGCAAGTCCACGACTGGATCGAGAACGAACTGCGCCTGCCGCTGGTGCCCTGCGGCGAGAAGGCCCGGGTGGCGGTGGACGAGGCACTGGTCCACGCCGGTCTGGTCTGAGCGGCGCGCCATTCGTTACAAGTCGGGACAGGCAAGGGGCGTCGGTGCGAACCGGCGCCCTCCTTGCATCTCCCGGCACCTGCGGTAGATTTCGTGCCGTAAGATACGTGTTCGAACCGGGTTCAGGTCATAGGGGGTCAGGTGTTCTTAATCGCGATGGCATTGGCGGCACAGCAGGCCAGTATCGAGGACGTGAAAGTCGATTTGCAGGCCTCGCCGCAGGCGACGGCGAGCGTGGCGGACGGCGTGGAAATTGTCCGCCTGGTGATCGCGCCGGATGGCCGCGCCGCCGGTTGCAGTGCGCGAATTCTGGGCGTCGGCCCGGTGGAGGACCGCGCGAATTGCAAGAAGCTGGCGAAGATGACGGCAACCCCGGCGATCGACCATAGGGGCTCGCGGGTCTACGGGGCCGTCGAATTCAGGCTCATCTGGGTGACCGATCGTCTCACCGGTTCGCGGGCTTCGCCGCCGGCGGGCGCGGCGGACCTCTACCTGCCGCTGCAGCGCATCCCCGACGGGCTGCGCCGCCGGGTTGTCGAGCTGCGGCTGGTGGTGGCGTCCGACGGCAAGGTGGAAAACTGCGAGACGGTGACCGGCAGCGGCCGTGCGGCCCTCGACAAGGCGGCCTGCGATGCCGCCGTCTCGGGCGGCGTGGCGCCCTTGAAGGACGCGTCCGGAACGCCGGTTCGCGGTGTCCAGAACCTTTCCATCGGCTTCGTGAAACAATAGACGGCAAAAGCCGCCCCGCCGGCAGGCCGCAACGATGCGCAGCCTGCCGGCGGGGTGTTGCGCGGGCCCGTTGATCCGCCGGCCCGTTAATCCGCCGGCCCGTCAATCCGCCGGGTTGTACTTCTGCACGAAACGCATCGTTTCCGAGAGCATGCGCTTGCGTGTCTCCTCGCGCGAGAGCCAGTGGTCCTCGCTGGCCAGCGTCACCATCTCGTAGGGCTTGCCCGCGTCCTTCAGGGCATCGGCCATGACCAGGCTCTGGCGATAGGGGACCACGGTGTCGTCCTTGCCATGGATCAGCAGCACCGGCGCGTCGGCCTTGGCGGCAAAGCGGCGCGGCGAGATAGCGTCAAAGCCCGAGGGATCGCCAAGCTGCTGGCGCAGCACCTTGCGGGTCATCTGCGAATCGCCGTCCTCGCGGATGTCGGTATCGTACATCAGCCTGACGTCGGCCACGCCCGCCACCGCCACGGCGCACTTGTAGAGCCCCTGTTGCAGCGTCACCCCCGCCAGCGCCGCATAGCCGCCATAGCTGGCGCCGACGATGCAGGCGCGCCGGGGGTCGGCGATGCCGCGCTTCACCAGTTCGGCAAGGCCGTCCGAGATGTCGGTCTGCATCTTGCGGCCCCACTGGCCGTCTCCGGCATGGCGGAAGGCATCGGTGCGGCCGGTCGAGCCGCGGAAATTGGGCTGGAACACCGCGTAGCCGCGTGACGCAAAGGCCTGCGCCCACCAGTCGAACCCGGGCTTGTCCTCGCTCGCCGGGCCGCCGTGGGGCAGGACGACGACCGGCAGGTTCCTGGCCGGGCGGCCCGGCGGCAGGGTCAGCACGCCGTCCATCTTGAGGCCGTCGGCGGCGGTATAGTCCACCATCGAGATCGGCCCGACCTGTTCGGGGGCGATCAGCGGGCGTTCGTCGCCGATCGGGCTGGCGCGGCGGGCGGCCACGTCGACGAGGTACCAGGTGCCGCTGTCCTGGTTGCCGCTGGTGCTCAGCAGCACTTTCGAGAAGTCCGGCGTCCAGTCCACCAGATGCGGATCACGCCCGGCGAAGGCCCTGAAGATCTTGTCGAGCGCGGTCTGCTTGGCAGGATCGTACATAACCGTCTTCGACACTTCGGCATCGATCCGGTAGCCGAGCAGGCGCGCGTTCGCGCGGTCGACGAAGATGCGCTCGATCTTGTCTTCGCCGAAGATCTCGTGCGCCTCGCCGCCCGCCAGCGGCACTTCGTACCAGTGCGAGGCGCCTTCGCTGTCGTCGATGGCGTAGATCGCGGTGGTGCCGTCCTTGCCGAAGCAGATCAGGCTGACGTGGCCGGTGGGGTCGATCCCGCGCGCCAGTTCCGCGCCCCTGGGCACGGTGATCTTCCAGACGCCCTTGTTCTCGTCGATGTCGAGCAGCACGGCGACCTGCCCGCTGCCGTCCACCAGCCAGTCACGCCAGTGATCCTCGGCCGGCGCGGGGGCGACCATGCGCGGGCGGTTGCTCCTGATGTCGACGGCGTAGAGCGTCGTGCGGCCATGGACAAAATGCGCCTCGGGGCCCGATGTCTCCAGCGCGATCCCGCCGAAGAAGCCCACCGTCTTGCCGTCGACCGTGCGGATGCCGTAGCGCCCGCGGGTGGTGTCGGCGATGCCGTTGGTCTTGCCGAACACCATGCCTGCCTTGCCGCCCTTGATCGGGATCAGGTAGGTCCCGGTCAGTTCGTACTTGGCCGCCGCGAACCCGTTGAGCGACACCGTGGAACTGGTGGTGAGCAGCATCGTCTCGTTGTCCGCCCATTCGATCGCGCGGACCTTGCCGGTGCCGGTCGAGGCGTTGAACAGCACGTCACCGTTGGCGTTGACCATGAGCAGCCGGCGCTGCCCGTCGACCTGGCTGATGCTGGCGATGTTGGTCCCGTCAGGCGACAGCGCGGCATCCTCGACCCTGGGCAGTTCGCCATAGGCGTCGAGCGGCGGCGGTGCGGAAACGGCAGGCTGGGCCGCGGGCTGGGCGGCAGGCGGTAATGCCGCGCTGCCGTCCGCGGCCAGCGCGGGCTGGGCGGCCAGAATCGGCGTGATGATCGAAGTGAGCGCCGCCAGCGCCCATCTGCCCCGTGTCGTCATTTTCAAGAATATTCCCCTGGCCGGACCTTGTTTCCGGATGGCCGCATTGTTTCCGCAAGCCGCCCGGAACAGCAAGCGCCCCAATTCGCGATTGCACGATTAGGTCGTAAACTCAGCAACGGCGCCATCGAGGCGCCCAAATGGCGAACAGCTCGGGCCGAAGTTGCCGCCGGGCGGGCTGGTTGCCCGTCCAAGGCAGCTTCGGTTCGAGATGGAAGCCATTTGGGCGTCCCTGCGGGATTTGACCAAAATGGCCCCGCGCTGCGTCGGGAAGTCTTGAAATATGGACATATTCCAGCGCCTTCCCTCCTGCCGCTGAGCCATTTTGCTTCAAACCTCGATGGCGCTGTTGCTGAGTTTACGACCTAAATAGCTGTTACAGGGCGACTTTTAGCGTTTCGGCGAGACCTGACAGTGATTTTCATCACGGCTGGGGCGGGATTTGCGGGGTCATCCATGGGCTTTACCGTCCGCACGGTCGCAAATCGCGCAAACGGGCGTTTCCTTTTGCCGCGTGAATCCCTAAATGCCGCTTCGATATGGCACGTCCGCAGCACCCCACATTCGACAAGAAGAAGTCCGTCGCCGAGAACCGCCGCGCGCGCTTCGAGTACCACATCGACGAGGTCTTCGAGGCCGGCATCGTCCTGACCGGTACCGAGGTGAAGTCGCTGCGCTTCGGCGAAGGCTCGATTGCCGAGGCCTATGCCGAGATCAGGGGCGGCGAGTGCTGGCTGGTCAATTCCAACGTGCCCGAATTCAGCCACGGCAACCGCTTCAACCATACGCCCAAGCGGCCCCGCAAGCTGCTGCTCAAGGAGCGCGAGATCGCCCGCCTGCAAGGCTCGGTGGAGCGCAAGGGCATGACCCTGGTGCCGCTCTCGGTCTATTTCAACGGACGCGGGCGCGCCAAGGTCGAACTGGCGCTGGCCAAGGGCAAGAACGCGGCCGACAAGCGCAATACGATCAAGGAGCGCGACTGGAAGCGGGAACAGGGCCGCATCCTGCGCGAGCACGGGTGAGCGCGCTGCTCCACCGCCTCGGCGCCTGGCTTCACCGCCAGATGCCGACGCACGCGCAGCTGGAGGCGAACCGCTTCACCGCGCCCTTCACGCGGCGCCCGGAACTGTTCCGCTTCACCCGCCGCTCGGTGCCGCGCGGGGTGGCGGTGGGCATGTTCATCGGCATCTTCGCGCTGATCCCGGGCGTCCAGATCGTCGGCGCGGCGCTGATGTGCGTGCCGCTGCGCGGCAATATCCCGCTCGCCGCCGCGATCACGTTCGTCTCCAATCCGGTGACGACCCTGCTCATCATCCTGCCGCTGGCCGTGGCGATCGGCAACAGCTTCGGTTACCATGCCGATATCGCGACCGTGGAGGTGATGGTGCGGGAAGGCGCAAGTCTGGCGCAGTGGCGGGGCTGGATGCTGTCGGACACCGCGCCGGCAGTGGTGATCGGCCTGTTCATCCAGTCGGTGGTCGCCGCCGTGGTCAGCTATTTCCTCACCATCTGGTTCTGGCGCTACTGGATCGGCCACAAGCACCGCGCCCGTCGCCACCGCTCGCTGTTCCGCGACGCCTTGCCGGAGGATGCGGCGGGCGAGGGTGACCGGGAAGGCATCGTATGACCGCAGGCCGGAAGCGCATCGGCGCAGGTTCCGGCATGCCGCGCAGCCCGCTCGGCGACGTGGGCGTGGTCGGCGCGGCGCTTGCGATCAGTGTCCTGCTGGTCTGGCTGGTGAGCGGGGACGGGCTGCTGGCGGCGGTGCTGGCCGGTGCCCTGCTGGTCTTTGCCGCGCTCGCCTGGTCGCTGGCGCGGCGCCGGGTGGCCGAGGCCGAAGTCGAGTTCGCGCTGCCCGACTGGTCGGTGACGGTCGCCGCGATCGACCGCGAGGATGTGGCCATCGCGCTGACCGATCGGGCAGGGCGGCTCACTTGCGCCAATTCCGCCTACGAAAGCTGGTTCGGGGTCGGCCACGATCCCTCGCGGCTGCCGATCGGCGAGGCGGCGAAGGAGCCGATCGCCGAACTCGTCCGCACCGTCTGGCGCGACGGACAGGCCAGCACCCTGGTGCGCGGCGGGATGGCGGGCTCGGGGGCAGGTGCGGGCACGGGGGCAGGTGCGGGCTCGGGCACGGGCGCGACCGAGGCCGACTGGCGCATCGACGTGCGCCGTGCGGGGCGCGGCGAGGATTTCCTGGTCTGGCGCATCCAGTCGGTCAACGCGGTCGATCTGGTCGGCGACGTCGCCCGCCAGATCGGCGGCAAGCTGGGCGAGGGGCTGGCCCGCTCGGGCATCTGCGCGGCGCTGGTCGATCCCGACGGCACGATCCGCGCCGCCAGCACCGGCTTCGCGCAGCGCGCGGCGGGTGATCCGCAGGCCGACCTGACCGGGCAGGACTTTGTGGCGATGCTCAGCCAGGAAGAGGGCGAGCGGATCGGCTGGGCCCGCGATGGCGGGCGCGGCGGGCCGCTGGTGCTCTATCACGTGCCGGTGGCCGATCCCGATCTTCCCGGCGAACCCGATCCCGATACGACGCCATCGCTGATGCTGGTGGTCGATGCCGCCCAGGGCATCGGCACGGGCAGCAGCAGCAGCGCGGCCTCGCCCCATCTCGAGGCGCTGATGAGCCAGCTGCCGCTGGGCCTCGCCATGGCCGACCGCGACGGCCGCCTGCTGTTCGCCAACCCCGCCTTCATGCGCGCGGCGGGGCGCGAGGGGCAGCATCCGCCGACTTATCCGATCGACCTGGTCACCCGCGAGGACAAGCGCGCGCTGTCCGAGGCGATCCGCCGTTATGCGCAGGGGCCCGCCGCTGCCGGCGACATCGCCGTGCGGCTGGCCGCGCTGCCCGAGGATCCGGTCTCGCTCAGCCTTGCCGGGGTGCGCGGCCTTGGCGAGGCGGCGGTGCTGCTGGGCCTGACCGACACTTCGGAGGAGACCCGCCTCAAGCGGCAGGTGGCGCAGGCCACCAAGATGCAGGCGGTGGGCCAGCTTGCCGGCGGCGTCGCGCATGACTTCAACAATGTGCTGACCGCGATCCTGGGCACCTGCGATCTCATGCTGATGCGCCATACGCCGGGCGATTCCGACTATGACGACATCCAGCAGATCCGCGCCAACTCCAACCGCGCCGCCTCGCTGACCCGCCAGCTGCTGGCCTTCTCGCGCCAGCAGACGCTGCGCCCCGAAGTGCTCCAGTTGCCGGACGTGGTGGCCGACGTCTCGCAGATGCTGCGCCGCCTGATCGGCGAGAAGATCCAGCTGGTGGTCACCCACGACCGCGATCTCGGGCCGGTGCGCGCCGACCCGACGCAGCTGGAACAGGTGATCGTCAACCTGGCCGTCAACGCCCGCGACGCCATGCAGATGAAGAAGGGCAGCGACGGCTCGGGCACGCTGACGCTGGCCACCCACCGGGTGACCACCACCGACGTGCGGGCGATGCGCAGCGAGATCATCCCGGCGGGCGACTATACCGCACTGATCGTGGAAGACACCGGCGGCGGCATCCCGCCCGAGCATCTCGGCAAGATCTTCGAGCCGTTCTTCACCACCAAGGAACAGGGCAAGGGTACCGGCCTCGGCCTTTCCACCGTCTACGGCATCGTCAAGCAGTCGGGCGGCTTCATCTTCGCGGAAAGCGAAGTGGGGCAGGGCACGCGCTTCGTGGTCTACCTGCCGGTCCATCACATGGCCCCGGGGGAGATCGCCTTGCCCGCCGCCAAGGACGAACCGGCGCCCAGCAAATGGGCGGGCGGCGGCTCGATCCTGCTGGTCGAGGACGAGGATCCGGTGCGGGTGGTCGCCGAACGCGCGCTGACTCGGCAGGGTTATCAGGTCACCTGCGCGCGCGACGGCGAGGAAGGCCTCGAGTGCGTGCAGCAGGGCGGGCGCTTCGATCTGGTCGTCTCCGATGTCGTCATGCCGACGCTGGACGGCCCGGCGATGGCGCGCGAGATCCGCAGAATCGCGCCGGGGCTGCCGGTGCTGTTCATGTCGGGCTATGCCGAGGAGCAATTGCGCAAGGAAATCGGCATCGCCAACGCCTGGTTCATGCCCAAGCCCTTCTCGGTTCAGCAGCTTTCCGAAAAAGTCGGGGATGTTCTGGCGCGAACGGCCTCTCATTAAAAAACGGAAAACTGCCAAAGTTCCCCTCTTGTTCTACGTGAACAAAAGCGATACATCCCCTCGCGTGACGTTGACCTTTCCGGTGATGCCGGTAGCAAAGGGGAAGTGAAATGGCTGCTCAGCTCAAGCTGATCCAGGAAGGCAAGGAAAAGGAAGCGATGGACCGTCAGAAGGCGCTCGAAGCCGCCCTCGCGCAGATCGACAAGGCATTCGGCAAGGGTTCGGCGATGAAGCTGGGCTCCAAGGAAGCGATGCAGGTCGAGGCGATCTCCACCGGTTCGCTCGGCCTCGACATCGCGCTTGGCGTCGGCGGCCTGCCGCGTGGCCGCGTGATCGAGATCTATGGCCCGGAAAGCTCGGGCAAGACCACGCTGGCGCTGCACTGCATCGCCGAAGCGCAGAAGATGGGCGGCACCGCCGCCTTCATCGACGCCGAACACGCGCTCGATCCGGTCTATGCCAAGAAGCTGGGCGTCAATATCGACGAACTGATCGTCTCGCAGCCCGATACCGGCGAGCAGGCGCTGGAAATCACCGATACGCTGGTCCGTTCGAACGCGATCGACGTGCTGGTGGTGGACTCGGTCGCCGCGCTGGTTCCCCGCGCCGAAATCGAAGGCGAGATGGGCGATAGCCACGTCGGCCTCCAGGCCCGCCTGATGAGCCAGTCGCTGCGCAAGCTGACCGGCTCGATCAGCCGCTCGCGCTGCCTGGTGATCTTCATCAACCAGCTGCGCATGAAGATCGGCGTGATGTACGGCAACCCGGAGACGACCACGGGCGGCAATGCGCTGAAGTTCTACGCCTCGGTCCGTCTCGACATCCGCCGCACCGGCGCGATCAAGGACCGCGACGAAGTGGTCGGCAACGCCACCCGCGTGAAGATCGTCAAGAACAAGGTCGCCCCGCCGTTCAAGCAGGTCGAATTCGACATCATGTACGGCGAAGGCGTCTCGAAGATCGGCGAGATTCTCGACCTCGGCGTCAAGGCCGGCATCGTCGAGAAGTCCGGCGCGTGGTTCAGCTACGATTCGATCCGCATCGGCCAGGGCCGCGAGAACGCGAAGACCTACCTCAAGCAGAACCCCGAAGTCTGCGACCGCCTCGAAAAGGCGATCCGCGCCCGCACCGAAGGCCTTGCCGAGGAAATGATGGTCGGTCCCTCGGCGGAAGACGACGCCGAATAAGCCCGGCGGTCTTCTCAGGCATGAAAATGCCCCGGTCCCGCAAGGGCCGGGGCATTTTCGTTTAAAAATTGGAGTTGAACGTAAAAATCACCGTCGCCCTCGCGAAGGCGGGGGCCCCGCTTCCTTCTCGCGACATCGCCGAAGAAAGCAGGGCAAGCACTCAGGCGTAACGCGAACGCACCAGCTTCTCGAGCACGGCGAGCGGCAGGGCGCCCTTCAGCAGCACCGAGTGGAACGCCCTGGGGTCCCACTTGTCGCCCGCCTTGGCGCGGGCCTCGTCGCGCAGCTTCACCCACATGGTATGGCCGATCTTGTAGCTGCAGGCCTGGCCCGGCCAGACGGTGTAGCGGTCGATCTCGCCCTGGCTGCGGCCGCGGGCGATGCCGGTGGTGGCGATCAGGAAGTCGGTCGCCTTCTCGCGGCTCCAGCGCTTGGCGTGCATGCCGGAATCGACGACGAGGCGGGTCGCGCGGAACAGCAGCGATTGCAGGTAGCCGACCTGGCCCAGCGGATCGCCGTCGAACATGCCCATCTCGTCGGCCAGCTGCTCCGAATAGAGCGCCCAGCCTTCGCTGTAGCCGCTGAAGCCGCCGCGGCGGCGGATCATCGGGATGTCCTGCGATTCGAGCGCGAGCATGACCTGCAGGTGATGGCCCGGCACCGCCTCGTGGTGCGTCAGCGTGGCGAGGCCGAACTTCGGCCGGTCGAAGGTATCGCGCAAGTTGATGTAGTAGATCGCCGGGCGTGAACCATCGAGCGAGGCGTTCTGGTAATAGCCGCCCGGGGCGCCGGCCTGAATGGCGGGCGGCACGCGGCGCACTTCCACCGGGGCCTTGGGCAGGACTGCGAACTGCTCGGGCAGGCGGGGCTGCATCTTGAGGATCTGCGCGTTGAGTTCGGCCAGCAGGGCGGCGCGGCCCTCGTCGGTATTGGGGAAAAGCTGGTCCGGCCGCTGGTTGAGCGCCACAAGCCGCTCGCCGACGGTGCCCTGGCTCATGCCCTGTGCCTTGAGGATACCGTCGATCCGGCCGCTGATCTCAGCCACCTGATCGAGACCCATCTGGTGGATCTCGTCCCCGCTGAGGCGCACCGTCGTTGCCGCTTCGGCGGCCGAGGCGTAATAGGCATCGCCATCGGGCAGGCGCCACACACCGGCCTCATGCGTGGCCTTGGCGCGCAGCTGGGTGACGAGCGCGCGCTGGCGGTCGAGCGCCGGGAACACCTTCTCTGCCACGACTTTCGCCGCATCGGCCGCGCGGTCCGCAGGCAGGCCCGCCTTGGCCAGCTTGGCGGCAAAGCCGGTGACAAGGCCGGTTTCGCCGGCCGGCTTGTCGCGCAGGGCGGCGAACTGCTTGAGCGCCGTGTCGAGGATATAGTCCGGCGCGAAGACACCGCGCGCGGCATCGGCGCCCTGGCGTTCGGTTTCCTGATCCAGAACGGTGGCGAAAGCGCCGAGGCGCGCCACATAGGCATCGGCGTCAGAGGCGTCCTTCACCCGGTGCTGGGTGTCGAGGAAGTCCGGCACGTCCTGATAGGCGCCGGAGAGCTGGCTGATCAGGTACGGCGCGAAGCGGCCGCCGCTGGAGCCGTAGGTGAAGGTCTCCTGCCCGGCGATCGAGCGTTCGAGCTGGTAGGTGACGACATCGTAGTCGAGCGCGGCATCCTCGCCGAGACCCGTGCGGCCGATCGCCTTGATCGAGGCCAGTTCCTGCCGCGAACGGGCAAGGTCCTTCGCGCTGTCGGCGGCACTGCGGCCGGAAAGCTGCGATTTCAGAGCCGCGTTCTTGCCGGTGTCGAGACCGAGGCGGGTCGCGCCTTCGGGGCTTTGCGTCAGGCGGTCATTGAAGATCGTGTCGAGCAGCGTGCGCAGTTTCTGGTCTGCGGGTTTGGCCGAAGCGGCGGCAAAGGCGGCGGACGGAAGCCCGGCGGCCAGTGCGGCCACGCTGGCCTGCCCCAGGAATGAGCGGCGATCCATGAAATTTCCCCTTGTTGAGGCGTGTCTTGACGGTGGTGCGACCCTTGTCGCGCGCACCCTAGGACGGGGCCGGGAGCAAAGGCAATCCTGAGGGTATACGATTTTGCGCCGCTTTCCGGGCGGCGCGCAAGGCCGCGCTCAGGGTGGCGTTCCCGCCACGGCGGGCGGGATATCGCAATTCCCGAACAGTCTGACTGCGGTATCCCGCTTGCCGAGCCTGCGCGGCTGCATTATCGGCGCCTCATGCACACGACCAACGAGATCCGCCGGTCCTTCCTCGACTACTTCGCCCAGAACGGCCATGAGGCCGTTCCGTCAGCGCCGCTCGTGCCGTACAACGACCCGACGCTGATGTTCGTGAACGCGGGCATGGTGCCGTTCAAGAACGTGTTCACGGGCCTTGAAACCCGTGCCACGCCGCGCGCCACCTCCTCGCAGAAGTGCGTCCGCGCCGGCGGCAAGCACAACGATCTCGACAACGTCGGCTACACCGCGCGCCACCACACCTTCTTCGAGATGCTGGGCAACTTCTCGTTCGGCGACTATTTCAAGGAACAGGCGATCACCCACGCCTGGACCCTGCTGACCAGGGAATGGGGCCTCCCGGTCGAGAAGCTGCTGGTCACCGTCTATCACACCGACGATGAAGCCTTCGACCTGTGGAAGAAGATCGCCGGCCTGCCGGAATCCAAGATCATCCGCATCCCCACCAAGGACAACTTCTGGGCGATGGGCGACGAGGGCCCGTGCGGCCCGTGCTCGGAGATCTTCTTCGACCACGGCGACCACATCTGGGGCGGCCCTCCGGGATCGCCGGAAGAGGACGGCGACCGCTTCATCGAGATCTGGAACCTCGTGTTCATGCAGTTCGAGCAGTCGGCCGGCGAGATCGTCGGCAACCTGCCCAAGCCCTCGATCGATACCGGCATGGGGCTGGAGCGCATCTCGGCGGTCATGCAGGGCGTGCATGACAACTACGACATCGACACCTTCAAGGCGCTGATCGCCGCGTCGGAAAGCCTGACCGGGGTTGCCGCCGAGGGCGACAGCCGCGCCAGCCACCGCGTCATCGCCGATCACTTGCGCTCGACCTCGTTCCTGCTGGCCGACGGCGTGCTGCCCTCGAACGAGGGCCGCGGCTACGTGCTGCGCCGCATCATGCGCCGCGCCATGCGCCACGCGCACCTGCTGGGCGCCAAGGAGCCGCTGATGCACCGTCTGGTGCCCGCGCTGGTGGCCGAGATGGGCCAGGCCTATCCGGAACTCGGCCGCGCCCAGCCGCTGATCCAGGAAACGCTGGAGCGCGAGGAAGTGCAGTTCCGCCGCACGCTGGCCAACGGCCTCAAGCTGCTCGACGAAGCCACCGGCACCATGGGCGAGGGCGGCGAGCTGCCGGGCGAAACCGCGTTCAAGCTCTACGATACCTACGGCTTCCCTTACGACCTCACCGAAGACGCGCTGCGTTCGCGCGGCATCGCGGTGGACCGTGCCGGTTTCGACGCGGCGATGGCGCAGCAGAAGGCTGCCGCGCGCGCCGCATGGAAGGGTTCGGGCCAGGCCGCCGACAGCGAAGTCTGGTTCGACATTGCCGAGCGCGAAGGTGCGAGCGAGTTCACCGGCTATACCTCTACCCTTGGCGAAGGCCAGGTGGTGGCGCTGGTGAAGGACGGCAAGGAAGTCGCCTCCGCCGCTGCCGGTGACGAAGTGACCGTGCTGACCAACCAGACGCCGTTCTACGGCGAATCGGGCGGTCAGGTCGGCGATGCCGGTACGATCACCACCAATGCGGGCCTGAAGATCGCGGTTGCCGATACGGCCAAGCCGCTGGGCCGCCTGCACGCGATGACCGGCACGGTCGAGGCGGGCACGATCAAGGTCGGCGATGCCGTCAACCTCACCGTCGATGTGGCGCGCCGCGATGCCGTGCGCGCCAACCACTCGGCGACGCACCTGCTGCATGCGGCGCTGCGCGGCCGTCTGGGCGGCCACGTCACCCAGAAGGGCTCGCTGGTCGCGGCCGAGCGGCTGCGCTTCGACTTCTCGCACCCGACCGCGCTCTCCGCCGAGGACATTGCCGCGATCGAGGCGGAAGTGAACGCCGAGATCCGCGCCAACGACCCCGTGCTCACCCGCCTGATGACGCCCGAAGACGCCATCGAGGCCGGCGCCATGGCGCTGTTCGGCGAGAAGTACGGCGATGAAGTGCGCGTGCTGTCGATGGGCACCACCTCGAAGGACGCCTCGGGCGAGCATACTTATTCGGTCGAGCTTTGCGGCGGCACCCACGTGCGCGCCACCGGCGACATCGGCATTTTCCGCATCGTTTCGGAAAGCGCGGTGTCCTCGGGCGTGCGCCGCATCGAGGCGCTGACCGGCGAAGGTGCGCGCCAGTGGCTGGTCGCCCGCGAGGACGCGCTCAAGAGCACCGCCAGCGTGCTGCGCACGACGCCGGAAGAAGTCGAGGCCCGCGTCACCGCGCTGATGGACGAGCGCAAGAAGCTGGAGCGTGAACTCGCCGAGGCGAAGAAGGCGCTGGCGCTGGGCGGCGGCTCGGCCAGGGCGGAAAACGCCGACGAGACGATCAACGGCGTGACCTTCTCCGGGCAGGTGCTCGAAGGGCTCGACCCCAAGGACCTGCGCGGCCTGCTCGATCAGGCCAAGCAGCGCATCGGCTCGGGCGTGGCGGCGATCGTCGCGGTCAACGAGGGCAAGGCGGCGATCGCCGCTGCCGTCACCGATGACCTCACCGGCACGATCAGCGCGGTCGAACTCGTGCGCAAGGGCGTGGAAGCGCTCGGCGGCAAGGGCGGCGGCGGCCGCGCCGACATGGCGCAGGGCGGCGGCCCCGACGGCGACAAGGCTGCCGAGGCCATCGCCGCGGTCAAGGCGGCGCTGGCGGGGTGAGCTTGCATATGCCGAGGCGTGGGCCGGGGCGAAATCGGCCCGGCGCGGCCCGCCCCGGCTTTCGCCCCGGCTTTCGCCTTGTCTTTGGCCTTGTCTTTTACGCTGCCTTCTTCTGCTCCGCGCCGCCCTGTGTGGCGGCGCAGGCGACCGCGTTTCCGGAAGGCATCTTCAGTTCGGTCCATGAATCGCGCGAGACCGGCGATCTTGGTGGGTTGGAGCTTCGGCTGTTTCGCAGTGACGAAAGGCTGATGGCCGAAGTCGTGCTGTGCGAGGGCTGGTGCAACGTGTCGCACATCGTGCCGGTCAGGCTTGTGGATGGGCGGTATCGGCTCCGGTTTGTCGAGCATTATGAAGGCTCGGGCGGCGGCGATGATCTCATTACCGAGGTTGAACTGCTACCGGCCGGGAACGCGTTTCGGGCACGGCTGTCATCGCCGGGGCAGGCGGAGGCATCGTCCTGGGATGACGCATTCCGGCTGCGTCCCCTGAAGCAGCCTTACGGCCTTGCCGTGGCGCATCACGGCGGCGAACCCGGTACCCCATGACCCCGATCCCCACCCTGATCGCCGGGATCGCCGAGGAACTGCGTTTTGCCGACAATCGCGGCAAGGTGGCGAACTATATCCCGCCGCTGGCCTTGGTGCCCGACACCCGGTTCGGGATCGCGGTGGTCATGGCCGACGGCACCGTGCACACCGCTGGGGATGCCGAGGAGCCGTTCTCGATCCAGTCGATCTCGAAAGTCTTTGCGCTGACGCTGGCGCTCGGCGCGGTGGGCGACCAGCTCTGGCAGCGGGTCGGGCGCGAGCCTTCGGGCAGTGCGTTCAACTCCATCGTCCAGCTCGAGACCGAGCACGGCATCCCGCGCAACCCCTTCATCAACGCGGGCGCCATCGTCGTGTGCGACGTGCTGCTCGGGCGGCTGCAGCCGCGCGAGGCGATCGGGCAGATGCTGCGATTCGTGCGCGAACTGGCGGGCGACGATACCATCGCCATCGACGAGACCGTGGCCCGCGCCGAGCAGGACAGCGGCTTCCGCAACAAGGCGCTGGCCAACTACATGCGCGCCTTCGGCAATATCGAGGGCGAGGTCGACCTGGTGCTGGGCACCTATTTCCACTTCTGCGCGCTCGCCATGTCGTGCCGCCAGCTGGCGATGGCGGGGCGCTTCCTGATGGGCGGCGGGGTGTCCGACGGTCACCGCGTCATCACCGAGAAGCGCGCGCGGCGCATCAATGCGCTGATGATGTCCTGCGGCCACTACGACAACTCGGGCGACTTCGCCTACCGCATCGGCCTGCCGGGCAAGTCGGGGGTGGGCGGCGGCATCCTCGCGGTGGCGCCGGGGATCGCCAGCATCGCGGTCTGGTCGCCCGGGCTCAACGCCAGCGGCAATTCGCAGCTTGGCCAGCTCGCGCTGGAGCGGCTGGTGCAGCGCACCGGCTGGTCGGTGTTCGAGCCGCGCGTTTCGGAAGGTCTGTAAAAAGCCGGGCGCCGCCCTTGCCAAGCCTTTGGCGAGATTGCAGGTTCCGCGCCATCTTTTGAGATCCCCGGGGGACTACCATGATCGATCGCATGTCTACCGCGCGCCGTGTGCGCGGCTCGCTGGCGCTGGCGCTGCTGCTTTGCACGAGCGGTCTGGCCACGAGCGCACTGGCCGCGCCTGCACAAGCCCAGACGCCCGTCGCCGCAGCGCCCTCCGCGGCGGAAACGCAGCTTCAGGCGGTGCTGGACGCGCACTGGACGTGGACGCTGACGATCAATCCCTTCCTTGCCTCGACGCTGGGCGACCACGGCGCCGACGGCAAGATGCCCGACATGAGCCTTGCCGCCGCCGACCGCAACGCGGCGCAGGAGCAGCGCTTCTACGACCAGCTCGCCGCCATTCCCGATGCGCAGCTGTCGGAAGGTGGCCGCACCAACAAGGGCGTGCTGATGCGCATGCTCAAGGACGACATCGACGGCAACCGCTTCGGCGAGCGGATGATGCTGTTCACCACCTATTCGAACTGGGCGCAGGGTTTTGCCGATCTGGCGAACTCGCTGCCGCTCAACGACAAGGCGGACTACCAGTCCTATCTCGACCGTCTTGCCCAGTTCCCCAGGTACAACGCGCAGGCGCTGGAGATCAGCAACCGCGCCATTGCGGAGGGCTATGTGCTGCCGTGCGCGGTGCTGGGCAATACCGCGCAGACGCTCTCCGGCCCGGTGGAGGGCAGGCCCGAGGACACCCGCTTCTACGCGCCCTTCACCCGCACCCGTCCGGCCTCGATCAGCGAGGCGGAGTGGAGCGCGATGCAGGCCCGTGCGGTCACCATCATCCGCGACACCCTGACGCCCGAATACCGGGGGCTGCGCAAGTGGTTCGAGGCGAAATACCAGCCCGCCTGCCGCAAGAACGACAGCGCCTCCACGCTGCCGCAGGGCAAGGAATGGTACGCGCTGCAGGCCCGCATCCACACCACCACCGACCTCACGCCCGACCAGATCCACCAGATCGGCCTCGACGAAGTGAAGCGCATCACCGCGCGCATGGACGCGGTGGCGGGCAAGGCGGGCTATGCCAACCGCGCCGATTTCATTCGCAAGATCCAGAGCGATCCGCAGTACTTCGCCAAGTCTCCCGAGGACCTGCTGGCGGTCGCCGCGCTGCAGGCCAAGCGCATCGACGGCATGATGCCGCGCTATTTCGGCAAGCTGCCGCGCCTGCCTTACGGCATCAAGCCGATCCCGGCCGAAACCGCCGAGGGCACGACCACCGCCTATTATTTCCCCGGCTCGCCCGAGGCGGGGATCGCGGGCAATTACTATGTCAACACCTCGAAGCTGGACCAGCGCCCGCTCTGGGAACTGCCCGCGCTCACCGCGCATGAGGCGGTGCCGGGGCACCACAACCAGATCGCGCTCCAGCAGGAGCAGGACCTGCCGCCGGTCCGCAAGTACGCGGCCGGTTTCACCGCCTTTGTCGAGGGCTGGGGCCTCTATTCCGAGTATCTCGGCGAGGAGATGGGCCTCTACGATACCAACGAGAAGATGATGGGCCGACTGTCCTACGAGTTGTGGCGCGCCTGCCGTCTGGTCGTGGATACCGGCATCCACGCCAAGGGCTGGGACAAGGCCCGCGCGGTCGCCTTCATGAAGGCCAACACCGCGCTGACCGACGCCAATATCGATGCCGAGGTGAACCGCTACATCTCCTGGCCGGGTCAGGCGCTGGGCTACAAGATCGGCGAGATCCGCATCCGCGAACTGCGCGGCAAGGCGGAAAAGGCGCTGGGCGACAAGTTCGACTTGCGCGCCTTCCACGATCTGGTGCTGTCGCAGGGGCCGGTGCCGCTCGACGTGCTCTCGGCCTCGGTCGACCGCTGGATCGCGGCGAAGAAGGCGGCGTGACGGAAAGGAGAGGGCGGGTCCAGACCCGCCCTTTGTGTTGAAAGGCCATGGCCGATACCCCGCTCAAGACCGCCTTTGCGCCGGTAACCGACGCGGATACCCGCGTGCTGCTGCTGGGCAGCCTGCCCGGCGAGAAATCGCTGGCGGCGGGCGAGTATTACGCCAATCGCGGCAATGCCTTCTGGTGGCTGCTGGGCGAAGTGCTGGGCGAACAGGACCTTGCCGCCGCCCCTTATGCCGAGCGGCTCGCGCGGCTGCTGCGCCGTCATGTCGGCCTGTGGGACGTGATCGAGAGCGCGCGGCGGCAGGGCAGTCTCGACACCGCCATTCGTGAGGCGACGCACCGCGATCTGGCCGCCTTCGCCGCAACGCTGCCGTCCCTGCGCCTGATCGGTTTCAACGGCGGCAAGGCGGCCAGGGACGGGCGGCGGCAGCTATCCGGTAGCGAAAGCCGCTGGGCGCTGCTCGACCTGCCGTCATCCAGCGGGGCCCATGCCAGTATGTCGAAAGCGGCCAAGCTGGCGGCGTGGCGGCAGATCGAGGGGTATTTGACTTAGGGCGAATGTGGTGTTTGGGGCGGCTTTTTGCGCCACCATTGCGGTTAACGGTATCCAGACGGGAGAGGCTTGGCTGGAGGAGCCTGCAACGAACATCGGCGCTCCGCGTCCTCAACCCGATTATAAGAACCTGCAGAATTACGTCGAAGCCTCCAGGTGCGTGGCTCAGACGGCTCCGCCATGTGTTGAATGGACCTGACAGCCAACCGAGAAGATTTTACCGTTCCTTCAAGGACTTTTTTGACCTCGATTTCAAGGGCGTAGGGAAACGTAAAATTTATGAAGCCCTTGCGTTCACGGACTTCGCCCCTGTGTTGACTGACGATACTTCCTACAATCTTTACGTCGTAACACTCCGCATGGGCATTGGCAGTTCCTGCGGCCAGAAGAAACGCCGCCAGCGGCGCGGCGGATGAAAAGCGGACTAGGGATAGCATCTTGGCAACGTACCCGACCTCATGTCCGTTTCGCATCCAAAATCGACATCGCCACCCGCTCAGGCTGGGCCTGTCAAAGCCCCCGGCGGGCGTGGCGCAGCGCCTCCCCATGTTTCGACAAGCTCGGCATGGGCGGGGTGACGGCAACGCACCCCATCCCGGCCGATCAATCGCCTGCTTTGCGGTCGGCATAGGGCTTCATCACTGCGTAGGCCGCATCCATCGCCTCCTGCGGCAGCGTTTCGAGGTAACGCAGCGCTTCCTTGTAGGTGAGGAACGGCTGGTCATCGACCACGACCGGCGTGGTGCGTCCATTGAAGATGCGGCGCAGCAGCCGTTTCTGGGTGCGCCCCAGCGTGCCGGGTTCGACGGGGGCTTCTGCCGGAGTTTCGGCGGGGTTTTCGTCTTCGCTCATCGTATGTTCCGAAAAAGGAGCGCCTCTGGACCAATTGGCCGGGCTTGTTAACGGGTTTCTTGGGAAAGGCGCGCGGCAAGCGCGGCATGGAAGGCGGCGGGATCGTCGACCCGGAAGGCGAGCGCGCGGATCGGCGGGCGTTCCCGCAGCAGGGGTTTTCGCGCGATGGGGCGGGCGAGGCGGACGATCACGTTGGGCCAGGCCAGCAGCGCCATGTTGCGCGTTGTGGCGGCTTTCACTTCCGCGGCGGTGACTTCGGATGCGAGCTGCGCGATCTCGGCAAAGGCGATGCGCTGCTCGGCCAGCACGCCGCTGCGGACCGTCAGGCCGTCCGCGGTCAGCAGGATCGGGCGCAGGCGCAGCGAGCGGATCAGGCCGACGAAATAAAGCAGCGCCACGATGCCCAGTTCCAGCAGCAGGTTGGCCACGCGCGGGCTCCACAGCCGCAGCACCACGTCCATCACGCCGATCTCGATCGCCTGCAGGGCCAGCAGCACGCCCATCATCGGCGCGAGATGGCGGTGGTAGGCAAAGGGCAGGGCGGCCGCAGGTACGTCCGGTTTTGCGCGCCAGCCGGTCAGCGCCAGGCGCAGCACGGTCACTTCGGCCATGGCCAGGCGCCATAGCGGCTCGGGCACGATCTGCATTGCCGCGCGGTGCCAGCGCTCGCCGGGAGCGCCGCCGCGCCATGCTTGCCCCGCGCGCAGCAGCGACCAGCCGGTGTGGAGCAGGACCGTCAGGATCAGCGCCACCCAGATCGCGGGCATCGCGCCAAGCCCCATGCGCACCGCAGGCGGCGCGCCGAGCAGGACCACCAGCGCCGCTGCCGCCAGCCGCGCCAGCACGGCTTGCCGCGAGGGGTGATGATCCGTGCTGCGCGCCATCAGCGAGAGCACCAGCGTATCGGCGGCGATCCACACGAACAGCAGCGCGGCGATGCGGGGGTGGCGCCAGGCAATTTCGCTGTGTCCGGCCAGTTTCGCCAGCGCTATGGCGAGGAGCGGAAACGCCAGCCATGCAAGATTCTGCGCAAGATTCTGCAAGGGCTTGTGTGCGGCTGCGGTCCTCATCGCTGGCATCGGCGTTCTCCTGAAAGTTCAGCGTCCGTTTGAAAAATGCCAAATGGGCATTTTGGGGAGAGGGCCGGAGCCGCTAAATTCGCGTTTCGCGAATTTTCAAACGGACTTTCAGGCCTTCTCCGCCTCGCGCAGTTGCCCCGACCGCAGCGCCGGTTTCTGCGCAAGGCCGCCCTGTTCCATGATCTGCTCGCGGAATTCGTCGCGCATTTCGTGGATCGAGGCGATCACCGGGCCCATCGCCACGCCGATCTCGACCAGCGCCGCCTCGGACAGTTGCAGCGAGCTTTCCAGCGTCTCGGGCACCGCATGGGTGGCGCCGGCGCGGTAGAGCACGCCGGCATGGTCGGTATCGCGGGCGCGGGCGATGATCGGCAGGTGCGGGAAATCGGCGCGCAGCTTGCGGACGATGCGCTGGGCGGAGACCGGCTCGTCCATCGTCACGATCACCGCCGCCGCGCTGGCGACGCCGAGGCGGAGCATGGCATCGCCGCGCGCGGCATCGGCAAAGGCGACGGTATAGCCCCGGCGGCGGCCCTCGGTGATGATGTCGGTATTGCTGTCCACCGCCAGATAGGGGCGGCCATGGCGGGTCAGCATGTCGGCGACGAGATGGCCGACGCGGCCGAAGCCGACGATCAGCGTCGGCGGCTTGTCGGGCGCCTCGACCGGCTGGTGCGGGGCCTCCACGCCTTCCACGCGCCGCGCCATGATCTTGCCGATCTTGGCGAGCGCCGGGGTGACGGTGAGGCCGAGCGCGGTGACGATCTGCCAGAACATCGCGGTGCCGGGCTGGATCAGCTGCGCCGCACCTGCCGCGCTCAGCACGATCAGCGTGGTTTCCGAAGGGCTCGACATCAGGATGCCGGTCTCCGCCGCCGTGCCGCGCCGCGCGCCCATCAGGCGCAGCAGCAGGCTGGTGACGATCGCCTTCAGCACGATCACCCCCGCCGTCGCGATCAGGATCGAGCCGAGGTTCTCCCACACCACCCACAAGTCGATCCGCATGCCCACGGTGATGAGGAACACGCCGAGGGCGAGGCCCTTGAACGGCTCGGTCATCTCCTCGACCTCGGTGTGGTACTCGGTCTCGGCGATCAGCAGCCCGGCGACCAGCGCGCCGACGATGGGCGAGAGGCCGGTCGCCGCCGTCGCCAGCGAGGCGAGGATGACCACCAGCAGGCTGGCGCTGAGGAACAGTTCCGGGCTCTTGGTGCGCGCCGCCTGCGCGAACAGCGGCGGCAGCAGGAAACGTCCCGCCACCAGCAACACTGCGACGACCCCGGTGCCCCAGACGAGGGTGTGGATGAGGCCGTCCATGCCCGCGCCCTTGGCATGGGGCGCCAGCGCGCCGAGCAGGAAGACGATGGGGACAAGGGCGATGTCCTCGAACAGCAGCATCGACAGCGCCGCGCGGCCGACCGGGGTGCCCGTATTGGTGATCTTGAGCACCAGCGCGGTGGAGGACAGCGCCAGCGCGAGGCCCAGCGCCATCGCGCCGGTCAGGCTCTGGCCCAGCGTGGCGAAGACGAAAGTCAGCGAACCGCAGATCAGCAGCAGTTCCAGCGAGCCCAGCCCGAACACGAATCGCCGCATCGCCCAGAGCCTTGCGAACGAGAGTTCGAGGCCGATCGAGAACAGCAGCAGGATGATGCCGAACTCGGCAAAGATCTCCAGCCCGTCGGGATCGGTGATCGTCACCCAGGACAGCCAGGGATGGTCGAACACCAGCCGGCCGAGCCCGAACGGCCCGACCAGCAGGCCGACAAGGATGAACCCGATCACCGGGGTGATGCGGTAGCGGTTGAACACGGGGATGACGATGCCCGCCGCGCCCAGGATGACGAGCGCGTCGGACATGACGGGGGAGGAAAGTGCGTTGGTACCGGCCATTGTCCATTCACTATGGCAGGGCCGCAGGCGCAGACAATGCGGTTGCCCGGATATATTTCCGGCCGCCGGCCCGCTCCCCCGCCCGCTGCCCGCTCGGTCCGCGAAATCCGCTGGTCGCGAATTTCCAGGCGGTCGCTCACGCCAAAGTGTAAAGGCGCGTAACTTCACTTGGCGTTCAGCAAAGCGCTGTCTATAGACCGGCCCCATGTTCGAACGCTCGCGCTTCAAGATCGCTCTCCTTGCCGCCGCTACCGGGGCTCTCGTTCTCACTGCCGGCTGTGCCGGGCGGGGGGGCAAGAACAAGGACACTGCCTATGTCGCGCGCGACGTCGACACGCTCTACGCCGCCGCGCAGGACCGCCTGAACAAGGGCCAGACCCGCGCCGCCGCCGCGCTGTTCGACGAAGTCGAGCGTCAGCATCCCTATTCGCCCTGGGCCCGCCGCGCCCAGCTGATGAGCGCTTTCAGCTATTACGCCTCGCGCGATTACAACAAGGCGATCCAGTCGGCGCAGCGCTTCCTCTCGATCCACCCGGGCAACAAGGACGCGCCTTACGCCTACTACCTCGTGGCGATCTCGTACTACGAGCAGATCAGCGACGTGACGCGCGACCAGAAGACCACCGAACAGGCCAAGCAGGCGCTGACCGACGTGATGCGCCGCTATCCGAACTCGCCTTATGCCTCGGACGCCAAGCTCAAGATCGACCTGGTGAACGATCACCTCGCCGGCAAGGAAATGACCATCGGCCGCTCCTACGAGGACAGCGGCAAGTGGCTGGCGGCAACGCTGCGCTTCCGCAATGTCGTCGACAATTTCCAGACCACCAGCCACACGCCCGAGGCGCTGTTCCGTCTGGTCGAGGGTTACCTCGCCCTCGGCATCCCGGACGAGGCGCAGAAGGCCGCGGCGGTGCTGGAAAACAACTACCCGCAGTCGAAGTGGTACCAGCGCGCCTATCGCCTGATGCGCCGCCACGCGCCGGGTAACCTCGCCGCCTGAGGCGGGATTCCCGCGAACCCGTTGGGCGCCGGTCGCTCCTGGGAGTGGCCGGTGTTTTCGTGTGCGGATGTGCGATAGGGGCGTGACGGGCGAAAATCTTTTCGCTAGAACGCAACGCGAACATGCTGACCCGGCTCGCCATTCGCAACATCGTGCTGATCGAAGCGCTCGACCTTGATTTCGGGCGCGGTCTCGGCGTTCTCACCGGTGAAACGGGGGCGGGCAAGTCGATCCTGCTCGACGCGCTGGGGCTTGTCATCGGCAACCGCGCCGACAGCGGCCTCGTCCGCGCCGGGGAGGACCGCGCCAGCGTCACCGCCAGTTTCGAGTTTGCGGCGCTGCCTGCCGCGGTGCGCGGCCTGCTCGACGAGGCGGACCTCGAGATCGAGCCGGGCGAACCGCTGATCCTCAAGCGCCAGCTCAAGGCCGACGGCGGCAGCCGCGCCTTCCTCAACGACCAGCCGGTCAGCGTTGCCCTGCTGCGCGAGATCGCCCCCGCGCTGGTCGAGATCCACGGCCAGCACGACGATCGCGGCCTCGTGAACCCCAGGGGCCACCGCGCGCTGCTGGACCGGTTCGCCGGCGGTGACGCGGCGGTCGTGGAAACGGCGTGGAAGACCTGGCGCAGCGCCCAGGGCGCGCTCGATGCCGCCCGCGCGCAAGTGGCCAAGGCGGCCGAGGACCAGGACCTGCTGCTGGCCCACCTTGCCGAACTCACCGCGCTGGCCCCGCAGGAGGGCGAGGAAGAGGAACTCGCCCATGCCCGTGCGGACATGCAGAAGGGCGAGAAGCTCACCGACGATCTCACCGCGCTCCAGCACTTGTGGAGCGGGTCCGATTCGGCGCTGGCGAAGCTGCGCACCGGCGCCCGGCGGCTCGACCGGATCGCCGGCGAGCATCCGCTGCTGGGCGATGCGCTTGCCGCGCTCGACCGCGCGGTGATCGAGGCGAGCGAGGCGGAGGACAAGCTCGAACGCGCGGCGGAGGCACTGGCGTTCGATCCCAACGAACTCGACCGGATCGAGACCCGGCTGTTCGATCTGCGCGCCGCGGCCCGCAAGCAGCTCTGCGCGGTGGACGAATTGCCCGCCAGGATGCGCGAGATGCGCGAGGCGCTCGACGCCATCGAGGGCGGCGAGGAGCATCTGGCCGGGCTCGAGGCGGCGGCGCAGAAGGCGGCGCTGGCGTACCGCAAGCACGCCGAGGCGCTGCACGACGTGCGCCGAGCGGCGGCGAAGCGGCTCGACAAGGCGGTCGCCGCCGAACTCGCCCCGCTCAAGCTCGATGCCGCGCGGTTCCAGACTTCGGTGGTCAAGCTGGGCGAGGACCGCTGGGGCGCGCACGGCATGGACGCGGTGGAATTCCTCATCAGCACCAACCCCGGGGCGGACTTCGCCCCGCTCGCCAAGATCGCCTCGGGCGGCGAGCTTTCGCGCTTCATCCTCGCGCTCAAGGTGGCGCTGGCCGAAGAAGGCGGCGCCGCCACGGTGATCTTCGACGAGATCGACCGCGGTGTCGGCGGCGCGGTGGCCGATGCCATCGGCGAGCGTCTGGCACGCCTGGCGAACGGCGGCGGGGCCGGCCGGGATGGCGAAGGGCAGGGCGGGCAGCTGCTGGCGGTCACCCACAGCCCGCAAGTCGCGGCGCGCGGTGACCGGCATTTCATGATCGCCAAGTCCTCGCAAGGCACGGTGACGCGTACGTCGGTGACCCCGCTCAGCGATGCCGAGCGGCAGGAAGAGATCGCCCGCATGCTCTCGGGCGCGGAAGTGACCGAGGAAGCGCGCGCGCAGGCAAACCGGCTGCTCGAACGCGCCTAGGGCGTTTCCCAATCAGGCGGGATCACCTGACGATTCGGAAAACCGCATGAAAAAACGGGCAGGTTCCGGCCTGGCCGTTTGTTCGTTCCTACTTCTGGCCGGCGGTCAGGCCGCGGGCTTCGAGCATCGGCTCGACGCTCGGGTCGTGGCCGGTGAAGTCGCGGTACATCACCGCAAAGTCCTTCGAGTGGCCCTGGCCAAGGAAGCTGGCGCGGATGTGGTCGCCATTGGCGCGGGTCATGCCGCCGTTCTTCACCACCCAGGCCCAGCCGTCGTGCGCCAGCACTTCGGTCCAGATGTAGGCGTAGTAGCCCGCCGCATAGCCGTTGTCCCAGATATGGCGGAAGTACGGGGTCTTGTAGCGCGGCGGGATGAGGTCGGTGCGCAGGCCGGTTTCGGCCAGCGCCTTGGCCTCGAAGGCCATCGGCGGCTGCGCGGCCTCCTCGGGCGTCAGCGTATGCCACGACATGTCGAGCATCGCCGAAGTCAGCGTCTCGCCCAGCGCCACGCTCTGGTTGAACTTGCCCGCCGCCTCGATCTTGTCGAGCAGGCCGTCCGGCAGCGGTGCGCCGGTCTGGTAGTGCCTGGCATAGTGCTGCAGCACTTGCGGCACGGTGGCGAAGTTCTCGTTGAACTGGCTGGGGAACTCCACGAAGTCGCGCGCGGTGCTGGTGCCCGAGAGCGAGGGGTACTTCTGGCTGGCGAAGAAGCCGTGGAGGGCGTGGCCGAATTCGTGGAACATCGTCGTCACGTTGTCCCAGCTGGCGAGCGGCGGCTGGCCGTCGGCAGGCGGGTCGATGTTCAGCGTGTTGACGATGACCGGCTTGTTGCCGGTGAGGTAGGACTGGTCGACGAAGTTGTTCATCCAGGCGCCGCCCTTCTTGTTGGGGCGCGAGAACGGGTCATAGTAGAACAGCGCCAGCGACGAGCCGTCCTTGTCGAACACTTCGTAGACACGCATCGAGGGGTGGTAGCCCGAAAGGTCGGTGCGGCGCTTGAAGGTGATGCCGTACGTCTGCGTGGCGGCGTAGAAAACGCCGTTTTCCAGCACGTTCCACACTTCGAAGTACGGCTTGATGGCGCTTTCGTCGAGGTCGTACTTCGCCTTGCGCACCTTCTCGGCGTAGTAGCTCCAGTCCCAGGGCTGGAGATCGCCGGTCACGCCGTCGGCCCTGGCGGCCGCGGTGAGCAGCGCCGCCTCGCTGTCCTGGCGGGCGCGCAGGGCGGGGACAAAGCCCTTCATGAAGTCCATCGCCTGCTTTGGCGAGGTGACCATGCTGCTGTACATCTGCAGCGTGGCGAAGTCGGGCTTGCCGAGCAGCCGGGCCTTCTTGGCGCGCGCCACCGCCAGCTGGCTGACGATGCCGGTGGTGTCGAACTGGTCGCCCGAGCTGGTACGGGTCACGCTGGCCTCGAACAGCTTCTTGCGCGCATCGCGGTTCTGAAGCTCGGTCAGCGCCGGCTGCTGGGTGAAGTTGAGCAGCGGGATCACGTACTTGCCGGGCTTGCCCAGATCGGCGGCACGCTTGGCGGCCGCGGCGATGGCGTCCGCGCTCATGCCCTTGAGTTCGGCGGCACTGTCAAACACCGCCGCATGGGCGGCGGTGCCGTTGGTCAGCGTCTGCGAGAACTTGGTCTCCAGCGTCGCGATTTCGAGGTTGAGCTCCTTGAGCTGCGCCTTCTGCGCGGGCGCCAGCAGCGCGCCGCGATTGACGAAGCGCGCGTACGTGGTGGACAGCAGCATCGCGTCCTCGCCCTTCAGCGCCTTGCCGGCGGCGCTGTCGTGCACCGCCTTGACGCGGGCGAACAGGGCGTCGTTGAGGTAGATGTCGTCGTTGAGCGCGGAAATCTGCGGGCTCAGCGCGGTTTCGGCGGCGTCCAGCGTGTCATTGGTATTGGCCGAGGTGAGCTGGCCGAACACGTTGGAGACGCGGTCGTACATGCCGCCGGCGCGTTCCATGGCAACGACGGTGTTCTGGAAGCTGGGCTTGGCCTTGCTACCGGCGATCGCGGCGATCTCGGCGCGCTTCTGGGCAATCGCGGCCTCGATGGCGGGCTGCCAGTCGCTGTCCTTGTACTGGGCGAAGTCCGGGGCGTGGAAGGGCAGGGTGCTCGGCTGCGCGAAGGGGCCGCTGTAGGCGGGGGCGGCAGCGGCGGCAGCATCCTTGGCCGGAGCATCCTTGGCAAGGGCAGTCATGGGCATGCCTCCAAGCAGGCCGGCGCCGAGTACGAGCGGGGCGGCGGCGGCCATAAGCCGGGTCTTCATCGATCAGTTCTCCTGACGGCGGCACCGGGCGGGGCGCGAGGGATCGCGCCGGGGGTGCGGGGTGCCGCGATTGGTCGGTGAACGGGTTGAAGCGCAGAAAACCGGGGCTTGCAAGCGCTTGCCGGGGTGGGCGCGCGTGATTGCGCAACATGCCATTCGGGCTTTTGCATATGCCAAGCATGGCAACGCCGGAGCGCAAGCTTGTTGCGCTCCGGCGCGTCGACGGTCACCCGTTCCTGTCATCAAGGCCCTGAAGCCAGGCGCCTTCATTCAGGACTTGCGCCGCCGCCGGGGGATCTCGGCCAGGTCGGTGCCTTGTGCGGGTGCGCCGTCAGTTCGGCCGGAAGCGACCGTTCGACCAGATCCGCATCGGGGCCTGTTCACCCTCGGTGCTCTGGCGCAGGCGGTCTTCACGCTGGCGGTCGAAAATGAGCGAGCCCGTACGCCGCGCAAAATGGCTGCGGCGAAACGGAATCTCGGCACCGATATTCATGGCATTCTCTCCTCTTTATCGTGAAACGCACGGGGATGCCGAAGGTTCCCGGTGAGGATTATTTCATGCGCGCGGCGTTAGCATGAACGGCAGGCGGGTGCCCGCGGCGGCATCGGCCAGCGTGTGGCGATCCAGTTCGGCGAGAAAAGCGCCGACCGCCTGACGCAGCAGGCCGGTCAGCCCGCAGGCCGCCTGCAGCAGGCAGTTGCCGCAATCGGCCGGCTGCAGATGGGGTTCGGTCAGCCGCACCACTTCGCCCAGCGTGATGTCCCCCGCCGCGCGGCCGAGGCGAAAGCCGCCGCCGCGCCCGCGCACCGTCTCCAGGAGGCCGGCATTGCCCAGCACATTCACCACTTTCATCGCATGGTTGCGCGAGATCGCATGGGCCTGCGCCACCTGGGCGATCGACAGCAGCTGCTCGGGATCCATCGCGGCATGGAGCAGGATGCGCAGGGCGTAGTCGGTATGCGCGGTGAGGCGCACGGGCTTCTCCTTAAATGATGCCCCCTATTTACATCTTTCTGCCGCCACGTATAGATGCATCCAGTTTGCATCTTTTAGCAGGACAAGGACGAGTCGGACCATGGCAGCTCCTCTCAGCGAAACCACGATCGCCACGATCAAGGCCACCGCGCCCGCGCTCCAGGAGCACGGCGTGACGATCACCACCCGCATGTACGAGCGATTGTTCCAGAACGAGGGCGTGCGCGCGATGTTCGACCAGGCCGCGCAGGAATCGGGCGAGCAGCCGCGCCGTCTCGCCGCCGCGATCCTTGGTTATGCGCAGAACGTCGACAAGCTGCAGAACCTTACCGGCGCGGTTGCCCGCATGGTCCAGCGCCATGTCGACACCGGCGTCAGGGCCGAGCACTATCCGCTGGTGGCCGAGGCGCTGCTGCCCGCGATCCGCGACGTGCTGGGCGAGGCGGCGAGCGACGAGGTGCTGGCCGCCTGGAGCGAGGCCTACTGGTTCCTGGCCGATATCCTGATCGGCAAGGAAGCCGAGCTTTATGCGGAGCAGGCAGCCCCATAACCGGGCGTGTAACCGGGGGCGTAACCGGGGCGCGTAACCGGGCGCGTTACCTGCCTCGGCGGAATGTAACGGTGACAATTGCTGTTGGCACCGCTGTATCCGGGGCCATTTTCCTGCATACATATGGACAAGTACTTGGTTTTTATCGTAATGCCCTGACAAACAGGGGTGCGATATTTCCATTCGACATTGGCTGGTTGCGGCGGTCTTGGCGGGCCTCGCAACCGGCGCGTGTGCGCAGGATCCGGGTGACGGGGCGGCAGCACCTGCCGATACCGGACCCGCGCGTGCCGCAGGGCTGGCGACCGGCCCGCAAGCCGCCACCGGAAACTTTTCCGCCGCGCAAGTCTTTGCGCTGGCTGACGAGGCGCGCGCGCGTGGGGACTTCGCCACGGCCGAGGCCGCCTACCGCGCGCTGACCCAGGACCCCGACCTCGAAATCCGCACCGAGGCGCGTTTCCGCCTGGCCATGATGCTGGGCGACCAGCAGCGCCGCTACGGCGACGCCGCGCTCGAACTCCGGCGGATTCTCGACGACAAGCCGGGCGCGGCGCGCGTGCGTCTCGAACTGGCGCGCATGCAGGCGCAGATGGGCAACCTGGCTGCCGCCCGCCGCGAACTGCGCGCCGCCTCGGCCTCGGGCCTGCCGCCCGAAGTCGAGCAGCTGGTCCGCTTCTACAGCCGCGCGCTCACCGCGAACAAGCCGTTTGGCGGCTCGGTCGAGTTTGCGCTGGCGCCCGACAGCAACATCAACCGCGCGACCCGGGGCGACAAGCTGGGCACCGTGATCGGCGATTTCACGCTCGACGAGGATGCCCAGGCCAGGTCCGGGCTCGGCGTCAACTTGCGCGGGCAGGGCTATGTCCGGCTGGGGCTGACCCGGGGCGCCGAACTGATGACGCGGCTGTCGACCAGCGCGACGCTCTACCGGCAAAGCCGCTTCGACGACATCTCGCTGGCGCTGCAGAGCGGGCCGCAGTTCACCTCGGGCCGCGATCTGGTGACGCTGTCGGCCGGGCCGACCTGGCGCTGGTACGGGCTCGATCCCTATTCGCTGGGCCTGGGCGGCACGGCGGCGATCCAGCACCCGATGGGCAAGCGCGGGCAACTGCGGGTCGAGGGCGGGGCCAGCCATGTCGACAACCGCCGCAATCCCTTGCAGACCGGCTGGGACTACACGCTCTCGGTCAGCCTCGACCGCGCCTTCTCGGCGCGGCTCGGCGGCGGCCTGCAGGTCTACGGGTTCCGCGAGGCGGTGCGCGATCCGGGCTACTCGCTGGCGAGCGGCGGCGTCTCGGCCTACCTGTTCCGCGAACTGGGCCGCACGACGCTGGTCGGCACCCTGGGCTACAGCCGGCTGGAAGCGGACGAGCGGCTGTTCCTCTATCCGAAACGGCGGATGGAGGATCGCTACTCGGCCAGCATCGCGGCGACCTTGCGCGCGCTCCACGTCGGCACTTTCGCGCCGCTGGTGCGCCTGCGCTGGGAGCGCAACCGCTCGACCATCGAAATCTACGACTACCGCCGCGTGGCTGCCGAATTCGGCATCACTTCGGCATTCTGATCGCAACAGGGGAAGAGTTCATGACGAGGGTGCGACCTCTTAAGCTTGCCACGATGACTTCGCTGACGACGCTGAGCCTGATGCTGGCCGCCTGCGGTGGCGGCGGCGGCGACGTCAACAGCACGCCGGCGCCCACTCCGGCGCCGACACCTACGCCCACTCCGGCGCCTACGCCCACGAACGAAGATCTCGTCGCTCCGCTTGTCAGCGAGAGTTTTACAAACAACGCGGCCACCGGCACTGGCAGCTATCCGTTGAACGGCGATGCACCGAAAGTGACGGCTGCTAAAGCCAGCCTCACTTTCGGGTATGACGCGAAGACCGGGGGGTATACGGTATCGACGGCGGGGAGATCACAGACTTTCACGAATGCGGATATCGATAACCAGAACGCCGATCAGGTTACCTACTCGCGCAAGAAGGGGGACACCCAAGACAGCCTTCTGCTGACGAAGCCCGGTACCTCGGGTGCCCTGAATTACCAATATGTCGGCTCCGGCTTCTGGGAGCGGACCCGACAGGACAGCAGCAAGGTCGACGGCACGATCGACGCTTTCACTTATGGCGTCGAAACCCCGGATGCGAACCTTCCGCGCAGTGGGGCCGGGACTTACGATGTCGTTCTATTGGGATCGGCGGGACTTACCTCCTACGCCGGGGCAGGCAATCTCTCGGTCGACTTCGGTTCCGGGCAGATGCTGGTCGATGTCGGGGTTAGCGAGAACTGGTCTGATGGCTCGTCCTGGTTCTATCCTTCAGCCTTCCGGGGATCCGGGGCAATGGCGTCGGGCAATGCGTTTAGCGGCAATTTCTCGCTTGCCACGACGACGGGCTTTAGCGGTACCTTCGATGGGCGCTTCTACGGACCCGAGAGCGAAGAAGTCGGCGCTGCCTTTTATGGTAAAGGCACGTCCGGAAATGGTGGGATTGTCGGGACCGTGATGGGGCGCAAGGGAACCACCGGGGTCAACACCAATCTCGTCAACCTGAACGTCAGTCAGGATTTTGTCCTCTATGCTGCGCAAATGTGGGTCCACGAGTCCACTGCCGATGGTACGTTGATGGGATATTCGTGGCCGGCTCGCGATGGTGCCGACCTGCGATACGAGGCGGATGGGCCTAGCTGGAGCTACTCCGATTCCTACGATCGTACGGTGCGCTTTCTGGCGAGCCAGGCGGCCACAAGTGCGGACGGACGCTTCACGACTTACGACAATGGCGCAGGTGCGTCTCTCAATCTCTATCGGGTCGGCTCGGCCAACCCCGAAATCAAGCTCACCTATGCGTCGTTCGGCTACTACCAACAAGCGAACCCCGATGGTGCCGTAAACGGATGGGGAACCTATCGAGAGTATTTCCACTTTGGGGTGCCCACCGTGTCGTTCCCGTCATCCGGCAGGGCGACGTACACGGCCACGCTTATCGGCATTGGCGCCAACACCACCGATGGGTTCGATCTGGGTGGCACTGCCCACATGTCGGTCGACTTTGGCAATGCTGCCTCCCCGGTCGGAACGCTGGACATCAGCGGCGTCAACCGCGCCAACGGTCGCATCGTCGATTTCGGAAGTTACGGCTTCTCGGCGACCCAGTTCGGGGCGAAGTTTACGGGTAACATCGAGTTTGATCGCTTCCGTGGCTCGGCCTGGCTCGACGGTTCATTTTACGGACCCGATGCTGCCGAGATGGCGGCGATGTTCGGCGGCGTGCAGGGGGTCGATCCCAATCATCCGCTCGACCCGGTCTATATGGCGGGGGCGTTCGGCGGCAAGCGCGACTGACGGGCATGGCTGATCCCGGTTCAGCGCGTGCCCACGCCGGGGCCGACACCCCGTTCGAACTGCGATTGCAGGTTCGCCAGTGTCTGCGGGCTGATCGGGGGTAGTTCCTGCGCCGCCTTGCCCTTGCGCAGGGCGGCGCGGTCCTTTTCGGGGGGCTCGACCAGGCGCACGCGCACGGCGGCCTTGCCCTTGCCGCGCACGCCGAGCGCCTCCGCCGCCCCGCGCGAGAGGTCGATCACGCGCGCGCTTTCGCCGAAAGGGCCGCGGTCGTTGATGCGCACCAGGATGCGGCGGCCGGTGTCGAGCGCGGTGACTTCGACATAACTCGGCAGCGGCAGGGTCTTGTGGGCGCCGGTGATCCAGCCCGGGCGGAAGCGTTCGCCATTGGCGGCGCGGTTGCCGGACTCGCTGCCGTACCAGGTCGCATAGCCGAGCACGTCGTAGCCCGGCTGGCGGGCGGGGGTGTAGGTGACGCCGCGCACCGTGTAGGGCGGGCCGACCCGCACCGGGGTGTCGCTGACCGGGCGGTAGCGGGCGCCGCCGCAGGCCGCCAGCGCCGAAATCAGGACTATCGCGAGGAGGGGCCTCAGCGCCCCGGTTAAACTGCCGCTCATGCGCGGGTTCCTAACCCCGCGCGGGGGGCGCTGTCCAATCGGCGTCCAATCGCTGTCCAATCGGCTGGGCGCCGGGGGAGGGCGGGCAGGCGGAGCGGGAGGCGGAACCGGGCGGGGCGGCCGCAGGTTGTCCACCGCGAAAAGGAGCGACGCATGTTCAAGTCGATAGCCGTGGCCGCGCGTGATCGGGGGCGGATGGCCGAAGTCTCGGCGGTGATCGTCCGGTTCGGCCTTGAGGCGCTGGCGATGCGGCTGGGTCTGGGGCCGGGACTGGGTCTGGGTCTGGGGCCGGGGCGGGGCGGCGGGGCCGCCGACGAGGGCGTGGAAGCGCGCGACCTGCCGGCCCGCACGCGCGCGGCGCTGGAGGCGCTCGGCCCGACTTACGTGAAGCTCGGCCAGATCCTCGCCACCCGGCGCGACTTGCTGCCCGATCCGTGGATCGCGGCTTTCGAGCAGCTCCAGAGCGATGCACCGCGCATTCCTTTCGCGATGCTGCGCGGCGACGTCGAGGCCGCGCTGGGCGGGCCGCCGGAAAGCGTCTTTGCGCATTTCGATCCTGAACCGCTGGCCGCCGCCTCGATCGCGCAGGTCCACCGCGCGCGGCTGGAGGATGGCACCGAGGTGGTCGTGAAGATCCGCCGCCCCGGCATTCGCGCGCGCATGGAGGCGGACCTGCGGCTGATGCGCCATCTTGCCGCCATCGCCGAGGCGCGCAGCGCGGCGGTGCGCCGGATGCGGCCCGCCGCGATGATCGAAGAGCTTGGCCGCGAAATCCTCGCCGAACTCGATTTTACGGGTGAGGGGCGCAATGCCGACCTGCTGCGCGCCGATCTTGCCGCGCTGGAGCGGGTCACGGTGCCGCGCATCCACTGGCAATGGACCGGCGAGCAGGTGCTGGTGATGGACTATGTCGAGGGTGTGCCGCCCCGCGATCCGGCGGCGCTCAGGGCGGCGGGCATCGACCCCGCGCGCATCGCCGCGCTCGGCGCGCAGCTGGTGCTGGAGATGGTGCTGGTGAGCGGCCGGTTCCATGCCGATCCGCATCCGGGGAACCTCTTATGCCTGCCCGGAGACGGGCTGGCGCTGCTCGATCTCGGTTCGGTGGGCTATGTCAGCCCGCGCCGCCAGCACGAGTTCCTGACCTTCATCCTTGCCTTGCGCAGCGGCGACCCCGGCGGCGTGGCGGACATGCTGGCGGCCTGGTCGCAGAGCGGCGAGGTCCCGCGTGAAAGGCTGCTTGCCGCTTCCGAGCGCCTCGTGGCGCGCCACGGCACGGGATCGCTGGTGCTCAGCGCGATGGTCGCGGACTTCTTCCCGCTGCTGCGGCAGCAGGGGCTGGTGCTGCCGCCCGACCTCGTGCTGATCTTCAAGGCGATGGTGACGATGGACGGGGTCTTGTCGGGCATCGCGCCGGACTTCGACTTGTCCGAGGCGCTGGAGCGGATGCGCGGCAAGCTCGTCGCCTCGCGCCTGCAGCGCCTTGCCGCGCCGGACAGGCTGGAGGCGGCATTGCTCGAACTTTCGCGCGTGGCGGAAGAAGTGCCGCGTTTCCTGCGCGCGGCCTCGGCGCGGCTGGAAGCCTCGCCGCAGCCTGCCCGGGATGAGGGCACGGCGGGGGCCGTGAAGCTGGCCGGATGGCTGGTCGGCGGCGCCGTGGTACTCCACGCCGCCGCCGACCTGCTGATCCACTGGACCTGAGTTATCGGCGAACCGCGTCCGACGTGTCGCGCGCGGCCTTGAACTCGGAGCCCGGCTTCCACTGCGGCCACTTGGCGGAACCTGCCAGTTCCTCGCCGATGGTGCGGATCAGTTCGACGTCCTGCACCGCGCCTTCCATCTTCCACTCGGGCGACCAGGCGTCGCAGGCCTGGTGGTAGCACTGGCCGGTATAGGCATCGATCCAGGCCTGCCCCGCCTTGACGCCGCCGTCCTTCAGGTCGGCCGCCCCGGCAAGGCCCATCATCAGCATGACCGGCACGCCGCGCTTGGCGAAGGAGAAGTGGTCGGCGCGGTAGAACAGCCCGCGCTCGGGCAGGCTCTCGACCGTCACGCGGCGGCCCTGGGTCGCGGCGACGCGCGCCATGTCGTCCTCCAGCGTGTCCTGGCCCTTGCCGATCACCGTCACGTCGTTCGCCGCGCCCGCGGTCTGGAGCACGTCGATGGTGAGGTTGGCGACGGTCTTTTCCATCGGGAACACCGGGTTGGCGGCGTAGTATTCGGAGCCGAGCAGCCCGCGCTCCTCCGCCGTCCAGGCCGCGAAGACCACCGTGCGCTGCGGCGCCGGCTCGCTTTTCATGACGCGGGCGATGTCGAGGATGCCGGCGATGCCGATGCCGTCGTCATTGGCGCCGGCGCGGTAGATGCGGCCCTGGGCGTCGGGCGCACCCTTGCCGTAGGCGTCCCAGTGGGCGCCGAACATCACCGTCTCGTCCTTGCGGGTGGTGCCGGGGATCTGCGCCAGCACGTTGTGGCTCATGACTTCCTCGTGGGCGACCGGGACCTCGGCATCGAAGGTCACGCCCTTGAGGTCCACCGGCCTGAAGTCCGGACGGCGCGCGGCGACCGAAAGCTTTGCAAGGTCCAGCCCGGCCGAGGCGAACAGACGCGTCGCCGCGTCGGCGGAGAGCCAGCCCTGCAGCGCCAGGCTGGTGAGCTTGTCCTTGCTGCGCACGATGTCGTAGTTCTCGCCGCCCGGACTGGTGACGACGTTCCAGCCATAGCCCGCACCCGCCGTGTCATGCACGATCAGCGCACCGATCGCGCCCTGCCGCGCGGCTTCCTCGAACTTGTAGGTCCAGCGGCCGTAGTAGGTCATCGTCCGGTCGCCGAACTTGCCGGCGGCGGGCTCGCCCTTCTTCGCGTAGAAGTCGGGATCGTTGATGAGGAAGACAACGACCTTGCCCTTGAGGTCCATGCCCTTGAAGTCGTCCCAGCCGCGCTCGGGCGCATGCACGCCGTAGCCGACAAAGACCACCGGCGCGCCGGCGATCCGGGCGGTATCCTCGGGGCGCAGGGTGGAGATGTAGATGTCCTTGGCGACCGTCACCGGCATCGGCCCCTTGGGCCCTGCGAAGGCGAGCGTCCTGGGCGCGCCCAGCTTGGTGTGCAGCAGCGGCACTTTCTGCACCCACTGGCCGTCCGGCCCGGCCGGCTGGAGGCCGATGTCCTGGAAGCGCGCGATCAGGTAGCCGATGGTGCGTTCCTCCCCAACGGTGCCCGGCGCGCGGCCCTCGAAGGTATCGGACGAGAGCGTCTTGACGTCGGCGACCATGCGGTCGGCATCGATGGCCTCGCGCGCGATGGCAGGGTGGCAGACAGAGGCGAGCAGCGCTGTGACGGGCGCAAGGAGGGATTTTTTCATGGCCCCCGCTTTTAGGCAGCGGGGCAGGGGAGGCAAGCCTGCTCTGGTCCGGCGCGGCGCCGGTGGAAGCAGGGGCGGGGAGGCGAAGCGAAGCGAAGCAGAATGTCTTGGACAAGCGACGGATTTTATCCGAAATGCTGTGAACTACCTTGGATCGCTAGGGAGAACAGAGATCCGCCTTTCATGACCGCCGCCCCTCTTGCGGGACTGCCTTGCGCATCGGCGGGCGAGCCGCATGCCGTCCCCGGCATGCGCGAGCAGGTTGCCGCCTTCGACTGGAGCACGACCCCGCTGGGTCCGCGTGAGGACTGGCCGGTCGAACTGCGTCTGGTGGTCCAGCAGATGCTCGATTCCCGTTTCCCCAAGGCGGTCATCTGGGGCGCCGGGCTGACGACGCTCTACAACGATGCCTTCGTGCCGATCCTGGGCGACAAGCCGGCCCCGCTCGGGCGCTCGTTTGCCGATATATGGTCCGAGGCATGGGAAATCATCGGCCCGATCGCCGATCGCGCCTTTGCCGGCGAGCCCACCTACATCGAGGATTTCCCGCTGGAGGTCGAGCGTTTCGGCTACCGCGAGCAGGCCTGGTTCACGTTCTGCTACAGTCCGCTCAGGCTGGCCGACGGTTCCATCGGCGGCATGCTCGACACCGTGGTCGAGACCACCGGCAAGATGCGCGCGCAGGCCGCGCTGGCGCTCGCCAACCAGGAACTGGGGCACCGCCTCAAGAACACGCTCGCCCTCGTCCAGGCGATCGCGCGCCAGAGCCTGCGCGGCTCGGCGGAGCCGGGGGCGCTGGACGCCTTTTCGTCGCGGCTGGCGGCGATGGGCAAGGCCCATGACGTCCTGATCCATCAGGACTGGTCGGAGGCCTCGCTGGAACAGGTGGTGCATTCCTCGATCGCGATGCATGTCGCCCGCGAGCGCGTGTCGATTGCCGGGCCGGAGTTGCAGATCGGCTCGCGTGCGGTGGTGGCGCTCACGCTCATGCTGCACGAACTGGCGACCAATGCGATCAAGTATGGCGCCCTGTCGAACGAGACGGGCCGCGTCGGCTTCTGGTGGGAGCTTGATGGCGAGAGCCTGACCCTGCACTGGCAGGAGCAAGGCGGCCCGCCGGTCTGCGCGCCGCAGCGCAAGGGCTTCGGTTCGCGGTTGATCGACATGGGATTCGGTTTCCGCAGCGCGGTCGAGCAGCGCTACGAGGCCGACGGGTTCAGCCTGAAGATCACGGCGCCGCTGAGCGAACTGGTGACGTGAGATGACCGTAGCTAGGTTAAGCGCCGCGCGGCGCCCGGGCGTTCCAAGCTGCTGATGCGTCAGCATCATCGCACCTTGGTATAAGGTACAAAAAAGCGGGCCGGACGCTGTGTCCGGCCCGCTTTTTCGCGAATTTCGCGGCACCGGCCCACTCCCCCACCCGACCACCCATCGGCAGTATTCTGTGGGTGGTCGGCCCCCTCAGCAAAAAGGTCCCCCGGACCTTTTTGTGTTCTTCGGGACGGGAGTGGGCTGGTGCCGCCCTCAAAATGCCCTTTAGGGCATTTTTCAAACAGTCTCTCAGCGGCAGCGCGAATAATTCCCCGCGCGGCAGGCGGCGACGTCGCGGCGCCACTGCGCGAGATCGGCCTCGTAGTCGCGGCGGGCCTGGGCATAGTCGCGCGACTGGCGGGCGTAGTCGGCCCGGCCGGACTGGTAGTCGCCTTCCTCGAAATCGCCGTCGTCATCGCCCGACTGGCGATAGGCCTTCCAGCCCTTGGCGTACTGTGCATCGCGCTGGCGCACGTAGGCGAGCTGGTCCTGGTTGAGCTTGCGGATGATGGCCCGGTCGCGGGCGATGGCCTCGGGCGTCATCGTCGGATCGCGCGGATCGTCGGCGAGCGCCGGGCTGGCGAATGCGGTGGCCAGCGTTGCCGCGGACACCATTGCGAAAGCCGGCGCGCCCAGTGCGCGCAGGAAAAGCGACCCCCTCATCATTGTACTCCGTCCCTGAAGGTGTTTGCGCGCATCTCTGGCGGTCTTCGCGGCGCCGCGCAAAGCCAATGCGACGAATTGCGCGGCGCGGAGACGGAGCGTGCCGAGCCTGCGGCGGGCTGCCGTGCTGCGGGGGAACCCGATACGGGGTGGGGCTGGGGGATGGCTGGGTGGGGGCTGGGTAGGGACGGGCGGCCGATGCGGTGCCGCGTCCTGACCGCTTTGGGCCCGGCCTGGCGGATTTGATTTCCGCGAATAATAATAGTGATAAACGTTAAAAATAGTTCGTTTCGCTCTATTTTTATAACTACACGCGCTTTTGCAAGTATGTTTCAGGTGATGTTGGTGGGTTTATTTCGGAAACGTTCTGAAATTGCGTGGGGGTGTATTTATGGATCACGCACCGGCCTCGCGCAAGCGGCGGGGCCGGTGCGAAATCCCACATTTTTCCTAGCGTTGCGCAAAGACGGCCAGGGAGCCGCCGCCGCTGCCGGCGAGCGCGAGGGTTTCGCCGCGTTCGCGGGCGGCCATGCGCTGGGCGAAGAGTTCGTCACGCGCTGCATAGGCGCGGCCGGTGGATTCGTCGCGGCAGCTGATCATGTTGCTGTATTCCGGAATATCACGGTAATCCGCGAAGCCGCAGACCTTCTTGACGGCGGAATCGAGGCGAACGGTCAGGCGATCGCGGCCGTACGGGCTGTCGAGATCGAGGTCGCCGTAGCGCACCACGACCCGCGGGACGTTCCGGTCGATCTGATGCTTGACGACCACCTCCTCGGCGGCTGCCGGCGGCGTGAGCGCGATCATGGAGGCCGCGGTCAGGGCGGTGGCGGCGGCCATGGCGAACGTGGAATGGATCTTGTGCATCTTGGGTACTCCTCCTGAGTGTGCAGCTCCCATCGCCCGCGAAGCCTCCCTGCTGCGCGAACCTGCAAACTGCCTGCGGCCCGGACGAATTCCGAAAAAAGCAAAGTTGTGCAGATGCTTGTTCCGCCGGCTCGATGGCTCGCCGGAAGGTACTGCATGGACTGCTGTTCGCCCGTGTTGCGACGATCCTGGCCAAGCGATTGTTATGCTGCCTTTACTTATTTTAACGAGGCAGAAAACACGGCAAAGCGTGAGTCGATACTATATTCGGGCAGGGACTCTATTATGCATCATCGCGGGGCTTTCAAGTCCGCAAACCCCCGGATCGGCAAACGGCATCCGTGCTTCGATGGAGTGCATTGAATCGCCGACGAATGACGCGGCGATAAATTTGCAGGCGCTTTGCGGCGGGGTGGGGCATGCGTTGATTTCCTCAAGCGCGTTCCCAAATGACGCCGGACCGGTCCTGCTGCGGCATGGCTTGCGTGTCGCGAACAAATCTGGAACATACCGCCCCCATGAGTCTCTCCCACATCACCGTCCGCGGCGCCCGTGAGCATAACCTCAAGGGTTTCGACATCGAACTCCCGCGCGAGAAGCTGATCGTCATCACCGGCCTGTCGGGTTCGGGGAAATCCAGCCTCGCGTTCGACACGATCTATGCCGAGGGCCAGCGCCGCTATGTCGAGAGCCTCTCGGCCTATGCGCGCCAGTTCCTGGAGATGATGCAGAAGCCCGACGTCGAGCATATCGACGGCCTCAGCCCGGCGATCTCGATCGAGCAGAAGACCACCAGCCGCAACCCGCGCTCGACGGTGGCGACGGTGACCGAGATCTGGGACTACATGCGCCTGCTCTGGGCGCGCGTGGGCATTCCCTATTCGCCCGCCACCGGCCTGCCGATCGAGGCGCAGACGGTTTCCAACATGGTCGACCGGGTGATGGAACTGCCCGAAGGCACCCGCGCCTACCTGCTCGCGCCGGTTGTACGCGGCCGCAAGGGTGAATACCGCAAGGAACTGGCCGAGTGGCAGAAGGCGGGCTACACCCGCGTGCGCATCGACGGCGAGCTCTACGCCATCGAGGACGCCCCCGCGCTCGACAAGAAGTACAAGCACGACATCGAGGTCGTGGTGGACCGCATCGCGGTCAAGGACGGCATCCAGACGCGCCTAGCCGACAGCTTCGAACAGGCGCTCAAGCTGGCCGAGGGGCTGGCCTACATCGACCTTGCGGACGGCGTCGTGCCGGGGCGCGAGGAAGAGGGTAAGGGCAAGAAGAACCTCAAGGGCGCCGGGCTTCCCGCCAATCGCATCGTGTTCAGCGAAAAGTTCGCCTGCCCGGTCAGCGGCTTCACCATCGAGGAGATCGAGCCGCGCCTGTTCTCGTTCAACGCCCCGCAGGGGGCCTGCCCGGCCTGCGACGGGCTGGGCGAGAAGCTGCTGTTCGACCCGCAGCTGGTTGTCCCGAACGAGCATCTCAGCCTCAAGCAGGGCGCCATCGTGCCCTGGGCCAAGTCGAACCCGCCTTCGCCTTATTACATGCAGGTGCTCTCCAGCCTGGCCGAGCACTTCGGGTTCGACCTCACCACGCCGTGGGACGCGCTGCAGACCGAGCTGAAGATCGTCATCCTCTACGGCACCGGGGGCAAGGCCGTGCCGCTGACGTTCAAGGACGGCAAGAAGGAATACACGGTCAACAAGCCGTTCGAGGGCGTGATCGGCAACCTCAACCGCCGCATGATCCAGACCGACTCTGCCTGGATGCGCGAGGAACTGTCCAAGTTCCAGACCGCGCAGCCCTGCGAGACCTGCGATGGCAAGCGCCTCAAGCCCGAGGCGCTGTCGGTGAAGATCGCGGGCAGCGACATTGCCGATGCCGCGCGCCTTTCGGTGGCGGACGGCTTCGCGTGGTTCGGTGCGCTGGAGGAGAAGCTCACCAGCCAGCAGCAGCAGATTGCCAGGGCCATCCTCAAGGAAATCAACGAGCGGCTCGGCTTCCTCAACAACGTCGGGCTCGACTACCTCAACCTCGACCGTACCAGCGGCACGCTGTCCGGCGGCGAGAGCCAGCGCATCCGCCTTGCCAGCCAGATCGGCTCGGGCCTCTCGGGCGTGCTCTATGTGCTCGACGAACCCTCGATCGGCCTCCACCAGCGCGACAACGACATGCTGCTGGAAACGCTCAAGCGTCTGCGCGACCTTGGCAACACCGTGATCGTTGTCGAGCATGACGAGGACGCGATCCGCACCGCCGACCATATCGTCGACCTTGGCCCCGGCGCCGGTGTCCACGGCGGGCAGGTGGTGGCCGAGGGCACGCTCAAGCAGGTGCTCAAGAGCAAGAACAGCCTCACCGCCCAGTACCTCAACGGCACCCGCAGGATCGAGGTGCCGATCACGCGCCGCAAGGGCAATGGCAAGCAGATCGTCGTCGAGAACGCCCGCGCCAACAACCTGAAGAACGTGACGGCGCAGTTCCCGCTCGGCACGTTCTGCTGCGTCACCGGCGTGTCCGGCTCGGGCAAGAGCTCGCTCACCATCGACACGCTGCAGGCGGGCGCCTCGCGCCAGCTCAACGGCGCGCGGGTGGTGGCGGGCGCGCATGACCGGATCACCGGGCTCGAACACTGCGACAAGGTGATCGAGATCGACCAGTCCCCCATCGGCCGCACCCCGCGCTCCAACCCCGCCACCTACACCGGCGCCTTCACCCAGATCCGCGACTGGTTCGCCGGGCTCCCCGAATCCGAAGCGCGCGGCTACAAGGCCGGGCGCTTCAGCTTCAACGTCAAGGGCGGCCGCTGCGAGGCGTGCCAGGGCGACGGCCTCATCAAGATCGAGATGCACTTCCTGCCCGACGTCTACGTCACCTGCGAGGAATGCCACGGCAAGCGCTACAACCGCGAAACGCTGGAAGTGAAGTTCAAGGGCCACTCCATCGCCGACGTGCTCGACATGACGATCGAGGACGCGGAGGAGTTCTTCAAGGCGGTGCCGCCGATCCGCGACAAGATGCACATGCTGAACGAGGTGGGCCTGGGCTACGTCAAGGTCGGCCAGCAGGCGACCACGCTGTCCGGCGGCGAGGCGCAGCGCGTCAAGCTCGCCAAGGAACTCGCCCGCCGCTCCACCGGCCAGACGCTCTACGTGCTGGACGAGCCGACCACCGGCCTCCACTTCGAGGACGTGCGCAAGCTGCTCGAAGTGCTCCACCGCCTTGTCGAGCAGGGCAATTCGGTGGTGGTGATCGAGCACAACCTCGACGTCATCAAGACCGCCGACTGGATCATCGACATGGGCCCGGAAGGCGGCGTGCGCGGCGGCGAGGTGATCGCGGCCGGTACGCCGGAGGATATTGTGAAGGTCAAGAAGTCCTTCACCGGGCACTATTTGAAGCCGCTGCTGGGAGGCGGGGCAAAGTGAGCAAGCCCAAGTGAGCGGGAGACGCGACGTTAACTCCGGCTATCGGCCCGAGTTCGTCGCTGCCCTCCAGCTTTTCGCGCGCGTCAGCGAGGCCATGCACCTGCGCGGCCTGCAAAGGCCCATTCTGGTCGGCGGGGCGGCGGCGGAACTATGGTCGCTCAGCGCGGTCACCACCGGCGACTTCGACATCTGCACCACCCGCCAGCCGGAACTCGAAGAGGAGATGGAGCGGGCGGGGCTCGTCCGCCCGCGCGGCGCGGGCGCCATGCTCAAGGGCTGGGTTCACCCGGAATTACGGCTCGGCTTCGAGGTCGTTGCCGAAGTGCCGATGGATGGCAACATCGAGCCTGCCCGCTTGCGCCTGATCCGGCCGGTCGGTGAAACGGCTTTGTTCCGCGTGATCAGCGTCGAAGACCTGATTGCGGATCGCATGGGCCAGTACGCCTCACGCAGCGCGCCGGACCGTATCGATCAGGCGCGTATTCTGCTATCCCTTCACCCCGATGCGGATCTGGACTATCTTGAACGTCGCATCCGTGAGGAAAGCATGGGCGATTATGGCGTCGAAGACATCATCGACTGAACCCGCAGAGACGGTCATGGACATGGCCGATCTCGGCGCGCGCCTTGCTGCCCGGCGGAAGGCCGCGGGCATACTCGACCTACCGCGTAATGCAGGGGCGGATCGCACAACTGCAAAACAGGCTCTGTTGGACGAAATCGTGAAGAGCGGCGCGGCTTGGTAGCTTATGCAAATTATATTTGTTTGGTGTCTAAGTTATTTGGCTTTGGGGGCCATATCGATTCGGTGATATTCGAATCTTCTATCTGATCTTCTTGTTGCCCTAAGAGTTGTTTCATAGCCGCTTCGCGTTGGAGGGACTTCATTTCTCGGTCTTGCGCCAGAGCGTTGGGGAAATAGATGCGACCAAAATCATCGAGGCGCAAAGTGTCCCCGAGGCCGAGTTCCTTTGTCATCTCCCTTAAAAGCTTTCTCATTCGTTCATCGACGACGTGTGCTTGCCAGGGCGATTGATTGAGGGATTGATATAGCTCCGCCCAAGATTCTCTAACTCTGACAGATTTGTTGAAAGCAACGTCTATTGAGTTCAAGGCGCGCACATTTTCTTCAGACGCCAATTCTGCGCGATTTTGCATTAACTGCGAGAAAACATTTAACTGGAAACGTCGTGATTCAGTTTCACTCTCGCCTTCTCGCCGTAGTTTTTCGGCCATTTTCGCCGCGGTTAACGGTGCTCTCCACGTCGCGACAGCTGCTGCGATCGCTGCTATTGCGCTCAAGCCCGCTGTAACTGTGCCAGTATCAATATCCCACATAATGCCCCCTGAAGTACACTAAATATCTCTGATCTTATTCATCTTTATATTGATTTGACCGAGTGGTGTTTCCAATTTGATGTAGTCGAGATTGAAATCTTGGGCGCCAAACTTGATTGGAATGTCGTAGGTCATTCCTGTCGGTCCAGCCGAAGCGCCTTGTATAACAGTTCTGCCACTTGGCACTTTAACAGTTACAACGCCGTCAATTGAGCCATCATCAGATGCTGTGTAGGTCCCATCAAATTGAACTCCGAGAGGGTCGGCGCCGACGATTTTTCCTCCAAAGAAAATGAACATCGCGAAGCCTTGTCCTTCGCTACCGGTCATGTAGCTCGCGTAAAATCCGTCCCATCCTGCCATAGTGTATCTCTTTTTGAGTAGCGGCGCGCGGAGTCACGCTGGCTTCGAATAGAGCGTATCACGTTATTACTCTTGGCTTAATAGTGGCGTCTCACTTTCCTACACCTCCCCCCATGCGATAAATGATCCGGTTCACCCCGGCGCGGCGGCGCCGGGGCTTTGGCTCCAGTCCTGGGGGTGAACCATGTCCGACCATTCAAACTCTTCGTATCCCACCGCTGCCGGGCGGGGGTGGATTCCGGGCTCTCGGGATATCGGGTTGCCGGGGGAGTCCTTTCCGCGCGGGCGGGGTGGGCGCCCGGCTGAGGGCGATCCCGGCTCTTGCCGGGACGACGGGGAGGGGCTTGGCGGCGCTGCCGGGCCGGGCGCTTCGGCTTTGCCGGGCGCAAGGGAAAGGTTCGGGGAGCGCGAGGGCGATAGTCCTCGCATCTTGACGTGTTCTTCTCCTGCGGGCGGCGGCGACCTCGCTCTCGACCGGACGTCGCAAGGGGCCGATCTCTCCTCCCGCAATGCGTGGACGGCGGAGCGCAAGGTGCGGTTCCTGCACCGGCTGGCGGAGAAGGGCGACGTGCGCTCGGCCTGCGCGGGGGTGGGGCTGTCGCGGCAGTCGGCCTATGTGCTGCGGCGGCGGGACGCTCTGTTTGCGCTCGGGTGGGATGCGGCGCTGGTGCTGGCGCGGCGGCATGTCGAGGAGGTGCTGGCGGTGCGGGCGCTCGACGGGGTGGAGGAGGCCGTGTTCTACCACGGCGAGCAGGTGGCGGTGCGGCGGCGCTTTGATGCGCGGCTGCTGCTCGCGCATCTGGCGCGGCTCGACCGGGCGGCGGCGGAGACGGCGGCGGGGGCGCATGCCGACCGGTTCGACGAAGTGCTGGCGCTGGTGGCGGGCGAGGTGCCGGAGGAGCTGGTGCTGCTCGGCGGCGAGGAGGAGGGCGCGGGTTTGCCGCCGGAGCGGTCGCGCTACGTGGCGGAGCTGGGCGCGGCGATGGCGGCGGCCGAGCGCGAGGCCTGGCTCGATGCGGTAGATGCCGGGGAGGAGGCCGGTGATGGGCCCGCGCCCGATCCCGAGGCGTGCCGCGCGCTGGCGGCGGGCGAGTGGGATGCGTGGCAGGGCCGGGCGGCGGCGCGGGTGGACGGGGTGCTGGCCGAAGCCTCGGCGCCGATGGAGTTCAAGTCCGCGAATGGGGCTGGACTATCTTGCGCAGGACCGTGTCAACTGTGTCAACCGGACGGCGCGGCGGGTGCGCGAAAAAATATCGGCGTCCGGGAACTCTATGCTGGTGGCGGTGTTTCTATGGGTGAAGGCCGGCGCGGTGCTTCCCCCACCCCCCTCCGTTACCGCGTCGGCCTAACCTTTTTCCAGATCAGGCAGGACGGGCGATCAGTCGTCTTCGAGGACGGCGAGTTCGACTTTCCCGGAGCCGGCGCGCGAGATGCCGATCTTGTCGGCGGCGGCCTTGCTGAGGTCGATCAGGCGGTTCGAGTGGAACGGGCCGCGGTCGTTGACGGTGACGATCACCGACTGGCCGTTGGCGGGATTGGTGACACGGACCTGCGAGCCGAGCGGCAGGGTGCGATGCGCGGCGGTGAGGCGGGCCGGGTCGAAACGCTCGCCGCTGGCGGTGCGGTTGCCGGCGAGTTCGCGGCCGTAGAAGCTGGCCATGCCCGAACCGATGGTCTCGAACTGCGGCTCTTCGGGCTCGATGGCGTCGGTAAGCGGCGTGGTCGCTACCGGTGCGACGGGCAGGGCGACCATGGCGGTCGGCGCCTTGATGGCCGCAACCGGCTCGGCGCCGGGCAGCGCGACCAGCCGGCCTTCGGCGATGGCCGAAGAGGCAGGAGCTGCGATGAGCGCCGCGGTCGCCAGAGCGAAGCCGATGCGCTTTGCGAGAGCCTTAGGCGGTTGGTTTTGCTTCCCCGTCATAGGCAGGGACTCCTACAGGCAGTTCGTCGCTGTGGGCACCCATGCAAAAGCGGCCCGTCGCACTTTGGCAACGGGCCGCCGGATGTCGTTAAGACGTTGAAAGGATTCGGAAGGCCGAATCCGGGGGGATCTTACTTGGAGTCGCGCTGGGCGAGCAGGCGCAGGCGCAGGGCGTTCAGCTTGATGAAACCGGCCGCGTCCTTCTGGTCGTAGGCGCCGGCATCGTCCTCGAACGTGACGTGGCGTTCGGAGTAGAGCGAGTCCGCCGACTTGCGGCCGACGACCGAGGCATTGCCCTTGTAGAGCTTGAGGCGGACGGTGCCGTTCACCCGCTGCTGCGAGTGATCGATGGCGGCCTGCAGCATCTCGCGCTCCGGTGCGAACCAGAAGCCGTTGTAGATGAGCTCCGCGTACTTCGGCATCAGCTCGTCCTTGAGGTGCGCGGCGCCGCGGTCGAGCGTGATCTGCTCGATGCCGCGGTGGGCACGGGCGTAGATCTCGCCGCCCGGCGTCTCGTACATGCCGCGCGACTTCATGCCGACGAAGCGGTTCTCGACGAGGTCGAGGCGGCCGATGCCGTGCTTGCGGCCAAGCTCGTTGAGCGCGGTGAGCAGCGAGGCGGGGCTCATCGCCACGCCGTTGAGCGCGACGCCGTCACCCTTCTCGAAGTCGATGGTGATGTATTCCGGCGCGTCCGGCGCGTCTTCCGGGTTGACGGTGCGCGAGTAGACGTAGTCGGGGGTCTCTTCCCACGGATCTTCCAGGACCTTGCCTTCGGACGAGGTGTGGAGGAGGTTGGCGTCGGTCGAGAACGGGCTTTCGCCGCGCTTGTCCTTGGGGACGGGGATCTGGTGCTGCTCGGCCCAGGCGATGAGCGAGGTGCGGCTGGTGAGGTCCCACTCGCGCCAGGGGGCGATGACCTTGATGCTGGGATCGAGCGCGTAGGCCGAGAGTTCGAAGCGGACCTGGTCGTTGCCCTTGCCGGTGGCGCCGTGGGCGACCGCGTCGGCGCCGGTCTCGTGGGCGATCTCGATCAGGCGCTTGGAGATCAGCGGGCGGGCGATCGAGGTGCCGAGGAGATAGTCGCCTTCATAGCGGGCGTTGGCGCGCATCATCGGGAAGACGAAGTCGCGCACGAATTCCTCGCGCAGGTCGTCGATGTAGATGTTCTCGTCCGGCAGGCCCATCAGCTTGGCCTTGGCGCGGGCGGGTTCGAGTTCCTCACCCTGGCCGAGGTCGGCGGTGAAGGTCACCACTTCGCAGTTGTAGGTGACCTGAAGCCACTTGAGGATGACGCTGGTGTCGAGGCCGCCGGAGTAGGCGAGGACGACCTTCTTGATGCTGTCGGACATGGGCGCGGGCTCCGCAGGAATGGGCATTGGATTCGGGACGCGCGCCTAACAGCACGCGCCCCCTTGCGCAATGAAGGAAAGGTATGGGTCTATGCGCCGAGCAGCGCGCCTTCCGCCGCCGCCATGTAGTCGCGCGTGAACGGCAGTGTCTTGCGGGTACGGGCATACTGGATCTGGTAGTTGCACATGCTGCCGCTTTCGAAGGCGGCGGTGGCGCCGGCGAGGTAGAAGATCCACATGCGGTAGAACCGCTCGTCCATCATCGCGATGATCGCCGCCTTGTTGGCAACGCAGCGCTTGTACCATTCACGCAAGGTGAAGGCGTAGTGGAGGCGCAGGTTCTCGACGTCGGTGGCGATCAGGCGGAACTTCTCGCTGGCTGCCACCGTCTCGCTGAGCGCCGGGATGTAGCCGCCGGGGAAGATGTACTTGCGGGTGAAGGCGTCGGTCGAGCCGGGCCCGCCCATGCGACCGATGGTGTGAAGCAGCATCACGCCGTCATCGGGCAGAAGCTGACCGCAGGCCTTGAAGAACTGCGCGAACTGCGCCTGCCCCACGTGCTCGAACATGCCGACCGAAACGATGCGGTCGAACTTCTCTCCGCGCGCTGCAAGGTCGCGGTAATCGACGAGCTGGAACGTGCACTTGTCCGCCACGCCCGCCTGCTCGGCGCGTTCGCGGGCAAGTTCGAGCTGCTCCTCGCTGAGCGTGATGCCCAGCACCGAGACATCTGCGTGCCTGGCGAGGTAGATCGCCATGCCGCCCCAGCCGCAGCCGATGTCGAGCACGCGTTGGCCCGGTTCGAGCGCAAGCTTGGCGGCGATATGCGCGAGCTTGGCGGTCTGTGCTTGCTCCAGCGTCATGCCTTCGGGATCGGGCCAGTAGGCGCAGGAATATTGCATGTGCTCGATATCGAGGAACAGCTTATAAAGCTCGTTGCCGATGTCGTAGTGGTGGGCGATGTTCTTCTTGGCGCTGGCGGCCTTGTTGATGCCGTCGACCAGCGTGACGAGCTTGCCGGTGACTTTTTTCAGCGCCGACTGTTCGTGCAGTTCGCCGCCCTTGTCCCACTTGGCATTGGCGCGCAGCAGTTCGACAAGCCCCATGATGTCGTCGCCTTCGACGACAAGCTTGCCGTCCATGTAGGCTTCCGCCGCGCCGAGGCGGGGGTCGGTGAGGATCTGGCGCTCGGCCTTGCTGTCGGTGAAGCGGATGCGCACATCCGGGAAGCCGGGAGTTGCCGTGCCGACACGCTTTACGCTGCCGTCGGGGCGGGTGAGTTCAAGCGTGCCCTGTCGGACGCCGCGTTCGAGGAAGCGATCGAGAATTCCCATTGCCATCAGCCGTTTGTGAAGGGCGCGGAGGCCCGGAACAAGAGGGTTTCACGTGCGAAGGTCGCAAGCGAAGGCGAGAAATCCGGCAGCTTCTCTCCCTACTGCCGGGCGAGAAACAGGACGTCGCGCGGCTGCGCGAGGAGGTGCTGGCCTGAATCTACAAATAGCGTCTCCCCGCTCGCCAGCCAGCCGCTGCCCAGGAACAGCGCGGCTTCGGCGACATCTTCCGGAGTGGTCTTGCGGTGGAGCAGGTTCATGCGGTGCGAAATTTCGGTTTCGGCCTCGCTCTGGTCGTGGCTGGCGAGGATGGCGCCCGGCGCAAGGGCGTAGATCCGGTCTTCCTCGCGCTCCCGCGCCATCGAGAGCATCGGCACCGTCGCGGCAAGGGCGTGCTTGCTCATCGTGTAGGAGAAGAAGTCCGGATTGGGATTGAGCAGCTTCTGGTCGGTGACGTGGATCACCCGGCGGCCATGCGGGCTGCGTGACTGGGCGAGGAAGGCCTGCGCCAGCCGTACCGGGGTGGCGGCATTCACCCGCATCGCCTTTTCGTATGTCGCGGGATCGAGCTTTTGCGCGGTGTCGAGGTCGAACATCCCGGCGCAGTTCACCAGCACGCGCCAGTCCGCCAGTCGCTCAGCCAGCTGCGCGACCATGGCCAGGGGCGCGCCCCAGTCATCCAGCTCGCAGCTGACGATCTCGGCGCTGGGCAGTTCGGCGGCGAGGTCCTCGGCCTGCGCGCGCGAGCGGCCATAGTGGATCACCACGTGCCAGCCCGCGGCGCCATAGGCACGGGCGATCGCCGCGCCGATCCGCTTGGCCCCGCCGGTGACGAGCATGGTTGGCCGTTCGCTCATGCCTGCACTCACCTGTCACCTTGCGGTTGACACAGTTGACACGGTTCAGGGGAAATTGCTGCCCCTCGATCGGCCCGGGCGGGACGGCGCTGGAGGGGCGATTGCCGGAGCATGAGGGGGAGGGGGCTTCGCGCGACCATTGCCGGCATAGGAGCATAGTCGGGCGGCTTAGGAAAGGCCCCTATGCACAGACGGATAGATTGGCTGGCGGCGTGGGAGGCCTGAGCTGGGGTGGGAAGGGGGCGGGGAGGGGCGCATGGGGCGCCGCTGTCCGGCATGGCGGCCCCCGGCAAGAAAAAAGGCGCGCCGCATGCAGCGGCGCGCCTTTTTGTGTCCGGCCATGCCGGCCGCGATCAGCGGCAGCGCGGGCGGCTGTTGTTGCGGTCGACCTCGCGGCCGAGCAGGGCGCCGGCGCCGGCGCCCAGGATCGTGCCGGTGGCGCGGTCGCCGCGGGTGTCGATGGCGCGGCCAACCAGTGCGCCGGCCACGCCGCCGACCAGCAGGCCGGTGGTGCCGTTCGACTTGCGGCAGCGGTAACGGCCGTCATTGCCGCGCCAGTAGCGGATACCGTTGTCGGTGTGGTGATATTCCGGGCCACGACCACGACCGCGTCCATGGGCTTCGGCGGCTTCGGTCAGCAGGCCGGTGGAAACCGTGAGGGTGGCCGAGAGTGGCTGCGATCAGTGCTTTACGCATTTGTGTCCTCCATGTGGCTTGTCTGTTGCGACCTGGAGGCGCTCTTTCCAGCCTGCGGTTCAACGCAGGATGAACAAAGCGTTGTACGGGCATTCAAGCGACAGGACGTGCTGCAGCGGCGGCGAGCTTCCTAGAATTCGTGCTGATAGGAAATGCCGATGCGTTTCCTGGTGCCGAAGCTGTTGTTCACGTAGCTGCCGCGCAGCGCCACCGTGTCCTGTTTGGTCAGGTGGTAGGACAGGCCGCCGCCTGCCGCGACGCCCGAATAGTCGTGCGTGCCGCGGGTATAGTTGGCGCCGGCCATCAGGGTCAGGCGCGGGGTCAGCGGCCGGATCGTGAACAGCCCGAGATAACCGCTGCTGCTGCTCATCGTCATGGGAATGCCGTCCTGCTGGTCGAGGTCGGTCACCGCGCCTTGCCGGCTATTGGTGTAAGTATAGCCGAACGGGACAAACACCAGCCACTTGCCGGTTTTCAGGCCGAGCTGGCTGAGCGGGACGAAGCCGCCGATCGAATAGCGGGTCTGCTTGACCCCGGTGTCGAGCTCGCTCCTGCCGGCCGTGAAGGTGACGATGGCAACCGGCAGGAGATAGGATGCGCCGAGCGACCATTGGCCCGACCTGGCGATCCTTGCATTGAATTTCAGCTTGGGGCCGATCGCCATCGAGCCGGACATGGAAAGCTCGTCCGCACAGGCGACACCCAGCTTGGTGGCGATCTTGGTGGGATCCTCGGCGGCCTTCTCGGCCTCCGGCGAAGGGGCGGGCCGGTCGTCCTGCGCTTCCTGCTGTTGCGATTCCTGCTCCTGGGCGAGTGCCGGGCACGCGCAGGCAAAGGTGGCGAGGGCTGCACCCAGCGCGGCGAGACGCCCCGGTGGCCGGCCTCGGGATACTATCTGCCTTCGCATCGACCGGCTTGTGCCTCCTCCCTGAGTTTACCGCCTGGCACCGGCAGGCAGAATGAGCAGGGGGAGCGAAGCGCCGCAACAGGGGGTATACCCGTGTTTTTCCGGGAATATCTACCTAGGTTGTAAACGGCTTCGGTCGCCGCGGGGGCGGGCGTGGTCTGCCTTCACCCGTCTTTCCCGGGGAGCGCTGCGAGCGTGAGGCGTGCTTCGCCTTGCCGTCCGGGGCGGGCTTGCGGCATAGGCTGGGCCATGACTGACACTCCCGATCTGTTTGCCCGGCCCGCGCTTCCGGGCGAGGCCGAAGCCGCCAACGAACTCATGCGTCTGGCGCGTCAGATCAACCGCGCCAACCGGCTCTATCATGCCGAGGACGCGCCCGAGATCGCGGATGCCGAATACGACGCGCTGGTGCGCCGCAATGCCGAGCTGGAAGCAGCCTACCCGCATCTGGTCAGGCCCGATTCGCCCGCGAACAAGGTCGGCCACGACGTCGCCGCCTCGCCGCTCGGCAAGGTGCGGCACGAGGTGCGCATGATGAGCCTCGACAATGCCTTCAGCGACGAGGAAGTGGAGGACTTCGTGGGCCGCGTGCGCCGGTTCCTCTCGCTCTCGGCAGACGAGCCGGTGCTGGTCACGGCGGAGGACAAGATCGACGGCCTCTCCTGCTCGCTGCGCTACGAGAACGGCAGGCTGGTGCGCGCCGCCACGCGCGGCGACGGGCAGGTGGGCGAGGACGTGACGCCCAACGTCGCCTACATCGCCGACATCGTGCAGGAACTGGTCGGCGACGACATTCCGGACGTGTTCGAGGTGCGCGGCGAAGTCTACATGGAAAAGGCCGCCTTCCACGCGCTCAACGAGACGCTGATGGCCGAGGCACGCGCCTTGGCCGAGGAAAAGGGCGAGCCGTTCGACGAGAGCAAGGTCCGCCAGTTCGCCAATCCGCGTAATGCTGCCGCCGGATCGCTGCGCCAGAAGGATGCCGCGGTGACCGCCAAGCGCCCCTTGCGCTTCTGGGCGCACGGCTGGGGCGCGGCCAGCCACGTGCCGGGGGCGAGCCAGCATGAGGTGATCCGCCGGATCGAAAGCTGGGGCCTGCCGGTCTCGCCGCAGTTCCGGCTCTGCCACTCGGTCGAGGACATGCTCGCCGCCTACCGCGCGATCCGCGACGGGCGGCCCGATCTTCCGTTCGAGATCGACGGCGTGGTCTACAAGATCGACCGCCTCGACTGGCAGCAGCGCCTCGGCTTTGTCGCCAAGGCGCCGCGCTGGGGCCTGGCGCACAAGTTCCCGGCGGAACGGGCGGAAACCACGCTGGAATCGATCGACATCCAGGTCGGCCGCACCGGCAAGCTGACGCCGGTGGGGCGGTTGAAGCCGGTGCTGGTGGGCGGCGTCACCGTTACCAACGTCACGCTCCACAACCGCGACGAGATCGGCCGCCTCGGCGTGCGTCCCGGCGATACCGTGGTGCTCCAGCGCGCGGGCGACGTGATCCCGCAGATCGTCGACAACCTGACCCGCGAGGTGGAGCGGCCGGTTTTCCCGTTCCCCGATCACTGTCCCGAGTGCGGCTCGGAAGCCGTGGCGGAGGAGGGCGAGGTCGACGTGCGCTGCACCGGCGGGCTGATCTGCCCGGCGCAGCGGACCGAGCGGCTCAAGCACTTCGTCAGCCGCGGCGCGCTCGACATAGAGGGGCTGGGCGAGAAGACCATCGACGAGTTCTTCGCGAAGGGCTGGCTCGAAAGCCCGGCGGACATCTTCCGTCTCCGCAAGCGGCGCGAGGAGATCCTCGCGCTGGACGGGTGGAAGGACAAGTCTGTGGATAATCTGTTGGCGGCGGTGGAAGCCAAGCGCCGTCCCGATGCCGCGCGGCTGCTGTTCGGGCTCGGCATCCGCCACGTCGGCGCGGTGACGGCGCGCGACCTGATGAAGCGGTTCGAGACACTGCCGGCGCTGCGCGCGATTGCCGAGCAGGCGCACGCAAAACAGGGCGAGGAAGCCGCGCAGGCGGGGAGTGATGCCTATTCCGAGCTGGTCTCGATCGACGGCATCGGCCCGGCGGTGGTCGAGGCGCTGGGTGATTTCTTCCACGAAGAGCACAACCGCGCGGTCTGGGGCGATCTGCTCTCCGAAGTATCGCCGCCGCCTTACGTGGTGGAAACGGTCGAGAGCGAAGTCGCGGGCAAGACCGTGGTCTTTACCGGCAAGCTGGAGACGATGAGCCGCGACGAGGCCAAGGCGCAGGCCGAACGGCTGGGCGCCAAGGCGGCGGGCTCGATCTCGGCCAAGACCGACATTCTGGTCGCCGGGCCGGGCGCGGGCTCGAAGCTGAAGAAGGCCGCCGACCTTGGCATCAGGGTCATCGATGAAGCGGAATGGGCCCGGATCGTCGAAGCCGCCGGCTGAGGGGTCGCAGTTTCAGCCGCCGGTTCTCGGACCGGGCCCATTGGTGGGCGCCGGAAGGGACACACCCAGTCTCGCCCGGCGCGATGGTGCCGCAGCACCAGCCCGTTCAGGAGAAGCGGGACTGGCGTTCGTGCACCTGACGGTAGTGCTGCACGCGGGTGGCGCGCAGCCCTGCCATTCCTTCGCGCTCGACGGCGCGCTGCCACGAGGCAAGTTCCTCGAGCGTGAGATCGTAGCGGTCGCAGGCCTCGGCGATCGTCAACAGGCCCCCATTGACGGCAGCCACGACTTCGGCCTTGCGGCGCGCGACCCAGCGTCGGGTATCGCGCGGCGGCAGGGCCTTGCGGTCGAGAGCTTCACCCAGGGGTCCCACGACGACCGCGGGGCGGTCGATTTCGGTACGAAGCATAGTTGGCCTCATGAGCTGTTGTCACCAGCCCCCCTTGAGGCTCAATTCTTGTTTGGAATCCTTAATTCCGTCTTGTTTTATGTGGTTAATTTTGTTTTTCGGTAAATCCGATACAGCGTTGAAATACGTACGGAAATCCGCCATGAAAAAGTTGACGAATTATTTACAGCGCGTTTACCTTTGTTAATTAGTCATCCGGTCATCAACGCGAGACCGACGAGGGAGGTGTCCTGGTGTTGCCCGCAGTCCACGCGGTTACCCCTTTTGCCACGGCCTTGGCCCGCCATATCTCGCCCGAAGGGTGTCAGCTCGTGATCGAGAGCAGCCTGCTGGAAAAGGGGCTGCGGCTGGTCATGGCGATGTCGGGCTTTGCCCGCGTCACCGGGACGGTGCGCTGGGTGGTGGGCGACCGGGTGGGTTTTGCCTTCGATGCGCCGATCGCGGGCGAGTTCATGCAGGCCATGAAGCTGGGGCCGCATGGTCCGGGGCTGGAGCTTTATCGGGCCTGAAAGATGCCCGCCGCGAGCACGTCCCGCGGCGGGATCCGGTTCATGCCTGCTTGCGGCGCGCGCGCATCCACAGGATCGACCAGTCGCCCTTCACCAGCCTTGCGGCGAGCCGCAGGCCGGCGCGGCGGCAGGCGCTGCGCACGGCGGCTTCCTGGGTTTCCAGCAGGCCCGCCAGCACGAGGCTGCCACCCGGCGCCAGCGCCTTGGCGAAGTGGGGGGCGAGGCTCACCAGCGGTCCGGCGAGGATGTTGGCCATGATGAGGTCGTAAGGACCGCGCGCTTCGAGCAGCGGGTGCTCCATGCCGTCGGCGATCGTCATCGCCAGTTCGCCCTGACGCGCGCCGAGCGGCACGCCGTTGGCCTCGGCATTGTCGGCGACGACGGTGGCGCAGACGGCGTCGATGTCGCTGGCGGTGGCCAGCGCGCGGGGCCAGAGCGTCATCGCCGCAAAGGCCAGCAGGCCGGTGCCGGTGCCGATGTCCGCATGGTTGCGCACGACAAGGCCCTGCGCCTTCATGTGGGTCAGCATCTCGAGGCAACCGGCGGTGGTGGCATGCTGGCCGGTGCCGAAGGCCTGGCTGGCGGGGATCACGAAATCGGTGACGCCGGGCGCGCTCAGCGCCGGATATTCAGGGGTATGCACGTAGAAACGCCCGGCGCGGATCGGTTCGAGGCCTTCCTGGCTGGCGACCAGCCAGTCGGTCTCGGGCAGTTCCTCGACGGTGAACTTCGGCGCGCCGCCGGTGAACAGCGCGGCGAGGGCGTCCTTGTCCGCCTTTTTCGGCTTGTGCGCGAGCCAGGCTTCGAGTTGCCAGTCGTCCGGCTTGTCCTCGGCGATCTCGCTGCCGGAGATGACGATGTCGGGATCCCAGTCGAAAGCGTCCTCATGGGCGAGCAGCGCACCCTCGATGACGGAGCGCGGTGCAAAGGCGGTGATTTTCCAGCTCACGAACGGGTCTCCTTCGCTTGCGAGCCGGCCTCTTGGGAAAGGCGCTGGTCGAAGCGGGTAGTGGCGGCGGCCGCATAGGCGCGGCAGGCGGTGGGATCGACCAGCGGGGCGGTACCCGCCAGGCGCGCGAACAGGTCGCTCGCGCCGGGATGCGGGGTGACCAGCAGGTCGCAGGGAAGTTCGGCGATTCGCGTGTAGCCCTGGCGGACGGCGGCGATGCGCTCGGGGTGATCGGTGAAGCGGTAGCCCTTGGCGGAGATCGCGCTGGCGCTGTCGGCATAGGCGATCGTCAGGCACTTGCCCTGATCGTCGCACGATTGCCAGGTCCAGCTGGTCGATCCGGCGGCATGGGCAAGGGTGGCGCGGGCGGTGAGGGTGATGTTGCCCAGCGTCAGTTTCTCGCCATCGGTCAGGCGCTTGTCGACATGAACGGCGGGGAAGGCGTCGAGCCCGCCGTACTGCGGATCGGCGGGATCGGCCTTGCCGCTTTCCAGCACCTGCGCGGCGGCGGGCAGGGCCGCCACTTTCGCGCCGATTGCGCGGCTAAGAGCGGCGAGGGCACCGGCATGGTCGAAATGCTCATGGCTGGAGAGGATCCAGCGCACGTCCTTGGGATCGAAACCCGCCGCCTTGATATTGGCGAGCACCAGCGGCGCCGCTTCCGGAATGCCGCCGTCGATCAGCACGTGGCCCGCTGCGCCGGTGATGAGGATCGCGCTGATGCCGCAGGTGCCGACATAATAGGTGTTGCCGTATAGCTGCGCAGGCGGTGCCGGATCGCCCCAGCCGTCATGGTCCTTGCAGGCCGCGACGAGCCTGGCGGGCGCCAGTGCCTGCCGTGCGAGTCGCGCCGAAGCGGTCTCGGCGGGGCGTTCGGAAGGCGCGGCTGTACCGGGCGCGGAGGAACAGGCCGCGAGCAGGAACGCGGGGGGCAGAAGGAAGGGAAGGCGATTCATCGACCTGCGCTTTAGGCCGGGCGGGCCGCCAAGGCCAGTGCGCCGGGGCTGGCCTTGGCGGCGGGGCGGTTGCGGTTCTCGATGTGCCGTTGATGGGCGGGGTGATGGGCGGGGCGGGGAGTCGCTTGTGTGCGATGCATCTGCGATGTGCTTCGCGGAACTTGCGCCAAGCCGTGATTTGTCTAAGGGGACTTCTCGACAGGGGCAGCTTGACGCTGCTGCAAAGGCAAAAGGGATTCGAAAGAGCCATGGCCAAAGACGGCACCAGGAACCGTCCGCTTTCGCCCCATCTCCAGATTTGGCGTTGGGGCCCACACATGTTCGTCTCGATTTTGCACCGCGTGACGGGCGATGGCATGGCGTTTGCCGGCCTCGGCCTGCTGCTGTGGTGGCTCGGGGCACTGGCCAGCGGACCCGAAGCTTACGCATTGCTCACCAAGTGCATGACCTCGCCGCTCGGCTATGTCGTGCTCGTGGGCATCTCCTGGGCGTTCTTCAGCCACATGATGAGCGGCCTGCGCCACTTCGTGCTCGACATCGGCGCCGGTTTCGAACTGAAGGCCAACAAGACCTTCTCGATCCTCGCCCCGATCATGGGTGTTGTCGTCACTGCCGCCTTCTGGGCGCTCCTGCTGCTTCGCTGAGGGACGGAACATGGGTAACGGAACTTCCATCGGCCGCGTGCGCGGCCTCGGCTCGGCCAAGACCGGCGTTCATCACTGGCTGCTGCAGCGCTTCACCGCCATCGGCAACCTGCTGACCGGCCTTTTCCTTGCCGCCTCCTTCGTGATGCTGCCGGACCTGACTTATGCGTCGGTCGTCGAATGGCTGGCCCGTCCGATCCCGGCCGTGGCGATGATCCTGCTGGTCGTCACCACGTTCTGGCACGCGCGCCTCGGCCTGCAGGTCCTCGTCGAGGACTATGTGCATGAGCACGCCAACAAGTTCGCCTGCATCGCGGCGCTGAACCTTGCCGCCTGCGGTGGCATCGCCTTCGGCGTCTTCTGCGTCATCCGCCTCGCGCTGGGAGCACACGCCTGATGTCCGCGCCTGCCTACAAGATCATCGACCATACCTATGACACCGTCGTTGTCGGCGCCGGTGGCTCGGGTCTGCGCGCCACCATGGGCTCGGCCGAAGCCGGCCTGAAGACCGCGTGCATCACCAAGGTCTTCCCGACCCGCTCGCACACCGTGGCGGCACAGGGCGGCATCGCCGCCTCGCTCTGCAACAACACGCCGGACCACTGGACCTGGCACATGTACGACACCGTCAAGGGGTCGGACTGGCTGGGCGACCAGGACGCCATCGAATACATGGTGCGCGAAGCCCCGGCCGCGGTCTATGAACTGGAGCACGCCGGCGTGCCCTTCAGCCGCAATGCCGACGGCACGATCTACCAGCGCCCGTTCGGCGGCCACATGCAGAACATGGGCGAAGGCCCGCCGGTGCAGCGCACTTGCGCCGCGGCGGACCGTACCGGCCACGCCATGCTGCACGCGCTCTATCAGCAGTCGCTGAAGTACGACGCGGACTTCTTCATCGAATACTTCGCCATCGACCTGATCATGGACGGCGGCAAGTGCGTCGGCGTGATCGCGCTGTGCATGGATGACGGTTCGATCCACCGCTTCCGCGCGCAGGCCGTGGTGCTGGCGACCGGCGGCTATGGCCGCAGCTACTTCACCGCCACTTCGGCCCATACCTGCACCGGCGACGGCGGCGGCATGGTCCTGCGCGCCGGCCTGCCCCTGCAGGACATGGAATTCGTGCAGTTCCACCCCACCGGCATCTACGGCGCGGGCGTGCTCATCACCGAAGGCGCGCGCGGCGAGGGCGGCTACCTCACCAACTCCGAAGGCGAGCGCTTCATGGAGCGTTACGCGCCTTCCGCGAAGGACCTCGCCTCGCGCGACGTCGTCTCGCGCTCGATGGCGCTGGAAATCCGCGAAGGCCGCGGCGTCGGCCCGCACAAGGACCACATCTACCTGCACCTCGATCACATCGATCCCAAGGTGCTGGGCGAGCGTCTGCCGGGCATCACCGAGAGCGGCAAGATCTTCGCGGGCGTCGACCTTACCCGCCAGCCGCTTCCTGTGGTTCCCACGGTTCACTACAACATGGGCGGCATTCCCTGTAACTACCACGGCGAAGTCGTCACCATCGGTGCCGACGGCAACCCGGACACGGTCGTCCCCGGCCTGTTCGCGGTGGGCGAGGCGGCCTGCGTCTCGGTCCACGGCGCCAACCGCCTGGGCTCGAACTCGCTGATCGACCTCGTGGTGTTTGGCCGTGCCACCGGCCACCGCCTCAAGGAAATCGTCAAGCCGGGCGCGGCGCAGCAGGAACTGCCGAAGGATTCGGCCGACCTCGCGCTGACCCGCCTCGACCACTTCCGCAACGCCAACGGCAGCACGCCGACGGCCGAAGTCCGCACCGAGATGCAGCGCACCATGTCGGCCCACGCCGCCGTGTTCCGCACCGATGAACTCATGGTCGAAGGCAAGGAAAAGCTCGCCAAGACCTACGAGCGCTTCCAGGACGTCAAGGTCACCGATCGCGGCCTGATCTGGAACTCGGATCTGGTCGAGACGATGGAACTCGACAACCTGATCTCGCAGGCCTCGGTCACGCTGCACGGCGCCCAGGCGCGCAAGGAAAGCCGCGGCGCCCACGCGCACGAGGGCTTCCCGAACCGCGACGATGCGAACTGGATGAAGCACACCGTGGGCTGGTTCAACGGCTGGGGCGGCAAGGGCGGCGAAATCCGTCTCGATTACCGTCCGGTCCACGAATACACGCTGACCGACGACGCACAGTACATCAAGCCCAAGGCCCGCGTGTACTGATCCTCGCGCCGGTATCGGCAAGACAAACAGGCGGCGCTCCGGAAACGGAGCGCCGCCTTTTGCTTTTTCGGGTTCCGAAATGACCGGCGGGCGCCGTATCGATTCAAGTATTTGCATTGCAACCGAAACCAACCCGTCGCATTACTTAGGTATTATCACGCGGGAACAGGAGTCGATTGCATGACGACCTCACAGACCGACCCGAGTGCCTTCACCGATCCGCTTGCCCCTCCCTATCTCGGCTCGCCGCCGCTCGGCTGGGGCTGGGTGCTCGCTTATGGGCTGCTGCTGATCGCGGTAGCGGTGGTGGTGATCGCCAATCCTCTGGTGGCGAGCTTCACGACCGGCCTGCTGATCGGCTTTGTCCTGTGCGTCTACGGCGTCGCCGCGATTGCGGCGGGCATCCATTCGCTGTCCACGCGTGCGCGCTGGACCGAGATCCTGCTCGGCGCGATCGGCCTGCTGGCAGGGCTCTACGTGCTGTTCAACCCGGTGGCCGGCGCGATCACGCTGGTCTGGGCGATCGGCGCCTGGCTGCTGATCTCCGGCGGGTTCGAGATCGCCTTTGCCCTCAAGGCCCGGCACGACAAGGGCTGGCGCCTGTTCCTCGGCGTGCTCGACCTGGTGCTGGGCGCGCTGCTGCTGGTGTCGAGCGTGCCGACCGCCATCGGTTTCCTCGCCATCATGGTCGCCATCAGCTTTTTCATGCGCGGCGTGTTCATGATCGCGGTCGCCTTCGGGCTTCGTAAACTGGGCAAGCTGGCGGGCTGATCCGCGCCGCACGGGAGACCTGCGATGGACGAGAAATCCGGCCAGGGCGAAAGCGCGGACGAACTGGCGGGCGAAATAGCCGGCAACGTCGCCAGGCAGACCGACACCGCCGACCGGCGCACCGTTCTTGCCGCCGACCGCACCATTCTCGCCGCCGAGCGAACCTATGCGGCCTGGGTGCGCACGGGGCTCGGCGCGCTGGCCTCGGGCATCGGGGCAAGGGCGCTGCTGCAGGGGCTGGTGGCCGAGTGGCTGGTCATGACCACCACCATGATGCTGCTGCTGTTCGCCGAGTTCTGCTTCGTGGCGGGGATCTGGCGCCAGCTGCGCCCGGTGCTGGCCCCGCCGGAAACCGATACGCCGCGTCTGCCCGGCTCGCTGCTGGTCACGTTCAACGGCTTTCTGGTCCTGCTGGGCGCGGCGGTGATGATCGGGATCCTGACGGGCAAGTCCTGAGGGGAGGGCGTGTGCGTTCATCCGGCGTTCATGTTTACAAACGTAGTCGATTACGTGTGTAAACGATGGAGGACGACGTGGCCGAAGAGCCCGACACGCCGGAACGGATCTCGGAAGCGGAACATGCGGTGATGGAGGCGCTGTGGCAGCGCAGTCCGCTCACCGCCACCGAAGTCTGCGAGCAGGTCTGCGCACCGCGCGGCTGGAGCCTGGCGACGGTGAAGACGCTGCTCTCGCGGCTGGTCGCCAAGCAGGCGGTCGCCACCGAGCCCGATGGCAAGCGTTTCCTCTATTCGCCGCGCATCGCCCGCGAGGCCTATGTCGGCACCGAAAGCCGCCGCCTGGTCGACCGCCTGTTCGGCGGCCGCGCCGCGCCGCTTTTTGCTCATCTTGCCGAGGCCGACGCGCTGAGCGAAGATGACATCGCGGAAATCGAAGCCCTGCTCAAAGCGCTCAAGTGAGGGGAGCTGACGTCATGATCGAGTGGCTGACCGATACGCTTGCAATGACCGCGCTGCTGATGGCGCTGATCCTGCTGGCCCGCCGTCCGGTGACGCGCTGGTTCGGGCCGGCCGCGGCCTATGCGCTCTGGGCGCTGCCGATGATCCGGCTGGTCCTGCCGCCGCTGGCCCTGCCACGCGGCCTGCTGCCGGAACTCTCCGTCGATATAGAGCCGATCACCGCGGCGGCGGGGCCGGCGCTGCCGCCGGTTGCCACCGCGGTCTCGCAGGTTTCGCCGCAGGCACTGCCGCTGGCTCAGCCGCTGGCTTCATCGCAGGCGGTGCCGACGATGGCGCCGGGCCTGGCCCCGGACCTGGCGCCGGACCCAGCCACTTTCGATGCGGGTCTGCTCAGCCATGTGCCCTGGGGCACGGTGCTGCTGGCGGTCTGGCTCGGCGGGGCGGTCTGTTTCCTGGCTTCGCGGATCTGGAACTACCAGGCGATGCGCCGGGACATCCTTGCCGAGGCGCGGGTTGTCGCGCGTTCCGGGGACATCCGCATCGTCGAGAGCCCGGCGGCGAGCGCGCCGCTGGCCTTCGGGGTGTTCGACAAGGTGGTGGCGCTGCCGCGCGGGTTCCTGGCTTCGGCGGATTCGGAAGCCTCGGACTTCGCGATCGCCCACGAACTCCAGCACCACGCGGGCAACGACCTGCTGGCGATCATGGCCCTGCAGCCGCTGTTTGCGCTGCACTGGTTCAATCCGCTCGGCTGGGCGGCCTGGCGGGCACTGCGGGCCGATCAGGAGGCCGCCTGCGACGCGCGGGTCATGGCCGGCTGCGGGCGCGAGATGCGCGCGCGCTATGGCCGGCTCATCGCCAGCTTCGCGGCAGGTAGCCGCCTCACGCTGGCAGCACCGATCGCGGGCGCTCTGGCAGGCGAGAAGCCGATCATCCTGCGCCTCAAGGCGCTGGCGCAGGCGGACGTCTCGCCGGCCCGGACCGTCGCGGCACGCGGTCTGTTTGCACTCGCCATCGTTTCGGTGCCGTTCACGGCGACGGTAACTTATGCGGCCATGGACAGGCCCGAGGTGCCCGACGCGCCCGCTACCCCCGCGCCTGCTATCCCAGCGCCTGCTGCCACGGCGGCGCCCGCGATCCGCGCGGTCGATCCGGACGCACCCGACCTCGCGCCCGAATTTGCGGCGCCGCCGGTTGCACCGCCGGTTCCGGCAGCACATACGGCCCATGCCGGGCCGGTCCACTACGCGCCAGCGGTTCCCTCGTCCGTGCCGCCGATGCCGCCAGTCCCGCCCGCCCCGCCGACCCCGCCGGAAGCGCTTGACTGGGCGGACTATGGTCGCAGCATCGCCCGTCACGTCGATGTCGCGGTCGCGCAGGCCATGCGCAGCGTGCCCGAAGTGCGCGAGACGGTCTCGTCGGACGGCAAGGTCCAGACCATTCGCATCGTCCGCAAGGACCAGGGCGGGCGTTCGCGCATCGAGCAGGAAATGACGCTCGACAGCCGGTGCCCGGCCGACAGCCGCCGCAGCGCGGCGCGTTCGAGCCGGGGCGGCAGGTCCGAGGTCACGGTGATCTGCACCGGCGCCCCGGAGCAGGCGATGAAGGAGGCCGCCAAGGCGGTCGCCTCGGCCCGCGACGCGGTTGCGGCAAACCGGCATCTTTCTGCCGAGATCCGCCGCGAGATCATGTCGCAGCTCGATGACGAAATGGCCCGTGCCCGTGCCGATCTTGCCCGCGAGCGGGCCGAGGCGGCCGCATCGCAGGACGACTGATCGCGTCGCCGGATGGCACGACAACAGGAAGAAAGGGGGAGGAAGGCGCGGCTTTTCCTCCCCTTTTCTATCGGCTGGCGCCGTCCTTCCGGTCGTCGTTGTCCTTCTTGTCCTTCGCGGCCTGGATCTCGTTCAGACGGGCCTGGACGATCGCGGGCGTTGCCGGGGAAGCGGGGTACTTGCAGCCCTTGGCATGGCCCATGCCCTTGAGGAAGGAGCGCCGAGCATAGCCGGCGCGCACCGCCGCCAGCACCGCGCGGTCATGCGCGCTGGCCCCGGAAATTTCGCGGATCAGGCCGCGAAAGGGAATGAACGAGCTGACCGCCCACTTGGCGATGCGGCCTGCATTGACCCCGTCCCGGTCTTCGGGCGGCAGGTCGACGTCGTCGCCGAGCACCTCATCGAGCTCTTCCACGGCTGCCGCATACTGGCTGCAGCTCCTGATGCCCTTGAGCGTGTAGGGCGCATCGATCGCGGCGACCAGCACCGGCGGGATGTCCTTCTTGTCGAGGTTGAGATCGGTCACCGGGGTCTTGGCGACGTCCACCGCGTCGGGGGTGGTGTCGGTGACCGGGCGCTGCCGCGCCGCAGCGGGGGCGGCGGCCAGCAGGGCGGCGCATGCCGTGGCAGCCAGGGCGGCGCGGGCAAGCGGCGCGCGGGTAAGGGGGGCGCGGGTAAGGGGGACGGGGGGGAGGGCCGCGGGGGTGCGGGCCGCGGGGGTGCGGGAAGGCGTGGTCCAGGCGTGACGCATGGTCTTCTCCTGTCGGCGGGAAGGGCGCGGCAGCCCATCGGCCCCGCGCGCAGACGCGCGGCAGCTGGCCCCGGAACGGTCGCACCCGCCCGAAATTATTGGATCATTCCATGGTCTTGAACGTATCGCAAGCGTCCTCGTTCCCACTTTCGAGACCTTGTTTCAGCCAATGCATGCGCTGCTCGCTCGACCCGTGGGTGAAGCTTTCCGGGCTTACGCGCTGCCCGGCATTCTTCATCAAGGTATCGTCACCGATGGCGCTGGCGGCGGTCATGCCTTCCTCCATGTCGCCGGGCTCGATCCGGGCCTTGTTCTTGCCTGCCCAGACCCCGGCATAGCAGTCCGCCTGAAGTTCCATGCGGACCTGCAGGGCGTTGGCCTGGGACGGGCTCTGCTGCTGGGCGCGGCGAACCTTGCCGTCGAGCCCGAGCAAGTGCTGGATATGATGCCCGTATTCATGGGCGACCACATAGTAGCGCGCGAAATCGCCCTTGGCGCCGAGCTTGTGGTCCATCTCGTCGTAGAAGCTGGTGTCGATGTAGATGCCCTGGTCGGCGGGGCAGTAGAACGGCCCCATGGCCGCCTGCGCAGCGCCGCAGCCGGAGCGGTCGCTGCCGTTGTAGAAGTGCAGTTCGGGCTGCTGGAAGGGCACGTTGGCCTGCCGGAACAACGGCTCCCAGGTCTGGTTCAGCGAACTGAGCGCATTGCACGCCTCGGTGGCATAGGCGTTCTGGCCGCAGATCTGCTGCGGGTTCTGCATCGGGGCGGTCTGGTCCGGGGCGCTCTGCTCGGGCACCTGCTGCTGGACGTTCTCGATGGTGCCGAGCATCTGCTGCGGGTCGATGCCGAACACGAACATGCCGATCAGCAGGATGACCAGCGTGCCGCAGCCCAGCTTGCCGCCGCCGCCGCCGGGAAAGCGGCTGCCGCCCTGCGAGACGCGGATATCGTCGGGGTTGAAATCGTCTAGCCGCATCCGTGTCCCTTTCGTGCAAACCGGGTATCAGAGCCGGAACCGCCGCCCGGGAGCGAGGCGGTCCCGAAACGAAATCCGTCTTTTCACGAATTTACGATCACGCTCTTAGTTCCAGCCTATGCGTCCGTTATGCTGCTGTTCAATCGAAAAGACTTAAGGCAGCGCCGGTTTGTGGTTCTTGCAGCACGGATTCGCGAAAAAGCGCCGTTGCCGCGGGTCTCGCAGCGAGATTTGCTAACCGCGCGGGGATTTCCGCCTTATAGGCTGCGGCACGATGAACAGGGGTTTGAAGGCGAACAGGGCCCGCGCGGCCGCGATCGGTGTCGCCGGAGCATTGGCTCTGGGGACCGTCCTGATGTGGTCGGGCAATGCCCAGTCGGCTTCCTCACGCGCGGATCAGGACATCATCGCCCGCCTGCGCGCGCAGATCGCCATCCTTGCCAGCGACGATTTCGACGGGCGCGAGCCGGGCACCGAGGGCGAGGCGAAGACGCTGCGCTATCTCGGCAAGCAGTGGTTCGACATGGGGCTGACCTCGGGCACCAACGATCCGGGCCACGAGTGGTTTGCGCCGGTCACCCTGGTGGCGCGCGATCCGGCCGCCTCGTCCGCGCAGTTCCAGCGCAAGGGCTGGCGCACCGTGCTGTCGCCGAGCGGGGTGCTGGTGCTGACTTCGGGCAAGCGCAGCCTGGTGCGCAACGTGCCGCTGCTGTTTGTCGGCAAGGGGCGCGGGCGCGACTATTCGCGCACCGAACTGGCGGGCCGCATCGCCGTTGTCCTTGACGGCGACACGCCCGACAGCCAGCGCCAGAACCAGTTGCTGGCGATGGGCGCCTCGGCGGTGCTCACCGTGCTCGACGGCGCGCGCAGCCTCGACGACGTGGCGGCGCGGCGCAAGCGCTCGGGTTATGCGCTGTCCGACGATGCCGTGGGCGGCGATCTCGAGGCCTTCATCACCCGCGATGCCATGGCGATGCTGCTCAAGGGCACCTCGCAGAGCCTGCCGGCGCTGGAGACGCAGGCCGCCAGCGCCGACTTCGCGCCGGTCCCGCTCGACCTCACCGCCTCGCTGGAAGCCACCACGCGCGAGACGACGATCCGCACCCACAATCTCATCGGCAAGCTGCCGGGGCGCCATCCCGAGGCGGGCGCGGTGCTGTTCCTGGCCCATTGGGACCATTTCGGCGATTGTGCCGCGCCGCCGGCCACCGACGTGATCTGCAACGGGGCGATCGACAATGCCAGCGGGGTCGCGACGCTGACCGAAGTGGCGCGCCGTCTCACGCGTGGGGGCCAGCTCGACCGCGACGTCTATTTCCTTGCCACCACCGGCGAGGAACTGGGCCTGCTCGGCGCCCATGCCTTTGCCGAGAACCCGCCGCTGCCGCTGCGCCAGATCGTTGCCGCCTTCAACATCGATTCCAACGCCATCGCCCCGCGCGGCACCCCGTTTGCCATCGTCGGGCGCGGCATGACCGGGCTCGATGCCACCATCACCCAGGTCGCCAGGGCCGAGAAGCTCAAGATTTCCGCCACCGAGGAAGGCAACGACTATGTCCGCCGCCAGGACGGCTGGGCCTTGATGCAGCACGATATTCCCGCTGTGCTGGTGTCCACGGCCTATGGTGACATGCCCCGCATGCGCGCCTTTTTCGAGGGCGACTATCACCGGCCGAGCGACGACCTGCAGCACATGTCCCATCCCATCGAGCTGGGCGGCGCGGCGGATGACGTGAAGCTGCTCTCGGCGCTGGGGCGCTGGTACGGCGATCTCAGGCGGGTTCCCGCCGATGGCGGCGCGAACGGGGGCGCCGCGCCGCAGAAGGCGGCGCCGCCGCTGCCCGCGACACCGCCGCCGGCCGTCTCGCCGGCGATAAAATGAGGCCTAGCACTATCGGCCCCACTTGATTACATGGGCCGCCACGATTCTCCCCTGACACGACAATGGTGGCGCACATGGACATTCCCCTCGGACTTACTTTCGATGACGTACTTCTGCGTCCTGCAAAGTCCGACATCGTCCCCACCCAGGCCGACACCCGCACGCGCCTGACGCGCGACATCTGCCTCAACATCCCGGTCATCTCCTCGGCCATGGATACCGTGACGGAAGCCGACATGGCGATCGTGATGGCCCAGCTCGGCGGCATCGGCGTGCTCCACCGCAACCTCACCATCGAGGAACAGTGCGCTGCCGTGCGTGCCGTGAAGCGCTTCGAGAGCGGCATGGTCGTCAACCCGATCACCATCACGCCCGACGCCACGCTGGGGGAAGCGCAGGCGATCATGCTCGCCAACAAGATCAGCGGCATTCCCGTGGTCGAGGCTTCGGGCAAGCTGGTCGGCATCCTCACCAACCGCGACGTGCGTTTCGCCGCCAACCCGGCCCAGCCGGTGCGTGAGCTGATGACGCACGAGAACCTCGCCACCGTGCAGCTGGGCGTCGATCAGGAAGAAGCGCGCCGCCTGCTGCACGCCCGCCGGATCGAGAAGCTGCTGGTGGTCGACAACGACTTCCGCTGCGTCGGCCTCATCACCGTAAAGGACATCGAGAAGGCCGTCACCTACCCCGACGCCACCAAGGACGCCGCCGGCCGCCTGCGCGTCGCCGCGGCGACCACCGTGGGCGACAAGGGCTTCGCCCGCACCGAGGCGCTGCTGGCGGCCGAGTGCGACGTGGTCGTCATCGACACCGCCCACGGCCATAACAAGGACGTGGCGCTGGCGGTCGAGCGCGTGAAGAAGCTGTCGAACTCGGCACAGGTCATCGCCGGCAACATCGCCACCGCCGAAGCGGCGCGCGCGCTGATCGACGCCGGTGCGGACTGCGTCAAGGTCGGCATCGGCCCGGGCTCGATCTGCACCACGCGCATCGTCGCCGGTGTCGGCGTGCCGCAGCTGACCGCGATCATGGATGCCGCCGAAGAGGCCGACAAGTCGGGCGTGCCGGTGATCGCCGACGGCGGTCTGCGCACTTCGGGTGACGCCGCCAAGGCGCTTGCCGCCGGTGCCTCGACCATCATGGTCGGCTCGATGCTGGCGGGTACCGAGGAAGCGCCGGGCGAGACCTTCCTCTACCAGGGCCGCGCCTACAAGTCGTACCGCGGCATGGGTTCGGTAGGCGCGATGGGCCGTGGTTCGGCCGACCGCTACTTCCAGGGCGACATCAAGGACCAGATGAAGCTGGTTCCCGAAGGCATCGAAGGCCAGGTCGCCTACAAGGGCCCGGCCAAGGACGTCATCCACCAGCTGGTCGGCGGCATCAAGGCGGCCATGGGCTACACTGGCTCGGCCACGGTCGACGACTTGCGCAAGAACGCCCAGTTCGTGCGCATCACCAATGCCGGCCTGCGCGAGAGCCACGTCCATGACGTGACCATCACGCGCGAGGCGCCGAACTACCCGACGCGCTGATTTCAGCGAGCCGGGGGGTGGGAGCATGACGCCGGGTGCGCGCGTTCAGGCAGCGATCGAGGTTCTGGATCTCGTGATCGCGGCGGCGCGCGCCAATGGTGCGCCTGCCGACCGGCTGATCGGGGACTGGTTCCGCACCCGCCGCTTTGCCGGCAGCAAGGACCGGCGCGCGATCCGTGAACTGACCTACCGTGCGATCCGGGCTTGCGGCGAAGTGCCCGAGACCGGCCGTGCGGCCATGCTGCGCGTTGCCGCCGAGGACCCGCAGATTGCGGCCCAGTTCGGCGGCACCGGCCATTCGCCCGCCACCATCGTTGCCGGTGAGCCGGTTGCCCCGGCCGGCCTTGCGCCGCGCTGGCTGGTCGAGCGATTCGCCAGGAGCGAGGTGGCCGAAGCGGATGCCATGGCGCTGCTCGACCGTGCGCCGCTCGATATTCGCGTCAATACGCTGCGCGGCGGGCGCGTGGAGCTGCCCGAGGGCGGAGAGCGGTCGCTGGCCGCGCAAGGTTGGCGCTATCCGCCCGAAACCAGCATCGAGCAGACCGACGCCTATGTCCACGGCGCCATCGAGGTGCAGGACACCGGCTCGCAGCTGACCTGCGAAGTGGTCGGCGCGCGTCCGGGCGAGACGGTGATCGATCTGTGCGCCGGGGCCGGGGGCAAGACCCTCGCGCTGGCCGCGGCGATGGAGAACGGTGGCACCCTGGTCGCCTGCGATGTCGACCGTGCGCGCCTGTCGCGCCTTGCCCCGCGTGCCGAGCGGGCCGGAGCGACCAATGTCGAGACCGTGCTGCTCGATCCCAACAAGGAAGCGCAGGCGCTCCAGCGTTTTGCCGGGCTGGCCGATGCCGTGCTGGTCGATGCGCCGTGCTCGGGCACCGGCACCTGGCGTCGTAATCCGGAAGCGCGCTGGCGGCTGACCGAGGCGCAACTGGCGCGCTATTCGGCGATCCAGTCGCGGCTGCTCGATGTGGCGGCCGGACTGGTGCGGCCCGGCGGGCGGCTGGTGTTTGTCACCTGTTCGTTGCTCGACGAGGAAGGGGCGGACCGGGCGGCGGCGTTCCTGCGCGGTCATCCCGGCTGGCAGGCGGACCTGCCGGAACTGCCGGCCGGCACCGCGCGCGGGGCGGGGCTGCGCCTTTCGCCGTGGCATGACGGCACCGACGGCTTTTTCGTCGCGCGCTTCCATCGGCTGTGATAGCGTCGGCGTCATGATGAGGACCAAGCCCTCGGCCAAGGACCTGTTGATGCGTTATACGCCTGTTGCGATTGCCCTTTCTCTAGTTGCTGCCGTTTCTTCCAGCGCGATCTTCTCGCAGCCTGCCGCAGCCCTCGATCCGCGTGCGGCCACCCTGCTCGGTGAAGGGCGGGCCGCGGTTGCCGCCGGTAACATCAACGGCGCCATCGATGCCTATGAAGCGGCGCTGACGGTGGCGCCGGGTAATGTCTCGGTGCTGCTGGCGCTGGCCGATGCCACGCGCCGTCAGGGGCTTCAGGGCAAGGCCTTGCATTATTACCGTGTGGCGCTGGTATCCGATCCGCGCAACCTGGAGGCGATCGCGGGTGAAGGCATCGCGCTGGCCGAAAAGGGTGCGACCGACAAGGCCGGACGCAATCTCGCCCGTTTGCAGACCTTGTGCGGCAAGGATTGCGCTCAGGCGCAGCAACTGGCGGCCGAGATCTCGAAGGCCGGGGCGCCGCGTGTCGTCAGCGCCGATGCGCTTGCGCCCAAGCCGGTGGTTTCGGAAAACTGATCCTTCGCAAGCTCAGGCCCTTCGACAGGCTGAGGATGAGCGCAAGGCGGTTTCAGGCACGCATAAAAACAGGCTCAGGACGAGTGGAACTGCATAAAGTCCGCTCATCCTGAGCCCTGTCGAAGGATCTCGGTCCAGCCTGAGGCGCGCCTCAGATCAGCGCGCGGAATTCTTCCAGGACGGCGCGGTAGACGCGCTTCTTGAAGGGGATGATGAGGTCGGGCAGCTGTTCGGCGTCGACCCACTTCCAGTCGTTGAATTCGGCCGGCTTGTGGGCTTCCAGATCGACGTCGTTGTCATTGCCGTCGTAGCGCAGCAGGAACCAGGTCTGGCGCTGGCCGCGATACTTGCCCTTCCACAGCTTGCCGATCAGGTCTTCGGGCAGGTCGTAGAGCAGTTCCTCGCGCGTGCGCGACAGCACGGTGACGTTGTGTTCGCGGACGCCGGTCTCTTCCCAAAGCTCGCGCAGGGCTGCGTCCTTGAGGTCTTCGCCGTCGTCGACGCCGCCCTGGGGCATCTGCCACCAGTCGCCTTCCTTGGTGTCGATTCGCTTGCCGACGAAGACCTTGCCGTCAGGATTGACCAGCATGACTCCGACACAGGGGCGGTAGGGCAGGGACGCGAAATCGTTCATCGTCGAGAGAAATTCCAGATTGTGGAGAAGGGGCGCGTCGGAAAGGTCTGATCGGGGATCGCCGTGTCGAAGCGCATGCCCGGCACAATGGCGCAAGGGCGCCGCCATTGCCAGCGCGATTTATGCTTACCTAAACGGAAACGGGCGCTTCCTTGCGGATTGCCGATGTTTTTCCGTTTTGTGTCTGCGGCAAGCGGGCATAGTCTGCGCTCAGGGAGAGACGGCGGCAGACCGGCCCTCCCGGCGGAGGACGGTGATGGCGACAATCTCATCGGTTACGGATTCGCAGGCGGGCCCGGGGAAGCAGGCGGCAGAGGCGGTGGTGGTCCGCTTTGCCGGTGATTCCGGCGACGGCATGCAACTCACCGGCGGGCAGTTCACGCTCTCCACCGCGCTTGCCGGAAACGATCTGGCGACATTTCCCGATTTTCCCGCTGAAATCCGCGCGCCGCAGGGCACGCTGTTCGGTGTCTCGGCGTTCCAGATCAACTTCGGCTCCAGCGAGATCACCACGGCGGGCGATGCGCCGGACGTGCTGGTGGCGATGAACCCGGCGGCGCTGAAGACCAACATCCAGGCGCTGAAGCCCGGTGGTCTCGTCATCGTCGACACCGGGGAGTTCAACAAGCGCAACCTCGAAAAGGCGAAGTACGAGGCCGATCCGGTGGAGGATGGCAGTCTCGCCCGGTGGGACGTGCTGGCCTTCGACATTTCCGCGCTGACGATGGAGGCGGTGAAGCCCTTCGGCCTCGGCAACAAGGAGGCGCTGCGCTGCAAGAACATGTGGACGCTGGGGCTGGCGCTGTGGATGTTCGACCGGGACCGGCAGCCGCTGGTGGACTGGTTGAACGCCAGGTTCGCGCAGCATCCGGTGCTGGCACAGGCCAATGTCGCCGCGCTCAATGCGGGGCACGCCTATGGCGAGACGGCGGAACTGGCGGGTCCCTTGCGCAAGCAGCATATCGATCCGGTGCCCGCCGAACCCGGCCTCTACCGCACGATCACCGGGGCTGAGGCCGTGTCGCTGGGGCTGGTGGCGGGGGCGCAGCTTGCGGACCTGCCGATGTTTTTCGGCGGCTATCCGATCACCCCGGCCTCGGCGATCCTGCACCATCTGGTGAAGATGAAGGAGTTCGGCGTCACCACCTTCCAGGCCGAGGACGAGATCGCCGCGATCTGCGCCGCCATCGGGGCCAGCTATGCGGGGCAACTGGGCGTCACGTCGTCCTCGGGCCCGGGTCTTGCGCTCAAGGGCGAGGCGATGGGGCTGGCGATCATGACCGAACTGCCGCTGGTCATCGTCAATTCGCAGCGCGGAGGGCCGTCGACCGGCCTGCCGACCAAGACCGAGCAGTCCGATCTCTATCAGGCGGTCTATGGCCGCAACGGCGATGCGCCGCTGCCGGTGATCGCGGCGCGCTCGCCCGCCGATGCCTTCGCATGCGCGATAGAGGCCTGCCGCATCGCCACGCAGTTCATGACGCCGGTGATCCTGCTGACCGATGGCTATATCGGCAATGCCTCCGAACCGTGGAAAGTGCCCGACCCGGCCACCTTCACCCCGTTCCCGGCGCATTTCCTTGAGGGTCCGAACGGCCCCGACGAGACGGTGCTGCCCTACAAGCGCGACGCGCGCGGGGTACGTCCGTGGATCAGGCCCGGTACGGAAGGGTTGATGCACCGCATCGGCGGCATCGAAAAGGCGCTGGGTTCCGGCAATATCGACTATTCGCCGACAGCCCATCAGGCGCAGACCGATGCCCGCAAGGCGCGGATCGACGGCGTGGCCAGGACCATCCCGGCGCAGGACGTATGCCTTGGCACGGACGGCGGCACGCTGGCGGTGGTCGGCTGGGGATCGACGTTCGGACCGATCCATCAGGCCGTGCGCCGCGCGCGCCGGCGGGGGCTGGACGTCAGCCATGTCCACGTTCGCCATGTCTGGCCCTTGCCCGAGAATCTCGGCGACCTGCTGGCGCGGTTCGACAAGGTGCTCGTGCCGGAAATGAACACCGGCCAGTTCAAGACCGTGCTGCGCGACCGGTTCCTGATCGATGCGGTGCCGCTGTCGAAGACCAGCGGCCAGCCCTTTGCCATCGCCGAGCTGGAAGAGGCGATAGGCAGGTTCTTCGACGGCATCCCCGACAACGAGGGCGGCGAGGTTCCCGTCAACGATACCCAGCTGCCCGCGCCCGAGAGCGAGCAGCCCTGAGTTTCTGGCTCAAGCCTGGAGACGATCATGAACGACATGACCCCCGTGACCACGCTGAAAGACTGGGAAACCGATCAGGAAGTACGCTGGTGCCCCGGCTGCGGCGACTATGCGATCCTGAAGGCGGTGCAGCGCACTTTGCCGATGCTCGGTGCCGATCCCAGGAACACCGTTTTCGTGTCCGGCATCGGCTGTTCGAGCCGCTTTCCCTACTATGTCGAAAGCTATGGCTTCCACACGATCCACGGCCGCGCGCCGGCGGTGGCGACCGGGATCAAGCTGGCCAACCCGGACCTCGACGTCTGGCTGGTGACGGGCGACGGCGATGGCATGTCGATTGGCGGCAACCACACGATGCACGTGCTGCGCCGGAACCTCGATTGCCAGATCCTCTTGTTCAACAACGAGATCTACGGCCTCACCAAAGGCCAGTATTCGCCGACGAGCCGGGTGGGTACGCCTTCGCCCACTTCCCCGGCGGGCTCGGTGGACCGCCCCGCCAGCCCCTGCGCCTTCGCGCTTGGCTCCGGCGCGCGGTTCGTGGCGCGGGGCTACGATGTGTCCAAGGACCTGCCCGACGTGCTGCAAGCCGCTTACCGGCATCGCGGCGCGGCCTTCGTCGAGATTTTCCAGAACTGCATCGTCTACAACAAGGACCGCTTCGACGACTTCACCGCCAAGGCGGTGGCGGCCGACAACCAGATTCAGCTCCGTCATGGCGAGCCGCTGCTCTTCGCGAAGGAAACCAAGGGTTTGGCGCTCGATCTTGAAACGCTTTCGCTGAAGGTGGTCGATGTGGTGGATGGGGACTGGCAGGCGGAGGGCGTGGCGGTTCACAATGTGCGCAACCGGGGCCTTGCGCATATGCTGGTGGAGATGCCCTTCGGGGCGTTCCCGATGGCGCTCGGCGTGATCTACGACGATCCGGCGCCGACGTTCGAAAGCGCCGTGGTGGAGGAACGCGCGCGGCTGACGGCGGGCAAGACCGCCGATCTCGCGAGGCTGCTGGGCAAGGGACAGACCTGGGTGGTGGAGGACAGGCCCGCAGAATAGCAAACGACGCTGGTCGAACGGCACCCCTTGCCGGACGGATAATCGCTTCCGATATGCCGCAGTCGATGCAAGACACTGCGGTTCATGGATAATCTTACACATAGTCTGGTCGGTTGGGCGCTCGGTGAAACCGGGCTGAAACACCGTACGCGCAAGGGGCTGGCGGCGCTGGTCCTGGCCGCCAACATGCCGGATATCGACGTATTCTTCGGCTGGTCGCCCTGGGCGCCGCTGGCGATGCACCGCGGTTTCACCCACGGGCTTGTGGGCGGTGTCCTGCTGATGCCGCCCTTGCTGGCGGGGCTGCTCTGGCTCTTAGACCGCTGGCAGCAGGGGCGGGGAGCGGTGTTCCGCAGCGGCTTGCCGATGCGGGCCGGCTGGTTGCTGGCGCTCTGCTATCTGGGCGCGCTGACCCATCCCTTGCTCGACTTGCAGAACGTCTATGCGATCCAGTTGCTCTCGCCGATGAGCGCGGAGTGGTTCCATACCGACGGCCTGTTCATCGTCTCGCCGTGGCTGCTGGCCATGCTGGGGGCCGGGATATGGGCAAGCCGGAGGCGGGCCAAACGGGGCGCGGCAAGGGCGGGGCGTCCTGCAAAGGCTGCCCTTGCCGGCGCATTGGGCTTCATTGCCGCCAACATCGGCATTTCGGTCCTCGCCGGCCATGCACCGTCGCAAGGCGCGCCTTATGCCGTGCCCGACCGTGTCTATGCCTCGCCCGAGCCGCTGGCGTTCTGGCGCCGCGACGTGATCTGGCGGCAGAACGGCCAGATCGGCTTCGGGCGTTACGATCCGATGCGGAGCCTGTTCACGCTGGTGGACAGCCAGCCGCCGGTTGCGGACAACATGGGCAGTGCGCCGGTGGCGAAAGCCGCGCATGCGACCCCGGAGGCGGAAAAATTCCTCGCGTGGTCGCAGCTCCCCATGGCGCGGATAGAACCGCATGGCTGCACCGCCAGGGTGACATTCGGCGATGCCCGTTTCACCGGGCCTGCGGTGCGGCGCGGCTTCAACACCTCGGTCGAGGTGCCTACGGGCGGTGCGGGATGTCGTGCTCCCTGATGTCTTCGGCGGTTTCCAGCATGACTTCGGCGGGGCGGTAGAGCACGGCGCTGGCGGTAAAGGCCCAGGCCGCGCCGCCCAGCCATCCGGCCATGACGTCGCTCGGCCAGTGAACGCCGAGCCAGACCCGGCTCCAGGCAATGGTCAGGCTGATCAGCACGGCGCCGGCAATCAGCGTGTGGCGCACGCCCGCGCGCGGGCTGAGCGCTGCGAAGGCGAGGGCCAGCGCGATATAGGTCGAGGCGGAATTGAAACTGTGGCCGCTGGGGAAGCTGGCGCCGCCCGCTTCGGTCAGGTGCGGCACGATTTCGGGGCGAGGGCGGCCGACCACCGCTTTGAGCAGTGTGTTGACGATGCTGCCGCTGATCACCGTCAGCGCCAGCAGCACGGCTTCCCTGCGGCAGCGCAGCCAGATCAGCGCCACGACGGCGAGGGTGGTGAACAGCGTGATCAGCAGGCTGCCGCCCATCGCGGTGAGATCGCGTACCCATTCCAGCAGCTTGACCGGGCCGAGCGGCCGGAGGTCTCCGGCCCGCCAGAACAGCAGGCCGATCCGGTCGAAATGCTGGGTGCGTCCGGTGGGAACCGCCCAGACGAACGCTGCGAAGCCGGCCCAGCAGAGCGTGGCGGCCATCGCGGCTTTGCGGGGATCGATGCGGTGGGGGGCTTTGGGTATCGTGTTCATGAGGCTAGGAAACCGTGATGACTGACAAGCGTTCCGGCACCATGAATACTCCCGTGATCGTCTGGCTGCGGCGCGACCTGCGCCTGTCAGACCAGCCTGCCATTGTCGAGGCCGCAAGCAAAGGGCCGGTGATTCCGGTCTATGTGCTGGACGACGAGACGCCGAAACACCGCCGCATGGGCGGCGCCTCGCGCTGGTGGCTGCACCATTCGCTCGCCAGCCTCGATGCTGCCTTGCGCGAGAAAGGAGCGCGGCTGATCCTGCGGCGGGGCAAGTGCGAGGACGTGCTGGCCGATCTCGTGAAGGAGACCGGCGCGGCCGAGGTCCATGCGCTCCACCACTACGAACCGTGGTGGCGCAATGCCGAGAAAGCGGTGGGCAAGGTGGCGGACCTGCATCTCCACCATGGCAACTACCTCGCGCCGCCGGGATCGGTGCTGAACGGCTCGGGCAATCCCTACCGCATCTATACGCCGTTCTGGCGGGCCTTGAACGAGCGCATGCCGCCGCACGATCCGCTGGAATGCCCGCAGAAGTTCGACGCGCCCGAGGCATGGCCGCGGTCCGACCGGCTGGAGGACTGGAACCTCCTGCCCAGCAAGCCCGACTGGGCTGGCGGCATGCGCGACATGTGGCAGCCGGGCGAGGAGGGCGCGCGCCAGCGGCTTGAGGACTTCGTCGAGGAGGCCGCGCGTTATGAAGCGCAGCGTAACCTGCCGTCGATCGAGGGCACCTCGTTCCTCTCGCCGCATCTGCACTTCGGCGAGATTTCGCCCGCGCAGATCTGGCATGCGGTGGCGGATGCGGGCGGTTCGGTCGGCACGTTCCTCGGCGAACTGGGCTGGCGCGACTATGCGCAGAACGTGCTGCTGATCCTGCCCGATTACGGCAGTCGCTCCGCCAAGGAGGACTTCTCGTTCCTGCAATGGCGCACGGGCAAAGGCGCCGAGGAAGACCTCAAGGCCTGGCAGCAGGGCAGGACCGGCTATCCCATCGTCGATGCCGGGATGCGCCAGCTCTGGCACACCGGCTGGATGCACAACCGGGTGCGGATGATCGCCGCCAGCTTCCTCATCAAGCACCTGCTGATCGACTGGCGCGAGGGCGAGCAGTGGTTCTGGGATACGCTGGTCGATGCCGATTACGGGTCCAACGCGGTGAACTGGCAGTGGAGCGCGGGCTCGGGCGTCGATGCACAGATGTTCGTGCGGATCATGGCGCCGCTCAGCCAGTCGGAGAAGTTCGATGCGGCCGCCTATATCCGCGAATGGGTACCTGAACTTGCCGATCTCCCCGACGGCGAGATCCACGATCCCGCACCGATGGTCCGTCCCAAGGGGTATCCGGCCAAGATCGTCGAACACCGAGACGGTCGCGAGCGGGCTCTGGCGGCCTGGCAGCACGTCAAGACAAGCGGCTAGGCGGAATGTGTCCACGCCGCCTAGTCCGTATGGGCAATTGCCCGGAGGCACCATAGGGTTCATACTTATGCGATGAACGCGCAGGCGCCCGCACGCGGAGAGGAGCTGGTCGACGGCGGCCGTGCCATCGGCGCGGGGCCGCAGTGGCTGGCAAAGGTGTGGTCGGGCGGCGTCGCCAAGGTGCTGGACCGGATCGATGCCGGTCTGGCGCGCGGTTCGATCGAGACCAGGCTGCCTTCGGGCGAGACCCGGCTGCTCGGTGGCCGGGAGCCCGGGTTCGCGGCCCATGTCGAGATCCGCAACTGGCGGGCGCTGCTGCGGCTGGCAACGGCAGGCTCGGTCGGCTGGTATCAGGCCTGGGAGGCGGGCGAGTGGGACAGCCCCGATCCCGTGGCGATCTTTGCCCTGTTCATGAACAATGCCTTGAGCCTGGGCAACACGGCCCGCGCGCACGGCCCCTGGCGGCTGGTGAGCCGGTTCGTGCACTGGCTGCATCGCAACAGCCGCTCGGGATCCTTGCGCAACATCCACGCGCACTACGATCTCGGCAACGATTTCTACGAGGCCTGGCTGGGCGGCACGATGCTCTATTCGAGCGCGATCTACCCGCGCGAGGGCGGGCGGCCCAATGCCCTTTCGCAGTTCGTGACGCCGCTGGACGCGGCGCAGTCCACCAAGATCGCGGCGATGGCGGAGCGGCTGGCGCTGGAGGCGGGACAGAGCGTATTGGAGATCGGTTGCGGTTGGGGCACGCTGGCGGCGTTTCTGGCCGAAAGCAAATGCGTTTCGGTGGAGGCGATCAGCCTGTCTGACCAGCAGCTTGCCTATGCCCGGGCGCGCTGGGCGCCGGGCAAGGGCGGCGTGACATTCCGCAAGCAGGACTATCGCGACGTCAGCGGGCAGTACGACGCCATCGCCTCGGTGGAGATGGTGGAGGCGGTGGGGCGCCAATACTGGCCCGATTTCCTCGACTGCATCGCCCGCAACCTCAAGCCGGGCGGGCGGGCGGCGATCCAGTTCATCGCCATGGATGAGCGAATCTTCGAGCCTTATGCGCGCAGTGCCGACTTCATCCAGACCTTCATCTTCCCCGGCGGCATGCTCATCAAGGAACCCGAGTTCCAGCGCCTTGCGGCCGAACGCGGGCTATCGTGGGAGAAGCGTCATGGCTTCGCGCGGGACTATGCGCGCACGCTTCGCGAATGGCGCGACAATTTCGACGCGGCGGTCGCGGCGGGGCGGCTGCCGCCCGGCTTCGACGACCGCTTCATCCGCCTCTGGCGTTTCTACCTGATGTATTGCGAGGGCGGGTTCCTGGGCGGCGGCATCGACGTTGCGCAGGTCACCCTGGTGAAGCGCGGGTAGAGGAAAAGCGCGCGCTCAGCTTCCCGAGCCGCTCCAGCGGGCAAGGATGGTCTCGAGGATGATCGGGCTGAGCAACTGTTCGAAGGAGCAGCCGACCAGCCCGTCCTGCCACCAGACCACGCGACTGGGCAGCGATTCCATGCCGGGCAGGGTCAGCCAGCAATAGGTACCGGGATGCAGGCGGCTGATCGCGGTGGCCGAGAAGCCGGAGAGCGAGAGATCGCGCACCGCGGTCTGGTAACCCTTGGTGCCCGAGGCGCGAAAGCCGGCCGGGATGGCGATCCGCACGCGCGGCGCGCTGCGGTCTTCCTGGGCGGCGACTTCGTAGCGTTGCGGCGGCTGTGTCCTGATCATCGTGGCGGTACCCGTCCCGTTGGAACGGCGCCCCTGCTTGGGGGCAAGGGGCGCCGTCCGGACGAAAGATCGCGCCGCGCGGTTACCGCCGGGTTACGAGGTCTGGTTAACGTCTTCGTGGTGTCCGCTCTCGAAGGGTTCGCCAAGCAGCGCCACGAGGCGCGCGGCAACGACTTGCGGCGGCTTGACCGAGGCAGGGGCCTCGCCCGGATAGGCGCGGGCGCGCATCGCGGTGCGGGTGGCGCCGGGATTGACCACGGCAACGCGCACTTTTGAGGTGTTGCGGGTTTCCTCGGCATAACATTCGAGCAGCATGTCGCTGGCGGCCTTGGACGCGGCATAGGCGCCCCAGAAGGCACGCGGCTTGCTGGCGACGGTGCTGGTCATGCCGATCACGCGGGCATCCTGGCTCTTGCGCAGCAGCGGATCGAAGTTGGCGATCAGCGCCTGCGTGGCGAGGACATTGGTGGTGAGCGCCTTGTTGAAGGCGCGCTGGTCGATGTCGGCCACACTGGTCAGTTCGGGCAGGATCGCCGCGTTGACGACGAGGATGTCGAGCTTGCCCCAGCGCTGCGAGACGGCGGTGGCGAGGCGGGCGATGCCGTCGGGCTCCACCAGGTCGACCGGCGCGATGGTGGCCGCGCCGCCCGACTGGTAGATCTGTTCCTCGATTCCCTCGAGCGCCTTGGTATCGCGCCCGGTCAGCAGCACGTGCGCGCCGGCCTGCGCCAGCGCGATGGCCGTGGCCGCACCGATGCCGCGGCTCGAACCGGTGACAAGCGCCACCTGTCCGTCGAACGGCTTTGCCCCCGCCACTTCGCTCACGCCGCGGTCAGCTCGGTGCTGAAACGGTCGGTGAAGTCGGTCAGCTTGGTCGGATATTCGCCCGAGAAGCAGGCGTCGCAGAACTGCGGGCACTTCTTGATGCGCTTTTCCTCGCCGACCGCGCGGTAGAGACCGTCGATCGAGACGAAGGCCAGGCTGTCGGCCTTGATGAAGTCCGCCATGGCCTGGATGTCCATGTTGGCGGCCAGCAGCTTCGAACGCTCCGGCGTGTCGACGCCGTAGAAGCACGAATGCTCGGTCGGCGGGCTGGCGATGCGCATGTGCACTTCGGCAGCGCCGGCGTCGCGCATCATCTCGACGATCTTCATCGAGGTGGTGCCGCGCACGATCGAATCGTCGATCAGGATGATCTTCTTGCCTTCGACGACCGCGCGGTTGGCGTTGTGCTTGCGCTTCACGTCGGCATGGCGGGCCGCGTCACCCGGCTGGATGAAAGTGCGGCCGACATAGTGCGAACGCACGATGCCCAGCTCGAAGGGAATGCCCGATTGCTGGGCATAACCGATGGCGGCGGGCACGCCGCTGTCGGGAACCGGGATCACGACGTCGGCGGCGGCAGGCGCTTCCTTGGCCAGTTCCATGCCGATCTGCTTGCGTACGCCGTAGACCGAGCGGCCATCCATCACCGAGTCGGGACGGCTGAAGTAGACGTGCTCGAAGATGCAGGGGCGCGGGGCCGGGTTGCCGAAGGGGCGGTGGCTGGAGATCGTGCCCTTGTGGTCGACCTGGACCATCTCACCCGGCTCGATCGAGCGGATGAATTCGGCGCCGATCACGTCGAAGGCCACGGTTTCCGAGGCAAACACGGTGGCATCGCCGATGCGGCCCATGACCAGCGGACGGATGCCCAGCGGATCGCGGCAGGCGATCATGCCTTCCGCGGTCATGCAGATCAGCGAATAGGCGCCTTCCACCATGCGCAGCGCGTCGACGAAACGATCGAGCAGCGTGGGGTAGCGGCTGGTGGCGACGAGGTGGATGATCACCTCGGTGTCCGAGGTCGACTGGAAGATCGAACCCTTCGACACCAGATCGCGCTTCAGCGTCATCGCGTTGGAGATGTTGCCGTTGTGGGCGATCGCGAAACCGCCGTCGGCAAGGTCGGCAAAGAGCGGCTGCACGTTGCGCAGGCCCGAACCGCCGGTGGTGGCGTAACGCACGTGGCCCGAGGCCATGGTGCCGGGCAGGGTATCGAGCTCGCGCTGCGAGAACACCTGCGCCACGTGGCCGAGGCCGCGGTAGGAGTGGAACTCCTGGCCCGAGAAGCTGGTGATGCCCACCGCTTCCTGCCCGCGATGCTGGAGCGAGTGAAGCCCGGCGGCAGCGATATTCGCCGCCTCACGAGCACCGATTACGCCGAAGATGCCGCACTCTTCGCGCAGCTTGTCCCCGTCGGCGTCAAGGAAGGGGTTAGTCAGGTTCATGGGTGTTTTTTCCGGCCCGGTGGCACGTCAGTGGCTGGCGCGCATTTGGATCGGATCGGGCGGAAATGCAAGGGGAGAAGCCAGCATCTTGGCAAGGCGCCCGGATGGCAGGGCTCTGGGGGCGCTTCGCCACGGGCTCGTGCAGGCTGATGCACCGTCCGGATGACCGGATGATGACAGCGGGGGAGCCCGTTTCGGGGCGAATCATCCCCGGCGGCGAGCGGCAGGCGATGCGGGAACCCTCCGGCGCTTCACGTATTGTTCAGCCACGCAGATCCACCCCGGCACCGGCTTGCGGTCCCGCTGGCCCGTGCGCTGAACAGTGCGTTTACCCGTGCGCTTGCCAGTATCGGCGCATAGCCTTAATGCCGCCTCATCCCTCGATCTCAGACGGACCCGTCGCTTGATCCTTTCCCCTTTCGAATGGACCATTGCCAAGCGCTACATGCTGCCCGGAAAGGGCGAGCGCTTCATCGCACTGGTTGCCGGCATCAGCCTTGTCGCCGTCATGCTCGGCGTCGCCGCGCTGGTCATCGTCATGAGCGTCATGAACGGTTTCCGCGCCGAACTCTTCGACAAGATCGTCGGCCTCAACGGCCATGCGATCGTCCAGGGCTACGGCGGGCGCATCGACAACTGGCAGGGCGTGCTCAAGGACGTCCGGGATACGCCCGGCGTCGTGCGCGCCTCGCCGCTGATCGAGCAGCCGCTCATGACCACCTTCAACGGACGGGTCGAGGGCGTGCAGGTGCGCGGCAATACCGCCGAGGACATCGCCCGGCTCAAGGACAAGGTGAAGGACGGCAGCCTTGCCGCCCTGCGGCCCGGCAGCGATACGGTGGCGATCGGCACCGAGCTTGCCAAGAATCTCGGCGCGCAAGTGGGGGACACGATCACCGTGATCAACCCGTTCGGCCGTTCCACCCCGTTCGGCACGGTGCCGCGTCAGGTCGCCTACCGGGTCGGCGCGATCTTCGAGATCGGCATCTACGATTATGACAGCGGCTTTGTGGTCATGCCGATGCAGGATGCGCAGACGCTGCTGCTGACCGGCGATACCGTGGGCATGATCGAGGTGACCACCACCGATCCCGACCGCGTCGAGACGATCCTGGCCCCGGTCCAGCGCAAGCTGGCCGGCCGCGCCGTGATCACCGACTGGAAGACCCTCAACGCCTCGCTGTTCGAGGCGCTGGCGGTGGAGCGGGTGGCGATGTTCGTGGTGCTCTCGATCATCGTGCTGGTGGCGGTGTTCAACATCCTGTCCTCGCTGATCATGCTGGTGCGCGCCAAGACCCGCGACATCGCGATCCTGCGCACGATGGGGGCGACGCGTCGCTCGCTGCTGAAGGTCTTCGTGACGACGGGCTTCTGCATCGGCGCGCTGGGGACGGTGGCCGGCGTGATCATCGGCTTCATCTTCCTCCATTTCCGCCAGCCCATCGTCCATGGGGTGGAGATCGTCACCGGCCAGAACCTTTGGGATCCCTCGATCCGCTTCCTGACCGAACTGCCGTCGCGTTCGGACCCGGTGGAGATCGCGGTGATCTGCGTGATGGCGCTGGTCTTCAGTTTCCTTGCCACGCTCTACCCGGCCTACAAGGCGGCGAGCACCGATCCCGTGCAGGTCCTGCGTTATGAATGATCCGGTAGTTCGCCTCAAGGCGCTGACCCGCAGCTTCGAGCAGGGCGGCGTCACCATCGACGTGCTGCGCGGCGTCGATCTCGACGTCCAGCCCGGCGAGATCGTGGCGCTGCTGGGCCCCTCGGGCTCGGGCAAGTCGACGATGCTCCAGGCCATCGGCCTTCTGGAAGGCGGTTTCGGCGGGCTCATCGAGATCGCCGGCATCAACGCCTCGAAGCTCGGCAAGGACGAGCGCGCGGCGGTGCGGCGCGATCACATCGGCTTTGTCTACCAGTTCCACCACCTGCTGCCCGATTTCAACGCGATCGAGAACGTGGTGCTGCCGCAGCTCATCACCGGCAAGCCGCGCGCGGAGTGCGAGGAGCGGGCGAAGGAACTGCTGGGCGCGCTGGGCCTCGGCCAGCGCCTCGATCACCGGCCGAGCAAGCTTTCCGGCGGCGAGCAGCAGCGCGTGGCGGTCGCCCGCGCTTTGGCCAATCGCCCGCGCCTGGTGCTGGCGGACGAGCCCACCGGCAATCTCGACGAGGCGACCGCGGACAAGGTCTTTGCGCAGTTCCTCGAACTCGTGCGCGGGCAGGGCAGCGCGGCGCTGGTCGCCACCCACAACGAGCGGCTGGCAGCGGCGATGGACCGCGTGGTGCGGCTCCATGAGGGCGTACTGGCCTGAGGGAACCGGCAAGCGCATCGCTCGTTGAATTCCGTGATTTCGCATACCAGATACAGTAGAACAGCAGATACTTGAGGAAAGGATCGCAGGACATGAGCGACATTCCGTCCACCATCCGGGCAGAGAGCGCCGGACCCGAACGGTTCCATTGGGAAGACTCGGCGGAACTGCACAAGTGCGCGGACGGCGGCGGCCTGTTCCACAACCTCAAGGTCATTCGCCGGGGCAGCGTGTCCGAACTCGTGCGGTTCGTGATGAGCCTGCCCGAGGACGAGCAGGACGACTACGCGATCCAGAAGGACGGCGACCGCACTTTCCGCATCGGCGAGATCCGCGCGCTGTCCCGCCGCGCCGACTTTCCTGCCACCGGCGCGTGAGTTCGCCGGCTTGAGCAAGGATCCGCGCACGATCGCCGACTTCACCGCGGCCCTGCCCAGCGGCGAGACGGTCAGTCTTGCCGACCGGGCGGGCAAGGTGCTGCTTGTCGTCAATACCGCCAGCAAGTGCGGGTTCACGCCGCAGTACGCGGGGCTGGAGCAACTCTGGCGCATGCACGGGGCACAGGGTTTCGAGGTCATCGCTTTTCCCTGCAACCAGTTCGGCGGCCAGGAACCGGGTGATGCCGACGAAATCGCCGGCTTCTGCGAGGTGAACTTCGGCCTCTCCTTCCCGCTGATGGGCAAGGTGGAGGTCAACGGGGACAATGCGCCGCCGCTCTGGCAATGGCTCAAGGCCGAGGCGCCGGGGGTGCTGGGCAGCAAGTCGATCAAGTGGAACTTCACCAAGTTCCTGATCGGCCGCGACGGCAAGGTCGTGCGCCGCTATGCGCCGACCGACAAGCCCGAGACCATCGAGCAGGACATCGTCAAGCTGCTCTGATCCGCCCGCATGGGCGCGATCGGCAAAAGGGGCGCGGCCGCCATGGCCGCGCCCCTTTTCCGTCGGCTCAATAGAAGGCGCCGTAGATCACGTCGACGACGGCGCGGGTGCGACGGTCGACCAGCAGCAGGTCGGGGCCATAGCGTACCCAGTAGTAGCCCGGAGGCGGCGGTCCGACGCCGATCATCGCGTAGTTCTGGAACAGGTAGGTCGAGGACAGGAAGATCGCGGGCAGGATCATGTGAACATGCCAGCGGCGATAGCCGTAGCCGCGGGGATAGCGGTACGGCGGCGCATGCATGGGCCGGAACGTGCTCGGGCGGCCCATGCCGGGGCGGTGCGGCTGATGGACGGCCGGCGGGCGGCCGTGGTCCGGCGGCGGACGGTGGCTGCTGCCGCCGTGCCCGTTGCCGTGCCCGTTGCCATGACCGTTGTCCGGGGGGCGATGGGCGTTGCCGCCGCCACTGGGCGGGCGTTGGTTGTTACCACCCCCGCCACCCGGCGGGCGCTGGTTGTTGCCGCCGCCCGAGGGCGGACGGGTCACGTTTCCGCCACCGCCGCTCGGCGGGCGGTTGGCATTGCCGCCTCCGCCCGGTGGCCGCGATGCTCCGGGGCGCTGGTGCTGCTGCGCCAGTGCCGCGAATTCGTCGGGCAGCAGTCCGTCCGGCGCCAGCAGCAGGGGGATGAGGGCAAGATAGGCGTACCTCATTCAGAGTTCTCCCAGTACGGCCATGACAATCCGGCGATCTTCGGAGCGATCCGCATTCGTGGCCCGTCGAGGTTGGACATCGCGCAAGCGGGGCAAACCGGACTCGATGAAGTTTTTCGGGACGATGCTCCTGTTTTCAGTCGCTTTCAAGGCTCGGCTGACGATCCTGTCCGGGTTGCCGGGGCGTCCGTCCGCACGTCTGTCCACGGGCTTATCCCCAGCCCCCATGTTGATCGCGCGGCCCTCTTGATCGCGCATGGGGGCAGCGCCTAAATTCCCGCGATGGCCTATGCACCCTTTGTCCCGCTGCGCATCTTTTCGAGCTTCACGATGCTGGACGGGGCAATCGATCCCAAGGCCGCGGCCAAGCTGGCGAAGGAGCGCAAGTTCCCTGCCGCCGCGATCTGCGACCGCAACGGTCTTTACGGCGCGCCGATGTATGCCGGTGCCTGCAAGGGCGTGGGCGTGCAGCCGATCGTCGGCACGTTCCTCGCCATCGGCCGTCCCGGCGCCGTCGCGCAGGGGCAGGAGCGGCCGATCGACTGGCTGGCTCTGTTGGCGCAGAACGAGGCGGGCTGGCTCAACTTGTGCGATCTGGTCAGCCGCGCGCATCTTGACCGTCCGCTCGAACTCGACGCCCATGTCGAACTCGAAAGCCTGCGCGGTCATACCGACGGCCTGATCTGCCTGACCGGCGGCGACGAGGGCGCGCTGGCGCGGCTCTACGCGGCGGGCAAGGCCGAGGCGGCGGAACGCTATTGCGACACCCTGCAATCGCTGTTTGGCGACCGTCTCTACATCGAGATCACCCGCACCGGCGAGGCCGTGGAGGACGAGAGCGAGGAAGACCTGATCGCGCTCGCCTATGAACGCGACATCCCGCTGGTCGGCACCAACCCGGCGCAATATGCCGAGGCCAAGTTCCACCCGGCGCATGATGCACTGCTCTGCATCGCCAACTCGACGCAGGTCGACGCCGCCGACCGTCCGCGTTCCTCCTCGGAACGCTGGGTCAAGCCGGTCGAGATGATGCAGGAGCTGTTCGCGGATCTGCCCGAGGCGCTGGCGAACACGCTCGTCGTCGCGCAGCGCTGTGCCTACATGCCGCCGCGCCGCAAGCCGCTGCTGCCCAGCCTCGCCGGTGACCTCGAGGGCGAGGCGCGGATGCTGGCGGACAATTCGCGCGCGGGCCTTGCCCGCCGTCTCGCGCCGTACTGGCCGGACGTGACCGAGGCGGAACTCGACGCCGCCATGGCGCTCCAGGGCGAGGAGCGCGAGGCCGCCTACAAGGAACTCGCCCAACGCGGCGTCACCGAGGATTTCCTCGACTACGCCAGGCGCCTCGATTTCGAGGTGCAGATCATCGTCGGCATGGGTTTCCCCGGCTACTTCCTGATCGTGGCCGACTTCATCAAGTGGGCCAAGGACAACGACATTCCAGTGGGGCCGGGCCGTGGTTCGGGCGCCGGCTCGCTGGTCGCCTGGGCGCTCACCGTCACTGACCTCGATCCGCTCAAGCTGGGCCTGCTGTTCGAACGCTTCCTGAACCCGGAACGCGTCTCGATGCCGGACTTCGATATCGACTTCTGCGAAACCCGGCGCGGCGAGGTGATCCGCTACGTCCAGCGCAAGTACGGTGACGATCACGTGGCGCAGATCATCACGTTCGGCAAGATGAAGGCCCGCGCGGTGCTGCGCGACTGCGGGCGCATCCTGCAGATGGGCTACGGCCGCGTCGACAGCCTCTGCAAGATGGTGCCCAACCATCCGACCGATCCCTGGACGCTGACCGAGGCGCTGCACGGCCGCAAGAAGCACGGCGTCACGTCCGATCCGCCGGTCGCCGAATTCCGCCGCGAATACGATGTCGACCATGAGGTGAAGCGCCTCGTTGACCTCGCCGTGCAGCTCGAAGGCCTGCCGCGCAACTCGTCCACCCACGCGGCGGGCGTGGTGATCGGCGATCGTCCGCTGGCGCAGCTGGTGCCGCTCTACCGCGATCCGCGCTCGGACATGCCGGTGACGCAGTTCGACATGAAGTCGGTGGAAGACACCGGCCTCGTGAAGTTCGACTTCCTCGGCCTCAAGACTCTCTCGGTGCTCAAGAAGGCCTGCGACCTGCTGGCCCGGCGCGGGATCACCATCAACCTGTCGACGCTCGGCTGGGACGATCCGGCGGTCTACGAACTGCTCAAGCGCGGCGATACGGTCGGCGTGTTCCAGCTCGAATCGGAAGGCATGCGCCGCACGCTGGCGGCGGTGAAGCCGACCAACTTCGGCGACATCATCGCGCTCGTCTCGCTCTACCGCCCGGGCCCGATGGACAACATTCCGCTGTTCGGCAGGCGCAAGAACGGGCTGGAATCGATCGAATACCCGCACGACAAGCTGGCGGGCATCCTGGGCGAGACATACGGGATCTTCGTCTACCAGGAACAGGTCATGCAGGCCGCGCAGATCCTGGCGGGCTACTCGCTGGGCGACGCCGACCTTCTGCGCCGCGCGATGGGCAAGAAGGTCCAGGCGGAAATGGACAAGCAGCGCCAGCGCTTCGTCGATGGCTGCAAGGACGTGTCCGGCATCGATGCGGCCAAGGCCAACGAACTGTTCGACTTGATCGACAAGTTCGCCGGCTACGGCTTCAACAAGTCGCACGCCGCCGCCTACGCGCTGCTCGCCTACCACACCGCCTGGTTCAAGGCGCATTACCCGCACGAATTCTACGCCGCCTCGATGTGCTTCGACATGCACCAGTCGGAAAAGCTGGCGATTTTCGTGGACGACGCGCGCCGCAATGGCATCGAACTGGCCCCGCCCGACATCAACATGTCCGAGGCCGAGTTCTGCGTCGAGGAAACGCATGACAGCCACGCGGTGCGTTACGCGCTCGCAGGCATCCGCAATGTCGGCGAGAAGGCGATGGAGGCGATCGTTGCCGAGCGCGAGGCGAACGGCAAGTTCGTCAGCCTCGACGACGTGTTCCGCCGTGCGCCTGCCGGATCGATGAACCGCCGCCAATTGGAAAGCCTCGCCGCGGCAGGCGGGTTCGATGCCCTCGAGCCCAACCGCGCCAAGGTGCTTGCCAATGCGGATACCCTGCTGGCCGAGGCGGACCGGTCCTCGCGCGAGCGCAATTCGGACCAGAACAGCCTGTTCGGCGGCGACGACCATGTCGAGCAGGACCTGCGTCTCGTCGATGCCCAGCCCTGGAGCCGCATGGACCAGATGGCCAAGGAGCGCGAGACGTTCGGCTTCTACTTCGCGGCCCATCCGGTCGAGCAGTACCGCGCGGTGGCATCGGCCAACGGCGCGCGGACTTTCTCCAGCCTGATGGCGGGCGGCAGCGGCGGCGGCCGGGCCGGGGCTGTCATGGCGGCGATGGTCGAGAACGTGCAGAAGCGAAAGACCAAGCGGGGCAAAGACTTCGTCATGGTCGACTACTCGGATTCGTCGGGCAACTTCTCGGCCTGCTGCTTCGAGGAAAGCATGGTCGAGAGCTTCGTGAAATGGGGCAAGGAGAGCGCCTGCGTGTTGCTCACCGTCGAGCTGGACAGCCCCAATCCCGACGAGCCGCCGCGCGTGACCGTGCGCGGGGCACGCCCGCTTGCCGAAGTGAAGGCGGATGCGCGCATGTTCCTGACCCTCGACATCGACCGCATCGAGGCGGTGCAGGAACTGGCCATGCTGGTGCGCACCGGCGCGCCCGGCTGCGGCGAGATCATGGCGACACTGCATCTGGGCGGCGGCAAGACGCAGAAAGTGCGCCTTGGCCGTGATTTTGCGCTGGATGGCGATTTTGCCGAGCACCTTGCCAGCGTCGCGGGGCTGTCCAACATCTCGCTCGTCGCCCGGCGCGGTCCCGAGGGGCTGCGGCAGGCGGCGTAAGAGTGCGCGGAATCCCGGATTGATACAGGGCTGTCGGAATTTTCCGCCGGGCCGAGGCGCGCATGTCTTGCGTCCTGCGAATGAACGTTCATACCTTCGCAGCATAGCGGGAGATGGCTATGCCGGGAGACATGCAGGACTGGGAACTGCGGGTATCGGGTTTGCTCGATCACGCGGCGTTTCAGCATGGACCGCGCGAGATCGTGACGCGCTGGGCGGATGGCTCGCAGTCCCGCACCAGCTGGGCCGGGGTGCGCCATGATGCGCTGAGAATGGTGCAGGCGCTGCGGCGGATGGACGTCTATCCGGGCGAGCGGGTGGCGACGCTGGCGATGAACCACGGGCGCCATCTGGCCGCCTGGTTCGGCGCCACCGGCGCGGGCTGTGTGCTCCATACCCTCAACCCGCGCCTGTTCGACGAGCAACTCGCCTGGATCGTCAATCACGCCGAGGATACGGTGCTGATCTATGACGCGGCGTTTCGCCCGCTGGTCGAGCGGATCCTGCCGTCTTGCCCGACCATCCGGCGCACCATCTGTTTCGACGCGCGGTCCTGGGGGCCGGACTTCGAGGACTGGCTGGCGGCCGAGGACGGCGAGGCGGACTGGACCTCCGGCTGCGAACTGGCGCCCTGCATGCTATGCTACACCAGCGGCACGACGGGCGATCCCAAGGGGGTGCTCTATTCCCATCGCTCGCAGGTCCTGCATACGCTGGCGATGATCGCGCCTTCGGCGCTCGACCTGGCGCCGCGATCGGTGGTCCTGCCGGTGGTGCCGATGTTCCATGCCAACAACTGGGGCCTGCCCTGGGCCTGCGCGGCGACCGGCGCCAAGATGGTCTGGAGCCAGACCAACGAGGCCGAGGCGCTGTGCGCGCTCATGGACCAGGAATTGGTGACGCATGTCGCGGGCGTGCCGGCGGTATGGTTTGCGATGTTCGAGCATCTTGACCGCACCGGTGCGGCGCTGCCGCCGATCCGGCAGGCGCTGTCGGGGGGATCGGCGGTGCCGCGCAGTGTCGTCGAGCGGCTGATGCGCGCGGGCGTTCGTGTGGCGCAGGCCTGGGGAATGACCGAGACCTCGCCCATCGCCACCGTCGCCTATGAGCCTGCCGGGTGGGATGACATGTCCTTCGACGAACAGGTCACCTGCAAGAGCAGCCAGGGACGGCCGCTCTACGGGGTCGAAGTGCGGGTGGTCGGCCTGGAGGGGCAGGGCGCTCCCCTGCCGCACGACGGGATCTCCGCCGGGGCGTTGCAAGTGCGCGGGCCGTGGACGGTGAAGCGCTATTTTCGCGCCGAGGACGATGCGGTGGATCATGACCAGTGGTTCGATACCGGCGATGTCGCCACCATCGCCCCCGACGGCACCCTGCATCTGACCGACCGGACCAAGGACCTCATCAAGTCGGGCGGGGAGTGGATCAGTTCGGTCGAGCTGGAAAACGCCGCGGTCGGCCATCCCGAGGTCATCGAGGCGGCGGCGATCGGCGTGCCCCATCCGCGCTGGGACGAAAGGCCGCTGCTGGTCGCCGTGCGCAAGCCGGGCAGCGTGCTTGGCGCGCAAGACTTGCGGAACTATCTCGCCGGGAAAGTGGCGCGGTGGTGGCTGCCGGATGCCATCGAGTTTGTCGGCAACCTGCCTCATACCGGCAGCGGAAAGCTCGACAAGAAGGCGCTGCGCCTGCTTTTTGCCGATTACACGCTGCCGGTCTGAGAACTTGTGCCCGGGAAATGCGCGTCTCGCGCGTTTTCAAACGGGCTCAGATGCTTACTTGTCCTTGTTGGCGAGGTCGCCGGCGGCACTCTCGGCCGCGTCGCCAACCTTGTCGGCGGCTTTGCCGATGTCGTTTGCCGCATTGGTCACGGCATTGTCGCGCAGGGCCTCGCTCTCGTTCTGGCGGCTGAACAGGTAGAGCCCGCCGACGACGGCGACGAGCAGGACGAGCGCCATGACGATGCCGGTCCCGCCGGACGATCCGCGCTCTCGGATCACGGTGGTGGTGTGGGTGGGGGTTTCCGGCCTGCGCTCGGTTTCGACTATCCTCTCGTCCATTGCGGTTCTCCTGTCCTGTCTTGTCAGTGACTGTCGATGGAGAGGGGAACACGCGGGAGGCGCTTCGGTTTCATCAGTCACGGTATTCCCGCCGGCGTTTCATCCCCAATGCCGCGCCTCTCTCGGTAAAATCCTCGCTTATCAGCATCATGGTCTGCGGGCAGTCCCCGATGGCCATGGCGCAGCGGCGTTTATGCGTTTACGGCTTAGGCGGCGCGGACAAATTCCGCGTTGCCACGGCTGGAGACAAAAGCCGTCAATTCCAGAAGGCGAGGCGCAGGAGTATGTCGATACTTCCAGCCGAGCCGACGCCGAAGGGACGGCTTTTGCCTCCAGCCCCTTAGGGGTTGCCCTGCAAGCTGCGCCAGCAGCGTTGCTCCGCCTTGAAAGAGGCCCGCTCTTCCTGCGGCTTCGCGCCTTGCTGGCGCAGCTTGCAGGGCAACCGTGGCAATGCGGAATTTGTCCGCGCCGCCTAGAACAGCGCGAGTTGTCCGTCGCGGCTGGGAGGCCGGAATTGTGAGCAGTCCAGCGCGACCTGGGGTTTGCCGAAGCCCAGGCGCCGCATCGTGATGGCGAAGCGTTGCCGGAACACTTGTGCCCAGACGCCCTCGGGGCGGAAGCGGGAAAAGAACGCGGGATCGTTGTCGCGCCCCGCGCGCATGGCCTGGATGGTTGCCATGACCTTGCCGGCGCGGTCCGGGAAATGCGTCTGGAGCCATTCGCGGAACAGCGGCGCGACTTCGTGGGGCAGGCGCACGATGATCCATGAGGCGCTGCGGATTCCTTGCGCGGCGGCGGCTTCGAGGATCTCCTCGATGTGGTGGTCGGTGATTGCCGGGATCACCGGCGCTACCGAGACATGCGTGGGCACCCCGGCCGCCGCCAGCTTGCCCAGCGCGGCAAGGCGCTTGGCCGGAGCCGCCGCGCGCGGCTCCAGCAGGCGCGACAGGGCCGGGTCCATGCTGGTCACCGATATTGCGACATGGGTCAGGTTGTGCCGCGCCAGTTCGGCCAGCAGGTCGAGATCGTGCAACACGCGGTCGGACTTTGTGGTGATCGTTACCGGATGGCGCACTTCCAGGCAGAGTTCGAGGATCTGCCGGGTAATCCGGTAACGCGCCTCGATCGGCTGGTAGGGATCGGTGTTGGTGCCCATGGCGATCGGGGCAGGGCGGTAACCCGGCTTTGCCAGCGTTTCGCGCAGCAGCCTTGCCGCCTGCGGTTTCACGAAAAGCCTGGTTTCGAAATCGAGGCCGGGGGACAGGTCGTGATAGGCATGGGTCGGCCGGGCAAAGCAATAGATGCAGCCGTGCTCGCAGCCATTGTAGGCATTGATCGAACGGTCGAACGGCACGTCGGGAGACGTGTTGAACGACAGGATGGTGCGCGGGCTCAGTTCGCTCACCTGCGTGCGCAGCGGTGCGGGCTCGCCGTCGACCTCGCGCGAGGCGTCAAGCCAGTCGCCATCGGCCTCCCGCCGGGGAAGATTGAAGCGGGTGCTGGCCTGCCCGGAGACGGCGCCTCTGCCCTTGTGGATCTGCATTCGGGCATTTTGAACATAACAAGAACAAAAGGCAAGCGAGTCGGGCTTGGTTGATCTCTCGCGCGGCACGCCTTAGGCAATCCGATCTTGTATGGAGGTCGAATGGCAGGCGCGGAGCAGAAGTCGGGTGGACGCAGGATCGGGGCGGAGACCTCGGCCACACGGGCACGCATCGTCGAGGCTACCGTCGACCTGATCCGCGACGAGGGCTATGCCGCCGCCAGCACCCGCCGCGTTGCGGCCCGTGCGGGGCTCAAGCCTTCGCTGGTGCACTACTATTTCCCGACCACCGACGACCTGCTGCTGGAAGTGTGCCGTCAGGGCGCGGCGGACAGCGATGCCATGATCGCGCAGGCGCTGGCGAGCGAGGATCCGGTGCGCGCACTCTGGGGCTTTTTTGTCGACACCAGTCGCACCGCGATGTCGCTCGAATTCATGGCGCTGGCCAACCACCGCCCGGCCGTGCGCGAGAAGATGGCCGAGCACAGTGTCGCCATGCGCCAGCGGCAGGTGGAGATCATCGAGCAGCTGTTCGGCGATCGGCTCAAGGTTCTGGACGGCTTCGATCCGGCCGGCCTCGCGGTCATGCTGGCGGGTATCGGCCGCTGCATCGTCATGGAGGAAAACCTGGGCGTCACCGCCGGACACGCGCAGGCGAGGGCGACGGTGGAATCCTGGCTCGACCGGCTGGAGGCGAAGGCGCTCGCCTGATCACGCACCGGCGATTGATTGCAGGCGCAATCCGCGAGGAATTTGAACAGGCGTTCAGTCCGTGGTACCACCCTCTTCAAGCATGGCTTCGGCGATGAAGCGGACAATGGAGAGTGTGCACGATGTCGCTCGCGACAAAGACGGAGTTCAAGGCCGAGGCGATCAAGCCGAAGATCGGCAGCCGCGTTCTCAACAGCCGGGAAGAACTGCTTTCGGGCGAATTCGCGGCCGAGATCCGCGAACTGCTGGAAGCGCGCGGGGTGCTGGTGTTCCCGCAGGTGAACTTCACCGACGAGGAGCAGGTGGCCTTCACCAAGACGCTCGGCACCTTCGCGCCGGAGCGCAAGGGCGGCGAGGAAGTGATCTCGAAGATCACCCTCGACGCCCGGGAAAACCCGATGGCGGCCGAGTACCTCAAGGGCTCGCTCTACTGGCACATCGACGGCACCCGCAACGACGTGCCGATCCTGGCCTCGCTGCTCTCCTGCCGGGTGCCGAGCCCCAAGGGCACCGGCAACACCGGTTTTGCCAACACTTACGCGGCGTTCGACGATCTGCCGGAAGACAAGAAGGCCGAATACGAGCAGTACCGCGTCGTGCATGGCCCCTGGGCCAGCCTGTTCTACTATGAAGCCGAACCCAGCCTCGCCAAGCTGCAGGGCTATGCCCAGATCGGCGAACAGGAACTGCCGCTGGTGTGGAAGCACCAGTCCGGCCGCAAGAGCCTCGTCATCGGTTGCACGGCGGCACAGGTGATCGGCAAGTCGGCGCTCGACAGCGCGATGATCATCCATGGTCTGCGCGAATGGGCGACGGGTGAAGAGTTCACCTACAGCCACGAATGGGAAGTCGGCGATCTCGTCATGTGGGACAACACCGGCACGATGCACCGCGCCGAGGCCTATGACCCGACGTGCGGCCGCATGATGCACCGCACCAAGCTCGAAGGCGAAGAACCTTTCGAATAAGGCGAAGAGGCGGAAAGGCGCTGGGGGCGCGGTTCAGCCAGACTTAGAGACTTGCAGGACCAGACTTGCAGGGCTCGCCGGACTTCGGTTCGGCGGGCCTTTTCGTGGGCCGAACTGGCCAAAGAAAAACCCCCCGCCTTGCGGCGGAGGGTCTTGCTTGAACCGAGGTCCGGTCAGGCGGAGGCTCAGCCCCAGCTTGCCATCTTGGCTTCGAGGTTCTTCACGATTTCCTCGAAGAACTGCTCGGTGGTCATCCAGTTCTGGTCCGGGCCGATCAGCAGCGCGAGGTCCTTGGTCATCTTGCCGCTTTCGACGGTTTCGATGCAGACCTGTTCCAGCGTCTCGGCGAACTTCACCACTTCCGGGGTCTCGTCGAACTTGCCGCGATAGGCGATGCCGCGGGTCCAGGCGAAGATCGAGGCGATCGGGTTGGTCGAGGTCGCCTTGCCCTGCTGGTGCTGGCGGTAGTGACGGGTCACGGTGCCGTGGGCGGCTTCCGCTTCAACGGTCTTGCCGTCGGGCGAGAGCAGGACCGAGGTCATCAGGCCGAGCGAGCCGAAGCCCTGGGCAACGGTGTCCGACTGCACGTCGCCGTCGTAGTTCTTGCAGGCCCAGACGAACTTGCCCGACCACTTGAGCGCCGAGGCGACCATGTCGTCGATCAGGCGGTGTTCGTAGACGATCTTGGCTTCGGCGAACTTTTCCTTGAAGCCTTCGGTGTCGAACACTTCCTGGAACAGGTCCTTGAAGCGGCCGTCATAGGCCTTGAGGATGGTGTTCTTGGTCGAGAGGTACACCGGCCAGCCGAGGTTGAGGCCGTAGTTGAACGAGGCGCGTGCGAAGTCGCGGATCGATTCGTCGAGGTTGTACATCGCCATGGCGACGCCCGGAGCCGGGAAGTCGAACACGTCGAGGTCGATCTTGTCGCCGTTCTCGCCGTCCCACACCAGGCGCAGCTTGCCGGCGCCCGGGATCAGGGTGTCGGTGGCCTTGTACTGGTCGCCGAAAGCGTGACGGCCGACGACGATCGGGTCGGTCCAGCCCGGAACCAGACGGGGCACGTTCGAGATCACGATCGGCTCGCGGAACACGACGCCGCCCAGGATGTTGCGGATGGTGCCGTTGGGCGACTTCCACATCTTCTTGAGGTCGAATTCGGTGACGCGCGCTTCGTCAGGCGTGATGGTGGCGCACTTGACGGCCACACCGCATTCCTTGGTGGCGTTGGCGGCGTCGATGGTGATCTGGTCGTTGGTCTCGTCGCGCTTCTGCACCGAGAGGTCGTAGTACTTGAGATCGATGTCGAGGTAGGGGAGGATCAGCCGTTCGCGGATCCATTCCCAGATGATCCGCGTCATTTCATCGCCGTCCATCTCGACGATGGGATTCTTGACCTTGATTTTCGCCATTCGTGAAACTCCCCTGGGGATGAGATTTGGGGGTCTCTTAGGCAGCAGCGAAGCGCTTAGCAAGGCAGGTATCGGCCCGGCGACGCGCAATGCGCGGCAGTCGGCTTGCGCGGTACGGCATGGTCGGTCGTCTCATGCCTTCCCGTGATCGTCGTGCGCGGCGTGGGCCTTGCGAACGCGGTGGGTGGTCCAGGCGACGATGGCCACGACGAAAGGCACGCTGATGCCGGTTGCCAGTTCGTAGTTCGGCCAGTGCCATGCCGCGTGCGAGGCCTTGGCGAGATAACCGACGAGGCTCACCGCATAATAGGAAATCGCCGCCACGGAGAGGCCTTCGACCGTCTGCTGGAGCCTGAGCTGCATGGCATTTCGCCGGTCGAGCGAGGCGAGCAGGTCGCGGTTCTGGGCGGCGATCTCGGTATCGATCCGCGTGCGCAGCAATTCGGCGGTCCAGGTGACGCGCCCGGCAAGATCGTCGAGGCGCTGGACAAAGCTGGCGCAGGTCTGGACGGCGGGATGGAGGCGGCGCTGGGTGAAGCCGACGAGCGTGGGGCCGCCGTTGACCGCGCTGACCGCCAGCGTGCGCACGCGGTCGTCGCAGATCGCGGCGTAGGCGGCGGTGGCGCTCATCCGGTAGCGGGTCGTCGCCGCGATCTGGGCAATGCGCGAGCCGAGTTCGCCGATGGCGTGGAGCAGTTGCTCGCGCGGGCGGGCCTCGCGGTCGATGTCACCGCTGAGCTGGGCCAGGTCTTCCTCGATGCGGCGCAGCTCCGGGCCGTGTTTCTGGGCTTCGGGCAGGCCGAGCAGGGCGAGCTTGCGGTAGTTGCCCAGTTCCAGCAGCGATTGCACGAGCGCCGGGATCCGGCGGGTGTCGTCGTCGCGCATGGCGATGAACATGCGGCCGAAACCGCCGTGGAGGCGGAAGTCGGACCAGATCCGGGCGCGGCCTTCCTGCACGTCGCAGACGACCAGGTCGTTGGCGTCGAACCAGGCCTCGAGATGTTCGGGGTGGGTGCCGGGCATGCCGGCGCGGCCGATGGCAAGGAAGCTGGAGCGGATGATGGCGCCCGGCATGCGGTCCAGCCAGGGCGCGACGAAGGGAGCAAAGGCTTCCTCGTCGAAAGGCGCGTCGAACTGGCCGGGGACGATGAAGTTGTAGGTCGCGAACTCGCTGTGGCGTTCCCACACGAGCGTCGCGCCGCCGAGATCGACAACCGCGTGACGGGCCGCTCCGGCACCGAAATGGGCGGCGGCCGCCTCGAGTTCGGCATCGCTGGCGAGCAGGACGATCTGCATGAGCCGGGCCGGCGCGGTGAAGGGCGGCAGCTTGCGGCTGTGCATCTCGGCGGTGAGGCTGGCGCGCTCCGGCCGGCTGCGCTGGGCCATCTTTGTGCGTATCTCGTCGAACAAGGCTGGTTCATTCCCCACGGTGATTCGGCCGATGGCCGGGCGGGCCCGGCGCGGCATGCACAATAGAGCGAAGATGGGGGCTGGGGAGGCCTGATTCGCCCTGTGGTCGGGGCGATTGTTCCGAAGATGCTACAGGCAAAGAAAAACCCCGCGAAATCCGAAGATTTCCGGGGTTTCTCGAATGGTGGGCGTAGCAAGGATTGAACTTGCGACCCCTACGATGTCAACATAGTGCTCTACCACTGAGCTATACGCCCACACCATTCGGTTGGTCCGTGGCGGCGTTTGCAGCGCCGCTCGGTGGAGTGGGCCTCTAACGGTGACCCTTCCGGTTGGCAAGGCGCTTTTTCAAAAAAGTTCGCCGCGGGATTTTTCAGGCTGTGGAAGACCTGTGGATGAAGAGGCGTTAAAGCTGCGCGTGTTCGGACAGGCCGAAGATGCGCTGCACTTCCATCACGATGTCGCGCAGATGGAAGGGCTTCGAAAGCACCTTGGCGTGCGGGGCTTCACGGCTGGCGCGCAGGGTCACGGCGGCAAAACCGGTGATGAACATGACCTTGGTGCTGGGCGAGACTTCTGCGCAGCGCTGCGCCAGTTCGATGCCGTCCATTTCCGGCATGACGATGTCCGAAAGCAGCAGGTCGAAATGTTCGCGTTCCAGCAAGGGCAGGGCGGTGGTGCCGCGATCGACGTCGGTAACGTGGTAGCCGGCATTCTGCAGTGCCCGCGCCAGATATGTACGCATTGCCTGATCGTCTTCGGCAAGCAGGATGCGGATCATCGGTGTCATGTCCTGAGTCGTTGGCCCGAAATTGGCGGTTCCCAGCTTATCACACTGGTTAAGGCCTCCGGCATAGCGCCTAACGGGTTAAAATTCTCGCCTTGAATACGCGGTGACCGGTTACGGGACGCTTTGACACGCGGGGGCTAACGGGCCAGCGTCGATCCATGATTGCAGGCAAGGGCGAGAGCGATTCGCAGAGGCATTCGGGAGGATCGATTCCGGGGGCTCCGGGGATCCCGGCCTATAGTTTCGAGGCGCCCGACCCTTCGGTGATCCCGGTGCTGATCGCCGCTCCGCATGGCGGGCGGGCCTATCCGCGCGCGCTGCTGGACGATTTGCGGCATCCCGATTCGGTTGCCCTGCGGCTCGAGGACCGTTACGTCGACCGGCTGGCGCAGGCTGTTGCGCGGGAAACCGGGGCGGGTCTGCTGATGGCGCAGGCGCCGCGCGCGATGATCGATCTCAACCGGGCGCCGGACGATGTCGACTGGGACATGTTCGCGCGGTCCTCGCGTCCCGAATCGATCGGTCTGCCGAGCCGGCGTGCGCGCAGCGGGCTGGGTCTCATTCCGCGGCGCCTGCCCGGGGTGGGGGAGCTGTGGCGGCGGCGGCACGAAAGCGCCGATCTGGCCGCTCGGATCGAGGGTATTCACCGGCCCTATCACGAGGCGCTGGCTGCGGCTCTGGCCTCGCTGCGGGATCGGTGGGGCGTGGCCCTGCTGGTCGATCTCCATTCGATGCCGCCCCTGCAGGCGCGTCCGGGCATGGAGGCGCCGCATTTTGTGGTGGGAGACCGGTTCGGAACCACCTGCCATGGCAGCCTGGTGGCCTGTGCGTTTTCCTGGTTCGCGGCGAATCGCCAGCTTGCCGCGCACAATCGCCCTTATGCGGGCGGTTATGTGCTGGAACGTCATGCGGCGCCGGCGGCGGGGATCCATGCCCTGCAGCTGGAAGTCGATCGGCGGTGCTATCTCGATTCGCGGCTGTCGGAGCCGGGAGAAGGCATGGGGCAGACGGTGGACCTGCTGGCAGGACTGGTGCGCCGGCTGGCGGCTGCCGTCAGCGAACTGGCCGGAAAGGGCTGGGCCCAGGCGGCCGAGTGAGCGTGGCGCCTGAAGGTGCTTGCGTGATGATCTAGGGCACGAGTTGCCCGGATGTGGCTGCGTCTATCGCCCCGGCAATGGCGCTGGGCCGGTGTGGAGCGTGCCGGAAGCCTTGGTGCTGGGAGGGCCGCGATTTCGGCCAATAAAAAACCACCTCGCGCGGTGCGCGAGGTGGCCAAGGTTCAGGGAGGAGGTGCACGATGTGCACCAGCCCGACCGGGCCATGAGGGTAGCGCCGATCAGGTGCACCCAACATAGCAAGACCTTGGCGACATTCAACCCTTAGAATGAAGCAAAGTGTAACAGCTTTGCAAGCCTGTGGAGAAGAGTTGATGCAGAATGGGGTGAGAGTGTGACAAAAATGTCAAAAAACTCTCACCCCTTCATGTGTCTGCGACCTGAAACAGGCCGCTGAATCAGGCGTTTACGGGAATCTGCGGGCCCTTGCCCTGGGCAACCTGGCGGCCGAAGATGTCACGCACGAGATCCAGCGAGAACAGGTGTGCGTAGATCAGCGGCAGCATGCCGTTCTGGTTCCACTGGCGCAGCACGTCGCCGCGCACTTCGCGCAGCTTCGATTCGTCGACCATCTGGAAGCCGCGATACGTGAAGGGCTGGCCGGTGCCGATGTCGATGTTCAGCTCGCCTTCCATCAGCAGGTTGTGCTTCTGGAGCTCGGCCATGAAGTTGGCGGTCTTGGTGCCGGCGATCTCGAAGTTCTCGCAGAACTTGAGCATGTTGGTGGTCGCTTCGGTGGGCTGGCCATCCGCGAACAGGGCTTCGCCTTCTTCCAGTTCGCCGACGAGATCGCTCGAGGGATCGACGCAGAGCGACAGCTCTTCGCTGTCCGGGCGCAGGCGGGCGAGCATGAAGGGGTAGCGGCGCGCATAGGCCGGGATGTAGACCGGCTGATCGACCGAACCTTCATCGTCGACAAAGACGTTCACGCCGTCGTTCATGCCCATGAGGATCAGCGGAACCGGATTCTCGCCCGAGGTGAAGATGATCGGGTAGTTGCGCTGGGCCTGCGGAAATTCCTCGACGGTGAGCGGCACCGAGTTGACGCCGACCAGCCAGGTCGCCTTGTTGGTCGAACGGGTCTTCCAGCTGGCGTGCTGCTGCGAATTGAGCGGCACGAGGTCCTTGTAGAACAGGGGCAGGGCAGGATTCTGCGGCGCGGTGGCCATTGCGATACTCTCCGCAAGTCTGGGAAATTTCCAAGAGCGTGGCTTTAGAAGCCCGAAAGCACGGGCGCAAGCGCGCTTCCGGGGCAAAACGGGGATATCCGGCGAGTCGGGGCAGGTGCCCCGCTGCGGTCAGATCAGCTTGCCGGGATTCATCAGGCCCCGCGGGTCGAGGGCCTGCTTCACCGCGCGCAGAACCGAAAGCGCGACCGGATCGCCCAGGCGTGCCAGTTCGTCCTTCTTGAGCTGGCCGATGCCGTGCTCGGCCGAGATTGATCCGCCCCATTCCGTAACAAGATCATGGACATAACGGCTGATTTCCTTGCCCGTTCCGGCCTGCCAGGCGGCCCCGTCGGTCACGCTGGGGGCGATCACGTGGTAGTGGACGTTGCCGTCTCCGAGATGACCGAAGGCGATCGCCTCGGTTCCGGGCCATTTGGCCTCGATCATCGGCGCGGTGGTCTCCACGAAGTCGGGCATCTTCTCGACCGGCACCGAAATGTCGTGCTGGACCGCGGGGCCGCGCGCGCGTTCGGCGGGGGAGATCGATTCGCGGATCAGCCACATGGCTTCGGCCTGGGCTTCGTTGGCGGACATCGCGGCGTCTTCCAGCAGTTCGGCCTCGAAAGCGTCGGCCATCATCGTCTCGCAGCGTTCGCGCAGGGTGTCGGCGCCGGTGCGATCGGCCACCACTTCGATCAGGACGTGCCAGCCATGCCTGCCTTCGAGCGGGGCGCGGGCGTCGGGCAGATAGTCCAGCACCGCCTCGAGGCAGGCCTGCGGCAGCACTTCGAAGCCTTCGAGCGCATCGCCCGCGGCAGCCTCGCAATGCAGCAGCAGCTTGCGCGCCATACCCAGCGTGGGCACGCCCGCCCAGACCACCACGCGCTCGGCCACCGCGGGCGAGAGGGCGAGGGTGGCGGCGGTGACGATGCCCATCGTGCCTTCGGAGCCGATGAAGACCTGCTTGAGATCGAAGCCGCGATTGTCCTTCTTGAGCGGGGTGAGCATCGAGAACACCTGCCCGTCCGGAAGTACGGCCTCCAGTCCCAGCACCAGCGCCCGCATCGAGCCATGGCGCAGGACCTGGGTGCCGCCGGCATTGGTAGCGATCAATCCGCCGACGGTTGCCGAACCCTTGCCGCCGAGCGAGAGCGGGAAGCGCAGGCCCTTGGCTTCGGCGGTCTCGTGCAGGGTCTGGAGCACGAATCCGGCTTCGCAGGTGATCTGGCGGGCCTCGACGTCAAACTGGCGCACCGCAGTCATGCGGCGCAGCGAGAGCAGCAGGGCCTCGCCGCTGTCGTCGGGCGTGGCGCCGCCCGACATGCCGCTGTTGCCGCCCTGGGGGACGATGGCGATGCCGTGCTGCGCGCAGAGCGCCACCACGGCGGCGACTTCCTGCGTGGTGGCGGGCGAGGCGAGGGCGAGGGCCTTGCCGGTATAACGCCCGCGCCAGTCGGTCAGCCAGGGTTCCAGCAGGTCCGGGTCGACAGTGAAGCCGCGGGGGCCAAGCAATTCGGCGGCTTCTTCAAGGAAGCGCGTGGAGGCGGCGGATCGGGCGGCGGATCGGGGGGCGGAGCTGTCGGTGAGCGTCGTCATGCCGGCGATATGGCACAGCCCATTGCCGGTTTCACCCAATTTGCGTCGTCAGGATGCTTGCCGTTTGGGTTAAGCGGTGGTTCAAGCTCTTGCCCTAAGGGAGGGGGACGGTCCGGTCCGCCTGGGCTGTTCGGGGATCTGCTCTTTCGATGAATCTTGCGTCCATTCTGCTCTATCCGTTCATGCTGCTGTTGCCGGCGGCAGGGGGCGGCGATTCGGGCAAGGCGGATGCGGGCAAGTCGGATCGCGGCGTGGTGCAGGATCCGATGCGCGCCGATGCCGGGGCCGCGCCCGGCTATGCGGTGCCCGAGGATGCCTGGCCGGACGAACGCTCCGATTCCGCGGCGCGGGGGATCATCTCGGTCTTCGCGTTCCAGCACCCGGAGCCGGAGGATGCCTGGCAGGTGCGCATCGAACAGCGCATGACCATCCGCATCACCCCGCGTGCCCAGTTGCCGGTCGATCCGGATGGCCCGATGGACCGCGACCCGCGGCCGCGTTTCACCGAGCGCAAGATCGGCAAGTGCCTGCCGATCGCGGGGATCGCCGGGGTGGAGCCGGACGGCCAGCACAATCTCCTGCTGTTCATGCGCGATCGCCGGATCATCAGCGCGGAACTCGAACGCTCCTGCCGGGCGGGCTCGTTCTATTCGGGTTTCCTGCTCTCCCGCTCGCCGGACGGCCAGCTCTGCGTCGAGCGCGATTCGCTGCTTTCGCGCAGCGGATCGAACTGCAAGCTGGTGCGCATCCGCCAGATGGTGGCGTCCGGTCGCTGACCCCGGGCATGCACGAAGGCGGCGAATCAGGCCTCTGCGCGGATTTCCTTGACTTTCGGGGGCATTCGCGCCTAGGGCCCGCGCAGATATACGTTGGACACGCGAAGGGGCTCGCCCCGTACTCACTCGCGATACTCGGCGGATATCCTTGTTTCCCTGAACTCCGGATAAACCATTCTGCCTATGAGCTTTGCCGATCTCGGCCTGTCTGACGAATTGCTGCACGCGGTTGAAACCGCGGGTTACAGCGAGCCGACTCCGATCCAGGCGCAAGCCATCCCGCCGGTCCTCATGATGAAGGACATCATCGGCATCGCGCAGACCGGGACGGGCAAGACCGCCAGCTTCGTGCTGCCGATGATCGACATCCTTGCTCACGGCCGCCGCCGCGCGCTGATGCCGCGCTCGCTGATCCTGGAGCCGACTCGCGAACTGGCGGCCCAGGTCGCCGAGAATTTCGAGAAGTACGGCAAGAACCACGATCTCAAGATGGCGCTGCTGATCGGCGGCGTGCAGATGGGCGACCAGGTCAAGGCCCTGCAGGACGGTGTCGACGTGCTGATCGCCACGCCGGGCCGCCTGATGGACCTGTTCGAGCGCGGCAAGATCCTGCTCACGGGCTGCGAATTGCTGGTGATCGACGAGGCCGACCGCATGCTCGACATGGGCTTCATCCCCGACATCGAGACGATCTGCTCGAAGCTGCCGACCAACCGCCAGACGCTGCTGTTCTCGGCAACGATGCCGCCGGTCATCAAGAAGCTGGCGGATCGTTTCCTGTCGAACCCCAAGTACATCGAAGTCGCGCGTCCGGCCTCGACCAACACCAACATCGCCCAGCACAAGGTCACGGTCTCCTCGCGCAAGAAGCGCGACGTGCTGCGCCATCTGTTGCGCACCGACAACGTGTCCACCGCGATCATCTTCGCCAACCGTAAGACGACCGTGCGTGAACTGGCCAAGAGCCTGAAACGCCATGGCTTTGCGGCCGGCGAAATCCACGGCGACATGGACCAGCCGGCCCGTCTGGCCGAGTTGCAGCGCTTCAAGGACGGGGTGGTCAACATCCTCGTCGCCTCCGACGTTGCCGCGCGCGGTCTCGACGTGAAGGGCGTGAGCCACGTGTTCAACTTCGATACGCCCTGGCATCCGGACGACTACGTCCACCGCATTGGCCGTACCGGCCGCGGCGGCGCCACGGGCCGTGCCTTCACGCTGGTCGCGCCGGAAGATGCCGAAGCGATCGAGGGCGTCGAGAAACTCACCGGCGGCAAGATCCCGCTGTTCGACGTGACGCTCGACGATGCGGAATCGGCTCCGGCGCGCGGCGCCGAGCGTGACGACAAGCCGCGCCGCGAAAAGCGCGAGCGTCCCGAACGTGCCGAGCGCAGCGAACGCCGTCCTGCGCGGGAACGTGCACCGGAAAAGGCGTCCGGGCGGGGCGCGGAACGCGAGGTGGAGCGTGAGGCTCGGCCAGCAGTCGAAGCCAAGCCGGTTCGCGAAGCCATGCCGGTGCGCGATGCCAAGCCCGTGCGCGGCGATGCCCGCCGCTCTCGCCGCCGCGAGGAAGAACCCGCGGATATGGGCTGGAACGGGCCGATCCCGGAATTCCTCGGCGTTTCCGCGCTGGCCTGACACGATACGACGGGGAGCCATCTGGCTCCCCGTTTTCGTTTGGCTATAAGGGCTTGTGAGTGGTTCGGGCGTTGGCTCCCGAGCGGCAACAAGGAGCGGCGTTGATGCGAGCTGAGCGTCTTGGGGGAATGAGGCGGGCGCTGGCCGTTTCGCTGGGTCTGGGGATGGCGATCGGCCTGGGGACGGGCTGTGCGGCTACGGCCGATCCCGGGGCGTTGGTGCATGAGGAAAACGGCGCGCTTCAGGGCCATGCCGAAGGCGGCGTGATCAGCTGGAAGGGCATCCCCTTCGCCGCGCCGCCAGTGGGCAACTTGCGCTGGCGGGCGCCGCAGCCGGCGGCTTCGTGGCAGGGCGTGCGCGATGCGGGCGAATATGGCCATGACTGCATGCAGAAGCCGTTCGACGGCGATGCCGCGCCGCTCGGCACGCCGCCTGCGGAAGACTGCCTCTACGCCAACGTCTGGCGCCCGGAGCGGGCCGGGGGCAAGCTGCCGGTGGTGGTGTGGATCTATGGCGGCGGCTTCGTCAATGGCGGGGCCTCGCCGCCGACGTATTCGGGGGCCGAACTCGCGCGGCAGGGCGTGCTGTTCTTCAGCTTCAACTACCGGGTCGGCCGGTTCGGCACGTTTGCCCATCCGGCGTTGACGCAGGCGCAGGAGGATGGCGGCCTGCTCGGCAATTACGGCTATCTCGACCAGATCGCGGCGCTTTCCTGGGTCCAGCGCAATATCGAGGCGTTCGGCGGCGATCCCGACAACGTGACGATCGTGGGCGAGAGCGCGGGCGGCATGTCGGTGCACAATCTCGTCACGTCGCCGCTGGCGAACGGGCTGTTCGACAAGGCGGTGGTGATGTCGGGCGGTGACGGGCAGATGCTGGTCGATGCCGATCTTGCATCGGCGGAGGCGGCGGGGCTGCGCTTTGCGGCAGGCAAGGGCATTGCCGCAGACGATCCCGAAAGCCTTGCGAAACTACGGGCACTTCCGGGCGATGCCGTGGTCGATGGGCTGAACCTGGCGGCGCTGTTCGCGCCGTCGAGCGCGCCGCGCACCTTTGCAAGCCCGTTCGCGGATGGCCGCATCGCCGTCGATCAGCGCAAGGCGTACGCTTCCGGCACGTTCCATCAGGTGCCGATGATCATCGGCGCGACAAGCGATGACATCGGCGGCGTTGCCGGCGGGATGATCGCGGGTGCACGCCAGTTGTCGGGCCTGATTGCCGAACAGGGCGTGCCGGTCTGGGAATATCGCTTCGGTTATGTCGCCAGCTCACTGCCGCAGGACGGCAAGGGCGCGGGCCATGCGACCGACATTCCCTATTTTCTCGGCACCGTGGCGATCAAGTATGGTGCGGGGGCGAGCGATCGGGATGCCGGCATGGCGCGGATCGCCAGCGGCTATCTGGTGAACTTCGCGAAGACGGGCGATCCCAACGGTGCGGACCTGCCGGTCTGGCAGCCGCGTTCACGGCAGGGCGAGGCGATCCTCGATCTTGCCCCGGATGGCACGGCGGCAAACATTCCCGATCCTCTGCTGCCGCAGATCGACGCCGCATCGCAGGGTCAGTGAGCGCTTTCGGCCACGGCGCCGCCGCTATCCGATCGTAGCTCGGGCTGCGCACGGAACGGCGCGGCGAGGTGGTCGACGAAGTTTTCCGGCGGCGCCTGTTCGACGCCGAAGCGGGAAGGGCGCTCGGCTTCGGGGCGATAGGCCGTGCCGAACAGCTTGTCCCAGATCACCAGTTGCGAACCGAAATTGCTGTCATAGGCGTGCTCTTCGTCGGCATGGTGCCAGTGGTGCACGCGCGGCGGCGTGAACACGGCGTCGAGCGGCCCGAACGAGAGCCGGGTATCGGCATGCAGCAGGTTCGCGTGCAGCGTGTAGAACCCCATGTAGATCGCCACGGCCGTGGGCGAGAAGGCGGCGATGCACATCGGCAGCGCCATGGCGGTGGCAAAGACGATCTGTTCGACCGGATGGACGCGGGCGGTGGCCAGCCAGTCGAGGTGCGGGCTGGAATGGTGGATGCGGTGAAAGCGCCAGAGCAAGGGCGAGGCGTGGAAGCTGCGGTGCGCGCACCAGATGATGAAGTCGCAGACCAGCAGCAAAATGATCGCCTGCAGCCAGACCGGAATCGTCCCGGACAGATGCACGAGCGGGTCGAAGGGCGCGATCAGCGCCAGCAGCAGCATGGCGCCGAACCGGATCATGAGCGTGCCCACCGTTGCATGGAGAATGTCCGCGACTACCCCCGCGCGGGTGCGGCGATCGGGGCCGCGTGCGGGCAGCAGCCACTCGAGCGGGACGAGCAGCAGCGCGACGAAGAACAGGGGCCGCAGGACGGCAAGGATTTCATGCATCAGGATGAGGCCCGTCGAAAGGAACTGGCGGCGATCCTAGGGCATCATGGTTTCCCGATCCTAAACGCCTGGCAATGAGTTGGGCGCTGGTCGCCGCTTAAATGCCTGTTTACCAATGTGGCGCTAGCTGTTCCGTGTGCCCGGCCGTTGCGGCGGGGGACGGGGGACTTCGATGACTTTGCCTCGCCTGCTTCATCTTGCCGAATGCGCGTTCATGATCCTGCTGGCCTACATGGTGGTCTGGCGCCTGCTTCCGGCCATGCCGCAGCACCCGCAGCTGGTGGTGTTCCTGGTGGCCGAATTGCTTGGCGTGGTGCTGATCCTGCTGCAGCGGCCCGGCGACGTGGCGACCGGGGTCAAGCCGGTGCTGGTGGGTTTCGGCGGTACGGCGGCGGGCCTGCTGATCGTACCCAGGGGTGTCCAGCTGGTGCCGGATCTGGCCTCGACCTCGATGATCCTGGGCGGCGTTGCCCTGTCGATCCTCGCCAAGCTGTCGCTGCGCCGCAGCTTCGGGGTGGTGGCGGCCAATCGCGGCGTGTACCGTCTGGTGCGCCATCCGATGTACATGGCCTACATCATCAACCACATCGGCTATCTGATGCTCTATCTTTCGGCCTGGAACCTGGCGGTCTATGCGCTGGCGTGGATCCTGCTGTGGATGCGCACGGACGAGGAGGAGAAGGTCCTGCGCGCCGATCCGGCTTACCGTGCATATGCCGAGAAGGTTCGTTCGCGGTTGATCCCGGGGCTCGTCTGAGCCGGCTTCAGACGTCGCTGGCAGGCTTCACGAAGCTGTCGAGCACACGCTTGGCGCCGGCCTGTTCGAAGTCGATCTCCAGCTTGTTGCCTTCCTGCCCGGTGACCTTGCCGTAGCCGAACTTCTCGTGGAACACGCGGGCGCCGACTTCGATGTCGGTGCGCGGTTTCGAGGCGAAGCTGGCGGCGCTGCGGGTCGATTCGGCGATGCGGCGCGGCTTGGGATCGTAGTCCTGCGCCGCGGCGCGCTGCCAGCCGGGCCCGCGCGTCATCGTGCGGGCAGGCTGCGCGCGGGCGACTTCGGCGAAGGGATCGGCATGTTCGCTCCACTGCGCCCTCCACAGCGAAGCGCCGCCCGATAGCGTGGTTTCGCTGTCGACGTGATCCTCGGGCAGTTCGGCAATGAAGCGCGAGGGGATGGAACTGGTCCACTGGCCATAGATGCGCCGATTGGCGGCGTGGAGGATCGTGCACTTGCGCCGTGCCCGCGTGATCGCGACGTAGGCAAGCCGGCGCTCTTCCTCGAGGCTGGCGAGGCCGCCTTCGTCCATCGAGCGCTGCGAGGGGAACACGCCTTCCTCCCAGCCCGGCAGGAACACGTTGTCGAATTCCAGCCCCTTGGCGGCGTGCATGGTCATGATCGTGACCTTCTCCTCGTCCGAGGCGGCCTCGTTGTCCATCACCAGGCTCACGTGTTCGAGGAAATCGCCGAGGCTTTCATACTCTTCCATGGCGCGCGCGAGTTCGACGAGGTTTTCCAGCCGTCCGTTCGCCTCGGGCGTCTTTTCCGCCTGCAGCGCGTCGGTATAGCCGCTCTCGTCGAGCACGGTGCGCATGAGGTCGGCCGGGTTCTCGGTGGCGGAAAGATCGCGCCAGCGGGCGAAGTCGCGCATCAGCGAGAGGAAGGTGTTGCGGGCGCGGGCGGGCAGTTCGTCGGTATCGGCGATTTCGATCGCGGCCATGGCGAGCGGAATCGCGCGCCGGCGGGCAAGCGTGTGCAGCGCCTCCAGCGCCTTGGCCCCGAGACCGCGCTTGGGGGCGTTGTAGATGCGCTCGAAGGCAAGGTCGTCCGCCGGCTGGGCGATGACGCGCAAGTAGGCGAGGGCGTCGCGGATTTCGGCGCGCTCGTAGAAGCGGAAGCCGCCGACGATGCGGTACTTCATGCCGATCGCGATGAAGCGGTCCTCGAACTCGCGCGTCTGGTACTGCGCGCGCACGAGGATGGCGATCTGGTCGAGCGCGGCGCCTTCGCGTTCCAGCCGCTCGATCTCGTCGCCGACACGGCGGGCTTCCTCGGGGGCGTCCCAGACACCGATCACGCGCACCTTGTCGCCCGCGTGGCGCTCGGTCCACAGCGTCTTGCCGAGGCGCTGGGTATTCTCGCCGATCAGGCCCGAGGCGGCGGCAAGGATCTGCGGGGTGGAGCGGTAGTTCTGCTCCAGCCGGATCACTTTCGCGCCGGGGAAGTCCTTCTCGAACTTGAGGATATTGGCCACTTCCGCGCCGCGCCAGGAGTAGATCGACTGGTCGTCATCGCCCACCACGCAGATGTTCTTGCGGACTTGCGCGATGAGGCGCAGCCAGAGGTACTGGACCTGGTTGGTGTCCTGATACTCGTCCACCATCACGTATTTGAAGCGCTGCTGGTATTGCTCCAGCACTTCGCGGTGGGTGCGCAGGATGTTGAGCATGTGCAGCAGAAGATCGCCGAAATCGCAGGCGTTCAGCGTCTTCAGGCGGTCCTGATAGAGTTGGTAGAACTTCTGCCCGCGCCCGTTGGCGTAGGATTCGTTCTCTCCGGCATCGAGATCGGCGGGGTTGAGGCCGCGGTTCTTCCAGCGATCGATGCAACCGGCGAGCTGGCGCGCGGGCCAGCGCTTCTCATCAATCCCTTCGGCCTGGATCAGCTGCTTCAGCACGCGCAGCTGATCGTCGGTGTCGATGATCGTGAAATTGGGCTGGAGGCCGACCAGTTCGGCGTGGCGGCGCAGCATCTTGGCGGCAATCGCGTGGAAAGTGCCGAGCCAGGGCATGCCCTCGACCGCCGGGCCGATCAACTGGCCGACACGCTCGCGCATTTCGCGCGCGGCGCGGTTGGTGAAGGTGACGCAGAGGATCTCGCTTGGCCAGGCCAGGCGGCTGCGCACCAGATGCGCCAGCCTGCGGGTGAGCGCCGCCGTCTTGCCGGTACCGGCACCCGCCAGCATCAGCACCGGGCCCTCGGTGGTCAGAACTGCCTCGCGCTGGGGCGGGTTCAGCCCGTCGATGAGCGGGTCGGAAGAGGCGTCGGGCACGGGGGATTGCAGATCGTTCACCCGTGAACATCTAGAGAACGGGGGCGGGGCGTGCAAGGCCGCTTCGCCGGGCCTGGAGAACAATCCCCGCCGGTTTGCCGGGAACCGAAGCGCAGGGCACGCATTGTCACGATGAGCGTGCGGCTGTCATCCATGGAGAAGTCCGGATGTTTCATCGCTCCATCGTGGTGCTGGCCGCAGCGGCCGCCCTCATTCCCACCGCAGGTTCGGCTCTGGCTGCCTCGCCGCATCACCGGGCGGGCGCCTCGGTCCGCGAATCCCGCGTCTATCCCTCCGAAGTGACGGTAGACGGGCAGAGCTACAAGGTCTGCTCGAAGACCGTCGTCGATAGCTGCATCAACCCCCGGCAGGCAGGCCTGCACTTCGGCAACAGGCCGATGGCGGACTGGCCCGGGCAGCCTGCCAGCATGAAAAAGTGACCGAGCGTGGTATGGAAAAGTAACCGCCGATGATGGCTAAAGGTAACCAAACGCAAAAGGGGTGCCTTGCGGTCGGCAAAGGCACCCCTTGAAGTATGGAAATGTAACCTGAAGCGTCAGGCCGGGACGCGGCGCAGGATATGCAGCCGGGCCTTGCCGACATCGCGTGTGGATTCCACTTCGAAGCCCTTGATCGCGAACGTCTCGTCGCGGCCGGTTTCGATGCAGACCCAGGTCTGCTCGCCGATCCAGCCGAGGCGGTTGAGCTTGTCGACCGCCACGGCACCGGCGCCGGTGTCGTAAGGTGGATCGAGCAGGACGAGGTCCAGCGTGTCCTTGGCCGGGCCAAGCGACAGGGCCGAGCTTGCGCGCACGTCGGTCTGCCCCTGCGCGCGCAGATTGGCGATGTTGGTGCGGATCGCCCGGATCGCGCCGGGGTCCTGGTCGACGAACAGGCAGTGCGCGGCGCCGCGCGAAAGCGCCTCGAGGCCGAGTGCGCCCGATCCGGCAAAGAGATCGGCCACTTTCAGCCCCTCGAACGTCCCGAGGCGGCTTGCCAGCATCGAGAACAGCGTCTCGCGGGTGCGGTCCGCGGTCGGGCGCGTGGCATCGCCTTCGGGCGCGGCCAGCTTGCGGCCGCGCCATTCACCCGCGACGATGCGCAGGCCGGTCCGTACATTGCCCCGGGCATTGGCAGGCTTCATGCCTTGGCGTCCGGCAGCGTGCGGCGGAAGTTCTCGAGTTCCCGGGGCGAGACTTCCACGACCATGCCCTTGGGCAGGTCGAGCAGGCGGAACGGTCCGTAGGAAATGCGGATCAGGCGGCTGACCTGCAGTCCGAGGTGCTCCAGAACGCGGCGCACTTCGCGGTTCTTGCCTTCGGTCAGGGTCATCTCGACCCACTGGTTGCGCCCGGTGCGGCGCTCCATGTTGGCGTCGATCTTGCCGTAGACAACGCCTTCGATCTCGATGCCTTCGATGAGGTCCTCGAGCTGGGCCTGCGAAATATCGCCGAAGGTGCGGGCGCGGTAGGTGCGCGGCACGCCGGTGGCGGGCAGTTCGAGCTGGCGCTTGAACTCGCCGTCGTTGGTCAGCAGCAGCAGGCCCTCGGTGTTGAGGTCGAGGCGGCCGATCGGCATCACGCGGCCCGAATCATCGGGCAGCGCATTGCGCAGCGCGGTGTAGATCGTCGGGCGGCCCATCGGGTCGCGCTCGGCGGTGATGAGGCCGGAGGGCTTGTGGAAGATGAAGAGGCGGGTTTCCTCGGCATCGCGCACGGGATTGCCGTCGACCGTCACGCCGCGCAGGTTCGGCAGCACGGTGGAGGGGGTTTCGATCAGATCTTCACCAAGGCGCACGCGGCCTTCGATGATCAGCCGCTCGGCCTCGCGGCGGCTGGCGACACCGGCACGGGCGAGCAGCTTGGCGATGCGTTCGCCTTCGCGTACGGGCATGCCCGGGGTCTTGGCCGTGGGCGCAGCGGCGCGCGGTGCGGCGCGAACGGGGCGGGGGCGGCGTTCTTCACGGGGGCGGTCGTCGCGGTCGCGTTCTTCCCGTGCACGCTCTTCGCGGGGCCGATCGTTGGCGAAACGGTCCTTGCCGAAGCGATCACCGGCAAAACGGTCGCTGCGGGGGCGCTCGCCGCCGTCCCGGCTGCCGTAGGGCTTGCCGCCGAAGGTCTTGCGGTCATCGTCCTTGCGCGGACCTCGGCCGAAGGCTGGGCGTTCGCTGCGCGCGCCTTGCGGCGTATCGCGGCGATCGTCGCGGTTGCGGTTGCTCCAGGGGCGTTCGTTGCTGCCATAGTCGCCGGCATCGCGATCGCTGCGCGCGTTGCCGCCATAGGGCTTGCCGCCATAGGGCTTGGCGCCGTCATCCTTGCGCGGACCCCGCCCATAAGCAGGCCGGTCGCCGCGCTGGCCGTCACGCGTGAAGCCGCCGCGATCCTCGCGGCCGCGATCCTCGCGGCCGCGGTCGCCGGAAGGCTTGCTGCCATATGGCTTTGCATCCTCGGGCTTGCGGGGGCCGCGATGGAAGGTGGGCTTGTCGCCGCGCCGGTCTTCACGCCCGGTGCTGTAGGTGCCGTCGCCATACCGGCTTTCACCGCGGGCGCCGCGATCGCGTGGGGCATCGCCCCGGGAGTTGCCGCCACGCGGACCGCTGCGGAAAGAACCGTCGCGCGAAGAGCCATCACGCGAACCACCGCCGCCACGCTTCGGGCCGCCGGATTTGAAAGGAGGTTTGGACATTTGCCCGCCCATACCTGTTGATCGTCGCTTCATCCAGCCTTCCCTTGCGCCAAGGGCGCGTTAGGGTGCGGCAAATCAGCATATTCGCGTGTCGAAACCGGAGATCACTGCGTGGACGCCCAAAGTATCGAACAACGTCGCGGCGTCTGGGATGCGGTCAAACCCTATGTTGAGAAAGAATCGCTGGCCGCGTTCGCGCTGGGGCTGTCCTCCGGTTTCCCCTATGCGATGATCGGCGCGACGCTCACCACGCGCCTCGCGCAGGACGGCATCGACAAGAAGACGGTCACGGCCTTCACGCTCGCCTTCCTCGTCTACAACCTCAAGGTCTTCTGGGCCTGGATCATCGACGGCGTGCGCCTGCCGGTGCTGGGCAGCATGGGCCAGCGCGTCTCGTGGATGATGGTCTGCGGGCTGTTCGTGATCGCGGCGGTGCTGAACCTCGCCTTTGTCGATCCTGCCGCCGACATTTCCGCGACCGTGATCGCCGCCATCTTGGTGGGCGTGGCCGGCGCCAGTTTCGATATCGTGATCGACGCCTACCGCATCGAGACGCTCAAGCCTTACCAGCTCGGCACCGGATCGGGCATGAGCCAGTACGGCTGGCGTATCGGTTCGGCCGGCGCCGGCGCGCTGGCGCTGGTGGTCTCGGCCCGCCATGGCTGGAGCGCGGGCTATGCCGCCTGCGCTTTCTTCGCGCTTCCCGCGATGCTGACGGCGATGGTCCTTGGCGAGCCGATGCGCCGCAAGGTCGTGGTCGAGAAGCGCGGCGTGGTGGAAGTGTGGAACTCCATCGCCGGGCCGTTTGCCGAGTTCTTCCGCCGGAATGGCGCGGTGCTGGTGCTGACCTTCATCCTGGTCCACAAGATCGGCGACACGCTGGCGAACCTGACCTTCCGCCTGCTGTTCGACGACCTTAAGTTCTCGAACGACGAGATTGCGCTTTATGACGTGGGTCTTGGTTTCTGGGCCTACCTGATCGGCGTGTTCATCGGCGGGGTGGCTTTCGCGAAGATGGGCCTCAAGCGTTCGGTGCTGATCTCGCTGATCCTGATGGGCGCCTCCAACCTCAGCTTTGCGGCGCTGGCGGCGGCCGGGCACAGCAACTGGGGCATGGCGGGCGCGATCGGTTTCGAGAACATCGCGTCGGGTTATGGCGGCGTGGTGGTGATCGCCTATTTCTCGGCGCTGTGCGATCTTCGCTATACCGCCGCGCAATACGCGCTGATCTCGGCTGCGGCGAGCGTGGTTGGCCGTCTGCTTACCGGCACGACGGCGGGCGCGCTGATCGAGGCGATGGGCTACGTGAACTTCTATCTGCTGACGACGGTTGCCTCGCTGCCGGGCATCGTGCTGTTCTGGTGGATGTGCCGCACCGGCCTCGTCGATCAGGCGATGGGCACGGCGGGCGAGGACAGGGCGGAGCTGGAGGCGGACCAGTCTTCCTGACAGTATGAAAATCGGGCGGGTGCGCGGCTGACCATTCGGGAGAAAGTGTTTGATGTTACGAACGATCTTCCTTGCACTGGCCAGGCTGCGGCGGGGGGCATTGCTTCCCGCGCTGGGCCTGGCGATCGTCGCGCCGGTTCAGGTGATGGCGGAGACGCCGCGCGATATTCTGACGGCTGCCGCGTTCAAGACCGACGACAAGGCCCGCGCGCTGCAATTGATCGGCAGCGCCATCACCGCGGCGGACCGGGCGCTTGCCGTCCATCCGGGAGACCGCGAGGCGGCGCTGCAACGCGGCGTCGCCATCGGTTATCGGGGCAAGCTGACCCACAGCCGGACGGACGTGCGCGCCTCGCTGGACGTGTTCCAGAAGCTCCTGGCACAGAACCCGCGCGATGCCGAAGTGCAGATGGCGATAGCGGCCTGGCACCTCGGCGCGGTGGATGAACTCGGCGGCTTCCTGGCGCGGACGGCGCTGGGGGCAAAGAAGGACCAGGGCCTTTCGGCCTTGACCCGTGCCGTCGATCTGGGCGGCAACCGGGCGTTCTATCCGGGGCTGGCGGCCCTGATGCAGATCCGCAGCGATCATGGCTCCGTGGCCGCGACGCGCCGGTTTGCCGAGGCCGCCGCTGCCGGTCAGACGCCGACGCCGCTGGATGCGATCCTCAAGCGTGCGGCCATCTCCATGCTGCCCGCCTTGCGCGCGAACGACGGCAAGGCGGCTGCGGCGCTGGCGCTCAAGTTGCTGCCCTTCGGGAAATTGCCCGGGTAAGCGTGGATCAGTCGGGAATTTCCGCGTTCGCCTCCAGCACCACGCCGGAGAGATAGAGCGATCCGGCGATCAGGACCGGCAGACCGTCGCCGGGCAGGGCGGCCAATGCCGCCGCGACGCTTTCGGCCGCGCGGGCAGAGGGGCCGAAACTGGCCGGGCCGTGGCAGTCATGCCCGGGAACCGGCACGGCATGAATGCTGGCGATGCTTGCTGCGAGCGGGGCGGTGAGGGCGCGCGGGTCCTTGTTGGCGAGCATCCCGATCACGAGATGGAGCCGCTGGCCCGCGAAATGGCGGGCGATGGCAAGTCCCGCATCGGGGTTGTGGCCGCCGTCCAGCCAGACCTCGCGGGCGCCGGCATGGTGCGTCAGCGGGCCGTCGCCGAGGTGCTGGAGGCGGGCGGGCCATTTCGCGTTGCGGATGCCCTCGGCCATGGCTTCGGGGGAGACGGTGACGCGGTCCTGATGGCGCAGGATGGCGACGGCCAGCGCGGCGTTCTCGGCCTGATGCGTGCCGGGAAGGGGGGGCAGCGGCAGGGTGAGTTCGCCGTGACGGTCGGAATAGTCGATCACCTCGCCAACGGTCGCATCCCAGTCGCGCCCGCGCATGTGGAGCGGCGCACCGGCGGTGAGCGCGGCGCGCTCGATCTCGAGCGTGGCGCTTTCCGGATAGCTCAGCGTGACGAGCGGGGCCGGACCGCGCACGATGCCTGCCTTTTCGAAGGCGATGCGGGCCAGCGGGGCTTCCGGTGCGCCTGCTTCGGGGCGCAGCAGGAAGGCTTCATGGTCGATGCCGAGGGTGACGATGCCGCAGGCGGCCGGATGGTCGAGGACATTGGTGGCATCGAGCCGCCCGCCGAGGCCGACCTCGATCACGCAGGCATCCGCCGGTTCGCGGGCAAAGGCGAGGAAGATCGCCGCCGTCGTCACCTCGAAGAAGCTGGGGCCGAGGTCTTCGCCCGCGTCGAGCACTTCGCGCAGCAGGTCGGCCAGCATTTCGTCGGAGATGAGCTTGCCGCCAAGGCGGATACGCTCGTTGTAGCGTACCAGATGCGGCTTGGTGGCCGAATGGACCTTGAGGCCCTGTGCTTCCAGCATGAAGCGCAGGTACGTGCAGGTCGATCCCTTGCCGTTGGTTCCGGCGACATGGAACGTCGGCGGCAGGCGCCTGTGCGGATTGCCGAGCCGGTCGAGCAGCGCGTGGATCGTCTCCAGCCCGAGACGGCCCTGCGGGATCGAGAGCGCGGCGAGGCGGTCAAGCTGGGCCTGGACGCGCGGGTCTGCGGAGGTGGCGAAGTCTTTCATGGCACCCGTCCGGAAAAGCACATCGCGGCAAGCCCTGAAGGCTGCCGCGATGCATGGGATTGCTGTGTCGTCACGCTTTGCGCAATGACGAAATTGGGGACGAAATTGGGGACGAAATTTAGCGGATCAGCGCTCGGCGTGGACCGCTTCGGCCAGCGCCGCGGTCAGCGCGCGCAGATGGGCGGGCGCTTCGGTGCCGTGCTGCTTGACCAGATCGACCAGTGCCGAGCCGACGACCACGCCGTCCGCCACTTTGGCGATCTGGCTGGCCTGTTCGGGCGTGCGCACGCCGAAACCGACCGCGACGGGGATCGTGCTGGCGGCCTTGAGCCTGGCCACGGCGTCCTCGATCGAGCCCTGCGCGGCCTGCTGCATGCCGGTCACACCGGCGACAGAGACGTAGTAGAGGAACCCCGAGGAGCCATTGAGAACGGCCGGAAGGCGCGCCGCATCGGTGGTGGGGGTGGCAAGGCGGATCAGCGAGACGTTCTTGCCGCGCAGCGCCGGACCGAGCTCGGCATCTTCCTCGGGCGGGATGTCGACGCAGATCACGCCGTCGACGCCGGCCCTGGCGCATTCGTCCGCGAACCACTCGCCGCCGCGGGCGATCATCGGGTTCGCATAGCCCATCAGCACCAGCGGAACCTGCGGATGGCGGGCGCGGAATTCGCTCGCCATGCGGAACACGTCGGCGGTCCTGGTGCCCGCGTCGAGGCTGCGGATGTTGGCTTCCTGGATTGCCGGGCCGTCGGCCATCGGATCGGTGAACGGCATGCCGAGTTCGATCACGTCGGCGCCGCCTTCGACCAGTGCGTCGAGATTGGCGGCGGTGTCGCCGTCACCCCCGGTGATGAAGCAGACGAGCGCGGGGCCTTTGGCGAATGCGGTTTCGAAGCGGGTCATCGTGAGAGCAATCGTTCCTTTGAGGTCACTCGGACCATCCTGCTTTGGGCTTGGGCCACCGACGATCGAAAATGCTATTGCCGGCCGTTACCGTCAGTGAAGCAAGTGCGCCGCAGATTGCTGCGCTCCATTCGCTCATGAAATCTGGAAACAGCGATTTCAGCGGCCAGACCACGGCGAAATAGACGAATAGGAAAGTGGCAAAAAACGACAGTAGTTTTGCCACTTTACGCTTCATCAGAGTTCCACGCCCAGCGCTTCGGCGACGGTGAAGATGTCCTTGTCGCCGCGGCCGGAGAGGTTGACCACGAGCAGCTTGTCTTCGTCCATCTGAGCCGTCAGCTGCGGCAGCGCGGCAAGGGCGTGGGCGCTTTCGAGGGCCGGGATGATGCCTTCCAGTTCGCAGCAGAGCTGGAAGGCCTCCAGCGCCTGATCGTCGTTGATCGGCACGTATTTCACCCGGCCGCTTTCATGCAGCCACGAGTGTTCCGGCCCGAGCCCCGGATAGTCGAGACCGGCCGAGATCGAGTGCGCCTCGGTGATCTGGCCGTCCTCGTCCTGCAGCAGGTAGGTCTTGTTGCCGTGGAGGATGCCGGGCTTGCCGCCGGTCAGCGAGGCGGCGTGCTTGTCGGTGTCGACGCCGTGGCCGCCCGCCTCGATGCCGGTCATCGCAACTTCGGGATCGTCGAGGAAGGGGTGGAACAGGCCGATCGCGTTCGATCCGCCGCCCACCGGGGCCACCAGCATGTCGGGCAGGCGGCCTTCCTTTTCCAGCATCTGTTCACGGGTTTCCTTGCCGATGATCGACTGGAAATCGCGCACCAGCTCCGGATAGGGGTGCGGGCCGGCGGCGGTGCCGATGATGTAGAAGGTGTCGTGGACGTTGGCGACCCAGTGGCGCAGCGCGTCGTTCATCGAGTCCTTCAGCGACTGCGAACCGCTTTCGCAGGAGACGACTTCGGCGCCCAGCAGCTTCATGCGGAACACGTTGGGCTTCTGGCGCTCGATGTCCTTGGCGCCCATGAAGATCTTGCAGGGCAGGCCGAATCGCGCGGCGACGGTGGCGGTGGCGACGCCGTGCTGGCCCGCGCCGGTCTCGGCGATGATCTTGGTCTTGCCCATGCGGATGGCGAGCAGGATCTGGCCGATGCAGTTGTTGATCTTGTGCGCGCCGGTGTGGTTCAGCTCTTCGCGCTTGAAGTAGATCTTCGGGCCGCGCTTTTCGCCATTGGGGCCGACGGGGGCCTTGGCGCGGAAATAGTCGGTCATGCGCGGGGCGAAATAGAGCGGGCTCGGGCGGCCGACGAAATCCTTCATCAGCGCATCGAATTGAGCCCAGAACGCGGGGTCCTGCTGTGCTTTCCGGTATTCCTTCTCGAGATCGAGAATGAGCGGCATCAGCGTTTCGGCGACGTAGCGACCGCCGAACTGGCCGAAGTGGCCGGTCTCGTCGGGCAGGGCGCGGAAGCTGTTCACAGGCGCGTGCGTGGTCATGATCGGGGCGATTGGCAGAGCGCGGCGGCCAAGTCCAGCGCCTTCGCCGATAATCGTTTGCATGGGGACGAACCGCCTGAATTCAATTGCAAATGACGCAACAGTGCAAACGTTAATGGCAATATAGTGTCTGAAAGTGGCAGTTTCATGACGTTTCAGGGCAATTATGAATTATTTCGTTCATCTGAGCGAAAGGAAAGGAAGCGCAGCGGGCGGCTCCCCGGTGAGGGCCGGGGAAAATACTGGAGAAAATACAATGCGTATCGCACTCGTTTCGCTGGCTGCCGTTGCAGCCGCAGCCGTCGCCACCCCCGCTCTGGCCAATGAAGCGCGCGTCGAAGCCCGCACCGGCATCATCTGGGACGGCAGCGACAGCGAAGCAGTCGCAGGCGTCGCAGTCGGCTACGACTACGACCTGGGCAGCAAGTTCTTCGTGGGCGTTGAAGGTTCGGCCGACAAGGTGCTGACCAGCGACACCCGCGTTTCGTGGGGCGCCGGTGGCCGCGTCGGCTACAAGATCACCCCGACCACCAAGCTCTATGCCAACTCGACCTGGCAGTCGAAGTTCGCCAAGTACGGCAACAGCGCCGTTGCTGTCGGCGGCGGCGTCGAGCAGGCTCTCGACAACCGCTTCTACGCCAAGGCTGAATACAAGCACCTGCTCGTGGGCGACAACACCCCCGATGCAGACGTCGGCCTCGTCGGCGTTGGCGTGAAGTTCTGATCTGGCTGCTTCCGGCCCGGTTTCGCCACCGAGGCGTCGGGCCGGAGGCACCTGAGCGGAATCGCTCCACCGCGAGCGTAAGCCAGGGAAGGGCGGCCCATGAGGGGGCCGCCCTTTCTTGTTTGGGCTGCCTTCAAGCGGGGGCGCTTGCCCCCAGTTCGGGGGCGTAAACTTAATTGCTACGCACTGCGCGGGCGAAGGCGTGGATCCGGTCGTGGTCCTTGATGCCCGGCGCGCTCTCTACGCCCGAAGAGGTGTCCACCAGCGGCGTTCCGGTGAGGCGCACGGCTTCGGCTACGTTATCGGGCGTCAATCCGCCCGCAAGGCCCCATGGCACCGGGCCTTTCCAGCCCGCGACCAGCTTCCAGTCGAAGCTGAGGCCCATCCCGCCGGGCAGCGTGCCCTTGGGCGTCTTGGCATCGAACAGCACCAGATCGACTGCACCGGCATAGGCAGCGGCCTTGGCGGCATCTTCCGCCGTGGCGACGGAGAGCGCCTTCCACACCGCCACACCGTAGCGCGCGCGCAATTCGGCGGCTCGCTGCGGCGTTTCGCTGCCGTGAAGCTGGAAGGTGTCGAGCCGGGCGCTGGCCACGGCCTGCGCGATCGCGGCGTCATCGGCATCGACAAACAGGCCGACGCGGCCGATTCGCCCTTCCGCACGCTCCGCCAGCTGTGCGGCCTGCGCGGGCGTGACGTTGCGGGGACTCTTCGGGAAAAACACGAAGCCGGCATGATCGGCGCGCGCGCGGATCGCTGCCTCGAGCGCCTCGCTGGTGCTGATCCCGCAGATCTTGATTGCCGCTGTTGGCATTGGATTTTCTGGCCTAGATTGCGGCCCTGACATGCAGGGGACCGATGATGAAGCGAATTGGCCGCTATCTAATGCCATTTGCCGCTGCCGCAATGCTGGCGGGGTGCGGCATGAAGGAGTCGTTCGCGGACGCGCAGATGGAGGTGGCCAGGTTCCACCGCGCGCTTGACGCCGGACGGTCTCAGGAAATCTGGAAGGCCGCCGATCCCGACTTCCGCAAGGCGACCCAGCCGGCGCAGTTCGGCATGCTGATCGATGCGGTGCACCGCAAGCTGGGCAAAGTCCGTTCAAGCAAGCAGGTCGGCTGGAACACCAATGCCACCACCGGCGGCACGTTCGTGAGCCTCACCATGCAGACAACGTTCGAGCACGGCAGCGGGGTCGAGCAGTTTGTCTATCGCAAGGGGGACGGCGGACACATGGCGCTGGTCGGCTACAACATCCAGTCGCAGGACATGATGATGAACTGACCGTTTGGTCCGAAAAATGCCCGTGGGGCATTTTTAGCGCGGCACCGGCCCTCTCCCCCACCCGACCACCCATGAGAATACCCTGTCGGGTGGTCGGCCCCCTCAGCGGAAAGGTCCCCCGGACCTTTTCGTCTTCTTCGGGACGGGAGAGGGCCGGTGCCGCAAAATTCGCCTTCAGCGAATTTTCAAGCGAACTTTTACTGCCCGAGTTCGAACTGGACGGTGACGTTCACCGACATCTGCAGTTCACCGGCGGCAACCGGCGGCGCGGAGGCGAGCGAGGCCATTTCCGCCTTGCGGGCGTACATCACCGGCATCGGCGCATAGCCGCCGCTCTCGCTGATCGAGACGATCCGCACGACCCGTAGCCCGGCGGCGCGGGCATAGAGGTCGGCACGGGCGCGCGCGGTCCGGATCGCGTCGGTACGGGCCTCGTCCTGCGCGGCTTCGGGCTGCGACAGCGTGAAGTCGGGGCCGTTCACCTGATTGGCGCCCGCGGTCACCAGCGCGTCGATCACCTTGCCGGTGTCTGCCAATTTACGTTGACGCACGGTGACGGTGTTGGTCGCCTGGTAGCCGACGATTGCGCGTGGCTCGCCCGAGAAGCTGCCGTCGGGCTGGCGCCTGGGTTCGGCATAGACCGGATTGAGGCTGAGGTTGGTGGTCTGGATGTCCTTGTCCGCCACGCCGGCCTTCTTCAGCGCGGCGATCACGCGGGCCATGGCCTGTGAATTGGCGCCCATCGCCTCGCTGGCGGTCGTGCCCTGCGAGGTGACGCCGGCCGAATAGCTCGCCATGTCCGGGGTGCGGGTGGTCGCGCCCTCGGCATTGACGGTGAGCAGGGTGTGTCCGGCTTCGATTGCGGGAACGCTCTGCTGCGCCATGGCGGCAGGGGCGCTGGCCAGCGCCAGGGCGGCAAAGGCGGTCGCGGCAAGCAGTCGGGGGGAATTCATCAGTCGCACTCTCCATCCATCATGATCGGGCCATCAGGACCGGATCAACGGTCTGCCGCCCGGGAGGTTGCGCGGCGCTGAACCGTGCATTTCCGGGGGATGAACGGAGAGACGGAGCCGGGCGGCGTCAGCCTTGGCCCGGCCCGGGAATTTGCGTCAGAGCGTGGCCTCGATGGCGCGGGCGGCGGCCAGCGGGTCTTCGGCGCGGCTGATTGGGCGGCCGATCACCAGCACGCTGGCGCCGTCGTCGCGGGCCTGGCGCGGGGTGACGATGCGCTTCTGGTCGCCGTTGCCGGCATTGTGCGGGCGCAGGCCGGGGACGACAAAGTAGCCGTCCTTCCACTGCTTGTGCACCGCGCCGACTTCGTGGCCGGAGCAGACGATGCCGTCGAGACCGGACGAGTGCGCCAGTTCGGCAAGGCGCAGGGCCTGCGCGTGGGGCTGGTCGTTGACGCCGATCGAGGCGAGGTCGTCACCGTCGAGGCTGGTCAGCACGGTCACCGCCACGACCTTGCAGTTCTCGCCCGCGGCGGCCTTGGCGTCTTCCATCATCGCGCGGCCACCGGCGGCGTGGATGGTGACGATCGAGGGCTGCAGCACGTGGATCGCCTGCATCGCGCCGGCCACCGTGTTGGGAATGTCGTGCAGCTTGAGGTCGAGGAAGATCGGCAGGCCCAGCTTGTGCAGTTCGTGCACGCCGTGGTGGCCATGGGCGCAGAAGAATTCGAGCCCCAGCTTGATCCCGCCGATGTGCCCGGCGACCTTGCGGGCCAGCGCTTCGGCAGCGTCGAGGCGGGGCAGGTCGAGCGCGAGGTAGACGGGATTGTGGTTCATGGGATCAGACTTCCGGCGTAGGGTCGAGGGAGGGATCTAGGGTGTGGGCGGCTTCGGGCACGCTGGCAGGCGCCGTCATCGAGGGCATCGAACTGGCGCGCAGCGAGTTCTCCAGCGTGGCGATGCGGCGGCCCAGCCGCCAGCGCACCGCACGCAGGTAGAGCCACACCGGCAGCATGCCGAGGCCGAAGAACAACAGGGCGACAAAACCGACCGGCCATTCGAAGTGAACGTAGTTGCCGTCGTCGAGCGGCCAGAAATTGACCGGTACCTTGGCCCAGTTCATGGCGATGAAGGCGACAAGGATCGCGGTCAGGGCAATCCACAGCACGGTGCGGATGATATTCATGCTTCCTCCGGCAATTCCTGCAGCTGGTTCTGCAAGTCTGGTCGCGCCAATCGCGCAATGCTAAGCGCGATTGGCGGCCATGGGAAGTGTCGGCCGGGAGCTTAGTTCCCGAAAACGCGCGCGAAGATCGTGTCGACCTGCTTGAAGTGGTAATCGAGGTTGAACTTCTCCTCGATCACTTCGACCGGCAGGGCGGCCGTGACTTCCTCGTCGGCCTTGAGCAGTTCGAGCAGCGAGAGCTGGCCGTCCGATTCCCAGACCTTCATCGCGTTGCGCTGCACCAGGCGGTACGACTGGTCGCGCGTCAGGCCGGCCTGGGTCAGCGCCAGCAGCACGCGCTGCGAGTGGACGAGGCCGCCCATGCGGTCGAGGTTCTTCTGCATGCGCTCGGGATAGACGAGCAGCTTGTCGATCACGCCGGTGAGGCGGGCCAGCGCGAAGTCGAGGGTGATCGTCGCGTCCGGGCCGATGAAGCGCTCGACCGAGGAGTGCGAGATGTCGCGCTCGTGCCAGAGCGCCACGTTTTCCATCGCCGGGGTCACCGACGAGCGGACGACGCGGGCGAGGCCGGTGAGGTTTTCGGTGAGCACCGGGTTGCGCTTGTGCGGCATCGCCGAGGAGCCCTTCTGGCCCGGCGAGAAGTATTCTTCCGCTTCCAGCACTTCGGTGCGCTGCAGGTGGCGCACTTCGATGGCGAGGCGTTCGATCGAGCTGGCGATCACGCCCAGCACCGCGAAGAACATGGCGTGGCGGTCGCGCGGGATGACCTGCGTGGAGACCGGCTCCACTTCGAGGCCCATCTTGTCGGCGACGTACTGTTCCACCGCCGGGTCGACGTTGGCGAAGGTGCCCACCGCGCCCGAGATCGCACAGGTGGCGACTTCCTCGCGGGCGGCGATCAGGCGCTTCTTGCAGCGCGCAAATTCGGCATAGGCTTCGGCCATCTTGAGGCCGAAAGTCACCGGCTCGGCATGGATGCCGTGGCTGCGGCCGATGGTGGGGGTGTACTTGTGCTCCTCGGCGCGGCGCTTGATCGCGGCGAGCAGGGCATCAAGGTCTTCCAGCAGGATGTCGGCGGCCTTGACCAGCTGGACGTTGAGCGTGGTGTCGAGCACGTCGGAGCTGGTCATGCCCTGGTGCATGAAGCGCGCTTCGGGGCCGACCTGCTGGGCCACCCAGTCGAGGAAGGCGATGACGTCGTGCTTGGTCACGGCTTCGATGGCATCGATCGCGGCGACGTCGATCCGGGGGTTGGTGCCCCACCAGTCCCAGAGCGCCTGGCCGGCGCTGGCGGGCACGGTGCCCATCTCGCCCATCTTCACGGCGGCGTGGGCCTCGATCTCGAACCAGATGCGGTAACGGGCTTCGGGCTCCCAGATCGCGGTCATCGTGGGGCGGGCGTAGCGGGGTACCATGTTCGACTCCTTTGGCTGACGCGGGTGCCGCTAGGCGCGGTAGGCCCCAAAGGCAAGGATTATGGCAGCGCTCATGGCAGCGGCGATGGCTGGCAGGCGGGCGTGGACGCCGCAAATCGCCTTTTGACGAGGGCCCCTAGCGCACCAGCGCCACCCCGAGGCGCAGGCGGGTGGTGCGGCGGTTGTAGTCGAGCAGGTTCTCGCCGTAGCCGACAAAGCCCTGGCCGAAGAGATAGAAGTCCGGCCCGCCGCCGAGCAGGCGGCGCAGCGGGTAGGAGAGTTCCCCGCTGGTCGATCCCTTGCCGCTGGAGAAGCTGAAGCGGGTGAGCGAGGAGAAACGCCAGCCGTTCTCCCGACCGATCTGGAACGAGATGCCGCTGTTGCCGCGGTAGCGCCGGATGTCCGGGTTGTCGGAAAGATCGCCGACGAACAGCCAGACGCGCGGCTGCACGGTCAGGCGCAAGTCGTCGGCCAGCGTGAACGCGGCCATTGGCGCGAGGTAGATGGTGTTCATGCTGCGCGAATCGTCGCCGTCGCGGCCGTTCGATTCGTGGCGCACGCCGACCTGGGCGCTCAGCGTGGCCTTGTCGGAAAGCACCTTGGGCGCGGAGACGTAGAAGGCTTCGGGCTGGAAATCGATGTTGCGGAAGGGCGAGGAATTGGCGCCCAGATCCCAGAACATGCGCTGGGTATAGGCAAAGTAGAGCCCGTCGGCGAGCGCGCGGCCCCCTTCGTGGGCGCGGCTGCCGAACAGCTGGTACTTGAAGCTGAGCTGCAGGCGTGCGTCGCTGTTGGTGCCGGGGCCATAGACCGCATACGTCGGCTCGTAGGCGGAAAGGTTGCCGATATAGGCGTTGCCGACCGTGCGGTCGCTGGGCGGCGGCGTCGGCGGAAGCGGCATGGCGGCAGGCGGGGGCGGAGGAGCGGCGAGCGCCACATCCGGGCCGGGGTGCCAGGGCGGGCCGCCTTCAGGGGCCGGATTCGGGGCCGGATTCGGGGCGGGAGATTGCACCGCGAGCGATACGGCCTGTCCGCCCCAGCCGGGCACCGAGAGCTGGGCGCTTTCCGCAAGGCTGCCGCCGGCCAGCCGGTACCGGACGGTGGTGAAGCGGCCGGGGGCGACCGCCACCGATGCCGGCGCCGATGCCTCGCGCTGCAAGGTGACGGTGCGGCCTTCCCCGAAGGCGCCGGGCCGCGTCACCCGCGCCTCGACCACCGCGGGCAGGCTGGCCTCGGCGGCGGCCGCGCCGGTGTTGAGCAGCCGCACGTCGAGCAGGGCGCCGCCCTCGCTGTCGGTCTCGGCATGGCCGATCAGCACTTCGATCGTGGCGGGAAGCGCCGACTGAGCCCGCACTGCCTGGGGGATTGCGGTGCCGGACAGAATGATGGGCAGGGCGAAGGCCGGGAGGAAGCGAGGTGAACCAGTCATGCGGAGGGGGCGACCTTCCGGTGCGGATAAACAAGCTAGGCGGGATCGCACCTGTTCTTCGCCGCCTCCTGCAAGATACCGATTTCTTTCGGGATTGCGAGCGTATCAACCCGTAGGCGGTGATGCCGCCGGCACCGGGCAGGCGGGGCTGCGGGTCAGCGCGGCCTTCCAGCGCAGTTCGTAGGTCACCATGAACCCGTCGTGGTCGGACAGCACCGGACTGTCCGGGCTGCCGTCGAACAGGGCTTCCACCCTGACCGGGCGGATCTTCACCGCATCGCCGCTCCAGAGGAACTGGAGGTCCTGCGTATCCATCCAGGGCTCGTCGCCGTCCCATGACATCTTCACCTCGCAGCCCGAATCGGGCGACGCGCAGATGCGGTGGACAAGGCCGAGCGACTGGTAGCGGGAAAAGTTCTCCCAGCGCGGCTCGGAGCGGCGCATGTTGAAATCGCCGCCGAACACCAGCGGCAGGCCGTCGTCGTGGGTCTCGTCGATGAAGCGCGAGGCTTCCTGCGCCTGCCGGTCATGCGCGGCAAGGTTGCGCGCGGCCGGCGCCCCCGAGGCCCCGCGCGAGTTCATGTGGGTGTCGTAGACGTCGATCGGCGTGGGCACGCCGGGAATGGCGATGCGGGCCATGGCGATGCCCTTGTTGGACAGGCAGTCGAACCCCGCGCAGGAACGGCGGCCATAGGCGCGGCGGCTGTAGTTGACGATGGGCCAGCGCGAGGCGATCGCCAGCCCGCTGCCATAGAGGTGGATGCCGATCTCGCCGCGCTTCAGGCTGGAGCGGCCGGGCAGGAACCTGCGGGTCGATCCCCGCGCGCCGGTGGTGCGGCGCGGGCCGGACGTGATCGCCGGATAGCCCGCGGCCGCGACCGCGCGCTTGGCGGCATCGCTGAACATTTCCTGGAACAGCACGATGTCGGGGCCGCTCCCGGCCTCGCGCATGGCGGAGAGGCGGCGGCCGATCCGTTCGAGGGAGGGGCGCCTGCCGGTGCGGGCGGGCCAGCCGAGGCCCTCGATATTGTAGGTCAGCACGGTGATGTGGGTCGAGGCGAAGGCGCCGTCCGGCGATCGGGACAAGTGCGGGGGCAGGGTCTGCGCGCAAGGCACGTGGGCCACGGGCGGCGGCAGGGTGGAGCAGCCCGTCGCCAGCAGCAGGGGGAGGAGGGAGAGGCGGGCGAGACCGGGCATGCGGGTGGGGGATCCTGCTGTCGGGGCGGTCGGGGCTAAGTCGTGAGTGGAGCGCGATCGTTCCGGACAACCGGGGACGATACGGGGGTTTCCAAAGATAACTAGGCGATTTGTAGGTTTGTGGCGGGGAGCGGGCCGGGCCATGCGAAGGACAGCGCCACTTCGCCGGTCACGCTGCCGTCCGGGGCGAAGCTGCGCTCGACGATCCGGCCTTGTCCACCGGCAGACAAGGCCAGCACCGTGCTGCACCGGGTGCCGTAGACGAAATCGCGGATGAAGACCGGGGCAAAGCGCGGCTCCGGCCCGTCCTGCGGGCGGGCGATGCGGCGATCCGGGTGCTCCGACCGCAGGGCGGCGAACAGCGCCGCGAAGTCCTGTCCGCCGCTGGACAGCCACGCGGCCAGGGCCGTCTGGACCGCGCGGGTCTTGGGCCAGGGCACGTCGAAGCCGCCGTTCGAGAGGCCGTGGATGCCGGGGGCGAGGGGGCGCGATTCGGTCCTGGGATGATTGGTGAGGAAGCGCGCCTCGCTGCCCGCCACGTCGACGAGGTTGAACGGGTTCATCGTCGCCACCGGCTCGGGCGTGCGGCCCTGCAGCAGGTCGGTGACCAGAATGCCCCGCGAAGGACGTCCGGGCTGCGCGCCTTCGGGCACCCGGTAATTGGTGACGAGGGCAAAGCGGCCCGCCTCGCTCAGCCCCATCCAGGTGCCGTGGCCGACGAGGTCCCGCCCGGCGACGATGCCCGAGCCATCGTCCCAGCGCGCCAGCGGGGCGCTGGCGCGGGCGTGGAACTCGTCCCGGTTGCCGATGACAACCAGTGGCCAGTCGGGATGCGCCTTCCAGGCAAGAGCGGCGACACACATCAGATCAGGCCCTTGGCTTTCAGGCTGACATGCCCCTCGCGCCCGATCACCACGTGGTCGTGGACCACGATGCCGAGCAGGCGGCCGGCCTCGGCGATGCGGTTGGTCACGTCGATGTCGGCGCGGCTGGGCTGGGGCGAGCCGCTGGGGTGGTTGTGCACGAGGATGAGCCCGGTGGCGCCGAGGTCGAGCGCGCGGCGGATCACCTCGCGCGGGTGGATGGCGGCCTCGTCGATCGAGCCTTCGCCGACCATCTCGTCGAGAATCAGCATGTTCTTGGCGTTGAGATACAGCACGCGCACGCGTTCGCGGGTGAGGTGGGCCATGTCGATGGTGAGATAGTCCACCAGCACCTGCCACGATCCGATCACCGGCGCCTCGCGCAGCCGCTGGCGGGCGAGGCGGGTGGCGGCGACGGTGACGATCTTCAGCGCGACGGCGCTGGCCTCGCCCATGCCGGGATGGGCGGCCAGCGTGCGCGCGTCGGCCTGGAGCACGCCCGCGAGCGATCCGAATCGCTGCAGCAGGCTGCGCGCGAGCGGTTTCATGTCGCGCCGGGGAACGGCCTGCATCAGCAGGAGTTCTATCACCTCGTGATCCGCCAGAGCTTCCCCGCCGCCCTCGACCAGCCGCTTGCGCAGCCGCGCGCGGTGCCCGCTGGGGTCGTTGCCCGCGTCCTTTGGCCCGGTGGTGGCCGTCGGTTCATCGAAGAGACTGTCGTGGTCGGGCATAAGCTCTGCGAACAATTGCCTTTCCCGGCGCAGACGCGCAAGTGAACGATCTGAATGTCCGAGGTGCGAGACCTGACCGACCCCCCGGCGGAAGCTGACCGCCCCTCCCGTGCCGCCCCACGTTCCCGGCCGCGTGCCCGCAGGCGCATGGTCGCGACAAGTGCGCTTGGCGTGGTGACCCTCCTCGCGCTCGGCGCAGGCACCGCCTGGATCCTGCGCAAGGACATTGCCGAGAACGTGATCGGCAGCGAGCTGAAGAAGCTCGGCCTGCCCGCACGCTACGAGATCGTCACGATCTCGCCTTCGGAGCAGGTGGTACGCAATCTCGTGATCGGCGATCCGCGCCGCCCCGACCTCACCGTCGAGGAAGTGCGGGTGGCGACGCGGGTGGTCTGGGGCTGGCCGGGCATCGGCCGCATCACGCTGGTCCGCCCGCGCCTCTACGGACGCTATCACGGCGGCAGGCTCAGCCTGGGCGCGCTCGACAAGGCGCTTTCATCGGGTGGGGCCGCCGACAAGGACCATCCGCTGCCCGACTACGACATCGGCCTGGTCGACGGCCGCGCGCTGATCGACAGCGACTATGGCCGCGTGGCCGCCAAGCTCGACGGGATCGGCCCCTTGCGTGGCGGTTTCGAAGGGCGGCTGGCGGTCGTCGCGCCGGACCTTGCGGTGGCGGGATGCCGGGCGGCGCAGGCCACGCTTTACGGCAGGCTGCGGGTCGGCGGCGAGAAGCCGTCTTTCACCGGTCCGCTGCGGCTCGGCCGGCTCGACTGTCCTGCGCAGGACATCCACCTTGCGAAATCGGCGCTGCAGTTCGACGGCACGCTCGATTCGCGGCTCGACGGCGCCGAGGGAAGGCTGGGCCTCGAAGGCGGCGCGCTGCGGCTGGCGCAGAACCGGCTTGGGGGGCTAACCGCTTCCAGCCGCTTCACTTTCCGCAAGCAGGCGCTGACCGCGACGTACAAGGTCGCGGCGCGCGGGATCGTCACCCCGCAGGCCGGCGTGCAGGCCTTGTCGCTCGATGGACAGGTGCGCAGCGATCCCGGCCTGAAAAACGTCGATGTCGAGGCCGACCTGGCGGGGCGCGGCGTGGTGCCGGGGGCCATGGCCGACCGCGCGCTGGCGGACCTTGCCAGAAGCGGCGAGGGCACGCTGGTCGCCCCGCTGACCAACCGCATCCGCGCCGCGCTGGGGCGCGAGGCACGCGGCTCGACGCTTGATGCCCATGTGATTCTGCGCCGCGACGCGCGGCAGTGGAGCCTGGTTGTCCCGCGCGGGAACTGGCGCGGCACCAGCGGCGCTTCGCTGCTGGCGCTGTCGCGCGTGCAAGGGGTGTTCGGGGCGGCGGGCAAGGGTCGTCCCGTCTTCACCGGCAATTTCGCCAGCAGCGGGCAGGGGCTGCCGCGCGTCTCCGGTCGCATGGAAAGCACTGCGAACGGCCGATTGGCGCTGAGCGTCAGCATGCCGGAATACCGGGCCGACGATGCGCGGCTGGGCGCTGCGAGCATGGCCTTGCCGCACCTTCTGGTGAGCCAGGCCGCCGACGGCGCGATGACGTTCGGCGGCGAGGCGCGCCTGTCCGGCGCCTTGCCGGGCGGACGGGCCGACGGGCTGGTGCTGCCGATCGAGGGACGCTGGGCGGCCGATGGTGCGCTGGCGCTCTGGCCGGGCTGTACCACGGTGGCCTTCGAGCGTCTGGCGCTGGCCAATCTGACACTGGACCGGCGCCGCCTGCCGGTCTGTCCCGCGCGGGGCAAGCCGATCCTGGCGCTTGGCGCCGGCGGCGGCATGGCGATCACGGCGGGTGTCCCCGCGCTCGACCTGACCGGACGGCTGGGCGGCACCCGCATCCGCCTGACCAGCGGTGCGGTGGGGTATGCGCAAGTGCCCGGCAGGCCCGGGGCGCTTGCGGCGCGGGGCATCGATGTCGAGCTTGGCACCGCCGAGGCGCCTTCGCGCTTCCGCATCGCCCGGCTCGGCGCCCGGGTCGGCAAGGACATCGCCGGAACCTTCGACGAAAGCGACGTGATGCTGGCCGCGGTGCCGATGGACCTGCGGCAAACCGGTGGACAATGGCGCTACGCGGGCGGCGTGCTGAGCCTTGAGGGCGCCCATTTCACCCTGGTCGACCGCCAGCAGGCACCGCGTTTCGAACCGCTGGTCGCCCGTGATGCCACGCTGCGGCTGGCGAACGGTGTCATCACCGCCAACGCCCTGCTGCGCGAGCCGAAGAGCGACCGGGCGATCGTGCGCGCCGACATCGTCCACGATCTCAACCGGACCCGTGGCCACGCCGATCTGGCGGTCGACGACCTGCGTTTCGACGACAAGCTGCAGGCAGGCACGCTTTCGGCGATGATGGTGGGTGTCGTCTCGAACCTCGAGGGGACGGTCAAGGGAACCGGGCGGATCGACTGGGCGGCGGACAAGGTGACCAGCCACGGCCGGTTTTCCACCGGTGGACTGGACTTTGCGGCGGCGTTCGGTCCGGTGAAGGGCCTGTCCGGCGATGTCGTCTTTACCGACTTGCTGGGCATGGTGACGGCGCCGAACCAGACGCTCCGGCTCGCCTCGGTCAATCCCGGCATCGAAGTGACCGATGGCACGCTGTCGTTCCAGATGGAACCGAACTACCTGCTGCGCATCAATGGCGCGCGCTGGCCGTTCATGGACGGCACGCTGGCGCTGGAGCCGGCGACGATGACCATCGGCGCGGCGGAAACGCGCCGCTACACGCTCACCGTCAAGGGGCTCAACGCGGCGACTTTCGTGCAGCACCTCGAAGTCGGCAATATCAATGCCTCGGGCGTGTTCGACGGCGAAGTGCCGCTGGTGTTCGACGAGAACGGCGGGCACATCGACAACGGTTTCCTGCGCTCGCGGGTGCCGGGGGGCAATGTCAGCTATATCGGCGCGCTGACCTACAAGGACCTCTCGGCGATGGGCAATTTTGCCTTCTCGGCGCTGAAATCGGTCGATTACAAGCAGATGGAGATCGGTCTTGATGGATCGCTGGCGGGCGATATCCTTACCCGGATCAGCTTTGACGGGCTGAGCCAGGGGGCAGGGGCTTCCAAGAACTTCGTGACCAAACAAGTGGCGAAGCTGCCGATCCACTTCATCGTCAATGTGAAAGCGCCGTTCATGAGCCTGTTCGGCAACATGCGCTCGTTGTACGACCCCACCTTCATCAAGGATCCGCGCATCATCAGTGCCGAGGCCGCGCTTCAGGCGCAGGCAAAAGCCGCCGCAGGCATCCCTGCAGCCGCCCGAACAACGACTGATCCTGCACAACACACCATTCAGCCTTCAGACAGCGAGAGAAAACCATGATTGGCCCGCAATTGACCGGAAGCGATCCGGCTGCGACAAACCCGGCGATGCCAAAGATCGCCTCCTCGTTTGCGCAGTTCGCCGCAGTCCGGTCCGGCAGGCGCGCCGTTTGCGCCGCGACGATGGTGGCGGGTCTCGTGCCGATGCTGTCCGGGTGCATCCAGGTGACCGCACCCGACAAGCCGATCGTGATCGAGCTCAATGTCAACATCCGACAGGAAGTGATCTATCAGCTTTCCGCCGACGCGGAAAAGACGATCAAGGACAACGAAGGCGTATTCTGATGACCAAGACCCGTTTCCGCATTACCGTCGCCCTGATGGGCGCAGCCGCGCTGGTTCTCGGCGCAGCAGGTGTCGCCGTGGCGCAGGAAGCCCGTGATCCGGCCTATGCCGCCGCCCGCTCGTCCGGGCAGGTGGGTGAGCAGCGCGATGGCTATCTCGGCGTGGTCGGTAGCCAATCCGCTGCCGTGCAGGCGATGGTGCGCGACCTCAACAACAAGCGCCGCGCGATCTACACCGAAAAGGCCGCCGGCAAGGGCACGATCGAGGAATATGCCTTCGCCACCGCCTGCCGCCTGATCGCCCAGACCGCCCCCGGGGAAAAGTACCAGGCGCCCGACGGCTCCTGGCAGACCCGCACGGCAGCGGCCCCGCAGCGCGATCCGCGCTGCCCGTAATCGCGCTGCCCTCCATCGGGTTCATTCCGGGCCGGTGCCGCCGAGAGGTGGTGCCGGCCCGGTTTTTTGTCCGGACTGACGTCCGGAGGCGGCACCAGCCCACTCCCCCACCCTACCACCCATCAGGATACACTCGTGGGTGGTAGGGTGGGGGCGTGGGCTGGTGCCGCAAGCTCGTCACGGAGGTGACGAGCGCACCTAACAAAAAACTCCCGGCCGGTGCCGCGGAGAGGGCGGTGCTTTGATCGTCTGGTCCCGTCTCGCTTGTGAACGTCTCGCTTGTGAAACACTCTCTCGCCCGTTCGACAGGGCTGTGACCGCTCTCTGACGGGATTGATTCGCAAATGGTCGTGGAGGAACTCTCTCACGCATCGCCCTTGCGCTTTTCCTTTTCCTGACGAATGCTGTGTCTGCGCGGGTACTTGGGTTGGCCGGGGCGGCGCGCCAGGGCGTGTGAACAAGAGGCGTGGTCAGCGCCCGGCCAAGGTTGACTCGGGATAAGCCCCACCCTAAGGGGGCGGCGCCCTCGGCGGGGAGCCGTTGAACGCGTCAATCGTCCTTTATGGAGGAGGACCTGACATGAGCGACGAGCCACCTGCACGAGACTCCGTTGGCGAGGATGCGCGCCTGGAACGGCTCGACGAAAGGCTGAAAGCCCTTCGCGAGCGTGAAGAGCAGCGCAACAAGCCCAACGCAGGCACGGAAACGGACGATTCCTATCGCGCCGGCAACCGTGTTCTGGCCGATCTTCTCGGCGGGGTCATCGGCGGCCTGTTCATCGGCTGGGTGATCGATCACTTCGCCGGAACATCGCCCTGGGGTCTGTTGGTGATGTTGTTCCTAGGAATCTTCGTCGCCTTCAGGAATATCATACGGAATTCGAACCAGCGCCCGGATTGACCCATAAGGGGTGGATTGGGCGCTGTCGTTCATAGGCGACAGGGATATTCGCGTGGCTGCCGAAGCAAAGGTCGATCCGATGCACCAGTTCCAGCTCGAAACGCTGGCCGGTGCCCATTGGAACATTGCCGGATACAACATCGCCTTTACCAACAGCGCGCTGTGGATGGCGATTGCTACCGTTGCGCTGATCGTCTTCGTTGCCGGCGGCACGAAGCGTCAGCTCGTGCCGGGCCGCTGGCAGATGGCTGTCGAGACCTTCACCGGTTTCATCGACGGCATGCTGGCCGCCAACGTCGGCAAGAACGGCAAGAAGTACGTCCCGTACATCTTCTCGCTGTTCATGTTCATTCTCTTCGCGAACTTCCTCGGTCTGCTGCCGCTCGGCGTGCTGGGCCTGCACCCCTTCACCTTCACCAGCCACTTCTCGGCGACCGGTGTCCTGGCGGTGCTTTCGTTCGCGATCGTCATCATCGTGGGCTTTGCCAAGCACAAGCTGCACTTCTTCTCGCTCTTCGTGCCGCACGGTACGCCGGTCGTGATGATCCCGCTGATCTTCGTGGTCGAGCTGATCTCCTTCCTCGTGCGCCCGTTCAGCCTCGGTCTGCGACTCTTCGTCGCGATGATGGCCGGCCACGTGCTTCTTGAAGTGCTTTCGAGCTTCGTGATCAGCTCGGGCAACGCCGGTATCGGCCTCTTTGCCATTGCCGGTCTGCCCAGCTTCATCCTGATGGTCGGCATCTGCGCTCTCGAGCTGCTGGTCGCCGGCATCCAGGCCTACGTTTTCGCCCTTCTCACCTGCGTCTATCTTAATGACGCCGAGAACCTTCACTGATTTTCAGTCTCTTATCAGACTTTTCCAAAGGGAGTTTTTGTAATGGAAGCAGATGCTGCAAAGCTGCTTGGTGCCGGTCTCGCCGCTATCGGTTGCGGTCTCGCCTCGATCGGCGTGGGTAACGTCTTCGCGAAGTTCCTCGAAGGCGCGCTGCGCAACCCCGGCGCTGCCGACGCCCAGCAGGGCCGTCTGTTCATCGGCTTCGCGGGCGCCGAACTTCTCGGCCTGCTCTCGTTCGTCGTTGCCGCGCTGCTGATCTTCGCCTGATCGCACTAGCGCACTGATCCGATCCGGCCGCGCGAACCCTTTGGTGCCGCGGCCGGGCCACCGGATGCAAGATTTTTACCGGCTACCTCGGGACAGGGCTGACACATGCCTCAGATCGCACAGCTAGGCGAATACTACGCCAGCCAGATCTTCTGGATGCTGATCTTCTTCGCCATCACCTTCTTCGTCGTCGGACGCGGCATGGTGCCCAAGGTGATGGATACGGTCGCCTCGCGCGACAAGCAGATTGCCGAGGACCTCGCCACCGCCGAAAAGCTGCGCGAAAGCGCCGACGCGGAAGAGGAAGCCTGGCGCACGCGTGAAAACGCGAACCGCGCGCAGGCCCAGGACCTCATCGCTTCGGCCCGCGCCAAGGCCGGTGCCGCCACCGCAGAGCGTCTCAGCGCCGCGCAGATCGGCATCGACGCCGACCTCGCCGCCGCGGAAAAGCGCATCGACGAAGCGCGCCTTGCGGCTGCTGCCGAGATCGAGGGCGTTGCCGCCGAAGCCGCTCGCGACATCGTCAGCCGCGTCGCCGGCATCTCGCTCGACGAGACCGCCGCCCGCGCCGCCGTGAAGGAGAGCCTGGCTCATGGCTGAGAACACCGCCGCTGAACAGGGCGCCGCACCGGTCGCCCAGGAAGCCGCTCACGAGGCTGGCGCTCACGAGGCTGGCGCCGCCCAGGCGCACGTTGCGGTCGAGCACGCCGAACCCGAACTGCTGGGCTTTGCCCCGCCGGTCGCGGTGGTCAGCGCCTCGATGCTCGTGCTCATCCTGATCATGATCTGGAAGGGCGTTCCCAAGCTCATCTCGGGCGGTCTCGATTCGAGCATTGCCCAGATCAAGGCGCACCTCGAAGAGGCCAAGACCCTGCGCGCCGAGGCGGAAGCCCTGCGCAAGGAATATGCCGACAAGATCGCGAACGCCGAAAAGGACGCCGCGGCCATGCTCGAGCATGCCCATCACGAAGCCGAAGCGATCGTCGCCAAGGCCGAGGCCGACACCACCGAACTGATCGCCCGCCGTCACAAGATGGTGGAAGAGAAGATCTCGGCGCTGGAACTGGCCACGATCAACGACCTGCGCCGCAAGGCCGCTGCCGCTGCCGCACTGGCCGCCGGCGACCTGATCAAGGCCAACCACTCGGCCGATGCCGACAAGGCGCTGGTCGACAAGGCGATCGCGGGGATCTGATCCCGCCGAGCCTTTCGGTTACCGAACAAGAAAAGCCTCCGTGTCCTGCACGGGGGCTTTTTTGGTATTCCGATCCGTGTGTTGCGTTGAGTTGATGGCTTGAGCGCGCCTGGGTGGTTGACCTCGGCGCGGTTTGGGATCAGAGGGGCGCCCGCACGGCCACTCGTGCCGCGCAAGTTTCAGGAAGCGAGGACATGTCAAGCGACAGTTCCAGTAGGACCGCACGCCCCAAGGGCGCTGGCTAGTTCTCGCTGGCCATCGTCCGCCCGGGTCGTGCGGACGAAAGGTTTTGAAGATGATGAACGACCTGCTCGCCGGCGTGACGACCGGCCCCCGGCCCGTGAAGCGCGGGCTCTACATTGCCGATATCGTCGAGATGCTGGAGGCGCTGACGCCTGCAGAGGCGGCCGCCAAGCTGGGCCGCATGGCGGACGTGCGCGCCGTGGCCGCGCTCGACCGGCCCGAGTTTTCCGCTGCGAGCGAGGTGCTGGCGTTGCTGCCGTTCCCGCGCGCGGTACGGCTTGTCTCCCAGATGGCGGAAGACCGCGCGGCCGATGTGCTGGCGGCGATGGACGAGGGCGTTGCCGCGCGTTTCCTCGCCGCACTGGCGCCCGATGTGCGCAGTTCGCTTGCCAGCCTGCTGGCCTGGCCGGAGGACAGCGCGGGCGGCATGATGACGACCGAGTTCGTCGCCGCGCCCGCCTCGGCCACCGTGGGCGATGTGCTCAGGCTCATCCGCACGGTCGAGCGCAGCCGCGAGACGGTCTATTCGGTGTTCCTCGTCGACAAGGCGGGCCGCCTCGAGGCGACGATCTCGTTGCGCCGCCTGATCGCCGCCGAACCCGACGATCCCGCGCTCGATCTCGGACGCGACCGCGAACCCGTGGTTGTCGCGCCCGATACCGACCGCGAGGAAGTGGCGAACCTGATCCGCCGTCACGACCTGCTGGCGCTGCCGGTGGTGGACGAGCAGGGCCGTCCCATCGGCATCGTCACCGTGGACGACGTGCTCGACGCGCTGGTCGCGGAGCATACCGAGGACGTGCAGAAGTTCGGCGGCGTGGAGGCGCTCGACAAGCCCTACCTCGAAACCGGCTTCTTCGCGATGATCCGCAAGCGGGCGGGGTGGCTCAGCGTGTTGTTCCTTTCCGAAATGCTGACTGCGAGCGCCATGCAGCACTTCGAGGACGAACTGGCGCGCGCGGTGGTGCTGACGCTGTTCATCCCGCTGATCATGAGTTCGGGCGGCAACAGCGGCAGCCAGGCGACTTCGCTGATCATCCGCGCGCTCGCCGTCGGGCAGGTGCGCCTGCGCGACTGGTGGCGGGTGGCGCTGCGCGAACTGCCGGCGGGCATGGTGCTGGGCGGTATCCTCGGCGTGGTCGGCTTCGTCCGCATCGCCCTGTGGCAGCAGCTCGGTTTCTACGACTACGGCGCGCACTGGGTACTGATCGCCACCACCGTGTCGGCGGGGCTGGTGGGCATCGTCACGTTCGGGTCGCTGGCGGGCTCGATGCTGCCCTTTGCGCTGCAACGCCTCGGCTTCGACCCGGCGAGCGCGTCGGCGCCGTTCGTGGCGACGCTGGTCGATGTCACGGGTCTGGTGATCTATTTCACCATTGCGCTTGCGATTCTCTCCGGAACGCTGCTCTAGCATTCCCGCAAAACCCCCATCGAAAGGACTGGCCGTCATGGCATATACCGCGAAGATCCTGCTGCTCGGCTCGGGCGAGCTGGGGCGCGAATTCGTCATTTCGGCCAAGCGCCTGGGCTGCGAAGTGATCGCCTGCGACGCCTATGAAGGCGCGCCGGCGATGCAGCTGGCGGACGGCTTCGAGGTCTTCTCGATGCTCGACGGCGAGCGCCTGCGCGCCGCGATCGAGAAGCACAAGCCGGACTTCATCGTCCCCGAGGTCGAGGCGATCCGCACCGAAGTGCTGGCCGAAGTGGAGGCGGAAGGCTTCTGCGTGGTGCCCTCCGCGCGCGCCACGCAGATGACCATGAACCGCGATGCCATCCGCGAAGTGGCCGCCGTCGAACTGGGCCTGCGCACCTCGCGCTATCGCTACGCCGAAAGTCTCGATGAAGTGCTGGCCGGCGCGCAGCACACGGGGCTGCCCTGCGTGATCAAGCCGGTCATGTCGTCCTCGGGCAAGGGCCAGAGCACGGTGCGCGACGCCGCCGATCTGGAGAAGGCGTGGAACTATGCCGTCGCCAACATGCGCGGTGACCGCAAGCGGGTGATCGTCGAGGAATTTGTCGCCTTCGACTACGAGATCACGCTGCTCACCGTACGCAGCCGCGAGGGCGTGTCGTTCTGCCCGGCCATCGGCCACCGGCAGGAGCGCGGCGACTATCAGGAATCCTGGCAGCCCACCCCGATGGCGCCGGCCGCCATTGCCGCCGCGCAGAACATGGCGCGCAAGGTGGTGGACGATCTGGGCGGCTACGGCCTGTTCGGTGTCGAGTTCTTCGTGAAGGGCGAGGAAGTGATCTTCTCGGAACTCTCGCCGCGTCCGCACGATACCGGCATGGTCACGCTGATCTCGCAGAACTTCTCCGAGTTCGACCTCCATGCACGGGCGATCCTTGGCCTGCCGATCCCCGAGGTCGCGCTGCATGGCCCCAGTGCCTCGGCGGTGATCCTGGCTGACCGGGACAGCGAGAATTTCGCTTTCGAGGGGCTTGCCGATGCCCTGGCGACGCCGGGCGGCGCGGTCGACCTGCGCCTCTTCGCCAAGCCCGTGACGCGCCCCTATCGCCGTATGGGCGTTGCACTGGCGCTGGCCGGGGACAGCGATGCGGCGCGCCGGGTCGCGGCCGAGGCTGCGGGCAAGGTGCGGCTCGTTTACAAGTGAGGTCGAGGCCCGGGGCCTGACCGTATCGTCGCCCCTGCCACGGCGGGGGCGACCGGTTTCCCGAAGTGACCGGTCGCGGTTACTTTTTCCAACCGTGAACGCGCTGACGCACCGCCTTCAGCAGTTCGTCGATCGTCGCCACTTGGGTGACGCCATAGCGCGCGGCGGTGATGTCGACGTTGCCCTTGCGCCAGAAGCCCTCGGGGCAGAGCACGATAAGCTTGCCCCCGCGCGCATGGAGGCCGAGTTCGAGCAGGCTCACCGGGCTCTGCGTGCCGGGGGCGAGGTACATGACAATGACGTCGGCGCTTTCCAGCGCGGCGAGTTCCCATTCGACCTGACGGCGGAATTCCGGCTCGCTCGCCTCGGGCTTCCATGCCGGGTTCCAGTCGGGCCGGCGCGGGTTGAGGATCACCACGTTCTCGCCCGACAGCGCCGCGATCAGATCGGCCTGCCAGTCGGTGGCGCTGCCCATGTCGATGCTGCCGCCCAGGAACACGCGCGGCACGTCATGCGCGGCGGACAGGGGCTGCGGAGAAGTGACGATCATGCTGGATGCCATGGCCGGAGCGGCGCTCGCCAGCAGGGCGGCGAGCGCGAGGAGAGGGGCGGACTTGCGCAAGGTCATGGGGATCAGAACGTGTTCTTGGCTTCGCGCAGCGCGGCGAAGGTTGTCACCGCATCATGGCCCCCCCAGCGCGCCTGCAAGGCCGGATCGTCGGCGCGCAGGAACGGGTTGGTCAGCAGTTCGCGGCCCAATTTGGCGGGCACGGTCGGCATGCCGACGGCGCGGGCGCGGGTGATGTCCTCGGCATAAGCGGCGAGTTCGGCGTTGTCCGGGTCGGCATGGAGCGCGAACCTGGCGTTCGCGGCGGTGTACTCGTGCGCGCAGTAGAGCAGGGTATCGGCGGGGAGCGCCTTGATGCGCAGGAGGCTTTCCCAGAACTGCGGCGCGGTGCCCTCGAACATGCGGCCGCAGCCGAGCGCAAAGACCGAATCGCCCACGAAAGCGATTCTTGGCTCGGGCAGCCAGTAGGCGCAGTGGCCGAGCGTATGGCCGCCGACGTCGAGCACTTGCGCGGTCCAGTCGCCGATCTTCACCGTATCGCCCTGATCGACGCGGCGGTCGACGCCCGCGATCTTGCCGGCATCGCCTTCGGGCGCGGTGATCGTGCAGCCGGTCGCCGCCTTGATGGCGCCGTTGCCGCCTGCGTGGTCCGGGTGCCAGTGGGTGTTCCAGATCTGGGTGATCCGCCAGCCCTTGGCGGCGGCCTGCTTCAGATATTCATCGGCGTCCGGCGTATCGATGCACACGGTCTCGCCGCTGGCGGAATCGTGCAGCAGATAGCCGTAGTTGTCGCTGAGGCAGGGGAACTGATGGATTTCGAGCATGGGGTCTCTCCTTGGAGGCCTATGTAGCGAATGACGCCCAAAGCAAAAGCCCGCCCGGATTTCTCCGGACGGGCCTTTACTGTTTCACCTCGCGGTGAAGCTCGACTGTTCGGGCGGGGAGGCCGTCACGGGAGTAAATCCCGTGACGTCAGACGGGCTGTGCCCGCTGGCCGGCCTTCGCCCCGAGCGGAATGCAGGCTGCCATTTCCGATGCAAATGTCGCCTGCATTCCTGGGCTCGGCTTACGAACGGTTCTTGAGAGCTTCGCCGAGGATGTCGCCGAGCGAAGCGCCCGAGTCCGACGAACCGTACTGTTCGACAGCTTCCTTTTCTTCGTGAAGCTGGCGAGCCTTGACCGAGAAGGTCGGCTTCTTCGAACGGTCGAAACCGGTGACCATGGCGTCCAGCTTCTGGCCGACCTGGAAGCGGTCGGGGCGCTGTTCGTCGCGGTCGCGGCCGAGGTCCGAACGCTTGATGAAGCCGGTGGCGCCATCGTCGCCAGCCTGGACTTCCAGGCCGCCGTCGCGAACTTCGAGAACGGTGACGGTGACGACTTCGTTGCGGCGCAGCGAGCTGCCGCCGGCCGAAGCGGCAACGCCGCCAGCTGCCGGAGCACCACGCTCAAGCTGCTTCATGCCGAGGCTGATGCGTTCCTTCTCGACGTCGACGTCGAGCACAACGGCCGAAACCTGCTCGCCCTTGCGGTGCAGAGCCAGCGCGTCCTCGCCCGAGATGCCCCAGGCGATGTCCGACATGTGAACCATGCCGTCCACGTCGCCGTCGAGGCCGATGAACAGACCGAATTCGGTCGCGTTCTTGACTTCGCCTTCGACGGTCGAACCGACGGGGTGCTTCTCGGCGAAGGCTTCCCAGGGGTTCTGCTGAGCCTGCTTGAGGCCGAGCGAGATGCGGCGCTTGTCCGAATCGACTTCGAGAACGACCACTTCGACTTCCTGCGAGGTCGAGACGATCTTGCCGGGGTGGACGTTCTTCTTGGTCCAGGACATTTCCGAAACGTGGACAAGGCCCTCGATGCCGGCTTCCAGTTCCACGAACGCACCGTATTCGGTGATGTTGGTGACGGTGCCGGTGAGCTTGGCGCCCACGGGGTACTTGACGGCGGCGCCTTCCCACGGATCGCTTTCCAGCTGCTTCATGCCGAGGCTGATGCGCTGGGTGTCCTGGTTGATGCGGATGATCTGCACCTTCACGGTGTCGCCGATGGCGATCACTTCGCTCGGGTGGTTGACGCGCTTGTAGCTCATGTCGGTGACATGGAGCAGGCCGTCGATGCCGCCGAGGTCAACGAACGCACCGTAGTCGGTGATGTTCTTGACGACGCCTTCGATGACCTGGCCTTCGCTCAGCTTGTCGATCAGCTCGCTGCGCTGTTCGGCGCGCGTTTCTTCGAGGACGGCGCGACGCGACACGACGATGTTGCCGCGGCGACGGTCCATCTTCAGGATCTGGAAGGGCTGCGGCACGTCCATCAGCGGGGTGACGTCGCGCACGGGGCGGATGTCGACCTGCGAGCCGGGGAGGAACGCAACGGCGCCGTCGAGGTCGACGGTGAAGCCGCCCTTGACGCGGCCGAAGATCACGCCTTCGACGCGCTTGCCTTCACCGAATTCGTTCTCGAGCTTGTCCCAGGCGGCTTCGCGGCGTGCGCGGTCGCGCGACAGCATCGCTTCACCGTCGGCGTTCTCGACGCGGTCGACGTAAACTTCGACTTCGTCACCGACCTTGAGACCGTGCTCGCCTTCACCGCGGGCGAATTCGCGCAGGGCAACGCGGCCCTCGCTCTTCAGGCCCACGTCGATGACGGCCTTGTCGTTTTCGATGGCAGTGACGGTACCCTTGACCACGCGGCCTTCGAAGCCGTCATCGGCGACACCGCCGAGCTGATCGTCAAGCATCTTCGCGAAATCGTCGCGAGTCGGATTGGCAGAAGTAGCCATTAAAGGTTTAATCCTGTTTAGTTTTTTCCGGCCTGGCGGTTTGATCCGCCGGTCTTTCCTCCGCGTTTCGCACCATGCGAAACCCGGGCCAAAAGGGCCGAACCGCCGTGGGGGCCGAATGCCGTCCACGGCGTCTGTCGAACCAGGCGGTTCTCCAGACCGGCGGCCCCTACGCGCATGGGGGGTGAAATGCAAGGAAATAGGCGGATGCGGCGCGGTTTCGTCGTATCCGAAAGGCGCTTAATCGACCCGGAGCGCATCCACGGCGGCGATGGCCGCGGCGATGGCTTCCTCGCGCTTCAGTTCCGAGGTGTCGATCTCGATGGCGTCGGCAGCGGCGATCAGCGGCGCGTCCTTGCGCCCCCGGTCGCGCTCATCGCGGGCGGCCAGGTCGGCGGTGATCGCCTCCAGGGTAACGTCGCGGCCATGCGCCTGCATTTCGAGGAAGCGGCGCTGGGCGCGGGCTTCGACCGAGGCGACGACAAACAGCTTGGCCTCGGCTTCCGGGGCGATCACGGTGCCGATGTCGCGCCCGTCGAGCACGGCGCCGCCGGGCTGGACCGCGAAGGCGTGCTGGCGTTCGTAGAGCGCCTGGCGCACCGCGGGGTGGACCGAGACCCGGCTTGCCAGGCCGCCACTGGCTTCGGAGCGCAGTTCTGGGTCTTCCAGCAGGCCTTCGGGGAAAGTGCAGGCGGCAAGGGCATCGACGGGATCGTCGGGGTTGCCGCCATCGAGGAAGCACTGGCGGCCGACCGCGCGGTAGAGCAGGCCGGTGTCGAGGTGGGGCAGTCCGAAATGGTGGGCGAGGGCCTTGGCGATAGTGCCTTTGCCCGATGCGGTGGGTCCGTCTACGGCGATAATCATCGCGCGGTCATGGCGGCTTGGCAGGCGAGTGGCAAGAGTGGCGGCAATAGCGGCGTCAAGAACGGGTTCAGGGCTCCGGGCTGGTCAGTTCCGGGCTGTCGGGGCCGTAGAGGTCGATCAGTTCCTGCTCGAAACGCCCTGAATCGCGCGCCAGCCAGGCCAGCATGACCACCGCGATACCGATGCTGGCGCCGACCAGCGGCAGGATCAGGGTCAATGCCGCAAGCAAGGGCAGGGGCAGGGCGCCGAGCCATCGGCGCAGGCTGTGATGCCGGTGGATCGGCGCTGCACGACAGGTCCGAATCGATGTCATGATGGCCTCCCTTCACCGATAGGCTAGGCCCGCGAACCTTGTCGAATGGTAACCAGATGGCTCGGGGGACAGGGTGCGGCCTGCCGAAAAGGGTGTCTCGCGGGAGACTGTCTCGCGGAAGACTGTCTCCCGGTGGACTGCGCCCCCGGTGGGCTATGTTGGCACTGTCCACCGGAGGAAAGGCTTTATCCCGCGAGGCTGGCCAGCAGCGCCTCGAAGTTGGGGAAGCTGGTGGCAATCGGGCGGGTGTCGTCCACTTCCACGCCGCCGCTGCTGACAAGCCCGGCGATCGCCATCGACATGGCGATGCGGTGGTCGAGATGGGTGGTGACCTGCGCGCCCGCCGCGGTGCCGGGCAGCGGGGCGCCGCCGGTGCCGGTGATGACAAGGCCGTCCTCGCGCTCCTCGATCTTTGCGCCGGCCAGCGTCAGCGCGGCGGCCATGGCGGCGAGGCGGTCCGATTCCTTCACGCGCAGTTCGTCGAGTCCGCTGGTGACGGTGACGCCCTCGGCCAGCGAGGCGGCGACAAAGAGGACGGGGAACTCGTCGATCATGGCAGGCGCGATGGCGGGATCGACGGTGATGCCCTTGAGCGCGGAGTGCCTGACCAGCAGGTCGGCCACCGGCTCGCCGCCGACTTCGCGTTCGCTCAGGAACTCGATCTGGCCGCCCATCTGGCGGAGCACTTCGACAAGGCCTGCGCGAGTGGGGTTGAGGCCGACGTTCTCGATCACCACTTCGCTGCCCGGCGTCACCAGCGCGGCAACGATGAAGAAGGCGGCCGAGGAGGGGTCGCCCGGCACGTCGATCACCTGGGGCTTGAGTTCAGCCTCGCCCTTGATGGTGATGATGCGGGTGCCGTCCGCCTCCACGGTGACGGTAAGGTCGGCGCCGAAGCCCTTGAGCATGCGTTCGGAATGGTCGCGGGTCGGCACCGGCTCGATCACGGTGGTGGTGCCGGGCGTGTTGAGGCCGGCCAGCAGGATGGCGCTTTTCACCTGCGCGGAAGCGACCGGGAGGCGGTAAGTGATCGGCACGGCCGGCGCGGCGCCGCGCACGATCAGCGGCAGGCGGCCACCCTCGCTGGCTTCGAAGCTGGCGCCCATTTCCGAAAGCGGATCGATCACCCGGCCCATCGGGCGCTTGGAGAGCGAGGCGTCGCCGGTGAAGCTGACTTCGATCGGGTGGCTGGCGACAAGGCCCATCAGCAGGCGGGTCGAAGTGCCGGAATTGCCCATGTCGAGCGGGCCCTCGGGCTGGAGCAGGGCGCCGACGCCGACGCCGTTCACCCGCCATTCGCCCCCGGACTCGCTGTCGCCAATGCGTTCCACACTGGCGCCCATCGCCCGCATGGCGGCGGCGGTGGCCAGCACGTCCTCGCCTTCCAGCAGGCCGGTCACGCGGGTTTCGCCGACCGCCAGCGCGCCCAGCATGATCGAGCGGTGGCTGATCGACTTGTCGCCCGGCACGCGAATCCTGCCCTTGAGCGGCCCTGCGGGCAGGAAACGGCGGGGGCGCATGGGGGTGGTGCTGTCGTGGCTCACGGGCGTGCTTCTTTCCGATTGGCGGGGCGCAAAATCGCCGGGCTTTTGACAGCGGCTGCGGCCTATGGCAAGGCGCGCGCCCTGATGTGGCCGGGACGCTTGATTTTGCGCGCCGGCCCTCCCATCAAGACACGGAATTCTCGCCCGTACTCTTCGGGCGCGCAGTAATGAGGACATTTCATGGCAAAGCCTGAGTGGGGCGCCAAGCACGGCTGCCCGAAATGCGGCACCCGCTTCTACGACCTGGGCAAGGATGACCCGGTTACCTGCATCGAGTGCGGCCATTCGTGGCACCCGGAACCGGTGCTGAAGTCCAAGCAGCCGATTCCCTATGAGGAAATCCAGAAGAAGGAAGCCGTCGAGACCGAGGATGCGGATCTCGCCGACGACGATCTGGACATCGACGACGACGGCGATTCGCCGGACAACGACGTCGACCTCGGCGGTGACGACGATCTCGGCATCGGCGCCGGCGACGACGACGGCGACCGCGACGAGTAAGGCTCGGCCAGTAATCTCGGGCCGATCTGTTTCAGGAAAGGGCGCGGCGCTTCGGTGGCCGCGCCCTTTCTCGTTTCTGCGGCGATTGCCTCCGATCCCTTTGCGGGAATCACGCTCAACCCGCTCAGGCTGAGCGTGTCGAAGTCCCCGGCGGCGCCGCGCCGGGCCTCCATCGTTTGGCAGGCTCAGGATGAGCGGGGGTGGATGGGGAGGGGGCGCGGGCCGCTTTTTCGGCCGCCGTTCAAAAAATGACAGGTCGGTGAAAATTTCCTCTTGCCAGCCCGGAGAACCCCATCTAGAGGGCGGCCTCCCAAGCGGACGCACACGCTGCCGCAGCGGGATCGGATCAAACCTCCCAGGTCGATCCGGTGAAGTGAATGGGGCCTTAGCTCAGCTGGGAGAGCGCCTGCATGGCATGCAGGAGGTCAGCGGTTCGATCCCGCTAGGCTCCACCATTTCTTCCGAAACAGCCTTTCAAATTTATCTTTGCCGGGCTATTTCGACATATCAGTTTCGCGGGAACGCGATACGCTGGCCGACGAGGTTTCGTCCGCCGGCGTTTTTCGCATAAGGTTTCCGTCACGCCGGTCAGCGAGGTTTCGCCCACCGGCGTTTTTGGCGTTCTGGCTGACCCAGCGGTCGGTCAAAAGTGGAGTTAGGCATGTTCGACAGCCTTTCGGATCGTCTTGGTGGCGTTTTCGACAAGCTGCGTGGCCGCGGCGCGCTCAAGGAGCAGGACGTTCGCGATGCCATGCGCGAAGTGCGCATCGCGCTGCTCGAAGCCGATGTCGCGCTCCCCGTCGTGCGCCGCTTCATCGATCAAGTCACTGAAAAGGCTGTCGGCCAGTCGGTCCTGAAGTCGGTCACGCCCGGCCAGCAGGTCGTCAAGATCGTCAATGACGCACTGATCGAGATGCTCGGCGGTGACCAGACCGCCGAACTCGATCTGGAAGCGGTTCCGCCCGTCGTCATCATGATGGTCGGTCTGCAGGGCTCGGGCAAGACCACCAGCACCGCCAAGATCGCCCGCCTCCTCAAGGAGAAGCAGGGCAAGAAGGTCATGATGGCCTCGCTGGACGTCAACCGTCCGGCGGCGCAGGAACAGCTTCGTGTCCTGGGTGAGCAGGTGGGCGTCGCCACCCTGCCGATCATCGCCGGCCAGCAGCCGACCGAGATCGCCACCCGCGCGATGCAGTCCGCCCGCCTTCAGGCCGTGGACGTGCTGCTGCTCGACACCGCCGGCCGTCTCCACGTCGACACGCAGCTGATGGACGAGATGAAGGCGGTTGCCGCCATCTCTACCCCGCGTGAAACGCTGCTAGTGGTCGACTCGCTGACGGGTCAGGACGCGGTCAACGTCGCGCAGTCGTTCGCCGGCGAAGTCGACCTGACCGGCGTCGTGCTCACCCGTATGGACGGTGATGCGCGCGGCGGTGCGGCGCTGTCGATGCGGGCCGTCACCGGCAAGCCGATCAAGTTCGCGGGCACCGGCGAAAAGATGGAGGCCCTCGAGGTCTTCCACCCCAGCCGCGTCGCCAACCGCATCCTCGGCATGGGCGATATCGTCTCGATCGTCGAAAAGGCGGCCGAAGCGGTCAAGGTCGAGGAAGCCGAAGCGCTGGCCAAGCGCATGGAGCAGGGCAAGTTCGACATGAACGACCTGCGCATGCAGCTCAGCCAGATGCAGAAGATGGGCGGCCTTGGCGCGCTGGCCGGCATGATGCCGGGCATGAAGAAGGCCAAGGCGGCGATGCAGGCCTCGGGTATGGACGACCGCGTGCTGCTGCGCATGGATGCGATCATCGGTTCGATGACGCCGAAGGAGCGCGCCAATCCCGCGCTGCTCAACGCCAAGCGCAAGATCCGCGTCGCCAACGGTTCGGGCACCAATGTCCAGGACGTCAACAAGCTGCTGAAAATGCACCTCGAGATGTCCAAGGCCATGAAGCAGATCAAGAAGATGGGCGGCCTCAAGGGGCTGGCCGCGATGTTCGGCAAGGGCGGTCTCGATGCTGCCATGCCGGGACTGGGCGGCGGTAGCGCCGGCGGTATGCCCGGCCTGGGTGGGCCGGATCTCAGCAAGTTTCTTAAGAAGTAATTTTTGAAGATTTGAAGGAAAGGTAGAACAATGTCCGTTTCGATCCGTCTGTCGCGCGGTGGCGCGAAGAAGCGTCCTTACTACAAGATCGTCGTCTCCAACTCGCGCGCTCCGCGCGACGGCAAGTATCTTGAGCAGGTCGGCACCTACAACCCGATCCTCGCCAAGGACGACGAAAACCGCGTCCGTCTGGTCGAAGACCGCGTGCGTTACTGGCTCGGCGTTGGCGCCCAGCCGACCGACCGCGTTGCCCGCCTGCTCGACAAGGCCGGCATCAAGGAACGCGCCGCTACCGTGAACGCCAAGAAGGGCGAGCCGGGCCAGAAGGCCAAGGACCGCGCTGAAGAAAAGGCTGAAAAGCTGCGCGAAGCTGAAGAAGCTGCCGCGGCTGCTGCTGCCGCTCCGGCCGCTGAAGAAGCGCCTGCTGAAGCAGCCGCTGAGGAATCGACCGAAGCCTAAGCTTCAGGTTAGATCCAGATGGCTGGTCAAGACCGCCCCGTCACGCTTGCTGCCATCACTGGCGCGCACGGCGTGACGGGCGAGGTTCGCCTCAAGCTGTTCGGTGAAGGCGTGGCGGCGCTCAAGCGCTACCGCGCCTTCAACGAGTCAATGGGCAGGGATTCCACTCTGACGCTCGTCAAGCTGCGCGATGACGGCAAGGGCGGTGCGATTGCGCGTTTCGAGGAAGTGCCGGATCGCACGGCTGCCGAGAAGCTGCGCGGCACCGCGCTCACCGTCCCGCGCGCGTCGATGCCGGAACTGGAGGAGGGCGAGTATTATCACGCCGACCTCCTGGGCCTGCGCGCCGTTTCCGACGCGGGTGACGACCTCGGCACCTGCATCGGGGTCGAGAACTTCGGCGCCGGCGACGTGATCGAGATCGAGCGTCCGGTAGGCGAGGATGGAAAACGGCGCCGTTTCATGGTGCCGATGACCACCGCCGCCGTTCCCGAGTGGGATCACGAACGCATTGTCGTCAACGCGGCTTTTGCGGAAGAATAAAGGAAAGGCCGCCCTTCGGGGCGGCCTTTCTTGCATCGCTCGGCGGTCCGGCGCGCTGGCGGGGCGGCTCGCCCGGGATCGGGAGCTTCCATGATCTATCTGCTTGGCCTGCTTTTCTTTTTGTTCCCGGTCTTGTCTGCCGGGGTGCTGCTGCGCTGGCGCAAGGAGTGGTCGCGGCGCCGGATCGTGCTGGTGTCGGCCTCGCCGCTGGCTGCCCTGATCGCGGTGCCATGCCTGCTCGTGTTTGTGCTGACGTTCACCTCGACGCCGCGGCAATGCGTGATCGACCGGTGCGACGAGGATCGGGATACCGCCCTTGGCGGCCTGCGGATCGCGCTGGCCGGTTTTGTCGGAGGGGTGTTGACAGCGGGGGGCACAGTCTATCTGGCACGGCGCAACGCGCCCGTACCCGAAGCAGACATATTCACATGACTTTCAACGCCACCGTCCTCACCCTCTACCCGGAGATGTTCCCCGGCACGCTTGGCATCAGCCTTGCGGGCAGGGCGCTTGCCGAAGGCAAGTGGGCCATGAACCCGGTCCACATCCGCGACTTCACCACCGACAGGCACCGCACCGTCGACGATACGCCGGCCGGCGGCGGTGCCGGGATGGTGCTCAAGGTCGACGTCCTGGCCGCCGCCATCGACCATGCCCGCACGATCAATCCCGACGCGCCGATCATCGCCATGACCCCGCGCGGCAAGCCGATCTCGCAGGCGCGTGTGCGCGAATTGGCACAAGGGCCGGGCGTCACCATCCTGTGCGGCCGCTTCGAGGGTTTTGACGAGCGCATCTTCGAAGGGCGCCAGGTGGAGGAGATGTCGGTCGGCGACGCGGTGCTTTCGGGCGGCGAACCGGCGGCGATCCTGCTGCTTGACGCTTGCATTCGGCTGCTTCCCGGCGTAATGGGCGCCGCTTCCAGCGGGACCGAGGAATCGTTCGAGGACGGTCTTCTCGAATACCCGCAATTTACCCGACCCACCGAGTGGGAAGGGCGCACGATCCCTGAAGTGCTGCGATCGGGGGATCATGCGAAGATCGCCGCCTGGCGGAAACGGCAGGCGGAGGAAGATACACGGTCACGCAGGCCGGACCTTTGGGAACGTCGCAGTGACGTTCGGGGCCAGTCTGCCTCTGGTGCGCGGCGCAAAAACGAGGACTTAGGTTCATGAACCTGATTCAGCAGATCGAGGCCGAGGAAATTGCCAAGGCCGCCAAGGATATCCCGACCTTCCGTCCGGGCGACACCGTCCGCGTCGGCGTGAAGGTGGTTGAAGGCACCCGTACCCGCGTCCAGGCGTACGAAGGCGTGTGCATCGCGCGTTCGAACCGTGGCATGGGTTCGAACTTCACCGTCCGCAAGATGAGCTTCGGTGAAGGCGTCGAGCGCGTATTCCCGCTCTACTCGCCGAACATCGATTCGATCACGGTTGTCCGTCGCGGCGTCGTGCGTCGTGCGAAGCTGTACTACCTGCGTGGTCGTACCGGCAAGCGCGCCCGTATCGCCGAGCGCCGGGTCAACGAACCCAAGGCGTAAGCCCGGGCGATATGACCGGCTCTTCGGGGCCGGGCAGCTTGAGAGGCGGCTCGATCCATCGAGCCGCCTTTTTTGCGTCTGGCGCAAACGTGTCTTTACCGCAGCGGCGCTTTGTCGATTAGCCGATGCAGCTAGCTGATTTCATGTGGCGAATCGCAAGATGCCCGGTGGAGATCGGATTTTGGCACCGTTGCGAATCGCGTCCTGACCACCCGGTTCGGCGGGCCGGGGCAGGGGCATTGCGGCGTCTTCGTCGCGGGATTGACCAAAACGTCAACTGAGAGGCGGAAAAACACGATAAACAGGGCGTTTTCGGCCTGTTTAGGCTTTGACAGCGTCCTGAAAAACGGCTCAATTCCGTCGCCATTCAGAGGCGAATCCAGTTCTATCCCATCGCATCCTATTTCCACTGAAAGGTTAGGGGGTACCCATAATGAACAAGAACGATCTTATCGGCGCGGTCGCAGACTCGAGCGGCCTGACCCGCAGCGACGCTACCAAGGCTGTTGAAAGCGTTTTCGACGCCATCACCGGCGCGCTGAAGAAGGGTGACGAAGTGCGCCTGGTCGGTTTCGGCACGTTCTCGGTCGCCAAGCGCAAGGCTTCGACCGGCCGTAACCCGCGCACCGGCGAGCCGATGGAAATCAAGGCTTCGGCCCAGCCGAAGTTCAAGGCCGGCAAGGGCCTCAAGGACGCTGTCAACTAAGCAGCGCTCCGGCAGCCTGTCGCGCCTCGCAGGCTGAAGACATTACGCCGCGCCAACCATCGGGTTGGCGCGGCGTTTTTGCGTTCGGGGAGGGGGAGATGGAAAAGGGCACCTTGGCAGCGTCCCTTTCCCTTGCGGGGTTACGGCTTCAGCTTCACCAGCGCGGTGGGCGCTGCCGGTGTGCGCGGATTGACCGCCCAGACCAGCCTGCGCCCCCCGGGGGCGGCTTGCGGGCCTTCGTCCGTGTTGTTGGCAAGGATCTCGCCATCGGTGAGCACGGTGAACGTGCCGTCGGCCTCGCTCGGGCCATCGGCAGACCCCGTGCTGCTGCTGCCGTTGCTGCTGCTGTCGCCCATTCCGGCGAGCATGGCGCCCATCATGCCGTCCGCGCCCTTGGACGGACCGAAGCCGGGGGCATCCATCCGCACGCTGCCGTCCTGACGCAGCGAAAGCTGCACGAAAGGATTGGCCATCGCCAGCCCTTCGATGGTGGGGAAGGCAAAATCGTGGTCGAGCCTGCCCTGGATGGCGAAGTCGACATCGAAACGCCCGTCGCCCTTGTAGACCACCTTGTTCCAGCCGACCTGCCGGCGCAGCTTGGCGGCGACGTCCTCGCCCGCGCGCGGGTCGTTGGGGTCGATGCCGCCGAGCAGCGCCTTTGCCGCCTGCGCGTCGCTCTTGGCCTTCTGCGCGCGCGACTCCTCCCACGACCTCTTCTGCTTGGCGAGTTCGTCCCCGGTGCAGGGGCGCTCGTCGTAGTTGTCGTCGTGGCAGGCATCCGGCGTGAAGCCCGCCTCCTTCGCCTTTTGCAGCGGGATCATCACGATCTCGCCACTATAGGCGAAGCGGAAGCTGCGATCGTTCCGCAGGTCCAGCTGCGCGGTGAACTTGCCCGGCACGAAGATGCAGGCCGCCACCAGCAAGGCCAGTCCGGCAACCGCCAGCCCGGCAACGATGCGCCGGGCTGGATTGCGGGATGCCTCGGGAGAGGGCGCCGGAGAGCGGGGACGGGATGAAATGTCGCACGAAGTCATGTCGTCTCCCGGATTGCGCGAACCACGGTGCCTCAGGCCTCGGGGCGGGTTGCCACGGCGTAGAGGGCGATGGCGGCCGCGTTCGAGACATTGAGGCTTTCCATGGCCTCGCTGATCGGCAGCTTGGCGATGGCGTCGCAGTGCTGGACGATATTGTGGCGCATGCCGTCGCCTTCGGCACCAAGCACGAGCGCGACCGGACCGGCGGGCAGGGCTTCGCCCAGGGTTGTCTCGGTGCCGCCGTCAAGGCCGATGCGCCAGTAACCGGCCTCGGCGATCTCCTCGAGCGCACGGGCGAGGTTCACCACGCGGACCCAGGGCAGCACTTCGAGCGCGCCCGAGGCGCTTTTGGCCAGCGTGCCCGATTCGGGCGGGGCATGGCGGTCCTGGGTGACGATGGCGCAGGCATTGAACGCGACGGCCGAGCGCATGATGGCACCGACGTTGTGCGGGTCGGTCACCTGGTCGAGCACGACGACCGGGCGCGAGGGATCACCGTCGAGAACGTCGTCGATGAAGATGTCGTCGAGCGGCTCGCATTCGAGCACGAGGCCCTGGTGCGGCGCGTCACGGGCGACGAGTCGGGCGAGATCGGCGGGCTGTGCCCACTCCACCGGGAAATCGGTGGGCAGTTCGCCGTCGAGAGATTCGACGCCTTCGCGAGTTGCCCACAGCTTTCTATGTTTGCGATCGGGGTTCTTGAGGGCCGCCTCCACCGCATGACGGCCCCAAAGGCGGACCATTCCGGTGCTTGCGCGACCGCTGCCGCGTCCGTTCTTCATCCGGCCAGCGCGCCCGCGCAGCGCCTTTCCGGGCTTTGCGCCGTCCCGGTCGCTACGATTGCTCATGAAAATATCCTTTTTGAAAAAATCTGTGCCGCTCCTGCCAGTACCCCCATTGACAGGCAAGGCCAGGTTCTACATAGGCGCCCTCCTCGGCAGCGAGGCACTGGCAACGGCGCTTCGAAACACTGCGGGTTCCGCTCCTCAGGGAACGGTTTTCCGCCGCCAGCAACTGGTGTGGACAGGTGGCCGAGTGGTTAAAGGCAGCAGACTGTAAATCTGCCCGTGCAAGCGTACGCTGGTTCGAATCCAGCCCTGTCCACCACCAGTCGCTCATCGCATAGAGCATTCCCTTCGGGGCCTCCCAAAGCAATGATTATTGTGGCTGTTCCGGCATCGGCCTGGCCATGCCCGGATCCGGCGCCTTGTCCGTTTCGGACGGCAGGTTCCTGTTTTGCCGGATTTTCCGAATCGGCAGGTGTTTCCACCGGGGGCGTAAATGCTTTAGAGGGGCAACATGCCTGGAGATATTCTCGATAATCAGGGACGCGGCGAAGCGTCCTGGAGCTGGCCCTCGGTTCATCCCGAAGGTCGCAAGTTCGGTGCCATTGCCGGAGCTATCGCGCTCGTGGGGTGGATCGCGCTCGGGCCGCTTGTCGGTCTGCCGCTGGTCCTGCTCACGTACTGCGTGCTGGCCTTCTTCCGCGATCCCGTGCGTGTCACGCCGCAGGACGATCGTTTCATCGTGGCGCCTGCCGACGGCCTCGTGACGCTGATCGGCAAGGTGCCGCCGCCGCGCGAACTGACCGTCGAGGACGGCAGCGGGGCGGAGCCGCTCTCGACCGAGCCGGTGACGCGCATCTCGATCTTCATGAGCGTGTTCGACGTGCACATCAATCGTGCGCCGATTGGCGGCACGGTGCGCCGGGTGATCTACATCCCGGGCAAGTTCCTCAACGCCGACCTCGACAAGGCGAGTGAAGAGAACGAGCGCCAGCACATCCTGATCGAGCGCGGCGACGGCCAGCGCATCTGCTTCACGCAGATCGCCGGGTTGGTGGCACGCCGGATCGTGCCTTTCGTGAAGCCGGGCGACATCATCGCCGCGGGCCAGCGCATCGGCCTCATTCGCTTCGGCAGCCGCGTGGACGTCTATCTGCCCGCCGGAACCGAACCCAAGGTGCTGATGGGCCAGCGTATCGTTGCCGGTGAAACCATTCTTGCCGAAATCGGCGCCGCCCCGGTGATCGAGGGCATTTCGCAGTGACCGAGGAGTCCGGTGACTTCATGGCGGAACGGCTGAGTTCGCGCCGCCGGCTTGCCGCCGGGCTCTCGATGCGGGTCTTTGTTCCCAACGCGATCACCGCCGCTGCGCTCTGTTCGGGGCTGACGGGTATCCGTTTTGCCATCGGCGGCGACTACGAACGGGCGGTGCAGGCGGTGATCCTGGCGGGCGTGCTCGACGGGATCGACGGCCGCGCCGCGCGCATGCTCAAGGCGCAGACCCGTTTCGGCGCGGAACTCGACAGTCTCGCCGATTCGATCTCGTTCGGCGTGGCGCCGGCGCTGATCGTCTATCTCTGGACCCTGCATCAGGTCCCCAGCCTGGGCTGGATCGCCGCGCTGGCGTTTGCCATCTGCTGCGTGCTGCGTCTGGCGCGGTTCAATTCGCGGATGGATCAGCTGGACCAGCCCCACAAGGCGGCCGGTTTCCTGACCGGGGTTCCGGCGCCGCTCGGCGCCGGGCTCGGCTTCCTGCCGCTCTATCTGTGGATCGCCAGCGGCCAGCCCATCTTTGCCAACCCGGTGCTGGTGGGCGTGTGGATGGTGCTGATGGCCTTCCTGATGATTTCCAACCTGCCGACGCTCAGCTGGGCGCGGATGCGTCCGCCGCCGAGTCTGCGCCTTGGTGTCCTGGCCGTGGTCGGGCTTACTGTCGCGGCGCTGCTGGTCGAGCCGTGGTGGACGCTCGCGGCGATCACCATCGTCTATCTGGCGCTGATCCCGCTGGGCATCTCGGTCTATCTCAAGGTCAGGCGGCAAGCTCGCCGTTCGGCCATTCCAGTCCCGGGCGCTGCAGCGCCTGAAGTCGGCGACGCATAACGCGTTCGCGGCGGAGCGCGGAAAGTGTCGGCACCGGTACGCGTTCCACCATTGCCCAATTGATCGTGAGCACTTCGGGGCAGGCGGCGAGCCGTGCCTTGAGCGAAAGCGCGCTGTGCCCATAGCGGCGCAGCGTGGCGGTGATCGCGAAAGCCGAAGCCAGCGCGGTGAGGGCGAAGAGGCAGGCAGCAAATGCAGTCATGTCCAATCCTTTCGAGCCATCGGCGCTGATCTGGCCGGGGGTAGCCGCTTGTGGAAAACCGACTCATGTTCTAACAATGTTCCGTCTGGCTATCTGTTCTCTTTTTGTTCAAATTGAGTCAAGGCCAAAATGCAGGTCCGGCTAACGTTCTTGAACTTCCAGCGTTTTAGCGGCGCGCGGGCGCTGCCGGACGCGGGGTCCAGCGCAAGACAAACACTGTCTCGCGATGGAACACTCTCGCCGGGCCCCGAAGGACAGATCCCTGAACGGTGTGCAGGGCGGGGCAATCGGCTTGTCACCCTGTGGAAAACCTGTGGGCGATCTGTGGTTTCCCCGGCGGTGCGATCCTGCGATCGGTGGTTTTGCGGCCACGCCGGGCCGAGCGTTGCGATTGGGGCTGGATTTAACGGGCGAAGAGGACTAAGGGCGGCCCCGCTCGAAGCAGGGATCGAATTCGCGATCCTCGCGCGATTCGGGCAATCCACATGGAAAGCGCACATACCGGTGCTTTGACGGCCAAGGTCCTCGGACAGCCGCCAGGTTCCTGCTTTCCAGAGGTTCGAACCGGAAGGAATTCTATTATGGCGGCACCTGTCGTCACCATGCAGCAGCTCATCGAAGCCGGCGCCCACTTCGGCCACCAGACCCACCGCTGGAACCCGCGCATGAAGCCGTACATCTTCGGCGCGCGCAACGGCATCCACATCATCGACCTCTCGCAGACCGTGCCGCTCTTCGCGCGCGCTCTCGAGTTCGTGCAGGCCACTGTCCAGGCCGGTGGCAAGGTGCTGTTCGTCGGCACGAAGCGTCAGGCTCAGGAGCCGATCGCCCAGGCCGCCCGCGCTTGCGGTCAGCACTACGTCAACCACCGCTGGCTGGGCGGCATGCTCACCAACTGGAAGACCATCTCGGGTTCGATCAAGCGCTTCAAGGCTCTTGAAGAGCAGCTTTCGGGCGACACCGCCGGTCTCACCAAGAAGGAAGTCCTGCAGCTGACCCGCGAGCGTGACAAGCTTGAGCTGTCGCTCGGCGGTATCCGCGACATGGGCGGCATCCCGGACGTGATGTTCGTGATCGACGCCAACAAGGAAGCGCTGGCGATCAAGGAAGCCAACGTCCTCGGCATCCCCGTCATCGCCGTGCTCGACACCAACGTCGACCCCAACGGCATCGCGTTCCCGATCCCGGGCAACGACGACGCCAGCCGCGCCGTGCGCCTGTACTGCGACGCGATCGCCCAGGCTGCCACCAAGGGCGGCCGTGACGCGCTCGTCCAGAGCGGTGCCGACATCGGCGCCATGGACGTGCCGGTCGAGGAAGCTGTCGAGGCCTGATAGGTCCGGCGACGACTTTTCGTCATGGAATTGTCGCGCGCCGGGTCCAATGGGCCTGGCGCGCGTTCCATTTCCGGGTCGCCGTGCGATCCGGGCAATTTGAAGGCCAGGAAACTGGTCAGACCCAAGCAAGAGGATTTGAGCGATGGCTTACACCGCCGCTGACGTGAAGAACCTGCGCGAGCGCACCGGCGCCGGCATGATGGACTGCAAGAAGGCCCTCGACGAAACCGGTGGCGATCTCGAAGCCGCCGTCGACGCGCTGCGCGCGCGCGGTCTGGCCGCTGCCGCCAAGAAGTCGAGCCGCACCGCGGCTGAAGGCCTCGTCGGCGTTGCCGTGACCGGCACCAAGGGCGTTGCCGTCGAAGTGAACTCGGAAACCGACTTCGTCGCGAAGAACGACCAGTTCCAGGACTTCGTGCGCAAGACCACCGAAGTCGCTCTCGGCGTTGCCGGCGACGACGTCGAAGCCCTCAAGGCTGCTGCCTACCCGACCGGCGGCACCGTCGGCGACGCGCTGACCAACAACGTCGCGACCATCGGCGAGAACCAGCAGGTTCGCCGCATGAAGACCGTCGAAGTGGCCCAGGGCCTCGTCGTTCCCTACATGCACAATGCTGCCGCGCCGAACCTCGGCAAGATCGGCGTGCTTGTCGCTCTCGAATCGGAAGCTTCGGCTGACGTTCTCGAAGCGCTCGGCAAGCAGATCGCGATGCACATCGCCGCTGCCTTCCCGCTGGCGCTCAACGCCGACGGTCTCGACGCCGAGCTGATCGCTCGCGAGCGCAAGATCGCCGAAGAAAAGGCTGCCGAATCGGGCAAGCCCGAAGCCGTGCAGGCCAAGATGGTCGATGGCGCGATCGCCAAGTACGCCAAGGACAACGCGCTGCTCTCGCAGGTCTTTGTCATGGACAACAAGACCCCGATCCAGCAGGTCGTCGACCAGGCCGGCAAGGACGCCGGTGCCAAGATCGTGCTGAAGGACTACGTCCGCTTCCAGCTCGGCGAAGGCATCGAGAAGGAAGTCACCGACTTCGCGGCCGAAGTGGCTGCTGCCGTCGCCGGCTGATCCTTCGGGCTTTTCCTTTACGGATGCCGAACAAGAAAAGGGCCGGGGAGCTTTGGCTTCCCGGCCCTTTTTCCATGTCTGTTTCCGGCTTCAGTAGGCTGCCGTGAAGCGCGCGCGGCTGTGCTTGTGGGCTTCGAGTTCGTCGACCATGGCGATGGCGTAGTCGGCGAAGCTGATCTTGCTCTCGCCGGCATCGTCGGTGACCAGCTGGTCGGTGCCGGGGCGGTAGGTTCCGGTGCGCGGGCCTTCGAAGATCAGCGCGGCGGGGGAGAAGAAGGTCCAGTCGACGTCGGCGGTCTGGCGCAGCACGTCGAGGAAGGTGATGCCGCCCATCGCCGCAGCCTTCCACTCTTCGGGAAATTCGGGATCGTCGATGATGCGCACGCCCGGTGCGACTTCGAGGCTGGCGGCGCCGCCGGTGACGAGCAGGCGCGGCACGCCTGCCTTGCGCAGGGCGGCGAGCAGGGTTTCGGCGGGCACATCGAAGTGCAGGGCGCTGATGACGGCATCCTGGCCGGCGATGAGGGCAGCGAGCGCTTCCGGGTCGGAGGCATCACCCGCCTTGGCGGTGACGCCGTCGAGGGCGGCAATCTTGTCCGGGTTGCGGGCGATCGCGAGGATCTGATGGCCGCGCGCGGCGGCTTCCTTGACGATCTCCGATCCGGCGCGGCCGCTGGCGCCGAGGACTGCAATCTTCATATCGATTCTCCACTAGGTATCCAATGGTGACCAAGTGTGATATTGAGTGCGCCTATGCAAGAAGGCACCTTGATCGCACCGGGTTACTCCGAGGAAACCGCGCCGCTCCGCGCGCCGGATGTCTACGCCGCCAATTGCCCGACGCGGCAGTTGCTTGACCGTGTGGCCGACAAGTGGAGCGTGTTGATCCTGCTCACGCTCGGCAATGGCGAGATGCGCTTCAATGCGCTGAAGCGGCGGATCGACGGGATTTCGCAGAAGATGCTGAGCCAGACCTTGCGCTCGCTGGAGCGCGATGGGCTGGTGCTGCGCGCGGTCGTGCCCAGCGTTCCGGTGACGGTGAGTTATGCGATCAGCCCGCTGGGCAGGGAACTGCTGGGCGCGCTGCAGGCGATGATCGACTGGGCCGAGGCGCGCATGGGCATGGTGGCGCAGGCGCAGCGCGATTACGACGCACGCGAGCGCGAACTGTCCGCCAACTGGAATTGAGGGCATTGCGGCAGGGGCGGGTGGAGGCTGCGACACGCTCATCCACAGGCGTAAGAGCCCGTTTGGAAATTCGCGAAAAGCGAATTTCGCGGCACCAGCCCGCTCCCCCACCCGACCACCCACAGGATACTGCCAATGGGCGGTCGGGTGGGGGAGCGGGCTGGTGCCGTCCTTAAAATGCCCTTTCGGGCATTTTTCAAACAGCCTCTAAGCCCTTGGCAATTTCCTTGCGCGCTCCTAAAGCCGGGGCCGACCAGCCCCCGAGGAGAAGTGCGGCCATGAACTCGACCCCCTATAAACGCGTCCTTCTCAAGTTGTCGGGTGAAGTTCTCATGGGGAGCCAGCAGTTCGGGATCGATTCCGATTTCGTTGCCGAGCTTGCCAAGGAAGTGAAGGCGGCCAAGGAAACCGGCCTCGAGATCTGCCTCGTCATCGGCGGTGGCAACATCTTCCGCGGCATGGCCGGCGCCGCGCGCGGCATGGACCGTGCGCAGGCCGATTACATGGGCATGCTGGCCACCGTGATGAACGCGCTCGCGATGCAGAATGCGCTGGAGCAGCTTGGCGTGGAAACCCGCGTGCAGTCGGCCGTGCAGATGGACCAGGTCTGCGAGCCGGTGATCCGCCGCCGCGCCGAGCGCCATCTCGAGAAGGGCCGCGTGGTGATCTTTGCCGCCGGTGTCGGCGCGCCTTACTTCACCACCGATTCGGGTGCCGCGCTGCGTGCCGCCGAAATGCGCTGCGACGCGCTGCTCAAGGGCACCAGCGTCGACGGCGTCTACGACAGCGACCCCAAGAAGAATCCCGACGCCAAGCGTTACGATACTGTCGATTACGACACTGTCCTGGCCGATAACTTGCAGGTCATGGACGCATCCGCCGTTGCGCTTTGCCGCGACAACAATATTCCGATCGTTGTCTTCTCGATCCGCGAGCAGGGCAATCTTGCCAAGGTCCTCGCGGGCGAGAGCACCAAGACGATCGTCCAGAAAGGAGCCTGATCCATGGCCAAGTACGACAAGGGCGACCTCGAGCGCCGCATGAAGGGCGCGATCGACGCGCTCAAGCACGACCTTTCGGGTCTGCGCACCGGCCGCGCCAACACCGCGCTGCTCGAGCCGATCATGGTCACCGTCTACGGTGCCAACACCCCGATCACCCAGGTCGCCACCATCTCGGCGCCCGAACCGCGCATGCTGTCGGTCCAGGTCTGGGACAAGTCGAACATCGGTCCCGTCGAAAAGGCGATCCGTTCGGCGGGCCTCGGCCTCAACCCGATCAACGACGGCAATACGCTGCGCCTGCCGATCCCCGACCTCACCGAGGAACGCCGCAAGGAACTCGCCAAGCTCGCCAGCTCCTATGCCGAGAAGGCCCGCGTCGCCGTGCGCAACGTGCGCCGTGACGGGATCGAGAACCTGAAGGCCGACGAGAAGAAGAAGGAAATCTCGGAAGACGAGCGCAAGCGCGGCGAAACCGAAGTCCAGAAGCTGACCGACGACATCATCAAGCAGCTCGATGAGGAATTCGGCCGCAAGGAGAAGGAAATCCTCGGCAAGTGAGGCCTTGCGGTCTTTCCGAGAGGATTGTCTGACGAATGGCGAAGAGTGAACCTGCTGCCGTACGCCACGTTGCCATCATCATGGATGGCAACGGCCGCTGGGCGAAGAAGCGCCACCTGCCGCGTGCGCTGGGCCACCAGCGCGGCGTGGAGGCGGTGCGCCGCGTCGTGCGCGGAGCCCGCGAACTGGGGCTGGAGGCACTGACGCTCTACGCCTTCTCCACGGAGAACTGGCGCCGTCCGGAAGAAGAGGTCTCCGACCTCATGAGCCTGATGAAGCGCTTCATCCTGTCCGACCTCGACGAGTTCGCGGCGGCGGGCGTACGCCTCAAGATCATCGGCGATTACAAGGCCTTCAAGCCGGAACTCGTCGAACTGGTCGAAGGCGCGATGGCGCGCACGGCGGGCAACACGGGGACAACCCTTGCCGTTGCGCTCAACTATGGTTCGCAGGACGAGATCGCCCGCGCCGCCACCAGGGCGGCGGCCAAGGGGGCGATCACGCCCGAGACGATCGCGGCGGAGCTCGACACCGCAGACCTGCCGCCGCTCGACCTGCTGATCCGCACATCGGGCGAAGTGCGCCTCTCGAACTTCCTGCTCTGGCAGGCGGCTTATGCCGAGATGATCTTCACCGACGTGCTCTGGCCCGACTTCAATGTCGATCACTTGCGCGCGGCGCTCGAGGAATTCGCGCAGCGGGAGCGGCGTTATGGCGGCCGCTGATCCTGCCCGGAAAAAATCCGACATCGGTGTCCGCACGGTCTCGGCGGTGGTCATGCTGGCGGTGGCCGGTTCCGCGCTGTGGCTGGGCGGCCCGGTGTGGATGGCGTTTGTCGGCGTGGTTTCGCTCGGGGTGCTGTGGGAGTGGGTCAAGCTCTCGCGCGCGGCGATGGCTAACCCTGCCGCACGCGGCCTCATGAACTTTGCGGGCATGTTCTATGTCGGCGTCGGCGCGGCGATGCTGCTGTTCCTGCGCAATCCGGCTTTCAGCTTCGCGCCGGTGCTGACCGTGCTGCTGACGGTGATCGGTGTCGATGTCGGTGCCTACTTCGCCGGGCGCACGCTGGGCGGTCCCAAGATCGCGCCGGCCATCAGCCCGTCCAAGACCTGGTCGGGGCTGCTCGGCGGCGTGCTCGGCGCGACGCTGGTGCTGTTCGGCGCCGCGCGGCTCTGGCAGGAAGGGCTGGCCTCGGTCCTGGTGCAGGGCAATGCCGCCGACGGGCCTTCGTGCTTCGGTGCCCAGCCGTGCTGGTATCTGACGGCCCACGCCGTGCCGCTGTTCGCCCAGTGCCTGATGACGGGCATTTTCGTGGCGGTCTGCGCGCAGGCGGGCGATTTCTTCGAAAGCTGGCTCAAGCGCCGTGCGGGCGTGAAGGATTCGGGTAATTTCATTCCCGGTCATGGTGGTTTCTTCGACCGTGTCGACGGCCTTCTGGCAGTCCTTTTCCTGCTCGCCCTCATGATTGCGTTCCAGCCAAGGTAACGGTGCGATGACCGCGCAACGCTCGATCTGCATTCTCGGGGCCACCGGCTCCATCGGCGCCTCGACGCTCGACCTCGTGCGCCGCAATCCGGCGGACTGGCGGGTTACCGTACTCACCGCCCACTCCAACGTTGACGAACTGGCGAAACTGGCGCGCGAATTTGCCGTCGATCTTGCCGTCGTTGCCGACGAGGCGTACTTGCCGGCGCTGCGCGAGGCGCTCGGCGGGTCTGGCATCGAGGTCGCGGGCGGGGCGCCGGCGCTGGTCGAGGCGGCGGCGCGCGGCGCCGACATGACGGTTGCGGCCATCGTCGGCTGTGCGGGCCTGGCGCCGACCATGGCCGCCATCGAGCAGGGCAGGGTGATCGCGCTTGCCAACAAGGAAGCGCTGGTTTCCGCCGGCGAAGTGATGATGGCGGCCGTCGTCCGTCACGGCGCGACGTTGCTGCCGATCGATTCCGAACACAACGCGATCTTCCAGTGCCTGCAGGGCAACGACATCGCGCAGGTGCGCTCCATCACGCTGACCGCCAGCGGCGGTCCGTTCCGTGACTGGTCCTGGGAGCAGCTCCAGGCCGCGACCCCGGCGCAGGCGGTGAAGCATCCCAACTGGGACATGGGCGCCAAGATCAGCGTCGATTCGGCGACGATGTTCAACAAGGGCCTCGAACTGATCGAGGCGCACTATCTCTTCCCGGTCGGGCTCGACCGGTTGCGCATCATCGTCCACCCGCAGTCCGTGGTCCATTCGATGGTCGAATACCGTGACGGGTCGACCCTGGCGCAACTCGGACCGTCCGACATGCGTGTGCCGATCGCCTCGGCGCTCGCCTGGCCGACCCGCATGGACACGCCCTGCGCGCCGCTCGATCTTGCCGCGATCGGGGAGCTGACCTTCCGCCAGCCCGACGAAAATCGTTTCCCGGCAACACGTCTGGCGCGCGGCGCGGCCGAAGCCGGCGGGGCGATCCCGGCCGTGCTCAACGCCGCCAACGAGGTGGCGGTCGCCGCCTTCCTGGCAGGTCAGATCCCGTTCACGCGGATTGCCGCAGATGTCGAGCATGTGCTGGGCGCCTATGCGCCGCCGGCGCCCGCCAGCCTCGACGACGTGCTGGCGGTTGACGCGGAGGCCCGCGCAAGGGCAAGCATGGTGACGGGACCTGCGTGAGCCGATCGTCGGCGACTTCACGTCTAGGCCCTATGGAGTGTGCCTGAATTGACCGGATCGCCCAATCTGCTGACGACGATCTTCGCGTTCCTGCTTTTGCTGGGTCCCCTGGTGCTGGTGCACGAGCTGGGCCATTACCTCGTGGGCCGGCTGTTCGGGGTGAAGGCCAATGCCTTTTCCATCGGCTTCGGCAAGGAACTGGCGGGCTGGACCGATCGCCGTGGCACCCGCTGGAAGCTGTCGGCCCTGCCGCTGGGCGGCTATGTGCAGTTCGCGGGCGACATGAACCCGGCCTCGGCGCCAAGCGCGGCCGAGGATGGCCTGACGGCCCAGGAGCGTGCGCGCACCTTCCATGTGAAGCCGCTGTGGCAGCGCGCGCTGATCGTGCTGGCCGGGCCGCTCACCAATTTCCTCGTGGCGGTGCTGATCATCGCCGCCTTCTATGCCGCTTACGGCAAGGCGGTGGCCGTGCCCGAAGTCGCGGACTTCCTGCCCGGCTCGCCGGCGCAGTCGGCGGGGGTGGAGGTCGGTGACCGCATCGTCGCGGTCGATGGCCGTCATGTCGACAGCCTGACCGACGTGCCGCAACTGGTCATTCCCTTCCCCGGCCGTACCATCACCCTGACGGTCCTGCGCGAAGGGCGCGAGGTCAGCCTGCCGGTTCGCCTCGGCGATCGCACGGAAACCGACCGGTTCGGCAACCAGTCGCGGGTCGGCGAGCTCGGCATCAACTTCTTCGTTCCGAAAATCGGTGCATTCTTCGGCGATTCCGCCGCCCAGAAGGCGGGGCTGAAAGTCGGCGATCGCATCGTCGCGGTCGGCGACCATGCCGTGCGCAGTTTCGACGAGATCCCCCCGCTGGTGGAGAACCAGGCTGGACGCCAGGTCATGGTGACTGTCATGCGCGCGGGCGAGGCCCATGTCGTGCCGGTTACGCTGGGCGAAATGGCGGCGGTCGATGCCCAGGGCAAGCCGGTGCGGGTCGGCGTGCTGGGCATTCGCCCGGACACCGGCACGCGCGTGCCGGTCGGCGTGATCGAGGCGGTGGGCCTGGGCGTGGGCAACTGCATCGATACCATGCACCTGATGGTCTCGGGGATCGGCCAGATCTTCTCGGGCGAGCGCTCGGTCAAGGAGTTCGGCGGGCCGATCAAGATCGCCAAGTATTCGGGCGAGCAGTTCAGCCTCGGCTGGGAGGCGTTTGTCTCCTTTGCGGCGCTTATCTCGATTAACTTGGCATTCATCAACCTCCTGCCAATCCCGGGCCTGGACGGAGGACATCTGGCATTTTACGCGGCCGAAATGGTTCGCCGCAAGCCGCTGGATGTGCGCAGTCAGGAATGGGCGATCCGCACCGGGGTGGCATTCGTGCTGGCCTTGATGCTGTTCGTCACGGTCAACGATCTGGCTTCGCTCCCGATTTTCGGGGGATAGCCTGGAGAAATCTTCTCAGATCACATTTCTGCCGGGATTGACTGCTTGATTGGGCGACGTCCATCGGGCAGACGGGCGCGATTGCCCGCCGGGGAGGCGGGTAGCCTGGCGGATCACTCTGTAGAGCCTCGCGTAAGCGCATACGGGAACTTGCTTGAATGATGGGATGGGAAATGGGTCGCAGCATTGACGCTCGCCGTGCTCCTCAGCTTGCCGCAATGCTGCTGGGCACCACGATCCTTGCTGGCGTGCCCGCCGCGGCCTTTGCGCAGAGCGCTGCCGCTGCCAATGCTCCTGCCGCCGCGCCGGTCGCGGCCGAGGCGGCCACGCCGATCCAGACGATCCAGGTCGTCGGGGCCGAGCGTCTGGAGCCGCAGACGGTGTTGTCGTACATCAAGCTGCGGGTCGGCCAGCCTTATACCAAGGCTGCTGCGGACGGCGCGCTGAAGGATCTTTACGCCACCGAACTGTTCGCCGACGCGCAGATCGCCAACGACAACGGTGTGGTGACCATCACGGTCAAGGAAAACCCCGTCGTCAACCGCATCATCCTTGAGGGCAACAAGCGCATCAAGGACGACAAGATCATGCCGGAGATCAAGGTCGCCCCGCGCCAGATCTTCACGCGATCCAAGATCCGCGCCGACGTCGCCCGCATCATCGAGCTGTACAAGCGCCAGGGCCGCTATGCCGCGACCGTCGAGCCGAAGATGGTCATGCTTGACCAGAACCGCGTCGACATCGTCTTCGAGATCACCGAGGGCGACAAGTCCAAGGTCCGTCAGATCAACATCATCGGCAACGAGCACTTCTCGGACGGTGACCTGCGCTCGCAGATGGTCACCAAGCAGGCCCGCTTCAGCCGCGTGTTCTCCTCGAACACGACTTACGATCCCGATCGCATGGCGTTCGACCAGCAGAAGCTGCGCCAGTTCTACCTGACCCAGGGCTACGCCGACTTCCGCGTGGTTTCGGCCGTGGCCGAACTGACGCCGGACAAGAAGGACTTCATCATCACTTACGTGGTGGAGGAAGGGAAGCGCTACAAGTTCGGCGACGTCAAGGTCGAGAGCCAGCTGCGCGACTTCGACGGCGACAAGCTGGCGAAGAACCTCGCGATCCACAAGGGTGACTGGTACAACGCCAAGCTCGTCGAAGATACCATCGAGGGCCTGAACGACACCGCCGGTGCCTTCGGTTACGCCTTCGCCGACGTGCGTCCGCAGTACAGCCGCGACAAGGACGACCTCACCATGGGGTTGACCTTCGTGATCCAGGAGGCGCCGCGCGTCTATGTCGAGCGGATCGACATCAACGGCAACACGCTGACCCAGGACAAGGTCGTGCGCCGCGAATTCCGTCTGGCGGAAGGCGATGCGTTCAACTCGCTGCAGGTCAAGCGTTCGACCAACCGCATCAAGTCGCTCGGTTACTTCCAGGAGAAGTTCGAGGTCGAGCAGAAGCCCGGCAGCGCCGACGACCGTGTCGTGCTCGAAGCCAACGTCGAGGAAAAGCCGACCGGCCAGCTCCAGCTCTCGGCCGGTTTCTCGAGCCTCGAGCGCTTCATCTTCCAGGCCTCGATCCAGCAGCGCAACTTCCGCGGGCGCGGCCAGACGATCGGCCTTTCGGGCAGCTATTCCTCCTATTCGAAGTCGGTCGAGGCGAACTTCGTCGAGCCCTATCTGTTCGACAAGAACGTCTCGCTGGGCCTCGACATCTATCGCCGCGACTACAACAGCTTCAACTACATCAATTCCAATCGCAATACGAACTACTCGCAGACCACCACGGGCTTCCAGGTCCGCGCCGGTGTGCCGCTGACCGAGTATCTGACGGCGATTGCCCGCTACACGCTCAATTACGACGACGTGTCGGTCGACAAGTCGACCTACTATTCGTACCGCGTCGATCCCAGCGTCTACCAGTGCGACCCGCTCTATGCCGGGCGCTACCTGTGCGACGCGCTGGGCAAGCGTCTCAGCTCGATCCTCGGCGGCTCGATCATCTATGACACGCTCGACAACCGCGTGCGCCCGACGCGTGGCCAGACGGCCTCGATCAACGTCGACGTGGCGGGCCTGGGCGGCGATGTGAAGTACGCACGCGTGGTCGCCAAGGCGGCCAAGTACTGGCCGCTGGGCAAGGGCTTCATCTTCTCGCTGTCGAGCGAGGGCGGCGCGATCACCGGTTGGGGCGGCGACGACGTGCGCCTGACCGACCGCTTCTACCTTGGCGAACCGCAGATCCGCGGTTTCGGCATCCGCGGCGTCGGCCCGCGCGTGACCCGCCAGTACTTCACGCCCAACGAAGACGGCACCGTCACCAACGGCACCAAGTCTGACGACGCGGTCGGCGGCAAGTACTACTACATGAACCGTGCCGAACTCGAGATTCCGCTTGGCTCGGGCGCGCGCGAAATGGGCCTGCGTCCGTCGATCTTCGTGGATGCCGGTGCGGTCTGGGGCAGCAATTTCAAGAAGTCGGACCTTACCGACTGCTCGAATGGCTGTATCCCGACCTACTACGTGCGCAATTCGGATGGCACGAACTCCTCCTCCACCACGACGAGCGCGACGGATTCGTCGACTGGTTTGGCCAATACGCCGACTGGCGATTATGCCTACAACTTCACCGAAACCTTCGCGGGTGATTCCTGGCATCCGCGTGTTGCGGTTGGTTTCGGCGTGAACTGGAACTCGCCGTTCGGGCCGTTCCGCATCGACATCTCGAAGGTGCTCCTCAAGGAGACCGGCGACAACACCAAGACCTTCACATTCAACGTGGGAACGCAATTCTGATGACCAAGATTCTCAAGTCCGCCGCGCTGGCCTCGGGTCTGGCTCTTGCCGCTCTGGCTTCGCCGGCGTTCGCACAGGCCGTTCCGGCCTCGAAGGTCGCCGTTGTCGACCTCGACCGCATCGCCAAGGAATGCAACGCCTGCCGCACCGCCAACCAGGCCCTGCAGGGCCAGGTCCAGGCTTTCGAAGCCCGCCGCAACCAGCTTGCCGGCACGCTGCAGCCCGAAGCCCAGGGTCTCGAGACCGCCGTCAAGGCGCTGAACGGCAAGCAGCCTGACGCCGCCCTTCAGGGCCGCATCCAGGCCTACCAGCAGAAGGAACAGCAGGCCGGTCAGGAACTGCAGGGCCAGCAGGTGCAGATCCAGCGCAACCAGGCCTATGTCGGCCAGCAGATCCAGCAGGCGCTGGCGGGCCTCTACAAGCCGGCGATGAGCAAGCGCGGTGCCAACGTACTGGTCGAAGTCGGCCAGACCCTGGCCTATGATCCGACCCTCGACATCACCAACGACGTGCTGACCGCCCTCAACGGCGCGCTCACCACGATCAACACCACCGCTCCGGCGCCGCAGCAGGCTCCGCAGCAGCCCGCCACCTCGGGCCGCTGAGAGCAGGGCGGGCAGAGCGATGAGCGAACCGACTGAATTCGTGTACGATACCGCGAAGATCCTGGCGGCGCTGCCGCATCGCTACCCGATGCTGCTGGTCGACCGTGTGGTCTCGTTCGACGAGAACGAGATCCACGCGGTCAAGGCCGTGAGCTTCAACGAGGACTTCTTCCAGGGCCACTTCCCTGGCCGTCCGATCATGCCCGGCGTCCTCCAGATCGAGGCGCTGGCGCAGGCGGCGGGCATCCTTGCCATCGAATCGCTCGGGCTCGCCGGTACCGGCAAGCTCGTCTATTTCATGGCGATCGAGGAAGCGAAGTTCCGCAATCCGGTAACCCCGGGCAACCTGCTCGACCTGCGTGCCGGCTTCGTCCAGAAGCGCAGCCGCGTCTGCAAGTTCTGGGGCAAGGCGTCGATCGGCGACAAGGTGACCTGCGAGGTCAACTTCACCGCGATGATCGCCGACGCCTGATCGGGCGAGGGAGAAGGGCGCGGCTTTCCGGCGCACCGTCCTTCGCCCTTGCATTTTCGAGGCTCCCGCTGTAAGGGCGCCGCTTTCCCAGCAGGCCGGTCGGAACCGGCCACATGCGAAGAGAGATACGACATGAAGGCCGATACGCATCCCGACTACCACATGATCACCGTCCAGATGACCGACGGCACCACCTTCCAGACCCGCTCGACCTGGGGCTCGGAAGGCGACACGCTGGTTCTGGACATCGATCCGACCTCGCACCCGGCCTGGACCGGCGGCAAGGCCCAGCTTCAGGACGGCGGCCGCGTGGCCCAGTTCAACAAGCGTTTCGGCGGCCTCACGCTCAAGAAGAACTGAGCGCGAAGCAAGCTTCACGAACACGAAGAAGGCGGTCCTCACGGGCCGCCTTTTTTGTTGTCCGGTGTGGGTTAAGCCCGCGCGGCGCCTGAGCGTTCCAAGCTGCTGATGCGGCAGCATCACTGCGGCTTGGTATCACGCCCCGAGATCGATCAGCACGTTCCATTCGGCCGCGTCGCCGGGCACGGCCCGCAGGAATTCCATGCCTGCCGCCTCGCCCCCCGAAGGGCCGCGGCGGACCCAGCGCACCACGGCCTTGAGCGGCGGACGCGGGCCGATCCCGATGCTGACGAAGCTGCCTTGCCGCAGCACGCCGGCGGGGCCGGTCACGCAGCAGCCGTGCAGCGAGACATCGGCCAGCCGGACGTCCAGCCGTTCGGCCGGGGAGGTCTGCAGCCATGCGGCGAAACTGGTGGTGTGGCGTTCTTCGCGGCGTCGTTCATCGCAGGCGCTTTGCTGCTGCATCTGCGCGGTGGAATAGAGCCGTGCGAGCGGGGCGTTCATGCCGTTCTGTCCATTTGTATCGTGCGACCGATCTGTGTTTGCCGGGAGTGTGGCAGAGGTTCGTTAACGTCGGATCACCGCGCCCCACCGTTCGTCTCCCGCGGCATGCAATTGTTTGTTGCGAATGATTTGCAGGCAATTGCCTTTCCGGCCGCGAAGCCTAGTCTGGGCCAGCGGCATGAGCGCGCGGGGTCGGCCCCGGCGCCCGGCCGGGAGAAGGGTCCGCTCAGGATCGCGAAGGAGAATGTCCATGGTTCGTACATCCCGTCTTGTCCTAGCGCTGGGCGCTTCCTTGCTGGCTGCTCCGGGGTTTGCGGCCGATGCGCCGCTTCCGGTGCTGCGCGCCGAGGTTGTTGGCGCCGACGGTACACCGCTTGGCACGGTTTCGGTGCAGCAGACACCTGCGGGCGTGCTGGTGACCACCGATCTCAAGGGGCTGCCGGAGGGTGACCATGGCTTCCACTTCCATGAAAAGGGCCTGTGCGACGCGGCGGGCAAGTTCGCCTCGGCCGGTGGCCACTTCACGGCGGGCGATCCGGTCCACGGCCTGATGTCGATGGGCGGCCCGCATGGGGGTGACATGCCCAACCAGCATGTCGGACCCGACGGCGTGCTGAAGGTGCAGGTACTCAACACCGGGGTCACCATTGCGCCGGGGAGCAAGTCGATCGTCGATGCCGATGGCACGGCGCTGGTGATCCACGCCAATGCGGACGACTACACCAGCCAGCCGGCGGGCAACGCCGGCGGCCGGATCGCCTGTGCGGTGCTCAGCGCGCCCAAGTGAGCGATGGGGGAGGGGCTTGCCCCCTCCCGCTCGCGTCAACCCCAGGGGCGTTCGCGGTACCACTGGGTGATGACGTACTTGTGCCCCTTGCGCACTTTCATCGCGTGATGGAGCGTGGCGGCGTTGAGGCTGCCGTCGGCCCGGCGGTTGTTCCAGGCGACCAGCTTGCCGCGTTCGGGCTGGATCAGCTTGTCGATCACCTTGAAGCGCGTCGCGCCGCCCGCCTCGACGTCGTTCAGGTAGATCATGAAGGTCCAGGTCCGCTGGCCGGATACCGTGCAATACTGCGCGTAGTCCGAGTTGTTCGGCTCGAAGTAGTCGGTATGGGCCTTGAACTCCTGGCCGATCTCGTAGCGCTGGCCCTGGATCGGCTCGGCATGGGCAAGGTCGATCCCCGAGGCTGCGGCTAGCTTCTGGGCAAGGGCCGCCACGGCGGGAACATCGCGCGCGAGATCGCAGGTCGAACTCGTGCGGAAGACATCGTCGCCATTGTAGTTGGCGATCGTCGAGGGGCGATGTTCCGCCTCGATCATGGCCACGAGCGTTTCGCATTCGGCGGCGGTGAGAAACTGGCGCTTCACGAACAGGTCGAGTCGCGTGGAGGGGAAGCGCTGCATGCCGGGAATGGCGAGCAGGATGTCGGAAGATGATTCGCCGGGAGCCTTCATGGCGGTGACCCTAGCGAGGCGAGGGTGACCGGAAAATTGCAGGACTTGCGGGCTCTGCCGATTTTTTGTGGGCGCATGTGCATTTTTGCTTTGCAAGGAGCCTCAGCTTGTGCAAATGGCGCGCCTCCGAACGGGACGATGCACTGCACGCCGGTCGGTAACTTCGAAGCCAGCCACGAGTGCCGGTTTCGATTGTGTGGCGATTGTAGCTCAGTTGGTTAGAGCGCCGGTTTGTGGTACCGGAGGTCGTGGGTTCGAACCCCATCAATCGCCCCATTCTCTCCCTTGAACACCCCTGCGATAAATAGCCGCCCTGTCGATCTCGGCGGTTGAAAAGGCTGGCGCTTTTGCCGTCGTCCCTTGCTCCTTTCGCCCCGCGCGATAGAAGCGTGGCCGACATGCACGGCTTTGCAAATCCCGCCCGTTTCCTGCGCATCGCCCGTTGGCTGATGCCGCTCTGCATGGGCGGCGGCGCCGTCCTCGCGCTGGCCGCGCTGGGTTGGGGCCTGTTCTTCGGTCCGGCCGAGCGCCTCCAGGGCGAGACCGTGCGGATCGTCTATCTTCACGTCCCCGCAGCATGGCTCGGCATGGCCGGATGGATGGGCATCGCCGCGGCCAGTTTCACCGAACTCGTCTGGCGTCATCCGCTCGCAGGCATCGCCGCGCGCGCCTGCGCGGTGCCGGGCGCGGTGTTCACTGCGGTCTGCCTCATCACCGGTTCGCTCTGGGGGCGTCCGGCATGGGGCACCTGGTGGGTGTGGGACGGGCGGCTGACCTCGATGCTGGTGCTGCTGTTCCTCTATTTCGGCTGGATGGCGCTTTCGCAGGCAAGCGAGGCTGCCGAGGGCGGCCAGAGCAAGGCACCGGCGATCTTTGGCCTGGTCGGCGCGGTGAATATCCCGATCATCCATTATTCGGTGATCTGGTGGCAGAGCCAGCATCAGGCGCCGTCGATCTCGCTGGGCAAGTCGGCCATGGCGGGCGCGTTCCTCTATCCGCTGCTTGCCGCCACGCTGGGCTTCACGCTGCTGTTCGCAGGCGTCGTGCTGGCACGGATGCGGGCGATTCTCGCGCATCAGCAGGCCGAGGCCCGGCTGCGGCGCAAGGCGCTTTCGGAAGGATATTGACGCGATGCGCGAGGCGATGGACCCCTGGACCTTCGTGGTCGCCGCCTATGCGGTGGGCCTGGGCGCGGCAGCGGCAATGGTCGCCTGGTCGCTGATTACCATGAAGCGCGCCGAGAAGCGCCGGGACGAGGCGAGGAAACGCTGAACATGACCGTGGGAACCGCGATCAAGGCCAAGCACCAGCGACTGGTATTGCTGGTCATCGCGCTGGTCGTGCTGGTGGCGGCGGCGCTGCTGGCGGCCTGGGCGCTGCGCAACCAGGCGAGCTATTTCTACGTGCCGAGCGACATTGTCGCCAATCCGCCCGAGGAGACGCGCGGCGTGCGCCTGGGCGGCATGGTCGAGCGCGGATCGCTGCGTACCGAGGCGGACGGCGTGACCATCACCTTCATCGTCGGCGACGGCAAGGCGCGGGTGCCGGTGACCTTCAAGGGCATTGTCCCCTCGCTGTTCGTCGAGGGGTCGGGCGTCGTGGCCGAAGGGCACATGGGCGTCGACGGCACGTTCGTGGCCGACAATCTCCTCGCCAAGCATGACGAGAACTATGTCCCGCGCCAGATGCAGGACATGAGCAAGGACCAGGCCCAGCAAGTGATGCGCGAGACCAAATGATCGCCGAACTCGGACTTGCCGCGCTCTGGCTGGCGGCGGCACTGGCAGGGTTGCAGCTCATCGCGGGCGCGCTGGCGCTGACGCCGCGCGGGGCCTCGCTCGCGGGGGTGGTGCGCCCGGTGGCGGTGGTGCAGGGACTGCTCGCGCTGCTGGCTTTCGCCGCCCTGATCTATCTCTTTGCCGTCACTGACCTGTCGGTGAAGCTGGTGGCGATGAACTCGCATTCGCTCAAGCCGCTGGTGTTCCGCGTGGCCGGGGCCTGGGGCAACCATGAGGGCTCGATGCTGCTCTGGGTCACGGTGATGGGGCTCGCCGGCGGCCTTGTCGCGCTGGTCGAGCGGCGGCTGCCGGAGCCGACGATGCTGGCGACGCTGGCGGGGCAGGCCTTTGTCAGCCTGGGTTTCTATGCCTTCCTGCTGATCGCCTCCAACCCGTTCGAGCGCCTTTCGCCGGTGCCGCAGGAGGGCAACGGGCTCAATCCGCTGCTGCAGGATCTTGGCCTCGCCTTCCATCCGCCGACGCTTTACCTCGGTTATGTCGGGCTTTCGATCGCCTTCAGCTTCGCGGTCGGCGCGCTGGTCACGCGTGAGGTCGGGCCGGCGTTTGCCAAGGCCATGCGGCCCTGGGTGCTGGGGGCGTGGATATTCCTCACCATCGGCATCACCGCGGGATCCTACTGGGCCTATTACGAGCTGGGCTGGGGCGGCTGGTGGTTCTGGGACCCGGTCGAGAACGCCTCGCTGATGCCCTGGCTGGCGGCCACCGCGCTGCTCCATTCGGTCAGCGTGCTGGCCTCGCGCGATGCGCTGCGGGCCTGGACGGTGATGCTGGGGGTGATTGCCTTCTCGATGTCGATGATCGGCACTTTCCTGGTGCGTTCCGGCATTCTCACCAGTGTCCATGCCTTTGCGGTGGACCCGCAGCGCGGCAGTTTCATCCTCGCCCTGCTGGCGATCAACATCGGCGGCGCGCTGACGCTGTTCGGCCTGCGTGCCTCCTCCGTTACCGAAGGCGAGCGCTTTGCCCTGACCAGCCGCGAAGGCGCGCTGGTGTTCAACAATGTCATGCTCTCCGCGATCCTGGGCATCGTCCTGTTTGGCACGCTCTATCCGCTGCTGGCCGAGGCGATGGGCGCCAAGGTCTCGGTCGGGCCGCCCTATTTCAATCCGATGGGCGCACTCTTTGCGGTGCCGATGCTGGTGGTGCTGGCGATCGGGCCCTTGCTGCGCTGGCGGCGGGACAGTTTCCGGCGGATCGGCAAGGAAATGGTGATCCCGGCCATGCTGGTGATCGCGGGCGTGCTGGCGATGGTGCTGGTGGGCGGCGTCTCGCTGCTGGCGACACTGGGCTTCGCGTTGGCGCTGGGGCTGGCCTGGGCCAGCGTGCTGCCGCTCAGGGGGCGTAACCTGCGGCGCACGCCGCTGCCGATCTGGGGCATGGTCACGGCGCATCTCGGCATTGCCGTCTCGCTGCTGGGGATGAGCTGCGAGAGCGCGTTCTCTATCGAGAAGCTGGTGGCCATCCGAACCGGAGAGGCGACCGAGGTCGGCCCCTGGCAAGTCAAGCTCGATGCGATCGAGCCGGTGGCGGGGCCGAACTGGACCGCGCTCGAGGCGCGTCTGCTGGTGCGCTACGGCGACAAGGGCCGCGTCCTCGCGCTCACGCCGCAGGCGCGCAGTTTCTGGGCACCACCCCAGCAGACCAGCGAATCGGCGCTGCTGACGCGCTGGAACGGGCAGCTCTATACCGTGCTGGGCGGCGAGGCGGACCGGGGGCGCTGGCAACTGCGCCTGTGGTGGAAGCCGTTCGTCACGCTGATCTGGCTGGGGGGCCTGATGATCGCCCTGGGCGGCTTGCTGGCCTTGATCGGGCGTGTCGCCGCCGACATCCGGCGCATCGTCGCCCGCGACAAGATCGAATATCGGCGCGAACGTCAGGGCCGCGCAGGGAGGTACTCATGAGCAGCCAAACCTCTCCCGGTGGCAAACCCCGCGCGCCGCGCTGGGCGATCTGGCTGCCGCTGGCGCTGTTTGCAGGCTTTGTCGTGCTCGTCTCGGTGCAATTGCGCAATCCGGCGGATACCAATGTCGCCAGCACGTTGATCGGCAAGCCGATGCCCGCGTTCAGCCTGCCGCCCGCCTTGCCGGGGCGCCCCGGGCTGGACAGCAAGGCATTTGCGGACGGCAAGCCGCACCTCGTCAACATCTTCGCGTCCTGGTGCATCCCCTGCGGGGTCGAGGCGCCGCAACTGGCCGCGCTGGCCAAGGCGGGCGTGCCGATCGAGGGTATCTCCGTGCGCGACCGCACCGAGGACCTCCAGGCTTTCCTGAAGCGTAATGGCGATCCTTATCGCCGCATCGGCGCCGACGATGACGGCAAGGTCCAGCTTGCGCTCGGTTCCTCGGGCGTGCCGGAGACTTACGTGATCGATGGCAGGGGCGTGATCCGCTACCAGCACATCGGCGAGATCCGCGCCGATCAGGTGCCGATGATCCTCGAAAAGCTGACGGAGGCCGCACGGTGAGGCGCCTGCTTGCCATTCTGCTGACGGCGTTCGCGCTCTGCGCGGCCCCGCCGGTCATGGCGCAGGAGGAGCAGTCCACCGCGCCTTATGCCTATCGCCAGCTGGACGATCCGGCCAAGGAGCAGGAAGCACAGGCGCTGATGGTTTCGCTGCGCTGCCTGCAGTGCCAGAGCCAGTCGATCGCCGATTCGGATGCGCCGATCGCCGGATCGATGCGCAGTCTCGTGCGTGAACGCATCGCCGCAGGGGAGGATCCCGAGGCGATTCGCGCCTGGCTGGTCGAGCGTTACGGTGATTACGTGAGCTACGCTCCGCGCGTGACCACGCTGACCTGGCCGCTGTTCGCGGTGCCGCTCGCGCTGCTGGCGCTGGCGGGGCTGCTGCTGCGCGGCCGGTTCCGCAAGGGAGGTCAGGCATGACCTGGGTTCTTGTGGCCGTGCTGGCACTGGCCGTTTTCGCGCTGGCCGTCTTTGTCTTCAAGGTTCCCAAGGGCGGGCGCGAGGCGGTGGCCGCCGCGCTGGCGCTGGGTATCGCGGGTTATGCCGCGCAGGGCACGCCCGCGCAGCCCGGTGCGCCCAAGGATGCCGAGGAAGGGCGCTCGGGCGAACTTGGCGAATTCTTCGCGCAGGCGCGCGCCACTTTCAGTTCGAGCGTGCTGCCGCCGAGCGACCGCTGGGTGATGATCGCCGACGGGCTGGCCCGGCACGGCGAATATGCCGATGCCGCCGAAGTGCTGCGCGGCACCGTCGAGAACGAACCGGCCGAGCCTGCCCGGGATCCCGATGTCCGCGCCTATCGTTCGGATGCCTGGCTTTCGCTGGGCAACGCGCTGGTGGCCCATGCCGAAGGCCAGCTGACCCCGGCGGCGGCCTATGCCTATCGCCGGGCCGCCAGGTCCGATCCCGAGGCGGCCGGTCCGCCGTTCTTCCTGGGCCTGGCGCTGGCGCAGAGCGGCAAGCTCGCCGAAGGCCGCGCGCTCTGGGCGGATTTGCTGGCCCGCGCGCCCAAGGATGTGAAATGGCGCCCGATTCTCGCCCAGCAACTGGCCCGACTGGACGCTTTCATCGCCGCGCAGGGCGGCGGTGTCGGCGGCGGCGGGGCAGGACAGCCCCGTTCCGAATCGCCGAATTCCGCCACTCCCGTCACGTCACGGTGAACGACCGACTAAGTATCGTTGCCTGCTCCTTGGCATGCTGCTAACGGCGGGCGCTTGTCGCGGCATGACATCGTTATCCGGTGTCATTACCCGACAAGGCCATTACGGGGCGCTGGAATGAGTGTTGCAAGTTCGGATACCGCTGAGGTCCCGACAGTGATCGATCCGGCTACAGGCCGGAAAACGCCTGCCGGGGGGCATGGCTCCGGAAATATCACCAAGCTGGCGCTCGGCGCCGTCGGGGTCGTCTTCGGCGATATCGGCACGAGCCCGCTTTACGCGTTTCGCGAAACCTTCGTCGGCCCGCATCCGCTGGCGATCGACGAATTGCACATCCTCGGCGTCGTCAGCCTGATCTTCTGGTCGATGACGCTGGTCGTGTCGGTCCAGTACGTCGGCATCCTGATGCGGGCGGACAACAAGGGGCAGGGCGGCAGCCTTGCGCTCGTCGCGCTGATCTCGGGCGTGATCCGCAAGTCGCGCTGGGGCCCGCTGGTGGTGCTGCTGGGTGTCTTCGCGACCTCGCTGTTCTACGGCGATTCGATGATCACCCCTGCCGTCTCGGTGCTCTCCGCGGTCGAGGGCCTGACCGTCGTGCAGAGCGACCTTGCGCCTTTCGTGCTGCCGATCGCGCTGGTGCTGCTGGTGGCGCTGTTTGTCATCCAGAAGAGCGGGACGGCCAAAGTCGGCGCGCTGTTCGCGCCGGTCATGGTGGTCTATTTCACGGTGCTGGCGGTGCTGGGCATCTACCATCTGGTGCAGCTGCCCCATGTGCTGGTGGCGCTGAACCCGTGGTACGCGATCCAGTTCTTCATGACCGACAAGGTGCTGGGTTTCCTCGCACTGGGTTCGGTGGTGCTGGCGGTGACCGGTGCGGAGGCGCTCTATTCGGACATGGGGCACTTCGGCCGCGGTCCGCTGCGTCTCTCGTGGTTCGGCTTCGTGATGCCGTGCCTGCTGATCAACTATTTCGGCCAGGCGGCGATGATCCTGGGTCTCGACGATGCGTCGGCGGCCGAGGCGATGGAGAACCCGTTCTTCCACCTCGCCCCTGAAAGCCTGCGCCTGCCACTGGTGATCCTGGCGACCTGCGCCACCTTCATCGCCAGCCAGGCGGTGATCTCGGGCGCGTTCTCGATCACCCACCAGGCCATGCAGCTGGGCTTCATTCCTCGCCTTTCGACCCGCCACACCAGCGAGCACGAAGTCGGCCAGATCTACATTCCCTTCGTCAACTGGGCGCTGATGACCGGCGTGATCGTGCTGGTCCTGGTGTTCCAGAACTCGTCGAACCTCGCCTCGGCCTACGGCATCGCGGTGACCGGGGCGATGCTGATCGACACCTGCCTGATGAGCGTGCTCCTGATCGTGCTGTGGCGCTGGAAGCTGTGGCAGGCGATCCCGGTGATCGTCACCTTCTTTGTGGTCGACGGCGCCTACTTCGCGGCCAACGCCACCAAGATCAAGGATGGCGGCTGGTTCCCGCTGATGATCGGCGGCATCGCCTTCACCTTGCTGACGACGTGGAACAAGGGCCGCCGCCTGATGCGCGAGCGCATGACCGAGGCGGCGCTGCCGCTCAACGTCTTTGCCAAGAGCGCGCATGGCTCGGCCGCACGCGTGCCGGGCACGGCGATCTTCATGGCCTCGACCAACGCCGGCGTGCCTTCGGCGCTGCTGCACAACATCAAGCACAACAAAGTGCTGCATGAGCGTGTGGTGGTGCTGACGGTAGAGGTGCAGGACGTGCCCTATGTCGAGCCCTCGGAGCGTTATTCGATGACCGAGCTGGGCCAGGGTTTCTACCGCATGACGCTGCGCTACGGCTTCATGGAGGAGACCGACGTGCCGGCCGCGCTCGCCCATAACGAGATCTGCGGCGGGCCGTTCGAGATGATGAAGACCAGCTTCTTCCTCTCGCGTCAGACCCTGGTGCCTTCCTCCAAGCCCGGCATGGCGATCTGGCGCGAAAAGCTCTTCGCGTGGATGATGCGCAATGCGGCGAGCGCCATGGAGTTCTTCCGCCTGCCGACCAACCGCGTGGTGGAACTGGGCAGCCAGCTGGAGATCTGACCAACCGGCTATGCTGGGGCATGGTCCGTGCACGTTGCATGTCTCATGCCCCATATCTCATGCCTCATGCCCCGTCGTCATTCGCATCGCTTATGTCGGCATATCGCGAAATGTGGCCGGGAAACGCGTCAGGCCGTGCGGGCGGCAGTTCCATCGAGGAGCGCTCGCAATGTACTCAAGGCGCGTTCGAATTCGCTGTTTTCCAGCCGGTCGCAATCGTGATCGCAGGCAAGCATCGTGATCCGGGCGTGGCTGGGCAGCCTGTCCTTCAGCGCTATGGGGTCATTGCCGTAGGGATCCCGGTCGCCCTGCAGCAGCAGCATGGGTTTGCTCACGCCGGGCAGATGCTGTGTGCGGTACGCTTCGGGCGGATTGTCGGGGTGTTTGAATGGGTAGCCGAAGCAGGCAATCGCGCCGATCGCAGGATGCTCGGCGATGCGTGTGGCCGCTATGCCGCCCGCGGAGTGGGTGATCAGTGCGATCGAGCCTCTGGCCATCCTGTCCAGCAGCAAGCCGAGTTCACGCGCCTCATTGGCGATAATGCCGTGCCGGATGGCGTAGCCGTGATCCAGGCGATGACGGTCACCGGCGATCAGCGCCAGTCGCAAGGCCAAGCGCGCGGCGCGGCGTAGACGCTGAAATCTACCGCGATTCGACGTGCTGACGGCCGGGCAGCGGCGATCGATCCATACGGTCATGCGGTCGTAGGAGGTGCGGTAGTTCGATTCGAACCAATGCAGCGCATAGCCTTCGCTATGGAGGCAGTTGACCATGCTTCGGATCGCGTCGGATTCCCGTGCCTTGTTGGTGCGGCCGACGATGACGATGGTATCGATGGTCTGCATGAGGTCCCGCTGGCGCTCTGCGGCTCCCGGGCCGTGCATGGACGGCCTGATGGAACGGCGGCGGCATTATGCTCGCCGCCTCAGGGCCGCTGGCATGGGCATCTGCCGTGCACTTCAGTCGTGCGGCGGGTTCTCGATCACTTCTTCCTTTGCCGCCTCGCCCATGCCGTGCTTCAGCACCATCGGCAGCTGCGAGAAGGTGAAGACGAAGGACAGCACGGTGAAGCCCCAGAGCTTGGCCTGAAGCCAGGCCTCGAAGCTGACGGTGAAGACCAGTGCGGTGTTGAGCACCGCCAGGAACAGGAAGAACCACGCCCAGTTGCGCGAAAGCTTGAGCCAGCCTTCGTCGCTGAGACCCTCGAAGGCGGACTGGAGCAGGACTTTCAGCATCGGCTTGCCGCGCATGAGGCCGAAGAACAGCACGCCCGCGAACATCAGGTAGACGGCGGTGGGCTTGATCTGGATCCAGAAGGCATCGTGGAACACCACGGTGAGGGCGCCGAAGCCGACGATCAGCACCGTCGTCAGCCAGAGCATCGGCGAGATATGGCCAAGCCGCCATTTCGACAGGCCCAGCGCGATCACGGTCGCCACCATGAAGGCCATCGTGCCCTTGATGACGGCGGTGACGGTCGCCACCGGATTGGCATCTCCCGGCGGCGAGAAATGCTTGTAGGCGAGGAAAAAGACCAGCAGCGGGCCAAAATCGACGACGAGGTTCACCCAGCTCGACTTCGGCTTCCGGGGAGCGGCGGATTCGGTGGTCATCAGGCGATCCCGGCAATCACGCGGGCCAGCAGGTCCGGGTTGAAGGGGCGCAAGTCGTCGATCTTCTCGCCGACGCCGATGGCGTGGATCGGCAGGCCATACTGCTCGGCCGCCGCGACGAGGACGCCGCCGCGCGCGGTGCCGTCCAGCTTGGTCATGATCAGGCCGGAAACGCCCGCCACTTCCTTGAAGATCTCGATCTGCGAGAGCGCGTTCTGGCCGTTGGTGGCGTCGAGCACCAGTACCACGTCGTGCGGCGCCTCGGGATTGAGGCGGCCGAGCACGCGGCGGATCTTGGACAGTTCGTCCATCAGTTCGCGCTTGTTCTGCAGGCGCCCGGCGGTGTCGACGATCAGCGCGTCGATGCCCTGTTCTGTCGCGGCCTTGACCGCGTCGAACACGATCGAGGCCGGGTCGCCGCCCTCGGGACCCTTGACCAGCGGAATGCCCAGGCGGTCCGCCCAGACGCCGAGCTGGCCGATGGCGGCTGCGCGGAAGGTGTCACCGGCGGCGAGCATGACCGAATAGTCCTGCTCCTGGAACAAGTGCGCGAGCTTGGCGATCGTGGTGGTCTTGCCCGATCCGTTGACGCCGATGACCAGGATCACCTGCGGGCGCGGGAAGGCGACGACGTCGAGCGGCTTGGCCACCGGACGCAGGATCTCGGCGATCTCGCGGGCGACCACTTCCATGATCGCGCGTTCGTCGGCATCCCTCTCGAAGCGTTCGGCGGCAAGACGCGCGCGGATGCGGGCGGCGGCGCGGGGGCCGAGGTCCGACATGATCAGCGCATCCTCGATATCGTCGAGCTGCGCTTCGTCGAGCGTGGTCTTGCCGACGATGCCGGACAGGTTCTCGCTCAGGCGTTCGGTGGTCTTGCGAAAACCGCCGAACAGGCGGTCGGACCAGTCGCGTTCAGCCCCCAGTGTTTCAGGGTTCTGGCCGTCGGTACTCATGCTTCCAGTATTCCTTCGACTACCCTTGCGGGCGTGACGCGGACCAGCGTGCCGGCCGGAACGGACTCGGGCACGCGGACCTTCGCGTAGTTCTGCGCATGGCCGGTGCCGCCTCTTTCGGCAAGCACCGATAGCGGCTGGCCGACAAGACCGGCAAGCCAGCGCGCGCGGGTTTCGGCAATCGCCTCGCGCAGTTCGGCGGCGCGGCGGCGGATGGTGGCGCCGTCCACCGCAGGCATGCGTGCGGCGGGGGTGCCGGGGCGCGGCGAATAGGGGAAGACGTGGCCATGCACCACATCGAGTTCGCGCACGATGGAGAGGTTGGCGGCGTGGGCCTCCTCGCTCTCGGTCGGGAAGCCGGCGATGAGGTCGGCGCCGATCGCGATGTCCGGGCGGCGGGCCTTGAGGTCGCTGACCAGCGTCACGGCATCGGCGCGGCTGTGGCGTCGCTTCATGCGCTTGAGGATCAGGTCGTCGCCGTGCTGGAGCGAGAGGTGGACATGCGGCATCAGCCGCGCTTCATCGGCAAGCAAGCCGAACAGCCTGTCGTCCACTTCCGCGCCGTCGATCGAGGAAAGGCGCAGGCGGGGCAGGGCAGGGAAGCGGGCGAGGATCGCCTCGCAGAGCGCGCCGAGGCGCGGCGAGCCGTCGAGATCGCCGCCCCACGAGGTGAGGTCGACGCCGGTGAGCACGACTTCCTGCACGCCCTTGTCGGCATGGACGGCGATGTCGGCCAGCACTTCGTCCACCGAGCAGGAGCGGCTGGGGCCGCGCCCTTGCGGGATCACGCAGAAGGTGCAGGCATGGTCGCAGCCGTTCTGCACTTGCACGAAGCCGCGCGTATAGGCGCGGTGCTGGCGCACGGGCGGCGCGGCAGGCACGTTCCAGGCGCGCGGGTCCAGCTTGGCGGTATTGGCGACGATGCCGTCCACTTCCGGCATCGCACAGAGCATCTCGCGCTCGACTTCCGCCGCGCAGCCGGTGACGATGAGGCGCGCGTCCGGCCGTTCCTTGCGCGCACGGCGGATCGCCTGCCGGGTCTGGCGTACCGCTTCTGCCGTGACCGCGCAGGAATTGACGACAACGAGGTCTTCTGCGCCGCCAAGCAGGCCGCGCAGGGTTTCGCTTTCGGAGATATTGAGGCGGCAGCCGAGCGAGTGGACTTCGACGGTCAAGCGGGGACCTTGTCTCGAATTCCGTAGTCGGCGGTTTCGAACGAACCGCGGAACGATTCGGTGGCCGGGCCGGTCATCACGATTACGTCGTCCGCACGCCATTCGATGGCCAGCGGGCCGCCGGGCAGGGTGACGGTGACCTTGCGGTCGACCAGGCCGCGCTTCATCGCGCCGATGGCGGTTGCGCAGGCACCGGTGCCGCAGGCGCGGGTAAGTCCGGCGCCGCGTTCCCATACGCGCAAGGTGATGGCATCGCGCGCGTTCACGGCAGCGACGTTGACGTTCACCCGCTCGGGGAAGATCGGGTCGTTCTCGACCAGCGGGCCGAGGCGGGCCATGTCGATGCGGTACGGATCCTCGACGAAGAAGATCGCATGCGGATTGCCGACGTTGACGGCGATGGGATTGACCAGCTCTTCCCAGGCGACCGGCATGGCGTGGGTATCCATCGCATAGCCGAGCGGGATGTCCTGCCAGCCGAAGCGCGGCTTGCCCATCTCGACGGAAATGCCGGTGTCGGTGGGCGTGGTCGAGACGATGCCGCCGAGTGTCTCGATCGTGGCGGGGCGACCATGGAGCAGGCCGACCGCACGCGTGGCATTGCCGCAGGCTTCCACCTGGCTGCCGTCGGCATTGAAGATCAGCATCTGGAAGTCGCCGAGGTCGGACGGGGCCAGCACGATCAGCTGGTCGCAGCCGATGCCGGTGTGGCGGTCCGCCAGCGCCGCGGCAAAGGCTGCGTCGATCGGCGGCAGTGCGCCGGTGCGTCCATCGAGCACGACAAAGTCGTTGCCGAGCCCATGCATCTTGGTGAAGTCGATCCGCATGGGCGCGATGTATGCGTTCGGCGCCCTCAGGTCCAGTCTTGAGGGCGCTATCCGATGCTGGCCTTGGGCACCTGCTGGGCGATCGAGAACACTTCCTGCGCCACGTCGCCGTTGGCAACGATGCCGATCGTGCCCAGCCATTCGGCCAGCTCCGCGGCAGGGCGAGGGCGCCCGTAAAGATAGCCCTGGCCCTTGATCTTGTCGTACTTCAGCAAATGTTCGAGCACGTCGCCGGTCTCGATGCCCTCGGCGGTGATCGGCAGGTCCATGCCCTTGCCGAGCATGGCGATGGCATGGACGATGGCGGCGCTGTCCTTGTTCTCGGCAATGCTGGACACGAACGAGCGGTCGATCTTGATGCGGTCGAACGGCAGGCTGCGCAGCTGCGCCAGCGAACTGTAGCCGGTGCCGAAATCGTCGAGGCTGATCGTGATGCCCTGGTTCTTGAGGCTGGTGATCAGCGAGCGGACTTGCGCCAGGTTCTGGTGCAGGCACGATTCGGTGATCTCGATCTCCAGCCGGTGTGGCGGGAAATTGGCTTCCAGCAGGATCTTGAGCAGCTTCTGCGCAAACCAGGGATCGCGCAGCTGGATCGGCGAGATGTTGACCGCCAGCGTCAGTTTCTGGTCCCATGCCTTGGCGTCTTCCAGGGCCTGGGCGATCACGCTTTCGGAAAGCTCGGCGATCACGCCGATTTCCTCGGCGATGGGGATGAAGATGTCGGGCGAGACGATGCCGAACTGGGGAGAATCCCAGCGCGCGAGCATTTCGAAGCCGGTCAGTTCGCCGGTCTGCAGGTCGATCTGCTGCTCGTAGAACGGCACGAATTCGCCGCGCGCCACGCCCTTGCGGATGCCGTATTCGAGTTCGTTGCGGAAACGCATCTCGTCGGCCATCGGCGCTTCGAACCAGAAGTAGCTGTTCCGGCCCTGGCGCTTGGAGTGGTACATGGCGATGTCCGCCATTTCGAGCAGGGTGCGGGCATCGGGCAGGGTGCCTCCGCGCGCGTGGCTGTCGCTGCGGGCGAGGCCGATCGAGGCGGTGACCTCGATGCTGATGGCGTTGATCGTTGCGCTCTGGGCGATGGCTTCGACCAGCGAGGCGGCAATGCCGTCGATGCGGTCGGGCCGATTGCGGTCGAACTCCACGGCAACGGCGAACTCGTCGCCGCCGATGCGGCTGACCAGCGCCTTCGAGGGCAGACAGCCGGTGATGCGCTTGGCGCATTCCTGCAGCAGCCGGTCGCCGGTATTGTGTCCGTTGAAGTCGTTGACCTGCTTGAAATTGTCGAGGTCGATCATGATCAGCGTCACCGCGCGGTCGCCGGTGAGCGCGGCCTGGCGGACCATCGTGTCGACGGCGTCGTTGAAGCTGCGGCGGTTGAGGAATCCGGTCAGCGGATCGGTTTCGGCCAGGCGCCGGGCCTGGCGCTCGGCTTTCTTGCGCAGCTGGATCTCTTCGCAGAGTTGGCGATAGCGGCTCCACCCGAAGATGATGATCGCCACGTTGAGCAGGAAGGCGTTGAGGATGAAATTGTCGGGGCCGGGGCCGTGGCCGAGCAGTGACTTGACGACGTCGGGGCCGACTTCACTGCCGGTGGCGATGAAGAGAAGGATCGCGGCCGTGACGATGCCGAGCGCGATGATGTCGATCTGGCGGTCGCCATCGAAATCATCGCCGGCGTTATCCGGCTGTGCGACCAATGCAATCTTCACGGGATGTGTCCCCCCAGAACGGCTACCCATGGCCGGGGGATATCCGGTGGGGTTGAAGTTTTGGTTAAATTTTTCAACCCGGACGATCAGACAAAAGCCGTAAAACGGCGATGTCCGGCTGAAAGTTCCCGGTCACGTCCGTTTTGCGTGACCCAGGGCCGGAGTGCCCCGGGGAGACGCCTTGGCGACGTTCCCCCGGGGCACCGGTTTCAGGCCTTGAGGCCGATCTCGCGCAGGCGTTCCTGCAGATAGTCGTCGGCGGTGATGCTCACCGGGTAGCGGTCGGGGTTTTCCGGGGTGATGCACTGTTCCAGCGTCTTGAACGGGAAGTCGCTGCGCAAGTGCAGGAAGAAGGGCATCGAGTAACGGCTGTGCGCGGCGCGCGCGCCTTCGGGATTGCGTACGCGGTGCGTGGTCGAGGGCAGCACGTGGTTGGTCAGGCGCTGGAGCATGTCGCCGATGTTGATGACCACGGCGCCTTCGGGCGGGGCAACCGACAGCCACTCGCCGTTCTTGCCGAGCAGTTCGAGCCCGGCTTCCTGGGCACCGAGCAGCAGGGTGATGAGGTTGATGTCCTCATGCGCGCCGGCACGGATGGCGCCGCCCGCGCCTTCGCCCACCGGCGGGTAGTGCAGCAGGCGCATGACCGAGTTGCCGTCGTCGATGGCCGGATCGAACCAGCGTGCGTCGAGGCCGAGGTCGACCGCGATGGCGGAGAGGATTTCGGCACCGGCCTTGTCGAACTGGGCATAGAGTTCGGTGAAGGTTTCCTGGAAGCCTTCGATCTCGCTGGGCCAGATGTTCGGCGGCATCGAGGCGGCCAGCGGCGAGCCTGCGGGCAGGTCGCGGCCGACGTGCCAGAATTCCTTGAGGTCCTTCTCGGTCGCGCCCTTGGCGACTTCGGTGCGGAACGGGGTGTAGCCACGTGCGCCGCCCTGGCCTGCGATGAAGTACTGGCGCTTCGTTTCGTCGGGCAGCGCAAAGAAGCGGGCGGTCAGGTCCCAGGCGCGGTCGATCAGCGCCTGGTCGATGCCGTGGTCGCGGACCATGGCAAAACCGAAGGTGCGGAAGCTCTCGCCGATGCGCGCGGCAAATTCGGCGCGGTCGGATTCGAGGCTGAGGACGGGAATCTGGGCAAGGTTCATCATGGTCTTCCAAACAGGATTCGGTCGAAGTGCTTGAAGATCAACGACTGGCACGGGCCGAATCACTGGTGTTGTCTTCGCGGCTGCTATTGCTATGCCGCCCCATAAAAGTTTCTGTCCCAAATCAAAATTCGAAAGGCTCGCGATGGCGAAGCGCTACTGGCTGATGAAGTCCGAACCCGATGCCTACGGCTGGGCCGACCTCGTCAAGGAAGGCGAGGGCACCTGGGATGGTGTGCGCAACCACCGTGCGGCCAACAACCTGCGCGCCATGGAAGTGGGCGACGAGGCGTTCTTCTACCATTCCAACATCGGCAAGGAGATCGTCGGCATCGCCGTCATCAGCGTGTCGGGGCTAACCGATCCCAGCGATGCGGAAGGCAAGTGGGCGGCGGTCAAGGTCAAGCCGGTGCGCAAGCTGCGCCGTCCGGTGACGCTGGCGCAGATCAAGGCCGATCCCCGGCTTGCCGAAATGGAGATGATCCGGCTCTCGCGCCTGTCGGTGGCGGAAGTGACGGCTGAGGAATGGGACTATATCCTGGCGCTCTCCGAACGCTGAACGCGGCAGGGGCACGGTTCGGCGCAGCGGCGGCAACCGTGCCGCAGGCCATGCGCTTTTCCCTTCGTGAACGCGGCGATAGTCCGCCGCGCCAGACCAAGGAGAACAGCCATGGGACAGCTCAAGGACACCATCAAGGGCCTCGGCAACGAGATCGCCGGTAACGCCAAGCAGGTCGCGGGCGATGTCCGCAATGACCCGGCGCAGAAGGCCGAGGGCAAGGTCCAGGAAAAGAAGGGCGAGCTTCAGCAGGGCCTCGGCAAGGTCAAGGGCGCGCTTGGCGACCGTGTCTGACCGGTCGACCCTTCATCGACGTTCGAAAGGGCTGCCGAAAGGTGGCCCTTTATTTTTGAGAAGTGATTGAATGTTAAAGGTTTGAAAGCGCGATTTGCGGCGCATTCGTCCCGATTTGGGATGTCCCGTTTCGGGCGTCTGGCAAGACGGTAAACAAAGTCTTAATCTTGCCGCCATGAGACGATTGCAACGCCGCACGCTTGTGCTCACCAGCGAGTCCGCCCGGCATCCGTTCCGGCGCACGCTTTCACCCCGCGTCTTCGTGGCCGCGCTCCCGGCCGATGTCGAGGCGGCTGAAAACGAGCAGGCGCGCCGTGCCTGGCGCCTCAGCGGCGCTGATTGGCGCGGCTTCCTTTCCGCCTATTGCGCTTCGCTGGTCGCGATCGCGGTCTTCATCGCCTGAGTGCAGGGCTGACTGCTGGCGAAGGGGGGCGTGCCGCGCGGTCAGGCCGTGTGCGCCGACTTCTCGGCGCGGAACAACAGGTAACCGAGCCAGGCCGAGGCGCCGCAGGCAACCGCCACGACCATCATCTGCTGCACCACCGGCAGTCCCAGCCAGGTCATCGCGCCGGTCACCAATGCGCCGACCACCATCGCGCCGGAATTGACGATATTGTTCGCGGCAATCGTCCGCGCCGTCAGCGACTTGTCGACGAAGGTCGTCAGGAAGGCATAGAGCGGCACGACAAACATGCCGCCGCAGATCGCGATGCCCAGCAGCGTGCCGAGCAGGGCGAGAGCCAGCGGCTGGACCAGGAACGTGCTGACGTTCATCAGCGGGTCCGTGGCCAGATGGCCCGGCCAGATCGCGCAGACTTCCTGGAACGCGATCAGGAAGGCGCCCATGCCGATCACCGAGATCGGCGACCAGCGCGCCGAAACGGTGCCCTTGAGCAGGGCATTGATCGCCATTGAACCGATCGCCACGCCCACCGAGAAGATCACCAGGAACAGGCTGGCCACTTCCTTGCTGGCATTGAGGATGTTCTTGGTCAGCGGCGGGAACTGGATGAAGAGCACCGTGCCGATCGCCCAGAAGAAGCTGATCGAGCAGACCGCGAGGAACACGCGGCGGTCGCTGAGCGTGGTGCTGACGAGCCGGATCGAGGCGCGCAGGACATGGAAGTCGAGTGGTTCGGGCGTGCACATCGGCGGGGCGGAAGGCACCTTGCGGCCGGCGACATAGCCGAGGATGGCGACGATCACGACCATGATCGCAGCGTGATCAACGCTGATCCACCCGGCGACGATGGTGCCCGCAAGCACCGCGATGTAGGTTCCCGCCTCGACAAGGCCCGTGCCCGAAAGCACTTCGCCCTCGCGCAGGTGCTGGGGCAGGATCGCGTACTTGATCGGTCCGAAGAAGGTGGAGTGCACGCCCATCGCGAAGAGCGCGAGCAGCATCAGCGGAATCGCCAGCGCGTCGAGCGCGACATGTTGCCAGGCCAGCGCAAGACCGGTGCCGCCCACGACCATGATCGCGATTTCGCAGGCCTTGATGACGCGAATGATCTTCGCCTTGTCTCGCATGTCGGCGAGTTGGCCGGCGAGCGCGGAGAGCAGGAAGAACGGGATCACGAAAATGCCCGAGGCCAGCGCGCTGAAACGGGCTTCGGCGGCCTCGGAGTTGTAGACCCCATAGACCACGAAAAGCACCATGGCGTTCTTGAACAGGTTGTCGTTGAACGCCCCGAGCAACTGGGTGACGAACAGAGGCAGGAAACGCCTCGCGCGGATGAGTTTGGTCGTCGTGGTCATGTCGTTGGAAAAATCGGCGGCCTCACTCTTCGTGCCGGGACACTTAATGCCACAGGGCGAGCGCACAAGCCCTGATCGGCATTTTCTTGGGTGCGGCGGGTGCATGGCGGCGGTGACGCAGGGGAGGAAGCCCTCTCCGCGACAATTCGCATTCCCGCGATTTTGTCCGAAAAACCGAAGACTCTTGAGTCACTCTTCCATTCTCAAACGCGCACATCGCCGCTATGGCTGTGCGGCGATGCTTACCTTGCCGAATATCCTCACGCTCTCCCGCATTGTCGCGATGCCGCTTCTGGCCTTCCTGCTGTGGTGGCCGAAATGGGAATTTGGCTATGGCCTTGCTTTCGCGCTCTACTGCCTGATGGGCATTACCGACTATTTCGACGGCTATCTCGCCCGGTCGAGCGGGGCGGTGTCCAAGCTCGGCGTGTTCCTCGATCCGATCGCCGACAAGATCATGATCGCGGCGGTGATCCTCGTGCTGACCGCGCAGGGCGTCCTGACCGGCCCTTACGTGGGCGACATGCATGTCATCGCCGGGCTGATCATTCTCGTGCGCGAGATCGCGGTCTCGGGGCTGCGGGAATTCCTCGGCGGATTGCAGGTCTCGGTGCCGGTCAGCAGGCTCGCCAAGTGGAAGACCACGTTCCAGATGATCTCGCTCGGCGCGCTGATTCTCGGCGCCGCGATGCCTTGGTGGAACCTCGATCTCGGCGCGCTGGTGATCAACGTGCCGCACACGGTGGGGCTGACCACCTTGTGGGGCGCGGCCGTGCTGACGCTGATCACCGGCTGGGATTACTTGCGGGTCGGCCTCAAGCACATGGATTGAGCGCGGCGATCGAGCCCGGCGACCAAGGGCGGCGGGGTCCTCGAGGCAGGCGCGATGGCCCGCGTCTGGTTGCAAAAAACGCTAACCCGAGTGCGCTTGTTGCGTTTGGCTCAAGCGTTCGCCTGCGTCAGGTGCCTGCGCAGTCGGGGGACATCGCTATCGCAAGGATGAATCCCATCACCGCCTCTCGTCGCCTGCTTGCCGCCCAGTTCCGCAATCCCAATCCGAAGCCTCGGAAATTCGGGCGCGCGCTGGTGTTTGCGCTGGCGGCCTCGGCGGGGCTGACGGTCGCCAACATCTATTACGGCCAGCCCATGCTCGGCCTGATGGAGCGTGACGTTCCTGGCGCCGCGATCACCTACGTGCCGACCGCCACGCAGCTCGGCTACGCGGCGGGCCTCATGCTGCTGGTTCCCCTCGGCGATCTGGTCGAGCGCAAGCGGCTGATCGTCCTCCAGTGCATTGCCCTGGCGATCGGGCTGGCGCTGGTCGCGATTGCGCCGAGCGGGGCGATGGTGCTGGCGGCATCGCTGGTGGTCGGCCTGCTGGCCTCGGTGGCGCAGCAGATCGTGCCGCTTGCGGCCAATCTCGCGCCGGAGGACAAGCGCGGCTCGGTGGTCGGAACGGTCATGGCCGGGCTGCTCTGCGGCATCCTCCTGAGCCGCACCCTGGCCGGGTTCGTGGGCGCCGAGTTCGGCTGGCGGGCGATGTTCGCACTGGCGGTGCCGCTGGCGCTGGGAACTGCCGGACTGCTGGCCTGGCAATTGCCGCGCAGTCAGCCCAAGCCTGCGGGCATGGGCTATGGCGGGCTGCTGGTCTCGCTCTGGGGGCTGTGGCGCGAATTTCCCGCGCTGCGCCTCGCCACCTTCACCCAGTGCACCCAGTTCGGCGTGTTCAGCGTGTTCTGGACGATCCTCGCACTGCATTTGCAGGAGCCGCGCTTCGGGCTCGGGTCGGAAGTGGCCGGGCTGTTCGGCATCCTCGGCGCTGCCGGGGTGCTGGCCGCGCCGATCGCCGGCCGGATCGCCGACCGCCGCGGGCCGCACATGGTGATCGTGGCGGCAAGCGCGTTCACGCTGGCTTCCTGGCTGATCTTTGCATTCTGGACTTCGATCGCCGGGCTGGTGATCGGTGTCCTGGTGCTCGACTTCGCGATCCAGGCCAGCCAGATTTCCAACCAGAGCATCATCTATGCCCTGCGTCCTGAAGCGCGTTCGCGCATCAACACCGTCTACATGGGCACGATGTTCCTGGCCGGGGCGGTGAGTTCGGGGGCGGCGACGGTGGTCTGGCACCACTGGGGCTGGAACGGGGTGACGATGCTGGGCATCGCCATCGCTTCGGTCGGCATGGCGCTGCAGGGGCTGCGCCGCCGGGGCTAACCGGCGCGCAGTTCGTCCGCGAGCAGTCGGAATTCTTCCGCGCGCGGCGAATTCCGGCGCCAGACCAGCGCGATCTCGCGGTTGGCGTGGGGGGAATTGAGCGGGCGGGCGACCACATTGGTGCCGTTCAGGATACCGGCATCGATGGCCATTTCCGGCAGCATCGTCAGGCCGAGCCCGTTGTCGACCATCTGCACCAGGGTGTGCAGGCTGGTGCCGATCATCGTCGCCGAAGCGCGCAGTTCCGGGCGGTTGCAGGCCGCCAGCGCGTGGTCTTTCAGGCAGTGCCCGTCTTCCAGCAGCAGCAGGCGATGCTCGTCGATGATGTCGGGGCCGACTTCCTCGGGTGGGTTGCGCGGATCGTCATTGGGAAAAGCGACGTAGAAGGCGTCGAGCTCGATGGTCTCCTTCTCCACTTCGCCGGTGGCGTAGGGCAGGGCGAGCAGCACGCAGTCGGCGCGGCCGTGGTGGAGCGATTCGATGGCGGCCTGGCTGGGTTCCTCGCGCAGGAACAGCTTGAGGTTCGGGCGCTCGCGGCGCAGGCGCGGCAGCATGCGGGGGAGCAGGAACGGCGCGATCGTCGGGATCACGCTCATGCGCACTTCGCCCGAGAGCGGCTTTCCGCTCGACTGCACGAGATCCGACAGTTCCTCGGTCTCGCGCAGGATGCGGTGGGCTTTTTCGACTACGGCATTGCCCAGCGGGGTGAAGCGTACCGCCCGCTTGGTACGTTCGACCAGCGTGACGCCGAGCAGGGCCTCCAGATCGCGCAGGCCCGCCGAAAGCGTGGACTGCGAGACGAAGCAGGCATCCGCGGCACGGCCGAAATGGCCATGCTCATGAAGCGAGACAAGGTACTGAAGCTGCTTGAGCGTGGGCTGATAGACGGTCACGCGCGGGCTATCGCACGAAGAGGGGCGCTTCGCCAACCATTTGCGCGCGATCCGTGAATTGAGGGCAGGCCGGTCACTCGGTGACCGGCACCTCTTCCGCATCCTCGACACGAGTCATCTTCAGCTTGCCGTCGACGACCGCGAAGGCGAGCTTGCCCTCCACGAGGTCGAGGGCATCATGGCCGAAGACTTCGTAGCGCCAGCCTTCCAGGATCGGCAGGTTCTTGCGCACGCCGGCGGCCAGCAGTTCGAGGTCCTCGCTGCGCGCCAGCAGGCGGGCGGCCACGTCGATCTCGCGCGCGCGGATCTTGAGCAGCAGCTTGAGCAGGTCCGCCACCAGCGAGCCTTCCTTGCCGAGCGGCGCACCGCGCGGGGCGCGCGGCGGCATCTCGTCATCGGTCAGCGGCTGCGACTTGGCGATGGTGTTCATCAGGCGCTTGCCGATGTCGTTGTCCTTCCAGCCCTGCGAGAGGCCGCGCACCTTGGCAAGGTCCGACTGCTGCTTGGGCGGGTGGCTGGCGAGGTCGGCCAGTGTCTCGTCGCGGGCGATGCGGCCGCGCGGGATGTTCTTGCCCTGCGCCTCGATCTCGCGCCATTCGGCGATGGCCTTGAGGCGGCCGAGCATGGCGGCGTTGCGGCCGGCGGCCTTGATGCGCTTCCACGCCTCGGTGGGGTCGTTGCGGTAGTTGGCCGGATCGGCCAGCTTTTCCATTTCCTGGTCAAGCCACTGGCCGCGCCCGGTCTTCATCAGGCGCTTGAGGATCTTGGGGAAGATCTTGGCCAGATGGGTGACGTCGCCGATGGCGTATTCGATCTGGCGTTCGGTCAGCGGGCGGCGCGACCAGTCGGTGAAGCGGGCGCCCTTGTCGATGGTCAGGCCCTGCCACGATTCGACCAGGTTCGAATAGCCGATCTGCTCCGACTGGCTGATCGCCATCATCGCGATCTGCGTGTCGAAGATCGGATGCGGGGTGCGGCCGGTGAAGTTGTAGATGATCTCGACGTCCTGGCCGCCGGCGTGGAAGACCTTGAGCACGTCCTCGTTGTCGGTCAGCAGGTCGAGCAGCGGAGACAGGTCGAGCCCGTCCGCCTTCGGATCGACGGCGGCGGCTTCCTCGGTATTGGCGATCTGCACGAGGCAGAGTTCGGGCCAATAGGTGTTCTCGCGCATGAACTCGGTATCCACCGTCACGAAATCCGATTTCGCGAGGCGTTCGCACAGAGCGGCGAGCTCTTCCGTCTTTGTAATAAGCGGGTGAATGATCATTGCGACTGCGGCGTTACGCCGAACCGGGCGGGGGATCAATCTCCCCGACCGGTCCGACTCCCAGTTTTGTCGGAGAAATCCGGCGACGATGCTATTTTTTGCCGAACAGGCGTTCGAGCAGGCTGCTGACCAGGCTGGCCGGGCGCTCTTCCTCGATCGCGATGGTCTCGCGGTCGACGAAGCGGCGGCGCAGCTGGGTGCCGGTGACGTGGATGCCCGGCGGCGGCAGGTGCAGCGCTTCCTCGTCCTCCTGAACCGGCATCGCTTCGCGTGCGGGTTCGAGAACCGGAAGGGGCGCGGTCGCAGGCGTGGCGGTCGCCGCCATGCGCAGGCCGTCGAGCGCGGCATAGTCGGTTGCGGCGTCGGTTGCGGCCAGCTCCGCCGTTTCCTCGCTTTCGAGGTCATGGTGCTGTGTTTCGGCGGGCCAGTCGTCGAAGCCGGCAGCCTCGAAATCGGCCGCGCCAAAGTCGATCCGTTCCTGTGCCTGCGGGTACTGGCGGAACACGCTGCCGGGCAGTTCATCGGCGGAAGGGGGCTGCCCGGGGGCGCCGAACAGCGGCGGCGCGGTCTCGGTCGATGCCTCCTCTTGCGCCAGCGGCGGTGCAAAAGGCGCGCGGCCGGTATCGAAGATCGGCGCCGGGAGTTCGGTGGGCTGCAGATCGGACGGCGTCAGGTCCGATGAGGGCAGGTCCAAAGAGGGCAGGTGTGGGGGCGGCGCGGGCATCGCGGCAAGATGCGCGCCGAGGTCCAGCGGGCGGCGCTCCAGCACGGCGCCGATCCCGCGGGCGGCGGGCGCCGGTCCGGTCGATACGAAGCCATCGCGCGCACTCGCGGCCGGGGCCTCGAACCAGGGGTAGGCCTCGTTGCTGCCCACCAGCACCGCCATGGCGCGGGGAAGTCCCTCTGCGGCAACCTTGTCGCGCACGGCCTGGTGGATCAGTACGGCGAGATAGCAGGCACCGACCACGAAGCCGCGCTGTTCCTCGGGTGTTGCGCTGCCGCTGCGGCAATGGTTCTCAAGCGCGGCGATCACGGCGTTGAGATCGTCGAGCCCGGCTACTCGCAAGGTGTCGTCGAGGTCCTCGAAAGCCCCCTGCCAGGCATTGGTCGTGCCGGTATAGCCGGCGCAGAGTCCGTCGCGATCGGCGTGGGAGAAGCCCCAGGCCTGGTCGGTATAATATGTGGTCTCGAATGCGAGAGTGGGGGCGCCGCCGAAACCCGCCTGCATTCCGCAGACATCGATGCCGATCGCGGTGATCGGATCGCCGGGGCTGTCGAGTTCGCCGATCCGTTCGATCAGGCGGTCCCAGCCGGTGACTTCGAGTTCCGACGCGGCAATGAACCGGAAGCGCGCGGGCAGGGGCTGTCCCTCGCCGCACAAGTAGCCAAGTTCGGCCTTGAGCGCGCGGGCGGCCTGATCGGCGTCGCCGGCGCGCAGCATGGACTCGATCGCGAGGCGGAATTGGCTTTCCGGCCTGCCGTCGACCGTGACGTCCGCAAGCATTGTCATTCTCCATGAGACCCTTTGATGCGGGGATAGCTCCGCAATGGTTGATACCGGGTTACCGCGGCCGCTATGTCTGGCGCGCGCGCTTGCGGCAGCGGCTGCGCATGCGGGGCAAAAGTGCGTCAAAGGCGGGGTGGAGCGTGTCCAGGGCCGGGCGGGGCGCGCGAATGCAAATCCCCATCTGGAAATAATCCGGCCACTCGACTAGGGGGCACGGCTTGCAACCTGTTTCAGATCAAGAGAAGCGCGAGCCCGCCATGACTCATCCCTATCGCTCCCACACCTGCGGCGCCCTGACCGCTGCCGAGGTCGGCCAGGCCGTCCGCCTCTCGGGCTGGGTGCATCGCAAGCGCGATCACGGCGGCGTGCTCTTCGTCGATCTGCGCGATCACTACGGCATCACCCAGATCGTCACCGACAGCGACAGCCCGGCGCTGGCCGTGCTCGATTCGCTGCGTGTCGAATCGGTGGTCACCATCGAGGGCGAAGTGAAGGCCCGCAGCGCCTCCACCGTGAACCCGAACCTGCCGACCGGCGAGATCGAGGTCTACGCCCGCGCCGTGACCGTCCAGGCGAAGGCCGAGGAACTGCCGATGCCGGTCGCCGGCGAGCAGGAATATCCCGAGGATATCCGCCTGCGCTATCGTTTTCTCGACCTGCGCCGCGAGACGCTGCACGCCAACATCGTCAAGCGCACCAAGATCATCTCGGACATGCGCCGCAAGATGGAAGGCATCGGCTTCACCGAATACGCGACGCCGATCCTGACTGCCTCGTCGCCCGAAGGCGCGCGCGACTTCCTGGTGCCCAGCCGCATCCACGCCGGCAAGTTCTACGCGCTGCCGCAGGCGCCGCAGCAGTACAAGCAGCTGCTGATGGTCGCCGGTTTCGACCGCTACTTCCAGATCGCCCCCTGCTTCCGCGACGAGGACCCGCGCGCCGACCGTCTGCCGGGCGAGTTCTACCAGCTCGACCTCGAAATGAGCTTCGTGACCCAGGAAGAGATCTGGGAAACCATGGAGCCGGTGCTCCAGAGCGTGTTCGCCGATTTCGCCGAAGGCAAGCCGGTCACCCCGGCAGGCAGCTTCCGCCGCATTCCGCACGCCCAGTCGATGCTGGATTACGGTTCGGACAAGCCCGATCTGCGCAACCCGCTGATCATCAAGGACGTGACCGAGCACTTTGTCGAATCGGGCTTTGGCATCTTTGCGGGCATTGTCGCGAACGGCGGCGTGATCCGCGCGATCCCGGCTCCGGGTGCGGGCGCGGGCAGCCGCAAGTTCTTCGACGACATGAACGTCTGGGCGCGCGGTGAAGGCTATTCGGGCCTTGGTTATATCAACATCAAGGACGGCGTCCCCGGCGGCCCGATCGCCAAGAACCACGGCGAGGAAAAGACCGCCGCGCTGATCGAGGCGCTGGGCCTTGGCCCGAACGACGGCGTGTTCTTCGCCGCCGGCAAGGAAGAGCAGGCCGCCAAGCTGGCAGGGCTCGCCCGTATCCGCACCGGCGAGCAGCTCGACCTGATCGACAAGGACCGCTTCGAGCTGTGCTGGATCGTCGACTTCCCGTTCTACGAATGGGACGAGGACAACAAGAAGGTCGACTTCGCGCACAACCCGTTCTCGATGCCGCAGGGCGGCATGGAAGCGCTGGAAGGCCAGGACCCGCTGACGATCAAGGCGTACCAGTACGACCTCGTCTGCAACGGTTTCGAAATCGCCTCGGGCTCGATCCGTAACCAGTCGCCGGAACTGATGGTCAAGGCCTTCGAGATGGTCGGCCTGACCAAGGCTGACGTCGAGGAGCGCTTCGGCGGTCTCTACCGCGCCTTCCAGTACGGCGCCCCGCCGCACGGCGGCATGGCGGCCGGTGTCGATCGCATCGTGATGCTGCTTTGCGGCGCGCAGAACCTGCGTGAAGTGGCGCTGTTCCCGATGAACCAGCGCGCCGAAGACCTGCTGATGGGCGCGCCGACCCCGGCCGAGCCCAAGCAGCTGCGCGAACTGCACATGCGTGTAGTGGAGCCGCAGAAGCCGGCGGCCTGACAGCAGGCTGTTTGCCTCCAAAAGAAGACCCCGGTTTTCCGGGGTCTTTTTCGCCGAGGCGGCTGAAGAATGGGCGATATGGGCTGGAAAAGCCCGGCGCAGGTCGATAAGGACGCCTGCGATGCCTCGCGCGACGGCACCAACTTGCGCGCGAGGCTTGCCAGCGCCCCGCCCAATCATTAGGGCGGCTGGCGAGATACAATACTGACCGATTTTTGAAGGGGTCTATTCACATGAGCGATACCGCCGATCGGGTTAAGAAGATCGTCGTCGAGCACCTCGGCGTGGAAGCCGACAAGGTCACCGAAGAAGCAAGCTTCATCGACGATCTGGGCGCTGACTCGCTCGACATCGTCGAGCTGGTCATGGCGTTCGAAGAAGAATTCGGCGTCGAGATCCCGGACGATGCGGCTGAAAAGATCAGCACCGTCTCCGATGCGATCAAGTACATCGAAGAGAACAAGGGCTGATCCGGCCTTCGGTCACAATGGCGTCTCCGGTCTCGGCCGGGGCGCCTTGTGTCCACTCACGGATTGAAATCGACAGGCTCGACCTCTAAGGGGGCGGGCCTGTTGCCGTTTCTGCCGGTGGAGTTTCCAGCGGTGCAACCACGGCCTATTTGAGTTTTGGAGAGCGTGAATGCGTCGCGTCGTCGTAACCGGTCTTGGTCTGGTCACCCCGCTCGGGGCTGATGTCGAGACCACCTGGGCCAACATCCTTGCTAGCAAGAGCGGTGCGGGTCCGATCACCAAGTTCGATGCTTCGGACCAGAAGTGCCAGATCGCCTGCGAAGTGAAGCCGGCCGATCATGAGTACGGGTTCGATGCCGGCAAGCGCGTTGATCACAAGATCCAGCGCCAGGTCGATCCCTTCATCGTCTTCGGCATCGATGCCGCTGGCCAGGCGCTCGAGGACGCCGGTCTCACCGACATGAGCGAGGAAGACAAGCTCATGGCGGGCTGCTCGATCGGTTCGGGCATCGGCGGTCTGCCGGGCATCGAAAGCGAATCGCTGGTTCTGGCCGAAAAGGGCCCCGGCCGCGTCTCGCCGCACTTCGTCCACGGCCGCCTGATCAACCTGATCTCGGGCCAGGTCTCGATCAAGTACGGCCTCAAGGGGCCGAACCACGCGGTCGTCACCGCCTGCTCGACCGGCGCCCACTCGATCGGCGATGCCGCACGCATGATCAAGGACGGCGATGCCGACATCATGCTTGCGGGCGGCGCCGAATCGACTGTCTGCCCGATCGGCATTGCCGGTTTCGCGCAGGCCCGCGCGCTCAACTGCAGCTACAACGACCGCCCTGAACAGGCGAGCCGCCCTTACGACAAGGATCGTGACGGCTTCGTCATGGGCGAGGGCGCCGGCGTTCTTGTCCTCGAGGAATACGAGCACGCCAAGGCCCGCGGCGCGAAGATCTACTGCGAAGTGATCGGCTACGGCCTTTCGGGCGATGCCTTCCACGTCACCGCTCCGCATCCAGACGGCGACGGTGCCTACCGCTCGATGCAGATGGCGCTGAAGAAGGCGGGCATGACCCCGGCCGACATCGACTACATCAACGCCCACGGCACTTCGACCATGGCCGACACCATCGAACTGGGCGCCGTGCGCCGCCTGTTCGGCGATGCCATCGGCTCGGTGTCGATGAGCTCGACCAAGTCGGCCATCGGCCACCTGCTCGGCGGTGCCGGCGCGGTCGAATCGATCTTCTGCATCCTGGCGATGCGTGACCAGATCGTGCCGCCCACGCTCAATCTCGACACCCCGGACGAGGGCTGCGAGGGCGTCGACCTGGTTCCCCACGTCGCGCGCAAGCGTGAGGTGCGCGCGGTGCTGAACAACTCGTTCGGCTTCGGCGGCACCAACGCCAGCCTGGTGATGCGCAAGATCGACTGATCGCGAAAGGCTGAAGAGGCGATGATGTCGCGGCGCAACTGGTTTATCGTCGCGGCCATCGGCCTGTCGGCGGTGATCGCCCTCTGGTCCTTCGTGGGCGGCTGGTACGGTTCCGGCCCGCTCGCGAAGGACACCCATTTCATTGTTCCCAACGGGGCGAGCCTCGCCTCGGTGGCAGAGCGGCTGGAAAAACAGGGCGCGATCCGCTCTGCCAGCGGCTTTGCGCTGCGCGCCCGCGTGTTCGGCGGCGGCGGCGCGATCAAGGCGGGCGAGTTCGCCATTCCCGCCCACGCCAGTTCCTCGCGCATCCTGGCGATCATCTCCAGCGACGATGTGATCCGCCGCTTCGTCACCGTGCCGGAGGGCATGCCCTCGATCATGGTGCAGGAACGCTTGATGGCGCAGAGCGGTCTGACCGGCGACGTCGCCGTGCCGGACGAAGGCTCGATCCTCCCGGACAGCTACGCCTTCGGCAAGGGTGAAAGCCGTGAGGACGTGCTGCGCCGCATGCAGGCGGCCATGCGGCGGACGCTGGCCGAACTTTGGGACAAGCGCGACCAGGGTCTGGTGGTGAAGACGCCCGGGCAGGCCGTCATTCTTGCCTCGATCGTCGAGAAGGAAACCGGCAAGCCCTCCGAGCGGACGATGGTGGCCGGGCTCTATTCCAACCGCCTGCGCATCGGCATGCCGCTGCAGGCCGATCCTACGATCATCTACCCGATCACCCGGGGCAAGCCGCTCGGCCGCCGGATCCTCCAGTCGGAGATCCGCGCCGTCAACGACTACAATACCTACTCGATGCCCGGCCTGCCCAAGTACCCGATCACCAACCCGGGCAAGGCCTCTATCGAGGCGGTGCTGCACCCGGCCAAGACCGGCGCGCTCTACATGGTTGCCGATGGGACCGGTGGCCACGCTTTTGCCTCGACGCTGGCCGAGCACAACGAGAACGTGAAGAAGTGGTTCGCGATCCGCCGCGCGCGCGGCGAGATCTGAGGTCGCGATAAACGGGCAGGGGCGGTCAGGCGCGGACGGGCGCGGACGGGCGCGGACAAGGGGGGGGGGGGGCGTGGCGCCCGCTGCCCGCCCCGGGCCGTTTGCCAAGGGCCCGCGCCAATGCCCTGGGCCTGCGTCAATGCAACGTGCCGTCGGCCCGCTTGCGGCGTGCATACGTGACCGATGCGATCGCGATCGCCAGGATCATCAGCGGAAAGATCGCCGAAGCCGGTCCCTTGGCGCCCAGCATCCCGAAATCGAGGAAGCTCCAGCCGAACTGCACGATCACGCCCGCCAGCGACAGCGCAAAGAAGGCCCAGGCGCTTCCGCGTCGCATCAGCAGCAGGAGCGCGCCCAGGGTTCCGCTCCATACCGCGATCGCATAGGCGCCCCAGGCCCAGGCGGGCATCTGCATCAAGGCCTGGGCGGCGACCGGATCGGTTCGGGCCAGTTCGTCGAGATCGGTGCTGGCCTGCATGAAATAGGCGGCGTCGCCCAGCAGGTTCCACACCAGGATGCCGGAGGCGATGATCCAGAACCTGCGCATGTTGCTCTCCCCAGGTGCACCACCATAGGATAGGGCGATCCTGCCGCATGGACTGCCCGCTGACAATCCGCTCGTGGTGGGAGTGGGAATCGCCCGCTATCGAGGCGGGGTGAGACGGGAGCAGGCATGAACAGAGCGGGTGAGATCCTGGCAAGCGAGCGCCGACCCGGTGCGCCGTTGCTGGTTACGGCGGAACTGCCCGCCGACGTGCTGGGCTGGGCCGATGGCCTGCGCCGGGCACATTATCCTCCGGAGCGCAACCGCCTGCGGGCGCACGTCACGCTGTTTCACGCCTTGCCGCCGTCCGTGGAGGCCGAACTCATAGCGATTCTCGGCGAGCTAGCGCGCTCGGCACCGCCGCCTGCACGGATTTCAGGGCTGATGAAGCTGGAACGCGGCACGGCGCTGGCGGTTCACAGCCCGGCGATGGAAGACCTGCATGCGCGGATCGCCGATCGCATGCACGGCCTGCTCACGGTTCAGGACAGCCGTCCGCTGCGATTGCATGTGACGGTGCAGAACAAGGTCTCCTCGGCGCAGGCGCAGGCCTTGCAGGCCCGATTGCAGGCGGAACTGGCGCCCGTTTCGTTTCGGTTCCGGGGCTTCGGGCTCTACGCGTGGGAGGAGGGGCTCTGGCGGGAAATTCGCATCGTAAAATTTCGCGGCTAAAGTGCTTTTTGGGTGTTGACCGCGGGCAACCTTCCCCTTAGAGGCACGCACCTGCCCGGGGCGCTCCCCGCGGCACCATGCAGAGCCACCTATGCGGTGGCCTTGGTATGGCGGAGTAGCTCAGCTGGTTAGAGCAGCGGAATCATAATCCGCGTGTCGGGGGTTCGAGTCCCTCCTCCGCTACCATTCCTTGATCCGGAAGCTTCCACTAGCTTCCGCATTTTTCCGAAAATCGAAAGAAAAGCAGAGGTTTGCGGGTGATTCGCGTCCGCATGCGCCCATGGTCTTCCACATGCAGCCGGATTTGGTGTGGGGGTATTTTGGGGGTATTTTCGCGGAGTATCGGAAAGGAGCGATACCCCCAATGCCTCTCACGGAGATTCAGGCCCGAAATTCCAAGCCACGCGAGCGCGCCTACAAGATGGCCGACGGGGAGGGCTTGTTCCTGTTCGTACAGCCGAACGGGTCAAAGTTATGGCGGATGAAGTACCGCTTTGCGGGCAAGGAGAAGTTGCTCTCCTTCGGCGCTTACCCAGATCTCGGGATAGCTGCCGCGCGCGACAAGCGCACAGCCGCAAAGGCGTTGCTAGCCGAGGGCAAGGATCCAATGAAATCCAAGGGAGAAGTGATCTCGCAGGAAGGAGCCACCTTCTTCGAGGTCGCAAAGCGCTGGCATGAAAATCGAAAGAGCGCGTTGAATGCCGCGCATGCCGAACGCGTCTGGTCGCGCATGGAAAGGGACGTCTTTCCAGTCATCGGCGAGAAACTCGTGAATGAAATCACGGCACCCGACGTCCTGGCCATGATCCGCAAGATCGAAGCAAGAGGCGCGCTCGATATCAGCCGGCGTGCGAAACAAGGGGTGGGGCAAGTCTTCCAGTTTGCGATCGCGTGTGGCTTGGCAACGAACGATCCGACGACACATTTGCGCGGGGCTCTAAAGCCGCGACCAAGAGTGAAGCATATGAGCCGGCTGCCGCTCAGCGAGTTGCCCGCGTTCATCGAGAAGCTGCATGCCTACCAGGAAGAGGGCGAACGGCGGTCCGCGATCACCCGTGATGCAGTTCTCTTTGCACTCCTGACTTGGGTTCGAACCAAGGAACTCCGGTTCGCCGCCAAATCCGAGTTTGAAGACCTGGGCGGCAAATCGCCCGTCTGGCGCATACCAGCCGAGCGAATGAAGATGGGACGAGAGCATTTGGTACCCCTCTCGCAGCAGGCAACGCACATCGCGAAATCCATGATAGCAGCAGCGCCTGGCGAGTTTCTCTTCCCGGGCAACGGCCCGAACAAGCCGCTTTCAGAGAACACAATGATCTACGCGCTCTATCGCCTCGGATACCACAGCCGCCAAACCGTACACGGCTTCAGGGGCTTGGCGAGCACCTGGGCCAATGAGCAGTTGGTCGAGTTCGGTATGCCGCGGCTTTGTTGCATAACGCGTGACAGGCGTAAAATTATGATTACTTGTAATTATTATGCGACCCGTACGGTGTTGGGCGTTCCGATTTGCGAGAAGCGATTGAGGATTGCAGCACGGACTTTGAGCTCGGTTATCTGACGCTCAAAGGTGCGCGCGGCGACGCGCGGACCGAGCAACTTGAAGCAGTGCATCTTGGTCTCGACCAGGCTGCGTCGATGGTAGCCGCTCCATTTCTTCCAAATTGCCCTGCCCAGGCGTTTCATCGCGCGCAACGTCTCGTTGCGGGCCTCGACGCCGGGGCCGTCCTCGGTCCATGCCTTGCCGTTGCGGCGAACCGGGATGACCGGGTCGGCACCGCGCGCATCGATGGCCGCGTGGCAACCTCTGGTGTCATAGGCACCGTCGCCGCCGACGGTGACAATGGTCTCATCCTCGGGGATCTGCGCCAACAGATCGGGCAGCGTCTGGCCATCGCCGACGGCATTGCTTGTGACCTCGATCGCTCGGATATCGAAGGTTTCCGCGTCGATGCCGATGTGCACCTTGCGCCACTGGCGGCGGTAAGAAACGCCGTGTTTCCTCGCTTTCCATTCCCCCTCACCGATCATCTTGATCCCGGTGCTGTCGACCAGCAGGTGCAGGCCTCCCGCGCTGGCGCGCGCGCCCAGATCAACCGACAAACTCTTCTGGCGCCGGCACAGCGTCGTATAATCCGGTGCCGGCCAGTCCAGACCCGCCATCCTTAGCAGGCTCTCGACCAGACCCGTCACCTGCCGCAGCGGGAGTTGGAACAACCCTTTCAGCGTCAGGCAGAACTCGATCGCCCGGTCCGAAAACCGCAGCGGCCGACCAGGCCGACCATCGGGCGCCGCAAACCAGTCCATCCCTGGGTCGAACCACACATCCAGCGAGCCTCGCCGCCGGAGCGCTGCATTATATTCGGGCCAATTGGTCGTGCGATACTTCGGCGGGGTCGGTCTGGGCATCCGGCCCATCTATGACATCCGATTCCTCAAGGGAATCCATCACCTTGTTATGCAACAAAGCCCCTGCTGGGTGGTCCCAACCCGGGAGACCGCGCCGCGCTGGCGCTGGCGGCATCGAGCCGCCATCCGGGTGCGGCCATCGCCATTGCCAGCCATGCGCTGACCGATTCCACCCTGGTTCCGGCGGCGGTCCTGCTGTCGATGGTGGTCTCGACGATCATCGGCATTCCGCTGATGCGCATGCTGGACCGGGCCGAGCCGTCCGCCTGAACATCGCATAGAGCGGGCAAAAGGAAAGGCCTCCCTCCCCGGCGATCCGCCGGGGAGGGAGGCCTTCCTGTTTCTCAGAACGAGGCTTGCAGCACTACCGCCGGTCCGTTCAGCTTGTAGCGGACGCGGCCGCTCCATGCGTCCTTGTCGATGCCCACCCGGTAGTCGACGTAACGATAGGCGATGCCGAGCGAGAGATTCTTGAGGATGCTGTAGTTCACACCCGCCTGCGCATTGATCAGCCGGCCGTCGTACTGGTCGATCTTCAGCGAGAGGTAATCGATGCGCGCGCTCGCCTCGAGGCGGGGCGCGATGCGATAGGTGCCGAAGAGGCCCACGGTCGGGATCGGGGCGAGGAAGTCCTTGCGGCGCTGTTCGGCCTGGACGGATCCTTCACCCACGTTGACCTCGCCGGACAGGGCCAGGTTGAAGCGCGTGGCGTGCAGACCGATCGCGGCGCCGAGTTCGAGGTTGTCCTGCTGGACAAAGGCATATCCCACCGTCAGGCGATAGATGTCGCTGTCGAAGCTGCTGTCGAGCTGGGCCGAGGCGGGATAGACGGTGTCGTCGAAGGTGATGTCGCGCTGCAGGGCGATCGAACCGCTGCGCTTCAGCTTGAAGAAATCGAAACCGACAATCACATGGCCGAAGCGCGCGCCCGCGCTGACGGCGGGCAGAACGTCCCGCTTGTCGAGGTCCAGGTCCTTCTCGAAGTCGATATCGGTGCCGACCGTCTCGGCCGTCTTGGAGGAGACCCGGACATTCGTGTCCACGCTTGGGTAATAACTCTGTGCGGAAATCCAGTAGTCGTTGTCCAGTGTCTGCGCCTCGCAGAGGGCGGGCGCCCAGGTGAGGCCGAGCAGCACGGCCGCTGCCGCCAGTCCTCCATGAGCGCTTGGATGAGCCGTACGTTCCTGCCTTCTCGGCGCAGCTATGTTCATGAAAGGCTCCCTGTTTTCCGACCTTGCGGATAATCGCGCGACACTGGACCGCCCCGTCTGCCGGTAATGGGAAAACACCATGGAGGTCGTCCTTCGCACGTTGGTCGACTGGTGAAATGTACAGCCACGACGGGCGGTAATTTATCAGGGTTTTCCCGGATTTGGCGTCGGGGGAAATCCGGGAAAACCCGATGCGGCGCGGGCACTGTCCGGCTCCATGGTCAGGCGGCGGCCGGGAACGGCGATTTCCAGCCCTTCGTGCTCGAATGCTCGCAATACCGCCAGCATCAGGGCTTCCTGACGCAGGAAGCCTTCCGAATGGCTGGGGCAGCGCAAGTGGGCGTGAATTTCGATCTCGAAACAGCCGTCGGTGAAGCCCAGTAGCCGGATGGGGCAGATGCTGGGAATATAATGCGGATCCTCGGTCAGGGTGCTGCGCAGCACCTCAAGCGCGCGGGCGAGGCCCTCCGCTCCGGCGGAATAGGATACGCCCACTTTCTGGCTGACGAAAAAGCGGTCGCGCTTTTCCAGGTTTTCGATCTTGCTGTCGGAAAGCTGGCTGTTGGGGATCGTCAGGATCGTACGGTCGCGGGTGCGGATGCGGGTGGAGCGCAGGCCGATTTCGTCCACCCGGCCGACCTCACCGTCGATGCGGCACAGGTCCCCGACCTGGACCGGCCGGTCCAGCAGCAAGGCAATGCCGCCGATGAGGTCCTCCACCGCCTGCCGGGCGCCCAGGGCGAAGGCAAGACCGCCGATCCCGAGCGCGGCGAGGCCCGCGGTGACGTCGATGCCGAAAGTCGCCAGGAATGCGGCGATGGCGATGGCCAGTATGAGCAGGCGGATCGATCGGATGATGAAGCCGGTCATGCCGATGCGCTGGGCATGGCCGGTGGCGCGGAAGCGGTCGGAAATGAAATCGCCAGCGACGGCGACCAGCCGCCAGGCCAGCCATGTCGCACCGGCCCAGACGACGATGCCGGACAGCCGGGCAATGGCCGCGCGTTCGGCAAGGCCCATGCCCAGCGGTTCGGCAATGGTGGAGATCGTCTGGTAGATCGCCATCAGCGTGGCCGGCGGAACCATGGCATAGATGATCGCGGCGACCGGGTGCGGCTTGCCGTCCTCCGACTGCTGCGCAAGGCGGTGGTAGAGGATCCTGAACAGCAGGACCACGGCTGCAAAGATCGTCAGCCCCACGCCCAGCAGCAGGACCCAGCTGGACAGCGGCGCGCCCAGAACGACCAGCTTGCGCTGGCTTTCGTCGACCGGACTTTCTTCGGTTGCGGGCGGTGGCGGCGGCTCGGCGGCGAGTGCCTGCGCCAGCGTTTGCGCCGATACGCGCCAGATCTTGCGGCCTTCGTCGTCCTCGGTGCGTCTGGCGATGATCGGGATCTCTTCGCCGCCCGCTGTCAGGTTGCCGATCTTTTCCTCGTCGGGAGGCAGGCCGTCGTCGAGCGCGCCTTCCGCGGCGAGTGGCAGCGCCAGCCGCTGCGCGATGGACCCGGCCTTGTCCAGCAGCAGGCGGAATTGCCGCGCTTGCTCGGCGGCCTGTTCGGGCGAGGCCTTGCCGGTCTCGATGCCGGTCTCGATGTAACGGGCGAGCAGAGCATCGTCCTGTGCGCCGATCGCGGCCATCATGCCGATCTGCATGTTGCGCGGATTCTCGCGCTCCAGCGGATCGGACGGGGGCGAGGCGGTTTCGGTGGGTTCGTCTTTCGGCTTGTCTTCGGCCAGGGCCTGGGCGCCGGACAGGCCCAGCAGCCCCGCAGCAAGGGCGAGCCGGATCGACTTGCCCCAGGTTGTCTTTCGATTGTCGGTCCCAAATCCCATGCCTGATGACTCGCGAAATCGTCAGGGTTGCTCCGCCCATCGTCCATTCGATGCCTGCCGTGCGGCAGTTGGCGGCGCGCCTGCTCCATGGCCTGCGCGGGGGCGGGCGGCTTCGGCTGCGAACCCGTTTTTCGCGCTAGGAGGCGAAAACTATCCGCCTGAAAGCCATCGGTATATTGCGGATTTACCCGCGCGCGGGATGTGGCTGAACGAGGGGGCGAGTGGGGGAAGAATCCCCCTTCCATCGGGGTAAATGCCGATACCGGCCTTGGCGATGAAGCCCCAGTTTCCTCCAACCCATTCCACGGAGGAAGCAATGCCGGCGAAGAGACCCAATATCCTCGTAATCTGGGGTGACGACATCGGTTGGCAGAACATCAGTGCCTATGGCCTCGGCACGATGGGCTACACCACGCCCAATATCGACAGCATCGGCTATGCCGGGATTCGGTTCACCGACCACTATGCCCAGCCCTCGTGCACTGCGGGGCGCGCCTCGTTCATCACCGGCCAGTACCCGATCCGTTCGGGCATGGTGACGGTCGGCCAGCCGGGCGAGCCGCTGGGCCTTCAGCCTGCCTCGCCCTGCCTTGCGGAAGTGATGAAGGCAGCGGGCTACCGCACCGGCCACTTCGGCAAGAGCCACCTTGGCGATCGCAACGAGCACTTGCCGACCAACCATGGTTTCGACGAGTTCTTCGGCAACCTCTACCACCTCAACGTGTCGGAAGAGGACGAGCAGCGCGACTACCAGAACTTCGCCAAGGCCTATTCCGGTAGCCTGGAAGAGTACGAGAAGAAGTTCGGCGCCCGCGGCGTGATCCATTCCTGGGCCACCGATGTCGACGATCCCACCGAGGATCCGCGTTTCGGCAAGGTGGGCAAGCAGAAGATCGTCGACACCGGCCCGCTCCACCAGGAACGCATGCACGAGATCGACGAGAAGGAATTCATTCCGCCCGCGCTCGAGTTCATGAAGAACGCCAAGGATGCCGACGAGCCCTTCTTCGTCTGGCTCAACACCAGCCGCATGCACCTCTACACCCGCCTCAACGACAAGTGGCGTTACGCGGCCGAGAAGTATACCTCGGAGAGCGATCTGCATGGCTCGGGCATGATGCAGCACGACCATGACATCGGCATCGTGCTGGACTTCCTCAAGGAAAACGGCCTCGAGGAAGATACCATCGTCTGGTACTCGACGGACAACGGCCCCGAGCATTCGTCCTGGCCGCATGGCGCCACCACCCCGTGGCGCGGCGAGAAGATGACCACCTACGAAGGCGGCGTTCGCGTGATCTCGATGCTCAAGTGGCCGGGCGTGATCGAGCCGCTGCAGCTCAAGAACGGCATCCAGTGCCACCAGGACATGTTCACCACGCTCGCGGTGGCTGCCGGTGTCGAGGACGTCAACGAGAAGGTACTGGCGGAAAAGCAGCAGTACATCGACGGCGTCAACAACCTTCCCTACTGGAAGGGCGATGCCGAGGACTCGGCACGCAACCACGTGTTCCACTACAATGAATCCAAGCTCACCGCGATGCGCATGGGGCCGTGGAAGTGGCACTTCTCGACCGCCGAGGACTACTACGGCACGATCACCGGCCGCTCCAAGCCGCTGGTCTTCAACATCCGCATGGATCCCTTCGAAAGCTACGATAGCTCGGATTCCTACGGTCACCTGATCCAGAAGGTGTCGTGGCAGACCGGGCCGATGGGCGAGATGATGAAGGAGCATCTCATGACGCTCGCCAAGTACCCGCCGGTGCAGGGCGGCAAGAGCTTCGACATGTCCAACGTGGTCGAACAGTTCATGAGCAAGGGTCACGACTGACCGCGTGATCCGATGACGTTGCGGGGGCCGGGCACCATGATCGGTGCACGGCCCTCAAGCGCATGTGCGGCCTGGGCCGTTTATGCGTCTACGGCCTAGCCAAGCCGCGCGAACATCGCGGCACCGCCGAGGTTCGCGGGGGGCGAAGCGTCGGGCCGGGCCTCCGTCCGGGCCATTTGGCCCTCGGGCATCAGCAGGAACTTGAGGCTGGTGCAAAGCGCATCGAGCGCGGCGGGGGCGACCGAGTAGAACACCAGCCGTGCCTCGCGCCGGGTGGCGACAAGGCCTGCCTGTCGCAGCACGGACAGTTGCTGCGACAGGGCTGGCTGGCCGATGCCGGTCCTTGTCTCGATTTCACCGACATTGCATTCGCCCTGTCCGAGGCAGCCGAGGATCGCATAGCGCAGCGGATGGGCGATGGCCTTGAGCAGCTCGATCGTGGCGGGTTCCGGTCCGGTCACGGTCATCCTCGCGTCTCTTCGAGGAACCAGCGGGTGGGTTCCTCTGCCGCGAACACGCTGTCGAGCGTCGGGTCAGGCCGGATAAGCAGGGCTTCGCCGGGTTGCCAGCCTTCGGGCGGGAACCCGCTGCCGGCGTCCGCGGCCTGCAGGGCGGCCACCACCCGCAGGATCTCCGCCACCGAACGTCCGATCTCGACGGGGTACGTGATGATCGCGCGCACCACCTGCCGGGGATCGATCACGAAGACGCTGCGGACCGCCCCGGCATCATGCGCATCGCGTGCCACCATGCCGTAAGCCTGGCCGACCACCAGTGTCGGATCCTCGACGATCGGAAAGCGCACTTCGATGCCGAAGCGGTCGCGGATGGCGCGCACCCATGCAAAGTGCGAATATAAGCTGTCGACCGAGAGCGCGAGCAGGTCGCAGTCCAGCTCCGCGAAACGGCCTGCCGCCTTGGCGAAGGCGATGAATTCCGAGGTGCAGACCGGCGTGAAGTCCGCCGGATGCGAGAAGAACACCAGCCAGCGGCCCGCATAGGCCACCATTTCGACCGGGCCGGCGGTGGAGCGGGCGTGGAAGTTGGGCGCCCGGTCGCCGATGCGAAGGGCGGTCGCGGTCGTCGGGGTCGGCGGTGCGAGAGCGGTATCGAGGTCGTCCATGCAGCGAGCCTATCCGCACCGGCGACTTGACGCAAGAAACATTCATAATTACATAAAGTGGCAACTAAGGAGATGAGTCGTGATCGAGTCCGTTCCTGCTGATCCCGCGCTGAGGGAGGGCGGTGTGCTTGTCGAGGCGGCCCGGCGCGGCGATGCTCCGCGCCCGGAGATTGCCGCATTCTTTGACGAGTCCACCTATACGGTGACTTACGTGGTGCATGATGCCGCGACGCGAGAGGCGGCCGTGATCGATTCTATGCTGGATTTCGATGCGGCATCCGGGCGCACGCGCCATGCCTCGGCGGAACGCGTGGTCGACTACATTACTTGCAATAATCTGAAATTATCGTGGCTGCTGGAAACGCATGCCCATGCCGATCATATCTCGGCCGCCCCATATCTGCAGCAGCGGCTGGGCGGGCGGATTGCCATCGGAGCCGAGATCGTGCGCGTGCAGCAGGTTTTCGGAACCTTGTTCAACGCCGATGGCGACTTCGTGCGGGATGGTTCGCAGTTCGATCATCTCTTCACCGACGGCGAATCTTTCCGGATCGGCGGGCTGGAGGCCATGGCGCTCCACGTGCCCGGCCACACGCCTGCAGACATGGCCTATGTGATCGGTGACGCCGTGTTTGTTGGCGATACCCTGTTCATGCCGGACTATGGCACCGCCCGCGCCGACTTTCCCGGTGGCGATGCCGGCCAGCTCTATCGTTCGATCCGGCGCCTGCTTTCGCTCCCCGCGGAGACACGCCTGTTCCTGTGCCATGACTACAAGGCGCCGGGGCGGGATGCTTACGCCTGGGAAACCACGGTCGCGGCGCAGCGCAAGGGAAACGTCCATGTCCATGACGGGGTCTCGCAGGAGGCCTTTGTCGCCATGCGCACGGCGCGCGATGCCGGACTGTCGATGCCGGCGCTGATCCTTCCCGCAGTGCAGGTGAACATGCGCGCGGGGCATTTTCCGGCGCCGGAGGCCAATGGGGTCACGTATCTCAAGCTGCCGGTCAATGCGGTCTGATTGCCCTGGGCACTGACGGGAGACTTGCGATGATCCCTATGTTTTCCGAGATATTTCCCCATGCCGCGCCGCTGCGCGGGCTTGCCGGCGGCGGTCTTATCGGGCTGGCCGCCGCGATCATGCTGCTTGGCAACGGGCGCATCGCCGGTGTCAGCGGGCTGCTCGGTCGCACGTTGGCGCTGGGCGGCGGCACACCCTGGTCGATCGCGGCATCGTTCATTGCGGGCTTGCCTTTGGGCGCCTTGCTGCTGTCCATGCTCCTGGGGCCGGTTCCGGCGCATTTCCCGCCATCGCTGGCGTTGCTCGGCGTGGCTGGCCTCATCACCGGGATCGGCACAAGGCTGGGAAGCGGCTGTACCAGTGGCCACGGCGTCTGCGGCATGTCGCGACTTTCGCCGCGTTCGCTGCTCGCCACCGCGACATTCATGGCCAGCGGTATGGCCACGGTCGCGCTGGTCAATCTCGCGGGAGCAGGCTGGTGAGCGCGCGACCGCTCCTTGCTCTGCTGTCGGGCACGCTGTTCGGTGCCGGCCTTGCGCTTTCGGGCATGATGGACCCTTCGCGGGTACGCGGGTTCCTCGATGTCGGCGGGGCCTGGGATCCGACGCTGGCCTTTGTCATGGGCGGAGCGCTCATCGTGATGGCGCTGGCCTGGGGGCTGCAGAGGCGCATGCTCAAGCCGGTGGCGGCCGAGCGCTTCGAGCTGCCCGGAACACGCCTCATCGATGCCCGCCTCGTGGGCGGTGCCGCACTGTTCGGGATCGGCTGGGGGCTCGGCGGGCTGTGTCCCGGACCGGCTCTCGCCTCGCTGGCGCTGAACCCGCTGCCTGCAGCCGTTTTTGTCACCGGCATGGTGCTCGGCATGATTGCCCTGCGCCTGTTCGATCGGGCCTGACGCTCTCCGTTACCTCAAGGAACAAGCCCCCCATGCAGATCCGCACACTGTCCCCCGACCTTTCCATCTGCGACCAGCCCCGGCCCGAGGATATGGCGCGCATCGCCGAACTGGGGTTCAGGGCGGTGATCGGCAATCGCCCGGATGGCGAGGAGGCAGGCCAGCCAACCTGGGCCGAACTTGCCGCCGCCGCCGCGCAGGCCGGACTTGCGGCGCGGCATCTGCCGATCGGCGGTCAGGTGAGCGCAGCCGATCAGGCCGAGGCATTCGCGCGGGCTCTTGGCGAGATGCCGGGGCCGGTACTGGCCTGGTGCCGCAGCGGCAACCGCGCGGAGCAGGTCGCGCGGCTGGCGCTCGGCTTCCGGCATGAACGGCATCACCGCGTGGTGGTCGTCGGCGGGGGCTCGGCGGGAATCGCCACCATCGCCTCGTTGCTCAAGCGCCGCAAGGGCCTGGATATCGCTGTCGTCGAGCCGCGCGAGGAGCACTATTACCAGCCGGGCTGGACGATGGTCGGTGGCGGCGTGTTCAAGCCGCGCGACACCGTGCGGCCTACCGGCAAGATCATGCCGAAGGGCGCGCACTGGCTTCATGCGGGCTGCATCGGCTTTGACCCCGATCGCAAGGCGATCCTGCTCGATGACGGGACCCGGCTGACCTACGAAGTGCTGATCGTTGCCATGGGCAATCGGCTGGCATGGGAAGCCGTCGACGGTCTGGAGGCTGCACTCGGCCAGTTCGGGGTGACCTCGAACTACCGCTACGATCTGGCGCCTTACACCTGGGAACTGGTGCGGGCGATGCGCGGGGGAAGGGCGCTGTTCACGCAGCCGCCGATGCCGATCAAGTGCGCGGGTGCGCCGCAAAAGGCCATGTACCTCTCGTGCAGCGAGTGGCGCCGCAGCGGCGTGCTGGGCGGCATCGAGGTGGAATTCCACAATGCCGGGACTGCGCTGTTCGGTGTGGCCGATTATGTGCCGGCGCTGATGGAGGCGGTGCACGGCTACGGCATCGACCTGAGGTTCGGTTCCAACCTCGTTGCGGTCGATGGCCCGGCGCGGGAAGCGACGTTCCGCACCGCCGAGGGCGAGGTCACCCGCCGCTTCGACATGCTGCATGCGGTTCCCCCGCAAGCGGCCAACGCGATTGTTGCGGCCAGTCCGCTCGCCGATGCTGGCGGTTATGCGCAAGTCGATCCTGCGACATTGCGCCACGTGCGTTATCCGGAGATCTTTGCATTGGGCGATGGTTGCAACACCGCCAATGCCAAGACCGCCGCAGCCGCGCGCAAGCAGGCCCCGGTCGTGGCGGTCAACGCACTGGCGGTTCTCGACGGCGAGGCGCCGCTTGCCGGATACGACGGCTACGGCTCGTGCCCGCTGACGGTAGACCGCGGCCATATCGTCCTTGCCGAATTCGCTTACGGCGGCAAGCTCGCGCCAACGTTGCCGACCTGGCTGATCGAGGGCAAGCGGCCTTCGCGCCTGGCCTGGCATCTCAAGGCGGACGCACTTCCGGCGATCTACTGGCACGGTATGCTCAAGGGCCGCGAATGGCTCGTGCAGCCGGTACCGCTGCAGTAGTTCGGGGAGCCTGCCATGCTGGACATGCTTCATCTCGCGCTCGGCATGGTGTCGGGCGCGCTGGTCGGATTTACCCTGGGCCTCGTTGGCGGCGGCGGTTCGATCCTTGCGGTGCCGCTGATGGTCTACCTCGTCGGTGTGCCCAGTCCGCACGTGGCCATCGGCACCAGTGCGCTGGCCGTTGCCGCCAATGCTGCCAGCGGATTGCTGCAACATGCGCGTGCGGGCACGGTAAAATGGCGCTGCGGCGGGTTATACGCGGTGGCGGGCGTGCTCGGTGCCTTTGCCGGATCGACGCTGGGCAAGGCGATCGACGGGCAGAAGCTGCTCTTCGCCTTTGCCCTGCTGATGGTTGTCGTCGGCGTCCTGATGCTGCGGGGGCGCGGCAATCCCGGTGTTCCCGGCGCTCAGTGCAACCGCGAAAATGCCCCCAAAGTCCTTGCATTCGGCCTTGGAACCGGAGCCTTTTCGGGCTTCTTCGGGATCGGTGGAGGTTTCCTGATCGTGCCGGGGCTGGTCGCCTCTACCCGTATGCCGATGATCAACGCGGTGGGTACCAGTCTTGTCGCGGTGACGGCGTTCGGACTGACGACGGCGTTCAACTATGCGCTGTCCGGCCTCGTTGACTGGACGCTGGCGGCGGTGTTCATTGCCGGAGGCGTGCTGGGCGGTCTCGGCGGCACTGTGCTCGCCAGGCGCCTGTCGGGCAGCGGGGCGCTTACAGTGGTGTTTTCCGCGCTGATCTTTGTCGTGGCGGCCTACACGCTCTATCGCAGCGGTGGCTGGGCAGGGTGACGGTGCCGTTTACGAGTTTACGATCTAGGCCAGAACGGCGGACGCCGGATTTCCCGTCAGGCGATTTTCCGGCTTCGCGCCCTTACCATGGCGGCCCGTCTGGTGGTGACGGCCATGCGTCCGAACATCAGCAGGACCATCGCGGTGCCGGTGATGAGAGCTTCGAGCGTCAGCAGATCTGCTTGCATGGCGTGCCCCTCGGTCAGATCAGGAGCGACGAGCTCCCGATTCCCTGAAAATGCTATCATTGCGTGACGTGGTTTCACAGGTAATTCGTTCAGCGGCAGGACCGGCGCCCGTGTCATTTCCGGACATGTCGCCGCGGCGCGCCAGTGCATCGACGAGGACATCGCCCAGCGATCGGTAGAATCCGCATAGCGCCCGGATCGTCGTTTCATCGAGCTGGCAGGGGCCGTTGCCGCCCCATGTTTCCGGCAGGTCAGCGGCACGGCGCAGATCCTGGCGGAGGCGCTCCTTGCAGAACGTCCCGAACGGGCGCCGCAGCGCCGCGGCGGCCCGCTGCGCGGCGATCAGCCGAGGTTCGGCGCCGAGGTCCAGTCCGAACAGCCGTTCGGCCGTGCGCAGCCGGCGCAAGGTGCTCGTCTCGCGCAGGGCTTTGGGGGCTTCGGGCTGCGGAACCCCGGCAGCGGAGAGAATGTCGGCAATAAGATGGCTCAGGAAGCCATCGAGTTCGCGCAGGCGATTGCTGTTCAGGCGCGCCAGTACCGCAGAGCCCTGCCGGGAGACCGTGCCGGGCAGGGCTGCATGCGCGGTCCAGAACGCGCAGCCGGTCGACAGGGTTCGATGCGATGTGGAAATCGCGTCAGAAGACGCGGCAGGCACGGCCTGGCGGGATGGCGGGGAGGGTCGCAATCGCTCGATGTCGGTGACGCCTTGTGAATTCGCCAAAGTCTGTGGGACGCGGAAAGCATCCTGCCGGCTTGCCCTGCGCCTAACACAGCATTATCCGGTGGGCTAGGCGGCCGGGACAAGTTCCGCACTGCATCGGGGGCGTTGTGTCGCTACGGCGCGGTGTTCATAGAGGCGGGATGAACGATCCGGCGGAAAGCAGCGCAACGATTTGTGGCCTCGAGATCAGGCGGGCCGATCTCGCAGAGCCTGCCGGCGGGCGTGTGCTGGTGGAGTGCACGCTGGATGAAGGCGATTTCCATGATCTCGACTTGAGCGAGGTGGTGTTCAAGCGCTGCTCGCTGCGCCGTGCCCGCTTCGACGGGGCGCGGCTTGGCGGGGGCCAGTTTCTCCAGTGCCGCGGCGGTGAAGCCTCGTTTGTCGGGGCCGACCTCGACGAAGCCGTCGTGACGGGCGGCGATTTCAACAATGCCTCGTTCCGGCGTGCGAAGCTCACTTCGGCGCGTTTGCAGCGCTGCAAGCTGACGGGCGCGGACTTCACCGATGCCGGCATGCTGGGCGTCGTGCTGGAGGAGGCGCTGCTGGCTTATGCCCGTCTGCCCGGCATGGCGTTCCGCAAAAGCACGTTCCGGCAGGTCGATTTTTCCGAGGCCGATCTGCGCAAGTGCGATTTCCGGATGGCGGTGTTCGAGGATTCCTCGCTGCGCAATGCCTCGCTCGACGGCTGCCGCTTCGAGCAGGCCGACTTGCGCGGCGCTGACCTTGGCGGCGTGGAACTGATGGACGCGCGGTTGTTTCGCGGTGCGGTCATTTCGCGTGTGCAGGCCGCCGAGTTATTGTCGCAGCTGGGACTTCGGGTTCTGTGAGCAAGCGGCCTGCCGATGCCGGCTGGGTTTTCAGGTCACCGACCACTGTCGCAGCAGGTTGTGGTAGACCTGTGTCAGCGTATCGATGGAACCATGTTCGGGATGGTCGGTTGCCACCGACTGGATGGCGCCGTCGAGTTCGAGCAGCAGCCGCCGTCGTTCGGGGGAGGCGACAAAGCTCTGGGTCCAGAAGAACGAGACGAAGCGTACGCCGCGCGTGACCGGGGTGACGCGGTGCAGGCTGCTGCCGGGGTAGACGATCATGTGGCCGGCCGGCAGCTTGACCGTGTGGGTGCCGAACATGTCTTCGATCACCAGTTCGCCGCCGTCGTATTCGTCGGGATCGCTGAGGAAGAGGGTGCTCGAGACATCGCTGCGCAGATGCTCGCCGGTGCCGGGGATCGGGAAAATCGCGTTGTCGACGTGATTGCCGTAGTGGCCGCGTCCGTCATAGCGCGAGAAGCGCGGTTGCAGCACACGCTGGGGCAGGGCGGCGGCGATGAACAGCGGGGTCTGGTAAAGACGCGTCTGCACGCGCTCGGCCAGTTCCCTGGCCAGCGGATGGTCCAGCGGGAGCTGTTCGTTGTCCTTGACGCGGGCAGCGCGGTGCCCGGCCGTGGCGCGCCCGTCCGCCCAGTCCGCCGTTTCGAGGGCGGCGCGCAGTTCGCGCACTTCTTCGGGGCGGAACAGTTCCGGAATTTCGATGACCATGCAGCGTCTCTTGCCCAATAATCGGGGCCTGACAATGATCGCGGTCAAGAATTGCCGCGAAAGAAACCCGGCGGACGCACTGGAGAGGGCATCCGCCGGGCCGTTGGGAGAAGGTTACATCTTCGCGGTCAGGGTCAGCACCGCCGAACGCGCATCGCCCGGGGTCGCCCAGCCGTTGTTGCGGACGCGCTGGAAGTAGAGCTTGTCGCCGATGTTCTTGACGTTGAGCTGCGCCGAGAGGTTCGGCGTGAACTCGTACGAGAGATAGGCGTTGTGGATCAGGTAGTCGTCCGAGCGATAGACGACCGCCGAGGTCGCCGTGGGGGTATTGAGCGCGAACGAGCCCTGGTAGGTGGCGCTATAACCGATCGTCAGGCCGAATGGCAGGCGATAGGTGGTGAACAGGCTGGCCGAATTCTTCGGCGTCTGCGTCAGGTCCGAACCGCCGCCGGGGTTGGGAACGGCCACCGTGTTGGTGCAGGTGCCCTGGCCGGGATTGGCAAGGCAGAAGTCCGACACCGACTGCACCAGCTTGCTCTTGAGGTAGGTGTAGTTGGCGGTGACCGACCAGTTCGGCGTGATCTTGCCGGTTGCCCCGAGGGCAATGCCGTCAACGCGCGAATGCCCGTCAAGCTGCTGGTCGACTACCGTCGGGTCGTTCGAGGCAACGGCGTACTTGTCGCGCTCGTTGCGGAAGGCCGAGGCGGTGAGCAGCAGTCCGCCGTCGAACAGTTCGGCCTTGGCGCCGATCTCGTAGTTCGTCGCGGTTTCCGGGGAAATGTTGCAGGTCGCCGCCGTGCACGAGCCGTTGACCGAGGCCTTCGACGGGGTGCGCGAGTTGCCGTAGGCGGCATAGAGGCTGACGGTCTCGACCGGCTTGTAGACAAGGCCGACGCGGTAGGAGAACAGCGTGTCGGCGTTCTTGAACTGCGTGCCCGGGGTCACTACCCCCAGCGTTGCGGGCACCGCCGAGATCGTGTCGCTGCGATAGGTGCCGCTGTTGCGCTCGATGCGGGCGCCGGCGTTCAGTTCGAACTTGCCCAGCTTCATCGTGTCGAACAGGTAGGCGGCGACATTGGTCTGCTCGCCCATCTGGTGGGCCGTGCGGATGAAGTTCAGCGCGCCGGTGTAGACGTTGCTGCCATAGGTGAAGCCCGCAGGGCCGGTGATGACGGCATTCGGGTTGTCGATATTCATCAGCGGGTAGGCCGTGTAATAGGCGGTGCCGTCCGCATTGCGCAGCGAGCTGCCCGAGAACAGGTCGTACTTTTCCCAGGTCGCGGCGGCGCCGACGTCGACGGTGTGCTCGATCGCGCCGGTGTTGAACTTCGCCGTCAGGTCGACCTGATCGAACAACAGCTGGTTGCCGCTGTCACGCGTGTTGCCGCGCGGGCCGGAGGGCAGGTAGTAACCGGCCGGAACCGTGGCGGGGCAGGCGGCACCCGCGGGCGTGACGCCGCTCGACAGGCAATAGGTGCCCTGGGGCGGATCGACGCGCGAGAACTGCGTCACGTCCTGCCAGCGCGCCAGGTTGCGGATCGACACCGCGTCGCTGAAATCATGCTCGAAGGTTGCGGTCAGCTGGTCGACGTTGATCTTCTGTTTGTCGACGTTGCGATAGCCGAAGTAGTCGCTGCGATGCACGCCCGGCACCATGCCGGCGTTCGTGGCGGTCTGGTAATAGGGCAGGCCGTACTGCGGAATATTGGTGTCCTCCTGGTGGAGGTACTGGAGCGTCAGGCGGGTCGGGCCGTCGATGCCGATGGTGACCGAGGGGGCGAGGCCCCAGCGCTTGTAGTCCTCGACATCGCGGCCGGGCACGTCGTTGCGGTGCCACATCGCATTGAGGCGGACGGCGACGAGGTCGTTGACGCGCTTGTTGAGGTCGGCGGTGGCGCGATAATAATTGTCGGTGCCAACCCCGCCGGTGACAATCATCTCGTCATCCGCCTTGGGGCGCTTGGTGACGAGATTGATGTTGCCGCCCACCGAGCCTGCGCCGGACATTACCGAGTTCGCGCCGTTGGTCACTTCGATCTGTTCGAGGTTGAACGGGTCGGAACGGGTGTACTGGGCGCTGTCGCGCACGCCGTCGACGGTGATGTCGTTGTTGGCGCTGTAGCCGCGGAAATTGATGCTGTCGCCATAACCGCCGCCGCCTTCGCCGGCACCGAAGGTGATGCCCGGGACGGTCGAGAGGACATCGCGCAGGGTCAGCAGGTTCTGCTGTTCGATCACTTCCTTGCCAAGCACGGTGATCGTCTGCGGCGTATCTCGGACCGGGCGCGTGCGCTTGGGGGACTCCAGCGTGCGGCCGGGCTGCGTGTCGATCGCGGTATCGCTGACGGTCACGCCGCCAAGCACCTGCCCGTTATCGGATGGCGCCGTATCGGCGTGGGCCAGCGCGGGCACCAATGCGGGCGCAAGGCAGGTAAGCGCCAGAAATGAGCGGCGCGCAGCCGCCGGCGAAGGCTTCTTGGACATGATTCCCCTCGTGGTGTTCGAAGTTCCCTGAGGGCGTGCTGTTAATGAGAGTCATTCTCATTCGCAAGATGAGATTGCAGGGATGATGCTGAAATATTTCAGGACGGGACGGCCGCTATGCGGCGTGGACCCGTCCCGGCCCGGCGGCGACGCTTGCGGCACCGGCGATCCAGCAGATCAGGATCCCCGGCGGCGGGTGTCGGTGATGGGACGCTACCACGGCGGTTTTCCGTGCAGGACGGAGAGGCGGCTGCGGCAGGCTTGTTCCAAGCTGTCCAGCACGTCAGGTGTTGATCGGCACGAGGGGGCGCTGCGGATCGTACGCCCTCTCGTGCCTTATCGTGCCAGTCTCAGTACTTGACGCCGAGCGTCACGCCGTAGGTGGCGGGCGCTGCCCAGACGCTGCCGATGCCGAGCGAAGCGTAGTTGACCGCTGAACGGTAGCGATGGTCGGTCACGTTCTCGCCGAACACGGCGACCGAGTATTTCTCGCTGGCGTCGGTCCATTCCGCGCGCAGGCCCAGCAGGGCATAGCCCTTCTGCCTGAACTGTTCGGCGATGCCGAAATAGAACGAGGACGTGTAGTAGAGATTGCTCGACAGGTTGAGCCGTCCTTCCGCCAGGTCGATGCCGTAGGAGGCGGCGATGTTGCCGGTGAATTCCGGCGTGCGCTGCATCTTGAAGCCGCTGGCGTTGGTCGTTGTCTCGAACAGGAAGCCGCTATCGCCGAACTGGTAGTAGGGCGCGTTGGGGAACGACTTGTAGCGCGCATGGGTCCATGCCGCGCCGGCCGAGACGGTGAAATCCGAAGTCACGCGGGCGCTGACCTGGCCTTCGATGCCGTAGATCTCGGAACTGGCGGCATTGGTGATCCGTGCGGTCCCGGCCTGGAAGCTGGAGACCTGCAGGTTCTTGTAGTCGTAATAGAAGCCCGAGAGTTCGGCGGTGATGCCGTTCCGGGCATACTTGTAGCCCAGTTCATAGGCATTGATCGTCTCCGGCTTCACCTGCCGGTAGGAATAGCCGCCGACATTGAGCAGCCCCGCCTTGTAGCCCTGGGTGAACGAGGCATAGAGGCTGGAGGAATCGTCCGGCTTGAAGCGGATCACGAAGCGCGGGGTGACCCGGTCGTTGGTGAGCTTGGGTACGTAGAACCTGGTGTAGAGCGGCACATCGGCGGGGAAGGGCACGGCATTGCCGTTCGCATCCTCGTAGACCGAGGCGGTCAATGCGCGTTCGAAGAAGGCCTGATCGACCCAGTCGTGGCTATAGCGCGCGCCGGCGGTGACGAAGAGCTGCGGGGTGATCTCGTAGGTCGCGTCGCCGAATACGGCGATCGCCTGCGAGAGCGTGCCGGATTCGCCGTTCTTGACGAAGGGAGCGGTGCCCAGCTTCGCCTCGGTCGGCCAGGAATCGCGGTTGCGGAAGTAGTAGACGCCGGTGGTCCATTGCAGGCGCGAGCCGGCCTTGGAGTTGAGCAGCAGTTCCTGCGTGAAGGTCTTGCTGTTGGAGCCGATGCCGATGGTGAAGATCGGCAGTGCGGTAGCGTCAAGATCCTGCACGCTGTTCACCCGCTCGTTGCGCAGCTGCGTGTAGGAGGTGAGGTTGGCGAATCCGAGGTCGGCCTTGATCGTGCCCTGGACCACATCGGTGTTGGTTTTTGCGCCGATGCCGTCGCCCGGCTGAAGCGCCACTTCGTTTGGCTTGGTCGCGTAATAGCCGGTCGGCGTGTATTGATAGACCCAGCGGGTGCCGTCGCCATCGACGAAGGCATTGTGCATCAGCGCGGAGGGATCGTCGCTCTGCGAATGGGTATAGCGCAGCACTGCGCTGACGTCGGGCGAGATTTCCACTTTCAGGCCGGTGCGGACCGACCAGCGGTTATACTTGCCGATCTGGTCGTTGCCGTCGACGATGTTGGTCTGGAAGCCGTCGCCGCGCCGGTAGAGGCCCTCGACGTCGAGCGCGACGCCCTTGGCAAGCGCGCCGGTGGCATAGGCCTGTGCTTCCACGGTGTCGAAGCGGCCATAGGAAACGCGCATCTCGCCGCCCGGCGTCTCGCTGGGATCGGCCGTGGTGACGAGGATCGCGCCGCCGGTGGTGTTGCGCCCGAACAGCGTGCCTTGCGGCCCCTTGAGGACCTGCACGGACTGTACCTTGAGCAGCTGGAAGTCGGTGGCGGCGGCGCTCGGCAGGAAGAAGCCGTCGACATACGTGGCGACGTTGGGGCCGCCGCCCGAAGTGGCGATGGCGGTGCCGACGCCGCGAATGGTCGGCTGGGTGTAGACGCCGGACTTGTCGAAGCGCAGTGCCGGCACGACCTTGGCCATGTCGGACAACTGGCGCACTCCGGCATCGTCGAGGGTCTTGTCACTCAGCGTGGTGATGGTGATCGGCACGTCGAGCGAGCGTTCGGAACGGCGCTGCGCGGTGACGACGATCTCGCCGACCGGTGATTGTTCGGCGGTTGCCGGCGCCTTCGCCGTATCCTGCGCCAGAGCCGGGTTGGTCAGCAGCGTGCTGGCAAGCACGCCCATTGATGCTGCGCAGCGCAGCATGACAGTCGACATGTAGTCCTCCCTCGATCGTCCTGACCGGCCTTCTCGGTTCGGGCCGGACCGCGACAATCGCACCCAAATGCTTGAGAACGAAGTTCCCTTGCTGCCATATCGTCATGGCGGTGTTGGGGGGAGGAGTGTGCGGAGCGCGCGGGAAGTGCGGGGTTAGCGCAGGCCCTTCAGCCACTCGCCGATCATCGCCCGTCCGGCAGCGACGGCAACGGGACCGTGTTCGGCATGGGCGGCGCGCAGTGCGGTTTCGCTGCCGCCTGCCTCGACGACGGCTTCGGGCCATTGCTCCATCCAGGCGTCGAAGCGCGGGTCCATGCCCATCTCGGCGTGGAACTGGAGTGCGAGGATATTGCTGCCGCGCCGGAAGGCCTGATGGTCGTAGACATGGCTGGATGCCAACAACTCGACATTGCCCGGCAGGGTGAAGGTATCGCCGTGCCAGTGCAGCACCGGGACCCCGGCGATATGGCGTAGCGGGCTGTCCACGATATGGTCATGCACGCGGACGGGGTGGAAGCCCACTTCCTTGGAAGGGCCCGGATAGACGTCCGCACCCATGGCCGCGGCGATCATCTGCGCGCCGAAGCAGACGCCGAGCGTTGGCCGGTCCGCTTCGAGGCGGCGGGCAAGGCGGCGCATCTGGCAGGCAATCCAGGGATGCGCCTCCTGCTCGTAGACCCCCATGGGCCCGCCCATCATGATCAGCAGGTCGGGCTCGGCCAGATCGAGCGAGGCAAAGGCCGGGTCGGTCACATCGATGCGATCGACCAGGTAGCCGTGATCCTCGATCGGCTGGCGAAACCCGGCCACACCTTCGTGCGGCACATGGCGGATGATCAGGGCGTTCTTTTGCGGCATGGGGAAAGGGCTGGGGCCTACTGGAAGCGCTTCTTCTCGGTGACGTCGATCTGCACCACGCGGCCGTCGTGCACGGTCAGCGCGATATTGCCGTATCGCAGGTTCTCGAGCGCGTCACGCACGGTGGCGATGTTGTCCTCCAACTGGCGCTGGGCGGCGGAGGTCGGTTCGGGAGACGGACTGCTTGTCATCGGAAAGCTCCTCAGCTTGCGAAAGTGAGCGAACGGCGAGCGGCGATAAATACCGTTTCGCCGATGGCGGGAGGCTGGCGATCGCTCGAAAGGTCGAGTTCGACGATCGTGTCATTGCCGGCGAGGCGCCCTTCCACGCGCCACACCGCGCCCTTGCGGAACACGTTGTCGACCGCGATCGCCTCTCCCCCTTCGGTGACGATATCGAGATCGTGTGGGCGCACATGGCGGCCATCGGGAAAGCGGTTGGTTTCGCCTACGAAATGCGAGACGAAAGCGGTTGCCGGCTTCATGTAGACTTCCTCCGGCGTGCCGATCTGGTCGATCCGGCCGTGGTCCATCACCACCACCCGGTCGGCGAGTTCGAGCGCCTCTTCCTGGTCGTGGGTGACAAAGATCGAGGTCAGGCCCATCTGCTTGTGGAGATCGCGCAGCCAGCGGCGCAGATCCTTGCGGACCTTGGCGTCGAGGGCACCGAAGGGTTCATCAAGCAATAGCAGGCTCGGTTCGATGGCGAGCGCGCGGGCCAGTGCCACGCGCTGGCGCTGGCCGCCCGAAAGCTGTCCGGGATAGCGTCCACCGAGCCCTTCGAGCTGGACGATGCGCAGAAGCTCCTCGGCGCGGGCCTTGATCTCGGACTTCGACGGGCGGTGCCTGGCCTTGCGCACATTGAGGCCGAAGGCGACGTTGTCGGCCACCGTCATGTGCTTGAACAGGGCGTATTGCTGGAACACGAAGCCGACGTTGCGCTTGCCGACCGGGATGTCGGAGACGTCCTCGCCGTCGAAGAAGACATGGCCCTCATCCTGGAATTCGAGGCCCGCGATGATGCGCAGCAGCGTGGTCTTGCCTGAACCCGAGGGGCCGAGCAGGGCGATGAACTCGCCGGGCTGGATCTCGAGGTCGATGCCGTGGAGCGCGGCGTAGTCGCCAAAGCGCTTGGTGATGTTTTCAACGCGGATCAATGTCTTGCTCCCGAGTGGAGATCGAAGCGCCATTCCAGCACGGTCTTGAGGACGAGCGTGACGAGGGCGAGCGCGGCCAAGAGCGAGGCGACCGCGAAAGCTCCGACAAAATCGTATTCGTTGTAGAGAATCTCGACATGGAGCGGCATCGTGTTGGTCTCGCCCCGGATATGCCCGGAGACGACCGAGACCGCGCCGAATTCGCCCATGGCGCGCGCGTTGCACAGGAGCACGCCGTAGAGCAGGCCCCAGCGGATGTTGGGCAGGGTGACGTGCCAGAAGGTCTGCCAGCCACTGGCGCCGAGCGAGACGGCGGCTTCCTCGTCATCCTTGCCCTGTTCCATCATCAGCGGGATCAGTTCGCGGGCGACAAAGGGGAAAGTGATGAACACGGTCGCCAGCACGATGCCGGGCACCGCGAAGATGATCTTGAGGCCGTGTTCCGTCAGCCACGGCCCCAGCAGGCCCTGCGCGCCGAACAGCAGCACGAAGATCAGGCCCGAGACCACCGGCGAGACCGAAAGCGGCAGGTCGATCAGTGTCAGCAGCAGGTTCTTGCCGGGGAAGCTGAACTTGGTGATCGCCCAGCTTGCGGTGATGCCGAAGGCCAGGTTGAGCGGCACGCTGATCGCGGCGATGAACAGGGTCAGCCGGATCGCCGCCAGTGCGTCGGGGTTGGAGACGGCGTCGAGGAAGGGCGCGATGCCCTGCTTCAGCGCCTCGCTGAACACGGCGATGAGCGGCAGCAGCAGGAAGAAGGCAAGGAATGCCAGTGCCAGCAGGATCAGCACGATCTGCGTGGCGCGGCTTTCGGTTCCGACGGAGCGCTGTGTCATGCGCCGAGCCTCCTGCGCCGGGCCGACTGCAAGGCATTGAGCGCGAACAGCACGGCAAAGGAAATCAGCATCATCACCATGGCGATCGCGGTGGCGCCGTCGTAGGCGTATTGTTCAAGCTGGGTGACGATCAGCAGCGGGGCGATCTCGGTCTTGCCGGGCATGTTGCCCGAGATGAAGATGACCGAGCCATATTCACCCACGCCGCGGGCAAAGGCCATGGCGGCGCCAGTGAACAGGGCAGGCATGATCGCCGGGAAGATCACCCGGAAGAAGGTCTGGAAGCGGTTGGCGCCGAGCGTTGCCGAGGCTTCCTCGACGTCCTTGCCGAGGTCCGCCAGCACCGGTTCGACCGAACGGACCACGAAGGGCAGGCCGATGAAGACCAGCGCCACGGTGATGCCGGTGGCGGTGAAGGCCACCTTGATGCCCAGCGGATCGAGATATTGTCCGACCCAGCCGCTTGGTGCGTAAAGCGCGGTGAGCGCGATGCCGGCAACTGCGGTGGGCAGCGCGAAGGGCAGGTCCACCAGTGCGCCGACCACGCCCTTGCCGGGGAACCGGTAACGCACCAGCACCCAGGCGACGAGCAGGCCGAACACGGCATTGACCAGCGCGGCGGCGGCGGCGGTGCCGAAGCTCAGCCGGTAGGCGGCCAGCGCGCGGGGGGAAAAGCCGACTTCGAGGAAGGCATGCCAGCCCATGCCCGCCGATTTCAGGAACAGCGTCGAAAGCGGGATCAGCACGATCAGCGAGAGCCAGGCGAGGCTGAACCCGAAAGTCAGCCCGAAGCCGGGCAGTACCGATGGCGTGCGCCATCCGTACTTGCGCGAAGCAATTGAAGTCATCTGCAGTGGCCTGCTCGATTGGGGGCGCGCCGGTGCGGGAGCCCGGCGCCGCCGGTTTACTTCTTGGTGTAGATCCGGTCGAAGGCGCCCCCGTCGTCGAAGTACGCTTTCTGGGCCTTGGTCCATCCGCCGAAGTCCTTGTCGATGGTCACCAGGTCGATCTTGGGGAACTGGCTGGCGAATTGTGCGGCGATCTTGGGATCGCTCGGCCGGTAGAAGTTGCGGGCGATGGCGACCTGCGCCTCGGGCGAGTAGAGATATTCAAGGTAAGCCTTTGAAACCTCTTCAGTTCCGTGACGCTTGGCATTGGCGGCCACCACCGCGACCGGCGGCTCGGCGAGGATCGAGATCGACGGATTGACGATTTCGAACTTGCCTGCACCCAGCTTCTTCTCGGCCAGCAGCGCCTCGTTTTCCCAGGCCAGCAACACGTCGCCGATCCCGCGTTCGACGAAGGTCGTCGTCGCGCCGCGGGCGCCGCTGTCGAGCACCGGGACATGGGTGAAGAGCTGCTTCACGTAAGCCTCGCCGGCCGCTTCCGAACCGCCGCCCGCCTTGCGGCCATAGGCCCAGGCGGCGAGGAAGTTCCAGCGCGCGCCGCCGCTGGTCTTGGGGTTGGGAGTGATGACTTCGACGCCCGGCTTTACCAGATCGCCCCAGTCATGAATGCCTTTGGGATTGCCCTTGCGCACGAGGAACACGATCGTCGAAGTGTAGGGCGAGCTGTTGTCGGGCAGCGCCTTCTGCCAGTCTGCCGGGAGCAGCTTGGCCTTGCTCGAAATCACGTCGATGTCATAGGCGAGCGCCAGTGTGGCGACGTCGGCCTCAAGCCCGTCGATGATCGCGCGGCTCTGCTTGCCTGAGCCGCCGTGGCTCATGCGGAAGGTGACGTCCTGCCCGGTCTTCTTTTTCCAGTACGTGGCGAAGGCAGGGTTGATCGCCTGATGGAGTTCGCGCGTGGGATCGTAGGAGACATTGGTGATCTCGACGCTGTTGCCGGACTTGCCGGCGCCCGAACAGCCCGCCAGCGAGGCGGTCAGCGCGGCCCCTGCAACCGCTGCAAGGAACAGGCGGCGGGCATAGTGGGGGCGATAGTTCCCGTCATTCATCTTCGAGTCTCCCGTGAATGTCGCCGACCTAAACTCAAGTCATTTGGTTGACATTAGAGTTCTTGTTGCAGCCTGACAAGCTGGGCTTTGTGCAGGGGCAATCCGCTGTCCGGGGCAGGCGTTCCTCGAGCGAGGCAGAAGCGTCATGACGGCGCGCCGATACGGGCGCGGCGTGCGACAAGACCGTTTGGGAAAGGGTTAGTCTGCCAGCATGGCATGAAGCGCCGGGGACAGCGTTTCGGTCTGCGCCGTCACGAAACGGGCGGCCAGTCCGCGCTCGGCGGCAAGGCGCGGTCCGGCGACCGGGCCCAGTACCGTCAGCGCCGAGGCCCAGGCGTCGGCCAGCATGGCACTGGCGGCCACGACGCTGACTGACACGAGGCCGTTTTCGGTCGGCCTGCCGCTGCGCGGATCGATCGTGTGTTCGCCGCGGCGATAGGTGCCCGAGGTGGCGACGGCGATGCCGTGGAGTGCGAGGCGCAGCGGCCGGGCGCAGGCGTTGCCGGGCGGCGTTTCGAGGTCGACCCACCAGGGTTCGCCGTCAGGGCGCACGCCGCGGCCGACGAGTTCACCGCCGATCTCGACAAGGACGTGGCGCAGGCCCATTTCGCGCAGAAGGTCGGCCACGGCGTCGACCGCATAGCCCTTGGCAATGCCCGAGAAGTCGAGCGCGAGGCCGCCCGGCTGGCGCAAGCGGCGGTTCGCCGCGTCCCAGGCGAGGCGCGACCAGCCGGATACTGCGCGGGCTGCGGCGAGCCTATCTGCATCAGGCGCGGGGCAGGGGCCGGGTGGTCCATAGCCCCAGAGGTCGACCAGATGGCCGATGGCGGGGTCAAAAGCACCGCCACTGGCCTCGGCCACGGTGAGGGCGGTCTCGATCACCGCTGCAAAATCGGGGGGCAGCAGGGTCCAGCTTGCCTCCTCCGCGCGGTTGAACCGACAGAGCAGCGATTCCGCTTCCCAGTGGCTCATCTCGGCGAGGATGCGCTCAAGGCGTCTCTCGACAGCTGCGCGGATCGCCGCATCGTCGGTGCCGTGCGGAGAGGCGAAGCGCAGGCTCCACGTGGTGCCCATGGTACGGCCGTCGAGCCGGCCTAGCGGAATCGCGGGGTCGCATTCGGCAAAGGCATGGGCATCGATATGCGCAGGCAGTGCGATCCGCATCAGTGGACAAAGATCATCGCGAGCACGGCCGGCAGCGCGATGCCGGCGATGACGATCGGCCATGTCGAGCGGCGGTGGCGGGCATGGACCTGCAGCAGGAACAGGCCGGTGATCGTGAACAGCAGGCAGGCGACGGCGAACAGGTCGATGAACCAGAACCATGCCGAACCGGAATTGCGGCCCTTGTGCAGGTCGTTGAGGTAGGAGATCCAGCCTCGGTCGGTCACTTCGGCACTCACTTTGCCGGTCGCGCGGTCGATGCTGACCCAGGCGTCGCCGCCGGGGCGGGGCAGGGCGACGTAGACTTCCGCATCGGACCATTCGCCGGGCTTGCCGGCGGCATCGAGGCCGACTGCATTGCGCACCGCTTCGGCCACCGGGGCGGGGAGCGGCGCGTCGTCCGACTTTGCGGTCAGTGCGCGCAGCACTGAGGGTTCGAGCCGGGCACTGCGCTCGGTGACGACGGGCTCAGCCGGAATCGAGGCGGCGTGGTTGAGGGTGATGCCGGTGACGGCAAAGAACAGCATAACCGCCAGCGAGATCGCCGCGCTGATCCAGTGCCAGGAGTGCAACTGCTTGACCCACCAGTTACGCCACTTGCGCGACTTCTTGCGGGGCAGGGTCTTGGTCTCGGAAGGGTTCACGAAAAAGTCCGGCAGGAGAGTGAAAGTGCAAGCTGTTGCGAGGCATTAGCAGAATCGCCCTTAACACAAGCCGGCGATTGCGCCAGAGCATTAATGCGTTTTGGCGAAGATGGGGCGGCGATGGAAGCATCGTTGCCGCATTGGCCTGTGGGCGCCAGGGTGCCCCGGATGAGGGCGGCGGCAATGGTCACGGCCGTGCCTGGTGCCTGTGGCGGCAATTTGCATGACTGTACGGCGCGCTGCAGCGATTTGCACGGAGGGGACAAGGAAAGCATCTCGACGCGCCGACTTGTTACAGCTATGAGAATGCCTCGCAATAGCCGGGGCGGGGCCGCCGTCCCAATGGGGATTACCCAAGTTGACTGGATTGGCTTCAATTCCGCAATCGGGCCTGCTCATGCGCTCCGATCCCGTTGTTTCCGTGCTCGATCATGGGCCGGGCACAACAACGGAGGAGCGCGGATTGGTGATCGCGATGCCGCAGGTTTCCGCGGGTTCCTGGCAGTCGGCAGGTCGCTATGGTGAAAACAGCAGGCCGAATTTCACCGCGATCGGGGCTTCGGTTGCCGTCGTCGCCGGGCTCATGGCAACGATCATCTCGATGAATGTCGTGAGCTTCCAGAAGCAGCCGCACCAGCGCATCGTCGTCGCCAATCTCGAGTCGCCGCCGCCCCCGCCGCCCCCACGGCAGGAGGTGAAGCCGGTGCCGGTGGTGCCGCCGCCAGCCTCGCCGATCGTGGCGCCGCCGCCGCCGATCGTGCTGGTCGACAATCCGCCGCCTGTCGCCACCTCGCCGGTGCCGGTTCCCGCCCCTGCCGTGTCGGCCGTGGCTTCGGCCCCGGTAACGTCGACCAACGCGGCGCCTGCCGCTCCGGCACCGGCGCCCCGTGTGGAGAATGCCGGCGATCTTTCCTCGAAGATGATCTCGGCCACGCCGCCGCGCTATCCGCTCGATTCGCGCCGCAAGCGCGAGCAGGGCACGGTGGTGCTGGCCGTCATGCTGGGGCTCGACGGAACGGTTTCGGATATCTCGATCTCGAAGAGCAGCGGGTTCGAGCGTCTCGACCATGCGGCACTTTCGGCCGTGCGTCGCTGGCGCTGGTCGCCCACGCGGCGGGACGGCGCGCCGGTGATGGTGCGCGGACTGGTCGAGATTCCCTTCGTCCTCCAGACCTGACAGCGCCGGGAGCCGGACCTGACCCACCTGCCGCCGCTCACCGCGATCCCCGCGGACTTGCGCTCGCTTGCCGATTACGAGCGGCGAGCCAGGGATCATTTTGCCCCCGATGCCTGGGAGCATGTCCAGTCGGGCGCCGACGCCGGACTGACGCTGGCCGACAACCACGCGCAGTTCGATGCCTTGCGTTTCGTGCCGCGCATGCTGCGGGATCTGACCGGCGGCACGACGGCGCTGGAGCTGCTGGGCCATCGCCATGCCGCGCCGATCCTGCTGGCGCCGGTGGCCTATCACCGCCTTGCCCATCCGGCCGGCGAACTGGCTTCGATCCAGGCCGCGACCGCGCTTGATACGACGATGGTGGTCAGCACTCTTGCCAGCATCACGCTGGAGGAGATCGCCCAGGCAGCGCGCGGCGCTGCGCACGAACTGGCGCGCGACCTGTCACCGCTCTGGTTCCAGCTCTATTTCCAGCCCGACCGGGCGCACAGTCTCGAACTGGTGCGCCGAGCCGAGGCGGCGGGTTATCAGGTCCTGATGGTCACGGTCGATGCCGCGATCAAGCGCTCCGAATTCGCGCTTCCGGCCGGGGTGTCGGCGGCGAACCTTGCCGCCTTCCCGCGCACGATCCAGCGCGCGCAGGCGGCGGGCGGGCAGATCGTGTTCGGCACGCCGCTGGCCGATGCCGCGCCGACCTGGGACGATATTGCCTGGCTGCGCGGGCAGACGCAGTTGCCGGTCGTCATCAAGGGGCTGCTGTCGCCCGAGGATGCGCGAGAGGCGGTGCTGCTGGGGATGGACGGGATCGTCGTCTCCAACCACGGCGGGCGGGTGCTCGACGGGCTGATTACGCCGATGGCGGCCTTGCCCGCGATGGCGGCGGCGGTCGAAGGAAAGGTGCCGCTCCTGCTCGACGGCGGGGTCCGGCGGGGGACGGACGTCCTGAAGGCACTGGCGCTCGGTGCGAGCGCGGTGCTGATCGGGCGTCCCCAGCTTCATGCGCTGGCGGTGGCGGGGATGCCGGGGGTTGCGCACATGCTGCATATGTTGCGCGCGGAATTGGAACTGGCGATGGCGCAGGCCGGATGCCGGGAACTCTCGCAGATTGGCGCGGGCTTACTGGCCTGACCGGCAGCGGGCGACGTGCCCGCTGCCGGTCGGCATGGCGTTTCAGGCGGCCTTTGCGCGCAGGGTTCCGGCAACCGCGTAAAGCACGAATCCGATCACGTTCCACACCACGAAGAACTCGATCGTGCGCAGTTGCAGGCTGGTGAAGAGGTAGGCGCAGCCCAGGATCGTGGCGGGGCCGACCAGCCACACCAGCGGGGTCACGAAAGGCCGCTCCAGTTCGGGCGAGCGGCGACGCAGCACCATCACTGCGATGGCAGTGGCGATGAAGGCCGCGAGCGTGCCCGCGTTGGCCAGCGAGGCGATCTCGTCGAGCGGCATCAGGCCGGAAATCACCGCCGCGACCAGGCCGGTCAGCACGGTGACGGTGACCGGAACGCCGCGCTTGTTCACCGTGGAGAGGCGCCGCGGCAGCAGTCCGTCGCGGGCCATGGCGAAGAATACGCGGCTCTGGCCGAACATGAAGACCATGATGACCGTGGGCATGGCGATGACCGCAGCCATGCCGATCAGTGCGGCGGCGGCGGGGTGGTTCAGGCTCTTGAGCACATAGGCCAGCGGTTCGGGGCTCGGCGCAAAGAGCGTGAAGGGCACGGCGCCAAGGGCTGCCGCGGCGACGCCGACATAGACCAGCGTGCAGATCACCATAGAACCGACGATGCCGATGGTGAGGTCCCGCTTGGGGTTCTTGGATTCCTCGGCGGCGGTAGAGATCGCGTCGAAGCCGTAGAACGCGAAGAAGATGATCGCGGCCGCGCCCATCACGCCGAACTTCTTGCCGTCGATATCGGCGGCGCCATAGCCGAACGGGGCGAAGGGCTGGAAGTGGGCAAGGTCGAACGAGGGCAGGGCGAGCGCCACAAAGGCGGCCAGCGCGACCATCTTAACGATGACGAGGATGAAGTTCAGCGTTGCGCTTTCGCGCGTGCCGGCCAGGAGCACGCCGGTGACGGCCAGGGCGATGAAGATCGCGGGAACGTCGATCATGCCGCCTGCCAGCAGCGTGTCCGGCACGCCCCAGCCAGCCTGGCGGATAAGGCCGGAGGCATAACCCGACCAGCCGACCGAAACCGCCGAGCAGACCAGCGTATATTCGAGGATCAGGCTCCAGCCGATCACCCAGGCGAGCGCTTCGCCGACCGCGACGTAGGAATAGGTGTAGGCGCTGCCTGCCTGCGGCGTGAGGCTGGCCATTTCGGCGTAGCACAGCGCCGCGCAGGCGCAGACCGCACCGGCAATCGCGAAGGAGAGTACCACCGCGGGACCGGCAAGACCCGCCGCCACGCCGGTCAGCGTGTAGATGCCGGTGCCGATGATGGCGCCGACGCCCAGTGCCATCAAATGCGGCCAGCCGAGCGACTTTTTCAGTCCGCTGGCATGATGCCCGCCCGGAACGAGCGGCTTGCGCCGGGTCATGAAGTTCATCGCTCTTGCCTCTCACCGTGATTTTTGACCGGCGGCAGGCAGCAGGATTTGCCGAGGAACGCAAGATATGATTGCGTCCCTCGTGCAAATTGTTGCGCGCAGGACCGTATTTATTGCGCGGATTTCGAGTCTTATGGCCGCAGCACCCAGCCGCCGTCGACGTGGATGGTCTGCCCGGTGATCCACTGGCCCGCCGGTGAGCACAGCAGCAGGGCAGTGCCGACCAGTTCGTCGGGGGTGCCGCGCGGGCGCATGGCGCAGGTCATCTCGAGGAACTTGATGAACGGCGAATCGTCGGGGACAAGCATCTTGCCCGCGTCCGAGGTGACATTGCCCGGGGCGATGGCGTTGCAGGTGATCCCGGCCTTGCCGAATTGCTTGGCGAGCGTGGTGGTCAGGCCGACGAGCGCGAGCTTGGTGATGCCGTAGAGGCCGGTTGCCGGGAAGGCGCCGCCCGACGTCTGGTTGATGATGCGCCCGCCGCCGCGTTCACGCATGGACGGGATCACCGCCCGGGCGCAGAGCAGCGCGCCGTTGAGGTTCACCGCAAAGGCCTTGTTCCAGGCGTCGAGGCTGACGGTCTCGCAGTTGTCGTAGGAGACATCGACCATCAGCGCGGCGTTGTTGACGAGAATGTCGACGCCGCCGAACGCCGCTATCGCCGCCGCGGCCATGGCCAGCGTGGAGGCCTCGTCGGCAACGTCGACGCGCACGCCGATCGCCTTTCCTCCGGCTGCGACGATTTCCTCGGCCACGGCCCTGGCGCCGTCTTCGTTGAGGTCGGCGACGACGACCGAGGCGCCGGCACCGGCGAGGCCCAGCGCATAGGCCCGGCCGATGGAGTTGCCGCGTCCACCGGCACCGGTGACGACCGCGACCTTGTCGTCGAGGCGGAACTGATCGAGTGTAAAGGTCATTTCGTGAAATCCTTGTCAGCCGGCGGTGATGCCGGCGTCGAGCGTGATGCAGGCGCCGTGGAAGCCGCGTCCGGCGGGCGAGGCGAGCAGGACGATGGTGTCGGCCACGTCCTCCACCTCGACCTGGCCGCGCATGCCGGAGAAGCGCTTGAGCAGTTCGAAGTCGCAGTTCTCTGGCGGGGCGAAGTTGCTGATGATGTTGGTAATCATGCCGCCGGGGGCGACGGCGTTGATGCGGATGGGCTGCTTCTGGAATTCCATGGCCATGGCCTTGGTCATCCCCAGCAGACCCCACTTGCTGGCGCAGTAGGCGGCGGCATAGGCCTCGCCGATGTAGGAGGCGCAGGAGGTGACGTTGACGATGGCGCCGCCACCCTCGGCATCGCTTGCGAGCAGGTGCGGGATCGCCGCTTGCGAGAGGAAGAACGGCGCGTTGAGATTGACATCGATGGTGCGCTCGTACTGCACCTGCGGCATCTGCGGGGTGTTGGCGAGGTAGATCAGCCCCGCGACGTTGCACAGCGCATCGAGACGGCCGAACTTTTGGAGCGCGTGGGCAACGACCGCGTGGCAGGCCTCCGGGCTGGAAAGATCGGCAACCTCGCTGCCCGCCGCGCGGCCGCTCGGGGCGAGCAGGGCGATGGTCTCGGCAAGACCGGCCTCGTTGATGTCGACCAGCCAGAGGTCGGCGCCCGCTTCGGCGAGCTTGAGCGCGGTCATCCGGCCGAGGCCGGAAGCCGCGCCGGTGACGATCGCGGCCCTTCCGGCCATGGCGAGGTTCTTGAAGATCACGCTCATGGCGTCGGTTCCGTCTCGTTGAGGGCCGCGTGAAGGAAGGGATCGGCGGCCTGCGCCAGTGCATTGCCGGTAGAGGTTATGGCGCCAAGCAGGTCCACGTCCTTGCGCAGCAGCTTGCCGCCGTGGGCGAAAGCCGTGGGTGCGGGCAGGCGGGCGTAGACTTCGAAGCCAAAGCTGCGGCCGCTGGAATGCCTGACCAGGTCGGCCAGCGCTCCCCGCTCGATGCCGAGTTTCTCGCCCAGCGACAGCGCGGCGTGGGCAAGACCCATGTTCGCCGCCATCAGCGCGTTGTTGACGATCTTGGCGCGCTGTCCGGCGCCGACCGGACCCAGCAGCACGATCTTGCCGGCAAAACTCTCAAGCGCGGGCAGGGCCTTGTCGTAGGCCTCGGCACTGCCGCCGCACATGACGGTGAGCGTGCCTGCCGCCGCGCCCGCGCCGCCGCCGCTGACGGGCGCGTCGAGCAGCAGGACGCCGCGCGCCGCCGCCGTCTCGGCGAGGCGTTCGCATGTCTGCGGCAGCACCGTCGAATGGATCACCAGCACGCTGCCAGGCGCCATGGCCGGGATCAGCTTGGCCGCGACGGTCTCGACCCCGGCATCATCGACGACGCAAAGTCCCACAAGGTCGCAAGCGGCGCCGAGTTCGGCAACACTGCCCGCGCGCACGGCGCCCTTGGCAACGAGATCGTCCGCCGCCTCGGGCCGTCTGGCCCAGACGGTGAGCGGAAAGCCTGCCGAGAGCATGCGTTCGGCCATCGGCGCGCCTTGCGAGCCAAGGCCGATGAAACCTGTCCTAACCATGCCAGGGGAGCCCTTCCTGCACTTTGCGGATCATTTCGAGGACGACCATCTGCATGCGCGAGGCTTTGGGCCAGCCCGCGTGCGTGCCGTATTGCAGGCAGAATTCGAGCATTTCGTCGGGCTTGCAGTTGCCGCTCGCCATGGCGGCGTGGATGTGGCTCTTGATCGGGATGTCGGCCCCGGATTCGCAGACCCCCACCAGCGTGATCCAGCGGCGCGAGGGCTCGTCGAGGCCGCGGCGGCGCCACATCTCGCCGAACACGAAGTTGTTGATGCCCAGCAGATAAGGCGTGGCCGGTGGGCCGGGCGGGAACGTCATGACCTTGGCGAATTCGTCATGGCCCTGCTGGATACGCAGATCCGGGTCCCAGGGCTCGGCGCGGATCGGCGGCACTGCGGCAGGAGGAAGGCCCAGTTCGGCAGCCACGCGGCTCACCGAACGGTCTAGCCGTCCGCCGTTGCCCCAGCCCGAATAGACCGCGAGGTGAAGCGCCGCCTCGCGCAGTTCGGCCAGTGCCAGTTCGTTCGAGGTCAGCGCGCCGCGCACGAAATCGTCTAGCTCGCGGTCCTCGAGGCCGCAGATCGCCGCGCTTGCCATGGCGACAAGGAAGCGCGCGCGGCGGGGCAGGCCGGGGCGTGTCCAGACTTCGGCAAAGACGAAGTCACGCCACGATTCCTCAAGCAGCGTGGTCGGGGCATCGGCCGCGCGGCCGGTCGCCTCGGCCGCGGTGGCAAGGCCGCGCGCGCTGCGCTCGGCCGGGTCGAGAAGCGTCATGTCCTCTCTCCTCAGTCCTGAAGGTTGACCCAGACGTTGCGTACCTGCTGGAACTCGCGCAGGCCCTCGATCCCGCCGAGGCGGCCGTGTCCGGAGTGTTTCATGCCGCCGAAGGGCACGCAGGGGGTCATCGCCTCGCCCGAACCGTTGACCTGCACCTGCCCTGCCATCATCTGCCCGGCGACGCGGTGGCCGCGGGCAAGATCGGTGGTGTGGACATAGGCGCCGAGGCCGTAGTCGCTGTCGTTGGCAAGCTGGATGGCCTCGTCCTCGCCGTCGAACGGGGTGACGACAAGGACCGGGCCGAACACCTCATTCCGGGCGATCTCGCTGCTCGGGTCGACGCCGGCGAGAACGGTGATCGGGTAGAAATAGCCCTCGGCGTGATCGCCTTCCATTCGCGCGCCGCCGCAGAGCGCTTCGGCACCGGCGGCAACGCCGCGCTGCACCATGCCGTCGATGCGTTCGAGCGCGGTTTGCGAGATGACGGGCCCCATGAAGGTGTCCAGCGCAAAGGGATCGCCGACCTTCACGTGCGCGGCCATGGCTTTCAGCATCTGGAGGTAGGGTTCGTAGACCGCGCGCTCGACCAGCAGGCGCGTGCCGTTGACGCAGCCCTGTCCGTTGGCGCTGACCGCGCCCGAGAGGCCGCGCCTGGCGGCGGCCTGCAGGTTGGCGTCGGCAAAGACCATGACCGCCGACTTGCCGCCGAGTTCGAGCCCGACGGGCTTCAGGCTTTGGGATGCGCTGGCGAGGATCTTCCTTGCGGTGGCGCCGCTGCCGATGAATTCGATCTTGTCGATGCCGGGATGGCTGACCATCGCCGCGCCGACGTCCGGCCCGCCGGTGACGAGGTTGACCACGCCTGCCGGGAAACCGGCCTCGTGGACCGCTTCCATCAGCTTCATCAGCGACCAGGGGGCGAGTTCGGGCGCCTTGAGTACCACGCAGTTGCCTGCCGCCAGCGCTGGGGCCATGACCATGGTGGCGGCGAACAGCGGGCCGTTCCAGGGCACGATGATACCGACGGTGCCGTAAGGCTCGTACATCACGTAATCGAGCGCGGGGCCGCCCCAGGTGGAGACGGTGCGGCCGTCGACCTTGTCGGCCATGCCGCCGTAATAGCGGAACTTCTGCGCGGCGTCCTGGCTCATGTGGCCGCCCGCGATCAGGATCGAGCCGTTTTCGGCGGTGAGCAGCGGGCTCATTTCCGCGGCCTTGCCCTCGATCACGGCGGCAAGGCGGAACATCAGGTCGCGCCGCTTGTCGCCCGCAAGCGCGCGCCATGCGGGCTGCGCGGCCTTGGCGGCGGCAACGGCGCGGTCGACGTCGGCGGGGCTGGCGAGACGGATCTCGCGGGTGACGCGGCCGGTGCCGGGGTAGACGTGCGCCCAGTCGGCACCGCTGCCGGCACGCGCGCGTTCCTCGCCAATGACCAGTGAAATCTCGGGAAATGCCGAGATGTCAGGATGTTGGAAGCCCATCCTCGTTTCAATCCTCTCCAGTGGGGCGCTTGCTGCCGCTCGGTTGTGGATGGAGAGTATGGAGGCAAATATACGCGGTCAATTGACTTGAATTTGCCGAAAACGTCGTGAAAATGCCGATAATTTTGCAATAATGTGCTTATTATCGGAGTGATGGATGGAGCGCACACCGGGGCGAAAAAAGGGCACCAATCTGGTTGCCCGCACTACCGAGACTTTGCGCGAACGGATCTTTGCCGAGGCGCCGGGGGTGTTGCTGGGCGGGTTGCATGAACTGGCGCGGGATCTTGCGGTGGGCATCGTCACGCTCCAGCAGGCTGCGCGGGTGCTGGAGCACGAAGGCCTGCTGGAAGTGCGGCGCGGTCCCGGCGGGGGCTACTACGGTGCACGGCCCGATGCGGCGGCGCTGGAACGCGCGCTTTCGTCCTACATGCGGATGAATCCGGCGGGCTATGCGGAGGCGCTCGACATGACGTCGCTGCTGTTCACCGAACTGGCGACGGCGGCGGCGCGATGCAGCGATCCGACCCTGCGAGGGCGGCTCCGCGCCATGGGGGATGATGCGGCCCACTATTCCACGATGGCCGAGTTCGGGCAGTTCGAGGAAGCCTTTCAGGAACTGCTGTTCCAGATGGTGCGCCGTCCGCTGTTCGAGATGCTGACGCGGGTCACCCTGAATCATGCCGCGCGCCGCGACGGCGCGGTCGTCGGGGTTTCCGGCATCGGGGTGGAGACCTGGCGCGAGGGACGCTTGCGGATCATCGCCGCGATCCTGGCGGGCGATGCCGATCTCGCTCGCTTCGAGGCCAATCGGCAGAACCGGGCGGTGGTGATGGGCGGGACGAGGCCGACGCGAATCGGGTGATTCGAATCCGGGAGGCGAAAAGACTGCTCCGAAGGAGGGCGTGGTCAAATCGGTCCGGCGCTAGATCCTACATCCAATTGGGGAAAAATTCTTTGCGCCATCTCAAAATATAGCATTCTTCCCTAAGGGGAATCAGTTAAGATCGTGCGTGCAACTTAACAGGGGTTTCCTGCCTTATGTCGAAAGATGCACGCATCTATTCCATTGATGGTGGCGCGATTGCGGCACAATCGGACGCAAAAAGCTTGACCGAACAACTTGATGACATCCTGCGGATGCTTCGGGAGGAATTCCCCGAGGCTGCGGCGATCAGTCTTGATTTCAACGGCAAGCTGCATGTCCACATCGATGTTCGCAAGGGGGAGGATGTCCCGCTGCTCGAAGCGCGGCTGTCCTTGCTCGACCCGGGCCTGTTCACGCACATTTCGCGTGGGGCAACGCCGGGTCATCCGTTTTCCCATCGCATCAGCGCAGTGATAAACCGCTGATGGGTTCGGCCGGGCAGGATCCTCGGCCCAAGACATAGGAAAGCACCGCGCGAGACGGTGCCTGAAGGTTCAGGGACAGCACGCAGAGGTGTCATCTTCCTGGCGGGAAGGTGAGAGGATGCCTGCAGGCGATCGCACCCGATCGCACCCGTTTGCAAGACACTCCGGCAGACCGCTGGCCTCGGTTGAGGGCCCGGTTGCGCCGCGACGCAACAATGTCGCCAAACCATAATCAAACGGTGATCATTCCGTCATCCACGCCGCCTACGGCGTTTCGCCATTGGCGGCAGCGCGCAGATCCTGCCGCGTCTCAACCTGTTCCTGGAGGGACGAAACTTGACCGACGAGCCGGTGAGACTTTATTCTGGCGCCATGCGCGATTGGAGTGTTCCGAACGACTGCTACGGCCGCACGATCTTCGGCGGCCTGCAGGCCCGTTACTGATGGCGCCGCTGCTTTTGCTGGCCGCTGCGCTCTCCGCCCCCGCCGCAAGCGAGCCGTCTGCGCTTGCGGCCACCGAACTGCGCCGCCTGCCGGCCGAGGAGGCGCGGCAGGGGGCGACTGCCAGCCACGGCCGGGTCTATGCCATCGGCAATCATGAGATCGGTCGCTACGATGCGCGCAGCGGCAAGCGGGTGGCCGCCTGGTCGGGCAATCCGGTCCGCTATCCGCACATCAATTCCTGCGAAGTCGACGGCCGCGAACTGGTCTGTGCGGCATCCAACTATCCGCAAGTGCCGATGCGCAGCGAAGTGCTGTGGTTCGATGCGAAGACGCTGAAGGTCCTGCGCAGCCAGTCGCTCGGCCATGGTCACGGCTCGCTCACCTGGCTGAGCCGCCACGACGGCGCCTGGTATGCCTGTTACGCGAATTACGACGCCAAGGGCGGCGAGCCGGGGCGGGATCATCGCTTCACCACGCTGGTCCGGCTCGACGACAGGCTCGCCGAAACCGGGGCATGGACCTTCCCGCAGAGCGTGCTGGAACGCTTTGCGCCGCGCAGTTCCTCCGGCGGTTCGTGGGGGCAGGACGGGTTGCTCTACGTGACCGGGCATGATCGGTCCGAGGCCTATGCGATGCGGCTTCCCGCGAAGGGCAGCGTGCTGGAGCATGTGGCCACCATCGCCCTGCCGACTGGCGGCCAGGCGGTGGGCTGGGAGCAGGGCGCCAAGGGGCCAGACCGCGTGCTCTGGTCGATCGAGCGCAAGACCTCGCAAGTGGTAGCCAGCAGGATGCCGGTCGTCATGCCCGGCGGGAATTCCGGCGTGGCAGTGGTGTCGCCAAGATAGAATCGGCTTGGATCGTTAAAGATCGCCATCTCGCCAGCCGGGGCTCCGGATTGGCGCTACGGGCGGCGTCTTGGATTGCGTGGCCATGCCGCAAGGGCTGAAACCGAACTGACGCAGCTTCATCGTCGCCGTGTCAGGCCGGTTGCCTGGGCGCGCGGGCGGGCGGAAACCCGAAAGGGAGCGACAATGACGGATGGATCGGAAGCAGCGGGCGCACCAATCAGGGGCAGGCCGCATGAGCGGCGGCGTGTACGCATGGCGGGGGCGGGCTGCATGGCCCTGATGCTGGCGGGCCTGTTTGCAGGTCTGTTCGACGGTCAGCCTGCCACGGCGGTGACTGCGCCGGTTCCGGCGGTACCCGTCTCGCCGGCGGCAGTGCGGCCGGGTGATCTTTCGGTCATGACCTACAACGTGAAGGGCCTGCCCTGGCCGCTCGCCAGTGGGCGGCCGGCGGCGCTGGCAGCGATTGCAGAGCGATTGGCGGGGCTGCGCCGGGAGGGCCTTCAGCCGCATGTCGTGGTCCTTCAGGAAGCCTTCATTCCCGAGGCCAAGGCGATCGGCCGGCTGGCGGGCTATCCTTACGTCATCGAGGGGCCGCAGTCGCGCCAAGGACCGTCACTGGCACGCTCGCTCTGGCGCGAATGGCATCTGGGCGAGGGAGCGCCGGCGCAAGTCGACAGCGGGTTGGTGCTGCTGTCCGACCTGCCGGTCCGCAAGGTCGAGCGCGCCGCGTTCCCCGCAGAGGATTGTGCCGGCTACGATTGCCTGGCCGCCAAGGGGGTGCTGATCGCCGATCTTGCTCTGCCGCGCGGTCGCACCGTGCGAGTGGCGACGACCCATCTCAATTGCCGCAAGGCGTCGGGCACCTCGAACGGTCGCAGCGATGCCGCGTTCGGACGGCAGGCGGCATTCCTCGGGGCGATGCTGGCGCGGCTGCGGGCCGACGGGGTGCCTACGGTGCTGGCGGGCGACTTCAACCAGGGCCAGCGGGCAGACCGTATCGCGATGCTGCACGGCGCGCTCGATGGCGTGCCCGGCGCCGAGCGTCTCGATGCGCTGAGCCGCCGCTTTGTCGCCGATCCTGAAGGCATGGCCCGGCTTTCCGGCGCCGAGTGGATCCGCGAGCGGGCGCGTGACTTGCAGTTCGTGTTTGACGGCGGCGCCGCGCGGCTGGTGCCGACCCGGGTGGACGTGCCGTTCGGTCCGCGGGCCGACGGCACGATGCTGTCCGATCACATCGGCTACACCGTGCACTATGCGTTGCAGCCCACGAACAGGACGTGACGTCAGCGGGCGGGGGTGATGGCCGCTCCCGCCTGCTTGACGAAGCGGGCGAGCGCGCGTGCTTGCGCCTCGGTGTTCCAGGCATGGAACGAGGCGCGCAGCACGTTGCCGCGAAAATCGTGCGCGTAGTCGGCGGTCTTGAGGATTTCCGAGAGAGCCTGCGGATCGTCGCAGGCAAGGCAGAGGGTGCCGCCCCGGTTCGACCAGCCAAGCGATTGCCCGCACTCGTCCTCGAAGGCGGCGATGCAGGCGCGGTTGTTGGCGAGGATCTGCTCCTGTCCGATCGACCGAACGGTGCGAATGCCCTGGGCGGCCAATGCAAAGGGGGCGATCGAGGGGGTGCCGCCCTGGAAGCGGCGCGCGTCGGGGGCATAGCGGAAGTCGCGGATGTCGAAAGCGAAGGGATTTTCGTGCGAAAACCAGCCGACGTCGAGCGGGGCCAGCGCCGGGATCAGGGTTTCACGGATATGGAGGTAGCCCGCGCCGGGCCCGCCGCAGAGCCATTTCACGCAGGATCCGATCACGGCATCCACGCCCCAGTGGGCAGGCGAAAGCGGCAGGAGTCCGGCGGACTGGGCGGCATCGACGATACTGACGGCGCCGTGACGGCGGGCCAGCGCCGCGATCTCGGCCAGCGGCGCGACGAGGCCGGTGTTCGAATGGACATGCATCGCGATCACCGCGGCGACCGCACCGTCGCAGTAGCGTTCCCATGTCGCCGGATTGGACGGGTCTTCACAGGCGGGAATGAAGCGGGGGGTGATGCCGAGCCGCGCCAGTGGCGCCAGCACGAAACCGATCGTCGGGAACGCCTGTTCGCTCAGCAGTACCACCTTCTTGCCGGGCGAGAGGTCGAGGCCCGAAAGCAGCGTGAACAGGGCGGCCGAAACGCTGGTCTGCGGGGCGACGCTGGCCGGCTCGACGCCGAGCAGGGCGGCGACCTGCTCGCGGAAGCCGTCGATCGTCTCCAGCCAAAGCAGCCAGGCATCGCCGCCTGCCTGCCGCCAGGGCGCCAGCATGTGCGTGTCCAGCGCGGCGGCGGCGGCGCGGGGCTGGCAGCCGACCGAGTGGGCCAGCAGGTAGGCGCCGTTTTCGGCCGGAACGTGGAACAGGTCGCGCAGGTCGCTCATGCGGCTTTGGTGCCGATGCTGGCGCGTACGCGGCCGTAGTCCTGGCCCCAGTCGTCGGTCATTTCCACCCGCACGTCCCACAGCGCGGGGAAGAAACGGTGCCTGGCGCCTGCCTGCAGGAGATCGACAGAACGACCCTTAAGCGATGCAGAACCCATGCCTATCGACCGATGGATCAGGAAAATGTGGTGCCAGCGGAACTTGCCGAAGAGTTCGTCGAGTTCGATCAGCGCTTCGGCCAGGACATAGGCCTCGTCATGGGCAAAACCCTGGTCGTAGATCTCGCGCACGGTGCGTCCGGCGCCCGAGACATAGGCCTTGTCGAAGCTGTGCCACAGCTCGGGAATGATGCGCAGCAGGATGCGGAAGCCGGGCGATTCCTGACCGCTGCCGTTGCCGAGCTGGAGGCGGATTTCCTGGTATTCGCGCGGCGACATCGTTTCCAGCAGGTCGAGCTGGGCAATCATCATGCGCATCAGCCGGTGGCAGCGGCCGAGCAGGGTATTGGCCTGGAGGGCGCGCCCCGCGGCAATGCATTCGTCGATGTCGAGCACGGTCGCCGCCATCAGCTTCATCCACAGTTCCTCGACCTGGTGGACGATCTGGAACTGGAGCTCGTCGGCATTGCACAGCGCGTCCCACGGTTTCTGGCAGGCGAGCAGGCTGTCAGTCTTGAGATAGACTTCGTAATCCAGCGCGGCAGGCGCGGCGAGCTGTTCGTATACCTTGGCGCGATCCATGATCTCTCCCCTTGGTTGCTGATTGTCGGGAGGACGATAGCACCGATGCTTCGAAACATTGGTCTTGATTGGACGGTGATTGCGGGGATCCGGGGAACAGATTAGAGACTTGGGGAAATTCTGTAGGACATTCGTTTCATGCCCGATCTCGATTCCGCCGACATGCGTCTGCTGCGCGCGCTCGAACATGACGCGCGGCTCTCGTTCGCCAGCCTCGGCGAGGCGGCGGGCATGTCCAAGACGCCGACATGGAAGCGTGTGCAGGCGATGGAAAAGGCCGGTGTCATCGCCGGGTACCGCGCGGTGATCGATCCGGCCGGGATCGGCCTGTCGACCAGCGCCTTTGTCCATGTCTCGATCGCGTTCGACCGGCACGAGGCGTTCGAGCAGGCGGTGCAGGACGAACCCGCCGTGCTCGCCTGCCACGCGACGGTGGGGGATTTCGACTATCTCCTGCAGGTCGCCACCGCCGGGGTTCCCGAGCTTGACGACCTGCTGCGCAACCGCCTGCGCCGCCTGCCGGGCGTGCGCCACTTCACCACGACGCTGGCGATGCGCGATGTGAAGCCGCGCGCCTACCTGACCGACGCGGCGGGCTGATCAGCCGCGCCCTTGCGGCGTCTCCAGATCGAGCTGCGGTCCCGCCGGCACGATCCCGGTCGGATTGATGCTGCGGTGGCTTTCGTAATAGTGGCCCTTGATGTGCTGGAAGTTGACCGTCCCCGCCACGCCGGGCGTCTGGTAGATGGCGCGCAGATAGGCCTGCAGCGCGGGATAGTCCGCGATCCGGCGCAAGTTGCATTTGAAGTGGCCGACATAGACCGCATCGAAGCGGATCAGCGTGGTGAACAGGCGGATGTCGGCCTCGGTCATGGTATCGCCGACCAGCCAGGGCTGGCGGGACAGGCGGTCCTCCAGCCAGTCGAGGCTCTCGAACAATTGGCCGAAGGCTTCCTCGTAGGCCTCTTGCGAGGTCGCGAAACCGGCCTTGTAGACGCCGTTGTTGACGGTGTCGTAGACCCGCGCGTTCACCGCATCGATCTCTGCGCGCAGGGCTTCGGGATAGAAGTCTCCCGCCCGCGCGCCGAGGCCGTCGAAGGCCGCGCCCAACATGCGGATGATCTCGGCGGATTCGTTGCTGACTATGGTTCCGGTCTGCTTGTCCCACAGGATCGGCACCGTCACCCGGCCGGTATAGTGCGGGTCGGCCTTGACGTAGACTTCGTGGAGGTTGGCCGCGTGGTTCACGCTGTCGGCAATGACGCCGGGGGCGGGATCGAACGTCCAGCCGCGTTCGAGCATCAGCCAGTTGACCACCGAGACGTCGATCATCGCCTCCAGCCCCTTGAGCGCGCGGACGATCAGCGTGCGGTGGGCCCAGGGGCAGGCGAGGCTGACGTAGAGGTGATAGCGCCCCGCCTCGGCCTTGAAGCCGCGGCCGCCTTCGTGGATCGGGGCGCCGTCCGCGGTTACCCAGTCGCGGAACGCGGAATCCTTGCGCACGAACCGGCCGCCGGTCGATTTCGTGTCGTACCAGACGTCGTGCCAGACGCCGTCGACCAGCTTACCCATTGTTCTGCCTCGATTCTCTATTGGATCCAGTGAGTATCGGGCATCAGGGCTTGTTCGTAAACCGGTGTGAGTCTGTTTGAAAATCCGCCGTGGGCGGATTTTGGCGGCACCGGCCCGCTCCCCCACCCGACCACCCAACGATTGTACCTTAGTGGGTGGTCGGGTGGGGGAGCGGGCCGGTGCCGCGGCGAAAATGCCACATGGCATTTTCACAAACAGGATGCGGCGCGCCGGGAGAGAGGCGGGAAGGGCGGGGGGGAGCCGCTCTGCCCGGCGCGCCGCAGGCGGTCCGGAACGGCGAAAGGCTTACCAGCCGATCGCCACCGAACCGCGCAGGGCAAGGTTGGTGTGGCCGTGGCGATCCTCGGCCGAGAGTTCGCCGCCGAGAGTGAGGCCCACGGTGCCGCCGATGGCGCGCAGGCGGGCGTACCAGCCGCTCGTCGCGTCGTCGCCGGTGAGGCGGAAGTCCTGCCCGCCGTCGAAGTGGGCGGTGGTCGCTCCCACGCCGCCGCTGACCACTTCGCGCCAGCCGCCTTCGGTTTCCATGCGGAACCAGTTGTCGTCACGGCCCTTGGCGCCCATGAAATCGATGCCCACGGTCATGCCGCCGTTGACGCCGAGTTCGTCGCTGGTGCGCGAGGCGACCGTGAGGTCGAGCGCCTTGCCGCCGCCGGTTTCGGTGTAGCCGTCTTCCTTGAGGCGGATGTAGTCCACCGAGACGCCTGGGCGGAAGTAGAAGTACTTGCCGCCGCCTTCCCACGAGGCGCCGCCCGCGAAGGTGACGAAGTTGCCGTTCCAGCTGCCCTCGATCGCGCGGTTGATCGTCGCGGCGTCCGCCACGCCGACGAACTTGCGCTCGCTGTCATAGCTCGCACGGCCGATCGAGCCGCGGGCATAGGCGGCCACCGGGCCGCTTTCGTGGCGCCAGTGACCGGCCAGTTCCCACGAGTTCGACTTGATCTCGCTGGCCGCGCCGCGCGTGTAGCGGTTCCACAGGTAGGCGAGGGTACCGCCGAAGTAGCCGATATTCGTGGCATATTCCGCGCTGAGCGACATCGCGTAGCCCTGCAGGTTGTAGGCGGCGCTGGCGCCCGTGCCCTTGTCGCTGCCCCAGAACGAGAGGTTCGCGCGGGTGACCAGGCGGGAATCGCCAAAGACCGGGCCCTGCGGGTCCTGAAGCTGGCGGGTCAGCGTGCGCACGCCCATCGAGATGCCCTCGAAGGCGCCGCCGGCATGGTCGGGCAGCATCTCGCTCACATGTTCGCGGAAGGCATCGCCGCTGGTATCGCCGAGGAACACCTTCTCGATGTCGTCATCCTTGGCGAGCGCGGCGAAGATCGCGTCATAGGCGGTGGACTGCGAGCGGTTGAGGCCCAGTTCCTGCACGGTGCGGCGGGCGACGTCGACAACGATCACGTTGGCCGGGGCGTCCTCGTCGAGCGTGGCCTTGAACATGAAGGGTACGAGGTCGGTCGCGGTTTCCAGCTTGTCGCGGCCGGTCAGCGAACCGGCGGTGAGGACGGTATAGTTGCCTTCGGCGGTGGTGACGTCGGCAAGCCGCAGCGAGAGCTTGGCGCCCTCCGCGAAGGCGGCGTTGCCCGCGACGGTGAGCGCCGTGCCTTGACCCGCCGCCTTGTCGAGCGTGACCGCCAGAACGCCCTTGGCACCCACCTCCAGCGAGGCGATCGAGGCCGGTTTGTTGACGTCCAGGGTGCCGCCGGTGACCTTGACGGCAAGGCCGCTGGAATTGGCCAGCGCGCCCGAGAACACGGCGCTGTCGGCCAGCGTCAGGCTATCGGCGCCGCCGCCGAAATCGGCCGTGCCGGTAAAGTGGGAGGTGCCGGCAAGGCGCATCGCGTCGGTGCCCGAGCCGAAAGTGACCTTGCCGGTCTGCACCGCGTCGCCCGAAAGCGCGAGGGTATCGTTGCCGCCGCCGAAAGTGACGTTGCCGGTCACGGTGCCGTCGGCAATCGTGAAGGTGTCGTTGCCGGAGCCGAGGCGCACGTCGCCGGTGATGGCCGGCGCGGTGTAGGTGGCGGCGACTTCGGTCTGGCGGATGGTCACGTCCGAGGTAGTGCCCGACAGGTCGATGGCGATGTTGCGCCCCGTGTCCGCCTTGGCGCCGGTGGCCGAGATGGTGCCGCTGTTCTCGATCAGCGTGAGCGTGCCGGAGGCATCGCGGATGGCAACCGCGGTGCCGTTCTCGCCGGTCGCCGCCTTGATCGTGCCGGAGTTGCGCAGCGCGGGCAGGCTGGCGCCGGCTTCGATCTTCACGGCGGTGGCGAGCGAGGCGGCGGTGTTGCCGCTGGCGGCGGAGATGGTGCCGCCGTTCTGGAGCTGCGGCGTCGATGCGCCGGCGCCGAGGCGGATCGCGGTGGCGGCGGCGTCCTTGGAATTGCCGGAGACCGTGCCGGTCACGCCGATGCCGTTGGCGATGGTGACGTTGCCACCCAGACCGCCGATGGCAAGGCCGTTGCCGTCGACGCCGGTGTAGACGCCGTCACCCAGCACCGAGCCTTCGATCTGGAGGCCGAAGCCGCTGGCGGTGCCGGCAACCGGCCCGATCGCCACGTCGCGGCCCGCCGCGCCGATCACCATGGCCGGGGCCTTGCCGTAGGAGGCGATCTTGGCGGTGCCTTCCTTGGCGTCGTCGATGCCGTCGCCATCCTCGTCGGCCTTGTTGGGATCGCTGTCTTTGGGCGGCACGGCGAGCACGATGCCGCCGGTGACATTGCCGCCGATGACCAGCGCCGAGCCGCCTTGCAGCAGATCGTCGGCATCGAGCTTCGAAGGATCGGCGGGGGCGGCGGTGTAGCGATAACCGGTCGAGGCGACAGTGCCCTGGATCACCATCGCGCCGGTCACGTCGCCGCCGAAGCGGGCGGCCACGGCGTTGGCGCCCTGCGCCGAGACCGATCCTGCAAGGCGCACGTTGCCGTTGATCGCGCCGGTCTCGACGCCGACGGTGTTGTCGCCCAGCACGCTGGTGGTGCCGTCATGCAGGAAGGCGCCGTTCAGGGTGCCGCCGATGCGGATGCCGGCGGAATTGTTGCCCTTGACGGTGATCGTGCCGCTCTGGGTGAGCTTGCCGGTGTGATCGCCCTCGATCCTGATGCCGGTGCGGTTCGCGCCGAGCGCGAAGGGGCCGTCGAGGTCGCCGTCCTTGTCGGTGTCGGTCGGCGTGTAGGTCTCGTCTATGGTGATGGTGCCGGTGTTGACGATGTCGCCGCTGGTCCCGGCCAGCGCGCGGATGCCGGTGGCGCCGTCCGCATTGCTGATCGACAGGGTGCCGGCATTGGCGACGGCATTGTTGCTGTCCATCGTGATCGCGGTGCCCGAAGTGAGCACGACCGAGCCGTCCTTGGTCACATTGATCGCATCGGCGGCGCCGCTCTTGATGGTCGAGGTGAGGAGGGGGGCGGTCTTCTTGGTCGTCACGTCTTCCGCGTGAGCGGCATTGGCGGCGGCGGCGACGGCCAGCAGCGCGGTGGAAGCAAGCAGGTAGCGAGGCATCTTCGTCCCTTCAGATCGATCTCGAAGGGGAAGACGGAGGCCTTGCCGGGCGGCCTTGGAAAAAGTTGGGGGCGGGGGCAGGGGGAGGGCTGCTTACGGCCCATGGCGGACATTGCGGCGTCTAATAACTTTCGCAGTTCGGAGCTGGAAGAGTCTTTGCAGACAACATCTTTCGAACCCATATTTTAGAGCTGAAGAGTCCCAAATGCCCCTGCCGTTCGGGGCTGCGTTGGCCTATAAATTCAACCTCAAAGGCATGGATGGGATAGCAGTTCCCGCCCTTGGCGTATCCATTGTAATCTGGTTTTGGGTCGATGGTCGCTGGATCGTACATAAGCCAAGCAGCATCGCGGTACGACGGTCGCGTTCTGGGCACTGATGTAACGCCCTCAAGAAATGTAGAGCCCTCAAATTCGTAAAGCCAAATGCCTTTGAAGCGCCTCGGCTTTTCAAACCGATAGCAAGCAGGGCTGATGTCGTATTCGATGGTGCCATCCTTGTACGTGGCGCAAGGCTCGCCAAAAACCAGCGCAACCGGGATCGAAGTCCGGACGCTGTCTTTCAAATGCATATAATTGAAAGGATTGCCTAACCACGGCCAGAAGATCGCAATCACCAAACACATAGTGATGACAAGAGCGATCCTCATTCTCTTTTCCATTCAAGTAATCTAACGGTCCGGTCATTCCCGTCAACGTCCGCTTCCCACCCAAAATCGTCGTCCCCGCGAAGGCGGGACCCGGCTTTTCCCTTCAAGGGTGGAGGTGTGCCTCCAGATCGCGGGGCCCCCGCCTTCGCAGGGGCGACGGGCATGGGACGGGCAACTTTCCACTGAGGCACGACATCTCAGCCAGCATGGCCATGGTTAGTTCACCTTGCCCTCTCCACCCGCTCAGGCTGAGCCTGCCGAAGCCCCCTGAGGCGCGGCGCGAGGCTTCCCATCCTTCGACAAGCTCGGGATGAGCGGGCTGGGTGGGGCGATGTGTAGTTTGCGGGGCGATGTTTCCAAGCCCGCCTAGAACTTCGCGTCGAAGCCCAGCCGTACCGTGCGCGGCCGCAGCGGCGTCACCTGTTCGCGCCCGGTCGCCAGCGGGGTGCCCAGCGCGAAGCGGTTGCCGCGCGTGTCGGCGAGGTTGGTGACGCTCAGCGTCACGCCGTGACCGGCATTGCCGAGCCGCACATCGAAGCCGCTGTCGAAGTAGTTGCCCTGCAGCATGCCGAGGTCCGGCCCGATGCCGAGGCGCGACTTGCCGAGGTAGCTCGCCCAGGCATTGCCGGTGAGGGCAAGGTCCTCGCTCACCTCGCGGTTCCAGGTCAGCGCGGCGCGTCCGGCGAAGCGGGCGATGTTGGGCACCTGCATCGCCAGCGCTTCCACGGTGCTGGCGGCAAAGGCGTATTTCAGCGTGCCTTCGTAGTCGGGCTTGTCGATCCGGCTGTGGTTGAACGCCGCGCCCGCCTCGAAGCGCAGGCCTTGCACGATCCGCACGCCGCCCGAAAGGCTGGCCGACCAGACGCGGCCGTTGCCGATGTTGGCGGTGCTGGGCAGGCCGGCGCTGTCGGTGAAGTCGGCCTGGATGTCACGCCAGCGGGTGTAGGAGAGGCTGAGCGCCAGATCGAACGGGCTGACCCCCGCGCGGCCATGGCGGGCGCCGATCTCGGCCGTGCCGGTGCGGTCGTTGCGGAAGCGGCGCACGTAGTCGCTCTCGATCGCGAAGCCGCCGGGGCGGAAGCCCTGCTGGTAGCGGAAGTAGAGCTGGTCCTCGGGCGAGAACTCGGCATGGAGCGCGAGCGAGGGCAGGAAGGCGGTGAAGGTGCGCCGCGCCGTCACCCCGCGCGCGGCGAGCACGACGGCCATCTGGTCGCTCACGTCCTCGCCGTTGCCGCCGAGCCGGGCACGGGTGAAGCGCCCGCCCGCGGTGGCGGTGAAGGGGCCGGTCAGGTGCAGGCTGGCTTCGCCGTAGAGCGTGAATTCGCCGACGGTATTGCGCACGCCGGTGGCGGAACTGCGCGCGGCGAGTGCCTCGAAATCGCGCGTCAGCCGGGTGCGGTTGTGCGTGTAGCTGGCGCCGAGCAACCAGCCGAAACCGTGGCTCTGGGGCTGCCAGATGCGGGTTTCGTGCGCGAACATGCGGGTGGCGTTGGCTTGCTCGAACAGGCGCGCCGGGCCGTCCGGCTCGCTGGCGTCATAGCGTTCGTGGAGGTTCTGCCGCACCGCGCCGGTGGTCGAGCGCAGTTCCAGCCCGCCGATCCGGCCCGAGAGCACCACTTGCCCCAGCGCATAGTCCGCGTTCGAGCCCTCGCGCACGCGGGCGGAACTTTCCAGCGCCTTGCCGTCGCGGTCGGCATACTGGCTGTCGTCGGCCTCGGTGGACTGGGCGAGGCCGATCACGTCCACCGTCCACTCCGGCGCCAGCTTCACCCGCAGCGCCGCCCGTCCGCCGATGAGGTCGGTGCGGTTGACGTTCTTGCGGTCCATCAGCGGCTTGTCGATGTAGCCGCCGTAGCTGGCGGTATCGAGCGTGGCGCGAAAGGCGGCGACGTCTTCCACCACCGGCAGGTTGACGGTGGCGCTGAGGTCGGCCGAAGGCGCGCCGTGCTGCGTCACCGCGCCGCCCATCATGATCGCGCCGCCGGTACGCGCCAGCTCCGGCGCATTGGGGACGAGGCGGATGATCCCGCCCAGCGATCCGGCACCGTAGAGCGTGCCTTGCGGACCTTCCAGAACCTCGACGCGGGCAAGGTCCGAGAGGCGCAGGTCGGGATCGGGGGCATTGTAGGTCAGGCGCATGTCGCCGAGATACTGGCCCACGGTCGCCTGGGTCGGGCCGGTGAAGCTGGAATCGGCGATGCCGCGGATGAACAGCTTGTTGCGCCCGCTGCCAAGGTGGGTGGAGGCGACCGTGGCAAGGCGGCGGACGATCTTCTCGCTGCCGCCGATGCCGCCGCTCTCCAGCGTGTCGCCGCCGATCACGGTGACCTGCGCGGGGATCTGCTCCAGCCGGAGGTCGCGCTTGCTGGCGGTGACGATGATCGGCGGATGGGGCGCATCCGGGATGCGGATGGCGACGGGGGCGGCATTGGCGGGCGGTTCGGCCACCACGCGCCCTTTGGGCGGCAGGGCTTCGAGCCGCCAGGCCGCCTTGCCGACCGGAACCGCACGGGCGCGGGCCGCGCGGGCCAGACGCGCCACGGCGTCGCGCGCGCGCATCCGGCCGCGCAGGGCCGGGATATGCCGCCGGGCCAGCGCGGGATCGGCGATGACGATGCTGGTTCCGGTCTGGCGGGCGAGATCGCTGGCGGCGGTGCCGGCCTCGCCCTCGCGCGTGGTCACCATCCCGGCGTCGTCGTCGGCGGCCCGCGCCGGCGCGCCGAGCGGCAGTTGCAGGACCATCGCGGCCGTCAGCAGGAGAGGCGCGCGGCGCATCGGGTCAGGGCTTGCCGATCATCCAGCGGTCGCCCTCGCGGCGCACGTCGAGGCCGAGCAGGGCGCCGATCATCTGCGGATCGTCGCGCACCGGGGTGACGAGGATGCTGCCCGAAATCGCCATATCGGCGCCGGGGCGGGCGGCAAAGGCGATGCCGGTCGCGCGGCTGAGGCGGTCGGCGACCTCGCGCAAGGGGGCGGCGTTGAAGGTCAGCCGGCCTTCGCGCCATTCGCCGACTTGCGAGGGCGCGACTTTGCCGAGGGTGACCGCGCCCGCCTCGGCCACCAGCCGGTCGCCGGGGGCAAGGCGCAGGTTCTCGGCCCCGGGATTGTAGCCGACCGCGCCTTCGGCAACGCCGACACTGAGGTGCGCGCCCTCGCGGGAGACGTCGAACACGGTGCCGAGGTCGATCAGCGTGGCATCGCCCGCCTCGACATGGAACGGGCGCGCGGCATCGTGGCGCACGGTGAACAGCGCCTGTCCCTTGTCGAGCACGGCGTAGCGGGCGTCCTTGTGATCGAGCTGGATCACCGTGCCGCCGGCAAGATCGACGCGGGTGCCGGCTTCCAGATCGAGCGTGCGCATCTGCCCCGGCGCGGTCTCGACCGTGTAGAGATCGCGCGACGAGGCCTGCCACACCCAGATACTGCCGATGACGGCGAGCGACGCGGCCACGGCGCCGCCCAGCCAGAGGCGGCGGGGCGCGGCGGGTATTTCGTCGTCGTTGGCGGCGGGGCTGGCGGGCTGGGGTGCCTGCGCCGCAAGTTCCGCGGCTTCCGCCGCCGCTGCGCTGACCGCGTCATAGGCGCGGGCATGGGCCGGGTCGGCCTCAAGCCACTGCATGAAGCCATCCCAGTCCTCGAAACCGGGGTCGCCGGTCAGCACTGCCCACCGGGCCGCGGAATCGCGGATCGCATCGTCGCGCATCGTATCCTTACCTGTCATCGCGCGGACCTCCTGCAGCGATGACGGAGACAAACGGCTCAAGCCTCATCGCGGCGTTCCTTCCATTCGCCGAGCGCGCGATAGGCGATGCGCAAGTCGCTTTCCACCGTGCTGAGGCTGACGCCGAGTTCCGAGGCGACCTCGCGCTGCGCCACGCCGTCGATGCGGTGGCGGCGAAAGGCGCTGGCGGCACGCGGGCCGAGCCGGTCGAGCACGCGCAGGACCGCGGCGGCTTCCTGTGCGGCGGCGGCGCGGCGCTCCGGCGAGGGTTCGGCGGACACGCCGGCAAGATCGGAGTGCACCTCGGTCCAGTCGCGGTCGCGCTTGTCGGCCTGGCGCTGCGAGCGGTAGCGGTCGATCATCAGCAGGTCGGCCATGCGCATCAGGTAGGGCAGGGGGGAGGCGACCGGGCCGGGAGTGGTCGCCTGGATGCGCAGCCAGACTTCGTGCAGCAGGTCCTCCGCCGCATCGCCTGCGCCGCGAGCGCGCAAAAAGCGCAGCAACGCATCGCGGTGTGCAAGGAAGGCGGCTTCGAGGCCGGCACCGGGGGAGGGCGAAGTCACGGAAATGGCTGGGTCGGTTCTTGTAGTCGCGGCGCTTCAGATAGACGTTCGCGGCGCTGAGGGGAAGAAGTCGTTTTGCTGCAAGTACGCAGGAAAAAGGCGGCTCCTTTCGAAGCCGCCTGCTCGCGTTACTTGTGATGGTGTGAAATCAGTCGCGGCTCTTGCCGAAGGCGACGATCTGCAGCAGGCCGCCGGCCATCGCCACGTTCTTGAAGAAGTGGATGAACTGGTTCTGGTCGGCGAGGTCGTTGTGGAAGAAGGCCGCGGTGACCAGGCTGAAGACCGCCAGCACTGCCGCCACGGTGCGGACCCGGTAACCCGAGATCAGCACGAGGCCGCCGATCACTTCGACCACCACTGCGCCCGCCAGCGCTGCGGCGGGGAGGGGCAGGCCGGCCGAGGCGATATAGGCCATCGTCGCTGTGGGGGCGGCCAGCTTCGAGAGGCCGGAAAGGATGAAGATCGCCGCGATCAGCACGCGGCCGACCAGCGGCAGGTGGCGCACGAGCGTGGTTTCGGTGGCGGCGGTTGCGGTCTGGGTAGCAGTGTTCATGGCATGATTCCCTGTGTGTTCGGTTGGAGCAGGGCCGGCCATTCGTCGCACCGGCGCCTCTTGATGGGCAGAAGATGGTGCGGTTCGGCGATTTCGAAAATGCTTATAAAGTCATCTCGATTGTTCGATAATATAGAATAGTACGAGGGAGAAAAGGGACCGGCAGCGCGACGGGGGGGGGGGGCTGCCGGTCCCGAGGTGTTCGGAAGATGGCCGGGGCCGGGTCCGAACGGGGTCTTGGCGCGCTTGATGCCAGGACCGTAAGAACAACAAGTCTGCGCGGCGGGCGGAGGCCGCTGCCGTAAAGGGTTCAGGCCGCCGTGCGGGCCAGCCGGTCGATCCGCCAGGCCCGCGGGGTGGTGCCCACGGCCTTGCGGAACAGCCGCGTCAGGTGCGCCTGGTCGGTCAGCCCGCAAGCGCAGGCGATCTGCGAGAGCGAGTCCCGGGTTTCCATCATGAGCCGCTGCGCGCGGTTGATGCGCCGGCGGATCAGGTAGCTGTGCGGCGGTTCGCCGACGCTCGACTTGAAGGCGCGGCTGAAATGGCCGGTGCTCAGGCGCACCAGCGCGGCGAGATCGTCGCAGCCGAGCGGGGCGGCGAGGTTTTCGTCGACGTGGCGGATCACCTTGCGCAACTGCCATTCGGCCAGACCGCCCCGGGCCAGCGGTTCGGAGCCGGGTGCCCCGGACGATGGGAAGGCCGGAACTCTTGCGGCGATGGCGGTTTCAAGACCTTCCGGTCCGGCCTGGCCGGGGGAGGGAAGCGGTTGAAGCATGGGGGATTACTCCAGTCTCTGCTTGCCGGATTACAGTGGATTGATCCGGGAAAACGAAGTGATTCGCCAGTGCTTTGTTTGTACTTCAATTGCTACGATTGATTTTCACTTTAAAAACAACTTTTAATTAACGCGAATTTTACCATCCTCTTCGGCGCTCTTCCGCGGGAATGTTTGGGAGGCGCCCTTCGGGCATTTTCGAACAAACGGACTCTCAGATATCGGGCAGTTCGGCGCTCGACGGGTCCAGCGCGCTTTGTGCGACGAAGCGGTCGATCAGCCAGGCCGCGGCGGGGCCGGGCGGGGTGTCGCGCCGCCAGATGCCGGCGAACCGGTAGATGCCGCCCGGCTGGTCGGGCATGCTGAGGCGGATCAGGGTGCCGGCGACCAGGTCGGGCTCGATCATCGGCAGCGGCATGTTGCCCCAGCCGATGCCCTCGCGCAGCAGCGCGTGCTTGGAGCCAAGGTCGGCGAGGCGCCAGGTCTTGGGGCTCATCACCGCGAAGTCGCGGCCTTCGGTGAAGCGCGAGCGGTCCGACAGCACCAGCTGCGTATAGTCGCGCCCCGCCCCCGGCGCGATCTCGGTCATGCGGCCGAGCGGATGGTCGGGCGCGGCGACCGGGACCATGGCGACCGATCCCATCGAGACGCTTTCCAGCCCCTCGACCCCGGCAAACAGCGGGCCGGACAGGCCGATCGCGGCGGTGCCGTCGAGCACCATGGCGGTCACCGCGCCGAGCGCCTCGACATGGAGGCGCAGCTGCACGGTGGGAAACTCGGCGGCAAAGGCGCGCAGGATCACGCCGAGCCGCTCGGCCGGGTACATGACGTCGACAGCGAGATCGACTTCGGCCTCCAGACCGTCGAGCAGGCCTTTGACTTTGGCACGCAGCCCGTCGATCCCCTCTGCAACGCCGCGCGCCTCGGCGAGAACCGCGCGGCCGGCGACGGTCAGCTGCGGCTTGCGGGTGCCTTCGCGGTCGAACAGCATCAACCCCAGTTGCGCCTCGAGGTTGGAAATCCCATAACTGATCACCGAAACCGCGCGGTTCAGCTTGCGCGCCGCGCCCGCGAAGCTGCCGGTGTCCACCACGGCAAGGAAGATGCGAAGCTGGTCGAAGGTGGGCGTGCCCGGGTTGCTCACGAAATTACCGCTCCGCTTTTCAACTTGGTGGAATAGTACGGTCGATTTTATCCATCTGATCTGGAAAGATCGCAAGGGCTATATGGGTCTTCGACGAGGCGGACACCGGATTTGACCGGTATCCCCGCCAAGACAGGAGATTTAGGACCATGATCGAACTTCGCCCCTTCGACAGCCTCGGCGGCGCCAACCACGGCTGGCTCGACGCCAAGCACCACTTCTCGTTCGCCGGCTACCACGATCCGGCCCGCGTCCACTGGGGCAACTTGCGCGTCTGGAACGACGACGTGATTGCGCCCAAGACCGGCTTCCCGCCGCACCCGCACCGCGACATGGAAATCATCACCTATGTCCGTGAAGGCGCGATCACTCACCAGGACAACCTGGGCAACAAGGGCCGCACCGAGGCCGGCGACGTCCAGGTGATGAGCGCGGGCACCGGGATCCAGCACTCGGAATACAACATGGAAGACGTCGAAACCCGCATCTTCCAGATCTGGATCATCCCCACCCGCAACGGCGAACGGCCGAGCTGGGGCTCGCGTCCCTTCCCCAAGGGCGAGCGTTCGGGCCAGTTCGTGACGCTGGCTTCCGGCTACGAGAACGACAACGATGCCCTGCCGATCCGCACCGACGCCAAGGTCGTGGCGGCCACGCTGAAGGCTGGCGAGACCGCCGAATACCCGCTGGGCAAGGACCGCAAGGCCTACCTCGTTCCGGCCACCGGCGCGGTGCAGTTGGGTGACGTTCGCGTCAACGCCCGTGACGGCGCCGCGATCAGCGATCTCGACGTGCTGCGGGTGACCGCGATCGAGGACAGCGAAATCGTCCTCGTCGACGCCGCCTGATAACAAAAGCCTGATAACAAAAGGGGCGGGCGCCCACGGGTGCCCGCCCTGCCTTTTACGGAGAGCCGATCATGTCCGTGCATTCTTCCGATGTCGAAGGCGTTGACCTCGTCATCCTTCCCTCGGTCCGCGACCTTGGCGATGGCTTTAAGGTCCGCCGCGCGCTGCCGGTCGCGCAGCGCCGCATGGTCGGCCCCTTCATCTTTTTCGACCAGATGGGCGAGGCGGTGTTCAAGTCGGGCGAAGGCCTCGACGTGCGGCCCCACCCGCACATCGGTCTTTCCACGCTCACCTATCTGATCGAGGGCGAGATCCTGCACCGGGATTCGCTGGGCTCGGTCCAGCCGATCCTCCCCGGAGAGGTCAACTGGATGACCGCGGGCAGCGGCATCGTCCATTCCGAGCGCACCTCGCCGGAAAACCGCGCCAGGGGCGGCAAGCTGTTCGGGTTGCAGACCTGGGTGGCGCTGCCGAAGGAGCACGAGGAAATCGGCGCCTCCTTCGCGCACCACAAGGCGGACGAGATGCCCGTCAGCGAAGATGCCGGTACGCGCTTCACGCTGATCGCCGGTACGTCCGACGGCATGACCTCGCCGCTGAAGACCTATTCGGACATGATCTATGCCGACATCGTGATGCTGGACGGGGCGCGCTATCAGCTCAAGGCCGAGCATGTCGAGCGGGCGGTCTACGTCGTCAGCGGGGCGGTGGAAGTCGTCGGCCAGAACGGCACGTTCGGCGAGGGCGAACTGGTGGTCTTCCAGCCCGGCGCCGAACTGGTGCTGCGCGCCAAGGGGCACACTCGGTTGATGCTGCTCGGCGGTGAGCCGCTGCCCGAACAGCGCCATATCTTCTGGAACTTCGTGTCCTCGTCCAAGGATCGCCTCGAACAGGCGAAGGAGGACTGGAAGGCCCAGCGTTTCCCCGCCGTGCCCGGCGAACCCGACTTCATTCCGCTTCCTGCCTGAAAGGCCCGGCCATGACCCAAGCAACCGCCACCATCGGCCAGACCCCCTGGCGCACCGAAATCGTGGTGGGTGGTCACGCCATCACCGCCGACGAACCTGCTTCGCTCGGCGGGCAGGGCCTGGGCCCGGCGCCTTACGACCTGCTGCTCGCCAGCCTCGGCGCCTGCACCGCGATCACGCTGAAGATGTACGCCGCGCGCAAGGGCTGGGAGTTCGGCGATCTGACCGTCGATCTCGCGCTCAAGGGCGGGAAGGGCGATCTGCACATTGCCCGCACGCTGACCATCACCGGGCTGGATGACGATCAGAAGGCCCGCCTTGCCGACATAGCCGAGCGCACTCCGGTTACACTGACGCTGAAAAATGGCCTGCCGATCGAGACGCGGCTGGCGTGATGGCGATGAGAATTGCGAGCAATCGCACCATACCCTAAAGCATCGCGTGATGCTGATACCTGATGATGGAATGGAGCGACTGGGCCGCGGAGAGCCGCTGCCGGATGCAATGCAGGGGCGCTGGGTTGACGTTGACGATCCATCCGGCGTCTTGGTTGTCAGTGGCGGCGAGGTTACCTGCTTCGGGCAGGTAGTCGCTTATGATTACAAGATTATCGATAGCGGTGGCGGTGCGCTTACGGTGAGCCTGAAGGTCGACAAGGAAGCCGATGACGAGGCATTCCAGCAAGCGAACATTACCGAACTGGTGATCACGCCGGAGGGTGAGTTTCACGCTTATAATGTCAGCTTCGCGAGCCAGTTCGTTCCATCAGCAGTCTGAATTTCTTCGGTTCCATCCGGCAGTTGCCAACCGCCCATCCGCTCAGCCTGAGCTTGTCGAAGGCCCCGGAGGCTGGGCGCGACGCAAGCACTCATCGGTAGGTTCCGTGTGAGTGGCGTTTGATGAAGAATCATGCGTTTGAAGCCGCCATCCTCGCGCAAAAACCGCTTGGAACCGGCCCGCAAATCGCACAGGGTCCGGCGATGGCCGCGCCTTTCGGGGGATGCGCGGCGCCAAGGAGCACAAGACGGGTCCCATGCATATCGCTTCATCCGAGCCGGGTGAACGTGCCAAGCCGCAGCGCTGGTACAGCCACCTCTATTTCCAGGTTCTCGTCGCCATCGCGCTGGGCGTTTTGATCGGCCATTTCCGCCCCGATGCGGGCGAGGCGCTGAAGCCGCTGGGCGATGCCTTCATCAAGCTGGTGAAGATGGTGATCGCGCCGGTCATCTTCCTCACCATCACCACCGGTATCGCGGCGATGCGCGACCTGAAATCGGTGGGCCGCGTGGCTGCCAAGGCCTTTGCCTACTTCCTGTTCTTCTCCAGCCTGGCGCTGGTGGTCGGCCTGATCGTCGCCAACGTGGTGCGGCCGGGGCACGGGCTCAACATCGATCCCGCGACGCTCGATGCCTCCAAGGTCGCGCTCTATTCGGAAAAGGCGCACGAGACCTCGCTCACCGGTTTCCTGATGGCGATGATCCCCGAGACGTTCCTCTCCTCGATGACCGAGGGGAACATCCTGCAGGTCCTTGTCGTCGCGATCCTGTTCGGTGTCTCGCTCGCCATGCTGGGCGATCGCGGCGCTCCGGCGCTGTCGCTGCTGGAAACGATCTCGCTGGTCTTCTTCAAGCTGGTGTCGATCGTCATGAAAGCCGCGCCGATCGGTGCGTTTGGCGCCATGGCCTTCACCATCGGCAAGTACGGCGTGGAAAGCCTTGCGAACCTCGCGGGGCTGGTGGCGACCTTCTACCTGACTTCGGCGCTGTTCGTTTTTGTGGTGCTGGGCACGGTGGCGCGTCTGTGCGGGTTCTCGATCTTTGCGCTGGTCGCCTACCTCAAGACCGAACTCTTGCTGGTGCTGGGCACTTCCTCCTCCGAAAGCGCGCTGCCGCTGCTGATGGAGAAGCTGGAGCGCGCGGGCTGCCCGCGCCCGGTGGTAGGGCTCGTCGTGCCCACCGGCTACAGCTTCAACCTCGACGGCACCAATATCTACATGACGCTGGCCGCGCTGTTCATCGCGCAGGCCTGCAACGTCCACCTCTCGCTGGGTGAGGAACTGCTGCTGTTGGGCGTTGCCATGCTCTCGTCCAAGGGCGCGGCGGGGGTGACCGGCGCGGGCTTCATCACGCTCGCGGCCACGCTCTCCATCGTGCCTTCGGTGCCGGTGGCGGGCATGGCGCTGATCCTGGGCGTCGACCGTTTCATGTCCGAATGCCGCAGCCTGACGAACTTCATCGGCAATGCCGTGGCGACGGTGGTGGTTTCGCGCTGGGAGCGCGCGATCGACATGGAGCGCTTCCGCGCGGTCATCGGCATTCGCGGCGAGGGCCATTCTGAAGCGGCACCGCCGGCGGTCGGTGCCGGGTAACCGTCGGTGCATTAATTGCAATCGTCGCGGCGTGACACGGCATCGTCTGCGGTCTATCGCTCAGCCGCGAGCCCGTGCCGTTCCCCCCATCTCCCAGGGAGGACAGTTCCCATCGCGCCGCCGTCCGGCGGCGCCGTCCTTCGCGGCCGGGCATCTGGAAGTTTGAGGAAAGGTCGCCGATGTCCCCCACCCGCCACGCCGCAGCCCGCGCGCTGCTCTCCGATCCGCTGACCAACAAGGGCACCGCCTTCACCGAGGAGGAGCGCGACGAGTTCGGCCTGCACGGGCTGCTGCCGCCGCATGTCGGCACGCTGGACAGCCAGATCGAGCGCCGCCGCAACGCCCTGGAGGACAAGGAAAGCGACTTCCAGCGCTACGCCTTCCTGCGCGAGCTTCAGGACTCGAACGAAGTGCTGTTCCACGCACTGGTGCAGAGCGACCTGCCGCGCATGCTGCCGCTGGTCTACACGCCGACCGTGGGCGAGGGCTGCGAGCGTTTCAGCGAGATCTACCGCCGCCCGCGCGGCCTGTTCCTCAGCTATTCCAACCGCCATCGCATTGCCGATATTCTCTCCGATCCGGCCTATGACCGCGTGAAGGTGATCGTCGTCAGCGATGGCGAGCGTATCCTCGGCCTTGGCGATCAGGGCGCCGGCGGCATGGGCATCCCCATCGGCAAGCTGGCGCTTTACACCGCCTGCGCGGGCATTCACCCGGCCGAAGTGCTGCCGATCCTGCTCGACCTCGGCACCGACAACCATGCGCTGCGCGAAGACCCGCTCTACATCGGCTACCGGGCGCCCCGCGTGCGCGGCAAGGACTACGACGATTTTGTCGAGGCCTTTGTCGCCGCCGTGAACGACCGCTTCCCCGGCGTGCTGCTGCAGTGGGAGGACTTCGCGGGCAAGAACGCCTACGACCTGCTGGTGCGCTACCGCGACCGCCTGCTGAGCTTCAACGACGACATCCAGGGCACGGCCGCCACCGCCGTCGGCACGCTGCTTTCGGCGATCCGCAAGACCGGCGTGCCGATCACCGAGCAGCGCGTGGTGCTGTTCGGCGCGGGCGCGGCGGGCAGCGGGGTTGCCGAGATGCTGGTGCAGGCCATGCAGCTCGAAGGCCTCGGCGAAGCCGATGCGCGCGCGAAGATCTGGGCGGTCGACCGTGACGGCCTGATCCTCTCCGACGTTCCGCGCATGCCGCCGCAGCAGGTGAAGCTGGCGCACGATCCCGCCGATATTGCCGGCTGGAACCTCTCGGGCAGCAACATGATCACGCTGCAGGACACCATCGCCAACGTGAAGCCCACCGTGCTGATCGGCACCTCGGGCCAGAAGGCGGCTTTCGACGAGCGGGCGATCCGCACCATGGCCGAGCATGTCGAACGCCCGGTGGTGTTCCCGCTTTCCAACCCGATCTCGCGCGCCGAAGCCCACCCGGCCGATGTGCTGGAATGGACCGGCGGCAAGGCCATCGTCGGCACCGGCAGCCCCTTCGGCATTGCCGGGGTGACGCAGGTCAACAACGTCTACGTCTTCCCCGGCATCGGCCTCGGCGCGCTGGCGAGCGGGGCGACCACGGTCAGCGACGGCATGTTCATGGCCGCCGCGCGCCGTCTCGGTGAACTGCATGAGGGGGACGAGGGCCTGCTGCCGCCGGTCACCGCGCTGCGCGAAGTGGCGCTGGAAATCGCCGTTGCCGTCGTCGAACAGGCGGTGGCGGAAGGCCTCGCCACGGCCGAGCCCGAAGCGCTCACCCGCGAGAGCATCGCGGCGAGCATGTGGAAGGCCGAATACGCCCCGGTCGAGTAAGCGCGGTGGGCGAGGCGCATGAGCGCGTGAGGGTCGGCCTGATCGGCTACGGCTATGCCGGGGCGACCTTCCATGCGCCGCTGATTGCGGCGGTGCCCGGGCTCTCGTTCGGCGCTTTTGTGTCGAGCAGGCCCGCGCCGATCCTGGAACGCTACCCGGAGGCGACGATCCACGCAGAGGCCGAGGCGCTGCTGGCCGATCCGGCCATCGATCTTGTCGTCATCGCCGCGCCCAACTCCATGCATTTCCCGCTGGCGGCAGCGGCGATGCGGGCGGGCAAGCATGTCGTCGTCGACAAGCCCTTCACGCTGGACCTTGCCGAAGCGCGCGCCCTGATCGCCCTTTCGCAGGAAACCGGGCGTAACCTGACGGTGTTCCACAACCGCCGCTGGGACAGCGACTTTGCCACCGTGCGCAAGGCCATCGCTGACGGACTGGTGGGCGATCCCGTCCACCTTGAAACCCGTTTCGACCGCTTCCGCCCGCAGGTTCGCGACCGCTGGCGCGAGAACGCCGGGCCGGGGGCGGGCGTGTGGTTCGATCTGGGGCCGCACCTTGCCGATCACGCGCTGCTGCTGATGGGCCTGCCGGAGCGGGTGACAGCCTCGCTCGCGCTCCAGCGCGAAGGCGCGCAGGCCGATGACTGGGCCCATGTCGTGCTCGAATTCGGCGGCAAGCGGGCGATCCTTCACGCCTCGATGCTGGTATCGGGCGGCTCGCCGCGCTTCGTGGTCCACGGCACCGGCGGCAGCGCGGTGAAGCAGGGCATGGACATGCAGGAGAGCCAGCTTGTCGCAGGCATGACGCCCGGCGCCGAGGGCTGGGGCGAAGACCCCGATCCGCTCGTGCTGCACAGGGCCGGAAACGCTCCGCGCAGCATTCCCGCCGAGCGCGGCGATCAGCGCGAGTTCTACCGCCTCGTGGCCGAAGCGGCGCAGGGCAGGGCGGCGAACCCGGTGCCGCCGATCCAGTCACTGGCGGTGATGGCGGTTATCGAGGCGGCGCAGCAATCGGCTGCGGAAGGCCGCTGCGTGGAACTGCCGCTGACCGAGGCAGAGCGGCGGGCATGGGCTGAAAGCTGGCGCGATCCGCCCGAAGGGCATTAAAAAAGAAGTCCTGGGGGATGATCCCCCAGACCCGCGAAACGTCTTCGTTGCGTCTTGCCTATCTGTTGTGCGCTGATTGCGAACAAGCTTCTTGATAGCCTGCGGCAGCAAGGGGCGCGCAACGGCTATCGGTGCACAACGAAGACGGTAATGGGGGTGCAGGGGGCGATGGCCCCCTGCCTTTACTCTTCGTTCTTCAAAGAATCCCCGGCAGATCCAGACCCTTCTCCCGCGCACAATCCCGCGCGATCTCGTACCCGGCATCGGCGTGACGCATCACGCCCGTCGCCGGGTCGTTCCACAGCACGCGCTCCAGACGCTTCGCCGCCGCTTCGGTGCCGTCGGCAACGATCACCATGCCCGAATGCTGCGAATAGCCCATGCCGACGCCGCCGCCGTGGTGCAGCGAAACCCATGTGGCGCCGCTCGCGGTGTTGAGCAGCGCGTTGAGCAGCGGCCAGTCCGAAACCGCGTCCGAACCGTCACGCATGGCCTCGGTCTCGCGGTTGGGCGAGGCGACCGAGCCGCTGTCGAGGTGATCGCGGCCGATCACGACCGGGGCCTTGAGTTCGCCGTTCGCCACCATCTCGTTGAAGGCGAGGCCGAGGCGATGACGGTCACCCAGCCCGACCCAGCAGATGCGCGCGGGCAGGCCCTGGAACTGGATCTTCTCGCGCGCCATGTCGAGCCAGTTGTGCAGGTGCGCGTGGTCGGGCAGCAGTTCCTTCACCTTGGCGTCGGTCTTGTAGATGTCCTCGGGGTCGCCGGAAAGCGCGGCCCAGCGGAACGGCCCCACGCCGCGGCAGAACAGCGGGCGGATATAGGCGGGCACGAAGCCGGGGAAGTCGAACGCGTTCTCGACGCCTTCGTCCTTCGCCATCTGGCGGATGTTATTGCCATAGTCGGTGGTGGGCACGCCCGCCGCCTGGAAGTCGAGCATGGCCCGCACGTGGACCGCCATGGAGGCCTTGGCCGCCCTGGCGACGGCTTCGGGCTCACGCTCGCGGCGCTCGATCCATTCGGCAACGGTCCAGCCTGCCGGGAGATAGCCGTTGACGGGATCGTGGGCGGAAGTCTGGTCGGTCAGCAGGTCGGGACGGATGCCGCGCGCGTAGATTTCGGGCAGCAACTCCGCGGCATTGCCGAGCAGGCCGACCGAGACCGGCTTCCTGTCGGCATTGGCCTTCGCGATGATCGCCATGGCTTCGTCGATGGTCTTGGCGGCGACGTCGAGGTAGCCGGTGCGCAGGCGCATTTCGATGCGGCTGGGCTGGCATTCGATGGCAAGGCACGAGGCGCCCGCCATCACCGCTGCCAGCGGCTGCGCGCCGCCCATGCCGCCAAGGCCGGCGGTCAGCAGCCACTTGCCCGAAAGGTCGCCATCGTAGTGCTGGCGGCCCATCTCGACGAACGTTTCGTAGGTGCCCTGAACGATGCCCTGCGTGCCGATGTAGATCCACGATCCGGCGGTCATCTGGCCGTACATGGCAAGGCCGCGCTTATCGAGTTCGTTGAAGTGTTCCCAGTTCGCCCATTCCGGCACGAGGTTGGAATTGGCGATCAGCACGCGCGGCGCATCGGCATGGGTGCGGAACACCCCGACCGGCTTGCCGGACTGGACCAGCAGCGTCTCGTCATCGTTCAGGCGGCGCAGGGTCTCGACGATCTTGTCGTAGCTTTCCCAGTCGCGCGCGGCGCGGCCGATGCCGCCGTAGACCACCAGTTCCTCCGGCCGTTCGGCCACGTCGGGGTGGAGGTTGTTCATCAGCATGCGCAAGGGGGCTTCGGTGAGCCACGATTTCGCGGAAAGTTCGGTGCCGGTCGCAGGCTTGATGACGCGGCTGTTGTCGAGGCGGGTCATTGTGTGTTTCCTCAGGTCAGGATTGCGCGAAGGCGATGGCGGCCTTCAGCACGTCTTGCAGGATCGGGGTGAGGGCGGCGGCACGGGCCGCCGAATAGGGCAGGGGCCAGTTGGCTTCGTCCGGCACTTCGGGCTCGTCCATGTAGCCGCGAATGGCGAGTTCCATCTGGATCGCATGGACGCCGCCGGCAGGCTCTCCGTAGTGCCGCGTGGTCCAGCCGCCACGGAAGCGGCCGTCGAGAACGTGGGGGAGGCCGCTCGCCTTGCAGACTTCCACCACGGCGGCGGAAAGCGCCGGATCGCAGGTCTGGCCAAGGTTGGTGCCGATGTTGAACTGCGGCAATTCGCCGTCGAATAGGCGCGGCACGTGGCTGCGGATCGAGTGCGCGTCGTAGACCACGACTTTGCCGTGAAGCGCGCGCAGCCGCGCGATCTCGGCACGGAGCGCGGCGTGGTACGGATCGAACCAGAGCGCGCGGCGGCGGGCGATCTCGGCCTCATCCGGGCCTTCGGCCTTGTAGAGCGGCTCCCCGTCGAACGTGGTCGTCGGGCAGAGTTCCGTCGTCGCCTGCCCGGGATAGAGCGAGGCGCCCGAAGGATCGCGGTTGAGGTCGATCACGCTGCGCGAAACGCGTGCAGCAATCGTCGTTGCGCCAAGCGCGCGGGCGAAGGCGTAGAGATCGTCCACCCACCAGTCGGCATCGCGCCGGGCCAGCCATTCCGAGCGGAACAGCGGGCCGACGTCGGCCAGATCGGTGCCGACATGCGGAAAGGCGACGATCAGCGGCGCCTGCCCATGGTGAAGGACGAAGCTCATCAGGCCCCTCCCGTCAAGCGACGCCGGGCAGCAGGTCGCCGCCGATGTCGACCAGCGCGCCCGAGCGGATCAGCGCATTCGCCGCTTCCATGTCGGGGTGGAAGTGGCGGTCTTCCTCCAGCGTCGGCACCTGCGCGCGCAGGCTTTCGCGGGCCTGTTCCAGCACCTTGCTCGATGCCAGCGGGGCGTGGAAATCGATGCCCTGCACGGCGGCGAGCAGTTCGATGCCCAGGACCGCGTCGGCATTGGCGACCATGCCGATCAGGCGGCGCGCGCCGTGGGCGGCCATCGAGACGTGGTCTTCCTGGTTGGCCGAAGTCGGGATCGAATCGACCGATGCCGGATAGGCCTTCTGCTTGTTTTCGGAGACCAGCGCGGCGGCCGTGACCTGCGGGATCATGAAGCCCGAATTGAGGCCGGGGCGCGGTGTCAGGAAGGCGGGCAGGCCGGACAGCGCCGGGTCCACCAGCATCGCCACGCGGCGCTCGGAGATCGAGCCGATCTCGCAGACGGCCAGCGCGATCATGTCGGCGGCGAAGGCGACCGGCTCGGCGTGGAAGTTGCCGCCGGAGAGCGCTTCGTCCGCTTCCGGGAAGATCAGCGGGTTGTCGGAAACGCCGTTGGCCTCGATCTCCAGCGTCGTGGCCGCCTGGCGCAGCACGTCGAGCGCGGCGCCCATGACCTGCGGCTGGCAGCGCAGGCAGTACGGGTCCTGCACGCGGGCGTCGTTCTCAAGATGGCTGGCGCGGATCGCGGAGCCCTGCATCAGCGCGCGCAGGGCGTCCGCCACCTCGATCTGGCCGGGATGGCGGCGCAGGGCGTGGATGCGGCGGTCGAACGGGGTGTCGGAACCCTTGGCGGCCTCGGTCGAGAGGGCTCCGGTCACGAGTGCGGACTGGAACAGGCGCTCCGCCTCGAACAGTCCGGCAAGGGCATTGGCGGTCGAGAACTGGGTGCCGTTGAGGAGGGCGAGGCCTTCCTTGGCGCCGAGTTCCACCGGGGCGAGACCGGCCTGCGCCAGCGCTTCTGCAGCGGGCAGGCGCTTGTCGCCGACAAAGATCTCGCCGACGCCGATCATCGTCGCGGCCATGTGCGAAAGCGGGGCAAGGTCGCCGCTGGCGCCGACCGAACCTTGCGAGGGCACGACCGGCGTCAGGCCCTTGGCCAGCATCGCTTCGAGCAGTTCCACCGTCTCGACGCGCACGCCCGAGGCGCCTTGCGCGAGGCTGGCGAGCTTCAGCGCCATCATCAGGCGGATCACCGAGACGGGCGAAGGCTCACCGGTGCCGGCAGCGTGGCTGAGCACGATGTTGCGCTGCAGCGCGGCGAGATCCTCGTCCCCGATGCGCACGCTCGCCAGCTTTCCGAAGCCGGTGTTGATGCCGTAGACCGGCTGGCCCTTGGCAAGAATGCGGGCGACGGCGGCGGCGCTTTCGGCAATCACCGGCATGCACGCGGGATCTAGCTTCACGCCGGCGCCGCGATAGATCGCGCGCCAATCCCTGAGGCTCACGGTGCCGGGGGTTAGCAGCACTTCGTTCATTGACCACTCCAGATGCGGGCATGGAGCGGATTGAGCCCCATGCGATAGACAAGTTCGGATGGATGCTGGACATCCCAGATCGCCAGATCGCAGCGCGTGCCGGCTTCCAGCGTGCCGCGGTCGGCAAGACCGAGCGCGCGGGCGGCATTGCGGGTGACGCCGGCCAGGCATTCATCGACGGTCAGGCGGAACAGCGTCGCGCCCATGTTCATCGTCAGCAGCAGCGAGGTGAGCGGCGAGGTGCCCGGGTTGCAGTCGGTCGCCAGCGCGATCGGCACAGCGGCGGCGCGCAGTTGCGCAATCGGCGGCAGCACGGTCTCGCGCGTGAAGTAATAGGCGCCGGGCAGCAAGGTGGCGACAGTGCCGGAAGCGGCCATGGCGGCAATTCCCGCATCATCGAGATGTTCGAGATGATCGGCGGAAAGCGCGCCGAACCGCGCGGCGAGCGCTGCGCCGTGGAGGTTCGAAAGCTGTTCCGAATGAAGCTTTACCGGCAACCCGTGGGCGCGGGCGGCGGCGAACAGGCGCTCGGTTTGCTGCGCGGAAAAGCCGATGCCTTCGCAGAAGGCGTCCACCGCGTCGGCAAGGCCCTCGCGGGTCACTTCGGGCAGCATGACCTTGCAGATATGCTCGATGTAGCCATCGGCATCGCCTGCGAATTCGGGCGGGAGGGCGTGGGCGCCGAGGAACGTGGTGGCGATGGCAACCGGCCGCTCGCGGCCCAGCCGCCGCGCGGCGCGCAGCATCCTGAGTTCGCTGGCAAGGTCGAGGCCATAACCGGACTTCACTTCGACGGTGGTCGCGCCTTCGCCGATCAGCGCGTCAAGACGGGGCAGGGCGCTGGCGACAAGGTCGTCCTCGCTGGCGGCGCGCGTGGCCGTCATGGTGGAGACGATGCCGCCGCCGGCACGGGCGATTTCCTCGTAGCTGGCGCCCGCCAGCCGCAGTTCGAACTCGCGCGCGCGGTTGCCGGCATGGATGAGGTGGGTGTGGCAATCGACAAGGCCGGGGGTGATCCAGCGGCCCTCGCAGTCGATGATCCGTTTCGCATCGAGGGCCGGAGCCTCCGCGACGGGCCCGGCGTAGACGATCTTGCCGTCCCTCGCCGCGATCAGGCCGCGCTCGATCACGCCGATACCCTCCGCTTGCGGGGCCATCGTGGCGAGGCGGGTGTTGGTCCAGATCGTGTCGCAGAGCATCGGGGGGCAGTCTCTCCGGGCGGGTCTCTCTGGCGCGTCTTATTGCATCGGCCCGCTTTAATGTATAGACAAAAAGCCATCCAAGGGAGCGTCCGATGCCTCAACTCCAGCCGCGTCAGTCTTTTACGATCCATGCGGGGCATGCGTTTATCGAGTCCGGGTGCGAGTCCGGTTGGGCGCGGGATGTGCGCTTTACGGTCGTTCATGGGCGGATCGCGCGGATCGAATCGGGTGCCCAGCCGGACGCAGGGGACGAACGTCACGCCTGTCTGGTTCCCGGCATTCCCAACCTCCACAGCCACGCCTTCCAGCGCGGCATGGCCGGCCTTGCCGAGCAGCGCGGGAATAGCGACGACAGCTTCTGGACCTGGCGCGAGGTCATGTACCGTTTCCTTGACCGCATGACGCCCGAGGACCTCCATGCCATCGCCGCGCTGGCGGCGATGGAGATGCTGGAGAGCGGCTTCACGCGGCTTGGCGAGTTTCACTACTTGCACCATGATGCCGACGGGCACGCCTATGCCGATCCCGCACGCATGGGCGCGGCGATAGCCGAGGCGGCGGCGGAGACCGGCATCGGGTTGACGCTGCTGCCGGTGTTCTATGCCCATTCCGGCTTCGGCGCGCTGGCGCCGAACCAAGGGCAGCGCCGGTTCCTTCACGATCTCGACGGTTTCGCACGCCTGCTGGAAGGCGCCCGCGCGGCGGTTGCCGGACTGGACGAGGCGGTGGTCGGCCTCGCGCCGCACAGCCTGCGCGCCGTGTCCCCGGAGGAACTGCTGCATCTGCAGGCGATGGCGGGGCAGGGCCCGATCCATATCCACATCGCCGAACAGATGAAGGAAGTGGAGGACTGCCTCGCCTGGAGCGGCCAGCGCCCGGTCGAATGGTTGCTCGATCACGCGGAAGTGGATCGCCGCTGGTGCATGGTCCACGCCACCCACATGACGCATGAGGAAACCACGCGGCTTGCGCGCAGCGGCGCGGCGGCCGGGCTCTGCCCGATTACCGAGGCCAATCTGGGCGACGGCCTGTTCCCGATGGCGGACTGGCTCGCCGCCGGGGGCGCTTACGGCATCGGCAGCGATTCCAACGTGCTGATCGACGCGACCGAGGAAATGCGCCTGCTCGAATACGGGCAGCGGCTGTTCACGCGCAGGCGCAACCTGCTGGCTGACGCTGCAACCATTTCGACAGGCGAGGCGATCTGGCGTGCCGCGCTGAACGGCGGCGCGCAGGCGCTGGGCGTCGAGGCCGGGCTGAAGCAGGGCAATGCCTTCGATGCGGTTTCGCTGGACCTCGATCATCCCTCGCTCTGCGGGCGGGGCGCGGAGCGCGTGCTTGACGGGCTCGTCTTCGCCTCGGGCCGTGCGGGCATCGATTGCGTCTGGCGCTTTGGGAAACAGGTGGTTAGCTCTGGCCGCCACCACGCACGCGACGGGATCGTCCGACGCTATCGGAAGACCCTGGACCGACTCTGCGCATGACCCTTTCCGAACGTATCCGCCACGATTTCGAGAGCCGCATCCTTGCCGGCACGCTCGCCCCCGGCGAACGCCTGCCGACCGAGCAGGACTTGATGGAACGCTACGGCTGCGCGCGGATGACGGTGAACAAGGCGCTTTCCGCGCTCGCCGCCGCCGGACTGGTCGAGCGGCGGCGCAAGGCGGGCACGTTTGTCGCCCGGCCGCGCGTGCATTCGATGGCGATGGACATTCCCGACCTTGGCGCCGAAATCGCCGCGCGCGGGCAGGCCTATCGTTTTGAACTTGCGCGCCGCAAGCTGGTACGCGCCGCCGATGCGGCGGTGAAGTGGGATGTGGGCGGCGAAGTGCCGCTGCTGGAGCTTTCGGGCATCCACTTCGCCGACGATGCGCCGATGGCCTGGGAGCACCGCTTCGTGAACGCCGCTGCGGTGCCGGAGATCGTCGAGGCCGGGTTCTCCTCGCCCGGCGGCTGGCTGCTGGAACACGTGCCCTGGACCGAGGCCGATGCCCGGATCACCGCGGCTGCCGCCACCGGCGCGGAAGCCAGGGCGCTGGCCGTCGCCAGCGGGGCGCCGTGCCTCAGCATCGAGCGGCGGACCTGGCGCGGCTCCGAGCCGATCACCTATGTGCGCCAGCTGTTTCTGGCCGGAGCCTATGAACTGAACGCCCATTTCGGGCCCTCGGCTGGCGCCCGCTGACCATTCCTTGTGTCTGGGCCTCAGGAATTTTCCATAGTCGCCTGAATGGTTTAGGCATGCAAGAAGGGCGGTTTGGCGGAATGAATCGGGGGCGGGGTTGAAGGGCGGCATGGATGAGGGGGCTCTGCGCTCGCTGGTGATCGTGGGCGGCGGCATGGCCGGATGGACGGCGGCGAGCATGATCGCGCGCAAGTTCCGCCCCGGTCCCTTGCGGATCACGGTGATCGAAAGCGAGGATGACGGCAGAGCCGACCTCCCCGCCAATCTCCTCGATGGTTCGGCGACACCGCTCATGCGCAAGTTCAACGCCGCGCTGGGCATCGAGGAGAACCGCTTCCTTGCCCAGAGCAGCGGCACCTTCCGGCTCGGCACCGAGTTTCGCGACTGGCGCGAGGCGGGCAACGTCCATTTCCATGGGTACGGCGACTATGGCGAGGCGATCGACGGCATCGCCCCCCACCACTTCTGGCTGCGCCTGCGCGCCGGTGGCGACACCGCGCCGATCGACGACTGGTCGCTGGCCTATGCTGCCGCCAGCCGCGGCCGTTTTGCGGTTCCGGCGGGGGACGGTGCCCGCTTTCGCCATGGCTACCATTTCGATGCCGCGCAGCATGTCCGTTTCCTGCGCGCCTATGCAGAACGCTGCGGGGTGGAACGGATCGACGGAGGGGTCGTCGACGCTGCGCTGGAGGGCGCCGAAGGCCACATTGCCGCCGTCACGCTGGCCGACGGCCGTGTGGTCGACGGCGAATTCTTCATCGATTGCACCGGCTTCGAGGGGCTGCTGATCGAGCAAGTGCTCCAGACCGGCTACGAGGACTGGTCGCATTGGCTGCCCTGCGACAGCGCCGTGCTGGCGCCGGGCAAGCGGTCGGGCGCGCTGCCGCCCCATGCGGTGTCCCTCGCGCGGGAGGCGGGCTGGCTGGGGCAGGCAGCACTCCAGCACCGCGACGACTGGGGCTATTTCTATTCGAGCCGGTTCAGCGATGACGACCGGGCCCGCGAGGAGCTGCTCGCGGCGATGACCGGCGAACCCCTTGCCCCGCCGCGCCTGCTGCGTTTCACCAGCGGCCACCGGCGCAAGTTCTGGAACCGCAATTGCCTGGCGCTGGGGCAGGCCGCCGGGTTCATGGAGCCGCTGGCGGCGACCGCGCTGCATCTCCTCCAGTCCATGGTGCTGCGTTTTGTCGAGTTCTTTCCCGACGTCGACTTTGCTCCGGCGATTGCGGCGGAGTTCAACCGGCTCACGCTCGGCGAGTACGAGCGGATCCGGGATTTCCTGACCCTGCACTATTTCCCCAGCCGCCGCCCGGAACCGCTCTGGCACTATTGCCGGAACATGGACCTGCCCGACACGCTGGTGCACCGGCTGGAGGTCTGGAAGGCGGCGGCGCGGGTCACCACCGAGGCGCAGGAGTGCTTTCAGGAGGCGGACTGGGTGGCGATCCTGCTCGGCAACGGCATCGTGCCGCGCCGGGTCGATCCGATCGCGGCGCGGATCGATCCGGGCAAGGTGGCGATGGGCATGAAGGCCCGCCGCGACGCCGTGGTGCGCACGGCCCATGCGATGCCGACCCATGCCCACTACGTCGAACGCAACTGCACGCCGGAAACGTCGGTGGCCCGAACCTGACGGGGCGTGAAGGCCGGTCAGTTCACCGTCGCATCGAAGCGGATCGCGAAGCTGGCGCCCGCCGCCAGCGTCGGTGCGCTCGCCTGGACGATACCCGAGGCATAGGACCCGCCGTAGGGATCGCTTTCGTCGCTGCCGGCGGCATTGTCGTCCTCCGGCGTGGCGGCGCCGGCGCAGTCGCTGCCCGATGCGATGCTGCCCGCGACGTAGGTGAGCGCGGCGGGGATCGGGTCGGTGGCGGTGACGCTCGTGGCGGCGCTGCTGCCGGTATTGGCGACAAGGATGCAATAGCGCACCGTCGCGCCGGGGATCGCCTTGGGATTGCCGGTGCCGCTCACCGGATCGCCGAGGACCCAGCTGGTCTTGGTGACGGCCAGTGTGGTGCTGGGGCGGCAGAAGGTGATGTCGTGCAGCGCGATGGCCTGCTGGCCGGGGTCGCCGGGGGCGAGGGCGTGGTTGCCGTAGTGGATGACGATGGTGTCGACCGGCTGCGCGAAGGTGACGGTGATGTTGCCGTCGCTGCTGCCGTCGTCGCTCAGGCCGTCGCCATAGGCGCTATTGCCGATCACGTAGTTGGTCACGCCGTTGGTCAGCGTGGGGGTGACGGTGGTCCCGTTGTAGCGGCCCTCCACGGTGACCCTGTCGGCGAACTGGCCGGAATAGTAATCGACGTCGAAGATCCTGAACTGCGCGCCGGGCAGGGCGGTGGGCAGGGTGATCGTGGTTGTCGCTTCGGCGCTGACGCTGGGCATGTTGACCATCTCGAACAGCGCATAGTCGCTGAGGCCGCCGTTGACGACGTTCTGGCGCACCGGCGACTGGCCGCCATACGTCGAACTGCTGAGCCAGGTGCCCTGATTGGCGAGCGCGAAGCTGATCGTGCCGAGCGTGTCGAGGGCATAGGAATTGGCGGTGCTGCCGGTGGTCCAGGCGCGGTTGCTCCAGTCGAACACCACGGTTCCCGCCGCGCAGGTGAGCGCAGGCGGCGTGCCCGCCACGCGGCTGCCGGTGACGGTCAGCGCGGCGCTGGCATAGTCGTCCTCGCCGGTCGCGCCGTTGCCGGGGGTGGAGTCCGGGTCGCTCTGGTCGCTGGCGGTGATCTGCGCCGTGTTGGTGAGCGTGGCACCGGCGCTGGCATTGACGGTGCCGGTGATGTCGATGGTGACGCTGGCACCGGGCGCGAGCGATCCCACCGTCCACACCCCGGTCGCGGCATTGAAGCTGCCGGTGCCGTTCGCGGAGACATAGGTGAAGCCGTCCGGCAGCGTGTCGGTGACGGTCACGCTGGTGGCGGTGTCGGTGGAGGTGGCGGCGTTGCTCACTGTCAGCCGGAAGGTCGCCAGGCTGCCCGCCGTCGGGCTGCTGGTGAGCCATGCATTCGCCAGTGAAAGGTCGGCGCCTTTGGCATCGAAAGCGAGGCCGGACAGCGCGATGGACTGCGGGTTGGGGTTGGCGGTGCCGGACACGGTGGCGCTGCTGTAGACGATGCGGATGCGCTTCACCGCCTGGGAGCCGAAGTCGAAGGCGATGTTGCCGCTGGGCGAGGTCGTGGCTGACTGGGCGGTGCCGTTCCACCCGTTGGTGTCGGTGCTGACGGCGCTTCCGGCCGTCCCGTAGGAAGTGCCTGCCGCGCTCACGAAGGTGCCATTGCCGGTGTCGTAATAGACGGCAACGGCGTCGCGGTTGTAGGTGTTGCCGTTGCCCGTCTCGCGGTCCACGTCGGCCAGCGTGAAGGCGAGGCCGGTCACGCTGCGGCCCAGCGTGATGTCGATGGTGATCCGGTTGTTCGCATCGAAGCGCGATGCATCGAAGTCCAGCAGCAAGGCCGGACTGACGCCGCCGATCGAACTGGTGTTGTAAACCACATGGCCGTTGTAGCCCGCGGCGACGGCGAAAGTGCCCGCGCCGCCGGTCGTGATGCTCCAACCGGTGCTGACGGCGGTGCCGTCGCTGGCGGTGATCGACGCCGATGTGCCGACCGATCCGCCATTGGACAGGCCAAGGCTCGACCATGTAGCGGTCGCGCTCTGTGCCTGTGCGTTGGTGGCGGCCAGCAGCGCAGCCAATGCGGTGAAGAGGGCGATAAGACGCGCCGTCATCGGCTCAGCCCCAAAAAGCCGAGGCTGTCCTTGTCGAACTTGGCGCGCAGGACGGCGAACAGGCCCTTGCCGGTGCTGCGCGCCGCCGAATAGTCGCGGTCGCGGAAGCCGGTCAGGTTGTAGCCGATGGTCACGAGCATGTCCCGCGCGGGCACCAGGCTGATCTGCGGGCCGATGGCGAAGCGGGTGGTGTGTTCGGTGAAGGCGCGGCGCACCGTGGCGCTGCCGCCGAGCGAGACCCGTTCGCCGATGCCGATGCCCAGATCGAGCCCGGCGACGGCGGTGAAGCCCGCCAGATCGAAAGCTGCATACCGGTCAAAGCTGTAGCGCCCCCCCACGAACAGGCCCAGTTCCATGCGGTGGACCATGCTTTTCCCTACAGTGCCTTTAACCAAATTTGCGTTAACCGAACCGAGCGGCGACCAGTTGGTGGAGAGGCTGGCGAGCAGGCGGCGCGCGGTCGCATTGTCGCTGGCGGAAAGCGCGCTGTTGCCCGCCGCATCGGCGTTGCCGCCGGTGCCCACGACCGTTCGGTCGCTGCGGTATTCCAGCTTGGCAAGCGCGGCGAAGGGCGATTCCGCCGGACGGTGGGCAAGCGAGAGGGCGGCGTCGGTCACTTCGCTCACGGTGCCGTCCTGCGCTTTCGCATGGGTCCAGGTCAAGCCGGAGCCGACCACGCTGCCTTCGCCCAGTTGCCGGATCGCGCCGAAGGTCAGGCCCTTGCGGTCGGTCACTTCGCCGCCGCGCCATTCGGCGCGGGCCGTGACCGACCAGCGCTCATGCCGCCAGGCCGCGCCGAAGGTGAGGGCAGTGAAATCCTCGAACAGCAGGGCGTCGGAGGTGCTGATCTGGCCGCCGCTGGTGACCGGCTGGAACCTGTTGACGATCTTCGCAGCCGATACCCCGCCCACCGTGCGATTGCCGTCGACAGTGGCGTCCAGCGTCAGGCTCTGGGTCACCGGCAGGCTCTGGGCAAGGCCATAAGCCGCGTAAGCGCGCTGGCCGTATTCGCCGATGTCCTGAAAACCCATGCCGCCCGAGAGGCGCGCATTGCTCCATGCGGCGGTCTCGATCCCGCCCTTCAGCGTGCGCGCGTCGATGGCATTGCCCCGTGCGATCTCGTAGCTGGCGGCGGCGCGGATGTCCTGCGTCACCGCGTAGCGCAGGCCGAGCCGGTGCCGGGTGGGCAGGTCCACCGAGTCCGTGCCGGCGAGCGGCAGGCTGGAATCGGCGGAGAGTTCCAGCCGGTTGCCCATGAGGCGGCGGGTCGCGCCGAATTCCAGCACGGCGGAGTTGCCGGTGCTGCCGTCCGCGAGATGATCGGCAAGCGCCGTCACGCCCGCGCGCAGGTCGGTCTGGCCGTTCCGCCAGTTCACTTGTGTCTTCACGGCGTCGCGGCGGGCGTCGTCGGTCAGGCTCTCGTCGTGCCAGAGGCTGGCGGTGAGGCTGAGCCCTTGGCCAAGCGTGTAGCGGCTGTCGATCCCGAACTTGCGGCGGCCGCGCTCGGCAAGGGCCTGCTGGTTGGTGCCATAGTCGGCATCGACCGTGCGGGCATAGGCCAGCATGTCCAGCTTGCCGCTGTGGTGCTCCACTTCGACCAGCCAGGCCTGCGAGGTCCGGGCGTTCGCGCGGCTGGCGCCGAGTTCCGCGCGCAGCTGCGAGCGGGCGCCCAGCTGCAGGCGGGCATCGAGAGCGCCGATCTGCGTATGCGTATCGCCGTCGCGGTCGGAGATGGCCGAGGCGCCGAGACGCAGCGCGCCGTCCGCCAGCGTCACGTCGCCGCGCAGGCCCGCGTTCCACTGGCCATGGTCGAGATTGCTGTCCACTTCGTAGTCGATGACGATGAAGCGCGGGTTGAGCTCGGAATCGCGGCTGAGCACGGGTTCCTTGAACGTGATCGTGCCGGTGAGCAGGTCCACGTCGTAGTCGAGGTAGCGCGTCAGCGGCGTGCTCTCCACCACCCGTTCGGAGCGGAAGCGGTCGCGTACCACCAGCGTCACCGTCTCGCTGCTGGCGACGATGGCCTTCGACGAGAGGCTGTAGGGGCCGGAAATGCCCGCGCCCTGGATTTCGTCATGGCGGTGGCTGGTCTCGATCTTCGCTGCAAAGCCCTGAGCATGGAACGCGCCCCGCCGCCCTTCCGCCTTGGCGCCGGTGGCGGTGCGGACGTAGCGGGCCAGCTGGGTCTGGTCGAAGCCCGTGTCGATATCGCCGTAGATCGCATAGAACGCGCGGCTTTCGATGCGCACGTAGAGCTTGTCGCGGCTGGCGGCGTCGAAGCGGCGGGTCGAGCCGTCGGCGAAGACGGTGTAGTAGGCCTTGGGATCGATGGTGCCCAGCAGCACCTGATCGTCGCGCTGTTTGGCGCTGTCGTAGGCGGCGGTGACAAGCAAGCTGCCGAGCACGCGGCCCTTGGCATAGAACGCGGTGCGCGCGTGCCTGCCAAGGTCGCTGCCTGACGTGCCGCTGTGCTGCATGGCGTCGGCGATGGACTGCGAACCCACGGCGCCTTCGGCAAGGCCCACCAGTGTCCATTTCTGGTCGCCGGGAACCACCCAGCCTTCAAGGTCCTGCGTGCTTGTCACTTCGCCGTCCGCGAACGTGAAGGTCAGGTGCAGCGGGCCGGAGACCATGGTGGGCGCGAGTTCGACCATGGCAAGGCCCTGATCGCCCGCGACCGTCCAGGTGGGGGACGTGCTGCCGGACCCGCTGAGCTGGCGCTGCTGCATCCGCGCGATGGCGGCGGCGCTTTCGTAGGGCGCGTTGATCGAGAGCGCGCCGGAAACGCCCGCGCGCACCGGGTTGCCCTTGCGGTCGGTCAGGCGCAGCGCGATCACCGGGCGCGAGTGGCCATCGGCGACCAGGTGGGACCGCTCGCGCAGGATCTGCGCATGGGCGGGTGCGGCGGCAAAATGCACGTCGCGGGCAAGCTCCGTGGCCACCGAGCCATCGGCATTGCGCACGGTGGCGGCCAGATGCGTGACCTCCCCGTCCAGCGGCACGCCGCGCCAGATGCTGACGGCATAGCGGCCATCGGCGGAGGTCTTGACGCCGTCGAAACTGAGCGCCGGGACCGGCTTGCCACCGGCGGTGAGGTCCACCTTCTGGCCGCTCTTGTGGCGGATCACCACGCGAATGGCCGGTGCGCGCGGGTTGTGGTCGGGCGCGGGGAACAGGAAGTCGATCGGGCCGTCGCCCATCGCCAGCCAGTCGGCGCCCGCGCCTGCGGCCCTGGCATCGTCGAGCACCGGGGCACCGTCTGGAGCGGGCTCGGCCGGCACCGGCGCCGTGAGATCGACCGCCGCGCGCAGGGCATTGGCGGGCACCACGGCATGGAAATCGGCGGTGACGAGGCTGCCACCCTGACCGATGGCAAACAGCGAGTTTGCCTTGCCCGCATTGCGGACCGAGCTTCGGCAATCGACGAATCGGCCACCTGCGGGCAGGGTATCGGGCTCCGCCTGCACGACATGGGTGCCGGGCACGAGGCCCTCGAAGTGGAAGCGGCCATCGGCGTCGGTCACGGCAAAGCTGCCGTCCTCCAGCATCACCCGCACGCCCGCAATGCCCTGCCGGCCGGAGGTCACGGTGCAGTCCCCGGCGCTGACGCGGCCGATCACGGTCATGCGCGCGGCGATGGTGTCCTTCTCGATCTTCACCACGGCGCTGGCCTTTTCGACGTCGCCGAGCAGGTCGGTGGTCTGGGCGAGGTTCACCGCTTGTCCGGCCGGTGCATCGCCGCGCACGCTCATCGCGTAGACGACCGTGCGGGTGCCCCCGGCGGGGATCGCGGCCAGGTTGATGGCGAGGCGGCTGCCGTCATCGGCGATGGTGACCGCACCGTCCTCCGGCCTTGCGCCGTCGACGCGGATCGAGGACTTGCGCAGCCGCAGCCACGCGGACGGCGTGTCGACCAGCACCACGCCGGACTTGGCGCGGCTGGCATCCGGATTGCGCACGGTGACGGTGTAGAACACCACGTCGCCCGGGCTGGCGCTGGCGCGCGAGGCGGTCTTGGTGAGCGAAACGGCGCTTTCGGCGCGGTCCACGGGAATGTCGATACGCACCGGGGCGGGGGTGTCCAGCGTGACCACGCCGCCGAACGAGGCATCCTCGATCACCATCGTCTCGCCGTCCGGGCGGACATAGGCGCCCAGCACCGCGCGGGCGACGGCGGAGGGCGCATGGTAGCCGTCCGGCGGGGTGATCTTCAGCCGGTAGCGGCCGAGCGGGGCCAGCGGAAAGCGGTACTCGCCCGCGGGCATCGCATAGCTGTTGCCCGCACCGTCCGTCACCGGCTCGCCGGAGACCACCGTGGAGGGCCAGGCGGTGACGCCGTCGTCGGCATAGACCCTGGCGGGCTGGCCGGTATCGGCATCGACGAGGGTGATCGTCGCACCGGACAGGGCGGTGCCGTTCTGGCTGTCGAACACCATGCCGTAAGGGTCGGCGAGGACCGAGACTTCGGTGCTGGCGATGGTCTGGTGGGTGGCGGGCGAACGGTAGGCGATCAGGATCGTGTCGTCATTGGCGACGCTGAGCTTGCAGTCGCTGGCCCTGGGTGCGGGCGGGATCGCGCTGGTCGGGATCGAGCCTGCGAAGATGCCGGTATCCGTGCCGGTCTCGAAGATGGTGATCTCTTCCTGGTCGCCTTGCGAGGTGGTGAGCGCCACAACGATGGCATCGACGGCGGCGGCATCGCGATTGGCGCTGGGCGCCTCGATGCGGATCACCATGTCCTCGCCGATGTGGAACGATCGGGCGCTGGCGATGGCGGTGAGCGTAGCGGCGCCGCTTGTCCCGGCAGAGCCTGGCGACAGCGCCGCGCCGTCGCAGGTCGAGGCGGCGAGCGGGGTGGAAAGCGGGGACGAGGAGACCGAGCGATAGGTCTGGATGGTTGCCGCGCTGGGCACGACGTCGAACGTGACCGCATTGGACTGGCCGACGCGCTCCTGTCCGTCCTGGGTCCAGTAGGCCGCCGCGATGTTGGAGACGGTGGCGGCGCGGACGGGCGGCGCGGGCTGGACGAGGGCAAGCGAGAGCAGCGCCCCGAAGGACGCTGCTGCCCGCCTGAAGATCGTTCCGTATCGCACCCGGCTGCCCGCCCGTCCTGCCTGCCCGTCCTGCCTGTCCGTGATCCGGTCGCCGTCAGTTGATCGTGGCCCGGAACACCAGCGTACGGGTGACGCCCGCCGCGATGTCCGCCAGCGTGCCGGTCACCGTGTTGCTGGCGAACGTGCCGCCCGAGGTGCCGTCGGCGTTGCAGGTGCTGCCGGTGACGGTGCCGTTGAGCAGGATCGAACTGGCGACATAGGTCACGTTCGCGGGCAGGGGGTCGTTCACCGCGATATTGGTGGCGACGGCGCTGCCGGTCGCATTGGCGACGGAGATGCAATATTCGATGGTGGCGCCCGGAATGGCCTTGGGATTGCTCGTCCCGCTGACCGGATCGCTGACCACGCGGCTGGTCTTGAGCACGGAGAGCGCGGCGGCGCTGACCTTGAAATCGTCCTTGGCCGAGAAGGCGCCGTCATTGGCCGCATCGCTGGCACCCGCGCCGTCCGCCAGCACGGTGTCGACACCGCTGGTGTTGGTCGAGCTGGTCGTCAGTGCCGCGCCTTGCGAGCCCGAGGTGCCGCCCGCCTTGGCGGTGGCGGTCAGCACCACCGAGGCGATGTCGCCGGTGACCTGGGTGGAGGGGATGTCCATCACCACGAAGACGGTCCTGGCCGCGTCCGCCGCCAGTTCGTCGAGGTAGGTGACCTGGGTGTCGGCCGAGGTGAACACGCCGTCGCCGTTGTCGAGGTAGATCTTGACGTTGGCGCCGTCGAAATTGTCGCTGCCGCCCCAGGCCGCGCTGCCGCCCGAAAGCTGGGCCGCGGTCAGCGCGAAGTCGAGCGTGTCGTTCGACAGGTTGGTGACCTTGAAGGTGCTCACCGCCTGGACCTGGCCGGGCGAGACGACGGTCGCCGCGCTGCCGACTTCGGTGACCGAGACGTTGACCTTGCGGTCGACCGTGAAAGTGTCGGACGCGGTCTTTGCGGTCTGCGCGACCCCGCCGACCTGATAGCCCACCGTAACGGTGTTCTGGATGGTGGCGCCGGCCGTGGTGCCTGTTGCGAAGGCGGGGCTGGAGCCGAGCGCGACGAGCGCAAGCGAGCTCGCCGCACCCAGCAGCGTGCTGGTGCGTGTCATGAACGAAGTTCCTTCAGGTATCTTGGACCGCGCCTGTTACCGCCCGCGACCCGTGGCGGAATTGTGCCGGGTCAGCGGAGTCAGCGGACCACGGCGTGATACTCCAGCGCGCCGGAGCCGCGGGGCGCGAGATGCGCCAGCGTCCAGCGGATATGCGTGACGTCCTCAAGCTGCGCGGCGCGGCGCATTCCCGCAGCATCGGCAACCGTCAGCGCGGCGAGCTTTCCGAAAGTCCTGCCGCCGTCGACCGAGACCTCGCAGCCGGCTTCCTCCGCCGCAAGGCGCACCGGCGCGGGCAGCGGATTGGTGACCACGAAATTGTCGACCGGCTTGTCGCCGTCGTTGCTGTAGCGCGTGGTGAAGAGCAGGCGGTCCCCCGGCACGACGGTTGTCGGCGCCGCGAGCACGGTCTTGCCGGTGCCGTTTGCGGTCACGGTCCTTTCCACCTGGACGTCGCCCTTGAGCGAGACAGGCTCGGCTGCCGATGCGGCGCCGGACAGCGCAAGGCCGAAAGCAAGAGCAGAGAGCGAGGCGGGCAGGTGGCGGTTCATCGCTTGGGTGACCCTTACTGGATGGTGACGTTGAAAGTGACGGTATGGGTGGAGCCGGCGGCGGCGGTGCCGACCAGCACGTCGATGCCGCTGGACGAGGCCTTGCCGGCGTCGCCGTCGGCCGCATCGGTAAGCGCGGCGGCATCGAGCTTGAGCGTGCCGGCGGTGTAGCTGGTGCCGGCCGGGATCACGTCGGTAAGGCGCAGGTCGCCGATCGAACCGCTGCCGCCGATGGTGGCGACCAGCGTGTAGGTCACGCTGGCGCCGGGGACCGGCTGGCTGCCGCCGAAGGGGTCGGCGATGGCGGCGGACTTCACCAGCGCCACGGTGGCGACCGAGGCGACCAGCGATCCGTCGGCATCGGCATCGGCGCCCGAAGCGCCGACCACCGCATCGCCGCCGCCCTGACCCTTGCCCGCATAAGCCGTGCCCGGCGTGCCGCTGCCGGTGACGGCGCGGGCGGCGAGGTTGACCTTGCTGGTCTCGGCATCGGTCATGCCGCCGGGCCCGGTGACGACGACAAAGACGGTGAGCGACTTGTCCTGATCGATCGAGGGTGTCGCCGCGCCGGACGCCAGCACGGTATCGACGCCCGCGTCGTAAACGCCGTTGCCGTTGCTGTCCCAGGCGATGGCGGTGACCGCGGCGGTGAACGGGTTGCCGGAAACGGCCGGATTGGCGGTAAGGTGGAAGGCCTCGGGGCCATTGCCGGTGTTGGTGAGCTGGTAGGCCAGCACCGCGCTGCCACCGGCGATCGAGACCGGCGCGCTGTCCCGGGAGGCCAGCGCCACATCGAGCAGTTCGTCGACCTTCACGGTGACCGTGTTCGAATCCACCGTCCGGGTCGTCCCGCCGGCCGAGAAGCTGGCCGAGGCGGTGTTCTCGATCAGGGTGCCCGCCGCGACGCTGGCGGCCTGCGCCTGCGGGCATAGTGCAGGCGCGGCCAGCACGGCGGCCGTGGCGGCAAGGCGGGTTGCGATACGGGTTTGCGCGTAGGTCATGTCCCGGTTGGTGAACCGGTCTGGTTAGCGAACAGTTTACCCTGATTTGAGTTCATCCCAAGGTATGCAAACGGGAGAAATTGGATCATACTTTGGGATGTGGGATTTGTTTTTCTGGCGGATTCTCGAGGATATGCGGGCACTTGCGCCATTGGTGGGGATAGGGGGGAACACGTGATTCGACGTCTGATTATTGCCGATGACCATCCGATCTGCGTCTCGGCGTTAACTTCGGCGGTTAACGCGGTTGATGAGGGGATCCTCGTTTCGACCACCGACACGCTTTCCGGCGTGCGGGATCTGATCGCGCAAGGGCCGTTCGACGCGCTGCTGCTCGACCTCGCGCTGAAGGACAGCCAGGGGCTGGCCAACCTCGTCGCGGTTCAGGCCGCCGCGCCCAAGCTGCCGGTGCTGGTGGTGAGCGGCAATGCCGCGGCCGACCTTCCGGCCCGTGCGGCCATGCTGGGCGCGCGCGGCTTCCTCAACAAGACGGCGCCGCTGGCCGAGATGAAGTCGGCGATCGCCGTCATCCTCGAAGGCGGTACCTGGTTCCCGCTGCGCGAGGAGCCTGCCGATTCGCTGGCCGACAAGCTCTCGCCCGCGCAGATGCGGGTCATGGCGGAACTGGCGCAGGGCAAGTCGAACAAGCTGATCGCCTACAGCCTCGGCCTTACCGAGCCGACCATCAAGTCGCATCTTTCGGCGATCTACCGGGCGATCGGCGTACACAACCGCTCGCAGGCGCTGCTGGCGCTGCGGCAGGGGCTCGACGAGGCGGCGGCCTAGGCGCCGCCGGTTGCCGTGAGGCTAATCGGGGAAGCGGTGGGCGATCCACTCGGCGGTCTGGCGGGCGGCGTCCAGCAGGGGCGGCAGCACGGCCTCTGCCGGGATGGGGGACGCCGCCTTCTCGATCCCCTCGGCGGCGCGGGCCAGCCGGGTTGCCGACATGTTGCCGGCGGCGCCCTTGAAGCCGTGGGCCAGGCGGCGGGCGTGGTCTTCGTCGCCGCCGGTCAGCGCGGCGGCGATGGCGCGTGCCTCATCCATCGCACAGGCCCCGAAAGCCCGGAGAATCGGCACCATCCGCGCTTCGCCCAGAGCCTCGAAGGAACGCGCGAGTTCCTCTTCGTCAACAAGCGGGGGGGCGGCGGTCTCCTTCATGTGCGAACTCCGGCAGGGGGGACAGGGCAGCAAGGCACGCACCATGGCGTGCGGAAGCGGCCTGTCGACGGTCGCGGGCATGTTACTCGGGGAAAACCGGAGGGCAACCTTCGCTTTGCGCGTGCGGCATCGGCGGGGACCACGATAGGGATGGCGGGATGACACCGCCTGCCTGGAACCTGCTGAAACGGCGCCTTGCGCCCGATACCGATGCCGGAACCGATACCGGAACCGATACCGCAGGCCAGCCGTCCCGCCGCGAGTCATGGTCGATCTGGCTGGGGCGTGTCGCGGTCCTGGCGGCGGTCTATGCGCTGGGCGGGGCGATCGGCCTCGATCTGGCGATCCCCCCCGGCTACGCGACGGTCGTCTGGCCCGCTTCGGGGCTTGCGCTCGCGGGACTGCTGGGCTGGGGGCGGCGACACTGGCCGGCGGTCTGGCTGGGCTCCTTCGCGATCAATGCCTACCATGCCCTTGGCGGTTCGGCGGGCGAGATCTCGATCGGCCATGCGCTGCTCAACGGCACCGTGTTCGGCGCCGGGGCGAGCCTGCAGGCGGTTGTCGCGGCCAGCGCCGCGCGGCGCTGGTTCGTCTCGGGCATCGACCTCGGGACCCCGCGCCGTCTTGCCGCGTTCCTGGGGGCCGTGCTGCTGGCGCCCTGCCTGATTTCCGCCTCCGTCGGCACGGTGATGCTGGCTCTGGGCACGGGCATCGATCTGACGCTGGCGCTGCGCAACTGGTACACCTGGTACGGCGGTGACGTGCTGGGCATCTCGGCGGTGCTGCCGACGCTGCTGTTCTCGCCGATCTCGCCGGTGCCGCTGCGCTGGCGCGGGCGGGTGCTGCGCGGGGTCACGGCGCTGGTGGCGATCTGCCTGGCGCTGGCCACCGGGGCGACCTTCGTCCTGTGGAAGCACAGCGTGGAGCAGCAGTACGGGCGCGCCCAGGCCAGCTTCTTTGCCATCACCACCGAGACCGAGCGGGCGCTCGACCGCCGGTTCGAGATCTATTCGCAGGCGCTTGGCGCCGCGGCGGGCCTGCTGGCGGTGGACCCGGCGATGACCGAGCGGCGCTGGGAGGCCTATGTCGGCGCGACCGGACTGGAACAGCACCTGCCCGGGCTCCTCGGCATCGGCACGATCGAGGCGATGTCCTCGTCCGACCTCGACCGGCTGGTGCGCGAGATGGAGCGCGCGGGCGATCCCCCGCTCGATGTCCATCCCTTGACCGGGCGCGACTGGCATTACGTGGTCACGCTCGTCGCGCCTTTCGAGCGCAACAAGCGCATCTACGGGCTGGACCTAGGGTTCGATCCGAACCGCCGCGCGGCGATGGCGCGCGCCCGCCGGATCGGCCAGACGGTGTTGACGCCGCAGATCGGCCTGCTGCAGAAGGATCGGCCCAGCCCCGGCTACCTGCTGCTGCTGCCGCTCGGCGCGCGGCCGCACGGCCATGACGAGAAAGTGCCGGGCTTCCGCTGGGCCTATGCGCCGATCGAGATCGACCACATATTTGCCGGACTGACCACCGGGCAGGGGCAGGACTTCACGCTGGAGGTCTTCGAAGGCGACACCACCGATCCGGCGCGCCGCATCTACGCCACCGGCGCGGGGACCGAGGATGCCGCCGATCCGCTGTTCCGGCGCACTGCCCGCGTCACCGTCTCCGGGCGGCAATGGACCTTGCGCTGGGCCAGCCTGGAGCCTTTCGAGACGCGGGCGATGTCGAACGAGCCGCTCAGCGTGCTGCTGGGCGGCGGGCTGGTCACGGTGCTGCTGGGGCTCCTGCTCAGCCACTTCGTGCGGCGCGAGGCGACGATCTCGCGCGAGGTGGACATGGCCACCGGCGAACTGGCCCGGGTCGCCGAGGAGCGGCGCCTCGCGGTGGAGGATCTCAACGAGAGCAACCGCCTCTTGCTGCTGGCGGAGGCAACCATGCATGTCGGCCACTGGCAGCTCGATTTCGTGACCGGGCAGGTGCTCTGGTCCGACGAATTGTTCCACATCCACGGCCTGCCTCCGGGACCGTCGCCGAGCCCTGCCGAAGTGCTCGAATTCTACGTGCCGGAGGACCGGGCGATCGTGGTGGCGGCCATCGATGCGGCGCGCAAGTATGGGGCGCCGTGCCGGTTTGCCGCCTGCGTGCGCCGCGCGGACGGGGCGCTGCGCCATGTCGAGATCGTCGCCCATGTCGAGCCTGCCGAGGATGGCAGCCCCGGCGGGCTGTTCGGCGTCCTGGCCGATCGCACCGAGGAAGTGGAACTGCGCAACGAACTCCTGCGCACGCGTGACGAGGCCCGTGCCGCGGCCGACGCCAAGAGCGCGTTCCTGGCCAACATGAGCCACGACATCCGCACGCCGATGAACGCGGTGCTGGGGTTCGCGGAAATGCTGCACGGCGCCGACCTGCCGCTGGAACAGCATCGGCAGGTCGGGATCATCCTCGATTCCGGCCGCAACATGATGAGCCTGCTCAACGACATCCTCGACCTTTCGAAAATCGAGGCCGGGCGCATGGAACTGGTCGAGCGCAGTTTCGACGTTCATGCCCTGCTCGGCGGGGCGATCGAGCTGTTCCGCCAGTCGGCGGCGGAACGCGGCATCGCGCTGGGCCTCGATCTCGATCCGGCGGTGCCGCAGTGGATCCGCGGCGACAAGGTGCGCATCCGCCAGATCCTCGACAACCTGCTCAGCAATGCGGTCAAGTTCACCGGCAAGGGGCAGGTCATGCTGGCGGCGCGGGTCCAGCGCGGCAAGGGCGCGGCGCGGCTGGCGATCTCGGTGAGCGATACCGGCATCGGCATCGCCGCGGACCGGCAGCAGCATATCTTCGACGGCTTCACCCAGGCCGATGCCTCGATCCATGAGCGGTTCGGCGGCACCGGACTGGGCCTCGCGATCTGCGCGCGGCTGGCGGCGCTGATGGGCGGCACCGTCGCGGTGGAGAGCGTGACCGGGCACGGCTCCACTTTCACGCTGCGCCTGCCGCTGCGGCCCGCGCGGGCGCGCACGGAAGGGGTGGAGGAGGCGGCCTGGGGAGAGGAACCGGATCGCCCGCTGGCGCTCGCCGGCCGGGTGCTGGTGGCGGAAGACAATCATATCAACCGCATGGTCGTGGCGGCCATGCTCGACCGGCTGGGCATCGATCATGTCTTTGCGGGCGACGGCGAGGAGGCGATTGCCGCCGTCAAGGCCGCGCGGGCGGCGGGCGAGCCCTTCGCGATGGTGCTGATGGACATCCAGATGCCGCGCATGGGCGGCCACGATGCGGCGCGGGCCTTGCGCCGGGCGGGCATCGATGCCGAGGAACTGCCGATCGTCGGCCTTTCCGCCAATGCCTTCCCCGAGGATACCGTGGCCGCGCTCGAGGCCGGGATGCAGGCCCATCTCACCAAGCCGCTGCGACTGGAAGCGCTGGCCGCCGTGCTGGCTGAGTTTGCCGGCGAGCCGGAAGGCGGCGAAACGGACCCGGGGCAGGCCGATTGATGAACCGCGATCATGGCCGGGGCGGGCCCCGGCCCCGGCCCCGGCCCTAGCACCGGGGCCGGCACTGCGAGATCAGCCGCGCCAGCGCAGTGCGTCGACCAGCAGGCGGAAGGCGGCGGAGGACTGGCGGCGGCTCGGATAATAGAGGTGGTAGCCGGGGAAGGGCTGGCACCAGTCTTCCAGCAGCGGCACCAGTTCGCCACGCTCGACATAAGGGCGCGAATAGGATTCCATCATGATCGCGATGCCGGTGCCGTCGAGCGCGGCGCGCAGGATCATCGGCATCGAGTTGAACGTCAGCTGCCCGTCGACCCGCACGTTGAGCGCGCGGCCATCCTTCTCGAACTCCCAGGCATAGAGGTTGCCGCGCGTGCGGAAGCGCAAGTTAATGCACTGGTGCGCGGCGAGATCGTGCGGGGTTTCCGGCCTTCCCTGGCGGGCGAGATAGGCGGGCGAGGCGACCGGCACCAGCCGCATCTCGGGGCCGATGCAGACCGCGATCATGTCCCGCGCAACCGATTCGCCAAGCCGGATGCCCGCGTCGAAACGGTCCGCGACGATGTCCGACAGGCCGGAATCGACGCTCACTTCGACATTGATGTCCGGGTAGCGCTCGAGAAAGGGTTTCAGCGAGGGCCAGAGCAGTTCGTGCGCCGCCTGTTCGGTGGTGGTGAGGCGGATGGTGCCCGCCGGACGTTCGCGCAGTTCGCTGATCGAGGCGAGGCTGAGGCCGATTTCCTCCATCGCCGGGCGCAGGCTGGCGAGCAGCCGCTCGCCCGCTTCGGTGGGCGCCACGCTGCGGGTGGTGCGGGCCAGCAGCCGCACGCCGAGGCGGGCCTCGAGGCGGCGGATCGTGTGGCTCAGCGCCGATTGCGAGGAATCGAGCTTGGCCGCCGCGCGGGTGAAGCTGCCCTCGTCGGCGACGGCGATGAAGGCAATCAGGTCGGCCATGTGTTCGCGTTGCATTAATGAGCCTGTATCATGACTGCATTGCAATTTCCTCTGGTTTTCGTGCGCGGCTCGCACGCCTATATGGCACTATGCTGCATCGCGGCATTCCTTCCTCCCGACCAAGGATCTCTCTTCAGATGAAGACCATCGGCTACGCAGCCCAGTCTCCCGAGACCCCGCTTGCGCCCTATGCTTTCGAACGCCGCGAACTGCGCGGCAACGACGTTGCCATCGAGATCCAGTACTGCGGCGTCTGCCACTCGGACCTCCATACCGCCCGCAACGACTGGGGCGGCACCGTCTATCCGATCGTGCCCGGGCACGAGATCGTCGGCCGCGTCACCGCCGTCGGCCCCGAGGTTTCGCGCCATGCGGTGGGCGATACCGTTGCCATCGGCTGCCTCGTCGACAGCTGCGGCCACTGCGACCAGTGCGAGCAGGACCACGAGAACTACTGCCGCAACGGCTGGGTCGGCACCTACAACGGCCGCGACAAGGTGACCGGTGACGTCACCCAGGGCGGTTATGCCCGCGACATCGTCGTGCGCGAGGAATTCGTGCTGCGCATGCCCGAGGGCCTTGACGTCGCCAAGGCGGCACCGCTGCTCTGCGCGGGCATCACCACGTATTCGCCGCTGCGCGAATGGAACGTGGGCGAAGGCACCCGCGTCGGCGTGATCGGCCTTGGCGGTCTTGGCCACATGGCGGTGAAGCTCGCCGCGGCGATGGGCGCGGACGTGACCGTGTTCAGCCGTTCGCCCGGCAAGGAAGCCGACGCGCTGGAACTGGGCGCCGCGCGCGTGCTGATCTCCAGCGACGAGACGGCGCTGAAGGCGGCTGCCAGCAGCTTCGACTTCATCATCGACACGGTGCCGGTCAAGCACGACCTCAACCCCTATCTGCCGCTGCTCGACGTCGACGGCAGCCTGGTGCTGGTCGGCCAGATCGGTCCGGTCGACGAACCGATCACCACGCCGCTGGTCTTCGGCCGTCGTCGCATTGCCGGCTCGCTGATCGGCGGCATCGCCGAGACCCAGGAAATGCTCGACTTCTGCGCCGAGAAGAACATCCTTCCCGAAGTCGAGATGATCCGCATGGACGAGATCAACCATGCCTACGAACGCATGGAGCGTTCCGACGTGCACTACCGCTTCGTGATCGACATGAGCACGCTGGAAGGCGCTGCTGCCTGATCGGGTCGCACTGCCTGGAGATGAAATGGCCGGTGGGACGTACCACCGGCCATTTCCGCAGCGGCGCCGGATCCTCCCGGTTCCTGTTCATACGGTTTCTTACCTCTTGACCTGAAAGGCAAAACAGGGACATCTTCGGGCGCCTCCAATGCGACTGGTGGAGTTCCGTGATCTTGCGAGCCGCAATCGTCCGTATCCTGGCGTGCCCGCTCATCCCGCCCCAAGCGCTGGCCCCGTCCCTGGTCTTGTGCCTGCTTTCCGGCTGTGCCGCCGGGCCGGACTATGTACCGAGCAGCGCGGCGCAACTGGGGGTGCCGGACCAGTGGTCGGTCACCGCCCCGCCCGGCGGTGAGGATCTGACCGCCTGGTGGCGCAAGTTCGACGATCCCGTACTCACCCAGCTGGTGGAGCAGGCTGCCGGTGCCAACCTCGATCTGGCACAGGCGCAGGCCCGCTTGCGGCAGGCGCGCGAGGCGCTGGTCATCAGCCGCGCGGCCCTGCTGCCGTCGCTGTCGGGCTCGGGCAGTGTCAACCGCACCGAAACGCTGAAAGGCGGCGGCACCACGCTGACCTTGCCGGACGGCACCGTCACCACCACCGGAGGCGGCGGCAGCACCAGCTTCACCCTCGGGCTCGATGCCAGTTACCAGCTTGACCTGTTCGGCGGCAATCGCCGCGCGGTGGAGGCGAGCAGGGCGCAGTTCGAAGGCGCCGGTTTCGACTATGCGGCCACGCTGCTGACGGTGGAAAGCGAACTTGCGCGCAACTACGTGCTGGCGCGGGGCTATCAGGCGCAGATCGCCAACGCCCGGGCCAGCCTCGCGATCCAGGACGAGAACCTCGAGATCGCCCGCTGGCGGGTGATGGCAGGGCTGGTCTCCTCGCTCGACGAGCAGCAGGCGCGCTCCAGCCGGGCGCAGGCGGCGGCGGCGATCCCGTCGCTGGAGCAGCAATACAACGCCGCCGTCTCGCGCATCGGCGTGCTCACCGGGCAGGCGCCGGGCGCGGTGAAGCCGCTGCTGGAAACGGTTCGGCGGATCCCGCGCGGGCCGGACATGGTGGGGCCGGACGGGGTTGGCGTCGGCATTCCCGCCAATGTCCTGCGCCAGCGGCCCGACGTGCGTGCGGCCGAGCGCAACCTTGCCGCCACCACCGCGCAGATCGGCGTGGCCAGGGCGCAGCTCTATCCGCAGCTCACCATCTCCGGTAGCCTCGACACCAATGCGCGCAGTTTCAGCGGGCTGTTCGACACGATCACCGGCGGCCTGTTCGGCGGGATCAGCCAGGCGATCTTCAACGGCGGGCGACTGAACGCGCAGGTCCGTTCGAACGAGGCGGCGGCGCAGGGCGCCTTCGCGGCCTACAAGTCCTCGGTGCTGACCGCGCTGGAGGATGTCGAGAATGCCGTGGTTGCGCTGCGGAGTGCCGAAACGCGCGAGAAGGAACTGGCCGAGGCGCTGGATGCGGCCAGCAGTTCGGCGCTGCTGGCGCGCATGCAGTACCGCTCGGGCCTTACCGATTTCACCACCCTCAATACCCAGGAAGCCGCGCTGGTTTCGGCCCGCAACGGGCTGGTGCAGGCCCATGCCGACCGGGCGAACGCCCTGGTGGCGCTTTACGACGCGCTGGGCGGCGGCTGGGACGCGCGGCAGGACTACACCACGCTCGCGGGCCGTCCGGCCGTTGCGCGGCAGGGCACCAAGGCACAGGAAACCGACTGAGCATGGCCGACGAAACCCTCGACGAATTCCTCGGCGCGGACAAGCGGGCGCTGTGGCAGCGCAAATGGGCGGTCTGGACGGCGCTGGCGGTGCTGGTCGTGCTGGCCTTGCTGCTCTCGCAGTGTTTTCGGGGCGCCGAGAAGACGGCCTATGCCACGACCCGGGCCGAGAAGGGGCGTCTGGTGACGACGGTCTCCGCCACCGGCAAGCTGGCGCCGACCAACCAGGTGACGGTCGGCTCGCAGCTTTCCGGCCTCGTGGTCAAGGTGCTGGTCGACGTCAACGACCGGGTGAAGAAAGGGCAGGTTCTGGCCGAGATCGATCCCGAGCAGATCGAGGACCAGATCCGGCAGTACACCGCGCAAGTGAACGCCAATCTGGCGCAAGTGGCGCAGAACAAGGCGACCCTGGCGGAATCGCAGGCGCAGCTGGCGCGGCTGGAGGAAGTCTCGCGGCTGTCGGGCGGCAAGGTGCCGTCGAAGACCGAATTGCAGGCGGGCCGCGCCGACGTCCAGCGCGCGGCGGCGGCGGTGAAGACGGCCGAGGCCAATGTCGCGGCCGCCCGTGCGACGCTGGCGCAGAGCCAGACCCAGCGCTCGCGCGCGCTGATCGTCTCGCCGGTCTCGGGCGTGGTGCTCGCGCGCGAGGTCGATCCGGGCCAGACGGTCGCCTCCTCGTTCAACACGCCGACGCTCTTCGTGATCGCCGAAGACCTCAGCAGCATGAAACTGGAAGTGGCGATCGACGAGGCGGACGTCGGCACGGTGAAGGAAGGGCAGGCGGCGACCTTCACGGTCGATGCCTTCCCCGGCGATTCCTTCCCGGCGAAGATCACGCGCGTGGAAATCGGCTCGAACCTCACGGTATCCTCGGCGACATCGTCGAGCTCGACTGCCACGACCAGCAGTTCCAGCGGGCAGGTGGTGTCCTATGCCGCCGATCTCTCGGTCGCCAATGCCGATTTCCGGCTGCGTCCGGGCATGACCGCGACGGCGGAAATCGTCACCTCGGACAAGACCGGGGTGCTGCTGATCCCCAATGCCGCGCTCTCCTTCACGCCGCAGAGCGCGGGCGCGGGCGGCAAGTCGGGCGGCGTCACCTCGGCGATCGGTTTCCGTCCGCCCCGGCGCGGCGGCGGCGGCGCCAGCAAGAGCGCGACGCTCGAACGCGGCTCGCGGCGCACGATCTACGTGCTGGGTGCCGATGGCACGCCGCAGGCGGTGGAGATCGTGATGGGCTCCAGCAACGGCCAGCAGACCGAAGTGACCGGCGGCTCGCTCCGGCCGGGCATGGAAGTCATCACCGGGCAACTCGCGCCGGGCGGCAGCTGAGAGGCGCGGCGGTGTCCCGGCCGATCATTGCCCTGAGCGGGATCACCAAGGTCTTCGGCACCGGTGAAACCGCGTTCCGGGCGCTCAAGGGGGTCGATCTCGACGTCGCCGCCGGGGACTTCGTGGCGGTGATGGGGCCGTCGGGCTCGGGCAAGTCGACGATGATGAACATCCTGGGCTGCCTCGATGTGGCAAGCGGCGGGCAATACCTGTTCCATGGCCACCACGTGGAGACGCTCGACCGCGACCAGCGTGCCCTGCTGCGCCGCAAGCATCTCGGCTTCGTGTTCCAGGGCTTCAACCTGCTGGCGCGCACGTCGGCGCTGGAGAACGTGGAGCTGCCGCTGCTCTATCGCGGCGATGCCAGGCAGGACCGGCGCAAGATGGCGATGGAGGCGCTGGACCGGGTGGGCCTGGCCGACTGGGCGCACCATACGCCGGGCGAACTGTCCGGCGGGCAGCAGCAGCGCGTCGCGATTGCCCGGGCCATCGTCACCAATCCCGCGGTGCTGCTGGCGGACGAACCCACCGGCAACCTCGACAGCCAGCGTTCGGTGGAGATCATGGAGTTCCTGTCCACGCTCAACCGCAATTCCGGGATCACCGTGCTGATGGTCACGCACGAGCCCGACATGGCCGAATACGCGCGGCGGATCGTCCACTTCAAGGACGGGCTGATCGACCGGATCGAGCAGGGCGCGGCGGCCGAGAGCGGAGTGGCCGGCTGATGCTGGGCACGATCTTCCTGCTCGCGCTGCGCTCGATCCGCCGCCACGTGCTGCGTTCGCTGCTGACGATGCTGGGCATCGTCATCGGCGTGGGCGCGGTGGTCTCGATGGTGACCTTGGGCAAGGCGACGACGGCAGCGGTGACCCAGCAGATCGCGGCGCTGGGCACCAATATCCTTCAGGTCCGCCCCGGTCAGGGCTTCGGGCGCGGCGGCGGCGGCACCACCCCGCGCGATTTCGAACTGGCCGACATCGCCGCGATCCGCCAGCAGGTGGGCGGGGTGACCGCGGCGGCGCCGTCCGTCTCGTCGAGCGCGACGGCGATCTACGAGGGGGCCAACTGGTCCACCACGATCAATGGCACCACTGCGGACTACTTCCGGATCTCGCCCTGGCCCTTGCAGGAAGGGCGGCTGTTCTCGCCGGACGAGGAAAGCGCCGGCAAGGCGGTGTGCATCATCGGCACGACGGTGGCGAAGAACCTGTTCGGCAATGCCGATCCGGTCGGCAGGCGGTTCCGCCTCGGCAATGTCAGCTGCGACGTGATCGCGCTGCTCAGCACCAAGGGGCAGGCCGGGTTCGGCGGCGATCAGGACGATACCGTGATCATGCCGCTCAAGACCGTGCAGCGGCGTTATCTCGGCACCACCACGGTGCGCACGATCCTGGTGGGCATCGACGACCACTATTCCAGCGAGCAGGTGCAATCCACGCTCGCCAACCTGCTGCGCGAACGGCGGCGGATCACCGCGGGCAAGGAAGACGATTTCAACATCTTCGACACCAAGCAGATTTCCGATACGCTGACCCAGACCACCTCGATGCTGACCAGCATCGTTGCGGCGGTTGCGGCGATCAGCCTGGTGGTCGGCGGCATCGGCATCATGAACATCATGCTGGTCTCGGTGACCGAGCGCACGCGCGAGATCGGCATCCGTCTCGCCATCGGCGCGGTGGCGAGCGAGGTGCTGATGCAGTTCCTGGTCGAGGCCATCGTGCTCTCGTGCCTGGGCGGGCTGATCGGGCTGGTGCTGGCGCAGGTCGTGGTGGCCATCGCGGTGCCGCTGATGAACGTGCCGTGGATCTTCGAACCCGCCGTCAACCTCGGTGCCTTTGCGGTTTCGGCGGCGATCGGGGTGATCTTCGGTTATTTCCCGGCCCGCCGCGCGGCGAGCCTCAATCCAATCGACGCGCTTCGGCACGAGTAGCGCAAGGGGCGCGACGAACGGGCGGTACTGGCGGAAAGAAGGGGCGGCTTATGCGTGGATTGATCGTGGGCATGGCGAACGACCAGTCGCTGGCCTGGGGCTGTGCGGAAGTCCTGCGCGAGGCGGGGGCGGAACTTGCCATCACCTACCAGAACGACAAGGCCCGGCGCTTTGTCGAGCCGCTGGCCCAGGAACTCGAGGCGCCGATCTTCACGCCGCTCGACGTTACCGACCCGGCGCAGGTCGAGGCCCTGTTTGCCGAGATCGCCGCGCGTTGGGGCGGGCTCGATTTCCTGCTCCATTCGATCGCCTATGCCCCCAAGGACGACCTGCACGGGCGGGTGGTGGACAGCTCCGCCGAAGGCTTTCGCACCGCGATGGACGTTTCCTGCCATTCGCTGATCCGGCTGGCGCGCCATGCCGAGCCGCTGATGGCGGGCGGCGGATCGATCCTGACGATGAGTTTCTACGGTTCCGAAAAGGTGGTGCCGGGCTACGGCATCATGGGGCCGGTCAAGGCCGCGCTGGAGGCGAGCGTGCGTTATCTCGCTGATGAACTGGGCGCGCAGGGCATTCGCGTCAACGCGCTCTCGACCGGGCCGGTGCGCACGCGGGCGGCCTCGGGTCTCTCGCACCTTGACGAACTGATCCGCCTCGCCTCCGACAAGGCGCCGCTGCACCAGCTGGTGACGGTCGAGCAGATCGGCCAGATGGCGGCGTTCCTGCTGGGCCCGAGGGCGCGCTTCGTGACCGGGCAGACGATCTACGTCGACAGCGGCTACAACGTCGTCGGGGGCTAGGCGGAATGTGTCCGCGCCGCCTGGGGCGTAAGTGCGGCCTTGCCTGCCGCGCCGGACAGGTGTCTGATTGCGAGGTCGAATTTGATAGGAGTGGTGCCGAGATGACGTCCCCGATCCTGGTCGCAACCGATCTTAGCGCGCGGAGCGACCGCGCGGTCGACCGTGCCTTCGAACTGGGGCGCGATCTCGGCCTGGTGGTCGAAGTGGTGCACGTGCGCAAGGACGAGGGGCACGACGGCGTGTCGGATGTCGCCTTGCAGCAACGTGTCCGTGAAATCCTGCCGCCGGGCGGCGCCGCGGCCGACGTGCTGGTCCCCGAAGGCTCGCCGCCGGGCACCATCGCCCGTATCGCCAAAGAGCGCGGGGCGCAGCTGATCGTGGCCGGCGTCGCCCGGTTCAACCAGATTTCGGACTATTTCCTCGGCACCGCGATCGACTACCTGCTGCGCCATGCCGAAGTGCCGGTGCTGGTGGTCAAGCAGCGCCCGCGCGGGCTCTATCGCCGCATTCTTGTGCCGAGCGACTTCTCGCCCGCCTCGAAGCAGGCGATCCTTACCGCCGCGCGGCTCATTCCCGATGCGGCGATCCGGGTCGTGCACGTGTTCCACATCGGTTTCGAAAGCTGGGGCGTGGCCGACCATGTGCGCGAGGAAACGCTAGCCCGCGCGCAAAGCGGCCTCGCCGAATTTCTGGCCTCGGACGACCTGGCGCCCTTTGCCGGACGGATCGAGGGGGTGCTGGCAAGCGGCGAGGCCGAGGCGGCGGTTGGCCGGGCGATCGAGGATTACGACGCCGATCTGGTCGTGCTGGGAACCCAGGGCGGCGGCGCGCTGCGGCAATTGACCGGCGGCAGCCGCGCCAATTCGCTGCTTGCCTGGATCAGGCCGGATACGCTGATGGTACGGCTGCCGGGCTGAGTTTCAGGCCAGTTCCTCGAACCAGCCGAGCTTTCGCATCAGCGCCTTCTCGGCTTCGAGCAGGAAAAACATCGCGGCGCCGATTGCCAGCATCGCCGCGCCGTCGCGGATCGAGAGCGGGGCGGTATCGAACACCGCCTGCAAGGGCGGCGCATAAGTGAAGGCAAGCTGCGCGATGACCGCGCCGCCCACCGCGATCAGCACCGCGCGGGTGCCTTGCAGGCCGGCGTGGCTCAAGGATCGCATGTGCATGTAGCGGACGTTGAACAAGTAGAAGATCTCGGCGATCACCAGCATGTTGACGACCATCGTGCGCGCTTCGCGCAGGCTGTCCCCGGCCCATTGCGCGCCGAAGAACACGGCCAGCAGCACGGCGGCGAACAGCACCGAGACCAGCAGCACCCGCCAGAGCAGGAAGGCCGAGAGCAGCGGCGCATCGCGGCGGCGGGGCGGGCGCGCCATGATCCCCGGTTCCGGCGGTTCGAAGGCGAGGACGAGGCCCAGCGTCACCGTCATCACCAGGTTGATCCAGAGGATCTGCGTGGCGGTCATCGGCAGGGCAAAACCAAGGAGGATGGCCAGGATCACCGCGATGCCCTCGCCGCCGTTGGTCGGCAGGGTCCAGGCGATGACCTTGCGGATATTGTCGTAGACGGTGCGTCCCTCGCGCACGGCAGCGACGATCGAGGCGAAGTTGTCGTCGAGCAGCACCATTTCCGCCGCCTCGCGCGCGGCCTGGGTGCCGGAAAGGCCCATCGCGGTGCCGACGTCGGCCTGCTTGAGCGAGGGCGCGTCGTTCACCCCGTCGCCGGTCATGGCGACGATGGCGCCGCGCGCTTGCTGCGCGCGGACGATGCGCAGCTTGTGTTCGGGGCTGGCGCGGGCAAAGACGGCGGTGCGGGGCACCGCCTCGGCCAGTTCCGCGTCGCTCATCGCCTCGATCTGGGTGCCGGTGAGAGCGCGGGGGGCATCGGCCAGCGCCAGCTGGCGGGCGATGGCGAGCGCGGTTCCGGCATGATCGCCGGTGATCATCCTGACCGCGATCCCGGCGGAGCGGCACTCGGCGATCGCCCGTCGTGCCTCCTCGCGCGGGGGATCGATGAAGCCCATGAGGCCCAGCATCGTTGCCCCTTGCAGCAGGCCGAAATCCAGCTTTTCGGTGGCCGGGGGTAGTTCGCGCATGGCAAAGCCCAGCACCCGCTCGCCTTCGTCGGCGGCGCGCGTCGTGCCCAGTTCCCAGGCCTCGGCATCCTCGCGGCTGGCGCCCAGCGCCAGGACCGCTTCGGGGGCGCCCTTGATGAAGACCAGGCTGCGTCCGGCGGCGTTACGGCATAGCGTTGCCATCAGCCGGTGGCTGGCGTCGAAGGGGATTTCGTCGACGCGGCGCCATTCGCCGCGCAGATGCGCCTCGTCGATCCCGGTCTTGCGGGCGAGGGCGATGAGCGCGCCTTCCATCGGGTCGCCGGTGACGGTCCAGATGCCGTCGGCCTGCCGCAAGTGGGCGTCGTTGCACAGCACGCCGCAGCGCACGATGTCGGCGGCAGTGGCGATGGCGGCGGCATCGTCGCGGCCGCCGCGGCAGGTGATGGCCCCTTCGGGCAGGTAGCCGCTGCCCTCGACCCGCAGTTCGTGCAAGCCGGTCATGACCCGGCTGACCATCATCTCGTTGCGGGTGAGCGTGCCGGTCTTGTCGGTGCAGATCACCGAAGTCGCGCCCAGCGTCTCGACCGCGGGCAGTTTGCGGATCACCGCCTTGCGCGCGGCCATGCGCTGCACGCCGATGGCAAGGGTGATGGTGATGACCGCAGGCAGGCCCTCGGGAATGGCGCCGACCGCCAGCGCCACGACCGCGATCAGCGCATCCACCCAGTCGAAGCCGCGCACCAGCACGGCGAAGGCGAACAGCGCGGCGGCGCCGAGCGAGATCGCCGCGGTCAGCCTGGCGGCGAAGCTGTCGATCTGGCGCAGCAAGGGCGTGGCGAGGCTGGGCACGGACTGGAGCAGGGTGTTTATCCGGCCGATCTCGGTGGCGGTGCCGGTGGCGACAACCACGCCGGTGGCCTGACCGCGCGCGACGAGCGTGCCGGAATAGGCCATGGCCGAACGCTCGGCGAGCGGGGCATCGGCGGCGACCGGGAGCTCGCCTTTTTCGGCGGCGACCGATTCCCCGGTGAGCGCGGCTTCCTCGATCGCGAGGGCGCGCACGCGGATCAGCCGCAGGTCCGCCGGCACCCGGTCTCCGGCATCGAGCATGACCACGTCGCCGGGCACCAGCGTGGCCGCATCGACGCTTTCGCGAAGGCCGCCGCGCACGACATGGGCCTTGTCCGAAATCAGGCTCTCCATGCCGGACAAGGCCTTTTCCGCGCGGCCTTCCTGGATGAAGCCGACCACCGCGTTGACGACCACCACGGCCACGATCACCAGCGCGTCGACCGCGTGTTGAAGCAGCAGCGCGGCCAGGGCCGAGGCCAGCAGGAAATAGATCAGCGCGTTGTGGAACTGCGCCAGGAAACGCAGCAACGGGCTGCGTCCGCGCGGGGCGGGCAGGCTGTTGGGGCCATGGGCCTTCAGCCGCAGCGCGGCTTCGGTTTCGCTGAGGCCCTGCGGCGCGGTATCGAGGAAGGCCAGTGCCTCTGCCGTGGCCAGGGCATGCCAGTCGCGGAGCGGTTCAGTCTGCATCGATCCTCCGGGGCGCGGGGTCGCAATTCGGCGTGTGGCGGCCTTGGCCACGCGGACGTGATGCCGGAGAACAGATCCTCCGGTGGATGTCGTTGTTGCAGCAATTTGATTTAATGTAATGAAATAGATCGGAATTGGAGATACGGCAAGCCAATATGCCCGGTGATCGCAGGCGGCCGTTTCAGGTATTCGGCGGCAGTGTCTATTCGGGTAAACCCGGATGGTAATCCTGCGTTATTCAGGTCACTGCCGGAATTGTCGCGGTATTGTGCGAAAAGGCTGCAGGGGGTCCGATGAAGGCAGGATTGGGGCTGGCGCTTGGTGCGTCGCTGGTGATGGGCGCGGCATGCGGGATGGACCCGGCCCTGGCGCAAGGCGCCAAGGCGACGTCGCCGCCGGAGTTCGCGCGCCGGATCGAGCAGCTGAAGCCCGGTGAATGGGTATGGGCACCCGATGTCGCGCCTGAGGGGCCGGTGCTGGTCTATGTCGACCTCTCCAGGCAGGTGGCGCTGGTCTATCGCAACGGCGTGCGCATCGCGGCCACCACCGTGTCCAGCGGCAAGGATGGCTATGCCACGCCCACCGGCGTCTTCACCATTCTCCAGAAGGATGCCGACCATCGTTCGAGCACCTACAACAACGCGCCGATGCCGTTCCAGCAGCGGCTGACCTGGGACGGGGTGGCGCTCCATGCCGGCGGCCTTCCGGGCTATCCGGAGAGCCATGGCTGCGTGCACTTGCCCTACCAGTTCGCGCGCGAGCTGTTCGCGGTGACAAAGCTGGGCGTGACCGTCGTGGTCGAGGGGGATGCCGCCAGCCACGTGCGGACCAGCGACAACAGCCTGCTCTCGCCCTTCAACGACAAGGGGCAGAAGACCGGACATGTCCCGCTTGCCGGGGGGCAGCAGTACCGCTGGCAGCCCGAGCTGGCGCGTTCCGGCCCGCTCTCGATCATCGTTTCCCGGCTCGACGGGCGGGTCGTGGTGCTGCGCGGCGGCACCGAGATCGGCCGCAGCGTGGTGGAGGTCGACGCGGCCGATCACGGCAGCCACGTCATCACCATGGTCATGCGCGGCGGCCAGCCGCACTGGGTCTATGTCGGCCTGCCGGGGCACACTTCCGAGGACGGGGTGGAAGTGGATGAAGCCGCGCTCAACCGCCTGCGCCTGCCGCGCGGGTTCTACGACAAGCTGAAGACCGCGCTCACGCCGGGGGCGACGATTCTCGTCACCGATTCGCGCGTGGGCGACGCGCCGCTGGAACATCTGACCGTCATCGATGCGGTAAAACCGGCGCCCTGAACCGGGCTTTGGACCGGCGGATACCGTGCATGACCCATCGTGCGGCGAAGGGGGTGTCGAATCGTCCCGCCGCTGGCACAGGTGGTCGATCAACGACGACAGCGGCGATCAGGTGCGGCAACCCTGGTCGCCGCTCTCGATGGAATTCCTCGAACGACCAGGAGGACTTGCTTGAAAATCGCCGTTTTCAGCACGAGGCCCTACGACCGTGAGTTTCTCGATCATGCCAACGAGGCGGCGGGCGGGCGTCATGCCTTTTCGTGGTACGAGGCGCGCCTCAATGCCAACACCGCCAACCTGGCGCGCGGGCATGACTGCGTCTGTGCTTTCGTCAACGACCAGCTTGGCGCCGAAGTGCTGGAGATCCTGGCCGGGCAGGGCACCCGGCTGATCGCGCTGCGCAGCGCCGGCTTCAACAACGTCGACCTGGAAGCGGCGCGGCGGCTGGGTCTCTCGATCGGTCGGGTCCCTGCCTATTCGCCCGACGCCATCGCCGAGCATGCGGTGGCGCTGATCCTTTCGCTCAACCGCAAGATCCACAAGGCCTATGCCCGTGTGCGCGAGGGCAACTTCGCGCTGGAAGGGCTGCTGGGGTTCGATCTCAAGGGCAAGGTCGCAGGGGTGATCGGCACCGGCCGGATCGGCATCAATGTGGCGCGCATCCTCAAGGGGTTCGGCTGCGAGGTGCTGGCCAGCGATCCCTTCGAGACGCCCGAACTGACGCAGATCGGCGGGCGCTACGTCCCGCGCGAGGAGCTGCTGGCGCGCTGCGACATCATCTCGCTGCATTGCCCGCTCACCCCCGATACCCATCACCTGATCGGCCGCGAGGCGATCCGCACGATGAAACCCGGCGTCATGCTCATCAACACCAGTCGCGGCGCGGTGATGGATGCGCGTGCGGTGATCGCCGGACTCAAGAGCGGACGGGTCGGCTACGTCGGGCTCGACGTCTACGAGGAAGAGGAAGACCTGTTCTTCGAGGACTTGTCCGAACAGGTGATCCGCGACGATGTCTTCGTGCGCCTGATGACGTTCCCGAACGTGCTCATCACCGGCCATCAGGGCTTCTTCACGCGCGAGGCGATGACCGCGATCGCCGGGACGACCCTGGCCAATATTGGCGCCTTCGAGGAGACCGGCACGCCGCTCCATCCGGTGCCGGTCGAGCGTCGGGGCTGACCCTTGGCGGCCCTCGCGATCCTGCCGATCGCGCTGCTCGTGGTCCTGATGACGGGGCTGCGCTGGTCGGCCGCGGCAGCCGGATCGCTGGCGGCGGTGATCGCCGCGATCGTGGCGGTGGTGGGTTTCCAGTTCGGCGAGACTCCCGCCGATCTTGCCGGGCCGGTGCTGGAAGCGGGGTTCACCGCCGCGACAATCCTGTGGATCATCTTTCCCGCACTTTCGATCCACGAATACCAGACCCGCATCGGCGCCACGGCCGTGATCGGCGAATGGCTGGCGTCGATTTCGCGCGATCCGGCCGCGACGGCGCTGCTGCTGGGCTGGTTCTTCGCGATGTTCCTCGAAGGCGCCTCGGGTTTCGGCACGCCCATCGCGATTGTCGCGCCGATGCTGGTGGCCCTGGGCGTGCCGCCCGCGCGCGCGGTCCTGGTGGCCTTGCTGGGCCATGTCGCGGGGGTCTCGTTCGGTGCGGTGGGCGCGCCGATGGTGCCGCTGCTCGAGGCCGGTCTGTTCGACGCGCGGCGGCTGAGCCTTGAGATCCTGGTGCTGCATGCCTGCCTTGGCTGGATGTTCGCCCAGCTTGTCGTGACTTATGCCATCGGCGGCGGGGCACAGGGCCTCTTCGCGGGAAGGGCGACGGTCGCGGCCCGGCGCACGGCGCTGATGGCGGCGGTGTGCTTTTTCGCGGCGGCGGCGCTGGTTGCGGCGCTGGCGGGGGCGGAACTCCCGACGCTGGGCGGCGCATTGCTGGGCGGCGGGCTGTTTGCCGCCTGGCTGCGGCGTGGAAGTGGGGGGACGCTGCGATCGGGGCCGGCCGGACGCGAGGTTGTCATCGCCGGCTTGCCCTATGTCGTGCTGGTGGCGCTCATCCTGGTGAGCCGTCTGGTGCCGCCCTTGCAGGCCGCCTTGCGGACGTGCCGCATCGAATGGAGCTATGGTCACGGTTTTGGCGAGGTGATGCTGCCGCTCTATCATCCCGGCACGATGCTGTTGCTGGCGTTCCTCTGCACGGCGCTGGCCCACCGCGCCGCGCCAAGGCAGGTCGGTGCATCGATGCTGGCGGCGCTGCGGCGGCTGCCGCAAGTCGGAATTGCGCTTGTAGCGGTGCTGACGCTGGCGCGCTTCATGGTTCACGGCGGCATGATCGATGCGCTTGCAGTGGGCGCGACCACGCTGTTCGGGCGGGCCTGGCCACTGGCGGTGCCGCTGGTGGGGGCGCTGGGGTCGTTCGTCACCGGGTCGGGAACGGCCTCGAACATCATCTTCGCCAATTTCCAGATTGCCGCTGCCGACGCGGTGCGGCTGCCGCACGGCCTGGCGCTTGCGGGGCAGAGCGTGGGCGCGGCGGTGGGCAACATCATGGCCCCGCACAACATCGTCGCCGGGACCGCGACGGTCGGACTGGTCGGGCGGGAGGGGGAGACACTGGCGCGCACGGTGCCGGTCTGCCTTGCCTACGTGGCGCTGGCCGGGGGGCTGGTGTTCACGGTGCAGGCGTTGCTGCCCTAGGTCATAGACGTATAAACGGCCGCCGCTGAGGGCAACCCCTGCGGCCGTGGCTGCGCGGAATTTGCCGATGCCGTCCGGATCACCGATTTTTCGTTTTCCCAAGTCATTTGATGAATTTATCGATCCTGCATTTGTACCTGTTGCCGAGCGTGGTGTGGCAATTTTGGCCGAATTGTCCGAGCCGAGGCAATTTCGAGTGCATGATTGTGCAACGTCTATTGAACGACTTGTCGCAGCAATGTAACATTTTCGGGCGAAAGCGATCTCGGATCGAATTCGTCTTTCGCCGGATGGGGCCGTGCCGACAGGCTTGGTCCCCGCCGTCCGAAATGGGAGTGTGCCGTGAAGTCCTGAAGCGTCGGGGTCGTTCACGTCACCGATTTTCCGCCTCCTGTCCCAAGTCACCACCGAGCGCGTCGGGAGGCGGAAAATACCCGTCTGTGGGCCGGTTATGCTGCGCGCAGCATGGTCATTGGTTTTGCTGCGAACAATGATCGGAAATTCGCATCGGCTGCGGGAATCGGCGCCCTTGAACGCGCGGGGGAATCTGGCACTCTGCACGGCGTCCGCAGGCGCTTCCGGGAGCTAACCCATGGTATGGGTTCTCAGGATTTCCGAGGGTCTTTATCCAGGTCGAGACAGTTCCTGTCGGCGGCGTCGCGGCTGTCGGCCTGGACGGGCCTGCGTCCCTTACGCGCAACACCCGAAAGACCCGCCTGGCGGGTGAGTTTCCCCCAATCGCCCGGCCCCATGACTTTCAATGGCCGGGACGCGGATCACAAGAGGAGAGAATCCATGGACGCGAAGACCAGTGGTTGCCCGATGCACGGCGAACCCGTGCGATCGCTGCTCGGGCGCACCAACCGGGACTGGTGGCCCAACCAGCTGCGGCTCGACATCCTCCAGCAGGGCGGCACCAGCCCCAGCCCGATGGACCCCGATTTCGATTACGGCGAGGCGTTCCAGTCGCTCGACCTTGCGGCGGTGAAGGCGGACCTCACCGCGCTGATGACCGACAGCCAGCCCTGGTGGCCGGCCGACTACGGGCACTACGGACCCTTCTTCATCCGCATGGCCTGGCACAGCGCGGGCACATATCGCATCGGTGACGGGCGCGGCGGCGGCGGTGCCGGCGACCAGCGCTTCGCGCCGCTCAACTCCTGGCCGGACAACGCCAATCTCGACAAGGCGCGCCGCCTGCTCTGGCCGATCAAGCAGAAGTACGGCGCCAGCCTGTCCTGGGCGGACCTGCTGATCCTCACCGGCAACGTGGCGTTCGAATCGATGGGCGCGCCGGTGCTCGGCTTTGGCGGCGGGCGCGAGGATATCTATTCGCCCGAGATCGACGTCTACTGGGGCACCGAGGAGCACTGGGTCGGGCAGGGCGCCGAAACGCGCATCCAGCCGGACAAGGACATCGCGCTCGAAAACCCGCTGGCGGCAATCCAGATGGGCCTGATCTACGTCAACCCGGAAGGCCCCGGCGGCAATCCCGATCCGCTCGGCTCGGCGCGCGACGTGCGCGAGACGTTTGCCCGCATGGGCATGGACGATGTCGAGACGGCGGCGCTCACCGTCGGCGGGCATACTTTCGGCAAGTGCCACGGCGCGGGCGATGCGGCGCTGGTCGGCGCCGAGCCGGAAGGCGCGGACATTGCGCTGCAGGGCCTCGGCTGGGCGAGCGGACATGAGAGCGGCTTCGGCGATCACACGATCACCTCCGGCATCGAGGGTGCCTGGACGCCCACGCCCACCCGCTGGGACATGAGCTACCTGCACATGCTGCTCGATTACGACTACGAACTGGTGCATAGCCCGGCCGGCGCACAGCAGTGGCAGCCGATCGGCCAGAAGCCCGAGGACATGGCCCCCGGTGCGCACAGCCCCGAACGGCGCGTGCCGACGCTGATGACCACGGCGGACATGGCCTTCAAGGAAGACCCGGAATACCGCAAGATCCTCGAACGCTTCCGCGCCGAACCGGCGTGGTTCGAGGACCAGTTCGCCAAGGCCTGGTTCAAGCTCTGCCACCGCGACATGGGGCCCAAGGCGCGTTACCTCGGCAGCGAGGTTCCGGCGGAGGACTTCCTCTGGCAGGACCCGCTGCCCGGCGCGCAAGGTCCGGCAATCGGCGCTGCGGACGTGGCCGCGCTGAAGCAGAGGATCGCCGCTTCGGGGCTTACCGTGGCCGAACTGGTGGCAACCGCATGGGCTTCGGCGGTCACCTTCCGCCAGTCGGACTACCGCGGCGGTGCCAATGGCGCGCGTATCCGCCTGGCGCCGCAGAAGGACTGGGAGGTCAACGAACCGGCCCGGCTCGCCAGGGTTCTGGGCGTCTACGAGGAGATCAGGGCCGGGTTCGGCGGGGCCGTGTCGATGGCCGACCTCATCGTGCTCGGCGGCAGCGTCGGCATCGAGAAGGCGGCGGCGGATGCGGGGAGCGCGGTTGAAGTGCCGTTCACTCCGGGCCGCGTCGATGCCTCGCAGGAGCAGACCGACGAGCATGGCTTTGCCGTGCTGGAGCCGCGCGCGGACGGTTTCCGCAATTACCTCCAGGTGCCCTACAACGTGCCGACCGAGGAGCTGCTGCTCGACCGTGCGCAGCTGCTGGGCCTCAGCGCCCCGCAGATGACGGTGCTGGTGGGCGGCCTGCGGGTGCTGGGCGCAAACTTCGGCGGCTCGAAGGACGGCGTCCTTACCGCGCGCGAAGGCCAGCTCACCAACGACTTCTTCGTCAACCTGCTCGACATGAATACCGCCTGGAAGCAGGTCGACGACGAGGCGGACGAGAAGTTCGTCGGCTCCGACCGGGCCAGCGGGCAGCCGAAGTGGACGGCAACCCGGACCGACCTGGTGTTCGGCTCCAATTCACAGCTTCGCGCGCTCAGCGAAGTCTATGCGGCGGCGGACGCGGGCGGGAAGTTCGTGCGCGACTTCGTGGCCGCGTGGGTGAAGGTGATGAACGCCGATCGCTTCGACCTCGCGTAGAGCGCGCCAGGCCGAAGCCGGGAAGGGCGGGGGCGCGTGTTCTCCCGCCCGTTTTCCCGTGCTCCGGCGGGATCTACCGAAGCGCATATAAAGATATCTTTATATTTGCGTCGGGCAAAGCGAACGGGTAGGGACGGCACCATTGCGGCGCCCTACGCCATTCCGGCGCAGGGGCCGTAGAGCAAACACTTCCAGGAGTTCGCGCCCGTGGCCACGACCACCGCCCCCGACTACGCCATCGCCGATATCTCGCTCGCCGACTTCGGCCGCACCGAGATCGCCATCGCCGAAACCGAAATGCCCGGCCTGATGGCGCTGCGCGAGGAATACGGCGCTGCCCAGCCGCTCAAGGGTGCGCGCATCACCGGCTCGCTGCACATGACGATCCAGACCGCCGTGCTGATCGAGACGCTGGTCGCGCTCGGCGCCGAAGTGCGCTGGGCCACCTGCAACATCTTCTCGACGCAGGACCATGCCGCCGCCGCCATCGCCGCGCAGGACATCCCCGTCTACGCCATCAAGGGCGAAAGCCTGGCCGAATACTGGGACTACGTCGGCCGCATCTTCGACTGGTCGAGCGAGGGCAACCCCGACCTCACCTGCAACATGATCCTCGACGACGGCGGCGATGCCACCATGTTTGCGCTCTGGGGCGCCCGCGTCGAAGCCGGTGAACCGCTGTTCGAACCCTCGAACGCCGAGGAAATCGAGTTCGTGCGCGCGCTCAACGCCTTCCTCAAGGCCAAGCCGGGTTACCTCTCGCGCACCGTCAACGCCATCAAGGGCGTCTCGGAAGAGACCACCACCGGCGTGCACCGCCTCTACCACCTCGCCAAGGACGGCAAGCTGCCGTTCCCCGCGATCAACGTGAACGATTCGGTCACCAAGTCGAAGTTCGACAACCTCTACGGCTGCAAGGAATCGCTGGTCGACGCGATCCGCCGCGCCACCGACGTGATGCTGGCCGGCAAGGTCGCCTGCGTTGCCGGTTTCGGCGACGTCGGCAAGGGCTCGGCCGCGTCGCTGCGCAACGGCGGCGCCCGCGTGATGGTCACCGAGATCGACCCGATCTGCGCCCTTCAGGCCGCCATGGAAGGCTATGAAGTCGTCACCATGGAAGACGCCGTGAAGCGCTGCGACATCTTCGTCACCGCCACCGGCAACGAAGCCGTCATCACCGGCGAGCACATGGAGCAGATGAAGGACAAGGCCATCGTCTGCAACATTGGCCACTTCGACAGCGAGATCCAGATCTCGGCGCTCGACAACTACGACTGGAAGGAAGTGAAGGCCGGTACCGACCTCGTCACCTTCCCGGACGGCAAGCAGATCATCGTGCTCGCCAAGGGCCGTCTGGTGAACCTGGGCTGCGCCACCGGCCACCCCAGCTTCGTGATGTCGGCAAGCTTCACCAACCAGACGCTCGCGCAGATCGAACTGTTCACCAAGAACGAGCAGTACGAGAACCGCGTCTACGTGCTGCCCAAGCACCTCGACGAGAAGGTCGCCGCGCTGCACCTCGAAAAGCTGGGCGTGAAGCTCACCAAGCTTTCGAAGAAGCAGGCCGACTACATCGGCGTGCCGGAAGTGGGCCCGTTCAAGGCGGACCACTACCGCTACTGATTTGTTTGGTCGGGAATGCCCCTCCGGGCATTCCCGATGCGGCACCGGCCCACTCCCCCACCCGACCACCCGTCAGGATACACTCGTGGGTGGTCGGCCCCCTCAGCAAAAAGGTCCCCCGGACCTTTTTGTGTTCTTCGGGACGGGAGTGGGTCGGTGCCGCTAAAATTCGCCTTTGGCGAATTCTCGAACAAAGCCAAATCCGCGAACAACATGGGGAGAGTACCGGCACTGCGGTACTCTCCCCATTGTCTTTGCGGCGCCGGGACAGCATAGCCGGGGGTGAATGGATCACGAACGCTTCGTACCTCTCGTAATCGGGTTGCTTCTTGCCGCATGGATGCTGGCGGCGGCCTGGGCGGTGCTTTCCGCCAGAGGCCGCCAGAAGCGCGCGGAAGCGCAGCTTCGTTCCGCCCGGCGGCTGGCCCGCATGGTCGAGGAATCGCCGGCGATCCCGCTGCTCGTGCGTTCCGACGGCCGCATCGAGGGGCCGCCGCGCGTTGCCCAGTGGCTGGGTTTTGATGCGGTTCCCCAGTTCCTGTCCGAACTCGACGGCGGCGACCGCGGTATTCCTTCCGACAAGCTCGCCGAACTGACCGAGGCGGTGCGCCGCACCCAGAAGAGCGCCGCGCCCTTCCGCATGGTCGTCACCCCGCGCAATTCGGCACGTTCGCTGGCGCTGCGCGGGCATCTTGCCGATCCGCAGGTCTCGCCCGGCGGCGCGGCGCTGGTCTGGCTTTTCGACTTTTCCGACAGCGAGGGTGAACTTGTCCGCCTGCGCGACGAGGCGGCGCGCGCGCGGGGTGACTTCACCGCGCTGGTCTCGCTGATCGAGGCGGCGCCGATGCCGATGTGGTTCCGCCGCCCGGACGGCGAACTGCAACTGGTGAACTCGGCCTATGTCACCGCGGTCGGCGGCGAGAGCGCGCAAGGCGTGGTGGCGGCCGGCACCGAACTGGTCGAGAACGTCGACGGCGTCAGCCCGGCGCAAGTCGCGCGGATCGCCGCGCAGAAGGGCGCGCCGATCCAGCGCATCGTCTCCACCACGATCGACGGCCAGCGCCGGGCGATGCGGGTCAGCGACTTGCCGCTGGGGGATGACGGGGTTGCCGGTTACGCGGTGGACATCGAAGACCTCGAGGAAATGTCGCGCTCGTTCCGCGCCTTCCGCGATGCGCAGCGGGCCCTGCTGGACCAGTTGTCCGCCGGTGTCGCCCAGTTCGATGCCCGCAAGCGCCTGAGCTTTGCCAACCAGCCGTTCCAGCGCCTGTTCAAGCTGGAGCCGAAAGTGCTGCAGGACCCGCCGGTGTTCGAACGCCTGCTCGATGCCGCGCGTGATGCCCAGCGGGTTCCCGAAGTGCGCGACTTCCCGGCATGGCGGCGCGAGAAGGGCGCCTGGTTCGCCTCCAGCGAGAGCCATGAGGAAGCCTGGACGCTGTCCGACGGTACGCACCTGCGTATCGTCGCCCAGCCGCTGCCCGACGGCGGCCTGCTGCTGATCGCGGAAGACCGCACCGAACAGCTGCGTCTTTCGGCGGTGCGCGACACGCTGCTGCGCACGCGCACGGCGATGTTCGACAGCCTCTACGAATCGGTTGCGGTCTTTGCGCCCGATGGCCGCGTGCAGCTGTGGAACCGCCGCTTTGCCGCCGACTGGGGCATGGAGAGCGATTTCCTCGATACCCACCCGCACGTCGAGGCCTTGCTCAAGAAGATCGCGCCGCGGCTCATGCGTCCGGTCGAGGCCGAAGCGATCGGTGTGGCCGTGCGTGCCGCCGCGCTGGACCGTACGCAGAAGGGCGGGCGCATCGCGCTCGCCGACGGCAGGATGCTCGAATATGCGGGCGTGCCGCTGCCCGACGGCAACGGCCTGCTGGCCGTGCTCGACATCACCGATTCGCAGAAGGCCGAAGCGGCGCTGCGCGAAAGCAACGAGGCGCTGATCGAGGCGGATGCGATCAAGACCCGCTTCCTCGCCAAGATCAGCTACGAACTGCGCACCCCGCTCACCTCGATCGGCGGGTTTGCCGAATTGCTGGAAGCGGGCGTCGGCGGCGAGCTCAATCCCGGCGGGCAGGAATACGTGGCGGCGATCATCGCCTCGGTCGACCAGCTGGGCGAGCACATCGACAGCCTGCTCGACCTGTCGCAGAGCGAGGCCGGGCTGCTGCCGCTCAAGAAGGAAGAGATCGACCCGATGCCCTTCATCCGCTCGGTGGTGGAGGAACGGGCCGGGCGTCTGGAACGCGCCGGGCTGGTGCTCGACTTGCGGGCCGACGGGCTGCTGCGGCCGTTCCCGGGCGACCGCCGGCGTCTGGCGCGGGCGGTCGGCCATCTGGTCGACAACGCCATTGCCGCCTCGCCGCGCGGACAGCGCATTCTCGTGCAGATGGCACGGCGCAAGTCGCCCGAAGGTGAGGGCGTGGTACAGATCCTCGTGCAGGATCGCGGGCAGGGCATGGACAATCGCAGTCTCGCCCTCGCGCTCGACGGCATGAAGCAGAGCGCCGACGGCAAGTCGGTGGAGCGCAGCCAGGGGCTCGGCCTGCCGCTGGCGCGCCAGCTGGTCGAGGCGCACGGCGGTGCGCTGCGGCTCGTTTCCGAACGCGGCAAGGGGACCAGCGCGCTGGTGGAGCTTCCCGAATGAAGATTGCGCTTCCCGATCTTGCGGCGATGGACCGGCTTGGCCGCGCCATTGCCGAGGCCTTGCGGCCGGACGACGTCGTTGCGCTGGAAGGCGGCCTCGGCGCGGGCAAGACCACGCTCGCCCGCGCGATCATCGCCGGTCTCGGGCATGAGGGCGAAGTGCCTTCGCCCAGTTTCGCGATCATCGAGGTCTACGATCCGCCTGCGGTCCGCCTGCCGCTGGTCCATGCCGATTTCTACCGCCTGGCCCATCCTTCCGAGGCGGACGAGATCGGTCTCGACGACTACCGGCAGGGCGCTGCACTCATCGCCGAGTGGCCCGATCACGCCGGCGGGTTCACCCATGAGCCGGGCTGCCTCTCGATTACGCTGGAAGTTGCGGAAGAGGGCAGGATCGCCATTGTCGAAGCGGGGGCGGATTGGGTAGGGCGAATCCCGCAATGACCACGATTCCCGCCGATCTTCCCAAGGGCCTCGCGCCCTTCCTTGCCGATGCCGGATGGCAGGGCGCCACTGTCGAGCCGCTGGCCGGCGATGCGTCGTTCCGCCGCTACTTCCGCGTGCGCGGGGCGCATGGCGAATGCGCGATGCTGATGGACGCCCCGCCGCCGACCGAGGACCCGCAGCCGTTCCTGCGCGCGGCACGCTGGCTCGATGCCAACGGCATGCGCAGCCCGCGGATCCTGGCCGAGCAGGCCGAGCGCGGGCTGGTGCTGATGGAAGACTTCGGCGATGCGCGCATGCGTGACTACATCGACCAGTGGCCGGACGACGAACGCGCGATCTACAAGGGCGCGATCGACACGCTGGTGCAGCTCCACAAGCTGCCGCCCGGGCCGTTCCTCGATTATTCGATGAGCGAGTACCAGCGCGAGGTGCGCCTGTTCCTCGAATGGTATGCGCCCGCGCAGAACCTCTCGGTCGATGCCGCCGGTTTCACCGCCGCGTGGGAAAGCGTGCTGGGCGAGATGCTGCCCCGCCAGCGTCCCGGCGTCACCGTGCTGCGCGACTATCACGCCGAGAACATCATGCTGCTCGGCGCGCTCGAAAAGCAGGGGCTGCTGGACTTCCAGGACGCGCTGATCGGCCACCCGGCCTATGATCTCGTCTCGCTGCTGCAGGATGCCCGCCGCGACGTTTCGCCCGAGCTGGAGGCCGAGATGTTCGACCATTACCTGCGCGCGACCGGGGTCGATCCCGAGACGTTCCTGGCCGATTACGCCCGCCTCGGCGCGCAGCGCAACACCAAGATCGTCGGCATCTTCGTGCGCCTGTTCAAGCGTGACGGCAAGCCGCGCTACCTCGACCTGATTCCGCGCGTATGGGCGCAGCTGGAGCGGGATCTTGCCCATCCGGCGCTGGAGCCGGTGGCCCGCTGGTTCGATGCCAACGTGCCCGACGAACTGCGCGCCGCCAATGGCGGGAGCCTTGCGGCATGAACCGGGGCCCGCTCGCCAGCGATACCGCGATGGTGCTGGCCGCCGGCATCGGCAAGCGCATGCGCCCGCTCACCGCCACCCAGCCCAAGCCGCTGGTGCGGGTGGCGGGCAAGTCGCTGATCGACCATACACTCGACAAGCTGGACACGGCCGGGATCGAGAAGGCGGTGGTCAACGTCCACTACCTTGCAGACGCGCTGGAAGGACACTTCAAGGCGCGTCACCAGGGACCGCGGGTGACCGTTTCGGACGAGCGCGCGCAGCTTCTCGAAACCGGCGGCGGCATGGTCAAGGCCGCGCCCTTGCTGCCCGAGACGTTCTTCTGCCTCAACAGCGACAATATCTGGCTCGACGGTCCGGAGGACGTGTTCCACGAACTCTCGCGCGCCTGGGACGAGGAACGCATGGACGCGCTGCTGCTGGTGGTGCCGCATCCGCAGGCGATGCACCACAGGGGCGCCGGCGACTTCCATCTCGATGCCGTGGGCCGTGTCTCGCGCCGCAAGCCGGGCCACGTCGCGCCGTTCATCTACATGGGCATCCAGCTGGTATCGAAGCGTTTGCTGCGCGATGCGCCGGAAGGGCCGTTCTCCACCAACCTGCTGTGGAGCCGCGCGATCGAGGAAGGCCGTCTCTACGGCATTACCCATACCGGCCTATGGTTCGAAGTGGGTGAACCGGCGGCGATCCGTCCCACCGAGGAATGGCTGACCCGTGCCTGAGAGGGCGGGGCCGAAAGTCTATTCGATTGCAGCCCATCGCGGTTTCGCGGACGCCCTCGTGGCGGGTCTGGCGCCGCGTTACGGGCAGGGCGAGCTTGGCCTTGCCCGGCTGACCCTGCTGCTGCCCAGCCGCCGCGCCGTGCGCACGGTGACCGAGGCTTTCGTGCGCCATGCGGGCAGCGTCGAGACGCCCGGCCTGCTGCTGCCGCGCATGGTGGTGGTGGGCGATCTCGACCTTGACGAGACGCTGGGACCGCTGCTCGACCCGCTGGGCGCGGCGGACATCGCGCCGGCTGCCGATCCCACCCGCCGCTGGCTGCGGCTGGCCCATTACTTGCGCGAAGTCGACGGCGATGCGGCGGGCAAGGGCGCGGCGCTGCTGCGCCGTGCGTGGGAGCTGGGCCGGACGATGGACCGCCTGCTGGTCGAGGGGATCGCCCCGCTCGACCTGATGAGCGAGCGGGTGATCGGCGTGGTCGGCGAACTCGCCAGCCACTGGACCGACAACACCCGTACTTTCCTGAAAGTGCAGCAATACTGGCTGGCGGAACTGGCGGCGCGCGGCGAGATCGACGCGCCGGAGCGGCGCAACCAGCTGTTCGAGCATGCCGCCCGCGAATGGCGCCTGGCGCCTCCGGTCTTCCCGATCGTCGCGGCGGGCGTCACCAGCGCCTCGCCCGCGCTGGCGAAATTGCTGCGGGTGGTGAGCGAACTGCCCGAGGGCAGCGTGGTGCTGCCCGATTTCGACCTCGCGCTGCCGCAGGACGTCTGGGAGGAACTCGGCACCGCCGGCAATCCGGCCGGGCCGGAGGACCCGCCGTTCGGGCCCCATGACGCGGTGACGCACCCGCAATATCACCTCAAGCTGCTGCTGAACCGCATGGGCATCGCCCGCGAGGAAGTGACGGCGTGGCACCGCTCCGGTCCCGGCGCCTCGCCGCCGTCGCGCAGCACGGTGATCTCCAACCTGTTCCTGCCGCCGCAGGCCTCGACGGCGTGGGTGGGGCTGGAGGCGGAACGGCGCCGCCTGCCCGGCGTGCGCCTGATGGAAAGCGCGCATCCCGAGCAGGAAGCGCAGGCCATCGCCATTCTCGTGCGGCAGGCGCTGGAAGTGCCCGAGCGGCGCGTGGCGGTCATCACCCCCGATCGCGGGCTGGCCGCGCGCGTCGTCGCGCACCTCACCCGCTGGGACATCGCCGCCGACGATACCGCGGGCCTGCCGCTGTCGCAGACCGCCGCGGGCCGCCTGATGCTGCTTCTGGCCGAAGTCATGGCCGATCAGGCGGCGCCGGTACCGCTGATCGCGCTGCTGGTGCATCCCCTTGCCGGTGCCGGGGAAGGCCGTGCGGCCTGGCTGGAATCGGCGCGCAAGCTGGACCGGGGCCTGCGCGGACCGCGCCCCGGCGGCGGCCTTGCCGCGCTGGCGGAAATCGCCGAGGCGCGCAAGATCGGCGCATGGTGGGGCGAGGTCGAGGCGGTGCTGGCGCCGCTGCTGGCACTCGATCAAGGCGAACCGCTCGACACGATGCTGGGCACGCTCGCCGATGCTGCCGAACGGCTCTGCGGCGAGGCGATCTGGTCCGGCGCGGACGGACGTTCGCTCAGTGCCATGGTGGAGGAACTGCGCGCCGCTGCCGCCTCGGCCGGAACGCTGTTCGATCCGCGCGAGCTCCACGCCATGCTGCGCGATGTGATGGACCGTGCTGCCGTGCGCCCGCCCTGGGGCGGCCACCCGCGCGTCTCGATCTACGGCCTGCTGGAAGCGCGCATGAGCCGCGCCGATCTGGTCATCTGCGGCGGACTGGTGGAGGGCACCTGGCCGGCCGCTCCCGCGCAGGACGCGCTGCTGCCGCCCGCCGTGCTGCGCGCGCTGGGGGTGCCGGGCGCCGACTTCCGCATCGGCCTTGCTGCGCACGACCTTGCCGCAGCATTGGGCGCGCCCGAAGTGGTGCTCAGCTGGGCCTTGCGCGATGCCGGCGGCCCGGTGATCCCCTCGCGCTTCGTGCTGCGCGTCAAGGCGCTGATGGGCGCGGATGAGGCCAAGCGCCATGTCGAGACCGAGGCGCTGCGCCTTGCGCGCATGATCGACGACGCAACCCCGGTTCCCGCGCATCCTCGCCCGCAGCCGATGCCGAGCGCCGGGCAGCGCCGGGTGGACCTTTCGGTCACCGGGCTCGACCGTCTGCGCGGCGATCCTTACGAATTCTACGCCAATGCCATCCTCGGCCTCTCGCGCCTCGATGCGCTGGACGCGGAGCCGAGCGCGGCGTGGAAGGGCGAAGTCGCGCATCTCGTGATGGAGCGCTGGCACCGCGCGGGCGAGCCGGTCGACGGATTGCACACGATCGCGCAGCAAGTCCTGGTGGAGAAGAACGCGCACCCGCTGATGCGTGCGCTGTGGTGGCCGCGTCTTTCCGCCGCGCTCGATACGTTCCGCGATCTCGTGCTGGCGCACAAGACCCACGGCCGCCGCGTCATCGCCACGGAAGCGAAGGGCGACATGGACTATCGCGGCATCAGGGTCCACGGCCGGGCCGACCGTATCGACCGGCTGGCGGACGGCAAGCTGGCGGTGGTGGACTACAAGACCGGGTCGCCGCCGACGACGCGCCGCGTGGAAGAGGGTTTTGCGCTGCAGCTTGGCCTGGTCGCGATGATTGCCGAGGCGCGCGGCTTCAAGGATCTGGACGACAGGGTGATCGAGGGCGAGGCTGAGGCCTTTGAATACTGGTCGATGGCCAAGAACAAGGACACCATCGGTTACACCACCACCCCGCTCAAGGAAGGCAGCAAGCGCACCGGCGTGCTGCCGGACGAGTTCATGCCGCATACCGAGGACTACCTGAACGATGCGCTCGACCGCTGGATCCTCGGCACCGAGGCGTTCACCGCAAGGCTCAATCCGGAACTGGGTTCCTACGCCGATTACGACCAGCTGATGCGGCTGGATGAGTGGATCACCTCGCTGGGCGGGCGTTCGGAACCCAAGGATTCCGAGCCCAGGACGGGAGACGGCGCATGAGCGGCCCGGCAACCGTCCATCCGCTGCACGGCAACCAGATGCGCGCGGTCGATCCGCGTGACAGCGTCTGGCTTTCGGCATCGGCGGGCACCGGCAAGACGCAGGTCCTCTCCTCGCGCGTGCTGCGGCTCTTGCTGCAGGAGGGCGTTTCGCCTTCGCAGGTGCTGTGCCTCACCTTCACCAAGGCCGGCGCCACCGAAATGGCCGCGCGCATCAACGGCACGCTGGCCGAATGGGTGCGGCTGGAAGAGACGCAGCTGTTCCTGCGCCTCGATGCCATCGGCGCGCCGACCGATCCCGAAACGATGGCGCGGGCGCGCACGCTGTTTGCCGCCGTGCTCGATTGCCCCGGCGGGGGCTTGCGGATCGATACCATCCACGCCTTCTCGCAGTGGCTGCTGGCGACGTTCCCGCTGGAGGCGGGGCTGGTTCCCGGCACCCGCCCGATGGAGGACCGCGAACGCACCTTGCTGGCGCGGCAGGTGCTGGCCGACCTGCTGGTGGAGGCGGAAGAGGCCGCGCTGGGCGACACGCATTTGCTGCGCGCCATCGCGCAGCTTTCGCTGCGGCACGGCCCGGACTCGGTGATGGACTTCCTGCTGCGCTGCGCGTCGGCGCGGGAGGCGTGGTTCGGGCCGGGCTCGTGGCAGGCGGGCGACATGCGGGGTCATGTGCTGCGCCTGCTGGGGCTGCCCGCCGATGCCGGCGGGGACATGCTGGCATCCATGTGTGCGGACGACCAGTTCGACGTCCGCTCGCTGCGCCGCTGCTGCGAAGTGCTGGCCGAGTGGAACACCGCCACCGCGCACAAGGCGACCGACGTGCTGGTGCCCTGGCTCATGCATTCGCCCGCCAAGCGCGCGGAGCAGGTGGAAGACCTCTACGGGGCGCTGTTCACCAAGGACGATGCGGTCCGCAGCGCCAGGAACCTTGGAAAGTTCGAGCCCGATTACGAAGGCTATGCCTCGCGCGTGGGCGAGTGTCTGGTTCGCATCCGCGAGGTGAAGGCACTGCTGGGGCTGGCCGACCGGCTGGTGCCCGCGCTGCGCCTTGGCCGCGCTTTCGCGATCGCCTGGGACGAGGCGAAGCAGCGCGAAGGCCTGATCGACTTCGACGACCAGATCCGCCGCGCCGCCGACCTCTTGCGCGGGCAGGCTTCGGCCGACTGGATCCGCTACAAGCTGGACCGCCGCTTCGACCACATCCTGGTCGACGAGGCGCAGGATACCAATGCCGCGCAGTGGGACATCGTCTTTGCCATGGCGGAGGAGTTCTGGGCCGGGGAGGGCCAGCGGAGCGAACTCTTGCGCACGCTCTTCGTGGTGGGCGATTACAAGCAGGCGATCTTCCGCTTCCAGGGCACCAGCCCGGAAAACTTCCGCCGTGCGGCAGAGCGCGTGCGCGCCATGATGGACCAGGCGGCGGACAATGCCGACATGCTGCGCAGCGCGGCCGCGCCGCGGCGCCTCGTCGAACTCGGGCTCGACCGCAGCTTCCGCACCGCGCAGAAAGTCCTCGATTTCGTGGACGAGGCCATCGGCGGCATCGGCCACGGCAATTTCGGGCTCGACCGTCCGGCAGAACGTCACGTCGGGCAGGAGCGTCCCGGCTATGTCGCGCTGTGGCAGCCGGTGGCCGAGGAAGTGGAGGAGGAAGACCCCCTCGACACCGACGACGCCGACGGTGCGCAGCCCAACTGGCTTTCGCGCCCGGATCGCCAGATGGCGGAGCGCATCGCCCGTCAGGTGCGCGAATGGCTCGATGAAAGCGGCCCCGGTTTCGCGCTCCACAAGGGCAAGCCGCGCCGCGCCGGGGCGGGTGACATCATGGTCCTGGTGCGCCAGCGCAAGGAACTGGCCGGGCTGATCGTCGCGCGGCTCCATGCGGCGGGTGTGCCGGTGGCGGGCGTCGACCGTCTGCGTCTGGGCGCGCCGCTGGCGGTGAAGGACCTGATTGCCGCGCTGCGCTTTGCGGTGCAGCCGCTGGACGACCTGACGCTGGCCAGCCTGCTCGTCTCGCCGCTGGTGGGCTGGAGCCAGGAGCAATTGCTGCGCTTCGGGCACCGGGCGAAGGGCGTGCGCCTGTGGGATCACTTGCGCACCCAGTCCGGCCCCGAAATCGGCGTGGTCATGGAACAATTGGGCGAACTGCTCGCCAAGGCCGACTATGCGCCGCCGCAGGCCATGCTGCACTGGCTCTTGGTCGGGCCATGGCAGGCGCGGCGCAAGCTGGTGGCGCGGCTGGGCAGCGAGGCCAACGACCCGATCGACGAACTGGTCAACGCCGCGCAGGCCTATGTCATGACCGACACGCCCAGCCTTGCCGGTTTCCTCGCATGGTTCGATGCGGGCGACGGCGAGCTGAAGCGCGAGGCGGATGCCGCGCAGGGGCTTGTCCGCGTGATGACCGCGCATGGATCGAAGGGCCTGCAGGCGCCCATCGTCATCCTCGCCGACGCCACCGGCAATCCCGAGGCGGCGCGCGAGCGCGGTTTCGAACTTGCCGACCCGCGCGAGGCACGCCGCAAGGTGCCGCTGCCGCCGCTGTCGAAGGACGAGAAGGCGGGGCGCATCGCCGCGCAGATCGCCGAAAACCGCGAGGGGGACGAACAGGAACACTGGCGCCTGCTCTACGTCGCCATGACCCGCGCCGAGGAAGCGCTGTTTGTCGGCGGCGCGCTGGGCAAGCGCGACAAGGACGGCCCGGCCGAGAAAAGCTGGTTCGCCCGCCTGCGCAGCCTGTTCGAGGACGGGGCTGAGGTGGAGGATGCGATCTGGGGCACGCGCTGCGATTACGGCACGCCGCCCGCGCCCTTGCCGGCCCAAGTCCGCTCGGTGCAGCTGCCGCTGCGTGAGCCGCTGCCGCGCTGGCTGGAGCGTGTCGCCCCAGCCGAACCGCGCCCGCCGCGCCCGCTGGCGCCGTCTGCTTTGGGCGAGGAGGATGCGCCCGATCCGCCGTTCCCGCCGGGTGCGGGCCGCGATGCCCTGCGGCGCGGTACGCTGGTGCACAAGCTGCTCGAACGCCTGCCGCAAGTCGCTGCCGACATGCGCGAGGAGGCGGGCTGGCAATGGCTTGCCCGCAATGCCGCCGATCTTGCCGAAGAGGTGCGCCAGGCGATGCTGGACAGCGCGCTGGCGGTGCTCGGCAATCCCGATTGGGCCGACCTGTTCGGGCCCCGCAGCCTTGCCGAAGTGCCGGTGGCGGCGGTCGTCGGCGGGCAGGTGGTGGCGGGCACGATCGACCGTCTGGTGGTCGAGCCCACCCGCGTGCGGCTGGTCGATTACAAGACCGCGCGCCGTCCGCCCGAACGTCTGGAGCAGGTGCCGAGAGGCGTGCTGCGGCAGATGGCGGCCTATGCCGCTGCGCTGGAAGTGGCGTTCCCGGGACGCGCGGTGGAAGTCGCCTTGCTCTACACTTCCGTTCCGCGCCTGATCGAAGTACCGTCCGCGACATTGGCGGCGCACAAGCCCGACTTTGCACAGGTCCAGTAAAGCTATGTGCGCCGGGGCGTTGCCTCCCGGCGATTCCTCCCTAGATTGCGATCAACCCGAGATACCCCCGAGGAGTTCAAGTTCATGGCAACCATTGCCGTTACCGACGCCAGCTTCGAAGACGACGTCCTGAAGTCCGACAAGCCCGTTCTCGTCGATTTCTGGGCCGACTGGTGCGGCCCCTGCAAGATGATCGGCCCCGCTCTCGAAGAGATCAGCGACGAGCTGTCCGAGAAGGTCACCATCGCCAAGATGGACATCATGGCCAACACCGGCATCCCCGCCGAGATCGGCGTGAAGTCGATCCCGCTGATGGTGCTGTTCAAGGACGGCAAGCCGGTCGCCCAGAAGCTGGGTGCGGCGCCCAAGAGCGCGCTCAAGGGCTGGCTCGAAGGCGAACTCTGAGAATTCACGGGGGCCGTTGTTGCCCCGGATGAATGAGAACCCTCTCCACCTGCGCGGTGGAGGGGGTTTTTCTTTGTCCTCTGCATTTATCGTGGGAGCTGCCAGGGCGTTGCATTTCTTGGTATTTCTTCCATAATCCCAAGCTGTTCGCCCGCAGCGACTTATCCTTGCGGATGCTGACTGGCAGAGGGCTTGCCATGCATTGGTTGCGCGCGGTTCCGGTTTTCCTGATGGCGACTTCTGTGTGGTCCACGCAGGCGCAGGGCGGCGCCGATCCGCAGGATATCATTGTCGAGGGCACGCGCGAGCAGAGGACGATGCAGGGCGGGGATTGGCTCGTCACGATTTCGCGGTCCTATCGCATCGGCAAAAGTCTCGACGGGGGTGACACGGCGATGGCCGTGGGCAAGGACCGCGAGTGGCACTTCTGCCTTGCCGATACGCAAGTGGAGGACTTCGTGCGCCTGCTGGTGGGCGAGGGGCGCTCCCAGGCTGCGGGAACGACGCAGTGCCGTCCGCTGAAGATGCGTCTGGGCCAGGGACAATTGCAGGCGACGCAGACCTGCCAGGGTGGCTATGCCAGTTCGAAGGATGCGAACACGGGCAGGGTGACCCGCTTCCAGACGCGGCTGATGATGTACGTTTCGGGAAATTACGGCGGCTCGGCGCTGAAGCTCGATTTCGAGAACCGCAGGGAGCCGTTGATGAACCTGCCGGATGCCCCGGGAATAGGCCAGCAAAGGACACCGCCGGACATCATGCGCTGGTCGGTGAAGGGCGAGAGAGCAGGGGCTTGTTCGCTCGGCAAGGCTCGGTAGCCGGCCACCCGACTTCAGAATTGGGCGGCAAGCACAAGGCCGAGACGGGAGTCATGGTGCGCGGACTGCGCCAGGGCACCCCCGAGTCCGGCTGCGCGGGTGCCGAGACGGGAATCCAGCCCGACCCAGATACTGCCTCCGGCGCTGTCGTTGTCGTTGCCCTGCAGCTTCATGCGCCAGGAGGCCTTCAAACCGCGCGCGGCAGGCGGTTCGCCGTTCGAGAAATGCAGCAGATCGCTTTCGAGCGAGCGGCCGCCCCAGCCGCCTTGCCTGAAAGCGCCGATCGAGAACGACCACGTTCGCGCATGCTCCCAGGCCAGTTGTGCACCGGCAAATCCGGTCAGGGTCTTGGCCGGAAGGACCACGGCATCGTCGGTGCGGCGGCTGGTGCGACCGGCGACGGCGGTGAAGCGCAGGGTGTCGTGGTCGCCCAGCGCATGCCACGCGCTGGCGCTGAAATGTCGGGTGCGGAACCGGGCGGTGTCATGGTCGTCGATCAGCCTTGCGGGAAGCGCGAGGGACAGCGGATCGTAGGATCGGACGGCGACGGCTTCCAGTCGCCATCCGGCGTTGCCGTCGTCGCGGTCGACGACTTCCACCTTGCTCTGATCGGGCGCGGCGAGGTCCGAAAGCGACCATGCCACGGCAGGCGGAAGATACTGCCAGCCCGCTTCGCCCCAGCTCTTTTCTGAATGCGCCAGGGCCGGACTGGGCGCCAGGCACGGGGTCATCGCAAGAATGACACAGGAAATGCCCGCCACGCCCGATGTCGTCATCGTCGTTCTCCCATCCCCGTCCCGTTGAGGGAACGGTTCGAAGACGCCGGAGGGCCGGGGAATCCGCCGGTGGGGGTATGGGGCAAGCGGAGGCCCGCGCTTTCACGGGCATGCGTGCGGGGCGGCTCGCATCTGGCGATTTTCCTACATCGCGGCGATCTGGCATGATCGTGCGCGACAAATGCTCTTTGAAATCGTGGGAAAATCGCTCGCCATCAGGCCGCAAGGTGACAGTTGGCGCAAGGTGACGGTTTTTCCTCAGGACCGTGTCAACAGTGTCAACCGGCGTGTCACCTTGTGCCAAAGTATGACGCTGAAGCTGGCCTTATTCGGGCAGGGCCGCGAGCCGGGCGGCGAGGTCGTCGAACAGCGCCGGGCTGGAGGCACCGATCAGGCCCTTGCGGCCGATCTCGTCGACCCGGTAGGCGCTGCCGTCGGGGCGGGCGCACTTGCCGCCGGCCTCGTTGAGGAACAGGGCGCCCGCCGCATGGTCCCATGGCAGGGTACGCTCGAAGATCGCCACGTCGTTCTGGCCGAGCGCGAGGCGGGGATACTGTTCGGCGGCGCAGCGCGGGATGTCGACCATGCGGTAGTGCGGGGCGACTTCGCTGCGCAGCTGCTCGCGGCGGGATTCCTGCGTGAAGATCAGCGAGATCGCCGCGACCGGCGGCTGCTCTCCGGTGGCGCGGGCGGTGAGGCGTTCCCCGTCCACCCAGGCGCCGCCGCCCGCCGAGGCGTGGCAGAACCGGCCGGTCAGGCAGTCGAGAATCCAGCCGCCCAGCGTCTCGCCCTTGTCGGCCAGCGCGATGAGCATGCCGAAGGGGGCCTTGCCGGATGCGAAGTTGTTGGTGCCGTCGAGCGGGTCGACGATCCAGCAGAGCCGGTCCTTGAGCTTGAGCAGTTCGTTCTCGTCGGCGAAAGTGGCTTCCTCGCCGACGACGGCCGCCTCGGGCAGCAGGGCGGCGAGGCGCTCGGCAAGGATCGCCTCGCTCTCGCGGTCGGCCACGGTGACGACGTCGTTCGCCGCCTTGCTGACGATCTGTTCGGCGGACAGCGACTGGTAGTGGCGCAGGATCACATCGCGAGACACCTCGCGCATGATCGTTTCGACTGCAGAGTTGAGCGAAGGGGTGATCATGCAGGAGGCCTTTGACGGGAGGATCAGGTAAGCGGGATCATGACCTGCTGGGCATAACCCTTGCGCTCGCGGATGCGGGCGTACCATTCGGCCACCGCGGGGAATTCCGGCTTCTCGAACGGCAGGCTGAACCAGGTGTAGGCATAGACGCCCATGGGAATGTCGCCGATGCCGAACTGGCCGCCGGAGAGCCAGGGCTTTTCGGAAAGGTAACGTTCCAGCACCGCGAGGTGGGCGGCGCAGGCCTTCACGTCCCGCTCGATGGCGGGCATGTCCCACTGGTCCTGCGGGGTGCGGGCCATCGACAGGAACGGGAGGCGCTGGGCATCGGCATACGTGATCTGCCAGTCCATCCAGCGGTCGGCCAGCGCGCGGTCGATGGGGTCGCGCTGGAACCAGCGCTCACCGCCGTACTCGGCCGCCATGTAGCGCAGGATCGCGTTCGATTCCCACAGCGAGAGCTTGCCGTCCTCGATCATCGGCACCAGCCGGTTCGGGTTCTTGGCGAGGTACTCGTCGGTATAGCCGAACTTGCCGCCGATATCGTGACGCACGTAATTCAGGCCAAGTTCCTCGGCGAACCAGGCAACCTTCTTGACGTTGTGGGAGTTGAGGCGCCCCCAGATCGTGAACACGGGTGCGGGCACGCTCAGCTCCTGTAATCGGCGTTGATCGAGATGTAGCCGTGCGTGAGGTCGCAGGTCCACACGGTGGCCGCGCCTTCGCCAAGGCCCAGATCGACCTCGATGGTGACGTCCTGCCCCTTGAGGTGGGCGGCAACGGGGGCCTCGTCATAGTCGGCGAGCGGCAGGCCCTCGCGCGCGGCCCAGGTGCCGCCGAAGCCGATCGAGAGCTTGTCGCGGTCGGCCGGTTCGCCCGCCTTGCCCACGGCCATGACCACGCGGCCCCAGTTGGCGTCTTCGCCGGCAATGGCGGTCTTCACCAGCGGCGAGTTGGCGATGGCCATGCCGACCAGCCTCGCGCTTTCGTCCGAGACCGCGCCGGAGACGGCAACCTCGATGAACTTCTGCGCGCCTTCGCCGTCGCGCACGACGAGGTGGGCGAGCTGGCGGCAGACGTCATGGATCGCGGCGGCAAAGGCATGGGCGCCGGGCGAGGCGATCGAGGCAAGCGGCGCGTTGCCGGCCTTGCCGGTGGCGAAGGCCAGCACGGTGTCGCTGGTGGAGGTGTCCGAATCGACGGTGATGCACGAGAACGTGCGGAAGTTCGCGGCGGCGAGGCATTCCTGCAGGAAGGCAGGCTCCACGGCGGCATCGGTGAAGATGTAGCCGAGCATCGTCGCCATGTCCGGTGCGATCATGCCCGAGCCCTTGATGACGGCGGCGAGCGTGACCTTGGTGTCGCCGATCATTGCCGTGGCCGTCGCGCCCTTGGCGAAAGTATCGGTGGTGGAAATGGTGTTGGCCATGTCTTCCCACGAGCAGGGCTGGGCGGTGAGGGCCTTCTCCACGCCTTCGCGGGCCTTGTCCTTGGGCAGCGGCACCCCGATCACGCCGGTGGAGGAGACAAAGACCTGCTCACGCGGACAGCCGATATGGGCGGAGACCTGATCCATGATCTGCTCCACCGCCTCGCGGCCCCGGTAGCCGGTGAAGGCATTGGAATTGCCCGCATTGACCACCAGTGCGCGGGCATGACCCTGCTTCACGTTGACGCGGCCCAGTTCCACTTCGCTGGAGCAGCACAGGTTCCTGGTGAACACGCCCGCGACGGCAGTGCCCTCGTCCAGTTCCACGTACGTGAGGTCGCACCGGCCCCAGTCCTTGTACCCTGCGCGCACGACGTGCGGGGTGACGCCGGCGATCGGCGGCATGGCGGGGAAGGGCGAGGCGAGCGGTGAGGTGGGATAGGCCATGGCGGGTGCGTAGCGCGTGGGTGCGGCAGGTCAAGAGTCGTGGTGCATGCGGGCATACGTGTGTAAACTCGGGGCAGGGCGTTCTCTGGTGTGGACATGGCGCCGAGGCGCCCTTATCTGATCCGCCATGGCAAATCGCCTGATCCTCACCCTGCTGGCCCTGCTGACGGGCCTTGCCGCGCAGATCGGCCCTGCCGAGGCGCGTGCGTCGCAGGTGGCGAGCCTGCAGGTGGTGCTGACCGAGGCTGCCGTGGCCGCCAAGGCGCCGCGTGCGCCGGTTGCCCTTGCGCGCTTGCCCGAGCCGGGCCTGCGCAATGCCCGCCGCCATGCCCCGCCGCTTGTCGCGGTGCCGGTTTCGCTGGCGGTGCCTTCGGTCCTGACCGGGATAGACCGCGCGCGCGAGTAAGCGCGCCGACCTTTCGCATCCTCGCGAAGCTATTTTCTGCGCTCTGCCACGAGGCGGAGGCGCACATGTCCGTCATTCACGATATCCAAGTAAAACAGGGATTCCCGCCATGTTCGGCGCACTCGCCAAGTCCATTTTCGGTTCGTCCAACGACCGCTACGTCAAGTCGCTCGACAAGGTCGTTGCCCAGATCGCCGGGTTCGAGCCCGTTCTCGAAGCCATGAGCGACGAGGAACTGGCCGCGCAGACGCCCAAGTTCCGCGAAATGCTCGCGAATGGCAGCACGCTCGACAAGATCCTGCCCGAAGCCTTCGCCACCGTGCGCGAGGCTTCGAAGCGCGTGTTCGGCATGCGCCACTTCGACGTGCAGCTGATCGGCGGCATCGTCCTCCACCGCGGCGAAATCGCGGAAATGCGCACCGGTGAGGGCAAGACCCTGGTGGCGACTACCGCCACCTACCTCAACGCCATCGAGGGCAAGGGCGTCCACGTCGTCACCGTCAACGACTATCTCGCTCGCCGCGACGCCGAGCAGATGGGCAAGCTGCACAACTTCCTCGGCCTCACCATCGGCGTGATTGTCCCCAATCTCAACGAATGGGAGCGCCGTGATGCCTATGCCGCTGACATCACCTACGGCACCAACAACGAGTTCGGTTTCGACTACCTGCGCGACAACATGAAGCACGAGCGCAGCCAGATGGTGCAGCGCCCCTTCAACTTTGCGATCGTCGACGAAGTCGATTCGATCCTGATCGACGAAGCGCGTACCCCGCTGATCATCTCGGGTCCGACCGACGACAAGTCGGAACTCTACCTTCAGGTCGATGCTGTCGTGAAGCAGTTTGTCCCCGAGGACTACGAGACCGACGAGAAGACCAAGAACATCAGCCTGACCGAAGACGGCGTCGAGAAGGCCGAGCGCATGCTCGAGGCCGCAGGGCTGCTGGTCGGCTCGAACCTCTACGACGTCGAGAACACCCAGGTCGTCCACCACCTCGACCAGAGCCTCAAGGCCGTGGTCATGTTCAAGCGTGACACCGATTACATCGTCAAGGACGGCAAGGTCGTCATCATCGACGAATTCACCGGCCGCATGATGGACGGTCGCCGCTGGTCGAACGGTCTGCACCAGGCGGTCGAGGCCAAGGAAGGCGTCAAGATCGAGCCCGAGAACCAGACGCTCGCCTCGATCACCTTCCAGAACTACTTCCGCATGTACCCGAAGCTTTCGGGCATGACCGGCACGGCTGCCACCGAGGCGGCCGAGTTCTACGACATCTACAAGATGAACGTCGTCACCATCCCGACCAATGTGCCGATCCAGCGCATCGACGAGGAAGACGAGTTCTACAAGAACACGCTCGACAAGTTCGGCGCCATCGCCAAGCTGATCCGCGAGAAGCACGAGATCGGCCAGCCGGTGCTTGTCGGCACGGTGTCGATCGAGAAGTCGGAACTGCTCTCGGACTTCCTCAACAAGGAAGGCGTCAAGCACTCGGTCCTCAATGCCCGTTTCCACGAGATGGAAGCCCACATCGTTGCCCAGGCGGGCAGTCTTGGCGCGGTGACGATTGCCACCAACATGGCGGGCCGCGGCACCGACATCCAGCTGGGTGGCAACGTCGAGTTCCGCGTCGAGGACGAGCTGCGCGACATGCCCGAGGGGCCGGAGCGTGACGAGGCGATTGCCCGCATCAAGGCGGAAGTGGCCGAGCAGAAGCGCCTGGTGCTCGCCGCCGGCGGTCTCTGCGTGATCGGTACCGAGCGCCACGAAAGCCGCCGCATCGACAACCAGCTGCGCGGCCGTTCGGGCCGTCAGGGCGACCCGGGCCTGTCGAAGTTCTACCTCTGCCTCGAGGACGACCTGCTGCGCATCTTCGGTCCGGACACGCTGTTCGCCAAGATGATGAACAGCAACCTGGCCGATGGCGAGGCGATTGGCTCCAAGTGGCTGTCGAAGGCGATCGAGACCGCGCAGAAGAAGGTCGAGGCGCGCAACTACGAAGTGCGCAAGCAGGTCGTCGAGTACGACGACGTGATGAACGACCAGCGCAAGGTGATCTACGAGCAGCGCTCGGACATCATGGACGCCGAGACGGTGGACGATGTCGTGATCGACATGCGCACCGATACGGTGAACTCCATTGTTGCCGATGCCTGCCCGCAGGGTTCCTACCCCGAGCACTGGAACGTCGAGGGTCTCAAGGCCAAGGCGGCCGAGATCCTTGCGCTCGACGTACCTGTCGAGGCGTGGATCGAAGAGGACGGCGTCGATCCCGAACTCGTCGAGGAGCGCATTGCCGCCATGGCCGACGCGCACATGGCCGAGAAGATGGCGAACGACGATCCGGCGATCTGGCGCCAGGTCGAGAAGTCGATCCTGCTCGACCGCATCGACCACTACTGGAAGGAGCATCTCGCTACCCTCGACGCGCTGCGTCAGGTGGTGTTCCTGCGCGCCTATGCCCAGAAGACGCCGATCAACGAATACAAGACCGAAGCCTTCGGTCTGTTCGAGCGCATGCTGGACACGATCCGCGAGGACGTGACGCGCATCCTGGCGGTCAGCCAGTTGCAGATCCCGGAGCCGGTGCAGCTTCCCGAACTGCCGGACTTCCTGACCGGCCATATCGATCCGCTGACCGGCATCGACAATTCGAACGACGGCGATGGCTCGGCGATGGTGCCCGAACTGTTCGGGTCGCTGGCCGGCAGCCCGCAGGCGGGTGTCGGCCTTGGTGGCGCGGGCGAGAACCCCTATGCCGACCTGCCGCTCAGCCGCAATGCACTGTGCCCTTGCGGCTCGGGCCAGAAGTACAAGCACTGCCACGGCGCACTGGCCTGAGTAGGACGAGGTGGCCGGGAGCGTTTCTCTCGGCCTTCTTCGAGCATCGAGAGGGCTGCGGCGGAAGCTGCGGCCCTTTTTCTTTGGCCGATGCTTGTGCCGGGCACCCTTGTGAACGGCGGGCACGCAAAAACGCGTGCTGACCTGGCAGGTCGGCATGGGACGAAGGGCTGGCGATGTCTGGTTGGAAAGGTGGCTCCCCGAGTAGGATTCGAACCTACGGCCATTCGATTAACAGTCGAATGCTCTACCGCTGAGCTATCGGGGAACAGCCTGGTCGGTGTTTCCACCGGCGGGCGGAAGAGTTGCTTTCGGCATCTTTCGATACCGCTTCGAACCCTTCAAAAGAAGTGGCTCCCCGAGTAGGATTCGAACCTACGGCCATTCGATTAACAGTCGAATGCTCTACCGCTGAGCTATCGGGGACCGGCCTGTCAGTGTTTCCACCGCTGGGCAGGGGTGCGCCTATAACAGTGCCGTAGGGATTGGCAACCCTGACTTTGACCAAAATGCGGCGAAAATTTTTCCACAGGTGATGGTTCGGTGCCGGGAGGCGCGGAATTGCTGTGATTTCAGACCTGGAACTGCTCGGCGAAGATACGTTCTTCCAGCGTGAATCCGGGGTCGAACAGCAGTGTCAGTTCCTTTTCGTAGGTCGCGCGGATTCGCACCGACTTCACGTCGCGCACTTCCTTCTGGTCGGCCACGGCGGCGACGGGGCGCTTTTCGGACTCGTTGACGTGGAATTCGACCTCGGCGCTTTCGGGCAGGATCGCGCCTTTCCAGCGGCGCGGGCGGAAGGGGCTGAGCGGCGTCAGCGCCAGCATCGGGGCACCGAGCGGCAGGATCGGGCCATCGGCGGAGAGATTGTAGGCGGTGGAGCCGACCGGCGTTGCCACCAGCACCCCGTCGCCCACCAGTTCCTCCATCCGCACGCGCCCGTTGATGCGCACTTCCAGCTTGGCGGTCTGGCGGGTTTCGCGCAGCAGCGAGACTTCGTTGATGGCGTAATACTTGTACTCACGTCCGTCGTTGCTGACCGCGTACATGCGCAGCGGGGTCACGGGCACGCGGTGCGCTTCCATCACCCTATGGATGATCGGGATATGGTCGTGCGGCCCGTTCATCAGGAAACCCACCGTTCCCAGGTTCATGCCGTAGACCGGCTTGATGCGGTCGCGGTCGAGCATCTCGTGGAGGACGTGCAGCAGGAAGCCGTCGCCGCCCAGCACCACGAAGACATCGGCTTCTTCCGGGCTTACCCAGCCATGGGCATCGCGCAAGGCGTCTGCGCCTTCCTGTGCCTTGGCGCTGTCCGAAACGATGAGGGCCAGCCGGGGTTCGTCGCTCATTCTTCATTTCCTTGAGGCGGTCATGCTGCGCCTCGGTGCCGCGGTCGGCGAGGCGTGACCGTGACGCCTTCGTCACTTCGTCGGACCTTTCGAATTTTGAACGCTTTTGCAAGGGGCTTGCGTTATGGGGGTGGGGTTAGGAAAGGCGCATGGTTTTGAGCAGGGAAGGGGTGCCGGCAGAACTGGCACGCGGTCTTGAGGATAGATTGACCGGAATTCCGGGGCTTGATGCCGTGCGCGAACGGATCGCCGCCTGGCGCCAGGCGAGCGAGAATGGGCCGGGTGCACATATCCATGCGATGCTGCTCGGCCTGCGCCGGCTCGATGCCATCAACATGGCCTATGGCGCGGCTGCGGGTGACGGGGCGCTGGAAGAAGTGGCGAGCCGCATCGCGCATTTCGCGAACGAGGAACTCGACGGTCACTGGCTGCTGGCGCGTGCCGGGGGCGGTTCCTTCGTGCTGGTCGCCAATGAGGCATGCAGCCGGGAGCGCTGGCAACTGGTTGCCGATCAGCTGGCCGAGGCGGTGTCGCGCCCCATCGCGGTGCCCTCGGGAGTCTTGCGCCTGTCGCCGCGCATCGCCTTGATTCGCGCGCTGGCCGACGAAGGCGTGGATTCGATGCTGGACCGGCTCGGCCACGCGCTGGAATCCGCGCGCGACCAGCAAGGCACGCGGCTTGCCTGGGCCGAGGGCGAAGCAACCCCGCCCGGCCATTCGGCTGCGCAGCTTGAGGCCGATCTGCTGGGCGCGATCGACCGCGACGAGATCGAGATCCTGTTCCAGCCGCAGTTCAGCCTCGAGGACGACCGGCTGACCGGGGCGGAAGCCCTGGCACGCTGGAAGCATCCGCGCCTGGGGCGGATCGGTGCGGGCGGCCTTTTTGCCATTGCCGAGCGGGCCGACCACGTGGCGCCGCTCTCCCGTCACATCGCCGCCAAGGCGCTGGAAGCGGCGGGCAACTGGCCCAAGGCCTTGCGCTTGTCGATCAATGTCACGCCGGCGGACCTCGCCTTCGGCAATTACGTGCGCCAGATGCTGGACCTTGTCCGCGCGAGCGGGTTTCCGCCGCGCAGGCTGACGCTGGAAGTGACCGAACAGGCCCTGATCGGCGATATCTCGCAGGCTGCGCAGATCCTGGCGGAATTCTCGGCGCAGGGCATCCGCATCGCATTGGATGACTTCGGGGCGGGCTTCTGCAACTTCCGCTATCTCAAGGTCCTGCCGATCCACTACCTCAAGCTCGATCGCTCGATGATCGACGGCATCACCACCGACAAGCGCGACGTGGCGGTGCTGCGTGCCATCGTTGCGATGGCCAAGGCGCTGGACCTTCAGGTCATCGCCGAGGGCATCGAGGAAGAGGCCCAGCGCCAGGTCGCCGCGCGCGAGGGCTGTGCCTATTATCAGGGGTTCCTGCGCGCGCAGCCGATGAGCACCGCGATGTTTGACAGGCTGGCCCGCACGGCGGGATAGCGGCGCCTATTTCTTGCGCGCTGCCGTCGCTTATCCCTTCCGCGCCACCGCCGCGAGGCCCTTGGTCAATTGCAGCAACCCGTTGAGGCGGCTCTTGGGATCGCCCCAGGCGCGTTGCAGCACCAGCTTGTTGTCCGGCCGCAGCTTGACCGCGCCCTGAAGCCGCTCGGCATAGGCGATCAGGCCCATGGGGTTCGGGAAGCTGTCGTTGTGGAAGCTGACCAGCGTGCCGCGCGGGCCGACGTCGATCTTGGCGATATGCGCCTCGATCGCCTGCCGCTTGATCTGGATAAGCTGGACGAGGTTCGACGTGGCGCTCGGCAGCGGTCCGAAGCGGTCGATCATTTCGGCCGAGAGCGATTCGATCTCGTCCTTGCTGTCCGCATCGTTGAGGCGGCGATAGAGCGCCATGCGCACGGCCAGATCGGGAACGTAGTCCTCCGGGATCATGATCGGCGCTTCCACCGTGATCTGCGGAGACAGGCCCGAGGTATCCTTCTCCAGCCCGACGCCGCCCGCGCGGGCCTCGAGGATCGCGTCCTCCAGCATCGACTGGTAGAGTTCGAAGCCAACCTCGCGGATATGGCCGGACTGCTCATCACCCAGCAGGTTGCCCGCGCCGCGAATGTCGAGATCGTGGCTGGCAAGCTGGAAGCCGGCACCCAGCGAATCGAGATCGCTCAATACCTTGAGGCGCTTTTCGGCCACTTCCGAGAGCGCGCGGCCCGCCGGTGTCGTGAGATAGGCATAGGCGCGGAGTTTCGATCGGCCCACGCGTCCGCGCAGTTGGTAAAGCTGGGCGAGGCCGAAGCGGTCGGCGCGGTGGATGATGATCGTGTTGGCGCGCGGAATGTCGATGCCGCTCTCGACGATGGTGGTCGACAGCAGGACTTCGTACTTGCCCTCGTAGAAGGCGCTCATGCGCTCTTCCACTTCGCCTGCGCTCATCTGGCCGTGGGCGGAGATGACCTTCACTTCGGGCACGCTCTTGGCGAGCCATTCCTCGACTTCGGCCATGTCCGAGATGCGCGGCACGACGATGAAGCTCTGGCCGCCGCGATGGTGTTCGCGCAGCAGCGCCTCGCGCATCACCATCTCGTCCCATTCCATCACGTAGGTACGCACGGCGAGGCGGTCGACCGGCGGGGTCTGGATGGTGGAAAGTTCGCGCAGGCCGGACATTGCCATTTGCAGCGTGCGCGGGATCGGCGTGGCGGTGAGCGTCAGCACGTGCACGTCGGTGCGAAGCTGCTTCAGGCGCTCCTTGTGATTGACGCCGAAGCGCTGTTCCTCGTCGACGATGACGAGGCCGAGGCGCTTGAAATTGACCGTTTTCGAGAGGATCGCGTGGGTGCCGCAGACCACGTCCATGGTGCCTGCGGTAAGGCCCTCGCGGGTGGCCTTGGCTTCCTTCTCGGGCACGAGGCGCGACAGGCGGCCCACTTCCAGCGGGAAGCCGTTGAAGCGTTCGGCAAAGCTCGCATAGTGCTGGCGTGCGAGCAGGGTGGTCGGCGCGACGACGGCAACCTGCTGGCCCGCCATGGCGGCGACGAAGGCGGCACGCAAAGCCACTTCGGTCTTGCCGAAGCCGACATCGCCGCAGACGAGGCGGTCCATCGGCTTGCCTTCGGCGAGATCGCCGAGCACGTCGTCGATGGCGTGTTCCTGGTCCTCGGTTTCCTGCCAGGGGAAACGGTCCACGAACTGGTCGTAGCTCGACTTTTCGGGCAGCAGCGCCGGGGCAACGCGCAGGGCACGCGCGGCCGCGGTCTTCATCAGTTCACCCGCGATTTCACGGATGCGTTCCTTCAGCCTGGCGCGGCGCTTCTGCCATGCCTCGCCGCCCAGCTTGTCGAGCGGAACGCCTTCCGCCTCGCTGCCGTAGCGCGAGAGGACGTCGAGGTTTTCGACCGGGATGTAGAGCTTGTCGCCGCCCGCATAGGTCAGCATCACGCAGTCGTGCGGGCTCTTGCCGACCGGGATCGACTGCAGGCCTTCGTAGCGGCCGATGCCGTGGTCCATGTGGACGATCAGGTCGCCGGGCGTCAGCGCCGCCAGTTCGGCGAGGAAGGCGTCGGAATCCTTCTTCTTTTTCTTCCGGCGGACAAGGCGGTCGCCCAGGATGTCCTGCTCGGTGACGACTTCGACCGCATCGTTGGAGAAGCCGGTCTCCAGCGGCAGCACCAGCGCGGCGGAGCGGCCCTGAACGGCAAGGCCGAGGGCTTCTTGCCATGTCTCGGCCAGCTTGGGCTCGGGTCCCTGTGCCTCACCCAGGATGGAGACCAGACGGGCGCGGCTACCGGTGGAATAGGCGGCGAGGATCGCCTTGCGGCCGGTCTTGGCGACGGCGTGGAGGTGCTTGGCGGCAGCCTCATAGGCATTGTCGCCGCGGGCGCGCTCGGGCGTGAAGTCGCGGGCATTGCCGAAGCCGAAGTCGATAACCTTGGTGCTTTCCGGCTGCGCGAAAGGATCGGCGCGGTGGACCGGGAAGGCGGCCACGGCCTGCTCGAATTCCTCGCGGCCCAGGTAGAGCGCGTCGATCGCGAGCGGGCGGTACGATCCCGCCTTCTGGCCCGAGGTTTCGAGGCGGGCCTTGTGATAGTCCGCAATGTCGGTGAAGCGCTCGTCGGCGGCGCCGAGCGCCGGGCTGTCGATCACCAGCAGGTCGTCGTTCGAAAGGTGATCGAACAGCGTGACCAGACGGTCTTCGAATAGCGGCAGCCAGTGTTCCATGCCGGCAAGCCGGCGGCCGTCGCTGACCGCCTGATAGAGCGGGTCCGCCGTGGCATTGGCGCCGAACATCTCGCGGTAGCGGCTGCGGAAGCGCTTGACGCTGTCCTCGTCGATCAGCGCCTCGCTGGCGGGGAGCAGCAGGTGTTCGGGGACGGTGCCGGTGGAGCGCTGGGTGCCGGTATCGAACAGGCGCAGCGTTTCCAGCTCGTCGCCGAAGAAGTCGAGCCGCAGGCCGCCTTCAAGCCCCGAAGGCACGATATCGAAGATCGAGCCGCGCACGGCGAACTCGCCTGCGTCGATCGCGGTGTCGCTGCGCTGGTAGCCCTGACGGCGCAGCAGCGCGATCAGGCTTTCATGGCCGATTTCCGCGCCAGGCTTGAGCAGGCGCACCGATTCGCGAATGCGGAACGGCGTGAGCACGCGCTGGAGCGCGGCATTGGCGGTGGTGACGAGAAGCTGCGGGCCGGTGCGCTTGAGCTGGAGCCGGTGCAGCGCGGCCAGACGGCGGGCACTGACCGAAAGGGCAGGGCTGGCGCGGTCGTAGGGCAGGCAGTCCCACGCGGGGAATTCAACGACATCCAGTTCCGGCGCGAAGAACTGCGCGGCTTCGGCAACGGCGCGCATGGCGCTTTCGTTGTCGGCGATGAACACCGCCCGGCCTCCGGAACTCTTGCTTGCCACGGCGCGGGCAAGGTCCGCCATGACCAGAGGCTGGGCCCCGCGCGTGACCGAGGCGAGGGTAAGCGGCGAGGTAGCCGAGACAATGCGTTGGAAATCGGCCATGCCGCAGTCAGTCTGCCTTATGAAATCAGCGCGGAATATCGACGTAATCGAGCTTCATCATGCGGTCCATCAAGGCACCGCGATATTCCTCGGGAATGCTCTGGGTGCCGAGCGCCCATGCCATGATGTCGACGTCTTCTTCCTCGATCATCGTTTCGAAGAGGTCGATCTCGGCGTCGGACCACTCTGCGTGGAATTTGTCGAAGAAGCAGCCGATCATGTAATCGGCCTCGCGCGTGCCGCGATGCCAGGCGCGGAACTTGAGGCGGGCGAGCCGTGCCTGCTTTTGGGGCGTGAGTTCGGTCATGCCCGCGCCGTTACGATACGGCGCGGGCATGAGCAAGGTTTTGGGTTAGCGCTGGATCACCTTGATGATCTCGCTGACGGGTCTGCCGGTCAGCGTCTTGGGCACTTCGGCCCGCAGCGAGGCTTTCAGTTCCTTGTGGTAGTGCCTTCGCATCTCACCAAGGGAGCGCGGATCGGCGACGATGACCAGTTCGGCGATTTCCCCTTCCAGTACCTGCTGGTTGAGCCATCCGGTCACGGCGGCGACATGGGCGCTCTCGTCGTGCGAGTCGTTGCTGCCGTCGCCGGTGCGGGCCTGATGGCGCCTTGGCGCGTCGCTGCGGCGGGCGCCGGCGCTGAAGTTGGTGGCCTCCAGCGCGGGGGGCTCCATGGCCGTCAGCCGCGGGGCGGCCTCGGCGCCCGAATTGCGGTAGAGTTCGAAGTTCTCGCCGTCGACGATTGCGAAAACGGTTCCGCGGGACATCCGCATGAATGGCTCTCCTGTGCAGTTGGGTTCACCAAGGCAACGGGTCTGTCCGCAAATCCGTTCCCCATCGGTCTGGTGAAACGCGCCGCACTCGCGCTAAGAGGCTGCTCATGCGGCCCGAAGCTCTGAATTGCCTGTTTGTCGAAACCGATGCCCTCGACGGCGTGGGCCCCAAGCTCAAGCGCCCGCTCGAAAAGCTGGGCCTCACGCGGCTGCGGGATCTTGTCTATCACTTGCCCGATCGTTTCGTGGAGCGGCGCGCGGTCACCCATCTGGACGAGGCCAACGTCGGCGAGAACGTCATCGTCCAGTTGACGGTGCGCGAGCATCGCGCCTCGTCCGGGCGCGGGCCGTTCCGGGTGGTGACCGAAGACGCGCTCGGCAACATTTGCTCGATCACTTATTTCGGCCGCGCCTCCTACACCGCGAAAAAGCAGCTTCCGGTGGGCGAGACGCGCTGGGTGGCCGGTCGGCTCGACCAGTACGGCCAGATGCTCCAGATGGTGCACCCCGAACATGTTTCGGAGGACAGCGCCGCGCCGGTAGGGCAGCTGTGCGAGGCGGTCTATCCGCTGTCTGAAGGACTGACGCAGGGGCGCGTGGGCGGTCTGGTCCAGCAGGCGCTCAAGGTCCTGCCGGAATTGGCGGAATGGATCGAGCCCAGTCTCTACGACAAGATGAAGTGGCCTGCCTGGCGCGAGGCGGTGATGGAGGCGCATCGCGGCGTCAACGGGCCCGCGCGCGACCGCCTGGCCTATGACGAATTGCTGGCCAACGCGCTGGCGCTGATGCTGGTGCGCGAGAGCAATCGCCGCCAGTCGGGCACGCCGCTGAAAGGCGACGGTTCGCTGCGTGCCAAGCTCAAGCTGCCTTTCGCGCTGACCGGCGCGCAGAAGCGCTCGATCGACGAGATCGAGGGCGATGTTGCGCAGCAGGCACCGATGCTGCGCTTGCTGCAGGGCGATGTCGGTGCGGGCAAGACGGTCGTCGCGCTCAACGCGATGCTGATCGCGGTGGAGGCGGGGGCGCAGGCCGCCCTGCTGGCACCAACCGAAATCCTTGCCCGCCAGCACTATGAGACGCTCGCGCGGATGCTGCAGGGCACGGGCGTCGAGATTGCGCTGCTAACCGGGCGCGACAAGGGCAAGGCGCGCGAGGCGATCCTCATGGGGCTGATCGGTGGCTCCATAGATATCGTCGTGGGCACCCATGCGATTTTCCAGGACACGGTGTCCTATCGCAATCTCGCGCTGGTGGTGATCGACGAGCAGCACCGTTTTGGCGTTGGCCAGCGGCTGATGCTCGCCCGCAAGGGGCGGCGCACGCCGCATACGCTGGCGATGACCGCGACACCGATCCCGCGCACGCTGACTTTGGCACAATACGGCGAGATGGAAGTCTCCAAGCTCGACGAATTGCCTCCGGGGCGCCAGGCGATTGACACCCGCGTCGTCTCGGTGGAGCGCATGGGCGACGTCGTCGGTGCCATCGCCCGCCATATCGAGACCGGGCAGCAGGCCTATTGGGTCTGTCCGATGGTGAGTGAAAGCGAGAACGACGATCTGGCTGCTGCCGAGGCGCGTTATGCGACGCTGAAGGAGCGATTCGGCGATACGGTCGTGCTTGTCCATGGGCAGTTGAAGCCGGAGGCGAAGGACGCGGGCATGGAGCGCTTTGCCAGTGGCGAGGCTTCGGTGCTGGTGGCGACGACGGTGATCGAGGTTGGTGTTGACGTGCCCAACGCCACGTTGATGGTGATCGAGCAGGCGGAGCGTTTCGGTCTTGCCCAGCTTCACCAGTTGCGCGGACGCGTGGGGCGCGGCAGCGAGAAATCGACATGCCTGCTGCTACGGGGGCAGCAGCTGAGTGAAACCGCCCGTCAGCGTCTTGCCCTGATGCGCGAGACGCAGGACGGCTTCCGACTGGCGGAAGAGGATCTGCAGCTGCGCGGCGGCGGCGAACTGCTGGGCACGCGGCAGTCGGGCGACACGCCGTTCCGCATTGCCAGCCTTGAGCAGATCACCAAGCTGTTGCCGCTGGCCCATGATGACGCGCGGCTGCTGATCGAGCGTGACGGCGGCCTCACCGGTCCGCGCGGCGAGGCGGCACGGCTGCTGCTCTATCTGTTCGAGCGGGATTGGGGTGTGCAGCTTCTGCGAGGCGGTTGAGCGCCTCTCTCCATAAAGCGGGGGACGCCGCAATTGACTTGCTTGCGCCGCCCTGTGATGGCCGTGGCATGCCCCAGAAACCGGATATCCAGCTCGCCATTTTTGCCCAGGCAGTCGACGCGGTCGGCGGACAGCGCGTGATGGCGCGCTACATGGGCGTTTCCGAAAAGGAAGTGCGCGATTTCCTCTCCGGCGACGTGGCGCTGGATCGCAATGCATTGCGCTCGGCCTCGCAGGGGCTGATCAAGCAGGCCGACATGTGTCGCCGGCTCGAACGCAAGCTGTCCCCGGCCTTTGTCGAGAACATGACCGACAAGCAGCTGGAGGGGCTTACATTGCCCGATGGACGGCCCGAGAACCACAAGCAGGGTTGATCCGGCACAAGCCGCAATATCGAGGGGCGGAGGCTTGGATGGAGCCTTCGCCTTTTTCTTTGCGTGCGGGATTCGTTGCCTGTGCCGCAGATAGCAAAAAACCCAGCGTTTCCGCTGGGTCTCTATGCCTCACCCGAAGGTGAAAATGGTCGGGGAAAGAGGATTCGAACCTCCGGCCCCTGCCTCCCGAAGACAGTGCTCTACCAGGCTGAGCTATTCCCCGACCGGAGGGCGTTCCGAAGAGCGCCCGGGGCAGGAGCGCGCCTATATAGGGCGACTCTCAGGGTGGCAAGTGTAGAAAATTGCTTTTTATGCTGCATGGCGCACCGAGGGTGTGGACAACTTTTGCAAGGAGCCGGTCGCGCTCCCGGAAACGCGGAAATGCGCGACGATGCGCGCCAGGTTTTCCGCTTCGCTGGAAAGATTGCGTGCGGCGGCGGTTCCTTGCTCGACCATTGCGGCGTTCTGCTGCGTTGCCGAATCAAGGCCGCCGACGCGTTCGTTGATTCGTCCGATGTCGGTCGCCTGTTCCATCGACACCTGGGCGATCCGGGCGAGAGCCTCGTCGATTTCTGCAATGGCGCTGACGATGGTCATCAGCGATTCGCCCGATTGGCCTACCAGCTTCACGCCCGAGGCGACTTGCTGTGTGGAGGCGCCGATCAGCGCCTTGATCTGGTTGGCGGCATCGGCAGACCTCTGGGCCAGGGCGCGCACTTCCGTCGCCACCACGGCAAAACCCTTGCCCGCCTCGCCGGCACGGGCGGCCTCGACGCCGGCATTGAGGGCCAGCAGGTTGGTCTGGAAGGCGATGCCGTCGATCAGGGCGATGATCTGGCTGATCTCGTTGGCGGAGCTTTCGATCTCGCCCATCGTCATGACGGCGTCCTCGACGATTGCGGCGCCGCTCATCGCGTCGTTGCGGGCCTTGGCCACGCCCGCCTGGAGCTCGCGGGCGCTGGAGGCATTGTCCTGAACCGTGGTGTTGAGCGCGCGCAGGGTCGTGGCGATGTCCTCGACCGTCGCGGCCTGCCGTTCGGTGCGCAGGGCAAGGTCGTCGGTGGCGGAGCGGATCTCGAGTGATCCGGTCTCGATCTGGCGGGCCGATTCGCCCACCCCGCGCACGATGCCGTCGAGGTCTTCCGCAGCGGAATTGAAGTAGCCGCGCAATTCCTCGTAGCTGGCGGGAAAGGTCTGGGCCAGCCGCAGCGAAAGGTCGCCGGCTGCAAGCGAACGAAGCCCGTCGCCAATGCTGTCGATCACGCTCCTTTGCTCGTCGGCCGCTGCGGCCCGTTCCTGTTCAGCCGCATGCTGGAGCGCTTCTCGCGCTTCGTGTGCCGCAGCCTGGTCGATCACCAGCTTTTCAAGCCGGATGGCGACCATGACCAGCACCAGCGTTTCGGCGATGACGATCGCCGCGTGAAGGACAACCCGGCCGAATTCGCCGCCATTGGTGAAGACGAGCGAAGGCGCGATGAAATTGGTCAGCAGGTGATGGACCGCGGTTATGGCTGCAGACAGCAAAATGGGCCGCCAGTCGGCGAGAATCGCCAACATGGCGATCGTCGCGAAAAACAGCATGTGGAGGTCGATCATCCATTCGTGACCGGACCATTGCCACAGCAGGATGGCCGGATAGAGCGGCAAGGTCAGGCCGAGGGCCAGGCGGCTCTGCGGCCCGCTTTCGCTGCGCAGTACCAGCCAGGTAGGCGCGAGTGTCACCAGCACGGCAGCAACAGGCGGGGCGAGGCCGCTCTGTGCGAACAGAGTGCCGCCCAGCGTTATCAGCACGCCGATCCAGCATACCAGGACGAGCCCCTGGGCTCCTTTGCGACGCAGTTCTTCCAGTTCATTCATGGTCGGAGATTCGGTTCTTTTTGGAGGGAGTGCCCACAAAGGGCTTCGGGAACGGAAATCAGGAGGGCGCCTTGCCGCAGGGCGGCGAGCGTGGCGCGCGCAGAGGGTACGCGGACGAAGACGCTGCCGGGCCAGGGGCCACGGGCGATCACGCCTGCACGCACGTCATGCGCCCATTGGAACGGGGCGGCACTGCCATTGCCGGGGGAGACGTAAAGTGCGATCCCGCCTCTGGCCGGTGTCAGTGCGAAGCAAACGGTCGCAACGGCGACGAGGCCTTGAAGGGTCAGCACGCCTTTTGCCGCGGTCTTGCTCTTGGCGCGGGGGCTGGCGGTGTTTGTCATGGCATCAATTATAGAGCCGCAGTCCTGCCTAGCTGCGAAGATGACCATAAGGTAAAGCACAAGGGTGAGGGCGGCTCGGGCGAAGCTGCTCTTTCCCTTGCGGCTCGGGGGAGGTAGGTCAGGGGCATGACCGACAGCCTGATCGAAGCCGCCAGAATCGACCCGTCCCGCGCAGCCTCGGGGCGGCACTGGGAATGGCAGTATCTCGACCTTATGCGCCGCATCTGGGAGCAGGGTGACGAACGGGTGGACCGTACCGGCGTGGGCACCCGCTCGGTCTTCGGGGCGACCATTCGCTTCGATCTGTCGGGCGGGCTGATGCCGCTGCTCACGACCAAGCGTGTCTACTGGAAGACTGCGAGCCGCGAGATGCTGTGGTTTCTGACGGGTGACACCAACATCCGCTCGCTCTGTGCGCAGGGCGTGGAAATCTGGACCGACTGGCCGCTCGACCGTTACCGCAAGGCGACGGGTGAGGAGATTGCCCGAGCCGATTTCTCCCGCCGCATCGTCGAGGATGAGGGCTTCGCGGCAGAATGGGGCGATCTCGGTCCGGTCTATGGCAAGCAATGGGTCGACTGGCCGGTCTACGAGCCTACCGGCGACGGACTCTACAAGAAGCGTGAGCACGGCGTGAACCAGGTCGCGCAAGTGATCGAGAGCCTCAAGAGCAATCCCGGCAGCCGCCGCCACATCATCGAGGGCTGGAACGTTGCCGAACTGGACACGATGGCGCTGCCGCCGTGCCACAAGACCTATCAGTTCCACGTTGCCGAGGGCCGGCTGTCATGCATTCTCTATCAGCGCAGCTGCGATCTTGGTCTCGGCTTCGCCTTCAACATGTGGTCACTGGCGCTGCTGACGCGCATGTTTGCGCAGCAGTGCAACCTTGAACCGGGTGAGGCCGTTTGGATGGGTGGTGATGTCCATCTCTATCTCAACCACGCCAGCCTCGTCGAAGAGCAGCTGTCGCGTCAGCCCTCGGGCGAGGCGCGGCTGGATATCGTGCGCAAGCCCGATTCGATCTTCGACTATCGGATCGAGGATTTCGCGGTTTCCGGTTATGCTCCGCAGGCCCACATCGCCGCGCCTGTCGCGGTGTGACGGGCCTTTGGGGCGGCCAATCGACTCTGTATTGACATTACCCTTGGTTGAAATATTGTGACCTGACTGTGGAATTTTGAAACTCTCCGTTAACCGTTGTTTTCGGCGTAGTTTCGCTCTCCACGGCCCGATTCAATGCGGGAGAGGAAACAAAAATGGCTTCAGGCCCGACACGTACAGGTCCCACGCGTACAGGTAAGTCGCGCGGCAATCTGCCGCCCCTTGATCTTTATGTCCCCGAGCCGAAGTTCCGGCCCGGCGATCCGGTCGACTATTCGCATCTGGAAATTCCTGCCGCCGGCAAGCTGGCACGCCCCGACGAGGGGTGCGCCGCCAGCGAGACATGGCCGCTGACGCTCGACCTGATCCGCGTTCTGGATGAGAACGACGCGGCGGTGGGTGCGTGGAACCCCAATCTCGATCCCGAGACCCTGCGCCGCATGCTGGCTTCGATGGCGCTCACCCGCGCTTTCGACGATCGCATGTATCGCGGCCAGCGACAGGGCAAGACCAGCTTCTACATGAAGTCCACGGGCGAGGAGGCGGTCTCGATCGCCTGCGCCCATGCGCTGGCCTTCGACGACATGGTGTTCCCCAGCTATCGCCAGCAGGGCATCCTGATCGCGCGCGGCTATCCGCTGGTGGAGATGGTCAACCAGATCTACTCCAACCGCGCGGACCCTCTGAAGGGCCGCCAGCTGCCGATCATGTATTCGGCCAAGGACTACGGGTTCTTCTCGATTTCCGGCAACCTCGCCACACAGTTCCCGCAGGCGGTGGGCTGGGCGATGGCCAGCGCGATCAAGGGCGATACCCGCATCGCCACCAGCTTCGTGGGCGAAGGCTCCAGCGCGGAAGGCGATTTCCACGCAGCAATGACGTTCGCGGCGGTCTACAACGCGCCGGTCGTGCTCAATGTCGTCAACAACCAGTGGGCGATTTCCAGCTTCTCGGGCTTCGCCGGGGCGGAGCGCACCACCTTTGCGGCGCGCGCCGCCGGTTACGGCATCGCCGGCCTGCGGGTGGACGGCAACGACATCCTGGCGGTCTATGCCGCGATGGAATGGGCCGCCAACCGTGCCCGCTCCAACCAGGGGCCGACGCTGATCGAGCACTTCACCTATCGCGCCGAGGGGCACTCCACCTCGGACGATCCCACGGCCTATCGCTCCGCGCATGAGCGTGAGGAATGGCCGCTGGGCGATCCGATCATGCGCCTGAAGAAGCATCTGATCGGGCTTGGCGAATGGTCCGAGGAGCGGCATGCCGAGATGGACCGCGACGCCGCCGAGCAAGTGAAGGCCGCCACCAAGGAGGCCGAGAAGAACGGCATTCTGGGCCACGGCCTGCACCATCCGTTCCACACCATGTTCGAGGACGTCTTCGAGGAACTGCCCTGGCACCTTGAAGAGCAGGCGGAGCAGGCGATCCGTGAGCGGCAGAGCAAGTTCCCGGATTGGAAGGACTGATCATGATGATTGAAGAAGATTCGGTCAGCCTCCACGACGCGCCGACCCGCCAGATGAACATGATCGAGGCGATCAACGACGCGCTCGATATCATGATGGCGCGCGATCCCGATGTGGTGACCTTCGGTGAAGACGTCGGCTATTTCGGCGGCGTGTTCCGCGCGACGGCCAATCTCCAGAAGAAGTACGGCCGCAACCGCGTGTTCGATACCCCGATCAACGAATGCGGCATCATCGGCGCTGCCGTGGGTATGGCCGCATACGGCCTGCGCCCGGTGCCGGAGATCCAGTTCGCGGACTATATCTATCCGGGCATGGACCAGCTCGTCTCCGAAGCGGCGCGTCTGCGCTATCGTTCGGCGGCGGAGTTCATCGCGCCGATCACCGTGCGCTCGCCGTTCGGCGGCGGCATTTTCGGCGGCCAGACCCACAGTCAGAGCCCGGAAGCGCTGTTCACGCACGTTTCCGGCCTGAAGACGGTGATCCCGGCCAGCCCCTACGACGCCAAGGGCCTGCTGATCGCTGCCATCGAAGACAACGATCCGGTGATCTTCTTCGAGCCCAAGCGCATCTATAACGGCCCGTTCGACGGCTATTACGATCGCCCGTCGAAGACGTGGAAGGGCCACCCGCTCGGCATGGTGCCGGAAGGGTACTATTCGATCCCGCTGGGCAAGGCACGGATCGTGCAGGAAGGTTCGGCGCTGACGGTGGTGACGTATGGCACCATGGTTCACGTGGCCGAGGCGGTGCTGGCCGAAAAGGGTGTCGACGCCGAGATCATCGACTTGCGCACGCTGGTCCCGCTTGACCTGGGGGCTGTGGAAAAGTCCGTGGAAAAGACTGGGCGTTGCCTGGTGATACACGAGGCGACCCGCACCTCCGGCTTTGGCGCGGAACTGGTGACGCTGGTTCAGGAACGCTGCTTCTATCACCTGGAAGCGCCCGTCGAGCGTGTGACCGGCTTCGATACGCCGTACCCGCACAGCCTTGAGTGGGCCTATTTCCCCGGTCCCGTCCGCATTGGCGAGGCGGTCGATCGTCTGTTGAAGGATTGATTTGATGGGACGCTATACTTTCAGGCTCCCCGACATCGGCGAGGGCATTGCCGAGGCAGAGATCGTCGCCTGGCACGTCAAGATCGGCGATCGGATCGAGGAAGACGACCGCGTTGCGGACATGATGACCGACAAGGCAACGGTCGAGATGGAAAGCCCGGTTTCGGGCGTGGTGGTCGAAGTCGCCGGTGAGGCGGGTGACATCATCGCTATCGGATCGCCGCTGGTGGTGATCGAGGTCGAAGGCGCGGGCAATGGGGTCGACGGGGCCAGTGCGCCCAAGGGCGAGCCCGAGGTGGCCAGTGCTTCGACAAGCTCGGCACGAGCGGAGGTTGTGGAGGCTGCCCCAGCGCCTGAACCTGAAGCTGTGCTCCCCAAACCCGCACAGGCTGAGCTTGTCGAAGCCCGCGCGCCAACGCCCGCCACGCATGCCAAGGTCATGGCCAGCCCCGCCGTCCGCAAGCGCGCGTCGGATCTGGGCATCAATCTGGCCGAAGTCCGCCCTGCGGAAGACGGCCGCGTGCGCCATGGCGATCTCGATGCCTTCCTGTCCTACAACGCTGCGGGCGGTTTCCAGCCCGCCGGCAGCAAGGGTAAGGACGAACAGGTCCGCGTGATCGGCCTGCGCCGCCGCATTGCCGAGAACATGGCTGCGTCCAAGCGCCAGATCCCGCACTTCGCCTATGTCGAGGAATTCGACGTGACGGCGCTGGAGGAAACCCGTGCGCAGCTCAACGCTGGGCGAGGAGATCGTCCCAAGCTGACGATGCTGCCGTTCCTGATCGCGGCGATCTGCAAGCTGCTGCCCAAGTATCCGATGCTCAACGCGCATTACGATGACGAGGCGGGTGTAGTGACGCGCTACGGCTCGGTCCATCTGGGCATGGCCGCGCAGACCCCGGCGGGCCTGATGGTTCCGGTGATCCGCGATGCGCAGGACCGTAACCTGTGGCAGCTCGCTACCGAGATCGGCCGCCTTGCCAATGCGGCGCGCGATGGTTCGGCCAAGTCGTCGGAGCTTTCGGGCTCGACGATCACGGTCACCTCGCTCGGGCCGATGGGCGGTGTCGCCACGACTCCGGTCATCAATCGTCCCGAAGTCGCCATCATCGGCCCGAATCGCATCGTCGAACGGCCAATGTTCGTGAAGGGCGCCGATGGCGTGGAGCGCATCGAGAAGCGCAAGATCATGAATATCTCGATGTCGTGCGACCACCGTGTGGTAGACGGTTGGGACGCAGCAAGCTTCGCGCAGGACCTCAAGAAGCTGATCGAGGCCCCGGCGCTGATTCTGGCGGGATAAGATAGAGAGGGCATTCATGGGCAAAGATCCGCGCGTCGACGACTATATCGAAAAGGCCGCGGACTTTGCCCGCCCGATCCTCACTCATTTGCGCGATCTCACCCACCGCGCGCTGCCCGGGGCCGAAGAGGCCATCAAATGGGGCATGCCGCACTTTCTGGTAAAGGGTAAGAATGTCGCCGGGATGGCGGCGTTCAAGGCGCATTGCACCTTCGTCATCCATGGAGACGGGCGGCAGGGCGATGCCATGGGCCAGTTCGGTCGCATCACTGCCGTCGGCGATCTGCCGGGCGAAGGCGAACTCATCGAAAAATTGCAGGCGGCCGAGGCGAGGGTGCTCGAAACGGGCACGGCGCTGAAGCCTGCCGCGCCGCGTGCGCCCAAGGCGGAGATTCCGATGCCGGACGATTTCGCGTCGGTGTTGGCGACTGCTCCGGCCGCGCAGGGGCACTACGACGCCTTCTCGCCGTCACAGCGGCGCGAATATCTGGAATGGATCACCGAGGCCAAGACAGAGGCGACGCGCGCCAAGCGCATGGCTCAGGCCGTCGAGTGGCTTTCCGAAGGCAAGCGCCGCAACTGGAAGTACGAGCGCTGCTGAGCCTGAATCAGCGCACGATGCCGCTGTAGGTGATCTGCCCGCGTCCGCGCGCCGCGCTCTGCGGCGGGATGCGCCAGCGAACATGCGTGACGTCTTCGGGGGTGGCGAGGCGATTGCCGATCCTCAGCGCGCCGATACGGCCCCATGAGCGGCCGCCGTCCACCGAGACTTCCTGCATGTCTTCCGCGCTCTGCTGATAGGCGAGGGTGGTGGGCACGGGATTGGTGATGACAAAGCCGCCGGTTCCGGCGGCGCGGACCCATGTAACGATCGTCACGACTCTATCACCGCGCGCAAGGCGGCTCGCGGGTTCCAGGCGGCGCGAGGCGGCCGAGCCGCTGCGTTCCACATAGACGGCGCTGTCGGTGGCCACGGCGGGCCCTGTGCGCAGTTCTGCCTGCGCAGCACTGGTGGTGAACGTGCCGGCTGCAAGCGCAAGCGACATGGCGAGATGGATTGCTTTCACCCGAAAACCCCCTGCGATGTTCCGCGCCGTTTCCGCGTGGACGGGGTGTTTTCTGCGATTCCAGTCGCCAACATATGGTTAACGCCGGTTGTCCGGGCTGTCGCTCAGATGGGGTAAGGTCGGACCGGCCAGATTTTTCGGGGGTGTGGATAAAAACTTTTCAATCTTCGGGTCATTCCCGTTGACAGGGTGGGTGCCCTGCCATAGAGGCGCGGCTCCCAAGCGGACGCAAACGCAAGAACGCGGGTGTAGCTCAGTTGGTTAGAGTGCCGGCCTGTCACGCCGGAGGTCGCGGGTTCGAGCCCCGTCACTCGCGCCACTTGGGAAAATGCTGGTAATCCAGCGACTTGAGGTAGTCTAAAAACCTCGCATACATTGCTGCGCGGGTGTAGCTCAGTTGGTTAGAGTGCCGGCCTGTCACGCCGGAGGTCGCGGGTTCGAGCCCCGTCACTCGCGCCATTTCCTTTACGGGAAGTGGTAAGGCAATGAAACGAAAAAGGCCGGGTTCACGCCCGGCCTTTTCTTTTGTCCGGCGCAGGCGTGCCGTTCCTGATTTGTCGAATCGGCTGGCTGCTCAGGGCAAAAATAAAAGCGCTGGGGAATCACCCCCAGCGCCCGGTTTCCATCCAGATCAGGAACCGCTTGAGCGGTAGCAGCCAGACCACTCCCAGAACCACGTAGACGGGCGTCTGAAGCAAAGGGTGCCATCCTTCGATCACCGGGGCCAGATAGCGTGCAATCAGCACGCCATAGGCGATCAGGGCGGCAAATAGCCCCAACACGCCCAGCGGGATTCGCAGGGTTGGAGTCTCGCGCAAGTTCAGATCGCTCCCTCGTATATTCTCGTCGGCGTCACCACGGCATCGAGGATGCGGTCGTGCGCTTCGATGGGAAGGGTGTCGGCGAGTTGGCAGTCCCATGCAAGCCCGATTGCCGGAACGTCCGGGTTGGCATCGAGCCAGCGATCGTAATGGCCGCCGCCCTGGCCCAGTCGGTGCCCCTCGGCAGTGAAGGCGAGCAGCGGCACGATGGCGATGGCGGGGGTGACGGGCGCTGCGTCTGCCGGTGGTTGCAGCGCACCCCAGGGGCCGATGGCAAGCTGTTCTTCGTCGAAGGGATTTGCCCAGAGGCGGAACTCCATCGGCGCATCGCGCGATTCGAACCAGGGCAGGGCGATCTTGCGGTCGTTCTCCGACAGCCAGCGCGCCCAGCCAAAGGCCGGTGCCTCGTCGCCTACGGGAGCATAGAGACCGATGGTCAGCCCCTCGGGCATCATTTCCGCGACGGGGGCGGGCGGGCGGTTCAGCATCAGCGCGCGCAGTTGCTGCGGAAGCGAGGCGACGTGCTCCGTGCGCGCGGCACGATGCTTCTTGCGCAGAGCGGCCTTTTCGGCTGCGGGAGAGAGAGGGAGTGACGAATCCACCGGTGGTCCCATTCCTGGCATTCGGAGCCGCACGGTATCATCTGCGGCTGCGTTGGGCATGTTGGAATTCCGGCACGGCCAGCTTCGGGCCCATGCTGGAAGGGCGAGGCTAAATCCCTCAAGAAAAGGGAGTGATCACGGAAGAGGGGGTGACGGGCCCACCATAGGGTCGTTTGCCTAGAAATCCTCTGACGCCTCGACGTCAGGTGGGGACCATGTGTTCCGGACCAGGGTCCGGGCAGGGACAGTCCCCTTGGATTTGCTTATAGCCTCAGGGATTTTCGAACGGCTCGTGCCGGGCAGTTCCCGTCACCGTCTAATTAGGGGCTCTCTTGCGCTTCCTCAAGGAGGCTTGCGAGATTTTCGATGCTATCGGCAATTTTCGCCAGCCGCTCGAGCATTTCCGGGGGCAGGGAGGCATTTTCCTCGCTGGCAGCAGGTGCCGGGGGTGATGTCAGGGGTGGCGCGGGAGGCGGTGCGGCGTCTTGTTCGCGCAGGTTATGCACTTCGTCGGCCAGCATGATGGCTGCAAACAGCAGCATGCGCGTCTCGGTCTGGCCGACGGCGCCGGCTGCGGCTGCCTTCTCGTCGATCAGGCGGCCGAGATGCTCGACATGGCCTTCCTGACCGTCCGCGCAGGCCAGCGTGAAGCTGCGACCGCCGATGGTGAGATTGACGTTGCTCATGCCTCGCGCCGCGCCAGCAATGCATCGATTTCGCCGAGGGCATCCTCAACCAGCACCCGCAGGCGGCGATCGCGACTGCGCTGTTCCACGGTTTCCGGAATGGCCTTGTCGAGACGGGACAACGCCGACTCGATCCGTTCGACGATCTGAACGATCGGTACCTCTTTCATGGCTTACGGTTACCGCGAAACTGCAAAAAGGCAAGAATTTGGCACAGCTTGGCGACTAATGCTTCGACGAGTGGAAGAGATTGTGCCACCACGCGAATTGCCTGGGCCCGGATCTGCGGTGTTTGGCTGCGGTGAACTTGACGCCCGCAGGCCTCAGCCTAAAGGGGGTCGGCAAGCCGAATCGTTCCTTTTTCCGTTTACCGGAGCCACCCGATGACCCTTGCTGCCGACCGTCTCGCGCCGATGGCCAACGCCATTCGCGCGCTTTCCATGGACGCGGTCCAGGCCGCCAACAGCGGCCACCCCGGCATGCCGATGGGCATGGCCGATGTTGCCACCGTCCTGTTCTCCAAGTTTCTCAAGTTCGATCCCGCAGCGCCCAAGTGGGCCGACCGCGACCGCTTCGTGCTGTCGGCCGGTCACGGTTCGATGCTGATCTACTCGCTGCTTCACCTGACCGGCTATGCCAGCCCGACGATGGACGACATTCGCAATTTCCGTCAGTTGGGCTCGGTCTGCGCCGGTCACCCGGAAAACTTCCTGATCGAAGGCGTGGAATGCACCACCGGTCCGCTCGGCCAGGGCCTGGCCATGGCGGTCGGCATGGCGATGGCGGAGCGCCAGCTCAACGCCACTTTCGGTGACGATCTGGTCGACCACAAGACCTGGGTCATCGCCGGCGACGGCTGCCTCATGGAAGGCATCAACCACGAGGCCATCGGTCTTGCCGGCACGCTCAAGCTGGGCCGCCTCAAGGTCCTGTGGGACGACAACAAGATCACCATCGACGGCGACACCTCGCTTTCGACCAGCGAAGACATCCCGGCGCGCTACCGCGCTTCGGGCTGGGACGTGTTCGAATGCGACGGCCATGACTTCGCCGACATCGAACGCGCGCTGGCTCAGGCTGCCGCTTCGGACAAGCCGACGCTGGTCGCCTGCAAGACCGTGATCGGCAAGGGTGCCCCCAACAAGCAGGGCGGCCATGACGTCCACGGCGCCGCGCTGGGCGAGGCCGAAGTGGCCGCTGCCCGTGAATACCTGGGCTGGACTTCGGCTCCCTTCGAAATCCCGGCGGAAATCCTCGCCGACTGGCGTTCGCTCGGGCAGGCCGGCGCCAAGGCCCATGCCGAATGGTTCGTGCGCCTCGGCGCTTCGGACAAGGCGGACGAATTCACCCGCCGCATGGCCGGTGAACTGCCGGAAGGCGATGCGATCCGCGCCAAGCTGGCCGAATGGCTGGAAGGCGACGCCACCGTCGCAACCCGCAAGGCTTCGGAAAACTGGCTGAACGTGCTGGCCCCGGCGATCCCCGAGATGATCGGCGGTTCGGCCGACCTTACCGGTTCGAACAACACCAAGGCCAAGTGCCAGGAACCGTTCACCCCGGACAACTTCGGCGGCCGCTATGTCTATTACGGCATCCGTGAGTTCGGCATGGCCGCGGCCATGAACGGCATGGCGCTGCACGGCGGCGTGATCCCCTACGGCGGCACCTTCCTGATCTTCTCGGATTACTGCCGCAATGCGATCCGTCTCTCGGCGCTGCAGCAGACCCGTGCGATCTACGTGCTGACCCACGATTCGATCGGCCTCGGCGAAGACGGCCCGACCCACCAGCCGGTCGAGCACGTCATGTCGATGCGCCTGATCCCGAACCTCTACGTGTTCCGTCCGGCCGACGTCATCGAGACGGCGGAATGCTGGAACGTGGCCCTGGAATCGCAGGATACGCCTTCGGTGCTGGCGCTTACCCGCCAGAACCTGCCGCAGCTGCGCAAGACCGGCGACATGCTTTCGGCGCGCGGCGCCTATACGCTTCGCCACGCCGAAGCGGATCGCAAGGTGATCCTGATCGCTACCGGTTCGGAAGTCGAGCTGGCGGTCAAGGTCCGTGCCGAGCTGGAATCGCAGGGCATCGGCGCCGACGTCGTCTCGATGCCGTGCATGGAGCTCTTCGCCGCCCAGGACGAAGCCTATCAGCACGAAGTCCTGCCCCATGATGCGTCGATCCTGAAGGTCTCGATCGAGGCCGGCACGACCATGGGCTGGGAACGCTACACCGCACAGAGCCGCAACGGCGGCCTGAACATCGGTCTCGACCGCTTCGGCGCCTCGGCCCCGGCCAAGGACCTCTTCGCTCGCTTCGGCTTCACCGTCGAGGCGATCGTCCCGAAGATCCTCAACAAGCTTAGCGTGTAAACAGGAGAATTTACCAATGGCGACCAAGGTTGCGATCAACGGTTTCGGACGTATCGGGCGCAATGTCGCTCGCGCCATTCTCGAACGCACCGACCATGACCTCGAGCTGGTGTCGATCAACGACCTGGCCGATGCTCAGGCCAATGCCCTCCTGTTCAAGCGTGACAGCGTCCACGGTACCTTCGAAGGCACCGTGGAAGTCGACGGCACCGATCTCGTCGTGAACGGCAAGCGCATCCACGTGACGGCGGAGCGCGATCCGGCGAACCTGCCGCACGCCGCGCAGGGCATCGATATCGTGCTCGAATGCACCGGCTTCTTCACCGACAAGGCGAGCGCCGGCAAGCACATCGACGCGGGCGCGAAGCGCGTGCTCGTCTCGGCTCCGGCCAAGGGCGTGGACCTCACCGTCGTCTACGGCGTGAACCACAAGGAACTGACCGCCGATCACGTCGTCGTGTCGAACGCCTCGTGCACCACCAACTGCCTGGCGCCTTTCGCCAAGGTACTGAACGAGAAGATCGGTATCGAGCGCGGTCTGATGACCACGATCCACTCGTACACCAACGACCAGAAGATCCTCGACCAGATCCACAAGGATCCGCGCCGCGCCCGCGCCGCCGCGATGAACATGATCCCCACCAGCACCGGCGCCGCCGTGGCCGTGGGGCTCGTGCTTCCCGACCTCAAGGGCAAGCTCGACGGTTCGTCGATCCGCGTGCCGACCCCGAACGTCTCGGTCGTCGACCTGACCTTCGTGCCCAAGCGCGACACCACCGCCGAGGAAGTCAACGCGCTGCTCAAGGAAGCGGCCGAAGGCGAACTCAAGGGCGTGCTCGGTTACACCGAAGAGCCGCTGGTTTCGATCGACTTCAACCACGACGCGCACTCATCGACCATCGACAGCCTTGAGACTGCCGTTCTGGAAGGCAAGCTGGTCCGCGTCCTGTCGTGGTACGACAACGAGTGGGGCTTCTCCAACCGCATGATCGACACCGCTGGTGTCATGGCTGGCCTGCTCTGAGGGCTTGATGGCGGTGGATCGCCCCGTCGGCGTCAAACGCGGTGTAAGAACCGCGTTGATCCGATGGTGGGCGGTTCGCCCCCACCACTGTCGCCGCGGAAGTCCGTTATGGGACTTTCGCGGCGCAGTGCATCCGGCACGATCGTCCGGCGCCCGCTTTGGGGCGGCGTCATGGCGGTACGGGCCGCATAGACTGCGAACAAGATATTCTGACGGCGCGCTTGCTGCGGCGCGTGCTGCCGTGGGCGACGAGACAAGGACCGAACGATGAGCGCTTTCAAGACCCTTGATGACCTTGGTGACGTGGCCGGAAAGGTCGCGCTGGTGCGCGTCGATTTCAACGTGCCGATGAGCGATGGCGTCGTCACCGACGATACCCGCATTCGCGCCGCCGCGCCGACGATCCTGCAGCTCGCCGAGAAGGGCGCCAAGGTCCTCCTGCTCGCCCACTTTGGCCGCCCCAAGGGTGAGCGCGTGCCCAGCATGTCGCTGTCGATGGTGGTCGGCGCGGTCGAGAAGGTGCTCGGCAAGGAAGTGATGTTTGTGCCGGAAGTGGCGGGCGACGTGGTCAAGCAGGCCGTCGGCATCCTGCGCGCGGGCGACATCGCGATCCTCGAGAACACCCGATTCTGGAAGGGTGAGGAAAAGAACGAGGCCGAACTTGCCGCCGCGATTGCCGCCAACGGCGACTTCTACGTCAACGACGCCTTCTCCGCTGCCCACCGCGCCCACGCCAGCACCGAGGGCCTCGCCCGCGTGCTGCCCGCCTATGCCGGCCGTTCGATGCAGGCTGAGCTGGAGGCGCTGGAAAAGGCGCTCGGCGCGCCGGAAAAGCCGGTCGCGGCCGTAGTCGGCGGCGCCAAGGTCTCGTCTAAGCTCGACGTGCTCAAGCACCTCGTCACCCAGGTCGATCACCTGATCATCGGCGGCGGTATGGCTAATACTTTCCTGGCCGCCAAGGGCGTGGACGTGGGCAAGTCGCTCTGCGAGCATGACCTGACCGGGACCGCGAACGAGATTCTCGATACCGCCGATCAGTCGGGCTGCACCGTGCACCTGCCCTATGAAGTGGTGGTGTCGAAGGAATTCGCCGCCAATCCGCCCAGCCTGCGCACCTGCAACGTCCACGAAGTGGCTGCCGACGAAATGATCCTCGACGTCGGCCCGCTTGCGGTCGAGGCTCTTGGCGACGTGCTCAAGACCTGCCGCACGGTGGTGTGGAATGGCCCGCTCGGTGCCTTCGAGACGGTGCCGTTCGATGCCGCCACCGTGGCTCTGGCCAAGACCGCGGCCGCGCTGACCCGTGAAGGCTCGCTGACCTCGGTGGCTGGTGGCGGCGATACCGTTGCCGCGCTTCACCATGCGGGCGTGGCGGAAGACTTCTCGTATATCTCCACGGCCGGTGGTGCCTTCCTGGAGTGGATGGAAGGTCGCGAACTGCCCGGCGTGGCAGCGCTCGAAGCCTGATAGGATAGGGCGGGGCGGCGCGCATGAACGGACCTGCTTCGGTTTCCGACGCTGCCCGGGCCTGGCAAGGCCCGCGCCCGCCTTGGCACGGCCGCTATGTAACGCTCGACGGCATGCGCGGGATTGCCGCCCTTGCCGTCGCGCTGTTTCATTTCAACATCTCGCAGGCCCCGCACGGCTACGTCGCGGTGGACTTCTTCTTTGCGCTTTCGGGCTTCGTGCTTGCCACCAGCTACCTGCCGCGCTGGCAGGCGGGCATGGGCACCGGCGAGTTCATGCTGAAGCGCCTCGTGCGGCTCTATCCGCTGTTCCTCGTCGGCGTGGTGCTGACAACGACGGTGGGCCTCGCGCGCCTCTACAGCGGCGGCGATACCTCGCTGAGCCTCAGGACGATCCTCGTCAGCACCGGCATCAACGCCGCCATGTTGCCGTCGCCGCTGACCAACACGCTGTTTCCGCTGAACGTGCCTGCCTGGTCGCTGTTCTACGAACTGGTCGCCAATTTCGCGATGATCGTGCTGCTGTTCCGCCTGCCGCGCATCGGCATCGCGGTGGTCTGCGCGCTTTCGGCCTGGTGGTTCGTGCCGGCGGTGCTCGAGAACGGATCGGGCAATATCGGCGCGGTCTGGCACGAATGGCCGATCGCGCTTGCCCGCACGCTCTATTCGTTCGGGATCGGCATGCTGATCGCCCGGATGCCGCAGCCCGAACATCGTCCCTCATCGTGGGTGGGCGTGGCTTGTCTCGTTGCCATCGCCGCGATGTTGATGGCGGATCCGCATTTCCTGTCGACCACGGCCTACGACCTTGCCTGTGCGCTGCTGATCTCGCCGCTGCTGGTCTGGTGCGGTTCGCGTGTCGAGCCCTCGCGCCGCTTCGCGCGCGCCGCCTGGTTCGTGGGCGAGGTATCCTTTGCGCTCTACGCGGTGCACTGGGCGGTGATCGAGCCGATGCGTTACTTCAAGGACGATCTGCATTATAACGCTGTGCTAATGGCATTTGTCTTTCTCGGTGCGTGCCTTGCCATCGCCTGGCTCTGCGTACGCTGGATCGACGTGCCGGCGCGCACTCTGCTGGGCGGCATCCTGCGCCGCCGCGAGAAGGCGCAGCGTCTGCGTCACGCCGCGCTGCCTTAGGGCGCGCAACCGTTTCGCTCCGGCTCGCCGGGGCAAATCTAGGAGGAGAAACCCATGGAATTTTCTGAGATGACGGCCAAGATCGCCGGCGGACACGGCTTCATTGCCGCGCTTGACCAGAGCGGCGGTTCGACCCCGAAGGCGCTCAAGGGCTACGGCATCGAGGAAGGCGCCTGGTCGACCGAAGAAGAGATGTTCGGCCTGATCCACCAGATGCGCGCCCGCATCATCTCGTCGCCGGTGTTCACCGGTGAAAAGGTTCTCGGCGCGATCCTGTTCGAACGCACCATGGACGGTGAAGTGAACGGCGTTCCCACCCCCCAGGCACTGATCGCCAAGGGCGTGGTGCCGTTCATCAAGGTCGACAAGGGCCTTGAGGACGAGGTGAACGGCGTGCAACTCATGAAGCCGATGCCGACCCTTGATGCGCTGCTGGAGCGTTCGAAGGCGCTGGGCGTGTTCGGCACCAAGGAGCGTTCGGTGATCAACTCGGCCAATGCCGAGGGCATCGCCGCCGTCGTCAGGCAGCAGTTCGAGATCGGCAAGCAGGTGCTCTCGCATGGCATGATGCCGATCGTCGAGCCCGAGGTGAACATCAAGAGCGCCACCCGCGCCGAGTGTGACCAGATCCTGCTCGCCGAGCTTCTCAAGAACCTCGATGAACTGCCCGAAGGGCAGCAGGTCATGCTCAAGCTCTCGCTGCCGATCGTGCCCGGCACGTTCGATCCGCTGGTCACCCACCCCAAGGTGCTGCGCGTCGTTGCGCTTTCGGGCGGCTACGAACGTCCCGAGGCCTGCGTCGAACTGGCGAAGAACAAGGGCATCATCGCCAGCTTCAGCCGCGCGCTGCTGCAGGACCTGCGCGCGCAGATGAGCGATGCCGAATTCGATGCCGCGCTCGGCGAAGCGATCGACGAGATCTTCAAGGGCTCGACCCAGAAGGCGGACGCCGCTGCGGCAGTCTGATCGTCCGGATCACGCGAAAGGACAGGGCGGTGCCGCAAGGCGCCGCCCTTTCTCGTTTCAGAGGCCGCCCATGAAGCGGAAACCGAACTGGTAGGCGAGCGGGGCCGGCTTGGAGCCTGCAACCGGCGTCGGACTTGCGGCCAGCAAGGTCAGGCTGCCGTCGGCGACTTGCACAGGCTGTCCGAGCGTCATGTCGATCTTGTGCGAACCCGAGCCGAGATCGATGCGTACGCGAAGCCTCAGGCGCCCGGCCTGGATGCACTGCACAGCTTGCGGACAGCGGCTATCCTCGATCAGTGAGAGTGGGGTGACCCTTGGGCCATCGACGGAAACCGTCTCGCCGATGCGGGTATAGGCGAGGGGCGGGCCGTTGTAGGGACGCGAGGCGGGCAATTCGCCGGCGGGCTGTGCGAGCGGCGGAGTGGCCTGCTCGGGCATGGACGCCGGTGGCTGCGCGGGGGCAGGCGGCGGGGGCACATCGGGAGGCGCCGGGCGATAAGACGAAGGCGGTACCTGCATTGGCGCGGACGGAGGCATTCCGGCGCCTTCGGGGATGATCCGGCAACCGCTCATCGCCAGGGCCAGCGCGGTGAGCGCCAGGGTCTGTGCGAGTGCGGAGGAAAGGGCGGGCGGCGGGGCGCGTCGTTTCATGTTCCTCCCTTATAGCTTGAAGCAGCCCCGGGTTCCGGGTGCGTGCCGGCGAAACCTATCGGCAGCGCCTGAACCTCTCCCGAACGAAACGGGCTTTGCCTGCCGCACCGGGGCGGGTAGGGATGGGCGCGGCAAGTGGTATGACGATGAAAATTCTCAAGTCCTGGCGGGGCGTCGATGGTTGGCTCAAGCTGTGGATCGCCTATCTGGCGGCGAGTTACATCCTTCCGTCGCTGCTGCCCATGTCCGTCCGGCAGGTGGTATTGCCGCCCGTTTTCTGTGCCCTGCTGGCGACAAGCGTGATCGCGCGGCTACGGCCCCGGCTCGATCCGATGTTGCGGCGCGCGCTCGCCTTGCTGGTCGCGGAAGCGGCATGGATCGGCTTTGATGCGGGGCTGGCAGGAGGCGTGCCGCCTGCAACCGTGATCGGCATCCTGGCAGCGCTCGTCTTTGCGGGCTGCCTTGTCTGGCGTCCTTCGAGAATGCTGCTGGGCATGCTGGTCGGCGCGGTCGGCGCAGCGGCGTTCGAGACGATCTATCTGGCGGTGAGCGCGGCCGACTGGAACCTCGAGACCGCAACCGAGGCGCTTCATGCGACGATGCGCCTCGCGATCCTGGTGTTTGCCCATGCCGCGCTGACGGGCTGCAATCGTGAGGCCGAGGATGCCTTGTTCGAAGACGAAGTCTTTTCCTGAGCCTCGCGAACGGCTAGGTGCGCGCTTATGGAAGAGATTGAACGCGAACCGACGCAGCTTTACCTGATTTCGCCGCTCGATGTGACCGGCGCTTTCCCCGAACGCCTGGCCCGCGCGCTCGATGCCGCGCCGGTGGCGGCGTTCCAGTTTCGCGTCAAGGACGTGGACCAGCACGAGGCGGCGCGCCTTGCCGAGCCGCTGCAGAAGATTTGCGGCGATCGCGACGTGGCCTTCATCGTCAACGATTCCACCAGCCTCGCCAAGCGCCTCGGTGCGGACGGCGTGCATCTGGGGCAGGAGGACGGCTCGGTCGAGGAAGCGCGCAAGGCGCTCGGCCGTGACGCGCAGATCGGCATGACCTGCAACAACAGCCGCCATCTTGCGATGGACGCGGGCGAAGAGGGCGCGGACTACGTGGCTTTCGGTGCCTATTTTCCCACGACCACCAAGGACGTGAAGCACATGGCGGGGCTCGACCTGCTGGAATGGTGGCAGTCGATCTTCGAAATTCCCTGCGTTGCCATCGGCGGTATCACGCCCGGAAACTGCGCGCCGCTGGTGAAGGCCGGAGCCGATTTCCTTGCGGTGTCGGGTGCGGTGTGGAACGGCGATGAGGCCGCAGCGGTCAAGGCTTTCCACGAGGCGATGACCGGGGCGATGGCCTGAGGTCTGCGCGGGCGTTTGGCACAGCCCCGAACCAGTAGGCCGAACCGGCAGAATGGATCGGTTCAACTAAACCCCGTCATCCCCGCCTTCGCGGGGGCGACGAGATGGTATTGTTTAAGATCGTGGTCGACCGCGATCTGACCCATCAAAAATCAATCTTCGCGATCACATCCTCCCCGAACTTCAGCGCCAGATCGCAATATTCCGCGCGTGTATCGGCATGGACCGTTGCCCCGGCGCCATGGATGCCAAGCGACTTGAGGTGCGCGAAGTGGTCCAGCGCTTCCGGCGCGCTCCAGCCCTCTTTGATCGAATAGGTGGACGAGGCGATGACCTTCGGCGGCTCCGCACGGCCGATCTTCTCGGCATGGGCGTGCATGTAGGCGATGGCCTCGCTGATGTCTTCGTCACCCTCCAGATTGGCGGTGCGGGCGGTGTCGGTCACCGACTTGGGCACAAAGAACGGGTGCCAGGCATCGCCCATCTCCGCTGCCCGGCGCAGCGCGCGCCGCGAATTGCCGCCGACCAGAAGCGGGGGGTGCGGCTTCTGCACCGGCGTCGGCAGCATGCGATTGCCCCGCGCGGTGTATCCGCTGCCCTCGAATGTGAAGTCCTCGCCCGTCCAGGCCAGCTTCATCGCCGTGATGTACTCGTCCATGAGGTCGTTGCGGCTGTCGAAATCGACGCCCAGCGCCTTGTATTCCGCCTTCATGTACCCGGCGCCAAGGCCCAGAACCACGCGGCCATTGGTGAAGTGGTCCAGCGACGAGACCCCGCGCGCCACCACGAAGGGATTGCGGTACGGCAGTACCAGAATGTTGGTCTGCAGCCGCAGCCTGGTGGTCACTGCGCCCAGCATCGACAGCATCACGAACGGATCCTGCGCGTAGTGTCCGCCCGCATCCAGCCAGCGTGCCGAGGGAACAGGGTGATCGGTGACGGTGCCGGCGTGGAAGCCCGCCTTCTCGACCGTGCGGGCAATCTCGTGCACGGCCTCCATGGTGCCGAATTCCTCCGGCCTGTCGATCCGGTCGAAAGGCAGGCTGGTGCTGAGCGTGAAGGTCATGGCGTGCGGTCTCTCGTTCAATCGGTGGGTTCGGGCGGCAGCACCCAGTTTTCATCGCTGTTGCGCACCCATCCGCCGGATGCCCAGGTGCCGCCGTCGACCGGGATGATCGTGCCGGTGACGTATGTGGCCATTTCGGAGGCGAGGAACACGGCGACGCGGCCGCATTCCTCGTCGACGCCTGCACGGCCGAGCGGGATGCGGCGGCGGATCGCCTCTTCCTGCGCAGGCGAGGGGCGATGCCAGAGCAGCGGATCGACCGGCCCGGTGAACTGGCCGCGCGTGCCCGGTGTTACCGTATAGTCGGGCGCGATGGCGTTCACACGGATGCCGTGGTGGGCAAGCTCCACCGCCAGCGTACGGGTGAGGTTGTTGATCCCGGCCTTGCACGCGGCGTAGACCGCGTAGCCCGGCGCCGCGCGCGACGCCTCGATGCTGGTGACGTTGATGATTGAACCTCCACGCCCACTTTCGATCATGATCGGCAGCGCGGCCTGCGTGGCGGCAAGGTTGGAGACGAGGTTGAGATCGATATGGCGGCGCCAGTTCTTCTCGGTGAGGTCCGCGAAGGGCCGCCGGGACACGCCGCCGACGTTGTTCGCCAGCACGTCAAGCCGCCCGAAATGGCGCGCCGCCTCGGTAACGGCATCCTGCACGAAATCGGCGTCCATGGCATTTCCGGCGATGCACAGCGCCTTGCGCCCGCGCGCCTCGATCAGTTCGGCGACCTGGTCGCAGCGTTCGGGGATAGCCTCAAGGATCGCGATGTCTGCACCCATATCGGCCATGCAGAGCGCGATCGCTCGCCCGATCCCGCCGCCGCCACCGGTGACGAACACGACTTTCCCCGACAGGTCGATGACCGAGGCATCCACACCCGTTCTCCCTTCAACCGGGCCGTTTTCGGCCTCCCGGGCGTGGCCAACCGTCGATCGCCGGGTTGTAGACGCGCCTCAAAACGCGAACAGCATCAGCGAGATCGAGAGGGTCGTCTATATCTTTCTCCAGTCCGCAGGAGAGGATCGTCTCCACGGTAAGGCCGCGATTTATCGCTTGTTCGCAATGGGTTGAGAAGCTGTCCTGACCAAAGGAGAAAGGAAACCAGATGCTTGCCGGCAATGGCAGGGACAGCGCGTTGGTGCCGGTGCGATGACGGTCCGGGGCGATTCCCAGAGCATCGTGCGGCAGATCTACGAGCCGTTCGATGTCAGCGGCGGTGATGCACGGCAGGTCTGCCGGCAGCACCAGGATACGTTCCGGTCCCGCTGCGGTGATGGCCGATACCGTGCTTTCCAGCGCTCCGTTGAGGTCGGGGCCCGGATCGTCGAAACGCAGTACCCCGCTACCCAGATTGGGCCGCGCCGGACCCAATACGCAGACGCGCTGGATTGCCCGGCAGCCGCGCAGGGTATCAAGCACATGGCGCAACATGCCTGAAACCAGTGCCTCGCGCTCGTCAGGATCGAGCGCGGAGGCCAGCCGGGTCTTTCCCATGCCTGGCGCCTTGACCGGGATGAGCGCCCAGCAGCTCACGGCACTTCGGGCGCTGCGGTGAGGTTGGTGAAGCGTATTCCGGCCCCGTCGGCCTTGTAGGTCTTGTTCATGTAGATGAGGATCGAGGTCAGCGCCTCCGCCGCCGCCGAATTGGCCAGGCCGCCGCCGGAAAGCCCGCGCAGGCCCATGCCCGGGCACAAGTCCACAACGGTCTGGCGCGCCTCCACATCGTCCGAGAAGACCAGCACGTCGCAGTCAATGGCGTGATCGCTGTCGAGATGGTGGGCAGAGACGTTGTGGAACGCGGTGACGAGGCGGGCATCCGGCCCCAGATGTTCGCGGGCCTGCATCGCGGCGCTGCCCTCTGCAGGAAGCTGCACGCGCATGACTTTGGGCGGCACCAGCGGCACGGTGGTGTCGACGACCACGGCCGAGCCGATCACGCTCGCGATCTGGCGCAGCGTATCGCCTTGAGAAGCATGGGGCACGGTGACGATCACCACGTCCTTGCCCTGCGCGGCCTCGCCATTCTCGGCATAGCCTGCCGCCCCGAGTTCCTCGGCCGCCGCACGGGCCTTCTCCGCCGTGCGGGATCCGATCGTCACCTGATGCCCCGCCTTGACGAGCCTTCGGGCAATGCCCTTGCCCAGCGCGCCGGTCCCGCCGATCACCGCTATCGCTGCCATCAGATCATCTCCCCTGCGAATTCTTGGTCGTTGTCATTGTCGTTCCCGGTGCGGCAGCTTTAGACACGGTGGTTCGGGAGGGCCGATGAAGCGAAATCCAGAACTGACCGTGCGACCGCTGACGGGGCTACCTATGTTCGCTGCCGGAATGTCGATTGCGCAAGCGATATGCGCGAGCCTCGCAGGCGAAGGTGACCGGTTACGCGATGGCGATATCTTGGTGGTTGCGCAGAAGATCGTCTCCAAGGTGGAGGGCCGCACGCGCGATCTTGTGGCGCTCATGACTTCTGAGGAAGCGCATGAACTTGCTCGCGCAACTGGCCGTGATCCCGAGATGATGCAGGCAATACTAGAGGAGAGTTCCCAGGTCCTGCGCTGCACTCCGGCGGCCGTGATCGCGGCGCATCGCACCGGGCACGTGCTGGCCAATGCCGGGATCGACGCATCGAACGTGGAAGGCGGAGAGGCTGGCCGTGTGCTGCTCTGGCCGCTCGAACCCGATGCCTCGGCGCGGGCGCTGCGGGGCGAACTTCAGAAAGCGTGTAAAGTTCGGATCGGCGTGGTGGTCGCGGATTCGATGGGGCGGGCCTGGCGGATCGGCACCTTGGGCCATGCCATCGGCTGCGCGGGGCTGACCGTGCTGGAAGACCGCCGTGGTCGCGGGCAGGATCTTTACGGCCGCACGCTTCAGGCCACGGTGATCGGCATTGCGGACTCGGTTGCCGCCATGGCAGCGCTGGCGATGGGTGAAGGCGCGGAAGGCACTCCGGTCGCGCTGGTGCGCGGCTGCGAGCGTTGGGTGACGGAAGCAGACGGCCCCGGCGCGGTAAGCGGGCTTCGGCCTATCGAGCAGGATATGTTCCGATGAGCGGCCAAAAACAGCAAGCGGGGCACGTACTCGCGCTTTCGGGCGGCGTTGGCGGGGCGAAGCTGGCGGCTGGACTCGCTGCAGTCATGGCGCCGGCAGATCTCACGATCGTCGTCAATACTGGAGACGATTTCGAGCATCTCGGCCTAACTATATGTCCTGACATGGATTCCGTGACTTATGCGCTCGCCGGTCTCAACGACACGCAGCGCGGTTGGGGCGTGAAGGACGAGACGTGGCAGACCATGGCCATGCTCCGCGCGCTGGGCGAGGAGGGGTGGTTCAACCTTGGCGACCGCGACATGGCGATGCACATTGCGCGGTCATGGCGGCTGCGCGCAGGTGAGACGCTTTCTGAAGTGACGGCGCGGCTGACGCACGAACTCGGGATCGCCCATACGGTTGTGCCGATGAGCGACGATCCGGTGCGCACGCAGGTGCTTACGGAGGCAGGCTGGACAGACTTTCAGCGCTGGTTCGTGGGGGATCAATGCGTTCCGGTGGTTTCTGATGTACGTTTCGAGGGTGCGGCGGGGGCTAAACCCTCGTCCGGATTTGCTGACGCACTGGCACGGGAAGACCTTGCCGCCATCGTCGTCTGCCCGTCCAACCCGTTCCTCAGTGTCGATCCGATCCTTGCCGTCGACGGCGTGCGCGCTGCGCTGGCGGCGCGGCGGGTGCCGCTGATCGCAGTCTCGCCGATTGTCGGCGGAACCTCGGTGAAAGGTCCGCTGGCCAAGATGCTGGCCGAGCGCGGGCAGGCGGTGAGCAATGCGGCTATCGCTCATCACTACAGCGATCTTCTCGACCACCTCTTGATCGATCATGCCGATGAGGCCGATGTCTCTGGTTTGCAGGCACGGGGCCTCACGGTCACCGTGACGACGACAATGATGCGCGAAGCCGCCGACAGGGAAAGGCTCGCGAAGGAGGTGCTTGCCCTCGCAGGCATCTGAAGGGTGAGCAGATGCAGGATGATAGCCACACGCTGAAGGCATGGCTGCTGGCGGCTCCGTTGGAGGACGTCACCGCGCGGGCAAGGGCGCGGCGCGAGGCAAACGGTCCGGCGCGGATGACTTATTCGCCCAAGGTCTTCATCCCGCTGACGCGCCTTTGCATGGACGTCTGCCACTACTGCACGTTCGCGACGACGCCGTCGCGGCTCGAGGCGCCCTACCTCACGCCTGAGGAAGTGCTGGACATAGCCCGCGCCGGGGCCGCGGCGGGGTGCCGGGAGGCGCTGTTCACGCTGGGCGATGCCCCGGAGCGCCGGTATGCGGCCGCGCGGGACTGGCTGGCGGAGCGGGGCTTCGCGCGCACCGTGGACTATGTGCGCCACTGCGCCGAACTGGTGCTGAAGGAAACCGGCCTGCTGCCGCACGTCAACGCCGGTGTGCTGGAGGAAGAGGACTACCGGATGCTGCGCCCGGTCGCGGCTTCGGTGGGGCTGATGCTGGAAAGCACGTCGGAGCGGCTGCTGGAAAAGGGCATGTGCCACCATGGCTCGCCTGACAAGGTGCCGGCGCTGCGGCTCGCCTCGCTGGCAGCGGCAGGCCGCGCGCGGGTGCCGATGACCAGCGGCGTGCTGATCGGCATTGGCGAGACGGCGGAAGAACGGATCGATGCGCTTCTCGCTTTGCGTGATCTGCACCGCGAGCATGGCCATTTGCAGGAAGTGATCGTCCAGAACTTCTGCCCCAAGCCAGGCACGAAGATGGCCCGCGCGCCGGAAGTGAGCGAGGCGGATTTCCTGCGCGTGGTCGCCGCCGCGCGCATCCTGCTGCCGGACGAAGTCTCGGTACAGGCGCCGCCCAATCTGAATGACGAGCGGCTTGTCGAACTGATCGACGCCGGGATCGACGATTGGGGAGGGATTTCTCCGGTAACGCTCGATCATGTGAACCCGGAAGCGCCCTGGCCGGAAGTGGAGCGGCTGCGTGCGATCTGCGCGACCAAGGGCCTGCCGCTGGTCGAGCGCCTGACGGTCTATCCGCGCTTCGTGATGAGCGAGGACCGTTCATGGCTCGATCCGGCGATCCGGCCAGCCGTGCTACGCCATGCCGATGCCGAGGGGCTGGCGCGCGACAGCGTCTGGAGCCCCGGTCTGGCCGATCAGCATGCACCGGGCAGTGTTCGCGCTCCATTGGGGCAGTTCCATGCCGGGCCGGTGGCAGCGTCGCTCCATCGTATTCTTGATCGCGCGGCGAGCGGGGTGACGCTGAGCGAGTACGAGATCGTTGCCCTTTTCGCCACGCGCGGCGCGGCAGCGCAGGCGGTGATCGCCGCGGCCGACGCCCTGCGCGCCGAAGTCAGCGGCGATACCGTGACGTACGTCGTCAATCGCAACATCAACTACACCAACATCTGCACGCACACTTGCTCGTTCTGCGCCTTCTCGAAGACCAGCAGCAAGGCGGGTTTCCGTGACAAGCCCTACAATCTCGACTTGTCGGAAGTCGCGGGCCGCGCGCGCGAAGCGGTGGAGCGCGGGGCGACCGAAGTCTGTCTGCAAGGGGGCATCCACCCGAGCTATACCGGCGAAACCTACCTTTCGATCCTGCGCGAAGTGAAAGCGGCGTGCCCGGACCTTCATGTCCATGCCTTCTCCCCGCTGGAAGTAAGCCAGGGGGCGCGTACGCTGGGCATGCCGGTGCGGGACTATCTGGCGATGCTGAAGGATGCAGGGCTGGGCTCGCTGCCCGGTACGGCGGCCGAGATCCTCTGCGACGACATTCGCGAGCAGATCTGCCCGGGCAAGCTGACCACGCAGGAATGGCTGGATGTGGTCGGCACCGCGCATGCTGTCGGCCTGCCGACGACGTCCACGGTGATGTTCGGTCACCTCGAAGGCATCGGGCACTGGGCGCGGCACCTGCTGGCGCTGCGCAATCTCCAGCTCGAAACCGGCGGCATCACCGAATTCGTGCCGCTGCCGCTCGTGCACATGGAAGCGCCCTTCTACCGGCGTGGACAGTGCCGCAAGGGGCCGACCTGGCGCGAGGCGGTAATGATGCACGCGGTGGCGCGTCTGGCGCTGAATGGGGCGATCAACTCGATCCAGTGCTCCTGGGTGAAACTGGGCATGGACGGGGCCGCCGCCGTGCTGGCAGCGGGCGCCAACGACCTTGGCGGTGTGCTGATGGATGAAAGCATCAGCCGCGCCGCAGGGGCAGCACACGGGCAGGGGGTGACGATCGCGGAACTGCGCACGGCGGCGGAAAGCGTGGGGCGCACATTGAAGCAGCGTACCACGCTTTACGGCGAAGTGGCATTGGAAGCTGTTTGAACCGGGACCTTACATGGCCTTGATCTGCTGCCACATGGCTTCGGGCATCCAGGTGTATTCGATGTAGTGCCCGAAGACCTTGCGGGCATCGAGGTAGAGGAACTTCAGCGCGTCCGGATTGTCGTCAGGTTCGCGCTCCATGGCGATGGGAAACTCCTGGCTGTCGACCCGTTTGCGAAAGTCCGGCCAGTCGTCCACCCCAAAGCAGATATGGTGGAAGCGCAGCGCTCCACCGTTCGACTGGCAACCTGCGTAGATGCCCACTTCGTCGATCTCGTTTTCGATCAGTTCGATCTGGAGTTCGCCGATCCAGATGAAGCAGATCCGCCCCTTCTGGCGCTTCAGGCCCTGCGGCGTGAGCACTTGCTGGTCCACCGGGATGATCACCGGTTCACGGACGAGCCCGCGCCCGCGGAACAGGTCGATTCCGGCTTCAAGATTGTCGCAGACGTAGGCGTTCTGGTAATGGCGGCCTTCAAGCATCGGTCTCTCCTGAAGTCTTGCGCAAGCCCCTGGACCCGTCGCCCCGGCGAGGGCGACGGGTCTGGAAGGAGCTCGCCGTCTCAGCCCTCGCGGGCGACGTCGTAGCGCGAAAGATAGCGTTCGAAGAGCGGTTCGAGTTCGGCCTTGTCGATGCCGTACTGGGCCAGCTTGTATTCGTGCTTGCCGAACTTGTCCTGCGGGTTGTCGTCCACCCACTGCTGGATCCCGGCCTCGGCCTCGGCGGTCCATTCGTCGCCCAGTTGCCGGTAGACCTTTTTCATGGTGCCGATCGGATCGGCCGTCATATCGGCGTAGTGGACGTCGATAATCTTGTCCTCGCCATGCCTGTCACGGAAATCCATGATCCGGTTGGCGTGCTCGGCGGCCTGCCAGGTGTAGTTTTCCTTGAGCCACGCGGTATCCGGCTTGCCCATGTGTGCCATGTGGCTGAGCGAGATGATCGAGCAGAGCGAACCGGTGGCGGTGAAGGGATCGCGGTGCGCCCAGAGCACGCGGGCGTCGGGATAGACCTTGAAGATCGTCTCCAGCCATAGCGCATGGCTGGGCTTCTTCACGTTCCACACGCCGCCGGCGTTCTGCTGGAGCACTTGCAGGAACTTCTTGTGGTATTCGTAGGCGCTGGTCATGTCGCAGGAGAAGATGAATTCCTTGTAGCCCGGCAGCTTGCCCTTGGAATCGATCATCAGTGTCTTGAAGTCGTGCGCCATGAAGAACACGCACTCGTTCGGATAGACGGCCGAGCCGCGATAGTACTTGCCCATCGCCGGATTGGCCTCGAGCATCGCCTTTTCCTGCGCCAGACGGGCCTGCGCGCGCGGATCGGTGGTGAGCAGTTCCTTCGAGGCGACCGGCGGGACCGGATCGTCGATTTCCCAGGTCAGCGGCGAGCGGCGCGCCGGGTCGGCGGCGAGCAGGTTCGAGAGCAGCGTGGTGCCGGTGCGCGGCACGCCCATCACGAAGACCGGCTTTTCGACCGGGCGACTGAGCAATTCAGGGTTCTGGCGCAGGTAGTCGGAGATCTTCAGGCGGCCGCGCAGATAGTGCACGATGTCCGCCTTCGCGCGGGCTATACCGCCCTCGGTATATTGACCGCGCGCGATGCCGGCGTTGAAATCGCCCACAAGAACGTCGAAGCCTTCGCGCCATGTGTCGTTGTCGAAGGTGTGGATGCCGGTCTCGTTCATCGCCTGTTCGACGAGTGCATCACCGACGAGTTTGTCCATCGTGAGGTGTTCGGTCATTTCGTGATCCTCTTTCCCGTGTCTCGGCGCGGGCCGCTGCGGCGACCTCATCGCCATGAGATAGCCAGCGGGAGAGCCGCCTTGGCAATGCGGCTGACATGACGGATCAGGACGTAATGTCGAATATTGGCCAAGACCCGCCGCCCCTCATGCTGCGGCGGAGGCCATCGAGGACAAGGCGCGCGCCTGCCGCTGGCGGAACGTGCTGGGGCTGGCGCCCACTGCACGGCGAAACGCGAACGTGAAGCTGGAGGGGGAGGCAAAGCCCATGGCGAAGGCGACCGTCTTCACGCTTTCGCCTTCCATCAACAGGCGTTTGGCGGCTTCCATCCGGCGCTGTTCGATATAGTCGCCGATCGAGCAGGCGCGGCTGACGCGAAAGCCGCGGGTCAACTGACGCACGGAGAGCCCGCACATGTCGGCCAGATCCTTGAGCGACGGGGAAGTGAGGTCGCTGGCCAGCCGTTCCTCGATCAGGCGCAGCCGCCAGCCGGAAAGGCCGCCGGTCATCGGCCTTTCGGCAACTTCGAGGCCGTAGCGCCCGAGCTCGATGGCCAGTTCGCCGCCCAGCAGTTCCAGCATGCGCTGCGCGGCAAGGCCGGGGTGGCGCACTTCGGCGGTGATGCGGAACAGCAGCGCCCGCACATGCGCGCTGCCGATGTCGAGCGCTGCGGCGAGGTGCGCATCGTCCCACGGCAGTTCTCGGCCGAGCAGGTCGTGCACCAACGCGGCGTCGATGGTGCAGACCAGGGAGGCTTGCCGGCCGCTGCCGCCGCGAATGTAGAGCGCCTCTCCGGGGGGGATCGCAAAGATGTCGCCCAGACGTTCGAACCGGTGCGGGCCCCAGCGCTCGCGATAGCCGCCGCGCGAGTCCAGCGGGCGCGGGGTCAGGCACATGTTGACATGATAGCCCGAGCCGAGGGCATGGCGCGTGTCGGTCGGTTCGGGAATGTCGAACCGCACGATCTGCGCGGTGATTCCGGCTGCGGAAAGTTCCGCGTCGACAATCATCGTCGGCGAATGGGCAAGTTGCGTTTCGGGCATGGCAGGCTCTCCGGGGCGTGTCGGGTCGCTGGCCCGAATTCGTGTCCCTGATGCTTGGATAGGGCCCGAACTCTACGATTGCCACACTTGCGGGACAAGCCGCCCACGGGAAACATCGCGCCAACGAAAGTACCGGCAGGAAAGTCGGTGGAGGGATCGAGGAGAGAATGATGGCCAAGGGCCTTTTTGACTGCACGGGCAAGGTGACGGTGGTGACCGGCGGCAACGGCGGTATCGGCTTCGGCTTCGCCATGGGCGTGGCCAAGATGGGCGGCGATCTGGCGATCTGGGCGCGCAACGCGGAAAAGAGCGCGAAGGCCAAGGCCGAACTGGAAGCGGCCGGCGCGGGCAGGGTGATCGCCTATCAGGTCGACGTTTCGGAAGAAGCCAACATCAAGGCCGGTTACGAGCAGGTGATGGCCGATTTCGGCCGGGTGGACTGCGTGTTCGCCAACTCCGGTGCAAGCCCGCGCTACAACTCGGCCTTCGAGATGCCGACCGAGCATTGGTACGAATTCCAGAAGACCGCGCTGGACGGTGCGTTCTTCACGCTGCGTGAAGGCGCGCGGTTGATGAAGGAGCGCGTGGAGGCGGGAGACCAAAGCGGCGGCAGCCTTGTCGCCTGTGGTTCGCTCTCGCTGTTCCAGGGTCTGCCGGGCAAGATGGAATATGCCGCATCGAAGGCGGCGGTGGCGGCGGCGATCCGCTGTCTGGCCATCGAGCTGGCTCCGCTGGGCATTCGCGCCAACGTCGTGGCGCCGGGCCTCGTCATCACGCCGATGATGGGCGAGGGCGCCCGCGCCGATGCCGTGGCCGCGCATTTCGCGCCGACGATCCCGATGAAGCGCACCGGCTATCCGGCCGACTTCGAGGGCATCGGCGCCTATCTTTGCTCGGACGCAAGTTCGTTCATGACCGGCGAGACGGTCACGATCGACGGCGGCTACATGGTGCGCCCGTAAGCGGGGCTTGGGGAGAGACGTGATGGAATTGCTCAAGATCCATGGGCAAGGCGACGTTCGCCTCGATGCCTACGAACGTCCGGCGGCCGGGCCGAAGGACGTGGTCGTCAGGATGAAGTCGGTTGGCATCTGCGGATCGGACCTGTCCTACATCAAGATGGGCGGCATTCCGCCGGGCGTGGAGACCGCGCTGGGCCATGAAGGCGCGGGCGAGGTGATGGAAGTCGGCGCCGAAGTCGCCGGGATCGCGGTGGGCGATGCCGTCATCGTCAACCCGATGATGACGCCCAGCAACATCGGTTCGGGCGGCCCGGAAGGCGCGTTCACGCAGGAACTGCTGGTGCGCGAGGCGCGCCTCGGCGATTCCATCCTGCCGATCCCCGAGGGCATTTCCTACGACGTGGCCGCGATGTGCGAGCCGCTGGCCGTGGCCATGCACGGCGTCAACCGCGCCGATGTGAAGCCGGGTGACAAGGTCGTCGTGTTCGGCTGCGGGCCGATCGGGCTTGGCATGTTGCTCTGGCTGGTCGATCGCGGCGTGACCGATGTCGTCGCGCTGGACCTTTCCGAAGAGCGTCTGGAACGCGCGCGGGCGCTGGGCGTGCAGGCTGCGCTCGATCCCACGAAGGTCGATCTGCGGGCGGAACTGGCGAAACTGCACGGCGAAGTGCCCAGCTACGGCCGCGTGGGCGTGGGCACCGATGCCTTCATCGACGCGGCGGGCGCGCCCAACATCCTGACCGATGTGATCATGATGGCCAAGCTGCATGCCAGGCTGGTCATCACCGCCGCCTACATGCGGCCCATCGAGTTCCCGGTCGGCCGCATGCTGACCAGCGAGATGACGATCACCACGGCGGTCGGCTATCCCACCGAAATGCCTGAAGTTGTCGCCGCCATGCCCCGCCTGAAGGACAAGATCGCGCCGATGATCAGCCACAAGCTGCCGTTCAGCGAAATCATGAAGGGCCTGGAAATTGCCGCCACGCCGCAGTCCGCCAAAGTCATGATCGGGATCGAGGAGGCTTGAGATGGCCGATATGAAGGATGCCGGTCCGAAGCTGGCGGGCCTGGTCCGCTCGGGTGACGAGCAGGCCGAGGCTATCGCGGTCACCGATTTCGTGTTTCAGGCGAACGATATCTCGAACGCCTATCTCGTGACGACGTCCGAGGGCGACGTCATGATCAACACCGGCTTCATGGACAATGCAGAGCGCACCAAGCGCTTGCTGACCCCGCATCGCACCGGGCCGCTGGCCTTTATCATCCTGACGCAGAGCCATGCGGACCACTTCGGCGGCGTGCCGGAATTCCTGGAGCAGGGCACGCAGGTCGTCGGCGGGCCGGGCTTCAATGAAGCGCTTTCGGACATGATGGACCTCCAGCCCTTCTTCGGGCCAAGGAGCGGGAAGCTCTGGGGGGCGACGCTGAAGCGCGGCGGTTCGCCCAAGCCGGCCCCGCACGTGGTTCCCGACATCCTCGTCGACCGCCGCCTGACCATCGATCTTGGCGGGCGGACGTTCGAACTGATCTCCACGCCCGAGGGCGAGACCGTCGATGCGCTGACGGTCTGGCTGCCCAAGGAGAAGATCGCCTTTACCGGCAATGTCTTCGGGCCGGTCTGGCTGTCGATGCCGTTCCTCAACACCTTGCGCGGAGACAAGCCGCGTCTGGTGCGCAACTACTTGAAGTCGCTGGAGACGATCCGCGACCTTGGGGCCGAGATCGTTGTTACCGGCCACGGCGAGGCCATTCGCGGAGCCGAGCGCATCCGTGCCGATCTCGACAGGATGCACGCGGCGGTAAGCTACGTGCGCGACTATACGCTGGAAGGCATGAAGGCGGGCAAGGACGTGCACAGGCTGATGCGCGAATTCGTCTGGCCCGAGGGGCTGGAGATCGGCGAATTCCACGGCAAGGCAGCCTGGGCGGTCAAGTCGATCTGGCGCGAGTACGCGGGGTGGCTGCACTATGAGGACGGTACGACGGCGCTCTACGGCGTGCCGCGTTCCAGTGTGGATGGCGATCTGGTCGAACTGGCTGGCGGCGCGGTCAAGCTGGCGGAACGGGCGCAGGCGAAGCTCGATGCGGGCGCTCCGCTGGAGGCCGTGCATCTGACCGATATTGCCCTCAGCGCGGAGCCGGACAATGCGGCGGTTCTCACCGTGCGCAAGGCGGCGCATGAGGCTCTGCTGGCGGCTTCGGGCGGCAAGAACCTGTCCGAGACGATGTGGCTGCGTTCGGAGATTGGCGCGATGGAGGCCAAGCTCGGGGATTGATCCCAGCACCCCGTCGTCCCCGCGAAGGCGGGGACCCCGCTTGTTCTTCCGGCCTCGCGCTAGGGTGCAAAAAGGAAGCGGGGCCCCCGCCTGCGCGGGGGCGACGAAGTTTTTGGGTTTGAGGTTGGGTTTGGGTTCGCGGCGTCGTGCGGGCGCGTGTTTTACGCCATCACCGCGCTGCTCTCGTAAACCAGCCGCACGAGTTCCGCTTGCCCGCGCACGCCCAGCTTGGCGTAGAGCCGCTTGGAATAGTTGCGCGCCGTTTCCAGGGTCAGGCCCATGCGCTCCGCCGCTTCGGCGATGGAGTGGCCGTCCGCCAGCGCCATTGCCAGTTCCGCCTCTCGCCGGGGCAGGTCGAAGACGGCTGCCAGTCGTTCGGCGCTCTGATCCGAATGCGGGCGGGGCAGGGTGCAGAGCGCCAGGATCGCCGGTGCCGCGAGGGCCTGCGCATTCTCGGCGGGCATCAGCAAGGCCTCGATATGCGGGTTGTCCCGCAGCAGCAGCGGCCGTGCGGACAGCGCAGGGGCCTGGGTCATTTCTGCCGCGATGGCCGCCAGCTTGCGCTCGGCGGCAAGGTCGAGGCCCAGCACGCGTTCGCCCGGGCGCAGCACCGCGCCGCAGTGCATTTGCCAGAATTCCGCCAGCGCGCGATCGGCCGCCACGATGCGCGCTTCGGCATCCAGAAGCATCCAGCCCTTGCCGGTGCGCTCCAGCCCCATGGCGTTGATCCGCGCTGAAAGCCGGTCACGGTCCATCGCCACGAGATTCTCGACCGCGATGGCCACGTAAGGCGCCAGGCTGGAGAGCAGGGCGCTGTCGGCGGCGGTGCACTCGCGCGCGCGCGCCATCAGCAGCCATGCGCTGTAGCGCTCGCCGCCGGCGATCCGCACCACGCGCTCGTCGCCGATTCCGAGCTTCGCCATGCGCCGGTTGCGATCCGCGCGCGCCACGGGGTCGTGGTCGATCATCTCCCCGATCGAATAGACCCGCCCCGGCCGCAGGCTGTCGTAGAGGTAGCGGTCAAGGTCGAACGGCCCCTGCTGTTCCGACTCGCGGGCGCGTTTGCGCAAGTCGATTCCGGCATGGCTTTCGACGATGGTGCCATGCGGACCATCGCCCATGCGAAGGATCAGGCTGACGTAGTCGGCCTGGGTGCGACGACGCAATCTTTCCAGAAATGTCGCAAAGCGCGGATCTTCGGCATTTCCCTGAAAGAGCGGGATCAGGAGATCGGTCTCGTCGTTGCTGGTAAGAGCCATGCCCTCCCATATGGGAGGTTCGCGGAAATGTCATCCCTGCGATTCGGATCGGGACAGTTTGAAACCCAGCCGAACGGGCGTGAGCCCAAGGGCAGAGGAAGACCTGATGAAAACACTCACGCATCTGGAGCGTCTCGAAGCCGAGAGCATCCACATCATCCGCGAAGTCGTTGCCGAGGCCGAAAAGCCGGTGATGCTCTATTCGGTCGGCAAGGACAGCGCGGTGATGCTGCACCTTGCCCGCAAGGCGTTCTATCCCTCGCCGCCGCCGTTCCCGCTGCTCCATGTCGATACGACGTGGAAGTTCAAGGCGATGTACGAGCTGCGCGACAAGATGGCGCGCGAGAGCGGCATGGAGCTGCTGGTCTACCAGAACCCCGAGGCGGTCGAGAAGGGCATCAACCCGTTCGACCACGGCGCGCTCCACACCGACATGTGGAAGACCGAAGGCCTGAAGCAGGCGCTGGACAAGTACGGCTTCGACGCGGCCTTCGGCGGCGCCCGCCGCGACGAGGAAAAGAGCCGCGCCAAGGAGCGCATCTTCTCGTTCCGCACCTCCTCGCACGGCTGGGACCCGAAGAACCAGCGCCCGGAGCTGTGGAACCTCTACAATGCCAGGAAGGCGCGCGGCGAGTCGATCCGCGTCTTCCCGATCTCCAACTGGACCGAGCTGGACATCTGGCAGTACATCCACCTGAACGACATCCCCATCGTGCCGCTCTACTTCGCCGAAAAGCGCCCGACCGTTGAGCGTGACGGCATGCTGCTGATGGTGGACGACGAGCGCTTCCCGCTGAAGGACGGCGAGGTTCCGGTCGAACGCTCGATCCGTTTCCGCACGCTCGGCTGCTACCCGCTGACCGGCGCGGTGGAGAGCGAGGCAAAGACGCTTCCCGACGTGATCCAGGAGACCCTGCTCACCACCACATCCGAGCGGCAGGGCCGCGCCATCGACAAGGACGCTGGCGGTGCCGGCATGGAAGTCAAGAAGCAGCAGGGGTACTTCTGATGGGACAGAGCGACACTGAAACGGTGCAGAACGACACCAAGGAAGCTGTCTACGTCACCGACAAGCTGATTGCCGAGGACATCGACGCCTATCTCGTCCAGCACGAGCACAAGACGATGCTCCGCTTCATCACCTGCGGCAGCGTCGACGATGGCAAGTCCACCCTGATCGGGCGCCTGCTCTACGATTCGAAGATGATCTTCGAGGACCAGCTCGACGCGCTGCAGTCGGATTCCAAGAAGGTCGGCACGCAGGGGCAGGAGATCGACTTCGCGCTGTTGGTCGACGGTCTTGCCGCAGAGCGCGAGCAGGGCATCACCATCGACGTGGCCTATCGCTTCTTCAACACCGAGAAGCGCAAGTTCATCGTTGCCGACTGCCCGGGCCACGAACAGTACACCCGTAACATGGTCACCGGCGCTTCCACCGCCGACCTTGCGGTGATCCTGATCGATGCGCGCAAGGGCGTGCTGGTGCAGACGCGCCGCCACTCGTACCTGTGCCACCTGATCGGCATCAAGAACATCGTCCTGGCCGTGAACAAGATGGACCTGGTGGATTACAGCCAGGAGGTCTTCGACAAGATCCTGGCGGACTATACCGAGTTCGCGCAGTCGATCGGCATCGAGAGCTTCACCGCGCTGCCGATCTCGGGCTTCAAGGGCGACAACATCACCACGCTCTCGGACAAGACCCCGTGGTACAAGGCGCCAGCCTACGCCGGTGTCCCGCTGGTCGAGCATCTGGAGACGGTGGAGGTTCTCTCCTCGGTCGATGCCGACAAGCCGCTGCGCCTGCCGGTGCAGTGGGTGAACCGTCCGAACCTCGATTTCCGCGGGTTCTCGGGCCTGATCGCCACCGGTTCGGTGAAGGCGGGCGACAAGATCCGCGTCCTGCCCTCGGGCAAGACCAGCACGATCACGCGCGTCGTCACTTTCGACGGCGATCTGGAAGAAGCGGTCGCCGGCCAGTCGGTTACCGTCTGCTTCGCGGACGAGATCGACTGCTCGCGCGGGTCGGTGATCTCGGTTGCCGACAATCCGCCGCAGACCGCCGATCAGTTCGAGGCGACCTTCGTGTGGATGGCGGACGAGGCCATGGTGCCCGGCCGCGCCTACTGGCTGAAGATCGGCACCCAGATGGTGTCGGCCACGGTCCAGGAGCCGAAGTACGAAGTCAACGTCAACACGATGGAGAAGCTGGCGGCCAAGACGCTGGAGCTGAACGCCATCGGCGTGGCGGAACTGACCACCGACAAGCAGATCGTCTTCGAGCCTTATGCCGACAACCGCACGCTCGGCGGCTTCATCCTGATCGACAAGATGACCAACGCCACGGTGGCGGCGGGCATGATCCACTTCTCGCTGCGCCGTTCGCAGAACGTGCACTGGCAGGCCGTGGACATCGATCGCAAGCAGCACGCCGGCCTCAAGAACCAGCGCCCGGCGGTGCTGTGGTTCACCGGCCTCTCGGGCTCGGGCAAGTCGACCATCGCCAACCTTTTCGAGAAGAAGCTGCACCGGATGAACCGGCACACCTTCCTGCTCGACGGCGACAACGTGCGCCACGGGCTCAATAAGGACCTGGGCTTCACCGAGGCCGACCGCATCGAGAACATCCGCCGCGTGGGCGAAGTCTCCAAGCTGATGACCGACGCGGGCCTGATCGTCATCACCGCCTTCATCTCGCCGTTCCAGGCGGACCGCGAGATGGTGCGTTCGATGCTGCCGGAAGGCGAGTTCTTCGAAGTGTTCATCGACACGCCGCTCAAGGTGGCCGAGGCGCGCGACGTCAAGGGTCTCTACAAGAAGGCGCGTTCGGGCGAGCTGAAGAACTTCACGGGTATCGACAGCCCTTATGAAGCGCCGCGGAACCCCGAAATCCGCATCGACACCACGGCGATCTCGCCCGAAGAGGCCGCGAACCTGATCGTCGACACGCTGTTGGGAGACGCCTGATGCGCCACGAGGGTAGCCTCACCGACGGCGACCTGGCCGCGCACCTGGCCGAAGTGGCGGGCAAGATCCTGCTCGACGTGCGCAGCTCCGGCCTGTTCTCGGGCAAGGCGCTGGGCAAGGCGGGGGACCAGACCGCCAACCAGTTCCTCTGCCACGCCCTTCGCGAGCAGCGGCCCGAGGACGGGCTGCTCTCCGAAGAGGAGAAGGACAATGCCGAGCGTCTGAGCAAGCAGCGGGTGTGGATCGTCGACCCGGTCGACGGCACCCGCGAATATGGCGAGGAGCGTGCCGACTGGGCGGTCCATGTCGGCATGGCGGTGGACGGCGCGCCGGTGCTGGGCGCCGTGGCGCTGCCGGGCGCCGGGCTTGTCCTGCGCTCCGACCAGCCGGGCGAGGTTCCGCCCGCGCCGGAAACGCTGCGCATGGTCGTCAGCCGCACGCGTCCCGCCAAGGAAGCGACCGGGGTGGCCGAGGCTATCGGCGCCGAACTGGTCCCGATGGGATCGGCCGGGGCCAAGGCCATGGCGATCCTGCTGGGGGATGCGGACATCTACCTCCACTCCGGCGGCCAGTACGAGTGGGACAGCTGCGCCCCTGCCGCCGTGGCGCAGGGCTGGGGCCTCCACGTCTCGCGCATCGATGGCAGCCCGCTGGTCTACAACCGGGAGGACGTCTATATGCCCGACCTGCTGATCTGCCGGAAAGAACATGCCGAACTGGTCCTCGAAAAGGTGAAAGCCTTCCTCTGAGGACAAGCTGATCAACATTGTCGATTAATAAGCACGCCGCTATGCTCGCCCGTTCAATCAGGGAAGGGGCGGGCATGGAGGTGAAAACACGGCGCAGGACGCGCGATCCGGTCGCGACGCGCGCCGTCATTCTGGATGCGGCGGCCAATCTGCTCGCCAAGGACGGGCCCGAGGGCGTCAGCCTTTCCGCCGTTGCCCATCTCGCTGCCGTCAATCGCGGCACCGCCTACCAGCATTTCGAAACCCGCGAGAAGCTGATCGAGGCGACCATCCAGTGGGTGTCCGACAAGCTGTTCCATGCCGTTTTCGGCGATCCGCAAACCGTGGGCGAGCGCCGGGTCGAGGAAGTGGACGTGGTGTCGCTGACCGAGCGGCTGGCCGATTTCGCGATGGAAAATCCCGACATCTGCCGCGTCTGGCTGCAGCAGGTGCTGGCCTCTCCCGATCCCTCGCAGGACCCGTTCTGGCGGGAATATTGCGGATCGCTGGGGCGCTTTGCCGGCACCGCTCTGGCCGAACCGGGCATCGATTTCGAGGTCTATTCAGTGATGAACCTTGCGGGCGTGTTCTTCTGGCCGATCCTCGCCCGCGCCCATGCCGCCGACGAGGGCGAGCGGCGCGAACTGTCGCGGCGCTATTCGCGCGAGATCCTGCGGCTGTCGATGTACGGCACGATGCGCGCCAAGGCTTTCCCGAAAGTGGCGGACCTGCTGGCGGCGCACGGGGTTTCGCCCGGAGGATAGGGCGCGGCTGATACCCCGTCCGTGATGCCGCTTCGCCAAGGCGATGGCATGGGGCGGCGGCATTGACGCAGCGGCGCATATTCCCTTTCAACCAGGGCCTGCCCAAGCCCGCATCGCCGGGTCCCAGCGTGACCCTTGAGGGAGTATGCCATGTTTTCCGCTATCGTGATCGACAAGACCGATGAGGGCCAGACGGTCACTCTCCAGCAGCTTGACGAAAGCGCGCTGCCCGAGGGCGATGTCGCCATCGACGTCGCGTTCTCGACGCTCAATTTCAAGGACGGCCTTGCCGTCACCGGCGCCTCGCCGGTCGTGCGCAAGTTCCCGATGGTGCCGGGGATCGACCTTGTCGGCACCGTTACGCAAAGCAGCCATGGCGACTGGAAGGCGGGCGATACCGTCGTGCTCAACGGCTGGGGCGTGGGCGAGGGCCACTGGGGCGGGTTGTCGCAGAAGGCCAGGCTGAAGGGTGACTGGCTGGTGCCGCTGCCTTCGGCCTTCTCGCCGCGGCAGGCCATGGCGATCGGCACGGCCGGTTATACCGCCGCGCTCTGCGTCGATGCGCTGGTGGACTGGGGCGTGACCCCGGATCAGGGCGAGATCCTCGTCACCGGCGCCACCGGCGGGGTCGGCTCGGTTGCCATCGCCATCCTCAAGAAGCTGGGCTATTCGGTCGCCGCGCTCACCGGCAAGCCGGGCGAGGCGGACTACCTGAAATCGCTGGGCGCGGAAACGATCATCGACCGCGCCGAACTCGCCGAAAAGGGCAAGCCGCTCCAGAAGGAGCGCTGGGCGGGCGTGGTCGACACCGCGGGCAGCCACACGCTGGCCAATGCCATCGCGCAGACCAGGTACGGCGGCGCGGTGGCCGCTTGCGGTCTGGCGCAGGGCTTCGATCTGCCCTCGACCGTCATGCCCTTCATCCTGCGCGGCGTTTCGCTGCTCGGCATCGACAGCGTCATGGCCCCCAAGGCCAAGCGCCTGAAGGCCTGGGACCGTCTGGCCAGGGATCTCGATCCGGCGGCGCTGGAAACCATCGGCCAGACCATCGGCCTCGGCGATGCCATCGAGGCTGCGCGCAAGTTCATGTCCGGAGAGGTCACCGGCCGTTACATCGTTGACGTGAACGCCTGATGCAGCCGGCGCGGCGGGCGGTTTGAGGGAGCCGCCCGCCGCGCCAGAGCATCATTGGGAGAAAGGGCGACACGGCCCTGCAAGGATGGCGAGGAAGGCATGGTCGAAGTCACGCAGGGTCTGTCCATTGCGCGCGGAATTCCGCTGGCGGAAGAGCAGGGCATCGGCCCGCTGACGCTGGGCGGGTTCCTCCGCGAGGTCACGCAGCGCCACGGCCCGGCAGAGGCCGCGGTGATCCATCTGGACGGCCGGGTCGAGCGCTGGACGTACGACGACCTCTGGGCCCGTTCGATGGACGTCGCCCGCGCGCTCGTTGCCTGCGGGGTCGGCAAGGGCACCCGGGTCGGGGTTCTGGCGACCAATCGCCTCGAATTCCTCTCCAGCGTCTTCGGCACCGCGCTGGCGGGCGGCGTGGCGATGACGGTCAGCACCTTCTTCACCCCTGCGGAACTGGAAACCGTGCTGCAGATGGGTGGCTGTTCGGTGCTGCTGCTCGAACGCCGCGTGCTCAAGAAGGATTTCGCGCAGACCCTCGTCGATCTCGAACCGCAGATCGGCTCGGCCAGGCCCGGCGCAGTCGCCTCCACCAGGTTCCCCTTCCTGCGCCATCTCGCCGTGATCGACAGCGACGAAGGCCTCGGCGCGATCGAGGGCTGGCAAACGTTCCTCGCGCGCGGAGAAAGCGTCGATCCGGTGCTGGTCGACGCTGCCGCCGCCACGGTCCAGCCGAGCGATCCCGGCGTGCTGTTCTTTTCCTCGGGTTCCACCGGCAAGGCCAAGGGCATCCTTTCGGCCCATCGCGGCGTCTGCCTGCAGCTCTGGCGCTGGCCGCAGTGGTACGCGGTTCAGGAGCCGCCGCGCACCTGGTCGGCCAACGGCTTCTTCTGGTCCGGCAACTTCGCGATGGCGCTGGGCGGCACGCTCGGTTCGGGCGGTTCGCTGGTGCTCCAGCGCTGGTTCGATGCCGGGGAGGCGCTGGCGCTGATGGAGGCGGAGCGGGCGACGATGATCCTCGCCTGGCCGCACCAGTGGGCCCAGCTGATCGCCGCGCCCAATTACGAGACGGTCGACCTATCGTCGATGGTCTACCTCGATGCGCTGACGCCTTGCGCCCGGCATCCCACGATTTCCACCACCTGGCGCGAACCGGCGCAGGCCTTCGGCAATACCGAGACGTTCACGCTGATCTCCGTCTTCCCCTCGGGCACCCGCGAGGACGTGGCGGGAAAGTCGCACGGGCTGCCCACTGCCGGCGCCACGATCAAGATCGTCGATCCCATGACCGGCGCCACGATGCCGCTGGGCGAGCGCGGCGAGATCGCCGTCAAGGGGCCGACGCTGATGCTCGGCTATCTTGGCGTGCCGCTCGACGAGACGCTCGACGAGGATGGTTTCCTGCGCACGGCGGATGGCGGTTATCTCGACGCGGCGGGGCGGCTGTTCTGGGAAGGCCGCCTCAACGACATCATCAAGACCGGCGGCGCCAACGTCTCCCCGCTGGAGATCGACGACGTGATCCGCGCCCATCCCGAAGTGAAGATGGTGCAGACCGTCGGCGTGCCGGACGAGCTGCTGGGCGAACTGGTGGTCTCCTGCGTGGTCCCGGTGGAGGGCGTGCGCCCCGATGCCGGATCGATCCGTGATTTCGCCAGGGAAAAGCTCGCCAGCTACAAAGTGCCGCGCAAGGTGCTGTTCGTGGCCGAGGGCGACCTCAAGACCACCGGCAGTGCCAAGATCAAGACGGCGGACCTGCGCAAGCTGGCCGCCGAGCGGCTGGACGCGGAAACCACAACGGGGTTGAGGGGACGAACAGCGTGACACAGGTGCCGCGTTTCGAGGACTGGCTGGAGATCTGCAATCTCAAGGCGCGCTATTGCCGCCTGCTCGATACCAAGGACTGGGACGGCTGGGCCGCGCTGTTCACCGAGGATTGCGAGGTCGACACGCGCCCCGCCGGGGGTACGCTGGAGCAGGGGCGCGATACATTTGTCGCGATGGTCCGCCGCTCGCTGGCCGATGCGAAGACCGCGCACCAGGTCCACTCGCCCGAGATCACCTTTCACGGCGACAGCGCCGACGTGGTCTGGGCCATGCAGGACCGCGTGGTGAAGGACAGCTTTGCGCTGACCGGGTACGGCCATTATCACGAGACCTGCGTGCGTGCTGCCGATGGCTGGAAGATCGCGAAGCAGACGCTCTCGCGGCTGATCGTCGACATGGATATGACCCAGCGCTGAGTGCCTGCCGCCGGGGCGCTTGCTGGACCGGTCTTTCGGCGAACCGGCGCTGCCGATCGGCGTGATCCGGCCTCAGTGGCAGGTTCTCGGCGTGCCGCCCGGTATCGCGGGGACGGTCCTGCCCAAGCATCGTGGCCGCGATAGGCGGCGCCTTGCGCAAGGGTTAGAGTTCAGGAAATCGTGCCGGACAAGGACCGGCACTCGAAAGCCGTAAGAGCGGGAGGATGCGTGGGTAAGACGATCGTGATCACTGGCGCCGGGGCGGGCCTCGGCCGCGCGCTGGCAAGGCGTTTCGCCGGTGAAGGGGAGACCGTGATCCTGCTGGGGCGCACGCTGTCCAAGGTGCAGGAACTGGCGGACGAGATCGGCCCCGCGGCCATGGCGGTGGAGTGCGACGTGGCCAGCGCCGATTCCGTGCGTCAGGCCTTCGCCGCGATTGCGCAAAAGCACCCGAAGATCGATGTGCTGATCAACAATGCGGCGGTCTACGAACCGTTCACGGTGGCCGAGGCGAGCGACGCGCAGATCGACGGTATCATCGCCACCAATCTCAATGGCCCGATCTACTGCTGCCGCGCCGCCATCCCGATGATGGAAAAGGGCGGGCAGATCATCAACGTGGGCAGCGAATCCGTCGCCGTGCCGTTCGTGATGCTCTCGCTCTACCAGTGCACCAAGGCGGGTCTCGAACGCTTTACCGAAGCGCTGGTGGAAGAACTGGAGCCTGCCGGCATCCGCGTCACCACCGTGCGCGCCGGGCCGATGTACGAAGCGGGCAAGGCTGCGCCGGGCTGGAATCCCGATGCCGCCATGCGTTTCCATCAGGGCTGCGCGGCCAATGGCATCGACCTGCGCGCGCGGCCGATCTCGCAGACCGAGAACGTCACCGGGGTGTTCCGCTCGGTCATCGATCTGCCGCCCGACGTGCGCGTGCTCCACGTTTCAGTGGGAGCGCGCCGTCCATGAGCGACGCCCAAACCCTGCAAGACGCCATTCCCGCCAAGGATCACACGATGACCACTCTTCCCGACGCCCAGCTCTATATCGACGGCCAGTTGCGGGGCGCCAGCGACGGCGGCACCTTCGAGGTGATCAGCCCCTGGACCGGCGAGGCGATCGGCAAGGCCGCCGATGCCACCGCCGATGACGTGAACGCGGCCATCGCCGCCGCCCGCCGCGCTTTCGACGAGACCGACTGGGCCACCAACGCCGAAAAGCGCGTGGCTCTGGTCAAAAAGTACCGCGAGTTGTTCGAAGCGGCCCGTCCGCGTCTTGGCGAACTGGCGATCAACGAGGCCGGCGCGGCGCAGGGGGCGGTCAGCCGGGCCCATGTCGGCATGGCTCTCGACGGCTGGGACGACTACATGGCCGTGTTCGACAAGCTGGAATGGGAAAAGGACTACGGCGAGAAGCCGGCCTTCGGCATGGTTCACAAGCGCATCGGTGTGCGTGAACCCGTCGGCGTGGTGGGCGCGATCACGCCGTGGAACGTGCCGCTCTACGTGAACATCGGCAAGATCGTTGCCGCGCTGCTCGCCGGTTGCACCGTGATCCTGAAGCCCGCGCCCGATACGCCCGGAATGGGCGCGATCTTTGGCGAACTGGCCAGGGAAGCGGGCTTCCCCGACGGCGTCATCAATGTGGTGTTCGGCGCCGATCCGGCGCTGGCGGGCGAAATGCTGGTCACCGATCCACGCGTGGACCTGATCTCGTTCACCGGCTCCACCGGCGTCGGCAAGCGCATCATGGAGCAGGGGGCGGCGACGCTGAAGCGCGTGTTCCTCGAACTCGGCGGCAAGTCGGCCAAGATCGTGCTCGACGATGCACCGAACTTCGCGATGGAAGTGGGCATGGCGATGCTGGTGTTCCATGCCGGGCAGGGCTGCGCCGTGCAGTCGCGCCTGCTGGTGCCGCGCAGCCGTTACGAGGAAGCCAAGGCCATCCTCAAGGGCGCCTACGGCAACTTCGGCGACAACTGGGGCGATATCGCGAACCCGGCGCACATCATGGGCCCGGTGATCTCGAAGCGTCAGATGGAGCGGGTGAAGAGCTACATCGATCTCGGGCAGGAAGAGGGCGCCACGCTGCTGGCCGGCGGCAACATCCGCCCCGACAAGGGCGGCGGCTATTTTGTGGAGCCGACCTGCTTCGTGGACGTTACCAATGACATGCGCATTGCCCAGGAAGAGATTTTCGGCCCCGTGCTGGTCGTCATCCCCTACGAGGACGACGAGGATGCCGTGCGCATTGCCAACCAGAGTTCCTATGGCCTATCCGGCGGTGTCAGCTCGGGTGATCTGAACCGGGCGATCAATATTGCCAAGCGTGTGCGCACCGGCTCGATGAGCGTCAACAACGGCATGTGCATCGCCGGCGACATTCCCTTCGGTGGCTACAAGGCCAGCGGCATGGGACGCGAATGGGGTCTGGAAGGCATTGAAGAGTTCACCGACGTCAAGATCCTTGCCTGGCCCGTCGGCCAGGCTGCGGCCTGACGCAGACGGCTCGGACGAGGCTTTTCTGGGAAGCGACACCGGAGAAGAGAACGGCGGCGAGGACACCGGAGCCCCGGCGGTCCCGCCGCATCTCGCCGCCGCCGTCACCGACGCTTCGGCGGCGGTCAGCCATAACCTCCACGGGCAGAAACTGGGCCGCAAGGGGCGCGTTACGCGTGAGCGCATCCTTGCCGCCACCATCGAGCTTGTCGAGAAGACCGACGAGCCGGTGACGCTGGGGGCCGTGGCGAGGTCGGTCGGGATCGGCATGACGTCGATCTACAACTACTTCACCGACTTCACCGAACTGCTGCTCGCCGTGCTGGAGCCGGTGATGGGTTCGGCGCAGGACGAGTATTTCGTGCTGGCCCGCGACCAGTGGCCGGACGCGGAGCTCAATGCCCGGGCCATGGACTTCGTGCGCGCCTATCACGCGTTCTGGGCCAAGCACACCGGCCTGCTGCACTTGCGTAACTCACTGGCGGACCAGTTCGACGTGCGCATCATGCACCAGCGCGTGAACTCGACCCGGCCGCTGATCGGCCTGTTCGTGGCACAGATGGACCCGCGCGGGGCGCTGGGCGACACGGCGGTGCTGATGGCGACGACGCTGATGACGGGTATCGAACGCTCGATCACGCTGGCGACCGACAGGCGCTTGCGGCGTATCCTCGGCACGCTGCCGGGGCGGCGCGAGGAAAGCCTGCTGGAGGTCAACGCGCGGCTGATGGAACTGGCGATCCGCGACATGCGGGAGCGGGCGGCGGGGTGAGGCGCCGTTAACAACCTCGCTTCCATGCACAAACCCCATTTCGTCATCCCCGCGAAGGCGGGGATCCCGCTTGTTCTTCTGGCGTGGCGCAAAGAAAGCGGGGCCCCCGCCTTCGCGGGGGCGACGAGCGTTTGTGTCTAGGTTCGGGGTGACCGGAGGGAAACCTCCAGCCCGCCCCTACTTCTTCTTCCCGCCCACGCCTTTCAGGTATTCTTCCATGCCGCGGATGTAGTCCGGGTTGAGCATGAGTGCGCTGTTGGCCATGCGCTCGATGTGGCGGGCGCTGTCGCGGCCCACTTCGGCGCTGAGTTCGATGGCGACCTTGGCCGCGCCCATCTGCTCGGGATTCTGTTTCGCGAGGTGGCGGCAGAACGCCATGACGTCCGCCTCGAAGGTCTCGTCCTCATAGACCTGATGGACCAGCCCCATGGTCAGGGCCATGTCCGCCGGGGCAGGCTTGTTCGCCATGATCAGCCAGCGCGCCCAGTGCGGCCCGCAGATGCGCGTCAGGCGCGAGACGCCGCCCGATGCGGGGAGCACGCCGAACAGCCCTTCGGGAAAGGCGTAGGACGCGCTTCTGGCGGCAAGGCGGAAATCGCACGAGAGGCTCATTTCCAGCCCGCCGCCCACGCACATGGCATGGTGCGCGACGACAAAGGGTTTCTCGATATGCTCGATCTCGTCCCACAGCTGCTGCATGTTGTTGAGATTGAGCCGGTGGTTCTCGCGAATGCCGCGCGCGCTGCCGCCGGTCGACGCGGGCGAGACGATGTTCTGGTTGCCGCCCCGCAAGTCCGCGCCGGAACTGAAGTAGCGCCCGGCCGAGCGGATCAGCATGACCTTCAGTTCGGGTGTCTCGCGAAAGCGCAGCACCGCCTCGGTCAGCAGGTCCATCATCTGCCGGCTGATCGCGTTGAGCTTGTCGGGCCGGTTGAGCGTGGCGATCAGGATGCCGTCCACGTCTTGGGTGAGCAGGTGCGGTGCTTCTTCGGTCATCGTATTCTCCCCCTCCGTTGCGCGCCTCAATTGCGGGACCGCGGCAGGCCGAGGCCCTTTTCGGCGATCATCGAACGGTGCACCTGGCTGGTGCCGCCGTAAATGGTCGTCCCGTGGGCATGGCGATAGGCGAGGTTGATGGCATTGGCCGCGCCCTTGCGCTTGGACAGCGAGTAGGGCGCCGTCAGGTCGAGCAGGTCGCGGGAATCGGTGATGAACAGTTCGGACGAGAACATCTTCGCCATCGGGCCATAGGCGCCGTTGCCCTTGCCGTGGACCTGCGTCCAGTTGGCGCGATAGGCGATCAGTTCGGAGGCCAGCACATTGGCGTAAGTGCGCGCCAGCCGCGCCTGCGCCTTGGCCGTTTCGATCAGCCTGCCGCCGCCAGCCACGGGGATTTCCTCGCAGAGTTCCACCGCGTTCTCCAGCATCGCGCGCTGCACTTTCGCAAAGCCGCCGCCGTGTTCGAGTTCGAGGCTGGCCGCCATGGTCCGCCCGCCCGCGTTGATCTCGCCCAGGCGCCAGCTGTCGGGGATGCGCACGTTGTCGTAGAAGGTGATGTTGGTGCGCTCGTCCATGAAAGTGTGGACGCCCTGCACGGTGACGCCTTCGGCCTTGAGCGGCACGATGAACATGGTGAGCCCCTTGTGCTTGGGCGCGTCCGGGTCGGTGCGGCAAAGCATCAGCACATAGTCGGTCAGGTTGGCGCCGCTGGTCCACATCTTGGTGCCGTCGATCCGCCACGACCCGTCCTCAAGCTGGGTCGCCTTGCACTGCGCGGCAAAGACGTCCGAACCGCAGCCCGGTTCCGAATAGCCGAGCGAGCAGATCGCCTCGCCCGCCATCACTCGGGACAGCACGTCGCGCTTCAGGTCCTCGCTGCCGAAGCGGTGCATGATCAGCGCCACCATCTGCGAGACATTGGCGACCGGGTTGCTCCAGCCCTCCTCCTCGAAGGCCGAGCGCGCGGCAGTGACGGCGTAGGGGCTGAGGCCGCGCCCGCCGACGTCCTTGGGAAGCTGGAGGTAGGCAAGGTTCGCCTCGACCAGCTGCTTGTGGATGACCGGGTTATGGCCTTCCCACGAAAAGTGGAACTTCTCGCGCTGTTCGTCGGTGACGTTCCTGGCGAAGAATTCGCGGATTTCCTGCTGGATCGCGCGGGCATCCTCGCCCAGATCGAACTCGACGGGGACGTCGCCGACATCGGGCAGGCTGGCCTGCTCGCCCGCGTAGAGGCGGCGACCGGCTTCGGCGAGCCAGTCCTCGGGATCGCCGGCCACCAGCGGCCAGGCCTTGGCGCGCAAGTTGTAGAGGTGGACGTCATGCTCGGTGGTGAGGCCGATGCCGCCGAAGGTCTGCACGGCGTGGCGCACGGTGCGTCCTGCGGCGCCGGCGGCGTACCATGCCGATAGCGAAACCTGGGCTCCTGCCGCCGGGTCGCCATCGGCGATCGCGCGCATGGCCTGCCAGGCAAGGAACTTGGCGGAATCGATTTCGCAGATCAGGTCCGCCATCGGGTGCGAGAGCGCCTGGAACGTGCCGATGAACACGCCGAAGGCCTTGCGTTCCCCGGCATATTCCGCCGCCATCGTCAGCGCGGCACGGGCAAGGCCGGACAGCGCCAGCGCCATCAGCACCTTCCATTCCTCGAGCCCGGCTGCGAAGAGCGCCAGCGCGTCTTCGCCGCTGGCCAGAACGGTTGTCGGCAAGGCACCGAGATCAAGCTCCGCAATCGCCGTGGTGGCAAGCGTCGGCTCCGCGATCCGCGCTTCGGCGGGCACCGTGACCAGCACCACCTCGTTACCCCTGCGCGCGGCGACCGCATCGGCCACGAGGCCGCCCGCGACCCATTGCCGGGGGAATTCGGCCACGTCCTGCATGGCAATCGTGACGACGGCCTCGCCGCCGAGCGCCGCGGCCAGCAGGTCTTCCTGACCGCCCAGCAGGCCGAGCAGGCGGGTGGCCACCAGCGCTTCGGCCAGCGGGCCGGAGGCGAGCGTGCGCCCGGCTTCCTCCATCAGCAGGCCGGCATCGAACAGGCCAAGGCCCATGCCGTCGGCCTCTTCGGGAACGCGCATGGCAAAGGCGCCAAGCTCGGCAAGGCCGGTCCACAGGGCGTGGTCGAAACCGCCGCTTTCCTGCGCCTTGCGTACGCGTGCCATGCTCGAATTCTCGTCGAGGAAGCGCGCGAACGTATCGCGCATCATGACCTGTTCGTCGGTGAGGTCGAAGTTCATTTCAGGCTTTCCCCGGGGGTTCTTGGTTTTCGTGTTTCCTCGTCAACATCATACCTCGCCGCCCCGTTCAATCGCCTCGGGTACGCAATCGCGGGCGCGATAGCTCGGCGTCGCTGCTGGCAGGGCCGGGAGGGGAGGCGTAGCGTCCCGGTCCAAGGCGCCACGAACGATGCGCCCGCCGGGGACCGTCCGGCCCGGCAACGGATGGGAGTGCCGACATGGAAATGAACGACATGGTGCTGATCAGCGTCGACGATCACATCAGCGAGCCGCCCGACCTGTTCCGGAACCATCTTTCCGGCGCTGCGCTGGAATCCGCGCCCAGGCTGATCCAGGACGAGAACGGCAAGGACTTGTGGGTCTACCAGGGCCAGAAGTTCCCTTCGGTGGGCCTCAACGCCGTGGTCGGCCGTCCTTTCGAGGAGTACGGCATGGAGCCGACCTCGCTCGATCAGCTGCGCGCCGGTTGTTATGACGTGCATGAGCGTATCAAGGACATGGACGTCAACGGCATCGCCGCCTCGCTCAACTTCGGCTCGGTGTTCGACTTCGCCGGTGGCCGCCTTCACCGCGTGCCCGACCGCGATCTCGCGAAAGTCCACGTCAGCGCCTACAACGACTGGCATATCGACGAATGGTGCGGCGCCTATCCGGAGCGCTTCATTCCCTGCGCGATCCTGCCGACCTGGGACATGGACGCGACCATCGCCGAGCTTAAGCGCGTCTCCGCCAAGGGCTGCCACACCGTCTCGATCAGCGAGAACCCCACCTGCCAGGGCCTGCCGAGCATCCACAACGCCTATTGGGACCCGTTCTACAAGGCGATCAACGATCTCGACATGACGATCTGCCTGCACATCGGCGGCGGCAATCCGGCGCCCCATGCCTCGATGGAAACGCCGATCGAGGCGTGGATCTCGACGATGCCGATGTCGATCGCCTATGCCGCCTCGGACTGGCTCCAGCTGGAGGCGCTGCACCGGTATCCGGACATGCGCATCGCGCTGTCGGAAGGTTCGATCGGCTGGGTGCCCTACTTCACGGAGCGGGCGGACTTCTCGAACTGGCGGCACAAGGCCTGGACCAACTCGCGCTTCCAGAAAATGAAGCCCAGCGAGATGTTCAGGCGGCATTTCCTCAATTGCTTCATCGACGATGCCTTCGGCCTCCAGAACATCCAGTTCATCGGCGAGGACAACATCGCCTACGAGTGCGACTATCCGCATTCCGACACGCTCTGGCCGGAAGTGCCCGAGCATCTCTGGCCTTCGATCAAGCACCTGACCGAAACGCAGATCGACAAGATCACGCACGGGAATGCGATGCGCTGGTTCCGGTTCGATCCCTTCCAGCACCATGCCCGCGCCGAGCTGACCGTCGGCGCGCTGCGGCAGCGGGCGGAGGCGGAAGGCGTCGATACCAGCGCCAAGTCTTCCGCCGGTGAACGTCCGGTGGAGGAGGGGGATACCCGGCCGGTCACTTCGGGCGACATCATGAAGATGTTCATGCGCCACGAAGATACCGACCGCACCGCGCGCATGCACCGGCAGGAGGCCTGATCGCCGCCGGTAACAGCAGAAAGGCCCCGCGAGCGTACTCGCGGGGCCTTTTCGGGTGGCTGCGCCCGGTCAGGCTGCGTGGGGCAGTTGTTCCGGTTCGGCGAGCACGACGGGATCCGGCAGGCACTTGCGCATCGCGTCGCTGAGCGACTGGAGCAGGGCTTCCGGGTTCACCTTGTCGTCCTTGCCGTAGATCAGGCTGATGACGAGCGGGTGGCCGTCGGGCTGGCGCGGGACAAGGCCGCAGAGCGATTCCGCGCCGCTGCCGAAGCCCGCCGGGCCGAACACGTAACGCGGATCGCGGCAGCTATCGATGCGGGCCATCATGTCGGCAAAGGCGAACTTGTTGAGTTCGCTGGCTTCCGCATTGAGGCGGCGCACCATGCCTTCGCAGCGCTGGCGGGCCACGGTCGAGAGCATCAGCAGGCCGGCGGCGTTCTGGGCCAGCGGTTCCTTGATGCCGCCCGAAAGCTCCCGCGTGGCGGCAAGGGCGCGCGGGCCGTGGCGCCAGTTGACGATCTGGACGTCGAGCCCGACCATGGCATGGAGCGCGACCGAAAGGCCGGTCTGGGCGACCAGGCGGTCCATCAGGCGCACGATGCGGCCGTCGCGCACCAGCTCGGGCTGGCCCGAGGTGCCGATCAGCGCGGCGCGCGGCGTCAGGCTGTAGGCGCGCGAGTAAGGGTCCTTGTGAAGCAGGCCGAGCTCGACCAGGCTGGAGAGCAGTTCCGACGTGCTCGACTGCGGGCGGTTGTAGCGGCGCACGATGTCCATGACGGTGGCTTCACGGTGCGCATCGTCGAAATATTCGAGCACTTCGATCACGCGGCGTGCGATCTTGGCCTTGTTCGATGACGTGGTCTTTCCAGGCATGAGGTCTCTCCTCCCTCAAGTGTGGTGTGATGAACTCACTTCTCTCCCGAGTCGGATCCCTGAAAACTGAGTCTGACTCGTTTTTTGCTAAGCTTGGTTATCATTGCTTGTGGAAGGCCGCAAGGGGCTTCGCGCAGACGATAAGTTGCGCGCAGGGGCGCTCTCTCGAAATATCCCGAAATCCCGCAGATTCCGGCGGTTTCCGGCGATCGGCGCATCGCCGAGCCGTGTTTGCGGCGGGGCAGGCTGGTCATGACGCGCAATGCTCGTCATGCTCCGGTGCGACCAGGTATTTGTGCGGGAGGGAAAAGTTCGAGGATGCAGGTGGAGGGACTGACATTCGCCGGAGCCGGGCTGTACGATTCGGCGGTGCAGTCCGGCGCGCCGATCGCTTTTGTAGATCTGTCGCGCGAAGCCGGGGACCTGCCAGACATGCTCCTGCCGCCATGTCCGGTGATCGGGATCGGCGCACGCGAGCATCCGCTGGCATCGCGGCTCGATGCCTGTCTCGAACCGCGCTTCGATGCGGCGCAGCTGGTGGATGCCGCCTCGGCCCAGCCGCTCGCCGCGGCCGTCGTCGCCCAGTTGCTGCGGCTTCTCCCGTCGCTTTCGATCGATGACGGGCTGACGGCGGAATCGCTTGCCTATGCAACCTTGCAGGGCAGCGAGGCGCATCGCCGCTGGATCGGCGCGCGGGTCACCCCGGACAGTCCGGCCGCGGCGGGGCGGGTCGTGCTGGCGCGCGGCGGCGACGTGATGACGGTGACGCTCGATCGTCCCGCCGCGGGCAATGCCATCGACCGCACCATGCGCGACGAACTGCGCGAGGCTTTCGTGCTCGCGGGCATCGACAGGAGCATTTCCCGCATCGTGCTGCGGGGCAATGGCAAGGCCTTCTGCCTTGGCGCGGATCTTGGCGAGTTCGGCACGACCCGCGATCCCGCCGAGGCCCATCGCCTTCGCGGGCTGACCCTTCCGGCCAGGGAGGCGGCCCGCTGCCGCGACCGTTTCGAAGTCCGGATCGACGGGGCCTGCATCGGCGCGGGGCTGGAGATCGCGGCGTTTGCCGCCCATGTCGCGGCGACGCGGCGTTCGTGGTTCCAGCTTCCCGAACTGGCGATGGGCATTCTTCCGGGGGCGGGCGGCTGCGTCTCGCTCAGCCGCCGGATCGGGCGGCAGCGCGCCTTGCTGATGATCCTGTCAGGTCGGCGCTTCGCAGCGCGCGAGGCGCTCGAATGGGGGCTCGTCGACGCTCTGGTGGACGATCCGGCCTGACACGACCGTGAGGCGGACGTCCGCGCTGCTCAGCCGCGTGCGGGCCTCGTGCCAGGGGCGGCCGAGCAGGCACAGGTCGGCGGCTTCGCCCACGGTCACCCGTCGCTGGCGGGAAAGGTCCATCGGATCGGCGAGGTAGAGTGCCAGCGCGTCCTCGGGAGAGAGCGCCTCGTCCGGCGTGAAGGGGGTGCCTGCAAGCGTGCTGCGCAGCACGGCGGCGCGGATCGCCTGCCAGGGATCGCCGCTGCCGTAAGGCGCGTCGCTTCCCCCCGCCAGCGTGATGCCCGCCCGCCGCAGCGAGGCCAGCCGGTAGAGGTTCTTGTGGTGATGCGGCTCGACGTCGCGCAAGTAGCGATCGCCGTTCCGGTGAACGAAGTGCGGCTGCACGCAGGCCTGCAGGTCCAGCGCGGCCATGCGCGCCGCGAGATCGGCGGGAACGATCGAGGCATGTTCGATCCGGTCGCCTCGCCGGGCACCCGCGGTTTCGAACAGGGCCAGCGTGAAGACCAGTTCCACTTCGGTCACGCAGTGCACGGCAACGCCGCGTCCCTGGGCGTGGGCCTGGGCGATCCAGGCGCATGCCGCGTCGAAGTCGGGCAATGCGGCTTCGTGCAGGTGGAGCTTTGCAGGCCCCAGCCGCCAGCCGCTGCAGGGCGCATCCGCCAGCGACAGCCCGCCCGCCACTACGAGCCTCTGCGTAAGCTGTCCGGCGCTGATTTCGCAGGCAAAATGGCGCGCGATCAGCGGGTCGTTGCGGGGGGACATATCGGTCACGCCGGTGAGCCCGAAACGCGCGAGATCGTGGCTGATTGCCGCGAGGCCCGGCGGCGCGGCGGCCAGCGCGCCTTGCAGCCAGGCATCCTCGTCGAACAGGCGGCCGGTGAAACGGCCGCCGATCCGCTCAAGCCCGGGCGGCGGGGTGCTGGACGCCAGCAAGGCGTCCAGCGCGGCGCTGTTCAGCAGCCACATGCGGCCGGTGCGATGTTGCAGGCGGACAGGGCGATCCGGCACCATGCGATCGAGCGCCGCCGCATCGGGCAATTCGCCGTCCAGCACGCTTTCGCAGAGCCCGAAACCGCGAAGCCAGCCGGTGCCGGGACGCGAGAGGGCGCGGGCGAGGTCATCGCGGTCCCGGATCGCGGGCGGGCCGCATTCGACCGAGGCCGCACGCACCGCGAGCGCCGCCAGGTGGATGTGATGATCGTGCAGGCCGGGCAGCAAGGCACCGCCGCGCGCCTCGACAACCGCTTCGCCCGGGCGCGGGGCGAGATCGCCGATGGCGGCGATGATACCGCCGTCGATGCGCAGGTCGCCGGTGCCGTGCCGGTGGATCGCGGCGCCGCGGATCAGCATGGCGCAAGCGCGGGCAGATAGCCTGCGGTGTCGGCGCCGAGCGGGCGTACGGGGGCGCGCAGGGCGCGGCGCTGCAGCGCCGGGAAGGGGCGTCCGGGCGCAGTGCCCCAGGCGCGCAGTTCCGCTTCGAGCCGCGGCGCGTCGAAGGCGCGTTCCTCGGCCAGTGCCATGGCGGTTATCGCGCTCATCGACAGGCCGATGCGCTGCGCCTCCCCGCGGCGCAAGGCGTGCAGCACCGCGCCCGCGCCGATGATCCCGGTGAGCGGGTCGGCGATCGCGTCGCCGACGTAGCCGGGCGTCCCGCAGGCTTGCGCCAGCGCGCGGGAGAGGCCCCCGGCAACGCCGCAGTCATTGCCGATGCCCACCCAGTTGGCCGCTTCCCCGCTGGCGCCGTGGCCGGTGACGGACAGCCACACCAGCCCCGGCACTTCGCCCACCAGCGCCTGCGCGTCGATCCCGAGATGCCGCAGGGCGCGCGGGCGCGCACTCTCGATGACGACGTCGGCGCGGCGGATGAGGGCGACCAGCCGGGCCTTTTCGGCGTCGCTGGCAAAGTCGACCAGCACGCTGGCCTTGCCCTGGTTGATGAGATCGAAAGTTGCCGGATCGTCGCGGCGGATGAGGTCGGGGCGGGAGCGGCTTTCGACTTTCACCACCTCCATTCCCGCCTGCCAGAGCAGGTGCCCGGCGAGCGGCCCGGCCCAGATGGCGGACATGTCGATCACCAGGGGGCGATGGCCGGGGGCCCTGTCGCGGTGCGGGCCGCGCGCGATCACCTCGATGGCAGGCGAGACCGGCTGTTCGTCGAGCAGGGCTACCGGCAGCCCCAGCAGCCGTCCGGTTTCGAGCAGCGCGGCGCCGTCGCTGCGCCGCACGGCCGCAGCAATCGCGGCAGGGTCGCCCGCGTCGAGGTCGGCATCGCCGAACAGTGCGGGCAGGAGGTCGCGGTCGATCTCGCGGATCAGCGTGAGGGCAAACCAGTTGCCGTCACGCGTCGGCAGCAGGCGGCTGCCGCCAAGCCCTGCGGAGACCTTTCCGGCGATGCGATAGCGGCCATGGGCGGCGCGTTCGCCCAGCAGGGTCGAGCCGGAAAGACGGGGCAGGCCGAAATCGCGGGCGAGCGCATCCAGTTGCCGGTCGGCCCAGCGAGCCAGCGGGATCGCCGGGCCGCGCGCTGAACCCTCAGTCGGCAAGGACGTCCTTGACCTTGCGGCGCAGCAACTTGCCCATCTCGTTGTAGGGCAGCTCGGCGACGAAGACGACCTTCTCCGGCACCCGCGAGGATCGCAGGCGGGCGCGGACAAGGTCCTTCAGCTCGGTTGCGCAGGGCGACGCGTGACCTTCGCGGGTGACGATCGCAACGCCCACGGTCTCGCCCCATTCGACCGACGGGATCGCGCAGGCACAGGCATCGGCGATCGCCGGGTGCGTCAGCAGGACGTCCTCGATCTCGCCCGGCGACATGTTCTCGCCGCCGCGCACGATCACGTCGTCCGCGCGCCCGGAGAGGAACAGGTAGCCATGCTCGTCGATGAAACCGGCATCGCGGGTGGGGAACCAGCCCTCGGCGTCGAGCGCGCTCTTTTCCTTGTATTCGCCCGAGACCTGCTCGCCGCGCACGTAGATTTCGCCGGGTTCTCCGGGGCCGAGCACCTCGCCGTTGTCGCCGCGGATCTCGATCTCCACGGTCGGGATCGGCTTGCCGAGCGAGGTGAGGCGGGCGCGGACCTGCGGGTCGCCCGAGGCCAGCGCCTCGCGGTGGTCCTCGGGGCCGAGCAGGGCGATGGTCGAGCTGGTTTCGGTGAGGCCATAGGCATTGGTAAAGCCCGCCTCGGGGAAACGTTCGAGCGCCTTCTGGATCACTTCGATCGGCATCTTGCCGCCACCATAGGCGACGGCGCGCAGTGAGGAAACGTCGCCGCTCGCGCCTTTTTCCATCGCATCGATGATCCGTGCGAGCATGGTGGGCACGACAAAGGCGTTGGTGACGGTTTCCGCCGCGACCAGCGATAACCAGCCCTCGGGCGAGAATGCCGGCAGCATCACGATCTTGCGCAGCGCATAGATCGAGGAGAGCAGCGCCGAGATCCCCGCGATATGATAGGGCGGCACCACCACGAGCGCGGCGTCGGCCTCGTCCGCCGAACCGAACTCGACGGTGCCCAGGATATAGCCGAGCAGGTTGGAATGGCGCAGGATCGCGGCCTTCGGCGCGGCGGTGGTGCCGCTGGTGAAGAGCTGGATCGCGATGCCGCTCCCGGATTCATCGCCCCCCGGATCGTATTCACGCGCTTCGTCGGCGGGCACGGTTTCCTGCGCCTTGAGCACGAACTCCCCGCGCGAGAACACGGTGTGGCCCTGGTCGGCGGCGACGCGCAGGATGCGTTCCTCGTCGCCGATCACCAGCGCCGGGGCGATGCGGCCGAGCAGGGCGGCGAGATCGGCATCGGGCAGGCGGTAGTTGAGCGGGCAATAGGGCACGCCGGCCAGCGCGGCCCCGAACACCGCGATCACCGCCGCTTCGCTGCTCTCGTCGAGCAGGGCCACATAGTCGGCCTCGCTCTGGCGGATCAGTTCGAACGCGCCGCGCGCGGCAGCGAGCAGGTCGCCATAAGTCCAGCGCCGTCCGTCGCAGACGAGCGCGACGCGGTCCGGCGCGGTCTCCGCCGCCATTTCCAGAAGAAGCGCGATGTTCATGGGGCGTCAGTCCGAGGCGGGCAGGGGCTTGGCGTCCTTGACGACCAGCGCGACGCCGCCGACCGCAAGCGAGCCCTTGCCCGGCTTCACGCAAAGCAGTTCGTACTTGCCGTCACTGTCGACGTAGCGCTTGCCCATCAGGGTGCCGGCCGAGAAATCGGCGGCGAGCGGCGCGGCATCGGCGGGCCTGGCCTCGCCCATCGGCGCGCCGCCGCATTCGATCGTGCCGTCGGCGCAGCGGATCACCATGACTTCGGTGTCGCAGGCAGCGCTCTTGAGACGGGTTCCAGGCTTCATGTATTCGGTCCTTGCTTGGTATGTCGTGCGGTCGGGCGATCAGGCGATCGCGCCCTTGGCCTTGAGGTCCTCGATGCGGTCCCAGTCCACGCCCATTTCCATGAGCACGATCTCGGTGTGCTCCGAGGCCTGCGGCGAACGCGTGGTTTCCAGGGCCTCGCCGTTGAACTGCACCGGACCGCGCACCAGCTTGAGCGGCGCGCCGCCATCGGCGGCCTCGACCTCGACCACGGTGTCGTTGGCGATGGCCTGCTCGTCCTCGGCCAGTTCGAGCAGGGTGAGGATCGGCGCCCACTGGCCTTTCATGGTCTTGAGGTGTTCGCGCCAGTAGGCGAAGGGCTTTTCGGCAAAGGCCTCGACCAGGATGGCGCTGGCGGCCTCGGCGTTCTCGATCAGGCTGAGGACGTCGGCAAAGCGCGGATCGTCGGCGGCCTCGGGGCGTCCGACATGCTCGAACGTGTCGCGGATCAGGCCGGTCGGGCTTACCATGCAGAAGTTGATGGTGCGCTTGTCGGCCGTCCAGAAGTTGCCCATGAACGGGTTCTTGGCGCTGCCGCCCGAGGTCGGCATGGCGTTGCGCGAGACAACGCCGGTTTCCAGCACTTGCGCGATGTTCGCGCCAGAGGCCCAGGCGGCCGTGCTCATCAGCGAGACGTCGAGTTCGGTGGCCTCGCCGGTCTTCTCGCGGTGGAAGAGGGCTGCGGAAATACCGCCGGCGATGAACATGCCGCCGATGGAATCGCCGAATGCGGGCATGCCCTGCGACAGCGGCCCGGGCAGTTCCGGCGGGGTCATGCAGTCGGCAATGCCGCTGCGCGACCAGAATGCGGTGCCGTCGAACCCGCCCTTTTCCCGCTCGGGTCCCTTGTCGCCCCAGGCGCTGCCGCGCGCATAGATGATCTGCGGGTTGGCGGCGCGGATGTGCTTGACGTCGAAGCGGTTCTTCTGGCGGACCTGCGGCAGGTAGTTGGTGAGGAACACGTCGCACTGCCGGGCCAGTTCGTAGAGCAGTTCCTGGCCTTCCGTGGTGGACAGGTCGATGCCGACGCTGCGCTTGCCGCGGTTGGGGTGTTCGAACAAGGTGTGACGCAGCGGGTCGAGCTTGACCCCGCCCATGTTGAGGAAGCCGCGCTGGGTGTCGCCGCGCACGGGGTGTTCGATCTTGATGACGTCCGCGCCCCAGTCGGCCAGGATCGCACCGGCCGCGGGGGTGAACGTGAACTGCGCCACTTCGAGGACGCGCACGCCCTGCATGACCTTTGTCGGCATCAGACAGTCCCTGTTTCTTGTCTTCTCGGTTCCGGCGCGAACCGGCGCTTTTGAGCCGCTCGCACCGCTTGCCATCGATGTGCGCGCAAAGGTCACCGGGAGCAACACCACCGCCATCGCGGCGACGATCATCGGCCGGATTCGCCGGTGCGATCTGTTGCATGTTGCACTGCGGCAGATGGGCGAACCCATGAAACGGCGCGGGAGCGATGGTTGCGAAAAATGTTTTAGCGGTTGCGGCAATCGCAATTGACACCTAGGCAGGCAATTACTAACCTAGGTGAGTAAATAGCGGGGATGGACCCGCTCCAAGCACTCGGAGAGTTACCCATGAAGAAGTTCGTTGCCCTTGCCGCCGTCGCTTCGCTTGCCTCGTTCGCTGTCGTTCCGGCTGCCTTCGCCGAAACCACCCAGTCGGTTCGCGCCGTCACCGAGGAAGCGGCCGCTCCGGTCGACCTGAGCGCCGGCAAGATGCTCTATGCCGCCAACGGCACCCGCATCGCCCCGATCTACCGCGTTGCCGCCGACGGCAACCCGCAGGTGATCCTCAACGGCCGCCTCATCACCGTTCCGGCCAACAGCCTGACCGATGCGCAGGGCAAGATCACCACTTCGCTGACCAAGAAGGACCTCGCCTCGGCGAAGTGATACCAGCCGGCGTTGACCTTGACTCATCGCAGGTCGGTCAAGCCCGCGCGGCGCCCGAGCGTTCCAGGCTGCTGATGCGTCAGCATCACCGCAGCCTGGAACAAGCCTTCGGTCCGTTCGGGACACAGAAAAGGGCGGCACCGCGGTGCCGCCCTTTTCTGTGCGTCCAAGCAGGAGGGAAGGAGGGGAGGAGGAAAGGCCTCAGCCGCGGCTGACGTTGTCGTAGATGCGGTTGAGATAGTCCCGCATCTGTTCGACTTCCGCGTCCGAAAAGCCGGCGAACATCCGGCCCTCGGCTTCGGCGGCGATCAACCCGAGCTTTTCGAGCAGCGGATGCGCGGCATCGGTGACGTAGACCGAACGCGCGCGGCGGTCGTCCCGGCGGTCGCGCCGTTCGAGCAGGCCGTCGGCGCAGAGGCGGTCGATCAGGCGGCCGGCGGAGGCCTCCGACATCTCCAGATATTCGGCGACGGTGCGCTGGGTCGATCCGGGATAGCGCGCAACCACCGCGATCATCGCCCATTGCGAGCGGGTGACGTTGAGTTCGGTGACGAGCCGGTCGAAATTGTTGCGCTGCAGGCGGGCGATCACCGTCAAGCGCAGGCTCACCTGGCGGCGCGGGCTCTCGGTCTTGTCGTTGAGGACATTGCCCAGTTTGCCCGTCAGTTTGTCTTCCGCCTCGGTTGCCACATGTATCTCCTTGTAATGACTTAAATTCGCTCGATGATCACGGCAGGGGCCATACCGCCCGCCGCGCACATCGTCACCAGTCCATAACGCCCGCCGCTGCGTTCCAGTTCGTCGAGCGCGGTGCCGATCAGGATCGCCCCGGTCGCGCCGATCGGGTGGCCCAGCGCGATCGAGCCGCCATTGGGGTTCACCTTGGCGCGGTCGAGATCGAGATCGCGGATGAGTTTCTCGACCACGACGGCAAACGCCTCGTTCACCTCCCAGACGTCGATCTGGTCCTTGGTAAGACCCGCCTTGGCGAGCACCTTCCTTGCCGCCGGGACCGGGCCGTTGAGCATCAGGGTCGGGCAGTCGCCGGTCTCGGCCATGGCGACGATGCGCGCGCGCGGCTTGAGGCCATGCTTCTCGGCATAGTCCTTCGAGGCGAGCAGGATCGCCGAGGCGCCGTCGACCACGCCCGAGGAAATGCCGACGTGGTGGACCGGCTTGACGTCGAGGTCCGGGTAGACCTGGTGGACGAGTTCCAGATAGGTCTTGCCGCCGGGGGCGGAGGGCATGGCGTAGAACATCTCGAACGCGGGCTTGAGCTGGGCGAGGCTTTCGGCGGTGGTGTCGGGGCGGGGATATTCCTCGTGGTCGAGGATCACGTTGCCGTCATCGTCCTTCACCGCGATGGTGGACCGCGCGAAGCGGCCCTCGGCGATGGCAAGGGCGGCGCGGCGCTGGCTTTCGGCGCCGAGCGCTTCCAGTTCCGCGCGGCTGATGCCCTCCATTGCCGCGATTGCATCGGCGGCAACGCCCTGGTTGGTCTGCGGGTGCTTGGCCTGGAGGCGGGGATTGCCCGCGCCCATGCCGGCGCTGCCGAGCCCGGCCTCGCGCATCTTCATGCCGTGGGCATTGGCGTAGGAGAGCATGTCCATGCCGCCCGCCACCATCAGGTCCGACATGCCCGACATGATCATCGCGGCGGCGAGGTTGGTGGCGGTGATGCTCGATCCGCAGAAGCGGTTGAGCGTGACGCCGCCTGCCTTGACGTCATACCCCGCATCGAGCGCGGCCATGCGGCCGATGTCGCCGCCTTGCAGGCCGATGGCTGCGGACACGCCCCAGATTACGTCGTCGACGTCGGCGGTGTCGAAGCCGTTGCGCTCCTTCAGGGCGGCCAGCACGGTGGCCGACAAATGCTCGGGGTGCATCTGCGAAAGGGCTCCCTTGCCCATCTTGCCGATGCTGCGCGGGGTGCGCACGGTGTCGATGATCCAGGCTTCGCTCACGGTCGGATCTCCTCAATGTCCCGGGCAGGCGCGCGATCTGTCGAGGCGCCTTTTGCCGAGGTCATGCTGGCAGGTCCGGGGAATTGCAATTGGAGGGGGGTGTCCTATCGCAGCGGCGATTGCTTTCAGATGAAAGCATATCGGATTTCGTGCCTGCCGCGTCAACCTCTCCGGCCAGGCGATGGATCGCGCGGGCGCAGTGGCTGTGCTTGACGCTGACCGCGCCGCGGACACAGTCAGGAGCCAAGGGGCAGGACGAAGGGAAAGAGCGTGTCGGACAACAGCGCGCCGAACGGGGAAGAGGGCGCTTCATCGCCGGAGAACGGTTCGCCGGGCGGTGCCTTCGCCCCCTTGCGCGAGCGAACCTTCCGCCGGATCTGGACGGCCAGCCTGTTCTCCAATTTCGGCCAGCTTTTCCTGGGTGTCGGGGCGGCCTGGGAAATGACCAGGCTCACCAGTTCGGCCGAAATGGTGGCGCTGGTGCAGAGCGCGATGATGCTGCCGCTGGTGGTGGTCACGCTCCCGGCAGGCGCCATTGCCGACATGTTCGACCGCCGCCGCATCGCCATGAGCGGGCTTGCCTTCAGCGCGGTCTGCGCCGCGATGCTGGCGGCGATCGCTTTCCTCGATCTGGTGACGGGCACGATGCTGCTGCTGTTCTGTGCGCTGATCGGTGCCGGCGTGGCGCTCTATTCGCCGTCGTGGCAGGCCTCGATCCCGGAGCAGGTCTCGCGCGGGCACTTGCCGGCCGCGGTGGCGCTGGGGACGATCAGCTACAATGTCGCGCGCAGTTTCGGCCCGGCGCTGGGCGGATTGATCGTGGTTGCCTATGGCGCGCGCGCGGTTTTCGGGATGACCGCGTTGCTCTATCTGCCGCTGTTCTTCGCGTTTTTCCTCTGGCAGCGACGGCACGTGCCATCGCGCCTGCCGCCCGAGCGCATGGACCGCGCGATGCTGGGCGGGGCGCGTTACGCGCTGCACGCCCCGGCGATCCGGACCGCGCTGCTGCGGGTCTTCGCGTTCGGCCTGTCGACCGCGACCGCTTCGGCGCTGGCGCCGCTGATCGCGCGCGACATGCTGCGCGGCGATGCGGCGACCTATGGCCTGCTGCTTGGCGCGCAGGGGGTGGGGGCGGTGACGGGGGCGCTGTTCGTCAGCCGCATTCGCGAGATGATCTCCACCGAATGGGCGGTGCGCCTGTTCGCCATCGGCACCGGCGCGGCGCTTGCCGTCATCGGCTTCAGCCACGAGGCCATGCTGACGTGCGCGGCTTTTCTGGTGGTCGGCGCCTGCAACATCCTGACCATCGCGATGATCAACGTGACCGTGCAGCTTTCCGCCCCGCGCTGGGTGACGGCGCGGGCGCTGTCGCTGTTTTCCTCGGCGATCACGGCCGGGATCGGCATCGGCGCATGGGTCTGGGGGCAGGTCGCGCAGCAGACCGGGGTGGGCCATGCCTTGCTGGTGTCCGGCATGGCGGTCGGCGCGACGGCCCTGCTCGGTCTTGTCCTGCCGATTGCGCGCGAGGGGGCGAGCGGAACTTCGGAAATTCCGCTGGGCAATGAGCCCGAGGTCGGCATGGCGCTGACCTTGCGGTCCGGTCCGGTGGTGATCGAGGTCGACTACGACGTCGATCCCGCCCACGCGCGGGACTTCTATGCGGCGATGATGAAGATGCAGTCGATGCGCAAGCGCAACGGCGGTTTCGCCTGGTCCATCGCCCGCGACATCGCCGATCCCGCGCTCTGGACCGAGCGGTATCATTGCCCCACCTGGGGCGATTACCTGCGGCTGCGCGATCGCTTCACCGAGGCCGATCTGGCGGTGCAGGCCGCCGCCGATGCCTTCCACCGGCGGGGGGAGGGAAGCCGGGTGCGGCGCCAGCTGGAACGGCCGTTCGGATCGGTGCGCTGGAAGGCGGAATCCTACGATCCCCGGCAGGAAACGACGGGCTGGATCGCGCCCTGAGCGTTCCCATCCGGGGATTGTCGCAGCCGTGAGGGGCAGGCGAAATGACGCAAGGACCGGGAGAGAAGCGAATGCAGGACAGGATCTGGCGCGTGGTGCAATGGGCCACGGGCAACATTGGCAGCCGCGCGCTGCGCACGGTGATCGAGCATCCGCGCATGGAGCTGGTGGGCCTGTGGGTCTCCTCGCCCGGCAAGATCGGCAAGGATGCCGGCGCGCTTTGCGGGCTGCCGGCAACCGGGGTGACGGCGACCGGTTCGCTGGAGGACATCGTCAGGCTCGATGCCGACTGCGTGCTCTACATGCGGCAGGGCACCGACTGGGACGAGCTTTGCGCGCTGCTGGAATCGGGCAAGAACGTTGTCACCACGCGCGGTGACTTCCACAATCCGCGGCTGATGGACAAGGACCTGCGCGCCCGCATCGAGGCGGCCTGCGCCAGGGGCGGCGTCTCGATCTATTCCACCGGATCGAGCCCGGGCTTCGTCACCGAGGCGCTGGCCATTCCCTTGCTCTCGCTGGAGCGCCGCCACGGCGTGCTGACCATCGACGAAGATGCCGACGTCTCCAGTCGCGATTCGCCCGAGATGCTGTTCCAGGTCATGGGCTTCGGGGCCGAAATGGCGCCGTTCGACCAGCGCCGGGCCGAGCATCTGAAAGGCGATTTCGGCAGCTCGCTCTCGCAGGTGGCCGATGCCATGGGGCTGGAGATCGATGCGGTGGAGGCGTTCGGCGAGCTCTCGGCCACGCGCAAGGACCTGACCATCGCCGCAGGGACCGTGCCGGCGGGGACGGTCGGGGCGATGCGCACGACGATCACCTGTCTGCACAAGGGCGAGCCGGTCATGCGGTTTCGCGCCAACTGGTACGTCACCACCGATATCGAGCAGGACTGGGATCTGCGGGAATCGGGCTGGCGGGTCACGACCGGCGGCGATGCGCCGGTGCGCATGGAGATCACCTTCCCGGTCGCGCCCGAGGACTATGCGGCCTTCACGCCGGGGCTCACCGCGCACCGCCCGGTCAATGCGATCCCGGCCGTCTGTGCCGCGCCGCCGGGGATCAGGACGACCGTGGACCTGCCACAGATCGTCCCGATCTTCGCCTGACTTACGGCTGGGCGGGTGCGGTCGCCTGATCGCCGCCGAGCACGCGGTAGAGCGTCACGCGGTTGCTGGCGACGGCGAGGCGCACCGCGATTTCCTGCTTGCGCGCGGTGTAGAGGCTGCGCTGCGCGTCGAGGTTGTCGAGCGAGCTGGAGATGCCCTGCTTGTAGCTGGCCTCGGTCAGCTTCGCAGTGTCGCTGGCGGCGTTCGAATAGGCGCTGGCGGCGCGCAGGCGCTCGTCCAGGGTGCCCTGATCGGCAAGGGCATCGGCCACTTCGCTGAACGCGGTCTGGATCGACTTCTCGTAAGTCGCCAGCGCCGCATCGCGCCTGGCTTTCGAGACGTCGACATTGGCCGCCTTGCCGCCGGCGTTGAAGATCGTCCAGCTGGCATCCGCGCCTGCCGTTGCCGAGAACGCGCCCTTGTCGAACAGCGAGGACAGCGCGCCGCTGGCAAAGCCGAGCAGGCCGGTGATCGAGATCGAGGGGAACAGCTGCGCCCGCGCCACGCCGATGTCGGCATTGGCGGCGCGCAGGGCGTATTCGGCTTCCACCACGTCCGGACGGCGGAGCAGGACTTGCGAGCTGGTGCCCGCGGGCAGGACGGCGAGCGAGGCGTTGACCTCGTCGATGCCGCCCGGCAGCAGGCTCTGGTCGAAATCGGCGCCGACCAGCAGGCGGATCGCGTTGATGTCCTGCGCCAGCGCGGTCTTCTGTGCGGCGAGGTCGCCCCTGGCGGTTTCGAGGACCTGTTCCGCTTGCCGAAGGTCCGTGCGCGGGGCGATGCCGCCCTTGAGGCGGGCACCGGTCAGCGTGACCGAGCGTTCGGCATTGGCCGCCGTTGCCTCGGCAATCTTCAGCAGATCGCTATCGGCACCGTAGTTGGCCCAGGCCTGCGCGAGATCGGCGACAAGGCCGAGGCGCACGGTGCGGGCATCGGCTTCGGTCGAGACGGCGGTATCGCGCTGGGCCTGCGTGGCGCTCGCGTACTTGCCGAAGAAATCCAGTTCGAAGCTGGAAATGCCGCCCTGCAGCGACAGCGCGGTGCTGTCGCCCGAACCGTTCACTTGCGTGCGGGTGCCCGATCCGGTCACGCCGAGCGCGGGGATCTGGTCGGCGCGGGTGACGCGCACTTGCGCCCGTGCCGCTGCCACATTGGCCGCCGCGACGCGCAAGTCGCGGTTGTTGAGGAGGGCCTGCTCGACCAGCTTCTGCAGGCGCGGGTCGCGGAAGATTTCCGAATAGGACACCAGCGGCAGGTTTGCCTCACTCTGCGCGAGATAGGCGTCACCCACCGGCCAGGAGGCCGGGGCGGGAAGCTCTGGCTGCACGTACTTGGGGGCCATCGAACAGGCGGCAAGCGCCAGCGCGGGCAGGGTGAGCGCCATGCGCTTCAGCATGCGGGCGCGGATCATGCGGCGTCTCCCTTGGCGGCGCGGCGATTGCGAAGATAGCGGTGGGCAACGGCCAGGCCTTCGCGGACACTGCGACGAACGATGACGAAGAACAGCGGGATAAAGAAGATCGCCAGCAGCGTTGCCGTCAGCATGCCGCCGACGACGGCGGTGCCGATGGCGATGCGGCTGTTGGCGCCGGCTCCGCTGGCGACGGCAAGCGGAAGCACGCCGAAGATGAAGGCGAAGCTGGTCATCAGGATCGGACGCAGGCGGATGCGCGCGGCTTCGAGCGCCGCCTCGATCACGCGCTTGCCCTGCTTTTCGGCCTGTTCGGCAAACTCGATCATCAGGATCGCGTTCTTGGCGGCAAGGCCCATCGTCGTCAGCAGGCCGATCTGCAGGTAGACGTCGTTCTCCAGTCCGCGCAGCGTCACCGCGAGGATCGCGCCCAGCAGGCCGAGCGGGATGATCAGGATCACCGCGATCGGGATCGACCAGCTCTCGTAGAGCGCGGCAAGGCAGAGGAACACCACCAGCAGCGACAGCGCGTAAAGGATCGGTCCCTGGCCCGAGGAGAGGCGCTCCTGATAGGACGAGCCGGACCAGGCCACGGCGGTGCCCGGGATCTGGCTGGCGAGGTCTTCCATGATCTGCATCGCCGTGCCCGAACTGACGCCCGAGGCGGGAGTGCCCGAGAATTCGTAGGCCTGCAGGCCGTTGAAGCGCGACGAGGTACTGGGCGCGGTCGACCAGCTGATCGACGAGAAGGCCGAGAACGGCGCCATCTGCCCGTCGGTGCCGCGCACGAACCAGCGCGACAGGTCTTCGGGGCGCGAGCGGAACTGCGCATCGCCCTGGACGTAGACACGCTTGACGCGGCCCTTGTCGAGGAAGTCGTTCACGTAAGTGCCGCCCCAGGCCGTCTGCAGCGTGGAGTTGGCGTTCGCGGCGGTCAGTCCGTAAGTGGTCAAGGCGCGCGTGTTCATCGCCACCTTGAGCGTGGATACGTCCGGAAGGTCGCTGAGGCGCACGTTGGTGAGGCGGCTGTCCTCGCCCGCCTTGGCCAGCAGTTCGTCACGGGCCTGCTGGAACTGCGCGCGGGTCATGCCGGAGCGGTTCTGCAGTTCCATGGTGAAGCCCGCGGACGAGCCGAGGCCGCGGATGGCGCCGGGTACGAGCGTGAAGACCTGGGCGTCGCGCAGCCCGCGGAACGCGCCGTTGGCGCGCTGGACGATGGCGGCCGCGGTGTTCTTCGCGCCGGGGCGCTCTTCCCAGTCGACCAGGGTGATGAAGGCGGAGCCGGTGTTCTGGCCCGATGCGCCCATGCCGCCGCCCGAGAGCGACAGCATCGTCGCGATATTGTGCTTCTCGTAAGTCTGGAAATAGGTCTCGATCTGCTTCTGCACTTCTTCCGTGCGGGTGCGCGGCGAGCCTGCCGGCAGGCGCCACTGCACCATGATCGTGCCCTGGTCCTCGTTCGGCAGGAAGCCGGTCGGCAGGCGCTGGAACAGCATGAAGGTGGCAACGCAGGCGATCGCGAAGAGGGCAAGCCAGCGCCACTTGTGCTGCACCACACGCTCGACGCGGCGGGCATAGGCATCGGTCATGCGCTCGAAGCCGGTATTGAACCCGGTGTGGAAGCGGTGCCAGAGGCGGCCCAGCCAGGGCAGGTGGCGGTCCACCCAGGTGGGTTCCTCTTCGCCCTGGGTCTTGGGCTTGAGCAGGGTGGCGGTCAGCGCCGGGCTCAGGATCAGGGCCACCAGCACCGAGAGCACCATGGCAACGACGATCGTCAGCGAGAACTGGCGGTAGATGACGCCGGTCGATCCGCCGAAGAAGGCCATCGGCAGGAACACCGCCGACAGCACCAGCGCGATGGCGACCAGCGCGACCTGGATTTCCTGCATCGACAGGATCGTCGCCTGCCGGGGCGTCATGCCCGGGTTTTCCTCAAGCAGTCGCTCGACGTTCTCGACCACGACGATGGCATCGTCGACCAGCAGGCCGATCGCCAGCACCAGGCCGAACAGCGTGAGCGTGTTGATCGAGAATCCGGCGACGTAGAACACCGCAAAGGTGCCCAGCAGCACGACCGGAACCGCGATCGCGGGGATCAGCGTGGCGCGCCAGCTTTGCAGGAACACGAACATCACGATCACGACCAGCACGATCGCCTCGAACAGCGACTTCTCGACTTCGGCCACCGAGAGCTTGATGAACGCGGTGGAATCGCTGCCGTAAGTGTAGTCGAGGCCGTCCGGCATGCCCTTGGCGAGATCGACCATGGCCGACTTGACCCGCTCCGCCGTCGCCAGCGCGTCGGCGCCGGGCGAGAGCGAGATCGAGATGCCGGCGCCGGGATGGCCGTTGATGCGCATGATGGTGCTGTAGTTCTCCGCGCCGATCTCGACACGGGCGACATCGCCGATGGTCACGCTGGAGCCGTCGGTGTTGGTCTTGAGCACGATGGCGCGGAACTGGTCGGCCGTCTGCAGGCGCGAACCGGCGGTGACGATGGCGTCGATCGACTGGTCCTGCGGCGCGGGAAGGCCGCCGATCTCGCCCGCGGCAACTTCGGTGTTCTGCGCGGTGATGGCCGAGGTCACGTCGCTGGGCATCAGCGAAACCGCCGCCAGCTTGTTGGGGTCGAGCCAGATGCGCATCGCGTGCGGGGCGCCGAACACGTTGACGTCGCCGACACCCTCGATACGCGAGAGCGGATCCTGGATGTTCGAGGTCAGGTAGTCGGAAACGTCCTGGTTGGAACGGCCGTTGCTCTTGTCGTAGACGCCGACCATCAAGAGCTGGTCGGGGTTCGACTTGGTAACCGTCACGCCCTGGTTTTGCACTGCCTGCGGCAGGCGCGAGAGCGCGGACTGGACCTTGTTCTGGACCTGGACCTGGGCGATGTCGGGATCGGTGCCCTTGGCGAAGACCGCGCTGATCGTGGCCTGTCCGCGGTTCGAGGACTGCGACGAGAAGTAGAGCAGGCCGTCGATGCCGGTCAGCTGCTGCTCGATCACCTGGGTGACGCTGTTCTCGATCGTTTCCGCCGAGGCGCCGTTGTAGGTCGCGCGGATGTTGACCTGGGCCGGGGCGATGTCGGGGTACTGCTCGTTGGGCAGGAAGGCGAGGGCGCCGAGCCCCGCCATCATCACGATGATGGCAAGGACCCATGCGAAGATCGGCCTGTCGATGAAGATGCGCGACATGGGAGGATCAGTGGCCCTTGGCTGCGCCGGGCTTGCCGGACTGGGGCTTCACTTCCTGCGGCGCGGTGGACAGCACGGCCTTGATCTCGGCGCCCTGCTTGAGGCCGTTGAGACCCTGGACGATCACCTTGTCGCCGCGCTGCAGGCCCGAGGTCACGACCGAGTTGGGCCCGTTCGTCCGGTTGGTCTCGATCTTGCGGCGGGCCGCCTTGCCGTCGGCGCCGACCACCATGACGTAAGCCGAGCCGTCGAAATCGCGCTGCACGGCGTTCTGCGGCACGAGGAAGGCATTGGGGTCGTTGGCCTGGTCGAACACCGCCGAGACGAACATGCCGGGAAGCAGCAGGCCGTCGGGGTTCGGGAACTCGGCGCGCAGGGTCACGGTGCCGGTGCCTTCGTCCACGGTCACTTCGGAGAAGCGCACGGTGCCGGGCAGCGCGTACTGGCTGCCGTCATCGAAGGTGAGGTGCACGGTGGTGCTGCCGGGGATGACGCCGCCGGCCGCCAGCTTGCGGCGCAGCGCGGTGATTTCGGCGGCGGACTGCTGCATGTCGACGTAGATCGGGTCCATGCGCTGGATCACCGCGAGCGGATCGGTCTGGCTGGCGCTGGCAAGCGCGCCGACGGTGATCAGCGAGCGACCGATGCGGCCGCTGATCGGCGCCGGCACGGTGGTGAAGCGCAAGTTGATCTTCGCGGTGTCGAGCGTGGCGGCGTTCTGCGCGATCGAGGCATTGGCCGAGCGCGCGGTTGCCAGTGCATCGGCGTAGTCCTGCTTGGCGACGGCCTCCATGTCGGCCAGCGGCTTGTAGCGCTGGGCCTTGGCGCCGGCCGCCTCGGCCGTGGCGCGGGCACTGGCGAGATCGGCCGATGCCTGGTTCACCGCGGCGCGGTAGAGGCTGGGGTCGATCTGGTAGAGCGGCTGCCCTGCCTTCACGAGGGTGCCCTCGGTGAAGAAGCGCTTGACGATCACGCCGGTGACCTGCGGGCGCACTTCGCTGGTCTCGTAGGCCACGGTGCGGCCGCTGAGCGTCACCGCGACGGGCACGGTCGAGGGCTGGGCGACGATGTAGCCGACTTGCGTGGGCGGGCGCTTGTCATCCTTCTTTTCGCCCGAGCAACTGACCAGCAGCGAGGCGATGACCAGCGACAGCGCGGTCCGGCGGAAGGGAAGGGCGGAAAGAGGGGCTGGAATCGTCAAAGGCATGGTCGATTTCAAGTTGCGCACCCGATCACGGAAAAGTGCGCGAGCTATCGAGGCAATCGGCGACGACCGCAAGCCGGCATTTCGCAAGTGCGACAATTTGTGACCGAATGCCGTTTTATGCAATTGCATCGCCGCCGTCGCGGATTTTTGCTCTAAAACGGGGAGGTGACGGGCCATGTCAAAACGTTGCTGCCCTTGCGCGGGCCATTGACGCGCGTGCATGCGGGTGAGAGCCCGAGGCAAGGCGCTGCCCCCGCGCAGGCGGAACGATGGAGCATGGCGCCGCCGAGAAGAGAGGTGAGAGTGCCGCATTTCCGTTCGCCCCGCCTGGCCGTGCAGGCCGCGTCGTTGCTGCTCCTGCTCGGGCTGGTGCAGCTGGGGGGCAGCATCGCCTTCTATCAGGCCATCGACCGCCAGACGCTGCGCGAGGATCACGCGCGGCGCATCGCCGAATTGCTGGTGGTGAGCGACCGGCTGCACCGTCTCGATGCCCGGCGAACGGCCGAAGTGATGTCGACGCGGCATCTCGATGCGCGGGTCGATGCCGCGCCTGCGGTGCCCCGCATGGGGCAGGGGCGGACGCTGCAGCTGATTGCGGGGCAGGTCGTGCACTGGGAGCCGGGGCTGGCGACGCGGCCGCTGCATCTTGCCTTCGCGGACAAGCGCGGAGGCGGGCGCGATCTGGTGGGCTCGATTCGCCTTGCCGACGGGCAGTGGCTGAACTTCCGTTCGCGTGATTTCGGGGCGATGTGGCCGATCGCCCTGAGGGCGACGATCCTGACCTTCTTCACCGCGCTGGCCTGTCTTGCGGTGGGTCTGCTCTTGCTGCGCCTGCTGACGCGGCCGCTCAGGCGCCTGGCGCTGGCCGCCGATGCCATCGGGCATGGCCAGCGCGTGGAGATCGACGAGCGCGGTCCCGAGGACCTGCAGAACCTCGCCCATGCCATGAACGTGATGCAGGAGCGCATCGCCCGGCTGCTCGAGGATCAGGCGCGCTCGTTCGAGGCGATCAGCCATGACTTGCGCACGCCGCTGGCGCGCCAGCGGGTTGCGGTGGATCTTATCGACGACCGCGAGATCTCCGAGATCGTGGCGGGCAGCATCGATGAGATGGAGGGGTTGCTGGCCTCGCTTCAGGGCTATCTGCGTGCCCAGCATCTGGCCAGCGAGGCCGAGGCGGTCGATCTCGCGGCGCTGACCGGCGCGCTCGCGGCGCCTTATGCGGGGCGGGTCCATGTGCTGGGGCCGGAGACGGCCATTGCAACCACTTATGCGGAGCCGGTTCGCCTGGCGCTGGCGGCGCTGGTGGAGAATGCCGTGCGTTATGGCGGCGAGGCGGATGTGCGGATCGGCCGGATGTCCGGCGCATGGGAGATCGAGGTCGAGGATTCCGGCCCCGGCATTCCCGCGGCGCACTTCGAGGACGTGCTGACGCCGTTCTTCCGTCTCGACGAGGCGCGCAGCCGCGATACGCCGGGATTCGGCCTGGGCATTCCCACCGCGCACCGCTTGATGATGCGGTTTGGCGGCAAGCTGTCCTTCGTGGAGCGGGCGGAAGGCGGCCTGAGGGCGACCCTGACCATACCCGAGGCTTGAAAGGGCGCTGCGAAATTTCAGGGAGCGGAAAAGGAAAAGGCACCACTTCCTGCTGAGGAAGTGGTGCCCGGGGACGGGATCGAACCGCCGACACCATGATTTTCAGTCATGTGCTCTACCAACTGAGCTACCCGGGCATCCCTGGTCCGGTGCGGTGCCGAAGCTTCCGTACCGTGTCGGTGGCGGGCCTATGGCGAAGGCAGCGGGCCTTGGCAACCTTAAAATGACATCGGGTCTCAATCGTCCTGTGGAAAAATATTCGGCCGCGACAGTTCCGGCAGATCCGGGTCGGCGGGCTGGCCGGGCAGGGCATAGCCGTCGTCGAGCCATTTCAGGAGGTCGCGGTCGCGGCAGCCCTTGGAGCAGAACGGAGTGTGCTCTTCGCTGCGCGGATTGCCGCAGATCGGGCACTTGCGGGTCTTGGTGGTCATGACGTGATCGCCTGCGCGAATCCGCCGGTGAGCGCAAGCGCGGCGTCCTCGTGCCATTGCAGCGCGCGGCCGGTGCGGCGGGCGAGTTCGGCCTCCCACTGCGGCAGGACTTTTGCCCGCACACGCGGATGGGCGGTGAGCAGGAGCGTGCCCGGCTGCGTGACGCGCTCGGCCTGGCGCAGCAGCAGGCGGGCGCAGGCGCCGGCGGGATCGTGGTGCAGGCGGTGGAGAATCGAGGGGCGTTCCAGCCGGGCGATGATCTGCACGAAGCCGAAGCCGTTCATTGCCGTGGACTGGTGCGGCCAGTGGTCGAGCGCCTCGGCCAGCGCCTGGTCAACGGCCTTGCGCTCGTCCTTGCGCTCCAGCGTCGGGAAATCGATGCCGATCGATCCGCCAAGGTCGAACTGTTCCAGCGCGCGGGCGATTGCCGGCACTGCCGCGCGGGCAAGCGCGGCAGGGGGCAGGGTGCCGTCGATGTCGATGAGCGTCATCGCCGGGGTCGGGATGACCAGCAGTGCGCCGCCGTCGAACAGGACTTCGCCCGAGAAGGCCTCGGCGAAGAGTTCGGGCCAGGGATCTTCGGCAAAGGCGCGCAGACGGCGTACCGCCATGCCGCCTGCGCGCAGCGATTCGCCGAGCGAGGGGGCCGGGCGCGGGTCCAGTTCGCTGGGCCGCGCCTGGGCGCGCTTGAGACGGCCGGTCTCGGCCATCGCGGAGCGGGTGACGATCAGCCGGATCGGTGCGCCTTCACTGGCATCGGCGGGCAGTCCGTCGACCAGGGCTTCCTCGCCCGAGGGGAAGCGGGCGGTGCCGCGCTTCGCCCCCTTGCTGCGGCTGATAAGCACGGCATCGGCCACTTCGCCGGACCTCAGGCCGGTGTGCCATTCCAGCCGGGCGGCCAGAACGGTGCCGTTATCGACGAGGACCGCGCGGGTCTCGCCGATCCCGTCCTCGACCAGCCATTCAGCCAATGGCGAAGCCGGCTGCCTTGAGCAGCGCGCGCGTTTCGAACAGGGGGAGGCCGACGACGCCGGAATGGCTGCCGGAAATCCAGGTGATCAGCCCTTCGGCGCTGCCCTGGATGGCATAACCGCCTGCCTTGCCGTGCCACTCGCCGCCGGCGATATAGGCCTCGACCTCATCCTTCGAGAGCGCCTTGAAGCAGACGATCGTTTCGGACAGCCGCTCGCGCAGGGTGCCGTCGGGGGATCTGAGGGCAATGGCGGAAAGCACGCGGTGACGGCGGCCCGAGAGCAGCGCGAGGCATTCGCGCGCGGTCTTCTCGTCCTCGGCCTTGGGCAGCACGCGGCGTCCGCAGGCCACAACCGTGTCGCCTGCCAGGATATGCATGTCGTCCGCAGTCACCGCGAGCGCCTTTTCGCGCGCCATGCGGCGGGCGTAGGCGCGCGGATGTTCGCGCGCGTCATGCGTCTCGTCGATGTCGGCGGCGACGACGGCGTGCGGTGTCACGCCAAGCCGTCCGATCAGTTCGCGGCGACGCGGGCTCGCCGAGGCAAGCAGCAGGCGCGGTCCGCCTGAAGCGTCGTTCACCGAAACGGGGCCAGCCGAAACGATAGCGTCCCCTTCAGGGGACGCGGCATCAGTACTGACCGGGGCCACCGCGACCAGGCATGAAGCGGTAGGTGATACGGCCCTTGGTAAGGTCGTAAGGGGTCAGTTCGACGAGGACCTCGTCACCGACGAGCACGCGGATGCGGTTCTTGCGCATCTTGCCGGCGGTGTGGCCCAGGATCTCGTGGCCATTTTCGAGCTCGACGCGGAACATCGCGTTGGGAAGCAGTTCGACCACACGGCCGCGCATTTCGAGAAGTTCTTCTTTCGCCATCGGCGATCAATATCCGTAAGCTAGCTTTGTCGTTGGGGCGCGACATAGCCACGACTCGCCGAAAATGGAAGCCTTGGCGAACATTCGGTTGAATTGACCGGATTTCACCTTCTGGCAGCGGCCTTGCGACAAAATGTTACCGCAGGTCGGCTTGCGGCCGTTTCGCACTCGCGGCATCTGCCCTGCGGGGGATAGCGACCCTGTCTTTTGGCGGAGATCCGAGTTGCGTAGTGTTCATACGATCGCCTTTGCGGCGGGCGTCAGCCTGTCGGCGATGGCTCCTGTCCTGGCCCATGCGCAGGACGGGCCGGTGGCAGCCACCGGCAGGCTGAGCACGGTGCATGACGATGCGGCGGAAGCGTCCGGCGGCGCCGGGAGCGCGCCGGCCAGTTCCGCAGCGCCGAAACCGGATCCGGAAGCGGAGCCGAATGCGCAAGGCACGGTGACGATCGTGCCCACCACGCGCGGCAAGGACATCGTCGTCACCGCGGCGCGGGTCGCGGGGCAGCTCGATGTGCCGCAGCAGCCGATCCAGACCTTCGACGAGGACGACATTGCCGCGTACGGCGTCAACTCGATCAGCGAACTGATCGATGCGATCTCGCCGCAGACCGGCAGCGGCCGCGGGCGGGGAAGCGGCGGGCCGGTGATGCTGGTCAACGGCCAGCGCATCACCAGCTTCCGCGAGATGCGCGACATTCCGCCCGAGGCGATCCGCCGCCTGGAAGTCCTGCCCGAGGAGGTCGCCCTGCGTTTCGGGTATGCCGCCAACCAGCGGGTGGTGAACATCATCCTCAAGAAGAAGTTCGACGCCGCGACCGCCGCCGGGGAATACAACCGCCCGACGCGCGGGGGCTATGACAATTACGAATTGCAGACCGGGCTGTTCAAGGTGGCCGGGCCGCGCCTTTACAATGTCACCGCAAAATATAGCGATACCTCGATGCTCACCGAGGACGAGCGGGGCGTCACGCAGGCCGAGGGCAGCGTTCCCACCGTCGCGGGGGATCCCAGCCCGGCGCACTATCGCAGCCTTGCGGCAGCCGATTCCGAATTCACGCTGAACGGCACCATGACACAGGGCATCGGCAAGGACGGGCTCGACGGTTCGTTCACCACCAACGGCACCTTCACGCATTCGGTCACCAACAGCTGGTCGGGGCTCGATACGGTCACGCTGGTGCAGGACGGCGATTCGGCGATCCGTGCCTTGCCCGATCCGCTGGCGACACGGGTGGAGACCAACCAGTTTCAGGCCGGGCTTGGCTATAGCCGCATGCTCGGCACCTGGAATTTCAACGTGACCAACGATGCCGGCTACACGATCACCCAGACCGATACCGACCGGCGCCGGGATACCTCGGGTCTGGTCGCGGCGGCGGCGGCGGGCGATCTGGCCATCGACGGGGCCCTGCCTTTCGTGCCCGGTGCCGGTGTGGACGAAGCGCGCAACCGCACGACGACATTGTCCTCGATGGCGACGCTTTCGGGCCGTCCGTTCGCGATGCCGGCGGGCGATGCCAACCTGACCTTCAAGGGCGGCTACGACTATACGCATAGCAATAGCGAGAACACGGCTTCCGATGTGGGCCGGATCGGCCTGACGCGCGGGGACCTCTCGGGCCTCGTCAATCTCGCGCTGCCGCTGACCAGCCGCAGCCGCGATACGCTGGGGGCGGTGGGCGACATCACGCTGAACCTCAGCGGCGGGCTCGATCACCTCTCGGACTTCGGCACGCTCTACAACTGGAGCGCGGGCGTGACCTGGGCGCCGACCGACAGGCTGAGCTTCCAGGCGAGCTATATCGTCGAGGAGGCGGCGCCCACGCTCACCCAGCTGGGCGCGCCGATCGTGCAGACCTACAACGTCTCGGTCTACGACTTCACCCAGAACCGCACGGCGCTGGTGACGGTGACGAGCGGCGGCAATCCCGATCTGGTCAAGGAAAAGCAGCGCGACATCAAGCTGGGCGCGACCTGGCAACTGCCGTTCCTGCAGCGCTCCAACCTGATGGTGGAGTACTTCCACAACCGATCGAACGACGTCTCCGAGGCCTTCCCGATGCTGACCCCGGCGGTGGAATCCGCCTTCGCGGGCCGGGTGACCCGTGATGCCGACGGCAACCTGATCGCGCTGGACCGCCGTGCGGTGACGTTCGATCAGGAAACCAGTTCGCGCATCCGCTGGGGGCTCAATCTCTCGGGCAGCATCGGCGCGCAAGGGCAGGGCGGTCCGGGCGGGCCTCCTTCGGGGGGACCGGGCGGTGCCGGTGCCGGAGCTCGTGGCCCCGGCGGTCCGGGCGGCTCCGGCGGGCCGCCGCCGATGATGGGCGGTGGTCGCGGGCCGCAGGGTACGCGCTGGAACCTGTCGATCTACCACACCTGGCGCTTTACCGACCGGGTGCGGATCGCCGAGGGTGTGCCCGAACTCGACCAGCTGAACGGCGAGGCGCTGACGGCGGGCGGCGTGCCGCGCCATGTCATCGAGGCCGAGGGTGGCCTGTTCTCCAACGGCTACGGTTTCCGCCTGAAGGCCGAGTGGGATGCGCCCAGCACGGTGGACGGCACCGGCGCGCCGGGCAGCACCGACTTGCGCTTCGGCAGCACGTTCGTGGCCAACCTGCGCATCTTCGCCGACCTCGGCCGCAAGGAAGAGCTGGTGAAGAAAGTGCCGTTCCTCAAGGGCATGCGCGTGTCGTTCGTGGCCGACAACCTGCTCGATTCGCGCCAGAAGGTCACCGACGACAATGGCCTGACGCCGATCGCCTACCAGCGCGCCTATCGCAGCCCGCAAGGCCGCGTGATCGGCATCGACGTGCGCAAGATGTTCTGAGTACTTGTCTGAAAATCCGCCATGGGCGGATTTTGCGGCACCGGCCCGCTCCCCACCCGACCTCCCACAACAGTGTATCCTGGATGGGAGGTCGGGTGGGGGAGCGGGCCGGTGCCGCATCAAAAATGCCCCACGGGCATTTTTCAAACGGACTCTGGATTGATCCGTGCCGGGGCTACCCGATCCGGCACGGATACCCTATCTGGCGGGCATGGCGCGAACACCTGCCGGAACTCCCGAACACCCCAAGGGCACCGCACGCTTCAACGAGGAGCAGGCGACCTCGGCCCTGCGCGGCTCAGACCAGCCCGACCTGATGAAAGGCGTGGAAGCGATCCGCGAGGTCGTGCGCACGCTGCCCGCCAAGCCCGGCGTCTACCGCATGCAGGACGCGCGCGGCGACGTGCTCTACGTCGGCAAGGCCCGTGTGCTGCGCAACCGCGTGACCAATTACACGCAGTGGGAACGCCTGCCGATCCGCCTGCAGCGCATGGTCAGCCAGACGCGCAGCATGACCATCGTCACCACCAATTCCGAGGCCGAGGCACTGCTGCTGGAAGCGCAGCTGATCAAGCGTTTCCGCCCCGCCTACAACGTGCTGCTGCGCGACGACAAGTCGTTCCCCTTCATCCTGCTGCGCGCCGAGCATGACTTCCCGCGCATCATGAAGCATCGCGGCGCGCGCAAGATGAAGGGCAATTATTACGGCCCCTTCGCCAGTGCCGGATCGGTCAACACCACGATCAACGCGCTGCAGAAGCTGTTCCTGCTGCGCTCCTGCACCGACAGTTTCTTCGCGCGGCGCGACCGGCCCTGCCTGCTCTACCAGATCAAGCGCTGTTCGGCCCCTTGCGTCGGCCGGATCGACGAGGCGGGTTACGGCGAACTCGTCAAGGAGGCCAAGGACTTCCTCGGCGGCAAGTCCAGCGCGGTGCAGAAGAAGATCGAGAGCCAGATGGCCGAAGCCGCCGAAGCGCTGGACTTCGAGCGCGCCGCCATGCTGCGCGACCGTCTGCGCGCGGCGACGTTCATCCAGGGCAGTCAGGCGATCAATGCCGAGGGCATGGACAGCGCCGACATTTTCGCGATGGCGGCCAGGAACGGCCAGATCGGCGTGCAGGCCTTCTTCATTCGCGGCGGCCAGAACTGGGGGCACCGCGCGTTTTTCCCGAGCCACACCGAGGGACTGTCGGAAGAAGAGGTGTTCCAGAGCTTTCTCGCCCAGTTCTACGAGGAAGTGCCGCCCGCGCGCACGATCCTGGTCGACCGTGAACTGCCCGAGGCCGAACTCATGGCCGAGGCGTTCCGCGAACTGGCGGGCGGCAAGGTCGAGATCTCCGTCCCCCAGCGCGGCAACCGCCGCCGGCTGATGGACCAGGCCCTGCGCAATGCGGTCGAGGCGCTCGACCGGCGCATGGCCGAACGCGGATCGCAGGCGAAGATCTGGCGCGAGATGGCCGAATTCCTAGAACTGCCGGACCTGCCGCAGCGCGTGGAAGTCTACGACAACTCGCACATTCAGGGCAGCAAGGCGGTCGGCGCGATGGTGGTGGCGGGGCCGGAGGGTTTCCTCACCAGCCAGTACCGCAAGTTCAACATCCGCGAGGCGCAGTCGAACGACGACTTTGCGATGATGCGCGAAGTCATGACCCGCCGCTTCGGCCGTGTTCAGGAGGAAGACCCCGAGCGCGAAAGCGGGACATGGCCCGATCTCGTGCTGATCGACGGCGGCAAGGGGCAGATGAGCGCGGTGAAGGACGCGCTGGAGGAACTCGGCATCGAGGACGTCAACCTCATCGCCATCGCCAAGGGCCCCAACCACGGGCGCGAGGGGCGCGAGGTGTTCCACTTCCCCGACGGGCGCGAGAAGATGCTGCCGGTGAACTCACCGCTGCTGTTCCATCTCCAGCGCCTGCGCGACGAGGTTCACCGCTTCGTGATCGGTGCGCACCGCGCCAAGCGCAGCCGCGCGATCACCGCCAGCCCGCTGGACGAGATCCCCGGCATCGGCCCGGCGCGCAAGCGTGCCCTGCTGCTGCACTTCGGCACGGCGGGCAAAGTGCGTGCCGCCAGTCTGGAAGACCTCCAGCGCGCGCCCGGCGTCAGCGCGGCGGTGGCGCAGACGATCTACGATTTCTATCACCCGGGCGGGTGAGGCATCACTTGCACTTTTCGTGGGTGCCGATGTCGCGCACGTCGCTGGCCTTGCCGTCCGCGGTGGTCATCTGCACGCACTGGGCGGATTCCCGGCGATACCAGATCGTGTAGGAGGTATTGCCGCTCTGGAAGGCGTCGACATTGGCGAAGCCGCGATTGCGCAGTTCGCTGTCGGCCGTGGAGGCGCGCCAGCCGTTGAGGTCGGACACGGTGACGGCGCCGTTTCCGTTGCCTGAGGGGCTGTCGGTGCTCTTCTTGGCGTCCGACTTGTGCGAAGCGGACGCTGCGAGGGCGGCGATCAGCGCGGCACCGGCGACGACGGCCACCGCGGTTCCCGTGCCCGAACCGGACTTCTTGCCGCAATCCTTGGCCGAGGCATCGTCGATGGCGCGAATGCGTCCGTCGCGGGTCTTCACGTCCACGCAGCGGTCGTGCTTGCTGTTCCACCAGAAGGCGTGGCGGTTCTTGTCCCCGGCGTAACCGGTCTGGAAACGATAACCGCGATCGCGCAGTTCGCGTTCCGCCGAACTCGCCCGCATGCCGACCAGATCATAGAGGCCGGAGCCGTCTCTCGCGGCGCCGGGGGTGGCCATGGCGGAGGCCGACAGGGCAAGGACGATGCCCCATGTGCGGGTGAAAACGCGGGTGGATGGCGGGCGGGTCGTGGCAGGCCGTTTGGCGGCATCGCGATGGAACTGGGTCATGGAAGCCTCCGAGTCGCACTTCGGAAGTGTGAAAAATCGCACAAAAGCGAGGGGATGTCGCGCGCCGCCTTCAATACCAAGGTATGATTCCCATCGACAAACGACATGGCATCAGGGTGGTTCGCAGGCGGACTTCGGGCTAACACGCGCGCATGACTGGCGCGGCGTCCTGCCTGCGCAAACCGTACCCGAATTCTCGGAGCCTCCCTTTCATGCGTCCTACCCTGCGTAACCTTGCCACGGCCGGTGCCGTGATTGCCTTTGCCGTTTCCGCCCATGCATTTGCCGCCAGCGCGCCGGCTGCTCCAGTTGCCGCAACCCTCGCCCCGCTGCCCGAAACCGTGCCGAGCGACCTGCCGCGCAACGCCCGTCCGACGCATTACCGCATCGAAGTGACGCCCGACGCGCAGGCGCTGACCTTCACCGGCAAGGTCTCGATCGACGTCACTGTCTTTTCCGCCACCGACGCGCTGACTCTGCACGGCAACGGCCTTGCGGTTTCGAGTGCTGCGCTCGTCGGTGCCGACGGCAAGCCGGTCGCCCTGACCACCACGGCCGACGAGGCCGCGCAGACCCTGCGCTTTGCCGCCCCCAAGGCCATCGCGCCGGGGCAGTACCGCCTCGACGTGGCCTATGCGGGCAAGATCGGCACGCAGCCCTCGGGCCTCTTCGCGCTCGACTATCCCGACAAGCGCACCGGCAAGGAAGTGCGCGGCCTGTTCACCCAGTTCGAGGCCCCCGACGCCCGCCGCTTCGTGCCGAGCTTCGACGAGCCCAGCTACAAGGCGACCTTCGACGTTTCGGCCATCGTTCCGGCCGACCGCATGGCGCTCGGCAACATGCCGGTGAAGGGGCAGGAAATGCTCGCCGGCGGCCTCAAGCGCGTGACGTTCGCGACGACGCCGAAGATGAGTTCCTACCTGCTGTTCTTCGGCATGGGCGATTTCGAACGCTCGTCGCAAAAGGCGGCGGACGGCGTCGACGTCGGCATCGTCGCGCCTGCGGGCAGCGGCGCGCAGGCCGATTATGCGCGCGAGGGCCTGGCCCAGATCCTGCCGTGGTTCGATGACTACTTCGGCGTCAAGTTCCCGCTGCCCAAGCTGGACAACATCGCCGCCCCCGGCACCTCGCAGTTCTTCGGTGCGATGGAGAACTGGGGCGCGATCATGACCTTCGAGCGTATCCTGCTGCTCGATCCCAAGACCACCAGCCCCGCGGGCAAGCAGAGCATCTACAGCGTGCAGGCGCACGAGACCGCGCACCAGTGGTTCGGCGATCTGGTGACGATGGCCTGGTGGGACGACATCTGGCTGAACGAGGGTTTTGCCAGCTGGTTTGCCGCCAAGGCGACCGATCACTTCAATCCGGACTGGAACTGGAAGCTGGGCGCCGTCGACGGCCGCGAAGGCGCGATGGCGCTCGACGCGCTGCCCACCACCCACCCGGTGGTGCAGAAGGTCCGCACCGTTTCGGAAATGGAGCAGGCCTTCGATTCGATCACCTACCAGAAGGGGCAGGCGGTCATCTCGATGCTGGAGGACTACGTCGGGCCCGACACCTGGCGTGACGGCATGCGCCTCTACATGAAGCGCCACGCCTACTCCAACACCTCCAGCCGCGATCTCTGGGCGGCGATGGAAGCTGCCGGCGGCAAGGACGTGGACCGCATCGCCGAGGCCTTCACCCACACGCCGGGCGTGCCGCTGCTGCGCGTCAACGCGGTGTCGTGCCAGAACGGCCAGACCCGCCTCGACCTGACGCAGGATGCCTTCTCGCTCGACCCCGCCGCACGCGGCACGACCGCGCCCGTCTGGCCGATGCCGCTGCTGGTGCGTGTCGGCGATGCCGCGCCCGCCCGTCACCTGATGGCGCAGCGCAGCGAAAGCATGACCCTGGCCGGTTGCGGCCCGGTCCTCGTCAATGCAGGGCAGCTCGGCTACTACCGCACGCTCTATCCGGCCCCGGCGATCAAGGCGCTGGTCGCCGCGTTCGGCAAGCTGGCCCCGATCGACCAGTACGGCCTTGCCCGCGACAACCTCTCGCTGGCGCTGGCGGGGTATCAGGACATGGCGGTCGGCCTCGACTTCCTCTCGGCCTTCTCGCCTAATGCCGACGCCGTGCTGTCGGGTAACGTCGCGGCGCGCTGGCAGGCGGTCTACGGCCTGCTCGACGGCGATGCCGCGAAACCGGCCCGCACGGCGCTGGGCACACGCATCTCGAAGATCTGGTCGCCGCGTCTCGGCAAGCTGGGCTTCGACGGCACTGCCGGCGAGCCGCTGGTCGATACCGAACTGCGCGCGCAGCTGATCGAGACGCTGGGCGCGGTGGGTGATGCCAAGGTCGTGGCCGAAGCGCGCCGCCGCCTTCAGGGCCTGACGACGAACCCGCAGTCGCTCGACGGCCCGCTCAAGGGCACCTGGCTCTCGGTCGCCGCCGCCAACGCCAACCGCGCCGACTGGGAACTGCTGCGCAAGCAGGCCGCCGGCGCCACCAGCTTTGTCGAGCGCCAGATGTACTACTCGAACCTCGGCCTCGCCAAGGACGACGCGCTGGCCGGGGAATCGCTGGCCTTCGCGATCTCCGGCACGCCGGATGCCACCAGCGCCTCGCAGATCATCACCTCGGTCGCCCGCGCGCACCCGGAAATGGCCTTCGACTTCGTGCGCGCCAATCAGGCCAAGGTCGACGCGCTGATCGAACACTCGGGCCGCGCACGCTTCTTTGCCCGCATCGTCGCCTCGAGCACCGATGCCGCGATGGTCGGCAAGATCGAAGCCTATGCCGCCACGCTTCCGGCCGACGAGGCCAAGCCGGTGGTGCAGGCGCTGACCGCGCTCAAGGAACGTCTCGCCAACCGTCCGCGTCAGCGCGAGCAGGTGGCTAAGTGGGTCAAGTGAGTAGGGGGAAGGGTAAAAGCAGGGGAGCATAGCCCCCCTGCACCCCCATTACCGTCTTCGTTGCGCCTCGCCTATCGGTTGTGCGCTCCTTGCAGCCGGAGGCTATTTGTCTCCCGGCTCTCAGTGAGCGCAAGACGGATAGGCAGGGCGCAACATAGACATTCTGCGGGTCTGGGGGATCTCCCGAGCTTGTCGAAGGGCCCCAGGACTTTCTCTTATTTCTTGAACTTGCGCAGCACCCGCCAGGCCAGTGCCTTGGCGCGATTGCGCGCCGGCCAGCGCCCCGGCGCCTTGGGTTTGAGGCCCAACTTCCGCAGCACCCCGTTGAACGCCCGGGCGTCCGCTTCGGCAAAGCTCCATTCCGAACGCCACGTGATCGAGAGCGAAACCGAAGGTTCGGTGCCGTTCCGCACAAAATGCGGCGCCATCACCGGCACGAACACGGCCTCGCCCGAACCCAGCGCGAATTCGCGGCCGCCTTCCAGCAGTTCGTCCCGCCATTTCAGCTCGCGGCCGCCCCCGGTGTGGTAGGTTTCGTGCACTTCATCGGGCGCGAAGCGGGCGTTTCCGGCGGGGAACTGGGTCATGACCTTGTGGCCGCGCACTTGCAGCAGGATGTTGTGCTCGGGGTCGAAGTGATAGGGCGTGACGCCGCCTGCCGAGGTGACGAAGATGAAGCCTTGCAGCTTCATCATGACGCCGGTCTTTTCCTCGATCATCGGGCGCAGTTCGGCGAGCAGGTCTTCGAGCAGGCGGGCGTAGTCGGGGTGCTGCTCGATATTCTTGATGACGGCCCAGGAGTTGGTCGTCTCGATCTCGCGGATGGTGCGGCCGATGCGGATGCCGGTGGGCGCGGGCTTGCCGTCGATGCCGAGGGGCTGGTTGCCGAAGTTGTACTCGACCGAACTGGCGGGCACGGTTTCCGCCAGCGCGGCGAGCGCTTCGAGGTCCAGCAAGGGGTGGCTGGTCAGCGTATGCGGCAGCTTGTGCGGCGCTTCGGGGTAGCTTGCGGCAAACAGCGCGCGCGCCGGAGCACCGAAGACGGGAAGGGCGGGGGCGTTCATCCAGTGGTTCCAGCGGGATTGCGGGCGAGTTCGGCGGACATGAAGCGCTGGAACAGCGCACGGCGCACCGGCCCGCCGATGGCAATGGAGAGGCGGCCAAGCACGCGGCGCTCGCGCCAGAGGTGGTCGATCATCGGGTGATCCTGCGCCGCGCAGCTGTCGGTCCAGGCGATGTCGGCGCGGGCAAGCACGTCGAGGTATTCGCGCTGAAGCAGGACGCCGGGTGAAAAGCGGCCGAAGCTCTCGTCAAACGCGGTCTTGAACGAGAAGGCGCCGGGCGGGGTGAGGAATGTGGCCAGCATGGCGATCGGCTTGCCGTCGAGCCGCAGGGCGAGCCGTTCCAGCCGGGCACCGGCGGCGGCGCCGGACAGCGCCTCGCGAAACAGCGTCCGCGTCGTCTCCAGGCTGGCGAGCGCGGACCCGGCATTGCCTTTCCAGCCTGCCGCTTCGAGCGCCAGAAATTCGTCGATCCAGCCCTGAAGCCCGTCGCTGCCGCCGAGCCGTTCGACCGTGACCTCGCCGCATTCGCCGAGGCGGTTCCACTGGCGGCGGATTTCCTTGCGCTTCTTCCCGGAAAGCGAGGCTTCCAGGTAGGCATCGGGCGAAAGGTCGGAGCGAAGGAGGGCGCGTTCCTCGCGGTGGACGATGGCGGCGGTACGGTTGCCGAGTGCGTCCTCGAGGCCGCGATGGACCGGCCCGCCCAGCGGGATCGCCCGCAAGTGCAGGAACATAGCGCTGCGCGCCGAGCCGTCGGCCCATGCGAGCAGCGCGCGCCAGAAGGCCTGCTCTGCGCCGCGTTCGATCAATGGGGTGCCCAGGAAGGCGTTGGCGTGCAGCCAGCCTGCCATGTTCGGCACCGGCCAGCGGTAATAGTGGCGGCTGCGCACGATAGGCAGCAGGCCCGCGAGGCGGCCATCGCGTTCGAAACGGAGCATCTCCACGCATTCCCCGCTGGCGAGGTGGCGCAGCGAGGGCAGCAGGTACCAGCTTTCGTAGAACGGATTGGCCTCGCTGGCGCGCCGGGCCAGGGCATCCCATGCACGCACGTCGCTCGCCAGCTCCCGCAATGGCACGGCGGCAATGGTGCCGCAGTGGCCGGGCGCGTCCTCGTGGACCGGGGGGCTGGTCGTGAGCATGGAGGGCGTTCTAGCGCCTCGGTTTCAAGGAAAGCCTAACGCAGTGCCGGAAAAGGCAAATCCCACGGCGGATCGCTCCGCCGGGGGATTGCTGCAACCGGGAGGTCAACCCGCCGCCAGTGCTGCGAGCAACAGCAGGGCGACGATATTGGTGATCTTGATCATCGGGTTCACCGCAGGTCCGGCGGTGTCCTTGTACGGATCGCCCACGGTATCGCCGGTGACCGCGGCCTTGTGGGCCTCGGAACCCTTGCCGCCGTGGTGGCCGTCTTCGATGAACTTCTTGGCATTGTCCCAGGCACCGCCGCCCGAGGTCATCGAGAGCGCCACGAACAACCCGCCGACGATCACCCCCAGCAGCAGTGCGCCGAGGGCGGCAAAGCCGTTCTCCACCCCCGCCACGAACGAGATCGCGAAATAGACCGCGATCGGCGTCAGCACCGGCAGCAGCGAGGGCACGATCATCTCCTTGATCGCCGCCTTGGTCACGAGGTCCACGGTGCGGGCATAGTCCGGCTTGGTTTCGTAGGTCATGATACCGGGATTGGCCTTGAACTGCTCGCGCACGTCCTTGACCACGTCGCCCGCCGCGCGGCCCACCGCCGTCATGCCCATGGCCCCGAACAGGTAGGGCAGCAGCGCGCCGAGCAGCAGCCCGACGATGACGTAGGGATTCTCCAGGCTGAAATCGACGTCGAGATCGGGGAAGAACTCGCGCAGGTCCGTGGTGTAGGCCGCGAACAGCACCAGCGCGGCAAGCCCCGCCGAGCCGATGGCATAGCCCTTGGTCACCGCCTTGGTGGTGTTGCCCACGGCGTCCAGCGCGTCGGTCTTCTCGCGCACACTGTCGTCCAGCCCGGCCATTTCGGCGATGCCGCCGGCATTGTCGGTAACGGGACCGTAAGCGTCCAGCGCCACCACCATGCCCGCCAGTGCCAGCATCGACGTTGCCGCATAGGCGATGCCGAGCAGGCCGGCCATCTGATAGGCGATGATGATACCCGCCACGATCACCACGGTAGGCAGCGCGGTCGCCTCTAGGCTGATGGCGAGGCCCTGGATGACATTGGTGCCGTGTCCGGTCTCCGATGCCTTGGCGATCGAGCGGACCGGCCGGTAGCCGGTGCCGGTGTAGTATTCGGTGATCCAGATGATCAGCCCGGTGATGACAAGGCCGACCAGCGCGCAGTGGAACAGCGACTTGCCGGAGAAGCCGGTGGTGCCGATCTCGGCGCCGATATCGCCCAGCGCGTAATCGATCGCCCACCAGATCGCCGGGATCGACAGGACCGCGGTGACCAGGAAACCCTTGTACATGGCCCCCATGATGTTCTGCGATCCGCCGAGGCGCACGAAGTAGGTGCCGATGATCGAGGTGACGATGCAGACGCCGCCGATCAGCAGCGGCAGCGCCATCAGGCCTTCGAAATTGGCAATGCCCTTCATCAGCAGCGCGGTCAGCACCATCGTGGCGCCGACGGTGACGACATAGGTCTCGAACAGGTCGGCGGCCATGCCGGCGCAGTCGCCCACATTGTCGCCCACGTTGTCGGCAATGACGGCGGGGTTGCGCGGGTCATCCTCGGGGATGCCCGCTTCCACCTTGCCGACGAGGTCGGCGCCCACATCGGCGGCCTTGGTGAAGATGCCGCCGCCAAGACGCGCGAAGATCGAGATGAGCGAGGCGCCGAAGGCGAGGGCGGTCAGCGCCTGCACAACGGTGCGATCCTCACCGCCGACGGTGTGGCCGCCGGGGCCGGTCAGATACCAGTAGAACACCGCGATCGCGAGCAGCGCGAGGCCTGCGACGAGCATCCCGGTGATGGCGCCCGCGCGGAAGGCCAGCGTCAGCCCCGCTTGCAAGCCGGTCTGCGCGGCGGCGGCGGTGCGCACGTTGGAGCGGACCGAGATGTTCATGCCGATGAACCCGGCGACGCCTGAAAGGATCGCGCCGATGACAAAGCCGATGGCCGAGATATGCCCCAGCGTCAGCGAAATGATGATGGCAACGACGATGCCGACGACGGCGATGGTCGAATATTGCCGCTTGAGGTAGGCCTGCGCGCCTTCCTGAATGGCGGCGGCGATCTCCTGCATCTTGTCGGACCCGGCCGGAGCGCCGAGAACCTGTCTGCTGGTAATGAAGCCATAGAGAATGGCCAGAAGCCCCAGGATAATTGCGATCGTGACTGGATTCACAAAACGCCCCCTTTTCCCACGCGAACATTCGCTATTTTCGACGGTTTTTCCCGTTCTGCACGTAAAGGGCTATAGACAAGGAGGATTACTGGCAAGCGCCTTCATCCGAAGTCGATTTTGTCGGGAGGAACTTGGCGGGAATGCGGACCTTCGTCCCGCCCATACTGCTCATCCTGAGCCTGTCGAAGGATGGGGAGCCGTGGTGCCGACCCAGGGGGCTTCGACAGGCTCAGCCTGAGCGGGTGGGGAGGTCTGATTTGGGTGGGAAGCTGCCATCCCCTTACGGCTGATCAAACGCATTAACTAGGCGGGCGTTAGGACATGCGTGCGGGGCTAATTCAAGCTTCACGATCTCGCGTCGGCCATAGGCCGGACTGACAACAAACGAAACTCGCACACGAGAATCTGCGCGGACTGGGCCTTCCGCTGTCGAGACGGCGTGAAATGCCGGGCGCACTTCACCGGCACCATAGTTGAACACGCGGCCATCGACGCTCCACTCTTCGTTCCCTGCGGTAGACTTCGTTCCTTGAGGAGAGCCTGGACGAAAATAATCCAAGCAGCCTTCAGCAACCTGAACTTTTCCTGCAACGACGGCATTGCGAATTTCTATTGTGTCGCGAACATCGGTCGCAATAACGTAGGTGCAGATAGCTACCCATGCGACTGCAAATATAGGTAGAGAGCGACGCCAGCGCCGACGTCTTCTGACAGCCAACCATGCCAACGTGACGAGAATTACGGCAGCGAAGACAAAGATCGCAATAAACCAATATGCGGGTTGGATGAGGTTCGGTTGCCGAATTAGATCAAAGACGGTCTGAAACGTAGGGTTCATGGGTCGAGGCTACGCATAGGCTCAGACGTCTGCAATGGGGCGTACCTGGAACGGTAGCTTAAAAACGGCAATCGCTAGGAGCGGTCATCGCAATCGCCGCCGCGCAAGTATGCCGGGCCTAATGCTGATAACCCAGCCGATCCGGCAGCGAGATCGGCGAACCCTTCCATTCCAGAACGATGCCGCTGCCTTCGGAAACCGTACCGATGGCGTGGATTTGCGTATCCAGCCCCTTGGCTGCGGCGCGCAAATAGGCGCTGTTCACCGGCGGGGCGGTGAACAGCAGGACGTAGTCGTCTCCCGCCGTCATCGCGGCGATGCGCTGTTCGACATTGTCCCCGGCGACAGCGCGATAGGCGCCTGAAAGCGGGACTTCGGAGGCATCGAAATGGATGGCGACGCCGCTGGCATCGGCCATGCGCCGCGCGTCGATCAGCAGGCCGTCCGATACGTCCATCATCGCGCTGGTGAGCGGGGCGAGCGCGGCGCCCAGCGCCGGTTCGGGCATTGGGCGGCGATAGCGGTCGATCAGCCAGTCATGGTCGGGGCTGACGTCCTTCACCCGGTCCGACAGCAGCGCCAGGCCGAGGCCGGAATCGCCCAGCGTGCCGCTGCACCAGACCACATCGCCCGCCTGCGCGCCGCTGCGGGAGGGCACCGGCACGTCTTCGATGCCCCGGCCGATGGCGGTGAGCGAGAAGCTGCGCGCCGAACCGCGCGGCATGCGCACGGTGTCGCCGCCCAGCAGCGGCAGGCGGAAATGGCGGCAGGCCTGATCCATGCCGCCGAGAAAGGCGCGGTCCCACTCGTCCTCGCCCAATGCGTGGGACTTGAGGCAGCCCAATGGCTCGGCGCCCTTGGCGGCAAGGTCCGACGCGTTCACCGCCACCAGTTTCCAGGCGATGCTTTCGGGCGAGTCGTCGGGCAGGAAGTGGATGCCCTCGACCAGCGTGTCCATCGTCAGGACCAGCTTTTCGCCGCCGATTTCGAGCACGGCGGCATCGTCCGCAAGGCCGCGCGCGGCCGGGCTGACGGCAATGGCGCGCAGGGCTTCGATGAAGGCGAATTCGCGGGTCATGGAAATGACAATGGGCCCGGCAGGGCCCATTGTCGAGATCGGGTGTGGGCGCCGATGCTGCGCAAAAAGCTCAGCGAACGGCCTTGGCGACGGCATCAAGCACGCCGTTGACGAACTTCGCCTCGCGCGCGTCGAAGAAGGCGTGGGCGACGTCGAGATATTCGCCGATCGCCGCGCCGGTCGGCACGTCGGGGCGGGCCAGCAGTTCGTAAACGCCGGCGCGCAGGATCTGCAGCATGGTCTTGTCGAGACGGGCGAGCGACCAGCCTTCGGCGAGCTTGCCGGAGAGCAGTTCGTCGATCTCGTCGCGGCGGGCGATCACGCCCTTCACCACGTCGTCGAAGAAGGCGACTTCGGCCTTGGCGTACTGTTCCTCGTCGATTTCCGCGCCAAGCCGGTGGCGGTGGAATTCGTCGAGCAGGATGGCCTGCGCGGTGCCTTCCATCTCGAACTGGTAGAGGGCCTGGACGGCGGCAAGGCGGGCGGCCGAGCGGGCCTGCTTGGAATTGGGCTGGGGATTGCTCATTGGGAAAGTCTCACGGAAATGGAGCGCGCGTGCGCGGGAAGCCCTTCGGCATCGGCAAGGGCAACGGCGGCGGGGCCAATGGCCTCAAGCGCCGCAGAATCGAGCTGGATGAAGCTGGTGCGCTTCATGAAATCAAGGACCGAAAGGCCCGAGGCGAACCGCGCGCGGCGCCCGGTGGGCAGCACGTGGTTGGGACCGGCGACGTAATCGCCCACCGCTTCGGGGGTCATGCGGCCCAGGAACACCGATCCGGCGTGGCGGATCCGGCGGAACAGGCTTTCGGGATCGTCGGTGGCGATCTCGACATGTTCGGCGGCAAGCGCATCGGCCAGCGCCGGAGCCTCGTCGAAGCTCTCGACGACGACGATGACGCCGTAGTCGTTCCACGACTGGCGCGCGGTCGCCTCGGTGGCGAGGGCGGAGAGTTCGACCTCCACCGCCTCGGCCACGGCGTCCGCGTAGGCGGCATCGTCGGTGATGAGGATCGACTGCGAGGTCGGATCGTGCTCCGCCTGGCTCAGCAGGTCGGCGGCGATGCGGCGTGGTTCGTTCTTCGCATCCGCGATGACGAGAATTTCGCTGGGCCCGGCCACCATGTCGATGCCGACAACGCCGTAGAGCTGGCGCTTGGCTTCGGCCACCCAGGCATTGCCGGGGCCGGTGATGACGTCGACGGGCGCGATCCGCTCGGTGCCATAGGCCAGCGCGCCGACGGCATGGGCGCCGCCCACGCGCCAGACTTCGTCGACACCGGCAAGATGCGCGGCAGCAAGGACAAGCGCATTGACTTCGCCCTTGGGGGTCGGCGTGACGACCACGAGACGCTCGACGCCCGCGACTTTGGCGGGGATCGCGTTCATCAGCATCGAGGAAGGATAGGCCGCGCGGCCGCCCGGCACATAGAGCCCGGCGGCGTCGACCGCGCGCCACACGGCACCGAGGCGCACACCGGCGGCATCGGTATAGTCGCGGTTCTCGGGAAGCTGGGCGCCGTGATAAGCGCGGATGCGCTCCGCCGCGAGTTCGAGCGCCTCGCGCAGTTCGGGCTTGAGAGCCTCGAACGCGGCGCGGCAGGTTTCGGCGTCGATGCGCCAGCCGGTCTGGTCGAGATCGTGGCCGTCGAACCGCGCGGTGTAATCGGCCAGCGCCGCGTCACCGCGCTCCCGCACGGCGGCAAGGATGTCGGCGACGTCACGCGCGACATCGGTGGCGCTCTCGCGGCGGTCGGCAACGACGCGCCGGAAGGCTTCGGCGAAGCCCGCGTCCTGGCTGTAGAGACGCTGCATCAGGCGGCGACCTTGCGTTCGGCGACGAGTGCGCGGAAGGCATCGACCAGTGCGGCGACACGCTCGTCGGTCTTGAGGGCGGCGCGGTTGACGATCAGGCGCGCGGAAATGTCGAGGATGCGGCTCGTCTCGACGAGGCCGTTTTCCTTGAGGGTGCGGCCCGTGGAGACGAGATCGACGATGCGGCTCGACAGGCCGAGCGAAGGCGCCAGTTCCATCGCGCCGTTCAGCTTCACCACTTCGGCCTGCACGCCGAGCTTCTCGTAGTGCTTGCGCGTCAGGTTCGGATACTTGCTGGCCACCCGCAAGTGCGACGGCAGGGCGCCGCCCTGTTCGCCTTCGCGCTCGGCAACCGAGAGGCGGCAGTGGCCGATATCGAGATCAACCGGGGCGTAGAGATCGGGGTAGGCGAACTCTTCCACCACGTCGGAACCGACGATGCCGACTTGCGCCGCGCCATGAGCCACGAAGGTCGCGACGTCGAACGCGCGCACGCGGATCAGGCGCATGTCGCTGTTCTCGCACGCAAAAGAGAGCGCGCGCGACTTCTTGTCGTGGAACTCCGCCTCGGGCACCACGCCGGCGTGCGCCATCAGCGGCAGCGCTTCGTCGAGGATTCGGCCCTTAGGCACGGCAAAGATCAAGGGTGTCGGCATGGTGCGCGCATGTAGGCTGGGAGCGCGAAAAGGGCAACCGGCGATAAAACCGGTGCGCGTCGGTTTGGAAAATGCCCGTTGGACGCTCTTGTGGCCGGTACCAGCCCGCTCCCCAATCTGGTCACCTGATAGGGGACCGAGCGGGAGCGGGCTGGTACCGCCAAATCCAAGTGCTTACTCTCCCGGCGCGCGGGCCTTGATGGCGACGGCGTGGACGCGGTTGCCGGGAATGTCGCCCAGCGCGGCGTTGACGAGGCGCTGGCGCTGGAGGCGCGAGACACCGGCAAAGGCAGGGCTTTCGATCGCAATCGTGAAGTGCGATTCGCCGCTGCCGTCATCACCGGAATGGCCGCGGTGCGTGGCGGAATCGTTGATCACGTCAAGCTGCGTGGGGGCGAAGGCGGCGACCAGCAGTTGCCGCATTTCCTGTTCGAGTGGTCCGTTCATGGCTTCCATTTAGGCGCTCGATCCCCCATCTGGAAGCCGGTGAGACATTCTAGATTTCATGGAAGGGTCGAATCCGGCGGGCGCGTGTGCAGTTGGCCGGGGTGCGACGAGGCGGGCGAGTTCCGCGCGCCGGGCGGGCGCACGCCCAGTTTCGACGGGCCGGGCGACTATCGCTGGTTCTGCCTCGACCATGTGCGCGAGTTCAATTCGGGATACGACTATTTCGACGGCATGAGCGCGGAAGAGATCTTCCGGGCGCAGTCGCCGCTGCATGGCTGGGAGACGCAGACGCGCGCGTTCCGGCCCGATGCGGGGGTGGACGGGGCGCCGAAATGGGCCGATTTCGCCGATCCGCTGGATGCGATCAGCGGGCGGGCAAGGGCGCATATGCGTCAGCGTCAGGCCGACATGAAGGCGGACATGCACCCGCAAAACGCCCGTTTCACGCCGGACGAGCGCCGTGCGCTGGGGGTGCTGGGGCTGGACGGCAGCATTGATCGCAAGACTTTGCGCCTGCGCTACACGCGGCTGCTGCGCCAGTATCACCCGGACCACAACGGCGGTGATCATGGCCACGCAAGCAGGCTGCAATCGGTGGTCGAGGCCTATCAGCTGCTCAACAAGGCCAGCGCCTTCACCTGATCAGCCGCTGCGCAGGACTTTCCAGCGGGCCGCCGCATTGTCGCCGTAGATCCGCACCACGTCCTTGCCGGAATAGAACACTTCGTACTGTTCGGCCCGTTCGGGGAGCACGACCCATGGTTGCCTGCTCCCCGTGAAGATATGCACGTCGGGCGGGAAGGCATCGGGATGGTCGAGCGTGCCGACGCGGACGTAAGCGGCCCTGTCGCCCGCGCCGCCGTAGTGGCTCCAGAGCGCGACCTTGCAGGCGGGGCAGCGCAGGATCGCCTGCCCCTTGCCGCTGAGCGACGGCGTCTCGATGCGTTCCGGCGCGGTCTTGCCGACCAGTTCCACCCGGTCCGCCTCGATCACCGCGTTGAGGGCGCAGGCACTGCCGGTTTCGCGCTGGCACCAGCGGCAATGGCAGCAGTGGACAACGATGGGGTCGTCCAGCAGCCGGTAGCGGACCTGGCCGCAGGTGCAGCCGCCCTCGGCGCCCTCGCTCAAGAGACTTTGCCTTCGCAGATTTCGGCAAGCTGATCGGCGCAGGCCGACCAGCCCTGTGCGAAGCCCATGTCCGCGTGCTGCTGCATGGTTTCGGCGTTCCAGTGGCGGGCGCGGGCGGTGTAGCGGGTGCCGCTGCCTTCGGGTTCGACTTCCCAGATGCCGATCATGAAGGGGCCGGATGGCTGGAACTCGCCGGTCACGGCGTCGGTCGTGACGAAACGGCGGCCTTCGTCGTAGGCGAGATAGATACCGTTCTGCGGCGCGACTTCGCCTTCGGGGCCGTACATCGTCATGCGGCAGACGCCGCCGGGGCGCTTGTCCTGCTCGTCCACTTCGACGCGCCAGGGCCGGGGGCACCACCATTCTTCCTGCCGGTTGGCGAGAACGTCCCAGACTTCGGCGACAGGCGCGTCGATATGGCGGGTGATCGACAGTTCGTGGTTGGTCGCGCTCACGGGCATCTCTCCGAATGTGGTGTCAGTCGCGGTCGGGCGCTCCGAGCGGGAAGTAGGAGCGGTACGGGCGGGCATCGTCCACGCAGCGCGCAACCGGGGGCAGGGCCAGCAGATGCGCACGCCATTGCCGCAGGCGGGGCAGTTCTTCGGGGATCGGGTGGACCCAGTCGGCATAGAACAGCGAAGGCGCCGCCGCGCATTCGATCAGCGTGACATGGTCCATTGCCGGATAGAACTGCAGCCAGCCTTCCAGCCAGGCGTAGCTGCGTTCGAGCCGGCCACGCGCTTCGGTGCAGCGGGCCATGTCCGGCGCATCGGGCGAGCGGATATGTTCGTCCACGACCACCTGCATCACGTTCATCACGTAATTGTCGAAGACCCGATCGAGCATGCGGATCGCGGTGGCGGCGTCGGGGTCTTCCGGGATCAGCGTGCCTGCGCCGATATGATGGCGGTCGAGATATTCGAGGATCGACGTCGTTTCGAAGAGCAGGTTCTCGCCATCGCGCAGCACCGGGAACTTGCCTTGCGGCCCGGCGGTCTGGACAACCTCAACGTTTTCCGGATGGTCGGGGCCGACCAGGCGGAACGTGAATGGCACCTCGTAGGCGTAGAGCGCGATCAGCACCTTCCAGGTGTAGGACGAGAAGGGATGGCCAAAGAGTTCGAGGCTGGGGCCGGGATTCATGCGGAGGTTCCTGCCAGTGCGGCTTCGATGGCGGCTATGTCGATCTTGCGCATCGTCATCATCGCTTCCATCGCCCGCTTGGAGGCGGCGCGATCAGGATTGGTGAGGGCGTCCGACAGGGCTCTGGGCGTGATCTGCCACGACAGGCCCCACTTGTCCTTGCACCAGCCGCACTTGCTCTCCGCGCCGCCATTGCCGACGATGGCGTTCCAGTAGCGGTCGGTCTCTTCCTGCGTTTCGGTCTCCACCTGAAACGAGAAGGCCTCGCTATGCGGAAAGGCGGGGCCGCCGTTGAGGCCGAGGCACGCGATCCCCATCACCGAGAACTCGACGGTGAGCACATCACCTGCCTTGCCGTCGGGATAGTCGGCGGGTGAGCGGGTCACCGCGGTGACGAAAGTATCGGGAAACACGCCGGCGTAGAAGTTTGCCGCTTCCTGCGCCGCGCCGTCATACCACAGGCAGATCCGGTTCTTGGCCCGAGGTGCCGGCGCGGTCATTTTTTCATCTCGGCAATCAGCGTGTTGTCCACCGCCTTCGCGGCCTTGTAGGCGTCGCGGGCCTGAAGCCGTTCGGCATAGGCAACAAAAGCAGGGCGCGGCGGCATCGTGCCGAATGTCAGCCCCCAGTCCACCGCGCTGCCGACATAGACGTCCGCCATCGTGAAACGTGCGCCGCAGACCCAGTCACGCCCTTCGAGGTGCTTTTCCAGCGTGTTCATCGTGCGCTCGAAGCTGCCCCAGCCGGCCATCATTTCCTGTTCGGGAGAGGGTTCGCTGTTGAAGTGGCGCGACATGACCGCCTGTTCGACCGGCCCCGAGGCGAAGAAGGTCCAGCGCAGATAGTCGGCCATTTCGGTTTCGCTGGGCAGGAGGCCGGCTTCGGGGTTCATCTCGGCCAGGTAAAGGCAGATTGCGGCGGCTTCGGTCACCACCCGGTCGCCGCTATCGGCATGATGGACAAGCGTGGGCACTTTGCCCATCGGGTTGATGTCGAGGAAGCCTGCGGGCTTATCCTTCCACTCGACAATCACCTGATCGTAGTTCGCACCGGCTTCGTGGAGGGCCCAGCGGGCGATCTGGCCGCGCGACATGGGGTTGGTGTAGAAGGTGTAGTCTGCCATTCCCGGTGCTCCTCGCAGTCCATGTCCTCGATGGAACAATTATGGAACAAATGCCCGCCGTCAAGCCATGATCGACGGGCTGCCCGCATCAAGCGCCCTTGGGTCCGACAACACCGAAACCTGCCCCTTGCGGGTCCATGGCAACAATGATCCACTCGCCGCCGGGGATTTCGTGCGGCCCCATCAGCACGGTTCCGCCATGGGCCTCGATCGCCGCCTTTGCCGCGGTTATGGAGGGGACGCCGAAGTAGAACAGCCACATTGCCGGTTGCTGGTCGCTCTGCCGCTGCATGATCGCGCCGAGCGTCTGTCCGTGGTGGCCGATGAAGCAGTAGTCGCCCATGTCGCCCATCGACATCTTCTCGTTGAACGTGAAGCCGAAGTGCCTGGCATAGAAGGCCATGGAGGCGGCCTGGTCGGGGCTGGCGAGTTCGTTCCAGCGCACGTGCTGGGTCTCGGTGGCGGAAAAGACATCGCTGACGGAGCCGGCATCGTCCTGATCCTGGCCATCGCTGGACAGTGATTGTCCGGCGGGGGACACCGGCTTCATCAGGTAGATCGGCACGCCTTGCGGATCGGCGACCATGGCGATGCGGCCGACCGGCAGGTCGAAGGCGGGAAGCTGCTCTCGCCCGCCGGCAGCGACGATCGCATGGACTTCGGCATCGACGTCGTCGACCGCGAGATAGGGCAGCCAGCAAGGGCGGGCGCCGCCCATTGCCATGTCCTGCGTGATCTCCATCGCACCGCCGGCCATGCCGCCGTCGTCGCGGCCGATCATGCGATAGTTCATGTCCTCGGCATCAGGATAGGCATCGGGCGAGATCGTCCAGCCGACCACCGCCTTGTAGAAGACGGCGGCGCCGTCGATGTCGCTGGTGAGAAGCTCGTACCAGATGAAGCTGCCGACCGGGTTGCCCATCGTCATTCTCCCACCGCGACGACGCGCTGGAACCCGCCGAAGATCATCCGGGCGCCGTCGAACGGGGGCGGATTGGTCTGCGGGTCGAAGCGCGGGTCGTTTTTCATCAGTTCGCCGAGCAGGCCCATCTGGCGGTCGCGGGTTTCCTTGTCGGGCCATTCGATCCAGCTGAAGCAGACCGTCTCGTCCTCCCTGGCGGCGACGGCGCGATGGAAATCGGTCTGCTTGCCGTGGGGAACGTCGTCGCCCCAGCATTCCCAGACGCGGATGGCGCCATATTCGATGAAATAGTCGTCGAATTCACGCGCGTGGGCGATGAACCGGTCCTTGCTTGCAACCGGTACGGGGATCACGAAACCGTCGACATAGGCCATGGCTGTATCTCCTGTGGGGGTCACTCTCCCGTGGGGGCGGCGTAGGCTTCAAGCTGTTCGGCAAGCGCGCGGACAAAGGCGGGGCGGGCCTCGCCGCGTGCCTTGTAGGCGGCAAGGGCCGGGAACTCGGCGAGGACATCCGTGTGGTCGAGCAGGCGCAGCACGGTGACCATCAGCACGTCGGCGATGGAGAAGGGGCCCGCCAGCCACGCGCGCTCGCCCAGCGCCTTCTGGAGCGAGGCCAGCTTGCGCCGGGCCTGCTTGACGGCGCCGGGACGGGCCTGCTCCGCCCAGGGTTCCTGCGCGAAAAACAGGTCCAGCCCGTTAAGGTGGGCAAGCGCCGGTTCGACCGAGTTGCCGGCGGCAAACAGCCAGGTGATCGCCTGCCAGCGCGCTTGCGGGGCCGTGGGCAGCAGGTGCGCGTCCTGTTCGCCGAGATAGAGCAGGATCGCGCCGCTTTCGAACATGCGGATCTCGCCATCGTCGAAGGCGGGGACCTGGCCGAAGGGCTGCCATTGCCGGTACTCGCCGCTGCGCGGGGCCATCGCGTCGATCAGGTCGAGCCGGTAGTCGCGCCCGATTTCCTCCAGCGCCCAGCGGATGCGCAAGTCGCGCACGTGTCCGCGCACTTGCGGCGGCACGTTGCTGAAGCCGCTGATCACCGTTGCCGCGTCATCGCACAGGGGCATCTGTCGTCTCCCTTCGAGGATCGTACCACAAGTTCGCTCAGGAACGGATCATTCAAGCGTTCCCGAACGGCGCACTTGCGGCGAATCGTTATTGCCATGGGCTGCGCTTCAAGGTTACGAAAAGCAACCATGAAGTTACTAAATGAAACTGATGTGGCGCCGAAGCGCGCCGGGGCTGCGCCAGTCTCCGCGCCCGCCCGCCACGGGCGCTGGTATGACGATGCCTGCGGGGCGTCGCTGGCGCTGGAACTCATCGGCGAACGCTGGTCGCTGCTGATCGTGCGCGAGATGCTGCTGGGCCCGCGCCGCTTCAACGAACTGCGCGGCGCGCTGCCCACGCTGAGCGCCAAGGTCCTGACCGAGCGCCTGGTGGCATTGGAGGCTTCGGGCATCGTCCGGCGCATCCGCATGGCGCCGCCCGCCTCGGTGCAGGTCTATGGGCTCACCGAATGGGGGCAGGGGCTGGAGCCGGTGCTGCTGGAACTGGTGCGCTGGGGGCTGCGCGCGCCGGGGCACGATCCGGCGCTGGCGTTCACGCCGGTGGCGCTGATGCTGTCGCTGCGGGCGCTGATCGATCCGGTCCGCGCGGGCGCTCTTTCGCTCTGGGTGGAATTCGACATCGGCACGCAGAAGTTCGCGGCCCGGCTGCGCGGGGGTGAGCTTGCCATCCACCCGGCCGGAGAGGGCATGAGCGCGCCGGACCTGCGCTTCACCGCGGCCAGCGCGTCCGATTTCCTGCCGGTGTTCTACGGCAAGCGCAGCCTTGGCGAGGCGGTGGGCAAGCTCAAGGTCGGCGGCGATCCGGCACTGGCCGGGCGGTTCATCGATCTCTTCGCGTTGCCGCCGAAGTTTCGCGGCTGACGGGCGGGGGCAGTGTTCAAACCCTGTTGCGGTGCAGCGCCCGCTTGTCTACGCGGTTAGGCACGATGACTGAGACCATGAAAGCCGAGAGTCGCGACGCCACCGTGCTGGCCGCCCCCGATATCGAACTCGACGTGCGCGAGACCTTCGGGATCGATATCGACATGAAGGTGCCCGCCTTCTCCGTGGCGGACGAACGCGTGCCCGATCTGGACGAGACTTATGTCTTCGACCCGGATACCACCCTCGCGATCCTGGCGGGCTTTGCCTACAATCGCCGCGTGATGGTGCAGGGTTACCATGGCACCGGCAAGTCGACGCACATCGAGCAGGTGGCCGCGCGCCTCAAGTGGCCGTGCATCCGCATCAACCTCGACGCGCACATCAGCCGTATCGACCTGATCGGCCGTGACGCGATTGTCCTGCGTGACGGTCTTCAGGTCACCGAATTCCGCGAAGGCCTGCTGCCCTGGGCGCTCCAGCACCCGGTGGCGCTGGTGTTCGACGAATACGACGCGGGCCGTCCGGACGTGATGTTCGTGATCCAGCGCATCCTCGAAACCGAGGGCAAGCTGACGCTGCTCGACCAGAACCGCGTGATCCGCCCGGACCGGAACTTCCGCCTCTTCGCCACGGCCAATACCGTCGGCCTTGGCGATACCTCGGGCCTTTACCACGGCACCCAGCAGATCAACCAGGGCCAGATGGACCGCTGGAACTTGGTGGTCGGCCTCAATTACCTGCCGCAGCCGGTCGAGACGGAAATCGTCACGAAGAAGGTGCCGCAGGTGGATGCGGCAACGATCGCCAACATGGTCAAGGTCGCCGACTTCTCGCGCCAGGGCTTCATGAACGGCGACATCTCGACCGTGATGAGCCCGCGCACCGTCATCACCTGGGCGCAGAACACCGCGATCTTCAAAGACGTGGGCTTTGCCTTCCGCCTCTCGTTCCTCAACAAGTGCGACGAGACCGAGCGAGTGATGGTTGCCGAATACTACCAGCGTGTGTTCGGCACCGACTTGCCCGAAAGCGTCGTCGCCAAGGCCTGATGGCCCGAGAGTCTGTTTGAAAAATGCCCGATAGGGCATTTTGAGGGCGGCTGGTGCCGCGAAATTCGCTTTTGGCGAATTTCCAAACGGACTTTGCGCCTCGGCGAACAGGCAAAAGGGAGGCCGCGGCCTCCCTTTTTTCATGTCAGTCGTAGGAGAACGCCGTCACCGTGCCGTGGCGGGTGTCGCACTTGAAGGTCATCTTCTTCATTTTCAGCTTGCCGTCCTTGTCGGGGATCGCGACATCGACTTCGGCGCGCACCGAGGCGCGGCCGTCGCTCTTCTTGTCGGTATCCTCGACCTTGCGCATGCTCACGTCGCGCGCGCCGAGCTTTTCGCCGCGCGCCTTGGCCTCGGCCATGCAGACCTGGACCACCTGATCGCGTTCATCGCCCGAAACCGGGGGCGGCGAGGGGTCCTGGCTCCAGGCCTTGGTCACGAATGCGACGCTGAGCACGAGCACGTTCGCGCTGGCAAAGTACTTCAACATGAGATCCCGCATTGCCACCTCCTGCCCAATCCCGGCGGGGCATGACCGGCCGGGCCGATGTCATCCATTCGGCAGGATCGAAGGTACCGGGAAAGTGTCAGCGCTCCCATTGGGGCAAACCCTCGTCGGCGCAGGGGAAATCCCCAAGACGGCGTATGGCGCGGCGCGCTGGACCGGCCCCGATCAGTCCCCGGGATACGTCGCCTTGACGAAATAGAGCCCGTCCGGCGGCGAATTGAGGCCGAGGGCCTGCCGGTTGCGCGCTTCCAGCGCCGCGGTGACTCGGGCTTCCTCCCAGCGGCCCATCCCCACGAGCGCGAGGCAGCCGACCATCGAGCGAACCTGGTGGTGCAGGAAGCTGCGCGCCTCGGCCTCGATCAGCACCATCTCGCCCTCGCGCCGGACCTCGAGCCGGTCGAGTGTCTTGAGCGGGCTCTGCGACTGGCAATGGGTGGAGCGGAAGGTGGTGAAGTCGTGCAGCCCCACCAGCCTTTGCGCGGCGCGGTGCATGGCCGTTTCGTCGAGCGGCTTGGGCACTTGCCAGGCCTTGCCGCGCTCCACCGTGAGCGGGGCGCGGCGGTTGGCGATGCGGTAGATGTATGAGCGGCCGATGCACGAGAAGCGGGCGTGCCAGTCGTCCGGCACCACCTCGCAGCCGACCACCGCGATCGGATGCGGGCGCAGCCGCGCGTTCATGCCTTCCGAGAACTGGAAGGGCGTGAACGGCTTGTCGATGTCCATGTGCACTTTCATGCCCAGCGCATGGACCCCCGCATCGGTGCGCCCGGCGGCATGCATGCCGGTGACTTCCCCGGTCAGCGCAAAGGCCGCTTCCTCGACGCTCTGCTGCACCGAGGGCCCGTGCACCTGCCGCTGCAGGCCCATGTAGGGCGCGCCGTCGAATTCGAGAGTGAGGGCAAAACGGGTCACGCGAGCCTCGTTCCGGCAGCGACCGGACGGCCGCGCAGCAGGTCCGCCGCTTCCATGGCGGGCTTGCCCGCGCGCTGGATGCGGGTCACGCGGATCGCGCCTTCACCGCAGGCGACGGTGAGAACGTCGTCGAGCGTTTCGCCGGGCGTGCCCGAACCCTCCGCGAGATCGGCGGCGAGTACCTTGTAGCGCTCGCCATCGAGTTCGAAGAAGGCGCCGGGCGCAGGCATGAAGGCGCGCACCTGGCGCTCCACCTGCTCGGCGGGAGCCGCGAAGTCGAGCCGGGCTTCGGCCTTGTCGATCTTCCTGGCATACGTCACGCCGTCTTCCGGCTGGGTGACGGCGCGGTGCACGGCAAGGTCGCGCAGGGTGCCGACCATGAGCTGCGCGCCCTTTTCGGCCAGTTCGGCGGTGAGTTCACCGGCGGTCTTGCGGTCGATCGTCGTGCGCAGCGTCGCCAGCATCGGCCCGGTGTCGAGCCCGATTTCCATCTGCATGATCGTCACCCCGGTGGTGGGATCGCCCGCCAGGATCGCCCGCTGGATCGGCGCCGCCCCGCGCCAGCGCGGCAGGATCGAGGCGTGGATGTTGAGGCAGCCAAGGCGCGGGGCATCGAGCACCGCCTGCGGCAGCAGCAGGCCGTAAGCGGCGACAATGGCGATGTCGGCGCCCAGCGCGGCGAACTGTTCCTGTTCCTCGGCGCTCTTCAGCGAAACCGGATGGCGCACCGCGATCCCGCGGGCCTCGGCTTCCTTGTGGACGGGCGAGGGGGTCAGCTCCTTGCCGCGGCGACCGCCGGGGCGCGGCGGCTGGCTGTAGACGGCAACGACTTCGTGCCCGGCCTCGACCAGCGCGACGAGTGCGGGCACCGCAAAATCGGGCGTTCCCATGAAAACGATGCGCATGGTGTGGGGAATTCTCCGAAGGACTATCTCTTGGGCTGCGCAGGCCCTATCTCCGCCGCCATGGCATCGCAAGAGATCGAGACGCTTACCGCCGCGCTGTCGCGCCTTCCCGGCCTTGGCCCCCGCTCCGCGCGGCGGGCGGTGCTGTGGCTCATCAAGCGCCGGGAAAGCTCGCTGGTGCAACTGGTCGATGCGCTTGCCGCCGTGCGCGAGGCGCTGGTCGAGTGCCGGACCTGCGGCAACATCGATACCACCAACCCTTGCGGCATCTGCGCCGATCCGCGCCGCGATGCAGGTTCGCTCTGCGTGGTGGAGGAAGTGGCGGACCTCTGGGCGCTGGACCGCGCGCGGCTGTTCAATGGCCGATATCACGTGCTTGGCGGCCGGTTGTCGGCGCTCGACGGGGTGCGGCCGGAAGACCTGACCATCGACCAGCTCTTGCGCCGGGTCGAGGAAGGCGGCATCGACGAAGTCGTGCTCGCCATGAATGCGACGCTCGAAGGGCAGACCACCGCGCACTATATTGCCGAGCGTCTTGAAGGGCTTGCCGTGCGCATCACCCAGCTGGCCCATGGCCTGCCGGTGGGCGGTGAGCTGGACTATCTGGACGAGGGAACACTCGCCCAGGCCATTCGCGCAAGGCGGCCGGTGGCCTGACGATCACTCTGATCGGACCGACGACCTTGCGAGAATCGGCCATCGCGCTTATTTGGCGGGCATGGCTATCCGTGAAATCCTCGAAGTTCCCGATCCGCGTCTCAAGCAGGTTTCGGTCCCCGTCGAAAAGTTCGACGACGAGCTCAAGACGCTTGTCGAAGACATGTTCGAGACCATGTACGATGCCCCGGGCATCGGTCTTGCCGCCATCCAGGTGGGCGTGCCGCTGCGCGTGCTGGTGATCGATCTCCAGCCTGACGACGAGGATGCGGAACCGGAAGTGTGCACGGCCCATGGCGGTCACCACCACACGCACCAGCCGACCAGGAAGGAACCCCGGATCTTCATCAATCCGGAAATCCTCGACCCTTCCGAAGACCACACGGTCTATCAGGAAGGCTGCCTGTCGGTGCCGGAGATCTTCGCCGACGTCGAACGCCCCTCGCGCATCCGCGCGCGCTGGCAGGATCTTGACGGCACCGTGCACGAGGAAGAGATGGACGGCCTCATGGCCACCTGCCTCCAGCACGAGATGGATCATCTCGAAGGCATTCTCTTCATCGATCATCTCTCGCGCCTGAAGCGCCAGATGGCACTCAAGAAGCTCGACAAGCTGCGCCGCGCGGCCTGATTTGCACGCATTGGGGAAAAGCCGGCCGGAAGGCTGGCGTTCCCTGAATGTTCTGGCTATGCTGCCGGAATGGAAATCGCAGTCGTCGCCATTGTCGCGCTCGTTGTCGGTCTTGGGGCCGGCTGGTTCTTCGGATCCCGGCCGGCCGCCGACTGGCGAAACCGCCACGAAACCCGCGATCGCGAAGCGCGTGAACTCGACGAGAAGTTCCGCGCCGCGATTCGCGACCTTGCCGCCGCCGGTGAACGCGCCAGCCGGGCGGACGACCTTGCCGAAACGCTCGAACGCACCCGTGCCGAGCATGGGCAGGCGATGGAACTTGTCCGCCGCGGCCATGACGAAGCGCAGCAGCGCCTGCGCGGCGAACTGACGCAGGCGCTCGACACTACCCGATCCGAACATGCGACGCTGGTCGACGCCTTGCGCCGCGAACAGCGCGAACTGGCCTCGGAACTGGCGACCCTGCGGGAAAAATCCGCCAATTTCGACGAGCAGAAGCGCCTCCTCATCGAAGCGCAGGAAGCGCTGCGCAAGGAGTTCGAGAATGCCGGGGCCAAAGTGCTGGCAGGAGCGCAGGAAGCCTTCCTCAACCGCGCGGGCGCGCGCTTCGAGGAGAGCGAAAAGGCCAGTGCCGAGCGTATCCGCACCCTGCTGGCCCCGGTCGGCGAGCGCCTGAAGAGCTACGAGGAGCAGGTCGCCACGCTTGAAAAGCAGCGCACCGATGCCTTTGCGACGCTGACCGGACAGCTTGTCGAACTGAGCGCCGGGCAGGAACGTGTGCGTAGCGAGGCGGCGCGTCTCAGCAATTCGCTGCGCAACGCGCCCAAGGCGCGCGGCCGCTGGGGCGAGCAGCAGCTCAAGAACGTGCTCGAACAGTGCGGCCTTGCCGAACATACCGATTTCGTGACCGAGCATTCGGTGGAGACCGAGGATGGCCGCCTGCGTCCCGACGCGATCGTGCGTATCCCCGGCAACAAGCAGCTGGTGATCGACGCCAAGGTCTCGCTCAACGCCTATCAGGATGCCTTCGAGGCCGAGGACGAGACGCTGCGTGCCGCCTTCCTCGACCAGCATGCCGCCTCGATGCGAGGCCACATCCAGACGCTGGGCAACAAGAGCTACCAGAGCCAGTTCGAGAACGCGCCCGACTACGTGCTGATGTTCGTGCCGGGCGAGCATTTCATCGCCGCTGCGCTCGACCACGATTCCAGCCTGTGGGACTATGCCTTCGAGCGGCGCGTGCTGCTGGCGAGCCCGACCAATCTGGTCGCGATCTGCCGCACCATCGCGCAGGTCTGGCAGCAGGAAGGCCTCGCCAAGGAAGCGCGCGAGATCGGCAAGCTGGGCAGCGATCTCTATGACAGCCTGGCCAAGACGCAGGACGATCTCGGCAAGGTCGGTGTGCATCTGGGGCGCGCCGTGAACAGCTTCAACGACTTTGCCCGCACCTACGAAGGCAACGTGATGAGCCGTGCCCGCCGTCTTACCGAAAAGCACATCAAGATCGGCAAGCGCGAGATTTCCGATGAAGTGGCGGGGGTGGAAGCGATGCCGCGCTACGCCGAAACCGGGGGGCAGATCGCCGACTTTTCCGGCGATACAGCCGGCGATACAGCCGGCGGTTCAGGCAGCGATGCAGAGAGCGAGGACGCCGCAGCGGCCGAATGAACCCCGGGGCCTATTTGCCGGCGACGGCGGCCTCTCGTTGCAGTTCGGCGCTATGGCCGCTCGACTGCAAGGTCATCCGGCCATGGTCGACGACCATGCGCGGCGTGGCGACGAGCAGCGCGCCGATGGCCTTTTCCTGATCCCAGGCGGGCGTCGGACAGCTCATCTCGGTGAGCGAGAGTGGGCCCGCGATCAGCCGGTCGTCGTCGACATGCCAGGGGCCGTCCAGACGGTTGCAGCCCACCCGGACGCCGATCTTGCCGCCCACGAAGGCGATGCTGGCGCCGTCGGCCTGCGGCCGCTGGCCGTCGATCAGGGTAATCCGCCAGGAGGTGCGGGCAAGCTGCGGGTCACCATCGCCGCCGGGGCTCGAGCAGGCCGCAAGCATGGCGGCGCAGGAGGCCGGAAAAATCGCGTGACGAAGCATGGCGAAGCCTTGTCACAGCTGACCTGAGGCTGTGATGAACGTGCGCCACAGATATGCCGTTCCCAGCGAGGCGTTGACAGCCATCGGGCCGGGAATGGCGGCGATGCAGGCGCGGGCAGGGGCTTGCCCCGCCTCTGCCGGTTTCGGTCGGTGACGGCAATCAGTCCCGGCGCAGGTGGGCGAGCGCTTCGTAAGCCAGAACTGCCCCCGCAACCGCCGCGTTCAGGCTGTCCGCACGGCCCAGCATGGGGATCGTGACACGCAGGTCGCAGGCTTCTTCGTAGGCCTGCGGCAGGCCTTGCGATTCGTTGCCTACCATCAGGAAGCAGGGCGCGGCGTAGGCCGCCTCGCGGTAGTCGGTCGGGTCCCGCAGCGAGGCGGCGACCAGCTGGCCGCCCAGTGCCCCGGCGTCCTGCGTTCCGGCGCCTTCGCGCAGCCAGGGCAGGAACTCGTCCCAGCGGGCCGTGACGATCTTCTGCGTGAAGATCGCCCCCATGCTGGCGCGCACGGCCTCGACCGAGAAGGGATCGGCGCAGTCGTCCAGCAGGATCAGGCCGCCCGCGCCCACGGCGTCGCCGGTGCGCAGCATGGTGCCGAGATTGCCGGGGTCGCGCAGCGCCTGCGCCACCAGCCAGATCGGGGCGGCAGAGCGGTCGAGGGTGGCAAGGCGGGTGTCGAATTCGGCAAAGACGCCGGCGACGGCCTGCGGATTGTCCTTGCCGGTGACCTTGGCGAGGATCTCCACGTCCATCTCGACGATGTCGCCGCCGGCGGCCGCAACGGCCGCTTCCAGCGCATCGAGCAGGGGATGGGGATCACGGCCGATTGCCATGACCAGGATCTCGGGCACGATGCCGCATTCGCGCGCGTCTGTCAGCAGGCGCAGGCCTTCGGCGAGGAAGCGCCGTTCCTGCTTGCGGTGCTTCTTCTCGCGCAGCGAGCGCAGGAACTTGACGAGCGGGTTGGAAAATCCGGTAATGGTACGGCGCACGGCCAAAACTCTTGCCTTCTACTCTTCGCCGAAACCGTCGCGCACCAGCGTGGCGAGCGTGGCCAGCGCTTCGGGGGCGCCTTCGCCCGCGCAGGAAATCTCGATGCTGTCGCCCTTGGCGGCGCCCAGCATCATCAGGCCGAGGATCGAGTTGCCGGCGGCCTCGGTGCCGTCCTTGCCGACCTTGACCAGCACGGTGGCCGGCAGTTCGGCGACGTGGTTCACGAACTTGGCGCTGGCGCGGGCATGAAGGCCGCGCTTGTTGACGATCAGCACCGTTTCACGAAAATCGCTCATGCCGCATCCTGCCCCAGATACTCGCTGGCGATGGTGATGTAGTTGCGCCCGGCGTCGCGCGCGGCGGCGGCGGCTTCGCGCACCGACATGCATTCGCGGGCCTTGGCGAGGCGGATCAGCATCGGCAGGTTGATGCCGGCGATCACTTCCACGCGGCCCGCTTCCATCAGCGAAATGGCGAGGTTGGACGGCGTGCCGCCGAACAGGTCGGTGAGGATGATGACGCCCGAACCGCTGTCGACCGCGGTGATCGCGTCGGCAATCTCGCTGCGGCGGCGCTCCATGTCGTCATTGGGACCGATGCAAACGGTTGCAACCGCCGACTGATCGCCGACGACGTGTTCCATCGCGTTTACGAACTCCTCGGCTAGATTGCCGTGAGTGACGAGGATCATGCCGATCATGCTGGAAGCAGGCTCCGAACTTTTTCTTGCGTGGGCGACCAGGTTACTTGTTCATTTTTCACGCCGCTGACCCCCTTCCAGAAGATCGGCTGCTCGCGAGCCCAGGTTGCGGTGCAGCAATGTGGGCGAAAATCCCGCATCGCGCAAGGCCGCAGCCATGAGTTCGGCGGTGAATACCGACCTGTGACGCCCACCCGTACACCCGAAAGCGACGTGAACATAGGCTTTGCCCTGTGTGCGATAGCGTGGAAGCAGGAGCAGGAGAAGGTCGCGAATCCGCGTGAAAGCTTCGTTAAACGCAGGGTCCTGCCGGACATAGTCGCCCACGGGGGCATCAAGCCCGGTCATCGGCCTCAGCACCGGATCCCAATGCGGGTTTTCCACGAAGCGCATGTCGAACACGAGGTCGGCAAGCGGCGGCATCCCGCGCGAAAAACCGAAGCTCGATACCGTCAGCGTGAGGTCTTCCGGCGCTTCGGTTGCGAATCTTTCGCGAATCACGCGCTGGAGGTCGTTCGAGGTGAACTCGGTGGTTTCGACCAGGAGATCGGCCCAGCGGCGCAGTGGTGCCAGCAGTTCACGCTCGGCGCGGATGCCGGTGTCGACCGGGGCGTCGGCGGCCAGCGCGTGACGGCGGCGGGTCTCGTTGAAGCGGCGCTCCAGTTCCTTGCTCGAACAGTCGAGGAACAGGGTGTTGAGTTCGACATCCTCGCGCTCGTCGAGGGCCTTGACCTGCGCGATCACCCGCGCCGGGTCGAAGCCGCGGGTGCGACAATCGAAACCGATCGCCAGCGGCGGGCGCGGCGACCCTTCCGCGGTCGGGGACCGTTCGATCAGGCGATCGAGCAGGCGCACCGGGAAATTGTCGATGATCTCCCAGCCGAGGTCTTCGAGTACCCGCAGGGCAGTGGTCTTGCCCGCACCCAGCATGCCCGTGACGAGCAGGACACGCTGACGATCGGCAGCCGGGGTGGGGGGAGGAACGGCGGCGCAGGGGGATGCGCCGCTTTCCGGGGATTCGCGATTCATCGCGTCTGTTTGCGCCGGGCGGCCGCGAAAGGGAAGGGGGTGCCGGTGCGGTCAGCCCGGCCTGTGGCCAAAGTGGGACAGTGCCAGTTCGGTCTTGAGCGCGAGCGGTCCCGATCCCGGCCAGAGGCGCAGATGTGGCAGCGGGATTCCGGCAATTTCAGTGGTTTGTGGGATCTCGATGAAGCGCGGTGCCGCGGGATCGAGGGTGACGAGCAGGGCGAGCGGCACCTCTTCCACGCAGGGAAACGGCAGCAGCCCGAGATTGCGCACTTCGATCAGCCCGCGGGTATTGGGATGCGGGCGGGCGAGAAGCACGCCGTTTTCCGCCATCAGCAGCACGCTGTCGTCGCCCACCAGCGCGGCTCCCCGGTCGATCAGTTCCAGCGCGAGGCTGGACTTGCCGGTACCGGATGCGCCCTCGATCAGCACGCCGCGCCCGCCGATGGCGACGCAGGTCGACTGGCGCGCGAAGGGGGAGGGATGTGCCGGTGCCGGTGCGGATGCGGGTGGGGTGTCCATGCTCATTCGCCCTGCCATGCGGGCAGCGAGACCACCAGCCGCGCGCCGTGTTCGCCGTCGATCCGGTCGGTCGCGCGCAGCTTGCCGAAGTGGGCCTCGACGATGGTGCGGGCGATGGCGAGGCCGAGGCCGCTGTGCTTGCCGAATTCCTCGCCGGAAGGGCGCAGCGAGTGGAAACGGTCGAAGATGCGTTCGCGCGCGCCTTCGGGGATGCCCGGGCCGTGGTCCGATACCGCGATGATCACCCGCGTACCCTCGCGCGCCAGCATGACCTCGATCGGCGCGCCGGCCGGGGAGAACGACACGGCGTTGTCGAGCAGGTTCTGGAGCACGCGCTCAAGGCGCGGCGCGTCGCCCGGCACCATCAGGCGGGTGGTCTCGTCCATGCCCGGTTCGCTGGTTTCCAGGACTTCGACCGGGCAATGGCCGTTGACGCCGCGCTGCGCCCTTTCGCTCGTCAGCGCGCGCACCAGGCGCCCCATGTCGACCGGCTCGAAAGTCGTGCGGCTGAGTTCGGCGTCGATGCGGCTGGCATCGGCGATCTCGGTGACGAGGAAGTCGATCCGCCGCACGTCGTCCTTGGCGATGCCGATCAGCTGGCGGCGCAAGTCGGGCTCGTCCACCCGGTCGAGGCTTTCGAGCGCGCTGCGCAGCGAGGTCAGCGGGTTCTTGAGTTCGTGGGCGACATCGGCGGCAAAGCTCTCCACCGCGTCGATGCGCTGGCGCAGGGCTCCGCTCATGTCGGAGACGGCGCGGGCCAGCAGGCCGATCTCGTCGCGGCGGTCGGGCAGGCGGGGGACGACCACGCTGCGGTCGCGTCCGAGGCGCACGCGCACGGTGGCGCGCACCAGCTTGCGCAGCGGCTCGACGATGGTGCGCGCCAGGAACAGCGAGAGCAGGATCGAGACGGCAAAGGCGCCGCCGACGATGATCGCCAGGGTCTGGCGGGCCATGCGCACGTTTTCGGTGATGTCGCGGGCGTTGCGGGTGACCAGCAGGGCCTCGCCGTCATGGCCGACCGGCGTGGCGGCGATGATGATCGGGGTCTGGTCGGGGGCGGCCTCGTGGTTGACCTCGGTGCGGCCATTGAGGAGGGCCTGGGTGATCTCGGGCCATGCCCGCGCATTGGCCCCGGGATTGTCCTCGTACGGCGGGATCGGCGGGGCGCCGAGAACGAAGTCCATGCCCTGGTCGATGGCGCGGGCGGCATCCTGCAGCCAGGGCTCGCTGGCGGGATCGACCAGCCGGTAGGAGGGCGGCGCGAGGTCGAAGCTGTCGGCGACGAGCTTGCCGCCTGCGTCGTAGAGGCGCAGGCGCAGCGCCTGCCCGGCGCCGATGCGGGCGATCAGTGCGCGGCGATCGGCAGAGTCCATGCCGGTCAGCGCATGGGCAACGATCTCGGCCTGCGAGGCGGCAAGCCGATACCGCTCGGCCAGCAGTTCGCGCCGGTAGCTGTCAATGTAGAACAGGCTGCCGGCCAGCAGGGCGAGGGCGATGACGTTGACGGCGAGGATGCGCGCGGTGAGCGAGACGCGCCAGGGCAGGCCCAGCCGCATGCCGAGGGGCGTTTTCCGGTGCTTGCCCTTGCCCCGTTTGCCCTTGCCGCGTTTGCCCGTGCCGCGCCGGGAGCGCTTCATGCCCTGTTGGCGGGGCGCCATGCTGCGGGATTCAGGCATCGGAGAAGGAGTAACCGGCGCCGTAGAGCGTGTCGATCGCGCCGAACTCGGGGTCGACCGCGCGGAACTTGCGGCGCAGGCGCTTGATGTGGCTGTCGATCGTGCGGTCGTCGACGTAGACGTCCTCGCTGTAGGCGGCATCCATCAGCTGGTTACGGCTCTTGACCACGCCGGGGCGGGTGGCGAGCGCCTCGAGGATCAGGAATTCGGTCACCGTCAGCGACACCGGCTCACCTTCCCAGGCGACCTGATGACGCGCGGGGTCGAGTTGCAGGCGGCCGCGCACGACGAGGTCCGGCAGGCCTTCGCCAGCGGCCGCATCGCTGGGCGTGCGGGTCAGTTCGCTGCGGCGCAGGATGGCGCGGATGCGCGCCACCAGCAGGCGCTGGCTGAAGGGTTTGGTGATATAGTCGTCGGCACCCATCGCGAGGCCGAGGGCCTCGTCCGGCTCCTCGTCCTTGGACGTGAGGAAGATCACCGGCAGGCTCGATTGCGCGCGCAGCGCCTGCAGCAGCGAGAGGCCGTCCATGCGCGGCATCTTGATGTCGAAGATGGCAAGGTCGGGCGGATTGTCGAGCAGGGCCTTCAGCGCGGTTTCGCCGTCGGTATAGACCCGCGTGGCGAAACCTTCGGCCTGCAGGCTGATCGAGAGGGTGGTGAGGATGTTGCGGTCGTCATCGACCAGCGCGATGGTCTGCGCGCGTGCTGCGGGACTGTCTCCGGGGGCTGTCGCAGGATCTGCCATGGGGCGGTGCACTGTCCTCTTGTCGCAGCATTTTTCGATAGGATGGTACGCCTAGCCGGACCGCTTCGGGCTGACAATCTCCGTTCCCGACGCAAAAGGGATGGCGTTCGTCGCGAGGGGCTTGGTTTATTTCTGCGGCGATTTGATCGAAAAGGGAGCGGCGCGTAAGCGCGGCCCCGAGTCTTGCGTAAAAATGTCCGGGCGCCAGACGACCCCGTCGTCTGGCGTCTGAAAATGGAGGAGATGACATTGACCGCTACCCTGAACTACTCGCTTGCCAAACAAGGCATTGAAACCAGTGCGGAAATATTCGCAAACCTGGGCACGGCACCGCTCGTCGAGCATGCAGTACGCAATGGAGAAGGCGTACTGAGTGCGGACGGTCCGTTCGTCGTTGCCACCGGCAAGCACACCGGCCGTTCGGCCAAGGACAAGTTCATCGTCAAGGACGCCGAGACGCAGGATACCGTCTGGTGGGGCAAGACCAACGTCGCCATGACGCCGGAGCACTTCGCGGCGCTCAAGGAGGACTTCCTCAAGGCCGTCGCCGAGAAGGACACGCTCTACGTGGCGGACCTGTTCGGCGGCTCGCAGCCCGAGCACCGCGTCAAGGTGCGGGTCATCAATGAATTCGCCTGGCACAACCTGTTCATCCGCACCCTGCTGGTGCGTCCCACCGAGGCCGAACTCGCGGATTTCGCGCCCGAATACACGATCATCGACTTGCCGGGCTTCCGCGCCGATCCCGCGCGTCACGGCTGCCGCAGCGAAACCGTGATCGCGGTCAACTTCACCGAGAAGCTGATCCTGATCGGCGGCACCGCCTATGCGGGCGAGATGAAGAAGTCGGTCTTCGGCATCCTCAACTACCTGCTGCCGGTCAAGGGCGTGATGCCGATGCACTGCTCGGCCAACATCGGCCCGGACGGCGATACCGCGGTGTTCTTCGGTCTGTCGGGCACCGGCAAGACCACGCTTTCGGCCGATGCCTCGCGCACGCTGATCGGCGATGACGAGCATGGCTGGTCGGACACCGCCGTGTTCAACTTCGAAGGCGGTTGCTACGCCAAGATGATCCGCCTCTCGGCCGAGGCCGAGCCGGAGATCTTCGCCACCACCAAACGCTTCGGCACCGTGCTCGAGAACGTGGTGATCGATCCGGTGACGCGCCAGATCGATCTTGAAGACAACTCCCTGGCCGAGAACAGCCGCGGTTCCTACCCGATCGACTTCATCCCGAACACTTCGGAGAAGAACCTCGGCCCGGTTCCCAAGAACATCATCTTCCTCACCGCCGATGCCTACGGCGTGCTGCCGCCGATCGCGCGGCTTACCCCCGACCAGGCGATGTATCACTTCCTCTCGGGCTATACCGCGCGCGTCGCCGGTACCGAGATCGGCGTGACCGAGCCGGAAGCCACCTTCAGCACCTGCTTCGGCGCGCCGTTCATGCCGCGTCACCCCTCGGTCTACGGCAACCTCCTCAAGGAGCGCATCGCCAAGGGCGGCGTGAAGTGCTGGCTGGTCAACACCGGCTGGTCGGGCGGCAAGGCGACCATGGAAGGCATCAAGCGCATGCCGATCAAGGCCACCCGCGCGCTGCTCAATGCGGCGCTCGACGGCAGCCTCAACACGGCCGAGTTCAAGGAAGATCCGAACTTCGGCTTCGAGGTTCCGGTGGCGGTGCCCGGCGTCGATGCCCGGCTGCTCGATCCGCGCGGCGCCTGGGCGGACGGCGCCGAGTACGACAAGACCGCACAGACGCTGGTCAAGCAGTTCATCGACAACTTCGCCCAGTTCGAAGCCCATGTCGACGAAGGCGTGCGCAAGGCGGCTCCCGTTTCGGCGTGATCCGGCGCTGTTCGGCGTGAAATAAGGGCAGGGCCCCGGAGCGACCGTTCCGGGGCCCTTGTCTTGTCACGAATAGGGTGCATCTTGCGGTTCCCCCCTCTCTTTCATGGAGATACGAACATGGGACTTTTCGACGGCATTCTCGGTCAGGTCAGCGAACACCCCGATGTCGCCAACCTCGCAGGCCAGCTGGGCATCGAGCCGGCGACGGCCGAGAAGGCGATCGCCGCGCTCGGCTTCGCGCACCAGCAGGAAGGTGACACCGCGCAGCTGGCCGCCGCCAAGACCGGCCTCGGTGTCGACACGATCCAGCAGATCATCGCCGCGATCGGCGGCGAGGGCTCGCTGAGCCAGTTTGCCGGCATGCTGGCGAACGACCCCGGAAAGTTCGCGGCCTTGCTCGACAAGGACGGCGACGGCAGCGTGATCGACGACATCACCGATGCCGCCAAGGGCCTGTTCGGGCAGCGCTGATCGCCAACGCGGCGCAGCAAAAAGGGCGCTCCGGCCAGGCCGGGGCGCCCTTTTCCTGTCTGCGGTGAAATCAGCGCTTGCGCGTTACCGCGATGTAGTCGTCGATGTTGGTGGCCAGCACGTCGAGCGGGACGTTGCCGCCGTCGACCACGGCCTGGTCGAAATCGCGCAGGTCATAGGCCGAACCCAGCGCCTGCTGCGCGCGGCTGCGCTGGAGGTTGATCTCCGAATGGCCCATCTTGTAGCCGCAGGCCTGTCCCGGCCAGGAGCAGTAGCGGTCCACTTCGCTGGCGATTTCCTCCCGCTTGTTGCCGTTCTTCTGCATGAAGAACTGCACCGCCTGTTCGCGGCCCCAGCCCTTGGTGTGGAGGCCGGTGTCGACCACCATGCGGCAGGCGCGGAAGGCCAGCGACTGGAGGTAACCGAGGCGGCCGACCGGATCGTTGTCGTAGGCGCCCAGTTCGTCGGCCAGCTGCTCGCCGTAAAGCGCCCAGCCTTCCGAATAGGCGTTGAACGCCAGCATCGAGCGGATCAGCGGCAGGCGGTTGGCATATTCGCCCTGCCAGACGTGGCCGGGGATCGCCTCGTGATGGACCAGCGTGGGCAGGTCGTACTTGCGGTGCAGGTCGGTGGAACGCAGGTTGATCCACATCTTGCCCGGCACCGTGCCGTCCTTCGAGCCGCCGCCGCCGTAAGCGGTGGGGGCGCCGGGTTCCTCGGCAAGCGGCAGGCGGTGCACTTCCACCTTGCCCGAAACCGGATCGCGGAAGGCGCGCGGCATCTGCGCGCGGATCCAGTCCACCCGCTTCTGGATGAAGGCCATGATCTCGGCGCGGCCGGGATCGCCCTCGGGGAACATGAAGCGCTTGTCGCTGCCGAGCGCGGTCATGCGCTCGCCCACGGTGCCCTGCGTGTAGCCGAGCGACTTCAGGATCGGCTCCATGCGGGCGTGAAGCACGGCCAGTTCCTCGAGGCCGCGCTCATGGATTTGCGCGGCGGGGACGGTCGTGGTCGTGCTGGCGCGCAGGGCCCAGGCGTAGAATTCGTCGCCGTGCGGGCGCGCGCTCATGCCGGGGTCGCTCTTGGCAAGGCCGCGCTGGCGCTTGAGTTCGGCGAGCTGGCGTTCGAGCGCGGGCACCACTTCGCCCGCCACGATCCTCTTCGTGCGGCCTTCCCAGTCGCCGGGGATCGTTTTGGTGCGGCTGACCAGCGAGGAGACCATGCCGCCGCCGCCATCGCGGGCATCGGCAAGGGTGCTTTCCATCTGGGCGATGGCGCGGTCCAGCAGGAAGTCGGGTGGGACAAGGCCCTGGTCGGTCGCCGCGCGCATGCGCTCCAGTTCGCCGTCGAGCTGGCTGTCGAACTGCGAGAGGCGCGCGACATAGGCCTCGGCGTCCTCGGCGGTCTTCACCTGGTGGTCGGCATCGAGGAACTTGGGCGTGTCGAGATAGGCGCCGACGTTCTGGATCACCACGTAGGGGGTGTTGCGCCAGCCGCCGACGGCAACGTCGCCGTAGGGCAGGGCAAGACCGTCGAGCGAGGTCTTGTAGGCGCTGCGGATCACCGCCAGGCTGGTGCGCTCGGCATGGTTCAGGTGGCTGGGGTTGAAGGCCTGCACTTTGGCAAGATCGCCGCGCAGCGTGTCGGCAAGCGCCGCGCGTCCGGCAAAGGAGCGGTCCTCCAGTTGCGATCGCAGCGCGGCATGGGTGCCGGTATCGACGCCAAGCGTGGTGGCGGTTTCGGGGGCGTGCCGGATCAGGTCCCAGGCGACCGCATCGAGCAGCGGCGCGGCGCTTGTCGGCGCGGCAGGCGAGGCGGCCAGCGCGCGGGCGCCCGGCAGCGCGAGCGCGGCCGTGCCGGTGGCGAGAAGCTGTAGCGTGGTGCGGCGCGAGAGGGGCGCGCTTCCCATGACGTGGTTGTTCATGGCCGGCGAAACTGGCGAGCGCGGGGCCCGCTGTCAAACCCGCTCGATTGCGCCGCCGTGCTGGGCTAGGGGATAAGCCATGGATATTGCGCTTTCCCTGCTCGTTCTTGCCATTGCCGCGCTTGTGCTGGGGGCGACCGCGCTGTTCCGGCGCGGCGGCTATCGCAGGCAGGCGGTGCTGATGCTGGTGCTGGCGGCCGTGATGGCGGTGAACGTGGCGATCCTGGTGGTGCCGACGGGCCGCGGCGAGACGGTGGCGGCGGCAGCAAAGGAAAAGGCGCCGGAGTAGCTCTCCGACGCCTCGTGTTTTCCGGTCCGCGGTCTCGCGCCGATTACTTGATCGGGCAATCCGGCGCGAGGCGCATGTCGAGGTAGTTGTCGACCGAGCGCATCAGGTCGTCCATCTCGTTCTCGAAGAAGTGGTTCGCGCGCGGGATCTCGTCGTGGTGGATGGTGATGTGCTTCTGCGTGCGCAGCTTGTCGACCAGCTTCTGCACGGCATTGGGCGTCACCACCGTGTCCGCCGCGCCCTGGATGATGATGCCCGAGGCCGGGCAGGGGGCGAGGAACGAGAAGTCGTACATGTTGGCCGGCGGCGCCACCGAGATAAAGCCGCGGATTTCCGGGCGGCGCATCAGCAGCTGCATGCCGATCAGCGCGCCGAACGAATAGCCCGCGATCCAGGTGGACGAAGCCTCGGGGTGGATCGACTGCACCCAGTCGAGCGCCGCTGCCGCGTCGGACAGTTCGCCCACGCCGTTGTCGAAGCTGCCCTGGCTGCGGCCGACACCGCGGAAGTTGAAGCGCAGCGTCGCGAAGCCGCGCGCCACGAACGTCTTGTAGAGGTGCTGGGTGATGCGGTCGTTCATCGTGCCGCCCGCCTGCGGGTGCGGGTGGAGGATCATCGCCACCGGTGCGCGCGGGCGCGTTGCGGGCTGGAAGCGGCCTTCGAGGCGGCCTTCGGGTCCGGGAAAGATGACTGATGGCATGTGTTTTGCGGGCCTGACCTGTTGAAACTCCCGCGAAATACCGCCGGCCATTGGCCGCATCGACATTCACGGGAGTGGTAAAGGAATGGATCGCTATATAGAAACACTGGGCCCAAAAACAACTTTTGCAGAACATGGCCTCTCAAACGATCTATCTCGATCACGCCGCGACCACTCCGATCATGCCCGAAGCGCGCGAAGCCTGGCTTGAAGGCGCCGCGATCTGGGCGAATCCGTCCAGTCCGCACAAGGCCGGACGCGCCGCCCGCGCCGCGCTGGAGCAGGCGCGCGAACGGGTGAAACAGGCGCTCGGCTGGCAGGGTGAACTGATTTTCACCTCGGGCGCCAGCGAGGCCCTGGCGATTGGGCTTGGCCGGGCCAAGGCGGAGCGGCGGCTGGTCTCGGCGGTGGAGCACGATGCGGTGTTTCGTGCCGCGCCCGGCGCGCTGGAATTGCCGGTGCGCGAAGGCGAGGTCGATCCCGAGGCTCTGGCGGCTGCGTTGGCTGACGGTGGACGGGCGGTGGTCGCGGTCCAGTCGGTCAATTCGGAAACCGGCACGATCTTGCTGCCCTACGCACGCAATCCGCTGATCGAGCAGGTGCGCGCGGCGGGCGGGCTGGTGCTGGCGGACTGTTCGCAAAGCGCCGGCAAGGCGCCGCTTCCCGATGCCGACATGGTGGTGCTGTCGGCGCACAAGCTGGGCGGCCCGATCGGCATCGGCGCGCTGCTGGTGAAGGACTGGGCCATGCTGGAGCCGAGCGGCGGGCAGGAGCGCGGCTACCGTGCGGGCACCGAAAACCTGCCCGGCGCGATGGGCTTTGCAGCGGCGCTTGAGGCGCGCGGGCTGGAGGACTGGGCAACCACCGCCGAGCAGCGGTTCGATTTCAAGAACGCGCTGTTCAGGCATGGCGAGGTGATCCAGCCCGGGGTGCAGTGCTCGCATATCTTTGCCGTGGCCGCGCCGCGTCTGGCGGCGACGGCAATGCTCATCCGCATGGATGCGATGGGCTTCGCGATCTCGGCGGGCAGCGCCTGTTCCTCGGGTACGCTCAAGCAGAGCCGGGTGCTGAAGGGCTTCGGCATCGACGAGGATCTTGCCCGCCGCACCGTGCGTGTGAGCATCGGCTGGAACACCACGCCCGCCGAACTCGATGCCTTTGCCGAGGCCTGGGCGCAGGTGAACGCGTGATCTACCTCGACTATCAGGCCACCACCCCGCTCGCCCCGGAGGCGCGCGACGCCATGCTGCCCTGGCTGGGCGGGCCTGAGGGCATGGGGTTCGCCAATCCGCACAGCCCGCATCGGCCGGGGCGCGGCGGCGCCGCCATCGTCGAGGTCGCGCGCGAGCAGGTTGCGGCGCTTTTGCCGCCGGGTGGGAGGGTGATCTTCACCTCGGGCGCTACCGAGGCGATCAACCTCGCGCTGCAGGGCAGCGGCGCGCGGCGTCTCGCCGTTTCGGCCATCGAGCATGCCGCCGTGCTGGACACCGCGCGGGCGATCGATCCCGAGGTGTCGGTGCTGCCCGTCGATGGCCAAGGACTGATCGCCAGCGATGCATCGATCCCGGAGGGGTCCGGCCTTGTCGCGGTGATGCAGGTCAACAACGAGATCGGCACGATCCAGCCGGTCGAGGCGCTGGCCGAGGCGGCGCACCGGGCAGGCGCGCTGTTCCTGTGCGACGGGGTGCAGGGCGCGGGCAAGCTCGCCGCGCCCCAGGGCGCGGACCTGATCGCGATCTCGGCGCATAAGCTCTACGGCCCCAAGGGCATCGGCGCGCTGTGGATTCGCGATGGGATCGACCTCAAGCCGCTGATCCACGGCGGCGGTCAGGAGCAGGGCCTGCGCTCCGGCACGCTGAGCCCCGCGCTCTGTGCCGGGTTCGGCGCGGCGGCGGCATTGGCGGCGACCCGCATGGACGAGGACGCCGCCCATGTCGAAATGCTCTGGGCCCACGCCCGCGCGATCCTTGCCCGCTGGGTGCTGAACGGCTCGGCCGAGCATCGCTGGCGCGGAAACCTCAATCTGCGGCTGGCGGGGCTCGATGTCGCGCGGCTGATGTCGGACCTTCGGAACATCGCGTTTTCCGCCGGTTCCGCCTGCGCCAGCGGCTCGGGACGGCCCAGTCACGTGCTCAAGGCACTGGGACTTTCGGACGCGGAGGCCAAAAGCTCTATCCGTCTGGGATTCGGGAGATATAGTGGCCTCAGGGAAATCGAGGATGCCTGCACACGAATAGAAGCCGCGGCAGCGGTGCAGGGAGTCTGAATTGTTGAACGTCAGATTTGTTACCGCCGAAGGAGCCTCCGTCACGGCCGAGGCCGAACCGGGCACGCGCCTGCTTGCGCTTGCGCAGCGCTGCGGCATGCCGCTTGAGGGAACCTGCGAGGGGCAGATGGCCTGTTCCACCTGTCACGTGATCGTCTCGCCCGACTGGTTCGACGTTCTGGAGCCTGCCTCCAACGACGAGGAAGACATGCTGGACCTTGCCGCCGGCGTCACCCGCACCAGCCGCCTTGCCTGCCAGATCGAACTGACGGACGCGCTCGACGGCCTTGAAGTGCGCATCCCCGGCCTCTCGCGGGACATGCAGATCGGCTGATCGCGATAAATCGGAACGAATCGGGAAACCAAGCTCTGGAAAACGCTGGAATCCGACTTGGCACCGGGCGGGGCGCTGCTAGGTTCCGCGCATGGTGACCACGACCGACGAAGACTCCGATCCGTTCGACGCCATTGTCGACGCGCCTTTCGATGCCGCGCTCTCGCAGCGCTACCTCGTCTATGCGCTCTCGACGATCACGGCGCGCTCGCTGCCGGACTTGCGCGACGGGATGAAGCCGGTGCACCGCCGCCTGCTCTGGGCGATGCGGCAGCTCAAGCTCGATCCCGCCAGTGCCTACAAGAAGTCGGCCCGCGTCGTCGGCGACGTCATCGGCAAATACCACCCGCATGGCGACGCCTCGGTCTACGATGCGATGGTCCGCCTCGCGCAGGACTTCTCGCTGCGCTATCCGCTGGTGCAGGGGCAGGGCAACTTCGGCAATATCGACGGCGATAACGCCGCCGCCTACCGCTATACCGAAGCGCGCCTGACACGCACGGCGATCCACCTCATGGCGGGGCTGGACGAAGGCACCGTCGATTTCGTTCCCACCTACAACGGCGAAGAGAGCGAGCCGGACATCTTCCCCGGCATGTTCCCGAACCTGCTGGCGAACGGCTCGACCGGCATCGCCGTGGGCATGGCCACCTCGATCCCCAGCCACAACGTCGCCGAGATCATCGATGCGACGATGATGCTGATCGACAATCCCCAGGCCGAGCATGACCAGCTCATGCAGGTGTTCCACGGCCCGGACTTCGCGACCGGCGGCCTGGTGGTCGACAGCCCCGAGGCGATCAGCCACGCCTACGAGACCGGCAAGGGCGCGTTCCGCGTGCGCGGCCGGTTCTCGACCGGAAAGGACGAGGCGGGCAACTGGGAAGAGACCGGGATCGAGAAGCTGGGCAGCGGCCAGTGGCAGCTGGTCATTTCCGAAATCCCCTACATGCTGCCCAAGGGCAAGCTGATCGAGCAGGTCGCCGCGCTGATCGGCGACAAGAAGCTGCCGATCCTCGAAGACATCCGCGACGAGAGCGACGAGCAGATCCGCATCGTCTTTGTGCCCAAGAGCCGCAACGTCGATCCCGAGATGCTGAAGGAGAGCCTCTACAAGCTCACCGATCTCGAAAGCCGCTTCTCGCTCAATCTCAACGTGCTGGATTCGCACCGCACGCCGGGGGTGATGGGCCTCAAGCTGCTGCTGTCCGAATGGGTCTACAGCCAGATCGACATCCTGCTGCGCCGCACCCGGCACCGGCTGGAAAAGATCGCCTCGCGGCTGGAGCTGGTTGCCGGCTACATCATCGCCTACCTCAACCTCGACCGGATCATCGAGATCATCCGCACCGAGGACGAGCCCAAGGCGGTGATGATGGCCGAGTTCGAGCTGACCGACCGTCAGGCCGAAGCCATCCTCAACATGCGCCTGCGTTCCTTGCGCAAGCTGGAGGAGATGGAGCTTCGCAAGGAGCATGAGGACCTGCTGAAGGAGCAGGACGAACTCAACAAGCTGCTCGAAAGCCCGGCCCGCCAGCGCACGCGCCTGAAGCGCGACCTGACCACGCTACGCAAGGAATATGCCGAGGATACCGTGCTCGGCCGTCGCCGCACGACGATCGCGCAGGCCAGGCCGACGGTCGAGTTCAGCATGGACGCGATGATCGAGAAGGAGCCGGTGACGGTGATCCTCTCGGCGCGCGGCTGGGTGCGTGCGGCCAAGGGGCACGTGGCTCTGGACGGCGATTTCAAGTTCAAGGAAGGCGATGGCCCGGCTTTCGCCTTCCATGCGCAGACCACCGACAAGATCCTGATCGCGCTCGACAATGGCCGTTTCTACACGGTCGGCGCCGACAAGCTGCCGGGTGCGCGCGGGTTTGGCGAGCCGATCCGCACGATGGTCGACATCGATGCCGATGCGCACATCATCGCCGCGCTGGTCTACAAGCCGAAGTCGCAGATCCTGCTGGCCTCCAACATCGGGCGCGGCTTCGCGGTGGAAGCCGAGGACCTGCTTGCCGAAACCCGCAAGGGCCGTGCGGTAATGTCCACCAAGCCGGGCATCCACCTCAAGATCGTGCGCGAGATTCCGGCGGAGCACGATCACGTGGCCGTGGTGGGCGACAACCGCAAGCTGGTGATCTTCAGCCTCGAGGAACTGCCGCTGATGGCCAAGGGGCAGGGCGTCACGCTCCAGCGCTACCGCGACGGCGGGCTGTCGGACCTCATTACCCTCAGGCTGGAGGATGGTCTTTCGTGGACGATGGGCGGCGAGACCGGCCGCACGCGCAACGAGAAGGACATGGGCCTGTGGAAGGTCGCGCGCGGCGCGGCCGGCCGCTTGCCGCCGACCGGATTCCCGCGCGACAACAAGTTCCAGGGTTAGCTTTTGCGAGATTAAACCTTGTCGTCCCCGCGCAGGCGGGGACCCCGCTTTTCCTTCGCGGTTTGGCAGAAGGTAGCGGGGCCCCCGCCTGCGCGGGGGCGACGAGGTGTTTGTTGTGAGGGCGTGCGACGGCTCAGGCTACGCTCCCCTGCTTTAACCTTTCTTCTTCACCCGCCCGAAGCGGCAGCCTTGGGCACCAGGATCAGCTGGTTGTTCTCCACCCGCCACGATCCGAGCTGCGAGAGCAGGTTCATCCCGATCACATTGGTTTCCACCTCGTTGTCCGGCCCGATGGCGACCGGCAGCGAGGTCGCCTCGATCGAGCCGAAGCGCAGCGAGCCGGCGGTCGCCATGCGGGCGACGATGGTGCCGTTCGCGGTATCCAGCATCACGCCCTGATCGCCGTCGTCCGGCAGGATCCCGGCGCGCTGGGCGACGGATTGCGAGATGCCGGTATAGGTCGCGCCGGTATCGATGAGGAAGTTCACCGGCTGGCCGTTGAGCTGCGCTTCCACCCAGAAATGTCCGTCGGTGCGCAGCGGTAGCACGGTCTGCGCGCCTTGCACCGTGGCCGGGCGCAACTGGTCGAGCCAGAGCGCGGCGTCGGAGCGGTGGGCGTTGCCGGCGAGGCTGGCCACGGTCAGCAGCAGGGCGGCGGTGAGGCCCAGATAGGAGGTGTTGCGCAGCCCGTGGCTGAGGCGCGGGTAACGCACCGTCAGCATGCCCGCCAGGATCGAGACCAGGATCGCCGCGATGGTCAGCGCCATCAGCGGCTTCTGGTAGAGGAATTCGGATAGTTCGCCGAGATTCACGAGTTCTGCTCCGCCAGTTCGGCGTCGAGCAGGGCATCGACGCGGGCCGCCGCGGGGAAGCCTTCGGCAATCCAGCGCTCTTCCACGCGGCGCAGCAGGCGGGCGACTTGCGGCCCGGCGCTGACGCCGCGAGCGACGATCTGGCCGCCTTTCAGCGGAAACGCGGGGATCTGCCAGCCGGTGATCGATGCGGCGTCGGCCCCGGCGATCAGCAGCCGGTCGAGCGCGCCGTCCTGGCCGAGGCGGTAGGCGAGGGCGCGGGCCTCGCCGGGCTCGGCCTCGCGCGCGGCGGCGAGGGCCAGGCGCTTTTTCTGCGCGCCGGAGAGGCGAAAGCGCGAGGCAACCTGTTCGGCCAGCGGCACTTGCGCCGGTAGCAGCGCGGCAAGACGGCGCAGCGGATCGGGGCCGATGTCCTGTGCCTGCTCGGCAGCGACCAGCGCGGCAAGGGCAGCGGGATCGGCTTCGGGCAGGATGACGGCAAGCACGCCAAGCTCTGCCATGCGCGCTACGGTCGGCGCGGGATCGGGCAGGCCGAGGAGGTTCATCATCTCCATGCCCACGCGCTCGCGGGACAGGCCCTTGAGCGTGGCGGCGAGTTCGGAGCAGGCGCGTTCGGCTTCCTCGTCCGCCGGTTGCGACCCGAACCGGGCCTGGAAGCGGAAGTAGCGCAGGATCCGCAAGTGATCCTCGCGGATGCGCTGGCGGGCGTCGCCGATGAAACGCACGCGGCGCTCGGCAAGGTCGGCAAGGCCGCCGAAATAGTCGACGATTTCGCCGTTCAGCGGATCGGCATAGAGTGCGTTGATCGTGAAGTCCCGGCGGGCGGCATCGTCGCGCCAGTCCTCGGCGAACTCCACGGTGGCACGGCGACCGTCGGTGGAGACGTCGTGGCGCAGGGTGGTGATCTCCACCGGCCCGCCGGGCAGCACGGCGGTCACGGTGCCGTGTTCGATGCCGGTCGGCACGCGGTGGATGTCGGCGCGCTTGAGGCGGATCATCACTTCGTCCGGTTCCAGCGTGGTGGCCATGTCGATGTCCTTCACCGGCAGGCCGAGCCGCGTGTCACGCACGGCGCCGCCGACGAAGCGGACGTTCTGCGCGCCCAGCGTGTCGACCAGCGCGGCGATGTCCTCCCGGTGCATCCATTCGGGTGCGATGCGGGCGGGCAAGTGTTCAGTCATTCCAGTCGAGCCTGCGGGAAAGGTTGTGAAGGATCGCCCCGGTCACGCCCCAGATGCGGTGGTCGTGCCAGTTGATCTCGACAAAGCGGTGGTAGCGGTTTTCCCACTCGACCGAGCAGTGCTGCTGGTTGGCGGGATCGAGGAGATAGCCCATCGGCGCCTCGAACCACTGCGCCACTTCGGCCGGGTTGGGGTGGATCGGCAGGTCGGCGGGGATCACCGCGAGGACCGGGGTGATCTCGTAGCCGCTGCCGGTGCGGTAGACGTCGCTGGTGCCCAGCACCTGCACGTCGCGCGGATGGATGCCCAGTTCCTCGTCCGCTTCGCGCAGAGCCGCTTCGATCGCGGTCTCGCCGTCATCCAGCCGGCCGCCGGGAAACGCGATCTGGCCGGGATGGGCGCGCATGGTGGAGGGGCGGTGGAGCAGCAGGGTGCCGGGTTTTTCCCGCTCGGTCAGCGTGATGAGGACGGCGGCGGGCTTGAACTCCGGGATATTCTCGATGCGCGGATCGAGCCAGAGCTGTGGCGGGGCGTTCCTGTGGGCGGCCTCGAAACGCGGGCGCAGGCGGTCGAACAGCAGGCTCATGCCGGCACCAGATCGAACGTCGCGCCCTGGCTGGTTACCGACAGATCGCCGCCCGCGAACGCGATTTCGGCAAGCTGGCCATAAGTGCTGCGGTTGAGGCGGGCTTCGGTGCCGTTGCGCACGGAAAGGTAGATCGCCGGGGTTTCGGGATCGCCATGGCTGCGGATCGGGTGGTCGGGCCCGGCGATGACAAGATCGTCGGTGTTGAGGCGGAAAACCAGCGCATCGCCCTCGGCGCGCACGTCGGTGGCGATGAAGGCGGCGTCCTCGACTTCGATGGAAAGCTTTTCGGCGGGCGTGACCAGCCAGTGCCGGCCCTCATCGTCGCGCAGCAGCAGCGAGGCGAAGGCGCGGACCATCGCGGGACGGCGGATCTCACCGCCCTGATGGAACCAGCGGCCATCCGCCGCGATGCGCATTTCGCTGTCGCCGATGACCGCAGGCGACCACTGCGACACCGGCGGCAACTTGCGCGCGGCCATGAGTTCGGCCGCTTGCGAGAGCGTCAGCGCGTTCAGATCGGGCGGCACGTCATAAGGCATGGCTATCGCGATGCCAGATAGGGACGCCCGCGCCAAGGTCCAGCCTGCGATTTAACGCGGGCCGGTTGTTGTGGATCAGCGCAGCCCCAATCAGCGCAGCCCCAATTAGCGGAGCCAGGGCCCCAGCATGCCCTCACGCGGGAGGACGGCGGGATTTTCGCTGCGCACCAGCAGGCGGTGCTGCTCGAACGGGCCGGGCAGGCTCCAGCCGCCGGTGGCCTCGCTGGTGAAGCCCCAGCGCTCGTAGTACTCGGGATCGCCGATCAGCACTTGCGGCAGCGGCGCGCGGGCGTCGATCCCGGCGAGGCTGGCCGATACCAGCGCCTTGCCGAAGCCCTGTCCCTGCAGTTCGGGCAGCACGGCGACCGGGCCGACCATGATCAGCGGATGGGCACGGCCTTCGCCATCGGTGAGTGCCACCGGCCAGCACTGGATCGAGCCGACCAGCATCTCGGCGCTGTCGAGCGCGGCGAAGGACAGGCCGGGCAGCCATTCGGTCCCCTCGCGTACCTTGTAGGCGGTGCGCGTGTGTCGCTCCGGCTCGAACGCACGGTCGAGCAGCGCTTCGACGAGCGCGGGATCGACATTGTCGAGCGGGATGAGCGTGGCGGTGTCGGGGATGGTTTCGGACATGGCGCGCGCCGATAGGATTGGCGCGCGCCTTTGTCGATTCAATTCGGCTAATGCGGGATTAGTGTCTGTTTGGAAAATGCCGTCCCGGCATTTTCGTGGCGGCACCAGCCCACTCCCCCACCCGACCACCCATCAGGGTACACTAGTGGGTGGTCGGCCCCCTCAGCGAAAAGGTCCGCCGGACCTTTTCGTGTTCTTCGGGACGGGAGTGGGCTGGTGCCGCAAATTCGCCTGCAGCGAATTTCAAATAGCCGCCTAGGTTTGCGGCGTGAGATGCAGCAGGTGCCCGGAATCCGGCGCCGGGCCGTCTTCCAGCAGCCAGATCGATCCGTCGAGGCCCTGCTGGATCTCGCGGATGCGGTTGCCGAGCGGGTAGCGCGCTTCCTCGATCGCCTTCTCGCCGTCGATCCGCACGGTGACGAGGCCGGGTTCGGAGAACGAGGCGATCACGAACTTGCCCTTCCACTGCGGGAAGCGGTCGCCGGTATAGAAGATGAAGTCTCCCGGCGCGATCACCGGGTTCCAGCTGATCGCCGGCGCGGCAAGATCGGGACGGGTCTTGTGGCGCGGGATCGGCTTGCCGTCATAGTGGTCGCCGTCCGAAACCAGCGGCCAGCCATAGTTCTGCCCCGGCTTCACCAGGTTGATCTCGTCACCGCCCGCAGGTCCATGCTCGAGATCCCAGAGCCGCCCCTTGTCGTCGAACACGAGGCCAAGGACATTGCGGTGACCGTAGGACCAGATCTGGCTGGTCGGGGCGGGTCTACCGGCAAAGGGGTTGCCCGGGGCGGGCGTGCCATCGGGCAGCAGGCGCACGATCTTGCCGAGATTGGTGCCAAGATCCTGCGCAGGCGTGAACTTCTGCCGCTCACCGGAACTGACGAAGAGGTACTGGCCATCGGGCGAGAAGGTCAGGCGGTGCGAATAGTGGCCTTCGCCGGAAACCTTGGGGGTCTGGCGCCAGATCACCTGAAGGCCCTGCAGCGCGCAGCTTGCCGGCTGCGGGCAGGAGAGGGTGGCCTTGCCGACGGCGGCGCCGCGCGTCTCGCCTTCGCCCGCCTCGGCCCAGCTGAGATAGACCACGCGGCCGTCCAGGGTCTTGGCCGGCGTCTTGCCGCTTTGCCCCGGTGCGAAGATCACGTCGCCAAGCCCGCCCTGTCCGCCGTAGGCGACCGTCGGTGCGCCGGAGACTTCGCCCAGGGTGCCGTCGGCCAGGCGCAGGCGGATCGCGCCCTTCTTCTCGGTGACGATCATGGCCCCGGTGGCCGCGTCGATGTCCATCGCCCAGGACTCGTCGAACGCGGCGACCTGTTCCACCTTGAAGGGCGCCGCCTCGGTCGCGGCCGCCGAGGCCTTATCCCCCGAGCCTGCCGCACCGCAGCTTGCGAGGATGCAGGCGACGGGCGATACCGCAGCCAGGAACGATCTGGAGTTTTTCCGCTTGGTCACGTCGAGTAAATCCCTTGCCGCCAGCGCACCGGGCCGCCTGATCATCGGGGTGGATGAGGCAGGGCGTGGCCCTCTGGCAGGGCCGGTTGTGGCGGGCGCGGTCGTGCTGTGCAAGCCCCGGCCTGCGGGGCTGGACGATTCCAAGAAGCTTTCCGCCCGGCGCCGCGCCGAACTGGAAGAGGCGATCAAGCGCCGCTGCCGCTGGGCGGTGGGCGTGGTGGACGTGGAGGAGATCGACCGCCTCAACATCTTCGGCGCGACGATGCTGGCGATGACCCGCGCGGTCGCCGCGCTCTGCGCGCAATTGGGCGAGGAGCCGGACGAGGTCCTGATCGACGGCAACATGACCCCGCAGGGCCGCACGGCGGAGTGGCGCTGGAAGGCCCGCGCCATCGTTGGCGGCGACGCGGTGGAGCCGTGCATTTCCGCCGCCTCGATCATCGCCAAGGAACACCGCGACCGCATCATGCGCGATCTGGCGCTGGTCCATCCACACTACGGCTGGGAGCGCAATGCCGGCTACGGCACCGCCCAGCACCTCGAGGCGCTGCGCGTCCATGGGCCCACCATCCACCACCGCCGCAGCTTCGCGCCGGTCGCTCAACTGGAGATGATGTTGTGACGGGATTTACCGCGGCCGACGTGACCGGGCAGGCCGGCAAGTGCTTCCTTGTCAGCGGCGCCAATACCGGCCTCGGCTTCGAGGTGACAAGAGTGCTGGCCGCGCGCGGCGCCCGCGTGCTGCTGGCCTGCCGCAGTGAGGACAAGGCCCGGCTCGCCATGGAGCACATCCGCATGGAGGTGCCCGGCGCCAATCTCGCCTTCGTGCCGCTCGATCAGGCGGACCTTGCCAGCGTGCGCGAATGCGCAGGCATCGTGGCGCGGGACGAGCCCCGGCTCGATGTGCTGGTCAACAACGCCGGCGTCATGGTGCCGCCGCTGGAGCGCACCGTGCAGGGGCATGAACTGCAGTTCGGCGTGAACCACCTTGGCACGTTTGCGCTCACGGGGCTGCTGCTGCCCAAGCTCGCCGAAGTTCAGGCTGGCCGCGTTGTCATTACCGCCAGCCTTGCCCACCGGCGCGGCAGGGTCGACTGGGACGATCTCGACGCGCATCGCGGCTACAGCCGCTCCAAGCGCTATGGCGACAGCAAGCTGATGAACCTGCTGCACATGTACGAACTCGACCGGCGCCTGCGCGCGGCGGGTTCGCCGGTCACGGCCCTGGCCTGCCATCCGGGGGTGGCTTCCACCGAACTGGGACGCCACTCGCTGGCATTCCGGGCGCTCTTCCCGATTGCGGGGCGGGTGCTCAACAATGCCGAGGACGGCGCCTGGCCGACCTTGCAGGTGGCGACGGGGGCGGTCGAGCCGGGGCAATATTACGGCCCGCAGCGTTTTGGCGAACTCTCCGGCCCCTCGGGCGTGGCCAGGCGCAGGGCTTCCGCCACCGATCCCGACGCGGCGCGGCGGCTCTGGGAGATCAGCGCGGCGATGACCGGGGTCGACTACGCGGGGATTTGAATTTCATCGCGCCCTGCCGGACTCGGGCAGGTTCAACGACGCGGCTGTGCATTTCGCATGCGGCGGTGTTGATAAAAAAATTTGCCGGAATCGCGCGAGTCGCTGCCGAGTCGCGAACCCCAAGATGTTGAGTCAGGTGATTCCCTCATGACTCGATATCTTGTGTGGGATTCGTTTTGTTCCATAGTGCTGAACAGGTGAATCACTAGGGAATCCGGCGAGTCGCAGCTTGACGGTGAATCCCGAAAGACTCATTGGGGAGTCAATCCACAGTTCAAATTCCCCGGAGCAAACATGGGCCAGCTACTCGTCAAGCAGAAGATCCGCGCTCGCGCACCCGCGCCGACGCCGAAGGAACTGCTGCCCCTCGGCCAGATCATCCCGGGCGACTGCATCGAGGCGATGCGCACCATTCCCGACGCCAGCGTCGACATGGTCTTCGCCGACCCGCCCTACAACCTCCAGCTCGGCGGCGACCTGTCGCGTCCGGACGGCAGCCATGTGGACGCTGTCACCAACGACTGGGACAAGTTCTCCAGCTTCGCCGTCTACGACCAGTTCACCCGTGACTGGCTGACCGAGGCCCGCCGCGTGCTCAAGCCCGAGGGCTCGCTGTGGGTGATCGGTTCGTACCACAACATCTTCCGCCTCGGCGCGATCATGCAGGACATGGGCTTCTGGATCCTCAACGACATCGTGTGGCGCAAGGCCAACCCGATGCCGAACTTCAAGGGCACCCGCTTCACCAATGCCCATGAAACGCTGATCTGGGCCTCGATGGGCGAGAAGTCGAAGTACACCTTCAACTACCGCGCGATGAAGACGCTGAACGACGAGCTGCAGATGCGTTCGGACTGGGTCCTGCCGATCTGCAACGGTGCCGAGCGCCTCAAGAAGGGCGGCCGCAAGGTTCACCCGACCCAGAAGCCCGAGGCGCTGCTCTACCGCGTGATGCTGGCCACCACCAACGAGGGCGACGTCGTGCTCGACCCGTTCTTCGGCACCGGCACCACCGGCGCCGTCGCCAAGCGCCTCGGCCGCGAGTGGATCGGCTGCGAGCGTGAGGGTGACTACCGCGAAGCCGCGCTGGAGCGCATCGAGATGGCGCTGCCGCTCGACGAGCGTGCCCTCAAGACCATGCAGTCGAAGCGCACCGCGCCCAAGGTGGCGTTCGGCACGCTGATCGAGACCGGCTGGATCGCCCCCGGCACGGTGCTTTCGGACAAGAAGAACCGCTTCCGCGCTGTGGTGCGCGCCGATGGTTCGCTGGCCGCCGACAAGGTGACCGGCTCGATCCACGGCCTTGGCAAGGAACTCCAGGGCGCGCCTTCGTGCAACGGCTGGACGTTCTGGCACCTTGAGCATGAAGGTCAGGTCAAGCCGATCGACGCGATCCGCCAGCTTTACATTCTGGCCACCGAGCCCTGAGGCTTCTGAACCGCCCTTCGAGACCGATCGAAGGGCGGTTCATTCTTAGCGAGAGGTGATTGGGCAAAATACGGGGTGGGCCCCGAAACCTGTTCTGCGTGGCCCGCGCAAAGGCTAAGGGCCGCTCCATGACTCGCCAGATCTACATCCAGCCCATCGCCTTCGCCCAAAGCCCGCAGTGCGAGGACGGCGAGGCCGTCCGCCTCGCCGGTTCGCTGGTCTGGGCCAGCCGCTTCGCGCTGATCGTGCGGGAAAACGGCAAGGTGGTCTCGCGCGACCGGCTGGGCGCGGCCGATGTGCCCGCCGCGCTGGCGGCGCTGCCGGACGATCTGGCGGCTGCGGCCGAGACACAGTGGGCAAACTTCAAGAAGATCCACCCACCGCTCCAGCTGAAGCTGGCAGGCGGCGGTGCGCGCACGATCCGCCTCGAACAGCCGCAAGTCGCCGGCATCCTCAACATGACGCCGGACAGTTTCTCGGACGGCGGCGCGTTCCTCGACAAGCCCGATGTCGCCTCCGGTCACGCCGCCGCCATGCTCGAAGCGGGCGCGGCGATGATCGACCTCGGCGGCGAATCCACCCGTCCCGGCGCCGGCGCGGTGTGGGAAGGCGATGAGATCAGGCGCGTGGTGCCGATGGTCGAGCAGCTTGTCGCCATGGGGGCTGCGATCAGTGTCGACACCCGCCGACCGGCGGTGATGGAAGCCACGCTGGCAGCGGGCGCGCATATCATCAACGACGTCTCGGCCTTGCGCTACGATCCGCGCAGCGTCGAACTCGCGGCGGCATCGGGCGCGCCGGTGGTGCTGATGCACGCGCCGGGCAAGGCGGACGACCTCCATTCCAACGGCACTTACGCCGACGTGGTGCTGGACGTCTACGACTGGCTCGAACGGCGCCGGGACGAGTGCCTGGCCGCGGGCATCCGGCCCGAGAACATCATGCTCGACCCCGGCGTCGGCTTCGGCAAGACCCTGGCCGAGAACCTCGCGCTGATGAACGGCCTCGCGATCTTCCACGGCCTTGGCCATCCGCTTTACGTCGGCGCCAGCCGCAAGCGCATGATCGGCGCGCTTTCCAACGAGGCGCCCGCGCATGACCGGCTCGGCGGCTCGCTGATGCTGGCGATCAGGGCGATGGATGCGGGCGCGCATATCCTGCGTGTCCACGATGTGCGCGAGACGGTGCAGGCGGTCCACGTCTGGCGCGGCCTGCGCGACGCCGCACTGACCGATTTCGGCCAGCTCCCGCGCTGATTTCTGCGACAAAACTGGCTGGCGGATGAACCCGGGATTGCCCCCGGATGAATGCGCGCTCCTGCTGTGTCGCCTGGTGACCGCATGGCCGCGTCCGGTCTCGGATCGTCCGTCCGGCGCCCCGGTTCGTCTCTCCGGCTTGAGCAAAATCGTGTTTCGGCTCGTTTCTCCATCGAACCGACCACACGAAGCCAAGGGAGAAGTCCCCATGAAGAAGACGATTTTCCGCACCGCACTGGTTGCCATGGCCCTCGTTCCCGCCGGTGCCGCGATCGCCATACCGACGATGTACGAAAAGGAAGTGGCGCGCGGCGAGGAAGCCCGCATCATCCAGAGCCCGATCGGCGGGATCCAGAACAGCAAGTGGTATGACTATCGCATCAACGTGAACGAGAGCCGCAAGGAACTCGCCAGCGATCTGCGCCGCGCCAGCGACATCGAGGACCAGCGCGATGCCTACAGCGAATATGCCACCGAGCTTTCGCATGAGCGCGGCAAGTACGTGAAGTACATGGCCAAGCGCGGCTACCGCGTGCCGCAGGTCTATCTCGAAGCGCTGTAATCTCGGCCTGCGCTAGGCTTGACTGAGAGCAGATTGGTCAAGCCCGCGCGGCGCCTGAGCGTTCCAGGCGGCTGATGCCTCCGCATCACCGCAGCCTGGTATGGCGCCTGCAATCCCCTTGGGGGCAGCCCCGCAAGGGGCGGCGGCCTCGGAGCTACGGCTCCGGGGCCGCCTATCGTTATGCCGCCTATCGTTATGCCGCGTTGTCGATGCCGAGTTCGCTGAGCTTGCGATAGAGCGTGGACCGGCCGATCCCGAGCCGGCGCGCGACTTCGGTCATGCGTCCGCGATACAGGCCGATGGCGAGACGGATCACGTCCGCCTCGATATCCTCCAGCGGGCGCAAGTGGCCGTCCGGCGTGTAGAGCATGACGCCCGAGCTTTCCTGGCGCGGATTGGCCGCCACGCTCGACGAATCGGTGCCGAGGATGCTGAGAAGCTGGGGGAAATCGTCCGAAGTCAGCGCATCGCCGTCGCAGAATACCGCCGCGCGGAACAGTACGGCCTGGAGCTGGCGGACGTTGCCCGGCCAGTCATAGGCGGCAAGCAGCGAGAGGGCGCCGTCGGTGATGCCCAGTTCCCTGAGGCCCGGCTGCTCGCCGATGCGGGCGAGGAAAAAGCGGGTGAGGGCGGGGATGTCGCCCGTCCGCTCGCGCAGCGGCGGCAGCTCGACCTTGGTGGGCGAGAGCAGTTCCAGCAGGTCCGGCAGGAATTCGCCGACATCGACAAGGTCCTGCAAGGGCATGTTGCTGGCGGCAATGACCCGCACGTCGACCCGGAACGAATGGCGCGCGCCGATCGGGCGCACGTCGTTCTTGCGCAGCGATTCCAGCAGGCGTTCCTGGACGCTGAGGGGAAGGCGGTCCACCTCGTCGAGCGCGATGGTGGCGCCGTCGCAATGCTGCATGGCGCCGATCTGCCGTTCGAACGCGCCGGGAAAGGCGCCTTTTTCGTGGCCGAACAGGTTGGATTCGATCGAGTTGGCGGCCAGTCCGGCGATATTGACGATCCGCAGAGGCGACTTGGCGCGGGGGCTGGCGGCGTGGATCGCGCGAATCAGCACTTCCTTGCCGGTGCCGCTTTCGCCTTCGATCAGCACGTGGCCGTGCCCGCGCGCGGCCTTGGCGGCGACCGCCAGCGCCTTGCGGAAATTGGGCGAGGCCCCGATCATCGATTCGAAATCGGGGGTGGAGGGCATCTTCTCGGTCAGCGGCGCCAGTTCGTCGCGCGGGGCTTCGCGCGTGGTGGCCGAGCGCAGCGCGTGCATGAGCCGGTCCGGCGCGATGGGCTTGACCAGATAGTCGGTCGCGCCCGCGCGCATCGCCTCCACCGCCAGCAGCGGCGAGGTATTGGCGGTGAGCATCAGGATCGGCAATGCCGGGCGGCGCACCTTGAGTTCGGCGATCAGCGCGCAGGCATCGTCGCCCGGTACCCATTGGTCGAGAACGATGGCGGAAAGCTGCATGCCCTGGCGGGTGCCGAGCGTGGCGATCGCGGTTTCGGGGTCACGGGCGATCAGCGTGCGCCAACCTTCCCGCGCCGCCAGCGCCGAGATGAGGCGGCTCTGCGCAGGTTCGTCGTCGATCAGCATGAGGAGGCGTTGTTCGGAATCCGCCATTTCTTACGCTTGTTCTTGCGCCCCCTTGTTGTGGTGCCAGAGACTTAGGTCAAACCGGTAAAGAGCAACTTAAGCCTGACGCCGCGTTCAGGGCTAGCCGATTGTTGAACCTTAAGGGAGTCTCCAGTCTCAAGTTCGATCCGAAATGGCATCAATCCGGCGCCATCGCGATGCCAAGGCCCTTGAGCCCGGCGCCCTGCAAGGTTAGACCATCGGCAATAACACAAGAATGACAACGCTTTTGAAAGCGGCGGACCTCGCCAAGGCGCGCAACAGGGGATTTCATCTGATGGCTTCCGGCACGGACATCAAGGCAGCTACCGAAACCTACAACAGCTTCATCAAGGCGACGGTCTGGGGCACGGCAGTCGTGCTGGTGATCGTTGTCCTCGTCGTCGGCCTGATCGCGTCCTGAGCCGCCCGGTGGCGGGCACGCGCTTCGCCGTCCTGAAAGAGCGGGCGGCGGGTGAAACGCGGGTTTCGGCTACGCCGGAGACCGTCAGGAAGCTCATCGCGCTTGGCGCAAGCGTCGCGGTGGAAACGGGCGCAGGGTTTGCGGCCAGCATCGGCGATGACGACTATGGGGCGGCCGGGGCCGAAGTCGGCCCGGCGGCGCAGGTGATTGCCGGCGCGGATGTGGTGTTTGGCGTGCAGGGCCCGGATCCCGCCTTGCTGTCCGGCGCGAAGGCTGGGGCATGGGTGGCGGCCGGGCTCGATCCCTTCGGGAACCGGGCGCGGGTGGATGCTTACGCCGCAGCCGGTATCGAGGCGCTGGCGATGGAATTCATGCCGCGCATCACCCGCGCGCAGTCGATGGATATCCTCTCCTCGCAATCGAACCTGGCGGGCTACAAGGCGGTGCTGGTCGCCGCCAATCTCTACGGCCGGGCCTTCCCGATGATGATGACGGCGGCCGGCACGGTCACGGCGGCCAAGTGTTTTGTCATGGGCGTGGGCGTTGCCGGATTGCAGGCGATCGCCACCGCCCGCCGCCTTGGCGCGCAAGTCTCGGCAACGGACGTGCGCTCGGCCACGAAAGAGCAGATCCTGTCGCTGGGCGCCAAGCCGATCTTTGTCGAAACCGTGGCGGGGATCGAGGGGGAAGGCTCCGGCGGCTATGCCACCGAAATGAGCGAGGAGTACCGGCAGGCACAGGCCGAACTGGTTTCCGGGCACCTTGCCAAGCAGGACATTGTGGTGACGACGGCGCTCATTCCGGGCCGGGCGGCACCACGCCTCATCACCGACGCGCAGATCGCGACGATGAAGCCGGGCAGTGTGATCTATGATCTGGCAGTGTCGCAAGGCGGCAATGTCGAGGGTTCCGAGGCGGACCAGGTGGTGGTGCGCCACGGGGTGAAGATCGTCGGCTATTCGAACACGCCCGCGCATCTGCCCGCTGACGCTTCGGCGCTGTTCGCGCGCAACCTGTTCAATTTCATCTCGGCGTTCTGGGACAAGGAGCAGGGCAGGCCGGTGCTTGACGAGGAGATCGGCAATGCGATCCGGCTGACGCGGGGCGGCAAGGTGGTGAACGAGAGGCTGTTGGGGTGAGGGCCATCGCTTTTGGACTCGCAATAGCGATGCTGGCTCTCCCGCAAAATGTCTGGCCGCAGGTCAAAACTGATACCGGATCGATCAGGTACATATTTGAGACCCTTCTCGTCCCGAATGCAGGTGCTGAACGTTCGATAACCGTAGACAAATACGGCCCTTGGGTCGGCGGCAAAGCGGTTCCTGCGAAGGCCGTAGTGCTGGCGACCGATGTGCCGCTTCCCGAAACAGGGATCTTTCTGCGCAGCGGCACGGTCATGACGGCCGCAACCGCAGATCGTCTGATCGCATGTGCAAACGGCGTCCTCGTCAAGGCCGGCGTAGGGGGGATGGGGAAGTCGCCGATATGCCTTGTCGATCTGGATCAGGATGGCAGGCCCGACGGGTGGTTCAAGGGTAGCATCAACGCGCTAGGGCCTTGGGGATATTACGAAATTCGATTTGGGCAGGGCATGCTGACTTGGTGCATCGGGCGGTCAGATGTCTGCAAGCAGGGGGCGCCCAAGATCAAATTGACCGATAGCGAGCAACTGAGCGAGTTCATGGGTGGGGTGTTCGCCTATCGCAAGTTGGCCGACGGAAATCTGGCGGTTCGAATAGTTCGCGATCCTGGGGAGGGAAAATACTAGCCATGGACTTCGTCTCGATCCTCTCGATCTTCGTGCTGGCCTGCTTCGTGGGTTACTACGTCGTCTGGTCGGTGACGCCGGCGCTGCATACGCCGCTGATGGCGGTGACCAATGCGATCTCCTCGGTGATCGTCGTCGGCGCTCTTGTGGCGAGCGCGGCGCCGGGCTCGCCGCTGTCGAAGTGGCTGGGGCTGGGCGCGGTCATGCTGGCCAGCATCAACATCTTTGGCGGTTTTGCCGTCACCGCGCGCATGCTGGCGATGTACAAGAAGAAGGACAAGCCGGCCTCCAGGGAGACGAAGTGATGGAGGCCCACGCGGTGAACCCCTGGGTGGCGGTCGCCTACCTGATCGCCGGTATCTGCTTCATCCTCGCACTGCGGGGGCTTTCCTCACCCGCGACCAGCCGCAGGGGTAACCGCTACGGCATGGCGGGCATGGCGATTGCCGTGGTGACGACGCTGGTGACGCACGTGCCCACCGTGACGGCGATCGGGACCGACTACAAAGTCCACATCGACGGCTGGCGGTTTCTGGAGATTTTTGCCGCCATCGCGATCGGCGCGGTGATCGGCCTCACCACGGCGCGCAAGATCCAGATGACCGCGATGCCGCAGCTTGTGGCGGCGTTCCACTCGCTGGTCGGCCTGGCCGCGGTGCTGGTGGGCGTGGCGGCCTTTTACAATCCGGCGGCCTTCGGCATCCTGGAGGCGGGCGGGCTGGACATCCTCAAGGGAAGCCGGATCGAGATGGGGCTGGGCGTCGCCATCGGCGCGATCACGTTCTCGGGTTCGGTGATCGCCTTTGCCAAGCTCAACGGCAACATGAGCGGGGCGCCGATCCTGCTGCCCGCGCGCCACTCGATCAATCTGGCCGCGCTGCTGGCGATCATCGTGCTGGTCAGCCTGTTCCACGGCGATACGCCGCATCTGTTCTGGGGTATCGTGGCACTGAGCTTTGTCATCGGTTTCCTGCTTATCATCCCGATCGGCGGGGCGGACATGCCGGTGGTCGTCTCGATGCTCAATTCCTATTCGGGCTGGGCGGCGGCAGCGATGGGGTTCACGCTGCACAACACGGCAATGATCGTGACCGGCGCCTTGGTCGGCTCTTCCGGCGCGATCCTCAGCTACATCATGTGCCGGGCAATGAACCGCAGCTTCATCTCGGTGATCGCCGGCGGGTTCGGCGCCGAGAACGCGGCGGGCGGCGGCGAGGGCAGGGAGCAGCGCCCGTGGAAGCGCGGATCGGCGGAAGACGCGGCTTTCCTGATGCAGGAGGCGGAGAACGTCATCATCATTCCCGGCTATGGCATGGCCGTGGCGCAGGCGCAGCATGTGCTGCGCGAGATGGCGGATCTCCTGAAGAAGCACGGCGTCAACGTGAAGTACGCGATCCACCCGGTCGCCGGGCGCATGCCGGGGCACATGAACGTGCTGCTGGCCGAAGCCAGCGTGCCCTATGACGAGGTCTTCGAACTGGAGGACATCAACGGCGAGTTCGCCCAGTGCGACGTGGCCTTCATCATCGGCGCCAACGACGTGGTGAACCCGGCCGCGCGCACCGACAAGTCCTCGCCGATCTACGGCATGCCGGTGTTCGACGTGGAGAAGGCCAAGACGATCTTTTTCGTCAAGCGCTCGATGGGCGGCGTGGGTTATGCTGGCGTCGACAACGACGTGTTCTACATGGACCAGACGATGATGCTGCTGGCCGACGCCAAGAAGATGGTCGAGGACATCAACAAGGCGCTGGCGGATTGAGGATGAGCCGCTAAGGGCGCGGCATGCGTATGTTGAAGCGAATCCTGTTGCTTGCGGGTCTTGTCGTGGTTCTGGTTGTCGGCGCGCATTTCTATGCGGCCTGGCGCCTGCATTCGGCACTGATCGAGAATGGCATGTCGAACCGTGTCGCCACTTGCATGACCAGGCGCATGATGAAGCGGCTGAACCTGATCCAGATCGTCAAGCTGCAGAAGCTGGAGGGCGACAAGCCCACGCTGGGCGCCTGGGTGCGTGCGGTGAAGTCGGTGGACGATAGCGAGGTGATCCTTGTCACCACCTCCTCGGCGGCGCTGTGCAAGACCGGTCTGGCCACGTGAAGCGGTTGCAAGTCAGGTGTTTCCCCCGCCACTCGAAATGCTCTAGGGCGGCGGGAAATTTCTAGGCCGTTGATGAGTTCACGACCTAGCTCCAGGAAAGACCAAGGCTTGACCCTCGCTCCTTACGCATCCGATCCGGCTCGCACGCGCGGGCGCGAGTTCCTGACCGACGACAGCGGCACGCGCGGGCCGCGCAGCGCCTATCAGCGCGACCGTGACCGCATCATCCATTCCATCGCGTTCCGCCGCCTGCGCTACAAGACCCAGGTCTTCATCGCGCCCGACGGCGATCATTATCGCGTGCGCCTGACCCACAGCCTGGAAGTCGCCCAGATCGCGCGTGTCATCGCCCGCATCCTCGGGCTCGACGAGGATCTGAGCGAGGCGCTGGCGCTGGCGCACGATATCGGTCATCCGCCGTTCGGCCATGCGGGGGAGGAGGCGCTCGACGCCGCGCTCCACCAGGCTGGCGGGTTCGACCACAATGCCAATTGCCTGCGCACGCTGATGCGCATCGAGACGCCCTATTGCGAGCACGACGGGCTCAACCTGACGTGGGAGACCCTGGAAGGGCTGGCCAAGCACAACGGCCCGGTCACCGCGCCGAACTGGGCGCTGGGTGAGCTGGATGCGGCCTATAACCTCGAACTCGGCTCCTATGCCTCGCTGGAGGCGCAAGTGGCGGCGCTTTCCGACGACATTGCCTACGACAACCACGATATCGACGATGGCCTGCGCGCGGGGTTCCTCGATCTCGACGAACTGCTGGCGCATCCCTTTGTCGCCGCGCGCTGGCGCGAGGTGGAGCGGCGCTTCCCGGGCGTGGCGCGCAGCCGGCAACTGGCGGAGCTTATCCGCAGCCAGATCGGCTTCATGGTCAACGACCTGATCGCCCAGACCAGGGCCAACCTCATCGGCATCGAGAGCGTGCACGACGTGCGCACCGCGGGGCGTCAGCTGGTCACCTTCTCGCCGGACGTCGAGGAGGGGGAGCGGGCCTTCAAGCGCTTCATGTACGAGAAGCTCTATTACCACCCCGAACAGCTCGAAACCGCGCGCCGCGCGCGGGCGGTGATCGCCGAACTCTATGCCGCCTATTCGCAGGAGCCGGTGCTGATGGAGGAAAGCTGGATCGACGGCTTGCCGCGCCAGGAGCCGCAGCGCAGCCGCCATATCGCCGACTATATCGCCGGCATGACCGACCGCTATGCCATCGCCTGTCACGCGCGGATCTACGGATCGACGCCGGAGGGGCTGCGCAATGTCTGAAGCCGCAACGCCTGTATGGCGGCTTTGCCTCGTCGGGGCGAGCGGGCTGGTCGGGCAGGCGGTGATCGCCGGCAGCGTGGCGCGCGCCGATGTGCGTGTGGTCGGTGTTGCCCGGCGCGAGGTGCCCTTGCCGGAAGGTGCGCGGATGGAAGTGCTGGTGGGCGATAGCGACCAGTGGCCTGCGCTCATCGCCGCCGCCCGGGCCGAGGTGCTGGTCTGCGCGCTCGGCACCACGCGCAAGGCGGCGGGCAGTGACGAGGCGTTCCGGGCGGTCGATCACGACCTCGTGCTGGAGGTGGCGCATGCCGCCCGCGCCGCCGGGATCGCGCATTTCATCCTCGTCTCCTCGGTTGGCGCCGACCGGGCGAGCGGCAACCTCTACTTGCGCACCAAGGGCGACGTCGAGGATGCTGTCCACAAGCTGGGTTTCCGCCGCCTCGACATCCTGCGCCCCGGTCTGCTGCGCGGCCCGCGCCGCGAGAGCCGCCCGCTGGAAAGCCTGGCGCAAGTCTTGAACCCGCTCGCGGATGCCACCGTGCTGCATGGCCGGTTCTCGAAATTCCGCTCGATCACGGTACGCCGCCTTGCCGAGGTGATCCTCGCGCTGAGCGCCGAGAAGACGCGCGGCCGCTTCATTCACGAGCACGCAGCGATGATGCGCGTGCTGGGCCGGGCGCAAAGATAGGTGGGACGGGGCGGGGGGTGCGGCGGGGTTTGCAGCGGGGCCTTGCGCGAAATTGTGCGGCACTGCAGCGCAAGCGGCGTTGACACAAACGCACCGGTCACCCAAGGGACAAGGCATCGCTGACAGCGCGGGAGAGACCTGCCGATTCGCATGTGCGGCCTAGGCCGCGTTTGGGATGAAGTGGGCGCCGAAGGAGCAACCGCCCCGGAATCTCTCAGGCAAAAGGACCGCGCAGCGTCGATAGCGAGACTCTGGAAAGTGTCTCATTCCTTTGGAATGAGGCCGCCGACGGTGTAACTTTGGCCATGCCTGTCATGGGCGCGCCAAGGGAAGCTCTCAGGTTTCCGTGACAGAGGGGGCACCTGGAATGGTGTGCCGAACTGTGCGGAGTCATGTCTTGAGCGAATACCCGATTTCCGATTCCGATCAGGAACCCGAAGAACTGGCGCCGATGCTGTTGCCGCTGGATGGCTGGCACCGCGATCACGGTGGCCGCATGGTCGAATTCGCCGGTTACATGATGCCCGTCCAGTACGAAGGGATCATGGCCGAGCACCTGTGGACGCGTGAGAGCGCCGGGCTGTTCGACGTCAGCCACATGGGCCAGCTGTTCATTTCCGGCGAGGGTGTCGACGCCGCGCTCGAAGCGGCGCTGCCGATCGATCTTTCGACCCTCAAGCTCGCCTCGGTGCGGTATTCGCTGCTGCTCGACGAGAACGGCGGCGTGCTCGACGATCTCATGGTCACCCGCCAGGAAGACGGCTTCTACGTTGTCGTCAACGGCGCGACCAAGTGGGACGACATCGCCGTCTTCCACGAGCTGCTGCCCGAGGACGTGACGCTCAACCACCTCGATGACCGCGCGCTGCTGGCGCTGCAGGGGCCCAAGGCGGTCGATGCGCTGGAGCGCGTGGCGCCGGGCGTTGCCGCGCTCACCTTCATGAAGAGCGGGCGCTTCACGCTGGGCGGCGTCGAGGCCTGGATCAGCCGCTCGGGCTATACCGGCGAGGACGGTTTCGAGATCTCGATCCCCGGCGATGCCGCTGCCGAGGTGGCGGACCTGCTGCTGGCCCAGGCTGAAGTGAAGCCGATCGGCCTTGGCGCGCGCGATTCGCTCCGCCTTGAAGCCGGCCTGCCGCTCTATGGCCATGACATGGACCCCGAGCGCGGCCCGGTCGAAGCCGGTCTTGCTTTCGGCGTGAACAAGCGCCGCCGCCTCGAAGGCGGTTTCCCCGGCGCGGCCCGTGTCCAGCGCGACTTTGCCGAGGGCACGGCCCAGAAGCGCATCGGCCTCACGCTCGAAGGCCGTCAGGCCGCGCGCGAAGGCGCCAAGGTTTTCCATGGTGAACAGGAGGTTGGCGTCGTCACTTCAGGCGGTTTCTCGCCTTCGCTCCAGCATCCCATTGCCATGGCCTATGTCGACGCGGCGCTTGCCGCCGACGGCACCGCCCTTTCCATCGACATCCGGGGCAAGAAGCTGGGCGCCACCGTCGCAGCCATGCCCTTTGTCCCCAATCGCTATCACCGCTGAGGAACTCTCCCATGACCCGTTATTTCTCGCAGGAACACGAGTGGATCGAAATCGAGGGTGACCTCGGCACCGTGGGCATCACCGACTACGCACAGGGCCAGCTGGGCGACATCACCTTTGTCGACCTGCCCGCCGAAGGCGCGACGTTCGAAAAGGGCGATTCGGTTGCCGTCGTCGATTCGGTGAAGGCCGCTTCGGACGTCTACACCCCGGTTTCCGGCACCATCGCCGAAGCCAACGAAGTTCTGGCCGACCAGCCCGAACTGGTGAACACCGACGCCGAAGTCGGCGGCTGGCTGTTCCGCATCACCCTGTCGGACGCTTCCGAACTGGAAGCGCTCATGGATGAAGCGGCTTACAAGGACTATGTCGAAAGCCTCTGAGCCTTCGATCCTCCCCCTGAGGGGGAGGGGCACCGCCGCCAAGCGGTGGTGGAGGGGTATTCAGACCTGCGGCGTGGTTCCACGCCGCGGGCAGCTTGCCCCTCCGTCAGCCCTCCGGGCTCCGCCTTTCCTCAGGCACCTCTCCTTGCAGGTGAGGATCCTCGAGATTTCTGACCAGGAAACCCCATGCGCTACCTTCCCCTGACTCCGGCCGACCGTGCCGAGATGCTCGGCGTCATCGGCGCCGCCAGCGTCGACGATCTCTTCGTCGATGTGCCCGCCGAAGCCCGCCTGTCCGGCCCGATCGCAGGCCTGCCTGCCCACGCCAGCGAAATGGCGGTCGAGCGCCACATGGCGAGCCTCGCGGCCAAGAACCTCTCGGCCGGCACGGCGCCGTTCTTCATCGGTGCGGGCGCCTACCGCCACCATGTTCCGGCCTCGGTCGATCACCTGATCCAGCGCGGCGAGTTCCTCACCGCCTACACGCCCTACCAGCCGGAAATCGCGCAGGGCACGCTGCAGGTGCTGTTCGAGTTCCAGACCCAGGTCGCGCGCCTGTTCGGCACCGACATCGCCAATGCCTCGATGTACGACGGTTCGACCGCGTGCTGGGAAGCGATCCTGATGGCCAGCCGCGTGACCCGCAAGGTCCGGGCCGTGCTGTCCAGCGGTCTGCACCCGCACTACGCCGAAGTCGTGCGCACGATGGCCAAGTTCACCGAGGACGAGATCGTCAGCCTCAAGCCCGAACTGGTGGCCGAGGCCGATGACGCCGCCGTGATCGCCGCGATCGACGACAAGACCTCCTGCGTCGTTGTCCAGTATCCCGACGTCATGGGCCGCATTCCCGATCTCGCCGCGATTGCCGAGGCCGCGCATGCCAAGGGCGCGCTGCTGATCGCCGTCGTCACCGAGCCGGTGGCGCTGGGCATGATCGAGGCGCCGGGCGCGCTGGGTGCCGACATCGTCGTGGGCGAGGGCCAGTCGCTGGGCGTCGGCCTGCAGTTCGGCGGTCCGTACCTGGGCCTGTTCGGCTGCCGCGAGAAGTTCGTGCGCCAGATGCCGGGCCGTCTCTGCGGCCAGACCGTGGACGCCGAGGGCAAGCGCGGCTTCGTGCTGACGCTCTCGACCCGCGAACAGCATATCCGCCGCGAGAAGGCGACCAGCAACATCTGCACGAATTCAGGGCTTTGCGCGCTGGCTTTCAGCATTCACCTGACCCTGCTGGGCGGTGAGGGCCTGGCCCAGCTGGCCGCCGTGAACCACGACAAGGCGCAGGCGCTGATCGAGCGTCTGGCCAAGGTGCCGGGCGTGACGGTGCTGAACCAGGCCTACTTCAACGAGGCGACCGTGGTGCTGCCGCGTGACGCCCGCGAAGTCGTGCGGGACCTTGCCGACCGCAAAGTGCTGGGCGGCGTCTCGCTCGGCCGCCTGTTCCCCGAGGACTGCGATCTGCACAACGGCCTGCTGGTGACGGCGACCGAGACCGTGACCGACGAGGATATCGAAACCTTTGCCCGTGAGCTTGAAGGAGTGCTGGCATGAACGCGGTAAACGCAAGCGGCTGGCGCCCCCAGATGGGCGAAGCCGGTGAGGGCGCTGTCTTCAAGACCGCCTCGGGCGACTATGGCCTGATGCTGGAAGAGGCGCTCAGCTTCGAACTCGGTTCCTCGGCCAAGTGCGGTGTCGATCTCGACACCCCGACGCGCCCCGTTGCCTCGGGTCTTGCGAAGTTCCTGCGCAAGGCGGCCCCGGCGCTTCCGGGCCTCACCGAGCCGGAAGCGGTGCGCCACTACACCCGCCTGTCGCGCCAGAACTACGCGATCGACCTCGGGCCGTTCCCGCTCGGTTCGTGCACGATGAAGCACAACCCGCGCCTGAACGAGAAGATGGCTCGCCTGCCGGGCTTTGCCGACGTTCACCCGCTCCAGCCGCAGAAGACGGTCGAGGGCGCGCTGGAAGTGATCGAGCAGCTGGCCGACTGGCTGATCACGCTCACCGGCATGGCCTCGGTGGCGATGAGCCCCAAGGCAGGCGCGCACGGCGAGCTGTGCGGGTTGCTCTGCATCCGCGCCGCGCTCGATGCGCGCGGTGAGAAGCGCGACGTGGTGCTGGTGCCGGAAAGTGCCCACGGCACCAACCCGGCAACCGCGGCTTTTGCGGGCTTCAAGGTGCAGTCGATCCCGGCGACCCCGGAAGGCCGCGTCGATGTCGAGGCGCTCAAGGCGAAGCTCGGGCCCAACGTGGCCGGCGTGATGATCACCAACCCCAACACCTGCGGCCTGTTCGAGCCGGAGATGAAGGCAATTGGCGACGCGGTTCACGCCGCCGGCGGCTACGTCTACTGCGACGGCGCGAACTTCAACGCCATCGTCGGCAAGGTGCGCCCAGGCGACCTCGGCGTCGATGCCATGCACATCAACCTGCACAAGACCTTCTCGACGCCCCACGGCGGCGGCGGTCCCGGTGCGGGTCCGGTCGTGCTGTCCGAAGCGCTGGCGCCCTTCGCGCCGCTGCCCTTCGTCAGCCGCGGGGACGATGGCCGCATCCACCTCGTCGAGGAAGAGAACCGGGGCGAGGGTCACGATCAGGCCTTCGGCCGCATGGTCGCCTTCCATGGCCAGATGGGCATGTTCACCCGCGCGCTGACCTATATCCTCAGCCACGGCGCGGACGGTCTGCGTCAGGTTGCCGAGGATGCGGTGCTCAACGCCAACTACGTCCTGCGTTCGTGCGAGGACCTGCTGCCGGCGCCTTTCGCCAAGAGCGGCCCGTGCATGCACGAGGCGCTGTTCAGCGATGCCGGGCTCGCCGAGGGCTTCTCCACGCTCGACATCGCCAAGGGCCTGATCGACGAGGGTTTCCACCCGATGACGGTCTACTTCCCGCTGGTGGTCAAGGGCGCGATGCTGGTCGAGCCGACCGAGACCGAAAGCAAGGCGGGCCTCGACCGCTTCATCGCTTCGCTGCGCAGCCTTGCCCAGCGCGCCAAGGACGGCGACCAGAGCCTGCACAGCGCGCCGCACTTCGCGCCGCGCCGCCGGCTTGACGAAACGCTCGCCGCGCGCAAGCCTGTGCTGGTATGGCAGGACACCCCGGGTGAGCCGGGCACGCCTGCGCTGAGCGAGTTCGGAGGCAGCTGAGGCATATGGGGGGATCCGGTAACGGCATGGCGGCATGGGTGCCGCTGGCGATTTTCGGTGCGGTGATGCTCTGGCGTTTCCGCAATCTTGAAAAGGCCCGCCCGCTCCGGCTCCCCCTCCTGTGGATCATGCCGCTGATCGTGACGGCAGTGGTCTGCTTTGCGCTCAGCGCGATGATGCCATCGCCGCTGGGGTGGGCCAGCCTCGCCGCGGGTTTCGTGGTCGGCGGCGCCATCGGCATGCAGCGTTCACGCCTGATGCGGCTTCATGTCGAGGGTGAGGGCGAGGATGCCCGCGTGATGGTGCGCCAGTCGCCGCTTGCGCTGATGCTGATCGTCGGCGTCGTGATGGCGCGCAAGCTGGTGCTGCCGGGCGGCATGGCGATCGGGGCCGGGCATCCGGCGGCAACCGCCTTGCTGGTGACCGACGGAATGCTGGGCTTTGCCCTGGGCGTGGTGCTGGTGAGCCGGTTGGTGCTCTGGCAGCGCGCCCGCGCCATGGTGGCGGCGCACGTCTCAGACAGCTGAAACACGGGAACGGCCTGCCGGGATGACCCGGCAGGCCGTGTTTCTCACATCGCGCGGTCGACCGAGTTCGCCGCCGATTCCAGGTCCTGCCCGACACCGCGTACGGTGTTGCAGGCAGCCAGGCCCAGCACGAGACCGGTGCTCACGGCAACCAGGACCAGCTTCCTCACCATCTTTTCGCTACCCTTATCGCTCCGCGGCCACGATTGGCCGGGACCTTCTGCCGCTAGGCGAAGGCGAAGAATAGCGAAAGAGGAGAGGCGCTGCCGCCCGGATTATACCAGGCTGCAGTGATGCTGACGCATCAGCAGCTAGGCACGCTCAGGCGCCGCGCGGGCTTGACCAACCTGCAATGAGCCAAGCCCAACGCAGGTTGGTATTACTTGTGGATCGCGTCGTCGCCGGCCTGACCCACCGATTCGATGTCACGGCCCGCGCCCTTGACCGTGTTGCAGGCCGAGGCCGACATCACGATGCCGCCGGCCACGAGGGCGAGTACGATTTTCCTGACCATAGTGCGTTCCTTTCAGGCTCTTCCGGCGCATGGCCGGGATCGCTCAGAGCAACGCGTGATGGCGGAGCAGGTTCCCTCGAGGAAATTCAGGCGGCGATCTCTTCGGTCGCGCCTTCGTCGAGCGCGGACGTCGGGGCGATGCGCTTGGACAGGGTGTGTTCGCGCCAGGTGATGATGAGCCCGGCCAGGATGATCAGCGGCGCGCCCGCCCAGATCGATGAGGGTGGCAAGGCGCCGAAGATCGTCAATTCGTAGAGGGTCGCCCAGATCAGGGCGCTGTAATCCATCACCACCACGCTCGCCACCGCGCCGTAGCGCAGGGCGGCGGTGATCAGCAATTGCGCCAGCGTGCCCGCCAGCCCCACCGCGACCAGCAGCGCCCAGACATGCGGCGCATGGAACTGGCCGTAGAACGGCAGCAGCACGGCGGCGAGAAGGGCGCCGAAGAACGAGAACCAGAACACGCAGGCGATCGGCGCCTCGGTGCGGGCAAGGTCGCGGATCTGGAAACTGACGATCGAGACGACCACGCCGGCGCCAAGCCCTGCCGCAAGACCGGCCAGCGGCACCGCCTGTTCGCCCGGCCGGGTGATCAGCAGCACGCCCACGAAGCCCAGCACCACCGCCGTCCAGCGCCACGGCCCGACATGTTCGCGCAGCACCAGCGCGGTGATCAGCACGGCAAACAGCGGCGCGGTGAAGCCCAGCGTCGTGCCCACGGGCAGGGGCAGCAGCATCGCGGCGGTGACGTTGCACACGAGGCCCACGGTGCCGGTGGTCGCGCGCATCGCGTGATTGCGCAGGCGCTGCGTCTTGAGCACGCCGATACGCCCGGTCGCGAGCAGGCAGCCGGCGATCAGCGGCACCGCCATGGCCTGGCGCCAGAACACCATTTCCGGCGCCGAGACGCCGTTCTGCCCGGCCAGCCGGATCAGCATGAACATCGTCGAGAGCATGACCATCGCCAGCAGGCGCAAGCCGATGGCGAGCATCGGGCGATCGCGTGACGGCGTGGCGGTCCGGGCGGGCATGGCGGGCGATGCGTTCACGAGGGAGGGCTTTATCTTCCTGTCACGACGAGGCAAGGGGCTGCGCCATGATCGACACCGACCTTGTCATGGCCATCGCGGGCCTTGTCTGCGCGTTTGTGGCTGCCGCCGCCTGGATCGGCGACCATCGCCGCATGAAGCGCCGCGATCTCGACCGGGTCGGCTTCATGCCCTGGACGGCGCTGTTCTTCATCGGCCTGATGGGGGCGGTGCTGCTGCTGGGCATTTCCGCCAAGGACTGGTTTTCGCGCTAGGTCGAGGCCGACCGCTGGCTGCGCGGCTTTTGCAGCACGGCGCCGGAGGCCTTGCGCACGGCATCGGTCAGGGCGCGCAGCGCCCCTGCCTGAAGCCGCGTGACGGTCCAGTAGAGGCTGACTTCGAGCGCTTCGCCCGGCGGCAGTTCCTTGAGCTGGCCCGAGGCGATATGCGGCAGCGCAAGCGGTTCGGGGTGCATGCCCCAGCCGATGCCTCTTGCCGTGAAATCGAGGAAGCCTTGCGTGGAGGGCACCCAGTGCGTCGGCGCCGAGAGCTTTACTGCGTGGAATTCGGCCGCCCAGCGGGCCTGCACCGCGTCGCGGCGGTCGTAGCGCAAGGTCGGGGCGGCGGCCAGCGAACGCGCATCGACGCCCTCGGCAAAATGGCGCGCAAAGAATTCCGGCGAGGCACAGGCGCGGTAACGCAGGGCGCCGAGTTCGATCGTCGAGCAGCCCTGGATCGGTTCCGGGTCGGAGGTGATGACGGCGGCCACTTCGCCCGAGCGCAGGCGGTCTGCGGTATGCGCCTCGTCATCGACGATGAGGTCGAGCAGGGTGCCGCTGGTTTCCACGAACAAGGCGGCGGCATCGGGAAACCACGTGGTCAGGCTGTCTGAATTGACCGCGACCTTCAGCGTCAGCGGCGCTTCGCCCTTGCGCAGCTGGGGGGTGAGGTGCGGGGCAAGGTCGGCCTCCAGCAGCCGCACCTGATCGAAATGGGCGCAGAGGGCGCGGCCGGTCTCGGTCGGTTCGCAAGGCTGGGCGCGCACGACCAGCACCGTGCCCAGCCGTTCCTCGAGGCCGCGCACGCGCTGCGACACCGCCGAGGGCGTGATGCCAAGCGCGTCGGCGGCCCGTTCGAACGAGCCTTCGCGCACCACCGCGGAAACCGCCGCCAGAGCCGGATAATCGAGCATGATGAAGCAATGCTTCATCGGCCTTAGGCGATCAAGTTTTATTGTTCCGATGCGGGGCGGTAGACGCTGCGCTCATGGACACGATCATTTTCCCCCTCTGCCTTGCACTCGGTGTGGTCTGCGCCTCGCTGGTTTCGCTGTGGTCCGGCCTGCGTGCCGGGTCCTCGGCTGCCCGCAAGGGCCTGGCACGACGATGACCGGCACCGCCTATCTTTCCGGCTTCGCGCTGTCGGCGGCGCTGATCGTCGCCATCGGGGCCCAGAACCTCTTCGTGCTGCGGCAGGGGCTACGGCGCGAGCATGTCGGCGCGATCGTGCTGTTCTGCGCGGCGGCGGATTCGATCCTGATCGCGGCGGGCGTCGCCGGGGTGGGAGCATTCCTTGCCGCCCTGCCGCAATTGACGAGGGCGCTTTCGCTGGGCGGGGCCGCATTTCTGGGCTGGTACGGCGTGGCCGCGCTTCGCCGCATGGCCGCGCCGGGTTCGGTGGACGTCACGGGCGGCGGGACCGTCACGCTTGGCCGTGCGCTGGCGGCAACCGCGGGCTTCACGTTCCTCAATCCGCATGTCTACATCGACACGGTCCTGCTGATGGGCGCGGCAGGTGCGACCCAGCCGCTGGCCTTGCGGCCGGTGTTTGTGGCCGGTGCCGCCAGCGCCAGCGTGCTGTGGTTCTCGGCGCTGGGCTACGGCGCGCGGCTGTTGATCCCGCTGTTCGCCCGCCCGGCGGCGTGGCGGGTGCTGGACGCCGTGGTCGGCGCGACGATGCTGACGCTTGCCGCCTCGCTGATTGCCCGCGCGCTGGGATAAGCGCGCTTTCCTACAGCGGGCAAATCTGTCCTAACCTTGCGGATGCAACGCCCTTCGCTCCGCAGCAAACCCCGCCATCTGCGGGTTCCCGCTTTCTCGCCCGTGCCCTTGCGCGCCCGCGCCGATGGCTGGACTGCGGCCCGGCAGGCGGCCTTCCTTGGCGCGCTGGCGGAGACCGGCTCGGTCCGCGAAGCCGCGGCGCGCGCGGGCATGACGCGCGAGACCGCCTATCGGCTGCGGCGCCGGCCGGGGGCGGGCAGCTTTGCGGCGGCGTGGGACAAGGTGACAGGCGCCTCGGCGCAAGGTGACAGGCGCCCAAAACGGAAGGTCACACTGGAGGAGCGGGCGGGGCGGGCGCTTTACGGCGTGCTCAAGGTGCGGATGTACCGTGGCCGCCATGTCGCGACCGAGCGAAAGGCCGACAATTGCGCGCTTCTGGCCTATCTCTCGCAGCTCGACCGTCTTGCCGCATCCGGCGAGCCCGACTTCACAAGTTTACGGCGTTTCACACCCGCTTGCGTGTCAACCGGGTGTGAAACGTGAAGGGGCCGTGCTCAGAGGCAGGCTTCGAGATAGGCCTGATCGAACCCGAACTGGCGAGCCTTCTCCAGCGTATAGGGACGCAGGCCCGAGGGGCGGAATTCGCCGATGATCTTGCCGTCGTCGGTCTCGTCCAGATACTCGAACTTGAAGAGTTCCTGGGTGACGATGACGTCGCCTTCCATGCCGATCACTTCGGTGATGTTGGTGGTGCGGCGCGAACCGTCGCGCAGGCGCTTCACCTGCACGATGATGTCCACCGACTCGGCGATCTGGCGGCTGATGGCTTCCTTGGGGATCTTGATGTCGCCCATCAGGATCATGTTCTCCATACGGCCAAGGCACTCGCGCGGGGAGTTGGCGTGGAGCGTGCACATCGAACCGTCGTGGCCGGTGTTCATGGCGGCGAGCAGGTCGAAACACTCGGCGCCGCGGATTTCGCCCAGGATGATGCGGTCAGGACGCATGCGCAGCGCGTTCTTGACGAGGTCGCCGATGGTGATCGCGCCTTGCCCTTCAAGGTTCGGCGGGCGGGTTTCCAGCGGCAGCCAGTGCGGCTGCTGCAGGCGCAGTTCGGCGGCGTCCTCGATGGTCAGCACGCGCTCGCCCGGATCGATCATCTTGGACAGGGCGTTGAGCATCGTCGTCTTGCCCGAACCCGTACCGCCGGAGATGACGATGTTCATGCGGCAGGCACCGGCGATCTTGAGCGCGGTCGCCATCTTCTCGCTCATCGAGCCGAAGTCCTTGAGCATGTCGATGGTGATCGGCTTTTCGGAGAATTTGCGGATCGAGATCGCGGTGCCGCGCAAGCTGAGCGGCGGCACGATGACGTTGACGCGGCTGCCGTCCTTGAGGCGGGCGTCGGCCAGCGGCGTGGTCTGGTCGACGCGGCGGCCGACCTGGTTGACGATGCGCTGGGCGATCTGGAACAGGTGCTGCTCGTCGCGGAACTTGGTGGGGGCGAGCTGGAGCTTGCCCTTCTTCTCGATGTAGGTCTGGTTGGGGCCGTTGACCATGATGTCCGACACGTCGGGGTCGTTCAGCAGCTCCTCCAGCGGGCCGAAGCCGAGCAGTTCGTCGATCAGCACCTTCTCCAGCGCGAACTGTTCGCGGCGGTTGAAGGTGATCTTCAGTTCGGCCAGCACCTCGATGATGATCGGGCGGAATTCCTCGGAAAGCTCGTCCTTGGTCAGCGTGGCGGCGGCCTCGGGGTCGACGCGTTCGAGCAGGCGGGGAAGCACCTGTTCCTTGATCTTGTGGATCGAGGCTTCGAAGCCGCCCTGTTCCGACTCGCCCGAGTGCACCGCGTTGGAACGCTCGGCCAGGCGCGACATCGCGTCGTCGCGCAGGTTCTGCGGGGCGGAGGAGGGGCCGTCCATGCCCGGGACCGGCGGGAACTGGTCGCCGCCGGGAAGCGGCGAAGAGCCGGGGGCAGGGGCCTTTTCGCCGGCGCCGCTCTTCAGCGGCTTGGCCACGCCGAACGCGGGACGCGCGCCCTGGCCCATCCCTCCGATGCCGTTACGTCGCCCGAATGCCGTCATGTCTCACTAAACCTTTCCAGCGCCACGATTGCCCGGGTTTCCCCGGGAACCTGTGCGAATATGCAGAGGATTAAGGTTGAAACTTTGATAACTTCCTAATGCCGCACCGGCTCGCGCCGGGATTTTGGGGCTATCGTCCGCAGCCGCTGAACACGGTCTGCACTTGCGGGCCGTTGTGATCGTAGATGGTGAACTTGCGCTGGCGCTTGCAGGCGCGGACATAACGCTCGACCTGCCGGACGTTCGTCATGTTGAGCGGCGCGGCCTGGATCGGGAACTGCGAGATCACGGTGGAGGGGCGGCCGGCAAGCACCTGGCGCAAGGCTGCAACCTCGTCGATGCCGGTCCATTCGCGGCCCTCGTACATGTGCGGGGCAAAAGCGAGCACGCTGGGCGGACGGGTGCCGACCACGGCGTAGAGGAAGTTCGGATTGCCCCAGACGAAGATGTCGCGCCGTGGGGTCTGCTCAAGGATGTAGTCCACCATCTCGCGCGCTGCCGAGCGGGCCTGCCAGCGGTCCTTGAGGTGGAAGGTGCCGGAGAGCGCAAGGCTCACGCCGACCAGGGCGGCGATGCCGAGCCAGGGGCTGCGGCGATGGATGAAGTAGCCCGCGCAAAGGATGGCGAAAGGCGCCAGGGTCGACTGGGCGTAATGGACGTAGATGTTGGGGAAGGTGGCAAGCCCGAACAGCGCGGCGGCGAGCCAGAGGCAGACGAACGCCAGAACCTCGCGTCGCTGCGGTTCGCCGCAGGTTCGCGCCTCGGTGACGAAGCGGTGCAGGCCGATGCCGCCAAAGACCAGCGGGATGCCAAGCATGCCGATCATGACCAGTTGGCCCTTGAAGCGGATGCCGGGGTCGGCATAGCCGCGCGCCAGATTGGATTCGACAAGCGCGGTCCACATCTCGGGGAAATGACCGCGGGCAAAATAGAACAGCCCGGTCAGCAGCATGGGCAGCGCTCCTGCAAGCGCAAGCGGAGCGGCCTTCCAGAGCACGGAGAGCGGTTTGCAGCCGCCGCGAAGAAGCATGACGATGACAAACAGGCCGAAGCAGGCGCCTTCGATCGCGGTGGACTGCTTGTAGGCGATCGCGATCCCGGCGCAGGCAAAGGCGGCAACGACGGCGCGGTCGATGTGGCCCCGGCTCAGGCGATCGAGGCGCGAGACGATCAGCGCCGCTGCCGCGATCAGCCAGGTGTTGAAGAACACGCCGGCCTCGGCGTTGTCACCCTCGAAGCGATTGAGCAGGGCGATGTAGACGACGCCGGACAGCAGCGCCCACTGTGCGGGGGCGAGCCGTCTGGCAATGCGATTGACGCCGTAACCGCCCATCGCGGCAACCAGGGTGGCGACAAGCTGATAGGCGATCGCCGAGCGCGAGATCAGCCCGATCAGCGAAAAGGTCAGATAGAGGGCAGGGCCCTTGCGGTCCCAGATGTCGACATAGAGCAAGTCGCCGTCGAGCAGGCGGTGGCCTACGAGGGCGTAGTACTGGTCGTCGATGGCGTAGTTCCATTCGCCGTAAGCGGGAAACCGGAACGCCACGGCCAGTGCCAGGATGACAAGAAACTGCGCGGTGCGGCTTGCGCACAGACGCGACACAAGGGATCGTGCAGGGATAGTGGTCGATCGCGGGAAGTGCGACGTCAGCGGCATGCTTGTCATGAGGATCTCGCAGATTTGCGAGTATTCCTAGGCATGCAGTGGTTACCAAAGCGATAAATGCAAAAAGGGGCGCCGCGGTTGCCCGGCGACGCCCCCTTTCAAAGCCATGCGGCCTGCTGCGAGATCAGCCTTCGACGTGCTCGGCCAGCAAGGTCAGGCCCTTTTCGCCCACTTCGGCGAAACCGCCGGTGATGCGGATCTCTTCCGGCATGCCGCTCTCGGTCTTGTAGACCTTGATGGCGCCGTCAGCGACGGTCGACATGAAGGGCGCGTGGCCCTCCAGCACGCCGAACTCGCCTTCGGTGCCGGGGACGACCACCATGTGGACGCTTTCCGAGCGGACGAGCTTCGCCGGCGTGACGAGTTCGAAGAGCAGAGCCATGATCGCTTACGCCTCTTCGGCCAGCTTCTTGGCCTTGGCGACCACTTCCTCGATGCCGCCGACCATGTAGAAGGCTGCTTCCGGAAGGTGGTCGTATTCGCCTTCGACGACGGCCTTGAACGACTTCACGGTGTCTTCGAGCTGCACGAACTTGCCCGAAATGCCGGTGAAGACTTCGGCCACGTGGAACGGCTGCGACAGGAACTTCTGGATCTTGCGGGCGCGGGCGACGGTGAGCTTATCTTCTTCCGAAAGCTCGTCCATGCCCAGGATCGCGATGATGTCCTGAAGCGACTTGTACTTCTGCAGGGTTTCCTGGACCTTGCGGGCGGTCTCGTAGTGCTCGGCACCGACGACGCGGGGCTCAAGAACGCGCGAGGTCGAGTCGAGCGGGTCGACGGCCGGGTAGATGCCCAGTTCCGAGATGGCGCGGTTCAGCGTGGTCGTTGCGTCCAAGTGGGCGAACGAGGCGGCCGGCGCCGGGTCGGTAAGGTCGTCCGCGGGGACGTAGATCGCCTGGACCGAGGTGATCGAGCCCTTGGTGGTCGAGGTGATGCGTTCCTGCAGCGCGCCCATGTCGGTCGACAGGGTCGGCTGATAGCCCACGGCCGAAGGAATACGGCCGAGCAGAGCCGACACTTCCGCGCCCGCCTGGGTGAAGCGGAAGATGTTGTCGACGAAGAACAGGACGTCCTGGCCTTCCTGGTCGCGGAAGTACTCGGCCATGGTCAGGCCCGAGAGCGCGACGCGGGCACGGGCGCCCGGGGGTTCGTTCATCTGGCCGAAAACGAGGGCAACCTTCGAACCGTCCGAGGTGGCGTTGCCTTCGGCGTCCTTGGCGATAACGCCGGCGTCGAGGAACTCGTGGTAGAGGTCGTTGCCTTCACGGGTACGTTCACCGACGCCCGCGAAGACCGAGACGCCGCCGTGGCCCTTGGCGATGTTGTTGATCAGTTCCTGGATGAGAACCGTCTTGCCGACGCCGGCGCCGCCGAACAGGCCGATCTTGCCGCCCTTGGCGTAAGGCGCGAGAAGGTCGATGACCTTGATGCCGGTGACCAGGATCGCCGCTTCGGTCGACTGGTCGACGAATTCGGGAGCCTTGGCGTGGATCGGGGCGAACATGTCCGAACCGACGGGGCCACGCTCGTCGATCGGGTCGCCGACGACGTTCATGATGCGGCCGAGGGTCTTCGGACCGACGGGGACCGAGATCTGCTTGCCGGTGTTGGCGACGGGCTGACCGCGGGTGAGGCCATCGGTGCCGTCCATGGCGATGGTGCGGACGGTGTTCTCGCCAAGGTGCTGCGCGACTTCGAGAACCAGCTTCTGGCCGTTGTTCTCGGTCTCGAGCGCGGTGAGGATTGCCGGCAGTTCACCTTCGAAGGTGACGTCGACGACGGCGCCGATGATCTGGCTGATCTTGCCAGTGGCGGTCTGGTTTAGCACGGGTGCGGTGGCCATTTTGGTTTCCTTGCCTGCGATGTCTTAGAGCGCTTCCGCGCCCGCGATAATTTCGATGAGTTCGGTGGTGATCGCGGCCTGGCGGCTGCGGTTGTACTGGATCGTCAGCTTCTGGATCAGGTCGCCGGCGTTGCGCGTGGCGTTGTCCATCGCGGTCATCGACGCGCCCTGTTCGGAAGCGGCGTTCTCCAGCAGTGCACCGAAGATCTGCGTACGCAGGTAGCGCGGCAGCAGCGCGGCGAGGATTTCTTCCTCTTCCGGCTCGTATTCGGTCACGGCATCGCCGGACACGACCGCCTTGGGGGCGGGAACCGGGATGATCTGCTGGTCGGTCGGCTCCTGCAGAAGTGCCGAACGGAACTTCGAATAGAACAGGTGCGCGACGTCGAACTTGCCGGCCTCATACATGGCCACCAGTTCGTCGGCGATGCGCTCGGCTTCGTTGAAGCCGGGGTCACGCACGTCGGTGGTGTCGAACATGTGCGCGATCTGCTTGGGGAATTCGCGGCGCAGCGCGGCGCGACCCTTGCGGCCGACGAGGTAGAACAGGACGGTCTTGCCCTGTGCTTCCAGCTCACGCGCCTTGACGCGAGCGGCCTTGACGATGTTCGAGTTGAACGCGCCGCACAGACCCTTGTCCGAGTTGGCGACGACGAGCAGATGCACCTTGTCGCTACCGGTGCCGGCGAGCAGCTTGGGGCTGTTCTCGCTGACCGTGATCTTGCTGGCGAGCGAGCCCATCACCTCGGCGAGACGCGCAGCGTAGGGACGCGCGGACTCCGCGGCGGCCTGCGCCTTGCGCAGCTTGGCCGCGGCGACCATCTGCTTGGCCTTGGTGATCTTCTGGGTCGACTTGACCGAGTTGATGCGGCCTTTGAGTTCCTTGAGCGAAGCCACTCGTTTCTCTCCGTTTTCCGCTCCGGCCGCCTTTACGGGCAACCGGAACGGAGGATCAGGTCAATCTCAGGCGAACTGCTTGGCGAACGCGTCGAGCGCAGCCTTGGTCTTCGCCTTGGCTTCGTCGCCGAAGTCCTTGGTCGAACGGATCAGTTCGAGAACGTCGGCGTGCTTTTCGTGCATGAAGTCAAGCATTTCGGCTTCATACTCGGTGACCTTCGAAACCGGCAGGCCGTCGAGGTAGCCGTTGGTGCCGGCAAAGATCGACACGGTCTGCTCTTCGAACTTCAGCGGCGAGAACTGCTTCTGCTTGAGCAGTTCGGTCAGGCGCGCACCGCGGTTGAGGAGCTTCTGGGTCGAGGCGTCGAGGTCCGAACCGAACTGGGCGAAGGCCGCCATTTCGCGGTACTGCGCCAGCTCCAGCTTGATCGAGCCGGCAACCTTCTTCATCGCCTTGGTCTGGGCCGAACCGCCGACGCGCGACACCGAGAGGCCGACGTTGATGGCCGGACGGATGCCCTGGTAGAACAGGCCGGTTTCAAGGAAGATCTGGCCGTCGGTGATCGAGATCACGTTGGTCGGAATGTAGGCCGAGACGTCACCCGCCTGGGTTTCGATGATCGGCAGCGCGGTGAGCGAGCCGTTGCCGTTCTCGTCGTTCATCTTCGCGGCGCGCTCAAGCAGGCGGCTGTGGAGATAGAACACGTCGCCGGGATAAGCTTCGCGGCCCGGAGGACGACGCAGCAGCAGCGACATCTGGCGGTAGGCGACGGCCTGCTTCGAAAGGTCGTCGTACACGATCACGGCGTGCATCGCGTTGTCGCGGAAGAATTCGCCCATCGCGGCGCCGGTGTAGGGCGCGAGGTACTGCAGCGGAGCGGGCTCCGAAGCGGTTGCGGCGATGACGATGGAGTATTCCATCGCGCCGTTTTCTTCGAGTTGACGGACGATCTGCGCCACGGTCGAGCGCTTCTGGCCGACGGCGACGTAGATGCAGTAGAGCTTCTTGGACTCGTCGTCGCCCGCGTTCGCTTCCTTCTGGTTGATGAAGGTGTCGATGGCGACGGCGGTCTTGCCGGTCTGGCGGTCACCGATGATCAGCTCGCGCTGGCCACGGCCGACGGGGACGAGGGCGTCGATCGCCTTGAGGCCGGTCTGCACGGGTTCGTGCACCGACTTGCGCGGGATGATGCCGGGAGCCTTGGCTTCGACGCGCGCGCGCTTTTCAGCCACGATCGGGCCCTTGCCGTCGATCGGGTTGCCGAGAGCGTCCACCACGCGGCCGAGCAGGCCCTTGCCGACGGGAACGTCGACGATGGTGTTGGTGCGCTTGACGCTGTCGCCTTCCTTGATCTCGGCGTCCGAGCCGAAGATCACGACGCCGACGTTGTCGGCTTCGAGGTTCAGGGCCATGCCCTGCACACCGTTGGCGAATTCGACCATTTCGCCGGCCTGGACCTTGTCGAGGCCGTGGATGCGGGCAATGCCGTCACCCACCGAGAGCACGGAACCGACTTCCGAAACCTGGGCTTCGGTGCCGAAATTGGCGATCTGGTCCTTGATGACCTTCGAGATTTCTGCGGCGCGGATGTCCATTGTGGTGCCTTTCTTAGCCCTTCATGGCCTGGGCGAGCGAATTGAGACGGGTGCGGATCGAGCTGTCGATGCGCTTGGAGCCGATGGTGACGACCAGGCCGCCGAGCAGATCGGCGTCAACGCTGGTCTTCACGCTGATCTTGCGGCCCTCGCGCAGTTCCAGCTTCTGGCGCAGCTCTTCGACCTGAGCGTCGTTGAGCGGGTGCGCGGTGGTGACTTCGGCAGTCGCCTCGCCGCGCTGGGCAGCGGCGATCGCGGCGAAGGCACGAATGATCTCGGGCAGCGCGGAAAGACGGCGATTGGCCGCCAGCACGCCGACGAAATTCTTCGTCAGGGGTGCCAGGCCAAGCACGTCGGCCACAGCCTCCATGGCCGCACCGGCCGCCTTGCGGCTGATTTCGGGATTGCGAATCAGGTCGGCGAGGTCGCCGTTTTCCTTGATCGCAGCGCCGATACGCTCGAGGTCGCCCTCGACGCTCGTTACGACGCCGTTCTCGCTGGCAAGGTCAAACAGCGCCGAAGCGTAGCGCCCTTGCAAGCTGGCTTTGATGCCGCCGGAATTCTCCACGCGTGTCCTATCCTTACATCGGGTGGGCTGAGGCACTTGGGTACACGAATATAACGTGCCCCCCGGCCCGCAGACGGGGCGCGCATAGCGACGATAGTGTTACTATGCAAGGTGCGGGTGGCCACCTGGGGACAATGCCCAAAAAAGCGGTTTGAAAGCAAGGTGCGGGAAGCGGGGGCGGCGTGGGTGCTGCAGAACTTCGGGTGAAGCGTGGCAGGAGTGTGGCAGTGTCTTTTCGAATCGTTGGCCTGGAGGCAGGTGATTTCGCCCCCTATTTCTTCATGAGTGACGCGGAACTGAGACGTTCCGGCGCACGAATGGTCGTCGCCGATGCGCATCCCGGCTTTCCGTGCCGCGCCAGCCTTGAAGACGCGCGGCAAGGTGAGCGGGTTCTGCTGATCAATTTCACGAGCCACGATGTGGCGAATCCCTATCGAACCGCACATGCGATATATGTTCGCGAGGGGGTGTCGGCACCCGAGCCGTGGATCGATCGGCTGCCGCCGGTGTTCGCCGGCCGGACGATGTCCCTGCGCGGATTTGATGATGAGGGCATGATGGTGCGGGCGCTGCTGGCCGGGTCGGGAGAGGTGGAGGCGGGAATCGCTGCGCTCTTTGCCGAACCGCGTGTGGCCTGCATTCATGCTCACAACGCCGCCTATGGCTGTTTCGCGGCCCGGATCGAACGAGAGGGAGATGGCCTGTGACCCCGACGACCGCCCAAGCCGATCACGCTCCCGTCGATGAGGAGCGGGCCTGGCAGGCCGTAATGGCGCGGGACAAGTCCTTCGACGGGCGTTTCGTTACCGGGGTTCTCTCCACCGGCATTTACTGCCGCCCGTCCTGTTCGGCGCGCCATCCCAAGCGGGAGAACGTGCGCTTCTTTGAGGAGGCCGGTGAGGCAGAACTCGCCGGGCTGCGGGCCTGCCTGCGATGCAGGCCCAATGAAGTTTCCCGCGACGATGAGGCGGTGAATCGCGCGCTGAAGATACTGGACGCGGTGGACGGCGTCGCGCCGGGGCTTTCCGAACTGGCGGATGCGGTCGGTTATAGCCCCACGCATTTCCAGCGTGTGTTCAAGCGGGCGGTGGGGCTTTCGCCCGCCGCATATGCCCGTGCGCGGCGCTTCGATCGCGCGGGTGAGGCGCTGAGCAATGGTGCCAGCGTGACCGAGGCGATCTACGAAGCCGGTTTTGGTGCCGCGTCCCGGTTTTACGAGGGGAGCGACGGGCGGATGGGCATGGTGCCTTCGGCTTGGCGTGGCGGCGGAGCCGGGGTGGTGATCCACTGGTCTGTGGTGCCGACCACGCTGGGGGCGATGCTGGTTGCCGCCACCGCCAAGGGCGTTTGCCGGTTGTCGTTCGGTGAGGGACGCGAGGAATTGGCCGAGCGCTTCCCCAAGGCCGACCTGGTCGAAGGCGGCGAGGACTTCGCGCGGATCGCAAGGGATGTCGTTGCGGCCGTCGAGCAGCCGGGGCAATCGCGCGCGATCCCGCTCGACGTGCAGGGCACCGCGTTCCAGCAGGCGGTCTGGCACGAGTTGCAGCGCATTCCTCCCGGGGAGACGCGGACTTACGCGCAGATTGCCGCTGCCGTCGGCAGGCCCGGCGCGGTTCGGGCTGCGGGGTCGGCCAATGGCGCCAACAACGTGGCCGTGCTGATCCCTTGCCACCGCGTGATCCGCTCCGACGGATCGATCGGCGGTTATGCCTATGGCGAGGCGATCAAGCGCGAACTGCTGCGTCGTGAGAAGGCTCAGACGAAGCTGTAGGGGTCGACGTCGATGTGCACGCGCACGCCGCGCGGGAACTGGAGCGGCTCCAGCCATTCGCGCAGCACCCGCTGCAGTTCGGCTGAGCGCTTTGCGTTGATCAACAAGCGAAAACGGTGGCGCCCGCGCAGCAGCGACAGCGGCGCGGGGGCAGGGCCCAGCACCAGCATGTCGGGCAGGTTGGGTGCGGTGCCGCCGATGGTGCGGGCGGCGGCCTTGGCCTCGGCCTGATCCTCGGAAGAGACGATGATCGCGGCCCAGCGCCCGAACGGCGGGGCATTGGCATCGCGCCGCGCCTCGATTTCGGCGGCGTAGAAGGCATCGCGGTCTCCGGCCGCCAGCGCCGCGATGACCGAGGCTTCCGGATGGCGCGTCTGGATCAGCACTTCGCCGGGCTTTTCGCCGCGCCCGGCGCGCCCGGCGACCTGGGCGACTTGCTGATAGGTGCGTTCCGCCGCGCGCAAGTCTCCGCCTTCAAGGCCGAGATCGGCATCGACCACGCCCACCAGTGTCAGTTCGGGGAAGTGGTATCCCTTGGTGACCAGCTGGGTGCCGACGATCACGTCGATCGCCTTGTTTTCCGCCTTGGCGACGAATTCGTTCATGGCTTCGGCGGTGTTCATGGTGTCCGAAGTCACCAGCGCCACGCGCGCTTCGGGCAAGATTTCCGCGACTTCGTCGGCAATGCGCTCGACGCCGGGGCCGCAGGCGACCAGGCAGTCGCCGGTGCCGCATTCGGGGCAGGCCTCGGGCACCGGCACTTCGTGGCCGCAGTGATGGCAGGCCAGGCGCTGGGAGAAGCGGTGCTCCACCAGCCAGGCCGTGCAGTTCGGGCATTGGAAGCGGTAGCCGCAGTGGCGGCACAGCGTCAGCGGCGCATAGCCGCGGCGGTTGAGGAACAGCAGCGATTGCTCGCCGCGTTCGAGGCGCGCCTTCATTTCCTCGACTAGCCGGGGGGCGAGCCATTTGCCGCGTTCCGGCGCTTCCTTGCGCAAGTCGACGATCTGGATGTCGGGCAATTGCGCGCCGCCGAAGCGGGCGGGGAGGTCGATCTTTCTGTAGACCCCGGCCTCGGCCAGTTGCATCGTCTCCAGCGCCGGCGTGGCGCTGGCGAGGATGACCGGAAAAGCCTCGAATTTGGCGCGCATGACCGCCACGTCGCGGGCGTTGTAGCGCACGCCGTCGTCCTGCTTGAACGAGATTTCGTGGGCTTCATCGACGATGATCAGGCCGAGATGGGCGTAAGGCAGAAACAGGGCAGAACGTGCCCCTACGACGACCTGAGCGTCCCCTAGAACGATGGAGCGCCACGCGCGGCGGCGTTCGCTGGACTTGAGCGAGGAGTGCCAGAGGATCGGCGATACCCCGAAGCGATGTTCGAAGCGGCGAAGGAAGTTCTCGGTGAGCGCGATCTCCGGCAGCAGCACCAGCACCTGCCGATTCAGGCGCAGCGCTTCGGCCACGGCCTCGAAGTAGGTTTCGGTCTTGCCCGAGCCGGTGACCCCGTCGAGCAGGAACGGCGCGAACCTGGGGGTGCGGACGGCCTCCACGAAAACATCCGCGGCGGCCTGCTGTCCCTCCGACAGTTCCGGGACCGCGAATTCCGGGTTGGCGCGCGGATAGGGGCGGTCGAGGTCGACGGTGACCGGCTCCAGCAGTCCCGCGCCGACCATGCCGCGCAGCACGCCGTCGGAAACCGAGGCCAGCTCCGCCAGTTCCTTGATCGAGGCCTGCTCGCCCTGCAGCGCATCCAGCGCTGCGGCGCGCTGCGGGGTGAGGCGGGCCGGTTCCATGTCGGTCAGCCTGTACTCGGTGGTGGTCCCGCCGCCGCGCAGCGCCGCCATCGACCCCAGTGCCATGCGGGCCACCGAGGCCAGCGGGGCGCAGTAATAGTCCGCCGTCCACTCGATCAGCCGCCGGAGCCGCTCGGGGATGGGCGGGACCGGCAGGACTTCCAGAATCGGACGCAATTTGCTTTCGGGCACTTCTTGCGCGCTCAGGCGTTCCGCCTCCCAGACGATCCCCAGAACCTGACGGGGGCCGAGCGGCGCGATCACCACGGATCCGTGTTCGACGGGCCTGCCTTCGGGCACGCGGTAGTCGAGCACGCCCAGCGCGGCATTGAAGACAAGGATTCGAATGCGTTTCATCTGAAATGCATATAGGCATCGGAGTAAGGTCGCGTGAAGGACATGATGATGGTGAATTGGGGATCGCCGGACCTGGCGGACGGACATGAAGGTGCAGGGCAGGGGTACATGATCGAGCGCCGTGCCCTGCTGGGCGGCTTTGCGCTGTTGGGGGCCTTTGCCGTTTCCGGCTGCGCCACGACGGGCCTGCGCCGAGCTTTCACCAGCGATGCCGAGCCGGTGCGCCGCCTGATGCGGCTGTCGTCCGAGCGTGCCTTCACCTGGCTGGTCCAGCCGGACGGGTTCTGGACCAGCCCGGTTGCGCGCATTGCGCTGCCGGTGCTGTTCACCCGCACCGGTGCGACCCGCTCGCGCAAGTTGCGCTCTGCCGATTTCAGGATGAAGCTGCAGCACCAGCTCAACACCATCGCCGGCAAGAGCGCGGCGGTGGCCGCCCCGCTGGTGGCGCAGGCGGCCCGGCAGGTTCCGATTCCCGACCCTGCCGAGGTGCTCGGCGGCGGCCGTACCGCGGCAACCACGTTGCTGCGCAAGGCGATGGGCCCGGCGCTGGTCAATGCCATGCTCCCGGAGATGGAACGGGCGATGCAGCAGGCCGGTGATCCCACGCTGGGTGAGGCGATTGCCGCGCTGAAGGGGGTGACGATCACCGATGCCGCCCATGCCCTGGCGCTCGAGGCGGACAATGCCATCTGGTACGAGATCGGCTCGGCCGAGGCGGCCATCCGGCAGGATCCGGCACAGACGGGCGACAGCCTGCTGATCGCCACCTTCAAGGCGGCCTGATCGTTCGGCCGTTCGGCGGGGTATCCAGCACGGCGCTCTGTGCCTATAGGGGGCGCCAGAATCGCCCCTCGGGCCGTGGGCCTGAGGGGCGTGATGCCATTACAGGAACCCCGCCATGAAGTTCTTCGTCGACACCGCCGACACTGCCGAAATCGCCGAGCTGGCCGCTACCGGCCTGCTTGACGGCGTTACCACCAACCCGTCGCTGATTGCCAAGTCCGGCCGTGACTTCATCGAAGTCACCAAGGAAATCTGCGGCCTTACCGATGGTCCGGTCAGCGCCGAAGTCGTCGCGCTCGACCATGCCGGCATGATGCGCGAGGCCGAAATCCTGCGCAAGATCGCCGACAACGTCTGCATCAAGGTGCCGCTCACCTTCGACGGCCTCAAGACCTGCAAGGCGCTGACCAGCGACGGCACCATGGTCAACGTCACCCTGTGCTTCTCGGCCAACCAGGCGCTGCTTGCCGCCAAGGCGGGCGCCTCGTTCATCTCGCCTTTCGTTGGCCGTCATGACGACAACGGCTTCGACGGCATGGACCTGATCCGCGACATCCGCCTGATCTACGACAACTACGCCTTCGAGACCGAGATCCTCGCCGCCTCGATCCGCCACCCGGTTCACGTCCTCGAATGCGCCCGCATCGGCGCCGACGTCGCGACGATGCCGCCGGCGGTCATCAAGAACCTGGTCAAGCATGTCCTCACCGACAAGGGCATCGAAGGCTTCATGGCCGACTGGGCCAAGACCGGCCAGAGCCTCTGACAGGCTGCACGGGAAATGCCCATTCGGGCATTTCCCGTGCGGCACCGGCCCACTCCCCCACCCGACCTCCCACGAGCATATCCTGACGGGAAGTCGGATGGGGGAGTGGGCCGGTGCCGCAAGATCCGCGTGTCGCGGATTTCCATTCCAGCGTCTTGCGCCTGCGCGGCGATGTCGTCATTGAGCGGTGATGTCCGAAGAAACACCTGTCGACCGCTTCAAGCTCGCGCTGACCGGCGCTTCGCGCGCCATCGCCAACGATGCCGAAGTCGAGGTCAACTGGACCGCCGATGCCCCCAGCGCGACCGGGGGCACCTTCCGCATCCCGATGCCGGGCCGCTCCGTACCACGCGCCGCCGCGATGCAGGCGCGTGGCTATGCCGACAGTTTTGCGCTCAGGCTGCGCCACCACAACGAGGCGCTGCACCGCCGTCACGCCCCGTCCGAACCTTCCGCGCGCGCCTGCTACGACGCGGTGGAGATGGTCCGCTACGAAGCGCTGGGCGCCAATGCCTATGCCGGTATGCGCGACAATCTTGACGCCTCGCTGGAAGCGCGCATCGCCAGCGACCCGATCGCGCGCGCCGATGCGCCGGACAAGGTTCCGGTGCCGACGGCGCTGGCACTGCTTTTGCGCGAGCGCCTGACCGGCCAGCCCGTGCCCGACGTGGCGCAGGACGGCGTGCAGATGGTGCGCCGCTGGATCGAATCGAAGGCGGGCGACGACTTTGACGCGCTCGCCGGATTGCTGGAGGACCAGAAGGCCTTCCAGAAGCTCTCGCTCGACATGCTCGCGCATCTTGAGATGACGCAGGCCGATGAAGTCGACCTGCCGCCCGAGGACGCCGACGAGATGGACGGCGACGAGCAGACCGAGGAAGACGAGACCGGCGATGAAAGCGGGCGCGAGGAGCAACCTGCCGAAGCCGCCGCCGAACCCTCCCGGGGCGAGGACCAGGGGGAGGCCGAGGCCGAGGGCGAAAATCCGGCGGACATGGACGAGGGCCAGGAAGGCGACGAGGGCGATGAGGGCATGCTGCCGGTCCGCCCGAACCGCCCCTGGACCGACATTCCGGAAAGCTTCGACTATCAGGTCTTCACCGAGGCCTATGACGAAGTGGTCGGCGCCGCGGACCTCTGCGACGAAGAGGAACTGACCCGCCTGCGCGCCTATCTCGACGCGCAGCTCAAGGGCCTTCAGGGCGTCGTCACGCGGCTGGCCAATCGCCTACAGCGGCGCCTCATGGCGCAGCAGAACCGCTCGTGGGACTTCGATCAGGAAGAGGGCATGCTCGATGCCGCGCGGCTGGCCCGTGTGGTCGTCTCGCCCGGCCAGTCGCTGTCCTACAAGATCGAGCGCGATGTCGAGTTCAAGGACACGGTCGTCACGCTGCTGCTCGACAATTCGGGGTCCATGCGCGGGCGGCCGATCTCGATAGCGGCGATCAGTGCGGACGTGCTGGCGCGCACGCTGGAACGCTGCGGCGTGAAGGTGGAAATCCTCGGCTTCACCACCCGCGCGTGGAAGGGCGGGCAGAGCCGCGAGGCATGGCTCGCCAGCGGCCGTCCCGCCCATCCGGGCCGCCTCAACGACTTGCGCCACATCGTCTACAAGAAGGCCGACGAGCCCTGGCGCCGCGCGCGCAAGAACCTCGGCCTGATGATGCGCGAAGGGCTGCTGAAAGAGAACATCGACGGCGAGGCGCTGCTCTGGGCGCACAACCGGATGCTCGCCCGCCAGGAAGATCGCCGCATCCTGATGGTGATCTCGGACGGTGCGCCGGTGGATGATTCGACCCTCTCGGTGAACTCGGCGGGTTATCTCGAGGCGCACCTGCGCCGGGTGATCGAATGGATCGAGGCCAAGAGCCCGGTCCAGCTTGTTGCCATCGGCATCGGGCATGACGTTACGCGCTATTACCGGCGCGCCGTCACCATCATGGATGCCGAGCAGCTTGGCGGCACGATGATCGAGCAGCTTGCAGGTCTGTTCGAGGAAGAGTGATTTTTCTACCGGGCGGTATTGAATATGTGCCGCCCGGTCCCAAGTTCGGCGGCGGATTGCAAACTGCCGCCAACGAAGGGAAATTCATGAACGTCACCGACGCCGTCCTCAGCCGCCGCTCTATCCGCGCCTTCAGCGACGAGCCGGTGAGCCTCGACGTGCTGCACCGCGTGCTCGACAAGGCGCGCATGGCGCCTTCCGGTTGCAACTTCCAGCCCTGGGAAGCGACCGTGCTGACCGGTGAGCCGCTGAAGGCGCTGCAGGACAAGATGCTGGCCAGCCAGCCGCAGGATCCTGAGGAATACAGCTGGTCCGCGCCGATGCAGTCGCCCCGCCACGCCGCGCGGCTGCAGGAACTGGGCGGTCTCATGTATGGCGCCATGGGCATCGCGCGGGACGACGCCGCAGGGCGCCAGGCCTTCATGAACCAGAACGTCACCTCGTTCGGCGCGCCGGTGCTGCTGGTCTGCTATTTCGAGCGTTTCATGGGTTCGCCGCAGTGGTCGGACGTGGGCATGTGGCTGCAGACGATCATGCTGCTGCTGCGCGAGGAGGGCCTCGATTCCTGCCCGCAGGAATGGATGGGCCTCTATGCCCGGCTCATCAAGGACCACATCGGCGTGTCGGACGAGACGCACCTGCTGTTCTGCGGGCTCTCCATCGGCAAGCGGCTGGATACGGCCGTGAACACCTTCGATCGCCCGCGCGTCGCACTGGACGATCAGGTGAAGTTCCTCGGTTTCGAATGACCGGAATGCCGGGCGTGGCTTGACTGCGCCCGGCACCTGCCTAATTGCCCTGCGTCATGACCGAGACGCAAAGCCTGACGCTGTTCAACAGCCTGACCCGCCAGCTGGAGCCGTTCCAGCCCGTCCACGCCGGCGAGGCGCGCGTCTATACCTGCGGGCCGACGGTCTACAATTACCCCCACATCGGCAACATGCGAGCCTATGTCTTTGCGGACATCCTCGGCCGGACGCTCAGCCATGCGGGGTACAAGCTTACCCACGTCATCAACATCACCGACGTCGGCCACCTGACCGACGATGCCGATGCGGGTGAGGACAAGATGGAGAAGATGGCAAGGGCGCAAGCCCAGTCCATCTGGGACATCGCCGAGCACTACACGCAGGCCTATTGGGCCGACATCAAGGCGCTCAATATCCGGCAGCCGGCCAAGTGGTCGATCGCGACGGACTACGTTCCGCAGATGATCGCATTTGCCGAGAAGATCGCACCAAGGCACTGCTACGAACTGGAAAGCGGCCTCTACTTCGACGTTTCCACCGTTGCCGACTACGGCCGCCTTGCGCGTGCCGTCACCGATGAGGGGGAGGGGCGCATCGAGGCCGTAGAGGGCAAGCGCAACGCCGCCGACTTCGCGATCTGGCGCAAGACGCCGGAGGGCGAGAAGCGCCAGATGGAATGGGATTCCCCCTGGGGCCGGGGCGCTCCCGGCTGGCATCTCGAATGCTCGGTGATGTCGGGCGATCTGCTCGGCTTCCCGTTCGACATCCACACCGGCGGCATCGACCACCGCGAGATCCACCACCCCAACGAGATCGCCCAGAACCAGGCGTTCTGCTGCCAGCCCGAAGATGCCTGCGGCCTCGACGTGCCCGCAAATTCGGGTGCCAAGGTGTGGATGCACAACAATTTCCTCGTCGAGCGTTCCGGCAAGATGAGCAAGTCCTCGGGCGAGTTCCTGCGCCTGCAACTGCTGATCGACAAGGGCTACCACCCGCTTGGCTACCGCATGATGTGCCTGCAGGCGCATTACCGGTCGGAGCTGGAGTTCTCGTGGGAGGGCCTCGCCGCCGCGCTCGTGCGCCTGAAGCGCATGATTATCGTGGTGGAGCGGCTGGGCGATGTGGAAGCCGGCGATCCCGGCCACCCCAAGCTCGCGCCGATGCTCGAAACGTTCGAGAAGGCCATTCGTGACGATCTCAACACCGCGGTCGCGCTGACGGCGCTCGAGGATGTGCTGGCCGCCAAGAAGGTCGATGCGGGTGCCAAGCGGGCCGTCGTCGAGCGAATGGATGCCGTGCTCGGGCTTGATCTGTTCGGCACCGGCCGCGCCGATCTGCGCCTTCGTCCCAAGGCGGCCGAAATCACCGAGGCCGAGATCGAGGACGTGCTGGCCCGCCGCAAGGCCGCGCGTGCGGAGAAGGACTTCGCCAGCTCCGACGCGCTGCGCGATGAACTTGCGGCCAAGGGCGTTGAGGCGATGGACGGCGACCCGCTCGGCTGGGAATGGAAGCTCGCCTAGCCGAGCGGCACGACTTTCAGCTTGTAGGGCAAGAAGAGCAGCACTTCGGAAAGGCCGGCGCGCGTCCACTCGACCGGGCATTGCAGACCTTCGATTTCCACGCCGTAGCCATTGCCGAGCCGGCTCGCCATGCCCCTGGCATCGGCGGCGATGGCATCGGCGATCTGGCCGCGATACTGGTCCGGAGCGACGATCGAGAGGGTCAGGTCGCCGCTCTCGCTCATCAGCGCGCGGCCGACGGGCTTTACCGATTTCACGAAACGCGTGATCGCGGCCTGTGCGCTCTGGGCATCGATCGTGCCGGTCAGCGGTACTTTCGCGAGAAAGCTGGTGCGTTGGCTGTCGGGCCGGGAATCGTTGCGCAGTGTCAGGTCGCGGTAGTTCTGCGGGGTGAGCGGCTGGAGCGTACGCTCGCCATAGGCCAGTTGCACGCCGGCGCCCGGCGCGGCGGCGATGGCGCTGCGGATCATGTCGTAGATTTCGCTCTCGCGCTGGGCCTTGTCGCGGCTGTCGCCCGATACGGTGACTTCGACGATGGCAAAGTCGGCCTTTCGGCGTAGTCCCACGGCGGGCATCGTCGCGGAATAGTCATCGGCATCGCGGCGCGAGGCGGTGACCACGACTTCCTGCGAGCCTTCGTCCTGCGCCATTGCGCCGAACGGGACCAGCGAGCCCAGAAATGCAACCGCATATGCCCATTGCCGTCTTGCCATGTCGGCTTCCCCTGCCAATTTCACTCTTCTTCAAGTTGTTATGTCTGTCCGGAGCCTGTCAATGACCATCGTCCTCATCTCCGCGCAGTTCCGCCCCGGTCTTGAGGGGCGCTTGCCGGAGGGGATCGAGGCGCGCTGGTACAGCGATGGCGGTGAACTTCTTGCCATGGTGGAACAGGCGGATGCGGTCTGGCTGCACCTGATCGACGGCACGACCGCGCGCGAGGCGGTCACGCGGGGAACACGGCTCAAGTGGTGCAACGTGCTGTCCTCGGGTGTCGACTGGCTGCCGCTCGACCTGCTGCGCGAACGGGGCATCACGCTGACCAACGGCGGGGGCATCCATGCGCAGTCGGTTGCCGAGTTCACCGTCATGGGTATGCTGACGATGGCCAAGGGCTGGCGCGAGGTCGTGCGCGCGCAGGACCGTCACGAATGGCTGGCCGAGCCTCCGGGCAAGCGCGAACTGCTCGATTCGCAGGTACTGGTGATCGGTGCCGGTGAAATCGGCAGCCGCATCGCGGAAATCCTGCGAGCCTTCGGCGCTCAAGTGACCGGCGTTCGCCGTCGTCCGGGCCCGGGGGAACTGGGTGCGGAGGAGTGGCGCGGCGTGCTGGGGCAGTTCGACTGGGTGATCCTGATCGTGCCTTCGACGCCGGACACATACCGCATGTTCGGTTCGGCGGAGCTGGCGGCGATGAAGCCAGGGGCGGCACTGGTCAATTTCGCGCGCGGCACCGTGGTCGATCAGGAGGCGCTGCTGGCATCGATCGATTCGGGGCATCTGGGCGGCGCGTTCCTCGATGTCACCGATCCCGAGCCGCTTCCCGCCGATCACCCGCTATGGTCGCGGGAGAATGTCCATATCTCGATGCACCTTTCGGGGCGGGCGCAGGATCTGCTCTTTACGCGCGGCGAGACGCGCTTTCTTGCCAATGCCGAGCGGTTCGTTGCGGGTGAACCGCTTGGCCATGTCGTCGATCCGGGGCAGGGGTATTGATACCAACCTGCGTTGAGTTCGACTCCTCGCAGGTTGGTATGAGGCGGTGGCGGCTCAGCAGTCGTCGAGCAGCAGCAGTTCCACTTCCACCGTCATGCGCGCGGGCGGGCCTGCCGCATGGTCGACCGCGGCGATGGCGGCATCTGCGACGATTCGCCCCGGCACGGTGAATTCGTGATCGGGCAGGGCGGCGATCAGTGCCTCGCCCTCGACGATGGCATCCACGCCCTCGAATGCCAGCGCGATGGTGTGGCGCGAGCCGGAGAAGGTGGCGCTGCTCCACGGCCGTTCGGCGTGATGGATGAATTCCACTTGCTTGCCTGCCAGCAGCAGCACTTCCGAAAGCAGGAGCAGCCAGGGGCCGCGCGGCCTGCCCGCGCCATCGCCCAGCGCGCTGCGGGCGGTTTCGAGCATGGAGCGGAACTCGCCGGTGTTGCGGGCGTGGTTGCGACCGGCTTCGCGATGGGCGGCGGAATTAGTGCGCATGGAGGCTCTCCAGATAATTGTTCATGAAATGTTCGACGCGTTTCACGGTGCCGGCGCGGGGATTGCGGCCGTTGCGCAAGTCGGCGACGAATCGCGGGTCGTGGGTCGCCAGGCGACCGAACTTGGTCCACGGCATTTCCGTCAGGCGCAGAAAGCGCTCGATCTGGCGCAGTAGCATCGTGTGAAAGCTCCGGTTTTGGATGTTTTCGTAATGTTCCGGAAATCTCGGCATCCAAATCCTACTTGTCTAGGAAATTTCCTTCGGTTACGGATTACATTATGGAAACCCCGGACCCCCGCTCCCGCCTGCTGCAACTCGCCGATGCACGAGGGGTCAGCCTTTCGTCGCTCTCCCGGATGATCGGGAAAAATGCCAGCTATCTCCAGCAATTCATCAAGAAGGGCAGTCCTCGAAAGCTGGAGGAGCAGGACCGCAGCCTGCTGGCGCGGTTCTTTGGCGTGGATGAGGTGGAGCTGGGCAAGGGCGGGGAAAAATCCTACGATCTGACCGGATGGGTCGATGTGCCCCGGCTGGCCGTCGGCGCATCCGCCGGGCCGGGGGCCCATGCGGGGGAGGAGGAGACTTTCGGCACCTTGCGCTTCACCGCGCGGTGGCTGCGTTCGCTCGGGCTGCGGCCCGACGCGCTCTCCGCGATCAGCGTGACCGGCGATTCGATGGAGCCGACACTGCGTCATGGCGACGAGATCCTTGTCGACCGCGATTGGCAGCCGCTGCGCGATGGCATTCATGTCGTGCGTCTGGACGATGCCGTGCTGGTCAAGCGGCTGGAACCGGTCGGGGCCGGGCGGATCGCCTTGCTCAGCGACAATCCGGCCTACCGGGTGATCGAATGCGGGCTCGACGATGTGGTGGTGATCGGGCGAGTCGTCTGGAAGGGCGGGCGCATCTAGCGCAGTTGCATTCAGGGCGGCTTGCGGCCATCTCGTGCGACATGACCGAAACTGCCGACGAACGTCCGATGCGGGTGGGGATCATTCCCGTCACGCCGCTCCAGCAGAATTGCACGCTCCTGTGGTGCACCAGGACGATGCGCGGCGCCTTTGTCGATCCCGGGGGAGACTTGCCCAAGCTGCGTCAGGCGCTGGAGAAGACCGGGGTGACGCTGGAGAAGATTCTCGTCACCCATGGTCATCTCGACCACTGCGGCATGGCGGGCGTGTTCGCCAAGGAAATGGGCGTGCCGATCGAAGGCCCGCAGGAGGAGGACCGGTTCTGGATCGCGCAGCTTAATGACGACGGTCCGCGCTGGAACATGGAAGCGCATACTTTCGAGCCCGATCGTTGGCTCGAGAATGGCGATAAAGTGACGGTGGGCGAGCTGGAGCTCGATGTTGTCCATTGTCCCGGGCACACGCCGGGCCACGTGATCTTCCACCATGCGCCGAGCAAGTTCGCGATGGTGGGCGATGTCCTGTTCCAGGGCGGAATCGGTCGCTGGGACTTCCCGCGCGGGAACCTCGAGGATCTCGTCAACTCGATTACCACCGGGCTCTGGCCGCTCGGCGACGATGTGACGTTTGTGCCGGGGCACGGTCCGATCAGCACGTTTGGGGATGAGCGCCGGACGAATCCCTATGTCGGTGATGCGGCGCTGGAGCGCGGCCTGCCGGCGTGATCTTTGCGGTGGATTAAATGAAAAGGGCGCCGGTCCGACCGGCGCCCTTTTTGTTTGCCTGCCCTGCGCGGCAGGATCAGAAGCGGCCCAGCGCGATCAGCACGGCCATTACCGAAAGCCCCAGCAGCGTGAGCACGGTGACAAGTACGCCGGCCATGCGAAACAGGTTGGGCTTGGGGATGTCCATGCCAAGGCCATGCGAGACGCGTCCCAGCATGAAGACCGCACCGACGATGGCGAGCCAGGGGCCCGCCTTTCCGGTCATTTCTATGGCGGCAACGAGGATCAGCACGAAGGGTGTGCTTTCCACGAAATTGAGCTGGGCGCGCATGCGGCGCGACAGCAGGTCGTGGCCGCCGTCACCGAAAAGGACCTTCTCGCGCATGCGCAGCTGGCCGATACGTGCTATGTGCCAGAAAGTGATGACGGCCGCTGCCGCCGCAAGGCACAGCGTGGTTTGAAGAATCATGGGCTCGTTTTCCCCTTTGTCGATTTCGCGTTCTTGCTGCGGGGACGAACGGGTTGCAACTGGTGAGAAATCGGTTATAGGCGCGCCTTCGCAAGCCGCCGGTCCGCGAAAACGGTTCCCGGCGGCCTTTTTGACATTAATCCAGTTTCAGGAACAGGTGCCGAAATGGCTGTCCCTAAAAGAAAGACCACCCCGTCCCGCCGTGGCATGCGCCGCAGCCATGATGCGCTGAAGGTCGAAGCTTTCCACGAGTGCCCGAACTGTGGCGAACTCAAGCGTCCGCACAACCTGTGCAACGCTTGCGGTCACTACAACGGTCGCGAAATCGTCGCGGTCGAAGTCTAAGACCAAAGACGAGTTTCGGAGAAAAAGCATGAGTCTGCCGCGTATCGCTATCGATGCGATGGGCGGCGACGAAGGTGTGCGCGTCATGATAGAGGGCGCCGCACTTGCGCGCCGTCGCCATGATCAGTTCAAGTTCCTGCTGGTGGGGGACGAGCCGCGGATCAAATCCGCACTTGAGGCTCATCCCAACCTCAGGGCCAGCTCCGAAATCCTGCATACCGAAGGCGTCATCAGCGGTGAGGACAAGCCCAGTCAGGCCTTGCGCCGGGCCAAGGGCACCTCGATGGGGCGCGCTATCGAGGCGGTGAAGGCGGGTGACGCCGGAGCCGCCGTCAGCGCCGGTAATACCGGCGCGCTGATGGCGATTGCCAAGCTCTCGCTGCGCACGATGCCCGGTATCGACCGGCCCGCGCTTGCCGCCTTGCTGCCGACGCTGGAAGACCATGACCTCGTCATGCTCGACCTTGGCGCCAATGCGGAATGCGATGCGCGCAATCTCGTGCAGTTCGCGATCATGGGCGCTGCCTATGCCCGCGTCGCCACGGGGCGCGAGCAGCCGCGCGTGCGTCTGCTGAATATCGGCACCGAGGAAACCAAGGGCACCGAAATGCTGCGCGATGCGGCTGCGATGCTCAAGGCTTCCGCCGCCGACCTGTCGATGTCCTTCGACGGTTTCACCGAGGCCGACAAGCTGGGCCGCGGCGACATGGATGTCGTCGTGACCGACGGTTTCTCGGGCAATGTCGCGCTGAAGGCGGTGGAAGGTACGGCCCGTTTCGTCGCCGACCTGCTGCGTCGGGGCTTCACCAGTTCGCTGCGCTCGAAGATCGGGTTCCTGATCTCGAAGCCGGCCACCGAACTGCTCAAGCACCATCTCGATCCCAATAATCATAACGGCGCAGTTTTCCTGGGTCTCAACGGTATCGTGGTGAAAAGCCATGGCGGCGCCAATGCTGCCGGGGTCGCCAATGCCGTCGCGGTGACTGCGCGACTCCTGGAGGAAAATGTGACCGAGCGGATTTCCGCCGACCTCGCCCGTATGGGTGGGACGTCCCTGCGCAAGACGCGCGTCCAGGAAGAGCGCGCCTGATGCGGCGTTCGGTCATCGTCGGCACGGGCTCGGCCCTGCCGCGCCGCGCGGTCAGCAACGCAGAACTGGCAGAGAAGGTCGATACCAGCGACGAATGGATCGTCGAGCGTACCGGCATCTCCAACCGTCACATCGCCGATGCCGACGAGACGACGTCGAGCCTGGCCACCGATGCCGCCCGCAAGGCGATCGAGGCAGCCGGCATCGACGCCGCGTCGATCGATCTCATCGTGCTGGCAACGGCCACCCCGGACCAGACGTTCCCGGCCACCGCCACGATCGTCCAGGCCAATCTCGGCTGCCGCGGCGGTATCGCCTTTGACGTGGCGGCTGTCTGCTCGGGTTTCCTCTACGCGGTTGGTGTTGCCGATTCGATGCTGCGCTCGGGCATGGCCCAGCGTGCGCTGGTGATCGGTTCGGAAACTTTCAGCCGGATTCTCGACTGGGAAGACCGCACGACGTGCGTGCTTTTCGGCGACGGCGCGGGCGCGATCGTGCTTGAAGCGCAGGAGCAGGAAGACGGCGAGAAGTCGCGCGGTGTGCTCGCCACCCGTCTGCATGCCGATGGCGCGCATAACCAGCTTCTGTTCGTCGATGGCGGACCGTCGACGACGGGAACCGTTGGCAAGTTGCGCATGAAAGGCCGCGAGGTGTTCCGTCACGCGGTGACGAATCTCGCCGAAGTGCTTGAGGAAGTGCTGACCGAAACCGGTCACACCGCGCAGGACATCGACTGGCTGGTGCCGCATCAGGCCAATGCCCGCATTCTCGATGCGACCGCGCGCAAGCTCAATCTTCCCGCCGAAAAGGTGGTGATGACGGTCTCCCAGCACGCCAATACCTCCGCTGCATCGGTGCCGCTGGCGCTCGATCAGGCGGTGCGGGACGGCCGAATCGTGAAGGGCGACCTGGTCGTGCTGGAAGCGATGGGCGGCGGCTTTACCTGGGGTGCCAGCCTGATCCGGATGTAATTCCGTAGAGCCTGTTTCAAATCGGCGCAGTCTCCTGCGTCGAGCATTGCTTTTCCCTCATTTTTTCATATTATCGTCATGGGGGTTCGGGCTCGAAGGGGATGTGGTGGTATGCGCTCCACGGAAACATTGACAAGGGCTGAGATCGCGGAAGCCATCCATCGCCGGTTGGGCCTGTCACGGGCAGAATCGCTTGGTATGGTCGAAGCCATTCTTCAGCATATGTCCAACGCATTGACCGATGGGGAGAACGTCAAGATCTCCGGTTTCGGTACGTTTTTGTTGCGGGACAAGGGTGAACGTATCGGTCGAAATCCCAAGACAGGGATTGAGGTGCCCATCACGCCGCGTCGGGTGATGACGTTCCGTGCCAGCCAGATGCTCAAGGATCGCATCGCGCAAGTCTGACCATGGCCGCTCTGGGGGCGGTGGCCCGTAAGGAGCGAATTTCATGTCTCAGAATCCGGATCGTGATCCGGTGTCGCAAGCGCCGCTTTCTCGTTTTGACGATGGGAAGGCGGCGGATGCGCTGCGCACGATTGGCGAAGTGACCAAGGCTCTGGGCGTGCGCCAGCACGTGCTGCGTTATTGGGAAGAGCAGTTTCCGGCGCTTCAGCCGATCAAGCGGGCGGGTGGACGCCGCTATTATCGGCCGGAAGACGTTGCCTTGATCGCCGAGATCGACCGTTTGGTTCACCGCGAGGGGTATACCCTGCGCGGTGCCCGGCAGGCGCTGGAAGGTGGAACCGTGCCGGAAGCGACGGGGCTGCGAGCGGCTCCGGCGGCAGAACCCGCGTCGCCCGTAGCGGATATTTCGCCCGAACGTCTCGCGCGGCTGCGCGCCATCCGCGACAAGCTGGCAGCGGCCCTGGCCGCCTGAGGTTGCATTTGTCCTGATCAGCGCGGCGCGAGGCCCCTGCTGCCGATCAGAATTCGATCTGCGGGCCCAGTTCTGGGTCCAGGTCGCGCGGGCGGGTGAGGTGCACCAGTCGGCCGCAGCCGTCGGTAATCTCGCTCCAGGATTCGATGTCCAGTTCGATCACGGCAAAGGCGGCGGTCGGAAACTTCTCCTCGACCATGTCTCGCATCGGGCTTGACCCGTCGTCGGGCACGAGGTCGAAGATCAGGTCTTCGAGGCCCGGATTGTGGCCGACAAGCATGAGCGTGCGGGGGTCGGTGGTCTGCTCGCGCAGCAGGTCCATGAGAATGGCCGAACTGGCGAGATAGAGGCGGCGGTCCCAGGTGATCGGCGGCGATTCGCCGGCAGCTTCCTCGGCCAATTCGATCGTCTGCGCGGCGCGCACCGCCGGAGAGGCGAGGATGCGGTTCCATTTCACCGCATGGTCACGGATGTGCAGGCCCATTAAGGCCGCGCCCTTGCGTCCGCGCTTGTTCAGCGGGCGGTCGAAATCCCGCAGGCGGGCGTCGTTCCAGTCGGATTTGGCGTGCCTGAAAATGCCGAGAGTTTTCATGCGGGGATCAAGCTCACACTGAACGGGTCAAACCGGCGGGCGGGCGTGATTGCCGTCCTTGACGGTTTCCCCTGAAACACTTGCGGCCACGCGATGCAAGGCTTCTTCCAGTGAAATCCGATGAACCGGGGTGCCCTTCGGGAACGCGCTCAGGAGGCGCGAAGGGAAGGCCGAGGAGAGGACGACAAAATGGCCGCGGTCGCCGCGGCTGCGGATAAGGCGGCCGAACGCCTGCGCCAGCTTGGCGCGGATCAGGCCGTCGTCGTAGGACGAGCCGCCCCCGGCCAGCCGCCGCGCGCGGTGCAGGATGGTGGGGCGCGGCCATGGCACTTGCTCCATGACGACAAGCCGCAGCGAATGGCCGGGCACGTCCACGCCGTCGCGCAGGGCATCGGTACCCAGCAGCGAGGCGGCGGGATCGTCACGGAAAATGTCGACCAGCGTGCCGGTGTCGATCGGATCGACATGCTGGGCGTAGAGCGGCAGGCCGCCGCGTGCGAGACGGTCGGCAATGCGTCCATGCACGGCGCGCAGGCGGCGGATCGCGGTGAACAGGCCGAGCACGCCGCCTCCCGAAGCCTCGATCAACCGGCCGTAGGCACCGGCGAGCGCGGGGATGTCGCCGCGCGGGATGTCGTTGACGATCAGCACTTCGGCCTGCTCGGCATAGTCGAAGGGGCTGAGATGTTCGGAGAGTTTCGGGGTGACTTCGATATAGGGCACGCCCGAGCGCTTGATCGCCTTTTCCCAGCCTTCGCCGTCGCGCAGCGTGGCCGAGGTCATGACCACGCCATGGGCCGGTTCCAGCACGACACTGGCGAACGGCTTCATCGGATCGAGCCAGTGGCGGTGGATGCCGATATCGTATTCGCGCGCGTCGGACCGGTCGACCGCCAGCCAGTCCACATATTCGGGATCGGCGGGGCCGCTGAGCCGGGCCAGCATCGTTTCCCATGCCGAGAGCAGGTCGATCCGCCAGCCGAGCGATTGGCGGGCGCCTTCGATACGGGCGCGGCCGGGGCCGTCGAGCCAGTCCGGCCCGTCCTCGAGCAGGGCCTCGAGCCGCAGGCCGAGCCGCATCAGCGGCTGCCGCAGTTCGGCCAGAGCCTCGCGCGCGGCCTCGGCGCGTTCGACGAAGGGGCCGTCGAGGCCCGCGGCTTCGGTTTCGAGGCCGTAGCCCGCTTCCTGTCCGCCGCTCTCGTCGCGGGCGTAGACGGTGGCGCGGGCGGCGGCGAACAGCTCTTCCAGCGGGCCGGAGGGCGCGCCGTCGACGATGCGCTGCATCCAGCTGTCGCCGGGTAGGGACTCGGCGGCGGCGCAGGCGGCGGTGATGGCCTTGGCCCCGGCCTCGTCATAACTGGCGACGTCGGCAAGGCGGGCGGAGAGGCCGCGGCGGCGGCCACGCGCGTTCTTTTCGGGGCCGATCACCCAGCGGCGCAGTTCGATGGCCTCGGCGCCGGTGAGCGCGGCGGCGAACGTGGAATCGGCGGCGTCGAAAACGTGATGGCCTTCGTCGAACACCACGCGGGTAGGGCGGGAGGCCTGATCGCGCCCGCGCGCGGCGTTGATCATGACAAGCGCGTGATTGCCGATCACGAGGTCGGCGCCGACGCTGGCGCGGGTGGCGCGCTCGATGAAGCATTTGCGGAAATGCGGGCAGCCGGCGTAGACGCATTCACCGCGCCGGTCGGTCAGCGCAGTGATGCCGCGCTGGCGGAACAGCGTGCCGAGCCAGCCCGGCAGGTCGCCGCCGATCATGTCGCCATCCTGCGAATAGGCGGCCCAGCGTGCGACGAGTTGCGCCATGATCGCGGCGCGGCCCGCAAAGCCGCCTTGCAGCGCGTCTTCGAGGTTCAGCAGGCAGAGGTAGTTCTCGCGGCCCTTGCGCACGACCACGGGCTGGCTTCCGTCCGGCCGATACTCGGGCCAGGCGCGGCGGCTTTCCTTGCGGAGCTGGCGCTGGAGCGCCTTGGTATACGTCGATACCCAGACGGTGCCGCCCGATTCCTGCGCCCAGAGCGAGGCCGGTGCGAGATAACCGAGGGTCTTGCCGATGCCGGTTCCGGCCTGTGCCAGCACCACATGCGGGCGGCCACGTGCCTCGCGCGGGGCGAAGGCATAGGCCGCTTCGGCGGCATAGGCCTGCTGGGTGGGGCGCTGTTCGGCATTGCTGCCGGTCAGTTCGGCCAGTCGGCGCAGCACGGCATCGGGTTCGAGCACGATCTGGCGGGGCTGCGGCAGTTCGGGCGTCTCTTCCCATTCGGGCAGGCGGGTGAACAGCCAGCGCTCCGCCCGTTCCGGTTTGCGGATGTGTGCCCCGAGCAGGCCTGCCCAGGGCCAGCGCATGCGCACCAGCGATTGCAGGCCGGTCCATGCGCCTTCGCGTTCGGCCCATTGGTCGCTTTCGCAAGTTGCCAGCAGCGCCCCGGCAGCCTCCTGAAGCAGCCTGGGCACCTCGGCATCGCCCTTGGGTTCGTCGAGCCCCAGGGCGTGGGCAAGCCCCTTGGCGGTGGGGACGACAAAGCGGGCAGGGTGCACGAAGGCAAACAGTTCCAGCAGGTCGAGCCCGGACAGATCGGGGTAGCCGAGTCGGGTGGCGACGAGCGGGGCGTTGAGGATCAGCAGCGGGGTGTCGGCGGCTGCGGTGACTGCCTCGCCTTTGGAAACGGGACGAGTCGAGCCGGAACCCTCGCGCAGCCAGGAGCCTGCGTGGCTGGCGTGGAGGGCGGGGATGGAGAGGGCGGCCATTGCCCCGTCTTAGGCACGGCGGAACGGAAAGGGAAACCCGGCAATGCCCGGTTTTGGCGGAAACGCGCGCTTCAGTGGCGTTCTCATTAAAAAAATACATCAAGATACATTTTAGGTTCTTGCGGAATGCGATTTAAAATATATCTTGAGTCCATCATGAAGATAGGAAACGAGAAGAGAATGATGAAGCATCATCACAACTGCGGCATGGGTCGCGGAAGTCGTGGCGAACACGGCGGGCGCGGCGAAGAGTTCCGCGGTGAGGTTCGTGGCGAACGCCATGGTGAGGGCCGTTTCGGTCCGCGCGGCATGCGTGGTCGCGGTGGTTTCGGCATGGAGCGTGGACCGTTCGGCCGCGACGGCGGCGATTTCGAGGGCGGCTTCCCCGGCGGTCGTGGACGCGGTCGCGGCGGTCGCGGTGAAGGTTTTGGCGGCGGTTTCGGGGGCGGTTTCGGCCCCGGCGGTGGCCGGATGGGCGGTGGACGCCGCAAGCGGCTGTTCGATCAGGCGGAACTGCAGATCCTGCTGCTCGCGCTGATCGTCGAGGCGCCGCGTCACGGCTATGAACTGATCCGCGAGATCGAGGCGTTTTCGGGCGGCGACTATGCGCCGAGCCCGGGCGTGGTCTATCCGGCGCTGACCTACATGGAAGAAGCGGGCCTGATCGCGGCCACGGCCGAAGAGGGGGCCCGCAAGTCCTACGAGGCGACCGGGGAAGGCCGTACGCAGGCTGAAGCCGATGCCGAGAAGGCCGTCTTGCTCAAGGCCCGCCTGTCGGCACTGGCAGAGGCGCGCGACCGGGTCGATCCCGCGCCGGTGCGCCGGGCCATCCATGCCCTGCGGACTGCGGTGCACGACCGTCTTTCCAAGGACGGTGCCGATCGCGAGATCATCCTCCAGATCGCCGATGCGCTCGACGAGGCGACCCGCAAGATCGAAAGGATCGCAGGATGAGCCACACGATCGGGGCAGAGGTCGCCACGCCCAATGGCGCGAAGTACGTGCTGCAGCTCTGCAAGCACTGGAGCCACAAGCTCGAAACCACTGTGGAAGGCAGCACCGGCACGGTGACCTTCCCCAATGCGGTGGCGACGATGGCGGCGGGGGATACCGGCATCGCCATCGCCATCACCGGTGAAAACCGGGACGACGTGCAGGGGCTGACCGATGTGGTCGCCCGGCACATCGACCGCTTCGCTTTCCGCGAAGCGCCGCTCACCTACGACTGGAAGTGGCAGGATATCGCACGGCCGTAATCCGCCGAAGCTTTCGTCACGCAGTGAAGCGGCCCGCTCTCCGGATGGAGGGCGGGCCGCTTCATTTTTTGTCAGGCCGCGCGCTTGTCCGGCGTGTGGGCGTGATCGATCGGCAGGGCTTCCTTGAAGGTGTTGGTCACGTAAGGGTAGGGGATCTCGATGCCTTCTTGGTCGAGCGCCGCCTTGATGCGCTTGATCACCGCGCTTTTCACGACGCGAAGGTCGTTTGTGGTTGTCAGCGTCCACCACTGGACCAGGAAGTCCACCGAACTGGCGTTGAATTCCTGGGCCACCACCAGCACACCCTTGGCCAGGTCGAGGCCATCGGTTCCTTCCACTGCAGTGCGGATCACCCGCTCGGCTTCGTCGAGGTCGCTGTCGTAGGAGACGCCGACGACGACTTCGTTCCGGCGCACCGGCTCGTCGGTCAGGATGAGCACCGGGTTCTTGAACAGCATCGAGTTGGGCACGACCGTGAGTTCGCCGGTGAACTGGCGGATATGGGTTTCGCGCAGGGTAATGCGTTCGACCTTGCCGGTGATGCCCTGGCACTGAATCGAATCGCCGATGTTCATCTTGTCGCGCAGCATGATGAGCACGCCCGCGAGGAAGTTCTCGAAGATGTCCTGAAACGCGAAACCGATGGCGAGGGCGCCGACGCCGAGGCCGGCGAAAGCGCCTGCAGGGGTGAAGCTTGGCACTGCCACCGTCAGGGCGACCAGCGAGCCGATGATCCAGACGAACAGGCGTACAAGAGTGTCGAGCAATTGCTTGAGATCGTTGCGGATCGTTGCGCGGGATGTCAGCTTGTCGGCCAGGCGCACGGCGAAGCGGGCAAGCGCCCAGGTAACCATGAGCACCATGAGCGCGATGACGAGGCTGGGCAGGGCCTGCACGAAGCCCTCGGCCATGCTTTCGAGCTGTTTCTGCAGGGTATCAACGTACTTCACGACTTGACCATGTCCTTCTGCGACCTGAAAATTCACAACGGCTCCCCGTTCGAGTGGTTCCCCGCACAGCTTCGCGCTTGCGAAATGCGGCAAATTCGCGTCATAGCGCGCGCATGACTGAACAAGCCCTGATCGAAGCCGCACGTGTGTCCAAGGCCTGGCCCTTCCAGGAGGCCCAGAAGCTGCTCAAGCGTTTCCCGAATGGAAAACTCGGCCCGGACGGAAAGCTTGTGCCGGTGCTGTTCGAGACGGGCTACGGTCCCTCGGGCCTGCCGCATATCGGCACCTTCCAGGAAGTGCTGCGCACCACGCTGGTCCGCCGTGCCTACGAGGCGCTGACCGGCGGTGCGCCCACGCGCCTTGTCGCCTTCTCGGACGACATGGACGGGTTGCGCAAGGTTCCCGACAACATTCCCAATGCCGAAGTTCTGGCCGCCAATCTCGGCAAGCCGCTCAGCCGCATTCCCGACCCGTTCGGCACCCATGAGAGCTTTGCGCATCACAACAACGCGATGCTGCGCGAGTTTCTCGACCGTTTCGGTTTCGACTACGAATTCGTCTCGGCCAGCGACCGCTACAATTCCGGTGAATTCGATGCCGCGCTGACCCGTGTTCTGGAATGCAACCAGGGCATTCTCGACATCATGTTGCCGACGCTGCGCGAGGAGCGCCGCAAGACCTATTCGCCGATCCTGCCGGTCTCGCCGACCAGCGGGGTGGTGCTGCAGGTGCCCGTGGAAGTGCTCGATCCGGCGACCGGCATGGTCCGTTTCACCGACGAGGACGGCTCGGTCGTCGAACAGTCGGTGTTCGGCGGCAAGGCCAAGCTGCAGTGGAAGGTCGACTGGGCGATGCGCTGGTATGCGCTGGGCGTCGACTACGAGATGTGCGGCAAGGACCTTACCGATTCGGTCACCCAGTCGGGCAAGATCGTGCAGGTGCTGGGCGGCCGCAAGCCGGAAGGGCTGATCTACGAACTGTTCCTCGACGAGAACGGCGAGAAGATTTCGAAGTCCAAGGGCAACGGCCTGACCATCGAGCAGTGGCTGACCTATGGCACCGAGGAATCCTTGGGCTTCTACCTGTTCCGCGAACCCAAGAGCGCCAAGCAGCTTCACGTCGGCGTGATCCCCAAGGCGGTCGACGAATACTGGCAGTTCCGTGGCAACCTTGCCGATCAGGCGCTGGACAAGCAGCTTGGCAACCCGGTCTGGCATCTGCTGCGCGCCAATGGCGAAGGTGAGGGCGCGGGCGACAGCGTGCCGGTGACGTTCTCGCTTTTGCTCAACCTCGTGGGCGTGCTGGGCGCCGATGCGACGGCGGAACAGGTCTGGTCCTACCTCGGCAACTACATCGAGGATGCCCGTCCCGAGGCGTACCCGGAACTGGGCGAGATGGTCCGCGCGGCACTTGCCACCAACCGCGACTTCATCGCGCCGACCCTGAAGCGCCGCGCGCCGACCGCCAATGAGGCCGAAGCGCTCAAGGTGCTGGATGCCGAGCTGGAGAAGCTGGGCGGTGAGGCAACGGCCGAAAACCTCCAGAATGCCGTCTATGAGATCGGCAAGAACGAGGCTTACGGCTTCGAAAGCCTGCGTGACTGGTTCAAGGCCCTCTACGAAACCCTGCTCGGTTCGCCGCAGGGGCCGCGCATGGGCAGCTTCATCGCCCTTTACGGCGTGCCTGAAACGCGCAAACTGATCGCCGAGGCCCTTTCGGCCGCCTGAGGTCGGAGTCTAGCCTGAATGCGTAAGAACCCGCGAACGCCCGAGGAACTCGCTGAAGAACTCCTCGGGCGCAAGCTGGAGGAGCTCGATCCCGAGGATCGGCGGGTGCTGGGCCGGCTGGCCGCTGGCACTCTGGTCGGGCCCGATGCCGACGAACTGGCGGCCATGCACGCCTCGCACGGCGACCGCATCGCCGACAAGGTGGCGGCGGTCGGCGGCAGCTGGGGGTTCATCATCGCCTTTGCGGTGGTGCTGTTTGGCTGGATGCTGCTCAATTCGAGCGTGCTGCAGATGCTGGGCGTCAAGCCCTTCGACGCCTATCCCTATATCTTCCTGAACCTGATGCTCTCGATGCTGGCGGCGATCCAGGCACCGGTCATCATGATGAGCCAGAACCGGCAGGCGGACAAGGACCGCATCACCGCGCGGCACGACTATGAGGTGAACTTGCGCACGCAGCTGGAAATCATCCGGCTGCACCGCCGCTTCGATCAGCTGATGGAATATCTCGACAATCGCAAGGCCGCCGAAAACGGCGAGGAATGCTGAGGATCGCTACTGCCAGGTGCGGGCGCGATACCATTTGGTGACGACGTACTTCACCCCGCGCACGACGGGGCGGGCCGCGTGGATCGTCCAGGGATTGGGCGTGCCGTCGGGCAGGGCGTTGTTCCATAAGAGCAAGGTGCCGGGGCAGGGCGCGACACGCAGGCCGAGGCGGGTGAAATCGGTGTACCCGCCTTCCTCGACGGCGTTGAGATAGACCATCGCCGTCCAGCTGCGCTGTCCGCCGTTGCGATCCTCTCCCGCCCAGTAGGCGGCCTTGGTATCGAACCAGTCCCAGTGCTCGTGGTAATATTCCCCCGTGAGGTAGCGCTGGCCTTGCGCGCATTCGCTGCGGGTGGTGTCGAGCCCGGTAAGGTGCGCCAGTTCCCGCTCGAGGTCGCGGACGGTGGCGTCTCCGGGGTCTATATCGCCGGAGTAGCTGGTGCGGTATCCCTCCCAGTCCGCTTCCTCGACCAGCCGGGAAGGGCAGGCAACGGCGTCGATCAGGGCCGTCAGCCGCCGGCAGGTGGCGGAAGGGAGGAAGTTGGCGATGGTATAGATTTCCGCATCATCGACGGCGACGCGCCTTGCAGCCGCCATCAGCGAGAGGCGATCACGAACATCGGCACCGATCCGGGCGAGCGCTTCGCAATCTGGATGGTGTTCTTGCGCCATTGCCGGATCAGCTTAGCGCGGCATTCGACAAGATCAATCGGTTGCCGGTTACGTTCATGAAAATGCCTCCGAAGCAGGGACTTCGGAGGCATTTCTCGAATTACCAGAAGAAGTCGTAGATCACGTCGACCACTTCGCCGGTGTAGGTGTCGACCAGCAGCACGTCGTCGTAGTAGCGGACCCAGCGGTAGGGGCCGTAGACGGGCGGCAGGCGATACATCCAGGGATCGTCGAGCCAGTAGGAACTGCCGTAGAACATCGAGCTCATGTAGAAACCGATGCTCAGGCGGCGGTACGAATAGCCGCGATAAGGGGCGTAGTAGGGCCGTGAGCGGTAGACCGAGCGGTGGCGGTCACGATAGTCGCGCCAGTCGTAGCGGTTGTCGCGGCGCCAGTCGTTGCGGTCCCAGCGGTGGTCGTCGTTGCTCCAGCGGCGGTCACCGCCCTGCCTGTCGCCCTTCCATGCGGGGGTGCGATCACGGTCGCGGTCGTTCCAGCGGTTGGCCCCGTCACGATCCCGGTCGGGACGAGTGTCTGGCCTGCGATCGGGACCACGATCGGGACCACGGTCGGGCCCGCGATCAGGACGTCCATCGGGACCGCGATCAGGGCCGTCACGACCACCCTGCCACGACGGGCGCCCGGACTGATTGTCGGAAGGACGGTTCCGGTCGGTGTTGGCGCCGGGGCGATTGTTGCCCAGATTGCGGGCCCAGTCCGGCGTGCGCGACGGCTGGCCCTGTCCGCGCCAGGCGTTGCCGCCATTGCCCTGCGCAGGCCGCTGGGCATCGGGGCGGGGAGCCTGGGGCTGGCCGCCACCTTGCTGCTGCGGTGCACGCATCTGCGGACGCGGTTGCTGGGCCTGCTGCGGAGCGCCGCGATTGCCGCGCCAACTGCCGTTGCCGCCGCTGCGTTCGCTGCGCGTTTCGCTGCCGCGGCGGTCGTCATCCGCCATCGCCGGGGTTGCCGCGAGCGAGGTCAGCGCCACCGCCATGGCACCAGCTGCACCCGCACCCTTGAGGAACTTCAGTGTCGTACCCTTTGTCATTGTCTTCCGGTCTCCAAACCGGACTTGTCGCAGGCGACCCGCGACTTATCCTATGACGAGTAGTTATACCCCATCGGCTGTCGCATCGGTGAACCGTGCTGTTGCCATTCGTTCATTTTACCGGATCTTAAAATGAACAAGGCCGCCGTCCACGTTTTGGGACGACGGCCTTGTAATATCAGCTAAATCGCTAAGGTCAGCGCGTCAGCTTCTTGTAGGCAAGACGGGTCGGACGGTCGGCCGCATCGCCCAGGCGGCGGCGCTTGTCCTCTTCGTAAGCCTCGAAGTTGCCTTCGAACCATTCGACGTGGCTGTTGCCCTCGAAGGCGAGGATGTGAGTCGCCAGACGGTCGAGGAAGAAGCGGTCGTGGCTGATGACCACGGCGCAGCCCGCGAAGTTCTCGATGGCTTCTTCCAGCGCGCCCAGCGTTTCGACGTCGAGGTCGTTGGTCGGTTCGTCGAGCAGGAGGACGTTGCCACCCTCCTTGAGCATCTTGGCCATGTGGACGCGGTTGCGTTCACCGCCCGAGAGCTTGCCGACGTTCTTCTGCTGGTCGGCGCCCTTGAAGTTGAACGCGCCGACATAGGCGCGGGTCGACATGTCGTGGCCGTTGACCTTCATGTAGTCGAGGCCGTCCGACACTTCTTCCCAGACGTTCTTCTTGGGGTCGAGGTGGTCGCGGCTCTGGTCCACGAAGCCCAGGTGCACGGTCGAGCCGATCTCGATCGAGCCGCTGTCGGGCTGTTCCTTGCCGGTGAGCATCTTGAACAGCGTCGACTTGCCGGCGCCGTTCGGACCGATGACGCCGACGATGCCGCCCGGCGGCAGGATGAACGACAGGTCCTCGAACAGCAGCTTGTCGCCGAACGCCTTCGAGATGTTCTTCACCTCGATGACCTTGCCGCCCAGACGCTCGGGCACCTGGATGACGATCTGGGCCTTGCCGGGCTTGCGTCCGGCCTGGGCTTCCTGGAGCTGCTCGAACTTGCGGATACGCGCCTTCGACTTGGTCTGGCGGGCGGCCGGGGTCTGCCGCATCCACTCCAGCTCGTCCTTGAGCGCCTTCTGGCGGCCGGATTCCTCGCGGTCCTCCTGCTCCATGCGCTTGGCCTTCTTCTCGAGGTAGGTCGAGTAGTTGCCTTCGTAGGGGAAGTACTTTCCGCGGTCGAGCTCGAGGATCCAGTCCACCACGTGGTCGAGGAAGTAACGGTCGTGGGTGATCATCAGCACCGCGCCCGCGTATTCCTTGAGGTGGTTTTCCAACCATTCGACGGATTCTGCGTCGAGGTGGTTGGTCGGTTCGTCGAGCAGCAGGATCGACGGCTTCTGGATCAGCAGGCGGGTGAGCGCGACGCGGCGCTTTTCACCGCCCGAGAGCTTGTCGACGGGCCAGTCGCCCGGCGGGCAGCGCAGCGCTTCCATCGCGATTTCGAGCTGGTTGTCGAGCGTCCAGCCATCAACTGCGTCGATCTTGTCCTGCAACTCGCTCATCTCGGCGCCGAGGGCTTCGAAATCGGCGTCTTCCTCGCCCATTTCCATGCCGATCGCGTTGAAGCGATCGACCATGTCGGCCGTCGCGCGGGCACCGTCCTTGACGTTTTCGAGCACGGTCTTGGTCGGATCGAGTTCCGGTTCCTGCTCGAGGTAGCCGACGGAGATGTTCTCGCCCGCCCAGGCTTCGCCGGTGAAGTCGGTGTCGATACCGGCCATGATCTTGATCAGGGTCGACTTACCGGCGCCGTTCGGGCCGACGATGCCGATCTTGGCGCCCTGGTAGAACTGCAGATTGATGTCGTTCAGCACCGGCTTCTGGGCGCCGGGGAAGGTCTTGGTCATGCTCTTCATGACGAAGGCGTATTGCGCGGCCATCGGATTCCTCTGGATGGAAAGTCTGTAAGATCGAAATGTCGGGTGTCTTGGGCGCCGCTCTACAGGCGCGCGCCCCTGTTGCCAAGGGCAGCGGCGGGGAACCGGCGCGTGCCATGTCCCGCCTGCCACGATGACTGGAACGTCGGGGCCGGAACGTCGGGGCTGGCCCGGCGAGTTTCAAGGGGGCGTTCGGCGGGGGCGGGCCTTGCCCAAATTTCGCAATGCACCCGTTGGCAGAATGACCAAGCCGGGCTAGCCAGTCGACATGCAACGCTCATTCACCCGCGCGGCGCTTCTCGCCGCTTCCGCCGCCGCGCTTGTCGCTGTTCCCGCATTCGCCACGCCGACGCAAGGTTCGGGCGTCGCCTGGGACATCGTCGAGGGGCTGACCACCGAGATCGGCCCGCGCATCGCCGGATCGGATGCCGAGGGCCGCGCCCGGGCATGGGCGGACGCGAAGCTGAAGGCGCTGGGGTTCCAGAACGTCAAGGTGGAGCCGTTCACCACGCTCGCGTGGACGCGCGGCGAGGAAAAGGCCGTGCTCACCGCGCCCTATAGCCAGCCGCTGGCGATCGCCGCGCTGGGCATGTCGGTGCCGACGCCTGCCAGCGGACTCAATGCGGAAATGATCTATTTCCCGACCCTTGATGCGCTGCGCGCCGCGCCCGATGGGTCGTTGAAGGGCAAGATCGCGTTTGTCGATCACGCCATGCGGGCCGCGCAGGACGGTTCGGGCTACGGGCCCTACGGCGATGTGCGCCGCAAGGGTCCGGCGCTGGCCTCGCAGAAGGGCGCTTCGGCGATCGTCATCCGTTCGGCCGGTACGGACAGCCACCGCAATCCGCACACCGGCGTGACGGTGTTCCCCAAGGGTGTCGCCGGTATTCCGGCTGGCGCCGTTTCCAACCCGGACGCTGACCTCATTGCTCGCATCGCCAGCCGCGGTCAGCCGATGAAGATGGACCTGACGCTGGCGGGCAAGCCGTTCCCCAACGCCCCATCGGGCAATGTGATCGCCGAACTGCCGGGCCGTGATCCCTCTCTGCCGAAGATCGTGCTGGCGTGCCACCTCGATTCCTGGGACCTCGGCACCGGCGCCATCGACGATGCCTCGGGCTGCGCCATCGTCACTGCTGCCGCGCTTGCCGCGCAGAAGGGCGGGCAGACGCTGCGCACCATCCGCGTGCTCTGGGCCGGTAACGAGGAAATGGGCCTGAGCAATGGCGGCAACGCGGCCTATGTGAAGACGCATGGCTCCGAACCCCATGCGCTGGCGATGGAAAGCGACTTCGGCGCGGACAAGGTCTGGCAGGTGAAGTTCTCCGCCGCGCCGCAGAACCAGGCCATGGTGGACAAGGTGAAGGCCGCGCTGTGGCCGATGGGCATCACGCCCCATGCCGGTGCGGCCGATGGCGGCGAGGATGTCTCCGGAATCATTCAGGCCCAGAACCTGGCGGTGATCGATCTGGGGCAGGATGGCACCCATTACTTCGACCTGCACCACACGCCCGACGATACGCTCGACAAGGTGGACCCGGCGGCGCTCCAGCAGAACGTCGATGCCTGGACGGCGGTGCTCAAGGTCGTTGCCAACGAGACGGGTGAGATCGCCAAGGTTCCGGCTCAGGGCGAATAAGCCGGATCATCCAGAAAAAACGGGAAAGGGGCGGGCTTTACCGCCCCTTTTTCATATCAGCCGGCAGCAGCGATCTGTTCGGCCACCGCAAGCAGGCGTCGTGCCTGGTCGAGGTGGAGCAGTTCGGTCATCTTGCCGTCGACGCGGATGGCGCCCTTGCCCCGGTTTTCGGGCAGGGCAAAAGCCTCGATCACGCCGCGCGCCCATGCCAGATCGGTTTCGCTGGGTGAAAACACCGTGTTGCAGGGATCGATCTGGGCAGGATGGATCAGGCTCTTGCCGTCAAAACCGAACATCAGCCCCTGGCGGGCTTCCGCCTCGAACAGGTCGAGGTCGCGGAACTCGTTGCAGACGCCGTCGAGAATGGAGATGCCGTTGGCACGGGCAGAGGCAACCGCCATCGACAGGAACGGCAGGAACGGCGTTCGGCAAGGCGTCAGCTGCGCGCGCATTTCCTTGGCCAGATCGTTGGTGCCCATGATCCAGAGGGCAAGCCGGGTCGTGTGTGCCATGGCGGCGATGGCGGGCAGGTTGCCGACGCTCGCACACGTCTCGATCATCGCCCAGAGCCGCATCCGCGGCGGCGCGCCGTCAAGCGCTTCCTCGTAGCGCGCGATATCCGCGGCATCGTTGACCTTGGGGACCAGCACCGCATCGGCCTGCGACCCGGCAATTGCGGCAAGATCCGCCGCGCCCCATTCGGTGTCGAGTCCATTGGCGCGGATCACCAGTTCACGGTGACCGAAACCGCCTTGTGCAATGGCCGCGATCGCGGCATCGCGCGCCTCGTCCTTGGCCTCGGGCGCGACGGCGTCCTCCAGATCGAGGATGACCACGTCGCAAGGCAGCGTGCGTGCTTTGGCAATCGCCTTGGCGTTCGAGGCGGGCAGGTAGAGCGCGCTGCGACGCGGGCGCGGGACGGTCGGGGTGGCGGACGAGGCAGTCATCGTGAGAAGGCTCCTGGGATAGCGCACGGCGGTCTTTCGGCTGGCGATCCGGACAGGTCAAGCGCGGCATGATCGTGGTTCGGGGGCAGGGGATGGTTAGCCGGACGTTGCCTGTCGCACAGGCGTTTGCCCCCCGGTCGAAAGTCCTAATGATATCGTTTGCGAAGCGCGGTATTCCTTGCCTGTCGCCAACGATCACAACAGCCTCGGTGATCGCGGAAATGCAGACTTCCCCTTCTGCCCATCCCGGCGACAGCCTTACGGGTCGCACCGCCGTCCCGTACTCGCGCCACATCCAACCCCCTCGACTGGCGCGGGTACGGGACGGTTCTTTTTCAGTCCGTTATGAGGCGGATGCGAGAATCGCTTGCAGCATCTTCTCGCTCTCGGCCCAGAGTTTCGCGGCAGCGGTATCATCCCGCGCCTGAGGCGCCGGCTCCTCCTCCCCGAGATCGTGGAAATAGCGCCCGCCCATGCCGCCCAGTTCCTGTGCATTGGCCATCCAGACGAGGGTTCGGGCTGGCTGCTCCGGCGGCACGGTGTCATTCCCTCTCATCCAAGCCTGCATCTGCGGGTCGGCGTGGCTGGCGAAGTTCGACGCCACGCGGCCGGGGTGCATGGCCAGCGAGACGATGCCCCTGTCGCGAACCTTGCGGTCAAGCTCACGCGCGAACAGCAGGTTGGCGAGCTTGGCCTGGCAATAGGCGGCATTGGCGTCGAATGCCGCCTTCATCGCCAGATCGTACCAGCGCATCCCGGAGCAGGCCGCGTGACCTGCCGATGAGACCGCGATGACCCGCACCAGTCCGGGAGCGCTGTCTCCCGCGGCCCGCTCCAGCAGCGGCATGAGTTCGCGGGTCAGGAGAAAGGCGGAAAGGTGATTGGCGGCAAATGTCGCCTCCAGGCCGTCGGAGGTGCGATAATACCCGTCGCGGACACCGCCGGCGTTGTTCACCAGGACATCGACATGGTCGGTCAGGTCGGCGATCTCGCGGGAGATGCGCAGGACCTCGCGCATTTCCGTGAAATCGCCGCGCAGCATGTCCACCCGCGCCTCTCGGCTGGCGGCGGCGGCAATCTGCTGGGCCGCATCGTCGCAGCGGGCCTCGTCGCGGCCGGTGCCGATGACGTGCCAGCCCATGCGTGCAAAGGCCTGTGTGGCGGCGCGGCCGATGCCCGAGCTTGCGCCGGTCACCACCACGCAGCGCCGTTTTCGCGCCGGGGTCGGTTTTGCCGTTGCTGCCATGTCGTTCTCTCCCGTTATTGTTTTGATCTGGCGTGGTTCAGCGGGGCAGGGCGCCTCTCAGGAACAGGCGGACCGCAAAGGTCACGCGGTGGCTGACGCTGGCGGCATCGAGCGCATTGCCGGAGGCGAGAAAGCGGACCGGGCCGCTCACTACCATGCTCATGAAGACATTGGCCGCGAGCATCGGGTCTTGAGCCGCCAGTGTCCCACGGGCGGTTTCCTCTGCCAGCAGGTCGGCAAGGAACTCCACCGTCGGCAGGGCGGCGATCTCGTAGTAGGTCTGGAAAATATCCGGGAAACGATAGGCTTCGGTGTTGATGAGTCTCTGAAGCTTGATGCCTTCCTCGGTTCCGGCAAGTTCGATCCGCAACATCGCGATGTTGACCAGCGTCTGTTCGAGGCTGTCCACATAAGTGGCCTCGATCCGCGCGCGGCTGGCGGCACGGCGTTCCATGCCCCGGCGCAGGGCGGCACGGAAAAGCGCGGCCTTTTCGGGGTAGCGGGCATAGACCGTGCGCTTGGTCATCGAGACTTCGGCGGCGATCGCCTCGATCGTGGTGGGCTCGTACCCCTTGTCCAGAAAGTGCCCGAAGGCGCAGTCCAGAAGCTGTTCGTGCCGTGCGCGCGCTTGTTCGCGCGTCGGACGGCCCGCGCGCACGCTGACCGAAGGGGCGGGGGTGTCCATGATGTCGCGCGCATCGCTCATCGGTCCATAGGAACCGATCCTGCTTGTCCTGCCAAGTGAATCGTGAATAATGAAACGCACAAGATGCCATTAATCGAGTCGAAACCCTGCGTCCAGCGGGGAGCTTCGGTCGGCAGGATTGGGGAGAATGGGAATGGGAGAAGCGGCCGACAGGCTCATGGCGCGCATTGCCGATCCGCAGCGCTTCAGCTTCAGCGCCGGGGAATTGCGGGAAACGCAGCTTGCCGCGCTGAATGAGCGTTTTCAGGAGCGCAGGGACCGGATCAGGCTGCTGGGCCTGCGCGCCCGCGATGCCGGGGTCGAGACGATCGAATCCATCGCCGACGTGGTGCCGCTGCTGTTTCCGCACACGGCTTACAAGTCCTATTCCGAGACCTTTCTGATGGAGGAGCGGTGGGGCAAGCTGACCGGGTGGCTGGGCGCGGTTTCGCCCTATCCGATCGAGGCGCTGAACCTCGAAAGCGTCGAAGGTATCGACGACTGGATCGAGCGGCTGGCGGCGCTGGGCCATTTCATTTCGTGCTCCAGTGGAACTACCGGCAAGTCGGCCATGCTGATCGCCTCGCAAAAGGACATGGACTGGTCGAGGCGTGACACGGTCAATGTCTTTGCCTGGGGATCCGGCGTGGCTCCGGCGCAGGACCGGGTGATTGTCGGTTGTGCGCCGGTCGCCACAGTGCCGAAGAACCTGACCATCGCTCAGGCGCAGTATGAGGCGTTTGCCGATCCGTCGGCGCCGCGCTGGCATTATCCGGTGCCGCCGATCACCGTGGGTTCGCTGACCTCGATGGTGGTGATGCGCAAGAAGATCGCCGAGGGCACGGCCCGGCCCGGCGAGATCGCGGCTTTCGAGGAAACCTCCGCCGCGCGGGCCAGGGCGGTGGCTGATGCGATCCCGGCGACGGCGCAGTTCATCATCGAGAACCGCCATCGCAAGCTTCAGCTTTCGGGCCTGTGGAGCGGGTTGTGGCAGGTGGCCAAGGCCGTGCGGGATGCCGGGTATGGTCGTGCCGATTTCGACCCGGACAACTCGATCTATGTCGGTGGTGGGCTGAAGCGTGCGCAACTTCCCGATGATTATCAGGAGTATGTTTTCGATACCTTCAACATTCCGGAAGATCGCCACTTCCAGAATTATTCGATGCAGGAACTGAACTCGGGCATGCCCAGGTGCCGCGAGGGCGGGCGCTATCACGTGCCGCCGTGGGTCGTGCCGGTGCTGCTCGACACGTCCGGCGACGCTGCAGTGGAGGGGGCACTCGACCACACTTCAGGTGAAATGGAGGGGCGTGCCGCTTTCTTCGATCTCTCCCTCGACGGGCGCTGGGGCGGCGTGATTACCGGCGACCGGATCTCGCTCGATCATGGTCCCTGCAAGTGCGGAAACAACGGTCCTTCGATCCGCGACAACATTGTCCGTTATGCGGATCTGGAAGGCGACGACAAGATCGGCTGTGCCGGCACGGTCGATGCTTATGTGCGAGGTCTGGCATGAACTCTGTAACGCAACATTCTGAAACAGAAGAACTTGTCTCGGCTCCCTTCTTTCTGCGCGGAGAGGTGCTGCATGGCGCTGACGTGATCCAGAAATCGCGTGACCTGGGTGTGACCTTCGTGACGCCCAGGATACCTTTCGACCGTGCGGTGCCCCCACGCACCGAGGTGCCGCCTCTGCTCGGCGTGCGGCTGGCGGAGGTCATCGACTTTCTTGTCGAAACCGGCCAGCGTCTCGTCGCCTCCGACAACGATCACATGCAGGAGTGTATCGAGCGGATGTGCCGCACGCACATCTTGCCGCGCGCCGTCGTCGAGAATACCGCTCGCCATGCCGCCGCCTATCTCGACAGGCGCGTGCTCATGGCGGAAGTGGAGCAGAACTTCCCCGATCCCCGCGCACTCGATGAATGGGTGCCGAGGCAGGACTTCACCGGCCGCAAGAGCTTCGTGCGCGCCTTTGCGCCCCGCCTGATCCATGTGCTGCCGGGCAATTCGCCGGGCGTCGCGGTAAAGTCGGTGGCGCAAGGCGCGATGGTCAAGGGCGTGAACCTGTTCAAGATGAGCAGTGCCGATCCCTTCACGATGGTCGCGATCCTGCGGACCATGGCGGATATCGATGCGGATCATCCGATCGTGCGCTCGATGTCGGCCGTCTACTGGCGCGGCGGCGACGATGCGACCGAGCGTGTGCTCTATCGCCCCCAGTATTTCGACAAAATCGTTGCCTGGGGCGGAGGTGATGCGATCGGTAATGTTATCAAGTACCTGGGTCCGGGATTTCAGCTGGTTTCCTTTGATCCCAAGACTTCAGTTTCGTTCGTCGGCCGGGAGGCGCTGGTAGACGAGGAGGTCGTCGATCGTGTGGCGGATCTTTGCTCCGCTGACGTCATGACGTTGAACCAGGAGGCCTGCGTTGCCAGTCGTTTCCAGTTCGTTGAAGGTAGCGAGGAGGACGTCGACCGCTTCTGTGCGCGGCTGCACCATCACATCGCCCGCCGCGCGGCCGAAAGCGGAGATGTGCGCCCGCTCGACCGCGACATGCGCGAGGCGGTCGATACCATGATGCTGATGGATCAAGACTATCGTGTCTGGGGGCGGACCGACGGCAAGGGGCTGGTCATCCGGTCCGATGAGCCGGTTGACTTCCACCCCATCAACAAGACCGCCAACGTCGTGCGGGTGGATAGCCTCGACGATGCGGTGAAGCGGATCAACGTCGCCACCCAGACGGTTGGTTTCTATCCGTTCCACCGAATGGCGCAATTCCGCGACCGCTTGGCCGCAGGTGGCGCGCAGCGGGTTGTCCATCTGGGCGAGGCGGGGCCCGCGACGATCGGCAATCCGCACGATGCGATGTATCCGCTCCATCGCTTCGTGCACTGGATGGTGCATGAGGACGGAACGGTGCCCGTCTGATCAACCCGGCGCGAGCAATGCAGGGGCGATACCCGTCAAATTGCTCGCAAATCCCGATAGGCGGTGGGGTCGAAGCTGCTAGTCCCATGATTGGGCGCCTCCTGTTTGACGGCAGGCGGCCGGTTTCGGGACAAGGAGTTATGCGGATGAAGATGGCACGGATCCTGGCGGGGTTAGGCGGAGCGGCGGCGCTGGCAGCCTGTGCATCCGCCGTGGCGTCAAGCGAACCGCAGGGCGCTGCCGCGCCGGCGGCTGCCACGTCGCTGGACGATGCGCAGAAGGCGGCGATGGCGGCTGTCATGCGTAACGGCAGCTATCTGCCGAAAGGGACCGCGCCGAACAGCCTGCTGTTCAATCCGCCGCCGCCGGCGCCGGGATCGGCGGCGATGGCGCGCGACGAGGAAGGGGCCCGTGCCGCGATTGCCATGCAGGGCACGGCGCGCTGGGAACAGGCGAAGATCGATGCCAACCTGTTCACGCCGAGCGTCACCGATACGTTCTCCTGTGCGGCCGGCTTCCGCATCGGCCCCGAGACGACGCCTCGGGTCCAGGCGCTGCTGCTCAAGTCGATGATGGACTTCGGGCTAGCCAGCTACCCCACCAAGAACCGCTACCAGCGGGCCCGGCCTTTCATGGAAAACGGCAAGGCGACCTGCACGCCGGATCAGGAGGCGGTGCTGCGCAAGGATGGTTCCTATCCTTCAGGGCACAGCACGATCGGTTTCGGGATGGGGTTGATCCTTGCCGATCTCGTGCCGGATCGGGCTGGGGAGCTTGTCGCACGGGGGCGGGCCTTCGGGGAGAGCCGCCGGATCTGCAATGTCCACTGGCTCAGCGATATCGAGGAAGGCCGCGTGGTCGCCGCGACGGTATTTGCGCGCCTGAATGCCGATCCCGTCTTTGCCGCCGACATGGCGGCAGCCCGTGCGGAACTGGCCGAAAAGCGCGCTTCTCTGGCCGCACCGGACTGTGCGCGAGAAAACGCGGCGCTGGCGATGTAATCGTACCGGCGAAACCTGCATGTGCCCGCGCTCTCGGCCCTATGCCGGTGCGCGGGTGCACGATAGGCAATGGTCAAAGACATTCGCAAAGGATCGAGAAAGACCATGGCCGTTGAAATCCTGCTCCCCAAGATCGGCTTCTCCATGCAGGAAGGGCAGATCGCGGAATGGCTTGCCAGTGATGGAGACCAGGTTGCCGAAGGTCAGCCGCTGTTCTCGCTCGAGGCTGACAAGTCGACCAACGAGGTGGAGGCTCCGGCGTCCGGCACGCTGAAGATCGTGGCTGCCATCGGCGAGACCTACGAAGTGGGAACGGTTCTCGGATATATCGAGTAAGCTGCGGGAATTACGCTCCGCAAGGCGGCCGGGGAAGGGGGCTGGACAGCATCCCTCCCAAGGTCCAGATTGCGCGCCATGCGCAAGACTTTTCCCGCTCTCGCCGCCGCCATGGCTCTTGTTGTTTCCGCCGGCGCGGCCGATGCGGCGCTTCCTGTCGGTGCCAAGGCGCCGGTCTTCTCGACGCAGGGCGCCAAGGGCGGAAAGGTCATGCCCTTCGACCTCAAGGCGGCGCTGAAGAAGGGGCCTGTTGTCCTTTACTTCTACCCCAAGGCCTTCACGCAGGGCTGCACGCTGGAGGCGCACGCCTTCGCTGATGCAACCGACGATTTTGCCAAGCTGGGCGCTACCGTGGTTGGTATGTCGAACGACGACTTGCCCACGCTTCAGAAATTCTCGACAGAGGCCTGCCGCGACAAGTTCACGGTTGCCGTTGCCTCGCCGGCAGTCATCAAGGCCTATGATGTTGCGTTGAAGCGCGAAGGCGCACCCGCCGGCATGACCGACCGCACCAGCTATGTGATCGCGCAAAACGGGAAGATCGTCATGGTCCATTCCGATCTCGACTACCGCGACCATGTGAAGCTGACGCTTGAGGCGGTGAAGAAACTGAAGGGCTGAGAAGTCCGTTCACGGCACTTGAACAATACCCCCCTCAGCGGGTAATAGCGCCGCTTTCCCGCGTCGTGCGCCGGTATCCGGCGGCTCGCGTGCTTTACTTATGTCGCTGGTCCGCTATGCGCGGCACCGGAGTCATGGGCGTTTCTTGGGAGTTTCAAGTCATGCGTGCCGAAGGGCAGGCCCACATTGCGCGTATCGAGAAGGCCCTCGCGCTGGTCCGCAAGTTCCTCGACTGGGACCGTGCCCTGCGCCGGTTCGACGAGCTGAACGCGCGCGTCGAAGATCCTACGCTGTGGGACAAGCCCAAGGAAGCCGAAGCGGTGATGAAGGAACGTCGCCGCCTTGAAGCCTCGATCGGTGCGGTGAACGAGATCAGCCGCGAGATGCAGGACGCCGTCGAGTTCGTCGAACTGGGCGAGATGGAAGGCGACGAGGATACCATCAATGAAGGTATCGCCGCGCTGGCCGCCCTTGCCGAACGCGCCGACCACGACAAGGTCACCGCGCTGCTTTCGGGCGAGGCCGACAGCAACGACACCTACCTTGAAGTCCATGCCGGTGCCGGCGGTACCGAGAGTCAGGACTGGGCCGAGATGCTCCAGCGCATGTATACGCGCTGGGCCGAGCGTCACGGCTACAAGGTGGAGCTGGTGGACTATCACGCCGGTGAAGCCGCGGGCATCAAGAGCTGCACCCTGCTGATCAAGGGCGAGAACGCCTATGGCTATGCCAAGACCGAGAGCGGCGTCCACCGCCTGGTCCGCATCAGCCCCTATGACAGCTCGGCGCGCCGCCATACCAGCTTCTCGTCGGTCTGGGTCTACCCCGTGATCGACGACAGCTTCGAGATCGAGATCAACCCGGCCGACCTGAAGATCGATACCTATCGCGCTTCCGGCGCGGGCGGCCAGCACGTCAACACCACGGACTCGGCGGTGCGTATCACCCACGGTCCGTCGGGCATCGTCGTGGCGAGCCAGATCGACCGTTCGCAGCACAAGAACCGCGAAATTGCCATGGGCATGCTCAAGGCGCGCATGTTCGAGGAAGAAATGCGCAAGCGCGAGGAAGCCGCCAGCGCCGAACATGCCTCGAAGAGCGACATCGGCTGGGGCCACCAGATCCGTTCCTACGTTCTCCAGCCTTATCAGCAGGTGAAGGACCTGCGCACCGGTGTCGTTTCGACCGCGCCGGGTGACGTGCTCGACGGTGCGCTCGATCCGTTCATGGCCGCCGCGCTGTCCCAGCGCGTGACGGGTGAAAAGGTCGAGGTCGAAGACGTCGATTGATCCGTGGCGGTATCGGCCCGGCGCTTGCGGCAGAGTGTTTTGCCAAGCGCGGGCCGAACCGCTAAAGGGCCGCATGCGTTTGCCTCGCCCCCTTTCCGGTCGAACCGCTTTGCTGGCCTTTGTGCTGGCGCTTGCGGCGTGCCAGCAGAAGGCGCCGGATGACGGGCGGCCGGAGACGGCGCGTGCCTTCCCGGTGGCGGACCGTCCGGTTTCCAAGGCCAGCGAGACCGATTTCGGCAGCGAAGTCCAGCGCGACTCCCTGCACGAGGCCGAAGTGGTCATGGACCTCGCCCGGATCGCACCGGGCATGACCGTGGCCGACATCGGCGCTGGCGAGGGCTATTACACCGTCCGGCTTGCCAAGCGGGTGGGGACCCGTGGCCGGGTGCTCGCCGAAGACATCGATCGCGGAGCGAACGAGCGGCTGGGCCAGCGCGTGCTGCGCGAACAGCTCGACAACGTTTCGATCAAGCTCGGACGCAGTGATGATCCGAGCCTGCCCGAGAAGAGCTTCGACCGGGTATTCCTGGTCCACGTCTATCACGAAGTGAGCGAACCTTACGCATTCCTGTGGCGGCTTCAGCCGGCGCTGCGCAAGGGCGGCAAGGTCGTGGTCGTCGAGGCTGACCGGGCCAGCGACAGCCACGGCATGTCGCCGCAACTGCTTTTCTGCGAATTTGGCGCCGTGGGGTTTCGTTTGACGGAATTTGTCCGTAAGCCGGAACTTCAAGGCTATTTCGCCCAGTTCGAAGCCACCGGGGAGCGGCCCGATCCGGCCAGTATCGTGCCGTGTCGACTATCCGGAAAATCGACGACGCAAAACAGGTGAGCGTCATTCACACAGGGCGTATAAGGCAGGTCTGATCGACCCGCCACGCCGGGGGAAAGTTGAAAGAGAAGATGGGTTTCAAGGGTCTCAAGCCGATTGTCTATGGTGGACGCGAAGTCTGGCCGCTCGTCGAGGGTGGCAAGGGCGTTGCCGCGACCAATCACATGAGCTCGGGCGCCTGGGCGGCGGCCGGCGGCATCGGCACCGTCAGTGCCGTCAATGCGGACAGCTATGATGCGGAAGGCAAGATCGTTCCCCAGATCTACCGCGCGCTCACCCGCAAGGAACGTCACCAGGAACTGATCGACTATGCCATCGACGGCGCGGTCGAGCAGGTGCGCCGTGCCTACGAGATTTCGAATGGCAAGGGCGCGATCAATATCAACGTCCTGTGGGAAATGGGCGGCGCCCAGACGATTCTCGAAGGCGTCCTGGAAAAGACCAAGGGCATGGTTGCCGGCGTCACGTGCGGCGCGGGCATGCCCTACAAGCTGTCCGAGATCGCGGCGCGCTTCAACGTCAACTACCTGCCGATCGTCAGCTCCGCGCGTGCGTTCCGTGCGCTGTGGAAGCGTGCCTATCACAAGGTTTCCGACCTGCTGGGCGCGGTCGTTTATGAAGATCCCTGGCTTGCCGGCGGCCACAACGGCCTGTCGAACGCCGAAGATCCGCTGAAGCCGGAAGATCCGTACCCCCGCGTGAAGGCGCTGCGCGACACCATGCGCGCCGAGGGTATCTCGGATTCGGTGCCGATCGTCATGGCCGGCGGCGTCTGGTTCCTGCGCGACTGGGAAAACTGGATCGACAATCCCGAACTCGGCTCGATCGCCTTCCAGTACGGCACGCGCCCGCTGCTGACGCAGGAAAGCCCGATCCCGCAGGCGTGGAAGGACCACCTGCGCACGCTCGAACCCGGTGACGTGCTGCTGCACCGCTTCTCGCCCACCGGCTTCTACTCGTCGGCCGTGCGCAACCCGTTCCTGCGTAATCTGGAGGCCCGTTCGGAGCGCCAGATCCCTTACTCGAAGGTGGAAGCGGGCGAACATACGGTGCGCCTCGACGTCGGCGTCAAGGGCAAGAACTTCTGGGTCGCCCCCAAGGATCTCGACCGTGCCCGCGCCTGGTCGGTCCAGGGCTTCACCGATGGCCTGCGCACACCCGACGATACGATCATCTTCGTGAACCCGGCTGAACGCGACGAGATCCGCCAGGATCAGGCTGACTGCATGGGCTGCCTCTCGCACTGCGGTTTTTCGTCGTGGAAGGACCATGACGACTACACCACCGGCCGCCTTGCCGATCCGCGCAGCTTCTGCATCCAGAAGACCCTGCAGGACATCGCTCATGGCGGCCCGGTCGACCAGAACCTGATGTTTGCGGGGCATGCGGCTTACAAGTTCAAGCAGGATCCGTTCTATTCGAACGGTTACACGCCGACCGTGAAGGAACTCGTGGATCGTATCCTGACGGGCGACTGATCCCGCGCAGAGCCTCTGGCAGACAGGAAAAGGGCGGCCTCCCGGGGCCGCCCTTTTTCATGGGCGCTTTCTTGGTCTAGGCTTCGGCCCCGGTGTGTCCCGAGCGACAGATACGGTCGCGGCCGCCGCGCTTGGCGTCGTAGAGGGCCTGGTCGGCACGCTGGAGCGTTTCCTCGACATCTTCGCCGCGCCAGCGGCTGACCCCGGCGGAAAAGGTGATGGTGCGGCCATCCACTTCGCCGATTGGCATCTCGCGCATCCGCGCGGCGATCCGGCTCAGCGTCCAGTCGGCCTCCTCTTCAGTGCTTTCGCGGGAAGATGAAGGGCGTCGCGAGATAGAACTGCATGGGCACCCGATGTTCTTGTCTGGACAGGGTAAATTGACTGCAGTTCTGAAGGTTACCTCAATTCCGACAACGATCATGCGTTACCGGACGGGGCGTAGGATTATCGGGATCAGTCGCGCGGTGGTGTGGCAGGCGGAATGAAAAACGGCGGAGATCGTCTCGATCCCCGCCGTTTGTCTGATCAGATTCGCGCTTCGTTTGCGGCGCTGAGGACGGCTCGTACCGAAGCTGTCGCCACGTCCTCGTCGATGCCGACACCCCAGATGGTGCGGCCGTCCGGCGTCACGCATTCGACGTAAGCGGCTGCGCGGGCATCCGAGCTCTTGCCCATCGAATGCTCGGCATAGTCGCGCACTTCGAGGCTGACGCCGAAACTTTCGGCCAGCGTTGCGGTGACCGAGGAGATCAGTCCGTTGCCACGGCCCGAAACGGTCTGCTCCTTGCCGTCGACGCCGATCTTGCCGGCAAAGACACGGGTGCCGTCGGGGCGCTTGGCCTCCTCGTAGTCGATCAGCGCGAAGTGCTGCGGATCGTCGAGGCGGTAGGCCTGCTTGAACACGTCCCAGATATCGGCAGCCTGCAGTTCGCGGCCCAGTTCGTCGGCCAGGTTCTGCACGTGCTTGGAGAAGTGTGCCTGCATGCGCTTGGGCAGCTTGAGGCCCTGGTCCTGTTCGATCACCCAGGCAAAACCGCCCTTGCCGGACTGCGAGTTGACGCGGATCACGGCTTCGTAATCGCGGCCGAGATCGGCGGGGTCGATCGGCAGGTAGGGCACGGCCCAGAGCTCGTCGTTGCGCTTTTCCTGCGCGGCGAAGCCCTTCTTGATGGCGTCCTGATGGCTGCCGGAGAAAGCGGTGAAGACCAGTTCGCCGCCATAGGGGTGGCGTTCCGCGACCTTCAGCTGGTTGCAGTATTCGACCGTCTGGATCACTTCGTCGATGTCCGAGAAGTCCAGTTCGGGGTCTACGCCCTGCGTGTACATGTTCAGCGCCACGGTGACGAGGCAGCAGTTGCCGGTGCGTTCGCCATTGCCGAACAGGCAACCTTCGACGCGGTCGGCGCCGGCCATCAGGCCCAGTTCGGCGGCGGCGACACCGGTGCCGCGGTCGTTATGGGTGTGCAGCGAGATCACCGCCGAATCACGGTTCGGCAGGTTGCGGCAGAAATACTCGATCTGGTCGGCATAGACGTTGGGCGTCGCCGCCTCGACCGTCGCCGGCAGGTTGAGGATGATCGGATTTTCCGGGGACGGCTGCAGGATGTCCATCACCGCCTCGCAGACCTCGATCGAGAAATCGAGTTCGGCGGTCGAGAAGGTCTCGGGCGAGTATTCGAACTGCCACTTGGTCTGCGGATACTTCGCCGCCTGATCGCGCAGGATCTTGGCACCGTTCTGGGCGATGCCCTTGATCTCGTGCGGTTCCATGCCGAACACCACGGTGCGCCACAGCGGCGAGACGGCGTTGTAGAGGTGGACGATCGCCGCGTGGACGCCTTCCAGGCTCTCGAACGAGCGGGTGATCAGGTCTTCGCGCGACTGGGTCAGCACCTGGACCAGCACGTCTTCGGGAATGCGGTCGTTCCTGACGAGGCCGCTGATGAAGTCGAACTCGGTCGCGCCGGCGCTGGGGAAGCCGACTTCGATTTCCTTGAGGCCCACCTTGACCAGCAGGTCGAAGAAGCGGTTCTTCTTCTCCGCGCCCATCGGGTCGATCAGCGCCTGGTTGCCGTCACGCAGGTCGGTCGAGAGCCAGCGCGGCGCCTTGGTGATGACCTGCGAGGGCCACTGGCGGTTCGGCAGGTCGATCTGCGGGAAGGGGCGGTACTTGACCGAGGGGTCTTTCAGCATGGTCATGGGTATTCTCGCTCGGATTTACGTCTTCGTCTGGAAAGGCCGTGATTTCGGCCTGGTCTGGCAGGGTCCCCTTGAGCGCCGAGCGCGCCGCAGGACCGACGCGTCAACTCACGCCCAAGGGCGTGTAAGTCGAAGGGTAAGGCCAAGACGAAGGTTCATGGCCGTGCCTATGCGCATTGGCGGCATGCTTGTAAAGCGAAAAGGCGCATCCTGTTGCGATCCTTCGGCTTCGCCGCGCAACAAACTTGCCGTGTCAGGCGGGCGGGTGGCGATCGAGGAACAGACGGTCGAGGCCGCTCCACGGCAGCATCCAGAACACGGCGACCAGCGCCGCGCTGGCTACGCCGAGCCACGGCGAAACGTAAGTCAGCGGAATGCCGAGAGCATAGACGAATGCCGCCGCGAGGCCCTTGCGGTGGGAGGCCTTGTGGTAGCGGCGACTGGCCGAGGTCTGCGCGCCGGTCGCGGCGATCCGGCCTTGCAGCAGGACATAGGCAAGGGCGGGCGTCAGCATCGTTACCAGATAGAGCAGCGTCGCTTCGCGGCTGAAATGATGCTCACCGAGATAGGCGGTGGAGAAGGGGATCAGCGAAAGAGTGAACAGCAGCAGCATGTTCGCCCAAAGGAGGCCGCTCGTCACCACGCGCGCATGGCTGAGCAGGCGGTGGTGGTTCACCCAGTAGATCGCGACGTAGGCGTAGCTCAGCACATAGGCGACAAAGATCGGCCACAGGGGCCAGAGCGCTGCCAGCCCTTCCGACACCGGGGTTTTCAGCTCCAGCACCATGATGGTGATGATGATTGCCAGAACCCCGTCGGAGAATGCCTCCACGCGGGTAAGGCTGTCTTCGCGTTCGATATCCGTAGCTTCGGTCATGGGGCCCCTGCTGATGTGCGGCCTTCATGCCTGGACGAGACAGGGGGCGGGATCAAGGCGCTGGCGGCCGAAAATCAGGCGCAGTTGAAGCCCTTGATCTTGCCGTCCTCGCCGATCTGCACGTTCAGTCGGTCGGGGCGGAAGTCCATGGTCATCGGCTGGCCTGGGCGCAGCACGCGCATCGGCTTGTCGCCGCGCCACTGGGTGATCGCGGCGATCACCTCGTCGCTGGCGGGCTGGCCGATATAGGCACCGAGTTGATCGGCGCCGCAACCGGGCGCCATCGAGGGCGGGGCAGGCGGCGTTGCTTCAGCCACTGTGGCGTTCCCGGTAGTGCAGGCGGAAAGAGCCGTGAGGCTGATGGCGAGAGCCGTCATCGCGGTCGATTTGCGCAACATGTCATTCTCCCATCGGGATTTTACCGGAGGAGAGCATGCATGAAAATCCGCGACGCGTCGATGACGGCCTCTGCTTCGGCCCCGAACGAGCGTGCCTTTATTGCTTTTCGAACGCCGCGTTGATGACCAGTACCGTCTCGTCGGAGACCATCGGTACGTACTTCGAGACGCCGAAGTCCGAGCGCTTGATCTGGGCGCGGGCAAGGAAGCCGATCGAGTCCTTCTTGCTCATCGGGTTCTGCGCGGCGCCGAAGAAATGGGCCATGATCGTGATCGGCTTGCTGACGCCGTGAAGCGTGAGGGTCCCGTCGATCATCGCCATGCCGGAGCCGTGCGGGGTGACCTTGGCGGCGACGAAAGTCGCGCTGGGAAACTTTGCCGCATCGAGCCAGTCGGCGCTGACGAGTTCTTCGGAGAGCTTGGAACTGGTCGTCTGCACCGAGGCGGTCGGGATGGTGACGCTCAGCTTGGTGGCTGCGAGGTTCGCGGGATCGAGAGTCATGGTGCCGCTGGCGCCGGAAAACGTGCCGGCAAAGGGCGAGATGCCCATGTGCGAGACGCTGAAGGTGACCTGGGTGTGCGCCGGTTCGACCGCATAAGTGCCGGCCTTGACGTCGGCGGGCGTGCCGGCGCCGTGCAGCATTTCCATGTGCCCGCCCGTACCGGGCTGGGCGATGACGGGAGCGGCAAGAACGGCGGCGGCAAGGACAAGCGCGATAGGCGAACGACGCATGGGTCTGCTCCCGAAAGAAAAGAGGCGGCGCATTTCTGCGCCGCCTCCCGAATTTCGTCAAACGCGAAAGCGCGAGTGGGAAATCAGTTCTTTGCCTTGTCGACCAGGGCGTTGGCGCCGATCCAGGGCATCATGGCGCGCAGCTTCGAGCCGGTTTCCTCGATCGGGTGACGCTTGGCGGCGATGCGCGACGCCTTCAGTTCGGGCTGGCCGGCGCGGTTGTCGAGCACGAAGTCCTTCACGAAACGGCCCGACTGGATGTCTTCCAGAACGCGCTTCATTTCCTTCTTGGTCTCTTCGGTGATGATGCGCGGACCGGTCTTGATGTCGCCGTATTCGGCGGTGTTCGAGATCGAGTAGCGCATGTTGGCGATGCCGCCTTCATACATCAGGTCGACGATCAGCTTCAGCTCGTGGAGGCATTCGAAGTAGGCCATCTCCGGTGCGTAACCGGCTTCGACCAGCGTTTCGAAACCGGCCTGGACCAGCGCGGTGGTGCCGCCGCAAAGCACGGCCTGCTCGCCGAACAGGTCGGTTTCGCATTCCTCGCGGAAGTTGGTTTCGATGATGCCCGAACGGCCGCCGCCGACGCCCGATGCATAGGCCAGGGCGACGTCCTGCGCGTTGCCGGTCACGTCCTGGTGGATCGCGACGAGGCAGGGCACGCCGCCGCCCTTGACGTATTCGCCGCGCACGGTGTGGCCCGGGCCCTTCGGCGCGATCATGATCACGTCGATGTCGGCGCGCGGCTCGATCAGGCCGAAGTGGACGTTGAGGCCGTGGGCGAAGGCGAGCGCCGCGCCGGGCTTCAGGTTCTCATGGATGTCGGCAGCGTAGATCGCGGCCTGATGCTCGTCGGGGGCGAGGATCATGAGCACGTCGGCCCATGCGGCCGCTTCGGCGTTGGCGAGCACCTTGAAGCCGGCGCCTTCAGCCTTCTTGGCAGAGGGCGAACCCGGACGCAGCGCGATGGCGACTTCCTTGACGCCCGAATCGCGAAGGTTCTGCGCGTGGGCGTGACCCTGGCTGCCGTAGCCAAGGATCGCGACCTTCTTTTCGGTGATCAGGTTGATGTCGCAATCGGCGTCGTAATAGACCTTCATTGTATTGCCCTTTCGAGGACCATGACGTCTCGTTCCTGTGAGAGGTCAGGCCGGATTTGTGGTGCGCCTTGCAGCGCGTTCTTTCAGTTCCAGCGCCAAATTTCAGAGGCGGCTGGATGGGATGGTTTCCGTCAGGCGCCTTCGGGCCCGCGGATCATGGCGACGATGCCGGTGCGGCCGACCTCGACGAGGCCGAGGTCGCGCATCAGCGCCACGAAACTGTCGATCTTGTCGGGCGCGCCGGTCAGTTCGAAGATGAAGCTGCCGGTGGTGGTGTCCACCGGGCGGGCGCGGAACACGCCGGCGATCCGCAGGGCCTCGACCCGCTTTTCGCCAACGCCGGTGACCTTGATCAGCGCCAGTTCGCGCTGCACGTAAGGGCCGACTTCGGTAAGATCGGTCACCTTGTGCACCGGCACCAGACGCTCAAGCTGGGCGTGGATCTGGTCGATCTGGCTGGGCGGGCCGTGCGTCACGATGGTGATGCGGCTCACCGAGTGGTTCTCGGTAATGTCGGCCACGGTCAGGCTGTCGATGTTGTAGCCGCGCGCGGTGAACAGGCCTGCGATCTTGGCGAGAATGCCGGCCTCGTTGTCGACCGTCACGGTCAGGACGTGGCGTTCCTCGGCTTCGTGCTGGATATGCATCATGATTGTTCTCTGATCTCTCGCAGTCTCAGACCAGCGCCTTGGCGGCATCGTCCATCGTTCCGGCGACGGTATCGCCGTAAAGGATCATCTCGACATGCGACGCGCCCGAGGGGATCATCGGGAAGCAGTTGGACTCCTTGGCGACAAGGCAGTCGACAATGACGGGGCCGTCATAGTCGATCATCGCCTGGATGCCCGCGTCGAGTTCGCTCTCGTTCTCGATGCGGATACCCTTCCAGCCATAGGCTTCGGCCAGCTTCACGAAGTCCGGCAGGCTGTCCGAATAGGACTGCGAGTAGCGGCTCTCATAGGTGAGTTCCTGCCACTGGCGAACCATGCCCATCCACTCGTTGTTGAGGATGAAGATCTTCACCGGCAGACGGTACTGCGTGGCGGTGCCCAGCTCCTGGATGTTCATCTGGATCGAGGCGTCGCCGGCGATGTCGACGACGAGGCTGTCCGGGTTGCCGAGCTGCGCGCCGATCGCGGCTGGCAGGCCATAGCCCATCGTGCCGAGACCGCCCGAGGTCAGCCACTTGTTCGGACCGAAGAAGTGGAAGTGCTGCGCCGCCCACATCTGGTGCTGACCGACCTCGGTCGAGATGATCGGATCCTTGTCCTTGCTCAGTTCGAACAGGCGCTGGATCGCCAGCTGCGGCATGATCGCGTTGCGGTTCTCGGGGAATGAGAGGCTCTTCTTCTCGCGCCAGCTTTCGACACGGGCCTTCCACGGCGCCAGGTCCTGTGGCTTGCGGTCGCCCCACAGGTCGAGGATCTGTTCGAGGACGGTCGCGCAGTCGCCGATGATCGGCAGGTCGACGCGCACGGTCTTGTTGATCGAGGCGCGGTCGATGTCGATGTGGATCTTCTTCGAATTCGGCGCGAAGGCGTCGAGACGGCCGGTCACGCGGTCATCGAAGCGGGCGCCGATGCAGACGATCAGGTCCGCCTGGTTCATCGCCAGGTTCGCTTCGTAGGTGCCGTGCATGCCCAGCATGCCCAGCCAGTCGGCATGGTCGGCCGGGAAGGCGCCGAGGCCCATGAGTGTCGAGGTGACCGGCGCGCCGATCTTTTCCTGAAGCTCACGCAGCAATGCGGTGGCGCGCGGGCCGGAGTTGATGACGCCGCCGCCAGTGTAGAACACCGGTGCCTTGGCCTTGGCGATCATCTCGACCGCTTCGGCGATCTCATCGGCCGAACCTGCGGTGCGCGGATCGTAGCGCTTGCGGCGCTGGATCGGGCCTTCGTGCCACGGAGCCATGGCGATCTGCACATCCTTGGGGATGTCGATCAGCACGGGGCCAGGGCGGCCGGTGGTGGCGATCTCGAAGGCTTCGTCGATGATCGCGGCAAGGTCCGCCGGATCCTTCACCAGATAGTTGTGCTTGGTGCAGTGGCGCGAGATGCCGACGGTGTCTGCTTCCTGGAAGGCGTCCGAACCGATCAGGGCGGTGGGGACCTGTCCGGTAATGACGACCAGCGGAATCGAGTCCATGAAGGCATCGGCAATGCCGGTGACGGCATTGGTCGCACCCGGACCGGATGTGACCAGAACGACGCCGGGCTTGCCGGTCGAACGTGCATAACCTTCGGCCGCGTGAGCCGCACCAGCCTCGTGACGCACGAGGATGTGCCTAAGTCGCTCGTCACCGAAGAGAGCATCGTAGATCGGTAGCACGGCACCGCCGGGATAGCCGAATACGAATTCGACTCCCTGCTTGACCAGGCTTTCGACCAGGATGTTCGCGCCGCTGCGCTCTTCAGTCACAATACTTTCCTTTTCGACTCTCGGCAGACCCCGGGGATAGGGTGCCTACGAATGTTGCGGCTCGATACGCTCTTTGCCGCATGACACAACACTTAGTCCGCCGTTTCGCGCACTATAATGAAACCGACCCGACACGACGGACGCCGTGCCGGGTCTCCCTCTCCTCCTGCATCACTTCCACGGCAGGACGATGGGGGCTCTAGGGGGACGAAAATGTTACGTCAACCCCATAACCTGAAATAATCTATCTTCAAGAGATTTTTGATCGAAACTTTCGTACTCAAGCCTAACCCATTCTTGCGGGGGCTGATGGCGGAGCCAGGTGAATTGACGCTTGGCGTAATTGCGCGTGGCCTGGGAGCCGCGGGCGATGGCGTCATCCAGGCTCCATTCCTTACGGACGACTCCCGCCAGTTCGGGCACGCCGATGGCGCGCATGACAGGCAGCGCGGGATCGAGATGGCGTTCCAGCAGCGCCTCCACTTCGCCAAGCGCACCCCGTTCGATCATGCGTTCGAAGCGCAAGTCGCAGCGGCGATAGAGCGCCTGACGCTCGGGCAGGAGTACGACGGGGAACAGGCTGATAGTGTGCCCAATCCCGCCGGTCAGTTCCGCCTGCCAGTGCGCGAGCGGTTTTCCGGTGGAGCGGACGACTTCAAGCGCGCGCGCGATGCGCGCCGAATCGGCCGGGGCGAGGCGAGCGGCGCGTTCCGGGTCTTCGATCTGGAGGGCGGCATAAGCTTCCGAAACGGGCAGGGCGCGCACGGCCTCGCGCACGGCCGCGTCAATTTCCGGGACCGGCGCAATGCCATCCAGCAGCGTGCGGATATAGAGGCCGGTGCCGCCGACCAGGATGGGCACGGCGCCTTCGGCATGAATTGTGGCGATGGTTTCGCGCGCCGCCTTGGCCCAGTCGGCGGCGGAGCAACCGGTTGCGCCATCCCATGCGCCGAACAGGCGGTGCTCGATGCCGCCCATCTCGTCGGGCAGGGGGCGGGCGCTCAGGACGGCCAGATCGGCATAGACTTGCGAACTGTCGGCATTGACCACGACCGCCCGGCGGCCGCGCCGTTCCAGTTCCTGTCCCAGCCTGACGGCACAATCGCTCTTGCCGCTGGCAGTCGGCCCTGCGATGAGCGCGAGCGGTGGTCTGCTGTCGTCAGCAGGCGCGCCAGTGGAATTTTCATACGCAGCTTCAAGGGAATTCGCAGTGCTCATTGCGCGGCTGATAGCAGAACCGGACCACCTCTCGGCAAGAATCGATGCGGCTCGTGCCGAAATGCAGGAAAGCGGCGTGCGACTGGCCTCTGCGGCGATGCTCGATTTCTGCGACCAGACCATGCAGATCGCGTCTCCCGACAGCGATGCGGCGGCGCTGCGCAAGGCACTGGACGATCACTTTGCGCCGACCGATGGCCTTGTCTGCGATCACGAGCCGACGATCCCCGGCCTGTTCATCTCCGACATGGATTCGACCATGATCGGGCAGGAATGCATCGACGAACTGGGCGATTTCGCCGGTATCAAGGATCGCATCGCCGAGATTACCGAGCGCGCCATGCAGGGTGAACTCGATTTCGAGCAGGCCCTTCGCGAACGCGTAGGGCTGCTCAAGGGGCTGTCGGTCGACGCGATCGAGGAATGCCTCGCCAGCCGCATCCGGCCGGTGGAAGGCGCACGCACGCTGGTAGAGACGCTCAAGAAGTTCGGCTGCCGCACGGTGCTGGTCACCGGCGGTTTCCACCACTTCGCCGATCCCGTCGCTGCGCATCTCGGCTTCGACTATGTCGTCGGCAACCGGCTTGAAGTCGTGGGCGGCAAGCTGACCGGCGGGCTCGACGGTCCGATCGTCGACAGCTCGGTCAAGAAGGCGACGCTGCTGGCCGAACTCGAACTGCTGGGCGGCAATGTCACCACGCTGGCCACCGGCGACGGCGCCAACGACATCCCGATGCTGGAGGCGGCGCATTACGGCATTGCCTATCGCGCCAAGCCCAAGGCCCGCGCGGCCGCCAACGGCTGGATCGACCGGGGAGACCTGACCAGCGTGCTGCGCCTGCTCGGCATCGACGAGCAGGAATGGGTCCGCGTCTGATCCAGGGGAGCGAAATGCGATGGCTGGTGAGCGAGATCCCTTCCTGAGCCGGCTGTCGCATCCGCGCTACCTGCTGTTCCTGGGCGTGATGACGGCAGCGGCCATGGCGCTACTGTTGGTGCTCCCCGCCGTCGAAGCGGTGATCACCGCATTCGACCTTGGCGTGATCGCCTTCGTGACATCCTGCGTGCCGCTGTGGCGTAGCGGCAATGCCGAAGTCATGCGCCGGCAGGCCAAGCGCGACGATGTCGGTCAGATCATGCTGCTGATGCTGACGGCGGTGATCACCTCGGTGATCCTTGCTGCGCTGGGCACGCTGGTTCTCGACAACAAGATCCTGAAGGCGGGCGAGATCGCCTTGCTGGTGGTCACGCTGCTGTCCTGCTGGACCTTCGTGAACCTGATCTATGCCTTCCACTACGCCCGGCTCTACTATTCCTCGCGCGCCGGAGGGGATCATGAGGGGCTGGACTTCCCGGGCGACTGCGTGCCGGACTTCTCCGACTTCGTGAACTTCGCCTTCGTGATCGGCATGACCTGCCAGACCGCCGATATCGCGATCACGCAAACGAGCGTCAGGCGCGTCTCGACCTTCCACGGCCTGTTCGCTTTTGCGTTCAACCTCGGCATCCTGGCGCTGACGGTGAACGTGCTGGCATCGACGACGGGCGGAAGCTGAGCCTCAAACGAAAAGAGGGCGCCGATGCGGCGCCCTCTTTCCGGTTCCATACGCGCTGACGCGGTGGATCAGGCTTCCATCCAGTCGCGGAAGAAGGCCTCGTTGGCTTCCTTGAGCGCTGCAATCTCGTTGCCGGCCACCTGGGTGCCGCCAACCGTGCCGATCTTCACGGCGCCGGGCAGGGCGGTGCCGGCAGGGGCAGTGACGACATAGCGTGACTGGTCCTCGCCGAATGCCTCGGCAGTGGTCAGTGCCGCGTCCAGTTCGACGCCAAGGCCGCTGGCGAGTGCCATTTCGGCCAGCGCGACGAGCAGGCCGCCGTCGCTCACGTCATGCACCGCGGTGACCTTTCCTTCGGCGATCCAGCCGCGGACCGCAGCGCCGTTGGTGGCTTCGGCCTTGAGGTCGACCTTGGGGGCATCGCCTGCTTCCTGGCCGGCGATCTCGCGCAGCCAGATCGACTGGCCGAGGTGCGTGCCGCTTCCGCCGAGCACGAAGACCTCGTCGCCGGCGTTCTTGAAAGCGACGGTCGCCATCTTCTCGTGGTCGCCCAGCAGGCCGACGCCGCCGATCGCCGGGGTCGGCAGGATCGCCGAGCCGCCGCCGGTGGCCTTCGATTCGTTGTAGAGCGAGACGTTGCCCGACACGATCGGATAGTCGAGCGCACGGCAGGCATCGCCCATGCCGTTCAGGCAGCCGACGATCTGTGCCATGATCTCGGGACGCTGGGGGTTCGCGAAGTTCAGGCAGTTGGTGATGGCGAGCGGAAGGCCGCCGACCGCGCTGATGTTGCGATAGGTCTCGGCCACGGCCTGCTTGCCGCCTTCGTAAGGATCGGCGTAGCAGTAGCGGGGCGAGCAGTCGGTGCTGATTGCCAGCGCCTTCTGCGTATCGTGGATGCGCACCACGGCTGCGTCGCCGCCGGACTTCTGCATCGTGTCTCCGCCGACCTGGCTGTCGTACTGTTCCCAGATCCACTTGCGCGAGGCAAGGTCGACCGTGCCCATGAGCTTGAGCAGGTCGGCGCCGACGTCGGCGCTTTCGGGTGCGCCCGCGATGGCGGGAACCTTGGCCCAGGCCTTGTATTCCTCGGGCGAGACGTAAGGGCGCTCATATTCCGGCGCATCGTCGGCAAGCGGGCCGAGGGGGATGTCGCAGACCACTTCGCCGTTGAATTCCAGCACCATGTGGCCGGTGTCGGTCACTTCGCCGATCACCGCGAAGTCGAGTTCCCACTTCTTGAAGATGGCCTCGGCCATGGCTTCCTTGCCGGGCTGAAGCACCATGAGCATGCGCTCCTGGCTTTCCGAGAGCATCATCTCGTAAGGCGTCATCGCCTCTTCGCGGCAGGGCACGGCGTTCATGTTGAGGCGAATGCCGGCACCGCCCTTACTGGCCATCTCGACCGACGAGGAGGTGAGGCCGGCCGCGCCCATGTCCTGGATGGCGACGATGGCGTCGGTGGCCATGAGTTCGAGGCAGGCCTCGATCAGCAGCTTTTCGGTGAAGGGATCGCCTACCTGCACGGTCGGGCGCTTCTCGTCCGAATGCTCGTCGAAGTCGGCCGAAGCCATCGTGGCGCCGTGGATGCCGTCGCGGCCGGTCTTCGAGCCGACGTAGACGATCGGGTTACCGAGTCCGGTGGCGGCGCAGTAGAAGATCTTGTCGGTGTCCGCGACGCCCACGGTCATGGCGTTGACAAGGATGTTGCCGTCGTAGGCCTTGTGGAAGTTGGTCTCGCCGCCGACGGTCGGCACGCCCACGCAGTTGCCGTAGGAGCCGATGCCCTCGACCACGCCCTGCACCAGATGCTTCATCTTCGGGTGATCCGGGCGGCCGAAGCGCAGCGCGTTCATGTTGGCGACCGGACGCGCGCCCATGGTGAAGACGTCGCGCAGGATGCCGCCGACGCCGGTGGCCGCGCCCTGGAAGGGCTCGATGTAGCTGGGGTGGTTGTGGCTTTCCATCTTGAAGATGGCAGCCTGGCCGTCGCCGATGTCGATCACGCCCGCGTTCTCGCCCGGGCCGCAGATGACCCAGGGTGCCTTGGTCGGCAGCTTCTTCAGGTGGAAGCGGCTCGACTTGTACGAGCAGTGCTCCGACCACATGACCGAGAAGATGCCGAGTTCGACAAGGTTCGGCTCTCGACCAAGGGCGTTCAGGACGCGCTCGTATTCTTCGGGATTGAGGCCGTGCGCCTCGACGACGTCAGGGGTGATTTCGCTCATGCGAGGCGCCTTAGCCATGTCCGTCGCGGAGCGCTAGACGGCATGGACCCTGACATGAACTTTCACTTTCGATGCCGGGGGTGATGTGCCAGATGCCGCTGAGCGACTTTCCGATTGAAACGGGGTATTTATGCGTAAGATTATCGCCGGGCTGCTGCTCGCCCTGGGCACCATGACGAGCGGTGTGGCTGAGGCCCAGATGGTGACGGCCAAATCACCCGCCAGCCTTGTCTCGGCCTTGCAGGACGCGGGCTACCGTGCGGAACTGACCAAGGATTCGGTTGGCGACCCGATGATCAAGAGCGCGTCGTCGGGCTCGAAGTTCACGATCACGTTCTATGGCTGCACCGACGGCGCCGATTGTTCCAGCATCCAGTTCTATGCGGGCTGGACCGAGGCGACGCATTGCAGCCTCGACGCGATGAACACCTTTTCCCAGAAATATCGCTTCGTGACCCCTCAAGTGGACGGCGATGGCGACTGCGTGATCCAGTACGACCTCGATCTCGACGAGGGCGGCATGAGCAAGGCGCTGTTTCTCGACACGCTGGAGTTCTGGACCGACACGATGGCGACATTCCAGGACTACATCTACGAGAAATGACGGCGGGATTTTCGCGACTTGCGGCCGGACCGTGGTCCGCCCGGCGGACCGGCGGCGCAATCCGGGAAATAGCGGCCGGCTCCCCTTGACCGGCCCGTGCGCTAAGGCCATTGCTTCGCCATGGTAGACGAGACTGAAACCATCGAAAGCCTCAGCTTCGAGGACGCCCTGCGGGACCTTGAGGGCATCGTGAGGCGACTGGAAAGCGGCGATGTCCCGCTCGAGGATTCGATCACGCTCTACGAAAAGGGCGAGAAGCTGCGACAGCATTGCCAGAAACGCCTGGACGCGGCGCAGGCGCGGATCGAGCGCATCGTCGCCGGTCCGGACGGTGCGGTTGCCGGCACGCAGCCTTTCGACGCGGAGCGCTGAGGGGATGGGCGAGGTCGTAATCAGCGACCCGCTGCTGGCGGAGGGGCTTGCAAGGATCTCTGAGGAGATCGACGGTGCATTCGATGCGCTGCTGCCGGTGCCTGACGATCAGCGCGCGCGCCTGGTGGAAGCCATGCGCTATGCGGCCATCGGCGGCGGCAAGCGGCTGCGTCCGCTGCTGCTGACGGCGGTTGCCGAGATGTTCGGTGTCGTGCGCGAGGCGGCGATCCGGGCGGCCATCGCCATCGAATCGATCCACGTCTATTCGTTGATCCACGACGATCTGCCTTGCATGGATGACGATGCCCTGCGTCACGGCAAGCCGACCGTGCATCTCGCCTATGACGAGGCGACGGCGGTGCTGGCGGGCGATTCGCTGCTGGCTTTTGCGTTCGAGGTTCTTGGCGATCCCGCCGTCAGCGCAGACCCCTTCACCCGGATCGAACTGGTGCAGGCGCTTGCCCACGCCAGCGGCGCATTGGGCATGGCAGGTGGCCAGATGATGGACATCGTGGCCGAGAACAGCGAGTTCGACCTTCAGACGATTACCCGCCTGCAGCAGCTCAAGACCGGCGCGCTGCTGGGTGCCGCGGTGGAGATGGGGGCGATTCTCGGGCGTATCCCGCCGGAAGGGCGCACGCATTTGCGCGGTTATGCGCGTGATATCGGGCTGGCGTTCCAGATCGCGGACGATCTCATCGACCACGAAGGTGATGTGGTGCTGGCCGGCAAGGCGGTCGGCAAGGATGCGGCGGCAGGCAAGCAGACCTTCGTGTCGCTGCTGGGCGCCGAACGGGCGCGCGAGCAGGCGCGGATGCTGGTCGAGCAGGCCATCGGCCATCTCGCCCAGCACGGCAAGGAAGCCGATCTCCTGCGCGCGGTGGCGCGTTATATCGTCGAGCGGAAGCATTGAGGCCGCAAGCCTGCGGAAATCTCGCAGGCGTTTGGCGGATCGCTGAAATTGCGTGCGCCGCTGCGGCGGCGGGTTCAAGGGAATTGGGGAATAATCGGCCATGACTGAACGCATCGGGGTCTATCCCGGCACTTTCGATCCGATCACGCTGGGGCACGCCGACATCATCCGGCGCGGCGCCAAGCTGGTCGATCGGCTGATCATCGGGGTGACCACCAATCCCTCCAAGAACCCGCTGTTCACGCCGGAAGAGCGCATGGCGATGGTTGAACGCGAAGTGGCGTCGCTGGGTATCGAGAACGTCACTGTTGTCGGCTTCAACGCGCTGCTGATGAAGTTCGCGCAGAAGCAGGGGGCGAGCGTGATCGTGCGCGGCCTGCGGGCGGTCGCGGACTTCGAGTATGAATACCAGATGGCGGGCATGAACCAGCAGCTCAACCCGAACATCGAGACAGTTTTCCTGATGGCCGATGTCAGCCTTCAGCCGATCGCCTCCAAGCTGGTCAAGGAAATCGCCACGTTTGGCGGCGACATCTCACGGTTCGTCAGTCCTGCGGTGCGGGCGGATGTGGTGGACCGTATTGCTGCCAAGGGCCTCCAGGGCGACTACTGAGAGCGCTTGCGACAAATTCATTCATTGTCACGTCAGGCCGCGCGCTCTATCGCCGCGAGCCTGAACGGCTTCCTTCAGTGAGTAATCGATGACGTTTCGCCTGACCCTTACCACGACGATGATCGGCCTCGCGCTGGCGGCAACGCCGGCAATGGCCAAGAAGAAGGAAGCGCCGACCCCCGATGCCGCCGCCGCTCCGGTGGCGCCGCCGCTTTCGCCGGTGGTCGATGCCGATATCTCGCACGAGCCCGAAAACGTTCTGCTGCTCGACCTGTCGGACGGTGGCCGCGTGGCCATTCGCCTGATGCCGCAATGGGCGCCGCACCATGTCGAGCGTATCAAGACGCTCGCCTCGCAGGGCTTCTACAACGGCCAGATCTTCCACCGCGTGATCGATGGTTTCATGGCGCAGACCGGCGATCCGACCGGGACCGGGCAGGGCGGTTCGCAGCTTCCCGACCTCGAGGCCGAGTTCAACTCGCTGCCGCACTTGCGCGGCATGGTCTCGATGGCGCGTACCAACGAGCCGAACAGCGCGAACAGCCAGTTCTTCATCGTGTTCTACCCGCGCTTCTCGCTCGATCATAAGTATACGATCTTTGGCCGTGTGATTTCGGGCATGCAGTACGTCGATGCGATCCAGCGCGGCGAGCCGCCGGCGAATCCCACCAAGATCGTGCAGGCTTCGCTGGCGTCGGAAAACAAGGCGCCGCCGGTGGCCGCTCCCGCGCCGGTTGCAGCGCCCGCCAAGATCACGGCCGACCAGTTGAGCAATTCGAAGTCGAACTGAATTTCTCCGAAAGGGGATGACGAAGCGATGGCGCGCGCCTAGACGCGCGCCATGCGCGTTGACCTTTTCGACTTCGACCTTCCGCCCGAGAACATTGCCCTGAGGCCGGCCCGGCCGCGCGATTCCGCGCGCATGCTGCTGGTGGAAGGGGCCGAGAGCGGATCGCTCGTCGATCGCCACGTCCACGATTTGCCTGGCATCCTGCGGCCCGGCGATGTGCTGGTGTTCAACGACACGCGTGTCATCCCCGCCCAGCTCGAAGGGCGACGCGGCGAGGCGAAGATCGGTGCGACGCTGCACAAGCGCATCGATCTGCGCCGCTGGCAGGCTTTCGTGCGCAATGCCAAGCGGCTGCGGCCCAGTGACCGCATCGAATTTCCTGCCGGTGTCACCGCGCTGGCCGAGCAGCGCCTGGACGACGGTAGCTGGGTGCTGTTCTTCGAAGGCGAGGAGCCGGTCGAAGTCCTGCTGGAGCGGGCAGGACGCATGCCGCTTCCCCCGTATATCGCCGGCAAGCGCGAAACCGACGAGGCAGATCGCAGCGACTACCAGACGATGTTCGCCGAGAAGGATGGTGCGGTTGCCGCGCCGACCGCCTCGCTGCACTTCACCCCGGAACTGATGGCGCGCCTGGAGGCCGCAGGCGTGAAGCGGGAGACGCTGACGCTGCATGTCGGCGCGGGCACTTTCCTGCCGGTCAAGGCCGACGATACGCAGGACCACCGGATGCATGCCGAATGGGGCAGCATCGACGCGGCGACCGCCGATCGCCTCAATGCCGCGCGTGCGGCGGGAAATCGCGTTATCGCGGTGGGCACCACCAGCCTGCGCCTGCTGGAAAGCGCGACCGGCGACGACAACGTGATCCGTCCGTTCGAAGGCGATACCGCGATCTTCATCACGCCGGGCTATCGCTTCAAGGCGATCGACGGACTGATGACCAATTTCCACCTTCCCAAGTCCACCCTGTTCATGCTGGTCTCCGCGCTGATGGGGCTGGAACGTATGCAGGCGGTCTATCGACACGCTATTTCAACGGGTTATCGTTTCTATAGCTATGGCGATTCCAGCCTGCTGATTCGGGAATAGGGGGAACTATCATGATCATTTCGAAGTGGCCGGCGGCGGCGGCGGCTGTCGCACTCGCGGCGCTGCTGCCGGTGGGCGCGGCTGCGGCCCAGACGCCGACTTCGCCTGCCGCAACGGCGCCGTTGGCGCCGGACGTCGAACGCGATCTTGCCGGCAAGCTTGGTGAGTGCTTCGCGATGAAGTCGACCGGGGAGGACCGGGTGACGTTTGCACGGTGGTTCCTGACCGCGATGGGCAGTGCGCCGCAGGTGGCCGACGTCGCCAAGATCGACCCGGCCGTGAAGGACAAGCTGGACCGCCAGGTAGCGACGATTTTCACCCGCCTTATCACGGTGGACTGTGCCGAACAGGCCCGCCCGCTCTATCGCGCGCACAGCAGCGCCGGGTTCCGCACGGCGGGGGAAACGCTGGGCCGGATGGCGATGCAGGAACTCATGGGCAACCCGGAGACTGCCGCGAAGATGTTCGGCGGTTACGTGGGGTATATTCGTCAGGACGACTTCAAGGGCCTGGAACAGTAATCTCCCGCTTCGGCCGGCTGGTGGAAATTTCCCCGGTCGGCCCGATATTTCGGTCTTGGAACCGTCATCGCTTTCGCGCATCACGCCGGCCATGGATGCCATTCTTGAAATCAAGGGTCTGACCAAGACCTATGACAGCGGGTTCACGGCGCTTCACGGCGTGGATCTTTCGATCAACCGGGGCGAGATCTTTGCGCTGCTGGGGCCCAATGGCGCCGGCAAGACGACGCTGATCGGTGCGGTCTGCGGCCTGGTCCGGCCGACCGGTGGCAGCATGACCGCTTTCGGTGAGGACATGGGGCGCCACTGGCGGCGCCTGCGTGCCCGGATCGGACTGGTTCCGCAGGAACTGGCGACCGATATGTTCGAGACGGTGATCCATTCGGTCAACTACTCGCGCGGGCTGTTCGGCCTTGCGCCCGACGCGGCGCGGGTCGAGGAAATCCTCAAGGCGCTGAGCCTGTGGGACAAGCGCAACGACCAGATTCGCGCGCTGTCCGGCGGCATGAAGCGCCGCGTGCTGATCGCCAAGGCGCTGGCGCACGAGCCCGAACTGCTGTTCCTCGATGAACCCACGGCGGGCGTCGACGTCGAACTGCGCCGCGACATGTGGGCGCAGATCTCGCTGCTGCGCGATCGCGGCACGACGATCATCCTGACCACCCACTACATCGAGGAAGCCGAGGAAATGGCCGACCGGGTGGGCATCATCCAGGGGGGGCGCATTCGCATGGTCGAGGAAACCCGCGCGCTGATGAAGCGACTGGGGCGTACCGAAGCCCATTTCGCCCTTGGCGCGCCGCTGGCCGCCGTTCCCGAGGTGCTCTCCGGCCTGAACGTCAGCCTTTCCGAAGACGGGCTGGAACTGGTCTACCGCGGGGGGGACGGCTCCGGGCGGGGCAAGGCGGAAGTGGCGGAAGTCACCAAGCGGCTGGCCGGTGCGGGCATCGACTATGTCTCGATCGACATCCGCGAATCGAGCCTCGAGGACATCTTTGTCGACCTTCTGGAAGGAGCGGCGGCATGATCGCCTTCAACGCGCGCAGCACCTGGACCATCTACAAGCGCGAGGTCATGCGGGCCATGCGCACCGCGATGCAATCGATCCTCGGGCCGGTGCTGACGACGGTACTCTATTTTGTCGTGTTCGGCGCCGCGATCGGCGGGCGGATGGATTCGGGGGTGACCGGCGTCAATTACGGCGCCTTCATCGTGCCGGGCCTGCTGCTGTTGACGATTTTGGGCGAAAGCGTCTCGAACGGCAGCTTCGGCATCTACATGCCGCGTTTCACCGGCGCGATCTACGAACTGCTGTCCGCCCCCGTCGGCGTGGCCGAGACGCTGATCGGCTTCGTCGGTGCCGCGGCGACCAAGTCCCTCATCCTTGCGGCGATCATCCTGGGCACCGCGACGTTCTTTGTCGACTACACGATCGTCCACCCGTTCTACGCGCTGGGCTTCATCCTGCTGGTTTCGGCGACGTTCTCACTGTTCGGTTTCATCCTCGGCATCTGGGCCGACAGTTTCGAGAAGCTTGGCATCGTGCCGGTGCTGTTCGTGGTGCCGCTGACGTTCCTGGGCGGCACGTTCTACTCGATCCAGATGCTGCCCGAGCCATGGCGTTCGGTGGCGATGGTCAATCCGGTGGTCTACCTCGTCAACGGTCTGCGCTGGTGCTTCTATGGCAGGTCGGACTTCCCCATCGGCATCTCGCTGGTAATGACGCTGGCATTCCTCGCGCTCTGCGTGGGTTTCATCGCCTGGATCTTCCGGACGGGGTGGCGCCTGCGCGCCTGAGCGGATAACTGTCTGTCATGTCGATGCGTTTGATGGGTCTTCCGCTTGTGCTCGCCGCCGTGCCGGCGCAGGCGCAGACCCTTGTCCACCTCCCCCCGGCGCCGCAGCCGGTACCGTTCATCGTGCCGGTGGTGGCGGTGGCGCTGCCGACGTATCCCTGGCCGATGCCGTTCGTGGCTGCGGGACCGCCGCGGCTGCCGGAAAACGTGCGTGCCATGCTCGAAGCGGCGATCCGTACCGGTGATTCGGCAACGGTTGCCGCGGTGGTGAAGGTCGCGCTGGATACCAAGCCCTACGACAAGGATGAGATCCGTGCGATGCAGAAGGCCTTCAACGACGAGGCTGCCCGCCTTGCCGCTGCCAAGGCCAATGCGGAAACCCAGCGCATCCGCCAGTCCGACATCTTCCAGTTGTGGACCGGGAAGGTCGAGGCCGGCGCGTTCCGGGCAACCGGCAATACCAACAATTTCGGCTTCAGCGGGGCTATCAATCTCGATCGCAAGGGGATCGACTGGCAGCACACGATCCAGCTCACGGCCGATTACCAGAAGGACAAGGGCACGGTCACGCGCGAGCAGTACCTGGCCGGCTATCAGGCGCGCTACACCTTGCGTGACGGCCTGTTCACGTATGGGCGTACCCAGTGGGAGCGTAATGCGATCCAGGGCTACGATGACCGTTATTCGCTTTCGGGCGGTCTCGGCTACCGCGTGATCAAGCGAAAGGATCTGGCCCTATCCCTGGAAATCGGTCCGGCCTTGCGCCGTACGCGCTATGTCACGGACCCGGTCGAGACAACCTGGTCGACCCTGACTTCGCTCGATTTCAGCTGGAATGTCGACGATGCGGTGAAGTTCACCCAGACGGCCTCGTCGTACATCGAAACCGGCAACAGCACTTTCACGACCAACACCGGCATCGAGGCGGGCGTGTCCAAGAAGTTGAAGGCCAAGCTCTCCTATTCGTTCGAGCATGAGACCTCTCCGCCCGCCGGGACGCTGAGGACCGATACGATTTCGCGCTTCTCGCTGGTCTACGGCTTCTGAATTCGATAACGGGCGGGCTATGAACCCCCGTTTCGAATTCTCCATCCACGCCACCGACGGCAAGGCCCGCACCGGCGTCATCAAGATGCGTCGCGGCGAGATCCGCACCCCGGCCTTCATGCCGGTGGGAACCGCCGCCACGGTCAAGGCCATGAAGCCGCAGGATGTGCGCGCCACCGGCGCCGACATCATCCTGGGCAATACCTATCATCTCATGCTGCGCCCCGGCGCCGAACGCGTGGCGCGGCTGGGCGGGCTGCACAAGTTCATGAACTGGGATCGCCCGATCCTGACCGATAGTGGCGGGTATCAGGTGATGAGCCTGTCGGACCTGCGCAAGATCACCGAGAACGGCGTGACCTTCGCCAGCCATCTCGACGGATCGCGCCATCTGCTTACGCCCGAACGGTCGATGGAAATCCAGCGGCTGCTGGGTTCCGACATCGTCATGTGCTTTGACGAATGTCCCAAGATCGACCAGCCGCGCGATGTCATCGCGCGTTCGATGGAAATGTCGATGCGCTGGGCAAGGCGCAGCCGCGACGGCTTCGACAGCGGCGGTGAGCATGCGGCCAATTCGGCGTTGTTCGGCATCCAGCAGGGCGCGCTCGACGAAGGTCTGCGCAAGACTTCGGCGGATGCACTGATCGACATCGGTTTCGACGGCTACGCGATCGGCGGCCTGGCTGTGGGCGAGGGGCAGGAGGCGATGTTCGCGACGCTGGAGTTCGCGCCGCTGCAGCTTCCGGCCGATCGTCCGCGCTATCTCATGGGCGTCGGCAAGCCCGACGATCTCGTGGGCGCGGTGGAGCGCGGCGTCGACATGTTCGATTGCGTCCTGCCCAGCCGTTCAGGGCGTAACGGACAGGCTTTTACCTGGAACGGTCCGCTCAATTTGCGCAACGCCCGCCATGCCGAGGACAATGGTCCGCTTGACGAGCGCTGCAAGTGCCCGACGTGCGCGACGTATAGCCGTGCCTACCTGCACCACCTCGTGCGCTCGGGCGAGATCCTGGGCTCGATGCTGATGACCGAGCACAACATCTCCTTCTATCAGCAACTCATGCAGGGAATGCGCGACGCCATCGCAGAAGCGCGGTTCGCGGCTTTCGCGGCCGACTTCCGGCGTTCCTATTTCCGTTTATAGGGGGTGGCTGAGCTGTTCCGGGTTGCCCCGGAGCGCCTCTCCCGCTCGTCTTGAAGGGGCTGGCTAGGGCAGTCAGGCCGAGACTTCGAGCCGCGTTCCGGGATAGGCGACGAAGCGGCCGCTGCGCAGATCGAGGAAACCGGCGCCGATCTGGCTGGCAAAACGCTGGGCCAGTTCGAGGGTGGCATACCATTTGCCGGTGCGGTGCGGAGTGATGAAGCGAAAGCGATTCATGATGCAGGTCCAATGCCGTCAAACGATGTCGGTTCCCTGACAAGTCCCTCGATTCGCCGTATTTTCGTGCCATTCGTCGTGCAAAAGAAACGGGCGGCTCCGTGGGGAGCCGCCCTTCCTATTTCTGGTCCGGAGACCCGAAACTTAGCGCGAGTAGAACTCGACGACCAGGTTCGGTTCCATCTTCACCGGGTAGGGCACTTCGTCGAGCGTCGGGACGCGGACGAAGGTCACCTTGTCGGTGCCGTCCTGAGCGACGTAGTCGGGGACTTCACGCTCGGGCAGGTTCTGGGCTTCGATGATCAGCGCCATTTCCTTGGCCTTGTTGCCCAGGCTGATGACGTCGCCGACCTTCACGCGACGCGAAGCGATGTTGCACTTCACGCCGTTGACGCGGATGTGGCCGTGCGAAACGATCTGACGGGCCGCGAAGATGGTCGGAGCGAACTTCGAGCGGTACACGACCATGTCCAGGCGCTGTTCGAGCAGGCCGATCAGGTTCTGGCCGGTGTCGCCCTTCATGCGCGAGGCTTCCTGGTAGGTAGCCTTGAACTGCTTCTCGGTCACGTCGCCGTAGTAGCCCTTGAGCTTCTGCTTGGCGCGCAGCTGCAGACCGTAGTCCGAGATCTTGCCCTTCCGGCGCTGGCCGTGCTGGCCCGGGCCGTAGCTGCGGCGGTTAACCGCGCTCTTGGGGCGACCCCAGATGTTTTCGCCCATGCGGCGGTCGAGTTTGTACTTGGCGCTTTTACGCTTCGACATAAGTCGTCTCCTTTTCTGCTGCCGCATCCACTGTGGATGCGGTCCATGTTTTCCCGGGGCGCACCATTCCGCCTATTTCGCGGAATGCGGCCGCCGCTTCACCGGGGTGCGGGGCCGAATGGACGGACCTGTCAAGAAGACAGGCGCCATGTGAAGGGGTGCCCCATACGGGCTCGGGGGTGAAAGTCAAGCGGATAAGCCGGAAACCGGCTCAACTCCGCGGGCGACGCTCGTTTCCGAGGGCAGAGAGCACACCGCGAAGGGTGCGCACTTCGAGGTGATTCCAGGCCGGCTTCGTGAGAAGATTGCGCAAGGTCAGCCGGTTGGCTGCCGCGCGCGTTTCCGGCCAGAAATAGTTCTTGGGTTCGAGCAGTTGCTCGAAATGGCCGATGAGGCCTTCCAATTCGTCCTGGGGGGCAGGGGGAAGCAGTTCCTCCTGCGTGGGCTGTGCCAGTTCGCCGGACGCCGCCGCGCCTTTCGACCATTCATAGGCGCAGAGAATGACGGCCTGCGCGAGATTGAGCGAGGCAAATTCGGGGTTGATCGGCACCGTCAGGATCGCGCGGGCGAGGGCGACGTCCTCGGTTTCCAGGCCCGAACGCTCGGGCCCGAACACGTAAGCCGAGCGGGCACCGGTAGTGCGGGCGGTCTCGTGCACTTCGCGGGCGGCCTGCTCGGGCGTGACGACCGGCTTGGTAACGCCGCGTTTGCGTACGGTGGTGGCATAGACATTGGCGCAGTCGGCCACGGCTTCCGCCAGCGTGTCGAAGACCTGCGCGTGTTCCAGTACCACGTCTGCCCCGGCGGCGGCCGGGCCGGCCGAGGGATTGGGCCAGCCGTCACGGGGGGCGACAAGGCGCATTTCGGCAAGGCCGAAGTTGAGCATGGCGCGGGCGGCCTTGCCGATATTCTCGCCCAGTTGCGGGCGGACCAGTACGATGACCGGCTTGCTTGCGTCAGCCATCATTCGGCGCCCTTTGTTACGCCCTTGGTCGCACCTTGCCCGGCGACATCGCGCACGGTGCCTGCAAAAGCTTCGAAATCGCGCGCTTCGTTGAAGGCGCGGTAGACCGAGGCGAAACGGATATAGGCGACCGAATCGAGCTGACGCAGCCCTTCCATCACCATCTCGCCGATTTCGCGGGAGGGAACTTCGGATTCGCCCAGCGTCTCGACCTGGCGCTGTACGCCGGAGACGAGCTGATCGATCTTCTCGCGCTCGATCCCGCGCTTGCGGCAGGCGAGCGTGACCGACTGTTCGATCTTGGCGCGGTCGAACGGCTCGCGCGCATCGTCACTTTTTACGACAGTGATGTCGCGAAGCTGGACACGCTCGAACGTGGTGAAACGCGCGCCGCAGCTGGAACACTGGCGGCGACGGCGGATCGCCGTGTTGTCCTCGGTCGGGCGGCTGTCCTTGACCTGGGAATCGTCATGGGCGCAAAAAGGACAGCGCATTCAGTCGGTTACTTTCGAATAATCAGGCAAGACAGAGCAGGCTTTCAGGGGCGCACGCGCTTGTAGAACTGGTATCCCGCGCCGACCGCAAGGCCGAGCGGGATCGACACGAACGGAAGCACGGCCGCCGCGACCGCCCCTGCCGCGCCCCAGATCAACACCGGTTTGGTCGATGGATGGTCCAGGCCATCCTGCAGCATTCCGGCCAGCTCGTGGCGGGCGTCGGAAATGAAGTCACCGGTGTCGTCGGGGCGGTCAGGGTCGGTCATGGCGTTCAGGCTCCTGGATCAGTTCTCGTAGATCGGGAAACGGTCGCACAGCGCTTCGACGCGTGCACGCACGTTCTGCTCCACCTGAGCGTCGCCCGCTTCGCCGCACTTGGCAAGGCCGTCGAGCACGTCGGCGACCATGTTGCCGATTTCACGGAACTCTTCCGGACCGAAGCCGCGGGTGGTACCGGCGGGCGAACCCACGCGGATGCCGCTGGTCTTCATCGGCGGCAGCGGATCGAAGGGGATGCCGTTCTTGTTGCAGGTGATGCCCGCACGTTCCAGCGCCTCGTCCGCATCCTTGCCGGTCACGCCGAGCGGCGAGAGGTCGATCAGGGCGAGGTGGGTGTCGGTGCCACCCGAAACGATCGCGGCGCCGCGTTCCTTGAGGGTGTCGGCAAGGACCTTGGCGTTCTCGATCACGCGCGCGGCGTAGTCCTTGAACTCGGGGCGAAGCGCTTCACCGAAGGCGACGGCCTTGGCGGCGACGACGTGCATCAGCGGACCGCCCTGGAGACCGGGGAATACCGCCGAATTGATCTTCTTGGCGAGAGCCTCGTCATTGGTGAGGATCATGCCGCCGCGCGGGCCGCGCAGCGTCTTGTGCGTGGTGGTGGTGGCGATGTGCGCGTGCGGGAAGGGCGAGGGGTGCAGGCCCGCGGCTACCAGGCCGGCGAAGTGGGCCATGTCGACCTGGAACAGCGCGCCCACGCTGTCGGCGATTTCGCGCATGCGCTTGAAGTCGATCACACGCGGATAGGCGGAGCCACCGGCGATGATCAGCTTGGGCTGGTGTTCCGTGGCGAGAGCCTGGACCTCATCGTAGTCGATCAGGTGGGTGTCCTTGGTCACGCCGTACTGCACGGCCTTGAACCACTTGCCCGAAAGCGCCGCGCGGGCGCCGTGGGTGAGGTGGCCGCCGGCATCGAGGCTCATGCCCATGATGGTGTCGCCGGGCTTGACGGTGGCGAGGAGCACGGCGCCGTTGGCCTGCGCGCCCGAGTGGGGCTGCACGTTGGCGAACTGGCAGTCGAACAGCTGCTTGGCGCGTTCGATGGCGAGCGTCTCGACTTCGTCCGAGGGCTCGCAGCCCTGGTAGTAGCGCTTGCCGGGATAGCCTTCGGCGTACTTGTTGGTCAGCACCGAACCCTGGGCTTCGAGCACGGCCTTGGAGACGATGTTCTCCGAGGCGATCAGTTCGATCTGCTTGCGCTCGCGCTTGAGTTCGTGGCCGATGGCCTTGGCAACAGCGGGGTCGCTCTGGGCAACGCCGTCAGAGAAGAAGCCGGCGGAACGGATGGCGGTTTCTACAGTCATGTTCGGGCTTCTCCGTTTCAGAAGACGGGGTTGGAAAGCTTTTCGACGCGGCCTGCGTGGCGTCCGCCACCGAACTCGGTCGAAAGGAAGGCATCGAGGCAAGCCTTGGCCATGTCCTCGCCAGTCAGGCGGGCACCCATGGCGATGACGTTGGCGTTGTTGTGCTCACGCGCGAGTGCGGCCGAGAGCGGCTCGGATACGAGCGCGCAGCGGCAGGCCGGATCACGGTTCACGGCAATCGAGATGCCGATGCCTGAGCCGCAGAGGGCGACGCCGAACTGCGCAGTGCCGTCGGCGACGACCGAGGCAAGTTTGTAACCGTAGTCGGGATAATCGACACGATCGGCGGTCTCGGGGCCGAGATCGGCGACTTCGTGGCCGAGTTCGATGAGGTATTCACGCAGAACCGTCTTGAGGTCGACGGCGGCGTGGTCTGAAGCAATCGCAATGCGCATGGGATCGGGCTGCCTGTCCTGATGCGGGGATTCGTTTGCGCCTCCCCTTAGTCGCGACTTCGTCGCATTGCCACCTTTGTTGACATTCCGCCTGCGCATTTCCCGGATGTGCAAGGATCAGGCGCAATTACGGTCTGAACGCGCAGGAATCCGCTGCTCGTGACCGTGAATGGCGCAGAATTCCAAACTTGGTCGGATGCGATTGACACCCGGGCGGGCAGGCATGATTGTTTCGCGTTTGCGATGAAGGGGTTAGCGGTGAAATCGGCGAAATTGCTTGTCCTTGCGCTGCTGATCGGGGTGGTCCTCGCCATCCTCGGCACGACGCCGCCGCGCCCGCTCGCAGCCGATACGGCCGGGGAAGACTTCTCGGCAGGCCGCGCCATGATCGAGGTCGCGCGGATCGCGCGGGCTCCGCATCCGAGCGGTTCGGCCGAGCATGCGGCCTTGCGTGGATATCTGATGGATCGGCTCGGTGCCCTCGGCCTGGTCGTGCATACGCAGGAAGCACTGTTCCCGGACGATGCGCGGGAAAAGCTGAACCATCGCGGCGGGGAGAACCGCGCGCAGATCCCGTTGGTCAACATCGTTGCGGTGCTGCCGGGGCGGGATCGCACTTTGCCCGCCGTGGCGCTGATGGCGCATTACGACAGCGTCTGGGGCTCGCCTGCCGCTGCCGACGACGGCGCGGGCGTGGCTTCGATCCTCGAGACGATGCGTGCGCTGTCCGGCCAGCGCGATCGTCGCCGTGACGTGATCGTCATCCTGACGGACGGCGAGGAAGCGGGGCTCAACGGAGCAGAATTGTTCTTTGGGCAAGCGCCCGAGGCAAGCCGGATCGGCGCGCTGATCAATCTTGAAACCCGTGGAGGCGGCGGCAAGGCGAACCTGTTCCAGACTTCCGCGATGAACGGCGACGCGGCGCGGCTCTGGGCAGCCACCGCGCCGCATCCGGCGGGCACCTCGCTGGCGACGTTCATCTATAGCGTCCTGCCCAACGACGCGGACCTCACCGTCGCGCTGCCGCACGGCTATGCGGCGTGGAACTTTGCCTTCATCGGTAGGCCCGGGCTCTACCACTCCCCGCTGGCGACGCCGGCCAATCTCGATCAGGGGGCGCTCCAGCAGATGGGCGAGCAGACGCTGGGGCTGGCGCGGGCCATGGTGGAGGCGCCCGAACTGCCGGGGCGGTCGCCGGATATCGTGTTCTTCGACGTGTTCGGGCTGTTTGCGGTGCACTATGCCGCATGGTGGGGCTGGGTGATGCTGGCCGTGGGATTTGCCGGATACGGTATCCTTTCGCTGCGGCGGTTCGATGGCCGGGCGCTGGTCGGCGGAATGGTCCGCATGCTTGCTCTGGTCGCGGTGACGGCGGGCTTGCTCTATCTGCTCAACTTGCTGTCGGGCGCCGATGGTCCGGTGAACTATTACGACCGTCTCGCCGCGATCCCCAGGCTTCAAGGCATGGCGCTGTGTGCGAGCGTGGCCGTTGCAATTCTGCTGGTGGGGCGAAAGCCGGACGGCGAGGCGGGGGAGGCAGGGCTGGTGCTGCCTGTATTGCTGGGCGGCGCTGTGTTTCAGGCCTTTGCGCCGGCGGCGGCCTATGTCCTGACCGTGCCGCTGCTGCTGGGCGGCGTTGCGGCGCTGGTGCGCGCCTCGGGGCACGACGGTCTGGCGCGGGCGGTCGCGGTGGTCGTGGCCGGCGTGGTGACGGGTTATGCGCTCATGCTCGGCTATGCGCTCATGCAGGCGGTTGGCCCCACCATGCCGATGGTGGCCGTGCTGCCGCTGATGGCCGGCGTTTGCGTGCTGATACCGCTGCGACCTGCATTGTCCTTGGTGCCCGGGCGTGTGGTGGCCGTGCTGCTGCTGGCAGGAGCCCTCGCCGTTTCGCTGTGGGTGCGACTGGATGCCCCGGCGCCCAGTATCGCCGCCTATTCGGACAGTGCCAAGAACCGCGGCAGGACCTGAGCGCTACTCGAAGAACTCGGGCGATGGCTCGCGCAGATTCCGTGCGCCGCGCATGCCTTGTTGCACGAGTTTGCAGACCACGAGTGCCAGCGTCCCGATCGGGATAACGGCGAAAACGCCGATGGCACCAACGGGCAGCGCGAGGTAGGCGGTAGCAAGAACCGTTGCCAGCAGGGTGGCAAGCATCAGGTAGCCGGTGTGTTCCCCCTTGTACGCTGCAAAGCGCGCAGCACAGGCAAACGAACCGACGGGGATCCATGCGATGAGAACGAGTAGCGCCATTGGCAGAGAAAGCCACACCTGAAGGCCTGCGATGCGAACCATCCACAGCAGTTCCAGGATTACAAACGAAGCAAACGTGACGCAGGCGGCGGCGGCACAACGGAGTGCTTCACGCGCGCCTGCTTCGCTGACGATGTCGGTATCTCCGAAGGCCATGGGTCTTGTCTTTTTCCAGCCTGAGGGGTGAGGGGGCTAAAAAAGAACCCCGCCGAAGCGGGGTCCTTTCATCTTCAGGCAGCCGTTACTGATCGAGGAACGAGCGCATCTTGCGGCTGCGGCTCGGGTGCTTGAGCTTGCGCAGGGCCTTTGCCTCGATCTGGCGGATACGTTCGCGGGTGACCGAGAACTGCTGGCCGACTTCCTCGAGCGTGTGGTCGGTGTTCATGCCGATGCCGAAGCGCATGCGCAGCACGCGTTCCTCGCGCGGGGTGAGAGAGGCAAGGACACGGGTGACCGTTTCCTTGAGGTTCGCCTGGATCGCGGCGTCGACCGGGATGATCGCGTTCTTGTCCTCGATGAAGTCGCCGAGGTGCGAATCCTCCTCGTCGCCGATCGGCGTTTCGAGGCTGATCGGCTCCTTGGCGATCTTCATCACCTTGCGCACCTTCTCGAGCGGCATCGACAGGCGCTCGGCCATTTCCTCCGGCGTCGGCTCGCGGCCCTGCTCGTGGAGGAACTGGCGGCTGGTGCGCACCAGCTTGTTGATCGTCTCGATCATGTGCACCGGGATACGGATCGTTCGGGCCTGATCCGCGATCGAGCGGGTGATGGCCTGACGGATCCACCAGGTGGCATAGGTCGAGAACTTGTAGCCGCGGCGGTACTCGAACTTGTCGACCGCCTTCATCAGGCCGATGTTGCCCTCCTGGATGAGATCCAGGAACTGCAGGCCGCGGTTGGTGTACTTCTTGGCGATCGAGATGACGAGGCGCAGGTTCGCCTCGACCATTTCCTTCTTGGCGATGCGAGCTTCGCGCTCACCCTTCTGGACCATGTTGACGATGCGGCGGAACTCGGGAAGCGCCATGCCGGTGGCGGCGGCGATGTCCGAGACTTCCGCGCGGATACGCTCGACAGGGTCCGCTTCGTTTTCGGCGAAGGCAGCCCACTTCTTGTCCTTCTTAGCCATGTCGGTGAGCCAGGTGTCGTCCAGCTCGCGGCCCACGTAGGTCTCGAGGAAGTCGGCACGCTTGACCTTGTGGCGCTCGGCCAGGCGCAGCATCTGGCCGCCTAGCGTGGTGAGGCGGCGGTTGAAGGCGTAGAGGTTGTCGACGAGGTATTCGATCTTCGTCGCGTGGAACTTCACCGATTCGACCTGCGCAGTCAGTTCCTCGCGCAGCGAATGGTACTGTTCTTCCTTGGCGGCAGGGAAGTCGATGCCCAGCGCCAGCGCTTCGAGGCGTTCCGACTGGAGGCGTTCGAAGGTCTGGAACAGCTCGGTGATGAGCAGGAACTTCTCCAGCGCCTCGGGCTTGAGGGCCGCTTCCATCTGGGCGAGGCTGAGGGTGTTGTCCTCCTCCTCTTCCTCGGCTTCGCGCTTGGGGATCGGGTTGCCGTCCTCGTCGACTTCCTCCGAGTTGTCCTCGTCGGAATCGTCCTCGTCCTTGAACGTGGGGCCGGCGGTGGCTTCGCTGATCTCCCCGTCCTCGTCGCCTTCGCCGTCTTCGCTCAGGCTTTCGGGCGCGGGTTCCTTGGCAAGCATGGCGTCGAGATCGAGGATCTCGCGCAGTTGCATTTCACCGTTGTTGAGGGCTTCGGACCACTGGATGATCGCGTGGAAGGTGATCGGGCTCTCGCACAGGCCCAGGATCATCATGTCGCGGCCGGCCTCGATGCGCTTGGCGATGGCGATTTCGCCTTCGCGGCTGAGCAGTTCGACCGCGCCCATCTCGCGCAGGTACATGCGGACGGGGTCGTCGGTCCGCTCGACCGTTTCCTTCTTCTTGGTCTCGACGACCATGCGCGGGCCGGCGTCGTCGCCATCCGCATCGTCGGTGTCGGTATCCCGGTCGGAATCATTGTCTTCCTGACCGTCGGCATCTTCATCGCTCTCGACGATGTTGACGCCCATCTCGTTCAGCGCGGCGGTGATGTCCTCGATCTGGTCGGAAGACATGTCCTGCGGGAGCGCTTCGTTGAGCTCGTCGTAAGTAATGATGCCGCGGCGTTTGGCGCGGGCGATAAGCTTCTTGATGGAAGCTTCGTTGAGATCGATCAGCGGCGCATCGTCGTTCGGTTCGCCGGTGTTGTCGTTTTTGCTCATTCTTCGCCGTTATCCCCGTGCATCCGAACTGATTATACAATCAGGACGAAGCCGCCTGTCTTGTCGCCATTTGCCTGAGGCGACTGTCAAATTCCAGCTTTCTCTTGAGGAGGCGTTGCTGCTCGGCAAAAGCATCGTCGGACAGTTCGTTTTCGAACCGCGCCGTTGCCTGTGCCAATGCCGCCTCCAGAACCGGACGTTCCACCAAGAGATCGACCGCCTGCACAAGATCCTCTGCCGCCTGATCCGCGCCGGTATCGGGATTCAGGAACCCGAAGCGCAATCCTGAGTATTCGGCGGTGCCGGGGATCTCCAGACCACTGTCGGCCAATATGGAGGCAAGCGCTGCGCTTTCAAGCGGTTCGTGCATGTGGCAGCAATCAAGCAGCAAGGAAAAGCGGGGGTCGAGCCCCGGGGTGCGGGCCAGGGCTTCCGCGTGACGGATGATCTGGTCGGGCCAGCGGATGAGCCCGGCCAGAACGGCGGCCGAAAGGGCGTCGCGCGCGCCGCCCGCGATCGCCTTGCGCAGGCGTTCGAGTGATTCGGGATCCGATTCGGGGATCGGGCTCCAGCGGCCTTTCTGGAAATTGCCCCGGCCCCCGCCGCGCGGCGGATTGGGCTTGAACGCTCCGCCCTGACCGCCGCCCTGCTGCCAGCGGCTTTCGCGCTTGGGGAAGGCGAATTCGGAATAGCGGTCCTGCAACTCGCGCCGATAGAGGCTGGCGATGTCCGGGTGCTGGATCGCATCGACATGGGCCATCAGTCGCGCCTTGAGACCGGCCTTGTCTTCGGGCGTGGTGAGCGGCTGGGCATCGCGTTCCACGTCCCAGAGCACTTCGATCAGGCTCTTGGCGGCGCCCAGCACGTCTTCCATCGCCCGTGCGCCCCTGGCCTTGATAAGGTCGTCGGGGTCAAGCCCTTCAGGCAGGCGGACGATCCGCAGGGAATGGGCAGGGCGCAGCAGGGGCAGGGCGCGGGTTACCGCGCGCATCGCCGCGCGCTGGCCGGCGGCGTCTCCGTCGAAACACAGGATCGGCATCTCGACGTGGCGCCAGAGCATCTCGATCTGCTGCTCGGTCAGCGCGGTGCCGAGCGGCGCGACGCATTCGCCAATGCCCGCCGCCGCCATCGCGACCACATCCATGTAGCCCTCGACCACGACCATCCGGCCAGACTGGCGCGCGGCAGGCGCGGCGCGGTGCAGATTGTAGAGCGTGCGGCCCTTGTCGAAGAGGGGGGTGTCGGGAGAGTTCAGATACTTGGGCGCATCCGTCTTCTCCTTGGTGAGAATACGGCCGCCGAAAGCGATGACCCGGCCGCGTGCATCCTCGATCGGCAGCATCAGGCGGCCGCGGAAGCGGTCGTAGGGATCGCGGCCTTCGACTTCGATCCTGAGGCCCGCCTCGATCAGCATGGCCTCGGGAAACTTGCCGAGCGCTTCCTTCATCGCCTGGCGGCCTTCCGGAGCGTAGCCGAAGCCGAATCGCTGGAGGGTGTGGGCGTCGAACCCGCGGGTCGCGAGGTAGGCGCGCGCCGATTCGCCGCCGGGGGCGGAAAGGTTCTGCACGAACCAGCCCTGCGCGGCGGCCATCACGTCATGAAGCGTGTCGCGCTTTTCGGCCGCCTTGGCCGCGCGCGGATCGGGGGCAGGGACGTCCATCCCCGCTTCGGCCGCCAATTCCTTGACCGCGTCCATGAAGGACAGGCCCTGGTGATCGGTCATCCAGCGGATCGCATCTCCATGTGCGCCGCAGCCAAAGCAGTGATAGAAGCCCTTTTCATCGTTGACGGTGAAGCTTGGAGACTTCTCGTTGTGGAACGGGCAGCAGGCCTTGAACTCGCGCCCCGCCTTGGTGAGGCGGGTCGAGCGACCGATCAGCGCGGACAGCGTGATCCGCGTGCGAAGCTGGTCGAGCCATTGAGGGGTAAGCACGGTCCTGCCGCCCTATCGCGTGTCAGGTCAGGCCAGCGCCGCCTTCACCCAGCCCGAAGCCTTGCCCATGTCGAGCTGGGTGCCGTGGCGTGCCTTCAGCGCGGCGACGACCTTGCCCATGTCCTTCATGCTCTCGGCGCCGACTTCGGCCTTGATCGCCTCGATCAGGGCCTTGGTTTCTTCCTCGGAGAGCTGGGCGGGAAGGAAAGTCTCGATCACCTCCAGTTCGGCCTTCTCCTCGGCGGCCTTTTCGGGACGGCCACCTTCCTCGAAGAGCTGGATCGATTCGCGGCGCTGCTTCACCATCTTCTGGAGCACGTCGATCACCATGGCATCGTCGTCGGGAAGAGAATCGGCGGTGCGCAGTTCGATGTCGCGGTCCTTGATCTTGGCAAGGATGAGGCGAACCGCGGCGAGGCGCGGCTTGTCGCCCGCCTTCATCGCGGTGATCTGGGCGGCCTTGATCGAATCACGAAGCATTGTTTTCCTGCTGTTCTGCTGGTTCTGGAAAAGGGTGATGGCGCAAAACTAGCAAGCCGCGCGCCAAATTGCACCTCTCGCGCCTTGACGCGGTGCACAACCCTGTCTAGCGGGCGGGCCTTAGCACACATAGTCAGAAACGCCGAAAACGGAGCGACCCACCATGGCCGACGCCGCATATACGCTTGCGCCCAAACCTGAAGGGGCGACAGGCGTTCTCGTCCTGAGCGATGGACACGTGGTCTGGGGCCGCGGCTTTGGAGCCGTTGGCGAAGCAGTCGGTGAAGTCTGCTTCAACACCGCGATGACCGGGTATCAGGAAGTGATGACTGACCCGTCCTACGCGGGCCAGATCGTCACGTTCACTTTCCCCCACATCGGCAATGTCGGTGTCAACGACGAGGATCTCGAATCCCGGGTCGATGGCGCCGTTGGCTGCGTTGTCCGCGAGGACGTGACGCTGCCCTCGAACTTCCGCTCTGCCGGTGAGTTCGGCGATTGGCTCGCCGCCAAGGGCAAGGTCGGTCTCGCCGGGGTCGATACCCGCGCGCTGACCCGCCGCATCCGCCTGCAGGGCGCGCCCAACGCGGTGATCGCCCATAATCCGGCGGGCGAGTTCGACATTCCCGCGCTCATCAAGCGTGCGCAGGAATGGCCGGGCCTCGAAGGCATGGACCTTGCCAAGATCGTCAGCCGCGAGATCCAGGAGGGCTGGGAAGGTTCGACCTGGGAACTCGGCCAGGGCTTCGGCGCGACCGAGGGTGATGCTCTGCCGCATGTCGTCGCCATCGACTACGGCGCCAAGGACAACATCTTCCGCAACCTGGTGAAGGCCGGGGCCCGCGTGACGGTGGTTCCCGCCGAAACCTCGCTCGAGGCCATCCTCGCGCTGGAGCCGGCGGGCGTGTTCCTCTCGAACGGCCCGGGCGACCCTGCCGCGACCGGCGAATATGCCGTGCCCGTCATCAAGTCGCTGCTTGACCGCGACGTGCCGGTCTTCGGTATCTGCCTCGGTCACCAGATGCTCGGCCTTGCGGCCGGCGCCAGGACCTCGAAGATGCACCAGGGGCATCGCGGCGCCAACCACCCGGTGAAGCGCCTGACCGACGGCGTTGTCGAGATCACCTCGATGAACCATGGCTTCGCGGTCGACAACCAGTCGCTGCCCGAAAACGTCGAGGAGACCCACGTCTCGCTGTTCGACGGTTCGAACTGCGGCATCGCGATCAAGGGCAAGAAGGCGTTCGGCGTGCAGTATCACCCGGAAGCCAGCCCCGGTCCGCAGGACAGCTTCTATCTCTTCGAGAAGTTCGTGGGGATGCTGGCCTGATGGGCGTAACGGGTTGGAACTTGATGGCGGCATTCGTGCCGCGCCCCGCATCGGCGATCATTGCCGGTGCGGACCAGCGAGTTTTCGACCCGGTATCGCACTTTGCCTATGCACGGGAAATTCCGGCCTTCGCGCCGGGAACCCGTGTTAAGCAAGGTGCCACGCCATGACCGACCTCATCGACCACATGCTCGCTTACTACATTGCCGGACAGGCTGCCGAACTCTCGGTTGCGCCGCGGTTCTACCCTTACGGGGAACTGCAGCTCATTTTCGAGGACAAAGTCTCGGTGGCGGTTCGCAAGTTCGGCCCCAAGGTGCGCAAGCACGCGAAGGAAGCCGGCAAGGCGTTCATCGACAGGATGCTCGAGGCGGGCGCCTGGTCGACGACGCAGGGCGAATATGGCGGCTCGATGCACCAGTTTCAGGCTGACCGGTTCAAGGCGGTGATCCGCATGGAACAGGAAAGCAACCCGATCATTCTCCAAGCCAAAGCCGAAGGCCCGGATTACTGGGACAAGGCGTTTGGCGAACTGGTGGCCTAGGCCGCCAGTCCGACATACAAGACACACAGGACACCCCAGGACAGCCCATGCCCAAGCGCACAGACATCTCCTCGATCCTCGTCATCGGCGCTGGCCCGATCATCATCGGCCAGGCTTGCGAATTCGATTATTCGGGGACGCAGGCGATCAAGGCGCTCAAGGAAGAGGGTTACCGGGTCATCCTGGTCAACTCGAACCCGGCCACGATCATGACCGACCCGGACATGGCCGACTCCACTTATGTCGAGCCGATCACCCCGGAAGTGGTCGCCAAGATCATCGAGAAGGAGCGCCCCGATGCGGTGCTCCCGACGATGGGCGGCCAGACCGCGCTGAACTGCGCGCTGGCGCTGTTCAACGACGGCACGCTGGAGAAGTTCGGCGTGCAGATGATCGGCGCCGATGCCGACGCCATCGACAAGGCCGAGGATCGCCAGCGCTTCCGCGACGCGATGGACAAGATCGGCCTCAACTCGGCCCGTTCGGGCGTGGCCCACACCATGGACGAGGCGTTCAAGGTGCTGGAGACCACCGGCCTGCCGTCGATCATCCGTCCCAGCTTCACGATGGGCGGCACCGGCGGCGGCATCGCCTACAACAAGGCCGAGTTCGAGACGATCGTGCGCTCGGGTCTCGACGCCTCTCCCACCACCGAAGTGCTGATCGAGGAATCGCTGCTCGGCTGGAAGGAGTATGAGATGGAGGTCGTGCGCGACAAGCACGACAACTGCATCATCATCTGCTCGATCGAGAACGTCGATCCGATGGGTGTCCACACCGGCGACTCGATCACCGTCGCTCCGGCGCTGACGCTGACCGACAAGGAATACCAGATCATGCGCAACGCCTCGATCGAGGTGCTGCGCGAGATCGGCGTCGAGACCGGCGGTTCCAACGTGCAGTTCGCGGTCAACCCGAAGGACGGCCGCCTGATCGTCATCGAGATGAACCCGCGCGTCTCGCGCTCGTCCGCGCTTGCCTCGAAGGCCACCGGTTTCCCGATCGCGCGCGTCGCGGCGAAGCTGGCCGTCGGCTACACGCTCGACGAGATCATGAACGAGATCACCGGCGCCACGCCGGCGGCGTTCGAACCGACCATCGACTACGTCGTCACCAAGATCCCGCGCTTCGCCTTCGAGAAGTTCAAGGGCGCCAAGAACGACCTCACCACCGCGATGAAGTCGGTCGGCGAAGTCATGGCGATCGGCCGCAACATCAAGGAATCGATGCAGAAGGCCCTGCGCGGTCTTGAAACCGGCCTCGACGGTTTCAACCGCGTGGTCGAACTGGAAGGTGCGGGCCGTGACGTGATCACCGCGGCGCTGTCGAAGGCGACCCCGGAGCGTCTGCTGCACGTCGCGCAGGCCTTCCGCGAAGGCTTCACCGTGGACGAGATCCACGCGATCGCGCATTACGACAAGTGGTTCCTTCGCCACATCGAAGAGATCATCGCCGAAGAAGCCAACATCATGAAGCACGGCCTGCCGGCCGATGCGCAGGGCATGCGCCGCCTCAAGGCGATGGGCTTCTCGGACAAGCGTCTTGCCACGCTCGCCGTGCGTTCGGTCGGCGTCGCGGGCGGCATGGGCGAGACCCAGGCCAAGCGCTCGGGCCTGCTGCACGATGCGTTGCTGGCGATGGCGGGTGCCACCAGCGAGGACGAAGTGCGTAAGCTGCGCGGCAAGCTGGGCGTCCACCCGGTGTTCAAGCGCATCGACTCCTGCGCGGCCGAGTTCGAGGCGGTGACGCCCTACATGTACTCGACCTACGAAGCCCCGATCTTCGGTGAGCCCGAGAACGAGGCCAATCCGTCGGAGCGCAGGAAGGTCGTCATCCTCGGCGGCGGTCCCAACCGCATCGGCCAGGGCATCGAGTTCGACTACTGCTGCGTCCACGCCTGCTTCGCGCTTGCCGAGGCCGGCTACGAGACCATCATGGTCAACTGCAACCCCGAGACCGTCTCGACCGACTATGACACTTCGGACCGCCTCTACTTCGAGCCGCTGACGGCCGAGGACGTGCTGGAAATCCTGCGTGTCGAACAGTCGAAGGGCGAACTCGTCGGCGTGATCGTGCAGTTCGGCGGGCAGACCCCGCTGAAGCTCGCGCAGGCGCTCGAGGATGCGGGCATCCCGATCCTCGGCACGTCGCCCGACGCCATCGACCTTGCGGAAGACCGCGAGCGTTTCTCGGCTCTGGTCGAGAAGCTGGGCCTCAAGCAGCCTGCCAACGGCATTGCCCGCAGCCGTGACGAGGCCGTCGCCGTCGCCAATCGCATCGGCTACCCCGTCCTCATGCGTCCCAGCTACGTGCTGGGTGGCCGCGCGATGGAAATCGTCGACAGCGAGCAGCAGCTTGACGACTACATCACCACCGCCGTCCAGGTCTCGGGTGACAGCCCGGTGCTGATCGACCAGTATCTGCGTGATGCCGTTGAATGCGACGTCGACGCGCTCTGCGACGGCGAGCAGGTTGTCGTGGCCGGCGTCATGCAGCACATCGAGGAAGCGGGCATCCACTCCGGTGACAGCGCCTGCACCCTGCCGCCCTACAGCCTGCCGGCCGAGATCATCGCGGAAATGGAACGCCAGGCGGAAGCGCTGGCCTTCGGGCTCGGCGTGCGCGGCCTGATGAACATCCAGTTCGCGGTGAAGGACGGTGAGGTCTACCTCATCGAGGTCAACCCGCGTGCTTCGCGTACCGTGCCGTTCGTCGCCAAGGCGCTTGGCCAGCCGGTTGCCAAGATCGCCAGCCGCGTGATGGCGGGCGAGAAGCTGTCGGACTTCCCGCCGTTCAAGCGCGACCTGTCGTACATGGCGGTCAAGGAAGCGGTGTTCCCGTTCGCGCGCTTCCCGGGCGTCGACCCGGTGTTGAGCCCCGAAATGAAGTCCACCGGCGAAGTCATGGGCCTCGACGCCGACTTCCCGCGTGCCTTCCTCAAGGCCCAGCTGGGTGCGGGCATGCGCCTGCCCGACAGTGGCACGGTGTTCGTGTCGGTGAAGGACAGCGACAAGGCCGTGATCCTGCCTGGCGTGCAGACGCTGGTGAAGGAAGGCTTCAAGATCGTCGCCACGGCCGGTACCCACAAGTACCTGAGCGAAGCCGGGGTTCCGGTGGAGCTGGTCAACAAGGTCGCTGAAGGCCGTCCGCACATCGTCGACAAGATCGTCGACGGCGAGATCGCGCTGATCTTCAACACCACCGAGGGTTGGCAGAGCCTCAAGGATTCGCAATCGATCCGCGCTTCGGCGCTGACCGGCAAGATCCCCTACTTCACCACTGCAACCGCCAGCGTCGCTGCTGCACAGGCAATTTCCGCCCTGCGCGGGACCCAGCTTGAAGTGCGTTCGTTGCAGGATTATTATAACTGAAATCGATCTAGCCTCCCCACATCGCTGCGGATCGGCCCGCCCCCGGAAATTTCCTGAGGGGCGGGGCAGGGAACTAGTCGCCTCCGACTGGTTTCGCGTGCGGGGAGGTTGCAGGAAGGAAGTGTTTGATGGCCAGTATCGAAAAGCTCCCCATGCTCGCCGAAGGGTATGAGAAGCTGACCGCAGAGATCAAGGCGCTCCGCGAGGAACGCCCGCGGATCGTCGATGCGATCGAGGAAGCGCGCGCGCACGGGGATCTCTCGGAAAATGCCGAGTACCACGCGGCCAAGGAACGCCAGGGCCAGGTTGAAGCCACGATCGCCGATCTGGAAGACAAGATCAGTCGTGCCCAGATCGTGGACCCGGCCACGCTGACCAGCGAGAAGATCATCTTCGGTGCTACCGTGACCTTGCTCGACGATGACGACAAGCCGGTGAAGTACCAGATCGTCGGTCCTTACGAGGCCGATGCCAAGGTTGGGCGGATCAGCTACAACTCGCCGCTGGGCAAGGCGCTGATCGGTCGCCGGATCGAGGACGAGGTCGAAGTGACCGTGCCCTCGGGCGACAAGTTCTACCTGGTGCAGAAGATCGAGTTCATCTGATCTCGTCCGGCTGCGGCAGGCAAAAGAAAAGGCCGGCGAAAGCCGGCCTTTTTCGTATCCGCTTGCCAGTTGGAAGCGGGGAGCCTTGTCAGGCTAAGGCTCAGGCTTCCGGCTGGTCCGGCTGGAGCAGGCGGTGAAGGTGCACGATGACGTACTTCATTTCGGCATCGTCGACGGTGCGCTGCGCAGCCGAGCGCCATGCGTCTTCGGCCGCGGCATAGTCGGGGTAGACGCCGACGAGATCGAGTTCGTTCAGATCGGCGAATTCGAGCGTGCGCGGGTCCTTGACCCGGCCACCCATCACGAGGTGAAGTTTCTGCATGGAGAGGGATCGCTTTCCTGTGGGAGAGACGAAGGTCCCCATAGGTCGTGGCGATCAGCAGGGCAAGAGCCGATCGCGCCTGCGATGCGGCTCTTTAATGCTCCTGTAAATCATTATCGATAATTTATCAACGACTGATGCGCTGCGCGAAATCCTGAATGCGCCGAGCGAAACGTTGCGACGATTCCGACGCGGTTTCCGCAGCTTCATGACCGAATTTTCCAGCCTTTTCGGCCGTGCTACCGGCCTTTTCGGCCGCTGCCTTGCCCAGCGCTCCAGCTGCGGCGAGGGCGGCCAACCCGAATCGCTCGAGTCGCTCCGCGGCGGCGCCGCCGGCCTTCTCGGCGCGGTCGGCAAGGTGGCCGGCCTCGCGCCTGGCGCCGATGCCAAGATCATGGGCCTTGTCAGAGGCGTTACGTCCCAGCAACGCTGCCGCGCCGCCTGCCGCTTCGGCCAATGCGACCGAGCGGTTCAACGCCTTGCCGGCAACGCCGCGCGTCAGGCGCCTGGGGAGCAGCGCGCTGACAAGCGCCCCTGCCGCAAGCCCGCCTGCCACGACCAGTACGGGATGCTCCTTGGCAAATGCGATGATCTTGCGGGAAGGGCGCTCGTCCTGCGCCGGCTTTGCCCTGATCGGCACCACCGCGCCGAGATTGGCCTCGGTTGCCGACTGAGCTGGCGTTTTCGGTTCAGCTTCGCTCACCGTCGAACTCCTTTTTACTGTCGTTACCGTGCGATCCTTCACCGTGCAGTCGGCCCAACACGTCGGAGACCAGCGAAAGGATCGGATTTCGGAAGATCCAAAGCACCAGCGCCGTGAAGGTTCCCCCCACTGCGGCAGGGTGTTCCTCAACCACGGTGACGGCTTCATCGAGGACGTCGATGGCCTTTTCGATCGCCTCATCAGCAAGGCGACCGCCGATGCCGCGTTCATCGATATCGGCCTTGATCGCGGCGTAATGGGCATCGAACGCGACCCTGGCCGCGTCCCTGGTGGCGCGATGCTCGGCGAGGCGATGGGCGAGTGCGGACATCAGGCGTCTCCCGCCGAAAGAGCCGTACGCATCCGCCGCATGCGAGCCCGCGCCAGCAGGAGCAGGGCAAGGGCGATGCCGCCGATGATCAAAGTCCCCGCCGCCATCGCCGCCCAGGGCCCCAGAACGCTGCCAAGCGCGATGACAAAGCCGACCACCAGCGCCATCAGTGCAAAGAACACGAAGACAGCGCCGAGCATGCCGAGCAAGGTGATCGTGCGCAATTCGGCACTGACATAGGCGGCGCGCGCTTTCTGGAAGGCCAGTTCGGCCTGGGCCAGTGTACGCGCTTCCTCTGCCAGCAACCGAAGGTCCTGGGCGAACGAAAGGTCCTCCTCCTCGGTCTCAAGGCCGAGGGACGGTGCGGGATCGAGCATTGTCGCGATCTGTCCCGACCTGCCCGATCAGTTGCTCTTCTTGAACAGGCGGCCAAGCAGGAAGCCTGCCGCGATGGCCGCGCCGATCGCCACGCCGGGGCTCTTGCGCACGAATTCGCGGGCTTCGTCGCCCAGTTCGTCGAGGCTTTTCTCGTCGAGCTTGGTCGCGGCGCCGGAAACGGACTTTGCCGCCGAGCGGGCGTAGTCGCCGTACTTGGGACCGACCTTCTCGTCGATCAGGCTGACGTTGTCGTCGATCACCTTCGACAGGCTGATCATGGCCTGGCTGGTCTTGGCCTTGCCCTGGTTGGCAAGGTCGACCGCCTTGACCTTGGCGTCGTCCGCGAAGGCGCTGGCTTTCACCTTCGCGTCGTCCGCGAAGGCACTCGCTTTCACCTTGGCATCTTCCGAGCGGACCTTGGCCTCGCTCGACCATTCGGTCTTCGCTTCGTTCAGCTTGCCGAGGTAACCTTCCGCCGCGCTCTGGGCTTCCTTGCCCAGCGCAGCCGCTCCGGCACGGACTTCTTCCATGGCCTTGGTGAAGTGGCTCTTGGCATTTTCGGTTCCGTTTCCGGTTTCCGTCGTTGGATCGGCCATGGGGTTTCACTCCTCGTTGTCGGTTAACCCGGTCATTCGCCTATAGGCGATGCACATTAAGTGTAACACATCTTGCACTCTGTGCTGCAACGCAACTTGTAACCTCGGGTTCCCCTGCTAAGACGCCCTCAAGAGCGCCGAAGCCTCGTTCGAAGGCGCCTTTAAGGAGGAATTCCCAGCATGACCGCGATCATCGATATCCACGGCCGCGAAATTCTCGACAGTCGTGGCAATCCCACCGTCGAAGTCGACGTTCTCCTTGAAGACGGCAGCTTCGGCCGCGCCGCGGTGCCTTCGGGCGCCTCGACCGGTGCCCATGAGGCGGTGGAGCTGCGTGACGGTGACAAGAGCCGTTACCTCGGCAAGGGCGTGCTCAAGGCCGTTGATTCGGTGAACACCGAAATCGCCGAGGAACTGGTGGGCATGGATGCCGAAGACCAGCGGGACCTCGATCTTGCCATGATCGAACTCGACGGGACCGAGAACAAGGGGCGTCTTGGCGCCAACGCGATCCTCGGCGTCAGCCTCGCTGCCGCCAAGGCGGCCGCCAATGCACGTGGCCTGCCGCTCTATTCCTACGTTGGCGGTGTTTCGGCGCATGTCCTGCCGGTACCGATGATGAACATCATCAATGGCGGCGAGCATGCAGACAACCCGATCGATTTCCAGGAATTCATGATCATGCCGGTCGGCGCCGATTCGATCGCCGAAGCGGTGCGTTGGGGTTCGGAAATCTTCCACACCCTGAAAAAGGGCCTGCACGAGAAGGGTCTCGCGACGGCCGTGGGTGACGAAGGCGGTTTCGCCCCCAACATCGCCAGCACACGGGCCGCGCTCGACTTCGTGCTCGCCTCGATCGAGAAGGCCGGCTTCAAGCCCGGCGTCGACGTTCAGCTCGCGCTCGACTGCGCGGCCACCGAGTTCTTCAAGAACGGCAAGTATGAGATCAGCGGCGAAGGTCTTTCGCTCAGCCCGATCCAGTTCGCCGACTACCTTGTCGACCTCTGCGGTGCTTATCCGATCGTGTCGGTCGAGGACGGCATGGCCGAGGATGACTTCGAAGGCTGGACTGCGCTCACCGAAAAGCTTGGTCACAAGGTACAGCTTGTTGGCGACGACCTGTTCGTGACCAACCCCAAGCGTCTGACCATGGGCATCGAGAAGGGCATGGCGAACTCGCTGCTGGTCAAGGTCAACCAGATCGGCACCCTGACCGAGACGCTGGAGGCTGTTTCGATCGCCAATCGCGCCGGCTACACCGCTGTGATGTCGCACCGTTCGGGTGAAACTGAAGATGCCACCATCGCCGACCTCGCCGTCGCCACCAACTGCGGTCAGATCAAGACCGGCTCGCTCGCCCGTTCGGACCGGCTTGCCAAGTACAACCAACTGATCCGCATCGAGGAAGAGCTTGGCAGGGCTGCGCGCTTTGCCGGAGCCTCGGCGTTCGCCCGCCTCGCGCGCTGAACCTATCGGTAGCTGAAAACAAGGGCCTGGCTTCTTTCGGAAGCCGGGCCCTTTTTGCAGCCGGCTGTTTCCTGGAGCAGTTTCCGATCCGATTGCATCGGATAAACTGCTCTAAGATTTTGGTTTTCCGGGTCATCAAGCGATTCCACCTGATTGGGAAACGCTCTAGCGTGCGGCGGCCAATTCCTGTCGGGGATCGTCAAGCAGGACGACCGAGCGCGATGCGGAGGAAAAATATTCCAGCATGGCGGCATAGCCCCGCGCGCTTAGCTTTACGTAGACGCGGCGCGCATCTCCGGGGTCCGCCTCGCGCATCAGCAATCCCTGCTTTTCGAGGATCGTGATCCAGCGCAGCGCGGTTGTGGACGGGACGGCGGAGCCGATGCAGGCACTTGTTACCGAGACGCGGCGCCGTTCCTTGGCCGCGATGAACAGGTCGAGGAGGATGTCCCAGGCAGGCTCGCCGAAAAGTTCCTCCGAATCGAAGATCTTCGTGCGGCGCCGCCGGTCATCGTACGTCTGGCGGGCCAGTTCGACCCAGATGGGATGGTCCTGGCTGGCCGATGTCTTGCCGCTTTCCCGTTGTACCGAATTGGCGATTTCTGTGGCTATCGTCTGTCCGATTTCGAGTTCGCGCGCCATGGCGAGAAGCTCGTTGGCAATTCCAATAAGGCGAATGGCCTTCGCCCGATTGCGCATCAACTGATCGGTCTTCTCCATACAACTGAGCCCACCAAGCCTTGTGGCCGCAATGATCCGTGTCGAGGGGGGCGCCGAGCACGAATACGAGTCGCAGCAATTGCTCCTGCAAGGCTGCAGTCCGCCGCGCCGATGTGTTTTCGCTTCAAATCGGCGAAACCGCATCGACGTGTCGTGCCGCACCTTGCAGGGTTTGTTGCATGCGCGAGCGGCGGCGTCAGCGGTCGGTTAGTCCAGATCGGAGGGGTCTTGGTCCAGGCCCGAATCGCGTCGCAGCGCGTCGATGGCGGCCTGCATGTGGGCCGCGGCGATTTCGGCGCCCAGGTTCTCGAGTTGGGCGAGGTTGGCCATCATGGCTTCGATCAGCGCACTGCGCTTCGCTTCGATGTTCACCTGCAGTACTCCTCCGTCGCGGGTGCGTGCCCGGTCGGGCCCCGCTTCCCGGGGGCATGGGTTGCGACCCTCGTCCCGTAGGCGGGGTATTCTTGGTTAATGATGTGTCCGATTAAGATCGAATTCGGATACTTCTTTCTCTGGCTACAGTATCCGGCCAATTTGCAAACCGGACTTTTTATGGTGTCCAAGTTGGATACATGCAACTTGAGGATGGATAACGGGCGCCGGATGGCTTCCGTCAGAACTATTTATCTGATGTTCTGGCGGAATTCCATGCAGAATAGGGGTATTTGCTTGGCTACCCTCGTGCGTCGTTGGCGAGAAAGGCTTCCGCGGGAGGTTGCAAATCGCAGATCATGGCAAGCTCGCGCACTTTCTCGGGCGAAGTGGCGCTGGCAATGGGGGCGGCAACGCCTGCCCGCGTGTTGAGCCAGGCTAGTGCGGTTTGCGCGGGAGTGGCGCCCAATTCATCGGCGATCCTGCGAAGCCAGGCCAGACTCTGCCAGCCGTTTCCGGCGGCAGCCTCGTCGAGCGCGTGGGCGCGGGCTGTTCCGGCCCATTGATCGGCCTGCGTGTACTTGCCCGTCAGGAAGCCTGCAGCGAGGCCATAATACGGGAATGCCGCGATTCCCCGTTCAACGCAGATGTCCTGCAAGCCGCCCTCGAACTGCGCGCGGGCGACGAGGTTGTAGAGCGGTTGCAGTACGGTGAAGGGGTGAAGACCCCTCTCGCCAGCCACCGCGAGGATGGCGGAAAGCCGGGCGGGGGAGTAGTTCGACGCGCCCAGTTCGCGGGCGCGGCCCGAGGTAAACGCCTGATCGTAGGCTTCGGCCACTTCGTCCAGCGGCGTCGCGGCGTCATCGCGGTGGGCGTAGTAGAGATCGACATAATCGGTGCACAACCGCTGCAGAGACGCCTCTAGCGCCGCGCGGACAGTGTCGGGAGCCAGCATGCCAGGTGCGCCGCCCTGACCGGTCTTGGTGGCGATGCGCATCTCGGAGCGGACCCCGCGCGTTTTCAGCCATTCACCGATGATCGTTTCGGATTCGCCGCCCTTGTGACCGGGAACCCAGTTGGAATAACCGTCGGCCGTGTCGATCATGCGGCCGCCGGCTTCGTAGAAGGCGTCGAGGACCGCAAGGCTGCGATCCCGATCGATTGTCCATCCGAAGACGTTTCCACCCAGCACCAGGCGGATGCCGCCAAGGCAGGGGTGCTCGCAGTGCGGGCTGTCCTTCAGGTCGGAGACCGGGATCGTGTCAGCCATTCCTTACTCCGTCAGGCGAAGCGCTCCTTGAGGTCGTAGAGCGCGATGGCGGCCTTGGCGGCTTCGCCGCCCTTGTCCTTCTGTGCGGGATCGGCGCGGACCAGCGCCTGTTCCTCGTTCTCGACGGTAAGGATGCCGTTGCCGATGGCAATGCTGTCCATGGTCAGCGCCATGATACCGCGTGCCGATTCCCCGGCGACGATTTCGAAGTGGTAGGTCTCGCCGCGAATGACCACGCCGATGGCGACGTAGCCGTCATAGTCGCCGGTCGCCTCGGCCATCGAGATGGCGGCGGGGATTTCCAGCGCGCCGGGCACGGTGATCACTTCAGCCTTGTGGCCGGCGGCCTTGAGCGCGGCCTTGGCGCCGGCGATCAGCTGGTCATTGAGGTGGTCGTAGAAGCGGGCTTCGACGATGAGAAAACGGGCCATGTCAGTTCGCTCCTTCAGCGGCAGCATCTTCGGAAGTGCTGGGAATGGGGCGCTCGTTCACGATGTTGAGGCCATACCCCTCCAGCGCGACAAGCGAATGATGCGTGTTGGTGAGCAGGATCATGTCGTGGACACCAAGTTCCGCGAGAATCTGCGCCCCCACCCCATAGTCGCGAAGTTCTTCGATGTCAGGCGTTTCGCCCGCACGAATCTGTTGCTTGATGTCCATGACCTTGGACATCGAGCTGCCGATCTGGCGGTTGATGACGACGATCACGCCGCTGCCTTCTTCCGCGATCATTTCCATCGAGCGGTGCAGCAGGTTGCCGCGATCCGCCGACTCCTCGCCGAACACGTCGGTGAACATCGAAAGCGTGTGCATGCGCACCAGCGTCGGCTTGGCGGGATCGATGCGGCCCTTGATCAGCGCCATCGTCTCGTCGCCGGTGGCCTTGTTGTAATAGCTGCGGGCAAGCCACTGGCCGCCGTGGCGGCTCTGGAAGGTGATCTCGTTCTTCTTCTCGACCATGCGGTCATGCTTGCGGCGATAGGCGATGAGGTCGCGGATCGTGCCGATCTTGAGGTCGTGGATGCGGGCGAAGCCGATCAGGTCGTCCATGCGCGCCATGGTGCCGTCGTCCTTCATGATCTCGCAGATCACGCCCGAAGGGTTGAGGCCGGCAAGGCGCGAGATGTCGACGGCGGCTTCGGTATGGCCGGCGCGGACCAGCACGCCGCCGTCACGCGCGCGCAGCGGGAAGACGTGGCCGGGGGTGACGATGTCGGCCTTGCTCTTGGTGCCGTCGATGGCGACCGAGATCGTGCGCGCGCGGTCGCCCGCCGAGATGCCGGTGGTCACGCCTTCGCGCGCCTCGATCGAAACGGTGAAGGCGGTTTCGTGGCGGGTGCCGTTGTGGCGGCTCATCAGATCGAGGCCGAGTTCGTCGATGCGCTGGCTGGTGAGCGTCAGGCAGATCAGCCCGCGGCCATGGGTGGCCATGAAGTTGATCGCTGCCGGGGTTGCCATCTGCGCCGGGATCACGAGGTCGCCCTCGTTCTCGCGGTCCTCGTCATCCACGAGGATGAACATGCGGCCGTTGCGCGCCTCGTCGATGATCTCCTCGATGGGGACAAGCATCTGGCGGTCGTCGTTGGAGAACAGTGCGCGCTCCAGCTTGACCAGGGTTTCGGCGGTGGGGTTCCAGTCCGGCTCGGTGCAGTCGCGCAGCGTGTTGGCGTGGAGCCCGGCTGCGCGGGCAAGGCCCGACTTGCTCATGCCGCCCTCGGCGACGAGCTTGCGGACCTGTTCGATCACATTGCCTGCCATTGGAGTATCTCATTCTCACATTGTGGTGTGAGTGCGATATGAACTCATCACATCGAAATTCAAGACCCCTTGAATTCGGGCCGTCGCTTTTCGAGGAATGCCTCGACCGCCTCGGCGTGATCCTGGGTGGCGTGGGCGGCGGACTGCATGGCGGCGGCCATTTCCAGCAGGGTGGCGAGATCGGCGCGGCGGCCTTCCCACAGCAGGCGCTTGGTCATGCGCACGGCATGCGGTGGGTTGGCGGCGATGCGGCGGGCGAGGGCGCGGGCCTCGTCCATCAACTGGTGATCGGGCACCACCTTGGAGACGAGCCCGCAGGCCAGCGCCTCCGCCGCGTCGATCATGTCGCCGGTCAGCGCCATTTCGGCGGCCTTCGACCAGCCGACGACGCGCGGCAGCAGCCAGGAGCCGCCGTCGCCGGCGATCAGGCCGATCTTGACGAAGCTTTCGGCAAAACGCGCGCTTTCACCGGCAATGCGCAGGTCGCACATGCAGGTAAGGTCGCAGCCCGCACCCGCCGCCGCGCCGTTGACGGCGGCGATCACTGGCACTTCGAGCGCGGCGAAGGCGAGCGGCAGGCGCTGGATGCCGCGCTTGTAATTGAGCCGGGTGCGGATCGGCTCGCCGCCGTTGACGTTGCCGCCGGGCTTCATCTCGTTGATGTTGCCGCCCGAGGAGAAGCCCTTGCCCGCGCCGGTGAGAATGGCGACGCGCGCGGCGGGATCGTTGTCCAGCCGGTCCACGGCGCCCAGCAGGGCCTCGATCACTTCGGGATCGGAGATCGGATTGCGCATTTCCGGCCGGTTGAGAGTGATCGTGACGATGCCTTCGGCGTCGATCTCGTACAGTACGGCGTCGGTCATGCTTGTGGTCCTGCTCCTTGTTCTTGCGACTGCCTTAGCAGGTTGACGCATAGGTAAAAGAGGCGGGGGTAAAAGGGGCTGGGGTAAAAGGGGCCGGATGCACAGGCAGCCGACCCCTTTTCGAATTTTGTCGCCGAGCGATCAGGCAGGCTGCTTGGAAGCCGCGCTCATCATCTTGGTGATGTCCACTTGGCCCGTGGCGAGGCCGCCCATGAAACCGCCGTCCACCGGCATGACGATGCCGTTGACCACGCCGGCAAGGTCGCTGCAGATCAGTACCAGCGGACCGGCCTGTTCGGCGGGCGTGGTGTAGCGGCCGAGCGGCTCGGCGGCGGCATCGACCACATCCTTGCCCGAAGTGGCGTGGAAGGTCGCCATCATCGGCGTCTGGGTGGGCGAGGGCAGCGAGCAGTTGATGCGGATGCCCTTCTTGATGAGCTGCGCGCCCATGAACTGGGTCCAGACGATCACCGCTTCCTTCGAGAAGGCATAACCCTCGTTGACCTGTTCCATGTTGGCCTCGCACCAGGCGAGACCGGCGTCGAAGCCCTGGGTCGCAAGCAGTTGCATGTGGACGGGGATGCGGCGGCTCCAGCCAAGGCCGCCGGTGGAGGCGATCGAGACGATGGCGCCGCCCTGGCCCATCAGCGGCACGACCTGTTCGGTAAGGTGGCGGGTGCCGAGGAAGTTGACCTTCATCACGTCCATCGCCGGGAAGCCGCCGCCGCCGGGCAGCCCCGCGCAGTTGAACAGGGCGTCGATCTTGCCGCCGACACCGGCAACCGCGGCTTCGAGACTGGCCGGGTCGCGCAGGTCGATCCGGGTGAACGAGGCCATCGGCACCGCGCTTTCCTTGAAGTCGAAGCCGTGGACTTCTGCGCCGAGGTCGACAAGCAGCTTTGCCGTCGCCTCGCCCATGCCCGAGAAGCAGCCGCTGACGATTACACGCTTGCCTTTGTAGCCGAGAACATCGCTCATCCGGTTATCCTTCCTCTCTCGGGCGCGCGCATGGGCTGGCCCCGATCTCTTGTTGCCGGATAGCTAGTCGCACAGGGGCTGCGGCATCAACCGCGATGCGGGCTGATCGCCGGTACGATACGCCGTGACGGCTCGCAAACGGGCGGCGGTGCTGCTAGGCGAACGGGCATTCCAGCGGAGGGACGAGGTGCACGGACAGGCGGAAACGGAAGGGGCGGGGGCCGTGCCTGCCATCTATCGCGAGCCCGGATGCGCCGCGCGGATCGCCTTGATAGCCGGGAGCTTCGAGCGCCTGCTGGGGCGTCCGCTGGTGCGCGGCGGCGATCCGATAGCGGCGTTGTGGCAGGCGCCGTTTGCCGTGGTTGCCCACGGCACCGAGGCCGATCCGCTGTTCTTTTTCGGCAATGCGCGCGCGCTCACGGCATTCGAGAGCGATCTTGCGACGTTTGTCGGCATGCCCTCGCGCCTCTCGGCCGAGGCGCCGCTGCGCGAAGAGCGGCAGGCCCTGCTCGACCGCGTGACCGCCCACGGCTTCATCGACGATTATGCCGGTGTGCGCATCAGCGCCAAGGGGCGGCGCTTCCGGATCGGCCCGGCGGTGGTCTGGAACCTCGTCGACGGCGATGGGGTCTGCTTCGGTCAGGCCGCGATGTTCCCGCTGTGACCGGGCTCGATCCCCGCCTTGTGGATGCCGTGATGGAGCAAGTCCAGGGCGCGCTTTCCGGCGCGCTTTCAGGCCCGCGGCCCGGCTCTTGGCCCGGCTCCCGCCATCGTCCCGTCGTCATCGGCATTTGCGGCGCGCAAGGGTCCGGCAAGTCCACGCTGGCGCAGACGGTGCAGGCCCGTTGCGCGGCCGAGCGCCTCGCGAGCGCGGTGCTGTCGCTGGACGACCTCTATCTCACCCATGCCGAGCGGCAGGCACTGGCGCGCCACGTTCACCCCCTGCTCGCCACGCGCGGGGTGCCGGGCACGCATGACATCGCCCTCGGGCTGGACGTGCTCGACGGGCTGGAGGCGGGCGGTCCGGTGGCGCTGCCGCGTTTCGACAAGGCCCGCGACGACCGGGTTTCGGAGCATGACTGGCCCATCGTCGGGCCCGGCTGCCAGGTGCTGGTGCTGGAGGGCTGGTGCCTCGGCGCCTTTCCGCAGCGGACACGCGAACTGGCCGAACCGGTCAATGCGCTGGAGGCGGGGGAGGATCCCGATGGCCGTTGGCGGCGCTGGGTGAACGACATGCTCGGCGATTCGTACCAGCGGCTCTTTGCCCGGATCGACCGGCTGGTGCTGCTGGCCGCGCCCGGTTTCGAGGTTGTCCACCGCTGGCGCAGTGAGCAGGAGCGCGATCTCGCCGCGCGCGCCGGGCCGGACGACAAGGTGATGAGCGAGGCGCAAATAGCGCGCTTCATTGCCCATTACGAGCGGATCACCCGCGCCATCCTCGCCGAGATGCCCGCGCGGGCGGATCTGGTGGTGCGGCTGGATCGGGACCGCCGCCCGCAGGCGGTCGAGGCGCGTTAATCCGCCCTTCGGCGTGCCTTCTCGGCGCGGCGGCTGCGCTTGCGCTGGAGGTCCGCGAGCGAGGGCACCCGGTCGTCGATGACGTCGGCCAGCACGGCCCCGCGCTCACCGGGCGGTTTGGGCGGACCTCTGGTGGTGTCGCAGAAGGTCTGCCGCTCGATTTCCGCATTGAGCAGGGCGCCGAGCAGGATGCCGTAGGCCGACAGGAACAGCCACATCAGGAACACGACGATGGCCGAAAGCGAGCCATAGGTCGCGTTGTAGTCGCTGATATAGGCGACATAGAGCGAGAACCCGAACGAGACGGCGATCCACAGCAGGGTCGCCAGCAAGGCACCGGGGGCGAGCCAGCGCCACTTGGCGGGGCGCCGGTCCGGGCCGTAGCGCATGATGAGCGCAAAGCCGCTACTGCCGAGAAGGATGGCGGCGAGCCAGGTGAGCCAGTTGAACAGGCTTTGCGTCGCATCGCCGAGGTAGGCGGCGGCATGGGTCTGCAGCCATGCGAAGATGCCGCCGGAAACCACGCCGGTCATCGCGATCAGCACGGCGGACAGCGTCAGGCCTCCGGCGCGCAAGGTGAGGGCGATGATGCCGCGGGTCTCGCGCTCCTCGTTGATGACGTTGAGCGCGCTGATCATGCCGCTCGCCGCGCGCATGCCTCCGTAGATCGCAAAGAACAGCGCGATCACCAGTGCAAAACCGGTGACGCCGCGGCTGGTGGTGACGATCTGGATCAGTTGCTGTTCGAGCATATGGGCCACTTCGGGTGGGACCACCCGGACGATGCTCTGCATCTGGTCGCGCACGGTGTCGACGTCGCCGACGAGGCCGTAGGTCATCACGGTGGCGGCGATCAGCGGCGTCAGCGCGAGAAAGCAGTAGAACGCGAGCCCCGCCGCCAGCAGGCCGAGTTCATGGAACCCGCTCATCACCCAGACCCGCCGCACCACCCGCCACCATGCGCGCGCCGGCAAGGCGAGCGGCGTATCCGCATCCCAGCCCGGCGTGACAGGCGCGGGACCGATTGCCGCCGGAGCCGCCGTCAGGGGTGGCGCATTCGTGTCGGAAACCGTATCCGGCGTGTCACGCTCGACGGTTCCTTCGTGTCCATTCATCAGCTTCCCCCTTGCCGCCGGGAACTTTCGCTGTTGCAATGCGATACGCTAAGGCACGAGGGCGTCCGTTGCCCAGACTCGAAGTGGCCATCACGACCTGGCCACGGATGATACGGTTGATTATCGGGCCGGTCTGCGCAAGGCCGGACGCTACAGGGGGTATTCATAAGTCTGCTCATGCCAGGACCAAGCGATCACGCCGCCATCGGTTCCCGACTGGTGCGTGAAGGCGCCGGATTGGCGACGCTGGCATTCGTGCTGGCGCTCACCGGTACGCCTGCGCGCGCGCAGCAAGCCGATCCGGCCAGCCCGGCGGCAGACAGCAGCGATGCCAGGCGGCCTGATGCGAGAGGCGCGGATGCCGGAAAGCCCGACGAGAACGATACCCTGCAGGCCGGAAAGCTTGCCGTGCCGGCGCCGCCTGCCGATGCGGTGATGCCCGATGTGAAGCCGGTCATTTCCGACGACGAGTTTAACCGTTCGATCCCCAGGCTGGGCGCCGAAGACGATCCCGAACTTGGCAAGCCGCTGGAGACGATCGACGAATTCGAGAAGCGACTGGCGGGCGATGGCAAGGCGGCGAATGCCCAGTCTCCTGTCCAGTCTCCTGTCCAGTCTCCTGTCCAGTCTCCTGCCCCGGCGCCTCCTGCTGCTCCTGCCTCGGCGGGCGCTGCCGTCCAGCAGGCGGCGGCTCCCACCGCCGAAACCGAAACCATCGGCACCGCGCCGGTTCGGGACGCGGAACTGACCGCACCCCTGCCGCCGATCGACCAGTTCGAAGTGACCCCGGTCCAGTTCGCCGAGGCCGAGGAAGAGGCCAAGGACACCGAAGTCGCCTATGCGATGCGGATCGACGGGGTGGAGGAGGCCGACAAGGCCGCGGACACCGATCTGCTGGCCGAGTTCAAGTCCCATTCCGCCCTCAAGAAAGGGGACGGCAAGGCCGCCAATATCGCGATGCTGCGCGCGCGTCTGGCGGAGGATGCGACGCTCATGCAGACCGTGCTCGCGTCCGAGGGCTGGTATTCGCCGGTCATCCGTACCCGGGTCCAGCGTGATCGCAACGACGAGGGCAAGGTTGCGCTGACCGCGGTGATGACGGTGTCGCCGGGCAAGCGCTACACGCTTTCCGACATCGTCGTGAAAGCCGACCCGACGGTGCCGCCAAGCCTCATCGCCGACAATCTCGCACTCAAGCGCGGCGAGCCGATCATCGCGCAGCGCGTGCAGGGCGCCGAGGCGCAAGTGGCGCTGGCGCTTCCCGAAAACGGCTATGCCTTCGCGCAAGTGGGGGACCGCGACATCCTGCTCGACCCGGATAGCGGCGAGGGTGTCTATACGCTGCCGGTCGACGTCGGCCCGCGCGGCCGCTTCGACGGGTTCACGACCTCGGGCGATCTGGCCTTCGATGCCAGGCACATCGGCGTGCTTGCGCGGTTCAAGAAGGGCGATCTCTACGACAGCCGCAAGGTCGACGACTTGCGCAAGGCGCTGATCGCGACCAGCCTGTTCTCGACGATCGCGGTGGAACCCCGCAAGACCGGGCAATCCGCGGGGAGCGACGGTACCGAATACGTCACCCTGCACGTCCAGCAGGACGCCGGGCCGCCGCGCACGATTGCCGGGACCATCGGGTATGCCACGGGCGAGGGTCTCAGCGCCCAGGCCAGCTGGACCCATCGCAATCTGTTCCCGCCTGAAGGCGCGCTGATCGTCAGCGCCATCGCGGGTACCAAGCAGCAAGGGCTGTCGACGACGTTCAGGCGCTCCAATTCGGGGCAGCGCGATCGCACGCTGGAACTGGTGACCGAGGCGTTCCACAACGACTACGACGCCTACAGCGCCTATACCGGGCGCATCGCCATCCGCATGGCGCGCGATTCCACGCCGCTCTGGCAGAAGAAGATCACGTATGCCGTCGGCGCCGAAACGCTGATCACCGGCGAGACCGACTACAACACGGCAACCGGCACGCGCGACCGCAAGCTCTATTACGTGGCCGGGGTGAACGGGCAGCTCGGTTTCGACCAGACCGACAGCCTGCTCGACCCCACCAAGGGCTTTCGCCTGACCGCGCTGGTCCAGCCGGAAGCGACCGTGAAGGGCGGCTTCAACCCCTATATCCGCAGCCGGATCGATGGTTCCGGCTACTTCCCGGTGACCGACAGTCTTGTCCTGGCGGGGCGTGTGCGCCTCGGCACCATCAAGGGCGCCGGTCTGTTCGACATCGCACCGTCGCGGCGGCTCTACGCCGGCGGCGGCGGCTCGGTGCGCGGCTACAGCTATCAGGCGCTGGGCGAGCAGGCCGCCGACGGCAAGGCGGTGGGCGGGCGCAGTCTCAACGAGGCGTCGGTCGAGGCGCGTTACCGTTTCGGCAACTATGGCATCGTCGCCTTTGTCGATGCCGGGCAGGCCTATCGGCAGACCACCCCGCAGTTCAACGACTTGCGCTACGGCGTCGGCATCGGCGGGCGCTTCTACACGAATTTCGGACCGATGCGCCTCGATCTCGCCACGCCGATTGACCGCCGGCCGGGCGAATCGCGCCTCAATATCTACGTTTCGATCGGACAGGCCTTCTGATGAGCGGCGACGAAGACAACCTGCCCCCGGCAGAGAGCGGAAACCTGCCGGAAGCGGACATGGCAGTGACCGGGGACGAGACGAACGAGCGGCCCCGGCTCACGCTTGGACGGCGCCTGCGCATTCGTGCCCTGAAAACGGTTGTCACCGTGGTGCTGGGCGCGGTGCTGCTGGCCGGGGCACTGATCTTCGGCATCGATACCGGCCCCGGCCACCGCTTCGTCGCCGAGCAGATCGCGGGGCTGCGCTTCGACAACGGCATGCGCATCAAGGTCGGGCGGATCGAGGGTTCGCTCTACGGCAGGATGACCCTGCACGACCTCTCGGTCAGCGACCCGCAGGGCGAGTTCCTGTTCTCGCCCGAGATCGATGTCGACTGGCGCCCCTTCGCCTATCTCGACAAGCACGTCGACGTGCGCAGCGCCGTGGCCGAGCGGATGGTCCTGCGCCGTTCCCCCCGGTTCAAGCCGACCCCGCCCAGCACCGAGCCGCTGCTGCCCGATCTCGACATCGACGTCGGCCGCCTCCGGATCGGCCAGTTCGTCGCCGAGCCGCCGGTGGCCGGGGTGCGCCGCATCCTCACCGTCGACGGCCGCGCGCATATCGCCGATGGCCGCGCGCAGGTCTTTGCCAGGGGCGGCGCGGTGGCGATCAAGGGCGCCGTCAAGAACGGGGAGGGCGGGGACCGCTTCGATCTCGTGCTTGATGCCGTGCCCGCCAGGAACCGGCTGGCGCTCAAGGCCGACGTCGATGCGCCGGTGGGCGGCGTGATCGCCGCGCTCGGCGGGTTCAAGCAGCCGATGGCGCTGCGGCTCGACGGCAAGGGCGACTGGAAGTCCTGGAACGGCACCTTCGATGCCGATCTTGGCGGCAGCGAGATGGCGCGGCTGGCACTGACCGCGCGGGACGGCACGTTCGTCGTCAAGGGGCCGACCCGGATCGCCCGGCTCTTCACCGGCCCGACCGCGGGTCTGCTGGGGCCGGTGACGAACGTCGATCTCACGGCAGCACTGGACCAGCGCAAGGCCAGGCTGTCGGGCCTGGTGTCGAGCGATGCCTTCACCCTGCGTCCCGACGGCGTGATCGATCTATCCGCCAACAGCTTCGAGAACCTGCGCCTGCAGTTCGCGCTGCTCAAGCCCACGGTCATGGCGAAGAACCTCGGCGGATCGGGGCTGACCGCCTCGCTCGCGCTGGACGGTGCCTTCACCGCGCCAAAGGCTGCCTACAAGATCAATGCCGCGCGTCTGATGATGAACGACATGGGGCTTGAAGGGCTGAGCGCGCAGGGCGCCGCGCGGGTCGATGCCGACAAGATCCTGATCCCCCTCGATGCCCGCGTGCGGCGCATCGTCGGGCTCGACACCGTGGCTGGCGGCACCCTGGCCAATGTCACCCTCAAGGGCGACCTTGCCATCGACGGGCCGCGGGTGCTGTCCGACAACATGCGCCTCAAGTCCGACCGCATCGACGCCGGGCTGATCCTGGTCGCCGATGTGAGCAAGGGTTTCTACACCGGCGCCATCGACGGCAAGATCGACAACTACCGCCTCGAGAGCGTCGGCCTGTTCGACATTCGCACGAACATGGACCTCAAGAGCGAGAACCAGGGCTTCGCACTGGAAGGCACGGTCCACGCGCGCTCGCGCAAGCTGTTCAACTCGACCCTGCAAAGTTACCTCGGCGGCAACTTCGCGGCCTCCTCGCGGGTGCGCTACGGTTCGGACGGGATCGTGCGTTTCGCCGCGCTCAGGATGAACGCGCCGGATCTGCGGATCGTCGACGGGCAGGGCAGCTGGTCGCCCGAGGGCCGGATCGCGCTTACCGCGCGCGGCGCCTCGCAGCGTTACGGCGCGCTTGGCGTCAGGGTCACGGGCACGCTGACCAATCCCGACGCGCACCTTACCGCCGAGCATCCCGGTTTCGGGATCGGCCTCGCCAATCTCGATGCGCGGATCACCGGCGTGCGCGGCGGCTACCGCCTCGACGTCCGGAGCGACACCGACTACGGCCCGCTCAAGGCCGACGTGAACCTGCTGATGGGCGGCCAGATGGCGATCCGGATCAACAGCGGCAACTTGTCCGGCGTCGATTTTGCCGGGCAGATGACCCAGACCGCGGCCGGGCCGTTCGCCGGTGAACTGACCGCCAAGGGCAACGGCATCGGCGGCGCGCTGCGGCTGGCGGCCGAAGGCAAGTTCCAGGCCGTGGACTTCAACCTGCGCGCCAAGGACGCGACGTTTGCAGGGCCTGCCAACCTGACCATCGGCTCGGCGCTGATCGACGGGCGCGCGGTGCTTTACGACAAGCCCACCGTGGTTGCCGATGCCCAGCTTGCCGGCACCTCGATCGGCGCACTCGATCTGGCCGCCGCGCGCGTGCTGGTCGATTACCGCGATGGGCGCGGGCAGGCCAAGGGCCTGATCGAAGGGGTTAGCGGGGTGCCGTTCAAGCTCGGCGTCAATGCCGACCTGGCGCCCGAGATGTGGCGCGTGGCGCTGTCCGGGCGGGTTCGCGGCCAGTCGCTGCGCACGCTCAGCCCTGCGCGGATCGTGCCCGGCAAGGACGGCTACGAACTGCTGCCGACCACGCTGTCGTTCGGCCGCGGCCAGGCACGCGTGGCGGGCAAGTACGGCGAAGGCATGCGTTTCGAGAGCCGGATGGAGAATTTCGACGTCGGTGTCATCAATGCCTTCGTGCCGGGCTACGGCCTTGGCGGCAGTGCCAGCGGCAGCTTCGATTTTGCCCAGGCCGGCAGCGATGCCTTCCCGCAGGCCGATGCACGCCTGACCATCACCGACTTCACCCGCACCAGTTCCAGCACGATCAGCCAGCCGGTGGACATCAATTTCCTCGGCAAGCTGGTGAGCGACGGCGCCGAGGCCCATGCCGTGATCCGCAAGCGCGGCAGTGTCGTCGGGCGCATGGAGGCGACGCTGCGGCCGCTTCCGGCGGGTGGCGGCACCTGGTCGCAGCGGCTGCTGGAAGCGCCGCTGGGCGGCGGCATCCGCTACAACGGCCCGGCCGACACGCTGTTCTCGTTCGCCGGGCAGCCCGGACAGACGCTGGTCGGCTCGGTCGGGCTGGCGGCGGACTTCTCGTGCAAGCTCACCGATCCTTGCGTGAACGGTCTGGTGAAGGGGCGTGACCTCACATACGAATACCAGGCCTATGGCACCAAGCTGACCAACATGACGCTGGAAGGCCGCTTCAACGGCAACAACTTCGAACTGCAGTCGCTCAATGCCAATGCCGGCAGCGGCACCGTGAGCGCGAGCGGGCGGATGAGCCTGGCGGCGGCGGAAGGCTATCCCATGGACCTCGCGGTCAAGCTCGACAAGGCGCGGCTGGCGCGCAGCTCCTCGCTTTCGGCCAGCGCCACCGGCACCGTCAACCTGACCAAGCGGGCGGGCGAGAAGGCCCTCCTCTCGGGCGAGCTGCGGCTGCCGGAAACGCGCTACCAGATCGTGCGGGAAGGGGCCGTGGAGATCCCGCAGCTCACCGGCGTGCGCTTCAAGCCGAAGACCGGGCCGACCCGCGTGACCGGCGACGAGCAGGCCGAGCCGATACTGACCGCGTTCTCGACGCTGCGTCTCGACCTGCACCTCAAGGCGCCGGAAAAGCTCTACGTCTCGGGCATGGGGCTCGATTCGGAGTGGTCGGCCGACTTCACCGTGGGCGGCACCAGCGCCGCGCCGACGATGGCGGGCGACGTCACGCTGATCCGCGGCAACCTCGACTTTGCCGGGCGCTCGTTCGACATCTCGTCGGGCAAGATCTCGTTCAACGGCGGACGCACGATCGATCCTTCGGTCTCGATCGCCGCAACCGACACGATCGAGGACGTGGCGGTGACCGTCTCGGTCAGCGGCAGGGCCTACAACCCGCAGATCGAGTTCAGTTCGGACCCGAGCCTGCCCGATGACGAGATCCTCTCGCGCATCCTGTTCGGCAGCTCGATCGCCAACCTTTCGGCGATCCAGGCGGTGCAGCTGGCGACCTCGCTCAACTCGCTGCGGGCAAGCGGGGGCGGCCTCAATCCGCTGGGCAAGCTGCGTTCGGCAACCGGCATCGACCGCCTGCGCATCCTCAGTCCCGACCAGACCACCGGGCGCGGCACCGCGCTCGCCGCCGGGCAGTACCTGACCGACGACATCTACGTCGAACTGATCACCGACGCGCGCGGCTTCACCGCGACGCAGCTGGAAGTCAGCGTGACCAAGTGGCTGTCGGTGCTGAGCCAGGCGGGCGGCTCGGGGGTCAACTCGCTCAACGTGAAGATCAAGAAGGACTACTGATGCGGCGCGCCTCCCTTTGCGTGGCCCTGCTGGTGCTCGTGGCGGCCTGCCACCGCGAGCCCAGCTTCGACGAGCGCTACAAGGCCGCGCAGGACAGCATCGGCGCAAAGGTCAAGGAGATCGACGCCCAGGCCTCTGGCAGTGCGCTCCCTCCGGCGGAAGACGCACCTGCATCCGGTGAGGCTGGCCGCTAGGGCGCGGCCGAGAGGTTTAGCACGGATCGGGCTGGGCGAGACGGGCAGGGGCCATCCTGCGCCCGGTTCGGGATCGCTTCGGACCTGCCCCGCTCATCCTGCGCTTGTTGAAGAACGGGAAGCCGCGCGCCGCGTCTCAAGGGGCTTCGACAGGCTCAGCCTGAGCGGGGGTGGAAGGTCTGGTTTGAGTGGGTTGTGGACTGTCGGGTTCCGATTTTAAAACACCCGTTGCTGATGCCAAATCCGCACCCGGATCTTCGTCATTCCCGCCCCTCTTCGTCATTCCCGCGGAGGCGGGAATCCAGTTAACGCAGCGCTTCGAAGCCAAAGTCGGTGTGGAGATCGCGCCACTGCGGATTGCCTTCGAGTGTGCCGACATTGCGAGGTTGCTACTGGATTCCCGCCTTCGCGGGAATGACGAATGGAGTGAACAATCGGCAAACCATCCGGGTTCAATGAACGTCCGCAACGGGGCCCGTCCTGCCGTTCCGCGTTTAAACCCCACCCCGCTCAGGCTGAGCTTGTCGAAGCCTGCACCCGGCGCGTGACCATTCGCTGCAGGGGCTTCGTGCAGCGCTTTGCTGCCTGGGGCATGACAAGCTCGGCCTGAGCGGAGTTCGGGGGTGCTATGGCGGCGTACCCCGGCCCTGCGTTGTCTTGGCGCTCCCCGAGGGCTTTCCTCCCGGCGCGGCAGAAATATTTTTAGCGGATTTCCTGCGCCGTTCACCAAGCTGCGTGCCTTCCGGCGAGACGCGGTGCCTGTCCGGGCCTGCCCTTACGGCATGGCTGACGCCGTCATAACGAACATCGTTAAGTTCGGTTAAATGCGTTCTTATACGAAGCTGCGTAGGATGGTTCTAACCATGGAGGCCCCAGACCTCGGGAGCCGTCGTCCGTCCCTGCTTGCAACGCAGGGCAGCGGCGGCGTTACCAAGGAAAGGGATAGTCTATGAACAGGACTGCACTCACGGTAGCCGCGCTCGGGATCGCGCTGGCCATTTCCGGTCCGGCACTCGCCGGCACCAAGGCGGGCGACCTTGCGGCAAGTGTCGCCAAGGCGAACGCTGCGGGCAAGAAGGGGCTTCCCCCGGGCTTCTACACCTCGCAGGGCCACGCGAACGGACATTCGGCCGGTGCGCCGGGTCATGACTACGACCACCACACCAAGTCGCGCGGCTGCTGAGCCGACCTGACCTGACCTGAAAATGGGGAGAGGAGCCTGGGGGGCACCCGTCACGAGGTGCGATTCGCGCTCTGTCGCGAGGCAGGCTTCGATCGGAAGGAAAATGCGCTGAAAGGCGCGGTGGTGGACGCACTTGGGCTCGAACCAAGGACCCGCTGATTAAGAGTCAGCTGCTCTACCAACTGAGCTATGCGTCCACACGCGTTGCCGCGTAAGTGACGGAAATGGTGGACGCACTTGGGCTCGAACCAAGGACCCGCTGATTAAGAGTCAGCTGCTCTACCAACTGAGCTATGCGTCCACACACGTTTCCGTGCAAGGACAGGACTGGTGGACGCACTTGGGCTCGAACCAAGGACCCGCTGATTAAGAGTCAGCTGCTCTACCAACTGAGCTATGCGTCCACACTTTACCCTGTCCGGGCTGCCGTTTCAGAGCCTTGCGGGCTCCTCCTCGGCGGCGGAGAGGCCCCTATAACGGCAAAAATTTGGATGGGAAGGGGGTAGTTCGATTTTTTTTCAGGAAAGGCTGCTGGGGCGCGTATTCCAGCGGTTGATCGCCATCAGCGTGCCGATGCAGATCATGTTGGTCATCATCGAAGTGCCGCCGTGGCTCATGAAAGGCAGCGGAATGCCGACCACCGGGGCAAGCCCCATGACCATCATCAGGTTGATGGCGACGTAGAAAAAGATCGTCGCGGTCATGCCGGCGGCCAGCAGGCTGGAGAATCGGTCCGGCGCGCTGCGGGCGACCCGCATGCCCCAGGTGAGGATGACCGCAAAGACCAGCAGCACGAAGTAGCCGCCGACCATGCCCCATTCCTCCGACATCGTCGCGAAGACGAAGTCGGTGTGCGGTTCGGGCAGGTATTGCAGGTGGCTTTGCGAGCCGTTGCCGAAGCCCTTGCCGAATATGCCGCCCGAACCGATCGCGATCTTGGACTGGGTGATGTGGTAACCGGTGCCCAGCGGGTCGCTCTCGGGATCGAGGAAGGTCAGCACGCGGTTGCGCTGATAGTCGTGCAGGACCGTGAAGAAGGCGATCGGGGCGCCGATCAGTGCGGTCACGCCCGCGCTGACGAACCACCACATTGGCAGGCCCGCCAGGAACATCGTCACGCCGCCGCCAAAGCAGATGGCCAGCGCGGTGCCGAGGTCGGGCTGGATCGCCACGAAGGCGACCGGCAGCAGGATCAGCAGGCCAGCGGGAACGAGGCCGCGCCAGCTGGCGGTCATCGCGTGGGGCAGTGTCTCGTAGAACCGCGCCAGCACCAGCACGATGGCCGGTTTCATCAGTTCCGAGGGCTGCAGGGTCATGAAGCCGAGGTTCAGCCAGCGCTGGCTGCCGCCGCCGACCGCGCCGATCGCCTCCACCAGCACCAGCAGGATCACGATGGTGCCGTAGATCGGATAGGCGGCCATGCGGAACATGTCCCGGCTGAAGCGGGAAATGACGATGGCCATGCAGAGGAACACGAAAAAGCGCAGGACGTGGCTCAGCGCATAAGGCTGGAGACTGCCCCCTGCTGCCGAATAGAGCACCGCGCCGCCCAGCGAGACCAGCCCCATCAGCGGCACCAGCATCGCCCAGGGTTGGCGGGCGATGGTGTCGGGGACGATGGAGCGGCTGATCATTGCGGATTTCCGGGGGTTTGCGCGGGTGTCGCAGTCGGAGTGGAAGAGGACGCGGGGGGCGATGCGGACCCCGAGGCGGACCCCGAAGCGGACGCCGAGGCAGGCTGGGCCGTGCCCGCCGCCGGATTGGCCGCGGCGGCGGGTTCGGGCGCGGGTGACTGCGCGTCACGGACGATCGGCTGCGCGGCTTCCGGTGCGGAATTGGACTGGTCCACCGCCGCGCTTTCCTGTTCGGACGACACGGCCGGGGCGCCGACACCGTATTCGGCGGCATACTTGCGGTATCGCGCGTCGAGCCGCTGCTTGGGCGTGCCGCCCCAGCCCTGTTCCAGCTCGGTCAGGATATCCATGCCCTTCTGCTTGTCGAAGATGTAGGTCAGGATGTCGCGGGCGACCGGATAAGCGGCAGGCGAACCGCCGCCGTGCTCGATGACGACGGAGCAGGCGTAGCGGGGGTTCTCCACCGGCGCGAAGCAGATGAAGTGGCCGTGGTCGCGGTGCTTCCACTGGCCGCCCTTGCCGTTGCCGATGTTGAGGCCGACGACCTGGGCGGTGCCGGTCTTGCCCGCCAGCTTGATGTCCGGGAAGGGCAGGCGTGCGTGCGGCGCCGAGCCTGGGCCGTTGGCGACGTCGGACATGGCCTGGTGGATATAGGCCAGGTGCTCCTCGGCAATGCCGAGCGACTTGGGGGCTTCGTAGTCGCTGCCGTGGATCAGGCGCGGCATGATGATCTTGCCGCTGGCAAGCCGCGAGGCCTGAATGGCCTGCTGCAGCGGGTTCACCAGGAAGTAGCCCTGGCCGATGGTGGCGTTGACCGTGTCGAAGGTCTGCCATTCCTTGCCGTATTTCTTCAGCTTCCACGCCGGGTTCGGCACGGTGCCGTAGGACTGGCCGGAGACCGGCAGCGGGAAATCGTGGCCGAGGCCGAGGCGGCCCGCCATCGCCGCGATCGGGTCCATGCCGATGCGCTGGGCGAAGTGGTAGAAATAGACGTCGCAGCTCTGGTAGATGCCCTTGGCCATGTTGACCTGGCCGTGGCCGCGGTGGTTCCAGCAGTGGAACACGCGGTTGCCGACACGCAGGCCGCCGCCGCAGAACACCGATTCGTTCGGGTCGAGGCCTGCTTCCATGAACGAGAGCGCCACCATCGGCTTGACCGTGGAGCCGGGCGGATAGAGCCCGCGCAGCACCTTGTTGCGCAGGGGCACATGGTCGTCGTCCGACAGCATCTTCCATTCGAGGCGGCCGATGCCGTCGGAAAAGCTGTTGGGATCGAAGCTGGGCATCGAGCACATCGCGAGGATGTCGCCGGTCTGGCAGTCCATGACCACCGCCGCGCCCGATTCGATGCCGATGCGGCGCGCGGCATAGTCCTGGATGCCGGCGTCGATGGTCAGCTTGATGGTCTTGCCGGGGACGTCCTCGCGGGTGTCGAGATCGCGCACGATCCGGCCCGAGGCGGTCACTTCGACGCGGCGGGCGCCGGGCTTGCCGCGCAGGTCCTTCTCGTAGAACTTCTCGAGCGCGTCCTTGCCGACCTTGTAGCCCGGCGTGATGAGCACGGGATCGTGGTCCTTCTCGTACTCCTCGGCAGAGGCAGGGCCGACATAGCCGATCAGGTGGCCGACCGAGGGACCGAGCGGATAGAACCGCGAGAAGCCGCGCTGGGTGACGACGCCGGGAAGGTCGGGCAGGCGCACGCTGACCGAGGCGAATCGCTCGAAATCGAGGCCGCTGGCAACTTCGACCGGTGCGAAGCCGCGCGCCTTCTCGATCTTGTCCTCGAGGTCCTGCACGGCGATCGGCGTCATGTTGAGGAGCTGGCGCAAGGTGCCCAGCGTCTGTGCCTTGTCGCCCATGCGCTCGGGGATCACGTCGACCCGGAAGTCGGCGCGGTTCGAGGCCAGCGGAGTGCCGTTGCGGTCGAGCAGCCAGCCGCGGCGCGGCGGGATCAGCGAGAGGTTGACGCGGTTGCTCTCCGCCTCCAGCTCGTACTTGGCGTTCTGGCCGATGGCCAGCCAGGCCATGCGACTGGCAAGGAGCACGCCGATGCCGCCCTGGATGCCGCCGACCACGAGGCTGCGGCGGTCGAAGCTGTTGCGCAACGTGCCCGCGCTGACGTGGCGCGGCTCGATCAGGCGCCGGAAGTTGATCTTCATCGGCCGACCAGCAGGGGCTTCAGGCGGAAGCGATCGGCAAGGGCCACGAAACGGCCGACAAGCGGATAGGAAAGCACGGAAATCACGATCTGCGGTACGATCACACGAAGAGGGGCGTCGGCTCCGCCGAAATTGGCAAAGACGAGGCACAGCAGGATGTAGGTAACGATCAGCCCGTTCGCCACCAGCCATTCGATGAGGAAGTGGCGCCAGGGAATGCGGGTCTCGACGATGTCGATCACGATCGAGGACAGCGACCAGAGCAGCACCGCGCAGCCGAACGGTTGTCCGGAAAACAGGTCGTCGAACAGCCCGAGCGGCAGGCCGGCCCAGATCGGCATCAGGCCGGGGCGCAGCTGGTGCCAGGCAAGGAAGACCAGGTAGCCGAGCGGCGGCATCACCGGAGCCGAGGCGATCATCAGCCACGACGGCGCCAGCGATCCCAGCATGATCGTCAGCCAGGGGACCGAGTGGGCCAGGAGCGGCGAGGGGGCCCGGTTGATGCTGCGCCGGGGCTGGCCGTGGCCGGAGCGGAGCGCCATCAGGGCTTGCCCGGCTTCTTGGCGGCGGTGGTGGCGGCCGGAGGTGGCGGCGGCGGTGCCCAGGTGCGTTCGACCATGACGTAATCGGTATCCGAAGGGTTGCTCAGCACGCGGGCAATGGCGCCGTCGCGCAGCAGGTCGGTGACGATCGCGATCGGGGTGCCGGGGCGGTAGAGCCCACCGGACCCGGACGTGACCATCACGTCGCCCTTCTTCAAGGGATTGAGGCCAAGGTTGATCAGGCGAATGCGCAAGGTCCCGTCGGACGCCCCCTGGGCGAAGGCGGGAACGCCGTCGCTGGCGCGGCGCACCGGGACGAGGCTCTCGCTGTCGGTGATCAGCAGAACGCGCGAGCTGGAGGCGCCCACTTCGAGCACGCGGCCAACGAGCCCCATGGGCGAGCGTACCGGCATGCCGGTGACGACCCCCTTGTCACGTCCGGCGCCCAGCGTCGCATAGCGGCGCGTGCTGGCCCCGGTCGAGGCGGTGAGGCGCGAGAAGGCCACCGGATTGGCGTCCTTGTCGCCAATGCCGAGCAGGCCCTTGAGCCGCTGGTTCTCCGCCTTGGTGGCTTCGGCCTCGACAAGCCGGACCTTGGCTTCGGCCAGTTCGCGGCGGATGCGCGCGTCTTCGCTACCGGTGTGGAAAAAACCGGTGACGTTGGCGACGACATCGTGCCCGAACGTGCGTCCGCTGGCCGCCGCCTGGCTGGCAGGCTCGGTCGCGTCGGCGGCAAGGCCGCGCAACGGGGAGAAGAAATCGGGGTTGACCAGCGAGACCACCACGAGCCCCAGCCCCACGACGGCGCCCAACACGCCCGCGGAGTAGCTCAGGAAGGTGGTATATTGCGCTCTGCGCGAATAGCTGGAGCGCCTGTTTGCGGGCGGCGCCATGCGCCATGCACTCCTGAAACAAGGGCGGACGGTCCGCCGGGATTACTCAGCCGGCAACCTGGTGCCGGAATAGAAAACGGGCGGCGCGTGCCTCATGGCCGCGCCGCCCGCGCGAACGCTTATGCGGACATCAGGACGCCGCGATAGACCGGGTCTTCCATCGCGCGGCCGGTGCCGAGCGCGACGCAGGACAGCGGGTCTTCGGCGACGCTGACCGGCAGGCCGGTCTCTTCGCGCAGATAGTCGTCCAGGCCCTGGATCAGCGCGCCGCCGCCGGTGAGCACGATGCCCTGGTCGACGATGTCGGCGGCGAGTTCCGGAGCGGTGTTCTCAAGCGCGATGCGCACGCCTTCGATGATCGCGCCGATCGGTTCCGCCAGCGCCTCGGCGACGTTCGCCTGGCTGATGGTGATTTCCTTGGGCACGCCGTTCACGAGGTCGCGGCCCTTGATGTGGATGGTTTCGCCGATGCCGTCCGCCGGGATGGTGGCGATGCCGTAGTCCTTCTTGATGCGTTCCGCCGTGGCGTCGCCGATCAGGAGGTTGTGGTGGCGGCGCACGTAGGAAACGATCGCTTCGTCCATCTTGTCGCCGCCGACACGCACCGAGGTGGTGTAGGCAAGGCCGCGCAGCGACAGCACGGCGACTTCGGTGGTGCCGCCGCCGATGTCGACCACCATCGAGCCGACCGGTTCGGTGACGGGCATGTCGGCGCCGATCGCGGCGGCCATCGGTTCGAGGATCAGGTAGACCTGGCTGGCACCGGCGTTCGAGGCGGCGTCACGGATCGCGCGGCGTTCGACCGAGGTCGAGCCCGAGGGCACGCAGATGACGATTTCCGGATAGCGGAACAGGTTCTTCTTGCCGTGCACCTTGCGGATGAAGTGCTTGATCATCTCTTCCGCGATTTCGATGTCGGCGATCACGCCGTCACGCAGCGGGCGGATGGCTTCGATGTTGTCGGGCGTCTTGCCCATCATCATCTTGGCGTCGTCGCCCACGGCCTTGACCTTCTTGACGCCGTTCAGCGTCTCGATGGCGACCACCGACGGTTCGTTCAGCACGATCCCGCGATCCTGGACATAGACGAGCGTATTGGCGGTACCCAGGTCGATAGCCATGTTCTGGGAGCCGAGCTTGAAGAATCGCGAGAAGGGCGAGGCCATCAGTAATCCGTTGTCTTTCAGGCCGATTGCCGCCCTGTTGGGGGACGGCGTGGCCGGCTTGTTTGAAGGAGAGACAGCCCCTTAGCCCATCGATTTGCGAAACGCCAAAATTTTGTGTCATTTTCCGGGGGGAATCCACGGGGGTCCGTCTCGAATTCCTCGCGCTTCGTCGCTAGGGATGGGAACAGTTCGTGAATGCGGCTTTCCCCCGGTAGAAGCCGCGATGACCAGCGCGCCTCCCGGCGCCACCTAGCCCCGCCGCAACGGGCCGAACCAGAGACCTGAAAATGCCCACGATCCGCCGTCTTCCCGAGCATCTCGTCAACCGCATCGCCGCGGGCGAAGTGGTCGAGCGGCCCGCGGCGGCGCTCAAGGAACTGGTCGAGAATGCCATCGACGCGGGATCGACCGAGATCACCGTGCGGCTCGCCTCGGGCGGTCTCGACCTCATCGAGGTGACCGACGACGGCTGCGGCATGCGCCCCGACGAGATCGCGCTGGCGTTGGAGCGCCATGCCACCTCGAAGCTGCCCGACGAGGCGATCGAACTGGTGACCACGCTGGGGTTCCGGGGCGAGGCGCTGCCCTCGATCGGCTCGGTCGCCCGGCTGACCATCGAAAGCCGTCCGCACGATTCGGTCGAAGGCTGGAAGCGGGTGGTCGATCACGGGCAGGTGGTGGTCGATTCGCCCGCCGCGCTGCCGCCGGGCACGCGCATCCGGGTCGAGGACCTGTTCGGCAAAGTGCCTGCGCGGCGCAAGTTCCTGCGCTCGGCCCGCTCCGAATATGCCGCCTGTCAGGATGTCGTGCGCCGCCTCGCGATGGCGCGGCCCGATATCGGCTTCGTGCTGGAGCATGAGGGGCGCCGGGTGCTGGCGGTGCAGCCGCGCGAGGAACTGGCCTCGCGAGTCGCCCGCCTCGTCGCGCGCGAACTCGCCGACGACGGCGTGCTGATCGATGCCGAGCGCGGGACGGCGCGGCTGACCGGGGTTGCCGGCCTGCCGACCTACAACCGCGGCGTTGCCGATCACCAGTACCTGTTCGTCAACGGGCGCCCGGTGAAGGACCGCCTGCTGGTCGGCGCGGTGCGCGGCGCCTACGCGGACATGCTGGCGCGCGACCGGCACGCGGTGCTGGCGCTGTTCCTCGAACTTCCGCCCGAGGAAGTCGACGTCAACGTCCATCCGGCCAAGACCGAAGTGCGGTTCCGCGACCCGGCGTTCATTCGCGGCTTCCTTGTCGGCGCCTTGCGCCACGCGCTCGAATCGTCGGGCCAGAAGAGCGCGCAGCCGCCGCAGGCCTCCGCGATGAACATGTGGCAGGTCGAGCCGCTGGCCCCGCGCGCGCGCGAACCCGCTCCGGCACTGGGCTCGCTGTTCGCGCGGCAATATTCCCCCGGTCCGCAATATTCCTCTCCGGGCGCGCGCCCGGCAGACCCGCGCGTGGCCGAGGCCGGCGCGGCCTGGCGTTCCTACGAGGCGCAGGTCATGGCCGAACCTTCGGGCCGCGCCGAAATGGTACCCGAGGAGCCGCAGGAGGAGATCGGCTACCCGCTGGGCGTCGCGCGCGGGCAGGTGGCAAGCACGTACATCGTTGCCGAGGCGCAGGACGGCCTCGTGATCGTCGACCAGCACGCCGCGCACGAGCGCCTTGTCCTTGAACGGCTGAAGGCCGCCGGGGCCGAGGACGCGATGGCGCGCAGCCAGGCGCTGCTCCTGCCCGAAGTGGTCGAACTGGAAGAAGCCGCCTGCGACGCGCTGGAAGACAAGATCGCGGACCTTGCGAAGTTCGGCCTTGCGCTCGAACGCTTCGGGCCTTGCGCGATGCTGGTGCGGGCGGTTCCCTCGGTGCTGGGCAAGAGCAACGTCCATGCGCTGGTGCAGGACGTGGCCGACGATCTCGCCAAGAACGGCGATGCCCTGCTGCTGGGTGAAAAGCTCGATCTGGTGCTGGCGACGATGGCCTGCCACGGCTCGGTACGGGCAGGGCGTGCCCTTTCGGTCGCCGAGATGAACGCGCTGCTGCGCGAAATGGAACGCACCCCGCGTTCGGGCCAATGCAACCATGGCCGCCCTACGTGGGTTAAACTCGCACATCAGGATATCGAGAAGCTGTTCGGACGAAAATGATGCGATCTGCGGTACTTGCCTTGGCGGCTTTGGGTGCTCTCTCGGCTTGCGGCAAGGAGGATCCGGCCCGCCAGAGAGCCGAGGATGCCCATGACATCGCCATGGTCGAGCGGATGAGCAAGGAGCCGTTCCGCCCGATCCTGCCCAGGCCGATCACCCGCATCGATGTCGAGCGTTACGGTCTCGACAAGCCGGGCTGCCGGTTCGTCAGACAGGGCGAGGCCGACCCGATCTTCATCGGCAATGCCGAGGAAGGGTTCATGCGGATCGAGGGTGACCTCAAGCGTTACGCCGCCAAGCTGGAAAGCGCGCAATTACCGGGGGATGCGCGGACAACTTATGTCGGTCTCTCGACGTGGGTGGATCTGGTCAGCCTGCCGGACCGTGCCGGGGGATCGGATACCACGCACTGGCCTGCCCGGCTGATCCTGCACGATGCGCAGGAGCGTGTGGCCTTCCGCGCGGACGGCGAGATGCGCTGCCGGGGCGACGCGGCAGCGCCCGGCGAGGCGACCCCGGCCGCCTGACGGGCACGCTTGACCCGTTCCGCGGCATCGGCATTATGTCCGATCATTGAACGGGGGATTTCATGAAGTTACGGTTTCTTGGCGTCGCGGCGGCGGCGCTGATTGTTGCGGCCGGCGTGCCGGTCAGGGCGGCGGACGCGCCGGTGCAGCTTCCCGAAGCAGTTGTTGCCGCCGCCAAGTCGCTGCAGCCCCGGCATGGCAAGATCGCCATCGCCGAGGCCCATGCGACGCTCGATCTTGGCGATGCCTACGATTTTTACGGCCCCGAAGACGCGCGCAAGATCCTGGTCGATATCTGGGGCAATCCGTCGCAATCGGCCGACCGGGTGCTGGGCATGGTCATGCCCGCCGGCGCCTCGCCGCTCAGCGATGCCTGGGGCGCGGTGGTGACGTATGAAGAGACCGGCTTCGTGAGCGACGACGATGCCGGCAAGGTCGACTATGCCGAATTGCTCACGCAGATGCGCGAGGGCGAGGACGAGAACAACGAGAAGCGCAAGGCCGAAGGCTATCCGGCGATGCATCTCGCCGGTTGGGCCGAGCAGCCGACCTATGACGCAGGCACGCATTCGGTGGTCTGGGCGCAGGATATCGCCGTTGGCGATGCGGCCAGCCATACGCTGAACTATGATGTCCGCACGCTGGGCCGGCGCGGGGTGCTGAGCCTCAACCTGGTCTCGTCGATGGACCAGCTTTCGGATGTGCGGCAGGCGGCCACGGCCTTTGCCGACCATGCCGCCTTCGATCAGGGCGCGCGCTATCAGGACTACGATTCGTCCACCGACAAGACCGCCGAATACGGTATCGGCGGGCTGATCGCGGCGGGTGTGGGCGTGGCCGCGGCCAAGAAGCTGGGTATCCTGGCGATCCTGCTCAAGTTCCTGAAGCCCATCGCGATTGCCGCGATCGCCGCGTTTGCGGTCCTGCGCAACAAGATCGCCGGACTGTTCGGCCGCCGCAAGGCCGAGGAGGACGATCCGTCGTTCGAGGAGCAACAGCCGGTCGCCGCTCCGGCCGAAGAAGCTTCCCAAGACGGTGCCGAAGACGGTGCCGATGAGGCTGCCTCGGGCGCTCCCGAGCGCGCGGAAACGCCGGTCGCCTGATGGCCGGTTCGACGGCGGAGCGGCGCTGCTACTTCGCCGTCAGCACGCTGCGGAACGGCGCATCGCTGCCGTCGCCATCCGGGGCCTGCGGCAGCCCGACAAGGTCGCGCAGCAAGGGGGCGACGTCGACATTGTCGAACGCGGGCAGTTTGCCGGAGGCCTTGAATGCCGGTCCCGCGGCCACGAACAGCGCGGCCATTTCCGGCGCGGCATTGTCGTAGCCGTGCGAGCCGCCGCTCCGGGCGGTCCGGGGCGTGGTCGCGGCGATTTCCCAACCGGTCTCGGCCAGGCAGAAGTAGGGCGCGATGCGGGCGTTGGTGCCGTAGCGAAGGCGCGCCGGAATGTCCTGCCGGCGCCAGCACTGCATGTGCGGATGGGGCTTCAGCAGGATTGCGGCGAGCTTGCCGTCCTTGCCCCTGGTCGGCGTGATTGCCGCGAAGGGGCCGGCATCGCCCAGCTTGAACAGCTTCGGGCTGGCGAGCCGGTCGAGCGCGATCGTGCGTTCGCTCGAAGTGGCGGCCATGCCGTGGTCGGCGACGATCACGAGGTTGGCCGGTTGCCCAAGCGCGCGCAGGCCCTCGATCAACATGCCGATGTCGCGGTCGGCATCGGCAACCGCGGCATTGGTCTGCTCGGCATCGGGGCCGTAACGGTGCCCGGCGGTATCGACCTGGTCGAAGTAGACGGTCACGAACTTCGGGCGGGAGGCGGCGGGGCGGCGCAGCCAGTCGATCACCGCCGAAACCCGCTGGCCGGGGGAAACCGCCTGGTTGAACTGCTGCCAGTCGGACGGACGCGTGCCGCCCTGATCCTCGGTCCACGACGACTTCACGCGGCGGCCGCCCCAGGCGACGTTCGAGCCTGGCCAGAACATTGTGGCGGTGCGGATGCCCGCCTTTTCCGCCGTCACCCAGATCGGTTCGGCGCCGTTCCACCAGAAGGGATCGTCGCTCGCCATGGTGAAGACTTCGCCCGGACGCGCGGGGTCCTCGAAGCGGTTGGCGACGATGCCGTGATGATCCGGGACTTTGCCGGTCACCAGCGTCCAGTGGTTGGGGAAAGTCTTGCTGGGGAACGAGGGGCGCATCGCCGCGCTGATCCCGCTTGCGGCCAGTGCGTCGAGATGAGGGGTGATGCCGCGGTCCAGATAGTCCGCCCGGAACCCGTCGATCGAGACGAGGATCGTCACCGGCGCGCGCGTCTCGTCGGGTGCCGTGGTTGTCGGCGGCGAGGACTGGGCAGGGGTGGCGGCAAGAGGGGCGGCGCTGGCGGCGAGAAGGGCCAGCGAAAGGGCAAATCGCTTCATGGGGGCTGCTTGGCGGGGGGACTTTGCAGAATTATGCCAGAACGGCGCGGAAAGTGATTTTCCGCGCCGTTCAGATGGTCAGAGTTTGTTTGGTAATTCGCGGAAGAGCGAATTTCGCGGCACTGGCCCGGTACCGCTAACGGGAATGCCCGTGCGGGCATTCCCCAGGCAGACTCTTAGACGTTGAACTTGAAGTGCATGACGTCGCCGTCGTGCACTAGGTATTCCTTGCCTTCCTGACGCAGCTTGCCGGCTTCCTTGGCGCCGGTTTCGCCGCCGAGCGCGACGTAGTCGTCAAAGGCGATGGTTTCGGCGCGGATGAAGCCGCGCTGCATGTCCGAGTGGATCTCGCCGGCGGCTTCGGGGGCCTTGGCGCCCTTGTGCACGGTCCAGGCGCGGGCTTCCTTGGGGCCGACGGTGAAGAAGGTCAGCAGGCCGAGCAGGTCGTAGCCGGCGCGGATGATGCGGGCGAGCCCGGTCTCGTGGAGACCCATCTCTTCAAGGAACACCATGCGTTCCTCGATCTCCATGCCGACAAGTTCCGATTCGATGGCGGCGGACACGATGACGACGGTGGCGCCCTCGGCCTTGGCCTTCTCGAACACCCGGGCCGAGAATTCGTTACCCTCGGCGGCGGCTTCTTCCTCGACGTTGCAGACGTAGAGCACCGGCTTGGCGGTGAGAAGCTGGGCCTGCGCGAAGACGCGGGCTTCGTCCTCGTCCTTGGGCTGGGTCAGGCGCGCGGGCTTGCCGTCGCGCAGCAGTTCCAGCGTCTGGCCGAGCACCGAAGCGATGATCTTCGATTCCTTGTCGCCCTGGGCGGCCTTCTTTTGTGCCGCGGGAACGCGCTTTTCGAGGCTTTCGAGGTCGGAGAGCAGCAGTTCGGTCTCGACCGTCTCGGCATCGGCGATGGGGTCGACCTTGTTGTCGACGTGCTGGATGTCGTCGTTCTCGAAGCAGCGCAGCACGTGGACGACGGCGTCTACTTCGCGGATGTTGCCGAGGAACTGGTTGCCCAGGCCCTCACCCTTGGATGCGCCCCGCACGAGGCCGGCGATGTCCACGAAGGAAAGCTGCGTCGGGATGATCTTGGCCGAACCGGCGATCTCGGCCAGCTTGTCGAGGCGCGGATCGGGCACGCCGACCTGGCCGACGTTGGGCTCGATCGTGCAGAACGGATAGTTGGCCGCCTGCGCCGCCTGCGTCTCGGTGAGCGCATTGAACAAGGTCGACTTGCCGACATTCGGCAGGCCCACGATTCCGCAACGGAAACCCATGTGTAACTCCGGGAAGAAATGATTGGCCGCGCCTTAGCGTCAGTCGCGGTAAATGGCCAGCCAGCTTGCAGGCTCAGTCCTGCTGGCGCAGCGCGACATCGTTCATGAAGCGCACGTCATCGCCGGCGGAAAGGCGGTCGGCTTCGGCGGCAACGGCGCCCAGCATGCCGGCCAGCGGATCCATCTCGGCCTTGGCGTAGTTGCCCAGCACATAGCCGTGGACGCGGTCCTTGTGGCCGGGATGGCCGATGCCGAGGCGCACGCGGCGGAAATCGGGGCCGAGGTGCTGGTCGATCGAGCGCAGGCCGTTGTGGCCGGCATGGCCGCCGCCCTGCTTCACCTTGACCTTGAAGGGCGCGAGGTCGAGTTCGTCATGGAACACGGTAAGATCCGTGATCGCCAGCTTGTAGAAGCGCATCGCTTCGCCAACGGCGCGGCCGCTCTCGTTCATGAAGGTGGCGGGCTTCAGCAGCAGCACTTTCTGGGTGCCGATGCGGCCTTCCTGCAGCCAGCCCTGGAACTTCTTCTGGACCGGGCCGAAGCGGTGGATTTCCGCAATCGCATCAACCGCCATGAAGCCGACGTTGTGGCGGTTCATCGCATATTGCGGTCCGGGATTACCGAGGCCGACCCAAAGCTGCATGGTTGTACTGATCCCGAAAAAGCGAAAGGCCCCTTCCGCGCGCCGGGCATGCCGGGGCGGAAGGGGCCAATCTCTAGGACTGTCCGATTACTCGGCTTCAGTCTTGGTCGTGTCGCCTTCCGAGCTCTTCAGAGCCGAAGGGGCAGCGATCGTCGCGATGGTGAAATCGCGGTCGGTGATCGCCGAAGCAACGCCCGAAGGCAGCTTCACGTGGTGGATGTGGATCGATTCGCCCACGTCGAAACCGGTCACGTCGATGGTGATCTCGTGCGGGATCTTGTCGGCATCGCAGACCAGTTCAAGGTCGTGACGAACGACGTTCAGCACGCCGCCGCGCTTGAGGCCCGGCGAGGCTTCTTCGTTGGCGAACACGACGGGCACGTTGACGTGCACGGTCGCGTTGGCGCCAAGGCGCAGGAAGTCGGCGTGGAGCGGACGGTCGGTGACCGGGTGGAAGGCAACGTCCTTGGGCTGCGTGCGCAGCTTCTTGCCGCCAACTTCGACTTCGACGATCGAGTTGAAGAAGTGGCCGGTCATGAGCTGACGGGTCAGCTCCTTTTCCTCGACGTGGATCGCGATGGGTTCTTCGTTGCCACCGTAGATGACAGCGGGAACACGGCCGTCGCGACGCAGTGCACGGGAGGCTCCCTTGCCAGCCCGTTCGCGCGTCTCGGCCGGCAGGTTAAGCGTATCGCTCATGGGACTTGCCTTTCAAAACTGGATATAGATCGGCAGCGGATCGCTCATCGACCTGCGCCGTTCCCGCCACGCCTCCAGGGATGACCATGACGGGAAGCGCGGGCCCTTAATGCGAATTCGGCGGAAATGCAAGCGGAGCGGGGCTGGATCGCCCGGAAGGCGCCTTGAGGGGGCGGGGCGGCGGGCAGTGGATGCGCCGGGCCGGAACCGAGACCAGCTCCAGTTCGGGATAACGCAGCGCCGTCAGTTTGCCGCCGAAGACACAGCCGGTGTCGATGCAGACCGTCCGGCCCACCCATTCAGCCTCGCGGACCGGCGTGTGTCCGTAGACGACCATGGCCTTGCCTGCGTAACCCGCGGCCCAGTCGCCGCGAACGGGCAGGCCGAATTCGTCGATCTTGCCGGTCGTCTCGCCATACATGCAAAAGGCGCGGACGGATTTGCCGGTGCGGCCGAGCAGGCTTTCCTTGAAGCCGGCATGGGCCACGATCAGCTTGCCGTGGTCGAGCACGTGGTGGCTGGGCAGGGTGCCGAGCCATGCCTGCATCCCGGCCAGGAACTCCGGCGGTTCTTCGCGGAGTTGTTCGATTGTCTCTGCAAGGCCATGGGAAATGGTGACATTCCGTCCCGCGAGGTGCCGCATGAGCTTGTCGTCATGGTTCCCTACGACTGCGAGGGCGTGGTCGTTCTCGACCATGTGACGGGCGATGCGCAGGGTGTCCGGCGATCGCGGTCCGCGGTCGACCAGATCGCCGAGAAACACCGCGCGGCGGCCGGTCGGCGGCGTGACGGTGACGGTCTTGCCGTTCCATTCCACCCGGTAGCCGAGGTCGTCCAGCAGCTCTTCCAGTTCGTCGGCGCAGCCGTGCACGTCGCCGATGATGTCGAACGGTCCGCTGCCGGAGGTACTGTCGTCCATGGTCATCACTCGACCCGCGTGACCTTGTAGCCGTTTGCCGCGAGCAGGGCGGGCAGGCCTTCCGGTCCGGCCATGTGCGCCGCGCCGACGGCAACAAAAGGCCGGTGTCCTTGCGTCATGGCGGCGGCGATCCTGCTCGTCCAGTCGCGGTTGCGGCCGGTGAAGAGGACGGCGCGCAGTTGCGGGTCGGTGAGCATGCCGCGCCGGGTTTCCCGCTCGATCGCGGTCATGTCGCCCTTGCGCCAGCTTTCCGCGAGGCGGCTGTCGTCGTCGCCCTGCTGGTCGGTCACGACGGCGGTGAGCAGATCGCGCTGGTCGGCTTCGGCAAGGCCGTCGAACAGGCCGAGCTGGCGTTCGGCGCCTTCGAGTTCGACGACGGGTTTCTCGCCTGCCTGTGCCATTACCGCCCGGTCCACGCCGTTACGGCTGTCATCGTCGCTGGCGCCGATGCGGGCGAGGGTGAGGGCGGCGGCCCAGGTGTCCATCAGCGCAAAGTCGCCGTCGGTATAGCCCCCGCGCTTCAGGAGGGCTGCGAGCGCGGGGCGGTATTTCACGGAAATTCTCTGTGAAAGAACGGGTTGCCCACTACTCTTGGCAAGCCGCGCGAACGTGGCGGCCACCGCTTTCTCGTCGGCAAGGTTGCTCACTTCCACCATCACGCTGTCGGCGGCGGCCAGCGCCCCGCGCACCTTGGCGGTGTCCCATGCGAGCGGGCGCTTGACGCTGTGGATCGTGCCGAAGAGCCAGGCCTGCTGGCCGCCGGAGCCTTCGACATGCCAGAGCGCGGGATTTGCCGGCTCGGGCGACTGCGAGCAGGCGGCCAGCAAGGTGCTCGAAACAAGGCCAAGAATGCGTCGCATCGTGTTGTTACTGAACCCGTTTTGCCTTTATTCCGACTTTTGCGAGCTGGTCCTGCACACTGCCTTCACCGGCAAGGTGCCCTGCGCCCACGGCGACAAAGACCGTGCCCGGCTCCGCCATGCGGGCCTGCAGCCACTGGGCCCATGCCTTGTTGCGGTTGGTGATGAAAGCTGCGCGCACGGCCTCGTCCGACTCGTCCTCGTTGAGCAGGCTGGCAAGTTCATCGGCGCGGCCGGTCTTCCAGGCGGTGACCACTTTCGCGACGTCCTCGCGCAAGGTCGGCAACTGCTCCAGCACTTCGCCAAGGTAGCGGTTCTGGCTTTCGAGTGGCATGCCGTCGAACAGTTCGATCTGGTATTCAGGCGTTTCCAGTGCCTTGCGGGCCTTGTGCTTTTCCGCCGCCCGGGCCTCGATCAGCGTCTCGACGCCGTTGGCCTTGTCGTAACCGGCGGCCTTGAGCGGCAGGAGGGACAGCAGCAGCCCGGCATACCACGGCTCGAAACGGTCGAAGGCTTCGGCCGGGATGCCCATGCCGGCCAGCGCCTGCTCGAAGGCCGCGCGCTCTTGCGCAGGCAGGCTGGCGCGCAGGGTCGTGCCGTCGCTGCGCATGCCCTTGTCGATGAAGAGTTGCTGGAGCGATTCGGCGGAGCCGATCTCGGTTTCGGTGACCAGCAGGTCGGACGAATCGAAGGCCTTCTTCACGGGCCCTGCGAACCAGTGGGTGTCTTCCGGCAGGATGTGGATCGTGCCGAAGAGGTAGATCGTGGTGTCCTTGTCCGCGATCTTCCACATGGCAGGGCGTGCGGGCGCCTCCTCCTGCGCCAGCGACGGCGTGGCGGCAAGAAGGCCAAGGGCGGTGGCAGCGGCAAGACGGACCCGGGATTTACGGAAGAATTTCATCGCCATTCCATGAAACGGTACAGGCAAACGTGCGATTAACGGCGCCTCTGGGCTTGCCTTAGCGGCATCGATTGCTCCGGGGTAGCGCTCTGTGTCACGATCGCGTCGTTCAGCGCGGTTGATTTGCCGGTGTCGATCCGCCAAAGGCCGGCTGTTCAAGAGTTTTGACGGGATTTCGATGTCGACCGCCGTGCCATCCGCAGAAAGGCAGCCGCTAAGCTTTCAGGACATGATCCTGACGCTCCATGATTTCTGGAGCAAGCAGGGCTGCCTCATTCTCCAGCCTTACGACATGCGCATGGGGGCGGGTACGTTCCACCCCGCGACCACGCTGCGCGCGCTCGGTCCCGAACCGTGGAAGGCGGCCTATGTCCAGCCTTCGCGCCGCCCGACCGATGGTCGCTATGGCGAGAACCCGAACCGCCTCCAGCACTATTACCAGTATCAGGTGATCCTGAAGCCGAACCCCGAGAACCTCCAGGAACTTTACCTGCAGAGCCTCGCGGCGATCGGTGTCGATCCGCTGGCGCACGACATCCGCTTTGTCGAGGACGACTGGGAAAGCCCGACGCTGGGCGCCTGGGGGCTGGGCTGGGAAGTCTGGTGCGACGGCATGGAAGTGACGCAGTTCACCTATTTCCAGCAGGTCGGCGGTTATGACTGCAAGCCGGTTGCGGGCGAACTCACCTACGGCCTCGAACGCCTTGCGATGTATATCCAGGGCGTGGACTGGGTCTACGACCTCAAGTTCAACAACGAAGGCGTTACCTACGGCGACGTCTTCCTCGCCAACGAACAGCAGCAGTCGAAGTACAACTTCGAAATCGCCGACACCGACGCGCTGTTTGCCGGTTTCAAGGCTGCCGAGGCCGAGTGCATGCGCTGCATCGAGGCGGAAATCCCGCTTGCCGCCTATGACCAGGCGATCGAGGCCTCGCACCTCTTCAACCTGCTGCAGGCGCGCGGCGTGATCTCCGTGCAGGAGCGCGCAAGCTACATCGGCCGCGTGCGCGAACTCGCCAAGGGTTCGTGCAAGGCCTGGATCGACAAGAACAAGGACCAGTGGGAAGCCAAGTTCCCGGGGTGGAGCGCATGACCGACTTCCTTCTCGAACTGCGCAGCGAAGAAATCCCCGCGCGCATGCAGGCCGGCGCCCGTGCCGACCTTGAAAAGCTGTTCCGCAAGGAAATGGAAGCCGCCGGCGTTGCCGTGGGAGACGTCACCGTCTGGTCGACCCCGCGCCGTCTGGCGCTGATTGCCCATGGTCTGCCGCTGGCGACCGAGGCCGTCCATGAGGAAACCAAGGGCCCCGCCACCAGCGCGCCCGAGCAGGCACTCGAAGGCTTCCTGCGCAAGACCGGCCTTACGAAAGAGCAGCTCGAAGTCCGCGACCTCAAGGGCAAGGACACCTATTTCGCGGTTGTCGAGAAGCCCGGCCGCGCGGTGAAGGACGTGCTGGCAGAGGCGATCCCGGCTATTGTCCGCGCGTTCCCCTGGCCCAAGTCGCAGCGTTGGGGCGCGGCTTCGCTCTCCACCGAATCGCTGCGCTGGGTGCGTCCGCTCTCGGGCATCGTTGCGGTGCTCGGCGAAGATCTGGTCGCGTGTGAGGTCGGCGGCATTGCTTCGGGCTACGTTACCAAGGGCCACCGCTTCCACGCCTCCGGCGAGATCACCATCGGCGGCGCGCATGACTATGCGGACAAGCTGCGCCTCGCCCATGTCCTCGTGAACCATGAGGAACGGCAGGACATCGTGCGCACCAAGGCGCGTGAGGCCGCGTCCGCGGCCGGTCTGGTGCTGGTCGAGGACGAGGGGCTCGTTGTCGAGAACGCGGGCCTCACCGAATGGCCGGTGCCGCTGCTCGGCCGGTTCGAAGAGGACTTCCTCGAAGTTCCGCCCGAAACCATCCAGCTTACCGCGCGCGTGAACCAGAAGTACTTCGTCTGCGAGGACGCTTCGGGTTCGCTGGCGAACGCCTTCGTCTGCACCGCGAACATCGTCGCCACCGATGGCGGCACCGCGATTGTCGACGGCAACCGCAAGGTCCTGGCAGCCCGCCTGTCCGACGCGCGGTTCTTCTGGCAGCAGGATCGCAAGACGGCGCTTTCGGTCCACGCCGAAAAGCTGGCACGCATCACCTTCCACGAGAAACTGGGCACGGTCGCCGACAAGGTCGAGCGCGTGGCCAAGCTGGCCGAATGGCTGGCGAGCGAAGGCGTGGTGCCGAATTGCGATCCGGCGCTGGCGCGTCAGGCAGCGGAACTTTCCAAGGCCGATCTCGTCACCGAGATGGTTGGAGAATTTCCAGAACTTCAGGGGCTTATGGGTGGTTATTACGCCCGCGCCGAAGGTCTGCCCGATGCCGTAGCCGATGCCATCCGCGATCACTACAAGCCAGTCGGGCAGGGCGATGAAGTCCCCACCGCCCCGGTGACGGTGGCCGTGGCGCTGGCGGACAAGCTGGATACTCTGCGCAGCTTCTTCGCGATCGACGAGAAGCCCACCGGCTCGAAGGACCCCTTCGCGCTGCGCCGTGCGGCGCTGGGCATTATTCGGCTGATTACCGACAACACCTTGCGCTTCGGCGTGGCCGAGGGCGATCTGCTCGACTTCTTCGTGGACCGCCTGAAGGTCCAGCAGAAGGAAGCGGGCATCCGCCACGACCTGATCGATGCGGTGATCGCGCTGGGCGGCGAGGACGACCTCGTGCGCTTGCTGGCCCGCGTCCATGCGCTTCAGGCCTTCGTGCAGACCGATGACGGCGTGAACCTGCTTGCGGGGTACAAGCGCGCGGCGAATATCCTCAAGAAGGAAGATTTCTCCGGCGCCATCGCCCGCACCGGCGACGAGGATCCGCTCGAAAACGTCGACGATCCCGACATGAAGGACGTCTACGCCGCGCGCGGTTCGCTGCCTTATGCGGCCGAGCCTGCCGAGCAGGCGCTGCTCGATGCCGTGGCAGCGGCGGAACCGCAGGCGGCCAAGGCGGTCGAGGGTGAGGACTTCGCGGCGGCCATGACCGCGCTTGCCACGCTGCGGGCGCCGATCGACGCCTTTTTCGAAGGCGTCACGGTCAACGATGCCGATCCGGTCAAGCGCCGCTCGCGCCTCGCCTTGCTTGATCGCTTCCGCAGTGCAGTGCACAACGTGGCGGACTTCTCGAAGATCGAAGGATAAGGGTCTCTTCCCCCGACGGTTCTCGAAGGAGCATACGAGCCAGGACAGGAAAGTCGGGGATAGATGAACAGGCAGGTCTACACGTTCGGCGGCAGCGCGGGGAACGATGTCAGGAATGACGATCCTCGCGGGCGCGACAAGGTCGTGGTCGGCGGCAAGGGTGCGAACCTGGCCGAAATGGCCGGGATCGGCCTGCCGGTTCCTCCCGGTTTCACCATTACCACCGAAGAATGCGTGAAGTACCTCGCCGAAGGCGGGGACTTCTCGGATGCGCTGCGCACCGATGTGGCCGAGGCGCTGACGCATATCGAGAAGACCGTCGGCAAGGCTTTTGGCGACGCCGCCGATCCGCTGCTGGTCTCGGTCCGTTCGGGCGCGCGGGTGTCGATGCCGGGCATGATGGACACGGTCCTCAACCTTGGCCTCAACGATGCCACGGTCGAGGGGCTGACGCAGACCTCGGGCGACGAGCGTTTTGCCTGGGACAGCTATCGCCGCTTCATCCAGATGTATTCCGATGTCGTCCTCGGCCTCGATCATGGGCGCTTCGAGGAAGCGCTGGAGATCGCCAAGGAAGACAACGGCTACATGAACGACGTCGAGATGACGGCGTCGAACTGGAAGGCCGTGGTCAGGGAATACAAGGGCATCGTCGAGGAGGAACTCGGCCGGCCGTTCCCGCAGGATGTGCACGAACAGCTCTGGGGCGCGATCCGGGCGGTGTTCGATTCGTGGGATTCCGACCGCGCCAGGGTCTATCGCCGCCTCAACGACATTCCCGGTGACTGGGGCACGGCAGTCAACGTCCAGGCCATGGTCTTCGGCAACATGGGCGATACCTCGGCCACCGGCGTCGCCTTCACCCGCGACCCGGCGACTGGCGAAAAGGCCTATTACGGCGAGTGGCTGGTCAACGCGCAGGGCGAGGACGTTGTCGCCGGCATCCGTACGCCGCAGTATCTCACCAAGGCCGCGCGCGAACGGGCCCGGGCCAAGCCGCTGTCGATGGAAGAGGCGATGCCGGAGGCCTACACCGAGCTTGCCGCGGTGTTCGAGCTTCTCGAAAAGCACTACCGAGACATGCAGGACATCGAGTTCACCGTCGAGCGCGGCAAGTTGTGGATGCTGCAGACCCGCTCGGGCAAGCGTACCGCCAAGGCGGCGCTCAAGATGGCGGTCGACATGGTGGACGAGGGCCTGATCGACGAGGCGACCGCGATCCGGCGTGTCGATCCGATGGCGCTCGATCAGCTTCTGCACCCCACGCTCGATCCCAAGGCGCCGCGCGACATTCTCGGCAAGGGCCTTCCCGCATCGCCGGGGGCGGCTTCGGGGGCTATCGTGCTTGATGCCGACACTGCCGAAAAGCGCGCGGAAATGGGCGAGGCGGTCGTGCTTGTCCGGGTCGAGACCAGTCCCGAGGACATTCACGGCATGCATGCCGCCAAGGGCATCCTGACGGCGCGCGGCGGCATGACCAGCCATGCCGCCGTGGTGGCGCGCGGCATGGGGCGCCCGTGTGTCTCGGGCGCCTCCGGCCTGTCGATCGACATGAAGAGCCGCACCTTGCGCATGGGCAGCCGGGCGCTGAAGGAAGGCGACGTCATTACGCTCGATGGCGCCACCGGTGACATCATGGCCGGGGAAGTGCCGACCATCGAGCCGGAACTGGCGGGCGATTTCGCCACGCTGATGGTCTGGGCCGACAAGCATCGCCGCATGAAAGTGCGCACCAATGCCGAAACCCCGGCGGATTGCCGGATGGCGCGCCAGTTCGGCGCCGAGGGCATCGGCCTGTGCCGGACCGAGCACATGTTCTTCGATGCGGGCCGGATTTCGGCCGTGCGCCAGATGATCCTCGCCGAAGACGAAGCCGGGCGCCGCGCGGCGCTGGCCAAGCTGCTGCCCGAGCAGCGCGCCGACTTCACCGCGATCTTCGAGGTCATGGCCGGCCTTCCGGTCACCATCCGCCTGCTCGATCCGCCGCTGCACGAGTTCCTGCCGCACGGCGACGGCGAGTTCGCGGAACTGTCGGACAGCATCGGAATCGGCGTCGAGACGCTCAAGCGCCGTGCGGACGAACTGCACGAATTCAACCCGATGCTGGGGCATCGTGGGTGCCGCCTTGGCATCACTTTCCCCGAAATCTACGAAATGCAGGCCCGCGCCATCTTCGAGGCGGCCTGCGACGTGGCTGCCGCATCGGGCGAGGCGATCGTGCCGGAAGTGATGATTCCGCTGGTCGCCACCCGGCGCGAGTTGCAGATCCTCAGGAAGGTGGTCGATGAGACTGCCGCCAGGGTCTTTGCCGAAAAGGGGCAGGTGCTCGATTACATGGTCGGCACCATGATCGAACTGCCGCGCGCGGCGCTGATGGCGGGCGAGATTGCCGAGGAGGCGCGGTTCTTCTCGTTCGGCACCAACGACCTCACGCAGACGACGCTTGGCGTTTCGCGCGATGATGCGGCGCGTTTCCTCAGCCCTTATGTCGAGAAGGGCATCTACCCGCGCGATCCCTTCGTCAGCCTCGATATAGAGGGTGTCGGCCAGCTTGTGCAGATGGGAGCCGAGCGTGGGCGCGCGGTCCGTTCCGATCTCAAGCTGGGCATTTGCGGCGAGCATGGCGGTGACCCGGCCTCGATCGCGTTCTGCGAGAAGGTGGGGCTCGATTACGTCAGCGCCTCGCCCTACCGGGTTCCCATTGCGCGCCTCGCGGCAGCGCAGGCGGCACTGGCGACATGAAAAAAGGCCGGGGCAATGCTCCGGCCTTTTTCTTATTTCTTCCAGCCGGATAGGGTCAGGATTTCGAAAGTTTCGACGGTCTTGCCGTTGGCTCCGGCGGCCTCGAACGCGGCCTTGGCGCGCGCCAGCGCGGCCTTGCCGAGCGCCGGGCCGGGGTCGGCCAGGACGCTGGAATGGGCCTGGGCACGCAAGTCGCCGATCAGGCGCTCGAAGCTGCGGAACGAGACCTGGAGCGGGCGCTGGTCGATCACCGGGTCGGCATAGAGCGTGCGCTGGAGCAGTTGCCCGCCCGCCCGCACGTCCACCATCGGATGGATGCGGGCGGCGGGACGGTCGGCGTCGGCGGCCAGCATGATCTCGCGCAGGCGCGGCAGGCTTCCCGAGGACAGGAAGCTGGCGATCAGCATGCCGCCCGGGGCCAGCGCCCGGCGGGCGTGGATCAGCGCGCCGGGCAGATCGTTGACGGTATCCAGCGTGCCGAGGCTGGCGATGAGATCGAAGCCGTCGAAGGGGTAGGGCGCCTCCTCATCGAACCCGGAGGCGGGTTCCGCCTCGACCACCTCGATGCCGCGCAGTCGCAGGCTCCGGGCGAGAGAGCCGGTCCAGTCGCCGATCACCAGCGCGCGGCGCGGTTCGAAGCGCAGGAACGAGAGGCGTTCCTCGACATCCTCGATCAGGTCGTCGAGCAGGTAGTGCGGCGCGTCGGGCAGGCGTTGCAGCGCCTCGGCGCGGCGGCGGGCGGCGATGCGGCGGGACGGGGCGAAGATACGCGGCGGGGCGGGGGGAGTGCTTTCGGCCATCGCTTGGCTCCCTGCCGCGTCCGGCGGCTTCGCGCAACCTTGCAGGCGGCTTCGCGGATGAACAGCTTGTAGCTTGCCGTGGCGCCCGGGTCGCCTAGTCTCGGCGCGATGGAGATTGGCAAGGCGCTTGCGCCGCTGTTGGACCTTGTATTCCCGCCGCGCTGCCCGCTGTGCGGCACTGCGATCGTTGCCCAGAACGGGCTCTGTCCGGCGTGCTGGCAGCAACTGATGCTACCCGGCGATCCCGGTTGCCGCACATGTGCCAGGCCCTTCAAGCAGAGCATACCGCAAGGGGCGATGTGCGCGCCTTGCATGGCCGAGCCGCCCAGACATGACGGCATTGCCGCGGCCACGCTCTACAACGATGCCTCGCGGCGCCTGGTGCTGGCGCTCAAGCACGGCAACCGCATCGCACTTTCGCAGATGATGGGCGGGCTGATCGCTGGCCGCATGAGTGATGTCGATGCGGACTGGCTGGTGGTTCCGGTGCCGCTGCATCGCTGGCGGCTCTGGCGGCGCGGCTACAATCAGGCGACGGAGCTGGCCCGCGTCCTCGCCCGGCAGCGGGGTGCGCGATTAGGCGTCGCCGTGCTGGAGCGCCGCAAGGCCACACCCTCGCTCGGCGGCCTGGGGCGCGCGGCGCGCCAGCGGGTGCTGTCGGGGGCGATCGCAGTGTCCCGGCGCCATCGTCCTTTGGTGAAAGGCGCGCGGATCGTGCTGGTCGACGATGTGCTGACCAGCGGTTCGACCAGCGATGCCTGCGTGGCGGCGCTCAAGCGCGCGGGCGCCCGCGAAGTGGTGATCGGTTGTTTTGCCCGGGTTCTGGACGAGGCGCTTTGACCTCAGGGCAGGCTTTGAAAAGGAAATGTCCGATTGGGGCAGGGTAAAAACGAAAACGCCCGGAGCCAAATTGGCTCCGGGCGTTCTCGTGACGAAACTCGTGGACCCCGCTAAGCGGTTCGGCGGCCCCCCTGCAGGCCGCCTGGTCCGATCCCTCAATTCTTCCCTGAACCGTGGTGCCTGTTTCCTGATATTGCCTTGGCATTTCTGCCGGTGAGACATCTATCAGTCAGCGACCTAAGGTCGGAAGCAGCCCCCCAGCTGCAAGGCGACATTCCCAGCAAACGCGGGGGTTGAAAAGGGGCTTGAGCACGTTACGGGGATTTTGGTGATCGGCTGTGGTTATCGTGCAACAACCATTTGGCCGTGACGTATCTGGGGAATATATCTGAAATGTCCGATACCGGTTCCGAGATTTCCAAGGCCGAGCGCGAGCAAGGTTCTGCTTTCCTTCCCAAGTTCGACGCGCAGGGGCTGGTGATCGGCATCGCGGTGGACGCCCTGACCCGGGAAATCCTGATGGTGGCGTTCATGGATGCCGAAGCTCTGGCGCGTACGCGTGAGACCGGGCTTGCCCATTTCCATTCGCGCTCGCGCGGGAAGCTGTGGCTGAAGGGCGAGACTTCCGGCCATGTGCTGCGGGTCGAGGAGATCCGAGTCGATTGCGACCAGGACGCGATCGAACTGCGGGTCCGGCCGGAAGGCCCTGCCTGCCATACCGGAGCGCGCAGCTGCTTTTATCGTCGCCTCACTGGCGAAGGACTCGAATCGGTAGAGGGCTGAAGGATTTGCGGGCTCGCTCCGGGCCTGCAAGTTCATCGCGCAAGAAATGCATATAGAACAGTCTGTTTCAGGCTTATCTGTTCAATTCAGCATGTTAGGCTGAAATTGAGAGGGCCTTCGATTGGCCCGATCCGACGGACGTATCGTCGCAACGCGCTCGCATGCTGCACTGCGAAAGGGAAGGCTCCCGGTTGGCAGTGGTGATTGGCGCGCGATCCCTATTGCCCTGCGATAATTGCAAAAACTGTTTTTCGACTGTCCCGTGGCCGGTGTCTTGCCCCTTCACCGGCCGAGGGAAGACTCGTGCCTGCTGACCGGAACCGGCGCGGGTCGACTTGGGGCAGCGAAGGAGAGGTCGTCGGCCTGGAAAGGTCGTTCGGGGCGCAAAGAAGGAAGGGAAAACCTCATGATGCAACGTCTAACCGTTACTGCCGCCGCCTTGGGCCTGCTGGCAGTCGCTCCAACCGCCGCCATGGCGGGGGAGAAGGCCGCTCAATCGACGCTGAGCGCGTCGAAGCTCAAGCTGGCTGCGCTGACCGGGGATTTCGGCAGGAGCAAAGGCTGGCAGGGCAGCCGGCACGGCAACAAGTGGGGCAACAGCGGCGACCACCGCAATGACGGGGATCATCGTCCCCCCGTCGGCGGAAACAAGTCCAACGGCTGCTGACAGGCCATGAGACGGACCGTGGCTGCCTCGAGGGGCAGCCACGGCCTATATCCTGGCGTTCAGTCCAGAACTTCGTCGAACAGCGAAAGCATCGCGGCCCAACTTTGACGGTCGGCACTGGCGTCGTAACCGAGGGCGGCCATGCCGCGTTCGTCGCTGCCGCGGTCGGTGAAGCCGTGGCGCACGCCGGAATAGGCGTGGAAGTGCCAGTTGGCCCCGGCCTTGTCCATTTCCTCCCAGAAGCCGATGACCTGTTCGCGCGGGACCAGCGGATCGGCATCGCCGTGACAGATCAGGATGCGCGGGCGGATCGTGCCCGGTTCCGCGGGATTGCGCGTTGCCAGCGTGCCGTGGAAGCTGACCGCGGCCAGCAGGTCCTGGCCGTCGCGTGCGGCCTCGAGAACCGCCTGACCGCCCATGCAGTAGCCCACGCCGAGCATCGGCAGGCCTTGCGCTTCGGGCAGCGCGCGCATCGCCGCGATGGCAGCGGCGATGCGGCCACGGTAATGGCCGTTGTCGGCGCGCAGCGTGTCGGCCAGCGGGAACGAGGCCTCGAAGCTGGCGACGGGCTCACCATAAAAGTCGGCGACGAGCGTAAGGTAACCAAGCTCCGCCAGCATCTTCGCGCGGCGTTCCATCGGCGCGTTGACGTTGGCGATGGTCGGGAAGAGGATGACCGCAGCGCGGACCTCGCCCGAGGGGCGGGCCAGCCAGCCAGTCAGCTGCTGACCGGCGTGGCTGTAGGCGATGGCGTCCATCCCGCTCATTCCGGCAGGAAGTCCGGCACCGAGAGATAACGCTCGCCGGTGTCGTAGTTGAAGCCGACCACGCGCGAGCCTTCGGGCAGCGAGGGCAGCTTCTGGGCAATGGCGGCCAGCGTTGCGCCCGAACTGATGCCGACCAGCATGCCTTCCTCGGTCGCGCAGCGGCGTGCCCATTCCTTGGCGTCGGCCGGGTCGACCTGGATGGCGCCGTCGATCGACTGGGTGTGCAGGTTGCCGGGGATGAAGCCGGCGCCGATGCCCTGGATCGGGTGCGGGCCGGGCTGGCCGCCGGAAATCACCGGCGAAAGCGTCGGTTCCACGGCATAGGCCTTGAGCGAGGGCCAGGACGCCTTGAGCGTCTCGGCGCAGCCGGTGAGGTGACCGCCGGTGCCGACGCCGGTGATCAGCACGTCGACCGGGGTCTCGGCGAAGTCCGCGAGGATTTCCTGCGCGGTCGTCTTCACGTGGGCGGCGACGTTGGCAGGGTTGTCGAACTGCTGCGGCATCCACGAGCCGGGGGTTTCGGCGATGAGCTCGCGCGCGCGCTCGATCGCGCCCTTCATGCCCTTTTCGCGCGGTGTCAGGTCGAAGCTGGCGCCATAGGCCAGCATCAGGCGACGGCGCTCGATCGACATCGATTCGGGCATGACAAGGACCAGCTTGTAGCCCTTGACCGCCGCGACCATGGCAAGACCGATGCCGGTGTTGCCAGAGGTCGGCTCGATGATGGTGCCGCCAGGCTTCAGGGTACCGTCGGCCTCGGCGGCCTCGATCATGGCAAGCGCGATGCGGTCCTTGATCGAACCGCCCGGATTGCCGCGCTCCGCCTTGATCCAGACCTCATGGTCCGGGAACAGGCGCGAGAGGCGGATATGCGGGGTATTGCCGATGGTGGCGAGGATGCTGTCGGCCTTCATTGCTCTTGCTCCCAACGTGGTGCGAAGGTTCGGGCCCGGCGGATCTCGGGGAAGCCCCAGGCCCAGATTGCGGTAATGACTATGGCAGCGGTGCCGCCGAAGACAACTGCGCCGGTTGCACCCAGAAGTGCGGCGGCGACACCCGACTGCATCTCGCCAAGCTCGTTCGAGGCGGAGATGGCGAGCCCGGAAATGGCGGAAACGCGCCCGCGCTTGTCATCAGGCGTGCGCAGCTGGACCAGCGAGCTGCGGATGAACACCGAGATCATGTCCGCCGCGCCGATCAGCGCGAGGAAGCCCAGCGAGACGGCAAAGCTGCGCGACAGGCCAAAGCCCAGCGTCATCGCGCCGTAGGCGGCGACCGACACGAGCATCTTGACGCCGACGTTCCTCGCCAGCGGGCGGAACGAGAGCCAGAGCGCGACGACGGCGGCGCCGGCGGCCGTCGCCGCGCGCATCTGGCCGAGCCCCTCGGGGCCGACGTGCAGGATGTCGCGCGCGAACACCGGCATCAGCGCGGTGGCCCCGCCCAGCAGCACCGCGAAGAGATCCAGCGTGATGCAGCCGAGCAGGAAGCGTTCGCTCCAGATGAAGTGGAAGCCATCGACGATCTGGCGCAGCGGGTGCGCCTTGCGCGCATCCACGGGCACCGGCGGAATGTTGCGGATTGCCAGGATATTGAGCGCGGCAAGCGCCATGAGCGCGGCCGCGACCCAGTAGGGGGAGGCGTGGTGGCTGGCGAAGAGGAAACCGAAGGCCGCAGGGCCGACGATCGTACCTGCCTGCATGGCGATCGAGTTGAAGCCGATCGCGCGGGGGATCAGGCTGCTTGGCACGATGTTGGGGGCGATCGCGCTCATCGAGGGGGCGACAAAGACGCGCACGGCGCCGTGTACCGCGGCAAAGATGTAGAGTGCGGGCAGGCTGCGCCAGTCGAGCGTGGTGGTGATGCCGAGGCCGAGCGCGACGAGGATGTCGATGCCCATGGCAAGGCCGGCCACCCGGCGCCGGTCGAACCGGTCGGCGATGACGCCGGAAATCGGGGTCAGCAGGAAGATCGGCAGGAACTGTGCAAAGCCCAGCAGGCCAAGCTGGAACGAGGCCTGGGTGATCGACATGCCATAGTCGCTGCGGGCGACGTCATAGAGCTGGTAGCCGATGATGACGACCATGCCGGTCGAGGCCAGTACCTGGAAAAACCGGGCAAGCCAGAACTTGCGGTAATCGGCGATGCGCAGCGGGGATGTTGGTGGGGATGGGGGCTGCGCTGGGGCGGCTGCAGGGGAAGGGGGCGTATTCACGTCGGGCTGCATGGCAGCATGACCGGCGCTTGCCAAGTCATGCTGCCATGGGGAGCCGATAGGTTATGTTTGGGATCAATAAGTAAACCGCGCGGTGAGGCGCACGTCACGGCCGGCGATCGGCACGAAGTCGCGCGTTTCCGAGGCGGCGAGGCGGCCCGTTGCGTCGAGCAGGTTGTCGGCGGCGAGGATCAGCGAGAGCGGGCCGTCCTGGCCCATCGGGCGCCAGGTGGCGCTGAGGTTGACGAGCGTGAAGGCGCTGGTCGGGTTCTCGTTCTCGGTCACGCGGTCCTGCTTGGCATTCCATTCCACTTCCCCGCGCAGGGTGACGGCCGGCGAATCGAATTCGAGGCCGCCGCGCGTGCGCAGCGGGGGAATGCGGGGTACCGGGCCCATGTTGACCAGCTTGGCATGGGTATAGTCGACCCCGCCGTCGGCCTTGAGCGCGTTGTCGCCCCAGCGTGCGAAGGTCAGCGCGCCTTCAGCCTCGATGCCGCGGAAGCGGGCGGGGGCCTGGAGGTACTGGTAGACCGGGAAGTCCTCGATCACTTCGCCGGTCGGAACGGCGGTGATGAAGTTGTCGAAGTTGGTGCCGAACAGGGTGACCGAGCCGACAAAGGCGCCACCATTGTAGCGCAGTCCCGCCTCGACGGTGTTGCTCTTCTCGACCGTGAAGTTCGGGTTGCCGCGTTCGTAGGACTGGGTGGCGTCATGCAGGCCGTCGACGAAGAGTTCCTCGGCCGACGGTGCGCGTTCGCCGTGCGAGAAGTTGGCCGAGAAGGTCAGCGTGTCGGTGGCGTGCCAGGCGACACCGGCAACGGCGGCGTACTGGTCGAAATCGCGGTGCTCGGTGGCCGGGATCGTGCGGATCTGCGTGTTCTCGTAGCGCAGCGCGCCTTCGAGGTCGAAGCGGCCGACTTCCAGCTGCTGCAGCGTGAAGACCGCGAAGCGGTTGGTGTTGTTGTCCGGCAGCAGGGCCTCGTCGCCGCTGATGTCGAGGCGCGAGGACGAGTACTGGACACCGGTCGAGCCGCTCCAGATGCCGCGCTTGGCCTGGTCGGCCTGGAGGCGCACTTCCACGGCCTGGTTGTGGAACTGGGTGCCGATGTCGCCGTCCTCGATCTCGGCGTGCTCGTAGTCGCCATAGGCGCCGCGCACTTCGAGGCGCTTGAGGAAGCCGGTGAGGTTGAGCCCGGCGCGCAGGTCGACGCGGGTCTGGCGCAGCGAGATGCTGGTGGCCTCGGGATCGGTCGAGGGACGCGGCGGGATGCCGTAGTCGGTGGCGAGACGCTGCACCGAGACGCCGATGTCGCCGCCGTCGTCGATGAAGGCGAGGCCGCCGCCGTAGCTCCAGCCCTCGGTGCCGCTGTTGGCGATCTTGCCCTTGGCGTTGGCCTGCTCGGTGAGCGTGGCGGCGCCGGTCAGGTCGCCGGCGGCGGCAAGGTCGCTCGCCTGGGTCAGCGTTTCGGCGCGCAGTTCGGGCGAGAGCACGTGGCCGCCGACGTGGAGGTCATCGCTGTGGTAGTAAGAAGCGTCGAAGTGGGCAACGAGGCGGCTGGCAAGGCGCACGTTGGTGGCAATGCCGCCGTTCACCATGTCGGCGGCGGTGCCGAAGGAACCCAGCGCGTCGACGGTGAAGGCCTTGTCCGGCACGCTGCGCGGGATGCGCTTGTCCACCGCGTTGACGGCGCCGCCCGAGGGATCGCTGGCGTAAAGCAGGACGCGGGGGCCGTGGAGCACTTCGACACGCTCGACATTGAGCGTGTCGAGCGAGACGGCGTGGTCGGCCGACACCGAGGAGGCATCGAGCGAGCCGATGCCGTCAAGCAGCACCTGCACGCGCGGACCGTCAAAACCGCGCAGGACCGGGCGCGAGACACCCGGCGCGAAGCCGGTGCTGGAGACGCCGGGCAGGCTTGCCAGCATTTCGCCGATCTGCGGCTTGATGTCGCGGGTCAGTGCCTCACCGGTCAGCACCACGGGCGCGCTGATCGGATCGGCATTGCCGGAGATCACGCGGCCGGTGACGATGATTTCCGGGCCGTTTTCCTGCGGATGAGCGCTGTCTGCAGTCGCGGCAGCGTCAGCGTCAGCGGCAAATGCGGCTCCCGGTGCGGCAAGCAGGGCAGTGGTGGCAAGGGCGCCGGCAGAGGCCAGCAGGGCGATTCGGGCTTGGGGCGTCTTCATGGCGCCTGGGCTAGTGGTGATGTTATACTGTATCAAGAGGTAATCGCAGCATGACGTAAAATTCATGTTGCAGTGCGGTGAAGATGCCACGCAAGAAAGCCGCCCGGAGCGGATCCGGGCGGCTTTCTTGCGTGATGCCAATGGCTGGCAGGTGTTACCGGCGCGGGCGGAGGCGCGGATTGGGCTGCGTGGCGTCGACCAGCTTGAGGAAGTCGTCGATGCGGATGATGCGTTCGAACTGGAAGCCGGAGCGGCCTTCGTGCGACCAGATCAGGTGGGCCTCGATCCGTCCCACCACGGGCAGGCGCATCACCAGCCGTTCGCCGCGATCAAGCGCAAGCTCGCCCTTGCACATGAAGCCCTGGGCGGAAAAGTTGACGATATGCAGGTGGACATCGCCCAGTTGGCGATGCTCGGCGATCAGCTTGTGATCGACAGGGTGGCGGGTTGCCCGCCGCTTGTCGGTTACAGAGAGCTGGGCTCCTGCACTCATGTTCTTGTCCGCCTATTGGTTGCCGCCGTGAAACGGTACAGTGCATCAAAATGGCAAACAAACGGTAAACTTCCGGCAGGATTTTGCCGCCTGCCGGAAGTAATGCATTGATGCGGCTCTTTCAGGCGCCGCGCAGGATCGCGTGCTTCTTCTTGCCCAGGCTCAGCTTTCGGGTTTCGCCGGAAGCCACTTCGATCAGGAAGCCGGGATCATCCATGGTGACATCGTCCAGTTTCACGGCGCCTTCACCGATCTTGCGCTTGGCCTCGCCGTTGGAGGCGGTGAAGCCGAGTTCGGTGAGCGCCGCGCCGAGGCGAACGCCTTCGCCGGTGACGTCGAGCGTCGGCAAGTCCTGACCGAGGCCGCCGCCCGCGAACGTTGCCCTGGCGGTGGCTTCGGCGGCGACGGCAGCATCCTCGCCGCGGCACAGCCGGGTCACTTCATTGGCCAGAACGACCTTGGCATCATTGATCGCGGCGCCTTCAAGCGCTTCGAGTCGGGCGATCTCGTCCAGTGGCAGGTCGGTGAACAGGCGCAGGAACTTGCCGACGTCGCGGTCGTCGCAATTGCGCCAGTACTGCCAGAAGTCATAGCTCGGCAGCATCTCCTCGTTGAGCCAGACCGCGCCGGAGGCGCTCTTGCCCATCTTGGCGCCGTCCGCGGTGGTGAGCAGCGGCGTGGTCAGGCCGAACACTTCCTTGCCGTCCATGCGGCGGGTCAGTTCGATGCCGTTGACGATGTTGCCCCACTGGTCGGAGCCGCCCATCTGCAGGCGCACCTGCTTCTCCTTGCAGAGGTGGCGGAAGTCGTAGCCCTGCAGGATCATGTAGTTGAATTCGAGGAAGGTCATCGGCTGCTCGCGCTCGAGGCGCAGCTTGACCGAATCGAACGAGAGCATGCGGTTGACCGTGAAGTGCGTGCCCACTTCCTGGAGCAGCTGGATATAGCCGAGCTGTCCCAGCCAGTCCTGGTTGTTCACCATGACCGCGTCGGTCGGGCCGTCGCCGAACTTCAACAGGCGCGAGAAGATCGAGAAGATGCCCTTGATGTTGGTCTCGATCGTCTCGTCGGACAGCATCTTGCGGCTTTCGTCGCGCCCGGTCGGGTCGCCGATGCGGGTGGTGCCGCCGCCCATCAGCACGATCGGCTTGTGGCCGGTCTGCTGGAGGCGGCGCAGCATCATGATCTGCACGAGGCTGCCGATGTGCAGCGACGCGGCGGTCGCGTCGAAGCCGATATAGCCCGGCACGACCTGCTTCTCTGCGAGAGCGTCGAGGCCCTCGGCATCCGTCGTCTGGTGGATGTAGCCGCGTTCTTCGAGGACGCGGAGCAGGGAAGATTTGTAGGTCATGACCGTGCTTCTTGTTTATGGGAGCGGGGCGCCTAGCATGGGGGGCGCAGGATATGAAGCAATTGGTCGCGTTCGTGGTGATATCCGGCCGAAACCGAAGCGGTCCGGATTGCCAGCATGACCCGCGCGGCTCTACGCAGGGGCCATGTCCGACCTGATCTGCCACCCCGCCCATCCGCCCGTCCTTGTCCGTTCGATGGAGGCCCGCGTGATCGGCCTCGACCAGAGCTGGCTGCGTGTGCGCTGGCGGATCCTGGGTGCGGGCAAGCTGGTGGTTCCCGCCTTTGCGGGCAAGGGCCGGGCCGACGGGCTCTGGAACACCACCTGTTTCGAGCTGTTCCTCCAGGCGCCCGGCGCGGAGCCTTATGTCGAGATCAACCTCTCGCCGTCCGAGCGCTGGAACGCTTATGACTTTACCGCGCGCCGGGAGGGCATGAGCGAGCGGCCGATGCCGCGCGAACCCGAATGCACGATGCGCAAGGGCTCCGACATCGCCATCTTCGATGCCGCCATTCCCGCCGCGGGCCTGCCGGACCTGCCGCTCGGCATGGGCTTCACGGCCGTGATCGAGGAAGAGGGCGGCGTGCGCAGCTTCTGGGCGCTTTCCCACAGCGGCGAGGCGCCTGACTTCCATGATCCGGCTTGCTTCACGCAGGCGCTTGCGGCACCCACCGCGTCATGAAATTCGGTATCGATCGCCTGCTGGCGGACCCTGAACTGCGCAAGCCCCTCGAAGGGCGCCGCGTCGCGCTTGTCGCCCATCCCGCTTCGGTGACGGAGGACCTCGTCCATTCGCTTGACGCGCTGATCGCGGCGGGGGTGAACGTGACAAGCGCCTTCGGCCCCCAGCACGGCCTCAAGGGCGACAAGCAGGACAACATGGTCGAGACGGCGGACGAGCTGGACCCGACCTATGGCATCCCCGTCTACAGCCTCTATGGCGAAGTGCGCCGCCCCAGCGCGGCGATGATGGCCAGTGCCGACGTGTTCCTGTTCGACCTCCAGGACCTGGGCTGCCGCATCTACACGTTTGTCACCACGCTGCTCTATCTGCTGGAAGCGGCGCAGGAACAGGGCAAGAGCGTCTGGGTGCTGGACCGTCCCAATCCCGCCGGTCGTCCGGTAGAAGGGCTGACGCTGCTGCCGGGGCAGGAGAGCTTTGTCGGTGCCGGACCGATGCCGATGCGCCACGGCCTGACGCTGGGCGAGATGGGCCACTGGTTCATCCGTCACTTCAAGCTCAACGTCGATTACCGGGTGATCGCGATGGACGGCTGGGAGCCGGAAGGCCCCGGATTCGGCTGGCCGCTCGACCGGGTGTGGATCAATCCCAGCCCCAATGCCGCCAATCTCAACATGGCGCGGGCCTATGCCGGGACGGTGATGATCGAGGGGGCGACGGTTTCGGAAGGACGCGGCACCACGCGCCCGCTCGAAGTGCTGTTCGGCGCGCCCGACCTCGACGCCAAGGCGGTTCTGGCCGAGATGCAGCGCTTTGCGCCCGAGTGGCTGGAAGGCTGCGCCTTGCGCGAGTGCTGGTTCGAACCGACGTTCCACAAGCATGCGAAGAGCCTGTGCAGCGGCCTGATGATCCATGCCGAGGGCCCGTTCTACGATCACCACGCCTTCCGGCCCTGGCGGCTTCAGGCACTGGCGTTCAAGGCGATCCGGCGCCTCTATCCCGACTATCCGATCTGGCGGGATTTCCCGTATGAGTACGAGTTCACGCGGCTTGCGATCGACGTCATCAACGGCGGTCCGGGGCTGCGGGAGTGGGTCGACAATCCCGATGCGCTACCAGGCGATCTGGAGGCGGCGGCCGGAGCGGACGAAGCCGCGTGGAAGGCCGAAGTCGCCGATCTGCTGCTCTATCGCTGAACAGGATGCCTCAGGGCTTCGCCGTTTCGGCGAAGCCCTGAGGATGCCGCCGCTGCTTAGAAGCGGATGCCGCCGGTGAGCACGGCATGGCGGCGCTGGAAGTTGATGCCTTCAAAGCTGCCGAGATCGGCGTAGTTGATCTCCACGCCGACATAGGCCTTGCTCGACAGATTGTAGTCGAGACCGATGCCGCCCATGACGCCGTCGAGCGTTTCGGTGCCGGATTCGCCTGCGTAGGTCGCCTTGAGCTTCATGCTGTCGTAGCCGAGCTTGCCGTAAAGCTGGAGGGCGGAGCCGAGGTTGAGGCCGATGCGGCCGCCTGCGGCCAGGTTGCCGTCCGAACCCAGGCAGTAGCCGCTCGCGCAGTCCTTCGAGCGGGCATAGTCGTAGTTCACGAAGGGACCGACGGTGACTTTCGTGCTGACCGGAATGTCATAACCGATCTCGCCGCCAATCGAGACCGACTGCCCCAGCTTGTAGACGTCGTCGTCGCTGACGGTCGGGGTTTCCAGACCGACGCGGGCTTCGACGCGCAGCCCGGAAAGCCTGGCTTCGTCGGCGAGCGCCGGCTGGGCCAGAAGGGCTGCGGAGATGAGGCCGTACTTGATGAAACGCATAAATTCCCCCTATTGGAGAAAGCGCACCCGCTTCTCCATTCAACCGATACAGTGTTGTTATGATTTGGTTCTGCGCACCCGAATGGGGCGCCCTTAACGAAGGGGGTGGACGTTCTCAATCGGCAATGGCGGTTACTTTTTTGAAATCCGCCGATAGCGTCACCGCATTGTTTAGCGTCGACGCGAAAGGCTGAGCGTCACGCCTTCTTGCGCGACAGCTCCCGCATCGCCGCGTCGAGCCCGTCGAGCGTGAGCGGGAACATCGCCCCGCCCATCAGTTCGCGGATCATGCGGGTGGAGCCGGAATAGCCCCACTGGTTCTCCGGCGTGGGATTGAGCCACACGGTGGCCGGATACGTCTGCGTCACGCGCTGCAGCCAGACGGCGCCGGCCTCCTCGTTCATATGCTCGACCGAGCCGCCCGGATGGCTGACTTCGTAAGGGCTCATCGCCGCGTCGCCCACGAAGATCACCTTGTAGTCATGGCCGAACTTGTGGAGCAGGTCCCAGGTCGGGGTGCGCTGCGACCAGCGGCGGCGGTTGTCCTTCCAGACGCCTTCGTAAAGGCAGTTGTGGAAGTAGAAGAACTCCATGTTCTTGAACTCGGCGCTGGCGGCGCTGAACAGGTCTTCCATCATCGCGATGTACGGATCCATCGAGCCGCCGACATCGAGGAACAGCAGCACTTTTACGGCATTGTGGCGTTCGGGACGCATGACCACGTCGAGCCAGCCCTGCTTGGCGGTGCCCCGGATCGTCTCGTCGAGGTCGAGCTCCTCGGCCGCGCCTTCGCGGGCAAACCGGCGCAGGCGCCGCAGCGCCACCTTGATATTGCGGGTGCCGAGTTCGCGGGTGTTGTCGAGATTGGCGAATTCGCGCTTTTCCCAGACCTTGATCGCGCGGCCGTGTTTGCCTTCACCGCCGATGCGGATGCCCTCGGGATTGTAGCCCGAATGGCCGAAGGGCGAGGTGCCGTTGGTGCCGATCCACTTGTTGCCGCCGGAATGGCGCTTTTCCTGCTCCTCCAGACGCTTCTTCAGCGTCTCCATGATCTCGCCCCAGGAACCCAGCGACCGAACCTGCTCCATTTCCTCCTGCGAGAAGTAGCGCTCCGCCACCTTGCGCAGCCAGTCCTCGGGAATGTCCACCGGCTGCTGGCCATAGTCGGTCAGCACGCCCTTGAAGACCTTCTGGAACACCTGGTCGAAGCGGTCGAGCAGGCCTTCGTCCTTCACGAATGTCGCCCGGCTGAGGTAGTAGAACGCCTCGGGCGTGCGCTCGATCACCTCGCGGTCGAGCGCTTCGAGCAGCACCAGATGCTCCTTGAGCGAGGCGCCGATGCCCGCGGCGCGCAGTTCCTCGACGAAGTTCAGCAGCATGGCCGCTCTCGCCGGTCAGCCGAACGGCACAGGGAAGCAACGAGGCGGGCAGGGGCCGGGCAAGCGTTCATGCCCATCGCATAGCCTATCGCGCGGCGGGTGGGAAACGCCTGCCCGATGACCGGCGGACGATTGAGAGGGCGCCGCGAAGCTTTATAGATCGCACCGTGCAACTTACCCCGAATCAGATCGCCCGCCTTCGTGAAGATGCCGTCCGCGCGCTGCAGCGCCGGGACGGCCCGGCAGCGCTTGCGGCGCTGGAGCCGCTGATGCAGCTTCCCGATCCGCCGCTGCTGTCGGCGGCGCAGGCCTATCTCTTCGCGGGAGACCCGCGCCAGGCGGATGCGGTGCTCGACAGGGTGCTGGCAGCCGACCCGCGCCATATCGGCGCCCTCCTGCTCAAGGGGGAGGCGCATGGCCAGATCGGCGACAGCCGGGCCGCCACGGCATTCTATCAGGCAGCGCTCGACACCGCCGCCCGGACGCCGAACGTGCCGCAGGGCCTGCAAGGTGCGCTCCAGCGTGCCAGGGAGGCTATTTCCGGCTTCGCTTCGCGTTACGAGGAAGAACTGCGCGGCCGGCTGGAGCAGGAAGGCATTCGCGGCGCGGCGATGAGCCCGAGGATCGCCGAGGCGCTCGACATCCTGACCGGGCGCAAGCAGGTCTTTGTCCAGCAGCCGCAGAGCTTCTATTTCCCCGGCCTGCCGCAGAACCAGTTCTACGAGCGCGAGGCTTTCGACTGGGTTCCCGCGCTGGAGGCGCAAAGCGAGGTCATTCGCGCGGAACTGGAGGGCGTGCTGGCCGAGGAGGATGGTTTCCGGCCTTATGTCGAATCCGAGCCGGGGCGGCCTCCCAAGGCCAATGCCATGCTGGGCGATCCGCGCTGGGGCGCCCTCTATCTCTGGCGCGGCGGCGAGCCGGTGGCGCGCCAGGCCGAGCGCTGCCCGCGCACGATGGCGGCCCTGGAAGCTGCGCCGATCCCGCGCATCGCCGGTCGTTCGCCGATGGCACTGTTTTCGCGGCTCAAGCCCGGCATGCATATCCCCGCGCACACCGGGTTCCTCAATACCCGCCTGATCTGCCATTTGCCCTTGGTGGTGCCGCCGGGGTGCAGCCTGCGCGTGGGCAACGAGGTGCGTTCGTGGGAGCCGGGCAAGTTGCTGATCTTCGACGACAGCATCGAGCATGAGGCATGGAACCGCGGCGAGGACGACCGCGTCGTTCTGCTTTTCGAGATCTGGCGTCCGGAGATCAGCGAGCAGGATCGCGCCGCCCTGACCGTGATGTTCGAGTATATCTCGGCCTACGACGCCTGACCTGAAAGGGTGTGGGGCACCCGTCCGGCGCTCGGCGACGCTGGTCTTGCTGGGGCCAACCCTACCGGGGATCGACACCGGGCGGCGGCGGGGGCTGGCGCGGCCACTGCTCCAGCGCGGGGTCGATCATTGCCCATTGCGGTGCGTCCTCGGTCCAGATCACGGCGTCGGGCTTGAGGCCGTGTCCGGCATCGAGCGCGCCGAGGCGCATGGTCTTGAGGTGCGGGCGGGCCGAACTCTGCGCAAAGATCTGGGTGCCGCATCGGGGGCAGAAGTGGAAGGTCAGCCTGTTGCCGCTGGCGGCCTGCCATGCCGAGGCGGCAAGATCGCCGTCGATGGCGACGTCCTCGGCCTTGAAGATCGCGTTGTTGGTGGGGCCGCCGGCGGCAAGCTGCTGGCACTGGCGGCACCAGCACTGGCGCGTGGCGACCGGTTCGCCCGCGATCGCGAGCGTGACGGCGCCGCAGACGCAGCCCCCGGTGTAAGGTGCGGTCATCGTGTCAGTTCCCCCGGCGCGCCATGAAGGCGAGCCTTTCGAACAGCATGACGTCCTGTTCGTTCTTGAGCAAGGCTCCGTGGAGCGGCGGGATCGCCTTGGCGGCATCCTGGTTCTGCAACACGTCGAGCGGCATGTCCTCGGCCAGCAGCAGCTTCAGCCAGTCGAGCAATTCGCTGGTGGAGGGCTTTTTCTTGAGCCCGGGCACTTCGCGCAGTTCGTAGAAGATCTCCATCGCGCGGGTGACCAGCGTCTTCTGGATGCCCGGGAAATGCACGTCGACGATGGCCTGCATCGTCTCGCGGTCGGGGAACTTGATGTAGTGGAAGAAGCACCGGCGCAGGAAGGCGTCGGGCAGGTCCTTCTCGTTGTTCGAGGTGATGACGACGATCGGGCGTTCGGCGGCGGCGACGTGCTCGCCCGTCTCGTAGACGTCGAAGGCCATGCGATCGAGTTCGGCAAGGAGGTCGTTGGGGAACTCGATGTCGGCCTTGTCGATCTCGTCGATCAGCAGCACCGGAAGGCGCGGGGAGGTGAAGGCTTCCCACAGCTTGCCGCGGCGGATGTAGTTGTTGATGTCATGGACCCGGGCATCGCCGAGCTGGCCGTCGCGCAGGCGGCCGACCGCGTCGTACTCGTAAAGGCCCTGATGCGCCTTGGTGGTGGACTTGACGTTCCAGGTGATCAGCGGGGCGCCGAGCGAGGCGGCGATCTGTTCGGCCAGCACGGTCTTGCCGGTGCCCGGCTCGCCTTTCACCAGCAGCGGACGGCGCAGCAGCACGGCCGCATTGACCGCGACCTTGAGGTCGTCCGTGGCGACGTAACTGCCGGTGCCTTCGAAACGCTGCATCATCCATCCTTAGTTGATCGCTTGATGGGTAGGTTTTGCCTCGCCGCATGGCAAGCGATCTGGCGCGGCTCTTATCGAAGGCATGGACTTCGCCGCCGGGGCGTTGCAAGCAGTCGCAAAATTGGGGCTGCTTATCTTGCGTGAAATGAACTGGCTGGGCGCGGGCCGGGTGCGGGGCTACCTGCGCCTGCTCGCCCTGCTCAATGCGGCGATGGTGATCTGGTTGCTGGCGACCTCGCACGGCGGGGTGGACGCCAATGGGTTCCTGCTGGGCAGCGACTTCATCAGTTTCTGGACCACGGGGCGGATGCTGATCTCCGGCGCCGACCCGTATGACGCGGCGGCGCATATTGCGGCGCAGCGCACCTTTTTTGCCTCGGCGAGCGGTTACACCGCGTTTTTCTATCCGCCCTCGTTCCTGGCGCTGTGCTGGCCGCTCGGCTGGCTGGGCTATTTCCCGGCACTGGCGGCATGGCTGCTGGCGACAGGCGCGCTCTATGTGGCGGCGGTGCGGGTCTGGTGGCGTGAACTGCCGGTACTGGCGCGCCTCGGCATGCCGCTGTGGCTGCCGCTTCTGGCCTATCCGGCGATGGTGATCGTGGTGACCCATGGGCAGACCTCGTGGCTGCTCGCTGCCTTGCTGGGAACGGGGCTGCTTCTGGTTCGCCGCCAGCCCGTGCTGGCAGGCCTGTGCCTCGGCCTCGCGACGGTCAAGCCGCAGTTCGGCGTGCTGGTGCCGCTGGCGCTCATCGCCTCGCGCGAATGGAAGGTGGTGCTGGTGGCCGCGACCACCGCGCTGCTGCTGGCGGGACTGTCGGCCTGGGCGTTCGGCCCGCAGCTCTGGGTAGAGTGGTTGGACGCGAGCGCGCGTGCACAGATCGCGATGGCTGATGGCGCCGTGGGTTTTGGCAAGATGACAAGCGTATTTGCGGCGCTGCGCCTGCTGGGGACGGCGAGCGTGGCTGCCTATGCGGTGCAGGCGCTGGTGGCGGCAATGGTCGCGGCGCTGGTCGTGACCCATGGCTGGCGCAAAGGGTGGCGGCCGGGGCTGGCGGCGCTGGTTCTGGCGGGAGCGCCGCTCGCAACGCCGTTCGTGCTCGACTACGACATGGTGCTGCTGGCCTTCCCGATGCTATGGCTCACGGGAGAGGGGCTGCGGGGCGGGTTCCTGCCTTACGAAAAGCTGGTGGTGCTGCTCGCCTTCGTGGCCACGGCCTTTGCCAGGCCCCTGGCATTGAACCTGTCTGTTCCGATCATGCCGCTGGTGTTGCTGGCCTTTTTCGCCATAGTCTGGCGCCGGGCAACCTTGCGCCCTGCCGCCCATTGCGAGGATCAGCCCCAACCGGAAGGAGCCTGAAGTGCCCGCAGCCAAGCCGCGCGCCGCGCGCAATATCGCGCTGTTGATCGATGCCGACAATGCCTCGCCCGCCAATCTGGAGGCGGCGCTGACCATTCTGGGCGACCTGGGTTCGGTCAATGTCCGGCGGGTATACGGCAACTGGAGCAAGGTCTCGCTGAAAGGCTGGTCGAAGCTGGTGCTGCGCCATGCGCTGGAGCCGCAGCAGCAGTTTGACGTGACCAAGGGCAAGAACGCCACCGACATGAAGATGACCATCGATGCGATGGACCTGCTTTACGGCGGCCATATCGACGGTTTTGGCCTGATGACCAGCGACAGCGATTTCATGCCGCTCGCCATCCGGATCCGCCAGAACGGCACGCCGGTCTACGGTTTCGGCACAAGCCGCACGCCGGAGGCGTTCCGCGAGGCCTGTACCCGTTTCATCGACCTCGATACGCTGCCCGACGCCGATGCCGACGACAACGCGGCGCCGTCGTCGGCCCCGCCGCCCCTCGATGCCGACCTCGTGAAACTGATCGGCGAGGCGTGGAAGGCCAGCAAGCGTGACGAGGGCGGGTTCGCCAGCCTGTCCGAAGTCGGCCAGCGGGTGGCCAACCGATCGAGCTTCGATGCGCGCAGCTATGGGTTCTCGCGGTTGTCGGAACTGGTGCAGACCCTGCCCAACTTCGCCACCGAGAAGCGCGAGAGCGGGCTATTCCTCAAGCGGATGCGCTAGGAACCGGCCAGCCTAGTCCAGAGGGCGGAAAAACCGCGCTCCTTGGGCAGTCTTCAGGCCGATTCCAAACCGGCGAGTAACCGTTGCTGTCATGGTTTTAACTTTTTCGAACAGCGTATTGGGTTTGACAGTGGTTGCCCGGAAATTCTAATCTCGCCCTTGAGGTATTCTTGCCTCACAGGGGGAATTAGCATGAAATTGAAGTATGCCGCGGGCTTCTGCCTGCTGGTGTCGGTTGCTGCTGCGGGTCAGGCACAGCAACAGGAGGCAGCCGTGACTCCGGGGGTGAATCCGGCGGTGGCTCCAGCCGAAAAGCAGGTTGCCGTGTTGGTCGCGCAGCCGCAGGACAACATCCTGCGCGCAGGCCTTGAGGTTCCGCTGCTCACGCGTGAGGAACTGACGACCAAGGGCAAGAAGCTGAAGGTCGGCCAGCGTATCCAGATGGAAGTTGCCGCCAACATCGAGCGTAATGGCATGGTCGTGATCCCGGCTGGCACGCCGGCGATCGGCGAAATCACCGAAGTGCGCAACAAGGGCATGTGGGGCAAGTCGGGCTATATCGGCGCGCGTGTCGTGTCGATCCGTCTCGGCGATCGCAATATCCGCGTGACCGGCACGTTCGACGACAAGGGTGTTACCGGCACGGGCGGCGTTGTTGCGGCCATTGCCTTCGTGCCGATTGCCGGGTTCCTGACCACTGGAACCAGCGCGTTCATCGCGCCGGGCTCCCCGGTCAAGGGATTCCTCGACGAGGATGTGACCTTCACTGCGACTTCCGCGCCCGCGCCGATCCCGGTGGCGGCTACGCCCGTAGCGCCGGCAGCGTCTTCCGGCGCCCAGTAAGAATCCCATCGGACTGATCGGCGCCTCAGGCGTCGATCAGTTCGGGATCGATTTCGCCCGCGCGGTTCTGGATGAACTGGAAGCGGTGTTCGGGATTGCGGCCCATCAGGCGGTCGACGAGGTCCTTCACCGCCGCGCGGCCTTCGTATTCGGGCGGCAGGGTGATGCGGATCAGCGAGCGGCTCGCCGGGGCCATCGTCGTCTCGCGCAGTTGCTGGGGGTTCATCTCGCCCAGACCCTTGAAGCGGCCGACTTCGACCTTCTTGCCCTTGAACATCGTCTGTTCCAGTTCGGCGCGGTGCTCGTCGTCGCGGGCATAGGCGGACGTCGAGCCCGAAGTCAGGCGGTAGAGCGGCGGCTGGGCGAGGTAGAGGTGCCCACGCCGCACGATTTCCGGCATTTCCTGGAAAAAGAACGTCATCAACAGCGTGGCGATGTGGGCGCCGTCGACGTCGGCGTCGGTCATGATGACCACGCGGTCGTAGCGCAGGTCGTCGGCGTTGCAGTCCTTGCGGGTGCCGCAGCCGAGCGCGAGGCCGAGGTCGGCGATTTCCTGATTGGCGCGGATCTTGTCGGCCGTGGCGCTGGCGACGTTGAGGATCTTGCCGCGGATCGGCAGGATCGCCTGCGTCTTGCGGTCACGCGCCTGCTTGGCCGAACCGCCTGCCGAATCGCCTTCGACAATGAAGAGTTCGGTCTCGGCATCCGTTTCGCCCGAGCAATCGGTGAGCTTGCCGGGCAGGCGCAGCTTCTTGGCGTTGGTGGCAGTCTTGCGCTTGACCTCACGCTCGGCCTTGCGGCGCAGGCGTTCGTCCATGCGCTCCATGACCGCGCCGAGCAGCGCCTTGCCGCGCTCCATGTTGTCGGTCAGGAAGTGGTCGAAGTGATCGCGCACGGCCGCTTCCACCATGCGCGCGGCTTCCGGACTGGTCAGGCGGTCCTTGGTCTGGCTCTGGAACTGCGGATCGCGGATGAAGACCGAAAGCATGACTTCGCTGCCGGTCACCACGTCGTCCGGGGTGATGTCCTTGGCCTTCTTGGCCTGCCCGACCAGGTCGGCAAAGGCGCGGATACCCTTGGTCAGCGCGCCGCGCAGGCCCTGTTCGTGGGTGCCGCCGTCGGGCGTGGGAATGGTGTTGCAGTACCAGGAATAGGAGCCGTCCGAGTAGAGCGGCCAGGCGATCGCCCATTCGACCCGCCCCTGTTCGGAGCCGTCCTCGCCGCGCGGGAATTCCTGGCTGCCGGAGAAGAACTGCGTGGTCACGCATTCGCGGCTGCCGATCTGTTCGGCAAGGTGGTCGGCCAGGCCGCCGGGGAACTGGAAGGTCGCCTCGGCGGGAATGCCGTCCACCGCGAGTGCGGGCGCGCACTTCCAGCGGATCTCGACACCGGCGAAGAGGTAGGCCTTCGAGCGCACCAGTTTGAACAGGCGCGCGGGCTTGAACTTCTGGTCGCCGAAAATTTCGGTATCGGGCGTGAAGGTGACGGCGGTGCCCCGGCGGTTGGGCGCGGCGCCGACTTTCTGCAATGGCCCCAGCGTTACCCCGCGCGAAAATTCCTGCGCGAAGAGTTCCTTGTTGCGGGCGACTTCCACGCGGGTCTTCACCGAAAGGGCGTTGACCACCGAGATGCCGACGCCGTGCAGACCGCCCGAGGTGGCATAGGCCTTGCCGGAAAACTTGCCGCCCGAGTGCAGGGTGGAAAGGATCACTTCGAGGGCCGACTTGCCCGGATATTTGGGATGCTCGTCGACCGGGATGCCGCGGCCGTTGTCGGTGATGGTAAGGCGTCCGGCAGTGCCCGGTTCCTCTTCCAGCGTCACCTCGATGCGGTTGGCGTGGCCCGCGACGGCTTCGTCCATCGCGTTGTCGAGCACTTCGGCGGCGAGGTGGTGCAGCGCGCGCTCGTCCGTGCCGCCGATGTACATGCCCGGACGGCGGCGGACGGGCTCAAGCCCCTCCAGCACTTCGATGGCCGAACCGTCGTAGGTTTCACCGCCCGCGGAGGGGAGCTTTTCGAAGAGGTCGTCGGACATGGCTGCGACTATAGGCAGGCGGAAAATCCGCGATCAAGCGTGCATGCCCGATTTTTCGCAGCGATTGGGGAAAAGTGGAAGAAAAAGAGAACAAAAGGAGTGGGGCGCCGCTCCGGACGCCCCGTCTGTCCCGTTATTTACCCGTGGCGAAGCCGGTCGGTGCGGCGTCGATCACCTTCACCGCGCCGGCAGAGACGGTGCGCACTTCCAGCGCGCGCTCGATCAGGCCGTTGCGGTTGAAGCGGAAAGCGCCGTCGACACCGAGGAAGCCGTCCTGCGCGAACATCGCCGCCGTCGGGAACGCGGCGCCCTGCTTCCAGTCACGCGCGACGCGCAAGGTGAGCAGAACCGCGTCGTAGCCGAGCGTGGCGATGCGGAAGGGCTGCACGCCGAAGCGGGCGCGGTAGCTCTTGGAGAACTGGCCGAAGCGCGCGTCCGAAACGGTGGAGAACCACGCGCCGTTCAGCGACGGCGAGGCCGCCAGCTCCTTTTCGCCGCTCCACAGCTCGGTGCCGAGCAGGCGGACCGAAGTGGTGCCGCCGCCCGCACGGTAGGCGGTGGCGGCGCGGGCCGAGAGGCTGCCGCTGTCGGCGATCAGCAGCGCGTCGTAGCCGCCCTTGGCCTTGATGCGCGTGGCCGCGGCGCTGATCGAGGCGGCGGTGCGGTCATAGGGCTCCATCGCCAGCACGGTGCCGCCGCTGGCGCGCACGGTCGAAAGCAGCGATGCACTGACGCGCTGGCCGTAGTCGCCGCGCGGGACAAGGGCGGCAAAGCTCGAGACGCCCTGCTGGCGGGCATAGGCCACCGTGCGTGCGACCGACTGGCCGGGCAGGTTGCCGATCACGAACACGTCGGCTCCGGCGGCTTCCTCGTCGTTCGAGAACGAGATGAGCGGCACCCTGGCAGGCTTGGCGACGGCGCGGACCGCGCCGATGTCGTCCGCCAGCAGCGGGCCGAGGATCAGCTTGTTGCCGTCCGCCACGGCCTTGCGTGCGGCCTCGCCGGGGTTGGTGCCGGTGTCGTAAGTGGTGATGCGCAGGTTCTTGGCGCCGGTATCGAGCAGCGCCATGTTCGCGGCATTGGCCAGCGACTGCCCAACGCCCGCGTTCGGGCCGGTGACCGGAACCAGCAGCGCGATGCGGTGGCGGTCGGTGTCGGTGGCGACGACATTGTTCTCGCTCGGTGTCGGCGTCGGCGCCGGGCCGGGGGCAGGGGCCTTGGGAACGACCGCGCAGCCGGCGAGCAGGGCCATGGCGGCTCCGGCAAGGAAGTTGCGCCGATGGGTACGCCCGATGAGGGTCGTGTCGAACATTGCTTGCCGCTCCCGTGGTCCTTGGGCCATTAGGCCGATGATGGAAAACAGTCTTTCACCGGGCCTCTACATAGTCGCAACCCCGATTGGCAACCTCGGGGACATAACCTTGCGGGCGGTCGAGACGCTGCGGGGCGTCAGCGCGGTTGCCTGCGAGGATACCCGGGTGACCGGCAAGCTCCTGCATCATCTCGGCATCAAGCAACGGATGATTCGCTACGACGACCATGCCGGCGAGGGTGACCGCGAGCGTCTGCTGGCGCTGATGGAGAGCGAGCCGGTGGCATTGGTCAGCGATGCCGGAACCCCGCTGATTTCGGACCCCGGCTACCGTCTGGTGCGCACCGCCCGCGAGCGCGGGATCGCCGTCACCAGCCTGCCCGGAGCCAATGCCGCGGTCATGGCGATGACGCTCTCGGGTCTGCCCAACGACCGTTTCCTGTTTGCCGGGTTCCTCCCCAACAAGGCGAGGGCGCGCGAGGGGGTGCTTGCGGATCTGGCCAAGGTTCCCGCGACGCTGATCTTCTACGAAACCGCGCCGAGGCTGGAGGATTCGCTGCAGGCTATCGATTCGGTGCTGCCGGGCCGCGAAGTGGCGGTGGCGCGCGAACTGACGAAGAAGTTCGAGGAATGCCGCAGCGGCACCCCGCAGGACCTGATCGCGCATTACGCCGCTCATCCGCCCAAGGGCGAGATCGTGTTGCTGGTGGCGCCGCCGGGAGACGAACTGCTGGGCGAGGTCGATGTGGATGCCCTGCTGCGCAGCGCGCTGGAGCAGGCCAAGCCCTCGCAGGCCGCGGCCAGCGTGGCCAAGGCGACCGGACTCGATCGCAAGATGCTCTATGCGCGGGCGCTGGAACTGAAGTGAGCGATCGGCGCGCCCATGCGGAGCGGCAGGGGCGGCGGGGCGAGACGCTTGCGTTGTGGTACTTGCGGCTAAGCGGTTGGCGCGTTCTGGCGCGGCGCGCGAAGACGGTGCGGGGCGAGGTCGACCTGGTGGTCCGGCGCGGGCGGACACTCTGCTTCGTGGAAGTGAAGTGGCGTTCGCGGGCCGAGGATCTGGGGCATGCGATCGACGCCTATCGCCTGCGCCGGGTGGCGGCGGCGGCGCAAGTGCTGGCGGCGCGATACCAGAAACCCGGCGACAACCTCAGGATTGATGTCCTGCTGCTGGCGCCGGGGTGCTGGCCCCGCCGGATCACCAATGCCTGGCAGCCCGGCGGATGACAGCGGGGGGTCTGGTCAGGCCGCCCAGGCTCAGCCGTGCGGCTTGGGGTGTTCGCTGGGCGCCGGGGACGGGTGCTCGCCCGGATGCGTGGTGGGGTGCGAGGTCGGGTGGTCAGCGGGATGGCCGGTGGGATGCGGCTCGGGGTTGGCGGCGGCGACTACGCTGCCGAAAACCAGCATCGTCGCCCCTGCCGCAAGGACTGCGGCCAGTTTGAACGGGTTGGCTTGGCTCAAGGGGGAATTGTGCATGAAGACCATCCTGTTTCGAGATATCGCGGGGGCTTTCCCGCGGCGGATGCGAAACTAGTCGCGCACGTCGCCGATTCCGATTAACCGGCGGTTCCGCAATCCCCCCAAGGAACAGTGATTCATGACCCTGCGCATCGCCGTCCAGATGGACCCGCTCGAGACGATCAACATCGCGGGCGATTCGTCCTTCGCCCTCATGCTTGCCGCCCAGGCGCGCGGCTACACGCTGTTCCATTATGACGTGCGCACCCTGGCCTACGACGCGTCCTACGGCGCGGCCGGGCGGCTTACCTGCTGGGGCGCGCCGGTGACGGTGCAGCGCGTCGAGGGCGCGCACTTCACCCGCGGCGAGTACCGGCTGATCGACCTTGTCGCCGATGTCGACGTGGTGCTGATGCGGCAGGATCCGCCGTTCGACCTTGGCTACATCACCGCGACTCACTTGCTGGAACGGCTGGCCGGGCAGACGCTGGTCGCCAACGATCCCGCCTCGGTGCGCAATGCGCCGGAAAAGGTCTTCGTGCTCGATTTCGCGCGCTTCATGCCGCCCACACTCATCGCCCGCCGGATCGAGGACGTGCGCGCCTTCCAGGAACGGCAGGTCGCGGCCGGCCTCGGCGGTGATCTTGTCGTCAAGCCGCTGCACGGCAATGGCGGCAAGGCGGTGTTCCGCGTGCCTGCCGACGGCAGCAATCTCGGGGCGCTGGTCGAGATGTTCCAGAACGCCTGGGTCGAACCCTTCATGGTCCAGCCGTTCCTTCCCGACGTCGCCGAGGGCGACAAGCGCATCGTGCTGGTCGACGGCGTGGTGGCGGGGGCGATCAACCGCAAGCCGGGCGCGGGCGAGTTCCGCTCGAACCTTGCCGTCGGCGGTTCCGCCGAGGCGACCGAGCTCACTTCGACCGAATTGGCGATCTGCGCGGCGATGGGGCCGGAACTGAAGGCGCGCGGGCTGGTTTTTGTCGGCATCGACGTGATTGGCGGAAAATGGCTGACGGAAATCAATGTGACTTCGCCCACCGGCATCGTCGCCATCGACCGTTTCAACGGCACCGATACCTGCGCGATGATCTGGGATGCCATCGCGGTCCGCCACGCCGCCATGTAACGGCGCGCTGCTCTGTAGTTCCTTGGAATTTCCGACATGGATGATTGGGTCATCCGCCTGATCGAGGGCGGCGGCTACTGGGGCATCGCCTTGCTGATGGTGCTGGAAAACCTGGTGCCGCCGATCCCTTCCGAGCTCATCATGGGTGTGGCCGGGGTCGCCCTCGCGCGCGGCACGATGAGCTTTGCGCCAGTGCTGCTGGCGGGCACCGCGGGCTGCACGCTGGGCAACTACATCCTGTTCCTGATTGCCGATCGCCTCGGCTACGAGCGCATGGAACCGCTGGTCGACCGCTGGGGGCGCTGGCTGACGATGGAGTGGCACGATGTCGAGCGCGCCGGGCGGTTTTTCCGCCGTCATGGCCACTGGATCGTGTTTGTCATGCGCTTCATGCCGATGTTCCGGACGCTGATCTCGGTTCCGGCGGGGCTTTCGCACATGCGGCACGTGCCGTTCCTGCTCTATACGGCGGCGGGCGCGGCGGTGTGGAACACGCTTTTGCTGATGGGCGGGCAGTGGCTGGGGCACCGCTTCACCGAAGCGGGGCAGTGGATCGGCTGGGCAACCCTCGCACTCGCAGCAATCACGATGGCCTGGTACTTCTGGCGGGTGCTCACGTGGAAGTCCACGCGCTAGATTTACTTCGCTCCAGAAAATCGAGCCGCGCTATCGTCTTGGAATAAATCTCGCCTATTCAGTCTACGCATAGTGACGTAGTCTTTCCCCGCAACCACAGGGGAGCAGACGTCATGTCCAAGCGATTGGCCGCTGAATTTTTCGGTACGTTCTGGCTTGTTTTCGGAGGCTGCGGTGCAGCCGTTCTTGCAGCGGGTTTTCCTGAACTGGGTATCGGCTTTGCCGGCGTGGCGCTGGCCTTTGGCCTCACGGTCGTGACCATGGCCTATGCGGTGGGCTCGATTTCCGGGGGGCATTTCAATCCGGCGGTGTCGCTGGGCATGGCGGTGGGCGGCCGGCTCGACTGGAAGGACCTCATCCCCTACTGGATCGCGCAAGTGATCGGTGCGATCGTCGCGGCGGCGGCGCTCTATTCCATCGCTTCGGGCAAGGCGGGCTGGGAACCCGGCGGCTTCGCCACCAACGGGTATGGTCCGCTTTCTCCCGGCGCCTATTCGCTGCATGCGGCGCTGCTGATCGAGATGATCCTGACCGCCGGGTTCATCGTGGTGATCCTCGGATCGACCTCGAAGAGCGCGCCGGCCGGTTTCGGCCCGCTCGCCATCGGCCTTTGCCTGACGCTGATCCACCTCGTGTCGATCCCGGTCACCAACACCTCGGTGAACCCCGCGCGCTCGACCGGCGTGGCGCTGTTCGCCGAGACGGCGGCGCTTCCCCAGCTCTGGGCCTTCTGGGTTGCGCCGCTGATCGGGGCTGCCATCGGCGCCGCGATCTGGCGCTTCCTGCTGGCGGGCGAGGAAGGCGCGATCTGACATCGGTGGAAATTGTCGTCGGGGAGCGGCTGCGCTCCCCGGTCGATCATCCCTGCTCGCGCGGATGCGCGTGGCGGTAGACGTCCAGCAAAGTTGCCGCATCCACTTTGGTGTAGATCTGCGTCGAGCCGAGGCTGGCGTGGCCAAGCAGTTCCTGCAAGCTGCGCAGGTCCGCCCCGGCCCCGAGCAGGTGGGTGGCGAAACTGTGCCTGAGCGCATGCGGGGTCGCCGTCGACGGCAGGCCGAGCGCGATGCGCGCCCGCGCCATGGCCTTCTGCACCATGCCCTGCGCAAGCGCTCCGCCCTTGGCGCCGCGGAACAGCGCGCCGTCCCGCTCCAGCGGCCAGGGGCACTTGCGAATGTAATCGGCGACCGCCTCCCGCACGATCGGCAGCAGCGGCACGACCCGCTGCTTGTTGCCCTTGCCGGTGACGGTGATCGTCTCGGCCAATGGCAGCGCCGCGCCGGTCAGCGACAGGGCTTCGGCGATACGCATGCCCGCGCCGTAGAGCAGCAGCAGCACCGCCCGGTCGCGCGCGCCGATCCATTCCTCGCGGGCGTCTTCTTCCACCATGGCGGCGAGGTTCACGGCTTCATCGGGCGTGACGGGGCGCGGAATGCCTTTCTTGACGCGCGGCCCGCGCACACGCGGACCGGCGCGTTCCGGCACGCCTGCCTGCTGCCGGGCAAAGGCAAGGAAGCTCTTGATCGCCGAAAGCTCCCGCGCGGCGGAGACGTTGCCGATGCCGTCCTCGCGCCTGTCGGCAAGATGGAGGCGCAGCGATCCGGGATCGAGGGCGGCAAGCGCGTTCCAGTCGGTTGCGCCAAGACCGTCGATCAGCCGGGCGGCGGCGGCGATATAGGCGCGGCTGGTATGCGGACTGCGCCGCCGGGCATGGGCGAGGTGATTGCCCCAGGCTTCGAGCAGGTCCGCCTTGGTCATGTCTCGACGAGATCGGCGGGAACCAGTTCGGCCAGCAGCCCGTCGAGCAGCGCCATACCCTGATCGGTCACGCCAAGGCGGCTGCCCTGGCGCCAGACAAGGCCTTGCGTTTCATAGAAAGCCGCCTTGCCGCCGACGCAGAGCTGGTCTGGGGTGAGGCCGAAGCGACCCGCCAGCGCCTCGAGGTCGACGCCTTCGCCAAGCCGCAGGCCCATCAGCATGGCCTCGCTCGCCTGTTCGCGGCGGCCGAGTTCGCGTGTTTCGTTGATGCCATGGCCGTTGCGGTCGATCGCGTCGAGCCAGTTTTCCGGCTTGCGATGGCGGGTCGTCGCCACGCCGCCCCGGCGACCGTGGGCGCCGGGGCCGATGCCGCAATAGTCCTGATAGCGCCAGTAGGTCAGATTGTGGCGGCTCTCCTCGCCGGGGCGGGCGTGATTGCTGATCTCGTAGGCCGGGAGGCCGGCGGCGGCGGTCATTTCGCGGGTGAGCGCGAACATGTCGGCGCAGGCATCCTCGTCCAGCGGCTCGAACTCGTGCTGGCGTACCATGGTGGCGAACCTGGTGCCCGGCTCGATGGTCAGCTGGTAGAGCGAGAGGTGTCCGGTGCCATAGGACAGGGCATGGGCCAGCTCGCGCTGCCAGGCATCGAGGCTCTGGCCCGGGCGGGCGTAGATCAGGTCGAAACTGACGCGTGAGAACCGCTTCTGTGCCACTTCAAGGGCTTTCAACCCCTCTGAAGCGTCGTGAAGTCGGCCAAGGAAGCGCAGCGTTTTGTTGTCGAGCGCCTGAAGGCCGAGCGACACGCGGTTGACGCCGGCGTCGGCCAGTGCGGCATAATTGGCCGCCTCCACGGAAGAGGGATTGCCCTCCAGCGTGATCTCGATGTCTTCGGCAAAACCCCAGAGTTTCTGCGCTTCGTCGAGCAATCGCGCGACAAGGGCAGGGGGCATCAGCGAAGGCGTGCCGCCGCCGAAAAAGATCGACGACAGCGCCTCGCCGCCTGCCACTTCGTGTTCGCGTCGCATGTCCGCCAGCAGCCCTGCTTGCCAGCGGTCATTCTCGACCCGCTCGCGGACATGGCTGTTGAAGTCGCAATAGGGGCACTTTGCGAGGCAGAACGGCCAGTGAATGTAGAGCGCGCGGGCCATGGGGCGGATTAACCTGCGAACTGCTCCGCCACCAGCTTGGCGAAGGCGTCGGCGCGGTGGCTGATCTTGTGCTTTTCCTCGGGATCGAGCTGGGCGAAAGTCACGTCGCGGCCCTGGGGCACGAAGACGGGGTCGTAGCCGAAGCCCATCTCGCCGCGCGGCGGCCACGAGAAGGCGCCGTTGACGCGGCCTTCGTAGACGGCTTCCTCGCCGTCCGGCCAGGCGATGGCGAGGACGCAGGAAAACCAGCAGGACCGGTCGACGTCCGCGCCCTGTTCGCACAGCAGGCCTTCGACCTTGCCCATCGCCATGAACCAGTCGCGGCCCTTGGGCCCCTCGAACCATTGCCGTTCGGCCCAGTCGGCGGTGTAGACGCCGGGGCGCCCGTCCAGCGCGACTACCGAAAGGCCGCTGTCATCGGCCAGGGCCGGCAAGTTGGCGGCCTTGGCAGCGGCATGGGCTTTCAGCAGGGCGTTCTCGACAAAGGTCGTGCCGGTTTCTTCGGGCTCGGGCAGGCCAAGTTCGCCGGCCGACACGCAGTCGACGCCGAACGGGGCCAGCAGGGCCGAAATTTCCTTCAGCTTGCCCGCATTGTGCGTGGCAATGACGAGGCGGGTGTTACCAAGCTTGCGGGTCATGCTCTGCTTTTTTGTCTGCCCTGCTTCCCTGGCCGAAGCCGGGGAAGCAGGAACGGGTGGGAGATCAGCGACCGACGGCCTTGGCCTGTTCGGCAAAGATGCGATCGCAACCGATGCGGGCGAGGCGCAGGAGGCGCAGCAGGCCTTCCTCGTCATACGTTGCGCCTTCGGCAGTGGCCTGGGCTTCGGCGATCTTGCCGCCTTCGATCAGCACGAAGTTGGCGTCGGCATCGGCCGAGCTGTCCTCGAGGTAGTCGAGATCGAGCACCGGGGTGCCTTCGCAGATGCCGCAGGAGATCGCGGCGACGCGGCCGGTGATCGGGTCTTCCTTGATCTTGCCGTCCGCCATCAGCTTGTCGACGGCAAGGCGCAGGGCAACCCATGCGCCCGAGATCGAGGCGGTGCGGGTGCCGCCATCGGCCTGCAGCACGTCGCAGTCGAGCACGATCTGGCGCTCGCCGAGCTTCTTCATGTCGACCACGGCGCGCAAGCTGCGGCCGATCAGGCGCTGGATTTCCTGAGTGCGGCCCGACTGCTTGCCCTTGGCCGCCTCGCGGCTGCCGCGGGTGTGCGTGGCGCGGGGGAGCATCGAGTATTCGGCGGTGACCCAGCCTTCGCCCTTGCCGCGCAGGAACGGCGGCACCTTTTCCTCGACCGAGGCGGTGACGAGCACGCGGGTGTCGCCGAAGGAGATGAGAACGGACCCTTCGGCATGCTTGGTGAAGCCGGTCTGGATCTCGATGGCGCGCATTTCGTCGGGCGCACGTCCGGAAGGTCGCATGGTAATCTCCGTCTTGGAATGTGCGCCCCCTGAGCTATCAGGCTGGCATGGGCAAGCGCAAATTCCTCGGTGTCACGGTGTCGGCGCTGATTGCGGCTGCCGGCATGGGCGTTCTGGCACGGCCGCAGGCCTGCGACTATTCGATCGAGATGCGCTTCTTGCCGCAAGTATGGGCGGCGAACCTGTGGCGGCGGATTTCGGGGCAGGAGCAGGACTGCGATCCATGGTCGCACGTCGAGGCCGATGTTCCGACCCGAGGCATTCTGGTAAGGCGGTCAATAAACGCCTATGCAGGACCTGCCGACATCGACATGTACATCGGTCCCGACGGGCGGGGATACCTCCATCACCGAACGCTGGAAGACACCGAATTGGGCAACAAGCCACCCGAGGCAGTGATGAAGGCTCTGGCCGAACACCCCCGGGGCGACTCCTTCCCGTTCGAGGACAAGGGCCTGTTCTTGCGCGTTGCTTCGCTTCTAGCACCTTTGCGGCACGCGACCGGCGCACCTTCCGATCCCGATGCTCCGTTCCGGCAGGCCCTGCGAGGGAAGGTGTTGGTGCCATGCCGGCCCGACGGATATCACTCGGCCTATTGGATCGACTGGGGCGAAGATCCATATCAGGACGGATCCTATTTCGACAATTCCTCCTCCTACGAGGATTGCGTGCCGATGGCCTCGGCTCTTGCGCGGCTCGACCGAGCCAAGGCATTGTTCGAGGCCGAACGGGAGCGTCCCGGTGCGGTGACGCGCCGGGTCTCCGCAAAGTCTGATAAGAACCGGAACAGCGCATGGCCAACCCACCGATCACCGAACTGACGACCCGCGCGCGCGACATCTTCCGGCTCGTGGTCGAGGGCTACATCTCCACCGGCACGCCGGTCGGCTCGAAGGCGCTGGCGGGGGGGATGAACCTGTCCTCAGCCTCGATCCGGTCGGTGCTCGCCGATCTCGAGGGGCTGGGCCTGCTCGCAGCACCCCACACCAGCGCCGGGCGGCTGCCGACCGAGGCAGGTCTCAGGCTTTTCGTCGATGGCATCATGCAGGTCGCCGAACCCAGCGCGGAGGAGCGTTTCGCGATCGAGAGCCGCATCGCCCGGCCCGGTCCCATCGAGGCCGCGCTGGAGGCGACGAGCGCGCTGCTCTCGAACCTCACTGCAGGCGCGGGCCTTGTCATGGTGCCCAAGCGCGAGCCGCGCCTCGTCGCGCTGCAACTGGTGCCGCTCGCTCCCGGCCGTGCGCTGGCGGTGCTGGTGAGCGAGGATGGAAGCGTCGAGAACCGCGTGGTCGACCTGCCTCCCGGCGTCGATGCCTCGGCGCTGGAGACGGTGACCAACTACATCTCCGCGCATCTCGCCGGGCGCACTCTGTCCGAAGCCGCCCGTGCGATCCGTGGCGACATCGCCTCAGGCCGCTCGGCGCTCGATGCCGCGAGCCGCAATCTCGTCGAGCGCGGCCTTGCCCTCTGGAGCGAGGATGCCCTGCAGCGCCCGGTGCTGATCGTGCGTGGGCAGGCGAACCTTCTCGACGAGACCGCGCTTTCGGACCTCGAGCGTGTGCGCTCGTTGCTCGACGATCTCGAAAACAAGCAGTCGGTCGCCGATCTGCTCGATCTTGCCCGCGAAGCCGAATCGACGCGCATCTTCATCGGTTCCGAGAACCGCCTGTTTGCGCTCTCCGGCTCCTCCGTCATCGCCTCGCCCTATCGCGACCGCGACGGGCGGGTGGTCGGCGTGGTGGGGGTTATCGGTCCGACGCGGTTGAATTATGCGCGCGTAGTCCCCATGGTGGACTTCACTGCCCAGAGCCTGGGCAAGCTCATCGGATAGCTGGAACCCAAGAATAATGACCGAAGAAAAGACGCAGTCGGCAGATGAAGCGGCAAAGGCCGAAGAACTGAAGGGTGTGCCCGAGGATATGATCGAATCCCCCGAACTCGCCAAGCTGCGCGAGGAACTCGAAACGGTGAAGCAGGAAGCGCTTTATGCGCGTGCCGAAACGCAGAACGTGCGTCGCCGTCTCGAAAAGGACATCGCCGACACCCGCGCCTATGCCGCGACCGGCTTTGCCCGCGATATCCTTTCCGTGGCCGACAATCTTTCGCGTGCGCTTTCGGCGATTCCCGCCGAACTGCGCGAGGACGAAAAGCTGAAGAGCATCGTTGCCGGCATCGAGGCCACGGGCCGCGAGATCGAGAAGGTGTTCGGCAACCACGGCATCACCCGCGTGGCCGCCATGGGCCTGCCGCTCGATCCCAACCAGCATCAGGCGATGATCGAAGTGCCCTCGACCGATGCTGAACCGGGCACCGTCGTGCAGGAACTGCAGTCGGGCTACATGATCAAGGACCGCCTGCTGCGTCCGGCCATGGTGGCCGTGGCGAAGAAGCCGGACTGATCTTGTTCACGACACGCCTCGTCCTTCGAGGCGGGCGTGTCGTGGAAAACCCGGAACCTCATGGCATTGGCTCCCGTTGCTCAGGCATGTGACCTGAACAACGGGAGAAATGTCATGCGCAAGTTCACGATTCCCATCCTTGCCGCAAGCGCGCTCGCCATGGCGGGCTGTGCGAGCAATTACGCGGGCGAGGGCGCGCTGGCGGGCGGCGCGCTGGGCGCCGGTGTCGGCGCGGTGACCGGCGGCGATGTGGGCACGGGCGCGGCGGTCGGTGCCGCCGCAGGCGCCGCGGTCGGCTCCACCCAGAAGAAGAACGACGGCTGCTATCGTTACGACCGCGACGGTCGACGCTACTGGGATCGCCGCTGCTGACGGTCGCTCAGAACGGCAGGATCGCCCGGTAGCTGTCCAGCGAGACGGCGCCGGGCACCTGCCATCCGCGCCTGAGCAGAAAGGCGTGGCGGACAATCTCCGCCTGTTGCTCGATGCCGTAGCGGCCGAGCGGCCAGCCCGGCCTCAGGGTGTAGTCGTACCGGCATAGCGGATGGCGCATCAGCGGCAGGTACCAGCGCCCCTTGTTCTGTGCCTGCCAGACATGCACCATCTCGTGGATGAACAATCCTTGCAGCAGCGGCGAGGCCGACGCGAAGTCGTCGTGGTAGAGCGGCGAGCGCGGATGGAAGTGCAAGTGCCCGCAAGGCGCCATCACGACGTTGGCGGGCTGAAACGGAAACCAGCGCCGCCGCCGGATGCGCACCGGCGTGCAGTCGATGGCGGTTCCGAACACGTCCGCGACGAGTGTGCATTCGCCCTGGGTCAGTGGCCGTTCGCCGCCCACCGGGCAGGCGGCGCTGGGGCTTTGGGTGATCAGTGATCCATCCCGGGCATCGAGGCCATGGCATCGCTCTTTGCTGCATCGTGCCCGCCGTGGCCCTGGCTGCCATGATCGTGCCCGGTTGCCGCAGTGGCGGCGCTGCTGGCGGTGCTACTGGGCGCGGTCATCGGCCCCATGCCTTCCATGTCGTCGCCGCTGCCGCCGATACTGTCGATCATGACCGGCATCTTGAGTGTTTCGCCGTTCGCGAAAGTCAGCGTCAGGTCGGTCGACTGACCCGCCTTCAGTGTGGGGGAAAGGTCGAAGACCATGACATGAAGCCCGCCAGGGGCGAACTCGATCTCGGCGCCGGGCGCGATCGGCAGCGAATCGACCGCCTTCATCGAGCCGCCGCTGGTCTCGTGCATCTGGGCCTTGCCGGCCCCGGCAATGGCGACGCCGGTGAGCGCGGCTGCGGTGCTGCTGTCGTTGCGCACGGTGAAGTAGGCCGCACCCGGGCGTCCGGCCACGGCAGGCAGCATCAGCTTGCCATCACGCGCGGAAACTCCGGCGCCAGCTTCGGAAGCGGCGGTGCTGGCGCTATCCGTTGTCGCCGGTGCCTCCTGCTTGCAGCCTGACAGCGAAACGATCAGGGCGGCGGCGATCAGGCTGAGCGAGCGGCATTTGTCCACGGGGAGGAATCCTTCTCGAAATCCGGGCTTCTGGCTGGTCCGGCATGGTTTTGTCGGGCCATGAAAATTTCGCGTGCCTAATGCCATCGCAACGCTCTTGTTCCAAGATAAACCGCACCTATATGCCGCATCGACGACTTTGAACGTCATCGAGCCGTGCAAGCCGCCTTGCCTCTTTCGAGGGAGGCCATCCGCGCGGTGTCATCCACTGACGTGAGGAATGGGGATAATGGCAAAAGTAATTGGTATCGACCTCGGCACCACCAACAGCTGCGTCGCCGTGATGGACGGCGGCAAGCCGAAGGTCATCGAGAATTCCGAAGGTGCGCGCACCACGCCCTCGATCGTCGCTTTCACCAAGGATGGTGAGCGCCTGATCGGGCAGCCTGCGAAGCGCCAGGCCGTGACCAACGGCGACAACACGATTTTCGCGGTGAAGCGCCTCATCGGCCGCCGCTTCGACGACCCGGTGACCAAGAAGGACACCGAGCTGGTTCCGTACCACATCGTCAAGGGCAAGAACGGCGACGCCTGGGTCCAGGCCGGCGGCGAAGACTACAGCCCGTCGCAGATCTCGGCCTTCACGCTGCAGAAGATGAAGGAAACCGCCGAATCGTACCTCGGCGAGACCGTGACTCAGGCCGTCATCACCGTGCCCGCCTACTTCAACGACGCGCAGCGCCAGGCGACCAAGGACGCCGGCCAGATCGCCGGTCTTGAAGTGCTGCGCATCATCAACGAGCCGACCGCGGCCGCGCTCGCCTATGGTCTCGACAAGCAGGACGGCAAGACCATCGCCGTCTACGACCTTGGCGGCGGTACCTTCGACGTCTCGATCCTCGAGATCGGCGACGGCGTGTTCGAAGTGAAGTCGACCAACGGCGACACCTTCCTCGGCGGTGAAGACTTCGACACCAAGGTCGTCGAATGGCTGGCCGACAAGTTCAAGGCCAAGGAAGGCATGGACCTGCGGACCGACAAGCTCGCTCTGCAGCGCCTGAAGGAAGCGGCCGAGAAGGCAAAGATCGAACTGTCGTCCACCGCGACGACCGAGGTCAACCTGCCCTTCATCACCGCACGCATGGAAGGCGGCGCCACCACCCCGCTGCACCTCGTGGAAACGATTACCCGTTCGGATCTCGAGAAGATGGTTGCGGACCTGATCCAGCGTACGCTCGAACCCTGCCGCAAGGCGCTGGCCGACGCCGGCATCTCGGCCAAGGAGATCGACGACGTCGTGCTCGTGGGCGGCATGACCCGCATGCCCAAGGTGCGTGACGTGGTGAAGGACTTCTTCGGCAAGGAGCCCCACACGGGCGTGAACCCGGACGAAGTCGTCGCCATGGGCGCGGCGATCCAGGCCGGTGTGCTTCAGGGCGACGTCAAGGACGTGCTGCTGCTCGACGTGACCCCGCTGTCGCTGGGCATCGAGACGCTGGGCGGCATCATGACCAAGATGATCGACCGCAACACGACGATCCCGACCAAGAAGAGCCAGGTCTACTCGACCGCCGAGGATAACCAGCAGGCGGTGACCATCCGCGTGTTCCAGGGCGAGCGCGAGATGGCGCAGGACAACAAGCTGCTGGGTCAGTTCGACCTCGTCGGCATCCCGCCGGCACGCCGCGGCGTGCCGCAGATCGAAGTCACCTTCGACATCGATGCCAACGGCCTTGTCAACGTCTCGGCCAAGGACAAGGGCACCGGCAAGGAACAGCAGATCCGCATCCAGGCTTCGGGCGGTCTGTCGGATTCCGACATCGACCAGATGGTCAAGGATGCCGAGAAGTTTGCCGAAGAGGACAAGAAGCGTCGCGAGGCCGCCGAGGCCAAGAACAACGCCGACAGCCTCGTCCACGCGACCGAGCAGCAGATCGCCGAGCATGGCGACAAGATCGACGCCGGCCTGAAGTCGGAAGTCGAGGCGGCCATCGCCGCGACCAAGGCAGCGATCGAAGGCGGTGAACCCGCCGACATCACCGCCAAGGCGCAGGCCCTGACCGAAGTCGCCATGAAGATGGGCCAGGCCATCTACGAGAAGGAGCAGGCCTCGGCCGCTTCGCCGGACGCTGCTCCGGCCGGTGACGACGATGTTGTCGATGCCGAGTTCTCGGAAGTCGACGAAAACAAGGGCTGATCGGTCCTCATGACTAGCGTGGCCGCCATCGTTGCCAGGGGCGACGGTGGCGGCCAGGTTGCACGCGGGGAATAACGAGACGTGTCAGCTACCGAAATCGACTATTACGAACTGCTCGAGTGCGAGCGCACCGCCGACGACAAGGTGCTGAAGTCGGCCTATCGCCGCCTTGCCATGCGTTATCACCCGGACAAGAACCCCGGCGATAACGAAGCCGAAGCGCGCTTCAAGCAGATCAACGAGGCTTATGACTGCCTCAAGGACCCGCAGAAGCGGGCGGCCTACGATCGCTATGGCCATGCCGCGTTCCAGCAAGGGATGGGCGGTGGCGGCGGCCCCGGCATGGGGGCCGAGTTCGGCGACATCGGCGATATCTTCGAATCCATCTTCGGCAGTGCCTTCGGCGGCGGTGGCGGCGGTCGCCAGCAGGCGCGTCGCGGCGCCGACTTGCGCTACGACATGGAGGTCAGCCTCGACGAGGCGTTCCACGGCAAGTCGACCGAGATCACCATCGAGGTTTCGCAGGGATGCGAGCCCTGCAAGGGCACCGGCGCCGAACCCGGTACCGGCAAGCGCACCTGCAACATGTGCGCGGGCCACGGCAAGGTGCGCGCGCAGCAGGGCTTCTTTGTGGTGGAACGCACCTGCCCGACCTGCCACGGCCGGGGTGAGGTTATCGAGAAGCCGTGCCGCGCCTGCGGCGGCGAGGGCCGGGTGGACCGTCCGCAGACGCTGGAAGTGGAAATCCCGCCGGGCGTGGATTCGGGCACCCGCATCCGCCTTGCCGGCAAGGGCGAGGCTGGGCCGTTCGGCGCGCCTCCGGGCGACCTCTATATCTTCCTCCACGTCAAGCGCCACAAGGTATTCGAACGGGATGGCACTTCGCTGCTGACCCAGGTTCCGATCACCTTCACGACCGCCGCGCTGGGCGGCTCGATCGAAATCCCGGGCATCGATGGCGAGACGATCTCACTGGACATTCCCGCTGGGATCCAGTCGGGCAAGCAGTTGCGCAAGCGCGGTGCGGGCATGCCGGTGCTGCAAGGGCGCGGCCGGGGTGATCTGGTTATCGAGATCACCGTGGAGACGCCGACCAAGCTCTCCGCGCGCCAGAAGGAAATCCTGCGGGAACTCCAGTCGACCGAGACTGGCGAGGAATGCCCCGGCTCCAAGGGTTTCTTCGATCGCATCAAGGAAGCATGGAACGACCTGACCGAGTAATCGGGCCTGGTTTTTCATGCTGGAATCCAGGACACGCCGTCCCCGCGCTAGCGAGGGCGGCGTGTTTGCTTCGAGGGCCTCAAACCAGCTGACACATCAGCAGCTTGGAAAGCTCAGACGCCGCGCGGGCTGAACGAGTCAAGCTCGCCGCAGGTTGATATCAGACCCGGCGCAGCACTTCGGCGCGAAGGTTGCCGACAAGGCCGGGATCGGCGTTGAGCCGCCCCTGCTCCTCATCCAGCACCGCGAGAAATGCCGCCTTGCGAAACTGGTCCAGTTCCCGCTCGTCCAGCGCATGCTCGCCTTCAAGGGCGGAGGCGATCAGTTCGATCATACGCTCGGCCCCGTGGAGGCGGCCCCAGAGATAGTCGTTCTCGCGGTAGGCGCGGCTGAAGAAGGCGCCGAAGTTGTAGAACTCGCTGCCGCGCAGCATCGGTCCCTGCCGGATCGCATGGCAATCCTCGGGCGAGATCCGGTCGACCCGAATGGGGTCGAACTCGTCCAGACCTTCACCGCGGAGCAGGGGAAGCGTCACCGTGTCGTAGAAGGGGTAGCCGAGATAGGCGAGCAGCAGTCGTTTGCGCAGTCCGCTCGGCATCGACGAGAGCATCTCGGCAAGGATCTGGTCGACCTGCGCGTCGATCTGCAGCAGGCCGCGCCGGTCGGCAATGTGATCGAGCAGGGCGCCGGGATCCTCGAAAACGCCTTGCGCCAGTTCGGTGAAGTCCGGTCCGAGGAACGAGACCGCCTCCGCCTCGATGCACAGTGCCAGCGCCCCGTAGATCGCTTCGCGTGCAGCATCGCGCTGGCTTTCGTCGACATCGCCGTCGAGCCGCCACTCCTGCGTCACGCGCCGCGCCAGCAGGCGCAGGCGGCGGATGCGGAAAGTGATGTCATGGAGGCGGAAAAACGCCGCCATTCCCGGCGAGGTTCCGCCGCGCAGGGGCTGCATGCGGTCGATGCCGTGATCGGAAAGGTAGCTGTAGAGGCGCTCCATGATCGGTGCCGCGGAGCTGACGCCGAGGCTCGGCGCGGCTTCGTGAACCAGCCTCGCCAGCATCGTGACAACGCCGGTGAACTTCACCTGCACATAGCCGTGATAGGCAAAGCCGGCCTGTTCGAACGCCGCTTGCTGCGCGCGGGCGCGCCATGCGGCGAGGCGCTTTGGGTTGGGGCGGTCGAGGAAAAGGGTATGGCCGAACAGGCTGCTGACCGCCTCCTCGATCTCCGGGCGCAGGGCCAGCACGATGGCGCGCAAGGTCGCCATCTCGCGCGACTCTTCTTCCAGCGCTTCGAGGTTGTCGCGGATCGGCTGCTCGCGCGGGATCGAGGAGAGCGAGCCGAAGATCGTCGTGAAGAAGCCCGGAGGGCGCTTGTCGCGCCTGAGATCGGCGCCGACGCGATCGGGAGCCGGATCGATATAGACAAAACGCCGGTCGATCTCCCGCGTCGCCGGACGACTGCGAAGCACCCGCATGGCATCGGCAAACGGGGCGTTCACGAGCACCGAGCCATCGATCAGCGAGACCGAATCGAGATCGCCGCGGGCCACGTGCTCGGGCATGATCCGCTTCAGGAAGGCTTCGCGCCCCGGCCATTCGATGGCGTTTTCCGAAACGAGGCGGTCTATCTCCTCGAGTTGGAGCGGCGGGAATGCGCCGGGAAAGCTGGCGGTGGATCGCGCCGCCATGACGAGTTCGGGAAGCGCGGCCAGTTCGGCTGCTCCGCTGCGGGCACGGAACCCGAAGGTTAGCCGGTGCTCGCTTTCGAGGACCAGTTCGGGTGAATGGAGGCGCAGGGTTTCCAGGTGTCCCTTGAAGTCGGTCGCGGTCACGAAAAGATCGATGGGGTGGCGCTGCGGCAGCAGGCCGGGGCCGCTCGTTTCCGCCATCGATGACAGCGCGCGGTACAACAACCGGGAGAAGCCGATACCGCTGAAGGGCGGCTCGAACCAGCGCGAGCGGATCAGGCGTGACAGCTTCTCGCGTACTTCCTGGCGTGTTTCCGGGGCCACGCTGGCGCTGACGGCATTGCCTGGGCGCGTGAGCAGGTAGGACACCAGCGGCTGCGCCCAGAACTTGGTGCGTGCAGACCAGGGCCGGGCCTCGGGATCGAGCAGTTCGTCGACGTCGGCCACCTCCAGCCAAAGCTGGGTCAGCGACTCCAGCGACTGGCCGGAATGGATCGCCTGTGCCAGGAAGATCGAATTGATTCCGCCGGCGCTGGCTCCGGCGACAATGTCGCACAGTACCCGCAGGCGCAGGTTCCCGGCCTGCTCCAGGCGGCGCAGCAGCTTGAGGTAGACCGCCGTGGTGCCCCCGGGCTCGCTGTCGCCAGCCCAGAACGCACGGCTGGCCTGAAGCGTCTTCCACAGTTCCTTGGTGACGCCGTGCATGTAGACGGCAAGGCTGACACCGCCGTAGCAGACGAGCGCAATCCGCAGTTCCTTCTGGTGCATGGGCTTAGCTTGGTACGAGACGCGGCGAAAGGCAATTGCGTTCTCATTCCGTTCCAGATAATCGATGGGCCATGGCAAAGCCCAAACGTCGATATGTCTGTTCGTCCTGCGGCGGTGTTACCACCCGCTGGCAGGGTCAGTGCGCTGATTGCGGGGAGTGGAACACGCTGAGCGAGGAAGCACCCCAGACGGTGTTTTCGACCAAGCACGATCTGTCCTCCGGCGGCCGTCCGATCCGCTTCACGCCGCTCGATGCGCCGGGCGAGATTCCCAAGCGACGCGCCAGCGGCCTGGCCGAGTTCGACCGGGCCTTGGGCGGCGGTCTCGTCCCGGGCTCGGCGATCCTGTTGGGCGGCGATCCCGGCATCGGCAAGTCGACGCTGCTGCTGCAGGCTGCCGCCCATATCGCCAATTCGGGCAGCTCTGCCGTCTATGTCAGCGGCGAGGAAGCGGCAGGGCAGGTGCGCCTGCGGGCCGAGCGCCTCGGCCTGTCGAAAGCGCCGATCCAGCTCGCCTCGGCAACCTCGGTCCGCGATATCCTGACGACGCTCGGCATGATGGATGCACCGACGCTGCTGGTGATCGATTCGATCCAGACCATGCATTCGGACACCATCGAAGGCGCACCGGGCACGGTCAGCCAGGTGCGCGGCTGTGCCTTCGAACTGATCCGATATGCCAAGGAAAACGACGTCACCCTGATCCTCGTCGGCCACGTCACCAAGGACGGCAATATCGCGGGGCCCCGTGTGCTCGAACACATGGTCGACGTGGTAATGAGCTTCGAGGGCGAGCGTAGCCACCAGTACCGTATTCTGCGCAGCCTCAAGAACCGTTTCGGCCCGGTCGACGAGATCGGCGTCTTTGCGATGGAGGGGGCGGGCCTTGCTGAAGTCGGCAATCCCTCGATGCTGTTCCTGTCGGGGCGCGAGGAGGCGATGGCGGGCAGCGCAGTCTTTGCGGCGATGGAAGGCACCCGCCCGGTGCTGATCGAGATCCAGGCGCTGATCGTGCGGTTGCAGAGCGGCGCAACCCCCCGCCGCGCGGTCGTCGGTTGGGATTCGGGCCGCATGGCCATGTTGCTGGCCGTGCTGGAAGCGCGCTGCGGGCTCAATTTCTCCAGCGCGGAAGTCTATCTGAACGTGGCGGGCGGCTATCGCCTCGCCGACCCGGCCGCCGATCTTGCGGTCGCGGCGGCGCTGGTGTCGGCATTGGGGGATCGTCCCTTGCCCAAGAACACCGTCTGGTTCGGCGAAGTCTCGCTCGCCGGCGAGATTCGTCCCGTCGCCCATTCTTCGATCCGGCAGCGCGAATCGGCGAAACTGGGCTTCGGCCGCGCTTATGGCCCCGTTGCGACAACCAAGCCCGAGAAGGGGCTGGAGTTCACCGGAATGTCGATGTTGCCCAACCTCGTTGACCGTATTCTGGGAGATGCCTAGAGCCTGCCGCATGACCGGTTTCGATATTGCAGTTCTCGTCATCGTCGGCCTTGGTGCGGCCATGGGGTTCATGCGCGGTTTTGTGCAGGAAATCCTGGCGCTCGGTGCCTGGGTCTTTGCGGTTATCGCCATCCGTACGATGCACACGCCGCTGGCGCACTGGCTGGAGCCGCATACCGGCACCGGTTCGGCAACGCCCGTGCTGGCCTTTGCTATCCTGCTGATCGTGCCCTTCGCGGCCGTGAAGCTGGTGGCCGGCTGGGCCGGGCGGGCCAGTCGCGCTTCGCTGCTTGGGCCGATCGACCGGGTGCTGGGTTTCGGCTTCGGCGCGGTAAAGGGCGTACTGATCGCGGTGCTGGGTTTCTCGGTGCTTGTGCTCGGCTACGACACGATCTGGGGCGCGGAAGGCCGGCCCGACTGGATCCGGCAGGCGCGGACGTATTCGTTCATCAATGCCAGCAGCGAAGCGCTGGTGAAGATGCTGGGCGAACGCCGCCGGGAGGCGCGTGCGGCTGAAACCCGCGAAGACGCCGACGGCCAGTCCTGAGCAGCGGGGCGGCATAGTCCGGTGTCTGCAACCGTTCTCTACACCCCCGAAGTGCTGGGGCTGGCCGTCAGGCTCGCTGAACATGGCTGGGATGATAGCCTGCCCTTCCAGGCCGAGGCGCGCTCGCCAAGCTGCGGCAGCACCATCGCGCTCGGCCTTGCCCTTGATGCATGCGGGCAGGTGGAGCGTATCGGTATTCGCAGCCATGCCTGCGCCATCGGGCAGGCCGCAGCCGCTATCTTTGCCGATGCCGTGCAAGGCCGCAGCCGGGCCGACATTGCCGAGGCGAACGAAGCGATCGCAAGCTGGCTCGGCGGGCAGGCCTCGCTCCCGGATTGGCCGGGACTTTCGCAGATCGCCGCCGCGCGCGACTATCCGGCCCGTCATGGGGCGGTGACGTTGCCATGGAAGGCTGCGCTCGCAGCGCTTCCAGAGCCAGCCCGGAACGGCTAATATGACCAGCGATCGGGCCGGTGGGGGCCAGGTCGCAGAGGGGGGTGAATGGCCGAAACGCCGCGCAATTCGCATGGGACCGAGCCCAGCGCGTCCGACATGAGGCTGGTGATCGCGGCCTCATCGATGGGGACCGTGTTCGAATGGTACGACTTCTTCATCTACGGCACCTTGGCGGCCGTGATCGGCAATACCTTTTTCCCCTCGGGCAACGAGACGCTTGAAACCCTGCTGGTCTGGGCTGGCTTTGCGGTTGGCTTCTGCTTCCGGCCGCTGGGCGCGATCCTTTTCGGCTTTCTGGGGGACCGACTGGGGCGCAAGTACACGTTCCTGGTCACCGTCACGCTCATGGGCGTTGCAACGGCCGGGGTAGGCTTCACGCCCTCATCCGCGAGCATCGGCCTCGCCGCGCCCGTCATCGTGCTGCTGCTGCGGGTGGTGCAGGGGCTGGCGCTCGGCGGTGAATACGGCGGTGCGGCGATCTATGTTTCCGAACACTCGCCGAGGCACCGGCGAGGATTTCACACCGGGTTTATCCAGGCCAGCGTGGTCGGGGGCTTTGTACTCAGCCTGATCGTCGTCCTTTCCTGCAAGGCGATGATGAGCCCGGCAACATGGGAAGCCTGGGGCTGGCGCCTGCCGTTTGTCCTGTCGCTCGTGCTGCTGGCGCTGTCACTCTACATGCGCCTCAAGCTTTCGGAGAGCCCGGTGTTCCGCGCGATGCGCGAGGAGGGCAAGCTTTCCGGCAATCCGTTCAAGGAAAGCTTCACGTATCCCGGCAATCGCCGTCGTATCTTCATCGCCCTGTTCGGCATTTCCGCTGGCCTGACGGTGATCTGGTACACCGCGATGTTCTCGGCGCTGAGCTTCCTCAAAGGCGCCATGCGCATGGCCGATACCAGTGCGGAAATCATCGTCGGCGTGTCTGCTGCGGTGGGGATGGCCTTTTTTGTGATCTTTGGCAGCCTGTCCGACAAGGTCGGGCGCCGACAACCGATCATCCTCGGCTACATGCTGACACTGCTGCTGCTGTTTCCGGCTTTCTGGCTGATCGGCAACAATGCCAATCCGGCTCTTTCCCGCGCGGCCGAGCAGGCGCCGGTGCTGGTGGCAGGGCCCGACTGCAAGTTCAATCCGTTCCGCAACGAACAGGACACCGACTGCGGAAAGCTCCTGGGCGACCTTACCGGGGCGGGCATTGCCTACCGCGTTGTCGACGCCAAACACCTCTTGCTGAAAGTCGGCAGCAGGCCGCTGCCGATGGCGGAGTACCCCTGGGCCGACAAGGCTGCCCGCGGGCAGATGCTGCAAGGCTGGCTGGCGCAGGCGGGCTACAACTTCACCAAGGACCGGCCGACCTTGAGCGGGGCGATCACCATCGTCGGGGTGCTGGTTGCGCTCATGGCGCTGGCCGGGGCGACGTACGGGCCGGCGGCAGCCTTGCTGTCCGAGATGTTTCCGCCGCGAATCCGCTACAGTTCGATGTCGATCCCCTATCATCTCGGCACCGGCTACTTTGGCGGTTTCCTTCCTTTGATTTCCAGCTACATGGTCGCCAGCAGCGGCAATCCGTACCAGGGGCTCTGGTACACCTGGATCGTTGTTGCCATCGCGCTTGCCGTCTCGCTGTGGGGACTGCGAGGTGGCCCCCCGCGTGAATATGGTGATCCTTCTGTCTGATCGATCCGGGCTTTCCGAAGTCCCCGTTTCTGCCCTGCGTCTCGATGTCGATGGTGATGCACTGGCCTCCAACTGGCGCGCGCTCGACACGCTTTCCGGAACGGCGCGGGCAGGGGCGGCGGTAAAGGCCAACGCTTATGGCCTTGGCGCAAGGCGCGTCGTACCTTTGCTGCACGAGGCGGGGTGCCGGGACTTCTTTGTCGCCCATTGGCGCGAGGCGGCAGAATTGCTCGACCTTGTCGATCCGCGCGGCGTGGCCGTCCTGCATGGCCCGATGAACGATGCAGAAGCTGCTTTCGCGCAGGCCAGCGGCGTGGTGCCCGTCATCAACTCTGTGGAGCAGGCACGGCGCTGGGTCGCGGCGGGAGGCGGGGCTTGCCACCTGATGGTGGATACCGGGATGAACCGCCTTGGCGTTGCGCTGGCGGAACTGGGCGATGATGCCGTGCAGGCGCTCGAGATCGACGCCCTGCTTTCGCATCTTGTCGCTGCCGAAGAGGACAGCCCGCTCAACGAATTGCAACGCGAGCGCTGGACGGCGGCGCGCGGCCTCGTGCACCACGCGCGCGGCAGCCTTTCCAACAGCGGCGGCATAGCTCTGGGTGCGGAATACCACGGTGATCTGACCCGTCCCGGAATCGCGCTTTATGGCGGGATCCCGCGCGCCGAAATGGGGCCCTTGCTGCGCCAGGTTGCGCGCCCGCAGGCGGCTGTGCTGCAGGTGCGCGAAATCGCTGCCGGAGACAGTCTCGGCTACAACGCGACCTTTGTCGCGCCGCGCGCCATGCGGGTGGGAACGGTCGCAATGGGTTACGCCGATGGCTACTTGCGCTGCTGGTCGGGCAAGGGGGCTTTCCGTCCGGCCGGCGGTGATGCCGGCGTACGGCTCCCGGTTGTCGGCCGGGTAAGCATGGATCTGACCATTCTCGATCTTTCCGCTTTGCCAACGCTGGGTGAAGGGGACTGGGTGACGGCCGATTACGATCTGCCGGAGGCTGCTGCCGTTTCCGGTCTGTCGCAGTATGAATTGCTGACGTTGCTCGGTCGGCGCTTCACGCGCTGACAGGCGGGACGGTGTGTTTTGCTGCGCAGCAAATTGTGTTGCGTTGCACCAAGCGCAAGTGGTATCGTTGTCCCCTAAACCATGGGGGTGGACCTCTAGCTAGGGGATAGGCAATGCCAGAAACGGGATCGCACGACGACGACACCGTCATAATCAAAAAATACGCGAACCGGCGTCTCTACAATACCCGCTCATCGAGCTACATCACGCTCGAACATCTTGCGCAGATGACCCGCGAGGGCGTGAACTACAAGGTTCTCGATGCCAAGACCGGGACCGACATCACGCACACGATTCTCACCCAGATCATCATGGAGGAGGAGTCGAACGGCGAGCAGATGCTGCCGGTCAATTTCCTGCGGGAACTGATCAGCATGTACGGCAACTCGATGCAGTCGCTGGTTCCGCACTACCTCGAGGCGTCGATGGACAATTTCCGCGCCAACCAGACCAAACTGCACAAGGCGTTCGAGGACAGCCTTGGCAACAATCCGCTGGCGCGTCTGGCCGAACAGAACATGGCGATGTTCAAGGCAGCCGCCTCCGCCTTCATGCCCGGTGCCGAGAAGCCGGAGCCCAAGGCGCCGCCGGCCGAGGACGCTGGCGACCTCTCCGCGCTGCGCGAGCAGATGGCCGAAATCCAGAAGAGGCTTGACGCGCTGGGCAAATAAGGGTCTGCGCAAGGGCCCCTCGCAACGGACACGTTCCGGATCGAAGGGCCCGAATGCGGCGGATGGTCCGCCCGCATCGATGCAAGCAGGAAGAAGCCCCAGTGTCCGCCATTCGCCACGCCCTCTCCGTCAAGCGCGAGGACGATTTCGCCCAGTGGTACCAGGAAGTGATCTCCGAGGCCGAAATGGCCGAGGAATCCGGTGTTCGCGGGTGCATGGTCATCAAGCCGTGGGGCTATGGCATCTGGGAGCGCATCCAGCGCCTGATGGACGACCGCATCAAGGCTGCGGGCGTCACCAACTGCTACTTCCCGCTGTTCATTCCGCTTTCGTACTTCTCCAAGGAAGCCGAGCACGTTGAAGGCTTCGCCAAGGAAATGGCGGTGGTCACCCATCACCGCCTGATCGGCGACGGCAAGGGCGGGCTGGTACCCGATCCCGAGGCCAAGCTGGAAGAGCCGCTGATCGTGCGCCCGACGTCGGAAACGGTGATCGGCGCGGCCATGGCGCGCTGGGTCCAGTCGTGGCGCGACCTGCCGCTCATGGTCAACCAGTGGGCCAACGTGGTGCGCTGGGAAATGCGCACCCGCATGTTCCTGCGCACCAGCGAGTTCCTCTGGCAGGAAGGCCACACCGCGCACGCCAACCGCGACGACGCGATGGAAGAGACGCTGCGCGCGCTCGAAATGTATCGCGATTTTGCCGAGAACGAGCTGGCCATGCCGGTGATCGCCGGTGAGAAGCCGGAGAACGAACGCTTCCCTGGCGCGGTCGGCACTTACTCGATCGAGGCGATGATGCAGGACGGCAAGGCGCTGCAGGCCGGCACCTCGCACTACCTCGGCACCGGCTTCGCCAAGGCTTCCGGCATCCAGTACCAGGACAAGGAAGGCACGCAGCAATACGCCCACACCACCAGTTGGGGCGTCTCGACGCGCCTGGTCGGCGGCATGATCATGGTCCACGGCGACGATGACGGGTTGCGCGTGCCGCCGATGGTGGCGCCGCATCAGATCGTGATCCTGCCGATGCTGCGGGACAACGACGAGGACGAGGCGCTGCTGGCCTACTGCGAGGAGCTGCGCAAGGCGCTGGTCAAGCAGACCGCGCTCGGCGAGACCGTTCGTGTCCTGCTCGACAAGCGTCCGGGCAAGGCCACGCAGAAGCGCTGGGCCTGGGTCAAGAAGGGCGTGCCGCTGATCCTCGAAATCGGCGGCCGCGACGCGGCAGGCGGGCAAGTATCGATGCTGCGCCGTGACAAGCTGTGGACCGAGGCGGGCAAGGCCAATTTCGTCGGCATGGCCAAGGAGGACTTCGTCGCCCGCGCTTCTGCCGAGATCGAGGATTTCCAGGCCTCGCTCCATGCCGAGGCCCTGGCTCGCCGTGATTCCAACATCACGCGGCTTTCCAGCTTCGACGAGCTTTCCGCCTTCTTCTCGGACGACAAGCGTTATCCGGGCTGGGTCGAGGTCGAATGGTCGCGCCCGACCGGGGCTGAACTCGAAGCCGTCGTGCAGAAGCTGAAGGCGCTGAAGCTGACCATGCGCAACACGCCGATGGATGCGCCGGCCGCTACCGGCACTTGCGTCTTCACCGGCAAGCCGGCAGCCGAACGCATCTACGTGGCGCGTTCGTACTGATGAACTGAAAGGAAGAGGGCGTGCTGGGATCGATCAGGTATAACCTTGCGAACCTGCTGAACTTCAAAGGGCGCGATGCGCGGCAGACCTTCTGGTTCTACGTCCTCTTCCTTGTCATCCTCCAATATGCCGCCGGCATGCTCATTTCGCTGCCGATGATGGGCGGAATGATGAAAGGCGCGTTCAGTGCCGCTCAGCAGGGAGCCAGCGAAGCCGAGTTGCAGGCACGCATGATGGCTCAGATGGCCGGCTACATGCGCACTTCGATGACATTGACGGCTGTCGTGTCGGTGATCGCGGCAATGTTCCTGTTGGCCGCCTTCGTGCGCCGCCTGCACGACTCCGGCAAGCCGGGGTGGATCGCCTTTGCGGTCCTTGCGCTGTCGCTTGTGGCCCGCGTCATGATCTGGTCGAAGATGAACGAGGTCATTGCCGCCATGACCAGCGCACCGGCGGAGGACATGGCATCCGCCCTGGCGATCCAGTCCAAGGTAATCGGTGCCTCGGCAATGAGCTGGGCAGCCATTCTGATCGTGATCATCTGCGGCGTCCTGCCTTCGACCAATGGCCCCAATCGCTACGGTGACGCGCCCGTCCGGTTCTGATCCTGCCGCCCTCTTGCAATCTCGGGAGCCAGGCCCGACAAGCGCGGTCATGCAATACAAGATCCTGGTCGCCGCCACGCTTTCCTCCAGTGTCCTGAGCCCGGTCGCCGCCAGCGCCGCCGAGGCGCCGGCCGCCGACGTTTCGGAAGCGCGCATGCGTGCGGATGTCGAGAAGCTGGTCTCCTTCGGCACCCGGCATACGCTGTCTTCGGATTCCGATCCCCGGCGCGGCATCGGTGCCGCGCGGCGCTGGGCGGCCGATGAATTTCGCAAGACCTCGAAGGCCTGCGGTGGCTGTCTTGAAGTCGTGATGCCGGAAAGCATGGTGAGTGGGACCCGCATCCCGGTGCCCGTGAAGATGGTCGATGTTGTCGCCATCCAGCGCGGCACCGAACGCCCCGATGAAGTCGTCATCGTTGAAGCGCATATCGACAGCCGCGTGACCGACGTGATGGACGTCAGGAGCGATGCGCCGGGAGCCAACGACGACGGCTCGGGCACCGCGCTCGTTCTGGAGGCTGCGCGTGTACTGTCCAAGCGCAAGTTCCCCACCACCATCGTCTATGCTGCGCTCTCGGGCGAGGAGCAGGGGCTTTATGGCGGCAAGCTGCTGGCGGATTACGCAAAGAAGCAGGGCTGGACAGTCAAGGCCGTACTCAACAACGACATCGTCGGCGGAACCCACGGCTCCGACGGGCTGGTCGACGACACCCATGTCCGCCTGTTTTCAGAAGGTCCGCGTGCGGACGCGACCGACAAGACCCGCGCCGACGCACGCCGGTTCGGCGGCGAGAACGACAGCCCTTCGCGCAACATCTCACGCTTCATCGCGGCGCTTTCGGGCGGTGTGCAGGACAAGCTGGAAGTCCGGCAGGTCTGGCGCGCCGACCGCATGGGCCGCGGCGGCGACCAGTTGCCGTTCCTTGAGCAAGGCAATCCGGCGGTACGCTTCTCGGTTGCCATCGAGGACTACGAGCACCAGCATCAGGACCTGCGCACCGAGAACGGCGTCAAGTTCGGCGACACGATCGACGAGATGGACTTTCCCTATCTCGCCCGCGTCACCCGCCTGAACATTGCCGCGCTCGCCGCGTTGGCCAAGGCGCCGATGCCGCCGGTTCCCACCGCCGATGCTGCAGTGAAGACCTGGACCGACGTGACGTGGAAACCGGTCAACGGTGCGGTCGCCTATTCGCTGTGGCGCCGCCGTACCGACCAGGGTGAGTGGGAGGCGCAGCCGATGATTGCGAATACCACGCAGACCCGCGTGAAACTCGACGGCTTCCGCGGTGATGACTGGATCCTCGGTGTCAGTTCGATCGCTGCCGACGGCAGCCAGAGCCCGGTCGCGGCTGCGGTTCCGGGTGGCGGCTTCCTGCCGCTCGGCACGCCGTGACAGGCATCGAATGATCCGACAGGGGTGCTTGCCAAGCGCCGCGGTATGACTAGAGAGGCAACGCAACAGGGATCTGCGCGGGAAGCGGGGCCGGTCACGGCTCACGAACACTCCCGTGCCTGCCGTCCGATGCCGCAAGGATCGGACTCCCGGCACGCGTTGTGGAGAGTGAATTCGCTATGACCCATGCCTTCGACACGATGCACGCGGTTGCCGGCCTGATGGTCGGCATACTCGTGGGCCTCACCGGTGTCGGCGGCGGCTCGTTGATGACGCCGCTGCTGGTACTGATGTTCGGGGTCAATCCGCAGACCGCGGTCGGCACCGACCTGCTGTTTGCCGCGCTGACCAAGATTGGCGGCTCGGTTGTCCACGGCAAGCGCGAGACGGTCGACTGGACCATCGTGCGCCGCCTGGCCTCCGGCAGCGTGCCGGCGGCTCTCGTAACGCTGGGAACGCTTGCCTATATTGGCAAGATCGGCAAATCGACCGAGAACATGATCCTGTTTTCCCTCGCGATCCTGCTGTTCCTGACGGCGATCGCGGTGGCATCGCGCAAGTGGCTGACCCGCTTCGCGCACGACCATGAAGCCGTTGCGCCTCCGGCGCGGGTTGCCGGACTTACCGTCCTGCTCGGCGCGGTCATCGGTCTTGCCGTATCGATCTCGTCGGTCGGCGCGGGAGCGATCGGCGTCACGGTATTGCTGGTGCTCTACCCCCGGCTGCAGGTCTCGCGCCTGGTGGGTTCGGATATTGCCCACGCCGTGCCACTGGCGCTGATTGCCGGAACCGGCCACTGGATCATCGGCGACGTCAACTTCACGCTGCTCGGAAACCTGCTGATCGGCTCCATTCCAGGCGTGGTGATCGGAAGCTATCTGTCATCCCACGCGCCGGACAGGGTCTTGCAGCCGCTGCTTGCCTGCGTGCTGTTGGTGTCTTCGTGGCAGCTCATGGTCAAGTCGCGCATGCCGGACAAGGCGATGAAGCCTGTCCACGCGGTGGTACAGGAAACGGCCTCCTCGCATTGATCGCATGCCCCGGATGACAAGCGGCGGATTGTAATTCCCGCCGTTTACCGGCAAGTGCGATGCCATGCCTCGCTCAAAGAACAGCACGCCCAGGTCCTCCCTCAAGTCCTCCAGGCCCCGGCACGAGCCCGGGCTTCCCACGCGCCAGCAGGTGTTGGACTTCATTCAGAATGCTACCGAGCCCGCGGGCAAGCGCGAGATCGCGCGGGCGTTCGGCCTGAAGGGGCAGGAGAAGATCCAGCTCAAGGCGCTGCTCAAGGACATGGCCGAAGAGGGCCTGATCGACGGCAAGCGCACCGCGTTCCACCGCATGGGCGGGCTGCCCAAGGTCACCGTCCTGCGCATCGTCGACGTGGATGAGGGCGAGCCCATCGCCATCCCCGATACCTGGACGCCCGACGATGCCACCCCGCCGCCGCGCATTCGCCTGATCGAGAAGGGGCGCTCGGCGCTCAAGAAGGGTGACCGCGTGTTGTCGCGCACGGAAGAGACGCCCACCGGATGGCGCGCCTATCCGATGAAGAAGCTGATGTTGCGTTCCGAGCAGATGCTTGGTGTTGTCGAGATCGATGGTGCGGGCAAGCCCTGGCTGGCCCCGGTAGACAAGCGCATCCGCAATTCCTCGCCGATTTCCGATCTTGGCGGCGCCGAGAAGGGCGAACTGGTGCTGGCCGAGCCGATCGGACGCTCCGCGCGCCCCTCGGTCAAGGTCACCGAAGTGCTGGGTGAACCGCTTGCGCCCAAGGCCTTCAGCCTGATCGCGATCCACAAGCACGGCATCCCCAACCACTTCGACGGCGACACCATCGCCGAAGCAGAGCGCTCCGCCAGGATGCCGCTCAGCCGCGAGCAGCGCGAGGACCTGCGACACCTGCCGATCGTCGCCATCGATCCCTCCGATGCGCGCGACCACGATGACGCGATCTGGGCCGCACCGAACGAGGAGGGTGGTTTCGACGCGCTGGTCGCGATTGCCGACGTCTCGTTCTATGTCCGCCCCGGCGGTCACATCGACCGCGAGGCTCGGCGCCGCGGCAACTCGGTCTATTTCCCGGACCGGGTCGTGCCGATGCTCCCCGAGGTGCTGAGCGCCGACGTCTGCTCGCTGCGTTCGGGCGAAGACCGCGCGGCGATGGCCTGTCACATGAAGATCGACGGGCAGGGCAAGGTCACCGAATGGCGCTTTACCCGTGCCATTGTCCGTATCGACGAAGTCATCGCTTACGAAGAGGCGCAGGCCCGCATCGACGAGGATCGCGCCCCGGAGCATCTGAAGAACCTCTGGGCTTGCTGGAAACTGCTGGCGAAGGCCCGAGAGGCCCGCGATCCGCTTGAACTGGAATTGCCAGAACGCCGCGTAAAGCTCGACGATCAGGGGCGCATTGCCGAAATCGCCATTCGTGAACGGCTCGACGCGCACCGCGTGGTCGAGGACTTCATGATCGCCGCCAACGTCGCGGCGGCCAAGGCACTGGAGGCCAAGGTCGCGCCGGTGGTTTACCGCATCCACGAGACGCCGAGCCGGGAGAAACTGACCGCGCTCAAGGACTATCTGGCGACGTTCGGCCGCAAGCTGGCCATGGGGCAGGTCATCACGCCGGGCCTGTTCAACCGCATGCTCAAGGACATTGCGGACGAAAGCGAGAAGGCGCTGATCATGGAGGCCGTCCTGCGCAGCCAGACCCAGGCCTATTACGGCCCGCGCAACGAGGGGCACTTCGGTCTCGCGCTCGGTTCCTACGCGCACTTCACTTCGCCGATTCGCCGCTATGCCGACCTTCTGGTCCACCGTGCGCTAGTCGATGCCTATGGGCTGGAGCAGCCCAAGCCCGAGGGCGACATTCCTGCACTGTCGGGGCTTTCCGAGCGTGATCGCAGCGATCTCGGCCGCGTCAGCGAGGCAATCAGCACGGCCGAACGCCGCGCGATGGAGGCCGAGCGCGAAACCATCGACCGTTATGTCGCCGCGTGGCTTTCGGGCCGCGTCGGGCAGGTTTTCGACACGCGCATCACCGGGGTTCAGAAGTTCGGGTTCTTCGCAACGATCCTCAGTCTGGGCGGTGATGGTCTGGTGCCGGTCTCGACGCTGGGTGACGAGCGTTTTGCCTATGACGAGAAGGCCCAGGTGCTCGAAGGCGAAAGCACTGGCACCAGCTATGCCGTGGGGCAGATCCTGCGCCTGCGTCTGGCCGAAGCGAATCCGCTGACCGGCGCGCTCAAGTTCGAACTGGAGGAGGGCGGCGGCCGCATCGAGCAGCGCGGCAAGCCGCAGCCGCTCAAGAAAAAGGGCAAGCACTTCGTCGGCCAGCGTGGCCGGCCGAACAACATCCGCCATCAGGGGCGCAAGAAGAAGTGAGGCAGTCGGCTCCGGGCAGGAGCCGACAACGCCCCCGGTTCAGCTCAGGCGCTCGATCGCATCGGCATCGAGCGTCCCGGGGATCACGAAAACCGGGCACGGCATGTGGCCAAGACCCGCCCCGGTGAAGTGTGCCACCAGCGGACCGGGGCCGCCCTCCTTGGCCGCGCCCAGAACCAGCGCGGAAACTTCCGGGTGTTCCTTCAGGTACTGGCGCACGATCTTGATGTCCTCGCCCATACGCACCGCGATGACCGGCATCTTCGCGCCTTGCGACAAGAGGTTGCCGGCCGCTGCCGTCACCAGTGTTTCGGCGCGGGCGCGGGCTTCTTCCTCGATCGTGGCCTGAACACCGCCGAAGGCGTTGAAAGGCTGGGGCGGAACGAGCGCCAGCAGGTGCAGTGCACCGTCGGTCTTTGCCGCGCGGCGAGCCGCGAATTGCAGGGCGACCAGCGCCTCTTCGGTTTCGTCTATGATAACCAGATAGACGCGCATGATTTTTAGCCTTGATCCCCTTGGACAGCGCTTATCGGGCCATTCAGGTCGCTGTGCAAGAGATCACGAATGGCAAAAGGATTGCGAAGGCGCTTGTATGCTGCGCGCAACTTGTCCAAGGAAAGGCCAACCCCGCACACCTCCCCAGGATAACAAGGGACACACAAGCTTCCATGCCCATCGAGATCAAGATGCCCGCCCTGTCCCCCACGATGGAAGAGGGGAAACTGGCGAAATGGCTGGTTAAGGAAGGCGACACCGTCAATTCCGGCGACATCATGGCCGAAATCGAAACCGACAAGGCCACCATGGAATTCGAAGCCGTGGACGAAGGCGTCGTCGGCAAGATTCTGGTGCCCGAAGGCACCGAAGGCGTGAAGGTCGGCACCGTGATCGCCGTGATCGCCGGTGAAGGCGAAGACGTCAGCGCCGTTGCCGCCGCCCCCAAGGCCGCTGCCGCTCCGGCTGCTGCGCCTGCCGCCGCCCCCGCTACTGCCCCGGCGCCCGTCACTTCGGCACCGGTTGCTGCTGTCGCCGGCAAGGATGGCCGCGTGGTCGCCTCGCCGCTCGCCAAGCGCGTGGCCGCCGCCAAGGGCGTTGACCTTGCCGCCGTCACCGGCACCGGCCCCAAGGGCCGTATCGTCAAGGCCGACGTCGAAGCCGCCCAGCCCGGTACTGCCGCGCCGAAGGCCGCCGCTCCGGCTGCTGCACCCGTTGCGGCTCCTGCTGGCGAAGCCAAGCCCGCTTCGGTCGAAATGGCTGCCGAAACCCGCGCTCTGCTTGACGACCGCATCCCGCACACCGTCGAAAAGCTCTCGGGCATGCGCAAGACCATCGCGCGCCGCCTGACCCAGTCGATGCAGGAAGCGCCGCACATCTACCTCACCGTGGACGTGCGCCTCGACAAGCTGATGGCCCTGCGTGCCGAGATCAACTCCATGCTCGAAAAGCAGGGCGTGAAGGTTTCGGTCAACGACATGCTGATCAAGGCCCTTGGCCGCGCGCTGATCGATGTGCCGGAGTGCAACGTGACCTTCGCCGGTAACGAGCTGATCAAGTATGCGCGTGCCGACGTTTCGGTTGCCGTCTCGATCCCGAACGGCCTGATCACCCCGATCGTCCAGAACGCCAACGGCAAGTCGTTCTCCGAAATCGCCAAGGCGACCAAGGATCTCGGCAAGCGTGCCAAGGAAGGCAAGCTGCAGCCGCTCGAATATCAGGGCGGCACCGCCTCGATCTCGAACATGGGCATGATGGGCATCAAGCAGTTCACCGCCGTGATCAACCCGCCGCAGGCGACGATCATCGCGGTCGGCGCGGGCGACAAGCGCCCGTGGGTGATGCCCGACGATTCGCTGGGCGTCGCCACCGTCATGAGCGCGACCGGCAGCTTCGACCACCGCGCGGTGGACGGTGCCGACGGCGCCCGCCTCATGGCCGCCTTCCGCGAATATATCGAAACGCCGCTGGGCATGGTCGCCTGAGATGATCGACGAGACCAAGGGCTGCCCTCGTGACCCGGTGATCCGGGTCACGGCGATGCCCGCCGATGCCAACGCCTACGGCGACATCTTCGGCGGCTGGCTGATGAGCCAGATGGACATGGGCGCCGGTTTGATCGCCGCCCGCCGTTCGCGCGGCCGCGCAGTCACTGTCGCCATGGACGGCACCCAGTTCCACCTGCCCGTAAAGGTGGGTGACGAGGTCTCCGTCTATGGCGAGATCAAGCGGGTCGGCCGCACCTCGATGACGATCGCCATCGAGGCGTGGCGCCGCCATCGGCATGAAGAAGAAGAAGTGAAGGTGACGCAGGCCGTGTTCACCTTCGTCGCGGTGAACGAATTCGGCAAACCGCGCGTCATCGATCAGGAGAAGTAAGACAGTGGCTGATACCTATGACGTCATCGTCCTCGGCTCGGGCCCGGGCGGCTATGTCGCGGCGATCCGTTCCGCGCAGCTGGGCCTGAAGACCGCCATCGTCGAGCGTGAACTGCTCGGCGGCATCTGCCTCAACTGGGGCTGCATCCCGACCAAGGCGCTGCTGCGCTCGGCCGAGGTGTTCCACCAGATGAAGCACGCCAAGAACTACGGCCTCGCCGCCGAGAACATCACGGCGGACCTGAACGCGGTTGTCCAGCGTTCGCGCGGCGTTGCCAAGCAGCTCAATCAGGGCGTCACGCACCTGATGAAGAAGAACAAGATCGCCGTGCACATGGGCACCGGCAAGCTTGTTGCGAGCAACGGCACTGGGGGCAAGCTGGAAGTGACCGGCGAGAAGGGCACCGAGACCCTCACCGCCAAGCACATCATCATCGCCACCGGCGCCCGCGCCCGCGATCTGCCGAACGCCAAGGCCGACGGTGAGCGCGTGTGGACCTATCGCCATGCGATGACGCCCAAGGAAATGCCCAGCAAGCTGCTGGTCATCGGTTCGGGCGCGATCGGTATCGAATTCGCCAGCTTCTACAACGACATGGGCGTTGACGTCACGGTCGTCGAGATGATGGACCGGATCGTGCCGGTGGAAGATGCCGACGTGTCGTCCTTCCTCGAGAAGGCGCTGACCAAGCAGGGCATGAAGATCATGACCGGCGCCAAGACCAGCGATCTGGCCGTTGGCAAGGACAGCGTGAAGGTGACCATCACCGACAAGACCGGCAAGGCCGCCACGCATGAATTCAGCCACATGATCGTTGCCATCGGCATCGTGCCGAACGTCGAGAACATCGGTCTGGAAGACCTCGGCATCGAACCGGACAAGCGCTTCCACATCAAGACGGACGACTACGGCCGGACCAACGTCAAGGGCATCTGGGCCATTGGCGACTGCGTGGACGGCCCCTGGCTGGCGCACAAGGCGAGCCATGAAGGCGTTACCGCTGCCGAATCGATCGCCAAGGAACTGGGCAACAAGGACGTGCATCCGCACGCTCTCGACCGCCGCAACATTCCGGGCTGCACCTACTGCCACCCGCAGATCGCCTCGGTCGGCATGACCGAAGCGAAGGCGAAGGAAGCGGGCTACGAGGTGAAGGCCGGCACCTTCCCGTTCATCGGCAACGGCAAGGCCATCGCGCTGGGCGAACCGGAAGGTTTCGTGAAGACGGTGTTCGATGCGAAGACCGGCGAGCTGCTGGGTGCCCACATGATCGGCGCGGAAGTGACCGAGATGATCCAGGGCTACGTCGTCGGCAAGACGCTGGAGACCACCGAGGCCGAACTGATGCAGACCGTGTTCCCGCATCCGACGATCTCGGAAGCGATGCACGAATCGGTGCTGGCTGCTTACGGGCGCGCGCTGCACATCTGATCGGACATTCAGGTTTCGAAATGCGAAAGGCGGGCCTGCGAAGGCCCGCCTTTTTCATTTGCGTGTCAGACAGAGGATCCGTTGCCGGTCGTGCGGGCGATGTGCTCGAAAACAGCCGGGTGGAGCGGTTCGGCAAATTCGCAGCCTACCATGTTGTCACGGCTCCAGCAGACCCGCGCAGTGAGCAAGTGCAGGCCGGGAATGCGGATGCGCAGCGGCAGATCGTCCCGCACCTCGGGAAGCCACGCGATTCGGAACCCGCCGGGGGCAAGATCGTCGAGGCGCGCGGCTTTCCAGGGGCGGGATCCCTGGCGCACTTCGCACAGCAGAGTGACGCTTACCCGTTCGGCCCGCTCGGACTGGTCCTGGGTGGGTGGGCCGGTAACGAGGCGCGGATAAAACGACAAGGCGGGTCTCCATCGATGGAAACCCGCCTTGGACCCGACGATTTTACCGGCAGCTTACTGCGGCGCGGCAAAAGGATCCGGATTGGAGAATTTTAACGGAAGGCTTTCGACAGCACGACCAGCGTCGGGTCTCCGTCGAACGGCTCGGGGGTAAAGCCCTTGTCACGCTCGACTTCGATCGCAGCACTGTTTTCCCGGCTTTCGATCGACATCACGCGGCGGCAGCCCTGCGCCTCGGCCTGCTTGCCGAGGAAGTCGAGCATGGCCCAGCCGATACCCTTGCCCTTGTAGGCACCTGCCACCGAAATGGCGACTTCGGCGGTGTCGCGGTCAGCATCGCTGGCAAGCACGCCCGAGGAGACGATCTCTCCGCTGGCCTTGTCGAAACCGATCCACGATTCGGTACGGAACTGGTCGGCATGGACCAGCGGGGCGATCTGCTGGGCACTGACCTTGTCCGCCGCGGCGAAGAAGCGGAAGCGGCGATCCTCGTCCTCGACGCGTTCGAAAAAGGCGGTCAGCGCGGCCTCGTCGTCTTCCCGTGCGGGACGCACTTCGAGTTCGATGCCGGAACGGGTGGGGAGGGTGATGACGTCATTCAGAGACATGGACGAGACTCCACTCGAGAAGTGTGGGTTCCTTAGACCGCCGCAAGGGCCCGCACCTTGATCGAGATCAGGATACGGGCCTTTTGACGGCGGATCAGGCGTCTATGTTCCGCCGGAAGGTTTCCGGAAGGAACAGCAGGCCGATCACCACCGTGGCCGCGGCGATGACGACCGGATACCACAGGCCGTAGTAGATGTCGCCGGTGGCGGCGACCATGGCAAAGGCGGTGGTGGGCAGAAAACCGCCGAACCAGCCATTTCCGAGGTGATAGGGCAGGGACATCGATGTGTAGCGGATCCGGCTCGGGAACAGTTCCACCAGCATCGCCGCGATCGGACCGTAGACCATGGTCACCAGCACCACGAGGTAGAACAGCACGGCGACGACCGTGATCTTGTCCATCGCGTTCGGATCGGCCTTGGCCGGATAGCCCGCCTCGGCAAGGGCAGCCTTCACGTCGTCCTGGTAGGCCGTGATGGCGGCGGCACGATCCTTTTCCGACACCAGCGCAGGGTTGGGGGCCGCCAGCGTCCTGCCGCCGACCGAGACCGAGGCGATCGTGCCTGCCGGCACTTCGACATTGCTGTAGTTGATGCCGCTCTTGGCGAGGAAGGCCTTGGCGATGTCACAGCTCGACGCGTCGAACTTGTTCTTGCCCACGGGGTCGAACTGGAACGAGCATTCGCCGGGATTGGCGTGGACGATGACCGAGGCGGTTGCGGTAGCCCGGGCAAGTGCGGGGTTGGCGGCGTCCGAAAGCGCGTGGAAGGCGGGGAAATAGGTCACTGCCGCCAGCGCGCAGCCGCCGAGGATGATGTACTTGCGGCCGATGCGGTCGGACAGCCAGCCGAAGAACACGAAGAACGGCGTGCCCAGCGCCAAGGCAATGGCGATCAGCGTGTTGGTCGTGGCGCCGTCCACCTTGAGGATCTTCTCGAGATAGAACATCGCGTAGAACTGGCCCGCGTACCAGACCACCGCCTGCCCCGCGACAGCGCCGAACAGGGCGATCAGCACGAACTTGAGATTGCTCCACTGGCCAAAGGCTTCGGTCAGCGGGGCCTTCGAGGTCGTGCCTTCGTCCTTCATCTTCTGGTAGACGGGGCTCTCGTTGAGCTGGAGGCGGATCCACATCGAGACGCCCAGCAGGATCGACGAGACGAGGAACGGCAGGCGCCAGCCCCAGCCGGAGAAGGTGTCCTCACCCATTGCCGTGCGGAAGCCGAGTACGACCAGCAGCGCGGCGAAGAGCCCGAAAGTCGCGGTGATCTGGATAAAGCTGGTGTATAGCCCGCGCTTGTTGTTGGGTGCATGTTCGGCAACGTAAGTCGCCGCACCGCCATATTCACCGCCGAGGGCAAGTCCCTGGACGATGCGCAGGCCCACCAGGATGATGGGCGAGGCGACGCCGATCGTCTCGTAGCCCGGCAGCAGGCCGACCGCGAAAGTGGAAGCGCCCATCAGGCCCATGGTGACAAGAAAGGTGTTCTTGCGCCCGACCAGGTCGCCGATGCGTCCGAACACCAGTGCGCCGAACGGCCGCACCGCGAAGCCCGCGGCAAAGGCGCCGAGCGCGAGGATGAAGCCGGTCGTCTCGTTCACGCCCGCAAAGAAGACCTTCGAAATGAACGTCGCCAGCAGGCCGTAAAGGTAGAAATCGTACCACTCGAAAACGGTGCCGAGCGATGAGGCGGTGATGACGAGCTTTTCGCTCTGCGTCGCCTGATGATGCTTCGGCAAGGCGTCATATGTCGATGCCATTGCACTCTCCCTTATTGTGCCCCCAGAGTGTTGTACTTCCGCGGGATTTTTCTTCAGAAACTATACTTAGCGGCAAATTCGAGACGGTCGAGATTGCCATTGTCGCCGTCGACCAGATCGCGCTCGCCGTGACGGTACTCGATGCCGAGATCGATGTTGCGGTAGGGCGAGTAGAACAGGTTGGCCGCCCCGCTCCATGCCTGGCGATTGAAGGTGGCGATATCGGCGAAGGCAAGGTCGCGGGAGTAGTAGACCCGCTGCCAGCTGCCCATCACGTTGGCGCGCCAGTTGGTGCCAAGCGCGATATGCAGCGCGGCGAAGGCGGCCATGGCATCCACGCTTTCAAGCGAGTTGGTCGCGGGCGAATAGACCGCGTCCGGCGCGAAGTTGAGGCCGAGGTAACGGCTGATGTTGTGCCCGTATGTGACCATGGCGCGAAGGTCGCTGGTCTTGCTGCCGTTGAGCCAGAGCTTGCCGGCCGCACTGACGCCAAGTCCGGTGGTGCTGGCGTCCTTTCCGCCGTTCTGCACGCGAACCTGCCGGGCGAGGCCCGCCAGCGAAAGCTCGCCGATCCCGCCCTTCCAGGCTAGACGGGCGACAAAGTCGGGAATGCGCTCATCACCGTTCTCGATGATCGTTGGCGAGCCGGTGTCCACCGTGCCCGTTTCCGGTTGCTCCATCGCCAGGTGCAGCGTGGCCTGCTTGCCGATCGGCAGGCTGTAGCGGATCAGCGGCTGGCGCGCGAAGACGGTGCCTTCGGTGACGCCCACGAAGTCGGTCGATTCGGGCAGGGCCGGCACGTACTGGAAGGTTGTCCACTCCTGTCCGATCAGCCAGCGATCGAACTGCATGTAGGCGCGGCGCAGGGTGAAGTTATAGCCGTTGGTCGTGCGCTTGGAGGCCTGGATGCCGGGCGAGGTCTGGAAGTCCGCCTCCACATAGGCCTTGAGCGCGTGGTCGCCCAGCCGGGTGTTGACGTCGACCCAGAGGCGCGACTGCTTGGCGTTGAAGTCGGTCGCGTCGGTGCTCTGGCCGCTGCCGGTCGGGATCGCCTGGGGCAGGTAGAAGTCGCGCCCGAAGGTGTTGGTGGCGACCTTGCCGTCGCTGAAGTGGCTCGAAGTGGCGACCAGTTTGATGTAGCCGCCGATGTTGATCGCGGAATTGCCCGAGCGGAAGCCGTCGGCGGGTGGCGCGGCCGGAGCGGTCGCTGCTGCCGTTGCCGGGCCGGACGCCTTAGCCTCGACTGCCGCGATCCGGGTGGCGGCAGCTTCGCTGCGCGCATTGGCGGCGGCGATCGCGCCTTGCGCGGCAGAAGCATCGCGGACCTGCTGCTGGCGGGCCTGGGCGAGGTCTGAACGAAGCTGTGCCATTTCCGTCTCCAGCTTTTCCAGGCGCGCCTCGAGTTGCTCCTCGCGCGCCGTGGCTGCGTGGGCCGCCTGCGGTGCGATCAGGCAGCTTGCCGCCATCAGCGCACGCGCCAGCGATCGGGTTCGCTCGTGCATCGTTGTCCCTCTCCATTCCGGACCGGCGGCGCCTCGCATGGGATCCGTCTCGGTACCGGGACACCATCCGCCAGCAGGCATACACGGGCCATCCAGACCAAGGTGGAAGAGCTTCGACCATTGTCTAATGTCGATGCGGACAGGCCCACGTGCTAAGGGCTGGTGCAAAGCCGGGATTGCCGGATACAGTCCCGTGGAGAGGAGAAGGAATCATGGCCGAGGCCATCTATCCCGTGCCTGCAGAATGGGCCCAGAACGCCCTGATCGATGAGGCCCGGTACCAGCAGATGTACGAGCGCTCGATCGCCGATCCCGATGGGTTCTGGCGTGAGGAAGGCCAGCGGATCGACTGGATCAAGCCGTTCAGCGTGGTCAAGCAGACCAGCTTCCACGAGGCGGATTTCGGCATCTCGTGGTTCACCGACGGCACACTGAATCTCTCCGCCAATTGCCTCGATCGCCATCTGGCCGAGCGCGGCGATGCCATCGCCATCCTGTGGGAACCGGACGATCCGAAGAACCCGGAACGCCGGATTACCTACCGCGAGCTGCACGAGGCGGTCTGCCGCTTTGCCAATCTTCTGAAGGCCCGCGGCGTCAAGCGGGGCGAGCGTGTCACCATCTATCTGCCGATGGTACCCGAAGCCGCGGTCGCCATGCTGGCCTGCGCGCGCATCGGTGCGATCCACTCGATCGTCTTTGCCGGCTTCTCGCCCGATGCCCTGGCCGGCCGCATCCAGGACTGCGACAGCCGGATTGTCCTCACCAGCGACGAAGGTCTGCGCGGCGGCAAGAAGGTGCCGCTCAAGGCCAATGTCGACGAGGCGCTCAAGGCTTGCCCGGGTGTCGACAGCGTGATCGTGCTCAGCCACACCGGTGCCGACGTGCCGATGGTGGACGGCCGCGACATCGACTGGGCTTCCGCGGTCGCCGCCCAGCCTGCGGATTGCCTGCCCGAGGAAATGAGCGCGGAAGATCCGCTGTTCATCCTTTACACTTCAGGCTCCACCGGCAAGCCCAAGGGCGTGCTCCATACCACCGGTGGCTATGCGGTCTGGGCCTCGATGACGCACGAATACGTCTTCGATTATCGCCCTGGCCAGATCTACTGGTGCGCCGCCGACATCGGCTGGGTGACCGGACATTCCTACGTTGTCTACGGCCCGCTGATGAACGGGGCGACCACGGTGATGTTCGAGGGGGTGCCCAACTTCCCCGACGCCAGCCGCTTCTGGCAGGTGGTCGACAAGTTCCAGGTCGAAATCTTCTACGGCGCGCCCACGGCCCTGCGCGCGCTGATGCGCGAAGGCGACGATTTCGTGAAGAAGACCAGCCGCAAGAGCCTGCGCCTCCTGGGGTCGGTCGGTGAGCCGATCAATCCCGAAGCCTGGTCCTGGTATCACGAGGTCGTCGGTGAAGGGCGCTGCCCGATCGTCGACACCTGGTGGCAGACCGAGACCGGCGGCGCCATGATCACCCCGCTGCCCGGTGCCACCGCGCTCAAGCCCGGTTCGGCCAGCAAGCCGATGTTTGGCGTGAAGCCGATGCTGCTCGATAACGAGGGCGGCGTGCTTGAAGGGGCAACCGACGGCTGCCTGGTGATAGCGGACAGCTGGCCGGGACAGATGCGGACCGTCTGGGGCGATCACGAACGCTTCTTCCAGACCTATTTCTCGACGTTCGCGGGTTACTACTTCACTGGCGACGGCTGCCGCCGCGACGAGGACGGGTACTACTGGATCACCGGCCGTATCGACGACGTCATCAACGTCTCGGGGCACCGCATGGGTACGGCCGAGATCGAATCGGCGCTGGTCGCGCATCATGCCGTGGCCGAGGCAGCCGTCGTCGGCATGCCGCACGAGATCAAGGGGCAGGGCATCTACGCCTTTGTCACCTGCAACGCCGAAATCGAACCGGATGAGGCGCTGCGCAAGGAACTGGTCCAATGGGTCCGCCACGAGATCGGCCCGATCGCGACGCCCGACGTCATCCAGTTCGCGCCGGGCCTGCCCAAGACCCGTTCGGGCAAGATCATGCGGCGTATCCTGCGCAAGATCGGCGAGAACGACTTCTCCAACCTTGGCGATACGTCGACCCTGGCCGATCCTTCGGTGGTCGACAACCTGATCGCCAATCGTCCCCAGCCTGCAACGGCGTGAGCCGTGCGGGCTGGCGCCCTTCGAAAGCCGTGATATTGCGGTGACATGACCCGCACCGTACTCATCGCCGATGATCATCCGCTCTATCGCCAGGCCCTTGCCCTGGCGGTGGGGCAGGTGGCGCCCGATGCCATGGTGGTGGAGGCCGGGACCCTTGCCGAAGCGGCCCGCCTGGCGTCGGAGCGAGAGGGGCTGGCGCTGGTGTTGCTCGATCTCAAGATGCCGGGGGCCGTGGGCTTTTCCGGCATTGCCCTTATCCATGCAGAGCGTCCCGAAGTGCCGATCCTGGTCGTGTCCAGCGCCGAGGGGGCGTCCGCCGCCGATGAGGCACGGGCGTTCGGTGCCATCGGTTTCCTGCGCAAGGACAACGATCTTTCGACCATCGAAGCCGCCGTCGCCACGGCGTTGGGCGGACGAACGCCCGCTGCTGTCACGACCACCGATGCCGAACTCGATCCGATCCGACGCGAGGTGGCCAATCTTACGCCGATGCAACTCAAGGTCCTGCTGGCCGTGCTCGACGGCCAGCTCAACAAGCAGATCGCCTATACCCTCGGCATCAGCGAGGCGACCGTGAAGGCACACATGACGGCGGTGATGAAAAAGCTGGATGTGCGAAATCGCACTCAGGCGGCGCTTGTTGCCCGCTCACTGGGCCTTCATCTCCAGCACTGAACCTGGGGTAATGCCCGCCAGGAAGGCTTCGATTCGCGCCGGGTCGACGGGCTTGGCATAGACCGGCACGCCCAGTGCATCGGCCTTGATCCGCAGTTCCGGGAATGTCTCCGCCGTCAGGATGGCCGCTGGGAGGTCCGGCCGATGGCTGCGCAGACGGACGATCAGCGTGAGGCCGTCTTCCCCGCGATCGAGCCGATAGTCTGCCAGCACGACATCGATCCGCTCCGCCATGGCTTGTGCGTCGGCGATGTTCGATGCGCCGAAAGCCGCGTGCCCAAGATGCGCTACCAGTGCCGAGGTCGCCTCGACGATCAGTGGTTCGTTGTCGACGATGAGCACCGAAAGCCGATGTGCGGGAATGATACTCGCGGCATGTTGCACGTCGAATGTGGGGTTTGGCGCCGGCGCGCTGGCCATGGCAGGCAGAAGAAGGCTGAAGCGGCTGCCACGCCCTTCATGAGAAGCGACCTCGATCTGTCCTCCCAGCAGGCGCACGATCCTGTCCACCAGAGCAAGCCCGAGCCCGTGCCCTTCAGTATCCACCGTGCCCAGGCGGGTGAATTCGCTGAACACGGCATCGCGCTGGGCCTCGGGTATGCCCACGCCGGTGTCGATCACGTCGATACGCAGCCGGTCCCCCCGTCGCCGCACACCGATCAGGACGCCGCCATGCCGGGTGTAGCGAAGCGCGTTGGAAAGGAAGTTTTGCATAACCGAGCGCAGCAGCCCGGGGTCGGTCTCGACATGGCCGGTCAGCGGGCCGATCTTCAGATTCAGCCCCTTGGCGTCCGCCATTGGACGAAAACTTTCGGCCATGTCGGCAAGAAATGCGCTCAGGTCGACCGGTTCGGGGCTAGGCGTGACACCGCCTGCATCGAGGCGGGAGATGTCCAGTAGTGCACGCAGCAGTTCCTCCGCGGCGATGATGGCATTGTCCACCCGCATCACCAGAGGCTTCTCTCCCTCCTGCGCCGAGCGGCCGAGCGCAGCGGTGAACAGCCGGGCGGCGTGGAGGGGCTGCAGAAGGTCGTGGCTGGCGGCGGCAAGAAATCGCGTCTTGTCCTGCGTCGCGCGGGCGAGCAGGCGGTTGGCCTCGGTCAGTTCGCGGGTGCGATCCTCGACCCGATGTTCCAGTTCCTCCAGCGTGCGTTCGAGTTCGTCTCGCACCCGCGCTTCCTCGGTCATGTCGGTGAACGACATGACATAGCCGCCGCCCGGCATCGGCCCGCCCACGGTCTTGATGACGCGGCCGTCGTTGCGGCGGCGTTCGAAGCTGTGGATGCTGCCCGCGCGCAGGTGATCCAGACGGCGCGCGATCTTCATCTCGATATCCTCGGTGCCGAAATCACCGCGCTGGGCATTGTGGCGGATCAAGGCCTCGATCGGGGCGCCGACGCGCAGCAGGTCGGCGGGATAATCGAAGAATTCCTCGTAGCGGGCGTTCCAGGCGATCAGGTTGAGTTCGGCATCGACGACGCTGATCCCTGCGTCGATGTTCTCGAAAGTCGATGCCAGGAGCTGGCGGGAAAACCGCAGAGATCGGCCGCCCTGATCGAGCAAGCGGGTAACATCGTCGAGCGCCATATGCCCGCTCGCCAGGGCCGACGCCATGAGCGCGCGGGCGGACGAGGCCCCGACAACCCCGGCAATCAGGTCCTGGGCTTGCCGCGCAGCATTCTGGGTCACCGGCGCTGCGTGCAGTGTCTGCGGGAACTCCCTCAGCGCGCGATCCTCGCCCACGAATCCGGCGACCAGCTGGCTGAGTTCGCCAAGGTTGGAAACACGGCGCTGCACGGCAAAGAGGCGTGGCAGCGCCGGCCCCGGCATCTTGCGGGCGGCAACGGCTGCGTGAACCAGCAAATTGGCGCCAAGGCTCCATGTCACGCCGTGGACCAATGGGCTGGCCTGCCCGAGCCCAAACAGGCGCATGGGGTCAAGCACGGTCCCTTGCAGCATTGCCAGCCACTCTGGTGGGAGGATGGGGGGAAGGGCGAGGGTGTAGCACCAGAACGTCAGGCCGGTGACAAGACTGGCGCGGGCGGCCAGCGGGTCGCGGCCCCGTCCGGTCGTGGCCAGCAGCAAATGCGGAGTGAACTGGGCCATGGCGGCAAAGGCGACGAGCCCCATCGACGCCAGCGACTGCTCTCGGCCGATCAGCAGGGCAAAGGCGAGCGCAAGCAGCATGATCCCGGCGATCGAGAGGCGGCGCAGCACCAGCATGCGCTCACCAATCGCGCCCGCGGCTGCCGAAGGATGGCGCAGCACGGCTCCAGCGAACAGGTCGTTGGAGACCATTGTTGCCAGTGCCGTGCTGTCGACTACCGCCATCGATGCCGCGGCGCCGATGCCGCCGAGCAGGGCGGCTGCGAGCACCAGCTGCGAACCGGCCACGGCAGGCAGTTGCAGCACGAACAGGTCCGGTCGCGTCGCTGGCGGCAGGAGCGAAAGGCCTGCCAGCGCTATGGGCAAGGCCATTAGTGCCATGACCAGGATATAGGCGGCCAGTCCGAACCTGGCGCGCACGAGATCGTCGGATTTTTGCGCTTCGACCAGCCCCATGTAGAACTGGCGCGGGAGCGCGACGACGGCAAAGATCGAGATAAGCAGAATGACCGCGAATTCGAGATCGATCCCGCGCGGCGAGAATGCTGCGCCAAACCGCGCGAGGCCCCGCGTCATCCATTCCGACGGCGCTGAAAAGACCAACCATGCCGCCATTCCCGCGACAAGCAGGAGGGCGCCTAGCTTGATCACGGAATCGACGCCGATCGCGTAGAGCAGCCCCTCGCTTCGTCCCGCAAGTTCGAAGCGCCTTGCCCCGAACAAGACGGCAAAAAGCACAAGAAGCGCCGCACCTGCCACCATGGCCGGCGTCATGACGTCATGACCGGAAACGATCGAAAGGGCGCTGCCGATGGAGCGAAGTTGCAAGGCTAGGTAGGGAATCGACCCGAGCAAAGCGATCAACGTGACCAGTCGCGCCACCGTGCTGTCGTGACCGAAGCGCGCCGCTATGAAGTCGGATACCGTGGTTGCGCGCTCCTCGGCTACCGCTTCGGCAAGACGTTTGAGGAACCGAGGCGCAAAAAGCAGCAGGAGCAAGGGACCGAGATAGATGGGCAAATAGCCCCATCCGCCCCGCACCGCGCTACCGACGGCGCCATAGAACGTCCAACTGGTGCAATAGACACCTAGTGCCAGCGTATAGGCACCGTGGCGCAAAGCGGGCCATCGCCGGAGGGCATGGCCGCGCCGTTCGACAAAGGCGGCAACCGTAAAGAGCAGCACGATCAGTGCCAGGGCAATCGATATGCACGCAATGAGGCTCATGACAGGAAGGCCCGCAAGTTCACGCCGCATACGCCTTCCGGCAACTGCCAGAGGTTCCCAGTCACTCGGGCAGCCTCCCCGTCACGTATCCCAAACTGGACGGTAGCAACCTTGGTGGCGGAGCGGTACCTGTATCGTCAGGAATTCAAGCTGGAACAGGCTATGGCGGAGAGGTGGGATTCGAAAGACCCCGATTTCCTTCGGAATTCCGCCATTTCCGCCTTTTGTAGGACAAGCCGATACCCCGACTTGTACCCTACTTTTCGAAACGCTGGAAAGTGGAAATCGAACCCACAGAAAAACGGCTTTGCGATGACGCTCTGGCGAAAGAGCGGCTCCGGCGGTTCAATTCTCTGATTCGCTGACGCCTTTGTTACCGGTTACCTGACATACAGCCGGCATCGGTTTCTCTCCTCCGGCACCGTTTCGAACGATGAGGGCGGGCGTCCTTGCTCTCAGCTGACTTATCAGAGGGAAGCAGCGCGAGCTAGCGCATTTCCTCATGCTCGCTAAAGCGTCATACCTCTTCATTAATTGGTCGAGAACACGCCGGAATTCGCGCTGTTGGTTGTTGGCCACCTTTTGGGAAGTGCTATCGCGATAGTCGGTAGCGCTCGACGTGTGCCGCGGGCGAGAAGACGAAGCGGCGGGGATGCGCCCGTCTGAACGACGCGAGTTGGGACATCGCGACAGTCGGCTTACCGGCGGCGACCCGAGGAAAGCCGACCTTCGCTCGGCGGCTGCACAACGCCAGCTAAACGGCTCGCCTTGGGACCTAGCCGACAGTCGCCTTCGGGGCGACCGCCCTAGATAAGCCGACGTTCACTCAGCAGCTGCGCTACGTCGGCCCAATGGCTCGCCCTGGGACTTTGCCGCCGTTCGCACCCGACATGCCGAACGGCTCTCGTCAAAAGCCGACTTTCAGCGGTCGCCCGGCTGCCATCTTGGAACAACTGAAACTGGGCCGTCAGCAGTCAGCTCGCTTACAGCTTCGAATATGGCCACAGAGGACATACAACGACCGACCCATTTCAGTGCAAGGCAAGGCAAGTCTCCCAAATAATTAGCAGACGCGGAAAGCATTCGCGTCTACGCTGTGTGATGAGGAACTATTCAAACCTAGGCCGGGGCGTGACGGATAAGCCGGGCCGGGTTCAGAGGAGGTGGCTTGTGGCGATTGATATCGCAGACCTGACCTTGGACGAAGTCGTTGGGCATCTGATTGTCGGTGATGTCTTGCACGTCTCTGGCGGTGTCGAGTTCTCACTGCCACTGCCGGACAGCCGAACTGTACTCGCCTTCTATGATCAAAATCGCCAAGCCTATTGGAACCCGGAGAAAGACACAAACATCCTGGACGGGGAGATTGATCGGCTTCTCGATTCGCTCGACAAACCGGTCCCAGCAACCTCGCCGTCAGTGCGGCCGTCCGCTTCGCACAAACGCTGGCAATTGGTCGGTGTCACCGCCCATCGATTTCGCGGACTTCATCGCCATTGCGACGAAGCCGGCGGCGATCCGGTCGCCTTCACACTGGATTTTTCGTGCGACGCGACACTGTTTCGGGGTTTCAATGGCGCAGGGAAAACATCGCTAATCAGCGCGATCTGCTGGTGCCTAACCGGATATGGACATCGATCCCAAGGGCTTCCCTCTCCCTTGCATATTCCGATCAATATTCAAGTCGCTGGCGACGACGATACCGGCACCAATGCCGGTTTTGAATTGCCGCCTATAGTGCCGATCCCGACCGAAACGGAACTAGTCGCGGTCGATGGGCAACCGAAGGTCGACACATGGGTTCGCCTCAAGTTTCGATCGCTTGTTGATGGCAGCGAGGTAGACGTCGAACGTCGTCTCGAACGGGACGGCAAGAAGAGCTACAAGACAAGCGCTAGCGGCTTGGACAGGCTTGGCCTATCGGACCTTGCGCTGCAGGTCGGCACATTGATGCCTGGGATCGCAGCGGCGACCCGCTTTGATGACAAAACAACGCTCTCCCAGGCGGTCTCGACACTGACAGGTTTACGCCCACTCGCTCATTTTGGCGCGCGAAGCGCGCGTCTGCACGAGCGTTTGACGAAAAAATATCCAAAGCTCGCCAGCGAAGAAAAAGAGGCCAGCGAAACCAGCGCATTCCGACAGCTGCAGACGCTCCAGGATCTTTTGAAGGATGGTGAGGGTCTTCCGGATCTTGGTTGCGTGGTGTTGCCGAAGGAAACGACGCCGGACGCGTGGAGGGACGGTCTGACCAACGCAGAGACACTTCTCAAAGCGGCCGAGGAGCAAGCCGCGGCCGATGCGCGGTCGATCTTGGGAACGCTCCCGCCGCTGACCAGCGAATCCGACATCAAGCGTTTTGAAGAAGCGATCAAAGCCGCCGAAAATTGCTTCAGCTTCGCGGCGCTCAAGGGCCTGCCGTCGATGCAGCTCGCTCAAACGCTCGGAGAGCTGGGCGAGGCGGACCTGACCGATGCGGAAGCGATATTGGATGATATTGAACGTGAGGCATCCACGTTGGTTACGCAATTGGCAAATGCCGGCCGCGCCGGCCGCCTGCGCCTCTACGGCTTGGTAGCGCAATGGCACGAAGCATCGCGCCCCGGTCACGCCTTCACGGCCTGCCCCGTTTGCGAACGCGATCTAACCCAGCCCGGCGCAGTCCCTACGGACGCCTTGTTGGACAAATCGGTGGCACAAGCCCTGGAGGATGCGCGCCACTCGGATAAGGCCATGCTGAAGACTGCGGCAGAATGGGAGCGAGACACCAAGCATAGCTTGCGCGACCGAATTCCGGAGAAGCTGCGCAGGTTCATAGACAAAGCCGTGCCCGACGATCTCGCGTCGATCTATGAATCGGCGCTGGCTCGCGAAGTGTTCCAATTGCCCGATTTTCCACGTTTGCTGAAACCGATGGCGACTGCCGTCGATGGGCTCTGCAAGGCAGCCTGGAGCAAGGCCCCCATCCGCGAGCCGCTGCCGGGCGTGACGCTGCCGGTAGAGATTCCCGACAACGAAGGCCTCCGTGCCGCCATCCGCGGGGTGCGAAGGGCGATAGCGCTGTCCCGTTATCGTGCCGCGCATGCTGAATTTGCACGTTCCGCGATCCTCACGGTGATTCGTACCGATGACGATGAGGCAGCGATCGTCGCAAATGAGCGTACCATCCAAGGCCAGCTAGTGGTGTTGCGAAGCCACCTGGAGGTCGCGACCATGTTCGCCGGCATCCGGCGACAGCTGGCGCAAATCAAGGATAGCTGCGAACGTTGGGCCAAGGCCCGTACAAGGATTGAGAAACTCACTCGCGCGGCGAAAGCCGTCGAGCCGTTCAAAGAATTTCCCGACCTCGTCCACAATCAGGTCGCTGGCTTGATCACGGATTTGCAGGAAAAAGCAACCACATGGTCGCGGCGCATGTATCGGGCTCACTTCCTGCAAGCGCCGGAATATGCAGGTCTCGATTCCGCCCAAAGCGACGGATTCACGTTCCTAGCGGCGCAGGGAAAACATCTGGTCGAAGCGCATCATGTAATGAATGCGTCAGCACTGCGTGCCTTCCTGTCGGCGTTTGTGCTGGCCCTTTGGCAACAGGTATGGGCGCGTTCGGGCGGCATTTCCGCCTTTCTCATGGATGACCCCCAGGATCTGCTCGATCCGGGAAATGTCGCGAACCTCGCGGCGACCGTGCCGCTGTTGATTGCCGAAGGCTTGAATCCGATCATCGTCAGCAACGATTTCGGCTTTATCCCAACTATCGAGTCATTCGTCGCTGCCAAGTCGCCATCAAGTGCCGCGCGGACCGAAACCTGGGAATTCTCTGCTGTCTCGACTTCGAAATGCACCGTGAGCCTCGCGCCGGTGGCGGATGAGGTCCGCGTACGGTGCGAACACTGGCAAAAGACCGATCCCAACGACACGAATCTCGCGCGTGCATTCGTGCATCCCGTTCGCGTTCGAATCGAGATCAAGCTGTGGGATCTCCTCGCCTCCGATCCGGCAGTCCTCCATGATCCAACGATGGGCGACCTGCTTGGCAAGATAGCCAATGCCCGAAACCGCGGTGAGCGTCCTTTCAACGAAGAACCGTTCCGGCGCCTGCTCGACCTGCCGGCACTGAAGGCAGGAGCAGCGTTTCGCGACGTCATCAACAAGGCGCATCACGGACGCGCCGATCAAATCACCCCAATCGAGGCCGAGGCCGTTCGGCAGGGCTATGAGGAGGTATTCTCTGCTATCGATGCCTGCTGGCTCGCATACGCGCGGTTCATCGGGCGCCTCCCGCCCGAGCTGGCGGTGGCGGAGGCGCAAAGGGCGGTCCCAAGCCTCAAACTGGTGGCGCTTCCGAGTACGCCAATCTGTGTCGTAGGTCGATTGGCCGCCCGCGCGTCCGGGGCTCCGTTGACAACGATCGAAGAGGCGACCGGTCGCCTGGACCTTGCCTCGCTGGGTGATGTGTCGCTCTTCACTTTGCGCGCGCCAACAATGGGATTGGTCGCCTTTCCAGGGCAGACTCTCATCGTGTCCGCGACCGCTGAGGTACGCAATGGCGACCTCGCAATCGTGCGCACTCCAGGAAGGACCTACGCACGTCGTATCGGCATTGATAGAGCGGACCTATCGCGGATTTCGCTTGAAACCATGCCGTCGACCAATCCTCGAGTGCCGCAGTCGCATTTTGTACAGCGTAGCAGCGCGCATCTGAGCAAGGTAATCGGAGTCCTGTTCGACGAAACCGCCGTGCCGAAATCACAAGATGAAGCGGTCGAGACAGACCACTCGTCGGACTTGGGACAGGTTGTTGCGGCGGCTGAGGTCGTTGGCGACAGCGCTTTTCCCGTCGCGCTCGACCGCGGCCATGTGCTGTTGGGCGCCGCTTCTGACTTAGCCCTCCTCGATGGACGCATTCTCGCAGTCGTGGCGCGTGCCGACGAGTTTTCGAGCGAGCACTTCGCCTATCTAAAGCGGCTTGGTAAGCCGATGCCCGGATCGCAAAGCGTCTATTATCTCGAAAATGTCGGTCAGACAGGTGAAGGTGAGTTCGTTCAATTCCCCGTCAAGGGTGTCGCGCCGGCCGCTGGGGTTCCGATCGTCGATCAAACGTGGAAGGTCTTAGGGACGCTTTTCTAGCGTATCGACGATCACGCGAGGCGTCCAGCGCCCACGTTTAGAACGGTGCTGCTGGGAAGCGGATTCCTAGCTCAGCCACAACGAACGGCCGCTTTTGGCACAACTGGCCGATAACCGGCGTGTCGCGCAACACGGTGCGCAAGGCGATCCGGGCGCCGAACGCGGATGCCAGTTACGAGCGCAAGGAACAGCATCGGCCGCAGACCGGCCCTTTCAGCACTCGCCTGGAAGAACTGCTTGAAGAGAACGAAGGGCTGCCCCGGCGTGACCGGCTTCGCATGACGCGGATCCATGATCTGCTTCAGCGCGAAGGGTTTGGCGGCTCTTATGACGCTGTGCGGCGCTATGCTGCACGCTGGAAGCGTGAGCGTCGCGTTGACGCCGGCGATATGACCAAGGCGTTCATCCCGTTGATGTACCGGCCCGGCGAGGCTTACCAGTTCGACTGGAGCCATGAGGACGTCGAGATCGCCGGCAAGCCAATGCGCGTGAAGGTCGCGCATATGCGGTTTTGCTGGTCACGGGCACCATTTGTCCGTGCCTATCCTCGCGAGACGCAAGAGATGGTGTTCGACGCACATGCCCGCGCCTTTGCCTTCTTCGGTGGGATTCCGACGCGCGGCATCTACGACAATATGAAGACGGCGGTGACGACGGTGTTCACCGGCAAGGAACGCCTGTTCAACCGGCGGTTTCTGATCATGACGGACCACTATCGCGTTGAGCCGGTGGCCTGTAGTCCTGCCGCAGGGTGGGAGAAGGGTCAGGTCGAGAACCAGGTTCAGACCAGTAGGGAGCGCCTGTTCAAGCCGCGCCTGCGCTTTGCCAGCCTCGAGGAACTGAACATCTGGCTGGAAGCCGAGTGCCGGCGCTGGGCGGAACGCAACCAGCATCCTGACCAGGAAGGCATGACGATCGCGCAGGCGCTGGAGGTGGAGCGGCCGATGCTGCAACCGCTACCGGTTCCCTTCGACGGGTTCTTCGAGAGCGAACACGTAGCCAGTTCGACGTGCCTCGTGAGCTTCGATCGCAATCGGTACTCGGTGATGGCAAAGGCGGCCCATCAGGCTGTGCAGGTGCGGGCCTATGCAACGCGCATCGTGATCCGCTGCGACGGCGCTGTCGTGGCCGAACACGAACGGGTCTTCGGCCGGAACCAGACAATCTTCGATCCATGGCACTACCTGCCCATCCTCGCCCGCAAGCCCGGTGCGTTGCGCAATGGTGCTCCCTTCCAGGACTGGGCTCTCCCACCTGCACTGGCCCAATTGCGGCGTAAGTTGGGCAAGGGCGACGATGCCGACCGGCGCTTTGTACGCGTCCTCGCCGCTGTCCCCGAAGATGGCCTGGAGGCTGTCGAGGCCGCAGTGCGCGAGGCACTCAGCGCCGGTACTATCAGCGACGAGATCATCCTCAACATCCTGTCCCGTCGCCGCGAGCCTCATGATGCCCAGGCTATGGACGTCGTCGTCAACCTGAAGCTCAAGCATCCGCCAGAGGCGAACTGCGGCCGCTACGATACCGTGCGAGACCTCGATGCAGCGGCATGAGATCATGGCCGCCCTCAAGGGGCTGGGGCTCAAGGGCATGGTGGCGGCCTTCGATGATGCCGTCACCAACGGCATCCGCCGAGACAGAACGGTCATGGAGATGTTGGGCGACCTGTTGCGTGCGGAGACGGCGCACCGGGATGCGGCATCGATCCGTTATCGCATGACCGCAGCCAAGCTTCCGGCGATCAAGGACCTGGATGGGTTCATGTTCGATGGCACGCCGATCAACGAAGGACTGATCCGCTCGCTTCATACGGGCTCGTTCCTGCCGGAACGGCGCAATATCGTGCTGATCGGCGGAACAGGCACGGGCAAGACTCATCTGGCTCTCGCCATCACCGCCGCAGTGGTGCGCGCCGGTGCCAGAGGCCGATACTTCAATACGGTCGATCTGGTGAACCGGCTTGAGGAAGAGGCTCGCCTGGGCAAGGCCGGCAGCCTTGCCACCCAACTCTCGCGGCTTGATCTCGTGGTGCTTGACGAGCTCGGCTACCTGCCGTTCGCCCGGTCCGGTGGCCAGATGCTCTTCCACCTGATCAGCAAGCTCTACGAAAAGACCTCGGTCATTATCACGACCAATCTCGCCTTCGGCGAATGGCCGAGCGTCTTCCACGACCCCAAGATGACCACCGCTCTTCTCGATCGCATCACGCACCACTGCGACATCATCGAGACGGGCAATGACAGCTGGCGGTTCAAAAACCGGAACTGAGCCGAAAACCCCTTCCCCCGGACCCCCATCCCCGGCGGTTAACCCGGTGGGTCAACAGGGACCTCCCACGGACGCCGCCGCCAGCACACCTGACGGTGCGCGTCGTCGTCCGTGGGCCCCTCCTATCGACTACCGGGATAACCGCCAGACTACCGAAAGGTGGGGTCAATATTGGGCGCCGATAGGGGGTCAGTTTTGCGCGCCGGTTGACACCGAGATCCTCCACGACACGTACCGCCTTCAACACGGCGGGCGCGTCGATGGCCACGACAGGCCTTGCCCCCAGTAAGGGGAACACATCCCGCTCAAGGCTTGAGATCACGTCGCCGGCATGGACTGGCGACCAACGAGGGGCGTGCATTCCAAACCAAGTTCGAGCGGCTGATTCGAAGGTAACCAGTTTCGCCAGTTCCGCAGCTTCCGCCGCCTTGGCTTCGAGGGCACGCTTGCGAACACCAGAGGGGTCGACATTGTCCTGGATCTGTCTGCGAGCAGCGTCTCGCTTGTCCCGGGCCTGGCTGAGCTTGACGTCCGGGTAAGATCCAAAGGTCAGGAGCTTCTCCTTGCCCTAGAACCTGAACTTGATGCGCCAGGATTTGAGTCCGGCTTTCGTCACATAAAGGAACAGTCCGCCCGAATCCGAAAGCTTGTAAGGCTTCTCCCGCGGCTTGGCATTCAGCACCTGTTTATCCGTAAGCACGATACCCCACATTCCCGATTCCGATACCCCACTTTGTACCCCACTCTGCAATGGGCTAGAGTGGAACAAAGCAGGTCTAAGCGGGAACGATGATAGCAGAAAAAACGGCAAAAATCAGCCGTTTTTGGGACTTTTCGGGATGTTCTAGGAAGGCCGCCTGGCGGAAGAGGTGGAATTCGGACTGCATTGATTTTGACCCGACATAATCGTGATTTTTAAGGGGGCGTTTTCAGGAAATGCCCCCTTCGATGCCCCCACAATCGGGGCATCAGGCGAACGGTTGTTCGGCCTTCCATGCTTCGATTTCCGTTGCTGGCCATGCAACAGCGCGCCGGCCGATGCGGCGAGGGCGGGGGAAGGTGCCTGCATCCATGCGTTCGTAGATCGTCGAGCGGCTCAGGCCCGTCTCGCGTTCAACTTCGGGGCGGCGGAGCAGGGGGCCGAGAGGGCGGGCTTCGGTCATGACTGTCTTCTTTCCAATGGGCACGAAGTGAGAGGGGAATTGCGGGAAAGGGGCTGGATGGTCACGCCCGCGCTTTCGGATGGGCGACTGACCAAATGTAGGCCCCTCTCAATGATCGCCTTTGCTGCCCGAAAGGGCGCTGGCGACGATGAAGGGGATGGTCAGCACGACCGCGACGATGACCAGCACGCGCGTGGCCGTGCGGGCGAGATCGACGCGGCGGCGAGGTGCTGCGGTCGGCTGGCAGGCCTTGCAGGCGCAGCCGATGGGGTGAAGGGCGGAAGCCGGGCGGCGGGCCATCAGTCGATCCCCAGCGCGGTTTTGTAGGTATCCAGCAGCATGTCCATTTCGCGGCAATCATCCGGCTTCATTTTCCGGATGCGCACGATCTGGCGCATTATCTTCACATCGTACCCGACGGCCTTCGCCTCGTTGTAGATGTCCCGGATATCGTCACCGATGCCCTTCTTTTCTTCTTCCAGGCGCTCGATGCGCTCGATCAGGAGGCGCAGGCGGTCGTCAGTGGTTTCGGCCATTTTCAGTCCCTTCACAGCATGAGGAGTTGCGGATCGGGGCTGGCCGCGATCCAATTGGCGCGGGCGGCGACGGCCCGTTCATAGGCGGCTTGCGCGGCTGCGGTTTCCGCTTCGGCGGCGGTGAGCTTCTCAGTCGCGCGGGTCTTGCGGCGCTCGCAGCAGCGCACCAGTTCCTCGATCTTGCGAAGATCCGGCGGGCCGGCGAACAGGTCGTTGAAGCGAAATTCCGCCATGACCGTCAGCCTGCAGTGCCGAGGCGAATGGCGATCTGCGCGACGATGCAGGTAGAGCCAAGGACGGCGATCGCGGTGAGCAGGCAGCGCATCGCAACTTTCTCTACCCGCTGGGCGAAGGCCGTGAGGCGCTGCGTTTCTGTGCAGACCGGGCTGAGTTCCACGACGATGGCGCGGATTTCGCGGTGATCGATGGGCGCGCTCACTGGCGGCGGGCCTTCGGCAGATCGATGGCGCAATCGGGGCAATAGGCCGATGTTGTGCCGTTGACCGTTTCGGTGGCCCAGCCTGCGGGCAGGTGAGGCATGAGAGTGTTCCCGGTTGCTTCGCAGCAGCTGCAGATGGCGGAGAAGGCCCGCAGCAGCGGAAGCGATGGCGCGGCCTTGTGAGTGGATGGCATGGGGCAGGCTCCGAATTTGGGCAAAACAGGGGCGTTCCCGGAAGCGAGCCGGGCAGGGGAGTGCGCTAGGGGTAAGTCAGGCCGGGGTGGCCCTCAGGTCAGTCGCCGGGGGAGCTGGTCCCCGGTTCGGGCGGCAGGCTGTTGTCGTTGTCTGCCCGGTCATTGGCGGCATCGCGCCACTGGCTGAGGGGCAGTTCATGCAGCGGCTTGGGGTAGCGGCTGGGCTTGATCGTGCGGATTGGTTCGAGCGCGACCACGAAGGTGTGCCCGCACGCATCCGGGTTGCGGCAGTGGTAATAGACCTCGCGATAGAGCGCGCTGGTCTTGCCGGAAGTCCGCGCAAAGGCGCGGCCTCCGCAGGCCGGGCAGGTGACGTGCGGCAGTTGGGCAGGACGACCCGACATCAGTGATTTACCCCCGTGGCTTCGCGGCCGGCGCCATTGCCGGGCAGAAGGGCTTTCAAGCGACCGATCAGGCGCGGGAAAATCGCGTCGGCTTCCTCGGTTTCGGCAATGGCGCGGTAGATCTGCGCAGGCGTAGCGCCCGGCTGGAGCGCCTGAATGCAATGGCTGATGGCATCGCCGGTTTCGCGCGAGATCAGCGCGACATCATCGGCCAGAGCTTCACGGCACCCGGAGGCATCGACCATGGCAACGTCCAACTGGCGGGCGTAGCTTTCAAGGATCGGGGCATAGCCGCCACCGGCGAGGATAAACGCGCGATCGAGCGCGATGGCCTGATCGAGCGTGGGGGAGCCGTGCTTGTCGCTTTCGCTCCAGTGCCGGACAGTGCGGACCGCACGGCGGGTGATCGAACCCGCGGCTTTCCAGCCAATGCGGCCGACGACCGTGGTGACAGCGAGGGAGAAAGTGAGGGGCGCGCGAACCTTAGTCACTGCGAGGGGCCCTTTCGTTGCGCTTTCGAAATTTTATCGCAAACGACCGCGTTTGCAGAGGCTGCTACATCAGTTGCATGGCGACCGAGTGGAAAGACTACATGCTCAGCGGTAATCGGGAGGCCGAGCCGGGCTGCAACTACGAGAATATGTGGTTGCTCTTCCGAGGGAACGCGGCCTTTCTTCTTCCATCCATGGACGGTGCCGACAGGTCGTTCGAGGTCGCGGGCCATCGGGCGAATACCACCGAATAAGTCGAACAGTGTGTCACTCGATTTCATGTCGACCGTGTTCCACATTTGCGAACGTGGGTCAATCCGATAATAGGGTGAGACAGTGTTCGGAAATGTCGGACATTGCGCCGATGGAACGTGCACCCACGAAATTGAGAGAATTGCGCAAGTCGGCAACGTCCAGGATCACCGTCCGTCGGATGGCTGAACTGCTTGGCCTTCCACTAGGAACCTATGCGCGTTATGAGAGCGAGGCTGGCTATAAGAAGCCATTCTTGCCATTGGATTTTACCCGAAAAGTTGCCTCTGTATTGGCCGACCATGGCGTCGATCCAGCCGATGTCATGACTCTTGCGGGATTGAATGAAAATGAGGCGGAGCCCGAAGCGCGGGCGGTAGAAGCTGCAAGGCCTCAGGTTCAATATGTCCCCCTCCAGTTGGCGCTGCCTAATGAAGCTGCGCTGCGCGATATGTTCCGCAGCCTGCTTGTTCTGATTCCTGAGGGGGCGACTTTGGACGAAGCCGCTGAAATTCTTGCTCGGCGGCTTCCAACTGGGCTCTCAGCGATCGGACCAGTTTTGCTTGATGCAATGTCGGCCGCGCTGCCTGCAGCCGGTACAGTTCCTCCAGATCCCGCCACAAATCGTCACGCATCCAAACCATCGTCGCGCACCTGACGGAACAATACAGACAACCAAGCTCGCAAGCTGGGGTCACCCGGAAGACGCGCGCACTCAACCTAACGCTCCTTTGTTTCTGATTTGTTCTAACTGAGCGTTCGCAGGTTTGTAGGAAAGTGACAATCGCTGCGGGAAAAAAGTTTCGTGTGGACAGTGGGATAGCTACCGGGTCGTCCCATCTCCGAGGTGAAGCCTGCCAGCTCGAACAGTAAACCAGCGTGGTGGACCATCGCGATGGTCCACTAGATGCCACTGCGGCTGCCCATCTGTCGTGGAAAACGAGAGAAAGCGCACACCTGTCTCGGTTGTAATTGCGACCTCGGGTAAAGCACCGAATAGCTCGCATCGAGCGATCCGTGCCTCTCGTAGCAGCGAGAGAGCAGGTTCCCAGAGATCTTCTGCACTCCAGCTTCCGCAAAGGATTGCGGTCGCATCTTCTACGCGCCAACTCCACTCAACGCCGAGGGAAACTTCGCCTTCTGGATTGCCTATCGAGCCATCTCGTCTAGCTCGCGGAGACAACTCGCCGATCTCGATGAAAAGGGCAGAACCATAGCCACGCCAAACATGGCTGATTGTCTGCCCTGTTAATGTGGCAGCGAAGGAGGCGAATGCTTCAGTTGGAGTCATAGCCACGTCATAGGGGCAATCGGAAACGGCGGCTATGGGACGTGCGTAGCTAGCCCGCATTGCGCCCCTTTCCGACGTTCGATTGCAATTTTCTTTCGCCCGAAAGCCGACACTCAAATTATGGTCGGCTCTGGGACATGCGGCATTTGGCGTCTATGAGTTCGCGACAACGTCAACTACCTGAGCCCGACACCCATGGCTGATCTGACCTACTTCATGCTGAACTTCGCTCTTGAGCCGATATGGGGGGCTTACAAGGCTGGGAAAGAAGCCCTCACCGCACAGTATGTGGTCGCCGTAAAAAAGTATGACGAATTTCTCGCAGAGGTCAAAGCCGGAGAGGTGGACGCCGTTTGGGAAGATGAAGAGACAGGCCAGGTCTTCGATCATGGCGAGTATGTCCTTGCCGACCAGCTTATCGCAGAAAGCGCGCTCCAATCGCATCGGCAAGCCTTCGCGATCATGATCCATCATGTTTGGGAGAAACATGTCTGCTATGCGCTGAAGGCCCCGGAATACCAATGTAACAAGGCATATGGCGAACTTACGAAGAAAGGTTGGCCTATCGACAAGCCGAGGCTGGAGCGGTTGCGGATGACGGCCAATGTCATAAAGCATGAGAGCGCAGAGCTTTATGACCATCATCGAGAAATGCTCGATGCGAACGAGCTTCATGTCTTCGAGAGCGGCCTGCCGCTAAAAAAGCGAAAGACCATCAAGACCATCTCGAAGGAGGGGCTTCGAGGTAACTGGCTCGAAGCATTGAATCTGACCGACGACGACATCGCCGACTTTATCGACACGGTGCGGAAGTCGGCCCTGCCGCCGAAAGGGCTGATCCAACGGTGGCGTCAACAGGCTGAGGATGAAGCCACGCCTCAGAAGTAATCGTCGTTGTCCGCTTCGCATGTTACCCACTCCAAACCGGCCAGTCCGCTAACGGCCCGAAGCGGGCCTTTCGGGGCCGGAGCGGGAATGGCGACAAAGTCCCAAGCCCAGCCGATTCGGGTGGAGCGGGCGGCGATGGCTGATCGGTATGTTTTGAGGCTTCGGCGCCTTACGGCGCCGTCTCCATTCTTAAATCCGTGGTGAAGCCGCCCGAGGTATCCACCCTGTGCGTCACCTCTGAAATCAGCCATGTCGTCCCGTCGATCTCCCGCTTGTAGCCGGTGACGGCGACGCGGGCTTCGGGGAAGGCATCGGGACGGCCGAGCGCCAGGCGTATATCAAAGGTGGCCGGCGCGCGTTTCAGGCGGGCGTTCTCGGCTGTTGCTGCCCGGCGGGCCGAGGCTTCGTCCGGGTAGACCTTGCGCAGCTTCTTCGCGCCGTCTGCCGTGCCGGCGGTGACCGTCTTGCGCTTTGCGCCCTTGCGATCGTGCCACTGCGCGGTGACGCCTTGCTGGCCGTCTCGCTTCTGGCGCTGCCAGCGGTGGCCGTCTCCGCTGCGGCGGGTGATGGTGAGCGTGGGCAGGGCCTGTCCACCGCTGGTCTGGCCGGCGCCCTTCGGGGCGAAGATCAGATGCTTGTCCTTGATCGTGGCCACCGCATCATTCTCGCGGCCGAGGCGGCGCAGGAAGGCGACGTCGCTTTCCCGGCTCTGGCTGATCGAGGGCAGCGCGATCGCGGCGAGTGCCGGCGAGATCCGCGCGGTGAGGCCATTGCGCCCGGCAACATCGCGCAGCACGGCGCCCAGTGTGGTATCCTTCCAGCTATGCGCGCGGCGGTTGCGGATCTCGCTGGTGAAGTCGGCCGCGCGGGCCTTGATCGTGATCTGGTCCGGCGGGCCGCTGTGGCCAACGTCATCCACCTTGAAACTGCCCTTGTCGATCAGGCCCACGGTGACGTCCTTGCCCTGTTTCCAGCCCAGCTGGAGTTTCAGCACGGCGCCCTCGGGCGGGATGGCCAGCAGGCCGTCCGTGTCGGTCAGCACGATGTCCAGTTGGTCGGCCTCGTCCCCCCGCTTTTCGGAGAGGGAGAGCGAGACAAGGCGCGGGCGCATCCGGTCGGACAGGTCCACGCCATCAAGCGTCACGCGCCAGTCTGCGATGTTGTTGGCCGCCGCACTCATGCCGAGGCATCCGTGTCCTTGGCATCGGCCGGATCGTCCACGCGCAGGAGGTCGATCGCGAAGTCGATGCGCAGCGGCGTGCCATCGGGCAGGAAGGCCGCGTGGCGCTCGTCCAGCGCGGTGATGACGTAGTTGCCAAAGACGGTGCCGTTGCCGCTGACCAGTGGAAGCGCGTCGCCGGCGTTGCCCATGGTGCGCAGATCGTCCAGCGAGACGCGGCCATCCGCGATCTCGGCATAGACCGATCCGGACATGCTTACGGTTTCGTCTCCGGGGCCGATGAACTGCGTGGCGTCGCGCGCGCCGATGCGGCCGGCGCGGGCATGGCGCCAGTCCGTTTTGCGCTGGAGTTCGTCGTGGGCGAGCGTGCCGATCTCGAACAGGAACATGCCGAGGGCGATCAGGTGCATGATGGCGATCCTTATTCGTCGTCGCCGAAGCCGCGCCCGCGCTTCTCGCGCTCGATATCCTCGATCGCCTTGCGGACCTGATCGGCAATATCCTGCGCCTGCGCGCCGCCGGTGACGTCAATCTTGATGGTGTAGTGGTTGACCTGCACGGGCGCGGCAGCACCGGCGCTGGCGCCTTGGGCAGCAGCGGGGCTGGCCGCCGCAAGGGCAACGCCGCCGGCGCCGACGGCAAGCGCCTGCGTCATCTGGCCCGACAGGTCTGTGATGCGCCGCAGCGGTCCGCCGGTGTTGTTCGCGAGGCCCTGATCGAGCCCAGCCATGACGAAGCCGCCTAGATCCGCGAACACGCGCGAGGGCGAGTGAATGCCCAGCTTCGCCTTGAACCAGTCCGAAACCGCGCTTGCCGTGCTGACGATCGTGTTCTTGAGCGCGCCCAGCATGCCGGTGACGCCATTGATCAGGCCTTGGATCAGGTTCCGGCCGATCTCGGTGAAGTTGAGCGAGCGCAGGTAGCCGAGGGCCGGGGCAAAGGCCTGCATCAACAGGCCGAGGGGCGTGAAGTTCAGGAAGGCCTCGACCAAGAAGGAAAAGGCGCTGCTGACGGCGTTCTTGATGCCTTCCCACAGACTGCCGAACCATGCGGCGATGGCGTCCCAGTTCGAATAGATCAGATACGCAGCTGCCGCGACGGCGGCGATGGCGGCCACGATCGCGACGACCCACCCCAGCAGAACGCCCACCGTAATGCCCATCAATGTGGCCAGCGGCGCGGCGGCGGCGGTGACCGCTGCAAATGCCAGGGCAAGGCCGCCCAGCACAATGAGCAAGCCCGAGCCCACGCCGAGAAACAGCATGATGCCCTTGGCAACCGTGGGATACTGCTGTGCCCAGCCACGCACGGCGCCGGCGGCGGCGGACACCTTCCGGGAGATAGCCACGACAGTGGGCAGGAGAGCCTGCCCCAACTTGATGTTCAGCCCATTGACGGCGTTGGCCGCCAGTCCGGTCGCGCCCTCGGTGGTGGCGATACGGTTGAGGAACTCGCCGTGCATGGACCCGGCGGTCTTGCCCGCATCGCCGACCAGCGCGAGGCGTTGGCGCAGGCCATCAAGGTTGGTGAGCATCGGGGCGATGGCCGCGACGCTTTCCGAGCCGAACAGCTGGGTGAGGATCCCGGACTGCTGATCGGGGCTCAGCTTGCCGATCCGCTCCATCACATCGACGATCGCGCCGGCCGCATCCTTCTGCATGCGCTTGCCGACGTCGGTCGCCTGAAGCCCCAGTGCTTCGAAGGCCTTCTGCTGGCTCTTGGTCGCCGCTTCGCCCTTGGTCAGCGCCAGCATCGTGTTCTTGATGCCGGTGGCGGCAACCTCGCTGGGCACGCCAATGGAATCGAGCGTCGAGCCCAGCGCGGCGATCTGCGGCGCGGCAAGGCCGGCCACTTTGCCAAGAGGGCCGATGCGGGTGATGATGTCGGTGACGTTGGCCGCCTTGCCGCCAAAGGTATTGGTGAGCGCGTTGACCTTGTCACCCAGCGAGCGGACGCCTTCCTGCGGTAGTTCGAACGCGGTGCGCCACTTCGCCATCGTCTCGCCGGCGACGTCTGCCGTCATGTCGAAGGCCACGCCCATTTCGGCCGCGTCGTTGGTGAACTCTTCCAGCTGCTTGCGCTGGTCCGGCAGGGCATTGCCGAACTTGTCCATGCCGACACCGGCGGCGCCGGCGGCAGCGGCAATGGTGGCCAGTTCGCTGGCCGCCATCGGGATCTTCTCGCTCATGTCGAGGAAGTCGTCAGACATCTGGGCAATCTGCGGCCCGGTCATGTTGGTGACCTTGGAGACGTCCGCCATGGCGCTTTCGAGGCTCATGGCTTGCTTGGTGGCGTTGACCACGGGCGCGCCCATCGCGGCGCCGCCGGCGATCATGCCGAGGCCCATGCCCGAAGCCTTCGCGCTCACTTCGTTCAGCTTGTCCGAATTGCGCTTGGCCTGATTGACCTTGTCCAGCTGGGCGGTCTGCTGGCGCAGGGCGCGGTTCGCCTCGGCCGTCTTGTCGGCAAGCCGGTTCTCATGGCTGGCCAGCTGGGCAACGTCGATGCCGGCGGCCGAGAGTTTCGAGGCCAGCTGCTGCAGTTCGGCGCCGCCGGCATCCAGCTTGGTGGCCAGCGCTGCGGCCTGCCGTTCGGCCTGCGCAAATTCCTTGCTCAGCTTCTTCGTGGGGTTTTCGGTAGCCTGCAGCTGGGTGCGCAGTTCTGCCATGCGCTGGGTTGCCTGCTGATAGGCGCGGGTATCGTCGCCGAAGCGCGATTCCTTGGCCTTGTAGCTGCCGACCTGCTTTTGCAGGGCATCGAGCCGCTTCAGTTCCTCGCCCGTCTTGGCAAGATCCCGGCGCGCGGCGGACGACGCGCCGGTGATGGACTTGAGGGGCGTGGTGATACGGTCCAGCCCCTCAAGAATGACCTGTAGCCGAAGGTTCTTGTCCGCCATTATCGCTTTCCGGGTTTCTCAGCAGGTTGGGATCGGCGGGCGGCCTTGGCGCGCCAGCCCATGAGTTCGGACAGGTCCATTTCGTCCATGGAGGCGGGCGGCCAGTGGAAGATGACCGCTATGTCCGCCATCGCGTCGTCTACCGATCGAGGGCATCCGTGCGCTGCGACTTCTGCAGCAAAAAACCGCCGATCTCCGCGCCGCAGGCGAGCAGGTCTGCCGTTTCCATGTTTGCCACTTCGGGCTCGGAAAGGGTGGGCGCGGAAATACGCGGGATCAGCTTGATCAGGGCGTCCACCTTCAGCTGCCCCAGATCGACCAGCGAGAGGCTGCGCAGTTCGCCCGAGCGGGGTTTGCGCAGCTGGATGGTGGCAACGTCGCCGGTGGGGCGCACGATTGGCGTATCGAGGTTGACGGTGCGGAACTCGGGCACGGCAGGTGCAGGAGCGGGAACGAAGTTGTGCTTGGTCATTGGAATCTCCGGTGGTCAGGGGAAAGGAAAGGGTGGCCCGGCGCGCTGCCGGGCCTGAGGGATCAGAACAGGCCGAGGGCGGCGCGGCGCGCGGCCATGAGGTCCACGCCATCGACGACGAAGATCATATTGAGCGGGTCGATTTCGAGTTCGGTTCGCCCGTTCCAGACCAGCTTGTAGTAAGCGACCTCGGTCACGACTTTGAATTCACCCGCTTCGCCATCCTCGGCATCGCCCATGTCGATTTCCGAATGGCGGCCGCGCACGATCACCTCGATCGTGTCGATGCTGGCGGTGTCTTCCTGCTGGTAGTTGCCGGCGAAACGCAGATAGGTGCCGTCCACCGTGGTGACGCCGTACTGGCGCAGGATATCGCGCATCGGGCCGCCATAGGTGTGCGTCATCGACATGGCTTCCTGCCCCATGTCCATCTTCAGCACACCGCCGCCGACCTTCCAGTCCTCCATCTTGCGGGTGAGAACGGGCAGGGTGATCGACTTGCACTCGCCAAGGTAGGCGAGACCTTCGTTAAACAGCATCTTGTCCTTGAGGACGCGGGGCATACCCATGGCGGGCTCCTATGATCGAGAGGCAGGGGAGGGAGGTTGCGGCCGGGATCAGGCCGTTTCGGCCAGCTGGGCCGAGAAATCGGCGAAGTAGCTGTCCGTGATGCGCTGGTTGAAGCCGAGGTCTTCGAGCGGCGGCGGCACGGTGTAATCGTAGTCGATCCGCAGCTTGCCGGCCTTGAGGCTCTCGGTGCTGTTGTTCGCCTCGTCGTACCAGGCGTTGAAGCCCAGCAGGATGCCCTGCGTTTTCAGCTGGCGGCCGAAGCCGTTCACCGTCTCGATAATGTCCTTGGCCAGCGCGGGCGTCAGCGGCTTGTCGATGGCCCAGAGCATGCCCGCCACAATCGTTTCGGCGATCAGCTGCGCCACGCGCGTGGTGCTTTCGAAAACGAACTGGCTTTCCGCCTCGGCCGTGGTGCGGTTGCCCCAGAAGCGATAGCCGCTGTCGGTGCGGATCAGGGCGGTGACTTCCGAGGCGTTCAGCACGCCTGCCTCGCTCGACTGGTCTTCGATATCCCAGTGAATGTCCTTGGTGAGCCCGACCACGCCTTCGACGGCGACGTTCGACAGCGTCTTGTGCGGGCCGGTCTGGGTGTCGATCAGCGCGCGCAGGCCCATGGCGCGGGCGGCAGCATAGCTGGTGACGTTGGCGCTGGTGTCCGTGTCCCACGCGAGGAAGTCCGGCATCAGCAGCATGAGTTCGCGGGCGCTGAAGTTCGCGCGGTAGGCGGTCGCTTCCACCACGGTTTCGCCCAGCGCGCGGGCATAGGCGAAGCCGCGCAGCTTCTTCGCAACGACGGCAAGCGCGGTGGTCACGGCCTGCGTTTCAAGGCCGGGGGTGCCGAGGATCTTCGGCTTGACCCCCAAATGCGCCTGCGCGGTCAGCAGGGCCTGCATGCCGGTCTTCTGGCCATCGGCGGTGGTGGTGCCGATCACGTTGCTGGCGGTCTCGGCCGCGTCGTCCCCTTCGGCCACGCGGACAACGACCAGCACCGGCCGGGTTTGGTCGGCAATGGCGCGCAGGGCCTTGGCCAGCGTGCCGTCCGTGCCGGCCTTGCCGATCGCGGTTTCGATATCGGTGATCAGCGCCGGGCGATCGAGGGGGAAGGTGGCCGCGTCCGCATCCTCTGCGGTGGCGACAAGGCCGATGATGGAGGTGGAAACGGCGGTCAGCGTGCGGGCGCCGTCGCTGATCTCGGTAATGGTGATGCCGTGTTTGAAGGCCATTGCAGGCTCCTGAGAGGTTGAGGCTAGAGGGGCAGGACGAGGCGGGTGCGGGAGTTGGCGGCGCCGGTGTCGGTGCGCACGCCGTCGAGCGTCAGGGTGGCCGAACCGGCCTCGGCGCCGGCGGCAAGGCTGACCTTCTGCAGCTGCAGGCGATCTTCCCAGCGGGACAGGGCAACGGCCGAGGCCGCGTAGATCCGCAGGATGTTGGACCGCGTCATGGGCAGGTCGATGAGATCGGGGAGCAGCGAGCCATAGTCGCGCAGACCCACGCGGGAGCCGATCGGCGTTCCGAGTATGTCGCCAACCGACTGCGTCAGGTCATCGTCCAGCGCTTCGCCACTGGTGCGGGACATGCCGGTCATGGCACGGGCGCTCCGCTCTGCGCGGTGCCGGCGGCTACGGCGGAATGCTTGTGGCTCTTCAGGCTGATCCCGCCGCCCACCACGTCCTCAGACGCTTCGGCCTTGCCCGCGATCGAGACGTTGCCGTTGATCGTGACATCGGCGTTGATGGTGAGCCCGGCGGGCGCGTCCACGGTGGCCGAGCCGCCGGCGGGCAGGCTGGCGGCAAGCGCATGGGCGCCGTGGTGGTAGCCCACGCTCGCGCCATCGGGGAATGCGATCAGGACAAGATCAGGATCGGAGGAGGGCGGCGGGTTCGCATCGGACCACAGGCCAAGCAGTACGCGGCCATTGTCGATATCGCCTTCGGGGCACAGGACCGTGCATTGCTCGCCGGGGACAGGCGGCGACCAGACGGTGACGCCGCCGGCGCGCGGGGCGAACCACGGCAGGTCGCCGGTGACAAGGTCGCCCAGTTCCACGGTGCAGGTCGCGGCCTCGTAATCCACGGAGGCCACGACACCGTCCTGAAGGAGTTCGCCCGATCGGCGTTCAAGGTCTGCGGAATTCGCCATGGTGCGACCATGGCAAGAGGTTCAGCGGGTTTCGCGGGGCTGCATTTGGTGGGGGCGCTGTCCAAATGCGGGACGCCCCGTGACTATCGGAAGTGCGGGGTGATGGCAGCTTTCAACGATTTCCCGATAATTCTGGCCGTTCCGGACACGCCGACATCGCAGACATTGAGTCAGGCATCGTTGGCCTGTAAATCATCAACACGATGAAAATTCTAATCGATGTACTCGCAGTTGTCCTATTCGCGGTTATCGCCGTTGTTGGTGCTCATTGGCCTGTGTCGACTGACCAACAATCCAACATCATAATCGTCGCAACGGCGGGCGGGGCGATTTGCGGTGGCATACGATATCTGCTCCGTGAGCGTTTCTCAGACGTTTGAGCAACGTCCGCTTCCCCCGACTTTTCGGACATTTGTGGCATCTAAGCCGAGGACCGAAAGCTGCCTTAGGTTCAGACAGCGGATGGCACAACGAACGTCCGCTTCGCGGCGGCCGTCGATGACGACTGAATGGCAGAAAAGTCGGGGAGAGCGGACATTGTAGATGGATTTGTACGCATCGCTGTCTTAGCCAGTTCGCATGTCCAGCCTTGAACAAGCAATCGAAGACGTCACCGCGGCGATAAATGCTCACGCGGAAGGGCGAGAGGCACCATTTTCATTAGCCTTCCTTTCTAGCGTGCTGGTCGAATTGAAGAAGATGAAAGCATCTTCCGAATACGTCCCTTCATATCCGCGCTTTCTTCTTGACTGGGAGGCCTCGGCGCAGCCCCTTGGCAAGGGCTTGCTAGCGGTCGCATACCAACGTGATAAATTGGTCAAGAGGTCACGCTGAACGGCCATAAAGTTGGCGTGTTCGGAACGGCAGGTATCAGATTAAAACTCTAAAAATCCGCCATTCCGCCTCCGAGGCAGCGATTGCTATCGCTGACGTTTCGCCGTCTGAACCGCTATCATCATCAGATCTGCGGCAATCTCTTTGCCGAAGGTATTGACTGTGATCGGCCCGGTGTTCGGAACGCTTACATCAAAGAGGATTTCTCCTTCGTCTGATAGGACCTCTAGGCGAATGCCATCGAAGGCAACGTCCGATGCCCACTGATACCCAACGGTGCGATGTTCGTGCGTCAGCGTTCCCATCCCGAACGTTTATCTCGCTAAAGCCACGACCGCTATGTCGGCGTGTCCGGAATGACAGCATATCGCGAAAAAATCGTGATAGCTGCCACTCCGAGCGCGGGATCGGCGGCTTATCCGTCGTTCGCCGCCAGCGGGAAGTTGCTGATCAGCACCTCCCGCGCCGGCCGGGACTTTGCCCCGATCTGGTAGGTCGTATCGATCGGCATGATCATGAACCGGCCGAACGTCTCGCGCACGCCCTCGTTGTCGTTGAGGGACATGAGGAACTTGCCCTTTATGCTGGCCAGCTGGTCGGCAAGCGCGGCGAAGTCGGCGCGGGTGAAGACGTCGGGGCCGTAGTCCTTCTCGCAGGCCCAATAGGGCGGATCGAGGTAGAACAGGGCGCCGTCCCGGTCATACCGGCGGATGAAATCCGCATAGGGCAGGCGCTCGATCGTAACCGACTGCAGGCGGTCATGGATATCGGCCAGCATCGGTTCGATCTTGCCGACGTCGAAGCGCGAAGGGGCGTCAGCGCGCACGCCGAAGTTGCGGCCGGAAACCTTGCCGCCGAATGCCTGGCGCTGGATGTAGAGGAAACGCACGGCGCGTTGCAGGTCGGTCAGGCGATCGGGATCCTGCCCCAGCAACCGCTCGAACTCGGCGCGGCTTGAGACGCGGAAGCGCAGCATATCGACAAGGTAAGGGTAGTGTTCGGCAAGGCAGCGGAACAGGCCCACCACATCGCCCGAGATATCGTTGATCGCCTCTGCCTTCGGCCGCCGCGTGCGGCGCAGGAAGATGCCGCCCATGCCCACGAAAGGTTCCGCATAGCTGCTGTGCGGGGTGCGATCAATGATGGCGCAGATGCGCTTGGAAAGGTTGCGTTTTCCGCCGATGTATCCGGCCGGGGGAGAAACGGGGCGAGTGAGAACAAAAGGGGTAGACATGATAGTTTTCCTGCACGATGTCCCTTCCGCGCCTGAGACGCGGAAGGGTATTCGAAGGGACAGGCGTGCTGCCCTGAGAGTGCGAGTGCAGGCTCGCTGGTTTCGAGATGCGGGAACATCCGAAGCCCCCTTCCGTAGAGGGCAATGGCGGCGCCGGGAAGGTGCCGCCGCATTTCATCATCAATCAGGCGTAGCGGCCGACATTGTCGGCATAGAAGCGCGAGACAAACTCGGCTTCGGACAGGTGCCCGGCGCTGAGGTCTTCGAAGGTGAACATGCCGACCTCGGCATTGCACGACTGGTTGTAGCCGTTGACGTGACCGACGCGGGGCGTTGCGACCGGCACCGGCAGAACGCCATCGGTCAGCGCCGCTGTCTGGGTGCCGATCAGCACGCCGTTCTTGTAGCCACGCACAGTCAGCTTTCCGGCCGAGACGGACCCGACCCACAGGATGCAGGCGACTTCATCGTTGGCGACGGTGACGGTGACCGAGGAAACGGAGCACTGGCCGGTGTAGCTGGTGCCGCCGTTTGCCTGCGCGCGCTGGATGACCCACTGGCAGTTCGCGACTTGCGTGTTGGTGAGGAAGCCCGCGATAGGCGAATAGAGGTTGGCGTCGCCCGAGTTGTCGCGGCTCTTGATCCATGCGCCGAAGGCAAACAGCGTTGCGCCGGCGGCCAGCTTGGCAGCGTCAGGCAGCGCGACATACTGGCCGGTGGCGGCGGTGAACTTCAGGCCTGCGCCGTTGACCAGCACAGCGGCCGGCGTCGTCATCGGGCAGTTCGCGGCGGCATCCGTCAGGTCTTTGAAGCTGGACCCAACGGCCATCTGCGAGGGCACGGCGCCCGTTTCCGCGAGGCCGTAAGTCTGGGGATCGAGGAAGTCGAGACAGACCCTGCTGCCTGCCGAAAGGTGGCTCTTCCTGTAGATCTTGGGCACCGACGTGTCGGCGTGGGTATAGTCGGTGGTCTGCACCTGGAACACGGGGCGTCTCCTTAAACGATGGTGGCTTGGCGGAATTCGAGGCCGATCTGCGCCCACACGCCGTATCCGGCGGTGTTGAGGTGGACCTTGTCGTCCGTGGCGATGGCATCGCCGGCGACATGCGCTGCGGGCGTGGTGCCGGCGTATCCGCGCGTGACGGTCAGCTGGTTGCCGGAGCGACCGACCAGCGCCATCTTTTCGGTGCCGATGATCAGCAGCGCATTGTCGTGGATTCTGGCGCCGTCCGTCACCGTCAGCACGGTGGCGCTGTCGTTCACGTCTGCCGACAGGGTGGTGACGTTGGCCGAGGTCGAACGCAGCGAGTGCGGCGGATAGTCGTTCTCATGCGCGTGGACATCGAGCGACAGGGTGGGATCGTAGCTGGCCACCAGACGCTCGCGCAGGTCGCGGCCCTGACTGTCCACGACGAAGTGGTTCGGGTACTTCTGGCGCCGGTCGTAGTTGAGATCGCGCACGATCTCCCAGTTCGCACCGCCCGCGTATTCGCCGCTGTAATTCCCATTGATGACCGCGAAGAGCATGATGCGCTTCACCATCGGGCGGTAGAAGGCGATCATGTCATCCTGATTGGCCTTCACCGTGGCCGGATCATCGTAGTTGTTGCGGCCGGGGGCGCACCACAATTCGTTGCCGGTGATGGCCGCGCGGTTGTCCGGAATGAACAGGGTTTCCGGGCCGCACTTGATGGCGGTGGTCCCGGCGTCCGAGGTGAAGGTGTAGGCGGTAACGCCGCTGGTCGTCGTTCCCGTCAGCGTGCCGTGGATGCTGGCGCCGAAGCCGACGATCACGCCCTTTTCGGTCTGCACGCCGTTGGAGGGATACCAGAGCAGATCGTTGGACACCGCCGTGATGGTGGTGACGCCGCCGTTGCCGGTGATCGCGCCGCCGCTGGCCGTCACGAAAGTGAGCGTCGTGCCCACCCGGCCGCCGATGTGATGCGACTTACGCCCGCCATAGCCGTAGATAGAGGCCGAGAAGCCGCCGCCGATCAGCGCGGCAAGCTGGGTGGCCCAAGCCGTGCCGCCGGTGCCGGCCGTGAGACTGTCGCCCAGCGCGCAGGCGGTCAGCGAGACGGGGGCGAGTAGCGGCGGAATGTAGGTTGCAGGCGGCGTGGTCGCGCCGCTGCCGATCTCGTCCACGAAGGCGAGGCGCTTCTTGCCTGCCCAGACCGTACCGTCCCGGCGCACGCCCAGCAGCAGACGACGGGCGCTATCGGTCAGCGCCACCGGCCAGCCCGAGCGGGCATAGCCGGTCAGGTTGGTGACGTTGGCGGGCAGTTCCTCGGCACGTGCCAGGCGCTTGCCCCCGGCATAGGCCTGACCATCCCGGCGCACGCCGAACAACAGGCGGCGCGCGCTGTCGGTGATAGCCACGGGCCAGCCTGCGCGGCTGTACGTGGCAAGCGGGCTGGTTGCGGTGGGCAGGTCGCTTTTCGTCGCGATCTGCTTGCCCGCAAGGTAGCCGGTGCCATCGCGGCGAATGCCGAACAGCAGGCGCCGGGCGCTATCGACGAACGAAACGGGCCATCCGGCGCGCTGGTAGCCGGTGGGCTGGAACTGCGGATAGAGGTTCCAGCGGGCCCACGTGCCGTTCGCCGCGTCGGCCAGCTGGTAGACGGTGCCGGTGTCGCGTTCGTTCACCAGCATGCCGGCGGCGCGGAACTGCGCGCCAAGGGCGGTACGGGCAGCAGCGTTCGCCACGGACTGATAGCCCCCGGCCAGCATGTCCGAGACTTTGCGGGTGCCGTCGAAGTCGAGATAGACCGAGACATTCGGGATTTGGCTGAGTTTAGGCACGGATCAAAATCCCACGGCGATGTAACAGGTGAGGTCGGCCTCATCGTCGGCGTTGAAGACCGAGAAGCCTTCCGCAGTGATCGATGAGCCGATGACGGCAGGGGTGTTGTCCTGCGATCCGGTGCCGAGGTTCGTCACACCGCTGACCACAGCCGAAAAGCAGGCGTTGGGGAATTTCTCGGCGAACAGCACGGGCGTGGTGGCATTCGCAGCCGCGCTGAAACGGCCCCATGCCATCTGGAACCCAAAGAAGCGGATGAAGCCGTTCTGCTGCAGCAGCATCGTGATCGGGCCGAGGCGGCGCGGCGTGACCACTTTGTCAGTCGCGGTGCCGGCGGTGATTTCTGCCGCAGTCGCCTCGGTGACGGTGATGGTGCGATCTGCCGACAGGTCGCCGCCGCCGCTGGCCAGTCCGCCGCCGACGATCTTGCGGCCGGTGAGCGTCGCAATCGCATCCGTCATCGACGTGACGGCGGCGCCGATCGTGGTGTTAATGGTGCCGGCAAGCGCGGCGAGGCGGGTTTTCAGCTTGAGCGGGGAGACGATGCGGGTGTCGTCGGCCCCGGTGTCCACCTCGTCCTGCGTGGCGATCTCGGCAACGCCTTTCACCGTCTCGCTGGCGGGCGGCATCAGGAAGCTGGTGTCGCCGAACTCGATGCTTCCCGCCACGCTGCCGACAAAGGCGATGTCGAGCGCCATGACGAAGAACGACATGGTCAGCTTCTGAAAGATCGCGGTGTCCTGCCCGTAAGCGGCGAACAGGGTGCCGTCTTCCAGATAGAGGCCAACGCCGCGGACTTCGTAAGTGTCCTCGCTACTGTCCTGCGCGGTCATGTGGATGACGTTGGCGCTGACAGATTCGCCCGAGACCGCGTCGATGCGCTTGAACTCGCCGGGCAGGGCGGTGAGCGTGGGGGCCATGACGAACGGGGATGCGGTGATACCCACTGACGTGACCTTGATCGCGTCGGTGCTGCCGCTCTGGGCGTTGACCAGAACGTCGAGCCCGGCGTTGGTCACCATGATCTGAATGGGGTCCATAGAATTCAAAGCTCCAGAAGCTGGCCATCGTCGAACTGGATCGGCTCGCCATCTTCGGTCTGGATGAAGAGCGCCCAGCTGGGATCGAGCGCGGAAGCGGTGTCGGCCGTGCTATCGAGGCGGATCACGCCGCCCATCTGGGTGCCGGACACCAGCCATGCGTTGGCTTCGGCAAAGAGGCGGAACACCAGTTGCATGTGCGCGCGGACGGGTTTGACCGTGGTAATGTCGCGCACCAGCTGGGCGATCAGCGCTTCGTCATAGGCAATGCTGGTGTCAGCGATCAGGGGCAGGTCGAGCCGGAAGGTAAAGGGCTCCATGGTGTCCTGATCGTCGAACCATTCGACGAGGGTGATCAGCGGATCGACACGGTCAATCACGGTGCGCACGGCGGCCGGCGTGCCTTTGAGGCGGTGCGAGGCAATGGCACCCGCCACGGCTTCACGCTTGGTTGCTTCCGGCCAGTCGGCATCCCAGACATCGACGGAAAAGCCCCAGGCGAGCCACGGCAGCAGTTCGATCGGGCAATCGTGCGGGGACCAGACTGCGCGCACCAGTTCCGGCAGATCAAGCATGGAGGCTGCGACCTGTTCCAGCGCTTTTTCGAGCGTCGTCGAACCGGGGGGAAGGATGGTCGGATAGGTCATTCGCCGTTGCCCGCGAAGCGTGCCGTCACGCCCGTGCAATAGGGCGCCTGCTGGCGGCTGATGGGAATGTCAGCGGCGGGGGAGCGCAGCAGGACGTTCTGCGCGCCTTCGGCGAGCGCGGCGCGGTGCAGCGCGGCAATGGTGATATCGCGGCCGAGGCGGTGGCTGTCCGCGACATAGGCATCGACTTGCGCCTTGGAGGTGGCGAACACGACATCGCGATCGGGGCCGCTGTAGGCGGTCAGGTCGTAATCGACGGCATACTCGACGATCTCGGCCGACTGCACGGTAACAAGGTCGGTGAGCGGACGGCGGGTGGCGGCCGACAGGTAGGATTCGACCGTGTCCAGCACCGCCTGCGGCGCGGCGCCGTTGCCGGTACGCGAAAGCACGGTGACGAGGACTTGGCCGGGGGAAGGGCTGGTGGCGGTCGCGTCGAGAACGTCAGAATCGGCTGACAGCGTGTGGAAGATATAGGCGCCTTCCGGCCCGGCGACGGAATAGCCCTCGGGCGCCAGCACAACGCGGCGGCGCAGGTCCGTGTCGCTTTCCATGACGGCGGCGGTGCCGGTATCTTCGTCTGCCGGCGTGATCGTCAGGCGGGTAACCCCGAAGTTCGCGGCCACGTTGTCGAGATCATTGCCGGTGGCGCTGGCGACCATGACGGCGCGAACCGCCTCGTTGATGCGCTGGCGCATCAGCTGGGCGAAGTAGGAGAAGGCCTGCAGGAGTTTGGTGGCCGGATCGCTGTTGCGCGCCGCGAAGGTCAGGCCGCTTTCGGCCATATATTCGCGCATCTTCGCGATGGCGTCCGCGAGGATCGTCTCGAAATCGAGTTCCTCTACGGCGTCCGACGCGGCGAGACGGGACAGGTCAACAGCGGTGTAGGATGCATCGGCCATGCCGCCCATGTCGCGGAGGCGAGGGGGCGGGCGCTATCCCCCGGCATTTGGCTGGGCGGCAGGCCAAATGGATTATCGCTGCTAAAGGTCAAGGACTGACATTCGTGGACCGATACCGCTCGCCCGCTTTATGCGCCAATCGGGCTGGATTTGCCAAACGACTGGACGGATGCCGAGTAAGCGTTGCCGGAGCCTTCAATGCCAGTCGCTGCCGATGCCGGATGACATTGCAATTGCTTCAGAATTTGCGGTTTGTGACGCTCTCCGGATAACATTTCCCGCTGAAAATGAAGCGAAAGAGCAGATTTCCCTGACTGTTGAAAGTGTCAGCTTGATGCTCGATTGTTCCCGCAAGGCGGTCAATTGTCGTTCGGTTCGGGGCCAGCGGGTAGATGTTATCTGCAAAGACAATGCTTTCGGCGGTGTAACTCAGCGTGCAATTCTGGCCAGTGTTGCAAATCGGTTGGCGAACGCCATTAGCGACAAGCCATACCCGACGGGTTGCGTCATCAAATATGTAATGGCGTATGGAGGTCTGCTGTTGGGCATTTAGCGTGTCGTTCAACTTCGCGCTGTTGGTGTATGCACGTGACTTCAGCATGTCGCAGCGGACTCGAACTTCTTTGCCGATCGCTGCGCATGGCGAAATTAAGGTCGCAATTGCGGCGATCGCGTAAACCGCTGATTTCATAGCTGCCTCCATAATTGGATGCTGGCATACGTCAGAAGGGAAAAAGATCAATTAACTTCCTGAACTTCGGTGTCCGAGGCGTGATGCTACATTGCTTTTTCGCTCCAATGTTACTGCATGATGGTAACTTCGTTTTGAGCCAAGTGCCGTCGTTCAAGGGCCCGAACAAGATGGTCCGTGACCGCTTCAAACCCTGCTATCTTGGGACATTTGCGCGAGCAGGGCGTCCAGTAGTCGCTCGCGATCTGCAGCCGTAGCCCCAAGCAATTGGCGCTGCGGATAGGCAACTGCCTTTGCGCGTAGGGATGGCTTGTCCCGCAAGCCGAACTGGTGAACCTCAGCGATCTGCGAAACTTTCCCGGTGAAGCCCACCCAAATGCCCTGATCATCAACGCCGGAACGCAGGAAGCGCGAACTGGCGAGGCGGCGGAACATGGCCTTGCGGCGCAGGCTTCCCTGCCGGCGCAGGCTGCTGCCGGTGGTGTTGCGGTGTTCTTCCGGGACGGGGAGCCACTTCACGATCTTGTCGAATTCGAACGTGCGGATATCGCCGGCCTCGATATCGAAGCCGGTGAGCATGCGGCCGGTGCCCCATGTGAAGCTTTTCATGATCACGCGGCGCGGCTCGCCGCTGCCGTGGGCCGGGTAGAGGAAACATGCGGCGCCCCGGCTCTGGACGGGCGGTGCCTTTTGCTTGCGCGGTTCGAACGCGGCGCCGGCGGGATCGCGCTGGGCGGCAATGCGCCTACGCTGACTGGCGGCAAGGTCGCGCGCCATGCGGTGCATCAGCGCGCGGCGCGGGCCGGGCTCAAGGCCGCGCAGGATGGCGCCGGCAATGCGCTCCAGTTCCCCCAGATCGTCCATCAGTCCGTGCCGCCCAGCATCAGCGTTTCATCACCGACGATCGCGTCGCTGAAGGTCGCGGTGACGCCGGCAAAGGTATCGGTAAAATCGGGTTCGGGCAGCGTGGTGATATCGTAGCCGCTGCCGTCCGCGCGCAGGTTCACCAGCACGCTTTCGGTCAGGTCGATCGAGAATTCCACGTCGGCCGTCTCTGCGTCGAGCAGCTGCGCTTCGAAGCCGAAAGGCTGGCTGTCCGATTTGCGCAGCAGGGCCGGCTGTTCGCGCTGGATCCACGCCAGCAGGGGCACGATGATGTCATTGGCATCGCCCGCGTAGTCCATGAAGAGTGCCTTCACGGTGTAGCCATAGGCGAACGACAGCGTGGCAGAGCGGCGCGCGTTCACGGTGCCGCTCTCGATGTAGATCTGCAGCTTGTCCGGGTGGACTTTCAGGTACGGGATATAGGCGGTGAGCCAGCGGCGCAGCCTATCGGCCTTCTGCATCGGTGCCTCCCATAGCGGTGCGGACTTGTGCCTGGAGTTCGATCAGCGTCGCGCGGATCTGGCCGGCGACGTCATAGAGCGCGGTCAGGCTGTTATGGGCGTCGGCGCCGTCCATGGTGCCGACGCTACTGCGCTGCACCTTTGGCAGTTGCGCCGGCGCCACCAGCAGCGCTGGCGACACCCGCGCCGTTCGCGACGTCGGCTGCACGGTCGAGCAGGCTGACGCCATCAGCATCAACGCAGACATTGCGATAGACCGGGCGTTCAACGACCTTCTGGCTTTCATGGTAGATTTCCCTGACGTTGGCCTGCCGGGTGTATTCGGCGGCCTGACTGCGCTCTGTGGAGGCGTCGATCTGGCCCTGTAGCTTGGCGCGCACCGCTTCGGCGGCATCGTCCGCGCGCTTCTGGGCGGCCTGTTCTTGCGCGGCGCCGACGTGCGTGCCGTAGAAGAAACCGCCAATGCCGGCGACGCACGAAGCGAGCGCACCGGCAAGAGCGATATGGGTCAGACCGAACTGGGTCAGGCCCAGCGTCACACCCAACCTGCCTTGATGAGTGCCGACTGGATGCGATCGGCATAGCTGGCGATGTCATCGGCCCGATCGGTGCCGTTGATGATGCGGCGGGCCATGATGAATTCGGAATGGGTGCCGGTGGGGCTGACATAGTCGGCCAGCTTGCGGCCGGTGAAGGCGCCTGCTTCCATGCCCATGATCAGGATCCGCACCGAGATATCGGCTTCAAGCGCGCGATCGAAGTTCTTGAGCAGGGTGCTGCCGAGGCCAAGGGCCTTGTCCGCCCACTCGTAATTGCGATCCCACGTCAGCTGGACAAGGCCGCGCCCGTATTGCGACTGGCCGTATTTGCCGGCGGCGGCATAAGGCTTGCCCTTGCCGAGCCCCCATTCGCGCTGGGGCTTGAAGCGGGCTTCGTGCCACGCGGTGGCGAGGGCGTAGGCCATCCAGCCCGCCGGCCAGATAGCGCCGGCGACGAGGATGGCGTTGACGATGTTGACCTGCGCCTGCGTCAGCGAGCCGGTGACGCTGCGCAGGGCGGCGAAAAAGGCATCGGGCGAGGTAAGCGCGCGGCGGCGCAGTGAAGGGCTGGCTTTGGTGGCCATGGCGATCAGTCCTTTTTCGGGAGGAAGCGGTCTGCGAGGCGACCGGGAAGGCTGGTGAGCGCATCGATCACCGCCCTGGAGACGCGCGGGGTGGCGTCAAAGGCGAGCAGGGCGATGGCAAAGGCGATCGACTGGGCGACAAAGCCGTTCCAGTCCGTCACGGCGACGATCGCGAGCGTGGCGTAATAGCTGACCGTGGAGCCCACTGCCCACTGCAGGAAGCGCTGGCGCCATGGCAGGCCGGGCTTCCATGCCTGCGCGACGGCCGAGCCGATCAGCGAGGGCGTGAGCGAGCCGACGAATTCAGCCGTGGTTTCAAGGATGCTGCGAAAGTCCGACATTCAAAGGCTCCAGAGTTGGACGAGGGGCAGCACTTGCGCGGTGCCGGCATCGGCCGAGGCCGGGACGATCACGACGGTGCCGAGGGGGAGGATGGGGCCGAGATCAGCCAGGCCGGGGTTCGCGTCGAGAACGCGCGCCAGATCGGCAATGCCAAGCCCGGCATCGCGCCAGAGCAAGAGGTCCAGCTTGTCGCCGGCCTTCGCGGTAAGGCGCTGCTGTGCGGCCATCAGATCAGGTCGACCGTAGTGCGCGGCTTGCCGAGGATATCGCGCACCGCGTGCATGGCATCGCGGCGCAGATCGCCGATCGAGGCGGTGAGATCCTCGCCCTGCGCGTTGCCGGCGGCCGTCGTGTCAAAGTCGCGGTGGCGTTCGACCAGTTCGGCCTTGGCGTAGAGGGCGACCGCACGCTGATAGCGGATCAGCTGCACGCTCTGGCCATCCAGCTGTTCGGCCGGGACACTGGCCAGCGTGGCATAGCCGCCTACCTTGCGGGCGGCGGCATAGGCGGCAAGGTCGTTGCCCACGGTCATGATCGCACCGAGGATCGCCGCGCGCAGCCGCGCCGGCGTGATGCTGGTCGGGATCCGGGCCTCTTCGCGCACGGCAGCGGGATCGACGTCGGGGAAGAAGCCGTCGTTGATGACGGCCTGTTCCGTCGACGGCGACTGTTCGATCTCGGTAGAGGGCGGTAGCGATACGAAAGACATGAGGGTCTCCGCGCACCCCGCCGGCTAACAGGGGTGGGGACCGGGGCAGATGGCGGCCCTGCGGCCCGAAGGCCTCCCGCATCGCGCGATCCGCCCCTGAGCGCCGGGGGCGAGCTTGTCAGGCGGCAGGGCCGCCGGGTTCGGTGGTCTGGGCGGTTTCGGCTGCGGTCACGGCGGAAAGCAGCTTGTCGGCGCGCTTGATGCGATCCTTCACGCCGATGCGGTCATTGAGGCGCTGGGCATCGCGCAGCGTGGCAATGGTGGCTTCCAGCGCGGCCTTGCTTTCATCGGCGGGCAGTTCCTCGGCCGCGCGCAGCTGCTCGATGCCGATCGCCTTCACCAGCTTGGCGCGGACTTCGTCATGGAGATCGAGGTGGGCGGTGAGATCATCGACACGTTCGAGGATATCGAGCGGAAAAGGATGGCCGAGGTTGTGGGCCTTATGGGCCGCATTGCCGATATTCTCGACCACTACGGTGGCCGCGTCGCGCTTGTAGCGCGCGGGCATGGCGACCTGATGGCGGAAGATGAAGGGGACAAGGTCGAGCGCCTGGCCGAATTCGCCGACGTCGATCAGCCAGACCATGCAGGTTGGCAGGACTTCGGCGGCAACGCCCGCGCCAACGCCGGCATCGGCGGCGAGCAGGCCTTCGATCCACGCGGCGTATTCGGGCAGCATTTCGCGCTTCGCCTCGATCTTGCGGTCGATCGAGCGGATGGCCTTGAGGCGGCGCAGGTCATGCGTGAAGCGCAGGACGATCTGCGCGGAGGTACGCTGTTCGGCGGACGTGGCCCGTTCGGGCGCGGCGACGATGGCTTCGGCCGCCGCACGCTCGCGATAGATCATCGCGGGCGTGCGTTCGGCAGTGGTGGCATGGGCAGGCGCGGAAGTGGAGTGCCCGCCCTCAGCGGAGGTGACGACCGGCTTCGGGTCGGCGGTTTGGGCTGCGGCAAGGGCGGCCATGCGCTCCCGGTGGAGACGTGCGGGTGTCATGATGTCGTTCCTGCTCGATGAGGGCGGGCGGCGGCGGAAGGCTTACGCCTTCGGGCCGAGCTGGATGTTTTCGAGGAGGGCGCACTTGCCGTATTCCTCGACCATGAAGGCGTCGTTGATGCTTTCGAAGTTATCGATCTGATCGAGCGACGGGTTGTCCAGAATGGCGCGCCGGGCAGTGCCGATCTGCCAGTAGTAGGACAGGTTCTTGAAGCTGGTGATGAGGATCGAGCCGGTCGGGAAGAACGGCACCTGCACGGTCGGCTTGCCGCCCAGCTGGCGGCTCGACATCAGCACGTCACGCGCGACCTGTTCGGTGGCGGTGTTGCCGGCTTCCTCGATAATCTTGAAATACTTGTCGTGGACGAGATCGCCGCCGACCATCACGACAAGGTCCGTCGCAGTGCGGAAACGTTCGTGGATCAGGTTCTGGATCGCGTCGAACACCAGCGCGTCGAGGTTCGCGTAGTCGGCCGTGCCGTCTGCCGACACGTAGATCTTGGCGGTGTCCTTCGTGCCGTGGGCCATGACGCGGCTTGCGGCATAGTTGCGGATCTTGTGCAGCCAGCCATAGTTGACGTCCTGCAGCAGCGGGAAGGCATCGCGGTCGGTTTCCACGGCAGCGTCCACGCCGTTGAAGCCGATGCACATGATGTCCTCTGCCTTCTGCGCCAGCACCGCGTCACGGCACAGCTGCTGGAACTCGGGCATGTGCGCCCATGCATCGAGCAGTTCGTAGGACCACGCGTAGTCGTAGTCGGTCTTCTTGCAGAGGTACTGGTCGATCTGGTCGGAGCCGGTGACGTCTCCCGGCGAACGACGGTTGCCGGCGGCGCGGTTGGTGCGGCTTGCCAGCGAGCGGTTCACGCCCACGCCGACGCGGCTGCCCTGCTGGTTGACCACGGGCATGACGTTGATGCGCGACATGAAGTCGCTGATCGTGCGCAGCTTGGCCTGCAGGCGCTGTTCGATGGCGGGCGAGACGTTGAATTCGTCCAGCTTGCCCGGCACCGCCGTGAAGGCGGCGGGCAGGCCGTTCAGCTTCGCGACCTGCGCGACGAAGGCGTGAAGAAGCAGGCGGGTGGAAGTCTGCATGCGAAGGTACTCCGGTGAAAGGCGGGCGTGCGGGGAGGGGCGCGGGGGAGGGGTGGCGGCTGATCAGCAGTCGGTCAGGAACGTGGCGTTGCCGCCGCCGCCGGTGGCCGGGGCGCGGGTGAAGTCCTGCGGCTGTTCCTCGGATTCCAGCTGGGCCTTGAGCTTGGCGAAATCCGCCCGAAGTTCGGCGATTGTGTCGTAGGCAGGCTTGACCGCCAGCACGACCTGTTCGCCCAGCGCAGTGCTGAAGGCGGCAACGTCGAAGCTGTTGTCGTTGGCGGGCGCCTTGGGGGGCGCGGCCTGCTCTTTCGGTTTCTCGGTCTTGAACATGGTTGCGAAGGCAGCAAGGATGCCGGACTTCGCGGCCTCGGCCATGCCGGCAGTGTCAGCTGGCCCATCTTCCATGCCGATGTCTGCCTCGATCGCGGCCGAGAACAGGTTGTCGGGGTGCTGCTTGCGCGCGTCGAACATCGGCTTGAGCGCGGAGAACGACAGCGCTTCGGTGCCGAGCGAGGCGGGATTGTCCGTCACGGCAAGGCCGATCAGCCCGACTTTGCCGGTGCCGCCGAAGTCGGGCGAGATCTCGACCGAGGTGAAGATCTTCTGGCCCTGCTTGTTGATCTTGAGCAGCTGCTCGTTCGGCTCGATCTGGGCGTAGAGGGCGCGGCGGCGCACGGTCTCACCGTCGATCACCAGTTCATCGGTCTGGGCCTTCACGGCGCTGACGCTGCCATAGGCATTGAACGGCGGTTCGGGGCTGAAGCCCTTGATGTGTTCGCAGTTGATGCGCGGGGTGTAGGTGCCCACGTTGAAGGTCGAGACAATGTCCTCGATCCACGAGGCTTCAATCTTGCGGCCATCGCTGGCGGTGAAGCCTTCGACGAAGACGCGGAAAAACTTGCTCTTTGCCATGTTCGGTTCCGGTTCCCTGAGTTGCTCGGCAGCGAGGCGGGGGCTTTGACGGGACCAAAAGGGCGGGTCTGGCGCGTTCTCTCAAGGGGCAGCATTTGGTCGGGCGGCCGTCCAAATGGATGGCGGTGATCGGGGGGCAAATTGCGGGCCATGGTCGCCGCCATGCCCTACCAACCTGAACCCGGCGGCCTGACCGCAGCGTGGAAATTCGATCCCCGCCGACATGCGCGCAGCCTCTACTGGCGCGGGTGGGGCGTGAGCCAGATCGCGGCGGAATTCGCGCTGCACGGCGTTGCTGGCGGCAATGGCAAGGCGATCCCGCGCGCCACGATTGAATCGTGGAAGCAGCGCGACAGGTGGGACGATGCCCCCTCGATCAGCAAGATCGAGGACGGGCTGGAAATCCGCCTGCTGACGCTGATCGCGAAAGAGAAGAAGACCAGCGCGGATCTGGTCGAGATGGACGCGCTGGCGCGCCAGATCGAAAGCCTTGCCCGCGTGCGCCGCTATGAGCAGCCCGGCGGCCATAGCGGTGACCTTAACGAAAAGGTGGGCAACCGGAACGCCGGGGCGCGCAAGAAGCCGAAGAAAAACCACTTCACGGCCGAGCAGGCGGCCGAACTCAAGCGCATCTTCCTTGAGGGTCTCTACGACTACCAGCTGACGTGGTGGAACGCGCTGAGCCAGCGCACCCGCATGATCCTGAAATCGCGCCAGATCGGCGCGACGTACTACTTCGCCTTTGAAGCCCTGATCGACGCGATCGAGACCGGCCGTAACCAGATCTTCCTGTCGGCATCGAAAGCCCAGGCGCACCAGTTCCGCAGCTATATCGTCAGCTTCGCCAAGCTGGTGGGCGTGACGCTGGGCGGCGATCCGATGCTGATCACTTCGGACTTGCGGCCGGAGGAAGAGGCGGCGGCCGAACTGCATTTTCTTGGCACCAACTTCCGCACGGCGCAGGGCCGCCACGGCAATTTCTATTTCGACGAATTCTTCTGGGTCCACTCGTTCGAGGAACTGAACAAGGTCGCCTCGGGCATGGCGACGCACAAGAAGTGGCGCAAAACCTACTTCTCAACGCCGTCCAGCGTGGCCCATCCGGCCTATCCCTACTGGACCGGCGAGCGCCGCAACCGGCGCCGGAAGAAGGAAGAGCGCGTCTCGATCGACGTCAGCCATGCCGCGCTTGCGGCGGGCAGCGTAGGCCCTGACCGGATCTGGCGCCACATCGTCAACATCATGGACGCCGAGGCGGGCGGCTGCGACCTGTTCGACATCGACGAACTCAAGGACGAGTACGCGCCCGACGAATTCGCGAACCTGTTCATGTGCGACTTCGTGGACGACAGCCAGTCGGCCTTCCGCTTCAACGACATGATCGCCTGCGGTGCCGACAGCCTTGTCGACTGGACCGACTTCAACATCGAAGCGGCGCGCCCCTATGGCAACCGCGCGGTCTGGGCGGGCTACGATCCGCAGGAAAGCGAGAACGGCGACAATGCCGCGCTGGTCATCGCGGCGCCGCCGCAGGTGGAAGGCGGGCAGTTCCGCATTCTGGAGCGGCACCCGCTGCGCGGGCTCGACTTCGAACAGCAGGCTGAATTCATCAAGGCGATGCTCAGCCGGTACAACTGCACCTATCTGGGCATCGACGCGACCGGCGTGGGCGCCGGCGTTTACCAGCTGCTGGCGAAGCCCGGCGCCATGCCCGGCTGCGCGGTGGCCAAGATCGAGTACTCGCTCGAACTCAAGGCGCAGATGATCATGAAGGCCCAGAACGTGATTCGGCGCGGACGCCTGCTGTTCGACGTCGGCTATCTCGATATCGTTTCGGCCTTCGTGTCGATCAAGAAGACGCTGACCACTAGCGGCCGCAACGTCACCTTCAAGGCCGGGCGCGGCGGTGGCGACGGCCACGCCGACCTTGCGTGGGCAACCATGCACATCCTCATGAACGAACCGCTCGACGGCAAGGAAAAGCCCAAGAGCACGATGGAGATCATCGAATGAGCAAGCGTACGCGCCGCCAGAATGTGCGGACCATGAGCCAGCACGAATCGGCCGCGGCTTCCAAGGGCGCGATCGAGCCGGCGGGAGAGGGCGGTGGCGCGGTGGAGGCGTTCACCTTCGGGGATCCCGAGCCGGTGCTGAGCCGGGCCACGATGCTGGACATGCTGGAATGCTGGCACAATTCGCGCTGGTATGAGCCGCCAATCCCGCTGGACGGACTGGCGCGGGCCTATCGCGCCTCTCCGCACCATTCGAGCGCGATCATCCTGAAGCGCAACATGCTGGCGGCCAGCCTCGATCCCGCGTCGCGCCTGAGCCGCAAGGCTTTTGCCGGGCTGGTGCAGGACTATCTCGTGATGGGCAACGCCTATGTCCAGCAGGTCCGCAACCGCCTGGGCGGCGTGCTGCGTATCGACCACTGCCTTGCGAAGTACGTGCGGCGCGGCGTGGAGCCGGGCCGCTTCTGGTGGGTGCCCAGCTTCCAGAACGAAACCGAGTTCGAGCCGGGCAGCGTGCATCAGTTGATGGCGCCCGACGTCAATCAGGAGATCTATGGCCTGCCCGAATACCTCTCTGCATTGCAGTCAGCCCTGCTGAACGAGAACGCCACGCTGTTCCGCCGCCGCTATTACGAGAACGGGAGCCACGCGGGCTATATTCTCCACGCGACCGGCCAGTTCGCGGACGGTGACGTGGAAGCCATCCGGCAGGCGCTGAAGAAGTCGAAGGGACCGGGCAATTTCCGCAACCTGTTCATCCACGCCCCGGACGGCAAGGAAAACTCAATCAAGCTGCTGCCGATTGCCGAGGCCGGGGCCAAGGATGAATTCCTCGGCATCAAGAACACGACGCGCGACGACGTGCTGGCTGCGCACCGGGTGCCGCCGCAGTTGCTCGGCATCGTGCCGGCTAACGCCGGCGGCTTTGGCGATGTTACCAAGGCCACCGACGCCTTCTTCGAACTGGAGATCGAACCGCTGCAATCCGTGTTCCTTGAACTCAACGATATGTTGGGCGTTGAGGCGGTGCGGTTTAGGGAGAGGGTTAAGGCGGCGGCTTAGGGCTTGCAGTGGCCGATACGGGCACCGTGTCGGTAATACGCCCTTTGTTGCCGGTCAGCCCGGTCTGTCCAATTCCCGAAAGCTGCCGTTATACGAGGGCAAGCAGCAATCTGTTCGAAGGGCCGGTGACCATTGTGGACTTACATTCCTAACAAGTATTCCGCGAAGTCCTCGGTCAGGTTCCAGCGGGGGACTTGATTACGACGAACATCGTAAATCGCGCTATAATGTTCGCAAATTTGGAGTTTGGCGAGAAGTTCGTCATGGTCCTCATGGTAATAATAAAAAAATGGAATTGATCCGGGATTGTAAGTTACGGCATTGGACAGGGCGATTATTTCCCTAGTGAAGGGTTTAGAGCGAATATCTTCCCGCATTTCTTTGATGAGTTCTGGCATCTTCGCCTCTAGTCCCGCGAAGTCCCGCCCCTTTCGGACCACGTATCCTCGAAGTTCTACTGATGCTGCAGCTTCAGCAAAAGTCTTCCACTCGATCAGATCTGCAACATCATATGCAGAATCATCTGCATCGACGAGGCGACTGCACTGCTGGCACAGCCATATGCCATTCTCGGGTGCCCGTCGGCCTTCGTTCGTCAGGTGTTCGTTAAACCGAGGCCCGCCTGACGAAGCAGCGGTTATGTGTGCGGCCACACCAAGGCTTACGGTTCCGCCGTCGGCCCCAGGGCCACTAGTTGGTTTTCGGCAATCTGGGTTTGAACACTTATATCCGACCCGCTTAGCCAAGCGCTGCGCTGTCGCTTGCGTGAAATCATCTCTCATCACACCTATTCCACATATCGATAAATGCTTCACGCTTCGCCGATGCGATGTCGGCGCCTACACGTTGCACCATCGCAGGTGAGCGCAGTGCGATGGCGTTAAAGGATTGAGATAGCGACCAAACGCTTACATCATCCATGATAAGTCGGTCATGAAGCAACTTAGGCGCAGCAAGCCGAAGTTCGATCGGGCGCGCTTGAGCATATTGCATCTTCCACCGTTCGACGGCCTCCGGAAGTCCTGCGTTCTTTTGCTTTCCGCTGGCCAGCAATCGTAGTGAGACCCCTTCTTTCACCATTGGTAGAAAGTCCGTCAGTGCAATCGCATCCATGTAGGGATCGACAATAAGCACTGAACCTTCACACTCGCGCAGAACACCCGCAATTGCCGTGAGCGCATCGAACGAATTACCAGCAGGAATGAATGCGCCTTTCGCGGTAGCAGGGGCGCTAAGCTCAGCTTTTGCCAAAGCGGTATATAGCAGACCTCGAATGTGTCGCATCTGCGTTTCGGCGTCGGTCAGAGTGGCCGTAAGCATTGTGGTACGCAGAGTGCCAAATTTGCTGTGGTCAACTATGCCGCTGACTTGCTCTATCAGCGCTTCGGCACGTCCCAACCACTGTAAAATCTCAATTGAGCCTCGTCCGCCGCCGGTTGGAATGTTCGGCTCATCCGAGATAATTTGCCCTAGCTGATGATAGAGCGCTTCCCAATCCGCTGGCGTCAACATCCCGGGTAGTTTCGCCATGCTCGATCCTTATGCGCTTGGTAATGGTGATATATTAGGGCAGCTATTCTGCGTCCACCATCCCAATGCCGACATTCCGCTACCGGCCCTAATGCCCAATTAGCGTGGCAGATGATAGCGTATAGTCAGGCTTGCCCCTTTGCCACTTGGCGGCCTCGAAATGATTTCGTCCAACGTGCGGCGCTCTTGTTCCATCACCTGGCAGCAATTCGGCATTTGATGATTACTTCCCGGATAGCCACCAAGCTGCCGATGCAGTTCGCCCGCATTGATCTCAACATGCTTGAGGCCACGAAGCTCGGCTTCCCGGATGATTGCGCCCAACTCACGTCGAAATTCATCTGCCGTCGGCATCGGTCACCTCCTTGAAAACTGCTTCAGTAATGCCGCGCTTGCATTTCACAATTGAACCCGACATTCCGCACCCGGCCCATCATCGCCCAACCCAGCCATCAACCGCGAAAGCGCTTGCGTTCACGCTTCCAAATCCTCTCGTCCGGCAGGGGGAGTTCGACCACGATCAACTGCTTAACGCTCTCGACGCGGATCGGTCGGACTTTGCGCTTTGCCGCCAGCCAGCACATGCGGCAGTAAAAACGCTCCCGAGCGTCGAAAAAATTGTCATGCCAGCCCTTGCGATAGAACTTCCACCAAAGGCCGTGCGGGGCGAACACCGCAGTGTGTCCACAGCGACAGGACACTTTCACATCGTAGTGGAACGCGGCCGCTTCGAAGATGGCGGTGGGGACTTTCAGTCCGTTGACGTACCGCGCCACTTCACTCGGTCAGCGCCTCTTTCTGTAGGCTGGCACAGGCCAACGCGCCGGTCATGTATGGACCATCGTCCTGCTCGCCCGATCGAATCTGGCGCAGAAATTCACGGTTATCGAGGCCGCGCACTTCCAGTGCCTGGGCGACCGCATTGCGGATGTCTTGGATGCTCATGGAATGTCTCCTAACGAGGAACATATGCGGAACATTCTTTGAGTCGGTCAAGCGTTGCGCGGCGGTTTGAATGCGTTCCATGGCTGATTTGTAGCATCGACAGCGAGGTTGCCGGCGTAAGGTACGCAAAGTTCGAGAGCTTCTTCCGGCGTGCCCGTCGTCCACTGATGCTGCATTTCGCCGGTGAGGATCACGGGCATGCGATCATGGATCAGTTCGATCGCCGGAGATCCGTCGGTCATCACCATGGAATAGACCGCACCCCATTCGGCGCTCTCGCGCCAGATGCCGGCGCAGGCGAATAGGGATGCGCCGGGTAATGAGAACCATGTGCGGGTCTTGGCACCGGGCGGCCCCTCTGCTTCGGCAAAGGCGCTAAGCGGGATCAGGCAGCGCCGGTGTTCGAAGCTGGAGCGCCAGAAGCCGGACGTCAGCTTGTCCGTGCGGGCGTTGTTCACTGCCTTCGGCTTTAGCGGCTGACCCGACTTGCCCTTGAGCGTCAGCGGGAAGCCCCAGATCATGCTGCGCACCCGCCCATCGGCCATGACCAGTCCGGGATAGCCGGGATAGACTTCCGCGCCGACGTTCGCGCCAGCATCTACGGTGCCGCCGAACAGCCGCGCGATCTCGGCTGTGGCTGACGTCATCCTGTACAGGTTGCACATGCCGGGGATGCTATGCCCGATGGCCCGATCGGGCAACGTCAGAGGGCAGGGTGCCGCCGCATCGGGCAGGGTAACAATATTGCGCGACCCGAGGCCTTCGTTGCCGACCCTCGGCGCGGGCTTTTCCCCCCACCTCGCCCGCGCACTTTTCATGTCGGTTTTGATGCGTTTTGGGGAGTTCCGCAAACCGCCCCAGAGCTTAGGCCGGCCTCCCGATACCTGCCGAGTATCGCTGATGCGGATTGATGCACCTAGCGGTGCGATTTCGCGCCTTCTCCGGACGCGCCATTTCCGCCTGCACGACGGCCGCTAATTGGCACGGCCGTTGCTCTTGCCCCCCTGACAGCCATGGGCGGCGCAAGCCGCCCCGCACTCCGCCGCCGCTTGGGCTACGAAGGGGGCTGGGAACTTCCCGATAGGCATGGGGGCAATACAAATCTTACGCCTGAAGGCGCCCTAGCGCCTTCAGTCCTTTCTCTCTTCTGTTCTGGGGGAGGGGTACAATGCCAAGTTGGCACTCGCACTCATCCCAAAAGAAAGACCGAGCATTTCCTCATGTTCCCGCAGTGCGGCGGGGTCATCCCGGTACATGTGCGCCATGCGATCTGCCATCGAGCCGCCGGTGAGCGAACGTCGTTCGGCGCGCTCGCGGGCTCCGGGTGCTGACAGGGAGCCTGCGATGTTCGCGAGTAGCTTGGCTGTCTTACCAGCTATGCGCGACGGCACCGGGCCTGAGCCTACCAGCTTACGGCTCGTCTCACGCAGTTTGTCGCCCAGCTTTTGGCGCAGCGTGCGGCCGATCTCGACAGGCAGCTTCGCAAGATCGATGAAATAGGCATTGCTGGTCTGTTGGCGCTTGGGGCCTTCGCCGGGGGCATTGCCGGTTTTGACTGTCCGGCGCACCCAGTTGACCAAGTTCTCTTTGCGCAGAACTTCCAGTTGGCGGACCACGGTACGGCGGGAAAGGCGGCTGCGCTTGGCGAGGCTGTCCAGACTTGGGTCGCAGCGGCCCGTCTTGCCATCCATGAAGCCAAAGAGGGCCTTGAGAACCTGAAGTGCGTTCAGCGAGATCGGCAGTGTCTTGCCCGGCTTGCGCACCAGATCAGCGTAAGCAAGCACAGTGTCGCGATAGGCATCCCTGAACTGGAACATGTTCGCGTTGTTCGCGGTCGGCTCCCAGTAAATGGTTGAAACCTGCGCTCGTGCGTCATCGACATCGAAGCTGCGGCGCCAAGAAGGCGAGGGGAGGCGTTCGCGGCTCAAGCGCGACCTCCCTCATTGATCAGCGCCTGGGAAGGTCGAGCAGTGTTTCTGCTGGCGCGAATCCGTCCATGAGCAAGTCCGCCCATTCCTGCGAGAGCTGTCGCCGACGAGGCATGTACGCAGCCCGATTGTATCGTGATTCGACCCCGTCTGGCTGGTGCGCCAACATAAGATCGATGATAGCTCGGTCGCCCGGCCGCTCGAGAGTGATCGCCCGCTCGTTCATTATGGTCGAGAAGGTTGCGCGCCAACCGTGCGGCACATGCCGGCCGGCAAAGCCCTGTGCCCGTCGATAAGCGGTATTGAGCGCATTGTCCGTGATGGGGCGATGCGAATGGCGCGCTGACGGGAACAGAAACTTGCGGCTGACAGCATGCATCGCCGCAGCCTTCACTGTTTCGACCGCTTGTCTCGCTAGCGGAATAACGAATTCGAATTCCGCCAATTCTGACTGAGCCCGTTGCAGCTTCATTTTCTCGGCGGGAATGCGCCAAATCGGCTCGGAACCGTCCAGATCCTCGAACTCCCGAAGCTCGGCCATTTGGATAGTACCCGGTCGCGCCGCAGTAAGCGCCAGCAGCCGTGACGCCAAATTGGTGGTCGGATGTCCGGGTTCCGCCTCGAATGCTCGTAGGAACGCGCGAGCGTCCTCCAGCTTCAGAAGTGCGGGCTGCTTTCCGCGAACCACAGGTCGCAAGGCGGCGCCGATGGCAGCCGCAGGATCCATGTCCGCCAACCCCGACGCAATCGCAAATCGAAAGACTGCTGAAATACGTTGCCTGAGGCGATGTGCGGTTTCGATCGCGCCGCGAGATTGAACAGCTTCCAGCAGTTCGCGAATCTGCGCCGGGCGAAGTTCCGAGATCTCCAAATCGCCAATCGCAGGAAAGACTTCCGATTCGAGACTGCCCAGAACGTCCTGAGCGTGCCTTGCCTTCCACTGGGGTTCTTGCAAGCTGTGCCAGCGCGTCGCGACCGACCGGAACCTGCGATCGTCCTCTACGCCCGCAGCCCGCCGCGTTGCGCGACGCTTGTATTCCAGGCCGGGGTCGCGCCCCTCCCTCAGTTCGATCCGTGCATCGTCCCGCATCTCTCGCGCCTTTCGAAGCGAGATTTCCGGGTAAGGACCAAACACGATCCGGCGCTCCTTGCCGCCAAAGCGGTACTTGTACCGCCAAGACTTGTGACCACTCGTGGTTACGTACAAATGTAAACCTTGCGCATCGGTCAGCTTCAGCGCTTTGTCCGCTGTCTTCGCTGCACGACACTGCAATTCGGTCAACATTCGGTGCCCCCAATTTGTTGAGTGCGTGCCCCCAAGATGCCCCCAGATGCAACGCGCTCAGCCAAGAATGCACCGGAATTACACGGCACGAATCGGGCTCACAACCCTTGATTTTTTGCGATTTTTTGGAAGTCCGCGGCGCTGCCCGGAAGGGGGCTTGGCGGAAGAGGTGGGATTCGAACCCACGGATAGGTTGCCCCATCGACGGTTTTCAAGACCGTTGCCTTAAACCACTCGGCCACTCTTCCATGCAGGCGTTGCTGCTGCGGGCAACGCGCATAGAGCAAAGCTGACAGCATGCAAGAGCAGTCGTTGCACTGTGGACAGATTGGGACGGAGTGCAGCCGGCATGCGGTGACTGTCCACCGTTGATGCCGCCGGGGCATTTGCATCGGCGCTGCATTGTGCAAGATTTGGCGGCGATGACTTTTTCCTCGAAGCTTCGTTTTCTGCGCCTTCCCATTCTTGCCGCAGCCGCGACTGCCGCGCCGATCGTGCCGGCTCATGCCCAGGCCGTTATCCAGAGCGTCGCCCCTCAGGGTTTCGATGCCTATTTGCAGACGGTCTCCGCGAGGGCACGGCGCGAAGGTGTCAGCGAACCGACGATCGCAAAGGTGCTAACCGGCTTGACGCCCAATCAGCGCGTGGTCGAACTGGACAGCGCACAGCCCAACCGCAGCAGTTCGCCGCCGCCGATCGCCCCCTATATCGCCAAGCATGTAGGCTCGAGCATCATCGCCCGCGGTCGGGATCGCTATGCCCAGAATGCGTCCATTCTGCCTGCCATCGAGCAGCGTTATGGTGTGCCGGCCAAAATGCTGTTTGCCATCTGGGGGCATGAGACCAATTTCGGCAGCTATGTCGGCGATTTCGATCTGGCGCGTTCGCTGGCAACGCTTGCCTGGGAAGGGCGCCGGCGGCAGTTGTTCGAGAACGAGCTGATCGCACTGATGAAGATGGTCGATCAGGGGGTGCCTACCTACAAGCTCAAGGGCAGCTGGGCAGGGGCCTTTGGCTATCCGCAGTTCCTTCCCAGCGTCTACCTGCGCCTTGCCGCAGACGGCGACGGCAATGGTACGCGTGACATTTTTTCCAGCCCGGCGGACACACTGGCGTCGATCGCGAACTATTTTCGTGATGCGGGCTGGCGGCCGGGCCAACCCTGGGGCGTGCGCGCCTCGCTCCCTGCGAGTTTTTCGGCCAGCGACTATGCGTCCAAACTGTCGGCACCGACCTGCGCTGCGGTCCACGCCCGGCATGGCCAGTGGAAAAGCGTGGCGGAATGGCGGGCGCTCGGCGTGACGCCGCTGGGACCGATTGGGGATCAGGTGCAGGCCTCGCTGTTCCAGCCCGACGGTCCTGGAACTTCGGCCTATCTGTTAACCGGGAATTATCGGGTCATCCTCCAGTACAACTGCTCGAACTACTACGCCTTGTCGGTGGGGTTGCTTGCAGATGAGATTGCCCGTTAGCCATGTGCTGCCGTTTGCGGCGCTGATTGTCCTCGTTGCCTCGCCGCTCGCGGCGAAAGAGCGTGGGGCGCCCGTTGTCGCACCGGCAGCAAGCGGACCTGCTGCCGATTATCCGGTGGTAGTGGGGGAGCCGTTCACGGTCGCTGGCACGACCTGGACACCGGCCGACCAGCTTAATTACGACGCCGTAGGCTATGCCACGACGGGTGAGGGCAAGGGCGTGACTGCCGCGCACAAGACGCTGCCCTTGCCAAGCTATGCGGAAGTGACCGCGCTTGGCACCGGCCGCACCATCCTTGTGCGCATCGAGCGCAGGGGCCCCATGGTCAACGACAGTCTCGTCGAACTCTCCGGCGATGCCGCTGCCCAGCTTGGTGTCACGCCAGGCTCGCACACCCCGATCCGGATCCGGCGCGTCAACCCGCCCGAGGCGGAGCGGGCCCTGCTGCGCAGCGGCACGCGCGCGCCGGAACGCATGGCCACGCCCGAAGGCCTGCTTGGCGTGCTCCGCCGCAAGCTTGCTGAGCAGTCGCCGTTGCTGCCGCCGCCTTCGACGCCGCCCAGAATGCCGACGACGCTGCCCCTGCCTCAGGATGGTCCCGTTAGTGCGCCCGCGCCGACGCCAAATCCTGTGCCAAGAGCGACGACTGCCGCACTACAGCCCCCCATCCGCACTGCGCCGCCCGCAGCGAAGCCAACCGAAAAGCCGACTGCGAAACCGGCAGTGGCATCTGCTCCTTCCACCAGCGCACCGCGCAAGGATGGCTCCTTCGTTCAGGTCGGGGCATTTTCCGTCGAAGCCAACGCACGAAAGGTGGCCGCGCAGCTGGGCGGCTCCGTTAGCAAGGCAGGCAAGCTCTGGCGTGTCCGGCTCGGTCCATTCCAGGCGGACACGCAAGCTGCGGCCGCGCTGCGCAAGGCGCAATCGGCAGGCTACAAGGACGCCAGGATCCAGCGCGGGGACTGATCGCCGGGGCCAGGGCCGGTCCGCTCCTTCGCAAACAGTGCACAAGCTGCCGCAGCGCTGGAGCGGACACCGCGCGCGCGGTATAGCCAATCGCGAATCTCGCGCGCCGGCCAATCTGGCGGCGCGCCCCGCACCATCGCACCCCACCGTGAGGGCGCGCCGGGAGAAGTCGCGTCTTGAAGTTCTTTCCTAAGTCCGCCCGTTTCATCACCTCGGCATTGGCTATCGCGCTCGGGGTTCCTGCAAATGCGGCAATTCCGACGCCGCCTGCGGAGTTGCAGGGCATTCCGGTCAGTCTGCTGGTCGATATCGGCTCGGGACAGGTGCTCGTGCAGAACCATCCGGACATTCCGTTCCTGCCGGCTTCCGTCACCAAGGTGATGACGGCATTCGTGGCTTTCGAGGAAATCGACGCGGGGCGCCTGCCGCTCGACCGCCGCTTCGCAGTGCGCCCGGAAACCGCGCGGGAATGGTTTGCCAAGGGTACCTCAATGTACCTGACCGAAAAGGACCAGCCCACCACGACCGACCTCCTCCACGGCATCATGACAGCGTCCGCCAATGACGGCGCGATCGTGCTTGCCCAAGGCTATGCCGGCAGTATTCCTGCGTGGACCGCAAAGATGAATGACGCCGCGCGCCGCCTCGGCATGTCGCGCAGCCACTACAATACGCCCAATGGCTGGATGGACGAGGGACACACTTACGTCACCGCCAGCGATCTTGTCCGTCTTGCCGACGCGATGATCACCCGCCATCCGGCGCTCTATCGCGAATTCTCGGGTGTAAAGCACTACATGTGGCGCGACGTCGCCATGCGCAGCCATGACCCGACAGTGGGGGTGGTTCCCGGTGCCGACGGCATCAAGACCGGTTACACGCGCGAGGCAGGATACAACTTCCTTGGCACCGCAGAACGCGATGGCCGCCGGCTGGTAATGGTGCTGGCAGCATCTCCCCTGCCCAAGCAGCGCGATGCCGCGGCGCGGGCCTTGCTGGAATGGGGCTTCTCCGCGTGGACGCCTCGACACCTGTTCGATCAGGGCCAGCCTGTCGCGCAGGCCGAAGTGCAGGGCGGAACCGACCGCTCGGTGCCGCTGGTCGCCAACCGCGAGGTTCATGCGACCCAGCCTACCGGTGACAATCGCAAGGTTACGCTCGCTGTCCATTACAAGGGGCCGCTGGTGGCACCGATCCGTAAGGGAGACGAAGTCGGAAGCCTCGAAATCAAGGTCGACGGCCTTGCGCCCGGCCGTGTCCCTCTTTACGCCGGGCGCGACGTTGCCGTGGGCGGCCCGCTGGACAGGCTCTGGAACGGCCTTATCAGTCTCTTCGCATGAAACCGGGACGATTCATTGCGCTGGAAGGCGGGGAAGGGGCTGGCAAGTCCACGCAGGCACGGCTGATTGCCGACGCCTTGCGTGGACTCGGGCTGGAAGTGGTGACCACGCGGGAGCCGGGCGGAACGCCCGGTGCCGAGGCGATCCGCAACCTGCTCCTCCATGCCGAAGGCGAAGGCTGGGGCGCACGCGCCGAGGCACTGCTGTTCGCGGCCGCCCGCGCCGACCATGTCGAGAAGCTTATCCGTCCGGCACTCGCCCGCGGAGCCTGGGTCATCTGCGATCGCTATCTCGATTCCAGTCGCGCCTACCAGGGCGGCGGCGGTGGGCTGTCGGATGCGGATCTGCGCACTTTGCACGCCATCGGCAGCGAAGGCCTGCTGCCGGACGTCACCCTGCTCATCGAAGTGTCGCCGGAAGTCGCCCGTACCCGCGTAACCCGCCGCGACGTCGACGGAAGCGATCGCATCGGCGGCCGTGAAGCGGCCTATCACGCGCGCGTCAACGCCGCATTTGTCCGGTTTGCGGACGAGGAGCCGAAGCGCTTCATTCGCATTGACGGCAATGGGTCGCCGGAACAGACACGTGCGCTTGCCGTGCAGGCACTGGAACCGCTGCTACCCGAAAGCGCCGGGACGTGAGCGAGGTGCTGCCGTTCGTCGGCCAACGCGAGGCATGGCACGAGTGGCTTGCTGCCATCGGCTCGGAGCGCATGCATCACGCCTGGCTGCTCGCCGGGCAGCGCGGGCTGGGCAAACGGGCCTTCGCGCGTGAAGCGGCGGCGGAACTGGTTCGCCAGCCCGGCCACCCGCGCCCGGATCACGCCTCCCACCCGGATATTCACATCCTCGAGGCATTGCCCGCAAACGACGACGAAGCCAAGAAAAAGGCGGAGGGCAAGCCCTGGCAGGCCAAGCGCAGCATCTCCGTGGACCAGGTGCGCGAGATGATCCGTCGCCTCGCCACCAAGCCCACGTTGGGCGAGCGCCGCGCCATCGTCATCGATCCTGCCGACGAACTGGAGAAAAGCGCGGTCAACGCCTTGCTCAAGGCCTTGGAGGAACCGCCGGCGGGAACGTTTTTCCTGCTGGTCACGCACCAGCCGGGGCGGCTGCTGCCGACTGTCCGATCCCGCTGCCGGGTCCTGCGCTTTTCGGCGCTCAGCGAAGCCGAGCTCGATGAAGTGATCCGGCGAGAGCTGCCGGAATCGGATGCCTCGATCCGCCGCACTGCCATCGAGGCCGCGCAGGGATCGCCCGGCGTTGCGCTGAGCTTTGTCGAGCATGACCTCGCCGGGATCCATCACTTGATGCTGAGGATCCTCCACGAAGGAGACCGTGATTACCACCTTCGCGGGGCCCTCGCTGACGAGATGGGGGCGAGGCCGGCGCGCGGCCGTCAGTTGGCGACGCTGGAACTGGCCCGCACGGTGGTGGCGGGAGAACTGGCTGCGGCTTCGCGGCCCCGGCAACTCGCGCTGATCGAGGCCCATGGCACGCTGATGCAGATATCCGCACAGTCACCGACCTACAATTTCGATGCCGGCCTTCTCGTAATGGAAATTGGCGGCTTGCTGGCATCGGCTGCGATGCCTAGAGAGGCGGCTCGCCCGTAAACTCCAGCAAGGAATTGCGACGCCGCATGGCCGAGCCTTATTACGTCACCACCGCCATTTCCTACCCCAACGGCAAGCCGCATATCGGCCATGCCTACGAGGCCATTGCCGCCGACGTCATCGCCCGCCACCGCAAGGCGGAAGGCTTCGACGTGCGGTTCCAGACCGGCACCGACGAGCACGGCCTGAAGATGGCGCAAAAGGCTCGTGACCTCGGCATCACGCCGGCGCAGCTGGCGACAGAAATGTCTCAGCATTTCATTGATATGTGCGCGGCTCTTAACATCGAATACGATGTCTTCATCCGCACCACCGAACCGCGCCATCACGAAGCGACGCAGGAATTGTGGCGCCGGATGGAAGCGAACGGCGACCTCTATCTCGACCGGTATGAAGGCTGGTACTCGGTTCGCGACGAAGCCTATTATGACGAGTCCGAACTGGTTGCCGGGGAAGGGGGAGGCAAGCTCTCGCCCCAAGGGACTCCCGTGGAATGGACCGTCGAGGAATCGTGGTTCTTCCGCCTGTCGAAGTACCAGGACAAACTGCTCGAGCTCTACAATTCGAGCGACTTCATCCGTCCCGACACCCGCCGCAACGAGATCCAGCGCTTCGTCGAAGGCGGCCTGCGCGATCTTTCGGTTTCGCGTACCAGCTTCGACTGGGGCATCAAGGTGCCGGGCAGCGACAACCACGTCATGTACGTCTGGGTCGACGCGCTGACCAACTACCTCACCGGCCTCGGCTTCCCGGATGAAAGCGGCGACTACGCCAAGTTCTGGCCGGCAGACCTGCACCTGATCGGCAAGGACATCGTCCGCTTCCATACGGTCTATTGGCCGGCGTTCCTGATGAGCGCAGGCCTGCCGCTTCCCAAGCTGGTCTACGGCCACGGCTTCCTGCTCAATCGCGGCCAGAAGGAATCGAAGTCGCTCGGCAACGTGACCGATCCGATCGGCCTTGCCGAGACCTTCGGCGTCGATGCCGTACGCTATTTCCTGCTGCGCGAAGTGGCCTTCGGTCAGGACGGTTCGTGGTCGCCCGAAGCGATTGTCACGCGTACCAATGCCGAACTCGCCAATAGCTTCGGCAACCTTGCCCAGCGCAGTCTTTCCATGATTTTCAAAAACTTGGACGGATCAATCAAGGCCGACTTCGAGGAATCTGAAGCTGACAAGGCGCTGTTTGCCGCTGTCGCCGAGGGTATCGCCGGCCTGCGCAAGAGCTTCACGGATCTCGCCTTCAGCGACGGCCTCGAAGCCTGGATGCGCGCCGTCTTCGCGTGCAACCAATATGTCGACGAGCAAGCTCCCTGGACGCTGCGCAAGACCGACCCCGCGCGCATGGAAGTTGTGCTCATGACCTTGTTCCGCGTCGTGCGCGATCTCGCCATCGCGGTGCGTCCGGTCGTGCCCAACTCGATCGACAAGTTGCTTGACCAGATGGGTATCGCCACGGAAGCTCGAGGCTACGCGTCGCTGGGCGATGCGGACTGGTTTACCGCACTTGCCGCAAGGGGCTTCAAGGTGGAAAAGCCGGAAGGCGTGTTCCCCCGCCTCGAATTACCCGAGGGTACGGAAGCAACGGCTTGATGTTTATAGATTCGCATTGCCATCTTGAATACGAAGGCCTGGTCGAGGATCAGCAGGGCGTGCTGGATCGCGCCCGCGCTGCCGGGATCAAGGGGTTCCTCAACATCTCGACGCGGCAAAGCGAATGGGATCGCGTGGTCGGCACGGCCGCGCGTATCCCGGACGTATGGGCTTCGGTCGGCATTCATCCCCATGAAGCCGACCAGCATGCCGATCTGGGCGAAGCTGCACTGCTTGAAGCAACACGGCACCCCAAGGTGATCGGCATCGGCGAGACCGGCCTTGATTACTATTACGACAAGTCTGATCGTGAGGTGCAGCAGGCGCTGTTCCGCACGCATATCCAGGTCGGCCGGACCACCGGCCTGCCGCTGATCATCCATACGCGCGATGCGGAAGACGACACCTTCCGCATTCTCGAGGAGGAAATGGGGAAGGGCGCATTCCCGGCACTGATCCACTGCTTTACCGCTAGCGCGGACTTCGGCCGCAAGGTGCTGGACCTGGGCCTCACGATCTCGATCTCGGGCATCGTGACTTTCAAGAACGCGGCTGACTTGCAGGAGGTTGTTAAGACGATTCCTGAAGATCGGCTGCTGGTCGAAACGGACTCTCCTTTCCTTGCCCCGGTCCCGCATCGCGGCAAACGCTGCGAGCCTGCCTATGCGGCCGACACCGCGCGTTTCGTCGCGAACCTGCGCGGCGTGAGCGAGCAGGAACTGGCAGAAGTTACGTCTCGCAACTTCTTTGCGCTGTTCACCAAGGCCGATCGAAAGGCCGTGTCGTGAAGGTGGTGATGCTTGGTAGCGGAACCTCGACGGGGGTCCCGCGCCTCGGCGGCGAATTCGGAGCCGATTGGGGGCTTTGCGACCCCAGCGAGCCTAAGAATCGCCGAACCCGCGTATCGATCCTGCTGGAAAGCGATGCCGGAAGCCGCATTCTCGTCGACACGTCGACCGACTTGCGCGCGCAGCTTCTGGCCAACGACATCCACCGCATCGATGCGGTTTTCTGGACCCATGACCATGCGGACCATTGCCATGGCATCGATGACATGCGTCCGCTGCGCTATGGGCGCGCAGGCCCCATACCCGGCTTTGCCAATTCCGAAACGGTCCGGCGCCTCCGGCAGCGCTTCGGTTATGTCTTTGCAGGTCAGTTCGGCTATCCAACCCTGATAAGCCTCGACAATCTCGATACCATGCGGCTGTGCGAAGGTTTCCGTGTCGATCACGTGCAAATGCCGCACGGACCGGCGGAATCCACCGCGTTCAGATTTGATTGCGACGGAAAATCAGTGTGTTACGCGACAGATTTCAGCGAAATTACCGGGGGAATGGTTGACCTCTGTTACGGCGCGGACCTGCTCGTGGTCGACTGCCTTCGCCGCGAACCGCATCCCACGCACGCACATCTCGGCATGGCGCTGGAACTGGCGTCGGTCTGCCGGGTGGGCAAGGCGGTTCTGACCCATCTCGACAAGTCGATGGACTACGCAACGCTTTCCGCCGAAGTGCCGGACAATGTCTCGGTAGGTTATGATGGAATGGTGATCGAACCGTGATCAACAGCGCAACGATCGTAGGCATCATTTCCGTGATCGGTGCGCTGATCCTGGTTTCCAGCCATTCGCGCTTTCGGGAGCTTGGCTTTACCAAGGGCATCAAGCTTGCGCTGATCTGGGCACTTATAATCATTGCGTTGACGTTGGTGATCGAAACCCTCGGCATGCGGCTAAGGGGATGACGTCGGATCGTACCGACCGCTCATTTAACATAATACATATTATCAACCTATCAAACCCCAGGTGACCATGACCCCGCACCACCACCAGATCGATCGTCTTCTGGGCATTATGGCGCGACTGCGCGATCCGGTTTCAGGCTGTGAATGGGACCGCGAGCAGGATTTCGTGACGATCGCTCCCTACACGATCGAAGAAGCCTATGAGGTCGCCGACGCTATTGCTCGCGACGACATGGTCGATCTGCGCGGAGAACTCGGCGACCTGTTGCTTCAGGTCGTTTTTCATGCTCGCATGGCCGAAGAACTGGGCCACTTTGCCTTTGGCGATGTCGCTGCCGCAATCTCGGACAAGCTGGAGTCACGCCATCCTCACATCTTTGGTGAAGAGACCTCGGGCGATCCACAGACCGAGCGTTGGGAAAAGCTGAAAGCCAAGGAACGCGCGAGCAAGGGCGAAACGAGCGCGGTCGACGGTGTGGCGATCTCCCTGCCGGCGTTGATGCGGGCCGAGAAGCTCCAGAAGCGAGCCGCCCGCGCCGGTTTCGATTGGCCCGATCCCAGCGGTGCTGCGGAAAAGGTTACCGAAGAGATGGCCGAACTCGCAGAGGCTGGCGAGGCAGACCGCCTGGAGGAAGCCGGCGACCTGCTTTTTGCTGCCGTCAACCTGGTCCGCCTCAATGGTATCGCGCCCGAAGACGCCCTGCGCGCCGCCAATGCCAAGTTCGAGCGCCGCTTCCGGTCCATGGAGGCCTTTGCCGCCCGGGATGGACTGGATTTCGCGGCGCTCTCGCTCGATGAACAGGAGGCCTACTGGCAGGCAGTCAAGCGGTCAGAGCGCGCTGAAACGGCCTAGCTCGCGGTCGGCAAGGCGTACCTGCACCCGCAGCAGAGGCCCCTGCTCGTTCTCGCCGGCATCTTCTTCGGACACGACGTCACCCCGCGCATGCAGGAATGCCAGCCGCTGGCCGTCCGCCGCAGGAATGACAAAGCTGTAGAGCTTTGCATCCTCGGTGAGAGACAAGCCCACCGTATCCAGCAGCGCGTCGCATCCCATGCCGGTGAGCGCGGAAATCGGCACGATCGTCTCGCCAACGCGGTGAGCAATTACCTCGCGCAGTTCTTCGGCCTGTTCAGGCCCGAGAAGATCCCACTTGTTCCACACCTCGACCATTGGGATCGCGGGCTCGGCCTCCCCTTCTCCGTCCTCGTTCTCGCCGCTGCCGAGCACTCCGAGGTCGGCCAGTACGTCCAGCACTTGCCGCTTCTGTGCTTCGGTGTCGGGGTTGGCGATGTCACGGACGTGCAGGATAAGATCGGCGGCTGTCACTTCCTCCAGGGTCGCACGGAAGGCCGCGACGAGCTGGGTAGGAAGGTCGGAAATGAAGCCGACGGTATCCGAGAGGATCGCCTTTTCGACGCCGGGCAATCGAATTGCCCGCATCGTCGGATCCAGCGTGGCGAACAGGAGATCCTGCGCCATCACCTGAGCGCCTGTCAAATAATTGAAAAGGGTCGATTTCCCTGCGTTCGTATAACCAACAAGCGCGACGATCGGCCAGGGCGCCTTTTCACGCCGGTCGCGGTGCAGGCCGCGTGTCCGGCGGACTTGCTCCAGTTCCCGGCGGATCTTGCCCATGCGATCGCGGATCATGCGGCGGTCCGCCTCGATCTGCGTTTCGCCGGGGCCGCCAAGGAAGCCGAAACCGCCGCGCTGACGCTCAAGGTGAGTCCAGCTGCGCACGAGGCGACCAGCCTGGTAATCGAGGTGCGCGAGTTCGACCTGGAGGCGGCCTTCCGCGGTCGCGGCGCGTTCGCCGAAAATCTCCAGGATCAGTCCGGTACGGTCGATGACCTTGCGCTTGAGCTTTTCCTCGAGATTGCGCTGCTGGATCGCCGACAGGGAGCCGTCGACGATGATCAGTTCTGCCTCGTTCAGCTCGCAGGCGACGCCGATGTTCTGGATCTGGCCTTCGCCGAAGAGCGTGCCGGCGCGCGGCTCGCGGATGGGAATTGCCATGGCTTCGGCCACGACAAGGCCGATCGCGAGGGCGAGCCCTTTCGCTTCTTCAAGACGGGCTTCGGTATCGAGGTCTCCACGACCCCGCATTTGCGGATAGACGACAAGGGCACGCGCGCCGCGCGTGACCTCGCCCTTGAGTTCGTCGTTCAAATCGGTTCAGCTTTGCTCGTCAGTCTTCGTCGATTTCTTCATGCGCCTGAAGGTCGACCGGAGTCACGGGCTGAATCGTCGAAACCGCATGCTTGTAGGCCAGCTGAACGTAGCCTTCGCGTTCCAGCAGCATGCAGAACAGGTCGTAAGCGGCAACACGGCCCTGAAGCATGACGCCATTGATCAGGAACATCGTGACCTGCACACCGGCGTTACGGATGCTGGACAGGAAGACATCCTGAAGAACGCGGGTCTTCTTGGTGCTTTCAGCGCCGTTGGAAAACTGACGCGCGTCGATCGGTGTCGAGGGCATGATCGTCGAGATCGCATGCTTGTAGACAAGCTGCGACTGACCGTCACGACGCAGGAGAATCGAGAAATTGTCGAACCAGGTCACGATGCCTTGGAGCTTGACGCCCTTCACGAGGAACATCGTGACCGGTGTCTTGTTCTTGCGGAGGAGGTTCAGGAACTGGTCCTGGAGGTTCTGCCCCTTGCTCGCCGAAGTGCCGGCGGCAACCGGAGGCGACGCGAGGTTTTCCTCCGCAGGCGGGGGGGTGGGACGAGGACGCGCGGTCAGCGTGCGGCCAGCCATGTTCATGCTCCTTTTTTTGGCGGCCGCTTATGCGGTCCGCGATCTGGCCCTGCCCTGATGGCAATGACCGTTCTCGAATCAAAATCTATCGCCTTGCTGCAATGCAGTAAACGCGAAAAATGTAGCAAGACGATGACAGATGCTGAGAGACGCTCCGAATCCCTGAGGTTTCCGCCATTTTGGAGGCCTCAGATTTCCTCGTCGTCAGGCTCGCCCTCGCGCCGCTCGGCCATGCCGAGCAGCTTGAGTTTGCGATGCAGGGCCGAACGCTCCATGCCGATGAACGATGCCGTCTTCGAGATATTGCCCGAGAAACGGCGAATCTGAAGCCGCAAATATTCTCGCTCGAAGGTTTCCCGCGCCTCACGCAGCGGTGCGCTCATCATCACCGAGATTCCGGCCTCGCCGCCGGTGCGATTGGCGAAGATCTCGGGCGGCAGCATGTCTACCTCGATCCGGGCCAGCTTTTCGCGCGGTGCCATGATGACGGTCCGTTCGACCACGTTGCGAAGCTGGCGGACATTGCCTGGCCATTCATAAGCCTGCAGCGCGGTCATTGCCTCGGCGCTGACCTGCGGCGGGGCAATCCCCTGTTCGTTCGCGTAGCGTGCGAAGAAATGATCGATCAGCGATGGAATGTCATCGCGCCTCTCGCGCAGAGCGGGAATGGTGACTGGTACCACGTTCAGGCGATAGAAAAGATCCTCGCGGAAGCGCCGTTCGGCGATTTCCTTTTCGAGATCGCGCGATGTGGAGGATACCACGCGCACATCCACGCGGATCTGGCGGGTGCCGCCGACACGGACAAACGCCTGATCGGTCAACACCCGCAGGATGCGGGCCTGCGTCGATAGCGGCATATCGGCCACTTCGTCGAAATAGAGTGTCCCGCCGTCGGCCATCTCCAGCAGGCCCGGGCGCACGAGTGCCCCTTCGCTTTCCTCACCGAACAGTTCCTGCTCGAAGCGTTCAGGCGTGATACGCGCCGAATTGACGCTGACGAAAGCGCTGCTTGCGCGCGCACTCCAGGCATGGAGCAACCGCGCGGCCACTTCCTTGCCCGATCCTGCGGGCCCCGTAATCAACAGGCGGCTGCCGGTATTGGCGACTCGCTTCAGCGTCGCGCGAACCTGGTTGATGACGCCGCTGGATCCGGTGAACTCCTCGCCACTGGTGAAATCCGAGCGCAACTGTGCATTTTCGCGGCGCAGCCGCTCCGTTTCGGTTGCGCGCTCGACGAGGTGCAAGAGCTTTTCGGCCTCGAACGGCTTTTCGATAAAGTCCACGGCGCCGCGACTGATGGCCGCAACCGCAGTATCGATATTGCCGTGGCCGGAGAAGATGATCACCGGCAGCCCCGGCTCACGCGCCTTGATCGCGTCGAGCACCTCGAGCCCGTCCATCGGGCTCCCGTGAAGCCACACGTCCAGCAGGACCAGCGAAGGACGGCGCGCATCGACCGCGGCCAACGCAGCGCCGCTGTCCCCTGCTGTGCGGCATTCATAGCCTTCGTCGCTCAACACGCCCGCAACCAGTTCGCGGATGTCGCGCTCGTCATCGACAATCAGAATTTCGAGGGCCATGGCATTGTCTTCATCTGGAGGAATATGGAGAGCGATCGAAGGATCGCTGGAGACCTTGTTGGAGGACGCCCTGTCATTCAGCGGCCTCCGCCTTGCGAGCCTGCGCGGTGGGATCGACGGCGAACCGCATGGTCACCGTGGTCCCGCCGCCAAGCGTCGGCAGGAACTGCATTTCGCCGCCATGCTCTTCGATGATCTTGTTGACGATGGCGAGACCGAGGCCGGTCCCCTTCTCGCGCGTGGTCACGTAAGGCTCGATGATGCGTTCGCGGTCCTGCGACAAGCCGATGCCGTTGTCGGCGATCCGCACGAGGATGGCGTCGCTCAGCGCGTCGACAGAGACCGCGATGGCGCCGTGATAGTCGTCACCGGCATCCTTGGCCTTGGCCTCGACTGCCTCGACCGCGTTCTTCAGCACGTTGGTCATGGCCTGGCCGAACTGGTGACGGTCGCAGTCGATCGAACCGATGGCCCCGTCGCTGGCAAAGCTGAAGGCGATGTCCGGACGGGCGACTTCCTGCAGGAACAAGGCCTGCCGGGTCAGTGCGACCGGGTCCTCAGGCCGGAAGACCGGCTTGGGCAGGCGGGCGAAGGACGAGAACTCGTCGACCATCTTGCGCAGGTCTCCGACCTGGCGGATGATCGTGCGGGTTAGATCCTCGAACAGTTCCGGATTGTCGACGATCTGCTTGCGATAGCGCCGGCTGAGGCGTTCGGTCGCGAGCTGGATCGGAGTCAGCGGGTTCTTGATCTCGTGGGCGATGCGCTGCGCGACATCAGACCAGGCCGCGGTGCGCTGGTCGAGCAACTGGCGGGTGATGTCCTCGAAGGTGATGACATAGCCGGTCGCATCGCGCGTGACCTTGACCGCGAACGTGAGCAGGTCGCCGTGCCGGTGATACTGAACAAGCCCGCCGCTACTTCCCTGCTCGACCAAAGCGGCGAACTGCGCGGCCACATCGGCCAGCGGAGTGCCTTCCGGCACCTGCTCCAGCGTGGTGAGCAGCTTGAGCGCGGTGCTGTTCATCAGGAGGATGTAGCCCTCCTTGTCGAGCGAGATGATACCCGAGGTGACCGATTCCAGCACCGCCTCGATGAAGATACGGCGTTCGTGCAGTTGCCGGTTGGCCCCCAGTAAAGCCTGGGTCTGCTTCTCGATCTGCGCGGTCATCCGGTTGAAGGCACGGTTGAGCAGCCCGATCTCGTCGGTGCCCACCCTTCCCTCCAGACGGAGTGCGAAATTGCCGCTGCCGACCGTACGTGCCGCGTCGACAAGTTCGTAGAGCGGCTTGACCTGCCTGTCCGCAAATCGCAGCGCGAACCAGACAGCCAGCCCCACGAGTGCGAGCGAAGCGATGAACAGCGCGATGTTGAAGCGCAGCTGGAAAACCCGTGCGCGGCTTGTCAGCACTTCGTAGGCCTGGACGATATTCTCGGCGTTTTCGGCGCGTTGTCCCTGGCTCAGGGCAAGCAAGTCGTTGCTGCGCGCCGCGTAGAGATAGATGCCGGCATCCCGCTCGATCGGGACGACCGCCACGATCCGGTTGGCGTCCGAAGTGACGACGTAAGGCTCCTTTTGAAGCCTTTGCTGAACATCCGGTGCGATCCGCTTGGAATCCGATTTCCGGTCCGGATCGACGATGATCGGCGTGCGCTGCTCACCGTCGGGCGTCACCTGGACCAGGGCGGCGACCGAAAGGTTTCGGCGATAGACCTGGTCGCCGAAAAACGCCTGGAATTCGCGGCTACCCACCGGATATTCACCCAGCCAGTCCCGGGTGTCCTGCGCCATGGCCACAGATTCGTAACCGACGTCGCGCTGGGTCTGCTCGTAATAGCCACGCGCCAGCTTGTTGGCGTTTTCCAGCAGGCCGCGCGAGGAATCAGAGAACCAGAACTCCACGCCCGACTGGAACAGCCAGGACGCAAAGACCACCACAAGCAGGGTCGGCACCGCGGCGATCAACGAGAAGATGAACACCATGCGCACATGCATCTGCCCGGTGCCGCCGATATGTTCGGCCGCGCGGCGCAGGGCCATCCGGCGCCCGAACAGCACGAGGATCGCCATGGCCGGCACCAGCGTCCCGACAAGCAGCGTGGCCGTCAGGTTCGAGGGGAGCAGCGTTCGCTTGTCCGCCCCGGTATTGAGCGCCATCCAGGTTGCCGCCGTCATCGCCAGGAAGGCGAGAATGGAGGCGACTTCCATGACCGCAAAGAAATTCGCCCGGCGCGCCCCGATCTGGACACGCCGCCACCAACGCGGCCAAGCGCGCTTGCGGACCCATTGTTCGTTCATCGTGGCCGAGTTACAACGCCAGTGTTGCCGGTTTGCAAGTGCAAATGCATCAAGCGCGGCTCATGAACGACGGGTGAATTCCTCGGGATCGAGCGCAAGTTCGCTCAATCGCTTGCGCAAGGTGTTGCGATTGATACCCAATGCCTGAGCAGCCCGAAGCTGGTTCCCACCGGTCTCGCGCAGCACTTCGCTGAACAAGGGCCGCTCGAAGGCAGCCACCGCCGCTTCGTAGATCGTGCCGCTGGCAGGCCGTTCGGCTGCAAGCCAGCGACTGACCGCATCGGCAATGCCCCCTTGCCCGATCACTGCCCCCTCTCCGCCGCCCGAAAGGTCGTCCCCGGCCGCAGCGGGGGCGGTATCCGGGCTCAATAGGGCCTGTACGCTTTCGGCATCGATCATATCCTCCCGCGCAAGCAAGGCGAGGCGATAGATCACGTTCTTGAGTTCGCGCACATTGCCGCGCCACGGCTGCCGGGCCAGCAATTGCGCCGCTTCAACGCTCAACTGGCGGCGCGGAAGCCCTTCACCTGCGGCCAGTTGCAGGAAATGGCGGGCAAGAACCTCGATGTCGTCGCGCCGCTCGCGCAGGGGCGGCATATGGATCGGCACGACGTTGAGGCGGTAATAGAGATCCTCACGGAAGCGCCCCGCAGCGATCTCCGGTTCGAGGTCCTTGTTGGTCGCTGCGATGATGCGCACGTCGAGGCGAACCTCCTCGCGTCCGCCAACACGCCTGACAGTGCCGGACTGGAGGGCGCGAAGGAGGCGGGTCTGCGCCTGCATCGGCATGTCACCGATCTCGTCCAGGAACAGCGTGCCCCCGGAAGCCTGTTCGAACTTGCCGACATGGCGCGCGACAGCGCCGGTGAAGGCCCCTTTCTCGTGGCCGAACAACTCGCTCTCGATCAGGTCGGCCGGGATCGCCGCGGTATTGACCGCGATGAACGGTCCGGCCCGGCGATGACCGAGATTGTGCACGGCTTCGGCCACCAGTTCCTTACCGGTTCCCGATTCTCCCAGGATCAGCACGGTCAGGTCATTGCGCAGGACCCGCGTTATCATGCGGAAAACCGATTGCATGGCGACACTGCGACCCACCAGCGGCAGGCCGTCGCCCAGCGGTTCATCCCCGTCCGGCAGCAACTCCTTGCCCGCCCCGGCCGCCTGGCGCACGGTGCGCGCGAGTTCGTCGATGTCGAAGGGCTTCGGGAAATACTCGAAGGCGCCGGTATCGCTCGCCCGCACTGCGGTATCGAGCGTGTTCTGCGCCGAAAGAATGATGATCGGCATCAAGGGGTGCAGCGCCCGCGCACGATCGATCGTCTCGATCCCGTCGCCGTCCGGCAGCATGACGTCGGTGACCAGGGCGTCGAAACCACGCTCACCCAATAGACGGTCACGCTCGGCGATTGTCTGGCAATGCGTCACCGCAAAACCCTCGGCCTCCAGCGCGGCGGTGATGACGATGGCGATCGAGACGTCGTCCTCGACCAGCAAAACACTCATGGCGCGACCTTTCTCCTGCTCGCCCTGCCGCGGGTTTCACGCGCAAGCGGCAGGTGAACGCGAAAGTGCGTCAGGCCTGCTTCATCGTCGCGTTCGTGGGTAATGCGCCCGTTCATGTCGCGAACGAGCTTGCGCACCAGCGGCAGGCCGAGCCCCTGCCCCGCCTTCTTGGTGGTGACGAAGGGCTCGAAAATATGTTCGCGCATTGCCGCATCGACGCCGGGACCGTTGTCGGTGACGCGCAGTTCGACGGGGAGCCGCACCGGCTCGCCCGAATCGGTGGTGTGAAGCTGGAGGCCGCTGGCAAAGCGCGTGCGAATGGCCACTCGCGGCGCGGCTTCCCCCTGACAGGCTTCACGGGCATTGGCGACAAGGTTGATGATCACCTGCACCAGGGCATCGGGACTACCGAGTACGGCTGGCAAGGAAGGATCAAATTCTTCCTTAATTCTGACCTTTACCACCGAACCTTCATGCGCCGCTGAAAGAACGTCGATGGCGCGGCGAGCGGCCTCGTGGAGGTTGCACGGCTCGACCGGCGGCGTCGTGCGCCGAGACAGCTTCTGCATGCGTTCGATCAGGTTGGCGATCCGGTCCACTTCGGAAGTGATGAGTTCGGTCAGCGGAAGATCGCGCTCGCTGGCATGGCGCCCCAGCAATTGCGCTGCCCCGCGAATGCCCGCCAATGGGTTCTTGATCTCGTGCGCCATGATCTCCGGGCCGCGCAGCACGGCATTGTCGGCGCTGCCGGAATCGTCTCCCAGCGCATCGGTGGCGCTATTGTCGTGGATCGTCAGGACCTGCCAGCCCGGCGTGTCGGCCACCGGCGCGACGTTGACATCGATGCGCAGGACCCCGCGCCCGCGGATTGAGACCGTCACCTCACGTGCGGAAACCGGAGTTTCGTAATCGTCCAGACGCTCCAGCAGGCGCGCGTCGGGCACCGTCATGACGTCGCGCAGGCGATTGCCGACAAGACGGCGGGCAGATTGCCCGAAGAACTGTTCCGCCGCCGGATTGAGCGAAGCGATCCTGAGCCCCGGCTCCAGCACCACAACGGCCACCGGCAGGCTCGCCATCAACCGCCCGATGTCCGGCCGAGCATTGACCGAAGGGGCGTTCATGCAGCCTGACGCTGAAGGGTGTTCGCCTCGCCGGGTTCATCGCGATAGGGAGCGTAGAACTCGGCAAGTTCGGCAAGCACACGATCGGGATCGTCGATGAAGTTCACGTGATTTCTGAACTCTGCCGACCCGCGAATGCCGCGCACGTACCAGCCCAGATGCTTGCGCGCCATCTTGACGCCGGTCTCGCGCCCGTAATGGCTGAGCATCTCTTCGTAATGCTCACGAATGATCTCGTACTGGGCGCCGAAACCGGGCTCAGCCCCGAAGCCGTTTCCGCGCCACCACTGCATGATCTGCGCCAGCGCCCAGGGCTTGCCGTAGGCACCGCGCCCGACCATCAGGCCATCCGCGCCCGACTGTTCCAGCGCCTTGGCCGCATCTTCGATCCCGCAGATATCGCCATTGACGATCAACGGGATGGAAACCGCGTCCTTGACCCCGCGCACAAATGCCCAGTCGGCCGAGCCCTTGTACATCTGGTTGCGGGTACGACCGTGAACGGTGATCATCTTCGCGCCCAAATCCTCGGCAATGCGCGCGAGTTCCGGAGCGTTGAGGCTGTCATGACACCAGCCCATGCGCATCTTGACGGTGACCGGGACCTTCACGGCCTTCACCGTCGCCTCGATCAGGCGAGTCGCCAGGGGCACATCGCGCATCAGCGCCGAACCGGCATCGCCGTTGACGACCTTGCGGACCGGGCATCCCATGTTGATGTCGATGATGGCAGCACCGCGATCCTCGACCAGCTTGGCGGCCTCGCCCATCTGCTCGGGATCGCAACCGACAAGCTGCATCGACACCGGGTCTTCCACCGGATCCCACATCGCCTTCTGGAGCGACACGCGAGTCTCCCGGATGGCCGCCGGGCTGGCGATCATCTCGGTGACGTTGAGGCCTGAGCCGAAGCTGCGCACCATACGGCGGAACGGCAGGTCCGAAACCCCGGTCATTGGTGCCAGCACGACCGGACACTCGATCCGCACGGGACCGACTTCGATCGGCTTCATGGCCGGAGGAGTGGGAAGTTCGTTCATGATGCGAGCCCGACAATTGCCTGAATGACGCCACGTGCCTAAAAAACGTGACATGCCTAAAAAACAGGCAGCGCATAGTGGATTGCCCTCGGGACGGCAAGCGATTACCGGCAGGCACGATGTCGCAGGACCAGACAATTTCGCAGGCGCGAAGCATAGCCGGGCAGAAGGCCGCAGCCATCGTCGTTGCAGCCGGCCAGGGACTTCGTGCCGGCCAGCCTCTCCCCAAGCAATTTGCGCTCTGGCGCGGCAAACCGGTGCTGCGGCACTCGGTGGAGGCCCTGGCGAACGCCGGCATGGCCCCTATCCTCGTGGTCATCCCGGAAGGCGCCGATCCGCTGGTTCGCGAGATTCTTTCGGGGATCAAGGACATCCAGCTGACGACAGGCGGCGCAACTCGTCAGGAATCGGTTCGGATCGGACTTGAGGTGCTGGCCGGGTCTGCGCCAGACCTCGTGCTGATCCACGACGCGGCCCGCCCGGTCCTGCCGGCCGCCGTGATCGAGCGATTGACGGCGGCACTGGACCGCCACCCAGGCGCAATCCCGGTGCTGCCGGTGGTCGACAGCCTTGCGCATGCGGAGATGGGCGCAGAGGGCGAGACGATGGGCGCTCCTGCCCGCCGCGAGGACCTGCGCCGCGTCCAGACCCCGCAGGCATTCCGATTCGCCGAAATCCTCGCCGCCCATCGCAACTGGGAAGGCCCTTCCCATGCCGGCGACGATGCCCAGGTCGCACAGGCTGACGGCCTTCAAATCGCGCTCGTCGAAGGAGACGAAGCCTTGCACAAACTGACGTTCGCGACCGACTTCGCGCCCTCCGCCCCGCCGATACGCGTCGGTACCGGCTATGACGTCCACCGCCTTGAAGCAGGCGAGGACCTCTGGCTCTGCGGGGTAAAGATCGAGCACAGCCACGGCCTTGCCGGCCACAGCGACGCCGACGTGGCCATCCACGCACTGGTCGATGCCCTGCTGGGCGCGATCGGCGCGGGCGACATCGGCCAGCACTTCCCGCCGAGCGATCCGCAATGGAAGGGCGCCGCCTCCGATCGCTTCCTCGCGCACGCCGGATCACTGGTCACCAAGGCGGGCTACATGCTTGCCAATGCCGACGTCACGATCATCTGCGAAGCCCCCAAGATCGGCCCGCACCGCGAAGCCATGCGTGCCCGGCTTGCCGAAATTCTTGGCGCCGATCCCACCGTCGTCAGCGTCAAGGCAACCACGACCGAGAAACTGGGTTTCACCGGCAGGTCCGAAGGCATCGCGGCGCAAGCCGCCGTAAGCCTGATCCGCCTCTAGGGAATAGTCGATGACCGTTCACCGCAAGACACTCACCCTCGCCGCCATGCTGCTGGGAATCGCCCCAAGCATCGCGCAGGCAGAAACGGCCTGCCTGACACGGCCCGAAGCGCAGGCCATGTTCACCTATGCCCTGCCCCAGGTCATTTCCGGCACCGCCAAGCGCTGCGAGCAGGTTCTGCCTGCCGACTCCTATCTAAGGACGCACGGCAGCGAACTGGCAGCGCGCTATGCGTCTCAGAAAGGACGCTCCTGGCCCGAAGCCAAGGCCGCTTTCCTGAAGCTTTCCCAAGGGCAAAGCAGCGATGTTGCCAAGTTCGCGCGCAATTTGCCCGACGAATCGCTGCGCCCCCTGGTCGACATCACGGTCGAGGGACTGGTCTCGCAGCACCTCCCGCTCAAATCGTGCGACCGGATCGATCTTGCGGTCGACCTGCTCGCCCCGCTGCCGCCCGAAAACACCGCCGGCCTTATCGCGCTGATCGTCGAGATGACCGCGAAGGCCAAGGACGTCGCGCCCGCCGATGTGGCCGACAAGGCGAAGATCGCCGGCCTGACCCTCTGCAAGGACTGACATGCCCGACACCCTCCTTTTCCCGCAGGATCTCTACGCCCTGGCGGAGCGCGTCATTACCGAGAACAAGGCTGCCGGCCGCAAGGTGGCGGTCGCGGAAAGCTGCACGGGTGGCCTCGTCTGCGCGGCATTAACCGAAGTTCCGGGCTCTTCGGCGGTACTGGATCGCGGCTTCGTGACGTATTCGAACGAGGCCAAGCAAGAACTGCTGGGTGTCTCACCGGACATCATCGATACGCTGGGCGCAGTATCACCGGCCACGGCATGGGCCATGGCGCAAGGCGCCATTGCGAACAGCCGGGCGGATGTGGCCGTGGCAATCAGCGGCATTGCCGGTCCTGACGGCGGCAGCGAGTTCAAGCCGGTGGGAACCGTGGTCTTCGCACGCGCCTTGCGCGGCGCGGAAGAGGAAGATGCCGAACAGAAGCTGCTGGACGGCACGGGCCGGACGGAAATCCGCCATCAGGCCGCGCTGATCGCACTGGAACTGCTGCTGCCCGAAAACGCCTGAAGGACGGCCAGAAGGACTGGATGGAGCGGCCCTCGTAGCAGGCCGCTCCAAACTCATGAAAACTCAGCTTTCCTGCGGCTCGCCATAGAGTTCGTGCGCCCGGGTTTCGAAAGCGGCGACCATCTTGCGGAAGGCCTTGTCAAAATACTGGCCGGCCAGCTTCTCGAACAGCACGTTGCGGAAGCTGAAACGTACGTCGAACTCGATATCGCAGCTATGCGCATCCACCGGATGGAAGATCCAGTGGTTGTCGAGATCCTTCATCGGCCCGTCGACATAATGCACCTTGATCTCGCGCGGACGGACCTTCTCGACGCGCGAGGTGAACTTTTCGCGCAGCGCCTTGAAGCCGACCAGCATATCCGCGATCATCTCGCTGCCGTCGTCCGACTTGACCCGGGTGGCGACCACCCAGGGCAGGAATTCCTGGTAGCGGCCTACGTCCGCGACAAGATCGAACATCTGTTCGGCGCTGTAAGGCAGCCGCTGCGTCTCATGAATACCGGGCATGCGTCAGGCCTTCGGAGCGGCCTTTGCGAGCTTGGCTTCACGCGCCGCACGCATTTCCGCAAAGTCCTTGCCGGCATGGTAGCTCGAACGCGTCAGCGGCGAGGAGGCGACCTGCAGGAAACCCTTGGCACGGGCAATCGCGCCATAGGCATCGAATGCCTTGGGGGTGACGAACTCCTTGACCTCGGCGTGCTTGGGCGTCGGCCGCAGGTACTGGCCCATGGTCAGGAAATCGATGTCGGCGCAGCGCATGTCGTCCATCACCTGATGGACTTCGAGACGCTCTTCGCCCAGCCCCAGCATCACGCCGGACTTGGTGAAGATCAGCGGATTGTGGGCCTTCACCTCTTCGAGCAGACGCAGCGATGCGTAGTAACGTGCACCGGGACGAATGGTCGGGTAAAGGCGGGGAACCGTCTCGAGGTTGTGATTGTAGACGTCGGGCCCGGCCTCGACGATGGCCTCGACCGCGCGGCGCATCTTGCCGCGGAAGTCGGGCGTCAGGATCTCGATGGTGGTATTGGGCGTTGCTGCGCGCAGCGCCTGGATCACCTTGACGAACTGGTTGGCACCGCCATCGGGAAGATCGTCGCGATCGACCGAGGTGATGACGATATGTTCAAGACCGGTCTTCAGCGCCAGTTCGGCGACATGTTCGGGTTCGAGCGGATCGACGCGCCCCGGCATGCCGGTCTTCACGTTGCAGAACGCACAGGCGCGCGTGCAGGTATCGCCCAGGATCATCACCGTGGCGTGCTTCTTGGTCCAGCACTCGCCGATATTCGGGCAAGCCGCCTCTTCGCAGACCGTATTGAGCTTCAGGTCCCGCATGAGCTGGCGCGTTTCGCCATAACCCTTGCTGGTCGGCGCCTTCACGCGGATCCAGTCGGGCTTGCGCTGACGTTCGGGCTTCTGCTCGGGGCTCGGCACGGAAGAGAGGTCGTTCATGAGGCCCAGATAGTCGCAAGCGCCGCCGCTTGCCAGTGCGAATATCCGGTCTATGGGTTGCGTGCGTTTCAACGGAGGCCCCCATGACCGATTCTTCCACCGGAACCAGCGCAGGCGACAATCGCGTGCTCGATGGTTTGATCGCCGGCTACCGCCGTTTCCGCGACTCGGGCTGGACCCCGCATCGCGAACGCTGGGCCCGTCTCAGCGAAGGCCAGCAACCCGAAGTGATGATCGTCGCCTGCTCCGACAGCCGCGTCGATCCTTCGCAGATCTTCGACGTCGACCCCGGCGAGATCTTCGTGGTCCGCAATGTCGCCGCCCTTGTCCCGCCCTTCGAGACCTCGCCCGGCCACCACGGCGTGTCCGCCGCACTGGAATTTGCGGTACAGGTCCTCAAGGTGAAGGAGATCGTAGTCATGGGCCACGGCATGTGCGGTGGCTGCAAGGCGGCGCTGACGCAGGAACTTCACGGCACCGAGCCGGGTGAAGGCGGCTTCATTGCCGACTGGATCTCGATGCTCGACGAGGCCCGCGCCCCGGTCGCAGCCGAATTCGGCACCACCGGCCGTCCCGCCGAGCGGGAAATGGAACAGGCTGCGGTGCGCGTCAGCATCGAGAACCTGATGTCGTTCCCCTGCGTGCGCCACAAGGTGAAGAACGGTGAACTGACCCTGCGCGGCACCTTCTTCGCCATTTCCGATGGCGTGCTGCACCTGATGGATCAGGAAACCGGCGAGTTTGCACCGGTAGCCTGATCGCTCGCTACCGACAGCCCACAAATAAAAAGGGCGGCGGGTAATCCCGCCGCCCTTTGTTTTGGGCATATATTGCCGATCAGGCGGCCGGCTTGCCCTTGGTGGCGGCATAGGCCGACCACAGCTTGGCAATCGACGAGCGCTTGTCGGTCACCTTGGCGAGCGTGGCCTGCGCTTCGGCAACCTTGCCCTGCATGGCCTGGGCCATGCCGAGGCGCAGGTTAGCCTTGTTGGCATCGACACCCGGCTTGGTCAGTGCGGACTGGAGCAGCGCCTCGACCTTGGCATACTGTTCATAGCTCAGCAGCACGTCGGCCGCGCCCATGATCTGGGCTGCGGTCGCGCCGGGCTTCTGGGCATCGCGTTCGGTCGCGGCGAGCGAGGCCTTGTCGCCAGCGACGCGCGAGGCGGCATTGGCGCGATCGGCGCCGACTTCTGCCTGGGTCAGCTGGCCCTTCGCGAGGCCCTGATCCATGACCTTGAGTGCTTCACCCGGATAGGCGCGCGGATCGGCGTTTTCCAGGTACTCATAGTAGTCGCGCTTGTCCTTCATGCCGCCGGTGATGAACATCAGGCGCATGAGGTCGAGGTTGTCCGACTTCTCGAACGACCCCAGCTGGCGCACGATCGAAGCCGAGATGTTCCAGGTGTCGTTGCGCGGATAGTACTGCGCAAGCATCGCCGCGTAGTCTGCCGAGGCGTCGAGCTGCTTGGCGGTATAAGCCGCCTGAAGCACGTTGCGGATCGACGTTTCGCTCGGCGCCACGCCCTTGGCCTTGGCGCCGTCGACTTCGGCCTTGGCCATGTCCATGGCCGCCTGCGGGTTTCCGCCGCGCTTGTAGGATTCCGACAGGATCAGGTCGAGCTGGTTCTGGGGATCCTGATAACCGGCATCCTTTGCCTGCTTCACGTATGTCGCAGCGGTCGCATAGTCCTTCAGGTTGAAGGCGTTGACGCCGGCATCGAAATAGGTCGCGGGAAGCGAGGCGGCGGGAACCTTGCCGCTCTCGATCATCAGCAGGACACCCTTCTGCTTGAATGCGAGGTCCTGCGAAAGCACGCCATAAGTGCGGGCGAACTGGCCCATCGCCATCTTGTCGTCAGGCGTGGTGGCCGAAGGCAGGGCCGCCTCGATGGCCGCCTTGCCGTCGCCGCCAAGCGCGGTGTCGATGCTGGCCTTGGCCGCCGGGAAGGCATCCGCGCCAGCGCCCTGCGGAATCGCGGCGGTCGCGGCGTTGATCGCCTTTTCGATCGGACCGGCAGCCTTGATGAAGCCTTCCGAGTACTTGCTTTCGGATTTCTTGGCTTCCTTTGCCGAAGCAACCGGCGCCATCGCCACGGCCATGCCGCCACCCAGGGCCACGGCAAGGGCAACACGGGAAATCAGGAACTTGCGAGCCATCAAGGCCAACTCCTCAAAAAGACATGTACGGTCGCGCCGCGAACCACGGCACTATAAATTCGCCGGGCCGGTTTGACGGCGAAATCGCCGCTTGGCAACCTTGCCGCCCGATTAGACGCGCCCCACTGAACGCTGATTGAATGCAATTCGTCGCAAGTTCGCAGGGCTTCGCCGCAGCCCTTTGGCAACGCCTTGCCATAAGTGTGGAAAAAGCAATGCCCACCCCGGTCCCCGCACGCGTTCCGGTGGCTTTCATCCGCCGCATGCCCTAGGGCCGAATATCAACCCTTGTCCCGCAGCAACGAACGATCCAGCGCGTGAGCGACGACACCGACATTCCCGAGCAGAACGGTTCCGGACACACCGGCCCCGAAGGCGAATACACACGCATCGACATCGTCGATGAGATGAAGACGAGCTATCTCGATTACGCGATGAGCGTGATCGTGAGCCGCGCGCTTCCCGACGTGCGCGACGGCCTCAAGCCCGTCCATCGCCGCATTCTCTATAGCTGCCACGAAGCGGGCTACGTTGCGGGCCGACCGTACCGCAAGTCGAGCCGCATCGTCGGTGACGTCATGGGTAAATATCACCCGCATGGCGACAGCGCGATCTACGACGCGCTTGCCCGCATGACGCAGCCCTGGTCGATGCGACTGCCGCTGATCGACGGTCAGGGCAACTTCGGCTCGATGGACCCCGATCCGCCGGCCGCAATGCGTTACACCGAAGCGCGCCTCGACAAGGTGTCGAACGAGCTTCTGGCCGACATCGAGAAGGCCACGGTCGACTTCGCCGACAACTACGACGGTTCCGAAAGCGAGCCGACCGTACTGCCGGCGCGCTTCCCGAACCTGCTCGTAAATGGCGCCGGCGGCATCGCCGTCGGCATGGCCACGAACATTCCGCCGCACAACCTCGGCGAAGTGATCGACGGCTGCCTTGCCATGATCGACAATCCGGCGGTCACCATCGAGGAACTGATCCAGATCATTCCGGGGCCGGACTTCCCGACCGCTCCGCTGATCCTCGGCCAGGGCGGCGCCCGCAACGCGTACCTGACCGGGCGCGGCTCGATCATCATGCGCTGCCGCCACGAGATCGAGGAGGGCCGCGGCGACCGTCGCTCGATCGTGCTCACCTCGATCCCCTACCAGGTCGGCAAGGCCGGTCTGGTCGAGAAGATCGCCGAAGCCGCCAAGGACAAGCGCATCGAAGGCATCGCGGACATCCGCGACGAATCGAACCGCGAAGGCATGCGCGTGGTCATCGACCTCAAGCGCGATGCAACGCCGGAAGTCGTGCTCAACCAGGTCTGGCGCAACACTCCGGCACAGTCGAACTTCGCGGCCAACATGCTGGCCATCAAGAACGGCCGCCCCGAAGTCTTCAACCTGCGCGATATCCTCGCCTCGTTCATCCAGTTCCGCGAAGAAGTCATCACCCGCCGCACCAAGTTCGAACTGAACAAGGCGCGCGACCGGGCGCACATCTTGCTCGGTCTGGTCGTCGCGGTTTCGAACCTCGACGAAGTGGTGAAGATCATCCGCGGCGCGCCGAACCCGGCGGAAGCCCGCGCCCGCCTGCTGGCGCGCGAGTGGCCGATCGGCGATATCGCGCCCTACATCCGCCTGGTCGAAGCCATCGAGCCCAATGCCGAGGAAACCGGCGGCGTCTATCGCCTGTCCGAGATCCAGGTGAAGGCCATCCTCGACCTGCGTCTGCACCGCCTGACGGCACTCGGCCGGGACGAGATCGGCGACGAACTCAAGGAACTCGCCGCCGCGATCGAGGAATATCTCTCGATCCTCTCCGACCGCGTGAAGCTTTACGGCGTCATGCGCGGCGAACTGGTGGCCGTCCGTGACCTCTATGCCACCCCGCGCGTTTCCGAGATGACTGGCGCCGCCGAAGGCATCGAGGACGAGGACCTGATCGAGCGCGAGGACATGGTCGTTACGGTGACCATGGACGGCTACATCAAGCGCACGCCGCTCTCGACCTTCCGGGCCCAGAACCGTGGCGGCAAGGGCCGCGCCGGCATGGCGACGAAGGACGAGGACGTGGTGACGACCATGTTTGTCACCTCGACCCACAACCCCGTGCTGTTCTTCTCGACCGCCGGCAAGGTCTACCGCCTCAAGGTCTACAAGCTGCCCGAAGGCGGCCCGACCACGCGCGGCCGCCCGATCGTCAACCTCCTGCCCGCGCTGGACAAGGACGAGACGATCCAGACCGTACTCGCCCTGCCCGAGGACGAGAAGGAATGGAGCAAGCTCTCGGTCGTCTTCGCGACGGCCAAGGGCAACGTGCGCCGCAACGCGATGGACGCCTTCGCGAACATCCCGTCGAACGGCAAGTTCGCGATGAAGTTCGACGAGGACAGCGACGATCGCCTGATCGGCGTCGCGCTGCTCAGCCATCAGGACGACGTGCTGCTGGCAAGCCGCCAGGGCAAGGCAATCCGCTTTGCCGGCGATCTTGTACGCGAATTTGCAAGCCGCACCTCGACCGGGGTCAAGGCAATGACGCTGAAGGACGACGACGAGGTCATCTCGCTCTCGATCCTCCACCGCGTCGGCGTGAAGGACCAGGACGAGCGCGAGGCCTACCTGCGCTTTGCCCCGTGGAAGGGCGAAAAGGAGGGCGAACCCTCGCTCGAAGCCGACCGTTACACCTACCTGGCCGAGATGGAGCAGTTCATCCTCACGGTCTGCGCCAACGGCTATGGCAAGCTGTCCTCGGCCTACGAGTATCGCCGCACCGGTCGTGGCGGCCAGGGCATCACCAACATCGACAACATCGCCCGTAACGGCCCTGTCGTCGCAAGCTTCCCAGCCACGCGTGCGGACCAGCTCATGCTGGTGACCGATCAGGCCAAGCTGATCCGCCTGCCGCTCGATTCGCTGCGCGTGATCGGCCGCGGTTCGGCGGGCGTACGCCTGTTCAACGTCTCTGGCGGCGAACACGTGGTGAGCGCCGTGCGCCTCGATGAAGCCGAAGCGGAAGACGTGGCCGAAGGCGAAGCCATCGACACCCCGGCAACCGAAGCACCCGAAACGCCGGAATCCGAAGCGTGAGCGATACCGTTGCCTACAAGATCCTGACCGGCGAGCAGTTCCAGCAACTGCTCGCCGACAAGGTGTTCACCGGCGCACCGATCGACAAGGCGGATGGCTACATCCACATGTCGACCGCAGCGCAGGCCCAGGAAACGCTCGAAAAGCACTTCGCTGGGCAGGACGGCCTTGTTCTCGCCGCCGTTGATCTGTCGGTGCTGGGCGATGCGGTGAAATGGGAAGTATCGCGCGGCGGCGCGCTGTTTCCGCATATCTACGCCGATCTACCGCTCTCCGCGGTAATCGCGCACGGCCCGGTCGCCTACGACGCCGACAGCAAGCTGACCTTTCCTGCGTAAGCGGGGCGCGCTCACCCTTTCCCATCCCGTCGCAAAGGTCTAGGCGCAGGCGCCATGACATACGACGTTCACATCATCGGCGGCGGCCTTGCCGGCAGCGAAGCCGCCTGGCAGCTGGCCCGCCGCGGCTTCAAGGTCCGCCTCTCCGAAATGCGCGGCACGGGTGAGAGAAGCCCCGCGCATCAAGGCGATGGCCTGGCCGAGCTGGTCTGCTCCAACTCGTTCCGCTCGGACGATCACGAAAAGAACGCCGTCGGCTTGCTCCACGAGGAAATGCGCCGCTGCGATTCGCTGATCATGTCGGCGGCGGGCAAGGCGCAGGTTCCCGCAGGATCGGCGCTCGCCGTCGACCGCGACGTGTTCTCGGCGGAAGTCGAAGCGCGCCTTGCCGCCCTGCCCAACCTCGACATCGTGCGCGAACGGATCGACGTTCTGCCCGAAGCCGGCACCACCATTGTCGCCACCGGACCGCTCACCGCCGAAGCGCTGGCCCACAGCATCGGCGCGGCGACCGGCGCGGACAGCCTGGCGTTCTTTGATGCCATCGCCCCCATCGTCTACCGCGACACCATCGACATGGACGTGTGCTGGATGGCCTCGCGCTGGGACAAGGGCGAGACCAAGGACTACATCAACTGCCCGATGGACAAGGACCAGTACCTGGCTTTCCATCAGGCCCTGCTCGACGGCGAAAAGACCGCCTTCAAGGAATGGGAAGCCAACACGCCCTATTTCGACGGCTGCATGCCGATCGAGGTCATGGCCGAACGCGGCGTCGAGACCCTGCGATTCGGCCCGATGAAGCCGGTCGGACTCGACAATCCGCACTGGGCGACCGAAGAGCACCCCAAGGGCCGCTGGGCCTATGCGGTTGTCCAGCTTCGGCAGGACAACAAGCTGGGCACGCTGTGGAACATGGTCGGCTTCCAGACCAAGCTCAAGCACGCCGAGCAGGTGCGCCTGTTCCGCACCATTCCGGGGCTTGAAAATGCGGAATTCGCGCGCCTCGGCGGTTTGCACCGCAACACTTTCCTGAATTCCCCGGTACTGCTGGATCGCCAGCTTCGCCTGAAAAGCGCGCCGCACGTCCGCTTTGCCGGGCAGATCACCGGCTGCGAGGGCTACGTCGAAAGCGCCGCCGTCGGCATGATGGCGGGACTGATGACGGCAACCGAACTCGCGGGCCGCGAATGGCAGGCGCCCCCACGCACGACCGCACTCGGCGCCCTGCTCTCGCACATCACCGGTGACGCCGAGGCGGACAGCTATCAGCCGATGAACGTCAACTTCGGCCTGTTTCCGCCGCTTCACGAGGTGAAAAAGAAGCAGCGCAAGGAAGCCTATACCGAGCGCGCCAAGGAAGACATCGCCCCCTGGCTGGCTAACCTTTCGCCCGCCTGAGCTATTTGCAGGAGCACTTGGGCTTCGGCTTCGCCGGTGGCGGAGCCGTTGACCGAAACTCCTCGGGCGTCAGGATCTGGTCGTGGTCGCCGTCGGCATGTTCAAACTTGTCGACCGTCGCCACGGCCCATTCCTCGAAAGTCAGCAGATTGTTGCCGTCCTTGTCGAGCTTGCGAAATGCGGCTGTGCGCGTCGAGAGCATCTCCTCGCGCGTGATCCTGCCGTCACGATTGAAGTCATAACGCGAGAAACGCCGCTGTTCGCGCGTCAGCGGCGTTGCCTCGGGCAATTCGGGGCCGGCGAGGTCTTCAAGATCGGCGCTAGGTATTTCGGTGGGCTGCGGCTGCGCCTGCATCACCGCCGGCGGCGGAGCGGCCTTCTCCACTTCCGCCCGGCCCTGCCACCAGAACAGGCCCAGCGACAGCAGTACAAGCACTGTCACGCCGCCGAGGATGAAGCGCTGCATCGCCAAACTCCCTGAAGTCGCGCGCGGGTTATCCGCCCACCACGGCATTCCAGGGAAATTACATAACTGTTATCACGGGCAATTCAGCGCCCGAGCAGGCCGATCCTCATGGCCTTCAGTACGGTTTTAGCGGAGCCCTGCCCACCATTGGCCATGTTCTCGCTGGCCAATCCTTCCAGCACGGCGAGAGGACGCAGCATCCGCGAAACCCGCGCCAACCGTCCCTTCTCGGCTTGAGCCAAACGGCGCACCACCACGCTTTCGCCTGGATGGTTCAGTTTGGTGGCAAGATCGGCCAGGGCCCAGCGCCGCCCGAGTGCGCGCGCAACCCCTGCCTCACCCTCCCGACCGAGCGCCTCGGCCAGCCCGCCAAAAGCAGCGGTACGGCCATCCACCATCTCTTCCAGAGCCGAGGGCGCCAAGGGGGCTTCTCCCGTCAGCGCTTCCCAGCCATCGACCAGGCCGACAAGAGCACGGTGCTTGCCGTTCCAGCTTCGCAAGACGGCCAGCAAGGGTTCGCCCTCAGGCCATTCGGCCGCATCGCGGTCCAGCGTCTCGCGCCACCACGCCAGGCGGATCTGCGCCATCATCGGCTCGCGCGAATGGCGCAGCAAACCGGCGAGACGCTGGTCGAGCGCCAGCAATGCCAGTGTCGGCAACTTCGCGCGCGCGGGCGCATAAGCGAGCGCCAGTTGCATGGTCTGCGGCAAAGCAGGCAGCAGCAGGTCTTCGGGGCGACTTGAAGGGGCAGATGGCTCGAACACCGAGCCTCTCTAACCGGCACGGCCCCTCGCGCAAGTGCGTAACGCAAAACGGCGGCGAAGCCAGTGCTTCGCCGCCGCTTCAGACGCCTACCAGACGGCAGGATCAGCGATAGCAGACCTTGCGGACCGCTTCGACGATGCGCGGCGTGTCGATCAGCGCGAGCTTCTCGAGATTGGCCGCATAAGGCAGTGGCACGTCTTCGTTGCAGACGCGGACAACCGGGGCATCGAGGTCGTCGAAGCCGTCTTCCATGCAGATCGCGATGATTTCCGAAGCGATCGAGCAGACCGGGAAGCCTTCCTCCGCAACGACCATGCGGTTCGTCTTGGCGAGGCTGGCCAGCACGGTTTCCTTGTCGAGTGGACGCAGGGTGCGAAGGTCGATGACTTCGGCATCGATGCCTTCACCGGCCAGCTGCTCGGCGGCTTCGAGCGCAAGGCCGACGCCGATCGAGTAGGACACGATGGTCACGTCCTTGCCTTCGCGCATGATGCGCGCCTTGCCGATCGGCAGGACGTGATCGTCGAGTTCGGGCAGTTCGAAGGTGCGGCCATAGACCAGCTCGTTCTCAAGGAACACGACCGGATCCTCGCTGCGGATCGCCGCCTTGAGCAGGCCCTTGGCGTCCGACGCGTCATAAGGCGCGATGACAACCAGACCCGGCACGTTGGCGTACCAGGGACCGTAGTTCTGCGAGTGCTGCGCGCCGACGCGGGCGGCAGCGCCGTTGGGACCACGGAAAACGACCGGGCAGCGCATCTGGCCGCCCGACATGTAGTTGGTCTTGGCGGCCGAGTTGATGATGTGGTCAATCGCCTGCATGGCGAAGTTGAACGTCATGAACTCGATGACCGGGCGCAGACCGCCCATCGCGGCGCCGGTGCCGATACCGGCAAAGCCGTACTCGGTGATCGGGGTATCGATCACGCGGCGCGGACCGAATTCCTCGAGCAGGCCCTGGGTCACCTTGTAGGCGCCCTGGTACTCGGCCACTTCCTCGCCCATCACGAAGACGCGGTCGTCGCGACGCATTTCCTCGGCCATCGCGTCGCGCAGGGCTTCACGAACGGTCGAGGTCTTCATGTTGGTGCCGAAGGGAACTTCGGGGTCCTTCTTCGCAACCGGAGCAGGGGCTTCGGGGCGAGCCGCAGCCGCGCCAGCAGCAGGGGCAGCCTCGGCCTTCGGCGCCGCGGCCGAAACGGTCGAAGCATCTTCGCCTTCACCCGCAAGCACGGCGATCACGGTGCCGACCTTCACGCCCTCGGTGCCTTCGGCCACGAGCAGCTTGCCGACGGTGCCTTCGTCGACGGCTTCGAATTCCATCGTCGCCTTGTCGGTCTCGATTTCGGCGATGATGTCACCCGAGGTGACTTCGTCGCCTTCCTTTACCAGCCAGCGGGCAAGCTTGCCCTCTTCCATCGTCGGAGAGAGCGCCGGCATCTTCAGTTCGATCGCCATCAGTAGCGCTCCACCAGGACGTCAGTATAAAGTTCAGCAGCTTCGGGCTCGGGCGAATTTTCGGCGAAGTCAGCCGATTCGGCGACGGCCGCGCGCACGCGCTTGTCGATGTCCTTGAGCGCGGCTTCATCCACGCCCATGGCGATCAGTTCGTTCTTCGCATGGTCGATCGGGTCGCGCTTTTCACGCACGTCCTGAACTTCCTCGCGGCTGCGGTACTTCGCCGGATCCGACATCGAGTGGCCGCGATAGCGGTACGTGTTCAGTTCCATGAGAACCGGACCGTTGCCTGCGCGGACATATTCCAGAGCCACTTCGGCAGCCTTGCGGACTTCGAGCACGTCCATGCCGTCTACCTGCATGCCAGGGATACGGAACGCAGTGCCGCGACGATAGAAGTGGGTCTCGGCCGAGCCGCGCTTCACGGCGGTGCCCATGGCGTAGCCGTTGTTCTCGATCACGAAGATGATCGGCAGCTTCCAGAGAGCCGCCATGTTGAAGCTCTCGTAGACCTGGCCCTGGTTGGCCGCGCCGTCGCCGAAGTAGGCCATCGCGACACCGCCGTCTTCACGGTACTTGTGCGCGAAAGCGAGGCCTGCGCCGAGCGAGACCTGCGCGCCGACGATGCCGTGGCCGCCGTAGAACTTATGCTCGACGCTGAACATGTGCATCGAACCGCCCTTGCCGCGCGAGATACCGGCAGCGCGGCCGGTCAACTCGGCCATGATCACCTTCGGATCGATGCCGTAGGCAAGCATGTGACCGTGGTCGCGATAGCCGGTAATGACCGAATCGCGTTCACCGTCGAGCGCGGACTGCAGGCCCACGGCAACGGCTTCCTGGCCGATATAGAGGTGGCAGAAACCGCCGATCAGGCCCAGCCCATAGAGCTGGCCTGCGCGTTCCTCGAAGCGGCGGATGAGCAGCATCTGCTCATAGAAGTGAAGCAGCTCTTCCTTGCTGGGCTTGTAGCGCTTGTCGGCTTCCAGGGCTTCCTGGAGGCTGCGCAGCGCAAAGTCTTCGTCCTGTGCCGGTACTACGGCTGCTGGCTCGGCGCCGGACCCGGCGTCACTCTTAGCTTTGGGCAACGGGACTCCCCATCGTTGGTGCGATTGATTACCGGCCGCTTATAGGACGCCGGACGGAAATCGGAAGCGCGATGACGGAAATTTGCCGTACCCGGCACAAAAATTATGGCGAATGGAAATGTTGCATCGCAACATGATGCGCCACGAAGCTCAGGAGCAAAGCCCTGAAAGGCGCAAAATCAGCGCTTGATCAGCATGACCATTTCATCAGGGCGCGCGACATTGAGGTTCGAGCGCAGCAGTTCACCGGCAAGATCGGGGTCAACCTTGCTGGAATCGAGCAAGGCAACGCGATTTTTCAGGCGATCGCGCTGACCTTCCAGTTCGGCCAGCTTTTCATGGCGCTGCTCAAGAAGACGCTGATTTTCGCCCCAGGCGAGCACACCACTGGGTCCGGCGATCACGAAACCACCCATGAGCAGGAGCAAGGCCAGGGCACCGCCCTGAACCAGCCGCTCTTTCGCAAGGTTGTTGTCGTGATGCATGGCCCTCATGCCGTGATAGAATCACAAGTGATTCCGCGTTGCAAGCACGAATATTACCCGATTCGCCCCCGCAAGCGACAGACCCGCGCGCCACGCTGCACCGCAAAATGAACAATTTAGATGTTGATAAGTTTTACGCGCCAGCAACATAAAGCTGGCCGTTCAACCTGGCGGGTCACTCGGCGGGACATTGCCGATGGCCTTGCTGATGGCGGCCAGGCGGGTTCGCAGCCGGGCATCGCTCTCGTCCAGATCCCGCTCCGCCCCCAGAACCGCACGGCGAGCGTCGATCACCGGAAGGTAGTTGACCTGTCCCGCCCGGTAGCGCGCCTCCACCAGCGCGGCATGCGACCTTGCGTGATCCAGCCGCATCGCGAGGTCGGAACGAACCTGCCATTCAGCCGTATAGCCGGTCAGCGCATCGTCGATCTCCTGCCAGGCCTTCAGCACCGTGACCTGGAAATTTACAGCAGCCTCGCGCTCTTCCAGCTTGCGGACCTGTACAGCCGCCCGGCGACGGCCGCCATCGAAGAGCGGCAGGCTGAGGCTGGGACCGATCTGCCAGGTCCGGCTCGCCCAGTCGAACAGGTTCTGCGAGCGATAGCTTTCCAGGGCAAATCCGCCGCCGAGCGTGATGCTGGGATAGAGATCAGCCGTCGCCACGCCGATCTGCGCGGTCGCCGCATGAAGCCTTGCTTCGGCGGCCTGCACGTCGGGCCGCCGAAGCGCCACTTCGGATGGTAGTCCAAGGGACATGTCGGGCAGGCCCGGCGGCAACGGGCCGAATGGCGCCGGTTTCAACACGTCCCGCAAGACCCCGGGCTGGACGCCGAGCGCAACCGCGATTCGATTGGCCTGCACTGCCTCCTCGGCCCGTGCTGCCGGAAGACCGGCCTGCGAGGCGCGCAAGCTGGCAGAATCGGTTTCGATCGCCGCGTGATCGCTCAGGCCTCCAGCCGTCCGGGCACTCGTCAGTTCGACCCGGCTTTGCAGGAGAGAGATGTCATCGGACGCTGCCCGGACCTGCATCTGGGCGCTTCGCATGGCAAAATAGGCTTGCGCGACTTCCGCGGTAACCGCAAGGCGCGTGAGGTCCAGCAAGGCCCCCTGCTGATCGACGCCGGCATCCGCCGCCTCGACCGAACGCCGGACCTTGCCCCAGAGGTCGATTTCCCACCCCGCATCGAAACCCGCCTGATAGTCGGTGAACGGATCGCCGATGACCTCGGCGATCTCGTCCCGATTCGAGCCGGCAAGGGCGTTGAACAGGCGCGTCGACGCACCGTTCTCGCTCATGCGTTCACGCGTCACGCTGCCGCTGGCGTTGACTTGCGGCAGCGCCGCGGAGGCGATTCCACCGCGCTGGGCCCGGGCCTGGGCATAATGAAGTGCCGCCGTCTGAAGATCGGGACTGGCAGCCAGAGCCCTGCGCTCCAGATCGTCCAGAACAGGATCGCCAAGCAAAGTCCACCACTGCGCCGGCATCGCCTGCGTCCCTGCCGGAACGGCAACCACATCGCCGCTCCCGCTGCGCCACTGCGACCAGTCGCCGGGGGCGGTCACCGCCGGCGGCTTGAAATTCGGGCCGACCGTGCAGGCCGACATGCCGAGGCAGAGAGCAAGCGCGCCGCCAAGCGGCAGCCAGGCAATGGTCCGGGCACGAGACATGGCCAATTATCCTCAGGAAAGCCGGTGGCGGAACAGCCACGCGGAAAGCGGCAGGGTCACCGCCGCGACCGCGAGTAGCGGCACGAAGTTGATGGCGATCTCGCCGAGTCCGGCGCCTTCAAGGTAGACCCGGCGCACGATGGCAACCCCGAACCTCAGCGGGTTCACATAAGTCGCATACTGAAGGACCAGCGGCATGTTGCGGATGGGTGTCAACAGACCGGACAGCAAGGTCAGCGGCATGATCAGCACGAAGGAATACAGCATCGCCTGCTGCATGTTCAGCGCAAAGGCCGATAGCGTCATGCCGATGCCGACGGCGGCGATATTGAAGCAAAGAAGGCCAAAATACAGGAGGAACGGCGAACCGCTCATCGGTATCCGGAACCAGAGCAACACGATCAGCATCACGATCGTCGATTGCAGGAGTCCGACAACGATGGACGGCAGCGCCTTGCCGACCAGTATCTGCAAGGGTGTCATCGGCGTGACGAGAAGCTGGTCGAATGTCCCCTGCTCCCGCTCACGCGCTACCGAAAGGGCTGCCAGCAGCATGGTCTGAAGCATCGACAGCGTCGCGATCATGGCCGGCATGATCTGCCAGCGCGACTCCAGGTTGGGGTTGAACCAGGCGCGCCGGACGACGGCCACCCCCTTCCCGCCCGAACGCGCGGCGTTGAGCGCCTGCACCACCGCGCTGACATAGGACGCCGCCGATCCCGCCGTCGTCGAATTGCGACCGTCGAACACGACCTGCACCTCGCCATTGCCCCCGCTGGCCAGCTTGCGATCGAAGTCGGCGGGAATGGTGACGGCCATCAGCACCTGCTGACGGTCTATCAACGGCGCGATCTGGCTGGCGTTCACCAACGTCGCCTGCCGGGTGAACACCCCCGTCCCGTCAAGCCGCGCGATGAGTTCGCTGGCAGCCTGACCCCGGCTCTGGTCAAGCACGGCATAGGGCACATGTTGCAGATCGAGGATCGCGCCATAGCCGAACAGCAAGGTCTGAATGAAAGCCGGTGCGAACAGGATGATGCGGTTGGCGGGATCCTTGAACAACGCCAGCACTTCCTTGCGGAACAGGAAGGCGACTTCCCCCAGCCACCCGAGGACCGAGGCCAAGATAGGGGGCAGAGCGCGGCCGGATTCACGGTCCATCACGTCAGCCCAGTCGCTTGCGCAATGTTCTGCGCGTAAGGAATGTGAGAACCACGATATAGCCCAGCAGGATCGCGCTGTTGCTGGCGACCATGCCCCAGTCGGTGCCCGCGAGGAACAGCGTCTTGATCACACCCATGAAGTGCGTTGCCGGCAGGATCTCCGCAACGATGCGGACGGCGAGCGGAATGTTGCGGAGATCGAAGACGAATCCGGACAGCATCAGCGCCGGCATGAAGCTGGCAAGCAGGGCCACCTGGCTGGCCGCGAACTGGTTGCGGGTAACGCCGGAGATCAGCAGTCCCACCAACAGCGACACCAGCAGATAGAGGAAAGACACCAGGACGATCGCCACCAGTGACCCGCGGATCGGCACGGCAAACAGCACGACAGCCGCGATGATGCACATCGCCAGATCGATCAGGCCGATGATGATATACGGGGCCAGTTTGGCAAGCACGAGTTCCAACGGCCGCACCGGCGTGACGAACAGCGCCTCCAGCGTTCCGCGCTCCCACTCGCGCGCGATCAGCAGCGAACTGAGGAAGGCGCCAACCAGCGTCATGATCAGCACGACGAGCCCCGGCACCAGGTACCAGCGGCTGTTGCCTTCCTCGTTGAACCAGGTCCGGGTCATCAGCGTGACCGTGCCTGTGGCCACACCGCCGCCTCGATCCGCCTGCCGCGCCGTGGCGGTGGCCAGCGCGCCCTGCACATAGGCCTCGAGCGTTTGCGCCGTGGTCGAATCGACCCCGTTGAGGACGAGCTGCACCTGCGCGCCGCCCTTCACCTGCCGACTGGTGAAATCGCCGGGGATCTGGACGATGGCATCCACCTTGCCATCCACCAGCATCCCGCTGGCCTCCTCCATCGTCTGGACGTCGACAGGGTCGAGGTACGGCGAACCGCGCAGCCCCGACACCAACTCGCTCACAGTTTCGGAGCGATCCTGGATCACCAATGCAACCGGCGCATCCCTGACGTCGAACGAAAGGCCATATCCGAACAGCAGGATCAGCACGACCGGTAGCAACAACCCCACCATCAGGTTGCTGCGATCACGCAGCATCTGGCGGGTTTCCTTGCGCACCAGGGCGACCAGACGGGTGGTGAAGCCGCTACCGTCCGCGGAGGTGTTGCGCGCATCGCTCATGCCGCGGACCTTCGCTTGACCCGCCCCTGCTCGACGATGGCGATGAAGGCCTGGTTCATGTCGTCCACGCTTTCACCCCCGGCCTGCTCACGCACTTGCCCGGGAGTGCCAAGTGCCAGCATGCGGCCTGCGTCCTGGATGGCGATGCGGTCGCAATACTCGGCCTCTTCCATGAAATGGGTAGTGACGATCACGGTCACCCCCGATTGCGACAGCGATGTGATCGTGCGCCAGAACGCCCGGCGCGCCAGCGGATCGATGCCGCTGGTCGGTTCGTCGAGGAACAGGATCTCCGGCTCGTGCACGAGGCCCGCCGCCATGGCGAGGCGCTGCTTGTAGCCGTGGGGCAAGGCCCCGCTGGTCGCCGCACCGTCGAGCCCGAACTGACCAAGAATGGCGTGGACCCGTTGCTTCAGCACACTCCCGCGCAGCCCGTAGGCACCGCCGAAAAATTCGAGGTTCTCGCGCACCGTGAGATTGGCATAGAGCGAGAATTTCTGCGCCACATAACCGATCTTGCGCCGCGCCTCGGAGCGCGCACGGCGCAAGTTCACGCCGGCGACTTCCAGCGTTCCGCTGGTCGCGGGAAGCAATCCGCACAGCATGCGGAAAGTCGTGGTCTTGCCCGCGCCATTGGGGCCGAGCAGCCCGAATATCTCGCCGCGCCGGACATCGAACGAGGTATTGGCGACAGCCGTGAAATCCCCGAAACGGCGCACCAGATCGCGCACATGAATGACCGCGTCGCCCGCAGCATCTTCCTTTGCCGCCAGACGCATTTCCGGGATTGCCGCATCGCGCGGTGCATCCGGCTTCGCGGCGTCATGCTGGCGCAGCAGCAGCATGAAAGCGTCTTCCAGCTCCTCGCTGCGCGGCTCGGCCGGGCGCCCCTGGAGCAGATCCGCCATGCCGTCCACCGGGCAATCGGCCTGACGGATAAAACGGACGGCGCCGCCGCGCGGCACCGCATCCACCACCCGCTCGGGAGCATCGATCAGCCTGGCCTGCAGATCGCGCGCTGGCGTTCCGGGTTCGGGCGTGACGCGGTAGGTGAGGCCGGCCGCCCTCGCGGTAATCGCCTGGGGCCGATCCTGGGCCAGCAGCCGTCCGTGATCCATGACCAGCACTTCGTCGCAGCGCCCCGCCTCGTCCATGTAGGCGGTACTGACGAGGACACTGAGGCCATCGGAGGCAATCAACTGCTCGATGATCTCCCAGAGATCGCGGCGCGACAGGGGGTCGACACCCACGCTCGGCTCGTCCAGCAGAAGCAGGTCGGGCACGCGCACCAGCGTACAGGCAAGGCCCAGCTTCTGTTTCATGCCGCCCGACAGATTGCCCGCCGCCCGCGCCGTAAAGCGGGCCATGTCGGTCATTTCCAGCATGCGGCGGAAACGTTCGGCCCGCACCTCCTGCGGCACGCCGTGAAGATCTGCGTAAAGATCGAGATTTTCCTGAACGGAAAGATCTTCATAAAGACCAAATCTTTGCGGCATATAGCTGATACGGTTCTGAACTGCCTGCGGATCGCCAGCGACATCCGTACCCAGCACTTTGAGCGACCCGCCATCCGGCTTCAGCAGCCCGGTCAACATGCGCATCAGCGTGGTCTTGCCCGCACCGTCGGGCCCCACCAGGGCCGAAATCGTTCCTCGCTTCAGCGAGAACGTCAGATCGTGGACGGCATCGAAAAGTCGGCCGTCCGGCCCGGCGAAGACCTTGCGCAGGCCTTCGCAGACGACGGTGCAATCGCTCACCGTGTCGATCCGGCCTTCGCGGCGCCCGCGTCGATGCGTACCGTCACCGGCTGTCCGAGCCGAAGCCGGCCCTGCCGGTCGTCCACGCGCACCCGCACTTCGTAAACCAGCGCGGTACGCAACGATTCTGTCTCCACCGACTTGGGCGTGAATTCGGCAACCGAGGAAATGTACCCGATCGTTCCGGCAACCGGCTGGTCGGGGAAACTGTCACTGGTCACGGCAGCCCGCTGACCCATGCGGACCCGGCCAAGGTCGGCCTCCTCGACATAGACCCGGATCCACTTGGGGCTGGTGAGCGCCAGTTCGTATACCGGTTTCTGCGGTGCGGCCATGTCGCCAACTTCAAGCAGGCGCGAACGCACGACCGCATCCGATGGCGCCTTGAGCGCGCCCTGATCGATCTGGTGTGTCAGCAGCGCCAGCTGCGCCTCGGCGCTTTTCACCTGGGCTTCGGCGGCAGCGATGTCCTCCGATCGCGGGCCGCGCAGGGCCAGCCTCAGCGCCGCCTCCGCCTCCTTGAACTGGGCCTTGGCGACTTGCGAGGCATTGCGCGCCTGATCGAGTTCCTGAGCGCTCACCCCGCGCCCGTCGGTGCTTGCGGATACCGTTTGCGCCCGCTGGTAATCGTCCGCAGCGCGCCGGGCCGTAGCCTGCGCGGAGGCGAGCCGAGCCCGTGCCTGCGCGATGTCTTCAGGGCGCGTGCCGTTCCGCAGCTTGAGCAGGTTTTCGCGCATCGCCGCCACCTGGGCTTCGGCATTGCGCGCCTGCAGACCAAGGCTGACCGTGTCGAGCCGGGCGATGACCTGCCCGGCCCTGACGGCATCGCCCTCCTCCACCGCCATCTGGATGACGCGGCCCGACCCGTCAAAAGCCAGAGAAACCTGCCGAATATCGACATTGCCGTGCAGGATGATCGCATCCTGCTCCTTGCCGCTTCGGGTGAACCAGAAAACCAGCCCGGCCGCCAGCAGTATTGCCACCACCACTGCGGCGACCACGGATTTCTTCATCGACGTACCTCGCCCAGCGTCTCGGGAATCGGAAAAGTACTCACGCTTTACCAGTCACATAGTGACACCGCGTTGGCGCAAATCAAATCGTGTTTACGCATAGGGAAGCTAGGCGGCGTGGACAGATTCCGCATTGCCACGGCTGGAGACAAAAGCCGTCAATTCAAGAAGGTGAGGCGCAGGAGTATGTCGATACTTCCAGCCGAGCCGACGCCGAAGGGACGGCTTTTGCCTCCAGCCCCGTAGGGGTTGCCCTGCAAGCTGCGCCAGCAGCGTTGCTCCGCCTTGAAAGAGGCCCGCTCTTCCTGCGGCTTCGCGCCTTGCTGGCGCAGCTTGCAGGGCAACCGTGGCAATGCGGAATGTGTCCACGCCGCCTAGGTCTCGCTGCGCCTGCGCAGTGAGGGTTTCCCCAAGCCGCAAAAATGCTCTAGGCGCTGCGCCATGCTGAATATTCGCGATATCACTGTCCGTCTCGGCGGGCGCACCATTCTCGACCAGGCTGCCGCCACCATTCCCAAGGACGGCAAGGTCGGCCTGATCGGCCGCAATGGCGCGGGCAAGTCCACGCTGGTGAAGGCGATCATCGGCCAGCTGGAACCCGATGGCGGCTCGGTGGAGATGCCACGCCGGGCCCGTCTCGGCTATATCGCCCAAGAAGCCCCTAGCGGCACCAGAACCGCCCTTGAAGCGGTCCTGGACGCCGACACCGAGCGCAAGGACCTGCTTGCCGAATCCGAAACCTGCGTCGACCCCCACCGCCTCGGCGACGTCCACGAACGCCTCCTCGCGATCGACGCCTATACCGGTGAGGCACGCGCCGCGCGCATCCTTGTCGGCCTCGGTTTCGACGAAGAGATGCAGAACCGTCCGCTCGACAGTTTCTCCGGCGGCTGGAAGATGCGCGTCGCCCTCGCCGGCCTGCTGTTCTCGCAGCCCGACGTGCTGCTGCTCGACGAACCTTCGAACCACCTCGACCTCGAAGCGACGCTGTGGCTGGAGAACTTCCTCCAGACTTACCCCAAGACGCTGATCGTCATCAGCCACGAACGCGATCTGCTCAACAACGTGGTCGATCACATCCTGCACCTCCAGCAGGGCAAGCTGACGCTTTATCCCGGCACGTACGACAGCTTCGAGCGTATCCGCGCCGAGCGCGCCGCGCAGGCGGCCGCAGCGCGCGCCAACCAGGATGCGCAGCGCAAGAAGCTGGCCGAATACGTCGCCCGCAATTCCGCCCGCGCCTCGACCGCAAAGCAGGCGCAGTCGCGGGCCAAGATGCTGGCCAAGATGCAGCCGATCGCGGCCATGGCCGAGGATTCCTCGCTCAGCTTCGATTTCCCCAGCCCCGACGAACTGCGCCCGCCGCTGGTCACTCTGGACCTTGCCGCCGTCGGCTACGAGACCGACAAGCCGATCCTGCGCCGGTTGAACCTGCGCATCGACCCCGAGGACCGCATCGCCCTCCTCGGCCGCAACGGCAACGGCAAGACCACGCTGGCGCGCCTGCTGGCCCGTCAGCTGGAGCCGATGGAAGGTTCGCTGAGCTTCTCGCCCAAGATCCGCATCGGCTACTTCACGCAGTACCAGGTCGAGGAACTGCCCTCGGATTCGACCCCGCTGGAACTGATGACCCGCGCGATGGAAGGCAAGCCGCCGGTTGCCGTGCGCGGGCAGCTTGGCCGCTTCGGCTTTTCCGGCGACCGGGCGACGGCGCAGATCTCCACGCTTTCGGGCGGTGAGCGCGCACGCCTTGCGCTGGCGCTGGTCACCCGCGATGCGCCGCACATGCTGATCCTCGACGAACCGACCAACCACCTCGACGTCGACGCGCGCGAGGCACTGGTGCAGGCGCTCAACCAGTTCGAGGGCGCGGTCATCCTCGTCAGCCACGACCGCCACATGGTCGAACTCGCGGCTGACCGGCTGGTGCTGGTCGATCAGGGCACGGCGGCCAATTACGACGGTTCGATGGAGGACTACATCGACTTCGTGCTCGGCCGGAACCAGCCCAAGGGCGATGGCAAGGCGCAGGCCGATGCCAAGCCCGCCCGCAAGAACGGCGCCGTCGCGCGCGAGGAACTGAAGGCCCTGCGCAAGAAGGTTTCCGAGACCGAGACGCGCATGAAGCGCATCCAGCAGCAGATCGAGGCGCTCGACGCCGCGCTGGCCGATCCCGCTTCGGTCAAGGGCGATCTCGCCAAGCTGGGCATCGGCGAGATCGGCAAGCGCCGCACGCAGGCTGCCGAGGAACTCGAAGCCGCCGAACAGGGCTGGTTCGAGGCCAGCGAGGCCATGGACGAATACATGGGCGGCGGCGCATGAGTGTCGCTTTCCGGCGCGACGGGGACGAGGAGCATCTCGAGCCCAAGTTCGAAGTGCCGATCCCGCCGGGACCGAACCTCGTCACCGCCGCAGGCCGCGCCCTGATCGACACCCGCATCGCCGCGCTGGAGGCCGAAATCCCGGCCCTCACCGACGAAACCGCGCTCAATGCCGCCAAGCGCGACTTGCGCTACTGGCGCAAGCGCCTGGCGACGGCGGACGTGCAACCGGCGCCTTCCGGCGACCGGGCGATGTTCGGGCACCATGTCCGCTTCGCCCTCAACGGCAAGGAGCGCGAGGTGCACATCGTCGGCCATGACGAGGCCGATCCCGCCAAGGGCGCGCTGGCATTTACCGCCCCGCTCGCCCGTGCCTTGCTCGGCGCGGAAGTCGGCGAATTCGTCGATTTCAATGGGCAGGAAGAGGCTATCGAGGTGCTGGCTCTGCGCGCTTGAGAGGGTCAGCCTCTCGAAAACACAGCCCTCACGAATGCGGGCGCCCCGCTTTCTTCTGCCCGCCAACCGCAAGAAACGCGGGATCCCCGCCTTCGCGGGGATGACGGATATGGTTTGGATCGGTGTTTGGATCGGCCTCTGGATCGGCCTTTGGATCCGGGCGGGGCTCGATTTCCTCTCGCGCTCCCTGATCCAAAGAAAAAGGCGGGGAACCGAGCCCCGCCTTCTCCTGATTTCAAGCCTGGCAGAGCTTACCAGTTGCCCTTCTTCGGCTTCTTGTGGAACGGCTTGCCGCCGCCGCCACTGCGCTCGGGACGGGCACCGCCGGTCGGGCGCGGCTGGTAGCGCTGGCCTTCATAGCCGCCACGACCACCTTCCTCACGGCCGCCATGCGGCTTGCGACCGCGGCCCTGCGGGCCTTCGCGGCGACGTTCGCGGGCGACTTCGCGCGGGGTGTCCTGCGCCTGCACGATGCGGATAGTGTTCTCCACGTCGCCGCTATCGTCATTCGCCGTACGCTCGACGGCGCGAACGAACTGTTCGGCCTGCGCGCGCGGGATCTGGAAGTAGGTCTCGTTGGCCATGATGCGGATCTGGCCGACCGCGTTGCGGGTAACATGACCACGGCGGCACAGCAGCGGCAGGATCCAGCGCGGATCGGCGTGCTGCTGACGGCCCACGTCCATGGTGAACCACACGACATCGTCGAAACCGGGACGCTGGCGCGCCTCGCGGGCCTCGGGGCTGTTGCCGATGAGTTCTTCCGGCTGCGGCATGGCGGCGCGGTGGGCGCGAACCAGTGCGGCGGCCAGATCCTCGGCGCTCACCTTCTCGAGGATTTCGCGGGCGATCTCGCGATCTTCCTCGTCAGCCTCGACCGGGGCGAGCAGCTTTTCCATCAGGCGGCCACGGTCGGCGGCGCGGATGACGTCGGGGGTCGGCGCGGCCACCCATTCGGCCTCGATGCGCGCACCGCGCAGCATGCCTTCGACGCGGCGACGGCGCGGGAACGGCACGATGAGCACGGCCGTGCCCTTTTTGCCGGCGCGGCCGGTGCGGCCCGAACGGTGCTGCAGCGTTTCGGCATCGCGCGGGATTTCCACGTGGATGACAAGCGTGAGCGAGGGAAGATCGATACCGCGCGCGGCGACGTCGGTGGCGACGCAGACGCGGGCGCGCTTGTCGCGCAGCGCCTGGAGCGCGTTGTTGCGCTCGTTCTGCGAGTGCTCGCCCGAAAGCGCCACGGCCGAGAAGCCGCGCTCGGTCAGCGTCGAGTGCAGGTGCTTCACATTGTCGCGGGTGGCGCAGAACAGGATCGCGGTTTCGGCGTCGTGAAGGCGCAGCAGGTTGACCACCGCGTTCTCGACGTCGGCCGGGGCAACGGTGACGGCCTGATAGGAAATGTCACCGTGGCCGCGGTTCTCGCTGATCGTCGAGATGCGCAGCGCATCGGTCTGGTAGCGGCGGGCCAGCGCCTCGATCGGGCGCGGCATCGTGGCCGAGAACAGCAGCGTGCGGCGGCTCTCCGGCATCGCGTCGAGCATTTCTTCCAGGTCTTCGCGGAAGCCCATGTCGAGCATCTCGTCGGCTTCGTCGAGCACGACGACGCGCAGCGCCGAGAGGTCGAGCTTGCCGCGTTCCAGATGGTCGCGCAGACGGCCCGGCGTGCCGACAACGATCGTCGCACCGCGTTCGAGCGCCTTGCGCTCACGCACCGGGTCCATGCCGCCGACGCAAGTGACGATGCGCGCGCCGGTCTTGCCGTAGAGCCATTCAAGCTCGCGGCTGACCTGCTGCGCCAGTTCGCGCGTGGGGGCAATGGCGAGGGCCAGCGGCGCCTCGGCGTAGGGGATGGAACCGTCCGCCAGCAGTTCGTCGCTCATGGCGATGCCGAAAGCGACGGTCTTGCCCGAGCCGGTCTGCGCGGAAACCACGAGGTCGCGCCCGCGCGCTTCGGCTTCCGAAACGGCGGCCTGAACGGGGGTCAGGGCCTCGTAGCCCTGCGCCGTGAGGGCGTCGGCAAGGGGCTGGGGGAGCTGTGAAAAAGTCATGAGTTTGTGAATCAGTCCTGTGCCGCTTGCGCGGTCTCATGGGGGTAAGTTGCCGTGGAGTGTTTTTGTGCGACCCAATGGTCCTTGCACGCCCCATAGCGGAAAAATCCACGTTTGGCGCGTCCCAATTTCACATCGTTCATCGCAGCAGTCGCAAGACTGCGGATTTACCAGTCCGGCGGCGTCACGGAATGGTCACGCTGTGCGCATAGTCCGCTCAGCGGGGACCGCAAGCAAAAAACAGGAACCGCATCAACTTGACACCACGTCAACCCAAGCGCCTGCTGGCCTCGATCCACGATGTCGGGCCGGCAAGCGAACGCGCCGTATTGCAACTGGCGGACATTCTGGAAGCGCGGCTGGGCGGGCCGAGCTTCGCCATGCTGGTGGTGCCGGACTATTGGGGCAGCCATCCGCTTGCCCGGGACAAGGCCTTCCAGGCCCGGCTGCGACACTGGTCCGATCGCGGGATCGAGATGTTCGTGCACGGCTGGTTCCACAAGGACATGGTCGCGCTCGGCAGCGGCCACGCCAATGCCGCCGCGCGCTTCAAGGCCCGCCACATGACCGCGGGCGAAGGCGAGTTCCTCGGCCTCGACGACACCACCGCGCTCGCACGGATGCTGGAAGGCAAGGCGCTGGTCGAAGACGTGATCGGGCGCGAGAGTGCCGGTTTCATTGCACCGGCATGGCTCTACGGGGACGGCGCGCGGACCGCGCTGCGCAAGGCCCGATTCGCCCTCAGCGAGGATCACTGGCGGGTATGGGACGCATCGACCGACCAGGTGCTGGCCAAGGGACCGGTGATCACCTGGGCGAGCCGCTCGGCAATGCGCACGGCATCGTCGCTCGCCTTTGCCGGGATCGCCCGCGCCGCGCTGGGCGCACTCGATACGGTGCGCATCGCCGTGCACCCCGGCGACGTCACCAGGCCATCGCTGCTCGCCAGCATCGATGCCACCCTCGGCCGCTTCGCCAAAACGCATCGGCCGGCCCGCTATGGCGAACTGCGCGCTCCGGCCAACGCCTCCGGAATGACTGTTTGAATACGGTTTCCGGTCCAGGGAATGACAGCCCCGGGAACGTCACGAACCCGACACGATAGTCGCAGTACCGCGACACCGGCCGCCGAAGCTGCGGTCTTGATCGGCCGCGAAATTTTGCGCGCGGCGACTGCGGAGGGATGCAGTCGGTGACGTCGGGGGTAGCATGAACGACAAGCTCAGGATCGTCATTCCGATCCACAGTCTCGACCCGGGGGGAGTGGAACGCGTCGCGCTCGGCCTCGCGGTGCATTGGGACCGTGCGGGACACGATGTGACGATCGTGCTGGGCCGTTCGGCCAGCAGCCACCTGACCAGCGCCCCCGCGCTCGATTACTGGCAGCTCCCCGCCCCCTTCCCCACCGCGTCCTGGGAGACGCCGTGGATGATCCACTGTCTCCACGGCTACCTCCTCAAGAACGACGCCGACGTGGTGTTCCTTGCGGGCAACACTTATGCGGTGGTCGGCGCCGCCGTGCGGCTGATGCTGGGCGAGCAGATGCCGCCGATGATGCTCAAGGTCAGCAACGCCCTGCACCGCCCCGACATGCCGCCCCTGCTGCGCAGCGGTTACCGGGCCTGGCTGCGGACGCAGGGGCGGATGTTCGACCGCCTGATCGCGCTGTCCGAACCGATGGCGCGCGAGATCCGCGAGATCGCCGATGCCCATCCCCGGCAGGTGGCGACGATCGCCAACCCCATTCTCGGACGCCGCCGGCTTGCCGACCTCGCCCGCATCGAACGGCGCCCCGCCTCGGCCTGGGGCACCCGCTATCTCGCCGCCGGACGGCTGGTCCCGCAAAAGAACTACGGCCTGATGCTGCGCGCCTTCGCGCGCTCCGCCCGCCCCGGCGACACCCTGACGATCGCCGGCGAAGGCCCCGAACGCGCCGCCATCGAGCGGCTGGCCGGCGAACTGGGCATAACCGACCGGCTGCACCTTCCCGGCCATCTCGCCTCGATCGACCCCTTGCTCGCCCAGGCAGACGCCTTTGTGCTGAGTTCCGACTACGAAGGCCTGCCCGGCGTCGTTGTCGAGGCACTGGCGAGCGGCCTGCCGGTACTCGCCACCGACTGCTGCGTGTCGATGGCCTGCCTGCTGGAAGAGGAACGCACCGGCCTGCTGGTGCCGACCGGCGACGAGCAGGCCTTTGCAGCGGGGCTGGCCCGCCTGCGCGAATTCCGCGGCGACCCGGCCCGAGCCCGCGCCATCGCCGCGCGCTACGAAATCGAGGGTGCATCCTCACGTTACCTGGACCTCATGGAAAAACTGCGCCGCGAACACGAGCGCAGCCGCCAGCGGATGCGCGACACCAGCGCCTGGCTGTCACCTGCCCCCCGGCAGCGAACGCTTTGAGCATCCGCGCACACCTTCGGAGAATCGCGTGACCGAAATCGTCACTGCCATGGCGCCCGCATCAATCGGCGCCGACGGCCCCACCATTCAGCTTACCCCGCAGGACCGCAGCCCCAATCGCGGCAGGCAGGCCCTGTTCTCGATCGTGCTCTCGCTCGCGGTCATCGCTGCCGTCATCCACGAGATGGGCGGCCTCGAAATCGCGCGGATGCGCGCGATGATGCCGATGGGCGTCGGCTTCTGGCTGGTCTTCGCCGCAGGATACCTGGTGACGCCGGCCAGCGAGTGGCTGATCTTCCACCGCCTCTGGGGCATTCCGGCGGGCGGCATGCTCGCGCTGCTGCGCAAGAAGATCTACAACGAGCTGCTGCTCGGCTATCTCGGCGAGGCCTATTTCTACACCTGGGCGCGCAAGCGCGTCGCGCTGACGGCGGCCCCGTTCGGCGCGGTGAAGGACGTGGCGATCCTCTCGGCAATGACCGGCAACGGCGTGACCATGCTGCTGGTGGCGATCATGCTGCCGATGGTGGGCACGACCCGCCTCGGGCTCGATTCGCACATGCTGGTCTATTCGCTGGCGATCCTGCTGGCGGTCTCGGTCGGTGCCATGGTGTTCCGCCGCAAGGTCTTCACCCTGCCGCGCGCCGACCTGGTGATGATCACGCAGGTCCACCTTGCCCGCATCGCCTTCACCACGCTGGCCAATGCGGTGATGTGGCACATCGTCCTGCCGCAAGTGCCGCTGAGCTGGTGGCTGTTCCTGGCGACGCTGCGCCTGCTCGTCTCGCGCCTGCCGCTGATGCCCAACAAGGACCTGCTGTTTGCCGGTTTCGCGGTACTGGCACTCGGCCACGAGGGCGACATCGGCGCGCTGATGACGCTCATGGCGGGCCTGCTGCTGGCCGCCCACCTCGTGCTTGGCGGCCTGCTCGCCGTGCGCGACCTGATCGCACCGGAGGCCAGCGCATGAGCCTTGCCCTGCTACTCCCGCTCGCGATGACGGCGGCGATCCCTTCCACCCCCGATCTCGGCAAGGCCGAAGGCCAGTGCCGTGCGGGCGAGCGCGGCCCGGCCTTCGAGGTGGAAGTGCTTGGCCTCAAGGACCGCGCCGGCAAGCTGAAGCTCGAAGTCTACCCAGCCAACGACAAGGACTTCCTGGCCGACGACAACGTGCTGGTCATGGCCGGCAAGACCTTCCGCCGCGTGGAAGTGCCGGTCCCCGCCAGCGGCACGCCAAGGCTCTGCGTGCGCCTGCCCGGCCCCGGCACCTATGCCGTCAGCCTGCTGCACGACCGCGACAACGACCGCCGCTTCAGCTGGCGGATCGACGGCATCGGCTTTTCGGGGAACCCCAGGCTCGGCTGGGGCAAGCCTGCCGTGCGCAATGTCGCCGTCAGCGCCGGCAGCGGCCTCACGGCGCTGCGCATCGTGATGAACTATCGCAGCGGGCTGGGCGTCGCCCCGCTCAAGTCCCCATCCAGACAGGACTCCTGAACCATGCGGATTGTCGATGTCTGCGCCTTCTATTCCCCCCAGGGCGGCGGCGTGCGCACGTATGTCGAACAGAAGCTGCGGATCGGCCCGGCGCTCGGCCACGAGATCGTCATTCTGGCCCCCGGCGACGAGGAAGCGGTGATCGAGCGCGGCCCCGGCGCCCGCATCGTCACCCTCAAGAGCCCGCGCTTCCCGCTGGACCGCAAGTACTGGTACTTCAACGAGGCGCCGCGCCTCCACGCCGCGCTCGATGCCCTCGCCCCCGATTTCGTCGAGGCGACCTCGCCCTGGCGCAGCGCGGGGCTGGTGGCGGACTGGGCGGCGCCGACACCGCGCAGCCTTGTCATGCATGCCGATCCGCTGTCGGCCTATGCCTATCGCTGGCTGGGCGACGTGTTCTCGCGCCAGACCATCGACCGGCAGTTCTCGATGTTCTGGCAGCACTTGCGCCGCAATTCCCGCCGCTACGACTATGTCGTCTGCGCCAACAGCGACCTCTCCCGCCGCCTCGACGAAGGCGGCGTAAGCCACACGGTGACGATCCCGATGGGTGTGGAGGCAAACCGCTTCTCGCCGGACCATCGCGATCCGGCCTTGCGGGCCCGCCTGCTGGCCGGTTGCGACTTGCCGCAAAGCGCCGCGCTGCTGCTGGCGATCGGCCGCCTCGCGCCGGAAAAGCGCTGGCCGCTGGTGATCGATGCGGTGAGCATGGCCAGCCAGCAGAGCCCGATCGGCCTCGTCATGCTGGGCGAAGGGCGCGAGCAGCGCACGATCCTGCGCCATATCGCCGGAAACCCGCATGTCCGCCTTTATGAGCCTGAGCGCGACCGTGCCGCTTTTGCCCGGATCATGGCGAGCGCGGACGGCCTCGTCCATGGCTGCGAGGCGGAGACGTTCTGCATGACCGCCGCCGAAGCACGGGCAAGCGGGGTTCCGGTGATCGTTCCCGATGCCGGGGGCGCTGCCGACCATGCCCGCGGCGGCGCAGGCCGGACCTATACGGCGGCCGATGTCCACGCCGCCGCCGAAGCGATCCGCGCGGTGGTGCGCGAACGTCCGCGTCCCGCCGCCACGGCACGCACGATGGACGAACATTTCATTGATCTTTTCGCGGCTTACGAAGCGCGCCTGCGCCATCGCCGCGCGGCCTGACGCCGCTTTCGGGGACTGCCGCAAGGCAGTCCCCGAACGGTCACTGCTTTTCCCAGCCGCCGCCCAGCGCCAGGAACACGGCGATCTGGTCATCCACCAGCGAGGCTTCCGCCGCCGCATGGTTGACCTGAGCCGAGGCCAGATTGGCCTGTGCCGTCAGCAGCGACAGCAGATCGCTGCGCCCGAACCGGAACAGCTTGGCTGCCTGCGCCGAGGAAACCCCGGCGCTGGACGTCGCGCTGCCGAGTGCCGCGGCACGGTCGGTATCGCGCGCATAAGTCTCCAGCGCCGTTTCGGTGCCGCGCAGGGCCTCCAGCACGGCCGCGTCGAACTTGGCGATATCGCCTTCGACTTGCGCATTGGCCGCATCGATCCGCGCCTTGACCACCGGCCGGTTCGGGAAGCTCCAGCTCAGCAGCGGGCCAAGGCTGAAGCCGAAGCTATGCGTCTTGCCGAGGTTCTCCAGCTTGCCGTCGTTGATGATGCCGCCGCCGATGCTGACGGTGGGATAGAGGTCTGCCGTGGCGACGCCGATCCTGGCCGTGTCGCCCGCGATGGTGCGTTCGGCCTGACGGATGTCGGGACGGCGGCGGATCATCGCCGCACCGTCTCCCACCGGCATCGGCGAGCGCAGCCTTGGCAGCGCGGCGCAGCTTTCGACGTCCGCGGGGTATTCCGCGGGCGGTTTGCCCAGCAGCGTCGCCAGCAGATAGAGCGCTGCCTTGCGCTTGGCGGTGAAGGCCGGGAGGCTGGCCTTGCTGGTCTCCACCGCCGTGCGGGAACGGCTGACGTCGAACGCGGTGCCGCGTCCGCCGCGCTGCAGCCGGGTGGTGGCGGTGAGCGTCTGCTGCTGCAGCGCGATCACCTTCTCGACCGTCGCCTGCTGGTAATTGGCCGCGCAGACATCGGCATAAGCCTTGGTGACTGCCGCCGCGACGCTGATGCGCACGGCATCGCGCGCGGCCTCCACAGCCTCGCGGTCGGCCAGGCTGCCTTCGATGGCGCGCTTCAGCTTGCCATTGAGGTCAAGCGGATAAGTAACTGAAAAACCGAGATCGTAAGTCAGAACGCCGGGCATGTTGGTGCCGGCGGACGTCGTCGTGTAGTCGCGTTCGAGGTCGGCATCGGCCAGCACCGAAGTGCCCAGCGCCTTCTGCCCGCTCGCCTCGCGCACCACCGCGTCGGCGCGGCGCAAATTGGCATCGGCCGCGCGCAAGTTCGCGTTCGCTTCCAGCGCCTGCTCAACCAGCGCATCAAGACGCGGATCGTCGTAGAGGCTCCACCAGCGGTCCGGCAGCGGCTCCTGCGAGAACTCCGGCCCCTGCCCCGAGGCGAAGGCGCCGTTGGCGGAAGGCATGGTCGCCACCGAATGCTCCGGCGGCTTGTAGTCGGGACCGGCAACGCAGCCGGCCAGCATCGCCATCGCGCCAAGCGAGGCGGCACCGAGGAGTCGGGGGAGGAGGCGGGGAGCGATGGTCACTGGGCAGGCTCCGCCGATGCGTTGGGGGCCGGGTTCCGGGCCTGCTTCTGGCTCTTGGCGGGCGCCTGATCGTGCTGTTCGATGGTCACCGTCGCGGTGCGGCCCGCGATCAGGCGCACGTCCTTGGGCACATCGGTCAGCTTCACGCGGACGGGGATGCGCTGGGCAAGGCGGACCCAGGTGAAGGTGGGATCGACGCTGGGCAGCAGGTTGCGCGAATCGCTGCGGGTGGTGTCGTTGATGCCCGCCGCGATGCTCTCGACCACGCCCTTGATCTGGCGCGTCTCGCCCATCAGCACGACCGTCACCGGCGCGCCGACGTGGATATTCGGCAGCTTGGTTTCCTCGAAATAGCCTTCGACGCGGATCGAATCGCTGTCGATCAGCGCCATCGCCTGGCTGCCCGGCGCCACATAGTCGCCCGGATGCAGGTCGAGGTTGGTCACGGTGCCGTTGACCGAGGCGTGGACATTGGTGCGCGCGAGGTCGAGCTTGGCCTTGTCGAGCGCGCTCAGCGCCTGATCGAGCGCGGCGCGGGCGGTGGCGACGGCGGCAACGTTCTGTTCGTGGCTTTCGGTCGCCACCAGGTCGCCGAGGGCAAGGTCGCGCGCGGCCTCGCGCTGGGCCTGACCCAGCTTGGCCTGCGCGCTGGCGACGGCGGCCTGTGCCTGCTGCATCGCCAGCGTGTAGCGCGGACGGTCGATCACGAAGAGCAGGTCGCCTGCCCTGACCTCCTGGTTGTCGCGCACTTCCACCGAGGTGACGAGGCCGCCGATGTCGGGCGTGACGCGCACCACGTCGGCGCGGACACGGCCGTCGCGGGTCCAGGGGCTGTCTTCGTAATGGTTCCAGAGCCAGTAGGCGACGCCTGCGGACAGGACGACAAGGACGATGGTCGCAAGGCTCGGGGCGATCCGGGCAAGCAGGTTCTTCATTGGCGGAAACCGATCAGCGGAGCGGCCCAGACCAGAAGCCCGAGCACGAGGATGTAAAGGCACAGGTCAACCGCCGCACGATAGGCGAATAGGCGGTAGAAACCCACGAGATTGGCAATGCGCATGAGCATCAGGGTGATGACCGAGGCAATCACCGCGAGCACCAGAAGGGTCGGCACGAAGACGCCGTCGAACGAGATCTCGCCCCTCATGCCGCCACCCTTTCGGGCGCGGCCATGGGCGGCGCTTCGGGGAAGATGTTGCGGCGCAAGCTGTAGAGGCTGAGCACGCCGGAACGACCGACGGCCGGATCCTCGTCATGCTGCACGGCGCCGAGCGCGACGTCGATCTCGTGCAGCAGCCTGGGGTCGGCAGGAGCGGGACGATCCGGTTCGAGGCCGCGGTAATAGTCGCCCACGCTCGCCAGCACGGCGGTGAGCGGGGCGCTGCGTTCCGGCGACATGCCCAGGCGCAGTTCACGCAGTTCGCCGATGGCAATGCCGGTGCGAAGGTCACGCAGGGCATCGTAGAGCGGCTTTCCGGGCGAACGCCCGGCCATGGCAAGGCGGGGGGCAAGGTGTGCGATACGATCGAGCATGCGGTTGATCCAGGCGCGCACGTCGGGCGGGCCCATGAGGTTGGAACGTTCGGCGATATCCCCCCATCCGGCACGGATCGTGCGCCGGATGGCGGCTTGCGCGCCGGTCGAATTGAGCAGGCGGATCATGACGATGGCGTAGAGAATGCCCACCAGCTGGGCGATGCCGCCGTTTATGTAACTGGCGAAACCGCCGACATACTCGTTCGCCACCAGCACCGGCGAGCCGAGGCCAAGCAGCATCGGCATCGCCACCCCTGCGTAACGCGGGGACTGCATCAGCATCCCCAGCATCAGCAGCATCGGCGCCATCGTCGCGGAAAACTGCAGGTAGCCGTCCAGCCGCGGCATCAGCACGAAGCCGTAGAGCATGCCCAGCAGCACCGCGATGAAGGTGCCGACAAAAAACGTGCGCAGCGGTGCCAGCGGGTCCGGCGCGGAAGCGAACAGCGCGGTGAACACGCCTGCCAGCATGATCGCGGTGCTGCCGTCGTGCCAGCCGCTCATGATCCACAGATAGCAGCCGAACACGATGGTGGCGAAGGCCCCGAGCGCGCCGCGGACCGCCCCGCCATAATCGCGATGGACCTCGCGCCCGCGCCGCCCTTCGAGCAGTTCCGCCGCGCGCGCACTGACCGGACGGGTGCTCGGCGTCTCCAGCTGTTCGGCGAGATCGCGGCAGTCGCGATGCGCCGCGATCAGTGTCGAAAGGCGCGAGAGCAGGCTGAGCAGGATGATGTCGTGCCAGGGCGTGGCGGCGCGAACCGGCGGTTCCAGCGCGGCGCAGCGGGCGCGCAGCGCCTCGGCCTCGGCGGTGCGGGAGGCGATGTCCATGTGCCCGAGGCGCGCGAACCAGTCCCGCGTATCGTCCAGCAGGCGGGCGATATCGGGATGGGGGATCCCGGCCTCATGAAGTTGCGCGATCCGGTCGGCAACGGCGGCCCCCAGCGGCATGATGAGCGAAAGCTGGTCCTGCAGGGCACGCACGGTGCGGATGCGCGGGGCGATGCGGGTGCTCTCGTAAGGAAGGTGGATCGAGAGCTGCTGCAATTCGGTGACGTCCAGCGCCAGCCGCCGCCGCTCGCGGTCGATCGCGGGATCGGCATCGACCGACAGCGAATCGCGTGACCAGCGCTCGGCGTCGGTCAGGATCGCGGTCACCCGCTGCAGCATGAAGGCCGACACCGACTGCGGAAACACCAGGGCATGGACAAAGCTGCCGCACAGGATGCCGATGGTGATTTCCTGCACGCGCAGCGAAGCCGTGGTGAAGATCAGCTGCGGGGTATCGACGCTGGGCAGCACGATCAGCACCGCCGTATAACCCGCCAGCACCGAGGCATAGGAGCGCGGTGTGCGGTCGAGCAGCGAGACGAAAACGCAGATCGCCAGCCAGCCACCGATCGCCAGCGTGAGCAGTTCGGGCGAATGGGCCAGCGGCGGCACCATGAACACTGCGGCGGCCGCCCCGATGAACGTGCCGACGACGCGGAACATCGCCTTGGACACCACCGCGCCCGCCAGCGGCTGGGCGACGATATAGGATGTCAGGAACGCCCAGTACGGCCGGTCCAGCCCGATCGACAGGGCAATGTAGACGGCCAGGATCGCGGCGAGGTACGCCTTCACCGAAAACAGCGCTGCATCAAATCCAAAGCGCTTGGTCATGGCTTGCTGCTGCTTTCAGCCACGCGGGCAGCGATTCGGTCGAGAACCGCCACGGTGGTTTCGAGGTCCGCATCGGTGATGCCATCCAGAAGGCCGGCGCGCAATGTGTTGAGGCGCGTATCAATTCGTGCGGCCAGCGCCTCGCCATCAGCGGTCAGCGACAGGTGCTTGGCGCGGCGGTCGGTCTCATCGGCGATCCGCGCGACCAGCCCGGCGCCTTCCAGCAGGTTGAGCGTGCGCACCAGCGAGGGTTCGGTAACCCCGACGACGCGGGCAAGCTCGCTCTGGCGCACCGTCTTGCCGAGGCGCAGCAAGTGCACCAGCGCCCAGCCCGAGGAGTTGGAAATCCCGAGCGAGGAAAGCGCATCGTCCGCCAGTTGCCGCCATGATCGCGACACCGGCGCCAGCCTTTCGGCAAATGCCCGTTCGCGCTTTCGTCGTTCCTGCATGGACGGGTACTTAGCAGCCTAACTAATGACCGCAAGGCGAACGAACGGAGATATTATTGCAAGTCCCGCAAGCCAATCGGCAATTGCATCTGCTGCATTTGCGAAGATGCAGGCGCCGGAATCGGGCAGCGAGGCGCCCAGGAAGCCCCACTCTTGCACATGGCCAGGGGCGGCGGGGCTGGCACAAGCCGGCAAGGCTCGTTAAGCCACGGGAAAATCGGTCGCTCCCAGACAGGAGAACGCACTTGCGCCGCCCCACCGCCTTCCGCCGTATCACCGCTTCCGCCCTCGCCCTATCGCTGACTTTCGCGCTGACCGCGCCGTCGATCGCGCAGGCCGAGGCGCCTGTCGATGTTGCCGCTGCGAACACCCGCCCGCAGCAGTGGGGCCTTGCGCGCCACGCGATGGTCGCGGCGGCCAATCCGCTGGCGGTCGAGGCCGGAGTCGAGGTGCTGCGCAAGGGTGGTTCGGCGGTGGATGCCGCGGTTGCCATCCAGGCCGTGCTCGGGCTGGTGGAGCCGCAAAGCTCGGGCCTCGGCGGCGGCGGCTTCATGATCTATTACGATGCCAGGACCCGCAAGGTCACCGCCTACGACGGGCGCGAGATGGCCCCGTCCGGCGCCAGCAATCACCTCCTCGTCGATGACGGCGGCAAGCCCCTGCCCTTTGTCGACGCGGTGCTGGGCGGCATCTCCACCGGTGTTCCCGGCGCCGTCGCGATGCTCGACATGGCGCACCGCGATCATGGCAAGCTCGCCTGGGGCAGCCTGTTCGGCAAGGCGCACGAACTGGCCGCGGACGGCTTCATCGTCAGCCCCCGGCTTGCCGGCATGATCAAGTCGCGCGCGCCGCAGGCCTCCTCGCCCGACGCCGTGCGCTATTTCACGAAGCCGGACGGCACCCGCTATGTCGCGGGCGACCGGCTGCGCAATCCCGCTTACGCGCAGACGCTGGAGCGGATCGCCAAGTTCGGCGCATCCGGCCTGCTCACCGGCCCGGTCGCACAGGACATCATCACCCGCCTCCACGAAGGCCCGCGCCCCAGCACGATGACGCTGGCCGATCTGGCCGCCTACAAGCCGCGTTCCGGCCCGGCGCTGTGCAATCCTTATCGCACTTACGTCGTCTGCACCCCTGAATCCCCCTCGGGCGGCCTCGGCCTGCAGGTCGCGCTGGGCCTGCTTGCCCATACCGACATCAACACGCGCTCGGCCAGCGACGAGAAGGCCTGGTTCCAGTTCGCCCAGGCCAGCCGCCTCGCCTATGCCGACCGCGACCGCTACGTCGGCGACCCGGCCTTCGTGAAAGTGCCCGAACAGGGCCTGCTCGACCCGGACTATCTCGCCAGCCGCGCCGCGCTGATCGGCGAGAGGGCCGGTCCCGTGAGCTTCGGCATGCCCAGGGGGGCGCCGGTCAACGGGCCCGATGCCACCGCCGAACCGGGCGGTACCAGCCACTTCGTCATCATCGACACGCAAGGCAACGTCGTCTCGATGACAACGACGGTGGAAAGCATCTTCGGCTCGGGCCGTATGGTCGACGGCTTTTTCCTCAACAACCAGCTGACCGACTTCTCCTTCTCGCCGCGCGACCAGGACGGCGCGCCTGCCGCCAATGCCCCGGCCCCCGGCAAGCGCCCGCGTTCGAGCATGGCCCCGGCCATCGTCCTCACCCCGCAGGGCAAGCTCGTGGCCGCAGCAGGATCGCCGGGCGGCACGTCGATCCAGGCCTACAACCTCAAGGTGCTGGTCGCCATGCTCGACTGGAAGATGACGCCGCAGGACGCCGTCGCGTTGCCCAACCTTGTCGCCAAGGGCGATGCCTTCAATGCCGACAAGTTCCCCGAACCGATCATGGCCGGGCTCGCCGCGCGGGGCATGCCGCTGTCGACCGGCAGGGGCGAGGAATCGGGGCTGCAGGCCGTGGTCGTGACCCCCAAGGGTTACCTTGGCGGCGCCGATCCCCGCCGGGAGGGCGTGGCCAGGGGATTCTGACGCGGGTCCGGCTTGAGCGGAGCGGATCGGCCACGCATAGTCGGCGCCGATGAATCACACCGCACCTGCCGTTCCGCTCGGCCAACTCGTCGCGACCGACCCTGCCGGGGCCGTGCCCTTGCTGCGCGAGGCGCTGGCCCGCAAGGGCGAGGATCCGCGCGTGCTGCGCCTGCTCGGACAGGCCCTGCGCACGCTTGGACGGGACAGCGAAGCGGAACGGGCGGAAAATGCCGCGATCCGCGCCTCGGTGCGCGATCCCGCGCTGATCGCCATCGCGCAGGCCTTGCTGGCGAACGATTTGCCGACCGCCGAGGCGGGCCTGCGGGAACGCCTGTCCGCCCAGCCGCGCGATGTCGCCGCGATCCGCATGATGGCGGAACTCGCCGGGCGAATTGGCCGTTACCGCGACGCCGAGACGCTGCTGCTCCGCGCGCTGGAACTGGCCCCCGGTTTTGCCGCGGCCCGCGCCAATCTTGCCACGGTTCTCTACAAGCAGAACCGCTTCGCCGATGCCGTGGCCGCGCTGGACCACGTGCTCGCCGCCAACAGCGCCAGTGCGGGCGATCTCAACCTCAAGGCTGCGGCGCTGGGGCGGATCGGGGAATACGAGGAATCGCGCAGGATCTACCGCGAGCTGCTCGAAAGTTTCCCGGACCACGCCAAGCTCTGGATGAGCTACGGCCATATCCTCAAGACACTGGGCGAACAGGCCGAAGCCGTCAGCGCCTATCGCCGCTGCATCGCCCTCGAACCTGCCCTCGGCGAGGCATGGTGGAGCCTTGCCAACCTCAAGACGGTCCGCTTCGGCGATGCCGATGTCGCGGCGATGCGGCGCGTTCTGGATCAGGCCGGCATCGGGCCGGACGATCGCCTGCACCTCCATTTCGCGCTCGCAAAGGCGCTGGAAGATCGCAGCGAGGCCGAAGCCGCGTTTGCGCACTACGCCCAGGGCAACGCGCTGCGCAGCATGGAGCTGCAGCATGATCCCGAGGCCGTGGCCGAGCAGGTCGACGCGGTGATCGGGACGTTCTCGCCGACCTTCCTCGCCGCCCATGCCGATGGCGGCGATCCCTCGCCCGCGCCGATCTTCATCCTCGGCATGCCGCGCGCCGGCTCCACGCTCATCGAGCAGATCCTCGGCAGCCACTCGCAGATCGAGGGCACGATGGAATTGCCCGACATTCCGGCACTTGCCATGCGCGAGGCACAGGCCACCGGCGGACGCCCGCGCGACTGGCCAGCCGCGCTGGCCGCCATGTCGCCGCAGCGCCGCGCCGAACTGGGGGCGGAATTCCTCGAACGCACGCGCGTGCAGCGCAAGACCGACAAGCCCTTCTACATCGACAAGCTGCCCAACAACTGGGCCTACCTCGGGTTCATCGCGCTGATCCTGCCCCATGCGAAGATCATCGACGCCCGCCGCCATCCGCTCGATTGCTGCGTCTCCAATTTCCGGCAGAACTACGCCAAGGGGCAGGCGTTCTCCTACGATCTCGCGCACATGGGCCGCTATTATGCCGACTATGTGCGGGTGATGCGCCACTACGATGATGTGATGCCCGGCCGCGTTCACCGGGTGATCCACGAGGACCTGCTGGACGATCCCGAAAGCCGCGTCCGCGCGCTGCTCGACTATCTGGGCTTGCCGTTCGAGCCCGCCTGCCTCGAATTCCACAACAACACGCGCGCCGTGCGCACCGCCTCGAGCGAACAGGTCCGCCGCCCGATCAACCGCGACGGCGTCGGCCAGTGGCGCGCCTACGAGGCCTGGCTCGCCCCGCTCACGGCAGCATTGGGCGATCTTCCAGAGACTTACGCAAAATCCTGAACGTGTGTTCATGTGGCAGAAATGTCATAGCTGCACCGCAACATGAGCGACCTCCCAAAGCCCTATTGCCGGTTCCCGAAAATTATGGAGACCTACGCATAGAGGACATAATGGGGGTTAACGGGTGGTCGTTTCCGGCATTTCGTTTCGTCGCAGCATGGTCGCCATGCTGCTGGGGTCGTCCGCGATTGCTGCAGCGCAACCTGCCTTGGCGCAGGACGACAAGGCCGCACAGGCGCCCGCCGCCGATGGCGTCATCTACGTCACGGCCCAGAAGCGGGTCGAGAACCTCCAGGACGTGCCGATCGCGATCACCGCACTCGGCGCTGAAAAGCTGAAGGACCTGCAGGTCAAGGAACTGCAGGACGTCGTCAAGTTCCTGCCCTCGGTGACGATCCAGACGGTGCAGCCCGGCTTCAGCCAGGTCTACTTCCGCGGCGTCGCCTCGGGCGAGAACGCCAACCACTCCGGCCCGCTGCCCACCGTCGGCACCTATCTCGACGAAATGCCGATCACGACCATCCAGGGCGCGCTCGACATCCACGCTTACGACATCGCCCGCGTGGAAGCGCTGGCCGGCCCGCAAGGCACGCTCTACGGCGCCAGCTCGATGGCGGGCACCATCAAGATCGTCACCAATGCGCCAGACACCTCGGGCACGTACGGCGCAGTCGACGCGGAAGTGAACTCGGTCTCGCACGGCGACATGGGCGGCGTGATGCAGGGCTTCATCAACTACCGGATCAGCGATTCCGTCGCCGCGCGCCTGGTCGGCTGGTATCGCCATGACGGCGGCTATATCGACAATGTCCACGGCAGCCGCACCTTCGCCGTCTCGGGCATCACCCAGGACAATGCCGAGCTCGTCGAGGACAACTACAACGACGTCGATACCTACGGCGGCCGCCTGGCGCTGGGCATCGACCTTGACGGCAACTGGACGATCAAGCCCACCATCATGGGCCAGGTCCAGAAGACCAACGGCAGCTTCGCGCAGGAACGCTCCAGCGCCGTCAGCGGCAAGCTGCAGACCGTCCAGTACAATCCCGAGAAGAGCAAGGACGAGTGGTATCAGGCCGCCCTCACCATCGAGGGCAAGATCGGCAACTGGGACCTCACCGCCACCGGCGGCATCCTCAACCGCAAGGACTGGACGCAGTCCGACTATTCGGACTACTCCTACTTCTACGATGCCCTGTTCGGCTCCGGCGCCTACCTCTACGACAATGCGGGCGATCTCGTCAGCCCGAACCAGTACATCAAGGGCAAGGACGCCTACCACCGCCAGTTCGGCGAAATTCGCATCAGCTCCCCGCAAAGCAACCCGCTGCGCTTCATCGGCGGCGTGTTCTACCAGCGCCAGCAACACCACATCGAGCAGAACTACATCATCGACGGCATTGCCGACGATCTGAAGGTGCCCGGCACCACCAGCGACATCTGGCTGACCCAGCAGAAGCGCGTCGACCGCGACTATGCCGCCTTCGGTGAACTGACTTACGACATCACCGACAAGCTGAGCGCCACCGGGGGCCTGCGCCTCTATCACTACAACAATTCGCTGGTCGGCTTTTACGGCTACAGCGCCGGCTATTCGAGCCGCACCGGCGTCGCCGCCTGCTTCGAGGACGCGATCGTCAAGGGATCGCCCTGCACCAACCTCGACAAGTCGACCTCGAAGACCGACGCGATCTACAAGGCCAACCTCACCTACAAGATCACGCCCGACGCGCTGGTCTACGCGACCTGGTCGCGCGGTTTCCGCCCCGGCGGCATCAACCGCCGCGGCACGCTGGCGCCCTACAAGCCCGACCGGCTCGACAACTACGAGATCGGCTGGAAAACGATGTGGGGCCCGGTGCGCTTCAACGGCGCCGTCTATCAGGAGGACTGGAACGGCATCCAGCTCTCGTTCCTGGGCGCCAACGGCCTTACCGAGATCCGCAACGCCGGCGTGGCCCGCATTCGCGGCGTCGAATTCGACGTCGGGTACAACAAAAACGGCTTCTCGCTGGACTTCTCTGGCAGCTACAACGACGCCACGATCCGCAAGGACTTCTGCCTGATCGCCAACAGCGCGTTCGACTGCAGCCTTGCCGGTTCGGACGGCGCCGCGAACGACTTGCTCGCCCCCAAGGGCACGCACCTGCCGATCACCGCCAAGTTCAAGGGCAATGCGGTTGCCCGCTACGAATTCCCGGTCGGCGGGTGGGACGGCCACGTCCAGTTCGCTGCCAACTACATCGGCAAGCGCCGCAGCGACCTTCGCACGCTGGAAAACAGCATCAAGGGCAACCTCGGAGCCTATACCACCGCCGACTTCAGCATCGGCGTGAAGAAGGACGGCTACCGGGTGGAGCTCTACGCCACCAACCTGTTCAACAGCAACGGCGTGGTCAACACCAGCGTCCAGTGCCTCGAAACCACCTGCGGCGACTATGTCGGCGACAGCAGCACCGGCGGGGTGTTCTACGATTACGTCATCCGTCCGCGCGTGATCGGCCTGAAGTTCGGCGCCGACTTCTGACATTCGCGCCGGAGTGACGCGAGAAACGCAAAAAACCGCAGGCCCGGGCGCCAGCCTGGGCCTGTTGGCGGCGACCGCGCTGGTCATGGGCAACATGATCGGTTCGGGGGTGTTCCTGCTGCCCGCCAGTCTCGCCCCGTTCGGGTGGAACGGGGTGCTGGGCTGGATTGTGACGATCAGCGGCGCACTGATCCTGGCCTATGTGCTCAGCCGCCTGACCCGGGCCTGCCCGCAGGCGGGCGGCCCTGCGGGTTTCGTCACCGATGCCTTCGGACCGACCGTCGGCTTCTTCATCAGCTGGATCTACCTCGTCTCGATCTGGACCTCGGTCGTGGCCATTGCCGTCGCGGCGATCAGCTACCTCACGAACCTGTTCCCGGTCCTGGCCAGTGGCGAAAACGTCCCCGCCCTTGCCGCTATCACGCTGCTTTGGCTGATGGCGCTCGTCAACTTGCGCGGGACCCGCGCGGCAGGCGGCTTCCAGATACTGACACTGGCCCTGAAGATCGTTCCCCTGCTGGTGGTCATCGCCATCACCGCCGTGGTACTGGCCAGCGGCGCCGCGCGGATTGCCCCGCCCGCCCCCGGCAGCATCGGCATCGGTGCGGTCAACGGCGCCGCCAGCCTGACGCTCTGGGCCCTGCTCGGGTTCGAAAGCGCCAGCGTCGCCGCCGCCCGCGTGCGCAATCCAGAAATCAACATCGCTCGCGCCACGCTATGGGGCACCGCGCTCACCGGTTTTCTCTATCTGGTGGTCTGCTCGGCGATCGCGCTGCTCTTGCCCGTGGACCTCGCCGCGCATTCCGCGGCACCGTTCGCCACCTTTGTCGGCCGGTTCTGGAGCACGGATGCGGCCACGCTGATCGCGATCTTTGCCGTCATCAGCTGCGTCGGCGCACTCAACGGCTGGACCCTGCTCGAAGCCGAAATGGTGCGCGACATGGCGCACCGCCGCCTCTTGCCCGCGTGGTTCGCAAAAACCGATAGGCGCGGTGTCGCCCGCCGCGCGCTGCTGATCTCGACGGTGATCGCCAGTCTTTTCGCGGCAATGAACGCCAGCCGCTCGATGCAGTCACTGTTCGAATACCTGCTGCTGCTCTCGACCTCCGCAACGCTCTGGCTCTATCTGGCCTGCGCGCTCTCGGCACTGAAACTCGGCATCGCCAGGCCCGCCGCGCTCCTCGGCGCGGCTTACGCCCTGTGGACGCTGTGGGGCGCAGGGATCGGCGCCAGCGGCCTCAGCTTCGTGCTGATGGCGCTAGGCCTGCCGATCTGGCTACTGGTTCGCCGCAGGTCCGCCGAGCAGCGCGTCCAGCCAGGTCTCGACTAGCCCTTCTGCCTCCTCCGGCGTGAAGGGAGCCTTGCCCAGACTGAGTTCCAGCCAGAGCCCGTCGATCAGCGCGGTCAGCGCCACGCCGATCAGGCGGGTATCCGCCATGCCCGGCCGGCAATCACGGATCAGCGCATCCATCCCGCCGCGAAACTCGCCGTAGATGTCCTCGTGCAGACGTCCGATGGCGGCATCCTGCGGCGTCATCGCCCAGAACGCGAGCCACGTTGCCAGCAACTGCGGATCGGCAATCGGCGGCCGGAAGCTGGCGACAAGATAAGCGAGCAACCGGGCGCGGGGGCTGTCATCCGCCGCCGCCACCGCCTCTTCCAGCGCGCGCGCCACGCGGTGCCCGGTCCAGCGATAAGCCTCGGCAATCGCATCCGCGACGCCGCCGAAATAGTGCCGCAGCAGCCCTGCCGAAACGCCCGCTTCCGCGCAGATCGAACGCACCGAGGTCCCGCCTATGCCATGCAGCGCAAGGCACCGTGCAGTGGCCTCGATCAGGCTTTGCCGCCGCTCGTCGGGATCGCCTCGACTAAAGGCGGGGGTGTGGGATTGCTTGGTTGTCATGGCATTGTTATACACTCGTACAACAAGGAGTCTCCAATGGCAACGCAGCCGATAGATCAGCCGCAGACCGATCCGCTCGATGGCTGGAGCCTGCCGGCGTGGACCTATTCGGACCCCGAGTTCCTGGGAGTGGAAAAGGAGCGCATTTTCGCACCGAGCTGGCAGATCGTCTGTCACGAGAGCGACGTGCCGAACGCGGGCGATTGGCACACGCTGGAGTACATCGGCGAAAGCGTGATCGTCGTGCGCGGCAACGACCGGCAAGTCCGCGCCTTCACCAATGTCTGCCGTCATCGCGGATCGCGCGTGGTCGACGGCGCCAGTGGCTGCGCGAAGAAGCTGGTCTGCCCCTATCACGCCTGGGTCTACGATCTCGACGGACGCCTGACCGGCGTGCCCGACAGCCAGAGCTATCCCGATTTCGACAAGGCCAGCCACGGCCTTGTCCCGGTGGACGTCGAAGTCTGGCGCGGCTTCATCTTCGTGCGCCTCGTCGATGACGGCGGCCCCTCGATCGCGCAGATGATGGCCCCCTACGAGGAAATGGTCGCGCCCTACCGGTTCGAGGATCTGAAAGCGCTCGGCCGCGTCACCATGCGCCCGCGCGCGGTGAACTGGAAGAACGTGGGCGACAACTATTCGGACGGGCTGCATATCCCCGTCGCCCATCCCGGCCTCACCCGCCTGTTCGGCCGCAGCTACGGCGTGGAGGCCGAACGCCATGTCGACCGCATGTGGGGCGACCTGATGGACGCGCCCTCCTCCAACTGGTCGGAGAGGATGTACCAGCGCCTGCTGCCGCCGGTGCCGCACTTGCCCGAGGACCGGCAGCGCCACTGGCTCTATTTCAAGCTCTGGCCCGGCGTCGCCTTCGATATCTACCCCGATCAGGTCGATTTCATGCAGTGGCTGCCCACGGGACCGGAAACCTGCATGATCCGCGAGATCAGCTACGTCCTCCCCGATGACCGCCGCGAGATGCGCGCCGCGCGCTATCTCAACTGGCGTATCAACCGGCAGGTCAATGCCGAGGATACCGCCCTTATCACCCGCGTGCAGGCGGGCATGGCCTCGCGCACGTTCTCGGTCGGGCCGCTGTCCGACAAGGAAGTGTGCCTCCGCCACTTCTGCAAGCGCATCCGCGAACTGATCCCAGAGGCCCGCCAAAGCGAGCGGCCCGCATCTGGCTGGAGCCAAAAATGACCCAGAAATACGATGCTGTAATTATCGGCGGCGGCCATAACGGCCTCGTCTGCGCGTTCTACCTTGCCCGGGCGGGACTGAAGGTCCGCATTCTGGAGCGCCGCGACGTGGTCGGCGGTGCGGCGGTGACCGAGGAATTCCACCCCGGCTTCCGCAATTCGGTGGCCAGCTACACAGTCAGCCTGCTCCAGCCCAAGGTCATCGCCGACATGCGGCTGGCGGACCATGGCTACCGCGTGATCGAGCGGCCGATCTCCAACCTGCTACCGCAGGAAGATGGCGGCTACCTCAAGCTGGGCGGCGGGCTGGAGCGCACACAGGCCGAGTTCCGCCGGTTCTCCAGGCACGATGCCGAGGTGCTTCCGGCCTATTACGATTCGCTCGAAGTCGTGGCCGAAGTGCTGCGCGATCTGGCGCTGAAGTCGCCGCCCAACGCTGGCGATGGTTGGCGCGGGCTGATCGACGCGGCGCTTCAGGGCCGCAAGCTGGCGGGCCTTTCCATCGAGGCGCAGCGCGATGTGCTGGACCTCTTCACCAAGTCCGCGCGCGGGCTGCTGGACGGCTGGTTCGAGAGCGAGGCGGTGAAGGCCGCATTCGGTTTCGACGCGGTGGTCGGCAACTATGCCTCGCCCGATACGCCGGGCAGCGCCTACGTGCTGCTGCACCATGTCTTCGGCGAAGTGAACGGCAAGAAGGGCGCCTGGGGTCACTCGGTCGGCGGCATGGGCAACATCACCCGCATCATGGGCGAAGTCTGCCGCAAGCTGGGCGTGGAGATCAGCCTCGAAAGTCCGGTCGATCAGGTGCTCGTCGATGGCGACAAGGTTGCCGGCGTGCGGCTTGAAAGCGGCGAGGAGATTGCCGCCAGGCGCGTGATCGCCAATGTCGGGCCCAAGCTGCTCTACGGCAGGATGATCGCGCAAAGCGATCTCAATCCCGATTTCCAGCGCCGCATGAAGGGCTTCAAGACCGGCAGCGGCACCTTCCGCATGAACGTGGCGCTTTCGCAGTTGCCGAAGTTCACCTGCCTGCCCGAACCGGGTGAGCACCACCAGTCCGGCATCATCATCGCGCCGACACTGGACTACATGGACCGCGCCTTCCTCGACGCGAAGACCCATGGCTGGTCGAAAAAGCCGATCGTGGAGATGCTGATCCCCTCGACCGTGGACGACAGCCTCGCGCCCGAAGGCCAGCACGTCGCCAGCCTGTTCTGCCAGCAATTCGCGCCGGAACTGCCAGATGGCCGCGACTGGGATGCGGAGGACGACAAGGCCGCCGACATCATCATCGATACGGTCGAGGACTATGCGCCGGGCTTCCGCGCCTCGATCCTCGGCCGCCAGGTGCTCAGCCCCAAGGGGCTGGAACGCAAGTTCGGCCTTGTCGGCGGCGACATCATGCATGGCAACCTGACGCTCGACCAGATGTGGTCGGCGCGCCCGGTACTGGGCCACGGCGCCTATCGGGGCCCGCTCAAGGGGCTCTACATGTGCGGCTCGGGCACGCACCCCGGCGGCGGCGTGACCGGGGCGCCCGGCCATAACTGCGCACACGAAGTGCTGGCGGACAAAGGCCGTTTCGGGCGCTTCCGCACCTGAAACGGGGCCTTTCGTCCCTTTGATGGGGCGATCCGCCGCTAGTGGGTTGGGTTCGGGGGCGAACGGCATCAGGTAGGCGGCAAGGTCGCCAACTGCCCGGATGTTTGTTTGCCCCAGTCCTTCATCGCCGATGCCCCGCGCAAATCCGCCGCGATCTCGATCGCACGGGTCATCTGCATCCTCGGCGTCGTCTACGTCCATGCCTGGACCGGCCTCACCGGCTACGACCTGCAACTGGCCAGAGGCTCCCCGCAGGAAGACTTGCGCTGGATCCTGATGGACGTGTTCGGACGCAGCGCGGTGCCGCTGCTGGGCCTCATTTCCGGCTGGCTGGTCGCCTCCTCCAACCGCACGCGCGACTGGCCGAGCCACGTTGCCCGCAAGGCCCGCACCATCCTGCTGCCGATGGTGCTGTGGAACGTGCTGGCGCTGGTGCTGGTTTCCGGCACCGCCTGGCTGCTCACCCTGCCCGCGCCGACGCCGCACTCGCTGGACTGGGTCTTCGAGGAAATCTTCGTTGCCAGCCGCAACCCCGACATCAACGTGCAGATGCCGTTCCTGCGCGACCTGTTCGTGTGCATGCTGGCGGCGCCGCTGCTGGTGAGGCTGGCCAATCCGTGGCTGGTCGCGCTCGCCTCCATCGCCGCCGTGTGCCAGATCCTCGGGGTGGGAGCGCCGGTGTTCATGCGCGCGTCGATCCCGTTCTTTTTCGTGCTGGGCATTCTGGCGCGGCGCGGCCACGTCGCGGACCGCATCGCGGCCTGGCCCCTGCTTCTGACCGTTCTGCCTTTCGCGGGCCTGACCTGCCTCCAGCTCTACAGCGCGCTGCGGCTCGGCACCGATCCCGCGACGCCCGAGGCCGCCGCGCTGGACCTTGCGGTTCGGGTCGCCGCTGCCGTGACTTACTGGCGCGTGGCATGGGCGCTCTCGGACAGCCCTGCCCGCACGTTCCTGCTGCGGATCGAGCCTTTTGCGTTTTTCCTGTTCTGCTCGCACCTCATCCTGATCTGGCTGGGCGGACCGGTACTGGGCGCGCTGTTCGGCAAGCTGGGCTCACCGCTCTATCCGCTCTACCTTCTGACCCAGCCACTGATCGTGCTGCTGGCCGTGATCCTGCTGGGTACCCTGCTGGTCCGGGCAGCCCCCGGACCGGCACGCGTGCTGAGCGGGGGACGGCTCACCGCCAGTTGAGCTATTTTTCGAGTACCCCCGCCTTCATCACGTGCGAAACCTTCTCCAGCACGCTCACATCGCGCAAGGGGTCACCCTCGACCGCGATCATGTCGGCATATTTGCCGAGCGCGATGGAGCCCAGTTCGCTCTCATGGCCGATCAGCGTCGCCGCATCGATGGTGGCCGAACGGATCGCCTGCATCGGCGTCATCCCGTATTTCACCATGTAGGCGAACTGGCGCGCGTTGAGGCCGTGCGGATAGACGCCCGCGTCGGTGCCGAAACCGAGCTTCACGCCCATCTTCACGGCTTTCTCGAAGCCGTCGCGCTGGGTCTGGGTGGTCTCCCGGTTCTTGCGCAAGTACTCGGCGGGCCAGCCTTCCCTGGTGCCCTGCTGGTCGATCCAGTCACCATCGTAGATGTCCATGACCAGCCAGACGCCCGCGTCCCTGGCCATCCGGAGCCCCTCGTCGTCGATCAGGCTGGCATGTTCGATCGAGTGGACACCCGAGCGGATCGCCGCCTTGATTCCTTCCGCGCCGTGGGCATGGGCGGTGGCGTAGGAATGATGCTCCTTCGCGACCGCCACGGCGGCGCGCATCTCATCCTCGGTCAGTTCCACCTGGCCCGGTTCGGTGCCGATGGCGAGGACCGCGCCGGTGGCGATCATCTTGATGAAGTCGGCACCGTGTTCGAACAGGAACTCGGTCTTGTCGTGGGCTTCCTGCGGATTACGGATCACGCCGTAGCGCATGTCAGAGGGAAGCTGGTCGTTGGGGATCACCCCGTTGAGTTCGCCGCCGCCGCCGGGCTTGGTGATGTAGGCACCCGCCACGAACATGCGCGGCCCCGACACGTAGCCGCGGGCAATGGCATCACGCAGGGCGACATCGGTCAGGCCGCGATAGGTGCCGACATCGCGCACCGTGGTGAAGCCCGCCTCCAGCGTGACCTTGGCATTATGCGCGCCGATCAGCGCGGTAAGCTGGGGCGAAGTCCGGTAGGGCGCGGCGACATCCGCGCTCTGTCCGGCATCGGCAAGATGGGTGTGCAGGTCGATCAGGCCCGGCAGCACCGTGTAGTTCGACCAATCCACTTCCCGCGCCCCCGAAGGCGTCTTGCCGCAGGCGTCGACGCGGGTGACGCGGCCATCGGTCACCGTCACGCACTGGCCGGTGCGGGTGGTCTGGTAATCGACGTCGATCAGCCGGCCCGCCCGCACATAGAGCGTTTCCGCCATGGCGGGCGCTGCCAGCACGCCCGCCACCATTGCCGCCAGAAGCGCCCCCCGCTTCGCCCCGTTCGTGCTCACTTGCTCGCGAGGTCCTTGTACATCGAGAGGTAGTAGGTGATGCCCGGACGGATGTTGACCAGCGAGACACGCTCGTTGAGGCCGTGCGCGAACTCGTCGGAATCCTTCATCATCGATGCACTGGCGCCGTAGCTCGGCACGCCGATCGCGCGGTACCACATCGAATCCGACGCGCCCGAGGCCTGCGCCGGAATGATCGGCACCGGCCCCCAGGCCGCCGTCACCGCCTTGCGCGCGGCCGCGACAAAATCGGGCCGCATCGGCGAGGCCGGGGCCATGGTGGAATCGTCACCCGTCACGTCGCTGAACTTGGCGGCGGGCATGGCGGCCACCTTCTCCAGTTCGGCCATGATCTCTTCGCGGGTGTGGCCGGGGAAGATGCGGCAGTTGATGTTGGCGGTGGCGCGCTGCGGCAGGGCATTGCGGGCATGGCCGCCCGAGAGCATCGTCGGCACGCAGGTCGTGCTCACACGGCCCACGGTGGCCGGATCGGCGCGCAATACGGCGAGCGCGGCGGGATCGTTGGGGTTGGCGGCAAAGTCGCGCATCGCCTTGGCCTTCCTGGGATCGGCCTCCAGCTTGGCGGCCTCGGTCCAGTAGGCGCGGGTGACGTCGTTGAGTTCGGGCTTGAACGTGTAGGCGCCGATGCGGGCCAGCACTTCGGAAAGCTGGACGATGGCGTTGTCCGGGCGCGGCGCGGAGCTGTGGCCGCCGGGATTGGTAACCTCGATCTGGTAATCGATGTAGGTCTTCTCGGCGCCCTGCCAGGTCCAGTAGAGCGGCTTGCCGGTCTCTTCCGACAGGGTACCCGAGGCGCCGTCGACGTTAAGCACGAGTTCGGCGTTCCTGAGCTTCTCGGCAATCAGCTTGGAGGTCGCCATCGAGGTTTCCTCGTCGCCCGAATAGGCGATCACCAGCGAGCGCCGGGGTTTGAAGCCTTCCTTGCGCAGCTGGATCATCGATTCCATCGCCAGCACCGCCTCGAACTTGGTGTCGCTGGCGCCGCGTCCGAAGAGGTAACCGTTCTCCACCACCGGGGTGAAGGGATCGCGCTGCCAGTCGGCAGGCTTGGCCTCAACCACGTCCATATGTGCGGAGACGACCAGCGGCTTGAGCGACGGGTCGCTGCCCTTCCAGGTGGCGATCAGGTAGGCGGTGTCCTTGTAGGGCACGATCTCGATGTCGGAGGCGCTCCAGCCCGCTTCGACCAGACGCTGCTTGAACAGTTCGGCCACTTGCGGGGTCTGGTTGCCCTCTCCTTCTACCGAGCGCAGGGCGATGGCCTTCTTGGCCATGTCGAGCACATGCGCTTCCGCATCGGGATAGGCCTTGGGAGCGGCCTCGGCGCTCGAAGCGCCCGACGCCAGCGCCATGGCGCCGAGGGAAGCCACGGTAAGAAGGATATGCCTCATGAAAATTGCCCTGCCCTGTAATGCGATCTGGCCCGAAGGTTCTTGCTGAACGGGGCCGGAAAGAATCGGTCCCGAAGCGGGCACTCTGTCGCATTCGCAGGGGCGGCGCACCTGTTTTGGTGCGCCGCCAGACACTTCATTGAAATTTACGCGATGTCGAGCGCGCCGGTCAGGTCTCCGGGGGCGACACCGCCGGCTGCCAGCATCGCATCCTCGCGCATCTTCAGGCCTTCGAGCTTCTCCAGTCCGAAGCGGCGCGTGAGGAAGCGGGCGATGGAGCCGGTGTCGTAGATCGTGTGGTCCACCGCGCCCTTCTTGGCATGGGGCGAGACGATCACCGCGGGGATGCGCGTGCCGGGGCCCCAGCGGTCGCCCTTCGGCGGGGCGACGTGGTCCCACCAGCCGCCGTTCTCGTCGAAAGTCACGACGATCAGCATCTTCTCCCACTGCGGGCTGGCGCGCAGGGTATCGATGACGGCGGCGATATGGCGGTCGCCAGCATCGATGTCCGAATAGCCGGCGTGCATGTTGAGATTGCCCTGCGGCTTGTAATAGCTGACCGCAGGCAGCTTGCCCGCCTCGGCATCGGCCAGGAACCTGTTGGTGCGCGCGGTGCTGCCCTCGCCGCCGTCCCGCAGGAACCTTGCGCGGTCGGCGGTGCCGGGGGCGAAGCGATCATAATAGTTGAACGGCTGGTGGTGCGGCTGGAAGTTCGGACGCGAGGGGGTGGAGGTGTCGTTCATCCGCCCTTCGAGCGCCGCGTTCCATCCGCCCGCGTACCAGGCCCAGTCCACGCCCTTGGCGCTGAGCATGTCGCCGATGGTCTTGTGCCGCTGCGGCACCAGCGTGCTGGCGCTTTCGGCATTGGCGTAGCCGGGCTTCTCGGGGTCCAGTTCATAGGTCGGCGCGTAAGGCGGCAGCATCGTGTTGACCGCCCAGAAGTCCGGCGAAAGCGTGCTGGGGCCGAATACGGCCGGGCCGTCGAGCGCGCTGGCCGGGGTCTTGGGGTCCGGCTTCAGGCGCGTGCCCTTGGGGTCGCCGCCTTCCAGTCTGGCGATCTTCCTGGCGGACGGGCTCTTGTCCGCATCGGGATAGAACGGCGGCTGCGCGGCGATCAGGTACTGGTGGTTGAGGAACGAGCCACCGAACGCACCCATGAAGAAGTTGTCGCAGAGCGTGAACTCGCGCGCGATCTGCCACAGGCGAAGCTGGGCGCGCATGTCGCCGTAGTGGCCCATGACCAGCGCGCCGCTGTCCCCCCAGGCGACGAACTGGTCGTTGGCGCCGCCGTTGATCTGCATCTGGTTGTGGTAGAAGGCATGGACCAGATCCCGGGTGACGAGGCCGTGCGGCAGCGGGTCGCCCTCGGGCGTCTTCAGCGCGAAAGGACCGTTCGGGATCGGCGCGAGGTCGTCCGGCCCGATCTGGTATTCGGCATGCTCGACAACCTGCCGGGTCGGCACGAGGCCTTCCCAGATCTTCGGCAGCTTTTCCATGACCTTGCCGTCACGGTCGCGCTGGCGGGTACGCTCGGCGGGCACTTCGGACAGCGGCTGCTGGAGGCCGGGGAAGTCGGCGAAGAGATTGTTGAAGCTGCGGTTCTCCGCATAGATCACCACGACCGTATCGATCGCCGCGCGCAGCTTCGCATCGCTGACCGGGCGCGCGGACGATCCCCTGGCCGGTTTCGCCTCGGCCGTCTCGGCCGCGCCGCCAGCAACGGCGGCAGCGCCCAGCGCCGCGGCAAGCCCGCCGAGAAAATCGCGGCGGTCGGGATTGCCGGACGCGGGTTTTGATGAGGGGGCCTCGGCAGGATCGAAATCGGACATCGGGGGAGCCTCGAAAGGATTGGAAATCTGGCACTCTGTGGGACGGTGATGCCCCCCGCGTCAACCGCCCCACCCATCAATTACGGAAAAGCAATCAGGCCTTTGCGAAGCGGCGCTCGCCCCATTTGACGGCCAGCGTGGTGCTGTCCGTGTTAACCGTGGTGCGCCGGGCAATGGTCGACATGAAGTGCCAGGTGCCGCGCACCTGATCCGGCGTCACATCCAGCGAGACATAGCCCCGGCGGCTGACGTCGGTGAACGCCAGCCCGGGATTGGCCTGACGCATTGCCCCTGCCAGCGCCTGCGGTCCGGCGCCGGGAAGGTACGCCTCGTACCCCGGCGACGTGACCGAATGGCCCGCATATTCCACGCCCGCGGCAGCGCCGCCGAACGACAGTTCGTTACCCCAGGCATTGTGGCTGTCGCCCGAGAGCACGACGAGGTTGCAATCCGCCTCACGCGCGGCCTTGAGCAGACGCTCGCGCGCCGCCGGATAGCCGTCCCACGAATCCATGTTGAACGGCAGGCCGACCCTGGCGGCCGCTGCTGCGGCCATGAGCGCGCCGCGAACCTTGGCGTCGCCGCCAGCCGGAACGAAATCGGCCAGCGCGGCGGGCGACTTGAGCGAGCCCATGACGATCTGCTGCGCCAGGATCTGCCAGCGCTTGCCCGCCCTGGCCGATGCGGCGAAGCCCTTGTAGAGCCAGTCTTCCTGCACCCCGCCCATCAGCGTGCGCTCAGGCGCCATCCACGGACCGTCACGGAAAGCCAGCAGCGACTTGGCAACGTCCTGCTGCCCCTTGAAGGCATCACCGAGATCGAGTTGCTTCATGCGCGCGGACACGCGCGTCTCGGGGCGGAACAGCGTCGCCAGCGAACCGATCTCGTAGCTGCCCCAATCGGCATCGGAAACCGGCATCCACTCACGGTAAGCCTTCTCCGCCGCTGCCTTGCGCACAGGCCACGGGCCTTCGGTCTCGCTCTGGTGGTTCTCGGCGCCGTCCTTGTAGGCGTCGTTGGCGAACTCGTGGTCGTCCCACTGTGCGATCATCGGGAAACGGGCGTGGAGCGCGCGCAGGTCGGGGTCGAGGCGGTAGCTGGCATAGCGCAGCCGGTAGTCGGCCAGACTGACGATCTCGTTCGCCGGCTCGATCGCCCGGCCCGCCATCGGATGTGCGGGATATTCGCCCTGCTTGTATTCATAGAAATAGTCGCCGACGTGGACGACAAGGTCCAGATCCTCGCGCGCGGCGGCATGGGCATAGGCATTGAACCAGCCGAACGGCATGTTCGAGCAGGAGAACAGGCCGATGCCGAAGCGGCCCACCTCGCCCACCGGCAGGGTGCGGGTGCGGCCGACTTCGCTTTTGGTGCCGTCTGGCGCGATGAAGCGATAGAAGTACCACTTGCCCGGCTGCAGCCCGCCGACCACCACTTTCGCGCAGTTGTCGCGCGCGGGGCTGGCGATCACCTCGCCGCCGCTGGCGACCTTGCGGAAGTCCCGGTCCTCGGCCAGTTCGCAGCGCAGTTTCGTCTCGCTGCTGCTGACGTAGCGAGTCCACAGCAGCACCGAATTGGCCGCCGGTTCGCCGCTGGCAACGCCGTGCGTAAAGCCCCGCGCAGTAAGGATCCGGGCAATGCCGGGCGTCGAAAGTGCGGCAAGACCGAAGGCGCCGGCCTTGATGAGAAGGCGGCGGTCGAGAGCGATGGTCATGGGATCGTCCTGTCGTCGGAAGGTCAGTAGCGCGCGGTGAACTCGATACCGTACGTGCGCGGTTCGGCCGGGATGTAGGTCGCATGGCCGAAGGACCCGCCGGTGTTTCCGGCATCGAGCAGGTACTTCTCGTTGCCCAGATTGCGGGCGTATCCGGCGATCTGGAACTTACCGTTCATCAGCGAAACGCCGCCGCGCAGGTTCACCAGCGTCACCGGATCCTGGCTGATCGCCTCGCTGTTCGGGATCTCGAAGTAGATCTTGCTGCGGTAGGTCACGCTAGGCGTCAGGAACACGCTGGTGTTCTCGGTGACCGGCACATTCAGGTTGAAGCCCGCCGCCCACTGCCACTTGGGCTGGAGACGGAACTGGTCGCCCGCATAGACCCCGTTCGAGGCATTGTCGTCGATACCGCCGCTGATGAAGCCGACATTGCCGAAAGCGCTCAGCCAGGTGGTGAGCTTTGCCTCGAGCTCGGCTTCCACGCCAAGGTTCGATGCCGAACCGGCGCTGCGGGTAACGCTTTGCCCGTTCTCGGTCACCGTGACCTGGAAGTTGCTGTAGTCGTCGTAATAGACGCCCAGCGAGCCGGAGAAGATACCGACCGAGCCCTTGATGCCCGCTTCATAGTTCCACACCGTCTCCGCCTTGATCAGGTCCAGATCGGCAACCGGACCGGCCGCCGCCGAAAGCTGCACCACCGGCGAGCGGCGGCCCTCGGAGATCGTGGCGTAGACGTTGACGTTCGGCGTGAGGTGATAGAGCGCGTTGAAGCGCGGCAGCACCGCCGCGAAGGAGCGCTGGGCGGAGTAGGTCTCGCCATCGGTATCGACGAGCGGCAGCAGCGGCTGGCCATAGACCGGGGCATCGGGCTGATAGGCCGAATAGCCCGAGCGGCGCTTCTCGATCAGCACGCGCGCACCGGCGGTCAGTTCCAGTTGCGGCACCGGCTTGTAGGTGACGTCACCGAACATCGACCATGACTGGTTGCGCCCCTTGTTCTCGTACCAGCTGGAGTAGGGAACCGCGCTATAGGCACCGCTCGTCAGGTACGATGTCGCCAGTGCGCCTGTCGCCACGTTGGAAGAGTTCACGCAGCCCAGCGACGGGATCAGGTTCGCCGTGCACTGCAGGTAGGTGCCCACTTCCGAGGAGAACGGCACGTACTGGGAGCTGTCCTCGATGAAGTAGTTCCATCCGAACGAGGCGCGCCACTGGTCGTCGCTATAGGTGAAACGGCCCTCGTGGCTGGCCTGCCAGCCCTTGGCGTGTTCGGCGAATTCGAGATACCAGGCGGCCGAGCCGTCCGCATCGAAGACTTCGAGGGCGTCGAAGTGGCGATAGCCGTTGACGGTGGTGAAGTTCCAGCCGTCCGCGAAGTCCCAGCTGGTCGTGAAATTCACGTCGTAGACGTCACGGTTGAGGCCCAGCTTGTCGCTACCCAGCACTTCAGCGGAATAGGGAGAGCCGCCGAGGTAGGCCGCGCCGTAGAGCCCGTCGACCGAAGTCGAGCCGAGGTCCTTCGACAGGAACGGCGTACCCGTGTTGCGCTGGCGGTCGTAAGTGAAGACAAGGTCGGCGGTGAAATCGCTGCTCGGCGTGAAGCGCAGCGATCCGCGCAGGCCAAGCTGGTCCTGCCCGTAGAGATCGTCCTGATCGGGCGCGAGGTTCTTCACGTAGCCGTCGCGCTTCTTCCACTGCCAGGCCACGCGGCCGGCGATCACGTCGTTACCCGCGTTCACGAAACCTTCGACGCGGTAGGCGTTCAGGTTGCCATAGCCGCCGGTCACTTCGGCCGAGACACCCGGCTGAGGCTTGGCCGATACAAGGCTGATCGCGCCGATCGTGGCGGCGGTGCCGAACAAGGTCGCCTGCGGGCCCTTCACCACTTCGATGCGCTCAAGGTCGTAGTTGCCCTGATAGGCCCCGCGCGAGCGCGAGATGTCGACGCCGTTGTAATAGAGCGTCACGCGCGGCCCCTGCTGGGCCGAGCCGCTGTCCGAGGTGATGCCGCGGATCACGAAGCCGGGGTTGTTGGCGCTCTGCACCTGGATGTTGAGCCCGGGGATATAGGCCGAGAGTTCGCCGATGTCGGTCACGCCCAGTTCGCGCATGCGCTCGCCGCTGGCGACCGAGAGGGTGATCGGCACATCGACCGCGCGCTGCTCGACCTTCTGGGCGGTGACGACGATCTGGTTGGAATCGTCAATATCGGCAGCGCCCGAGGCGGCAGCCCCGGCCTCGTCGGCGTAAGCAGCCACCGGGATCCCCGCCAGCGCCGTGCCGACCATCAGCGTCTTGATGCAAATACCGAATTTCATTGCCGTTTCCCCTGCGCCCACGAGCGTATGTCGTGGCGGGGCGTTAACGGCTTCAGATGAAGCTTCAATGGCGATTTGTTGCAGCAGCCGCAATCATGCGTGGGCGCTGCGCAATTTCTCCCCTCCCGCAACCGGCAAGCCAAGCCGCCGAACCGCCTGCTTCATGGCCACCCGGCCCTGCAGGCGCGCCGTGATGCACGCGAGCCCCGCTTCCGCGTCGGCCTGCCGGCCGCAGACAAAGATGTCCACGGCGGCCACGCCGTGCTCCGGCCAGGTGTGGATCGAAATGTGCGATTCGGCCAGCAGCGCCACCCCCGTCACCCCCATGCCCGGCCCGAAGTGGTGGAGCCGCACGTCGAGCACGGTGGCATGCGCGGCCTCCGCCGCCTCGCGCAGCGCTGCCTCGACCCGCGCGAGATCACCAAGGCCCTGGCACTCCGCAAGGTCGGCGATGAGGTGCAGGCTGCTATCGGGTTGATGCGCCATCAGGCGAGACTTTCGAATGGAAGACCAAGGTGGGCGAGCGCCGCTTCGGCGGCGACGACGCCGCGATAATGCGCCTCCTCGAACAGCGACAGGCCACTCATGTCCGAATGGGCAAACAGCACCGGCGGCCGGGCGGCGATCGCCGCGCCGCGGGCCGGATCGGAAAGGAAACCGGGCGTGGGGCGGATCATCGCATGCCCCCAGCGCCAGACGTCGATCCGCTCGATGGCACCGTCAAGATCGGGGTTCATGCCCAGCAGGTCGTCGCGCACGATCCGCTGCCACTCCCGCAGCGGGCGCGTCATCATGATCTTGCGCGCCGCTTCCGGCTTCTCCTTCGACAGCGGCAGGTACCAGGTCAGCACCGTCGGCCCGCCGTCGCTGGCTTCGCTCTGATGCGTGGCCACCACGTAGCCGAGCGATTCGCTGGCGGTCGAGACATTGTCCCACGCGAGCGATACGCCCTTGCCTTCGGGATGGCGGCCCACCGTGACATTGGCCACCACCCAGGGCGCATAGGACATGGCGTCCTCACCTGCGAACTTGGGCGCGAACTTGGCCACGAACTTGGGCGCGACCCGCGCGGCCACGAAATGGGGCATGGCCATGATGACGGCCCTGGCCCGCAAGCGGCGGCTGCGGCGCGCGGCGTGATCGAACAGGTCGACCAGCGCGCCATCGCCGTCCGGCTCCACCCGGAACACGCTATGGGCCGGTTTCAGGTACGGCGCGATCCACCCCGCCATCAGCGAGACGAGGCGGCCGTTGCCTTCCGGCCATGTCAGTTCCCGGTCGCCGTCGCCATCGCTGGCCCAGCCCCGGCGTCCTGCAAAATAGTGGATGCCCGCCCATGCCGAGACATGCTCGGGCTCGCTGCCATAATCGTCCCGGCAGCAATAGCGCAGATAGGCGCGCAGCACCGGCGAGGTGAAATGCTCGCCATCGAGCCACTGCGCGAAGTTCATGCCATCAAGCGCGCGGAAGGCTGGGTCGGCGCTGGACAAGGCCATGGGAATGGCAAAGGCGGGACGGCCATCCGATCCCACGGCCTTGCGCAGATCCGCCATCCGCCGCTCGAACGCGGCATGCTGGGCGCGATCGGCCGCAGTCACGCCCGAATTGGGAAACAGCCCTTCCTGCCAGCGCCCGCGCCAGAGCAGGCGTTCCTCAAGGTCCGCGCAAAGCTGGTAGGGATCGTAGACCGGCACCCCGTCCCGCTCACCCGTCATCATGCCGAACTGGCCGAGCATGCGGCGCAGCGCCGTCGCCTCGCGGTTGGGCACCGGCAGGTAATGCGCGCCGAGCGGATAAGCGCTGACGGCATTCCTGCCATGACGCGCATTGCCGCCGGTCCTGTCTTCCAGTTCGAACAGGGTGAAGCGGTCAAAGCCGGCTTCCGCCAGCCGCCATCCTGCCGCGAGGCCCGCCGCGCCGCCGCCCGCGATCACGACATCGATTTCCTCCACCGGCCCCTGCGGCTCGGGAAAGCGCCGGTCGCGCAGCAGGTGGCCGCGCTGCCAGTCCGCCCCGCCGAGTTCTCCGGCCATGGCCTCCTCGCCGCATCCGCCCAGCGCCATCGCGCCGGCGGCAAGCGTACCGCCCGCCAGAACCTGCCGCCTGCTCGGCCCGGCTGTTTGCTCAGCCTTCATACTTGCCCCATTCCTCGGCAAAGCTGCGCACGAGGGCCTGGTTGTCGAGGCGGTTCACCGGGGTCGGCCGGCGGGCCATGTCGGGCGGGAAATCGAACATCGCCCGCTCGCTGGAGGCGGTCAGGAAGCGCAGGCCGCCGGGCAGCTTCACCGCATCCGTCAATGGCCTGTGCGCGGCGAGCGTGAAGCCCCATTCGCCGAAGCTCGGCACATAGGCGTGATAACCGCGCGAGAACAGACCGGCGGCCTCCAGCGTGCTTGCCACCGTCCAGTAGGAGCGCGGGGCGATCAGCGGCGAGGTGCTCTGCACCGTCATCACCCCGCCGGGTGCGAGCAGGCGGGCAACCTCGCGGTAGAAACTCTCGGTATAGAGCTTGCCGAGCGAGAACTCGGTGGGATCGGGAAAGTCGACGATCACTGCATCGTAAGGGCCCCTCGCCTCGCGCACCCAGCGGAAGGCATCGGCATTGTGCACGGTGATGCGCGGCGAGGAGAGCGAGTGGGCGTTGAGCGCGGCCAGTTGCGGCGTATCGCGGAACAAGTGCGTCATTTCCGGGTCGAGATCGACCAGCGTGAGATGCTGCACGCGGGTGTCCCGCAGCACCTCGCGGGCGGCAAGACCGTCCCCTCCGCCAAGGATCAGCACTTGCGCGGGATGGGCAACGCGCCCCAGCACCGGCCAGACCAGCGCCTCGTGATAGCGATACTCGTCGCGGGTCGAGAACTGGAGGTTGCCGTTGAGGTAAAGGCGCAGGTCCTCGCCCCGCCGGGTGATGACGATGCGCTGGTAGGGCGTCGAGCGGGCATGGATCACCGGCTCGGCATAAAAGGCCACTTCCGACCAGCGCTGCATGCGGTCCGCCATGGCAAGTCCGACCAGCAGGCTCGCCGTGACCACCAGCGCCGCCGCCATGTCCGCACCGATCCGGCGCTGGCGGCGCAGCGCGACCAGCAGCGCCAGCGCAACGGCCACGTTGGCAAGGCCGAAGACAAAACCGGTGCGGATCATCCCCAGCCAGGGCACCAGCACCAGCGGAAACAGCAGCGAGGCAATCAGCGCGCCGACATAGTCGTACGTCAGGACATTGGAGACCAGTTCGCGAAACGCGAAACGGTGGCGCAGGATGCGGATCAGCAGCGGGATTTCGAGCCCCACCAGCACGCCGATCGCCAGCACCAGCGCATAGAGCGCGACACGGAAATCGCCGACCAGCGGGAACAGCATGAACAGCCCCGCCGCCGACCACCCGCCGAGCGCGGCAATCATCACTTCCACCCGCACGAAAACGCCGATCTCGTCGCCCCGGACATGGCGCGAGAGCCAGCTGCCCACGCCCATCGCAAAGAGGTAGGAGCCGATCACCGTCGAGAACTGGGTGACGCTGTCGCCCAGCAGGTAGCTCGCCAGCGTGCCCGCCAGCAATTCGTAGATCAGCCCGCAGGTGGCAACGACCAGGACCGAAACCAGCAGAATGACCGCAAGCGAGGCAGGGCCCTTTTCCCCGCCCTCACCCACGGCCCCATCTGCCACAAACTCCCCTTCAGCCATGAATGGCCGCAGCGATGATGTTCGAGATGCCGAGCGCCACGGCGCCCGCGAGGATCGCGACGGCCATGTTCTTGCGCTCGATGATCTCGCGCCAGAGTTCGCCCGGGGTCAGCTTGTCCACCAGCACGAAGCTGACGATGAAGATGACGATGCCGAGCCCCGCGTAGAGCAAGGTCGCGAGGAAGACGGAAAGCGTGAGCATGTCTGGGCTCCCTGCCGTTAGGGCGTTTTCCGATCAGGTGGACTTACCCGATGACCCGGAAAGCGCGTGGAAACAAAATCTTGGAGCATTTCATCCGATGCGATCGGATCGGAAACGGCTCCAGCGTGAATTACTTGTGGGTGGGGCCGCTGCCCCGGATGCCGGAACCGCTGCTCCCTCCTGCCTCGTGTTTCTCGTCGGAATAGGGCGACCAGGCGTAGAAGCTGGATGCCGCCACGCCCGCCAGCAGGAACAGGCAGCACAGCGCATGGAAGAACAGGCGCGCGCTCATGGCAAAGACCTCATTGCGCAGACCTCATTGTTCGGGCCTCATCGGTATTTCCATCCGCGATAGAGTGCGAAGGCGGGCATCAGCGCCACCAGAATGCACAGCGTCCAGAAGTTGCCCCTGGGCACGGTGTTGGTCTTCACCGTCACCTCGACCGGAACCGGGCCCGGCCGGTCCTCACCCCATCCGCCATACGTCGAAGCCTCCCAGGGCGAGGCGGTATTGACCGGCGGCACGTCGGTCGGCCAGCGGTGCGCACCGGCGTCGACAAAAACGTCGTACGTGCCTTTCCGGATATGCCCGAACTGGATCGTCGCCTTGGTATCGCCTTCGCTCCACGCGCCGTCGCTGTCGCGGCCGGTGTAGTGCTCGACGAGGCCATAGGCATCGATCGACTGGCCGGTCGCCCGGTCGACAAGGCTGTAGTCGAGATCGACCCACTGATTGTCGAGGGTATTGGCCCGTGCGGTGACGCTGACGAACTGCCAGGGGCGGTTGACGGTGATCGAACCGAGGCGAATGCCTTCGGCGGTGCGAGCGAACGGCGCTTCGATATCCGTCCTGACCTCGGCCGAGCCGCCCGCAAAGCCCAGCATCAGGACCAGCGCGGCGATGAGCGTCAGCAACGAAAGGCCAAGCATCGCCGGAATATCGTCGACGCCGCGCGCCGCCTCGGCCTGCGCCTCGGCCTCGAACAGCGCATAGCCGCGCGCCTTGTCGCCGCTCCCCCGGCGTTCTTCCGGCTCGGGAGGCAGGATTCCGAAGGCGCTTTCGACATGGCCGCCGGAGAGCGCGGCAAGGTGGGTCCAGTTGACCTCGCCGTCCGCTTCCTCGCGCGAGAGCGTGAAATCCCGGCTGGCATAGGATGCACAAAGCACGCGGTCCCCGCTGGAAACGCGCCAGTAGAATTCCCCGATCACCGTCTCGGTAGTGGCCAGCGCCGCCTCGTCCTCCTGCCGGTAACGCTGCCCCTGCCACACGACCGTCTTGCCGTTCTCCTCAGGCCGGCCCAGCAGCATCGTGCCGAACTTCCAGTCGCCCTCGTACTCGACCAGCCAGCGATACCCGGCGTAAGGATTGAGCAGCAGGTATTCGCGCCAGGTCGACCAGGCATCGCTGCGTTTCAGCGCGCCGATCACTTGCCATTCCGTGTCGAACAGCCGCCCCCGGCTGCCAAGCGGCAGCGCGAAACCGGCAGCGGTACGGTTGTGCTGCTCAAGGAGCTGCACTTCGGGCCGCGACACGTCGAGAATGGAGCCGCAATACCGGCAGGCCAGGTTCACCGACCAGCCCGCCGCGCGCACCTCCAGAGTGCCGCCGCAGCTGGGACAGGTTACCGCGCGCACGGCGTGCTTGGGCGCGTTCACCGCATGGCCTCCGGCACCGTCCAGCCCTCGATCTCCGCCAGCGCACGCGGCGCGAGGTCGGCGAGTTCATGCCAGGTGCCGAGCCAGGCCGACGCCCCCTGCCCGTCCCGCTGGAGCGACAGCGCCGCGCCGCCGGTCGTGCGGAAATCGACATTGGTCATTGCCCAGCCAGTGCGCGGCGAAAACGGCAGATCACCCTCGCCGCCAAGGCATTCGGCCTGCTTCACATCGGAGACGGCATATTCCGCAGCGTCCACCACAAGCGTCTGCCCGGGCACGAGTTCGCCGCCATCCGCAAAGGCGCGCGCGAGCGGTGACGTCATGACATCGGCACGCTCGGCAGTCAGCATGTACATGCCCATGGCCTCACCCAGCCAGCGCGTCTGGCCATCGGCCGCATAAAGCAGCCATTCATTCCAGGAACCACCGCTCCAGCCCCAGCGCACGCGGCCCGCGGCAACGAAGTCCACGCCGCCGACATGAAAGCGCGTCCCGATCCGCACCGGCGACACGTCTTCCGGCACCACGGCAACCTTGCCGATCTCCTCCACCGCCTGGCCCTGCCGCAAGATCAGCGACTGGCAATGGCTGCAGGTCGTATAAGGCGCGGAAAGGCCCCGCACAGGCAGGGCCGCGCCGCAGGACGGGCAATTGATCACGCCGCTATTCCCCCCGAACCCTTCGCGTCAGCGAATACGCGAAAGCAGTTCGGCTTTCTTGGCGTCGAATTCCTGCTGGCTGAGCGCGCCGAGCGTGACCAGCTTGTGCAGCTTCTCGATCGTGGCGATGGGATCTTCCTCCGCCTGCGCAGGAGCGGCCGGGGCAGCCCCCAATCCCGAGCCCAACCCTGCCGACATGGCTCCGCCGAGCGCCGTCGCCGCCGCAACGCCCGCACCGATCCCGGCCACGCCGCCATCGGCGCCCGCCGCCTGCTCGATCGCCTCTGCCGCCTGGAAACGCGTATACTGCGCCAGATCGCCCAGCACCCGCATCGAGGAGCCCTTGTCGAGATGGGCCTGCACGTCCTCGGGCAGCGACACGCTCTCCACGTAGAAGGTCAGGCATTCGAGCCCCCACTGGGCAAACGCCTTGTCGACTTCCACCTTGATGCGGTCCGACAGCGCCTGCTGGTTGGCGGCGAGGTCGAGGAAGGCGATGCCGCTGCCGCCCAGCGCCGCGGCCAGCGCGGTCTGGATCGCGGCGCGCAGCTGCGGTTCCAGCGAAGCGGCGGAAACGCCCTCCAGCGTGCCGACCACCCGCGAGACAAATGGTTCGAGCTGCGCCACACGGAACGAATAGGAGCCGAAAGCGCGGATGCGCAGCGCGCCGAATTCGGCATCGCGCACCGTTACCGGCTGGGCAGTGCCCCACTTGAGCCCGTGCTGCTCCTTGCGCGACAGGAAAACGACGTCGGACTTGAAGGGTGACTTGAAGCCCTTGTCCCAGTTCATCAGGCTCGTCAGCACCGGCAGGTTCGCGGTATTGAGCGTATGCAGGCCGGATTCGAAGAAATCCGCCACGCAGCCTTCATTGACAAAGACCGCGACCTGCCCCTCGCGCACCGTCAGCTGTGCGCCGTTCTGGATCTCGCGGTCCTCGAACGGCACCCGCCATGCCAGTTCACCCGGCTTTTCCAGCCATTCGATAACGTCGACGAACTGCTTCTTCAGAAAACCAAACATGTCGCACATCCCCCTGGGGCATCGGCCAAGACTAATCGCTTCCGCGGCAAGTGGAAAGCACCCTTGCTGCTGCCGGTCTGGTTCGAATCAGCGGTTCGACGATGAAATGGCGGGAGTTTTTTCATACCGGCAGCCACACCTGCGGCCAGGCCGGGGCACGCCCGACAAAGAAAAACCCCCGGGAATACCGGGGGGTTTCCTGAAACGTGGTGCGCCCGACGGGATTCGAACCCATGGCCCCCAGATTAGGAATAAAAATCTGGGGGTCAGCCCCTGTTTAGGGCTGTTCACAAAACCATAAAAACCAAGCCTAAACAGCGACTTGTGTGTCTGACTGTTTACCGCTGTTCACCCGAGTGGTGCCCTAACGTATGCCAGATGTATGCCAATTAGGCCACCAGACTCTGGTCCGCAAGATGAAAACAATGGCCACCAGACTAACGGGTCAACAAAAAACGAAACTCGGGTACACAGGCGAAACTGGCATACGGCTGAGGCTCGAAAGTGGTGAGGATGGCCCGCACGCGACCTGATCAAGAGGACGCGCCTTAAGAACCCTCATATCGACACGTGTAATTTCTAAATACAACTGTCACTTGTCAAACACGTCTAATTGATGCGAGGGCAGAATGATTAAGTGATTCTACGAGATATGATGGATGACACTCCTCAGAAGACTCACAACTTTTTATCGGCTGCTTACCGAAGGTCGAGCAGCCGTCGAAGCCCAACAAATGGCTGAAAGTCTACTCGACACGAAGCTGCCTCACGATGTGCGCGCGGACTGTCATGAAATTATTACAAGGATCGCCTCCTTCTCATCGGTTGAAGAGTTGGCGATGATCTATGTGATAAAGTACGCAGAGCGCATGGCGCTCTATTTGGACGCGGTTGATGCTACGCAAGAATACCGGACGCACATCGCACGAGGCGTAGAACGCGCATGCGTTTCATTCGCTGGCCGCAAACGAGCAGGAATACAATTCGAAGGATACTGGTTAGATCGATTAGCTATCACAGCTAAAACTCATGGCATTCAAGCCAAGCCCGCCAGAGATGCTGCTCCAAAGTTCTATAATTGTTAAAATAACGGCGATTGTTATTGTTAACGACCTTGAACGAATCGTAGCAATAAGAGAAAATACTGCGTCTCCCCGAGAGATGTGCAGCTTCTGTGCACGAGGGTCCGCTGCCCCCCCTAAGAGGCCGTTTCGAAAGGAGTTGAGCGGCTGAGGTTCGTGTGATTCCGGGGGTTTTGCAGACAACCCGGAGATCTTGATGTGGACCCCAGCCACCCGCGTGCAGCATACGCGTGTTTCGAAGCGTTACCAGACGGATTTGAGCGATGCTGAGTGGGCGCTGATCGCGGCATTTGTTCCCGAGGCGCGCACGACGGGGCGGCGACGGCAATGGCCAATGCGCGAAATCGTGAACGCCATCTTCTACGTTCTGCGCGGCGGGATTGCATGGCGGTTGCTGCCCAAGGACTTCCCGCCGTGGCAGACGGTCTACCGCTGGTTTGCCCGGTTTCGTGACGAATGCCTGTTCGAGCGGATCAACCATGCGCTGGTCGCGCTCGATCGCGAGCGAGCCGGAAGGGACGCCTCGCCAAGCGCAGCCATCATCGACAGTCAGAGCGTCAAGACCACCGAGAGCGGCGGACCGCGCGGCTACGATGCTGGCAAGAAGATCAAAGGTCGCAAGCGCCATGCTCTGGTCGATACTGACGGCAGGCCGCTGCTTGTCGAGCCGCACACCGCCGATGTCCAGGATCGTGATGGCGGCGGCGCGTTGCTGCAAATCTCGCGCGGCCTCTTCCCGTTCATCGAGAAGGTCTGGGCCGATGGCGGCTATAACCATCACCGTGTCACCGAGGCGACCCGCATCACCGTCGAGATAGTCAGCAAGATCGCCGGGCAATCCGGCTTCGTCGTCCTCCCTCGGCGCTGGGTGGTCGAGCGGTTCTTCGCTTGGGTCAATCGAAACCGCCGTCTGGCCAAGGACGTGGAAGCCACCCTCAAATCCGCCGCAGCCTTCCTCTACGCCGCCGCCGCCATGCTCATGCTACGCCGTTTGGCTCGGTCAGCGTGAGTTTCGAAACCGACTCTAAGAGCCCGATTCAAAAGTGTCTCAAGCGTAGCAATATCTTGCGGTTCTGCGGATGAGCATGCGGATAGAAGCGATCGTGGCCCAGGCGGTAGACGAGGCGATGGTCGCCTCCCAGTCCTTTGCGAGGCGGCGGCACCGCCCCAGCCAGGCGAACGTGCGCTCGACGACCCAGCGGCGCGGGAGGACTTCGAAGCCCTCGGCCTTGTCGGAACGCTTGATGATCTCGATTACCCAATTCCCGACTTTGGCGAGTGCTCTCCTGAGCTTGTCTCCGGCGTAGCCACCATCGGCGAAGATATGGCGCAGCCAGGGGAAGCGCTGGCATATGCCTTTGAGCACGTCGACGGCGCCATCACGGTCCTGAATATCGGCGGTGTGCACGAGGATGGAGATCAGAAAACCGGAGGTGTCGGTCAGGATATGACGCTTGCGGCCTTTGACTTTCTTGCCCGCGTCATATCCACTCGGGCCGCCGCTTTCGGTCGTTTTCACGCTCTGGCTATCGATGATGCCCGCACTGGGAGAGGCTTCGCGCCCCTCGATCTCTCGCAGGTTCATGACCAGCAGCGTGTTCATCACCTCGAACAATCCCGCGTTACGCCAGGCGTAGAAATAGCGCCGAACCGTCGAGACCGGTGGAAAGCACTTGGGCAGCAGGCGCCAGGCACACCCGGCCGAAGCCAGATAGAGCAGCGCGTTGGCCACTTCGCGCATATTCGTGCTGCGCCGCCGACCGCCTTGCTTTGCCGGGGGAATGAACGGGGCCACCAGCGCCCACTCCTTATCCGTCATGTCGCTTGGATAACGCAGTCCCTTGCGGCTATGCTCCTCTCGAGCAATGCCAGTCCATGCCATTGATCACTCCATCTCTCGCAAGGACGGCGTGAATCATAACATGCTGGTATTGCTCAACAACTTTTGGATCGGGCTCTAAGTTGCGGGCCCTCACCCCGGCGCGATTAAAAGATCGCAAGGCGATTGCTCGCGCACCTGCTCACACGTAGTCTTTGCCATGAGGATTCGTTTGCCCCCAAACGAATCCTCATGACTTGACTTGAGAACTTTTGCGTGAGAATCTCTCAATTGAGAGCCTCCACACAAAACAACCCTCGTGGTGGAGGCTCCACCTTTTCTACGGAATTCGGTTCCGATTGAAAGCGGGGGTGAGCGCGGCGACCGAAAATCGGAAAGTCGCAAAAATCCCGTGAAAAACGAAACGCCGCGCTCAATCTATTCGTATCACGATTGCGAAATTCATCAATATGCAATTGACCTGTCATCACGAATAGGCGCGATCATCTAAAACATACCTTCGACCTAAATAATTCATGATCGACATCCTATCTGGAGAGGGCGCAGAGTGGACACCCCTCGAAATCACCGATGAATACCGCGCCGAATTGCTATCCGAGTTCACCTGCGAGGAACTTGCCGAACTCAACATCTACGGCTCATCCATGCGGGCGAACGCTATGCGAGCGGAGGAGAATGATCGAGTTAAACGATCCTGCCTGATGAGCCTGCGCGACAGCCTGACCCACGCTGAACTTGACGGTGACGAATTCACCGCCTCCCGCCTCCGCATGACCATTGCAGCAGCCGAAATGCTGGAAGTTGCGGCGGACATCGTGGACATCATCCGGCTCACCAGCCCATCCAACGAATGCGATTGATCGACCACTTCGAGGCCGACATTGCCGCCGTTCTCCGCTCGAACGTCAAAGTTCGCCGCGTGGTTGTTGAGTTTTGGTATCGTGCGGTGGCCGAGACGCTCCGGGAGCGCGGCATAGGCGTCTACCCTCCCCCTGACCCAATCAACCCGGATGACGATCATGTGGTGAGGTGGGTGCCGTTCTGGCGTGGGTTGCCCACAGGGGAGTTGACCGAGGTACTGGAGCGCCTGCGTCGGTTCCGCCCACAGTCGAGGATTTTACCGCGCCATTAATCACCTATTTACGGCTACTACCGCACGCCACCTTTTACACAGAGGGAGCATCGACATTGCCATTCACTGATGAAGAACGGGCTGCATGGCTCGCAGCAAAGCGCGCTGGGGTGGAGCACGAGTTCGATGTGGAAGTCGATACGGCGGCTGATTTCGAGCATCATCCGGACGTTTCAGGCGACGACTTCTCGCTGCCACTCGTGTGCTTGCATTGTGGCTGCCCATTTTCCTTTGACGAAGGCTCGGTCGGCGAGGAAGCTGCGATTTGCGATAGCTGCAACGGTGATTAGAGAGAGCGCCTGAACACTGACAGCAGTCACTTAAAATGTGAGCGTCTGGCCGGTCACTTTCTGAGTTTCAAGGCTGCCCATTCGCCGATACGGATCATCGTCCAGATGATGGACAGGACTGCCGCCGCAGTGGGCAGCACCTGCGCAACGGTCGCCACCGCCGTGCCAGCGGAAACAACATCGATCACATTCCGGAAATCGTGGTGCTCCATCTCAGGCCTTCGGGCCGCTCATGGGTGCGAGCGCAGCCAAGACGCTTGCGGCAATAAAGGCCCATGACCACGGCTTTTGCATCGTGGCGGCAGACGTAATGGCGAGCGTGATCGCAGCCCATGTAGTACGTTCGGAGATACGATTGCGAAAATAGGTGATGAAACGGTTCATCACCTATTTATTCACTCAGTCAGATCACCGGTTGCTTAGGCCCATGGAGCAGCCACCACGTGAAACTCGGGTTTGTTTCATACTTATAGATGTTTGCAGCCTCTTGCCCGATCATGACGAACTGCAAACCAAGCTCATCGTAGATTAGAATCTTGCGATTCACACTACCTACGGTGCTGTAGATTTCTTGATCAGGCTTCCCCAGATGCTCGACGATGTAATCCTCTGATCGCCGATAGAACGTTAGCGATGCGAGAACCCCACGTTGACGCTGCTGGTTATCGGATTTCGATGTTTCGGGCGCCGCCGATGCTGACGTGAAGCATCTCGACCAGCTCTGGAACGACCTTCCAGGATTGAGCCATGATCTCGCCGGCCTGGCCGCGTAGTGCATTCTGGCGTTGATCCTCAGGCATCATGGTCGTGCAATGGCCGAGGATGGCGGTCAGTGGGTGGCCGATTTCCGGACTGGATATGTGCGGCTTCCAGTCGTCGATGCTGAGCCGCATGCCGAGGTAGAAGCCATTGGCGAAGTCCTCCAGGAGAACTTCGCCGGCGTCCGTGCGCATGTAGATGGGAGCATAGCGCTTCGGGCCACCGGACAGGGTCGCACCAATCTGGCTATACCGCTGGAAGATCGTGTTGCGCACGGCCTCCTCGATACTGCCATCCGGCGCCCAGGCGATGCCGTCTCCGACTATAGGACGTAGCCAGTCTTCGGGAGGAATGAACTGGGGCGAGACGACAAGCGCGGCGAGATAGCCGTCGATCATTGATACTCCCGGCATCGGATGCTCGCGAGTGGCCAGCCATTCCTCAAGCTTGTCATGGGTGAGGACGCGCGCTTTTCTGGGCTTCTTTGGGCGCTTGAAGCGACTGGTGCTGCTCATGCGGCCAGTCGCATAGCGGTCGGTTCAGCGGCGCGCCAGTTCCATGCCAGGAGTTGGTCGAGACCATTGTTGAGGACTTCGCCCGAGACCATCCGGGCCAGCACATCGCTCAGCCAGGTGTAGGGATCGAGCCCGTTCAGTTTTGCTGTCTGAAGCAGGGAAGCGAGCACCGCCCAGGTATGGGCACCACCTTCGTTGCCGGCGAACAGGCTATTGCGGCGTCCGATTGCAATCGGGCGCATCTGCCTCTCGATCATGTTGTTATCGACCTCGACGCGGCCATCTTCGAGGAACAGGTTGAGGCCGCGCCAATGGCCTTGAGCATAGCGGATGTGCCCTGCCAGATCCGAGACCTGCGAGACGCGCGGCAGGGTATCGTCGAGCAGCGCCTTGAGCTCCTCCATGATCGGCCTGGACTTCTCCTGCCGAGTGAGCAGCCGGTGCTCGGCACTGGTGCCGCGGATTTCCGCCTCGATCCGATAGATACGACTGAGCAGAGTGATGACCTGCGCGGTGATCGGCGACCGGGTGCTTTTATGCAGATCCACGAAGCGTCGCCGCAGATGCGCGAGGCAGAACGCGAGGCGGATCTCTCCGGACAACCCGTCCGGGCTCTCGAAGGCCTTATAGGCACGATAGCCATCGACCTGGAGCACGCCCTGATAGCGGCCAAGCTGCTCGGATATCGTGCGATGGCTTCGGGAACGGGCATGGACATAGCACACCGCCGGTGGTGCCGGGCCATTCCAGGGGCGATCATCGGTTCCATGGGCCCAGAACTGGTCGATGCGGACTTTGCCGTTGCCGCCTCCAATCACGGGCATCCGGGTTTCGTCGACGTGGATGCGGGGGTGACTGTGGATTGCCCGCAGTTGCAGATCGTAAAGGCCTTCGAGCCACCAGGCCGCGCATTTCAGCCAGCGCGTCAGCGTCGATCGATCAATCTGCAGGCCATGCCCTGCCAGCATCTGGGCCTGGCGATAAACTGGAAGATACCATGCGAAGCGCTGTGTCACGATCCAGGCGATCAGCGAGGTTGTCGCCATCCCGCCTTCGATCATCCTGCGTGGCGCCGGCGCCTGGACGATGCTGCTCTCGCAGGTCCGGCAAGCGTACTTGGGGCGGACGGTGGCGATCACGCGCAAGATGGCTGGCACGATGTCGAGCGCCTCGCTCACGTCCTCGCCGATCTTGTGCATGCTGCCCTGACAGCAGGCGCACTGCGTGCTTTCAGGTTCGATGACGTGCATGATCCGGGGCAGATGTTTGGGCAGAGCGCCGATGTTGCGCCTGGCACGAGGCCTTGCCCCCTTGGCCATCGGATCGTCGTTGGCTGCTGGCGCCATGTGAACGGCGCTCAGGTCCCCCAGATCGAGGCTGCCTTGCCCGTCGAGAACGATACGCGCCTTTTCGGAGCGCGAGCCGAACAGCATGGTCTTGTAGGTCTTCAACAACCTGGAGGCCGCCTCGAGTTCGGCCTCCAGTTCCGCCACCCGGCGGGTCATCGCATCAAGTGCGTCAGCCTGATTTTCCGTGGGGCGGGTCACCCGATTTTGTTAGCACACAATTGCGCCAAAACCGAGAAAAACCGCCACTTCTCACCCCGCCACCTCGGGCTTTCTTATCGGGTTTTCCTCAAGGCGACGCCAGTCCATTCCCCCCAGCAGCAGCGTCATCTGCGCCGCGGTCAGCTTGATCACCCCGCCTGTCACGGGGGGCCAGAAGAACTTCCCAGCCTCCAGCCACTTTGTCACCATAATGGTGCCGGAACCGTCAAAGTGCAGGAGCTTCAAACGGTCCATCCGCTTCGATCGGAACACGAAGACATCATTGGAATAGGGATCTCGGCCCAACTCATTGGCCACCAGCGAGGCGAGCCTGTTGATACCGGCCCTGAAGTCGATCGGACCCGACACCAGCACGACCTTCAGATCGCTGCGCCCGCCGATCATCGCTGACGCAGCGCCTCGCACACAACCCTCAGGACGCCCGCGTCCACCGCGCCGCGCACCACGACGTGAGCGCCGTCGAACCCAATCTCGAGGCTGCCATCTGGAGCCCGCGTGCCATCGTCGACTTCCAGCGGCACAAACGAGATCGGCTCCATCGCCGCCCGGTCGCGCACCGTTCGCCGCCAGTAATGGAGCAAGCCCGGGCTCATGCCATGGCGCCGCGCCACCGCGCTGATGTTGGCGCCCGGCTCAAAGCTTTCTGCGGTGATCCGCGCCTTCTCGTGTGCATCCCACCGTCGGTTGCGCTTCTGCGGGCCGAGGATTGTCGCTTCGCCTACATCCGACTTCGCACTATGCGGCACACCGTTCCAATCCGTATTCGCACACTGTGCCGCACTGTTTAAATCGCCGTTCAAACCGCTGATGTCATCGTCGAGCATCTTGCCATCTCCGCTGCCATTTCAAAGGCAGGGTCATTGGCTCAGCAATCAGCGCCGTCTACGTGGGGCGCTCGCATCGCTAACGATAGAACGGATTGATGCGATTGTTGTCGGTCCCAAGTCCGACCATGCTAACAGTGATGCATACCAATTGGGTTGCCGAAGCATCGGTGCCCGCCCTGCAATTTACGCGAATGACTTTCTTCGTCTCTGGATCAAATTTCGCAGCCACGGACACAGTGCCGTCCTGCGCACTCCATTCCCAGATCGGGTAATCCCTGAAATTCTTTCCATCCCGAAGTGACCCATCAGGCTCAACGATCCTAAACCCAGCAGCATCAGGCTTCTCCGCATCAACATCGGCCTTCTGGACCATGAATGGGTTGCCGAGTTCGTAGAGGATTTCCTCCTGCGTTTCGCCAATTTTGACGCCTTGCAGTTCGTCAAGGTTTGTGCGGAATAGCTGGTAGTCTTCATGCAGAGCGACCGCCTTACCGACACCAGCGAGCCCAACGAACCCGATCACCACGAGCCCGACGCCCCACTTGAGAAACTTCTTCATACGCAGTTCACCCCGGCAGCACCAATACCAGCGCCTAACTGCACCGGCAGTAGTTAACCAACTCCGAAAAATCTATGATTTCCGGAGCCTTCACCTCCCCCTGTTTCGCCTCATCAAACGATAGGCAATCGTGGATTTGTCCGGATAATTACTGGCGATGACGCCATGGCAAAATATAGAAATAAACCAATTATCCTATATTGTTCTCAGAACACATAACAGGAACAACCATTAGCCTCTCTTATTCACGACGCTCGGTTTCGGGCCCGCTCTGGGCATTTGCTGCGGCTGGCTGTATTGCGCGGACGACCGGCATCGCTGGCGTTTGTTTCACCGCATTCGGATTGATGGGCTTTTCGGGTTGAAGGGCTGGGCTCGGAGTTCTGCGGCGCTGCCGCATGGGCTACGTCGGCGCAGGCTTCAGCCGGAGAACGAGGGCGCGGAACAGGTCGGCATCCGGACAGGCGGAAGCGAAGGCAATGCGGATGCGGCTAGCACTTTCTACGACGCGCGCAGCGACCTTGAGCAGCCGCAGGCGCAAGGTGGTAAACTCCGCGCTTGCCAGAGCAGCGGTCCTGGGCATCGCCTGCTGGATGCGCCATAGCAGCCAGTATGCGGCAGTGTGCAGTATCAGGCGCATCTGATTGGCATTGGCCGAGCGGCACGAGGTTCGGTCGCTGGCGAGCTGGGACTTGTGGCGCTTGATCAGGTTCTCGGCCTGACCACGCGCGCAGTAGAGCGTGTCGTAGATGTGCTCGGCCGATCCTGTTGCCAACGAGGTGACGACATAGCGGATGTCCATGCCCAGCGTGCTGGCCTCGATCCGTGCAACGACGCGACGCTGGCACTTCCAGGTCTTTGCCCCATAGCGGGTCTCGGCATAGTTGCGCAGGACGGGACACTGACGCTGGGCGCGCTTGACCGCGCAGGCATCGGCGACCGCAACAATGGCGGGATCGGCGCGCAGCGCTGAATTGGTGGGCAGGCCGAACACGTAATCGACGCGGGCCGCATCGCAGTAGGCCATGACCTCGGGTCGACCATAGTGCCCGTCGCCGCGGATAGTGATGTGGGTATCGGGCCAATTACGGCGCAGGTGACGCACCAGGCGTCGGATGTGCCCCGCCGCCTCCTTTCCAGAAGGCGTCTTGCCTGTGCGCAGCAGCATGGCCACCGGCCTGCCGGTCGCGGTGTCGTAGATATGGATCGGTAGGAAGCAGCGCTCCCCATGATGCCCGTTCCAGAACGAGAGCTGTTGATAGCCATGCACGACGTCGCACGTGTCGTCGATATCCAGCGTGACCGCTGTCGGAGGGGCGGGATAGCTGGCGCAGTAGATGTCGATCATCGCGGCCATCATGCTGGCCAGTTCGCGCGTAGTCGGTGCATTTTCCCACCGGCTCATCGTCGGTTGGCTGGCCAGCCCCGCGCCCGATTCCGGCAGCTTGCCGAGCGCCAGGCGGAAGCCTGGATCGTCGCGCAGAGCATCGAGATCATCGGCATCCTCATAGCCGCACGCAATCGCGAACACACGGGCACGCAGAATGTCATCCAGGCGATGGATCACCCGCGCTGGATCGCGCGGATCGGCAATACAAGCCGCCAGGCGCTGGCAAATCCCCATCGCGCGCTCGGCCTGTGCAAGCAGTAGAACACCGCCATCCGAGGTAAGCCGGCCACCGTCGAACGCAGCTGTGATTTTCTTGCGGCCGACTGCTGGGAATCCAAATGAGCTTGCGATATCATCGTTCATGGCGGGTGTGGCCCGTGGCATTTTCTGCCCTGCGGCAGGTTCGGCTTAGACACCCAGTTCCTAATTCAGATCAGAGGCTTACGCCACTCCCGCCAACCCTTCAGGACACTTTTGGTGAATAAGGCGGGTTAGATAAACTTGATAATTGTTGCGAATCTCCCTTCGAGACAGTAGGTGTTTTACACCATTTTACATCGTCGAGGTAAGACCGTCGTGTTGAGAATGCTTGCGCGCTTAATGTTGTGCAGCCGGAATCGGCACAAGGTCAGCCGCAAGAGCGCGCACTGGGATGGCACGACTTTCACAGGCAAGTGCCAGCGTTGCGGGGAAACAATTCACCGACAAAGTAAAGGCAAGTGGCGGTCCACCTAGCCCATCACGGTTTGTAAGGCCGGTTGTTCGTGCTCTGGTGATACTTGAACCACTCGGACCCCGCCGAGGCGGTGCCCCGCGCGAGTTCTTCCGCAAGCTTCTGCTGGAATAGCGTCTCAGAGGTCGCCGCCGCCGCTTCGAGATCACTGCCCGTCATGCCTATATCGAGCAAGATGGCCGCACCCGCTAGGTTCGCATCCATGGCCTGCCCGTCACGGCTGGAAAGGGTGCCGCCGTCATCGTATTTGTCCCACGACGGCGCGTGAACGCTTTGAGCAGCGACGACCCCGGCGTGGTTCTGCGGCAAGCTCGCCACGTCGCCACCCGCCGCGATGATCGTCTCGTTCGACCAGTAGTTGATCAGATATTCCGAACCCGCCGAATTGATGAGCAGACCATCGTTGATGCGGCCCACGATGTGCTTGCGGTGCATGGCGAGCAGCCAGTTCACGATGGCCTCGCACTTCGTCGATTGCGCTTTGAGCGCGTCGAGGAAGCCGACTTTGGCCGCGATGTGGAGCGCGGAGAGCCAATAGCCAAGCTGGAACTCACTGCACCCCACACCATCATTTTCGCTGTGATTGCACGGCCCGAACCGCGCCGCAGCCGCCATGACGGCGAGCTTCCCATCGACCGAACCACCCGACATGATGTTCGTAGGCGGATTGAGGAATCCCGGCGTTGAGGCATACCATTGCTCATAGAAGGTCTCGAAATCAAACGTGACCCAGTCCATGATTTCCGCACGGCTGTAGAGGCGGGTTGAATTCGTCGAAGCCGTTTTCCATTGCAGCGCCGCATGGGCGAATTTCCATGCCTTTTCACGGGCAGCGAAGTTGTAGGTGTCCCACGAACTTGCGAGAATTTCGTTCGAATAGAGGCGTGTCTGGTCCGAGAAATTCACGCCGATCATCGCGAATTCCGGGCTCTGGAACATGAGCGAGCCCCAGTGGGGGAATTGGTGCGCGTGCGCTTCATCGACCTCGAAACCGCCGAAATACGGGCGATCTGCCGTTGCGCCGCTCCCCGGCGTATTACACCGAAGCGGGTTCCGTGAGGTCGTCCATTCCGAGAGACGACCGACCTGCACATAAAATGCGGACTCCGCCGCGACCGACGCTTCGCCATACCCGTAGTAGTGCTGTCGGAGCACGATGTTTCGGCGAGCATTACCCCGATAGAGCGGTGTCAGCTTGCCATTCGAAACGGCGTTGAACGGGTCGGAGGCATAGCCCGTGAGATAGTCGAGCGCGATATCGGCGAGCGCCTTGCCATCGTGCGCGCGGGTCGCGGTCACGTCACGAGCGTAGCGCTGCACGACCTCCGCCATGATCTGTCGATCAGAGCGGGTGCCACCGGGGCCGACGATTGAGGAACGCCCCATGGTGTTAAAGGGCGTGTATTCCAGCCAGAGCGCAGCGTTCGGGGTCGCAGCAAGGTCCGTGTAAAGGTTCGTGTAAGGGTCTTTCGTCGCCGCAGCCCAAGCCTTGATGCTTTCGTAATCGTACTGGCCCCAGCCCCATGGCATCAATTTCCAGTTGGCGAAGCCGTTCGACTGGCCATCGTTGCCCGCGCTACCCGCGTAGATACGAAGGTCGAACCCATTCACGGAGTAGCCGGTGTGCGAGTCGAAGGGCACGCGCTGATCGTAGACCGGCACGTTGTCGTAAATGAACTGCTGATCGTAGGCAGGCGGATTGCCATTGCGGTAGACGACGGACGAGCGCACCGTGCCATGGGGATACCAGCGGTTCGAACTCGTTATCTGGGGAATCGAGCGCCCATCGTAGCTGCCTTCCCAGATTGGCTTGGTCGAGGTGGCGTTGAGCGGCTCACCGTTCGGCTTCTCGATGCGCTGCAACAGGGTTCCGGTGTTATCGTAGACCAGCCACTTGTGCGGGCGCATATACGTGTTGAGCCCGGTGGGATCGCCGAACGGGCTGGATGCGACATCCTGCGAATATACGAACTGGAACATCACATAGTTGCCCTGCCGAATGCCTTCGCAACCATAGCGGATGCCGTCGATCACAGGCACTTCGCCCTGCGGGAGAACCTCTGTCCAAGCGCCCTGAGCGCCGAAGAGCGTCGAATCTTCAAAGCGACAGTTCTGAGCCGCTGGCCTTGTCATGATGAGTTCCCCCACATCGACGCCTGAGCCCGTGCTCCAATCCTGCAACACCGCCTTGTAGGGTCGGCCCGCTGGCAGCACCATTTCGCCCACGACAATCGTGAGATCGAACCGCTGCGATCCGTTCGCAATATAGGAGAGGACATATTCGGGCTGCTGCGTGTTCACACCCGTCGCATCCACGACCAGATTGCGGAGGTCATCAACGGTGATCACACCGTCTGCGATCTCAGAGTATGACGTGCTCACGCCGTCCCGCCCGAGCGATAGGCCGATATATTCGACCTCCATGCCTTCGACGGAGTCCGAGGTGTTTCCGACCGTCGCATTCACCTGATAATCCGCCGCAGGCGAAATCCGAGGCTTGTATTCCGTGGCCTTTGGCGCGCCGAACTGCTCGCCGTCCACGAAGAAAGTGACGGTGCCACCGGGGCCGTTCGGATCGTTGACCCACTCGCTTTCGATAAGATGGGGCGCGTCATTGAGGTCGAACAAGTCGTCACTCAAGATGGTTGCGGAGCCGCCACCTTCACGGTCGATTTTGAACTGGATGATCGAGTTCGACCAGTGGACCTGATGTCCGACATAGCCGGTATCCCAATCTTGGACTCGACCGATCAGTGCACCACCACGGGGTACAGTGCCCTTAAACGACATCCGGATCGAAGCCGGTGTCTGCGTCGTTGTCACATCGCTCGAACTCGCAAATTCCAGTCCAAGCGCGGGGCTTTTGAGATAGCTGTTCTTGCCAAGTACGAGATGACCGTTTTGGTATCCGGTAGTGCCCTCGCCCGCTTTCGAAAGCGTCATCGTGCTCGCTACGGCATCGCCGGTCACCGCATAGGGCGAGCCCGACGATCCGGTGACCCATTGCGCTGTTGCTGGCGTAGTGATCCCGGTTTCGGTTTTCCGGCGTATCTTCAACTGGCTGTCGGTGAAGGCGCGGCTCAACGTCAGCGAGGTCGGCGTTCCGATCAGTTCGATGCCGAGCGGGGTGATGGCGTTGAATTCGGAATAGAATGTTGCAGAACCAGAGAGATCGATGTCGTCACCGCCACCGGGCTGCGGCACCGGAACATTGGTCAGGCCGAGGACGAGAGCGAGGCCGCTAGCGGTCGTCCGCGCCCACAGGCCGATACCGGCATTCGTCGAACCAGTCGGAATCACGACTTCCGCGCTCTGCGTGAGGGTGACGCCCGGATCGCCCGCCCCCACAGGCACGATCATGAAGATACCGGTAGACCCTGCGGTCTGCCCCGCGAACTGGGTGAGATCGACCACGGATTGCATCTGCACCTGAGCATCGGTGCCATCCGAGCCTGCCAGCGAGGCCAGCCACTCGGCTTCCGTTCCGACGAAACCGCCTTCAACGGCGAGATCGTAGGCCGACTTGCCGACCTGCACGCCGCCGTTCTGGAGTAGGTAATTTACATCCTTCGCGAGCCCATAATTGTCGGGCTGGAGCGGCATGAACGTATAAGCGAGGCCGCTGGCAGTCGCACCGGGATAGGGTTTCGCCAGCGTGAGCGTCGTTTGACTTGTAATCGCGGCGACCGGGTATGAAAGGCCATCAATGTTGAGGGCAACGCCCGGATAATCGGTGAGCCATGCGGTCCCGCTGCCGTTTACGAAAAGGGAGCCGTTCTCGACTGCGACGGTGCCCGTCTGTTCAAATTTAAATGCCATGCGGTATTTATGCTGATACCGCTGGCACGAGACGGACCAATCACTCGCCCTTCGGGAAACGATCCTTCGTCTGCTTGATGCGCTCCATCCACGCATCGAGCCCATCGTGATAGATCATATCGAGTTGCTCTTCGACGCTGGGGTAATCGGCCTTTCGCTGCACGGCATAACCTTTTTTGATATCGATTTTCATTCCGCCTCCGGGCCGGTTTCGACCTCAAAATATCGTGCGATGAAATGGGGGTGATCGAGGTAAACCGAGATGGCTTCGGAGACATCCGCCTCGAAATGCAATTCGCCGTCCTCGACCACGAATTGTCCGGCCTCCAGTGTGGCCGTCGTGCCCACCGGAATCGCGCTCAGGCGGTTGAAAGCAACCTCCACCGCGAACGGCTGACGCTCCATAACCTCTAGCGATACCGGATCGAGATAGATCGAATTGGGATCGGTGCCCCGCGCGACGCCTCGCTCGATCACGCCGGTTTCAAGCGAGGCCGATGGCCGCGACGCGATGTAGAGCAACCTGCCTTCGGCGGAAAAATAGGCATAGTTCATCGTTTTGCTCCCATCAGAGTCATGACGATGTTGCGCACGGTCATGGGCCGCGCGACGGCCTTCGTCATAAAAACACCCGAGCGGATGCGGGCCCGGACACGGACCTGAGCGCCATCGACCACGTGCATAAGCGACCCGGCCTGCCTCCAATATGAGTTGCCGCTGTCGGTGGTGACGCCCTGCACCATCGAAATTTGCGGGTTGGCTGGATAACCCGCCCCAGTATCGACAAAGAGTTCGAGGGTGGCCGAAGCGTCGTAAGCGCTCGTTGCATCGACCGTATAGGCAACGCTGATGATCCCCGATCCATCCACGCCGTCACCGATTGTGAGCCACCCGGTAGAAAGAAAATCTGCCGTGCCACCTGCCGCAACGGCTGTGTCCGCCCCGGTCAAAACCTGATTAGCGGTGATCGCATTGCCTGCGATCTGGAGGGTATCGACGGCAGCCACTCCAATGGCCGCATTGTCGATCCGCACGCCGTTTGCGTCTGCGTAAAACACCTGTCTGGGCGTCTGGCCCGCCGCCATGATCCTGAAGCTGTCAGCGAGCCATGCGATATCGCTGACCCCGTTTTCCAACACGAGCCCGCCGCCCGCAACATAGCGCTGCCCGTTGACATCTTGCTGGACCTTGAGCGTCCACGCCGATTGCAAACCGCCCTCCAAGGTGGCGAGCGTACTCATCTTGTTCTCAATCGACGCACCCGCCTCGCCGTTGACGTTGTTCAAGCGTGATTGAAGCGTCGTGATTTCGCTGGCCCGCGCTGCGTTCTGATCGCTCTGGGTCTGCTGCACCGTCTGGATGACCGCTTTCAACCCGGTTCCCGAGGCGTTAATATCCGAGGAGATGGTGTCGATCCGGCCTGACAACGCGCCGTCACCATCGACACGCGCTTGTGTTTCCGTCGAGATCGCAGCTTCGCGGGCCGAGGTTTCGTCGGTGATCCGCACACCCAACTGAGCAAGCTGATTAGCCGTCGCAGTCGAGCCGTCATTCACGCTAGACTGGAGGTTCGAAATCAGCGTTTCCGCGCCGCCGACGCGGGTTTCCAGCCCATCGAAACGCGTAGCGGTCGCGCTGGTTAGGTCCGAGATTGCGCTGGCACTCGACTGAATCGCAGCCTCATTATCGCCGGTCCGCGCCGAAATCTGGTCAAGGCTAGTGGCGAGGCTCCCCGTTGCATCGGTCCGGACCGCGATTTCCTCCACGATCTGGGCTTCGTTCGCACCCGTGCGGGCAATGAGGTCGGTCAACTGGCTGGCAGTCGCAGCGGTCTCGCTCGCATAGGTCTGGTTCAGCACGAGCAACCCGGCTTCGTTCTGCCCGACGCGCGAAGTCAGGTTGAGGAAGTCCTGAGAAACAATCGCGTTGTGGTCATCGACGTAGGTCTTAAGGTCACGCACCGCCACGGCATTTTCGTCCGCGAGTGCAATCGACTTTCGCAGGCTGATCGCAGAGTAGGAGAGGTGCAGCGCCGCGAGTTCATCAATCGGCTGCTGGACCAGCGACGACACAAGATCGGGCAACTGGCGGATCACGACGGTCGCGTTGTCGAGGTCTTCGATCACCTCCTCTGCTGGACGGTCGCCCACCGGAGTTCCGTTCGGTGCGCCGACCGTGGCATTGTCCTGCGGCTTGCCCTCGCCGTTGACCGCTGTCCACGAATAGGTTTCGTCGCCCGCGATGACCGGACCGAACTCCGCCCGATCAGAAACCGCGCCCACCGCCGACCGATAGGAAATCGCAATTTCGTACGCCGTTTGTGAGGTGACGTTGGTGATCTCGACGAGCGTGGTATCCCGACTGAAAACGCCAGCCTGCGCCCACACGGGCGATCCAACGTGTCGGTATTCGACGATGATCGCCGACGTATATGGGTTATCGTTCGCACCCGCGATGCGGATCACAGGCTTCACGCCCGTTTCCGATGTCAGTGTGCCGCCCTGCGCGGTCCAGCTTGTCGGCTCGGGTTCGGCCATGTCGGTCGGGTCATAGCCCGTAAGCGCAATCGTCGGAGGTGCAACCTGCGATTGACCGAGCGCGAAAGCGTGCTTGGCATCGTTTTCGGATTTCAGCGTAAGCGTGACGACCTGATCCGAGGGGTTGTACTCCCGGTTGATGACAAGGCACTTTACCGACCCGGCAGCGATCTCGGGAACCGCGACCATCACCGCATCGCCCACACGGAACGACAGGCTGCGGAGTTTCAACCCGAGCGTGAAGGTCAGCATCTCCCGGCTGTTGACGAGATTATAGGTCGCTAGCTGGTGGGCCTGAGCGGCCTGCTGGACCATGGTGAACTCGACTTCCTTCGAAGCCTGAAAGCCACCGTCCTCCTCGACGTAGACCGAGGAGGTGACCTGTTCGCCCGAGATGATTTCCCAGAACTGACTGGGCTCGCGATAGGTCGGAATGACGGTGTTGTATCGGCTGCGGAGAGACGACGAATTTTGGATTTCGATATCGCGCACGATGTCGGCGGCAGTGATCGTCGCCGTTGTCGTGAGCGGGGTGTTGACGTGACACGAGATTTGCGCGCCGCGCGCAATCGGCACACCGCCGCCTGCCGCAAGGATAGTCGAGAGGACCGCGAACTTATCGTCAGAGGTTGCCGCTACACCGCCGCACTTCCAACCGTTCGCATCTGCGACGTTCGCGCCGCGTACGAACGCGGGGAAATCGACTTCAGACGACTTCGCGCCGATGCCGACGACCTTGCGTCCGTTCTCGAACTTCCCGAGCGTCCAGTGAAGGGCGCAAAGGAAGGGGTTTTCAGAGAACTCCCATGTCGCCGCGTTTTCTAGGCGATGTGAGCCCGAACCGCCCGGATAGGTCGAGTCCTTGCGGGGGTCGTAGACTTTGACGCCCCGCACCGTCCAAAGCATTTTGGGCAGGCCTTGGGGAAACTGGTCCGAATCGTAGTCGGCATAGACCAGCGCGAGCGCATGACCCGACGCGAGACCGGGGTTTTTCGGGGCTGGCCCATAGCCGCCGAACCCCTGCGAGATCGTGGTGGTCGATGGCGTCTCACCCGGCAGCCAGCGTTGTGCTAACTTGTTCCGGTAGAGCTTTTTCGAGGACGGCGTCGTCGCCGTCACCATCGAGATCGTCGATGATGGGTTGCCGTAAAAGTTCAGGCCGACATCGTTAGCGTAGGCGTATTCGACGCCCGCGATTGGCCCTGCCGCCGAAAGGGCCATGGCCATGAAGAGCTTGCCGTTCTTTTTACCACTGAGTTCCCGATAGATCAGGGTGCCACCGGTTGCGGTGTGGCCATACAAGACCGGCACCGGGGCTTTCGCGGATAGCTTTGTATCAAGCTGTTGCCCGGTCGAATCCGGCTTGGGCACTTGCATGGTCAGCATTGAGACGGCCATGAGCGCCACGCCCGCAACGGTCGCAATCGTGGCGAGCGAGATTCCCGCGATTGCGGCAGTCACGCCGACAGCGGTCATAATGCTGCCCGCTGCCATGAAGGCGGCACCCAAGAGAGGGATAGCCATCGGCATCAGGCAACCCTCCACGCAACGGTGCAAACACGAGCGGGGCCGCGCATGACTTCGCCGTTGGCAAATCCGATGAGGTGTTCACCAGCGTCGATCATAACGCCGAGCCCGGTCCACGGGCGCTCATCCGATCCGCCCGGAAAACCGACGATATCACCGGGTAGCGCCATCGCAGGCGGGATGCGCTGGAACCCATAAGCGTCGATGAAATCTTCCATCGACGCGCAGCCCAACGCTGTCATCGCGCGTTTTGCGCCGAGTTCGGTCGAGTACCGGCGCGCCTCCGCGAGCCGGGTTTCGAAGCCCATGTTTTCGAGGTGACGGCCTGCGAGGATGCCGCAGTCAGCTTCTCCCCATTTAAACGGTTGGCCGAAGAATTCGTCGATTGATTTCTGTGTGCGCTCAACGCGCTCAAGCAAGTTCATGCTGGTATTTATTCGGCCAGCTACTGGAACAGGCCCTTCCCCGGCTTGGGTCCGGCTGCTGGAATAGGCGTTGTGGACGGCTTGCCCGCCTCACCGCCCCAGTAGATTTCGACGGTGGAATCGACATTGAAGTCGAAGCCCGTTTCACCCGGCCAGATGGCTTGATGCCACGCAGAATTCAGCGCCTCGCCTTCATTCTCCGCGAACATTCGGTCATAGGCAGACACAGTGACGAGTTCGCAAGATTGCGCGTTTGACTGGATGTTCGTGACGACCGTATCGAGCCGACCGCTCCACAAAAGCTCGGGATCACCGATCACCGCCCCGGTCAGGTCGTCGATCAGGCCAAACCAGATGCGCACCGGGCTGCCCTGATTTTCCGGAGCGGAGATTTCACCGATGGAATTGGCTGAGATCGGCAAGATGGAAACGCTGACAGAAGGGGCTTCAGAAGCGATCTGCTCCGAGATCGTGTCGATGCCGCCCAATGTACCGAACACAGGATCGCGCCCGCTGAAGGTTGCCAAGACACCATCGATGGAAAACGAAATCGTCGCGCTCGCATCGAGGAGATGGATGGACGTGCCCGTCGATTGAAGATCGATCTTGACCGCCTGAAAAGTCCGCAGCGACGGCGCGGACAAACCGGCGAGAAGCGCCGCGTCCATCAAAACGCCTCGCTGATTTCGAATGACAGGCCGACATTTTCAGCGAGGCCAACTGTCCAGCTTGCCGAATTGCCTGACACGAACCCCATGATTTTCGGGGCTGCAAAGTCCACGGCCTCACCGCCCGCGAGGGGAGCTTTGAGCGCCGGTTGTATGGTCAGCTTATTGCCATCGACCGCCGTGATCTGATGGAGGTAATGGATCGCATTCTTTTCGATGGAGATTAGCTGGCCGACGATTTTGTCCGCCCCTCCGCCCGAAATGGTGATCTGGCGTCCAGATGAGACGGCTGCGGCAATCGATCCGGTGGACCACTTCGAAGTATCCACTCCCGGTTGAGGCACCCGCATGATCACGTGCTCGGCTAGGCCAGCAATGCAAGCCGCGATGACCGGACCGGCTTGCCGTGCGAACATCTTGCGGCACTCGATAGATATCGACCACTTATCGCCGAGACGCGACACTCTCTGGACCGGCCCCGCCAAAAACGGGGTTTGATCGACAGCCGAAGAAGTGAGTTTTATTTCTGTGCTTGAACCGAATGGAATTGCCGGAAATGTGATCGCCATGACCTATTTATCACGGCGACCACATTCCGATTATCGATAGAGCGTGTTGCGGTTACGCTTGGTCTGATCGCGGTTCGTCATTTTCTGCGCAGCCTGCACGGTCTGCGCCTGACTATCACGAATCCAACCCTTCACCGCTGACGTGAGCACCGCATCGTTGGCGTTTACGGTGGTGTTCATGACGAGGGATTGCCCGCCCGCGCCCAGCGCCTGCGTGTTCTGCTGGAGCGCGGAACTCAGCAAGTTGTTGGGCGCGATCTGACTGCCTCCGGGCAGGTAGAGGAGTTCAGGCCCCTTCTCGCCCACGGTGGTCAAGCCGCCTCGCCAATTATTCGTGCCCGTCGCGTTTTTCCCGAGGGTCACGCTGCTGGATGGCTGCGTGGAAAGGCCCAGCGCCGATTTACCCAGCCCGGACACACCGAAGGCGCGCCCGATAGATTCAAAAATGACAAACCGCACCGCCATTTCGATCAGGTTAGCGATCACGGCCTTTGCCATGTCGGCCATAGCTTCCTTGAACGACTGCGCGCCCATGATGGCCTGCGTGAACCCGCTGGTAATGTCGTCAAGCGCACCGGTTGCAATATCGCCCAGTTGGGCGTTGAGCGTGCCGAAACTGTCCGCATGTTCCTTGACGCGCCCGAGGACACTCGGGTCATCTTTGGCCTGATCCCGCACCGTGTTGTCGGTTTCGCGCTCTTGTGAGGCCTCGAAATTCTTGTCCATCTGCGCAAGCATTGCGTCGATGCGCTGGCGCGAGAGGCCGAGAAGCTGGAGGTCAGCTTCATACTGCTGACGACGCACCGCGAATTCGAGGCGGTCGGCCTCCTGACGCTTTTCCAGCGCTTCGAGTTCGTACTCGTGGCGCTTCGTCGCGGTGCGGGCGTACTTCGCCCGGTCATCGAGGTAATCGGCTTCGGAGCGAAGCGTGTCGGCGGCAAGATCGGCATCTTCCTGCGCGATCTTGTTCTTTCGATCAGCAATTTCGCGGGCGTTCTCGGCTGCGAGGTTGGTCGACTCAATAGCAGCGAGTTCCTGCGTTTTCGCGGTCAGGGCATCGCCTGCCGTCTTAGTCAGTTGCCCGGACGTGACCCGCTGTTTGATCGCGTCGATCTTGTCTGCGGTCTGAAGGTCGAGAATTTCACGCTGGAGACGCAGCTTCGCCTCAAGGTCGGTCGTTTCCGAGAGGAGAAGCTGACGGCGCTCGATTTCCAGTTGCCGGTTTTCATCGGTGCCGTCGCTGGGCGTGGAGCCCTTGCCTTTCGAGCCCTTCTTCTTCGGCGCGTCGGTGGGGGCGTCTAGCTTGGCCGGAGCATCGACGAACTTTTCACGTGATTTCGGGTCAAGCAGGGCGTCCCGGACGGCCTTCGCCTGCGCGAGATCACGGGCCTCCTGACTCCGGTTCGCGGCACTGACGGCCTGCTGTTGCCATGCCCCGCGCCCGTCATTGATGCCGAATTTGCGGTCCATCGGGTCGCGCCCGAAGGTTGAAACAGTCGGAGTGGCCTTTGCCGTTTCTTCGGCAACCTTACGGTTGTACTTCCCCTGCGCATCGACGACCGCAGCATTTGCGATGTCATAGGCCGCCTGACGGGCGGCTTCGGCGAGAAGCTGGTACTTGTCGGTAAGCTTCTCGACCTCAACCCTGAGGCCTCGCGTTTTCGCGCCCGCTATGACGCTCGCCTTGGTGACACCGCCAGTGGCTGCCGCTGCGTTCGTCGCTGCATCGGCTTCCACGTCCAGCTTCGTGGCTAGTTCGCCCACTTGTGTGCGAAGTTCAGCGCTGCGCTGGTTACTTTCGGCGGTCGTATACGCCCAATATGCCATACCTGCTGCGACCGCAGTGAGCGCAATTCCCAATGGCCCACCGAGCGCAGCCGAAAGGCCTGTGGCCGCCATGGTTGCGCCATTCATCGCCGTCGCGCCGAGCGCAATCGAGCGTGAGGCAACACCGTAAACCGCTGCCGAAGATGCAGCGGCAGCGGCATTCGCAACCATGGCTGTAGTGGCGCGGGCGATACCCGGTATCAACGTCGCAGCATAAATGCCGGCGATGACGGCGAGCGCATCGGCGACAAGCGGAAGGTTGTCCGCGAGGGCCTTGATGCCCTCGACCAGAATAGCAGTTGCGCCGCTGGCCTGATTGCTATCGCCGACATATTTCGTGAAGGAATTCGAGAGGATCGTCATCGCCTGCGAGAGCGTGGTCGCGGCCTGCGCGGCCTTGCCCTCCAACATGTCCGAGCCTGCGAGAACCGCATCGAAAAATGCCTTCGATGTGACGTTCCCCGCCTTAACATCCTTGGTCAACTTGGCCACCGACCCGCCCCATTTGTCGGAACCGGCTGCGGCGGCTTCGAGGAGCGGACGAACGCCATCAATGAGCGAATTATACTCCTCCGCCTGTATCTTGCCGCCCGACAGGGCTTGCGAAAGCTGGAGTAGCGCGCCGCTGGCCGATTCAGCCGATCCACCCTGCACGCGAAGCGCGGTTGCGACAGTGCCGCTGAATTTGATCAGGTCGGCTTGCGTTGCGCCGAGTTCCTTGGCCGACCCGGCTGCGCGGCCATAGAGGACACCGAGGCTCTCGATCTCGACGCCATTTCGCTGCGCGATGGAGAAAAGCTGTTCCTGAATGCCCGCAAGTTGCAGAGACGAAACACCCGCTACCTTCAGGCTGTTCGTGAATCTGGTCCATGTGTCCGCAGCCCGCAGGACTTCCGATGTTCCGAACATCCCGGCGAGAATGGGCGCGAAGCGCTTGATCTCGTCGCGCATCGAAGAAATCTGTCTGCGAAGATACTTCGATGGATCGTTGTCATTCCACGCCCGCGCCGCGCGCTGTGCCGCCCTCGCCTGATCAGCGGCTAGTTGTGCGGCGGCACGTGCATTGAGATTCTGGAGGCGGCGAAGTTCACGCTCAAATTGCGTGATATCTGCGGAGAAACGGGTGGTAAGTGCATTTGATGAAGCCATGCACTATTTATTTTTTATTGACGGATCGACTGACTCGGTTCGCCGAACTGCGACATCCATTTCTCAAATTCGTCTTCGCTCGGTGCCGAACTCTGGCGCTCGCCCGATGAATGGAATTTGCGGAACCCGGCCAACGTAAAATTGTACTCCCAGAGCGACATTTCCTTCACGTCGCGCGGGGTGAAACCGGCTGCACCTGCGTTTTCATAAAATCTGCCCCATGGAATCAGTCCACGGGGGTCTGCGGAAAAGGGTCTTCGTCACCCTCCCCGTCGATTGCCTCGGGCTGCTCGTCATCGACGCCCATAATCGCGGCAAAAAGCGCCTCACCCGCCAGACCTGCATAAGTCATCAGGTTGCCGGGAGTGATAGCGCGGGTGACGAGATCGTAAGCCTGTTGCTCACCCATGCCGCCGCCGATCAGGGCAAGCCGCACCGTCTCGGTAATGTCAGTGACCCGCCATTCTCCGTGCACGATGCGGTTTGCGAGAACATATGGACCCACCCCGGTCTTTTCCTGCAACGTGATTAGTTCACCGATGCGCAGCGCGAGACGGAAGTAACCGTCATGAACAAAGACATTTTCGAGGACGGCGGAACGTGACTGGTGGGGATTGGTATGCATGGCAGTATTTATGCTCCATGCAACAAACCCCCGCCGTGTTGAGGATCAGACCTCGGTGACGGTCACCGCACCAGCCTGTTCGAGCGTGATCTGGCAAGTCGAGGACTTGAGGCGCTCGCCCGTCATCTGGAACGAGGTGAGGGTGAACGGGCCTTCGACCATCCATGTGCCATCGGTGACCTGAAGGTTTTTGATCAGGCCGCCCTGCGCCCATGCGAGCCATTCGTGTACGTCGCCCCTATTGACCATGCCTTCGCCGTCGATCTTGCAGTCCGTGGCCGTGACGCGGCGAACCGTCTGGGCCGGTGCTGACTGATTTTCAAGATCGATAAGCTGATCGGTTTCAGTCGAAGTCGAGAACGAAATCGAACGCGAGGTATTGATAAGCGTGGGAGCGGCGAACACTTCCGGCGTTGCGCCGTTCCCGATCTTCACAAAGATAGTTTCGCCCAAAACGGGCACGATGTAGGACATTTTTAAAATTAGCTCCTGTTAGTCTAACCGACTATTTATTCACAGGAGTAGTGGCCACGCGGCCTACAACGGCTGCACAAGGAAACGGAAGGTCATGACGACATGACCAACTTGATTATCCTTTTCATCGACATTGCGCGATTCTTCGAATCCGTATTCAACAATTCCGAAATTCTCGATTACAATGGGAGCATTGAGCGCAGTCATGACCAGCGCGGCCTGTTCTTTGTGCTGCGGTTTCTTGCCGAAAACATGCACGTCAGCAAAACACTCATACATTTCAGCGCTCTCATACGCTGAGAGTATCTGATCATCGCCGATGACCGTCCACGGCAGCGCCGTCCCAGCGGGAACGGTCGCAAACACGTTGACCACGCCTTCGGACCGAAGCGCTGCAAAAATAGCCGCCTGAAGCGGGAGAGAAGGGTCGATCATATTCCAAGCTCCTGCTTCAGGGCCTTACGCACCGCACGGCGCAGGCTGGATTTATGGCGTTTTCGAAAAATACGGGTCAGCGGCACCCAGAAGGGGTTTGCTGCAACGTGAGTCCCGTCCCGACCGATGTGGCCGAATTCCAACGGAACCGCGTAATAGAGGGCATCGCTACCCACGCTGACAGTGTATTCCATCAAACGGGAGTCACCGGACTCCACCTTGATCGAGTCCGCAAGGTGAGGCGCATCCTCGGTGCGCGGGGTTATGACCTTGCCGCGCTTCGCCATAGCCGTGGCGGTCTTGCGGTTAACATCGTCGATGGCCGACCGAACCGCACCAGACATACGCCCCAGTCGGGCCACGAAGGCATCGATATCACGGGTATCGACAGGCCTAGTCATTGAGACCACCGACCTGCGCAAAGAGGTTGATCTGCCGTCCGCGCCCTTCGAGGTCACCGGCCCATAGGATATCGTAGGCCTTGCCGTCCTGATCGATCATGCGGTCACCGATATTGACCTCTGCGACCGGAATGCGGAGCACGATGTCGAAACGGTCGATGCCGCTCGCGCGCATGCTGCGCACTTCCTCCCCGCCGCGCTGCGCTGTGATCGACGCACGTATGGTTTCGAGACCGGGCACGACGGCCCATGCCGAAACCGGAACGCCATAGGCATCGGTGCCGATGGCCATGCGCTCAATGCGGACCTGATGGCGAAACGCACCAGTGGAAGGCGGAACATATGCCATCAGTAGGCTCGATACCGCGAGATGATCGAACTCACCGCGAAGGGTACATCCTTGAGATCGGCAGCCGAGACAGCTTCACGATTTTCGTAGAAATGGCTGATCAGCATCAGGACCGCATGCCGGAGATCGGCGGGAATGGCCGTGAATCCAGCCGTGAATTCCACCTTCACGTTGCCGAGTTCACGGCGAACAGAAGGGAACGCCACTTCTACGCGGGCCGGAGTGCTGTCGAGGTCTACGCGGTAGGCCAGCTTCGACACGATCTCACCGCCGAGCGTGATCCGCTCCACCGACATGACCGGGCACAGGTCGATATCGAAATGACGCGGCAGGCAGTCCATCGTCAGCACCCATTTCGTGGGCTGAAGAGGAATTCCTGCGCCATTCGGACCTTCGATCACGGCGGTCGCGGCAGCGATCAGGCGTTCGATGTAAGCGTCGTCGAGACTGTGCGAAACGCGAAGATGGTCGCGCGCTTCGGAGAGCGAAACGACCGTCGATGTGGGCGCATCGAGGCGCTTGAGGCGCGTCCAGTCCATTATTTCGAGACCTTGGGCTTGGTGGACTTCGCTCGCAGCCGGGTCGCAACTTCCTTCGCATCGGGGAGCGCTGCGGTCTCGATGGTGTTCGGAGTGTCCGGGGCATCGGCAGGTTCGGCGATGCCGAACGCGATCCAGCGCGCGCCCTCATCGGTATCGACGATGTCGCCGGGCTGGTGATTGACGGAAGGGCCGACGAGGCCCGATTTCATACGCACTTTCATCGAGTATTTAGTTGAAATGGAAAAGGGACGGCCCATGAGAGCCGCCCCTTTGCCTTCTTGGTATTTGGCCGGAAAATCAGACCTGAGTGAGCTTCTTGATCGCGCGAGCGTCGGTGACGAGGCCGTCATATCGACCGAAGCCGACAAAACCGATCTGATCCGAGGTGGCATATCGCTCGTCCAGACGGCGAACACCGAAAGCCTTGACGTTGCGGGCGGTGTACTTGCTGAAATCACCAAACAGGACCGGGACGGTCTTCGTGGCAATCGAAGCCATATCCTGATTGATATGGTAGGATTTGCCGAGGATCGTCGATGCCTCGCCTGCGGACATGGCGGGCTGCCACAGCGGCAAACCGTTCGAGTCCTTGAGCAGACGGATCGACTTGAGCGTCGAGTCATTGAACATGAACGATGAAGCACCGCGATAAGCGGGATCGACCGAGTGCAGAAGGTTGACGAGATCGTCATACGAGATCGCGGTCGCCGAGGCCGAAGTAACACCCGCCGATGCGCCCGTGACGATGCCCTGCGGCTGCGAAACGCCAGTGCCGACCGTGAACATCTCATTGAGAATACGACCGAGGCGCTCCGCCATTGCATTGCGCACGACGGCCTCTGGAACGATAGCAGCGTCCTGCATGAGTTCGCTCGACACGCGGATCACGCCCGAGGTGAACTTGAACGCACCAAGGGTCTTCTGACCGAAATTCACGTTAGATTCATCGACCTCAACGCCTTCGGCGATCAGCGCACCCTTGTTATTGGTGTCATCCATGGTCGCAATCGGAAGCGGATTACCGCTTTCGGTCGTCAGGTAGGTGACCGGGCCGCCCTGATTAAGCGGGCCATATGCCTTCATAGCTTCGATCAGCGTCGGGTAGAAACCGCGCGGTACAAGATAGCCACCAGCTTCATTCGAAGCCACACCAGCGGCGCGCAGTTCGCGAACATCGACATCGCCGCGCAGGTACGAACGGAAAGCGTCAGCATGGGCATCGGTCTCGACAGCGCGGTTTTCGACCACGGTGTCTTCAACGGGCAGTCGCTCGGCTGCGGCTTCATAGGCACGTGCGCGCGCTTCGACCTTTTCGAGGGCAACGGCACGAGCTTCGAGTGCATCCGCGTCGTCGAGCATGCGCTGGGCTTCAGCCAGCTTTTCGGCATCGTCGGCATCCTTGATGACAAGGGCAGCCTTATTGGAAATCTCCAGCGCCTTCACGCGAAGTTCAAAGATATTCATTTAATAGTTTCGCTCCAATTGGATTAGCGAAACTATTTATCTTTCGAGTTACACCCGGCGACGCGATCAACTCTTACTTACGAAGTCGATTACTCAGAGCGCGCTTAAACAATTCAACTCTATTCGATTGACAATTATCATCATCATTTGCTGGTTTTTCGGAACGCCACGCATCCAGCGAACGCAAAGCGGCTTCCGTCGATGGATAGGCAGGCGAAATCACGAACGAGATTTCAAAAAGCTCGACATCGATCAGAGTGCGCTCCACCCTTCCCGCGTCATCCTCGCGCCACTGCTGTTCGAGCACACGAAAACCGAACGACATCCGGAGGTCGCCATCGCGCAGCGCATCGAGTTGCGCCGGGGTCATCCGGGTCGTGTCCATCTCGAACGCGAGACCGTGCGCATCCTCGCGCAGGACCAGTTTGCCCGAACCCGTGGAACCCAGCGGGCTATCGTCGCGGTGCGCCCACAGGGCGTAGATGTTCGTTTCACCTGCTCCGGCAGCGCGGATGGAGGCTGCAAAAGCGCCGGGAGCGATGCGCTCGATGAAGCCCCCGAGATCGTGCGAGTCCGAGTTGAATACGGCGGCATATCCGGTGGCACGGCCCTCGATCTCATCGGTCTTTGCACGGACTTCGATGCCCGTGAGCGCAAAATTGCGGGTTTCGGTTGTCATGGTCATTCGGCATCCTCCGGGGCGCTGTTGTCATCGACCGGTTCGTTGGTCGGCTGTTCTGGGGTGGTATCTGGGGTGGTATCTGGGGTGGCCTCCATGCCCTTCGCCTGCTGCGTCAGGGGCACGGTTGCGCCTTGAATCCAAAGTTCATCGCCACCCTCCATCGGGGGCAGATTTTCGAAGGCACGCGCTTCGTTCGGCGTGAGAATCGCGGAATTGACCGCCTTCTGAAGGCCTTCCATGCGGGTCGCGAAATCACCGCGAAGCAGGCCCGCCATCGAGAATTCGACGTATGCGGTGGCACTGTATGCGGTGGCACTGCTAGGACCAAAGAGCTTTGCGTTCATCTCCTGCTCGATGGCCTCGATCAGCGGGGTCAGGGTCTGCTGCGCGAAACTGAGGTTTTGCTGCTCAACATTCGAGTACGTGCCGGTGGTCAGGTCATGCAGAATGGCGGGCGCGATATTGAAAATTCGGCTCGCCTCGCTGATCATGAACCGGCGAAGCTCGACGAGTTGCGATTTCGCGGGATCGAGGCCGACCGGCTTGAGGTCATGGCCGGAAGGTACAACAAGAATGTTGGATTTTGTGCGAGCGGATGCGCGAACGGCCTCCCCTACATCATTGGACGCGCGCCCTGAGCCCGCTGGGCTGATCGGCCCCGGTGTAGTGAGCGCGAGCGGAGGCACACCACCGCTGGCAAACAGCTTCCCAGCGTAGGCCTGCGCGGCAATCATAAGGGCAATGGCATCGCGGTTCGAAGCGATGGGATTGTAATGCTTTATGGCGTCGGCCTGCGGGAACAGGATTACATCGACGACATTCACCGAATCATATTTGATGGCCCCAGTCGTCAGATTGTATGTGTAGGTCCGCTTGATTTTACCGGCGACAAGGCGCTGATCGATGTCCAGCTTTGCCGGATCGAGCGGCAAAATTCCAAGAACCTCACCAGCGCGGTTGCGCGAGATCAGCGCGGTTGCACGGCCATGAAGCAAAAGGCGAGCGACAAACCAGCGGAAGAATGCCGCCGTCGTCTGCGTGTCATTCGGGCGGTCGTGAATTATGTAATATAGCGGGTTCGCAGTGTCCTTAACCGCACCGTCGCTGGTCTTGCGATAGAGGTGGAGTGGGAGAGACGAAATCGCCCCCGCAATGGCGTTGACCGCCTGCCAAATCGCTGTGACACCGAGAGCCTTTTCTTCGGTGACTGTATCCCCCGTTACGGTCGATGACAGACGGAATAACTCGTTCCATGCAGAGGCATCAGAAAGGGGTACTGTCGGATCGTCGAGGGATCGGGACTCTTTTCTCTTGAATAGGTTGAACATCACGAGTATTTATCTGGGCGGGGTGGATGCCCGCGCTTCCCCGCCAGATCACCGGGCCGCCAAAACGAAAATGGCCCGAAGCCATGAAGCCTCGGGCCTAGTCGTTAGGGCTGATAATGCCCTTCGGGTCGCACAACAGGCTTGCAGCAAATGCGAACTACGAACCAATGAAAAATCGGGTTATGGTTTCGCGGTAAGGCTGCGGTTGCAGACGGGAGGCAGACCCTGAATATCGCCGTGCTTCATGACATATTGCTGCTCTTCTCCGGCACATTGATCCTTGTTAGCGCATTGGCACTGGTTGCCTCGCTCTTCCCTTTTCCCGCCCCCGAGAAGAAAATACTTCGGGTGTCGGCGGGCGTCGGTTTCGGCTTTGCAATGCTTTTCCGCCTGATTCACTAGCCGGGCTCACGTGGATCGCCGCCTTATAGTCCCGAGATCGAGAAATCCGGGTCTTCCCACGGACTGACGGGAGGTGCCGCGTTGCCATCGCGAACCTTGAGGCCGAGCGCCATGGCCAGCGCGACCGCTCCATCGATCCGATAGCGCGATTTAGACTTGTCCAGCTTGCGGTTCCCGGCAGGGTCGGTGATCACCATGGCATTCATCGTGCACATCGTGAGTAGCGGGTCACCGTCGTGGACCAGCGTACCAGTCACAATGGCCTCTTCAAAGGCCGTGACCGCAGGCGACATCGAAGCATACCCCTGCCCCCAATCGATCACGCGCAGCGCACCATAATCGTTATCCCCGCTCGTGGCCGAAAGCCCGAGTTCATCGAAGTGGCCGAGAAGCTCGCGGGTATAGTACCGATCATAGGCCAGACCGCGCACATCGTACGTATAGACGAGTTCCGCAATCTTGTCCGCGATCGTAGCCATCCGGTGAAAGCCGCGGCGTAGCGCGGATCAGGTGGTGATCGAGCGCTGGGTTGGCTGCCAGTTCCATGGCAGCAGCTCGTCGAGTTGGCGAACCGGATGCTCAGCGATGCGAGCGAGCACGTCCGCGAGCCAAGCCTGGGGATCGATGTCGTTCAGGCGGGCGGTCTGGATCAAGGTGTAGAGGACAGCCGCGCGCTGACCGCCACGATCGGATCCGCAGAATAGCCAGGCTTTCCGGCCGAGCGGCACGCAACGCAGAGCGCGTTCTGCGGCGTTGTTGGTCAGGCAGACCCGGCCGTCGTCGAGGAAGCGGGTGAAGGCGTCCCAGCGCCGGAGCATGTAGTTGATGGCCTTGGCGAGATCGTGGTTGCGCGACAGCCTGGCGAGTTGGGTGGTGAGCCAGGCGTGAAGCTCGGCCATGAGTGGCCCACTCAGTTCCTGGCGCACAGCGAACCGCTCTGCCGCGTCATTACCGTTGATGCCGCGCTCGATATCAAACAAGGCATCGATCCGCTGCACGGCCTCGAGTGCGATCGGGTAGATCATGCCGGCATGCTCGCCACGGCCCTTCTTGCGGGCTGCGCTGGCAACGTCGGCGAGCTCGAAGAACTTGCGCCTCGCGTGGGCAAAGCAGCCGGCCTCAAGCACGGGCGCAGGCATGCGTCCGGGAGCATAGAGCTCGCCGTAACCACCATAGGCATCGGCCTGCAGGATCCCTGACCACGACGATAGATGCGCTCTTGGATGATCTCCGCGCCGATCGCGCGAGTAGTGGAACAGCGCTGCGGGCGGATCGGCGCCAGCGAACGGTCGGTCATCGCGCACGTAGACCCAGAGTCTGGCCGTATCGGTCTTCACCTTGGCCATGACGGGCACGGTCGTATCGTCGCCATGCAATCGCTCGGCAGCGAGGACGTGCGCCTCGATGAGGCGATAGAGCGGCATCAGCGCAAAGGCGGCGGCACCGACCTGGTCGGCAAGCGTCGAGGTGCTCAGCGGCACGCCTTCGCGGGCGAAGCGCTCGGCCTGACGGTTGAGGGGCTGGTGCTGGCCGTACTTCTCGAACAGCAGCATGGCGAGGAAGCTGGGGCCAGCCCAGCCACGCGGCACGACGTGGAAGGGCGCCGGCGGCTGTGTGATCGTCTCGCAATTCCGGCAGGAGAACTTCTCGCGCACGGTCTGGACGACCTTCCATGCGCGCGGGATCACCTCGAGCGTCTCGGTGACGTCCTCGCCCAGCTTCGATAGCCTGCTGCCGCCGCAGGCCGGGCAAGAGCATGGCGCCGGCACGACGACACGCTCGCGCGGCAGGTGTTCTGGAAACGGCTTCCGGGATGGCCGCTTGCGTTCGAAGGCGGTGACGGTCGCGGTCTTCTCGGCCGCAACCTCGGCAGCAAGATCGTCCTCGGCGGCGTCGGCCTCGAGATCTTCGAGCTGCAACTCCATCTGGTCGAGCAGGCGACGGGTGCGCTCGGCGCTGGCGCCGTACTGCTCGCGCCTGAGCTTGGCGATCTGCAGTTTGAGGTGCGCGATCACGGCCTCGGTGGCGCTCTCCCGGGCATGGGCATTGGCGAGCTTGGCCTCGGCCTCATTAGCCCGCTGGGTCGCGCTCGTCAGCAGCGCCTTAAGCGCTTCGATATCGTCAGGAAGGGGCGAAACGACGACTTCCATGACCGCGACGGAATCACAGAAACCCGCCCAAATGAAGCGCAAAATGCTCCGCTGGAGAAGAAAACGACGCCCCTATCCAGCGCTCTGCGGACGCCAGGAATACTGCGGGTTCCGCCAGTCGATCCCATCGAGCAGGCAGGCGAGTTGCGAAGCTGTCAGCGACACCATCCCGTCCTTGGCCGATGGCCAGACGAAGCGACCCTTCTCGAGCCGCTTGGCGTAGAGCGACATGCCGATCCCGTCGTGCCAGATCAGCTTCACCAGAGATCCGGCCCGCCCGCGGAACACGAACAGATCGCCGCCATGGGGATCGCGCTTGAGGCCCTGTTGGACCAGCAAGGCCAGTCCCTGCATCCCCTTCCTCATATCCGTGTGCCCCATCGCGATCCAAACACGGGCGCCTGAGGGGATCATCGCAATGCCTTCAACGCCGAAGCCACCAGCGCCGGCAAAGCCGAGGCAAAAATGCTGATCCGCTTGCCGCGGGCCAGGTCGATGACGATCGCGGGCTGCAGGCCGGAAGGAGCGACGTCGAGATCTTCGATCATCACGGCCGCGGCGAAATCGGGAGCCGCCAAATCGTCCGGTTCGGGCTCGGAGTGAGCATCGCGCAGCTTACGCCGCCACGTGTAGACCAGCGCGGTCGACACATCACGTCGCCGTGCGACCTCGGCGACGCAGGCCCCGGGTGCGAAGGCCTCGCTCAGGATCTCCAGCCGTTCCTCGTCGCTCCAACGGCGACGCCGCTCCGGCCCGGAAAACACTGTCATCTGACCCATCGACCGCTCCTAAGCGCACTCTTAAGAGCGCACTTAAGACCGGTCCCTTACCTCATCGGCAAGGCGGGATCCGCCGGATGGGTACCCGCGATCTGGCGCGGCGTGATGAGCAATCCGGGGCAGGTTTCGAGGCGACCTTGCTGTGCATAAAGATCATACCTGACACCGTCGCGCTTGCTGTGCTCGGCAACGAGGTCGGCGGGTTTCCAGAACCATGCGCGAACGCGCGCGCTATCGTCGGCGCTAACCATCACCAGCGCGGTCAAGTCGGTGCGCCGAGACATGTCGAGAGCCAGATAGACGGGATCGCCCTCCACGAACTCCACCGCGTCGGCGCGACACGCCTTCCACGCAGCCTGACTGATCAGCGTCGTGAAGGGATTGACCCGTTGATTGAGATAACGAAGGCGGAAATTGGCCTCTTTTGAGGCCATTCGGGAAGCTTCCTGCGCTGCGGCGCGGATCGGTTCGAAAGATTTCCAGTGGAGCAGGGCCGGGTTTGCCTTGACCCATTGCGCCTCATCGAGAAGGTCGCAGCCCTCATCGGCGGCATGAAGGTGGACAACGATGGTCTCATCGATCTTGTTACCGTCATCGTCTCGACGAAGGCCGTCATCGATCATCAATGACAGGGGATGCTGCGGATCGTTGGTCTGCGTGCTGATCGCAATCGCTAGCGGACTTTCAATGGCCTGCTGACCATCCAGCATCGTGTTCCAAAGTTCATCGTCTCGGGCTTCGCCGAGTTCGTCGAAGACGAAGAACGCAGGACCAAGACCGTGCTTGGTGGAAGATTCTGCCGACAGCGCCTTGTACGTCGATCCCGCGCCTTTGACATTTGATGCCCGGACGAAAATGGTCTTCGTCGAGGGTACAACCTTGAGAATCCGGTCGAGCGCGGGGGTCGCACGGATCATGTTGGAGCACATGCGGAAAATAACCGATGCCTGTTCACGGTCATTTGCACAGGAATAGATTTGCGCGTTCTCCTGCGCTTCCGGACCGACCAGATGCGCGAGAAGCAGGCCCGCCACTGCGTAGGATTTTGCGTTTTTCCGCGCAACTGAGAGGACAGCACGACGCACGAGACGTGACGGTCGATCACCGTCGCCATGGGGCTCGTAGATGTCACGAATCCACGCCTCCAGCCAAGGATCGACGTGGAAGCGCTGGCCCTTCGCAGGGCCGTCAACGATGGGAAGCAGGTTGAGAAAATTGATGACGCGGTCGGCACGCGCCGTATCCCGCCACATCAGTGGATCAGAGACGCGAACGGGTCTCCCTCATCGGTCTGAGCCGGGGTGCTGTTGATGGCCTGTCGGGCGATAGGGTCGAGTCCAAGTCGCTGCCCGAGGGTGGCAATGAGCCGCACCTGATCGGCCTGAAGCTTGTAAGCGGGGTGGATGACGGATTGACCGGTCGAGCCTGCGCCGATTGCTTCGAAATCCTTAGCGGCGATCAGCTTCGTCGCAGTCTGGTGGGCGGCCACAGCTTCGCAGTAGGCGGCGAGGAGTGCCCCATCACATGCGGTATAGACCTCACGAGGCATGGCATCGATGAGGCGCACCCAAACCTTGCGGGCAGCGGCAGTCATCACCGTGGGGCGAATGGGACCGCCAGAGGGTTGGGGTTCGGATCGGTTGAGAGGACGTTTGCCGGGGTTACCGGCCTTTTCCTTGATGATTGTGGGTGTTGATGTGCGGGGCATGACCCCGGTATTTATGCTCTATACAAATCCCAACGGAGCGCCTTGTCGGAACCACAACATTATGCATAAGCATTCGCATTTAATTTTGAGGAAATTATGACTACTGAATCAAGAATTGAAAGCGTTACTGAATACATTAATGAAATAGCTAAACTGAGCAAGCGATCAACATCTATCCATACATTTCGCGGACAACGAAACTCAAAGTGGTTAGACAATCCCGGATTACTCAGAGAAAATTCAAAACTTCTCACCCATGAATACAGCGCAATTAGAGACCTGCATTCCATCCACCCACAGGAGTTCAGTCAAGATTTAAATATGTTTGATCGACTCGTGCGAATGCAGCACTACGGCCTTCCTACGAGATTAATGGATGTATCTTCAAACCCGCTAGTCGCCCTATTCTTTGCCACGGAGCCATCTCGCTCTAAACATGGAGATATCGACGGGCGAGTGATTATCTACGACGTGCCCAAAAGTCGCCGTAAGTATTTTGATAGCGATAGCGTATCTTGCGCCGCCAACCTTGCAAATCTGACGGATGAAGAAAAATCTGAACTTCTCAGAAATGAAGAAATGGAATTAGATGATTTCAACAAACTAAGATCGTGCGACAGGCTTTTGCAGTTTATCAGAGCGGAAAAACCCCACTTTCGTCCAATAATTAACCCGAAGGATTTAATAAAGGGGTTCTACGTTACGCCAAAAATGCAAAATAGCCGAATAATCGCACAGCATGGTGCATTCATAATTTTTGGCCTCAAAGTCGTTCGAGTTAGAGGGAATAGCAAATCACCGGACACGATCTCTCGCACTATGATCGACATTCCCCAATCAGCGAAAGCACCAATCCGGCGCGAGTTGGACGGACTGGGCATAAACGGCAGCACATTGTTCCCTGAACTATCTCACGCAGCCAGTGAAATCGTGCGCAGATACAGCCAGTAACCCCCTTGCCTGATCCGAAAAATAACTTGCGGAAATGCGGCGTCGCGTGCGTGACTTGGCGGCCGGTTTCCCAGACGCACGTTTTCGTGATCGAACCACCCCCTCCCCGAGGGTCTCGACCACGATCCGCCCCCGATGGGGCATCCTCCGGTCGGTCGGAATGCGCCTCGACCGACCGGGTGAGGTCGAGAGGTGACGACCTGACATTCTATTTAGTCAACGAGATCGGGGGCGCGTCATAACCGAAAATATGTTCGATGAAGATCATAGCCAGCCGCTGGTTAGACCACACGCTTATATTCGCGCGAGTATTTCAGCCTTCTTTTGCGCGAATTCCTCTTCGGTCAGGATTCCCTTTTTCTTCAGGTCGTCCAACTTATGAAGCAATTCGACGAGATCGCCTGCTCCAGCATCAGCCTCATCGTCGTCCTCAAAGCCGTCATCGAGATCGTCATACAGGCCATCATTGATCATACCGACAGCAATTTGCAGATGGCGCGCCACCCGCTCACAGGCAACTTTCTCATTTGAAGTGAGTGAGAGGACATCGTTGCCAGTGAAAAGCTTGAGACTATACCATAGCAAACCCTTGCGGGCCTCAATCGAATTGATCTTACTCAATGGCCATGGCTCAATAGCTTCAGTAAGCAAGCCGCTCCTGTAATAAACAAACCTTCGATCAGTCAGTACCGCAATCCCCTCGAAGACATCATTTTGCCTTAATGCCGGAGACCAGCTTATAATCTGTTCGTCATGAGCGAGATGATATGTTTTGAATGCCTGAGAACGGCGGAGCAATATTCGGCCACGCTAGCGGCGGGATAGTCCCGCTGCGGGCGGCGTAAAAGTCGTCCACCTTGAAGCCTTTCTGCCAAGTCAGGGAGGTGTGGGGATCTACAGCGTGGAACTTTATCTTCAGGTCCGTTTGGCTTGCGCGGATGGCATGAGCCAACGGGCGGCGGCGAAGCGTTTCAATGTGTCGCGCGATACGGTGCGCAAGATGCTGTCATTTTCATCGCCACCGGGTTACCGGCGTCAGTCTGTACCGCAGCGCCCGAAGTTGGACGGGTTTGTGGCGATCATCGATGGATGGCTTGAAGGGGACCGCAGTGTCCCACGCAAGCAGCGCCATACGGCGAAGCGGGTATTTGACCGTTTGCGCACCGAGCATGGTTTCACCGGCGGCTATACGATCATCAAGGATTACATCCGCGAGCGCGAGCAGCGCAGCCGGGAAATGTTCGTGCCACTGGCGCACCCGGCGGGAGATGCGCAGGCCGATTTCGGGGAAGCTCTGGTGGAGATCGGCGGGGTCCTGCAGAAAGCCTACTTCTTCGCGCTCGATCTGCCGCACAGTGATGCCTGCTATGTGCGGGCCTATCCGGCGGCAGTGGCGGAGGCCTGGGTGGACGGTCACGTTCATGCCTTCGCGTTCTTCGGGGCGGTGCCGCGATCGATCGTCTACGACAACGACCGCTGTCTTGTGGCGAAGATCCTGCCAGACGGCACGCGCAAGCGTGCTACGCTGTTCAGCGCTTTCCTGTCGCATTACGTGATCCGCGACCGCTATGCCCGCCCGGGCAAGGGGAACGAGAAAGGCAATGTGGAAGGGCTGGTTGGTTACTGCCGCCGCAATTTCATGGTGCCGATCCCGAAGTTCCCGACCTGGGAGGCCTTCAACATGTGGCTGGAGGAGCAATGCCGCAAGCGCCAGCAGGACAAGGTGCGCGGACAGAGCGAGACGATCGGTGAGCGCTTGCAACGCGATCTCGCGGCCATGCAGCCTCTGCCCGCTACACCCTTCGAAGCCTGCGATCAGGCGGGCGGGCGGGTCTCCTCGCAATCCCTGGTGCGCTACAGGACCAACGATTATTCGGTTCCGGTGGCCTGGGGCCATCAGGAAGTCTGGATCAGGGCCTATGTCGATGAGGTGGTGGTCGGCTGCCGCAGCGAAGTCATCGCCCGTCATCCTCGTTGCTATGCCCGCGAGGAGGTTATCTTCAACCCGCTCCACTATCTCCCGCTGATCGAGCAGAAGATCAACGCATTCGACCAGGCCGCGCCTTTGCAGGGCTGGGATTTGCCCGAAGCGTTCACGACACTGCAGCGGCTGATGGAAGGGCGCATGCACAAACATGGCAGGCGCGAATATGTGCAAGTGCTGCGCCTGCTGGAAACGTTCGCCATCGCCGATCTCCAGGCGGCGGTGGAACAGGCCATCGCCCTTGGCGCCATCGGCTTCGATGCCGTCAAGCACCTCGTCCTGTGCCGGGTCGAACGCGTACCGCCCAGGCTCGACCTGGACGTCTATCCCTTCCTGCCACGCACAACGGTCGAGAAGACTTTTGCCAGAGCCTATCTGAGCCTGCTCTCCGACAGGCAGGAAGCCGCATGAGCGATCAGGCCCCGGAGCTTCTTCTCGCTCATCATCTCAAGGCACTCAAGTTGCCTACGTGCCTGCGAGAGCATCACAAGCTCGCGCGGCAATGTGCCGCCGAAGGCGTCGATCATATCCGCTTCCTCGCCCGTCTCGTCGAGATGGAAATGATCGACAGGGAGCGTCGTATGGTCGAGCGGCGTATCAAGGCCGCGCGCTTCCCCGCCGTCAAAAGCCTCGACAGCTTCGACTTCACCGTCATCCCCAGGCTCAACAAGATGCAGGTGCTTGAGATGGCGCGCTGCGAGTGGATCGAGCGGCGTGAGAACGCCATCGCTCTGGGGCCATCTGGCACCGGAAAGACGCACGTAGCGTTGGGGCTCGGACTGGCAGCATGCCAGAAAGGGCTGTCGGTGGGCTTCACCACTGCGGCGGCGCTGGTCAGCGAAATGATGGAGGCGCGCGACGAGCGGCGTCTCCTGCGCTTCCAGAAGCAGATGGTCGGATACAAACTGCTCATCATCGACGAACTGGGCTTCGTACCGCTCTCCAAGACCGGCTCCGAACTGCTGTTCGAGCTGATTTCCCAGCGTTACGAACGCGGCTCCACCTTGATCACCAGCAACCTGCCCTTCGACGAATGGACCGAAACCTTCGGATCCGAGCGTCTCACAGGCGCGCTCCTCGATCGCCTGACCCATCACGTCAGCATCCTCGAGATGAATGGCGAAAGCTATCGCCTCGCTCACAGCCGGGCCCGCAAGGCCAAAACCAAACCCTGAAAATCAAGCCAATGCCGGGGGGAGTGGCCCTCGGGCTACGCCCTCACGCCACTCCCCCCGGCATGTAACACGATGGTCTGGTTTTACGCCGCCCAATGGCCGACTTTTGCTCCGCCGTTGACATCGAAGATTTCGTCCCTGACATTCATGCGCGAAACGGCCTCCATCTTCTCATGATATTTCTGTTCCTCATTAATTCGATCAAAAATACTGGCATCCATGCCTGACGGCATAAAATAATTAGTTGGCGAAATAGACGAAACGCCAACATTAAGGCCACCGGTTACACCAGACGCATAGACTTCCTTTATCGCAGCTTCCGCCGCAGCCATCGCCTCGGCCTCTCGCTTGCTCCGTACTTCGGACATGAATTCGTTGCCGCGCTTCTTCCACTTGTCCTGCAACCTACGGATTTCCGCGTCATTGAGCGGCCCGCAACCCTTCCTAGCTGCGGCAGCAATGGAGATCGCCGGATCAGACAGCCTAAGAATCGCGATGGCCCTCAGGCGCTCGTCGTCGATACCCCCGTCGCCGAAGGGCCGACCCCGCTTCGCTTTTGCCGGTGCAGTCACTGAAATATCCTTTCAAAGTCACATTACATTGGGCAATCTTGATGATCTATGACCGACATAGCAACGATGAAAAATAATAACGGTGCGAGGATAAAACCGCCACTGCCGGCAGCCGTGCGAGATTAATTCAACAAGGCACCAAGCCCGCGCGAGATTAAATCGAGGCAATAATCTCGCAAGGATATCATTGAGAGCCCGATCCAAAAGTTGTTGAGCAATACCAGCATGTTATGATTCACGCCGTCCTTGCGAGAGATGGAGTGATCAATGGCATGGACTGGCATTGCTCGAGAGGAGCATAGCCGCAAGGGACTGCGTTATCCAAGCGACATGACGGATAAGGAGTGGGCGCTGGTGGCCCCGTTCATTCCCCCGGCAAAGCAAGGCGGTCGGCGGCGCAGCACGAATATGCGCGAAGTGGCCAACGCGCTGCTCTATCTGGCTTCGGCCGGGTGTGCCTGGCGCCTGCTGCCCAAGTGCTTTCCACCGGTCTCGACGGTTCGGCGCTATTTCTACGCCTGGCGTAACGCGGGATTGTTCGAGGTGATGAACACGCTGCTGGTCATGAACCTGCGAGAGATCGAGGGGCGCGAAGCCTCTCCCAGTGCGGGCATCATCGATAGCCAGAGCGTGAAAACGACCGAAAGCGGCGGCCCGAGTGGATATGACGCGGGCAAGAAAGTCAAAGGCCGCAAGCGTCATATCCTGACCGACACCTCCGGTTTTCTGATCTCCATCCTCGTGCACACCGCCGATATTCAGGACCGTGATGGCGCCGTCGACGTGCTCAAAGGCATATGCCAGCGCTTCCCCTGGCTGCGCCATATCTTCGCCGATGGTGGCTACGCCGGAGACAAGCTCAGGAGAGCACTCGCCAAAGTCGGGAATTGGGTAATCGAGATCATCAAGCGTTCCGACAAGGCCGAGGGCTTCGAAGTCCTCCCGCGCCGCTGGGTCGTCGAGCGCACGTTCGCCTGGCTGGGGCGGTGCCGCCGCCTCGCAAAGGACTGGGAGGCGACCATCGCCTCGTCTACCGCCTGGGCCACGATCGCTTCTATCCGCATGCTCATCCGCAGAACCGCAAGATATTGCTACGCTTGAGACACTTTTGAATCGGGCTCTGAGGTCAGGTGCTCGCCATCCTCGACCGCATCCCATGCTTCGACAAGCTGATCGTCGGACATCGTCTTGGGCCCATGGTGATCCTCACTTTACTCCGGGATGGCCCTCGGGATCATGCCGATTTCCTTGAAAATGAGCGACTGGACCCTGAGCGATCTTCTTATGGATGAGATCGATTATGAACGCGCCTCCAGAATCGTGGGCAGCCTTCCCAACGTCACTAGTGGCACCGACCTCGGAAGCTATCGCAGAAGCCTGAAGCCCGATTTCCGCTAGCAACCTGATAGCCTCAGCCCTCGACGGGATCACGGCTTGTTGACGACGCCAATCATCGACGGCGACCAACCATTCGGGCGATGCTCGCATTTCAAAGCGCGAGGACTTTTCGTTTCCGTATATCATGGCATGTACGTACATGGTAGAGGCGTGGCGTACAAGCCAAATTTTAAATTCCGCGCTTGGCCTGTCCGTTTCGCTCATCAGGGCATGGGCGAGCACGCACGGCAATCGATAACTTCAAAGTAAAAAATCTCAAAAACGAATATCATAAAAAGTGGTAGATGCAAAAATGGCACTACAAAAAAGAGGATTATTCGTCCGCTTGACGGCACAGATGGCACTACATAATTTTGTAGAACCATCTGAAGGAACTTAACTTGAGCATCTACAATCTTACACGCATTCCGCGCCGTCGCCGAACCGAATTTAAATCAAAGGACACGAGCACCAGTGCCTACACGTTTCTTGCGTCTCAAGGTCGCACGTCGATTACTCTTGGGGCGCGCGACCGAGTAGTTCGCAGAACACCAAACTCAATTGAGTTGCGCAACAACTTCAAGGTCTATTTCGACCTGATCGGTGACACAGACATCGAAACCTATGTCGAATGGGCCGAACTCGTCGAAGCTGGATCGTCGGACCTCTATCCGCTTGAACGGGTCGAAACCATGCGGTTGCACGTCTATCGCCGGGGCAAGAATGCGCCGTTTGAAACGATCTGGTTCCGGAATATCGCCGACGCAGAACTGTTCGCGGACAACTTCCCGGCTTACCGTGAGCAATACGAGCAAAAGAAGCTGCACGTGGAGGCAGCGGAAAAATGGCGCAAACGTGACCTGAATAGCCGCCTTGCCGATGCTATGGAGGATGAGGGCAACGATCCGCGCCTTGGCGCTCTGAGCGGCTCGGAGAAGCAAATTGCATGGGCCGGGGACATCCGGCGCGGATACCTAGAGCGCGGAGGCAATGACGTAGAGATCATTGGTAACCGATCCGCGAAGTGGTGGATCGATAATCGCCACATGATTTGAAGTGAAATTGAAAACGGGGCCGATTGGCCCCGTTTTTCATTTCCGTTTACCCTTCCCCTTCCCCTTGCCCTCATCAGGCCGTGGAATGAGCCGAACCGTGGCCCACCACTTCGGCAGCCCCAGCGTCACAAGCTTCCCCTGAGAGGCCTCAGAGCGGAAAAAGGCATCATCCGGGCAGCCTGCCGCGACCCAACGGGCGATGAGATCGGCGCGGGTCATGCTGCGGCCTCCAGCGCTTCGAGAACAGCGTTGCACTTCGCCTTGCGGTCTTTGAGCCCGTTCTCGCCACCGTTTATGACCTTGGTGCTGGCCGTGATCTGCCAGCCATCGGCAAGTTCGTTGAGGCGATGGGTCTGCCACCACCATGCCGACGCCATGAATGCGCCAGCCGGGGTTTCGAGATAGGTCACGGTTTCGTCGAGCGTCATGCCCATGGCCTTCGCCACCGCGAGGTAGTTGTTCCGTCCGGTGACCATAATCCACGCGCGGCCACGGAACTTGAATCCTTCCCCGGACACCTCATCACCGTTGCCCATGCGTGAGCCATAGGCACGCGCCCCGATTGCTCCGGGACGGTTGGCATACTGCGCGGCGACGCCTGCGCTGGGGAACCGGCTGGGCCAAACCTCGCGCAACCGCTTGGCCGAATAGTTGAGGTTCTCGATCATGCGCGTGAACCCGGCGCTTTCGTGAGCGAGTTGACCGAGGAACGCGGCGACCCGGCGCGGGGTGTTGATCTGGAATCGCTCCATCGCGGCGGGAGCGTGGTCGAGGACCATCTTGCGGGTCGCGGCGGGCATGGTCGGGAAGGCTTGGAGGAGGACGGAGTCAGTCAGCATCCGATATTTAGGGTCGAATGATCTACGGCATTGCCGTATGATTTGCGGTTGACGACCATACGGCATTGCCGTAGAGCGGCCTACATGTTACACAGTGTCGTTGAAACCAAATCGTTCATCGCAGACGCAGCGGATGCGGGTATGTCAGATGACGAGCGCGCTGCGGTCGTGGACATGCTCGCCGCAGACCCGGAAACTGGTGACATCATGAAGGGCTGCGGCGGAGCCCGGAAAGTTCGAGTTAAGAAACCGGGCGGCGGCAAGTCTGGTGGATACCGGGTCATCACCTACTATGGCGGTGGTGACATTCCGCTCTTTCTCATCACTGTGTTCGGAAAGAACGAAAAAGTGTCACTCACCAAGAGTGAACAAAACGAACTCTCCGACTTATGTAAGATACTGAAATCAAATTACAAAAAATAACAAACCTGCCTGTTCTCGCCACGGAAGCAAAACAATTATGAGCAAGTTCGCATTTAAGAAAATAGCCGCAGGGCTAGAGGACGCCATCGCGTATGCGGGTGGCGATACCTCCCGTGCGCGCGTAGCTGGCGGCCCCGACGTGAAGGCGATCCGCGCCAAGACAAAACTCTCGCAGACGAAATTCGCGGAAACCTTCGACATCCCGGTCTCGACGATCCGCGACTGGGAACAGGATCGACGGGCACCCGAAGGGCCTGCGCGGACCCTCCTGTCGCTGATCGAGGCCGATCCTCCCGCTGTCATGCAAATCATGAGGAAGGTACGCGTCGGAAGTGAAAACGTCGAAGGCAAGGTGCTGCATGGAGCAGTCGCATTGGTCGCAAGGAAAAATAACCTTTCTGGCATCAAGCGCGCAATATCAGTCGCGACGACCGCAGCGATAGAACAACCTCCCGCCAAAACAATTGCAAAATCAAAATAGAAAAAGCCCGGATCACTCCGGGCTTTTTCGTTTTCCTATGATGTGATTTTAAATTAGAAGTTCGAAATCAGTTATCGTCGCGATGGCTGGTATTCGCAAAGGCACCGTCGTGATAACGGATAGTCGAATCGCGGAAGGTGATCGCCTGTTCGAGATCGGCGAAAACCTGCTGGAACGTTTCGCCCTCGCGGACGACCTTGACCCGGTATCGTGGGCCAAATGCCTGCGTGTCATAGGTCGTGACGCACTTGTGACCGGAACTCGCCCAACCCGGTTGGTTTCTGGTGTTCTCGGAAGGTGACGCAGCCCGCAGGTTCGCCCACCGATTGTCGGACCGAAGCCCGTTGATGTGGTCCATTTGAGCCGAAGGCCATTCTCCCGTCATCGTCAGATTAGCGAGGCGGTGAGCATAGTAGTTCACACCACCTATGCGGATTTCGGTATATCCGATATGCTTATGAACCGATCCAGCAATAGTACCCTTTCGATACTTTCCCGAGTCGTTCAAACGGATGAAATATCCATTCTCCGAATCATAGCTATAAATGGCGTCTAGAATTTCTTTCGTAAGTGCGGTTTTCGCGCCGCTCGCGTTTCTTTTATTCATTGCACAGTTATTTAGTCAACGAGTGCAATTCGGTGTCGTAAGTTCAAAAAATTGACTTTTACGATCTTGCCCTTCCCCCTGCCAGCGACCATGAGCACCACTCAAAATGTGAATGGTGCAGCGCTATGATTTTGCTCGATGAATTGGTTCAGGCCCGTCGTGGGAAGGGATTGACCCAATCCGCGCTCGCGAAACGGCTAGTGGATTGACTCCAACGTTTGGAACCCTCGATTTCGAGCCGCGATGATTTCGTCCGGATTGGCCTTCCAGATGAAGGGCTTGGGGTTGTCGGCGTTGTACTCCCGGATGAACCGGTTGATGGCAGCCTGGAGGTCGACGACGGAGTGGAAGACGCCGTGCTTAAGGCGCCGCCTGGTCAGCTTTGCGAAGAAGCCCTCGACGGCATTGAGCCATGAGGAAGATGTCGGCGTGAAGTGGAAAGTCCAGCGCGGATGGCGGGCGAGCCACTCCTGGACCTTGTCCTTCTTGTGTGCGGCATAGTTGTCGAGGATCACGTGGATCGCCTTGCCCTTGGGTACTTCACGCTCGATCCGATTGAGGAAGCGGATGAACTCCTGGTGGCGGTGGCGCTGCATGTTCTGCCCTATCACGGTTCCGTCGAGCACGTTGAGCGCAGCGAACAGCGTGGTCGTGCCGTGGCGCTTGTAGTCATGGGTCAGGGTGCCGGCGCGGCCCTTCTTCATCGGCAGACCGGGCTGGGTGCGGTCGAGCGCCTGTATCTGCGATTTCTCGTCGATCGACAGGACCACCGCATGGGCGGGGGGATCGACATAGAGGCCGACGATCTCGGTGAGCTTTTCGGCGAAAGCCGGATCGTTCGACAGCTTGAAGCTGCGCCAGCGATGCGGAGCAAGCCCATGCGCCTTCCAGATCGACTGCACTGTCGAAACGGCAAGCCCGACCGCTTTGGCCATCGCGCGCGCCGTCCAGTGGGTTGCCTCATGCGGCGGCGGTTCCTGCGTAAGCCGGACAATTTCGGCCACGCGCTTGGGCAATACCGGCGCCTTGCCGGGCGGACGGGACTTGTCGCGGAGCAGGCCATCGACGCCTTCGTGCATGAAACGCTCCTGCCAGCGCCACACGCAGGTCTTCGACTTTCCTGTTGCCGTCATAATCGCCGAGGTGCCCAGGCCGTCGCTGCTCAAAAGAACGATACGGGCGCGCCAGACATGTTTCTGTGGACTCAAGGGCGCCGACACGATGTCGTGCAGGCGTTGACGGTCGGAGGCCGAAACGATGAAGCTGATCCCATCACGCATCCTCCGAGACTGACACGCCAGCAAGCCAGTGGGAATCCCCAACTGGACTCTTTCGTTCCGGTCAATCCACTAGACACCAATGAGCAGGCTATCGCGCGCTTGGAAAAGGGCGTGGGATCGTTCGACCTCATGATCCGGGCCATGGAGGCATTGGATTTCCACATCGTCGGGCTGGCCCGTGGTGCGAACCTCGCCGAACAATTCCGACATCGGCGTGTGAAATTAAAATGGAGCAAGGCCGAAGTCGCGCGCCGCGCCGGGATCATGGTCAATACCGTTGCGGCGGTCGAGGACGGTAGTGGGTCGATTGCGAGCGCGCTCAAGGTTCTGGGGGCGCTCGGTACTTCCAAGATGGCCCGAAAACAGTGTCAACCGGCGCGCAAAACTGACCCCCTATCGGCGCCCAATATTGACCCCACCTTTCGGTAGTCTGGCGGTTATCCCGGTAGTCGATAGGAGGGGCCCACGGACGACGACGCGCACCGTCAGGTGTGCTGGCGGCGGCGTCCGTGGGAGGTCCCTGTTGACCCACCGGGTTAACCGCCGGGGATGGGGGTCCGGGGGAAGGGGTTTTCGGCTCAGTTCCGGTTTTTGAACCGCCAGCTGTCATTGCCCGTCTCGATGATGTCGCAGTGGTGCGTGATGCGATCGAGAAGAGCGGTGGTCATCTTGGGGTCGTGGAAGACGCTCGGCCATTCGCCGAAGGCGAGATTGGTCGTGATAATGACCGAGGTCTTTTCGTAGAGCTTGCTGATCAGGTGGAAGAGCATCTGGCCACCGGACCGGGCGAACGGCAGGTAGCCGAGCTCGTCAAGCACCACGAGATCAAGCCGCGAGAGTTGGGTGGCAAGGCTGCCGGCCTTGCCCAGGCGAGCCTCTTCCTCAAGCCGGTTCACCAGATCGACCGTATTGAAGTATCGGCCTCTGGCACCGGCGCGCACCACTGCGGCGGTGATGGCGAGAGCCAGATGAGTCTTGCCCGTGCCTGTTCCGCCGATCAGCACGATATTGCGCCGTTCCGGCAGGAACGAGCCCGTATGAAGCGAGCGGATCAGTCCTTCGTTGATCGGCGTGCCATCGAACATGAACCCATCCAGGTCCTTGATCGCCGGAAGCTTGGCTGCGGTCATGCGATAACGGATCGATGCCGCATCCCGGTGCGCCGTCTCCGCACGCAACAGGTCGCCCAACATCTCCATGACCGTTCTGTCTCGGCGGATGCCGTTGGTGACGGCATCATCGAAGGCCGCCACCATGCCCTTGAGCCCCAGCCCCTTGAGGGCGGCCATGATCTCATGCCGCTGCATCGAGGTCTCGCACGGTATCGTAGCGGCCGCAGTTCGCCTCTGGCGGATGCTTGAGCTTCAGGTTGACGACGACGTCCATAGCCTGGGCATCATGAGGCTCGCGGCGACGGGACAGGATGTTGAGGATGATCTCGTCGCTGATAGTACCGGCGCTGAGTGCCTCGCGCACTGCGGCCTCGACAGCCTCCAGGCCATCTTCGGGGACAGCGGCGAGGACGCGTACAAAGCGCCGGTCGGCATCGTCGCCCTTGCCCAACTTACGCCGCAATTGGGCCAGTGCAGGTGGGAGAGCCCAGTCCTGGAAGGGAGCACCATTGCGCAACGCACCGGGCTTGCGGGCGAGGATGGGCAGGTAGTGCCATGGATCGAAGATTGTCTGGTTCCGGCCGAAGACCCGTTCGTGTTCGGCCACGACAGCGCCGTCGCAGCGGATCACGATGCGCGTTGCATAGGCCCGCACCTGCACAGCCTGATGGGCCGCCTTTGCCATCACCGAGTACCGATTGCGATCGAAGCTCACGAGGCACGTCGAACTGGCTACGTGTTCGCTCTCGAAGAACCCGTCGAAGGGAACCGGTAGCGGTTGCAGCATCGGCCGCTCCACCTCCAGCGCCTGCGCGATCGTCATGCCTTCCTGGTCAGGATGCTGGTTGCGTTCCGCCCAGCGCCGGCACTCGGCTTCCAGCCAGATGTTCAGTTCCTCGAGGCTGGCAAAGCGCAGGCGCGGCTTGAACAGGCGCTCCCTACTGGTCTGAACCTGGTTCTCGACCTGACCCTTCTCCCACCCTGCGGCAGGACTACAGGCCACCGGCTCAACGCGATAGTGGTCCGTCATGATCAGAAACCGCCGGTTGAACAGGCGTTCCTTGCCGGTGAACACCGTCGTCACCGCCGTCTTCATATTGTCGTAGATGCCGCGCGTCGGAATCCCACCGAAGAAGGCAAAGGCGCGGGCATGTGCGTCGAACACCATCTCTTGCGTCTCGCGAGGATAGGCACGGACAAATGGTGCCCGTGACCAGCAAAACCGCATATGCGCGACCTTCACGCGCATTGGCTTGCCGGCGATCTCGACGTCCTCATGGCTCCAGTCGAACTGGTAAGCCTCGCCGGGCCGGTACATCAACGGGATGAACGCCTTGGTCATATCGCCGGCGTCAACGCGACGCTCACGCTTCCAGCGTGCAGCATAGCGCCGCACAGCGTCATAAGAGCCGCCAAACCCTTCGCGCTGAAGCAGATCATGGATCCGCGTCATGCGAAGCCGGTCACGCCGGGGCAGCCCTTCGTTCTCTTCAAGCAGTTCTTCCAGGCGAGTGCTGAAAGGGCCGGTCTGCGGCCGATGCTGTTCCTTGCGCTCGTAACTGGCATCCGCGTTCGGCGCCCGGATCGCCTTGCGCACCGTGTTGCGCGACAGCCGCAAATCCCGCGCTATCGCCTTGATCGGCTTACCGTCCCGGTGCTCCCGACGGATCCTCGTAATCGTCTCCACAACCAACATCCCTGTACCCGCCGTCCGGAACCGAAACGGCGGCGCTTCTCACAATGAGATGAAGGGGGTCAATTTTAGACGCCGATCACCCCGCTAAGGGGGTCAATTTTGCACGCCGCTCCACAATGACGATCACCGACGCTGAATACTATGAGCTTGTCGAGCGTGATCGCTTCACCCCTGATGATTTCAACCCCCTCGGGTTCGCCGAGCCCCTTACATTCGTGCCCACTCCGGTGGTCATCGACGACGATGGGGAGGAGATGTCGGACGAATCCATGCGCGAGTTGTTCGAGTTTCACGCCTCGATGTTCAACCGAAGCATGGTCTACGATCATTCGACGATGCCCGACGAACCGACCTTCAACTGACCAACGAAAAGCCCGGATCGCTCCGGGCTTTTTCGCTTCAACCTATCACTCAGAGTGAGGCTATCCATTTTTCGACCGCGCTGGATCGCCAAAACCTCCTCTGGCCAACCGCGACAGAATTGGGGAAGCGGCCATCCCGTTCCGCGTGATATAACCAAGTCCTGCTCAGGTTGATCTTCTGACAGACCTCCCGATTTGTCATAAGACGATCTGCATCGGACCGAATTGCGTTAAAGGCTGCATACTCCATATCGTTTGCGTTTGTGCTCAGCATTGTAAGTACTCGTTCATCCTTGTTTAAGATGACGAACGAGTACAGATTCGCTCAAGTTCGATTCAATATAATTCGAACGCCTCTTTCCCGACGATCTCTCGGAGACGGTTCTCCCACGTCGTCAGCACAAACCTCTTATCCGGAAAATAGTCCGAGTGGTCATAGTGGGCCTCAACGCCGCCGATCTTGTGGCTCATGACCCGCTCGATATGATCCTTCTCCAGCACCCGGCGCTCATCCTTGCCACGGATGTTGGCAGCACCGGTCCGGAACGTCCTGCGGAGATCGTGAATCGTCCATCGCTCAATGACCGCCCCGGCCTCCTCAGCCTGTTCCGCCATGAGGCCCCGGAGCTTCGCCATCGCCTTCGACACTCCACCGATGGGCGCGTCCTCATCAATGGAAATCGGCGACTGGAACACGAACCGGGAATTGTGGCGCGCCATCCGTTCCGAGATCAACCGCCACGCCATCGGTCCCGGTGGCAAGAGGTGGCGAAGATTGTTCTTCATCCGCTCAGGTCCGATATTGAGGTGGCGATCCTCGACCTCTTCGCGCGCTAGCAGTCGGATTTCACTCCTGCGCTGACCCGTGAGGAGAAGGGTCAGGAAAAAATCACGCCACACCGGAGTGAGTTCCCCCACCGCCGACCAAAACCAGCAAATTTCCTGATCGGTGAAAAAGCGGGTCCGTTTCGTCACCGCCTCGGGCCGGAGCTTGCGGGCCGGGGTCTCGCTCAATCCCGTGAGGCGTGGGTTCGCCTCCGCCCATGCGAAGAACTTTTTCACATATCGGATACCTGTATCGGCTGCGCCGTCCTTACCTTCATCTCGAAGGTCTTCAACCACGTCCATGAGGTCGTCATACTTGATCTCTGTCACCAGTCGGTCGCCAATGGCGGGCTGCCAGTGCTTTTTCCAAAAGCCCCATTTGTCCCGCTTTGTGCTTTCTTTGTTCGTGGATCGAGCGAGGTGGACTTCCCACGCCTGAGCGCACGTCATGCGCCCACGGACGGGCTTTGCCGGGTCGATCTTCGCAACGCCAGCACCATATTTGACGTAAACGTCAATTCCGGCTGCGAGGTCTTCGTTCATCTCCGCAGCCTTCGCGCGAGCGTCCGCAATTCCCATGGCAGGGTACTGCCCCAGACGAATCGTTCTTGCAGTACCTGCGACCCGCCGTTGCCACTCCCAAACGCACCCGCGAGGCTTGTTCTCGATGGCCAGCCCTTTGGTGCGCGGGCATTTCGCTCGGAACGTCACGCCCCTCCTCAAAAGGCCGTTCAATTCCTGCACAGTCCAAGATTTTAACACGTGTTCAGTCCCTGTTTTCGATGGGACCACCGTAGCGATTCGAATTCACGCGGTTCAATTTTCGCGTGATTCTGTTCGCTCCCGTTCACGCCTGTTCACACGACCGTATGCCAAATCGTATGCCAGAGGGCGCAAAGCAAAGACGGCGACCCCAAGGTCGCCGTCTAAATCATTGGTTTTATGTAGGTTTTTGGTGCGCCCGGCGAGATTCGAACTCACGGCCCCCAGATTAGGAATCTGGTGCTCTATCCGGCTGAGCTACGGGCGCCCCTGCCCGGCCTCCTACCGTGAGGAACCGGAATTGGCAATTCGTTCAGTTCGCGCTTTCGGGGGGAACCACCGGAAACGGAAGGGCCGCGACGGCAATGCCTTCCTCGATCAGTTCCTGAGCCTGCTCGGCACTGGCTTCGCCGTGGATCACTTCGTGCTCGCGCTCGCCGTAATGCATGGCGCGGGCATCCTCTGCAAAATTCCTGCCGACATAGCGGCTGTCCTTGAGCGCCTCGGCCTGCATCGTCGCCAGTTTGTGGATCAGTTCCACCGCCTGCGGCGGCAGCGGCACGCTGGCCACCGGTGCGGCGGGTGCGGCAGGCGGCTGCGGCGCACGGGTCGGAACCGGCTCGCTACGCTGGTTGCCCTTGCGGGTCAGTCGCGGCGCCTGCAACGCCTTCTCCACTTCATCGGTGCCGCATTGCGGGCAGCAGAGCAGGCCGCGTTCCTGCTGGCGTGCGAAGTCGTCCGAGGACTTGAACCAGCCCTCGAAACGGTGGCGCGCCGAGCGGCACTCGAGATCATAGACAATCATGGCGATATTCTTGCGCGAAACCCGTCAGCTTTGGGACTTAATCGGCGATCATGCGCCGATTGGCAAGGCTCGGCAATTGGGCGCGCACTTCGGCGATCCGCGCAGGGTCCAGATCGGCAAAGCCAAGCCCCGCCGTTTCACCACCCATGTCGAGCAGGATCTCGCCCCACGGGTCGATCGCAAGGCTGTGACCGTATGTTTCGCGCCCGTCCTCATGCCTGCCCACTTGTGCCGCGCTGAGCACATAGGCGCTCGCCTCCACCGCGCGGGCCCGCTGCATCAGGTGCCAGTGCGCCTTGCCGGTCGGCACCGTGAAGGCCGCCGGGGTGGCTATCACATCGCACTTGGCCCGACCCAGCGCCTCGAACAGTGCGGGGAAGCGCACGTCGTAGCAGATCGCCAGGCCAAGGCGGCCCAGCGGGGTTTCCACCGTCACCACCGTGTCACCGGGAGCATAGGCATTGGATTCGCGCCAGGATTCGCCCGTCGCCAGATCGACGTCGAACATGTGCATCTTGTCGTAGCGGGCCCGGATCTCGCCCTTGTCGTCGATCACGAACGCGCGGTTGGCATAACGACCGTCACCGCCTTCGGGACGCACCGCCAGCGAGCCGATGTGGACCCACAGCCCCTCGCGCGCGGCCGCTTCGCGCACGGCGGCGAGCACAGGGTCCTCGTCCTCGGAAACGATGTTCGCCGCCGCCCTGTCGCGCTGCCGGTCGAGCAGGCCGGACATCTCCGGCGTGAACAGCATGGCCGCACCGCCCGCCCTGGCGTCGGCCACGGCGGCAACGATTGCCTGGGCGTTGGCCACGGGATCGATACCCGTGGTCATCTGGAACAGCGCGGCGCGGGTCATCTCAGAGCCCCAGCACGGGATCGAGCTCGCCCTTGCGATCGAGCGCATTGATGTCGTCGAACCCGCCGTAGGGCTTTCCGTCGACCAGCACCTGCGGGACCGTGCGCGCACCGGGCACACGCGCTTCCATCTCGGCGCGCTTCTCGCCGCCCATGGTCACGTCGTATTCCTCGTAGGCCACGCCTTTGCCGTCCAGCAGCGACTTGGCCATCACGCAATAGGGGCAGCCCCACTTGGTATAGATCTCGACCTTGGGCTGGCTCATCGAACACTCCTTGAATTCAGACTCTTGGCATTTTTTCGGCGACCGCCTCGCGCCTTGCTGGGCAAGCCTTGAAACGCGGCGCGGCTAACATATCTAGGGTTACAAGTCATGGCCCACGATGGGGATGGCTTGCAAACGAGGCGCCGGCGATCCGGGCCTCCTCACACGAAGATTGCTCAAACGAGGATTTTTGTCATGAACCGTATCGACTTTACCCCCTACCGTCGCACCATGGTCGGCTTCGACCGTCTTTTCGACATGATCGAAAACCAGGGCCGCGCCAATGCGGGCGACAAGTATCCCCCCTTCAACATCGAACGCCGCGGCGCCGATGCCTATCGCATCACCCTGGCGGTCGCCGGCTTCAAGCCTGCCGACATCGACATCACCGCGCAGGCCAACCTGCTGGTGGTCAAGGGCCACAAGCCCGAAGAGGCCCCCGAAGGTGAAATGCTGCACATCGGCATTGCCCAGCGCGGGTTCGAGCGCCGGTTCGAACTGGCCGACTATGTCCGCGTGGACGCCGCCGACCTTGCCGACGGCCTGCTGGTGATCGACCTCGTGCGCGAAGTGCCCGAGGCGATGAAGCCCAAGAAGATCGCGATCGGCGGCAATACGCTGACCGTGGTCGAAGGCGGTCCGGGCGAAACCGCCGCAGCCTGACGGCCCGCAAACGCGTGGAATTGACGGGGCGGTCCGGTTTCCGGGCCGCCCTTTTTGCATTCGCAATTGCACGGCCGGCAACCGCGACATGCTGGAACTGCGGGCTTTCTCCCGATAAGCCCTGGGCTTTGACGCAAGCCCGGGCCGCCATTCCGCAATGCTATCCATTCTCTCCATCGTCCTGCCCATCTTCGCGCTGACCCTCGTGGGATGGCTTGCCCGGCGGGTGGGGATCTTCAGCCCGCATTCGACGACCGAACTCAATCGCTTCGTCGTCTACCTTGCCCTGCCCGCGCTGCTGTTCGACATCGTCGCCAAGGCGAACTTCGCGCAGCTCTGGCAACCCGGCTTTGTCGCCGTCTTCGCGGTCAGCACGTTCCTGTTCTTTGTCCTGACGGTTGCGGTCAGCCGGATCATGGGGCGGCCGATCGGCAATGCCGCGATCCTCGGGCTCAATGCCAGCTATTCGAACACGGCATTCCTTGGCTTTCCGCTACTACTCGCCACCCTCGGCCCGGCCTCGCAGACCCTGACCCTGATCGCCACGATCAACACCGTTTGCGTGCTCTTCGCGCTGGCCATCGTCCTGATCGAGTTCGGCAACCAGAAGGGCGGCAACCCTGCGGTGATCGCGCTGCGGGTGGGGCAGGCGCTGTTTCGCAATCCGCTGGTGCTGGCGCCGCTGGCTGGCGCGGCGGTCATGGCCAGCGGCATCGGCGTGGCAGCCCCGCTCGATGCCTTTCTCAAGCTGCTGGGCTCGGCCGCCAGCCCCTGCGCGCTGGTGTGCCTGGGCATGTTCCTCGCCGAACCGCGCGACAAGGGCGAGGGCGCGGGCGCGGGCGCGGGCGCGGGCGCGGCGGGCGAGACCGTGGCGCTCGTCGCCCTCAAGCTCTTTGTCTATCCCGCGCTGACCCTGGCGCTGGCGCTCTGGGTCATCCCCCTGCCCGCCGCCTTGCGCCATGCCGCCGTGCTGCTGGCGGCATTGCCCACCGGCACCGGGCCGTTCATGCTCGCCGAGTTCCACCGCCGCGAGGGCGCCCTCACCGCCAAAGTCATTCTAGTGGATTGACTCCAACGTTTGGAACCCTCGATTTCGAGCCGCGATGATTTCGTCCGGATTGGCCTTCCAGATGAAGGGCTTGGGGTTGTCGGCGTTGTACTCCCGGATGAACCGGTTGATGGCAGCCTGGAGGTCGACGACGGAGTGGAAGACGCCGTGCTTAAGGCGCCGCCTGGTCAGCTTTGCGAAGAAGCCCTCGACGGCATTGAGCCATGAGGAAGATGTCGGCGTGAAGTGGAAAGTCCAGCGCGGATGGCGGGCGAGCCACTCCTGGACCTTGTCCTTCTTGTGTGCGGCATAGTTGTCGAGGATCACGTGGATCGCCTTGCCCTTGGGTACTTCACGCTCGATCCGATTGAGGAAGCGGATGAACTCCTGGTGGCGGTGGCGCTGCATGTTCTGCCCTATCACGGTTCCGTCGAGCACATTGAGCGCAGCGAACAGCGTGGTCGTGCCGTGGCGCTTGTAGTCATGGGTCAGGGTGCCGGCGCGGCCCTTCTTCATCGGCAGACCGGGCTGGGTGCGGTCGAGCGCCTGTATCTGCGATTTCTCGTCGATCGACAGGACCACCGCATGGGCGGGGGGATCGACATAGAGGCCGACGATCTCGGTGAGCTTTTCGGCGAAAGCCGGATCGTTCGACAGCTTGAAGCTGCGCCAGCGATGCGGAGCAAGCCCATGCGCCTTCCAGATCGACTGCACTGTCGAAACGGCAAGCCCGACCGCTTTGGCCATCGCGCGCGCCGTCCAGTGGGTTGCCTCATGCGGCGGCGGTTCCTGCGTAAGCCGGACAATTTCGGCCACGCGCTTGGGCAATACCGGCGCCTTGCCGGGCGGACGGGACTTGTCGCGGAGCAGGCCATCGACGCCTTCGTGCATGAAACGCTCCTGCCAGCGCCACACGCAGGTCTTCGACTTTCCTGTTGCCGTCATAATCGCCGAGGTGCCCAGGCCGTCGCTGCTCAAAAGAACGATACGGGCGCGCCAGACATGTTTCTGTGGACTCAAGGGCGCCGACACGATGTCGTGCAGGCGTTGACGGTCGGAGGCCGAAACGATGAAGCTGATCCCATCACGCATCCTCCGAGACTGACACGCCAGCAAGCCAGTGGGAATCCCCAACTGGACTCTTTCGTTCCGGTCAATCCACTAGCCTCCACCGTGTTGTCGGTGGGAACGGTCACGGTGCTGCTCTCCCTGCTGGGCTGAAACGAAAAAGGGCCGGTTTCCACGGAGGAAACCGGCCCTTCCCGAATTTCGTATCGCCTGATGGATCAGGCGCCGCCGGATCAGACCAGGCGCGCCTGACGCAGTGCCGCCGAGACGAATCCCTTGAACAGCGGGTGCGGTTCGAAGGGACGCGACTTGAGTTCGGGGTGGAACTGCACGCCGACAAAGAACGGATGATCCGGACGTTCGACGATCTCGGGCAGCAGGCCGTCGGGCGACATGCCGGAGAAGATCAGGCCATTGGATTCCAGCGCATCGCGGTACTTGGCGTTGACCTCGTAGCGGTGACGGTGGCGTTCCGAGATTTCGGTCGCGTCATAGATCGCCGAGACATGGCTGTTGGGCGAGAGCTTGGCGGTATAGGCACCAAGACGCATCGTGCCGCCCAGGTCGCCGCCTTCGGCGCGGGTCTGCAGGCCGTCCTCGGTCATCCATTCGGTGATGATGCCGACCACCGGTTCCTCGGTCGGGCCGAATTCGGTGGAACTGGCCTTCTCGATGCCGGCCGCGCGGGCGCCCTCGATGCAGGCCATCTGCATGCCGAGGCAGATGCCGAAGAACGGCACGCTGCGCTCGCGCGCAAAGCGCACGGCAGCGATCTTGCCTTCCGAACCGCGCTCGCCGAAGCCGCCGGGCACCAGGATGCCGTGCATGGGTTCAAGTGCCGCGGCGATCTCGGAATCTTCCTTCTCGAAGATCTCGGCATCGATCCACTGCACGTTGACCTTCACGCGGCTGGCCATGCCGCCGTGGACCAGCGCCTCGTTCAGCGACTTGTAGGCATCGGGCAGGCCGACATACTTGCCGACGACGCCGATGGTCACTTCGCCTTCGGGATGTTCGAAGCGGTCGGTGATGTCGTCCCAGCGGGTAAGGTCGGGCGCGTCCGAGCTCATGCCGAAGTGGTGCAGCACTTCCGCGTCGAGACCTTCGGCGTGGTACTGCTGGGGCACCGCGTAGATGTTCGGCGCGTCGAGCGCGGGGATCACCGCCTGCGGACGCACGTTGCAGAACAGAGCGATCTTGCGGCGTTCACTCTCGGGCAGCTCGCGGTCGCAGCGGCACAGCAGGATGTCGGGCTGAATGCCGAGACCGGTCAGCTCGCGCACCGAGTGCTGGGTCGGCTTGGTCTTCAGCTCGCCGGCTGCGGCGATGTAGGGGACCAGCGTGACGTGGACAAAGCAGGTCTGCTCACGGCCGAGTTCGTTGCGCATCTGGCGCAGCGCCTCGACGAAGGGCAGGCCCTCGATGTCGCCGACGGTGCCGCCGATCTCGCAAAGCACGAAGTCGAGATCCTCGGTCTCCGCCATGGCGAAGTCCTTGATCGCGTCGGTCACGTGCGGGATCACCTGCACGGTCGCGCCGAGGTAGTCGCCGCGGCGTTCCTTGGCGATGATGTCCTGGTAGATCCGGCCCGAGGTGATGTTGTCGCCCTGATGCGCCGAGACGCCGGTGAAGCGCTCGTAGTGACCAAGGTCGAGGTCGGTCTCGGCACCGTCATCGGTGACAAAAACCTCGCCGTGCTGATACGGGCTCATCGTGCCCGGATCGACGTTCAGATAAGGGTCGAACTTGCGAATGCGGACGCGGTAACCGCGTGCCTGAAGCAGAGCCGCGAGGCTCGCCGCCATGAGACCTTTGCCGAGCGAGGAAACCACGCCGCCGGTGATAAAAATATGCCGCGCCATGGGAGTCGGCCCTTAAATTGCATGGGGGCACAAGGGCAAGAGCCCTGTGCCTCAATCCACAGAACAAAACAGATCAAATGCCGCCTGACAACGCCAGACGGCATTCGCGCTACAGTGATACGCCGGAAGTTACCGGGTCAGATCAATGACCGGCAGCACCCGAAAGCGGATCGTTGGCCGGAGTCGACTGACCCGCGGCCGGGCTCGCAGGAGCCCCAGCGGCCGGATTGGCCGCACCGGCGAGCGGGTCGTTCTGCGCGGGCGCCTGCTGCGCCGGCGCAGCGGGAACCGCAGCGCGCTGAAGGGAAGTGTCGACGTCGTCGCCGGTCTTGCCGACGGCCAGCGCCGCAAGAACGATCGAGAGAATCACGAAGGCGGCAGCAAGGCCGCCGGTGGCGCGGGTCAGGAAGTTCGCCGCACCGCGTGCCGACAGCATGCCCGAGGGGCTGCCACCCACACCGAGGCCGCCGCCTTCCGACTTCTGCACCAGAATCACGACCACCAGAAGGAGGGCGACGATCGCCTGGACTACGGTCAGGAAAGTGAACAGCATCGTGTAAATCTCGATCTTTCGAAGGGGACGGTGACCCGTCCGCGATTCAAGCCGCGCAGATAGGCGCTCGAACGCCCCGGCGCAAGCCGTCTGCCGGAGATGGGCGGCAAGACGCCCGCCCGCCCCCGGAAAGCCTCAGGAATTGTGCGTCAATCGGCGTCCAGCAGCGCGGCAGCGCCGATGATCGCGGTGAAGCTCTCGGCGCTCAGGCTGGCGCCGCCGACCAGCGCCCCGCCCACGTCGGGCACGGAGAGCAGTTCGGCCGCGTTCTCGGCCTTGACCGAACCGCCATAGAGAATGCGCACGTCCGCCCCGCCTTCGCCGTAGAGCGCGACCAGCTTGGCACGGATTGCCGCGTGCATTTCCGCCACGTCCTCGATCGAAGGCACGCGGCCGGTACCGATCGCCCAGACCGGTTCATAAGCGATCGACAGCTTTTCCGGCGCCCCGTCAACCCGCGGGCACGAACCGTCGAGCTGGCCGGTCACGACGGCAAGCGCCTCGCCCGCATCGCGCTGGGCCTCGGTCTCGCCGACGCAGAGAATCACCGCCAGCCCCGCGCCAAGCGCGGCCTGCGCCTTGGCATTTACCTGGGCATCGCTCTCGCCGTGGAGCGTACGGCGCTCCGAGTGGCCGAGAATGGTGAAGTCGGCACCGGCATCCTTCAGCATAGGCGCGGAAATGTCGCCGGTGTAGGCGCCGCTCTCTTCGGCGCGGCAATCCTGCCCGCCGACGCCGATCAGTTCGACGGCATCGCGCATCCGGAAGATCAGCGTGGCTGGCGGCGCCAGACCCACCTGCACCTTGGGAAAGCGTGCGGCTGCCCGATCGACCGCGCGCGCCTCGCTGAGCATCGCGCGCGTGCCGTTCATTTTCCAGTTACCGACGATGTAAGGCAGACCAGCCATTTAACAAAAACCCTGAATCATTTTCTGCGTCCGGCCACCCATCAACCGCTTCTTGATGAGGTCAAAGCGGGAATCGTCCGGATGCTTGCCGGGCCGCTGCTAGGCACGGCAGGCCCAATTGTCAAAATTCGCGCCGTCCCGGATCTGGCAAAACCGCCCGCGCGTGGCGCAACTGGGTCACTTTGACACAGGCAAGGAGACCTCCGACAACGTGAAGCCAAATTCCTCCGCACCGGCTGCCGGGCGGGGCGCCTGTCGGCAATCGGGCGGAGCGCCTGCCGGCAATGCCCGGCAAGACCATGTCAGCCATTGCAGGATCGCACCGCGCCCCCTAAAGCCTGCGCCCGCATCGGCTTTGCCTTTGCGCTGCTTCGCATATTCGTCTCCACGCTGAACGGCACGGTCCATGCTCTCATTCTTCCGTAACTTCCTGAAGTCCAAGATCGGGGCCGGCATCGCCCTGGCGGTGCTCGTGCTGATCACGCTTGCCTTTGCGGGCGGCGACATCAACGGCATGCGCGAGACGGCAGGCCTTTCCAGCACGACCTCGGTCGCCACCGTCGGCGGCAAGAGCGTGGAGGCCAACGACCTCGCCACCGCCGCCAATTCGCAGCTGGAACAGATCAAGCAGCAGAACCCGACCGCGACGATGAAGATGCTGGTCGCCGAGGGCGGGCTCACCCGCATCCTCGACGAGATGATCTCGCGCACCGCGATCGGCGTGTTTGGCAAGGACAACGGCGTTGTCGCCAGCAAGCGCCTGGTGGACAGCGAAATCGCCCGCATCCCGGCTTTCCAGGGTGTCGACGGCAAGTTCAGCCAGGACGCGTTCCGCCAGGCGCTGGCCCAGAAGGGCATTCCCGAGGCTGCGCTGCGCGACGACTTCACGCAGGGCCTGATCGCCCAGCAGCTGATGATCCCGGCCCAGTTCGCAGCCACGATGCCCAGCTCGCTCGCCGCGCGCTATGCCGCGCTGCTCGAAGAAAACCGCAAGGGCCAGGTCGCCACGCTGCCCGCACTCGCCTTCGCGCCGACGCAGCCCGCCACCCCGGCCGAGCTCGAGAGCTTCTACAAGACCCATATCAACCAGTTCGTCCGCCCCGAGCGCCGCACCATCCGCTACGCCACCTTCGGCGAGGAAGCGCTGAAGAACGTCGCCGCGCCGACCGACGCGGAAGTGGCCAAGCGCTACGAGGCCGACAAGGCCGCGCTCTACGCCGCGCGCGACGATCGCAAGCTCACCCAGCTGATCGTGCCGACCGAAGCCGCCGCCAAGGCCGTTGCCGCCGAAGTGGGCGGCGGCAAGTCGCTCGAACTGGCCGCGACCGAACGGCGCCTTTCGGCCGCCAAGCTCGAATCGTTCACGCGTGAACAGCTGGCATCGCAGTTCTCGCCCGCCATCGCCGACGCCGTTTTCGCGGCCCCGGTCGGCAAGCTGGCGGTGCCGCAGAAGAGCGCGCTGGGCTGGCACGTGATCCGCGTGGATTCCGAGCAGAAGACGCCCGAAAAGCCCCTCGCCGCCGTGCGCGCCGAGATCGTCACCAAGCTGGCCGAAGAAAAGCGCCGCGCCGCCTTCACCGACCTGCTCGCCCGTATCGACGACCAGTTCCAGAGCGGCGCCAGCCTCGTGGAAGTGGCCAAGGCGGTCGGCGCCACCGTCGCGACGACGCAGCCGATCATCGCCAATGGCTCGGTCTACGGCAAGGCGGGCGAGACCGCCCCGGCCCAGCTGCAGCCGATCCTGTCGACCGCGTTCGGCATGGAGCAGGAAAAGCCGCAGCTCGCCCAGCTCACCCCTGGCACCGCAAACTCGCCCGGCCAGAGCTACGTGATCTACGACGTGACCGCGATCACCGCCTCGGCCCCCGCTCCCTTCAAGGAAATCGGCAACGACGTCGCCGATGCCTGGAAGCAGGACAAGGGCGCTGCCGCGGCCAAGGCCGCCGCGCTGAAGATCCAGGCAGCCGTCAAGGGCGGCAAGTCGCTGAACGAGGCGATCGCCGCGCTTGGCAAGAGCCTGCCCCCGGTCCAGGACGTCGCCATGTCGCGCCAGATGCTGACCGCCGCGATGCGCCAGGGCCGCCAGGTGCCGCCGCCGGTCTCGCTGCTGTTCCACATGGCCAAGAACACCGTGAAGGTGCAGGCGGTCGGCGGAAACCGCGGCTGGTTCATCGTCGCGCTCAAGGACGTGGTGCCCGGCAAGACCGACAACCCGCTGGTCGTCCAGGGCACCCAGCGCGAACTGTCGAGCCAGCTCGGCAGCGCCTATACCGAGGCTCTCGCCCAGGCGATCCGCAAGCAGGTCGGCGCCACCACGCACCCCGCCGCGATCAAGACGGTCAGCGACCGTCTTGCCGGCACCGGCACCGCTGCCAACTGACCCTCAACTACCCGAAAAAGAAGGACACCCACCGATATGAAGCGCGAATCGGATCGCGAAGAGGCACTGGCACGGCTGCGCGAGGGTAAGCCCGCGCTGCTGTGGCGCAGCCTCGTCGCCGATACCGAAACGCCCGTTGCCGCCGCCCTGAAGCTCTTCACCGAAGGGCGCGGCGACTTCCTGCTCGAATCGGTGGAAGGCGGCGCCGTGCGCGGCCGCTACAGCCTGCTGGGCCTCGACCCGGACCTCGTGTTCCGCGCCGAGGGGCATGCCTGCGCGATCAACCGCAAGTGGCAGCACGACCGCGCGGCCTTCGCGCCGCTGCCGGGTGATGCCCTGGTCGAACTGCGCGGTCTGGTCGAGGCCTGCCGCTTCGATGTTCCGGCGGAGCTCCCCAAGGCCCTCGCCTGCCTCGTCGGCTATTTCGGCTACGAGACGATCGGCCTTGTCGAGAAGCTCCCGCGCGCCCCGCAAAGCGCGCTCGAACTGCCCGACATGCTGTTTGTCCGCCCTTCGCTGATCCTCGTGTTCGACCGGCTGAGCGACGAACTGTTCTGCGTTGCCCCGCTCTGGCCGGAAAACGGCACGCCCGAGAGCCTTGTCGAAGCCGCCGCCGAGCGGATCGACGAAGCGCTGCGCAAGCTCGCCGCGCCGGTCCCCGCCTCGCCCGCCATCGCCGACCTGCCGGAGCCGGTGCGTACGCCGGTCATGGCCGCGGACGACTACAAGGCGATGGTCACCCGCGCGAAGGACTACATCGAGGCGGGCGACATCTTCCAGATCGTGCTGGCCCAGCGCTTCACTTGCGAATTCCCGCTGCCGCCGGTCGCCCTCTATCGCTCGCTGCGCCGCGTGAATCCCTCGCCGTTCCTCTATTTCCTCGACCTGCCCGGCTTCGCGCTGATCGGTTCGAGCCCGGAAATCCTGGTCCGCGTGCGCGAGGGCGAAGTCACCATCCGACCGATCGCGGGCACGCGTCCGCGCGGCAAGACGGTGGCGGAGGACAAGGCCAACGAGATCAGCCTGCTGGCCGATCCCAAGGAGCGCGCCGAACACCTCATGCTGCTCGACCTCGGCCGCAACGACGTCGGCCGCGTCTCGGCTGCCGGCTCCGTGGAAGTGACCGACAGCTACACGATCGAGCGTTACAGCCACGTGATGCACATCGTCTCGAACGTGATCGGCAGGCTCGACACGAACAAGCACGACGCCATCGACGCGGTCTTCGCCGGCTTCCCGGCAGGCACCGTCTCGGGCGCCCCCAAGGTCCGGGCCTGCGAGATCATCGCCAGCCTCGAACCCGAAACCCGCGGTGCCTATGCGGGCGGCGTCGGCTATTTCGGTCCCGACGGCTCGGTCGATTCGTGCATCGTCCTGCGCACCGGGGTGCTGAAGGACGGCGTGCTCCACGTCCAGGCCGGTGCCGGCATCGTCGCTGACAGCGATCCCGACTACGAGCACCACGAGTGCGAGGCCAAGTCCGGCGCCCTGTTCGCCGCCGCCCGCGAAGCGATCCGCGTCGCCGGAGAACCGGGCTTCGGCCAGTGAGGCACGCAGCCCTGGCGGCTGCGTTCACTCTCGCCGCCTGTTCGTCGGGCGCCCAGCAGGATCAGCGGAAAGCGGAAGCCCCGCCTCCGCCGCCCTGTGAAGGCGCTTCGTTCGAAGGCGCGAGTTTCACGCACTGCACCGCCACGCCCGGTCGCCACACGATCCACCTCGTGCTGGGTCCGAAGGACGGCGCCCCCTATCGCAGCCTCTCGCAGCTTGCGGTGAACCGTCCCTCGGGCAGCCACGCCGTCGCCTTCGCGATGAACGGCGGGATGTTCGACGCGGACGGCAAACCCATCGGTTATGCCGTGATCGAGGGCCAGCGCATCCATGCGATCAACACCAACGAGGGCTGGGGGAACTTCCACCTCCTGCCCAACGGCGTGTTCTTCGGCGATGCAGCGGGCCACTGGCAGATCCGCACGAGCGAGGACTTCGCCGCCCATGTCGACAACCGGCCCGACTTCGGCACCCAGTCGGGCCCGATGCTGGTGGTGGACGGCAAACTGCATCCGAAGATCGACGCGGACGGCCAGTCGCTCAAGCTGCGCAACGGCGTCGGTGTCGACCGGCAGGGCCGCGCCCATTTCATCATTTCGGACGAGCCGGTCTCGTTCGGCAAGCTGGCGCGGCTCTTCCGCGACAAGCTCGATTGCCCCAACGCGCTGTTTCTCGACGGCAGCGTGTCCTCGCTATGGGACCCCGAACATGGGCGCGTGGACGGCGGACCGCCGCTCGGCCCCTTGATCGTCGTCGAGAAAAGCGCGAAGGGCTCTAACGGAAAGGACAGGCCATGATCCTCGTCATCGACAATTATGACAGCTTCACCTGGAACCTGGTCCATTACGTGATGGAACTGGGCACCGAAGTCGAAGTGGTGCGCAACGATGCGCTCTCCGCCGGGCAGGCGATCTCCAGCGGCGCGCAGGGTTTCCTGATCTCGCCCGGCCCCTGCACCCCCAACGAGGCGGGCATCAGCCTCGATCTCGTGGGCGCGGCGGCCGATGCCGGGAAACCGCTGCTCGGCGTATGCCTCGGCCACCAGTCGATCGGCCAGTATTTCGGCGGCAAGGTGGTGCGCGGCGGGCTGATGCACGGCAAGACCAGCCCCGTAACCCATGACGGCACGGGCCTGTTCGCGGGCCTGCCCTCGCCCTTCACGGCCACGCGCTATCACTCGCTGATCGTCGAGGACATTCCCGAAGCCCTGGTGGTCAATGCCCGATCGGACGACGGCCACGTCATGGGCTTCCGCCATGCCGAGCTGCCGATCCACGGCGTGCAGTTCCACCCGGAAAGCATCGCCACCCAGCACGGCCATGCGATGCTGGCGAACTTCCTGCGGATCTGCGGCATCGAACCGAAGCTCCCGGCACGCCTCGCCACCGGCCTGGCGGCGGCATGACCACGATGATCCTGCCCGATCCCCTCCACCCCATCGAGGAAGCCGAGGCCGAACAGGCTTTTGGCGCCATCCTCGACGGCCGCGTGGGCGACGATGCCATCGTGCACTTCCTGCTGGCCCTCACCGAACGCGGCGAGACCGCCAGCGAGATCACCGGCGCCGCCCGTGCCATGCGGGCGCGCATGATCCCGATCCAGGCGCCCGCCAACGCCATCGACGTCTGCGGAACCGGCGGCGACGGCCATCACACGCTCAACGTCTCCACCGCAGTATCGCTGGTGGTCGCGGCCTGCGGCGTGCCGGTCGCCAAGCACGGCAACCGTGCCGCCAGCTCCAAGGCGGGCGCGGCCGATACGCTGGAGGCGCTCGGCCTCAATCTCGACCGCGCGGCCGAGACAGCGGAAGAAACGCTGGCCGACCTTGGCATCTGCTTCCTCTTTGCCGCGCGCCATCACCCCTCGATGGGCCGCATCATGCCGATCCGCAAGGCGATCGGCCGCCGCACCATCTTTAACCTGATGGGGCCGCTGGCGAACCCCGCCAACGTGCGCCGCCAGCTCGTCGGCATCGCGCGCCCGGCTTACGTTCCGATCTATGCCGAAGCGCTGATGCACCTCGGCAGCGAGCACTCGCTGGTCATCTCCGGCGACGAGGGGCTCGACGAACTGAGCCTTGCCGGCGGCAACGAAGTGGCTGAAATCCGGCAGGGCGAACTGTCGATGCGCCGCGTCTCGCCCGGCGACGTCGGCCTCCCGGTCTCGCCGGTCGGCGCGATCCGCGGCGGCGATGCCGCCTACAACGCCGATGCCCTGCGACGCCTGCTCATGGGCGAGCACGGTCCTTACCGAGACGCCGTGCTGCTCAACGCCGCTGGCGCGCTGATCGTGGCGGGCGAGGTCGAGACCTGGCGCGACGGCGTCGAGGAAGCGGCCGAAGCCATCGACAAGGGCCTCGCCAACGCCCTGCTCAACTGCTGGATTTCCGCGCTCAAGGCCTGAGCCGCGCGAGAGGGATACGATGTCCGACAAGCTTACCGAGATCTGCGACACCAAGCGCGAGGAAGTTGCCGAGCGCAAGGCCGTCGCCACAATGGCCGACCTCGACGCGCATGCCGCCTATCAGACCGCCCCGCGCGGGTTCGAGACGGCCTTGCGCGCAAAGGCCACGACCGGCTTCGCACTGATCGCCGAAATCAAGAAAGCTTCGCCGTCCAAAGGACTGATTCGGCCTGATTTCCGTCCGGCCGAACATGCCTTGGCCTATGAGCGCGGCGGCGCCGCCTGTCTTTCGGTGCTGACCGATGCGCCCTACTTCCAGGGTCATGAGGATTTCCTGATGGACGCCCGCGCGGCGTGCTCGCTGCCGGTGATCCGCAAGGACTTCATGGTCGATCCCTGGCAGGTGGCCGAGGCCCGCTCGATCGGTGCCGACGCGATCCTCATCATCGTCGCCGCTCTCGATGACGTGCTGATGGCCGAGATCGAAGCCGCTGCCCACGAACGCGGCATGGACTGCCTTGTCGAAGTTCACAACGAATCCGAAATGGAGCGCGCAAGTCGCTTGAAATCAAGGTTGATCGGCGTGAACAACCGCGACCTCAAGCGCTTCGTCACCGATATCGGCACCACCGAACGGCTTGCCCCGCTGGCCCCCGAAGGCACGCTGCTCGTCGCCGAAAGCGGCATCAACACCCACGCCGACCTCGAAAGACTCTCAGGTTGCGGCGCACGGACCTTCCTCGTCGGCGAAAGCCTCATGCGGGAAGCCGATGTCGAGGCGGCAACCCGCGCCTTGCTGGCCGGCGCCTGATCCTCAGGCCAGCGGCAAGATCAATTCGGTAAGCGCCTCTGCCGCGGACACTTGCGGATAGAGGCGCACCCGTTCGCAGAAGAGCGGGAAATCGCGAAGGGTTTCGTCGCTGGCCGGCAACCAGTCCCGGTAGAGCAGCGTCGCCGGTTCCTCCAGATTCATCGCCGGGCCGGTAACGGCCAGAACCGCGCACCGGCCGCCGGGGATCTCCTCCACCCGAACCCGGTCGTCGCCCACAAACCATGACGGCACGGAGGCACAGAGCCATACGCGGTGACCGCCTTCGACTGCGGTGCGAGGATCCGTCGGAAAGACATTGAAAGTACGGCTTTTACCCGGCGAAAAACCAAATTCCCTGCGCCAGTCGATAAAGCGGCGGATGCTATCCCCGATGCCCGCAGGATCGCCGCGATGCTCCATCACCGCCACGCGAACGGCGGCAAATTCACGGATCTCGACTGCTGTCGTCATGACGTCATTCATGGCTTTGCTCCTTGCTGCCTGAAGTGACGCACTCACCGCCTCCCACGCCGACCAGTCCGGCGCCGATCGAAATGCCGATGGTGCCTGGCCAAGCCGCGCGCGGAATGCCCGCGCAAAAGCCTCGGGCGCCTCGTATCCGGCATCCAGCGCCGCGTCGATCACCCGGGTGCCGGGGCGGAATGCAAGTTGCATCGCGGCCCGGTGCAACCGGGAAAGCTGCACGAAACGCTGAAGCGGCATCCCGCACAGCACCCGGAACTGACGATGGAAGTGAAACGGCGAGAACCCCGCCCAAGCTGCGATCGTTTCGAGGTCGGCCGCGGCATCCGGCTCGGCCTCGATCCGCTCCACCACGCGCGCCATCCGCTCGAGATAACGGCGCCTGGAATGCTCAGGTCTTTTCGAGGTTTGCGTCATGGCCACCACATTGCCCGCAATGACCCCGGCCATCCTGACCGATCTTGCGAAAATTGCCCCGGAGCACCTGTCCTACCACGCCGAATTCTGCCATCGCGGTGTCATGACCGATCGCCCGTTCTCCGTTGAAAGCGCGCAAATCCGCCCGTTCGGCAGCCAGTACGCTTTCACTTCAGAACCGTGTCAACCGTGTCAACCGACCTGTCACCTTGTAGCCCGGACGAACCGCCCGAAATGACCAAGAACCTCACCCACATCGATTCGGACGGCACCGCCCGCATGGTGGACGTCGGCGCCAAGGCCGAAACCCAGCGCCTCGCGGTCGCCTCGGGCCGTATCACCATGACAGCCACGGCGCTGGAGGCGATCCGCGCCGGCAATGCCCCAAAGGGTGACGTACTGGGCACCGCCCGCATCGCCGGGATCATGGCAGGCAAGAAGACATCCGACCTGATCCCGATGTGCCACCCGCTGATGCTCGATGCTGTCAATGTCGATTTCACCTTCGAGGACGACGCCATCCGGGCCACGGCGACCGCTTCGCTCACCGGCAAGACCGGAGTCGAAATGGAAGCGATTACAGCAACATCAATGGCACTCCTGACAATCTATGACATGGCCAAGGCGCTCGACAAGGGCATGGTCGTTGGCGAGATTCGCCTGATCGAGAAGCGCGGCGGAAAGTCCGGCCACTGGATCGCGGAGGACCTTGCCTGATGACCCCAGGTCGAATGCTGACGCTCGAGCAGGCACAGGAAAGGCTGCTGGACCTGGTCACCCCGCTGTCGATCGAGCGGGTCGACATGGAAGGCGCACTCGGACGCTATCTCGCCGAACCGCTGTTCGCGCGGCGCACCCAACCAGCCGCCGATGTCTCGGCCATGGACGGTTATGCCGTCGCCTCCAGCGATCTGGCCGGTCCGTGGCACGTCATCGGCGAAAGCGCAGCCGGCCATCCTTATGCCGAGACGGTCACCCCGGGGCAGGCCGTGCGCATTTCCACCGGCGCACTCCTTCCTGCAGGCGCCGATGCGGTGATCGTACAGGAAGACCTTGCCCGCGATGATCATCATATCACGCTGACCGGCGACGGCCCCTCTCCTGCCGGCAAGCACATCCGCTGCCGGGGCATGGACTTTCCGGAGGGCCGCGAAATCCTGCCGGCGGGCATCCGGATTGGTCCCGCGCAAGCGGCCCTGGCAATTGCCGCCGGTCACAAGCACCTCCCCGTCTGCCGCATGCCGCGCATCGCGGTGATCGACAGCGGCGACGAACTCGCGCCCGATCCGGAAACCTGCGAAGCACACCAGGTCCCCGCCAGCAACGGCGTGATGCTCGCAGCCCTCGCGCGGACCCTTCCGGTGGAAATCACGCGGATCGGACCGGTCGCCGACCATCTCGACGCCCTGCTTGCCGCCTTCGAATCCGCCAAAAACGTGGACCTTGTCATCACCAGCGGCGGGGCATCCGTCGGCGATCATGACCTGATCCGTCCCGCCCTCGAAGCGTGGGGCGCCCGGATCGACTTCTGGCGTGTGGCCATCAAGCCGGGCAAGCCGCTGCTGGTTGCCGTCAAGACTGCAGGCGCGCGCCAACAGATCGTGCTCGGCCTGCCCGGCAATCCCGTGTCCAGTCTGGTCACCGCCTATCATTTCCTGCTGCCGGTATTACGCGCGATGCTGGGCGCGCGCAGCCCGCTCCCGCTGTCATTCGAGGCACGCCTTGCCGCACCGCTTCCCGCCAGTTCGGATCGCCGGGAATTCCTGCGGGGGTTCTGGGACGGCGCGACGGTCACCTCTCATGTGCTCCAGGATAGCGGCGCACTGGGCGCCCTGGCGGCCAGCAATGTGCTCATCGATCGACCGGCAGGCATGCCAGCAGCCGAAGCCGGAGATCCGGTACAGGTCTACTTGCTCCAGAATGGCGGTATCGCTTGACGATGCACATTTCGTTGCTTAGTTGTTCTCGCATTGTTCGCGAACAGAACTCGAAGTGTTCTACGCGAGAGGAACAAGGCCGCATCGCGCGGCCCATCAGGCGAGGCAGGCCACATGTTGACGCGCAAGCAGCACGAATTGCTCCGGTTCATCCAGCTCAGGCTTGAGGACAGCGGCGTCTCGCCCAGCTTCGAAGAGATGAAGGACGCGCTGGACCTCAAGTCCAAGTCCGGGGTGCACCGCCTGATTTCCGCGCTAGAGGAACGCGGTTTCATCCGGCGCCTGCCGAACCGCGCGCGCGCTCTGGAAGTGCTCCGCCAGCCCGAAGACATCACCAGCAAGCCGATTGCCACGCCAAAGGCTCTCGAAGTGCCGCAATCCGCGCCTGTCGCGGCAAGCAGCGCTCCGGCAAACGACGTGATCGAAATTCCGCTCCACGGGCGCATTGCCGCGGGCGTTCCGATCGAGGCACACGAAGGCCAGTCTACATTGCCTGTGCCGGCCGCCCTGCTTGGAGCGGGAGAACACTACGCTCTTGAAGTATCCGGCGATTCGATGATCGAAGCCGGCATTCTCGATGGCGATCTCGCCTTGGTGAAGCGCACCGACATCGCCCGTGACGGCGAGATCGTGGTGGCACTCGTGCGCGGCGAGGAAGCGACGCTCAAGTACTTGCGCCGCGAGGGCGGCAAGGTTCGCCTCGATCCGGCGAATGCCGCGTACGAACCACAGATCTACGGCGCCGATGAAGTTCAGGTGCAAGGCAAGCTGACCGGCATTCTTCGCCAGTATCACTGACGAGAGGTGGCTGCCTGCCGGAACCCCGGACTTCGGCTGCCCCAGCCACTGCGCTTGCTGCACAAAGATGCATGGTTTTTCCCTTCGCCAACCACGTATGGAACAGGCGCAAATCGCCAGGCATAGGCGGCGCAAAACGGTATCCCGGCGACACGAACCCGCCGTTTTTCAGCCGCCTTGTGCCGTACGCCACCAACCGTGCTGCCCCTGTTCCTGAGCAACGCTCTGAAAAGTCGCATTCCCAAGGTCAACCGTTACACCGCCGGTCCGCGCAAGCGCCTGTCGATCGAATTTCAGCCATCTCGGGCTGCACGCTGGTGGCAGGTAACGATCGGCGATGACGATGTCGCTGGCAGCACAGGCCCGAGCGAGTGAAGCCAGAGGTACATGCGCACGGTTGCGCGAAAGCAGGATCCGCCAGATCCGTCCGGTTTTCTCGACCGTCACCAGGCAAAAATCAGCGTTGCAACGCGCGCCCGACCAATCCTGCAAGGCCACCGTTCCCGACCGGAGCCCCGCAGTCTCGACGAGACTGTCTCTTGCATAGTCCCCCACACCGTCGCGCAGCACGGCCAACTTCGAGCCGTTGTCGACCACCAGAGCGACATGGCGGCCATCGCCGGAAACCATGATGTCCGGCGGCTGCACCATCAGCAGCCCGCCTAGCCCCAGGACAGCGGGAACAACACCCCAGAAACGGACCCGGTGGCTCCACAGCGCGAACCACAGCCCGCCGATGACAAAAAGGAGGAAATGGCCGCCGCCCATCCTGGGCATGGCGCTGACCGCACCCGGGAAATGCGCGACGTTCCTGGCAAGCGCAAGGAGCATCGAGATCGCCTCCCCGGACAGCCACCAGACCGGCTCACCGACGCCCGCAAGGTCGAGCAGCAGGCTGAACGCGACCAGCGGCATGATGACAAATGTCGTAAGCGGTATGGCTACCAGATTGGCGAGTGCGCCGTACACCCCGGCGCGGTGGAAGTGATAAAGCCCGATCGGCATCAGGACACATTCGATCGCCACGCCCGTCACCAGCATCAGCGTCAGCGCGCGCGCCAGCTTCATCGGCCAAGCATCGTCGCGCGGACTCAGCATTCGCTGAATCGGCCCCGCATTGCCAACAACGATCAGGGCAAGAACTGCCGCAAAACTCATCTGGAAGCTCGGCCCGACAATGCTTTCCGGCCAGAACAGCATCACCGCGAACGCAGCTGCCGCAAGCAGGCGGACCGACAGGGCCTCTCGCCCCAGCGCCAGCGCAGTCAGTACCAGCAGGGCCCCTGCACAGGAGCGGACCGTGGGTACCTGAGAACCTGTAAGCACCGTGTAGCCTATTCCGGCGAGCGCCCCGACGACTGCAGCCGCTACAGGTAGCCGGACCCGCAGCGCAACGGCTGGGAAAAGCGCCAGGAGCCGCAGGATGACGACATATACCGCCCCGATCACGGCGCTGACATGCAATCCACTGATCGAAAGCAGATGCGCCAGCCCGGAATCGCGCATCGCCCGGGCGTCGCTTTCGCCGATGCTGCCCATATCGCCAGTCACAAGCGCAACCGCGATTCCGGCTTCCGCGGGAGCGAGCCGTGACCGGACATGGCCGGCAAGTTCGGAACGCCATCGTGCCAACCGATCTCCACTCTCGCTCGTGCCCGGTGCAAGCACCACGATCGGCGCGGTGACGCTTCCCGTCGCGGACAGGCCGGAGAACCACGCCGCCCGGGCGAAATCGTAGCCTCCCGGAAACATCGGCGGTGCGGGCGCGATCAGCCTGCCATGGAATCGGATCAATGCGCCCGGCGCAATCAAGAGCCCCTGTGAGTTGCGTGCAAAGCGTGTCGAAACGTTGACCCTGACCTTGATCGCACGCCCGGTGCCCGGTTCGCGCATTGCCAGCACCAGCCTGTCACGCGAGAATGCCGGTTGCTCCTCCACCGACAGCACCCGCCCCACCAGACTGCCCGAAATCGGACGCGAAATCGCGGCCGTGCCGACCAGCGCGGACTTCCCCCAGATCACCAGAAAACCCGCAAGAATCAACACCGCCAGCGACCAGGCGGCACGGCGCAGGAACGGATAACGGGACCTTCCCTCCCGCCACGCCGCGCCCCCTGCTCCAATGACGACACAAATGGCGCTGAATGCGATCCAGTACGCCGGCCCCGGCAAGGTAAACCAGCACAGGATTCCGGTTCCGAAAGCTGCAACTAACCATGGCCCTCTATCGAAACCGCAGTTCGAAAGAAAACACTCGACTTCGTCCAATCTGCTCGACATGTGGCTCTGGCTGATCCATGGGCGATGCTGCAATGCAGCGCCTCCGACGCACGTCGGAAGCTCGGGATCATCGGTCGTGGCGGCTTGGCTGGCCATGGCCGACATTAGGACGGAAGGTAATAACAATGGCAAGCGGCAGTGCATCGAGCGGACAGACGGAAAAGAAAGCCGTCGTCACTCGTTTTGCCCCCTCGCCCACGGGTTTCCTGCATATCGGCGGGGCCCGTACCGCGCTTTTCAACTGGCTTTACGCCCGTCACCACGGTGGCAAATATCTGCTCCGCATCGAGGACACCGACCGCGCCCGCTCGACGGAGCCCGCAATCGAGGCCATTTTCGACGGACTGACCTGGCTCGGCCTCGAAGGCGATGAGCCCGCCGTGTTCCAGTTCGCCCGCTCGGACCGTCATGCCGAAGTCGCGGCCGAACTCATGGCGCGCGGCCACGCCTATCGTTGCTACCTGACGCCAGAAGAACTGGCAGAGCGTCGCCAGAAAGCACAGGAAGAACGTCGCCCGTTCCGAATCGACAGCGAATGGCGCGATGCCGATCCGTCGACCTGGCCGGCCGACAAGTCCTACGTCGTGCGTATCAAGGCACCGCGCGAAGGCGAGACCACGATCGCCGACCTCGTGCAGGGCGAAGTCACCGTCAAGAACGAGGAAATCGACGACTTCGTCATCCTGCGTTCGGACGGCACGCCCACCTACATGCTCGCGGTCGTGGTCGACGACAACGACATGGGCGTCACCCATGTCCTGCGCGGCGACGATCATCTCAACAACGCGTTCCGCCAGTTGGTCATCATTCACGGCATGGACTGGGACGTGCCCGTCTATGGCCACGTGCCGCTGATCCATGGTTCGGACGGCGCCAAGCTTTCCAAGCGCCACGGCGCGCTGGGCGTCGATGCCTACCGTGACGAAATGGGCGTGCTGCCCGAAGCCCTCTTCAATTACCTGCTGCGCCTCGGCTGGGGTCACGGCGATGAAGAATTCATCGGCCGCGACCAGGCCGTGGAATGGTTCGACATGGCGGACGTGGGCAAGTCGCCCTCGCGCTTCGACTTTGCCAAGCTGCAGAATCTCAACGGCCATTACCTGCGCGAGGCGGACGACACCCGCCTTGCCGATCTGGTCGCACCGCGCCTCGCCAAGGCCGGTTACGAAAGTCCCGACATGGCCCTGCTCGCGCAGGCCATGCCCGTGCTGAAGGTCCGGGCCAAGGACCTCAACGAACTTGCAGAAGGCGCGGCCTTCCTGTTCGCCAAGCGCCCCCTCGCATTCAGCGAGAAGGCGCAGGCGCTCCTGACCGACGAGGCGCGCTCGCGTCTTGCCGACATTCACGGGCGTCTTTCCGGGGTTTCCGATTGGAACCTCGAGGCATTGGAAGCCTGCCTGAAGGCAATGGCCGAGGAGCTGGGATTAGGCCTCGGCAAACTCGCGCAGCCGCTGCGCGCTGCCCTGACGGGTCAGACGACCTCTCCGGGCATTTTCGACGTACTGGTACTGCTCGGCCGGGACGAAAGCCTTGCTCGCATTGGCGAGCAGGCAGACGCCACGACCGGGTCGCACATATAAGGAGTAATAACTGGTGGGTGATCAGGTCAAACTGAATGCTGGTGGCACGGAATTCGATTATCCCGTGCTCAAGGGCAGTGTCGGTCCGGACGTAATCGATATCCGGAAGCTCTACGCCCAGACGGGCAAGTTCACGTACGACCCCGGCTTCACGTCGACGGCCAGCTGCGAGAGCGCGCTCACCTATATCGACGGTGACGAGGGCGTCCTTCTGCACCGCGGCTATCCGATCGGCCAGCTGGCCGAGAATTCGTCGTTCATGGAAACCAGCTACCTGCTGCTCAACGGCGAACTGCCGAACGCAGACGAACTGGCGACTTTCAAGAACACCATCACCCGCCACACCATGCTCCACGAGCAGCTGGCGAACTTCTACCGCGGTTTCCGCCGTGACGCCCACCCGATGGCGATCATGTGCGGCGTGGTCGGCGCCCTTTCGGCGTTCTACCACGACTCGACCGACATCTCGGATCCCGAGCACCGCAAGATCAGCTCGCACCGTCTCATCGCCAAGATGCCGACGATCGCCGCTGCCGCTTACAAGTACTCGGTCGGCCAGCCCTTCGTCTATCCCGACAACAAGCTGAGCTACACCGGCAACTTCCTGCGCATGACCTTCGGCGTGCCGGCGGAAGAATATGAAGTGATCCCCGCCGTCGAAAAGGCGATGGACCGCATCTTCATCCTCCACGCCGACCACGAGCAGAACGCCTCGACCTCGACCGTGCGCCTCGCCGGTTCGTCGGGCGCCAATCCCTTTGCCTGCATCGCTGCCGGTATCGCCTGCCTCTGGGGCCCTGCCCACGGCGGCGCGAACGAAGCCGCGCTCAACATGCTGAAGGAAATCGGCACTCCCGACCGCATCCAGCACTACATCGACCGCGCCAAGGACAAGAACGATCCGTTCCGCCTGATGGGCTTCGGTCACCGCGTCTACAAGAACTACGACCCGCGCGCCACGGTCATGCAGAAGACCGTCCGCGAAGTGTTCGACGCGCTCAAGGTCACCGATCCGCTGTTCGAAACCGCCCTTCGCCTCGAAGAGATCGCCCTCAGCGATCCGTACTTCGCAGAAAAGAAGCTGTTCCCGAACGTCGACTTCTACTCGGGCATCATCCTCTCGGCCATCGGCTTCCCGACCACGATGTTCACCGCGCTCTTCGCCCTTGCCCGCACCGTGGGCTGGGTCGCGCAGTGGAACGAAATGATCTCGGATCCAGGCCAGAAGATCGGCCGTCCGCGTCAGCTCTACACCGGCCCGACGCAGCGCGACTACGTGCCGATCGCCCAGCGCTGATCGCACGATACCGCGAGCAATCCCGGTACCCGATCAAGGCCCTCGCGCAAGCGGGGGCCTTTTTCGTTGCACATCAACCACTCCGATTTGCAGTGGCCACAAATTTGCCGCAACATTGTCGCAAAGCACCGTCGAACCACTGCGAGTCGCGACTATGCTGTTTCTCAAGATCCTTGCTTACGCTTTCGGCGCGCTGGCCGTGGCATGCGGTTTGCTGTGGGTATGCCAGGGCACCGGGCTGCTGCTCTGGCCGGCCAACAGCTTCATGCTCGACGATCGCGGATGGGCCATTCGCGGCGCCGTCATGGTCAGCGTGGGCCTGATCCTGGTCTGGCTGGCCTATCGCGCCGACGGGCGCAGCAGGAACGGACTGTGACAGCCCATCCTTTTCGGGTTCGTTCAAGAATTTCAACTGGCCCGGCGGGCACCTGCCGCCCGTAGCGGCGCCGACCAGCAAGTACTCAGCCGGCCGGACGGTCCAGCGGCAACTCCAGGGTAAAGCGGGCCCCCTGCCCTGGCGCACTCTCGACCGAGAGATCACCGCCCATCGCCCGTGCCAGTCGCTGTGAAATATACAGGCCCAGCCCTGATCCACCGTCGCCGTTACGGCCAAGCCGTTCAAACTTCTCAAAGACGCGGCTCTGGTCTTCAGCCGCCAGCCCCGGCCCCTGGTCCGCCACCGTCACCCGGGCGCGGCCGCCTTCGGATGCCAGGCGGATCCAGATCTGCGAACGCTCGGGCGAGTAGCGGATGGCGTTGCCGATCAGGTTCAGGAGGATCTGCAAGACCCGACGGAACTCGGCAATCGTGGGCAGCTCTTCCGCGGGGTGCGGCGCCTCGACACAAATGCCCTTTTCCTGCGCCCGCACGTTGAGGATCCCGGCAGCCTGCCGCGCGACCTCGGACAAGTCGATCCGGTCCGGCGCCGTCGAGAAACTATCCGCCTCGACGGCTTCAAGATCGGCAAGGTCTTCGAGCAGCCCGAGCAGCAACTTGCCGGCCCCGGCGATCTCGCCTGCATATTCCGCATAAGCGTCGGGCAAGGGCCCGGCGAGGCGCGTGCGGATCGTCTCCGCATTGGCGATGATGCGGGCGATCGGCTGACGCAGGACCGGCGCCAGATCCTGCCCGACCAGACTGCGGCGGGAAAAATGCTCCGCCACCGGGACGGCGCCGACGGCTTCGGATGCCGGAACATCGGAAACCAGCAGCAATTCGAAACCGCCTGGCTCGAACCCTGGTTGCAACTGCGGCACCAGGCTCACTCGCCAGGGACGCTCCGACCCGGCGACGACGACACGGGTGCCATCCAGCAGGCGCCAATGCAGCGGCTGCTTGTGGGTGACACTTTCAGGAGGGAGAAACTCCGTCCATGGACGCCCCAGTCCTGCCGCCATCGCCTGCGCGGCGGCAGACAGTTCGGCGCTTTCACAATCGACTGCCAGAACACGCTGGGCACTGTCGAGCCTTGCCGTCAATTCGGCCAGATGCCGGTCGATGGCCATGCGCCGCAGGTCTGCCGCCGAAGCATCTTCGGCAACCAGCGGGATCGCCTGCCAGTGGCGAACAAGGATCTCGCACTGGCCGTTTTCCTGCGGCTCGACCTCGACCCAGGCGGTCACCGCCTCGACACCGTCCTGCGCGGCGATCGCACGGGCCAGACGGAAACCGTAGCTGCGGGCCTTGCGCACAAGTTCGAGCAATTCGGGTATGGCGATGACGCCGGGAATATCGCCGCCGCAACGCTGCTGCAGCCCGGCCAGCGGCTCGTCCACGCGCATCAGGACATCCTGCGCGTCGCATTCGGCTCGTGCCAAGATGCTTCCCGGTGCCAACATCAGCCGCCGTAACGCCCCGTCGCCAGGATGGCGCCGGCTAGATCGGAGCCGATCTGTGCTAATCCGCCGGGCAGGACGATGCCGGGCTGAAGTGTCAGCATCTGCCGCGAGACGTCTTCCGCGGTCAGGCCTGCCGCCCGCAAGGCCAGCACGAAACGGGCGATCTGCGGCTCGTGCGTGGAAAGCGCGAGCACGTCGCGCGGTTGCCCCGAAGCCAACGAAAGCGCTGTCAGAAACAGCCCGAGGCCAGCCCTGTCGAGCGCCAGGGCCACGCCGGCATCCCGGCCAAGGCCCATGATCAGCCTTGCTCCAAGGCCAAGGCGGCCGCTTCCCTCGTCATAACGCGCGCGGATGGCGGCCTCCGCAGCGTTAGCGCGCTGCGCACTTCCCGCCAGCACCGAGCGCAAGGCAAGGCGGGCACCATGCAGGAGTTCGCCGGGAAGTTCGGTAAACGGCAAGCCCATGCGCCGCTGCGCCTGGCTCCACCGCGCCTGCGCTGCCAGCCATGTCATCGCCAAGGCTTGCGCAGCCTCGTCATCGCCCGAGACAAGGGACTGGACAAGCGGCGACACCACCGGGTCCAGCGCCGCGCGTGCCTGCAGCCGATCAGTCAGGAGCCACTCGATGGCCAGGGCGTGAACGTGCAAAAGCAGCTCCCGCCTGTCCATCAGGGCCCGCACCAACAGTTCATGCTCTGTCACACCAGGATCCCGGACGCCCGCGCCCGGCGACGCCTCATCCGCGGCCGTCAGAAGATTGCGTGCGAGATCGGCAAACATGCCGCGCACCCGCGCCAGCACCTCATCGCTGAACAAGGGGGCATCGTGCGCCGACAGCAGATGGCGCAGGACCGGCTGAACATTGCCCGCCAAGGCATCCCCGCGTGCGAGCTCGGCTCGCATCACGGCCTCGGCGTCTTCGACGCCGGCGGGATGGACAGCATTGTCTAACATCCGTCCCGTCTACCTTGCCCCTGGTTAAGCTCCGGTTATCCTTGCCGACGCAGCGGCAGCGCCATTCCGACAATGACCAGGGCAACCGCCATGATTTCAACAACCGGTTCAACCTGCCCGAAAGCAGCGGCAAACGCCAGTACCAGCGCGATCAGCACACGATCTCCCGCAAGCCGCACCGGACCACCCGCCACCACACGAGGAACCAGGGTCATAAGCAGGATCAGCATCACCGGTGGAAACAGCCACGACAACAAGGTTTCCCCGAACAGCCGCGGCACGCTCGCCAGCATGAGGCCGCCCAAGGCCACGTCGACAAGCCACCCCAAGGCATCGGCACGCGGTATGGCCGGCGGCAATTGTCCGAGGGACTGGCGTTCCGCCGCGCGCAGCAACCGGCTGCTTTCCACCAGCACCCCCGCCAGCGCTACCAACAGGAACCCGAAGAGACTGGCCCCGAACCACGCGAGCCCGCCGGAAATCGACAATGCGACCAGAACGGCCGCGCTCAGCACATTGCTCGCGTTGCCGGCATGAAGCAGCGAGGAACCGAACGTCAGCACCCCGTGCCGTGCGATGGCCGCGCCGGTTCCTCCGCCCTGCACTTGCGAGAAGCGCGCCCTCAGCCATTCGATCTCGACACCATGCGCTTCGGTATCGTCGTGAACCATGCGCCAATTCGCCGCGGTCCTGGCGGGCGCGGGAATTTCGCGCATCGCCACGCCCGATTGCAGGGCAATCCGCATCAAGCCCGAGGGCACATCGCAGTCGGAGGGCAATTCGTGCAGATTTTCCACCAGCCTGCCCGGTATCTGCATGATGCCGGCACCCGCGCGGTTGAGGTCGATCCGCTCAAACCCTTCGGCAAGCGCACCTTCCACAGGCTGCACCAGAACCGCAGGCGTAGTGCCGTCGAAACAAGGAACCACGCTGGCCGGATCGACAAAAAGCCCCTCGCTGACGACAACAAGCTCGTCCTGCGCGGTCACCAGACCCGAAAGCGGGCGCGAACCGGTGGATATGTAGAACTGGAGCCCGGCGTTTTCCGCCGCATGCTGAAGCGCGATCAGTTCGGGCGAGGTACCGCGTGCGACGCAGATCACCCGCTGGCAATCGAGCGCAAGCGCCAGGCCGAGCTGGTGCTGCGCAAGCGTCGCGCCGCCGACACGCAGGAACGCGCGCGGGCGCGGTTGCCCGGCAAGTGCAGGCTCCGTGATGGCGAGCAAGGCGATACGCAGCTTGAAAAACCTCCAGCAACCCGACAACGTTCAAGCGCCCCCATGTAAGCACAGGGGACGTGGGTGCCAAGCGCGCCGACGATCAGCCGGCGGAAAACTCTTCCAGATAAGCCCGCAACTGCCGGATCACGACCGGCTCGCCGGGAGCCGCATCCAGAGCCTGTTCGGCAAGCTCCAGCAAGGCATTGGAATGGAAACTGGCGGCCAGCCCCTTCAGCCGCATCGCCGCGACATGCCAGTTGCCGTCGCACCGCGCCCGGGCGAGCAGATCGATCTGCCGCGCCACGCTCTCGGCATAGGAGGCGCGCAATTCCGCGAAAAGTTCGGGATCTCCGCCCGCCGCCGCCGCGATTGTCGCTTCCAGAGCTCCAGGTTCATAGGCCATTTCCCCAGTATAATGAGCAAGGGGTTAATCCGGGGTTTATTGCCGCATCGCACATGCTATCCTGCGCCCATGGCTGGGGAAAACAGGATCATCGCGTTCGACGCGAACCACGGCGAAGACGGTCGCATGGAAAACGAAAGCGCCGAAGGCGCGGATACGCCGCCCTCGGATCCCGCTCCGGCCTCCTCCCCCACCAGGGAAGACCGGCATTCGGCGCGGGAAAGCAGGGCCATCGTCCCCTACCGGCAGCGCAAGGACTGGCTCGCCCCGGTGCTCGCAGGGCTCGCTTCGGCGGCTTGGACCGGCGTCTATATCTGGTCCCAGTGGCCTGCCTTCGGTTTCCTGCCGTTCTCCGCCTTGCCATCCGCCCTTACCACTTGGGCGGTTCCGCTGCTTCTGATCGGCCTCGTCTGGCTGCTGGTCATGCGCCACAGCGCCCGCGAAAGCCGCCGTTTCGCCGATGTCGCGGCAACGCTCTCGCGCGAATCCGCCGACCTCGAACGGCGCCTCACGGCAGTGAACCGCGAGCTCAGCCTGGCCCGCGAATTCGTGGCGGCACAGTCCCGCGACCTCGAAGCCCTGGGGCGCATCGCCGCCGACCGGCTCTCCAAGAATGCCGGTCAGCTGCAGGACCTGATCCGCGATAACGGGAGCCGCATCGAAACGATCAGCGACGTCAGCGTCTCGGCTCTCGACAACATGGAGAAGCTGCGCAGCCAGTTGCCGGTCATCGCCAGCTCCGCCAAGGACGTCACCAACAACATCGGCAACGCGGGCCGCGCCGCCCATGTCCAGCTTGAGGACATGATCAACGGCTTCAACCGCCTCAACGAGTTCGGTTCCGCCAGCGAACGACAGGTCTCGCGCCTGCGGGAGGCGATCGCCACCGCCATCGACGAATTCACCACGCAATCGGAACGCATGGGTACGCTCGCGGACGAGCGCTTCGGCACCCTGGCCGAGCGTGGCCTCGCCTTCCGCACGGAACTCGAGCGCCACGAAGTCGAAGCACTTGCCGGCATCCGCACGCGCGCCCATGCGCTTGAGGCGGAGATTTCCGACACCCGCGCCCAGCTTGACCGCCACGAGGAAGAAAGCCTGACTTCGCTCCGCGCGCGCCTCGTCGCGCTGCGCGAGGAAAGCGATGTCGTATCGCGCGCGCTGCGTGACGGCGAAGGCCGTGCCGCCGAAGCCTGGCGCAAGGCGCTCGAAGAACTCGAGGACGAACAACGCGAAGTCGCACGCGGCATCGGCCAGACCCAGGAAGCCACCATCGGCGCCCTGCGCAGCGCGCTCGAAGCCGTATCGAAGGAGAGCGAAAAGCTTGACGCATCGCTTGCGGCGCGCAGCGAGCGGCTCAGCGCAGAATCCGCGCAGCGCCTCGACCGGCAAGTCGAGCAGGAACGCGCCGCCATCAGCCGCCTTGAAGCCATGCTGGGCGAACTGGACGGCGAGATTTCCCAACGGCTCGAGCGCCACCGCCTGCAATCGGCCACCGTCTCGGAACGCGCCAACGCGATCACCGCGGAACTGGACCGCTACACCGAGCGCCTCGCCGGCGTGGCGACGAGCAGCGAAGCCATCGAAGGCCGCCTGGCGGCAAGTCTTTCCGCTCTGACAGAGCGTCTGACGGCCGCCCGTGCCACGCTGAGCGCAACCGATGGCGACGTCGACAAGCTCACCGAATCCAGCGTTCGGCTGCTCGAACTGATTCAGGGCAGCGCCCGCTATGCCCACAACGACCTGCCCGAAGCCCTGGCCGTGTCGGAGGATCGCCTGAACCGCCTGCAAACCGGGGTCGCCTCGGTGCTCGAGGGCCTGCAGGCATCCACGGCCAACGGCAGCGCCCTGGCACAAGACATCGAGACCGCTGGCAAGCACCTGACCGCACTCGCAGCCGAACTGTCCCTGGCACAGAACGACCTTGGCCGCAGCGGCAAGGCCCACGGTGTCCTGCTGGACGAATTGCGGCAGGCTATCGCCGCGCTGGAAATCGCCACCGGCGAGGCCGCAGGCAAGGCCGATGGCGAACTGCGCCGTTCGATCACGGCCTTGGAAACGGCAATCACCGATGCCATCGGCACGATCGAAACCGACAGTGCGGAACGGATCGCCAGGGTCGCGAACGATCTTGGTGAGCAAAGCGCTCTCGCCATCGACAAGGCGATGCGTCAACGCGTCGCGGAAGTGACCGGGCAACTCGATCAGGCCGTCGCCCACGCCTCCGGCGCCACGCGCGAGGCAACGATCCAGCTGCGCGATCAGCTCGCCAAGGTCGACGAACTGGTCGGCAACCTGGAAAACCGGGTGACGCACGCACGCGAGCGGGCGGCGGAACAAGTCGATAACGACTTTGCGCGCCGGGTGGCTCTCATCACCGAATCGCTCAATTCCAATTCGATCGACATCGCCGCATCGCTGTCTTCCGACGTCGCCGACACCGCCTGGGCCGCGTATTTGCGCGGTGACCGCGGCATCTTCACCCGCCGCGCCGTCACCCTGCTCGATGCCGGCGAAGTCAAATCGATCCAGCAACTGTTCGAACGCGACGAAGCCTTCCGCGAACATGTCAGCCGCTACATCCACGATTTCGAGGCGATCCTGCGCCAAGTGCTCTCCACCCGCGACGGCAATGCACTGGGCGTCACCCTGCTCTCCTCCGACATGGGCAAGCTCTACGTGGCGCTGGCACAGGGCATCGAACGCCTGCGCAGCTGACACTTTCACGAAAAAGGGCCCCGTTTCCGGGGCCCTTTTTTCTTTCATTCAGTATCCCAGATCCTCGACTGGCGGCCGTCCCAGCAGATTGAGCTGGTCCACCGTGATCCACTGCTCGGCATAATTGGCGTAATAGAGCCCGAAGAGGATCACCGCCAGAACCGTCGCGCGCTTGGCGATGCGTTTCGGACGGAAGTTGACCGGGGCGCTGGTAGCATGGCCTTTCGCAACCCGGTAACCGTCCACTTCGTCAGGCGTACGAAGGCCGAATGGCATGACGAGGAACGCACTGAGGACCCAGAACAAGCCGTAGATCGCCACCATCGAAGTCCATTGCATGGCCATCGCTCAATCCTCCAGCAGCAGGACCTGCACTTGCGGCTTCTTGCCCGACCAACGGGTCGCCGCCCGCCGCGCCGCGAGGCGTGCGGCTTCCACACGCACCTCGCGGTCCGATTTCCTGGCGCGCGACAGCGCCTCCGCCACATCCCGCTGCGCTTCCTCGACAAACTTGGGATAATCCTCGTCGAGAGGAAGCCCGATGGCGGCCACTTGCACATGGCCCTTACGATCCGCCGCGACGGAAACCACGCCGTTGAAGGAGATCCGGCGGCGCATCACCATCGCATCGCCATCGGCGGGCGCGATGATGTCACCATCGAGCACCAGACGGCCGGAACGCACTTCCCCGAACTTGCCGGGATGGCTGGGCGCCAGGCGAACAAGGTCACCGTTCTTCTGGAAGATCGCCTTGGGAATTCCGCTGGCAAGGCCCAAACGGGCCTGTTCGCGCATATGGCGCACCTCGCCGTGAACGGGCACGAGGATGTCCGGTCGCAGCCAACCATAAAGCGCTTCGAGTTCCGGCCGCCCCGGATGTCCGGAAACGTGGATCATGCTCTGACGGTCGGTGACGATGACGATGCCCGCGTCCGACAGGCGGTTCTGGATCCGGCCGATCGGGATCTCGTTGCCCGGGATCTGGCGGCTGGAGAACAGCACGACATCGCCCGCTTCCAGCTTGATCGGGTGGTTGCCCTCGGAGATCCGCGCCAAGGCCGCGCGCGGTTCGCCCTGCCCGCCCGTCGCCACGATCAGCACCTCGCCGCGCGGCAAGTCCATCGCCGTGTCGAGATCGACCAGTTCGGGCAACTTTGCGAGATAACCGCTGGCCTTGGCCGTTTCGATGATACGGTCGAGCGAGCGCCCGGCCACACATAGCTTGCGGTTGGTCTTGCGGGCAACGTCGCCCAGCGTCTGCAGCCGCGCGACGTTGGAGGCAAAGGTCGTGACCAGCACACGCCTGCCGCGATGCTTCTTCACTTCCTCCAGCAGGCCGCGATAGACTTCGCCTTCAGAGCCCGACGCCTTGGAATTGAACACGTTGGTCGAATCGCAGACCAGTGCCAGCACGCCCTCGTCACCGATGGCCTTGAGCTCCTGCGAGGTCGCCGGCGTGCCGACTTGCGGCTCGTCGTCGAGCTTCCAGTCGCCGGTGTGGAAAATCTTGCCGTAAGGTGTGTCGATGAGCAGCGCGTTGCCTTCGGCAATCGAATGCGCCAGCGGAACATAGCGGATACCGAAGGGACCCAGTTCGAACCGTTCGAGGTCCTCGACCACGATCAGCTCGACCTCGCCCAGAATGCCCGCTTCTTCCAGCTTCGCCGCGACAAGGCGCGCGGTGAAGGGCGTCGCATAGATCGGCACGCCCAGTTCCTCGGCGAAATAGGGCACTGCGCCGATGTGGTCTTCATGGGCATGGGTGAGCACGATGCCGAGCAGGTTCTCCCGCTCGTCCTCGATGAATTCGAGGTCGGCAAACACCAGATCGACACCCGGGTATTCGTTCATGCCGAAGGTCATGCCTAGATCGACCATCAGCCACTTGCCCTGGCAGCCATAGAGATTGACGTTCATGCCAATCTCGCCGGACCCACCCAGCGCACAAAACAGCAGTTCGTTACCCGGAATCACTTCTTCGCAGCCCTTTCGGCGAGAATAACAAGGCCTTCCAACGTCAGATCGGCGTCGACGGCGTCAAAAATATCGGTCGCCTTGTCGAACAGCACGGCAAGGCCGCCCGTTGCAATGACTTTGGCGGGGCGGCCGATTTCGGCCCGCATGCGCGCGATCAGCCCTTCCATCATCGCCACGTAGCCCCAGAATACCCCGATCAGCATCTGGTCTTCGGTATTGCGGCCGATCACCGATTTGCCTTCCGGCACGGCGATCGCGATGCGCGGCAGCTTGGCGGTATTGCCCACCAGTGCGTCGAGCGAAAGGTTGATGCCGGGCGCGATGATACCGCCCTTGTAGGCGCCGTGATAGTCCACGACGTCGAATGTCGTTGCCGTGCCGAAATCGACCACGATCAGGTCACCGCCGTGACGCTCATGCGCGGCGATGGCGTTGACGGCGCGGTCGGCGCCCAGCGAACTGGGCTGATCGACATCGATGTCGATACCGTATTCCGCCTTGCCGCGCCCCGCGATCAGCGGTTCGACGTCAAAGTAATGGCGGCAAAGAATCTCGAGATTGTGCAGCGCGCGCGGAACCACGGTCGAGATGATGATCGCCTCGACGCCCTTGGGATCTACCCCACGGATCGAGAGGAGTTGCATCAGCCAGACCGCATATTCGTCGCCCGTCCGGCGCGGATCGGTGGCGATACGCCAGCGGCCGCGCAGCGTGCGCCCTTCGAACAGCGCGAAAACGACATTGGTATTGCCGGCATCGATCGCGAGCAGCATGGAAATTCCTTCAGACCAGCGAGACGTCGCCCGCATGGATGACACGTAGGCTCGCATCCGCGAGACGCAAGCGCAGAGCACCGTCCGGGTCAAGCCCCGCAAAGGTGCCGGTCACCTCCCCTTCCCCGTCCAGCATGACTTTCAGCGCCGTTCCCTGCGGATAGGCCCCCTGCTGCCAGGCATTGAGCGTGGCAGATAGCCCTTCGCTGCGCCACTGCACAAGACGCTCGGCAAACGCATCTGCCAGGATTTCCAGCACGCCGTGAGCGTCTGCAGCGCGCCCTTGGGCAGCCTGAATGGAAGTGGTCGCGCGGTCCGCCAGTTCGGGGGCGGAGACGACATTGATACCGATCCCGACGATCACATCATCGCTGCGGCGTTCGAGCAGGATGCCGCTGATCTTGGCGCCTTCGACAAGAACGTCGTTCGGCCATTTGAGCTGGATCGTTGTCCCGGCAGGTAAAAGCGAGACGATGAGATCACGAACGGCGATCGCCGCTACAAAGGCCAGCGTGTGGACGGGCGGATCACCGGCGCGGAGCGCGACTACGGTGCTGGCGTAAAGATTGCCCTCGGGGGAGGACCATGCCTTGCCCCGGCGGCCGCGCCCGGCGCTCTGTCGCACCGCGCGCAGCCAGAAACCTTCGTCAATGCTCTCGCCGGCGCCGAGGCGCCGGACGAGATCCGCATTGGTCGAAGCCGTCTCTTCAACGACCTCGATCAAAGGGCGGTGAAGAGGGCCGCAGCGGCCGTGTCGGCCAGATGGCCCAGCCACTTGGTGAGGAAGAAGCCGAGCGGCGAGATGACCACGCACGAGCCGAACAGGATCAGCTTGTGCCAGATATCGCTCTCGCCCTTCACGACGTCAGCGGGTTCGTCGAAGTACATGACCTTGACGACCTTGAGGTAGTAGAACGCACCGATCACCGAGGCCGCGAAGCCCAGCGCCGCGAGCGCGATCATGCCGCCGTCGACGGCTGCCTTGAAGACCAGGAACTTGCCCCAGAAGCCGAACATCGGCGGGATACCGGCAAGGCTGAACATGATCATGGCAAGGCCCAGCGCCAGACCCGGACGGGTGCGCGACAGACCGGCCATCTTGCTCAGGTCCTCGACCTGGTTGCCGTTCTCGTCGGTGAGCATCAGGATCATCGCGAAGCCGCCGACCGACATCGCGACGTAGATCGCGAGGTAGAACAGCATGGCCGAGATACCCTGAGGCGTGGCGACGGCAAGGCCGACCAGCATGAAGCCGACGTTGTTGATCGAGGAGTAGGCCATCAGTCGCTTGATGTTCGATTGGCGGATGGCACCAAGAGCACCGACAACGATCGAGGCCAGTGCCGCGAAGACGATGATCTGCTGCCAGGCGTGGGCCTGGTCGCCGAACGCCTCGATGGCGACACGCATGGTGAGTGCCATCGCCGCGACCTTGGGGGCCGTGGCGAAGAGCGTGGTCACCGGGGTCGGTGCGCCTTCGTAGACGTCGGGGGTCCACATGTGGAACGGCACGGCACTGATCTTGAAGGCAAGACCGGCAAAGACGAAGACCAGGCCGAACAGCGCGCCGTTCGAAAGGCCGTGCGCCATCGAGGCGCTGATACCGTCGAACGAAGTGGTGCCGGCAAAGCCGTACGTCAGGCTCATGCCGTAAAGCAGGATGCCCGAGGCCAGCGCGCCGAGCACGAAGTACTTGAGGCCCGCTTCGGCCGAACGGCCATCGGTACGCAGGAAGGCTGCCAGCACGTAGGCGGCGAGCGAGTTCATTTCGAGGCCGATGTAGAGCGTGATGAGGTTCGTTGCCGAAACCATCATGCTCATGCCGATCGTCGCCAGCAGAACGAGCACCGGATATTCGGCGCGCATCGCGTTGAAACGATCAAAGAACTTCGGCGCGACCACCAGTGAAACGGCGGCGGAAATGTAGATCAGGACCTTGGCGAAGGACGCAAAGGCGTCAGCCTTGAACTGACCGTAGAAGGCGAAAGTCTCGGTACCCATGGCACCACCGCACAGGGCGGGGGCGACCAGGACACCGGCGGCGACAAGCGCCGCCACGGCGAGAACGGAGATCAGCTTGGAGGCCTTGTCACCGCCCCAGGCGGCGACAAGGAGCAAGACCAGGCTTGCGATGCTAAGCGTTTCTTCCGGCGCGATCAGGCGCAGCGACTGTGACCAGTCCATCAGTGTGCCCCCTCATGCGCAGCTGCTTCTTCGTGCGCAGGCTTTTGCTTGCCCATGGCCAACTTGGCGTCTCCTTCCGGCTTTGCGCGAGCGAGCCGGGCGTCGAGCGCGGCGATGTCCGCGCGCATCGGAGCAATGAAGCTCTCAGGATAAACGCCCATCCACAGCACCGCGAGACCGAGCGCACCGACCATGATCAGTTCGCGGGCGTCGAGGTCCACCATGGCGGCGGCATCGGCATTCTTCTGGTCGCCAAAGACGACACGGCGATAGAGGTAGAGCATGTAGGCAGCGCCCAGGATGATGCCGGTGGTGCAGATCAGCGCCGTCCAGCTCGATGCCTGGTAGATACCGCCAAGGCTCAGGAATTCGCCGACGAAACCGCTGGTGCCCGGAAGGCCGATCGAGGCCATCGTGAAGAGCAGGAAGAACAGCGCGTAACGCGGCATGTTGATGGCGAGGCCGCCGTAACGGGCGATCTCACGGGTGTGCAGGCGGTCGTAGATGATGCCGACGCAGAGGAACAGCGCGCCCGAGACGAGACCGTGGCTGAGCATGACCAGCATCGAGCCTTCGAGGCCCTGCGGATTGAAGGCGAAGAGACCGATGGTCACGATCGCCATATGGGCGACCGACGAGTAGGCGATCAGCTTCTTCATGTCGTCCTGCACCAGCGCGATGAGCGAGGTGATGACGACAGCGGCCATCGACAGGCCCCACACCAGCGGCGCGAAATAGGCCGAGGCTTCGGGGAACATCGGCAGCGAGAAGCGGATGAAGCCGTAGCCACCCATCTTCAGCAGCACGCCGGCGAGGATCACCGAGCCTGCGGTCGGCGCCTGAACGTGCGCCGCCGGAAGCCAGGTGTGGACCGGCCACATCGGCATCTTCACCGCGAAGCTCGCGAAGAAGGCGAGCCAGAGCCAGGTCTGGACCTTCGGATCGAAGTCGTAGTTCATCAGTTCGGGGACCGAGGTCGTGCCGGCGGTGTGGACCATCCACAGCATCGCCACGAGCATCAGCACCGAGCCGAGCAGCGTATAGAGGAAGAACTTGTACGAGGCGTAGATACGGTCCACGCCGCCCCAGATGCCGATGATCAGGTACATCGGGATCAGGCCTGCTTCGAAGAACATGTAGAACAGGAAGATGTCCTGAGCCACGAACACGCCGATCATCAGCGTTTCAACGAGCAGGAAGGCAGCCATATATTCGCCGACGCGCTTCTCGACCGAATTCCAGCTCGCGCCGATGCAGATCGGCATGAGGAACACGGAAAGCATGATCAGAAGCAAGGCGATACCGTCGATACCGAGGGCGTAGGAGAAGCCCGAGAACAGCTCATGCCGCTCCTGGAACTGCCACTGCGCGCCGCCGATATCGAAGTTCATCCAGAGGACGATGCCAAGTGCAAGGTCCACGAGCGTGGCGACAAGCGCCACGACACGGGCCGATTTGGCATCAAGGTAGAGGCAAGCCAGTGCCGCCGCGAGCGGCACTAGCAGCATCAGACTGAGGATCGGAAAACCACTCATCATCTTATCCCGCGATCACCCAGCTGATGGCGGCTACGACGCCGATCAGCATGACAAGAGCGTAGCTGTACAGATAGCCCGACTGGACCTTCTGCGCGTAAGTCGAACCCTTCGCGACCACCCAGGCCGCACCGTCGGGACCGAACTTGTCGATCACGCCGATATCCAGGACCTTCCAGAACACGTTGCCGAACCAGAAGGCGGGACGGACAAAGATCGTGTTGTAGAGTTCGTCGAACATCCACTTGCGGTACACGAAGGTGTAGACCGGCCCGAGCTGTGCGGCGACTGCCTTGGGGAACGAAAGGTTCTTCATGTAGCCGTACCATGCGGTCAGCAGGCCCAGCGCCATCACCGTGAACGGCGCCCACTTCACCCAGGTCGGGACGCCGTGCATGGCGTGGATCAGGTGTTCGTGGAAGACCAGAGCGCCCTTCCAGAACTCGCCCTCACCTTCCGAGACGAAGGCGTGCTGGAACACGTAACCGGCAAAGATCGCACCCATCGAGAGAATGATCAGCGGCAGCAGCATCACCAGCGGGCTTTCGTGCGGGTGGTAGCCACCCGTACCGTCGCCGTGCTGCGAATAGTCCGGACCGCGCGAACCGAGTTCGGGAGCGGCATGGGCATGCGCATCGTCTGCATGGTCGTCGTGCGCATGGGCATCATGGGCATGATCGTCGTGACCGTGTGCGTCATGAACGGCGTGCTGAACGTGCTCCGACTGGATCCAGCGCGGCTTGCCGAAGAAGGTCAGGAAGACCAGGCGCCACGAATAGAAGCTCGTCATGAGCGCGGCAGCGATGCCCATCCAGAAGGCGAAACCGCCAACCTGCGAGCCCGAACCGAAGGCCGCTTCAAGGATTGCGTCCTTCGAGTGGAAGCCTGCGAAACCGGCGAAACCAGCAACACCGACGCCGGTGATGGCCAGCGTACCCGCCGTCATCGCCCAGAAGGTAATCGGGATGTGCTTACGCAGACCGCCGTAGAAACGCATGTCCTGTTCGTGGTGCATCGAGTGGATGACCGAACCGGCACCGAGGAACAGCAGCGCCTTGAAGAAAGCGTGCGTGAACAGGTGGAACATGGCCGCGCCATAAGCGCCGACGCCAGCGGCGAAGAACATGTAGCCGAGCTGCGAGCAGGTCGAATACGCGATCACGCGCTTGATGTCCCACTGGGTGCAACCCACGGTGGCAGCAAAGAAGCAGGTGCAGGCGCCGACGAAAGCGACGATGTGCATCGCGGTTTCGCTGGTTTCGAACATCGGCGAGAGACGGCAGACCATGAAGACGCCGGCGGTGACCATGGTGGCCGCGTGGATCAGCGCCGACACCGGGGTCGGGCCTTCCATCGCGTCCGGAAGCCAGGTGTGCAGACCGAGCTGCGCCGACTTACCCATCGCGCCGATGAACAGCAGGATGCAGATCACCGTCATGGTGTCGAAACGGGCACCGAGGAAGCCGATGGTCGAACCGGCCATGCCGGGCGCGGCATGCAGGATCTCGGGGATCGAGACCGTGCCGAACACCAGATACGTACCGAAGATGCCGAGCATGAAGCCAAGGTCACCGACGCGGTTGACCACAAAGGCCTTGATCGCGGCAGCGCCGGCCGAAGGCTTGCGGAACCAGAAGCCGATCAGAAGGTACGAGGCCAGGCCCACGCCTTCCCAACCGAAGAACATCTGCACCAGGTTGTCCGCGGTCACCAGCATGAGCATGGCGAACGTGAACAGCGACAGGTACGCGAAGAAGCGCGGCTGATCCGGCTCCTCGCTCATGTAGCCCCACGAATAGAGATGCACGAGCGCGGAAACCGAGGTGATGACCACCAGCATGACGGCGGTCAGCGTGTCGACACGCAGTGCCCAGTCGAAGGTCATGGCGCCGGACTGGACCCACTTGAGGACCGGCACGACGCTGGCTTCGGCGTGACCGCCGAGGAACTGGAGGAAGATCGGCCAGGAGAGGGCGCACGACACGAAGAGTGCGCCCGTCGTGAGAGACTTCGCGGCGACGTTGCCGAGTTGCTTGTTACCCAGCCCGGCGATGATCGCTGCCAATAATGGCAGGAAGACGATGATCAGGATCGACTGCAAGGCCTTATCCCTTCATCCGGTTGACGTCGTCGACGGCAATGGTGCCGCGGCCACGGAAGTAGATCACGAGGATTGCAAGCCCCACTGCGGCCTCGCCGGCGGCAACCGTAAGCACGAACATCGCGAAGATCTGACCCGTGAGGTCGTGCAGGGCGGCGCTGAACGCGACGAGGTTAAGGTTGACCGCAAGCAGGATCAGTTCGATCGCCATGAGCAGAACGATGACGTTCTTGCGGTTGAGGAAGATGCCGAGGACGCCGAGCACGAAGAGGATCGAGCTCACGACCACGTAATGTTCGACGCCGATCACAGCTGAACCCCCTTGCCCACTTCGGGCTTGACGTTGACGGTCGCTTCGTCGGGACGACGGGCGATCTGCTTGCTGATCTTCTGGCCGCGCGTGTCCCCACGCTGACGATGGGTCAGCACGATGGCGCCGATCATCGCGACGAGCAGGATCAGGCCGGCGGCTTCGAACAGGAACAGGTAGCGGCTGTACATCAGCGCACCGATGGCTTCGATGTTCGTGGTGCCGGCAGGCGCGGCGCTGGTGCCGTCAGGCGTGCCGAGGATAAGGCTACCGGACTTGTAAGCACCGATACCCAGCACCATCTCGGCGAGAAGGACAACCGCGACCAGCAGGCCGAGCGGGAAGTTCTTGACGAACCCGGCCCGCAGTTCGGCGAAGTCGATGTCGAGCATCATGACGACGAAGAGGAACAGGACCGCAACGGCACCGACATAGACGATGACGAGCAGCATGGCGATGAACTCGGCGCCGGTGAGCACCATCAGCCCGGCCGCGTTGAAGAACGCCAGGATCAGGAACAGCACGGCGTGAACCGGGTTGCGCGAGAGGATCGTCGCGGCGGCCGACGCGATGGTCAGCACAGCGAACAGATAGAAGGCGATGGTCTGGATCATGTCCGCGGGCCCCTATCGATACGGCGCATCGGCTTCAAGGTTCGCGGCGATCGCACGCTCCCACTTGTCCCCGTTCGCCAGTAGCTTGGCCTTGTCATAGAGCAGTTCCTCACGCGTTTCGGTCGCGTATTCGAAGTTCGGCCCCTCGACGATGGCGTCCACCGGGCAGGCTTCCTGGCAGAAGCCGCAGTAGATGCACTTCGTCATGTCGATGTCGTAGCGCGTGGTGCGGCGCGAACCGTCTTCACGCGGTGCGGCTTCGATCGTGATCGCCTGCGCCGGGCAGATCGCCTCGCACAGCTTGCAGGCGATGCAGCGTTCCTCGCCGTTGGGATAACGGCGCAGGGCATGCTCACCACGGAAGCGCGGCGAAAGCGGGTTCTTCTCGAAGGGGTAGTTGATCGTCGCCTTGGGCTTGAAGAAGTACTTCAAGGTCAGCCAGTGCGCCTTCACGAACTCCCAGAGCGTGAAGCTCTTTATGAGTTGTCCGACGGTCATTGGAAGTGTCCGGTAGCCATGAGGTAGCCGCTGACGAGAACAACGAACAGCAGCGATACGGGCAGGAAGACCTTCCAGCCCAGGCGCATCAACTGGTCATAGCGGTACCGGGGAACGGTGGCCTTGATCCAGCTGAACACGAAGAAGAAGCCGAAAACCTTGATCAGGAACCAGATGAAGCCCGGAACGAGGTACAGCACGGGGATGTCGAGCGGCGGCAGCCAGCCACCCCAGAACAGCGTCGCGTTGAGCGCGCACATCAGGAGCACGTTGGCATATTCGCCCAGCCAGTAGGCGGCGAAGGCCATCGACGAGTATTCGGTCTGATAACCGGCGACGAGTTCCGATTCCGCTTCGGCAAGGTCGAAGGGAGCACGCTGCGTTTCCGCAAGGCTCGAAATCAGGAACATCACCCACATCGGGAACAGCAGCGGGTTCGCGGCGAACCCGTTGATGATGCCCAGCACATGGCCCTTCTGCGCCCAGACGATGTCGTTCATGTTGAACGTACCCGCCCAGAGAACGACGGTGATAAGGATGAAGCCGATCGAGACTTCATACGAGATCATCTGCGCCGAAGCGCGCATCGCGGAGAAGAACGGGTACTTCGAGTTCGAAGCCCAGCCCGCCATGATCGTGCCGTATACACCCAGCGAGCTGATCGCGAGGATGTAGAGCAGACCGATGTTGATGTTGGAAACGAAGGCGCCCGAATTGAACGGGATCACCGCCCAGGACAGCAGCGCCAGCGTGAAGGTCACCACCGGGGCGATCAGGAACAGGCCCTTGTTCGCCGCCGAAGGAATGATGGTTTCCTGAAGGAAGACCTTCAGACCGTCCGCGAAGGACTGGAGCAGACCGAACGGGCCGACCACGTTGGGACCACGGCGAAGCGCCATGGCGGCCCAGATCTTGCGGTCGACATAGATGATCATGGCCACGGCCAGCATCAGCGGCAGCGCGATGAGCAGGATGCCGCAGACGGTGGCGACAAACCACGCCCACTCGTAGCTCATCCCGAGAGTTTGGAAGAAAGCGGTCATTCCGCGGCCTCCGCCAGTTCTTCCCCGTGGAGGATTTCGGCCGAGCAGCGCTGCATGACGGCGCTCGCACGGGCGATCGGGTTGGTCATGTAGAAGTCCTTGATCGGATAGGCGATCTGACCGGCAGCGGAACCGCCGCCGAGGGGCAGAACGCTGCCGTAGTCGGCCAGACCTTCGCTGCCAAGTGCAGGAACTTCCGCGATCATTGCGTTTCGCAGTTGATCGAAGGTGTCGAAGCCGACGGTCACGCCGAAAGCATCGGCGAGCGCACGCAGGATCGTCCAGTCCTCACGGGCATCGCCCGGCGCGAACACGGCCTTGTCGGACCACTGCACGCGGCCTTCGGTGTTGACGTAAGTGCCTGCCTTTTCGGTGTAGGCCGAAGCCGGCAGGATCACGTCGGCCGCGTGGGCGCCCTTGTCGCCGTGGTGACCGATGTAGACGATCATCGAACCGGCGAACTGGGTGAAGTCCACTTCATCGGCGCCGAGCGCGAGCAGGACCTTGGGCTTGGCGGCGACGAGGTCGGCAATGCCGCCCTTCTGCGCGTAGCCCAGCATCAGGCCGCCCATGCGGGCTGCGGCCATGTGGAGGACATTGAAGCCGTTCCACTGGGTGCCGTCTTCAAGATCGCGCACGAGGTTGAACCGGGCCGCGAGCGCGAGGCCCGCTTCCAGACCGCCACGGCCGAGCGCCGCGCCGCCGAGGATGACCGCCGGACGCTTCGCGTTCGACAGCGCGTCGGCGACGTTCTGCGGCAGATTGCCAAGGACCGACAGGTCTTCGCCGAGGAACTCGCCGCCGAAAGTGGTTTCCCACTCAGGGCCGACGAGGAACACCTTGGCGCCGCGCTTCACCGCCTTGCGCAGGCGGACGTTGAGCAGCGGGGCTTCCCAGCGCACGTGGCTGCCCGCGATGAGGATCGCGTCAGCGCTCTCGATGCCCGAGAACGTGGTATTGAAGTTGACCGCGGCCAGGCTGCCCGTCGCATAATCCATCCCGGTCTGACGACCTTCGATGAGCGTCGAACCGAGCGCGCCGACCAGCTTCTTGGCCGCGAACATCGTTTCGCAATCGACCATGTCGCCAGCGACGGCGGCGATCGAGTTGCCCGGGTTCAGCGTGGCGATGGCGGCAAAGGCCTCGTTCCAGCTGACCGCGACGAGCTTGCCGTCACGGCGCAGGAACGGCTTGTCGAGACGGCGCTTGGTAAGCCCGTCGACCATGTAGCGCGCCTTGTCGCTGATCCATTCCTCGTTCACGTCGTCGTTGTTACGAGGAAGCACGCGCAGCACTTCGCGGCCGCGCGCATCGACGCGGATGTTGGCGCCGGTGGCGTCCGACACGTCGATGCCCAGCGTCTTCTTGAGTTCCCAGGGACGGGCCTCGAAGGCGTAGGGACGCGAGGTGAGCGCGCCGACCGGGCACAAGTCGATCACGTTGGCCGACATCTCGTGCTTGGCAGCATGTTCGAGATAGGTCGTGATCTGCATGTTCTCGCCGCGATAGAGCGCGCCGATCTCGTCCACGCCGGCGATCTCTTCCGAGAAACGCACGCAGCGGGTGCAATGGATGCAGCGCGTCATCGTCGTCTTGATGAGCGGGCCCATGTACTTTTCAGTGACCGCGCGCTTGTTCTCGTCGTAGCGCGAAGCGCCGCGACCGTAAGCGACCGACTGGTCCTGAAGGTCGCACTCGCCGCCCTGATCGCAGATCGGGCAGTCGAGCGGGTGGTTGATGAGGAGAAACTCCATCACCCCTTCCCGCGCCTTCTTGACCATTTCGGAATCCGTGCGGATTTCCTGGCCTTCGGCCGCCGGAAGCGCGCACGAAGCCTGGGGCTTGGGCGGTCCGGGCTTCACTTCGACCAGGCACATGCGGCAGTTGCCGGCGATGCTCAGGCGTTCATGGTAGCAAAAGCGCGGGATTTCCTTGCCGGCAAGCTCACAGGCCTGCAGCACGGTTGCGCCGGTGGGGACGTCGATCTCGACGCCGTCGACTTTGACCTTGGGCATTACTCGGCAGCCTCGCGGACGTTTTCGGCGATCCGGCGCTCAAGCTCCGGACGGAAATGACGGATCAGGCCCTGGATCGGCCACGCCGCAGCGTCGCCCAGAGCGCAGATGGTGTGGCCTTCGACCTGCTTGGTCACCTGCTGCAGCATGTCGATTTCCTCGACTTGCGCATCGCCGGTGCGCAGGCGCTCCATCACGCGCCACATCCAGCCCGTGCCCTCGCGGCAGGGGGTGCACTGACCGCAGGACTCGTGCTTGTAGAAGTACGAGATGCGGCTGATGGCGCGGACGATGTCGGTGGACTTGTCCATGACGATGACGGCCGCGGTACCGAGGCCCGAACCGACAGCGCGCAGCCCGTCGAAGTCCATCGGCGCGTCCCAGATCTCGGCAGCCGGCACCAGCGGAACCGAGGAACCGCCGGGGATGACCGCCAGCAGGTTGTCCTTGCCGCCGCGAATGCCGCCGCAGTGACGCTCGATCAGCTCGCTGAACGGGATCGACATCTCTTCCTCGACCACGCAGGGACGGTTCACGTGCCCGCTGATCTGGAAGAGCTTGGTGCCCTTGTTGTTCTCACGGCCGAAGCTGGAGAACCATGCAGCGCCGCGACGCAGGATCGTCGGCGCGACGGCGATCGATTCCACGTTGTTCACGGTAGTCGGGCAGCCATAGAGGCCCGCGCCGGCCGGGAACGGCGGCTTCAGGCGGGGCTGGCCCTTCTTGCCTTCGAGGCTTTCGATCATCGCGGTTTCTTCGCCGCAGATGTAGGCGCCAGCGCCGCGGTGGACAAAGACGTCGAAATCGTAGCCCGAACCGCAAGCGTTCTTGCCGAGCAGGCCGGCTGCGTAAGCCTCTTCACGCGCCGCGAACAGCGTTTCTGCCTCGCGGATGTATTCGCCGCGAATGTAGATGTAGGCCGCGCGCGCACCCATTGCGAAGCCCGCGACCAGCGCGCCTTCGAACAGCAGGTGCGGGTCGTGACGCATGATCTCGCGATCCTTGCACGAACCCGGTTCGGATTCGTCCGCGTTGATCACGAGGAAGCTGGGCTTGGGATTGCCGTTCTGGTCGAGCGGCGGCTGCTTGGGCATGAAGGACCACTTCATGCCGGTCGGGAAGCCCGCACCGCCGCGGCCACGCAGACCCGAAGCCTTCATCTCGTCGATGATGGCCTCGCGGCCGCGCTCGATCAGCGCCTTGGTGTTGTCCCAGGCGCCGCGCGCCTGCGCTTCCTTCAGGTTCCACGGCTGATAGCCGTAGAGGTTGGTGAAGATGCGATCCTTATCGAGGAGAGCCATTACCACTCACTCCGATAGTCATGGTTTTCGGTGATCATGGCCGCCAGGCTGGTCGGCTCGCCCACCGGTTCGACGGTGTGACGGGCAGGATCCTGTGTGCCGGCCTTGGGCGTTTCACCACGTGCCAGCGCGTCGAGCACCGCGTTGAGGCGCTCCGACGTGAGGTCTTCGTAGTTGTCGTCGTTGATCTGGACCATCGGCGCCGAGGCGCAGTTGCCCATGCACTCGACCTCGGTGAACGACCACAAGCCGTCCTCCGAGATGTGGCCCTTCTTCATGCCGCGCGACTTGCAGGTCGCCAGCAGATCGTCGGACCCGCGCAGCATGCACGGCGTGGTGCCGCAGACCTGCACGTGGAAGCGGCCGATCGGCGCGATGTTGTACATCGTGTAGAAGGTCGCGACCTCGACAACGCGGATGATCGGCATGTCGAGATAGGCGGCGATGTATTCCATCACCGGGATCGGCAGCCAGCCCTGCGTGTTCTCTTCCGCGCCAACCTGACGCTGGGCGAGATCGAGCAGCGGCATCACGGCCGAGCGCTGGCGCCCTTCCGGATAACGCGCGACGACTTCCTTCGCCTTCTCGGCGTTTTCGGAAGTCCAGGCGAAATTGCCCCAACGGGCCCGAAGTTCGGGCGTGTCGGGTTCGATATAGCGGTCAGCCATGCTTACCCCTGCGCTTCAGCCACTGGTCCTGGCCGAAAAGAAACAATTCGAAACCGCCGATCGCGGTCACCAGCATCGGCAGGGCGCCGGTGGGCTGGAGATCGAGATAGACGGCGGCAAAATACCACACCGCAAGGGCCACACCGGTGACGGCGGCCCAGATGCGGATCAGTTCGAGCGTGTTGAATTTCATCGGATGAACTCAACCCGCGAGCACTTGTCGCCCTCGAAGCTGTACACCGACATGACTTCGAAGGGCTCCGCGCTCGCCGAACGGAACACACGCTCGTGCAGGACGACATATTCGCCCAGTTCGTAGGACGAGAGGATGTCCGCGCGGTTCTCGGGGAACTCGGCGAACATCTTCTTCAGCCCCTCGCGGGTGCCTTCCTTGCCTTCGCGAACGACCGCGCCGCGATAGCCCGCCTCACATGCGTCGTCGGTCATGAGAGCGACGTAAGCATCGGCGTCCTGCGCGTTATAGTGCGCGATCATCAGCTCGGCGGTAGCGAGGCGGCTCAACGGTCGCACTCCCCGAACACCACGTCGATGGCGCCCAGAATGGCGGTCGCGTCGGGGAGCATGTGCCCCTTCGACATGAAGTCCATCGCCTGAAGGTGCGAGAAGGCGGTCGGGCGGATCTTGCAGCGGTACGGCTTGTTCGAGCCGTCCGACACCAGATAGACGCCGAATTCGCCCTTCGGGCTTTCCGTGGCGACGTAGACTTCACCCGCCGGGACGTGGAAGCCTTCGGTGTAGAGCTTGAAGTGATGGATCAGCGATTCCATCGACTGCTTCATCTCGCCGCGCTTGGGGGGAACCACCTTGCGGTCGGACGAAGCCACCGGGCCCTCGGGCATCTGCGCCAGGCACTGCTTCATGATCCGGGCCGACTGGCGCACTTCCTCGACGCGGACCATGAAGCGGTCGTAGCAGTCCGAGTTGGTGCCGACGGGGATCTCGAAGTCCATGCGGTCATAGACGTCGTAGGGCTGCGACTTGCGGATATCCCAAGGGATGCCCGCGCCGCGGATCATCGGGCCCGAGAAGCCCCAGGCCAGCGCATCTTCCTTGCTGACCAGCGCGATGTCGACATTGCGCTGCTTGAAGATGCGGTTGTCGACCACGAGGCTCATCGCGTCCTCGAACAGCTCCGGCAAGCGGGTGTCGAGCCAGTCGGCGATGTCGGTCAGCAGCTTGAGCGGCACGTCCTGGTGGACGCCGCCGGGGCGGAACCAGGCCGAGTGCATGCGCGCGCCCGACGCGCGTTCGAAGAAGTTGAGGCAGTCCTCGCGGATTTCGAACAGCCACAGGTTCGGGGTCATCGCGCCCACGTCCATGACGTGCGAGCCGATGTTGAGCATGTGGTTGCAGATGCGGGTCAGCTCGGCGAACAGCACGCGCAGGTACTGCGCGCGGATCGGAACCTCGAGGTTGAGCAGCTTCTCGACCGCCAGGACGTAGGAATGCTCCATGCCCAGCGGCGAACAGTAGTCCAGACGGTCGAAATAGGGCAGCGCCTGGAGGTACGTCTTGTGCTCGATCAGCTTCTCGGTGCCGCGATGCAGCAGGCCAACGTGCGGGTCGATGCGCTCGATGATCTCGCCATCGAGTTCCATGACCATGCGCAGAACGCCGTGAGCCGCAGGGTGCTGCGGACCGAAGTTGATCGTGTAGTTGGTGATGACTTCGTCGCCGGTGGTGGGCGACTGCTCAAGCAACATGCTCACTTCGCCTCTCCTTCGGCCTTTTCATCGCCCGGGAGCACGTATTCGGCGCCTTCCCATGGGCTCATGAAGTCGAACTGGCGCAGATCCTGCGCAAGCTTGACCGGCTCGTAGACCACGCGCTGTTCCTCTTCCGAGTAACGCAGCTCGACATGGCCGGTGAGCGGGAAGTCCTTGCGGAACGGGTGCCCTTCGAAGCCATAGTCGGTCAGGATGCGGCGCAGGTCCGGGTTGCCGGCGAAGATCACGCCGTACATGTCGAACACTTCGCGCTCCAGCCAGCCCGCGTTGGGCCAAAGCGTGGTCACGGTCGGCACCGGGGTGTTCTCGGCGGCGTTCACCTTCACCATCAGGCGATGGTTCTTCGTCACCGAAAGCAGCATGTAGACGACTTCGAAACGCTCCGGACGCGACGGGAAGTCGACACCGGCCATTTCCATCATCTGCTGGTATTCGTGATGGTCACGCAGCAGGCGAAGGGCGTTTTCGATCTGGTCGCGCACAACGGTGAGCACGACTTCGCCGTGTTCTTCCTTGGCCGCGACGACCATGTCACCAAGTGCGGCCGAGAGCGTCTCGATCACACCTTCATTCGAAGCGAACTTCGGGGCGGAATGCAGAACGGTCATCGTCGTCCTTACCTATCGAGCGCGCCGACGCGGCGGATCTTGCGCTGCAACTGCATCACGCCATAGAGCAGCGCTTCTGCGGTCGGCGGGCAGCCCGGCACGTAGATGTCGACCGGGACGATCCGGTCGCAACCGCGCACGACGCTGTAGCTGTAGTGATAGTAACCGCCGCCGTTGGCGCACGAGCCCATCGAGATGACGTACTTCGGGTCCGACATCTGGTCGTAGACCTTGCGGAGCGCCGGAGCCATCTTGTTGCACAGCGTGCCGGCCACGATCATCACGTCCGACTGGCGCGGGGACGCACGCGGCGCGACACCGAAGCGCTCCATGTCGTAACGCGGCATGTTCACGTGGATCATCTCGACCGCGCAGCAGGCGAGGCCGAAGGTCATCCACCACAGCGAGCCGGTACGGGCCCACTGGAACAGCTCCTCGGTCGAGGTGACGAGGAAGCCCTTGTCGGACACTTCCTGATTGAGGTCCTTGAAGAAGGACTGATCGGGCGGCGTGATCGCACCGCCCTGGCTTGCGGCCGGCGCCAGGGGCTGGCCGGCAGAGTTCACGAGAGTGCTCATTCCCAGTCCAGAGCTCCCTTCTTCCATGCATAGGCGAGGCCGATGGCCAGTTCACCGAGGAACACCATCATCGTCAGCCAGCCGGCCCAGCCGGTCAGCTTGAGCGACACGGCCCAGGGGAACAGGAATGCGGCTTCAAGGTCGAAGACGATGAAAAGGATCGCCACGAGATAGAAGCGCACGTCGAACTGGCTGCGCGGGTCTTCGAATGCGGGGAAGCCGCATTCATACTCGCTGTTCTTGTCGGCACTCGGGTTGTGGGTGCCGGTCAGGCGCGAGACGGCCAGCGGCAGGAGCACGATCACCGACGAGAGCGCGAGCGCGATCACGAGGAAGATCAGAATCGGCAGGTATTGTGACAGATCAGTCAATGGTTCTGGCCTCATACCGGATTACGGCAGCCGGACTCATGCCAATGGCAACGCCCGGTCGTTGCGGGCGTCCTTAGGACAGCCCTCCCCCTATCGCAAGGTGTCCGAGCGGAATAATCGGCCCAAGTTCGTTGCATTGCAACGCATTCGCAACAAGCCACTCTCCAGACATCTATCGCCATGATCCGGCATCATCCGGAAACCCAAGGAGCGCCGCGGGATCGGCCCCTGTTTCGCCCGGCAAGCCCTATCGCCTTACAGATGCAAGATTTCGCAGCCAGATTGCATAAAAAGGTGCCCGGAACAGTGGCCCAACGCCGTGGGGATGGAGCATCCTCGCCACCGTTAACGCCAGAGTCGCCAATTGCAATTGATGCAGCGCAACACTAGTTCACTTGCCAAGGATACCTGTTTCCCAGCGTGAAAGGCATAATAATGGCCCAAATCTCGGCTTCGGACCCAATTGTCATTCTCTCTTACGCGCGCACCCCGATGGGCGGCCTGCAAGGCTCGCTCGCGGAGGTCTCGGCAACCGATCTCGGTGCAACCGCGGTAAAGGCCGCGGTCGAGCGCGCCGGCGTTGCCGGTGACGACATCGAACGCATCTACATGGGCTGCGTGCTGCCGGCAGGTCTCGGCCAGGCCCCTGCCCGCCAGGCCGCTCTCAAGGCCGGCCTGCCGAAGTCGGTCCAGGCCACCACCGTCAACAAGGTCTGCGGCTCGGGCATGCAGACGGTGATCATGGGGGCCGAGGCGCTCGCCTCCGGCTCGCTCGACGTGATCATCGCCGGCGGCATGGAATCGATGACCAATGCGCCGTACCTGTCGAAGAAGCACCGCTCGGGCGCCCGCGCCGGCCATGACACCCTTTACGATCACATGTTCCTCGACGGCCTCGAAGACGCCTACGAAGGCGGCTCGATGGGGTCGTTCGCCCAGGTGACCGCCGACGAGTACCAGCTGACCCGCGAAAACCAGGACGACTACTCGATCGAATCCCTGCGCCGCGCGCAGGAAGCCATCGCCAACGGTTCGTTCAACGGTGAAGTCGTCCCCGTCACCGTCAAGACCCGCAAGGGCGACCTGGTTATCGACACCGACGAGCAGCCGCCCAAGGGCAACCCGGACAAGATCCGTACGCTGCGCGCCGCCTTCGCCAAGGACGGCACGATCACCGCCGCCACCTCCAGCTCGATCTCGGACGGCGCCGCCGCCGTGGTCATGACCCGCAAGAGCGTGGCCGAGGCCAAGGGCCTTGCCCCGGTCGCCACCGTCGTCGGTGTCGCCGCCCACGCGCAGGAACCGGCAAAGTTCACCACCGCCCCGGTCGGCGCCATCACCAAGCTGATGGACAAGGTGGGCTGGCAGCTTTCGGACGTCGACCTGTTCGAAGTCAACGAGGCCTTCGCCTGCGTCGCCATGTTTGCCATGCACGACCTCGGCATTCCGCATGACAAGGTGAACGTCCACGGCGGCGCCACCGCGCTCGGCCACCCGATCGGCGCCTCGGGCACCCGCATCATCGTCACCCTCATCAATGCCCTGAAGGAAAAGGGCCTGAAGAAGGGTGTCGCCTCGCTGTGCATCGGCGGCGGCGAAGCCACGGCGATCGCGGTCGAACTGGCCTGATCGCCAACGACCCGATCCCAAAAAAGAAAACCTCGCCGGAAACGGCGAGGTTTTCTTTTTTCAGGCCATGCGATTCCGCCGGAACGCTCAGGGTGCGCCGGTGCCCCACAGCTGCTCCTGTTCGACAAACCCCTTGTGCCCGGCAACATCGAACGGACACCAGCCGTTCTTGCAATCCCCCAGCACGCCGACGACCCCAGACTCGATGCGCCAGAGCATCGGCGATGTGCGACTGGGCTCGGCATGCATCTCCACCGGTGCCTTGGAGCGCACCATCGCCGCGCGCTGACGCGACAGCAGCAGGTCGCGCATCCAGCCCTGCGTTCCGTCCGGATCCTCGACAAAACGCCATGGCCCTTCGCGGCGGATCACTTTCACCGGCAGATGCGGCCGCCGGTAGACCCAGTCGATCCGGTACGATTCGCCCGGCCCCACCCGCAAGTTGGCAAGGTCGGCATCGATCGAGGCCCAGTACGGCACCTTGTCATCCTCCGCCCCGGCCGGTGCGGCCGCGAATGCGGCAAGCGCGCCCGCAAGAACTGCCACGGTAAAGGCGCGTGCGCCCTTGCGGGCACGGAAAGCGGTTGGGATAGTCATGGCGCTTTCATACCTTGCTCCCCCGCGCCGCTTCAAGGCCGCTTGACCGGGAGCCTGTGGAAGGCATAGCCCGTCAGGGCGATGACTCTGGTGACCGAAACCGATCTTGCCCACCGCCATGGCGACCGCCCCCGCGTGATCCTGACGCGGCGCCTTCTGCCCGAGGTGGAAGCGCGCATGGCCGAACTGTTCGAACTCGTCGCCAATCCGGGCGATCTCGCGATGTCACGCGAGCAACTCGCAGCCGCGATGAGCGACTGCGACGTGCTGGTTCCCACGGTAACCGATCGCATCGACGCCGAACTGATCGCCGCAGCCGGAACGCGACTCGGGCTGATCGCCAACTTCGGCGCCGGCACCGAACATATCGACATAGACGCTGCGCGGGCGCGCGGGATCGTCGTCACCAACACTCCCAGCGTCTTCACCGACGACACCGCCGACCTGACGATGGCGCTGATCCTCTTCGTAATGCGGCGTTTCGGCGAAAATGCACAGGTCCTGCGGCGCGGCGCGTGGTCGGGCTGGGGTCCCTCGGCAATGCTGGGAAGCGCGCTGTCCGGCAAACGGCTCGGCATCGTCGGCATGGGGCGGATCGGCCAGGCCGTCGCCCACCGCGCCCGCGCTTTCGGACTGGAGGTGACCTATCACAACCGCCGCCGCCTGCCGACCGCACTCGAAACCATGTTCGGCGCCCGTTACGAAGCCGACCTCGACCGCCTGATCGCCGAAAGCGACATCCTCACCCTGCATTGCCCTGCATTGCCCGGCCCTGCCCGGCGGCGCGGCGCTGATGGATGCCCGCCGCCTCGCCGCGATGAAGCCCACCGCATGTCTGATCAACACCGGGCGCGGGCAACTGGTCGACGAACCGGCGCTGATCGACGCGCTTGCAAACGGCCGCATCGCCGGCGCGGGCCTCGACGTGTTTGCCAACGAGCCGCGGGTCGATCCGCGGCTGCTCGCACTGCCCAACCTCGTCGCCCTGCCCCATCTCGGCAGCGCCACCCACGAGGGGCGCGGCGCCGCTGGCGAAAAGATCATCGCCAACATCCGCTTCTGGGTCGACGGCCACCGCCCGCCGGACCAGGTCCTCCCGCAACTGTCCTGATCGGGCTTTTACCTAACCTGCTTGCGCCCTGCATGCGCTTGTCTATGCACGACTTCCTGCACTAGACTGGCCCCTGGGGGCCGGTTCGTGGAACCGGTGCGTTTCAGGGGAATGTTGATGATCAAGCGCAGCACCTTGGCCCTTGCGGCCATGCTCGGCGCGCTGCCCGTGCCGGCCTGGGCTCAGGCCGGTTTGCCTGACCGCGCGGACAGCGGCGACACGGCCGCCCTGCTCGCGGCGGCCGCGCTGGTGCTGCTGGCGGGCCTGTCCGGGATCGCACTCCAGCATTGCGGCCGGCTGCGGCCGGGCAACCGGATGTCCGTCCTCCTGCAATCGCTCTCGATCACCGCCGTGGTGACGCTTGTCTGGACCGTTGCCGGCTACACCATCGCCTTCGGGGACGTTTCCGGCGGCTGGATCGGCGCAGGCAATGCCTGGATGCTGATCCACCTTTCCGACCTTCGCCCCGGTACGGCGGTTCCCGAGAGTGCCTTCGTGCTGTTCCAGCTTGCCGTGGCGACCATCGCCCCGGTGCTGATGACCGGCGCCTGGGCCGAGCGGGCCCGCTTCGGCTGGGTCATGCTGTTCTCGGCGCTCTGGACCGCAATGGTCGCCGCGCCTCTCGCCCATTGGATCTGGGGTGGCGGCTGGCTGGCCCGATCGCTCGGCGCGCTCGACTGGGCCGGCGGGCTGGGGCTGTTCCTGCCTGCGGGCATATCGGCGCTGGTCGTGGCGCTCATGATGGGCCGACGCCTTGACCCCAGCCCCGCCAGCCTCGCTGACCCCGCCGTGCAGGCAAATGCCCTGTCGCTGACCGGCAGCGGCCTTGTCTGGATCGGCGGAATTGCGCTCTGCGCGGGATGGGCCTTCTCGGCGGGCGACGCCGCGGCAGCCGCTGCCATCAACGGCCACATTGCCATGGCGGCCAGCGTGGTGAGCTGGATCGGCCTTGCCCGCCTGTCGGCAAGCAAGGACGGGCTGGCCGAACCGGGACCGGCGGTACTGGCAGGCCTTGCCGCCGTCGCCACCGGCGCGGGCTTTGTCTCTCCGGGCGGCGCCATGCTGACCGGTGTGGTCGGAGCGCTGGCGGCCTGGTACGGCAAACGCCTGCTCGTCCGCCTCGCCATCGACGATACCAATGCGGTCTTTGCCACCGCCGGCCTGGCCGCCATCGCCGGAAGCCTGCTCTGCGCGCTGTTCCAGAGCGTGGATTTCGGCGGGACCGGCTATGCCGGCGGCCAGACCATGATCGGACAGATCGCCGCGCAGGCCATCGCCATCGGCGTCATCACCATTTGGTCGGCAGTGGTCAGCGCGATCGCCGCGCTCATGGCCTCGATCCTGTTCCCGATGCGCGTGTCGGAGCCCGCCGAGCGCGCCGGGCTTGACGCCAGCAGCCACGGAATTGCCCGTAGCGTATGAAAGACAAGATCCGATCCTGGCTGCACCTGGCCCTGCAGACGCTGCAGGGCACGTTCAGCCTGCAAGGCCGCTCGGCACGCAGTGAAGTCATCGGCTGGTTCGTGCTGGTAACGCTGCTCAACGCGGTTCTGCTGGCCATTGCCTCGCTGCTGCTGTCAGGCGCGGCGCTGGCATGGACACAGTTCGCAATTCCCGCGGCGACCACGCTTCCGGCTTTGGCCCTTTTCGTGCGGCGCATGCACGACATAGGCCTGCGCGGCTGGTGGAGCCTTCCACTGGTCATCGTCGGCTTCAAGAATCTTGCCCTCGATGCGATTTCGCAAACCGCAGGCTGGGGCCTGCGCGGCAACATCGAGGCCGTCACCCGCTATCTCGACTGGGCGCTGCTGCCGGCCTTCGCCTTTGCCTACCTTCTGGTCCTGGTCGCACCGGGGACATCTGGCGGCAACCGGTTCGGCCCCAATCCGCGGCTCGCAAGCACGGACGCAGCACCTCCGACCAGCCCCCCGACCAGCCCTCCCTCCGCCGTCACCGGCACCTGATCGCGCTCAGCCCGGCTTCCTGGGCAGCGCGATCTCGGCCAGGCCGGCGCACATCAGCGTGCCCTTCTGGTTCGTCATCTTGTGCTTCACCTGCACCAGGTGACGGCCTTCATCGTCCACCAGCTTGTCGACCACCTCGGCAGTCTGGATCGTGACGTCGCCCGAAAGCGCCGGCCCGCGATAATTGGCGGTCGAGTGGACAACCATGCCCCATTCCCCGGCCCAACCGGACAGGTAGTCCGTCACCCACGCCCCCATCGACGCGCCGTAACCATACGCGCGCGGCATGCCGATCTTGCGGGCGTATTTCGGGAACAGATGCCCGCGCGAAGGCCCGAAATAGGCGCCATCCGTCAGCTCCGGATTGATCCGTTCCATATGGGGATCGTTTTCGTGACCGGCCATTTCCGGCGTGAAGCCCAGTGCGGCAAGATCCAGTTCGCGGCGATCCAGCGTGCCCCAGGTGGTGAACAGATAGGCGCGCCACTCGGTGGTGAAGCTGGCCACGGTATGCGGACCGAAGACCCGCTCCGGCAGCTGGTCGCCGATGGTCACGTCATCCCACCAGCGTTCCTTGTGCCCCAGTTCGTGGAGCATCCGGATCCAGGCAAACTTGCGCTCTTCCAGCGTCTCCAGCTCCTCGTCGGTCCATTCCGGCTCCTCGAACTCGGCGGTGTTGACGGTGTCCCCACCGGCATGGGCGAGGTAGCGGATCGCGGTGGAGCGCTGCTTGGCGATCAGTTCGCCGTGCTGGTTACGATAGAAATTGTCACCGCGCTGGAAGCAGGTCGGGCCGAAACCGGTGTTCTTGACGACGTAGTCGAAGGGAATACGCTCGTTGGTGACGGTATCGCCGCCAAACACGCGCGGGCCATAGTGCCAGAACTCGTCGCCGCCGAACAGCAGGTGCGAATTGGGAATGCAGCCCACGCAGGACGGCGCGGTGCCGTGGCCGTCGTCCATGACGATCGGGAAGCTCTGCGGCGCCACCAGCTTGCCGTAACGGCTGGCAGCCGCATAGGCCGGGTCGAAGTGCAGCAGGTTGGGATAATGCATCGCCTGGACCCAGCGGCGAATGTCGTTGTTGCCCAGCACTTCGCGGATCGGCGCGGAATCGATGACCTTGCCGAGATACTGGTCGATATCCGAACAATCGAACGTGGCGGTTGCAGCCTCTGACATCGCGTAGTCCTCTCCTTGCCGGGCCATGGACAGGCCTCGTGCGTGATCCGGTGCCCTGCTCGGCCCCTCATGATCGACAATGCTGTTCATTACAGAAGCGGAACGCCACGTCACGCCCGCACCGCTCCGCCACGAACAGTAACGCCGTGGCGCTACGCCGCTCTCGACAGGCGCGCGTGCGCCAATTATGCCGGCAGTTAATCGATCAATTAAACGGAGTGGACATGCCTCTTCCTGCGCCTTTCGATACTTTGCGCCTTCCCGTCATCGCGGCGCCGATGTTCATCGTCTCGAACCCGGAACTGGTCATTGCCCAGGTCCACTCGGGGATCGTCGGCAGCTTCCCTGCGCTGAACGCCCGTCCGGCCAGCCAGCTCGACGAATGGCTTTGCAAGATCGAAGAGGAAACGGAAGGTTGCGCCGCGCCCTTCGCCGTCAACCTGATCGTCCACAAGAGCAACAACCGCCTCCAGGACGACCTTGCCGTGCTCGAGAAACACAAGGTGCCGCTGGTCATCACCTCGCTTGGCGCCATCCCCGAGGTAAACGCGGCCGTGCACGGCTGGGGCGGATCGGTGTTCCATGACGTGATCGACAACCGCTTTGCCCGCAAGGCCGTCGAAAAGGGTGCGGACGGCCTGATCGCGGTCGCCGCCGGTGCCGGCGGTCATGCCGGCACGCAGTCCCCCTTCGCACTGGTCCAGGAAATCCGCAGCTGGTTCGACGGGCCGCTGGCGCTCTCCGGCGCGATTTCCTGCGGCCGTTCGATCCTCGCTGCCCAGGCGATGGGCGCCGACTTCGCCTATATCGGCAGCTCCTGGATCGCCACCAGCGAAGCCAATGCCGCCGAGGGCTACAAGCAGGCGATCGTCGACAGCCATGCCTCCGACATCGTCTATTCCAGCCTGTTCACCGGGGTCCACGGCAATTACCTGCGCTCATCGATCCTCGCATCGGGCCTCGATCCCGACAACCTGCCGGAGGGGGACAAGAGCGCGATGGACTTCGGTTCGGGCGGCAATACCGCAGCCAAGGCGTGGAAGGACATCTGGGGCGCCGGTCAGGGCGTAGGCGCGGTGGAGCGGATCGAATCCGTGGCGGACCGCGTTGCCGCGCTCGAAGCTGAATATCGGTCGGCCGTCGCCAGCCTGCGTGGCCGCACGGGCATCGATTGAGGGAACGGCGGCAGGAACGCTGCGCCCGGCGGCATGACTGTCGCCGGCGCTGCCGAAACCGCGCCGTCCGTCCCCTGCCACAGCAGTTCGGCCATCGCGTCGAGTTCGGCAAAGTCGATGCCCTGCCCCAGCGGATCGCGACGGTTGAGCAGGGGGCGACGGGCGCTCGGTGTCAGCAGCAGGCGCCGCAAGGCCTTGCGCAGCAGATCCAGGCGCATCTGCGCGGCCATGGCCGCGCCCCGCGGATCGCGCCGGTCCGCCGTGCACCAATCCGCCTCGATCTGGCCGACCCGCTCCACCACCAGCTGCGTATAGCCGTGGTGCGGACCGCGGTGGAGCGGCAGGCCCATGCGCAGCGCCGCCTCCTCGCGGCATGGCAGCAGCAGGCCATTATCGCGAAAATCCTCGAAACGACGCCGCTCCGGCCCGATGGCGGCGAACATGCGGACGAACGACTTGCGCACGAGCACGGCGCGCGGCAGCAAGTGGTGGCGCTGAAGCCCCGGATCAAAATCGGGCTGACCCCTGCGGTTGACCGCTCGGAAAGACAGGAACTGCCGCAGAGGTAGATCGGCTCCCTCAACCCTGGCGCCAGATCCACACGAGGTTGCCGACTTGCGAAGGTTCGGCAAACAGCCCGTTCCCGCCCTCGATCGGTTCGGGCCGGGTCATCGCGCCGTGCCGCACCAGGAAATCGGCCACGCGGATGGCAAGCTTGATGGTCTCGGCCCGCGCCTCGCCCTGGGCAGCTTCGAGCTGGAATTCCTGTCCGGTGAACGCGGCAAGCCCCTGGCTGGCCACGCTGCCGTCCGGCGCAGGCACCAATGCGGCAAGACCGAGCGCGGGGAATGCCCCGCCGCCCAGCCAGTTCATCACGATTCGCGCGAAATAGGCAGGAGCCATCGCCGTTCCCGCGCTGTGCCAGACCACCGCTACCACCGGTGCCTGCAGTGCAAGCCCGGCCGCCAGCCCCGCCAGCGTACGCACCACCGGCAGCATCGCCCGTCCTGCCGCGATATGTCTCCCCGGCGCGATCTCCACCGCCTCCAGAGCCTGGAAGCGGGGCATCGACTGCTCGAACCCATAGACATGCTGCGGTGTCGGCACCGGCGAACCTGCGCCCGGCTTCAGGCCGGACATGTCGAACGTCAGGCCGCTCGACAGCAGTTCCAACCAACCCTCATCCTGCCGGGGGCGGTGACTGATCCGTGCGGTCGTCCCGCCGCCTTCGAACAACCGGGCCATGTCATCCGCCGAGGGACGACAGCCCGCTTCGAACAGCAGCGAAACACCGCCCTCCGAATGGCGCACGGGCCCCTCGCAAGTCAGAACATCAAGGCTCACCGGCTCATCCGTTTCCACCGTCACAATTGGCATCAATTCGCCTCTGGCGTCGAGTCCGTTCTGCCCTTCGTACCAAGCATGAACGCACCCCCGAGGGTGGCGTTAAAATATTGAAATGCCGGGCTGCAAGCGGCGTCAGAAAATACCCAGCGCCAGCCCCTCGGCAAAGGCCATGCCGAGTTCGCAGCAGGCCCCCAGATCCTCGCGCGAAACGGTCTTTTCGGCGAGGATCTCGCGCGGCGTCTGCGCGTCGAGATGCACGACCAGCGGCTGTGCGACACGGCGCAGACGCCATCCGGTGACGATGCGGTCGATCTGCGCCTGTGCTCCGCTGCCATCGCTTCCCGCAGCGATCGCGGTGGCATAAGGCCGCCCCTCGATCCGGCCGAGCAGCGGGTAATAGCACCGGTCGAACATCTCCTTCATCATGCCCGACATGGTGCCGAGGTTTTCCGGGCAGACAAAGACATACCCCTGCGCGCCCAGCAGGATCGCGGGCATCGCCTCGGCCGCCGGAAGCAGATAGGCCGCTTCTCCGGCCCCGTCGGAAATGGCGATGGACATGGCGCGCGCGGCGCCGGTTCGGCTGTGCCAGACCACTGCGATCATCGATCGCCTCCTCTTCCATCCATGCACACGGCTTTTCGCCTCGATCATACGCCCATTCTCGCCCCGCCCATAGGCATGATTGCGCCGTTCCGCCCCCTCCATTTCGCGATCATCGCGCCAACCGTATCGCTGCGCACTGGCCGTTCGCCGCCGGGTGGTATAACCGACCGCCATGGCATCCCGACCCGCAGCCGTTTTCGGCATCGACCGCTCGCTCTCCGGCAAATCCTGGCGCTGGCGCGGCGGCAACATGGACCTTTCAGAGCCCGACGGCATCTTCGGCGGCGGCATGACCGACGATATCGTCACGCAGCTCCTGCTCTCGCGCGGGGTTCCGCGTGAAGACCTCGACCGGCACCGCAATCCCTCGCTGCGCGCGTTCCTGCCCGATCCGTCGGAATTCCGCGACATGGACGCCGCGGCGGAGCGACTGGCGCAGGCCGTGCTCACCAACGAGACGGTCACGATCTACGGCGACTACGACGTCGACGGCGCCACCAGCGCCGCCCTGCTGATCCTGCTGCTGCGCGAACTCGGCCACGAGGCCCGCTACTACATCCCCGATCGCCTGCTCGAAGGCTACGGCCCGAGCGGCGAGGCGCTGGTGCGAATCGCCGGAGAAGGATCAAGCCTGATCGTCACCGTCGATTGCGGCGCCATGGCCTACGAAGCGCTGGAAATGGCAAGCAATGCCGGCGTCGACGTGGTCGTGGTCGACCACCACAAGTGCGCCGCCGTGCTGCCGCGCGCGATGGCGCTGGTCAATCCCAACCGCCTCGACGAGAACGAGCTTGCCGCCTCTCATGGCCATCTGGCCGCCGTCGGCGTCGCCTTTCTGCTGGCGGTAGCGACGGTGCGTGTCCTGCGCCGCCGCGGCTTCTTCGCGAACCGGCGCGAGCCCGATCTCTTTGCCCTGCTCGATCTTGTCGCCCTGGGTACGGTGGCGGACGTCGCCGCGCTCCACGGCCTCAACCGGGCCCTTGTGGCGCAAGGCCTCCGGATCATGGCCCGGCGCGACAACATCGGCATGTCCGCCCTCATCGATGCGAGCCGCCTCAGCCGCGCCCCGACGTGCTCCGACCTCGGTTTTGCGCTCGGCCCGCGCATCAACGCAGGCGGCCGTGTCGGCGAATCGACGCTCGGGGTCCGGCTTCTCACCACCACCGACGCCGACGAAGCCCGCGACATCGCCGCCCAGCTCTCGCGTCTCAACGACGAGCGCCGCGCCATCGAGCAGGCCGTGCAGGAAGCGGCAGAGGCACAGCTCCACGCCCAGCACAACCGCGCGGTCATCGTTGTCGCGGGGGCTGGCTGGCATCCCGGCGTGATCGGCATCGTCGCGGGCCGGATCAAGGAAAAGACCGGCAAGCCCACCCTCGTCATCGCCCTGGACGCCGACGAGAACGGCAACGGCAAGGGGTCCGGCCGCTCGATCTCCGGCGTCGACCTCGGCGCCGCGATCATTGCCGCGCGCGAGGCCGGCCTGCTGGTGGCAGGCGGCGGCCACGCCATGGCAGCGGGCCTCACCATCGCTCCCGACAAGCTGGAGGCCCTGTCCGAATGGCTCGATTCCCGCCTCGCCAACGACGTTGCCCATGCCAGCGCCCACCAGTCGATGCTGCTGGACCTTGCGCTCGCCCCCGGAGGCCTGACGCCTGACCTCGTGGAGACCCTCGAGAGCGCCGGCCCATACGGCATGGGCTGGCCCGGCCCTCGCGTCGCGGTGGGCCCGGTGCGCATCCTCAAGGCGGACACGGTGGGCGCCGATCACGTGCGCCTGATCGTTGGGGGCAACGACGGCGGCCGCTTCAAGGCGATGGCATTCCGCGCCGCCGAAAGCGACCTCGGGCAGGCCCTGCTCCACGCCTCGCAGGGACGCCGCCTGTGGCTCGCCGGACGGGCCAAGATCGACGATTGGGGCAGCCGTCCGCAGGCCGAACTCCACGTCGACGATGCCGCGTTCCTCGACTGAACAAAAAATCCGGGGCACCCAATGCCCGGTAAATCGGGCCGAAATCGAGTTTTCAACAACTGCCTGCAGCAAACCGACACAGAGAGTTCATTTAATTCGCAATGTGGGGGTTGACCCCCCGGGGGACCACCGCTAGAGGGCCGGTCCTGCCTCCGGCGCAACTCGGATGGCCCCTTCGTCTAGCGGTTAGGACGCGGCCCTTTCACGGCTGAAACACGGGTTCGATTCCCGTAGGGGTCACCATTCCGGTGCTTTGAGTGTAGAGCAAAATGCCTTTGTTGGCCCCTTCGTCTAGCGGTTAGGACGCGGCCCTTTCACGGCTGAAACACGGGTTCGATTCCCGTAGGGGTCACCATTCCGGTGCTTTGATCGGCAGACCAAAATGCCCTTGTTGGCCCCTTCGTCTAGCGGTCAGGACGCGGCCCTCTCACGGCTGAAACACGGGTTCGATTCCCGTAGGGGTCACCATATAAGCAGTTGATAAATCTGGATTTTATCCAGAAATTTGCAAAAAGGAGGCCCATTAGGTGGCCCATTTGCGAATCTCGACCCTCGAATCTTGCGCGATCGGGCCGCCTGTTTGACGGCTTTTCAGGTCGGTGAATCAAGAGATGGCATCGTACAGGTCCCGCGATCTCGGGGCCGCACAAGCACTGGCAGCGCTGCTTTAAAATGCCGCTTTGGACGGTCCCGCGTCGCCGTAGATCTGGTTGAGCTTGGCGGCCTCACGACCAAAGTCGCCATGGTCGATCCATTTCGAGTAATGCCTGAACAGCATCGCCGCGCTTCTGTGACCGAGTTGCCGGGAGATATAGGCCGGGTTCACGCCGCCCATCAGCGCGGTCGTCGCATAGGTATGGCGTGTCTGATAGGCATCCCGGCTGCGGATGCCGAGCGCGCGTAGCGTCGGGTGGAAATAGAGCTTCCGCTGGTCCTGGACGTCCGGCCACGGCGTATTGGTGACCGGGTTGATGAAGATCGGCGAATCGAGACCGCGCATGAAGCTGTGCGCCTTCTGACGCTGCAGCACGGCCATCATGCGCGGAGTGAGATCGATGTCCCGCACGGTTCGCGTCTTGGTCGACTTCTCGACGGCGCGGACGCGGGCGCGCTCAATCCGGATCGTCTGGCGTTTCCAGTCAACGTCGCGCCACTGGACGACGATCTGCTCGCTGGGCCGCATGCCGGTGCCGAAAGCAAACTCGTACCAGTTCCAGACCTGCTCGTCATAATGGTCGCGCATATAGGCTAGGATCTGCTCGGTCTCCTCGCGGTCGAACGGGTCGGGTTCGCGCTTCTGGTGCTTCTGGCTCTTGATCCGATCGAGCGGCGAGCGTTCGAGCAACTCGTCATCGACGGCTAGTTCGAAGATGCCGCGCAGGGGGATCATGTTGTTGTTGATCGTCTTGCCGCTGACCACCTTCGCGCGTTCCGCGATGATCTTCTTGATCTCGCTCGGCTTGATGGTCTTGAGGTTCCGTTCTCCGAAAGCCGGCGACCAGACCTTGTTGATGGCCGACACATAGTCCGACATGGTTGATTTCTCGACCACGAGGGTTTCGAGCCACTGGTTCGCGTAGGTGGTGAAGCCTCCGGCTATCTGGCGGTCAGTCTTGCCACTCCCCTTTTTCGGGAACGTGGCTTCGTAATCGAAGATGCCGAGGTCGATTTCCTGATGGACGCGCGCCATCAGGCGCTCCGCCGCCTTGATGTTGGCGGCCGTGGGTTCAAGGTTGTCAACCGGCGCGCAAAACTGACCCCCTATCGGCGCCCAATATTGACCCCACCTTTCGGTAGTCTGGCGGTTATCCCGGTAGTCGATAGGAGGGGCCCACGGACGACGACGCGCACCGTCAGGTGTGCTGGCGGCGGCGTCCGTGGGAGGTCCCTGTTGACCCACCGGGTTAACCGCCGGGGATGGGGGTCCGGGGGAAGGGGTTTTCGGCTCAGTTCCGGTTTTTGAACCGCCAGCTGTCATTGCCCGTCTCGATGATGTCGCAGTGGTGCGTGATGCGATCGAGAAGAGCGGTGGTCATCTTGGGGTCGTGGAAGACGCTCGGCCATTCGCCGAAGGCGAGATTGGTCGTGATAATGACCGAGGTCTTTTCGTAGAGCTTGCTGATCAGGTGGAAGAGCATCTGGCCACCGGACCGGGCGAACGGCAGGTAGCCGAGCTCGTCAAGCACCACGAGATCAAGCCGCGAGAGTTGGGTGGCAAGGCTGCCGGCCTTGCCCAGGCGAGCCTCTTCCTCAAGCCGGTTCACCAGATCGACCGTATTGAAGTATCGGCCTCTGGCACCGGCGCGCACCACTGCGGCGGTGATGGCGAGAGCCAGATGAGTCTTGCCCGTGCCTGTTCCGCCGATCAGCACGATATTGCGCCGTTCCGGCAGGAACGAGCCCGTATGAAGCGAGCGGATCAGTCCTTCGTTGATCGGCGTGCCATCGAACATGAACCCATCCAGGTCCTTGATCGCCGGAAGCTTGGCTGCGGTCATGCGATAACGGATCGATGCCGCATCCCGGTGCGCCGTCTCCGCACGCAACAGGTCGCCCAACATCTCCATGACCGTTCTGTCTCGGCGGATGCCGTTGGTGACGGCATCATCGAAGGCCGCCACCATGCCCTTGAGCCCCAGCCCCTTGAGGGCGGCCATGATCTCATGCCGCTGCATCGAGGTCTCGCACGGTATCGTAGCGGCCGCAGTTCGCCTCTGGCGGATGCTTGAGCTTCAGGTTGACGACGACGTCCATAGCCTGGGCATCATGAGGCTCGCGGCGACGGGACAGGATGTTGAGGATGATCTCGTCGCTGATAGTACCGGCGCTGAGTGCCTCGCGCACTGCGGCCTCGACAGCCTCCAGGCCATCTTCGGGGACAGCGGCGAGGACGCGTACAAAGCGCCGGTCGGCATCGTCGCCCTTGCCCAACTTACGCCGCAATTGGGCCAGTGCAGGTGGGAGAGCCCAGTCCTGGAAGGGAGCACCATTGCGCAACGCACCGGGCTTGCGGGCGAGGATGGGCAGGTAGTGCCATGGATCGAAGATTGTCTGGTTCCGGCCGAAGACCCGTTCGTGTTCGGCCACGACAGCGCCGTCGCAGCGGATCACGATGCGCGTTGCATAGGCCCGCACCTGCACAGCCTGATGGGCCGCCTTTGCCATCACCGAGTACCGATTGCGATCGAAGCTCACGAGGCACGTCGAACTGGCTACGTGTTCGCTCTCGAAGAACCCGTCGAAGGGAACCGGTAGCGGTTGCAGCATCGGCCGCTCCACCTCCAGCGCCTGCGCGATCGTCATGCCTTCCTGGTCAGGATGCTGGTTGCGTTCCGCCCAGCGCCGGCACTCGGCTTCCAGCCAGATGTTCAGTTCCTCGAGGCTGGCAAAGCGCAGGCGCGGCTTGAACAGGCGCTCCCTACTGGTCTGAACCTGGTTCTCGACCTGACCCTTCTCCCACCCTGCGGCAGGACTACAGGCCACCGGCTCAACGCGATAGTGGTCCGTCATGATCAGAAACCGCCGGTTGAACAGGCGTTCCTTGCCGGTGAACACCGTCGTCACCGCCGTCTTCATATTGTCGTAGATGCCGCGCGTCGGAATCCCACCGAAGAAGGCAAAGGCGCGGGCATGTGCGTCGAACACCATCTCTTGCGTCTCGCGAGGATAGGCACGGACAAATGGTGCCCGTGACCAGCAAAACCGCATATGCGCGACCTTCACGCGCATTGGCTTGCCGGCGATCTCGACGTCCTCATGGCTCCAGTCGAACTGGTAAGCCTCGCCGGGCCGGTACATCAACGGGATGAACGCCTTGGTCATATCGCCGGCGTCAACGCGACGCTCACGCTTCCAGCGTGCAGCATAGCGCCGCACAGCGTCATAAGAGCCGCCAAACCCTTCGCGCTGAAGCAGATCATGGATCCGCGTCATGCGAAGCCGGTCACGCCGGGGCAGCCCTTCGTTCTCTTCAAGCAGTTCTTCCAGGCGAGTGCTGAAAGGGCCGGTCTGCGGCCGATGCTGTTCCTTGCGCTCGTAACTGGCATCCGCGTTCGGCGCCCGGATCGCCTTGCGCACCGTGTTGCGCGACAGCCGCAAATCCCGCGCTATCGCCTTGATCGGCTTACCGTCCCGGTGCTCCCGACGGATCCTCGTAATCGTCTCCACAACCAACATCCCTGTACCCGCCGTCCGGAACCGAAACGGCGGCGCTTCTCACAATGAGATGAAGGGGGTCAATTTTAGACGCCGATCACCCCGCTAAGGGGGTCAATTTTGCACGCCGCTCCACAGTTCAAGGTTAAGGGTTTCGCGGTAGCGCTTGCCGTTCCAGCGGAAGCGGACGCGAATGGAGTGCTTCAGCGGCTCGATACCGGAGCCTGGCCGTTTTCTACCCATTTTTGGTAGCCTTCGAGATCTATGCAGAGGCTGCCGTCCGGGGCGCGGCGATATTCGCGGCCGTGGATCCACACGCCGTCGGCGATCTTTCGGTAGATCGCTTTCTCGGTGTAGCCGGTCAGCTCGGCGAAACGCTTGATGCGCACATAGCGCGCGCCCGTCATGGCAGTTCTGCGGTTGAGGAAAGGAAGCCGCGGACAGCCATCCACCCGCCGCTTCCGCTTCCCTCCCTCTCCCTCCTCTTTCGGGGGGTTTGAAATGATCGAGCTGTTACGCGCGGATTGTGAGCCGCAGTTCGCCGAAACCGGTCATGTGGGTGTGCATGGGAATAGCGCATGGACTGCTACCCGATAGGCAGCGCAGGCAGGCCATGACGCGTGGCTAATCTATCATTTCCGGTCCGGCATCCAAAGGACGAAGATCGCGTTTTCAGGCAGACAGATGCCGCATCTCGCACTTTTGTCGACCAGCCCGTCAGCGGCCTGACCTTTGGAAGCCGCTTCGCGTTTGAGGCGATGCGTTGCTGCAAACCGCTGCCCGAAGAGCCTAGAGTCGGTTGCGGATGGTTTGCGCCATCGTACTCATGCTTATTCCGAAATCCTTTGCCAGCTGGCGCACGCTCGCTCCGGCGCGTCTGCGCTTTATGATCTCGTCTGCCTGGGGATGCCTTGTGATGTAGCGCTTTGATTCCGGGTTTTGGCGCCTGTCGTTGTCCCACTCATGCAGAACGACGATCACATCGGGCCGGCTATATCCTCGCTCGCGATAGGACCGCAGGTTCGATGCCGCGGGCCACGGCACGGCTCCTGCTTTCAACAGACCGAATTCCTTCTGGTTCGGCAACAGAAACAGGTTCGCGGGTGCATGATTATCGTTGTTGCCATCCAGGCAAATCACGACCTCGTTCCGTTTGAGCCTTCGACCGATCGTGCGTTCAACGACAAGCCGATGCTCACCATCATATTTCGCGGCATAGCCCTCGCGGTCAATCCTGCGAAACGTCCGCCCGTTCTGCTTCACGACGCCGCCTTGCCAACCGGGCGATCGATCACGGACATAATAGGACGTCGAACATGCCCGTGAACACAGCATCTCGTCGGAACGCGCGCGCGACACAGTGAACGGCTCGCCGCAGTTGAGGCATGTCTTGGTGACGCGTCGCGATCTGCGATACGCGTTCAGGCAGGCAGTAGAGCAGAACCGCTGTGATGCATCTCTGGCGGAAGCGTCAAACGGCTTTCCGCAGTTGGCGCAGGGCACACGCCTTGCCTGTGACCACCCGTGATGGGCGCGGACGCATTCACGCGAACAATATTTCGCAGCGTGGCTTCCACTCGCATTTTGCCCGGCAGGAATTTCGAATGTCTTTCCACAATGAAGGCAGGAATTTTCCCTGAGAGATGTTGGCAAACGCCGGGCCAGCCCCGCGCATTTTCGTGAGCAGAATTTCTGGTTTATCCTGTGCGCTGTGTACTGCTTTTCGCAGACCTGACAGGTCTGGCCGGGAATAGACGGCATCCAGTGACCATCTGGTGAATAATGCGGACGGCTCATGGGCTTTCCATTTCTTCCTGCCTGCGTTGGCGGGACGAGGGATTGCCAGGATGCGGCGCGTCGCACTTCGCGTCACCCACGAATTTCATATCTTGCCGTTCTCATCGTCGCGCCGCCATTCGGGTGACAGGTTCTGCTTCAGCGCGGCGAGCACCGACTCCGATATGACCTCGATGCACTTGCGTTCGATGCCGGGGAGATCGCCGTAGATCAGCTGACGCGGGAACCGCATGCGATGGCCCGCAAAGAGGATCGAGAACGCAATGTGCCCGGTCGTCATGCCGAGCCTGAGCGCGGCGTTCAGATGATCCTCCAGCTTTGTCACCGGCGCGCCGGCTTCGATCTCGCGCAGCCAGCGCGGACTGCCGCCCATATTGGTGGCAAGCTGCAATTGCGTGATGCCGCGCAGATTCCGCTCGTGCCTGATCCGCTCGCCGGACAGCATCTTGATCTCCCTGAAGATCGACAGGTCGACGGCGGCAAATTTATCGTCAGGCTCCATGCTCTCGTCCTCCGCGGCAACGCCTCCTGGCGCGATGGATCGCCCGAAAGATGTAAGTGGTCTCGATAATCGTGAGCAATAATAGATGCCGTTGATTTTAGAGGAAGGTATCTGCCGAATAGGAACGAATATATGAGCATGAGTGTCGATTACCGAACAATCGGCATTTCACTGCCTGATTCATCGGAAATGGACTGAATGGGAACTCTCTTTCCGAAATCGCGGCCGACCGGCGCGAGTGCTCCCGAATAAGCCGGATTAGAACTAATTTCGTGCAATTCCGGCTAATTTCGTTGGTGGCGGCAGGCCCCTGCCGGGGCCTGTTGCAATCCTCGTCGATTCAAATCAGTCAGGCTTCGTTCCGAACAACCCAAGTCGAATCAGACCTGATACTTCGGATCATTAAACATTCTTAACCAAGGCGCGAGGCGCCGATTGGAGTCGTGCATGAAGCCGATTACCAAAGCGATGACGGCTGCCCTGGGCGCCCTCGTCGCCACGACGACAGCCTGTGCCGCGCCCGGCGGGCGCCCCCAGCAACTCGGCATCATGCTGGACATGGAGCGGCAGCGGACCATCGCCGCGACGGCAGACGGGTTCGTGATCCGCGCCGCGGCTGCGGCCGAGGCGGACAACCCCATCGCCGCCGACCGCCGTGAACTCATCCCGGTAGGATCGGGCACGCATCTCGATGCGCGCCTGCTCTCCCGTCCGTCCAACACCATTCAGGAGATTTCGCATGCGCATCCGTAAATTCGGGGCGGCAGCGCTCGCCCTGCCTTTGATTTTCGCCGCCCAAAGCGCCGCGACCGCGCAAGCCCTCCCCGATCCGCTGGCCGCGGCGGCGCGAGAGGCCGAGAACGAGCTGCGGCAGACCTTCACCAATTTGCAGTTCGAGGATTTCGGGCCGGCGCCGGTCAAGGGGCCGATCTATCAGGCGAGCGCGGGCGGGCGCATCATCTACTACGCGCCCGAGAGCGAGCACCTGCTGTTCGCGGAAGTGTACGACCGCAACGGGCAGAACCTGACCGCGCTCGCGCAGAACTCCGCCGCCGCAAGGAAGCTCGCCGGGATTGACACCAGCAAGGCGCTGGCCATCGGTCCCGAAGGCGCGCCCGTCGTCATCGAGTTCACCGATCCCGATTGCCCCTATTGCCGTGCGCTGGACCGCTTCTGGGCAGCGAAGGCGGCCGAGGGCAAGCCGGTGCGACGCCTGATCTTTTTCGTTTCCGGCATCCATCCTGAGGCGGCGGCCAAGGCCGAGCATGTCCACTGTTCCCCCGACAAGGAGGCCGCGTTCAAGGCGATTTATGCCGGAGCCGCGCCGACACCTTTGCGCACTTGCGCTGAAGGCAAGGCCCGGGTCGAGGCCGACGCCGGGATCGTGCGCAGCATCGGCATCTCCGGCACGCCGACGCTGATCGCGGAGGGCAAGATCATCTCCGGTTTTCGGCAAGCCGAGATCGAGGAGGTCCTCGCCGGGACCAAGGCGCTCGCCAATGCCGACCGCTGATCATGTCCCGATCCCTGGCACGGCGATCGCTGTGCCAGCCCCATGCCGGCGGCAAGGCCCGAACCGGGCCGCCCAGCCTAGCCGCCGGCCGACAGCGCCGTGCCGCGCCGCGTGTCGCGGCACGGCCATCGATGCCGGCAAGCAAATCCCGGAGCGGCCCATCTTCACAGGAGCAAAAGCATGTTGAGGACCATCGGTCGACAGACCGTCTCGCTCGCCAATGTCGGCATCCCTTTGACCGCGCTCGCGCTGCTTGGCGCCGGTGGGGCTCACGCCTTCTCCGCGCCGGCGGCGGGCGACCTTGGCTACGACATCTACGATATCGTCGTGAACCAGGGCGTCAAAGGCCCGCTCGGCTTCGTCGGCGGCGTCGCGGCCTTCCTGTTCGGCGTGAGCAGGCTGTTCAGCAACATCATGATCGGCATCCCGACCATCGTCGCGGCGGTCTGCCTGATCAAGGCGGATTCGATCCTCCAGACTTTCGGGATGGTGATCTGACGGTTCGGTCCGTGGTCCGCCCACGCGGACTGCGGACCTCAACGGGCCGGAGCGCACAGGCGCGATGGCGAGACAGCCCACGAAGTTCAACCGGCTTCGCAGGGAGGTCACGACGCAAGGAGGAGAAGGCTCGTGGACGAGCGGCTACCCCAATATCTGCACAAGCCGGTCCAGATCCTGTGGTTCGGATCGGACGAATTCGTGCTGGTGATCACCGTCATCTTCGTCGCCGTAATTCTCGGCGGGATGCTCGGTTGGGCGCTCGTCGCGGGTCTTCTCCTTTTCGTTCCCTGGCTCCGCACCAAGCCGCGCGGCTTCATCCCGCACATGGCCTGGCGCTGGGGGCTGGTCGGCTTTCGCCACTATCCGGGTCCGACGCAGACCCGCTTCTTCGAGTGAGGAAAAGCGATGTTCGGACGCAAATCCCCCAATGCGCCTCCACGCGATCCGCTGCTCGGCAAACCTGCGAGCTTCGGCCTGCACCGCTACCTTCAGGGTTCGAGCAACCTGTTCGAGGAGAACCGGCTGCTGAAGCTCGCTGTGGTCGGCCTGTTCGGGATCACGGCGGTGCTCGGCACGCTGATCTACACCTCGAACCAGAACACCCGCACCGTCGTCGTGCCCTTCGGCGCGAGCGGCGATCTCTATGTGACCGGCAGCGAGCCTTCGGAGGCCTATCTGCGCACGATCACGCGCAACGTGGTGTCGCTGTCGGGCACCTACTCGGCCTATTCGGCGGACAGGCAGTTCCAGGAACTGCTCTCGATCGTCCATCCGTCGACCTACAACGGCCTGCGCGACAGCCTCAACCGCCTGCTCGACGAGTTGGCGAACAATCCAACGCTCTCGATCGCGACCTACATTCGCCCCGACCAGCCCGTGACCTGGACCAAGACCGAGATCCTGGTTCCGGTGGAGAAGGTCAGGGTCATCGGCGGCGTGATCCGCAAGTTCCGGGGCAATCTGCGGATTCGCTACGTGATCGACAACGGCCGCTTCTGGCTCACCGCCCTTACCGAGGAGAACTTTGATGCACAGCCCCGCTAGGCGGCTGCTGGCGCTCGGCCTCGTCCTGATGCCGCTGCCGGCCATGGCGCAGACCATCGTCGCGCTGCCCGACCAGACCAGCACCATCCGCCTGTCCAACCGCGACATCAACCATGTCATCTGCGCGGGCGGCGAGATCGAGGACGTCAAATTCTCCGCCGAGAAGGCGATCGCCGTCGAACGGGCCGGGTCCGACGCCTGGATCAAGTTCCTCGTGCGCGAGATCGACGACGCCGGCGCGGTGACGCGGACCTATGTGACTGTCCCCTCCGAATTCTTCATCACCTGCAACGGCGCGGTCTATGCGCTCTACGCCGAACCGTCGGACATCCCGGCGCAGACCGTGATGCTCCAGTCCGGCAGCGTCCAGCGCGCGAAGGCCAACGAAGAGCTGCTCGGGCCGCTGGTCGAGGAGGAGCGCGCGGTCTCGATCACGCTTTCGATGCTCCAGGACCGGATACCGGCAAGCTTCACCAGCGTGGCGCCGCGTTCGGGTCCGCTCCGCCTGGGACTGCTCCCCGATGCCAGCATCGAGGAGCGCCGCCGCATCGAGGTCGACGGCTCCGGCCTCTCGGCCTCGGAATATCTGGTGTCGGTTGCGAGCGATACGCTGCTCGATGAGCGCAGCTTCCTCGACAGCGCGCTCGGCGCCAACATCTTCGCGGTCACGATCGACCGCGGCACTCTCTCGGCGGGCGAGACCGCGCGGCTGATCGTCGTGCGCCGGGGAGCCGGGCAATGAGCCCCGCCGGCCCCAATGATCGCAGCCCAGGCAATCGCGGCGGCCGCGACGATCGCACGTCCCAGGGCCGTGACGGTGAGCTCGACCTGGACGGCTTTCAGGAAGAGCGTGCGCGACCCGAAATTTCCCTGCGCGGCCCCGCACTACTCGACCTCAAGGCGCGGTGGCAGACGCTGAGTGCGCGCCAGCAGCTGCGTCTGAAGCAGCTCGGTGTCGCCGGGGTGATCGGAGCGCTGGGGCTCGGCCTCTACTCGGCGAGCGGCGAAGGCACGAAGGAAGCGGTTGTCCCTCCGAGTTCGCATCTCGACATGGGCGCCGGACTTCGCGGCGATAGCCTCGAGATCAAGCTGCGCGGCGACCTGAAGAAGATCCTCGACGGCCAGACGCTGCTCGGCGAGCGTGTCACTGCGATCGAAGAAGGGAAGATAGTGCCGGGGGCCGGCACGGCGGGCGCGATCGACGGCGACCTGCCGCCGGCGATCCCCGGCGACGTTCCGGCCTTTCCCGAACCGCCCGCGACCGGCGACATCGATCCATCGGCGTCCGCTCCTCCGGCGCCTCCGGCGGCCCCGCCCGCGCCCCCGGCTCCGCCGGTCGAAAAGACGGTGGGCGCGATCGGCGCGGCGACGGCGCCGGTCGGCGGCGGCGATGCGGCAGCGGGCGCTAAAAAAAAGACCCGGACGATCTATTTGCCACCTGGTTTCATGAAGGCGCGGCTGCTGACCGGGATCGACGCGCTGGCGAGCCGGGACGCGACCAACAATCCCGAGCCGCTGATCGCGCGTGTCCAGGCACCTGCCGTGCTGCCCAATGACGTCAAGGCCAACCTCTCCGGCTGCTTCGTCATCGGCAACGCCACCGGCAGCCTCGCCAAGGAGCGGGTCGAAGTCCAGCTGGTCTCGCTGTCCTGCGTCGACTTCGACGAACGTTCGGTGGTCGATCAGCCGATCAAGGGCTTCTTCGTCGATGCCGACGGTAAGAAGGGCCTCTCCGGCAAGGTCGTCACCCGTGCCGGCGCGGCGCTGGCCCGCTCCTTTATCGCGGGCACCATCACCGGGGTCGCGCAGACGGTCGAGAACACGGTCGGCAATGTCTCGACCTCGGCGCTGGGCTCGGTCCGCACGCTGGATGCGGGCGACGCGGCCCAGGCGGGCATCGCCGGCGGCCTGTCGCGCTCGTCGGACAAGCTGACAGACTTCTATCTCGATCTCGCGCGCCAGGCCGGCCCCATCGTCGAGGTCGGCGCGGCCAAGGATGTCGTCGTCGTCATCCAGGAAGGCGTCAGCCTCGAAATCAAGCCCACCGCGGGGAGCAAATTCTGATGCGCCCGCCAGCAAACACCAGGGGAGTACGTCCCATGTTTCATCGTCCGCGAGGCCGCGCGATCCGGGCCGCTGCATTGATCCTCACGCTTCCCTTGCTCGGCGGCTGCGCGACGCTGGGATCGGTGATGTCGCCCTACAGCGAGAAGTTCAGCTGCAAGAACGACGATCATGGCCAGTGCATCCATCCCGACAAGGCCTATGCCGACGCCGTGGCTGGCGTGGCGTCGAAGTCCGATCCGGCCGTCACCAACGACAGGAAGCTGCTGAAGGACGGCAAGCCCGCGCGCGGTTCCGGCAAGGCAGGCACCGCAAAGACAGGGTCGGGCGCGTTCGCGGGCTATCGTGACTCCGTATATCGCGAACTGCAGGGCCTGATCGAGCAGCCAGTCACGCCGATGCTGAAGCCCCCGCGCACGGTACGCACCCTGATCCTGCCCTATGCCGACCGGCAGCGGCCCGACCGGCTCTACATGCCGCGCTACGTCTATTCGCTGGTCGAGCGCCCGCAATGGGTTGTGGGCGACTATCTCGTCACGCCCGTATCGCCGGCATCGCGCGCGAACGTGCTCGAACAGGTCAGGGATCGTCCGGACGACGGCCAGAATGAATCGGGGCCGCGGCCATGACCAGCTACCAATCGGGCATGACGCTCGCGCGGCTGCGTCGCAGCGTCGAGCGCGACAGCTATTCCGATTACCTGCCGCTCGCCGCCTGGGTCGAGGAAGAGCAGGCCTTCCTCACCATCGACGATGGCTGGGGCTACGCCTGGGAGCTGGTGCCGTCCGCCTACATGTTCGCCCATGTCCACGAAGCGTTGCTCGGCCTGCTCAACGTCAACTTCCCCGAAGGGACGATCCTCCAGCTTCAGAGCTTCGCCGATCCGCTGGTCGAAGGCGCTCTCGATGCCTTTCTCGACCTGAAGACCCGCCCCGATCCGCTGATCCAGGCATCGGCGCGGCGGACCTTCGATTATCTGCAGGCCGGAACCATGGGGCTGAAAGCGCTCCACGGCATCCCGATCCGCAATTTCCGCACCTTCCTCTCGGTCAAGACGCGCGCGCCGATGGATAGCGATCTTAGGCGCCAGATCGAGGAGCAATTATCCAAGCTCGGCATCCGGCCGATGGAGGCGGGCGAGATCGTCAGCTTCTATCGCCGCATCTTCAACGGCGTCCATGCCGCCGCGCCTGGCGTCTTCACCCAGACCGCCGACGTGCCGCTGCGCCGCCAGATCATCGACGCGGGACCGGCGCTGCGTTTCGACGGGCCGGAAGTGTTTCTGGGCAACCAGGTGGCGCGCTGCCTGACCCCCAAGTCGCCCCCAAAGCGCATCACCGCCGAGCGCGCCAATCGCCTGACCGGCGGGATGCGGGGGAGCGCCGAGGACAGCGACCAGATCGGCGGGCCGTTCCTGTTCACCCTGAACGTGCTGTTCGACCATTCGCAGTTCGAGATCCACAAGCGCGCGCAGATCCTCTCGGCGCAGAAGGCCGCGGGCAGCTTCGCGGTCGAGGTCGGCAAGCAGATCGAGGAGATTTCGTGGATTTTGGACGAAGTGGGCAACAGCCGCTTCGTCTCGGTGATCCCGACCCTGTGGGTGTTCGGCCGCGATCGTCACCATGCGCGCGAGATGGCGGCGCGCGCTAAGCGTCTCTGGGAATCAGAGCCGTTGCCCTGGATGGTGCAGGAGGAAAGCTACCTCAACCCTATCCTTCTTGCCGCGAGCCTGCCGTTCGGTCTTTACCCCGAGCGCCGCACGATCCGCATGCTCCAGCGCGATTTTCGCGTACCGGTGCGCGCGGGCGTCCTGATGTCGCCAATCCAGACCGATTTTCGGGGCGGAGGGTGCCCGGCCCTTCTCTACACCGGACGCAAGGGACAGCTGATCACGCTCGATCTCTTCGATCCTCGGATCAACAATTACAACTTCATTGTCTCGGCCGAGTCCGGCGCGGGTAAGAGCTTCCTGCTCAACAATCTGTGCCAGCAATATTTTGCGCAGAACGCGCTGATCCGTATCATCGATATCGGCGGCTCCTACCGCAAGCTCTGCACGCTTTGCTCCGGTCGCTATATCGACCTCGGCGAAGAGCATCTCGTCCTCAATCCCTTCGATTTGGGGCTGGCTCTCGACGGCGACGATCGCGAATCCGCGATTTCGATGGCGGTGTCGATCGTTGCCGAGATGGCCAACGCCGCGACCCGCAAGCCGGTGACCACCAGCGAATGGAACCTGCTCAAGTCCGCGGTGCAATGGGCGATCGACAGCGGGCGGGCCGAAGCCGGGATCGACGCGGTGCGCGAATGGCTGGGCGCCTATCCCGCCAACACCGCCTCCGATCTCGACCGGGTCGACCACTTGATCCCGACCGCGCGCGAGCTCGCTTTCAATCTGCGCGATTTCGGGTCGGACGGGGCTTACGGGCATTATTTCAACGGTCCTTCGACCTTCGACATATCGAGCGACGAATTCGTCGTGCTCGAACTCGAGCGCCTGAAGGCCATGCCCGACCTCTTCAACGTCGTGATCATGGTCGTGGTCAACGCCGTCACCCAGGAACTCTACCTGTCGGCGCGTGACCGGCCCCGCTTCGTGCTCTGCGACGAAGCCGCGCAGTTCATGACGCGCAGCGACGGGCAGGACCTGTCGCGGCTCGCCGAAGCCTTTAGCCAAGGATATCGCCGCGCCCGCAAATATCGCGGCAGCTTCGGCATCGTCCTCCAGTCGATGAACGACCTGATGCTGTTCGGCGGCACCGGCCAGGTCATCCTCGAGAACGCCGCCACCCGCTTCCTGCTGCAAGGCTCGACCTACGACAAGGCGGTCGAGAACAAGATCCTCGACTATTCGGGGTTCGTTCTCGATCTCCTGAAATCGGTCCGCAACAACAAGCCCAACTACAGCGAGGTGTTCATCGACTCGCCGCTCGGGCTCGGCATTGCGCGCCTCGTCGTCGACCCGTTCTCTTACTGGATCAACACCTCGGCGCCCGAGGACGTCGCTGCCTTCGAGGCGCTGGTGCGCCATGGCCGCTCGCCGCTCGAAGCCGTCTGCGATCTTGCCGGTGTCGATCCCACGGAAATTCTCACGCCACAGGGAGGCTATCATGCTCAAGCCTAAGCCGCATCCCGGCCAGCTCGCGCTCGAATTTTCGCCGGGCGATGATCTTGAATCCTATGTCGAGGCGCGCGTCGCCGTGCGGGCCGAAGCCGATGCGCTGCGCTGGCGGTTCCGCCTCGTCGTCATCGAATCGGTGATGCTCGCATCGCTGGTGCTCGCGGCTGGCGTGGTGCTCAATCAGCCAATAGGCCTCGTGCTGCGGGGCGCGGGCGTTGTCGGCGCCGGATGCTTTGTGACCGGGCTCATCCTGATCGGCCTGACCGGCGCCGCCGGTCGCCTGATCACCCGTTTCAGGAGGCCGCGATGATCTCCGTATCGCTCGCCTATGACAGCGATGGGCGTCTGATTCCGGGCTACATACCGCGCAGGCCCGACGAAACGCTCCACGACTATCTGCTGCGCTCGCGAAACGAGCTGGCCCTTCATATCCGGATGCTCGAAGCGACCAGCGACGCGCAGACCGAATTGTTCGGGTCGCAGCGCAGACACTGGCGCCGCGCCATGGTCATGCTCGCGTTCGGCGAAGCCGGCATCGCGGCGGCGGCTTATCTTCTGTGCCACCTCAGCGGGCTTTCCGGCTCGATGCCCGCGCTCTGTCTTGCCGCGGTGATCGGAGCATGCGCGCTCGTCGGCGCCGCGGCGTCGATTGGCTTAGCGTCCATGCTCGGTCGCGTCCCATCCTGGAGGCTGGCGACGGATGACTTGCTCCGGTGGCTGCTGAGGCGCCCACGACAGGTCGTGGAACCATCGGCCACCATCCTCCCGCTGGTCAGAACCAGTGACCGCGGGCTGGAGGCCTGCGCGGCGGAGCCATCGCGGCAAGCCGAAGGGCCGGCGTGCGAGGTCGATCCCGATCCTGAAATCGAGGCGGTCATAGAGGACTGTGCGGTCGCCCGCCTGGACAATTGGACTGCGCTTTGGGGAATCGGCCTCTTGGTCTTCCAGGCCATGACCGTCACGCTTGGCCTTGCTGCCGCACGGACCGCGTCCGGCGTGCCGCTCGACATTGTAATGGACGATGCGCCGCCGGTTCTGGCCGTCTGTCTTGCTGTCGGCTTTTTCGTGCTGGTCTTCGCCAATCTTGCCAGCGACGGCCTTGTGCAACTGGCGATCTGGTGGAGGCGTCGATGAACGGCATCTCCTCCCACTCGACTTTCAGGTCGCCCTTCCGATTGCTGGTAGGCGGAACGCTCAGGCTTGCTGTCAGGCTGATGGACGGCGAAGCGATCCGACGATTTCGTGCCCGCGAAATCGAGCAGCCGGAAGATGTCTTTGGTCGACCGGGCGTGGCGCAGCGCCTGCCGGGCGAAACCCAGGACGAATATATGGTGCGAGTGCGTCGCGCGAATGAGGCGGCGATCATGGCGCTCGGCCGCGCCACCATCGCGCTGGACCGTCAGGTGACGCAGACCGGCATGGTCGTGGCTCGCCGCTTCCGGCAAGTCGTCGGTCTCCAGGCGGCAGCGGCTTCCTGCATCGCGGGTCTGTTCGTGCTGTTTCCCGACATGTCCTCGCTCATGCGGTTCATCATTCTGATCCTGACGCCGATCGCGCTGGCCCGCGGAGGGCTGTGGTTCGTGAACCATGCGTCGACGATCGGAGAGGCCCTCGAGAGATATGCCGAAAGGTGGAACCGATGAACGGCATCTTCACCGCCTCACCCTGTCCGTCGTCGATCCGCCTGCTGGTCGGCACGCATCTGCTGCTAATCGTGCAATCGGGGCTGGTGCTGTGGTCGGCGCCGGACCTCGGCGGCAACCAGGCGCTCATCTGGCTGACCCTCGTGCTCGGCCTCTCGGCATTCATATGCGCGGTCTGCGGCGAAAGCCGCACGCCGCCCGTGCCCTGGAGGGAACGTCGTCGTGGCCGATGATCGCCTCCCTAAGGGCTGGCCAATCGTGGCCTTCCAGTCCGCGACGATCGTCGCGCTTGTCGCCGGTTCGCTGCTGCTGGCCTCCGCCGCCCGCGCCGACACGTCGACTGTCGGCCGCACTTGGCAGATCGCCGAGCCCGACGCGATGGCCGAGATCGAAGCGCGCGCCGCGCAGCAGCCGCCCGACATCAGGGCGAAGTTCGGCCCGCGTTCGGCATGGAGCGCGCTCAAGGGCGCGACTCTCGCCACGACGCGCGAGGATCGTGTGCGCCATGTCGTGCCGTTCTACTCGCTCGATACCGAAATCCGGCTTCCGGACGGTAAGCTGCTCTATCCCAAGGGCTTCACCTTCAACCCGCTGACCTATGTCTCGCTGCCGCAGCGCCTCGTCATCGTTCACCCCCGCGATCTCGCTTGGGCACTGAAGACGGCGGCGCTTACCGACTGGATCGTCCTGACGGGCGGCGGCAATCCCAAAGACGACGCCCTGTCGCTCGGCGAACGCCATGGCCGCGCGCTGTTCATGCTCGAGGAGCGGGTGAAGGACCGCCTCGGCCTCACCGTCGCGCCGGTGATCGTGCGCCAGGTCGGACAAAAGCTCGAACTCACCGAAGTCAACCTGTCAGCCAAGGGAGGGCGCGGCCAATGACCCGCCTTGCATCTGCCTTACGCGTCGGGGCCGCCGCGATCCTGCTGTCGCTGCTCGCGCCCGCCACGCCCGCGCATGCTTCCAAATGCCCTTCGGACACGGTGTTCAATCCGATCACCAAGGTCAGGTGGAATTGCATCTTCCCGATCACCATCGGCGGCGTCCGCGTCGGCAGCTACGACAAGCTCGACAAGGCGCTCGACGCGCAATCGGCTTCGAAGCCGTTATGCGCTTGCAGGAAAGGTGCGACTTTCTGGTTCGGGGTCAAGGTCAGCTTCTGGACGCCCAACCGGATGGTCGACGTCGTCACCGAGCCCGGCTGCATGATGGCGCTGGGCGTCGATCTCATGCCGACCGGCGGCAAGCTTCAGGGTAGCCAGTCGTCGATCTCCGACGGGACCAACACCACCAAGCTGTTTGCGCAAGCGCATTACTACATCGCGCCGGTCTGGAAGATGCTCGACATGTTCACCGACCTGCCGTGCATCGAGGATGACGGCTTCGACGTCGCGATGATCACCGAGGTTCTGCCGACCTGGCAGTCGGGCACCTTGGGAGCGATTATCCAGCCAGAGGGCATCCTGTTCGGCAATCCCGCCGCTGGTCTCGCCTGCATGGCCGACAGCGCCGCCGCCGCCGCGGGCAAGACCATCGATCCCCTGTTCTGGTGCATGGGGTCGTGGGGCGCGACCTATCCGGTCGCCGGCGATATCCATATGGGCGACCGGGTCGAAGCCTGGGCCGGGCTGGCGGCGCGCACGACATTCATGATGGGGCGCCTGGGCGCACTCACTATCCATTCCGAGGACGGCTGCTCGTTCAAGGCTCAGCCGATCTGGACCAAGAGCCGCTACAAGCTCCAGATCATGGAGCCTGTAAAGGGCGGCAAGTGCGTCAATATCGGACGGCCCGGCGCGCTCTGGACCAGCGGCAAGCACGCACCGGGCAAGGACAACGCCCAGTTCATGCTCTTCGAAAAGGCGATCTGCTGCGCGGGGATTTCCACGCCGTGAGCCGGTCGCTCCCCCCAACCCGCGCATCCGGCACGGGCGGTTGTCCCGCTCGTCACGGAAGGCTCCCCACCGTGAGCGGGCGCGCGGACGGAGCGGCGGCGGTGCCCCCTGCCGCCGTCGCTCCACCTATGGTCAGCGCGGCCGAATGCCCCCCATCGGGGGCGGCAGGCCCCCCTCATGCCGCGCCTCCGATGGCGGCCGCGCTGACCACCTTCGCCGTACTTACAACCTTCGAGGGCCAGGCCGTCTTCAAGATACTCTCGCCCGGATCCAGCGCATTCCGCGCGGGAGACGTGTTCCGGTTCCGGCGCGGTTCGCGCGGCACGCGCGCGAGGCAGCCATGAAAGGGCGCTGTCTCCTCCTGCTGGCGGCGACCGCCACTCTGCCGATGTCGGCTTCGGCGCAGACGGTCGAGGAGCGCGCCCGCGCCGCCGCCGAGGCCTCGCGCGCGAAGACGTCGGACAGCGATGCGATCCAGGAGAACTATCTGACGCCGGGCCTTGCCGGGCAGCCGATCACGACCGTCGACAACAGCCAGACCTTCAATCCCAACATCGCGTGCCAGAAGACGGCGACGCTGCTCGAACTGCTCGCGCAGCCCGCTGGGACCGGCGATATCGGAACGCTTCGCATTTCGCGCGACAAGGATCTCGACGGCAGCGTCGACCAGACATTGACCTTGCCCGTGCCGGTGTCCGGCATCTGCGCCAACGGCATCGTCTCCTGCCAGCCCGGCACCTGGAACCAGTGCAAGAGTTTCAAATGGGATATCGCCTCGAGCGGCGACCTCAAGCTCACCGAGGTCGGGTTGACCGAGCTCGCCGGCTGCTACTGCATCAACAACAGCTGCGGGTCGAACCTCGTCTGGGGAAACATGGCCTCGGTGCTGAAGGACCTGGGCGGCGGCGTGATCGGCGCGCTCACCACCGCCGATCCGCGCGTCGGCGTCGCGCAGGCCACGATCGACGGCCCGGCGATTCGCTATACCGGCGCGCAAAGCACCGCCTGCACGCCCAATCCATCGCTGCCTCAGACCGCCTATCGCGCCAATCCGACCGCGATCCAGGGCGATGCCTCTGCGGCGTCGACTTCGAGCAGCGTCTTCCAGGCACTGAAGGCTTCGCCCGCTGGCGTCGGCAAGGCGGATCAGGTCAGGCTCTGCACGATCGAGCGCGAGGTGACGCTGGCGCCCGCGACCTATGACGACATCATCAGCGTTTCCGGACAGGTCCAGTCGGTCACGAGCTGCGGGACCGACTGCCGGCGCTACCGGATCGGCGGCAACGGCAATTGCTCGGCCGCACCGCCCATATTCACCGCGACGTTCCAGGTTCTGAGGCCAGACCGCCTCGTCTCTGCCCGCATCGTGCGGCAAGACGCCAACGACTGGCTGCAATCACGCGTCAACGGCGAGGTTGTCGGCTATGCCGGCAAGCGGCCGTGGCTGGGCGACGCCCTGCCTTCGGGCGACTGCAACGTCGATGCCGAGACGGTCAACCTGACGCCGATCGATCTCACCGAGCGATTCCGCGCCGGAACGGCCGCGCTCGGCGTGCGCGTGCGCGGCGGCGGTGACGGCCGTTGGGGCTGGGTCGATCTCGAGGTCCGGGTCGATGCGAGCTGCGGTGTCTCCGAACGCCTCGTCGATCTCTGCTCGGGCTATGCCGCCGATTCCGCCTGCCGCCTCGATGGTGAGACCGTCGACGGTGTGCAGACCGTCAGGAACGGCGTCGGCACCGGCCTCACGCCGCTGCCGCAAACGCGCCTGTTCGGCAATGGGAGCTGCACGATCCGGGTGACCCGGGATTTCTTCAAGCGCGAGCGCCGCTACAAATGCGCCGTCGATCTCGGCTCGCCGACGCCGCCCGATCTCAGCCGCGGCGCCTATATCATCGACCATTCGACCGAGGCGCTGCTCGCCGACCGGGTAAAGACGGCGGACGGCGGCTATGCAACGTCGTCGCGTCCCTTCGCGCTGCCCGATCGCGGCTCGGTCCCGGCCTGCGAGCCGGTCTGCAAGACACGCGCGCCCAAGGCCAACGACGGCGTGGCATTGGATGGCGTCGTCGGTGCGAAGCAGAACGCGCCGACCGGGTGGGACACCTTCTATCACGCCTGCAGGCCCGGCAGCGGCGGCGATGTCTGCCCCGCCGGTCCGGGTGAAGAGATCGTCTCGGCCTGCGGCTGTCTCGACGATTTTCCCGAAGCGGTCGTCATGATGCAGACCGTCCGTCTCGGCGGCGCCGATCTCGTCTGCACCGGAGAAGTGCGATGATCCGGCAACCGATCCCTTGGCCGACACGAGTTGCCCTGATCGCGCTCGCCATCTGCGGGTTTCTGCTCGCCGGGCAGTTCGCCCCCGCACAGGCGCAGCAACCTGTCTGCGCGGTCGACCTCGACGGCAACGGCGATGCCGGCGATCCCGGCGAGGTCGTGAGCTGCTCGGCCATGGCCGACGACGCCTGGCTTTGCCCGATCCAGCAGACGATGTGCGTCGCCGATGCACAAGACGCCTATAGCTGCCCGCTCGGATCGCAGCACCAATGCCTGACCCCCGTGGGCGGCGGCACGCCGATGTGCTCGCCCAATGCCTGCACCGGCAGCGACGGGACGGGAATCGAGGACGATCCCGTTGTCGATGATCCGGGCGCGCCCGCTGACGGCGCGGTCGACGTGGAAGGCCATTGCCTCGGCAACATCGAGATATTTGCAGGCCGGGCGACACGCTGCCGACCCGCTGGTCTTCGAACCACCTTTTCGAACTGCTGCAAAGACAGGGGCAAGATCGTCAAGGACGGCATGGGCGGATCGATCTCGTCGATCGGCACCAAGATCGCGGTCGCCAAGGGCGTGTTCACCGGCATGAAGGCCGCCTACGGTGCGTTCAAGGCTGGCGCGACCGCGGGCCAGGCCGCCACGTCCGGCGCCAATGCGATCATTGCGGGCATCGATCCGACGTCGATCGCGATCAGCCTCGCCATCAACTTCATGATGGATTTCCTGCTCTCGGGTTGCGACCAGCAGGACATGGAAGTGGGCATGCTCCGGGGTTCGGGCATGTGCCACGAGGTCGGCACCTATTGCTCCTCGAAGATCCTCGGCATCTGCGTGCAGAAGTCGAAGGGCCATTGCTGCTTCAATACCAAGCTCGGCCGCATCATCCAGGAGCAGGGTCGGCCCCAACTCAAGAGCTTCAACAGCGTCGGATGGGGCACGCCCAAGAATCCCTACTGCCGCGGCTTCACGCCGGAGGAATTCCAGGCGCTGGATTTCTCCAAAATGGACCTTTCCGAATATTATTCCGAGATCGAGGCCCGCGCCCAGGCCGACATCCAGATCGACATGAAGGACAAGATCGATGCCTATATGCAGGTTATCGGCCAATAGCGCGCGCCCTCTGGCCATCGTGATGGCGATGCTGATTTCCGCCTCGGCGCTCGCGCAGGACACGCCGCGCTCGGACAATGCACGCGATCGAGCTGCCGCTGAAGGCGATGCCGCGCTCGAGCGTCTTGAACGCGCAACGGCCGCGCGGAAAAAAGAGGCGGAAACGCGCGGCCCGACCGCGTTGCCCACTCCGTCCGAGGAAACCCGCCGCCGTGCCTTCGACGGCCTGCGCAAGCGCGCACCGTCGCCCGCCATGGATGCCCGCGCTCGCGCGGCGCTCGACAAGGGCAAGGATGTCATGGCCGCCGAGCGCGAAGCGATGGCTCGGCGTTTGGGTCAGGCGCTCGGCCTCGACGCCCCCGATATGGCAGCGGTCGCCGGCGTCGCCGCGCCGCCAAGCGCCAAAAGCTGGGTGCCGGTCCTGTTCGTATCCTCGTCCATGCCCGTAACGACGCTGCGGACCTATGCCGCACAGCTCGAGAAAGCGCGCGGCATCCTCGCCTTTCGCGGCATGCCGGGCGGCCTCACCAGGGTCGCCCCGATGGCGAAGCTCTCGGCCGAGATATTGCGCCACGATCCCGGCTGCGAAGGTCCGGCCTGCGCGATGCGTGATGTGCAGCTGATCGTCGATCCGCTGATCTTCCGCCAGCACGGTGTCACCCGCGTTCCGGCGTTCGCTATGGTGCCCGGCGATCCCGCGCTGCCTTATTGCGAGCGCGAGGACGAGAGCCCGCGTGCTGCCCATGTCGTCTATGGTGACGCGGCACTCTCCGGACTTCTCGAAGAATATGCCCGCCTCGGCGGCAAGCAGGAGGTGCGCGATGCTGAAGCTCGCCTTCGCTGCTGCTAAATCGGGCTGGGTGGGACTCAAGGCTCTGCCGCTGAAAGCGGCGGTGGCGCTTGGCAGTTCCGGGCTCGGCCAGCCAGCGCGCCCCAGGCAGCTCTGGAAAGCGTTCGGGATCGTGCTGCCGGTCGGGCTGCTCACCTGGTGGGCGATTCCGCAGGCGACGATCGTGATGAGTCCGTCGATCGATGCATGGGCAGTCCGCAAGGCGCCGGGACCGATCGCGCGCGGCGATTTCGTGTCGTTCACCCTGTCGCACCCGCTTGCCGGCCCTAAGCCGGTGCAGGTGACCAAGATGGCGCTGTGCCTGCCCGGCGACCGCATCGACTGGATCGAGAAGCCCTCGCCGATGCATCCGGGCGAATGGGATGGCTGGTATTATTGCAACGAGACCCTGCTCGGGGTGAGCAAGCCTTTCGGCCATAACGGTCAGCGTCTCGACCACTGGCGGCCGATGATCAGGACCATCCCGGCGGGCATGGTCTATGTCGGCTCGAGCCATGCAAGCGGGTTCGACAGCCGCTATTACGGCCCGGTCGCGATCGACCGGCTCCGGCGCATGGAGAAGCTGCTGTGAGCCGGGTCCGCCTTGCCCTCGCCGCGGCGCTGCTGGCCCCGTCGTCCGCGCTGGCCCAGGGATCGGGCGATGGCCGCACCGGCTATTGGTGGTATCAGGCGCCGCCGAAGCCGGCAGAGGAAGAGCCCGATCCTGACGCGCTGGTGAAGCCGGCCATCCCGCCGATCGCGGAGCTCGCCACCTGGACGCCGCCGAAGATCAGGAAGCTGATCGAGCAGCAACGCGATTACGCCGCGACGGTGCTCACGGTCGATGCCGTCGCGGATTTCTGGCGCTTGCAGGATTTCGCGAGGCGCAAGGCGCGCGCCTTCGCGGGAGTCACCCAGATCGCCATGCTCCAAAATCCCGAACTCAACGCCAAGTCCGCCAATCCGATGGTCGGCGAGGCCCGCGACCAGCTTTCCGCGCAAAAGGATCAGGTCCGTCGCCAGTATCTGCGCGGCCGGGCCAACGAGTTCGCACTGGTCATGTTCTCGCGTTCGACTTGCGGCTATTGCCGCGTCCAGTGGCCGATCGTCCAGCGCTTCCAGGAGGAGATGGGCTGGCAGGTCACGCTGATTGACATCGAGCGCAGGCCCGAGCTGGCCCAGCGGTTCGGGGTCGAGATCACGCCGACGACGATGGTGATCAGGCGCAACAGCCAGCAGCGCATGGTGATCGCGAGCGGGGTCGAGGCTTATCCCAATCTCATCCAGACGGCCTATCAGGCGGTGCGGCTGCTTGCGGGTGATATCCGGCCCGAACAGTTCCTGACCGGGGCCGGCGAAGAGGACGGCTTTTTCGATGCCCTCTCGGCCGGGCCGGTGTCCGCAACCGATCCCCGCGCGCTTGGCGGCGATCTTGTCGGCGCGAGCCTGGAGCCGCAGCGGTGAAGCGGCACCTGGCCTGCACGCTGGCCGTGTTCCTTGCGGGCGCTTCCCCGGCGTCCGCACAGCCTGTCACCCGCGAGCAGGCGATGCGCGCGGCGATCCATCCCGTCGCAACCGAGGCCGGGATGCGACAATGGCTCGCCCGCGTGCCGGTGACACGCAACTGGCCGCCCGATTTCGCGGAAACCATGAAGGGCCAGGGACCGGCCTTCATCGTCGAGATGAGCACGGCGCCGGGTTGCGTGCCCTGTGCCGATCTCTGGAACAGACTCGGTGCCCTCGGGCAACGCTATGGTTGGAAGGTGCGCACGATCGGTAGCCAGGAGGCGATGCTGCGCTCCGGGCGACTCGGTCTGCCCTGGGTGGGGCATCCCGTCGCCTGGGTGCGCCCGGTCTCCGATCCCAATCGCATCATTCCGGTTGCGATCGGAACCGACCACGAGCCGAACCTGGCGCGCAACCTCTACCTTGCCGCCAAGATGCTGACCGGGGTGAAGCCCACCGTCGGCGTGCGCGGCATGTCGAAATTCACCGGGATCGTGGCCGCATCGCCACGCCCCGTCCCCAACCGGGCGAGGAATTGACATGGGGAGCCACGTCCTCGCCCACTTCCAGGAAAGTTGTCTGCCATGGCCTCCGCTCGTTGTCGTCTGACCTTGCTTGCCCTGCCGCTGCTGGCGGTCTGCGGCTTCGCTTCCCCCGCGTCCGCGCAAAGCTGGGCCGAGAGCTGGTTCGACAATGTTACTTACACCAGCCCCGGCAGCTTCGAGGATCAGACTCGCGGCTACATCACCGCGGGCGGCATGTCGGGCCGGGTCGACGTCCATAACGACTATCTGATGAGCGTCACGCTGCCGAAGATCAGGGCGGGCTGCGGCGGAATCGACATGTTCCTGGGGGGAATGAGTTTCCTCGATCCGGACTACCTCGTGCAAAAGCTCGAAAGCATCCTGCAGGCCGCGCCCGCCGTTGCTTTTCAATATCTACTCGAAACCCTTGATGAAAAGATGGGCAACATCATCTCGAAGATGGAGGCCGCGACCAACTTCCTGAACTCGATCCAGGTCAACGACTGCCGTCTCGCCAACCGCATGGTGCAGATCGCCAAGGGTGACGACAACATGTCCGGCATCATCGAGGAGATGACCGGCTATAAGTCGGTGCGCGAAGGTTTCTCGAAAAGCTATCAGCAGAGCCGTGAGAAAATCCAGGCCAATCAGGGCAATCCGACCGAGGATTTGAAGGACGCGCTCGAAAACTGCCCCGCCGAGGTCACCGACATCTTCAAGACCGGCTCGCTGCTCGCCCACGCCGCCGCGCGGGTCGGAGCATCCGAATGGGCCGGCGTTATGCGCGCGCGCGTCGGCGACGTCTATATGCGCTGGGACGCCACCGATCGCGTGCCTCTGTTTAGCGCGATCCCGGCCTGTCCACGGCAGGATACCGAGAGCGTGGACGATTTTCTAACGGGCAAGGTCCAGACCCGAGCCATCGCCGTGCCGCCAACCTCGACTGATTGTTCCGTGGACGGCAGCGGCAAGGGCGCACTGATCCTTTCGCGCGGACGGATGGAGTCAATTGCGGTCAAAATCCGCACCCGGGCTGCTCTGACGCCCGAGGAACGCCAGTTCGTCGCCAATGTCCGTACATTGCCGGTCTATCGCCTGCTGGAATGGGGCGTGCGGCAGGGCATGGTCGAGAGCGTGATCGGTGACACCGATGAACTGGTCGCCCTGACGCTCGCCTATCAGATGCTCAACGACCTCACGCGCAGCATCGACTTCGCGGTGTCCAATGCCGAACGCGGCGCGACGGCGGCAGGGGCCAGCGATCCCGGAAATGCCAAGGTCTGCCAGACGCGCATCCTCAGCAAGGGAATCGAGCAATTGAGCGGACTGCGCGACGAAGTGCTGCGCCAGCGCGCGCAGATGCGTCAGTCCTATATGGCAGCGCTTGAGTCGGCGAATCTCTCGGCCAACTATGCCGGGGTGGTTCGCCAGCGCGACCGCGATGCGCGTGATGCCGCCGGCGCCGCCGCCAACCGCAACCGCTGAGCTAGGGCCACGCCATGATCCGCATTCTCCGCGCCCTGTCCGTCCTGATCGCGCTTTTCGTGGCCACACCCGCGCTGGCGATCGATACCAGCTTCCATACTTATGACGGCTTTGCCGAGACTGTGGACGCCTTCCGCCTGGTCTCGATGATCTTCGGCGATCCGCGCTACGAGACACTGGTACTGATCGTCGCGGTGGTCGGCATCGGCCTCGGTGTCCTGCTCGCCGGCATCCGCGGTCAGGGCATGGGGCTGGTCGGGTTCGGTTTTCAGATGCTGATCGGCGTCGGGCTGTTCGTCGGCATGGTGGCGACCACGGGCACGGTCCATGTCTATGACCGCGTCCGCAACGCCTATCAGCCGGTCGGCGACGTGCCGAACCTGATCGTGCTGGTCGCGGGCGTGACCAATATGATGGAGCGCGCGCTGGCCGAGGTCATCGACGACAATACGACCGATCCGCACGCCAAGCTCGAGTTCGGCGCGGGCGGCCACACGTTCGATCTGTTTCTCAATGCCGCGTCCCCGCGCGGTCCGATGACCGACACCTTCCTAGATAGCACGATCAAGGACTATGTCCGGCAATGCTATCCGGTCGCGCGCGTCTCGCCCGCCTATGGCGTTGACGATGATATGCTGTTCCGCACCGCCACCGATCTGCCCGCCGCCTTCGCGGGTATGGCGGGTCCCGCGACATTCAGCACGGTGTTCACGTCCACCGACAAGGGCGGCACGACGGTCAGCTGCACCGAAACCTGGGAGCATATCTCGACGCGCCTCTCCGAGCCCGCGCTGTTCGACAATTACGTCGCGCAGGTCTGCACACGCACCGGCTACGATATCACCAACGCGACCCAGCTACAGCGTTGCCGATCCAACATCGGCGAACTCGGCCAGATGATGATGGACACACCCCAGTCGCTCCAGCAGTTCCTGACCAATGTCATGCTCGGCAGTACGGTGGGAGACGTGCTGTTCGAGGACAGTCCGGCAACCGCCGCGCGCGTCATGGCCAATCGCGCCGTCGTCTCCTCCGGCCTCGCCACCATGTCGACCGCCAACGAATGGATGCCGACCATCCGGGCCACGGTCTTCGGAATCATGTTATTCATGATGCCGATCGCGCTCCTGTTCATCCTCACCCCGATCAACCTGCGCGTCGCGTCGTTCGCGCTCGGTCTTTTCGTGTTCGTCGCGCTTTGGGGCGTGATCGACGCCGGCATCCATCAACTCACCTTGGGCCGCGCGACCGACGTGCTGGCCGAGATGCGCGCGAACAATGTCGCGGCCAACGCATGGATGCTCGCGCCCTCCTCCGCGATGAAGGCGCTCGCCATCTTCGGGAGCTTCCGCACGGCTGCGGCGGGACTTGCGGGCGCCTTCGTGTTCACCGTGTTCCGTTTTTCGGGCAACGTGTTCACCTCGTTCACCAGCGGCGCCCTCGGTGTCCAGGGACAGGGCACGGCCGCCGCCGCGCCGCTCGCCACAAGCGAGGGCTATGCGGGCGCGCTCGAGGCGCAGGCGACGGCGGCGGGCACCATGGCGCGGCGCGGTGCGGCGTCGAACTTCGGCGACTTCGGGGAGCGCTCGACCTTCGGCGCGAACCGGGCATTCGGCGCCGCAAGCCGGGTCCTCGGCGAGCACGGCGGCGGGGCGAACGGCACGGCCGCATTCGGCATGGGTGGGCTCGATAGCGCACGAGAACTGGGCGGGTTATCGCCAGCGCTCACTGGCCGTAGTCTGACCGATCCAGCGACCGTTCGCGCAGTGCGCGACAATGCCGCGACGACGGCGATCCATAATTTCGCGGAGAAGGATGCGCTGCGCGCGCTGGGCACGGGATATTTCGGCCAGGGACAGGCGGGCGAAGGTGCCTTTGCCGCCTTTACGCAACGGATGGTCCAGTGGAAGGCGTTCGGCGATACGCGCGCCTATGACATGATGTTGTCCGGCGCACAGCGGCATTTCGAGCGGAACGGCTACGACCAGAAGGACGCGGTACTGAAAGCTTCGACGGTGATCGCGCAGGCATCGGCCGATCCAACCTTCGCCAAGCTGATTGCCAACACCTTCGACCAGGAGCAGATGCTGCGGAACGACCTCACCGCCGCTCAGGTCCAGGTCGGCGCGATGGAAGGACGGCGCGATTTCGCGGGCGACAATGTGACGCGGATCGAGCGCGGCAATGTCGCGACCGAGCAGGCACACCGCACCGGCAGCAATGAGGGGCAGCGTAATGCCGCATCGATGCTCGGCCTCGGCGTGCAGGAAACCTCCCGTCGGATCGCCTTCATCAACGCCCTCTCGGGCGAAGCCCGCTCCACCGCCATTTCCCAGCTCTCCCGCGCAACTGGCCGCAACGAAGCGCAGGTGATGCGCGCGCTCGAAACCTACAATGCCGCTGTGCAGGTCGGCACCGCCGACGGCGCGACGGCCGAGGCTGCCCGGGAAGGCACCAGCGTCTACGGGCGCACACGCGAGGCGGCGGGCTACGACTTCGCCGAGCGGTCGGGCAAGCTCGATGCGCAGCGCGAGGTCGGCCATGATGGAACGCGCTCTGCGGCTCGGATCGGCGAGCAGCGTCGACAGGCCGACAATGCCGGCTTTGCCGAGGGTGCGGCGGCTGCGGGCATGTCGGTGCGGCAGGCGGCCCACCTCGATAGCTTCATTCGCACATTGTCGCAGGGTGCCGGCAATCAGGTCGATATGGCCGAAGGCGGCGCGGAAGGAATTGCCGATCGCGCGCGCAACGAGCGCCTGACCCGCATTGTCGACAATGAGCGCCTGACCCGCATGCAGCAACTGCTGGGCGAGCATGGCGTGCAGATGTCCAAGCGCCAGATCGCCATGGCGCAAAATGGTGACCTGAGCCTCAATCTGACGCCGGAGACCGCAGCGCAGATGTGGCGCGGTGGTCTGATCAACGAGAGCCAGCTCGGTGCGATCGCCAATGGCGGGCGTGCGCGATTTTCGTTCGCCGACAACGATGTGCTGGTATCGAGCTCGGTCGGGTTCCAACAGTCGGCGCGCAACGACACCAGTACGCGTTTCGAGGCGGGCAAACAGGCCGGGCCCGACACGATCGAGCATTTCCTGAGCAGCGGCGAACAGGGCCAGGCCATGATGCAGAACTGGCTGCGCGGCGGGTTCGAGATGGACCGGCACGGCAACTGGCGGCTCAATCCGCAGGTAGCAGATACGCTCACCAGGGACGTCCAGGCGATCATCGCGCAGACCGGATGGCAGCGGGGGCTGTCGCGCTCGGCGCAGGATCAGGTCACGATTGGTACGTCTGTCGGTGCTCATGTCGGAGGGAGTATCGACTCTCAGGAATCCGAAGCTATTGGCGGCCGCGGACAACCGGCCGGCAAGGGACAGCAATCGAGCCAAACGCCGACCACCCAGAAGGGCCGTTCCACCTCGGGACGTGTCGGCGGAAGTCTGGGGTTCGAGAGCCGTGATGTTGGCATTTCAACGGAGAATGCTCAGTCGAGCCTGGATATCGTGAACTACGACGTTCGAGAGGCAATTGCTGCCGCCGAACGTGCCGCGGCCCGGTCCAGCGATCCGGCTGCAACCTTCTCCCGCGAACTGTCAGATCGCATCCTTGGCCCGGATGGCATGCGTAACCGCTACCTTCAGGACGCGGATTCCGGGCGCGCGACATTCGACGTTACTGGCCCTCTCACATCGGTTGAACAGAACGCGGTTCTGAAGGGCGGGAGATTCTCCACGGACATCGAGGGCAGCCCGGGCGATGGCGACAGCAGCTTCAAAAAACGCTGATACGAGCGCCATTGTTAGGGCTTATCGGATTGCCGATGTATAGCGCCCCGGAGCGCGGATCGTGGATATCGCTGCCGGCTCGGATATCTTCCATAGCGCGATCATGCTCTTCCCACAGACGGGCAATTCTAGCCCGCGCCTCATCGGATATAGGATCGCCCTCGCCCTGCGGCGCAAATGCCGTCAGCCAATCCTGCGCGTAACCGACACCCAGCGCCAGGAGCGCAGTCATCGGGAAGAAAAGCACATTGAGAAAACCGGCAGGCGCGCTGTCGTAGAAGGCCTCCAGCGGCGCGATCTTCGTGGACGCCGCCATGCCGATCCACCAGACCGGGATCGTGGCCCACCACGCCTTTGCATACCACGGACGCCACAGCCAATCGGCTAGCCTCAGCCGCGGCGCTGCAGGATCGGTTGGGGGCATGTCGGCTGCGGTATTCATCGATAGTTCCTCGCAGCCGACTATAGCAGAGATCTTGTCATTGTTCCATCATTCATAGCCGGTTTCGTGCGGCAAATCGCACTGGAACACTGGTTTGACCCCGCTGATTCTGTTCTCTGCAAGCCGATCTGGAGCGCGCCTCAGCCTTCGGGTTCCGATGTGGATATGGTCGCGCGAGTGACCCCGGTGTGGAGCTCACGTCGAAGACAAACGACATTGCACGGCGCATCGCGCCCTGAACGCCTAGAACTGGCCTGCAGCTCTCAATTCACGTTCGAGTGTCGCAAAGGGCAATATGAGCGTCAGCGGTTTGTCGTGCAGCGGAATAGCGCCGTAGCCGGCATACCAGTCCGCGGCGCGCTCGTTTTTGGCGTCGATGATCAGCATAACCCCGCCGACCTCGGTCGCGACGCGAATGCATCTGCGCCCGATCGCGCCCAGGAGCTGACCCCCGAGCCCTTGCCCCTGCACACGCAGATCCGTTGCTAGCCGCGCGAGCCGGAAGCCCGGCACCTCATGCCTGGCGAGTCCTCGCCTCGCCAGTTCTGGCGTATCCGCATGATCCATGCTGCCCGGAGCGATGCTGTAAAAGCCGAGAACCGTCTTGCTGTCGGTGTCGTCGATGGCGAGGAACGTCTTCGCCCCGCCTGCCTCGTGGCTTTGCCGCGCATAACGCTGCAAGTAGACGTTCAGATCATTGTCGCCGCAGTCGAATGAAGTCCGGTCATGCGCTTTCGAAATCGCTTCCTCGTGCCATGAAGGAAGCGTCATGCCAACTTCGGCATCGCGGCGATGGCAGCGCGCAGTTTCGCATTCACCGGCGGCGGGTTCTCGAGCAGATCAAGAACGAGCAGGCTGTCTCTCTCGCTCAGTTTCGTCCGCTCCGACTCTTCGATCACGTTCTCGGCCTCGCGCAGCGCCGAACGTGTGACAAAGGTCGTGAGATCGGTATGCTTGAGCGCAGCCGCCCGGGCAAGCAAAGCCTTTTGCTCCGGCCGAATCCGCAGGCTCATGCGTCTGTTGTCTTCCACTACTGCTCGCGGCATTGTGTGCCTCCACTCGTACAGCTTCAATTGGTACACCCTTCCGCTGCCGTTCGTCAAGCAGTGTACGCTTTGAAAGAGCACCGGGGCGCTTGGGGGCGTTAACGCGCTTCCCCACTCACCACCTTTCCGATTCTACTCCACCGCCTCAACCAACCTCCACCCTTCCGCGCTGCTCGCCGCAAAATGGTCCAAGCCGTATCTGGCGCATCGTCCGCTCCCGCAACGCGATGTGAGCTATCCACGCTCCGGCTTGTCGTCGGCGCTCTCGGGCACCTTGCTATCCCTGTCCTGGCCATCACGGATGACCTGAGCATCGATGATCGCGCGCGCGACCAGCTCCGAGCGCCTGAAGACGCCGTAGCGTTGCTTCGCTCTCGTTATGAAATACCGAACCGTGGTTTGGGCGATCCCGAGGATCTGGCCGATCTCCCAATCGGTCTTGCCGAGCGCGATCAGCGCCGTGCATTCTGCCTCGCGGCGCGTAAGCCGGGGAACATTGCGGTCGTGCATGGCGTGATGGAGATAGAGGCCCGCCCTGAACGCGAAGCCGGCGATGATCTGGAGCGTGGTCATCAGCGATGGCGTGATCTCGATCGGTTCCGGGCGGGCGAAGGTGCATGACGCGTAGGACTCGCTCGGGATGTGTAGCGGCACGGTGACGCCGTGAACGATCCCGTAGCGCCCCGCTTCCTTGAAAAGGGCATGCTGGTGATCGGCAAGCTCGACGACGTTGCTGATCTCCTCCCAGCCGAACGGCCGATCGAGAAGCTGGCTCACTTCATAGACCGGGTCGATAACATAATAGTGGTTTGCGATGTAGGATTGGACGAACTTCGCCGGATAGTTGGTGACCACCATCGAGCACTCGACCAGCCGCGGCAGACCGCCGTGTTGGACCAGCGCGATATAGGGAAAGCCCATTTGCCTGGCGGCATCAGCCAGTCCGTCGCGCAGTGCCTCGGTCGACGATGCCATGTTGAGACGGGATAGCGCTTCAAGCAGGCGGGGTCCGACATACACGGGTTTCTCCTCCTCGCCGGCGCAGATCTTCGTCCAGTCGCAGGCTTCCGCTCCGACCAGACTAGGCGGAAACTTCTCGAAGAAGGGACGCATCTGCGGTTGTCTTAGCGTCTTGCGGACGACAACTTTTCTGATCGCGTGAGCTTGAAAAGCAATTTTTAGCCGAATCGAGGCCGGTCGTGCTAATATTCATAAAGGATGGATCCTTTGCTAGATTTGAGGGGCCTGCTGCTGCTCCAGAGCGGCCGTGATTATGGCGGCCTGCATGTGCGGCAGAAAAAGCAGTATCCTCGCCGCCTCTGGATGAGCAATCGGGAAGGGCGCGCGGACGTTCATGTTCGCCCCGTTGGGAGTATTGTCGGTCATCATTCAGTCTCTTTGGCGTAAGAGGTTGACTGACCGACCGGCCTTTTTCCAGCAATGCGGGATTCTACGCACCAGGGTCTGTTGCGCGCCGCCTAGCGCTATCGCCGTCGCAACCAGGCTCGCGATCGAACTAGCGTCGAGCTTGCGCATGATTCGGGCGCGATGAATCTCAGATGGCCGATTTGCCGCAACACTCAGGGTATTGGCGTAACCTGCTGGTATAGGTGCTGGATATTGTCTGGTCTGGCGAGATCGTGACCCGGGCTCATCACGGCGGCAGCGCCAGCAGCAATTCCGAAGCGGAACGCTTCGGCCGTATCCCAGCCGATCGAGATCGCAAAGAGCATGGCGGAGAGGAAACTGTCACCGGCGCCAACCGCACTTTTCGCCTCTATGGAGGCGGCCGGCAGAAAAAGCTGTCCGGTGGCAGTGGCAAGGATTGCGCCGTCATGGCCCATGGTCACGGCGACATGCGCGGCTTGTCCCGATCGAACGATTTCCATTGCGGCATTGGCGATCTCGTCGGGTGTCGCGAGTTTCTGGCCGGTGAATTGCCGCAACTCGCCGATGCTGGGTTTTACGAGAAAGATGCGGCCTTCCTGAAGGCCACCCTTGAGACCGGGCCCTGAACTGTCGAGCACAACCGGGATATTGCGTCGGTGCATCAGCGCCGCGACCTGACCGTAGAAGTCACCGGGCATACCCCGGGGTAGCGAACCGCTTAGGACCATGAATTTGCACTGCGCGTTTTCAAGCTGGGCAAGACACGCCTGCCATTCGACAGGCTGGATTGTCGGGCCGGGCGGGACGAAGCGGAATTCCTTGCCGCTTTCGATCTCCAGCACGGCAGATGCAACGCGGGTGTGGCCCGCGATGGTGATGCGATTGCGAACAAGCTGATGAAGGTCGAGCAGGCCGTCGAGCGCATCGCCCGTTGCGCCACCCGCCATATAATAGTTTCGAGCATTGCCGCCGAGGCGGACGAAGACCCGGGCGACGTTGATGCCGCCACCGCCTGGGCTGTAAAACTCGGATTTTGTCCGCATCTTGCGCGTGTGGAACATGCGATCGACTTCGTAGGCGACGTCGATCGTGGGGTTCAGCGTCAGGGTGGCAATGTTCGTCATTCTGCCATTGAGCGGGCCGGCCGCATTCCGGTCTATCCGCAATATCCCCAATTCAACCGGCCCATATTCGCGGATGTGATCGAGGATCGACGACGTCGCGGTCAGCGCGATGTGCTCGGCCAGTACGGCAATGCCAGTTGACGCGGCCCACTACGGGATATCTCGCATAGCTCGAGTTATAGGGGTGTCTAAGGGTCGGACTGTTGCAGACCAAGCAGGAGCAGAGTGAGCCGATGAGTAACGAGCCCAAGATCACCTTCCACGGCGCTGCAGGGACAGTCACCGGCTCGTGCATGGAACTGCACTATGGAGGGAGTACTGTGCTTATCGACTGCGGCCTTTTCCAGGGATCGCGGACTCTCGAAACGCTCAATCGGGACCCATTTTCATTCGATGTGCGCAGGATCGACGCGGTCGTGCTGACCCATGCGCATATCGATCACAGCGGGCTTCTGCCCAAGTTGTCGGCCGAGGGCTACCGTGGCCCGATCTACTGCACTCCCCAGACCAAGGATCTTCTCTACTACATGCTGCCGGATGCCGGACGGATCCAGGAGAGCGAAGCGGAGCGACGCAATCGTCGGCGTGATCGCAGGGATGAAGTGCCGTTCGAGCCGATCTACACCGAAGCGGATTCGATGGCCGCTTACAGCCTGTGCGACACGGTCGAACTGAATGAGTGGTTCGAGCCGGTACCGGGCTTCAGGACCCGGTTTTGGAATGCAGGGCATATTCTGGGGTCAGCGTCGGCCGAGATGCACGTCGGAGGCTCGCACCTATTGTTCTCGGGAGACCTTGGACCGCATCACAAGGCATTCCATGCGGATCCTGTCAACGGCGGCGTAAAAGTCGTCCATTGGGCGGAGCAAAACCAGGCCACTTGATCCGGGTGTTGGCGAGCGCCGGGAGGGCGTAGCCCGAGCGGGGGTCGCCAACACCCGGATTGCCGTTTCTGTCAGGGGTTGGGACGTGCTTTGCGTGCCTGGCTCTGGGCCAGGCGATAGCTCTCGCCGTTCATCTCGAGGATGCTGACGTGGTGGGTGAGCCGGTCGAGGAGCGCGCCTGTCAGGCGCTCGGAACCGAACGTCTCGGTCCATTCGTCGAACGGCAGGTTGCTGGTGATCAGCGTCGAGCCGCGTTCGTAGCGCTGTGAGATCAGCTCGAACAGCAGTTCCGCGCCGGTTTTGGAGAGGGGCACGAACCCCAGCTCATCGATGATGAGAAGCTTATAGCCGGTCATCTGCTTGTGTAAGCGCAGTAGGCGGCGTTCGTCGCGTGCCTCCATCATCTCGCTGACCAGCGCGGAAGCAGTGATGAACCCGACCGTCAGGCCCTTCTGGCAGGCCGCCAGGCCAAGACCGATCGCGACATGGGTCTTGCCGGTCCCCGACGGGCCAAGGGCGATGACGTTCTCGCGACGGGTAATCCAGTCACAACGCGCCAGTTCGAGCACCTGCATCTTGTTGAGCTTCGGAATGGCGGCAAAGTCGAAGCTGTCGAGGCTCTTGGCGGCCGGGAACCGCGCGGCCTTGATCCGGCGCTCGACCATCCGGCGTTCCCGGTCGATCAGTTCCAGTTCGACAAGCCGAGCAAGGTAGCGGACATGATCTACGCCCTCTGCTGCGCATTGCCGGGCCAGCTTGTCATGCTCGCGCAGGAAGGTTGGCAGCTTGAGCGTCTTGAGGTGGCTGGCGAGCAGCAGTTCGGGAGCTTGGCTGCTCATGCCGCTGCTCCGCCGGTCAACAGCCGCATGTACGAGCGCGCCGATGTTGTCTCCACTCTGGCCCTGGGCAGGTAGGGATAGATCGCCATGTCCAGTCGGGGCGGGCGGCGCTCCACCCGGCATAACAGGAGATGCTTCACCGCATCGAAGCCGATCGCGCCCATATCAAGGGCCTGCTTCACCGCGCCATGCAGATCGGCCAGAGCGAAGCTCTCCAGCAGGCGCAGTACCTGCACATATTCGCGCCGGCCATGCTTGCCCATGCGCGTCTCCATCAGCCGGCGCAGCGTTGTAAATACCTCGGGCAGGTCCCAGCCCTGCAATGGTGCGGCCTGATCGAGGGCATTGATCTTCTGTTCGATCAGGGGAAGGTAATGGATCGGATCGAAGATCACATCCTCGCGCTCGTAGCTGCGCACATGGCGGGCAATGATCTCGCCCCGGCAACCGATCACCACCTCGTCGACATAGCCCCTGATCCACACCTCCTGGTGGCCGAAGCGCACCGGCACCGAGTAATCGTTGGTCCGGTAACGCACCAGCGCCTGCGATGAGACCTGGCCGCTGGTCTGGTCACAGGCCTCGAAGGGGGAAGCCGGCAGTTCCTGCATCGCCGCCAGATCGCGCCGCAGCCTCTCGCCAATCGTCTCACTCTCGCCCCGCAGCCGGTCGTTCTGCCGTTTGCGGCATTGCTCCTCGAGCCACAGGTTGAACGCCTCCCATGTCGGGAACCGGGGGATCGGCACCATGAAGTTGCGCCGGCAATAGCCGACAAGGCCTTCAACGCCGCCCTTATCGTTACCCTTGCCGGGGCGGCCGTAACGATCACGGATCAGGTAGTGCGACAGGAAGGCGCTGAACAGCCTCGCGCGCAGCCGCGTCCCGTCAGGCAGGATCTTCGAGACCAGGCAGCGGTCGTTGTCGTAGACGATCGACAGCGGCACCGCGCCGAAGAACGCAAAGGCGTGGACATGGCCGTCCATCCAGGCCTCGGCAACGGCAGCCGGATAGGCGCGTACGTAGCAGGCGTCGCTGTGCGGCAGATCGAGCACGAAGAAGTGCGCCTTCTGCTCCACCCCGCCGATCTCGACCAGAGCTTCTCCAAAATCTGCCTGCCCATGGCCGGGTGCGTGTGCCAGCGGCACGAACATCTCCCGGCTGCGCTGATCCCGATCCCGGATGTAATCCTTGATGATCGTGTAGCCTCCGGTGAAGCCATGCTCTTCGCGAAGGCGATCGAACACACGCTTCGCCGTATGGCGCTGCTTGCGCGGGACCGACCGGTCCCCATCCAGCCAGCCGTCGATGATCGGTATGAACGCTTCCAGCTTCGGTCGCCGCACCGGGGCGCTGCGACGGTAACCGGGCGGCTCGGAATACGACAGCATCTTGCGGACCGTGTCGCGCGATATGTTGAAATGCTTCGCTGCCGCCCGGGCGCTCATGCCGCCCGCGCAGGCAAGACGAACCTTCAGGTAAAGTTCCACGGTGTAAATCCCTCATCCCTCCTCGCCAGCATCGCGAAAAGGGAAAAAGTGGACGACTTTTACGCCGCCCGCAGCAGCACTTCGCCGCCGCTACCGTGGTCTAATTTTGCACCGCCGTTCTCAGCCTGCGTAACCGATTTCTGCCAGTCTTGAATAGCTATTTGCAGGCCTTGGGTGAAGGTTGTCTGGTTTTTGATCGCGACTTGTGTCAGCGCCTGCGCGCCGCCCACGTGGTACTGGAACTGACGCCAGAAGGCTTGTGCGGGCAGCGTGGCCAGTTCCTGCCAGTTCTTGGCCTTGAGCAGGTTTTCGATTTCTGCGCCGGACTCGGCAATGCCGTCTTTGCCTGCGCGCGTGGCGTTCTCCAACCATTGCTGGCCGTTTTCCTGCACCAGGCGCTGGAGGCGCAACTGCAGTTCCAGGTTCGCCTTGAACAGGTTGAGAGGGATGGTTTCATTGCTCATGGTCAAACTCCTTACTGGGTTGAGTGCCCACTCGGGCGATCAAACGATCAGGCCATCTGGCCGATCGTTTTGCGAAAGCGTGCCAACGACAGGAAAAACAGCACCGTGCCGATCAGGGCCAGCGCCAGGAACGGCTGCCATACCGTCTCCAGGCCCGCGTCCCGGTAAAGGATGGCCTGGCTCAGTTCCACGAAATGGGTGGTGGGTGCGATCAGCATGATGTTCTGCACGATCTCGGGCATGCTTTCGCGGGGCGTGTCGCCGCCGGATAGCATCTGGAGCGGCATGATGGTCAGCATCATCAGCATGCCGAACTGCGGCATGTTGCGCGCCAGCGTGGCGATGAATATGCCCATGGAGGTGGTGGCGAACAGGCTGAGGGCCGCGCCGGCGAAGAACAACACAATGGAGCCCTCGATGGGCACGCCCAGGATGCCGCGCACCATGAGGTTGAGGGACAGGAAGGAGGCGATCAGCACGACCAGGGCCATCGACCAGACCTTGGAGAGCATGATCTGCGCGGGTGTAACCGGCATCACCAGCAGGTGCTCGATGGTGCCGTGCTCGCGCTCCCGGATCAGCGCTGCGCCGGTCAGGATGATGGACAACAGCGTGATGTGGTTGATGATCTGCACCACCGAGCCGAACCAGGCCTTGTCCAGTGCCGGGTTGAAGCGTGCGCGCAATGCCAGATCCACGGGTGGCGCGTCGGTGCCGCGGTAACGCTTGACGAACTCATTGACTTCGCCGGTGAAGATCTGCTGGATATAGCCACTGCCGGTGAAGGCCTGGCTCATGCGGGTGGCGTCGACATTGAGCTGCACGGCAGGCGATCGCCCCGCCAGCACGTCGCGCTGGAAGTTGGGCGGAATGACCAGAGCGAAGGTGTACAGCCCCGCGTCCATGCCCGGGTCCACGTCCCCATAGTCGATCATGGCCGGTGGCGTGAACTGCGGGGGGTAGAAGGCCGAGGCAACCCGCTGGGACAGCGCCGAATTATCCTCGTCGACGATGGCGATGGGCGCGTTGTGCAGCGTCTCCGGCATGGACGTGGCCTTGGTGTAGACCGACGCGGTGAACACATAGACGATGAGCACAAGCATCATCGGATCGCGCCACAGACTCCACAGCTCCTTGACACCAAGGTCGTAGATATTGGCCAGGTTTCTTCTGCGCATCTCAACGCTCCTGCTTCTTGAGTAGCAAAACAGCCACGCCGAGAATGACCGGAACCGAAATGAGCATCGACCACAGCGGCCCCGTCAGGTCGGCCAGGCCGAGTGATTTGTTGAACACGCCACGGCTGATGGAGATCATGTGCGTGGCGGGGTAGATCTCGCCGATGAACTTGCTGGAGCCTTCAAGCGAGGACACGGGATCCCTCAGGCCGGCGAACTGGGTGGCCGGAATGATGGTGCCGATCATGGCAAAGAACATGGCGGCGATCTGGCTGCGCGTGACGGCCGAGGCCAGCAGCCCCATGCCTGTCGCGGCGAAGGAGAAGATCAGCGCGGCCAGCGACAGGGTGAAGAAGCTGCCCGTGACCTGCACACCGAAGACGGTGACCGCGAGCAGGCTCATCAGCAGGAAGTTCACCATGGCCAGACCGACATAGGGCAGTTGCTTGCCAAGCAGGAACTCGATGCGCGTGACCGGCGTCACGTACAGATTGGTAATCGAGCCTGTCTCCTTCTCGCGCACCACCGCCAGCGCGGTCAGCATCGCCGGCAGCATGAGCAGCAACAGGGGAATCACCCCCGGCACCATGGCCGGCAGGCTCTTGACATCGGGGTTGTAGCGAAAGCGTGTCTCGACGCTCGCATTTCCTGCGGCGCTGGCACCGCTGCGTTCGCTGGCCTGTACGAGCAGCCAGTGCTGGTGCATGCCCTGAACGTAGCCCTGGACGGTTTCCGCGCGTTGCGGCATGGCGCCGTCGATCCAGGCACCTATCTGCACGTTCTGGCCTCGCAACACATCGCGAGAGAAGCCAGGGGGGATCTCAATGGCCAGCGACAGTTCGCCGTTGCGCATGCGTCGATCAAGGTCCTCGTAGTCGATGATCGGCGCGTGCTCGGTGAAGTAGCGCGATCCGGCCAAGTTCAGCGTGTAGTTCTGGCTAAGCGTGGTCTGGTCGCGATCGAGCACCGCATAGCTCAGGTCCTCGACGTCCATGGTGATGCCGAAGCCGATCACGAACATCAGCAGCAGCGAACCGCCCAGCGCCAGCGTGGCGCGTACCGGGTCCCGCTGCAATTCCAGCGTCTCGCGCCACAGATAGCTGAACATTCGCTGCAGACTGAAACCGCCAGAGCCGTGCCCGCCGTGTTCAGCGGGCGCCGCCGATGGTTGCTCCTCGTGATCGGCGGCCCCGGGCTGGCTGGCCGGCGCCGCCGTGCCGCCCTCGGCTTCGACGAGGTAGCCGATGAAGGCCTCTTCAAGGGTTTTGGCGCCGCGCTTCTCGACCAGTCTGGCGGGCACGTCGCTGTCGAGCACCTTGCCCGCATGCATCATCGACATGCGGTCGCAGCGCTCTGCCTCGTTCATGAAGTGGGTGGAAATGAAGATGGTCACCCTGTCCCGGCGCGACAGTTCGGCAAGCAACCGCCAGAAGGCGTCACGCGCGACCGGATCGACGCCGGAGGTGGGTTCATCCAGGATCAACAGTTCGGGCTTGTGAACCATCGCCACAGCGAGGGAGAGACGCTGGCGGATACCGAGCGGAAGTTGCTCGGGCAGCTCGTCCATGACCGGCTCGAGACTGAAGCGTTCCGCCATCTCGGTGACGCGGCCCGGTATTTCGTCGACCGGCACATGGAACAGCCGCGCATGCAGTTCGAGATTCTGCCGTACGGTCAGTTCGCCGTAGAGCGAGAAAGCCTGGCTCATATAGCCAACCCGCCTGCGCGTCGCGATGTCGTGCGGATCGACCTCATGGCCAAACAGCCAGGCCCGCCCTTCGCTTGCCGGCAGCAGTCCGGTCAGCATCTTCATCGTCGTCGACTTGCCGCAGCCGTTTGAGCCGAGGAAACCGAAGATCTCGCCGCGGCGGATGCGGAAACTGACATGATCGACGGCGACGAAATCGCCGAAGCGCATGGTCAGCCCCTCCGCCTCGATGGCGATGTCATCCTCGTCGACGTCGAGCGGCGGGATGATGACCGGCTTGTGGCCGCGTTTCCTCTCTTCGGGCAACAGTTCGGCGAAGGCAGCTTCGAGATGATCCGTGCCGGTCCGCTCAAGGATTTGCGAAGGCGTGCCCGTAGCCAGGATCGCGCCATCATCCATCGCCACCAGCCAGTCGAACCGCTGCGCTTCGTCCATATAGGCCGTCGCCACGATCACGCTCATGCCGGGACGATCTTCGCGGATGCCGGCGATCAGATCCCAGAACTGCGCGCGCGCCAGCGGATCGACGCCGGTGGTCGGTTCGTCCAGGATCAGGAGATCGGGATCGTGGATCAGCGCGCAGCACAGGCCGAGCTTCTGCTTCATGCCACCCGACAGCTTGCCGGCAGGCCGCGACAGGAAGGAATAGAGCCCCGTGCTGCGGGTGAGCGCATCGATCCGGCGGCGGCGCTCGGACGCGCCATGACCGAAGAGACGGGCGAAGAACTGGAGATTTTCCTCGACAGACAGTGTCGGATAGAGGTTCCGTCCCAGACCCTGCGGCATATAGGCGATGCGCGGACAGACGTCCTCGCGATGACGGCGGTCGGCCATATCGCCGCCGAGCACATGAACCGTCCCCTCCTGCACGGCGCGAGCGCCCGCGACCAGCGATAGCAGGCTCGACTTGCCGACCCCGTCGGGGCCGATCAGACCGATCATCCGGCCTGGGCTCAGGTTGAGGTCGATGCCGCGCAGGGCTTCCGCCTTGCCGTAGCGCAACCGCACTCCGGCAAGGCGGACGACCGGTGGCCCCTGGGGGGGCGTGGGGGAAGCCACCGGCCTATTCCTTTACAAGGTTCGACAGCTTGTCCGGCCAGGCTGCCTGGGAATCGATCCGCACATAGGCCATGCCCGGCAGGCCTGTTTTTACCAGCGCGATATGGCGCTGGAGCAGCGCGGGATCGATCTTCGCCCGGACGCGGAACATGAGCTTCTGGCGCTCGCTTTGCGTTTCGACCGTCTTGGGCGTGAACTGCGCGACATCGGCCACGAAACTGATCTTTGCAGGAATGACGACATCGGGCGCGGCATCGAGCACCAGGCGAACCTCGCTGCCGATGCGCACGCGCCCCGCGACCGTTTCCGGCAGGAAGAAAGTCATATAGACGTCGGTCAGATCGACGAGGTTCATGACCCGGCCGCCGCCGGCGACGACCTCGCCCGGCTGGGCAACCCGATACTGGATGCGGCCGCCGCGAGGCGCCTTGAGGTCGCTGTCGCGGATATCCGCCTCGATCCGCGCGATGGTTGCGCGCGCCGCATCGACATTGGATCGGGCGCCGATGACCTGGCTGCGCGCTGCGGCGATATTGGCGTCGGCCGACGCCAACTGCGCGCGCGCGGCTTCTACCGTGGCGGAAGCTCCTTCGACCGCCGCCTGGTTATCGTCGCGCTCCTGCGTCGGCGTGGCGCCTTCGCGCGCAAGCGTTTCCGACCGGCCAAGCCGCTTGCGGGCCGCATTGAGTTCGGCTTCCCGCTGGCGGACAGTGGCGAGCGCTGCCGCGCGTTCGCTCTGCCGCTGCCCCACCTGGGTTTGCGCGATCTGGACGGCATTGAGCGCCTGGGCGAGCTGCGCCTTCGCTTCAGAAAGCTGAGCAGAGAGCGTCTCGACATCCATATGGGCGACGACCTCGCCGGCTTTCACCAACTGGCCTTCTTCGGCGACGATATCGCGGATGCGGCCCGGCGTTTTCGCCGAGATATCGATCTCGAGCGCTTCCAGCCGGCCATTGCCACTGACGATACCCTCCGGCAGGTCCGCGGGCCTGAGCAGCGACCAGAGGATCACGGCCACCGCCACGACCGCCGCGACGATCGCGCCCCTGATGAACCAGGTCTTGCCTGTCGTCTGCGTCATTGTGACTGTTCCCCGTTTCTGTTCGATAGGTTGCCGTCGAAGGCGTCGTCCGCGACAAATCCTCCGCCCAGCGCCGAATAAAGTACGACGATGCTGGCCAGTTCGGCCCGCCGAAGCTGGACCAGGGCCTGTTCGGCGTCGAACAGGTCGCGCTGGGCATCCAGCACCTCCAGATAGGCCGAGCGGCCATTGTCGAAGCGAAGCTGGGCGAGCCGCGCGCGTTCGCGCTGGGCGTCCAGCATCTGCTGTGTCGTGTCGATCTGCAGCTGCAACTGCTGCCGGCGGACAAGGGCATCGGACACGTCGCGGAACGCCGATTGCACGGTCTGTTCATATTGCGCGACCGCCCGTTCCTGCCGGGCCCTGGCCACGTCGAGATTGCCCTTCAGGCGTCCCGCGTTGAAAAGCGGAAGGCGGATGGTCGGGGTGAAGCTCCACGCCTCGCTGCCGCCGGAGAACAGCCCGTCCAACTCATCGCTCATCGTGCCGTATGCGCCCGTCAGGCTGATGTTCGGAAAAAAGGCCGCCCGCGCCGCGCCGATATTGGCGCTGGCGGCGCGCAGCTGATATTCGGACGCCACGATATCCGGGCGGTTGGCCAGAAGGTCGGAGGGCAGCCCGGCAGGCAGCGTGAGCCGTTCGGGCACGTCGGTCAGAGACAGGGTCCCGGACGCGATCTCGACAGGCCGCCCGATCAGCACCGCAAGAGCATTGCGGTTGACGGCCCGGTCCTGCTCCAGCCCCTGCATCGTCGTATTGGCCTGGCCCAGGAGCAGCTGCGCCTGGGTCATCTCGAGCTTCGATCCCGATCCCACCTCATAGCGGCGGCGCATGATGCGCAGCGCTTCCTCGCGCGTTTCGATCGAGTGCCGGGCGAGTGCGACCCGTTCCTCATATTCCCGTTCGAGAAGATAGCCGTTGGCGACCTGCGCGACGAGCTGGCTCGCGACCGCGCGGCGCGCTTCCTCGGTCGCCAGATACTGCCAGCGCGCGGCATCGCGCAGGTTGCGCAGCCGTCCCCAGAAGTCGATCTCCCAACTGGCCGAGAGCTGCGCGCTGATCTGTTTGACATCGACAGGCGTAGCGCCCGCGCCGGGGAGATTGAACAGGGTCCGGCCCCGCGTTCCCGTGCCGACCGCATCGAGCTGCGGATAGAGCGAGGAGCCCTCGATCCGCCAGGCGGCGCGGACCTCGGCGACGCGGGTCGCCGCGATGCGGATATCGCGATTGTTCGCGAGCGCCTCGCCGATCAGCCGCTGCAACTCGGCTTCCCGGAAGAAGTCGTGCCAACCGATGCGCGCGATCGTGGTCCCGGCGATGTTGGCCGCCTCGTAGGTCGGCGGCACCGGCTGGGGTGGCCGGACATGCTCAGGCGCAAAAGAGCAGCCGGTCACACCCACCATCAAAGCGGCGACAACAGCGGTCCTCGGCCGCAGGGGAAAGCACGGCAGGCGCCACCCTTTCATATGGACTTGATCAGTAAATCGCACAACATCCCCTGTTGCAAGAAGACTTCAACCTGCCCCCGCCCTGCCGAAATGCCGCAGGTTGGCGGCATGGCGGTCGAACTGTGGTTTTCAGGTCTTGTCGGTCTCGGGCTTGGCCGTTCCGGTCTTGGCCGGGGCGGTCACAGGCGCCTTGGCGGCTGCGGCATCTCCCGCCTGGGAGGGTGTGAAGAAAGACGTCCAGAGTTGCAGCACATGAGCCGCCTGCTCCTGGGCCTGGCCGGGTGACAGGCTGTCACCAACCCCGGCCCGCCAATCGTCGAGCGCGCCCTTCATGTCCTGGGCGCACGCCTGACCGTTCCGGCTGATTTCCTGCCACATCTCGGAAAAGCCGGCGATATTGGGCAGAGGCACAGCCCCCGCCTTCTCCGCGCTCTGCGCCGAGAGAAGCTCGAACGTGCGCGAAGCGATCGCCGCCTGGCGCTGGCCGGCTTCGCGCATGATCTCGGCGCATTTGAGGGCGAGTTGCCGATTGGCGCCGGCGACAGCGGCAAACTGGTCGAACGGATAGCTCATGAGACTGCTCCTTGAAGTGGGGTTGGATCTGGAGTGCAGATCGGAAGACGAACCACGCATTAGATTCATGGACGGCAAGAGTTTCAGCCGTTGGCGATATATTGCCCGCCATTGATCGTGAGCACCGAGCCGGTATTGAAACCGGCCTTGTCCGAGGCCAGCCAACAAACGGCTTCGGCGATTTCAGCCGGATCGCCCAGGCGCCCGACGGGAATGCCGCCGATGATCTTTTCGCGGACATCCTGCGGCACGGCAGCGACCATCTCGGTGTCGATATAGCCGGGGCATACGGCGTTGACCGTGATGCCGCGCGACGCATTTTCCTGCGCCAGCGCCTTGGTGAAGCCGATCACACCCGCCTTGGCCGCCGAATAGTTCACCTGGCCAATCTGGCCCTTCTGGCCGTTGATCGAGGAGATATTGATGATCCGGCCAAAGCGGCGTTCGCGCATGCCTTCGATGACGGCGCGCGTCATTGTGAACATCGAGTCGAGGTTGGTGCCAAGAACCTCGCGCCACTGCGCAAAGCTCATCCGATGGAACATGGTGTCGCGCGTGATGCCGGCATTGTTCACCAGCACTGAAACCGGGCCCAGTTCCTTTTCCACGCGGGCCAGGCCTTCGCGGCAGGCCTGTTCCTCCGCGACGTCCCATTTATAGACGGGAATGCCCGTACCATCCCGGAACAGCTCGGCGGCGGCGTCGTTTCCATGATATATGCTGGCAACATTCCATCCCGCTGCTTTGAGCGACCGGGCGATTGCCGCGCCGATTCCACGTGTTCCCCCAGTTACGAGTGCAATTCCCGTCATGATACTCCGGCTCCATTTTTCAGGTCACGCCGCGCGGTTTCCCCCGTCGCGCCTCTCCGGACTATTAGTATCTATACTTATGAGTGTCGTTATTGCCGCTTTCCCGCCCCGGATCAAGTGCGGTCTTTGGCCCGCATGAAAAAGGAAGGTAATGACAAAAAGGTGACAAGCCGCCGATCACCTCGACACAAGCTGGCGCCGCGCGATCCAAAAGGCGGACGGCCGCCGCAGGAAATAGCCGCGCAATTGGGCGAGCATATATTGCAGGTCGCGCTCGACCAGTTCATCGCCCATGGGGTGGAAGGCGCCAACATGGATGACATTGCCGCGGCCGCGAACGTCTCCAAGCGCACGCTTTATTCGCGTTACGGATCGAAAACCCAGCTTCTGATCGCCAGTGCCGAGCACGGCACCCAGCGCCATCTCAACCCACATTCCCCAAGTAAATCGCTGATTTTGCTGTCAGGATCTCAATATTTCCGATATAAATCATGGTGTTGATGGCCGTGAGGGGCGCGTTTGATGGATCACCCAGAGGGTGCGGGTTCGAAGCGGGCAGATCGGGTCGAGTTCGACCGCCGGGTGCATGTGGAGTTCCGAGGTGCGCAGCTCAGTTCCGACGGCGGCCTGCTGGTGATGCGCGAGCTGGATGACGCGCTCGGGCTGTCCGATCTGGCGGCAAAAGCATTGCGCGACACCCGGCGCGGCAAGAACACGGTCCACCGGCTTGACGGGTTGTTCCGGCAATCGGTGTTCGGGCGACTGGCCGGATACGAGGATGTGAACGACGCCGACCGCCTGGCCCTCGATCCGGTGATGCGCCAGGTCGTGGGTGGAAGGGCTGTCGATGCGCAAGCGGCCTCGGCCTCGCAGATGGGACGGTTCGAGACCGAGACACTGGCACAGCCCGAGAACCGTGCCGCGCTGGCCGACCTGAATGGCCAATGGATCGACCGGTTCCATGACCGTAACGGGCTGAAGTACATCGTTCTGGACATGGACAGTTCGGTCAGCCCCACCCATGGCGATCAGGAGGGCGCGGCCTGGAACGGGCATTTCGACTGCACCTGCTATCACCCGAACTTTTTGTTCAACCAGTTCGGCATGCTGGAGCGCTGCGCCTTGCGCCATGGCAACGTCCACAGCGCCGATGGCTGGCGGGACGTTCTCGACCCCGTCATCGCCCGCTACGCGGAGCGCGACCTTTGCGGCCGGTTCTTCCGGGCTGACGCCGCCTACGCGATCCCCGCGATCTATGAGCGGCTGGAAGAAGCCCGATTCTTCTACGCCATCCGGCTGCCTGCGAACAACGTCCTGCGCGAGAAGATCGCGCATCGGCTGACGCGCCCTGTCGGGCGACCTTCGCTGACCAAGGTCAAGCGCTTCTACGAAGACTTCGAGTATCAGGCGGCATCCTGGGACAAGGAACGCCGGGTGATCGCCAAGATCGAATGGCATCCGGGCGAACTGTTCCCGCGTGTCGGCTTCATCGTCACCAACCTGCCGATGGAGCCCGACTGGGTGGTGCGGTTCTATAACCAGCGCGGCACCGCCGAGCAGCACATCAAGGAAGGTAAATATGCCTTCCACTGGACGCGGCTGTCATGCCGGAAGTTCCGCGACAATGAGGTGCGACTGCAACTGCATGCGCTGGCCTACAACCTGGCCATCTTCTTGCGCTGCATCGAGTTGCCCGAGACGATGGCCGACTGGTCGTTGACCAGCCTGCAACTGAAGCTGATCAAGATCGGGGCACGTGTCGTCCGCCATGCCCGCGCCATCACCTTCCAGCTGGCCGAGGTGGCCGTCACCGGTCCGATGGTCCGCGCCATCCTCGCCGCCATCCGCCGATTGCGAGCGCCTCCGCTATGCGCATGACCGCCATCCACGCCCAAACTGAACGAAAACGGCAGGATGGGTCTGTCCGCTGCGCTGAAAAACACCGCCACCAGGGCACAACACGGCGGCTTCGCGGGCCGATCTGCCCTGTCTCAGCGCCTTGCGCGCCCGACGACGCCGCTCGGGACGGAAAATGATTGTCCTGCGGTCGGATTCAGGCGAAACTCACGTCAGACGGCATGCCACTTGGGGAATGTATGCTCAAAGGAGATTCGCATGGAATACAACAGCGGCAATTTCTACGCCTTCGCCCGCCCCCGCAAACCCGCAGGGGTGGATGGCAAGACCGCCTGGTTCGTCGGCTCGGGCCTTGCGGCGCTTTCGGGCGCGGCCTTCCTGATCCGCGACGGCCACATGGCCGGCGAGAGGATCACCATCCTCGAGCGGCTGGCGCTGCCGGGCGGCGCGCTGGACGGCATCGAGGAGCCGGAAAAGGGCTTCGTGATCCGCGGCGGGCGCGAGATGGAGGCTCAAGGGCGACAGCGGCCTTTTGCCGCAGCTTTGCCTCCCCGGGCAACGGCCCGACCGGTAGCCGCCCTGTAATGGAAATCTTCAAAAAGGACCGATCATGAGCGCCCAGAACATGCCCCAGGCACCCGACCCGCTCGACGGGATCGCCGAAACCCTCGACAGGGCCGCGGGCGCCGCGATCGCGCAGATGACCGCGGGGCTCTCCCCCATCACCATCCTCCAGGCCTTTTCGGACTGGGGACATCATCTCGCCTTCGCACCGGGCAAGCAGCTGCAACTCACCGCCAAGGCGGCCCGCAAATATGTGCGGCTCTTCGACTATGCCGTCCGATCCGCAGGCGACCGCGACGCGGCGCCCGCGATCGAGCCGCTGCCGCAGGACCGCCGCTTTGCCGATCCCGCCTGGCAGCAGCCGCCCTTCAACCTCCTCTCGCAGGCGTTCCTTCTCAACCAGCAATGGTGGCACGCGGCGACAACCGGGGTGGGCGGCGTCGGCAGCCATCATGAGGACATGGTCGAATTCACCGCCAGACAGATGCTCGATATCCTTGCGCCGACCAACTTCCTTACGACCAACCCGGTTCTCCAGCGCAAGATCGTCGAGACCGGCGGCCAATGCCTGGTCGACGGGTTCCGCCATCTGATCGAGGATATGCAGCATCTCGTAAGAGGCTTGCCTCCGGCGGGCACGGACGCCTTCCGCGTGGGGGAGACGGTGGCGACCGCCAGGGGCAAGGTCGTCTATCGCAACCGCCTCATCGAACTGATCCAGTACGCCCCCACCACCGACACGGTGCGGCCCGAGCCGATCCTGATCGTGCCGGCATGGATCATGAAATATTACATCCTCGACCTCTCGCCCGAGAACAGCCTCGTCCAGTGGCTGACGTCCCAGGGCTTCACCGTGTTCATGATCTCCTGGCACAATCCGGACAGCGAGGACCGCGACCTCGACATGGAGGCCTATCGGCAACTCGGGCCGATGGCGGCGCTCGATGCGGTGAGCGCGATTACCGGCGCGCCCGCCGTTCATGCCGTGGGCTATTGCCTAGGCGGCACGCTGCTCTCGATCGCAGCGGCGACGATGGCGCGCGAGGGTGACGATCGCCTTGCCAGCGTGACGCTTTTCGCGGCGCAGACCGAATTCAGCGAACCGGGCGAACTGGGCCTCTTCATCGATGAGGGACAGCTCAATCTCCTCGAAAAGATGATGTGGAGCCGGGGCTATCTCGACAGCGGCCAGATGGGCGGCGCGTTCCAGATCCTCAAATCCAACGACCTCGTCTGGTCGCGCATCCTGTCGGAATATCTGATGGGCGAGCGCGCGCCTCTCAACGACCTCATGGCCTGGAACGCCGACGGGACGCGCATGCCCTATGCCATGCACAGCCAGTATCTGCGGCGCCTGTTCCTCGACGATGACCTGGCCGAGGGCAAATACAAGGTCAATGGTCGCACCATCGCGCTCTCGGCGATCCGCAGACCGTTGTTCGTCGTCGGCACCGAGCGCGATCATGTCGCGCCCTGGCATTCGGTGCATAAGATCCACCTGCTGACCGGGGCCGAGATCACCTTCGTGCTGACGAGCGGCGGCCATAATGCCGGTATCGTCTCGGAACCGGGCCACAACGGCCGGCGCTACCGCGTGCTGACGCGCGAAACCGATGGTCTCTCCTACGATCCGGAGGAATGGGAACGCCACGCAGAGAAGAAGCAGGGTTCCTGGTGGACCGAATGGGGCGACTGGCTTGCAAGCCGTTCGGGCGCGCCCGGGGCCCCGCCGTCCATGGGCGCCGCGGACAAAGGCTATGCGCCGATCGCGGACGCGCCCGGCCATTATGTCCTGGAGCGCTGAGCCATGACCGATGAGGCCATGATCGAAAACCGGACCTTCGACGAGATCGCCGTGGGCGAAAGCGCGAGCGTGACCCGCACGCTCTCCAAGCGCGATATCCAGCTCTTCGCGCTGGTGTCGGGCGACGTCAATCCGGCCCATCTGGACGAGGATTATGCCGAAAGCGACTTCTTCCGCCGGGTGATCGCGCACGGCATGTGGGGCGGCGGGCTGATATCGGCGGTGCTCGGGACCGAACTGCCCGGCCCCGGTGCCATCTATCTCGGCCAGTCGCTGCGGTTCCTGAGGCCCGTGGGCATCGGCGACGCCATCACCGCGACGGTGACGGTGACGGAAAAGCGGGCGGACAAGCATATCCTGCTGCTCGACTGCCGCTGCGACAATCAGAATGGCGAGACCGTCATCACCGGCGAAGCGCAGGTCAAGGCCCCCACCGAGAAGATCCGCCGCCCGCGCATCGCGCTCCCCGATATCCGCCTGTCAGACCATGACGGCTATCATCGGTTGATCGAGGGCGTGCGCGGCAACCCCGCGCGCACCGCCATCGCTCACCCCTGTTCGGCCGCCGCGCTGGCGGCAGCGGTCGAGGCCGCCGAGGCAGGGCTGATCGATCCGATCCTGGTGGGACCGAGGGCCCGCATTCTTGCAGCGGCGGCCGAGGCCGGCAAGGATGTGGCGGCCTATCGCATCGTGGAAAGCGCGCACAGCCATGATTCGGCGGCGAAGGCCGTCGAACTGGTGCGGGCCGGCGAGGCGGTGCTGCTCATGAAGGGATCGCTGCATACCGACGAATTGATGGGCGCGGTCGTGTCGCGCGCGACGGGCCTGCGTACCGAACGGCGGATCAGCCATGCCTATGTGATGGACGTGCCCGGCCATCCGACGCCGCTCATCATCACCGACGCGGCGATCAACATCGCGCCGAACCTTGAAGAAAAGGCGGATATCATCCGCAACGCCATCGATCTTGCCCATGTGCTGGACATCGGCCAACCCAGGGTCGCGATCCTGTCCGCTGTCGAGACGGTGAACCCGGCGATGCCGACCACGCTCGATGCTGCCGCGCTGTGCAAGATGGCCGACCGGGGCCAGATCACGGGCGGCCTCCTCGATGGCCCGCTCGCCTTCGACAATGCGATCAGCGAGGCGGCCGCGAAGGAAAAAGGGATCGTGTCGCCCGTCGCGGGCAAGGCGGACATATTGGTCGTACCCGATCTGGAGGCGGGCAACATGCTCGCCAAGCAGCTCACCTTCCTCGGCGGGGCGGATGCGGCAGGCATCGTGCTGGGTGCGCGTGTGCCGATCATCCTCACCAGCCGGGCCGACAGCCTGCGCACGCGCCTTGCTTCCTGCGCCGTTGCCGTGCTGGTAGCGCGCGCGGCGACCAAGGCGGCGCCCGGCCTGCCGGAGGGTATGCGCACATGAAGGCCGTCGTCAGCCTCAATTCGGGCTCGTCCAGCATCAAGTTCGCGCTCTATACGCTCGATCGCGACCGCAAACCGACATTGTCCGCCGGCGGCAAGATCGAACGGATCGGTCTTTCTCCCCGCCTCGCCATTCGCGACGCAGCAGGCACAGTGCTGATCGAACGCGAGTGGCCCGACGAACGCGCCATGACCCATGCAGAGTTGCTCGCATGGTTGTTTGACTGGGCCACATCGCATCTCGAAGGGCGCGAAGTCCTCGCCGTCGGGCACCGCGTCGTCCACGGCGGGGTCGACTTCGCCCAGTCGTGCCTGATCGATACCATAGTGCTCGAGGAGCTTGAGAAGCTCTGTCCACTGGCCCCGCTCCACCAGCCCCATAATCTGGCTGCCATCCGCGCGATCGCCGCGCTCGCGCCGGACCTTCCCCAGGTCGCCTGCTTCGACACCGCCTTCCACCATGATCGCCCCGCACCCGCCACCCGCTTCGCGCTCCCGCGCGCACTTCACGAGCAGGGCATCAGGCGCTACGGCTTCCATGGCCTCTCCTACGACTATATCGCCCGCCGCCTGGCAGAGCTCGACCCATCGCTTGCCGCCGGCCGCGTGATCGCCGCGCATCTGGGCAACGGCGCAAGCCTGTGCGCCATGTCAGGCGGCAAGAGCATCGACACGACGATGGGTTTCACCGCGCTCGACGGCCTGATGATGGGCACGCGCTGCGGGTCGATCGACCCTGGCGTCATCCTGCATCTCCAGAACCGGGTGGGCATGAGCGCCGCCGACGTGGAGGCGCTGCTCTACAAGCAATCGGGCCTGCTGGGCGTATCAGGCATCTCGAGCGACATGCGTGAGCTTGCGGCCAGCGACCGGCCCGAAGCCCGCGAGGCCATCGACCTCTTCATCTGGCGTGCCGCGCGCGAGGCCGGCGCGCTGGCGTCATCGCTGGGCGGCCTTGACGGTCTCGTCTTCACGGCCGGCATCGGCGAGAACGACGCCGCCATCCGCGCGGGCATCTGCGAGCGCCTCGCATGGCTCGACATCAGCCTCGATGAGCGGGCCAATGCCGTCCATGCCGACGTCATCAGCGCGCCTGGCAGCCCCATTACCGTCCGTGTCATCCCGACGGACGAAGAACGGATGATCGTCCTGCAGACACTGGCCACCCTTTTTGGAGTTAAAACATGACCCCCCTCGTCGATCTTCGCGGCAAGCGTGGCCTGATCGTCGGTATCGCCAACGAACAGAGCATTGCAGCGGGCTGCGCCGAGGCTTTCAGCCGCTGCGGCGCGCGCCTTGCCGCGACCTATCTGAACGAGAAGGCGAAAGGCTGGGTCGAGCCGGTGGCGGACCGGCTGGGCGCCGAATGGCTCGCCCCCTGCGATGTGCGTGAGCCCGGCCAGCTCGAGGCCCTGTTCGACCAGGTGCGGGACCGATGGGGCGGACTCGACTTCCTGCTGCATTCGATCGCCTTCGCACCCCGCGACGATCTCCATGGCCGCGTCGTCGACAGCAGCGCCGAGGGGTTCGGCATCGCGATGGACGTCTCCTGCCACAGCTTCCTTCGCATGGCGAAGCTGGCCGAGCCCTTGATGGCGCAAGGCGGCTGCCTGCTCTGCGTCACCTTCTACGGCTCGGAGCGCGTCGTTGAAAACTACAACCTCATGGGACCGGTCAAGGCGGCGCTGGAGAGCGCGACGCGCTATATCGCCGCCGAACTGGGCCCCCAGGGCATCCGCGCCCATGCGATATCGCCGGGCCCTATCGCCACCCGCGCCGCCAGTGGCATCGCGCGGTTCGATGAATTGCTCGAGCGCGCCGCCGCCCAGACGCCGGTCGGCCAGTTGGTGACGATAGAGGATGTCGGCGGGCTGGCTGCCTTCCTCGTCAGTGACGCAGCCAGCCGGATCACCGGAACGGTGATCCCGGTCGATGGCGGACAGCACCTTCTCGCATGATGGACCGGTCTATCCGATGGTTGCTGGCGACAGCGCTCCTTGTGCCCGCCGCGGCGCAGGCAGCGCCGGTAGCGGTGCTCGTCCGGGACGCGGGCGAACAGGATGCAGAGGGCGCTTTGCTCGTCGATCTGCGCTTGCTGAACGAGGGCGATGAACCGCAGAGCTTCGCGCTCCCTGATCGGATCGAGGCCCGGGTCGAACGGTCGGGAGATATCCGGACGGTCTGGCTCGAGCGCGCCCGCGATGTGGCGGACCATGTGATCATAGCGCCCCGCGGATTCGAGCGCGCCCGCTACCGCCTGGCAGCCCGTGATGGGCAATCCCTGGACCTGGCCCGGCTTTCCATCCCCGCCTGGAACGTCAGCCAGATCGCCATGATACCGCGCCCTGCGGCGCCGGCATCGCATCTCGCCGAGGCGCACACGCCTGCGCCGGTTCCGCCTGTGCGAGCCCCTGCTCCCACACCGCCGCCTTCGGATCGCAGGGCGGGCAACGCCTTCCTCGCCAACCTGTCCGGCTACGAACCCATTTATGCGGTCTATGGTCCGGACACCAACAGCGAAGCCCGGATCCAGCTCAGCTTCAAATATCAGTTGTTCGGAAGCCGCCGCGCGGAAGGTCTCCCGCAAAGCTGGCGCGATGGACTCCATTTCGCCTACACGCAGCGCATGTTCTGGGATCTGGGCGCGGACTCCTCGCCTTTCCGGAACATCGATTTCCAGCCCGAGATATTCTATCTTACGCCCTCGACCACACTGGCGAGCGGCGTGTCCCTGAGCGCACAGGGTGGCATCCGGCACGAGTCCAACGGCCGGGACGGCGAGGCCTCGCGGAGCATCAACAGCATCTATCTGGCGCCCATGGCCGCCATTCCGCTGGGCGGCGGCTATCGCCTCTCTATCGCGCCGCGCCTCTCCCTCTTCGTCGGGGACAAGTCCGACAATCCCGACATACGCCGGTATCGCGGCAACACCGGTCTTTTTATGGAGGTCGGGGAGGATAATGGACTGCGCCTCTCCACCTCCACCCGCTTCAATATCGGCAGCGGAAAGGGCGCGCTGTCCGCCGACCTGTCCTATCCGCTCCGCCGTATCCTGGGCGGCGGGCCGGACTTCTACCTCTTCGGTCAGAGCTTCATCGGATATGGAGAAAACCTCCTCGACTATGATCGAAACACCAGGCGTCTGCGCGTCGGGATCGCGCTGATCCGATGAAGGCGGCGACATGGACGCTGGTTGAAGAAGACGGTTCCTTGACCCTCCACGCCGAGGGCGACTGGACGGCCCTGACCCTTGACCAGGCGAGCCGTCAGCCGCTGCCGGCTGTGGGAGGACAGCAGGCGAACAGGATCGACGTCTCCGCCCTCGGGAGGATCGACACGACCGGCGCCTTGCTGCTCCTTAAACTGATGCCCACCGACGGCGAGATCCTGTTCGGCACACGTGACGATGTGCGACGTCTGGCCAACCTCGTTGCGCCGGGCATGACGCCTCACGAGGATAGCCCGCCCCCCCGTGGCTACCTGACCGGGTTCTTCGCGCGCTTCGGCCAGCAGATCATTGAAATCGCTCACGACGCCTATGCGATGCTGGTTTTCACCGGTCAGATGATCCTTGCTCTTGGAGGCACATTGTTACGCCCCAGGCGATTGCGGGTCACACCGCTATTCGCTGTCATGCAAGAATCAGGCATCAATGCCTTGCCGATCGTTTTCATCATGACGTTTTTCATCGGTGCGATCATCGCACTGGTCGGCACCAATCTCCTCACCAGCCTCGGAGTGGAGATTTTTACCGTCGAACTTGTGGGCGTCGCAATCCTCAGGGAGTTTGGCGTCGTCATCGCCGCTATTCTTCTGGCGGGCCGCTCGGCCTCTGCCTTCGCGGCACAAATCGGCTCCATGCGGATGAACCAGGAAGTGGCCGCCATGCAGGTCATGGGTGTCGACCGGTTCGATGCCCTCGTCACGCCCCGTATCCTCGCCGCGCTCGTCATGATTCCGCTCATGACGTTCGTGGGCGACCTGGGCGGACTCCTGGGAGGGCTTCTCGTAAGCTGGGCCACCATCGACATCAGCCCCTCCTTCTTCGTCACCCGTCTCGCGGAAACCGTCAGTATCAAGCATTTCTGGATCGGCATGGGCAAGGCCCCGTTCCTCGCCCTGCTGATCGCTGCCGCGGGGTGCCGCCATGGAATGATGGTGGGAGGAGACGTCCAGAGTCTGGGCCGTCATGTGACGTCCGCAGTGGTCCAGTCTGTTTTCCTCATTATCATGTTCGATGCCATCTTTGCGGTGATCTTCATGGTGCTCGGCCTGTGAGCGGGTCCGTGAACAACGGTCTGGCCGATCCGCTCGCGATCCGGGTGACCGGTCTGCGCACCGCATTTGGTGACAAGGTCATTCACGACAATCTTGATCTCGAAGTCAGGCGTGGTGAAATACTGGGCGTGGTCGGCGGCTCTGGATCGGGCAAGTCGGTCCTTCTGAACACTATTCTTGGCCTTCAGCAGCCCGACGCCGGACACGTGGAAGTTTTCGGTGAGGATATGGGCCGGTCGCAGGGCGATGTTCAACGGCGCATCGGCGTCATGTTCCAGCAGGGCGCGCTCTTTTCCTTCCTGACCGTGCTTCAGAATGTCGAGGCTCCGATGCTGGAGCATACCCGCCTCGCGCCGGGGTTCATGCGCGAAGCGGCGCGCCTCAAGATCAGGCTTGCCGGCCTTCCCGCCCATGCCGCCGATCTTCGTCCGGCCGAACTGTCGGGCGGCATGCGCAAGCGCGCTGGCGTTGCAAGGGCGATCGCACTTGATCCCGACATATTGTTTCTCGATGAACCCACCGCAGGTCTCGACCCGATCGGCGCCGCAGAATTCGACGCGCTCATCCGCGATCTGCGCGATACGCTGGGCCTCACGGTCTTCATGATTACCCACGATCTCGACACGCTGTACGCGGTCTGTGATCGGGTCGCCGTCATCGCCGATCGAAAAATCGTGACCACGGCCCCGCTTCACGAGCTGGAGCAATCGGATCATCCCTGGATCAGGGATTATTTCCTTGGGCCGCGCGGCCGCGCTGCGGCAGAACAGCAGGATAGCATTTGATGGAACGGCAGGCCAATTACGCGCTGGTAGGCGCCATCTCGACACTGCTGCTGATTGCCGGCGTGGTGTTTGTCGTATGGCTGGGCGGATCGCGTTTCAGCAATGAATATGACCGATACAGGATCATCTTCGAGGGCCCTGTTCGCGGCCTCAGCGTGGGCGGGGATGTCCAGTTCAACGGTATCAAGATGGGTCAGATCGAACGGATCAGGCTCGACGAAGACAATCCCAACCGGGTAATCACCGACATATCCCTGCAGGCACGCACGCCGGTTCGCCGCGATTCTCTGGCATCCACCGAAACGCAAGGCATTTCCGGCACGAGTATCGTCCAGATCAGCGCGGGCGATCCGCAACAGCCTCTCCTGCGCGAGGCCGAGCGCTCCCACCGGCCTGTTATTCGAAGCAAGCCGAACGCCATGTCGTCGCTGATTCAGGGCGGCGGCCAGATGGTCGAAAGCGCGACCAGGGCGCTCAACCAGGTCAACAAGCTCATCTCGGACGAGAACATCGCCGATCTGAGCGCGACGATAAAGGATGTACGTCTCACCATGGGCGAGCTCGCCGAGAATCGCGCCATGTTCGATCATGCCGGGTCCATGCTGGCAAAACTCGATTCCGCTGCCACCGATATCGAAGCGTCAGCGGCGCTCATTCGGGAAATGGGCGAGGGAGACGGACGCCGGACACTCGCGGAGATGTCGGAGGCGGCGACCGAGCTCAAGGCCGCAATCGGCGAAGCGCGCGGCACCCTCGCCCATATCAACCGGCAAAGCGAGACAATCGGAACGACCACCCTCCCCGCCGTCAATGCCGCGATGCATAGCCTGCAGGAGACATCCGAATCGCTCGATGGGTTCTTGCGCGAAATACGCCAGAATCCGCGCCGTGCGCTCACCAAGGACAGTGGACAGGAACTGGAGCTACCCCGATGATGTGTTTTACGCGTGGAGCCAGGATCGCGATCATGACCGCTGTCCTGCCGCTGGCCGGTTGTGTCTCCGTTCTGAAAAGCGGACCGCCCGATAACCTCTATCGCTTCGGCATCGTCGAAGACCCGGCGCATGAGGCCCCCATAATAGAGCGGGATAAAAAGCCTGTAACGCTGGGGCGCGTCCGGTTCGCTCCCGAGATCGACGGTGACCGCATATTGACGGCTCATGGCGACACCGTCCTCTATATCAAGGATGCGCGCTGGGTTGCGCCAGCACCGGACCTGTTCACCCAGGCGGTGATGCGCCGTTTCGAACAGGCGACCTCTTCTGTTCGCCTCCTGCCCGCTGCCGCCCGGGGCAACGGCGCCCCGCTCCTGCACCTGACGATAGATCGTTTCGAAGCGGATTATCGCGGAAACGCCCAAAAATCCGACGCTCCGACGATAAGAGTGAGCGGCTCAGCCACCCTTGTCGATTCCGCCAGTCTTCAACCGATCGCAAGCCGCCGCTTCACGGTCGATGAGCGCGCATCCGCCAGCAGCCAGTCAGCCATCACTTCCGCGTTCGATCGGGCCGTATCGCACTATACGCTCCAGATCCTGGAATGGTGTGAGGTTGTGCACTAACCTCGGACCAACTGCGCCGCTGCCTCACCAGCACTCTCCATATAACTCGGGTCTCGATGAAGCAGCACGACGGCAAATGCCCCGTCGAGCAGAAGGATGATCTGGCGCGCAAGACGCCGGGCCTCGTCTGGTGGGCGCACATCTGCAAACAGCGAGCACAGCCAGTCCTCTACGCGCTTCTTGTGCGTGCGTCCTGCAAGGATCGCAGGGTGCCCCGGCAGGTGGATCAGCTCAACCGATGTCCGCAGGAACCCACAGCCCTTCCATTTCGGATGCCGTGCGGAAGCCGCAAGATTGCAAAAGATGCCTTGCACCTTGTCGGCCGTGCTGCCTGTCCGGCGTCAGCGCCCATGGCACAGATTAGGGGTTGAGATTGAAGGAGGGTTTGGGCTTCGTCGTAGTGACGAAGGAACGAAGATGAAGCCCAAACCCTCCTTGCGAAAATCGCCAGCAAAGGCCTCTGCCGAAGCCGTGGTGAAAGACATTCGCCGACAGACGCGGCGGCATTTCTCGGCCGAGGACAAGATCCGCATCGTGCTCGACGGATTGCGCGGCGAGGACAGCATCGCCGAGCTGTGTCGGCGTGAAGGCATCGCCCAGAGCCTCTACTACACCTGGTCGAAAGAGTTCATGGAGGCCGGCAAACGCCGGCTCGCGGGCGATACCGCCCGTTCTGCGACCACGGGCGAGGTGCAGGATCTGCGCCGTGAAGCCCGTGCCCTGAAGGAATGCGTTGCTGACCTGACGTTGGAAAACCGCCTGCTCAAAAAAAGCATGATCGCGGATGGGGGCGACGACGAATGAGGTACCCCGCCGCAGAAAAGCTGGAGATTATCAGGATCGTCGAGCAGTCGCACCTGCCGGCCAAGCACACTCTGGACAAGCTGGGTATTCCTCGCCGGACGTTCTACCGCTGGTATGACCGCTTCCTTGAGGGCGGTCCTGAAGCCCTGGAGGATCGCCCCTCGGCGCCGAGCCGGGTGTGGAACCGCATCACCGAGGATATCCGCGCGCAGATCGTCGAGATGGCGCTCGAGGCGACCGAGCTTTCCCCTCGCGAACTGGCGGTGCGCTTCACCGACGAGAAGCGCTATTTCGTGTCGGAAGCCACGGTTTACCGCCTGTTGAAGGCCCATGACCTGATCACCAGTCCAGCCTATACCGTGATCAAGGCCGCTGACCAGTTCCACACGAAGACCACCCGGCCGAATGAGATGTGGCAAACCGACTTCACCTACTTCAAGATCATCGGGTGGGGCTGGATGTACCTGTCGACCGTGCTCGACGACTACTCGCGCTACATCATTGCCTGGAAACTGTGCACCAACATGCGCGCCGAGGACGTCACTGACACGCTGGACTTGGCCCTCAAGGCATCGGGCTGCGACAGCGCCACGGTCCTGCACAAGCCCCGGCTACTATCCGACAACGGCCCCAGTTACATCGCGGGCGAACTCGCCGAGTACATCGAGGCCCAGCAGATGAGTCACGTCCGTGGCGCCCCGTTGCATCCGCAAACGCAGGGCAAGATCGAGCGCTGGCACCAGACCTTGAAGAATCGCATCCTGTTGGAACATTACTTCCTGCCCGGCGACCTCGAAGCCCAGATCGAAGCGTTCGTGGAGCACTACAATCACCAGCGCTACCACGAGAGCCTGAACAACGTGACGCCCGCTGACGCCTACTTCGGCAGGGCTCCCGCTATCATCAAGCGTCGCGAAACCATCAAGCGAAAAACCATCGAATATCGCCGCTTGCTTCACCGCAAGCTCGCCGCCTAACATCACCCCCCAGACGAGGCTCGCTCTCCGCTAATCCACGCCCCGATCTGTGCCAAATGTCTCGACGACGGACACCCACTCTCGCGCCAGACCTCGGCTAGTTTGACGCCCAGTTGAGTGTTTGCCTTCGCCAGAGCGACAACATGGTCGAGGATTGACTGACCTGTTCATCTCGCGTGGCCCACCCGAACACATACGCTGAGATAGTAGCGCCGAGCTCATCACCAATGCCGTCCAGCAATGGCAGCCTAGGATACCAGTCACCCAGGAAACGGCGACACTGCCATATCCGGCCACCGGTTCCCGCTTCTCGTCGCCCCTATCTCGGTGCGTCGATACCGGTTGCTGCGAACACCTTCGGTCCGAACCTCACGCGCATGTGGGTTGCGACCTTTGTTGCATAGGCCCGCTGTCGCCAGGCGGTGGGGCTGTGATAAGTGCCGATGGCCTTCCAATAGTCGCCTGTAGCCTCCAGTCCGGAGATGAATATCCAGCGCGCCGCTTCGACATTGAAGCAGGCATCGTAGCGCAGCCAATGGCGGACCTGATGCTCGGACCTGCCGATGAGGCGGGCGATGCGGGGCACCCACCATGAGTTGATCTGGAGCGGTCCCAGGTCATGCGTTCCGTTGGTGTTGGCGATTTCGGCTCCGATCCAGCCCGCCTCCTGCTTGCGCAGTCCCCAGAGGGTCTTTTCGAGCCAGCCATAGCCCCGCGCAGCAATGCGGATGCAGCGCGCGAGCTCGGCCGCCTCCGCCGATCCTCCACGCTGTGCCAGTGCGGGCGTTGGCGCGAGAACAAGCGAGAGCGACAAAAGCGAGGCGATGCCGATATAATAGCGGGGTCGCTGCGATCGTGAGCAGGACAGCGCGTTCATGACGACGTCCGCCTGAAAGCGATGGTTTCTCTGGGGCGACGAGGTTCACACAGGTCAGGTAAGAACGGCGCCCCCGTCAACAGGGCGAGCAGTTTCTGGCCTGACACGATCTGGATACCCGTCGCACCATCGACAACGGCGCGACTCATCCCGCCGGTGCGGCCGGTATGAATGAACAGGCCGCGCTGCCTTCTGGTGGCGCAGAGCTGGGCAAAGTCCCAGACATGTTCGGGCCTGATGGCGTCTTTGTAGCGCTTGGCCTGGATCAGGAAGCGTATTCCATCGATGATGACTTCGCCGTCGACGCCGCCGTCACCCGTATAGCGGCAATTGCGGATGACGCGGTGCCCGCGCCGCTCGAAGGCTTCGAGCAGCAACTCCTCGAACGCGAGCGGGTCCATGGCGCGGAACCGCGCATAATGGAGCGCGACCGGCTGATCGCGGTCCCGCCCCCGCAGTTGCTCGCACATCTCCCGGGCCTGCCGCCGTCGCCATCGATGGCGGATGGGGATGCGGTCGTGACGAAAGAGAAGCGCCAGCAGTGCGGTGCAGAGGATCAGAATGAGAACAAGATTCAGATTCATGGGTAACCCTCCTATCGGTCGTGTCCGCTGCCATGATCGCCATGGTCATGCTGCGGTTGAGGTGCTGGCTGGTGAACATGATGGGGCGCGCTGCCACGCTCGGTGGATTCGGGCGCGCGATCGCGATCGAGAGTGCCGCGCAGGAAGCGGTCGACCAAAACGGCAGCCTCTTGCGCGCGACTGGCAAGGCTGTCAGCGAAGCCCGGCGGGCCTGTGTTACCCCGCCCCTGCCGGCGCTGTTCGCGCTCGGCGTTGCGTTCGTCCCGTTCGCGGGCATTCGCCTCGCGCGACCGATCGTGGCGTTCCTTGTGGCGCGCGCCCCGCTGCTTGTGGCTGTCGGCCTTGAGCCGGCCAAGCCCTTCGAGCGTCGAGGTCTTCTCGCCCGAGCGCGACGCCAGCTTGGCCGCAAGACGTGTCACATCCTCGGTCCACAGCTTCACACCATAGCGAGCGCGGGTGATCGCAGTGTAATAGTTCTGGCCGTTGACCAGACCGGATTCGACCGGCGCCAGCACATAGGTCCGCGGGTAGCTTTTCGACTGGGAGGAATAGACAGTTTCCGCGTAGCCGTGGTCCCAGGTCCTATGAGCGGACAGGTCCACATCCTGCACACGCTCGCCGCGGTCCCATTTGATAGTGGCAATCGTCCCGTCGAAGGCCAACACAGTGCCACGCTCGGCGTTCTTGACGCCGATATCCTTGTTGACGAGCCGCCACTGGATGCGGTCCCCCTCGCCGAGCTGGCGCTGCTCGGTCAGGAAGACGTTGACGTGCGCCGCTTTGCCAAGCCGGGGATTCCATTCAATCTGACGGCCATGCTCGTCGGCCAGGCGCACGACCTGGCGGCCATTATTATTCCGCCCAATCCCGACCACGCGATATTCCGCGTCCCGGGCGATTCCGAGACCCGCGTAGTCGCGCGCAAACTTGAGCACCTGGCCTTCAGTGTAGAAGCGGGCGATCTGCTTTTCCTGATCTGTCATGCCCGCCGGCGTCAGGACTTCGAGCCGGTGATCATTGGCCGCGACCGCGCCCTCGCGTTTCAGCACTTCGCGGATGTGGCTGTTGACGATCAACCGGGTCGCATTGTCGAGCACAAGGATATTGGTGGCATTGCGCGCAGCGGGCCGCAGCCGGGTCCACTCGACGACGATATCCTTGGCGAGAGCCTCTGCGGTCTCCCCGGTGTTCACACGATCGAGCGCGGCAAGCGAAGCCGCATAGTCGCCCTTGCGCGCCATCGCCACCGACTCTTTCGTCGTCCTGGTTTGCTGGCGCATGGGATCGAGAAGTTGACTGGTGGGCAGTCCCAGCTGCTGAAGGAGCCAGAACGCCTTGCCCTGCTCGATCGCACCGGTCTGCTTGTTGTCGCCAAGCAGGATGAGCCTCGCGCCGGTCGCGCGGCTGATCTCCAGGATGCGCAATGCCTGACGGTTACCGAGCTGGCCCGCCTCGTCGAGCACAAGAATATGCCTGTCGGTGATATTATGGCCGCCACCGGCGAGCAGTGAGGCGACCGTGCGGGATTCGATATTTGCCTGGTTACCCAGTTCTGCCGCTGCCGAAGACGTCGGCGCAAGTGCGATTGTCATGTAATCGTCGCGGGTCGCATCGACCAGCGCGCCGACCAGGGTCGATTTTCCTGCGCCCGCGACGCCGTGGATCGCGACAAGACGGTTGTTGCCCGTACCGATCCCTTCGAGCGCGCGCGCCTGCTCTTGCGTCAGACCGGCAGCAACCGCGGCCTCTGCCAGCCGCTCGGAGCTGGCGACGGGAGAGGCATCGCCCATGGCGAGCGATAGATGTTCCGACAGGGCCAGTTCCAGTTTCGCGGTCCGCCGCGACGAGCGTCCCCGTGGAAGCGGTTGATCGCCGGTCTGGCGTACTGTGCGGAGCAGCTTGCGATCGGCTTCCTGAGCATCGAATATCGGACGCACGTCACCGAACCGGACCTCACCGACATGGGAGGCGAGCGCGGTGCGGTACAGCCGCCCGATATTGTTGACCGCTTCACGCGTCTCGCTTTGCCGGATTCCGAATAGCGCAGCGCGGCGGGCGACGCCCGGATCAGTCTCGATCGTGCGTTCGCCGCGCTCCGCGACGGCCGCCAGGAGCTTGTCGAGATCCTCGCGCCAGGGTTCGGCACGTTTGTTCCACCGCTCCTGGAGGTCCTCCAGTCCGATCTTTTCCTTGGCTTTGCGCGTCTCGAAGAAGGATATGCGCCGAGCAGCCTGTCCGGTGAGGCAATGTTCCTTCGCATGGGCGTTTATCTCCTCTGCCCGCTGCGAATATTCGCGGATCATTTCGCCGGGGACGCCGGCTACCTCGAACAGACCGCGGCGCGGATCGAACACAATCTCGTGACCGAGCTCACGCACGTCATGGGCTAGTTCGTTGCGATAAATCTGCCCAGTAACGAGCTGTTCCGCGAACATCGAACGCGTCTCGAGGCTCGACATCCGGTCGCCACGAAGATGGTTGGTCATGTTGAGGACGACGACATGGGTATGAAGGTGCGGATCGAGGTCGCGGCTCGCATGTTCGGTGAAGCGGGCGAAGAGAAGCCGGCCGGTCGTTTCATGGACGATCTCGCCCTCGACGCGGCGGCGCAGTTCGGCATGCTCTTCAAGATGGGCCAGCGCGACGCCAACCGCCCGTTCATGCGCTGCGATGATCCGCTCGTCGCCCGTCACCAGCGCCAGGATCGAGATCGACTTGGGGGCGCTGATGTTGAAGTCCCAGCCGGGATGGTGCTGGATACCTTCCTTGCGGCGCCGACCGAGTTGCTGGTCGCCGACCTTGCCGGCCAGCAGTTCCTCGAACTGTTTGGGATCGACCTTGCCCGACAGGCCGAGACCGGGAGCAAGCTTGCCACCCCATTCAGACGGTTCGTCGCCGCCCTTGGTATAATAGTCGCCGATCGTATAGTAGCGGCTGATATTGGCGGCCGTGCCCTTGAGACGGCGGGGATGTATCATGCCGGCTTCGCCTTCTCGCGCGGTCCTTCGGACCGGCCATGGCTATCGAGCGATACGCGAAGGGTCCCCCGCCGCGCGCCCAGCAGTGGGATGGGCGTCGCGACCACGTCGTCCGCATCAGCATGGTCCTCGATCGGCAAATCGCCCTCGCCCATGTCGGGATCAGGATGATCCGGAGGTATTGTGCTTTTGTCGTGACCGGCCGCCTCTTCGGGGATCGGCACACCGGTCGTCTCGTCCACGGGTGGAGGATCGTTCGGGCGGTTGAAAAAGTCGCCCTGCGGCTTCCCGGGTGTCGGTCTTGCGCCTTGGTCCGATGAAGCCTCTCCTTTCCTAGCGGCCGTTTGTCGTGCTTGCGCCGCCCGGCGACTTTTCCGTGTCTCGCATATGATCTTCTCGCCGATCGGCAGTCGCTTGGGCGGTTCGTTCCGTTCGATGAAGGCGGGTGCGACCGTTGGCAGGAGATTGAAGCGATCAGTGAAGCGCACGACGGGGAGGTTGCGACCGAACCGGAGAAACCCCGAAAGGTTGGGCAGGTGGTTGACCTCGGTGTCCATCACCAGCGGGCGGGTCACCTGCATACGGCTTAAGTTCACCCCGTCGCGCATGTCGTTGACGCCGTAGGACATGCCCTCGTTCGCCTCGACTTGCTCGACCCGGCCGAGATTCTTGGAGATGAGTTCCGAGGTATCGGAATCGTTGGCCCGGAGCGCCACCCAGGTCGAGCAGTAGCCGGTGATGGCGGCGGCATCCTCCTTGCCGTAGGTGGCATTGAGCTGGGGATAGGACTGGAACCCCAATATGCCGCAGCCCCCATATTTGCGCGCACGGGCCAGGAAGTCGGATAGCGAAGGAAGCTTCTGAAGCGTCGGCAACTCGTCGATCACGCAATAGAGCCGCCGGTTGCGATCGGGCGTAAGGCTCATGATCGCGCTGATCGCGATATCGAGCCAGACGGTGATGAGGGGACGCAGCGAGGGAAGCTGGTCGGCCTTGACGGTCACGAACAGCCAGCTGTCGTCCTTCTCGTCCTCGACCCATTTACGGATCGAGAAACCGTCCACCGTATCGTCAAGATAGGAGAAACTGCGCATGACCGAGGCGAGCTCGGCCTGGACGCCGGCAGAAGTGCGCTCCCCTTCCGAGGAGATGAACGCGGCGGCATCAGTGCCCTTCACATAGGCGGCGAGGTCCGCGACCGGGGAGCGGAGCACGCGGTCGAGCAGGATCGAGATGAGGGTGTGCTTCTGCCGGGCAAGCTTGCGCAGGACCGCGACCAGCGTACCGCGTGCTGCCTTCGACCAGAAGGGATCGCCATGCTTGTCGGGGATGGTAGATTCCGCGATCTGGTCGTAGTGATACTCCTGCGGGACATCGACCCAGGGGCTCCAGATGTCAGTGCGCTTGTCCAGCGGGTTAAGGAGGATGTCGCGTCCGGGGCGGTAGAATTTCTCGACGAAGCTCCCGGCGGTGTCATAGACGATGGCCCGCTTGCCCTGCTTGCGGATCCCAGCGAGCATGGTGGTGATGAGGTTGGTTTTCCCCGTGCCGGGGGCGCCGACAAGCAGGATATGCTCCGGCTCGAAGGCCTCTGGCACCGCGACGCCGCCGATGTTGAGCGCCCCTTTCTTCTGCCCCCGGAGAGCACGGCGGACTTCCGAGATCGTCCCAAAGCGGGCGCCGCGAATATATTCGTTGGACCCGAGGCCGCGTCCTGTCCGGGTAAAATAGAACCAGGCGAAAACCAGCGCGGCGAGTGCCCCCATACCGGCAATGGCCGCCCCATGGATGAGGTCGGTTTCGAGTTTACCGAGCGCCTTCTTACCGACGCGGGATTCGATAAGGGCGTCGGCCGACGTCCAATATTCCCGACCGTCCGGGGTGCGGAACAGCATGGGGTCACTGGTTCCTCGCGCGGTATCGGCCTTGAAGCTGGCCTCCGCCATCTTGACCAGAACGAAACGCTGATACTCGCTCGACTTCTCGAAGGCATACCAGCCAGTCCCCATCGCCCACAGGACGATCCCCGCGACCACGGTCTGGAAGAAGACCTGGGTGGTCATCCTGACATTGTGGACGATCGCCTGACCACCGCGGGTCCATGAGCCCAATGTGTCGTTACGGAAGATGCTCATGATTGCGCCCTCCCCCGAACAGAGGCATCCGGGACCGCCTGATCCTTCAGTTCGGGGTGAGACCCGGACGGCAGAAGGAAGCGATCGCCGCCATCGCCACCGTGGCAGGAGCCTCTAGTGGGGGACAGGGAGCCGACAAGCGCGCCCGTGACGGGGGTATCCCCACGCCCGCTCATGGCTGGTCCTCCGGCCCGAGCAGGCCCTTCGCTTCGAGCAACGCTTTGGCGTCGGCCATGCCCTGCTCGAGCGCTTCGGGCGACCGACGGCGTACCGATGCCGCGACGATCGAGAGTGTCTGTATGACGCAGGAGAGGATTTCGTCCTGCGTCGTATAGACGTAGCCGCCGCGAGGGTCGGCGGCCTGGTCGATCGCAGGGCGGAGGAGTTCGGCAACGCTGATGCCGACTTTACGAGCACGGCGCTGCAGCCGCTCGCAAAGCGCATCGTCTATCCGGATTGTGATCCTTGCCAACGTGGGCGCTCCATCAGGAGCTTCGGCAAGGAGATCACGACGCAGCCGCAATATAGCGCGGATGGACGGCAATCACAATAAAATCGACGTGGCAGACGCGTCTGCCAGCAGAAAACGGCGGAAATGCTGGGGGTTTGGGACGCCGCTTTCTGGGGCGGCAGACGTGTCAGCCACTTTTGTGGTTTTTTGGCTGACGCGTCTGCCAGCGCAAGGCACTGATTACAGGGCCGTTTTCGGCCACAGCACCCGTGCGTACGGTGCAATACAAACCGCGAAGCGAGTGCGTCGCTTGCCTCGCAGCGACGGCGTCGCTGCGTCTTCTCTACCGCTGCCGGGCGCACCCTATGCGGTGTCGGTCGATGTGGGGGAGTTTGGCCGCGCTTGGCGGCGGGGTCGCTTGTGGCGCGGGTGCGCCTGTGCGACAAGGCGGGCGTGACGAGCGGGCCAGCCTGAACAAGGAAACTGGTCATGCCGAAAATGTCTGAACGCGATAAGCTCGCCGATCTGGTCGAGCGCGAGAAAAAGCTTGCCGGTGAGATCGCCGCAACGCGCAAGCGGCTGCGTGATCGCTATGCGGCGATCGTCACGGCGCTGCCGGTCGAGGATTTGCAGGTAACCGAACGCGAGTTTCGCGATCTGGTCGGCCATGTGCTGCGGCTCGGCGGCGCTGCCGCGCTGGCTGCGCTCAAGGGGGCGTCGGCTGTGTCCGATGCCGCCCGCTCGGGGAAATCGCCAGCCGCGTCATTGCCTGCGAAGGGGGATGGCGGCGCGACTGCCGTTCCCGGCGCGGGGGCGTGAGACTGTCGGCTCTTCCCCTTTCGGGTTCCCCCGCCGCCGCGCCGTCAGGCGCGGCGGCGGCCGGTGGCACGAAAAAAGGCCAGCGCGCTGGAAAGCGCGCCAGCCTTGGCGGGTCTGCTGTGATGGGTGGCGCGGCGCTTGGGGAAGGCGCCGCGCCGTCTCGTGTCAGGCGTAGCGCCGCGCTCGCCTGAAGGAATATTCGCCGGATGCCTCCGGCTTGCGCGGCTTGGGGGCATCGGCGGGCTTGCGGAAGGCGTGAATAGGAACGCCCTTCTTGCGGAGCATCTGATAGAGGTTCGCCTGAATGCCCGATCCTTCGCCTAGCACGGCTTCGGAAATGTCGAGTTCACCAATCTTGCGATTACGGGCAAACGCTGCCTTGCCACGTCCGGTTAGAGCATAGGCGACCAAGGGCACGCCTTCACGCGCGCACCATGCCGCAACGATGGCATCCCATCCCGTGCGCTGTCCCGTGGTGACGACAACCATTCGCGGCGTCCGCTGCTTGATTGCGCTCATCGTGGTCCAGATCGGTTGCCAGTCGTCCCAGATAGCGGGGCCGGAAGACACGACGACTAGGCCGTCGGGCTGGTATTTCTCGCGCTTGGCAAGGGCGCGTTCGCGCAGGAAGTCAACCGCGCTGATATAGCTTGCGGTCGTGACGGATGACGCCTTGCTGCCCTTGCTAGGGGACCAAGCCTTGCGCCAGCAAGCGCGATACATGGCGGCGGCATAGTCGCGCATGGTTTCCACGGCGGCGCGCTGTTCAATGACGGATTGGCATTGAAGCTGCAAATCCTCCAGTTCCTTGTTGAATACCTCGCCCGGTTCCATGCGCCGCGTCATGTCGCGGATTTTATCGGCCAAGCTATCCTCGCGCCGTTGCAGTGTTCCGGCGACAAAGTGGAAGGAATTGACGATGCCCCAAGCAATATCCGGGGCGAGCGGGTCAAGCCGCGTGTCCGTCAAGAGGAGATAGAGCGAGGTCATAAGCTCGCCGCAAGTCTTCTGCGCGGCGAACGGTTCGGGCATGTCATGTTCGCCCGGTTCGTCGCCGTGCTCGATGATCGAAAGCGGCATCGGGTCTCCGAACGACGCTTCAAATTCGGGCGTTGCGGTTTCCTCCGCGATAAGTTCCGGCAAGTCGGCAAATGTGCTAACGGCCTTTCTAGCTGATTTCTTGCTCATGGGTGTGACTCCTGATGCTCGATGATCGGTCAGGGTCCGGGGAAGCGTTCCAGCGCCCCCCCGGCCCGTCTTGGCCTAGCGCCTAGAACTGGACTTCATCGTCCAGATCGGCGGCGGCGCTTTGGCTGGACAGTTCGCCGTTTTCATTGGCTGTGCTGTCCCCGAAGCCGTAATCGTCGCCACGGCTGGGACCGGAAGGCGCATCGTTGCGCGACGTGCGGACGGCAGGTCCAAAATCGTCGCGTTCCTGCCTGCGCCATGCCACGCGGAAGCCTTCCTCAATCGAGCCGAAAAGCGCGATAGGCAGTGCTTCGGGCATGGAAGGATCATCGACATTGCCTTGATAGAAGACTTCGCCGGTCCGCTTGGCGACGGCTTCCCAGAGCGCGCCGACTTGCACGACGCGGCCGCCGACATTGGGAGCGATGATCTCATAAGCGGGGGCCAGTTCGTTTTCGCTTTCCACCGGACGCAAGGCCAGCTTGGGCAGGTCGATTGTGCGGGTAGCAATCCACCCGACGACACGGCCCTTCTTCAAGTTAAACTCACCGATATTCATTGCCTTTACTCCTATAAGTGCGTCCGGGGCCAATCCCCATCTGCACTTATACTTATACCCCCTCCCCTTTATTGAGTATATCGCATTGTTTTCTTGACAGAATTTCATCCTATTTGGTGAGCCAGAGCCAAGAAAATGGCCGCGGTAGCGGCCCGAACAAAGAAAAGCATGGCGAAGCCATTCCTTCCTGATCAGCGGAGGACGCGACGGGGCCTGTCTGTCATCCCATCCGGAGCCGCCGTCGCCGGGGCTCAAGGGTCAGGGCTGGTCCGGGCAAGCAAGGGACGTCGCGCTGCGTCCTAGTGGAGGTTGAAGAAAATGGGCCTGCCGACCCCTTTGGATCAGATAATCCTGTCGGCAGGCCCATTTTCTTCTACCGGAGCTTGGGTGGAGGCAGCCCTTGCTTGCCCGGACCAGCCCTGGCACGCCGAGACCCTGCGAGGGCGGCGCAGGATGGGATGACAGACCTCGTCCGACGCTGATTGCGGGCCGAGGCGTCCTCGCCGAGGTCCGCTGGCCCTCGCCACAAACGCGACGCCGGAGGGGTAGAACGCAGCGCGCCGCTGGGACCGCTACGCTGGCCCGAGCCAGAGAACGTCGAGGAGGCTGCTGCTGGCCTTGCGTGCCTCGACGATGACGGCGGTGTCCAGAAGCGGCGGGAAATCCTGCGCGCCCTTGAGCCGCCAGACGTGGCCGTCGTCCATTTCGAGGAGGAACCCGCGCGCGTTGCGGCGCAGATGGCCATGGAGGCGTAGGGGCGCGGCCGCCATGATCACGGCGCGGGATGACGGCCGGTGCGGGCGGCCCATGCGGAAGAAGAAAGCATGATGATAGTCCTGTCGTACCTCAAGAGGTTTGGGGCTTGAATACGTTCCTCCTATGTTCTAGTAAATGGGAGAAAGGATATCTCCCCATGATCGCGGACTATCTCGCCGGTTTCGATTTCAATCTGCCTTTGATCGATGCGGTCAATGATCCCGATCTTCCGGGCGTGCGCAGCCAGATCGCGGCCATCGCCCTTGGGGAAGGTCTGGATTCGGGCTACTACGAAGTCCAGGAGCTGGCCGAAACCTTTCTCGAGGCGGCTCGCGAAGACAATGCGGACATCACCGATCCGGACAGTCCCGCGCGCGAGCGTCTCGCCGGGATCCTAGATCGTGCCTCGCCCTACCAGCGCGGTCTGTTCCATGCGGTGGCCGAGCTGCCTCTGGCTGATGCCGCAAGCGACCTCGTCTGGCTCACCGGCCTGATGCGCAATCGCGCGGACATGTATCGTCCGGTCGAAGCGGCACGTCTGTCGACGCGCTGAACCCGCACACCTGATCTCGACCTCCGGCAATTTCGCAACGAACCGATTGGCAGCTGCTGCCTGATCGGGCTAGAGGATGTGCGTCCGCCGGTGGCGGGCCGGAGCGTCGAAACTCCGAACAATAGAGTCGGCTGCATGCCTTTGCGGCCGGATGGCCTGTATTATGTCCAGGCTCCGGCTAAAGATCAGGCACGCGTCCTATTGTTCGCGTTTTCGACTCGTCCGGCTCAGGGGCCGGCATCCTCCTTATGGAGGGTGCCAGCCGACTGAGCGCGGTTTAGCGGAGAGCAATCATGACGGACGAAGAACCTCGATTGGAAAACGCCATCAAGCACATGGAGGCAGCGCTCGAGTGCCTCGTCGATCCGAAGGACCAGGTGGTGGCATTCCGCCTGTCGCATGCGCTCGATCTGGCGCGAGAGCGGCTTCTCGAAGGGACCTGAGTGTTAGCAGGCCGTGCTGATCAGCAGGCAATCACGTCGATGTGCCCCTGTGCGGCATAGTCGATGATCTTGCCGTCCCGCGTAACGACCGGAATCTGATGATGACGGGCTGTCGCGATGATGAACCTGTCGGCTGGATCGCCATGTAGCGGCTCGGGCAGATGCGAAGATGCGATGGCGATCTCGGGAAGAAGCGGCGCTTCTCTGATCCCCGGCCCGCCCATGAAGCGGGCGAACCAGCTCTGAGGGTCGGGCAGGAAAGAGACGGCAGGCTGCTTCTCGCCGCGGGCGCGGCTCAACAATCCGACCTCCCACGCGGACGCGGGAGAGACGAATACGCCGTCCGCGAGCGCCGCATGCGAGATCGCCGCCAGAACATCGGCGGGCATCGGATCGCCGTTGGCGAGCCAGATGACCGCGCATGTATCCAGCAGCACGGCGCTGGGCGCCGGCCCGGCCTTCTTCCGCTTCGTCACTGGTGCAGCTTGCCGTCGCTGGCGCTCAGCGGCTCGTCGAGAATGGGCGAAAGCAGATCCACCCCTTCGGGAACCGCAACGGAGCCGCGCATGAAGCCATGCAGCATTTCGACCGCCTCGGCCGAGCTGGGTGGCGGCGTCAGCACCGCAACGGTGCGGCCGCGCTTGGTGATCGTCACCTGATCGAGATCGCGGCGTGCAAGGCGGTCCAGGATCGCGAGGCAGTTGGTCTTGAAATCGGCTGCGCCGTAAGTTTCAGCACGCATGGGGCGGGCCTTTCTGGTCATGTTTTCTGACTGGTCATATAGGATGACCATATTAGAAAGTCCATAGTTGGATGTCCGGCGGCACAATCATGCTCGCCCGGCTGTGCCGGGCAGTGGTGGAATGATCTTGACGCTCGCCAGGTCGCCGAACACAGCAATGTGCGCTTTCAACGCCGATTGCAGGCTATCCCGATCCTCAAACGCCTCCATCGAATAGGCGTCGCGCGCGAGAGCATCGGGGTCGGCGCCAAACAGCTGTGCAAAGCGCCGCGGCCAGTGGCAAAGCAGGATCCATGGCCAGCCCGGTTCGGGAGGCGCGAACTCGAAGAAGCCGATCGCTCTGGCTTCGCGGCAACTGGGTTTGCGATCGAGGAGATCGGGCAATCGCAGGGCGTCCCGGTCGGCGGTGAGGAATGCTTCGAACGCAGCAAGTTCTTCGTTGGTCTCGATCATGACGATATAGTAGCGATCGAGCGCGAGGCCCTGTCCGGCAAGGTGCGGAGGAATGTCGATAACCATCACCGCCGGGGCCGTGACCAGCGGCATGGCATAGAGGCGGCGTCTAGCGGCAAGGTCATCTGATAGGCGCATGGCGAGGTTCCCGAAGATGTGGTTGCTGCCGCGATCGCGGTCATAGTACTGGATCGGCGGACGATCAGCCTACAGGTCGGCCCGGCGCCAGACATGCTTTGCGCTGTCGGCATGAACGGCTGCGAGACCTTGAGCGTCGAGTTCGGCCTGGACGCAGCAGACAAGATCGCCGGTCTCGCCGATGCCGGGTCGCTCGTAGATATAGAGATCGAACAGCACCCGGCCGTTTACAAGCTCATGGCGCTCGCGGATGCGCGACCAGGGATGGGTCGTATAGAGGTCGGTGTCCTCCCAATCCGGATCGTCGCTGATCGCGAGGATATTGAGGGCGGCATTGCCCGTTGTGAGGTTGACGCGCTCGGCGATCTCGATCGCAAAGCGAGTGGCAGAACTGTGGCGGCGGGCGATGCCCTCGGCGACCTCGCGCAGTTGTCGGACATCGCCGGCGGACAATCGGATGGCTCCGGTCATTGGTGCTGTTCCTGTCATGGGCGATCGAAGCTCGCGGCGGCTATGCAAAACCGACGAAGTTGCGTCATGCTGCGACGATGTCAGCCGAGGCGGCCGGTTGTGGTTTAGCTGAGGTCTTTTCTCTCCTGCAAATGGGCGCACGATGGCGCTTCACGATGGAAGGGAGAAGACGCGATGACGAAGAAGATCACGAACCCCGAGATCCTGGCGATCCGGGCGACGGCGGAAGTGGACCCGGCATGTGGCCGCGTCTGGGTCGGCCTCGATGTTGGCCTCAAGTCGACATCGGTGTGCGTGCTGGACCGCGACGGCAAGGTCGTCCACCAGGTTTCGATGAAAACGCACCCGACCGAGATCGGGCGCTACTTGGCGAAGAACTTCACCTCCAATGTGGCGGTCGTCGGCATGGAGACCGGCGCGATGTCTGCGCATCTTGCCGGCGGGCTGCGCAAGCAGGGCTATCAGGTCGCCGTGATGGATGCGTTGCAGGTCCATCGGGTGCTGTCCCTAAAGCGCAACAAGACCGATACCAACGATGCGCGCGGTATTGCCGAGATCACGCGCACCGGCCGCGATTATCTGACCGAGGTCTATGTAAAGAGCGCTGCCTGCTTCGAGGTGCGCGCCCAGCTCATCATGCGCCACCGCCTGGTTCAGCAACGCCTGGCCAACGAGAACATGATCCGCGGCCTGTTGCGCGTCTATGGCGGGCGGGTCGAGCCTGGCGCCAAGTCGTCGGCTACCTATCGCGACCGTGTCGTCGAACAACTGCTGATCATCCAGGATCGGGAAGGCATCAATCTGCGGCCGCGCATCCTGCCGGTGCTCGACCTGTGCGAACGGCTCCAGGCGGATGCCGTGCGGATCGAGACCGAACTGGAGGCGCTCGCCGCCGCCAACCCGGTATGTCGGCGGTTCATGGCGGTACCGGGCATCGGCGCCATCACTGCCCTGTCGTTCTTCACCGCGATCGAAGAACCATCCCGCTTCCGGCGAGCCGACGATGTCGCTGCCTATCTCGGACTCACGCCGCGTGTGTACCAGTCCGGCGAGAGCCTGACCCACGGCAAGATCAGCAAGATGGGCAATCGACTGACCCGTACGCACATGGTCAATGCAGCAACGGTGCTGCTATCCGCTACCAAGACCTTCTCGTCATTGAAGGACTGGGGCGTCAGGCTGGCGAAGAAGGTCGGGTTCAACAAGGCGAAAGTGGCGGTTGCCCGCAAGCTCGCCGTCATCCTGTTCGGCATGTGGCGCGACGGCACCCACTTCCAGTTCAAGACAGAGACCGTCGAGCCGCATCGCCAGATGATGCAGGCGGCACGCGCCTAATACGCTTTACGCCATCCGTCCGTCGGACGGTACGATCCTCCCGGGAGGCGGAGGGACTGGTGACTTCGATTCTAACGTTGGGGCAGCGATGACCCCGAGCAACGGTTGTTGAAGCGCCACCCTTCGATACGAACCGACCCCATTGCGGCATGCGACACAGATACAGGCTGCAACATGATAGCCGTCGCATGACCCCGGAGAGACTGTTGCACCCCGGGTCGATCGATATGCCGACGAGACTATTGTCAGAAAAGGCAAAGCATGATGAAGTAGCAATACCAACGTCCCGCCCTGCCGCAGGGACCTCAGCTAGAGATTGTCAGAAACGCCATCCGCTCCGTATCGGTGCCACGGTGACGAAGCGATCCATGGGGCGAAGATACACGAGGACATGACGTCCGCGTTCGCACAAGCGCCGGATGTTGGCACGGCTGCCCTGGCTGACACCGTCCCAGACGACGATACCTGCGCCTGCGAGACGGGTCATTTCCCGATCCTTGGCGCTATGGAAGGCGCGCGTGCCCGGAGCAGCGTCGGCCAGGATCTGCCGGACGGGCCATGCGCCGATATTGTGCCGGGGGATCGTGTCGCCGCAAAAGACGGTGACGTGACGCACACCGCAATCGGCGAGGAACTGCTGGACGGCAGCGTCCGCGCCCGGTGCATCGCCGATTACGACCGGCAGCTCCTGGTCGATGATGACGCCGAGCTGCTTCATTACGCAAGCAGGAAGCTGCCGGATGGAAAGCGATCCGGAGATGAACACAGGCGGCGTAGGCGGCCGATGGTACGTGGTAGAGCCGGTAGCGGTCATGGCAAACTCCCAGATAAATGCACCACCAGCCCTCCTCCTCTCCTCCATGTCGGGCACTTCTTAGTATCTCGGCAATTGCGGTTCTGGTTGAGGACATGTCCGGGGAACGCGCCCGCCTTGCTGGCGCGGGATCGTCATTCCTGATATTTGGCGATGATCCGGCGTGCGAGCTGCTCGATTTCCAGGCGATCGTTCGTCTCGGTGCAATCGCCCGGAAAAATCGTGAAGTCGTCCGACGCCGCGCTGCCCTTGCTGATGAAGATTCGCCAGACGTTCCGGCGAATCTCGCCTTGCTCCCTTGGTTCGGTCCCCGGCAAGAACATGTCAGCCCACCGGCGTTGGTCGGGATCGTCGGAGAGATCGGCCCAGTCGCCTAGCGTTCCCCAAACGGTATAGCCGTCGATCAATGCGTGATGCTCGCGCGCGGCGCGGCGCTCGGCCACTCGCTTGGGCGCTTCGCGTCTCGCCTTGGCTTCCGCCTGCTTCCACTGGACGGATGTCAGACCGAGTTCGAGGCCCTTGATGACGTCTGCCGCCACATCGACCTGCCGCTGGGCCAGAATGTCGCAATGGCGAGCGGCCGGGAGCTGATCGACGGCGAGTCGCGCCAGTTTGAGCAAGGCCTGCAATTCCGTCTTCGTCAGCGTGACGCGAAGGCCGCTCGCCATCGGATGCGTTTTCATGTCCGGCGCTCCTTGTGCCAGGGTTTCAGGCCCGCGAGCGGGAGCTTGTATTCCCGTGCGGCGTGATGACGGTCATCTGAAAAGAAGCCCCAATGGCCGGTCGATGAGTATCGCAGGAAAAAGAGCTTCTCGCCCTCCTCGGTCCGGATCCACATGCCAGGCTCGATGGGATATTGATCGGCAGCGTTCATTGGCTTGCCTCCATGATGATGGGAATCGTGATCAGGCGACGTGCAGGACCAGACCTTCGTCCTTTCCCGGACGGGCTTCCGTTACACGGAACGGTTGAATCGGATCGCCCGTGCGCAGGACGAACTGAGGGCGTCCAGTGGTCTCCCATTTGCGGATCGCCAAAGAATACGCATGGTCGAACGAAGCGAGCTGCGCCCGGAGTGGTGACGGGACGGTCATGATGTTCTCCGTGTTGAGCGAATGCTCGGGAATGGGTGTGGTTATCTCGAGACTGCGAGGAGGCGTCGGCTAAGCGGTGTTCCATGGAACGGGTATCCACTTGCCATCTGCAGGCATGAGAGCGGGATCTTGTGAGTTCTCCTTCTCATCGTCTGAGAAGGTGTCGTAGTCGTCCGCTTCCCAGGTCTGGTTGGCTGCATTCCATCCCAAATCGGGGTCAGTCCTGTTGATGATGATCCAGGCCGTCACGAGTCCTGATCCCACAAGACCGACACGACGGTTTCGTAGGGGCCTGCGTGTCCTTGATTTGATCCCCCGGGCAGCTCGAACATCTGCTCGCGCGTCGCAACGCCGTCGAAGATTTTCGTGAAGGGTGGATTCTGGGTCATGGCACGGTTCCTTGTGGACGTGGCCCGACGCGGCGCGCGAAACGACGCGCCGGACATGCGTAAGAGAAAAGGTTGGCTACTCGGCGGCGTCGACCGAAAGCGCGTCGTCATTGTCCGCGAAGACGGCCTCGACCAGATGATTGACCGCGTGCATGCTGATCGCGCGATCCTTGGGGATCAGCCAGGTGACATGCTGGCGCATCGCCTCGCGGACTCGCTCGAGTACCGCTGCATCCTCGCCGAGCAGCAGCATGTTCGCGGCAAAGCGGGCCTGCATTTCGAACGCTGCCTGTTGGGTGTAATGGCTGTCGGCGTCACAATCCTCATTGGGCCAGAAGCAGGAGGCTTCGAGCAGCGAGGCGAGTTCGCCGGGCGTGATTGCGCAGTCGGTGCCGAGTAGGATGGCGACGTCGTCGAGGTCGCTGCGACAGTCGGTCGGGACGATCAGCATATCGGCAGGGAGTGCGAGGATGTCTGCGGGCTCCTCGGAATCCGCCGTGGCCCGCGCTGCGAGCTCAAGCGTGATCGTGCCGACGCGTCCGGAGCTGAGGTCCTCGGGAACCGATGCACCTTCATCATAGTGGAAGGTCTCGTCGTCCGTCTCGACCTGAAAGGAGAGGCCCAGGACGCGGGGGAGCGCATTGTACCAGCCATATCCGGCAAATTCGGGCATCGCGCGAACGGGCGAGCCGCCGAGACCATCGCCGGATTTCAGCGCGCGGTTGACGCACTGCTCTATGTTCGCGGATTGCGTGGGCATGATGATCATCGGTTCCCCCGCGATCCGCTCACCCGGAAAGATGTCATTCGTCTCGGCGATGCGGGGAGTCCAGAGGTGCAAGAAGGGCGCCGCCTCGGGCAGCGAGATGCCTAGGTCTCGCGCACGCAGCCATTGAGTATAGGAAAGCCGATGATGGCCCTCGCGAGCGATAGTGCGGAAAATCGCCGCTTCGCAGGCTTCGCGCAGGGCGTCGAGCGCCGAATTTTGGACCATTTCCTTGCGTGCCGGAAGCACAAACTGGAGATTTCCCGCGTCGACGACATCGACCTTGGCATACCAGCCCCGACCGCCATCGGCGTCATGAACATGCGGCAGGCGGCATGGGACGGTGAGGCCGTGGAAGTTGATCCGGGCCTGTTCGCGATGAGGCGCGTGCTTGTCGAGAAAAACGCCAATGCGACACCCGTTCCAGTTTTCGACGCGGCCTCTTTCAGAAAGCCTTCATGGGCCTGCCGCTCCTCGCCATAAAAGACCGGAATCGGATAGAACCGTGCGGCGCTTTTCACGGCTTGTCCAAGCTCGTCCGCCCATGCCTTGGACAATTCGATTTCGATTTCGATTTCGGTTCCCTTGGCGATCACTACCGGAACAAGATCGAGCGGCTCCCCATTCTCCCACGCCTGCGGCGGGATCGTCACTTGCCATCCGTCCTCGGCGTCGTCAGTGCGCGAACGGATGACGACATGGCGGCCGGCGAGGCTGAACACCCCCATGCCTGCCGGATCCTCATTGCGAGTAATGTCGCTGTCCCAGCCCGAGTCGCCGAGCGCGAGAAGCTTCGTCGGATCGGCAATGCCCCTGCCATCGTCGCGGATGCGCAGGATCGTGCCGTGATCCTGGTCGAGCCGGCGGATGTCGACACGGCTAGCTCCCGCCCTGCGGGCATTCTGGAGAAGCTCGTGGAGAGCGTCGGCCACGCAGCCAGCAAAAAGACGCGTCGCCTTATGGATGATCGACTGGCCGACCGTGGCCTGGATCGTGGTGGGAAAAGTCATGGGAGTCTCCTGGATTGCCGCGACCTCATCGCCGCACCCCCATCACTCTCCCTTCGCTCCATGGCCCGGTCGCGCCGCCGAGCGGTGGCGATTCGGCGGCATCATGGAGTCGTCAGATGGTAGGAAGGACGCGATCAGGGAGCGGCGTAGTCAGGCAGCAATCCGTTCGAAAATAGCCTCGCCGTTGGAGAACACGCCTAAACGGACGAGGGTCGCGAACCGCTTCTTGAAACCGACCGCGATCCGGTCGATCCAGCGTTGCGCCAACCCTTCCTGACCGGGATCGATGTCGTCGCGCAGGACCACCCAATAAGCGATGCAGCCGCAATACTCCGAGATGCCGAAGCGGGCATAGCGGTTCATGGCGACAATACGGTCTTCGCGGCCGATCCAGCCGCTCGCGGTCCATGTCGAAGGATAGAGGGCGAGCACTTGCTCCCGAAAATCCTCGACGATGAAGTCCCAATCGTCCTGTGCCGCGAGTTGATCGAAATGGCGGGTATCGGGATCGTCTTCGTCTTCGATCCAGCCCGCGTCCCATAGCGCGAAGGCGACATGCGCCCCGCTGGGGTAGGATACCGAGCGCCCCATGGTCAGTTCCTCTCGTCTGCAGAGGGCTGCAAGCTGGGCGGCGGGGCGGCAACAGGTTCGTTGGTCGCCGCGGGATCGGGATCTTGCGGCACGGGTTCTGGTCTGATCGTGGGATGGGCGAGATCGGACCAGTCGATATGGTCGATGATCCAGTCCGGCACGAAGTCCCAGTCGAAACACAGGTCGTAGCTGTCAGCGACCGCGCTCCAGGCCGCCTCGACGGCACTGGCCCAGCTCACGACGGTCAACCGCACGTCAGCCGTGCCGACGGCATTGCAGGTTTCCCTGATGGCAAGCGCCAGGGCGATGGCGTCCGGATCGGTGGCGGGATGATCGCGCAATGTCAGCACCGCCTCCCAGAGGCAGGCGGCGGTTTCGAGCGCGGATTCGAGAGTGGCCGCCTGCATGGCGCCGTCCTGGTTTTGCGCAGCGGGCGTGATCTCGACCTTCTCAAGATCGCTGGGCCACGGGACCGCGATGGGCGATGGCTCTGCGGGCCAGGAATAGACGCCGGTTTTCATGCTGCGGCCTCCTCGTTCGCGGCTTGGCGGGCGCCCGTCTCCAGGGTGTCGAGGTCGATCGGCAGCGGTTTGGTCGGCTTGTCGGTGATGATCACCACCGCGTCGGGCTTGTAGAGTTCACCGCCGATCGCCGAGATGCGGATGCGGGCGACAGGTTCGCCGGAGCGCACGCGCTCATGTCCTTTCCATTCCATTCGCACGCGGCGGCCGTCGGCGGCGATCTCGACGGTCTTGAACGGATCGTAGTCGCCCTTCGAATTGGCCGAATAGGTGGCCTGTGTCGTCGCGTAGACCTCGTTGGGCTTGGCGGTGCTGCGCTTGCCCTTGCAGGCCGCGACCATGCGCAGGTTCCAGATCGCCTGGAGTTGCTCGGCCTGTTCGCGCGATGGATTGATCAGCGGCGCGGTGTCCGGCTTGGCCGAGGCCCGGCGGGCCTTCTTCTCCGGCACTGTGTAGCCGCACGCCTGCATCAGGTCGCGCCAGTCGTCCTCGCTCAGCTCGAGGGAGGTATCCGATGCAATATGCGCCGGGAGCGGGACCGGGCTTTCGAGCAGGAGGCGCTCGGCGTCGATCACGGTGGATTTGGGGCTTTCGGTGCCATGCTCGCGGGCGAAGGCTTGGATGATGACCGGGGTCAGCTCGCCGTCATAACGCGGCACGTCGCCCAGCATGGAACGCTCGAAGGCGAGCCGGTGCAGGATATGCTCGATCCAGCGGCGGCGGTTGGGGCCGTCGACGGCCAGCATTGCGCCCTCGATACAAAGTTGCCGGGCATCGGCTGGCGTGACCTCGCCGCTATCGACCTTGTAGTAGAGATCGTAGTTCGACCAGATCATGCGAGAATCCATGTTGCCGAGCGCGTGGCGGATCTGTTCGTCGGTCGTGATCTCCTCCCAGATCGCCAGTGCCGCATGGGCTCTGTTGATTCCACGCTGGAGGTCGCGCAGTTCGGCGAGCAGGGTCTTGATCCGGTTGGCCCGCGTGCGCGGTTCGTTCTTCATGTTGGCGAAATGCTCCGCGCCGCTCGCGCGACCCAGCCAGTAGTTCGCCGCTTTTTCAGCTTTCACGGCGGCGGTCGAGGCTGAGTGCATGCGCTCCTGGGACCTGCGCGCCTGGCGCTCGCTATGATGGCCGACGAGGATGGGCTGGCCCATGTAAAACGCCTGCGAGAGCTCGTCAGCGCGGCGAGCGAAGGCATTGGCCTGCGCATGCCGCTTGTGCGAAAGGCCTTCGAGCCGCTCGGCCTTGAGTGCGGCGCGCTCGGCCAGTGTCATCTCTTCGGCCTCGATCTCGCCCGCCAGTTCGACGGCGAGATCCTCGCGCTGCGGCGTCCATCTGGGAGCCACGAACAGCTCCTGTTTCGGAGCCCATTTGAAGCCCGCCTCCTTGACACGGGCATAGGTCTCGGCATCGAGGCGGGACGATGCATAGAGGCGGATCTTGTTGTCCTCCGGGCTGTATGTCGCGGTGAAGCTGGTCATTGATGGTCCTTTCAAGCGCCCGCCAGCATCATGTGCCGGGGCAGATCGGTGCATTTGCATTTCCCAGAATCACGAAGCCCGGCGCGATGGCCGGGCTTCGTGAGTGGGTAGAAATGTCGGTGGTGGAGAACTATTCGCGCAGGTCTCCCGCGGCGATGTCACCGACCCACGAGGCCGCTTCCTCGAAATCGGCATCCTCGTCATCGACCAGCGCGGCGAGCGCGACGGCCCCGGTGCGGCCGAGCTGGCCCAGGCGTTGAAGGGCGGCAAAGAGGACCGGCGCAAGCTGCTCGGGTGTTGCGGTGTCGATATCGTCGGTTTTCATGCAAATGCTCCTGACTGTGGAGGGATGGTCGTCGGGAACAGCCCGCGGTGCGGACGATACGATCCGGTGCGCCCGACCATTCGCACCGGAAATTTCGGGAAGGTCGCCTTCAGGTCGTTTTTTCGGCGGCCGATATGCGCGCCATGATCATTACGGTTAGGGGTCCGTAGCTCTGGGCTTGCCGAGCAGCAGGACAGCGATCGACGGCTTTTCGGACACATCGGATTCGCGGCTGTCGTAGGTGTGGCAGCCCTTCTCCGCGATCGTAAACATCTCGAACACGGGTGCTGGCGAGCCGCCGCCATCGGGCACGGTCATGCCCGAATCGTGGTACTGGATATCGATGAAGCAAGGCGGGCCGCCCGTCCGGGAAGGTCCGAAATAGAACGTGACGCGCAGCCCCTCGCTGGTTTTCGCACTCACGGTGAAGCCGCCATCCGGAATGTCGATCGGCAGCGTCGGGACATGGTTGAAGATGGCAAAGCCGATGCTCTCGGCATCGGTGCTGGTCATGACGGGCAATTGGCAGATGCTCGCCGGCGAAGGCAGGCGATCCATGGCATGTCCTCCTGGCTGGTGTGATGATCTGGGAGATCGCCTGGCGGCGAACAGGCGATCATTCTTTCCGGCGGAAACCTGAACCTGCGCCGGGTCAGGAAAGTCGACGTGCCTTCTCATCCGGCGTTTCGATATGAACGTAGCGCCTGCCGCAGCTGCGGCGCTTGCGGATACGGCCGTCGACGAACGCATCGGCCCATCGCTTCGCCTCGGCCGCGCGAGCGCCGTCGGAGCATTCATCGGCTTGCTCGAAGATCGTATATGCGAGGGCATATTGCTCGCGTTCCGGAAGGGCGAGGATCGCAGTGGCGATCGGCAAAGCGCTTTCGTAGAATTCGAGAACATGGCGTCCGCCCCCATGGTGCATGAGAATAGCGAGCCGGCCCTTGCTTCCGATACCGGTCGGTCGGGCGATCCGAACATCGTGCGATGCGTAGGTGATCGAAACGCGCGAGGTGTCGGACTCGCCACGGTGGAACACACGATCGTCGCGGCTGGGAAGCGGGTGGGCGAGAATCTCATAGCCATCGAAGCTCTCGACCCTGCGAATGTGATTGTGTCCGATAACGGTCATGACAAAAATCTCCTGCTGTTCGCGCTGCCGTTTCGTGCGGGCGATTGGAGGTTCGTGACGGGAAGACAGGCCGACGGTGTCAGCGGTCGTTCTGAACGGAAGTCATCGCGAGGCGGCCTGGAACCACCGGGCTGTGATCCGGGCCTGACGACAGTGGGTCGACCACGATCCTGAGGTCGATTTTCGTGGCACCGCGGTGCCGGGACGTGATCGCGCGATACGCTTCTCGCTGGGCAGACCGCATGTCCGCCGCCAGGATCGAGGTCGACCAGAGCGCCATATTGCCGCCCCGCGTGCGGTAGGACGCGTCGACATGGAACTGCGGCACGGTTCAGTTCTCGGACGCGATCGCGGCATCGAGCCGGGTGATCCACTCCGCATCAACGCAGATGCTGTCGACGCCCCAACCGCTTGCGGCCGCCGGAATGGAATCGCCCTTGTCCTGAGGAACCAAGACGAGGCCATCGGGATCGGCGCCTTCGACATCATAGTCGACGACGCGCACCTTGATCGGCCGGTCGGCGACGATTCCCTCGACAAGACCGCCATCGAGCTCGACCACGACATTGACGTCCTGTGGGGTTAGCGTGCCGCAACTGAGCCGTTCGCAAAGGCCATCGATCTCATCGTCGGTCAGCGGCACATAGGCGCCGCCGTTGGTGGCGATGTCGAGAAGATCGGGCGGGCAAGTTCGGCGCTGATGTCCGCGCAAGGCGGCAACGACAGTGGCCAGTTCGCGATCGTCGACGGCGAGCGCCGATAGCCCGCGGGCTTCGACCTTTTCAACCCACACGTCGAATCCGGCGGTGTCGGCAAAGGCGTCGTGGTCTATATCTCCGACATCGATGCCTTGTATGGCGAGCCGCCGGCACTGGGCCGCAACCAGCCCCAGTCGCCAGTTGCTCGCATCGACCGGCGGCAAGGTCTCAGGATCGAGATCGGCGCGCAGCAAGTTCACCAGATCGGTGGCGGCGACGTCCGCGACGCGCTCGTCGGCGTGATAGCTCGTGACTGTGTAGGGCTGCGAGAAATGTGTTCCGGTGACGACGAAAATGTCCATGGCTGAGTCTCCATGCAATGAATGATGACGGGATGAGTGGCGGCGATCAGGCGGCGCGGCGGCCATCGCTATGGCGAAGTCCGAGATCGGCGCTGGTAAGATGGTCGGATCGGGGTTGGAGACGATCGAAAGCGGCGGTCAGGTCGTCGATATCGCTCCAGATGCAGGCATCGCCCAGATCAGTGTCGAGCTGGAACACGATTGGCGTGGAAGCGGCGGTCATCTCGGGAAAGCTGGTTCGGATCACCAGCGTCTCGATCCGGCGAGCAAGCGCGCCAATGCGCGGAGCGAGTCCGCTTCGCTCGTGATGCGCCATCTCGTAAAAGCGCTCGGGTGCGAGTAGCGGGCCGATGCGGACGCATGGGATCCGACCGACGATCGTGGGTCCGGCAACCGTGCCGGTAAGTTTCCGGCGTTCGGACGATACCCTGTCGACAGGGACCAGCGCGCGATAGACATAGTGAGGGAGCGTCCCCGCGATGCGGGAACGGGTGACGATGATTTCCATGATGATTGTCCTCACGCGAGGAGCCGCGCCGGGGCGGTGTCGGGATCGGAAAGATGCAGTTCGCGGCGGATGCGGGCCGCGAAGGTGTCCGGCGCCATCAATTCAGCGATGTCGCCCCAATGGTTGCGGTCCCCGCAGTAGTCCTTGCGACCGGCGACACGGCGGAACATCACTTCACGACCGGGGCCCATGCCGCCGATGCTGAGCTGGACGTAGACCTCATCACTGTGAAGGATGATTTCGCCGGAAACGGCGATCCCCGCCATGTTGGAGCGCACCTGGAATTGGCCACGCTGGAGGCGGAGGGCGGTTGCGAGCCGCGTCATGGCCTTGCGTCCTTCCCTATGGAACGCGTCCTTCGCGTCATTGTCATAGCTGACGCCGCGTCGAGCGAGCGTGACCAGTAGCGGAGTGCGTACGACGGCGCCGACAGCTTCGATGCAGGCGCGGCGCAGCTCGGCTTGGGACGGACGGTTCTCGACGGCGATATCGCCGAGATGCCGCGCCAACAGCAGGACTGCCGGATCGCGCTCCGGATCGGCTCGGTTGCGTTGGCACTCGTCGATCGCCTGGACCAGAGCGTTCAGCCCTCCGGCAAGCGTGGTCAGCGCCGAGGGATCGAGTGCCTGTTGAAACCGAAGGGAAACATCATAGGACATGGGAGGCTGCTCCTGAAATCCGAGCGCATCAGCACGCCCGCCTCAATCCCTCCCCCTTCCCTCCGACCGGATGGTCACCACTCGAAACAAGGTCAGCATCTCGCTTCGGCACACCAGGACTCCGAAAGCCTCGGCTCGAGATGGTTCCGGACGAAGCCGCGCGTGATGCGCAGTTCGCCGGATCCGACTCTGGCGAGCTGCTCCTCGAAAGTGAGCCGGCGCGTCGCAGCGGCTTCCCGCGCAGCCCTTGCGGCTTGCCGCCGGCTATCCTGCCAATAGGTTTTCGCCTCGGCGAAGCCCATGGTGGCGAGGAGGCGCCGAAACGCGTAAATCTCTTGAGGTGAAGCCGGAGGCCAGGATGAATCGCGCGCGGGCTCACGGCGAACCCTGCCAGGGCGCCTGGGCGGCGGCAGGATCCGGCCCTCGCCGGCCAGTTCGGCGGCGATCGCGTCGCGAAGACGATAGGCCGTCGAGGCGCCGATCGCGAGTTCGCGCGCGGCGCGCTGGACGGGCGTGCGATCGAGGAGGGCCGCGCGCAGCAGGGCCTTCTGTTCATCGGTGACGAAACGGATGCTTTCGGCATGGACATGACGGACCCCGGCGGAATCGCATCCGGGGAGAGCTTCGCCTTTGCGGCGCAGGCGACGAAAGAGTCGGGTCCTGATGCGCGTGCAGCTCGTTCTCGACACGCCGGTGCGTTCGGAAATCTTCTGTGTGCCAAGCCCCTCACGGAACAGGTCCTCGAGGTCACGTCCGTCAATGTGGTGTAATTTCGGTGCTGGCCATCGGGCTGCATTTTCAGGCGGCCTTGGGTGTAATCTGTAGCGGCTGAACCTCCTCTGTTGTTGATGTGGCAAGGGCGGCCATGCCCTCGATTTGCATGTAGCGGTGCTGGAGCTGGTATTCGTCGTTCTGCTCGAGGAGGACTGCGCCGACGAGGCGGATGATGCTGTCCTCGTTCGGGAAGATGCCGACGACATCGGCGCGGCGCTTCACTTCCTTGTTCAGCCTTTCCAGCGGATTGGTGGAGTGAAGCTTGGCCCGGTGCTGCTCGGGGAAGGTCATGTATGCGAGGACGTCATGCTCGGCATCGTCCATGCACACGCCGAGCTTGGGCCAGCGGGCGCGCAACTGATCAGCGACCTGACGCCAGACTTGCGTTGCGGCGGCATGGTCGGGCTGGAGGAAGACCTGGCGGATGGCGGCCGCGACGACAGTGTTCTGGCCCTTGGGTACATAGGCCAGGGCGTTGCGCATGAAGTGGACACGGGGGCTGTTGAAGAATGCCTTCTTTGGTCAACCGACCACGGCGTAGCTGCAGTTGTTTGGTCCGCGATCGGGCCCATTCAAGATATCGGCGACCAGACGACAGAGCAAAGCAGCGACGAATGCGGCTAGCCGCTTCAGGTTGATTGCTGCTGCGGTGAGGTAGGCTTGGATCTTCATATTGCTGAGACCACGGCGAACCGCGCGTGCAAGTCCATGCTGGACCTTTGCTTCCCCGTGGATGCCTTCGACCCGCCATCGGTGGCGGGTGTAGAGTGCTTTATCCCGTTCGTTCCATTGTTCACGTCGGCGTCGGGCTCGCAGCAGCGCCGGATAATCGTCGCCAAGGACTACCGCTTTGTTGGTGCGCCCACCCGATAAGCACAGGCGTGCAAGATTGCAGCGTCGGCAGTCCTTCGCTCGCGAAGTGAAGAAGCGGCCGTGTTTGATCCTGCGTCCCGCCTTGAGCTTTTTGCCACGAGGGCATTTCAGGATGTCGTGCTTGGCATCATAGCGGAACCGACGCATTGGGACGGGCGAACGGATTGGTTCCCGCTTGGGTGGTATGACGGCGCTCGTATCGCGACGTTCCAGCTGGCCGTAGACCTTGGCGTAGGCGTATCCGGCATCGGCCGTGACTATTTCGATATGGGTCCCGATTGTTGCCTCGATCCGATCGACCGTCGAGATGAGCTCGTTGCCTTCGTTGATTTCGCCGGTAGTGATTTCGACGTCGATGATCACCCCAGCCACATCGCACACCGCAGTGTGTTGCTTATATGCGGGCTCAAGTCGCTGATTGCGCCCGGAAGTCGCCATTGTGGCCTCGGGATCGGTGGTGCAGATCTTCTTGTATTTTCCGGTTTTCTTGGTGTTGCGTTCGGCTTCTTCGGCCGGGTTCTCCGCGCCAACCTTGTCAACCCAGCGGGTCGCGAGAGCTTCCCAGCTGACGTCAGCGCGGATCAACGAAGCGTCGATATGGACAACCTCTCCCTTGGCGATCTTGGCTGAGACGCATGCCTCGACCGTGCGCTCAAAAATACGACGAAAGCGCTGTTCGCCCCAACGTTGCCGGATGCGGGTCAAGCTCGAGTGATTAGGCAGCCGTTCGGTAAGGCCGAAGCCACAGAACCAGCGGATCGCCACGTTAACCGCCGCCTCACGCATCAGCTTGCGGTCGTGCACGATGCCGAGGAGGAACCCGGCGAGCATGAGCCGGACCGCGGTTTCCGGCGCTATGCCGGGGCGGCCGTTGTCGGCACAATAGAGATCGGCGACGTCATCCGCGAGCCACGAAAGGTCGAGCACCCGCGACACCTTAGCCAGGACGTGATCATCCGGGATTAGATCCCGAAGACTGCCAGCGAAGAACTCGTACTGTTCAGGCCGCCGCTCCCCAAGCATTGACGCCTCCCACTGCCGATATTTCGAAGTGAATCACAGCGGCATGGCTTTTTCAACAGCCCCACACGGCAGCGCTGCCAGGTGGCGCTGAGCACGCGGGTGATCGCCGCCTTGAGGCCCTCATGGGCATCGGAGATGACCAGCTTCACGCCGGTCAGGCCGCGGCGGGTAAGGTCCTTGAGGAAGGTCGACCAGAACGGCTCGGCTTCGGAAGGGCCGATGTGCAGGCCGACGATCTCGCGCTTGCCCTCGGTGTTGACGGCAACGGCGATTATCGCGGCAACACTGACGATCCGTCCGCCCTCGCGCACTTTCAGATAGGTGGCATCGAGCCAGAGGTAGGGCCAGTCGCCGGCAAGCGGTCGCTTGAGGAAGGCGTGAACGCGTTCATCGATGTCCTTGCACAGCTTTGACACCGAGGACTTGGAGATGCCGGTCATGCCCATCGCCTGCACCAGCTCGTCGACGCGCCGGGTGCTGACCCCGGCGATCCACGCCTCCTGGATCACTGCGACCAGCGCCTTCTCGACAGTCTTGCGCGGCTCCAGGAAGCCGGGAAAGTAGGCGCCGGTCCGCAGCTTGGGGATCTTGAGGTTGAGCGTGCCGAGCCGGGTATCGAGGCTGCGGTCGCGATAGCCATTGCGCCAGGTCGTGCGTTCGCCCGATCGTTCATGGCGGCCTGCGCCGACCAGGCCATCGACATCGGCCTCCATAATGATCTGCAGCACGCTCTCGGCGATTGTGCGCAGGAAATCTGTGTCTCCGGTCTTCGCCATCAGTTCGGCAAGCGGTAATCTGTCGTCGGTCATCGGGATCAACTCCTCGGTGGGCGTGTGAAGTGTGGTAACTCCACCTTACCGATGAGCCCGGTGGCCACCGAGTTCGAAATCGCATGGGGTGGGGCATGCCCCACACCATGCGATCACCTCAATCTACACCGGAAATTACACCACGAGCGCGGACGCTAACGGTCCTCGACCTGCCTGCGCTTCGCCGACGACAGCTTGACGCCGCTATAGGCCTGACCGCCGCCGGGCGGGGGCAGCGGGGCCTTGCCGCGTGCCAGAAGGTCACGGTTGTACCGGCGGCGCTGCTCGGATACGCAGGCCGCCGACACGCCGAGACGCAGCTGGATTTCGATGCCTTTGAAGCCCTTCTTCAACGCGTAGCGCAGCCGCTCGATACCTTCGGCCGTCAGGCGGCCATGCTGGTCGCGCTCCGCAGGGCGGTATCCGCGCCGGACGCACAGGGCCATCGTCACCACGTTGCAGGCGCTGGCTTCGCAGACGCCGAAATGCTTGCCGATCGCGCTGAACGACCAGTTTTCGATCTCGCGCAGCCTGATGGCTTCCTCAACGGCTTCGCCTTGGAGGCGCGGCTTCGGCGCGGGATTTTTATGGGTGGTCTTCAGGCCGAGCTTGTGGGCCTTGACCTGAAGGGCATGCACGCTCCGGCCCGGCAGCCGCCGCGCGACATTGTGCCCTTCGGTCGGATAATAGGCGCGCAGCGCAGCGATTTCCTGCGCCGTCCATGGCGCGGATCTGGGGATTGTCATGGGAAAAGCCTCCGGGAAAAGGGGGGCCTGTCCCGCGGACACTCGGCCGTGATGGTCCGGGGTCCATTTGAACAGGCCTGCCTACTCCCTCCCCCTTCTCTCCCGCCGGACTGTCACCATTCGAAAGAGGGCAGCCGGTCGGTCGCGGAGGCATCGCGGTCCAGGATCAGATAGTCGCACCCCTGTTCCCGCGCGAATGTCAGCACGGCGAGGAGGTCGCCTGGAATCGCGGACCGGACGCCGAACGACGACGGCGTGGCGCAAATCACCCAGCCATAATGGGTATCGGCAATGCTGACGGGGCGGTCGGATGGTTCGCATGTCATCCACTCGTCGATCGTCAGGGTCGTCGTCCATGAAACGTGGGACGACGACAATGCGATATAGTTTCCGATCTCCAGACGCTCGGGATCGTAGCCGAGGTCCGGATCGATCCATTCCATGCGGCTGAGAAGCTGGTCCTCGGGATGAAGGTTGAAATAGTCGCGCACGACGATGGCATCCTCGATTCGGGTGGGATCGCGGCTGTCGTTGATCTCGCCCCATTGCGCCCGGCAGAAGACCGCGACCTGGTTCATCAAGCCCTTGCGACTGACGGCGGCGAGGACAGTTGTTCCATGGCCATGGCCGATGGTGGCGAGATAGACAGGGATGGACCAGGGAACCGGGGTCCGGTCGATACGTTCGATCGCGGCGTCGAGATCGGCTATGATCTCCGCCCTGTCGGCGGGTACTTCGCAATCGGTGGCAAGGGCCACCCTGGCGCGCTCGAGCAGCGCGCGATGCGCGGTTAGCGTATGATATGTCATGGCGATATCCTTCAATGTGCGGGCGGAAGGCGGCGGTCGCGGATCGGCTGCGCGGCGCCGTGCGGATAGGCTCAGGCCGCTTGCGGCACCGGCGTGCCATCGTGGTTTTCGGATTCCGCCGAGGACGCTGCATCGTCGTTCCCCGGTTCGAATTCCCCCTTGGTATTCGCCAGCTCGGCCTCAAGTTCGGCGAGTTCGTTAAGCTTCTCGTCGAGCAAGGCAGCGTCGGGGAATATCTGCCCCAGGCGCGCCTCGAAGGCCGGGAGGCGGCGTTCATTGGCTTCAAGGCTGGCTCTGACGGCGGCGAGGTCGGTGTCGAGATCGCGGATGGAAGACTCTATCCGGCCAATCGCCGTGCCCGGCCGCGTCTTTTCGGTAACCTCGAATTCGGAGTGCTCGCCGTGGTGCTGCACCGCGATCACGGTGCAGAGGTAGCGCCTTCCATCGGTGTTCAGGGCCTCGTAGCCGGAGAGTTCCAGGCCGATGCCGTTGAAGGTGCCCAGCGTCCAGCGAACCTCCGTGCGGCCCTTCCGCATCCGGTGCGCATATCCGAGGAGCCGTTCGCCGGCGGCTTTGCGATCGGTGATCATCGTGCCGTCGCAATCGAACAGAATCTCATCTGCCTTCGCGGGAACACGACGTGCAAGATCGGCCTCCAGTCTGGCGATCTGCTTGTGGCAGTCCTCGATCTCGCGCGTCGTTCGCGTGATGGTCCTGCGAATATTATACTGGTCGTCGGTATGGGCATCCCGCAGGCGCAGGAGCCGTGCGACCTCGGCGTCGAGCCCGGCCTTTTTCGTCAGCCGGTCGTCTCCGGATGCGAGAGCCTTGGCCAGCGCGAACTGGTTGACGTTGGAGCTGACGTCCTCGATCCGGCGGATCGAGCGGTCGCCCGACATGGCCATGTTGATGAAGCGTGCCTTGCGCTCGAGCATCTGCCAGTTGGTCGCATCCATCGAGCCGCTGGTCGCGTAGCCGTAAAGCTCGATTTCGTCATTCTGGTTGCCCTGCCGCTCGATCCGCCCTTCCCGCTGCTCGATATCGGACGGCAGCCAGGGCACATCCAGATGGTGCAAGGCTTTGAGGCGCTGCTGCGCGTTGACCCCGGTTCCCATGGTCGCCGTGGACCCCAGGACGAACCGCTTGCGCCCCTGGTTGAGGTCGTTGAACAGGCGCTGCTTCGCGCTGTTCTTCTTGTAATGCTGCATGAACGCGATCTGGTCGGCGGGAATACCCATCGCGACGAGGCGATCACGGATCCAGACATAGGCGGAAAAGCCGCGCGTTTCGAGCGCGGCCTCGGTGCCGAGATCAGAGAAGATCATCTGCACGGCACCGGGGAGCGGATAGGGTTTCCCGGTCTCGGGATCGATGTAGCGATGGTCGGCCGTCTCTTCCCAGATGCGGTAGGCGTTCTCGATCAGGAGATTGAGCTTGTTGCCCTCCTCGTCGCCCATCATCGGGTCGACGAAACGCAGGTCGATCGCCGAGTGGCGGCCATCGGTGATCACCGACAGGAGGATGTCGTCGCCCTTTTGCGGGCGCCCGCTGCGATTCTCGATGGCCTTGATGCGCTGGGCGAGCACGCGCTGATAGGCTTTGAACGGCGCGCCCGATTTGGCGACGATGATCTGCCGCTTTCCACCCTTGACGGTGGGCAACCGAACATATTGCCGCAGGTCGTCCTTGAGCACGACGTCGGCGACGGAGCGGTACATCGCCATCAGGTCGGCGACGTTGACGAATTCGCAGAAGCGGGTGACCGGCTTGTAGCTGCCGCTAGGCTGCAATTCGAGTTCGGTGCGTGTGTCCCCGAACGCGGCCGCCCAGGCGTCGAACTCGTGCAGGCCCTTGGCGTATAGCTCGTCGGGCTGCATGAAACGCTGCAGCGTATACATCTCGCCCAGCGTGTTGGTGATCGGAGTACCGGAAGAGAGGATCAGTTCGCGTCCGGGATTGGTCCCGGCGAGATATCGGCTCTTCACGAAGAGGTCCCAGGCACGCTGCGAGCCGACCGGATCCACACCCTTCAAGTCGCCGAGATTGGTCGCGAAGGTCAGCTTGCGGAACTGCTGGGCCTCATCGACGACAATCTGGTCGATACCAATCTCGCCAATATGGACGAGGTCATCCTTACGGGACTGGAGGTTCTCCAGCCGTTGCTTGAGTCCCTCTTTCAGGCGTTCGACGCGCTTGCGCGAGACGCGGTCCTGGCTGTCGATGCCGGTGATCAGCACCTCGTAGCTGTCGAGCTGGTGCTCGATAAGCTTCTTCTCGAACGATGACGGCGTGGGCACGAACTTGAATGCATCGTGCGTGATGATGATCGCATCCCAATTGCCCGTCGTCGCCCGCGCCAGGAACCGCTGTCGCTTTTCCTTCACGAAGTTCGTGTCGTCGGCGACCAGGATGCGCGCGGTCGGATAAAGCATCAGGAACTCGCGCGCAATCTGCGCGAGGCAATGGTTGGGCACCGTGATCATCGGCTTGTTGGCCAGGCCGAGGCGGCGCTGCTCCATCACGGCGGCACACAGGCTGAAGGTTTTGCCCGCCCCGACCGAATGGGCGACATAGGTCGAACCCGAAGCGATGATCCGCCAGACGACGCGCTTCTGGTGATCGCGCATCCGGATCGTGGTCGATGCGCCCGGCAGCTTCAAATGCTGGCCGTTGAAGCTCCGGGGCACGAGATTGTTGTAGGCGTCGTTGTAAATGCGCACGAGCCGGTCGGCGCGTTCGCTGTCCTGCCAGACCCAGGTCTCGAAAGTCGACTTGATCTTCGCAAGCTTCTCTTTCGCGGCTTCGGTATCCGTGACGTTGAGTTCGCGGCGCTCTGAACCGTCCGGTTCGCGGTGTACGTCGTAGATCTTGGGAATGTGGGAATTGAGCGCATCTTCGAGCAGGTCCGCGGCGCCGCGGCGCGCCGTGCCCCAGGTCGAGGTCGAACTGACGTGCCCTGCGAACGGAGCCTTGTCGACCGTCCAGCTGGCAAGCTCCACGGTATGCAGGATCCGGGTCTCGACCTCCATGATTTCGAGGATGAACGCCTCGATGACGTCCACCGGAATCCAGGGGGCGCCGAGGCGCGCGGTGATCTCGCTCGGCTTGAGATCGACCGGCTGGACAGCCTCGAGCGCGGTTGCGACGGCGAGGAATCGTGGATCGGTCTCGGCCTTCTCGCGCGCCAGGGCGAGCTTGGTGCGGACCGGACCCGAAAGAACTTCGTCGGCCGTGACCCAGTGATCGAAATGCGGTGTGCTGCGGATGGGGTCGAGAGAGATATCACCCGCAAGATCGGCGAGCGCCTCGGCCTCGGTGACGCCGAGCATGCCGGCGATCAGGGGGACGTCGACGCGGCCGCGCTCATGGAGTGAGAGCGCAAGTGCATCCTGCGCCGAGTGGATTTCATGGGTTACCGGCGGCTTGACGACGCGCTCGGTGAAGATCGGACCGGGCGTGCCGGCATCGCTTGCCTCGTCATAGGTCTCGATCGAAGCCACCAGCCAAACGTCCGGGTCGTCGAGGAAAGGCTGAAGGTTCGGGCGGCGCTGATATTCCTTCTCGGCCCCTGTCTCCGGATCGGTACGAATGCTGGTGATGGTGCGGTTGATCGGCCCATATTTCTTGGCGAATTGCCGGTAGTGGTTGAGCAGCGTCTCCTGAAGTGCGGCATAGGGCCGGTCATTGAGCTGCGCGCGCAGGATCGCGCGGACCGTATCGCGGATTGGGATGAGGGCCTTGATGATGGCGGCGTGCTTGGGAAACAGGCCGGTGCCGCCGCGGCCGGATTTGACGCCGACGACGGTCGAGATGCCACCCACGATCTGATGCAGGACGCCGCCAGAAACGAGATAGCTGCCTTCCTTGAACTCGGCTTCGTCGGCGGCGGTGCCGACTTGCACATCCTGCGTGACTTTGAGCGTGTCGCGCAGCGAGGTCGCGCGCTCGATCGGCTTGCAGGCGCCTGCGTGCTTCGACGCGATCGCGGACAATGTGGCCGCGAGGGCGACCGGGAGGTCTACGTCGGGCTCGGCTGCGCAATTATAGTCCATGCCAAACTGCCCGCTTCGCCATTCGTGGCGCCCCAGCACATGATTGGGATGGTCGAGGAAGTAGCGGTTGATCCGAAGCGGCCCGAAACCTTCGTCGCTGTCGGGGATTTCGGCCAGCTCGATCCAGTTCTGTGTGCGCGGAAGGGCATCGGGGGTGTGCTTCTGGAAGAGCAGGATATCGACGACGACATCTGTGCCCACCTCTTGTCGCATCGCCTTGCCCGGAAGGCGCACCGCGCCGAGGAAATCGGCAATGCCGTCGATATGGTGGCGGGCCCTGGGATCGCTCTTGTCGAGCGAATAGCGTGAGGTCACGAACAAGGCGATGCCGCCGGGGCGCAGATGCTCGAGCGATCTGGCGATGAAATAATCGTGAAGCGATAGGCCAAGCTTCCCGAGCTCGGTCCGGTTCTGGATGGTGAGGTTCGAGAAGGGCGGATTGCCGATTGCGAGGTCGAAGTCGTCCGGCAGCGATGCCTTGTCGAAATCGACGCAGCGGATGACCTGGTTTGGATAAAGCGCGCTTGCGACCCGCGCGGTGACGGGATCGTTCTCGATGCCCACGAACACCGTGTCCTCGGACAGCGCATCCGGCCGGAGCCCCATAAAGAGGCCGCTGCCGCATCCCGGTTCCAGAACCTGCCCGCCGGCAAAGCCGAGGGTCCGGGTAGCGTCCCACATGGCCCGGATGATGTATTCGGGGGTGTAATGCGCATATTGCGTCGCGCGTTTGAGCGACTGGAGTTCGACATCGGTCGTCTCGGCGACCAGGGACTGCCCCAGTTCCTCCCAACCCTCGCGGAACTCATGCTCGCGACGGGCAAACATGTTGTTGGCAAGTTCCGACGCGCCGAAGCCGATGAACCTGGAAATCGCTTCCTGCTCGGCCGGCGATGCAGACCGCTGCTCTCGATCGAGCAGGTTCAGCAGCCTGATCGCCTCGACATTGTCGCGTGCGCGTTCCTTCCATGAGGGCGCCAGGGTCCGTCCCGCGGCTAAGGAGAAGTCGATAGCTGCCTCGACCGAAGGTCGGGCGGTATCGACGATGGTTGCCGTAAAGAGTGTCGGCTCCGGATCCACGGGTCCGACTGGCTTGGCTGGTGCGACCGGCTGGTCGAAGTCGAGGCACAGCTGGAGAGCCAGCGCGGATGCACTGTTTCGCATGGAATGCTTCCTTTTCGGTGGTCTTGCGGGCACGGCGCGGCGGCCCGGTCGGATGTCAGGCGGGTCGGGTGTCAGGGCGTGGCGCGGAGCCTCGCGCCGGGCGTCGGGTCCGGCGTTGGTTCAGCCCAGACGAAGCGACGCGGCATATTGGCGCAACAGGTCGGCCATCGCGGTTCGCGTATGCGCTTTGTTGCCGATCACGATCTCGGGATGGAGTTCCTGGCCGACCGGGGTGCGATAGCCACGCGCGAGGTCGCCGCTTGCGTCCTCGACGACGATGCGGTGGCCGCGGGGGCTAGCCGGCCCCGCATAGCGGGCGGTGAAATCGCCGAGGCGTCCCGAGAGCCCGGCGGCCATTTTGCTCCATCGGATGTGGCCGGCAGCGAATTGTTCATCGGGTGCACGGCCGCGGGCAAGCCAGAGGCGGAACTGCGCCCGCTGCTGGAGCACCGAATTGCGGGTTCGCTCCATCGTTCGCGCGAGTGGCAGGATATCGGCGTCGGCATCGAGCCGGGCGAGCTCCGCGTGGTCGGCGACGATCAGGATATCGGTATAGTCGCCCTGGCGCAGGATCTGGCGGAGCGCGGCGTCATCGCCGGGCGGCGGGGCCGGCAAACCCGATGGCGGATGCAGCCCGGTTTCGGCGTCGACCACAAACAGCGGCGCAGCCTCATGTCCAGGCCGTTCGCGCAGCATTGCGAGGATTCCAATCGTCCCTGCCTCGCGTTCCGAAGCGCCGAGCAGGAGCAGGCGCCGCTGCCATGATACGGGCGCGGGCATGTCGGTCGGGCTTGGCCACTGGCTGGGAAGCGGCCGTGCGACGCGCGGGTTGTCAGGACGGTCGATCTCGGACGGCGTGGCGGCGAAAGATCGTCGCGCGACGTCGAAGATGTCATCGGGCTGGCCGCCGCCATCGAGAAATCCCTGTTGGTATGCCGGCGGGCGAACATCCTGTTGCTCAGCGCGGGACGGCGACGGTGGGCGCGCTGGCCAGCCCGCGACGGCTGCATACTTCCCATCGGCATAGGCAACCGCAGCGTCCCAACCATAGCCATGAACGTCGCGGGCATGAAGAATGGCGGGATTGCGGCTGTCAGTGCTGCCCTGCGCGATCTGGCATTCGATGCAGGCGAAGTTCGCGGCCGTGCGCTGGCGCTCGGTTTCCAGTCGGATCGCCTCGTTGAGCGGGCGAAGCGCCTGGACACGCTCGCGGGCACGCGCCATGCGCTCGTCGAGCGGCGCGTCGTTCGGCAGATCGGGGAAGCGGCGCCAGGCGTCGGCGAGCGCATGCGCCTGGTGGGCCGGACGGCCGTGCGCCATCCAGCATCCCGCATCGGCGGGATCGAAGCTGTCGGTCATGGCGATCTCCGATCCGGCGTGTCAGCGGCTGGCGAGCAGCACGGCCAGGGCGCGCGCGAACACATCGTCGCCGGCGTCGTTGACGATGACGGCATCGGGATTGGTGGCGCGCACGGCGCGGGCAACGATCGCGAGTGGCCGCTTGCGCAGCGGATATTGCAGTATCTGATCACGCTCAATCGTGACCAGATTAGTGCGGAGCAGACGCTTCAGGCGGCGGCCCTCGACGGCGCGAAGGAGAAGATCGCTCACCTCGATCTCGAGATCATGATCGCAGGCGATATCGCCGAGGCAGCGCGGCGGTCGGTTGGCCGTGAGCCAGGCATCGACGTCGGTTTCTGTCCACCGGCCGACCTGATGATAGAAGTCCGCCCCGCCCGATCCCTGGTTGCGCGCATGGAAAGCAAGCTCGCCGTCTATCCAGACCTCTGCGGTAAAAGCAGCGGTTTCCTGCGATAGCGCGGCACTATAGGAGATGCGCCGAAGTTCGATTTGCATGGGGGTTCTCCAGATTGCTCCATCACGCGGAGCACCTCCCCCATCCCCTCTCCCCTTCCTCAGGGGCAGCCCGAACTGTCGTCCGCGCCGCAAGGACGGTATTCGGCATCGTAGGAGCGACTGTTCTCGAATTCGGGATCGTCCGTTTCGTCGACCAGATAGCCGGTGACCTCCTCGGCTGGCTCCGCGTACAGCACGGCAGCGACATTCGGAAACAGACGAACAGGGAAAATCCCGCACCCGACAATAGCGTCAGCCTGCCGCATGGCGTCCGCATGATCCTCGGCGGTCACCGCAACCTTGACCCTGATCGTCGTAAAGACATGGACATGATAGCCTCTCACGCCAGTATCTCCGACCAGCCACCGGCGGCGCTGATCCAGACCATCCCCAATGCGCGGAGTGGCATTTCCATGCCATCACTGGACTCGGCGAGCGGATCACGCACGAGCACGCTGCCGCGGTCGTTGGCGCGCTGAGGGGCGCGCCCGCCGAGCACCATCAAATCGCCGCGCCCGCCCGGCATGTGAACGATATCACCCGGCCTCACCTTGGCGGCCAGCACGCGGCCAATAGTATAGTGCAGGGTCCAGCCATTTTCCTGAACTGAAGCCATATATGGTCTCCTTTGTGTGGGTTTTTGGGGGCAAGATTCTTCCGTCGCTCCGCCGGATTGACGTGCGGTTTGGGCCGGCATGGGACCGGCTTGCACAGGGCAATGCAGGTAGTCTCAGTCGCCGCGCGGAAGCGGGATCGGGACGGCCTGACCGCTCGCGAGATTGATGAAGGCGCCGGCGTGGCCGATCGAACCGCGGCCAAGCAGATCGAACAACAGCGCGAGGGAGTGGCTCGCCATGACGCGGTTGACGAACAGCGACTGGCGTTCGAGCGCCTCCGCGACCGAGCACGATGGGGCATTGTCGTCGGGCACGCCGTCGTCGGCGAGCTCGGGGAAATATTCGAGCACGGTCGGGAGACGTGGGCGATCCTTGGCCGCGGCGCGGCCCGGACAGCCGATCAGATACTGACCGTCGCTCGCGCGATTGCCGAGGTCCATCCAGTAGGCGGGAATGTTCCTTTCCTCGGCGAGTGCTGCTCCGATCGCACGGCGGGCCGAGGCCGTGTCGACGCAGGTGATGAGGATATCGGCGCCTTCGACGCCGATCTTGCCGGGCGCGCGTCCGTGAACCGCCTTCCAGGCGAGGCCATGCGCGAGGTTGATCCGCTCGGTCAGCGTCCGCGCTTTGGGGTTGCCGAGGTCGCAGCGGAAGAAGGGCTGTCGGCCGAGGTTGGCCTCGGTGACGATATCGTCGTCGACCACGGTGACATGAAGCGATCGCGAGGAGATCGCGCGCAGCGCCGTGTCGAGCGAGGCGAGTCCCATAAGCATCTGTGCGCCGTTGCCGCCGCAGCCTATGAGCAGAACCTTAAGCATGCGGTCGCCGAATGCGGCTGGAAGAAAATGGCGGTCGCTGGTGTCAGGCGGCATGATGGTCTCCTGCGAATGGGCTGCGCGGCAGCGGAATGAACATGCCGCCCGCGCAGAGGCGCGACGCTCTCGTGGGGCCGTCGGGCTGGTCCAACCGGCCGAACACGAGCGATATCTTCGTCGCATGCGCGTCGTCGGCATCGTCGGTGGCGCTGAAGAAGGATGCGCCCGCCCCGTGACTGTGGATGTCGCAGATCATGTGCCAGTCCGGCGACAGGACCGGCGTGCGGTAGACGAGGCGCGAGGGCGTGGCCTCGTCAATGACGGGAAATTCCACGGCGAACTCCCGCGTCGCCTCGTTCCAGAGAACGAATGCCGCCGCCTCATTCGGCAGAGCGGCGCGTAGAAAATCGAGGATCGATGCGAGATGTTCGCTGGGGATGAATCCACAGCGCAGGTCTGCCTTGGGGCCGCCGACACTGCCATAAGGAAGGTGCGCGGCGATCGGCGGCGTGACGGGGATGTCGAGCGCGAGCCATGGACGGCGCAGAATCAGCAGGACGCCGTCATTCCCCACGGCGAGGCCGTGTCCGACGCGAGCGGCGCGAAGCGCGTCGAGGGCGGGCGATCCTCCCTGGAGCGGGACCGGATAGCAGGGCACATCGGCAAGCAGCGCGGCCGCCGTGGGATCGTCGGCGAGTAGGGTCGTCATTTCGCGCCTCCGATGATTTTGCCGACGGTCATCGGCTCGACCGAGGCTCGGCGCGCAGGCCCTCGGGCGCCGGCGCCGAAGGCCTTGAGACGTCCGACCGGAAAGCGCTTCGCCCGGCGGGCGGCAAGATCGTCCCAGAGCCTGACCAGGCCGCCCTTGCCGCTGACGGTGAACTCCTGTCCCGGATTGGGGTGCGTCGACCAGCTGTCGAACACCGCTCGCTCGAACTCCGGAATGGACGCGATGGCGATCGCTCTCGGTATCGGGATATTGCCCCAGCAAAGTGAGCCGTTGACGAAGACATTGAGGATAGGTGAGTGCAGCACGCGGGTGTCGGCAGTGGGGCGCTCGTTCACAGGAAGCGCGTACACGCCGAGACGCGACCGGGTGGCGATGAACAGATGTGCGGGATAGGGGACCGGCACGACGGTTCGTTCCGTCAGGACCCGAAGCCCCGCCAAGCGCGTCGACAGGTCGAAATAGGCCGGACGCACCTGCTCCGGCACCCACCATGCGAGCATGTCGGGGTGAGCGACCAGCACGTTTTCCGGAAGAAGTTCCGGCCGGACCGTCCGCCCGAGGGCTTCAGTCCATTGCCGCAGATGCGCGCGCGACAACGGGACGCCCGCCGCAATCGTCGGCCGGCCCTCCTCGTCATGCTCGACGGCGTGCATGCTGGCGAACGCCGCCGCATCCCCGCGATGGGGACCATGGGAACTGAAATTACGCGGACCCTCGCTGCGGTAGAGCAGGATCGCTCCTCTCAGGACCAGACCGCCGCCAGCGGCTTCGAACTGGGTTGAATGTTCGGACATGAGATACCTCAAAATTGGGCTGGATCGAGCTGGATCAGCTCTTGCGCTGCGAGCAGGAATTCCGCGCCGAGCCGCAGCGACGCGAACCAGTCGTCGATGTGGTTTGCATCCGGCAGTGGGCAGAGCCCGGCCACCTCCATGAAGCCCATCTCCATGCCGTTGCGGCCGACGTCATCCAGTTCGCGCGCGAAGTGGTCGAAGGGAACGAGCGTGAGTGGTGGGAGGGACGAGCATTCCTCGATGCCGGGGATATAGTCGTAGGCGACCTGCAAATCGAAGTCCCAGGCGTTGCGTTCGGGCCGGAGAGAGCCGACGGCCTTATGCGCCGTGCGCAATCTCGCCAGCTTCTGCCGCAGACCGGCTGGGAGCCGCGCCGGTGGCGCCGCGTTTGCCTCGATCATCCATTCGGGCCGCCGCGCGTTCATCTCGGACGGCAGCGTGAGTTCATCGAGCTCGTCTGCACCCGCCCCGTGATAGGCTATCAGGCTTTGGCGGGCGCCCTCGTCGTCGATCTCGCCGTCCCAATAGTACATTGAAATCTCGTTGAAGAGATCCCGGTAGCCGAAGATCGGAAGGACACGGCCGAGGCACTGCTCGAGCGCCCTGTACGCGGCGGCGCGCCACGAAATGGGGGCATTGCCGGTTTCGATCCACCCGAGGTCGATCTGGCCCAGGCTGTGGCAGATCACGGCAATAGCCGGCGTGCCGTCCTCTTCGTTGAGAATGACGGCAACCCTGAAATCGGCGATTTCAATGGGATCGAGGATTTTGAGCACGGCGGCGTTGAAAACGCCTTCGATATGCCGACGGGCAGCCGCGCGCGTGTACAGTTCCGACGACGTTTCCCGCGCGGCGACCCAGCGGCCGATCAGCTTGTGATGTGGCGGCAGCGGCGCATCGAATATCGCGGGGACATCCGCCGAGATCGCGACGACACGCCCCGCAAGATCAACCGAGCGGCGGGAGGCGCAAGCCGGATGGGGATGCAAGCGGTTCGGGGGTTTCGCGGTTTCCGTTGCTGGGATCGGAGAGGATCCGCGCATGGAGCGCCTGGGCTTGGCTGCTGCAGGCAGGCTGGGAGATATCGGTCGAGTTGCCATCGTTCTCGATCCATTCGATGAGGCTTCTGTGGGGTGCGGCCGGGATGGCCGCGCGCTTGCGTTGCGGCATCGATCAGCCCTTGGTGCCGACCGCGCGGCGATACTCGGTGACGTGCGCGCCGCCGGTTACGCCGCCATCGATCATCTCGGCGTTGAGGATCGCCGGATAGAGCGTCGCGTGGTAGGCACGCAGGGCATCGGGGTCGCCCGCGAGGTGTGGCGGCACCGGAAGATCGATGCCATCGTAGCGATAGGCGCGCCTGAGGTGATTGATCTGCATACGAACCTCCGTGTTGATGATGGGACAGTGCGAACGGCGCCGCTCAGAACAGGGTGGCGGGCTCATCCGGCTTGGCGTCGGCCGGCGGGCTGGTCGGCGTCTGGATTTTGGGAGGGCTGGTCGGCGCTGGGGGCTTGGTTGCCGCAGTCTTGGCAGCCTTTGCCTTCGCAGTTTCCGCGGCGGCGGCCTTCGCGTCCTCGTCAGCCTGCCGCTGCTCCGCGACCTGGTCGGCGAGCGTCCTGCGCGTGGCGATAAGTTGGCCCAGCGCGCCGTCTGCGCCACGGGCCAATTCCGCATCGATCTCCGCCGCGCTGGCCGTGATCGAGATCGGCCGGGTCTCGCTGGCGTCGAGTGCGGCAGACTTGGGGTCCGCCTTGCGCGGAATGATGGTCAGGGTGACGGTCTCGTCGGGTCCGGCAACGAGGTCGAGGCCGAGCGAATAGCGGGCGAGCAGCGGGAGCAGGCTTGTAACAAGCATGTCGGTAGTCCTTTGTCTGGGAGTGTGGGGAAGCGGGTCAGGCAGCGAGTTCCGGGATCGGCGCTTTGGCGTGCGGCACAGCGCGATCCGGGGGCGGGCCATAGGTGCCGTCGAGGGTCATCGCGCTCGGCAGGCGCCCAGCCCAATCGAAGCCGATGCGATTGAGCATGCCGGTAATCAGCTCGGGCTTCTTCGACGCGAGCATCTTGGCGAACCGCTTTTCGCCCACATGCGCGATGAGGCCGCATTCCCGGGCAATGAATTTGAGCTCGTCCTTGGTGTATCGCTCGAGGAACGCCTGATCGACCTTCCAGCTGTCGCGCAGGTCGACCTCGAATATCCTCGCGAGATCGGCGACATGGCCGAAGCTGGCCACATCTTTGGCGTAAGCGGCGCCGATGACGGACAGCACGTTCGCCGCCCGGGCGTCGGGCAGCGCGCGGATCGCCGCGATCTTGGCGCTATAGTCGAGGTTCGGAAACGAGGCGCCGACCAGGATGCCGGCGCGCGACGTCAGCGTGTCAGGCTTGATCTGCGAGAGCGTACCCGACATCGCGGCGACAAGGATGGTAGTCTGCGCGTGCGCGGCATTGCCTGCCAGCGCCCGGGCGAGCGCAGTCCGCCAAGTCGCTTCGCGAAGTTCGGTGGTACGATTTGCAATCGATTTGGCGGTGACGGCCGTTTTGTCCGCGGCACTGGCGCTGGTCGCGGGCTTGACCGGCGCGGCGGGCGTAGGCGCGCGCATCGCGATGCTGTCCAGGTCCAAGGTCGTATCTTCCGAGAGCGGCTGAGAGTCGGTCAATGATACGGTTTCGTCGATCACATCATCGTTTTCGTCACCTTCGACTGTCTCGACGTGGGGCGGAGCCGCGGCCCGTGCTGCCTTCGCCGCGCGCTCCTCTTGTTCGAAACGGATCACTTCTGCGGCTTCCGTCTTCAGATCGAAGCACGCTGCGTTGGTGCAATAGCCGTCGTCGACATGGGTTTCGAAAAGCGCGCGTTGCGTGGCCGAGTTGAACGGGCAGGTCGTGCATTCACTCTTGTCGAAGCATGCGCTGCCAAGGTGCTGCGTGACGCGCATCAGCAGTTCGCGCGTCTTGTTCACGTCGAGACCGGCTTTCAGGATCGTTTCGAGGGCCTTGTCCTGCTTGTCGCCGGGAACCGCGGCGAGTAGTTCGGCGTGGCCGAGCTTGATCCTGCGTTCGTCGAGCGCGCACTTTACGGTGTCCGAAAGCTCGGCGAGCGCGAGGCGGCGATCGAACTTGTCGCGGGACCATCCGAGCCGCCGTATGGCCTCGGCCCGGTCGCCCTGGCACGCAGCGAGGTAGCGGACGGCGGCATCCGCCTGCTCGGTCTCCGAAGGATCGTCACGGTCGTCGTTCTCGGCGATCGCAGCTTCGAGCGCCTCCTGGTCCGTCATCTCGCGGATGATGACCGGTACTTCGCCGTCGGGGCCGTAGACCTCCAGCCCTGCCCGGTAACGGCGCTCTCCGGCGACGATGGCGAAGACATCGCCCCTCGGGCGAAGCAATATGGGCTGGATTATGCCGCGTAGCCGGATGGAAGCCACCATCTCGTCGTGCTTTTTCCGGTCGAAATAGCGGCGGGGATTGTCGCCCTTCACGATCTTCGAGAGGGGCAGCATGGCAGGATAGCTCGGTTGTGGCGAGGTCAAGGCTCGTCTCCTTGTCGAATATGGCGGGCTGGTCAGGGCCGCGTCGGCGTCCATTCCGCCGCATGTGCCTGAATGTGCGGAGCGCAGCTGACCGTCAGGTTGCCTGCCCCAACCACCTCCCTCCCTCCCTCCCTCTCCCCCTTCTGCGCGATGCCGGTCGTTCCAGTCGTTGAAGCCGCCGCCGGGGAATCTCGTCTCGATCATAAGGCCGGGCCGCGCATGCGCATGACGAGCCCGCCGCGCACATCGTCGTCCGGGCGGATCGTCGTCGGGGAGCAGAATGAGATGCTCGACCCGCTCGGGAATGGTGACGAACGGCAAGCGATCGGACCCAAGCGCGGCCCAGACCGGAATGCCCAGCAGAAAATGCGCGGACCATGCGGTCTCCCAGCCCTCCGCAAGGCCGAGCACACTGGTCGCCGCGCCAAAACGAACCGCGCCGCCAAGAGGACGGCCCAGAAGCCGTTTCGGCGGATCGAGATCAGTGACTGGCAGACCAGTGCAAAGATCGAGGAATAGCCGCTCAAGGGCTACGACGCCGGTATCGCACTCCACGGCGGCAAGCAGCGCGGGGCGGAAACGGACGGTCTCCCCGCGCCCGTAAGGAACCCGATCATGATAGCGGAGCGAGGGATGCGAACCAGCCAGTCTGCGTGATGCCAGATAGGCATCGGCCGGTGTATCATTGACTGGGGAAGCCTCCTTCCAGAGCGAGCATATCCGCCCCGACAGCTGACGCTTCCGTCCATCGGGCATGGTGCAGCCGCCTTCGCTCGAAGGGATGCTACGCCGATCACCGCGAAGTGCGCGAATGACTTCGAGCGTTGAGCAGCCCGCGAAGCATTTGAACAGGATACCGCGTTCACCGACCCGGACCGACAGGCTTGGGCGATGGTCGTCATGAGCGGGGCACCGGCACATTGCGCCCGATGGCTTCCATTCGCCGCCCAGGGATTTGACGATGCTGGCGGCGGCGGCGTGCAAGCGGGGATCGGCGCTGGTCCGCGAAAGGGCCATGAGAAATTCTCCAGCTGAAGGCTATCCTCCAGCCCAAGCCCCTCTTCCCTCCCACAACGGCGACGCGACGTGAGATCACGAGGACTATGATGGAGTATGGAGAGAACCTTCCGCGCACGCGGCATCTCCTCCTCTCCTCAGATCCGTATTGACCGTGACCGGCGGTTCAATGGTGATACTGCGGAAGGAAGTCCGATGGAGTTGGCTACAGCCAAGCCTTGTCTGCCGGGTATGCCCGTGCGAATATTCCGGCATGGCCTGAGTAAGCGATCCGGAGTAATCTATGCCTGATCTGGAAAGGAAGCTGACGCCGGAAATGCAGCAGACGATTGCTGATCCAAATCCTACGGTTGTGGCCATAGAAAAGCTCATCAATGACGCAAACGGTAATGAGCGATCGATTGAGATGATCGTGCGTGGATATATCCGTAATGCGATATACGTCTTTCAACGTCATATGGTGACGTGTGCTCTTCGAGATCTAGACCTGAAGAAGGATGATCTAAGTGAGGAGCTAGTGGCGCAGATTGTCGCTGATGCGGGAGAACATATGGGAAAGTTTCGAGATTGGTTTCTCCTCGAACTGAACCGCGCCAACGTTAAGCCAAAGTCGACAAACTAGCGCGTGGTCCGCACTCGAAGGAGAGGCAAGGTGAAGAAGCCGAAGCCCGAATTGGATCCTGATGTTGCGGACGACGTGCCTTGGTCCGACAACATCACGCCCTATGACGATCAGCATACCATCACCTATTTGCGGCTGCTCGATGCTGACGCCGAAGGCGCAGACTGGCAGGAGGTTGCCCGGATCGTGCTGCACCGCGACCCCCTCGCCGAGCCCGAGCGCACGCGGCATTGTTGGGAGGATCATCTGCGCCGCGCCAGATGGATGACCGAAACCGGCTACCGCCGGATTCTCACGCAGCAATGGGATACGTTGCAATGACGCTCCGCAACGGCAAGCGGAGATCATCTGCGCTGGATGTTGTCGAGGCCTTTGCTAAAAGTCGCCCCCGCGTCGCGCCAAGCCATTTGGCGCGGCTATCACTCCCGGCGGCAACACCGTTGTCGTCGGGAGACCAGCGCCGAGATGCCCCGCTCGATCGGGGAGCGTATCGGCATCGATCCTGATCAGCTTTCCCGAGCAATGGCGTGATGCTGAGTCAGGCGGTTACTTCATTGCCTTCGACCTGTGGAGGTGACGGATAGGTCGCCAAGCAAGGCACAAAAGGGTATGCTGTTCCAAAGGCTGGCACAGCCATCTGACGACGGCCCATCATGGCAATTGCGCGCGCAGTCCTGACAGGTCTCTGCGTAGCCGACGAGAAGGGCGCTGAAGCAGTCGTCCATCTTCTTGCGGCCCTCCGCCGTGAACCGCACGTTGGTGCGGCGTCCATCGGAAGGATCGGGCATTCGCTCGACAATTCCTTGTTCCTCCATCACCGCCAGGCAGCGGCGGGCCGTCATCTCCGACGCTTTCGAGGCGAGCCACATGCTTGTCAGGGATGTCTTCAACCCTTGGCTTTCGCGCCAATAGAGATCGAGAAGCATCTCGCCTCCCGGATCGGAACAGAGAGATCCAAACGCCGCTGTCGACATCGCTCTTGCGTTGATGATCGACTTGCAAAGAGGCGCGAAAACGGCTGGGCGGCCGTGCACGTCCAGCATGGGTTGAATATGAGCATCCTGTTTCATGGGCATCGCTCTCCGTCCCACTTGGGCGTCATCGGCAAACCGCGCCGATGCCCCGTTCTTGCCCCCCCTGGTCGGAACGGAATGTTCCGAGCGCATCATGCCTGAAATCCCTCGTTCGGCAATTCGCCGTTATGAGGGGAACCGACACGCAGAAGTGGTTAACAAGATGGTATATTTTGGCCGCCCGCACCGATGCTCACGCTCCCTGATATACGACGATCCAGAGGGCGTCGCTCGACAGCTATTCGAGCTCGGCGGGTTGACTGTTCACGGGATAATGGTAGTGGGCCACTTGTCACTGTAGGTGGCCCAATCAGGTGGCCCATTTAGGGCATTGGAGGGTATTCGAGGGTAATCGGATTGTTGAAAAACAGCGGTTTATTTCCCCTCTGATACCCTGTAGTGCCCTGAAAATCCGGTTTTTTTTCGAGTCCCGTAGGGGTCACCAGACAAGTAGTTGATATTGTTTGGATGGTTTGGAGGGCGTGGCCAAAACCCCTCATCAATCCCTTGAGATTCCAAGCGGAATCGTGGCCAAAATCATTTCGAGGCCTGTTTTTCTCGACGCAAGTGCTTTCAACAGGCGTCAGGCGCGACCGAACAACCGGCTGACCCTCCTCGCCTCCTTCCGGCTATCGGAACCATCGATCCAACGCGCATAGTGCTTGTGTGTCACGGCGGCGTTCTTGTGCCCCAGCTGACGAGCGATATAGGATGGATTGACGCCACCCATCAGCGCCGTGGTCGCGAAAGTCGCTCGTGTGCAATAGGCATGACGCTTGCGGATTCCGAGAGCCTTGAGTGCCGGCTGGAAGTACGTTTTCCTCTGTTCCTGAACATCCGGCCATGCCCGGCCCGTCATCGGATTGAGGAAGATCGGCGCCCTGCCCTCTTCGAAGCTGTGCGCTTTCTGTCGCTTGAGCACCTCCATCATGCGATCGCTGAGCAACACATCGCGAACCTGATAGGTCTTTGTCGGTTTCAGCTGAGCCCGGACCCTGGCGCGCTTGACCCGAACCGAATTTCCGACCCAGTCGATGTCCTCCCAGAGGAGAGCGATCTGCTCGCTCGGCCGCATGCCGGTGCCGAAGGCGAACTCGTACCAGTTCCATGCCTGTTCGTGTGGAGCGGCGTGCAAAATTGACCCCCTTAGCGGGGTGATCGGCGTCTAAAATTGACCCCCTTCATCTCATTGTGAGAAGCGCCGCCGTTTGGGTTCCGGACGGCGGGTACAGGGATGTTGGTTGTGGAGACGATTACGAGGATCCGTCGGGAGCACCGGGACGGTAAGCCGATCAAGGCGATAGCGCGGGATTTGCGGCTGTCGCGCAACACGGTGCGCAAGGCGGTCTGTAGCGCGACAAACAGGATGAGGATTGCGCGTCAATCAGGATGAGAATGTGATTGTCGCGGCGCGTCATTCAGTGCCGATTTTAATTGTCGCTGGCAAGGACCTCGTTCTCATCCTGATTGTCGCGGATGGTCTCGAGGACTTTGGGTGTGGTGTAGGCGGCAGGACGTCCAGCCCCGGTGCGGCGGGCCTGGGCTGTGCGCCGGCGATAGCTTTCGACGTTCATCTCGAAGATCGTGGCGTGATGTACGAGCCTGTCGACTGCAGCGAGCGTCATTGCCGGGTCCGGGAAGACGCGGTTCCACTCACCGAAGGGTTGGTTGGCGGTGATGAGCAAGGATCTGCGTTCGTATCGGGCGCTGATCAATTCGAAGAGGACGGAGGTTTCCGCCTGATCGCGCGAGACGTAGGCGAAGTCGTCGAGGATGAGCAGATGGTACTTGTCGAGCTTGGCGATGGCGGATTCCAGCGTCAGTTCGCGGCGAGCGACCTGCAGACGCTGAACGAGGTCGGAGGTGCGGGTGAACAGCGCTCGCCAGCCATTTTCCACCAATGCCAGGCCGATCGCCGCCGCCAGATGGCTTTTACCGCCGCCTGGCGGGCCGAACAGGATGAGATTGGAACCCTGGTCGAGCCAGCCATCGCCGGCGCACAGGGCCATGACCTGAGCCTTGGAGATCATTGGCACAGCCTCGAAGGCGAAGCAGTCCAGTGTCTTGCCCGCCGGCAGGTGGGCTTCGGCAAGATGACGCCCGATCCGGCGGCGATCGCGTTCGGCGAGTTCGTGTTCGGCGAGAGCTGCAAGGAACCGGCTCGCGGGCCATCCTTCCTTATCCGCCTGGGCCGCAAAATCTCCCCAGATATGCTTGATGGTTGGCAGGCGCAGTTCATTGAGCATCAGGCTCAGGCGCTGTGCGTCGATCATGGGAGCCGTGCTCATGCTGCTTCTCCCTGTTCGATCAGCCCGTCGTAGATCGAGAGCGACACCATCTCGACTACGACTTCGGGTAAAGTGGCGGGATCGGGGCTGAAGCGTGCCCGTAATGCCGCCAGGCATGGGATCCTGCGGATCGCCAGGTCCTCCTCCAGGAGATGGGCGAGCTCCGCCTCGCAGGCGCGCTCGTGGGCCATGGCCAGAAGCTCGACCATGATCCGGCAGGCTTCTTTCTCGCCCACGGCGTCCAGCAAGTGCTCGAACATGAGGCGGTAGGGCGCGCGGGGGAACAGGCTGTCACGATAGACCAATCCCCGCAGGGCCATCGGCTTGCGGCGCAGGGAATGAATGACATGACGATAATCGACAACGTGGCCGTGCTTGCCGTTCGCACCGGCGCGGCCGCGCTGCAGGGTCATGAGCCTTGTGCCGCCGATGAAGACATCGAGACGGTCGTCGTAAAGGCGCACTCGCAGGCGATGTCCGATCAGGCGCGAGGGGACCGTGTAGAACACCTTGCGCAGGGTGAAGCCGCCCGAGGACGTCACCGTCACGAGGACTTCCTCGTAATCGGTTGTCCGCATGTTTGGGAGGGATCGCAGCGCCTTGCGTTCGGCATCGATGCCGGGACCATGGCGCCGGTTCCTTGCGGTCACGACTTCGTCGATGAAGCGGCGATAATCGGCAAGGTCGGTGAAGTCCGTGGTTCCGCGCAGCAACAGCGCGTCCTTCACTGCGGCCTTGATATGGCCGTGGGCGCTCTCGATCGCACCGTTCTCGTGAGCAATGCCTGTGTTGTTGCGCGTCGGCTCCATTCCATAATGGGCGCATAGGGCGTCATACCGCCTGGTCAGGTCGGCCTTCGTATCGGCGTCCAGATTGCGGAAGGCGGCCGACAGGCTGTCGGTGCGGTGGAGCCTGGGCGCTCCGCCGGCAGACCAGAGCGCATTCTGCAGCCCTTCGGCCAGGGCGACGAAACTCTCGCCGCCCAAAATGACATGCCCATGTTCAAAGCCACCGCAAGGCAGGCGGAAGTGATAGAGCAAGTGATCCAGCGGTGCCCCGGCGATGGCGACGTCCAGATCGTTCATGCACGTAAAATCGGACATGCCGAGCCGACCCGGTTCATGAACCTGCCTGAAGATGACTTCCCGATCCTGGCCGTTCAGAGCGCGCCAGTCGCGAATACGCCTCTCCAGGGTTCGTCGTGAGCCGAACTCGGTATCCGGGTACCGGCGGCGCAGTTCCTCGAAGATCGCGACAGGACGAAGACCGGGGGCGGCCTCCAGCATCGGCACGACGACTTCTTCGAAAATGCCTGATAGCGGATCAGGCCGCCGTCGGCCGCGCGGCGCCTGTCGCTGGGAACGCAGGCGCGCATCCTGCAGCACCCGGTAGCCGGTCGCCGGGCTGAAACCGGCCTTGGCCGCCGCCAGGGCGACGGGATCGTTACGTCTGTGGGTCATGAAAAGTCTCACCTGATGATCGTTGATGTGTCGGCCCGCCACACGTCAGGTCCTCCTCCCTGGGAAAACCCAATGCATAGCGACCACCACGACCATCACAGGCACCCTTCAAAAGGCGCCTCCTGCGTTCCGGGATCGGCTACGGGCTACGCCCTTCGCCAATCCCGGAACGCAGGATTCTCATCTTGTTTGTCGCGCTTTCTCAACCTGAATGTCGCGCGACAGCGGTCCGGGCACCGAACGCAGATGCCAGTTACGAGCGCAAGGAACAGCATCGGCCGCAGACCGGCCCTTTCAGCACCCGCCTGGAAGAGCTGCTTGAAGAGAACGAAGGGCTGCCCCGGCGTGACCGGCTTCGCATGACGCGGATCCATGATCTGCTCCAGCGCGAAGGGTTCGGCGGCTCTTATGACGCTGTGCGGCGCTATGCTGCGCGCTGGAAGCGTGAGCGTCGTGTCGAGGCCTGCGATATGGCCAAGGCGTTCATTCCGTTGATGTACCGGCCCGGCGAGGCTTACCAGTTCGACTGGAGTCATGAGGACGTCGAGATCGCCGGCAAGCCGATGCGCGTGAAGGTCGCGCATATGCGGTTTTGCTGGTCACGGGCACCATTTGTCCGTGCCTATCCTCGCGAGACGCAGGAGATGGTGTTCGACGCACATGCCCGCGCCTTTGCCTTCTTCGGTGGGGTTCCGACGCGCGGCATCTACGACAATATGAAGACGGCGGTGACGACGGTGTTCACCGGCAAGGAACGCCTGTTCAACCGGCGGTTCCTGATCATGACGGACCACTATCGCGTTGAGCCGGTGGCCTGCAGTCCTGCCGCAGGGTGGGAGAAGGGACAGGTCGAGAACCAGGTTCAGACCAGCAGGGAGCGCCTGTTCAAGCCGCGCCTGCGGTTTGCCAGCCTCGAGGAACTGAACATCTGGCTGGAGGCCGAGTGCCGGCGCTGGGCGGAACGCAACCAGCACCCTGACCAGGAAGATATGACGATCGCGCAGGCGCTGGAGGCGGAGCGGCCGATGCTGCAACCGCTACCGGCTCCCTTCGACGGGTTCTTCGAGAGCGAACACGTGGCCAGTTCGACGTGCCTCGTGAGCTTCGATCGCAATCGGTACTCGGTGATGGCAAAGGCGGCCCATCAGGCTGTGCAGGTGCGGGCCTATGCAACGCGCATCGTGATCCGCTGCGACGGCGCTGTCGTGGCCGAACACGAACGGGTCTTCGGTCGGAACCAGACGATCTTCGATCCATGGCATTACCTGCCCATCCTCGCTCGCAAGCCCGGTGCGTTGCGCAATGGCGCCCCCTTCCAGGACTGGGCTCTCCCACCTGCCCTGGCCCAACTTCGGCGCAGGCTGGGCAAGGGCGACGATGCCGACCGGCGCTTTGTACGCGTCCTCGCCGCTGTTCCCGAAGATGGCCTGGAGGCTGTCGAGGCCGCAGTGCGCGAGGCACTCGGCGCCGGTACTGTCAGCGACGAGATCATCCTCAACATCCTGTCCCGTCGACGCGAGCCTCATGATGCCCAGGCTATGGACGTCGTCGTCAACCTGAAGCTCAAACATCCGCCAGAGGCGAACTGCGGCCGCTACGATACCGTGCGAGACCTCGATGCAGCGGCATGAGATCATGGCCGCCCTCAAGGGGCTGGGGCTCAAGGGCATGGTGACGGCCTTCGATGATGCCGTCACCAACGGCATCCGCCGCGACAGAACGGTCATGGAGATGTTGGGCGACCTGTTGCGTGCGGAGACGGCGCACCGGGATGCAGCATCGATCCGTTACCGCATGACCGCAGCCAAGCTTCCGGCGATCAAGGACCTGGATGGGTTCATGTTCGATGGCACGCCGATCAACGAAGAACTGATCCGCTCGCTTCATACGGGCTCGTTCCTGCCGGAACGCCGCAATATCGTGCTGATCGGCGGAACAGGCACAGGCAAGACCCATCTGGCTCTCGCCATCACCGCCGCGGTGGTGCGCGCCGGTGCCAGAGGCCGATACTTCAATACGGTCGATCTGGTGAACCGGCTTGAGGAAGAGGCTCGCCTGGGCAAGGCCGGCAGCCTTGCCACCCAACTCTCGCGGCTTGATCTCGTGGTGCTCGATGAGCTGGGCTACCTGCCGTTCGCCCGGTCCGGTGGTCAGATGCTCTTCCACCTGATCAGCAAGCTCTACGAAAAGACCTCGGTCATCATCACGACCAATCTCGCCTTCGGCGAATGGCCGAGCGTCTTCCACGACCCCAAGATGACCACCGCGCTTCTCGATCGCATCACCCACCACTGCGACATCATCGAGACGGGCAATGACAGCTGGCGGTTCAAAAACCGGAACTGAGCCGAAAACCCCTTCCCCCGGACCCCCATCCCCGGCGGTTAACCCGGTGGGTCAACAGGGACCTCCCACGGACGCCGCCGCCAGCACACCTGACGGTGCGCGTCGTCGTCCGTGGGCCCCTCCTATCGACTACCGGGATAACCGCCTGACTACCGAAAGGTGGGGTCAATATTGGACGCCGATAGGGGGTCAGTTTTGCGCGCCGGTTGACACCTGTTCGGGAGCATTGGTTTTCAGATGTGTCAGTATCGCCTCCATCTCCTCCCTGGTGAAGGGATCGGGAAGATGATCCGGGATCTTGAGGTTATGGATCGGCATCATCGGCGAACGATCGAGCAGCCCCTCCTCGATCGCGGTCCGGAACAGAGCACGCAGAGGAATCAGGTCGTTATTGATCGTCCGGGCCGACACCGTCTTGACGCGTTCGCAGATGATCTCGCGGATTTCCGAAGGCTTGATATGGGCAAGATGACGGCTGCCGAACGCAGGTATCCAAATCTGCCGCATGGCTTTCCTGTAGCCTTCAAGGGTCGATTTCGCGAGTACGAGCTGCCCCAGCCATGCCTGGGCAAATGCATCGAATTGAGAATGCAAGGCATCTCTCGATTGAAAGAAATGCCGTTTGAAGTCGAAGATATCGAGTTCTATCTCCTCCCGCACACGCACCATGAGCCGTTCCGCTGCTCGAATATTGGCCTTCGTGGGCGCCATCTGCAGATTAACGCGGCATCGGGAACCTTTATACCAAAAACGAACACGAATGCTCTCTTCAAAGCTTCTACACCCGTCCCAGGCCTTCCTCTCCGCATATAAGCTCTCCCATAGTCAGCAACATCTTATCGTGCATTGACTTATGGAGTTCACCTTCACGGCAAATGAAGGATATGCAGGGCAATTCCGATAACTGCGTGTGTCAGCATCGTATGGGATTGTCCCGCAATGCGGCTTTCAGCTTGATGCATCGGGATCGCGCCACGCAGGAGGAAGTAATGCCGACCGCCCAAACACAAGGAGAGGCGGATTCCAAAAGTGACCAATTCCGGAAGGAAATGGCCGAGCGCGCAGGCGGAATGCTCAGCTACGCCGAGGTTGCTGCCCGGCTTGGCAGCGGTGTCGAGGTTGTCGATGAGCAATACCGCCAGCGGCGGCTACTGGGCGTTACCTATCAGGGGAGAGTGGGTTTCCCCGCTGCCCAGTTCGTCGATAACGAAATCCTGAGCGGCCTCGATACCATTTTGTCGGTCCTTGGCGACACGGACCCATGGGAGCAGCTCATGCTGCTAACGACACCGCTGGAAGGATATGGGTTTCATCCCGAGTCAGCTTTTCAAATTCTCGCTCGGTCTCCAGACGGCAAAATGATGCGGCAACTTGCTGCCCTCCTGTCAAGCTGGGTGACATAAGGTGACTGCCGCTTGTCCTCGTGGGCATAAGTAAGATCGTTCTATAGGAGATTCCGCTGACATAGCCGACGCAGCGAAGTCGCCTTCGAAGTGCTTAAACTGGTCGTCTGTTCATTATTTTGATGGCTCTACCCCGCCCCTGCTGATGTCAGCGGCGGCTCATGAATCTATCGCTTCAGTCGACAAGAGTTCCTGGTCGTCTTCCTCGCCCAGCACGAGATCGATGAGTGCCGGTGCTTCGGATCCCTCCAGCGTCTCTACGTCTCGAAGCTTGCGGCTGACCGCACGGGTGCGCTTGCCAGCCTCGTCTACGGTCTTGCGGGCGGTGTCGAGCTGCTTGCCGAGCTTCTCCCAAACTTGCCCGTACTTGAGGAACTCGGCCTTCGCTGCGCCGAGGACCTGCCAGACCTCGCTTGAACGCTTTTCGATCGCCAGCGTGCGGAACCCCATCTGCAGGCTGCTAAGGAGCGCGGCAAGCGTGGTGGGCCCCTGGATCATGACGCGGTGCTTGGTTTGAATCTCGCTGGCAAGGCCGGGGCGGCGGATCACCTCGGCGAACAGGCCTTCGGTCGGCAGGTACATGATCGCGAAATCGGTCGAATGCGGCGGGTGGACGTATTTCTCGCAGATCGTCTTCGCCTGAAGCTTGATGGCTCGCTCAAGGTCCAGCGCAGCCTTCTCGACGTCATCGACCGCTCCGCTATCCTGCGCGACGAGGAGACGGTCGTAATCCTCATGCGGAAACTTTGCGTCGATCGGCAGCCAGAGCGGCATGTCCTCGCCGGAACGGCCGGGCAGCCGGACCGCAAATTCGACGATCTCGCCGGAATCGGGCCGGATACGGACGTTCGTCGCGAACTGGTCCTTCGTCAGCATGTCCTCGAGCAGCATGCCGAGTTGGACCTCGCCCCAGCCGCCGCGTGACTTCACATTGCTGAGGACGCGCTTCAGATCGCCCACGCCGGTGGCGAGGTTCTGCATCTCGCCAAGCCCCTTGTGGACCTGCTCGAGGCGTTCGCTCACGAGCTGGAAGGATTCGCCGAGCCGCTTCTCCAGCGTGCCCTGCAGTTTTTCCTCGACCGTCGCGCGCATCTTCTCGAGCTTGTCCGCATTGTCGGTGCGGAGGGTATCGAGGCTGCCGGCGACCGTCTCGCGCAGCGCCTCCTGGCGCTTCTCGTTACTGTCGGTCAGCTGCACGATCTTGCCCTGGACCGCCTCGAGCGCTGCGCGCTGTTCGTCGCGTCCCTCCCGCTGCGAGGTGAGGAGCCTATCGGAGAGGCTGCGGACGCCGTCGCTGGTCTCCTTGAGGCGCTCCGCTTGTGACGCGGCGAAACCTTCCGCGTTCTTGCGCACAGCCTGTCAACGCCGTCATAAAATGGGGCCAACCACCGGTTTAAAAACGGGCCAGTTGGTTCGAACAAAAAGCCTCGGGTTGAGGCTGGGGATTATCGGCTGCGGGGAAGCGGCTGTAGCGGAGCGGAAGCCGATTTCCCGCAGCCGATAGCCGTTTTAAATCATGGCATCTTGCTGCCCTCCTTGTCCTTTTGGCGCTTGCGGCTACTGGCGAGGCGGAAGCTCTCGCCATTCATCTCGAGGATGTGGACATGGTGGGTCAGCCGGTCGAGCAGGGCTCCGGTGAGCCGCTCGGATCCGAACACCGATGTCCATTCATCGAAGGGCAGATTACTGGTGATCAGCGTGCTGCCGCGCTCGTAGCGCTGGCTGAGAACCTCGAACAGCAGTTCGCCGCCGACGGCAGTGAATGGCACATACCCGAGCTCGTCCAGAATCAGCAGCTTGACCGAGGCTAGATGCTTCTGGAGCACGCGCAATCGCCGCTCGTCCCGGGCCTCCATGAGGTCATGCACCAGCGCCGCTGCCGTGGTGAACGCAACGCTTTGCCCCTTCTGGCAGGCGGCAAGACCGAGCGCGAGCGCGGCATGCGTTTTGCCCGTGCCGCTTGGGCCCAACGCGATGACATTGCGGCGCTGCTCGATCCACTCCCCGCGCGCCAGTTCCAGCACCAGCGCCTTGTTGAGCGATGGCTGGGCGGTGAAGTCGAAGGTGTCGAAGCTTTTGGTGTGCGGGAACTTCGCCATGCGGATGCGGCGCTCGACCATCCGGCGATCGCGGTCGATCCGCTCGAGTTCGCATAACCGCAGCAGGTAGCGCGGATAATCGGCACGGTCCTGCGCGGCTTCGAGGGCGGCTTTCTCGTATTCGCGCACGAAAGTGGGCAGCTTCAACGCCTTGAGGTGGTTGGCCAGCAGCACCGCGGGCGGCACGCTGGTCGAGGCCTGCTCCATGGCAGGCAGCGGCATCGGGGTCTCGGTCATGCCGGTGCTCCTGCCGCCGTGACGCCTGCCGAAGACAGCAGGCCCATGTAGCTGCGCGGATCGGTGCGCCCCACATGGGCGCGCGGCAGATGCGGGTAAAGCTGCAGGTCAAGGCGCGGTGGGCGATGTTCAAGCCGGGCCAGCGCGATCATCTTGACCGCGTCGAAGCTGATCGCCCCCATGTCCAACGCTTGCGCCACCGCCCATTCCACCAGGGACTGCTCGAACCGTTCGCACAGTCGCAGCACCTGGATAAACTCGCGCCGGCCCTCTTTGCCGCTGCGGGCTTCCATCAACCGCCGTATGCGATGCATCGGCTCGGCCAGAACCCAGCCATCAAGCGGCGCGGCCTGATCGAGAGCGCGCGGCTTTTGCTCCAGGAGGGCCAGATAATGCAACGGGTCGGGGATGAAGTCCTCGTGCTCATAGCTGCGGGGATGCACCGCGATCCGTTCCCCACGGCAAATCACCTCGACCCGGTCGACATAGCCTTTGATCACCACCTCCTGGTAGGCATAGGCCGTTGGCACCGAGTAATCATTGGTGCGATAACGGACCAGCGACATCGACGAGGCCTGGCCCGTCACCATATGGCACGGATCGAACGCCACTGCGGGCAGCGCCATGAACGCCGCCAGATCGGCCGCCAGCCTTTGACCAATGCTCTGGCTGTGCCCTCGCAGCACGGCTTGCCTGCGCCCCACGCATTGCTCAAGGAACCGCGCGTTCATTGCATCAAAGCTGTCGGCCACAGGCATCGGCACCATGAAGTGGCGCCGTGAATAGCCCACCAGGCCCTCAACCTTGCCTTTGTCATTGCCCTTGCCGGGCCGACCGAACTTGTCCTCGAACAGGTAGTGACTTTGCAGGGTCGAGAACATCCGGCTGCGTTCGCGTTTGCCGTCGCCCAGGATCCGCGCAACCGCCAGCCTGGTGTTGTCGTACAGGATCGAGAGCGGAATCCCGCCGAAGAACGCGAACGCCGCGACATGGCCCTCGCAAAATGCCTCGGCCACTTCGGCGGGATAGGCTTTGACGAAGGGCGCGTCGCTGTGCGGCAGATCCATGCAGAAATAGTGAAACCGCGTCAGCTTGCCACCGATGATCCCGTCAGCCTCGCCAAAATCCACCTGCGCGTGCCCGGGCTTGTGGCTCAGCGGAATGAAGACCTCGCGGCTGTGCAGCCTGGCGGTCGCCACATAATCACGGACAATGGTGATGCCGCCGGTAAAACCATACTCATCGCGCAGCCGTTCAAATATCCGCACCGCCGTATGGCGCTGCTTGGGATGCACCGTACGGTCATCCGCCAGGATCTTGTCGATGATCTCGGTGAGCCCCGCAAGCTTGCGGACGTATGTTCTGCCCGACCGGCCATGTGACGGCGGTTCGGGGAAAGTCAGCATCTTGTCGACCGTCTTGCGGTTGATGCCAAAATAGGTTGCAGCGCCGCGGCGGCTCATGCCCTCGACCATCACAGCGCGGCGGACCTTAAGATAGAGTTCCACTCTCTTCATCCTCCGCCTCCGTCCAAAGGCGGAGGTCTAACAGGACTGGCCCCTTTTTAATCCGGGGGTGCCGACCGGAAAGTGGCCCCTTTTATTACCGGTGTTCTCACTCGATGAGTGAGCGGGAAAGTTCAGCCAATCCGCCAGCGTCCAACCGAGCTGAAAGTGCATCTCTTTGCAGCAATGTCTCACTCAAATGAGGATGGAACTTTTCAAACAGCAGATTAGGCGAATGCACAAAAAGATCCGCAGCCTTGCCAGTGGCCAATTCTGCAAGGGTATCGACTAGCGGAGGTGTTTCGTCTTTCCCGAAAACCTCCAGGAAACCATCATGTACTTGGACTGTAAATCCGGCTGCGCGCAGGGCCAAAGCAAGCGTTGTGGTTCGAATCGAACCCGTTCTCGTGGCGAGGATAGCGGCATTTTCGCCCAGCTGCGCGATACGACCATGATCGAACCGCAATTGGGCATAGTGACTTCGGGCTTGCTCAAGCAATTCCAGCGCGGTTGGATCCATGTAGATCGGGCGATTTTGGTTCTCGAGGATGTCGAACATGCGTTCGATCACCCGGTCATGGATATTGCCCGGATCGCCTCCGAAGAGCGGCGGAACACCCGCCTTTGCAGGTGAGACCATGATGATGCGATCGCGGTCATGGACTTCGAGCACCAGCCATCGCCGCCCCGAGAATATGAGCAGCATTCCTGGAACAATCAGATTGTCGATCGGCAGGGTGCCCAGTTCCTTGCCTCCGGATATCAGCCGGTACTCCTCGGGCGTCTGGAAGACGGCATAGAAGCTGTAATGCTCGACCAGTTTTTCGCCCATCGCGCCAAGCAGCAGCAATCCGTCATCGGCCTGCTCGATGAGCGCCGTCTCCGGGTGTCCCAGCGCCCGAAGCACATCGAGAAAGAGCTGAGTATCGACTTGCCGAAACGGCCCCTTCTGGCACAGCATCCCATATAGCTGCTGAGCGCGAACGCCGCCACGCTGCGCAATCACGGACAGGATCTGATGGACGAGCGTCGAGAGGTGCAGCGCGCCGCGTTGCGGTGGTTCGCACCAGCCCTCGAGCAGCAGTTCGATCATCGCGGTCGCCCGCACCAAGCCCAGTCGCAATCGGTCGGAGAAATTGCTCGCCGGGGCGAGCTTCGCCTCGACGACATACTGCCTGAGAATGGCTGGCTTGCCCGGACGCCGTCCTGACCGGCCCAGCCTTTGCCGGAGCGAGGCCACGCTGAAGGGGGCTCCGATCTGCCCGACACAGGTCACGTCGCCAATGTCGATGCCGAGTTCAAGCGTCGAGGTGCAGATCGCCGTGGTCGGTGCGCTGCCGTCCTTCAGGCGCCGTTCGACGAAATCCCGATGCTCCCGAGAAAGGCTCGCGTGATGGGGATAGAATTCCTGCGGCAGATGCTCCTTCTCGCACAGCGTTCGTAATCGATCCGAATAGATTTCGACCGCCTGGCGCGCGCCGGCGAACACCAGGTTGTCGCTGCCACGAAGGTGCCCGAAGAGATGGAGGGCGATGGCGTCGGTTGCCGATGGCCCCTCATCATCCTTGTCACCGGTCACATAGCCGCGCAGCTGGAGCTGCAACTCAGCCCCCCCGCCCGCGGCGACCACGTCATTCACCTCCTCGGGGCTGTCTGGGCGCAGATAGGCCTTTGCCAGCCCCATGTCGCCAAGCGTGGCCGAGAGACCGACGCGGCGAATTGGGCGGTTCAGCGCCTGCTCAAGGCGTGCAAGCAGTGACCTCATCTGAATCCCGCGCTCGCTGTCGAGCACTGAATGCAATTCGTCGAGGATAACAGCCCGGGTCGCACCGAACAGCCGCGGTATCTCCAGCCCTCGGCGGATGAACAGGGCTTCGAGCGATTCCGGCGTGATCAGCAGAACGCCCCGGGGCCGCTTTATGGCGCGGGTCTTGGTCGAAGACGGCACGTCGCCATGCCAGGGGATGACCGGCAGTTCAGTTTCCCGGCAGATGTCATCGAGCCGGCGGGCCTGATCGGTAATGAGCGCTTTCAGCGGCGCGACGTAGAGAATGTCGAAACCGGATAGTTCGGACGGATCGTCGAGAACCTGGGACAGCAACGGTAGAAATGCTGCCTCGGTCTTTCCTCCCGCAGTGCTGGCGGCAACGATCAGGTCGGCGTCGCCGTCCATGAGCACATGCGTCGCACGCGCCTGGATATCGCGCAGTTCACGCCAGCCCTGCGCGCGGATCCATTTCTGGATCGGCCGGGCGAGCTTGTCGAAGGCAGCGCTCACAGACGGAAGCTGGCGAGCTCATCCGTGTGCGGAGCTGCGCCTATCGTCTCGTCGACATCGCTCATGTCGTCACCGTCATCCTGAGCGACGTCGAGCTTGTCGATAAGGTCCGACCATTCGACTCCAGGATTCTGCTCGAGAACCGCCAGGAGGTTCACGAAGGCCGTGACCGTGTTGCGCGGGGTTCGAAAATAGGCTTCGCCGATCCTGTCGGAACAGTGGGCCATGAAGGCTTCGAGCGCATCGTCCGGCAGCGCGGCGCCGCCACCCTGCATGACGGCACGGATATTGGCCAGGAGCACGAACAGATCTTCGGGCGTGAGGCTCGCCAACCGGATGACCGGCCCTGATAGATCCACAAGGCCCTCACGGGCGAAGCTGTTCTCGGCGAGGCGCGATTGCAGCGCTTCGTAGCTGTAGAGGCCCCGGCGCGTATTCATCAGGAATTCTGGCGTGCCTCCCATCAGGAAGCCCAGATTTTCCGCGCTGCCCTGCAGGACATCGTTGAGAATACGCAAGATCTGCTCATAGTTCGCGTTGCGGGCCTGCGACGAGGTCAATTTGTAAAGGTTGACCATCTCATCGAGGCCGACAAGCAAGCCCTTGTAGCCAGCTTCGCACACGAACGCCGACATCAGCTTCAGATGATCGTAGACGCTCGCATCATCGACGATCGTGCGGACTCCGAGCGCCTTACGAGCATCGGTCCTGGTGGCGAACTCCCCGCGTAGCCAGCGGATCGCCGCCGACTTGAGCTCCTCGTCGCCCGTTTCATGGCCCTCCCAATAGCGGCGGATGACCTGCGCGAAGTCGAACCCCCCGGTCAGTTCCTCGAAATGGGCAAGGCGCTGGCGAATGATCTCGACCGTTGGCCGATCGTTCGCCTCGGCATCATGCTGGGCTTGGCTGACGAAACGCTCCACGACATTGGCAAGCGCGCCGCCGTCGGGCTTGGTCCTTGTGGCGAGGTTTCGCGCCATTTCGGCATAGAGCCCACGCGCCTGGCCGCCGGTCGCATGAATTCTCCGGTCGGGAGCGAGGTCGGCGAACATCACCACCAGACCCTTCTCAAGCGCGACAAGGCGGATGAGATTCATGAAAAAGGTCTTGCCCGACCCATATTCGCCGATGATGAACCGGATCGCGGAACCGCCATCGGCGATCCGGTCCATGTCCTTGACGAGTTCCTCGATTTCCCGGGCGCGGCCGACCTGAATATGACGCAGCCCGAGCTTCGGCACGACGCCTGCGCGCAATGCCTGGACGATCGCGTCCCGCTCGCGCGGCTTCAATTTCGACATCAACTATCCCCCTTCGCCATCTCGGCCCGCAATGCATCTGCGATGTCCTGCGACACATCATAGCCATCATATTCGTCGAGCAGGGCTTCATCGAATTTTTCGAAGGCCCATTCGTTTATCGCTTCCAGAGCGCCGGATGGCAGCAGGCCCTGTTTTCCGGCAATGTCCGCGAATTCTTCCTCCGCCCAATGTTCGCGCTGGACGAGCAGATCGACAAGAGCGGCGTGCCTGGGGTCGAGCCCGGCCAAGGACGACGGCAGCTTGTGCGCGTGGGCTGCCTCGTCGTTCGTGTCATCGTCCGCCGCGAATATTTCACCCAGCACGCTTGAGACGCGCTCGGTGTCGGTACGGATCGCCGCGATGCGTGCTGCATCGAGCGCGGTGCCCCGCGCTTTCGGCTCGGCCGGAATTCGCTCGCCCGGAGCCTCTGCTTCGGCGGCCCTGACCCTCACAGGTCCATCGGGAACGTCTCCAGCATGAAGGTCTGCGTATACCAGGCCCGCATCGATCCCCAACGCCTTGTAGATCTTCTCGATGCAGGCGACCTCCTCGGACTGGATCACGCTGTCGGCATGGGCGATCACCACAACCGCAGCGCGCAGCGCGAGATGATGCTCTGCATCCACCTCCTTCAGCCTGCTGCGCAGCCATGACATGTCGGGCGGAACCTCCAGATACCATTTCAGATTGGCATGGAGGCGCATTCTCTCAAGCTCGGCAAGGCCCCCGGTCGCATCGACTTTATCGCGCAGGGCGCGGCGTTCCGCCTCGACGATCTTGCTGTCCGAATGCGCGACAAAGGTCGCCAGCGCCAGTTCGAACAATGCCGCCTTGTAGGCCGGCGAAACGACTTCCAACTGCTCGACCGTTTCGCCCAGGTCAAAAATGACGACAGGTTCGTCGATCCTGGGAGCGCGCAGCGAGAATCTCGGATCGGGCGCCATGCCAAAGCCGATGCGCGCGAGCGCATCGGCCGCACCGGTCAGCTGGCGCTTGCCGATCTTGTCGGGAGAACAGCCCTCGAGGCGGGTGACGAGTTCGAGGGCCGGAATAAGCCCGCCTCGCTCGACATGTTCGCGCGCCCATTCCCTCAGGGTCTCCAGCTCGGCCGAAGGGAACAGTCCCCACAATTCGGCGGGGAGAAGAGCCTGTGCCTCGATCGACCCTCTGCCCTCCGCATTGCGCCCGAGGTAGCGGCTGAACTTGTCGAGCGCGTCCATTGCCTCATCCGCGATCTTTTGCGCCTTCTCGACCGGCGAACGCAGATCGGTCACGTCGGGGACAGCGATATCCTTGCCTTCTCCGGCCGTGAGATTAACCGAGCAACTGAATTCGCTCGAAGCCGCGCGATAGTTCACTGCCAGTTTCTTGCGCGGCGTTCGGACCTTGAGGCCATCGGGATGGAGGGCGTCGAACTTCAGTTTGAAAAGTGCCTTAAACTCTTCGCGGCAGCGATCAGCCGGCGTGCGAAGGCGGCGCTCCGGATGACAGAGCAGCCACAGATGCAGCCACTCCGCATCGAAGGCCTTGCCCTCGGCAATCATCCCGCCGAGGGCAAATTTCAATGAAAAGGGTAGATCCCAGCTGCGATTGTCGAGGATGCTTTGCTTGAGTGCGGGATCATTGAGCGATAGCCCGCCCATCGCCACGATGCGGGCGATATCCAGAAATTCTCCGAGATATCTCTGTACCGAATAATTCTGCGCAAAGAGGGCCTTGAGACGCTCCACCTCGGCCACGATTTCCCGTTTCTCGTCTTCTGGCGGCTGATCGATCAGGAACCGGCGCTCCAGACCGTAGAAGAACAGGAACATGTAGCCCGGGTTTACAGTGCCATCGCGGCGGCCTCCCTCCAGCCAATCGAGATAGGTGGCTCGGCACACGGCCGGAATGCTCGAATATCCCGGCCAATAGGACATGCCATCGCCATTCTTGTCCGAACCGTATGACGCGACCGAGAGGGATGGATCGATATAGGTGCGGCATTTCTCGCCATAACCATGCGAATTGAAATTGGGCGGCGTTCCCACATAGACCATGCCGTCGATCTCGCGTCCGGCGATGGTCATGACCTGGCCTTTGGGCAACCAGCCCTGAATCTTGGCGGAAGCGGTCGCGGCACTACCGGCCGAACGCCGTTCAGCGGGCTTGGCGACAACCGGCGGCGAAGGAGCGCGGGCCTCGCCCCCGAAAAGCTTCTGACGCAGCTCATCGATGCGTGATGGACGGGCAGGCGTCGGATCTGGTCCTTCGTTCGCAACCGGGATCTCGGTAGAGGGTGCGCCTTGCTGCTGCGCGCGTCCTTCCTTCTCCGCGGCGCGCCTTAGCGATGCGGCTTCGAGCGCCTCGCGGGCGGCCCTGCCGACACGAACGAGCTCGGCATTATCCTGCGTCGACAGGTATGGCTGCGGGGATGCGGGCGCGTCGGAATGATGAGACTCCTCTTGAACCGCTGATGATCGCGCAACGATCGCCTGGACATGGTCCGTGTTCTTTGGATCAAATATCGAAGAATCGTCCCCAAAGAGCCGTTCCCTGAGCTCTCGTGTTCTCGACGGCGTCGGACGATCGGGCACTTTCGAGGGGATCGCCGTCTGGCTTGTGGTAGGGGCGCTCGCTTCGGGCCTGTCAGAGCGTGAAGGCATCGACTCCTCCGGGGCCTCTTCCGACATCACAGAATGTGAGGCAGGTACGAGAACTTGATATTCAGGGAGTGGGTCGCTCCCGAAGCTTTGTGCTTCCCGTTCGTCAAGCGCCAGCCGACGCCGGCGAGCGGGATGACTGCTTGCAGGACTGGTCCTTGGGGCAATCTTCGCCGCGCGACGCTTTTCGTACCAGATTATGAGTACAACCGGTGCGACTAGGATAAAGAGGGCTTCGATCGCGTCAGGAAGGCTGTCCAATAGGGACGCCGATATTATCGCGCTGACAATAAAAAAGACGACATAAAGTCCGATGATACGGATTATTTTCAAGATGGCCCCCATTTAGAAGACCTGCCATTTTGTGGCTGCGAGGTCACGCTGATTCTTGGCCTCCGGGCGTAGGGCATTGCGCCGCACTGGCGTTGCCGATCCCGCGTATTCAAGGGCAATTATTAAGCTAACCCGACTGTTTCGCGCTTGGACGAGCCCTCGACTGGTCTTTGTCCTGTCTAGCCATGTCAGCCGGCAAACCGAGCCAGACGATGGTTTACCTCATTCGCAGGAAGGCGGCAGCGCGGATGCTCGAAAAGCTGGGTCAGACCGCCATGCAACCGGTTGAACTGAACATGATTGCCATCGGCCATCTGGTCAAAGAGCCACAGAACCCCATGCATGGCGATCTGTTCGGCAGTGGCTAGTTCGCGCAGGATTCCATCGCCGGTCAACAGCGTCCATGTCCGCGACTCCGCAAGTGCGAAGGCAAAGGTGTCGGGCACTGAGAGCTTCTGATGCTGGCGATTGACGCCGGTCGCGCGTCGCAGTTCGGAGACCGTGAGTTCCTCCACACGCAGCCCGAGCGCCATCAGCCTGTCGCCGAGTTCTCCCTCCAGTTCGCGAACGTAGAGGAGATCGGGCACCGCGAACTCGAAGGGCAGCAGGAACATCTCATCGAGAAGGTCAGCCCGCTCGAGGTCGATGATGACCGAAGTGTCGGAAACCAAGACCGTCACGGATCAGGCTGCCACCTGATCCAGTCGACGGTCGAGCTCACGCACGGAGATGCCGAGTAGCTCGGCGGCCCGCGATTCTCCGATCACGCCTTCAGCCAGAGCGCGATAGCATAGCCGCTCGAAGCGACGCGGCTCTTCCAGTTCCGGCTTCATGCTCTCCGGTTCCTCGAAGGGTGCCGTGCGCCAGCCCCGTTCCGCAAAAACCTTGAAAAGGCGGGCACATGCGGCCTGATTAATGATGCCCAGATCTTTGCAGCGATAGGCCAGGGCCTGGATGCTGACTCCGAACAGCTTCTTAAGCGCAACCAGCTCGCCGATGCTGATCGAGGAGCGGTGGGCGCCGACTTCGGCGCGCAGCACATCTGCTGGCATCAGGAATGCGCCGGCGAAGCGATGCGCGGCCTTTTCCTCATCCACGCCCCCGGAGGGAGCGATGACCATATGGCCAAGTTCATGCGCCAGATTGAAGCGCTTGCGCTCCGACCAGGAGCTTTGCTTGATAACGATGACACGCGCCGCATCGCTGCCCTTGCGCCGCACCTTGGCAGCAAGCCCATCCACGTCATCGAGATCGAGCGACAGTACTTTGATACCGCGCTCTTCCAGCAACTCGGCCAGATGCGGAATAGGGTCGTTGCCGAGCCCCCAGTCGTCCCGAACGGAACGGGCCGCATCCTCGGCATCGCGGATATCGGCCACCGGATGCGGCGCACTGCGCGGCTGCTCCCATTCGACACTACGCATCTGGAGCATGTCCTCGACCGCGAGATAGCGTTCGAGCATGTGGATTGCGCGCGCCTCGAGCATGGCTTCCTCGCGGGAGGACGTGCCCACCTTCTTGCGAAAGTCCACGCCTTCCAGCGATAGCTCATCCTCGCTCAGCAGATATTCCTCGGAAACCGCCAACGCCCTGGCAAGCGCGATCAGGACGCGAGAACTCGGCATGTCCTCGTTGCGCTCATATTTGCCGATGGCCTGGGCAGAAACTACGCCATCCATCGCATCGGCCAGCGCACGCAGCGACAGGCCGGACGCCGACCTCGCGACCTTGAGCTTGTTTCCGATCATGATGGTCTCCTTCATCGCCCCCACAGGCTGGTTTCCATAGCTGCGATATAAGATGTATTTTGTAAACTGAAACCTCTTGAAATGCGGTAAACTGATCCTAAATTTCGCTCAACGCCACGATTTCCTCGTTTCTTGTAAACCGATGGCGCGAGGGAGCCGGCCTCTGTCCGGCTTGCGATGCCGAGCCGGAAAGGGGTGGGCAATGGGTTTGAGTAACACGCAACTGCGATATTATGATAGCAACGTCCTGCGCTTGCCGGCGGACAAGCGGAAGGAATATCACGCGCAGGTAGACCGGCTGATCACCGAGCTGTGCAAGAGCGTCCGCGACAAGACTGAAATCAAGATCACCAAGGTGGTGAAGGCGGGCTCCTTCGCCAAGTTCACTATCCTGCGCCGGACGGCGTCGGACCCGGTGGACGTTGATGTGGTGTTCTACATCTCGGACCGCGACGCGACCAAAGAAACCCTCGATAGCCTCAGCGCCACGATCTACGATCTGCTGGTCAAGATCTATCCGAACAAATCGGTCGAGGACTTCGAGATTCAGCGCAAGGCCGCCACGGTGAAGTTCGTGGGGTCGGGACTCAGCGTGGATATCGTGCCTGTGATCGAGGATGCCAGCCGGCCGGGATATGGCTGGCAATATGACATCCACGATGGTTCGAAGATCCAGACCTGCGCGCCCTGCCAGATCCAGTTCGTGCGTGACCGCAAGAACCAGGACGGGGATTTCCGCACGCTCGTGCGCATGGGGAAGAAGTGGCGCAACTATGCCGAACTCAAGCCGCTCAAGTCGTTCACCATCGAACTGATCATGGCGCACGTTCTCGCGACCCAGGGCAAGGCAGGCAGCATCGAACAGCGCTTTCGCAACTTCCTCCTCTATATCGCCCAATCGGGTCTGAAGGAGGAAATCCGCTTCCCGGAAAACAACGCCCCCTTCGGATCGTTCTCCGATCCCGTTGTGATCCTCGATCCGGTTTACAGTCTCAACAATGTCGCCAGCCGGATTTCCGAGGCGGAACGCAAGGAAATCGTCACCGCGGCGCAGGAGGCCTGGGAGACGGCAAACTTCGCATCCGTGGAAGACGACAATGGGGTCTGGAAGGAACTCTTCGGCCCCGGCTTCAAGGTGGAGGACTGATCATGAGCCAGACGCGAACGGCATCCGCCACCTATACGACGACCGACGTCGAGAATGTCGTGCGCCGGGTAAAGGCCGATCTTGCCATGATCGCCGACAGCACCGGTGCCTGGACGGCGCAGCAGGCCGCCGACTATGCCCATGACATCGAGGTTCTGGCCAAGGCGGGCTATCTCGCCTGGGTCGATCTCACCCTGCTCCAATATGGGGTCGAGAAGAAGGCCGTCCGGTTCGATGTCGATACCGATGCCGGCGGCCTGATCACAAGCCGCCCGGGCGGTGTGCTCTGGCCCCGCCTATCGGGGGCGACGCTGCGGATTATCATCAGCTATACCGCCGCTTATACCGAGGAAGCGCGCCAGAAGACGAGCGGCAAGCTCAAGATCGGATGGACAACGTCCTATGACGATACAAGCCATTCGAGCCTGAGTTCTTCGGGCGGGCGCAATTATGTCAGCAATGCCTATGGCATGCAGCGCAAGGATTGGGCAGCATGAGCCAGCCGAGCATCTTCGATAGCGAAATCGCGCTGCCCAGCGATGTCCTGGCCGGGCGGGAAAAGCGGCTGTTGGGGTTCGATGCCCGCTATACCCGCGTCCACGACCAGCTTCGCCTGCTGCTCAATGTCGGCGCCCTGGGTGACTGGAATCGTCAGAAGCATGGCGGCAAGCTCGCCCTGTGCGATCTCGTCGCCGAGCAATATCCGCTGGTGATCTTTCATGGCGACGTCGGCACCGGCAAGACGGCGACAGCGGAATGTATCGCAAACCGGCTTGTCGCGGAGGCCAGGAGCTCCGACTCCATGCTGTTCAAGCTGTCGAACCGGGTGCGCGGCAGCGGCATGGTAGGCGAGATGGGAAGCCTCATCACCGAAGCCTTCCAGAAGGTCGTCCAGGCTGCCGGCAAGAGCCGCCGCGCCATCCTCATCATCGATGAAGGGGACAGCCTGGGCGCATCGCGTTCACAGGACCACAGCCATCATGAAGACAAGGTCGCGGTCAACACGCTGATCCAGGGCGTCGATGACCTGCGCCAATATGGCGGGCGTATCGTCGTCATCCTGTGCACCAACCGCCTGTCGGTTCTCGACGCGGCGCTCAGGCGCCGTGCGGCGATCGTCGAAGAGTTCTGCCGGCCATCGGACGCGGAACGCGGCGAACTCTTCCGGATGGATCTGGCGGGCCTCGATGCGAGTACGACGCAGATCGGTCAATTGGTTCAGGCCACGGCGGCGCGCGAGGGACGCCCGCCATGGACCTATTCCGATATCCGCACGCGGCTCTATCCAACGGCGCTCGCCCAGGCCTATCCTGATCGCGCCTTGCGGTTCGAGGATCTGCTCTCGGTTGCGACCACGCTTCAGGCCTCGCCCGTCATGGAGGACAAGTGATGGCGCGATCACCGCTGTTCGGACGCCGCATCCACATCTCCGGCAGCACCACCAAGGATATCGCCGTCGCGCCGACGGCCGACGTGGAAGCCGCCCGCACATTCCTTGCCGGTCTGGTCAGGGAACTGGTCAGGCGCGGCGCCAATTTCGTCATCCCGGTCGATGCCGAACCTGTCCGCGAAGCCGACGGCATGCCGATCTGTTTCGACTGGCTGATCTGGAAGGCCGTGAAGGACAGTCTGGCGCAAAGACCGCCCAATGTGCCAGGCCCCTTCGTGGTCGCCGTCCAGCATCACAAGACCGAGGAGCAGATCCCCGAGGAGCACACCGGGCTCTGGGACGAACTGCGCTCGTCCCAGCTCGTGAAGATCGAGAGTGCCGCCCAATGGAATATGAACAGCAAGCGGATGGAGGCGCAGGCGCGCTTTGGCGATGTGCTCGTCGTCCTGGGCGGAGATGAAGGCGTTCTTTATCTGGCCAACCTCTATCACGATGCCGGCAAGCCGATCGTGCCGCTCAATCTGCCGCTCTGCGCAGAGACGAAGGGCGCACGGCGGCTTTATAATTTCGGGCTGGCGAGCAGCCATACCCGCCGCCTGTTCCAGATCGCGGATGATGGCGATGCCCATGACTGGATCAACCGGATCGGCTTTCCGAGCCGGCAGGCTATCCCGGATCGCATCTCCGCGCTGGTCGATCTTCTCGAGGCGTTGGAGCGGCCAAAAGCCTTCGCGGTTCGCCTGCTCAATCCCGATCTCGAGGACTATGATGACGTCCAGACCTTTTTCGATATGGTGGTCAAGCCGGTGATCGAGGACGAACTGGGTTACCGTCTGGTCGTGATCGATGGGCGGCAAACCTATGAGCATGCGCGTATCGATCAGGAAATATTCGCCAAGCTGCATCGCAGCAGCATTGTTCTGGCCGATATCACCGGTGCCCGGCCCAACTGCTTTCTCGAACTGGGCTATGCCCTTGGACGCTGCCTGCCGACCATGGTCATGGTGCGCGAGGGGGCCAGCCTGCCATTCGACATCACGACATTTTCCGGCCTACACTGGAAAACGAGCGGCAGTGCCGAGGATCGCAAACGCGCATTTCGCGAACATTGGAACGCGATCCGCAATCGCCCCTCTCTTGTGCCAACGGAGCCGCTGATCTCATGAGCGAAAAGCGCGAGATATTCGTTTCCGTCGATGTCGAGACGGCGGGGCCTATCCCGGGCGAATACAGTCTGCTGTCCATTGGGGCCTGCTTGGCCTTCGCGCCGGAAGAGGCCTTTTCCTGTCAGCTCAAACCCATCGGTAACAGGTTCGATCCCAAGGCTCTCGAAGTAACCGGACTGTCCCTGGCGACGCTGGCGCAAACTGGCGAGGAACCTCGTCTCGCCATGGAGAAATTTGCGCGATGGCTGGCTGATCTGGGCGGCAATGATGCGACCATCATATTCGTGGGGTTCAACGCTCCCTTCGACTGGTCATTCATCAATTACTATTTCCATTGCTTCCTTGGGGAGAACCCATTCGGCTTCACCGCGCTCGACATCAAGGCGCTGTATATGGGAGCGACCGGCTGTTCCTGGGCGGACACCCGGTCGAGCCGGATCGCGCAAAAGCTCGCGCCGACCCTTACTGGCACACACGATGCCCTGGCCGATGCTCGCTATCAGGCAGAGATATTCCGGCTAATCCGGGCAAAACTTGTGCCTCAAGGGGAATGATATCCCAAGCTTAAATTATCCGATGCAACGGAGGCTTGAGTGCTGCTTCTTAGTTACGAGGTTGCACGACAATGTTGCCTGCTTCAGCGCCAAGTGCAGAGCGCGCCTTAACTGAACGAAGGGCGGCTTCATCGATCCAGCGTCGAATTCCGGTCAGTCCCCCATTGTCCGCCAAAGCCGACGTTGCACCGGTGTATCGCTATCGCCATTCCTCAACTCGAAGAGGCAATCTTTCTCTCTGTCGTTGTCCAGTTCCACCCCTCGGCGGCCAGTGCATCCCCGATCCAGGGAACCACGACACCAACGCCTCCGCTGCAATACCAATCCATATAGTCGCCATCCTCCCGCAGCCAGGCGATCAGATCCCTCGCCTCGCGAAACGAATAGCTGACGATATCGCCATCGGGAGAAGCGCTCGGTGCAGAGACTGCTGGCTTTCGTCGCAGGCCTGCCCGTCCGGCATTCGGGGGAGTGGTCGCGCGACGATCTGTACGAATGACCCGCGTCGCCCTGGACAGCAACATCCTTGCTTATCTCGCCGGCGTTAGCCGAAGCGCGGAGGACGAACCAAAAATCGTGCGGGTCCGTGAACTGATCGGGCGTCTCGGGAATAACGCCAGTTTGATCGCCCCGACGCAGACGCTCGGAGAACTCTTTGTCGTCCTGCGGCGTGGCGGAGCAAGCGCACAGGAGGCGCGCGCGATCCTGCTGGAGTTTTCCGAAGCGTTCGGGACGTCGGCTTCGGAGACAAGGACTGCACTGGCGGCAGCCGATCTCGTTATCGACCACAAGCTATAATTCTCGGATGCGCTCATTGTCACGGCCGCCGCCGAGGCAGGTTGTACGTTGCTCCTGTTCAAGGACATGCAGGATGGTTTCGGGACGCGAGGACTGACAATCGTCGATCCGCTGCGCGAGGACACACACCTGAAACTCGCCGCACTATTGGCCGCGTCCGAATGATCGGTCAGCCCTAGCTGGTTAAGTTTGGCAGCTTTGCGGTCATATTCCGCATAGCCAGCCCACTTGATGCCGCAGCCGCTTTATAGGTGCTAACATGGCCCATTTAGGTGGCCCATTTAGGGGATTGGAGGGTAACACAGGGTAATTCACCAAAGGCAATTCAAGGGCTTGCTTCCCCTGCATTACCCTGTATTACCCCGGTCGCCCGGTTCGATTCCCGTAGGGGTCACCAGTCTCGCTGACGAGACCATCCTCCTCCCATATAGACACCTCCCGCAAGAACCTTGCGAAGAACTGCTGCATGGACAGCGGCCTACAGCAACATTTGCGCACAACACGCTCCCCCAATCCCTGACGCCTCCAAGCCTCTCTGCGGGCCCGCCTGGAAGCGCCTGGAAGGCGCCCAGCGCGCTCAGAAGGCAAATGAGAGCTGATCGGGATGCGCCATGCGCGGCCGTGAGCCTCGCTCGCGCACGTTGTCCTTGTCGACCGTTCCGAAAATCACCTTGATCATCGTCAGCGCCCGGGAATTGACCGCGCTCGACGCCTCGAGACGGCGCACCGCACGCGCGGGATCGCGATAGCCGATCGCCTTGCCCAGTTCTGCTTCGGTCAACCCGCGATTCTTGCGGGCGAGAGCCAGTTCGGCCCCGGTCATGAGGATCTCCATCGATAGGGTTTCGGGCAGCACCAGCTTGATCGAAATGGCTTTTCGATTGCGGTGCAGCCCCCCTCCTAGTCGCGGCGAATCCTCCGTTCCAGCACGGACTTTGCTTTTCCACATGCTTCCCACAGCCTGTTTACAGCTTGCCCACAGAACTGTCCCGGCAACCGATTCGACCTCTTGGACTCGCGGAATCGCCCTTCGTCGCATCCCGATTCCACGCCGGGATTCGCACCGGATCAGGGCGCTGCAACGCCCGCGATGCGATCAGCGGCACACGCTCCACGACGCCGGGCGGCGCATCTGGTCGAGATGAAGATGGTCGGCGTGAGCGGCGTTGTAGTCCGGCGACAGCACGGTCGAAAAAGCCCCGCAGGCATGGTCACGCACGGCATGCAGGAATGCGGCATCACGGCCGCCACCCTTCCAGTCGCGGCGCACCTCGATGCGGCGGCCATTGGCCAGCACAAAAGCGGCAATGTCGATGCCGTTGCCGGTGGCGTGCTCGCTCCAGGCCCCCGTGTCGCCGCCTCCGATGCGGCGGCAGTTCACCGTTCCGAGATGCTCCAGTTCCACGACCGGGCTGCCATAGATCGCCTCTGCGCGTGACTGGACACCGTGCCGCAGCCACCAGGCCAGCCCCGCCTCGACCGCGCAGGTCGCCTCGGCCCGCTGCGGCGAAAGCTGCGCTTCGGCGAGCAGCACCGTCCGACGATCCTCGCGGCGACAGGCTCCCTCCCCCTGCGGCGGCAAGGGATTGTCGGCAAGGCCGCTGTGCTGGAGAAAGGCCCTGCATGTCCCCGCATCCGCGCGCAGGGCGTCCAGCTTGCGCGCGGTGGCCCAGCCGGGCCGTTCGGTCAGCACCAGCGGCGCCCAGGGATTGGAACCGGGATGGTCGTGCAGCCAGTTCAGCACCGCGAGGCCCAGGCATGCCAGCAGCAGCGCGGCCAGCGCTGCCCGATCGAACAGGGACGTCATACCGGATGAACGTCCTTCTCGGCGATCCGCTCCCCCGGCAGCGCCAGGGACTTATTCGAGCAGGGAGAAGATGGCCCACGCCAGGCCGGTCGCTCCGAGGAACAGGGGCCAGGACCAGTAGAGTTCATGCCCCTGGTAATAGGTATGGGTGATGACCAGCATGCCTCCGCGCGACCCTTGCGAGCCGATCACGAGCGAAACGACCCAGGTAAGCAGAAATCCCGGGACCAGTGCCTTGATGACAGCCATTTCATTAACCTGGTTAGGTGAGCCTGCCCTGCACCGTGGCAGGAATTGGTAAATTTGATCTTACCAAAAACGCCCGGGAACCACCTTTGCCAGGCTGTGGATAATTCCGGCAAATGCAGTGAGCATCCGGTGCACGAGCGTGCGCACGGCCACGTGCCAGCTAACAAAAAAGGCCGGCTAACAAAAAGGGGAGCCGAAGCTCCCCTTTCCCGAAACAGTTTGCGAACGCAACGCTCAGACCGGCGGAACCGGCTGCGGCGGCGCGTCGGCATCCGCTTCGTGCACTTCGACCAGACCGCGGCCGATGTGGCTCTTGCGGTAGCCGTAGGCAAAATAGACGATGAGGCCGAGGCCGCCCCAGACGGGGAGCACCAGCATCGCCTCGACCGGCAGGTTGAAGTAAAGCACGAGGCAGCCGACGATCGCGATCGGCGCGACCACCCAGACCAGCGGCGTGCGGAACGGGCGATGGCGCTTGGGATCGCGCACGCGCAGGATCAGCACCGCGATCGACACCATCAGGAACGCGAACAGCGTGCCCGAGTTCGAGATGTCGGCCAGCTGGCCCACCGGCAGCAGCGCGGCAGCAACGGCCACGAACACGCCGGTGATCATCGTCACGATGTGCGGCGTCTTCCACTTGGGGTGGACGGTCGCCAGCTTCTCGGGAAGCAGGCCGTCACGCGCCATCACGAAGAAGATGCGGGTCTGGCCATAGAGCATCATCAGGATGACCGACGGCAGCGCGAGGTTCGCGGCCAGGCCGATGAGGTCACCGGCAACCGAGAAGTTGACCGCGCGCAGGACGTGGGCGAGCGCCTCGTTCGAGCAGACCAGCGGAACCTGGCCCTGCTTGGCGAGCGCGGCGCACTGCATGGCGAACTCGGTCGAACCGGGCTGAACACCCGTTGCCGTCGGCTGGGCGCCAACAGCGCCGATGGCACCGGCAGCGACGAGCAGGTAGAACACGGTGCACAGCGCCAGGCTGCCGATCAGGCCGATCGGCACGTTGCGCTGCGGGTTCTTGGTTTCCTCGGCCGCGGTCGAAACCGCGTCGAAGCCGACGTAGGCAAAAAAGATCGACGCCGCCGCACCAACGATGCCGAGGCCGCTGCTACCCGCCGGACCGAACCAGCCATTGGGCGCGAAGGGCATGAAATGCTCGCCCTTCATCAGCGGCAGGGTGAAGACGATGAACATCGTCAGCGCCGCAACCTTGATGGCGACGAGGATCGCGTTGAAGGTCGCGCTTTCCTTGGTGCCGATCACCAGCAGCGAGGTCACCGCCAGCGCCACGAAGATGGCGGGAACGTTGATGATGCCGTGGCTGAAATCGACGCCCGAAAGCGACCATGCCGGCCCCGAGGAGAGCAATTCGGGTAACTCGAACCCCGTCAAACTCTTGAGAAGCCCCATGAAATAGCCCGACCAGCCGACCGAAACGGCCGAGGCAGCCACCGCATATTCGAGGATCAGCGCCCAGCCGACCATCCAGGCCAGCAGTTCGCCGACAACGGCATAGCTATAGGTGTAGGCGGAGCCGGAAACCGGCACCATCGAGGCCAGTTCCGAGTAGCACAGGGCCGCCACCGCGCAGATCGCGCCGGCGATGACAAAGCTCCACATCATGCCGGGGCCAGCCTTCTGGGCCGCAGCGGCGGTAAGAACAAAAATGCCGGTACCGATGATGGCGCCGACGCCCAGCAGCGTCAGCTGGACAGGTCCAAGCGACCGGTGAAGAGATTTCTTTTCCGCTGTCGCCAAAATGGCGTCGAGCGGTTTTACGCGTCCGAACATTAGGACCCCCGAGTTCTTGTATGGGCGCGACGCTAGCGTGATGCGTGCTCAGCGCAAGCGGTTTACGCATCGGTAACCCCACGTTTGCTGCATCTCGATGACAAAATTGGGCAAACACGCCGCCAAGGGCATACCTCAAGCACTTTCAGGGCACTCTCCGGGCCGCTCAAGGACATGTTCGCATGCGTCTTTGCGGGTTTGCCGCGAGGGGACGAGGCGCTAGAAGCACGCCCATGTCCACGACCTTCCAGCTCGACACCGCGACCAGCCGCGCCAATCCCACCCCGGCTCCGATGAAGCGCCTGACGGTACCGGCCATCCAGCGCCGCAAGGCCGGCGGCATCACGGCCGAGCCGCTGGTCATGCTCACCGCCTATACCGCGCGTCAGGCGCAGCTTCTCGACGAGCATTGCGACATCCTGCTGGTGGGAGATTCGCTGGCCCAGGTGATCTATGGCCTGCCCTCCACCCTGCCCGTCACGCTCGACATGATGATCGCGCACGGCGCCGCGGTGGTGCGCGGCAGCTATCATTCGCTGGTCGTCGTCGACATGCCGTTCGGCTCCTATGAAGAGAGCCCGCAACAGGCCTTTGCCTCCGCCGCGCGGATCATGGCCGAGACCGGCTGCGCCGCCGTGAAGCTCGAAGGCGGCACCGCCATGGCCGAAACCATCGCTTTCCTGACCCGCCGCGGCATCCCGGTGATGGCCCATATCGGCCTGACCCCGCAGGCGGTGAACGCGCTGGGCGGCTACGGTGCGCGCGGCCGCAGCCAGGAAGAGCATGCCAAGATCATCTCCGACGGCAAGGCCGTGGCCGAGGCCGGTGCTTTCTCGGTCGTGGTCGAGGGGGTGATCGAGCCCATCGCCATCGCGCTGACGCAAAGCCTCGAAATCCCGGTGATCGGCATCGGTGCCTCGGCCCAGTGCGACGGCCAGGTGCTGGTGGCCGAAGACATGCTCGGCATGTTCGAGCGGGTTCCGCGTTTCGTGAAGCGCTATGCCGACATGGCCGCACTCGTCTCCGAAGCGGCCGCGACATATGCCCGGGAAGTCCGTTCGCGCGCCTTCCCGGGTGCCGAACAGACCTACCAGCCCAAGTAATCGGGCGTGACGGCGCCGGACATCAGGGTCGACGATCCGGCGGCGGCGCATGTCGCACCGCTGCTGGAGCACCACTTGCGCGAACTCGCCGCGGTCATGGGTGAACACGCCTTCGCGCTCGATGCGAGCGGGCTTTCGGCTCCCGGCGTGACCTTCTGGACCGCCTGGCGCGGCGGTGCGCTGGCCGGGTTCGCGGCACTGAAGGAACTGGACAAAGACGCCGCTGAACTGAAGTCGATGCGTGCAGCGCCCGATGCGCGCGGCACCGGCGTCGGGCGCGCCCTGCTCGATCATGTCGTTGCCGAGGCGCGGGCGCGTGGCCATGCCCGGCTCTACCTCGAAACCGGCACCGCCCCATTGCACCAGCCCGCGATCGGCCTCTATCGCAGCCGGGGCTTCACCTCATGCCCGCCCTTTGCCGACTATGAGGCGAGCCCGCACAACCAGTTCATGATGCTGGCGCTCAGCCCTGCAGGTCGTACTGCTTGAGCAGATCGTAAAGCGTCGGCCGGCTGATGCCCAGCATCTTGGCCGTGCTGGAAATGTTGCCCTCGCTACGCGCCAGCGCATGACGGATGACCTTGCGGTCCGCCTGCTCGCGCGCGGTCTTGAGATTGAGAGCATTGGCGACCTGCTGGTCGGGTTCGGCCAGATCGAGGTCGACGGCGCCGACCAGCTTCTCGTCCGCCATGATGACCGCGCGTTTCACCCGGTTTTCCAGTTCGCGCACATTGCCCGGCCAGTGCCAGGCATCGATCGCCGCCAGCGCATCGGCCGAGAAGCCGCGCACCCGCGGGTTCATTTCCTTGGCATAGCGATTGAGGAACACTTTCGCGAGCAGCGTGGCATCCCCCGGCCGCTCGGCAAGGCTCGGGATCTTCACGACGATCTCGGCGAGACGGTAGAACAGGTCTTCGCGGAAACGCCCGTCGGCGATCATCGCCTCGAGATCCTGATGGGTCGCGCAGACGATGCGGGTATCGACCGGGATCGACTCGCGCGAGCCTACCCGCTCGATCACGCGTTCCTGCAGGAAGCGCAGCAGCTTGACCTGCAGCTGGAGCGGGATGTCGCCCACTTCGTCGAGGAACAGGGTGCCGCCGCCGGCCTGCTCGATCTTGCCCGGCGTGGTCTTGACGGCGCCGGTGAAGGCCCCCTTCTCGTGGCCGAACAGCTCGCTTTCAAGGAGGTTCTCGGGGATCGCGGCGCAGTTGATCGCAACGAACTCGCCCTTGGCACGCCCGCTCGCCTCGTGCAGCCCGCGCGCCAGCAGTTCCTTGCCGGTCCCCGAAGCGCCCAGCAGCATGACCGAAACATTGGTATTGGCCACACGCTCGATCGTGCGGGCGACCCGCACCATTTCCGGTGCCGCCGTGATCATCCGGCCAAGCACCTTGTCGTCCTTGTCGACCTTGGAAGCCAGACGGCGGTTCTCGTCCTCGAGGCGGTGCAACTGGTATGCGCGGCGCACGATGAGGCCCAGCGCATCGATGTCCACCGGCTTCTGGTAGAAGTCGTAAGCCCCGCGCGCGATCGCCTGAAGCGCGGATTCGCGCGCGCCGTGCCCGGAGGCAACGATCACCTTGGTGTCGGGCTTGAGCGCCATGATCTCGTCCAGCACCGCGAATCCCTCGGTCACGCCATCGGGATCGGGCGGCAGTCCGAGATCGAGCGTGACCACGTCGGGCATTTCCGAACGCAGCAGGGCCATCGCCTGCGCCCGGTCACCGGCGATCAGGACCTCGAAATCCTCGTAAGCCCACTTGAGCTGCGCCTGAAGCCCGGCATCGTCCTCGACGATCAGCAATTTGGGAAGAGCCTTCGCAGGCGCCTTTGCGGCAGTCTCGGTCATCTCAGGCTACCTTCTGATCCTTGGCGGCAAGCGTCTGGTAGAAATCGGTGGCGGCAGCCAGCGGCACCCGCACCACAAAGCGCGAACCCAGCCCTTCGCGCGATTCGACGTCGAGGCGCCCCCGCATCGCCCGCACCAGTTCCCGCGCCTCGAATGCGCCGATGCCGAAACCACCGCTCTTGGTGGAAACGAACGGTTTGAACAGGCGATTGCGCACGAATTCGGCGGACATGCCGCAACCGGAATCGAGCACCTCGAAACGGGCATTCAGCCCATCGCTGAGCAGCGAGAGGAACACCGGGCTGTCAGGCTGGCTGGCGTCCAGCGCATTTTGCAGCAGATGCAGCAACACCTGTTCAAGCGAATGGCGGTTGGCCGTCACCATCACCTCGATGGTTTCCGCCAGAACCACTTGCGGATTGCCCCGGAACCGCTCGATCACCGTGCGGGCGACCTCTCCGGCGGGCACCGGCTCCAGCTTGTCGACCGCGCCGTTGCCGTAGCGCGACAGGCGCGCCAACAAGGCATTGAGCTTGTCCGAGGAATTGCGCAGCGTCACCAGCATGTCGGCCCGGAACTCGGGCTTGTCGGCATGGAGTTCGGCATTGCGCGCCAGCAGGCTGAACTGGCTCGCGAGGTTCTTGATGTCGTGCATCACGAAGGCGATGCGGCGGTGGAAGTCCTCGAACCGGCTCGATTCCGCCAGCGCTTCCTGGCTCGCGTTCTCGGCCAGATAGCTGGCGAGCTGCTGTCCGATGACACGCAGGAGGTCAAAGTCCTCCCAGTCGAACTTGCGGGCCAGTTGCGGCCGGGCGAGCACGACCATGCCGACCAGCCTTTCGTAATGAACCAGCGGCACCAGCGCCCAGGCGCGCGGCTCGGCCAGCAGCCATGCCGGTACTTCCACCTCATAACCGGTCGCCGTGAAGCCGGTGCGCTGATCGTCGAGATCGGCGATGAATGCGTTCTGCTCGAAGGGAGCCAACGCCCGGGCGGGATAGGCAACCGCCGGGACCTCGATATCGCGCCAGTTCCAGCGCGCGGCGAGCGTGAGATCACCCTGATCGCCCGGCGTGAGCAGCAGCCCGGCAGGACTTGCGGTGACGTCCGCCACCGCCTGAACGACCCGCTCGGCCAGCGGCAGGGCCTGTTCGCCGCCGCTGCCGATCGTGCGGGTGAAGCGCAGCCATTCCTCGCGGTAATCGTAGCGGTGCTGGAAGAAGTGCTTGGCCGTCGTCACCTTGAGCCAGCCGCGCACCCGCCGCGAGGGCAGCACCACAAGCGCAAAGGCACTCGCCAGGGTGAGGAACGCCAGCTCGATGATACGCGCGAAGTCGCCGCCGACATAGGCAAGCCACTGAGCCACCGCGACCATGGCGACAAGATAGCCCCCGATCACCAGCAGCGAGAAGGTCTGGAACGTCACCGCCCGCGAAGGGCGCAGGCGCAGTTCGTCGCTGTTGCGGGCACCGCCGATGGCAAGGCAGGCCGCGAGAACCAGCGTGGCGATGCCGCGCAGCGCGCCCAGTTCCACCGGCCATTTGCTGCCGAGGTAGGCTACCGTGTAAAGATTGAGGTCGAAGGCCCAGAGCACCGCCAGTCCGGTAGCAGGCCAGCGCAGCGCCGCCCGGCCATCGCGCGGCGCCCCGGCATAGAGATTGTGGACCAGCACCAGTCCGCCTACCGCGACCAGCAGGCGGAACATCACGGTAAAGTCGAACGCGACTTCCAGCACCCGCGGATCGAACGCCAGCCGGGACAGGCCGATGTCGGTGCCCAGGTGCATCAGTTCCACAAAGACCAGGGCGTAGATTACCGGCCGGATCGGGCCCAGGCTGTCATGGCGCCCGTCACTGGCAAACAGCGCATAGACCGCCGCCAGCCACGCGAGGTTGCGCGCGGTCTCGGCAAAGGAACGCACCAGCACATCGCCGCTGGCGACCGAGGCCACCCCCCAGATCGCCGTCACGAACAGCGCACAGACCACCGGCACGCCGGCACGGGCAAACCGGCTGCGGCGCGGCCAGAGCCAGAAGGCAAGGCTCGCCACCGCGATCGTGCCGGCCAGATGCAGCACGCTGCCCAGACCGGACCAGATCAGGGCCGCCGGAGCATCGATCATCGCGCTCCCTCGCTCCACAGCACCACCCGCAAGGTCTGCAGGATGATCAGGAAATCGAGGAACGGCGTGTAATTCTTGGCGTAGTAGAGATCGTATTCGAGCTTGTGCCGGGAATCCTCGATCGAGGCGCCATAGGGGTAGTTGATCTGCGCCCAGCCGGTGATGCCCGGCTTCACCATGTGCCGTTCGGCGTAATAGCGCAGCTGCCCTTCGAGATCGGCAACGAACTGGGGCCGTTCGGGCCGCGGGCCGACAAAGCTCATCTCGCCCTTGAGCACGCTCCAGGCCTGCGGCAGTTCATCGATCCGCACCTTGCGGATGAAGCGGCCCACCCGGGTGACGCGGGGATCGTCCTTCTCGGCCCACTGGGCGCCGTTCGCCTCGGCATCGGTGCGCATCGAGCGCAGCTTGATGACGTCGAACGGCTCGCCGAACAGGCCGACCCGCGGCTGGCGGTAGAATGCCGGGCCGCGGCTGTCGATCTTCACGATCAGTGCGAACAGCAGGATTACGGGGCCCGTCAGAACCAGCAGGAGCGCCGAGGCGCAGACGTCGAAGACACGCTTGGCGGCGCTCGAAAACATCCGGCCGGATGAGAAACCGTCGGAAAAGATCAGCCAGCTGGGATTGACGGTATCGAGATCGACCCGCCCGGTCTCACGCTCCAGGAAGCTGGAGAATTCGTTGACGTGGACGCCGGTGGTCTTGATCCGCAGCAGATCCTTGAGCGGCAGCGCGTTGCGCCGTTCTTCCAGCGCCAGCACCACTTCGCTGACGCCGAGGTTGCCGACAAAACGGGTGAGATCGTGGATCGCGCTGCGGGCGATCGCTTCCTCCACGACCGGCGGCGCCTCGCTCATGGCAATGTAGCCGACGATGGCAAAGCCGCTCTCCGGCCGTTCGGCAAGCTGATAGAGGCGCCGCGCGCGGTCCCCGGCGCCCAGCACCAGGACCCGGCGGCGGAACGCCGAAGTGCCGAGCAGGCCGCTCAGCAGCAGGCGGTTGGCGATCAGCAGGAAGATCGCGAAGGCCATCGAATAGGCCAGCGTCGAGCGCCAGAAATGCTGCCCGGCGAACAGGAAATCGACAAACGAAAGCGCGATGATGCCCAGCGATACCGCCACCAGCAGCCGCGCCGCGGCAAACCGCATCGATCGCAGCGCATCCGCGCCGTAGACGCCGACCGCCACCATCGCCATGACAATCACCCCGGCAAAGGCAGCGTGAACCCCGAAACGCTGCACGACATCGCCCGGATCCATGCCGATCTGCTCGGCCCGCAGCCGCCAGGACACTTCGTTGGCAAGCATCAGCAGAATGAGGTCGACGAAGCACAGCAGCACGACGGCGTGAGGGATATAGTGTTTGAAAAGACGAATCATCGTCGCGCGTTTCGCCAGTCAACGGGCCGGTCGCGGCCCTTCCCTACAGCTACCGATAATGGGTAAACTGTCGGTAAATCTGACAGGGCGCAACCGTTAAACGCGCGATATTTCCCGCCAGAAACGGTATTTAGCGAAAAAGCGTCGGCCCGATTTACAGCAAGCCCCGACGAAAAAGGGGGACGATGCCCCCTTCCCCGCACTCATCGGCGCGGCATCAGCCGCAGCGCCGTGAGCGTGATCGCCTCGCTGCCCGAGGCGATGACCTTGTCCGCCACCGGTGCCCAGAACGGGCTGTGCAGCGATGGCAAGGGCGCGCCGCCCGACTTCGCCGCCGCCAGCCTGGCGGGGTCGACCCCGCCGACCCAGAAGATGACCGACTGGATGTGGTCCTCGTCCGCGCGGCGAAACTCGCCGAAGTCCTCGCCGCCCATGACGGACGGGGTGACGACGACATTGGCCTCGCCCATCTGCGCCTTGAGATCGGCAACGGCGGTCTGCGTGAATTCCGGCGAGTTCCAGGTCGCCCGGGTATGCGGCTCCTTGACGGTGACGACCGGCATCAGCGGATCCGGCAGGCCCGAGGCGATGGCCTCGCCGCGCGCGATGCGGCGGATGCCGTCGAGCAGGCGATTGCGCGTCTCGTCGGAGTAGCTGCGCACCGTCAGTTGCAGCTTGGCATCGTCGGAAATCACGTTGTGCTTGGCACCCGCATGGAACGAGCCGACCGTAACCACCACCGGATCGAGCGGGTTGGTCTCGCGGCTGGCGAGCGTCTGCAACTTCATGACGATCGCACTGGCCAGGACGATGGGATCCTTGGTCGCCTGCGGATAGGCACCGTGGCCGCCGATGCCCTTCACGTCGATGTCGACACTGTCCACGTTGGCGAGCGCCCAGCCCACCGCAGCCCCCACCTGCCCGGCCGGAAGATCCGCCGAATCGTGAAACGCCAGCGTGTAGTCGGGCTTGGGGAAATGGCTGTAGAGCCCGTCCTTGAGCATCGCCAAGGCACCCTCCCCGGTTTCCTCGGCCGGTTGCCCGACCATGACCAGGGTGCCCGACCACTGCGACTTGCGCGCGGCCATCAGCCGCGCCGTCTCGATCCACGCGGTCATGTGGGTGTCGTGCCCGCAAGCGTGCATGATGCCGCTTTCGACACCCGCGGTCGACGTTCCGCGCTGGACCGAGGCAAACGGCAGCCCCGTCTGCTCGATCACCGGCAGCCCGTCCATGTCCGCCCGGATCAGGACGGTCGGCCCCTCTCCGTTCCTGAGCACCGCGACGACGCCCGTGCCGCCCACTTTCTCTGTAACCGTGAAACCGGCCTCGCGCGCCGCCTTGGCGAGGACGGCCGCGCTGCGCACTTCCTGATTGCTCAATTCAGGGTGCGAATGAAGGTCGCGGTAGGTCGTCATCAACCCGGGCAGATCCCGCGCGATCGCCGTCGCCACGTCCGGCGCCGTCGAGGCAGCCTGCGCTGAAGCGGGGAACAGGGCGCAGACGGACAGCGCAGCGGCGGAATGGAGCAGGGTTTTCATGCCCGCAGCCTATGGCTCCTGCTCGCTCCCTGCAAGCGCCTACCGCCATGCCATTATCGCATGCAATCAACCGGATCGGACAGGATGCTCAGCCTCCCAAGAGGCCCTGCGCCTCAAGCGGTCCGCTGATGAATTCGGGCATGTGCATTTCCCGGATCAACTCGCGCCGGTCCCGTGCGACCTTGGGAAAATCCTTAGCCGCCTGCACCAGCACCGATTCCGCCTGCTTCGGCTGCTGGTTGAGCGCCAGCGCCGAGGCCAGCAGGTAGCGCGGGATAAGCCCGTAATCGTCCGCGCCGAGCCGCGCGTAACGCACCGCCTTCTGTCCATCGCGGCGATAGAGCGCATCGATCGTCAGCCCCGACCAATACCATGCCGGGTGACCGGGATTGAGGCTTATGGCCTTCTCGGCCAAGGCCGGCGCATTGTCATGCTCGCCCAGCACGCCGAGAAGCCGGCTCGCCTCGGCAAGGATTTCGGCGTTGTTCGGGCTGATCGCCAGAGCCTTGCCGATAGCCTCGCGCGCGGCGACAAAATCACCGTTATGGAACCGCGCTATCGCCAGATACTGATAGGCCTGCGCATTGGTGGCGTTGGCGGCCACCGCCCTTTCCGCCGCATCGAGCGCCTCGCGCGATGCCCCGGCGCCGCTGCTGACCGCCTGGTGCGTATGGATCCATGACAGCAGCGCCCAGGCATTCGAATAGTTCGGCTGGCGCGCCACGGCCCGGGTCAGGCACTCCTTGACCGGCGGCAAGGTTTCCGGGCGCTTTTCTCGCATGAACTGGAACGCTTCCAGTTCGCAGAAATAGTCGTCCATCGACAGGCTGCGGTGATTTTCGAGGTCATGCCGCATGGTCTCATGGATCACCCCGTAGGGCTGGCCGAGACGGGAGGCGACACCGAGCGCTATGTCCGCCTGCATCTGCAGGATGCGACTGGGCTCGACCGTCATGAGGTCACTGCTTTCCGACCAGACGACCACACCGCCGGGAACCCGCACCAGGCTGGAGTTGACGCGGAACTTGTCGCCGGAAATCAGGATCGCGCCCTGAAGCACAAAAGTGCTGCCACGCGGCGCGGTCCGCGCCCGGCGCTCCATGGTCGGAGAAAGTCCGCGCGGATCGAGCCCGATCACCGCGAGATTGGGCAGCTGGGACAGATAGTTCACCAGATCGTACTGGAACCCGTCGCGCACATGAACGGCCTGCGCGGTTCCCCCCGTCAGCGAATAGGGCGCAACATAGACGGTCGGCCCGCGCGGCATCTCGCCGGCGCGGGATACCACCGTATCGCGCAGTTCGCCGGGCCAATAGATGATCACCAGCGCCGACACCAAGGCGAGCACCGCCAGCAGTATCCATGCCCTGCGCTTGCCCGGGGACGCTGTGGATGGAAGGAGAGCCTCAGTGGCGCCGGCCGAGGGCGATGGCTCAGGCGACGCATCCTCCACGTCACCGGCTTCGAGGGCGGCGCTACCGGTGCGTTCCGCCGCCTCGAGCGGCAATTGCGCCCCTGCGGCGACTTCCGGCTCGGCCGCAGCGGCATCGTCGCCATCGCTCGCCGGCTGCTGGAGAGCCGCTGCCAGTTCGAGCGACGGCACATAGGAACCGCGCGAGAGAACGATCCGCGCCGGGTCGCGCGCCCCCTCCCCCCCATAATACTCGACAAGGGCCTTGCGCAGGCGCGCCATCTGCACGCGCACGATCGAATCGGAGAATGCGTCAAAACCCTCGTCCCGCCCGAAGACATCGAGGGCGATCGCATACCCCTTCAGACGATCGGCGTGGCCGGCGAGGGTCTGTTCGACAAGATGGACAAGAAGTTCGGAAAGACGCGGCGACGAGCGGAAGGTTGATGACCCGATGACGCGCAATAAGGCGTCGTGAAAATCGGCGGCGCTAGGTTCCATATCGTCCCCTTCACCGACAAAATACTAGAGAGTGAAGGACTTGGCAAACACACTGATCGCCCGCGACTTGGCTTTCAGCGCAGCTTTTGAAGGGAAAGGAGCATTTCGCGCCAATTGTGTTGCCACCGCACGCGGCAATGCGCGCCGGCCCGCTCCCCCCGGAACGGACCGGCGCGACGGGGCGAAGCTGTGCTTCTGCCCGCTTTGCGACCCGAAGCGACCTCGACCGCCTATGGGGACGGCAAGGCGAACTTGCGGGAAGTGCCGGAACCCCTTGCGCGGCAGTAGGGGCAACCGCGCAATGCTATCCTGTCCAGACTCGGCACTCACTGGACGGATCGGTTTCCGGCAATCCTCGATACGGACGTCCATCGCGATCATGAGAAACACGGCCAGGGCCGGCGGAACCGCGATTGGCAGACATCGACGCATCAAGTGCGAAACCGCCAATGACCGATTCTTGCGCGGCTGGGCAGTGATTCACCGTTAAATGCGACAAGTCGTTGAAACGACTGGCCAGGCAGACGCAGAAGGAGCCCGAAATCCGGGCCGGAAACGATTTCGGCGCGAAACCGGAGTTTCGCGCCGAAGATCGATTGCATGGTGCCCCTGGCCCGACTCGAACGGGCACGCCTTGCGACAAACGATTTTGAGTCGTTCGCGTCTACCATTCCGCCACAGGGGCACGCTTGCCGCGTGCTGACCGCCCGCCCTGGAAAACCGAGGGCAAGCGGCGCCGGCGCTGCACGCTTAGCGGCGCCGGCGCTCGCACTCAAGTCACTTGAGTGCAGTTACCAGCAACTTGTGCAGACGGGAGTGGAGAACATCGTTGCCGGCAAGGATTTCGGTATCGCAGATCACCTGCGAACGGCCCTTCCAGTCCGACACGAAACCACCTGCCTCACGCACGAGGAGGCAGCCCGCGGCCGTATCCCAGGGCTTGAGGTCGGCTTCCCAGAAACCTTCGTAACGACCGGCCGCAACCCACGCGAGGTCAAGCGCAGCCGAACCGAACCGGCGGATGCCCGCAACCTGCGGCGCCAGCGCGTGGTAGATCTTGGTCCACTTGCCCGCGTCGCCATGACCGGCGAAGGGAATGCCGGTGGCGATCACGCTCTCGTCCATGTGACGACGCGAGGAAACGCGCAGGCGCTTGTCGTGCAGCCAGGCGCCGCGCGACTTTTCGGCCCAGTACGATTCGTCGGTGACCGGGTTGTAGATGAGGCCGGCGGTGACTTCGCCCCAGCCCTTGCCGTCGAGACGCGGCTCCTGCACCGCGATCGAGATCGCGAAGTGCGGAATGCCGTGCAGGAAGTTGGTCGTGCCGTCGAGCGGGTCGACGATGAAACGCGGCTTGTCGGGATCGCCCTCGATCTCGCCGGCTTCCTCGAACAGGAAGCCCCAATCGGGACGAGCGGCGCGCAGTTCGTCCCAGATCGTGCGTTCGGAAGCCTGGTCGGCCTTCGAGACGAAGTCCGCCGGTCCCTTGCGCGAGACCTGCAGGTGCTCGATTTCGCCGAAGTCGCGGCGGAGGCGGTTGCCCGCCTTGCGAGCCGCCTTTTCCATCACGCGCATGAGACCGGAGATGGCCATAATACCTTTAGTCCTTCGAGGGCCGGATGAACCGGCCGGTTATGCTTGGAGGGCAAGTCCGTGAAAAGCGGAACCGCCGTGAATATCGATGCGATTATCGGCCCTTGGCGGGCTGGGACGCACCGCCTTGGGCCGGATGATTGCAGATCGCGACCATGGCGGTCAGAACTTCGTTGGGCTTGTCGCGATGAACCTTTGCAGGGTTCTCCGCGATCACCTTGTCCATCGCCGTGCTGATGCGCGACAGCGAATTGTTGTACAGACAGCCCACCAGCACACCCTTCACGGGCTGCTCGACCTGGTCCGACTGCAGGCCGGAAATCAGCACCTTGAGGTAGAACATCGCATGTTCGACCTCAGGCGGCGGTGCGGTGTGTGCGCCCGCGGCAGGGGCCGCCGGCCTGGCGGCGGGGGCAGTCGCCTTCGCGACAGGCCTGGCAGCCGCCAGCACCGGCGAAGCGCCAAACGCCAGCGACGCGCCGGCCAGCGCGAAAAGGACCGCCCGGCGCATCAGTCGGCCTTCTTCACGTAGGTCTTCTCGTACACGTCGACGATGATGCGCGTGCCGCTTTCGATGTGCGGCGGCACCATCACGCGCACGCCGTTGTCGAGCACGGCAGGCTTGTAGCTGGACGAGGCGGTCTGGCCCTTCACCACGGCATCGGCTTCCACGATGGTGGCTTCGACCTGTTCGGGCAGCTGCACCGAGATCGGGCGCTCTTCCCACATTTCGAGCAGAACCTGCATGCCGTCCTGAAGGAAGGCCGCGGCATCGCCCAGAAGGTCGGCCGGGAGCATGATCTGTTCGTAGGTCTCGATGTCCATGAACACCAGGTCTTCGCCCTCGGCGTAGAGGAACTGGAAGTCCTTGGTGTCGAGACGGACGCGCTCGACGGTGTCGGCGCTGCGGAAGCGCACGTTGGTCTTGCGGCCGTCGATGAGGTTCTTCATCTCGACCTGCATGAAGGCGCCGCCCTTGCCCGGCTGCGTGTGCTGCGTCTTGGCGACTTTCCAGATACCCTTTTCGTATTCGAGAATATTGCCGGGACGAATGTCGACGCCGCTGATCTTCATGAGTGAGCCTTCGATGGGAAAGAGCCGCTGAGCGGCGAAGCAGCCGCCCTTAGCGGAGGACGCGGACTGTGGCAATTCCTTCGCGTCAATGCTAGCGCAGCAGTCATGAATCGCGCACCGTTCATCCGCCCCATCGCCCGCGCCCCCGCTTTTCTGGCCTGCGGCCTGGCGCTTGCCGCAGTGTCGGCAGGGCTCGCCCCGGCAATGGCGAAGCCGGCTCCGCCGCCGGTGCCGGGCGGAACCATCAGCACCCTGCCGCTCGGCCACTATACCTGCGAGAAGGACGGCGATGCCGGCGGCGCGGTCGGCAATCCGGTGCCGGCGCTCGACTTCCAGGTGGTCAACTTCTCCAGCTACAAGGGCACGGACGGGGTTCGCGGCAGCTACCTGATGACCGGCGACAGCGTGACCATGACCGGCGGCAAGCTCAAGGGTGAAAAACTCCATCGCACCGCCCCGGCCTTCCTGCGCGTGGTCGGCGCCGACGGCCAGGACAGCGAAATCCGCTGCGTGCTCACCTCGCGCAAGCGCCAGTCGGATGGCGGCTTCAACGAAAACAGCCCGGCCGACAGCGGCGGCGACTATTCGCAAGGCTGATCGCGCCTTGAGCCGCTGATCGCAGGGGCGGTTTGCCCCGCCTGTCGATCCATCCCATCCTCGCTTCAACAATGACCCGGCCTGTCCGGGCAGGAGGAGCGCGGAATGGACCTGGGCCTTGCCGGGAAACTGGCGATCGTGACCGGCGCGACGGCAAACATCGGCCGCGCCATCGCCCTTGAACTGGCCCGGGAAGGCGCAACAACCGTTCTGGTCGGGCGGGATCACGAGGCGGGCGAACGCCTGGCCGATCACTGCGTTCAGCAAGGCGCTCCTCAAGCGCGTTTTGTCGCTGCCGACCTTGCCGACGTCACCGCGCCCGGGCGCATCCTTGCCGCCGCCGAGGCGCTTGGCCCCGTCGATGTGCTGGTCAACAACGTCGGCGGCAACGTCGCGCAAGGCTTTTTCGCCGATTCCGATCCGGCAACCTGGATGGCCGACATCGACCTCAATTTCGGCACCGTGCTGCGCATGACCCACGCCGTGCTGCCGGGCATGATCGCCCGCAAGGGCGGCGCCGTGGTCAATGTCGGCTCGACCGCGGCCCTGGTGGGAGACTATCAGCTTCCCGTCTATTCCGCCGCCAAAGGCGCCGTGCACAGCTTCACCGCGGTTCTGGCGAAGGAACTCGGCCAGCACGGCATCCGCGTCAACGCGGTCGCCCCTTATGCAACGATCGCGCAAGATCCCGCCGCCTTCAGCACCGGCAGTCGCTTTCACCCGGATTCCGGCCTGTTCAGTCACGGCGCCGCCAGCGTGGCGGAAGCAGACCGCGCCATCCGCCAGCGCCGCACGTACGTCGGCCGCCCTTTCGCGAACCCCGACGAGATGGCGGGCATGGTTGCCTTCCTCGCCGGCGACCGGGCCAGCTTCATCACCGGGCAGATCTACCCGATCGACGGCGGCGCATTGCTATGAGGGAGGGACCATGAACACCGCCGACCCGGCGCTGGCCGCGCTGCTCGACAAGGAAGCCATCCGCGAGCTTGTCCTGCTCTATGCCCGCGTGATCGACCGCCAGGACATCGCCCTGCTGCGCGACCTCTACACCGACGATGCGACCGATACCCACGGCGACAGTTTCGATGGCCCGGCCGAGGACTACTGCCAGTTCATCGCCGCCTCGTTCCCCTACATGCCCTATTCCGGGCACCACCTGTGCAATCACCTGATCGCGCTGGACGGCGACGCGGCAAGCGGCGAAGTTTACGCCCTGGCCTGGCACCTGATCCCCAGCCCCGAGGGAGGACGGGCGGGAGGGCAGGAGGAAGACTTCATGGCCGTGCGCTACATCGACAACTATCGGCGCTGCGCCGACGGCAAGTGGCGCTTCTCGAAACGAGTGGTCACTTACGACTTCAAACTGCGCCGCCCGTTCGGCGGCGGCGGCCTGCTCGGGCAGGGTGCGCTGGACCCGAGCTATACGCTCTGCCCGCAAGCCCTGTTCGCACGAGGCGCGAGGGCCTGACGGCCCTCGCTCTCCCGCTCGTCACATCGCCAATCGTGACGTTACATCGAGGGCGCGTAGCCCCCGTTGAGCGGATAAGTCTGGCCGGTGATCCATTCGGCCGCATCCGAGCACAGGAACGTCACCAGCGCCGCCACGTCGGTCGACTTGCCGCAGCGGCGGATGGAATAGCGGCCCATCAAGCCCTTCATGTGATCGCCCTGCATGATCTCGGCCCGCTGTTCGTCCGGCATGTCGGGAAGCAGCGCCGAGAGCGACACGCAATTGGCCGTCACGTTGTAACGCCCCAGTTCCTTGGCGATCGAGCGCATGAACCCCTGCGCCCCCGCCTTGGACGAGGCATAGACCGCCATCCTGGCCTCGCCCACCCGGCCCGAATCCGACACGATGGTGACGATCCGCCCGCGCTTTGCCGCGACCATGTCGGGAATGAACGCAAAGCAGCAGTTGTAGACGCCGTAGAGGTTGGTGCCGAGGTAGCGCTGCCAGTTCGCCGGATCTTCCTCCCAGAAATTTTGCGCCGGCCGGATCGAAGCGCCGGGCCCTGCCATGCCCGCGTTGTTCACCAGCACCGTGGCGGGCCCGAGTTCGGCCGTGATCGCGGCTCTGGCCGCCTGCGCCGCGGCAAGGTCGGTCACGTCGAACGGCACCGCCAGGGCAGGCACGCCCATGGCGCGAATTTCGCCGGCCACCGCCTCGGCCCGCTCCGGTACGAAATCGTTGACGGCAATGCCGCCCGCATTGTGGCGGGCCAGTTCCAGCGCCGTGGCCCGCCCCGCGTTCTGGCCCGCACCGGTGACCAGAGCCACCTGCCCGCCCAGATCGATCAGATCGCTTCCTTGCATCCTTGCCCTCTTGCCCTCTTGTCCGTGACGGCAAGTCTTGCATGCCCCGTCCTGCCCGGCGACAGGACCGCACCCGATATCGCGCGCGCGCTGCGGCTATCGCGGCGATGCCGCATGAAAACGGACTACCCCCAGAGCGCCTCCGCCGCGGCCAGCCCCTGCCCGCCGCGTCCGCCCAGTTCCGCCGTCAGCAGTTTGAGCCGATAGGTCCACAAGTGCAGGGGATGCTCCAGCGTCATGCCCATGCCGCCAAGGAACTGGTGGTAGTCGTAGCAGACCCGCCTCGCCGCCTCCTGCGCATGGAGCAGCGCCAGCGCGGCGTCCGCCTGTGTCCCGCTCGCCGCCGCCCGCATGGCGAGCCAGTAGGCGGTGTTGGTCACCACCTGGGCCTCGGCCAGCCGGTGGCGCATTGCCTGGAACGTCGCGAGCGGACGCCCGAACTGCCTGCGCTCGGATACATAAGTCACCACGCTCGCCAGCGCCGCGCCGAGCAGGCCCGCCGCTTCCGCCGCCATCGCCACGCGCCAGGCCCGGGTGACTTCGGCCGGATCGACATCGTGCATCGTCACCGCGCCGGGCACGCCGGTGAGGAACGCGACCGGATAGGCATAGAGCGTATCCTCCTGCGCCGGGGCAATCAGATCCTCGCTCGCGGTAAAGCTGCGGACGCCGCCCGGACCGACAACAACCACCGTCGCGCCGGGCCGCAGGAAACGCAGCGGCGCCGCAAGACGGCCTTCCTCGACCAGGCAGAGCGGGCGCGGCAAATCCGGATCGATCAGCGGGCGCACCAGCGCCGAGGCCGCCGCTTCCACCGTAAACGGCAGCCGTGCGAGCTTCTCCACCACCAATGCAGCAGTGACGGGGCCCAGTTCCTCGACCGCCATGACATCGAGGAAGCCGTTCTCCACCAGCGCCGCGTCGAGTTCCCCGCTTTCCAGCGCCAGTCCGGCATCGTGGAGCGGAGCGGAAACGAACGGCCGCGCCAGCGCTTCGACAAAATCGAGGACCTGGGTCTGGTCGTCATTGAGGGCAAGCTGCATCAGCGCGGCTCCCGGGGCAGTTCCAGCACGTCGCTGGCGATGATGTTGAGCTGGATCTCGGCCGAACCGGCGGCGACCCCGGCGACGATGCCGCGCTGGTGGTGCATCTTGAGATAGGGCGAGGCCCCCGCGAGCGCTTCGGGCAGGAACTCCACCACGAATTCGCAGACGGCCCGCTCGGCCATCACGGTGGCGTAGCGGGCGGAACTGGACTCCGCACCGATCGCCAGCCCGTCGACCCGTTTCTGCACGACGGCATAGTTGGCCGTCCCCGCCCCCTCGCACAGCGCCGCGCAGCGCGCGGCCTCGATGCGCACATGCTCGCGAACGAAGTCGCCGCGCGCCTTCAGCATCGCCACCGCCCGGTCGAGCGCGGCCCGGGCCAGCGTGAAACGCGGGATACCCAGCCGCTCGTTGCGCAGCGAATAGGCGACGATCTCCCAGGCCTGCCCCTCCTCACCAAAACGCGCGGTTTCGGGCACGGTCACATCGTCGAAGAAGACCTCGTGAATGTCGCCCTCACCGATCAGCGAGGGGATCTGGCGCACGGTGATGCCCGGCGTGTCCATCGGCACGAGGACGATGGTGATGCCCTTCTTGCGATCGTCGCTGGTGCGGGTCAGCAGGAAGCAGGTGTCGGCAAGGCCTGCATAGGAGGTCCAGATTTTCTGGCCATTGATGACGTAGTGACCGTCCTTCAGCACGGCACGGGTGCGCAGGCTGGCAAGGTCCGATCCGGCATCGGGCTCCGAAAAGCCCTGACACCACAGCGATTCCCCGCGCGTGATCGGTTCCAGATAGCGCGCCTTCTGTTCAGGCGTGCCGTACTTCTCCAGCGTCGGGCCGATCCAGTTGACGTTCATATACTGGCCGCCGCGCGGCTCGCCGGCGATCCACATCTCTTCGGAGAGGATCTGCTGCTCCCACGGCCCCAGCCCCTCCCCGCCCATGTCCTTCGGCCAGTGGGGGAACAGCAGGCCGGCTTCGGCAAGCTTGACGCAGAAGCCGCGGGCAAATGCCGTCAGCGCGGGCGAGGCGGGGCCGTGTTCGGAGAACGTTTCCCAGTCATCCGGCAGGTTGGCGTGCAGGAAGTCCCGGATCTTGTGGCGGAACGCGTCCTGGTCCTCGGTCCATTCGAACTGCATGGCATCCTTCGTCTCTGCTTTCCTCCGGCGTTACCCAGCGGGCCACGCCCTCACAAGCAAAGGGCCAACGCCCCGGCGAAAACCGCCGAGGGCTTTGCCGGACAGCCTTACTGCCGCACCGCTGCGATCGCCGCCGGCGAGACGTAGCGCGTGGTCGAGATACCGCCGTCCACCGCGATGGTCTGTCCGTTGACGAACCCCGCCTCGTCCGAAGCGAGAAAGGCCACCATGTTGCCGATGTCCGCCGCAGTGCAATCGCGCTGGAGCGGCGTCAGTTCGTGGTTGGTGCGGCGGAAGAAATCCAGTTCCCAGAACGCCGTGGTCATCTCGGTGCGCACCACGGTCGGCGCAATGTAGTTGGAGCGGATGCCGCGCGGGCCATATTCGGCGGCCATCGTCTGCATCAGGCCGATCTGCCCGGCCTTCACGGTGGAATAGGCCCCGCCGCCCGGCGTGCCGTAAAGCCCCCAGGTCGAGCCGATGAACAGGATCGAACTCCCCTCCCCCATCACCCGCAAAGCCTCACGGCAGAGCCGGAACGGTGCGCGCAGGGATATGCCCAGCACTTCGTCCAGCATGGCGTCGGTGGTCTGGTCCACCGGGCCGAAGTTGAACGATCCGGCATTGTTCACCAGCACGTCCAGCCGCCCGAACGTCTCCACCGCAACGTCGACGATGGCGCGCGGGGCTTCATCGGCCGTGGCGTCAATGGCGATAAAGTCGAACTCCACCGCACCCGCCAGCGCGTCCTTGAGCGCCTGAAGCTTCTTCGCATTGCGCCCGGTGCCGAGGACCTTGACGCCCTTCGCCCCCAGCGCACGCACGATGGCCTCGCCTATACCGCCTGCCGCTCCGGTGACGACTGCTACCTTGCCTTGCATCTGTCCTGCTCCGCTTATGCCGCCACCGCTTAAAGAAGAAGCGGGATCCCCGCCTTCGCGGGGCTGACGGGAGTACCTTGTCGGCACATCTGATTTTCAGCTCGCTTGTCGAAGTTTCGCCAAATCCAAACTACTTCGTCATCCCGGCGAAGGCGGGGATCCCGCTTTGTTCAAGCCCCGAACCCACCCGCGCGTTTCCGGCTCGTTCGGCAATGTCATTGGCGGCGACAAACCCGAAGGTCATGGCCGGTCCGATCGTCGCCCCCGCGCCCGGGTAGGTGTCGCCAAACGGGGTCCCCGAATTGTTGCCCGCGGCATAGAGCCCGGCAATCGGCCTGCCCTCCCCATCGAGCACCCGCGCCCGTGCGTCGCAGCGCAGGCCGCCCTTGGTGCCGAGATCGCCGTTGTTGATCGGCACCGCATAGAACGGCGCCTTGTCGATCGGACCGATGTTCGGATTGGGCCTGGAAGAGGGATCGCCAAACATTTGATCATAGGGGTTCATGCCCCGTCCGAACTCGGGATCGACGCCGGTCTTCGCATAGGCGTTCATGTTGGCGATGGTCTGACGCACGGCGTCTGCCGGCAGGTGTGTCTTGGCGCAGAGTTCTTCGATGGTACTGGCCCGGAACACGTAGTGATCCCACCAGTCGTGCGGCACTTTATGTTCGGGCGTATGGACCGTGGGCATCAGGCCGCCGGCGCTGAATTTCCGGCGGAATTTGGCATCGAAGATCAGCCAGCAGGGACAGTTCGCGCCGGTTTCCAGCTGATCGCGCACCATGGCCTGCCCGAACTGGTCGTACCCGCAGGCCTCGTCCACAAAGCGCACACCCTTGCGGTTGACCACCACGCTCCACGGACGCCCCACGTCGAACGCGGCCTGATGGATCTCATGGAAGTTCGACGCCCCCTTCATCGGTAGCGTCATCGTCGGGATCCACCAGCCCTGCTCGGTGTGTTCGGTCGAGGCTCCGACCGCTTCCGCCGCGACCAGCGCCTCGCCCCGGTTGCCGTCCTCGGGCGTGGAGGAATGCCGTGTCAGCCCGGGCACCGGATAGAAGCGGTCCCGCAGCGCCTGGTTCCACTCGAACCCGCCCGCCGCCAGCACCACCCCGTGCCGCGCCGCCACGCTGTATCTGCGCCCGAAGCGGGACACCTCGACCCCGGTGACACGGCCTCCCTCGTCCACCGCCAGCCCTTCCAGCGCCGTCTCCAGCCGAAGCTCGACCCCGCGCGCAAACACCTGCTCATACGTCGCCCCCATCAGCGCGGCGCCCTGGGTGAAGCGCTTGTCGCGGTGCGAGACCTTGCGTGCCGGGCGGTCCAGCCAGTAGCGCCCGATCATCCGGCCCGCGACCATCCGCCAGCCCTTCGACTGCATCATCAGGGCAAAGGTCTCGGTAAGGTCCATCGCGTAGCGGCCGAACAGCTTGAAGCGGTTGTACTGCTCGCGCATCAGGGCATAGCGCCCATCACCAAGCCGCCGCCCGTCGAACGTCGGCACGATCACGGAGCGATCCGCCCGCGCGCCCACCCGGTCGGGAAAGTAGTCCGGCCAGGCCGCCGCCGCGACCTGCACGCCGGTGGATTTCAGAAAGCGCAGCATCTTCGGCGCTTCATCGACGAAGGCTTCCAGCCGCTCCCGGTTCACCGCCACGCCGATAGTGGCATCGAGATAGGCAAGGGCCGCCTCGCGGCTGTCGCCCTGGTCCCCGTCCAGGCGGTGGTCGGGGATCCACATGACCCCGCCCGAAGTGGCCGAAGTGCCGCCGAACTTGTGCGCCTTCTCGACGATCAGCACTTTCAGGCCAAGATCGGCACTGCGCAGCGCCGCCATTGCCCCCGCCGAGCCCGATCCCACCACCACGACATCGAAGCTCTCGCCATTTTCGCAATTTCCGAGCGCGGACACCTGAACTCTCCCGAAATATGTTTTCGGATCACGTTATCGCGTCGGCGGCTTGCCCACGAAATGACCGCCACGGTACAGCGGCTTGCTTGGTCCTGCTTGTGCCCGCCTCGCGCTTGCGCGGAGGCTGCGACACCGGACAGTCCCAGAGCCAAGATTCGCGAGAAGCCGGGAAGATGATGACCGAGAAAACCTTCGTTGCCGCCGCCAGACTGGAAGATGTGCCGCCGGGCGCCAAGCTTGTCGTGGAGGTGAACGGGATCGGCATGATCCTGTGCAACACCAGGGACCGCATCTTCGCGGTGCGCAACTTGTGCAGCCACGCCTTCGAGACGCTGGAATGCGGCCGCATGCGCAGCGGCTGGATTTCCTGCCCCGTGCACGGCGCCCGCTTCGACCTGGAAACCGGCGCGCCGCTCAACCCGCCGGCAACGATGCCGATCGAGACCTATGCGGTGCGGGTTGAAGACGGCATGATCGAAGTGGAAGTGTAAAAGCCCTGCCGCGGTCGTGCCCCGATATCGCCGCAGCGACCTGCCGCCATCTGGACGCCCCGGCACCCCATCGGCACAGACAAGGGCATGACCCACGATCTAGAAGCCCTGCGGCGCGATGTCCGCAGCTTCCTCAAGGCGCAGGCACCTGCCGACTGGCGCGCTTCCAGCCGCACCCAGGACGACTTTGTCCGCACCCAGCGAGACTGGTTCGGCAAGCTCGTGCACGCCGGCTATGCCATCCCGCACTGGCCTGCGGAGTATCCCGGCGGCGGCCGCAGCCTGGCCGAGCAGAAGGTGATCTACGAGGAACTGGCGCGCGCCGATTGCCCGCGCCTGCTGCTCTCGTTCGTCTCCACCTACCACGCCTTCGCCACGCTCCACGAATGCGGCAATGCCGCGCAGAAGGCCCGCTATCTCCCCAGGATCCTCGAGGGTGAGACCTGGTGCCAGGGCTTTTCCGAGCCCGGTGCCGGATCGGACCTTGCCGCCATCAAGACGCGGGCGGAACGGAAAGGCGATGTCTACGTCATCAATGGCCAGAAAGTCTGGTCGACGATGGCCCAGTTCGCGGACAAGTGCCTGCTGCTGGCGCGCACCGCGTCGGACGGTCCCAAGCAGGCGGGCATCACCTACCTGCTGATGGACATGAAGGCTCCCGGCGTCACCGTGCGCCCGATCCACCAGATCCAGGGGGACGAGGAATTCGCCGAAATCTTCCTCGACAACGTGGAAATCCCGGTCTGCGAGCGGGTGGGCGAAGAAGGCATGGGCTGGGCCGTGGCACAGGCGACGCTGGCCTCCGAACGCGGGCTGACGCTGATGGAACTGTCCTACCGCATGCGCGGTGCGCTCGGCCGCGTCGCCGGACTGATCCGCAAGCACGGGCATGAAGACGACCGCGGGGTCTTGCGCGATTTCGGCGTGCTGGTCACCCAAGTCGACGCCGTCTGCGCGCTTGCCGACCAGTTCCTCGACAACCGCATCAACGGGATCGAGCGCATCGGTGACGCCTCCATCGTCAAGAATGCCTACAGCCGCGCGCTGAGGGCCTATTCGGCGCTCGGCCTGCGGCTGGGCGGCATGGACGAACAATACGTCGCGCCGATCACGTTCGGCGATCTCAATACCGGCAACTGGATGGCCGATTTCATGAACTCCTACGCCTGGACCATCGCCGGCGGCAGCGAGGAAGTGCAGCGCAATATCATCGCCGAGCGCATGCTGGAGATGCCGCGCGAGCCGAAGGGGTGGGTGCTGTGATCGAACTGAACGAACTCACCGACGCCGCGCAGAAGGCATTTCCGGCGGGCTCGCTCTCGCCCGCGCGCGACGAAAGCTGGCGGCTTGCCGCCGAGATGGGCTGGCTGATGGTACGCCTTCCCGAAGCGGACGGCGGCCTTGGCTTCTCCCGGGAAGCCTCGACCGCGCTGCACCTCGAAATGGGCCGCATCCTTTCCGCCATGCCCCTGATCCCGGCCCAGCTGGGCCTTCAGGCCATGGCCGCGAGCCACGACTTTGCCGAACGCGCGGAGTGGCTGGAAAGACTGGCCGCAGGGGAATACGCGCCGCTGCCGATGCTCGGCGCCGCACTGACGCCAAGCCCGGACGGCACCGTTTCCGGGACGATTTCCGGCGTGTTCGAGGCGGACATGGCCGCCGCCATCATTGCCGAGCTGCCAAACGGCTATGCGCTGGTGCCGCTGGATGCGCCCGGCGTCTCGATCCTCGAGCGCGCGATCTGGGACCCCGGCCGCCGCCTGTTCGACGTGTTACTGGACGGATACACGCCCACGCTGATGCTTACCGACGCGGCCGGCGCCAAGGCCCTGCACGACCAGCTGTCGGGCGAGGCGCAACTGGCGCTTGCGGCAGACTGTATCGGCGCGGCGGGTGCCGCGCTCGACATGACAATCGAGTACATGAAGGTCCGCCGCCAGTTCGACCGTCCGATCGCGCTGTTCCAGGCCCTCAAGCACCGCGCCGCCGACATGAAGACAAAGATCACCGTCGCCGAAGCCCTGCTGTGGAAGCGCGTGCGGGATGAAAGCGCCAGCCTCACCGATCTCGCCGCCGCCAAAGTGCTGGCCGCCGAGGCCTTCCGCTTCGTGACCGAGGAAATGGTGCAACTCCATGGCGGCATCGGCCTCACCGACGAGCATCCCTGCCATCTCTTCCTCAAGCGTGCCCTGCTGAACCTCCAGCTTTGCGGCAATGCCGACCTGTGGAACGAGCGCGTCGGCCGCGAGGCTCTGTCGGCAACGGGCTAGGCGTTTAAGGCACTTGCGAAAACGGACCGGGCCGGTGACAGTCGCAGGCTGAATTTCAGTCTCTACCGAGGAACCCGGCCCGCCGATGGACCAGCCCGACAGCGTCGCCGCGCACTTCAAGGCCAATATCGTCCTCTACGGCGCGCTGGCGGCCAACCTCGGCATTGCCGTGGCCAAGTTCGTGGCCGCCGCGATCAGCGGTTCCTCCTCGATGCTGACCGAGGGCGTCCACTCGCTGGTGGACAGCGGCAACCAGATCCTCCTGCTCTACGGCCAGAAGCGCGCGGGTCGCAAGCCGGACCCGACCCACCCCTTCGGTTATGGCCGCGAACTCTATTTCTGGGCCTTCGTGGTCGCCATCCTGATCTTTGCGGTGGGCGCGGGCGTGTCGATCTACGAGGGCATCGTCCATATCGCCGACCCGCACCCGATCGCCGACCCGACACTCAACTACATCGTGCTCGCCATCGCGTTCGTCATGGAAGGCGCATCCTGGTCGCTCGCCGTGCGCGAGTTCAACACCGGGCGCGGCGAGCAGACCTGGTGGCAGGCGATCCACCGCAGCAAGGACCCGCCCGGCTTCATCGTCCTGTTCGAGGACAGCGCCGCGCTGATCGGCCTCGTCATCGCCGCCCTCGGCGTCTGGGCCTCGATCCACTTCGCCGACCCGCGCATCGACGGCGTCGCCTCGGTGCTGATCGGCGGCGTGCTGGCCGGCGTCGCGATATTGCTCGCCCGCGAATCCAAGGAATTGCTGATCGGCGAGGCGGCCGATCCGGTACTGATCGCCAAGATCCGCGACGTTCTCGACGGCCACCCGCGCATCGACGCGGTCAACCACATCCGCACCATCCACACGAGCCCGCAAGCGATCTTTGTCGCCATCAGCGCCGACTTCGCCGACGACCTCAGGATGGGCGATGCCGAAACGCTGATCGAGGAACTGGAGCGCCGGATGAAGGCGCTCTCGCCGTGGATCACCTCGATCTACATCCGCCCGGAAAAACGCAGCGATGCGATGGTGTGGTAAGCTATTTAAACGTCATCAGATAATCGATCACGTCCTTGCGCTTGGCAGGATCCGGGATACCGGCGAAGGGCATTTTCGTGCCCGGCACTTTCTTCTGCGGCGAGGTCAGCCAGGCGTCGAGCGTGGTGCGGTCCCAGGTGAGACCCGATGCCTTGAGCGCGGGGCTATAGGCATAGGCGGGAAGGCTCGCTGCCTTGCGCCCCGCTACGCCGCGCAGGTTGGGGCCGTAGGACGTCTTGCCCGCCTCTGTGGCGTGGCAGGCGGCGCATGTGGCGAAGATGGCAGGGCGCGGGGCAGCGTTTTGCGCAGAGCCGGTGGAGGCCAATGCAATGGCCAGAACCGCGACCGGAGCGGCGGCGAGGAAATAGGTCTTCACAAGAAAACAATCCGATGAATGGGGGGTGTGAGGTGGGTTGGCGCCTCTAACGCCCGATGCCGATCCAAACTACCCCGTCATCCCCGCGAAGGCGGGGATCCCGCTTTCTTCTCGACCGTCGCGAAGAAGCAGGGCCCCGTCTCCACGGGGGCGACGACGAGTTTTTGGAGAGGGTGGCGGCGACACTGGCAATCCAGCGCCGCCGTCCACCATCAGAAACCGGACATCAGAACCGGTCGAGGTTCATGACCTTGCCCCAGGCCGCCACGAAGTCGGTCACGAACATCTGCTTTGCATCGTCGGAAGCATAGGCTTCCGAAACTGCGCGCAGTTCCGAGTTCGAACCGAACACGAGGTCGACCGGGCTCGCCGTCCACCTGAGCTTGCCGCTGACGCGGTCGTAGCCCTCGTAGACGCCGGGCGCCTTGTCCGACTTCTGCCACTTGGTCCCCATGTCGAGCAGGTTGACGAAGAAGTCGTTCGACAGCGTGCCCGGATTGGCGGTGAGGACACCCTGCGCGGAATGGCCGGTATTGGCATCGAGCGCACGCATGCCGCCCACCAGCACCGCCATCTGCGGCACCGTCAGTTCCAGCTGGTTGGCCTTGTCCACCAGCATCTCGGCGGGCGAATGGTCGCTGTCCGCGCCGTAGTAGTTGCGGAAGCCGTCGGCGCGCGGGCGCAGGTAGTCGTAGGACTTGGGGTCGGTCTCGGCCTGGGCGGCATCGACACGGCCCGGAGTGAACGGCACGGAGACGGTGTAGCCCGCCTTCGCCGCCGCCTGTTCCACCGCCGCGTTGCCGCCCAGCACGATCAGGTCCGCCAGCGAGACCTGCTTGCCGGCGGGAGCCGAGGCGTTGAAGGCCTTGCGCACGCCGTCCAGCTTCGCCAGCACCTTGGCCAGTTCGGCAGGATCGTTGATCGCCCAGCCCTTGGCCGGATCGAGCCGCAGCCGCGCGCCGTTGACGCCGCCGCGCATGTCGGTGCCCCGGAAGGTGGCCGCCGCCGCCCACGCCGTCTTCACCAGTTCACGCGGCGCGATGCCGGTGGCGAGGATCTTCGTCTTCAGCGCGGCCGCGTCGGCCTGATCGATCGCGGCGTAGGTGGCCTTGGGCAGCGGGTCCTGCCAGACGAAGCTGACCTTGGGCACATCCGCGCCGAGGTAGCGCGCCGAAGGCCCCATGTCGCGGTGGGTCAGCTTGAACCACGCCCGTGCAAAGGCCTGCGCGAAGAGTTCGGGATTCTCGCGCCACCGGGTGGTGATCGCCCGGAAGCCGGGGTCTTCCTTCATCGCGATGTCGGTGGTGAACATGATGGGTGCGTGACGGACGTCGGGACGGTGCGCGTCGGGAACGAGCTGCCCGGCGGCCGGGTCCTTGGGAATCCACTGCGTGGCGCCGGCCGGGCTCTTGGTCTTCACCCAGTCGAAACCGTAGAGGTTGTCGAGATACTGCGTGGTGAAGTGGATCGGGTCCGCCGACCATGCGCCTTCAAGGCCGCTGGTGATCGTGTCCTCGGCATTGCCCTTGCCGCACTTGTTGGCCCAGCCAAGACCCTGCTGCTCGACCGGCGCGGCCGAGGGATCGCCGCCAAGGCACTCTTCCGGCTTGTGGGCGCCATGCGCCTTGCCGAAGGTGTGGCCACCCGCGATCAGCGCAGCGGTTTCCTCGTCGTCCATCGCCATGCGGCCGAAGGCGAGGCGGATGTCGGCAGCGGCTGCCAGCGGGTCGGGATTGCCGTTGGGGCCTTCGGGGTTGACGTAGATGAGGCCCATCTGCGTGGCGGCCAGCGGGCCCTTCAGGCCGGTCTTGGGATCGCGGCGCTCATCGCCCAGCCACTTCTTCTCAGGCCCCCAGAATACCGTGTCCGGCTCCCAGCTGTCGATGCGGCCGCCCGCAAAGCCCAGAGTCTTGAAGCCCATGTCCTCCAGCGCGACGTTGCCCGTCAGCACCATCAGGTCGCCCCACGAGATCTTGCGGCCGTACTTCTGCTTGATCGGCCAGACGAGGCGGCGCGCCTTGTCCAAACTGACGTTGTCCGGCCAGGAGTTGAGCGGATCGAAGCGCTGCTCGCCGCCCGCACCGCCGCCGCGGCCGTCGACCACGCGGTAGGTGCCTGCCGAGTGCCAGGCCATGCGGATGAAGAACGGGCCGTAATGGCCATAGTCCGCCGGCCACCAGGGCTGCGAGGTCGTCAGCACCTTGCGGATGTCCGCCTTCACCGCCGCGAGGTCGAGCGAGGCGAACTCCTTGGCGTAATCGAAGTCCGCACCATAGGGGTTGGACGCGGGATCGTTCTGGCGCAGCGGCGAAAGGTCGAGCCGGTCCGGCCACCAGTCCTTGTTCGTATTGGCGGTCTCGGCCGCGGGCGCCGCCTCGGCATGAGCGGGCGTGGCGGCGAGCGGCAGCAGCACGGCAGCCATCAGCGCGCAAAGCGAAGTCGATGTTCTGGACATTGGGTCCTCCTCCTGTTGGAACGAACGCTTGTTGGAGGTCCCGGATAGCGGGGCAGGGAATTTCTAAAAAACTGATCGATTTAATGATTGTGATCGCCTGTCACGATTACACAACATTTTGCCACATTCGCGCGGACGTCGGAAAACGCAGTTCCCCCCGTCCTTGCGCCAGAACGCCGCCACCCACACGGCAGTTCGCCATGCAAAAGGCCCCCGCATCGCTGCGGAGGCCCTGCCCTTACAGTCAATCCGGCTTGCCGCTTCAGCCCATCGCGACGAGGCGCTGCGCCTCGGCAATGATCTCGGGTGGCTGCACCAGGAAAGCATCTTCCAGCTTCTTGGCAAACGGAACCGAGCAGTAGGGCGCGCCAAGGCGGCCGACCGGAGCCTTCAGCTTGCCGAACAGGGCTTCCTGCACGGTCGCGGCGATTTCCGCGCCCGGGCCGAAATTGCGGCCGGCTTCGTGGACCACCAGCAGGCGACCGGTCTTCCCGGCCGAGGCCAGCACGGTTTCCTTGTCCCACGGCGAAATCGTGCGCAGGTCCACCACTTCGACCGAGACGCCTGCCTTGGTCAGTTCCTCATAGGCCTGCATGACGGTGAACATCATCTGGCCATAGGAAACGATGGTGATATCGCTGCCCGGCGCGACCACGTTGGCCTTGCCCAGCGGGATCGGGCCCTGACCCACCGGCACGTCCATCGGCACGAACAGCGTCTTGCCGCTTTCGACGATGATGACCGGATCCGGATCCTGAATGGCCGAGAGGTAAAGGCCCTTGAAGTCCGCCGGGGTCCAGGGGATCACCACCTTGATGCCGGCAGTGTGACAGAACCATGCCTCGTAGAAGTCGGCGTGCTGGCCGGCGGTCTGGTTGCCCGCGCCGGTCAGGGTGCGGATCACCATCGGCACCTGGCTCTGGCCGCCCGACATGAAGCGCAGCTTGGCCGCGTGGTTCACGATCATGTCCATGGCGACAGTCGTGAAGTTCATCAGCATGATTTCAGCCACGGGCTTGTAACCGCCCATGGCCGCGCCGATAGCCGCACCGATGATCGCCTGCTCCGAGATCGGCGTCGAGCGCACGCGCATCGTGCCGAACTTGGTGGAAAGGCCGCGGGTCACGCCGACCACGCCGCCGCCTTCGTTGTCCGCAATGTCCTCGCCCAGCACGAGGACCTTGGGATCGGCCTCCATCGCCTCCATCAGCGCGGCGTTGATCGCCTGAAGGCCGTTCATCTTCACGGTTTCGACGACCGGAGCGTCAAGGGTATCGGTGCTCATGCCGGAATCTCCTCGGCAAAGACGTCGCGGCGCAGTTCGTCGTCGGACGGATATTCGCAGGCCATCGCGAATTCGATGGCGTCGTTCACTTCGGCCTCGATCTTCGCGGTCAGCGCATCGAGTTCCTCGGCCGTGGCGATGCCATCGTCGATCAGCTTCTGGCGGTAGATCGGCAACGGATCCTTCGCCATCGCCTCGGCCTTTTCTTCCTTGGTCATGTAGCCATCGGCATCGCCGAAGACATGGCCCATGAAGCGGAAGGTCTTGCATTCCAGCAGCGTCGGCCCCTCGCCCGCACGGGCACGCGCGATGGCGGCGTGGGCGTGGGCATAGACGTCGACCGGATCGTTGCCGTCGACCGTGTAGCCCGGCATGCCGTAGCCGATCGCGCGCTTGGAGATCTGGTCCACCGAAGTGCCGTTCTCGTAACGGGTGTGTTCGGCAAAGCCGTTGTTCTGGCACACGAAGATCACCGGCAGCTTCCACACGGAGGCCAGGTTCAGCGCTTCGTGAAAGGCGCCGATGTTGCTGGCGCCATCACCAAAATAGGCCACCGTAACCTGCTTGGTGCCGTCCAGCAGCGCCGCCCAGCCGAAGCCGTTGGCGATCGGCATGGACGAACCGACGATGCCCGTCGTCACCATCACGCCGGTTTCCGGGTGGGTGAGGTGCATCGGCCCGCCCTTGCCCTTGCAAGTGCCGTCGACGCGGCCGCAGATCTCTGCCCAGAGCGGGCGCAGCGGCATGTCCTTGGCGACCATGTCGTGGATGCCGCGATAGATCGTGCAGATCTTGTCGTCGTCGTTCAGCAGCACCGAGATGGCCGAGGGAATGCATTCCTGCCCGCGCGCCGAGTAGTACGGCGCGGTGATGCGGCCGCGACGGATCTGGGTGCGGGTGGCGTCGTCGTTGCGCTCGATCCGGATCATCCGGCGATAGATGTCGAGCTGGGTCTTGGCGTCCGGGGTGGCCCGGTTCTCCAGTATTTCGCTCATAGGTCCTCTCTCGATCAGCCCGGTTGTTCGGGGCTGGCTGAACCCCAGTTCAGTACGCCAAGGGGAACCTCACGCAATACCGGGCCGAACCGCCTCGGCGTTATCCGCTTCCAGCCGCGCCCGGGCGAGCTTGCGAACTTCGCTTGACTTCACCTTTTCGCTTCCGGTGAGGGCAAAATCCTCGTCGCGAAAGAACAGCACGCGCCGCGGCACCTTGAAGCTGGCGATGTGGTCCTTGCAGGCGGCGATCACCGCCGCCTCATCCAGTTCCGCCCCATGCGACGGGACAATGCAGGCGACCACCATTTCGCCCAGAAGATCGTCCGCCACCCCCACCGTCTGGCTGCGTTTCACCCCCGGAATCCGGGCGATCACCTCGTCGACCTCGATCGGCGCGACATTGGCGCCGCCGGTCTTGATCATCTCCGTCATGCGCCCTTCCCAGAAGAAGCGTCCTGCCTCGTCGACCCGCCCGGCATCCCCGGTGCGGAAAAAACCTTCCGCATCGAAGCACTCCTCCGGCGCTTTCCCGAGGTAGCCGGACATCAGCGTCGGCCCCTTGATGCACATCTCCCCGACCGTGCCCACGGGCACGAGACGGCCCGATATCGGCTCTACGATCTTTAGGATGTTCCCCGGCAATGGCGCCCCGAACGAGCCTTCCACCCGGCCTTCAGCATCGTCGGCGACGAAGGAGGTGCAGATCGTCATCGTCTCCGTGCAGCCGAACGACATCGGCACTTCCCACTGGGTGGAGACGGTCGGGTGCTGCCAGATCCTTTCGCCGCGCGGCACGTATTTCACGCTGGACAGATCCGCCCCTGCCCACTTCGGCGAAGCCTCCAGCCGGGCCCACTGGTGCGGTCGGCCGTTGAGGAACGTCACCCGCTCGCGCTCGGCAAGTTCCAGCGCCTCGTCGGCCTCGAACGTGCGCTGGAGCACGACCGTCCCGCCCGTCGACAGCGCGGTGCCGACCACCATCGAGACATTGCCCGACCAGAAAAAGCCGTTGCCGGTCCAGCTGCGCACCGGCTCGTGCATCGCGAAGATCCTTGGCCAGCGCCACCACTGCACCGTGAAGGCCCGCTGCGAATGGACGACGCCCTTGGGCTGGCTGGTCGTGCCCGAAGAAAAGAACACGCCGCCCGCGTCCGCCGGGTGCACCGCGTCGGCCCGCGCCAGCACGAGTTCGTCCGGCACCTCCCCGCCGTGCGCCAGAAACTCGTCCCAGGTCTCCACCGCGCCGCCCGCCTCGACCGCGAACGGTTCGGCCTCTCCCGGCGCCCCCCCGAGGGCAACCAGCCGCCGAAGGTAGGGAAAGCAGAGCGAGGACAAGGCCCCGCGCCGGGCAGACGCGATCCCCGGCTCGAGTTCACGCAGCATCGCGCCGAAGTCCTTCTTCAGCACCCGCGCCTCGTAGAGCAGCAGCGAGATTTGCGAGGCCCGCAACAAGTGTGCCAGTTCCTGCGGCGTCGAGAACGTGCTGAGCGCCACCGGCACCGCCCCGGCCAGCGCCGCCCCGAACAGGCTTGAAAGAAACTCCGGCCGGTTGGTCATCAGGATGCCGATCGGCTCGCCCTTGCCGATGCCGCAGGCAACCAGAGCCCGCGCCACTTCCATCGAGCGGGCCAGCAAATCCTCGTAAGTCCACGCGGTCCGCTGCTCGCCCTTGCGCAGCACCACCGCCTCGCGCGGTCCGTAACGCCCTGCAACCTCGCGCAAGTAGCCGCCGATGGTGTGCGCCCCCTGTCCCGGTTCCTGTGCAAGCGGCGGCCCTTCCACCCACGACAGCCCAGCCTGCTCCATGCGTCACATCCTCCCGATCCGCCCGCCGGGGCGCTTGTCCGCAGGCGTAGCAGCGGCATGGGGCAAGGTGAAAGCGATCAGTCACCGCAAGGTCGCGGCAGTCACTTCGCTGCGCCTGTGGAGGCAATCCGGCGCGGCGATCGGAACACCGAAACGCAAATTCGGCAACCAAATCAACTGCCGTCCGTTCAGCCGAGGTGATGCACGACCGGCCAGAAACGCATTGTTCCCCAATTCCGGCTCGGCTTGGAGCATCTCGGGGCGTTCGACAACATAAGTATACAGGAGCTGAAACGATGTCGCCTTACCTCACCAAACTTGCCCCCCTCGCCGTGGTCCTGGTCGGATCGGTCGGTCTCGGCGGCTGTGCGACCAAGGGCTTCGTCCGCGATCAGATCGCCACCGTGAACCAGCGTATCGACGGGCTGGATTCCCGCCTGCAGCAGACCGACGCCACCGCCAAGCAAGCGCTTGCCGAAGGTCAGGCCGCTTCGGGCCAGGCCCAGCAGAACGCGCAGCGCATCGACCAGCTCAACGGCCGCGTCGACAGCGTGGAACAGCAGCAGGCCGCCGCCCAGCGCAAGCGCGCCCGCAACTGACGATTTCCCGGCGTTCGTCGCCAGGACAAGGGGTCGGCGTCGTCACGGGCGCCGGCCATTTCCCGCGAGTAACTTCCGACGATGACCAGCGTTCCCCTGGCCCTTACCGCGATGGCCCTGGCAAGCGCCGCGCCCGCCAAAGGGCCGCACGTACCGGCGCACGGCGCCCAGCCGAAACCTGCAGCCGAGGCCGCCGCCGCCTCATCCCCCCGTCAACGCTCAGCCGGTGCCGAACGGGTCGCCGCCTGGATCGCCTCCTCGGCCGACAACCGCAACCTGCCCTACATCATCGTCGACAAGCCCGCCGCCCGGGCCTACCTCTTCGACGCCAGGGGCAAGCCGCTGGCCGACGCGCCGGTGCTGCTGGGCAAGATGCGCGGCGACGAAGCCACGCCCGGGATCGGCGCCAAGTCGCTCTCCGAGATCGGCCCCGCCGAAAAGACCACGCCCGCGGGCCGGTTCCTGGCAAGGTTCGGCATCGCCGCCGGCAACCAGAAGGTGCTCTGGGTCGACTACGCGACGTCGGTCGCGCTCCACACGATCCCGGTGGGGAACAAGGAAAACCGCAAGGCCCGCATGCTGTCGCCCTCCATCGAGGACAACCGGATCACCTTCGGCTGCATCAACGTGCCCAAGGCCTTCTACGGCAAGGGCGTGGCGCCGCTGTTCCGGAAGAAGGGCGGCTACGTCTACGTGCTGCCCGACGTCAAACCGCTCGAAGAGGTGTTCCCGCGCCTTCGCGTGCAAGCCGCATCGCAATAGCGGGCGGCGAGCCGGCGCCCTTGGTGCGTTTTCCAATCCGGTGGAAACACCTCATGATTCGGAATCGGCTCTAGGCCGTAAACTTATAAACGACACCATCGAGGCGCCCAAATGGCGAACAGCTCGGGCCGAAGTTGCCGCCGGGCGGGCTGGTTGCCCGTCCAAGGCAGCTTCGGTTCGAGATGGAAGCCATTTGGGCGTCCCTGCGGGATTTGACCAAAATGGCCCAGCGCTGCGTCGGGAAGTCGTGAAATATCGACATATTCCAGCGCCTTCCCTCCTGCCGCTGAGCCATTTTGCCTCAAACCTCGATGGTGCCGTTTATGAGTTTACGGCCTAGCCTCCCGAGCTTGCGGCGGCGGCTGAAGCATCCTCGTGCCCGTCCCACTTCGGATCGGCCTCGATATGCGCGATCAGGCCGCGCGCCTTCTCGCTGAGCGCGCCGCCATGCGGATCGTTCGCGATCAGCGTCAGCGCATCGCGCGCCTCCTCCGATCGCCCCAGTCGCAAAAAGGCATACCCAAGGTCCATGCGCAGCCCCTGGTCGAACGGCGCCAGTTCGACGGCCCGGATCAGGCCCTGCACCGCCAGAGCCGGCGGTTTCATCCCCTGCTCGAGAAAGCTGCGGTAATAGTAGACAAGCGGCAGCGGGTGATCGTTTTCGAGGTGATTGAGCGCCACGAACGGCGCCCTTGCGGCCTTGAAGGCCGCCGGCCTGTCCTGTGCGCCCTGTACGCCCTGTGCGATGCGGAACAGCGCATAGCCTTTCTGGACGTAAGCGTTGACCTGCCTGGGATCGAGGGCGATCGCCGCGTCGGCCGCCGCGATCGCCGCCTTGTCGTCACCGGCATCGTACGCGGCTTCGGCGAGCGCCGACAGCACCGCCGGGTCACCGGGGAACCGCGCCGCGATCGCCTTGGCGTCGGTCAGCAGGGCCGGTGCATCCTCGGTGCCGACCCCGCGCTTCGAGCGGATCTGCACCGGCAGGATGGCGGCTTCACCCGCGCCCAGCGCCCGCACCGTTATCGTCCCGACGTGCAAGGAATCCGCAGGGAACTGCAATGCGGTCATCCGGCCTTTCTTGAGATAGAGATCCATGTCCCGGTCCAGCTTTTGCAGGCCGCCGAAGGCCTCCTCGGCAGCTTCGCGCTGTCCCGCTCCAGCCCGCAACAGGTCGAGGTAGCGAGAGAGCTGTCCCCGGCGGGCGGGATCGAACGAAAGGTAATGGTAAAGCAGCCAGCTCCTGCCGTAAAAGGCATCATAGCCTCCATGCTTTCTCCTCTCGTATTGCTCCGGATCGAGCAGATCGCTGGCGGTGACATCCGGGGCGAAGAACAGTTCTCCGGCGCGATGCTGCGCCGCCCTGCCGAGCCATAACGACCCGTCCTTGTCGAACCGGCTTGTCGCGAAGAATTCGGCAGCCCCTTCGCTCAGCCACCGCGGCATCGCGGTCGAACTGGTGGAGATGAGGAAATGGTGGGCATATTCGTGCAGGAGCGGGATCATCGTGATCGTCGCGTCGCCGGTCGAACTGTGCACCGGCGGGATGATCGCCAGCGAACCACCAGCCCGTGGCACATAGAAACCGCCGACGTAGCGGCTACCTTCGCCGTAGATGGTCCGCACCTCGCGCTCGCTGTTCACGACATAGATCGTGACCCGGTTCGAGGGACTGGGCACCGACAACTGCGATCCCAATGCCCGCGCCATGCCGGAATGGTAGCGTTCCAGCTGTTCGGCAAACTGCGAGATGTCCTTCTCGCTATCGTCCGCATAAATGACGAAGTGTTCGCTGGACGCCTCGAACCATGCCGCCTGTGCGGCACCCGGCCAGAACGAGGCCGCCACGATGGCGACCCAGACTTTCCACTGCATGCTTGCCCCCACACCGCGTGCGCCGACGGACCGCTTCCGCACAGTACACAACTAGGTCGTAAACTCGCGGACACAGACGCGATTGGCAAGTAATTTCCGATTGTTAATAGGAAAATCACGATCTCTGCAAAGTTTGTGCAGGAACCGGCGCCATGCAGCATTCGTCAGGCCGGGACTTTTTCGTCCCGCCGCAAGGTCAGTACTTCCACCCCGGTCTTGGTGACCGCCACGGTATGTTCGAACTGGGCCGAGAGCTTGCCGTCGTCGGTCACCACCGTCCAGCCGTCGTCCTCGGTCGAGACCTTGCGGCTGCCCTGGTTGACCATCGGCTCGATCGTGAAGACCATGCCCTCGCGCAGCTTCAGCCCCTTGCCGCGCCGGCCGAAGTTGAGCACCTGCGGCTCCTCGTGCATCTCGCGGCCGATGCCGTGGCCGCAATATTCCCGCACGACCGAATAGCCGTTGCGCATGGCATGTTGCTCGATGGCGAAACCGACGTCTCCCAGCGTTGCACCGGGGCGGACCTGGCGAATGCCCTGCCACATCGCTTCCTGCGCCACTTTCACCAGCTTCTGTGTCGCGGGCGGCACCGTGCCGACAATGTAGGTCTTGCTGGAATCGGCAATGAAACCGTTCTTTTCCAGCGTGATGTCGAGATTGATGATGTCGCCGCCGCGAATGATCTCGTCATCGCTGGGCACGCCGTGGCAGACCACGTGATTGATCGAGCAGTTGAGCACGTACTTGAACCCGTACTGCCCCTTGCTGGCCGGGCGCGAGGCAAGGTCGACGGTGATGAAGCGCTCGACCATGTCGTTGACCGCCATCGTCGAAAGCCCGGCCAGGTCTTGCCCGTCGAGCATCTCGAACACGCGGGCCAGCAACTGGCCGGAAATGCGCATCAGCGCGAGTTCGTCCGGGGTCTTGACCATGTCAGGCCGCCGCCGCCTCGGCGTCGTAGCCGCCAACCGGCAGATGAACCTGCGCGGCGGCAAGTTCGCGCTGGACGATCTCGGTGAAGGAGAGCGTGGGATTGGCTTCGGCCAGCATGCCGACCTTCATCCAGAATTCGGCCTGTGCGTTGATCGAACGGCACATCACGGCGCTGGCACGGCGGACTTCCTCGTGAAGGTCGTCGGCAATTTTGACGATGCCCATCATCGGGTCTCAAGCATAAAGAACATACGCTTCGTATATGAACCGTATACAGACAGGTCAAGCAGCGGTTGCGGTCACCCGGCAGGCAGGTTCGTGCGCGTAGCGTTTTCCTACCGGGCGCAACCCGTTGTAACTTGCAGGAATGGCCCAGTTCCAAGCTCACCCCGGATTTCGCGCAAGTTTACACCTTCACCGCCAAGGTGACAGTGTGCACCCCAAGGTGACGGTTTTTGTTCTGGACCGTGTCAACAGTGTCAACCGGCCTGTCACCTTGCGGGAGAGATCAGAGCTGATTGCCCAGCCCGGCGGCATGCCTGGCGGCGATCCAGCCGAACGTCATCGACGGCCCCACGCTCGCGCCCGCCCCCGGATAGACACGCCCCATCGGCGAGGCGGTGGACACCCCGCAGGCATAGAGCCCCTCGATCGGCGTGCCATCGGCCCTGAGCACGCGGGAATCGCAGTCACACACCACGCCGCCATAAGTGCCGACATCGCCCGGAACGATCGGAATGGCATAGAACGGCCCCTTCTCGATCGTGCCCATGCAGGCGTTGGGCCCCTCCTTGAAGTAAGGATCGCCGAGCCAGTTGTCATAGGCCCGTTCGCCGCGATGAAAGTCCTCGTCCCGGCCGCCGCGCACGAAGCCGTTCCATCGCTCCACCGTGGCCTTGAGGGCAGCGGACGGTACGCCGATCTGCTGGCCCAGCGCCTCGATCGTGTCGGCCTGCCGCATCCAGCCGGACGCCAGCCAGCTCGCCATGTTCTTCTTCGCCATGCCTTTGCCCGCCACGGCATATTCGTCCATGTATTGCTGGTCCATGATCGCCCAGCTCGGGATCGCGGGAACGGTGCGGTTGCGCACCAGCATGTTCTCGCAGAATTCCTCGTAGGACCCGCCTTCGTTGAGATAACGAACGCCGGTCTGGTCGACCTGGATGGCATGCGGCTTGCCGGTCGTGCTCTGGGTGCCGGGCTTGACGTAGTCACTGTCCCAGCCGGGCGCCTCGCTCATCTGGAAGCCCACCATCTGGTCCATCTGCGCAAGGACCGCCCCCTTGCGCTCCAGTTCGGCATGCATATCCCCGGTGTCGCTCTCGATCCCGTTGGACCATGCCGCGCGGGTTCCCGGCATGTAGCGGTCCCGCATCGGCTGGTTCTGCGAGAAGCCGCCCGCATTGATCAGCACGCCCAGCCGGGCGCCGATGCGCCAGGGCTTGCCGTCCTTGACGGTGACCACGCCGAGCGCCTTGCCTGCTTCCATGAGCACTTCGGAAACCGGCGCCTCCAGACGGATGTCCGCAGCCTCTTTTCCCAGCACCGCCTTGAGCATGCGCCCCTGCAAGGCGGCCCCCGCAGTGACCCAGTGCTTGCCGGTAAGCTTGCCGGCGATGATCTTGAGGCCGATGCGCACGAGCAGCATCCTGATCGCCCAGGAATGCCTGGCGAACGGCAGCTTCATGCCGTCATCCAGCTTCACAGGGACCTCGGCAAACCCCTGACGCAGCCGAGCCGCCCACAGCTTGCCCAGCTCGTTCTTGTCGAACGGCACCGCGGTGACGGTGCGGCTCGTCTTCACCCCGCCGGGAAGTTCATCGTAATAGTCTGGCCAGAACGACGACCCACGCTCCATCGCGACGCCCTGCGCGACGATGAAGTCCAGCATCTTCGGCGCTTCGCGCGCATACGTGCGGCGGCGTTCCGGGCTGGTTCCGGGGCTGTCCTCGCCGTCCGGCACCGCGGCATCGAGATATTCGCAGGCCCGCTCGAAGCTGTCCTCGCCGGGAGCCATGAAGCGATTGTTGGGAATCCACATCACGCCGCCCGACTTGGCGGTGGTGCCTCCGACCCAGGGCGCCTTCTCGAGGATGACGACCGACTTGCCCGCCTGTTTCATCAGCAGTGCCGAGGCCATCGAGCCCGCGCCGCTGCCCACGACCACCCAGTCGAACGTCTCGTCGAATTCGGCCATCTTGTTCTCTCACCCTCGCCCTTCGCTCCAATGGCGCGGGCTTTGGCCGAGGTAGAACGGACTTGCCCGGCCTTGGCAAGCGAAGCAGGCGGCCAAGCCGTTGGCGGCACGAAGGTTTCGCCGGGGCGAAGCCTTTGCCTCACGAGCGATTGCAGGGTGGCCGAATGAACCGCTGCGCTTATGAGCGAAAGAAACGAGGGAGAGATCGCGATGAGCCAGAACGCGCTGCCGGAATTCGGAACCATCCTGCTCGCGCGCGAAGGACGCCTGCTGCGCCTGACGCTGAGCCGCCCGGAGGCGATGAACGCGGTCAACCTCCAGCTTCACGACGAACTGGCCGAAGCCCTGTGGTTTGCCCAGGGCGATCCCGGCTCCGATGTGATCGTCATCACCGGGGCCGGCCGCGCCTTTTCCGCGGGGGGCGACCTCGACCACATCGAAAATTCCGCCCGCAATCCGCACCTGTTCGATCATGAGGCCCGGATTGCCAAGCGGATCGTGCTGACCCTGCTGGATATCGACAAGCCCGTGATCTGCCGCCTCAACGGCCATGCAATCGGCCTCGGTGCAACGCTGGCGCTGCTCTGCGACGTCATCTTCGCGGCGGAAGGGGCCAAGATCGGTGATCCCCATGTCGGCATCGGCCTTGTCGCGGGAGACGGCGGCGCAGTGATCTGGGCCCAGCGCATCGGCCTCACCCGCGCCAAGGAATACCTCCTGACCGGAGAACTGATCACCGCCGGCAAGGCCGCCGAAATCGGCCTCGTCAATCACTGCCTGCCCGCCGCTGAACTGGACTCAGCCGTCGATGCCTTCTGCGCACGACTGCTTGGCGGCGCGATGATGGCGATCCGCGCGACCAAGGTCCTCACCAACCTCGAACTCAAGCGCCTCGCCGCAGCAGTGATGGACGCAGGCATCGCCTACGAAAGCGTCAGCGTGCGCAGCGCCGATCATCTGGAAGCGGTCCTCGCGCTCAAGGAAAAGCGCGCGCCGAAGTTCGTCGGGCGATAGCGCCGAAGGCCCCTCACGCTTCGGCATGAGGGGCCTTCGAGGTCAGGCGGGAACCACGCGCTCGCCCAGTTCGGAAAACAGCGCGGTGTAGCAGGTCGCCATGTCGGAGGCGTCACTCTGGGTCAGTTCGCCGGCTGCCGTCGCCTTGCCGATCGCACCGAGTAGCACCATCGGATCGTCGCACTCGATATCGTAGATGGCGAGGTACGGGTTGGTGTCGTTGCCGATCAGCTTGGCGACCAGTTCGTAGCGCTGCGCGCCGCGCATGCCGAACTTGTTGACCAGTTCCGGCAAGTGCCTCGTATTGTACCACTCGTGATAGTCGCCCTCGCGGCCGGGCAGCGGCGTGGTCAACGCGACAAGTTTGTATCGGGGCATCTGCATCCTCCTCTTATACGGGTTGATGCCGAGCATCACCCTGCCCCGCACCGGCTTGCAAGCGCGGCAACCGGGTAGCGTCAGGCATCGCCCGGGCGACGCCGACACTACTGGAGCAAGCCGGAGCCTACTGCAAAATCACCGAAGGCATCGGCAATCATGGGAAGTCCGGCCAGGCCCTCGCCGCGATACTCGCGAGGATTGGCCCCGAACACGCGCTTGAACATGCGGCTGAAATGCGCAGGGCTCTTGAAGCCGACACCATAGGCGATCTCGCTGATCGAGATATCGCGCGGATCCGAACTGGAGAGCCAGTCGCGCGCCTTGGCGAGCCGCTGCTCCCAGACGAGCTCGGAAAATGAGGTCTCACGCAGCCGCAGCAGGAACGAGAGGTAGCGCGGGGAAATCCTGCAGCCTTTCGCGACCATCGCCGTCGACAGCTGCGGATCCGACAAGTGCACCTCGATGAAGCGCAGCACTTCCTCCAGCCGGCGCTCCGCGATCGACCGTCGTGCCGGGCGCGGCTCCTCCAGCAACCGGACGGCCTGCCCGATCAGGCCGAATGCCGTGTCGACCAGTAACCGTGCCGAACGGTCGCAGAGACGACCATCATCGGCAAAGACATCTCCCAGCAGCTTTTCCGCGATGGCCAGTTCAGGAACTCCGCGTGCCCGCAGGTCGGAAACGACGAGCGCTCCGCTACAATCCTGCGTGACGTGACCGCGCAGCACGTGCGTGGGCACCGTGACGTGCAGCACTTCACTGAACCCGGCCGGGCCTGTCCGGCACTCGATCAGGAACGGCTCCGTCGAGCGGGTGATGACAAAGTCCCCCTCTCCCACGATCTTTGCGCCGCACTGGTTGGAAAACGCGAATTCACCGCGCCGCACGAACCAGAGGATCGAGAGATCGGTCGCATCCTCGCGGATATGCTGGCGCGAACGGCGGAAGAACAGGTTGCTGGAGGACCGCTGCCGGATGATCGACACCGCACCGACCGCGCGTCGTTCCGAACGCACCTCCACCGTCGGCGCATCCTCGACCCAGAAGTCTCCTCGATAATACTCTTGCGCGCGCTCCCCGCGGAACACGTTCTGGCCTTCGTGTACGTTGCGCCTGTCGAGCGCGAACAAGGTTTCCGCCATGACCCTCTCCCCGGGTGCTGAAGGCCTTGCGATTGTCCGTAAGGCCTGTATTGGCGAGGCTGTGGCCGACTGACGACAATCTCGCAGGCTCACCAGCGAGAATACCAGCCGGCGCCTCCCCCACTCTACATATGATGCATCTTGATCTGCACTGGACGCAGATTTCATCCGAAGCTGCAGATGGGCTACGGTTTCACCCCTGCCGCCCCTTCATCGAAAGGCGCCATTCGGGCGGATAATTAAGGTCATGGTTCTTCACGACCGTTCCAATCCCCTGCTGGAAGGTGCCGCCTTTCCCGAGATTGACGTCATCGGTGCCGTCGTCCTTCATTAGCGGCAGCATGCCTTCGAGCCAGCCGGTCAGCAGGCTGCCCATGTATTCGCCGCGGTACTGTTTGTAGGCCTCGATAAAGGTCTTCTGAGCCACCACCACATCGGTCGGCCGGGTGATCGAGCAGGCATGTGCATACTTGGCGGTTTCCGCCTCCAGGCTGTCCCGCGGCACGACCGAATTCACGAAATTGCAGTTGGCCATCTCATCCGCTGTGAAGGGGCGGCCGGTAAACAGCATTTCGGAGAACCGGCGCAGCCCGACCATCTCCAGCCACTGCCACATGCGCGGCCCCCAACCGGCGTAGCGAAACGACGGATGTCCGAACAATGCGTCGTCAGACGAGACGATGATGTCGGCATCGGCGCACTGGTAGAAGTGCCAGCCATAGCAATAGCCCTTGGCCTCGATGATCGCGATCTTCTTGAATTCCTGCAATGGGCGGTTCCCGGAGCGCGCCTTGGCGTAATAGTCGGTCAGACCGTGCAAATAGCGGAAGGATCCTGGAGGCGGATATTTCACGTCGGGATCGTCGATTTCCATGTCGACCAGGAAGCCGTCGCCGGGCTTGGGATTGAGATAGAGATCGCCGTGTTCGTCGAGGTCGCCGCCACTGCCGAGATGGTCGCCCATGCCGCGGATGACCAGTACCTTTACGTCGTCGTCGATATTAGCCTTGAACACGAGTTCAGCGAAACGCGCGCGCATGCCGATGGTCGCGGTATTGTGCTTGTCCAGCCGGTTGAAGGTGATCGTGGCGATCTTTGTAGCCAGGTCCTTTTCGTAGAGGACGTGGCTTTCGGCGACCTGCTTGTGGTCGGCTATTGTCTTCATCGCGCTCTCCCGTGCCCTTGTCGGAGTCTTGACCGCCGGTCCTGCCCCTCGGGCTTGTCAGAGTGCTGCCACAGGCAAGCCAAGGGGGATTGGCATTAGACGCGGCACTGTCGATATTGGGCGCGCAGTACGAGAGGCGACCGATCGCCCGCATCATGGTGAAAGAGGACAACTATGGTTCACGGCAACAGCTTCTTCAGCCTCGACGGCCCGCTCGACGTCGCACCGAGCGGCGGCCAGGTACGTGCTGCCAATTTCGCCGGACTTGCCAGGCTGGCGCGCAGTCAAGGTCGGGACGCCCGCGGCATCGTTGAGCGACACGGGATGGAAGCGCGCGTATTGATCGACCCGGAAAGCCTCGTCGCCCCGCAGCAGGTGGCGGATACGCTGGAATATTGCAGCACCCTGTTCGACGATCTGTTGTTCGGCCTTCACTTCGCCTCGACGCAGGACCCCGAAGTGTTCGGCTGCGTCACCGCACTGTGCCGCTCGGCCCCTACCGTGCGCGCCGGCATCCGCTGCCTGATCGAGTTCCTGCCGGTCGTCCACGCGCCGGACTGCGAGGTCGTGCTGATCGAAGGACGCGAAACCGCAGAACTCACCTGGCTGGTGAACACCGACATCGGGGTCAACGATCAGGCCAATTATCAGGCGGCAATGCTCAACCTCAAACTGCTGCAATCGATCGGCGGCCCTGCCTTCAGGCCAAGCTGGGTGAGCCTGTCCGCCGACCCTCGAAACAGCGACCTGCCGGAAATCGAAAAGCTGCTGGGCTGCAAGGTACGCGGGCAATCCCAGCGCAATTCGGTGGCCTTTCCAGTTTCCGCACTTGAACAACCCGTGCCGAGTGCCAACCGGTTGCTCTACAAGCTGCTGGGTTCCTATCTCCAGCAGGTGAAGTCGGCGCACAGCCCCTCGATCGTCGACAAGGTGGAAAGCTATATTCGCGGCTCGCTCGCCTATGGACGTTGCTCCATCGAACGCTGTGCCGAGAAAACAGGCATATCGGTGCGCACGCTGCAATCGCGGCTTGCCGAGCAGGATGTGCGCTTCTCGGAACTGGTCGAGAAGCAGCGCGAGACGCTGGCCCGCGCACACCTTGCCGACCGGCGGCTATCACTTGACGAAATCGCCGACCGTCTCGGCTATGGAGAGCAGACCAGCTTCGGGCGTGCCTTCAAGCGGTGGACCGGAATGACCCCGCAGCAGTACCGGGCAGGCTGCTGAACCCGCCCGGATCGTCTGGCGTCACTTCCTCTCGATTTCCGCCAGCATGGTCTTTGCCAGCAGCAGGAAATTATCGGTGTCCTGCTGCGCCGAAGGGATGGCCTTCCTGAACGTGGCAAAGCCATGGACCAGCCCCTTGCCCTCGTAATAGGCAGTCGGCACACCGCTTTCGATGAGCTTCGCCGCATAGGCACGCCCCTGGTCGCGCAGCGGATCAAGCCCTGCCGTTACCAGAACGGTCGGCGGCAGCCCCTTGAGGTTGCCCCACAAGGGGGAGGTGCGCAGACTTTTCGGATCGGCCGCGTAGTGCTTCTGGAACAACGCAGTGGCGCTGTCATCCAGCCCATAGCCTTTGCCGAACGCCTGTTGCGACGGATAACGGCCGACAAAATCGGTCGCAGGATAGATGGGGATCTGCAGGATCACCGGCACGGCCGCCGGCATGTCGCGCAGCGCGGCGGCCACGACCAGTGTCAGGTTGCCGCCCGCACTGTCCCCGCCGAGCACCAATCCGGTAGCCTGCCGGCCCAGCGCCTTGGCGTTTGCGGCCACCCAGCGCGCTGCGGCTTCACCATCATCCGGCGCGGCCGGCCAGGGATGCTCCGGCGCCAGACGATATTCGACCGAGACCACCGGAAGGTCGAGCTTTCTGGCGATCTCCGCCGCAAGTGCAGCGTGGGTATCGATGCTGCCCAGCACGTAACCGCCGCCATGGTAGAACACCATTACCGGTCCCGGTCCGCGCTCGGCACGTGCGTCATACAGGCGCAGCGCGATCGGACCGCCAGGGCCCGGCATCGTCAGATCCTTCGCCACAGCGATCTCGCCCACCGGCAAATCGCGTGACGGCATGGCGCCGGGTGGCAATTTGCGGATCTGTGCCAGCACGTCTGCGGTTAGCGGCGGGATCGGATGCGCGGCGTCTGCCTTGAGATAGGCCGCGACGTCCGGCCGAACATAGGGCACCTCGGCAGCATCGCCGCCGCGCGCTGCCGGAGCATCGGCCAGAAGCGGCGGCGCCAACGCCCCCACCGCGAGAACGGCCAGCACGCCTGCCAAAGCGCTGGAACGTCGGGCCCGATAAGAACTCGTCATAGGTAACCTCTCCCCCTTGTTATGGGGAGAGGTTACGTCGTCCCGCCGGCTCTGGCGAGAGGCCGCGACACGGTCAGTAGACCCCGCCTTGCTCCTCGACGAAGTTGGTCATGTCCCCGGTGTCCTGCGCAGCGGCGGCCGAGCGTGCCTCGCGGGCACGGCGAATTTCGGAAACCAATGCATCGCGCCGCCGAGTGAATTCATCCTCGGCCGTGTACTGGCGCGGCTCGGTATCCGGCTTGAACGCCTCCCAGATCACCGCCGCCTTGGGATCGTCGCTGGGCTCCACGCCCATGACCTGCTTTCCAGTCACGCGGTCGATCCGGACCATGCGAATACCGGCAGGGGCGATGAACGGCTGCATGGACCAACGCGGCCGCGTGGACTCGACGACCTGCTTGAAGATCGGCGCCGCGATCCGACCGCCCTGTGCATAGCCGCCCAGCGAGCGGGGATTGTCGTATCCGATATAGACGCCGCCGACATAGTCCTGCGTACCGCCGACAAACCAAACGTCGGTCGGACCGTTGGTGGTGCCGGTCTTGCCGAACATCGGCATGTTCAGTTCACGCAGGCGCACCGCGGTGCCGCGCGTCACGACGCCTTCCAGCATGTGGACGACCTGATAAGCCGTCGGCGCATCGAGCACCTGCTTGCCCCGGCGATCGACGCGCGGCATCGGCTTGCCGTCCCATTCGGGCATGTTGCAGCTATCGCAGCGCCGGTTGTCGGACTTCCAGATGACCTTGCCGCTGCGGTCCTGGATATAGTCGATCGGCGAGGACTGGAACTGCACGCCGTTGTTGGCGAGCGCGGAATAGGCGTTGACCATCCGCGCCACGGTCGTCTCGCCAGCACCCAGCGCGAACGAGAGGTAGGCCTTGTAATCGCCGATGCCGACGTTGTGGAACGTCTTGATGACGCGCGGCATGCCGGTGTCGTTGGCAATGCGGACCGTCATCAGGTTGCGCGACTGCTCAAGACCCCAGCGCATGGTGTGGCTGCCCGCCCCACCCTCGCCGCCAAAGTTGCGGAAGCATTTGTCGCCCAGAGCCGCGCCTTGATAGACGCAGAAGGTACCGTCGAGCACCTGGGTTGCCGGGGTCATGCCGTACTGCAGCGCGGTGGCATAGACGAACGGCTTGATCGTCGAACCGGGCTGACGCTCGGCCTGCACGGCACGGTTGAAGGAATCGAGTCCCGCATCGAAGCCGCCCTGCATGGCGACGATCCGCCCGCTGCCCGGCTGCTCCATCATCATGCCGCCCGAGACATCGGGGATCGTGCGCACCGCATACGTTCCCGCAGAAACCGGCGCTGCGGCGATGAGATCGCCGGCCTTGGCGGCATCGGGCACATTGGTGAGCGCGGACACGTTGCCATCGGCAAAACCGATCCGTCCGGCGCCGCCCGAACGGTCGAGAATGACGCCGACACGCCAGTCCTTGTAGTTGATCGTCTTGTTGGCGACGATCAACTCGGTCTGCCAGTTCTCGAGATCGTTGATGTGCGCGATCGGATGCGCCCAGGCACGGCCGCCCTGATAGTTCAGCAGTCCGGCGCGCAGTGCATCGCGCACGGCCTTCTGCATCTCGGTATCAAGCGAAGTGCGCACCCAAAGGCCGCCCGCGTATACGCTGTTGGGGCCGTCCTCGGCCTTTTCGCCATACTGGTCGATCAACCGGCGGCGGACTTCCTCGATGAAATAGGCATTGCTCGTGTCGTAAGTCTCGACACGGCGTGGAATGAGGCCGAGCGGCTTGGCCTTGGCAGCCTCCGCCTCGGCGCGGGTCGCCCAACCGTTGCTGACCATCTGGTCAAGCACCCAGTTGCGACGGGTGATCGCCATTTCCTCGTATTGCTTGCGCCCGTAACGCTCCGGCGCCTTGGGAAGGATGGCGAGGAACGCGGCCTCGTGCAGATCGAGTTGGTCGACATCCTTGCCAAAATAGGCACGCGCCGCCGCCTGCACCCCGAAACTCTGGCGCCCGAGCGGGATCTCGTTGAGGTAGAGTTCGAGGATCTGCTGCTTGTTGAGCACGCCCTCGATCCGGCGAGCGACGATCATCTCCTTGAGCTTGCGCGTCACGGAGTATTCGTCGCCGATCAGGATGTTCTTGGCGACCTGCTGGGTTATCGTCGAGCCGCCCCTGGCGCGACCTCCGGTACCGAACTTGGCCGCGTAATCGACCACGGCGCCGGCCAGGCCGCCAAAATCGACGCCGCCATGCGTCCAGAAGGTCTTGTCTTCGGCCGAGAGAAAAGCGTCGATCAGCTTGGGCGGAAAGTCGACGAACCGCAATTGCACGCGGCGCTCTCGCGCATAGCTGTAGACGATGGCGCCATCGCCGCCGCGCACCATGGTTGGCAGCGGCGGTTGATACTCGAGCAGCTTGTTCGCATCAGGCAAATCATGGGCGACAACTACGTAGAGCCCGCCGAACGCGATCAGCCCAGCACCCGCGACATAACCGAAGCGGCGCAGCCACTTACGCTCACGCCACGCTTTGCGCAGGCCTGCAAAGCGACCGGAAATGGCGGCACGGGCGCCGCGACGCAGGCGGAAGTGGGCATCCTCGGGGGTCTGCTCGGCGCCGTTTTCGCTGATATCGTCAGTCATTACGACCGCCCTCTAGCATGGGGATTTTGCGCTAGGCCAGACTGGAGACGACCCGCCGCGCGCTTTTCACGTTCGACGATGCCCATCCGTCACGCCTTTATCACGCCCCGACGCGCCGCGCGAACCAGGCGCGAACGGCATTGGCAGCCACCTGGGCCAGTTGATCCTGCCCCTGTTTCGACGTCAGGAAACGGGCATCGTCAGCGTTGTTGATATAACCGGTCTCGAACAGCACCGAGGGAATATCGGGCGCCTTGAGCACGGCGAGCGCCGCCGTCTCGATCTGGTCGCGGTGCAACCCGACACCGGCGTCGCGCATCTCGCGCAGCAACAGGTTCGCGAACTGGCTAGAACCGGCTTGAGAACCGCGCTGCGAAAGGTCGAGCAGGATCGCACCGACATCCTCACTGGTTTTTGCCAAGACCACGCCGTTGACCTTGCCTGCCTGATTCTCGCGCGCAGCAAAACGCTCCGCCGCCTCACTGGACCCTCTTTCCGACAGGACGTAGACACTGGCCCCGCGCGCAGTATCACCCTCAGCGCTATCGGCATGGATCGACAGGAACAGGTCCGCGTTCAAGCGCCTGGCAATGTCGGGACGGTCACCCAAGGCGATGAAGCGATCAGCATCGCGCGTCAGGGCGACGCGCACACCGCCGCCCGCCAGCAGTTTCCGGCGGATCGCCTGCGCGATCTGAAGCGCCACCGTCTTTTCCCGAACGCCGCCATTTTCCGCCCCTGCCCCCGGATCGAAACCACCGTGCCCGGCATCGATGACCACCAGCGGGCGGCTCGCATCGGCAGGACCGTCGACGCGCGGCAGATCGACCGGCGCATCGACGGCAGGCAAGTCGAAACGAACGACGTAATCGAGATCGCGCGCCGAGATCACCAGCCGCGGATAAAACACCGGCAACGCCGCCAGCAGCGCCATCGGCGCTGAAAGGAGCATGATCCACTGCATACGGCGCGACATGGAACAAATGACTAAGTGCGACGCAACCGCCGGGCAATCCTGCATGCATATGCTTTTCCCCGGATATTGCCCCCGCAGGGCGAGGAATGAAAGCATCGCCGATCAACCAAGCTGGGCCAAGCTCGTCCTCCGGCGCTCGGCCGCCTATCCAAGACCCCGGCAGCCGCCGGCGGGACTCGGCAGGGAGCCTTGCCGCAAGCGCAAGGAAAGCACGGCAACACGCTTGCCGTGCAAGGTCATGAATGCTAGGCCCTTCAGTTCCGGGGCAATAACGCTTCCGGTTCTCGTAATCCCGTCGATGCATGCCTACATGCCGCCGGCACAGGACCGGAAAAGCCACAAGCCCGGGCGCCAGAACCGGAAGAATTTCGTCCGGCACGAACAGGTTGACGCGAGAGATGAGAAGCCAATTGCCGCCCTGCCAGCCGACGCCCGAACGGGCGCGCATGGCGTGGCCGCAATTTTCCGCGTGTCTCATATCGCCACGCGAACTCGCTCTCGCAGACACGCTCACGTCCCGAGGGACGACAGACAAGAGAGTCGCAATCGGAGCGGCACTCCGCTCCGACTTCATCTTTATCCCGCTCCGCAACGAGGCGAGCCCTGCCGCATCCGGCAGTTTCGCATCCGGCAGGCATCACGCCATCCTTGCGGACACCACTGAACAGGATCGCGCCGTCACCGCCCCAGAGGCCGGGACCGAGCGCGCATGGAGAATACACAATGGCAACGCGCATGCTCATCGATGCGCGCCACCCGGAAGAAACGCGGGTGGCGGTACTCAAGGGAAATCGCATTGAAGAGTTCGATTTCGAATCGGCCGACAAGAAGCAGATAAAGGGCAACATCTACCTGGCGAAGGTCACTCGCGTGGAACCTTCGCTCCAGGCGGCATTCGTTGACTTCGGCGGCAACCGCCACGGCTTCCTGGCCTTCAGCGAAATCCACCCCGACTACTACCAGATCCCCAAGGAGGACCGCGAGGCCCTGCTGGCGGAAGAAGCCGCCCACGCCGAGGAAGAAGCCGCGCTGCGTGCATCGGAAGGTGATGACGAAGACGAGGAGGGCGGCGAAGGCTACGACGGCGAAGGCTATTCCGACGGCGGCCTGACCGAAGTCGACACGTCCGAAAAGGATCACGTTGCCACCATCGAGGACGGCAACGTCGAGAACGGCTTCGAAGCCGCCGAAGAAGAAGCCGCCGAGGAAGACAGCTCGGGCCGCGGTCGTCGCGGTCGTGGACGCCGTCAGGGTGGCCGCAGTGGTGGCCGTTCGAAGGAAGCGGACGAACTGCGCGCCAAGCGCATGGCCCTGCGCCGCCGTTACAAGATCCAGGACGTGATCCACCGCCGCCAGGTGCTGCTGGTCCAGGTCGTCAAGGAAGAGCGCGGCAACAAGGGCGCCGCCCTCACCACCTACCTCAGCCTCGCGGGCCGCTACTGCGTGCTCATGCCGAATTCGAGCCATGGCGGCGGCATCAGCCGCAAGATCAGCTCGGCTTCGGACCGCAAGCGCCTGAAGTCGATCATCGCCGAGCTGGAACTCCCGCGCTCGATGGGCTGCATCGTGCGCACCGCCGGTCTCCAGCGCACCAAGACCGAGATCAAGCGCGACTTCGACTATCTCGCCCGCCTCTGGGACGAACTGCGCGAACAGACGATGCGCTCCGCCGCACCGGCGCTGATCCATTCGGACAGCGACCTGATCAAGCGTGCCATCCGCGACATCTACAACCGCGACATCGAGGAAGTGATCGTCGAGGGCGAGGAAGGCTACCGCGCGGCCAAGGACTTCATGAAGCTCCTGATGCCGAGCCACGGCCGCAGGGTGAAGCCTTACGCCGATCCGGTTCCGTTGTTCCAGCGCTTCGGCGCTGAAGACCAGCTGACGGCGATGTATGACCCTGTCGTGCAGCTGCGTTCGGGAGGCTACATCGTCATCAATCCGACCGAGGCGCTCGTCTCGATCGACATCAACTCGGGCCGCGCCACCAAGGAGCACGGCATCGAGCAGACCGCCGTCGCCACCAACCTCGAAGCCGCGCAGGAAATCGCCCGCCAGCTTCGCCTGCGCGACATGGCCGGCCTTGTCGTCATCGACTTCATCGACATGGAGTACGGCTCCAACGTCCGCAAGGTCGAGAAGGCGATGAAGGAAGCGCTCAAGAACGACCGCGCACGCATCCAGGTCGGCCGTATTTCCAGCTTCGGCCTGATGGAAATGAGCCGCCAGCGCCTGCGCACCGGCGTTCTGGAAGCAACCACCCGCTCCTGCCCGCATTGCGATGGCACCGGCCTCGTCCGCACCGCCAGCTCGGCCGGCCTTTCCGCGCTTCGCCTCATCGAAGACGAAGCCGCCAAGGGCAAGGGCATCGTCGTTTCGCTCTTCGCCTCGACCGAAGCGGCGATCTACCTGCTCAACGCCAAGCGCACAGACCTTGCCGACATCGAGGAACGCTACGGCGTTGCGGTGGAAGTGATCCCCGAAGGCGAGAACGAAGGCGCAAAGATGCGTGTCGTCTCTTCAGGTCCGCGCAACGAGTTCGTGCCCCGCTTCGAGCCGATCGCCGAAGACGTCGAGGATGATTTCATCGACGACGAGGAAGAGATCGAGGAAGAAGAGCGCGAGGAAGCGCGCAGCCGCGACGAGGACGGTGATGGCGGTTCGCGCCGCAAGCGCCGCAAGCGCCGCCGTGGCCGCAACCGCCGCGACGAGCAGACCTCGGAAGACACTGAAATCGAAGCCGAAGGCGACGAGGAAGCAAGCGAAGCCGAAGACGAGGTCGAATCCGACGACGACGCGGGCCCTGCCAGCGAAGGCAACGGTGACGACGACGAATCCGAAGCGCCGCGCAAGCGCCGCCGCCGTGGTGGTCGCCGCCGTCGCAATCGCCGCAATGGTGAGAACGGCGAAGGCGAAAACGCCGGCGATTCGGCCGAAGGTGACGATGGTGACGAAGCACCGGAGGTTGAAGCTGCACCTGCGGCAAACGCCCCGGCTGTCGAGGCCTCCGTTGCAGAAGCCGCAGTGGAAACCGTTGCGGAAGTCGTGGCCGAAGTGACAGCACCCGAAGTGGAAGAAGCCCCGAAGCCGAAGAAGCGCGCTCCACGCCGCAAGAAGGCAGAGACTGCAGAAGTCGAAGCACCTGCCGTGACCGAAGCGGTTGCGGAAGAAGCACCGGCTCCGGTCGCCGAAAAGCCGAAGCGCACGCGTCGCAAGAAGGCCGAGCCCGCCGAAGCGGTTGCCGAAGTCGCAGCCGAAGAAGCTCCGGTTGCCGAAAAGCCAAAGCGCACGCGTCGCAAGAAGGCCGAGCCCGCCGAAGCGATTGCCGAAGTCGCAGCCGAAGAAGCTCCGGTTGCCGAAAAGCCGAAGCGCACGCGTCGCAAGAAGGCTGACCCGGTTGAGCCCGTTGCCGAAGCCGTGGCGGAACCCGCCGCCGAACCGGCTACAGTGGAAGTTGCAGAAACCGCCGACGAACCCGCCGCACCGCGTCGTGGTTGGTGGCAGCGCACCTTCGGCGAATAATGCCGTTGGATCTGCTGCCGGCAGATCCAACACCTGAACAAAGCTCCGCATGGCAACATGCGGGGCTTTTTCATTATGCTATGGGCCTTTGATCCGCCCCCGTCAGGCCAGTGAACAACGCTCCGTGGTCGGGTCGATCACGCTTGCGACCTCGGTGATGCGTGTCGCCGGGAAGCCGGACAGTTCGGCATGCCTGCGAATCTGCCCCTCGTTCTCGGCCAGATAGATGCAGAATGTCTTGTCGGCAGCGACGTAGGAGTGTTCCCACTGCACACCCGCGACCTTCGCGAGCGCTTCATTCGAAGTCCGGGCCGCGCCGCCCAGTTCCGACTCGCTCATGCCGCCAACCCCCGGGAGATCACGTTCAATTACAAATCGCTTCATCATGGCCTGAACCTTTCCCATGCCAAACCCCGCCCTTTCCTGTGGGCGGAGCCATCACCCCACTGGCATTCTACCCTCAAACAACAGCGTTTCCGTGCGAGAATTTGGTCAAGTCCGTGACATTTGCGCCCGCCCGGGCGCTTGCAATTGTCGTCACGGCACTTGCAATCCGCCATGGCGTGCACACTTGCCCTTGCTACGCGCCGCACAATCGCTAGAGGGAGGTCAACTGTCGCGGCTCATGCCGCAGTGCAAGATCACGGGGATTCTTTCATGGCGACCTTCACCCTCCCGGCCAACAGCAAGATCAAGAAGCAGGGCAACGTCCACAAGGCCGAAGGTGCGACGCACGCCAAGAAGTTCACCGTCTACCGCTACGACCCGGATTCGGGCGAGAATCCGCGCTACGACACGTTCGAGATCGATCTCGACAAGTGCGGCCCGATGGTTCTCGACGCGCTCATCAAGATGAAGAGCGAACAGGACCCCTCACTGACCTTCCGCCGCTCGTGCCGTGAAGGCATCTGCGGCTCCTGCGCAATGAACATCAACGGCAAGAACGGCCTCGCCTGCACCACCGCGATCGAGGACCTCAAGGGTGACATCCGCATCACCCCGCTGCCGCACATGGAAGTGATCAAGGACCTCGTTCCCGATTTCACGCACTTCTACGCGCAGTACGCCTCGATCCGTCCCTGGCTGCAAACCGTCTCGACCACGCCTTCGGGCAAGGAACGTCTTCAGAGCCCCGAACAGCGCGAAAAGCTCGACGGCCTCTACGAGTGCATCCTGTGCGCCTGCTGCTCTACTTCGTGCCCGAGCTACTGGTGGAACTCCGACAAGTTCCTCGGCCCGGCCATCCTTCTCCAGGCCTACCGCTGGCTGGCCGACAGCCGCGATGAAATGACCGGCGAACGTCTCGACGAGCTGGAAGATCCCTTCCGTCTCTACCGCTGCCACACCATCATGAACTGCGCCAACGTGTGCCCCAAGGGTCTTTCGCCCGCACGCGCCATCGCCGAAATCAAGAAGATGCAGGCCGAACGTCAGGTCTGATCGACCTGACTGCCGGCCCCGGATCTCTCGTGATTCGCATTGACCCAGCGCGACGCCGGCCCGATTTTCGGGCGGGCGAGCGCCGCGTCGTCGCCGTCGCGACTATCCGCAAGCACGCCCTGCCATGACTGCCATGCTTGAACGCTACGAAACGCTGGTTGCGACCGGCGAGCTTCGCTCCGACCCGGAGCAGGCTGCTGCCGCGCAGCGTCTGGATCGCCTCCAGCGCGAGCTCTACAAGGCCAACGCGGCCTCCGGGCTATTCGGCAAGCTTCTGGGCAAGAAGGCAGCCCCGCCCCGCGGCCTCTACATGTGGGGCGGCGTCGGACGCGGCAAGTCGATGTTGATGGACCTGTTCCACAACACGCTCGACATGCCTGAAAAGCGCCGCATCCATTTCCACGCCTTCATGCTCGAAGTTCACGCGCGTCTGCGTGAAGAACGCAAGAAGGAAACCGGCGACCCCATCCCACCGGTTGCCGCCGCGATCGCACGCGATGTGCGTTGCCTCGCGTTCGACGAGATGGTCGTCAACAACTCTGCCGACGCCATGATCATGAGCCGGTTGTTCACGCACATGATCGTAAACGAGGGCGTGACCATCGTCACCACCTCGAACCGAGCACCAAAGGACCTCTACAAGAACGGCCTCAATCGCGAGCATTTCCTGCCCTTCATCGATCTGATCGAGAAGGAACTGGACGTGCTGACGCTCAACGGCCCGACAGACTATCGCCTGCACCGCCTCGGCGGCATGGCCACCTGGCATTGCCCGCTTGGTGAGGAAGCCACGAACCAGACCCGCGAAGCCTTCTACCGCCTGACCGACTATCCCCCGGAGGATAGCGAGCACGTGCCGTCGGCCGAGTTGGATGTCGGCGGCGGCCGCTTGCTACACGTCCCCAAGAGCCTCAAGGGCGTAGGCGTTTTCAGCTTCAAGCGCCTTTGCGGCGAGGCCCGGGGTGCGGCCGACTATCTGGCGGTTGCCCGCGCCTACCACACGGTGATCGTCGTCGGCATCCCCAAGATGGGGCCCGATCGCCGCAACGAAGCCGCGCGATTCGTGACGCTGATCGACGCTCTGTACGAGCACAAGGTCAAGTTGATCGCTGCAGCCGACGCCGTTCCTGAGGATCTCTATGCCGCAGGCGACGGACGCTTCGAGTTCGAGCGCACTGTCAGCCGCCTCAACGAGATGCAGAGCGCGGAATATCTCGCCAAGGGGCACGGGGAAGACTGACCGCCGGCGGGACGACAGTCCATGCGTCCTGCAATCCACCACCGATCGCCGAGCCGGATTGAGGGCATTGTGCTGGCGTAGTGCCAGCAAGGTAGCAGCACCTCGATGATGCTGCGTTACGCCCACCCAGAACACATATAGGCAAGATAGTCGGACAGGCGGTTAACCACGCTTTCCAGTTTGCGCCAGAAGCGCAATCGCCCCGCATGCCGAGAGGCAATGGCGTGATTTTCCGTCAGACTGCGGAAGTCTCTCTCGGGCCAAGAACAGGTCCAATCCTACACGCAATCGGTGCGCGGCCTTTGAGGCTAGCAGTTCGGCAACCTGTCAACCGGCGCGCAAAACTGACCCCCTATCGGCGCCCAATATTGACCCCACCTTTCGGTAGTCTGGCGGTTATCCCGGTAGTCGATAGGAGGGGCCCACGGACGACGACGCGCACCGTCAGGTGTGCTGGCGGCGGCGTCCGTGGGAGGTCCCTGTTGACCCACCGGGTTAACCGCCGGGGATGGGGGTCCGGGGGAAGGGGTTTTCGGCTCAGTTCCGGTTTTTGAACCGCCAGCTGTCATTGCCCGTCTCGATGATGTCGCAGTGGTGCGTGATGCGATCGAGAAGAGCGGTGGTCATCTTGGGGTCGTGGAAGACGCTCGGCCATTCGCCGAAGGCGAGATTGGTCGTGATAATGACCGAGGTCTTTTCGTAGAGCTTGCTGATCAGGTGGAAGAGCATCTGGCCACCGGACCGGGCGAACGGCAGGTAGCCGAGCTCGTCAAGCACCACGAGATCAAGCCGCGAGAGTTGGGTGGCAAGGCTGCCGGCCTTGCCCAGGCGAGCCTCTTCCTCAAGCCGGTTCACCAGATCGACCGTATTGAAGTATCGGCCTCTGGCACCGGCGCGCACCACTGCGGCGGTGATGGCGAGAGCCAGATGAGTCTTGCCCGTGCCTGTTCCGCCGATCAGCACGATATTGCGCCGTTCCGGCAGGAACGAGCCCGTATGAAGCGAGCGGATCAGTCCTTCGTTGATCGGCGTGCCATCGAACATGAACCCATCCAGGTCCTTGATCGCCGGAAGCTTGGCTGCGGTCATGCGATAACGGATCGATGCCGCATCCCGGTGCGCCGTCTCCGCACGCAACAGGTCGCCCAACATCTCCATGACCGTTCTGTCTCGGCGGATGCCGTTGGTGACGGCATCATCGAAGGCCGCCACCATGCCCTTGAGCCCCAGCCCCTTGAGGGCGGCCATGATCTCATGCCGCTGCATCGAGGTCTCGCACGGTATCGTAGCGGCCGCAGTTCGCCTCTGGCGGATGCTTGAGCTTCAGGTTGACGACGACGTCCATAGCCTGGGCATCATGAGGCTCGCGGCGACGGGACAGGATGTTGAGGATGATCTCGTCGCTGATAGTACCGGCGCTGAGTGCCTCGCGCACTGCGGCCTCGACAGCCTCCAGGCCATCTTCGGGGACAGCGGCGAGGACGCGTACAAAGCGCCGGTCGGCATCGTCGCCCTTGCCCAACTTACGCCGCAATTGGGCCAGTGCAGGTGGGAGAGCCCAGTCCTGGAAGGGAGCACCATTGCGCAACGCACCGGGCTTGCGGGCGAGGATGGGCAGGTAGTGCCATGGATCGAAGATTGTCTGGTTCCGGCCGAAGACCCGTTCGTGTTCGGCCACGACAGCGCCGTCGCAGCGGATCACGATGCGCGTTGCATAGGCCCGCACCTGCACAGCCTGATGGGCCGCCTTTGCCATCACCGAGTACCGATTGCGATCGAAGCTCACGAGGCACGTCGAACTGGCTACGTGTTCGCTCTCGAAGAACCCGTCGAAGGGAACCGGTAGCGGTTGCAGCATCGGCCGCTCCACCTCCAGCGCCTGCGCGATCGTCATGCCTTCCTGGTCAGGATGCTGGTTGCGTTCCGCCCAGCGCCGGCACTCGGCTTCCAGCCAGATGTTCAGTTCCTCGAGGCTGGCAAAGCGCAGGCGCGGCTTGAACAGGCGCTCCCTACTGGTCTGAACCTGGTTCTCGACCTGACCCTTCTCCCACCCTGCGGCAGGACTACAGGCCACCGGCTCAACGCGATAGTGGTCCGTCATGATCAGAAACCGCCGGTTGAACAGGCGTTCCTTGCCGGTGAACACCGTCGTCACCGCCGTCTTCATATTGTCGTAGATGCCGCGCGTCGGAATCCCACCGAAGAAGGCAAAGGCGCGGGCATGTGCGTCGAACACCATCTCTTGCGTCTCGCGAGGATAGGCACGGACAAATGGTGCCCGTGACCAGCAAAACCGCATATGCGCGACCTTCACGCGCATTGGCTTGCCGGCGATCTCGACGTCCTCATGGCTCCAGTCGAACTGGTAAGCCTCGCCGGGCCGGTACATCAACGGGATGAACGCCTTGGTCATATCGCCGGCGTCAACGCGACGCTCACGCTTCCAGCGTGCAGCATAGCGCCGCACAGCGTCATAAGAGCCGCCAAACCCTTCGCGCTGAAGCAGATCATGGATCCGCGTCATGCGAAGCCGGTCACGCCGGGGCAGCCCTTCGTTCTCTTCAAGCAGTTCTTCCAGGCGAGTGCTGAAAGGGCCGGTCTGCGGCCGATGCTGTTCCTTGCGCTCGTAACTGGCATCCGCGTTCGGCGCCCGGATCGCCTTGCGCACCGTGTTGCGCGACAGCCGCAAATCCCGCGCTATCGCCTTGATCGGCTTACCGTCCCGGTGCTCCCGACGGATCCTCGTAATCGTCTCCACAACCAACATCCCTGTACCCGCCGTCCGGAACCGAAACGGCGGCGCTTCTCACAATGAGATGAAGGGGGTCAATTTTAGACGCCGATCACCCCGCTAAGGGGGTCAATTTTGCACGCCGCTCCACAGGCAACCATCCTGACGGCGTCATTGGCCCTTGCCCGCAATATCGCAGCCTGGTGTTTCCTGCGACAATCGCCAGTTTCATGTCGCGTAAACACGCTACCGATTGGCCGCCGAGAGGCATCGCGCCAATCAGCGCATTCCTCTCAACCGATTCGTTAAAATATTGAAACGCCCCTCCCGATCCGGCCTTTGGGAAGCGTCTCCGCGCTTCAATGGGGTTAACGCTGCTCCCCCCGGTTAACGATTCTCCGCCCCCAGACCAATTACGCGCAAATCGGGAAAACGCTTGCCGCACGCATTCATCACCTCAGGCCCAAGCAAAATTAAAGCGCCCGATCCGTTTAGGAGGGCGCTGCCTGAAGGTGGTATTCATGAGATAGGATGGAGGACAACGCCTCGAAATTTCCCAGAATTCCGTCAATTTTTATTGATTTAGTTACGGCGTTCCACGGTTATTACCGTGAAACGCCGCAAAGTACTTAAAGGATTAACGGCCGCCGAGGCCGCCCCAGTACCAGCTGTAAAGACCCTTGGTCATTGTAGTTACCCCATGTGAACCACCGCTGTTTCGCGGCTGACACAATGGATAACAATAGGTTAAAGGGTCATCAAGACTTTTTTAACCAGTTCGCCTCGCTTCCCGCTCCTTGATTTCAGCCAGCAAATCCCGGAATGGGACGGGACGACAGACGTAGTATCCCTGAATGGTGTCGCAGTTCATGCCCTTGAGAATCTCGAGAGCGGCAAGGGTTTCCACGCCTTCAGCGACAACAGTGCGGTCCTGCGAGTGCGCCATCTCGACGATCGACTGCACCAGCAGGAGATCCTCCTTGTTCGCCTCCATCGCCTGGACGAAGACCTTGTCGATCTTGACTTCCGTGGCCGGCAGATAGCGCAGGTAGTCAATCGTCGCGTTGCCGGTTCCGAAATCGTCGATCGAGAGCCGCAGCCCTGCCTGGACAAGCTTCTGCAACATCTGAAAAGTCCGCGAGCTGCGATCGAGACGATCAGTCTCCGTGATCTCCAGCGTAAGCTTCTCCGGCTCAAGCCCATGGACGGCAAGAATCTCGAGAATCGTGCCCGGCAAGCCCGGATTGCGCAGCAGCTGCGCCGAAATATTAACCGACATCGAGAGTTCAAGGCCCTGACGACGAAGCTCGACGGCGGCACGAACGGCATCGTTGACAACAAAGCGCGTGATACGCTCGATCCGGTGGAATTCCTCGGCGATGCGAATGAACTTGTCCGGGCTGATCGGCCCGCGTTCGGGATGCGTCCAGCGCACCAGTGCCTCGGCACCGGTCACGCGATTGGACGCGACGTCCAGCTTGGGCTGATACGCGACCCATACCTCGCCATTGTCGATGGCGCGGTCGAGTTGGGTCAACAACGAGATTTCCCAACGGGCCTCATGCTTGTGGCTGTCGTACTTGTAGACGAGTTCATCGTTGCGAACCGCCTCCTCGGCCGACTGCATGGCACTGGCGACACGGCTCGACACCGGGCGGTCGAATTCGGAATCAATACCGCAGTTGAACGACAGGTCGATGTCGAGCCCGCCGACCTGAATGCCGTTCTGAACGATGCGGTGGAGGCCCTCGAGATTCTCGAACAGGTCGAAGGTACTGCGGATGGTCGACAGCCAGAGGAACATTCCGCCTTCGTGATAGACCACCACCTGGCTGTCGCTGATGCGGATGCGCCGGACGATTTCGTGCGCGATCTGGGCCTCGACCTCGCCTGCGAAACTGCCAATAATCGCCGAATAGTTGCGTATCTTGAGCGCCACCAGGATGCGGCTCGAAACGGCGTCATACTTGCGCAGTACCTGCACGCTCGGCAGGCCGGACCCTGCATTGGTTTCACCCGCGACTTCCACCTTGTCGAGATGCCGCATCCGGAAGACCGCCACTGCCGCCATCGCGATTGCGGGAACGATGTCGATCTGAATGCGTAGCCCGTCGAGCGCAAGCGGCGCAGCCACAAGAATGGCCACAAGCCCGGTAAAGCGATAGATATCCAGCGAACGCCCGCGGCCGACGCCGGTAATGATCACGACCAGCACTAGCAGAAACGCAGGAAGCCATCCCAATTCCAGCGGGACACCTTGCTTCAGCGTCTCCGCCGCAATCGCATGGAAAAACGCCCCCGGCGTATAGCCCTGCGTGGGCAGCGGATGAATGTCATGATAGACGTCCGCGCTTGGCGCGATAATGATATCCTTGCCGCGCACGATCCGCGGATCGGCACGCCCCTTCATGACATCGACGTAGCTTACCGTGGGTATCGTTGTATGATCGATCGAATAGTCGGGGCGGAACACGCGATCGATCGAACCGGACACACCGGCAATCCTGGCCGCCAATCCCGGGATCTTGCCGATCGGGCTGTCCGACGCGAAGGGAAGGCTCATGCTGAGATTGAACGGGTGGTTGAGCGCCAGCAGGGACACGACGTCGACGTTCGCCCGGAAAGCCGCTGCCGGGACCATGCCGGCATAATTGCCATGGGCACCATCGCTGCTGGGCAAGGCACCCAGAAAGATCCTGCCCTGATTGGCCTTGAGCGTGTCGATAAAGGCGTTCGTGCCCTTATCCTCATTGATGTAGGCCAGCGTCCGATCGAAAAACACGCGCTTGGCACCGCTCGCAAAGAGGTTGCGTACGGTCGCCGCATCCTGTCCGCGGGTGATGTCGTAAGTGCCCAGTTCCTGGAGCGTCCTCTCGTCCTGCAGGACGATCACGATCTGGCCATCGGATGGATGGCTGCGCAACATCGTTCGTCCGTTGACGGCGACGTCCTCCAACGGCAACCCGACTTCTGTGACGCCAAACAGCACTCCGGTGAACGCCGCCCAGAAAACGATCCTGAACCGAGGGCTTTTCCAGATCTTGGCTAGGCGCGCGAGCAAGTCAGCCATCGGTACTCTCACCCATGGCTGCATCGCGCACGGTTTCGCGAGGCGCGAGATATACGCGCTGTTGCGTCCGACATTGGCGACCTACTGTCTTCATGCACGTCCCGTGATGAGGCCTGGACACTCGACCTAAGCCGAAGATCCTAAGAATAGGTTAGGTTAATCCACGTTCACGATGATTGGTGACGATGCATGATCGCGCCCACCACGCAACTGCCCGCAGGGTGAACATCCCCATGGAATTGCTTGGCAGGCGCATGTTCTAGGCGATTCCCAAACCTGCAAGGGACTTATCCAGCATCAGAAGTTGCCACAGGAGTCTCGAATGGTCCGAAACTCCACCGATATGCGCCTCGGCAAGTTCAGAAATACGCCGCGAATCGAACCACCCTGTGCGGGTGAGTGCCGCACTGGCGGCAATATCGCGGGCCGCTCCCGCCAAAGGTCCGCGCAGCCATTGCGCGATCGGCGTTACGAACCCCTGTTTGGGACGGTAAAGAATAGGATCGGGAAGCACGCGGCGCATCGTCCGCTTCATCAGCCACTTGCCCTGCCCCCCTTGCACGCGCATCGCTTCGGGCAGGCTCGCGGCAAATTCGATCAGACGGTGGTCCAGCAACGGCTCGCGCGCTTCCAGTCCGACTGCCATGCTCGTGCGGTCGACCTTGGTCAGGATATCGCCGGGCAGCCAGTGCTTGAGATCCGCATACTGCGCGCGGTCCAGCCCGGACCGCGCAGGTGCATCTCGCATGAGCTGCGTCACCCCGTCCTCGGCACGATAGTCGCCCCGCAAGCGCTGAAACGTCTCGGAATAGAGCGTTTCGCGCAGTTCCGGCGACGTGACACCGATGGAGCGCGCGTATCCGGTAGCGCTGTCCGCTGCGAGCGAGAGCAGCGTCGCCTTGGCCCGCAACGGCCGCGGCGCCCAATCCGCCTTCGGCCAAGCCCGTCCGAGCGCGCCGAACACGGGACCGCGCAGTCCCTGCGGAAGCAGCGCCCGCACCCGATCCTCGCCATGCTGGAACACGTGCCGACGGTAGCCGGCAAAAGCCTCGTCCGCCCCATCTCCCGAGAGGGCAACGGTCACCGATTCGCGCGCCAGCTGGCAGACCCGCCAGGTCGGCAAGGCCGATGCGTCGGCGAAAGGCTCGTCGAACATCGCGGCAAGGCGGTCGATCGCCGTAAAATCATCCGGCGAGACCCGCCGCGACACATGATCGGTGGCGAACCTGCGGGCCACTTCGTCGGCATAGGAACTCTCGTCCAGCGCCGCGACATCAAAACCGATCGAGCAGGTTTTCACCGGACGGGCACTGACTTCCGCCATCAGCGCCACCACGCTGGAACTGTCCACCCCGCCCGAAAGGAATGCGCCCAGCGGTACATCCGCCACCATGCGCGATGTGACGGCCTCGCGCATCAGGTAGAGCAATTCGGCCTCCAGGTCGGCGACCTTGCCCTTGCGGCGCTCGGCAAACGAAACGTCCCACCACTGCACGGGCTTCGGCACCGGGCCGCCATGGCGCAGCAGCAACGAGTGCCCGGCCGGCAACTTCGAAACGCCCTTGAGGATCGCGCGCGTGTCGGGCACGTGGCCCCAGGCAAGGTAGTCCTCGACCGCCAGCGGATCGACCTCGCGCCGCAGCAGGGGATGCGCCAACAGGGCCTTAAGCTCCGAACCGAAGACCAGGCTCCCATCGCTCAGCGATGCGTAGTGGAGCGGCTTCACGCCCAGCCGGTCGCGCGCCAGGAACAGCGTGCGAGCGTCCAGATCGTAAATGGCGAAGGCGAACATGCCGTGGAGGCGTGTAACGCACTCGGGGCCCCAGCGCTGCCACGCCGCAAGAATGACCTCGCTGTCCCCTTCGGTACGGAAGTGCACCCCATGGCCTGCCAATTCGCGGCGCAATTCCCGGAAATTGTAGATCTCGCCGTTGAACACCAGCATCGCCCGGCCGTCGAGCGAGGCCATCGGCTGGGGAGATCCTTCAAGGTCGATGATCGACAGCCGGCGATGGCCAAGCGCCACGCCGGGTGCGGTCCATATCCCCTGCCCGTCCGGCCCGCGATGGGCTATCGCGTCGCACATGGCCTCGACCCGCGCCGGATCAACCGGCTTGGGCGTTTCGAGATGGTAGATACCGGCTATCCCGCACATAGGCGCCGTGCCTAGCGGAGCTTGGCGGTGCGGTCCATCCAGGGACCGGGGGAACCCGTCGCCGCAAGGAACCGGCCAATCGCGTCCGCAGCACGAGGACCATGATGGCCTTCTTCGGCGGAAACGATGAGCATGGCAGTCGGACGCGCCCGCAGCAGCAGATGGTCGGCGATTACCGCCAGCTTGAGGCGCGAGTTGCTCCCGGTCGTCACCGGGCCGGTGCGATACCACGTCACCGCCAATCGCTCGACCGCGCCATGTCCCAGCAGGCGCTCGCTGCGCGCATCCGCGAAGTCCGGCCCTTTGCCCTGCCAGGCCCAGGGACTGGATGGCATGAGCGCCCCTTCCCCGAAACCGCCAGCCTCCCGCCCCTCGCCCTGCCCGGCATAGAGTGCATAGAAGACGTCCACGGCATGCCCCCTGTCATCGGCATAACGTCCCAACAGGCGGTGGCCTGCGCCGCCCGCACGCGGCTCCCACCAGATCGTCGGGGCATAATCGACGCGGTGCCATCCCGGAACTTCGGGCAAGTCTATGGCCGCAGGCAGCGGCGCCGCCAACCGCTCTGCCATTACCGCCCAACACAGGACCGCACCGACCAGAGCAGCCAGACCAAGCAACGCACCTGTCGCGGCAATGGTTGCGGTCGCCATGCGGGACAGGAACGGACTTGCCCCGATGCGTGCGGCATCGATCATCGGCACGTCAAGCGGCCGATCGAAGAAACGCCAGCCTCCGGCAATCACCGCAGCAAGCACCAGTGCGAAGAATATCCAGCCATAGACGATATGGTCAAAACCCGCGGCTTTCTGGGCGCCCACGAACTGCGCCGCATAGATCGTTCCCCATGCCCGCGCGCCGTTGGCAAGGATCGGCACGACAATACAGGCGCCCATGAACACCAGACGCCGGCGCCAGCGAACGAAGCACACATTCGCGGCCAGCGCACCAAAAGCAAACATCGCGATCAGGAACTTCACGCCCGAGCAGGCCTCGGCCACTTCGAACAGGCCTGCCGGAGTATCGATGAAAACGCCGTCGATCCGGGCCGGAATGCCCGAAAAATGGGTAAGTGCAACGGTGATCTTGGCTGTCACCGTTTGCAGCACTTCGACCAGTTCCTCGCCGAAAGGAACCAGGAGAGCCATGTAACAGAGTGGAAACAGCAGCCCCGCCGTCACTTGCGGCCCCAGCAGCAGGGGAACGACCGCCCCCAAAAGCGCTACCGCCCCCGCCTGCCGCGCCAGGTCGAGCCCCGAAATGCCGCCCAGCAACCACACGAAGGCAGCGCCTGCCACGACAAGCAGGCCGGGCCACCAGCACGAAGGCGTCAACCGCGCGAGTTCGCCGCGCCGCTGCCAGACCAGCCAGCCAATGATCGGCGGGATCAGCAGAACATGATTGTAGGTCGATATGTCCCACCACTGACGGGCCATCGCGGTCCAATCGGCGTGAAAAACCGCCAGCAGCGCCAGCCATGACGCGGCCAACCGCAGGAGCGCCTTGCGCCATGGGGCGGGTATTGCCTGCAGGAATGAACGATTTTCGAGCGGCATCGTCTCAGGCGGCATCGCTGATGCCCGGCTTGCTCAAGCCCAATAGCGCGGGAAGCCCTGCAAGCGCAGCGGGCCATCCGGCGTGGGCGTCGACCCACCCTCGCGCCGCAAGGCCGATGCTGCGCGCCCGCGACGGCGCACCGGCCAGCGCGCAGATCGCTTCTGCAAGGGCAGCATCGTCGGTTCCAACCAGAAATTCCCGGCCATCCTGCGCCCCGATACCCGTGGCTGCCCCCGGCGACAGCACCACCGGCAAGCCCATGCTCATCGCCTCGAGCACCTTGTTCTGCACGCCGCGCGCGATTTCGAGCGGCACCAGCGCCATGTCGGCGGCTGCCAGGAAAGGCCGCACGTCGGCGACACGCCCCCAGATGCGGATGCCGTCCTGCCCGTCATGGCGGGTCAGAGACGGCGGGGGATTGCGCCCTACGACATGGAAGCTTGCGCCAGGAAAGCGCTTACGAACCAATGGCATGATCCGACTGATCGCCCGCTCTGCGGCGGCGATGTTGGGCGCGTAGTCCATCTGTCCGGTAAACACGAGGCGCGGCGCGGGCCAGCCCGCCATCGCCGGTTCCGGTATGACCGCGGCGGGATGGTAGACCGCGCTGTCGATCCCGTTGCCCAGTGCAGCGACCGCGCATCGCGGATCATCAAGGCGCTGACGGAACAGGGCAGCCTCGGCTTCGCTGACCAGTAGCGTGGTGTGGGAGCGGCGGGCGATCCGGCTTTCCTCGGCACGCAGCAGGCGGCCTTCACGGCGTTCCATCCAGGCCCGGAAACCTCGTCCCGCAGCGCCATAGGCCTCGAACTTGGCCGAATCGACATCGACCAGATCGGCGATCACGCGGCCGGAAAAACCATCGGGTACATATTGCCCCATCTGCCCGGAAAACAGATAGATAGCACCGATCGGACGCGCCTGGAGGGTCTTTTCCACCCAGCGTGCCATGCGGCGGTCGCGAAACGCGGTGACGCTGATCGGCAGCCCGCCGGCCAACGCCTCAAGCCCCGCGACCGGCAGGGATTTGCGGCGTTCGAGCAGCAGGTGGCTGGTCGCCATGGCCGCCAGATCGCCTTCGCAGGCGCGGTCTTCGGGGTCATCCGCAAAGCAACCTAGATGCACCTGAGCCAGGGCTGAAAGGCACCTAAGCACGTGATGGGAGCGGATCTTGTCACCGCGATCGGGCGGAAACGGGATACGGTGGGCGAGGAACAGGATTTCCATCATCCGATCCCCCGGGCGATCAGCGGCCCCAGCCGATTGGCCACCGCAAGCGGCAATTTTTGCCACAGCCTGATCTGCAACGAGAGCCCGGCACTGGTTGGATCGGCATCGCGCTTTTTCGCGCCCGGGGCCGTCCAGTTGGCGTAGCTCAACGGCTCGGGTTCGAAGCCCCAGTTGCGCTTGAAATGATAGGCCCCGCTGCCGGTTTTCGAGCGGCCGAAATCGAAATGGCTGCAGCCGCGCGCGCGGGCGTGTCGCATGAGTTCGAAATACATGCGGTCGTTGGCGCGCAGCCCTCGTGCGGCATGGGTGCCGCCGCCCCAGTAGGGCATTGCGGCGCCGCGGTGATAGAGCGTGATAACGCTGGCCACCGGTTCTCCGCCATGGCGCACGGTGAGGATGTCGGCATCGTCTCCAAAACCGTCGATCACCGAATCGAGCAGCGCGCGCGGGAATACCGGAGTGCCGAGATTGCGATAGCTTTCAGCAAAGACGGCATAGTGCGCCGCCCGGTCCCGCTCGCCGCGGCCGGTCTCGATTTGCAGATCGCCCGCCAGGCCCTTGCGCACTTCCGCCCGCTGCTTGCGGGGAATGGCGAGCAATTCGGCCTCGTCGTCCGCCGCCAGCGCGCGCGCGAAGTTGCAGTGGCTTTCGCGCTTGTGTGTCCAGCCGCCGAGGGCTTCGGGCAGCACGCCTCCGCGCAGTTCGATCGACGGGCACGCGAGGCGCAGCGCCAGTTCCTCCAGCGCCGCAAAGACCGCCCCCTCGTCCGCGTCCGGGGTGGTCAGCAGGCCGCCGCCGACGGCAAAGCCGCTGGAGGCGAGCAGGCGTCCGAAGACCGGCGAATGGATGGCATCGAGCGGCAGGAAAGCAACGATCTCGCCCCCGCGTTCCTGCACCAGAGCCAGCGCGCGATTGCCGGTGGCGCGGGCCACCGAGACGAACCAGCAGGGCCGGTGGAACGCGGACGCACCATGATGCCGGGCGAGAAAGCCCTCGATCCGCGCCAGTTCGCCGGGATCGTCGAGATCGAGCAGGCGCATGCTGCCTGGCAGCACGAAGGGCGCGTTCATGCGGCCAGCGCCGTCGCCCGCAGGGCTTCACGCGCGGCCAGTTCGTCCATCCGGCCCCAGCGGAATTCCCCCACCAGCCGCCGCAGCTTGTCGGCCATCACGCCGAGATTGGTATAGTGGCGCAGCCGCGAGCGCAGCGGCGCCTTGTCGACACGCGGCTGGCCGGGATCGATTTCCCAGGGGTGAAAATAGAAAATCGCCGGGCGCCCCTCGCCATTCACCTGCCGGATCGCCCAGCGCGAGAAACCATAAGGCAGCACCCGGAAGAAACCGCCGCCGCCCGCCGCCAGCCGGCGCCCGGCGAACAGTGCCGTGGTCACCGGGATTTCAACAAAATCGCGGCCGGGGAGCGGATGGAACGCAAACCGCGGCGCCTCGCGCCAGCCGTAATGATCGTGCACGACCGGCGCGACGCTGGAGGAATAGCGGTAGCCCTGCTCGGCCAGCACATCGAAGGCCCAGGGCGTGCGCGCGTCGATCGAAAAGCTCGGCGCGCGGTAACCGGTGACCGCCGCGCCCGCCGCATCCTCGATGGTGCGGCGGGCGCGCGACAGGTCTTCCCCGAAGCGGCGCGCGTCCATGCGGAACACGCGCTCATGATCCCAGCCATGGCTGGCGATCTCGTGCCCCGCCTCGACGATGCGCCGCACGACCGCCGGATGGCGCTCGGCGATCCAGCCCAGCGTGAAGAACGTGCCGACAACGCCCGCCTCGGCAAAGAGCGCCAGGATCTCCTCGCAGTTACGCTCGACGCGGCAGGGCAGCGAAGGCCAGTCCGCGCGGTCGATCACGGTCTCGAAGGCACCGACCTGAAACCAGTCCTCGACATCGACCGTAAGCGCATTGACCGGCCGCGTGTCCGTCATGTCTCGCACTCCGTGTGCTCTGTTCTCGGGTGCCGTCAGGCGGCGGCGCGTTGCTCGCCGCCCTCGAACCATTCGATCAGCATCGTCAGCATGTGGCGCAGCGTGGCCTCCTGCTCCTCGATCCGCGCTTCAAGGCGGGCGATGTGCGCCCGGGCATCGGCAAGCTGCTCCTGCAGCGCGGCAGCCGGCGTGCCGTCGGGCGCCGAAGCACCGCTTTCGGATGCAACCCGACGCGCATGTTCGGCAGAAGCGGCGACTTCCAGCACGGCCTGCTGCAGTTCGTCGATCTGGGCATCGCGGTGCGCCAGCGCCGCTTCGATCATCGCCGCCGCCGCCGCCGCGTCGAGGCCGGAGACGACTGGCGCCTGTGCGACCTGTTCGGCTACGGTAGCGGCCGGCGCCGCCTGAAGCGGTTGCGCCGCCCTGGCCTGGGGAGCGACCAGCGCGATCGCGCCGTCGTCATCCAGTTCGCCCAGCACTTCCTCCAGCATCGCCACCTCGATCCGCGAACGCTGTTCGACGGCGCCGAGCAGCAGCAGGCGGTTGAGCACCTGGTTGATCCGGCGCGGGATGCCACCGGTGGCGGCATGGATGCGGGCGTGGACCGCCTCGTCGAAGCTCGGGCTGCCCTGCCATCCGGCACAGGCAAGACGGTGCTCGATATAACCGCGCACTTCCCCGGCGGTCATCGCGGTCAGGTGATGGGTCGCGATCACGCGCTGGCGCAGCTGTTCGAGCTGGTCGCTTTCAAGCAGCAGCTGGCGGAACTCCGGCTGGCCCAGCAGCAGGGTCTGCAGCAGCGGATGCGCGCCAAGCTGGAAGTTGGACAGCATGCGCAGTTCCTCGATCGCCGCGACCGAGAGGTTCTGTGCCTCGTCGACGATCAGCAGGCAGCGCCGTCCGGCCCGTGCCTCGGCGTGGAGGAAACTCTCGATCGCGCCGAGCGCCGAGGCCTTGTCATGGCCTTCGACCGCCAGCCCGAAGGCCTGTGCGACGACATGGACGATCTGCTCGCCGTCGAGCGCGCTGGTCACGACCAGCGCGGCGGTGAGCCGCGCGGGATCGATGGTCGCCATCAGGTGCGCGACCAATGTCGACTTGCCCGCACCGACTTCGCCGGTGATGACCACGAAGCCCTCCCCCTGCGCCAGACCGTAGCCCAGGTAGGACAGCGCCTTGCGGTGCGTCGCGCTCTCGAAATAGAACGCCGGATCGGGGGTGAGTTGGAAAGGCCTCGCCCTGAGCCCGTAGAAGTCTTCGAACATTTCGCTGTTCTCCCGCGAAATTCTTAAAAACTGTACCGCAGCCCGGCGAGGGCCGATGCGGTCCAGTAATCGTCGATCAAGGCGTCATCGCGGCTCGATCCGTCGATGCTCACGGCCAGAGTAGCGCGCAATCGCCGCGCAAGCATCCGATAATACGAGATGCTGCCGCCATAGCCCATGCTGTCTCCGGTCAGCGGATCGTTGCTGGACAGCAGGTTGGCATAGACACTTGTCGACCAGCCCGCCTCGCGGCCGAGGCGGCCGGACAGGTAGGCGCTCAGCCACCAGTTCTCGTCGACCACGCCGTTGGCGGCGGCGAGGATGGAATCTTCCCGCGCAATATAGCTGCGCCGGTCGTAACCGAGGCCGATCCCGGCATCGAGACGGCCGATCCGGGTGGCATAGCTCGCCGCGAACCCACGCGAACGGAACACCGCCGAACGCACCGAGCCCAGCGCGCCCGAAAGGCAGTTGCCGCCATCCGTCGAGGACACGCAGCCGCGCAAGTCACCCGTCACCGGATTGGTCACCACCGTGAAATCGTCCGGCAGCGAATCGAGCGTCCGGTTGAGCTGGCCGCCGAAGGCCGAAAGGTTGTTGTAGACCGCCAGGCTCAGGCTGCTGCGGTCGTTGGGCGCCCAGGCCAGCGTGCCGCCATAGGCCGTGCCGCCGTACCGCCTCCCGAAATGGGCCGAAAGCGACGTGCGCGGGCTCGGCCGCCACATCACCGCCGCATCCCACAGCAGGCCGCTGACGTCGTAGGCCAGTTCGCGCGGCGCGCTCTTGTTGGTCTTGTAGCGGCCGTTGCTGCCGATCTCCGGGTTGCCCTCGGCATCGCGCTGGACGTCGCGGCTGGAGACCTCGACATCCTCGTAACCCAGCGCACCGACCACCTGCACGGTGCGGCTGACCGGCACCGTGACCATGGCCCGCCCCTGCAGGTCGCGCACGCGCTGGTCGAGGTTGGAGACGTCCTCCTGATAGAAGCTGCCGCCGACGCCGAGCCCGACCGGGGCCACCACATGCGGCTTCACCCCGGCCTCGACATTGGCCATCTGCGACACGCTGTGATCGAAGATGTCGGCGGCATCGCTGCCCGGCGCGACCACGTAGGCATTGGGCTGCTCCACCTGCGTATAGCCGAGCAGGTAGTTCGCCTTGAGATCGATGTCGCCCGCGCGCGTCTGGTACGACGGGCCGCCGTAGACCGAATAGATGTTGGTGCGCGAGGAGCCCGGCACGAGGCCGCCGGACAGGGCCGAACCGTCGTTCCCGACACGCGCCTGGGTGGCGAGCGCCCCTGCCTCCAGCGTCAGGCCGGGCAGCAGCGTGGTATAACCGCGCGCGACGCCGCTGATGATGTCCCCGTCCCGCGCCCTGCCCCAGCCGATCTGCTTCTGGTAGCGGACCGAGGCCGACAGCGCGTTGTTGCGCCCCGATATGCTGGCATCGGCGCCGACCGAAAGCTGCGTCCAGGTCAGCACGTCATTGCCCGGCGAAAGTTCGGCGGTGACGACCTGGTCGACTTCGATGTAGGGCGTGACTTCCAGGCGGCGTGCGCCCTTCTGGCCGTTCCCGCTGCGGCGGGATGCCTTGTCGGACACGGCATCGCCCTCAGCGCTTGCGCCACCGCTCGGAGTGGTCGCATCGTAACCGATCGTCTGCGCCGCGCCGCCCGAGGGAGCCAGCAGCGCCGCCCCCAGCACACCGGCCAGGCAGGAGAGAAAATGGACAGGCTTCATCCGCTATACCCATAGTAGGCACCGAAGCGCCGTCCGCTCGGGCTGAACTGTGCCCCGTTGAGCAGCAGTTGCACGTTGGGACAGGCCGCCAGCAGCGACACCGCATCGTCGATGGCGCCCTGCCCGGTGCGGTCCGCCCGCACGATCACGACCGCCTGGCCGACATGCTTGGCCAATTCGGCGGCGGGCGATGCGGCCAGCGCAGGCGGGGAATCGAAGATGACGATGCGGCGCGTGGTGCCCTCGGTCAGCCGGTTCAGCACTTCCGCCGCGCGCGAGGAGGACAGATATTCGCTGTCGTTGACGGTGGTATCGCCCGCGGGCAGCACCCAGAGACCGGGCACGTCGGTGCCCAGCACGCAGTCGGCGACGTCGATGCGCTCGTCCATCAGTGCGTCCATCAGGCCCGGGCCGCCCGGCAGCCCCAGCGCCGAGAGGATCGAGGGCTTGGCGAAGTCGGCATCGACCAGCAGCACCTCGCTTTCCTTCTCCGCCGCGATCGCGAGTGCGAGATTGAGCGCGCAGTAGGTCTTGCCCTCGCCCGGATGCGGCGAGCCGATCAGGATGCGCTGGGCGGCGGGACCGGCGTTCTGGCGGCGCAGGTCGGCGGCCTGGACCAGCAACCGGCGCTTGACGATACGGAACTCTTCGAGGAGCGCGCTTACCGCGCCTTCCGGCTCGATCAGCCCCTGCGCGCGCAAATGCTCACGGTCCACCGGGTGGCGGGGACCGGAAAAGACCACCGGAAGCAATCTGGCATCGGCAAGCGGACGGGCGAACGGGGCGGCCTCCGGCGGCGTCGCCATGAGCGGCGCTGCCGGCTCTGCCGGGGCGGCTTCAGGAATTGGAGCGGCTTCGGGAATGTCAGCGGCAGGCACTTCCGCCATCGGCTGAACTGCCGGCGCAAGGGCGCCGCGAGGCTCTGGGCGAGGCTCTGGGCGAGGCTCTGGGCGAGGCACCGGGCCAGCGACCGGCGGCGCCACTGGAGGAACCACCGGCGGCGTCACGCGCGCAAAATCGAAGCGGCCTGCCGCCCGCTCGAGCAAGGACTCGCGGGGGCGGGGCTTGGGTTCGGTGTCGTCGGGCATGATGGGGGTGCTCCGGGCAACGCTGCTCTGATCCGTCATCGTCACGTCCCTTACGTCACCGTGCCGCGCTGGATGAACTCCACCGCGAGCAGGACAACAAAAAGACCGCAAAGCGCCGCGCCGGCACCGCAGAACAGCTTGATCCCGCGCCAGCGCAAGGCGCGCGCGCTATCGGTCATGTGCTGCGAGATCGCGCCGAGCACCGGCAGCCCGGTCGCCTTTTCGAGGCCTGCGCTGGTAGCGAACACCGAACGCACCTTGCCGAGCGCAAAGGCCGCCACGCAGCCGCCGCCGATACCGGCGATCAGCACGCCCAGCAGCAGCAGCGGGCGGTTGGGTGCCACCGGCTTGCGCGGGCTCGTCGGCGGATCGACGACCTGGAACTTCACCGCCTCGCGCCCGGTCTTCACTTCGCCGCGCAGGCGCAGTTCCTCGCGGTCCTGCAGGAGCTTGTCGTACTGGTCCTTGAGCACGTCGTAGTCGCGGTTGATGCGCTGGGCCTGGGTCGCCAGTTCCGGGTCCTGGATCGCCGATGCCGTCAGCGAGGCGATGTCGGACTGGAGCCCGGCCTTGCGGGCAAGCAGCGCCTGCACCGATGCCTGGCGCTCCGCCCGGATCGACTGCAGCGAGCTGTAGGCCGGGTTCGGCGTGCCGCTGCCGCTGGCCGCCTCCTGCGCGGCCGGTCCCCTGAGCGCGGCGATCTGGTTGCGTGCGGCGATCACGTCGGGGTGATTGTCGGTCAGGCCCCGCGCGCGCATCGAGGCGAGGTCCGCCTGTGCACGGGATAGCGCCGCCCCCGCCCCGCCGCCGCCCGCCCCCGGGATCGTGCGCGGGATGCTGGAGAGCTGGCCGTCCATGGCCGCCAGCGCGCTCTGCGCGGCGATGAGATCGGCCTCGACGTCGCGCAGCTGGGTGCGCGAGGCATCGAGCCGCTGCACCACCGCCACGCCGCCTTGCGCCAGTTCGGGATGCTGCGCCTCGAAGGCGGTGCGGCGCTGTTCGGCGCTTTCCAGTTCCTTCTCGCGCTGGCGCAGCTGCTGGTTCACGAAACTGATCGTCTCGACCATGTCGCCCTTGTCGCCCGAAAGGTTTTCCTCGCGGAAGATGTCGATCATCTTCTGGGCGATCTCGCGCGAGAGCGTGGCGTTTTCGGCATCCGAGAACGAGCGGTAGTCGGCCGTGGCGCTGATCTCGAAAAGATTGTCCTCCTGGCTGACGACCTTCACCTTGTTGCCCAGCTGGAGCACGGCCTGCTCCATCTGGCTGGGCGAGGCGATGGTGTTGCCAAGGCGGGTGCCGCGCACGACCTTTTCCAGATTGACCGCACTGGTCAGGGTCTGGCGGATACGTTCGATGTCGCGTTTCTTGTCGGCCACGCCGATGCCGACCTGCTCGGCCAGGGCATCGTCCAGCTGGATGAAGATACGCGCCTGCGATTCGTAGGCGTTGGGGATCAGGGCCACCGCCAGCCAACCGGCAAGACAGACCGTCCAGGCAACGGCCAGCGCGATCCAGCGCCGGTGCCAGACGCTGTAGATCGCCCCCATCAGTTCTTCGTAAAGGCCGTTCATCTCCCCCGCGCCTTCCTCAGAACATGCTCTCGGGAATGATGATCACATCGCCCGGGCTCAGCATCACGTTGGCCTTGCTGTCGCCCTTCTTGAGCAAGTCGCCGAGCCGCAGGGCATATTCCTTCTGGGTGCCGCTGGACTTGTCGAAACGGATCAGCTTGGCGCGGTTTCCGGCAGCGTATTCCGACAGACCGCCCACCGCGATCATCGCGTCGAGCACGGTCATGTTGGCGCGATAGGGGATCGACGCGGGCTTTTCGGTAGCGCCGACCACGCGGATCTGCTGGCTGAACGTGCCCGCGAAACCATCGACGATCACCGAGACGAGGGGATCCTGGATGTACTGCGAGAGCTGGAGGCGGATATCCTCGGCCAGCATCGCCGGCGTCTTGCCGACGGCGGGCATGTCGGTGATCAGCGGGGTGGTGATGCGCCCGTCGGGCCGCACCTGCACTTTCGCCCCGAGTTCCGGATTGCGCCAGACAAAGATCGTGAGCTGATCGAGCGGGCCGATCACGTATTCCTCGCCGGGGCCTTCCTGCATCGCCACGAACTGCGCGGGCGGCAATTCGGGATGCGAGGCCCCGCCCGCGCACCCGGCGAGCACCGTGCTGGCCAGCGCGGCGCCTCCGAGAAGTCGGGCAAAACGGGGGTACGACATAGGTTCTTCCCTCCAGCACCAGCTCCCGACCGGATGCTTCCCGATCGCGGATATGGCAGAATTCAGCCTCCGCTATCGGTTAAAAGGGTGAACATTGCGTTAGCCAAATTACCCCGCATCCGCGAAAGTCCCAAAATGAGACAGGTCATTCATTTGTGTTAACGCGCTTTCAAACCAGCATTTCCCGGGCCGGCCCCTGCCCCAGAAACGCGGCCGGACTGGCGCTGGCTCCGTAAGCTCCCGCACAGAACACCGCGATCAGGTCTCCCACTTCGGCGCGCGGGAAACCGCCCTTGTCCGCCAGCTTGTCGAGCGGGGTACACAGGCAACCGACGATCGAGGCCTCCTCCTCCACCGGGGCACCAAAGCGGGTGGCGATGGCGGATGGATAATTGCGCCGCACCACGGTGCCGAAGTTGCCGGAAGCCGCCAGTTGGTGATGCAGCCCGCCATCGGTGACGAGGAAAATCTCGCCATGGCTTTCCTTCCGGTCGACCACGCGGGCGATGTAGACGCCCGCCTCGCCCACCAGATAGCGGCCGAGTTCGATGCAGAAATCGGTCTGGGCGAGGCTGTCGGGCAGGGATTCGAAACGTGCGCCCAAACGCTCGCCCACCAGCGCGAGATCGAGCGGGACGTCGCCCGGGAAATAGGGAATTCCCAGCCCGCCGCCGAGATTGCAGTGCGGCAGCGCCACACCGCTTTCCTCCGCCAGCCGCGCGGCAAGGTCGAGTGCCTGCCCCTGGGTTTCGGCAATCGCGGCCCCGTCGAGCGCCTGCGACCCCGCAAAGATATGGAAGCCGCGCCACTCGGCCCCGCTGGCGGCGACCTCGCGGACCAGTGCCGGCACCCGCGCGGCATCGATGCCGAATGGCTTGGCACCGCCGCCCATCTTCATGCCCGACCCCTTGAGGTCGAAATCCGGGTTCACGCGAATGGCCAGACGCGGCGTGCGGCCAAGTTTCTCGCCGATCGCAAATGCCCGCCGTGCTTCGGCTTCGGATTCCAGATTGAGCGTCACGCCTGCTGAAATGGCCGCTTCCAGTTCGCGGTCGCGCTTGCCCGGCCCGGCAAAGCTGACTTTGCCGGGCTCGATTCCCGCGCCGCGCAGAATCTCCAGTTCGCCGCCCGAGGCGATATCGAACCCGTCGACCAGCCCGCTCATCAAGCCCAGCACCGGCGCGAAGGGATTGGCCTTCACCGCGTAATGCAGCGCCAGCCGCGCCGGCATCGCCGCGCGCAACTGCGCCACCCGCTGGCGGACCAGATCGGCGCTGTAGAGGAACAAGGGCGTATCGCCGGCCTGTTCCACCCAATCGGTCACCGGCCTGCCGCCGACCGCCAGCACGCCGCCAATCGCATCATAGCCTGCCGGGATCGGCCCCAGCGGCTTCACGAAACCGCTCCCGCCAATTGGGCCGCCAATTCGGCCGCCAGCCCGGTGCGGTCGATCTTGCCATTGGGGCCGATCGGCATCGCCTTGCGCCAGTGGATGGCCTTGGGGATCATAAAATTCGGCAAATCTTCCTTGAGCTTGCGCAGCAATTCTGGTTCCCGTTCCGAACTTTCCGAAGCCCCCCGGACAACAAGGTGGACCGCCTGACCCAGCCTGGGATCGGGCACCCCCAGCGCCGCGGCTTCGAGCACCAGCCCGGTCGCCAGCGCAGCCTCCTCGACTTCCTGCGGGCTGATGCGATTGCCCGCCGACTTGATCATGGCGTCACGGCGGCCGACAAAATAGAGCAGCCCCTCGGCATCGCGCCGAACCCGGTCGCCCGACCACACCGCCATGCCGCCATAACGCGACGCCGCCGGAGCAGGCTTGAAGCGTTCCGCCGTGCGCTCCGGGTCCTGCCAGTAGCCTTGCGCCACGAGCGGCCCGGAATGGACCAGCTCGCCTTCCTCATCATCCTGAGAAACTTCGCCCAAATCATTGATTACAAGGACTTCTGCGTGGGGAATTTCCTTGCCCATCGACGTCGGATAGCTGTCGATCAGGGCGGGATCGAGATAGGTCGAGCGGAAAGCCTCGGTCAGGCCGTACATCGCAAAAAGGCGCGCGTCCGGGAACAGACTGCGCATGCGGCGGACGAGGTCGACCGTCAGCGCACCGCCGGTATTGGTGAGGCGCCGCAGTTTCGCGGCGGTCCCGGCAGGCCAGTCGACCTCGGTGATCTGCACCCAGAGCGGCGGCACCGCGCCGAGCGTGGTGATGTCATGGCGTTCCACCGCCTTCACGACGTCGCGCGGCATCAGGTAGTCGAGCGGCACCACGCAGCCCCCGGCATGCCAGGTCGAGAGCAACTGGTTCTGCCCATAATCGAAAGACAGCGGCATCACCGCCAGCGTCCGGTCGTCCGCCGCCAGTCCGAGATAGTCATGGACCGCATCGGCACCCAGCCAGAGGTTCGCATGGCTGAGCATCACGCCCTTGGGCCGCCCGGTGGAACCGCTGGTGTAGAGGATCGCGACAAGGTCATCGGGATCGGCCGCGGACGGCGGCAGGTTGCCGCCCAGCGCTTCGGCGGCGGCGAGTGCGGCACCTTCCTCGAAACGCTGGCAAGTATCGGGCACATCCCCTTCGCCCAGCGTCGCCAACCGGGCGGGCGTAGCGATCAGCATCACCGCGCCGCTATCGGCCAGGATATGGGCAACCTGCGCATGCTTGAGCAGGGGATTGATCGGAACATGGACCAGTCCCGCCCGCGCGGCCGCCAGCGGCATCAGGCAGGTCACTTCCCCCTTGGCCGCCCAGGTCGCGACACGCGCGCCTTTTTCGGGAATTTCCTGCGCCAGCCATGCGGCAAGACGCGAGACACGCGATCTTAAGGCCTTGTAGTCCAGCGTCTCGCCGCGCAACACCAGTGCGGGGGCACCGTCGCTCCCGCGCAGCGCCAGATGGTCGAGCGGCAAGATCGGGTTTTCGGCAATGCCGCTCATGTCGAGGGAAGGCTCCGCAAGAGGTTTATGGCTACGTGGTAAAGATCGATTATCACCGCGATCTTAAGCAAGTGCAATCGGACGGCCAGCTAGCGCTGTGGCTTTCCGAGAGCAACCAGCACGCACCTTTCGACCGGCTGGAGTGGTTCACGATGCTGGCCGAGCACTGCGACCTTGCTCCGCTGATCGCCACGGCGCGCACCGTCAGCGACATCGCGGTGCTGCCACTAACCTCGAATCATTCTGAGATCATCTCTCTATCAAACTGGTACACCTTTCGTTTTCGGCCACTGCTATCCGACGAACGGTTGCTGACCGCGCTGGCGCGAGACCTCGCCCGGTCCACGCACCGCGTCTCGCTGCAAGGCATTCCTGACGAGGACGACAGTGCCAGCGTGCTTTCCCGCGCCTTCCGCAAGGCGGGATGGGTCGTCTTGCGTGAAGTCTGCGATTCCAATCATGTACTGCCGGTTGGTGGGCGCGATTATGAGGACTATCTCGCCTCGCGCCCCGGCCCGCTGCGCACGACGCTGAAACGCAAGTCGGGCAAAGTCGCGACGACGATCTTCGATCACTTCGATGCCGGGGCATGGTCGGCCTACGAAGAGATCTATGCCGAAAGCTGGAAAGACGCCGAGGGCAGCCCCGCTTTCCTGCGCGCCTTTGCGGTTGCCGAGGGCAAGGCCGGGCGTCTGCGTCTTGGCGTTGCCCATGCAGGCGGTGAGGCGGTGGCGGCGCAGATGTGGACCGTGGAAGGAGGCACCGCGTGGATCCACAAGCTCGCCCACCGCGAAAGCGCCAAGGCGCTCTCGCCCGGATCGGTGCTGAGCGCGGCGCTGTTCCGTCATGTCATCGACATCGACAAGGTCGACCTCGTGGACTTCGGCACCGGCGACGATCCCTACAAGCGCGACTGGATGGAAATTGTGCGGCCGCGGTACAGGTTGGACATCTACCGCCCGCTCGATCCCAGAAACTGGCCCAGAATCTGGCGGGCAATCGCCAAACACGGCGCGCGGCGCCTTGCCGCAGCCGCGAAGCGCGGCTAGAGGCGCGAAAGGTTAAGACAATGCCCGAAGAGAGGGGCCATGCAAGACGACACCGACCTGCTGCTGCGCCGCATCCTGACCGATGTGCTGGGTCTGAAGCAGGGACAAGCCGAGACTTTCCAAGCCGATACCGGCCTGTTCGGACACCTGCCCGAGCTCGATTCGATGGCCGTCGCGGGTCTCCTGACCGAGCTGGAAGACCGGCTGGACATCATCATCGAGGACGACGAGATCGACGGCGAGATGCTGGAGACGTTCGGCGGCCTGCTGGACTTTGCCAAGGCCAAGCGCACCGCCGCCTGAGCGGTCTTCATGGGGGGATCGACCGATGACCCCCCACCTCTGGCCCTGCCCTTTGCCTCATGGGGGAACCGGCGAGGAATACGCCCTCGCCTGCGATTCCGGCCGCGCCTTGCGCCTGCTGATCATCCCGGCCCTGTTCGAGGAGGCAAACCGCTTGCGGCGGTTCTGCGCGGAGGTGATGCGCCGGCTCGACAGGGGCGGTATCGATAGCTTCCTGCCCGACTTTCCCGGCACCAACGAAAGCCTGCGCCCGCTTGGCGATCAGGACGCCGAGACATGGCGCGCTTCGATGACGGCGGCGGCCGATCATTTCCGCGCAACGCATGTGCTGGCGCTGCGCGGCGGCTGCCTGTTCACGCCCGCAGGGCTACCCGCATGGCATTATGCACCCGTCAAAGGCGCCAATATCCTGCGCGCGATGATCCGGGCCCGCATCCTGGCGAGCCGGGAGGCAGGCCTGGACGAGAAGCGCGAGGCGCTGACCGAGGCGGCGCAGGACCATGGCATCGTGCTGGCCGGTCATGCGCTGGGCCCGGCGCTGTTCCGCGACCTGGAAGCCTTTGCGCCCGATCCCGCCGTCCCGATCATCACCCAGGAGCAACTGGGCGGCAGCGGCCTGTGGCTGCGGGCCGAGCCGGACGAGGACGGCGCGCAAGCCGATGCCCTCGCCGCGCTGCTGGTCGAAGGGATGCGCGGATGACCCGGCGGCATTTGACCTTTGCCTGCGAGGGGGCGCAGCTTGTGGCAACCCTCGACGAAGCGCCGGGCACCACGGCCCTGCTGATCGTTTCCGGCGGCAACGAGACGCGGGCCGGGGCATGGAACGGACAGGCCCTTCTCGCCGCCCGGATCGCTGCCGAGGGCTATCCGGTGCTGCGCTTCGACCGGCGCGGCGTGGGGGACAGTGAGGGTGACAACCGGGGCTTCCGCTCCAGCGCGCCGGACATGGCCGCCGCGCTGGCCGCCCTTCGCGCGCAGTGCCCACACGTCTCGCGCGTGGTCGCATTCGGGAACTGCGATGCGGCGAGTGCGCTGATGCTCGCCGGTGGGGCCGGTCTGGACGGGCTGGTGCTGTCCAACCCCTGGACGTTCGACGAGGACGCCGCCGACGAGGCGCCCGCCGAAGTCGTGCGCGATCACTATCGGCGCAGGCTTGCCGATCCGGCAGCCTTGAAGCGGCTGCTTAGCGGCAAAGTCGCGGTTGGGCCGCTGCTGCGTAGCTTGCTAGCGGCTGCACGTCCGGCTCCGGCTATGCCGAAGGGACTCGCGGCCGAGATAGCAGTGGGAATTGCGGACTTCGCGGGGCCAATCCGGTTTCTGGTCGCGGAGCGGGATCGCACCGGTCTCGCCTTCGTGGCGAACTGGAACAGGGCGGACGCCCGCCTGCAGCTATGCGCAGAGGCTTCGCATAGCTTTGTCGAGCCGATGGCGCAGGACTGGTTGGTAGATCAGGTGCTGGAATGTCTTGAGGCCGTGGCAGCGCGCTGAACCAGTCGCCTCCTATCCCAACTCCATCGCTCCCGCGAAGGCGGGGGCCCCGCTTCGTCCGCGCTACGTCTCAAGAACAAGCGGGATCCCCGCCTTCGCGGGGATGACGGAATTTGGGTCAAGGCACGCGGAGCGATTTATATCGAGCGATGATCGAACGGGGCGGGAAAGCCGCACTCTCCCGCCGCGCCCAATCTTATGCCTCGACCTTCGCCGCTTCGGCGAAGTCGCGGTGGGCGAGGTAGCGCTCGGCATCGAGCGCGGCCATGCAGCCCGTACCGGCGGCGGTGATCGCCTGGCGGTAGGTGTGGTCCATCACGTCGCCGCACGCGAAAACGCCCGGGATTTCGGTCTTGGGCGTGCCGGGTTCGACCAGCAGGTAGCCGGTTTCGTCCATCGGCAGCTTGCCCTTGAACAGTTCGGTCGCCGGGGCGTGGCCGATGGCGACAAAAGCGCCGTCGGTGAGGATCTCGCTCTGCTCGCCGGTCTGGGTGTCGATCAGGGCCAGCGCGCGCAGTTCGCCGTTCGCACCGTCCAGGAAACGCTCGACGCGCTGGTTCCACACGACCTTGATCTTCGGGTTGGCGAAGAGGCGGTCCTGCAGGATCTTTTCGGCGCGCAGCGTGTCGCGGCGGTGGATCAGGGTCACTTCGTCGGAGTGGTTGGTGAGGTAGAGCGCTTCCTCGACCGCGGTGTTGCCGCCGCCGATGACCACGACCTTCTTGCCGCGATAGAAGAAGCCGTCGCACGTGGCGCAGGCCGAAACGCCCTTGCCCGACAGTTCCTGCTCACCCGGAACGCCCAGCCACTGCGCCTGCGCGCCGGTGGCGATGACGAGGGTTTCGCCTTCGTAAATATCACCCGAATCGCCGATCGCCTTGAAGGTCGGGCCTTCGAGGTCGACCGAGGTGATCACGTCGTACATCATGCGGGTGCCGACATGGACGGCCTGCGCCTCCATTTCCTGCATCAGCCAGGGGCCCTGGATCACTTCACGGAAGCCGGGATAGTTCTCGACATCGGTGGTGATGGTCAGCTGGCCGCCGGGCTGGAGACCCTGCACCACGATCGGCTGCATGCCCGCGCGGGCGCCGTAGATCGCGGCGGACAGGCCGCCGGGGCCGGAGCCGATGATGAGCATGCGGGTCTTGTGCGTGGTCGCCATTTACGAAGCCTCCGGCCTTGATCTCAAAGAATGCGATGCGTGAAAATCGTCGGGGCGCGAGATAGGGGCAAGACCCCCGGTTTGCCAAGCGTTGCGCGCCTCATGGAAATACTTGATCCCCGCAAATCATCGCTTCGCCGTGGTTGACGGGCCCCACGCGGCGGCTCACGCTGGGGCATGGACTATCAACTCGGGCCTACTTCCAACCACTTCGTCTCGCAGCGCCTGCGGCTCAACTATGTCGACTGGGGCAATGCCGAAGCGCCGCCGCTGATCCTCCAGCACGGCGGGCGCGACCATTGCCGCAGCTGGGACTGGGTAGCCGAGGAATTGCGGCGCGACTGGCACGTGATCTGCCCGGACCTGCGCGGCCATGGCGATTCCGAATGGTCGCCCGAAGGCCATTACAGCATGGACGCGATGGTCTATGATTTCGCGCAGCTCGTGCACACGCTGGGGCATGAGAAAGTCACGATCGTCGCCCATTCTCTGGGCGGCAATGTCGCCACCCGCTTCACCGGCCTCTTTCCCGAGAAGGTGGACAAGCTGGTCAATATCGAGGGGCTCGGTCCGCCCAGGCACATCCGCCAGCAGATGGAGGAACGCGGGGTGGTCGTGCGCATGCGCCAATGGATCGACGACAAGCGCAAGGCCGCCGGTCGCTCCCCGCGCAAGTACGCCACCCGGCGCGACGCCTATGAGCGCATGAAGGAAGAAAATTCCTTCCTCACCGACGATCAGGCCCGCCACCTCACCATCCATGGCACCAACCGCAACGAGGACGGCACCTGGAGCTGGAAGTTCGACAACTACGTCAACGTCTGGTCGGCGGCCGACATGCCCACCAGCGACGTGATCGACCTGTGGCAGGCGATCACCTGCCCGATCCTGATGCTCTGGGGAAAGAACAGCTTTGCGCAGAGCCCCTCGACCGATGGCCGGATAGACCACTTCCCGACCGCCCGCCTGATCGAGTACGAGGATGCCGGACACTGGCTGCACCATGACCAGTTCGACCGCTTCATGGCCGACGTGAAGGCGTTCCTCGCAAGCGGATGAGCGCTGAGCGTCAGTTCAGCAGGAAATATCCAAGACCGAGCCAGCACACACCGCACATCGCAACCGCGATGATCAGCGAACGGGCATCGTGCCCGCCGGACAAGCCTTCACGCGCTTGGCCGTCCAGCACTGCGCCAAAGCCCGCGCCTGCCGGATCGGAGCGTTCGAAACGGATAATTCTCTCGTCAGCGACCTTCATCCACGCATCCTCTTTCGTGCGTGGGGCGATTGGAGCCGTCGCTTTTGGCGATTTTCCCGCCTCGTGACTGATTGCACGAACGAGGCCCAGATCACTCCCACCAGTCCCCATCCGCTCGCCTTTTTGACGTAGCGGCCAGAAGCCACGGGCTTCCTGAGGGCATGATAACAGATCGTTTCGTCCGCACAATCGTGTCGTTGCGCCTTTCGAAAGTGGTCCTTTCGAAAGGCCTAGGCAGCGTGGACACATTCCGCATTGCCTAGGCAAGGCCGGTACGACCATATACAGCCCGATATAGCTTGATGCGGAGATCCCAGAACGTGCGCCGGTCCCTTGCCCTTGTTCTTTCCATGCTGCTGGCCCTCACCGCGATCGGCCGCCCGGCCATGGCCCAGAGCGAAGGCCCGCTCGTCCTTGCCGCCGCCAGCCTTCAGGAAGCGATGACCGCCGCCGCGGACGGGTGGGCCGCCAAGGGCCACCCGCGCCCGCGCATCTCCTTTGCCGCCTCTTCCGCGCTTGCCCGCCAGATCGAGGCGGGCGCCCCGGCCGACATGTTCGTCTCGGCGGACGAGCCATGGATGGACGAAGTCCAGACCAGGGGCCTGCTGCGCAAGGGCACGCGGGTCTCGTTCCTGACCAACAGCCTCGTGCTGGTCGCCCCGCGCAGCCGCACGCAGGCCATCACCGTCAAGCCCGGTTTCCCGCTCGCCCGTGCGCTGGGCAATGGCCGCCTCGCCGTCGGCGATCCCGCTGCCGTCCCTGCCGGGATCTACGCCAGGCAGGCGCTGACCCGCCTTGGGGTGTGGGATTCGGTGAAGGACCGCCTCGCCCCGGCCGAGAACGTACGCGCCGCGCTGGCGCTGGTGACGCGCGGCGTGGCACCGCTCGGCGTGGTCTACGGCACCGATGCGCGCGCCGATCCGGGCGTCCGGGTGGCGGGCACTTTCCCGGCGAGTTCGCATGCCCCGATCAGTTATCCGGTCGCGCTGCTGGCCGCCTCGCGCCACCGCGACGCCGAAGGCTTCCGCCGCTACCTGCTCTCCGCCGAAGGCAAGGCCGTGTTCCGCCGCTTCGGCTTCGGAACCCGGTAAGCCGCCAGCCCCATGAGCGCACTGACCCCGGAGGAATGGGAAGTCCTGCTGCTGTCGCTCAAGGTCAGCGGCGCGGCGATGGCCTGCGTGCTGCCGGTGGCCTTTGCGCTCGCCTGGGCGCTTGCCCGCTGGCGTTTCCCGGGACTGATCCTGCTCGACGCGCTGGTTCACCTGCCACTGGTGCTGCCGCCGGTGGTGACCGGCTGGCTGCTGCTGATCGCGCTGGCCCCCAATGCCCCGCTCGGCCGGTTCTTCGCCGATGCGCTGGGCATGACCTTCCTGTTCCGCTGGACCGGCGCCGCGCTGGCCGCCGGGGTCATGGCGCTGCCGCTGATGGTTCGCGCCATGCGGCTGTCGCTGGAAGCGGTTGACCGCAAGCTCGAGCAAGCCGCGCGCACGCTGGGGGCCGGGCCGGTCCGGACGTTCGTCAGCGTCACCCTCCCGCTCGCCATGCCGGGGGTTCTCGCCGCGCTGGTGCTGGGCTTCGCCCGCTCGATCGGCGAGTTCGGGGCGACGATCACGTTCGCCTCGAACATTCCCGGCGAGACCCGCACGCTGCCGCTGGCGATCTACAATGCACTGCAGATCCCCGGCTCGGAATGGCAGGTCACGCGCCTTGCCGGGCTGTCGGTGCTGCTGTCGCTGATTGCGCTCGTGCTGTCGGAATGGCTGGCCCGCCGGGGCCGCGCCGAGGGGATGCACCATGTCCTTTGACGTTGCCGTGACGCTCCGGCGCGGCGGGCGTCGTTTCGATTACCGGTTCAAGACCGAAAAGGGCGGCCTCACCGCCCTGTTCGGCCCCTCCGGAGCGGGCAAGACGACATTGCTCGACATGATCGCCGGACTGGCGCGCCCGGCCTCAGGCCACATCACGGTGGCAGGCGAGCCCTTGTTCGACAGTGCCGCCGGGATCGATCTGCCTCCCGAACGTCGCCGCTGCGGCTATGTCTTTCAGGACCTGCGCCTGTTCCCGCACCGCAATGTGCGCGAAAACCTGCTCTACGGCTGGAAGCGCGCCCGCCCCGAGCACCGCTGGCTCGATGTGCCCACCACGCTCGACGTGCTGGGCATCGGCCATCTGCTGACGCGCGCGCCGCGCTCGCTTTCGGGCGGCGAGGCGCAGCGTGTGGCCATCGGCCGCGCGCTGCTCTCGGGGCCGCGTTTCCTGCTGATGGACGAACCGCTGGCCTCGGTCGACGCCGAAAGACGCGAGGAAATCCTGCGCGTGATCGAGCGTGTGCGCGACGAGCTGCGCATGCCGATCCTCTACGTCAGCCACGACCGCGGCGAGGTGGACCGGCTGGCCGACCGGATCGTCCCGATCGGCACCGCCGAGGCTACTTCGCCGCCAGCACCGCAGGTCTGGGGCCGAACAACCGGGTAGCCGCCGCGACCAGTGCGGTCCGGCCCGGCGTATGCGCAAGATCGCGCGTCACCTGCCGCAGTTCCGAACAGCTCGCCCAAGGGTGCCCGGCGCCGTACTGGTTGGCCATGATCACGCTCATCTTGTCGAGCGCCAGACGCGCGTTGCGTTCCCCGACCTGCTCGGCAAGATCGGCCTGCATGACCCGCGCGGCCTCGTTGAGTTCGGCAAGGTGGCTGCTGGTGAAATCGCCGTAGTCGGCCTGGAAATCGTCCACCGTGGTGCGGCAGCGCAGGCCGGTCACCATCAGCATGATGTCGAGCCGGCGAAGCTGCTCGGCCGTGGAGTCGGCTGGCGGCCGGTCGGCCTCGGCAGCGATCTCCTGGCCATGGGCGGGATCGGCCATCCCGATCGCCACGGCTGCCCCCAGCCCGACCAGCGAGGCCAGCAGCAAGCGGAATTCCGACTTGCGATGTGTCATGCCGGCGCGCTTCGTCGCGCGCGGCTCATGAAGGCAGGTGCTTTGCATGGTGCTCCTCCGATCCCCGGGCGCTTTCCGCCCTGTGGATAAGATTCGCAGACGATGGTTGCGAGCCGTTTGCGCAGTACGGTGAAGGCATCTTAACGAACGGGACATTGCCCCGCTCGCCGACAGGCCTATATCTCGGCTCCGCGATTCATTTGCAGACAAAGGACATTCCCATGACCATCGCCGTTGGTGACAAGCTGCCCGACGTGAAGCTCATCAAGGCCGGCGAAAGCGGCCCCGAGCCCGTGCAGACCGCCGATTTCTTCGCCGGCAAGAAAGTCGCGCTGTTCTCGGTTCCCGGCGCCTTCACGCCGACCTGCTCGGCCAAGCACCTTCCCGGCTTTGTCGACAAGGCCGCCGAACTGAAGGCCAAGGGCATCGACGCGATTGCCTGCACCGCCGTCAACGACGCCTTTGTCATGGGTGCCTGGGGCAAGGCCTCGGGCTCGGACGAGGTGGCGATGCTGGCCGACGGCAACGGCGACTTCGTGAAGGCCATCGACCTCGTCATGGACGGCACCGGCTTCGGCATGGGTGAGCGCGGCAAGCGCTTCTCGATGGTCGTCAACGACGGCGTCGTCGAGCAGCTCAACGTCGAGGCGCCCGGCGCGTTCGAAGTCAGCTCGGCCGACTACATGCTCGGCCAGCTCTGATTTCAGGCTGACGGTTGGAAAGGCGGCGCTTCCCGCGGGAGGCGCCGCCTTTTTCATGCCCTCGGCATCGGCGGGGCGCTTCCTTGCGGATGAACGCCCGGCCCTGCTTGTTCCTCTCTTCGCCGCGCTATAGCCTTGCGGCAAAGAGAGGAGTTTCCATGTCCCGTTCGGTTATCGTCACTGGAGGTTTCGGCGTGCTCGGCCATGCCGTGGCCTCGGCTTTTGCCGCCAAGGGCGACCGCGTGACGCGGATCGACTTTGCGCCTTCGGCCAGGGAGGCGCTCGAAGGCGCGCTCGACATCGGCGGCGTCGACCTGACCGACGAGGCCGCGACCCGCTCGGCGCTCGACCAGGTTGTCGCGGCGCATGGCGGCATCGACGTGCTGGTGAATGTCGCGGGCGGTTTCACCTGGGAAACGCTCGAAGGCGGATCGCTTGCCTCCTGGGCCAGGATGCAGGCGATGAACCTGACCACCGCGGCCACGATCACCCAGCTGGCGCTGCCCATGCTCAAGGCCTCAGCTGCCGGGCGCGTGGTCAACATCGGCGCGGGCGCGGCGATCAAGGCGGGCATGGGCATGGGCGCCTACGCCGCCTCCAAGTCCGGCGTCCACCGGCTGACCGAAGCGCTGGCCGAGGAACTGGCGGGCACCGGCGTCACCGTCAACGCCGTCCTGCCCAGCATCATCGACACCCCCACCAACCGGGCCGACATGCCCGATGCCGATTTCTCAGCCTGGGTGCAGCCGCAGGCGATTGCCGAGGTGATCGAGTTCCTGGCTTCAGGCGCAGCGCGGGCGGTGACCGGCGCACTGGTGCCGGTCACGCGCGGCGGATAAGCGCGCCCGCTACGTCCTGCGTATGTAGACCACCACGCCGTCCGCACTGCGGAATATCCGCTTCCAGCGCCGTGAATGCGCCAGTTCGCCCGCGAGCGGCGCATTGTGGTCTTCCTGGATGACAAAGGCCACCGGGTTCCACTTGGCGATCACGTCGACCAGCGGAACATAGCCGTTCTCGATACCGCCGTTGTACTGCCATTCCTCATGGCTGTAGCGATAGTAACGCCCGTCGTAGGCCACGCGCCAGTCGGGCCAGCCGGCGTCGATGACCGGCCCGCCGAACGGGAAATCGGCATAGACGGTTCCGCGCAGATGCTCCTGCCGAAGCCGGTCGATCGCATCCAGCGGCAGGCTGGGCGCAAAGCGCGTAGGCGCGAGAAACGGCAGCGCCAGCGCGGCAAGCACCACGGCAAGGGCAGGAAGCCAGCGCGGCACAGGCTCTTGCCGCGACGGCCCGGTCGCCATCCCTGTCGCAGCGCGCGCGATCACCGGCACCATCGCCAGCGCCCAGAACAGCACGAAACGATAGGCCAGCACCGTCATCGCCAGCAGGGCCAGCGCGGCCAGCACTTCGGCGATGTCGAACCGGCGCGTGCGCGCCGCGATGCCCAGCGTCAGCAGCAAGACCGCCAGCACCGGTACGGCATTGGTCCAGTTCGCCTCGATCCACAGCGGCCGCCACTCGCTGGCACCGATGGCAAGGCTCATCTCGGTATTGGTGGTCGATATGTCGAGGATCGAGACCCCGTCCGGCGTCGCGAACATCGCCGCGACGGCGACCAGCGTCAGCACCGCCGCCGCTATCGGCAAGGGCCGGCCGCGATCCCGCAGCCATGCGAACAGGCCGCTCGCGGCATGGATGCCCAGGGTCAGCACGCCGATGCTCACCGAAGGGTGGAAATTCTGCCAGAGCACCAGCAGCGGCGCGCCCAGTGCAACCGTCGCCAGCGGCCGCAGCCGCAAGTGCATGAGCGCCAGTAAGAGCCCGCAGCTCAATGCGGCAAAACTCTGCGGGCGTATGCTGGCGCTCGGCAGCGCCGCACAGAACGAGAGCGCGAGTGCCAGAGCCACCGCCGTCGCGCTCGCACCGCGGCGGCGGCAGGCGGCGGCGATCACCCAGAAGCCGCCGAGCCAGACCAGCGAATCGAACACCCGCAAGGCGCCCCATCCGCCCAGCGCGCGCACCCAGGCCATGCTCGCCTGTGCCAGCCAGCCCACCGCCGGAAGCGGCTCGCCGAGATGGAGCGCGGCGAACGGTTCCCGCGCAACCGGGCCGCCGCGGGCGAGAATGATCTCGCCCAGCTTGAGCTGCCAGAAGATATCGACGTCCCAGACGGCGCGCAGCAACAGTACGCAGAGCATCGCTGCCGGAACCAGCGCGGCTCCATATCGCAGCAGGCGCCCGCCCTGCTCTTCGACGCTAACGTTCCGACCGCTCAAGTTTCCCCCGGCGCGGCGCAAATGGTGCCGCCACGCCTCCATCGCTGCAGGCCGGGGGGCGTTTCAAGCCCCCCGGCCTCGCGGAAACGGGGATAAGAGAGTGTTTTCAGATCCGCTGCGCGCGGATTTCCCAACGGCCTCTCAGTAGCCCATCAGGCTCAGCACTTCCTTGCGGCTGCGCTCGTCCTCGAGGAACGTGCCCATCATGCGGCTGGTGATCATGCTGACGCCCGGCGTGCGCACGCCGCGCGCGGACATGCAGGCATGGCTTGCCTCGATCACCACCGCCACGCCGTGCGGCTTCAAGTGGGTCCAGATGCATTCGGCCACTTCGGCGGTCAGGCGCTCCTGGATCTGCAGGCGGCGCGCATAGCCCTGCAGCACGCGCGCCAGCTTGGAGATGCCGACCACATGATCGCGCGGCAGATAGGCGATCGCCGCCTTGCCGATGATCGGCGCCATGTGGTGTTCGCAGTGCGACTGGAACGGGATGTCCTTGAGCAGCACGACTTCGTCATAGCCGCCCACTTCCTCGAACACGCGGCTGAGGTGAATGGCCGGATCCTCGCCGTACCCCTGGCAATATTCCTTCCACGCCCGTGCCACCCGCTTGGGCGTGTCGAGCAGGCCCTCGCGCTCCGGATCGTCGCCCGACCAGCGGATCAGGGTGCGGATCGCCTCTTGAACTTCGTCCGGAACCGCAGGCTTCTTTTCGAAAGGGCTGTCCTCGTCGGGACCGACCAGGCTGCTCATCCCTTGATACTCCTTCGCAATCTTTCCTGTAGGTGCAGCCGCATGAGCTGCCCCTTGCGGCGGAACAGACCGCGCCGCTCGATCGGCTCGAACATCTCCCCGGGTCGTTCCGGATCGAGCAGAGCGCTTTCGCCAAGCGCTCTTTCAGCATCGGAGAGATGTTTCAAGGGCAAGCGTTCGAGATGTTTGCCCGCAGGCACAAGAGTTTCGATCATTTCGGCCATGCGGCCATGGCGATCCAGCGCCGCGGCGATCACGGCTTCCTCCTCGCCGCAATGTTCGGCGAGCAGGCGAAGGCGCAGCGCGCGGATCGCCGGAACCACGTGGCCGTTCGCCGGCCGCGCCGCATCGATGAACACGTCGCACTCCGAATCGAGCCCCATCGACCGGTTGTTCATGTTGGCCGAGCCGACCCGCAGGATCTCGTCGTCGACGATCATCAGCTTGGCATGGACATAGATCGGCGTGCCGTCGGAGGCGACCGGGTGGAAGATGTGGAAACGCCCCAGCCGGTCGGCATTGCGCAGGGTCTGCACCAATTCCACGCGCGCGGTGTCCATCGCCACCTGCTCCAGCCAGCCATTGGCGGTAAGCGGATTGATGATGAGGAATTCGGGCGGGTCCTCTTCCAGCAGGCGTTCGGCGATCGCCTCGGCCACCGCGCGCGAGGCGAAGTACTGGGTCTCGGCGTAGACAAAGCGCCGGGCGCGGCGGATCTGCTCGACAAACAGCGCCTCGATCTCGGCAACCTGCGAACAGGCCCCATAGTGCGCGCGCGTGCGCGCGATGCCGATCTCGACATCGTGGAACTCGGCCCGCAGGCTCCCCGGCCAGGGGCTGAAGTCCTGCGGCGCACAAGGGACGATGTCCTGCCCGCCGGCAACCTTCCAGCGTTCGCGGCCGAGTTGGCCGAGCGCCTTGGCGACATCGCCTTCCATGACCATCGTCACGTCGTGCCAGGGCCCGTAGAGCCACCCGCTCGGCTTGCGGCGGCGCGGATCGCCGGGACGGTGGTCGGGCGTATCCCAGCGGTCGGAGGTCATGTCGATGCCGCCGCAGGCCGCAAAGACATCGTCGATGACCACGATCTTCTGGTGATGGCTGCACCCGATCGGGTGCGCGCCGTCGAACTTGAAATGGATGCGCTTGCGCGCCGCCCAGCGGATCAGGTCGAACACCATGGTGCCGCGGAACAGCGACTTCACCAGCGAGAAATTCCACTTGAGCAGCCGGATCTCGAGACCGGGCTGGGTACGCACCAGCCAGACGATGAACGAACCCAGTCGCGCCGGAAACCGCGCCTTGCGCCCGCCCTGCCACCAGCGCCGCCCGGACGAGAGCAGGATGCGCGAATCGAAATCCCAGCCGATCATGAAAATGCGCTGGCGCGCCTCGTCCATCGCCTCGCGGATCACCCCGAAGTAGGCGGCGGCGTCGATGACCACGTGGGCACGCCGAGCCATCGCATAGCGCCACACCGAAGGAGACACGCCCCGATCCGTTTCGTGCCCCTTGTCCTGTTCGTCCACCCGCCCGATCCCTGATCCGCGATTACGCAATCGTGTGCAAAGCGAACAAGAGCGCAACATGTTCCACAGGGCAAGTGCGCGGGCCAATGCGTGGGACAATGGATAGGCCGCCTGGGGGTGAATCCGCAGTTCACCGCAGGTAGCGACCGTAACGGCGGATTAGCGGCGGTTCACCGCAAACTCGGCTCATCCGAACGGTTGATCCGGCACCGTTCAGCCGCCAGACCGTTACGCACATGCAACATAGCATGTCTTCGCCCCGCTCCTTCCCACGCGCCTCGGCGCGCGGAGCGGGTCTCCGGCCAGATGGCCGGGCCAAGCCGTCCGGGTCGTGAATATTTCCGGACCTGTTTTTCAAGCCCTCTCGCGTTGGAGGGCAGCGAGTCGGTCGCCGTTGGGGCGGTGGCCGCGTCGAGAAGGAGTACGCCATGAAGAAATCCATCATCGCCGCCGCACTGGCCGCCGCCACGCTCGTGCCCGCCGCCGCCATGGCCCAGGCTGCACCGGCCGCCGCTCCTGCAACCGCAAGCGCCAGCCCGACGGCGGGCGCCAAGGTCTACGACACCGATGGCAATGAAGTGGGTACGATCGAGGCCGTCCAGGGTGATGTCGTGACCGTCAACACCGGCACCGCTCGCGCGGGCCTGCCCAAGTCGGCGTTCGCGACGCGCGAGAAGGGCCTGACGATCGGCATGACCAAGGTCCAGCTCGAAGCCGCCGTCCAGGGCGCCCAGGCAAAGACGGGTGAAGCCCTTGCCGCCGCGCTGGTCCCCGACGCTCCGGTGAAGAGCAGCGACGGCGTCGTCATCGGCACCGTCAGCAAGGTCGAAGGCGACAACGTGACCATCGCACTGCAGGGCGGCACGCCCGTGGCATTGCAGAAGGCCGCGATCGGCCTTGCCGCCGACGGCGGCCTGGCGATCGGCGTGACCGCCGCGCAGTTCACCGCCTCGGTCCAGGGCGCGACCGGCGGCAACAGCGGCAAGTAACTTTGCCCGACCTTCGGACGGCTCCCAACCGGTGAGACCTCCCCGAAGGCAAGGCCGAAAGGAAAGGCCGGGATCGCAGTGCGGCCCCGGCCTTTTCCATGCCCCTCGCCGATCTCTGCATTTTTCCGGTAAAATGCTTGCGGGCAGGAGGAGGACGGCTCAATAGGGCGCCAAGCCCGTCGCACGGCTCGGTGCGGCGCCTCCCTGCCCTCCAGCGATTGGCCCCTGCTTTGACTCCTCTGGAGCATATCCGGACCTTCCAGAAGTCCGTCCCCGGTCTCGATGCCTCGATCGACATGGCCCGCCGCCGCGCCGCCACCATCGCCGGGGCCGTCGCCCTCGGCCTGGTCGCGATCGTCTTTGCCCGCATGGGCGACCTTGCACAGAAGGTCTTCACCGAGTTTCAGGCGCAGCATCGCTACGCCCCGCTGATCCTCACCCCCTTGGTGTTCGCCGCAACCGTCGCCGTTACCCTGCGCTGGGCACCGGCCGCCAAGGGCTCCGGCATTCCGCAGGTCATGGCCGCCGGTCATGACATCCAGCTTGCCTCCTCGCGCCTGCTCGCCCTGCCCACCGCCATCGCCAAGCTGCTGCTCACCACCTTCATGCTGCTGGCAGGCGGCTCGGTCGGCCGCGAAGGGCCTACCGTGCAGGTCGCGGCGGCCATCATGGTCACCTGCCACCGCATCCTGCGCGTGCCGATCTCCGCAGGCGTGCTGATCGCCGGCGGCGCGGCGGGCGTCGCGGCAGCCTTCAACACCCCGCTGGCCGGCGTCGTTTTCGCGATCGAGGAACTGGCCGCCGCGTTCGAGCAGAAAGTCGCCGTGCTGGTCATGGGCGCGGTCGTCATTTCCGGCCTCGTCAGCCTCGCGGTGGCGGGCGACTACGTCTATTTCGGCGCGATGCGCCAGACGCTCGACGTCCGCTCGGTGCTGATGGTGACCCCCGTGGCAGGGATCGCCGGCGGCATCCTGGGCGGCCTGTTCGCCCGCATGATGCTGGCCTTCGCCCGCAGCGCCCATCCCGCTTTCCTGGCGGTGCGCGCCCGCCCCGTCACGCTGGCCTTCGCCTGCGGCCTGGTCGTTGCCGTGGTCGGCATCGTCACTCACGGCTCGACCTGGGGCACCGGTTACGAAACCACCCGCCACATGATCGAGGGGCAGGATGATACCTCGCTGTGGTTCGGCCCTGCCAAGTTCCTGGCGACCGCCGCCACCGCCGTCTCCGGGGCGCCCGGCGGCATCTTTGCGCCCTCGCTTTCGGTCGGCGCCGGGTTTGGCCAGTTGCTCGCCCTGTGCTTCCCGGACGACCCGATGCCCGCCGTGATCCTGCTCGGCATGGTCGGCTATTTTGTGGGCGTCGTACGCGCGCCGCTGACGGCGGTCATCATCCTTATGGAAACCACCGCAAGCCGCGGCATGATCGTGCCGCTATTCCTGACCGCGATCATCGCCGACGCCGCCAGCACGCTGGTCTGCAAGGAAAAGCTCTACCACGGCCTGTCGCGAGGATTTGCCCGCGCCGCAGCCCACCCGACTTCGGGGCCTACCTCAGAGCCTAACCCGGAGCCGGAACCCGCGCGAAGCTGATTCGCGCGGGGCAACCGCCTGGATGCCACCGGGCGGTTCGCACCAGACACGAAAAACCCCGCCGAGGTGATCCTCGCGGGGTTTTTCGTGTCTGGTAGCAAGTGGCGCCCCGCGCTGGATAAACATAACGAATATGTGTCGCCGCTTACACTACTCTAGAACCGCCTTCCCCCGCATCACGCTGCCGCGCGTCGTCGTTATGTGACAATCGGCGCTTCGTCGATGAAGTGCGCGATCAGCCGGAGTCAGGCCATGCGGGCGATCTGCGCGAACTTCCGTCACAGGAACTCTCCATTCATGCGAGGACGACATAGGTTGCGCCGAGGCCGGCGCAGGCGAACAGCACCGGGATCATACCGACCTTGAACCGGAACACCGCGATCGCGGCACCCGCCGCCAGCAGCAGCGCGGGCAGATTCAGGGAGGCAAGGACCGGCGTCTCGAACACGGCGCCTGCGATCCTGACCTCGCGCACTTCGCCGAACAGCGTGTGGATGGCGAACCAGAGCGCAAGGTTGAGGATGACGCCGACCACCGCCGCCGTGATTGCGGTGAGCGCTGCCGAGAGCGCCCGATTGCCGCGCAGCCGCTCGACGAATGGCGCACCGGCGAATATCCAGAGGAAGCACGGGAGGAACGTCACCCAGGTCGTGAGGATCGCGCCCAGCGTTGCGGCGACTAGCGGCGGCAGGCCGGTCGCATCGCGGAAGGCCGCGAGGAAGCCGACGAACTGGACCACCATGATGAGCGGTCCCGGCGTCGTCTCGGCAAGGCCGAGGCCGTCGAGCATCTCGCCGGGCCGGAGCCAGCCATAGGTATTCACCGCCTCCTGCGCGACATAGGCGAGCACCGCATATGCACCGCCGAAGGTAACAACCGCCATCTGGCTGAAAAAGGTCGCGATGCGCGTGAACACATCTTCCGGGCCGAGCAGCGCGAGCAGCAGGATAACCGGCGCCAGCCACAGGAACAGCAGCGCGCCGGAAATCTTGAGCGACCAAGCGAGATTGGGCCGGGCATGATCGGGCAACCCCTCACCGAGCGCGGTGTCGCGATCATGGACCACATTGCCGCCTGTCGATCCGTGTCCGCCGCCACCCTTAAACGCGGCGAACCCTCTGCGGCCGCCGATGTATCCCGCAAGGGCAGCGGTCAGCACGATCAGGGGGAACGGCACATGAAGGAAGAAGATGGCGACGAACGCCGCAGCGGCGATGCCGCGCATGACGTTGTTCTTGAGCGCCCGCGACCCGACGCGCACGACGGCTTGTACCACCACAGCAAGCACCGCCGCCTTGAGGCCGAAGAACAGCCCTTCGATCAGTGGTGCATGGCCGAGCAGCACATAGAGATAGCTCAGGCCCAGGATAGCGAGGAAGCCGGGCAGGACGAACAAAGCTCCCGCGACCAGCCCGCCCTTGGTCTTGTGGAGCAGCCAACCGATATAGGCGGCGAGTTGCTGCGCCTCGGGACCGGGGAGCAACATGCAATAGTTGAGCGCGTGCAGGAACCGTTCCTCCCCGATCCACTTCTTTTCGTCGACCAGGATACGGTGCATTACGGCGATCTGCCCGGCAGGACCGCCGAAGCTGAGTGCCGCGATCCGTGCCCAGACACGCATGGCCTCGCCGAATGGGATACCATGATCCCTGTAGGGCACGTCTGACCGTTCCAGCGAGTCGGTGAGGACCGGGCTCATCGCTCGCCCTTTCGGCTGCTGAAATAGGCGTGGAACTGATCGAGCGCGTCGCCGCCGCGCGCGATCCGCTCAAGATCATCTTCGCTGGACGCGCAGACGCCCGACAACATCGCGTCAAGCCCGGCCGCCTCGGGCCGGTCGAACTTGCCGTCGCCAATGTCCAGCTCGTGGATGATTTCCGCGATCGAAACTAGCGCTGGATCGCCGTCCAGCCCGGCGCGAAACACCAGCGTCTCGAAGCTGCACCGATCGCCCTCATGGGTGAACTCGGCATCGGCCATGTCGAAGCGCAGCTCGCCGGGCTCGGGCGCATAGCTCTTGCCGTCGATGAACTTGAAACCAGCCTTGGGGTCGATGAAGCGGCGGATGAGCCAGGCGCAGGCGATGCGATCGACATGGACGCCGCGCCGCGTGACCCAGGTCCGGCCCTTGAGATCGGCGGGTGTCAGCTCGGGCGGGGTGTCCAACCGGCTGACATCGGGATGCGCGTAACGCTGCGCATCCAGCTCGCGCAGCGCCGCTTCGGCGCCTTGCCGGCCATGCGCGCCGAAGAAGTCGAGCCGGACGATTTCGGCAAGCCGCCTCTGGAGTTTGGCGATCTCGGGACCGGACGCCGGACCCGTATCGAGCAGCCGTCGCGCGGCGTCGGCCAACTCGTCATAGTCCGCGTCGCGCGCCGCATCGAACAGCGTGCGCAGCTCGGCATCGCTCTGGCCCTCGATCAGACGCGCGTCGATCAGCACGGCTTCGCCGCCGCTGGCAATGATCTCGCCGAGCAAGTCACGAAAGGCGATCTCGGCATCCTCGCGACGCGGCAGCACATGGACGGCATTCTTGAGCGGCACCGCGCCAATCGCCTGCAAGCGGCGCCAGATTTTCACGCGCAGATAAGGCGGTTTTGCCGGGAGCTGATGCAGCAGCGCCAGCCAGTTTTCGGGACCGGTTGTATCAATCATAGTGCATATGTATCATTTCACGTGATTCGATGAAACATATATATCTCATATCGGCTTTCGCGCTCACCGCGACCTTCGCCCAACCTGCTCGGGCGCAGCAGGCGCCGCCGGACGGCCTGACGCTCTCCGGCTCGGTGCGCGTGCGCTATGAGACGCTGGACGGCCAGGCACGCGCCGGGTTCGGTGCCGAGGATGAGTTGTTCAGCATCCGCACCACGATCCTCGCCGAATATCGGGAAGATGGGTTCAGAGTCGGGGTCGAGCTTTACGACAGTCGAGCATATGGCAGCGAGCCGGGCAGCGCGATCGGCACGGCCGAGGTAAACACGCTGGAGCCAGTGCAAGCCTATGTCGGCTATGAGGTCCGCGAACCCTTTGGTCGGGGCACGGCGCTGGCCGTGCAGGCGGGACGGTTCACCCTCAATCTCGGCTCGCGGCGTCTGGTCGCGGCCGACGATTATCGCAACACCACCAACGGCTATACCGGCCTGCGCGCCGACATCCGTGCGGGCGACGGCACGGCGGCGACGCTGATCTACACGCTGCCGCAGGTGCGCTTGCCCGACGATCTGCCCGCGATTCTCGACAACAAGGTCCGGCTCGATCGCGAGAGCTTCGACTTGCAGCTTTGGGGCGGGCTGGTGAGCAGGCCGCGCGTGATTGCGGGCGCGTTGGCGGAGATTGGCTATTTTGGCCTTGCGGAACGCGATGCGCCGGGGCGGCCGACGCGCAACCGCCATCTCCATAATATCAGCGCGCGGCTGATCCGTGATCCCGCGCCGGGCAAGGCGGATTTTGAGGTCGAGGGCATCTATCAGCTCGGCTCGGCTCGTTCCTCGCTCGCGGCTACCGCGCCCGAACTCGACGTATCGGCTTGGTTCCTACACGCCGATGCGGGCTATACCTTCCACGGTCCGCTTAAAGCACGGCTGTCGGTCGAATATGACCATGCCAGCGGCGACGGATCGGGCCGCTCGTTCGGACGGTTCGATACGCTGTTCGGGATGCGACGAGCCGATCTCGCTCCGGCGGGCATCTACGCGCAGATCGGACGGGCCAATATCAGCACGCCGGGCGTCCGGCTGGAAATGGCACCGACATCCCGGCTTGACGGCTTCGTTGCTTATCGGGCGATGTGGCTTGCCGAGCGGACTGATGCTTTTTCGACGACGAGCGTGCGCGATCCCTCCGTGCGCTCGGGTTCGTTCGCCGGGCACCAGATCGAAGGCCGGGTGCGCTGGTGGCTGGTCCCGAAGCGGTTTCGCGCCGAGATTAATGGCGCCTGGATTGGCAAGGGGCGGTTTCTGGAAGCGGCGCCCAATGCACCGCAAACCGGCAATACACACTATATCTCGATCGCGGTGACGGCGGCGTTCTAGTGCGACCCGGCCGCTTCTCCGGCAGCTATCAGCAACGCAGCGTGCCGCACATCGTTGTTGTCGCGCAGGGCTGGCAATGCTCGATAGTTGGCCCATCGGACGGAAATGGGCCTAGCATCTTCCATTATATCCGTTATGCTGGATATATGGAAAATGAGTCGGCTATCGTTGCGCTAGGCGCGTTGGCACAGGGCACACGGCTTGATGTGTTCCGCCTATTGGTGCGGCATGAACCGGTTGGTTTGGCCGCTGGCGAAATCGCTCGCCGGCTCGATGTGCCTCAAAACACCATGTCGGCGCATCTTGGCATCCTCGCCCGCGCCAGCCTTGTGCGATCCGAACGGCACAGCCGGTCGATAATCTACCGCGCCGATCTCGACGGGCTGCGCGCGCTAATACTGTTTCTCTTGAAGGATTGCTGCGCCGGCAACACCGAGCTGTGCGCGCCCCTCTTGGCCGAACTTGCCCCCTGCTGCTGATGGAACCACCATGTCTGACAATTCGCCCACTCGCATCTTCAACGTGCTGTTTCTCTGCACTGGTAATTCGGCCCGCTCGATCCTTGCAGAAAGTGCGCTCAACAAGCGTGGAGGGCCGTTCCGCGCTTTTTCTGCCGGGAGTTTCCCCAAGGGCGCGGTCAATCCCGATGCAATCGCAGTGCTCGAACGGATCGGCTATCCAACCGAGGGGCTACGCTCGAAAAGCTGGGACGAGTTCGCCGCTCCCAGCGCGCCGGTCATGGATTTCGTCTTTACCGTCTGCGACAACGCAGCCGGCGAAACCTGCCCGGTATGGCCAGGACACCCGATCTCCGCACATTGGGGGATCGAAGATCCATCTTCTGTCCAGGGCAACGACATGGAGCGCCAACGGGCGTTCGTCACGGCGCTGCGCCACCTTGAAAACCGCATAAGTCTGTTCACGGCGCTACCGATCGACAAATTCGAAACCTCGGCGCTCACCGCCAAGGTGCGCGAGATAGGACAGAGCGAAGGCGCCTCCTCTCCCCGCCCGGATGTGGCGTGATGACGACGGACATCATCATCTATCACAACCCCGAGTGCGGAACCTCGCGTAACGCTCTCGGACTGATCCGCAACGCCGCCATTGAGCCGCATGTGGTCGAGTATCTGAAAACTCCGCCTTCTCGCGCATTGCTGGTTCAGCTTATCGAACGCGCCGGGATTACCACGCGCGAACTACTACGCGAGAAGGGCACGCCTTACGCCGAGTTGCGCCTTGCCGACACGTCGCTTTCCGACGACGCGCTGGTGGATGCGATGATGGCGCATCCGATCCTCATCAACCGTCCGCTGGTAGTCTCGCCGCTCTGCGTGAAGCTCTGCCGGCCATCGGAAGCCGTGCTCGATCTGCTCCCGAACCGCCAACAGGGCGCGTTCGCGAAAGAGGACGGCGAGCGGGTAGTCGATGCCAATGGCGAACGGGTCGCCTGAACCATGTCCAGTGTCGCACCCGCTGCCGGCTCCGTGTCGGCCCGCCCAAGCATGGGGACGTTCGAGCGCTATCTGACTCTATGGGTGGCGCTGTGCATCGTCGCTGGCATCGGCCTCGGGCATCTGCTGCCCGGCCTATTCGCCTCAATCGCCTCGGCTGAGGTCGCGCGTGTCAACCTGATCGTCGCAGTGCTTATCTGGCTGATGATCGTGCCGATGCTGCTTAAGGTCGACTTCGGTGCGCTCGGTTCGGTTCGCCAGCAGTGGAAGGGCGTAGGCGTCACCCTGTTCATCAACTGGGCGGTCAAGCCGTTCTCGATGGCGGCGCTCGGCGCGCTGTTTATCGGATGGCTGTTCGCACCACTGCTCCCGGCCGGCGAAGGCCCGTCCTACATCGCAGGCCTGATCCTGCTCGCCGCCGCGCCTTGCACAGCGATGGTGTTCGTGTGGTCCAACCTCTGCGAAGGCGATCCCGCCTATACACTGTCGCAAGTGGCCCTGAACGACGTGCTGATGGTCTTCCTCTTCGCGCCGCTGGTGGCGCTGTTGCTCGGCGTCGCCTCGATCTCGGTCCCGTGGGACACGCTGCTCATTTCGGTCGTGCTCTACATCGTCGTGCCGGTGATCGTGGCGCAGTTCGTGCGCCAATCGGTCCTCGGCCGTGGCGGACAACCCACGCTTGATCGGCTGCTTGCCCGGCTCGGGCCGGTATCGCTAATCGCACTGCTGGCGACGCTGGTGCTGCTGTTCGGATTCCAAGGCGAGCAAATCGTGGCGCAACCGCTGGTGATCGCACTTCTGGCGGTGCCGATCCTCATCCAAGTCTATTTCAACGCTGGCCTGGCATATTGGCTCTCGCGTCGGTTTGGAGTCGCCTGGTGCGTCGCCGCGCCGGCAGCACTGATCGGCGCATCCAATTTCTTCGAGCTGGCGGTCGCGGCGGCCATATCGCTGTTCGGCCTCAAGTCGGGCGCGGCCCTTGCGACGGTGGTGGGCGTGCTGGTCGAGGTGCCGGTGATGCTCTCGGTAGTGGCGATCGTGAAGCGGTCGCGCGGTTGGTATGAGCGGGGTGCGACTGCGTGAAGGGGCTGACCGTTGCCCGCTACAATCCCGACGCGCCGAGCGAACTGTCGGGCGTGCTCGACGCCGCTATGCTGCCGACCACCGATCTAATGAAAGTCTCCTGATGCCGCTGCGCCAGCTCCCCGATTCCGACAATCTACCGGCGCTCAATCCCGCCTATGTCCGCCAGCGGCCTGCGCTGGGGCTAGGGCCAGCCGATCCCGCGCCGCGCATTCTGCTTCTCTACGGTAGCTTACGCGAGCGGTCGTTCTCTCGATTGGCGGTGGAGGAAGCCGCTCGTCTGTTAGGCCTGTTCGGCGCGGAAACTCGGATATTCGACCCCGCCACGCTGCCGCTGCCCGATCAGGTCAAGGGTGACGATCATCCCGCCGTGCGGGAACTGCGCGAGCTGTCGATGTGGTCGGAAGGGCAAGTTTGGTGCTCGCCCGAACGCCACGGCCAGATAACCGGGCTGATGAAAGCGCAGATCGACCACCTCCCACTAGAGATGAAGGGGATGCGTCCGACGCAGGGGCGCACGCTCGCCGTCATGCAGGTATCGGGTGGGTCGCAGTCGTTCAACGCGGTCAACACGCTGCGCTTGCTCGGGCGCTGGATGCGGATGTTTACGATTCCGAACCAGTCCTCGGTCGCGATGGCCTGGAAAGAGTTCGACGAAGCCGGCCGCATGAAGCCGTCCAGCTACTATGACCGCATCGTGGACGTGATGGAGGAACTGGTGCGCCTCACAGTGCTGCTCCGCCCTCATACGGTCCAGCTCGTTGATCGCTACTCTGAACGGAAGGCGGCCGGCGCGCCAGTCGATCAAGAAACAGACCTCTCACCCATCGCAAGCAGGTCTCAGGCGCTTGTCCTTTGATATTCGCCAGCTTCAATATGCTGTCGCGGCTGCGGATCATGGCAGTTTCTACCGCGCGGCGCGCGCTCGACCTCGAAGAATCAACCCTAAGTCGCAACCTTCGGCCAACTCACGGAGAACAAATCCAGCGTCCACGGTGTATTATGGATAATGGCGTGATGATAGCGTCAATTCAAGTTTACAGATTTTTCTGTAATTCATAAGAGTCTATTTTGACTATATTTAAATAGCGAGATTGTTATTTCTATTTCTTGTCGGAGGTAGATGGCATGTTACAAGGCAAGACACTCATCATCGTGCTGGTTGCGTTGGTCATCGGGTTTGCCGGAGGGTTCGTCCTAAGGCCCATCATCATTCCAGCGCAGCAATCGGTGGCGGACGCCAACGCGGCGCCCATCGCGCCGACATCGACCGATGCACGCGGCACCCAGTATTTCTTGGTCCACATCGACGAGGCGCGGCAGGTCGTTACCGGATGCCGCAATGGTTCGGTGCGGGGTAGCGAATGCACCACCGCCGAGGAAGCGATTATCAAGGCCGATGCCCAGGAACGGCGCAAGCGATTCTTGGGCAACTGACGGCTATGCGCCAGAATAGTTTTTCGCGGCCGCATCGTCAGAATGCGGTCAGGTTCATCCTGTAGCCGGCTAAGCTGACAATAACGATACTTCCGATCAGTCCAATGATCGGTGAGCTTGATGGCGCAGGCCGAAACTCGAACTGAATCATCGCCGGACCGGGACGATGTCACAAGTGGAGCGTTAAGGATGAGTGGGAGCCTGAAATCCGGACGCTACGGCAGCTTGAGCATCGCGCTGCATTGGCTGATGCTGCTGTTGATTGCGGTCGTTTATGCCTGCATCGAACTTCGCGGATATTATCCAAAAGGGAGTGACATCAGGGAAGGCATGAAAGCGTTGCATTTCATGCTGGGCCTGACAGTCCTGGCCTTGGTCATTATTCGCGTGATCGCCCGCATAGTGGGGACCACGCCTCGAATCACGCCTGAACCAAAGGCATGGCAACGCTTCCTGTCGCGTTCTGTCCACCTAGCATTGTATCTGTTCATGATTTTCATGCCCGTGGCCGGTTGGCTGGTTCTGAGCGCTTCGGGCAAGCCAATCCCGTTCTTCGGCCTCGTCTTGCCTCCGCTGATGGGAGAGAACAGCGATGCCGCCCACCAGATCAAGGAACTGCACGAAACGGTGGGGACTATCGGCTATTACCTGATCGGCCTTCACGCCCTCGCTGCACTCGTCCATCACTATGTCATGAAGGACGATACATTGCGCAGGATGCTGCCATGGCGCGCCTAGAACAGCCGGCCCGCGCCGCCGGGTCAGATCGCGTGGGGACCAAGCGATGAGCAGACTACGAACTCATCCTGAGCGCCACGCAGTGAGCCGCATCGGCTGGCTGCGCGCTGCCGTCTTGGGCGCCAACGACGGGATAGTGTCGACAGGGAGCCTGATCGCCGGTGTCGCTGCTTCCGGCGCGGATAAAGCCGCTATCCTGATCGCAGGCGTTGCGGCGTTGGTTGCCGGCGCAATGTCGATGGCGGCGGGTGAATATGTTTCGGTCAGTTCGCAGTCGGATACAGAGAAGGCCGATCTTGCGCTGGAAAAGCGCGAACTCACAGATCAACCCGATTTCGAGCGCCAGGAACTGGCGAATATCTACGTCGGACGAGGACTCGATGTCGATCTCGCCTTGCAGGTTGCCGATCAACTTATGGCCAAGGACGCTTTGGGAGCACATGCTCGCGACGAACTTGGCATCTCGGAAGTCTCGACTGCGCGCCCCCTGCAGGCCGCGCTGACTTCGGCGATCACCTTCAGCGCCGGAGCGGCGGCGCCCCTGGCCGTCATTGCGCTAGCCCCGCAACAGTTCCTGATCCCGCTAGTGATCGCCACGTCGCTGGTTTGCCTGGCTGTGCTCGGATTCCTCGGCGCCCAGGCGGGCGGAGCTGCACCTATCCGCGCCGTGATCCGAGTCACCTTCTGGGGCGCACTGGCGATGGCTCTGACGGCGGGTATCGGACGCCTTTTCGGGACATCTCTTTGAATTTTCGCATCGCATCGAGAAATCTCTACCGTCAGGGTGATTTCGGCCATGGGACGTATCGCGACGAGGGCCGATCATCTTCTCCCGAAGTGCAGCAGATATCCATGCGATTTCCGTCATTGTGATTGGAGAACGCAGGTCGAACACGACCGCGCCGGAACTCTAGACTAGAGAGTCGCCCCTCATGCGAGTGCTTATCGTCGAGGACAACGACCGACTGGCAAAGCTGATGGCCGAGGGGCTTCAGCGCCGTGGCTTCTCCTGCGACATCGCCGGCAATCTCACCGATGCGGACAGCGCCATGGATGGAGCGGCCTACGACGCGATCATCCTCGACCTCGGCCTGCCGGACGGTGATGGCGTCGACTGGCTTGGCGCAAGACGCCGCGCACAACATGTCGCACCGGCGCTCATCGTGACAGCGCGCGGCGCACTGGAGGACAGGGTTGCGGGACTCGATGGTGGCGCGGACGATTATGTCGTGAAGCCGATCGAGATCGAGGAACTCGCGGCTCGGGTCCGGGCGCTGCTGCGCCGTCCCGGTCCACGAGCGCAGACCGTGATCGAAATAGGAGCGCTAAGTTTCGACACGGCGGCCAGAGCGGCGCGCTACGAAGGTAATGAGATCGACTTGTCCCGCCGTGAAGCCGATCTTCTGGAACTACTGATGCGGCGCGCGGGCACGGTTGTCCGGCGCGGCGCCATCGAGGACGCGCTTTACAGCTTCAACGAGCCAGTCACGCCTAATGCGGTGGAAGCCGCAATGTCGCGATTGCGACGGAAACTCGACGAAGCTGGTGCGGGCGGAAAGCTGAATACGATCCGGGGCATAGGCTATATGCTGCGAGAGACAGCATGACACATCGGCGATCCGTTTCCCGGCGTCTGGCAAGAGGGCTCGGTCTGGTCGGATTGATCGGCTCGATCCTATTGCTCGCTGCCGTCGTCTTCTTCTACCGTCTTTCGTTTGTCGATCTCAGCGCGAAGCAGGCCACGGATCGCGCGATCCGCGAGATGCTCGAACATGTCGGTCTGCCGGTCCTTGTCCTGATGGTGCCAATGGCGTTTGTCGGTCTCAGGGTCATCCGACAGGCCTTCATGCCGCTGGAAGAGGCCGCCATGGAGATCGAGGCGGCGCGCGGGCATGAGCGCGGATACCGGATCGACACGTCGCGGATGCCTGCCGAAGCCCTGCCGTTCACGGATGCCGTCAACGATCTGCTCGCGCGGCTGGATGACGCTGCCACACGGCAGGAAGCGTTCGCCGCTGATGTCGCGCACGAACTGCGCACCCCGCTTGCGGTGCTGTCGCTCGAACTCGACCAGTTCGACCATACCGAGGCAAGTCGCCTGAAAGCCGATGTCGCGGCAATGCGACGGCTGATCGATCAATTGATGCTGCTCGCCCAGATCGACGCGGCGGCGGCGGCGCAACTGGCACCCGAGGCCGTGCCGTTGACCGATGTAGCGACCGATGTCGTTAGCCTATTGGCGCCGGGTGTGATCGCGGCCGGCAAGACGATCGCCCTGGAAGCCGGGGCGGAATCGCCGATCGTGCGCGGCCGGCGCGAAGCGATAGCGGCGGCGCTCCGCAATCTGGTGGAGAATGCGGTGCGCGCAACGCCTGCCGGTGGCGCCGTGCAGGTGTTCGTCGGCCCTGGGTGTGCCATCCGGGTCAAGGATCAGGGGCCGGGCCTGTCTTCCGATCGGCTGCATGATCTGATCCGGCGCCACAGCCGCGCCGACCATGCCAGCAAGGACGGCGCGGGCCTCGGGCTCGCGATCGTCGAGCGAATCATGGCCGCGCATGGCGGCGCGCTGACCACCGATCCGGGCGCACGCGAACTGACATTGCGGTTCCCGAAGAATAGCTGAATCTCCTCGCCGTCAGGGAGCCGTCAGTTTGTCCCTCTAGGCGAAGGGCATGAACAGCCGAGCCTATCTTTCCATTGGCGCCATAGTAGCGGTCGGCATCGTGGCCGGCCTGTGGTGGATCGCTGCTGACTCGAACGCGCCGGCACCCCCTGCGGCACGGCCGGGGACGGTTCAGGCAAATGCTGGAGCCGTCCCCGGTGATCTCAGGGTGGACGGCAAGCAGGCGGCACAGCTTGGTATCCGGCTGGCTCCTGCGGTCGCCGTTGAAGACGCCCCGCTGGCGACGGTGCCGGCGGTGATCCAGCCTCCGGCGAATGCGCGCGTGGCGGTGGCAGCGACCTTCCCCGGCGTGGTGATGCGCACGCTGGTCGTCGAGGGCGACACGGTGCGGCAGGGACAGCCGCTGGCGGTCATTTCCAGCCGCGAGGTGCTGATGATGGGCGCGGACCTGACGCGGGCAAATGCGCGCCTCGGAGTTGCTCGGTCGAATGCCGCCCGCCTGTCACAACTCAGCCGCGAGGGCATCATTGCCGGCGCTCGCGCCGACGAGGCCAGTGCGATGGCTGTGGAAACCAGCGCCGACGTTTCCGAGAAAGCGCGCATCCTGCGGATGGTCAACGGTCATGGCGCAAGCGGCAGCTATACGCTGACGGCGCCGATTGCAGGCCGCGTCACGACCGCCAGCATCCAGGCGGGAGGTTCGGTGGACGGGACGACCGCGCCTTATGTGATCGACGCGGCGAACCGTTACGAAGTGCTCGGCCAGTTGCCCGAGCGGCTGGTGGGGCTGGTCCACCCTGGCATGACCGTGCGGATCGATCCAGACATCAGGGGCCGCGTGACGGCGGTCGGATCGACCATCGATCCGGCAACCCGGTCAGCCAGCGTGAAGGCCGAGATCGCCGCCGGTCCAGGTATCGTGGCCGGGCGGGCAACCAGCCTGTCGATCGCCGGCCCAGCGCCTGCGGGTGCGGTTGGTGTGCCGGCTGCCGCAGTCGCCACGGTGAACAACAGGACTGTCGTCTTCGTCGCCACCACCGGCGGCTTTGCCATGCGCGACGTAGAGATCAGCGGGACGGGCGGCGGCCAGGCCGTATTGCTGTCCGGCGTGAAGCCCGGCGAACAGGTCGTCATCGCTGGCACGAGCGCGCTCAAAGCGCTCGCCCTGTCGCGGTAATCGGCCATGCTTCGCGCGCTGGTCGCCACGGCCCTATCCTATCGCCTGCTCGTTCTCGCTCTCGCCCTGACAGTGGCGGGCCTCGGCGCATGGGCATTCGTAAACCTTCCTGTCGATGCCTATCCCAATATCGCCCAGACGCAGGTCAAGATGATCCTGAAGGCGCCTGGTATGACACCCGAGGAGGTGGAGAGCCGCGTCATCACGCCGATCGAGATGGAGATGCTGGGTATCCCCAATCAGGCGATCCTGCGCTCGACCGCCAAATATGCCATCGCCGATATCACCATCGACTTCACCGATGGGACCGACATCTACTGGGCACGCCAACAGGTCGCCGAGCGCCTGTCCGGCGTGCTGGCCGACTTGCCGGCTTCGGTCGGCGGCGGTCTCGCCCCGATTTCGACGCCGCTGTCCGATATCTATATGTTCACGATCGAGGGGCCGCTCAGCCTCCAGCAGAAACGCGAACTGCTCGACTGGACGATCCGGCCCGCGCTGAGGACCGTGCCCGGCGTCGCCGACGTCAATGCGCTCGGCGGCTATGTGCGGACCTTCGAGGTCAGGCCCGATCCGGTGGCGCTGGCCAGCGCGAAACTCTCTATCGCCGACCTGCGCGGCGCGATCGAGAGCGGAAACCGCAATGACGGCGCGGGACGACTCACCAGCGGCGAGGAATCGCTGATCGTGCGCGCGGTCGGTGCGATCCGCACGATCAACGACCTGCAGTCGCTTGTGATCGCCAGCCGCGACGGCCGCATCATCCGTCTGGGCGACGTCGCAGCAGTCGGGACCGGCAGTCTCACCCGCTATGGCGCGGTCACCAAGAATGGCAAAGCCGAGGCGGTCGAAGGGCTGGTGATCGCCCTGCGCGGCGCCGATGCCCGCATGGTCGTCGATGGCGTGCGCGCCCGGCTGGCGGAGCTTGAGAAAACCCTGCCGGCCGGCACCCATGTCGATGTCTTCTACGACCGATCCGATCTGATCGGGCACGCCGTCGGCACGGTCGAGGAAGCGTTGCTCGAAGCCACGATCCTCGTGGTCGTCCTGCTCATCCTGTTCCTGGGCGACTGGCGGGCCGCCGCGATCGTGGCCGCTACCCTGCCGATGGCGGCGCTCATCACCTTCCTGTTCATGCACGGCATGGGCCTGTCCGCCAATCTGATGAGCCTGGGCGGACTCGCCATCGCCATCGGCATGCTGGTCGATGGCGCGGTGGTGGTGGTCGAGAATATCGTCGAGCGGCTCGGGCGTCCGCATGAGGAAGGCCATCCGCGCCTCAATCAGATTTTCCAGGCGTCAAGCGAGGTCATCGTGCCGGTTTCGGCCGGTATCATCATCATCGCACTCGTGTTCCTGCCGCTGCTTGCGCTCCAGGGACTTGAAGGCAAGCTGTTCGCGCCGGTGGCCCTCACCATCGTCTTCGCGCTCGCCGGATCGCTGCTGCTGGCGCTCACGCTGGTGCCGGTCCTGTCGTCGTTCGGACTCAAGAGCGGCCATCATGGCGAGCCGTGGATCATGCGCCAGCTCTCACCGCGCTATCATGCGCTGCTGGCGACCGCGTTCGCTCACAAGCGGGTGGTCTATGGCCTGGCGGCGGCGGGCCTGGTGATCGCCGGCATGGCCTATGGCGCGGTCGGCAAGACCTTCATGCCGACGATGGATGAGGGCTCGGTGATCGTCCAGCTCACCAAGCTGCCTTCGATCAGCCTCGACCAGTCGGTGAAGGGCGACCTGGCGGTGCAGCGCGCGCTGCGCGCCGTGCCCGAGGTGCAGGATGTGATCGCCCGCGTAGGCTCCGACGAGATCGGCCTCGATCCGATGGGGCCGAACGAGACCGACAGTTTCGTGCGCCTGAAACCGCAGTCCGAGTGGCGCGGCGACAAGGACTTCGTGGTCGGCGAGATGCGCAAGGCGATCGAGGGACTGCCCGGCATCCAGCCCAGCTTCACACAGCCGATCGAGATGCGTGTGTCGGAGATGTTGACCGGCGCGCGCGGCGATCTTGCCGTCAAGATATTCGGCCCGGACCTGGCGACGCTCGGTGATCTTGCCGGGCAGGTCCAGCACGCGCTCTCGGGCATAAGCGGCGCCTCGGAAGTCCTGACCGTCGCCAATGACAGTGTTGATTATCTTCAACTCGGCATCGATCGCGCGGCCGCCGGACGCTTCGGGATGCCGGTCGACCAGATGCAGGATGCGCTTCGCGCTCAGGTCGAGGGGGTTCGGGCCGGCATCGTCGCCGAGGGACAGAAGCGCGTGCCGATCGTCATCCGGGGTGACGAGAGCCTGCGCTCCGATCCCGCCCGTTTCGCCGACCTGCAATTGCGCACGCCGGACGGAGGGTTGGCGCGCGTCAGCGACATGGCTCGGGTCGAGACGACACAGGGTCCGGTCAAGCTCGATCATGAGAACGGCTCCCGCTTCGCGCTGGTGCAGGCGTTCGTTTCTGGCCGCGACCTGGTGGGCTATGTCGATGAGGCCAAGGCGGCGGTCGCCGCAAAGGTGAAGCTGCCGGCCGGCTACCGCATCGTCTGGGGCGGCCAGTTCGAGAACCAGCAGCGCGCCTCGGCCCGGCTGATGCTCGTCATCCCGGTGGCGCTGCTGCTGATCTTCTTCGTGCTGCTGGCGACGCTGCGGTCGCTGCGCGCCGCGATCCTTATCCTGCTCAACATTCCGTTCGCGATGGTCGGCGGCGTCGTCTCGCTCTGGGCTTCGGGCGAATATCTCTCGGTGCCCGCATCGGTCGGGTTCATCGCTTTGCTCGGCATCGCCGTTCTCAACGGTCTCGTGCTGGTGGCCTATTTCCGTCAACTGCTGGCCGAGGGCTACGGCATGGCCGAGGCGGTCCGACAAGGCGCGGAGCGCAGGCTACGGCCGGTGCTGATGACCGCCAGCATCACGGCCTTCGGCCTGGTGCCCTTGCTGTTCGCCAGCGGCCCCGGATCGGAAATCCAGCGTCCGCTCGCCATCGTCGTCATCGGCGGCCTCATCACGTCCACGCTGCTGACGCTCGTGCTTTTGCCCATCCTGTTCGAGCGCTTTGGCGAGAGCGCCGGGAAACCCGAAAATGCCTGACCTGCTTCTGACCTTCCATTGCGCGATCCGGGATACGGAGACGATCGTGGAAGCGATCCGCACCGTCGCGCGGGCGCCGATCCACGTCCGGGAAGAGGCGGTGCGTGGCCGGGATTTCAGCGACGCGCGAACCGCCGAACAGGTGACGGGCAATCTTCGGCGAAGTGCGGTCGAACTCATCATCGCGGACACTGTCCAGGAAGATGTGATCCGAGCGGTGACGGACTCACGGCGCGAACGGCCGGTGCGCTGGCACGCCCTGCGGGTCGTCAGCCACGGGAGGATCGCATGAGAGCGTCCGTGCTGGCCCTGGCCATGGTGCTGATGCTGGCGCCGGGCACACTCCACGCCCAGCGCGCCGACCTGCCGCCGGTCGAGAAAGTCAACGAAGCTCTCGACAACCATCCAACCGTCATGGCGGCGGCCGCCCGGGTCGAAGCCGCCCGCGCGCGCGGGGACATGCTGCGCAGGGGCACCCATGAAGCGACGATCGCGGGCAGCTATATTCGCCGCAGCGTCGACCGCGAAGGCGGCTATGACGAGTTCGACGCGACCCTGTCCCGCCCGTTCCGCCTTCCCGGCAAGGCTGCGCTTGACCGAGAATCTGGCGCGCTGGGCGTCGAGGTTGCGGAAAACCAGATGGAGGATGCCCGCCACCAGGCCGCGTTGGTCTTGTCTGGACTCTGGCATGACTGGCTGACCGCCGGCAGCCATTATCGCAACGACCTCGACACGGTGCGCTCGCTGGAAGCGGCGCTGACCGCCTTGCGGCGCCGCGTCCAGCTCCGCGATGCTTCGGCGCTCGATCTCGACCAGGCTTCCGCTGCGCTGGCGCAGGCGCAGGCCCAGGCCGCTGCATCGCTCTCTGCGCGCGAGCAGGCGCGCGTGATCCTGGTCGCGACGTTTCCAGAGATACCGCTTCCTCCCGAGCCGGCTGAACTGGCCTTGCCCGAACGGCCGCTACAGAATCTCGAAACCATGCGGGCGCTGGTCGTCGAGCGCAGTCACGAGATTCGCGCCGCCGATCGCGAGGCACAGCGGCTAGCCGTCGTTGCGCGGCGGGTTCGAGCAGACCGGATCGCCGATCCCTCCTTTGGTGTCCGCTTGTTCAGCGAGCGTAGCGGCATGGAGCGAGGAGCAGGCGTGGTGGCATCCATCCCGCTGGGCGGTGGCTATCGCCGGGCAGCAGCCGATCAGGCTTCGGCCGAGGCGAACGCCGCCCGTCTTGAACTCGCCAATATCCAGCGATCGGTCGCGGCCATTGCCGACGCGGACCTGTCCAACGCACGCACCCGGCTGGAGGCGTGGCGAAGCGCGCAGGCATCGGCACAGAGCGCATCCGACGCTGCCGGGAGGACGGAGCGTGGTTATCAGCTAGGCCAGATTGATCTGGTCGATCTGCTCTATGCTCGTCGGCAGGCGAACGACGCCCGCCGATCCGAGATTGATGCGCGATCGGAAGCATCGCGGGCGCTGCTGAAGTTGCAGATCGATTCCCACAGCATCTGGGTTCCCGAGGGCGACCATGATTGAGGCGTGCGTCGTTCGTGGGCGTGAAGCCACGCCAAGGATCGTGCCCGTTTGACTATCAAGCAAAGTATCCTTTCAGGAAGGCTCTTGATCGAAAAGACGCGCTAACAAAAAGAATAGAGGGCTATGCGTGCCGTTCGACATTCGTCAGCTTCGCTACGCCATAGCGGCGGCAGATCATGGCAGTTTCTACCGAGCGGCGCGCGCATTGGATGTCGATCAATCGACACTTAGCCGGAGCATTCTCAAGCTGGAGCGCGTGGTCGGGGTGAAGATATTCGAGCGATCCCGCGCGGGCGTCACCATGACGATCGCGGGGCGTCAGCTCGTCCGCAGCGCCCGGCCGATGGTGGCAAGCGCCGACAAGCTGGTGGCGACCATGCGGGCGGCGGGGCAAGGCCGCGCCGGCGGGCTTATGGTCGGGCATTACAGTTCGGTCTCCGCCGGAAACCTGCGCGCGACCATGTTGGGCTGGCGCAACGCGCATCCCGATGCCGATCTAGATGGCGTGGAAGCGGACCGGCGCGCGCTGTTCGCCGGGCTCGATACCGGCGAGATCGACATTGCGATCCTGTTGGGCGACGCCAGCCATGACGGGTTCCGGCACGAATCGCTCTGGAGCGAGCGCGTAATGGTCGCGCTGCCGGCCAATCATCCGCTGGCCGAGCGTGACCTGCTCCACTGGACGGACCTACGGCGAGAGCGGTTCCTGCTTACGGCCGCCGATCCCGGCCCGGAAATCCGAGACATGCTGCTGGGCCGCCTGTCGCTCGTCGGTGTCCAGCCGGACATCAGGATGCACCATGCCAGCCGCGAGACGATCCTAAGCATCCTAGGTGATGGGCTCGGCCTATCGATCGTCTGCGAGGGCGGGACGGGCGCGCGCTATCCCGATGTGGTTTACCGACCCGTTCATAGCGAACAGGGGCCGGTGCTCATCGGCTATTCAGGATACTGGCGGAGAGACAACGGCAATCCCGCGCTGCGGCGATTCCTCGCCTTCGTGCGCGACCGCTATGCGCTATCCTTCGACATCCCCTGACGCTGGCTCTTGGTGAACGCCCGGTCAGTCGCCATGAATCGCGCTAGCATCGGGGCGACCAGCTTCTCCGGCGTCACAGCTTCGCTGCCGGTTTCAGTGGCCAGCGCAGCGGCATAGGCGACGAGATCGCGGTGGACGGCCGCAGGCAGCTCCACCGCCAGCTTGACGGGCCGGTCGTCGGCGAGCGGCCCGAGCTTCAACTTGGTCATCGCGTTGCTCCGATAGGTTCGAGCACGAGATCGCGCGTGATGACCACGCGCAGGGGGTGCCCCGGCCGGATCGTGAGCGTCGGCTGCACGTTGAGCTGCCGCCGCACGATCTGCTGGCCCGTCTGATTGATGGTGTCCTGTGAGCCTCGCCGAAGGGCGCGGGTCAGGTCGTCCTCACTGTCCGCACCCAGCTCGGTCCCGACACCGACCAGCGTCGAAACGGCCGCCGCCCGTAGCAGGTTGCCCCAATGCTGGTTCACGCGGTCTTGCAGACCGGCGAATCCGGCTCCGTCCGCGCCGGGTTGGCGCTCGAGAACGATCGAGCGTCCGTCCGGCATGATGAGCCGATCCCAGGCGAGCAGCACGCGGGTCTGTCCGGCGGCGATCTCGCTGTCATACTCGCCGATCAGCCGCGCGCCCTGCGGGATGAGGAGGATGCGCCCGGTGGGGCTGTCATAGACATTCGCCGTCACCTGCGCGGTGATCTGGCCGGGGAGGTTCGAACGGACGCCCGTGATGAGCGCAGCCGGGATGATGCTGCCGGCCTGAACGATGTTGGGCGATGCCGGCGCTGTCAGCCGCTCGACGCTGACCGTGCGTTGGTTGGACGCCTGCGCCATGAAGGCGCGCTTGCCGGCCTGGTCGCCTTGCGCCGCCTGCTGGGCCGGTTCCTGCGCGGAAGGCGCCGGCAAGCCCGGCATCGAGACCGGCTCCGCACCCGCACGCGCGCCGCCGCTGCCGAGAAAGACCGAGCTGGTGCGGGCCGCATCGCGTTCCTGCGCCGCGCGCTGCCGGGCGGCTTCCGCCGCTTGCGCGCGCGGATCGGGCGGACCTGGCTGCGCGCCGATCGGCGGCACGGGCACGTCCTCGCCGCGCTGCTGCGCCGACACGATCGGGCGGCCGAGGTCGCCGGGAAGCGGCGGGCCGAGCCGGGGCGCCTGCGCATAATCGCGCGGGCCGGACGTGATGGTCTCGGCGGTGGCGCGGCTGTCGGTGTTGTAGAGTTCCTGCGCGGCCCGATCGCCCGGCGGTTGCAGCGCATAGATCAGCGAACCGCCGATACCGAGGCCGGCGGCGACGCCGACGACGGCGAGCGCCTTGCGGGAGAGCCGCATGACGCGGGGTGGATCGCCGCGAAGCTGGAACGCGGCGGGATCAGGGCGAGCGGGCTGCGGCTCCGGCCGTGCTTCGGCTGGCGCATCGTGGCTGTCAGTCACGGCCGCCCCCTCCGGCGCGTCTCCGCGCCGTCGCGCACGATGCGGACGCGCTGTTCACTGCGGCGGTCGCCCAGGCGCAGCTCAGCGGCGGCGAAGAGCCGATCAACCACCATGTAGCGACCCTGCACGCGGTAATTGACCAGCTCGGCGTCACCGCTCGCGCCGGTCACGAACAGCGGCGGCATTTCGCCCTGCGAGATCCCGGCCGGAAACTCGATGAAGACCTGCCGCCCGTCGTCGAACGCGCGGGCCGGCGCCCACGGCACGCGGTCGCCCTCGATGCGGTAGCGGAAGTTGAGCGCCGTTACGTCCACGCCGGTTGCGGCTGGCGCAGCAGCGGCGGCAGCCGCATTGCGACCTTGCAAGGCGATCAGCGCGTCCTGCGGATAAGTCCACGATACCGACGCCATGTAGGTCGCAGGCGTCGCGCGCAATTCGAGGTGATAGGTTCGGCGGTCGGTGTTGACTACGATGTTGGTAACAAGATCGGGCCGTGTGGGCTTCACTAGGATGTGCACGCGCGCGGTTGCGCCGCTGCCGCTCACCGTATCGCCAATGATCCACCGCACCGTGTCGCCGGCCGCTACCGGACCCGGCCCGACGAGCTGTTCGCCTTCCTGCAAGGCGATGTCCGTTACCTGACCGGGCGCGGTATAAACCTGATAGAGCGCGCCTTCGGTCCACGGGTATTGCTGGATTGCGTTCAAGAAGCCGTCGCGCGCCGGCTGGATGCGCGCAGCGTCGTTGGCGTCGCCGACACGGCGGCGCGGATCGGCGGGCTCTGGCGGTCGCACTCTCTCCATTACCGGCTTCAACTGGCCGGGCAGCGGCAACGGCTCTGGTATCGTCACGATCTCGACCGCGCGGGGCGGGTCGGCCGCAGGCGTCGCCACGATCGCAGGGGGCGGATCGTCCAAAGCGATTACGGGCGGCCTGGCCGACGTAGTGGCGCAGCCGGCGAGCGCGGATGCGGAAACGAACAGCGCGGCCGTGGCTGCGCGGCGGATGGGTATGCCGGTCATTGCGACAGCTCCTTCGACCAGTTGAGGGCGTTGACGAAGACGCCGAGCGGATTCTTGCGCAGGGCGTCGGGGGTGCGTGGCGGCTGCACGACGATGGTCAGGATCGCCGACCAGCGCTCGGTGGCGGCGAGGCTGCCGTCCTGATAGCGGCGCTCGATCCAGGCGACGCGGAAGCTGTCGGGCGATGCCCGGATGACGCTGGACACGTCCACCGCGACCTGCACGCGGCCGACATTGGCGAACGGGTCGTTGGCCCGCGCATAGTCGTTCAGCGCGAGCGCACCGCGATCGGTCGTGAAGTCGTATGCCCTTAGCCAGTTTTGCCGGACGATCACAGGATCGGCCGGGATCGCGCGGACCTGCTCGATGAAGCGGGCGAGATGGAATGCGACCTGCGGATCGGTCGGGCGGTAGCCGGCCTCGGCCGGCGCGACCGCTTGGGCCTCGCCCAGCCGATCGACCTGCACGACCCACGGGACGATATGGCCGCGCGTCGATTGCCAGACGAGGCCGCAGGCCAGACCGCCGGAAAGCGCCAGCGTGCCGAAGAAGGCGAGCCGCCAGTTCTTCGCCTGCACGCGCGCCGAACCGATTCGGTCATCCCATGCCTGCGCCGCGCGCTGATAGGGTGTGGCCGGCTCGGGCGTCTGGCCGTAGCGGATGGTCGGTCGCTTGAACATGGATCAATCCTTTTGGCTGGTGTCGACGGATGCGCCGCTGCCGCCGCCATCGCCGGAGCGCAGCGTGTGAGCGGCGATGGTCGCGCCGTGGGTCATGGTCTGGCGGTTCTTCATCGCGGACGCCCAAGGGGGCGCGCCGTCCGGCGCGTCCGGCGAGGGCGTGGAGCTGCCGCCCGAAATGGTCCCGCCCGTCGCGGTGACGGCCGCACGCCCGCCGGAACGGTAGCTGTCCTTGAGCGAGGCGGCCGTCTTGCGGAGCGGCGACATGGCTGCGCCGACGGCGGCTTGGCCGACGCCGCCTGCGCCGCCCGCGACTGCGGCCGCGCCGGACTTGCCGGCCGAACCGAGCGCATAGGCGCTGTTGGCGGCGCCCGAGGTGAAGGCGGCGCCGCGCGCCGCGCCGCCGACTGCACCCGCCGCCGCGCCGACACCGAGGCGGGCGGCAGCGGCGCCACCGGCGAGCGCGCCACCGGCTGCGAGCACGGTTCCCGCTGCGGCCCCTGCGCCAAGCGCCGGGCCGCCGGAGACGATGCCATTGGCGATCGACGGGCCGAAGATGCCAAGGCCGAGAAGGCACAGCGAAGCCAGCGCGACGGCCATCGCGTCCTCGATGCTGGGCTGCGCGCCGCCGAACCCGGCGCGAAACTCGTCGAACAAAGTCGAGCCGATGCCGACTATGACGGCGAGCACCAGCACCTTGATGCCCGACGAGATCACTAGCCCCAACACGCGCTCGGCCATGAAGGCGGTCTTGCCGAACAGGCCGAACGGGATAAGGACGAAGCCGCAGAGCGTCGCCAGCTTGAACTCGATCAGCGTCACGAAGAGCTGGATCGCCAGAATGAAGAAGGCGAGGATGACCAGCAGCCAGGCGATCAACAGCACCGCGATCTGGATGAAGTTCTCGAAGAACGCGACCCAGCCCATCAAGTCTGAAATGGATTCTAGGATCGGCTGCCCCGCCTCCAGACCGACTTGGGCGACGCGGCCCGGCTGGAGCAGTTCGGCGGCGGTAAAGCCGGTGCCCGACGCTTTGAGCCCGAGCCCGGCGAAGCTTTCGAAGACGATCCGCGCAAGGCCGTTCCAGTTGCCGATGATGTAGGCGAAGACGCCGACAAACAGGGTCTTCTTGACGAGGCGTGCGATGATGTCGTCGCCTTCACCCCACGTCCAAAAAAGCGCGGCCAGGGTCACGTCGATGACGATCAGGGTGGTGGCAATGAACGCCACCTCGCCGCCGAGCAGGCCGAACCCGCTGTCGATGTAGCGGGTGAACACATCCAGAAAGCGATCGACGACGCCGGTGCCGCCCATATCAATTCTCCTGCGGGGTGGCGCCATCGGCGATGCGAGCGGCGGGGCGCGCGCCGGGCGCGAGGAACCGGCGACGGTTCTCGGCCCAGGCGCGCAGGCAGTCGGGGTCGCTCGCCCCGGCCGCGCCGATCGACTGGCAGCGGCGCAGCTCGATCAGAAGCGGGTCCGTCGCCGAGGTGTCGGCGACGGACGCCGGCTCCGCGCGCGGTGGCTCGGGCGCACGGCTCATCTCGATCGCGGTCATCGTGATGGCGATGGCGATGAAGATGACGGCGCCGACGCGCGCGAGGAGCTTGCTGTCCATCGGCTCAGTCGTGGAACATGCTTGCGCTGCCCGGCTGGTAGCCGGTGGATCGCGTCAGGAAGCGGCGGAGCCGTTCGCGGCTTTCGGCCTCGACCGCCGCATTGCGCGCAGAATCCAGCGCCTGCGCGCGGCCCTGCGCGGCGAGCAGCGCCGTCAGGTCCGCGAGCTGCTGCGATTGCAGCGCGAGAAGCTGGTTGCCCGCCTGCGCGACCTGAAGCGCGCCAGTCGCCGACTGGCTGGACGAGACCAGGCCATCCATTGTCGTGCGCGCGCCGTCGATATTGCCGACGACGCCGGCCTGCACGCGCAGCGCGTCCTCGAACGCACCGACGCTATCCTCCCAGCGCGCGTTAGCGTTGGCGACCATCTGCGCATGGGTGCCGGTCAGCGCCGCGCCCTTGTAGCGGCCGTTGAACACCTGCTGGACGTTCTGCACGTCGTAGGCGATGCGCTGCGCCTCGCCGAGAAGCTGCTGGGTGCGCTGCACTTGGCTCTGCAACTGCTGGAGCGAGCTGAACGGGAGCGACGCCAGGTTGCGCGCCTCGTTGATGAGGCTGGTCGCCTGCTGCTGGATTTGCTGGATCTGGTTGTTGACCTGCTGGAGCGACCGCGCGGCCGTCAGCACGTTCTGCGCATAGTTGGTGGGATCATAGACGATCCCGCCGAACTGAGCGTGCGCCGGCGTGGCGGCGGTGATGCCGATCATGCTCGACGTGGCGATGGCGCCGGCCAGCATGGCACGACGCAGGATATTGGGTTTCATGGGGTCATGTCCTTCAAGGCAGGGGGGAGCTGGCCGACATCTTCCCGGCGGCCGGCCAGCGGATCGGGTTGGGGTTCGGGAAGAAGATCGACCGCCCAGGCCAGGCCGCGATGGCGCAGCCATTCGGCGGCGAAGCGCTCGCGGCCGTGGGTCTCGACCAGCTCGGCGATGCGGAGCTGGTCGGTCTTGGAAGAAGCGGCGGCGAAGGCCAGCGCGACCTCTCCCAGCCCCAGCTCGAACATCCGGTTGCCGCGCCGCGACTGGCAGTAATAGTCGCGCTTGGGCGTGGCCCGGCTGAGGATTTCGATCTGGCGGGCGTTCAGCCCGAACCGTTCGTAGATGGCGGCGATCTGCGGCTCGGCCGCACGTTCGTTGGGCAAGAAGATGCGAGTCGGGCAGCTCTCGATGATGGTCGGCGCGATGTTCGAGGTTTCGATGTCGGCGAGGCTCTGCGTGGCGAACACGACGCTGGCGTTCTTCTTGCGCAGGGTCTTAAGCCATTCGCGGAGCTGCGCGGCGAAGTCCGGGCTGTCTAAGACAAGCCAGCCCTCGTCGATGATGATGAGCGTGGGCGAGCCGTCCAGCCGGCCTTCGATCCGGTGGAACAGATAGGACAGCACTGCGGCGGCCGACCCGGCGCCGACCAAACCCTCGGTCTCGAACGCCTGCACCGACGCTTCGCCGAGGCGCTCGGCCTCGGCGTCGAGCAGCCGGCCCCACGGCCCGCCGATGCAGTAGGGCGCCAACGCCTGCTTGAGCTGTTGGCTCTGGAGCAGCACGGCGAGCCCGGTCAGTGTGCGTTCCGGCACGGGCGCGCTGGCGAGCGAGCCGAGCGCCGACCACAAATGCTCCTTGGCCTGCGGATCGACCGCGACGCCTTCGGACGCGAGGATCGCCGCCAGCCATTCGGCCGCCCAGGCGCGCTCGGCCGGATCGTCGATCCGGGCGAGCGGCTGGAGCTGCACGCCGTCGCCGGCCTCGTCGGCCAGCATCCCGCCGAGATCCTGCCAGTCGCCGCCCATGCCGATCGCCGCGGCGCGGATGCTGCCGCCGAAATCGAAGGCGAAGACCTGGCCGTTCTCGTAGCGGCGAAACTGCATCGCCATGAGGGCGAGCAGCACCGACTTGCCGGCGCCGGTCGGCCCGACGATGAGCGTGTGGCCGACATCGCCGACGTGAAGGGAAAACCGGAACGGGGTCGAGCCTTCGGTCTTGCCGTAGAGCAAGGGGGGAGCACCGAAATGCTCGTCCCGTTCCGGCCCCGCCCATACTGCTGACAGGGGGATCAGGTGGGCGAGATTGATAGTGGAAATCGGGGGCTGGCGGACGTTGGCGTAGGTGTGACCGGGGAGGCTCCCCAGCCATGCCTCGATCGCGTTCATGCCTTCGGGGATGACGGTAAAGTCGCGGCCCTGGATAACCTTCTCGACCAGCCGCAGCTTTTCCGCCGCAATGGCTGGATCGCGGTCCCACACCGTCACCGTCGCGGTGACATAGGCCATGCCGGCATAGTCGGCGCCCAGCTCCTGCAGGGCGGTGTCGGCGTCGGCGGCCTTGTTCGATGCGTCGCTGTCCATCAGGACCGACGCCTCGTTGGTCATCACCTCTTTCAGAATCGCCATGACGCTCTTGCGCTTGGCGAACCACTGGCGTCGGATGCGGCTCAGCAGCTTGGTCGCGTCTGTCTTATCGAGCATGATCGCGCGGGTCGCCCAGCGATAATCGAAGGCGAGCCGGTTCAGTTCGTCGAGCACGCCGGGGAAGGTCACGCTCGGGAAGCCGACGATAGTGAGCGTCCGAAGATGTTGGTCGCCGAGCTTCGGTTCGAGGCCGCCGGTCAGCGGCTGGTCGGCCAAGAGCGCGTCGAGGTGCATCGGCGTTTCCGGCACGCGGACGCTCTGGCGGCGCGTCGAAACCGTGCTGTGCAGATAGGTCAGCGTCTCGGCGTCATCGAGCCAGCGGACCTCGGGCACGAACCCTTCGACCAGGTTGAGCACCCGGTCGCTGCGGTCGGTGAAGCCCTTGAGCAGTTCCCACGGATCGACGCCGCTGGTGGACCGGCCTTCGTAGAGCCAACCTTCGGCGCGGGCGGCTTCTTCGGCCGGCGGCATCCACAGCAGGGTGAGGAAATAGCGGCTCTCGAAATGCGCGCCCTCCTCGCGGAATTGCTCGCGACGCTCGAACTCGACCAGCGACGACACGGGATCGGGGAAGTCGGACAGCGGATAGTCGAGCGCCGGGGTGCGCTGCGCCTCGACGAAGATCGCCCAGCCGGAGCCGAGACGGCGGAGCGAGTTGTTCAACCGCGCGGTCGTCGCGACCAGCTCGGCCGGCGTCGCGCTGTCGAGATCGGGACCGCGGAATCGGGCGGTGCGCTGGAACGAGCCGTCCTTGTTCAGCACCACGCCTTCGCCGACCAGCGCGGCCCAGGGCAGGAAATCGGGAAGGGTCGCAGCTTTGCTGCGATATTCACGCAAGCTCATCATGGCCGCATCCACGTCGGGTAACGGAGGTGGCGCCGGGCCACGTCCACGAATTGCGGGTCGCGGCGGGCGGCCCAGACGGACAGCCCGTGGCCGATCGCCCAGATGACGAGCCCGGCGATCCACAGGCGCAGGCCAAGGCCGATCGCGCCCGCCAGCGTCCCGTTGACGATGGCGAGCGAGCGAGGGGCGCCGCCGAGCAAAATCTGCTCGGTCAGCGCCCGGTGGACCGGGGCAAAATAGCCCGCGATCGGTTCGCCATGATCGGCCCCGCCGTTCATGCGATCAGCGCTCCGCCGCCGAACGAGAAGAACGACAGGAAGAAGCTCGACGCCGCGAACGCGATAGACAGGCCGAACACGATCTGGATCAGCCGGCGCGAGCCGCCCGACGTGTCGCCGAAGGCCAGCGTCAGGCCGGTCACGATGATGATGATAACGGCAACGATCTTCGCCACCGGCCCCTCGATGCTTTCGAGGATGCTTTGCAGCGGGGCTTCCCACGGCATTGACGAACCGCCGGCATGGGCCGGAACGGCGAATGTCAACGCGATGACGCTGGTGGTGGCGGCGAGCATGGCGCGGCGTGCGCCATGCCGAAGGGCATGGATCATAGCAGGTCTCCGGCTTGGTGGTTGGTGAGGGGTGCGAGGCGGTAGTCGCCGGTCGCGGGGTCGAGCCCTTCGACGCGGGCCAGCTCGGTCAGCCGGCGTCCGTGCGCGTCGCGGACCAGCACGGCGATCAGGTCGATCGTCTCGGCTATGAGAGCGCGCGGAACGGTGACGACGGCCTCCTGGATGAGTTGCTCCATGCGGCGCAGCGCGCCGAGCGCAGTGCCTGCGTGGATCGTGCCGACGCCGCCGGGATGGCCGGTACCCCAGGCTTTGATGAGGTCGAGGGCTTCGGCGCCGCGCACCTCGCCGATGGGGATGCGGTCGGGGCGCAGGCGCAGCGACGAGCGGACCAACTCGGACAGCGACACCACGCCGTCCTTGGTCCGCATGGCGACGAGGTTCGGCGCGGCGCATTGCAGCTCGCGCGTGTCTTCGATCAAGACGATGCGGTCGGTGGTCTTCGCCACCTCGGCGAGCAGCGCGTTGACCAGCGTGGTCTTGCCCGCGCCGGTGCCGCCCGCGACGAGGATGTTGGCGCGGGTCTCGACGCCGTGGCGCAACGCCTCGGCCTCGGCCGCCGACATGAGGCCGGCGCGCGCATAGTCGTCGAGTGTGAACACGGCGACGGCGGGCTTTCGGATGGCAAAGGCTGGCGCGGCGACGATAGGCGGCAGCAACCCCTCGAACCGCTCGCCGCCTTCCGGCAGCTCGGCCGAAACGCGCGGCGATCGCGCATGAACCTCGACGCCGACATGGTGCGCGACCAGGCGGACGATGCGCTCGCCATCGGCAGCGCTCAGCGTTTCGCCTGTGTCGCTGACGCCCTCGCCCAGCCGATCGAGCCAAAGCCGCCCGTCCGGGTTCAGCATGACTTCGATAACGGCAGCGTCGTCGAGCCAGCCCGCGATCGACGGCCCGAGCGCAGTGCGCAGCATCCGCGCGCCGCGTGATTTAGCCTCGGATCGGATTGGGTGGATGGTCAACGACTGGCCCCTGCAAAGGACCGGGCGAACCGCCGCCCGGCTGTCGGGGCACATCAAGAGACGCAGGAAGACTCGGCTCGCAACAGCTACTTACGGGCGTAGTAGAGGGGGCGGCACATACGAGGACGACGGCGGAATGCCTCTCGTCGGCATTCCGCAGATACGGCAACCGAACTACGAAATGGCGATGCGCGCGTAGGCTTTCTTACGGATGCCGGTAATCGAGTCGATGGTTAGCGGCACTCGACTGTGAGGTGCGCCAACTCATGCACCGGCGCGAGACGGGCGCGGATCATGTCGCTCGTGACCCCACGCGCCGCGACGATGCTGACGATCGCAGCATGTGCCTCCGGCCCGACGCGCCAGACGTGGAGGTCTGCGATCCTCGCATCGCCCGGTTCTTCGACCAGCTCGCGCACCTCCTCGGCCACATGCTCGTCGGTTCGATCCAGAAGCACTTCCGCTGTGTCGCGCATAAGCCCCCAGGACCAACGCGCGATCACGATTGCGCCGACGATCCCCATTACGGGATCCATCCATACCCAGCCAAGATAGCGGCCTGCCAAGAGCGCCGTGATGGCGAGAACCGATGTCAGAGCGTCGGCGAGCACATGCAGATAGGCTGAGCGCAGATTGTTATCGCCCGTGTGCGCGGCATGACCGTGATGATGGTGCCCATGATCGTGGCCGTGATGATGAGAATGGTCGTGGCCGCCCGACAGCAGGACGGCGCTGACCACGTTCACGGCCAAGCCGACGACCGCAACCCAAGTTACCTCGCCGAACGCGACGTTGATCGGCTGGAGCAACCGGGTGACGGATTCGACGCCAATACCGACTGCGATCAGGCCCAGCGCCATTGCCGAGGCGAAGCCGGCAAGATCACCAACCTTGCCGGTGCCGAAGCTATATGCCGGGTTTCGGGCGTTCCGCTTTGCATAGGCATAGGCAAGCGCGGCAACCGACAATGCGCCGGTGTGCGTCGCCATGTGAAAGCCGTCGGCGAGCAGCGCCATTGACCCTGTGAAGTAGCCGGCGACGATTTCGCCCACCATCATCACTGCGGTCAGCGCAACCACCCAGCGCGTGCGGCGGGCGTTCTCATCATGTGCCGCGCCGAGTAAAACGTGGTCGTGAGTGTGCGCGTCGAGATCGGGCAAAGTCGCCATGAACTATCCTATTTCGAGTAGCGACGGATCACGGCGAGCAGCTCCTCCGCACCCGCCGCTCGTTCGGCATCATCAAGCCCAGGCCGAGACACGTGGGCTTCCAGATGCTCCGCTATGATCTCATCCAGCAGGCCGTTCACCGCGCCTCGGACGGCCGCAACCAGGTGAAGAATCTCCGAACAGCTCGCGTCCGCCTGCAACGCGCGGTCGATCGCACCGACCTGGCCTCCAATGCGGCGGACGCGGGCCAGCAGATCAGCGCTCGATGACTTGATGTGCGACATACCCCACCCCCCTATATGAACGGGGTTGGGTTGTCGAGTTTGTCAGCCGCAATTGGAGGCGGGAAAGCCAAGTGGTTCGCTAGTCTGGATCAGTCGCACTCTTCGGCCAGACATCTTCCGGTATCTCATCCAACAGCGTCTTGCCGCTGGCGAAGCGCCGGCCGAGCGTCTCGATGAAGCCCTCATAGCGTTTCCGCCCCTTCACCTGCGCCGCCGCCTGATCCTCATCAGGAAGCGGCGGTGTCACGGCCAACCAGAACCGGACGAACAGACTCAGCGCCTCGGTCGTCAGGCCAGTGTTGCGCTCAAGTCGCTGGACCTGACGCGACAGGCGATCAAGCCTGCGTGCGAACGCGGCTTCCATCCGGTCGGCGCCGTCCGGCGAAAGATAGGACGCCACTGCCGCCTCCACGATCGCGGAGCGGGAGATGCGGCGGCGGATCGCCAACTCATCGACCTGCTTGGCGAGCGCGGGCGGGAAATAGACGTTGAGCCGGGTTCGCATGGGCACGCTCCTACAAGTCGATGCCATCGCCCGGATCGAGCGACGCCTGCCGCGCGAGCCCTTGCATCCGGCGGCGCACGGCCGCTTGCCGGGCCGCGTCATCCTGTTCGTCATCGACGATCGAAAACTCCTGCGCGGGCGGGGCCGTTGTTTCCGGCGCAATGGCGATATGCTCGGGCAGCTCGGGCTCCCGGCGCAGCCCGCCATTGGCGGCGTCCTCGGCATCGCGGACGATGCGCGCGACCTGCTTCGGATCGGCGGATGCCTGCCAGCCGGTCCAGTCGTCCGCCCGCGGCTTGGCCGCCTCCGGGGCCGGCGCCGACGCGATCCGCTCGGCCAGACGGCGGTCCTGAAAGTAGCGCGCCTTCTTTGCCCGGATCGGGTGGACGCCCGCCACCATGACTATCTCGTCGTCGGGCGGAAGCTGCATGACCTCGCCCGGCGTAAGGAGCTGGCGGGCGGTCTCGGACCGCGACACCATCAAATGCCCAAGCCACGGCGACAGGCGATGCCCGGCGTAGTTCTTCATCGCCCGCATCTCGGTGGCGGTGCCGAGCGCGTCCGACACGCGCTTGGCGGTGCGCTCGTCGTTGGTGGCGAAGCTCACCCGGACATGGCAGTTGTCGAGGATCGCGTTGTTGGGGCCGTAAGCCTTCTCGATCTGATTGAGCGACTGCGCGATCAAGAACGCCTTGAGCCCGTAGCCCGCCATGAACGCCAGCGCGGACTCGAAGAAGTCGAGGCGGCCGAGCGCCGGAAACTCGTCCAGCATCAGCAACACCCGATGGCGGTCGCCCTTTGGGGTCAGTTCCTCGGTCAGCCGGCGCCCGATCTGGTTTAGGATAAGGCGGATCAGCGGCTTGGTGCGCGAGATGTCGCTGGGCGGCACGACCAGATAGAGCGTCGCCGGCCGCTCGCCATCGACCAGATCCGATATGCGCCACTGGCAGGCCCGCGTGACCTGCGCCACGACGGGATCGCGGTAGAGGCCGAGGAAAGACATGGCGGTGCTGAGCACGCCCGATCGCTCGTTGTCAGACTTGTTCAGCAGCTCCCGCGCCGCGCTGGCGACGACAGGATGCACGCCCGCTTCGCCCAAGTGTGGCGTCGCCATCATCGCGGCCAGTGTCTGCTCGATCGTGCGCGCCGGGTCCGAAAGGAATCCGGCGACGCCAGCCAAGGTCTTGTCCACCTCGGCATAGAGGACGTGGAGGATCGCGCCGACCAGCAGCGAGTGGGAGGTTTTCTCCCAATGGTTTCGCCGCTCCAGCGAGCCTTCGGGATCGACCAGCACGTCGGCGACATTCTGCACGTCGCGCACCTCCCATTGGCCACGCCGCACCTCCAGCAACGGGTTGTAGGCGGCCGACTCGGCGTTGGTCGGATCGAACAGCAGCACGCGACCGTGCCGCGCGCGAAAACCGGCGGTCAGCATCCAGTTCTCGCCCTTGATGTCGTGGACGATCGCCGACGCCGGCCAGGTCAGCAGCGAGGGCACGACCAGGCCGACGCCCTTGCCCGAACGGGTCGGGGCGAAGCACAGCACATGCTCGGGGCCGTCGTGGCGGAGATAGTCGCGCGCGAGCTTGCCGAGCACAACGCCGTTCGGCCCGAGCAGCCCGGCCGCGCGCACCTCCCGCTCGCTCGCCCAGCGAGCCGAGCCATAGGTCTCGGCGTTCTTCAGTTCGCGCGCGCGCCACACCGACATGCCGATGGCGACCGCGATCGACGCGAACCCGCCGGACGCAGCGATATAGGCGCCCGTCAGGAATATGCGGGGCGCATAGGCGTCGAAGCTGAACCACCACCAAAAGAAAGCGGGCGGCGGATAAACCTGCCAGCCGAACGCCTCGAACCAAGGCGGCCCCAGCTCGGGCTGATAGGCGAGCGCGGCGGCGGTCCACTGTGTCGCGCCCCACACCCCGGCGAGCACGATCAGGAACACGATGATGATCTGGCCCCAAAGGATTTTGGTCGCGGACATGGGTGTCTCCTGTTTTCAGATGCCGAGGCCGCGCTTGCGGCCAAGCGTCCAGTCGATGCCGCCGCCGGCGCGGACCATGCCGGACACCTGACGGCCGAGTTGCTGTTCGAGGGTGCTGGCCCAGGGCACGAGTCGGAAGCCGAGCCCGTCGTCGATCATGGCAAAGCGGCCTGACGTGAGCGCGAGGCGTTGGCGCACGACGCCGGCGATCTTCTCGCCGGACGCGGGGGGGCGATAGGCAAGCCCGGTCTCACCCGCGATCTTCGCGCCAACCGCGTCCAGCTCGCGCTTGCGGAGCGTGTCGAGCATCCCGCGCTCGAACACCGTCCGCTCGCCGAAGCGGCGGGCTAGCCCTTCCTTGACGAGATGGTCGGTGCGCGCGTCCATCGCGCGCCGCACCTCGGCGCCAAACCCGCCATCCGCGACTCCGGCGCCGCGCTCGATCAGCCGATGGTCGAGCCAGGTCGCGCCGGGCGCTTTCACCTGTGCGGCGAGGTCGAGGTCGGACCGCGTTGCGACGATAAGCGTCGGCTTCTCTTCGCCGGACCGCCCTACCGCGCGCAACTCGACGATGCCGCCGAGCTTGGGGCTATGCTCCAGCGCCTCGATGCCCGGCAGGCGAACATGGTGGGTGCGCCCGTCCGTGCCGTCGATCACGGCATAGGCGGTGGCGGTCAGTTCGTCGTGCAACCCCTTGTCGATCAGCCTGCCGGCGATCGGCTTCTCGGGCGCGCTGGTGACGACGGCGTAGCTGTCGAGCGGCCGGTCCTGCCCCCGATCTTTGAGCGCCGCGCCGATCGTGCGGATGATGTCTCCGCGCGCGCCCAGCTCGCGCAGCTTCGCCCCCGCACCTTCCGCGACCGCCCATTGGCCGGTATCGCCCTCGGCTGCGAGCCCCATCGTTTCCAGATGCTGCAACCGGCCGATCATCAAGCGGCGGAGCCGCGGATCGTCGGGGCCGGGCCGCTCTGGGCGCAGGTCGATCACGCCTAGCTCGTCGGCGGAGCGCTGGATCTCGGAATCGAGCCGGGTCCAGCGCTCCGCCGTCACCTCGCGGTCGAGCGCGCGCTGCACCTCATGCTCGGGCTTCGGCCCTAGTTCGGCGAAGGCCAGGTCTTGCGCGCGCGAGCGGAGATTGTGGCTGATGTAGTCGCGGGAGATGACGAGATCGGCGCCCTGATCGGTAACGCCGCGCACGAGCAAGTGGACATGCGGATTGTCGGTGTTCCAGTGATCGACCGCAACCCAATCGAGCCGCGTCCCCAGGTCGGCTTCCATCTGGCGCATGAGGTCGCGCGTGTATTCGCGCAGGTCGGTCAGCTCGGCGGCGTCCTCGGGCGACACGATGACCCGGAAATGATGCCGGTCATCCTTGCACCGGTCGGCGAAACCGCGATCGTCGGCGTTGTCGCCGGCCGCGTCGAACATCCGGGTAGGCGAGCCGTCGCGGGTGACGCCCTCGCGCTTCAAATAAGCGACATGCGCGGACAGGGACGCCGAGCGCCGGTCACCCCGGCTGCGGGTGGTCACGGGCAGCATCTTGACCATGACGCGCCGGCCCGAGCCGAACAGGCGACTGCGGGCGAAGGCGGTGCGTCCCCGCCCGAAGGTCGATTGCGCACCCCGGCGCGCTCCGCTGGCGCCGCCGCGCCGGCCGCCGCTGTGGATCGCGGCGACGCGCAGCACCTCGGCGACCAGGCCGCGGGCATTGCGGCCCTGCGCCTTGCTGCGCTTGGCCTTGCCCGGCCGGACGCGGAACTCGCTGTCCTCGCTCACGGCCGGGCCGCTTTCGGCCGAAAACGGCCTGTGGTGCCATTCGAGGCGCTGTTTTTGCTGGCTTTTCCCTTCCGCGCGGCACGCGCGCCGACCGACGCCCCCGCGTGAAGCCACGGAAAAGCCTTGGCTTTTCGGCTGAACGGGGCGCTGCTTATATCTTGCCCTCGTCTTTCCCTGCCGTTTTCCTCCTCCCCAGCGCCCTTACTGCTTCGGACGGATGAGGGGAGTGACAGGCCGATCATTGCGGTCGGCCCGCGCGGGCGCGGGACACAAACAGCGTATCGCGTAGCTCATTGGCGGACGGCTCGGCCGCGCGAACGTCGCCGGTTGTCGGCCGGTCGGTCGGTAGCTCGGACGCGGCGTCTTCGCCGTCCGACTGCCCGGCGACAGCTTCCGAAGCGGGGCTGGCGGTGCGGACGAACAGCGCCGCACGACGCCATGCAAACGGATCAGGCGTAGCGGTCGCCGCCACCTCCACCGCGCCCGATGCGCCGGTGATCGGTGCGAGCTGGGCGAGATAACCAACCGTCTCGGCGGGCAGCGGACGGCCGCGCGACACGAAGTCGTCGTAGCGGCCCGGTCCCGCATTATAGGCCGCCAGCATCGCGCTCGCGTTGCCGTAGCGGTCGTGCATCTCGCGCAGATAGGCCGCGCCCGCCATGATGTTGTCGCGCACGTCGAACGGATCGGGACCGAGGCCGTAGCGGATGCGAAGCCCGGCCCAAGTCGCGGGCATGAGCTGCATCAAGCCCATCGCCCCGGCGCGCGAGACAGCGCGGGAATTGCCGCCGCTCTCGACGCGCATCACGGCCCATATCCACGCTTCGGGGATACCGAACCGCCGCGCGGCGTCGGCGACATGACCGGCATAGGGATGGGCGGCCGCCGATCGCGCGGCCGGCAGTTCCTGCGCCAACGCCGGGGCAGACGCCGCGCCGCCTGACAGCAGGAAGACGGCAACCACGACCGCCGATCCGACTCCGCTTCGCCGCCAGCCTGCCAGCGTGCTCGCTTCGGTAAAGGGTGCGCGCGAAGCGCCGGCCTTCGGCCGCCCTTGACCTTCGCTGCGCGCCCCGGCCGGCCTGCGACCGAGCGGGACGAATGGGGTGAGCGGTGGCGGCAGCATCGCTGCCGACAAGATGTTCCGGGGGAGCATCTTGAACCGCGAACACGGCTTTCCCGCGAACAAAGGGATGGGTGGGTAGCGCACAGGCTCAGTCCTGCTCGCGCGACTTCGGCTGACGGTTCCAGCGCAGCGACCAGGCGGACTTGTCGCCCGTGTTCTGGAACAGTGCGGCGCGGATCGGCTGCGCGAACGCGGGATCGTCGATGCGCAGCGAGACGTAATCCCCGGCGCGTTCGCCGGTCTCGTTCCAGCCGGCGCCGATCTCCGGGCCTTCGCCGCCGTCGCCGCGGTGGACGCGCCAGTCCGGCGCCTTGTCGGCATCGATCTGCTCGGCCGGAACGATCGAGATACGGATGTCGAGCGTCGCCGTCTCGATGATGCCTTCGTAACCGTTGGCGGTGCGGAAGAAGCTGCCGATCTGCATGGTAATCTCCTGTGGGTTGGCGGTTGGGAAAGCGGGTCAGCGCCAGACGAGCGGCGCGTCGGGGGTGTCGCGAGTGAGGATCGGGATGGCGCGGCCGAGCACGGCCGAGGCCGGCAGCGAACCGAAATAGCGACCGTCCATGCTGTCGGCGTGGTCGGGGTTGAGCATCAGCAACTCGCCGACGCGCAGCGTTCGGCAGCCTTGCCAGACCGGCAGAGGGCGGCCCCGGCCGTCACGCTGCCGGGCGACGACAACGGGCCGCCCATCGACGCTCACTACCGCGTTGATGCGGCACACGATCTGGCCCGGCCGCGCCGCGACATGCTTCAGCAGCGGCACGCGCTCACCGAGATAGCCGCGCTCCGCCAGCCAGCGCGCCAGCGCCGGTGGCGGCGTCACAGCGACCAGTGCGCCGAGCGGCGGATCGTGCAACGGCTCGATCCGATAAAGCCCGATCGGCGCGCTCGCGCTGGCGTTCCAGACGACGCGCGGGAGCGGATCGAACACCGCCACGGCGAGGAACGACGCGCCGAACAGCGACGCGGCGGAGGCCGTCGCAATGGCCCATCCACGGCGGGTCATCGCTCGATCTCCCGGCGTTTGAGCCACGCGCGATGGCGCTCCATGGTGTAGGGGCGCGGCGGTTGTCCGGCTGCGATGCGGTTGTGGACGTGCCGCCAATGATCCGGCGCGGCGTCGCACGGATCGACGCCGGCCGCCTCGGTCGCGTCGATCGCGGCGAGCACTTGGCTGACCTTGGGCCAGCCCTCGATCTTGAGCAAAATGTCGCCACCCGGCCGCACGAAGGGCAGCGTCGTGAACGGCTCGCCCGGAGCGACCACGCGCACGATGTCGATGCGCGAGCTGACCGTGCCGTAGTCGTTCGCTGCCCAGCGGACGAACGCGAAGATCGCGCGGGGACGGAAGCGGACGATGCGGCGGCGACGATCGACGATCTCGTCGACCGCAACGCGCCCGAACCTAATCCAGTGCTCGACCCGTTTCTCGATCCACGTCAGCTCTACGCGGGTCATGCCGTCGTCGGACGGCTGGCGATGACGCATGGGGGACGGCGGGACGGTCATCGCCGGCTCCGGGCGATGGCCGAATCCGCCCGCGGCATGAGGTCGTTCTGGCCCGGATCGGAGGTCGAATGCTTGATGCCGATGTCGGCCCAGGCGCGCAGGTCATCGACCGAATAGACCACCCGGCCACCGATCCGGCGGTAGGCCGGGCCGGTCCCGAAATAGCGGTGCTTCTCCAGCGTCCGGCCCGAGAGGCCGAGGAAGCGCGCGGCTTCCGGTGTGCGCAGGAAGCGGGGCGGCAGGTTTGTGGGCGTATCGGACAAGTGACGGCTCCTGCGGGCAGTGGCGGCAGGAGGCGTAATTGTCAGAAGGAAGGCGGCCGGGTGGGGTATGAAGATGTGCGGCTGCACGGATGCGACCACCCCCTAAAGGGTATCGCGCATGGGGCTCGGATCAGCGGATACGGAGGAGTTTGCGGTAGTCGCCGTTCATCATCGCGATGCCGTCGCGGACCAGCCGCACGACGAACGAGCGCGAAGCGGACATCTTCCAGTCGCTCGCCGAAAGCCGCTCTGCCTCGTTGCGCCCGAGCGCAACCGCGATCTCACGATAAGTCGCGCCGATGTCGCGCAGATCGAGCGCGCGGAGCATCAGGTCAAGACGTGCCAGCCGGTAGGCCGTCAATGGCCAGCCGCGCGGCAACGGGCCGGCGGCGCGGCCGAGCAGACGCCGGTGGAAACGCAACATACTGACGACGCGCGTGATTAAATCCTTGTCGAGCGGGATGACAGCGGCGAGCGGTCGGCCAGGCTGCGGATCGCGCAACCAAAGCCGATGCTCCCCGGCCGCATCGGCGACGACGACATGACGTCCGTCGATGCCAGCCATGTCGGTGAGCAGCGCGCCAAGCGCGCGCGGATCGACCGGGACGGCAGCTTCGAATCCATCCGGTGCGGTATCGAGAATGACCGTGACGGCGGTCAGTTCCGGGCGCCAGATTACCGAGTCTGAAAGGTCATCCGGCGCCGTGGCGAAAGGATAACCCCCAGCGCCGCGCGAACGCCGCCTCGGCGGCGCTCTTCGCGACGGCGCCGCTCGCGATGCGTTGCCGCATCTGCGTGTGTTCGGCGCGATAGGTGCGGTTCCGCCGTAGGAACTCGGCGGCTAAATCGGCGCGCCCGAGCGCGTCGGCTAATCCACCGGCGCCTCGCTGGCGACGCCCCGACGGCGTCGGCATCGCATCCTCCCAACCACGCTCTTGCGCGGATTTCAAAAGGCGAGGATCGACGGACCGCCTCACTCAAGATAGCGCCAAGGTTGCGCTCAACCATGCCGAGTAGGCTCCAACGACGGCAGCAGAATGAGCCCAAAACGGATTGAAACTTAACGCTTTAGCGAAGGCTCAGAGCCGAGAAGATAAGCGTAGCCTACCTCCGTCATCCATCGTGCTCGGGCGAGATGGCTATCGTGCATCTCTTTCGCGCGCTGCGGCTCGACCGCAGCGTCCACGCCGAGAATTTTGGCGGTGGTCTCGCGCCAATCGGCCCCGCCATCATCGGCATCGAGCAGCCGCAAATAGGCGACGATATGGCTTTCGTCATATGCGGTAAGTTGCGATATGTCCGGCGCGCGATCTGCGAATTCATCGGTGCTCATGGCGCCCCCGTCATGTTGCCCGTTAACCAGTTTAGCGCAAACCACTGAACCGGATACGCGCAAGTCCTGCATCGTTAGATGCACCTTCCGCGCGGACGAATGGCGCACCCCAGCCGATACAACTGATATGGGATAAACCGGATGAGGTGTATCGTCCAGTTTGGCGCGCATGGATATGCGCCGTCTCGTGGGATTGAACTTCGCCAAGCTGAGAAAGGATAAGGGCTTTACCCAGGAGCGCTTCGCCGAGACGTCAGGCTTTACCCAACAATATGTCAGCGATCTGGAGCGAGGCCGGCGCAATCCAACCGTCGTCACCTTGTTTCACTTGGCCTCCGCGCTTGGCGTCACGCCCGCCGATCTTGTTGCCGAACTCGATCCGTCCGAAACCGGCTAGCTTCGCAAAACTTCGGCGCGAGCCGGGCGCCAGCCCGGCAAGCGCGCCGTTGCGGCCGCGCGGACCTTGGGACGCGCGGCCGCCGCCGATCCAGCGCAGCGGATCGGCGCGAAAATGGCAAAGCCGCAGGGCCGGAAACTCCGGCCCTGCGATTGTTATCGTCACTCCGCTTTGAGGCGCTGCATCCCTTCGGCCAGCGTCCAGAGCGCACGGTTGAGCGTCACATTCTGGTCGATGCCGTTGATCGCGCGGGTCTGCGCGCGGCGGATACGGCCCTCGGCATTGCGCTTACGGCCCTGCAACCCGCCACGAACCACATTCTCCTGAATGACGTTGAACGTGGTCCATAGGCTGTGGTCCACATCCTCGCGGCGGCGCGGCTCGATGATCTGCTCGGGCCGAACCGGGCTTTCGTCGTCGCCATAGCGCGCAACAAGGCTAACCTCGCCGAGCAAGCGCTGCTCATCCGGCGAAAGCTGGATCGCCTTCATCGACTCGCTGGCGTCGATCAGCCGGGGGAAGTCCTCGGCAACGGTGAACACGCCCTCGATAATGTCATGCTCGATATTGCCTTTGTGCGGCACGCGGACCTCCTCGAACCGCTCGCCCGCAATCATGCTGTTGGTGCAAACGAAGCGCAGCATCCCGGCGAACATCTGATAGGCGCTGGTCCCGTCATGGCTGTTGACGATGATAACTTCGGCGGCCTCGGGCTTGCCGATGCCGTCATCCCGGCGCAGGCGCAGCATGTGCTTTGCGTGGCCGTGGCGCGAACCGTCGCGGGGAACGGACTGGACGGCGAAGAAGGGAAACCATCCCTCCCGGCGCAGCCCCTCCACGATGTCGATGGTGGGGACATAGACGTAGCGCTCCGAACGGCTGTCGTGCGCCTCGCGAGCGAAGATGGACGGGACGTGGCGATACAGCGCCTCGTTGTCGAGCGGCTCCCGACCGCTGATCTGATGGGCGTTGCGGCCGAACCGGGTGGCAAGCTTGTAGTGCATTTTGGCCTCCTTGGGCTTGGGTTTCCGCGCAGCGGAGCGCCGCGCTGAAACCCTGCCCGTCGGCGAGACCGGGGGTGCAACCGGAGTGGGCGGCTTCGCGGGGAACCGGCTGCACGGAGCGCGCAGCGTGGAGGAAGCTGGGCGGAAGCCGCTCCGAAGGGCGCTGGGGGCAGCGCCCCAAGCATCGCGCCGCAAGCGGCGCCAACGAACATCTCTCTTGCCATTTGTTCCTGTTTTGATCCAAGCCGGCTGCAAGGAGTCGGTATGAGCATTACGATCAAGGGACAGACCGGGCCAGCGCCTCGCGGTCGCAGGCGACATCACCAAAACGCTGCGCGTCCCCTATGACGAGGTAGAGGAGCGTTTTCTGCTGGCGGCGAGCGACGGTTCGTTGATCGAAGGCCGCCTAGAAGCCGAGGAAGATCGCTTCGCCTTCCGGGTCGTGGTGGACGGCGCCGGGATTTCACGGATCGGCCCCGGCGAGCTGACGTTGGATTAGGCGGTCGAATGGGTGACGATCGCGCCCTATTACGCTGGCGCATTGACGGAGCGCGGCCCGATGCCGCTGCCTCTGTTCGATTCGCTGCCCGGCTAGTTCTGCCGTTCCAACGGGAAAGGCCCCCGCTCCGGTGGAACGGGGGCGTCGCCGCCGGTCAGCGGGACCAGATCAGCGCGTATTCGCCGGTGGTGTCGGTTTCGGACAGCGTGGCGTAGATCGGTGCCGGGAAGCTCGGATCGTCCAGCTTGACCGAGATGTAGTCGCGGCCTTCGCGGCTGGTCTTCTTCCAGGCGGCGCCGATGTCCATGTTGGCGGCGCTGATCCGGAAGTCAGGGGACTTTTCGCCTTCCTTGTCGACCGGCCGAAGAGTGGCCTTGGTGTTAAGAGTGAGCGTCTTGATGACGCCGTTGAACTCGCCCTTGGTGTTGGCGGTGAAGGTGCCGATCGTAGCCATGTCGTGATCTCCTGTCTGCTCGGACCGCGCCCATCGCGGCCTCGATGGCTCGGCGTCGGCCGGGGCACGATCGACCCCGCACCGCTTGCGGCCGGAACGCAGAGGAGGTTGGACGGCGGGCGGCTTTTTTGTTTCGCGATGCAAAGCCGAAGGCGGCGGAAAAAAGCCGAACGACGCCCTTGCGGGATGGCGATCGGCTTCGGTCAGACAAGCCATTGGGGAGGCCGCCGGGTGTTCGGCCCGGAAGGTAGGGAGTTTCTTATGACCGGCGATTGTGTCGGCAACTCTGTCAACAGCCTTGCGCGATGTTCATCCTACGTTCCAAGGTGATTGCCGATTCGACCAAGGAGACCGCGGAGGTTCGCAAGGGGGAGAAGGAAAAGGTGGCGCAACTGTTTTCGCAGGATCAGCTCGAAGCGATTGCCGGCGCACTCGGCGACACGGATACGGGGCTCAAGGGGACCGAGATCGCGATGCTGTTCGCGACCTGTCAAATGACCGATCCCGGCGAGATGACCAAGCGGCACCGCATCTACAACGCCTTCGCCGCCAGCCAGAACGCCCGGCAGGACCGCACGCGCATCCTCGGCTTTATCCGCCATGCGATGAGACCAGCCCGCTATAGCCGCGAGCCGCATCGCTACGAGCCGATGCGTGCCAGTCTCAACCAGGCGCTGGCCTTCGCCGGCCTCGTAGTGAGCGAGGCGGGAAAGATCGAAACCGTCGAACAGGCGACGACGCTGCCGGAAGCACAGCGCCGCGCGAAAGAACTACGCACCGATCTGGAGACGCGCGGCGTCCATCCCGATGTGCTGCGCTTCTGCCGCGCGGAACTGCTGGCCGATAACTATTTCCATGCGGTCCAAGAAGCGGTGAAAAGCGTCGCCGACAAGATGCGCGTCATGACGGGTCTGACCGATGATGGGGGAACGCTGGTGGACCGCGTGTTGGGCGGCGATCCGCCGATGCTGGCGATCAATCCGCGCGGCACGGTGAGCGAGCGTAGCGAGCAAAGCGGCTTCGCCAATCTCGTCAAAGGCGTCTTCGGCATGTTCCGCAATACGACCGCGCACGAAGCGCGCATCCACTGGCCGATGACCAAGACCGACGCCGAGGATCTCCTGACCCTCGTATCCCTCATCCATCGCCGGCTCGACGCCAGCCACATGCCGCCGCGTCCCTGATCTCGCTCAACGGAAGCGGCCGCGCCCGGTCAGGGCGCGGCCGCGATTTTGTGGGCGGCGAAAGAAGGCCGGGACCGCTTGCGCGGCCCCGGCCCAATGCCGCTATTCGGCGGCGACGGCATAGGACGCTTCGCCGTCCTCCGCTCCGGTTTCGGGGGCCTCCGCTTCGGACGGCTGCTCCGCGCTTCCCACTTCCTCGGCCTCGACGGGCGCGGGCTGCTCCGGCTCGGGCGTCCGCAGCACAGCGGGAAGCCAGCCGGTCCCGGCCAGAAGCTGCTCGGCGGTCTGCGCCATGTCCGGCTTCTTCATGTCCGCGATACGGCGGGCGGCGTCCTCCGACACGCCCTCGGTCACGGCCTCGACGATATGCGCCTTGGTGACATGGCCAAGGTAGCTGTCCACGGTGGGCGTCCAGTCCTTCGCCACGTCCAGCGCCAGCGTGGTCGCCAGCCTGTCCGCCGTTTGCAGCGAACGCGGCTTGCGGTCCCACGGCAGGCGTAGCGCATTGACGGTACGGGACGCGCAATGCGTCAGCAGCGCCAGCCGCTTCTCGTCGTCCAGCCCGACGATGAAGTCCCACAGGTCCGCAACATCACGCGGCATCCGCTCGGCCCACGCCTCGCGCGCCTCGTTCGCCTTTGCGGCCAGCGGGGTATCCTCGATCCCGTCCGCATGGCTACCAAGCGGCGTCACGGTCGGACGAACCTCAAGGCAACCGGCCTCGGCGTAGCTGTAGAACAGTTGCGCCGTGAGCGTGTGGGTCAGCGCTATCAACGCCAGATCGGGCCGCTCGCCAAGTGCCACGCGAAGGGCCAGCGTCCGGTGGGCGGACAGGTCGCGGGCGAGGCTGTCGGAAATCGGCTTGCCCGGTTCCTCGTCCTCTTCCTCGATCTCCTGCACGTCCTCGTCGCCGTCCTCGGCCTGCTCGTCCTCGACCGTCTCCCGGCCGATGGCTTCTGCTTCGTCCTCGGGCTGCGGATCGGCCAGCGCCTCGTCCTCGGGGCGGACGAAACCCCGCTCGATCCTGACCGTGCCGTCATGGTGAAGCACGACGAACGCGCCGCCATGCGCGATCACGCGGGCGTCATAGGCCGAACGCTTGGCCGAAATGGCGTCGATCTCGTCGGACACCGCCTCCAGCTTCGTCGCTACGTCCTCGGGCATCTCGTCATAGGACGAATAGCCTTCGGCAAGCGCGTCATGCTCGGTGGACAGTACCTCAAGCCTCGCCTCGTCCTCGTCGGACAGGGCGATGGTCTGCGGATAGAAGCGCCGCATCCCGTGGGCGTGGGGGTAGTCGATATGCGCCTCGGTCCATTTCCAGCCTTCGGCCTGAACCTCGCCCGCGATCTCGCGCAGCTTCTCGGCGGCGAGCATGTCGAGCAGGCCCGCATCCTCGAAGAACCCGCCCCGGTCCTCGCTGAACAGGTCACGGATGATATTGCCGCCCGCCTCGACATAGGCATCCGCCCCGACGAACACCGCGCGCCGGTCGGTCGCCGGAACATTGCTCGCGGTCATGTCGCGCCGGATAATCCACGGTTCGCGGTTGTGATGCAGATTGGCGAACACCTGCTCCTGCCGGTCATGGTCCTCGGTGATGGCGAAGGCCATGAGCTGATCCAGCGTAAGGCCGTCCTCCCGATAGACCTGCAACAGCTTCGGGCTGACAGCGCCCAAGCGAAGCCGCTGCTTGACCACGCCCGCCGACACGCCGAACCGCGCGCCGATCTCCTGCGCGCCCCAGCCCCTGTCGTTGGAAAGCTCCGCGAACCGCTCGAACTGGTCGGCGGGGTGCATGGGCGTCCGGGTCACGTTCTCGTCCAGACTGATCTCGGCGGGGTCGTTCGCCGTGTCCAGCCAGCAGCGGACTGGCTCGGACTTCTTGATCTGCTTACGCTTGGCGCGCAGCAGCATCGCCAGCCTGCGGCCCTCGCCAGCGGTGACGAGGTAATAGCCGGTAGGCGTCCCGTCCTCCTTGACCTCGGGCTCCACGACAAGGTTCTGGATCAGCCCCTTGTGCTGGATCGAAGCGGCCAGCGCCTCGATAGCGGCTTCCCCATGCGGCACCTTGCGGGCATTGCGCGGGGACTTCTTGAGCTTGGCGAGCGGCACGAAAATCTCGACGCCCGACACAGGCTCGGCGACTGCGGTTTCGGTAACAGCGTTCATCACACTACTCCTTCTAAAACCACACACACCCCGGAATGGGGTGGGCGGCGAAAGAGCGACCGGAAGGCCCGCCGGCGGAGCCGGGCAGCACCCGAAGGGCCGGAACGCAGAGAAGGTAAGCGCGGCACGCGCGTTGCGGCCCGGCGCGGCGGGCCTAGAGGGAAGCGACGCCCACCCCACCGACGGGGAGAGCTACAAACGGTCCAATCCGGCTACGTTGGTGACGGATTGGACCGATCAGATCGGTTACACATCGGACCGGTCACCTGGGTTACGGTCCGGCAATATGGCCATCGAGGAGATGGCCATGGTTTGGATGGAAACGGATCCCGTGAGCGAACGCGTGCGGTTCATTTCGGCTTGGCTAAGCCGGGAAGAGAGCGTCAGCGCACTCGCGATCCGCTTCGGTGTGTCGCGCAAGACAGCGTATAAATGGATCGGCCGCTACGCGGCCGAAGGCCCATCTGGTTTAGCGGCGCGCTCAAGCGCGCCGGTGACTCAGGCGGCGCAGACGCCTCCCAAGATCGTCACAGCTATCCTGAGGCTGCGGCGCAAACATCCGGCGTGGGGCCCGCGCAAACTGCGGGCCCGGCTCCAGCTCGATGATCCCAAGACGAAGTGGCCGGCGGCTTCGACGATCGGCGACATTTTGAAACGCGAAGGGCTGGTCCGGCCTCGCAAGCTGCGTCGGCGCGTGCCGCCGGCACAGCATCCATTCCGCGGTGCCGACGCGCCCAACGATGTCTGGTGCATCGACTTTAAGGGCTTCTGGAAAACCGGCGATGGCGTTCGTGTGCTGCCGTTCACCGTCACCGACGCGATGAGCCGCTACCTACTCGTCTGCCAAGCGGTCGAGCATCCCGACTTCGAGACGGTGTGGCCGATCCTGGTCCGGGCGTTCAAGGAATATGGGCTGCCGCGAGCGATCCGCTCGGACAACGGCCCACCGTTCGGCGCGGTCGCGGCGGGCGGACTGTCCAGGTTGGCAGTGAACTTTGTGCGGATGGGCATTACGCCTGAGCGAATTACGCCAGGCAAGCCGCAGGAAAACGGTCGCCACGAGCGGATGCACCAGACGTTGAAGCGCGAGGCCGCGACGCCGCCTTCGCTCACGGCGAACGCTCAGCTGGCCCGGCTCGAGCGGTTCCGGCAGGTCTTCAACGAGGAACGTCCTCACGAAGCCCTGGGTCAGATCCCGCCGGCGCGGGTCTTCACGCCGTCTCCAAGACTATGGGACGGCAAGCTGCGCTCGCCGGCATACTGGGGCGCAACCGAGGTACGCACCGTGCGGATCAGCGGATCGATCCGCTGGCGTGGGCGGGAGCTGTTCGTCTCCGAGGTGCTGAACGGCGAACGCATCGGCATCTTCGAGATAGCAGACGACGAATACGAGGTTCGCTTCGGCCCAATCCTGCTGGGCTACATCAAGGGCAAACAGAAGCTCATCCGAGTGCGCCCGGGCAAACGGCGCCGCCACTCTCTCGAAAACTGTCACCCAGCTGACCGGTCTGAAACGTCACCCACGTGACCGGTTGCACACAAACAACCCGATCGGGCCGGCGCAGCCCTGGCCCGATCTCCGCAGCATGGGAAAGACCCAAATCCGCCGGGGCGGATTTACGGTTCGGCGTGAACACGCCAAGCGGGGCGTTGCGGGGCAGGCTGTGCAAAAACTCATTCGTCTAATCCGCCGCCGCCAGCACCGCGACGCGCGTCTCACCCCGCTGGCGTCAGTCGCTCGGCACCGAAGGCATTTACTGCATGGAGGATGTTGAAGGCGACAATCGAGAGAGCCGCTTCGGCCTTTACCGCTCTGAGACCTCGCGTGAGGAACCTTCCGCCGCCGGACATCCGTTTAATCGTGCCGAAGGGGTGCTCTACAGTACATCGGCGGGTCACCATCAAGCTCGGATCCGCGTAGATTCTGGCCTCCATACGATCCAGCGCCGCCTGGTCGAACAACCGATGGATGGTCCGTTGGGCGCCGGACGTGCATCGGCTCTTCAGCCGACAGTCTTTGCATGCAGACGTTCTATATCGGATCGCACGGTTGCGGGTATGTTTGCCGGATGGTCTCAACGTCTTGCCGGCGGGGCACCGGATTGTGTCGGTCCCCTCATCATACACGAACTGCGCTGGCCGGAAAAAATCGGTGCTCATGGCACCGCGTTTGATCGGCGCCGCGACCTCAATATGGTCGCGCTCGCATTGCGCGACCGCCTGGGCGTTGGAGTAACCGCCGTCGGCCAGGACTTTGAGCTCGTCAACCTCAAGCACCTCCATCGTCGCCATCGACATTGGATGCAGGAGCTGGCTGTCGTTTGCCTCGTTGGTCACGTCGTGATGTATGATCAGGCCGCTATCTACATCGACCACGCTTTGCATGTTGTAGCAGGGTGTCTTGGGAGAACGTCCATAGCCCATCGGCCGCGCGTCGGACTCGCCAAAGACCAAAGCCGTCTCGTCGCGATCCTTCAGGATGTCCTGCCGGCGCACGAGCCTGTCCTTGCGGCGCCCGAGGGTCTCGATCGCAGTGGTGAACGCCTCCCGATGTTTGGGCTGATCGTCGAACCCCTGGTCCACTGCCTCATCTATGATGTCGAGCCGCTCAAGGTAGTAGGCGATCTCCTTTTCGGTGTGCGCAACGTCACGGGCAAGCCGGTCGGCGCCAGCGATGTTCTTTGAGCTCGCGACCGCGCGCATCTTCGTCCCGTCCAGCGCGACCAATCGACCGCTGATCAAGCCGGTTTCGCGGCAGAACTGGATGAATGCAGCGCTGGCGCCGACAATGGCTTCCGGATTGTCATGACGAAAGGAGGCGATCGTTCGGTAATCCGGGGCAAGCCGGCGCATTAGCCAAAGCGCTTCGAGGTCGCGGACACACGCTCGTTCCAATTGGCGTGAGGACCGAACCTGGTTGAGATAGCCCCAGATGTACAGCCGGAGCATATCGCCTGGATGGTATCCAGGGCGGCCGGTGACCGCAGCGATAGCGCGACCGAAGCCAAGCTCAGCCAAGTTCAAGCTGGTAACAAAAGCATCGACGACTCGGACCAATGCGTCCGGGGAAACATAGTCATCAACACAAGGAGGAAGCAGGCTGACCTGATCTCGCGCGAGTCCCTCAATAAAACTCATGCACACCCCGGCGCGGAAGATGGGAAGATAATTGGATTCTACACTGACAGGTTCATGAGTAAAAGCTTGTTATTGGCTTTGAACATCTGCGCCAGGTGGCGTAATAACTCATTACAGATGTTGCGGGCTTCCGAGAAGGATCAGGTCAGAAGCGCCGGGTTCTCCGTTACGTCGAAGCAGTGGCCGCTTGCGCGTCGAGCTGCCACCCGTAGCTTTTGGAATCCGGTACGAGATCGGCGATGGTGAACTGATCGAGGTGTCGCGCGAAAGCTTCCAGCGCGCCTGCCAAGGCATGGCGCAAGCCGCATGCGGGCGTCACGACGCAGCTGTTGGTCGCCGCGTCGAAGCATTCGACGAATGTCCCGGTGTCTTCCATGATGCGCATGATCGAACCGACGTTCAGGGCATTGGCGGGCCGCGTGAGCTTGAGGCTCCCGCTCCGGCCCCGCACACCCTCGACAAATCCCTCCGCGGCCAGTCGCTGCGCCACTTTCATCAGATGGTTCTTCGAGATGCCATATGCGTGTGCGATCTCGGCGATCGAATGGTGGCCGTCCTTCACGGCCAGGAACATCAATGTGCGAAGGGCATAGTCGGTCTGGACGGACAATCTCATAAAAGATGCATATCATATATTGGTTTTATCCGCCAAGGCGCGTAAACCATGCATAGGAAATTCATCTTAATCGAGTCGAGGCAGGCAATGACGTCGAACCATGCCGAGCAGGCGCGGGCGCGCAAGATGGCGGATGCGCTCGCCTGCGGGATCGATGATGCTTTCATCTCGCGGCTCGTGGAGAGGTTCTACGACACCGTCCGGCAGGACGACATGCTCGGTCCGATCTTTGCTGAACGCATCGGCGACTGGCCGCATCATTTGACGCGGATGAAGGATTTCTGGGCCTCGATCATGCTCGAATCCGGTCGGTTCAGCGGCAATCCGATGCGCAAGCATATCGCGATCGGCGAGCTTGATGAGGCGCATTTCGCGCGCTGGCAGTCGCTTTGGGACCAGACGCTTGACCGGATCGCGCCGAACGCAGCGGTCGCGGACCGGTTTGGCGAAGCGGCGCAACGCATTGGCGAGAGCTTGCTGACCGGCATCAAGATCGACCGGGGCGGTCTGGCCGCCATTTCCGCGAGGGCCGCGTCGTGACACCGGTCCCCTACGGCGCATCGCCGATCTTCGATGAGCAAAGCCTACCCGACGCGCTGCGCAACGATCATCGCACCAAAGCAGGCACCTGGGGCCTCCTGCGGATGCTGGAGGGCGAAGTGCGGCTCGTTTTCGTCGATCCGCCGAGCGAGCAGCTCGTGACGCCCGACAGGCCCGCGATCATCCCGCCGCAGGCAACCCATCATGTCGTTCCGCTCGGCCCCATGACGATGCAGGTCGAGTTCTACCGGGAACGCCCAGAGCTTGTCGAAGACGCGGACCGTGGATGACTTCGCCCTTGCTCGCACGGTGCATGTCATCGCGGTCCTGTTCTGGATAGGCGGCGTCGGTTTCGTCACCTGGGTGCTGATGCCGACGCTTAAGGCAACGGAACTGCCGCAGGATCGCTTGCGCCGTTTTCAGCAGATGGAGGCGCGCTTTGCCTGGCAGGCACGCGTGTGGGTTCTACTTGCCGGCGCAAGTGGCCTGTGGCTGGTGGCGCGCGCCGATCTGTGGAGCCGCTTCCTCGACGGCCGGTTCTGGTGGATGCACCTGATGGTCGCGCTCTGGACCGTGTTTGCGCTGATGTTGTTCGTCATCGAGCCGCTGCATCTCCATCGTCGTCTCGCCAATACACAGTCACCCGAGGCGGATTTCGCTCGAATGATCCGGCTGCATCAGTTATTACTTGCAGTCAGCATCATAACAATTTTGGGCGCGGTAGGCGGTAGTCACGGACTATTCTGAACAGAGGGGGTTTGGGGCATGAAGAGCTATCAAACGACATTCAGCATCAAAAGGCTGTGGATCATCCTGTCGGTCGGCATGGTGGTCATGTTCGGGATCCTACTGTTGCTCGGGCAGCAGATCTACCAGCAGGCGCCGCCCATTCCCGAAGCAGTGAAGTCCCAAAGCGGCGAGACATTGTTCACGCGCGCGGACATCGAGACCGGCCAGAATATCTGGCAGTCGATCGGCGGCATGGAGCAGGGCTCGATCTGGGGCCATGGCAGCTATCTGGCGCCCGACTGGAGCGCCGACTGGCTGCACCGCGAGGCGGAGGCACTGCTCGCCCTATCGGCCACTCCGCTCCCCGCGGGCGTGTCCCCCACGCAGGCGGAAGCGATGCGAAAGGCCGCGCTGCAAGAGGAAATGCGCAGGAACAGCTATGACCCCGCGTCCGGCGCCATCACGGTCAGCGACACCCGCGCGCGCGCAATTCGGCAGGTGCAGCAGCATTTCGTAAGCCTGTACGATGGCGGCGATCCTGCCTCGCTAAAGCTCCGCCGCGACTATGCCTTCCCGGTCTATGGCGAGCTGTCGGCCGCGGAAGCCCGGCAGCTTACCGCCTTCTATTTCTGGACGGCCTGGGGGGCGACCACCGATCGTCCGGGCCAGAACATCACTTATACCAGCAACTGGCCGCACGAACCCCTGGTGGGCAATAGCCCAACCACCGGCACTCTGTTGTGGAGCCTTGCTTCGGTCATCCTGCTGCTTGCAGCGGCAGGCGCACTCATCGCCTATTACGCCAAGCAGTTCGACGTCTGGCGCGGCGACATCCTGCCCGAGGGCGGCATGGCGACCTCTGATCTTCTGGGACAGGCCGTAATCACACCGTCGATGCGGGCTACCGCGAAATATTTCTGGGTCGTCTGCGCGTTGTTCGTGGGGCAGGTGCTGCTGGGCATTGTCACCGCTCATTATGCGGTCGAGGGACAAGGGCTCTATGGCCTGCCTTTTGCAGAATATCTTCCCTACACGATCACCCGCACATGGCACACGCAACTCGCGGTGCTGTGGATCGCCACGGCATGGCTGGCGACCGGGCTCTATGTCGCGCCGATGCTCGGGGGACGCGACCCCAAGTTCCAGCGGCTCGGCGTCAATTTCCTGTTCGTCAGCCTGCTGGTCATCGTCATCGGCTCCTTTGCCGGGCAATGGGCGGCCGTCCACCGCTTCTTCACCAGTCTGACGGCGAATTTCTGGTTCGGGCATCAGGGCTATGAATATGTCGATCTCGGCCGCTTCTGGCAGATCTACCTCCTGATTGGCCTGTTCCTCTGGGTGGCGCTGGTGGTGCGCGCGCTCTGGCCCGTGCTGCGACGGGAGGGCGGAAAGTCCCTCATCTATCTCGTGCTGGTGTCAGCGCTCGCCATCGGGCTGCTCTACGGCGCGGGGCTGATGTGGGGTCAGCATACGAACATCGCCATCATGGAATATTGGCGCTGGTGGGTGGTGCATTTGTGGGTCGAGGGCATTTTCGAAGTCTTCGCCACGGCCATCATCTCGCTGCTGTTCGTCCAGATGGGCATCCTGCGAACCTCTACCGCCACCGTGATGGTGTTGTTCGCGACGATCATCTTCCTGTTCGGCGGGGTGCTCGGGACCTTCCATCACCTGTATTTCAGCGGGACGCCGACGTCGGTGATCGCGGTCGGCGCGATGATTTCGGCGTTGGAAGTGGTGCCGCTGCTGGTGGTCGGCTTCGAAGCCTATACGCGGCACAAGGTCGAGCATGAAGCCGAGTGGGAACGGATTTACCACTGGCCGTTCATGTTTTTCGCCGCCGTCCTGTTCTGGAATCTGGTCGGCGCCGGCCTGTTCGGCTTCCTCATCAACCCACCGATCGCGCTCTATTACATGCAGGGGTTGAACACGACGGCGAACCATGGCCACGCCGCGCTGTTCGGCGTCTATGGCATGCTCGGCCTGGGGCTCACGCTCTATTGCATGCGTGGATTGACCGACGTCACGCGATGGAACCAGAAATGGATCAGGATCTCCTTCTGGTCGCTCAATATCGGCCTTGGAATGATGACCTTCCTGTCGCTGCTCCCGCAGGGCATCCTGCAAACTTATGCCAGCATCGAGCACGGCTATGCCTATGCGCGCTCAGCGGAGTTCATCCATAGCCCGATCATGCAGGCGCTGGTCTGGGCAAGGGTGCCCGGCGATGTCGTGTTCGCATTCGGCGTCTTCGCGTTCGCATGGTTCATGGTTCAGGCGTTCATGCACGGCAGGAAGCCGACTCCAGAAACGGTGGCCATTCCAAAGCCGGCGCCTTAGATTCGCCACTCCGCTTCCCGGCTGTACCCCGGTTTTCAACAGACGGCCGGCTAATTTCGGGCGTTGGTCGCTCTCGGCCAACGCCATTTGCCCGTGAAACGGCTTCAGGATCGCCGGACAGGCTTGCCCGCTCCGTGGGTTTTAGCACAGCCTGGGGGTGTCCCCGCTTGAAGGGGTCTGGCGAGACCCGCCTGGGGCTCGCCAGCAGGGGAAAGCTTTCCCCCTCAAACCGGAAAATGATAGCAGCAAAAAGACACCATCCGCACACTAAAGCGAGGTGGATTAGAATACAGCGGGCGGAATCGGATTGCGTCCGGGAGGGCTATTAGCTTGGGGGAAAGTCTATGGACTGGTCACAATTAACCGGAGCCCTGATCGGTCTCGTGGGTGTCCCTCTGGGCATCATATTGGGGGAGTTATTGAGACGACGGCAAAGAGCAGAACAATTCGCAGCGGCGATCTTCGCCAAGCGCCTCGAAGCCTACGACTCGCTTATAAGTATCCTATTTGACAGCCACCGGATCGCGAACGAAGTGATCGACAATGCGAACCTGTCGGCGGCCGAGCGGCACGAGCTGATCTCCGCAGCCATCATGCCGATCGCGGAACATACAACGCGCAGCGTCCTCTATATAGACGAGGAACTGGGCGCCCATTGCACCGCGCTTTTCATGGGTGTGGAAGACCTGCGCGACCTGCCCGAAAGCGAACGTCAAGCGCGTCTCGCGCAATTCCAACGGGATTGGAGAGAAACTCGCCGGATGATCCTTGAGGACTCTGGGGCCATCAAGGTCAATCGGCTGTTCCGCGACATCAATCGCCCCACGCTCAGCTCACCCGTTATCGAGCGCATTCGAGAATTGCGGCGCGAGCAGGGCAGCGAAATCTGAGACGACCTCTGCCCAGCCAGCGGCGATAGAGCTTCGATCTTACGGGTGGCGTCTATGCTTGTTCTACAAGCAGGCTTTTGAGATTCCGCATTATCGTGGCGGACATATCAGCGGGCGGCATTCCGTGCAGACGCGCCATACCTTCGACAGCGATCCAGACATCGCTCGGCGTGGTCGGACGGGCGTCGGTCTGAGTGAATGGCCCATCTGTCTCCGTCAGAACGCGATCCAACGGGAGCGCCTTGGTAATCGCCGCGCGCTTCTCATTCGCGAGCATCTCCGCGTTCAACGAAAAATAGCAGCCGAGATCGACTGCTCTCTTGGCCTCTGCTGCGGTGCCCGTGAACCAATGAAGCACCACGCGCCCGCGCGGGGGCGGCATGTATTGCTCAATCATATCGAGGACGGCCTTGGTCGCGCGGACGCTATGCGTCGTGACGATCTTGTTCCCCGCCGCCGCACACAGCGTCAGCACGCGAGCGAAAATCTCCTTCTGCATCTCGAACGACCTGTAGAACCGCGGGCCGGCGTCCAGCCCGACCTCGCCGACATAGCGGGTGCGCGGCAGCAATTCCTCCCATAGCCCGATCTCATGAGCGCGTTCGGCGACCAGTTGAGGATGCAGGCCGAGAGCCGCCCGAACATGATGCGTGGCGGACGCCAGTTCGTGGTTTCGCGGCCAAGCCTTGGGGGTGGTAGTCACGGTGAGAGTGAACACGCCATCGCGCTCGCAGCGCTCCACCGCGGCCGCGTGGTCGGGGTAGAGATCGAGGTGGCAATGAAAATCGACGAGACCCGATCGCATGGGGCCTCTTACGACGGTGCGGCGCGAACGCCAGTCAGCAAGCGTCCAACCTCCTCCAATCCGCGGCGATAGACATCGGCCAGATCATCGTGGCGGGAGGGATCATCATAGAGCGGCCCCGGCTTGTGGATGAGGGCCTTGGCGAGTTCCGGGCGCTTCGATAGCCTCGCGACCGCGATCTGGAAGGATCGGACCTGCTGACCTTCGGCCTGCCTGGTGTCCAACGTGGCAGCCTTCAGGTCGGGTACGCCGTAAACTGTCGAATCCTTGCCTCGCAGAGAGGCTCGCCGAATGAGACACGGCAGGCAGTATCCGCAGTGCCCCTGCGGCTTCTTGGTCCAGCGCCCCTTCGTCGGTGACGAACATGATAGCGACAGCGGGGCGAGCTGCTTCAACAGGGTCGGATTGGCGCACTCGGCGACCATTTCTCCCTTGGTCTTGTCCCAATAGGGATTCTCGACCTTCCCTCCGACACCAAGCGCGCCAAGCAATTCGTTCCACCGGGCCATGTAGAAAGGATGCGTCGTCCGGGTGCTGAGCGCACCGAGCCGGAGCCGATCGAGCGGCACGTTGAGCGCGATCAGACCGTTCTCGGGAACCTTGAGCACGAAGGCGCGGTCGAGCGCCGTGCCGGCGGCGACACCCAGCGAGAAGAACAGGAAGGATCGACCGCGTGTGGTGTCCTCCGATCCGACATCCTCGACAAACCCGCTATCGAAGCTCATCCACACCCGCAGCCGATCGAAGGCAGATGCTTTATAAGCGGCTTTCAAACCGTCGAAGCACTGCTCCTGCGACTTGCTCACCAGTCCTTCGCCAGCATGGCTGACCAGAAGCGGCGTCTCGCCGGCATTCAAGCTGTCGATCGCGCCGATCAGGCTGTCCAAGCCACCGGAGAACAGACTCACGCCATCGAACGGGGCGGGAATAAGGGTGGGTGCCGCGACGGGAACCAGCTTCGCATAGCCCTTGGCCCGTTTGCGGAAACCCACATCCCATCTGTCGCCTGTCAGAAAGTTCAGGGCGCGGACCAGGATGGGCGCCGCGGCCGTCCATCGCACCGGATCGCTCACCGGGATGACCAGCCGAATCTCGCGCGTCCAGGCGTCCTGCGATTCGGTCGAGCGGGAGATGCGTGTGTCTGCGGCATGAACATGGGCCGCGACCACCAGTATGTCCGCGCCGATCTCGCTCGGTGTCAGATGCAAAGCTTTGAGGTCGGCCAAGGCATGGCCGATCCCATGATCGAGACGCTTGCCCGCCACCAACTGCAAGGTCGATGCAACCTCGTCGCGCGCCTTGGGGACGCGGGTCTTATCGTCCGGCCCGAAACGGCCGATGATGACATGGCGCCTCATTTCGCTGCCTCCCCATCGCCCATCGTCTGCAACACGTCGAAGGCGGATTGATAGACGCTGGTTACGAAGCCCATCACTGCATCGGGGGTCAGCGACTGAATATTGACGCCCGCGGCGTTGATCGCGTCGCTGACACCACGCTGGATGAAATCACGCAGTTGCGCCTGAACCCTCTCGGCCGCGCGTGGGTCGGCGGGCAAAGTCACGACCTTGGTGCCGATGTCGTTGCAGATGCGCGCCTCGATCGCGTGCGTCGCGTATAGTTCGAAGACGGTCTGGATCTGGCCCGGTGTCAGCGCGTCGATGTCGGTAATGCCCGCACCGGCGAGATCGGCGATGGTCTCGACGAAGGCGTCCCGCGCGATGCCCTCGTCTATCGACCCGCCTTCGGGGCAGATGTAATCGGCGAGTCCCGCGAACACTTCCTCGATCGGACGCCCGGCGAGGCTTTCGAGGTTGAGCGTTCGCAGCGCTTCGCGAACGCCATTCGCGCTGGCGTCGTTGAGGAACCTGACCAGTCCAGCGCCCGCGCCCCGTGATGAGCCCATGCGCTGCGCGGCCTGGCGTGAGCCGCCCGCCGATTTGGACACATATTGCGAGACCGCGCGGCCGAGGCTCTTGCGGTCGCTTCCGCCCGAACTTGCGAAGCGAGTGAAATTGTTTCGGGCCGATGTGAACCGATCCGATGCTCCTGCCGGCGCGGTCGGCCGCGGCGCTGGTGCTGGAGGAACGGCTGGAGGCGATCCATCAGGTGACGGCGGCTGTGCCCCGTCGCCATCACCCGCGCCCGCACCGGCCCCGCCGTCACCGTCGCCCTGCAACCAACTCGGGATCAACGGCGTGCCACCACCTGCGCCCCCATAAGCGTTCGACGTTCCCATCAGCGCCCGCCTTTTCGAGTGCGAAGCGCGGCGCTGGCCGTCGTCTTCAGGAAGGAAGATTGAGACGTGGACCATCCCTGGAGTAGCTTCTCGAAGCGCGCCACGGCGTCAGAGTCCTTGATGATTCCCTCCCAACCTGACGCGGGCCACGGCCCGCACCGATCGGCTGGCACGGCTTCGAGCAAGTCGAGAAGATTGGCTTGCAATGTCGGATGGGCGCGAACCAGCACCGCGAGCCCGTCAATGCCGGGCGGAGCCGTATCGAAGGCGTCGCCACCCATTACGCGCCCTCGCAGCTCCTCGAAGACCTGCGCGGCCTCGGCCGGAACGAGCTGCTTGAGTTCGCCTTCGAACGCCTGGACGGCAAGTTTCGGGCCGAGCAGCTTCTCGACCACAGCGGCGAGACGCCCGAGGACGGAGGCCGCGCCGAAGTAGTCCTTCCGATCCTTGGTCACGAACAGATAGGGGCGCAGATCGACTTCGGCCAAGGCCGGTGACAGCCGCGCCCAGGCCCGTATCGCGTCGGCCGCCTTCCATTCCGTCAGGATGGCGCTGTCCTTGGAGTCCGGCACGGCGGTCGGCTTGGCGTCATCGGTGGAACTGATCTTAGGCCCGGCCCGCTTCGCCTTGGGGGCTGGCTTCTCCTCGGGCGCAGCGGCTTCAAGCGCCGCCAAATCTACGCAGCGGCCGTCCGGATCACGGGCAGCGGCGCTTGCGATCTGGTCGAACAATCTGGAGAGGAACCGTTCGGCCAGCATGAGCTTCGCCAGAACGGGCAGCTTCACCTCTTCTCCGAAGCCGCGAGCGAGCGCGGTCTGATGGCGCAGCAGCAGGGTGTTCAGGAAGCGCTTGATCTGCCGCGGATTGCCCTGAGTGCCGCTGGCCAGGATCGGACCGATCTGGTCGCTCAAGGTGAGCGCGTTCTGGACCTGGCCGGCTTTGTCGCCCAAGGCGGTCTTGACCGTCTGCGCGTCGAGCCCGGCCGTCTTCCAGGGCCGTTTGAGCAATTCTCGCGCGACGGTGATGAGCGCGGAGTAAGCGGGATCGTCCTCGCCCAGCTCGGCGCCGATGAGCAACAGGGTGACGTAGATGCGGGTTTCGGTCTCGCCCAAGGCCGGAATCCGGAACGGAATCTGGATCAGCTTTTCGAGATAGTTGCGCGCATAGTCGCGGGGTCCGGTCGTGTCCGGCAGCTCGGGGAAATGTTTGCGCACCGAATATTCGATCATCGCCTCGTCGGCCGCGACGATGAACGCGGTGCGGGCGGTGAAGACGAACAGCCGGACGGCTTCGAGCGTTTCGATCGCCGTGTCCGGCAGGCAGCGGTCGAGATCGTCGATGAGGACGATCAGTTGCTTGATGCCCGCCTGCTTGAGCAGATCGTCAAAAGCTTTCCGGAACGCCTCGATCTCTTCCGGCACATTTTTCGACTCTCCCGGCTTCAGCAGACCTTGCACACCGTCGATCGCTTTGTCGTAATTCTCCTGCGTGGCGAGTTTCGAGGGATCGGAGAAGATACCCTTCAAGGTGCCGACCACCGCGCCGATCTGATCGGCTGTGGGAATGCCGGTGAATGCGGTGAAAGCGAGCCCGCCCCCGTGCCGCGCGATCTTTAGCCAATCGATCCGCCGGAAGATGTCTTTCACGGCTACGCCGGCTTGGGTGAGCAACGGGCGTTTTTCGATAAGCCCGGTGACGATGCCCTCGATCAGCGCGATTTTGGCGTCTTCGAATCCTTGAAAGCGCCATCCGTTGAATTTGATGCAGAGCACGTCCTCATCCGAACTGAGGCCGTTTTCGATCATCTCCAAGATGCTGGATTTGCCCGCACCCCAGTCGCCGTGAACGCCGATCGTCACGGCGCGCTCGGGCTTTTCGCGCAGCAGCTCGATGATGGTCTTGGCGATCGCCTCATTGTTGAGGAGATCGACTTTTGTCTCATTGTCAGTGAGAATCATCCCGCCCCCGTCCTCCCCGCGACTCGCAGCGGTTGTAATAGTGAAGCCCCGCACGCAACACTGCCGGAAGAAGATAGGTTTCGCCATATGTTCTGGCCTTGGGCCAGTCCAACGAGACGCAACCAAGCAGTTTCTTCTTCTATCGGTCCTGATTCACCTGGAGGGACTTTCGGGAGGATGTGATGCCGGTGGAAGGCTCCACCTTGACAATGTAATGTATTTTCCTTACATGCAGCGGGCAGAGGAGATGAGCCATGCCCGCATTGCTCGAAGAAATCAGCACCATCACCGCCAAGGGCCAGACGACGATTCCGAAGTCCGTCCGCCAGGCGCTCGGCGTCGATTACGGCGGCAAGATCGCTTTCCGCGTCGATGAGCATGGCGTGTCGGTGCATCGCGCCGATGCCGAGCATGACGATCCGGCGATCGACAGCTTTCTGACGTTTCTGGCCGAGGATATCAAACGCCGGCCCGAGGCGCTGACTGCGCTTTCCCCCGCGCTCGCCGAACGCATTGCGGCGCTAACCGAGGGCGTTAAGGTCGATCTCGATGCGCCGATCGACGGCGATGTCGATCTCTGATGATGGTCGTCAATGGGTGGCAACTCATTGCCCACCCTCTGTTTCTCGATCAATTCGAGAAGTTGGGGGCGGCCGTCGCGCGTCTGCGGGAGAAAGACCCGCGCGGCTGGCGCAAATCGGCCAATGCGAAATTGCTGGAAGCGCTGCGCCAGCTCGTATTCGAGACCATTCCCCAAGACCCCACGCGCCCGGAATATCGGCAGGGGGGCACGTTGGGCGACGATCGCAAACACTGGTTCCGGGCGAAGTTTGGCGGCGGCCGGTTCCGGCTATTCTTCCGCTACAGCACCAGCGCGAAGGTCATCGTGTTCGCCTGGGTGAACGACGAGACCACGCTGCGCACCTATGGATCGAAGTCAGACGCGTATGCGGTGTTCCGCAAGATGCTCGACAAGGGCAACCCGCCCGACGATTGGGCGGTGCTGCTGGCGGCCGCGAGCGAGTCGGAAGCGAGGGAGCGTTTGGGGGCAGCTTCGCCAGACCCGCCATGAGCCCCTATCTGCGCTACGCCCGGTCGAACCAATTGCGCCCTGCGTGGCCGCGCGGCAGCGTTGCGGCATGGCCCTGCCTCGCAAACGTCGTCGCCGCGCGCCCCGCGGCTGGTCGGAAGGTCTCGAAGACCTGCACGACTATATGCGCGCGCCGCCGCAGCGAGCCGCGCCCCGCGCGCGCGTCATCAAGGATAGCGGCGCGATCGTCGTCACGGACGACTGGCCCGAGCGGGTTCCCATCGGCGACGCCGAGTTGCGCAGCATCGAAGGCCATTTGCGCAAGGAGTTGGACGACCTGTTCGGACCCGTGCCGTGAGATAAGGAGGATCATGCCATGACCGACGCCGCCCTTCGCGTCGAGGAAACCCCGCCGGTCGTGGCGACCGCCCGTGCTGCGCTCTACCTACGGGTCTCGACCGGCCGGCAGGCCGAGAGCGACCTGTCGATTCCCGACCAGCGCCGCCAGATCGAAGGCTATTGCCTGTCGCGCGGCTGGGAGGTCGCGGCCGAGTTCGTCGAGCCGGGCAACACCGCGACCGACGATCGCCGACCTGCCTTTCAAGCCATGATCGACGCGGCGATGACAAAGCCCCCGACGTTCACCGTCATCGTCGTTCATAGCTTCTCGCGGTTCTTCCGCGACCAGTTCCAGTTCGAGTTCTACGTCCGCAAGCTGGCGAAGAACGGGGTGAAGCTCGTCTCGATCACGCAAGACCTGGGTGACGATCCGATGAGCATCATGATGCGTCAGATCATGACGCTGTTCGACGAATATCAGTCGAAAGAGAATGGGAAGCATACGCTTCGGGCGATGAAGGAGAATGCCCGGCAAGGCTTCTGGAATGGCGCCCGCGCGCCGATCGGCTACCGCGTGGTGGCGGCCGGGGAGCGCGGCGCGAAGATCAAGAAGAAGCTGGAGATCGACCCGATCCAGGCCGAGACGGTGCGACGCATCTACCGCATGGCGCTCAACGGCGTCGATAACCGGGGGGCGATGGGCCTCAAGTCGATCGCCACCTGGCTCAATGAGAACAATATCCGCACTCGCGACGGCGGGCGCTGGGGATTGGGCGCGGTCCATCAAGTGCTCACCCGCACGACCTATATCGGGCAGCACCGCTTCAACACCCGCGATCACAAGACGAAGACGCCGAAGCCGGAGAGCGAGCACGCCGTCATGGAAGTGCCGGCGATTGTCTCGGAAGCGGAGTTCGAGGCCGTCCAGCGTTCGCTCAAGGCTCGCAGCCCGAAGATGATGCCGCCGATGGCGGTGGGCGGCCCTACGCTGCTTACCGGCATCTGCTTCTGCGCGTGCTGCGGCGGCGCGATGACGCTGCGCACGGGCACCAGCAGCGTCGGGCGGGAATATCGCTATTACACCTGCTCGACGAAGGCGCGGCAGGGTGCGACCGGCTGTCCCGGCATCACCGTGCCTATGGACCGGCTCAATGAGGCCGTGGTCGATCATCTCGAAGCGCGGCTGCTCGACCCGGCACGGCTCGAAGCTCTGATGGATCAGATCCTCGAACGCCGCGACGAGTGGGTCAACCAGCGCCGCGAGCATGTCGCCGATCTTGAGCGGCGGGCGACCGAGGCGGAAGCCAAGCTCAAGCGCCTCTATGACGCGATTGAGAACGGGGTGATCGACGTGAGCGACCCTTCGCTGAAAGATCGCATTGCCGAGCTGACCGCGACGCGGGACCAAGCCAAGGGCGATTCCGAGCGCGCCTTGGCGCATATCGTGAAGATCGGCCCGGCGATCACGCCCGAGAGCCTGCGTGCGTTCGCGGCCGCCCTTCGCAAGAAGCTACGCAATGGAGACGGGACGTTTGCCCGCGATCAGGTGCGGGCGGTCGCGCAGCGCGTGGAAGTCGTGAGCCGGAAAGAGGTTCGTATCCGTGGACTGCGGAGCGAATTGCTCCGAACGCTAACCGCCGCCTCTGGCGTAGAGGCGGCGGTGCTAGGCGTTCGTGCCTTTGAACCGAAATGGCGCGCCCGGAACGATTCGAACGTCCGACCCTCAGATTCGTAGTCTGATGCTCTATCCAGCTGAGCTACGGGCGCGCACGATGCCCTATGTAAGGCTCGAAAGGCCTGGGACCTTTCGAAGGAAAAATGGCGCGCCCGGAACGATTCGAACGTCCGACCCTCAGATTCGTAGTCTGATGCTCTATCCAGCTGAGCTACGGGCGCGTGCCAATTTTCTTTCCAACCAAGGCCACATTTTCCCCGAGAGGAAAGTGGCGCGCCCGGAACGATTCGAACGTCCGACCCTCAGATTCGTAGTCTGATGCTCTATCCAGCTGAGCTACGGGCGCGTTGGAGTGGCGCCAATAGAAAGGGATCCGCCCCCCGTCAACGCCTATATCGAACTTTCTTCCAGGAATTTGCACAAGGCCCTCGCCAGCGGGTAATCCAGAGGCGGCATTGCAAGGGTTTCGATCGCCCCGGGGGCAAGCCAGTCGATGGCCTCGGCCTCATGCGGATGCGGCTCGCCCTGCCATTGGCGGCACGCGTAAAGAAGAATGACAAGCGAGCGGCGCTTCGCCTCGCCCTCCGCTCCGGTCCATCCGCTCGCGAAACCGACCGCCTCCAGCAAATCCGCATCCAGCGTCAGCCCCAGTTCCTCCTGGAGCTCCCGGACGGCGGCATGCTCGGGGCTTTCTCCCGGATCAACCTTGCCCCCGGGGAATTCCCATAGGCCGCCATGCGTATTCGCAAACGGTCGCTGCTGCATCAATACGGAGCCGTCCGCGCGCACCAGCGCAACGGCGACCACCAGGAGCGGTGTAAAGGAACTTTCCAGCTTCGACGCCCTTCTTAGGAACTCGTTAACGCCCCCATGGCACTCCCCGGAGTGTTCTGGAGAACTGTGGGTTTACGCATGAGCATCCGATCGATCAGCCTTCAAGTCTTCAAGGAACAGACCGCGGCCACCACCGTGGAATACGGTCTCATCCTGGCAATGATCGTGCTGGTCGTCGTGGTCGCCATCAGCGGCGCCGCCGACGAGACCGTGGCGATGTGGAACAGCATCTACTCCAAATCGGACGCCGCAATTTCCGCAAGTTGAAGCAAACTCCAACTTAAGCAATTTTCAACACTTCCCCCCTAGAACCAAGATTGTCCGAAGCGCTGAAGCGAGACGCCAGGCGGGAAGGACCGGGTACAGAAGACTGCTATTTTTCAGGAGACATACCATGAAGTTTCTCGCCAAGCTGCGTCGCAATGAAGAAGGCGCCACCGCAATCGAATACGGCCTCATCGCCGCTCTGATCGCCGTCGCCGCCATTGCCGCCATGCAGGGCATGGGCTCGCAGCTCACCTCGACCTTCTCGAAGACCTCGTCGGCTATCGGCACGACGAACGCCTGATAGGCTTTCGAGCTAAACGGTTTGGGGGCGGCAGGTATCCACCTGCCGCCCCTTTCCGTTTCCGGCCCCTGAGGCCCTGGCAAAACCCGCGGGAAACCGCGGGTTTTTCAGTATGTAACGATCTTCACCTTCTGCCCCGGCACCAGCTTGTCCGCCGCCTGGAGGCCGTTCAGCACCAGGAAGCGATCGAGCTGTGCATCGCCATAGGCCATACGCCGGGCGAGCGACTGCGAAGTGTCGCCAGTCTTTACAACCACGACGCGTAGCATACGCGGGCGCACTTGCCCGGCTTCGGCGGCCGAGATCCGGCGGAAGCTCCTGAACATCGGATTGAACACCGCGGCGCCTCCCGAACGGGTAATGGTGACGAAGTGGTAGGCATTGCCGCCGCCAAGGTCATAGGCGAAGACCGCGACCTCGTTCGCGCCGCTGGAAGTCTGCACCCGGGCAACGCCATAAGCGGCGGAAAGGCCGTTCACGGTCGCCCGCTCCACGCTCTCGGGCCTGATTCGCGCCTGCCCCTTGTCGGTCAGCCCGGCAAACACGCCATCGATGTACGAATCGAGGCCGGTTCCCAGCTTTCCGCCGGAAAACTGCGCCTTGCCCGATGCACCGCTGATCGACACCGCCTTCGTGCCGTTGACCAGATAGAACCCGTCCGGCGCCTGGAACGTGAAGCGCAAGTCGGCATGGGTGAACCGGCTGCCCTCGATCACGCCCTGATGCGGGTCATCCCCGTAGACCAGCCCGTCGATTCGCGAGAGGAAAACGTCGCGATTCGTCGCGCCCGACGCCGCCTTGCCCGCCAAACTCTGCGCATCGCGCACGCGCGAGGCGGGATCCGGGTGCGTCGAGGCCCATTCCGGCACGCGGTTCGAGGTTCCCTGAAGCTGCGCCTCAAGGGCATTCTGCCGCGCCAGGCTCTCCAGCACGCTCGCCATCGCGCGCGGATCGTAACCCGCGCGCTTCAGGTAGGTGATGCCAAGCCGGTCGGCCTCGAGTTCCTGCGTGCGCGAATACTGCAGCGTCAGCATCTGCGAGCCTTGCGAGGCAATCCGCTGGCCAAGCTGGCCCAGTGCCGAATCGCCCAGCAGGACGCCGGAAAGCAGCGAGCCAAGCACGCCGATGATCTGGTTGCGATTCGCCGCTTTCTGGCGCTTGGCCGAATGACGCGCAGCGACGTGGCCCACTTCGTGCCCCAGCACACCGGCCAGTTCCGCCTCGTTGTTCATCAGCGCGGTCAACTGCCGCGTCACGTAGATGTACCCGCCGGGTATCGCAAAGGCGTTGTTCACCGAGGAATTGAGCAAGGTGACGGTAAAGTCCCCGCGCGCGTTCGACAGGCCGGACTGCACCGCGATGGTCTTGCCGACCTGCTCGACATAAGCCGCCTGCGGACCGGAGACGGCCCCGCCGAATTCGGCCAGCAGATCGGGATGGGCCTTGGCGCCTTGCGCCTTGTCCGACTGGCTGATCGCGCTTGCCGCCGGAACGGCGGCCGCCGCCGTCGCCTCACTCACGCTGGCCGGCGCCAGCGCCAGGACCAGCGCCGCCGCGCTCCCTCCGGTCACGGCCGCACGCCGATAGCCCCCACGCACCTTCTTCATCGCTTGTCCTTTACCGATCCGCCAAGTTCGGCTTCTTCTTCCGCGCGATAACGCACGGGGCAAGCCCCCTGTTCCGCAAATCCGCAAGCGTCGTCAGGCCGATCGGGCGAGTGGGTGCCGCGCGTTGACCAGCGCCACCAGCCTGGCGCTATCGACATGGGTGTAGATCTGCGTGGTCGCGATGTCCGCATGGCCGAGCAGGGTCTGCAGCACCCGCAAGTCGGCCCCGCCTTCGAGCAGGTGGGTGGCAAAGGCATGGCGCAGCACATGCGGAGACACCCGCTGCGGGTCGAGATCGGCGCGCACGGCCAGATCGCGCAAGAGCTGGAACAGCCGCACCCGCGTAAGATGACCGCTCTCCCCGCGCGAGGGAAACAGATGACGCGAGCCGTCCGGCCGCAAGGCCAGCCAGCGCGACAGCACCGCGCGGGCACGCGAACTGACCGGCACCATGCGCTGCTGGCCGCCCTTGCCGGTGACATGCAGGAACGGCGCATCACGCGGCACCGCCGCCACCGGCAGCGACACCAGTTCGCTGGCCCTGAGGCCCGAGCCGTAAAGCAGTTCCAGCAGCGCAAGCAAGCGCACCGCTTCCGGGCGGTCGCCCTCGGCCTCCTCCTCCGCCCGCGCCAGGAACCGCGTGACCTCCTCGCGCGACAGCAGGCGCGGCAAGGGCCGGCGGGTGACCGGACGCGGGAGCGAGGGCGAAGGATCGTCCTCGCGCAGCCCTTCGTCGACAAGGAAACCGTAGAATTGCCGCAAGGCCGAACAGCGCCGCGCCAGCGTTGCCGGGGCGACATCGCTCCACGCCGCGCCCAGCCCGGCCAGTGCCGCGCCGCTGGCGCCGACGAGATCCCCCAGTTCGTCCATCGCCGCTTCGAGATCGCGGCGATAGGCGGCCAGGGTATTGGCCGCCGCACCGCGTTCGGCAGCCAGCATCGTCAGGAACCGTTCGGGCGCGCTACCAGTTGACGAACGGCCGGTTGACGAACCGCGCCCTCGCACGCCGTCAGGCCCGCGCGACCGCCTCGGCCGCGATCATCCGCGCTTCGGCGTCGAGCCCCACGCTGCGCAGTGCCGAAACGATATGGTAGAGATAGCGCGGCGTCATCCGGTGCCAGTCGCTGCCCTGCATGCCGAGCCCGGCCAGCAGCGCGACACTGGCCGCATCCCCATTGCCCGCCGCCCGGTCGAGCGCGGTGAGAAAACGCGAACTGCTGTCGAGGCCGAGGCCCAGCTGCCCGGAAAAGCTGCGCGCATCGCCGTCGTCGATACGGCCGAGCGCCGCCAGGCCTGCCACCAGAAACGCACTGCGGCGCTTGTCCTGGCTGTCATCTCCATCGACAAATGTCGAAACCGCGCTCGATCCCACCGTCTTTATCCGTCCGGGGGCCGCCAGCACCAGCAGCGCCCAGCCCTGGCTGCCCGAGGCGACGACCGGCGACCAGGCGAGCGCATTGGCATCGAAGCCCGCTGCCAGCATCGAGGTCAGCAGTGCCGGAGCGTCGCCCTCCAGATCCTTGCTGGGCGCGATGCGCGCGGCGGCGGCGGCGGTGAGGACCTGGCGGGCATAGACGGCATTGGCGCCGCTTGCCCCGTTCCACAGGCTCTGCATCGCCGCGAAGCGGGCCGCCGGATCGTCGAGCACATAGGCATTGCGCAGGGTTTCCGCGCGCTGCTGCCACTCGCCCTGCACTTCGGGATCCGAATAGAGCTGGCTGTAGAGATCGACCATCGCCGCATTCGAGAGCACGCCGGTGCCGCCCGCGTAATCGGCCGCGGCGGCGCGGCGGGCAAGGCCGACCATCGGCGCCAGTGCGGTCATGTCATCATAGATCGGCGCCGCGCCGCTCATCGCGCTGTCCGGCGGGGTGAGGCCCACCGCATTGGCAAGGCCGAAGCGCCACGGTGTCACCGTCGTCACGCCGTCCCACTCGATGGTGACGGCCTTGCGTGAACGACCGGCGGCACCGGCGTACTTCTGCGCCAGCAGCACGTCGATGCGGTCCATCGAACCACGCACGCGCGCCTTGTCGAGTTTGGCCATCGCCGAAGTGCCGCTACCGCGAAACGCCTCGCAGATCGCCTTGGCGGCGTTCCACTGGGGATCGTCGCGCAGCGAGCCGAGCGACGAGAAGACCGGGCACAGGCCGGTGAAATCGGCGGTATTCTGATACGTGTCGAACGCCGCATTGCCGAGTTCCGGCGTGTAATTGGCGATGTCGATATCCTGCAGCACCGCACGCGCCGCATCGCTTTCGCCCATGCGCAGCAGGAGCGCCACGCGCAGCGCCAGGAAACGCTGCGCGCTCATGCCCGCAGGCGGCGCCAATCGCGAGATCAGCGCACGGCGCAGGAGAATGTGCCCCCAGCGCGAAACCAGCTGCCCCCGGTTCGCGGCCAGCGCGGCCTCGACCACCGAGGCATGTTGCGAGCCCAGCGAATCCGCCGACAGGCCGCCCTCGGTATCATCGATCAGGCCAACCCGCTCCATCGAGCGGCGCGCCTGCGGCGGCATGTCGAGATCGATCTTGTTGCCCAGCAAATCCTCGAAGTCCTCGGGCGACATGCGCTCCAGTTCCTCGAGGGTCGGCACGCGCGTCAGCCCGCCGGGGCCGGTGAGCGCGGGAACCGCCAGCGCGCCGTCCAGCACCATCGGCGCGGCCTTCGGCACCGGCTGGACGACCGGGGTGGAGACCGAAGCGGGATTGGGACGGGAGGCGGAAGCGGCCGGCGCACTTGCCGCAGGCGCCGCGGCGGGCGGCGGCGGTGCCGGCTCGTCGAACCCCTTGGGAAGAAGCGATTCGGGGCCCGACTGCGCCACGGCCCAAACCGAAGTAAGCGCCAGCGCCGTGCCGACCATCACATGCCAGGTGCGGATACGGACCTTCATTGCGGCGCCTTCTCGCTCGTCTGGTCCGGCACTTTCACCGTCTCCACGATGTCGCGAACCTCCCGGTGACCGCCGTTGACCCATGCCCAGCTGCCCACGACCACCACAATCGCGAGGACCGCAGCCACGGTTACGCCCGGAAGCTTCCGCCTGCGCCTTGGTATCGTCACTCGTCTTCCTTCACCGATGCTTGCGCTGCGACCTAGCGCAACTATAGGCGATGGAGCAATGGACGTTCAACAGACCCGGTTTTCGACACAGGAAATTGCCGCGCTTGCCCGGCGGATCGATCGCCCCATCGTGCTGGTCGGCATGATGGGCGTCGGGAAATCGAGCGTGGGCAAACGCCTCGCCGCCCTGCTCGACGTGCCATTCGTCGACGCCGACGACGAGATCGAGCGCTCCGCGCAGATGACCATCCCGGAAATCTTCGCCACTTACGGCGAATCCTATTTCCGCGACGGCGAGCGCCGCGTGATCTCGCGGCTGCTGGCCGCCGGCGCCCAGCGCTCGGTGATCGCGACCGGCGGCGGCGCCTTCTGCAATGCCGAGACGCGCGACCTGATCCTCGGCAACGCCATCACCGTGTGGCTCGACAGCGAAGTCGAGACACTGGTTGACCGCACCGCACGCAAGGACAACCGCCCGCTGCTGCAGGGCGGCGACCCGCGCGAGATCCTCGGCCGCCTGCGGGACGAACGCCGCCCGCACTACCAGCAGGCCCCCATCCACGTGCTGTCCTCCCCCGGGCCGCATGTGCAGACCATCAACAAGGTACTTCAAGGACTCTCGCAATGGCTGTGATTTGCGTCGACATCGCCGGGCGCCCCTATGAAGTGCGCGTCGGCGCCGGGCTGCTGGCCGAACTCGTTCCCAATTGCCGCGGCCTGCTGCGCAAGCGGGGCGTGCCGATCGTGACCGACACCCATGTCCATGCGGCATGGGGCGAAGTGGTCGAACGGTCGCTGCGCGACAACGGGCACGAACCGCACTGGCGCATCCTGCCGGCGGGCGAGGCGACCAAGTCGTGGGACGAACTGGCCGCGACGGTGAACTGGCTGCTCGAACTCGGCGTCGAGCGGGGCGACAGCGTGATCGCCCTTGGCGGCGGCGTGATCGGCGATCTCACCGGTTTCTGCGCCTCGGTGCTGAAGCGCGGCTGCAAGTTCATCCAGGTGCCGACGACCCTGCTCGCGCAGGTCGATTCGAGCGTCGGCGGCAAGACCGCGATCAACACGCCCGCCGGCAAGAACCTCGTCGGCGCCTTCCACCAGCCCTCGCTGGTGCTGGCCGACCTTTCCGCGCTCGACACCCTGCCCCGCCGCGACCTCCTGGCGGGCTATGCCGAAGTGGTGAAGTACGGCCTGATCGACGATGCCGACTTCTTCGCCTGGTGCGATGCCAATGCCGCCGCCATGATCGACGGCGATGCGGCCCTGCGCGAATATGCCGTCGCCCATTCGGTGGCGAGCAAGGCGCGCATCGTGGCCGAGGACGAGTTCGAGACCACCGGCAAGCGCGCGCTGCTCAACCTCGGCCATACGTTCGGCCATGCGCTGGAGGCCGAAACCGGCTTCTCCGCCCGCCTGCTCCACGGCGAAGGCGTGGCGCTGGGCATGGTGCTGGCCGCGCGCTACTCCGCCCGCAAGGGCCTGATGCCGCAGGCGAGCGCCGAGCACGTCGCCCGCCACATCGGCGAGATCGGCCTGCCCGCCAGCCTCTCCGCGCTCGGCCTCGAATGCGATGGCCGCGCGCTGGTGGAACACATGCTCCACGACAAGAAGATGGATGCCGGCACCCTGCCCTTCCTGCTGATGAAAGGCATCGGCCAGACCTACCTCGACCGCGAGGTCTCGCTGGACGATGTCGCCGTCTTCCTCGATGAGGAACTGGCCCGCAGCCCGGCGTAAAACTGGGCCGCTTCGGCGGCTTGCGGGAACTTTCATCACGCGCCTCGTGTCATCCCTTGCATCACCGCAAGGGAGCAAAAGCCATGCCCGCAAAGTCCAGAGCCCAGCAGAAAGCCGCAGGCGCGGCGCTCTCCGCCAAACGCGGGGAAACGAAGAAGAGCGCCCTCAAAGGCGCCTCGCGCGAGATGGTGGAGAGCATGACGGAAAAGCAATTGGAGGACCTTGCCTCCACCAGCCATAAGGGCAAGCCGGAGCACGTCCCGCATTGAGGCACTCCGCTGACGGCATGACGTCATTGGCGTGACATTTCCCGGACGCGCCATTATAGGCGCACAACAAGAACATAACCATCCTTCAAATATAACAATATTTCCGGGATCGCCATGACCGTTGCCGAAGCCACCCCCGAGCTCGACTTCCCCGAAGAAGCCTCGCGAGACGATCGCGCCTTCCTCGGCCACCCCAAGGGCCTTGGCTATCTCTCCTTCGTGGAAGGCTGCGAGCGCTTTTCGTACTATGCCATGCAGACGCTGCTCGTGCTCTACATGGTCAAGTACCTGCTCCTGCCCGAAAACGTCGGGAAAGTGCTGGGCCTGTCATGGCTGCGCGGCTGGCACTATGCCGGGCTCGACGGTCAGCCGCTCGCCTCCGCGATCTTCGGCGACTACACCTCGCTCGTCTACCTGACACCCATTCTCGGCGGCGTCATCGCCGACCGCTGGCTGGGCCGCAAGGCGACGCTGATCGCCGGCGCCGTCATCATGTCGATCGGCCACTTCCTGATGGCGTTCGAGGGCCTGTTCCTCTTCGCGCTGATCTCGCTCGTTGTCGGCGTCGGCCTGTTCAAGGGCAATATCGCCAGCCAGGTGGGCGAACTCTACAAGCCCAATGACCTGCGCCGCGCGATGGCCTTCCAGATCTTCTACATCGCCATCAACGTCTCGGTAATCGCGGCCCCGCTGATCTCCGGCACGCTGGGTGAGAAAGTGGGCTGGCATTACGGCTTCGGCTCCGCCGGGGTCGTCATGGTCATCAGCCTGCTTGCTTATCTGAAAGCGCAGCCCTGGCTTCCCGCCGACAATCGCGCGGCAAAAGACGGCACCAAGGCACCCCGCACCCGCCTCACCAAGTCCGACTGGCCGCGCCTTGGTGCGCTGGCCGTGCTGGTACCGGTGCTGGCCATCGCGATGATGACCAATCAGGAGATCTTCAACGCCTACCTCGTCTGGGCGGACGACAAGTTCCAGCTGACTTTCTTCGGCGACACCCTGCCCACAAGCTGGATGATCACCGTGGACGCTACCCTCAGCTTCTCGATGCTGGTCGGCGTGGCGGCGTTCTGGAAATGGTATTCCGCCCGCACCGGCCGCGAACCCGATGAACTGGGCAAGATGATCATCGGTTCGGTCTTCTCGATCTGCGGCGGCATGTGCCTGGTGATCGCGGCAGCCACCGCAGGCGGCGGCAAGATCGGCCTGTTCTGGCCGGTGATGTTCCACCTGTTCAACTCGATCGGCTTTGCCCACATCATGCCGGTGAGCCTCGCCCTCTTCACCAAGATCGCGCCGCGTTCGCTCAATGCGACGGTGGTGGGCATCTACTATCTGGCCTTCTTCGGCGCGAACAAGATCGTCGGCGTGGTCGGCGGCTGGTATTCGACGATGGACACCGTGTCCTTCTGGCTGACCCACGTGGGCGCTGCCGCATTCGGCCTGATCGCCTTCGCCGCGTTCAAGATCGTGCTGGGCAAGACGCTGGCGGGCGAGCCCGGCCCCGCCTGATTGCAATAACGGCGCCCCTGCTCAGGCAAGGGCGCCGTTATTGCTTCAAGCGTCAGGACTTCTCAGCCGAACACCGCGACCGACTGCATCCCCGCAATCACCGGCCTGCCCGCCGCATTCCACTGCAGGATATGCTCGCTCGCCCCGCCGTCTCGGGCGAATTCGCTGGTCGAGCGCAGCAGCCACCAGCCGTCCTCGGTCGCAGGCGTAGGCTCCAGCAGGTTGACGTGCCAGTGCATCGAACTGATCGGCACACGGAAATTCAGTAGCGGCAGAACCGCCGTCGGCAGCGCATCGCCGATCAGTACGGCTTCCAGCGCCGGATCGAGCCCGTCACGCTCCTTGAGGCGCACCCACCAGCACAGGTCCGCTTCCCCCAGCGCCGATTTCGGCAAGGCAAAGCGCGCATCGAAATTCTCGCGCAGGAAAGCGGGCGCATGGTCCATCGGCACCGGCTTCGCGTGTTGGGCCGGGTTCACGCCTTCCGGCATAAGATAACCGGCAATATCCGCCGCGCTTTCGATCTGGCGCATGAACACGAAGCTGGCGCTGAAACCGACGCCCTTCTCGTTCGACAGTTCCGCTGAAACCCAGGTGGCATTGCGCCCCTTGCGCACGATCCGCGCCCGCGCCTCCACGCGGCCCGCCAGCGGCGCGATCATCGCGAACTGGCCGGAGCGCAGCGGCGGCAATTCGGCATCGACCCGCTGCGCTGCCGCCAGCGACAGCGCCGACGTCAGCCCGCCGTAAGCGGTGCGCCCTTGAAGCCACTCCTCGGTAATGTCGAAGGCGAAACCACCGTCGATCTCTTCCGCTGCGGCAAGACGCGCGGCAAAACCCGTCATCAGAATATACCTTGAAGCGTTGGGCTTGAAGTGCTGGGAATGCGGCTCTCCGACGGATCGGAGAGCCGCAAGGCATCATTCCATTTCGAGGATCACGGCATCCACGGCAAGGCTTTCGCCCGCCTTGGCATTGACCGCCTTCACCACGCCCGACTTCTCGGCGCGCAGGATGTTCTCCATCTTCATGGCCTCGACGACGGCAAGCGGCTGACCCGCCTCGACCTTGTCGCCCTCGCCCACATGGAGCGCGACGAGCAGGCCCGGCATCGGGCAGATCAGGAACTTCGAAAGATCCGGCGGGATCTTTTCGATCATGTGCTTGTTGAGCGGCGCCACGCGGCTCGGCAGGATCAGCACATCGTGGATGCAGCCGCGCGTGGTCATCTTCAGGCCCGTGCGCGTGGGCGCAACGCGGATGCCGATGAGCTCGCCGTCGATCTCCGCTTCGATCAGGCGATCGCCCGGCGTGTATTCCATCGCCAGTTCGACCGAAACGCCGTTCACGGTGACGTCCTCATCGTCGATGACGACTTCGTACGGCGCCTTGTCGATGGTAACGGTCCATTCCGACGGCGGCATCAGGCGGCGCGGTGCCAGCTGGCCATCGACGCGGCGCGCACGGTCGGCCCGCGCGGTGGCGACGAAGGCGGCAACGGCGGCCAGCTTGCCCTTCAATTCTTCGGGCGCCGGCGCGCCGGTGAAGCCTTCGGGATATTCCTCGGCAATGAAGCCGGTGGTCAGTTCGCCCGAGCGGAAGCGCGGGTGCTGCATGATGGCCGAGACGAAATCGATGTTATGGCCAAGGCCCTCGATCTCGAACAGGTCGAGCGCGGCAACCTGCTTGTCGGCCGCCTCGTCGCGGGTCTCGCCCCAGGTGATCAGCTTGGCGATCATGGGGTCGTAGAACATCGAGACTTCGCCGCCTTCGTAGACGCCGTCATCGACACGAATGCCGTCCACACCGCGACGGCCGTTCTCCGAACCGTCGTCGGTCCAGCCGTCAACCGGCGGGTTGTAGCGCACAAGACGGCCGGTCGAGGGCAGGAAGCCGCGATAGGGATCTTCGGCATAGACGCGGTTTTCGATGGCCCAGCCGTCGATCTTCACGTCGTCCTGCGTCATCTCCAGCTTCTCGCCGGCGGCGACGCGGATCATCTGCTCGACGAGGTCAACGCCGGTGATCGCCTCGGTAACCGGGTGCTCGACCTGAAGGCGGGTGTTCATTTCCAGGAAATAGAAGCTCTCGCCCGTCGGGTCGGCGCCCGAGACGATCAGTTCCACCGTACCCGCCGAGTAGTAGCCAACGGCACGCGACAGGGCGACGCACTGCTCGCCCATGGCCTTGCGCATCTTTTCGGTGACGAAGGGCGACGGCGCTTCCTCGACCACCTTCTGGTGGCGGCGCTGGATCGAGCATTCGCGCTCATTCAGGTAGAGGATGTTGCCGTGCTTGTCGCCGAGGATCTGGATCTCGATGTGGCGCGGGTTGAGGATGAACTTCTCGATGAAGACGCGGTCGTCGCCGAAGGAGTTCAGGCCTTCGCGCTTCACGCTCTCGAAGCCCTCGCGCACGTCCTGCTCGCTATAGGCAAGGCGCATGCCCTTGCCGCCGCCGCCCGCGCTGGCCTTCATCATCACCGGATAGCCGATCTCGTTCGAGATGCGCACCGCGTGCTCGGTATCCTCGATCTCGCCTACGAAGCCGGGGACGACGTTGACGCCGGCCTGCTTGGCAAGCTTCTTGGACTCGATCTTGTCACCCATCGCGGCAATCGCGCCGACGGGGGGGCCGATGAACTCGATACCCTCTGCGGCCAGAGCCTCTGCGAAGGAGGTACGTTCGGACAGGAAGCCGTAGCCCGGATGGACGGCCTCGGCGCCGGTCTGCTTGCAGGCCTGGATGATCTTGTCGGCAATCAGGTACGACTGCGCGGCGGGCGCGGGGCCGATGTGGACGGCCTCATCGGCCATCTGCACGAACGGCGCGCGGGCATCGGCGTCCGAATAGACGGCCACCGTCTGGATGCCCATGCGGCGCGCGGTCTTGATCACACGGCAGGCAATCTCGCCCCGGTTTGCGATGAGGATTTTCTTGAACATCTCAATCCCTGTCTTTTGTCCTACGCCAAGCGGCGAAAAGTCCCACCAAGATCAGAACGATCAGGCTCCCCGGAAACATGAGGAACTTGATCAGCCCATCGTTCTTGCATGCCGTACTGCCAGGGCGACCGCAGTCTCCCATCGCCGCGCCGACCAGCAACGTCGCCACAAAGGCAGTGCCGAGCAGCCCCAGCGCAATGCAGCCCAGATGCTGCTTCAGGCTTGCGCCGGAATCGCTGAAGCTCACCCGTCACCGCCCCTCTCGTCGTCATCCCCGCGAAGGCGGGGATCCCGCTCGTTCGCGAGGCTCCGCAAGGAAGCGGGATCCCCGCCTCCGCGGGGATGACGAGAAAGGCCGAATGTCACCGCTCGCCCGTCTCAACAACGGCGCGCAGCTGTTTTGTGCGCGCTTCGGTCAACTCCGTGAGGCAGCCGTTCTGCTGGAGCGGCCAGATCGTGCCGCTTTCCTCACGCGGGCCGTTCTCTGCGAGGCACTGGGCGTCGCGGTAGGCGAGCCACTTGCGCTGCGCGTCGAGCAGCCGATTGAAATTTCCGCCGGGGCCCTGCCTGTCGGCGGCCTTCGCCGCCGCTGCCGCCTTCCCCCAGGCCTCGTTCATCGCCCGGTCGGCCGACTGGAAGTCGCGGTACGAACAGATGTTCATGTCCGTCTGCGTCATCGCGTTGGCGCAATCGATCGCGGGCTCCGAGGCCAGGAGAAGGATCGGCAGGATCATGCGTGGATCACTCCGCCGCTTCCAGCTTCGCGCAGCCCTTGGGCATGCGCTGGGCTTCGACCTGAGCCGGGGTCAGTTCGATGGCCATTGGCTTGATGCCGAGGCGGGCGAACATCGCCGCGTCATTGTCGTCACCCGAATTCGGCGCGGTCAGCAGCTTGTCGCCGGTGAAGATCGAGTTGGCGCCGGCCATGAAGCACATGGCCTGGGTCACTTCGGACATGCTCTCGCGGCCCGCCGAGAGGCGCACCATCGACAGCGGCATGGTGATGCGCGCAACCGCCACGGTGCGCACGAATTCGACGTCGTCGATCTTGGCGAGCGGGGTGTCGGCCAGCATGTCGCCCAGCACGGTGCCCTTGACCGGCACCAGCGCGTTGACCGGCACCGACTGCGGGTGATCGGGCAGCGTCGCCAGCGTGTGGATGAAGCCCACGCGGTCGGCGCGCGTCTCGCCCATGCCGACGATGCCGCCGGAGCAGACGTTGATGCCCGCCATGCGCACGTTCGACAGCGTATCGAGACGGTCGTCCATCGTGCGCGTGGTGATCACCTGGTCATAGCGTTCGGGCGAGGTGTCGATGTTGTGGTTGTAGTAATCGAGGCCCGCTTCGGAGAGCATGTCCGCCTGATCGGGGGTCAGCATGCCCAGCGTCATGCAGGTTTCCATGCCCATCGCACGCACGCCCTTCACCATCTCGATGATGGCGGGCATGTCGCGGTCCTTGGGGTTGCGCCAGGCGGCGCCCATGCAGAAACGGGTCGAGCCCTGATCCGCCGCCTGCGCCGCGCGCTGGAGCACCTGCTGCACTTCCATCAGCTTGGTCGCCTTGACGCCGCTGCTCGCAGAAACCGACTGCGAGCAATAGCCGCAGTCTTCCACGCAGCCGCCGGTCTTGATCGAAAGCAGCGTGGAGAGCTGCACTTCGTTGTGCGGATGGCTGGCCCGGTGCACTTCGGCCGCGCGGAACACCAGTTCGGTGAACGGCAGGTCGAACAGGCCTGCGATTTCCTCGCGGGTCCAGTCGGTACGGGGGGTGATGGCGGTGGTCTCGGTCATGATCATTCCTCAGGCGGCCGGAACGCGCGCGGGATAACGCACGGGATTGCTGGGGGCCAAAGCTCCGCCATAATCGCAAGCGCGGCGCCGATCCAGCATCGCCGTCCTTATTCCGCCGCTTCCAGCGCCGAACCAAGCGGCGGCATGTTGTGGCCGAGCAGGCGCAGTACGTCGGCGGCGCATTCCACCACGTTCGTACCGGGGCCATAAATGCCCTGAACGCCCGCATTGCGGAGGAATTCATAGTCCTGCGGCGGGATCACGCCGCCGGCGATCACCTTGATGTCGCTGCGGCCGGCTTCGCGCAGTTTCTGGATCAGTTCGGGGATCAGCGTCTTGTGCCCCGCCGCCAGCGACGATGCGCCGACCACGTCCACGCCGCTTTCCAGCGCCAGCACCACGGTTTCCTCCGGGGTCTGGAACAGCGGACCGGAAATGACCTCGAAGCCCATGTCCCCGAAGGCCGAGGCGATCACGTTGGCACCGCGATCGTGGCCATCCTGGCCCATCTTGGCAACCAGCAACCTGGGCTTGCGGCCGAGACGACGCTCGACCGCCGAGACGCCGTCCAGCACTTGCTGCCAGCGGCTGTCGCCTTCGTACGGCGCGGCATAGACGCCCTTCACCGGGGTCGGCTGGGTGCCATAACGCTGGAAGCTGTCTTCCATGGCCGAGCTGATCTCGCCCAGCGTCGCGCGGGCACGGGCGCACTCGACGGCGAGCGCGAGCAGGTTGTTCTCGATGCTGGCGGGCGCGGCGGCACCATCGCGCAGAGCCTGGAGTGCGGCCTGACAAGCCGCCTCGTCACGATCCGCCTTCATCTTGTTGATGCGGGCGATCTGGCCTTCGCGGACCTTGGCGTTGTCCACTTCCAGCGTTTCCAGCAGGTCTTCGCTGGCAAGGCGGTACTTGTTGACGCCGACGATCACGTCGTCGCCCCGGTCCACGCGGGCCTGGCGGGCGGCGGCGGCGGTCTCGATCATCGCCTTGGGCCAGCCGGCAGCAACCGCCTTGGCCATGCCGCCTTCGGCCTGCACGCGCTCGATGATCTCCCAGGCCTGGTCGACCAGCTGCTGCGTCAGCGATTCAATGTAGTAGGACCCACCCAGCGGATCGACGACATTACACATGCCGGTCTCTTCCTGGATGATGATCTGCGTGTTGCGGGCGATGCGGGCCGAGAAATCGGTCGGCAGCGCGATCGCCTCGTCCAGCGCGTTGGTGTGCAGCGACTGGGTGCCGCCGAGCATCGCCGCCATCGCCTCGATCGTGGTGCGGATGACGTTGTTGTAGGGGTCCTGCTCCTGCAGCGACACGCCCGAAGTCTGGCAGTGGGTGCGCAGCATCTTCGAGCGTTCGTCCTTGGCACCAAGCTGCGTCATCACCCGGTGCCACAGCACGCGTGCGGCGCGCAGCTTGGCCACTTCCATGAAGAAATTCATGCCGATGGCGAAGAAGAACGACAGGCGGCCGGCGAACTTGTCGATATCGAGGCCCGAGGCCACACCGTACTTCACGTATTCCGCGCCGTCGGCGATGGTGAAGGCCAGTTCCTGCACCTGTGTCGCCCCGGCTTCCTGCATGTGATAGCCGGAAATCGAGATCGAGTTGAACTTCGGCATCTCGCGGCTGGTGTAGCCGAAGATGTCCGAGATGATCCGCATCGAAGGCTCTGGCGGGTAGATATAGGTGTTGCGGACCATGAACTCCTTGAGGATGTCGTTCTGGATGGTCCCGTCGAGCAGCTTGCGGTCGACGCCCTGCTCTTCACCGGCAACGATGAAGAAGGCCAGGATCGGGATCACCGCGCCGTTCATCGTCATCGAGACCGACATCTTGTCGAGCGGAATGCCGTCGAACAGGATCTTCATGTCCTCGACGGAATCGATGGCGACCCCGGCCTTGCCCACGTCCCCCACGACGCGCGGATGATCGCTGTCATAGCCACGATGGGTGGCAAGGTCGAAGGCGACCGAAAGCCCCTTCTGGCCCGCCGCAAGGTTGCGGCGATAGAAGGCGTTCGATTCCTCGGCAGTAGAGAAGCCCGCGTACTGGCGGATGGTCCAGGGGCGGCCGGCATACATCGAGGCACGCACGCCGCGCGTGAAGGGGGCAAAGCCGGGAAGGCCGGGATCGCCCACCTTGTCCGGGGTCACGTCCTCGGCAGTGTAGAGCGGCTTCACCGCAATACCCTCGGGCGTGTTCCAGGTCAGGTCCTTCCCCTTGACCTCCTTGTCGGCGGCTGCCTTCCAGTCGTTGATGTCTGCCATGTTCCGCATCCCTTCCGGCCCGCTCGCATTGCCGCGGACCGTAAATCCTATCAGTGAGCGCCCTTGGGCGTTTCCATGATCTCGGTGAGCTGACCGCCCATGTCCCGGGGGTGGACGAAGAAGATCAGCGTCCCGTGCGCGCCCATGCGCGGCTCACCCAGCACGCGCTTGCCGAGGCTCTCGAACCAGGCCTTGGCGGCGTGAATGTCCGGCACTTCGTAACAGATGTGGTGCTGCCCCCCGAGCGGGTTCTTCTCCAGCCACTTGCCCACCGCCGAGTCCGGCGCGGTCGGCTGGAGCAGCTCGATCTGCGTACCCGCCGTGCCATTTTCACCGGGCGTGTTGACGAAGCAGACGCGCACCTGCTGGCTTTCGAGCACGAACGGCTCGGTGATGTCGGTCGCGCCCATGACGTCGCGGTAGAACGCGATAGAAGCGTCGAGATCCGGCGTCGCGACGCCAATGTGGTTGAGACGGCCAAGCTTCACAGTCTTACTCCGCATTCTCGATGATGAGGGCGATGCCCTGCCCGCCGCCGATGCACATGGTGACGAGGCCGTACCTGCCGCCCGAACGCTTCAGTTCGTAGGCAGCCTTGATCGTCAGCATGCAGCCCGTCGCGCCGACCGGGTGGCCGATCGAGACGCCAGAGCCGTTGATGTTGGTCTTGGCGGGATCGAAGCCGAGCACCTTGGCGCAGGCCGCGGCCTGGGCGGCAAAGGCCTCGTTGCTCTCGATCACGTCGATCTCATCGAGCGTGAGCCCGGCGCGTTCGAGCGCGATGGGAGTGGCCTTGATCGGCCCCTCGCCCATGTATTCGGGCTCGACCCCGGCGTGGCCCCAGGCGACGATCTTCGCCAGCGGCTTGAGCCCGCGCTTTGCGACTTCGCTGCCGGTCGCCAGCACGACCATCGCCGCGCCGTCGTTGATACCCGAAGCGTTGCCCGCGGTGACGGTGCCGTCCTTCTTGAAGGCCGCGCGCATCGCGCCCAGCACTTCCATCGTAGTGTCGCCCTTCACATGCTCGTCGGTGTCGAACACGGTCACGCCCTTGCGGGTCTTGATCTCGATGGGGAGGATCTGCTCCTTGAAGCGTCCTTCCGCGATCGCCGCCGCCGCGCGCTGGTGGCTGGTGACGGCCAGCCGGTCCATGTCCTCGCGGGTGATCTGGTGGCGCTCGGCCACGTTCTCCGCCGTGATGCCCATGTGATAGCCGCCGATGGCGTCCGACAGACCCAGCGTGAGCGCGTCTTCCTGCGTATTGGCGCCCATCTTGCGCCCCCAGCGCACGCCGTGATCATGGTAGGGCACGTTCGACATCGATTCCGCGCCGCCCGCGAGCGTAACCGAGGCCTCGCCCAGCTTCATCGCGCGCGCCGCGTTGACGATCGCCTCGACGCCCGAGCCGCACAGGCGGTTGAGCGTGAGCGCGGGCACCGAGAGCGGCACGCCGGCATTGATGCCGATCACCCGGCTGAGCATCTCGTCGCGCGCGCTGGTCGGCATGACCTGCCCGACAACGACATGGCCCACGGCCTCGGGCTCGATCCCGGCGCGCTTGAGCGCTTCGGCGGCGACAAGGCCGCCGAGGTCCGAGGGCATGAACGACTTCAGCGAACCGCCGAAGTCGCCGACTGCCGTGCGCACGCCACTGACGATGTAGATGTCTTCAAGATCAGCCATCACCCGGTTCCCAATTTCAACCAGATCAGCCCGGCAAGCACGCCAAGGCCGCCCAGAAAGTTCATTGTCACGGCGAGGCCGAACATCGTCGTGCCTCGCGCGAATTCATCGTCGTTCAGGAACTGCAACGGAATGCGCACAGTCCCTTCACGCAATCCTCTAACCCCGTTCCACAGGAACGCGCTGGCGATGCCGGTAAAAACAAAGATCTGCCAGACATCGAGGAATTCCAGCGTCACAGCGGAATGTTGTCGTGCTTCTTCCAGGGGTTTTCGAGGCTCTTGGTCCGCAGCTTGCGCAGGCCCAGCGCGATGCGCCGACGGGTCGAGTGCGGGTAGATGACCTCATCGATGTACCCCCGGCTCGCCGCCACGAAGGGATTGGCGAAGCGGTCCTCGTATTCCTTGGTCTTCTCGGCGATGCCTTCGGGCGAAAGGCCGCGGAAGATGATCTCCACCGCGCCCTTGGCGCCCATGACCGCGATTTCGGCGGTCGGCCAGGCATAGTTGAGATCGCCGCGCAGGTGCTTGGACGCCATGACGTCGTAGGCGCCGCCATAGGCCTTGCGGGTGATCACGGTGATCTTGGGCACGGTCGCCTCGGCATAGGCGAACAGCAGCTTGGCGCCGTGCTTGATGATGCCGTTGTGCTCCTGATCGGTGCCCGGCAGGAAGCCCGGAACGTCCACGAAGGTGATGATCGGGATGTTGAAGGCATCGCAGAAGCGCACGAAACGCGCGGCCTTCTTCGACGAATTGATGTCCAGCACGCCCGCCAGCACCATCGGCTGGTTGGCGACGACGCCCACGGTCTTGCCCTCGATACGGCCGAAACCGACGATGATGTTGCCTGCATGCAGCGGCTGGACCTCGAAGAAGTCACCCTCGTCGAGCGTCTTCTTGATGACTTCGTGCATGTCGTAAGGCTGGTTGGCCGAGGGCGGGATCACGGTGTCGAGGCTTTCCTCGGCGCGGTCCCACGGATCGGCGCAAGGACGCTCGGGCACTTCCTCGCGGTTGTTCAGCGGCAGGAAATCGAAGAAATCGCGCGCCGCCAGCAGCGCCTCGATATCGTTCTCGAGTGCAAGGTCGGACACCGAAGTCTTGCTGGAGTGCGTGACCGCGCCGCCCAGTTCTTCCTGCGTAACGACTTCGTTGGTCACGGTCTTCACCACGTCCGGCCCGGTGACGAACATGTAGGAGCTGTCCTTCACCATGAAGATGAAGTCCGTCATCGCCGGCGAGTAGACCGCGCCGCCCGCGCAGGGGCCCATGATCAGCGAGAGCTGCGGCACCACGCCCGAGGCGAGCACGTTGCGCTGGAACACTTCGGCATAACCGCCAAGCGAGGCCACGCCTTCCTGGATGCGCGCGCCGCCGGAATCGTTGAGACCGATGACGGGGGCGCCGACCTTCATCGCGTTGTCCATCAGCTTGCAGATCTTCTGCGCGTGACGGTGCGACAGAGAGCCACCGAACACGGTGAAATCCTGACTGAACACATACACAAGGCGGCCATTGATGGTGCCCGAACCGGTAACGACACCGTCGCCGGGGATGCGCTGGCTTTCCATGCCGAAGTCGGTGCAGTCATGCTCGACGTAGAGATCGAACTCCTCGAAGCTGCCTTCGTCCAGCAGGATGTCGAGACGTTCGCGCGCGGTCAGCTTGCCCTTGGCGTGCTGCGCGGCGATGCGCTTTTCACCACCACCCAGCTTCGCTGCGGCGCGGCGCTTCTCCATTTCGGCGATATTCGCTGACATCCGTTATCCCTTGCAGTGACCTTGCAGTACCTGGGGCCTTTGGCTGGCCGCTCGGCGCAAATTTGCTGTGACTGCTAAGGCAGGTCGGAACGCTCAGGTCAATAGTTTTAATCGCGCGGTTAAATGGTCGGAGTAATGATCTGGCGCCAAATCCGCCCCACCGATGGCTATCCAACGCCCCGCCGATAAAATGGCGCAATTTCGCGATATCAAAGCCGTGCAGCACCCTGAAAACACGAAAGCCCGGGAGCCACACGCGACGGTGACCCCCGGGCTATCTTCACTCCCGCGCGGAGGCGGTTGCGACATTTGCATGCAACTGAGCGGAGGCAGGCGCCCCCGCTCGGCGTCACTTCATCAGCACCAGTTCTTCCGACATCGTCGGGTGGACGGCAACGGTGGCGTCGAAATCGGCCTTGGTCAGCCCCGCCTTCACCGCAATGGCGGCAGCCTGGATGATCTCGGGCGCTTCCGGCCCGATCATGTGCAGCCCCAGCACGCGCCCCGTGCCCGCCTCGCAGATCATCTTGTAGAGCGAGCGTTCGTTACGGTGGGCAACGACGTTCTTCATCGGCCGGAAGTCGCTGGTATAGACTTCCACCTCACCGTACTGCTGGCGCGCCTGCGCTTCGGTCAGGCCCACCGCGCCGATCGGCGGATGGCTGAACACGGCCGAGGGAATGCAACCATAGTCCACCGTCGCCGGCTTGCCGCCGAACACGGTATCGGCAAAGGCATGGCCCTCGCGGATGGCCACCGGGGTCAGCTGTACACGATTGGTCACGTCGCCCACGGCGTAGATGTGGTCGACGCTGGTCTTCGAATACTGGTCGACCAGAATCGCGTTCTTGTCGTCCACTGCGACACCGACGTTCTCCAGCCCCAGCCCCTCGACATTGGGCACGCGGCCGGTGGCGAACATCACGCAGTCGACTTCAATCGGATCGTGATTGGTCATCGAAACCGTCAGTGAGCCATCGGCATTCTGCTCGATGCCGCGGAAGTCGGCGTTGAAGCGGAAGTCGATGCCCTTGGCGATCGAGATCTGCAGCAGACGGTCGCGCAGTTGTTCGTCGTAGCCGCGCAGGAGCTGATCGGAGCGGTTGATCAGCGTCACCTTGGCACCGAACTCGTGGAAGATGCCCGCGAACTCGTTGGCGATGTAACCGGCCCCGGCGATCAGCATGCGCTTCGGGATCGCGTCGAGGTGGAACGCCTCGTTGGAGGTGATGCCCAGTTCATGTCCCGGGCAGTTCGGCACCTGCGGACGCGCGCCGGTGGCGATCAGGATCACTCTGGCCGTCTTCTTCTCACCGCTCGACAGCGTGATCTCGTGCGGACCGGTGATGACCGCACGCTCGTGGAAGATCTCGACCTTGTTGTTCGAAAGTGTCTGCGTGTAGAGCCCGTTGAGCCGGTCGACGTCGCCCAGCACGTTGTCCCGCAGCTTCAGCCAGTCGAACTTCGCCTCGGGAATGTCCCAGCCGAAATGTTTGGCGTCTTCGAGATCCTCGGCAAAATGCGCGCCGTAGACCAGCATCTTCTTGGGCACGCAGCCACGGATCACGCACGTCCCGCCGACCCGGAACTCCTCCGCCACCGCCACGCGCGCCCCGTGCGATGCGGCAATACGGCTGGCACGCACGCCGCCCGATCCGGCGCCGATGGTGAAGAGGTCGTAGTCGAATTCGGACATGCGGCTTGCTCCTATGCCCCCCATCCGGGGGCGTACTCTCTTGCGGCGCGCATATGGGGCATCGGCGCATGGATTGCCAACGGGTCATTTGCGCCTGACCGCCGCAGGCCTTTCGGAACGGACCGGCATTCGGGTCGTCGAAAACCTCAAACCACTGGACGCAGACTCATTGTCAACTTTTTTGGTTGAGTTATAAGGAGTCGCATCGCCCACCGCACCTTGTCTATCCCCGGGGTTCGGTGGGCACCCTTACGGGAGACGATGAATGGCACAGACGCACACGCCGCAGGCGCCTGCCGAAAAGCCCCTGGTCCTGCTGATCCCCGGCCTTGATGGCAGCGGGCCGGGCCATTGGCAGCGCCGCTGGTCGGAAGAGATGGACAATGCCCAGATGGTCGACCTCGGCCTCTGGGAAAAGCCGCACCGCAACACCTGGATCAACCGCCTGAACCTCGCTGTGCAGCGGGCCGGACGGCCGGTGGTGCTGGTCGCGCATAGCCTCGGCTGCCTGCTGACCGCATGGTGGGCGAAGTTCGAGCAACCCGGCTGGTCGAGCCCGGTAGTCGGCGCCCTGCTGGTGGCGCCGCCGGAAGTGGACTTTTTCCCGCGCGATGACCGCCTCAACGGCTTTGCACCGACGCCCGCCGATGCCCTGCCCTTCCCCTCGATCCTCGTCGCCAGCCGCAACGATCCATGGATCGGTTTCCCGACCGCAAAGCTGCTCGCCAAGCAATGGGGCAGCGAGTTCGAGGATGCCGGCGAGGCCGGGCACATCAATGCCGATTCGAAGATCGGCAGCTGGGAAGACGGCAAGCTCCTGCTGCACCGCCTGCTGAACACGCGGCCCGTCGCCTCGGCCCCGCATATCCCGACCCATGGAGACTGGTCCGAGGGCCTCGAATACCGCGCCTGACAGTCCGTCAGAAAATTCGCCGCAGGCGAATTTTGCGGCACTAGCCCCCCCCCCCCACCCGACCACCCAACGATTATACCCCGGTGGGTGGTCGGGTGGGGGAGTGGGCCGGTGCCGCCATTCAACTTGAGGAGGATCGGGCCGGGGATGCACCTGCATCCCCGGCCCGTTCTTTTTACTTGATGCCGGCGAGTTCCAGCAGCGCCTCGGTGGAGGGATCGAACGAGGTGCCGCCGGTCTCGATCTGCTTGGCAATTTCCTTGCCCAGTTCGACGCCGAACTGGTCGAAGGGATTGATGCCCATCAGCACGGCATTGGCGAACGTGCGATGTTCGTGGAACGCGATCAGCGCGCCGAAAGTGGCGGGGCTGACTTCGTCGAGCAGGATCGTCGCCGAGGGACGGTCGCCCGGATAGGCGCGCGCCGGGTCCTCGCTGGCCTTGCCCGCCATCAGCGCGGCGCCCTGCGCGAAGCAGTTCGACAGCAGGATGCGGTGATGCGCGGGATTGAGATCGTCGCCCGGCCCGATTGCGGCAATGAAGTCCACCGGCACGATGTTGGTGCCCTGATGGAGCAACTGGAACACCGCGTGCTGCGCATCGGTACCGACACCGCCCCAGGTGATCGGCGCGGTCGGCCCATCGACGGGCGAGCCATCCACCTTCACGCTCTTGCCGTTCGATTCCATCTCCAGCTGCTGGAGATAGTCCGGCAGCAGCTTCAGGCGCTCGTCATAGGCAAAGACGCCGCGCGTCTGGCAGCCGCGCAGGCGGGTGTAGTACTGGTCCGCGAAGGCGGCGCGCAGCGGCAGGTTGGCAAGGCCGTCGGTATCGCGGAAATGCGCGTCCATTGCCGCCGCCCCGTCGAGGAACTCGGCAAAGTCCGGCCAGCCGAGCGCCATCGCGACCGGAAAACCGATCGACGACCACAGCGAATACCGGCCGCCGACGCTTTCCGAGAACGGCAGGATGCGGGTCTCGTCGACGCCCCATTCGATCGCCTTGTCGGGCGCCGCGGTCAGCGCGACGACGCGGCCATAAGGGTCCTCGACGCCGTTCTCGCGCAGCCAGGCGATGGCGCTTTCGGCGTTGGTCATCGTCTCGATGGTGGTGAAGGTCTTGGAAGCGACCGCCAGCATCGTGGTCGCCGGATCGCACTTGGCAAAAGCGGCTTCGAGCGCGCAGCCGTCGATGTTCGAGACGACCTGCACGTTCACCATCGCGCCGTCGCGCGCCAGCGCGTCGATCGCGAGCGCCGGGCCAAGCGCGGAGCCGCCGATGCCGATGTGGATGAGGTGCTTCACCTCACCCATGGCACCGCGGTGGATGGCCTCGACGATGGCGGCCATCCGGCCGTGGAATTCAGCGGCGAGTGCGACGCTCTCTTCCTTGCCGACGCCGCGCTGGGCGGTGTGCTCGGCAGCGCGGCCTTCGGTGGTGTTGACGATCTCGCCGTCGAACAGCGCCTTGCGGCGGGCATCGAAGTCCATCGCGGCGGCCAGTTCCTCGAAGGCGGCGACGTGCGCGGCATCGAGGTGGGTCTTCGACCAGTCGAACCGCATGCCGCAGTCGGTCTCGATGTCACTGGCCTCGAAATGGGTCGCAAACGTGTCGAGGCGGGCGGGATCGGCGGCAAAAAGCTCCTTCAGGGTCGGCTTGGGAAGGCCCTCCAGCTTGGTCCACACCGCTTTGCTCATGCCTCGTATCCCTTCATTCGAATATATCGCCAGTCTTGGGGGCAAGCTGGCGGCTAAAAACGCGGGCCGCGTTATGCATGGCAGGCAGGGCAAGGCCAAGTGCCATTGTTGGAGCCTCACCGTTAGAGGGCCAATCCAGCGAAAAGATGACGATTTTGGTCGACCTGAAACGGGTCTCCATCGGGATTGCGCTTGACGGCAGCGCGCGGGCGCAACAAGGGTCGCCACATGAGCGAAACCGACACTGCCACTCAGGCCCCGTCATCCGCAAGCCCCGCGCAGGCCGACAAGGCACAGCGCGACAAGCGATCAGAACAGCCCAAGAAGGACGACAGCTTCATCGCTTTCCTGTTCTGGCTGGTTCTGGGCGTAGTCGTGCTGCGCAGCTTCATCATCTCGCCCTTCAACATTCCCAGCGAATCGATGCTGCCGCGCCTGCTGAACGGCGACTATCTGTTCGCCACCAAGTGGTCCTACGGCTACTCGAAGTACTCGCTGCCCTTCAGCCTGCCGCTGATCCCGGGCCGCGTGTTCGCCAGCCAGCCCGAGCGCGGCGACGTCGCCATCTTCAAGGCGCCCCCGGGCAACGACGTCGACTACATCAAGCGCGTCATCGGCCTTCCGGGCGACGAAGTGCAGGTCAAGGGCGGGCAGGTCTGGCTCAACGGCAAGCCGGTGCCCCGCGTGAAGCAGCCCGATTTCGTGCTGCCCGTCACCCCCAACACCCATTGCTACGCGCCCGAATTCGAAGGCACCGACGCCAAGGGCGGCCCGGTCTGCAACTATCCGCAGTACCGCGAGACCCTGCCCAACGGCAAAAGCTACAACGTGCTCGACCTCGGCCAGACGCCGCAGGACGACACCGGCGTCTATGTCGTGCCCGAAGGCCAGATGTTCATGATGGGCGACAATCGCGACAACTCGCTCGACAGCCGCTTCCCCGCCGTGGAAGGCCAGGGCATCGGCATCGTTCCGCAGGAAAACCTCGTCGGCAAGGCCTCGGTCATGATGTTCTCGACCGATGGCTCGGCCAACTGGTTCCTGCCCTGGACCTGGTTCACAGCCGCGCGCTGGAGCCGCATCGGGAGCGTGATCTGAGTGCTTGACGCGCAGGACCGCGCCTTCATCGCCAGGATTTCCGGGGCGGAGCCCGTCGACGAAGCCCTCTGGCTCGCCGCGCTCACCCACGGCAGCACCGGCGAAAAGCGCAATTACGAACGTCTCGAATTCCTCGGCGACCGGGTGCTTGGGCTCTCGGTCGCCGAATGGCTCTTCGAGAACAGCGAGGAAGCCGAAGGACGGCTGTCGCAGCGCCTCAACGCGCTGGTCGCCCGCGCGACCTGCGCGCAAGTGGCGCGCGGCATCGACCTCGGGCCGCGCATGCGTCTGGGCAAGCAGGCCCGCGACGACGGCGGCCAGGACAGCGACAACATCCTGGGCGACGTGATGGAGGCGCTGATCGGCGCCTGCTTCATCGAACGCGGCTTCGATGCCGGCAAGGCCATGGTCCGCGGCCTCTGGGCAGGCGAGATGCAGGGCAAGGCCGGCAAGCGCAAGCACCCCAAGTCCGCATTGCAGGAATGGGCGGCCGGCAATCGCCGCCGCATGCCCGAATACAAACTGGTCGACCGCTCCGGCCCCGACCACGCCTCGAAATTCACTGTCGAGGTTTCGATTCATAACGTAGGCTCGGCGCGCGCGGTCGCGAACTCCAAGCAGGATGCTGAAACGCAGGCCGCCGAGGAATTCATGAGGAAATTCGGATGACCCAGCATTGCGGTCTCGTCGCCGTCATCGGCGCCCCCAACGCGGGCAAGTCAACGCTCGTCAATGCGCTGGTCGGCCAGAAGGTGGCGATAACTTCGGCCAAGGCCCAGACCACCCGCGCGCGGCTGATGGGCATTGCCCTGCTCGATGAAACCCAGATCATCCTGGCGGACACGCCCGGCATCTTCGAGCCCAAGCGCCGCCTCGACCGCGCGATGGTCGCAGCGGCCTGGGAAGGCGCGCAGGAAGCCGATGCCGTGCTGCTGGTGGTCGACCCCATCAAGAAGCGCCGCCATGAGCTGGAACCGCTGCTCGAAGCCCTTGCCGCGCGCCCGGAACGCAAGATCCTGGTGCTCAACAAGGTCGATGCCGGTGCCAAGGAGCCGCTGCTGGTGCTGGCCCAGGAACTGACCGGCAAGGTCCAGTTCGACGAGGTGTTCTTTGTCTCGGCGCTGACCGGCGACGGTGTGCCCGAACTCAAGACGCACCTGGCCGGGCTCATGCCCGAAGGTCCCTGGCACTATCCCGAGGATCAGGTCTCCGACGCCAGCGAACGCCTGCTCGCCTGCGAAATCACGCGTGAACAGCTCTATCGCCAGCTTCACGAGGAACTGCCCTACGACGCCGCCGTCCGCCCCGAGGCCTACGAGCAGCGCAAGGACGGATCGGTGGAGATCCGCCAGCAGATCGTCGTCACGCGCGACAACCAGCGCGCCATCGTGCTGGGCAAGGGCGGCGCCAAGATCAAGGCGATCGGCGAGGCCGCGCGCAAGGAACTGGCCGAAGTGCTGGGCCAGAAGGTCCACCTCTTCCTCCACGTGAAGGTCGAGGAAAACTGGGCCGACGCACGCGACATCTACGAAGAGATCGGGCTGGACTGGGTCAAGTGATGGCACGCGTCTCGCTGACGGGACTTGCCGTCACCGCGCTGCTGCTCGGCGGCTGCGCGACCCCTTACATGAAAGCCCGTGCGGCCGAGGCCGATGTCGCCGCCCAGGTCGAGGAAAGCTTGGCCGGGCAGCGCTATGTCGCCATCGGCTCGTCCTTCGCCGCAGGCCCGCAGCTGCCTCCCCCAAAGACCGGTGCGCCGGTGCGCTGCGGGCAGAGCCTCAGCAACTATCCCACGCTGCTGGCCGAACGTTTCGGCATGGTGCTGACCGACCGTTCCTGTTCGGGCGCCAAGACCGACAATGTGCTGGGTCCATGGTCCGAGATCCCGCCGCAGATCAACGCGGTGACCCCGCAGACCCGGCTGGTCACGCTGACCATCGGCGGCAACGACCTCAACTACGTCGGCAACCTGTTCAATGCCGCCTGCGCCTATCGTTCGAAGCAGGCCGTGGCGGCGGGCGGCAAGCCGCATGCCTGCGGCCCGGTCAAGGTCCCGACCGACTACGACTATGCGCGCGACGAGATGCAGATGATGGAGATCGCGCGGCGCGTGCGCACGCAGGCGCCCCATGCCCGCATCGTCTTTGTCCAGTATCTGACGCCGCTGCCGGAACCCGGCAAGCTCTGCGCGAATACGCCGATCAGCGAAGAGCACGCCGCCATCGTGCGCAAGATCGGCGTGCGCCTTGCCGAGATCACCAACCGCGTCGCCCAGGCCAACGGCGCGCTGCTGGTGGAGATGAACCAGGCCTCGGCAACCCACACCCCGTGCGACGCGGTGCCATGGCTGATCGGCTCGCCCGACGGCTATGACGGCAAACAGGGCCTGCAGTGGCACCTCAACTCCGCCGGCATGGAAGCCACCGCAAACGACATCGCCTGGTGGCTCACCCGTTCGGGCGTCAAACAGGTGAAGCCGAACTTCCCGCAGACGGTGACCCCGCCCCCTGCCCCCGGCGCTACCCCGGTCCCCCTGCCCGTACCGGCCCCGCAGGTGACGCCTCCCAAGAGCGGCACTGGAAGCGGCACCGCACCTCGCCGCCGCTGAATACACTGTCGGCCAGCCTTTGCTGCCACCTCGATGGCGGCAAGGTTGGCCGATAGGGCTGACCGCCCCGGCATGGCATGGCATGGCATGGCATGGCACGGCACGGCACGGCTCGATCCGCCCCCTTTTCCCGACCCGGCATAAATCCCGCGCGGCACGCTGCGGATTCCGTGCGCCGGCGGCGTCTCGGTACCGCAATCTTCATGCGGCATAGCGCGCACGAAGCCGCTGCGCGCAATCACTGCCCGGACACGCTGCGGGCCCACGGGACAAAAAGGGTCAGCCATGATCGCAGCTGCCGGGCGTCTTCTCGCCCGCACCGGAACCTCACTCCGCGCCGGATTTTCCGCGCGGGCCGGTCTCTCCGCGCGCACCGGGATGGCATCGCCGGTGCTGTACCTGGCAGTGGCACTGGCGGTCCGCCTGCTCATGCTCGGCAAGCCCGCGTTCCAGTCCGACGAGCAATTCTACCTGCTGGTCGGCCAGCGCATGGCCGAGGGCGCCGTGCCCTTTGTCGACATCTGGGACCGCAAGCCCTGGGGGCTCTTCGCGATCTTCCGCAGCGTCTACCTGCTGCCTTTCGACCCCGTGCTGAGCTATCAGTTGCTCGGCCTCGCCTGCTCGGTGCTGACCGCGCTGGTGATCGAACGCATGGCCCGCTGGATCGCCCCGCCCCGCGCCGCACAGGCGGCGGGCCTTGTCTATCTCCTCTGGCAAGTCGTGTTCAACGCCGCGCTGGGGCAGGCACCGGTGTTCTACAACCTGCCCGTGGCGCTGGCCGCGATGGTGGTGATCGAGGCCTGCCAGCGCCGCGACGATCCGCTGCTCCGGCGCCGCGCACTGGTACCGATGCTGCTGCTCGGCATCGCCATGCAGATCAAGTACACGGTGCTGTTCGAAGGGATCGGCTTCGGCCTCATGCTGCTTGCGCGGGGGCGAACTGACGGCTGGAGCTGGCCCCGCCTTGCCGGGGCAGGTGCGTCATGGCTGCTGGCCGCGCTGGCGCCAACCGCAGCGGTCATGGCAGGCTATGCCCTCACCGGCCATCTCGATGCCTTCGTGCAGACCAACTTCCTCTCGATCTTCGGCCGCGCGACCGACCATGCCGATGCCTATGCCCAGCTTGCCAAGGAGACGCTGGCGATGACGCCCTTCGCGCTGGCCATCCTGCTGGCGCCGCATCGCCTTTCATCCGTGCGCGCAGGCTCGCCTGCCGCACTGCCGGCCCTGCGCATCTGGGCCATCTTCGCCATTGCCGGATTTTTGATTTTCGGGACGTGGTACGACCATTACCTCGGCCCGGTGCTGGTGCCGCTTTCGATCCTCGCCGCCCCGGCGCTCGCCTGCACCCACAAGGGCGAGCGCTGGTATGGCCAGTTGCTGATCGGTCTGGGCCTGATCGGCGCAGTACTGGTCCCCGCCTTTCAGGTGCGCGAAAAAGGCGACGCGGAGGATTTTGCAATCGCCAGCGATCAGGTCGCCCGCGAACTCCACGGGCGCTGCCTCTACGTCTACGAGGGTGACAGCGCGCTTTATCGCACAACGAACGCCTGCATCCCGACGCGCTACGCCTACCCCAGCCATCTCAATGCGATGAACGAAGCGGGCGCACTGGGCGTGGACCCCGCCTCAGAAGTATCACGCGTGTTTGCGAGCAAGCCGGGCGTGGTCGTGGTGGCCGAATCCGGCCGCCCCAACCTGCCCGACCTGGCAACGCGGGCGCTCGTCCGACGGCAGCTGGCCGAGAGTTACCAGCGCTATGCTGGCGTCACTCTCGGCACCCGCAAATACGGGCTCTATCGCCTCAGGCGGTGATCAGCGCGCCTTGGCGATGGCAAAGCCGTGCTGGCGCGCGGCGTCCTTGGTCGATTCCTCGGTGCGGTTGAGAGCCTTGGCGATCTCCTTCAGGCCCTTGCCCTTTCCGGCAAGGACCTGGAGCTTCTGAAGCTCTTCCGGCTTCCAGGGCTGCTTGTGCTTGGCGATCTTGTCGCTCATTCGGCCGCTTCCTTCTTCACCGCCTTCTTGGCCGGAGCCTTCTTGGCAGCGGGTTTCTTGGCAGCAGGCTTCTTTTCAGCCGCCGGCTTCTCCGCCGCATTCTTGGGGGCCGCTTTCTTGGGGGCCGCCTTCTTGGCCGGGGCCTTCTTGGCGGGCGCCTTCTTCTTGCCCTTTGCCGGGCCCTTGGCCGCCTTGGCATCGATCAGCGCGATGGCCTGCTCCGGGGTCAGGTCCTCCGGCTTCTGGTCGCGCGGGAGCGTGGCATTGGTGGTGCCGTCGGTCACGTAAGGACCGAAGCGGCCGGCCATGACCTTCATCTCGCCTTCCGAAGTCGGATGCGCGCCCAGCACCTTGATCGGCTCCGCCTTGGCGCGGGCGCCGCCGCCGCGATTGGCGGCATCGGCCAGCATCGAGACGGCGGCATTCATGCCGGTCTCGAACACTTCGGCGGTGTTGCGCAGGCGGGCATACTTGCCATCATGGGCCAGATAGGGTCCATAACGGCCGATGCTGGCGGTGATGTCCTTGCCGCTTTCCGGGTGCGGACCGATCGTGCGCGGCAGGCTGAGCAGCTTGATGCCCCATTCCAGGGTCAACTCGTCGATGTCCTTGGGGATCGACGCACGCTTGGCTTCCTTGCCCTCACCCAGCTGGATGTAGGGACCGAAGCGGCCGACACGGCGCACGATTTCCAGCCCGGTTTCGGGATCCTTGCCCAGCGCCTCGTCCTCACCCTCGCCATCGGCGCTGCCGCCGGGCTGCGCGAACTTGCGTGTGAACTTGCACTCGGGATAGTTCGAACAGGCGACAAAGGCGCCATAGCGGCCACCGCGCAGCGAGAGGCGCCCCGCGCCGCACTTGGGGCAGACGCGCGGATCGCTGCCGTCGGCCTTGGGCGGGAACAGGTAGTCCGACAGGAATTCGTCCAGCGCCTCGGTCACTTCCGAGGGCTTCTTTTCCATCACTTCGTCCGACTTCGGCTTGAAGTCGCGCCAGAAGGCTTCAAGCAGCGCCTTCCATTCCTGACGGCCACCGGAAACGTCGTCGAGTTCGTCTTCCATGCCCGCCGTGAATTCGTAGGCGACATAGCGCTGGAAGAAGCGTTCAAGGAACGAGGTCAGCAAACGGCCCGACTCTTCGGCGAAGAAGCGGTTCTTCTCGGTGCGGACGTAGTTGCGGTCCTTGATGACCTGGATCGTCGCGGCGTAAGTCGACGGGCGGCCGATGCCGAGTTCTTCCAGGCGCTTCACCAGGCTTGCTTCCGAATAGCGCGGCGGCGGCTGGGTGAAGTGCTGTTCGGCGCTGACGTCCTTCTTCGCGGGCATGTCGCCCGACTTCATGAATGGCAGCAGGCCCGAATCGTCGTCGTCCGACTTGTTGTCCTGGCCTTCCTCGTAGACTGCGAGGAAGCCGGGGAACTTCACCACCTGGCCGGTGGCGCGCAGCTCGTGCTGGCCGGTGCCGTCACGCAGGGTGACGGTTGTGCGTTCCAGCGCGGCGGAAGCCATCTGACTGGCCATCGCGCGCTTGAAAATCAGGTCGTAGAGACGCGCCTCGTCACCCGAGCCATAGCGGTCCTTGGTGAAGTCGGTCGGGCGGATCGCCTCGTGCGCTTCCTGTGCGTTCTTCGCCTTGGTTTCGTAGTGACGCGGCTTTTCGGGCAGGTAGTGGCCCGAGAAACGCTCGGTGATGGCCGCACGCGCCGCCGAAATGGCGCTGGGATCCATCTGCACGCCGTCGGTACGCATGTAGGTGATCGCGCCGGCTTCATAGAGCGTCTGCGCCACGCGCATCGTCTGGCTGGCCGAGAAGCCGAGCTTGCGCGAGGCTTCCTGCTGCAAGGTCGAGGTGGTGAACGGCGGCTGCGGATTGCGGCGGTGGGGCTTGGTCTCGACCGTCTCGACGCGGAAGGCGCCGTTCTCGACAGCGGCCTTGGCGCGCAGGGCAGTGCCTTCGTCGCCGATGCTCAGACGCTCCAGCTTCTGGCCCTCGAACGTCACCAGACGGGTGGTGAAGTCGGTGCCGTCATGCGCCATCTGCGCGGTGACCGACCAGTATTCCTGCGGCGTGAACGCCTCGATCTCGCGCTCGCGGTCGACGATCAGGCGCAGCGCCACCGACTGCACGCGGCCGGCCGACTTGGCGCCCGGCAGCTTGCGCCAGAGCACCGGCGAGAGCGTGAAGCCGAACAGATAGTCCAGCGCGCGACGGGCAAGGTAGGCGTCGATCAGGTCCTGATCCAGCTCGCGCGGCTGGGTCATCGCCTTGGTGACGGTTTCCTTGGTGATGGCGTTGAAGGTAACACGCTGCACGTCCTTGGGCAGCGCCCGGCGCTTGGCCAGGAGTTCCTTCACGTGCCACGAAATCGCCTCACCCTCGCGATCAGGGTCAGTCGCGAGGATCAGTCGGTCGGCTTCCTTGGCCGCGTCGGTGATGGCCTTCACCTGGCGCTGCTTGTCGCCATAGAGTTCCCAATCCATCTCGAAACCCTCGTCCGGGCGGACCGAGCCGTCCTTCGGCGGCAGGTCGCGGACGTGGCCGTAGCTGGCCAGAACCTTGTAGTCCTTGCCCAGGTACTTCTCGATGGTCTTCGCCTTGGCCGGCGATTCTACGATGACTAGCTGCATGCGATACTCTTATAGCCCCTACGCGCGCGCTCCCACGCGTGCGCATGTGTGTACACGCATAGGGTGGGAAGCTTTGAGGCGCCTCGTCAAGCACCCCGATGGGCCCAAGCACCCCGATATGGCAAGGTCATTTCAGGCTGCAACAATAGTGATACCGCGCAACCCTGCGGAAAACCGCTCTTTTATCCCAGACTGACACGCCCGCCGGCGTGGCGCACCAGCCTTCCGGCAATCTCCAGTTCAAGCAGTTCCAACTGCACCGCAGCCGTACCCGCACCCGATTGCCGGATCAGCTCGTCGACCGCGACTGGCGCCGTCGTGAGCAGCCCGGCGATGCCCGCCGCCTGCACTTCGACACCGGCATCGCCCACCCACGCCCAGTCCTGCGCCTCCTCGCGAAAACGGGAGCGCGGCGTACCGTCAAAGCCGGTCAGGAGTTCGATCACATCGGCCACCGACTGGACCAGAACCGCCCCGTCGCGGATCAGGTTGTTGCATCCGTGGGAGCGCGGATCGAGCGGCGACCCCGGCACGGCCATGACCTCGCGCCCCATCTCGCCTGCCAGCCTTGCGGTGATGAGCGAGCCCGACTTGGGCGCCGCCTCCACCACCACGGTACCGGCAGCGAGCCCGGCGATGATGCGGTTGCGCGTCGGGAAATGACGGGCGAGCGGTTCGGTACCGGGCGGCTGCTCCGCCACCAGCAGGCCTTCGCCGGCGACACGCTGCTGCAACTCGGCATGTTCCGGCGGATAAGTCACGTCGATGCCACTGGCGATCACGCCGATCGTTGCCCCGCCCGCCAGCGCGCCCTGATGCGCTGCGCCGTCGATGCCCCGGGCCAGCCCCGAGACAACGGCATGACCGGCCTCCGCCAACCCCTGGGCGAATTCGCGCGCGATCCGCACCGCGCCTGCCGAGGCGTTGCGCGCGCCGACAATGGCGACGCAGGGTTTGGCAAAAATCGCGAGGTTGCCGCGCACCGTCAGGATCGGCGGCGCGCCTTCACTATGGGCAAGCAGGCGCGGATAGTCCGGCGAATCGTGAAACAGGTAGCTGGCGCCCGCCTTGCGGATCCGCGCGATTTCGGCCTCGACGACCCGTTCCGGCGCCGCCGTGTAGCGCCGTCCGGCGCGGCCGGCCAGTTCCGGCAGAGCCTCCAGCGCCGCCGCCGCGCTGCCGCAGCGCGCCATCAGTTGGCGGTAGGTGACCGGGCCGACATTGGGAGAACGCAGCAAGCGGATGCGCGCAAACGCCTCGTCCTGCGAAAGCGGTGCGGTCTCCCCCCCGGCGCCGCTCACGGCTTCTTGCCGCTCCCGATCCTGGGCTCGGTGCCTGCGCGCAGGCGGGCAATGTTCTCGCGGTGCTGGAACAGCACCACGGCGGCGATCACCGCCAGCACGCCCGCGGCTTCACCGTAGCCCAGCGCCCATGCCGCGAGCGGTGCCGCCACCGCAGCGGTCATGCCCGCAACCGAGCTGATCCGCACGGTGAGCAGCAAGCCGATCCAGGTCAGCGCGTAAATCAGCCCCACCGGCCATGCGAGGCCAAGCGCGATTCCGGCCGTGGTGGCGACCCCCTTGCCGCCCTTGAAGCCGAGCCAGACCGGGAAGCAGTGACCGGCGAAGGCACCAAGCGCCGCCAGCCAGACCCAGTCGGGCAGGAAATGCCGGGCAATCAGCACCGCGGCGAGCCCCTTGAGCAGATCGAGCAGCAGCGTTGCTGCGGCAAGACCCTTGCGACCGGTGCGCAGCACGTTGGTCGCGCCGATATTGCCCGATCCGATCGAGCGCAGGTCGCCCGCCCCGGCGATCCGAGTGATGAGAAGCCCGAACGGCACCGAGCCGAGGGCGTAACCGAGGACAATTGCGAGAATCCAGTTCATGGCATGCCTCTTAGCCGCTCATGCCGGTGAGGCGAAGCGGCTTGCAGCATTCGACATTGCCCTTTGCACATCGGCGCGGTTAACAGTGTGCAAGGTACAGGGAAAAACGATGCCTTCCGAGAATTTTGCCGTGTCGACCGCGCACGACGTCGACCCCGCCGCCCCGATCCTGGTTTTCGATTCGGGCGTGGGCGGACTGTCCGTGCTGGAAGAAGTGCGAAAAGCGCTGCCCGATGCACCGATCATCTACGCCGCCGATACCGCCGGCCTGCCCTATGGCACCAAGACCGAGGCGCAGATCGCCGCCCGCGTCGCCGGGCTGCTCGGCCGGATGACCGAACGTTTTGCGCCGCGCCTTGTCTGCATCGCCTGCAACACCGCCTCGACCATCGCGCTGGGCATGGTGCGCGACGTGCTCGAGGTGCCGATCGTCGGCACCGTGCCCGCCATCAAGCCCGCGGCCGCGCTCACGCGCACCGGCACCATCGGGCTGCTCGGCACCCAGGCGACCATTCGCCAGGCCTATGTCGACCGGCTCGAACACGAATTTGCCGCCGACAAACGCCTGCTGCGCCATGGCGCGCCCGAACTGGTGGAAGCCGCCGAGGCCAAGCTGCGCGGCGAAGCCGTCGATCCCGCCGCGATCCACCGCGCCGCCGATGCCCTGCGCACGATGCCGGGGGGGACGGACATCGACACGGTGGTGCTCGCCTGCACGCATTTTCCGCTGCTGGAAGAGGAACTGCGCGCAGCGTTCGGCCCCGACGTAACCTTCGTTCACGGCGCTGCCGGCATCGCCCGCCAGATCGCCCGGCTCACGCAGGGCCAGGAATATGCTCGCCAGGGCCCCGACCGCGCGCTATTCACCGGAACCAGGGATTTGTCCGCATCCTACGCCGAGACCCTGGCACGATACGGACTCATAGGGGGCGGGCTGTTTTGACGCCGAGATTCAATGTCTTCATACTCGTCGTGCTGCTGCTCGCCGGGCTTCCGATCTACTGGTTCCAGTTCGATGCCAGCGCCCGGGATGCACAGCCCAAGCGCCTCGACATAGCGGTGTTGCGCGAGCTCGCTAATGCCGTTCCCGGCGCGCATCCCGTACAGATTCGCCATGAGATCATCGGTTCGCGCATCGCCCTGTACAACCAGCTCGCCGCGGGCTCCGGCCTGCGCCCGATCCACACCGGCGTGCGCGCCTACCAACTGGTTGTTCCCGGCCAGCGCCCGATCCTGATCGATGCCGGCACCTCTGCCGAACTGGCCGAGGAAAACAAGGTCACCGATTTCGACGCCGCCGCGCAGCAGCGCGTGGACCATGTGGCCAGGGAAGCCGGCCTGCGGCTCACCCTGCTCGACCGGCCCGTCCACCGCGGCAATCCCGCCGTTTCCTCACCCCACGCCGCCCCGCTGCCCGACCTTGGCGACGGCCGCCCCCGCGCCGTCGCGCCGGGTGTGGTTGTCATTCCCCAGGACGACCTGCCCAACCACCCCCGGATGGTCTTCGTGCAACTGGCGAACGGCGCCGAGTTCCTGTTTGCCGGCGACGTCGCCCAGGTGCCGCTGAGCTGGGAAATGACGCGCCCGCCGGCGCGCACCTTTGCCGACCTCGGACACCCGGCGCTGCGGACCGAAATCGTCTCCTGGTTGATGACGATCAATGCGCTCAAGCGCGCGGCGCCCAAGATGGAGGTCGTTGCCGGCCACGATCCGGCGGCGCCCCGGGTCATTCCCTGGGGGTTCGTCCGTAGCTGAAAGCCCCTCGAATGCGAAAAATTCGCCTGTGCGACGATTTATTTCAAGCCAATCCCGAGGCGATATCGATCACTGTATCCGGTACAAGCGACTGGTCATGCCGTCCGCGATACGGTATTGGCCCGCAGCAGAAAGTAGAAGCCGTTTTAAGGCCAGCGCAGGATAACGCCCAGGTGAACTACGAGCATATTTTCGATCAGGCGATCGACCGCCTGCATTCCGAAGGCCGTTACCGGGTCTTCATCGACATCTTGCGCAACAAGGGCGCTTATCCCAACGCACGCTGCTTTGCCGGCCACAACGGGCCCAAGCCGATCACCGTGTGGTGCTCGAACGACTATCTTTCGATGGGCCAGCACCCCAAGGTGATCGAGGCCATGGAAGAGGCGCTGCATGACGTCGGCGCCGGTTCCGGCGGCACCCGCAACATCGGCGGCAACACGCACTATCACATCGAGCTTGAGCGCGAACTGGCCGACCTTCACGGCAAGGAAGGCGCACTGCTGTTCACGTCGGGCTATGTCTCGAACGACGCCACGCTGTCGACACTCGCCAAGCTCCTGCCGGGCTGCGTGATCTTCTCGGACGAGCTCAACCACGCCTCGATGATCGCCGGCATCCGCAATTCGGGCTGCGACAAGAAGGTCTGGCGCCACAACGACCTCGAACACCTCGAGGAACTGCTGGCCGCCACCGATCCGAACCTGCCCAAGCTGATCGCCTTCGAATCGGTCTATTCGATGGACGGCGATATCGCCCCGATCCACGCGGTCTGCGACCTGGCAGAAAAGTACAACGCCCTCACCTACATCGACGAAGTCCACGCGGTCGGCATGTACGGCCCGCGCGGCGGCGGCATTACCGACCGCGACGAAGCCGCGCACCGCATCGACATCATCGAGGGCACGCTGGGCAAGGCGTTCGGCGTCATGGGCGGCTATATCGCCGCCGACCAGCGCGTGATCGACTGCATCCGCAGCTATGCGCCGGGCTTCATCTTCACCACCTCGCTCTCGCCCGTGCTGGTCGCAGGCGTGCTGGCCTCGGTGAAACACCTCAAGAGCTCCAGCGCGGAGCGTGAGGCGCAGCAGAACTCTGCCGCGACGCTCAAGCAGATGTTCCGCGATGCGGGCCTGCCGGTGATGAATTCCACCACGCACATCGTGCCACTGATGGTCGGAGATCCGGTCAAGGCCAAGAAGATCAGCGACATCCTGCTCGCCGAATACGGTGCCTATGTGCAGCCGATCAATTTCCCCACCGTGCCGCGCGGCACCGAACGGCTGCGCTTCACGCCCGGGCCGACGCATACCGAAGCGATGATGCGCGATCTGACCGACGCTCTGGTCGAGATCTGGGAACGGCTGGAGATGCGTCTCGCGGCCTGACGCTATCGCAGTTGCAACATATTCTTTTTCGAGAAGGGCTCCACCGCAAGGCCGGAGCCCTTTTCATTTGGCCAAGGCACCCCACGTTGCCTGCCATCGCAGGCGCCGTTCGGCGCGCACTCTCCCCCCAATTGCGACGACATGACCGGAAGGACCCGCATGGCCAAGCTTTTCGAACCGATCTCCCTCGGCAAGCTCCCTCTCGCAAACCGCATCGTCATCGCGCCGATGTGCCAATATTCCGCCGAGGACGGCAAGATGACCGACTGGCACGTCCAGCATCTGGGCAACCTGTCGCAGTCGGGCGCCGCCATCCTCACCATCGAGGCGACTGCCGTCAGCCCCGAAGGTCGCATCTCCTACGCCGACGTCGGCCTTTGGGATGACGAGACCGAGGAGGCCATGGGCAAAGTGCTCGAATCCGTGCGCCGCTGGTCGGATATGCCCATCGCCATCCAGCTTGCCCATGCCGGCCGCAAGGCCAGCACCGCCAAGCCCTGGGACGGCGGCGCCCAGATCGCCCCTGAGGACGCGAACGGCTGGCAGACGGTCTCCGCATCGGACATTCCCTTCCTTGCGCACGAGAACGCGCCCGAGGCGCTCGACAAGGCAGGGCTCGCCCGCATTCGCGACGCATTCGCCGATGCCGCCCGCCGCGCCGACCGCCTGGGCATCGATGCGATCCAGATTCACGGCGCCCACGGCTACCTGCTGCACCAGTTCCTCTCGCCGCTTTCGAACACGCGTACCGACGAATACGGCGGCACCCTCGAAAACCGCATGCGCTTCCCGCTGGAAGTCTATGACGCCGTGCGCGCCGCTTTCCCGGCGGACAAGCCGGTTACCATGCGCGTCTCGGGCACCGACTGGACGCCTGGCGGCTGGGACATCGAACAGACCATCGCTTTCGCCAAGGCGCTTGAAACGCGCGGCTGCGACGGTTTCCACGTTTCCAGCGGCGGCCTTCATGCCGAGCAGAAGATCCCGGTCGGCCCGAACTACCAGGTGCCTCTGGCCCGCAAGGTGAAGGAAGCGGTGGAGACCATGCCGGTGATCGCCGTGGGCCTCATCACCGAGCCAGAACAGGCCGAAGCCATCGTCGCCACCGGCGATGCCGACATGATCGCGATCGCCCGCACCGTGCTCTACGATCCGCGCTGGCCCTGGCATGCCGCCGCCGCCCTCGGTGCGCAGATAAAGGCATCGCCGCAGTTCCTGCGCTGCCAACCGCGTGCCCTGAAGGATCTTTTCACCGCCGGCTGACCACCAACAACAAAAAAAGAGCCCCCCGGTCATCGCTGACCGGGGGGCTCTTTTTGTGTTTCTATCGGCGAACGATCAGCGCAGCGAGACGACGTTGTCCGAAACGCGCGGATCCTTGCGCTCGCCCGTGTAGAGGCTCGCCATCGGTTCGTCCGACACGGTCACCACATCGCCGGTTCCGAAGCCGTTGAACGCCGTGCGCATCGCCGCGCCATAGGCGCCCAGCATGCCCACCTCGATCCAGTCGCCGGCCTTGATGTCGGCGGGGAGCAGGAACGGGCCTTCCATGAAGTCGGCATCGTCGCAGGTCGGACCGTAGAACGAGAACTCCTGAAGGTCCTCGGAACGCTGACCGTCACGCGCGATGCACTTCACCGGGAAGCGCCATGCCACGTGTGCCGCATCGTAGAGCGCGCCATAGGCGCCCTCGTTGATGTAAAGCTCGTCACCGCGACGCTTCTCGACCTTGACGATCATCGAGCTGTATTCGGCGGAGAGCGCACGGCCCGGCTCGCACCACAGTTCGGCGTTGTACGCGATCGGCATCGCTTCGAAGTGGCGGTGGATGACCTGGAAGAAGTCTTCCAACGGCGGCGGTTCCATGCCCGGATAGACCGAGGGGAAGCCACCACCGACGTCGATCATGTCGATGACCACGCCCGCATCGGCAATCGCCGCACGCGCACGCTCCAGCGCCTGCACATAGGCAAACGGCGTCATCGCCTGCGAACCGACGTGGAAGCACACGCCCAGCCAGTCGGCAACCTGACGGGTCGCCTGCAGCAGCGGGCCGGCGTCGGCCAGATCGATACCGAACTTCGAGGCGAGGCTCAGTTCCGAATATTCGGAGCTGACACGCAGACGCACGCAGAGACGCAGGTCGGTCGCTTCATTGCCTTCGGCGTCGGTGGTCGCTTCGAGGATCTTCTCGACTTCCTCGATGGTATCGAGGCTGAAAGTGCGAACGCCATGCTCGAAATAGGCTTCGCGGATCGCGCTTGCGGTCTTGACCGGGTGCATGAAGCACAGGGTCGCATCCGGCAGGGTCTGGCGGACCATGCGGACTTCACCGATCGAGGCAACGTCGAAATGCGTGATCCCATTGTCCCACAGGATCTGGATGAGATCCGGCGAGGGATTCGCCTTCACCGCGTAGAGCGACTTACCCGGAAACTTCGTGGCGAAGAAACGGGCAGCGCGCGCAGCCGCGTGCGGGCGATTGAGAATAACGGGTTCGTCAGGCGCGAGAGTGTGCGCTACGACCGATGCATCAAGATGTTCGAGCAACTCAAGGGACCCCCAAACGGATTGTTAGCGACAAAGCTGCCTTGCGGTTTGGAAGTCCCCATGGGGCAGCGAGGGGCCGGATATAGGGCGGGGCCGATGAATCGCAAGTGAAAAAATCCGGCCTTCATGAAAACGTCACAGAAGTTTCACGAAGGTCCGCGAAGCGCGCCCTTGGTCCGAATTTAGCCTTTTAAAAACAGATGGTTAACTACGCCCGCCACCCTCCGGAAAAACACCCCGAGAGATGCGGAAAAGCATCGCGATACACGGTTAAAACGCAGGCTCGCCCCAGGGGTTCACGCGACTCGTCGCAGCAGGGACCGGCCGGGGCAACGGCAGGACGGACCGAGCCGCCCTGCCCTGCTTCATCGGCTGGAGGGTCCTCAGCTCAAGCGGGCGCGGAAGTCCTCGTAATCGAAGCGGCGGATGCAATCGAGTGCATCGGTTTCCGAATCCCATAGCCAGATCGATGGCAGCGGCACGCCGTTGAAGGTCGTGGTCTTGACCATCGAATAATGGGCCTGGTCGAGAAACGCGAAGCGCATGCCCGGTTCGGGCCGCTCGGGCAGCACGTAATCGCCGATCACGTCCCCCGCGAGGCACGACGGCCCGCCCAGGCGCACCGGCTGGCCATCGCCCTCCTCACGCTCGCCCAGCATCGCCGGACGATAGGGGGCCTCGATCACGTCGGGCATGTGGCACGTGGCGGAAATGTCGACCACGGCAACCGGCATGCCGTTGTGGGTGATGTCGAGCACGCTGCCGACCAGAATGCCTGCGTCGAGCGCCACGGCCTCACCCGGCTCCAGATAGACTTCGGCCCCGGTGTCTTCCTGAAGGTCGATCAGGAATTCCACCAGTTCGTCGCGCTGGTAATCGGCGCGGGTGATGTGGTGGCCGCCGCCGAGGTTGATCCACTTGAACTGGCCGAAATAGGGTTCGAGGTAGTCGAACGCCTTGTCCCAGGTGCGGCGCAGCGGCTCGAAGTCCTGCTCGCACAGGGTGTGCATGTGGATCCCGTCGATCATCTCGACATGCTCTTCGGTGAGCTGGTCGATCGGGAAACCAAGGCGCGAATGCGGCGCGCAAGGGTCGTACTTGGGCACTTCGCCCTCGGGGTGCATCGGATTGACGCGCAAACCGATGTCGAAGTCCTCGCCGCGGGCGCGGGCGGCCTCGATCTGCGACCAGAAGCGCTCGATCTGCATCGGCGAGTTGAAGATCACATGGTCCGACAGACGCAGGATCTCGTCGAGGTCCTCGGCCTTGTAGGCGGCGCAGTAAGTCGCGATCTCGCCGTCGTAGAACTCGCTGGCAAGGCGCGCTTCCCACAGCCCCGAAGTGCAGACACCGTCGAGATACTCGCCGACGATCGGCGCGGTGGACCACATCGAGAAGGCCTTGAGCGCGGAGAGCACCTTGGCGCCCGACCGTTCGCCGATGTCGGCCAGCACGCGCAGGTTGTCGCGCAGCTTGGCGGCATCGACCACGAAACTGGGGCTGTCGACACGCGACAGGTCGAAGTGAACGAAGGCTCCCGGATCGCCGGCGCGGGTTTCCATCACTGAAGTCCTTTGCGAAAAGGGGACGGCCTCAGCCGAACGGCCCCTTGAAGATAAACCATGCCCCGGCGCCGACCAGCGAAAAACCGATGACTTCGTTGAGCCCCGGCTTCTGGCCGAACAGCGCCCATGCCACCAGCACGAATGCCGTAAGCGAAAACGCCTCCTGAAGCACTTTCAGCTGCCCCAGCGAGTAGACCTGACTGCCGATCCGGTTGGCCGGAACGGCTAGGCAATATTCGAAAAAGGCGATGCCCCAGCTCATCAGAACCGCCACCCACAGCGCCTTGCCCGGCATCTTGAGGTGCAGATACCACGCCGTGTTCATGAACAGGTTGGAGCCCGCCAGAAGAGCAACCGGCGCCACGAAATTCCAGTTCATCGGCGAATTCTCAGTCGACGCAGATCGCGGCGGGCGCCTTGCCGCCCACGACTTCGGCATAACAGCCGTAGAGCTTGTCGTCGGCCTGACACTGTCCGGTAATGGGCCCGGCCGCCGGCTTGTCGGGCGAGACGGCGCCCGCACTGGCCACGCACTTGCCTTCGCACTGCGACGTGTCGGTGCAGGTTTTCCCGGCATCGGCGAAGCGGTGGACGCACTGCTCCATGCCGATCCGGCCGCGCCGCTGCACGGTGCCACCGGATTGTTCGCAGGCCGCACGGTCAGCCGCGCCCATTTCCCGCGCAAAGCCGCCGGGCCGCGAAGTTTCGCCTGCCGGGGTGGCAGGCGGCTTGACGGGCGGCTGTGGACCGTCCTGCGGCGCGCAGGCGGCAAGCGCCAATGCGCCCGCAAGAACGGTCCACAGCCCGCGCATCAGAACGTGACGGGTCCGTCGAGTTCCTCGACCGTCCACGGCAGGCCGTGCTTGTTCAGCATGTCCATGTAGGGATCGGGATCGAACTGCTCCATGTTGAACACGCCCTCACCCGACCATGCGCCGGTCAGCACCATGGCCGCGCCGATCATTGCCGGAACGCCGGTGGTGTAGCTGACGGCCTGGTTGCCGGTCTCGGCATAGGCGTCCTCGTGGTCGCAAATGTTCTTGATGTAGAACGTCTTCTCGCCCGAACCGTCGAGCGCTTCGCCGGTCGCGATGTCGCCGATGTTGGTCTTGCCCTTGGTGGTCGAGCCAAGCGAGCTGGGCTCGGGCAGCACGGCCTTGAGGAACTGGAGCGGAATGATTTCCACGCCGTTGTAGACCACCGGATCGATGCGGGTCATGCCCACGTTCTGCAGCACGGTGAGGTGCTTGATGTACTCGTCGCCGAAGGTCATCCAGAAGCGGCCGCGTTCCATCTCTGGGATGAACTTGGCGAGGCTTTCCAGTTCCTCGTGGTACATCATGTACATGTTCTTGGGGCCGACGGCCTCGAAGTCGAACTCGACCTTCTTGCCCATGGCCGGGGTCTCGACGAATTCGCCGTTCTCCCAGTGGCGGGCCGGCGCGGTCACTTCGCGGATGTTGATTTCCGGGTTGAAGTTCGTCGCGAAGGCCTGGCCGTGGTCACCGCCGTTGCAGTCGAGGATGTCGAGCGTGCGGATGGTCTTGAGCTTGTGCTTCTTCAGCCACATCGCGAAGACCGAGGTCACGCCCGGATCGAAGCCCGAACCCAGCAGCGCCATCAGGCCCGCCTGCTTGAAGCGCTCCTGATAGGCCCACTGCCAGTGGTATTCGAACTTGGCCACGTCCTTGGGCTCGTAGTTCGCGGTGTCCATGTAGTGGGTGCCGGTGGCCAGGCACGCGTCCATGATCGCGAGGTCCTGATAGGGCAGCGCCAGATTGACGACCAGCTTCGGGCCGATCGAGCGGATCAGCGCCGAGGTCGCCTCAACGTCGTCGGCGTCGATCGCATACGTGCTGATCGTGACGCCGGTGCGCTGCTTCACCGATTCGGCGATCGCTTCGCATTTGGAAACCGTGCGGCTGGCGAGATGAATGTCGGAAAAGATATCCGGATTCATCGCCATCTTGTGGACCGCGACCGAACCGACGCCACCTGCGCCGATCACCAGAACCTTGCTCACCAATCTATCTCCTTGAACGCGCAAGCCGCGAAAGGGCCGCATATAGTGCCCCTGTGTGACAACTCAACTCTTGGAGTCGTTTGTCCGGGCTCACGCCCGGAAGCGGCACCAGCCCCCTCCCCCACCCGACCACCCACGAGTGTATCCTGATGGGTGGTCGGGTCGGGGTGTGGGCTGGTCCCGCACAAAACGGCTGGATGGCCGTTTTGCCCGACCGCAAGGTCGGCCAGACTGTCATAAACCGCCATCGTCCCGTCATCACCCGGTCACCCCGCAGAGGCATTGCCGCCACGACACGCCGACCTGGCACCGGGGGACCACTACCATGCCGCACGCACGCCCTGCTTCCGATCTGATCGAGGGAGCGGTCGTCCGCTCGGAATCCTCCCGCGCCGCGCGCTTGCTGGACAAGGCATTCGCGCTCGCGTTCAAGGGCCTCGTCTATGCGCAGATCTGGGAAGATCCGGTGGCGGACATGGCGGCGCTGCAGATAGGGCCGGACAGCCGGGTGCTGACCATCGCCAGCGGCAGCTGCAACGCCCTCTCCTACCTCACCGCCGATCCTGCGGCGATCACTTGCGTCGATCTCAACACCGCGCATATCGCGCTGGGACGCCTGAAAATCGCGGCGATCCGGAACCTCGATTACGCCGACTTGCGCAGCTTCATCGCCGAAGCCGACAAGCCGGAGAACGCCCGCATCTACCGCGAAAAGCTGGCCCCGCATCTCGACGAGACGACGCGCCGCTATTGGGAAGGGCGCGACCTCGTCGGCCGCCGTCGCATCAAGGGCTTCACGCGCGGCATCTACAAGCGCGGGCTGCTCGGCCACTTCATCGGTGCAGCCCACGTGCTGGCCAAGCTTTACAAGATCGACCCCAGCGAAATTCTGGGCGCGGAAACGCTGGAAGACCAGCGCCGGGTCTTCGACGAGCGTTTTGCCCCGATCTTCGAACGCAAGCTGGTGCGCTGGCTGACCGACCAGCCCGCATCGCTGTTCGGCCTAGGCATTCCGCCCGCCCAGTACGATGCCCTCGCCGGCGGCCAGCGCATGGCCGACGTGCTGCGTGCACGCCTCGAAAAGCTCGCCTGCCACTTCCCGCTCAATGACAACTACTTCGCATGGCAGGCCTTCGGGCGCGGTTATGGCCGCCAGGACAAGGCGCCATTGCCGCCCTACCTTCAGGCAGCCAACGCCGCCTGTGTGCGCGAAAGGCTGGACCGCCTGACGCTGCGCCATGCCAGCTTCACGCAGGTCCTCCAGGAAAGCGCGGAGGCTTCGCTCGACCGTTACATCCTGCTCGATGCACAGGACTGGATGAGCGACGCGCAACTCACCGAGCTGTGGAGCGAGATCACCCGCACCGCCCGCCCCGGATCGCGGGTGCTGTTCCGCACGGCCGCCGAACCCACCCTGCTTCCGGGCCGCGTGCCGGACGAAATCCTGTCGCGCTGGGATTACCGCGAGGAGGAATCCCGCGTCGCCACCGAGGGCGACCGCTCCTCGATCTACGGCGGCGTCCACCTCTATGTGCTGAAGGACTGACGGTGAGCGACACCGCCCTTCCCGCCGATCACGCCGCACTGATGGACCGCGTATATCGCGGCCAGCGCCATATCTACGACCTGACGCGCAAGTACTACCTGTTCGGCCGAGACCGCCTGATCCGCGAACTCGATGCGGCGCCGGGCATGGCCGTGCTGGAAGTCGGCTGCGGCACGGGGCGCAATCTGGAACTGGCGGGCAAGGCATGGCCCGGCGTTGCACTCCACGGTTTCGACATCTCCAGCGAGATGCTCAAGAACGCCGGCAAGCGGCTGGGCACCGAGGCTCAGCTTGCCCTCGGCGACGCCACCCGCTTCGATCCGAAAACGCTGTTCGGACGTGAGGGATTCGACCGGATTTTCCTCTCCTACACGCTCTCGATGATCCCCGGCTGGCAGGACGCCCTGTCGGCGGCGATAGCGGCCCTTTCCCCCGGCGGCGCGGTTCACGTCGTCGATTTCGGCGACCTCGCAGGCCTGCCTTCCCCCTTGCGGGCGGGCCTGCGGGGCTGGCTGACGAAGTTCCACGTCACGCCGCGCACGGACTTGCCGGCCGTAGCGGCACGACTTGCCAACGAACGCGGCCTGCCGGTGCGGTTCACCCGCGGGCCACTGGGCTATTACCAGATGGTGCGCATCGGCCACTGAGGCTATGCCCTTGGCCATGAACACGAATCCCCAGCGCCGCCCGACCCGTGAAGGAGTACTCGAAGCCGCCGCCAAGGTCGCCGCGATCCTGCCGCGCACGCCCTTGCTGCCGCTGGAGGTCGATGGCCGCACGATCTGGTGCAAGGCGGAGAGCCTGCAACCGGTGGGCGCCTTCAAGATTCGCGGCGCCTGGCACCGCCTTACCGCGCTTTCCGATGAGGAACGCCGACGCGGCGTCGTCGGCGTGTCCAGCGGCAACCATGCTCAGGGCGTTGCCTGGGCTGCGCGCAGGCTGGGCATCGCCGCCGCCATCGTCATGCCCACCGATGCACCGGAAGTGAAACTGGCCAACACCCGCGCACTCGGCGCCGAAGTCATCCTCTACGACCGCCCCGGCGGCGAGGACCGCGACGCCGTCTCGCAGCGCCTCTGCGCCGAGCGCGGCGCCACGCTGGTCCATGCCTTCGGCGATCCCTGGATCATCGAGGGACAAGGCAGCCTCGGCATCGAGATCGCCGCGCAGATGGCGGAAATCGGCCTTGAAGGCCCCGACCAGATCGTCACGCCCTGCGGCGGCGGCGGGCTCACCGCGGGCCTTGCGCTCGCCCTGCCCGATGCCGCCGTGGTTCCGGTCGAGCCCGAGGGCTGGGACGATGTCGGCCGCAGCCTTGCCAGCGGCGAGATCCAGCGAGTCGCCGCCGATGCGCCGCCGACCGCCTGCGATGCCTTGCAAACGCCCGCGACCTGGCCGATCAATTTCGAGGTGCTGAAGGCGCGCTGCCCCTTCGGCCTTGTTGCAACGCCCGCCGAAGTGCGCGCGGCGCAGCGACTGGCTTTCGCGAAACTGCGCCTCGTGATCGAACCCGGCGGCGCGGCGGCATTGGCAGCAGTACTGGCCGGAAAGGTGGAACTGACCGACCGGACGGCCGTGGTCCTTTCAGGCGGCAATACCGACGCCGAAGCCTTCGCCAAGGTACTGGCCGAAAACGCCTAAATCTCGGATTGACAAGCCGCCTGACCGGGCCGACGCTCCCTTCCATCAGCAAGGGAGCGTCCGATGGTTGGAATGGCAATCCTGCAACCCGTGGTCGCGCTGGCGGCCTGGACCATGGTCATGTGGTTCTGGCTCTACGGCTCGCGCCTATCCTCATTCGGCAAGGCCGATCCCGAGGAACTGATCGACGATCCCCACGTCGCGCTCGACCATATCCTGCCCCCGCAGACCGAGTGGAAAGCCCATAATTACCGGCACTTGCTGCAAGATCCGGTGATCTTTTACGCAATCTCGATCACTCTCGCCATCATCGGCCAGGGCGACGGGCTGAATGCGCAGATCGGCTGGGCCTACGTTGTCCTGCGCGTGCTCCATTCGATCGTGCAGTCCACCTTCAACCAGATGGTGCCCCGCTTCGCGCTCTATGCCCTCTCCAGCTTCTGCCTGATGTTCCTTGTCGCCCGCGCGGCACTGGTGATGTTCTAGTGTCCTGTCCCGCAAATAGCTTTACATAGGCGTTCGACCTTATCGAGGATTGCCTCGCTAGTGGCGGTCCAGACGAAAGGTTTCGCGTTGGCGTTGTATGCCTGAACGAAGACGTTGATTTTATCGACGAGGTCCTTGGCGCTGACGAAAGAAGCGCGGCAGCGTTGCACGGCCTTGAAAGAGGACCACTCTTCCCGCGTCCGCGCGCCTCGTTGGGGGGCAAATGGGGGCTATCGTGACCTCGAGGAATTTGTCCACGCCGCCTATACGAACGCCCGTGCCGGGAGTAAGCTATCAGCCTAACATACGCGTGGTTCTGGGAGGTGCTGCGTGAAGACCGTGCAAAGGCAATTGGCCAGCCCGCCGATCCGGTGGTGTGTGCTGGTGCTGGAAGTGGGCTTTGTGGTCCTGACACTGGCCGCGCTCATCAACATGATGCTTCCGGTCGGCTGGGGACTCAGCTGGTCGATGTTTTTCGTCGGCGTGATCGGCAGCGCATGGGGGGCGGTGATCTACCAGCTGCTGTCCTGCAATGCCGACGACACGGAGAGTGACGGGAACGCCTGATCGCTGTAGAGCGAGCGCATGGATTTCGACGACCAGCTCCGCCGCTACTTCGGCACCGACGACCTTGCGACCATCGCTCCCTCCACGCTGGAAACCGGGCTGGACCGCATGCGCGTGGACCTCGGCATGGAGAAGGACCGCTCCCGCCGTTTTGCGCTGTGGTCGCTGCTCACCATGTTCAACGCCGCGCCTGATCTCGACGTCGCCTTCGACAACGAGGACGACCGCAACGCCGCGCGGGACTTCATGGACATGATGGCAAGGGTACAGGAGGGCGACTGAACGCCCTCCCCTCCTGGGCCCGCTTCAAACGCGCTCGAAATAGCTCGCCAGTTCGACGTGGGTGGACCAGCGGAACTGCCCCACCGGGCGCAATTCCACCAGTCGGAAGCCCGCCTCGATCAGCCGCGCCGCATCGCGCGACCAGCTGGACGGGTTGCATGAGATATAGACCACCCGCCCCACGGTGGAATCGGCGATGCACTCCACCTGCTCTCGCGCACCGGCCCGCGGCGGGTCGAGCACGACGGCCTCGAACTTGCTGAGTTCGTCCGGCTGGAGCGGATTGCGGAACAAGTCGCGATGGGCGGAGAAAACCGGCAATTGCGCGCGGTCTGCGCCTGCCTTGCAGGACAAGTGGGCATCGCGTGCGGCCTCGGCGGCGAGCACCCTCGTCTGCGGTCCGGCCAGCGCGAGCGCAAACGTGCCGAGACCGGAAAACAGGTCCGCCACGGTCGCGGCGCCATCCAGCCAACGCTTCGTCGCGCCGACCAGCGCTTCCTCGCCGTCGACCGTCGCCTGCAGGAACGAACCCGGGGGCAGCGGCACCTGAACGCCACCTAGAGTGACCGTGACCGGCACCGGCTCCCACACGGTCTCGAAACCGTAGCCGCCGTCCATGGTCAGGCGGGCGAGCTTATGGTCGCGCGAGAAATCGAGCATCGCCTCGGTTGCCGCGAGCCCCTCGGCGGTAAGCCCCTTCACGCCCAGATCGACGCCCTGATCGGTCAGCGTCATCTCGATATCGGCGGCCATGCGGGTCTGCTGGTGCTTGCTCGGCTTGCCGTGGCGGCCCTTTTTCGCCGGCGCTGCCTTGCCCATGGTAATGAGCAGCTTGCGCAGCGGTCCCAGCACGGCGAACAGTTCCGGCGCCATGACCGGGCATTCTTCCAGCTCGACCAGCCGGTGCGACTTCGCCTCGCGGAAGCCGATCACGACGCGCCCGCCCGAACTTTCCGCCCGCAGCGATACGCGGCGACGCGCGCCTGGCGGCGAGAGATGCGGCGGCGCGATATTTTCGGCGCCCAGTTCCTGTGAGGCCGAGGCATTGGCAACGCGCGCCTCGACAAAGGCGGTCAGCGTCTCCTCGTCGAGCTGCTGGAGCTGGCAGCCGCCGCAGCGCCCAAAATGGGTACAGGCCGGCTGGACGTGGTGCGGCCCCCATTCGAGGGTGCCGTCTTCATGCAGCAAGTCGCCCGGCGCCGCGCCCCAGGCAAAGCGGCCGGATTCGGTCACGCCATCGCCCTTGGCGGCGATGCGGATAATTTCTTCGGTTCCAATAGTCACAGGCAGGCCGCTAGCGCAGCCGGAACCATTTGTCCAAGCTGACCGGCAGTAAAGGCGGGCGGAGCGTACCGCGCGGCCTCTCCATGCAGCCAGACGCCCTCGCAAGCCGCCGCGAAAGCCTCCGTACCGGCGGCAAGGCGGCTGGCGATACATCCGGCCAGCACGTCCCCCGTTCCAGCAGTCGAGAGCCACGAGCTGGCCCGCGGCGCGCAGGCAAGGCGGCCATCGGGCGCGGCAATCACGGTGTCCGGCCCCTTGGCAACCACGACCATACCGCTCGCCTCCGCCAGAGCCAGAGCGCGGGCCGGTTTGCTGCCCGTGCCGTCGAGATCGAAAGCACGCTCCAGCGCCATCAGTTCGCCCTCATGCGGGGTTGCCACGGTAGCCGCCGAACGCTCCGCCAGCACGCGCGGTGCCAGCAGGATCAGCGCGTCGGCATCGACCACTGCCGGCACCGGATCGGCCAGCGCCACCGCCAGCCGCTCCCGCGCGGCGGCATCGCGGCCAAGCCCCGGCCCGACCAGAACGGCCGTGTTGCGATCATCGGTCAGTACATCGCTCAAGGCGCCCTGTTCGACCACCAGATCGGCAGGCACATTGCGCTTGCTCTCGGCAAAAAGCTTCACATAGCCCGCCCCGGCGCCTTGCGCCGCAAGGCTGGCCAGAACTGCGGCGCCGGGCATCGCCCCGCCGACCACCGCCAGCAGTCCGCGCCGATACTTGTGGGCATCCGCTCCCGGCGCGCCGATCCGGGGTTTCACGACCGCAACAGCCGCTCCTTCGACCGGCGCAACGCCAATCGGAACCTGTCGAAGTGTGCCCATCGTAGCGGCTGCAGGCATCAGGAAATGCGCGAATTTCCACGCTCCCAGCGCCAGCGTCGCATCGTATTGCGGCAGCCCATGATTGAGCAGCATGCCGGTATCCGACTGCACGCCGCTGGGCAGATCGAGCGCGATGCGGTGGTGATGCGCTTTCGCCAGCCGGACCAGCAACGCAAGATCCTCCGGCGACAACGGCCGCGTAAGGCCGCTGCCATAGAGGCAATCGACAAAGACGTCGCCGTGCACCTCGGCATCGGCTCCCAGCACGGCGCCATGATAGCGGGTCCGTGCATCGCGGGCAGCGTCCGTCTTCGGACTGACCGGAGCCACCACCGTCACCTGCCCGCCGCGTTCGCGAATGGCCTCGGCGATGACATAGCCATCGCCGCCATTGTTGCCGGGCCCGCACAGAATAGTGACGGAACGCCCGGCCGAGACCCGCCAGACCCATTCGGCCGCGCCCAGCCCGGCAATCCGCATCAAGGTCTCGACCGACGCCCCCGCCGCGATCAGCACCGCTTCGGCGCAGCGCATCTGGGCAACAGTCAGGATCTGGTCATTTTGCGGCAGCAGCCTGTGGGGCATGGGACTTCCTCGTGGCCGGGAACAGGTAGCGGTCGGCCCCGACTGAAACGTCGAGCTTGCCGCCTTCCAGCCTTGTTATCGCCACTTGCGCCCCATCGGCAACCTCAAGCCCGCGCCCGTCGCTGACAACGGCGAAGCGGCGAAAGCCGCCATCCGGGTGGCGAACCAGCAGCGTCAGCCCATTCGCCCCCTGATGCCGCTCCACCGCGCAGATCGGTTTGAGTTCGCCGGAACCGGAAACCGCGCAAGGGATATGGTCCTCCCCCTCGGCAACGTCAGGCGCCTCGTGCTTAGACGAGCAGGCGGCAAGCGCGAGAACAAGGGCAACAGCGGGGAGTGATCGGACCATGTCCCTTGGCTACAAGGACTTTCTCGCCGACCGCAAGCGCCCGTCTGGCGCAGACCGAGAATGGGACACTTACACAAGGCCCTGCGCGGTGTTACGCTGCCTGGATTCTGTCGAGGGAGAGCATAACGATGCCGCTTATCGAACGCGCCGCCCGGGCTCTGGCAAAAGCCGAACACGGTACCGACGACTGGAATACCCTGACCCCGCAAGATCGCGAGCAATTGAAGGAAACCGCGCGCGAAGTCGTAAAGGCGCTGCGGGTGCCGACGCCGGGCATGTGCCTCGCCGGTGAGCATCTGCTCAAGAAGGACCGCGGCCTTACTGTCAGCATCAGCGATGTGCACGACGCATGGCAAAACATGGTGGACGAGGCCGTACGCATGGCGCCTGCCGCGGACGGCTGATCCGGCCCGCAAACGGCCACGGGATGCAGGGGCACCTGCCCCTGCATTACCCCCTTGAACCTTACTTGCGCTTGAGCTGCGTGACGTCGCGCACGGCGCCCTTGGCGGCGCTGGTGGTCATCGCCGCATAGGCCTGGAGCGCGGCCGAAACCTTGCGCGGGCGCGGGTGAACCGGCGACCATGCGTCGGCGCCGCGCGCCTCCTGGCTAGCGCGGCGGTGAGCCAGCACTTCATCCGAAACCATCAGATTGATGGTTCGGCCGGGGATGTCGATCTCGATGGTGTCGCCGTTCTCGACAAGTCCGATGGCGCCGCCCTCTGCCGCTTCCGGCGAAGCGTGACCGATCGAGAGGCCCGAAGTGCCGCCCGAGAAACGGCCGTCGGTCAGCAGCGCGCAGGCCTTTCCGAGCCCCTTCGACTTCAGGTAGCTGGTCGGATAGAGCATTTCCTGCATGCCCGGCCCGCCACGCGGTCCTTCATAGCGGATGACCACGACGTCACCCGCACCGACCTGTCCGCCGAGAATGCCTGCAACGGCGGCATCCTGCGATTCGTAGACGCGCGCGGTGCCGGTGAACTTCAGGATGGAATCGTCCACGCCCGCCGTCTTCACGATGCAGCCGTCCTGCGCGATATTGCCATAAAGCACGGCAAGGCCGCCGTCCTGGCTGAACGCGTGTTCCTTGCTGCGGATGACCCCGTTCTCGCGGTCGAGATCGAGTTCCTCCCAGCGGCGCGACTGGCTGAAAGCGGTCTGCGTCGGCACGCCGCCCGGGGCCGCCTTGAAGAATTCCTGCACCGAAGGCGCGTTGGTACGGCTGATGTCCCAGTGGTTCAGCGCATCGCCCAGCGTCTTGGCATGGACAGTCGGCAAATCGGTGTGCAGCAAGCCCGCACGGTCGAGCTGACCGAGGATCGCCATGATGCCGCCAGCCCGGTGAACGTCTTCCATGTGCACGTCGGCCTTGGCCGGGGCGACCTTGGAGAGGCACGGAACCTTGCGGCTGAGGCGGTCGATGTCTTCCATCGTGAAGTTCACGCCCGCCTCGGCGGCCGCGGCCAGCAGGTGGAGCACCGTGTTCGTGGAGCCGCCCATGGCGATGTCGAGGCTCATTGCGTTCTCGAACGCCTCGAAGCTGGCGATATTGCGCGGCAGAGCGCTCTCGTCTTCCTGCTCGTAATAGCGGCGGCAGAGGTCGACCGCGAGACGGCCCGCTTCCAGGAACAGGCGCTGACGGTCGGAGTGGGTCGCCAGCGTCGAACCGTTGCCCGGCAGCGAAAGCCCCAGAGCCTCGGTCAGGCAGTTCATCGAGTTGGCGGTGAACATGCCCGAGCACGAACCGCAGGTCGGGCACGCCGAACGCTCGATCGCCTTCACTTCCTCGTCGGTATAGCTCTCGTCCGCAGCCGCGACCATCGCATCGACCAGATCGAGCGCATGTTCCTTGCCGCGCAGGACAACCTTGCCCGCTTCCATCGGCCCGCCCGAGACAAACACCACCGGAATGTTGATGCGCAGCGCGGCCATCAGCATGCCCGGCGTGATCTTGTCGCAGTTGGAGATGCAGACCATGGCGTCGGCGCAGTGGGCGTTGACCATGTATTCCACGCTGTCCGCGATCAGGTCGCGGCTGGGCAGCGAATAGAGCATGCCGTCGTGGCCCATGGCGATGCCGTCATCGACCGCGATGGTGTTGAATTCCTTGGCGACGCCGCCCGCCGCCTCGATCTCGCGCGCAACCATCTGGCCCAGGTCCTTGAGATGGACGTGGCCGGGCACGAACTGGGTGAACGAGTTCACCACCGCAATGATCGGCTTGCCGAAGTCCGCATCCTTCATGCCCGTCGCGCGCCAGAGGCCACGCGCGCCCGCCATGTTGCGGCCGTGGGTGGAAGTGCGTGAACGATAGGCGGGCATTGTGCGAACTCCGGGATTGGTCATGGGCGCGGTGCGCGATGGCGACCGTCTTGCCGCGCCCCTACGCCATGTCCATGGCTTTTGCGAGGCATAAAATTTCCAGAAAGGCGGTTTTTGCTTTTCGGATCGTGCGAGATCAATCTTGCGACGCCGGCCCGTACCGGTTGTCGCCCCGGGATCCTTCCCTTGCAAGCAGCAACACCAACAGGCCGAGCGCACCCAGATAACACAGGTTGTTGAGGAACAGCAGGCCGAACAACTGCATGTCAGGCACCGCCGAAGCAAACAGCTTCGGGGTCTGGGTCAGGCCGATCGCCAGGAACGGCAAGGGCAGCAGCTCCCAGGCGCCGGTGAGGCCGGTATCGTGAAGGCGCCGCGCGACGGCCGCGGAAAGCAGCACGACGGCCAACGCCACGACAATCGCCATCGCGCCCGAAAATGCCGCAAAATCGGGCATGAGTTCAGGATGATGCCCCTCGATACTGATCTCGTAATGACCTGGCCCGGCATTCACCCTGGCCTGATCGGGATGTTCGCGCGCGAATTGCTGCATCTTGACCATGGTGTCCGCGATCATCGGACCGACCAGCACAAAACTGCCCAGAAAGATCAGCCCGACCACGATCCCGGCCCAGGGCCAGAACTGCGCCCGCGCTTCCCTTCCGGAGAATTTCCCCAATCCTGCAAGATGATAACCGACCATCACACCCCGCTTCCAGGGGCCGAAGACTATCCCGGCCACGCCTGCTTCACAAGTCAGCCGAGCGCAGCGGCGACCTCGCGGCAGATGCGCGCCATGCGTTCGGCCCAGACCGTCTGACCTGCGGCATCACCGATCAGATCCTGCCGGATCTCGATGCCAAGGTAAGGGCGGCCATGCGCCTCCGCATGGCGGTTCATCGTCGCATTGAGGACCTTGCCCGAATAGGGAAGCTGGTCGCCGACCACGAGCCCCTCGGCCTGCAGCAAGGGGATCGCGATGCGGGCGGCGCGCTCATCCTCGTTGTAGAGCACACCGACATGCCAGGGACGCGGCTTGTCGCATGTCGCCAGCGCCGGGGTAAAACTGTGGAGCGAGAGGATCAAAGCCGGTTCGGCGGCCTTGAGTTGTGCTTCCAGATCGTCGTGATAGGCATGGAAGAACTGCTCCAGCCGCGCCGAACGCCCTTGCGCGCAGAGCGTGTTGCCGGGAATTTCGTGGCCGTCGGACACTTCGGGCAACAGGCCCGGCGCATCGAGGTCACGGTTGAAATCGCAGACGAGGCGGCTGACATTTGCCAGCCAAGCGGCGATTTCGCCTTGCTTGCTGGTCTCGGCCACCATCCGCTCGGCGACAGCAGCAACGCCGAGGTCGATGGCGATATGCCGGTTCAGCAATTCGGGATCGATACCAAGATCCACGCCGTCCGGCACGCGGTTGGAAGCATGATCGGCAATAATCAGGATTCCCCCGGCGGCCGGGGTTCCGAGTACTTGATAGGCTTCGGTAATCAACGCAGGCTCCCGGACAATTGCCACCAGTCGGGGCGGGTTGCAGCGATCCTTGCCGCAGCCTCGCTTAAGGCTTGCTGACTTTCGTAAAGCGCAAAGCACGTCGCGCCGGAACCGGACATGCGCGCCAGGAACGGCGAAGTCTCGCCAAGCGCAGCCAGAACGTCCGCCACCACCGGGCAGATGGCAATGGCCGGCGCTTCAAGATCGTTGCGGCCATGGAGGGCGATTTCGCGCAAGCTTCCACCGGGCATGCCCCCCCGGTCGATCCGGTCCCATGCCTGGAACACGGGCCCCGTGGGCACCGGCACGCGCGGGTTGACCAGCAGAACCGGACACCCGGCCAGATCGTTCTCCGCCACTTCGGCAAGATCGGTGCCAGTGCCGGTGCCGATGCAGGGGCGCGAGAGCACGCAGGCCGGGACGTCCGCACCGAGTTTCGCCGCACGGGCGTGCCAGTCATCCGGCAAGCCGTGCGTACGCTCCACCATGCGGAACACGGCGCCCGCATCTGCAGAGCCTCCACCCAGCCCCGCCGCTACCGGCAGGCGCTTCTCGAGGTCGACTGCCCAGCCCTGACCGTGCGGCAGCGCGCCAAGCGCCTTGGCGACGATATTGCCGAAGGGATCATCGATCTTCGCGGCGAATTCGCCGTGCGTCGTCAGGCGATCCGCGTCGGCAGGGGTCGCCGCCAGTTCGTCCCCCGCATCAACGAAGGCGAACAGCGTTTCCAGTTCATGATACCCATCCTCGCGCCGACGGCGGACATGAAGCGCGAGGTTGATCTTGGCGTAGGCGGTTTCCGAAATCATCGCCGTCATCCCTGAAACGAGCGAGGCGCCGGAGCAACCCCCGACGCCTCGTCTTTTTGCTTAAATGACCGCCCGCGATCACATGTTTGGATAGTTCGGACCGCCGCCGCCTTCGGGCGTGACCCATTCGATGTTCTGGGTCGGGTCCTTGATGTCGCAGGTCTTGCAGTGGACGCAGTTCTGCGCGTTGATCTGCAGCTTCATGCCCGAACCGTCCGGATCGACGAATTCGTAGACCCCCGCCGGGCAATAGCGCGCCTCGGGCCCGGCATAGAGCGGCAGGTTGATTTCTGTCGGAACCTTGGGGTCCTTGAGACGCAGGTGGACCGGCTGGTCTTCCTCGTGATTGGTGAACGAGTAGGACACGCTGGTCAGACGGTCGAAACTGATCACGCCGTCCGGCTTGGGATAGGCGATCGGCTTGTAGAGATCGGCGCGCTGGGTGCACGAGGCATCGGTGTGATGCTTCATCGGCTTGGCGAGGCCGAAACCGAACAGCGTGCGCAGCCACATGTCGGCCCCTGCCAGGATCGTACCCAGCTCGCCGCCCCACTTCGCCACCATCGGCTCGGCGTTCTGCACGAGCTTCAGTTCCTTCGCGATCCAGCTTTCACGCACGGCGCTGTCGTATTCGGTCAGCGCGTCCTGCTCGCGCCCAGCCTTGATCGCAGCAGCAATCGCCTCTGCTGCCAGCATGCCGCTCTTCATCGCGGTATGCGTGCCCTTGATGCGCGGCACGTTGACGAAACCGGCCGAGCAGCCCGCCAAAACGCCGCCCGGGAAGGCCAGCTGCGGCACCGACTGCCAGCCCCCCTCGTTGATCGCGCGGGCACCGTAGGCGACGCGCTTGCCGCCTTCCAGAATTGCGCGGATTTCCGGGTGCTGCTTCCAGCGCTGGAATTCCTCGAACGGATAGACGTAGGGGTTCTTGTAATCGAGCGCGGTAACGAAGCCGAGCGCGACCTGGTTGTTCGCCTGATGGTAGAGGAAACCGCCGCCCCAGGCGTTGTTCTCGCTGAGCGGCCAGCCCTGCGTGTGGATCACGCGGCCGGGAACGTGCTTGGCGGGATCGATGTCCCACAGTTCCTTGATGCCGAGGCCATAGATCTGCGGCTGGCAGTTCGCTTCAAGGTCGTACTTGGCCTTCAGACGCTTGGTCAGGTGGCCACGCGCGCCTTCACAGAACACGGTGTACTTGCCCAGCAGGTTCATGCCCGGCTGGAAATCGCCCTTCGGATTGCCCTCGCGGTCGACGCCCATGTCGCCGGTCTGCACGCCGATCACGGCGCCGTTGTCGTCGTAGAGGATCTCGGCAGCGGGGAAGCCCGGGAAGATCTCGATCTCCAGCGCCTCGGCCTGTTCGGCCAGCCAGCGGCAGAGGTTGCCCAGCGATCCGGTGTAATTGCCGTCGTTCGACATGAAAGGCGGCTGGATGAAGTGCGGCAACGCGAACTTCTTCTTTTTGGTGAGGTGCCAGTGCAGGTTGTCCGTCACCGGCGTTTCCGCCAGCGGGCAACCGTCTTCGCGCCAGGTGGGCAGCAGTTCGTCGAGCGCCTTGGGATCGATGGTCGCACCCGAGAGGATGTGGGCGCCGACTTCCGAGCCTTTTTCCAGCACGCAGACCGAGAGTTCGGGATCGACCTGCTTGAGCCGGATCGCCGTGGACAGGCCCGCAGGGCCACCACCGACGATGACGACGTCATAAGGCATCTCTTCACGTTCAATCATGGCAGTCCCGACTCCTGGCCCCGTCTTTGACCCTGTTGGGTCTTTTCGCCCCAAAAATTGCGATTCACACACTTAAGCGTGCGATTAATTCGTGTTGTGCCTTGATTGGTGGAATGCGACAGGTCAAGACCCACGCGATGGATCAGGCTCCAAATCGGCAATTTCTGGACGATATCACAGCTGCGCTCGATTGGTGGCGCGGCGCCGGCGTCGACCATGACTACCTCGACGAACCGCGCGAGTGGATCGTGCCCGAGGAGGAGCAGGACGAGAACGGCGATCGCCTGCCCCCGCGCCGGGCGCCGGTGGCGGTGCAGGACGTGGTCGTGCCCACCCGCATCGATCCAGCCCTGCTGCCCGCCGACCTCCCCGCCTTCCGCGACTGGTGGCTGAGCGAGACCCTGCTCGACGACGGCGGCCCGGCCGGCCGCCTGATGCCGGAAGGCGAGGCAGGCGCCAGGCTGATGATCGTGGTCGAAACTCCGGAAGCCGAAGACCGCGACCGCCTTTTGTCGGGTCCGCAGGGCCGCTTGCTCGATGCAATGCTGGCCGCCTTCGGAACACGGCGCGAGGACATCTACCTCGCCAGCGCCCTCCCCCGCCCCGACCCGGTACCGAACTGGCGCGCCGCAGCCGAACGGGGAGTGGGCGAGGCGCTTGCCCGGCACGTCGCCCTGGCCGCTCCGGAGCGGCTGATCGTGCTCGGCGGCAACGTCCTGCCGCTGATCGGCCACGAATCACCGCAACGCGCTGCCGTTTTAAGACAATTTCAGCATGAAGGAGGAACGATACCTCTTTTGGCTGGCTGGGGGCTTGCCGCGCTGCTGCAGAATCCGCGCGCGAAGGCAAGCATCTGGAGAGCCTGGCTGGAGTGGACAAGGCCCTAGAATGCGGGCGTCTGCCCCGGCAAAAGGGTCAGGGATCAGGTCGCACGATGCGGGGATTTTGACGTGAACAAGTTTGCCAAGGCAGCGCGCGCCGCGGGGGTGGCTGCGCTCGCCGTAACAACGCTGACAGCAACGCCGGCCTTCGCCAACAGCGCCGCGGTGGACTACTTCCGCAGCCGGGCCGACAACACCTCGGTCCCATCGCTGCTGAGCCAGGACGACCGGGCCTTTTACAAGCAGGCCTTTGCCGCGGTCGACGCCAAGGACTGGGCCGCCGTCCAGAAGATGCTGGCAGACCGCCCCGACGGCCCGCTGCACCAGCAACTGCGTGCGGAATATTTCCTCGCCGCAGGTTCGCCGAAGATCGAACTGACCGACCTGCAGACCTGGCTGGCACAGGGCACAGAACTTCCCGGAGCCGACCAGATCAGCCGCCTCGCCCTGAAGCGCGGCGCCATGTCGGTCCCCAGCGTCCCCAGCGAACAGCCTTTCGCGCGCCTGCCGACGATGGCCAAGCGCGTGCGCCCGGCGTCGATCGGCGACGGCACGATGCCCGCCGCCATCGCCTCGGGCATCAACGAGCGCATCAAGAACGATGATCCCACTGGCGCGCGCCTGCTGCTGGACGGCATCGACGCCGGCCTCAGCCCTTCGGCGCAGGCCGAATGGCGCCAGAAGATCGCCTGGGCCTACTACATCGGCAACCAGGACACCTCGGCCTACCAGATGGCCCAACTCGGCGCGATGGGCAGCGGCCCATGGGTCGGCGAAGCCTGGTGGACCGCCGGCCTCGCCGCATGGCGACTGGGCGACTGCGACGGCGCTGCCGACGCTTTCGACAAGACCGCCAAGTCCTCCGAAAACGCCGAACTGTCGAGCGCGGCGCACTACTGGCGCAGCCGCGCCCTGGTTCGCTGCCGCAAGCCCGAGGCCGCTTCCGCCGAACTGCGTCTGGCCGCAGCGCGCGATGAGACACTTTACGGCATGCTCGCCGCCGAACAGCTGGGCATGAAGCTGCCCGAACAACATGCCGCCGCCGACTTCACCTCGTCCGACTGGCAATCGCTGCGCAACACGCCTAACATCCGTGCCGCCGTGGAACTGGCCGAAATCGGCGAGGACGGCCTGGCCGACGAGGTACTGCGCCATCAGGCCCGCATCGGCGATGCCTCGCAATACGCCTCGATCAGCCGCCTCGCCCGCGATCTCGGCCTGCCTTCGACGCAGTTGTGGATGGCCTACAATGCGCCCGCCGGTGGCCGCCCCGAACCGGCCAGTCGCTTCCCGACGCCCAAGTGGACCCCGGCCGGCGGCTGGAAGGTCGACCCGGCACTGGTCTATGCCCACACGCTTCAGGAATCGATCTTCCAGACCAGCGTCGTCAGCCCCGCCGGAGCGCGCGGCCTGATGCAAATCATGCCCTCCGCCGCCCGCGACCATGCCTCGCTGCTGGGCGTTTCGGGCACGGCCAGCGACCTCAACAAGCCGGAAGTGAACCTTGCCTTCGGCCAGCAGCACTTGCAGACCTTGCGCAATGCGCCGGGCACGCAGGGCCTGCTGCTCAAGGTCATGGCGGCCTACAACGCCGGACTGGTGCCGGTCACCCGCTGGAACACCCAGGTCAATTGCGACGGCGACCCGCTGCTGTGGATGGAATCGCTGCCCTACTGGGAAACCCGCGGCTATGTGAACATAGTGCTGCGCAACTACTGGATGTATGAGCGTCAGGCTGGCGGCCCTTCGGAAAGTCGCATGGCGCTTGCACAGGACATGTGGCCGACCTTCCCGGGGCTTTCCGGATCGCAGGGTGTCCACATGGCCGCAAGCGGAGCGATAATGCGTGGCCATTGATCATGAACGTCAATTCAAGCCCATCAACATCGCGCTCCTGACAGTTTCCGACACCCGCACCGCCGAGAACGACACCTCGGGCGACATTCTGGAAGGTCGCATCCGCAAGGCGGGACACCGCCTTGTTGCCCGCGCGATCGAAAAGGACGATGCCACCCGCCTGACCGTCCGCTTCAACAACTGGATCGACGACCGCGAGGTCGATGCGATCGTGGTGACCGGCGGCACCGGCCTCACCGGCCGCGACGTGACCCCCGAGGCGATCGACCGCGTGAAGGACAAGGACATTCCCGGCTTCGGCGAACTGTTCCGCTGGATCTCGTACAAGACCATCGGCACCTCCACCGTCCAGTCGCGCGCTTGCGCTGCGGTGGCGCGAGGCACCTACATCTTTGCCCTGCCCGGCTCGAACGGCGCGGTGCAGGACGGCTGGGACGGCATCCTGGCCGAGCAGCTCGACAGTCGCAATCGTCCCTGCAACTTCGTGGAACTGATGCCGCGGCTCAGGGAAGTCTGAGGGCAGCGCCGCAGATCAGCCGGCGTTCCACAGCGGCAACCGGGCCGCTTGCTCGTCCGAAAGATCGATGCCCATGACCTCACGCAAGGTTCGGGCATAATCGCCGGCGTCAGCGACTTCCCGCACCTCGGCCACGCCGTCGCGGTGGATGGTAAGCTGGCGGTCGGTCATGGCTGCAAAGCCGTTTTCCAGCACGACGCTGGCCACGCAAAGTGTCGTGAAGCGGGTGCCAGGGCGAGTGGCGGTCCAGTGGTTGCCCATTTCCAGATCGTCCTGCGCCACTTCGGCCAGATCAAACACGTATTGCGGTTGCCAGTCGCCATGGTCGGCGCTGCGCCCATCGGTGGCGCTGGCAGCTCCCGCGCGCTCCAGCCGCCATTCACCGCCAAGCGCACCACGCTCGCCGCTACGCAGCAGGCGGTGCCAGGCGCCGTCCGGGGTCTGCGCCTGAGCGCCATCCTCGAGCGGCAACGGCGGCACGTAACTGCCGCCAAAGCCCGCATCGGCAATCCACGCTGCTCCGCCGAGATTGACCAGTACCAGAGTATGCGTGCGCGGCGGCGCAGCCAGTTCGGGCAAGCCCAGCAGCACCCGCGCCAGCAGCGGCCGGTTCACCAGCCCGAGGGCCGACAACACATCGGACAGGAGCCGGTTCTGTTCAAAACAATATCCCCCGCGCCGATGCAGCACCAGCTTCTCGAACACGCTGGCACTATCGATGCGAATGCCCTCGCCCAGCGGAATGGCCAGGTTCTCGAACCCGATCGCGCGGCGATGGGCACGCTGGAGAAGGGCCAGTCCCTCGGCATCCCGAGACGGCGCAGCGGTGAGGCCGATACGGGCGAAATAGCGTTCGATTTCCATGAAACGCTCTAGAGCACCCTTGGCCGGCAGCCGGCAAGACTGTGGATAACTTTGCGCATATTCTCGGGACAGACTTGGGCAAAACGAGTGAATATAGGGCGCAAAACGTGCAGGCAGTAGGAACAAGCCTGTTCATAACCACGACATATACGGAGCATAATCGGTGGAGGAACGGCGGATATCCTCAGCCTGCCGCAAACGACAGGATCGGCTCCACCAGCCGTGGCCAGGAGCGGAACAGCGTATGCCCGGCCTGTCCGCCATGGGTCTCCACCGAGCGCTCGTTCCACTCGTCATTGCCCCATGGCGGATCGATGAAGTGCGAATGCGGGATCAACCGGTGGACCCACTCCGAGGTCGCCCGCGTGTGCGACAGATCGCTGGTGCCCGACCGGAACACCAGGACCGGCATCGTCAGCCGCGCAAAATCGCGCTGGGTCATGCCGGGAACCGGGCTCAACGGCGACGGCCCATAAGCCGCGGCCCATTTCTGCATGACGGCGATGAACCTGTCCGGATCCTGGGCCAGGATGAATTCCCGAGCCTGCGGACTCTTCGCAAGGTTTTCCGCCCAACTCGTCGCCTGAAGCACGGCCTCCATGCCGCCCCGGCTGGCCAGCGTCGCGGCCTCGCCGCAATAGTAGGTGGCAAGCTGCATGAGGCCGATCGGATCGCCCGAAATCCACCAGAGCACGAGGTGCGAGCAGATTTCGGGATCCCGCGCTGCCGCCAGCATCGAGACGCGGCTGCCGCCCGAACCGCCCGCGATCAGCGCCGGCCCGAGGTCCAGCCTGCGGATCAGCCCGGAGAGAGCCTCGGCCTGCATTTCCGATTCGCTCTCCCCCAAAAGGCTGGCATCCGAGGCGCCGCAATTGGGCCGGTCGTAAAGGAGTACACGCCGCCCCGCAGCAACCAGGCCTTCCGCCATTTCGCGCAGGCCCGGCACATCCATGGCGAAACGTCCGCCGGGCGTCAGCACCACGGCGGGATCACCCGCGCGCCCCAGCAATTCATAGGCAATGCCGATTCCGCCCACGTCGATCCGAGGCATCCGCTCTCCCCCGAGGCGCCATTCAGGCGTCGCGGGGAAAGGGTCGGATGCAGGGCCGCACGAAGCAAGGCGGCACCGGCGATAACGCCCGGGCGTTGGAGCCGGGTCAGGTCACCACGTCAGGCGCAGTGCGGCCGGTATGGCGCACGATGCCGGCGGCCGCTTCTGCCGCAGCCACTTGCGCTTCCAGCATGACGCCGGTGTCGGCATCAAGATGCCCAGAAGGCGCCTCGTAGCGTTCGAGATAGACCCGCAGCGTCGCCCCTTGTGTGCCGGTGCCCGAGAGGCGGAACACCACGCGGCTGCCGTCCTCGAACAGAACGCGCACGCCCTGGTTGGCGCTGACCGAATGGTCGACCGGGTCGGTATAGGCAAAGCTGTCCGCATGGGCGACCACCAGCGGGCCGAACACCGTGCCTGGCAGGCTCGGCAGCGCAGCCAGCAGTTCGGCCATCAGCGTGTCGGCGCCCGCCTTGTCGACACCCTCGTAATCGTGCCGCGCGTAGTAATTGCGGCCGAACCGCGCCCAATGCGACTTTGCCAGTTCGTCGACGCTGATCCCGCGCACGGCCAGAATGTTGAGCCAGAGCAGCACGGCCCAGAGCCCGTCCTTCTCGCGCACATGGTCCGAACCGGTACCGGCGCTTTCTTCCCCACAGATCGTCACCTTTCCGGCATCCAGCAGGTTGCCGAAGAACTTCCAGCCAGTCGGCGTCTCGTAGCACGGCACTCCGAATGCCTCGGCCACCCGGTCGGCAGCGCCGCTGGTCGGCATCGAGCGGGCAATTCCGGCCAGTCGCCCGCGATAGGCCGGTGCGATTTCGATATTGGCCGCCAGCATGGCCAGCGAATCCGAAGGCGTTACAAAGCGTCCGCGCCCGATGATCAGGTTGCGGTCGCCATCGCCGTCCGAAGCCGCGCCGAGATCGGGCGCTTGCGGCCCCATCATGAGGTCATGGAGTTCCTTGGCGTGGATCAGGTTGGGATCGGGATGATGCCCCCCAAAATCCTCCAGCGGGGTGCCGTTGACCACCGTCCCCGGCGCAAAGCCCAGTCGCCGTTCAAGGATTTCGTGCGCATATGGCCCGGTCACCGCGCTCATCGCGTCGAAACGCATGGTGAATCCGCTGGCGACGATCCCGCGAATCCGATCGAAATCGAACAGCGTCTCCATCAGGTCGGCATAGTCCGCCACCGGGTCGATGACCTGAACGGTCATCTCGCCCACCAAGACTTCACCGGTCCGGTCAAGATCGACGTCCGCCGCCTCGACAGTCAGCCAGCGGTCGATCTCGACAGTGCGCGCGTGGATCGCCGATGTCACGCTTTCCGGTGCCGGTCCGCCATTGGCAATGTTGTACTTGATCCCGAAGTCCTCATCCGGACCGCCGGGATTATGGCTGGCCGAGAGCACCAGTCCGCCGCTGGCGCCATACTTGCGGATCACGTGGCTGGCCGCCGGGGTCGACAGGATCCCGCCCTGCCCCACCAGAACCCGGCCATATCCATTGGCCGCCGCCATGCGGATCGCCTGCTGGATCACCGTGCGGTTGTGAAAGCGCCCGTCGCCGCCAATCACCAACACCGCCCCCGGTGCCGGCTTGACGACGTCGAACACCGACTGAATGAAATTCTCGGCATAACCGGGCTGCTGGAACACCCGGACTTTCTTGCGCAAACCGGAAGTTCCCGGCGCCTGACCTTCATAGGGAGTGGTGGGAACAGTTACGATCCGGGTCAAGCGCGGGTCTCCATAAACAGAATGCCGATAGTTCCCGGACAGGAAGTCGGCCAACAAGAAAGCGGTGGTCGGGAAGTTTCCACCAAGAACAGACTGTGCCTGCAAAGAAGTTGCTTGGCAGCATTGAGTGACAGTCTGGCGGCATCGCCAGCAATATCAAGCCCATCCATGGCAAATGTTGCGCCCAAGCAAAAGGGCCGCGCGACCGGCCGAGTTTCGCGCAGGATCAAATAAGCCCGCGATCCCGCAGACTTACCGCGCGATTGCCGCCAACTACGAAGTGATCGTCGACAAGGATGTCCAGGGCACCGGCCACATCGATGAAATGGCGGGTAGCACGAATGTCGGCGGCGCTGGGCTCGGGATTTCCCGAGGGGTGGTTGTGCGCGATCACCAGCCGCCGGGCATCCAATTCAAACGCCCGCCGCACGGCCCGGCGCAGCGGCAGGATTGCCGTGCTGCCGTGGACGCCTTCGTGAAAGTCCTCGGCGATGAACAGCCCCTCGGCGGACAGGTAAAGCACCACGACACATTCCTCGCGGCAGAACCCGAGGCGGCGCACAAGGTATTGACGAAGGCGCGGACTGTTGGGCTCGGTCGGCTCGCCGACAACCGCTTCGCGCGCGGCCAGAACCGAAAGTTCACGAGCCGCCGCGATGGCTGCAGTCAGCAACCTGAAGCCCGGCGTCGTCTCACCAATGGTTTCTGCGAGACTGGCCGCGGATGCGGCATGGATCCCCCGTAGCGAGCCGAAGCGCTGAATCAGGCGGCAGGCAATCTCCTGCGTCCGTTCCCCGGCGAAAGGAGCCAGGACTTGCGCCAGGACGGATAGCTGCCCAGTCGCTTCTGCCGCCGCATGTGAGCGAGCAGGCCAAGCGCCAAGGCGATCATCTGCACGTAGGAAGGCATGATGTTCATCGCCACGTAGGCCTGCCCCGAGACCATCTTCGCCATTGCGGGATAGACGTGGCTCAACAGTGCGATGAGCTGAGAACCCGCTATCCACAGCGGGTAGACCCGGTTGGCGCCCAACGCCACCATGAGGAAGACGGCAAACCCGATGACGTCGATCGCCAGATGGGCAAAGTTCACTCCCAGCACCAGCATGGGTTGAATACCGACGAACAAGTGGAACATGCGATCGACAACCAGCATCCCCAGGATGGTGGCCGAAATGATCCGCTCCGGTGCGGCCCCACGCCGCATCGCCAGCACGAACAGCAAGGCAAGCACGCCATGCTGGAGATAGGCCCGCGCGCTCAGGAGAAACATGGCAGCCCCCCAGCCCCATGCCGCTTCGAGCGCGCGGAACCCATCGTCGACCCGCTTGTGGTCAGGCCGACTGCAACTGCGGCATCGCCTCTACAAGGACAGCGCTTTGCGGGCAGGCTTCCGGCTCGTCGACGATCGCCTTCACCTGGCGACCGGCATCGAGCAGCGCGCGGTGGACACGGATCATGTCGTTCTGACTTTCCAGAAGCGCGCGCTGCGAACGGGCGAGGCGCAGCAGCGCATTCTGCCCGGTGAAGTTGGCGACACCATCGGCGCCGCGCGCCAGCACCATCGTTTCCATCAACCGCGCCGACGCCAGCAGTGCGGTATCGAGCGAAAGCTCGGCTTCGGGAAGCTGGCGCGAAAGACGTGCGGCAGCGGCGGAAATCGACATACCCATAAAAACCCTCCATCGACGCCCGCCACTCGCTACGGGCCCCCCACAAGATCGTGATACGAGGCTGGCTCACAGATGTCGGCTCAGCGCCGTGGCAAGATCCAGTCCAAACACCGCCACCAGCAGTAAGCCGCCAGCGATGAGGACCATGGCTGCCACACGGTTGACACCGGCATCAGGGCCATCGAGCACCTCGGGGACGACCCGTTCGATCCGTTCGTCATGCCACGGTGCCTCGACCTTGAAGGTCACGCCATCCGAAAGCGTGAGGCGGTTGCCCGGCTCGTCCCGAAGCCACCCATCGGCGATGATGTGGCGTGCGGGAACCTGAGGATTCTTCTCTGGTAGAGGATTACAGGGGGCCTGCCTGTCAGCCATTGGGGAAACGGCGACCTCGCCGGGAAGACGTGCAGCATCCGCCGCAGCAACAGGCGCGGCCGCTTGCAGCGCAGGCGCTACATGATCCTTTCGCTGATAATACCGATAGGCCCGGGCCAGTTCCGCCCGCGGCGGTGATCCGGTCCGTGCACGTACACCTTCGATACGCTGGTTCACGGCACTTTCCGAAATGCCAAGTTCCCAGGCTATCTCCTTGCTGGTGCGGTTTTCCGCAACCAGTCTTAGAACTTCATGTTGCTTATCTGTCAGCCTCGGAAGTGTTTCAAGGATGCCCTGAAACTGTCCTGAGTCTAGTTCGCGCGCCCCGAATTCGAAATCCATATCCCCCGGCTTCCCGATCCGGCGGGCTACCCCCCTCCCGCCGGTTCTCCCTTAGGTATATCGCGGTAACCAATTCAGGATCAATCGGTAGTTGGGCGGATTTCGCTGCAAGACGCCTGGAAACCGCCATTACGAACGGATTTCGCGCGACCGTTCTGTCTATCTTAACCGAACCCTCAAGGTTTGTTGTTAACTATACGCGGAAATTCAATCGTTTGCAGAAAATGCCGTGCACAGACGACGCCTGCACAGCCCGGTCGTGCAAATGTCACAAGAACCGGCACGGCCAATACAATTTCTTACCATTCGAGGATTTGCCCGCCGCACTGCGGCATCTAGCCCAGAGTGATGAGCAGCCCGCGCCTACTCCTTGCACCATTCCGCGCCACCTCCCGTGCGCCATCCCCCGCAACGTCGCCTGCCCCGGCCCGCATCCTCGCCCCTGCAGCCCTGAGAAGAACCCGGGGCCGATGCGGCGCCATGTATCTGCTGCTTTCCTCTAGCGGGTTCGTTCTGCCGGCAGCTGTTTTTGCTCAACAAGCGAGCCCGGCCATCTCCGCCGGGAAAGGCATCAAAGGCAGTGCGACGACTTCCGGCAACGGCGCGGAGGCGGACTCCGGTTCCGCCGACGAGATCATCGTCACCGGACAAGCCGTTCCCGGCGCGGTGATCGGCGACATTCCTCCGGAGAACCGCATCGGCCAGGGCGAAATCGCCTCCTACGGCGTCGATTCCATCAGCGACCTGCTCGACGAAATCGCCGACCAGACCACCAGCATCGCCGGGCGGGATTCATCGAGCGGACCGGTCGTTCTGGTCAACGGCAAGCGTGTCTCGGGCGTCAACGAAGTCGGCGACCTGCCGGTGGAATCGGTGCTGCGGGTCGACATCCTGCCCGAAGAAGTGGCGATCAAATACGGCTACGACGCGCAGCAGAAGGTGGTCAACATCATCCTCAAACGGCGCTTCCAGTCGCGCGTAGCCAATCTGGAGGGCGGCATGTCCACCAAGGGCGGGGGCGGCCAGGGCAACGGCGCCTTCACCTACACCAGGATCCACGACAACGACCGGCTCAACCTGACCGGCAAGATCACCTCGCAGGCCGCGATCCTGGAAAGTGATCGCAACATCACCGCCGATCCCGACAGCGAAGTGACCGCAGCCGGCGGCCTTTCCGACGAGCGCTCCTATCGTACCTTGCAGGCATCCACCCGCAACTACGCGATGGCGGCCAGCCTTGCGCACGATCTGGGCGGCTCGGCCAACATCTCGTTCAACGTCAAGGGCACCTACAAGACCAGCCGTTCGCTGGGCGGCCTTGCCGACGGGGAACTGACGATTCCGGCGAGCAATCCGTTTTCGGGCGGCTCGGATTCGAGCTTCACGCGCTATCTGTCGAACGATCCGCTCAACCGGGCGAGCAATTCCGGCGATGTCTCGGCGGGGACGACGCTCAACGTGGACCTGTCCAGCCGCTGGAAGCTCTCGGTCATCGGCAGCTACGACCACAGCGAGTCGGACACCCGCAACGAGACCGGCTACGATCTCGACACGCTTCAGGCCGCGCTCGATGCGGGCGACCCCGATGTCGATCCCTATGGCACGCTCTCGCCCACTCTTCTCGGCTCGATGCTTACCACCCGCGCCAAGTCCAACACCGACACCGGCAGCGCCAGCGCGCTGATCTTCGGCAAGCTGCTCAAGCTGCCCGCCGGCGACATGGGCGTGAGCCTGAAACTGGGCGGCGACTTCACCTCGCAATCCTCCAGCACGATCCAGAACGGCGCGGCGACCGACAGCGACGCCAACCGCACCAACGGCAGCGCCAAACTCTCGGTCGACATTCCGCTGACCAGCCGCAGCAAAGGCGTACTCGGCGCCATCGGCACGCTGAGCCTCAACCTGAACGGCGGCATCACCCAGGTGTCGGACTACGGCACCCTCGGCACCTTCGGTTACGGGCTCAACTGGACGCCCGTAACCGGCGTTACCGTGATCGCCGCCGTGAACGAGGACCGCAGCGCGCCGACCGTCGCCCAGCTCAGCGGCCCGGTGATCACCACCACCAACCAGCGCGTCTACGACTATGTGACCGGAGAGTCGGTGCTGGTCACCTCGGTCACCGGCGGCAATCCGAACCTCAAGGCCGACGACCGTCACAGCTTCAAGCTGGGCGTCACGGCCAAGATCCTCGACGAGCCCAAGCTCAATTTCAGCGCCAGCTACGTCAACAGCCGCAACCGCAATGCCATCATGAGCGTGGGCGGCGTGACCGAAGACCTTGAGGACGCCTTCCCCGATCGCTTCATCCGCGACGCCTCGGGCACGCTGGTGAGCGTCGATTCGCGCCCGGTGAACGTCTACATGCAGCGCACCGAGCAGGTGCGCTGGGGCTTCAACTTCTCCACCCAGCTACGCAAGCCAAAGCGCCCGGAACGACCGGCATGGGCTCGCCCCGGCGAAAACGGCCAGTGGGGCGGGCGCCGCAATGGCGAGCAGAACGGCCAAACCGGCGGACAACGTCCCACGAACGAAACCTCCGGCCAGCCGCCGCAGGGCGAAGGCCAACCGGGCCAGCCCGGCGGCGAAAACGAGATCACCGTCAACGGCCAGCGCGAACAGGAAGGCCCCGGTGGCTTCGGACCGCCCCCCGGCGGTTTCCCGCCCGATGGCCCGCCGCCGGACGGTTTCCGCGACGGACCTCCGCCAGACGGCTTCGGCCCGCCTCCCGGTGGTGGCCCCGGCGGTCCTGGAGGACCGGGAGGCCCCGGCGGGTTCGGTGGTCCGGGTGGACGCGGCGGACGCGGGTTCTCGGGCGGCAGCGACAATGGCGCGCGCCTGCTCGCCTCGGTCTACCATACCTGGGTGCTGTGCTCCGACGTGCAGCTCACCGAGGACGGCGAGACCATAGACCTGCTGCATGGCGGCACCGTCACCGGCAGTTCGACACCGCAGCACAAGGTCACCGCCAGCCTGGGCGTGGTCGACAACGGCCTTGGCATGCGCCTGGAAGGCAACTGGCAAAGCGCGACCAGGGTCAACGGCGACAGCCTGTCCTCCTCGACCGGCGATCTCCACTTCTCGTCGTTGGCGACGCTGGACCTGCGCCTTTTCGCGAACCTGCAGAACCGCTTCCGCGGCAAGGCCTGGGCGCGCGGCACGCGCGTCAGCCTGTCGATCGAGAACCTGTTCGACACGCGCCAGACCGTGACCGACGCCACCGGCGCGACGCCCTATGCCTACCAGAAGGACTATCTCGACCCGATGGGCCGGACGGTACTGCTGTCGGTGCGACGCATTTTCTGAGGCAAGGAGAAGCGGGATCCCGCTTCCTTCTTCAACGTCGAAAGCAATGAAAAAGGGCAGGAGAGCCGCGCTCCCCTGCCCTTTTCTCAATCTGCCGGAAAGCAGCGAGGCTGAAACCTCACTCCTCGCCCATGCGAAGGGCGGCGATGAAGGCTTCCTGCGGGATCTGCACGTTGCCGTACTCACGCATGCGCTTCTTGCCTTCCTTCTGCTTTTCCAGAAGCTTCTTCTTGCGCGTGATGTCGCCGCCATAACACTTGGCGGTCACGTCCTTGCGCATCGCCGAAATCGTCTCGCGCGCGATCACCTTTGCGCCGATGGCAGCCTGGATCGGGATCTTGAACATGTGGCGCGGGATAAGCTCCTTCAGACGCTCCACCAGCGCGCGGCCGCGCGGTTCGGCCTGGCCGCGGTGCACGATCATCGACAGCGCGTCGACCGGCTCATTGTTCACGAGGATGTTCATCATCACGAGGTCACCCTCCTGAAGGCCGATCTGCTCGTAGTCGAAACTGGCATAGCCACGGCTGATCGACTTCAGGCGGTCGTAGAAGTCGAACACCACTTCGTTGAGCGGCAGTTCGTAGGTAACCTGGGCGCGGCCGCCGACGTAAGTCAGGTCCTTCTGGATACCGCGACGGTCCTGACAGAGCTTCAGGATCGAGCCGAGGTATTCGTCCGGCGTATAGATCACCGCCTTGATCCACGGCTCTTCCATGAAGTCGATCTTCACCGGATCGGGCATGTCGGCCGGGTTGTGCAGTTCCTTCACGGTGCCATCGGTCATCGTCAGGCGGTAGACCACCGAAGGCGCGGTGGTGATGAGGTCGAGGTCGTACTCGCGGCTCAGGCGCTCCTGGATGATTTCCAGATGCAGCAGGCCAAGGAAGCCGCAGCGGAAGCCGAAGCCCAGCGCCGCGCTCGATTCCATCTCGAAGCTGAAAGAGGCATCGTTCAGGCGCAGCTTGCCAATCGATTCGCGCAGCTTCTCGAAGTCGTTGGCGTCGACCGGGAAGAGCCCGCAGAACACCACGGGCTGCACTTCCTTGTAGCCCGGCAGCGCCTGCGTGGCACCCTGCTTCACGGTGGTGATGGTGTCACCGACCTTGGCCTGCTCCACTTCCTTGATCTGCGCGGTGATGAAACCGATCTCGCCAGGGCCGAGTTCAGGCAGGTCGATGCGCTTGGGCGTGAAGCAGCCCACGCGGTCGATCAGATGCTCGGTGCCGCCCTGCATGAACTTGACGTTCAGGCCCTTCTTGATGACGCCGTCGATCACGCGCACCAGAATGACGACACCAAGATAGGGATCGTACCAGGAATCGACCAGCATGGCCTTGAGCGGCGCTGCGCGATCACCCTTGGGTGCCGGAATCTTGGCGACCACGGCTTCGAGGATCTCGTCGATGCCGATGCCCGACTTGGCGGAAGCCAGCACGGCTTCGGAAGCATCGATGCCGATGACCTCCTCGATTTCGCTCCGCACCTTTTCCGGCTCGGCGGCAGGCAGGTCGATCTTGTTGATGACGGGCACGATCTCGTGGTCGTGCTCGATCGACTGGTAGACGTTCGCCAGCGTCTGCGCTTCCACGCCCTGCGCGGCGTCCACCACCAGCAGCGCGCCTTCGCAGGCGGCAAGGCTGCGGCTGACTTCGTAAGCGAAGTCGACGTGGCCCGGCGTGTCCATCAGGTTCAGCTCATAGGTGATCCCGTCGGAAGCCGTGTAGTTCAGGCGCACGGTCTGCGCCTTGATGGTGATGCCGCGCTCCTTCTCGATATCCATGTTGTCGAGCACCTGCGCGCTCATCTCGCGGTCGGAGAGGCCCCCGGTGCGCTGGATCAGGCGGTCGGCAAGCGTCGACTTGCCGTGGTCGATATGGGCAATGATCGAGAAATTACGGATCTGGGCGAGTTCGGTCATGGTTGCGCCGTTAGCAGCGCTTGGACCATTTGAAAATGCGTCTCTGCGCGCATTTTCGAGCGCCCGTCAGCTGACCTTGCGGAGCGGCCCCACCTCGGCCGGCTCGAAGCGCGTGCGCGAGGGCGTGAACTGCACGGCACCGTGCGGGTCAAGCTCCAGCGGGGTGCCGAATTCGACCCCCATGTGATCCTCCCGGCACCAGCGCGCCGTGGCGAGAACGACGTTGTCCTCGGCCAGATGAAGCGCAAAGCAGGTATCCACCGGCACGTTCCACAGGCCTTCCACCAGCGCGCCGGTCTGCGAGACGTTGCGGATCGTGGCATGGTAGATATGGCCGCCGTGCTCGAGCACGACCTTGCGCAGCATCGTCTGTCGCGGCGCCCGCGCCGAGCGTGGCCCCGTGGCAACCGCTCCCATCCCGTGTCCGAGGCGGTTGATGACGCCTTCCGCATTGAGCGGCTTCTCGTAGATGTAGCCCTGGATATGGCTGCATCCCAGCAGTCGGACGAGATCGAGTTCGTCGAGCGTCTCGACACCTTCGGCGGTCGTCTCCATGCCCAGCGCTTCGGCCAGGCTGACGATCGAGGCGATGATCGCGCCGTTGCGGCTGCCCTCGATGGTGGCGCCGCGCACGAAGCTCTGGTCGATCTTGATCTTGTCGAACGGCGCCTTCTTCAGATAGCCGAGCGAGGAATAGCCGGTCCCGAAATCGTCGAGCGCCAGCCGCACGCCCACGCCCTTGAGCGCGGCGAACATGTCCTCGGTGGACTTGTCCTCGCCCAGGAACACGCTTTCGGTGATCTCCAGTTCCAGCCGCGAGGACGAGATGCCGGCGTCGGCGATCGCCCGCTTGACGATCTTGGGCAGATCCGGGTTCGAAAACTGCAACGGCGAGACGTTGACCGCGACCCGCACCTCACCCGGCCAGCCCGCCATGTCGCGGCAGGCGCGGCGCAGCGCCCATTCGCCGATCTCGGCGACCAGCCCGGTCTCCTCGGCCACCGGCACGAACTTGGCCGGGGACAGATAGCCGTGGCGCGGATGCTTCCAGCGCAGCAAGGCCTCGAAGCCGGTGATGCGCTCGGTGGTGGTGTGCACTTGTGGCTGGTAGTGCAGTTCCAGCGCGCCCGCCGCGATGGCGTCGCGCAGATCCTGCTCCAGTTGCTGGCGCTCCTTGGCATCGGAATGCAGGTCGTCGTCGTAGAAGTAATAGCGTCCGCGCCCGCCACCCTTGGCCGCATAGAGGGCAAGATCCGCGTTGCGCACGATTTCCTCGGCAGTGACGCCGTGATCGGGACAGAGCGAGATGCCCACCGAAGCTCCGATGGTCACCCGCACGCCGTCGATCGTGTAGGACTGCGACAGGTTCTCGATCACCCGGCGCGCAAGATGGGCAAGGCCTTCGTGCTGGTGATGGCCGGGCAGCAGGACCTGGAACTCGTCACCGCCGAGACGCCCCACGCGCCCCATCGCCCCCACGGAATGGGTCAGCCGCTCGGCAACCTGCTTGAGCAGTTCGTCGCCGGCCGGGTGCCCCATGGTGTCGTTGACTTGCTTGAAACGGTCGAGATCGAGCAGGAACAGCGCGCAGGCCCGGCTTTCGAGGCGCGGCGAGGTGAGGATCTTCTCCAGCCATTCCGCCATCTGGAAACGGTTGGCCAGCCCGGTCAGCGAATCGAAACGCGCCAGTTGGGTTACGTGCTGCTGCGACTTGCGGGATTCGGTAAGGTCGGTACCCGAGCCGCGAAAACCCAGGAAATTGTGGAACTGGTCGAGCACCGGACGGCCCGAGATCGACCACCAGCGCTCTTCCTCCTCCGCCGTCGCGGCGCGCACGGTAAGGTCCTGGAACGAAGAGCGGGTGGCAAGATGGAAAGCCAGCGTACGTTCGCTTTCCTGGCCGCCGATCTCGAGATGGAAGAGGCTGTTGAACGGCCGCCCCACCACTTCGGACTGGGCCGCCCCCAGCAGCCCCGCGATCGGCGCCGAAACGTATGTGATGGCACCGCGCCGGTCAGTCTCCCAGAACCAGCCCTGCCCGGTTTCCTCATATTCGCCGAGCAGTTCCTCGGCCCGGTGCTGACGCATCTCCTGCTCGCCCCGGCGCACCGATTCGGCGGCGGCCAGGCGCACCTGCCGCATCGCGACGACAAGGCCGGTGCCGCTGCCGCACGCCAACAGGACAAGCGATTCGATCCACGCACTTGCCATCGAGGCACCGCACCAGAGCGCCACCGTCGCCGCCACCGTGGCGGTCAGCCGACCTTCGAGCAGCACCGTGGCGAGCAGGACCAGCAACACCAGTCCCTGCACCGTCAAGGCACCATCGAGCGCCGGGGCCCAGGTGCCGATGGCATGGCCGAACAGTACCATCGGCACCGCGATCGCCAGGAGCATGATCGGATAGCGCAGCCAGCTCGCCGGATCGCAGCGCTCCTCGAATCGGGAGAGCCAAGGTGCGGCGAGGCAACCGATAGCCGCCAGCAGCACCAGTGCGGTGACCAGCAGGCCGGGCGCCTGGGCGGACACCGCGCCGATCACCGCCATGACGCCGATCATCGCCGGAGCCATCAGCTCCCAGCGGCGCGGCACAAAATAGAACAGAGGATCGCTGGCCCCGCCCATGGGGCGCAGGAAGGCAAAGTTATCAGCAAAACCACGCGGACGGGCGGCCGTGCCCCCGGAATCCCGATCGCCGAAACTCCTTTCGGGCGCGGCCGTTTCGGGATCGCAATGGGGCTCACGGGGGCTGCCGACACGCGCACGCTCGGTTGCGCCCGCGCCCGGCACACCCTTGCGAACGGTATGCCGTTGCCGCCTGGAACCCATATCCACCATGCGTCCGCTATGGACTGCCGGCCATTTCAAAAGGGTTAACCCCCGCATGGTCCCTTACCGCAGAAACACTGAATTTGCTGGGGCCGACAAACCCTAACAACACCACTCTCCAAACGCCGAACACGACGGACCGACACCGTTTTTGCTTGCCGAACGGGCTGCCGCATGTTTGCCTGAGACATGACGGGGTTCACGCCCGGTGCACCCCATCGAGGGAGAGCAAGTCCATGCGACATATCGCAATCGTGGGATCGGGTCCGGCCGGCTACTACACGGCGGAAGCGGCGCTCAGGCAGTGGCGCGACGATGTGCGGGTCGACATCTTCGATGCCATGCCGGTACCCTTCGGACTGATCCGCAACGGCGTCGCCCCCGACCACCAGTCGATCAAGGGCGTCTCCCGCCGCTATGAGGCCACCGCGCTCACCGACAACGTACGCTTTGTCGGCAACGTGATGATCGGCCGCGACGTCACCATCGGCGAACTCCAGGACCTCTACGATGCCGTCGTACTGGCCACCGGCGCGCCGGGCGACCGCAAGCTCGGCGTGCCGGGCGACGGCCTCGCCAACGTTTTCGGGTCCGCCGCCTTTGTCGGCTGGTACAACGGCCATCCCAACTTCTCCTCGCTGGCACCCGACCTTTCCGGTGGAACCGCCGTGGTGATCGGCAACGGCAATGTCGCACTCGACGTCGCGCGAATCCTTGCCAAGTCGCAGACGGAGTTCGAGGGGTCCGACATCGTCACCCATGCACTTGAAACACTAACGGCATCGCGGGTGCGCCGAATCGTCATCCTCGGTCGGCGCGGACCACATCAGATCACCATGACGGCCAAGGAACTGGGTGAGATCGCCCACCTCTCGCGCGCGTGCCCGCATGTCGATGCCGCCGACCTGCCGCCCGAACGTGCCGATGCCGCACTCGAGGCCGGACAACGCAAGGCGGTCGGCCATCTGCGCGCCTTTAGCAAGATACCCGAACCCGGCACCGCCCCCTGCACAGAGCGCGAGGTCGAGATCGACTTCGACTTCTTTGCCGCTCCCCGCGCCATCCTTGGCGAAGGCAAAGTCGAGGCGGTCGAGGTCGAGCGTACGCGGCTGGAAGATGGCAAGGCCATCGGCACCGGCGAAACCTACCGCATCCCCGCAGGCCTCGTGGTCTCCTGCATCGGCTACCAGACCTCGCCGATCCCCGACGTGCCCTACGACCACGACCTCGGCCGCTTCGCCAACACAGAGGGACGGATCGCGCCGGGCCTCTACTGCGTGGGATGGGCGCGGCGCGGCCCCACCGGGACCATCGGCACCAACCGCCCGGACGGCTTCGCCATCGCCGAAAAGATCGCCGCCGACCTCACCGGCGATTCCGGGAAGCCCGGCCGTCCCGGTTTCGACGCCCTCGCCGCCCGGCGCGGGATAGACTACGTCAAATTCGCGGACTGGCTGAAGATCGACGAAGCCGAGATCGCCAATGCACGAACCGGCTCTCCGCGCGAAAAGTTCGTGGAAGTCGAACGCATGATCGAGGCTGCCGGAAAACAGTAACGCGGCCCTGCCGCACCGAACTGCCGACTCTGGACAACTATTATGCCTTGCAGCGCAAGCACGGCCTGCGCGTCTTCGCGATCACCACCGAAGGCTCGCTTCCGGCCTACCGCCTCAAGACCCTGTTCAACACCATGGCGATCCCGGCCGTGAAGCGCATCAAAGGCCCCTACGGACCGCTCACCGGCGTACCCACCAATTTCATCATCGATCGCGCCGGCAAGGTTCGCTATGCCAAGGCCGGCGCATTCGACCTCGACGACCTTAACGCCGTGCTGGTGCCGCCGCTCAACGAACCAGCGCCGAACTGACGCAGTCTCAACTCCAAAAATTATTACATCTTCATGACAGTTTCGGAAAATAAATTTCTCTAATTATTCTAGTTTATTAGAAGTTTTAGCCTAGGCACCCGCTCGTTTCAGATTAGGCACCGGAAGATAAACACCACGTCCGGGCCTGCAAGGAATTCGGGTGCTTTGATGTCCTCCTTCAAACCGGCGATAGGCCGGCTCTTCGCGTCGCTGGAAACGCGCCTGGTCGGCGCGCTCGCACTCATCGTCGTGGCCAGCGTGCTTCTGCAGGTGGTGACCCAGCGCGAGGCCTTCGGACTGCGACACGATGGTGACGCGCTTGTCCACGCCTCGGCGATTGCCGAAAACGCCGACCAGTTTGCCGAAGCGGTCGGCAAGCTGCGCATGGCCACCAACCGCGGCCTTGCCGCCAACGACGATACCGGCAACGAACTGACAGATGCTGCCATGGCCATCGGCGACCGGTTGGGCAAGCTGCGCAACAGCGGCATGGCACTCTACGATCTGCCGGAAGCGGCCGATCCATTTGCCGATCTCGATCGCCATGTCGCCGCGATCATGCAGGTCCAATCGGGCACCAACAATGGGGGGGCGCTCGTCGCCCGCATCGAATCGCGCAACGACGCGATGGCCACACTGGCCAAGCGTATCGTCGAGCGGGCCCACGCCGACCGCGAGGCCGCGCAGCAGCGCCTCGTCTCATCGGCCGCACGCTGGCAATTGCTGGTGCTCTGCGCCGGCCTGGTGACGATCCTGATCGTTTCGCTGGTGCTGCTCGACATGCTCCGCAACATCCTTCCCGCGATCCGGCGCATGCACCGATCCCTGCAAGCCCTTGCGGACGGCGACCTCGACATCGCCATCGGTTCGTTCCGCCTCAAGGAATTGCAGGACCTTTCCGGCCCGCTGGAAACCTTCCGGCGCAATGCCAAGGCCGTGAAGAACCTTGCCTTCAGCGACCCAGCAACCGGCCTGCCCAATCGCCGCGCCTTCCAGGAAGACGTTGCCTGGCTGTTCAGTGCCGCGCCGCACCGCCGTTTCGCCTGCATGGTCGTCGATATCGACCGCTTCAAGCATATCAACGATGACTACGGCCACGCCGCCGGTGACGATCTGGTTCGCCTGATCGGCGCGCGCCTCAAGGCAGCACTGGGCGAGACCGGCATCGTTGCACGCGTGGGCGGCGACGAGTTTGCCATCTGCATCGAGCCGGAGGACGACGAAACCGCCTATTCGCTCGCCGCGCGCCTCACAGGCGCGATGCGCACACCCTTCAGTCTCGGCGAATATTCAGTGGCAATCACGGTTTCGATTGGTGTTGCCGAAGCGGGAGGCGACACCCCCACGGTCGATATCGACGAACTGCTCCGTCAGGCGGACATGGCGCTTTATGTTTCCAAGAAAAGCGGCCGCAACGCAGCCACCTGCTTCGCCCCGCAAATGGCCGAGGAGCGCGCCGTCGACCGGGCGCTGGAAAAGGATCTCGAAGGCGCCTTCGAACAGGGCCAGTTGCGCATGGTGTACCAGCCGATCCACGCCGTAGCCGGCACGGCGGGCGGCGGCGAAGTGGAGGCACTGGTGCGCTGGCACCACCCGGATCTGGGCGAAGTGCCGCCCTCGACCTTCATTCCCGCCGCCGAACGCAGCGGACAGATGGTGCGCCTGGGCGAATGGATCATCCGGCGTGCGCTGGCCGACTTCGCCCACTGGCCAGGCATGACGATGAGCCTGAACCTCTCGCCGCTGCAACTCCAGCATGACGGTTTCAGTGCTTTCCTGCTCGATGCCTGCAGCCGCCATGGCATCGCCCCGCAGCGACTGTTCCTCGAAGTCACCGAATCACTCTCGATCGAACGAAACACACGTGCGCTGCTGACGCTGAACCTCTTGCGCAACCTCGGCTTCCGCATCGCGCTCGACGATTTCGGCACCGGCTATTCGTCGCTCTCGATGGTCAAGAGCTTCAAGTTCGACCGCATGAAGCTGGATCGTAGCCTCGTCATGGATCTCGGCCAAGACCCGGCCTCGATGGCCGTGCTGGAAGCAGCCGTGACCATGGCCCGCCATGTCGGCGCCGAAGTGGTGGCCGAAGGGATCAGCGAGGAGCACCTGATCGACGCCACCCTCGACGCCGGCTGCACCCACCTCCAGGGCTACTACTACAGCAAGCCGATCGAGGCAGACGACGTTCCGGCCTATTTCGCGCAGCCGGGTGATGGGCGCAGCGCGGTCGCCTGACCCCGCGCCGACGCGAACAATCCCCCCGAACAAAAAAGGGCCGAGACTTACGTCCCGGCCCTTTTTTTCGTGTGCGGTTCAGCGAAGTCAGACGCGCATCGGCATCAGCACGTAGAGCGCCGGACTCTTGTCGTCCTGACGGATCAGCGTCGGGGCGCCGGCATCGGCAAGGTGCAGTTCGACCGTGTCGCCGTCGATCTGACCGAGGATGTCCTTGAGATAATTGGCATTGAAGCCGATCTCGAAGCCATCGGCCGAATAGTCCGCGGGAACTTCTTCCGCAGCCGTACCGTTGTCGGGCGAAGTGACCGACAGTGTCACGCGGTCCTGCTCCAGCGCCATCTTGACGGCGCGGGTCTTCTCGGTGGCGATGGTCGCCACGCGGTCGACGCCTTCGAAGAAGCTCTTGGGATCGATGCGCAACAGCTTGTCGTTACCGGTCGGGATCACCCGGGTATAGTCCGGGAACGTGCCGTCGATCAGCTTGCTGGTCAGCACCACACCGTGCTCGCCGCCCAGCGTGAAGCGCACCTTGCTGGCAGAGAGATCCACCAGAACGTTGGTGTCCAGCGCTTCTTCCAGAAGCTTGCGCAGTTCGCCCACGCACTTACGCGGCACGATCACGTCGGGCATGCCCTGTGCACCGTCGGGACGGGGCAGCGTAAAGCGGGCCAGGCGGTGACCGTCGGTCGCGGCGGCCTTCAGTTCCTCGTCGGTGACGTGGAGGAAAATGCCGTTGAGGTAGTAGCGCGTTTCCTCGGTCGAGATCGCGAAACGCGTACGATCGATCAGCTGGCCCAGCACGGCGGCGGGGATCTCGAAGCTGGTCGGCAGCTCGCCCTCGGCGATGACCGGGAAATCGTCGCGCGGCAGCGTTGGCAACTGGAAGCGGCTGCGACCGGCCTTCACGACCATGCGGTTGTCGGCGGCATCAAGGCTGACCTGACTGCCATCGGGCAGCTTGCGCGCGATGTCGAACAGGAGGTGCGCCGAAACGGTGATGGCGCCGGCCTGCTCGACCGAAACCGCGCCGAGGGTTTCGACGACCTGCAAGTCGAGGTCAGTCGCCATGATGCGCAGGGAGCCGGTGCCCGATGCCTCGATCAGCACGTTCGAGAGGATGGGAATGGTGTTGCGCCGCTCGACGACGGACTGCACGTGACTAAGGCAGCGCAGGAGCGTGGAACGTTCGATGGTGGCCTTCATGTCAGCCTCAGGTCCCCCTTAGGTCGGGCTTGGGACGCCCGGATGACACGGACAATCCCGAATTTCAGGACGAATATCTCTAACGAACGTAAGGCTTGCGGCAAGCGAGTAATGGCCTGGAACCGGCGAATCTGGGGATAAATCGGGGGTTTCTCGCGCGATTTCCGCTCGTTCGCCCGCCTTGCCGCACGAAGAAGGCCCGATATCGCCTTCGCAGCACCTTCCGCTTGCCCTGAGCGTCAGTGCAGAGCATGCTGCATTGCACCTCCAATCCCCCGAAATCGTGGGAGGCTAACGACTTGTCTTACGGTCTGCGCATTGAACGCAAGGATGAGAGCGGCGAAATCAAGCCGATAACCCTGCCCGAATGGAGGCAGGCAGTCACGGGCATGGACGGTGTCAGACTGGCCGAGGGCGACGCCAATGCACTCAATCCGGTCACGCAGGAATGGGTGGTGATGCCCAATCGCGGCGGCGACGTGGAAGTGTGGCGTGACGGCTATGACGGCTGGCTGCGGGCACTCTGGTGGTCGCCCAACGGCACCATCAGCTTCAGCGCGCCGGATCCCGAGCCGGACGGACACTCGATCCTCGCCGTCGCGCGGGACATCGCCGGAAAGCTGGGCGCCAGGATCGTCGACGCCGACGGCGCCGTTCGCGACTAGGGCCTGAGCATCTTCCCGAGACAGATCGATTGCGGCCGATCCGCATAACGGCCGTAAGGCGCGATTTCGCTGTAGCCATGCCGTTCGTAAAACGAGACCGCACGCGCGTTCACCCGCCGGGTGGAAAGTGACGCTGCCCGGTAGCCATTGGCAAGCGCCGCCGCTTCGAGATGGGCGAGGATCGCCCCGCCGCAACCCTGCTCGGCATACATGCGCTTGATTTCGGCCACATCGCCTTCAAGCGGCCGATAGGCACCGCAGCCGATCACCGCGCCCTGCCCCACCCGCGCGATGACGAACAGCGCGCGGGGGACGAGAACATCCGTCGGATCGAACGACGACGTACCACCGTCGCCGGTGAGGGTGACGAGCGCCCCGGAGAGGCGCTCTATCACTGAGGCGGCATCGGGACCGCGCGGATCGCAGGCTTCGACCTTCACGATCCCCACGGCACCCGACATGGCCTCAGATCATCACCATGCCGCCGTTGACGTGGATCGTCTGGCCGGTGACGTAGCCCGCTTCCTTCGAGGCCAGGAACACGGCGGCGGCGGCGATATCCTCGCCCTCGCCCATGCGGCCCATCGGGATGCGGCCGTTCAGCGCGTCCTTCTGCGCATCGGGCAGCACGTCGGTCATCGCCGTGCGGATGAAGCCCGGCGCGATGCAGTTCACGGTGACGTTACGGCTGGCGAGTTCCTGCGCGAGGCTCTTCGACATGGCAGTGATGCCGCCCTTCGCCGCGCAGTAGTTCATCTGCCCGGGGTTGCCGGTGGTGCCGACGACCGAGGTGACGTTGATGATGCGGCCGAAGCGCGCCTTCATCATCGGCTTGGTCACGGCGCGCATCAGGCGGAAGGTCGATTCGAGGTTGATCTTGATGACCTGATCCCACTCCTCGTCCTTCATGCGCATGGCGAGGTTGTCGCGGGTGATACCGGCGTTGTTGATCAGGATGTCGATCTTGCCCAGCGATTCGAGCGCGGCGGGAACCAGCTTCTCCACCTGATCGGCATCGCCCAGGTTGCAGGCGATGGCGACGTGGTCGACGTCCTGCAGATGCTGCGGGGTGTGCTCGTCCAGTTCGTCGCGGAAGGCGCGCAGCTTGTCCGCGTTCGAGCCCGAGATGGCAAGGCGCGCGCCCTGCGCGGCCAGCGCGCGGGCGACGGCGGAGCCGATGCCGCCCGAGGCGCCAGTGACGAGGGCGGTCATTCCATTGAGGTTGAACATCTTTTCAAATCTCCGTGAATCGCCTGCCTGAACGGCGGCGACGGCCCGCTGGACGGGGCCTTTCTTCAAACCTTAGAGGGCTCCGGGTCAAGCCCGGCACGCCGATCAGGGCCCCGATCAGAGGCCCTTTGCCAGTTCCTCGATCTCGGCCATGGTCACGGCGGAGATCACCTCCACCTCACCGGCCGAACGCTTGATCATCGGGCCGAGCACCTTGCCGCCCAGTTCGACGAACGTCTCGACGCCCGCCTCGCGCATGGCGATCGCGCTTTCGCGCCAGCGGACGCGGCCGGTGACCTGCTCGACCAGCAGGCGCTGGACTTCGGCGGGATCGGTAACGACCGAGGCGGTGACATTGGCGAACAGCGGCACGTGCAGGCTGCCCGGAGGGGTCTTGGCGAGCGCCTCCGCCATGGCATCGGCGGCGGGCTGCATCAGCGGGCAGTGGAACGGGGCCGAGACCGGCAGCAGCACGCCGCGCTTGATCCCGTGGTCCTTCACCAGCGCGACGGCACGCTCGATGGCATCCTTGTGGCCGGAGATCACGACCTGCGTGGGGTCGTTGTCGTTGGCGACGGTGCAGACCTGACCTTCGGCTGCAGCCTCGGCCAGCGCGGCGGCCTTCTCGATATCGGCGCCGAGCAGCGCCGCCATGGCGCCAAGGCCGACCGGAACGGCCGCCTGCATCGACTGGCCGCGCAGCTTCAGCAGGCGTGCGGTGTCGGCAAGGCTGAAGGCACCGGCGGCGCAAAGCGCGGTATATTCACCCAGCGAGTGACCGGCGACGAAGTCCGCCTTGTCGGCGAGCGAGATGCCGCCTTCCTTCTCCAGCACGCGCAGGACGGCGATGGCATTGGCCATGATCGCCGGCTGGGCGTTTTCGGTAAGGGTCAACTCCTCTTCGGGGCCCTGCGTCATCACGCGGAAGAGGTTCTGGCCGAGCGCCTCGTCCACTTCCTGGAAGACCTCACGCGCGACGGCGCTGGCTTCGGCGAGTTCGGCGCCCATGCCGACCTTCTGGCTGCCCTGTCCGGGAAAAACGAATGCACGCATCTTGGCGGCTCCTTTTGTCCGGCGCGCTTGCAACTGCGCCCTGCCGGTTTGTGAATCTCTGTATGTGGCGCGGCGCGTTATTGACCTTGAGGCCGCTCGGCAAGTCCGAAGGGAACAATCCGGTTCATCGCGTCATGTCCGATGTCTGCGCTACCTAGATAGGGGATCGAGTGATGCGCGCACCAGTGGCGGGCGATTTCCTCAGCCTCCACACCGAACGGCCGGTCATTCTCGGGTACGTCGCTGACCCTGCCAAGACGCAGGCCAGCCACGCCCCCAAGGTGCGCGGTGAGGTGGAAAAACAGCCGGTCCACCGCATAAAGGTACTCCGACACCTCCTCGACCAGCACGACATGCTTGGCCAGCCCCGGCATCAGCGGGGTGCCGCAGAGCATCGCCAGCGTCATCAGGTTGAAGGCCACGCGCGGGTGATCGTCGCCCGAGGGTTCGACGCCCGAGGCATCGCCGGTCATCCAGCGCAGCGCGCGGCGCACCGCTTCCGCGCCGCCCTCACGCCGGATGTCGGCCAGCATCGGACCATGCACGGGCTTGCCGATGCGCGCACGATAGAGGCCGCCCAGCAGATAGCCAGCGTCGGAATAGCCCAGAAAAGTCTTCGCCTGCGCATCGTGCGTGAACTTGCCGATAGCCGCTTCCGCCACCCGGCACGCACCATAGCCCCCGCGCGCGAACCACACCGCATCCACCGAGGGATCGTTCGCGCATTCCACCAGCGCCGCGATCCGCCGCGCGTCGCTGCCAGCGAAATGGCCTTCCACTTCGAAGCACTGGTCGTGGATCACAAGCTCCACATCGGGGAACTCGGCAGTGGCCAGGAGGGCGACGGCCTCCGCATCCTCGCGGGTGATCGGGGTGGACGGTGCACAAACTGCGATACGGGTCATGTCTCCTTCCTATCGAGGTTGTCAGGACGAACAAGGCCGCATACCGAAGCGTCATGACTTCCGATCACGATCTCACTTCACACCCCTGGTTCTTCTGCGGCATCGGCGGATCGGGCATGCTGCCGCTCGCACTGATCCTGAAGGGACATGGCGCGCAGGTCGCGGGGTCGGACCGCAGCCGCGATCAGGGCCGCACGCCCGAGAAGTTCGCCTGGCTGGAAAGTCTTGGCTTCGAACTACACCCGCAGGACGGCAGCGGCATCACCGGCACCGAGCAGACACTGGTTGCCTCGGCCGCCGTGGAAGACACGGTGCCGGAAGTGGTGCGCGCAAAAGAGTTCGGCTGCCCGCGCATGAGCCGTGCGCAGCTTCTTGCCACTCTATTCAACGCCGCCCCTTTCGGAATTGCCATCGGCGGCACTTCGGGCAAATCGACCGTCACCGGCATGACCGGCTGGATCATGACCCATGCAGGCCGTGATCCCACGATCATGAACGGCGCGGTGATGAAGAACTTCGCCAGCCCCGATGCGCCTTTCGCCAGCGCCCGTGTCGGTCAGGGCGAGGTCTTCGTGTCGGAAGTGGACGAGAGCGATGGCTCCATCGCGCTCTATCGCCCCAAGGTGGCGGTGCTGGGCAACGTCAGCCTCGACCACAAGAGCCTTGAGGAACTGCGCCAGCTTTTCGGCGATTTCCTTGGCCGCGCGGACGTGTCCGCGATCAATCTGGACGATGCGGAGACCGCCGCCCTCGCCCCGCACGCCAGCGCGCTGGTGACCTTCGGCATTGCCTCGGCGGATGCGCAGATCGGTGCGAGCGATGTGGCCGAAGGGCCGACTTCGCTGACCGCCACGGTACTGGATCGCCGCGACGGGACTTCGCATGCGCTGGCGCTGAAAGTGCCGGGTCGCCACAACCTCTACAACGCCCTGGCAGCAATCGCCGCGGCCAATGCCGCCGGGGTTTCGGTGGCCGAGGCGGTCGAGGCGCTGGGCTGCTTCGTCGGGCTGGCGCGCCGGTTCGACATCGTCGGCACCTCGCCCTCCGGCGTGACGGTGATCGACGATTTCGGCCACAACCCGGACAAGGTTTCGGCCACGCTGGCCACACTCAAGGCCCATCCCGGCCGGGTGATCGCGTTCTTTCAGCCGCATGGTTACGGCCCGCTCAAGCAGATGGGCCAAGAACTGGCTGAGGTGCTGGCCAGCAAGCTGGGGCCGGACGACATGACGATCCTGTGCGATCCGGTCTATTTCGGCGGCACGGTTGACCGTTCCGAGGGCAGCGAACGGATCGTGCGCCTGATCGAGGAGGACGGCGGGAAAGCCGAACACGTGCCCTCGCGCGCGGACTGTGCGGAGCGCATCGTCCAGATCGCCCGGCCAGGAGACCGTATCGTGGTGATGGGTGCGCGCGACGACACGCTGACGGTCTTCGCGAAGGACCTGCTTGCGCGCCTGCCGTGAACTGACCGCCAAGCTCCGCACAAGTCCCGATCCAGCCCGAACCCGCGGTTAGCAACCGCCGGGTTACCAATCGTGCCGCAACCAACGATCGGGAGCGGTCATGTCACTACCTGCGTCGAATTCTCCGGTCTGGGCGCGCCTGGCCAGTGGAGGGCTGTCGCGCATTCAGACGAGCCACCTTGGCACCCAGATGCTGATCAAGCGGCTGGAACTCAGCAAGGATCCACCCGCCACCAAAGCCACCGAGATCTACAGCTATTTCCAGAAGTGGGAGCGTTCGCTTGCAAATGAAGTCGCCCAGCTCGCTCGTCTGTGACGGAACGACCGTCAACGGCCTGATGCCTCTCGATACCGTCGCCGACATGATCCGCGCCGGTGCCCGCCTCAGCCTTGCCGGCCGCAAGGCCGCGCTCGACGCCCTACCGCAAGGCAACTGGATCGGAGGCACGTCTCCTTACTTCATGACAGAGTCCGGCGGCCGGGTGATTTCCGACAAGGAAGTCTTCGTCACTGATCTCGCCGCGATCGGCGATGTCTCGATCGGCACTTACAGCGCCCACGAACTCGCCTGCATCTCGGGCGAGGCACCGGACCAGGGATTTGCCCTCGCCGTCATCCCCGCCGGATCGAGTTGCCATACCGAATTCGCGAAGAACGCAGCCTCGTATCCGATGGCGTTCATGCGCCCGACGATCGGCTGGATTGCGGGCTTCGACCTGGCCGAGCCCGGCGCTCAGGCCTTCGTCTACGATGGGCGCACCGGCAAGGCGCTCAGCGACGCGGTTGCCGTTGCCCATGTCACCTTCACCGACGATACCGACGCCTTGCTCGAGATCGTCAATATCTTCGGGCCGGACGGCGGCGACGTCATCCATTTCGAGGAAACCGGCTTCACGCCCGAATGGTGCCAGGTGAACGGACAGCGCAAACGCTTCTGCGACTACGTGGTCGAACGCGGCCGCGAGGGCGGCGACCTTCCACTGGTCGGCGACTTCGGAGGCGCAAAAGTGAACGCCTCGCTCAAGTCCGTCGACACGGCAAAAGGGCGTGTCGAACTCTACGCCCCGGTCTTTCCGGGCGTCGACTATGCCTTTGCCGGTCCGGTCGGCGACTATGCCCAGGCATTCCGTCAGGCTCTGGCGACACGCGCCACCGACGACGCGCTGTGGTCATGCAACTGCATTCTCAATTTTCTGTTCGGAAAACTGGAGGGGGTCGCCATCGGAGGCGCCGCAGGTCCGGTTACCTTCGGCGAAATTGCCTATCAGTTACTCAACCAGACGATGGTTCTGGTCCGCAAGGCCTGAGCGCCTTGCCGGGAGCCACACGGTAAAGCAAATATAGCACCGGCCCGCAGGTCCTGCGGGCCGGAACGCTGTGCCCGAGCGCTTCCAGATCAGTGCGAAGGCGCTCCGCGCAGCTTGCCTATGGCATGCACCAGCACCGCGATCACCGTGCCCAGCACCAGGCCCACAACGGCCGAAGCAAACGCGTAGCCGATCCATCCCACAACGCTGCCCAGCGGTCCGGTCAGCGCGGCAAGCCAATGCTCGAAACCATGCGCCAGATGCGCCGGGGCGGGAACGCCGAGTTCTTCCAAACCGTGCAGGATGATGCCGCCGCCAACCCACAGCATCGCCAGCGTCCCCACCGAGGCCAGCACCGTCAGCACCTTGGGCATGCCGTTAACCAGCATGCGCCCAAAGGCCTGCGTGCCCTTGCCCTGCTTCTTCGCGAGGTGCAGGCCGATGTCATCCATCTTCACGATCAGGGCCACCGCCCCGTAGACGCCGACGGTTATCAGGATACCGACCAGCGCCAGCGCCACCGCTCGGGTGAGCAAACCGCTGTCGGCGACTTGCGAGAGGGCGATAGCCATGATCTCGGCCGAGAGGATCAAGTCGGTACGGATCGCGCCGGAAACGCGGGCCTGCTCGAAGACAGCCACGTCGCTCACCGGGTCTTCCAGCGTTGCGCCGTGGTGGGCGCCCCCCAACTTCTCGATCACCTTCTCGGCGCCCTCAAAGGCCAGGTAGCTGCCGCCCAGCATCAGGATCGGCGTGATCAGCCAGGGCAGGAACGCGCTCAGCACCAGCGCGATCGGCAGCAGGATGACCAGCTTGTTGAACAGGCTGCCCTTGGTGATCTTCCAGATGATCGGCAGTTCGCGCTCAGGCGTAAAGTCGGTGACATAGCCGGGCGTCACCGCGGCATCGTCGATCACCACGCCGGCAGCCTTGCTACCGGCCTTGGCGACCCCCATGCCGACATCATCGAGCGAAGCGGCTGCGGCACGCGCGATCACCGCAACGTCATCAAGCAGGGCGACGAGGCCGGAAGGCATCGGAAATACTATCCTTTGATCATGGAAACGAATGGCCCATGCCATGCGGGGGAATTTTTCGGCGATCAAGCAATTCCCGCAAAATCCTCATGAACAAAGGAACTTGTAGCGGTTCCCCGGCTGGATTTCCGGTCACTGCGACCAGCCTTCAAGCCCCTCCCCTTAATGCCCCGGCATGCCAACCGTTCTGAGCCCTGTCCGGAGGATGCCACGATCGGAACCCTCCAAATTATTGAAACTGGGGAATTATCATGGCTGTCATCAACACCAACATCAGCGCCATCCGCGCCTCGAACGCCTCCATTGCCGCCAACAAGACGCTTGGCATTGCCATGGAACGCCTTTCCACCGGCAAGCGCATCAACTCCGCCAAGGACGATGCGGCAGGTCTCGCCATCTCCACCTCGATGAGCTCGCAGATCCGCGGCATGAGCCAGGGCATCCGCAACGCCAACGACGGCATTTCGCTCGCCCAGACCGCCGATGGCGCTCTCGACGAAGTCTCCAACATGCTGCAGCGGGTTCGCGAACTGGCGATCCAGTCGGCTTCCGGCACCTATCAGAACGCCGACCGCGATGCGATGCAGCAGGAAGTCACCGCGCTGACCGACCAGATCGACGCCATACTCACCAACACCACCTTCAACGGCAACGCACTGTTCTCGACCACGTCGGGATCGGACGTCAGCTTCGACATCCAGACCGGTGCGAACTCCGGTGAAAAGGTCACGCTGACCTCGATCGCCATTGACGGCACCAACATCGATGCCACCGCGCTCGACGTATCGACCAGCACCGCCGCCTCGACTACGCTCGACAACGTCGACGACGCCCTGGTCGAAGTGAATGCCTGCCGCGCCTCGCTCGGCGCAGGACAGAACCGGCTGGAATCGGCGGTGAACAACCTTACCAGCAACGTCACCAACCTGTCCGACGCCCGCTCGCGGATCGAAGACGCCGACTACTCGTACGAAACGACGCAAATGGCGAAGGCACAGATCCTTTCGCAAGCGTCGACGGCGATGATCGCCCAAGCCAATCAGGCCCAGCAGAATGTCCTGACCCTGCTGCGCTGAACCATCCCCAGCGAGGCCTCACGAGGTCCCGAAAGCACCCGGCGGGCGCCATGCCCGCCGGGTCAATTTCATGCCGGGCCGCTCAGAACTCGACGTCGAGTTCCTCGATGTCCTCGGGTTCCTCAACCGCCGCAGCGAGCCATTCCGCCATCGGCGCCCAGGCCGTAATGGCCTGGCAATAGGCCCGGATCTTCTCGTTCATCGGCACGGCATAGCTGAGAAAACGCCGGGTGACCGGCGCATACATGGCATCGGCCACCGTCGGCCGGGTGCCGAACAGGTAAGGTCCGCCATAAGTATCGAGGCATTCCGTCCAGATCGCCTCGATCCGCTCGATGTCCGGCCGCGCGCCCGAAAAGATCGGAAAGCTCTCATGCGTGACCTTGAGGTTCATCGGCAGCGCGGAGCGCAAGTTCGTGAAGCCGGAGTGGATTTCCCCCGAAACCGACCGGCAGTGCGCCCGCGCGATGGGATCGGCAGGCAACATTCCCGCCTCAGGGAACTTCTCGTTGAGATATTCGGCAATGGCCAGCGTATCCCAGACACTGGCGCCGTCGTGATCGAGCCGCGGCACCAGCACCGAAGGCGACAGCAATAGCAGTTCCCGCCGGTTCGCCGCATCGTTGACGACGGCCTGTTCCTCGACGTCGAGCCCGGCCAGACGACACAGCAGCCATCCCCGCAGCGACCAGGCCGAGTAAGTCTTGCTCGAAATCGTCAGCCTGGCTCCGCCCGCCTTCGACTTGTCCACCGCCGACTCGCTCACTGCCGTCTCCGCATTAAGTGTGCTTTTGCTTGCATCAGCTTATGATGCAGCGCAGCATGAATCCAGCGCCGAATGAGCCGCTCCGGCGAATCGCGCATCGGATTGCCGCAGGGAACAGATCGCGCATGCTCTACCAGGCGTACCAGGCTTATTCGGACCTGCTGGAACTACCGCGCTGGGCCGCTCGCAAGACCGTGGCCATGCGGGACGATTATTTTGGCGGCGCCCACGAAATGCCCTGGATGCGCCGCTTCTTCGCGCTTGCCGAAACGTTCGAGAAAGCCACGATCACACACAAGCGCCCGGCTTACGGCATCACCTCGGTGATGACCGGAAACCGCGAGGTCCCGGTGCGCGAGGAAATCGTGGTCGACATGCCTTTCGGCAATCTTCTGCACTTCGCGAAAGACGATGTTGCAGTGCCGCAACCCAAGATGCTGGTCGTGGCGCCCTTGTCCGGTCACTACTCGACCTTGCTGCGCGACACCGTATTCACGCTGCTGCGCGATCACGACGTCTACATCACCGACTGGAAGAACGCCCGCGACATTCCGCTCAGCGCCGGAGATTTCGGGTTTGACGATTTCATCGACTACGTGATCCATTTCCTGCAGGATCTCGGCGATCCGGCGGAACGGCGCGGCGCCCACGTGCTTGCGGTCTGCCAGCCCTGCGTGCCGGTGCTGGCGGCCGTGGCGCTGATGGCGCAGGACGACGATCCCTGCCAGCCACGCTCCATGACACTCATGGGCGGCCCGATCGACACCCGTGAAAGCCCGACGACCGTCAACGAACTGGCGACCGAGCATCCCTTCGCCTGGTTCGAGAACCAGATGATTCACGAAGTGCCGTGGCGCCACAAGGGCGGCGGCCGCAAGGTCTACCCCGGCTTCATCCAGCTCACCGCCTTCATGTCGATGAACATGGGCCGCCACTTCGGCCAGTTCCGCAAGCTCTACCAATCGCTTGCGGACGACCGGAAGGCCGATGCCGAAAAGATCGAGACGTTCTACGAGGAATATCTCGCCGTGCTCGACCTCACCGCCGAATTCTATCTCGAAACCATCGACAAAGTGTTCCAGCGCGCGCTGCTGGCCAAGGGCGAGCTCGAACACCGGGGCCGCAAGGTGGACTGCGGCGCGATCCGCAAGACCGCGCTGCTCACCGTCGAGGGCGAACGCGACGATATCTGCGCCGTCGGCCAGACGGCCGCAGCCCACTTCCTCTGCTCCAGCCTGCGCCCGCACCTGAAACGCCACCATCTGCAACCCGGTGTCGGCCATTACGGGCTGTTCGCCGGATCACGCTGGGAAAACCAGGTCTATCCGCAAGTCCACAACCTGGTCCTCGCGGTGAACTGAACGCTATCCTTCCGGAAACTCCTCGTGCCCCAGGTTCGGCCAGAGGAAGTTCGTGCAAGTCATCATCACGCTGAACTCCAGCGAACGCACCTGATGCCACCAGCCGATCGGGATGTAGAGCATGTCCCCCGGCTCCAACGTCACGTCATAGCTCGCCACCTGCTGCGCCAGTGGATAGGCAGCAAGGCGCGCAGGATCGTCGAGGTCGTGCACCGCGCTGAACACGTGACGGTGGTTGTACAGCAGCCGTGTCTGTGACGGCGGCACCATGCGCACATGCTTGCGCCCGGTGATCTGGATCAGCAGGTTGTTGGTCAGATCGAAGTGAAGCGGCGTGAACGTGCCGGCCGGCCCGACCCAGAGCATTCCGGGCTCTGGGGTCAGATAGGCCGAGACCGGCGCCACATCGGCCATCAGCGGCGCAAAGGCCGAGGCATTGGTCGCGCTGTTATACGCCGTGATGTAGGCATCGTTGCCCGCGCCATCGGCGACCATCGCGATGAAGGCATCGAATGCCATGCGCCGCTTGTGGCGATCCTTGGCGAGTTCGAAGTCCTCCGCGCCTTCCCGCCCGCCCTGATACTCGACCTGCGCGCTGCCGACCTTGCGGACGAGATAGTCCGGCGTCCAACTGGCCAAAGCCGGCCAGTCGGCTATCGCCCCCTCGATCACCACCGGACGCGCCGGGGCGTAGAAATGGTCGAGGAAGGCCTGCCCAGGCAGATCGCGGCAACGCATCAGCGCGCTCGCCTGCATGGATAGACCGCGCTGGCGCTCCTGCACCTGCAGGATCCAGTCCCGGCGCGCCGCCGTCACCGCGTCGGGCAGGCCAACAGGCGGCGCGGACGCACGTGGCCCGCCGGTGTAAGGGCGCGGTGCATCAAGCCCTCCCAGGCCCATGGCTCGCAGCGCCGCATCCAGTTTTTCGTTCCCACCTGCCACACTCATGCTCCCAAGGCTCCGAATGGCCGGATTAAAAGACCTGTCACCTTGCAGAGCGCTATTGCACCGCGATGGCAATGGCTTAACACTCTTGGCATTCGAACCGGGGGAATTCAGGTGTATCTGGGCAAAGTCTCGCGGGCCGCACTGGCCTGCGCCATCGTCATGTCTGTTCCGCATCCGGCTTTCGCCGGCGAGACGATCCTTTACCAACCCTCGCCAGCGTGGGTGAAGATCGCCGCGCTTCCCCCTGTCACGGGCGCTTCGCCCGCCACCGACGCGCCGCCGTTCTCCGTGTTCGATTCGCAGCAGAAGGTCGAGGGCGGGCAGGTCTGGCGCTATCTCGACACCGCCATGCGGATCACCTCGGCGGAAATGCTGGCCCAGTTCTCGACCGTGGGCGCACAGTGGTCTCCCGATCAGGGCGATCTCATCATCCACGAGATTGCCATCATCCGCGACGGCGAGACGATCGACCTCGTCAAGGGCGGCATGAAGCTGGACGTTCTGCGGCGCGAGGAAATGCTGGAACAGCGCCAGCTCAACGGCGTGCTGAGCGCAACAGCGGCGATTCAGGGCCTGCGCGTGGGGGATACCTTCCGCCTGCGCTATTCGATCACCCAGCACGACAAGGTGCTGGGCGAAAGGGTGCAGAGCGTCGTCGGCCTGCCCGCGCGGCCGCTGCGGATCGGCTCGGCCCGCCTGCGTGCGATCTGGCCGGTTGCCGAAAATGCAAAGTGGCAGGTGCTGGCCAAGGACGTTTCCGCCACCCCGGTGCGCCGGGGCGACACGATGGAACTCGAACTGCCCCTGCCGCTCGCCAAGCAGCCGGAAATGCCCGCTGACGCGCCCGCCCGCTTCCGCCCGCTGACCGTGTTCGAATTCTCCACCTTCAAGGACTGGGCCGACGTTTCGCGCACTTTCGCCCCGCTCTACGCGGCCAGGGGCCTGATCGCGGACGGCACCCCGCTCGCGGCAGAGGCAGACCGCATCGCCGCCGCTTCCACCGATCCGCTCACCCGCACGCAAGCTGCGCTGCAACTGGTGCAGGACAAGGTGCGCTATCTCGCCGTGTCGATGAACGGCGGCAACTATACGCCGCAGAAGCCAGAGGAAACCTGGCAACTGCGGTATGGCGACTGCAAGGCCAAGACCCTGTTGCTGCTGGCCCTGCTGGACCGGCTGGGAATCGAAGCCGAAGCGGTCACCGCCAATGCCAGCGGCGGTGCCTTCGACCTGCCGCGCCACCTCCCCAGCGCCGCCGTGTTCGACCATGTGCTGGTCCGCGCAAAATTGGCCGGACAGAACCTCTGGCTCGACGGCACCGGCATCGGCGCGCGGATCGAGGACATCCATGACACGCCCGACCTCGGCTACGTCCTGCCGCTGCGCAGCGGCGGCGCCGAACCGGAACTGATCGAGACACACGCCAACGCCCGCCCGACGCTGGAAATGGCCATCGATTACGACGAAAGCACCAGCCTCGACCTGCCGGCAGTGATCACCGCCAGAATCACCATGCACGGGCCGAGCGCACTCGGCACCGGCCTTGCGGTCAATACACTCGACGCCGAGCAACGCGACGAGATGGTGCGCGGACAACTCACGAACCTGCTCGGTGAAGGTCTGTACACCGACGTCGCTATCGAAACCTCGACCGAGACGGCCACCACCGTACTGAAAGGCCGCGGCATCCTCACCACGGGATGGAGCCCGCGCGACCGCTTGATGCAGCGCCGGGTGCGAAGCCTGCTTGGGAACTTCGCTTTTGCGCCGGACCGCGCCCGCGCCGAGTGGCGCGAGATCCCGGTCGCCACGCAGCAACCGTTCAGCGTCGTCTACCACGTGACGGTCAAGCTGCCCGACGCCGGCAAGGGGTACACGCTGGAAGGCACGCCGAGTTTCGACACCTCCGTCGGCGGGGCGCACTTCGCGGGCAAGGCCAGTCTTGCCGGCGGTGTGTTCACTTATGACGAGCGGCAGGACGCCACCGGCATGGAAGTGCCTGCCGCCCGCATCAGTGCCGACCGCGCCCTGCTTGCCAAGGCACAGGCGCAGATACCGCAAGTGCTCGCCCCCGCCGAAGCCACGCGCCGATGGGATCTTTCAAGCGCCGCCAGCAGCTCCACGCAAATGGCCGGGATCAACGCCGTTTTCGCCAAGACCATGGCCGTCAAGGAACCCGAAGCGCAGCCGTGGCTCGCCAGGGCCAGCCTGAGGCGCGGCATCGGTGACTACAAGGGCGCCCGCGACGACCTGACCCGCGCGATCACGCTTTCCGACGACGCCGATTCCTACTTCGACCGCGCCCGCACCAACCGGGCCCTTGGCGACCGGGTCGCGGCGATGGCCGATGCCCGCAAGGCACAAGAACTCGATCCTTCCTCGGATCCGGCAGCCGATCTCGTCGCAACCCTGCTGATCGAGGACGGCAAGACCGACGACGCCCGCAGCCTGCTGGATGAAAAGATCGCGCTCGGCGGCGACGGGAAGCGTTTCTGGGAAATGGCCAAGGTCGAGAAGATCGGCCTTTACGCCGATCCGACCGAAGCGCTGTCGATGCTCGACACACTCATGACCCAGCGACCCCAGAGCCCGGACCTGCTCAACCTCGCCTGCTGGATCAGAGGCATGCGCGGGATCGACGTGGAAGCCGCCGTGCGCCAGTGCTCAAGCGCGGTGGAACTTGCAGCCAGTCCGACAGGCCCGCTCGACAGCCGCGCCGTCGTATGGTTCCGCCTCGGCCGCTTTGACGATGCCCTCCACGATCTCGACGCGGTCATTCGTGAAGCGCCTACTCAGGCAGAAAGCCGCTACATGCGCGGCGTTGTCCTTGCTCACCTCGGCCGCGCCTCGGAAAGCAAGAGCGAGATCGCCCTCGCCCGCCGCCTCGACCCGGGGGTCGACGCCCTCTACACGAAGCTCGGCATCAAGCCCTGACGGATACAATGATCCAGTTCATGCTTGCAATTGCGGCACGCCGGGCATAAGGGCGCGCCTTCCGTCTTCACGCAAGTAAGCCGGAAAGGACGAAAGCCGGAGGGGCCCCGCAATCCCGCGGACAAGCCAGCGATCGGTTAGATTGAGAAAAGGAAGCTGCCGTGGCTCTTTATGAGCACGTGTTCCTGGCACGCCAGGACCTCAGCCAGGCGCAAGTCGACGCGCTTGCCGCCGCCGCCACCGAGATCGTCGAGTCGAACCAGGGCAAGGTCACCAAGACCGAGACCTGGGGCCTCAAGAATCTCGCGTACAAGATCAAGCGCAACCGCAAGGCGCACTTCGTGATGCTGAACATCGAAGCTTCGGGCGACGTCGTCGCCGAGCTCGAGCGTCAGACCCAGATCAACGAAGACATCATCCGCTATGTGACCATTCGCGTCGACGAGCACGAAGCTGGTCCGTCGGTCATGATGCGCAAGACCGACCGCGAGCGTAGCCGCCGTCGCGAACGTGAAGGGAACTGATTTCCATGGCACGTGCATTCTTCCGTCGCCGCAAGTCGTGCCCCTTCTCGGGCAAGAACGCCCCGGTCATCGACTACAAGGACGTCCGTCTGCTCCAGGGCTTCATGTCCGAGCGTGGCAAGATCGTTCCGAGCCGCATCACCGCGGTTTCCGCAAAGAAGCAGCGTGAGCTGAGCCAGGCAATCAAGCGCGCCCGGCACATCGGCCTCCTGCCCTTCATCGTCAAGTAAGGGGGACGAACCTCATGGATATCATCCTCCTCGAACGCGTCGAGAAGCTCGGCAACATCGGTGACGTCGTTTCCGTCAAGGACGGTTTCGCACGCAACTACCTGCTGCCGAACAAGAAGGCGCTGCGCGCCAACGAAAAGAACAAGCAGGTCTTCGAAGCCAACCGCGCGAAGATCGAAGCTGACAACGCCGAGCGTCGCTCGTCGGCCGAAGCCCAGTCGGGCAACGTCGAAGGCAAGCAGGTCGTCCTGATCCGCGCCTCGTCGAACTCGGGCCAGCTTTACGGTTCGGTTTCGGTTCGCGACATCGTCGACGCCCTCAACGAACAGGGCGCTGGCGTTGCCAAGAACATGATCGTGCTCGAACGCCCGATCAAGACCATCGGCGTGTTCGACGTTCGCGTGAACCTGCACCCCGAAGTCGCCGTCACCGTCAAGGTGAACGTGGCGCGCTCGGCTGACGAAGCCGACCTGCAGTCGCAGGGCGTCGACGTCATGGCCGCGATGTTCGAACAGGACGTCTCGGGCTTCACCGAAGCTTACGACCCGAATGCCGAACCCGGCGAAATCGCGATTGAAGAAGCTGAAGTGGAAGGCGAAGAGGAAGCCTGAGCTTCCCCTTCCGCTTGACCAAAGCGTTTCGGAAAAGCCCTCGCTCCCCTGTGGAGCGAGGGCTTTTCTCTTGCCCGCACGCTCGATGATGACCAACACCCGGAGCGACTGGCGCCAGGGATATGCCAAGGACGCCCGGCTCCGCGCGGCCTTGTCGAGGTCCATGCCGCCGAGCTTTCACTGGCTGAAGCGGCCTGCATGGGCATGCTGGTGGAACGCGCCTTATCGACGCCGACCGTGTCGTCCCCGCGCCCTCCGTTTCCTGCAGATGGACGAAGCCCGGCCTGGCAATGGCAAGACGTTCTCTTAACTCGCCCGCGAACGTGCGCTGTGACTATTGCACTGCAACACGAATCGCGTAAGTGTGGGAGATGGAAACGATAGAAAGCACCGTCGCGGAACTGGTCCGCGTCTACGAAACCGCCGTCACCACCCTGAAGGCCGACATTGCCGCCTTTGTCGAGCACGGCACCCTTCCCCCGCCCGAACGCCGAGAGACGCACGCATGGTGCTATCCGGAACTGCGCATCACCTACAAAGGTGTCGAGCGCGGCTCGCTTTACAGCCGCTCGTTCGGCCGCCTGAACGACGCAGGCACTTACGTCACCACGATCACCCGCCCGCGCCTCTTCGCGGATTACCTCAACGAACAGCTCGGCCTGCTCCACGAGGATTACGAGGTCGAGATCGAGGTCAGCCGCTCCGCGCAGGAGATTCCCTTCCCCTACGTGCTTGACGGCATCGGCATGGGTAGCGTGACTCCGCAGGAACTGGCAGCGCACTTCCCGACCACCGAACTCGCCATGATCGGTGACGAAATCGCCGACGGCGTGTTCCTGCAGCCCCAGGACGAACCGCTGCCGCTGGCCCTGTTCGACGGCCTTCGCACCGACTTCAGCCTGGCCCGCCTCCAGCACTACACCGGCACCAGCGTCGAGCACTGCCAGCGCTTCATCCTCTTCACCAACTACCACCGCTACGTGGACGAGTTCGTGGACTGGGCCGGCAAACAGATCGGCACGGACGGGTACACCGCACTTTCCGGCGCCGGGGGCCTCTACCTCGACGCGCCAGTCGACAATGCCCGCGAGCGCCTGTCCGACACCGCATGGCGCCGCCACCAGATGCCCGCCTACCACCTGATCCGTCCGGACAAGTCGGGCATCACCCTGGTCAACATCGGCGTCGGCCCGTCCAACGCCAAGACCATCACCGACCACCTCGCGGTGATCCGTCCGGAAGTCTGGCTGATGATCGGCCACTGCGGCGGGCTGCGCGAAGGCCAGCGCATCGGCGACTACGTGCTCGCCCATGCCTATCTGCGTGACGACCACGTGCTCGATCACGTGCTGCCGCCCGAGATCCCGCTGCCGGCAATTGCCGAAGTGCAGCAGGCCCTCGCCAGTGCAGCCGAAACCGTCAGCGGCGAAGGCGGCGCAAACCTCAAGAAGCGCATGCGCACCGGCACCATCGTCACCACCGACGATCGCAACTGGGAACTGCGCTACACCGAATCCGCGCACCGCTTCAGCCTCAGCCGTGCCATCGGCATCGACATGGAAAGCGCCACGATCAGCGCCCAGGGCTATCGCTTCCGCGTCCCCTACGGCACGCTGCTCTGCGTCTCGGACAAGCCGATCCACGGCGAGTTGAAGCTGCCGGGGCAGGCCAACCGCTTCTACGAGGAGGCGATCGCCAGCCACCTCAAGATCGGCCTTCAGGCCTGTGACCTGCTGCGTGCGGAAGGCGAGCGCCTGCACAGCCGTAAGCTGCGCGCCTTCAACGAACCGCCGTTCCGCTGATCCACTGCGCGCCGCCGGCGCGGCGCATCGACACCTTCCAGAACCGCCACTTTCCCTTGGAAGTGGCGGTTTTTTGACGCCCTGCGCAGATACCGCGCACATCCAACCCATAAATACGCGCAGAATTGTAATTATATTCCAAAATATACGATATTTTGAGCAATTTTATCTTGAAATCTTAAATTGAGTCCAATATCCGAACCAACATCAATAGTAAAAATTAGGCATACGCATAATTTCATTAAAATTTCACGATGTTTCAAACTCATTTCATATTCTTTTCTATGATTGAAATAGTTGTGGCAGTTCTACAACTTAACCAGAATCAATCATCAATAACTATTAAACCTGCATGACAAATGCGGGACTCCCTCGCACATCTGCGGCCTGATTTCGACGCGCACACCCTCTCCCGCGTCGGAATCCGCAATAGGGAGTAATCAATGCAAACCGAGATGAAGCGCCTTCTGCTGGCGTCCACGCTCCTCATGGGTCTGCCGGTCGCAGCTCAGGCCCAGGAAACCGCCCCGGATTCCACCTCCGACTCTTCCGCCGACAGTTCTGGCGGTGCAGCGATCGTCGTCACGGGCTCGCGTCTGCACAATGCCAATCTCGAACAGGCCGCGCCGATCATGGCGATGAGCAAGGAAGAGATCGCCCTCACCGGCCAGCAGAACATCGAAGCGATCCTGAAGGATCTGCCGCAGGTTCTCCCCGGTTCCGGTGGCGCCTCGAACAACCCGGGCGGCGGCGTTGCCACGGCAGACCTTCGCGGCCTTGGCGCCCAGCGCACGCTGGTGCTGGTCAACGGCCGCCGCTACGTCTCGTATGACACCAACCAGATCGTCGACCTCAACACCATCCCGACCGCGCTGATCGAGCGCGCCGACGTGGTGACCGGCGGCAAGTCTGCCGTCTACGGTTCCGACGCGATCAGCGGTGTCATCAACTTCGTCACCAAGCAGGACTTCGAAGGCGTCCAGGCCAATGCCGACTACCGCCTGACTGATTCCGGCGACGGTGCGCAGTGGACGGGCGGCCTGCTCGTCGGCAAGAACTTCGCCGATGGCCGCGGCAACATCACGCTTTACGGCGAATACAGCAAGCGCAAGGCGATCAAGCAGTCCGCCCGGTCGTACACGGCCACGACGCAGACCGACGCCAGCGATGATGACATCAACTACTACCTCACGAATGGTGGATCGGCCAGCATCCCCTCGACCCGCCTCAACATCGGCGGCAAGAACTACAAGTTCGACGAGAGCGGCAGCTATTCCGACTATACGTCGCCCGACGCCTACAACTACGCCTCCGAGAATTATCTGCAGGTCCCCCAGACCCGCAAGCTGTTCTTCGGACAGGCTCATTTTGACGTCAGCAATGCGCTGACCTTCTACACCGAAGGCCAGTACGTTCATAACCGCGTCAAGAACCAGCTCGCACCGACCCCGGTTACCGGCAGCTTCGAGATCGACAACGATTCCTCGTTCCTCTCGGCCGACAGCCAGGCGCTGCTGCAAAGCTACGACACCGATGGCGACGGCTACACCACCGCCAACATCTACCGCCGCCTTTCGGAAGTGGGCGACCGCATCTCGGTGATGGACAGCAAGGCCCTGCGCGGCGTGTTCGGTGCCCGCGGCGACATCGGCAGCGGCTGGAGCTATGACGTCTACGGCAGCTACGCCCGCACCCGCCAGACCGAACACCAATACGGCAACATCTCGCGCAGCCGCCTCGAACAGGCGCTCAAGACCACCTACGATGCCGATGGCAACCTGGTGTGCAGCGACACCAGCAACGGCTGCGTCCCCGCCAACATCTTCGGCGCAGGCAATCTGAGCCAGGCGGCGGTGGACTTCCTGGAAGTCGACACGGTCAACCGCTCGACGATCACCGAAAAGGTGGTTTCCGGCGTCATCACGAACAACAACCTGTTCGATCTCGGTGCCGGCCCAGCGGGTATCGTGTTCGGCGGAGAATACCGTAACGAACACGGCAGCTACGATCCCGATGAACTCCTCTCCTCGGGTGACGTTGTCGGCTTCAACGGCAGCGAGCCGACCTCGGGCGGCTACAACGTGAAGGAACTCTTCACCGAAATCGACGTGCCGCTGCTCGCCGACAAGCCCTTCGTCAACCGCCTCGAATTCAACGGTGCAGCCCGCTACTCGTACTACTCGACGGCGGCAAAGTCGGTCGGCACCTTCTCGGCAGGCCTGGTCTATGCGCCGATCAAGGACATCAGCCTGCGTGCGCAGTATTCGCGCGCGGTGCGTGCACCGACGGTCAGCGATCTCTACGCCGGGCAATCGGAGGGCTATCCCAGCGCAACCGACCCGTGCTCGACCAAGTACGCGAATTCGAGCTCTTCGGACTTCAGCCAGAACCTTTACAACGCCTGCGTCCGCGATGGCGTTCCGGCTGCCTCCGTCGGCAGCGGGGACTACAACGCCAGCGCCAGCCAGATCCAGACCTACAGCGGCGGCAATCCGGACCTGCGCGAGGAAACCGCGAACACCTACACCTTCGGTGCGGTGCTCCAGCCCTCGTTCCTTCCCCGCCTGTCGATCACCGTCGACTATTACCACATCAAGATCGACAACTACATCACCTCGGCCGGTGTCGGCAGCATCCTGACGGCATGCTACGGCGACGAGAACAATGGCTGGACCTCGTACGACAGCAGCGCCTGCTCGCTGCTTCCGCGTGACAGTTCAGGCACGATCACCGGTGCCATCGACACGCTGGCCAACTCGGGCGGCGTGAAGACGGACGGCATCGACTTCGACGCCCAGTACTCGATCCCGCTGGCATTCGGTGCGAACAATGCGAGCAAGCTGAACCTGCGTCTCGCCGGCACGTACCTGATGAACTGGACGTTCCACCCGCTCGCATCGATCCCGGACATTGTCTACAATTGCGCGGGCAAGTTCGGCCTGAACTGCGGCAACGTCTACGCATCGTGGCGTCTCAATGGCCGTGCCACCTGGCAAACCGATGGCTACGGTCTCTCGCTGGCCTGGCGCCATCTATCGTCGGTCAAGGACGACGACGACTCGACGCCTTACGCAGTCGAGAGGATCAAGGCCTACGACTACTTCGACCTGACCGCGACGATCGACGTCGCCAAGCGGTTCACCTGGTCGATCGGTATGAACAACATGTTCGACAAGAAGCCGCCGATCCTCGGCGACAACCAGGAACAGTCGAACACTTACCCCACGACCTACGACGTCTATGGCCGCACGTTCTTCACGAGCATCAAGATGGACTTCTGATCGAAACACCGTTTCGTCACGGGGAAGGGAGCCGGGTCAAACCGGCTCCCTTTTTCGTCTGCCGTATCCGACACTGCGTTTCGGATCGTTCGGCACCGGCCCACTCCCCGGTTGCAAGACCGGCAAATGCAAGTCATCCTCGTCGCAAGAAGAAGGCCGCGAAAGTCGGCCGGTAAGTTGGGAAGAGGACAAGACTGCTTATGAAAGCTGCCCGTGCCGGATTTTCTCTTGCAAGCCTGCTTCTGCTGACAGCCACAGGCTGCTCGGAACTGAAGCCCGCCGCCGATCTCGGTTCCTGCTGGAACGTCAACAGTTCCTCATTTGGCCCCGTGCAAGGCCAGGCGGTGCTCGTCTCCAGCGTGGATGGTTTCTCCCTCCAGGCGCCGGGATGTGACGATCACACCGGCCGCAACCACTTCGAGCTTTCGCGCGATGCCAACGATGCGCTGACCCAGGTACTGGCCGGAAATCCGCGCTTCGTGACCTTCCGCTTCTCGGGCCACATCCTGCCGCGCTCCGGCCATCCGTCCCTCTGGATCGGCAATCTCACCAATGCCGCCGCCAGCGATACCGGGCCTTCGTGGATGCCCAAGCTTCGATAGACACGAAAAAGGGGCTCTCCACCCCACGGCGGAGAGCCCCCTTCCCTTTTCAGGCCAGAGCGTTTTCTAATCAGGTGAAATCACCTGATGACTCGGAAAACGCGGAAAACCAAAATCTTAGAGCAGTTGATCCGATGCAATCGGATCGGGAACTGCTCTAAGGCCGCCGTTACCAGCCGGCCTTCTCGCCCTTGTTCTGTTCGTCCAGCCACTTCTTGAGCGGCGCGAAGTAAGCGAGCATCGGCTTCGCGCTCAGCTTGTCGCTGCCGGTGAAGGCCTTGAGCGCTTCGGGCCAGGGCTTCGACATGCCCATCTTCAGCATGCGGTCGAGGTTCTCGCCCACCTTCTTGTTGCCGTAGAAGCTGCAACGGTGAAGCGGGCCCTTCCAGCCGGCCTGCTTGCACGCGGCTTCGTAGAACTGGAACTGGAAGATGCGCGCCAGGAAGTAGCGCGTGTAGGGCGTGTTGCCCGGTACGTGGAACTTGGCGCCGGCGTCGAAGCCGTCATCCGGGCGGGCCGAAGGCGGAACGATGCCCTGATAGTCCGTGCGCATCTTGGTCCAGGCCTTGTTGTAGTCGGCAGGCTGGATAGACCCGTCGAAGATGCCCCAGCGATAGCGGTCGATCAGCAGGCCGAACGGCAGGAACGCCACCTTGTCCATCGCCTGACGCAGCAGCAGGCCGATGTCCTTGTCGGCGCTGGGCACCTTGTCCTTGTCGAGCAGGCCGATCTGCACGAGGTACTGCGGCGTGATCGACAGCGCGATGAAGTCGCCGATCGCCTCATGGAAACCGTCGTTGGCGCCGTTGAGGTAGAGGTAGGGCTGCTGGTTGTAGGCGCGCTGGTAGTAGTTGTGGCCCAGCTCATGGTGAATGGTGACGAAGTCTTCCGAATTCACCTTGGTGCACATCTTGATGCGCACATCGTCCTTGTTGTCGACATCCCAGGCCGACGCGTGGCAGATCACCTCGCGGTCGGCGGGCTTCACGAACATCGAGCGCTTCCAGAACGTCTCCGGCAGCGGCGCGAAGCCAAGCGAGGAGTAGAAGCCCTCGCCATATTTCACCATGTCGAGCGGGGTCTTGCCCTTCGCCTTCAGCAGCGCGCCGATGTCATAGCCCAGATCGCCCGCGCCGGCCGGCGCCACCAGCGGGTAGATGTTGCCCCACTCCTGCGACCACATGTTGCCCAGCAGGTCGGCGCGGATCGGACCGGTCTTGGGCTGCACGGCATCGCCGTACTTTGCGTTCAGCTTGTGGCGGACGTAGGTGTGGAGCGCGAGGTAGAGCGGCTTCACTTCTTCCCACAGGCGCTGCGTCTCGGCCGAGAACTGCTCGGGGCTCATGTCGTATCCCGAACGCCACATGGCGCCGACGTCGGCATAACCGAGTTCCTTGGCGCCCTCGTTGGCGATGCCGACCATCTTCACATAGTCGTTCTTCATCGGCGCGCCGACGTTGTTGTGCCAGCTGGTCCACATCTCGGCGAATTCGGCCGGCGTGTGCGCAAGGTTGCCCATCTCCGCCTCGATGTCCGAGCCGTTGATCTCCTTGCCGTCCAGCGTGCCGCGGCCCTTGCCGTACGTGGAGGCAAGGCGGGTGGAGATGGTGCTCAGTTCGTCCGCCGCGCCGGGCTTGGTCGGCGCCGGCAGGACGATGCCCTGACGCAGGATGGAGAGCTTGCGCGCGACATCGGGATCAAGGCCCGGAATGTTCGCAAACTTGGCCGCCTCGACCGCGTAGGCCACCTGCTTCTCGGTAATCGCCGCGTTCGACTGCGCCGCCAGCGCGTCGGTATCGTCGGTGATGTAGGTGTAATTCACCCAGTTGATGCGGGCATTGTCCACCGAGGCGGGGAACAGCTCCTTTTCGGCATCGGCAATGAACTGCGCGGCGCCGGCGGCGGTCACGGGATAGTCTGCCTTGGCTTCCTCGGCAAAAGCTGGAACCGCAAGGCCGAAGCAAAGCCCGGCGGCCAGCGCTGCACGCGCGGTGGATGCGAATTTCATGGGGGTGCCCTCTTGGTATATTCTGATGGCGCCGGAGACTAGCCGGGCCTGCCGACAGATCAACCGTTTCGGGGCGGGCGGTGCCGGATTATTTCGCATCCGGCACACAATTGCACAAGCTTGCGCAATCCCCCCTCAATCGAGCAGAAACGCCGCCATGGCCCGGCCCATATCCTTGAACGTCACCGAGGACATGTGATTGCCCGGCGTCTCCACATAGTGCCCATCGGGCAGCGCCGCCGCCAGTTCCGGCGCGGAGCCGTTGTCATGGTCGTCCTTGCCGCAGACGCAGAGCGTGGGCATGGCGATCTGCGCGATGGCGTCCGCCGAGGTATCGTCCACCGACTGAAGCAGCAGACGCGCCGCAACCCGGTCGATGTTCATGGACTTCATGAAAGCCTGCGCCACGAAGGCCTTGTCACCGCGCTCGATCGTGCCGAAACGGTCGATGGCATCCACAAAATGTGCCGAACGCCGCGCCCAGCCGGACAGGCCGGTGAGGCCCATGCCGCCCAGGATCAGCTTGCGCGGCATGAGCCCCGCCAGCACGCCGCGCACCGAAGTGCGTGCACCCAGCGAAAAGCCGCCAAGGTCGAAGTCGGAAAGGCCAAGCTGATCGACCGTCGCCTGAAGATCGCGCACCAGCACGTCGCCCGGGTAGTCCTCGGCATCATGCGGTGCGCCGCTCTGCCCGTGGGCGCGCAAGTCCGGCATGAACACCTCGAACCCGGCATCGGCCAGGATCTTGGCATTGCCGTACTTGATCCAGTTCACGTCCGCGCTGGAAAACAGCCCGTGCAGCAGCAGCAGCGGCCGCGCGCCGTGATCGCCCATGACATGCACCGCCAGCCGCGTGCCGGCATAACCTTCGAGATATTCGGTCTTCGCTTCGCTCACTGCACATTCGCCTGCGTTTGGGGAGGATCGATCACTCAGGCGGCTCCATGCCGGCCGCCTTCCAGCGATCGATCACATTGGGATTCTCCGCGCTCGTGTAGCCGGGCAGATGCCTTACGTCAGCCCATGCCGGAAGCATGGATTCGGTGGCATAGTTGTGCTCCGGCCGGAACGGCGTGGGATCGTCGAAACTGCCGACGGTAAGATCGATGGCCTTCGCGCCTTCCAAAAACTCGAACCCCAGCGGCGTGCCGCAATGCGAACAGAACGGCCGCCGCGCGATGGCGGAGGATTGATACCAGTCCGGCTCGCTGTGCCAGGTCACCTTCTCGCGCGGCGGGTTGATGAAGGCGATGGAGACACCCCCGGTCGCCTTGCGGCACATCTTGCAGTGGCAAAGGTAGGCCTTTTCCGGCTCCACTTCGGCCGTGAAGCGAACGCGTCCACACTGGCAGCCGCCAGCCATCGGAACCGTCATATACCCTCTTCCGACTGCAGTTGGCTGGATAGGCTCTGAATGCTCTCCACAAGCAGCCTGGACAAGTATTCAGGCATCCTTGCCCCGCGTGTGCAGTAAATGAACCGCCAGACCGATCAGCACCGCCGCCCCGACCACCCCGCCGATCAGCGGCGCCAGCGCATGGATACGCCCGAACAGCGCCTCCACCGCCTGCCCGCAGAAGTAGCCGAGCGAAACGAAGACCAACCCCCACACCGCCGCCGCCAAGGCATTGATGGCAAGGAAGGTTGTCGTCCGCAGCCGCGTGGTGCCGATGGCTATGGGGCTGACGGTACGCAGGCCGTAGAGAAAGCGGAACGCGAACGTGAAAATCACCGGATGCCGCTCGAACGCCGCCAGCGCCTTGGCGAATGCAGGCTTGGCCTGTGCCTTGCGCACCAGCCCATGCCCACGAAAGCGCCGCCCGATCAGGAAGAACAGTTGATCCGCCACGAACGATCCGGCCGCAGCCGCCAGCACGGCAGGCCAATAGGAAAGCAGCCCATGATGGGCCATCAACCCGCCGATCACGGTAACGGTCTCGCCTTCGAACCCCGCGCCGAGAAACAGGCCCGCAAGGCCGTACTGCGCGATCAGATGCTCGACCGACAACAAAAATGGCTCCTTTCAGGACTACCGCGATAGAGCCTCAAAACGCGCCGAAATCCAATACGTTTCAAGCCGCGCCGCACACGAAAAGGGCCCGCGAAGCCAATGCCTCGCGGACCCTTTCGTGTTCGGTTCGGGCGCAAGGCCCGCCGCGTCAGCCCTTCTTGAGGTGACGACGGCCCAGCAGTTCGGCGATCTGTACCGCGTTCAGGGCAGCGCCCTTGCGCAGGTTGTCCGAAACGCACCACAGCGCCAGACCGTTCTCGACGGTCGGGTCTTCGCGCACGCGGCTGACGTAAGTGGCGCTGTCGCCCACGCTTTCGATCGGGGTGACGTAACCACCGTCCTCGCGCTTGTCGACGAGCATGATGCCCGGCGCTTCACGCAGGATGTTCTGGGCTTCCTCGGCCGAGATCTCGTTCTCGAACTCGATGTTCAGCGACTCCGAGTGGCCGACGAAGACCGGCACGCGCACGCAGGTCGCCTGAAGCTTGATCTTGGGATCAAGGATCTTCTTGGTCTCGACCACCATCTTCCACTCTTCCTTGGTCGAACCGTCGTCCAGGAAGCTGTCGATGTGCGGAATCACGTTGAAGGCGATCTGCTTCGTGAACTTGCGCTTCTCGACCTGATCGCCGACAAAGATCGCGCGGCTCTGTTCGAACAGCTCGTCCAGGCCCGCCTTGCCCGCGCCGGAAACCGACTGGTAGGTCGAAACGACGACGCGCTTGATCGTAGCCTTGTCGTGCAGCGGCTTCAGCACCACGACCATCTGCGCGGTCGAGCAGTTGGGGTTGGCGATGATGTTGCGCGCCTTGTAGCCGTCGATGGCGTCCGGGTTCACTTCCGGCACGATCAGCGGCACGTCCGGGTCCATGCGGTAGAGCGACGAGTTGTCGATCACCACGCAGCCGGCGGCAGCGGCCTTGGGCGCATAAATCTTCGTGGGCTCCGAGCCTGCGGCGAAGAGCGCAATATCCCAGCCGGCGAAATCGAAGTGCTCGATGTTCTTTACTTTGAGCATTTTGCCGGTTTCGCCGAATTCAATCTCGGTCCCGGTCGAACGCGACGAAGCCACCGCTGCGATCTCGTCGCAGGGGAACTCACGCTCGGCAAGGATGTTGAGCATTTCGCGGCCGACATTTCCGGTCGCGCCGACGACGGCAACCCGGTAACCCATTTCAAGATCCTTCATGCAAATCCCGCGCGGCAAGGTCGCGGCGCGGGAAGCGGCCCGTTACAGGCTGAGCGCAAGCATGGCAAGAGACTGCGCAAACCGCTTGCGCAAAGAGATTGTGTTTCGACCGAAAATTACCGTTTAAACACCCATCATGAAACAGAATAAGCATTACACTGGCAACACCACCTCGCCTGCACCGCCGGGCGCAGCCGGTGTTAACGCCCCTGCCCGGCGGCGTACGAAGGGCTGGCGTTTCCAATAAGAAAGCAAGCGCCAGACCCACTCCAGCGGACCACAGACGAAGAAGCGCATCCAGAGGTTCGCGGCGATCAGCATCAGCAAATTGAACAGGCTCGCCGCCACCATCAACTGGAACCAGCCGAAGCGTTCCCACAGCCCCAGCCCCCAAGGGGCAAAGACGATCCAGATCATCACCGTACTGGTGGTAATGTAGACGGTGAAGGCCATGCGCCCCACCGCCTTGAACGGCGCGAGCAGGAACCGCCCCGACCGGGTGAGCAGCAGCAGGTTGAACAGCCCCACATGCCCAAGCGTCACGCAGAGGCGCGCGAACTCGTCCGTGATCCAGCCGATCTTGGGCTCGAGCGAGAAGCGGAAAATTTCATGTACGCTCCACGCCCGCAGTCCGCAGCCCACCCCATAGGCACAGATCGCCAGCACCAGATAGAACCGTACAGACCGCCCACCCTGGATCACGCCCCACTTGAACAGGGCCATGCCGACAAACATCGCGCAAACCGCTTCCAACACCCCGAAGAACGTGCCGTTGCCCGCACCGAATATCTTGTTCCAGGTGCTCCAGTTGAACAGCGCCATGTCCAGCGGCGTACCGTTGAAGGCCTTGCGCTCTTCCGCGATCTTCTCCTTCCGGTCCTTTGGCAGCGGCCTGGAAAGGTCGAGGGCATCCCGCCTTGTCCGAAACTCCTTGATCGCCGCGCTCTCCTCCTGGGTGAGCCGGGCGCCTGACTGTACTTTAGCCTCGATCCGGGTGGCCTCCCTCAGCATGTCGACCCGTTCGCCATAGCCCACCAGGCCGCCGCCTCCAGGCCAGCCAATGGCGCAAACCAGCGCGAACAGCAGCCCCATCGCCAGTAGCGCGCGCGGTGGCAACTTGCGGAACGGGAAAAGGAACAAGGCCGAGATGCCGTAAACCAGAAGGATATCCCCGACCCACAGCACCAAAAAGATGTCGATGAGGCCAAACAGCATCAGCCAGAGGTTGCGGCGCAAGAACAAGTCCGCAACGGCCACCGGATCGTCCGGCTTCATCGCTTTCGCCGTAAAGACCAGGACCCCCGCCCCGAACAGGAATTCGAACAGGCCGCGCTGCGTCCCGTCCCAGAAAATGCGAATAGCCGCCCATATCAGCTGATCGGCAGGCTCCCACGAGAGGCGCCGTGGATCCGGCAGCCATGCCGCGAGGTTGGTCCCCATGTAGGGAATGTTCATGTAGAAAATGCCAAGGATCGCAATGCCGCGCAGGACATCGAGACTCTCGATCCGCTGTCTCCCCCGCACGGGAGCCAGATCCAAGGGAACATGCGTGTCCACCATCGCCGCCATGGGGGCCCTCACACCGCTGCTGACAGAAGAATGCGCCCTGTTATGGCTTGTCGTCAATTCGTGAGAATCGGGATGCATCGGGGCCGGCAAACGGCCGACTACGCAGGCTCCACCCGGTTCCGACCGCTGCCCTTGGCCCGGTAGAGCGCCGCGTCGGCTGCCGTCAGCAGTTCGGCCAGCGTATCCCCATCGCAGCCCAGTTCGGCGATACCGATACTGACCGTCGCCTTGACGTCCTCACCATACTCGCGGCCGATGTCGATCGCGGCAAAGCCGTTGACCACTTGCTGGGCAATCGCCGCCGCCTCGGCATCCGATCTGCAAGGCAAAAGGGCTACGAATTCCTCTCCGCCGATGCGGGCGAGGATTGCGGAAGACCCGACGCTGCGGCGGACAAAACCGGCAAAACGCTTGAGCACCTCATCCCCTATCGCGTGGCCGAAACGGTCATTGATGCTCTTGAAATGGTCAAGATCGAACGCCAGCATGAAAGTCCGCCCGTCGGCCCCCATGCTGCCTATGCGGCGCTCAGCCTCCTCGAAAAACCACCGGCGGTTCCCCAGCCCCGTCAGATAGTCGGTGTGCGAAGCCTGAAGCAACTGATCGTGCGTCTCTTCTCGCACCAGTGCCAGCAATGCCATGGGCAATCCGACAGAATAGAGCACGCCTTCGTACATCGTCGCGAAGCTCGACAGCGCCAGCAGCCCCGCCCCGCCCTGCGGCTCCAGCACGGGCAGGACAATGGCGCGGAGCAGATAAGTGAAGCAATGCATGGCTGCAAAGGCCACCGCGATGCGGTGCGAGCGCAAGACGCGCAAACGGCCATTGCGCTGCAATTCCCACGCCGTCAGGCCGCTAACCAACCCGATCGGGAAGGCACTGGCGTATGTCCAGATCACCGTTTGCCAGCGCGCGCCGCCGACTGCCCATACCAGCACCTGGAACCCCAGAATGACACCGGCCATGGGGACATGCGAGCGCCCGGCAAGCCGCGCGGCTGCCTGGAGCACCAGAAGATAACCGCTGAGCATCACGATGTTGGCCAGGCCTGCGCCAATGGCACCAGGGAACAGCGATCGCCCCAAGGCCAACGCGCAACCGGCTGCGAGCGTCGCGTATCCGCCCGCAAGCATCCCCAGTTCGCGCCTGCGTAGCGGACGCGCGTATCGCTCCCAGAACGTCATGAGCGAACTGAGCACGAGCGTGCCGATAGCCAGGAAGTACAAAGTGGGGAGATCAAACCGCATCGCAGGCACCGAAGGTTTCCGGCCCTTTAACCACAATATGGAATTTTCCCAGCCGTTATCGCCGGTAATTCGCCCGAGCCGAAATCTTCAGCGCTGCCGGCGCGCCGTTACGCCGATGGTTCCGTCAGCCGTGCGACCTGAAGAAAAGGGCGCCGGATAGCCCGGCGCCCCTCCTATTTTGCGAATTGCAACCGCGCCTCAGTGCGCCGTGGCCGACGGAGCGGGCGTTTGCGGCGGAGCCGCCGCCAGTTCGTCCGCTTCGGTCCACTCGATCGCAGTGAGCGGGTCGACCAGGGCCTTGGCCAGAACTTCGTCGACATGGCTGACCGGAATGATGTCCAGCCCCTGCTTCACGTTATCCGGGATCTCGGCAAGATCCTTGCGGTTCTCTTCCGGAATCAACACGGTGGTGATGCCGCCGCGCAGCGCCGCCAGCAGCTTCTCCTTAAGACCGCCGATCGGCAGTACGCGGCCCCGCAGCGTGACTTCACCGGTCATCGCAACGTCCTTGCGCACCGGCACGCCGGTAAGCGTCGAGACGATCGAGGTGACCATGCCGATACCCGCCGACGGACCATCCTTGGGTACCGCACCCTCGGGCAGGTGAATGTGGATGTCCTTCTTGTTGAAGATCGAAGGCTTGATGCCATAGGCGGGCGAACGCGCGCGCACGAAACTGAACGCGGTCTGGATCGACTCGTTCATCACTTCGCCCAGCTTGCCGGTCGCCTTGATGGCGCCCTTACCGGGCACGGTGACGCTTTCGATCGTCAGCAGTTCACCGCCGACCTCGGTCCAGGCGAGACCGGTGACCGCGCCGACCTGATGCTCTTCCTCGCCCACGCCATGGCGGAACTTGCGTACACCGGCGAAGTCGGCCAGGTTTTCGGGCGTGATGACCACTTCCTTGGCCTTGCCTTCAAGGATCTGGCGCAGGGACTTGCGCGCCAGCCGGGCAATCTCGCGCTCCAGCGTACGCACGCCCGCTTCGCGGGTGTAATAGCGGATGAGGTCGCGCAGGCCGTCCTGCGTCAGCGTGAACTCACCCTTCTTCAGGCCATGCGCCTCGATCTGCTTGCGGATCAGGTGCCGCTCGGCGATCTCAACCTTCTCGTCTTCGGTATAACCTTCGAGACGGATGATCTCCATGCGGTCCAGCAGCGGCTGAGGCAGATTCAGGCTGTTCGCGGTGCAGACGAACATCACGTCCGACAGGTCGATGTCGAGTTCCAGATAGTGGTCCTGGAACTTGGCGTTCTGTTCGGGATCCAGCACTTCGAGCAGTGCCGAGGCCGGATCGCCACGGAAATCCTGGCCCAGCTTGTCGATCTCGTCCAGCAGGAAGAGCGGGTTGGACTTGCCCGACTTGCGCAGGTTGGTGACGATCTTGCCCGGCAGCGAGCCGATGTAGGTGCGGCGGTGACCGCGGATCTCAGCCTCGTCTCGCACACCGCCCAGCGACTGGCGGATGAACTCGCGCCCCGTCGCCTTCGCGATCGACTTGCCGAGCGACGTCTTGCCGACGCCCGGAGGCCCCACGAGGCACAGGATCGGCCCCTTGAGCTTGTTGGTGCGTGCCTGCACGGCCAGATACTCGACAATGCGGTCCTTGACCTTGTCGAGCGCGTAATGGTCGGAATCGAGCACCGTCTGCGCTTCGGAAATGTCGCGCTTCAACTTGCTCTTCTTGCCCCAGGGCAGGCCCAGCAGCACATCGAGGTAGTTGCGGATGACGGTCGCTTCCGCGCTCATCGGCTGCATCGACTTGAGCTTCTTCAGTTCGGCGGTCGCCTTCTCGCGCGCTTCCTTGGAGAGCTTGGTCTTTTCGATCTTGTCCTGGAGTTCAGCCAGTTCGTTGGCTTCCTCGCCGTCACCGCCGCCCAGCTCCGACTGGATCGCCTTGAGCTGTTCATTCAGGTAATATTCGCGCTGGGTCTTTTCCATCTGGCGCTTCACGCGGCCACGGATCTTGCGCTCGACCTGCAGAACGCCGAGCTCGCCCTCCATGAAGGAATAGACCATTTCAAGCCGCTTGAGCGGATCGGGTTCGGACAGCACGGCCTGTTTGTCGGCCACCTTGGCCGAAAGCTGTGCGGCCACGGTATCGGCGAGGCGCGCCGCATCATCGATGTCACCCAGTTGTTCACCGGCATCCTGCGACAGCTTCTTGTTGAGCTTGGCGTATTCGCCGAACTGCTCGACCACCGTGCGCATCATCGCGGCCACTTCGGTGCCTTCGGCCTCACTCGATTCAATGCGCTCAACCTGCGCCACGAGCATCTCGCCCTCGGCCCCGGTTTCCGTCTGCAGCATTTCGAGGCGGGCACGGTCCTGGCCTTCCACCAGCACACGCACGGTTCCATCGGGCAGCTTGAGCAATTGCAGGACACTGGCAATCACGCCGGTATCATAGAGATCGTCACGCTCGGGATCGTCGCAGCCGGGATCAAGCTGGGCGAGCAGGAAAATATCCTTCTCACCGGCCATGGCCGCTTCGAGCGCGGCCACCGATTTCTCGCGTCCCACGAAAAGTGGCACAACCATGCCGGGGAACACGACGATATCGCGCAAAGGCAGCAACGGAAGCAGGTTCAAGAGCTTTTCCAATTCCATACTTGCCAGGCGCCTAACGGAAATCCCGGCCATTGCCCGTAGATATGGTGTCATCCAGCGCGGACGCAATGCACTAACCGCGAAAGGCTGTGGAAGCGATTGTCATAACGCTCCCGCCTTGTCCTTACAAACCGCCTTCTCTCCACTCTGGAGGCAATTCCGGACGACCCCACCTCTTTTGGTCCTTACCTTATAGAGGAACAACGGGATATCAGGAGGAAGCATGCCGGCTGCCGGCCCACCGCCAGGCGCGAAAGAGGAGTTGCATTCCGCCAGGCAGGCCAGTTCCGCTACGGGCGCGTTGTCCCCCGCGGCGACCGGCTCGTCTTGGCGGATCGCCGCACCGGAAAGATGTGAGGCCCTGGCCAGGCTGGCCCGGTTCTACGTTACCGGCGGGATCAATACGGCCTTCGGCTATGGCCTATATGCAATGATGATCGCGCTGGGGCTGCATCCACAAGCTGCACAATTGCTCAGCCGCGTAGCCGGCATCATGTTCAACTTCTTCACATACCGAAGCCTGGTCTTCAGCAATTCGGGCTTCCCCCTGAACCGGTTTCTCCTTGCCTATGGCCTCAACTATCTGGCCAGTGTCGCATTTCTAGAGATCGCACTGACATTACAGCACGATCCGTACATTGCCGGTGTGGCGACGACCGTGTTTTCCACGCTGCTGCAGTTCTTTGTCCTCAGCCGCTTCGTGGCCGTTCCATCAAGGAAGTCCGGCGTAGGGAGCAAAAACCCAGCCTAGTCAGGCCAGCGCCCCGGCCAAACCGGATCGGCAGAAACACGCTTTCCTCCAAAGGACTTTCAGAGTTTTAACCCGCAACAATCCGGCACGGCACCCGAGAAAACGACAAAGCCGCCCGAAAGGCCGTCGCGGAACCTCCGCAACACGCCCCTCGAGCGGCTCGCGTTCGTCTTTACGACAATGCGCTGCCTTGGCGGCGGCCCGTCGTCAGAACGGCATCTTGAAGCCCGGCGGCAAACCCATGCCCTGCTGGGCCTTGGCAAGTTCCTCTCCTGCCACCGAGTCCGCTTTCACGCGCGCGTCGTTGTAGGCAGCGGCCACGAGATCTTCGAGGATCTGCTTTTCGCCAGGCTGCAGCAGGCTGTCGTCGATGGCCACGCCGATCACACGGCCCTTGGCCGAGCAGCGGATCTTGACCAGACCGCCCCCCGAAAGCCCTTCGACTTCCAGCGTGTCCAACTTGGCCTGCGTGTCGTTCATCTGCTTCTGGATGGTCTCTGCGGCCTGCTGCGCCGCCTGGATCATCTCTTCCATGGACTTCATCTCAACGTCTCCAATTTCGCCCGCCACCGCCAACGGCGAGCGGACGGTCATCCTCGATCACTTGGGCCTCTGGAAAGGCCGCCTTGGTCGCCAGCACAAGCGGGTGCTGGCTGACGGCATCGCTGGCCGCCGTCTTTTCCGCCTCGGCCAGTTCGACGAGCGTCGGCGCCCCCCCTTCATCGACCTTGAACACCTCCCAGCGCTCGCCCGTCGCCTTGCCCAGAGCGTTGCGCAGGATCGCGGTGATGTCCTCGCTGAACCCCGGCGGCTGCGCATAACGAAGCAGGCTCGTTCCGAGTTCGACGACGCGGACCTGCATGCGCATGGTGTTGGCGGTGGAAAGTTCGCCGGCGTGCTCGACATCGTCGACCAGTTCTTCCCAGCGCCGCGCCGTCACGACTGGCCTCGCCACGGCAACAGGTGCCGGACCGACGGCGCCGGAACTGTCGCCAGCCGGAACAGCAACCGGTGCACGGGCCGCCAACTCCTCCAGCTTTTTCACCAATGAGCCGGGATCGGGCATGTCCGCCGCATGCATGATCCGCAGGAGCGCCATCTGCGTGGCCACCAACGGGTCGGGCGCGGACTTCACTTCGTCATGGCCCTTGAGAAGAAGCTGCCAGAGACGATGAACCTGCCCGGCCTTGAGCGCCCTCGCCCAGCCCTCGATCGCCTCCCGCTCCTCCGCCGAATGGGCATCGTGCGCGCCCCCGGCAACCTGGGCGACAGCGATACGGTGGGTCAGTGCCATCAAGCCGCGCAGGATCGAGATAGGTTCGACACCGAGCGCGAATTGATGGGCAACCAGTTCGAGCAGATCGCCGCCCTTGCCGTCTAGGATCGCGGTGATCAGGCGGCGCTGCGCGCTCTTGTCGGAAAGACCCAACATGTCGCGCACCTTTTCGGCACGGACCTGACCTTCGCCGTCAAGGTCGGCATGGGCAATTGCCTGGTCGAGAATCGACAGGCCGTCGCGCACCGACCCTTCGGCCGCGGCAGCAACCATCGCCAGCGCCTCGGCTTCCGCCTCGACACCCTCGAGTCCGCAGACCTTGGCAAAGTGTTCGGCCAGCATCGGCGCCGGGATCCGGCGCAAGTCGAACCGCTGGCAGCGCGACAGCACCGTCACCGGCAGCTTATCGACCTCGGTCGTCGCGAAAAGGAACTTCACATGCGCCGGAGGCTCCTCAAGTGTCTTCAGCAAGGCATTGAATGCATTGCGCGACAGCATGTGAACTTCGTCGATGATGTAGATCTTGTAGCGCGCCGAAACGGCGGCATAGCGCACCGCCTCGATGATCTCGCGCACGTCGTCGACACCGGTATGCGAGGCGGCGTCCATCTCGATCACGTCGATATGACGGCCCTCGGCAATCGCCTGACAGGGCTCGCAAACGCCGCAAGGATCGATGGTCGGGCCGCCCTGCCCGTCCGGGCCGATGCAGTTGAGGGCCTTGGCAATGAGGCGCGCGGTCGAGGTCTTGCCGACACCGCGCACGCCGGTCATCAGGAAAGCATGCGCCAGCCGATCGCGCTTGATGGCGTTGGCCAGCGTCTGGACCATCGCTTCCTGTCCGATCAGTTCGCCGAAGCTCTGCGGACGATACTTGCGCGCCAGTACGCGATAGGGCTGAACTGCAGCGCTCGCCGGGGCGGCAGCCTTGACGGCGACAGGCGCCGCTGAGGGTGCGGGAACGGGAGCCGCTGCGACCGGCACTATGGCGGAAACAGGCACCGGCTCGGGCGCGACTTCGGCCTCAACCACAGACTCCAGCTCTACCGCAACGGGCTCGGGCTTTGATCCGGCCTCCGGCTGAGCCGCGGGTTCCGGCTTTGGCTCCGCTTCCGGCTCGCCGAACAGCGAGACCTGACCGGCCGCTTCCAGTTCCGCCGAAGTCGCTGCGGCCTCTTCCTCGCCCCCGTCGTTCCAGGGTGGGCTGTCGCCGAACATGTCAGGTGAATCGTCCATCGCCTGCCAAACTAGGCGCTGGGGGCCGAATTGTCAGGAGGAAAGCGATTTGCTCCACAGCCGCGCACAAAAAATGCCGCACTGAGGCGGCATTTCTAACCCCCAGTGGGGTAACATCTGTGGGGGTAATCTCTCAAACTTGAGAGAAGGAGCCGGGCGACCCGCCGCAATCCGTTGTGGCTGCTTCCTTCCGGACCTGACCAAGTTGGCGAACGCAAACGTCCACCCGACTCCCGGGCGGCCATATGACGGGGCGATGCCGGTTTGTCCAGCCCCGAAGCGGAGGAAATTCGTACAGCAAATCGCCGTTCCCGAAACGGCATCGGCCCGCGCCTCCCTACAGGAGATGCGGGCCGATTGCTGAACTAAACCGCGCGTCCAGCGCGAAGGATCAACGGAAGTTGTCGGCGTAAGCCTGGATCTTCAGACGGCGCGGCGGAGTGGCGTGAACTTCCGCTTCGATGCCGTAACGATCGGCATAGGCCTTGGCCTCCTCCACCGTCGGGAACTTCAGGGTAACCTGCTGCTGGGTATCTCCCGAGCCGGCCCAGCCCATCAACGGGTCGGGCTTCTTCGCCTCCGCCGGGACGAATTCGAGGATCCACTGATCCAGCAGTGCCTTGCCGGACTGCATGGCGTTCTTCGGGCGCTGATAGATGCGTGCACTCATGATGAAGCGCTTTGGCGCCGAATCGGGGAGAGAATCAAGCGCAAATCATTTGCCTTTGGATGCTTCGAACGCATTTCTTGTCTTGAGGCTGGGATCTTCGGTCCACGGCTCGTCCGGCCAGCGGTGCCTGGGGTAGCGCCCCTTCATGTCGCGCTGCACGTCGCGCCAGGATCCGCGCCAGAATCCAGGGAGATCGCGCGTGGTCTGGATCGGCCGTCCGGCCGGCGAGGTCAGCTTGAGCAGGAGCGGCTGCGGCGGTTGCCCGAACGTTGGATGGCGGTCGAGCCCGAACAGCGCCTGCACCCGCACTTCGACGCTGGGGCCTCCGTCATCCTCGTAATCGATGACATGGCTGGTGCCTGCGGGACTGCGAAATTCGGGCGGCGCCAGCTTTTCCAGCTTCTGCTGGTCGTCCCATGTCATGCGATTGCGCAGAGCCTCGGCAAGCGCGCCCTTGTCCACCGCATCCAGCCGCCGGCCGAGCAGCGGCCCCAGCCAGTCGTCGAGGTCTGCCTGCAAGGCTGTATCGGACAGCGCCTCGATCCCGGCATAACGGGCGCGCCGCAGCAGGGCGAGTGCGCCCTTGCCGAAAGGCACCAGATCGAGCCCTTTCTCGCGCACCCGTTCAAGCAGGAATGCCGAAATCGCCGCCGGGTCCGGCGAAGGATCAGGGCCGCTCGCCAGGGTGATCGCGCCGATCCGCCGCTCCAGCCGTGCCTCGACACGCCCTTCCGATTCGTTCCAGCGCAGGAGCGAACGGCGTTCGATCCGCTCCTCCAGCCATTGTTCCACTTCGGCAGGTTCCAGCGTCGCGCCAGAGAGGATACGGGCGCCACGCGCCTGCCCCTGGGCATCCCCGATCACCATCCACTCGCGCGCCGCCAAGGCGGAAGCCGGATCAAGCACATACCCCCTGCCCCCGGCCGAGAGCCAGTTCTCGCCGCTGGAATCACGGCGCCGGGCCAGCATGTCCGGACGCCCAAGCGCCAGCAGAACGCCGGCGGGAACATCTTCGTCGCCGTGCCCGTCCGTTCCGACCAGTACCCGCGCCCGCTTGGCCCAGCCTGCGGCGAGCTTGCGCGAGGCATCGGCGCGCGGCGCACGATCGCCGTTCCAGCGCGCGAGGCGCTGCGACAGGTCTTCGCTGCGGCCACCGAGGCCGCGTTCCTGCAAGAGCAGCGCCAGCCTGGCAGCCGAGCCCCCCGCGCCGATTTCGGTGCCATGAAGGATCATCGCCGCCTGCGCCGGGTCCATCGGCAAACTGGCTACCTTGCGCCCGAAGCCGGTGATCCGCCCCTCTGCATCCAGCGCCCCCAGTCCCTCAAGCTGGCGCCGTGCCGCATCGAGCGCGGGCACCGGCGGCGCATCGAGCCAGGCCATCGCGGCGGGATCGCCCGCCCCCCATTGGGCCAGCGTCAGCGTCAGCGGGGCAAGATCGCTGGTCAGCATTTCCGGCGGATCGAATTCCGGCCGTCCCGGGTGGGCGGCCTCTTCCCACAAGCGATAGGCCACACCCGGCCCCTGTCTTGCCGCACGCCCCGCCCGCTGCGCCGCGGAGGCGCGGCTGGCCCGGTGGGTGACGAGCCGGGTGACGCCCGCAGCCTTGTCGAACTCCGCTCTTCGCGAAAGCCCTGCGTCGACCACCACCGATACACCGTCGAGCGTCAGCGAGGTTTCGGCAATCGCCGTCGCCAGCACAATGCGACGACGGCCCTCGCCGTCGCGGCGAATCGCTGCGCGCTGGGCCGCCGGTTCGCATTGTCCGTGCAACGGCAGGACAAGGGCCTTAGGCAGCTTCTCCGCCAGCCGTTCCGTCACGCGATCGATCTCGCGTACGCCGGGCAGGAACGCGAGCACATCCCCCACCTGCTCGCGCCAGGCCGTGAGGATGGCAGAGGCCATGGCGTCCTCGATGCGCGCGTCAGGGGCACTGCCGAGCCAGCGAATGGCGAGAGGCCAGGCCTTGCCCTCGCTCTCGATCACCGGCGTGTCCGCGCCCAGCAGACGCGCGAAACGCGCGCCGTCGATGGTGGCAGACATGACGACGATGCGCAGGTCCTCGCGCAAGACTTCCCCAGCCTCGATCGCCAGCGCCAGCCCCAGATCGCTGTCGAGGTGCCGTTCGTGCGCCTCGTCGAACAGGACTGCCGAAACTCCCGATAGCTCCGGATCGGCGAGAATCGTCGCAACAAAGATCGCCTCGGTCATCACCACGACCCGGGTTCGGGCCGACCGCTTGACGTCGAGACGGGTCACGTAACCGATCGTCTCGCCAGCCTGTTCGCCCAGCCCGGCGGCCATGCGCTCGGCCGCAGCGCGCGCGGCGACGCGCCGGGGCGAAAGCAGGATGACCGTGCCGGTGCACCAGGGTTCGCCCAGCAATGCGGGCGCCAGGGCGGTTGTCTTGCCGGCGCCCGGCGGTGCGATCAGCACGGCACGCGGCTCTGCCCGCAGCGCGGCAAGAAGATCGGGCAGGACGGCATGGATCGGAAGCTGGCTCACGCGGGGCTCCTTAGAGACGCTTTGGAAATTCGCCTAAGATGAATTTCGCCGCGATCCGCAAGTTCACTCCAGAACGGATGCAGTTCGCGGCGCCATCCATTCTTCTTCAAGAATTGCAGGCTATGTCAGGTTCCGGAGTTCAGGACCTTGCACGAAACCGCTCACCCTCTCAGCAAGACCTATCGCGCCGGGCAGTTTCCATTGCCGGTAGCCCAGTTCCTGCGCCTGAGGGAAAGGATTCCCCCGCTTTACGGACTACTCTCGGTCAACGCCGCCATCCTGGGCTACACGCATTGGACGATCGCGCCGGTCTCGCTGACGCTGATTTTTCCTTCAGTGCTGATCGCAGCCTGCCTGATGCGCATGTTCGCCTGGCTGCGGGTTCCCAATGCTGCCGATTTCGACCCGGAGCTAGCCCTGCGCCGCATGCAGCGCACCACCGTTATCGCCGTGTTCATGGCGCTCGCTTTCGTGGCTTGGGCGCTTTGGCTGGACCAGTATGGCGGTCCCTACGAACACGGCCATGTCGCCATCTTCGTGGCCGTCACGGTGCTGGGCTGCACCTTCTGCCTGACCTTCCTGCCCACTGCGGCGACCCTCGTCTGCGTGACCGTGCTCAGCACTTTCCTGTGCTACAGCATGATAAAAGGGCCCTTCGTGCAAGTCGCGATCGCAATCAACATCGCGCTGGTCGCGATCGTGATCCTCAAGATCCTGCGCGATACCTACGATTCGTTCATCGCACTGGAGAACACGCAGCACGCCCTCGCCAACGAACGCCGTCAGGCCCAGGCGCTGAGCGAGGAAAACGCCCGGCTGGCCGAAACTGATGCGCTCACCGGACTGCCGAACCGGCGCTACTTCTTCGCCCGCCTTGAAGCCCTGCTGGCGAACGCCGGGAGCGAGGACGTGTTCTGCGTCGGCCTGATCGACCTCGATCGTTTCAAGCCGGTCAACGACACCTACGGGCACGCCCAAGGAGACCGCCTGCTCCACGTACTGGGCGAAAGGATCCTGGCCGCCATTCCTGACGATGCGGTGATGGCGCGCCTCGGCGGCGACGAATTCGGCATCATCGTGCAGGGCCCGCTGGAAGAAGCCGAAGCCGTCACCCAGGCGCTTTGCGCCGAGATCCGCCGCCCGGCCCGCATTGCAGACATCGTGGTCTCGGTCGGCTGTTCAGCAGGCCTTGCCGATTATCCCGCCAGCGGCCGCAACGCGCACGACCTGTTCGACCGGGCCGATTTTGCGCTCTATCACGCCAAGAACGAAAAGCGCGGCCAATGCGTTCGTTTCTCTAGCAAGCTGGAACAGATGATCCGCACCGAGCAGGCGCTCGATGCCGCCCTCCAGACTGCCGATCTCACCCGCGAACTTTCGGTCGTCTTCCAGCCGATCGTGGCCACCGAAACGCGTACGCCGATCGGCGTCGAGTGTCTCGCCCGCTGGCATTCCGCATCTCTGGGTTCGGTCAATCCAGAATTGCTGATCGCTACCGCCGAGCGATTGGGCCGGGCCCGGGAAGTGACACTGGCCCTGTTCGGCAGGGCGCTCGACGCGCTGGCCCAGCTACCCCAGCCGATGACGGTCTGCTTCAACCTTTCAGGCCAGGACATTTCCGACGCGGAGACGATCGCCGCCTTGATCGCGCTGATCGAACGATCCGGCATTTCCGCCAGCCGGCTGGTTTTCGAGATCACCGAAACATCGCTCATCTCGAAATTCGACAGTGCCAGCGAGGCGCTCGAAGGCCTGCGCGAGATCGGCGCCCGGATTGCGCTCGACGATTTCGGCACCGGCTACTCCAGCCTTTCCGCATTGCACCAGTTGCCCCTCGACATGGTGAAAATCGACCGCAGCTTTGCGCCGCGTCTCGACGAGACGCGCGGCCGCCGGCTGATCGCGGCCATCCGCAATCTCGCTCGCTCGCTTTCGCTTGATTGCGTGATCGAGGGCATTGAGACCGAGGACCAGTTGCTCAGCGCACGCATTGCCGGTTTCACGCTCGCACAGGGCTACTACATGGCCATGCCGATGCCGCTGCCGGAACTGTTGGAGCGCTATGCCGGCATCCCGAACAGTTCCTTCAACGCCGCCTGAGCGGCGCGGAAAACCGAATCAGATCGAGGCGCCCCGCACCCCGTAAGAGATATGGATGCGCACCCAGGTACCGATCTGTGGTTTGCCGTTGACGCGGGGCGGCTGCACCTGGAACTGCCAGGCCGCATTGAGCACGGCGCGGCCGAAGCCCGATCCCCGAGGAGATTCACCGAGAATCTGGCAATTGTCGACTTTGTAGTGCGGCTGGGTCTGACACGCGATCTCGCCCCAACCGCTATCCGGACGCCGCTCGGGAAGATAGCCACCCAATTGCGCATCCGTCGGTTCGCGGAACCAGGCAGCGTTATAGAGTACGACGCCACCCGGCCCTTCCCCCGGTCCATATGTGCCGCCCGAACCACCCGGCGCCTCATCCCCCGAGGCCGAGGACTGCCCCTTCATCTTGCCGATGTCGGCCGCCGCAAATTCGCTGCTCGACATTCGCAGGAACGTGAATGCCTGCTTCGGCGCAGCGGCAGGCTGCTCCACCGGCTTGTCGGGCGCAACCACCGGCACCGTCGTCTTGTGCTCGACATGCTTGGCCTGTTGCTGCTTGGGCTTTTCCGGCGCTTCGCCGCCCTGCTCCTTGTCGTGATCGACGACGTCGAAGGTCGTGAGCGAAGAGGTCTTCTTGACAAGATCGGGCACGAGGCCGGTCTGGGTGATGACAAGCAGCATCGCAGCCAGAATAATGGCCGCGGACAGCACGGAAGAGACGATGCGCTGGCGCGGCGACCCGGGCTGGTAACCCGTGGCAGCCAGCTCGGATTCGGGGTGCATGGCGGGCACTGGATAGACTCACGACCGGCGCGCCGCAATTGCAGCATTGTTGCCATTTCATTGCAGCGCACAACTGTGGCGCTTTTGGCGCAGCGTCAGCCCGGCAGACCGAGGAAACGGAACGGCGCATGGTCGGCGAACTGGCCTGAGGCCTCGCCCGAGAAGGTGTGATCCTGATTGGGGCCGAGATCGAGCATCTTCACCTTGCCGGTCTCCCGCGTAAAATCGATCTTCTTCAGATCGACCCAGAAGGTGTTGGGCGTCAGCGCCGACTCGAAGAAATAAAGTTGACGCTTGTGATCGAACACCGTGCGCCAACGGGTCGAGGAAATGTTCGGCTCGCCTGGCGTGGTGATGCCATATGGCACCGAGGCATTGCGAATGACGCTGAATACGGCGGCGAGCGCCTTGTCCGGATCCTCGGACTTCGGAATCGCGTTGATATAGAAAGCAGCGCGAGTGAAGCGATCCGACGCCCGATTGGTGCCTGGCAACATCACCGTACCGCCAATCTGCTTCCAGTAGGCATTGAGCGCCAGTTGCTGGTCGAAGGTCGGCGAATTCGTCATCACCTGAAAATCCCGCGAGTGGTGGATGACCTGCTTGCCATTGATGTACTCGATGATCGCGCTGTCGCCGCTCGCATCGGAGAGCGAAAGGTGCACGGTCGTCAGCCGATCCTCCCCCGGCACATTATCCGTTACGATGGTGAAAGGCTCCCCCCGCAGCGCGGCCACCGCTTCATCGACGGTGGCGAAATTGTCGAGCACATACTGCGCCCATGCGGCGATCGTGAGGCCGGGCTTTCCCTTGCCATCGAAGGGCGGGTACTTGGATTCGACCAGCCACAGCAGGTTCGCTTCCAGGCCCTTTTCGTTGACCCCGTCCGTCGTCGAGACGTCATAACCGCTGACAACCACGCTGCCGTATTTCGAGGTCCACTTGATCGAGTTCGGCCCCACTTCACCGCTGCGCGCCATCCCGCGTGGCAGGATCCACAAGTTGGACAGGATATCGCTCTTCCAGTCCATCGACCTTGCGGTGATCACGTTGCCGTTCGGGCCGAGATAGACCGCACGGGTGCAGGCCTCGGCTGCGCCCCCCACCGCAAGCAGCACGGACAGCGTCAAGACGGAGGCACGCAGACGAAAACCGTGCCTCGCGAAAGGCGTCTTGGCGAATTTCAGGGTCCGCATGTGAGCTCTCCTCGTGCCGGAACGGTCAAGCGCCATCCGCAAGCAGTCGCCGCCTCCGCAGGGAACCGCCAACTTGTTCGCGGAAAACAGATGCCAATCGCACCATGCCTGCAGCACCATTCGCGATACTTTCGCAATCCGAACAGTTTATTCAACCTAAATTATAATACAGATCAAACAAATCACTCAATCACCGGAGATCTCGGACCAGCGCGACACGATTATGATTCTTTTATCCAAGACAACGAGCAATCCCGGAATCGCCGCCTCAAGAGTTCCGGGCAAACAAAAAGCGCGCCGGTATCCGGCGCGCTCTCATTGTCTGCGACGATGCAACAGCCGGTTCAGTAGCGGCGCGCGATCGCGAACTCGACCGCTTCGCACATCGCATCACGCGCGGCGCCAGCCGGGAAGATCGACAGCGCATCAATCGCCCGCTGGCCGTAAAGGCGGGCCCGCTCGCGGGTTGCCTCGACGCAGCCGTGGCGATTGATCAGTTCGACGGCATGAGCAAGATCCTCGTCCTCGGTTCGGAAGCCGGCAATGGCATCCTCCCAGAACTTGCGCTCCTCGGCAGTGCCGCGCGCATAGGCCAGGATGACCGGCAAGGTCATCTTGCCCTCACGGAAATCGTCACCCTTGTCCTTGCCGGACTCCGACGCTTCCGAATCGTAATCGATCGCATCGTCGACAAGCTGGAAGGCGATGCCGAGATTGCGACCGAAGGTATCGAGCGCCTGCTCCTCCGCATCGCTCTTTTCAGCCACCGCAGCAGCGATGCGGGTCGCGGCCGAGAACAGCGCAGCCGTCTTCGAACCGATGATGCCGAGGTAATGTTCCTCGCTCGTCTCGATCTTGCGCTGGGCGGTCAGTTGGTCGACCTCGCCCTCGACAATGATCGAACTGGCGCGCGAAAGGATCTTGAGGACGCGGATGCTGCCATCCTCGACCATCAGTTCGAAGGCGCGGGTGAACAGGAAGTCACCGACCAGCACCGTGGCCGGATTGCCGAAAACGATGTTGGCTGCCGCCTTGCCGCGGCGCATGTCCGAACCGTCGACAACGTCGTCATGCAGCAGCGTGGCGGTATGAATGAACTCAAGCGCCGCCGCCAGCTTGTAATGCCGGGTCCCCTGATAGCCGCACAGCTCCGCCGCGGCCACCGTCAGCATCGGGCGCATGCGCTTGCCGCCGCCCGAGATCAGGTGCCCGGCCAGCGCCGGAATGAGGGGAATCTCGCTCTGCATGCGGTCAAGAATGACCGCATTGACACTGTTCATGCCGGACGCGGTAAGCGCCAGCATGGGAGCGAGGGAAGGTTGCGATCCGCGCGTGCGCAGGGGTATGACATCGGCACTCATCGTTCCGGCGCATTGCGCGTTCGCAGGCGTTTAGGCAAGAGCCAATGCCACCGGTCGGTCAAACTTCGGGATTGCTTAAGCATGCGGGCATCGCCGCCAAGACCGCAGGCGGGCTGGAACCGGCAGGCAAGCCGTGCTAGCGGACCGATCCGATGACCGAGACCATGCCCTCTTCCGATCCGGTTCTGGCCGCATTCCGCTCCAGCATCGACAATATCGACGCCGCGCTGATCCACATGCTGGCCGAGCGCTTTCGCATCACCCAGGCCGTGGGCACGTACAAGGCGGAAAAGAACCTGCCCGCCTCGGATCCGGGCCGGGAGGAACGCCAGATCGTGCGCCTGCGCAAGCTGGCCGAGGACGCACACCTCGATCCCGATTTCGGCGAAAAGTTCATCCGCTTCATCATTGACGAAGTGATCCGCCATCACGAGCGCGCCAAGGCAGGTTGAACCTGCCGTTATCCGGCAGCAAATAAGGAAGAAGGCGGCACGCCGCCTTCCCCCCTTTTCAGTCTTTTCAGCCCTCGACGAGGTCCTGCAGACGGGTCAGCAGGCCCTGGATGCGCGTGGCCGCTTCGGCAAAGGTTTCCAGGTCTTCCTTGTTGCCGTCCTCGCGCGCTTCCTTAGCGGCTTCGACGTAGCCTTCAAGATCGGCTTCGAGTGCATCGACGAGCATTTCGACTTCGTCGGGCGACAGGGTCAGGGAGATGGAATCGGTCATGGGGGTTTCCTTGGATAGGGTCGCGAATCTGGAGCGCCGGCCATGGGGACGAATGACGGGGTCCGCAAGGCGCGGCACACGGCTTCCCCCCGCTTTCAGCTCACCTTTGAACAGCGTGTAGCATGCCGGGCACTCGCGCAGAAGCCTCGGCAGCCGGCCGCCACTCCTTGGCAAGATATCGCCGGGTCAGCTGTTGGCGCGCGGCACCGCCAGCTTGACCAGCAGGCCGCCCAGGTCCTCGCTTTCGTCGAGCATCACGGTGCCGCCGTAGATTTCCACCACATCGCGCACGATCGCCAGGCCCAGGCCGGTGCCGGGCTTGCCGGTGTCGAGCCGGGCGCCGCGATCGAAGATTCGGATCCTCTCGGCTTCGGGAATGCCCATGCCGTCGTCCTCGATCCATATCTCGCAAAGGGACGAATCGCGCACGGCGTCGACCGTGACAAAAACACTGCCGCCGCCATATTTAGCCGCATTCTCGATCAGGTTGCCGAGGATTTCCTCAAGATCCTGCTTTTCCAGCGCCACTACCGCATCGTGATTCCCGTCAAGGTCGAAACGGGTCTGGTCATAGAGCCGCTCCACCGCCCGCAGCACCGCCTCGAGGCTCGGCCAGACGTCGGCGCGCGACTGCCCCACCGCACGCCGGCCCACCGCCCTCGCCCGCGCAAGGTGATGGTCGACCTGGCGGCGCATCACCGCCGCTTCGCGAATCACCGTGTCGGCCAGATCGGGCGCCTTGGCGGTAGCCGCGTTCATCACCACCGTCAGCGGCGTCTTGAGCGCATGGGCGAGATTGCCCGCATGGGTGCGCGCCTCTTCCGCCTGCCGCTCGTTATGGGCCAGCAGCGCGTTCAATTCCTCGACCAGCGGCTCCACCTCGCGCGGGAGCGGGCCGCTGACCCGCGCCGAACCGGTCGTCCGCAGCCGCTGGATCGCCCGGCGGATATGGCGAAGCGGGAACAGGCCGTACCAGGTCTGCATGCCCGCCATCAGCAGCAGCCCGAAACCCAGCGCGACGAAGCTGTAGAGCAGGATCGCGCGGTTCATCTTGATCTGTTCATTGTTCTCGGCACGGCTCGCCGCCACCGTGAACATCCACTTGGTATTGCTGCCCGGCAGGATGATGGAGCGCTCCATCACGCGCAGCGGTTCACCGGGGAACTGGTTCGAATCGTAGACGTGCAACTGCGCGTCGAAGTGATCGTCCGGCACCGCCAGGCTGCGATCCCACAACGAGCGGGAGGGGAAGTCCTCGTGCCCCTTGCCGCGAATCTGCCAGTAGAGGCCCGAGTTCGGTTCGAGGAAGCGCTGGTCGCCGAGCGGGCGGTTGAAAAACACCTCGCCGTCGGGGCCGATTTCGGCCGACCCGATCATGCCGGTGAGCATGTAGCCCAGCTGCTCGTCGAAATTGCGCGTGACGATGCCGCTCAGCGCATGGTCGAGCGCCAGTCCGCCAACCAGCAGGAGGATCGAGATCCAGCCTGCCGCGATCAGCATCATGCGCCGGGCCAGCGAACCGGTCGACCATTCGTGCGCAAAACCCGCTCCCCGCTTTTCGGGTGCGGGTTCTGCGGCGCCGCTGGTCGGCGCTTGCGTCATGGAAACCTCAGCCGCGGCCAGGCTCGGCCGGGTCGTCGAGACTGTAGCCAAGTCCGCGGATCGTGGTGATGACGTCGGCGCCCAGCTTCTTGCGGATGCGCGTGACAAAGACCTCGATCGTGTTCGAATCGCGGTCGAAATCCTGATCGTAGATATGCTCGATCAGTTCGGTGCGGCTGACCACCTTGCCCTTGTGGTGCATGAGGTAGGACAGCAGCTTGTATTCCTGCGCGGTCATCTTGACCGGCTCGCCAGCCAGCGTAACGCGGCCGGAGCGCGTATCGAGACGCACGTCGCCCGCGGTCAGCTCGCTGGAAGTATTACCCGAGGCGCGGCGGATCAGCGCGCGCAGACGGGCGATCAGTTCCTCGGTCTGGAACGGCTTGGCGAGATAGTCGTCGGCACCGGCATCGAGCCCGGCGACCTTGTCCGACCAGGAATCGCGGGCGGTAAGCACCAGCACCGGGAACGTCCGCCCCTCGCGGCGCCACATGCCCAGCACGGTCAGCCCATCGATTTCAGGCAGGCCCAGGTCAAGGATCACGGCATCGTATTCTTCGGTCGAGCCGAGAAAGTGCCCGTCCTCACCGTCGGTCGACAGGTCCACGGCATAGCCGTTCTGTTCGAGCGTGGTCTTCAGCTGGTTGCCGAGCGTGGGTTCATCCTCGACGATCAGGATGCGCAATTCGGTCTCTCCCTCGGGGGCGCCCAGGAACGGGCGGCGAAATCAGGGTTGGAAATGGGGCGAAAGCCCCGGTGCGTCAAGCAAGGCAGGATGACTGACCAACAGCTGCGCACAGAGGTGAAACGCACGGGCCCGGGTTGTGATCCCGATGGGCCTGGCAGGCCGGGCCAAACACCCGTCTTGCCACGCATTTTCCGGTCATTGGTCAATCCGTGCCGGGCGCCGGGCGGCATAATGCGATTGCCCGATCACGCGCCCGGTCCGGGCATCGACATCGACAAAAAAGATCTTGCCGTTCTGGATGAACTTGAGGCGGTAGGCCATCGCCGCCGGATCGTAATCGGGGCCGAGATACTGCATGCCGTTCATGCGCGGCAGGACCATCTGCTCGATCTGACGGATCGACAGGATGTTGCCTGCCTTGCGCTCGCGGCGTGCCTCACCCTGATCCCCGCCGGGATCGGCAGCCTGCGCAACGACCGAAGGAGCGACGAACGCGACCGCTGCGCCGAAAAGTGCGCCAGTCATCGCGAGAGAGGAGACGAGCCGTTTCATAATGACTTGGGTGCCTAAGCGACGGGGCTTGAACAAGTCCTGAATGTGGCAGGAAGGTGGCACTGACTGAAATGTGTTGCAGGAATCCCACGCAGTTAACCGGAGCTGCGAGACTCTGCACAGCCCTACCCCCGCTTGCCGCCCGTCGCCACTGCCTGTAGGGCGCGCAACTATGGCAATCGCACCTATCCTCAGCTGGGAAGGCCTCGGCCTGATCCAGGGCTCCGGCTGGCTCTTCCAGGACCTCGACATCAACATCGCCCCGCGCGACCGGCTGGCGCTGATCGGCCGCAACGGTGCGGGCAAGAGCACACTGCTCAAGCTGATCGCGGGCACCGTCGACGCGGACAAGGGTACCCGCTCGGTCCAGCCGGGCATGCGCGTGGTTACGCTGGAGCAGGACCCGTTCTTCACCGGTTTCGACACCCTGCTCGACTTCGCGATCCATGGTGACGATGCGCCCCAGCAGCACGAAGTGGAAGCGATTGCCGACCAGCTCGGCATCGACCTCTCGCGCGAGGCCAAGAGCGCCTCGGGCGGTGAGCGCCGCCGCGCCGCCCTGTGCCGGGCGCTCGCCTCCGAGCCAGACCTGCTGCTGCTCGACGAGCCGACCAACCACCTCGACCTTGCCGCGATCGACTGGCTGGAATCCTGGCTGCAGCGCTACAACGGCGCCTTCGTGGTGATCAGCCACGACCGGACCTTCCTGACCCGGCTCACCAACGCCACGCTCTGGCTCGACAGGGGCGGCCTGCGCCGCCGCGACATCGGTTTCGGCGGCTACGAGGCATGGGAAGACGAAGTCTACGCCGAGGAAGCCCGCGCTGCGCAGAAACTCGACGCCAAACTCAAGATCGAGGCCCACTGGCTGGAACGCGGTGTCACCGCGCGGCGCAAGCGCAACCAGGGCCGCCTTGCCAAGCTTTGGGAGATGCGCGCCCAGCGGGCGTCGATGATGGGCCCCCAAGGCGCCGCGAAGCTGGCCGTGGTGGCGGACGAAAGCAAGACCAAATCGGTCATCGTCGCCGAACACGTGACCAAGAAATTCGGCGAGGGCGAGGCCCAGCGCACGATCATCAAGGATTTCAACTTGCGCATCCAGCGCGGCGACCGCATCGGCGTGGTCGGTGCCAACGGCTCGGGCAAGACCACCCTGCTCAAGATCCTGATGGGCGAATTGCAACCCGATTCCGGCACGGTGACACGGGCCGCCACGCTCGATGCCACGGTGATCGACCAGCAGCGCAGCCGCATGAGCCCGGAACTGCGCATCCGCGACGTGCTGGCCGAAGGCGGCGACTGGATCGACGTGGTCGGCGTGCGTAAACACATCCAGGGTTATCTCAAGGACTTCCTGTTCGATCCCGGCCTCGTCGAGGCGAAAGTCGGCACGCTTTCGGGCGGCGAACGTTCGCGCCTGCTGTTCGCGCGCGAATTCGCCCGCACCTCCAACCTGCTGGTGCTCGACGAGCCGACCAACGACCTCGACCTCGAAACGCTCGACCTGCTGCAGGAAGTGATCGCCGACTACAACGGCACCGTGCTGATCGTCAGCCACGACCGCGACTTCCTCGACCGCACCGTCAACGTCACGCTCGGGCTAGACGGCTCCGGCCATATCGACGTCATCGCCGGCGGCTATGCCGACTGGGAAGCCAAGCGCCGCGAGCGCACCAGCGCGGGCAAAGCCAAGGCCAAGGAAAGCACCAATGCGGCCCCGCCGCCGCCGCCGAAAAAGGGCAAGCTCTCCTACAAGGACCAGCGTGACTACGAGTTGCTGCCCAAGAAGATCGAAGAGCTGGAGGCCCAGATCACCCGCGACGAGGAGACGCTGGCCGATCCCGCGCTCTACACCCGCGATCCCGCGAAATTCGCCAGCCTCAGCGCCGCCATCGAAAAGGCGCGCCGCGACAAGGACACCGCCGAAGAACGCTGGCTCGAACTCGCCGAGCAGGTAGAGGGCTGAGCGTCAGGACGCCGCCGGGGCGTCCTGCACTGCCACGTGCGGCCCTTGCCCAAGCGGATCGCCATCCAGAACCGCGCGCCAGAAGCGCACGAGGTTCGCGGCGTTGACGCCCCAGGAGAACCGCGTCACGTTGGCCGAGACCTGCTCCTGCCCGGGCGGATCGGCAAGAATGTCGCGCACCGCCTCGGCAATGGCCGCCGGCGTGCGCTGGGCAAGGCGGCCCGCGCTGGGGTCCTGCACCACTTCGCGGGCACCGCCGATATCGGGGATGACGATGGGCGTGCCGCAGGCCAGCCCCTCGATCCAGACATTGGCCAGCCCCTCGCTTGCCGAAGGCAGTACCAGCACATCGGCGGCACAGAGCAGATGAGGCAGCAGGTCATGCCCGACCTGCCCGAGGAAATGCACGCGCTCATCCACGCCGAGCGACGCCGCCAGCGCCCGCAAGGCCCGCTCGTCCTCGCCCACCCCGGCAAGCGCAAGGCGCACATCGGGAAGCTGCGCCAGCGCCTCGATCACCAGCCGCTGGCCCTTGCGGGGAATCAGTGAACCGGGCGTCACGATCAGCGGCCCCTGCGACCAGATGCCCAGTTCCGGCACCGCCGAAACCAGCGCCCGCGCGGCGCCGCGTTCGACGGGATGGAAACGCTCCCGGTCAAGGCCGGTATAATGCACGGTGATACGGTCTTCCGGCATGCCCAGTGCGATCATGTCCGCCCGCAGCGCCTCGCTCACCGCCAGCAATCCCGCAGCCTGCTGCGCGGCGCCAAGCATCTGCGCCAGAGCCGCCGGTCGTTTGCCCCAATAGTGGATGTCCGCCCCGCGCGACTTGATGGTCAGCGGCAGACCCAGCGCACGCGCAACGATGGCGGCCGCCGGCCCGTCCGGGAAAAAGAACTGGGCGTCCACCAGATCGAACGGCTGTTCGCCGTGAAGACGGCGGGCGAGCGGCAGCACCGCTCTTGCGATCCGGGCAGGATTGCTGTCGCCGCCGAGCTTGGGGATCAGGGTGAACTGGGGATAGTGAACCGCGATCCCCGATGCGTCACTTTCCTCAGGCAATGCCGAGAGGGCATCGTAAGGCTTGCGCCGCGACAGCGGCCAGGGCGGCACCCCGATCGGGCTCACCATCGTGAGATCGACGGCGCCATCGGCGACCACCGCGCGCATCTGGTTGCCGACAAAGATCCCGAAGGACGGCTTGGCGGGATTGGGAAACAGCGTGGCTATCGACAGGATGCGCATGAAGGCCCTCTACGCGGCAGAAGTTAGAGCTTTCTGACCAGCATTTCGGCAACGGCCAGCCACTGCGGATGTTCCACCCTGGCCTGCTGCCGCCCGGTCGCCGGGGGTGAAAGCACGATGCCGCTATCCTCGCAGCCGATCAGACGCCCGAATGCGAAACGCCCGGCCGGACGAGGCACCAGCACGTCGCGGTTGAGCAGCCGCGCCGCATGCCCGGGCGGATGCTGGCGCAGCCACACCTGATCGCCCGCCCGGTAGTCTCCGGCGGAACTTTCCACCTCCAGCACCAGCCAGGGCGCTTCGGCTGCAAGCTCGCTGGGCAGTACGGCCTCGCGCTGCATGTGCGGCGCCTCCACGCCATCCTCGGTGAGAACCGCGACGATCATCGCCGGTTCGCGGCTTTCGCTGCGCAGCAGAAGTTCCGGCGCGACATCGAGCGCCGCGGCGATGCGGTTCATCCAGCCCAGCGAAAGCGTGCGCATCCCGGTCTCGAGCCGCCCGATGGTCTGGGCCGTGGTTGCCGGGCGGCAGGCAGCGGCGACATCGGCCAATGTCAGCCCCTTCTGCTGGCGGATGTCACGGATGCGGTTGATCACGGGCGGCCTTCGAATAACCAAACAGGTTATCGCTTTCCTACAAGCAATCCGTTTTGGCAAGTTGCGCCTACGTTATCAGGAGGCACCCGATGAAACAGCAGCTTGTCGAACGCGAAGTCACCAGCGAGGGGCCGGTCCGGACCAGCGCAGCCCGCAAGCGCCGCAGCGTGACCGTGAACCTCGCCGAATCCTCGCTCACCTGGCTGCACGCCCGTGGCCACTTGTGCGACCGCCGCTTGGCTGCCGGCGAACTGCTGCGCAGCGACTGGGAGCGCGCCCAGCTCAATCCGCGCACGACCATGCGATGGGAACCGGTTCGATATGGCGGCGGGTCCGCCGGCCTCACCGATGGCGAGCGGCAACTGGCGGCGAAGGCCCGGTTCGACGGCGCCATCGCTGCCGCGGGAACCAGCCTCTGCGACGTGCTGTGGCGGGTGGTCTGCGCAAACGAAGCCTTGCCTGCTGCGGAAAAGGCACTGGGCTGGCCGATCCGCAGCGGCAAGCTGGTGCTCGGCATCGCGCTCGACCGGGTGGCGGATTATTATAAAATCGCGAAATAGATCGCGCAGATTGTGACTCTCCTGTTGCAGCCCCGAGAAACGAACGGCAACTTGCCGCCATCCGGCAGGGCGGTCCGAAAGGGCACGTCCGACAAGGCCGTCCGACAGGGGTGAATCCAGGAGATCACAATGCTTCGTAGAGAATTCATGGGCAGCGCAGCGATGGGGCTGGCCTGGGGGCTGCTGACATCGCGCAGCGCGATCGCCGCCGCCACGGCCTCATCCGCCGCCCCCACACTCAACGCCGCCGACAAGGCGCTCTACGCCCGGCTCGACACCCTGTTCTACGAATCGCTCGCACAGAGCCCCGAGATGGCGAGCTCACTCGGCCTCGACAAGGGGCAGTATGCGCCGCTCAAGTTCAAGCTGTCGGATGATAGCGCCAAGGGCCGTGCCGCCAGCCTGGCGCTGGGACACAAGGCGATCGCCGCCGTCGAGGCCGTCGATGCCGCCCCGCTCAGCGCCACCGGCAAGCGCAACCGCGAACTGGCACTCTATCAGCTTCGCCAGCGCACCGTCTCGCAGGACAAGTTCCAGATCGACAGCGCCCAGCGGCCCTACCTGATCTCGCAGCAGGGCGGCGCCTATTTCTCGCTGCCGGACTTCCTCGACAGCCGCCACACCATCGAGACGAACAACGACGCCGAGGCCTATCTTTCGCGCCTTGCCGCCTTCAGGACCGCGCTCGACGACGAGACGCAGCAGCAGAAGGACTACGGCGCGCGCGGCATCGTCGCACCGGGCTGGTCGCTCGACCTCGCGCTCGGACAGATGGAGAAGCTGCGCGGCACGCCTGCGGCACAGAACGGCCTCGTCGCCTCGCTGGTCAAGCGCACCAAGGCCAAGGGGCTCGACGGTGACTGGGCGGCCCGCGCTGCCGCCATCGTCGAGAAGGACGTCTATCCCGCGCTCGACCGCCAGATCGCGCTCGTCAAGGCGCAGCGCCAGACCACGCCAGCCGGTGACGGTGCATGGCGCATCGCGCGCGGCGACGAGATCTACGCCGAAGCCCTGAAGCAGGCGATCACCACCGACGACACGCCCGAACAGGTCCACCAGATCGGCCTCGACCAGGTGGCAGACCTGAGCGCGCAGCTCGACACGATCCTCAAGACTGCCGGGCTCACCACCGGATCGGTCGGCGCCCGTCTCGACGCGCTCAACAAGCGGCCGGACCAGCTTTACGCCAATACCGATGCCGGGCGCAGCGAATTGATCGCGGCGCTCAATGAAGGCATCCGGCAGATGTACACGAAGCTGCCGCAGGCCTTCGACAATCCGCCGCAGCAGCCGCTCGAAATCCGCCGCGTTCCGCCCGAGATCCAGGACGGCGCTCCCAACGGCTATTATTACCGCGCCCCGCTCGATGGCTCGCGCCCGGCGATCTACTGGATCAACCTCAAGGACGTGGCCGACTGGCCGAAATACACCCTGCCCTCCCTCACCTACCACGAAGGCGTCCCGGGCCACCACCTGCAGGGCGGCTTCGCGCAGAGCGGCGGCGAACTGCCGATGATGCTGAAGAACAGCTTCATCTCGGCCTATGGGGAAGGCTGGGCGCTCTATGCCGAACAGCTGGCCGACGAACTGGGCGCCTACAGCGGCCTCGAACGCGCGGGCTATCTCCAGAGCTACCTGTTCCGCGCCGCCCGACTGGTGATCGACACCGGCATCCACCATTACAAATGGAGCCGCGAGAAGGCGACCGACTACATGGTCGAGACGGTCGGCTTCGCCCGGCCGCGCTCGCAGCGCGAGGTTGAGCGTTACTGCACGATGATCGGCCAGGCCTGCTCGTACAAGATGGGCCACACCGCCTGGATGCGCGCCCGCGCCAGGTCGCAAAAGGCGCTGGGCGACAAGTTCACCCTGCCCTGGTTCCACGCGATCCTGGCCGAAGGGGTGATGCCGCTCTCGATGCTCGACAAGCGCGTGGACGAGCGCATCGCCGAACGCCTCAAGCAGGCCTGAGGCACACCTGAAACGCACCTGGCAGGGGTTGAACCCGGGGTAGGCGACAAAAAAGGGGCCGTTCCCTCACGGGAGCGGCCCCTTCGTCATGGTGGCGTGCGAGATACGCCTCAGGGGCGCGCGCCGCGCTCCCGCGCGAGGCGGTCCTGACGGTCGATCTCGCTCTCGGTCTTGACGAAGCTTTCGCTGTTCACGCCAAGCCAGATGAGGATCGGTGCCGCCATGTAGATCGAGCTGTAGGTGCCGACAAAGATGCCCAGCACGATCGCCGAGGTGAAGCCGAAGATCACGTCCGGCCCCATCAGCAGCAGCGCCAGCAGCGTGATCAGCATCGAAAGCGAGGTCACGATGGTGCGCGCCAGCGTCTCGTTGACCGAAAGGTCGAGCAGCTCGGGCATCGGCATCTTGCGATACTTCTTCATGTTCTCGCGGATGCGGTCGTAGACGACGATCGTGTCGTTCAGCGAATAACCGATCAGCGTGAGCAATGCCGCAACGATGTTGAGGTCGAACTCCATCTGCGTCAGCGCGAACATGCCCAGCGTCAGCGTCACGTCGTGGACAAGGCTGAACAGCGCGCCGACACCGAACTGCCACTCGAAGCGGATCCAGATGTAGGCGGCGACCGCCAGGGCCGCGAGGCCGAGCGCCAGCATGGCGCTGTGACCGAGTTCGCCCGAGACCTTGCCCGAGACCGAATCGACCCCGTCGATCCGCGCGTCGCTGTGGTGCGCGCGGATGTCGGCGGTGATCTTGCCCGCCATCGCGTCCGAAAGCTTGGGATTCTTGTCCGCGCCTTCGGGCAGCTTCATGCGGATCGAGATCTCGTTCGGCTTGCCGAAGCGCTGGATGATCGGCTCGCCGAAGCCCAGCTTCTCGATCTCGGTGCGCAGCGGCGCCACCGGTGCATCGGTGCCTTCCGCGAAGGTCACGCGGATCACCTGGCCGCCGACAAAGTCGACGCCCAGGTTCAGGCCCTTGGTCGCGATCAGGCCGATCGACGCCGCCATCAGCAGGAAGCTCATGACGTAGAACGGCACCCGCCAGCGCAGGAAGTGGATGTTGGTGTGGTCGGGAACGAGCTTGAGGAGCTTCATCTGTCCTCTCCTCTTACAGGTTCAGGTCCGCCGGCCGCGCCTTGCGCAGCCAGCCGGCGACCCACATGCGGGTCATGGTCACGGCGGTGAACACCGAAGTGGCGATACCGATCAGCAGCACGATCGCGAAGCCGCGCACCGGACCCGTGCCGAAGGCCGCCATCAGCACGGCCGCGATCACGTTGGTCAGGTTCGCGTCGAAGATCGCACGGCTGGCTTCCTTGTAGCCCAGTTCCACCGCCTGCACGACACGGCGGCCGCGATGGCGTTCCTCGCGGATGCGCTCGTTGATCAGCACGTTGGCGTCAACCGCCGCGCCGATGGTCAGCACGAATCCGGCGATGCCCGGCAGCGTCAGCGTGGTGCCGGCAAGGCCCATGACGCCCAGGATCATCAGCACGTTCACCACCAGCGCGACATTGGCGTAGACGCCGAAGCGGCCGTAGGTGACGAGGATGAAGATCATCAGCAGGCCGGTGCCGACGCCCATGGCGACGATGCCCTTCTGGATCGAATCGGCGCCAAGGTCGGGACCGACGGTGCGTTCCTCGACCACGGTGAGGTCGACCGGCAGCGCGCCCGAACGCAGCGCGATGGCCAGCTGGGTGGCCGACTGCACGGTGAAGCTGCCCGAGATCTGCGCACCGCCGCCCAGGATCGGCTCGCGGATGCTGGGCGCCGAGAGCACCTTGCCGTCGAGGATGATGGCAAAGCGCTTGCCGACATTGTCGGTGGTCAGCTTGGCGAACTTCTCGCCGCCCTGCTGGTTGAAGGTGATCGAGACGACCGCGGCGTTGGTCTTCTGCTCGAACTGCTGCTTGGCGTCGGTCAGTTCATCGCCCTTGATGCCGCCGAGACGCTTGACCGCCAGCACCGGCACGCCCTGCGCGGCCGCATCCTTGGGATCGGCCCAGGGAACGATCTCGTCGCCCGGCGGGATCGCGCCCTTGGCAAGGTCGCTCGGCAAGGCGGTCTCGTCGACCATCTTGAACTCGAGCTTGGCGGTCTGGCCGAGCAGGTTCTTCAGGGCCTGCGGGTCCTGGAGACCGGGCACCTGCACGTCGATGCGGGTGCCGCCGAGACGGCGGATGTCGGGCTCCTTGGTGCCCAGCGCGTCGATACGCTTGCGCACGACCTCGACCGCGGTCTCCATCGCGCTGCTGATCGCCAGGTCGATGCCGGCCTGCGTCGGCACGAGGACAAAGCGGTTGCCGTCCTCCACGGTGATGTCCCAGTCGCGCTGGCCGGAAAGGCCTGCGCCCGAAGTCAGCGGCAGGATCGCCTCACGCGCGGCGTCGACCTGCGAGGCATCGCGCACGGTGAAGGCAAGCTTGCCGCCCGAGCTGGAGACATCGCCGATGGCGATCACCGGCTGGGCCTGGCCGAGACGGGTACGGACCGACTCTTCCATGGCTTCCAGACGCTGCTGGGTAACCTGGTCGCGGTTGGCTTCAAGCAGCAGGCGGCTGCCGCCGGCAAGGTCGAGGCCAAGGTTGATCTTGTGATCGGGAAGAGCGCTGGGCCAGCGCACGTTCGGCGCCAGCGCGACCAGCGAAGGCAGGGCGCAGGCGCAGAAGAACAGCGTCAGCGCCCAGTACCAGGCCTTCTTCCAGGTGGAAAATTCGAGCATAGCCTCAGGCTTCTCTCAATTGGATGCAGGATCGAGACGTCTCGATCCACGCCTCAGTCGTTGGCGGGCTTCGAGCCGGCGGGCGGGATGACGTCGACGATGGTCGACTTCACGGCCTTGACGACCAGGCCCTGTGCCAGCTGGACGTCGGCATAGTTGTCGTCGACCTTGACGATCTTGCCGACAAAACCGCCGCCGGTCAGCACTTCGTCGCCCTTCTTGAGGTCGGCGAGCTTGGCGCGGTGTTCCTTCTGCTGCTTCATCTGCGGACGCATGATGAGGAACCAGAAGATCGCCGCCATCGCCACGAAGGGCAGGTACTGGATCCACGCGGGCGGAGCACCCGCGGGCGCGGCGGCGGCAAGCAGGTTGATGATCGAGCTTTGCATTGAGATGGAAGGCCTTCTGTCGTTTTGTCCCGGCGAGGAATCGCGCCTTCGTCGATAAATCCGCATGGATCGGATTTGCGGCGCGCCCCGCCCGAAACACCGTCGCCGGATTTCATCGGATGGGCGCGGTTAGCAATAAAGCGTAAGGCTGGCAACGCAGGCAGATACGCGCCCCGCCCCGGATCACCGGCAAATGGCATTCCTCGCCGCCACTTCAAGACGCCCCGCGCCGCAAGCGGCATTTTGCCATTTCATCCACAGCCTAGTGTCAGGGTCGGCGCAAAAAGTCGCAAAAGGGTGCTTGCGCAATCGAAAAGCCCTGCCTATAGGCCGCGCTCCGGTCGGGACGTAGCGCAGCCTGGTAGCGCATCACACTGGGGGTGTGGGGGTCGGAGGTTCGAATCCTCTCGTCCCGACCAATGAAAACCGCCGCTTCCTGCTTCGCGCAGGAGGCGGCGTTTTCGTATCGGCCTCGTATCAGCCTCGCATCGACCGGGCCGGCACGATCGGCGCCCCTCCCGCAACACACGCCGCGCGCAGCATGCAGCCCGCGCGCCGGAGCGCATTTTCCTACATCGGCCGATTTGGCTATCTGGTTTCGGGCCTCAATCCGAAACGGAGTGCCTGCCCATGCCACTGCTCGATTCGATCCTCGGTCCCGTCACCCGCATCATCGACAAGGTCATCCCCGACCCCGAAGCCCGCGACCGCGCGAAGCTCGAACTGCTCAGGATGGAAAACACCCAGGAACTGCAGATGCTTCAGGCGAGCCTCTCGGCCATCGTCGCGGAGGCCGGCTCATCCGACCCCTGGACCAGCCGCGCCCGCCCGAGCTTCCTCTACGTCATCTACGTCATGCTGCTGTGGTCCCTGCCGATGGGCCTGATCGGCGCTTTCAGCCCGCAGACCGCCCATGCCGTCGCCGCCAGCATGACCGGCTATCTCGGCGGCATTCCCGAACCGCTCTACGCGCTCTTCGGGACCGGCTATCTGGGCTATTCGGCGATGCGCCAGTGGGGCAAGGCCAGGGGCTCCGATCGCTGATCGCTCGCCGGTCCCGCGACAGACCACCCGGCTCCCGGCAAGCCCGCCTTGGCGGGAGCCTCCCCCTCCCGCGCTTGGCAGCAGCGGCGCACCTGCGCTAGACGGCCTGTGCCCGGCCGCATTCCCGCGCGCCGCAGATGTGAGGGATTAACGGAACAATGGCAGCCAGGCTGGTCTACGTGCTCAACGGCCCCAACCTCAACCGGCTGGGCCTGCGCGAGCCCGGCATCTACGGATCGCAGACGCTCGACGATATCGGCGCCATGCTCGTCGAACGCGGCGAGACGCTGGGCTTCGAGATCGACCTGCGCCAGTCCAACCATGAAGGCCACCTTGTCGACTGGCTCCACGAAGCCGAGGACAACGGCGCCCACGCCGTCCTGCTCAATGCCGGCGCCTATACGCACACCTCGATCGCGCTGCACGACGCGATCCGCTCGATCAAAGTTCCGGTGATCGAGGTCCACCTCTCCAACCCGCACCTGCGCGAGGAATTCCGCCACAAGTCGTGGGTCGGCATGGCCGCCAAGGGCACCGTCGCCGGCTTCGGCGCCCAGAGCTATCTGGTCGCGCTCGAAGCGGCCGCGACGCTCTGATCACGGCTCCGGCCCCATAAAAACAACGCCGCGCCTCCATCCCGGAGGCGCGGCGTTGTTGCAGGCGAGAGTTCGCCGACGGACCCTGAAAAACGCGAGCCGCGCCCGACCGCGGGAAACTCAGCCCTCCAGCGGCACGCCCGGCACGCTCTTGGCGGTGCGGATCGTCAGCGAGGTCTTGACGCTGTCCACGTTCGGCGCGGGCGTCAGCTTGCTGGTGAGGAATTCCTGGAAGCTCTGGAGGTCGCGGCTGACGATCTTCAGGATGAAGTCGATCTCACCATTGAGCATGTGGCATTCGCGCACTTCGGGCAGACCCTTCATGTGGTCCTCGAACGCGCGGAGCGATTCTTCGGCCTGGCTCTTGAGGCTGACCAGCGCAAAGACGGTGATGGTGAAGCCGAGCTTCGAGGCATCGAGGTCGGCATGGTAGCCCTGGATGATGCCCGATTCTTCAAGGCTGCGGACACGTCGCAGGCACGGCGGCGCGGTCAGCCCCACGCGCTGCGCCAGTTCGACGTTGGTAATTCGACCTTCGCTCTGAAGCTCCGCCAGCAGGCGACGGTCGATTTCATCGAGATTGATCATGCGAATCTTTCCTTGCGGGACGCCTCGGCGTGCGGGCCAGCCTCCATGGCTGTAACTTACACTCGAAAACGCCTGCGCCCCTGTAATTTTATTATCCCATAACGTAATCGTCAGGCATTGCAACGCCTAGAAACAACCATCCGGCGCTAAGCGGCACTTAGCGGGGTGCCATCGCCATCCCGGTAGGGCAGGAGCGCGCCACGCGCGGGGGCGGAACGGGCCGGGGAACGGGGCGCGAGAAAAAGATGCCCCCCGGTGAGGTCTCCTTAAGTGGTTTGCCTTAGGACAGTCCCGGGGCAGGAACGGTTGACAGTCTTGAGTATCGGCGGTGCATTGGTTCATGCGGAAGCACGCATGCGGCACGGCCGGACGATTTTGGAGCGGTAATGCATTTCGACGATCGCCTTGCAACGGTGTTGCAGCTGCCGAATTCGAGCGCGGCGCTGGCGCGCATCCAGTATCGGCAGCTGGTCGACATCCTCGGCCGGTTGCCGGGAAATGCGCGCTCCTGGGCCGTGGCGGCCGGCTTTGCGCAGCTCGCCCAGCTCGACAGGACGATTCCCGCCGCCGACCGTGCCCGTCTGGTCAGCCAGCCACTCCAGCCGCTGACCAACCCGCGCCTGCTGGCCCATCTGGCCGAAACCGAACCCGCCGTCGCCACCGCCGCCGTGCGCTGCGCACAATTGACGGAGGAGGCCTGGCTCGCGCTCGTTCCCGCTCTCCCCGTGCGTGCGCGCGGGATCCTTCGCCACCGCAGCGACCTTGGGGTACGGGTCGATGCCCTGCTCGAACAACTGGGCGTGCAGGATCGCGCCCTGCCTCCCGCCGAGGCGCTTGAGCTGGACGCGCTGCTCGAAAGTCCGGCAGCAGAAGCCCCGCCCGTCACCGCCCCCCCTGCTCCGGCGATGATCCGGCCGATCCCGCGCATGCCCGCGGCCGCGCCTCCCCCCGTTCAGGCCCCGGCCCCGCGCCCTGCCCCCGCTTCGCCGGCCACACGCCCCGGGGCACCGGCTGGGGCGACACCGACTGGCGCGACACCGACTGGCGCGACACCGGCTGGCACGACACCGGCGCCTTTTGCCGAGTTCGAGCAGGCCGCCGCCTCGCTTGGCACCCCGCCGCCGCCAACCAACACCGAAGCCGGGATCGGTGCCATCGTCCGCCGCATCGAGGAGTTCCGCAAGGCCCGCGAAGCGCAAGTAAACGGCGTCCACCACGCCGCCAACGATGCCGGATACGATGCCCCGCGCCTCCCGCTGGGCGATACCGCCGCCGGCTTGCCGCGCATTCCTGCCGCGATCGACTTTGCCACCGATTCCGAAGGCCGGGTTTCCTGGGCGGACGGCGTTCATGCCCCCTCGCTGATCGGGATGGACCTCACCGCCGCCGACGCCGCAGTCAAGGCCTCCGCCGGCATCGCCTCGTCCCTTCGCCACCGCGTGCCGCTGCGCGGCGCACAGATCGAGATTTCCGGCGCCCCGGCCGTCCAGGGCACCTGGCAGGTCGATGCGGTGCCCCGCTTCGAACCGGCGAGCGGCCGCTTCACCGGCTATTGCGGCCGCTTGCGCCGCCCCGCCGCGCTGGCCGCCGTCGGCGCCGCCATGCAAGGCCACGGCGAGGCCGATCGCCTGCGCCAGATCCTGCATGAGCTGCGCACCCCCGCCAACGCCATCCAGGTCGCGGCCGAGATCATCCAGCAGCAGCTCTATGGCCCTGCCCCGCACGAATATCGCGCGCTGGCCGCGGCGATCGCCGGCGACTGCGCGCACATCCTTGCTGGCTTCGAGGAGCTCGACCGGCTGGTCCGGCTCGAGACCGGCGCGCTCAACATCGAGGCGGGCGAATGCGACCTGGCCCCGGTCCTGACCGAGACGGTCAACCGCCTCAAGGCCTGGACCCAGCCGCGCCGCAGCGGCTTCGCACTGCAGCCGCCCGCCGACGGCGCCGCGCTGATGCTGCCGCTCGATCGCGCCGAAACCGAACGCCTGCTGTGGCGCCTGCTCGCCGCGCTGGCCGGCTCGACCGCGCCCGACGAGATGCTCCCGCTCGCGTGGAGCGGCCAGGACGGCCGGATCACGCTGAGCGTCGGACTGCCCGCCGCGCTGGCGGCGCTGAACGAAAGCGGCCTTCCCGAAAACGCGCCGGGCGAGCGGGGACACGCGCTCTCCACCGGCATGTTCGGGCTGGGTTTCACGCTGCGACTGGCTGCCGCCGAAGCCTCTGCTGCAGGTGGCGGCCTGCAGCGCGAAGGCGGCACGATCAGGCTGTGGCTTCCCGGCTTGACCGCCGCCAGTGCGGGCCATAGCCAAGGCCTGAACAATCTGATGTTCTGAACTTCGTCGCCCGCCGGATGCGACCCGATCGGGGGAATTACCACTTTGCCGGGGCCCAATATTCTGATTCCACCCGGACCGGGTGCGACCGCGCGATTTGGCGAGGGCTTCGGCCCGCGCTTCATCGTCACGGTCGACACCGAGGAGGAGTTCGACTGGGACGCCCCGCTGAGGCGTGACGGTCACAGCACCGCGACGGTCTCGGCGCTGCGCCAGTTCCAGCACTTCTGCGAGGGATTCGGGGTCAAGCCGATCTATCTGATCGACTATCCGGTCGCCGATTCGCCGCATACCCCCAAGGCGATCGGCGACGCCGTCGCGGCCGGCCGCGCGGAAATCGGCGTGCAGCTTCATCCCTGGGTCAGCCCGCCGTTCGACGAGGAGGTGAACGAGTTCAACTCCTTCGCCGGGAACCTCCCGTTCGAACTGGAGCGCGAGAAGTTCGCCCGGCTTCACGCCCGCATCGTCGAGGCGTTCGGCACGGCCCCGCGCATCTATCGGGCGGGGCGTTACGGCCTCGGCCCGCGCACCGCGGAGATCCTCGCGGATTTCGGCATCGCCATCGACTCGTCGGTGCGCGCCCGGTTCGACTACAGCAGCACCGGCGGCCCCAACTATCGCGAGCATCCGCTGAAGCCCTACTGGATCGATGCGGAACGCCGCCTGCTCGAACTGCCGCTGACCACCGTCTATTGGGGGCCGCTGCGGCAGATGGGCAACGTGATCTATCCCCATCTCTGGCGCACGCCGCAAATGCGCGGGGTGCTGGCGCGCGCGGGGCTGCTGGAGCGTATCGCCCTGACCCCGGAAGGCATCAGCACCGAGGAAGCGCTGCGCGGCGTCGACATCGCGCTCGACGATGGCTTGCCGCTGCTGGTGTTCTCCTTCCACAGCCCCTCGCTGGCCCCCGGACACACCCCTTACGTCCAGACCGAAGCGGATCTCGAAGGGCTCTACGACTGGTGGCGGCAACTCTTCGCCCACCTCGAACGCCGGGGCGTCCGCCCGACCAGCGTTGCCGAAATCATGGACAGCGTGGCGCTTGCACCGAGCGACACTCCAAGCTAACGCGCTTGCGACTTGGGCTTGATCGCATGCCCTTGGCGACGGTGGGGGCCCGTAGCTCAGTGGTTAGAGCTGGCCGCTCATAACGGCTAGGTCGCGGGTTCAAATCCTGCCGGGCCTACCACCCCACCGTCAAAACCACCCCACCGTCAAAACTGCGCCTCCGCCCTGCCACCATAACGATACGGACCCGGCACCGGATGCCCGTGCCGCGGCGCAGCCGGCTGGCACAAGCGCCTCTCCACGATCCCGGCAAATTTTCCGAGTGCGTCAAACGGTGGAAAAGGGGCTTGCGCAGGAAAGGCGCGGAACCTAAGGGCTCTCGTGCGTCGGGGAGTGGCGCAGCCCGGTAGCGCGCCTGCTTTGGGAGCAGGATGTCGCAGGTTCGAATCCTGTCTCCCCGACCAACTTCGCAAAATCTCTAAAATTCAGAGACTTGGAATACCGTTCACAACGGCAACGTAGCAGCAAAATGTAGCAGTTTTGCCAAACGTAAATTGTGGAAAACCTCGCCTTCCCGCAAAAAATTCGATGCCCCACCCCTTTTGGTGTGGTTTGATAGGGCATGCCGATAACAATTAGCCATGTCGTGGAAGCGCTCTCGGCGCTTGGTGGGCGCGCCACCGTCGAGGAAATACACTGCAAGGTCTTAGAAATTGCGCCGGCGCCAATTCCCAAATCCAGTCGCCAAGTGGTGCGAGGCCGTCTGCAAGACCATTCTAGTGAGTCCAGCCACTACCGAGGCAAAGGCGACTTTTTCAGAAGCGTCCATGGACTTGCTGACCGTCGAGGCGTCTGGGAATTGACGCCGGAAGCCAGGAAGGCCGAGATCGTAGATCGCAACGAAAAGACGCCAACCAACGCGCCAGGCCCACTCCAACCTCCCCGCAATCCGACATGGAGCAGGGATGAGCTTATCCTCGCGCTGGATATGTACATGGGCAATCCAGCTTCACCGCCAAGGAAAACGAGCGCTGAGGTTGCCGCGCTATCGGCAATTTTGAACAAGATGCATCGCCTGAGCGGCAGTAGCGCCTGTGCGTCGAACACCATCTCTTGCGTCTCGCGAGGATAGGCACGGACAAATGGTGCCCGTGACCAGCAAAACCGCATATGCGCGACCTTCACGCGCATTGGCTTGCCGGCGATCTCGACGTCCTCATGGCTCCAGTCGAACTGGTAAGCCTCGCCGGGCCGGTACATCAACGGGATGAACGCCTTGGTCATATCGCCGGCGTCAACGCGACGCTCACGCTTCCAGCGTGCAGCATAGCGCCGCACAGCGTCATAAGAGCCGCCAAACCCTTCGCGCTGAAGCAGATCATGGATCCGCGTCATGCGAAGCCGGTCACGCCGGGGCAGCCCTTCGTTCTCTTCAAGCAGTTCTTCCAGGCGAGTGCTGAAAGGGCCGGTCTGCGGCCGATGCTGTTCCTTGCGCTCGTAACTGGCATCCGCGTTCGGCGCCCGGATCGCCTTGCGCACCGTGTTGCGCGACAGCCGCAAATCCCGCGCTATCGCCTTGATCGGCTTACCGTCCCGGTGCTCCCGACGGATCCTCGTAATCGTCTCCACAACCAACATCCCTGTACCCGCCGTCCGGAACCGAAACGGCGGCGCTTCTCACAATGAGATGAAGGGGGTCAATTTTAGACGCCGATCACCCCGCTAAGGGGGTCAATTTTGCACGCCGCTCCACAGCCTGCCTGATCGAAAGACCTTTGAACTCCTTCCTCTTCCTGTAACCCACCGGCAGAGCTGCCATGGCATTGCGCCATTCTCTGACCTCAGAGGCAGCGACCGACCGAAGATTTCGATCCGTTCCGATAAATTCCGCGAAACTAGTGACGGCGATTCTGTCTTGCACTAGGGTGTCATCGCCTTTTTTGCCCTCAGAGCGACGCTGAGAGGCATAAACATCAAAAAGGTCGATAATACCCTCGCCAGCCTTCGCGCGCTCCTGACGCCTCCTAGAGAGATTTTGCGTGTGAATGCTCGGGAGGAAGTTGCCGGACGGATTTTGCAAGGTTTCTACGGCCTTGCGAAACAGGTCCAATCCGCACTTCGACAAGTGCCCAACCATGACTGAGAATTCGGTGGAGTCTTCTGGCACATCCCACCCACGCAATTGGATCGCTCGCAAAGCTTTACGACGCCAGAACCCATCATCACCTGCAAGTTGCCTTCGGGCTTGCTCAGCATACTGCTTGGCGAACAAGCCCTGCATCGCCTTAAATGCCTCCGGCCCCGATTGCGCCTGAGTCCTGATGAGAACATCCAGCTTCCGACTAGCTTCATCAAAACCAAGATGTAGCGCCGCATCCTCAATGTCCGCCATCGTCGGTCGGATAAGCGTCGGAATTGCTGATTTACTAGCGTCGTTTGCGGCAACAGACTGGCAGGACCGAAGCTCCGCCGTCCATTTACTGATGTGAGGAAGCGCTCGAAACTCAGCTTCACGCTTATCCGGCGTGCCAAGCGACACGATGAATTCGCGCTTGCCGAGAGCGGGACGGAGCGACTTCGGCACCGTCATGCGAGCGTACCAGTTTTGCGAACCGCGCCGCTTAAGAAGGAATTTGGGACGGCTCATAGACGCCGCCACGCAGAGAAGATTTGTAGCATATGAAAGCTACATGCCACGCAGCCAGCAGGTCGAAAACCGCGAGTCCAAGCCATTCTGCGAGGGTTACTGCCCTTTTGCTACATGGCGTCCTACATCCTGTCTCCCCGACCATCTTCCTCCATTTCGCTGATTTTGTAGCCCGGCCTCGCAGGTCGGGCAAGGCTGCGCGCGGCGACACGTTTCTCTGTCCAGCTTTGCGGCGGCGGAATGCGGAGCCCCGTTCGCTGCAGAAATGAGCTTCATTTCAGGTAGATACCTGATTCTGGCGTTACCGCCGTACAACCCCTGCTCCGTGCAGTCGGGAGCGAGCACGGCGGTATTCGCCGCACCTCAGCGCCATTTCCAGACGCCGCGCAGATCGTAGATCTGCCCGAAAAAGCGACGCACACTTCTTAAAAGATGCGTATACTACCTTATTTGCGGAAGGCATGTGGCGCCCGAGCAAAAGGCAAACCCTAAATAGTTCCACCGAACATCGGTCGGCCCGCCGCGCTTCTGCGGATTTTGACGCAGTCCCTGCACAACATCTTGCCCCCTCCGTCCATCGAAGCGCGAATGCTGCAAATGCCGATGCAGGCACAAGGCTGCTGCTTGTCCAAAAATCATCCTAAAGGATGAATATTCTTATATTACTCAATTTTATTACAAAACGTTGCCATTTTGCAACATTTGCGAACCTTAATTGAAATCTCCCTGAAATATTTTTTGAAACTCCGCGGGAATGGCCGCAATGGCCACCGCGTTGGCGCTCTGCGTGAGCACCAACGAGCGCGACATCGATCGCCGCTCTGCCCTGCCGGCCCCCCGACTCCGGCTGCACCAAATGGACAAGGAAACACATTTTGAAAGCACTTCCCATGAAGGCTGCATTGTGCGTTGCAACAAGCCTCACAGCCTTCGCACTGCTGTGCAGCACTGCCAATGCCCAGGAAGCCCCGGCGCCGACGGCTGCGGACAACGGTGACGACGGCAGCACCATCGTCGTCACCGGTTCGATCACCCGCAATCCGGCAGCGGCGACGGCTTCGCCGGTCGTTTCCATCACGTCCGACGACCTCGAGAAGCGCGGCATCAAGACGGTCGCCGACACGCTGCAGACCCTGACGGCCAACAACGCGGGCACCATTCCGGCCAGCTGGTCGGGCAACGGCTTCACCACCGGCGCCACCGCCCCCTCGCTGCGCGGCTTCAACAACGCCTACACGCTCACGCTGTTCGACGGCATGCGCACGGCGTACTACCCCCTTGCCGATGACGGTCAGCGCAACATCGTCGACATCAACTCGATGCCGGGCTCGATCGTGTCGCGCGTCGACACCCTGCTCGACGGTGCTTCGGCCACCTACGGTTCGGACGCCATCGCCGGTGTGGTCAACGTCATCACCAAGCGCGAAATCCAGGGTCTCCACCTTGATGTCTCGACGGGTATCTCGCAGCGCGGCGACGGCGGCGAGCAGCGCATCAACGGCACTTACGGCTACGGCGACCTCAACGACCAGGGCTTCAACGTCTACGCGAACTTCGAATACCAGAAGAACGCGGCGATGGATCTCTCGGCCCGCAAGGGTCCGTGGAGCACGGCCGACCAGTCCTCGATCTGCGGCACCGCGACCGACGGCTGCCTGACCAACAACGTGCGCAACGGCATCCAGGCCGACGGCAGCTTCAACGGCATCCAGTCGACCATCGTGCCCTTCGTGCAGCCCTATGCGCAGGACGCCGACGGCAACTGGGTCTCGCAGGGCAACTACCAGATGCTCAACCCCGGCGCGGGTTGCGGCAACCTGACCGCGGTCACCCTGACCCCGGCACAGCAGGCCGGCGGCATTGCCGGCACCCCCTCGGTGGTGTGCCAGCAGGACCTCGTCAACGACTACCAGGCCTATACCGCGCGCACCAAGCGCATCGGTGGCACGCTGCGCGGTACGGTTCGTCTGAACGACCAGACCGAAGCCTACCTGATGTTCAACTACTACAACGTGACGACGGCCAACCGCGCCGCGCCGATCGGCTGGACCGGCCGCACCGCCGCCGGCGGTGAGCGCGTGACGGTCAGCCAGATCCTGCTGCCGGCCTACGTCTGCGCGGACGGCGTCGGCGGTGTCTCGGGCAACATCCTGACGGCCACCGGCTGCGATGCCTCGAACGGCGTTCTCAACCCGAACAACCCGTTTGCCGCCCAGGGCCAGTCCGCCCGACTGCTGGGCATGCCGGACATGCCGACCTACACCTACACCAACGCCAAGACCTACCGCGTCTCGGGCGGTGTCAACGGTTCGTTCGGCGATGGCTGGGACTACACCGTCGGCGCGACCGCTTCGGAAGTGACGCTCGACGTCACCAACACCGGCTACATCAACGCCCAGGGCCTGATGGACGCCATCGCGCAGGGCACCTACAACTTCGTCGATCCCTCGCAGAACTCGGCCGCAGCGACCCAGGGTGTGTTCCCCGACCAGCACAAGCGGGCGACCTCGAAGCTGGCACAGATCATCGGCACGCTCAGCAAGGACGTTGTCGAGCTTCCGGGCGGCATGCTGAACGTCGCGGTTGCCGGCCAGTATCGCTACGAATCGATCAACAACCCCAGCTCGAACCCGGCCAACGACGTCAATCCGGCGGATCGCTACTACAGCATCAACGGGATCGGCGTGAAGGGTCACCGCAACGTGTGGTCGGCCTCGTATGAAATCTCGATGCCGATCGTGGACGGCTTCCGCGTCAAGGCTGACGGTTCGTACGACCACTACTCGACCGGCCAGCAGAACTTCGCGCCGAAGTTCGAAGCCGAGTTCCAGCCGATCAGGCAGGTCAAGCTGCGCGGTACGTTCTCGAAGGGCTTCCGTGCCCCGAACCTGAACGAATCGTTCCAGGATCCCTCGACCGGCTACATCACCTCGACCATCAACTGCTCGAACGCGGCTTATGCCGCCTTCTGCGCAGCGCACGCCAGCAACCCGGCGTACTACGAGGGCGGTTACAGCCTCGGCGTCACCTCTTCGGGCAATCCGAAGCTGAAGTCGGAAAAGTCGACCTCCTACACCTTCGGCACGGTGATCCAGCCGACCCGCAACATCACGCTGACCGTCGACTACTGGCGCACCAAGATCAAGAACCTGATCACCTCGGTCACCCCGACGGCCGATGTCTACGCCCAGTATTACGGCAACAACGGCGTCGTGAACATTCCGGGCTTCACGGTGACGCAGGGCGCCCCCGATCCGGAAAACCTCTCGGCCCTGCCGCTGCTGGGTGAAATCGTCGCTCCGTTCCAGAACGCGAACTCGATGATGGGCAAGGGTATCGACGTCTCGGCTTCGGGCGTCTTCAACCTGACCGACAGCCTCTCGTTCAGCACCAATGCCACGGCTTCGTACCTAATCCGCCTGGAACAGAACATCGACGGCCTGATCAACCGCTTCGACGGTTCGCTGGGCGGCTGCAACTGGACCTCGTGCTCGGGCGCCCCGCGCTTCCGTGCCTCGTGGCAGAACACGCTGACGGTCAACGACAAGACCAGCCTTACGCTCACCGCGTACTACACCAGCGGCTATTCGAGCACCTCGTCGGATGCCGGCGGCACCTACAAGGACTGCGCGGCCAGCGCCGAGGCCGGCCAGCTGGTGACCTACCCGGACAGCGGCAACCCCGTGCAGTGCCATGGCCACAGCACCTTCGACCTCGACGGCCACGTCGAAACGAAGATCGCCGACGGCAAGTTCACGCTTTACGCCGATGTTCTCAACATCCTCGACGGCAAGCCGAACTATGACCCCAACGCCGCCTACGGCGTCTACCAGTTCAACGCCGCATGGCAGGACCGCCTGTTCATGGGTCGTTACATGCGCATCGGCGCAAAGGTGGACTTCTAAGGCCGCTTAAGAGGTGACCGCTGCTGTCCGCCCTCGCAATGACGGGCGGCCAGCAGCGCGAGGCGGGATCAGGGAGGAGTGTCCCTTGTTTCTGGTCCCGCCTTGCATCCGGCGCGTGCATTCACCAAGGACACCGCGGCGAGACAACACCCGTGTCCCGGCGCTTCCTGACGAGCCTATATCCCCTTCCGGCCAGCGGTGATGGCATCCATCACCAGACCCCGCAGGCCCGCGTTGGCGATCCCTGCGGCAATCCGATTCTCGCTGCCTGTGAAATTGCGGCAGCGCATCGCTGGAATCACGGCTGAACGCCGCCGGATCGCCCGGTCGATATTGCCGGGGCAGCCGCTCTCTCCCCTCCCCATCTCCATACCCCTCGCCGCGCAAACAGTCTCTGACCGCCCGGCACATGATCCGTTCGGACGGAAACGGCACATGGACCGGAACTTCCGTGCTTCCCGCGCTTTTCCAGCCGTCAGGAATGTCCTCCCGCCTGGAAACGCGGCCTGCCGCACGCGCCGAATCGTTGACAGGACGCTTTGGAAATGCGTGCCTCATGCCCGGAGCAATTGAGGATCGCGACGGCTTCGCGCCGTCCGCAGAACTTTGGTCGCCAAAGCCTCGCTTTGGTGCTATCGTCGTATGTCCTGCAACCTGAAATGGGCTCTGCGGCCTTGCGTGCTACGTTCACTCGCGAGGATTGGGATTCGTCGGACGTAGCTTAAGGTATTTGAAAGATGACATTCGATAGGGGTAATCGCGGCCAGGGACGCGACCGGTTTGGCGGTGGTGATGATCGTTGGGGCGGCGGCAACGATCGCTTTGGCGGTGGTGATCGCTACGGCGGTGGTGATCGTTTTGGTGGTGGTGACCGCTTCGGCGGCTCGCGCGGCGGCGGCTTCGGCGGCTCGCGTGGCGGTGGTTTTGGCGGCGGCTCGCGCGGCGGCCAGGGCATCGTCGTTGGCCAGGGCAGCGGCACGGTCAAGTTCTTCAACCCGGACAAGGGTTTCGGCTTCATCCAGCTTGAGAGCGGCGGCGACGACGCCTTCGTGCACATCAGCGCGGTGCAGGCTGCCGGCCTCGAGACGCTGGCCGAAGGCCAGCAGCTGGAATTCCAGCTGGTCGAGCGTAACGGCAAGGTTTCCGCGTCCGAGCTGGTGATCGTCGGCGAAGTGATCGTCGCCGAGCGCCGCGAGCGTTCCGCCGCTCCCGCGCAGCGCCAGCTGACCGGCGAAAAGGCCACCGGCACCGTCAAGTTCTTCAACGGCACCAAGGGCTTCGGCTTCATCGTGCGCGATGACGGCCAGCCCGATGCCTTCGTGCACATCAGCGCCGTCGAGCGTTCGGGCCTGCACGGCCTGTCGGAAGGCGATCAGCTCGAATTCGAAATCGAGATCGATCGCCGCGGCAAGGCTTCGGCCGTGAATCTGGTCCAGCGCTGATGGACCTGGCCATGGCCGCCCCTGGCGGCCATGGCTCCATCTCGCGCTTTCCTCGATCGCTTCACGAGCGGCCCCGGAAAGCACGCGGTGCATGTCGAAGGCACGGGTCAAGGCCGCCTTCGACAGGCCGGCAGCGGGCAAGGGGCCGATGCCCCCGATTCGATTGCACGGCATGCGGACGGACCAGCTCCCTTTCGGAAGCGAAATCCGGCCTCATTGCCTGAACCCCGGGCCAGAGGGGGTTCGTTCCTGCCTGCAAGGCCGCCCTTCGCCGGCGCCGTCAGGCTGATGATCTGAGAACCTGGCCTTGTCATGGCGCTACCGACGTCATGACACGGCCAACAAGACGACAACGGATTGCATGAACAACGACGATCGCAGCGGCGACAATGACTCTCCTCTTCTCGACCTGGACAAGGGTTCGGTCCAGCGGTTCATCGCGCGCGCCAAACGCCAGGGCGTCATCACGGTCAAGGAGCTGAATGCCGCTCTTCCGCAGGACCAGATGAACACCGACCAGATCGAGGACATCATGGCCGCGATCTCGGAAATGGGCGTCAAGATCATCGAGAACGACGATGACGACGACGAGGATGGCGAGCAGGAAGACGGTGTCGACGCCGTCGATGGTCGCGATGACGAGTCCGGTTCGGATTCCGATTTCGAGGAAGGCAATTCCCGTCGCCGTCCCGGCGAGACCCGCAAGGCCGACACGCACGCGCGTTCCGACGACCCGGTTCGCATGTACCTGCAGGAAATGGGCTCCGCCGAGATGCTCAGCCGCGAGGGCGAGGCCGCCATCGCCAAGCGCATCGAAGCCGGCCGCGACATGATGATCATGGGGCTCTGCGAAAGCCCGATGACGTTCCATGCCATCATCGGCTGGTCCGAGGCGCTCAACAACGGCGACATGCAGCTGCGCGAGATCCTCGATCTCGACGCCATGCTCTCCAAGGAACCGCAGCCCGAGAACCTGGGCGAGGACGGTGAAGCCGACGGCGAGATTTCCGCGGCCACGGCCGGTCCCACCTTCAAGGAGGACGACGATTCCGACGAGGACAACTCGGAGGAAGTCGACGAGGACGGCAACCCGATCGCCAAGCGCCGCATCGAGGATGACGAGGAAGAGGACAACACCCTCTCGCTCGGCCAGATGGAAGCCGCGCTGACGCCGGAAGCCCTGGAGAAGTTCGCGCTCATCACCGAGTTGTTCCGCACGTTCGAACGCGTCCAGAGCGAGCGCCTCGACGCGCTGGCGCTCGGCATCGACTTCCCCGCCGCCAAGGAAGAACAGTACCAGCAGCTTCGCGAGGATCTTACCGCGCAAGTCGAATCGGTGCAGTTCCACGCGACGAAGATCGAATACCTCGTCGACAACCTCTACGCCTTCAACCGCCGCCTCACCACGCTCGGCGGCCAGATGCTGCGCCTGGCCGAGCGCCACAAGGTCAAGCGCGCCGACTTCCTGGAGGCCTACACGGGCCGGGAACTGGACGACACCTGGGTCGCCGACATGGCGAAAAAGGACAAGAAGTGGGCGGCCTTCGCGGAAAACGAGGCTGAACCGGCCGAGCGCATCCGCCTCGAGGTCTCGGACATCGCGGCATCCACCGGCATGGCCCTGTCCGAATTCCGCCGCATCGTGAACATGGTCCAGAAGGCGGAGCGCGAGGCGCGCATCGCCAAGAAGGAAATGGTCGAGGCGAACCTGCGCCTGGTGATTTCGATCGCCAAGAAGTATACCAACCGCGGCCTGCAGTTCCTGGATCTCATCCAGGAAGGCAACATCGGCCTGATGAAGGCGGTCGACAAGTTCCAGTACCGCCGCGGCTACAAGTTCTCGACTTATGCCACCTGGTGGATCCGTCAGGCGATCACGCGCTCCATCGCGGATCAGGCCCGCACGATCCGTATCCCGGTCCACATGATCGAGACGATCAACAAGCTGGTGCGCACCAGCCGCCAGTTCCTCCATGACCAGGGCCGCGAGCCGACGCCGGAGGAAATGGCCGAAAAGCTGTCGATGCCGCTCGAGAAGGTGAAGCGGGTCCTGAAGATCGCCAAGGAGCCGATCAGCCTCGAAACGCCGATCGGCGACGAGGAAGACAGCAGCCTGGGCAACTTCATCCAGGACGAGAACGCCGTCATCCCGGTGGATGCGGCGATCCAGTCCAACCTGAAGGAAATGATCACCCGCACGCTGGCCTCGCTCACCCCGCGCGAGGAGCGCGTGCTGCGCATGCGCTTCGGCATCGGCATGCCGACCGACCATACCCTCGAGGAAGTCGGCCAGCAGTTCTCGGTGACCCGCGAACGTATCCGCCAGATCGAGGCCAAGGCCCTGCGCAAGCTCAAGCATCCGAGCCGTTCGCGCATCATGCGGGCATTCCTCGACTGAGCCGTGCCCAGCAGCAAGCGGGCTCATCCCGCGCGGCAAATGGCGAGGCTATCAGCCTCGCCATTTTCGTTTGTAGCATGATGGATCGACCCGGCATTCGGACGTCCCCATCCAACGGGCCCCTATCCAAGGGGCTCCCATGCCGGAATCGATCCCCAGGCCGTCAGAAGCGGGTGCTCATCCCGAAGTTGATCGAGCGGCCCATGCCCGGCACCGGGCGCAGCACGCCGGTGGCGCCGTAGTCGCCCAGCGACATGCCGCCGAGCGGCAGGGCATAGCCCTTGTCGAACAGGTTCTTCGCTTCCACCGTCAGCGTGATGCCCTGCGCCAGCAGCCCCAGCGTATAGCCCGCCCGCAGGTTCACCAGCGCATAGCTCTGCGTGCGCGGCTCGTTGCGGGTGGCATCGACACGGGTCTTCTCGGCCACGAACTGGATGTCCGCGCCCGCCTCGAAGGCGCCGCTAAGATGCGCGAGGCCCATCGTCAGGTTGAACGGCATCTGCCGGTAGAGCGGGCCGTTGTCCGAGCGGTTCTGCCCGTGAACCCAGGCGGCGCTGGCGGTGAAGTCGGTCTCGCCGCGCGCGGTGCGCTGCAAGGGCACGCTGGCGCTGGCGTCGATGCCGTAGAGCTCGGCCTCCTGGTTGGCGAACTGCAACTGCACGAAGCCGCTGGGCATGCCCATCATGTCGGTCAGGTCCCTGAGGCGGACCGCATCGATGTAGTCGTGAACGCGGGTATAGTAGGGCGAGATCTTGAGCATGGCGCCGCCCTTCGCGGTCAGCCGCAGGGCCGCGCTGACCGTGTCCGCCCGCTCCGGCTTGAGGTCGAGGTTGCCGACATAGCCGTTGCCATCGCCGTACCAGCCGATCATCTGGCTCGACATCGCCCCCTGCCCCCAAGCATAGCGCTCGTAGAGGTTGGGCGAGCGGGTCTTGTGGGCATAGCCCAGTTCGAAGGCCAGCATGTCCGCCGCCTGCCAGCTGACCAGCGCCGTCGCGCTCCAGTTGTTGTCACGGCGATGACGGTCGGCGGCGTTGAACGTGGCCGCAGCCATCGCATCGGCCATGTTCATCATATCGGTGCCGTAAGGCTGGACCGCGCCGGTGTTCATCGTCACCCGGTCGAACCGCGCGCCGATCAGCGTCGAGAGACGGTCCGACCAGTGCGATTCCCACTCCCCGAACAGGCCCAGGCGGTCACGCCTGCCGTTGTTGATGTTGAGGTAGGTGTCCGGCCCCATCATCATCGACCCGGCAACCGGCGGCCACCAGTCGTCCATCCCTTCGTGATGGAAATCGCCGCCAAGGTGCAGCGTGTCCTTGCGGCCGAGCGGCAGGTTGACCTTGAGCGCGGACGTGAAGGAATGAACCTCGGTCTTCATCGGCATCGTGCCGGGCTGCTTGTCGGCCAGGAAGTCCATCGCATGGTCGGTATCGCGGTAGCCGGCGGTGAAATCGACATCGCCCCAGCCGAACACCCCGCGATAGCGGCCGTTGAGGAACCACGACGTGTTCGAGGTCATGTCCATGTACTGGTTGGGGAAGGCCTCATAGGGCGCGAAGTGATAGCCCCCCTTCACCTCGAACAGGCCGACATCGGTCTGCGCGGCGAGGGCAAGCTGGTGATCGGTCTTGGCGTATTCGGTGGAGCGCACCTTGCCCATCGCGCCGCCGCCCTTGTAGTCGTCGGACTGGGTGTAGGAGCCGGTATAGGTGGCGCTCACGCGCTTGCCCGCCACGGTCAGCGAAAGCGCGCCGCCGAAGCCATCGCCATTGCTGCGATAGAAGCTCGAGGCCTCGCCCGTCACCAATGTGCCGCCTTCCACCGCGAAGCGCGGCATCCGGCTCTCGACGCTGACGATCCCGGCGATGGTGTCGCCGCCCATGCTCACCGGCGAGACGCCGGGCACCACCGCGATGGCGCCGACCGTCTGGGGATCGGTGTAGGACAGCGGCGGGTTCATGTCGTTGGGACAGGCAACGTCGATCGGCAGCCCGTCGACCACGATCAGCACCCGCTGCTCGCTGAGCCCGCGCAGGATCGGCATCGAGGACAGGCCGCCCCCGCTCGCCGCGCTCACCCCGGGAAGCTGCGCAAGTATGGCGCCGGTATCGCTGCTCGACACCGCCTCGCGGCGAAGGCGCTCCACCGAGACCCTGGAGGCGTTGAGCGGCGCCGCGGCGATATTGCGCACGGCCGACGTGAAGTCCGCGTGGAGGGCGGGAAGCGCGGCGGCCTCGGCGGCGGGCGGCTCGGCGGAACCGGTTTCCTGGGCGGCAAGAGGGGCAGGCGCAAGAGCGAGCGCCGCGGCGATCGCGAAAATGGACGTCTTCATGGAAAAACCCTGTTGTTCGCGGGGCCAGCGCTCCGCGCCGACCCTGCGTGACCTGAACTGTCGAAATACCGGGCCGCCGTGCGCTGCGCAGGCGGCCACGGGATCGGCTCAGGCCGGAGGGCCTCTCAGCGGTGGGCGCAAATGGGGCCGTGGGGCAAGCGCAACCGCGCGGACCGGCGCGAAGCCCAGCGCCACGATGAAGGCGATCGCCAGCGCCAGCAGCACCGGATCGGCGCCGCCCAGCGAGACCATCGACAGCGCGCCGAACGGACATTCGCCCTTTGCAGGCTTGCCGGGGACGTGATCGCCGCCGGTCTTGAGCGGCACCAGCATCTGCAGGGTGCCGTCACCGCCGGAGGCATCGTGACAGATCTCGATGGTGATCGCGCGGAGCCCCTGCCCCGGCATGAAGCCGGTCGGCAGAAGGGCCTTGAGGCAAAGCGCGATAGCCGCAAATACAAGCGCTTGCTTGTGATACTGCCGGAAAAAGACGCGCAAGGTCCCCATGGCCCCTGCCCCTAGCCCAGCCGTCGCATGTTGTCACGCAAACTGGTACGTCAGCTGCAGGCCGACTGCCCGCCGGTACCGGTGACGCCCGCGGTGAGGTTGCGGCTGTCGCGGATCAGGAAGGCCGCTTCCTGATAAAACACCGGGTTCTGGACAAACATCGTCCCGAACAGCGGCTGGTAGGCGTAATAGACCTCGACATACATGACCGCCGAATTGGTCGTCGCGGTGATCACGTGCCCGGTCTTGCCCATGCCGGTGAGCGTGGTGCCTGCCGCCCCATAGGCCGAACTGCGCGCCAGGCTGCCCCGGCATCGCTGCCAGTGGATGTATTGCTGGTTGCTGGAGTTGATCTCCAGGCTGGAGAGAATGATCCGCCCGTTGCCGGTGAAATTGAACGAACTGCCCTGCATGACCGCGCCCGACATGACCGAGTTGATCTGCGTCTCGGTCACTGTCGGGGTTACCGCGGTATTGTCGGTCTGGCCAAGGCGCGAGGCGTTGTCCGCCACCGAAGTCGCGATCTGGGAAACCTCCATCTTCACCATCGCCATGTAGGCAAGCTCGGTGCCGTAGAGGCCCAGCGTCAGCATGATCGGCAGCATCAGCGCGAATTCCATCAGCGACACGCCGCTGCAATCGCGCCGCAGCCTGCGCATGACGCGGCGCAGGCGAGGAACAAGCATCCGCTTCATCGGCAACTCCCCGCCGCCGAGCCATAGCTGCTCTGCAGCGCGTATGGCTGGTTCTTCCGCACCGCGATCGCCGTCAGCGTGCGGCTGTTGTCGCGGTTGGTCAGGCCGGGGATCGGGAACAGCGGCTTGTAGGTTGCCTTCACGGTGTAGACGACAACGTCGTTGGCGCCGCCATTGCCCGACTTGCCGATATCGGCATCCCACTGGCCGTTCTTGTTCTCGTCGGTGTAGGTTTCCCCGTTGTCGCAGGTGCCGTTCGAATTGGCGTCGTTCCACGCCTCGGGCCGTGCGATGTCGGAGAAGTCGTAATAGCTGCTGCGCGTGACGGCGATCGTCACGCCCGGCGCAACATTGCCGACGATGCTGGCGATCGCCTGGTCCTGCGCTGCGGTATCGACCGCCTCCAGCGTACCGTTACGCGCCGATTCCTCGACCGCGCCGTGCAGCACCGCGCTGACATAGGCCATGTGGCCGATATCGAAGATGCCCATCAGCAGCACGATCAGCACCGGCCCCGCCACCGCGAATTCCAGCGCGGTGACACCGGCCTGATCACGGCGTAGACGGGTGCGCAGAGCGCGACGGCGGCGCCCGGTCACTGGGTCAGCCTCAGTTCGCCGACCTGCTTGGCGATTTCCTGGAAGGCGGTGCTCAGTTCAGTCGCATTGGCGGCCGTATAGGAACTGTTGGCCGAGGCGCAGGTCGTCAGGTCACTCGACAAGGTGGACGTGAAGGCGATTACCCAAAGCCGCACACCCTTGGCCTTGATCGCCTCGCAGACGGCCAGGAAGCGTTTGGTATGGTTTGCCGTCTCGGTCGACGAGCTGCCGTCGCTGGCGACCTTGCGATCCCAGTATTCCATGCCCCAGGCCTGCTGGTAGGTGTTGATGGTCTGCATCTCGCCGTCGGTCATGAAGATCAGATGGCGCGAAACCTCGCCGCCGTTTGCCGCGGCGGTGTTGACGTTGTCCTGGAAGACACCGCTCGGCGAGATCATCCGCCCGCCCCAGATCATGCCGATGTCGAGATAGGTATTGCCGTTGGCGACCAGCGAGTTGGCATAGGTGTTGAATGCGGACTGCGACATTTCGGTGAGCAACTGCCCCTGCGCCGGACAGGGCGAGGTGGCGAGCGCACCGCTGGTGGTGGGCGAGGCGTAGCTCTTCGTGCTGTTCGATCCGCTGTTGTAGCGCATGTAGGCAGCCTCGGGCCACAACGGCCCCCAGCGCGTGGCGGCGTTGCTGGGAACCGTGTCGAGGTCGATGTCATAGGCATTCGACGGGGACATGCCGGTCACCGCATTGTAGCTGATGCTGCTGGTCGCCACGGTGGAGCGTTCGAGGATGCACCCGTCCCAGGTCGAGGAGACGGCGGTGCCGTTGTCGCCGGTGTAGAGCGTCGCGGCTTCGCCGGTCTTGAAGACGTCGGTCGGCCAGGAATAGGGCTGGTAGGCCCACTGGTAGAATTCCGAATTCGCGGTCGGCGTCGGCGTGACCGTCTTGGCCCCGGTCCAGGTCTCGTTGGTCGTCTCGGTGCGGGTGTTATCCTGGTAATAGACGTTCCAGCGGCCGTTGTTGGACTGCGCGCAGCTGTACACGCGCTGGGTCTGGCCCTGGCTGACCTTGCGCGTGACGGTAAGGTTGGGGCTCGTCCCGCTCACCGTCAGGGTGACCGATTCCGACCCCGAATCGGCCCAGGTCGTGGACGTCGGCATGTTGCTCAGGCAAGTGGACTGGTTGGAGTAGCCGTTGCCAGAGGTGTACTTCTGCGAGTTGCCGTAGGACGTGCTGCCATAAGTGGTCGAACTGTTGGTCCTGGTGGCATTGGAATAGTCGATGTAGACCGCGGTCCTGGTCTGGTAGGTCCAGGTGTCGGCGATGTAGTCGGGATTCTCCGCCATCAGCAGCTTGCCGACGTTGACGGTGGTGCTGTAGGGCACGAAACCATAACGGATACGCGCGTTGGTGGCCGCCGTCGCATTGGCCAGCGTCGTGTAGAAGTCCTTCATCGCCTGTTGCAGCGCGGCCAGGCGGGTCTGGCTGCCGGACAGGATCGAGCCCATCGACCCGGTGGTGTCGAGCACCATCATCACGTCGGCATTGCCCACGCCCATCGACGAGGCGCAGCTCACCGAAACGGTGAAGGTGTTGAACCCGAACAGGCGCATGACCAGCGTGTTGAGCGTGGTCGTCGCCGTGCCGGTAACGGTCTTGCCGCCGTCGGTCGATGCCGCAACGAAGCTTGTGCCGGTCACTTCCTGCGAGGTGCTGTCGAAATTGGTGGCGAAGTAGTTGTTCGCGGCGGTCTGCGAGGCGGTGTCGAAACCGGCTGTCGTCACCGTGCGGCGACCGGCCAGCACGGCCGCGTCGCAGGCAGCCTGGAGCTGGTTGCGCACCTTGTAGTCCCGGCTGAGATCGATGCCCGAACCGACGACAGCGGCGGCCACCATCATGCCGACGGCGGCCAGCGGCAGGATGTTGCCCGCCGTGTCGCGCAGCAGATGCAGGAACCGATAACTCAAGAGGCGCATCGCTAGCCCAGTCATGAAGGAATACCCCCCGGTAATCAGGGAGTTTCCCTAGACAGGAATGCTTAAGGAAACCCTTCGTGGTGCTACGGCGCGCATCCTCGACAAAACGTAGCCAATCGATGGAAACGCCAAATTAACCTTGCCAGGCGGCCTGCAGAAAGCGCCCCTTTGCCTTGAAAACAAACGATACATCACCGCAACCGCCCATCCCTTGCGGATGGCGTCGGCAACCGGGATCGCCTTGACGGTTGAGGCATGAGGGGCGCACCGCTAATCCGAAAGAATGAGCCAGCCCGTTACGCCCGCCATCCTTTTTGTCTGCCTCGGCAATATCTGCCGCTCGCCGCTGGCCGAGGCGGCCCTGCGCTGCGAAGCGGCCCGCGCCGGGTTCGATGTCCTGGTCGATTCCGCCGGAACCGGCTCCTGGCATATCGGCAATGCCCCCGATCCGCGCGCCCGCGCCGAGGCGCTGCGGCACGGCATCGACATCTCGTCCTACCAGGCCCGGCAGGTCGGGGCCGACGACTTCGACCGGTTCGACCTGATCGTGGCGATGGATAACAGCAACCTCGGCAACTTGCGCCGGCTTGCCCCCTCGCGCCCCGGCGGAACGCGGGCGAGCCTCTCGCTGATGCTGGACCATGTGCCGGGCATGGCGGGCCGCGATGTCGAGGATCCCTACTTCGGCGGTCCGGAAGGCTTCGTTACCACCTGGGAGCAAGTGACGGCAGGTGCCAGAGGCCTGATCGCGGCACTACAGAAGGCGTGACCAGTAGCGCAGCGTCTTGGCGGATTCCGCCGCGTCGCGGTGGTCCTTCCACGAAAGGGTGCAGGTAAGCCCATCCAGCGGCGCGTAGCCGCGCTTGCTCCAGAACGCATCGAGCGGGCGGTAGGCCGCGGGCCGGTCGGGATGAGCGGCCTCGCGGACCACCGATGCAAAAACGGCGATCCGTGCCCCCGCCTTGCGCGCCTGCGCTTCGCGCTGGTCGAAGAAGGCGTGGCCCACCCCCTGCCCGCGCCATTCGCCCAGCAGCACCGATTCGCCGAAATAGAACGCCTCGGACACGTCGATTCCATGCATCTCGACAGGCCCGCGCAAGGCCTGCTCCTGCGCCGCGAGCGGCGACGCGGTTGCCGCGCCGACGATGCGACCGCCCTCGCAGGCCGCCACCAGCACCCCGCCGGGCGCCTTCACGAAGGCGGCAAGATAATCACGTTCGTAGGCCGGATCGCCGTCGTAGAGATAGGGCCACTCGGCAAAGACCGTCATGCGCAGGCGCGCAAGATCGTCCACGGCCGAGAGAATCTCGGCTCCTGTCAGCGTGCGTATGGTCAATGTCATGGCAATGTCCGTCTGGGGTCCGTCCAGGGTCCGTCCACGTTACGGCCACGTCCCGGCCGCGAACCGTCTGCAAACACGGGATAGAAGCGGCGCACCGCGCTCGCAATAGTGGCACACTTCCTCCGCCACCAGCCTCACGCACCCTGCATCGCCGACCGGATGACGCAAGCCGGTTTGCTTTTGCCCCCCATTGAATTATATGCGCGCTCGAACGCCCCGGCCGAGCTGTCGCCTAGCGACGCCCCCGCGCCGGGGCTTGCTCTTTTTATCCATTCAAGGACGAACACGCATGTCCCGTCGCCGCCAGATCTACGAGGGCAAGGCCAAGATCCTCTACGAGGGCCCCGAACCCGGCACCCTGATCCAGTACTTCAAGGACGATGCCACTGCGTTCAACGCGCAGAAGAAGGGCACGATCCAGGGCAAGGGCGTGATCAACAACCGCATCAGCGAGTACGTGTTCACGCGCCTCAACCACATCGGCGTGCCCAACCACTTCATCCGCCGCCTCAACATGCGCGAGCAGCTGGTCCGCCAGGTCGAGATCATCCCGATCGAGGTCGTGGTGCGCAACGTGGCGGCCGGCTCGATCTCCAAGCGCCTCGGCATCCCCGAGGGCGAGATGCTGCCGCACACGCTGATCGAATACTACTTCAAGGACGACGCGCTGGGCGATCCGCTGGTCGCCGAAGAGCACATCGCCTGCTTTGGCTGGGCCACCAACGAGGAGATGCAGGACATCTCGTCGATGGCGATCCGCGTGAACGACTTCATGTGCGGCATGTTCGCGGCGATCGACATCCGCCTCGTCGACTTCAAGCTCGAATTCGGCCGTATCTGGGACGGCGACTACAGCCGCGTGATCCTGGCCGACGAAATCAGCCCCGACGGTTGCCGCCTGTGGGACATGCACACCGGCGAGAAGCTGGACAAGGACCGCTTCCGCCGCGATCTGGGCGGTGAGGAAGAGGCCTACCAGGAAGTCGCCCGCCGCCTCGGCCTGCTGCAGGACGACAATGGCCCGAGCGAAGTGCTCGACCTGTCGAAGCACCGCAAGCTGCGCGGCAAGTAAGGCATCGCCTGAACGCATGCAAAGGCCCGGCCACCGCAAGGTGTGCCGGGCCTTTTCGCGTCAAGGCTTGCGAAAGCGGCCTGAATTCGCACAAATCACCTCTTGTTATCAGCATCTTGCTCAGGCACTGGCGCTACATGCGAACGATTCTCATTACCGCCCTCCTCCTTGGCGCCGCCATCCCTGCCATTTCCGCTCCGGCCACGGCGCGCGAAGCCGTAGCCGCGCCGCGTGCCGAGGACAGCAGCTGGGCCTTCGAGAAGAGCGACGTCCCGGTCGATCCCGACTTTCGCTTCGGCCGCCTGCCCAACGGCATGCGTTATGTGATCCGCCACAATGCGACCCCCGCCGGCACGGCCGTGGTACGCATGGAGATCGCCGCCGGATCGCTTGACGAAACCGATGCCGAACAGGGCTTTGCGCACTTCCTCGAACACATGGCCTTCAACGGCTCGGCCCACGTCCCCGAAGGCCAGATGGTGCCGCTGCTGGAGCGTGAGGGGCTGGCCTTCGGTGCCGACACCAATGCCTCGACCACCTTCGAGCGCACCGTCTACAAGCTCGACCTGCCGCGCGCCGACCAACACCTGCTGGATACCGCACTGATGCTGATGCGCGAGACTGCCAGCGAGCTGACCATCGCCCAGGCTGCCGTCGACCGCGAGCGCGGCGTGATCTTCTCGGAAATGCGCGACCGTAACAGCTACGGCTACCGCAACAGCGTGGCCTCGGCCGGGTTCTTCTATCCGGCCTCGCGCTATGTCCGCCGTTTCCCGATCGGCACGACGGAAACCCTGAACGCGGCCAGCGCCGCATCGCTGCGCGCCTTCTACGAGCGCGAATACGTGCCCGCTCATGCCACGCTGGTGGTGATCGGCGATTTCGACGCGGACGCCGTGGAAACCGCCATCCGCAGCCGCTTCACCGACTGGGCGCCGCGCCCCGCCGAAGCGCAGCCCGATGCCGGTCCGGTCAATCCCAAGGACAAGGACCGCACCGCCATCTGGATCGACCCCGCGCTCTCCGAGCGGCTGGTAATCCAGCGTAACGGCAAGTGGCTGGACGAGCCCGACACGATCGCCCAGCGGCAGGAAAACCTGCTGCGCTCGGTCGGCTACGACATCGTCAACCGCCGTCTCCAGCGCCTCTCCCGCAGTGCCGAACCGCCGTTCCGCGGCGCCGGTTTCGGCACCGGCGACGTGTTCGAGGCCGCTCGCTCCACCCGCCTCATCATCGACAGCGTGGACGGGAAATGGGCCGATGGCCTTGCCGCGGCCACCCGCGAATACCGCCGTGCGCTGACCGGCGGCTTCACCGATGCGGAAGTGGCCGAACAGCTCGCCCAGCTGCGCACCGCTCTGACCAATGCCGCAGGCTCGGCAAATACCCGCAACAATGCCGCCCTTGCCGCCGCCGCGCTCTCGCTCGTCGACGACCGTCAGGTTCCCTCGACGCCGCAAGGCGCGCTCGACCGCTTCACGGCCTTTGCCCCGCAGATCACCCCCGCCGCCGTGCTGGCGGCGATGAAGCGCGAGGCCCTCGCGCTCGACAAGCCGCTGATCCGCTTCGAGGGCCGCACTGCCCCGACAGGCGGTGAAAAGGCCCTGCGCGAGGCGTGGCGCCAGGCCATGCACGCGCCGCTCCCCGCCGAGCAGGCCGCCGCCACGGCGCAGTTCGCCTATACCGATTTCGGGACCCCCGGCACGGTCGTTTCCGACACGCTCGATCCGCTTTACGGCATCCGCGAGGTGCGTTTCGCCAATGGCGTGATGCTCAACCTCAAGCATACCGACATCACCAGGGACCGCATCGCCGTCAGCGTGGCCATCGACGGCGGCAACATGCTCGACACCCGCGCCAACCCGCATGCGACCGACATGGTGCCCTACATGGACGAAGGTGGCCTCGGGAAGCACAGCCGCGACGAACTCGACACGATCATGGCCGGGCACACGCTGGGCTTCGGGCTCGGCAAGGGCGAAGCCAGCTTCGCGGCGCAAGCCGGAACGACGCCGCGCGACCTCGAATTGCAGCTGCAACTGCTCACCGCGCTGATCACCGATCCCGGTTACCGGGCGGAAGGCGAAGTGCAGTACCGCCAGCAGATCAACAACGCCTTCGCCAGCCTTCGCGCGACGCCGGGTTCGGCGATGCAGGCCGATCTCGGCACCATCGTTTCCGACAACGACCCCCGCTTCAGCCTGGGCAAGCTGGAAGACTACCGCCAGCTCACTTATGCCAAGCTGAAGGCCGATATCGGCGACCGGCTGGCGCACGGCGCCATCGAGGTCGGCATCGTCGGCGATGTCGACGAGGACAAGGCGATTGCCGATGTCGCCGCCACGCTGGGCGCCCTGCCCGCGCGCGAAACCGCCTTCCGCGAGTACGCCGACCAGCCGCCGCGCACGTTCACCGCGGACCGCAAGCCGCGCGTGGTCCGCCACACCGGCCCGGCCGATCAGGCGCTGCTGCGCGTAACCTGGCCGACGCGCGACGATGCCGATGCGATCGAGACGCTCAAGCTGCAACTGCTCGAACGGGTGGTGCGCATCGAACTGACCGACAGCCTGCGCGAAGCGCTCGGCAAGGCCTATTCGCCTTCGGCCGGTGCCGCGCTGTCGCGCCGCTGGAAGGGCTACGGTACCTTTGCCGTGGCCGCCTCGGTGGACGTTGCCGACGTGCCCGCCGCCCGCAAGGCGATTGCCGATGTGATGACGCAGCTGCGCAAGGCGCCGGTGAGCGACGACGTGCTGCAACGCGCGCGCCAGCCGCTGCTCGAAGCCTTCCAGAACGCGCTCAAGAGCAATGCCGGCTGGATGGCGCTGGTGGACCGCGCCCAGACCGAGGCGGACCGCATCGAACGCTTCAAGCTGGCGCACGACCGCCTTCAGGCGCTCACCGCCGCCGACGTCGAAGCCGAAGCGCGGCGCTATCTCGATCCCGCGCAGGGCCTCGAAGTGCTGGCCCTGCCGGAAGGTGTCACCGAACCTGTGAAGTAACGGATGTCCGGGCCGGGGGAGACGGTCCCCCGGCTCGTCCCGTTCAGCGCGCGTGATTGGGCCGCGTCGGCCGTCCGGTGCGTTCGGCCCATTCGGCGATGAGATCGTCGTAGAGCGCCTGGTCGATCAGATCGTACTTTTCCGGGAAGTTGGCGAAGGCGCCCATCGCGCTCTTCACCGAGCCCGTCTCCATCAGTTCCCGCGCCATGGCGAGATGACCGACCGCCGCCGAGACCCAGCCCCACGCGGTCGACAGCGTGAAGGCGGTATCCGGCAGGTTGAAACCCAGCGTGCAGACCGGGATCTTCATATGCGGGATCACCTCGGCCTGCTGCGCGGGCGGTGCGCTGGCGAAGACGATGGCGTCGGCCCCCGCCTCGGCATAGGCGTGACCGCGCCGGATCGCCTCCTCCACCGAGCCCGAGCCGCCGCCGCCATTGGCGCTGGTGTAGAGTTCGTCGCAGCGCGCAATAATGACCAGCCCGGAATCGCCCCGCGCCTTCACGCCCGCCTCGATCCGCAATTGCATGTCCTCGATGGAACACAGCCCGTTGTCGTGCTTGGAATGCTTGGGGTTCACCTCATCCTCGACATGATACCCGGCGATCCCGGCAGCGGCGTAGCGGCGCGTGAAGTGATAGGCATCGGCCACCGTCTCGCCCAGCGTATCGGCATCGACGATCAGCGGAATATCGATGGCCTGCGCGATCCGGGCCGACTGCTCGATCATCTCGACTTGCGAGAAGATTCCGTTGTCCGGGACCGCGTAGTGAAATGCCGAGCAGGCATGGCCGCCAAGATAGGCCGCCTTGAAGCCGACTTTCTGGACGATCCGCCCGGTCAGCGCCGAATAGGCCTCGGCGGCGACAAAATGCTCGCCGCTCTCGATCAGCGCGCGCAGCTTTTCACCCGGTGTCGGCATCGTCGTCTCCCTCGGCGCCGCTCCTGCGGGCGTCTTTTCCAGGAGAATGGCTGGCAGACCCGCGCCGCACCGGCAAGCACCCGCCGGATCGCCCCGGCGTTCAACGCCGCAAAAAGTCGCGGCACGGCCGAAGCCGCGCCGCGCGAAGGCTGTTGCAGGGAATTGAGCAGACCGGCTCCGGGATTGGAGCCCGCCCGCCGAGGACAGGATCAGAAGCGAACGGTGCCTTCCACGCCGAACGTACGCGGCGGGTTGAAGTTGCCGTAAGCGCCCAGCGTGTTCGCGTTGGCATAGGAGAGACGGTAGATGTGCGTCTCGTTGAGCAGGTTGCGGCTCCACACCGAAACGGTCAGCTTGGTGCCGTTGTCGCTCATCGGGATGTCGGCCAGCGCGATGCGGCCGTTGACGATGAAGCTGCTCTGCGCCTTCACGTTCTCGTCCTCGAAGCTGTACTGGCGGCCTGCATAGGCGGCATCGAGGTGGAACTGGACGCTCTCGTCACGGCTTCCCACCGGGATGCTGTAGTCGATGAAGCCCGAGGCCGCGTTCTTCGGCGTATAGACGATGAAGACGTTCTGATAGACCGAGGTGGTCGCGGTGCTGAGGAACGGGTTCAGCGTCTTGGGCACCTTGGTGTAGGTATAGGCATAGGATGCACCCAGCGACAGGTTGTCGATCGGATGGACGTTCAGTTCCGCCTCGACACCGCGGATCTTGGTGGTGCCCGGCGCGTTGGTCGTTTCTTGCGTGTGCAGGTTGAAGTAGGGGCTGCTGGGATCGGTGTTCACGTTGTCGAAATCGACCTGGGTACCGTCACGATCCATGATGTAGCCGGCAAGGTTCAGGCGCACCTTGCGGTCGAGGAACATCATCTTCGCGCCGACTTCGTAGGACTTCACGGTTTCCGGGCCGAAGGCATCGAAAGTCTGCGAACGGTCGTTCGCGCCGCCGGCGCGGTAGCCGGTGGAGTACTTCGCATAGAAGTTCAGGTCCTGCGTGGCGTCATAGGCCAGCGTGACCATCGGGTCGAACCGGTCCTTGCTGTAGTGGAAGCCGTAATCGACCGCAGCGCCGTTCACGATGTCCAACGTGCCGTCGCGCTTGTCATGCGTGTAGCGCGCGCCGACCGTCAGGTGGAGCTGATCGAGCATCGGCGGGGTGTAGGTGGCCTGCGCGAAGGCGGCGAGGCTCTCGGCCTTGGCGTGGCTGTCGCGCTGGAGGAACAGCGAGTCGTCGGACCAGCCCTGGTTGCTCGAGGAGACCGTGCCGGTCACGTTCGGGCTCAGCGTAGTGTAGCCGGTGCCGTCCGCGTTCCACTGGTTCGAACTGGGCGTCGCCGCGTTCTCGCTGGCGTGCTCGTTGTAGTAGTAGCCGCCCGCCACGAAATCGAGGTTGGGCAGGCTGCCGACAAGCTGCAGTTCCTGGCTGAACTGGTGCTGGTCGAGGAACGAGAGCGAGTAGCGGCTGAACTTGGTGTTCGGCAGGAACACCGTGCGGTGCGCGCCGCCCGAGTTGTCGTACTGGTCGGTATCGACCTGACGCCACGCGGTGATCGAACGCAGGGTCAGATCCGAGTTCAGATCATAGCTGAGGTTGCCCATCACGCCCTGCGTGCGGTCGGTGCTGACCTGCTGCGGCACGCCGATGTCGGCGGTCTTCATGCGCTTGTCGCCGCTGACCTGAACGAGCGGGGAAAGCGGGGCGATATAACCGCTCGGCAGCTTGCCGCCGTTGGCGGCGATCTGCGCCAGCGTGGCCACCGGCAGGTTGTTCGGGTTGTAGTTGATGAGCTGGCTGTACATCGGCGTGTTGTCGTCGCGCGACTTGTCGAACGAGATGTTCGCCGTGAAGCCTTCCACCGGCTTCCACTGGGCCTGGATACGGCCACCGACGCGGTCGTAATAGTTCCAGCCGACCTGGCCTGCGGCGGGGTTCTTCACCGTGGCATCCTGATGCTGGTAGACGCCGTCCACCTTGATCGAGATGTTGTTGAATTCGGGCAGGTCGATGTGGGCTTCGCCGGTGCGCTGGCCGTAGTTGCCGATGCCCGCCTCCACGCGGCCGCCGAACTCGCCGGTGGGCGCCTTGGTCACGATCGACAGCGCGCCGCCTTCGGTGTTGCGGCCGAACAGCGTGCCTTGCGGACCGCGCAGCACTTCGATGCGCTGCACGTCGAACAGCGCGGCGTTCAGGCCCTGCTGGCGGCCGAGGTAGACGCCGTCGAGATAGACGCCAACGCCCTGGTCACGCGCGGTCTGGTTGGCGTCGAACGGCACGATGCCGCGAATGCCGACGGTCAGCGCCGACTGGCGCGCCTCGAAGGTGGCAACGCGCAGCGAGGGAACGGTGCCGCTGGCAAGGTCGATCAGGCTCTGGACGTGCTGCTTTTCGAGATCGGCACTGGAGACCACGGCGATGGCGATCGGCGTCTTCTGCAGGTCGGTCTCGCGCTTGGTCGCGGTGACGATGATCGGAGCCCCTTCACCGCTTTCGGCAGCTGCAGCTTCGGGTGCGGCAGCGGCGTCGGCTGCAAACGCGGCAACCGGCATCTGCGCCAGCGCGACGATGCTGCACGTGGCCGCCAGACGGATGGCGTGGCGAATCATGTGGAAACTCCCTGAATCTCTCGATTTGCCCTCGCGCAGTTGCGCTGCGAGGACCGCCACCGGGGCGGCAGGGAGGCTGACTAGGCATGGCCTTGGTCAGAACCATGTTGGTTTCTTGTATTTTTCTTGACCGGATTGTGACGCCGCAAACATGACAAATTTGACACGTGTGTGGCGGCTACCTCGGGCTTATGGGACCTGATCATTTCCATCGAATTGCAGGATGCAATGATCAAATCCGGCGACATCGTGCTGACTTCGGGCGACCTCACCCACGTCGGCGCCATCCGCGACAACTTCCTGACCTTCGAGGCGGAAGTGACCGACGCAACCGATCTGTGCGCCCGCGCGCTGCGAGGACCGACATGGGTCTTCGTGGACTGGCTGCTGCCCGAAATGTCGGGATTGCAGCTTTGCGGGCTGCTGCGCGACCGTATCAACGATCACCCGCTCCACATCACCATGGTGCTGCCCGAACCCGATCCCCGCGCGCAGGCCCGCGCGCTGGAAGCAGGGGCGGACGACTACCTGATCGGCCCGCTTTCGCCCAAGGCGCTGGTGCAGCGCCTGCGTATCTACCAGCCGGTTTCGGCCGCTCGCAAGGAAGTGCCGGCAATCCAGATCGGCGAACTGGTGATCCAGCCCGATTCGCACCTGACACGCTACAAGGGCCTCGTCGTGCCGCTGCAATCGAACGAGCAGCGCCTGCTCAACCACTTCGCGCGTAATCCCAACCGGGTGTTCACGCGCGGCGAACTGATCGGGGTGCTCGGCAAGAGCGTCGAGGTCTGTGACGAGCGCACGGTCGATTCGTGGGTCAGCCGCCTGCGCCGCAAGCTGCGCACGATGCAGGTGCCGCACCTGCCGCGCACGGTACGCTCGTTCGGCTACGTCTTCGACAACATGGAAGCCTGACGGGTCAGAGCCGCTCCAGCACCGGGATGAGTTCGTCGAAATGGTCGATCACCGCCGCCGCGCCGAGATCTTGCGGAGCCCGGTCGTTGAAACCGAAGCTGACGGCAACGCAGGGAATGCCCGCCGCCGCCGCCGCCCCGGTATCGTAGGTCGTATCGCCGACAAACGCCGCCCGGATCGGACGCTCACCGGCGCCGGCCCGTTCCAGCATCAGTTCGATCAGGTCGGGCCTGGGCTTGGCGCGCCCGGGGCCCAGGGTATCGCCGCCGATCACGGTGAAGAAACGGTCGGTCAGGCCCAGTTCGGCAAAGATCTCCACCGCCAGCCGTTCCAGCTTGTTGGTGACGACTGCCACCTTCACGCCGCGCGCGGCCAGCCCGTCGAGCATCGCCTCGCCGCCCGGGTAGAAGCGGGTGGTATGGGCCACATTGTCCGCATAGAAATCGAGCAGCGCGGCGTGGAGTTCGTCCAGCCGCTCGTCCGAAACCCCGCCGCCAGTGACTTCGAGGCCCTTGGCGAGCATCTTTTTCGCGCCGCCGCCAACAAGATCGCGCACCCCGTCCACGGCAATGGCTGGCCGCCCTTCGATCGCAAGCGCATGATTGAGCGCCACGGCAAGATCGCCGAGCGTATCGAGAAGGGTGCCGTCAAGATCGAAGCCGACTACGTCGAAAGGGAACTGCGTCATCCCCTCTTCAGTGCCTCCCCGAAGTAGAAACCGCAACAATTTGCTGGCAAGTGATGAACATGGTCGAAAATTCCAATCCGCTCGCAATCGTCGTCCTCGCCGCCGGCAAGGGCACCCGCATGAAGAGCGACCTGCACAAGGTCCTTCATCCCATCGCCGGCCGGCCGATGCTGGAACACCTGCTGCAAAGCGCCGCCGCGCTTGCCCCTGAGAAACAGGTGGTGGTGGCCGGGCATGGCCGCGAACAGCTTGAAAAGGCGCTGGGAAGCCGCGCCACCATCGCGGTGCAGGACCCGCAACTGGGCACCGGCCACGCGGTGCAGCAGGCGGAAGAGGCGCTCACCGGGTTTTCGGGCGACGTGCTGGTTCTTTATGGCGACGTGCCTTTCGTCAGCACCGAGACGATGCGCGCGATGATCGACCGGCTCCATGCGCCGGACGCGCCGGCCGTGGTCGTGCTCGGCTTCGAGCCGGAAGACCCGCTGCAATATGGCCGCGTGCTGGCCCATGACGATGGCCGCATCGCCATGATGGTCGAATACAAGGACGCCACCGAGGAACAGCGCGCCTGCCGCCTGTGCAATTCGGGCCTGATGGCGGTGAAGTCGGCCGACCTGTTCGATCTGCTATCCCGCGTCGGCAACGACAATGCGCAAGGGGAATATTACCTTGTCGACATCGTCAACGTGGCGACGCTGGACGGTCGCACTTGCGCCGTGATCGTCACCCAGGATCCGCACGAAGTGGGCGGCATCAACAGCCGCGGCGAACTGGCCGAGGCGGAAGGCCGCTGGCAGGCCCGCCGCCGCGCGGCGGCCATGGCCGACGGCGTCTCGCTGATCGCGCCCGAAACCGTGTTTTTCGCCTGGGACACGCAGCTTGGCCGCGACGTCACCGTGGAGCCCAACGTGGTGTTCGGCCCCGGCGTTTCAGTAGCGGACGGAGTGACCATCCACGCTTTCTCGCACATCGAAGGCGCGACGATCGAAACCGGCGTGAGTGTCGGCCCTTATGCCCGCCTGCGCCCCGGCGCGCTGCTGCGCAAGGGTTCCAAGGTCGGCAACTTTGTCGAGATCAAGAACGCGGAACTGGGCGAAGGCGCCAAGGCCAATCACCTCACTTACGTCGGCGATGCCACGGTCGGCGCCAGGGCCAACCTCGGCGCGGGCACGATCACCTGCAACTATGACGGCTACTTCAAGTACCGCACCGTCATCGGCGAAGGTGCGTTCATCGGCTCCAACAGCGCGCTGGTCGCCCCGGTGAAGATCGGCGCCGATGCCATCGTCGCGGCGGGCAGCACGGTGACGCGCGACGTGGGTGACGGCGAGCTTCGCCTGGTGCGCGGCGAACAGCTGGTCAAACCCGGCTGGGCCGACCGCTTCCACGACGCGATGAAGAAGAAAAAGGCCGAAAAGGCCGCCGAGGCCAAGTAAGGCCCCAAGTAAGACGGCGCCAAGCAAAAAGACGGAGGGCGGCCGATGCCGCCCTCGCCCTTGAACTCAGGAGCCGATGGCCTGACGCTGGGCGATGAAGTCCAGTTCGGTTTTTGCCGCGGCATTGCCGGCATCATACGCAAGCGACTGCGAGAACATCGTCTTCGCCTCGTCCAGGCGGCCAAGCTCGATCAGGTTGAAACCCATGCCGCGCAGCGCGCGGGCAGCGATCCCGGCATCCGGCCCCTTGGTATCCTTGTCCACCACCGACCAGGCGCGCGCGAACAGGTCGTAGCTTTCCTGGAACTGCCGGCGAGACTTGAACAACTCGGCATATTCGTTGGCATAATGCGCATTGTCCGGCGCCAGTTCGGTGGCGCGGCGCAGTTCCGCCTCGGCCAGATCGCCCCGGCCAAGATCGACCAGCGCAAATCCCTTGCCGAAATGCGCGTCGCATACCGCGCTGCTGACCATCACCGCATCGCGCGGCGCGGCATGGCCCGACGCCTTTTCCGACAGGCACAGGCGCGGCCGGGCATCGCCCGTCAGCCCCTGCTCATTGGCGGAAATCACCGAATCGAACAGCTTCACCGCCTTGCCGGGCTTGCCCGCCCGGATCATGTCGAAACCACGGCTGACCATGCCGACATATTCGGCGTGGGCAGCGCTGCTGATCAGCGCAATCGGCGTAGCTTCGCCGGCGGTTGCAAGACCCGGAATCGCCGAAGCGGCGACGGAAACCAGCAACGAAACCGACTTCATCATGAAGTTCATCGGCACAGTCCTCTCCCGATCGGACCTTCGTGCGCCAGTCTGTGCCGGGCTGTTTCATCGAATGGTCTTCGTCGAAGTTCCTAGAGTATCCGACGAGCGCAGTTTGACAAGATGTTTCGCCGCACCCAGATCACGGCAAACCTTATTTCAACATCCGGAGTTTTTCATGCCCACCAGCCCCTGGAGCCACAGCCGCAGCGCCTCCGTGGCCGACGATGTCGACTTCGAGATCAAGGGTCAGGAGCTCCAGTTCGTTGAAATCGAACTGGATCCCGGTGAAAGCGCGGTCGCCGAAGCAGGCGCGATGGTCTGGAAAGACGCCCCGATCACGATGTCCACGGTGTTCGGCGACGGCTCCGAACAGCAGGGCGGCGGCTTCATGGGCAAGCTGCTCGGCGCCGGCAAGCGACTCGTGACCGGGGAGAGCCTGTTCACCACCGTCTTCACGCACGAAGGTCGCGGTAAGGCCCGAGTCGCGTTCGCGGCGCCGATTCCCGGCTCGATCGTACCGATCAAGCTGGACGAGATCGGCGGCCGCCTGATCTGCCAGAAGGACGCCTTCCTCTGCGCCGCGCGCGGCGTGTCGATCGGCATCCACTTCCAGCAGAAGATCATGACCGGCCTGTTCGGTGGTGAGGGCTTCATCATGCAGCGGCTGGACGGCGACGGCTGGGTCTTCGTGCAGATGGGCGGCACCGTCATCGAACGCACGCTGGAGCCGGGTGAGGAACTGCATATCGACACCGGCTGCGTCGCCGCCTTCACCTCGGGAATCGATTTCGACGTGATCCGCGCAGGCTCGGTCAAGTCGATGATCTTCGGCGGCGAAGGCGTGTTCTTTGCCCGCCTGCGCGGGCCCGGCAAAGTCTGGATCCAGTCGCTGCCGTTCTCGCGCCTGGCCGGGCGGATGATGGCGGCGGCGATGCCCTATGGCGGGCAGAATCGCGGCGAAAGCACCCTGCTCGGCCTTGGCGCGCTGGGCGGCCTTGCAGGCATGATCGACGGCGACGATTGAGGCCCTGCCTCCCGATCAAAATTCCCGCGGCTTTGCACACATTACCAAGCCTTCATGGTGGCGCCACCAAACGCCAACGATTATCGGCGTAAGGGCAAGGCAGTCTCGTCTCGAACAAGGTACTTCAAGCGCATGTGTGGAATCATCGGCATCGTCGGCAAGGAACAGGTCGCGGATCGGCTCGTCGACGGCCTTCGGCGCATGGAATATCGAGGATATGACAGCGCCGGCGTCTGCACGGTCGAAAACGGCCAGCTGATCCGCCGCCGTGCCCAGGGCAAGCTGATCAACCTCGTCAACGAACTGGCCCGCGACCCCGCCGATGGCCTGATCGGCATCGCCCATACCCGCTGGGCCACCCACGGCGCGCCCACCGCCGCCAACGCCCACCCCCATGCGACCGAGCACCTCGCCCTCGTCCACAACGGCATCATCGAGAACTTCCGCCCCCTTCGCGAAGCTCTCGAATCGCGGGGCCGCACATTCGAGAGCCAGACCGACACCGAAGTGGTCGCCCATCTCGTGTCCGAACAGGTCGAGGCCGGGCTTTCGCCGGAAGAGGCGGTGAAGGTCGTCCTTCCGCAGCTTCGCGGCGCCTTTGCCCTTGCCATCGCCTTCCGCCAGCACCCCGACCTCCTGATCGGCGCCCGCCTCGGCTCACCGCTGGTCGTCGGCTATGGCGAGGGCGAGACCTATCTTGGCTCGGACGCGCTGGCGCTTGCCCCGCTGACGCAGCGCATCTCCTACCTCGAGGAAGGCGACTGGGTGGTCATCACCCGCGAGGGCGCACGGATCTTCGATGCCGACAACAACCCGGTAGAGCGCGAAATCGTCTCCTCCGGCGCCTCGGCGGTCGCCATCGAGAAGGGCAATTACCGCCACTTCATGCAAAAGGAGATCTTCGAGCAGCCGACCGTAGTGGCGCAGACCCTGCGCAGCTACATCCACCAGGTGGATCAGTCGGTCGCCCTGCCGCAGATCGATTTCGACCTTTCGGCAATCAAGCGCATCACCATCGTCGCCTGCGGCACCAGCTTCTACGCGGGCATGGTCGCAAAGTACTGGATCGAGACCTTCGCCCGCCTGCCGGTCGACATCGATGTGGCGTCCGAATTCCGCTACCGCGACCCCGTTCTGGAGCCGGGCGGCCTGGCGCTCTTCATCTCGCAGTCGGGCGAGACGGCGGACACGCTGGCCGCGCTCAAGCACTGCAAGGCGGCCGGGCAGACCATCGCCGTCGTCGTCAACGTGCCCACCAGCACGATGGCCCGCGAGGCGGACCTGCTGCTGCCGACCCACGCGGGCCCCGAAATCGGCGTCGCCTCCACCAAGGCCTTCACCTGCCAGTTGGCCGTGCTCGCTGCCCTGGCCGCGCATCTTGCCGTCAAGCGCGGGCGCATGGACCGCGCGGAAGAGAACGAGGTCGTCCAGCACCTGCTGCAGACCCCGGCCAGCCTCAACGCCGCACTCGCCTTCGACGAAGAGATCGCGGCGATGGCGCATCTTATCGCCCCTGCCCGCGACGTGCTCTACCTCGGGCGCGGGCCGGACTATCCGCTGGCCCTCGAAGGCGCGCTGAAGCTCAAGGAAATCAGCTACATCCACGCCGAAGGGTATGCCTCGGGCGAAATGAAGCACGGTCCCATCGCGCTGATCGACGAAGCCGTGCCGGTGATCGTCCTCGCCCCTTCCGGACCGCTGTTCGAAAAGACCGTCAGCAACATGCAGGAAGTGCGCGCGCGCGGCGGCAAGGTGGTGCTGATCTCCGACGCCGAAGGCATTGCCGAGGCGGGCGAAGGCTGCATCGCCACGATCGAGATGCCGCGTGTCCACCCGCTGATCGCGCCGCTGGTCTATGCCGTGCCGGTACAGCTTCTGGCCTATCACGTCGCATGCGTGAAGGGCACCGACGTCGACCAGCCCCGCAACCTCGCCAAGAGCGTGACCGTCGAGTAGTTTCCTGCCGGGGCCCGCGCCCTTTTACCTCATAATAACCCTTCAGCCGCTATCCAGACTACGTGGAAAAACGGTCGCAATCACCTCAAGCTCTCCCGAAGGAGCTGCCCGTCCTTGCCGTGCTCGGTTTTACCGAGCCGGCAGAGGGTGACTGGGCACACCTTCGCGGTCTCCAGTACTCCTGCCTTGCCCGCGCGAAGGCTGTACGCATGGCAACACAAGTGGCGGCCATCATCGCCGCCATCGCGGTGCTGCTGCGCCACCTGCCCCCTCTCGCCATAGCCGGCTGGGCGGGCTGCGCCTTCATCGTCCTGTGGTGGGGCATGCGAAACGAGCGCCAGTTCGCCGATGCCGAACGGCGCCGCCTGGCCCGCGCCGAAATTCGCAGCCATGCCGTGACAGTGATTGCCCGCGCGGTGATCTGGGCCATCCCGGTCTGCGCTTTCGGGCCCTTCGTCGACCAGCAGGTACAAGTCAAACTCTGGACCGTGGTCGCCATGCTGATGACCGCCTGCGCGGTTCTGGTGCCCGGCGTACCGCTGGGCACGCTGATCTTCACCAGCATCGTCGGCGGCTCGACGATCGCCTACTTCATCGTCCTTGGCACCTATGACATGGCGCTGGTCGGCCTGGCCTTCGTGGGCGTCGTCATTGCCGGGGCCGTGGAAAGCGCGCGCCAGTACCTTTCGACCAAGGTTGCCGAAGCCGGCATGCACGAGCGTGACGAGGTCGTCTCGATGCTGCTGCGCGAGTTCGAGGAGGGCGAGGCCGACTGGCTCTGGCAGATCGACACCGCCCGCCGCGTGCGCGCCGTGTCCCCCCGCTTCGCCTTTGCCCTGGGCCGCGATGCCTCCGAGATCGAAGGCGTCCCCTTCATCCAGCTGATCGCCGGCTCCGCCTGGGACAGCGGCCAGTTCCCTCCCAGCCTTCATGACCTTGCCGAACGCCTCAAGCGCCGCGAGAGCTTCTCGAACGTGCTGGTGCGCGTCTCGATTGACGGCCACCCGCGCTGGTGGGAGCTTTCCGGCACCCCCAAGATCAGCGACAACGGCCAGTTCGACGGCTTCCGCGGCGTCGGCTCGGACGTCACCGAAGCGCGCGAGAATTCCGACAAGATCGCCTGGCTCGCCCGCTACGATACGCTGACCGGCCTGCCCAACCGCCTGATGCTGACCGAGGCCCTGGGCGAAGCACTGGTCTATGCCGAACAGTGGCGCACCCGCTGCGCCTTCCTGATGATCGACCTCGACCGGTTCAAGGCCGTCAACGACACGCTAGGCCACCTCGTCGGCGACCAGTTGCTCGCCCGCGTGTCCGAGCGGCTCAAGAGCCAGATGACCGACAGCGAACTGTGCGGCCGCCTCGGCGGCGACGAATTCGCCATCGTCATCCGCGATGCTTCGGACCTCGAACATGTGAACCGCGTGGCGCAGCGGGTGATCCACTCCCTGTCGCAGCCCTACCACGTGGACCATCATACGCTTTACGTGGGCGCCTCGGTCGGCTCCGCGATCGGCCCGCGCGACGGGCAGACGGTCGAGACGCTGATGCGCAATGCCGACCTTGCCCTCTACCGTTCGAAGGACGGCGGCGGCAACGCCCATTACACGTACGAGCCCGCGCTCCACGCCCATGCCGAAGAGCGCCGCCAGCTCGAATTCTCGCTGCGCGCGGCGCTCCAGCGCGAGGAATTCACGCTCAATTACCAGCCCGTGGTCGATGCCCATAGCGAAGGCGTGCTCTCGTTCGAGGCCCTGCTGCGTTGGAACAGCAAGGAACACGGCTTCGTCAGCCCGGCAAAGTTCATCCCGCTGGCCGAAGACACCCGCCTGATCGTCCCGATCGGCGAATGGGTGCTCAAGGAAGCCTGCCGCGAGGCGATGAACTGGCCCGAGCATGTGCGCGTGGCGGTCAACGTCTCGGGCGAGCAACTCCTCGACCACAACTTCGCGCCGAGCGTCGTCGCCGCCCTCACCCAGAGCGGGCTCTCCGCCTCGCGCCTCGAACTGGAAGTGACCGAAAGCATCTTCCTGCGCGATGCCACCCTTGCCCGTTCGGCGCTGGAACAGGTCATGGCGCTGGGCTGCAAGATCGCGCTCGACGACTTCGGCACCGGCTATTCCTCGCTCGGCTACCTGCGCAAGCTGCGCTTCTCGACCATCAAGGTCGACCGCTCCTTCGTGCAGGGCGCCGCGACCGGCAATGCCGAAAGCCTCGCGATCATCCGCGCCGTCGTTGCCATGGCGGACAGCCTCGACATGTCGACCACGGCGGAAGGCGCGGAGACCGAGAAGGAAGTCGAAATGATCCGCCAGCTCGGTTGCCGCAAGATCCAGGGCTACTATTTCGGCCGCCCGATGTCGGCACGCGACGCCCTCGGGCTGTTCCGCAACCGCAGTTTTGTACACGACCAGTCGGCGGCCTGAACGGCCGCCGACCGGCGGACGCCCTTACGCAAAACGCTCGATGTCGAAGGGCGCCAGTTGTGCCACCGGCTCCCCGCCCGCCATCGCCGCCGCCATGAGCCGGGCCGTGATCGGCGCCAGCGTCAGGCCGAGATGCTGGTGCCCGAAGGCATAATGCAGGTTGTCGACCCGGCGCGAGCGACCGATCGCGGGCAGGTAGTCCGGCAACGTCGGGCGGCAGCCCATCCAGCGCCGGAACGGCCCCGCGAACGGCAGTCCCAGTTCGCGCACATGGCGTTCGAGACGCTCCCACTTGCGGGGATCGGCAGGCGCGTCGGGATCGCCCAGTTCGACAAAGCTCGCCGCCTGCACGCAGTCGCGGTAGCGCGTGACGATCATCGAGCGTTCCTCGAACACCACGGGAGGCAAGTCCGCCGCCCAACCTGAAGCATCCGCGCGCACGTGATAGCCGCGCTCGGCAATGATCGGCACCTTGTGGCCGGCCGCTTCCATCAGGGCACGCGAACGCACGCCGGCGCAGATCAGGATCGTATCGGCCTCCACGCCCGGCAGGACGGCCTTGCCGCCTTGCACGTGCAGTTCCGCGTGGCGCTCCACGATCACCCCGCCGCGCTGCACGAACGCCGCGCGCAGCGCCTTGCGGAGATCGCCGAGGTCGGCAATCTGCCCGCTGCCGGTAAAACGCACCGCCCCCGCCGCCGGCTGGGCGCCAAGACCATCCAGCACCGCACGCTCGGCCGCGCTGACGTCCTGGACACGCGCGGCACCGGTATCCGCGCTTTCCCAGGCCTTGCGCCCGGAAATCGCAGCCTGTTCACCGTGCCAGACGATGAAATGGCCATCCTCGCGCAGCAGATCCGGCGCGCCGATGGCATCGGCCATGGTGCGCCAGGCCGGCATCGCCTCTGCCATCAGCGGACGCAGCGCCGCGCAGCCCTTGCGGAACTGCGCCGGGCGCGATGCAGCCAGCAAGCGCAGTCCGAACGGCAACCACCGGCCGATCGCGGAAGGCGGAAACGCCAGCGCGCCGCCGCGCGAGAACAGTCGGCCCGGCAGGCTGCGCACGGCTTCCATCGAGGCCAGCGGCTCCACCTGCTCGACGGCGATATGGCCGGCATTGCCCCACGATGCCGCCGCGCCCGCGAGGTCGTCGTCGACCACGGTGACCGCACGCCCCGCGTCCAGCAGGGCGATGCCCGTGCAAAGCCCCACGACCCCGCCGCCGACGATTGCTGTACGCCCCACAAAAACTCCGTTGCATTGCTTCGATTAGATCGTATACCATATATAGTCAGCACGATCACCAGGCAAGGTTTTCCGACCGCATGTCCACCGTTTCCGCCTTTCCGACTGCAAGCCACGCGCCGCACATGGCAATGGCCAATGTCGCGTTGCGGAAATGTAATTTGGTTCGATTGCGGCGACCGGAGTCATCATCTACCGTATACGTTACACCCGCTGCGCCCATGATCGGCGCCGCGGTACATGATACGGAGACTTCCAGGTGACAATCGTCGTCCGCACCCTTGCTGAACGCATTTTCGACGTGATCCGCGAAAGGATCGTCGAAGGGAAGCTACCCGTGATGGAGCCCGTGCGCCAGGATGCACTGGCCGCCGAACTCGGCGTCAGCAAGATCCCCCTGCGCGAGGCACTCGCCCGGCTCGAACATGAAGGCCTGCTGACCAGCCAGGCCAATCGCGGGTGGTTCGTCCGCCCGATGTCGACCGACCAGGCCGAGGAAATCTACCAGCTTCGCCTTTCGATCGAACCGGTCGCCGCAGCCTATGCCTGCACCCTCGCCGACGCGGATGACAAGCAGGCCGCCATCAAGGCGTTCGAAATCCTCGATGTCGCGGCCAAGGACAACCTGGCCGAAGTGGCCGTGCGCAACCGCGAATTCCACGTTGCGCTGGTGCGCCCGGGCAAGCGCCTGCTGACCACCCAGCTGGTCGAGCGCCTTGAAGTCCTGGCCGAGCGTTATGTGCTCTCGCACCTCGAACCGGCCGGACGCGGCGACCGCGCCCACATGGAACACCGTGACCTGCTCGATGCCTGGCTCGCCGGAGATGCGGCAAAGGTGCAGGGCCTGCTCACCCAACACATCGCCAGCACGCTTGACGACTTGCGTGCCCATTTCACTGCCGCTCAGACCGGCTGAACCAGATCGGGGGGACCGAATGCTCGGACCGCGTAAATCCATAGAAAAACTGTCGCAACGCGATTCCGGACACTCCCTCGCCAAGACACTGAGCTGGCCGCACCTGATCGCCCTTGGCGTCGGCGCGATCGTCGGCACCGGCATCTACACACTGACGGGCGTCGGCGCCGAGCGCGCCGGCCCCGCCGTGATCCTGGCCTTTGCCGTCGCCGGTGCGGTCTGCGCCTGCGCCGCGCTCGCCTACGCCGAGATGGCCACGATGATCCCGGCCGCGGGCAGCGCCTATACGTTCTCCTACGCCGCGATGGGCGAAACCGTCGCCTGGGTGGTGGGCTGGAGCCTGATCCTCGAATATTCGCTGGCCTGCTCCACGGTGGCGGTCGGCTGGTCCGGCTATCTGGTCGGCTGGATCGAATCCGCCGGCATCCACCTGCCCCACGCCCTGCTGGTCGGCCCGCATGGCGGCGGCATCATCAACATGCCTGCGGTACTTGTCGCCCTCGCGGTGATGGGCATGCTGATCGCCGGCACGCGCGAAAGCGCGACGCTGAATATCATTCTCGTCATCATCAAGCTGGTCGCGCTGTCGATCTTCGTGTTCATGGCGGCCCCAGCCTTTAATGCCGATAACATGCACCCCTTCATGCCTTACGGCTTTGCCAGCACCGAAGTGGGCGGCATGCAGCGCGGCGTGATGGCGGCGGCGGCCATCGTGTTCTTCGCCTTCTACGGTTTCGATGCCGTCGCCACTTCGGCCGAGGAAGCCAAGAACCCGGGCCGTGACCTCACCATCGGCATCGTCGGTTCGATGGTCGTGTGCACCGCGATCTACATGGCCGTCGCCATCTCGGCGATCGGTGCCCTGCCCTTCCAGCAGCTTGCCAACTCGCCCGAACCGCTCGCCCTCGTGCTGCGCCAGCTTGGCCAGCCGGTTGCCGCGCACCTGATCGCGCTTGCCGCCGTTCTGGCGCTGCCCTCGGTCATCCTCGTGATGATGTACGGCCAGAGCCGCGTGTTCTTCGTGATGGCGCGTGACGGCCTGCTGCCGCGCAGCCTTGCCAAGATCAGTCCGCGCACCGGCGCGCCGACCCGCATCACGCTGATCACCGGCGTCTCGATCGCCCTCGTCGCCGGTATCTTCCGCCTCGATGAGATTGCCGAACTGGCCAATGCCGGTACGCTGATCGCCTTTATCTCGGTCGGCGCCTGCCTGATGATCCTGCGCCGCCGCTCGCCGCAGCTGCCGCGCCTGTTCAAGTGCCCGCAGCCCTATCTGGTCGGCACCCTGACGATCCTGGGCTGCGCCTACCTGCTGTTCAGCCTGCCCTCGACGACGCTGGTCCGCTTCGGCGCCTGGAACGTCATCGGCCTCCTCGCCTACTGCCTCTATGGCCGCAGCCGCAGCGAAGCCGCTCTCGAAGCCAAGGCTGCTTCGTAAACCTGTCCGGGGGATGCCCTCCCGGGCATTCCCCGCCCCCCTTCCCGCCCCCTTATCCGAATGCGACACGGTCCAAGGAGATCGCGATGAAACACGCTCTTATCAAAGCCGCCGCCCTTGGCCCCATGCTGGCAGGCGCGCTGCTTGCCAGCACCTCTCCGGTTCTCGCCAAGACCGCCTACGACGGCGTCTGGCTGTTCGACGACACCCCGCCCACCCCCGGCGTAACGATGATGGAAATCACCTCCAAGGGCGGCAAGATCGCCGGCTCGGTCACCACCAAGTGGTACGGCCCGGTCGAGATGATGAACCCGCACATCGAAGGCGGCGTGCTGAAGTTCGAGGCCCGCAACCTCAACGACCGCGACCACCCGACGCGCCCGTGGAGCGTCGCCATCGAGGACGGCCGCGCCCACCTCAAGGGCCGGATCTGGGAATCGGAAGTGGACAGCACCGGCCGCCCCGGCACCGCGAAGGACGCCAAGGCCCGCGCCTTCCAGTTCACCGCGCTTCCGGCGATGGGCACGCCGATCCCCAGCAAGCTGGCCGCCACTCCGCCGATGGGCTGGAGCAGCTGGAACAAGTTCGCCGAACACATCGACGACAAGACCGTGCGCGCGATGGCCGATGCCATGGTCTCCTCCGGCCTGCGCGACGCCGGCTATATCTACATCAACATCGACGACGGCTGGCAGGGCGAACGCGATGCCAAGGGCGTGCTCCAGCCCAATGCCAAGTTCCCCGACATGAAGGCGCTGACCGCCTACGTCCATTCCAAGGGCCTGAAGATCGGCATCTACTCCTCGCAGGGGCCGAAGACCTGCGCGGGCTACATCGGCAGCTACGGCCATGTGAAGCAGGACGCCGATACCTATGCCGACTGGGGCTTCGACTACCTCAAGTACGACCTGTGCTCCGGTGAATGGTTCTACGCCGATGCCGACACCGTGAAGCGCAGCTACTATGAAATGGGCAAGGCGCTGCAGGAAGCCGGCAAGCGGACCGGGCGCGACATCCTGTTCTCGCTGTGCGAATATGGCCGTTTCGACGTCGGCAGCTGGGGCCGCGACGTCGGCGGCCAGCTCTGGCGCACGACCGGCGACATCACCGACGATTACCCGACGATGGCCAAGATCGGCTTCGACAAGAACGGCAACCCCGCCTGGGCCGGACCGCACGGCTGGAACGACCCCGACATGCTGGAAATCGGCAATGGCGGCATGAGCGGGGATGAATACCGCACCCACATGTCGCTCTGGGCGATGTCCGCAGCGCCGCTGATGATGGGCCATGACCTGCGCGAGATGAGCGCGGAAACGCTGGCCATGCTTACCAATCGCCGCGTCATCGCCGTCGATCAGGATGCGCTTGGCGTGCAGGGCAAGGCCGTGCGCAAGGCCGGCACGATGGAAGTCTGGAGCAAGCCGCTTGCCGACGGCCGCGTTGCGCTCGCGCTGTTCAATCGCGGCGATGCCCCCGCACCGCTTGCGCTCACTCCGGCCGACGCAGGGCTTGCCGCAATCGACAATGTCGAGGACGTGTGGAGCGGCGCCCGCTCGGCCGCCCTGCCCGCCGGCTATCAGGTCCCGGCGCGGGGCGTGGTGATGGTTGTCGTCCACGGCGCAAAGGCCAGCTGAGCCGGCCTAAAACTCAGATGATTCGGGAGGGCGCTGTCATCGTGCAGCGCCCTTTTTCGTGCGCCTCCCCCTCCTGAAAACCGCAGATTTCCGGGCAAGTCACGGCGATTGCGGCATTTTTGCTACAGATAACATATTTCGTATACTATATTTGACTTGTCGCGAAATGTGTCGCAACCTCGGTGCAACAACCAAGGGGAGTTCACACCCATGAAGGGTCGAATGAGGACACTTTATTGCGCGGCCGCAATGACCGCGATCGCCGTCGGCACCGCCGCTTCGCAGGCTGCCTACGCCCAGGACGACGCGGCTCCGGCCGCCGACATCGTCATCACCGGCACGCGCATCAAGCGCCCCGATCTTGCCAGCAACAGCCCGCAGACGATCGTTTCCTCCGAGGAATTCAAGTATCAGGGCGCGACCACGGTCGAGCAGGTGCTGAACCGCCTGCCGCAGTTCACCGCCGACGCCAACGAGAACGTCTCGAACGGCTCGGACGGCACCTCCAAGATCAACTTGCGCAACCTCGGCTCGAACCGCGTGCTCGTCCTGCTTGACGGCCAGCGCCTGATGCCTTCGCAGGCGGTCAACCTCAACTTCGTGCCCAGCAGCCTGGTCGAGCGCGTCGACGTCGTGTCGGGCGGCGCCTCGGCCGTCTACGGTTCGGACGCGCTTTCGGGCGTGGTCAACTTCGTGCTCAAGAAGGACCTCGACGGTGTTCGCATCGACGCACAGGCCGGTTTCGCGCAGCACACCAACGACAACAGCTCCATCCGCAGCCTGCTGACCGCAAAGGACTATACCCCGGCACCGAAGTCGGTGGTCGACGGCGGCAAGCAGGACATCACCATCGCGGCGGGCAAGAACTTCGCCGACGGCCGTGGCAACATCACCGTGTTCGGCGGCTATCGCCACTTCAGCCCGGTTCGCCAGTCGGATCGCGACGTGTCGTCCTGCGCGCTCAACCAGCTCGACGATGCCGGTACCGGCCTCTACTGCGGCGGTTCGAGCAACTCGCCGTTCGGTTCGTTCGTGCCGCTTTCGGACAAGAGCGCCTACCAGGGCCAGACGCTGGTCAACAACCGCAGCGGTGACGGCACGCTCGTCCCCTACGACAATTCCTATGCCTACAACTACGCGCCGGACAACTACTTCCAGCGTTCGGACGAGCGCATCACCGCCGGTGGTTTCGCACACTTCGACTTCAGCAAGGCTGCCCAGCTTTACGGCAGCTTCATGTACATGCACGACCAGACCTTCTCGCAGGTCGCACCCTCGGCCATCTGGCTGGGCACGGCCTTCGCGATCCCGTGCAACCATCCCTACGCCAGTGCCGCGCAGCTCAACGCGATCTGCGGCAGCGCGGCGGGCACCGACACCACCGAAGACTCGCTGGTCGCCTACCGCATGAACGTGGCGCCGCGCCGCGACAACCTGCGCTACAACGACTACCGCTATTCGGCCGGCCTCAAGGGCGACCTGGGCAGCGGTTTCTCCTACGACGTCAATTACATGTACTCGCTGGTCAAGTACAACGAGACCTACATGAACGACGTCGACCAGGTGAAGGCGGCCCGCGCGCTTGACGTGGTGAGCGTCAATGGCGTGGCGACCTGCCGTTCGGTGGTCAACGGCACCGATCCGAACTGCATCCCGGTCAACGTGTTCACGCCCGGCGGCGTGACCGCCGAACAGGCCGCCTACCTCTTCACCGAGAGCAACACCGCCTCGCGCAACTCGCTGTCGGTGTTCTCGGGCTCGCTGAGCGGCGACCTGGGCGAGATGGGCGTGACCCTGCCCTGGGCCAGCCACGGCGTCGGCATCGCGCTGGGTGCGGAACGTCGCCGCGAGACGCTCAAGTTCACGGCAGACGAAGTCGCCCAGCAGAACGGCACCGTCGATACCGACGGCGTCATCAGCGTGACCGAAGCCTACGGCGAAATCGAAGTGCCGCTGATCGAAGACCAGCCGTTCATCCGCTCGCTCAGCATCAACGGCGGCCTGCGCTACTCGTCCTACGACAACAAGCAGCACTCGACCGGCCTCGGTTCCAGCTACAACGTGTGGACCTACAAGGCCGAACTGAGCTGGCAGCCGGTTGACGACCTGCGCATCCGCGCCAGCTACAACCACGCCATCCGCGCGCCCAACGTCGGCGAGCTGTTCGGCGCCCAGTCGGTCGGCAACGTGTCGGCCATCGATCCCTGCGCCGGCGCCACGCCGACCGCCTCGCTGGCAGTCTGCGAACTGACCGGCGTGACGGCCGCGCAGTACGGCAAGATCGTCGAATGCCCGAGCGACACCTGCTCCGCGCTCGGCGGTGGCAATACCGCGCTCAAGCCCGAAACCGCAGACACCTACACTGTCGGCTTCGTGCTGACGCCGAAGGCCCTGCGCCGCTTCTCGCTCTCGGTCGACTACTTCAACATCAAGGTGAAGGACTACATCGGCTCGATTGCCCCCTCGCTGATCATCAGCCAGTGTGCATCGACGGGTGATCCCTACTTCTGCGGCCTGTTCAAGCGCGATCCGCGCTCGGGCGCCCTGTTCGGCCAGAACGCGGGCTATATCGTCTCGACCACGCTCAACACCGGCTACCTCAAGACCTCCGGCATCGACGTCACGGCGGACTACACCCTGCCGCTCGGCGGCGCCGGCCAGCTCAACTTCAACGTCGTCGGCACCTGGCTTGCCGAACAGAAGGCAGAGCCGGTTCCGGGCATGGGCTCGTACGACTGCAAGGGCTACTTCGGCTACACCTGCGGCCAGCCCAACCCCGAATGGCGCCACGTCGCGCGCCTGACCTGGATGGGCGAAAGCGACACCACCGTCTCGCTGTCCTGGCGCCACATCGGCGGCACCAAGCTGTCGAGCCTTTCGGACAACCCGTTCCTCACCGGCACGCCGAGCATCATCAATCGCAAGATCGATGCCTACAACTACTTCGATCTCTCGCTCTCGCAGGCGATCGACAAGCAGTTCACCCTGCGCGCGGGCGTGAACAACATGTTCGACAAGGATCCGCCGGCCCTCGCCGCAGGCGTGCTCTCCTCGTTCGGCAACGGCAACACCTACCCGGGCGTCTACGACGCGCTCGGCCGCACGATCTTCATCGGCTTCACCGCCAACTTCTGATCCTGCCTTTCGGCGACGGCTCCCGCCCATCCTCGGGACCGTCGCCGCGATACGGAACCCGCCCGGCCTTTCGAGGTTCGGGCGGGTTTTCTTTTGCCGCTTTGACGCGCCATGCATAGCCGTGACGCCCGCACGGCGCAGCCGGGACGCCACATCGCCATCGCCTGAACCTGGTCCCCTGCCCCCAAATCACGATAGGCCTCTCGGACCCTTGTCACGCGCCCAGGTGGAATTCCCGAAGGACGCGCCGTGGCGCCGTGACCTCACCGCGGCCGGACGAACGGTCCATTGCCCCGCCGCGGACGCGCTGCCATCGAAGGATGGCGATGCCCCTCTCCTGCACAGACACAAAAAGGCCCCCGCCGGAGGGTTCCGGCGGGGGCATGAATTCGTCGGCGGAGAGGGAATGCAGACCCGCCGAACGGGTGGGTATCGTGATCAGGTTACCTGGAAACCAGCCCAGAACGGATCCTCGCGGTCGATCCAGATGGTGTTGAAGCCGGTGGCGATGGCAGAACCCTCGATCGAGGGAATGATCGCCGGCTTGTCGCCCAGCATGACTTCCTGTTCGACGCGGCCGATGAAGCGGCTGCAGATGTAGCTCTCGTGCACGAAGCGCTCACCCACCTTAAGGCGGCCGGTGGCATGCAGGTGCGCGATGCGTGCCGAGGTGCCCGTACCGCAAGGGCTGCGGTCGATTGCCTTGTCGCCGTAGAACACGGCGTTGCGGCCATCGGCGCCCTCATGCTTGGGTTTGTCGGCCCAGAGGATGTGGCTGACGCCGCGGATCGTCGAATCCAGCGGATGGACCGGCTCGTACTTCGCACGCACGGCTTCGCGGATGCGGCCGGAAAGCTCGACGATGCGCGATGCGCCAAGATCGTCTAGCCCGGTGTAGCTGCCCTGAGGCTCGACGATGGCGTAGTAGTTGCCGCCGTAGGACACGTCGATCGAGAGCGGTCCAATGCCTTCCACGTCCACCTCGATGCCGCGCTCGGCGACATAGGCGGGGACATTGGTGATGCGTACCGAAGTGACCTTGGGACCATTGGTCTCGTAGGCGATCTCGATCACGCCGGCTGGAACCTCGACGCGCAGCTTGCCCGGCGTCGCGGGCTGGATCAGCCCGTGCTCGAGCCCGAAAGTGACCATGCCGATGGTGCCGTGTCCGCACATCGGCAGGCAGCCGCTGGTCTCGATGAACAGGATGCCGATGTCGTTGGCCGGATCGCAGGGCGGATAGAGAAACCCGCCCGACATCATGTCATGCCCGCGCGGCTCGAAGCAAAGCCCCGTGCGGATCCAGTCGAACCGCGACAGGAAGTCCTGCCGGCGTTCGGACATCGAGGCCCCCTTCAACAGCGGAGCCCCGCCCGCCACGAGGCGAACGGGGTTACCGGCTGTGTGGCCGTCGATGCAGAAGAAAGTGTGCCGCATCGACGCTCCCTTATGCTGCTGCCGCGACCGTGAGGTCGGGACGGGTTGCGGCGGCACGCTCGACCATCGCGATCACTTCCGCGCGGCGTTCGCCTTCGAGGACGTAGCGCGGCGGCAGGACGCGTTCCGAACCGCGGCCCATGACCTGCTCGGCCAGCTTGATCGACTGCACGAGGTCATGCTCGGCATCGAGGTGGAGCAGCGGCATGAACCAGCGGTAGATTTCCATGGCCTTGGCATGGTCGCCGCGCTCGAACGCCTTGACCAGCTCGACGGACTCCTTGGGGAAGGCGTTGGTGAGGCCCGAAACCCAGCCTTGCGCGCCGAGGTAGAGACCTTCCAGAGCCACGTCGTCGAGACCCGCGAACAGCGTGTAGCGATCGCCGAAGGTGTTGCGGAAGTCGGTGAAGCGGCGGGTATCGGGTGCCGATTCCTTGACGGCGACGATGTTCTTCACATCGACCAGCGCGCTCAGCACGTCCTTGTCGATCACCGTGCGGTAGGCCGGCGGGTTGTTGTAGAGCATGATCGGCAGACCGGTCTGGTCGGCAACGCCCTTGAAGTGCGCGACGAGTTCATGCGCCTTGGGCACATAGACCATCGGCGGCAGCAGCATGAGGCCGTCGGCACCGATCTTCTCGGCAGCCTGGGCATAACGAACCGCGCGACGGGTATCGAATTCCGAAACGCCGGTGACCACGGGAACGCGGCCATTCACGGCCTCGACGATCGCGGTGAGGACCTGGACCTTCTCGTCGAATTCGAGCGAGTTGTTTTCACCAACGGTGCCCAGCGCGATCACGCCGGTCACGCCGTCGTTGATCAGGTCGTCGACGACACGCTGGGTATCAGCGAGATCAAGCGAGAGATCTTCACGCACCTGGGTCGTGACAGCCGGGAACACGCCCTTCCAACCAATAGCCATATCTAGAATCGTTCCTGCGAGTTTTCTGGTTAATCTAAATATCGTATACGATATTACAAATCGCCCAGCAATTGCGTTATTTGCACTACCAGGTGTCGCAAACGCCATCCAGCGATGAGCGAAACACGGGCAGCAGCACGAGAGCACCGGCCCGCACCAGCAAACCGGCTCCATCAATTTCAAGAATCCGGCACGACCACCGTGACCGTCATGGCGCCGCCATTGCCGGAAAATTCGACGTCGTTGAACCCCAGCGAAAGCGATGTCGCGCCATCGGGAATTGCAAGCCTCACCCCCTGCCCCACCGCAAACGGACGGCCCACCAATTTGCCATCGGCATCGACAAAAACAGCCATAAGTGCATGGCGATTGGTGGGATAGAGGACTTTGGGAGCATAGAGGCTGGGGTAATATTTTTTCCCCGCTCCCGGCATATCGTCAACAGCCTCGCCGGCAACCCCTTCCACGCCGACGTCGGCGCCGCCGACTTGCGTGGATGCCCCTTGCGCAGCGAATATCTCCACCGTCTCGCCGGACACATCCGCCAGGCCGCTGATGACGACCGGCGCGATCTCGCCCCCTTTGCCGTATCGCATCTTTGGATTGGCCTTGTTGAGCCAGGGCCCGGCGCGCGCATCCACCTGCACCACCACATCGCGGGCACTGGCCGGCATGGCCACGGCCGCCGCCGCCGCCGCCGCCGCCGCCGCCGTCACCGCAAGGGCGACACCGATTCCGAGCAATCTCATTTCCCGCCCTCCGGTTCCAATGTCACGTTTGCTTCGGGAATGTGCACCTGAACGACGATCTGCCCGGCATTGTCCGAATAGATGTCGTCGTTGAGCCCCATCGAGATCGCCTGCGCGCCTTCCGGCACCTGCCGCGAAGTGCCCGAACCGATCACGAACGGTTTTCCCACCACCCGTCCATCCGCATCGATAAACGCACCCATCAGCGCATTGAGATGCACCGGATAGCCGGACGCCTCGATGTAGCGGCTCGGAAAGGCCGTACCCGAATTGCCGGTTGCCGCATCGGTTACGAACTCCTGCTGCCCGTCGGGCCCGAATGCGAGCCCGTCCTTTACCGTCGTCGTCTGCCCCGATGCGGTGAAATCGACACGGCTCCCCGGTTGCAGCAATGCACCGACCACCAAGGCCGGACGCGTGCCGTCATGCCGCCCGAAATCCATCTTGCGATTGATCCCCGGATTCCAGGGCATGGCGGTGGCGGCAACACGCGTCTCGACGTCGCGCGCCGTCGCAGCCGGGGACACCAGCATCCCGGCCATCAGGGCCGCGAACGCAAAAAGCCTCGAACGCATTTGACCTCCTGCCTTGCGAAAAGGGCTGCACCATCGCTGGCGCAGCCCTGTCCTGTTTCGCGCGTTCTTCCGCTACCCGATCAGAAGCGGAAACGAACGCTGCCCTGCACCGTCCGCGCCAGCGTGCGGACGCCGAGCGGCAGGAGTTCCTGGCTGCCATGGTAACGATAGACGTCGTTGCCGAGGATGTTGGAAGCCTCGAGCGAGAGCGTCATGAACGCGACCGGGGTATAGTTGATCGCCGCATCCAGCTTCGACGTGCTGCCCTGATAGGGCGAGTATTCCGGATTGTTGGTCCAGATGCCCATGCGATACGACGAGCGATAGTTGTAGGCAACGCGCGCGCTGAACTGCGGCGTATCGTAGAACAGCGCAGCGTTGGCGGTCCACTTCGAGGTGTTCGGGGAGTCAAACGCTCCCGGGAAGTCTTCAGGATAGGGATATTCGATCCGCGCCTTGAAGATGTGGCTGGCGTTCAGGCTGGCGCCGAAGTTCTTGAGCACGCCCGGCAGGAAGTCGAAGAACGACTGGACCGTGCCTTCCATGCCGATGAACCTGCCGTCGCCCGCATTGCGCTGCTGCTCGATGTAACCGGAGGTGACATTGGTGATCCCATAGGCCTGCAATTGCGCCAAGGTTGCTTCTTCACGGCTGTAGTACAGGAAGCCGGTGGCCTTCTTGTAATACCCGGCCAGCGAGATCTGACCGCCGCGACCGAAGTAGTATTCCGCGCTCACGTCATAGGCATGCTCGCGCTGTGCCTTCAACTGCGGGTTGCCTGCATAGACGACGGCAGAGGTGCCCGCGACATCGTAGGTGTAGAACGGACGCGTGTCGTAGAAGCCCGGACGCTGCACGTTGGTCGTATAGGACATGCGCAATTGCGTCTTCGGCGTGAAGTGCACGATAGCACTGAAGCTTGGCAGCAGGTCGAAGTAGTTGCCGCGACCCGGCGCTTCCTCGATGATCGTCCCCGTGGAGGATGGACGATAGCTGAAGCTGGTCGAGTTGCCCCAAGTGTTGGTGTAGCGCACGCCAGCGATACCATCGACCGGGATATTGCCCACGTCGAACGCGTAATTCAACTGGGCGTAAGCGGCGAAGTTCCGCTCGTTTGAACTGAATGTCTGCCCGCGATCGCTCGACGGATAGACAGTCGCGAAATTCGATCCGGTGGTAGCATCGTACTGCTGGATATAGTCACGAATGCTGGCGATGTTACTCAACACCACCGAACCCGGGATGCGGTACCACTCGCTTGTGGAACCGCCGATATCCGGCCCGACCATCGACGCAGAATCGAACCCAGGGAAAGTGCTGAGCGGCGCGTAGGCGCCGTTCACCTTCGGGTAGCCGTCGCGGTAGCCGTAATAGCGGCTGGCCTTGCGCTGATTGAAGCGGGCACCGACCTGAAGGCTGCGCAGCAATCCGTCCGGCATGACGTCCAGCGTCAGGTCTGCCTGTGCGGAGAACTCCTTATTCTTCGAACCGCCCTGATTGTCCTGGAAACGTTCGACCACGTACTTCGAGATGTCCGACAGGTCGACCCCGTTGAACGAGATCTGCGGCGCGCCCTTACTGTAGATATCCGAGGCGAAATCGATATTGGCAGAAGTAAGCGTGCCGGGACGGATGATTGTCTCGACAAAGTAATTACCCTCGTTCGACCAGTTGTACTGCGCGCTCAGGTTCAGGTGCATGATGCCCGAGTTGTAATGGGCTTCAAGGTTCGACGTGTAGAGGTTCGAATGAATGCTGTTGAACTGCGAATCGATACCGGCAGGCAAGCCGTTCGCATTGGTGATCGTGGCAGACTTCACGGTGCGGCCATCGGGCATGAGCACCACATTGCTCAGCGTGCCGTTCCCATTCATGTCCTGCAAATAAAGACGCTCGACCGAACGCTTCTCACGTGAGCCCAGATAACCGCCCTCAAGAACGAAATCGAGCTTGTCGTTTGCCCGCCACTGCAGCACGGCGTTGATGGAAGGGCGTTTTACATTGCCCTGCTCGATGCCGTAATTGGCGCGATAGGGAATGACCACCGTCGAACCATCGCCAAGCGTCCGCTCATAAGGGGACTCGCTCTCGATGTAGTTCTCGCGGTAGTTCGTCTTGGTCCACGAGGCGTTTACAAGGAAGCCGATCTCGCCGATGCCGGTGTCGAAACGATCCGCCACCAGAAGGCTGCCGTAAGGGCTGACCTTTTCGGAAATGTCGTCGTAGGAGCCGCGAATGCTGCCCGCGACCGTCAGCCCCTTCTTGAGATCGAAGGGTCGGCGCAGTTCGACGTTGACGGTGCCGGCAATGCCGCCTTCGACCTGATCGGCGGTGCGCGTCTTGTAAACATCGACCTGCTTGAGCAGTTCGGCCGGAATATCCGCGAGATTGAGCGAACGGCCATCGCCAAGGTTGGTATTGTTGCCGTTCACGGTGGTCTGCACTTCGGCAAGCCCGCGAATGGTCAGGCCCTGCCCTTGCCCCCGCGCGCGGTCGATCTGCACGCCGGTGACGCGCGCCAGCGCGTCGACAACATTGTTGTCCGGAAGCTTGCCCGCGTCTTCGGCAACGACCGAGTCCACGATCTGCTTGGACTTTTTCTTGGTATCCGTCGCGGCCACGACAGCGCCGCGAACACCGGTGACGACGATGTCGGTCTTGGGTTCAGCCTGGTCCGACAATTCGGATTCCGTCTTGGCCTTGTCCTGCGCCATTGCCGGTGCGGCCACGCCGATCGTGATCACCGACGTAAGTGCGGTCGATAGCTTCAAAATTCCTGAGAAAGTCATGCAAAACCCCCTGTTCTGATCCCCGACGCCGGTCTCTCCGGATGTCATATTTATATCGTATACGTCCTACGATTTCAAAAACGTGTCAAGGCGCTTGTGACAGGGTTTGTGATTTTTTGTCTGAGTAATCCGAATTGATGAAACTTATGGAATGCAAACGTGAAAAAGGGCGCAAGCCCATGACTTGCGCCCCATTCGAGACATATTCGTGAAATCCGCAGATGCCGCCGATCAGCGGCAGGTCGGCTCGCCATCCTCCCGGCGCAGGACAACCGGCTGCGACGTGGGCGCCAGCACCTCCCATTCCTGCACGGCCAGCGCCGCATGGGTCTTGCCGTCGCCGGAAGCCTCCATGACCGCGCGCAAGCAGCGCGTCGTCACTTTCGGGAATGCGACCTCCTGGAAGGCGTCCGTCGCCGTGCCATAGGCGCTGGCGCCCGGAACCGGCTTCCAGCCCTTCTTGCCGCTCCAGTATTCAAGATGCCATTTCGCGGGCGGCGCCACCCCGACGCCGGAACCGGCAGGCTGGTCGTTCCAGAAGCGGATACGCGAGCCGTCGATCGTGACCGGCTGGTCCCAGCGATACTCGATCCACTGGCTGGGCGGATTGTCCGGCGACCAGCTGCCCCACATGTCGGGCGGCAGCGGAGCCTCCTTTACCACGCCGTCGTTGAGCGACTTGATCCAGAACTGCACCGGCACCGGATCGTTGGACGCGGTCGCCCATGCCGAGCGCGCGATGTTGCGACTGGGCGCCAGCGGCGGCTGCGGACGCAGGGTCGGCACCACCGGCAGGATGCGCGCGGGCGAGACGCTGTCGTCCCATTCCATCTTGTCGAGCGCGACGCTGCGGCGGAAATGGCCGCCGCCTTTCGCATCGGCCGTGTGATAGGCGAGATACCACTGCCCCTTGAACTCGACCGCCCCGGAGTGCGAGGTCGTCGAGGACACCGGCTTCAGCACCACGCCGCGATAGGTCCACGGCCCCATCGGCGACGGCGCAGTGCCATAGGCGATGCAGGCGTGGTAGACGGCGGGTGTGCAGTCCGAAGTCGGGCCCGCCCTGTTGCCGGCGTAGAGCATGTAATAGGTGCCCTTGCGCTTCATGATCCACGGCGCTTCGAAGAAGCCGGTGAGCCCCTTCATCTCCAGCTCCGGTCCCTTGGGCGTGATCATGTCGCGCGCGAGTTCCATCCCGCGCATCTGGCCGAACGTGCCCCAGTAGATATAGACCCGGCCATCGTCGTCGATCATCGTGGTCGGATCGATATTCTGGATGTCGTTGGCGACCGGCACTTTCTGCGAGATGATCGGGCCCGAAGGATGCGCATCGCGCCAGGGGCCGAGCGGGCTGTCCGCCACCGCCACGCCAATGGCGAAGCGGTCCTTCGCGTCGCTGTTCTTCTCCAGCACCGGGGCATAGAGGTAGTAGCGCTTATCGGGCCCCTGAATGATCTGCCCGGCATAGGCGCGGGCAGGCTCGGCCCATGCGAAGACGTTTTCGGGCTTCAGGATCGCGGGATAATGCGTCCACTCGCCCGAGGCGGGATCGGCCGTCTTGAGCAATTGCCATTCGGGCATGATGAAGTCGTTGACGTCCGCAGCCGCCTCGTCGCGACCGGCCAGGATCCAGAGCTGGCCGTCCGCCACGAACGGCGCGGGATCGGTGGAGTAGTAATCCCCGTCGGCGAGGATGGGGTTGCCCGGAACCGTCAGTTCACGCGCCGTGGGCGCCTGCTGCGCAGAGACGGATACCGGGGCGACGGACGCGAACGCGCCGGCCGCCAGAGCCAGCTTGAGACTATTCCTCATCGGGATAAGGCCCCTTCCCGCCGTCCTTGATCAGCTGATCGACGCGGCTGTCGATCACCGGCAGCGGCACCGCGCCCAGCGCCAGCACGGCATCGTGGAAGGCGCGGATGTTGAACTTGGGACCCAGCGCGGTTTCCGCCTTCTTGCGCGCATCCACGAAGGCCAGCTGGCCCATGTAGTAGGACAGTGCCTGTCCCGGCCAGGAAATGTAGCGGTCCACCTCGGTCTCGATCTCGTGATCGGACAGCGCGGTGTTGTCGCGCAAGTACTGCTGTGCCTGCTCGCGGGTCCAGCCCTTGGCGTGGATGCCGGTATCGACGACGAGGCGCGAGGCGCGCCAGGCCTGATAGCTGAGCATGCCGAAGCGGTCGTAGGGCGTCTCGTACATGCCCATGTCCTCGCCCAGCGCCTCGCAATAGAGCGCCCAGCCCTCGCCATAGGCGGAGAGATAAGTGTCGCGGCGGAAGGCCGGCAGGTCCTTGTTCTCGGCGGCGAGCGGCATCTGCATCGCGTGGCCCGGCGCGCTCTCGTGCAGGGTCAGCGCGATCTGCGAGTAGAACGGACGGCTCGGCAGGTCATAGGTGTTGACGAGGTAGATGCCCGGACCACCGCGCCCGCCGGTGTAGAACGGCGCCACGTCATCCGGCACCGGCTTGATGGCGAAGCGGCTGCGCGGCAGGTGGCCGAAGAACTGCGAGGCCTTGCCGTCGAAAGTCTTGGCGATCCACGCGGCGCGATAGAGCAGCTCGTTCGGCGTCTTGGGATAGAACTGCGGATCGGTGCGCAGGAAGTGCAGGAACGCCTTGAGATCGCCCTTGAAACCGACCTGCTGCATCACCTCGTTCATTTGCGAGCGGATGCGCGCCATTTCGCTGAGGCCGATCTGGTGGATCTCCTCCGGCGACTTGTCGAGCGTGACGAACTCGGAAATCTTCGACTGATAGTAGGCCTTGCCGTCCGGCAGCGCATAGGCGGCGAGCGTCTTGCGGGCCTGCTTCTCGTACTCGCCGCGCATGAAGGCGAGCAGCTTGGCGTGCGCGGGCACGACGCTGCCGGTGATCGCGGCGCGAGCTTCGGCGCGCAGCTTTTCCTGCTCGGCGGCCGGGATCGTCGAGGGCAGCTTCCTGAACGGCTCGTAGAACGGCGAATCCTCGGGCGTCTTGGCATCGACCACGAGTTCGATGCCCTTGTCACGCCCGATCAGCGTGACTTGCGGGGCGGAGAAGCCGCGCTTCAGGCCCGCGCGCATGTTGTCGATCTGCTGGTCGTAATAGCGCGGGATCTCGCGCAGCATTTCCACGAAGTCTTCGGCGCTCTGCTGGTCGCGCAGCGGCGAGCGGGCCCAGTCGGCCAGTTCGCCCCAGAAGCTGGTGTCGGCGTTGAAGGGCTTTTCGTAATCGCGGTAACGCTGGGATGCGACAAAGGCGTCGATCTGGCCCTTGTAGACCGCGAAGTTGATGCGGTTTTCGGGCGACAGCCTGGCGACGTCGATCGCGGCGAGCTGCTTTTCGACCTTTTGCCAGGCCGCAAGACGCGCGGTCTGCGCCTTTACGCCGACGTCGGGAAGCGCGAGGCGCTCGCTCTTGGGACCATCCTCGCTGGGGCCGCTCTGCTGGAGACGCCAGGCGTATTCGGCGGTGTAGATCGCTTCGAAAGCTTCGTCCGGGGTCTGGGCTCCAGAGGTTTTCGGCGCGGTCTGGGCAGCCGGAGCCGCCACGGCAGAGACGGCAATCGTCGCGGCAACCGCCGCACCTGCCAGCAGCAGCGCGCGGCCAAGCGTAGTCTTCACGTCAATTTCCCCTTTCGAGAATTTCGAGAATGTCGGCGTGGAGCTGCGCGGGGATGCGCACGCCTTCCAATTGCGAACGGGCACGGGCGAGCAGACGGCGCGAACCGGGAAGCCGGGCGCCCTGCCCTTCGATGGTTTCGAACATGGTCTCGGCGCGCTTCAGGTATTCGTTCAGGCTGTCACCCAGGAAGCCCGCGGGATCGATGACAACGATCAGTTCACCGCCGATGGGCGAGCCGCCGCGCCCCTCGTCAGCGGCAAGCGATTCCGCGCTGGTCATGTCGCCGATCAGCGGCCCGGCCAGCAGCTCGACCATGGCCGCCAGCGCCGATCCCTTGTGCGAACCAAAGGTACGCATCGCACCGTCGAGCACGGCCTTGGCATCGGTGGAAGGACGGCCATCGGCGTCATAACCCCAGTCCGGCGGGATCGCCTTGCCCGCACGGCGGTGCAGTTCGATCTCGCCGCGCGCCACAGCGCTGGTGGCGAAGTCGAACACGAAGGGCGCGCGGTTCCTTCCGTCAGGATGGGCCGGACGCGGCCAGCCGAACGCGATGGGGTTGGTGCCGAAGACCGGCTTGGTACCGCCCTCGGGCGCGACCCAGGCGTGGCTGGGCGTGAAGGCAAGCGCGACGAGGCCCTGCTCGGCCAGCGCCTCGACCTCGGGCCAGAGCGCGGCGAAGTGAACCACGTTGTTCAGCGCCATGGCGGCGATGCCGTAAGTCCGGGCCTTCTCCACCAGCAGCGGCATGCCGCGCTCGAAGGGAAGCTGGGCAAAGCCGCCCTTGCCGTCCACCTTGACCAGCGCCTTGGCCGGTTCGCTCACTTCGGGCACCGCATCGGGCACCACCACGCCGCGCGCCACCGAGTTGGCGGCGACGAGCAGACGATAGAGCCCGTGCGAGGTGCAGCCGTCACGCTCGCCCGAAACCATCGTCTGCGCCACGGCCGCCGCATGGTCCGCAGCCAGCCCGCAAGCGACCAGAACCTTGCGGGCGAAGGCGTCCGCCTCCTCCAGCGAGAAGGCGATTTCGCCGGTAGCAGTCATTATTTTCTCACTCACTTCGTAGCAGCAGGCTTGGCCGTGAACAGGCGCATGCCGAAGATCGGACCTGCCGAGCTGCGGTCATGCGGCACGATGCGCACCTTGACCTCGCTCTTGCCCTTGGTCAGCGCCTCGGGCAGCGCATAGTCGACATCCATGAACTTGCCCGGCGTATCGTTGTCGAGCTTCTGGGTGACGACCTTGGTGCCGTCGACAAAGATGTCGAACACGCGCGAACGCTCGCTGCCCCAATACGTCGCCTGCAGCAGCAGCGGACCGGGCTTCACCTTCATCGTGAACTCGATGAAGCCGCCCGAGCGGGCATCGCGCCCGTTCCGGCCACGATAGGAGACCGGATAGGAGATTTCCGAGGTCAGGTTGTGGTCGCGCTCCGGCTGCATTTCACCCAGGTGCATGACGTCAATCGAGCGGGCCGCGATATCCTTCTGGCGCGCCTGCTCGGCCAGGAACGAGGCTTCCTCGCTCTTCCAGCCGGCTTCGCTGAAGCGCTTGAAGTAGACGGCGCTGCGGCGGTCGTACTGGCTGTAGAACGGCACGAAGTTGAGGTCGCCCGGACGGGTCACGCCCTTGGTCTGGAAGCGCGGACGGTCCGAGACGATCGGCGCGAAGGCGGACAGCGGATTGTCGCCCACCATCGCCGGCTCGACGCCGGTGAACTCCATCTCGGCCGGGCCGAGGTCCGCCGCCATGACCAGCGGGCCGCGCAGCACGGCCACCACGTCCTTCGAACCGGCGGCGGCCTCGAAGCGCAGGTCGAGCGGCAGGGTGAGCGCAATCGTGTCGCCCTTCTTCCAGCGGCGGTCGATCACGGCATAGCCATTGACCGCATTGGCCGGAACCGGCGCACCGTTGACGGCAACGAGTGCGCGGCCATTGGCCCAGGCCGGAATACGCAGTGCCACGGTGAACTTGCCGTTCTTCACCGCGTCCAGCGTCACGCCTACTTCGGGCTTGAAGGGATATTCGGTGGCCAGCGTCAACGCCACGCCCTTGGCCTTCCACTCCGCCTTCGACGGGATGAAGAGGTTCACGAAGAGCGTATCGTCACCCTGCCAATAGATGGAATCGCCATGCTTCGAATGGCTTTCCATGCCCGAGCCGACGCAGCACCAGAAGGCTTCCTCGCCCGGCTGCGAATAGCCGCGCGGGGCACCGCTCATCATCGGCGTCATGTAGGTGAAACCGCCGGTATGCGGGTTCTGCGCCGACATCACGTGGTTGAGGTGCGCCCGCTCGTAATAGTCGAACAGCGCCCCGTCCGGCTGCCACGAGTAGAGCTGACGGGTCAGCTTCAGCATGTTGTAGGTGTTGCAGTGCTCACAGGTCGATTCCGTGAGGTGCAGCGCGATATTGTCGGGCTCGAAGAAGTATTCGCGGTCGGCATTGCCGCCGATCACGTAGCTGTGGTGCTGGGTCACGCGTTCCCAGAAGAAGCGGGCGGCGCGGCCCGGCTCGTCCTTGCCGGTCAGCTCGTGGATGCGGGCCAGACCGATCAGCTTGGGCACCTGCGTATTGGCGTGGAAGTTGGCGAGCTTGTCTTCCTGCGCCACCAGCGGATCGAGCACGCGCTTGTCGTAGATGCGCTCCGCCACCTTCAGCCAGCGCAGATCGCCGGTCTGGGCGTAGAGCTCGGCATAGCTTTCGTTGAGACCGCCATATTCGCAGCCCAGCAGTTCCTGCATCTGCTTGTCGTCGAGCGCGGCAAAGACCTTCTCGAAGTAGCCGCCCAGGCCGATGACGACTTCCAGCGCCTTGGCATTGCCCCAGGCCGCATGAATATCGAGCAAACCCGCGAAATACTTGTGCACGGTGTAGAGCGGCGACCACGATCCGTTGAGGTCGAACCCGCCCGACTTGATCTCCCCGCGCATGACTTCAGGGAAGATTTCCTGACCGTCGACGACCTTGCCGTCCTTGGTCTTGCGGCCAAGCGCGCCGATGTAGCCATCGCTGCGCTGCGCCTGGCAGAGCGCCAGTTCATCGACGATATAGTCCGCGCGGCGGCGGCATTCAGGGTTGCCGGTTTGCTGCCAGGCCAGGACCAGCGCGGTCATGTAGTGGCCAAGGGTGTGGCCGGCGATGGTGTCCGATTCCCAGCCGCCATAGATCGGCGCCTTGGGCTCAAGCCCCGCGTACTTGCGAAAATTGTGCAGGAAGCGGTCCGGGCTGAGCGACATCAGGTAGTCGACATTGACTTCCACCGCCGTAGCATAGTCCGAAGCGGTCAGCCGCACGTCGCTCAGCGGCAGCGGCTTCGCCTTGATCGGAAGCTTGGGGGCGATGACAGCCGCGAAGCCCTTGAGAGGGATTGAGCTGATGGCCAGCGCCGCCACGCCAGTCATCCATTCGCGCCGATTGGCCTTCATCACCGGAAACTCCTATCGAATATCGTATACGGTTATTGATAGGGTTAGACGCTCCCGAGTCAAGCCCGTCGAAGCGTTAGCCTTCAGCGCCGAAGCGCGACGCGGGTGTCCGAGTGGGCAAGATCGATCAGTGCAACCATCGCCTTGCGCGCCTGCTTCGCGTTGCCCTCGGCAATGCAGCGGTAGAGCGCGTGGTGCTCGGGCATCGGGTCGCGCGGGGAATCCTGCACGCGGCTCTTGATCGCGGTGGTCGAGGCGATGGCGGTCGAGATCGAGGTGGACAGCGCCTGCATCAGTTCGTTGCGCGTTGCCTCCAGCACCAGTTCGTGAAAGCGGATGTCGGCCGAGCGGCCCTTGTCGGTGGCCAGCGTACAGCGCTCCATCGTCTCCAGCGCATTGGCCATGTCGGTGAGTTGCCGCTCGTCACGGCGCAGTGCCGCCATTTCCGCTGCCTGCGGCTCGACGACCAGCCGCAGTTCGAACAGGTCGCGCAGGAACTCGTCACTGGCACCGCATTGTATCTGCCAGGCCAGCACATCGGGATCGAGCAGGTTCCAGCTCTTGCGCTCGTTGACGCGGGTGCCCGCCTTGGGCCGGCTGCTGACCATGCCCTTGGACGTCAGCACGCGGAACGCCTCGCGCAGCACTGAGCGCGATACGCCCAGCCGCTCGGCGTGCTCCACTTCCGCCGGGAACACGTGGCCGGCGGGAAGTTCGCCGCCGACGATCGCCATCGCCAGTCGGCGCGCCACCGCATGGTGAAGCCGCTCGCTGACCAGCGGAAGGGCGGTTTCGGCAGAAGGAGTTGCGGTCATCTGGATCATCCCGGCGACTGGATCGTAGCATTCCTGAAATGCTCAGATCATATATCGTATAATTTTTTCTTGACCCTTTCCGTCGGGGACGTCAAGAACCCATGCATCTTTCCGAAGCCAAGCGATGGGACCATGTCATGAGCACCTCCTTGATTTCCCGTCCAATCCTCTCCGTACTGAAAAAACCGGCTGCGGTAAGCCTGCTTGCGCTTGGAGCCGCCATGGCCTTCCAGCCCGCCGCACAGGCACGGCAGGCATCGACCGTGGCGACGCAGTCCGCGCCGCCCAGCATTGCCGAGCGCTACCAGACGGCGGATGCCTTCCTTGGCGCAGGCATCGGCGACCTGATCGACAATGCCAATGTCGCACCGCAATTCGCTGGAAACGCGCTGTTCTACCGCACCGGCAACCGCAAGGACCAGCGCTTCCTGCTGCTCGACCTTGCCACGAAGCAGGTGCGTGAAGTGGCGACGACCGCAAGCCTGCTTGCGGCCCTGTCCGAGGCAAACGGCCGGACCATCTCCCTCGACGAAGCCCGGCTCGCCGACATCGGCTACGACGCCGAGCACGGCGCAATCGCCTTCGATGCGCTTGACGGTCACTGGCGCCTGAACGCGGCCGGCAAGGCCGAGAAGGTCGCGCCGGAAGCCCCGCAGCTTGACCTCCCCTCGCCCGATGGCAAGACCAGGATCGTCGCGCGCGGATACAATCTCTACGCCGTCGACGTCGCCTCGGGCCGCGAAGTGGCGCTGACCACCGACGGCACGCGCGAGCAGCCCTATGGCCGCTCGATCCCCGAACTCTCGCAGATCCTGCGCGAAGGGACCGAGGAACCGGCGATGCCCGTTTCCGGCGCATGGTCACCCGATGGCCGCTATCTGCTGACATGGCGGCTCGACACGCGCGGGGTGAAGAAGCTTTCGATCACCCAGCAGAACCCGCCGGGCAGTTTCTATCCGCGCAGTTTCTCGTACATCTATCCGCTGGCGGGCGCGGAGAAGCTGCCGCAGGCGACACGCCTGGTGGTCGATGTGCAGGCGGCCCTGAAGAGCGGCAAGGCCCGGGTCGTGCCGGTCCAGATGCCTTCGGAATCGATCCTCTACCCCTCCCCGCCCGACATGAACTGGGTGGACGGCAAGCCACGCATGCAGTGGACCGAGCGCGGCTATCGCCAGCAGGCCGTCTATGTGGCCGACCCGGCGACCGGCGCCACCAAGATCGTCGCGCATGAGGCGGTGAAGCCGGTCATCACCGTCACCTCCTCGATGATTTTCCCCGCGCCGGAACTCGGCGGCGAACTGTCGATCTCGGAGCGCAGCGGCTGGGCGCAGCTTTACCTTGTCACCCCGGACAACCCCGATGGCGGCAAGGCGCTGACCACCGGCGACTGGGAAGTCCTCTCGGTGGACAATGTGGCCGAGGACAAGTCCTCGCTCATCGTCACCGGCGTCGGGCGCGAGGCGGCGCGCAATCCCTATTGGCGCGCGCTCTACCGGGTCTCGCTGAACGGCGGCTCCCTGACCGAACTGACGCCCGAACCGCTCGACCATGACGCGCAAGTCTCGCCCGACGGCAAGTGGATCGTCGACCAGATGTCGAGCCCGACGACGCCCACCCGCGCGGTGCTGCGCGACGGCGCGACGGGCCGGATCGTGATGGACCTCGCCAAGGCCGACGACAGCCGCCTGCTGGCGGCCGGCTACACCCCGCCCGAACCCTTCAAGGGCGTGGCGGCGGACGGCAAGACACCGATCTACGGCATGATCTATCGCCCCGCGCACTTCGATCCTAAGCGCAGCTATCCGGTGATCGACAACGTCTACACCGGCCCCACCACCACCCAGGTGCCCTCCACCTGGGGCATGGCGCTGCGCGTGCCGGGCAACAGCGTCGCGCAGATCGGCGCGGTTGTCGTGATGATCGACGGCACCGGCACCTCGCGGCGCGGTCAGGCCTTCCGCCTGCCCGCCTACCAGAACCTCGGCGAAGTGGGGCTGGACGATCACATCGCGCTGATCCGCCAGATGGCCGCCAGGTACCCCTACATGGACGTCAGCCGCGTCGGCGTGTTCGGCGGATCGGCGGGCGGCTACGACACCGCGCGCTTCGTGCTGCGCCGTCCCGACTTCTTCAAGGTCGGCGTCTCCGCCTCGGGCAACCACGACCTCCGGCTCGACAAGACCTGGTGGCCGGAAGTCTCGATGGGCGAAGCCGACGCGGCGACCTGGGAGCGCAATTCGAACATGGCGGTGGCCAACCAGCTCAAGGGCCACCTGCTGCTCGTCCACGGCGACATCGACGACAACGTGCCGGTCACCGAAAGCTTCCGTCTTGCCAAAGCGCTGATCGATGCCGGGCGCGATGTCGACATGGTGGTCGTGCCCAATGCCACGCACAACGTCTACCAGCCCTTCTTCTGGAAGAAGCTGCGTGACTATTTCACCCTCTACCTGCTCGGCGAGACACCGCCGCCGCTCGGCCCCGTGAAGCCTGCCGCACCGGCAGTCGCTCTGGCCCGTTAAGACACCCGCGAGGATTTGACATGAAGCGTCTTCTGAAGCCCCTCCCCCTGATCGCGCTGGTGCTGGCGCCGGTGCCCGCTACGCTGCCGATGGCGGCGGCGCAGGCACAGGAAGCGGAGAAACCGAAGCCGGTCTATCCGCCGATCCAGAAGACCGAGATGCAGACCCCGGCCTTCGATCTGGCGCTGCGCGCGGATACGCAGACGCTTGCCCACCTCTCGCCCAAGGGCAATGCCGCTTTCGACTTCGTTCCTGCGGGCCGTGAGGCCGAGCGTGCGGCCGACGGCTACGTCCACATCGGCGATATCCATATCCGCCTGAAGACCGCAGGGTCGGACTGGCAGGACTTCTCCTCCGCCCATGCCCGCAAGCAGATCGCGGCGCTGACGGGCGGCAAGGGCGTGCTCGCTGCCGCCGATATCACCGCCTCGATGGGAGCCGGAATCCCGCTGCGCGTCGAGCGCCGCTGGGTAAACGAGGATGGCGTGCTCGCGCTGCGCTTCACGCTGGTCAACACCAGCAGCGCCGCCGTCGAGATCGGCGGCCTCGGCATGCCGATGGTGTTCGACAACATCATCCTCGACCGCGACCTCGATTCCGCCCACGCGCAGGCGAGCTTCGTCGATCCCTATATCGGCCGCGATGCGGGCTATCTGCAGGTCACGCGTCTGAACGGCGAAGGCCCGGCGCTGCTGGTGCTGCCCGAGAAGGGCACCCCGCTCGAAGCCTATCGCCCGATTGCCGAGGCGCGCGCCGCCCGTAACGGCGACATCTTCACCGACAGGAGCCCGCGCACGCAGGTCTCCGAAGGCTTCTATGACTGGACCGTCGCCAGCAAGGGCTTTGCCGAGAAGGAATGGGCCAAGGCCGGCCAGCAGTGGAACGAGCCGACCAGCATCACGCTGGCCCCGGGCGAAAGCCGCACGATCGGCCTGCGCTTCGTGACCGCGCCGAGCATCCGCGCGATCGAGGATACGCTGGTCGCCCAGAAGCGCCCGGTCGCGGTCGGCATTCCCGGCTATGTCGTGCCGACCGACCAGACGGCCAGCCTGTTCCTGAAGACGCCGAGCAAGGTCGCCAAGATCGAATCCTTCCCTGAAGGTTCACTCACCGCCACCTCGGAAAAGAGCGGAAGCGGCTGGGCCCGCTACCAGATCAAGGCCAGCGGCTGGGGTCAGGCGCGCCTGACGGTGACGTATGCGGACGGGCAGAAGCAGACCGTCAGCTACTACATCACCAAGCCGCTCGATCAGGTGATGGCCGACATCGGCCACTTCACCACCACCGACCAGTGGTTCGAAGGCAAGGGCGATCCCTTCCACCGCAGCCCGGCGATCCTCTCCTACGACCGGGAGGACAACAAGATCCTGACGCAAGACGGCCGCGTCTGGGTTTCGGGCATGAGCGACGAAGGCGGCGCCGGTTCGTGGGTCGCCGCGATGATGAAGCAGCTCGACAATCCCAGCCCTGAAGAAGTCGCCAAGCTGGAACGCCTCGTCAACGAGACCGTGCTGGGCACCCTGCAGGTGAAGGACGGCCCGCAGGCCGGTGCCGTCAAGAAGAGCATCTTCTACTACGATCCGGTCGAGTTCCCGAACTACTACGATCCCAAGATCAACTGGAAGAACTGGACCGCGTGGTCGAAGAAGGATGCCGGCGATCTCGGCCGCTCCTACAACTATCCGCACGTCGCCATCGGCCACTGGGTGCTCTACCGCCTGGCCCGCGACAATGCCGGGCTGGTCAAGCAGCACGACTGGAAGTTCTACCTTGAGTGGGCCTACCGCACGACCGTCGCGATGATGCGCGATGCGCCCTATTATGCCGAGTTCGGCCAGATGGAAGGCGACGTCTTTGTCGATATCCTGAAGGACCTGAAGCGCGAAGGCATGACCGCAGAGGCTACCGAAATGGAAGGCCTGATGAAGAAGCGCGCCGATCACTGGCGTTCGATGAAGTATCCGTTCGGCAGCGAGATGGCCTGGGATTCCACCGGCCAGCCCGAAGTCTATGCCTGGATGCGCTACTTCGGCTTCCAGCCGCAGGCGGACGAGACGCGCGAGGTTATCCTCGGCTACGATCCCACGATCCCCAGCTGGGGCTATAACGGCAATGCCCGCCGTTATTGGGACTTCCTCTATGGCGGCAAGGTTTCGCGCATCGAGCGGCAGATCCACCACTATGGCTCCGCGCTCAACGCGGTGCCGCTGTTCGACGCCTATCGCCAGAACCCCACAGACCTGCACCTGCTGCGCGTTGCCTACGGCGGCATGATGGGCGGGATCACCAATATCGACCAGAAGGGCTTCGGCTCGGCCGCGTTCCACTCCTGGCCGGACATGATGAAGTGGGATGCCATCACCGGCGACTATGGCATGGGCTTCTACGGCCATGCGATCACCGCGGCGAGCTACATGGTCAACGACCCGCAGTTCGGCTGGATCGGCTTCGGCGGCGACCTCACCACCAAGGGCAGCACCGTAAGCCTCGCCCCCAAGGACGGCGCCCGCCGCCGCCTGTTCGTGGCGCCCGCAGGCCTCTGGATCACGCTGGAAGCCGGCCGCATCACGAGCGCCGACTATGACAGCAAGACCGGCAAGGTCACCCTCACGCTCGATCCGGCCAGCGCCACCAATCCGGCCGCGCGCCTGCTGTTCGAGACCACCACCGCTGGCGGCCGCACGTATGCGACCGACACCGGCACGGCGGACCGCGACGGCTACGCCATCCCGCTCACCGCTGCAGCCACCACCGTCACGCTGACTCCCCGCTGATAAAGGACAGCTGACGATGAAGACTTTCCTGCAGGCATCGGCGTTGGCGCTCTCCGTCCCTGGAGCGGCCCTTCCGTCCGCGGCGATGGCTGCCTCCCCGGCTACCGGCTCCACACCGAGCGCGGCCTGCGTAGCCGGGGAATGGAAAGTCGCGGCGACCGATCCGTCGGACGCCGCCAATTCCGCCCTGCCCCTCCAGATGGAAAGCGCCCACTTCGCGCTGCACTGGAAGCCGGGCACGGTGGAACCGGAAGTGGCCAAGGCCGCCGCCGCGCATCTCGAATATGTCTGGAGCTATTTCCTCGGCACCCTGCGCTTTCCCACCCCCCATTGCGGTTCGCCTCAGAAGTTCAAGGTCAATGCCTATATCGGCGTGGGGTATGGCCTCAGCGGCGGCGCGGACTCGCTCGGTCACATGGGCATGTGGATCGATCCGGGTGCGCTCAAGGACCGGTTCGGGCTGGCCCACGAGCTGACCCACGCGCTTCAGACCGCGACCGGCCGCCTGATGGATTCGCCCTTCACCGGCTGGATGTTCGAGAGCCACGCCAACTGGATGACCGTGCAACTGCCGGAATTCCGCCAGAACACGCACTGCTCGGTGCTGCTCAAGCAGTACCCGCACCTCTATTACGGCTCGACCCGGACGCGGTACTGCAACTGGCAGTTCTTCGAATATCTCAAGGACACCCACGGTTTCGACGCGGTCAACGACATCTGGCGCAAGGCGCCGGGCAAGGACGATCCCGCGCGCCTCACCGAAGATCCCTTCAGCGTCCTCCAGCGCAACATGGGATGGACACAGGACCAGCTCAACGACACCTTCGGCGACTGGGCGCTGCACAATGCCAACTGGGACTACACCAATCCCGACGGCAGCGATCAGGGCGAGGTCCTGCGCCGCAATTACGGCAGCTACGACCAGACCACCGACGCCGGCATCCTCTCGGCCACCGTGCTCGATCCGATCGATACCGCCCGGCGCCGCTTCGCCGTGCCCGAGATGGCCGCACCCCAGCGCTGGGGCTACAATGTGGTGAAGCTCCACCCCGATGCCGGTGCCGGCGAAGTGCGCGTGACGTTCCGCGGCGTGGTGCAGCAGGCCAGCGCCGTCACCGCGCTGCCCGGCCTTGCCGACGAGCCCGACACGATCCCGCCGCCCGCTTCCGACTGGCGCTGGGGCGTGGTGGCCGTCGGCGCGGACGGCAAGAGCCGCTACACCCCGCTCCAGCGCGGTGCCAAGGGCACGGCCTCGATCGCGGTGCGGCCCGGCGATAGCGGGCTCTATCTGGTGGTCATGGCCACGCCCTTCAAGATGCAGAAGATCCGCTGGGACCAGCCCTGGTATTCGATCTACCGCTATCCGTGGATGGTGCAGTTCGAAGGCGCCCTGCCCGACGCGCCCGCACCGATCCCCGGCGGCCATCGCCACAAGAACGGCGGCGGCTGGGTAGGCCCCGCCGCCGATGTGGCGAAGACCGCATGGGTTGGCCCATATGCGCGTGTGATCTCCGGCACCGTCTCCGGCCATGCGCGGATCGAGGACCACGCGGTCGTGCTCGACAAGGCCGAGGTGCGGGACGATGCGGTGATTGCAGGCATGACCGTGCTGCGCGGCGATACCGTGCTGCGCGATCACGCCCGCGCGGCGACCGCCATGCTCGGCATCGGCGAGTACGAGAAAGGCATCGTCCTTTCGGGCACCGCGCAGACCATCGGCGATGTCGAACAGCGCGGCGGCTCGGCCTCGCGCGGGGTATTTTACGGCTTCGTCGATCAGGAAACCACCAAGGACCCCAAGCACGGCGCCGACCTTGCCGCACCCGTGCCGGAAGTCACCGCCAAACCGGACTACCGCTGGATTCCCTGATCGCACCCGTCCCGCATTGCCTCGCTGCGTAAATTTCGTATACGATATCTAAGAGCGCATTGCGCCGGGGCCTTCCCCCGCGTCCTGCCGATCCGCACAGAGGTTTTTCGATCCATGCTTGCTCCCCTCCGTCACGCCCGCGCGGCCCTTCTGCTGGCCGCGAGCGCGGTGTCGCTCGCCCCTGTCCACGCCCTTGCCGCGCCGAGCGCCGAGGACATGGCCCGCTCGGTATCGCTGCGTGCGGACTGGCAGTACCTGACGCGCGAGATCGCCTGGCCGGCCAGCTGGACGCCCGACGGCAGCGCCTTCTCCTACCGCAAGACCGTGGAAGGCGGCTTCGCGTTCGAGACTTATGACTTGCGCACGCGGGCAAAGACCCCGGCCTTCGACCAGCAGAAGCTCGCCAGGGCGCTCGGCGAAGCGATGGGCGAGACCATCGATCCGCTGCGCCTGCCGTTCGACCAGTTCTCGTGGGGGCCGGATCGCCAGTTGATCGGTTTCGGCATCGACTATGCCGGGTGGCGCTGCACGCTCACCGACTATCGCTGCGCCCCGGAAGCCGACCCGCGCCGCCCGCGCGGCTTTGGCGTGGTGCGCGACCTTTCGGTGCCCGCCGACAACCACCCGCGCCTCTCGCCCGACGGCAAGTGGGAAGCGCTGGTCGAGGACAACAACCTCGTCGTCCGTCCTGCTGGTTCGAAAGACCGCATGCGCCTCAGCAGCGACGGCACCGAGGGCAATTTCTACGATCCCGAAACCATCGAATGGTCGCCCGACAGCCGCCATGTGATGATCTACCGGGTGCGCCCCGGCTTTGCCCGCCACGTGCTGCGCGTGGAAGCCGCGCCCGGTGGCCAGCTTCAGCCCGCCCTGCGCAGCCAGCTCTATCCCAAGCCCGGCGATGCCGTCGATCAGGAGCAGCCGGTGCTGTTCGATGTGGCAACGCGGCGCCAGACGGTGGTCGATCCCGCGCTGTTCCCCAATCCCTACCAGCTTTCGCAGCCCCGCTGGCGCGCGGACGGCAAGAGCGTGGAATTCGACTACGACAAGCGCGGTTTCGGGCAGGCGCGGATCATCGCCGTCGATGCCGAGACGGGCGCGGCCCATGCCGCCGTCACCGAAGATGCCAGGACCTTCTTCTACGCCGACCGCCGCTTCGCGCATGACGTGAACGGGCTCGGAAACGAGATCGTCTGGGCTTCCGAGCGCGATGGCTGGAACCATCTCTACCTGATGGACGGCAAGACCGGGAAGGTGAGGAACCGCATCACCACCGGCAACTGGGTCGTGCGCGAAGTGGTCAAGGTGGACGACGCGAAGCGCCAGATCTGGTTCGCCGCCAGCGGCATGAACGCGGGCGAAGACCCCTATTTCCGCCACTACTACCGCATCGATTTCGACGGTCGGAACCTGACGCCGCTCACCCCCGAGCGCGCCGACCACACCGCCCGCTTCTCGCCCGACATGCAGTTCTACGTCGATACCTACTCGCGCGTGGACATGCCCACCGTCAGCGAACTGCACCGCAGCAGCGACGGCGGCGTAGTGGCGACGATCACCAGGGGCGACATCAGCCGCCTCACCGCCGCCGGTTTCCACGCTCCCGAAGTGTTCACCGCCAAGGGCCGCGACGGCAAGAGCGACATCTGGGGCCTCGTCGTGCGCCCGCATGACTACGATCCGGCAAAGAAGTACCCGGTGATCGAGAACATCTACGCCGGCCCGCACGACAGCTTCGTTCCCAAGACCTTCTGGCCCTTCGGTTACCATTCGGGCGGCGACAAGGTGATCGGCATGCAGGCGCTGGCCGACCTCGGCTTCATCGTCGTGCAGATCGACGGCATGGGCACCGCCAACCGTTCGAAGGCATTCCAGGACGTCGCCTGGAAGAACCTGCAGGATTCCGGCTTCCCGGACCGCATCCTCTGGCACAAGGCCATGGCCGCCAGGGACCCGTCCTACGACATCAGCCGCGTCGGCATCTACGGCGCCTCGGCGGGCGGGCAATCGACGCTCAATGCGCTGCTGTTCCACGGCGATTTCTACAAGGCCGGCGTCGCCATGGCGGGCTGCTACGACAACCGCATGGACAAGATCAGCTGGAACGAGCAGTGGCTCGGCTGGCCGGTCGACAAGAGCTATGCCGATGCCTCGGGCGTGGACAATGCCGCCAGGCTGCAGGGCAAGCTGTTCCTGATCGTGGGCGAGCAGGACAGCAACGTCGATCCCGCCTCGACGATGCAGGTGGTGAACGCACTGGTGAAGGCGGACAAGGATTTCGACCTTCTCGTCGTGCCCGGCGGCGAGCACACCGTGGGCCGCTCGACCGGCCCGATCGACTACGTGACGCGCCGTCTCTCGGCCTTCTTTGTCCGCAGCCTGCAGCAATGACTCGGCGATAAGCGCCTATTGGGAAATGCGCCGCACCGCATTTCCCAATGCTTCGCCAATACCGGAATGCGGCGGCTCAAGCCGGGCGCGCCGCGGTATTACGCGGCGAAACGTCCTGCGGCGCGATCCTCGCCGATCCGGAACATGCCCGCCTGCGCGGCCAGCGCCGTCGCATCGGAAGACAGCGATCGGGTCGCTGCCGAGGTCTCCTCGACCATCGCCGCGTTCTGCTGCGTCGCCTGGTCCATCATGCCGACCGCGGTGTTGATCTCGGAGATGGCGGCCGCCTGGGCATCGTTGTCGCGCGACATCGTGCCGATCAGCTTGTGGACCCGCTCGACCTCGACGGCGATGCGCTCCAGTTCGGTGTCGACGCGGGTGACCGCACCGGCCGCCTCGTCGATCTGGGCACGGGTGGTGCTGAGCCCGTCGCGGGCCTTGCGCGCCTCTTCCTCGGCCCGCATGGCGAGCGAACTGACGAGATCGGCGACAACCGCAAAACCGCGCCCGGCGTCCCCCGCCCGGCCCGCCTCGACCGCCGCGTTCATGGCCAGGACGCGGGTCTGGAAGGCGATCTTGTCGACCCCCTCGATCACCTCGTCGATGCCGCGCGCGCTTTCATGCACGGTGCGCATGGCCTGCACCGCGTCGACCGCGACGTCGCGTCCCTGGCCGACCGCATCGAGCGCGCCGCCGGCGATGCCCAGGGTTTCCGAAGCCCCGCTGGCGGTCGCCTTCACCCGGTCCTCGACCTGCTGGAGAGTGGCGGCCGCCTGTTCGAGGCTGGCCGCGTTGCTCTCGGTGCGCCGTGCAAGGTCTTCCGAGGCACGCGCGATCTCGCCCGCGCCGCCCTGGATCGCGCTCGACGTCTGGACCACCGAACCGATGGTGCTGCGCAAGTTGCCAAGGCTTTTGTTGTAGGAACGGGTCAGCGACAGGAACGTGTCCGGCAGATCGTCGAGTTCGTGGACCAGATCGCCCGCCGCCAGCCGCGACATCGCCCGGTCGAGAGAATCGATCGCCTGCGACCGCTCGGCCTCGGCCTCCTCGAAATAGATCGAGATCGACAGGTCCATGTCGAGCATCGCCGCCTTGACCAGCGCACGGCTCACCTTGCCCGGCGAAATGCCCGGCCGCAGCAGCCGCCGCCACGGGCTGGCGGAGCGTTCCACCGCCGTCATGATCTCTTCGAGGATCAGCGCATAGGCGCCGATGTACCAGCGCGGCTCCAGCCCGATCTTCGCGTGCATCTTGCCGATGCGCGAAACCGCCTCGTAGTAGTCGTGATCGAACCGGGCGGTCGAGATTTCCATCCAGTGTGCCACCTGGGCGGCCTTGGCCTTGTCCATGTGCGCGGCATCGCGGAACATCGCCGAAAGCGTCGGGGTCTGGCGAACGCGGTCGTAGAAACGGTCGAGTGCGGGGCCGATGCAGCGCCGCAGAAGAGGCTGCGCAGAGGCCAGGGCACGGCGCTGCGCGGTATCGAATTCGAGGAACGCCAGCCGTTCCCCGATGGTATTGGTCGTCAAATCTGCTTCCTTCGCAAATATCATCGCGCGATGATGAATGTCCCCCGTGTCATGATAGGAAGACAGGGCCGAATTTCGGCTGGGTGACTGTCATTTTTGGCGGAACCCCGCGCTTTTTCGCCGCTCCCCTGTCCCATATCCGGGAATTTCCGGGTGCCCTTGCCCGCCTGCTCAGGACTGTTCCCTAGCCGCGATCCAACCGCCGATTAGCCTTCGCGGGCCTATGCCGTGCCGGTGTCCACCCGAGGCAACTGAACGAATGCGCGTTCCCCGCTCCATCCGGCCCATCGCCTGCGACACCGGCGGCGCGACGATCATCGAGTTCGCCATCGTCGCCCCGGTCTTTCTCGCCGTGCTGGTCGCGATCCTGCAAGTGGCGCTCGTCTATCTGGCGCAGGACGGCCTCGAAGGGGCAACCGAGACCGCAAGCCGCCTGCTGGCGACGGGACAGGCCCAGCAGGCGGGGATGAACGCCGCCCAGTTCCAGACGGCGGCGTGCTCCTCGCTGCCCAGCTACATGAACTGCTCCGGCCTGATGGTCGACGTGCGCACCGCCAGCAGCTTCTCCTCCGCCGACACCGGCATGCCGGTGCTGACCTATGACAGCAACGGCAACGTCACCACGTCCTTCGCCTACACGCCGGGCGGCCAGGCGGCGATCGTGGTGGTGCGCTTCATGTACCTCTGGCCGACCTCGAGCGGCCCGCTCGGCTTCAACATATCCAACCAGCCGGGCGGCAAGCGCCTGCTGCTGGCCACCAGCGTGTTCAAGTCGGAATATTACTGATGGCCCCCGCCCGCGCTCCGCTCCGTCTGGTCGCGCGCAGGTTCCTGCGGGACAGCACGGGTCTCGCGCTGGTCGAATTCGCCTTCGCCTTCCCGGTGCTGCTGCTGCTCTACCTTGGCACCTTCACGTTCGCCGATGCCTTCGCCTGCAGCCGCAAGGTCACCACGACTGCCCGCTCGGTGGCCGATCTCACCACCCGCTACCCCAGCCTCACCCAGGCGGAGGCGGCAGCCATTCTGGGCGCCAGCGCAAAAGTCCTTGCCCCATATGCCGTCAGCAATGCGGTGATCGTGCTCAGCGAAGTCCGGGTCGCCAGCAGCACGACCGCAACGGTAGTCTGGAGCAAGGCGCTCAACGGATCCGCGCTGGCGACCAATTCCACCGTCACCGTGCCCGCCAACATGACCTCCACGGGGACCTACGTGATCCTCGGGCAAGTGACCTACACCTACACCGCCGCGCTGCCCTGGGGGAACATCGGCAGTTACACGCTCTCCGACAGGATCATGATGCTGCCGCGCGTCTCGGATTCGGTGCCGCTGTCATGACCATCACGGCGCGCCTCTCCCGCCTGGCAGCGCCTGGCCGGCGGCTGCTGCGCGGGCGGCTGGGGCGGCGCGGCAACGTGACGATCCTGTTCGCCTTTGCCATCGTCCCGCTGATCTTCGCGGTGGGCTTTGCGATCGACTATGGCCGCGCGCTGCAACTGCGCACCCGGATGAACGCCGCCGCCGACGCCGCCGCCCTTGCCGCGGTCAACGTCGCCGCCATGCGCCAGTCCGACAGCGCCGCCGCCGCCGCCGCGCGCGCGATGTTCAACGCCCAGGTCTCCGGCCTGTCCGGGATGGTTTACGATTCCGCCGCCAACCCGACCGTCGCGGTGACGTCCAGCGGCAGCCTGACGACCGGGCGTTCGGTCACGGTGAGCTACAAGGCTGCCTCGATCAACCTGTTCGGCGGCATCCTCGGCGCAACGACGCTGCCCATCGCCGGTTCCGTGACCGCCGACGCCACCGTCGCGCCGAACATCAACTTCTACCTGCTGATGGACATTTCGCCGTCCATGCTGCTGCCCTCCACCAGCACCGGATTGACGGCCATCCGCAGCGCCACCAGCAATTCCAGCCTGCCCAACGGATGTGCCTTCGCCTGCCACACGCTGAACCCGCACACCGACGCCATCTACGTGCGCAACGCCGCCGGAAAGGACATGTGGCTCGATCTCGCCAGCGGCAACGCCTGCCCGGTCTCCTCGACGGATTCGACCCGGGTCTATTGCACCAGCGGCACCGTCTACACCAAGGCGAACGGCCAGTATGCCGACAGCTACTGGCTGACCCGCAACTACGCCGCGCTCTACGGTGGCAGCAACATCACCTTGCGCATCGACGAGGAAGAGACCGCCGCGCAGAACCTGATCCCGGTCGCCATCACGGCGGCACGCAACAACCAGGTCACCTACCGCCTGCAACTCTTCACCTTCGACTGGACCCATCCTTCCGCCAGCGGCCCGGTCAGGACCATCACCTCGTCAATGACCGACGTCAGCCAGATGGCCAGCTACGACGTGCCCAATTTCTACAACATGCAGGACAACTGGTACCGCAACAATTGCCCGACCTCGAGCCTGTGCAACAACGACCAGGGCACCGAGGTGCACAACGCCCTCACCCAGATGAACACGACCATGCCCAACCCCGGCGACGGATCGAGCAGCGCCACCCCCCAGGGGGTGCTGTTCATCATCACCGACGGCCTGTCCGACGAACTTTACGGCTCCAGCCGCTGGAACCGCGAGTTCAACGCCCAGAACCTGGCGGACTGCACGACGATCAAGAACCGCGGCATCCGCATCGCCATTCTCTATACCGAGTATCTGCCGGAATCGCTGACCGGCGACGCCTGGTCGCAGTCCAACGTCGCCCCTTATCTTTCCAATGTGGAACCGGCGCTGCAATCCTGCGCCTCGGCCCGGCCGGACGGCACCACGCTCTATTACAAGGTCACCACCGACCAGAGCATATCCGACGCTCTTGCCGCGCTCTTTGCGCTGACCGTGCAGACCGCCCGCCTGGCCCGCTGACGCCCCGACAAAAAACGCCCCCGTTGCCGGGGGCGTTCTATCGACCGAAGTCGGTGTACGGCGCCGACGGACGGCGCCGGTGGATGGTGAATTCAGGCGCCGACCATGCCGCGGATCGCGCTTTCGAACAGCGCACGGCCATCGGTGCCGCCGTGCGTTGCCTCGATGGCGCGCTCGGGGTGCGGCATCATGCCCAGCACGTTGCCGGCCTGGTTGAGCACGCCGGCGATCTGGCGGGCCGAACCGTTGACGTTGCCGGCATACCGGAACGCCACGCGGCCTTCCCCTTCGAGGCGGTCCAGCGTTTCCGCATCGGCGTGGTAATTGCCGTCGTGGTGGGCGACGGGGATCGAGATCTCCTGCCCGGCCTCATAGCCCGAGGTGAACAGCGACTGGGCGTTCTCCACCTTCAGCGTCACGTCGCGGCAAACGAAACGGATGCCCGAATTGCGCAGCAGCGCGCCCGGCAGCAGGCCGCTTTCGGTCAGCACCTGGAAACCGTTGCAGACGCCGAACACCGGCACGCCCTTGTTCGCGGCCTCGATCACCGCGCGCATCACCGGCGAGCGCGAGGCGATGGCGCCGCAGCGCAGGTAATCGCCATAAGAGAAACCGCCGGGCAGGCCGATGAAGTCCAGGTTGTCCGGCAGTTCGGCATCGCCGTGCCAGACGCGGATGCATTCCGTGCCCGAAATCTTCTCCAGCGCCACCGCCAGATCGCGGTCGCAGTTGGAACCCGGGAACGTGACGACAGCGGAGCGGAACGCCATCAGGCGACCTTCTCGATGCGGTAGTTCTCGATCACCATGTTGGCGAGGAGCTTCTTGCACATGTCGTCGAGCGCTTCGTCGGTGACGGTCTCGGCCACGTCCAGTTCGAACAGGCGGCCAGCACGCACGTCGTTGACGCCGGCAAAGCCGAGGCCTTCGAGCGAGTGGTGGATCGCGCGGCCCTGCGGGTCGAGAACACCGGGCTTGAGGCTGACGTGGACGCGGACTTTCATCTGGGGACCTTTCGCTTCGCGGAGCGCAGATTCGAATTAGTGCGCCTATGACGCCGAGATCGGTTCGGGGCAAGGTTTGAGTGTATTGAACCGCCGCCGGCAACCTGCCATCCCCCCGCCATGCAGGAAACCATCAGCTTCGCAGGACAAGTCGCCATCGTCACCGGCGCAGGCCACGGCCTCGGCCGCGCCTATGCGCTGGAACTGGCACGGCGCGGCGCCAGGGTGGTCGTCAACGACCTCGGCGGCAACCGCGACGGGACCGGGCACTCGCAGGCAGCCCTCAGCGTCGTCGAGGAAATTCGCACGCTCGGCGGCGAGGCCATGGCCGACGGCAGCGACGTGTCCGACTTTGCCCAGATGGAAGCGATGGCCGCCCGCGCGAAGGAAGCCTGGGGCGGCATCCACGTGCTCATCAACAATGCCGGCATCCTGCGCGACCGCACGTTCGCCAAGATGGACATGGCCGATTTCGAGCAGGTCGTGCGTGTCCACCTGCTCGGCAGCGCCCATGCCACCAAGGCGGTGTGGGAAACCATGCGCGAGCAGAACTACGGCCGCGTGCTGATGACCACCAGTTCCTCGGGCCTGGGCGGCAATTTCGGCCAGGCCAACTACGGCGCGGCCAAGCTCGGCGTCCTCGGCCTCGCGCGCACCTTGCGCATGGAAGGCGCCAAGTACGGCATCCGCGTCAACAGCCTCGCCCCCACCGCCGGCACGCGCATGACCGCCGACATCTTCCCCGACGAGGCCTATGCCGCCTTCCAGCCCGAAGCCGTGGTGCCCGCCGCGCTCTATCTCGTCTCCAGGAACGCGCCCAACGATGCCATCGTCGCCGCCGGAGGCGGGGTCTGCCAGAGCGCCTTCATCACCATGAACGAAGGTGTCCTGCTCCAGGGCGATGACCTTAGCGTCGAAGGCTTTGCCCGCGCCTGGCCGGCCATCGCCGACCGCCAGGGCGACCGCGTGCTCGAAACCGGCATGGAACAGGCCCACCATGCGCTGTCCGTCCTCTTGAAATCGCGGGATTAAATTCCGGACGGGCGGATTGACGCCGCTTTCCTGAAACGGCAACCTGAACGATGCGACTGCGTCATTCGGGGGAAATCGTCAGGGCATGCATGGACAGATCTCGCCGCGCGATGCCGCGCGCCTGAAAGGCTATTCGCTCGCCACGCAAGTGGCCATCGCGGTATCCGCGATTTCGGCGATACTGCTGCTGGCCGCCTTTTTCTGGGCCTATTCCATCGGCAAGACCGGCCTGGCCCCGGACCAGAGCACGACGATCGGCATCGGTATTCTGGGCGGGGTCGGCATGATCGGGCTGGTCCTGCCATCGCTCGCCGGCACTGCCACCTTCCTGCTGTGGTTTCACAAGGCCATCGCCAACCTGCACCGGGCCGAACTGTCCGGCCTGCGCGCCCGCCCGCTGTGGTCGGTGATCAGCCTGTTCGTGCCGATCGCCCAGCTCTTTGTCCCCTTCCTGGCGATGCGCGAACTGTGGAACCGCAGCCACGGCGAGGATGAGTACCAGTCACGCACCGCCGTGACGACGATCTCGGTCTGGTGGCTGTGCCTGCTGACCGGATCGTTCCTGATCGCCTTTGTCCTCGTCATCGCCAGCCTCTACGTCTTCTCGCCGATCAAGCTCGTCGCGCCGGGCCTGCTCAACTTCATGCTGCTGGTGGTGGGCATCGGCTTCCAGTGCATGGCCGCGGGCTGCCTCGTGGTGATCCTGCGCCGGATCACCGCAGCCCAGGCCTCGCTGATCGACGGCAGCGCCATCTTCGCCTGAAGCCCTTCCGGCCGCCATCGCGCTTACGGCCGCCATCACAAGGCCTCGTACCGCTCGCCGCGGCCATCCGAACAGACGGGACAACTCCAGCCATGACCGAAAAGACCCTCAGCGAAGGGCTCGCCATCCTCGCGAGCCGGACCACCACGGTTCGCCTCGCGCTCTATGCCTACATCGGCCTTTCCACACTCGCCATCCTGACCTGGGCGGCCACGCTCGCGCTCGGCGTCGATCAGGTCAACGACCCATCCAATCCGCTGGTGGCCTCCTCGGGATTAGCCTCGATCGCCATCCTCCTTGTCTATGTCGGCTGCATCGTCACGATCTCGATGTGGATCCACCGCGCCCACGCCAACCTTTTCGCCGCCGGCATGGACGATCTGGAATTCACCCCCGGCTGGTCGGTCGGCTGGTTCTTCGTGCCCGTCGCGCTCCTGTTCAAGCCGTTCCAGGCGATGCGCGAGCTGTGGAACCGCAGCCACCTCGCCGATGACGGCTTCACCGCGCGCGCCGACTATCGCCTGACGGCCTGGTGGACCTGCTGGCTGATCGGCAACTTCATCGACAACGTCCTGTGGCGCGCCCAGGGCTTTGCCGGGACCATCGGGGTGATCGACCTGATCGCCTATGCGCTGCACGTCGCCGCCGCCTGGTTCCTGCTCGACATCGTCAACCACGTCGCCCGGGCCCAGGCCTCCGACCTCGACGCCAGCCACGCCTTCGCGTGAATGCGAAAGGTCAGTCCTCGACGACCTTGAGCAGCTTGCGCTCCAGCGGGCTGAGCACGTTCACCAGCTCATGCCCGCGCTTGAGGATCTGGCCGGCCTCGCCGAACAGCGTCCACATGCCCTGCTTGCCGCGCAGGGACGGACGCTTTTCGATGCGCGCCTGCGGCCGCTCGGCCGCGCGGCGGAAGGCGGAGAAATGCGCCGCATCCTTGTCGAAATCCATCGCGTAGTCGCGCCACATCCCGGCGGCGACCATCCGGCCATAAAGGTCGAGGATGCGCTGGAGTTCAAGACGGTCGAACCCGACCTGCAGCGGTACACGGCCGGGAAAGGCAACGACGCCGGCCGGAAGGGGATTTACACCGCCGTTGGGGCCAACCGCCATCGCGCCGTCAGACGCCCTTCACCACGGGTTCGGCATGCGCATCGACGGCGGCGCGCGCCTCGGCATTGGCGCGCAGCAGCGCATCGACTTGCGCCCGCAGCGCCGCGACCTGCTCATCCAGTTCATCGACGCGCTGGCTGCCCACCGGCTCGCACGGCTCCTTGCAGGGCGTGCCATAGGGCATGAATTCCTTGGCGTACGTCTCCGCCTTGACCAGCGTGGAACGGGCCTTGACGCCGATCATCGTCGCGCCTTCCGGCACGTCCTCGGTGACCACCGCGCTGGCGCCGACGCGCGCACGCCTGCCGACCGTCACCGGGCCGATGATCTGCGCGCCCGACCCCACGATGACATTGTCGAGCAACGTCGGGTGACGCTTGCCGCCCTTGCCGTTGGTAGGATTGGAACCACCGAGCGTCACGCACTGGTAGATCGTCACGTTGTCGCCGATCTCGGCCGTCTCGCCGATGACGGTGAAGCCGTGGTCGATGAAGAAGTTCCTGCCGATCGTGGCACCGGGATGGATGTCGATCGCGGTCATGAAACGGGAGATGTGGTTCACCACGCGGGCGAGGAAAAACAGGTCCGCCCGGAACAGCCGGTGCGCGATCTTGTGAAAGAACAGCGCCCAGACGCCCGGATAGAGCAGCACTTCCCACCGCGAACGCGGTGCCGGGTCGCGCGCGACGACCGAGTCCAGATAGCGGACGAGATTACCCAACATCGCGCGAATCTCCCATCATTCGACCCGCAAGGCAAGCTGCCCCCGGGCCGATGGTCACATACCCTTGGTGTCGCCGCCCTTAACCTCTTCCAGCGCATCGCGCCAGATGGCCATTGTCGGGGGCTGCTTGCGCTCCAGACTGAGGCGGTCGATCGCGGCGACCAGCCGTTCGACGCCCAGATGGCTACGCTCGGTGCGCGGTACAAGGTAGTCGATCGCCGAAGGATCCAGCACGATCCCGTGCATCTGCGCGTGGACGTCGAACAGATCGGCCATCATCGCCTCGTCCGGCTCGCCGATTTCCAGCTCCAGCGCGGCGCCGAGACGCGACCCGAGGTCGGGCAGCTTCACCTGCCAGCGCCCCTCGCCTTCGCCGCGGCGATGACTGGCGACGATCAGCAGCGGCCGCCGGTTTTCCTGCGCGCGGTTCCAGGCGTGGAACACCGCGTCCTCCTCCATCCGGTCGGCATCGTCGAGCGCATCGCCCTGCCCCGTCTCGACGAACCAGCGCGCCAGCAGCGACTTGCCCGAACGCGGACCGCCCGAAAGGATCGCCGTGAGGAACGGCCAGCGGCCCGGCTCCATCAAGGCGTCGACGGCCTGCGCGTTCGCATTGCCCACGACAATGCGCGGCGGGCTGTCGCTCGCAGCCGACAGTGGAAGTGGTATCTGCCTCATGCCCCGAACCTTAACCAAAGCATTTTCAAGTCAGGTGGGACCACCTGACGACTCGGAAAATGCGAAAAACAAAGGAAATAGCGCGCGATCCGGTTCAACAGGAACGGATCACGCTCTAGCGGCTGATCCTCAGCGCGCCGCCTCCCGCGGAGACTTTCCAACCTTGCGCACGAAGCGCGGCGGCGAGCCGGTCGGCGCCGCCTTCGGCGCTCACCCGCAACACGGAAATGCCACCGATGGCCAGGCTCACGGTGGCGGCGCCCCGCACGCCGGGCACGCCGCGCACGGCGGCAAGCGCGGCATCGACCGCACCGGCATCGGGACTTGCGAATTGTACGGTCACGCTCTCGGCCGCAGCGGCGGCGGGCGCCGGCTCGCTCGGCACGGCAACCGGCGCCGCCGGGGCGATGCTGCCCGCCGGCACGGCGCCGCCCTGCGGCATCAGCTTGCTGCGCAGTTCGCCGAAGGCCCTGTCAAGCGCCACCTGGTTCATCGCCAGCGTCGGATCCGGGCGCAACTGGCCGCTCGACAGCGCGCCGCGATAGATGCCGTCGACCTGCTCCACCGCCTTGGCGAGCATCGCCGGCAGTTCCTGCTCGTTCGCCGCATCGAGTTCGAAACTGTCGAGATAGGTATTGTCGGGGCCATAGCGCGCGGTGAACGTGCCGTGGATCGGGCCGCCGGGCCACTGCCGCTCCAGCCGGGCGACCGGGATCAGCACGTCGCTGGCATTGAACTGGTCAAGCACGCCGCGCCACCAGAGGCGGCTGCGCCGGGTCGTCTGCCCTGCCGTGAGCAGCAGCGATTCGCCCCCTGCCCCGACCGGACGCACATAATCGACCGGGCTCTGCGAGGCCTGGAACTCGGCCCATGCCTTCTGCCAGGGGCCACGCACTTCGAAGACCTGCTGGACACCGCCGGAATTGAGCACCGGCACCAGCAGCAAAGGCGCCGAACGCACGACAGCGCCGCTGCCGCCGACGAACTGCCCCGCCTTGCCCTTGTCGAAGATCACGCCCAGCGTGGCGATATAGCGGCGGGGACCGACCTGTTCCTGGCCGATCACCACCGAGGAAACCATGGCGTCGATCGCCTCCACCGGCATGTCGGGACCGCCCAGCTTTTTCCAGGCTTCCTTCTCGGCCTGCTTCCAGCCCTCGATTCGCGCCTCGGCGCCGGTCTTGCCCGAGACATCGACGTGGATGCCGCTTACCTGAATGTCCTCGGAGTTGGCGAGCGGCGGAATTCCGCGATCGCCTTCGACTTGCGCACCGATTCGCCAGGCCGAGAATCCGGCCAGGCCAAGCGCCGCGCAGCCGCCAAGCAGCAGTGCAGCGCGGGCCGCAGTCCAGCGCCGACCCTTGTCGTGGCCGGCCAATTGCCGGAAATTCTGGGAGAACGTGATCGCCATTATCGAAACCGTGGCGCCTTTTGCCCAATCGGGAATGGAAATCCAAGTCGGAAAGCGATAGGGGCGCGCAATGTCCGACGATAACTCCCCGAAGAGCTACTCTTACGAGCAGGCCGGCGTCTCGATCGCCGCAGGCAACGCACTGGTGAAGGCCATCGGCCCGCTGGCGAAATCCACCGCACGCCCCGGCGCCGATGCCGAACTGGGCGGGTTCGGCGGATTCTTCGACCCGCGCGCCGCCGGTTACAAGGACCCGCTGCTGGTCGCCGCGAACGACGGCGTGGGCACCAAGGTCAAGCTGGCGATCGACCATGACCGCCATGACCATATCGGCATCGACCTTGTCGCCATGTGCGTGAACGACCTTATCGTCCAGGGCGCGGAGCCCCTGTTCTTCCTCGATTATTTCGCCACCGGAAAGCTTGAGAACGGCGTCGCCGAACGTGTCGTCGCCGGTATTGCCGAAGGCTGCAAGATGTCGGGCTGCGCCCTCATCGGCGGCGAGACCGCCGAAATGCCGGGCATGTATGCCGCCGGCGACTATGACCTTGCCGGCTTCTGCGTCGGCGCCGTGGAGCGCGGTGAACAGCTGACCGGCGACAAGGTGGCCGATGGCGACATCCTGCTCGGCCTGGCCTCCTCGGGCGTGCACTCCAACGGCTATTCGCTGGTCCGCCGCCTTGCCGAGGACAAGGGCTGGAAGCTCGACCGCCCGGCGCTGTTCGATTCGGACGTGCTGCTGATCGACGCGCTGATCGCGCCCACGCGCATCTACGTGAAGAGCCTCCTGCCCTTCATCCGCTCCGGCCGCATCAACGCCCTTGCTCACATCACCGGCGGCGGCCTGCTCGAGAACATCCCGCGCGTGCTGCCCAAGGGCCTGCATGCCCGCATCGACGTCGGCGCCTGGCCGCAGCCGCGCCTGATGGCGTTCCTGCAGGCGCAGGGCAACATCGAGCCGGGCGAAATGGCCCGCACCTTCAACTGCGGCATCGGCATGGTCCTTGCGGTCTCGCCGGACGAAGTCGCCTCGCTCAAGGCCGAACTCGAAGCCGCGGGTGAAACCGTCTTCGTGATCGGCGTGATCGAGGAAGGCGACGCTCCTGATGTTCGAGGCTGCACCGTGCAGGGCAAGGCCGAGCAATGGTCCGCCCGCGAGGACTGGGAAGCCACCCACCTTGGCTGAGAAGGCCAAAGTCGCGGTTCTCATCTCGGGCAGCGGCACCAACATGGCCGCGCTGCTCTATGCCAGCCGGCTGGACGGCTGCCCGTATGAGATCGTGCTTGTCGCCAGCAACAAACCGGATGCGTCGGGCCTCGTGCTCGCCGCCTCCGAGGGCGTGGCGACTTTCGCGCTCAGCCACAAGGGGCTGAGCCGCGAGGAACACGACGCGGCAATGGACGCCGCGATCCGCGAATCGGGGGCGCAATGGGTCGCCCTTGCCGGGTACATGCGCATCCTCACCGATGCGTTTGTCGGCAAGTGGGACGGCCGGATGGTCAACATCCACCCCTCCCTGCTGCCCAAATACACCGGCCTCCACACCCACCAGCGCGCCATCGAGGCGGGCGACAGCCATGGCGGCGTGACCGTCCACCTCGTCATCCCCGAACTCGACGAAGGCCCGATCCTCGGCCAGCTGCCGGTCGCCATCGTGCCCGGCGACACCGCCGAGACGCTGGCCGCACGGGTGCTGATCGCGGAGCACCAGCTCTATTCGCGCTGCCTTGCCGAACTCGTCACCCGCGAGGCCTCGCCCGAGTGGCTGCTGGAGCGCGTGCGCGAACGCGCCATGGCGCTGCCCGAAGCGGACGAGATCTCCAGCCACGGCATGCCCTGCTTCGGCATCGTCAAGGGCAAGAAGTTCGCCTACTTCACCTCGAACCACCACGCAGACGGACGTACCGCGCTGCTGGTCAAGATCAGCGGGCCGGACGAGCAGGCCATGCTGATCGAGCAGGACGAGGACCGCTATTTCCGCCCCGCCTACTTCGGCGACGGCTGGATCGGCATCCGCCTCGACCTTGGCGAGAACGACTGGGATGCGATCGCCGACTGGCTCTCGCGCTCATGGCGTGCGGTGGCACCCAAGAAACTCACCGCGCTGCTGGACGTGGCGGATCAGTTCTGAGGTAGCGCCGATAACCCGGCGCGACCTCAGACCTACCCATCAACCCAATTCCCCGTCATTCCCGCAAAGGCGGGGGCGACGAAGTGTAATGGGTCAAGTGGCCGTGTGGCGACGCGCAGCTTGGCGGCCATTACCCTCCAAACCCAATCTAAACTCAGGCTCCGACCGCCCGCGCGTCGCGGATCATCCGGCCGATCTGGTCAAGCAAGGTCAGCCGCTCTTTCTTGAGGTCCTCCAGCCGCGCGTCGGAGGCGGCATCGAGCTGCTCCTCGATGCGATTGATCTTCCCGTTCACCTCGCCGTAGCGATCCGCCAGCACGGCAAAATGGCCGCGCGTGGCCTTGAGGTGGTGCAGGACCTCGATGTCCTCGGGAAATTCCTCGGCGAGATCGTGGGGCTTGTAGGTCATCGGCTCTCCTCTGTGCTCGATCGAGCTTCGATTGTAGCCCCTCACCCGCCCCGCTCCCTTGCGCGGGATCAAGCGCAAGGCGGAAAATTTCAGATCTGCGCGTAGTCCACCTGGGGCCGGCTTTCGCGAGTGCCGATATAACGCTTTTCAGGCTCGCGCGGGTCTCCGGCGATCAGCACGTGATCCGCGTGGACCTCGACCAGGGTGCCGACGAAGGGAAAGCCTTCGAGGCTGCCGTTCACGCGGTAACTGACGGTATCGCCGACCTTGAAGGTTGCGGGATCGAAATTGAATTCGAAGGGGCAGGCTTCGCCTGTCTCACCCATGCCTTGCATCTTGCTCTCCTATTGAGGGCGAAAATACCAAAGATGCCGGCACAGCCAAACCGAAATCGCGGGCTCCAGGCCCCGGAAACAAAAAAGGCCGCCCGGGCGGGGCGGCCTTTCATGCGCGGAGGAAGCGTAAGCCTCAGCCGACGATTTCTTCGGGCTTGAAGAAGTAGGCGATTTCGATCGCCGCGTTCTCTTCCGAGTCCGAACCGTGGACCGAGTTGGCTTCGATCGATTCGGCGTAGGTCTTGCGGATGGTGCCTTCAGCGGCGTCGGCCGGGTTGGTGGCGCCCATCACGTCGCGGTTGCGCTTGACGGCGTCTTCGCCTTCGAGAACCTGCACGACCACCGGGCCCGAGATCATGAACGACACGAGGTCGCCGAAGAAGGGACGTTCCTTGTGGACGGCGTAGAAGCCTTCGGCCTGTTCCTGCGAGAGCTGGATGCGCTTCGAAGCGACGACGCGCAGGCCGGCTTCCTCGAGCAGCTTGGTGACGCCGCCGGTCAGGTTGCGGCGGGTCGCGTCGGGCTTGATGATCGAGAAGGTGCGGGTAACCGCCATGGTAGGTTCCTCAAAAAATGGGGCGATAGTAAGGGTTTTGAATTGTTGCGCGCGCCCCTAGCCGGGAACGGGGCGCTTCGCAAGAATTAGGCGCCGGAAAGGTCAGGGATAGCGGCGGAGAATCATCCGGCCTGAACCCATCGGCCGCCGTCCTGCTTCCAGTAGTAGTGTTCGACGCCCTCACGCTCGCGCAAGGCACGCCATGTATCGCGCGCGTGCTGGAGGGTGGACTGGTCGAACAGGAAAAAGGTGCGCGCGAACGGCTCCGCCCCTTCGCGCCACCGGCCGTCGGCGATCGCCATGAATTTCGCGCCATTGGCGGGCTGCGGCTCATCGGAAATGAGGATCGGCTGGCGGTCCTCCCCGTTCTCGCCCGCAAAGCCGTTGGCCAGGAAGCTTTCCGGCCCCACCGACCACAGCGCCTGGCAGATGCGCTGGCGCTGGCCGAGGTCGCCGGAAACGACAAGCAGGCGCTCGCCATTCCCCGCGACCTTTCCGGCGATCAGCGCCAGAGCGCTTTCGGCAGGATCACGACTGAGCTGATAGAAATCGACGCGCATGCCGCGGCCCTGCCCTTTATCGATCAGGCTTCGAGCGTGTCGCGCACGAAGCGGTCGAGCAGGCGCACGCCGAAGCCCGAGGCGCCCTTGTCCCAGGTCGCGCCCGGCTTGTCGGTCCACACCGTACCGGCAATGTCGAGGTGCGCCCAGGGAGTGTCGTTCTCGATGAAGCGCAGCAGGAACTGCGCCGCGGTGATCGAGCCGCCGAAGCGCGGGCCGACGTTCTTCATGTCGGCGATCGGGCTCTCGATCATCTTGTCGTAGTTCGGCCCCATCGGCATGCGCCACAGGCGGTCGCCCGATGCGTTGCCGGCGGCGGTGAGCTGCGCGGCAAGGTCGTCGTTGTTCGAGAACAGCCCTGCATATTCGTGCGCGAGGCTGAGGATGATCGCGCCGGTCAGGGTGGCGAGGTCCACCACCTTGGCGGGCTTGTATTCGCGCTGCACCCAGGTGAGCGCATCGCAGAGCACCAGACGGCCCTCGGCGTCGGTGTTGATGACCTCGATGGTCTGGCCCGACATCGAGGTGACGACGTCACCGGGACGCTGGGCATTGCCGTCGGGCATGTTTTCCACAAGACCGCAGACGCCGATCACGTTGGCCTTGGCCTTGCGCAGCGCGAGCGCAAGCATGGTGCCGGCCACCGCACCGGCGCCGCCCATGTCCCACTTCATGTCTTCCATGCCGGCCGCAGGCTTGATCGAGATGCCGCCGGTATCGAACGTCACGCCCTTGCCGACGAAAGCGACGGGCGCCTCGCCGGCATTGCCGCCCAGCCATTCCATGACCAGCAGGCGCGCCGGACGCACCGAGCCCTGCGCGACGCCGAGCAGCGAACCCATGCCGAGTTCGGCCATTTCCTTGTCGTCGAGCACGCGGATCTTGAGGCCCGACCCCGCCATTTTCGCTTCGCAGCGGGCAACGAAGGTTTCCGGGTAGATCGCGTTGGCAGGCTCGGTCACCAGTTCGCGGGTGAAGGAAACGCCCTCGACGATGGCCTGCTCGACCGCCCAGGCCGCTTCGGTGCCTTCCGGCGCGCCGACCACGGCAATATCAACGAGGCTCGGCTTGGCATCGTCGGCCAGCTTGGTGCGATAGGTATCGAGACGCCATGCACGCAGCACCGCGCCCAGCAGCGCGCCGGCCGCCTCGTCGGCCGCAAGGCCCGCGCCGGTGAGGTCCAGCGTCACGGCGGTTTCACCCGAAGTCAGGTACTTGGCGACGACGGCGGCGCCGGCACGCTCGACCGCGCCCTTGCGGTCCTTGCCCTCGCTGCCGAGCCCGACCAGCGCGACGCGCACCACATGACCGTCACGCTCGACAAACCCCTCGAAAACCTGCCCGGCCTTGCCGCTGAAACGCGAGGCCTTGGCGCCTTCCACCAGCACCGCTTCGAGATCGGCGGGAATCGCGTCCTGATTCACGAAGCGGGCGACCAGACGCGCCGAGCCGGCGGCAGCAGCGTCAAGGAACTGGATATTCATGGGATCTCCTGAATTCTCGTGGGCAAGCGACGGACTTGTGCGCTTCGCCGCAACAGCGGATTGCAGTTAGGCACAGGCGGTGCGATAGGCAAGCCATGCTCCCGGCCGCCATGACCCAGCTGCATGTCCGCAAATTGCGCTTGCGATCGCTTCCCCTGCCCTTGCTTGTCGCAGGGATGACCACGTTTGCGCTGCCTGGCGCCGCGCTGGCACAGGACCTTTCACACCCCACCGAAAACACGCCGATTCAGGGCGCACCGCCCGCGCCGGGACCGGAAACCGCCGACAACGTGCCTGTCGCCTTCGAGGCGGACACCGTCCAGTACGACCAGAACGGCGAGACCGTCACCGCCAGCGGCAATGTCGTCATGCGCAAGGACAAGCAGTCCGTGCGCGCCGACAGGGTCACCTGGAACCGCAATACCGGCCAGATCGTCGGCACCGGCAACGTGCGTGTGGTCGACCAGAACGGCAACCAGCTGTTCACCGACCGGGCCGAGCTGACCGACGAGCTCAAGACCGGGATGATGGAAAACCTGCTGCTGGTGCTGCGCGAAGGCGCGCGCCTGGCGGCCAACAAGGGCGAGCGCCTGGCCAACGGCGATGTCGTGCTGCAGCACGCGGCCTATTCCGGCTGCGCGGTGACAGACGACGAAGGCTGCCCCCGCAAGCCTACCTGGCGCGTGCTCGCCAAGTCGGTGATCTACAGCGAGGATCGCAGCGAAGTCCGCTTTTCCGACGCCCGCCTCGAGATGTTCGGCGCCATCCAGCTGCCGCTGTTCGGGCTGACGGTGAGCACCAACGGCGGCGCCGTGTCCGGCTTCCTGGTGCCCGACCTCAAGTCGAGCCCGTCGAACGGCATCGAGGTTGCCCAGTCCTATTACTGGAAGATCGCCGAGAACCGCGACCTGACCGGCACCTTCCACGTCTTCACCAAGTCCGCGCCGATGGCCTCGTTCGAGTACCGCGCGCTGACCGACCTTGGCGCCTACCAGATCACCGGCTACGCGACCTCGAGCAACCGCATCTCGCTCAGCGACAGCAACCCCGATCCCAACCGCGAACGCGCCTTCCGCGGCTACATCTTCGCCAACGGCAAGTTCCAGCTCGACCCGGCCTGGAGCGTGACCGCCTCGATCCGGCGCGCCACCGACCGCACGTTCCTGCGCCGCTACGACATCAGCCGTGACGACCGCCTGCGCTCGTCGGTGGAAGTCGAGCGGATCGATCAGGACAGCTACCTCTCGATCGCCGGCTATGCCACGCAGACGATGCGGTCCGGGCAGGATCAGGGGCAGATGCCGATAGCCATCCCGGTGATCGACTATCGCCGCCGCTTCAACGAATCGCTGCTCGGCGGCAAGTTCGAGCTTGAAGCCAACACCATGGGCATCACCCGCAAGGACGGGCAGGATACCCAGCGCGCCTTCGCCAGCGCCCAGTGGTCGCTGCGCAAGCTGACCAGCATGGGCCAGGAAGTGGTGTTCACCGGCCTCATGCGCGGCGACGTCTACCATTCGGACGACAACGACGCGACCGACACCATCATCTATCGCGGGCAGCCGGGCTGGCAGACCCGCGCCATCGCGCTGGCCGCCGTCGACGTGAAATGGCCGCTGGTCGGGCAGGTCTTCGGCGGCACCCAGGTCTTCACCCCGCGTGTCCAGCTGGTCGCCGCCCCGAAGATCCAGAACCTCTCGATCCCCAACGAGGATTCCCGCGCGCTCGAACTGGAAGACACCAACCTCTTCTCGCTCAACCGCTTCCCCGGTTACGACCGGTTCGAGGACGGCGTGCGCTTCACTTACGGGTTCGACTGGATGTTCGAGCGTCCGCGCTGGCGCATCAAGAGCACGATCGGCCAGTCGGTGCGCCTCAGCAACATGGCCACCGTCTTCCCCGACGGCACCGGCCTGACCAACAAGACCTCCGACATCGTCGGGCGGACCGAAGTGCGCTACCGCAGCTTCGTGAGCTTCATCCACCGCTACCGGCTCGACAAGGACAGCCTGACGATCCGGCGCAACGAGTTCGACATGGCGCTGGGCAACAACCAGACCTACCTTGAAGTCGGCTACGTGAAGCTCAACCGCAACATCGACATCGAGACCGTCGACGGCGATTCGACAACGCTGGAAGACCTTCGCGACCGCGAGGAACTGCGCGCCGCCGGCCGTGTCGCCTTCGCGAAGTACTGGTCGATGTTCGGCTCCGCGGTCGTCAACCTGACCAACCGGAGCGAGGATCCGGTCTACGGTTCGGACGGCTTCCAGCCCTTGCGCACCCGCTTCGGCGTCGCCTACGAGGACGACTGCCTCGAGATCGGCGTGACCTGGCGGCGCAACTACGTGACCAACGGCGATGCCCAGAAGGGCGATTCCTTCATGTTGCACTTCGCGCTCAAGAACATCGGCGTCCATTGAGCCTGAAATTGTCCGCCCGGGGCTTTTTCGAACGCCCTGTTACAATTTGGTTTCCCGCCCCGCGCCCGAAACGTTGGCAGGCTCCGCCAAAGCCGCTATCGGACGCACTCAGTTTCGGTTAAGCCGCAGGCCGACATAGACCGGTCCCATGCGATCTGGTGCCTTCCGGGCATTCGATCCGGGGGGCCGGGATGGTCCGGTCGCAGACGGGATAGAGATCTACGGTGCTAGCAATCCAACGCAAAAGGTTCATCAAGCGCGCGTTCCGCAACTGCGCGATCGCCAGCGGCGCCGTCGCCTCGGCTCTCTCTCCGCTCGCCGCCTCGACCGCGGCATACGCCCAGTCCGCACAGACGCAGCAGGGCGACATCGTGATCCCCGACGACGTCAAGATCTTCGGCAACGACAACCCCAACCTGCGCCGCGCCACGGCGGTCGTGAACGGTGACATCATCACCGGCACCGACGTCGACCAGCGCCTTGCCCTCATCCTTGCCGCCAACCAGGGCAAGATCGACGAGGAAGAGAAGAAGCGCCTGCGCCTCCAGGTGCTGCGCAACCTGATCGACGAAACCCTGCAGATCCAGGAAGCCAAGGCAGCCGACGTGGCCGTCGACGACGCCGAGGTCGACAGCACGTTCGCCCGCGTCGCCTCGCAGAACTTCGGCCAGAACACGCAGGCCATGGACGCCTACCTCAAGCGCGTCGGATCCTCGTCCGATTCGCTCAAGCGCCAGATCCGCGGCGAGCTGTCCTGGCAGCGCCTGCTCCAGCGCAACGTCCAGCCCTTCATCAACGTCTCCGACGATGAAGTGAACGAGATGCTGGAGCGCCTGAAGGCGGCCAAGGGCACCGAAGAGTATCGCCTCGGCGAGATCTACCTTGCCGCCACGCCCGACGCCCAGCAGCAGGTCTACCAGAACGCGCAGCAGATCGTGCAGCAGCTCAAGCAGGGCGGCAGCTTTGTTGCCTATGCCCGCCAGTACTCGCAGGCCTCGACCGCCGCGGTCGGCGGCGACCTGGGCTGGATCCGCCTGGCCCAGTTGCCCGCCGAACTCGCCACCGCCGCGCGCGACATGGCCCCCGGCCAGCTGGTCGGCCCGATCGAGGTGCCCGGCGGTTTCGACATCATCTACCTGATCGACAAGCGCCAGGTCCTCACCGCCGACCCGCGCGATTCCGTGCTGGCGCTCAAGCAGATCTCGCTGAACTTCCCCAAGGGCATCTCCGAGGCCGACGCCAACAAGCGCGCCGAGGCCTTTGCCAAGACCATCGGCACCGCCAAGGGCTGCGGCGACGTCGACAAGGTCGCCACCGGCATCGGCGCCCAGGTCGTCGCCAACGACCAGGTCAAGGCCCGCGACCTGCCGGGACCGATCCAGTCGGCCATCCTCAACCTCTCGCCGGGCGAAACGCTGCCGCCGTTCGGTTCGCTGACCGACGGCGTGCGCATCCTGATGCTTTGCGGCCGCGACGATCCCCAGGCCGATTCCGGCCCGAGCTTCGAGCAGCTGCAGAACCAGATGGAAGACGACCGCGTGAACAAGCGCGCGCAGATGTACCTGCGCGACCTTCGCCGCGACGCGATCATCGAATACAACTGATCCTCTCGTGAGCGGCTCCAAGGTCATCGCTGCGGCGCCGCTCGCCGTTTCGCTGGGCGATCCCGCCGGGATCGCCCCCGAACTGATTGCCGAAGCCTGGCGCTGGCGCGGCGATGCCCATCTGGCCCCGTTCCTGGTCGTTGGCGGCGGCGCCGTGCTTGCCGCCGCGGCCCGCACGCGGGGCTTCGATCTTCCCGTGATCCGCATCGCCGATCCGTCCGAAGCGGCCGAAGCCTTTGCCAGCGGCTTGCCGGTACTTGGCGATGAGGATGCCGCCCCCGCCTTCGGAACGCCGACCCCGGACGGCGCCCGGCTCGCGCTGCATTCGCTGACGCAGGCCACCGCACTGGCGGTCTCCGGCGCCGCGGGCGCCATCGTCACCGGGCCTATCGCCAAGTCCAGACTCGCCGAAATCGGCTTCGCCCAGCCCGGCCAGACCGAGTTCTGCGCCGATGCCTGCGGCGTCGCCCATGACGATGCCGTGATGATGCTGGCCGGACCGAACCTGCGCACCGTGCCGCTGACCGTCCATGTCGCGCTGACCCAGGTGCCGGGGCTGATCACCCGCGACCTGATCGAACGCAAGGCGCGCATCGTGGCCCGCGCGCTGGCTCGCGATTTCGGCCTTGCGGCTGCCCGCATCGCGGTGACCGGGCTCAACCCCCATGCCGGGGAAGATGGCCGCATGGGCCGCGAGGAGATCGACACGATCATCCCCGCCATCGCCGCTCTCGCCGCAGAAGGGCTTGCGGTCACCGGCCCCCACCCCGCCGACGCGCTGTTCGCCGCGCATGAGCGCGACAAATTCGACGTGGCGCTGTGCATGTATCACGATCAGGCGCTGATCCCGATCAAGACGCTCGACTTCGACGCCGGCGTCAACGTCACGCTCGGCCTGCCGATCGTGCGCACTTCACCCGATCATGGCACTGCCTTCGGCATCGCCGGGAAGAACCTGGCCAGCCCCGGCGCCATGATCTCCGCGCTGCGCATGGCCGGCGAATGCGCCGCCCGCCGCGCCACCACAGGACAGACCGCATGACCACCCTGCCCCCCTTGCGCGAAGTGATCGCGCGGCACGGGCTTTCCGCCAGCAAGGCGCTCGGCCAGAACTTCCTGTTCGACGAACAGCTGCTCGACCGCATCGCCGCGATCCCCGGCAGCCTCGAAGGCGCCAGGGTGCTGGAAGTCGGCCCCGGTCCCGGCGGCCTCACCCGCGCGCTGCTGCGGGCCGGCGCCGAAGTCACCGCCATCGAGATGGATCGCCGCTGCCTGCCCGCGCTGGCCGAACTCGAGGCCGCGTTCCCGGGCAAGCTCAAGGTCATCGAGGGCGACGCGATGAAGATCGACCCGGCGACGCTGTTCGACGGGCCCTACCACATCGCCTCCAACCTGCCCTACAACGTCGGCACCGCGCTGTTCACCGGCTGGCTATCGGGCGAGGCATGGCCGCCGCAGTGGTCATCGCTGACGCTGATGTTCCAGGAGGAAGTCGCCCGCCGCATCGTCGCCGAGCCGAACACGTCGGCTTATGGCCGCCTCGCGGTGCTGGCGCAGTGGCGCTCGAAAGCGAAGCTGGCGCTGAAAGTCCACCGCAGCGCCTTCACCCCGCCGCCCAAGGTCATGTCCGCCATTGTCCACGTCGTGCCCGGCGAAGCACCGGCAGGGGTTTCCATGCGGGTGCTGGAACGCCTGACCGAGGCCGCGTTCGGCCAGCGCCGCAAGATGCTGCGCCAGAGCGTCAAGGGCATGCCCGGCGCGATCGAGGCGCTGGAACGCCTCGGCATCGATGCGCAGCGCCGCGCCGAAACGCTGACGGTGGACGAATTCGTGCAAGTGGCGCGCGAACTGACTGCACCGAAAGACTGAACGGCCCGACGCGCGCTGGCGCGGCGCCGGTCCGGCTCCCCCGGATGCACGGGGTCAGTGCGAAAGGTCGCTGCCGCCCTCCAGCGCGATGCGCGCCGTCTGCAGGGGCTCTCCCGCCAGGTTCACCAGCTGCACGATGGCGACAATCCCCAGCAGCAGCAGTGCAACAATGAACGCGGCCTGCATCATGCGGGCCGGCAGCGGTCCATCCGAAGCCAGGGCCACGGCCAGCGGGTGACGCTGGCCTGCCCCCGACTCGGCAAGCCGGGTGATGGTGATCGGCGCCCGGCTGCTTTCCAGAAGCGCCATCACGTCGATCGCCTCTTCCAGCACGATGTCGCAGTGCTGATCGGTGCGACAGCGGACCCATCCGGCCAGATCCTGCCCACCGATCTCGATTTCCACGATTTCCCCGGGCCTAAGCGCCACCGGCATCGCCAGTTGCAACCCCCGCTCGCTGGCATCGACAATCGTGACCTCGCTGTCGACCCCGGCCGAGTGCAGCCTTGCCTGCACTGTCGCCCGAACGCGATCCTCAGCGAAGATGCGCTGCTCTTTCATGGATCCGGCCTCCCACAGCCCCCTTGGCCGTCAGAATAACAGAACGCATGCCACAGGTAAGTTAAAGAACGTGCAATGCTACCAAAGATGGACAGGTCTGTCGGACAAATCGAATGACGGGGCCCGCGCGAACGCGAGGCCCGTCATCGCCGCAGGAGTCAGGCGTCTGCCAGAACCGGAGCCGCCGCCTTCTTGCGCAGGCGCCAGGCATGCAGCAGCGGTTCGGTGTAGCCATTGGGCTGCCCGGCGCCCTTGAACACGAGGTCGCAGGCCGCGCGGAATGCGAAGGACCTGTCCCAGTTGCCCGCCATCGGCTCGTAGAGCGGATCGGCCGCATTCTGGGCATCGACCCGCGCCGCCATGCGCTGCAGCGAGTCCATGACCTGCGCCTCGCTGCAGACGCCGTGCAGCAGCCAGTTGGCCATGTGCTGACTGGAAATGCGCAGCGTCGCCCGGTCCTCCATCAGTCCGACATCGTTGATGTCGGGAACCTTGGAGCAGCCGACCCCCTGGTCGATCCAGCGCACGACGTAACCCAGCAGGCCTTGTGCATTGTTGTCGAGTTCCTCGCGGACCTCCTCGGCCGACCAGTTGGCGCCGTCGGCCAGCGGAACCTGCAACAGGAGGTCGAGGCCGGGCACGTCCTCGACCGCGATCTCGCCGCGCAGGCCGAACACGTCGACTTCGTGATAGTGCATCGCATGCAGCGTCGCCGCCGTGGGCGACGGCACCCAGGCGGTATTGGCGCCGGTCCTGGGGTGGCCGATCTTCTGGGCAAGCATGTCGCGCATCATGTCGGGCGCGGCCCACATGCCCTTGCCGATCTGCGCGACGCCGGACAGCCCGTGCGCAAGGCCGATGGCGACGTTGCGCTTCTCGTAGGCGGCGATCCAGGCCGAGCCCTTGATGGCGTTCTTGCGCATCATCGGCCCGGCCCGCATCGAGGTGTGGATCTCGTCGCCGGTACGGTCGAGGAAACCGGTGTTGATGAAGACGATGCGATCCTTCACCGCGTGAATGCAGGCGGCAAGATTGGCCGAAGTGCGCCGCTCCTCGTCCATGACGCCGACCTTGATGGTGTGGCGCTCCAGCCCCAGCAGATCCTCGACCGCATCGAACAGGTCATTGGTGAAGGCGCACTCCTGCGGCCCGTGCATCTTCGGCTTGACGATGTAGATCGAACCCTCGCGGCTGTTGCCGTAGCGGGTGAGCCCCATGACATCCTGCTTGCCGATGGCGCTGGTGAGGACGGCATCCATGACGCCTTCGGGAATCTCGGTGCCGTCGGGCAGGAGGATCGCCGGGTTGGTCATCAAATGGCCGACATTGCGGACAAACAGCAGCGAGCGGCCCGGCAGCTGCACCGTCTTGCCGCCGCCAACGGTGACGGGCTTGTCGCCCGCCAGTTCACGGGTCAGCACGCGGCCGCCCTTCTCGAAAGTCTCGGTCAGATCGCCGCGGATCAGCCCCAGCCAGTTGGCATAGGCGATGAGCTTGTCCCCGGCATCGACCGCCGCAACCGAATCCTCGAGGTCGACGATCGTCGTCAATGCCGCTTCCAGCACGATGTCGGCAATGCCCGCCCGGTCGGCGCTGCCGACCGGGCTCGCGGGATCGACAACGATCTCGATGCCGAGGCCGTTCGAACGATAGAGCCTGCCGCGGTCGGTCTCACCGACGTAGCAGGCCGGGTCGATCGCGGCCGCATCGATCGAGGCGACATCCGCCCACGAGCCTTCCGCCAGCGGCAGCGCCTTGTCGAGGAACGCACGGCCCGCCGCGATCACCGCCGCGCCGCGAACCGCGTCATATCCCTTGCCCTGGGCGGGCGCCGCGTCGAGCGCATCGGTGCCGTAGAAGGCATCGTAGAGGCTGCCCCAGCGCGCATTGGCGGCATTGAGCAGGAACCGCGCATTGAGCACCGGGACAACGAGTTGCGGGCCCGCCATCGTCGCGATCTCGGCATCGACGCCCCTGGTGCCGACGACGAAGGGCACAGGTTCGGGAACAAGATAGCCGATCTCGCGCAGGAAAGCCTGGTAGGCATCCTGCTCGATCGGCCTCCCTGCATGGGCGAGATGCCATGCATCGATCTGCGCCTGAAGGTCGTCGCGCCGGGCCAGCAGGGCGCGGTTCCGGGGGGCAAACTCGGCCACGAGGCGCGCGAAGCCGCTCCAGAAGGCAGCGGCGTCCAGCCCGACGGGGGGCAGAACCTGCTCTTCGACGAAGCGCGCCAGGGCGGCATCGATCCGGAGGCCCGAACGTTCCAGCATGTCAGTCATCATTCCTCGCAGTCCATGCGCGGCGCAAGTCAACGCGCGGCGCATCCGTGTTGGTCGCCAAGACTGTCCCGGGGAGGAATCGGAAGCCCGTATGCCCGATCCGCGCGTCATTGGCAACAGCCGCCTTGGCCCTGTCCCAGCACGGCGCGCGGCGTCGGCAGCTCTTACAATGGCGTCGGAAAGGCTTACATTGCAGGAACTCGTCAACCATCGAGTCCGCCAGGAACCCGTGACTGGCATGGGCGTTGCATCAATTGTGCTGAGTGTTGGGGCGGAGTTCGAAGAAGGAAGCCATGCTTCGCAAGATTGCCCGATTGTTCGTCATCAAGACGAACTGGGAAGCCTACATGATCATCTACGCGCTCGCGCTGGGCGCGGTGGAACGCGGCAGCGTCTACCTGTCGCGGTTTCCGGGATTCGGCGGCAAGTTGCTGTTCCTCGCCTGCACCGGCGCGGTGTTCATGGCGGGCGCCAAGATCCTCGATGCGATCAAGTACGAGAAGGCCCAAAGGCTGGTCGCCGACCCCGCACCGGAACCCGAAAAACCGGGCAAGGCCGCCTGATAGGCGATCGTTCGGGGGGGGGGGGAGGTAGGGCGATTCTGTTGCAAGGCTCGCCCCCAGCCCCTGGTATCCCTTCTGTTGCCCGGTGGGTCCAACCGCGCTTTAGCTTTGTAACTTCAGACCGTTAGGTCCTAGAATTACGCGGCGAGAGCGAGTGCTTCGTTGTCGTTGGCACTTGTGAGTTTTGAGCCTTGAACGGGTTACTCAGCCCGAATGAAAACACCGCTTTTCAACACACGTCGATCCTAGTTCGGCCCCGTCATCACCCCTGCGACAACAGGGTTGCCCCAATGAAGGGACGGGTGATGGTGGAGCCGCCGGGTACCGCCCCCGGGTCCGCTGTGCCTATTGAACGGCGCAGTTTATCATCATATCCGGCAAGCCGGCACCGACCCATATAGGGCGTGCGCCGCAAAAGAAAAGGGGGAGAGCCTGCGCCCTCCCCCTGCTTTTTTTTGACGGGTTTCCCCGAAAACTTCACTTCTTCAGGGCGTCGCGGATTTCCGCCAGCAGTTCCACTTCGGTGGGACCGGCCGGCGCTGCCGGGGCTTCCTTCTTGGGCAGCAGGCGATTGGCCTGGCGCACGATGAGGAAGATCACGAAGGCCAGGATCAGGAAGTTGATGACGGCGGTGATGAAGGCGCCGTAACCGAACATGGCAACGCCTGCGGCCTTGAGCGCCGCGTAAGTCATCGGCCCGGTGTAGCCCGCCGGAATCGTGCCCAGCACCACGAACTTGTTGCTGAAGTCGATGCCGCCGGTGATGAGGCCGATGAACGGCATGATCACGTCGTCGGTCAGCGAGGCGACGATCTTGCCGAAAGCCGCGCCGATGATCACACCGACGGCGAGGTCGAGCACGTTGCCACGCGCGATGAAAGTCTTGAATTCCTGAAGCATTGTCCGCTTGTCCCTTGGTCGTTTTTCCGGCGGGTGCGCCGGTTGCCGCGTCTCGTGGCTGCGGTGTTGCCACATTGGCCCTTTCGTAACAATCGGTTGCGGCGCAATGTTCCATGCAGGGACTGTCCTTGAACCGGCACCGTGCACTGCTATCTATGCGGGCAGGACAGGACGAGGCCGCTTTCGGCCCGCCCGGACTTCGTGTCCATCAGGAGGTTTGCCCCGCATGACCCTTTCCCCCGCTGCGCGCCCCGCCCGCAACGCCGCCCGCAACGTCCTCATCTTCGGCGCGGCGCTCTCGCTGGCCGGCTGCGGCTTCAACTCGGTGCCCACCAAGCAGGAAGCCGCCAAGGCCAAGTGGGCCGACGTGCAGGCCGCCTTCCAGGAACGCGCCAACCTCGTGCCCAACCTTGCCGCCGTGGCCAAGGGCGCGGCAACGCAGGAGAAGGACATCCTCACCGGCGTGGTGGAGGCGCGCGCCAAGGCCACCTCGATCCAGCTGACCGCGAACGATCTCAATGATCCGGCCAAGATGCAGCAGTTCCAGGCCGCGCAGGGCCAGCTCGGCCAGAGCCTCTCGCGCCTGCTGGTCAGCGTCGAGCAGTATCCCGAGCTCAAGTCGATCGTGAACTACCAGATGCTCCAGACCCAGCTCGAGGGTCAGGAAAACCGCATCCGCATCTCGGTGCGCGACTACAATTCCGCCGTGCAGGACTACAACACCGAAGTCCGCACGTTCCCGACGATGATCGGCGCCAAGCTGCGCGGCGCGGACCCGCTGGTGCCCTACCAGGCGACGACGCCGGGCGCGGAAGTGGCGCCCAGCCTCGAAGGCAAGATGTAATCCGGTGAAACTTCTTCGCGCCGTTGTTGCGGCCGTCCTTCTGGCGTTCGGCACGCTGCTTGCCCAGCAGGCAGCGGCCGAGCCCACCTTTCCCAAGCTGACCGGGCAGGTCGTCGACGATGCCGACCTGCTCAATCCGCAGCAGGAAGCACAGCTGACCCAGAAGCTGGCGGCGCTGGAGAAGAACTCCGGCCGCCAGCTGGTGGTCGTCACCCTGCCCAGCCTGCAGGGCTACGATATCTCCGACTTCGGCTACCAGCTCGGCCGCGCCTGGGGGATCGGCGAGAAGGACAAGAACACCGGCGCCCTGCTGATCGTCGCGCCCAACGAACGCAAGGTGCGGATCGAGGCCGGCTACGGCCTGGAACCGATCATCACCGACGGCCTCTCGTTCCTCATCATCAACAACCAGATCCTGCCCCGCTTCAAGGCGGACGACTATCCCGGCGGCATCGAGGCCGGCGCCGACGCGCTGATCCAGCAGCTCACCCTGCCCCCCGATCAGGCGCGCAAGGTGGCGGCGGACGCGGACAAGGCGCGCAAGCCGCAGAAGGGCGGCTTCCCGATCGGCACCGTGATCTTCATCCTCATCATCGTGTTTTTCGTGGTCATGCCGATGGTCAACGAGGCGCGCGGCGGCGGACGGCGGCGCAGCGGGCTTGGCGGCCCGATCATCTGGATGCCCGGCCCCTTCGGCCACGATGACGACGACGACCACTGGGGTGGCGGCGGCTTCGGCGGAGGCGGCGGCTTCGGCGGAGGCGGCGGCTTCGGCGGCGGTGGCGGTTTCTCGGGCGGCGGCGGCAGCTTCGGCGGCGGCGGCGCGAGCGGCAGCTGGTAGAGGAGAGAGACACGATGCCTGCCCCCATCTACCTTTCGCCCGAAGACCACGCCCGCATCAGCGCCGCGGTTGCCGAGGCCGAAATGCACAGCTCCGGCGAGATCGTCACCGTGCTGGCCGACCGTTCGGACGGCTATACCGACGTGGCGCTGGCCTGGAGCGTGGTGGTCGCCTTCCTTGCCCTTGGCGCGCTGGTGATCGCCCCGGGGTTCTACATGGGCCTCTACGAGCAGGTACTGGCCGACTGGGGCCATGAGTGGACCCCGCGCATGATCGTCGGCCTTGCCGCCGGGATCGCCGCGATCAAGTTCGGCGCGATGCTGGCCCTGCAACTCTGGCCGCCGCTCAAGTTCTGGCTGGTGCCGGGGCCGGTCAAGACCATGCGGGTCCACGCCCATGCCCTGCGCGCCTTCCGTATCGGTGCCGAGCAGCGCACCACCGGGCGCACCGGCATCCTCATCTACCTCTCGATGCGCGAACACCGTGCCGAGATCGTGGCCGACCGCGCCATCGCCGCCAAGGTCGATCCCGAAGTCTGGGGCGAGGTCATGAGCGCCCTGCTCGCCCCCGTGCGCGAGGGCCGCGTGGCCGACGGCATGGTCGTGGCGGTGGGCAAGGTCGGCGCGATCCTCGCCCGCCACTTCCCCCGCGACGACAACGACATCAACGAACTTCCCGACAGGCTGATCGAAGTATGAGCGAATTGACCCAATTGCCGCCCGATGCCGATGCGCCCGACGAGGTCATGTGGCAGGGCAAGTTCATCACCGCCCGCACCCGGGGACGCTGGGAATACGTCAGCCGCGCGCGCGGCATCCGCGCTGCGGTGATCCTCGCGGTGGACGCGGAAGACCACGTCATCCTTGTCGACCAGTACCGCGTGCCGCTTGGCAAGCGCTGCATCGAACTGCCCGCCGGGCTTGTCGGCGATCATGAAGACGTGGCGGACGAAGCGGCCAGTGTCGCCGCCGCGCGCGAACTTGAAGAGGAGACCGGCTACCACGCAGGCCGGATGGAGGACCTCGGCGAGTTCTACTCCTCGCCCGGCATGGTCAGCGAGAGCTTCACCCTGTTCCGTGCGCACGATCTGACAAAAGTCGGCGAAGGCGGCGGCGTCGACAGCGAGAATATCGTGGTCCACCGGGTTCCGCTTGCGGACATCGCGCACCATATCGCCCAGTGGCGCCAGGCCGGTTATGCCATCGACGTCAAGCTGCTGCTCCTGCTCGGCGCCGCCATGCTTGGCCAGCACACGCCGGGCAAACACATTCCGGGCTGACGCCATGCGCACCCGCCTCGGCATCTGCCAGCGCAAGCGGCGCTATGCGACCGAGGCGGAGGCGCTCGCCGTGGCGGCGCGGGCGGAGGTGACCTTGCGGCCCTATCGCTGCCCGCTGTGCCGCCACTATCACCTCACCGGACGCACCAAGGGCATGCGCCTGCCCGCCTTCGAACGCGAGCGCCGAATGCCTCGATCCTGATACAGTTTGCAACGTTTGCTCGGGGCCCATGCGGTTCATCGCATTTTCCGTCCGGAATCGACAAAAATACCCTGTTAAGCAAGCAATTGAGGTTGCAAGCCGCCTAGGATTGGCAGAGGGCCAAGCCTCAGCCCTATGGAGTTTCCCTTGGTCGGATCGTTGTCCCGGCGCATCGTTGTTCTCTGCGTCATCCTGAGCCTCGTGCTTGCCCTGCTGGCGGGGCTGCTGCTCGATGCTTCGGCGCAGATGCGCGCCAGCCTGGGCTGGGTGACGCATTCGTCGCAGGTGCTGGAAATGAGCACGCGGACGCTGCGCCATCTGCAAGCGGCCGAGTCCGGCCAGCGCGGCTTCGTGCTGACCAAGAGCCTCGATTTCGCCACCAACGTCGCAGACGAGATTGCCGCCGCCCGCCGCGACGCCGACACGCTCGTCAAGCTTACCGCGGACAACCCGCTGCAGAACGAACGGGCCCGTCAGGTCCAGTCGCTGATCCTGCAGCGCACCCAGTCCCTGACCGAAACCGGACGCCTCGCCCGCTCCGGCGATTTCGCCGCCGCTCGCGATAATGTCGCCTCGGGCAAGGGCCGCTACCTGATGCTGCTGGTCAACGCGCGCGCGAACGACCTGCTCGAGGCCGAGCGCGCACTCGCCGCCGAGCGCATGCGGACGGTTCAGCTCCGCCTCGACAACATTCGCTGGCTGGTGGTGTTCGGCACGCCGATCGCGGTCATCCTGATCACCTTCATGGCGACCGCGCTGATCCGCCGCATCCGCCGCCCGGTGGACGAGATGATGGCGGTCATGGGCCAGCTCGGCGCCGGCGATCGCAGTGCACGCGTCACCGCCCACATGGATTCGAGCGAGTTCGAGCGCCTCGCCCAAGGGTACAACGAAATGGCAGACGAACTGGAAACGGCCGTCGCCGACCAGCTGGTCAGCGCCGACCAGCTCCACCACGTCAATGCCGAACTCAGCCGCAATGCGGATGTCCTGCGTGAACGCGGCGAAGTGATCGAACTGCTCGGCGGCATGGCCCACCGCATGCAGGCCGCCCGCACCGACGAGGAACTGGCCGCGATCATCCGCGTCTTTGTGCCGCGCGTGCTGCCCGACATTCCCGGCGCCCTCTTCGCGCACAACAACTCGCGCAACCTGCTGATCCCGATCGCCGCCTGGGGCGGCATCGAAGTGGAAGCCGCCGGCTTCGCGCCCGACCAGTGCTGGGCCCTGCGCCGCGGCCAGAGCCACTTCGTGATCGACCCCGGTTCGGACATCGTCTGCGCCCACGTCGGCCATGACACCGATCACTACCACTGCGAGCCGCTGCTGGCCGGCGGCGAAGTGATCGGCGTGCTCTACCTCAAGGGCGTGGTCGAGGCCGAGCGCCGCTTCCGCCTGACCGTGCTGACCGAGAACATCGCCTCGGCTCTCGTCAACCACCGGCTCCAGCGCGGCCTGCGCGAACAGACCATCCGCGATCCGCTCACCGGCCTGTTCAATCGCCGCTACATGGAAGAGACGCTGGCGCTCGAAATCGCCCGCGCCACGCGCACCGGCAGCCCGCTCAGCCTGGTCATGTGCGACGTCGACCATTTCAAGCGCTTCAACGACGAGTTCGGCCACGAAGCGGGCGACGCCGTGCTCCACGCTGTGGCTGCCGAAATGCGCGCGCGCTTCCGCGACGGCGACGTCGTCTGCCGTTTCGGCGGCGAGGAATTCACGATCATCGCACCCGGCTCCAGCGCCGCGGTGCTGGCCCAGCGTGTCGAGGTCGTGCGCCAGGCGATCAGCGAACTGACCGTGCACCAGGGCGGGCGCATGCTGGGCCTGACGACCATGTCGTTCGGCATCGCCACCTGGGAAGACAACATGGAGCGCGACGGCTCCACCCTCATCAAGGCCGCCGACGCCGCGCTCTACCGCGCCAAGCGTGACGGACGGAACCGGGTGGTGCTGGACGGCCGCGCGGAAAGCCTCGCGGCCTGAAGGCTTTAGAAAAGAGAGGACGCAGGGAAGCCCTTCGGCGAAGCTCAGGACAAATTTCGCCCCCCTGCACCCCCATTTACGCCCGCCAACTCCGCGGCGCGCCCATTGCTTTCTGGGCGATGCTGCGGCGCTTCACAGCGTCGTGAAGATCGCGCCGAAGTCCTTGCCGCCATTGCCGGCCTCGACAAAGGCCTCGTAGATTTTTGTCGCATGTTCGCCCATCGGCACGGTGGCGCCGGAGGTTTCCGCCCCCGCCATCGCCAGACGCAGGTCCTTCAGCATCAGCGCCGAAGCAAAGCCGCCCGCATAGCCGTTGTCCGCCGGGCTCGCCGCGCCGACGCCCGGCATCGGCGTATAGTCGTTGAGCGACCAGCAGTAACCGGTGGCCTTCGAGCTGATCTCGTAGAACGTCTGCGGATCGAGGCCCGCCTTTTCGGCCAGCGCCAGCGCCTCGCAAGTGCCGATCATGTGGATCGCCAGCAGCATGTTGTTGCACATCTTGGCGACCTGCCCGGCCCCGGTGTCCCCGGCATGGATCACCGCCTTGGCCATCGGTTCCAGCACCGCCTTGGCCCGTTCGAACACGGCATCGCTGCCGCCGACCATGAAGGTCAGCGTACCGCCGTTGGCTGCCGCGATCCCGCCCGAGACGGGGGCATCGGCCATCGCGTAACCCGCCGCCTGCGCCAGTTCGACAACCTCGCGCGCGGTGGCGAGGTCGATGGTCGAACAGTCGAGGAACAGCGCGCCCTCGGGCGCCTTGCCAAAAACATCCTGCGTATAGACCGCGCGGACGATGCCGCCATTGGGCAGCATGGTGACGACGGCATCGACACCTTCGACCGCATCGGGAACGGTCTCGAAGGCGGTGCAGCCATGCTCGGCCGCACGGGCCAGCGCCTCGCCGGACAAGTCGAAGGCGTTCACCACGTGGCCCGCCTTCACGAGATTCGCGGCCATGCCGCCGCCCATGTTGCCAAGGCCGATGAAGGCGATTTTCATGACATTCTCTCCCAACTCATGCGGGCAAAGGCTTCCATTCGAAGCGTAGCCCCCTTCCCCGTCATCCCCGCGCAGGCGGGGATCCCGCTTGCGGAACAGCGCGCATGCGGCCGGCCAGAAGCGGGATTCCCGCCTGCGCGGGAATGACGAAATTGCTGACGAAGGGGGACCGCACCAATCAGGGCGCCCCCCCCTTCACGCAAACTTACTTGCCCTTCCAGACGCCGGGCCGCTTCTCGACGAAGGCGGCCATACCTTCGGCCTTGTCCTCGGTGGCGGTCAGCACCTGGAACATGCGGCGCTCCATCACGAGGCCGGTGTCGAGCGTGGTCTCGAAGGCGATGTTGACCATTTCCTTGTTCATCATCGCGGCCAGCGGCGGCATTCCGGCGATGGTTGCAGCGGCCTTCAGCGCCTCGTCCAGAAGCTGGTCAAGCGGCACCACCCGGCTGACGAGGCCCGAACGCTCGGCTTCGGCGGCGTCCATCATGCGGCCGGTCAGGCACATGTCCATCGCCTTGGACTTGCCCACCGCGCGGGTCAGGCGCTGCGAACCGCCCATGCCCGGCGCCACGCCCAGCTTGATCTCCGGCTGGCCGAACTTGGCGTTTTCGGACGCGATGATGAAATCCGCCATCATCGCCAGTTCGCAGCCGCCGCCGAGCGCAAAGCCGTTCACCGCCGCGATCCACGGCTTGCGCGTGGCCTTGACAACATGGCTGGTCCAGCCGGCGAAGAAGTCCTGCGAATAGAACTCGGCGCTGGGCTTGTCCGACATCTCCTTGATGTCGGCGCCGGCGGCAAAGGCCTTCTCGCCCGATCCGGTCAGCACCGCGCAGCCCTGCGTCGCATCCGCCTCGAACGCGGCAAAAGCCTCGATCAGATCGGCCAGAACCCTGGAATTCAGCGCATTGAGCGCCTGCGGGCGGTTCAGCGTGATGAGAGTGACGTTGTCCTTCTTTTCGACCAGAATCGTCTCGTAGCTCATCATAGTTCCTTCAGGTGTTCGCTTCGATGTTGGCGATCAGCGCGGCCAGATGGGCCGGGCTGGCGTGTTCGTGCGCCTCTTCGGCGGAGGTCGGCGTGTTGTCGTAGGGGATCGGCTCATCGAACTGATCGGTCGCCAGATCCCAGAACCGGCCGTCGATCCGGTTGTAGAAATGCGTGCCGCCCTTCGTGGCCGTCTTGAAGATGTCCCCGCCGAAGTAGTGCCGCACCGCCAGCGCCGTTACCGCACACTGGTTGCGGCACGGGTTGGCCGGATCGAACGGATCGGGAATGCTGTCGGGGCCCCAGGATTTCTTGACGACGTGGTAGAGATCGATCGGCGTCGCAAACGTCAAATCGGCCTCCACTCTTCCTCGGGCGGCAGCGGCGCGAAGATCGCGTCCAGCCGTTCCGGCGTCACCTCTTCGGGCCGCGCAGGGTTCCACTTCGGCGCATGGTCCTTGTCGACGATCACCGCGCGCACGCCCTCGGCAAAGTCCGGCAGGACCAGCACGCGGCTGCCGATGCGGTACTCCATCGCCATGTTCTGCGCGAAAGTATCCAAGCTCAGCGAGGAGGCAAGCTGGCGCAGCGAGACCTTGCAGGCCTGCGGGCTCTTGGTGCGCAAGGTCGCCAGTTCGCGCACGGCCCATTCGCTGTCGTCGCCTTCCAGCGAGACCAGCACCTGTTCCAGCGTGTCGAACGCGAAGTGTTTGCGGATCTGCGCATCGTGCGCGGCGATCTTCGGTTCCGGCGGGGTCACCGACAGCGCGGTGAGCACGGCGCCGATGTCATGCCCGGCGGCGATGCGGCGCTTGGCTTCGGGCAGGTCCTCGCTCTGGAGGTAATGCGTGGCAAGTCCGGCCCAGAGGCATTCCGCCCCGTCCAGCCGCGCGCCGGTGAGCGCCAGGAACTGGCCCAGCCGCCCTTCCAGCCGCGAAAGGTACCAGCCCCCGCCGACGTCGGGGAACAGGCCGATGCCGGTTTCGGGCATGGCAAAGCGGGTGTTCTCGGTCGCCACGCGGTACTGCGCGGGCTGCGAGATGCCGACGCCCCCGCCCATGGTGATGCCGTCCATGAAGGCGACCACGGGCTTGGCATATTCGAACAATTGATGGTTCAGCCGGTATTCGGCAAAAAAGAACCGCTGCCCCTCGCGCCCTTCATCCTCCAGCGCGGAACGGCGCAGCAGGCTGATGTCCCCGCCCGAGCAGAACCCGCGCCCTTCGCTGTGCTCGATCCAGACCGCCTTCACCTCGGGATCGGCCGCCCAGCGGGTCAGCGAATCGCTCATCGATTCGCACATGCCCAGGGTCAGCGCATGGATCGCCTTGGGGCGGTTCAGCGCGATCACCCCGGCAATGCCTTCGCGGGACGTAAGCAGTTCTTCGGTCAGGATATCGGTGGTCATGGTCATCCCCGCAAAGGCTTACTTGAGGAGGTCGCGGCCGATGATCATGCGCATGACCTCGTTGGTGCCTTCGAGGATACGATGGACACGCAAGTCGCGCCAGAAGCGCTCGATCGGATAGTCCTTGAGATAGCCGTATCCGCCAAACATCTGCAGCGCCCGGTCGACCACCGAGGAACCGGTGTCGCTGGCCATCATCTTGGCCATGGCGGCAAAGCGGGTCTTGTCCGGTGCCCCTGCCGTCACCTTGGCCGCCGCAAGATAGAGCAGCGCGCGGGCCGCTTCCAGTTCGGCGGCCATGTCGGCGAGGCGGAACTGGGTGTTCTGGAATTCGCCGATCGGCTGGTCGAACTGCCTGCGGTCCTTCACGTACTGGATTGCTTCGTCGAGGCAACGCTGCGCACCGCCCAGCGAGCAGGCACCGATGTTGAGACGGCCACCATCGAGCCCCGCCATCGCGAACTTGAAGCCGTCACCCTCGGCGCCCACGCGGTTCTCCACCGGGATGCGCGCATCCTCGAAGATCACTTGCGCGGTGGGAGAGGCGTTCCAGCCCAGCTTCTTTTCAGGCGCGCCGAAGGAAACACCGGGCGTATCCTTGTCGACCACGAAGCAGGAGACCCCGCGCGACTTGTGCTCGCCGGTGCGCGCCATCACCACGTAGACGTCGTTGACGCCGCCGCCGGAGATGAACTGCTTGGTGCCATTGAGGACGTAGTGATCGCCGTCCAGCCGCGCGGTGGTCTTGAGCGCCGCCGCGTCGGAGCCCGAGCCCGGCTCGGTCAGGCAGTAGGAGCCGATCTTGTCCATCGTCACCAGATCGGGAAGATAGCGGTCCTTGAGCTGCTGGTCGCCGAACTGGTCGATCATCCAGGCGACCATGTTGTGGATCGAGATATAGGCGCTGGTCGCCGGGCAGCCGTAGGACATGGCCTCCATGATCAGCGCCGCGTCGAGACGACCAAGGCCGATGCCGCCGTTCTCTTCCGAAACGTAGATCGCGCCGAAGCCCAGCTCGCCCGCCGCCTTCCACACGTCCACCGGATAGTGGTGCTTCTCGTCCCACTCGGCCGCGAAGGGGGTGATACGGTCGGCAGTGAACTTGCGCGCCGTTTCCTGGATCGCGAGCTGGTCTTCGGTGAGGCCAAACTGTTCGGTCATCGGGGTCCTGCTGTCTGGTGGGCGCCTCTAGGCGCACTTCTTGTAGGTTAGCGTTCCGGGTGCGGCATCGGGCCCGGTGTCCTTGCGGACCAGCGTCCTGCCGCCGTCGGGGCTGGAGAGCGCAACGTCAAGGTTCCAGCTCTGCCCTTCGCCCGAAAAGGCGAAATCGGCTTCGATCGCATTGGCCGAGGCCGACTTTATCGTGCCGAGCGAGGCAACCGCCTCGTAGAAGGTCAGCCGCTTGTCGTCGATGACGAGCAGGCCCTTGGCATCGCCGGCGGTGCTGGTGCAGTCCGCCGCCACCATGCCCCAGCGCCCGCGCAGGCCCTCGGGGATTGCGGTGGGTAGCGGGGCCGGAGCGGCTTGCGTTGCGACCTCCTCCACCGGGGCCTCGCTCGTCGCGCTCGCTTCGGGCTGCGGCTGCTTCTGGCAGGCCGACAGACCCAGAGCGAGCGCGACGGAGAGGGAAAGCGGGGCGGCCAGGGTCCTGATATTCATCACGAAACGTCCTTTTGCACTTCGGGCATTCAAGCAGGAACGCCCTGAGCTACCCCGCTGTTCCTTACATCACCCCATGGTCGGAATGATGAAGGCGCTGTCGCCCGCGCCGCCGTCCGGCCAGCGCTGCGTCACCGTCTTCACCTTGGTCCAGAAGCGCACGCCTTCCATGCCGTACTGGTTGTGATCGCCAAAGGCCGACCGCTTCCAGCCGCCGAAGCTGTGGTAGCTGACCGGCACCGGGATCGGCACGTTGACGCCGACCATGCCGACCTGCACGCGGCTGACGAACTCGCGCGCGGCGTGGCCGTTGCGCGTGAAGATGGCGACGCCGTTGCCGTACTGGTGCCGGGTGGGCAGTTCCACCGCTTCCTCGAAGGTCTTGGCGCGGACGATCTGCAGCACCGGGCCGAAGATCTCCTCCTTGTAGGCGCTCATCTCGGGCGTCACATGGTCGAACAGCGACGGGCCGACAAAAAAGCCTTCCTCATAGCCCTGAAGCGAGAAACCGCGACCGTCGACGACCAGTTCCGCGCCCTCGTCGACGCCAGTCTGGATCCAGTTCTCGATCTTCTGCTTGTGCACGGCGGTGACGACCGGGCCGTACTGCGCCTCGGGATCGTTGGAGACGCCGACCTTCAGCTTGTCGATCGCGGCGATCAGCTTTTCGCGCAGGATGTCGGCGGTCTCGTCACCCACGGGGACGGCCACCGGCAGCGCCATGCAGCGCTCGCCCGCCGAACCGTAGGCGGCGCCCATGATGTCGTTCACCGCCTGATCCATGTCCGCATCGGGCATGACGATGGCGTGGTTCTTCGCGCCGCCCATCGCCTGCACGCGCTTGCCGGCAGCAACGCCGCGCGAATAGACGTAGTGGGCGATGTCGGACGAGCCGACGAAGCTGACCGCGGCGATGCCCGGATGGTCGAGGATGGCGTCCACCATCACCTTGTCGCCGTGGACCACCTGCAGCACGCCTTCGGGCGCGCCGGCTTCGAGGAACAGTTCGGCAAGGCGGTTCGGCACCGAGGGATCGCGCTCCGACGGCTTGAGGATGAAGGTGTTGCCCACGGCGACGGCGGGCGCGAACATCCACATCGGGATCATCGCCGGGAAGTTGAACGGGGTGATGCCCGCGCCCACGCCGAGCGGCGCGCGCAGCGAATAGACATCGATGCCCGGCCCCGCGCCCTGGGTATATTCGCCCTTCAGCATATGCGGGATGCCGCAGCAGAATTCCACGACCTCAAGTCCGCGCTGGATGTCGCCCTTGGCGTCGTCCACCACCTTGCCATGCTCGCTCGCCAAGAGTTCGGCGAGGCTCTGCATGTTCTGTTCGATCAGTTCCTTGAACTTGAACAGCACGCGGGCGCGGCGCTGCGGGTTCATCGCCGCCCACTTGGGCTGCACCGCCTGCGCGGTGGCGACCGCACGGTCGAGCAGCGCGGCATCGCCCAGCGGCACTTGCGCCTGCACCGCGCCGGTGCTGGGGTTGAAGACATCGCCGAGGCGCGCGGACGGGCTGCCGGGTCCGCCGACTACGAAGTGGTCAATCAGGCGCATTCCTCATCCTTTCGAAATTCTGTCTTCGGGCACAGGCGCGCCCTTCAATGGCTAGGTGGTCCCGGCTCGATTTGCAGGCAAGCTGAAAATACGCCATCGATAACTGCACATTTGCAGCCCGATGGATGATTTCCCGCAGTGACGATGCCTTACCGATGCCCCCATCCATGCCATCGATAGACTGGAGCGACTATCAGGCCTTCCTCGCCATCGCCCGGGCGGGGCAACTGGCCGCTGCCGCGCGCGTGCTGGGCGTTGACCCCACCACGATGGGCCGCCGGTTGCGCCGTCTGGAGGCAGCCCTCGGCACCCGCCTGTTCGAACAGACCCGCAGCGGCCAGGACCTGACCGAAGCGGGCGAGGCCCTGCTTGCCGCCGTGGAATCGATGGCGAAAGCCGCCGGACAGATTTCCGAACAGGCCGACCAGAGCGATGGCCTATCCGGCACTCTGCGCATCAGCACTTCGGAAGGGTTCGGCTGCTGGTTCCTCGCCCGCCACCTGCCCGCCTTCCAGTCCGCCCACCCGCGGCTTGCCATCGATCTTGTCGCCTCCAGCGGGTTCCTCAGCCCCGGACGGCGCGAGGCGGACGTGGCGGTGATGCTCTCGCGCCCGCGCACCGGGCCGCTGGTGGCGCACAAGCTGGCGGATTACACGCTGGCGCTCTACGGCAGCCGCGACTACCTCGAGCGCCACGGCACCCCCGCGCGCCCGGCGGACCTGCTCGAAGGCCACGCGCTCGTCGGCTATATCCCCGACCTCATCTACGCCCCCGAACTGCGCTATCTCGATGAGATCCACACCGGCCTTCGCGCCACGCTGCGCTCGCCCAGCATCACCGCGCAGCAGAGCCTGATCGCCAGCGGCGCCGGGCTTGGCGTGCTGCCCTGCTTCATGGCCGCAAGCGATGCCCGGCTGGTGCCGGTGCTGCCCGAAAAGCGGATATTGCGCAGCTTCTGGTTCGTCACCCACCAAGACATCCGCAAGCTCCCCCGCGTAACGGCGTTCCGGCAGTGGCTTGACGAAACCGTCAGGCACATGGAGGGAGTTCTCACGCCATGATTGGCACTATTCAGGGACAGCACGCACAGTGACCACGACGACCATCGATCCGGCCGAATTCCGCAAGGTTCTGGGCAGCTATCCCACCGGGGTCTGCGTGATCACCGCGCTCGACGAGGACCGTCCGGCGGGCATGGTGGTGGGATCGTTCACCTCGGTCTCGCTCGATCCGCCGCTGGTGGGCTTTTTCCCGGACAAGCGCTCCACTTCCTGGCCGCTGATCGAGAAGGCGGGCCACTTCTGCGTGAACGTGATGGCCAGCGATCAGGGCGAGGTCTGCCGCGCCGTCACCGCCAAGGGCGCGGAGAAGTTCGTGGGCGTGGAATATACCGTGTCCGAGCATAACCTGCCGATCATCGCCGATTCCATCGCCGCCATCGAATGCCGCCTCTACTCGGTGACCGAGGCGGGCGATCACTGGTTCGTGCTGGGCGAGATCCTGCGCATGGAAACCGTGCGCGAGGACGAGCCCATGCTGTTCCATCGCGGCCGCTACGGCAGCTTCGCCGAGCGGATGTAAGCACGGCCATGCGGGACTTTCGCGTCGAACTGACCGGCGGAACGCTTGTCGGCGTGCGGCGCGAAGGTTCGGGCCAAAAATCGGAAACACCGCTGGTGCTGGCCCACGGCTTCGGCGGGTCGCGCCGGGACTGGGACGCGGTGATCGCCGCGCTTCCTGCCGACCTGCCGCTGATCGCCTACGACGCACGCGGCTTCGGCGCCTCGCCCGCCGAGCCAGGCGCGGCCTTTTCCCATGCCGACGACCTCCTCGCGCTGCTGGACGCGCTGGAGGTGGAGCGCGCCGATCTTTGCGGCCTGTCGATGGGCGGCGGCAATGGGCTGCACTTCGCGCTCGACCAGCCGCAGCGCGTGAGGCGGCTCGTTCTGGTCAGCCCGCTGATGCTCGGCTGGTCATGGAGCACGGACTGGATCGAGCGCTGGAAAGCCATGGGCCGCGCCGCCCGTTCGGGCGACATGGCCCATGCCCGCGAACTGTGGTGGAACCACCCGCTGTTCGCCAGCACCCGCGACATTCCCGAGGCCGCCGCGCATCTCAAGGCCTCGATCGCGGCCTTCCCCGGCAGTCAATGGGTGCAGGACGACCAGCGCCCCGAACAGCCCGACGTGGACCGCCTGACGGCCCTTTCCGTGCCGACACTGCTGCTCACCGGCACCCGCGACACCGAGGACTTCCGTCTGATCGCGAACCTGATCGCCAGCGCCGGACAAGATGTGGCCCGCATCGACCATGCCGGCTCCGGTCACCTTCTCAATCTCGAAATGCCCGGCGTTGTGGCCGGTGAGATCGAGGCGTTCCTGTCCTAAGGCCGGATGGCAACCGCCGTGCGCGCGCGATAGGGGCTCTGGTTCCAGACGTTACCGGGCGGGTCGTAGCGGCACACCAGCACCTCGAAACTGCGCCCTTGCGCCAGCCCGCAGCCAACCGCCGTGGTGCCGGACCAGATCATCTGGGTATAATGGCCGACACGGTGGACCCCGTCCTGCCACGACCGCATGCGGCGCAGCAGGGCTTTCTCGCCCGCCCAGCCCGCGACCATGTCCTCGACCCGGTAGGCACCGCGCGTCCCCATCCACAGGTTCTCGCCCTCGCTGCGGTTGGCGCTGTCGTGCTGCAGCACACCGGAGGCCGCCAGCCGCTGCGCCCAGCGGGCCGCGTCGCGGGCAAGATCCGCGCTCCAGCGCAGCGGCGGCGAACTCACCGCGGCGCGCTCCCGGTTGTGGAGCGCCAGCACGACATCCTGCCACGGCGCGTCACTGACCGCAGGCCCGGTGGCCGAAGCCGCCGCCGAAGCCGCGAGAGCCGCTGACGCAAGTGCGCCAAACATCATCGATAATCCTTACCCTGCAACCCTTGCGGGTACCCGCTACACCCGCAATCCTGTCAATTTGCGGAACGGTCCGAGACTAGCGCAGCAAGGGTTAAGACAAGCATTCCAGACGCCCCGTGCCATGCCGGGAAGGCGCACGAAAAAGGGCCGGAGTTTCCCCCGGCCCCTCATTGCGGCATTTACCCGGATCAGAACTTGCCGGAGAACGACGCGCCGATCACGCGCGGCTCGTTGAACACGGCGGCCATGTAGTTCTCGATCACCCCCTTGAGGTTCTTCTCGCCGGTGATGTTGCGGGCGAAGGCGGCGATCTCGTACTGGCCGCCGGGGTCCGAGTAGCCGATCTTCAGACCGCCCTCGAAGTCACCCTTCGAATGGAACTCCCGGGTCTTGTAGAGCACGAAGTTGGTGTAGCCCTGGAACATCCAGTCGGTCGCCGCGAAGAGCGAGCCGCCGTTGCCCAGCGGCACGTCGTAGCGCGCGGCGACATTGGCGGTGTACTTCGGCGCGTTGGGCAGCGGATTGCCGTCGATCTGCGCGAAAGTGCCCCTGCCGGCGATGACGATCGTCGGATCCTCGACCGTGCAGACCACCACGCCGTTCAGCGAACAGACCTGCGCGTAGACGTTCTTGTCCTTGATCTCGGTATGCAGCAGGCTGAGACCGGCGGTCAGCGTCAGGTTCGGCACCGGGCGCGCTTCCAGTTCGGCTTCCATGCCGTAGGCCTCGGCCTTGTCGGCATTGAACAGCACGCCGTTGCCGTTGACGTCGTTGCCGTTGAGCTGGATGTCCTTCACCCGGTAGGCAAAGCCCGAAAGGTTGAAGCGCACCTTGTTGTCGAACAGCTGGGTCTTGATGCCCGCCTCGCCCGAGAGGATCGTTTCCGAATCCGCCGTGGTGAAGTCGGCGTTGAACACGGCGGAGCGGCCCTGGATGGTCGGCCCGCGGAAGCCGGTGGCGACGCGCGCGTAGACGCTGACGTCCGGGTTCACCTTGTAGTTCAGGCTGGCATCCCAGCTCGGCTTCTCGTCCGACAGGCGCACATAGCGGCGGCCGGTATAAGTGGAGGCACCGGCGATGGTGTCTGCCGTCTTGAGCAGGCGGGTCTTCTTGGTGTCGTTGGTATAGCGGCCGCCGGCGGTCAGCGTCAGGCCGTCCACCAGCTCGTAGCTGGCCTGTCCGAAGAAGGCCCAGCTGGTGTTCTCGTTGCGCAGGCGCACCCAGTTGTTGGGGTTATGCGCGGCGGTCGTGAGGAAATAGGCGCGCTGGTAGAAATCGGTGATGTCGCGCGAATCGAACCACATCGCGCCGACCTGCCACTTGAAGCGGGTGTCGCCGTTGCTGGCGAGGCGCAGTTCCTGCGTCAGCTGGTCGAGATCGCGGACATTGCCCTGCGACTGGCCATAGCCGTTGGCGACGCCGTTCACCGGATAGTCCGCTGCCGCACCGCCGTCGGTATCGCCGCGGCTGTAGCCCGAGGTCGATTCCCACGCGGTGATCGAGGTCAGCGTGACCGGGCCGAAGTCCATGGCGATGCGGCTGGAGGCGCCGTAGGTGTCATAGGCCTGCGGGTTGTTGTGCGCCTCGTCCAGCGCGATCTTGCTGCGCGGCTCGCCCGACACATCGTTCGAACCCTTGGTGAAGGCAGCGCGGTGGAAGATCGTCGAGGTGCCGTCGTACTTGCGCGCGTGGAAGCTGGTCAGCATCGAGAAGCCGCTGCCGGTCGGCGCCAGCAGCAATTGCACGCGGGCGTCACGCTCCTCGAAACCGCCCATGGCGTCCTTCCTGGGCGATGCGGTGCCGTCGGCGCTGGGGCCGCTGTAGGTGTTGTCGATCCAGTCGTCGCGGCGCTGGTAGAGCGCGGAAACGCGGATCGCCAGCAGGTCCTGGATCAGCGGGCCGCCGACGCCGCCGTCGAAGGTGGCGGTGTTGTAGGAGCCGTAGCTGGCACTGGCGCGGCCGGTCCAGCGGTCGGTCGCGGGCTTGATCGTGTCGAACTTGATGATGCCCGCCGTGGTGTTGCGGCCGAACAGCGAGCCCTGCGGGCCGCGCAGCACTTCCACCTGGTCCATGTCGTAGACCGGGTTGGACTTGAGCACGACGTGCTCCAGCACGACATCGTCCTGGATGATCGACACCGGCTGCGAGGCGCCGAGGTAGAAGTCGATATTGCCGAGACCGCGAATATAGAAGCGCGGGAAGATGCGGCCCGTAGTGGTTTCCGCGTAGAGACCCGGAACGCGGCCCGCCAGCGCCAGCGTATCGTCACCCGCGGCCTGGAAACCGCGCAGCTGGTCGCCCGAGACGACGCCGACCGACACCGGCACGTCCTGCAGGTTCTCCTGGCGGCGCTCGGCCGTCACGACGATCTCTCCCAGGCCCGGGTTGTCGGCCTCCGGAGCGGCAGCGGCGCCGTCCTGCGCCATCGCCATCTCGGCGGAGCCGAATGTTGCGAGCGCGGAGCCGAGAAGCAGGGCAGGTCGAAGGCAGGAAAGATGTCGCACGCGGAGAAAGTCCCTTCAGGGTTGAACCGATCGGGGCAGCTAGAAACGTGCGATTACATTTGCGTTACAATGACTTCATCCATCATCTTCGGGCGCCTGCGCAGCGATGTTTTGCAATCCGGCGATGCAATTGTGCAACGCTTATCGCCGTAACCACGGATTGAATGGCCAGAAGGACTGTTTGAGAATTCGCGACAGACGAATTTCGCGGCTCCGGCCCGGCTCAGTTTTCCGCGCGCTCCATTGCCGCAAAGGCCGCGGCGCGGGCGTCGAAGATCTCCTCGAGGTGGTTGACCGGGTCCCCCACGGTCACACCGCCCTCGACCGGGATCACCGCGCCGGTCATGTGGCGCGACCGCTCGCTGGCGAGGAACAGCGCCACTTGCGCCACGTCTTCCGGCTCGCCGCGCCGCTTGATCAGCTGGTTGGAGAGGTAGACCGCGTTCACCCCCTCCTCGATCCGCGCGGCAAGGCCGCTCTCCGCCCCGTGCTCGCCGAAGGAAGAGAGTTCGGTGCGCACATGGCCCGGCACGATGCAGTTCACCCGGATGCCATGCCGCGCCAGATCGATGGCGGAGGACTTGGAGAACTGGATCAGCGCCGCCTTGGACGCGCGGTAGGTCATCATCGCATGGCCCGCCAGGGTGCCGGCAATGGAGGCATTGTTGAGGATCACGCCGCCCCGCTTCCGACCATCCGGCCCCTGCCGCGCCATGATCCGCGCCGCATTGCGCGTGGCCAGCATCGGCCCGAGCACGTTGACCCGCATCACCCGGTCAAAATCCTCCAGCGTATCGTCGAGGAAGCTGGGGAAGGCGCCGCAGGACATGCCCGCATTGTTGAACAGCACGTCGATCCCGCCGAAGCGGGAGACGGCAGCCTCGATCATCGCCTCCACCGCCGCCGGATCGGCGACGTCGGTGGGCTGGTAGACCGCCGCTGGCCCGAGCCTTTCCGCCAGCGCCTCGCCCGCCTCGCCGGCAATATCGGCGATCACGACTTTCGCGCCTTCGGCCACGAACAGCGCCGCGGTGGCGCGGCCGATGCCGCTGGCGCCGCCGGTGACGACGGCCACCTTGCCGGCAAGTTCCCCGGCCATCAGCGCGCCTCGAAGGTGATCGGCAGCGATTCGATCGTACGCGTGGCGACGCTCGGCTGGTAGCGTATCGCGCTTTCGGGGATCGCCAGCTTCAGGTTCTTCATCTGCCGGACGATCTCGCGCGCCGCCACCTTCACTTCCATGCGCGCCAGCGCCAGCCCGATGCAGCGGTGCGGACCGCCACCGAAGGCCACGTGACGCCCAAGGTTTGGCCGCAAAGGATCGAACGTGCGCGGGTCCGGGAACACGGTCTCGTCGTCGTTGCCCGATCCGTAGACCAGCAGCATATGCGCATGGGCAGGGATCCTCGTGCCGTTCACGGTGACTTCCCGCGTGGTCATGCGGCTGAGCGCCCGCACCGGCGGTTCGGCACGCAGATGCTCCTCCACGAAGCGATTGAGTTGACGATCGTCGTCTGCCACGCTTTCCAGCAGTTCGGCCATGCCGGGGCGCGTGGTGAGGGCGTAGAACAGGTTGCCGATGGCGGTCGCGGTGGTGTCGTTGCCCGCGATCAGCGTGGCGCGCACCAGCGAGACGGCTTCCGCGAAAGTCAGCTTTTCCTTGCCGCCATCCTCGCCCGTGACTTCGGCATGGACCAGATCGGACAGCATGTCTTCCGAAGGGCTCGCCTCGCGCTCTTTCATCTTGGCGATCAGGTATTGCTGAAGCTCGGCGATCTGCGCGGCGTTGGCCAGCATCGTCTCGCGGCTCTGCATCGCGCCGATCTGCGCGGTGACCGCCACCGACCAGCGCGAGATCTGCTCCTCCATGCCCTGATCGAGCCCGAGCTGCTCGACGATCACGCGGATGGTCAGCGGAATGGCGATGTCCTTCACGCCGTCGCAGCGGCCATCGCCGCGCGCCACCACGTCGGCGATCACGGCGCGCACCACTTCGGTGATGCGCGGCTCCAGTTCCTTTACGCGGTGGGCGGTGAAGGCCTGCTCCATCAGCTTGCGGATGCGCGTATGGTAAGGCGGATCGGACATGATCGCGTCCGGGAAATAACCGCCGCCATGCTCTTCGAGATAGGCCTGGAACTCCTCGCGCATGCCGCGCGCCTGCTGTTCGGAGTAGCCGTGCTTGACCGAGAAGGTCACCGGGTCCGACTGGACCGCCGAGATGTCCTCGTGCCGCGTCACCAGCCATGAGCCGAGCCGCGCGTCATAATGGATCGGATCGCCGTGGCGCATGGCCCGGTAGTAGTCGCGCGGCCGCGCCTGGATCGCGGGATCGGCCAGCGAACCACTGTCCAGCAGCGCCTGTTCCCCTGCGCTCAGCGCCAGCCGCTCGCTCACCCGATCCTCGCCTGCCCCAATTTGCGTTGACGTTGCCATGTGCCTGTCCCGTATGCGTGTCTTTGCGATCTTCTATGGACCGGGCGATGACGGCCAGCCATGCCCGCCCTCGAACCGAGGCTTGTCCCGAGGGGAAGAGTCCGTTTGACAATCCGGCGAAGCCGGATCGTGCGGCACCGGCCCTCTCCCCCACCCGACCACCCATGAGCATATCCTATCGGGTGGTCGGGTGGGGGGAGAGGGCCGGTGCCGCACAAAAATGCGCCTTCAGCGCATTTTTACAAACGACCCCTCAGTACCCCGACGCCGGCGCCACGGTAACTTCCAGCCCGTCCAGATCGCCCTTCATCCTGATCTGGCAGCCGAGGCGGCTGGTGTCCTTCATGACGTCCGCCACCATGTCGAGCATGGCGAATTCCACATCGTCGGGCTCGCCCACCGCGCTCCACCAGTCGGCCGCGACGTAGACGTGGCAGGTCGCGCAGGCGCAGCCGCCGCCGCAATCGCCCATGATCCCGGCAACCCCGCGCGAACGGCCCAGTTCCATCAGGCTCACGCCTTCGTCCACGTCGGAAAATTCGTGCTTCACGCCGTCGCTGTCGGTCATGGTGACATGAAGGTTGCCCATAAGTCCGGCCCGGTCCTCTTCGTTTGATTTTCACACGTGATGCCGCAGCCGCGCCCCCGCGCAAAGCGCTCCCCGCGCCTTGCGACTTGCCCCAGCGGGAAAACCGCCGGTGCGAACGACCCGCGACGTTCCGGTACAGGACAAGCCCTCTGCCCGGCCCGTCATTTGCCGCATGGCTGCCCGCTTCTAACCTGCACTCCAAGAGCCACGCGCACATCGATGGCCGAAAGGAGAGACACCGTGGGACGGACCGTGATCCAGAACGCCACGATATTCGACGGGACAGGCCAAGGGACAAACGGGCCCACCACCAAGGGCGATCTGGTGGTCGAGGGCAACCGCGTGACCTCGGTCGGCGCTACGGCCTCCGCGCAGCCGGGCGACGTCATCATCGACGCCAGCGGCCTGTTCCTGATGCCCGGCATGGTCGAGGGCCACGCGCATCTCTCGTTCGAGAATGTCTGCGCGACCGAGGATCTCATCACCCCCTGCCCCGAAACGCAGGTCTTCACCGCCGCGCGCGGGGCCAGGGCGCTGATCGAGGCGGGCTTCACCTCCGCCTACGGCGCCTCCGAGGCGAAGCTGAAACTCGCCGTCGCCGTGCGCGAGGAGGTCAACGCCGGGCGCCTGCCGGGTCCGCGCATCCGGGCCGGCGGCCTCGAAATCTCGGTCACCGGCGCGATGGGGGACGAGAGCAAGCTGCACAATCCGAGGCAAGGCCCCTCCGCCATCGTCGACGGCGTGGAAGAGATGCGCAGGACCGTGCGCCTCCACTGCCGCGAGGGGATCGACAACGTGAAGCTCGATGTCTCGGGCGACCCGTTCTATCCCGGCACCCCCGGCCACACGACACCGATGACGTTCGAGGAAGTGCGCGTCGCCGCCGAAACGGCCCATGCCTATGGCCGCAGGATCAACGCCCACACCCGCTCCATCGAAGGCTCCAAGCACTGCGTGCGCGCGGGCGTGGACGGCCTGTTCCACTGCGAATACGCCGACGAGGAACTGCTGGACATGATGGAGGAGGCGCGGGACCGCATCTTTGTCGTCCCCACCGTCGGCCTTTTCGCGCAGATCATGGCGGGCGAGGCTTCGGCGCACGGGCTCTCGCCGGAAGTCGGCGGCTACATGAACATTCCGGACCTGCTGGAAAACTCGCTTGCGACGCATACCGAACTGCGGAGGCGCGGCATCCGCCACCTGATCGGCGGCGACTACGGCTTCGGCTGGAGCCCGCAGGGCACACAGGGGCGCGACCTCAAGTCCTTTGTCGATTTCTACGGCTATACCCCGGCCGAGGCGCTGGTCTGCGCCACCCGCAACGGCGGCCTTGCCATGGGATACGGCGGCGAGCTCGGCACGCTGGCGCCGGGCAAGCTGGCCGACCTGATCCTGGTCGACGGCGATCCGCTGGCGGACATCTCCATCCTCGCCGGGCCGGAAAAGGTCGTCTTCGTGATGAAGGACGGCGCGGTCCAGAAAATCAGCCCCACCCTTGCCGCGCGCGCAAACTCTCCCGCCCTCGAAGCGGCGGAATAAGGAGCCTCGCAATGAACGTCGCCACCGCACCGCTGCAGCCGGGCGAGGCCCGCTGCCCCGCCGAATCCACGCAGGACATCATCGCCGCCGACCGCAACCCCGCCCCCGCCTGGGCCGCCAGCGAAAACTACCACTACCTCGGCAGCGAGGACGTCTCCAAGCAGCGCTACACCGATCCCGCCTTCGCCAAGGCCGAGTTCGAGCGGATGTGGACCCGCACCTGGCAGATGGCCTGCCGAGAGGACCACATCCCCGAAGTGGGCGACTATTACGTCTACGACATCGGAGCGTACTCGTTCGTCGTCACCCGCTGTGAGGATGACGAGATCCGCGCCTACTTCAACGCCTGCCTCCATCGCGGCACCAAGCTGAAGCCCTCCGGCACGGCGGGCTTCGCAGCGAACCTGAAGTGTCCGTTCCACGGCTGGACCTGGAACCTCGACGGATCGCTGAAGGACATCCCCGAGAAGTGGGACTTCGCCCACACCGCCACGCAGAAGATGTGCCTGCCCGAAGCACGGGTGGAGCGGCTGGGCGGCTTCGTCTGGGTCAACATGGACCCCGCCGCGCCCGGCCTTGAGGAGTACCTCGGCGCCGAGGCCCTCGCCCATCTCAAGGCGTGGAAGCTGGAGGATCGCTATATCTATCTCCACGTCCAGAAGAGCTATCCGGCCAACTGGAAGCTGACGATGGAAGCCTTCATGGAGGCCTACCACGTCGGCGACACCCACCCGCAAGTGGCGCCGGCCAACGGCGACGTGAACTCGCAGTACGACGTCTACGGCGATCACGTGGACCGCTTCATCTCCACGCTCGGCGTGGTCAGCCCCAAGCTGCGCGGCACCTACAGCGAGGCGGACATCATCGCCAACTTCACGCTGGGCGACAGTTCCTCGCTGGGCGGCAGCAAGCCCGAACTGAAGGCCGGCGAACGCGCGCGGCAGGTGATGGCGGACATGTTCCGCCAGATGTTCGAGACGGCGACCAACACCGATCTCAGCCACGTTTCGGATACCGAGCTGCTCGATACCTACAGCTACACGTTTTTCCCGAACCTGTTCCTGTTCCCCGGCATCTCGCTGCCGATGATCTACCGCTTCCGTCCCGACGCGCGCGACCATCGCCGCACGATCTACGAAGTGATGTTCATGCGGCCCAAGCCCAGGGACGGCAGCGAGGTCGAAACCGCCGAGGTGGAGATCCTGGCCGACCACCAGTCCTTCACCGAAGCAAAGGGGATGGATCCCGGCTTCGGGCGCATTCTCGACCAGGATACCGACAACCTCCACGCCCAGCAGGAAGGCCTGGAAGCCAGCGCCAAGCCCGGCATCACGCTGGGCGACTATCAGGAAGTACGCGTGCGCCACTTCGAACAGACCATCGACAAGTACATCGCCATGCCGCCCTATCATCCTGATTTCAGAACCCTTCAGCGCTGATGACACGCAGAGGCGCCCTCCAAGGGCTTATCGTGATCGAGATCGCCGAGCGGGTGAGCGGCGAATATACCGGCAAGCTGCTGGCCGATCTCGGCGCCGAAGTGGTCAAGGTGGAGCGCCCCGGCGGCGCCCCCAGCCGCGCGATGGGGCCGTTCGCGGCGGGGGAATCGACGCTGTTCGCCTACCTCAACACCAACAAGAAATCGGTCGTGCTGGACCTTGCCGATGCGGCCGACCGCAAGGTGCTGGACCGCCTGCTGGCGCGCGCCCACGCGCTGATCGACGATCATGACGAGGGCTGGTGCCGGGCGATGGGCCTGACGCCGGACATGGTCTCCGCCGCGCATCCGGCGCTGGTCCACACGCTGGTCACCCCGTTCGGGCAGGACGCGCCGGAAAGCTGGCAAGCGGCCCGTCCGATCAACGTCATTGCCGCGGGCGGCTGGGCCTATCACAGCCCCAGCGAAACGCCTGCCGACAGGCCGCCGCTCAAAGGCGCCGGGCGGTTCCTGTCCGACTACGAAGCCGGGATCGACGCCGCGCTGGCCACCTTGGCCTCGCTGCTGCGCCTGCGCCGCGAGGGTCGGGGGCAGTTCATCGATATTTCCGAAGTGGACGTGCAACTGAACCGCACCGACTGCGTGCTCGGCCGCATGCTGGCGGGCGAGGCCGAGCCGAGCGACGCGCGCACCGCCTACGACATGGGCGGCCCCGGCACCTCCTTCGCCTGCCGCGACGGGCACGTCTTCCTGCTGATGACCAGCCGCGCGCACTGGCAGGTCCTCTGCGCGCTGATGGGCGACCCCGCCTGGACGCGGGAACTGCGCGAGGACTGGCTGGAGTTCGACTGCACGCCGCCCAATGTCGCCAAGTTCCGCGAACACTTCACCGGCTGGATCGCCCGGCAGGACAAGCATCCGGTCACCGAGGCCGCGCAGAAGGCGGGCCTTGCCATGGTGCCGGTGCAGACCGCGCAGGACCTGCCCCGCCACCCTCAGTTCATCCATCGCGGGTTCTTCCAGCAGGCCGTGCATCCCGCGTTCGGGCAGGTCTCCTATCCCACCGCCGCCTACCGCATGAGCGCCACGCCGGTCATGGTGAAGGCCGCCGCCCCCCGCCTCGGCGCCGACCAGGAGGAGATCCTCGATGCCGCGTCCTGACCGCAAAGGCCCCCTCTCCGGCATCCGCGTGATCGAACTCACCAAAGTCTGGGCCGGACCTTACGCGGGCAAGCTGCTCGCCCACCTCGGCGCGGAAGTGATCAAGATCGAATCCCGCTCCAACCTCGACGAGATGCGCGCCTATGGCGGGGTGGACATCGACGCCGCCCCCTATTTCCTGTCGATCAACCAGGAGATCCTCTCGGTTCAGGTCAACATGAAGACCGCCGAGGGGCTGGACCTCGTCAAGCGCATGATCGCCGAAGCCGACATTCTGATCGACAATATCCGCCCCGGCGCGATGGAACGCTCCGGGCTCGATTACGAAAGCCTCAAGGCGATCAAGCCGGACCTCATCCAGTGCGCGATCAAGATGTGGGGCAGCGACGGGCCGCTGGGCTATCAGACCGGCTACGCCCCCTGCTTCGCCGCGCTCTCGGGCCTGACCGCGCTGGTCGGGCATGAGGGCGAGACGCCCAAGGGCATGAACATCCGCTACGGCGATTCCACCGCCGGGGCGCTGGCCGCGCTCGCCTGCCTGGCCGCGCTCCACCACCGCGAGAGCACCGGCGAAGGCCAGTTCATCGACCTCTCGGCGGTGGAGGCGATGACCAGCCTGGTCGGCGACAGCCTCTTTGCCGCCAGCGTCACCGGAGACGTGCCCAGCGCCGACGGCAACTATCACGCGGAGATGGCCCCGCACGGCTTCTACCCCTGCGGCGAGACCGGCTGGACAAGTATCGCGGCGGCGAACGAGGCCGAATGGCAGGCGCTGTGCGGCACGCTGGACGCCCCCGCCCTCGCCGCCGATCCGCGCTTCGCGACGCTGACGGACCGGCTAAGCAACCGCGCCGCACTCGATGCCGAACTCTCCACCCTCACCCGCCCGCACGACGCCGCGGACCTTGCCGAAAAGCTCCGCAACGCGGGTGTTCCGGCGTTCAAGGCGATGAGTTCGATGGACCTGTGCGCGGACGCATTCCTCTGGGGCCGCGGCGCCTTGTGCATGGTTAGCGACCACCGCAACACCGCGCGCCCGGTGATCGGCCCGTCCTGGCGGATCAGCCCCGAAGGCCCGCAGGTCGAACACGGCGCGCCGCTCCTCGGCGAGCACAATGGCTACCTCTACCGCGAGCTTCTGGGCTTGTCGCAAAGCGAAATGGACGACCTGATCGCCCGCAAGGTCATCGACTGAGGACCGGCCGCACGAAGCGCCGGCACGATCAATCCCATGGCCGCCTTGACGCGGGGACCACTGCGCCGGACTTCTCGTCCCGGCGAATGGGAGAGCAACGATGAATCCACCGCGGCCAAGGCCAAAGCTGGACCAGGAGAATACCGCATTCTGGACGGGCGGCCGCGAAGGCAGGCTGAACATCGTGAAATGCGGCGATTGCGGTGAATTCACTCATCCCCCGCGCCTGCTCTGCCGCCACTGCCAGTCCGAGAACGTCGCCCCTCACGCAGTAGCCGGCACCGGCGTGATCGACAGCTTCACGGTGAACCACCAGCCCTGGGCCAGGGATCTCGAAGTCCCCTATGTGATCGCCCGCGTGAAGCTGGACGGCGCACCCGGGGTCTACCTGACCACCAACATCGTCCATTGCCCGGTCGAGGCGGTCGATTTCGAGGACAAGGTGCGCGTCGTGTTCGAGGAGCAGGACGGCATCTTCTACCCCCTCTTCGAGAGGATCGCCTGATGGCCAGCACGGAAGCCTATATCACCGGCCTCGGCCAGTCCGAAGTCGGCGTGCGCCTGCCGCGCCATCCGCTGCTCCTGACCGTCGATGCCGTGCGCGAGGCGCTGGACGACGCGGGGCTGACGCTCGGCCAGATCGACGGCGTGTTCACCTACCCCGGCAAGATGAACGGCTACACCGCCTTCTCGCCGGTCAGCAGCGACGACCTGATCGAGGTGCTGGGCATCAAGTCCAAGTGGCACCTCGGCGCGATGGAGCAGCCCGCCCAGCTTTCCGCCATCGCGGCGGCGGCGATGGCGGTGAAGCAGGGTCTCGTGCGCCATGCGATCTGTTTCCGCACCGTCTACGAGGCGGGCGGCATGGCCGATCCCGGCACCTACATGTCGGGCATGAAGCAGGACACCGTCACCGGCCCCTCGCAGTGGACCAGCCCGTTCTGGGCCACGTCCGCCGCCTGCTGGACCGCGCAATATGCCGCAAGGCACATGCACCGCTATGGCATGACGCGCGAGCAGCTTGGCCAGATCGCCATCAACGCCTCGAAGAACGCCATGCTCAACCCGCGCGCGCGGGCGATCACCAGGGAAGCGCTGACGCTGGACAAGTACATGTCCGCAAGGATGATCTCCAGCCCGCTCTGCCTCTACGACTGCGACCGCTTCACCGACGCCTCGACGGTGGTGATCGTCTCGGCCGGTGACGCGCTGGACGAAGTGACGACCACCCCGGTGCGCATCGCCGCGATGGCGGGCTCGGTCGATCGCTATTCGTGGGACCAGGTCGAATGGTTCGCCGCCTACGAGACCGGCGCCGACCTCTGGAAGCGCACCGACTACACCGCTGAGGATGTGGATACCGTCCAGTTCTACGACGGTTTCGCATTCCTGCCGATCACCTGGCTGGAGGGCCTCGGCTTCTGCGACAAGGGCGAAGGCGGCCGGTTCATCGAGGGCGGTTCCCGCATCGCCCTGGACGGCGAACTGCCGATGAACACCTTCGGCGGCCAGCTTGGCGCCGGGCGCCTGCACGGCTTCGGTTTTGCCCATGAGGCGGTGAACCAGCTGCGCGGCACCGCCACCGGACGCCAGGTCGCCGGCGATCCGAAACTGGCCGTGGCGACCTCCGGCGGCGGGCCGATGGCAGCGGCGCTGCTCCTGGCGCGGGATTGAGAACTCCGGCCTCGCGGGCTCTCCTCCTGTGAGGCCGGGGATGTGAAGAACAAGGATTAAAGCAGGGGAGCATAGCCCCCCTGCACCCCCAAAACCGTATAGGGCACGCGCGCAGCTGCGTTTTGCACCCTCTTCGAGCCGGGAGACCTAATAGCCTGCGGCGCCAAGGAGCGCACAACGCGGTTGGCCAACGCAACGAAGACGGTAATGGGGGTCCAGGGGGGCTATGCTCCCCTGGTCTTATCCCTTTACCTTCAGGCCACCGCGACCTTGGCAGCCTTGCGCGGCGCCCGGTGCCGCTTCAGCCCGATCAGCGGGCGCAGCGGGCCGATTTCGCGGCCGATCAGGTAGAAGATCCAGGATCCCCCGGCCACGGTGATGCAGAGCGTCAGGAATTCCGGCAGAGCGGTCAGCCCCATGTCGCGGATGGCATAGCTGACAAAGACCATCACCGTCTGGTGCGCGATGTAGATCGGGAACACCGCCTCGACCAGCATCGGCCGCCACTTGCTGTCGAAGTTCCAGTAGCGGTCGGCAATGCCGAACAGCGCGACCACCGTGCCCCAGCACTGCACCGACTTGGCGAAGGACAGCGGCTGCTCCCACGCCGCCGGCGTCGGCGTGTTGCCGGGCCAGAGCAGCGTATCGCCGATCACCCAGGCATAACCGAGCAGGCCCAGCACCAGCGCCAGCTTCCACTGCCTCGCGATCGCCTGGCGCATCGGCTCCGACCCGCGCAGCAGGAAGCCGTAGAGGAACATGCCGAAGTAGTGGAGGTGCGCGGCGCGGTCCACGAAGAGGCTGTGGATGTCGGTCCAGCCGTCGTAGAACAGCCTCACGCCAAAGATCAGCACGATGCCCAGCGGCAGCATCAGCGGGCCGGACAGCAGCTTTTCCGCCTGCCCGCGCAGCCATGTCCGCCATGCATCCGGCAGGAACATCAGGCCCGCGCAGAGCACCAGCGTGTAGACGAGCAGGTAGATGACGAACCACAAGTGCATCGTCGCGGGCAGGCTTTCGTAGCCCACCTTGCGGAAGCTGAAGGCGTCATGGAACAGGAAATAGCCGTAGCCATGGGCGTAGCCGCTGTTGATCAGCCCCATGTAGGGCTGCGGCGGGACAACGACGGTAAGGCCGAACAGCAGCGGAATGCCGAGGCGCAGCAGGCGGCTTTTCAGGAAGGCGCGGTTGTTGCCGTCCTTCTTGAGCAGCGCCGCGCTGGCATAGCCGGAAATCGCGAAGAGCAGCGCCAGTCGCCAGGCGCTGAGGCCGAGGAGCGGGATTTCCGCCCAGCTCACCACCCCGCGCGTGGGGGTCTGGAAACCCCACGGGGTGAACGAAAAGCCGACATGGTAGAAGATCAGCAGGACAAAGGCGCCAACGCGCAGCCAATCCATTCCATAGTGGCGTTGCGACGGGGCGGGCTTCATCATTCTCCAGTGGGGGTGGCGGTTCCATCCGGCGGGAACCCGGCTCATGCGGGGCCCACTTAGGGATTTCGGCGCCTTTCCGCAATGACGGGCTTGTATCAGTCCGTCGCGATTGCCGCGCGGTTACGCCCGCCTTACGCACTTGCCGGATAGGCCCGAGATCGATCCGGAGCGGACGAAACTGCCCTTGGGCCTGCGGGCGCCGCGCTTCATCATCGCGCGATGATCCGCACCCGATCCCGCGCCACGATGGAAGATATAGCCAGGATCGCCGGGGTCTCGAAAAAGACGATCAGCCGCTACATCAACAACTCGCCCGATGTCAGCCGGTCCATGCGCGCGCGGCTGGACGCGGTGATCGCCGAGACCGGCTTTGTCCCCAATGCCCAGGCCCGCGCGCTGGCGCTGCGGCGCACCTTCCTGGTCGCACTGGTCCACGACGGATCCGACCGCGCCGTGCGCGAGGCGGCGGAGACAGGCATCCTGCGGGCGATGGAAGGCAGCGAACTGGCACTGGTGGTGCTGCCCCGCGGCGACGACGCGGCATCGGGGCTGCACCGCTTCCTGGAACGGCATGGCCCCACCGGAGTGGTCCTGCTGCCCCCGCTCGCGGACCGGGAAGACCTTGCCGCCCTCTGCGCCCGGGCGGACACGCCGTGCCTGCGGCTGGGCGAAGACGAACCGGCCTGCGACGAACGCGCCGCCATGGCCGCGCTGGTGGAATGGCTGCTGGCCAATGGCCATCGCCGGATCGGCCTGATCGCCGGGCCGGAATCATCGGCCTCGGCCCGGCGGCGGGAAGCGGGTTACCACGATGCCCTGGCGGCGCACGGACTGGACCGGGGGCCTTGGCTGGTGGCGGCGGGGGACAATTCCTTCGCGTCCGGCATGGAAGCGGCCGCACTGCTGCTGGAACTCAGCCCGCGCCCCACCGCCATCGTCGCCTGCAACGACGAGATGGCTGCCGGCGCCCTTGCCGCCGCCGCCGAAAAGGGGATCGCGGTGCCCGGCGAGCTCTCGGTTGCCGGTTTCGACGATACCCCGCTCGCGGCCATGACCGTGCCGCCGCTGGCCACGGTCCACGTGCCCTGGGCACGCATGGCCGAGGCGGCAATGGCCCGCTTGCCCGGGATCGCGCCGATGACGCGGCATGACCGCGCTTGCGACAGTTTCTCCGGGGACGGTTTTTCTGGTGACGGTTTCCCCGGAGACGGTTTCCCCGAGCCCCCCCGCTCATGGCAAGGAACGCCGGTCCTGCGCGCTTCGGTTGCCCCGATCGCCCCCGGGCAGGGCGAACCGGCGGCTATGCCGCGTTTGCGGCGCGCAATTCCTCAAGCGTGAAGCCATTGGCCGGCATGCATTGCTGCACCTCGATCACGTTGCCCTCCGGGTCGTAGCCGTAGAGCGTGCGGACATGGCCGGCGTCGACATGATCGCGCCCGCTGAACGTCATGCCGCAGGCCTTGAGGTGCACGATGTCGTTCTCGATGTCGGTCACGTCGATGCACATATGGGTATAGCCGCGATCGTTGGGCCTGAGCGGCCGCGCCAGATCGGACGGCGGCGCGGAATATTCGAACAGTTCAAGATAGCACTGCCCGGCGCGCAGCATCACGCCCCTGGCCGCCGAGCCCGGCAGGTCGACGATGCGGTCCATCACCGGCTCGCCGGACCAGCCGAAGCCCTCGTCCACCGGTTCGAACCCGAAGGCCTCGCAGTAGAACCGGGTCATGCGCTTCAGATCGCGGCAGTTCACGCCGACATGGTGGATGCCCCGGATCATCACGTGTTCTCCCGCGTGCTCTTGCGCACCGACTATCGGCGCCGACCCGGGGCGCGGCAACCCTGGCCACTTGCCTCACCGGGCGAAACGCTTGCCTCCAGCGGCGCGGGAAAAACCGACTTTCGGATGATTGCATGGTCTTTACCTTTTGCGGAGTAATACCAATGGGGAATTCCCGAATATTCCGCCGATTCCATCAGCCCCCTCGTTCGAGGATCCGTTTTCGTGTTCCACACGCCCTTGGGCATCCGTCATGCACCCGATTTGCAGCCGGGGCCGACTGCCAGCGCCGATGCCGCGCTCTATGCCCGTGCGACGCGGCTGATCGGGCTGGGCGCCTGGGCATGCGATCTGGCGACCCAGGAATTGTCCTGGACCGAGTGCGTGTTCGAACTGTTCGGGCTGCCGATGGACCGGCAGGTCGACCGGCGCGAGGCACTCACGTTCTATTGCGAAGAATCGCGCGAGACGATGGAACGGCTGCGCGCCCATGCCCTCGCCACCGGCGCCGGCTTCACGATGGACGCCCAGATCCGCCGCGCCGACGGCGAACTGCGCTGGATGCGCCTCACCGCCGCCGTCCGCATGGCCGGCGACCATGCCTCGGAACTCTACGGCACCAAGCAGGACGTCACCGAGGAACACGCCCGCTGGCTGCGCCTGCGCCGCATGGCGGAGAACGACCCGGTCACCGGCCTTGCCAACCGATCCTTGTTCGAGATGCACTTCCTCGACCTGCCGATGGGCGACGAGGCGCTGGCCGACATCGGCACGCTGGTGCTGTTCGACCTCGATTCGTTCAAGCAGATCAACGACCGCTGGGGCCATGTCGCGGGCGATGCCTGCCTTGCCGCGTTTGGCCACCGCCTTGCCGCCGCCTTCCCCGAAGCGCGCATGATCGCCCGTATCGGCGGCGACGAATTCGCGATGCTGCTCACCCGCACCGGCCAGATCGAGATGCCGGACCGCACGCTGCGCCGCTGCCTGCCGGGCCTGCTGAGCCCGGTGCCCTGGGGCAGCGAACTGCTGCCGCTGGGCGCCTCGGCGGGCATCGCGCAAGCCGGCGGAGCGGGCCAGCTCGATCCCGAGGCGCTGTTCGTGCGGGCCGACAGCGCGCTCTACCGCGCCAAGCGGCAGGGCGGCGGCGTGATGGCCGCCGCCGCTTAGAGTCTGTTTGAAGAATGCCCGAGGGGCATTCTCGATACGGCACCGCAAAAATCCGCCTACGGCGGATTTTCAAACGCCCTCCGGCTCCACCCAGGTCGTGCGCGTCACCCGCGGGCTGAGGTACTTGGTTGCCGTCCAGCCGCCGTCGACCACGATCGACTGGCCGTTGATCATCTCGCTGCCCGGCAGGCAGAGGAAGGCGATCACGCTGGCGATGTCGTCCGGCTGGGCGAGGCGCGGATAGGGCGTGGTTTCCACGTTGGCGCGCTTGAAACCCTCGTCCTCGAAACGGTGGCGCACCATGTCGGTCATCGTCACCCCCGGCGCCACGCAGTTCGACCGGATGCCGCGCGGGCCATATTCGCAGGCCATGTGCTCGGTCAGCGACTTGAGGCCGCCCTTGGCCGCCGAATAGGCGCCGCCGCGCCGCCCGCCGACATGCGCGAAGGTGCTGGTGACATTGACCACGCTGGCCCCTTGCGAAAGGTGCGGGATCACCTCGCGGCAGAGGCGAAACGGGGCGACCAGCATGATGTCGAGGAAATCGTCGAGCGTCTCGTCGTCGGTCTCGTCGAGCGGCTTGGGGCTGCCGACGCCGGCATTGTTCACCAGCGCATCGATCCGGCCGAACCGCTCCAGCGCGGCGCCGACGATGGCGGCGGGCGCGGCCGGATCGGTGAGATCGGCACTGATCGCCAGCACATGATCGGGATTGCCGATCGCGGCTTCCAGCTTGGCCAGCTTGTCCTTGCTGCGCCCGACGCCGACGATCGCGAAGCCTTCGGCGTGGAGGATCCTGGCCGTCTCCAGCCCGATGCCGCTGCCCGCGCCGGTGATGATCGCCGTCTTCATCGCATACTCCCGTCCGTGTCCTTCGTTTCCGGCTAGGCGCTTTCGGCGCGGCGGATAAGCCTGACCACGCCGGCAACGATGCTTGATCGCTTCTGCGATAAGCGGGGGCGCCCGCCTTGGCCGCCCCGGTGGGCGGGTCTAGCCTTGCCCCATCATGAGCACGAACCAGAACGATATGGCCGCCGGCAATGCGGCACTCGCCGGCATCCGCGTCATCGACATGAGCCGCGTCTTCGCCGCCCCCATCGGCGCGCAGATCCTGGGCGACCTTGGCGCCGACGTCATCAAGATCGAGCGCCCGGGCGTGGGCGACGACGGGCGCGGCTACGGCTTCTCGTGGGTGCCCGGCAAGGACGGGATCGAGACGCGCCATTCCAGCTTCTTCACCGTGTCCAACCGCAACAAGCGCTCGATCACGCTCAACCATGCCAAGCCGGAGGGGCAGGCCATCCTCAAGGAACTGGTCAAGACCGCCGACGTGCTGATCGAGAACTACAAGGTCGGCGATCTCGCCCGCTTCGGCCTCGACTACGAGAGCCTGAAGGCGATCAACCCGCGGCTGATCTACTGCTCGGTCACCGGCTTCGGCCAGACCGGGCCGATGGCCGCGCGTCCCGGCTATGACGGGCTGTTCCAGGCCACCGGCGGCATGATGGCCGTCACCGGCATTCCCGAAGGCCAGCCCGGCGCCGGCCCGCTCAAGACCGGCCCCAGCCTCGTCGACTTCGTGACCGGCCACAACACCGCACTCGCCATCCTCGGCGCACTGCAGTACCGCCATCGCAGCGGCGAGGGACAGTTCATCGACATCGCCCTGCTCGACAGTTCGGTGGCGATGGTCAGCCACATCATGCAGGACTACCTGATCAGCGGCCAGGCCCCTCCCCGGCTCGGCAACGGCGGCAACGGCGGCGGCCCCGCCGACCTGATGCACTGCGCGGACGGCATCGTGTACCTCACCGCCGGCACCGACGAGCACTATCGCCGCCTGACCGTGCTGATGGAGCGCCCCGAACTCTTCACCGACCCGCGCTTCGACAGCAATCTCAAGCGCGGCAAGACCAACCGCGCCGAACTGATGGACCTCATCAACGCCTGGAGCGCGGGTTTCACCGTCGCCCGGATGCAGGCGATGCTCGACGGCGCCGGCATCCCCGCCGCGCGCTACAACGAACTCGCGCAAGTCTGGGAGGACGAGCAGGTCAGGCACCGCAAGCTGCGCGCCCGGACGCCCCACGCCTGGGCCGAAAGCGGCTCGGTGGACCTCATCGCCAGCCCGCTCGCCCAGATGTCGGCGAGCCCGGCCACGATCCGCATGGCCCCGCCGATGCTGGGCGAACACACCGCCGAAGTGCTGGCCGAGATCGGCATCGACGAGGCCGGGCTGGCGCGGCTGCGCGAGGCGGGTGCGGTCTGAGTGTCTGCCTCAAAAAGTCCCGAAAGGGCATTTTGAGGGCGCCGCCGGCCCCCTGCCCCGATCACACCAGCAGTCCCTTCAGCGTTGCCAGCACGACGCCGAGAGGTAATGTCAGGCACAGCGCGGCGGCGAAAGGCAGCAGGGTCGCGGCAACCAGCATGACCACGCTGCGCACGTCGACCGGCAGGAACCGCATGGCCTGCGCACCGGCGACAACCGCGTAGAGATCCGCCCCGGCCGAAAAGTCCGGGGCGTCGAGAATGGCGGGTCGTTCTCTCCGGTCCCCACCGTCGCTGCCCTCGCCCGGCGCCGCGTCGCGGCGGAGCCAGCGGGCTTCGAGCGAGGAGCCCAGTTCCATCGCCAGCGCGCCATAGGCCATCGAACTCTGGCGCCAGACCGCCATCATCTTCCCGGAAAACAAGAGGAGCGGCCCGGCACAGAGGATCGCCACCACGGCCACGCTGCCGCCGACCAGCAGGCCGTCGGTGAACCGGCTCGACGTGCCGGAAAGGTGATCATGGCCCAGCCGCCCCGCCGCGATGGCGCCGAGCGCCATGCCGAACAGGGTGAAGGCACGCAGCGACTGGCTGAGGAAGGCCAGTCCGCCGCACTGGTCGGGGTGCGAGGCCACCAGCCGCAGATCGAGGCGGGACAGGCAGACCAGCAGCCGCGCCCAGATCGCGATGCGCCAGAGCCAGCCGATCAGCAGGGTCAGCAGCAGCGGCAGGCTGAAGGCGAATTGCCAGAGCCCCGCCATCGACAGCCGGTCCGTGCCCGGATCGCGCATCCAGCCAGACAGGTGCGCGCCCGCCACCCCGCGAAAGGTCAGCATCGCCGTGACAAAGGCCAGGACCACCGTCGCCGCCTCGATCAGATGGGAGTCGAGCAGGCGGCGGCTGACCACGATCTGCCGGAACAGCGCATGCCGCCCCGCCGCATCGAGCAGGCCCGAGCGCGCGAAGTGCCCCGCGATCTGCCCCAGCCGCGGCCCGCAGGACGACAGCGCCGCGACCAGCAGGGGCGCGGCAAGGGCATAGCGGGCATGGACGCCGATATCGCGGCCGAAATCGCCAAGCCGCTCGGGCGCGAGCAGCAGCGTGAAGACCCCCAAGGGCAGCCAGCCGATCGCCAGCACCACCAGCACCCGGCGAAACGGCTGCACGAAAGGCGGCCTCGCCACATGGATGAAATGGGCCAGATGGCGGGGCGGGCCGTGCCGGAACAGCGCTTCAAGGTCGGACATGGCATATCCTTGGCGCAGGCACGGCCCATGCCGTCCCGCCTTTCGGACTATCCCGTCATGGCTGCCCCGAGGAAATCGGGATAAACCCGCAGGTTGCGCCGCTGCCCGCCGCATAGGCGGTATCGGGGGAGGTATCAGGGCAGCATCGCGGGCAGCCGCCTGCGTGCCGTCAGCGCCCCTTGAAGACGGCCGCGCGCTTCTCGGCAAAGGCGGTGACGCCCTCGACAAAGTCCTCGGTGCGCGAGGCGTCGCGCTGGCCGAGGCGTTCGTGGGTGAGCGCCTGTTCCAGCGTGCAGTCGGTCGCCGCCCAGGCCACCTGCTTGATCCGCCGCAGCGACCAGGGCCCGCGTGCCAGTTCGCCGGCCAGCGCGAGGGCGGCGCCGTCCAGCGCCTCGTCCGCCACCACGCGGTTGACGAGACCCCATTCGAGCGCCTTCGCCGCCGGAAGACGCTCGCCCAGCAGCATCATCTCCATCGCCCGCACCCGCCCCACCGCGCGGGTCAGCAGCCACGAGGAGCCACCGTCCGGCACCAGCCCGACATGGCGGAAAGCCTGGAGGAAAAACCCGCTTTCGGCGCAGAGGATGAGGTCGCCCGCCATGGCGAGCCCCGCGCCGACGCCCGCCGCCGCGCCGCGCACGGCGGTGACGACCGGCTGCTCCATGTCGCGCATGGCAACGATCACCGGATTGAAGTGACGGTCGAGCAGCGTGCCGACATCGCGGCGCGGGTCGGCCAGCATGCCCGCCGCATCGCCGAGGTTGGCGCCCGAGCAGAACGCCTTGCCCTCGCCCGTCAGCACCACCGCGCGCGCCTCGAAGGCGGCGCGGGTCATCGCATCGAACAGTTCCTCGCCCATCTGCGCGGAGCCGGCGTTGCGGGTGGCGGGATCGTTCATCGCGATCCGGGCGACGCCGTTTTCAAGGCGGTAGAGAACTTTTTCGTAAGTCACCTGCGGTCGCCTCCCGGTCAGGCCAGCATCTGGCCAAGACGGCCACGGACGATCGCTTCGGCATCGGCGACGATCCGCTCGATCAGGTCCTTGCAGGTCGGCAGGTCGTGGATCAGGCCCTGCACCATGCCGGCCCAGAAGATGCCCTTGGTGAGATCGCCGCTCTGCAGCAGTTCGCGGCCCACCGCCCCGGCGACGAGGTGCTTGATGTCCTCGAAGGTGGATTCGGGACGGGCCGAGATCGCGACCACTTCGTCGGACACCGCGTTCTTGCCGACGCGGGCGGTGTTCTTGAACTTGCGGAAGATGAGGTTGGTGCCCCGCTCGTCGTTCGCGATGTAGCGCGCCTTGACGTTGTCGTGGATCGGCGCCTCCTGCGTGGCGCAGAAGCGCGTGCCCATGTTGATGCCCTCCGCGCCCAGCGCCAGCGCCGCGGCAAGGCCGCGCCCGTCGCCGAAGCCGCCGCTCGCCAGCATCGGGATCGAGACCTTGTCCGCCGCCGTGGGGATCAGGATCAGGCCGGGAATGTCGTCCTCGCCGGGATGGCCGGCGCATTCGAACCCGTCGATCGAGATGATGTCGCAGCCGTGCTTCTCGGCCGAGAGCGCGTGGCGCACGGCGGTGCACTTGTGGATCACGGTGACCCCGTGGGGCTTCACCAGTTCCCAGATCTCGCGCACGGCCTGGGTGCCGGCGGTCTCGATGATCCTGACGCCGCCGTCGAGCGCGGCCTCGGCATAGGCCTTGTAGTCGGGCGGCAGCAGCGTCGGGAACACGGTGATGTTCACGGCAAAGGGCTTGTCGGTCATCGCGCGGCAGCGCTCGATTTCCTCGCGCAGGGCCTGCGGGCTGGGCTGGGTCAGCGCGGTCAGCGTGCCGAGGCCGCCGGCATTGGACACCGCGCTGGCCAGTTCGGCCAGCCCGACCCCCTGCATGCCGCCCTGCACGATCGGATGCTCGATGCCGAGCATCTCGGTGACGCGGGTCTTGAATGCCATGGCCTGTGAACTCCCGGAATATGTCCTTGTCGCGGTCCTAGGGAGAATTTCCGCGCTTGGGGACACCCCCGCCCCGCAATTCGCGCCGGCGATGCTCAGGCCGGAACCCGGGAGGGGCCCGGCCCGCCATGCCCCAACTTAGCGCGCCCGCGATGGCCCGCACGCCTGCGCGCCATTGCCTGCCCGCCGCAGGGTTGTACATTCGTTCAATACGAACGAAGAACAAGCCGAGAGGTGTCGGAGTGCTGAAATCTGTCGACGGCGGGCTGCGGTCCGTCCCCTATCCGATCGACGATCCCGAACGGATCCCGGTCCGGCGCTACTACGATGCCGAGTTCTACCAGGCCGAGCTGGACCACTTGTGGCCCCATGTCTGGCAGATGGCCTGCCGCGAGGAACAGATCCCCGAGGTGGGCGACTGGATCGAGTACGAGAACGTCGGCAAGTCGGTCATCGTCGTGCGCACCACCAGCGGCGTGAAGGCCTTCCACAACGCCTGCCGTCACCGCGGCGTGCCTTTCGCGGGCGGCACCGGGCAGGCGCACGGCAACTGCAAGAAGTCCGGCTTTGTCTGCCCGTTCCACGGCTGGCGCTGGAACATGGACGGCGAATCCACCCAGGTCTACGGCAAGCACCTGTTTTCCGAGCGCCAGCTCGATGCCGACGACATCAACCTGATCCCCTGCCGCGCCGAGACCTTCATCGGCTGCGTGTGGATCAACCATGACAACGACGCCCCCTCGGTCCGGGATTCGCTGGGCCCGGTGGCGGCCAACCTCGAAGCCCGCAATCTCGACAAGATGCGCGCCGAATGGTGCTTTGCCGCCGAGCTTCCGGCCAACTGGAAGGTGGCGATGGAGGCCTTCATGGAAGGCTACCACGTGATGCAGACGCACCCACAGCTGCAGCATGCCGCGCCGATGATGTACGATTCGATGTACAAGACCCCGCGCGGCCCGGTGCCGATCATGGCCGAGGCGCACCTCTCCTACCGCGAGAACCAGGAATTGCAGGTCAATTCCATGGCCCTGCTCAGCGAGGGCATGGCGGGCATGGTCCACGAGAAGGAAGTGGAGATCGCGCGCGGCCTCGTCGGCATCGAGGAAGGCCTGCCCGAAGACCAGAACATGGCGATGTTCCACTGGCTGGGCATCGTCATGCACCAGATCACCGAGCAGCTCAAAGCGCGCGGCGAGCCGGTGCCGGACCTTTGCACGGTGGCGCAGACGCACCCGGTGAAGGCGGTGGAATTCCTGTTCCCCCACTACTTCCTGCTGCCCTACTTCACCTCGATGTCGGCCTACCGGATCCGCCCGACCGGGCCGGAGACCTGCTTCTTCGAGATCTGGTCGCTCACTTACGTGCCCGAGGACAGCGACATCGAGACGGTGATGGAGCCCACCGTGCTGCCCTACAACAGCCCGGACTTCCCGCCGATCCCGCGCCAGGACTATTCGAACATCCCGATCCAGCAGAAGGGCCTGCACGCCACCGGCTTCGAGTTCATGCGACTCTCGAAGGACGTCGAAGGGCTGATCAGCAATTACCAGCGGATCATCGACGGCTACCTCAAGGGCGTGCCGCAGGACCAGCTGGCCAGGGCCACCCACAAGCTGGGCGGCAATTTCGACGGGCCGATCGAGGACCTCGGATTCTGAGAGTCCGTCTGGAAATTCGCGAAAAGCGAATTTCGCGGCACGGGGCCCGGTTCACACCGGGCCTCGTTTCGTGCGCCGCGCGGCCGGGGAAAGCCGGTCAGCCCCCGGTCAGCGCAGCGACCAGTTCCCGGACCTTCTTCTGGCGCCACTGCGGCAGCGGCGCCACCAGCCAGTAGGCGCGGCGGCACGGGGTGACCGGCCCGACCGCGACCGACTTGCCCGCCGCGAGCCCTTCGGCCAGCAGCGCGGGCACCCGCACCCGGCCAAGCCCGGACAGGGCCGCGGCCACCGCCTGCCCGGCATCGGCGACCTGGATCGCCGGCTGGCCATCTTCACCCTCGGAAGCCGCCTCGCTCTCGGGCGCGGGATCGCCGGGCCAGCCGATCCAGTCGCCGCCGCCCAGTTCCACCCATTCGGCGGCGCCCAGCGCCAGCCCTTCGAGATCGCCCGGACCATCGGTCCAGCGCACCGCGAGGTCGAGATTGGCCTCGGTAAAGTCGGTCAGTTCGCCGTCGACAAGAATGTAGCGCACTTGCGGATTGGCCGCGCGGAACGCGGCCAGGCGCGGCGCCAGCCAGGCGGCGAAGAATTCGCGCGGGGCGGCAATCGTGTAGACGTGGCTGGACTGGCCCGCCTGCATCGCCTGCACCGCATCCTCGAAATGGAGGAAGCCGGTCCGCAGCGCGGCCAGCCCCGAACCGGCCTCGTCGGTCAGTTCCAGCCCCTTGCTGGTGCGGCGGAACAGCACGACGCCGAGCAGGTCCTCCAGCGCACGAATCTGCTGGCCGACCGCGGCCGGCGTCACCGCCAGTTCGTCCGCCGCGCGGGTGAAGGAGAGGTGACGGGCCGCTGCATCGAACACGCGCAGGGCATTGAGGGGCAGGTGCGTCCGCTTCATGGCGCTTCCCTAGGCGCTGGAACGGGAAGGAGCAAGGATGTGGCTCGAACGCCCCGCCGGACTACTGGAAAACGACTGGCGGGACGGGGCTTGCCGCAAGCAAAGGGCACCCCCCGGATCCCGGCGGGGCCGATACCCTGCACCGGCGCGCCTTCGCCCGTCCCATGGCTCAGCCCGCGGTGGCGGGCGCCGCCAGCGGGAACAGCGGGATCTGCGCCTGCAATTCGCTGCCGTCGCTGCGCAGGAACGTGTAGAACCCTTCCATCGAGCCTTGCGGCGTCGACAGCGGGCATCCCGAGACATAATCGTGGCTGCGGCCGGGACGGATCAGCGGCTGTTCGCCCACCACGCCCTCACCCTCGACCAGGTTGACGTCGCCGTTGCCGTCGGTGATGCGCCAGTGGCGGGTCATGAGCTGCAGGCTGTCATCCGAATCGTTCTCGATGCGGATGTGATAGACCCAGAACCACTTGCCCGCCTCGATGCGCGACTGCTCGGGCAGGAAGTTCACGGCGACACGCACGGTGACCCCGTCGGTCACGGCAGTATGTTGGAACAGTTCCTTCATGACACGGCCAGCCTATCGGTCATTCGACAAGTCGACAACTCATAGAACTACCCAGTGGGTTCCACAAATTGCGCGATAATTTTCCGGTGGATCACGAAATTGCCGCGAGCGCGCAATCGAGCTGCCAGGCAAAGCCCGCAGGTTCGTAGGCGGTCGTCACCCGGGCATTGAGCTTGACCCGCGGCACGTCGACGATGATCCGCGAACCGAAGCCGAGCCTGGTGGGCGGCGCCACCACCGGGCCGCCGCTTTCACGCCAGGCGATGCGGAAACCCGCACTTGCGGGGTCGCCGTCCTCCGCCTCTCCCTCCCCGGCATCGGCGCCCTGCACCGACCAGGCAATGTGCACGCGCCCGCCCGGCACCGAGAGCGCGCCGTACTTGTGCGCGTTGGTGCCCATCTCGTGGAGCGCCATCGCCAGTGCTTCCGCCGCCCCGGGCGAAAGCATCACCTCCGGCCCCCGGCACTCGACCTGCCCCTGCGCCTCGCCCAGCCAGCGCAACTGCGCCTCGACCATCTCGCCGACCGGAACCGGCGACCAGGCGCGCCGCACCAGCAGGTCCTGGTTGGCGGAAAGCCCCTGGATGCGCTGCTCCAGCCGCTGGAGAAAATCGGGGCGGGCCACGTCGGTGCGGCGCGCGAGCGACTGGATGATCGCCAGCATGTTCTTGCTGCGATGGTTCACTTCCTGCAGCAGAAGCTCGATCCGCTCTTCGGCATCGCGCATTGCGGTGACGTCGGTATTGGTGCCGAACCAGTAGAGGATCTTGCCCTGATCGTCGCGAATGGGTTTGGCGCGGGACAGGAACCAGCGCCATTCGCCTTGCGCGCTGCGCAGCGGGAACGTGTCCTCCCAGTCCTCTCCGGAAGCGATATGGGCGCGGAAACGGGCGGTCGCCGGTTCGAGGTGATCGGGATGGTGGACCGCCCTCCAGCCCCACCCTTCCATCTGTTCCAGCGTGGTCCCGGTATAGTCGAACCAGCGCTTGTTGTACCAGAAGATCCAGCCGTCGCTGCGGGCGATCCAGGCCAGTTGCGACATGTTTTCCGCCAGCAGGCGAAAGCGCGTCTCGCTCTGTTCGAGACGCCGCAGGGTGGCGTTCTTGAGCCCGATGTCACGCGCGATCTTGCTGGCGGCGACCACCCGGCCATGGCCGTCGTACACCGGCGAGACGGTGACCGCCACTTCCACCGCGCTGCCGTCCTTGCGGCGGCGCACGGTCTCGAAGGTCGGCACCCGCTCGCCGCGCATGATGCTGGCGATGATCGCGTCTTCCTCGGCCTGGCGATCATCGGGGATCAGCGTGCGCACGTTCCTGCCGACGATCTCGCCGGCAGGCCAGCCGAAGATGCGTTCGGCCGCGTGGTTCCAGCTCAGGATCGTACCGTCGAGCGACTTGCCGACGATGGCATCGTCGCTCGATTCGACGATCGCGGCGAGAAACGCCGCGGCGTCGGCCCCAAGCGGGGCGGCGCTCAGAGGCCCGCCTTCGTCAGCGCCTGATCGAGATCGGCGATCAGGTCCTCGGGATCTTCCAGCCCGACGTTGATGCGCAGCATGCCTTCGCCGATGCCCATCGCCTCGCGCCCTTCCGGCCCCATGTTGTGGTGGGTCGAGGACGCGGGGTGGCACATCAGCGAACGCGAGTCGCCGATGTTGTTGGAGATGTCGATCAGTTCCAGCGCGTCGAGCAGCGCATGCGCCTGCGCGCGGCCGCCGTCGAGCACGAAGGAGAAGATCGGCCCGCAGGCGTCCATCTGCTTCATCGCCAGCGCCTGGCGCGGATGGCTGTCGAGCCAGGGGTGCAGGATCCTGGGCACGCGGCCGGCCACGAACTCACCCACCTTGAGCGCGTTCTCGCTCTGGCGCTTGGCACGAAGGTCCAGCGTCTCCAGCCCCTTGAGCACCACCCAGGCGTTGAACGGCGAAAGGTTCGGGCCGGTGTTGCGCTGGAACGGCAGCAGCTTGTCGTTGATGAATTCCTCGCTGCCGCACACGGCGCCGGCCAGCACGCGGCCCTGCCCGTCCATCAGCTTGGTGGCGGAATAGGCCACCACGTCGATGCCGAATTCGAGCGGGCGCTGCAGCGCCGGGCTGCAGAAGGCATTGTCGACCACGGTGGTGATGCCGTGGGCCCTGGCGATCTCGGCGATGCCGGCGAGGTCGGCGATGTCCATCGTCGGGTTCGCCGGGGTCTCGAAGAAGAACACCTTGGTGTTGGGACGGATCGCCGCTTCCCACGCCGACAGGTCGGTGGCGTCGACCACCGTCACGTCGACACCGAAGCGCGGCAGCAGGCTGTCGCCCAGCCAGCGGCACGAACCGAAGGCGGCGCGCGCGGAAACCATGTGGTCGCCCGCCGAAAGCTGGCAGAGCAGCGCGGCGGTCATCGCCGCCATGCCCGACGCCTGCGTGCGGCACGCCTCGGCGCCTTCGAGCAGGGCGATGCGCTCCTCGAGCATCTGCACGGTCGGGTTCTGGAGACGCGAATAGGTCATGCCGTCGTCCTCGCCCATGAAGCGGGCGGCAACGGTGGCGGCATCGTCATAGGTGAAGCCCGAGGTGAGGAACAGCGCCTCGCTGGTCTCCCCCATTTCCGAGCGCCAGGTGCCACCGCGGATTGCGCGGGTGGCGGGACGCCAGTTGCGGGTCTTGGTGCGGTCCTGTCCGGTCGTGCGTTTCATGGCCCAAGCCTCTAGGATCGCGCGGACGCCGATGCAAGCGCCCGTGCTGACCCCAGGTGCCGTTCTGCCATGGCTAGGGGCGGTTCAACCACCGCTTGCAGTCGCCCCATATCCTCCGTATTCCGCGCCCAAATGCAGCCGATCGCTTCCCGCAACAATCGTGACCCGCTCGGCTGGTGCCTTGTCGTCACCGCGCTTTTCTTCGCCCTTGCGCTGTGGCGGATCTCCACGCCCAGCGCCTATTACTTCGACGAGGTCCACTACGTTCCGGCCTCGCTGAAGATGCTGAAGCTGATCCCGACGAATCGCGAGCACCCGCTGTTCGGCAAGGAAGTGATCGCCGCCTTCATCCACTTCCTCGGCGACCGCCCGCTGGCATGGCGCCTTGGACCGCTGCTGCTGGGCACGGCGGGCCTCTTCGCATTCGGCCGCCTGGTCTGGCACGCCTCACACCGGCGCCGCGCGACGATCACCGCGATCGTGCTGCTGGCGACCAACTTCATGTGGTTCGTGCAGAGCCGCATCGCCATGCTCGACATGATCGAGGCGGGGCTCTGCATGATCGCGCTGTGGCAGTTCGCGGCGGCGCTGGGCACCAGGACCACCGGTGCGGCGCGGCTGCGCCTTGCCGCCGCTGCCATCGCCATGGGCCTCTCGCTCGGCGCCAAGTGGAGCAGCGCCCCGGCGCTCGTCATGCCGGGCCTGTGCTTTTTTGTGCTGCGCGTCAAGGAAACCGGCTGGAAGTTCGTCGGCAAGCGCGGCGCGGGCCCGATCCCGGGCGTCTCGCTGCTCGAAGCGGTGTTCTGGCTCGGCCTGCTGCCGCTCGCGGTCTACTGGGCGACTTATGCGCCGGCGATGTTCTACGCCCGCCTGACGCTTTCGCCCTACGACTTCATCGGCCAGCACGAACTGATGGTGCGCCTGCAGGACAGCGTGAAGAAACCGCACCCCTACCGCAGCTTCTGGTACCAGTGGGCGGCCGACTGGCGGGTGATCTGGTACCTGTTCAAGACCATCGACGGCGCCCACCGCGGCATCGTGATGCTGGGCAATCCCGTCTCGATGCTGGCGGGCCTCGCGGCGTTCTTCTGGGGCCTGTGGGCCGCGCTGTTCCGCCGCCGGGGCGACATCGCCGCGTTTTGTCTGCTCTATGCCGCCACGCTGATGATCTGGGCGGTGAACGGCAAGCCGGTGCAGTTCTATTACCACTACCTGCTGCCGGGCGCCTTCCTGATGGCCCTGCTGGCCTTCGCGCTCGACGCGCTGTGGCAGCGCAAGGACCGCTGGCGCAAGCTGGGAACACTATCGATGGCGGCCTCGCTCGGCATGTTCGTGCTGTTCTTCCCGATCATCTCGGGCCTGCCGCTGCCGAGCGACGAGACCTACAATTTCTGGATGTGGCTGCCGAGCTGGCGCTGACGTTCAGGCGACGATGCAGTGCTGCCCGTTCCCCCGGGCAAGCATCGCCTTCCAGCCCGGCAGTGTCACTGCCACGCGGTATTCCGCCTGCATGTCGGGCGTCAGCACCTCGACCGCACCGAACGCCCGCCGCGCTTGCCGCGCTTGCCGCGCCGCTATCAGCTGCGGATCGGGCACATCGATCTATGATGGTCCTCTCCCATCCGCTTTGCGAAAACGGGAGAAACACCGAACTGCCTGTCGATCAGGAGCCCTGAAACGACAAACGCGCGCCGACGGACGGCGCGCGTTTGCGAAACGAGATCAGAGGAACCGGCCGAAAACGGCCAGTTCCGGGTCTCAGTACTTGCCCCAGACGAACTTGTTCGACAGCGCGAAGTTCCAGACCGAAGCCAGCACGATGCCGATGATCGCCGCCGCATAGTCATGGAAACCGATGCGGACGAGCGCCGTAGATGCGCCGATATTGGCGATCATGCCGAACGCACAGGTCAGCGCGAACTGCGCCCAGCCGCGCACCAGCGGGCCGAAGCCGCGCAGACGCTTGTCGGCATAGGTCAGTTCGTTGTTCAGCACGAAGTTGAACGTCATCGCGACGATGGCCGCAATCGTCTGACCGGTGATGAAGGCCGCTTCCTTGGGATAGTGGCTCATCGCGAAGTCCGCGCCGAACAGGTGCAGGACCAGCGCCAGCACCGTCATGTGCAGCACTGCGCCCAGGCCGCCGACCGTGCCGAACAGCGCGAAGCGGGTGGGGATGAAGCGGCCGAGCCACTTGTCGTAAAGACCAACGAGGAATTCGAACACGACCGTCCTGTCCAGCTTGCTCTCGCCTTCCGCGCGCGCGGCGAAGTTCAGGGGAAACTCCTTGACCCGCAGCGGCGTGTCCACCGTGGCGAGAATGTCGAGCAGGATCTTGAAACCCACGCCCGAGAGCCGATGCGCGTCGGCCCGGAGTGTCTTGGTCTGCAGCATGAAGAAGCCGCTCATCGGGTCGGTGAGATCGACGCCGGTAACCTTGTTGGCGATCCTGTTGGCAAAGCCGGACGCCTTGACGCGGTCGGGACGGCCCCAGGCCTCGGTGCTGGCGCCTTCTGCAAAGCGCGAGGCATAGGCGAGGTCATACTCGCCCGAGGTGATCGCCTTCAGCATCAGCGGCAGCAGTTCGGGATCGTGCTGGTGGTCGGCGTCCATCACCGCAACCACCGGCGCGGCCGTGGAGCACATGCCCTCGATCGCGGCGCTGGCAAGGCCCCGGCGGCCGATGCGCTGGATGCAGCGCACGCGCGGATCGCGCAGCGAGAGGCTGCGCGCCTCGTCCGAGGTGCCGTCCGGGCTGTTGTCGTCGACGAAGATCGCCTCCCACGAAACGCCCTTGAGCGCCTTGTCGAGCCGGTCGATCATCGTCGCGAGGTTCTTGCGCTCGTTGTAGGTCGGCAGGACGACGGCCAGCTCAAGCGGCTTGGATGCCTGCGCTGCGGCGACGTCTGCGGCCTCTGCAAGATCGGTAGGGGTAATGGTCATGCGCCCTGTTTTACGTGGTAAACCTGAAGAAACCTTAGTCGCGGTCAAAGACGCCTGATTACAGACGGGCCAGCACGGCGCCACCGATCTCGCGGGTGCCTGCGCTGCCGCCCAGATCGCCGCCCTTGATGCCGTCGGCCAGCGTCTTGGCCACCGCTGCCTCGATCCGCACCGCCTCGGCCTCGAGGCCGAGCGAGTGGCGCAGCAGCATGGCTGCAGACAGGATCGTCGCCATCGGATTGGCAAGCCCCTTGCCGGCGATATCCGGCGCCGAACCGTGGATCGGCTCATAAAGGCCATAGGAGCCTTCGGCAAGGCTGGCCGAAGCGAGCAGGCCGATCGAGCCCACGCACATCGAGGCCTGATCGGAAAGAATGTCACCGAACAGGTTGCCGGTGACGATCACGTCGAACTGGCCGGGGTTCTTCACCAGCTGCATCGCCGCGTTGTCGACGTACATGTGGCTGAGTTCGACCTCGGGATATTCCTTGGCCACCTCGATCACCACATCGCGCCAGAGCTGCGAGGTTTCGAGGACATTGGCCTTGTCCACCGAGCAGAGCTTCTTCGAACGCGTCATCGCGGCCTGGAAACCGGCGTGGGCGATGCGGCGCACTTCGTCCTCGGCGTAGGACATCATGTCCCAGCCCTGACGGCGGCCGTCTTCCAGCGTGCGGATGCCCTTCTCGCCGAAGTACACGTCGCCGTTCAGCTCGCGCACGATCAGCAGGTCGATCTTCGAGGCGACTTCCTCGCGCAGCGTGGTCAGGTCTTCCAGACCGGGGAACACGCGCGCCGGGCGCAAGTTGGCAAAGAGGCCCAGTTCCTTGCGCAGGCCGAGAATGGCCTGTTCGGGACGCAGGTGGCGTTCGAGATGGTCGCACGAGAAATCGCCCACCGCGCCGAACAGGATCGCATCGGCCGAGCGCGCGATCTCCAGCGTTTCGGCGGGCAGCGGGTGGCCGTGCTTGCGATAGGCAACACCGCCGACATCACCCTCGACCAGTTCGAGACCGGGAAGTTCAAGCGCCTGAAGCACACGCACTGCCTGCTCGGTGACCTCGGGACCGATCCCGTCTCCTGCAAATACCGCGATGCGCATGTACGTTCTCCGCTTGGACTTTAACCGTGAATTCGTGCCAGCCGCTCGCGCAGCAGGACGCGCGCCCCCATAACGTCTCCGCGGCGTTCGGCAAGCGGATAGCGCGCAAGCTCCGGGCCGAGCCGGTCGAAAGTGGCAAGGATCGCGCCCCAGTCGTCGTCTGCCGGACGGCCCACCGGCACCCCGTATCCCAGTTCCCGCAGCAGCAGGACTTCGAAGGAAAGCAGCGGCATGACCCAGCCCCGCGCCGAGGGCGCGGCGCAGATCGCATCAAGCACGGCGGCCAGTGCCTGGTAAAGCGCGGGAAACGGTTGCCGCTCGGGAAGCGCCGCTGCGGCGAGCGCGGTCACCCAGGCGATTCCCGCCGAAGGCAGCGGCTCGCTGAGCCAGGGGCCGCGGGATTCGACCAGTTCGATCCGCGCGAAAGGCAACTGCCCCTCACGTTTCGACCGCAAGTCGGCTTCGACAAGATTGCCCGGGATCAGGACCGGACGGAGCTGCCGCCCGCGCCCGCCGGCGACATAGGCACCGACAAGGCCGCCCTCTTCGGTCAGCAGCCGGGCTATGGCCGCGGTTTCGCCGTGAGGACGGGTGGAACAGACGATGGCAGGCGCGCGCAACTGCATGGCTGCGGCTTGTGAGGGTTCAGAGGACGTGAAGCAAGGTGAAGAGAGGCAGGCTCGTCAAAGTCTGCCCCTGCCGGCAATCACTCGCCGGACTTGCCTTCAAGCTTGGCGATACGGGCCTTGAGATCCTCGATCTCGCCGCGCGCGGTCGCCGCCATTTCCTTCACCGCCTCGAATTCCTCGCGGCTGACGAAGTCCATGTCGCCCAGGAATTCACGGAAACGCTCGCGCGCATTGTCGCGCGCTTCGCGGCCGACACCGGCCAGCGTGCCGGCAGCGCCGTTCATCATCTTCACGAAATCGGCGACGAAGGGGTTTTCGCTTTGCATGGGGGCTATTTGGTCCTTTGCGGCCCCGCACGCAAGAGGGTGCAGAGCTAGGTCGTAAACTCATGAACGCCGCCATCGAGGCGCCCAAATGGCGAACAGCTCGGGCCGAAGGTGCCGCCGGGCGGGCTGGTTGCCCGTCCAAGGCAGCTTCGGTTCGAGATGGAAGCCATTTGGGCGTCCCTACGGGATTTGACCAAAATGGCCCAGCGCTGCGTCAGGAAGTCTTGAAATATCGACATATTCCAGCGCCTTCCCTCCTGCCGCTGAGCCATTTTGCCTCAAACCTCGATGGTGCCGTTCATGAGTTTACGGCCTAGATTTCGAACCGCTCCACCGCCCGCGGGCCTTCCGCGCCGTCCATGTCCGGATTGAGCTGGAGGAACGCGAAGTTCAGGTAGCTCGCAAAGCAGATCCACGCGAGATAAGGCGCCAGCAGCAAGGCCGCGACCGGGCGGACGCGGGCGAACAGCAGGATGGTGATGATCACTGCCGTCACCATCAGACCCAGAACGATCAGTCCGCCGGTCATCTGGTGCATTGCGAAGAACACCGGGCTCCATGCGAGGTTGAGCACGAACTGCACGGCAAAGGCGATCACCGCCGGGCCGCGACCGCGCGCGCCGCGCGCCGCGCAGATCAACGCCAGTGCAAAGCCCATCATCACGTAAAGCAAGGTCCAGACGATCGCGAACGTGATCGGCGGCGGATAGATCCCGGGCTTGGCCAGCGCATCGAACCACGCATTGCCCGGCCCGCTTGCGGCCACCTTGCCGGACACAAAGCCCAGCAGCACGATCAAGGGCACGAGCACCAGCGACCAGCGCAGCAGACTGGCGCGCAATTGGGCAGGTGAGGCAATCGGGTTCATTCCCAGGCAACCCCCGAATCAGGAAAAACCATCAAGTGTGGTGGTTTGTGGTACGACAAATGCCAACACGCAATGCACGGCCGCGGTAAAAGCGCCCGCCCGCGTCACTTCGAGACCATCCGCAGGCCAACCCCGGTACTAGCCCCCGGTATCAGCCGCGCGAGGCCGAGACGAGGAACTCGACGTTTCCTTCCGGCCCCTTGATCGGGCTTTCGACGATGCCCTGGATGCTCCAGCCCTCGCTTTCCAGCCAGTCGCGCACTTCTGCGCAGACCCGCTCGTGCAGCGCCGGATCGCGCACGACCCCGCCCTTGCCCACTTCATTGCGCCCCACTTCGAACTGCGGCTTGATGAGCGCGACCACCCGGCACTGCGGCGCAGCAAGGCGCAGCGGCACTTCCAGAACCTTGGACAGCGCGATGAAACTGGCGTCGCACACGACCCAGCTGCACGGCCGATCGATTTCGCCCGGCGTCAGGATGCGCGCGCTGGTCTGCTCCAGCACGGTGACGCGCGGATCCTGACGCAGCTTCCACGCCAGCTGGTTGGTGCCCGAATCGACCGCGAAGACATGTTCGGCGCCGTGCGTCAGCAGCACATCGGTGAAACCGCCGGTGGAACTGCCGATATCCATCGCGGTCACCCCGGTGGGGTCGAGTTCGAAATGCGCGATGGCATGGGCCAGCTTGATCCCCCCGCGCGACACCCAGGGATGATCGCGCCCACGCACTTCCAGCGGGGCATCAGCCTTGATGCTCTGCCCCGGCTTGGCGATCTTGGTTTCGCCTGAAAACACCAGTCCGGCCAGCACCAGCGCCTGCGCACGCGTGCGGCTTTCCACGAGACCACGGTCGACCAGCATCTGGTCGACACGGCCCTTGGCGGGGGTTTTCTTTTCGGTGGATCGGGGCTCGGACGAGTTGGTCATGACTTTGCGCACTTGAGAAGGAGCGCGCCTCATTCCATACCGGGGCCATGAAGGCAAATCCGCGCCGGCTCGCAGCCGTCCCGTCGTTCTCCCGCAAACTTGTCGCAGGCGCCCCGCTGACCGCGCTGGCCGTGCTTGCCGCCTGCGTCCCCGCCCCGCCGCAGGTGCCGCCATCCGTGCCGCGCCCGGCGCCCAGCCAGCAACCGCAACCACCTGCGCCGCCGCCCGCCAACTGGCAGGACGCCCCGCAGACCCCGGGAGACTGGCGGATGACCGCCCCCGGCGCCGCCACGTTTGCAAATGGACTCGTCACGCTGCGCTGCAACCGGCAGGCCGGCACCGTAACCCTCACCCGCACCGGCAGCGCCAGTTCGCCGGCGCTGGTGGTGCGCACTTCGGACACCGCCCGCACGCTGGCCGCATCGGCCGGCGCGACCGGCCTTTCGGTGGACATTCCGGCACGGGATTCCCTGCTTGACGCGATGGCCTTCAGCAAGGGCCGCTTCGCCCTCGAAGCGCCCGGCACCGCGACGCTTTATGTACCGAGTTGGACCGAGGTTTCGCGCGTCGTCCAGGATTGCCGCTAACGTGCACTCGTGAACGGGACTCGGCGGACTCGCAAAAACGCGATCCGGGGCCCGTTCACGAGGAAAAATACAGCAATTTCAGGAACTTTCAGGCCGCAGTTGACTGCCCCGGGAATCGAGCTTTTGCGTGGCTCGAAGGCTGGGGATAACTGGCCCGAAGCCTCGATAATGACCGCAAAAAAATCGAATTCAAGACTTGTTGTGCGCTGCGGAATCGGAGACACATTTGAACAGGGCCGAGGGACCCTGGGAAACGCGCCCGGAAGCACCCCGAAGCCCAGCCGCTTTAACCAGCGGCGCCCTATGGCTCAAACAGCGCGAAAGGAGGTGATCCGATGTCTCATGGTTCAGCAGAGAGGTCGGCTTTTTCCGTCGCGAGGCATTATCGCTGAATTGAATTCGCGATAAAGGCTTTCGCTGGCGGCACTCCCGGCCGCTGACCATGCGAAGGGCCGCACCGGGCAACCGGGGCGGCCCTTCTCATTTGCGCTTCCCAAACTTTCGCTCATGACTGACTTTCGCACATGATCGGGCGAATTTCGCACTGGCCCTCCCTGAAAACCGGGCGCAAGAGCATGCTGCCGCAGCCTTGGCCGAGTCCCCGGTTCTCCCGCCCTCAACGCCGTGCTAAAGCTATAAGATTGCGTATCAAAATTACTTTGCGGTTGCGCTGCGCGTAATTTTCATTCAGAGGCACCCGCAACCTTAGTTTAGAGGATCACGTTCGATGGCGACGCTCGCCGATGCCGGCCTGACTTTCAGCACTCTGCCCCACCCCGCGCCGACCAGCGCCGAAACGCGCGAGACCATTCTCGCCAACCCCGGCTTCGGCACCAATTTCTCCGACCACATGGTCGTGGTCGAATGGACCGAAGGGAAGGGATGGCACGATGCCGTGGTAGGCCCGCGTCAGCCGATCGCGCTCGATCCCGCTGCTGCCGTTCTGCACTATGCCCAGGAAATCTTCGAGGGTCTGAAGGCCTACAAGCAGGCCGACGGCTCGATCGCGCTGTTCCGCCCCGAAGCCAATGCCGCACGCTTCAACAAGTCGGCAGAGCGCCTCGCCATGCCCGAACTGCCCGAAGCGCTGTTCATCGAGGCGATCGAACGTCTGGTCCAGGCGGATCGGGACTGGATCCCGGCAGCCGAAGGCGCCTCGCTCTATCTGCGCCCGTTCATGATCGCCACCGAGGCCTTCCTCGGCGTGCGTCCGGCCAAGAGCTACAAGTTCATCGTCATCGCCAGCCCGGCGGGCAACTATTTCAAGTCCGGCGCGCCTGCCGTATCGATCTGGGTGTCGGACTACACCCGCGCTGCCCCCGGCGGCACCGGCGCCGCCAAGTGCGGCGGCAACTATGCCGCCAGCCTGGTGCCGCAGGCGGAGGCAATCTCGCGCGGACATGACCAGGTCGTCTTCCTGGACGCGGCCGAGCACAAGTGGATCGAGGAACTGGGGGGCATGAACCTCTACTTCGTGTTCGAGGACGGCACTCTTCTGACCCCGGCCCTCACCGGCACGATCCTGCCCGGCATCACCCGCGACAGCCTGCTGCAGCTCGCGCGTGAGGAAGGCCTCAAGGTCGAGGAAGGCAAGTACAGCCTCGACCAGTGGCGTGAAGACGCGACCTCGGGCAAGCTGGTGGAGACGTTCGCCTGCGGCACCGCCGCGGTGGTCACGCCGGTCGGCAAGGTTTCGGGCCGCGACGGCGCCTTCACCATCGGCTCGGGCGGCCCTGGCCAGCTTACCGCCAAGCTCAAGAACCGCCTGGTCTCGATCCAGCGCGGCGAAACCCCCGACACGCACGGCTGGATCCACAAGATCGCCTGACCCGATCGGGACAAATCAACAAGAAAGGGGCGATCGCTTCGGCGACCGCCCCTTTCTTTTGCCCGCACTGACCGCGCCGAACGCTCCTGGAAACCGTTTGGAATTTCGCGCCAAGCGAATGTCGCGGCACCAGCCCGCTTCCTCCACTCGACCACCCACAGGCTACTGCCGATAGGCGGTGGAGTGAGGCCAGCGGCCTGGTGCCGCCCTCGAAATGCCCTCACATATCGACAATGCCGCTCTGCTGCAGGATCGCCATATGGGTGCGGGTCAGACGCTCTACCGTCTCGTCGATGGACATGTCCGGGCGGACACTGTTGCGATAGATACGCGGCCCCAGCATCGCCCATGCGAGCAGGAATGTGGCAAAGACTTGCCCGTCCATGCCTTCGTTTCGCGGGTCCGCCGTGAAATGGCGTTCAAAACCCGCCGCCATCGCATCGAATGCCGGATAACGGTCGCCGATCCGCCCCGGAGACAGGAACTCCTCCGTCCACAGCGCGACCACATCCGGGTTCTCGAGCACGAAACGCGTGATGTAGCGCGCGCGCTCCTCGGCGGATTGCGACGACGCGAAGGCCTTGCCCAGCTGCTCAGCCGACCACTCGCGCACTTCCTCGATCAGGGCCTCGCGGCTCGCGAAATGATAATAGATCGTTGTCCGATTCACCCCCGCCACGCGCGCCACTTCCGAAAGTGAAAGTGCTTCCAGCCCCTTTTCAGACACCAGACGCACTGCAGTTTCGATCAAGGCAAGATGTGTTTCCTCAAATCCCTTGTTCCGGCGGCGTGCCGCATGCCCATCCATCGATGCTCCGCGACGTTTTTCAATCATTTGAACCATGCTCGCCATGAATGCTCCCGCCGCGTGAACGCTGTCAACGATTGCAGGCGCCCCAAGTTCCCATACTTTCGTCTAGTTCTTCGTGCACATCGCTGATTTCACCTTGGGATTATCATCCCGATGGCGAACCCGGCGCCCCGGCTCGACATCGTGAAAAACGACATGCGGACATGGGTTGCCGCCTCCCTGCGGGCTACCTACCTCCGCTGTTCCTCACAGCCACGAAAGCCCCTCTCCATGAGCACATCTTCCTATACGCCGCCCAAAGTCTGGACCTGGGACAAGGACAATGGCGGTGAATGGGCCAAGACCAACCGCCCCGTCTCCGGTGCGACGCACGAATCCGAATTGCCGCGCGGGCAACATGCGCTGCAGCTTCACTCGCTGGGCACGCCGAATGGCCAGAAGGTCACGATCATGCTCGAGGAACTGCTCGCAGCGGGCGTCGCCGAGGCGGAATACGATGCCTGGCTGATCGACATCGGCAAGGGTGACCAGTTCGGCTCCGGCTTCGTGGCGATCAACCCGAACTCGAAGATCCCCGCCCTTGTCGACTATTCGGGCGACGAACCCGTCCGCGTGTTCGAATCCGGCGCGATCCTGTTCTACCTTGCCGAAAAGTTCGGAAAGTTCCTGCCTGCGACCCAGCCCGCCCGCACGGAATGCATGTCGTGGCTGATGTGGCAGATGGGCACGGCACCGATGATCGGCGGCGGTTTCGGCCATTTCTACGCTTATGCGCCTGAAAAGTACGAATACCCGATCAACCGTTACGCCATGGAAACCAAGCGCATCCTCGACGTGGCCGACAAGCGCCTCGCGGTTTCGCGCTATCTTGCCGGGGACGAATACACGATCGCCGACATCGCCTGCTACGGCTGGTTCGGCGGTTTCCTGCGCGGCGACGCCTATGGCGACGCGGCGACGTTCCTCGAGGTGCCGAGTTACACCAATCTCGTGCGCTGGGGCGATGAACTCGCCGCTCGCAAGGGCATCCAGCGCGGCCGCATCGTCAACCGCAACGGCGAAGGCTTCGTGCGCGAACGCCACTCGGCCGCCGACATCGACGCCGTGCTTGCCGGATAAGCACAGACACGCGCGGACTTCGCCTCGCCACGGGGCGTCGTCCGCGTACCGGTGCCGTAATCAGTGATGAACGGAGCCCTGCCGGAAAAAGCTCTCTTTCAGGGAGAGCCTGGCTGGGGCGGCAGGATTCGAACCTGCGAATGCCGGTACCAAAAACCGGTGCCTTACCACTTGGCGACGCCCCAGCAGGGAATGCGCGCTTAGCGGGTTCGTTTGGTCCTGAAAAGAGGCTTCCGCAGAAGTTTTCCGCAGGAGATATGCTCCCCCTGCACGGTACGGCCCGCCGGGCATGCCGCCTGCCCCTTCCCATGCCAGGACATCGCGCGCCACAAAAGGCCTGGTCGGCACCAAGAAATCTCCTGCGGACATGCGGAATTTGAGGGTATTTCGCGAGTCGACTGGCGCCGATTTCAGTTTTTTGCAGGCAAGATGCATAAAGCGCAATGAATGGAGCTCCCGGCACGCCGCACCGGCATCCAATCTCAAAAACCCCCACTCAATTGCGTTAAATGCAACAAAAAGCGATCTTGTTGCATTTGCGGAAACTGTCCTGCGGCGGCAAATGGGCCTCAGATGTTGCACTGCAACACACACATTACACCGAGGTCCCGATGTTTTCTCTGCTTTCGCTCTATTTTGCCGCGCGCCGCGATGTCGTTCTTGCTGAACGCTACATGCCCGCCCTTGCCGACAAGGCCGTTGCCGAAGCCGCTGACGCCCAGCCCGTCGCGACTGAAACCGAAGTCGCCGCACCGGCTGAAAAGCTGCCTCTCGCGGCCTGATCGGACCCGAAGTCCGATCCGGCTGCCTCAAAGCAGCCCCAGCCGTCCGCCTGGGGCTTCCTCGTGCAGGGCCTCGAGGTCGAGCCTGAATGTCAGGTCGGCGGTTGGATCCTGAACTTGCGGATTACCGGTTCAGCCGATCACCCGGCAGGCCCGCCGCATGAGCCGCCACGGGCCGTATGCCATCGAAACGGCACGATCACCTTCGCAGCGGACGAGGTGATTGCTCCTTAAGCACCCCCAGAAAATGCTGCACCGCATCAGGCGGTGCATGAAATGCACCGAACGCGGCCTTGAAGGCACCCGGTTCGCGCCAGCACGAACCCGTAAAGATCGAGCCGTTCGGCGATGGCCCCACGGACCGCCATGAGCCCTTCGCCTTGGAGCGTTTTCCAATATGGCGAGGCCCGCGCGATCACGCAGGAAACGCGCAAAACCAAAATCTTGGAGCAGCGGATCCGATGCGAACGGATCGGAAAACGGCTCTAAAGCGGCAGCGACACCGTGGCAGAGCCCTTGAGGATCGTCGCCCCGTCCTGCGTTGTCATCCGGGTTTCGACGGTGACCACCGGCATGCCGAACTCGCTGGTCTCCTGCTTGTCGGTCACGACGGCGTCCACGTAAGTCACGTCGCCTTCGAAGGCCGGGCTGCGGAACTGGGTCTTAGAGTGCCAGATGTAACCTTGGTGCCCCGCCCAGTAGGCCACCGTATCGAGGTGCCAGGCATTCATCGACGAGCCATAGCCATAAGCACCGCCCATGCCGACCTTTTCCGCCTTCTCGGGATTGATGTGGCCGGAACTGGGGCCATGGAACAAGCCATCCCCCTGTCGGGGATCGATCTTGCGGGCTTCGAAATCGTAAGCCATGTCGCCGCCGAAACCGGCGTCTTCCTGCGCCGGATCGTGAATACCCTCGGGCGCGTTCCAGCGCCAGGTGCCCCAGATGTTCTGCCGGTGCGCGCGGCATTCCAGCGCAAAGGTCACCCGGCTGTGCGGCCCGATCGCCCGGCGCGGCAGCGTATCGCCGACCTTGACCGCGCCCCAGCGCGGCGAAACCCCGTCCCGGCCTGACTTGATCCAGTCCAGCCGGATCCTGGCCACTTCATCCAGTTCCGCCCTCGTCCAGAGCTTCGGGCTGCGGCTCTCCTTGTCGTAGACCTTGCGCTTGTTCGCCTCCTCGACGAGGTAGCGGATCGAGGTTGCCCGCTCCTTGGCGACCAGCGCGCCATGCTGGTTGCGGTGCACGGTATCGCCATCGGCAAACATCGTCGGTCCGGCAAAGCCGGTATCGGCGATGCGATAGCCGGCAAAAGTCCGTTCCTGCGTCAACTTGTCGCCAGGGCGGACGGGATTGCCGTAGAACCACCATTCCTCCCCCGCAAAGATCAGGTGCGATCCTGGAACCTTGCCGATACAGGACGGGTGGCAGCCGTGGCCATAGTCCATCGCCACGGTGAAGCTCTGCGGCGCGACAATGCCGCCGAAAGCGCTGGATCGCGCGAAATTCTCGTCCCAGTGCAGGGGGTTGGCATAGTCCATCGCCTGCACCCAGCGGCGGATGTCGGTAGCGTTGCAAGGGTCCCAGAACTCCGCGAAGATAACCGGCTTGCCCACCCACTTGTCGACGTCGCTGGTGTCCAGCACCGCATCCCCTTCGGCCATTCCACTCTCTCCGCATGCCTGTTTGCCTGACGGTGTTCCACCACCGCGCGCGGCCCGCCTGTCCGAAGGTGCAGCCTGATCGGCAATCGGCGCAAGCGCGCTGGAGCGATACTTACCGGCCCTGCGCATTCCTGCCGCGCGAGGCTTGGCCAAGTTGCGCTAGCGCTGGGTCAAACAGCGAATCGCGGGAGATGACGTCGCCATGAAGATCGACAACACGCTGGCCGCCGTGGTCACCGGCGGCGCCTCGGGCCTGGGCCGGGCCAGCGCCAGGGCTCTGGCCGATGCGGGCGTGAAGGTCGCCGTGTTCGACATCAGCGAGGAAGCGGGCGAGGCGTTCGCCGCAGAAATCGGCGGCGTGTTCTGCAAGGTCAACATCCTCGACGAGGACAGCGTCGAGGCCGGTTTTGCCAAGGCCCGCGCCGCGCACGGGCAGGAGCGCGTGGTGGTCCATTGCGCCGTGGTCGCAGGCGGCGGCAAGACCGTCTCGTTCGACAAGACCACCGGCGGCTACAAGCGCATGGCGACCGAGCAGATCGCCAGGACCGCCGAGGGCGTGTTCACCGCCTCGTACCGCGTCGCCTCGATCGCAGCTCTGGGCATGGCGGGCTCCGATCCCGTCAACGATGATGGCGAGCGTGGCTGCATCATTTTCACCTCGTCGGCGGCATCGCAGGACGGGCAGATCGGCCAGGTCGCCTATGGCGGCGGCAAGGGCGCGGTGAACGCCATGGTGCTGCCGATGGCGCGCGACCTCATGGATCTGGGAATCCGCGTCAACGCCATCCTGCCCGGCACTTTCGCCACGCCGCCGATGCTGCGCGTGAAGGAAATGAACGAGGCGGTCTACGAAGGACTTGGCAAGGCCGTGCCCTTCCCCAAGCGGCTCGGCAACCCGGACGAGTTCGCCTCGCTGGTGCTGGAACTGACGCGCAACACCTATTTCAACGCCCAGTGCATCCGCCTCGACGGCGGCATCCGCATGCCGCCGAAATAGGCGGCCGCCTCCGCGCAGATGAAGGGGCGCGTTGGCAGGCAGGAATTGGCCGAGATGCTCGAAATTTCGCGTAACCGTGCTGGCGGTGCCGAAGTCACCAGCCGGTTTGCGGACTGAGAGCGACCGGATCGCTCGCTTGCGGGGAACGATGCCGCCGGCGCAATTCCTCCTGTTGCGCCAACACATGCCTTGACTCTCGAATGCTGCGAGGGCCAAGCGGCGGCGATGCGACGTCCCGCCGTCAATGCCCTCAAAGCCCTGGTCGTCCGCCAGCGACGGCGCATGCGCGAAAGCGAACTGGCATTCATCCTGCTCGCGCTGGCCGCGGGCATCGCGGCCGGATGGCTGACCAACCTGCAGGGCTTTCTGGCCCACGGCATCCAGCAAATCCTCTACGGCGTCACCGGCAACCGTCTCAGCGCGATCGGCGAGATCCGTCATCCCTGGCGGTTGCTGGCGCTGCCGCTGGGCGGCCTCGTGCTGATCGGCATCGCCCATCTGCTGCGCCGCCGCCGCCGCGCCCCGATCGACGTCGTCGAGGCCAATGCGCTGCACAGTGGGCGAATTCCGTTCATCGACAACCTGATCATCTCGATCCAGACCATCGTTTCCAACGGCGCCGGGGCCTCGGTCGGGCTGGAGGCGGCCTATGCGCAGATGGGCGGCGGCGTTGCCTCGGTGCTGGGCCAGTGGTTCAAGCTGCGCCGGTCGGACATGCGCACGCTGGTCGGCGCGGGCGCCGGCGCAGCGGTGGGCGCAGCCTTCGGCGCGCCGCTGGCAGGTGCGTTCTACGCTTTCGAGATCGTGATCGGCACCTACACTCCCGCTGCCATCGCCCCGGTCATCGCCGCAGCACTGGGCGCCGCGTTCATCACCCGCCAACTGGGTGTCGAGCCCTACCTGATCGCCGCCTCCAGCACGCGGCCGCTGACGACACCGGACTATTTCATCTACGCGCTGCTGGGCATCTGCTGCGCGCTGGTCGGCATCCTGGTGATGCGGCTGGTGACGTTCACCGAAATCCACGTCCAGAAACTCACCCGCATCGCCAGGTGGCGCCCGCTGATCGGCGGGCTGCTGCTGATGCCGCTGGCCTGGATTTCACCGCAGTCGCTGTCCGCCGGGCACGGGGCCATGCACCTCAACCTGGCCATGCAGCCGGCGATCCAGTTCCTGCTGATGGTGCTGGCGGTGAAGATCCTGTCTTCGGTCATATCCCTAAGCTTCGGTTTTCGCGGCGGGCTGTTCTTCGCCTCGCTGTTCCTCGGCTCGCTGGTCGGGCTGATCTTTGCCCAAGCCGTGGCGATGCTGCCATTCGGCATCGAACTCGACCCCACCCAGTCCGCACTGGTCGGCATGGCGGGTGTCGCCGTCTCCATCGTCGGCGGACCGATGACACTGGCCCTGCTGATCCTCGAGACCACGCACGACTTCGCGCTGATGGGTGTGGTGCTGACCGCCGCGCTCGTCTCCAGCGCCTTCACGCGCGAGACCTTCGGCTATTCGTTCTCCACCTGGCGGCTGCACATTCGCGGCTCGATCATCCGCTCCCCGCGCGACATCGGCTGGATGCTGAGCCTCACCGCCGGGCGGATCATGCGCACCGACTGGGTTTCGGTGCCCGCCACCCTGCCCCTCGCCGAATTCCGCGCGCGGGTGCCGCTGGGATCGACCAGCAAGGCGATCCTGCTCGACGCAGCCGACCGCTATGCCGGTATCGTCACCACCGCGTCCGCCTGGAACCCCAACCTCGATCCCGAGACCGAAGTGGGCACACTGGCAACGCTGGCCGACACTTCCCTCGCCCCCGCGACCGACATCCGCGCGATGATCAAGGCGTTCGACATTGCCGTGGCCGACGAACTGGCGGTGGTGGACGGGGTCGGCAAAGTCGTTGGCGTCGTCACCGAGCGCCATGCAAGGCGGCGCTATTTCGAGGAAATCGAGGCGTCCCAGCGCGAGCTCTTCGGCGAGAGCTGAGACAGGTTCTTCGCCCGGGCGATACCTGCGGCACTCCCCTTCCCGGCCCCCGCCCTCCAGACTACCTAGCGATCACTAGGTAACGGGAGAAAGCCCATGCGCACCCGCATGAACCGCGAGGACCGGCGCACCGCGATCCTCGATGCCGCGATCGCGGTGATCGGCGAACGCGGCTTTCACGGGTTCTCGATCCGCGAACTGGCGCTGCGCTGCGCGATGACCGACGCCGGGCTGCTCCACCACTTCGGCTCGAAGACCGACCTGCTGCTGGCGGTGCTCGACCGCCGCGACAGGCAGGACGAGGACGCCATCGCCGCCCTTTTCCCCCGCGACGCGGCGCCGCGCAGCCGCGCGCAAGTGCTGGAGGTGCTGGCCGCCATCGTCGCGCGGAATGCACAGCACCCCGAACTGGTGCGCCTCTATGCGATGCTGCGGGTGGAAGCGCTCGCCGCCGACCACCCCGCCCACGCCTATTTTGTCACCCGCGACCGGCTTGCCCGCCGTCGCTTCGCCGAACTGCTCGACCTGCCCGGCGAAACACCGGACCGTCTCGCGCGGCAGGTGCTGTCGGCGATGGACGGGCTGGAACTGCAATGGCTGCAGGAGGAGCGCGGCTTCGACCTCGTCGCGACATGGAACGAAACCGCCGGGCGGCTGATCCCGTAAACCGGCGCAAACTGGGAGAGTGTGATGGATCGCAGAACGATGTTGGCCTCCGGATTGGCGGCCGGTGCACTGGCCTCGCCATCCGGCAAGGCGATGGCCGCGACGGCAAGAAGCTTCCCCAAGGGCTTCCGCTGGGGCACCGCCAGCGCCGCGCATCAGGTGGAGGGCAACAATACGCTGAGCGACCTCTGGCTGGTCGAGCAGGTGAAGCCGACGATGTTCATGGAGCCTTCGGGCGATGCCAACAACTCCTTCGAACTCTGGCCGCGCGACCTCGATCTGGTGAAAGGCCTGGGGCTCGACACCTATCGCTTCTCGATCGAATGGGCCCGGATCGAGCCGCGTCCCGGCGTGTTCTCCACCGCCATGCTCGACCACTACGCCCGGATCATCGACGGCTGCCATGCGCGCGGGCTGACGCCGATGGTAACGTTCAACCACTTCACCCTGCCGCGCTGGTTCGCGGCGCAAGGCGGATGGACGCAGAAGGAGGCGGCCGACCTGTTTGCCCGCTACTGCGACAAGGCGGCGCGGCGCCTGGCGGCGGGCATGGGCTATACCACCACACTCAACGAGCCGAACATGATCCACCTCGTCGACAAGGGCCTGCCGCCGCAGATGGCCGGCATGGTAAAGGCGATGAACCAGGCGGCGGGCGCGGCCTGCGGGGCCGGCAACTTCAAGAACGGCATGCTGCCCGAACACGACGACATTGCGCTGCTGGAGGAAAACATGCTCGCCGCGCACAAGGCCGGCCGCGCCGCGATCAAGGCCGCACGCGGCGACCTGCCGGTGGGGGTCAGCCTGACGATGAGCGACGATCAGGCCGTCGGCGCGAATTCGCAGCGCGACGCGATCCGCAAGCAATTCTACGGGCCATGGCTGGAACTGGCCAAGCAGGACGACTTCATCGGCGTGCAGAACTATGCGCGGGCGATCTGGAATGCGCAGGGTCAGGTCCAGCCACCCGCCGATGTGCCGCGCAGTCAGATGGGCGTGGAAATTTACCCCGCCTCACTGGCTGGTGCAGTGCGCTATGCCCACGAGGCGACCGGGCGGCCGGTGATGGTGACCGAGCACGGCATCGGCATCGAGGACGACGCAGTGCGCGCGAAGTTCATTCCCGAAGCGCTCTCCGGATTGCTGCAGGCCATTGCCGACGGCGTGCCGGTGCTGGGCTATGTCCACTGGACGCTGGCGGACAACTTCGAATGGGTGTTCGGCTTCAAGCACAAGTACGGGCTATGCTCCGTCGACCGCGCGACCTTCGCCCGCACCCCCAAGCCAAGCGCCGCCGTGCTGGCGGCGATTGCCAAGCGGAACGCGGTGTAGAGCCTTCTATCGAATACAAAACCTCGCCCCCTCCCGCGAAGGCGGGGGCCCCGCTTCCTTTTTGCCTCGCCCCGAAGAACAAGCGGGATCCCCGCCTTCGCGGGGATGACGCGTTTGGATTTGGCGAGCGTTCCGGGGGACGGAAAACCTCACCCCTTCGTGCCGTGTTCAAGTCACCGTGAACCCGCCGTCGACGGCGAGCACCTGATTGGTCACCCGGTGCGCCATCGGGGTCGCGAAATAGAGTACGGCCGAGGCGATGTCCTCGGCCGTGCAACGGCCCAGCGGCGGGGTTCGATTGCCCGGGCCGACCGGCGGCGGTCCTTCGGCATGGATCGCGCCGGGCGTGCCGACGCCGCCCGGCAGCACGGTGTTGACGGTGATCCCGTGCGCCGCAAGTTCGAAGGCGGCACTGGTGGTGAGCGCCGCGAGCGCGCCCTTGCTGGCCATGTAGGCCGCCAGCCCCTGCACGAACTGGCCAACCAGCCCGCATGAGGCGCAGTTGACCACGCGCCCGCCCTTGCCGCCGGCGATCATCGCCCGCGCCACTTCGCGGATCATCAGGAACGGCGCGCGCGCGTTGATCGCCTCGATCCGCTGCCAATGTGCCGCCGTGCCCTCCAGCAGCATTTCGCGGTGCTGAAGCCCGGCGTTGTTGACCAGCAACCAAGGCGTGCCATGGCGCCCAGCAGCCTCTGCACAGGCAGAGACGATGGACGCCTCATCGGCGAGGTCCACCATGACCGCGTCCACCGCCTTGCCTGCCTCGACTTGCGCCCGCGCACCGGCTTCGTCCCGGTCGAGCACGACCACCCGCGCTCCGGCGCAGGTCAGCACCGCGCAGATGCCCGCGCCAATCCCGCTGGCACCGCCGGTCACGAGCGCGAGGCGCCCGGAAAGGTCAAAAGGTCCGCTCATGATCGTCTCCCGGTATCGACCGGGAGACGATCTGAACGCCGTCAGTTCCCGGCGATGGGCAGCCACACCGCGCTGGCCGCATCGCCGCCATACTGCACGGTCTCGGTGGCCTTCACATAGTCCTTGGGCATCGCCTCCATGATGGAAGGCACCCAGGACTGCGGGTTGCGGTCATAGAGCGGGAACAGGCTGGACTGCACCTGGACCATGATCTTGTGCCCCGGCAGGAACACGTGATCGACGTTGGGCAGCGACCACTGGAAGGTATAGCCCTTGCCGGGCTCCAGCGGCTGCGGCTTGTCGAAGCCGTTCACATAGCGCCCCCGGAAGATCTCGATGCCGACACCCAACTGATAACCCGCCAGTTCCGGATTGGCCGAGTTTTCCTGCGGATAGACGTCGATCAGCTTGACCACATAGTCGCTGTCCTGCCCGGTGGTGGAGGCGTGCAGTTCCACCTTGGGCGCGCCCATGATGTGCACCGGCTTGTCGAGCACGCCGGTGGTGTAGCTCAGCACGTCCGGGCGGCCATCGACGAAGCGCTGGTCGTGAACGAGCCAGGTCTTCCATTCCTCGCCCTGCATGTGCACCGGGCGCGGCAGCATCGGCACGGGCTTGGCCGGGTCGGACACGTAGCTGTCGCTGCCCGCCGCCGGCTTCGCCCACGAGAGGCCGTAATTACCCGCAAGGTACAGCGGCGTGTAGTTCCCTGCGGGCCACTTCTGCGAGACTTCCCAGCCCGCCTTGGCTCCGACCGCGCCGGTGGCGTAAGTCAGCACCGGCGGCGTGTCGCACTTCGGCGCATTTGTCTTCAGGTGGCAGTCGAGGAACGGCTTCATGTAGTTGCGGCGGAACTGGCCGCCGGTATCGCCTTCCCACTTCAGCGGGCCAAGCTCGCGCGCCTCGTAGTTCACCTGGGAGTGGCGCCAGGGGCCGATCACCAGCGAGACCATGTCGTTGTTGGTGTCCTGCGGCTCCAGCGCCTTGTAGACTGCCGGGGCGCCGTAGCTGTCTTCCTGATCCCACTGGCCCACCACCAGCATCGTCGGCACGGTCAGCTTGCGCGCGGCCAGCAGCTTGTCCACCGCCTGCCCCTGCCACCATGCATCATAGCTGGGATGCTCCAGCACCTTGCGCACGACCGGCAGGTCCAGCAGCCCATAGGCCTTGGCGTATTCCATCGCCGAACCGGCCTCGAGATAGGCCTGATACTCGTCGCCCGTGCCCTTGGGCACCGAGCCGCCGCCCTTCTTGACCGTCTGGCCCAGATCGTAGTCGAAGCCGAACATGCGGAAGGCGCCGTTGTGGAACCAGTCGTCGCCCATCCAGCCGTCGACCATCGGGCTCTGCGGCACCGAGGCCTTGAGCGCGGGATGCGGATCGACCAGCGCCATCAGCGAGGTGAAGCCGAGGTAGGACGACCCGGTGATGCCCACCTTGCCGTTGCTTTCCTTCACGTGCTTCACCAGCCAGTCGATCGTGTCGTACGTATCGGTGGCGTGATCGACCTTGGTGGGGTTCAGGGGGCCGCGCAGCGGGCGGTTCATCACGTAGTCGCCTTCGGAACCATCCAGCCCGCGCACGTCCTGATAGACGCGGATATAGCCGTCGTTCACGAAGTCCGCGTCCATGACCGGGAGAATTTCCTCGATCTTCTGGCTGCGGTTGCGGCTGCTCATCTTGCCGGCGTTGTAGGGCGTGCGGCTGAGCAGGATCGGGCCGTCATGCGTACCCTTGCGCATCACGATGACGGTGAACAGCTTCTTGCCGTCGCGCATCGGGATCATCACCTCGCGGCGGATATAGTCCGCCTGCGGGCGCACCCAGTCGTACGAGGCGACCTGCTCGTTCATCATGGTGTCGGTCTTGGCTGCCCTATCCTGCGCGGAAAGCTGCGAGGCGGCGGCGAGAGCCAGCGGCGCGGCGGCGACACTGACGGCGATGCGAAGGCTGCGGGCCCGAAGGTTTCTTGTCATGGAAGCGATTGGTGACGCGTGCATTTCACGCGGTCAAGCGTGAACACCGCCGTTATCGTGGACGGCGCAGGCCTGCCCGAAAGCCGCCACGATCGATCGTTATCCGCCGCAAGTGGCGGCCAAGCGTATTATTTTCGTAAAGTCAGCCCATGAGTCAGGCAACCGACAGGAAACACACGCTTTGCCACTCTGCATGAAGGATGCCGATTCGCCCCGCTCCACTTGCGCGCCTGCCCGCCTCTTCGCGCGCACCGTGCCGCTCGCTCTGGCCACCCTGCTCTGCACGGCCGCTCCGGCCCAGGCCGATCCCGCCCCCTTCGAACTGACCGGCCCAGACCTGCGGATCACCGTGACGCGCGGCCAGCAGACCCTGCCGATCGCACAAGTGCCCAGCCTTGCCGAAGGCGACAGGATCTCCGTCCACGCCGCGCTGCCCGAGGATCAGGGGCTCAAGTTCCTGCTGGTCTCGGCGTTCCTGCGCGGCGCCACCAATCCGCCGCCCAAGAACTGGATCGCCATCGCCGACACCTGGAAGAGCAAGGAAAAGGACAAGGCGCTCACCCTCACCGTGCCCAAGGGCGCGCGGCAGATGGTCGTGCTGATGGTGCCCGATACCAACGGCGCGGAAGGCGCGCTGGTCGATGCGGTACGCGGCAAGCCGGGCGAATTCGTGCGCGCCAGTCAGGACCTCAACCAGGCCTCGCTCGACCATTCGCGCCTCACCGCGTTCATGGGCGCGATCCAGGCGCAAGACAACACCGGGCCGGAATACCTTCGTGCGGTAGCCCCGGTGCTGGCCCGCAGCCTCTCGATCAAGCTCAACGAGGACTGCCTGTCCAAGGTCATCGAGATGCAGGCCTCCTGCCTGCTGGAGAACAAGGAATCGCTTGTCCTCAACGACGTCCATTCCAGTTCCCTGGCCGATACGCTGACCGGCACGCCCACCGACCTTGCCCTGCAGCTAAGCGCCACGCCCGAGGCGGGCGCGGGCTATTACAGCGCCTATATCGGCGTCGCCCGCGACATTGCCCGCATCTTCGGCGCCTTCAGCAACCCGCAGTTCGGCTACCTGCCGACACTCTCGGTTCGCCGGGACGAGACGATGTCGCTGCTGCTCAATGCCGCGCCTTCGTTCCAGAAACCCAAGTCGGTCATGGTCACCGCCCTGCCCGCGATCGAGGCGGACATTCCCCCGCAGCTGCGCAGTACCGCAAAGGCCCCGGTCTGCATCGCCCGCCCCGGTGCCCTGCTGCCGGTCGAGGGGGCGCCGCTGGTGTTCTCCACCGCCTTTGCGCATGACATGAAGGTCAAGATCACCACTGCTTCCGGCCAGACCATCGACGTGCCGGTGACGCCGCGCGCCGACAAGGGCGGCTACGTCATCACCGGGGAGGCACTACCGAGCGCTTTCACCGGTTCGATGCGCGCGCAGCTTCACGGCCTCTGGGGCTTCGCGCCGTTCGAGGGGCCGGAGTTCCTGCTCCAGCGACCGGACGGCAATGCCTGGAAAGTGACCGGCGATGCCGACGGGCTGGTCCTGGGGCGCGACAACGAGGTCGTGCTCGAAAGCGCGGCGCCGTCCTGTGTCGAGGACGTGACGATGCAGCAAAGAAACGGCGGCCCCAAAGCGCTCGAATGGAAAGTGCGCGACGGCAACCGGCTTGCCTTCACGGTGCCGCTGGCCAAGGCCGCGCCCGGCGCAGTGCGCGTGGAACTGCGCTATCAGGGTGCCAAGGGGCCCGAAACACTGAGCCTGCGCGCCCGCGCCGAAGCCAGCCGGATCGACGGTTTCGAACTCCATGCCGGAGACACCGAAGGCGAACTGACCGGCCAGCGGCTCGATCAGGTGCAATCGCTGACGCTGGGCGAGATCGAATTCAAGCCCGACGGCCTGACGCGCGAGGGAGCCGTAGACCGCCTGCGCCTCGTCGCTCAGGGCGGCGCAAAAGCGCCTGACACGGGAACGGCCGGCAAGGCCGTCATCGCGCTGGCCGACGGGCGCAGTCTTTCGCTGCCGACCCGCATCGCCGCGTCGCGCCCGCAAGCGGAACTGATCGGCCGCACCGTCTATCCCGGCCCTTCGGCGCCCGGTGCGCGGTCGCTCGAACTCGGCTCCGGCGACCTGCTGCCGGACAACGGCGAACTGGTCTTCTCGATCAAGGCGGCGCCGGGCGAGCGTTTCGACACGGCCTCCACCATCGAGATCGCCACGACCGGAGGCCCGGTCGCCGCCCGCCTGAGCGCCGGCAAGGGCCTGACACTGGAAAGCCAGCACGTCATGGTCGCCCGCCTCAAGGCCGCCGATCTACCCGCCGGAACCTTCGGCCCACTGCGTTTCCGCCTGGTCGGGGCCGACACCGCGGGCGACTGGAAGCCGCTGGCAACGCTCGCCCGCCTGCCGCGCATCGAGAACCTCGCCTGCGCCGATAACAAGAGCGATGCGGCCACGCCGTGCACGCTGTCGGGCCGCGACCTGTTCCTGATCGGTGCCGTCTCCGCCGAGCGCACGTTCGCCCAGCCCGTGGCGGTTCCGCCCGGCTTCACCGGGGGCAGCCTGGCCGTACCACGCCCGGTGGACGGCAAGCTCTACTTGCGCCTGCGCGATGCCCCCGAGGATCCGGTGGCGCTGTCCTGACGGCCGCGCGGCGCCGAACGGTCGCGGCTGGAACGGAGCGCATAAGCAAACGGGCAGGAGAGCCATCGCTCCCCTGCCCGTGCATGTTCACCAGGAACAAGCGGCGGATCAGGCCGCCTGCTTGTGCCGCTCGGTCGCTTCGAGGTTGAGCAGGTCCGCCAGCTCGAATGCGAGTTCGATCGACTGCGCACCGTTGAGGCGGGGGTCGCAGTGGGTGTGGTAGCGATCCTTCAGCGCCTCGTCGGTGATGGCGATGGCGCCGCCGGTGCATTCGGTGACGTCCTGGCCGGTCATCTCGATATGGATGCCGCCGGCATGGGTGCCCTCGGCGCGGTGGACGGCAAAGAAGCCGCGCACTTCGGCAAGGATGCGCTCATACGGACGGGTCTTGAAGCCGGTGTCGGTCTTGATGACGTTGCCATGCATCGGGTCGCACGACCACACCACCGGATGACCTTCGGCCTTCACCGCGCGCACCAGCTTGGGCAGGCCGGCTTCCACCTTGTCGTGGCCATAGCGGCTGATCAGCGTCATGCGGCCCGGCTCGCGGCCCGGGTTCAGCGTATCGAGCATGCGCAGCAGCGCGTCGGGCTCAAGGCTGGGGCCGCACTTCATGCCGATCGGGTTGCCGACGCCGCGCAGGTACTCGACATGGGCCGATCCCTCGAAGCGGGTACGGTCGCCGATCCACAGCATGTGGGCCGAACAGTCGTACCAGTCGCCGGTCAGCGAATCGCGGCGCGTCAGGGCCTGCTCGTAGGGGAGCAGCAGCGCTTCGTGGCTGGTGTAGAAGTCGGTGCCCTGAAGCTGCGGGACCGAGGTCGGGTCCACGCCGCAGGCAGCCATGAAGTCCAGCGCCTCGCCGATGCGGTCGGCCATCTGCGCGAACTTCTCGCCCCAGGGGCTGCGGCCGATGTGTTCCATCGTCCACTGGTGGACCTGGCGCAGGTTCGCATAGCCGCCATGCGCGAAAGCGCGCAGCAGGTTCAGCGTGGCCGAGGACTGCGTATAGGCGCGCAGCATGCGTTCCGGATCGTTGCGACGCGCTTCGGCGTTGCCTTCGATGCCATTGATGATGTCGCCGAAGTAGCTGGGCATCTCGACGCCGCCCACCATCTCGGTCGGGGCCGAGCGCGGCTTGGCGAACTGGCCCGCCATGCGGCCCAGCTTCACCACCGGCTGCTTGCTGGCGAAGGTCAGGACGACCGCCATCTGCAGCAGCACGCGGAAGGAATCGCGGATGTTGTCGGCGCTGAATTCGGCAAAGCTTTCCGCGCAGTCCCCGCCCTGCAGCAGGAAACCGCGACCGGCGGCGACTTCGGCGAGATCCGCCTTCAGAGCACGCGCCTCGCCCGCAAAGACCAGCGGCGGAAACTTCGCAAGCGTGGCCTCGACCTCGCCCAGCTTCTCCGCATCGCCATAAACCGGAAGGTGGCGGGCTTCCTTAGCCTTCCAGCTTTCCGGGGTCCAATTGCTAGCCACGTCATGTACTCCTGGCTGTTCCTTCGCCTTCACTCCCCGCGCCACATGCACAGGGCCAAACCGGCAAGAACCGCAAACAAGGGGCGCCCCATAGCCGCTCCAAGCAATTTTTGCAAAGCCGGTTTAGCCGATCAGCGTGATCGATTGCGCCACAGCACCGGAGCGATGGGCAAGATTGTTGCCGGAGGGCAGCCCCGGAGAGTGCCTATCGGTCGAGAGAGGCCGCTTCCCCTCGCCACCGTGGAGTGCCATTGCCTGCGCTGCCGCCTCGCACACGAGCCTGTTCGGCATCTGCGGGAGGTCGGTCCCCGCATGACTGAAGCATCAGGAGAGACGGCCCTGCCCCATCCGCTCCGCTCATCCTGAGCTTGCCGAACGATGGGAAGCCTTGCGCCGCGCCTCAGGGGGCTGCGACAAGCTCAGCCTGAGCGGGTGGGAGGAGCAACTTTGTCGGGGTTAGCCGACCGTCTGGTCCGGATTTTAAAACACCCGTTGCCGATGCCAAATCTGCCCCCAGATCTTCGTCATTCCCGCCCCCTCTTCGTCATTCCCGCCCCCTCTTCGTCATTCCCGCCCCCTCTTCGTCATTCCCGCCCCCTCTTCGTCATTCCCGCGGAGGCGGGAATCCAGTCAACGCAGCGCTTCGAAGCCAAAGTCGGTGGCGAGATCGCGCCATCGTGGATTGCCTTCTTCGATCAACCTGAGCTTCCAGTCACGGTTCCATTTCTTGATCCGCTTCTCTCGCTGGATCGCGTGTTCCATTGTCGCGTGCATTTCGAACCACACCAGCAGCTTGGTTCCATAGCGGGCGCTGAAGCCGTCGAAGTATTCGCTGCGATGCTGGGCGAGGCGTTGGATCAGGTTCGAGGTAGTGCCGGTGTAGAGTGTGCCGTTTCGTGCTGAAGCGAGAACATAGACGGCGGCCGCGAAGGTGTCCTTCATTGCCAGGTTGCTACTGGATTCCCGCCTTCGCGGGAATGACGAATGGAGTGAACAATCGGCAAGCCATCCGGGTTCAACGAACGTCCGCAATGGGGTGCACCCGGAGCGACAGCAATTTTCTGAAAAATCCGGATAACGGACGCCCGCCCATCCGCAACTACGGATGGCCACTCTCAGCAGCCGATGCTTCATTCACGTTTGCGGCAAGCCCCAAACCAAAACGGGAGGCCGAAGCCTCCCGTTCCTATTCAGCGCCTGGCCACCGTGCCGGAGCTTTTGCCTTCCGGCATCACCTCAAGCCGCCAGGACTTGTCCTTGCCGAGATAGCGCGCGGCCAGTTGCTGCATCTGCTGCGGCGTCACCAGCGTGTAGTCGTTGAGGATCGTGCGGATCGTGCCGATGCGCGAGGGGTCGTAGGTCGCCCCCTCGAGCTGGCTCATGAAGAACGAAGTGCTCGATGCGGCGCGCGTCACCTGCTGGCGCAGCGGTTCGGTCACCAGCGACAGTTCCTCGGCCGTCGGCGGATTGGCGATCAGGTTCTCGGCGATCTCGTCGGCGGTCTGGAAGAACACCGTGACCGACTTGGGATCGAGCTGCGCCACCGCCGTGATCGAGCCGCCGGTGGTCATGTCCACCGGCCACTGCGAAAAGACGTAGGGCGAATAGGCCACGCCCAGCTTCTCGCGCATGGCATCGAGCAGGCGGTTGGTGAAGAGCTGGGTCAGCACCTCGAGCTGGCGCGATTCGCGAATGCCCATGGCGCCGCCGCCGGTCGGCCACGAGATCACCGCCGCCGCCTGATCGGGATCGCCGTGGTGGTGCAGCACCACCGGCACGTCGGACGGCTTGGGCACCGTGACTTCGGCGACCTTGGCGATCGGTGCCGGCACCCGCGGCTTGAGCGCGCCGAAGGTCTTCTCCAGCGCGGCGATGGCCGCCGTCTTGTCGAAGTCGCCGTAGATCTGCACTTCGACCGGGCCGCTCGCCAGCGCCTTGCTCCATACCGCCTTGAAGCCCTTGGCCGTCGTCGCCTCGATCTGCGCGGGGGTCGCCGTGCCGAAACGGGGATCCTTGCCGCGCTGATAGAAGGTCAGGTCGCGGTTGAGCACGCCCTGCGGCGAAGTGGCGAAGGTATCGTACTGGATCTTGGCCGCCGCCTTGGCACGCAGGAAGGGACTGGGATCCCAGCGTGGCAGGTCGAGCTTGGCGGCAAAGAGATAGAGCTGGTCGGCCAGATCCTGCGGGCGGGTTTCCGCCGTGAAGACGAACGAGGCGTCCTGCACGTCGAAGTCGAAGCCCATCTTGCGGCCGGTGGAGATCCGGTCGAGATCCTCCTGCCCCAGCGTCGCCAGACCGGAGCCCACCAGCGCATAGTTGGCAAGGCCGAGATAGGGTGCATCCTTGGCCGCCATCGCGCGGGTGCCGCCGCCGAAACGCACCTTCACGGTGACGCGGCCGGGCTCTTCCTGCACCGGCCAGAGCAGGACCTTGACGCCATTGGCGAAGTTGAGTTGCTCGATGTCCAGCAAGCCCGTCGGCTGGTCGGACACCGCCTTCTGCGGCTTGCCGATGGCGGGCAAGTTATCGAACGAGACCGGCGGCGCATTGCTCGCCGAACGGGTCGAGGCATCAGGCGTGATCGGCGCCATCAGCGCCTGGCGCAGCGCCTCGTCGGTGACGCCGCCGGCCTTCTGGGTGCTGAACAGCGCGCGGGTGACCGTGCCGCTGAACAGCTGGCGGCTATGCTCCAGCACCTTGGCCGGCGTGAACATCGGCTTCGATTCGCGGAAGATGCGCAGCACGTCCTCCGGTCCCGCCACCGTCTCCCGGATGTCGAGCGCATTGACCAGGTCGTCCGCCAGCTTGGAGCCGGGCAGGATGCGGCGCTGTTCGACCGGGACCTGGAAACCGACATCGAGTTCGGCCACTTCGCGGTCGATCTCCTCCTGTGTCGGCGGGTTCGCGATGGCATCGGCGATCACCGCGCGCACATCGTGCAGCGCCGCCTTCCAGTCATCGCCCAGCGGCGTGATCGACACGAACGTGGCGTCCGCCGAACGCGAGACGTCCTCCTGATTGACCGAAGCGGAGAGATAGCTGCCGCCCGCACGCGCCTTGGTCTCGAGACGGCGGTTGATCACCGCCTGCGCGATCGCGTCGACCATCAGCCCCTGGTTGTAGGCGATGTTGTCGGTCACCTGCCGCCAGGGACGCAGCGTGGCATAGAGCAGCGAGGGCGGCAGGTCCGGCTCGACCAGCACGCGCGTCTCGCCCACCGGGTTGGCGGGATCGGCACCCGCAGGCGCGGCGGGATCACCGAAGCTCGGCGCCTTTGCCAGCGCGCCCGACACCTTCCAGCCGGCGAACCACTTCTTCACATAGCTTTCCAGCGTCGCCGGATCGGCATCACCGGCCACGATCACCGCGACGTTGTCGGGCCGGTACCAGCGCGAATAGAACGCGCGCACGGTGTCGGGCGTGGCGGCGGTCAGCGTCTCGACGGTGCCGATCGGCTCGCGCTGCGACAGCGGCTGACCGGCGTAGATCACCTGCTGCATCGCCTGCTGCACCCGCTTGGCAGCACCCCCGCGCTCGCGCATTTCGGCCAGCACGATCGGCAGGTCCTGCTTGAGGTTCGAGGCCGAGAGCGCCGGCGCGGTGACCATGCCGCTCATCAGCTTGAACGTCTCGTCCAGCGAGGTCGGCGTGGCATTGGGCAGGTCGAGCTTGAACACGGTCTGCGTGGTCGAGGTCACCGCATTGGTATCGCTGCCGAAGGTCGCGCCGAGGCGCTGGAAGGCGGCGATCGCGGTGCCCTCGGGAATGTACTTCGATTCGCGGAACAGCATGTGTTCGAGCAGATGCGCGTAGCCACGCTCCGGATCGGTTTCGTAGAGCGAACCGGCATCGACGCGGATGCGGATCGAGACCTGCCCCGGCGGCACCCCGTTGCGGCGAACGGCATACTTGAGGCCATTCGAAAGCTCGCCGAAGTGCCATTCCTTGTCATGGGGAATGTCGCTGCCCCGGTAGAGCCAGGGATCGGCGTCGCCCACCAGCGGCTCGTCCTCGCCGTTCTGCTTGACCACCACCGGAATGCGCTGCTGCGCGGATTGCGGTGCCCCCTTGCGGGAGCGCTGCTTTCCGGCACCATCCGACGCCTTGCGTGCGGGCTGCGCGCTTCCCGGCGCCGCGTCGTCCTTGACCGCATCGGCCTTGGATTCGGCCGAAGCCGAGGCCAGGAAGGGCTGCGGGAGCGGTGCCAGGAGCAGCAGGGCGGCGAGCGAGCGGGCGGCGCGCGATTTGGTCGTCATCGCAAGGGGTATAGGGTCGCCCTTCCTTAAGGGCCAGTGAATAGCGGGGAGTTTCTTGCAGGCTTCCCAAGTTCCGCAGCCAAGCCATTCGAACTGCCCATATAATGCAACAGTCGATGCATCCATTGCGCCGCGACTTTCAGGTGATCGAGGCGGCTACCACCCTTCCCGCACTTGACCCCGCGCGCACGCCCCCTACATCGCGAGAACCATGTACATCGAAACCGAAACCACGCCGAACCCCGCCACGCTCAAGTTCCTGCCCGGCCGGCAGGTCATGCCCGCGGGCACGCGCGAATTCACCTCGCCCGAAGCGGCAGAGGCCTCGCCGCTGGCACAGGCCCTGTTCGACCTCGGCGACGTGACCGGCGTGTTCTTCGGCGAACACTTCGTTTCGGTCACCGCCGCCCCCGGCGTCGAGTGGGGCGATCTCAAGCCGCAGGTCGTCTCGGTCCTGCTCGACCATTTCGTTTCGCAGGCCCCCCTGTTCGCCGGCGGCAGCGCCAGCGGCTTCTCGGTCCCGCCCGAGGAGGAGGAAGACTATGGCGACGATCCCGCCGATGCCGACATCGTCGACCAGATCAAGGACCTGATCGAAACCCGCGTGCGCCCGGCCGTGGCCAATGACGGCGGCGACATCGTCTATCGCGGCTACCGCGACGGCGTGGTCTACCTTGCCATGCAAGGCGCCTGCTCGGGCTGCCCCTCGTCGAGCGCCACGCTCAAGCACGGCATCGAGAGCCTGCTCAAGCACTATGTCCCCGAAGTTACCGAAGTGCGCGCGGCCTGACCGCAAGCAGGCGACTTCACTTCATCATGACCTCCTCCAACGATAACCGCATGCTGGTGATCGACAGCGCCACCGAAGCCTGTTCGGTCGCGCTGTTCGAAAATGGCGAACTGCTCGCGGGCGACTATCGCCTGCTCGGGCGCGGCCATGCCGAAGCGCTGGTGCCGATGATCGCCGCCCTTCCCGGTCGCGGCCGTGCCGGTCGCATCGCCGTGGCACTTGGACCAGGCAGCTTCACCGGCGTACGCGTAGGCCTGGCGGCAGCGCGCGGACTGGCCCTGGCCTGGGGCGCCGACGTGGTGGGCTACCCCTCGCTCGATCTCGTTGCCGCGATCGCCCGCGCCGAAAGCGGCGCCCGGCCGGTGGCCGTGGCGATGACCGGCGGCCACGGCGAATGGTTCATCGAGGGCTACGACGCGGACGGCACGATCGTCCGCCCGCTCGCCTCGCTGCGTCCCGCCGAAGCCGCCGCCGCCAGCCCCGAGGAACTCGTCGCGGGAACCCAGGCCAAGGCACTGGTCGCCGCCCGCCAATCGGGCGAGGCGCTGGAAATCTGGCCCGATGCGCGCCGCGTGACATTGCTGCCCCCCTCCACCTTCACCGCAGACATCCAGCCGCTCTACGGCCGCGCGCCCGACGCCAAGCCGATGGCCGCGAGAGCCGCAACCGACACGAAAGGCGCCGCCCAACGATGATCGACGACCTCGACCGCATCATGTCGGTGATGGAAACGGCCTTCGACCCCAACTGGGGCGAGGCCTGGAACCGCCGGCAGGTCGACGACGCTCTCCTCCTTGGCAATTGCCACTACTACCTGATCTCGCCGGACGGCACGCCGGTGACCGGCGACGAGGAAGCGGCCGGCTTTTCGCTTTCGCGCACCGGCTACGAAGAAGAGGAACTGCTGCTCCTGGGCGTGAAGCCGCAGTTTCGGCGCCTTGGACTGGGCCGTGCCATTCTCGACGCGCTGCGTCTTGCCGCAGCCCGGCGCGGCGCCAGACGCCTGCTTCTCGAAATGCGGCGCGGCAACCCCGCACAATCCCTCTATTGCAATTTCGGCTTCTATTCCATCGGCGAGCGCAAGGACTACTACCGCACGCAAAATGGAGAGCGCATCGACGCCCTGACTTTCGCTTGCGACATCTGTGATGGAAATTTGTCGGACTTGTAATTACCCGTATAAATCGACCTTTACTGGCCACCGATTAACAAGCGATAACTGGAACTTTAGTCGCAACTTGTGAATAATCTTGAATTGCGGACCAGATTGGTCCAAGGCCGAAATCGCGGAAGAGAAGCGCACATCGATTCCGCTCGGTAAAGTCGCAAAAATAAATCGAGGTCGTAAGAAAATGGACACCATCCAGGTTGATGCCAACGAGACGTTGATCACGCTCACTTCGGACATCGTCGCCGCCCACGTCAGCAACAACAGCGTCAGCGTCGAGGATCTCCCCTCGCTGATCACCAACGTCTATGGCGCGCTCGCCGGCCTCGGCACCACCACCGTCGTCGAGGAAGAAAAGCCTGAGCCCGCCGTTTCGGTGCGCGCCTCGGTCAAGCCCGACTACATCGTCTGCCTCGAGGACGGCAAGAAGCTGAAGATGCTCAAGCGCCACCTCATGACCCACTACAACATGACCCCGGAAGAATACCGCGTGCGCTGGAACCTGCCCGCGGACTACCCGATGGTCGCCCCGAACTACGCCGAAAAGCGCCGCGAACTGGCCAAGAAGATCGGCCTCGGCCGCAAGCCCAACGCGCGCCGCGGCCGCAAGCCCAAGTCGGCCGCCGCCTGATAGAGGCGCGGATGTCGCCGCACCCCGGCCCCGATGCACACAGGCACGGGTCGAAGCTGCGGAAAGACAGGCCTGCCTTGGCCCACAAAGGTTGAGATTGGAGGCGCACCAGCCTACATAGCCGGTGCGCCTCTTTTCATTGATACAGGTCAAACGTGCATCAACCAATCGACATCGAAGCCCTCTGCGCCGAACGCGGCCTGCGTATCACCGAACAGCGTCGGGTGATCGCCAAGGTCCTGTCCGAAAGCACGGACCACCCCGATGTGGAGAAGCTGCACCAGCGCGCTGCAGCGCTCGACCCGGGCATCTCGATCGCCACGGTCTACCGCACCGTGCGCCTCTTCGAGGAAGCCGGCATCCTTGACCGTCACGATTTCGGTGATGGCCGCGCCCGCTACGAAGCGGCCCCCGAAGCCCATCACGACCACATGATCGACGTCGAGAGCGGCGCCGTCATCGAATTCGTCGATCCCGAACTCGAAGCGCTCCAGCGCCAGGTTGCCGAACGCCTCGGCTTCCGCCTCGTCGACCACCGCATGGAACTGTTCGGCGTCCGGATCGAGCGCGAGGACGGCGAAACCCGCAAGTGAACACGGCAGCGGCGACTTCCTCCGCGAAGCGCCGCATTCCGCTGCGGGGCTGGCCGATCATCGCATTGCGCCTCGCGGCCCTGCTCGCCACGCTGCTTGCCTGCCTTGGCGCCTATTACCTGCTGGCACCGTTCACCCGCGCCAATCCGGTTCCACGCCGCTTCCTGCGCGCGGTGGGCATGATCTGCGGACTGCGCACGCGCCTTGCAGGCTCCCCCCCCACCCGGCGCGGTGTCCTGCTTGCCAACCATGTTTCCTGGCTCGACATCCCGGCACTGGCCGGCGCGACCGGCACTGCCTTCGTCGCGCATGACGGCCTGGCCGGGATCGGCCCGCTGCGCTGGCTTTGCGAGCTGAACGACACCGTCTTTGTCGCCCGCCACGACCGCCGCTCGGTCGCCGCCCAGATCGAGCAGGTCCGCCGCGCCATCGCGGATACCGGCCGCCTGGCGATCTTCCCGGAAGGCACCACCAGCGACGGCAGCGGGCTGCTGCCGTTCAAGTCCTCGCTGCTTTCCGCCGTGGATGCCGATTGCGGCGCCCTCGCCATCCAGCCGATCTGGCTCGATTACGGCGCCCAGGTGGCCGACATCGCCTGGGTCGGCGCCGAGCCGGGCCTCGCCAACGCGCTGCGCCTGCTGGCGCGTTGGCGTCCGATCCGCCTCACGGTGCATTGCCTGCCGCCTCTGCCCGCAGAACAACGCACCGACCGCAAGGCGATAGCCCGCCATGCGCGCGAGGCGATCGAGCAGGTCATGACACGCCCGCGCGCTGGATAAGCCCGGTACCCACAAGAATGGCCCGGAAAGCGACTTTCCGGGCCATTCTTGGGTTAGCGGGCGAGCGCCGATCAGCGCGTCGCGTTGTAGGCCAGCTGATCGTCGGTCAGCTGGAACCCGACCAGCACCTCGAAGCTGGCGCGGGCAACCGCGGCCTTGACATCGGGCTGCGCCAGCGGATCGACGGCGGCGTCCTGATCGCCGGCCTTGCGCGGACGGGTGATGCGCTCGCGAATTTCGGCGGGCAGCGTCGCGGCGGCACGATCGATATAGGCCGTGCCGGTGCCGTGGGCCTGCGCCCGGTCCTGACCGTCGGCAAAGGTGATCTGCACCTGGCCGACGCGCTTCGAAACGACCGCCGAACCGCCCTGCAGCACGCTCACGAAGATCGGCAGCGTCACCTGACGGGCGCCCTGCTTGTCGTTGCGGCGAGCCAGGACGTCGAAGCTGACGGTCGCGGTGACCTTGTCGCTCGCCTGTGCGCCGCCACGATCGCTGCATTCGGTGCGCACGTTCGTCATGGCGGCGACCATGTCGATATTGGTCGAGGTCTTGTCGTTCGGCGCGCGGAACAGGGTCATGTCGCCGGTATAGTCGGGGATGCCCACGGCCGGGCATGCGGTGCGCACGGACGTGATGCCGACACCCGAATCGACCACGATATCGCCCTTCTTTGCACAACCGCTCAGAGCGGTCACCGCGGCGGCAGAGCAGAGGACGGTAGCAGTCAGGCGGCGTGCATTCATCGGTACATCCCTCGAGTGGCGTGCGCTTGCCCTAGCGGCGCGCGCGGCAAAGCGCTAGAGGCCCATTCATGAACGCGCCCTTTCCGTCCGAGAAGACGCTCGCCACGAATGCGCCCCTGCGCCTCCTGATCGCCGCCCCGCGCGGTTTCTGCGCCGGGGTCGACCGCGCCATCGACATCGTCGAGCGTGCGCTCGAGATCTACGGCGCACCGGTCTACGTGCGCCACGAGATCGTCCACAACAAGTTCGTGGTCGACAACCTGAAGGCCAAGGGCGCCGTGTTCGTCGAAAGCGTAGACCAGGTTCCGGACGGCGTGCCGGTGATCTTTTCCGCGCATGGCGTGCCCAAATCGGTGCCTGCCAAGGCCTCCGCGCGCGGCCTCGAGTGGCTGGATGCCACCTGCCCGCTGGTCAGCAAGGTCCATCGCCAGGCCGAGCGCCAGATCGCCGACGGGCGCCACATCCTGTTCATCGGCCATGCCGGCCATCCCGAGGTGATCGGCACCTTCGGGCAGGTTCCCGAAGGCAACATGACGCTGATCGAAACGGTGGAAGACGTCGCCACCGTCGCCGTGCCCGAGGACCGCGAACTCGCCTATCTCTCGCAGACCACGCTCTCGGTCGACGATACGCAAGCTATCATCGCCGCCATCGAGGCGCGCTTCCCGCAGGTCGTCGCGCCCAAGCAGGAAGACATCTGCTACGCCACCTCCAACCGCCAGGCCGCCGTCAAGCAGATCGCGCCGAAGTGCGAACTGGTGCTGGTGATCGGCTCGCCCAAGAGCTCGAACTCGCTGCGCCTCGTCGAAGTGGCCGAGCGTTCGGGGTCGGTCGGCCGGATGATCCAGCGTGCCTCGGAGATCGACCCCGCCTGGCTCGACGGCCTGACCAGCGTCGGCCTCACCGCCGGGGCTTCCGCGCCCGAGGAACTGGTCAACGAAGTGATCGCCCGCATCGGCGAACTGCGCGATGTCACGGCCGAGCAGGTCGTCACCGCGCAAGAGACCATCACGTTCAAGCTGCCGCGCCAACTCGCGCGCTGAGGATCTTTCGCACATGGCAGTCTATACCCGGCTCGGCGCCGAAGAGATGGCGGCGATCGTCGAGGCTTTCGACGTCGGCGCCCTGATTTCCGCCAAGGGCATCGCCGAGGGCGTGTCCAACAGCAACTGGCTGATCGAAACCCAGCAAGCGGCGGCTTCGCGCCGGTTCATCCTGACGGTCTACGAAAGCCGCACCGAAGTCGCGGAATTGCCGTTCTTCCTCGACCTGCTGGACCACCTTGCCGAACAGGGTTGCCCGGTGCCGCGCACCATGCATGACCGCGGCGGCGCCAGCCACCGCCTGATCGACACGCCGGAGGGCCGGAAGGCGCTCGCGCTGATCGAATACCTGCCCGGCGTTTCGGTATCCGAACCCACAGTGGGCCAGGCCCGCGCGGTCGGCGCGGCGCTGGCGCAAGTCCACCTCGCCTCGGCCCGTTTCGGGCAGGACCGCGCCAACTCGCTCGACCTGCCGGCCTGGCAGCAGCTGCTGGGCGACTGCGGCAGCGAAGGCCTGGCCTCGATCGATGCCGACCTTGCCGCCCTGGTCGCGCGCGAACTGCCTGCGCTTGCGGCGCAGTGGCCCTCGGACCTGCCGCGCGGCGTGATCCATGCCGACCTGTTTCCCGACAATGTCCTGATGCTGGGCGACAAGGTCACCGGCCTGATCGACTTCTACTTCGCCTGCACCGACCTGCTGGCCTACGACGTCGCCGTGACGCACGCCGCCTGGTGCTTCTCCAGCGACGGCACCCGCTTCGACGCCGCTCTCTCGGATGCCCTGATCGAAGGGTACGAGAGCGTCCGCCCGCTCTCCGCCGCAGAGCGCGCCGCCCTGCCGGTGCTGGCCCGCGGCGCTGCCGTGCGTTTCCTGTCCACCCGCGCCTACGACTGGCTGAACACGCCCGAAGACGCGCTTGTCACCCCCAAGGACCCGATGGCTTTTGCCCGCCGCCTCGAATTCTATGCCGATCCGGCCAATCACGGTATCTTCGGCGCATGAAGAAGGTCGACGTCTTCACCGATGGTGCCTGCAAGGGCAATCCCGGCCCCGGCGGCTGGGGCGTGCTGCTGCGCATGGGCGTGCACGAGAAGGAAATGGCGGGCGGCGAGCCTGACACCACCAACAACCGCATGGAGATGACCGCCGTCATCAAGGCGCTCAATGCGCTGACCGAGCCTTGCGAGGTCACGCTCCATACCGACAGCAAGTACGTGATCGACGGGATCACCAAGTGGGTCCACGGCTGGAAAAAGAAGGGCTGGGTCAATGCCAGCAAGCAGCCGGTGCGCAATGCCGATCTCTGGCACGACCTGATCGAGGCCAGCGGCCGCCACAAGGTGGACTGGCAATGGGTGCGCGGCCACTCCGGCCATGCCGAGAACGAGCGCGTGGACAAGCTGGCGAGCGACGCGGCGGTCGCAGCCGCCAAGGCGTGATGGCTTGCCTGACCGGCTGCTGAATCTCGATACCTTGCGCGAGAACTTCCGGCAGGAAGCGCGGGCGCTGATAACGCCGGGCCCGCGCATGGCGGACGAATGGGCCTGCGTGGCCTCGGTCATGCTCTCGATCGTCATCGCCCATCTGATCGGCGCGAAGATGGTCGGCTGGGCAGCCTTCACCGCCTTTGTCCTGCTCAAGAGCGGCGCTTCGGAAACGATGCTGCGCGGCGTGCTGCGCATCGTCGGCACCGCTCTCGGCTCGTTGCTGGCGCTGGCGGTCATGCCCTGGGCCGCCCGATCGCTGCCGCTGGCGATGGCAAGCGCGGCGATCGTCGGCGCCGTCGGGCTCTACGGCATGATCACTGCCCGGCGGGCCTATGCCTGGCTGCTGTTCGGACTGACCTTCGAGATGGTGCTGCTCGACAAGCTGGAGCACCCCGCGCTCGACACCATCGATTTTGCCCAGACCCGCCTGCTGGAAGTGATCGCGGGCACCATCGCCTGCGTCCTCGTCAGCCTGACGACGGCCACCCTGGCGGGCCGCAAGTGGCTCGACCTGCAAGGTCCCCGGCCCGAACGCATGGGCTGGCACCCCAACGCCGCACGCCACGCGGCGCAGGCGGGTCTCGCCATTTCCGTGCTGCCGCTGCTGCATGCCCTGTTCGACCTGCCCGAAATGGCGCAGGCGGCCGTCACCGTGATGGCGGTGATGATCGTGCCGATCGGCGGCATCGGCGCCAGCGGCTTCGCGCCGGTCACGCGCCGCCTGTTCCTGCGCACGATGGGCTGCCTTGCCGGCGGTGCCCTGGCGCTGACCGTGCTGCTGATCGCACAAGGCAACACCCCGGTGCTGATCGCGGGAACGTGCCTCGGCATCGTCATCGGCCGCCACATCGAGAACGGGCTCCCGCAGATCACCTACCTCGGCCTGCAGTTCACGCTCACGGTGCTGGTCGTGCTGGTCCCCGATTCCTACGCCGACGCGCATATCCTGCCGGCCATCCAGCGCCTGGTCAGCATCCTGATCGGCATGGCGGTGCTGGAGCCGGTCCTGCTGGTATGGCACTTCCTCGCGCCGGGCCGGAAACCGCCCGAACGCACGGAAGATGTTCGCGGTTCGGAGTAACCCCCGCCCACACGCGGGCACGCTCAGGCGATTACGAAACGATCCGGCCCATAAGGCGCGGGATCGAGGTCGCCGCCCTTCTCGCCAAGCAGCAGGGCCGCTCCCAGCATAGCGGCCGCCGGCGCGGTCTGGATGCCGAAACCGCCCTGCCCGGCGAACCAGAAGAATGCCGGGTCGGCGGGATCGAAACCATAGACCGGCAGCCGGTCCGGCGCGAAGGAGCGCAGCCCCGCCCAGCGATGCTCGACCCGCTCGACCGGCCAGTCGACAACCTGCTCCAGGCGGTCGATGGCCAGCGCCACGTCGATTTCCTCGGGCGCGGCGTCGCACGGGACACTGGGCGTCTCGTCATGCGGGCTCAGCCAGAGGCGGCCATGTTCGGGCTTGAAGTAGAACGTCTCGCCCACATCGAGCACCAGCGGCAGATCGCCGGGCACCGGGCGGCCGACCGCGAGCTGGGCCACCGTGCGGCGATAGGGCGCGATGCCCAGCGGACGCGCACCGGCCAGCCGCGCCACCGGATCGGCCCAGGCGCCCGCCGCGTTGACCAGCACGTCGCAGGCGACCTCGGTGCCGTCGGCGAGCGCCAGCAACCAGCCGTGCGCGGAGCGCGTTGCACGTCGCAAGCCCGCACGGCAGCGGATCTCCACCCCCTCGCGGCGCGCTGCGGCGAGATAGTGCTGATGCAGCGCGGCCACGTCGATGTCGCAGGTGCTCGGCTCCAGCACGCCCGATGCCCAGCCGCCCCGCAGGCCCGGCACCCGCGCTGCGATCCCGGCGCGGTCGAGCACATGGACCTCGACCCCGAGATCGCCGTAGACCCGCGCGAATCGCTCGACTTCAGCCTGCTCGCCCGTCCGCCCCAGCGTCAGCGCGGATCGCGGCGCCAGCACCCCGAGCGCCCGCAGTTCCGCGCCGGATGCCGCGGTCAGCGGCTGGACCCGCGGACCGCCGTAGCTTTCGGTCCAGAACGCGGCGGAGCGGCCGGTGGCGTGATAGCCGGGGCGCTCTTCCGCCTCGATCACCAGCACGCTGGTCTTTGCGCCCAGGCGGGCTGCCAGCGAGGCACCGGCCATGCCGGCGCCCACCACGACGATATCGAACCTCGTTTGCATAGGGCCTCAGCCCCTAGCGGGCGCATTCCGGTTCAGGAAGTCCCGGATCGTCGCCAGCGCGGAATCGCGGACCGGATCGGCTTCGCGCAGGATCTCATGGCGGCACTCCCTGCCCCACTGGGCCAGTTCGCCTTGCGGCAAGCGCGCCGCAGCCCGGCGAATCGCCGGCCAGGACACGAGGCCGTCATGACGCGTCGCCAGCAGCAGCACCGGCACTGCGACCGATTCGAGCACTCCCTTGGCTTCCAGCCCGCGGATCGAGGCGAGCGCCCGTTCGATCCAGCCCCAGCTGGCCGGGCCCATCGCCATGGCCGGACGCTCCAGCCGCCACCACGCCTCGTCGGCATAACGCCCCTCGTCGTGGGTAAGCAGCTTCATCCGGGCGTGAGGGACAAGCTGCGGCTTCTCGTTATGTTTCCACGCCGGGCGGCGCGGATCGCCGAGAGCACGGATCACGCGTGCAACCGGATGCAGCACGGCGCTGGGAATCGCAGCCGGATGGATACCCAGCATCGGCGCGGAGAGCACCAGTGCCTCGGGAGAAACCCGCCGCTCCGCCACCGCACGCAAGGCCAGATGCCCGCCCATCGAATGGCCGACCAGCACCAGCGGCCCCGGCCGTTCCTGCGCCCAGTCCTTCCAGAACAGGGCAAGATCGTCGATCCAGAGGCCGAAATCGTCGACATGCCCGGTCATGCCATCACGCCCGAGCCGGCCGCTCAGCGCCTGTCCCCGCCAGTCAATCGAGGTAACTGCCCAGCCTTCCGCATGCCACTGCTCCAGCGTCTCCAGCCACTTCTCGTAAGCATCGCCGCGCCCCGGCAGGAACAGCAGCGACCCGCGCGGCGCATCCGGCACCGGCCAGTCGATCCGGCGGATCTGGCTTTTGCCGTCGCTTGCCGTCCAGCGGCTTTCGGCGACACCTGGCGGAATGGCGCGGCGGGCCCGGCCAGCCCCCTCCATCACGTTGAACGCATGGGAAATTTCGGAAATTTCGATGGTCACGTGATGAATTCCAGCCTCAGTGTACTGGTTACTATTTGGTAAGTGATGCCCGCTAGATCATTCCCCTGTTAAGGGGGGTACTAACAGATGCAATCGGCGTATTTTTCGTACGCATTGCTGGCCGCATTGGCAACCGCGCTGGTCGTGGCGGCCGTGACGGACATCAAGCGCCGCGAGATCGCGAACCGGCTCAATGCCGGCATCGCCCTGGCCGCGCCGCTGTGGTGGCTGTCAATCGGCCTGGGCTGGACCGGCATCGGCATCCAGATCGGCCTTGCCCTTGCGACTTTCGCGATCTGCTGCGTGCTGTTCGTGCTGCGCCAGATGGGCGGCGGCGACGTCAAGTTGCTCGCCGCGCTGGCGCTGTGGTTTGCGCCTGCCCCCTTTCTCCAGCTGATCGTGCTGATGGCCGTGATCGGTGGCGGCGCCTCGGTGGCGATGGCCGCCTTCAACATGGAACGCCGTCCGGGCGAGGCCCTGTGCGACATCGGCGCCTGGCTGGTCGCGGCAGGCTGGACCTTTGTGGCGGCGGCCATGGCCTGGGCGCTGGCGACAGGGCGACCGCTGATCTCGCCGGAACTGGTCGATTCGCTGCTGTCCTCGTCCCGCTCGCCCGCGCTCGTTGCCGCCGGCACGCTGCTGGGCCTGCTCGCGCTGTTCGCACTCGGGTTCTTCCATATCAAGCGCCGCCAGAAATCGCGCCTGCGCGTGCCCTACGGCGTTGCCATCGCCGCAGCGGGCCTCTGGGTCGCTGCGACCACCGGGATTTCGGCCTTTCATGCCGCCCCCGTGTTGGGGTGAACCTGATTTTAACCAATTTGCCCGAATGTACGCATAGTTAATCGGGGACACTCAGGGGGCTTCCTAGCCATGGATAAGAAGAAGCTGGTGCTGCTGGTCATTGCGCTGCTCGTCGCAGCCGGGACCGCCATTGCCGCCAGGTCGATGTTCAGCGGCGCATCGGCGCCCCAGGCCGGTGCCGCCACCGCCGTCGCGCCGACGGGCCCCAAAGTCCTCGTCGCACAGCGCGCGCTGCCGGTGGGCACGATCATCACCGCCGATTCGGTCTCTTATCAGGACTGGCCCAAGGAGCTGGTGAAGGACGCCTACTTCATCGAGGGCGAGGCCGACATGCAGAAGCTGATGGGCACCGTTGTCCGCTACCCGATCACTGCCGGCCAGCCGATCACCCAGGGCGGCCTCGTCGCACCGGGCGACCGCGGCTTCCTCGCCGCCGCGCTGGCGCCGGGCATGCGTGCGGTGACGATCCCGGTTTCCGCCAAGACCGGCGTCGGCGGCTTCGTGTTCCCGGGCGACCGCGTCGACCTCGTGCTGACGCAGGAAGTGACCGGCAACGACGGCACCCCGCCGCTGCGCGCCTCCGAAACCATCCTGCGCAACTTGCGCGTGCTCGCCACCGACCAGGCCACCGACCAGGACGTCGTCGACGGCAAGACCGTGGTCAAGGCGGTCAGCACCGTGACCCTCGAAGTCAGCCCCCGCATCGCCGAAAAGGTCGCCGTCGCGCAGGAGCTGGGCACGATCAGCCTGTCGCTGCGCTCGATCGCCGACAACCAGGGTGAGTTCGAACGCATCCTCGCCGCCGGCCAGGTCAAGGTCCCCGAAGGCGCGACCAAGGCGCAGGAAGAACAGATCATGCGCACCGCGATGACCCAGCCGATCGAAGGCAACACGACTTACGTGACCGGCGGCGATGTCTCGCGCTTCCAGCGCTCCAGCCGTCCCTCGATGCAGGGCAACGCGCCGGCCCAGCCCGTGGTCGCCGCCGGACCGCCCGCCCAGGCCGCCACTGTCGCACGCGCCGTCCCGATCGGTCCGGTGGTACGCGTCACCCGCGGCAAGGACGTCTCCGTCGAGCCGGTAAGCAGCCACTGATGCGCCCCGCCGCAATCGCGCCCACCGGCGCCAAGGTCGCCACCAACCGCATTCATCCGCCGAAGGTCAAAACGATGAACACGCGCCTTCTCAAATCCCTGCTGCGTGCCGCCTGCGTGCTCTCGCCGCTGGCCATCCCGGTCGCCGCGCCGATCACCGCGCAATCGGTGGTCCGCCCGGCCCAGGACATCTCGCTCTCGATCGGCAACGGCCAGCTCATCAACGTGCCCGGCACGATGACCGACGTCTTCGTGTCCAACGACGCGGTGGCCGACGTGCAGGTCAAGTCGCGCAACCAGTTCTACCTGTTCGGCAAGGCCGGCGGCACCACCACGGTCTATGCCAGCAACGCCTCGGGCGCGGTGGTCTGGTCCGCCACGATCCGGGTCGGCTCGAACATCGACAGCGTCGGATCGATGCTGCACCTGGCGATGCCGGATGCCAGGATCGCCGTCTCGACGGTGGGGTCCAGCACCTTCCTGCTGACCGGCACCGTCAAGACCCCGGAAGATGCCGCCGAGGCCGAGCGCCTGGTCCAGGCCTATGTCGGCAAGGACGGCAACGTCATCAGCCGCCTGCGCATGGCAACCCCGCTTCAGGTGAACCTGCAGGTCCGCATTGCCGAAGTCAGCCGCACGCTGGTCAAGTCGATGCAGTCGAACATCACCACCGTCGACAGCACCGGCGGCTTCAAGTTCGGTCTCGGGCAAGGGCGCTCGGGCTGGTACACCCAGTATACGCCCGGCGGCTCCTCGCTCGGCATGGGCACGACCACCTCGACCACGGCCAGCGCCGTTTCGCCGATCACCAGCGGCAGCACCCTTGCGGCCACCGGCAAGCTGTTCGGCCTCAACATCCTCGGCGCGCTCGATGCCGGCGAGACGGTGGGCCTGGTGACCACCCTCGCCCAGCCCAACCTCACCACGCTCTCCGGCGAAAGCGCCGAGTTCCTGGCCGGCGGCGAATACCCGATCCCGATCGTGCAGGGCACCAACAGCTCGAACGTGACGATCGAGTACAAGAAGTACGGTGTCTCGCTCAGCTATGCGCCGACGGTCCTGGCCAACGGCCATATCTCGATGCGGGTGCGCCCCGAAGTCTCGGAACTCTCGAGCGAAGGCGCCGTCACTCTCAACGGCTTCCAGGTGCCCTCCCTCACCGTGCGCCGCACCGAGACCACCGTGGAACTGGGTTCCGGCCAGAGCTTCATGATCGCCGGCCTGCTCAGCAACAACTCGCAGAACACCATCCAGAAGCTGCCCGGTGCCGGCGACCTGCCGATCCTCGGCTCGCTGTTCCGCTCGACCAGCTAAAAGCGCGGCGAAACCGAACTGGTCATCGTCGTGACGCCCTACCTCGTCAATCCGGTCGACGCCGCCGACATCAAGCTGCCGACCGACGGGTTCAATGCGCCCAACGACCTGCAGCGCCTGCTCGGCAACATGGCCAGCGACGGCAGCTCGGGCGACAAGCGCCCCGCGGCGACCTCGGCGCCCTCCTCGGGCGGCACACCGGCCGCACCCGCGGTCGGCAACGATGCCCGCACCAGCGACAGCCGCAGCTCGAAGGCTTCCGCGACGGGCGATGCCAAGCCCGGCTTCAGCCTGAAGTGAGAAAGGTGATACCGATGAACACGTCCAAGATCGCCTTGTGCACCGCCGCGCTTTCCCTGGGCCTCGCGCTCGCCGGTTGCGGCGGCGTTCCCACCAACCGTTCGATGAATTCGGTCAACCAGCCGGTGGTCGAGAAGGTCAACTACGCACTCGACGTCGGCACCGACGGCGGCGGCCTCGCCTATGGCGAACAGTCGCGCCTCGCCGGCTGGTTCGAGGCGATGACCGTAAAATACGGCGATCGCATCTATGTCGAGGATCCCGGCGGCAATCCCGCGACCCGCAGCGCGGTCGAATCCGTTGCCGCGCGCTTCGGCATCCTGCTGAGCGAAGGTGCCCCGGCGACCGACGGCTATGTTGCCCAGGGCAAGGCCCGCATCGTCCTGGTGCGCAGCAAGGCCTATGTGCCGGGCTGCCCCAACTGGGCCTCGAACAGCGACTTCAACCCCGCCAACGGCCTCTCCACCAACTATGGCTGCGCGACCAATTCGAACCTTGCCGCCATGGTCGCCAACCCGGAAGACCTGCTGCACGGCGCCACCAACGACACCGGCGTAAGCGTTCGCAGCGCCAAGGCCATCGAGGCCTACCGCGCGGCCGACCCGTCCGGCAAGGGCGGCGGCCAGCTTCCCGCCACTTCGAGCAAGGGAGACTGATCTCGTGAACGCACCCTGGAAATCCGGCGGCCCGAACGGGCGTGACCAGTTCGCCGCCTACCTGTGCGACGAAGCCTCGCTCGACGTGCTGCGCCCGATCGCCATCGAAATGGGCTGGCAGCCCGAGAAGTGCAACAAGGGCGGCCTGCGCAATGCGGTGCAGTCGCTGGCCATCACCGCATCGCCCAACATCCTGCTGGTCGACCTGTCGGAAAGCGGCGATCCGCTCAACGACATCAATGCCCTCGCCGAAGTCTGCGAGCCGGGCACGGTCGTCGTGGCGGTGGGCCAGGTCAACGACGTGCGCCTCTACCGCGACCTCATCGCCAGCGGCATCCACGACTACCTGCTCAAGCCCCTCCAGCCCGCACAAGTGCGCGACACGCTGGCACAGGCCCAGGCCGTGTTCACCGCGCCGCGCCACCATGACGGCGGCATCGCCAAGTCGCACATTTCGACCGCGGTGATCGGCACGCGCGGCGGCGTGGGTGCCTCGACGCTGGCGACCTCGCTGGCCTGGCTGTTCAGCGCCGACAACAAGCTGCCGACCGCCCTGCTCGATCTCGACATCCATTTCGGCACCGGCGCGCTGACGCTCGATCTCGAACCCGGCCGGGGCCTCACCGACGCGATCGAGAACCCCAGCCGCATCGACGGGCTATTCATCGAACGCGCGATGATCCGCGCCAACGACAATCTCGCGATCCTCTCCGCCGAAGCGCCGATCAGCACTCCGCTGATGACCGACGGCTCCGCCTTCCTCCAGCTGGAAGAGGAGTTTCGCCAGGCCTTCGAGATGACCGTGGTCGACCTGCCGCGCAACATGCTGATCAACTTCCCGCAACTGGTCGCGGAAGTGAACGTGGTGGTTCTGGTCACCGAACTGACGCTGGCCTCGGCCCGCGACACGATCCGCATGCTCTCCTGGTTCAAGGCCAATGCACCGCACACGCGCGTCATCATCGTCGCCAACAAGATGCAGTCGGGCGTGGCCGAGATCAGCAAGACCGATTTCGAGGCCTCGATCGAGACCCGCATCCACGTCAGCATTCCCTATGACATCAAGGCGGCATCGCTGGCGGCCAAGCTCGGCCAGACGTTTGTCGACGCCAATCGCTCGACCCGCGCCGGCAGCGCCATCCGCGAACTCTCGCGCATGATCATCGAGGAAGGCGGCGAAGGCGCAGGCCCGTCCGGTTCCGCCAAGGACCAGGGCGGCAAGACCTCGCTGCTCGGCAAGTTCGATCTCAAGGGCATCATCAGCAAGGCCTCCAAGAAGGAAACCGCGGCCTGATCGCAGTGCCTGCCGGGCCCGTCGCAGGACCGGCCCGGCAGGCACCGCAAGGCCCCGATGAAGGCGAGCGACGGGCATGAATCTGATCCCAATCCTGATGTTGGCAGTCGGCCTCACGGCCGTGATCGGGCTGCTCTGGGCGGCTTTTGCCGGTCCCTCGCCCGACAAGGAAAAGACGCGCCGGCTCAAGGGCGTGCGTTTCCGCCATTCGCAGAGCGCGACCGACCGCGTCGAGGCGCAGATGCGCAAGGCCGTCGCCGCCCGCAAGCCGCGCGCCCACAAGGTCGCCGGCTCGGGCTCGCGCATCGATGCGCTGGCGCTGCGGCTCTATCGCTCGGGCCAGAGCTGGACGATCCCGCAATATCTCTACACCTCGCTGGGTATCGGCCTTGGCGTGACCGCACTGGTCTTCGTGAAATCCGGTGTACTGCCCTTCGCGCTTGCCTTCGGCCTGTTCACCGGCGCGGCGCTGCCGCACTTCGTGCTGAACAAGCTGATCAGCCGCCGCACCAACGCCTTCAACGTCAAGTTCGCCGACGCCATCGACCTGCTCGTGCGCGGGTTGCGCTCGGGCCTTCCGGTCACCGAGACGCTGGGCATCGTCGCCCAGGAGATCCCCGGACCGGTCGGCGAGGAATTCAAGCTGGTGACCGAGCGCATGAAGATCGGCAAGACCATGGAGGAAGCCCTCCAGAACACCGCCGATCGTCTTGAAATTCCCGAATTCAACTTCTTCTGCATCACCCTCGCGATCCAGCGCGAGACCGGCGGCAACCTGGCCGAAACGCTCGCCAACCTGGGCGACGTGCTGCGCAAGCGTTCGCAGATGAAACTCAAGATCCGCGCCATGAGCTCGGAATCGAAGGCCTCTGCCTACATCGTCGGCTCGCTGCCCTTCATCGTCTTCGGCATGATCTACTGGATCAATCCCGGCTACATCGGAAAGTTCTTCATCGACGAACGCCTGATGGTCGCGGGCATCGGCGGCGGCATCTGGATGGGCATCGGCGCCTTCATCATGGCCAAGATGGTCAGCTTCGAGATCTGAGCGGAAGGAACCAGGCACCATGCTCAACCAACCCGCCGGTCCGACGCTGCTGGGCTTCGACGTCTATTTTGTCGGTACCCTGCTCTCGCTGGTCGCCGCCGCCTCCGTGATCCTCGCGATCTACGCGGCTGTCACCGTGCGCGATCCGATGGCCAAGCGCGTGAAGGCGCTGAACCAGCGCCGCGAGGCCCTGAAGACCGGCATCATCACCACCAATGCCAAGAAGCGCGCCTCGGTCGTGCGCCGCAACGAGACCACCGACAAGCTCGGCAGCGTGCTTGGCGCGATGCGCGTGCTGCAGGACAGCCAGCTCAAGGTCATCCAGCAGAAGCTGGCGCAGGCCGGAATTCGTGACAAGGAATGGGCCGTCGCGGTGGTCTTTGCCCGCATGGTCGCCCCGATCGTGCTGGGCGGCACGGCCGCGCTGGTGATCTACGGGATCGACTACTTCCCCGAATGGAGCGCGTTCAAGAAGTTCATGGGCTTCGCGGCGATGCTGCTGGCGGGCTACAAGGGCCCGGACATCTTCCTGCAGAACCTCATCACCAAGCGCACCGACCTGATCCGCAAGGGCCTGCCCGACGCGCTCGACCTGCTGGTGATCTGCGCCGAAGCCGGCCTCACCGTCGACGCCGCCTTCGACCGCGTCGCCCGCGAACTGGGGCGTGCCTATCCGGAACTGGGCGACGAGTTCTCGCTGACCTCGATCGAGCTTTCGTTCCTCACCGAACGCCGCCAGGCGTTCGAGAACCTCGCCTACCGCGTCAATCTCGATGCCATGAAGGGCGTGGTCACGACGATGATCCAGACCGAGCGCTACGGCACCCCGCTGGCCTCGGCGCTGCGCGTGCTCTCGGCCGAATTCCGCAACGAGCGCATGATGCGCGCCGAGGAAAAGGCCGCACGCCTGCCCGCGATCATGACCGTGCCGCTGATCCTGTTCATCCTGCCCACGCTCTTCGTGGTCATTCTGGGTCCGGCAGCCTGTTCGATCGCCGACGCCTTCTCGGGCGGCGATCCGCACCCTCCGAAATAACCGAAACAGACAGCCCGAATCGAAATCCCCTGCGCGCCACCCGTCGCGGAGGGGATTTTCGCATCAGCGCGCCGACAATGCCGCCGCCCTTAAGGCGAAAGCCATGACCGCCAAAGCCATGACCGCCACGGGCCCGATCCCTTGCGCAAGCACGCATCCGGTTCCGCCCGGCTGCCGCAGGGGTTTCGCCAGTCTCCTGTTGATAACTCAATTTTCCACTTGCCAGCGAGCCGAACTCCCGCCAAAGGGCGCTCCTCCCCGGCGCACGCAGGGGACGCGGTCAAGCCACCCAGGGTTGAACCGGCGAAATGATTGGGGCCTTAGCTCAGCTGGGAGAGCGCCTGCATGGCATGCAGGAGGTCAGCGGTTCGATCCCGCTAGGCTCCACCATTTCCTTACCGCCAACGCGGATTTCTCAAAAATATCAATCGGTTCAGACTGGAACTTCAACCAGTTCCACGATCTCGAACTGGTAGCTTTTCCAACCGCGCATGCGCTTGGCATCTTCGCTTGCGGCACGCTTGCGCTTCGCCTCGGCCAGTGAGCGCTCGTGGCCCCAGAACACCTCGGTCTTGCCGTTTTCCAGTTCGGCGACGATACGCCAGTAGTGGGTGAAGGAATCGGACGTCGGCCCGATGGTCTTCACATAACCATCGGGCATCGTGGCCGTCAGATAGCGCTTCTTTCGCCTTGCCATGGCCGCTCAGCCGCGATCCAGCACCCTGCCCGCCACCGCATCGAGCCTTGCCACCAGACCGCCGTCCCGAGCCTCGGCCGCGGTGATCAGGGCATGGTCCAGCGCATGGTCGATCGGGCTATGGGTCCGCTCCGCCGGCAGCGTGGCCGCCAGCAGGCGCAGCGTCTGGCGCGCGATCCGGGCATTGGCGTGCATCACTTCGAGGACATGGCTCACCTCCACGCCCGCCTCGTCCTCGCGCCAGGCATCATAGTCGGTGACCATGCCGAGCATCGCGTAAGGCAGTTCCGCCTCGCGGGCGAGCCGCGCCTCGGGCATGCCGGTCATGCCGATCACGTCCGCCCCCCAGGCCCGGTACATCCGGCTTTCCGCCCGCGTGGAGAACTGCGGGCCTTCCATGGCCAGATAACAGCCGGCCGGATGGACCGCGGCCCCGGCCAGTCTCGCCGCCTCGCCCGTCAGGCGGGACAGGCGTGGGCAGACCGGATCGGCCAGCGAGACATGGGCCACCATGCCGGTGCCGAAAAAGCTGTCGCTACGGCCGTGGGTGCGGTCGATGAACTGGTCGACCATGACCATGTGCCCCGGCGCCATCTCCTCGCGCAGCGAACCGATGGCCGACAGCGCCAGCACGTCGGTGACCCCGCAGCGAGCCAGCACGTCGATGTTGGCGCGGTAGTTGACCGCCGAAGGCGGGATCCTGTGCCCCGCCCCGTGCCGGGCGATGAAAGTGAAGCGGATACCTTCCAGGCGCCCGGTCACCACCGGCCCCGACGGCTCTCCGAAAGGCGAGGAGACAGCAATCTCCTGCGCCTCTTCCAGTTCGATTCCGGCCGTCAGCCCCGATCCGCCAATGACCCCGATGTGCCAGAAGCTGCCTTTTTCAGCGCGCAAGAATACCTGCCATGATGATGTCGATGGTATGCTCGCGATAGCGGTCGCGCAGTTCCTCGGTCAACGTGTCCTGACCGAAACAGTGCTTGAGAACCAGCCGCGCCGAGAAGAACCGGTCGACCGCCCCGGTCACCGTGAAATAGAACAACTGCGGGTCGATCTCGCGAAACACCCCCGCGTCGACGCCGTTCCCGATCAGTTCCTCGTACGCCCGGTAGATCGGCGACAGATAGCAATCGGCGATCCGGCGCGCCTCGGCATCGTCGCTCTCGCGCACCATGCGCATGGTCAGGCGGTTGAGGTAGGGCACCTCGTAGAAGGTATCGACAACCTTCCACAAGTGCCGCCGGAGCTTGGCCTCGGGCGACCAGCCGTCCTTCGCCAGCAGCGCATCGACACTGGTGACGATGGACTGCCAGTCGCGATCGAGCAGCGCCTTGAGCAATCCCGCCTTGTTGCCGAAGTAATACTTCACCAGCGCCGAATTGAGCCCGGAACGCAGCGACAGTTCGGACAGCGATATGTCGACCACATCGCCCTCGCGCATGATCGCACTCGCCGTGTCGAGAAGCTGCGCCCGCGCGCCCGGCGGAGGCGCGCCCTCCTCATGATTGCCGCTAGCCTGCACCATCCCGGTCGCTTACTTCGGCCCCATGCGGATCGCGCCGTCGAGACGGACACTCTCGCCATTGAGATAATCGTGTTCCAGCATGAACAGCGCCAGCTTCGCGTACTCCTCCGCCTTGCCGAGACGCTTGGGGAACGGCACCATCGCCGCCAGCGCATCCTGCACCTGCTGCGGCATCGCCGCCATCATCGGCGTCTCGAAGATGCCCGGCAGGATGGTGTTGACGCGAATGCCCTCGCTCATGAGATCGCGCGCCACCGGCAGGGTCATCGCCAGTACGCCGCCCTTCGAGGCACCATAGGCCGCCTGCCCGATCTGGCCGTCCTGCGCCGCCACCGAAGCGGTGTTGACGATCGCCCCGCGCGCGCCGAACGCATCTACCGGATCAAGGCTGGCCATGCCGGCAGCCGACTTGCTGATGCAACGGAAAGTGCCGACGAGATTGATCGCGATGACCTTCTCGAACACCGCCATGTCGTGGGCACGCGGCTCCCCGGTCTCGCGGTTCTTGCCCACGGTCTTGGCAGCTGGCGCGATGCCGGCGCAATTGACGAGCACACGCTCCTGGCCGTGCGCCGCCCTGGCCTTGGCAAAACCGGCGTCGACGCTGGCATCGCTGGTCACGTCGACAGCACAGAACACCCCGCCGATCTCGGCGGCGATCGCCTCGCCGGCCGCCTCGTTCAGGTCGAAGATGGCGACCTTCACGCCCCGGTCGGCCAGCGCCCGGGCGGTGGCGGCCCCCAGTCCCGATGCCCCGCCGGTCACCACCGCGGCCATGCTGCTGTCCAGAATCATTGCCTTTTTCCCTTTCCTGCCCCGGCGATGAAGCGTCGTTTTTCAACGCCCGCTTTTTCAGCGTGCCCTAAATTTAAGCACCCGGTTAAAAGCAGCCGCAGGCAGGGTCAATGCGCAACCTGCGAACGCCGCGACTGCGATACAGGATTTCCCCATTGCCGCCGTTGCTGCAATTTTATTGCACTTCACGACAGGCAAACAACAGCTGCGTTACCATCCCCATGCCGCAGAAACAGGCACGATTCCCGCCCCCCTGTCGGTTTTGGCATCACCCCGTGTTGCAGGAATAGCACAACATTGCAGCCAAATTGCGCCGCATGGCAAATTGCATTGAAACATACCCCTCCCGGCGCAACAAAACCTTCATGGCAGTAATACGCTTTCCGGCGTCAGGCTGCCTGCATCCGGGTCGCCCACCAGAGATTGGTCACGCTTCATTGGTGGGCGGACGAAAGCAACAAGGGACACACCAACGTGAACACCACTCTGAAAAAGGCTGCTCTTCGCAGCGCGACCTGCGTCGCCGCGTTCGCCATCGGCACGACCGGCGCCTACGCGCAGGACGCCGAGGCTGATGCAGCCGCCGCCAACCCCGCACAGGAAATCGTCGTTACCGGCTCGCTGATCCGTAACCCGAACCTGCAGTCGAACCCGGTTCTGACCACCACGGCAGACCAGATCGAACTGAAGCAGAGCAACACTGCAGAAGACATTCTGCGTGAAATCCCCGGCATCGTTCCCAGCGTCGGCTCGGCCGTCAACAACGGCAACGGCGGCGCTTCGTTCGTCAACCTGCGCGGCCTGGGTTCCAACCGCAACCTCGTGCTGCTCAACGGCGACCGTCTGGTCCCGGCAGAACTGAACGGCCGTTTCGACCTTAACAACATCCCCGTCGCCCTGGTGGAACGCGTTGACGTTCTGACCGGCGGCGCGTCCACCACTTACGGTGCGGACGCCATCTCGGGTGTCGTCAACTTCATCGTCAAGTCCGACTTCACGGGCCTGGAAGCCAACGTCTCGAACCAGATCACCGAACGCGGTGACGGTGCCTACGTGCGCGCCGACCTGACCATGGGTGCGGACTTCGACGACGGCAAGGGCAACGTGGTCTTCGCGGTCGGCTACCAGCAGTCGGACCCGGTCTACCAGGGTGACCGCGGCTTCGCCGCTTCGAGCATCGACTCGTACTCGGGCGCCATCAGCGGCTCGGGCACCTCGAGCCCGTCGCGCTTCAGCAACGTCAACGCCCTGGGCGTCGACAACGGCAACGGCACCCGCCAGGTCACCGCTGACGGCACCGGCTTCCGCACCACCAGCGCCTTCGACGCGTTCAACTTCAACCCGTACAACATCTTCCAGACGCCGTTCGAACGTTTCAACATGTTCGGCCAGGCCAAGTACGAAGTGAGCGACGCGGTCGAAGTCTACACGCGCGGCATCTTCTCGAAGAACACCGTCAAGACCATCATCGCGCCCTCGGGCTCGTTCAGCGGCCTCTCGGTCGTGATCCCGCTCAGCAACCCGTACATGACCGCTGCGCAGCGCAATGCCTTCTGCGCCCGCGACATGGACACGGCTGCCGGTGTCTACACCCCGCTCTACAGCCAGGCGGAATGCGACGCCGCTGCCGTGGCGACCGACCCGAACGATCCGAACTACCGCACGGTGACGACCGGTCTCTACCGTCGTGCCACCGAATTCGGTCCGCGCGTCTCGGAATTCTCCACCACCTTCTTCGACTACAAGGCCGGTGCTCGCGGCGGCATCACCGACTCGATCAACTGGGACGTTTCGGGCGCCTACGGCGAATCCGAAAACATCCAGACCCAGAAGGGCTACTGGCTGAACAGCCGCGTCCGCAACGCGCTGCTCGCCACCAACACCGACACCTGCCTCGACGGTTCGGATGACTGCGTCCCGCTCAACGTGTTCGGCCCCGACGGCTCGATCACCGACGCGATGAACCAGTACCTCACCGCCAACAGCCAGGTCGTCACCAAGACCTCGCTCGCGCAGGTCCGCGGCCTGATCAACGGTGACATCGGCTGGAACGTTCCCTGGGCCAGCGACAGCGTCGCTTTCGCTATCGGTGCCGAATACCGCAAGTACACCGCTTCGCAGGAATCCGATCTCCTGTCGCAGTCGGGTGACCTTGGCGGTTCGGGCGGCGCGTCGCCGAACATCTCGGGCGGCTACGACGTCTACGAAGCCTACGGCGAACTCGTCGTGCCGATCGTCCAGGACAAGCCGTTCTTCGAAGAACTGACGGCTCAGGGCGGCGCTCGTTACTCGAGCTACACCGTCGATGCCCCGGGCAAGCCGGGCTACAACACCTGGACCTGGAACGTTGGCGGCACCTGGGCACCTGTCCGCGCCTTCAAGATCCGTGGTAACTATGCGCACGCCGTGCGCGCGCCCAACATCGCGGAACTGTTCGCGCCGAACAACACCGGCCTGACCAACCTTGCCGTCGATCCTTGCGCCGGCAGCGCTCCGCTGACCAACGCCAACCTGGCCGCGGTCTGCACCGCACAGGGCGGCGGCGCCTACCTCGGCCTGATCGAGAGCGATCCGGCCGGCCAGGTCAACGCCACTTCGGGCGGCAACCTTGCGCTGAAGCCCGAAAAGTCGAACAGCTGGAAGCTCGGCGCCGTGTTCCAGCCGGACTTCCTGCCCGGCTTCTCGGCAACGGTTGACTACTACAACATCAAGGTCACCGACGCGATCACCTCGCCCACCCCGGGCGACGCGATCAGCGCCTGCTTCGACAACCTGACCGCCGCCAGCGCCACCAAGGAAGCTTGCACCATCATCCGGCGCGACCCCGCATCGGGTAACCTGATCGGTGAAGCCGCGACCACGCCGGGCCTGTTCCTGGGTCTCACCAACCAGGGTACGCTCAAGACCGACGGCATCGACTTCACGGTCAACTACGGTCATGACCTCGGCTTCGCCCAGCTCTCGCTCGCTCTGAACGGCAACTGGACCGGCAGCTCGAAGTTCAAGGCTTCGCCTTCCTCGATCAACCGTGACTGCGTCGGCTACTACTCGGTCAACTGCGCTTCCATTCAGCCCGAATGGCAGTTCTCCGAACGTACCACGCTGTCGTTCAAGGACTTCGACGTGTCGCTCCTGTGGCGCTACATCGACAAGGTCACCTATGAACCGGCCGCCTATGCCGACGATCTGGCCGCTGCCCTAGCCGCAAACGAAGGCAAGCCGGCCTCGGCGCTGCCTTGCCCCGATCCGGAAGGCGCCGACGCCGGTGGCTGCATGGTCAATCCGGAATACCGCAAGATTCCGGCCAAGAGCTACTTCGACCTGTCGGGCCGTGTTCACCTGAACGAAAACCTGACGCTGACGCTGACGGTGCAGAACCTGCTCGACACCAAGCCCAAGGTTGTCGGTTCGACGATCGGCGCCACCGCCTACAACAGCGGTAACGTCTACCCGTCGACCTACGACACCCTGGGTCGTCGTTACGCCGCGGCTCTGAAGTTCAACTTCTGATCTGTGCGCTAAGCCAAAAGGAAAGGGCCGGTGGAAACACCGGCCCTTTTTTGTCCTCACGTCGTGGCACCGCGCGCTCCCCGAGGCGGGCGCGCGCGCACTGCCTAAGCCAGAAGCGGCCGCGACAGGGTCATCGGCACACCGGCATTCGCCGCGAGCACGGAAGCCCAATGGGCGACCTTCTCGATTTCCTCGCCGTGCACCCGCAGCCCTTCCCTCGCCTGCCGTTCCCGCTGCCCCGCCTCGAAGGACGCACCGTTCTTGGCATCGCGCGTGAAGATCGGGCCGCCGACAATCTCCGAGATCGTCTCGCGCGACATCGGCACCGAAAACAGTCCGGCCAGCGCGACAAGCGCATCGATCGGCCGGGCCACCAGGACTTCGCTATCGAGCGTCGCCACCCGGTCGCCGTATTGCGCGGTCAGTGCTTCGAACTGGCGCTGCTGCGCCAGCCAGCCCACCGCCGCCACCTGAATATCGGTCAACCCGAGGTACTGCTCGCGCGCCAGACCGAGCGGCGCCAGCATGCCTTCAAGCTCCAGCTTCTGGAACAGGTCGCGCACCCACAGGCGCCCCCACATGCCCTTGCGCGCGATCGAGGCGAGATAGGTCTCCAGCGGCGCGTGAAGCAGCAAGGCCCGCGCCTGCGGCCGTAGCGCCAGAATCCCCGGGATCAGCGCATTGACCACGTTGGACGGCTTGACGACAACCGCCTCTGCGGGGCCGAACGGCCGCGCCAGCATGTGCAGGCTGTGGTCCAGCACCCGCGCCACATCAGGCCCCTTGGCACCGCGATGGCGCCAGCCGACGATGTCGTTGAGCAGCGTCGGCTCCTTGAGGCCGATCGACAGCCCGGGACTGTCGAAAGCCGCAGCCAGCAGGGTCGAGCAACAATAGGCCGAATGGAACACGAAATGGAGCGGCGCGGCTGCCGGTGCATGGGCCATGACGTCGGCACGGCGCAGCACCAGGCGCCCCTGATCGCCCAGATGTTCATCGGTCAGGAACGGAATCTGGCCGTGGCCCGCGCGCGGCAGCCGGTGAAAATGAAAGGCGTCGTGTCCTGGATCGTAGCGGTGCGCCAACCATTGGGCATCCTTCACGACATCGCGGATCTGCAGCTGGGTATCGGTCATCCCTATCAGCCTTCGCACGCGTCTTCCCGCCTTACAAGAGCGCTCCGATTCTGCCCGTTGCCCGCGCGGAAACTTGTGCTAGCGATCGTGTCATCAGCCCCTGACGGGGCGGGGGGACTTACATGAACACGATCGTCACACGCCTGTTTCAACAAGCCGTGCAGGCACGCCAGACCGGGCAGGTGCAAGAAGCCCGCAGCAAGCTGGAAGAAGCGCTGCAACATCAACCCGGCATGCCGCAGGCGCTCAACCTGCTCGGCCTGATCGCGCTCGACGGCAAGGACTTTGCCGCAGCCCGCGAGCATTTCCGGGGTGCGGCGCAGAGCGATCCCGGCGAAGCCGCGCTCTGGATGAACCTTGCCTCGGCCGAGCGCGGACGGGACGATAGCGAAGGCGAACGCGCGGCGCTGCGCCAGGCGATCGCCATCGACCAGCGCAACCTCATGGCGCAGATCCGCATGGGCCAGTTGCAGCAAAGGCTGGACGAACGGCAGGATGCGGCCGACACCTGGGGCAAGGTGCTCGCACTCACGGCCGGGCTTGCCGACATTCCGCCCGGACTCGCCGAAATGCTCGAACAGGGCAAGCGCTTCCTCCAGGCGCACAAGGCCGATTTCGCCGCCTATGTCGAAGCGGGTCTGGCCGACCAACTGAGCGGGGCCGACGAAACGACCCGCCGCCGTTTCCAGGCCTGCCTCGACCGCGAATTCAACCGCCGCACCTTGTTCCAGAACCACTGCTCGGGACTGCACTATCCGTTCCTGCCGGCCGACGAATTCTTCGACCGCAAGCACTTTGCCTGGATGAGCGACCTGGAGGCAAAAACCGAGGCCATCCGCAGCGAATTCCTGGCACTGATGGCCGGGAGCGGCAAGGATGTGCGCCCTTACCTGCAGCAGGAGGCGGGAACACCGCAGAACAAGTGGACCGCGCTCGACCAGTCGCTCGACTGGGGCGCGGTGTTCCTCTGGGAATATGGCAAGCGCAACGACGCGGTATGCGATGCCTGCCCGCAGACGGCCGCCGCGCTGGAAGCGATCCCCCGCCCGGACATCCCCGGCCGCACGCCCTCGGCGTTTTTCTCGCTGCTGAAACCCGGCAGCCGGATCCCGCCCCATACCGGGGTGACCAACAGCCGCGCCATCATCCACCTGCCCCTGATCGTTCCGCCCGGTTGCGGTTTCCGGGTCGGCGGAGAGACCCGGAGCTGGCGCGAAGGCGCGGCCTTCGCCTTCGACGACACGATAGAACACGAAGCCTGGAACGACAGCGATCATTTGCGGGTCGTTTTGATATTTGACGTCTGGAATCCGCATTTGTCCCTTGCGGAGCAGATGTTATTACAGCAATTCTACGCTACGGCTGACGACAGCAAGACAAAGTCCGACAGACAGGCGCTGCCCGCGATCTGATCCGGGAAGACAGCACGCGAATTGGCGGAAGCCTCGAACGGTCTCTTGATCTCCAAGGAGTTGTTTCATGAAAGTACTCAAAGCCATCCTCTTGACCGGCCTGGCTGTCGTGGCCATGCCGGCACTTGCGGATAATCCGCCCAAGCCCGACCGCAATGCCCCCAACGCCGTCCGCTGCAAGCAGCTGACGGAAACCGGCTCGCTCGTGGTCAAGAAGCGCATCTGCAAGACCAATGCGGAATGGCGTGCCATCCGCGAACAGCAGAGCCAGGACGCGGACGACCTGATCACCCGCAACCGCGCCGGGATGAATCCGAACGGCTAAGGCGTTTTCTCATCAGGGGGAATCACCTGATGACCCGGAAAACGCGTGAAACCGAAATCTTGGGGCAGCTCATCCGATGCAATCGGATCAACAGCCCCAAGACCTTGGTCAGGACGACCGGAAGCAAAAGGCCCTCCGCTTCATGCGGCGGGCCTTTTTCCTTGAAACTCAAAGTCCGTGCCCGGTCCGGCCCTGTCACCGCAATGCACACCGCAGCGCAAACGAGGCGCCAGGATTCCCCAAGCGCGGTTTTGCAAATGCGGCGCCCTGCTGTAGGCACATCGCCAGTCTCAACGATACAGGGAGCACACCAGGTCATGCGCATCGGGGGCAACAGCCTTTTGTCCGTTCTTTCGCTCGGAGGCCTGTGCCTGGGCCTCCTGCTCCCGGAGGCGGGAGCGGCGAAGGATGCTCCCACGGCCGCGCCGCCCGATCTTCAGAGGCTGGAAACCTGCCGGTCGATCGCGTCGGACGCCGAGCGGCTCGCCTGTTTCGACCGCGAAAGCGCGGTGTTTGCCCAGTCCGTCGATTCCGGAAAGCTGCGCGTCATCGACAATGAAGGGGTGAAGGAAATCCGTCGTTCGCTCTTCGGGTTCTCGCTTCCCCGCATCGGGCTGTTCGGCGGCAATGAAGAGGAAGCCGCCGGCGAACAGGTCAACAAGATCCAGAGCACGCTGGTAGCGGTCAAACAGATCGCCAACGGCAAGATCTGGTTCCGTCTTTCCGACGGCGCCGAATGGCAGACCAACGATCCCCTCGGCACCGCGCGCATGCCCGCTTCCGGCCAGACGATCGAACTCGAGAAAGCCGCGCTCGGCTCCTACTGGGCACGCTTCGAGACGATCCGCGCCATGAAGGCACACCGCGTGAACTGATCGCCTGAACTGATCGCCTGAACGGAGATAGGGGCCGGACGCTGATGCGCCCGGCCCCCGCCTGTTCGTTTCTGGGCTATCCTTGCCGGTCGATCAGTCGACGCTGATCGCCAGCGCCCCGTCGCCATCGTCGATCCGGACGTGGGAACCGTCGGGGATCTCGCCGCCGAGCAGCTTCTCGGCCAGCGGGTCCTGCAAGTAGCGCTGCACCGCCCGCTTCAGCGGACGCGCGCCGTAGACCGGATCGTAACCCACCCGGCCCAGCCAGCGCTTGGCCGCATCGGTGAGGTCGAGCACGATCTTGCGGTCCTTGAGCAGCTTCTGCACGCGCGCCACCTGGATGTCGACGATCGGGCCCATGTGCTCCTGCCCCAGCCGGTGGAACAGCACGATCTCGTCGAGACGGTTGAGGAACTCGGGCCGGAAATGCCCGCGCACCACTTCCATCACCTGCGGCTCGACCGTCTCCACGTCCTGCCCTTCGTCCAGCCCGGCAAGGTACTGGCTGCCGAGGTTGCTGGTCAGGATGATCAGCGTGTTGGTGAAGTCCACCAGCCTGCCCTGCCCGTCGGTCAGGCGGCCATCGTCGAGCACTTGCAGCAGCACGTTGAACACGTCCGGATGCGCCTTCTCGACTTCGTCGAACAGCACGACCTGATAGGGCCGGCGCCGCACGGCTTCGGTCAGCACGCCGCCCTCGTCGTAACCGACATAGCCCGGAGGCGCGCCGATCAGGCGGGACACCGCGTGCTTCTCCATGAACTCCGACATGTCGATGCGGACCATCGCGCTGTCGTCGTCGAACAGGAAGCCGGCCAGCGCCTTGGTCAGTTCGGTCTTGCCGACACCCGTCGGGCCGAGGAACAGGAACGAGCCGAGCGGCCGGTTCGGGTCCTGCAGCCCCGCACGGGCGCGGCGCACCGCCTTGGACACGGCCGAGACCGCATCCTTCTGGCCGATCACGCGCGCACCGATCACTTCCTCCATCTTGAGGAGCTTCTCGCGCTCGCCTTCCAGCATCTTGTCGACCGGCACGCCGGTCCAGCGGCTGACGACGCCGGCAATGTCGTCCTCGGTCACTTCCTCGCGCAGCAGCGCGTTTCCGGCCTGGGCCTGCGCCTCGGCCAGCTGCTTTTCAAGCGCGGGGATCGTGCCGTAGGACAGCTCGCCCGCCTTGGCGAGATCACCCGAACGCTGGGCCTGCTCCAGCTCCACGCGGGCCGCTTCGAGCTGCTCCTTGATCTTGCCCTCGGCTGCGATCTTGTCGCGCTCGTTCTGCCAGCGGGTGGTCAGCTCGCTCGACTGCTGTTCGAGATTCGCCAGTTCCTCGCGCAGGGTGGCGAGCCGATCCTTCGATGCCTCGTCGGTCTCCTTGCCGAGCGCCATTTCCTCGATCTTGAGCTGGATGATGCGGCGGTCGAGCTTCTCGATCTCCTCGGGCTTGCTTTCCACTTCCATGCGGATGCGGCTGGCCGCCTCGTCCATGAGGTCGATCGCCTTGTCGGGCAGGAAGCGGTTAGTGATGTACCGATTGGAGAGCGTCGCCGCCGCCACGATGGCACCGTCGGTGATCCGCACGCCGTGGTGCAGCTCATACTTCTCCTTGAGGCCGCGCAGGATCGAGATGGTGTCCTCGACCGTCGGCTCACCCACGAAGACCGGCTGGAAACGGCGCTGCAGGGCGGCGTCCTTCTCGACGTACTTCTGGTACTCGTCGAGCGTGGTGGCGCCGATGCAGTGCAGTTCGCCGCGCGCGAGCGCGGGCTTGAGCAGGTTGCCCGCGTCCATCGAGCCTTCGGAGGCGCCCGCGCCGATCAGCGTGTGCATCTCGTCGATGAACAGGATGATCTGCCCTTCCGCGCCCTTCACTTCGTCGAGCACGGCCTTGAGGCGTTCCTCGAACTCGCCGCGATACTTGGCGCCCGCGATCAGCGCGCCCATGTCGAGTGCCATCAGGCTGCGGCCCTTGAGGCTGTCGGGCACGTCGCCATTGGCGATGCGCAGGGCAAGGCCCTCGGCGATGGCAGTCTTGCCGACGCCGGGATCGCCGATGAGGACGGGGTTGTTCTTGGTGCGACGGGCAAGGATCTGCACGGTGCGGCGGATTTCCTCGTCACGGCCGATGACCGGATCGAGCTTGCCGTCGCGTGCCGCCTGCGTGAGATCGCGTGCGTACTTCTTCATCGCGTCATAGGCGTTTTCCGCGCCGGCGCTGTCCGCCGTGCGGCCGCCGCGCAGTTCGGTGATCGCTGCTTCCAGCGCCTGCGGGGTGAGATTGGCCGCCTTGAGCGCCTGCCCGGCCGAGGTCGTGGTGGCGAGCGCCAGCGCCAGCAGCATGCGCTCCACGGTGACAAAGCTGTCGCCCGACTTGGTGGCCAGTTGCTCGGCCTGGTCCAGCACGCGCACGGCGTCGTTGTCCAGCCCGGGCGTGCTTTGCGCACCGCTGCCGGACACCGCCGGAACCTTGGCCAGCGCCTTGTCGACTTCCTGCTGCGCGAACGCGGCATTGCCGCCCGCACGCTGGATCAGGCCCGAGGCCATGCCCTCGCCGTCTTCCAGCAGGGCCTTGAGGATGTGATCGGGGCCGATGCGCTGATGGTTCATGCGGATCGCAACGGTCTGCGCCGCCTGAAGGAACCCCTTGGCCCGGTCGGTAAACTTTTCGAGATTCATGGTCGTGAATGCCTCCTGACCTCGATTATATAGTGTTGCATATATGCAACACAAGTGCCTCTCTGAAGATTTTCAGAATGTCGGGAAACCGCGGGTTTCGCATTGATTTCGCACAATTGCCTCGATCGAATCGCCCCGGGACGGCCCTTAGATGGGAGCGCCCCACGCGATTGCCAGTGCCAATCGACCGCAGGCGTTCGCACCCGGTCGAACACCGCCGCGTCGCCGGGGCGTTGAACGCGCCGCTCGTGCAAGGAAGGCTTGGCGCGGGAGCAACCCTTGCATAGCCTCTGCGCCCACAACCAGACCAACCGGAAGAGGCATCGACAGTGGCGAAATTCACCCCCCAACAGGCTGCGGACGTGCTGGCGATCAAGCAGGTCGTCTATGAATGGGGCGACGAACTCGACATCCACAACGGCCTCGAAATGCGAAAGGCGGACGTCCTGGCCGAAGACGTCGCCTACAATGTCGGCGGCGAATGGCGCGAAGGACTGCAGGCGGTCGAAGCCTTCTACCAGGGCCGTGCCGAAGCCCTGCGTGCCGGCGCCGGACTGATGACGATGCGCCACATCATCACCTCGCTGCGGGTCTCGTTCGACGATGCGGACAAGGCCAGCGTCGGCTACCTGCTGGTGTTCTTCGCCGCCGCCGGCGAGGGACCGTTCGACACCTATTGCGACCCGCTGGCCGTGGCCGACGTGAAGATGGAATGCCGCCGCGATGCCGATGGCGAATGGCGCATCACCCGCTTCGATTCGGGGCAGATCTTCCGGCGCGGCTGATCCGATTTTGCGCAAGGCGACGACGCCGGTCGAGCGCCGTTGCCTTCCAAGCGATTGAAACTCTGGTCAGCCGCGATCAACGTGATAGACCTTGGGTCATGCGACTTGCCTCTCGTTCCAGCGCCACTGCGCTTGCCACCGCCCTTCTTGTCTCCGCCTGCGCGACCACGAATGCCTCCAGCCCGCCGGCGTCGGCCGCGGATACCCGCGCGGCGGCACGCGATGTCGTATCCGCTGCCGACGCGGCGATGGCCGAGGCGGCGGCCTCCCCGGCCGCTCTCGTCTCCAGGGTGGACATCCCCTACGAGAAGTTCGTGCTGGCCAACGGCCTCACCACGATCGTCCACACCGACCGCAAGGCGCCGATCGTAGGCGTCACGCTCTACTTCCACGTCGGCTCCAAGAACGAACCGCGCGGCAAGACCGGCTTTGCCCACCTTTACGAACACCTGTTCTTCGGCGGCTCCGCCAATGTGCCCGACTTCGACGTACCGCTCGACGCCGCCGGCTCCACCTCGAGCAACGGATCGACCTCCTACGATCGCACCAACTACGTCGAGACCGTGCCCACCGGCGCGCTGCCGCTGGCGATGTTCCTCGAGAGCGACCGCATGGGCCACCTGCTGCCCGCCGTCACCCAGGACAAGCTCGACAAGCAGCGGGGCGTTGTCCAGAACGAGAAACGCCAGGGCGACAACCAGCCCTACGGGCTGTTCGAGTACGCGCTGAACGACGGCCTGCTGCCGGTCGGCCACCCCTATCGCCACACCACCATCGGCTCGATGGCCGACCTCGATGCCGCCAGCCTCGGCGACGTGCGCGCCTGGTTCACCGACCATTACGGCCCCAACAACGCCGTGCTCGTGCTGACCGGCGACATCGACGCGGCGACCGCCAGGCCGCTGGTCGAGAAGTGGTTCGGCCAGATCCCGCGCGGCCCTGACGTCGCGCCGGTCACCGCAGGGCCGGTCACCCTGCCCGCCCCGCTCCACCGCGAGATCGCCGATCAGGTTCCGCTCACCTACCTCACCCGCAACTGGACCGGCCCCGGCCTCAACGATGCCGATGCCCCGGCCCTCGAAGTGGGCATGGACATCCTCGGCGGCCTCGCCAGCTCGCGCCTCGCCAACGAACTGGTGCGCGGCCAGCAGCTCGCAGTAGGCGCTTCCGCTTCCGCCCAGGTCGAGGAGGACATGAGCTTCCTCAGCATGGGCATGCAAGTGAAGCCCGGCGTCGACCGCGCCCGCGCCAATGCCGCCTTCGACAAGGTGCTGGCCGACTTCCTGCGCGACGGACCGACCGAGGACGAAGTGCGCCGCTCGGTCATGAGCACGCTGTCGGAGGAGATCGGCGGCCTCGAACGCGTCGGCAGCTTCGACGGCAAGGGCGCCACGCTGGCGGAAGGTCAGGCCTATTCCAACGATCCCGCCAAGTACAAGCATGACCTGGCGGCGATGGCCGCCCTCACGCCTGCCAAGATCAAGGCGGCGATGAACACGTGGCTCTCGCGTCCCGTCTATGCGCTCGACATCGTGCCGGGCGAACGCACGATGGACGGCGCCAAGCTCGGCGGCTGGGGCGACGAGGACAAGACCCCGGCGCCCAGGCCCGATGCCAAGCGGCCCGCCCCCGCGCTGCCGCCCGCGCCGAAGATCTCGGCCCCGCCGGTGGCCCCGGTCGGCGCGCTGGCCTTCCCCGCGATCGAGCGAGCAACCCTGTCCAACGGCATTCCCATCGTGCTCGCCCGCCGCACCGCCGTGCCCAAACTGGTGCTGACCGTCGACTTCGACGCCGGTTACGCAGCCGACGCGCTCGACACGCCCGGCACGCAAGGGCTCATGCTCGCGATGCTCGACCAGGGCACCGAGCACCTCGATGCGACCCAGATCGCCGAGGCGCAGGAACGGCTCGGCGCCAGCATTTCCATCGACGGATCGCTCGACACCTCCAGTGCGACGCTGTCCGCGCTGACCGCCAATCTCAGTCCCTCGGTCGACCTGCTCGCCGATGTCGTGCGCCATCCCGCCTTTGCCCCCGCCGAAGTGGAGCGGGTGAAAGTGCAGGCCGAAGCCGCGCTGGCGCAGGCCCAGTCCACGCCCGCCGGGCTCGCGCGGCGCGCACTCGGCAGCGCGCTCTACGGCAGCCACCCTTACGCCCAGCCGAGCGACGGCCTGGGCCAGACCGCCAGCCTGGCCGCGCTGACCCCCGCCGCGCTCAAGGCCGCGCACGACAAGTGGCTGCGCCCTGATCTCGCCCGCATCACCGTGGTGGGCGACGTGACCATGGACGAGCTCAAACCGCTGCTCGAGCGTGCTTTCGGCACCTGGCAGGCACCGGCCACCCCGGCGCCGGCCAAGCCGATCACCGCCCCGATCGCCGCCCAGCAGCCGCGCATCGTGCTGATCGACCGCCCGCATTCGCCCCAGTCGGTGATCGTCGCCGGCCGGGTGCTGCCGCTGTCCGGCCGCACGCCCGACACCGAAGCGCTGCAACTCGCCAACGAAGTGCTGGGCGGCGGCTTCCTCTCGCGCCTCAACAAGGACCTGCGCGAAGAAAAGGGCTGGTCCTACGGCGTCTACAGCCGCGTCAGCCAGCCGGTCGGCCCCAGCGCCTTCACCCTCTCGGCCCCGGTCCAGTCCGACAAGACCGGTGCCGCGATCAAGGCGATCATTGCCGATATGGGCGCCTATCCGGCCACCAGCGCCATCACCGCCGAGGAATTCCAGCGCGTGACCGACGGCGCCATCCGCCAGCTTCCCAACCTGTTCGAAACCAACGCACAGATGGCCGGCGCGATCCGCCAGAACGATCGCCTCGGCCGCCCGGAGGACTACTATGTCTCGCTCGCCGCCAAGTATCGCGGCATCGGCGAACCGGCGGTGGCGGCGGCCGCCAGCCAGTACTTGCGCCCCAAGGGGCTGGTCTTTGTCGTGGTGGGCGACCGCAAGGTCGTGGAACCCCAGCTCAAGGGGCTTGGCCTGCCGATCGAAATCCAGCAGGCACCGGCAGCAACGGGCGACGAATCGGAATGAACCGCCCGGCAACGAACAGGAGAACATGATGTCGCTCGGCGGAACCTACCAATGCTCGACCAAGACGCCGATGGGCCACCAGAAGGGCACGCTCACCATCGTGCCCGAGGGTGACACCTTCACCGGCCAGATCACCGGCGATCTCGGCACGATGGAACTGCGCGACGGCAGGATCAGCGGCAACCAGCTGAGCTGGAAGATGAAGATGACCTCGCCGATGCCGATCGACCTCGACTGCAAGGCGAGCGTCGAGGGCACCGAGCTCACCGGCACGATCAAGGCCGGCTTCTTCGGCACGATGCAGCTCACCGGCACCAAGGTCGGCTGAGCGACCCTGCACGCGGCAAGCAAACAGGCCCGGAAGCAGATCTTTGCTTCCGGGCCTGTTTTTGTCGGTTACGGCAGGATCAGGGCTGCCCACCGCCGCTGTTCGGCGCTGCAGCCGCTCCGGGCATTGGCCGCGGGAAGCCGAGCACGACACGTTCGCCGCTGACCACATCGATCGCAACGTCACGCTGATAGGCGAGCACGCCGGGCACCGGCTGCATGCGCGACACCGTCAACCCGTAGAAGTTGTTGAGCTTGCCGCTCGCGTGGAACTCGGCCTTGGCCGACGGGTAGGCCGCCAGCGAGGCAGGCAATCCGTAACGCGGCGTTCCCGGTCCATGGAGGCGGGAAACAAGCTTGGGATCCATGTCCGAGGGCACCTGCGCCGTCTGGTCGGGGGCGACTGTGAGGAAGTCGCCAAGATCCGTGATCTGCCCGGCCTTCACCTCGAAACGCACCGATCCCATGCAGAAGCAGACGCCGCTGCCCACCCCATTGGCCGCGACAAAGACAGGGCCGTAATAGATGTAGGTGCCCGGCTTCACCAGCTGCAGATAGCTGTATTCATCCGTGGCCGCATTCTTCGAGAACGCGTACATTGGCCCCACGTTCACCAGGGTGCGCTGCCCGATGTCCCCCACCGAGAACGTCTCACGCTCGGGTTTGACCGGCTTGAGCGGCACGATCAGGTTGCGCTGCTGGGCAAAGGTGACCGCCTTCTCGTAACCCGCCGCCTGGCTCTCGTAAGTCTTGACGGCCTTCGCAAAGGACCTTTCGAATACAGCCGTATAATCGGCAAGGTCCTGCTCGTCGGGAATGCGCACGAAGGCGCCGTTGCTCCGCCCATCCGTACGCAGGAAGATGTACCCCTGGGCGGGATCGATCTTGTACTTGCCGGAAACGAGATTCTTCTCCTCGATGGCCAGGGTCGGCGCGGGAGGCGGATCCTTGTCGGCGAGTGCGGGCGAAGCCAGACCGGCCAGCGACAGCGCGGCCGCGAATGCAAGACGCGCGCGCATCACAGGCCCAGCGCCTTCTGCTGCGGTGCCGGTCCCGACGCCACGCGCGCCTGCTTGAGCAGTGCCTCGGCCCGGTTCTTGGCGTTCTCGCGGTCCAGTCCTTCCTCGAAATTGAAGTCCTGCCACAAGTCCTTCTCCAATCCGTAGCGGTCGTACCCCTTGAAGCCCATGCAATTGCGCAAGTTGGTGCGGCGCATCTGGCGGCGCACCGCCGAGCCGAACACGGCATCGGCAATCACCGAACCGATGGCGCCGCCGATCGCGCTCGGCAACACGCCGTACTGCGCGAAGGCCGCCGTCGAGCCAAAATCACCGCCGCCATAGTAGCTGGCGCCGCTGCTCAGCGCGTCACACTCGATGATGTCGGCATAGGCCTCGTCGAAGCTGGTATCGGGGCGCTGGAAATAGAAATACTTGTCATAGTCCGCCTCGATGAGCGGCGTTTCGACAAAGGCGGTTTTTGGCATCGCCACGGCCGCGATTTCCGCCTCGCTGAAGCGGCGCATGGGCAATCCGGTCACGCTATCGATCGTGACGGAAGTATTTGCGGCCACCGATGCGGCCGCCACCGCTTCGGTTGAAGTAGATTGGGCCAAAGCGCCCTCAAGCGGCTGGACGCATGTAAGCATGGCCAGCGCCAGTAAAGTCCTGTGTCGCATAAATTCCCCCTGACGTTCGAATGAACGCCAGGGGGAGATCAATCACGGAATTCTACCGACTTCAAGCAGTCTTGGGCCTGACTCTGGTGATATATTTCAGCCCAGCTTGGCCTTCAGGATCTCGTTCACCACCTGCGGATTGCCCTTGCCGGCCATGGCCTTCATCGTCTGGCCGACAAAGAAGCCGAACAGCGCGACCTTGCCGTCCTTGTACTGGGCGACCTTGTCGGCATTGGCGGCGAGGATCTCGTCGACCTTGGCCTCGATGGCGCCGGTATCCGATTCCTGCTTGAGGCCCTCGCGCTCGACGATCACGCCCGCATTGTCGCCGGTCTCGAACATGGTCTCGAGCACCTGCTTGGCGATCGAGCCGGAGATCGTGCCCTTGCCCACCAGCGCCAGCAGTTCCGCCGCTTGGCTCTGGCTGATCGGCGAATCCTCAAGGCTCTTGCCCAGCTTGTTGAGCGCGCCGAAGAATTCCGAGATCAGCCAGTTGGCGGCCTGCTTGGCGACGTCGGCCGGGGCCTTGTCCTGTGCCGACGCGGTCTCGGCCAGCAGCGCCTCGAACCACGCGAACGTCTCGACATCGGCGGTCAGCACGGCGGCGTTGTAGGCAGACAGGCCCAGTTCGCCGACATAGCGGGCGCGCTTGGCATCCGGCAGCTCGGGCAGGCTCGCGCGGCATTCCTCGAGGAAGGCATCGTCGAGTTCGAGCGGCAGCAGGTCGGGATCGGGGAAGTAGCGATAGTCGTGCGCGTCTTCCTTCGACCGCATCGAGCGCGTCGAGCCGGTGGTCGGGTCGAACAGGCGGGTTTCCTGCACGATCTTGCCGCCGCTCTCCAGCACGTCGACCTGACGGCTGGCCTCGTGCTCGATCGTCTGCATGACAAAGCGCACGGAGTTGACGTTCTTGGTCTCGGTACGGGTGCCGAACGGCTCGCCGGGCTTGCGCACCGAGACGTTGACGTCGCAGCGCATCGAGCCCTGGTCCATGTTGCCGTCGCACGAGCCGACATAACGCAGGATCTGGCGCAGCTTCGCCACGTAGGCACCGGCCTCGGCGGGCGAGGTCATGTCCGGGCGGCTGACGATTTCCATCAGCGCCACGCCGGAGCGGTTGAGATCGACATAGGACATCGTCGGATGCTGATCGTGCATCAGCTTGCCCGCGTCCTGCTCGACGTGGATGCGCTCGATGCCGATCACCTTGTCGGCCGGAATGCCCGCCTTCTCGTCCGCCTCGATGGTCAGCGAGCCTTCGCCGACCAGCGGGTGGTAGAGCTGGCTGATCTGGTAGCCCTGCGGAAGGTCGGCATAGAAGTAGTTCTTGCGGTCGAAGCGCGACCACTTGTTGATCTGCGCCTCGATCGCCATGCCGGTGCGCACGGCCTGACGGATGCATTCGCGGTTCGGAACCGGCAGCATGCCCGGCATCGCCGCGTCGATCAGCGACACCTGCGAGTTCGGCTCGGCACCGAACGCGGTGGCCGAACTGGAGAACAGCTTGGAGTTCGAGGTGACCTGCGCGTGGACTTCGAGGCCGATCACGACCTCCCAGTCACCGGTGGCGCCCTGGATGCGATAGGTTGATTCAGTCATCGTGTTTCGGTCCACTTCTGGGGCGACGCAGCAGCCGATGCCGCTGCCTCGCCCCGTCATTTGTTTCCCGCTCCGGCACTTTGCGCCGAGCTGCGGGTCGGTCGTCTTCCCTTTTCGGCTCCCGGATCGGCCACACCTCTGCGATGCCACTGACCAGTTCGAAAAGGAACGACCAGCTTACCACCACTTCTCCGGCTTGGCCGCGAACAGCGCGCGCTGTTCCAGCGCGAGACCGGCGTTCAGCACGCCCTGTTCGTCAAACGCCTTGCCGATGACCTGAAGACCCAGCGGCAGACCTTCACGGTTGAGGCCTGCGGGCACCGACATCGCCGGAAGACCTGCGAGCGAGGCCGGCACCGCAAAGACGTCGTTGAGGTACATCTTCAGCGGATCGTCGACGTTCTCGCCAAGGCCGAAGGCGGCGCTGGGCGCGGTCGGCGCGAGGATCACGTCGCACTCTTCGAAGGCATGCGCGAAGTCCTGCGCGATCAGCGCGCGGACCTTCTGGGCCTGCGTGTAGTAGGCGTCGTAGAAACCGGCCGAGAGCACATAGGTGCCGATCAGGATGCGTCGCTTGACCTCGGGGCCGAAACCGGCGGCGCGGGTCGCGGCGTACATGTCCTGGAGGTTCGCACCGTCCGGCAGGTCGCGCAGGCCGTAGCGCACGCCGTCATAGCGGGCGAGGTTCGACGAGGCTTCGGCAGGGGCGATGATGTAGTAGGTCGGCAGCGCGTACTTGGTGTGCGGCAGCGAGATCTCGACGATCTCGGCGCCCGCATCCTTCAGCCAGGCAATGCCGTCATCCCACGACTTGGCGACATCCGCGTCCAGGCCATCGACGCGGTATTCCTTGGGAATGCCGACCTTCTTGCCCTTCATGTCGCCCGAAAGCGCGGCTTCCCAGTTCGGCACCGGGAGGTCGAGGCTGGTCGAATCCTTGGCGTCGAAACCGGCCATGGCTTCGAGCATGATCGCGCAGTCCTGCACCGAGCGGGCCATCGGGCCTGCCTGGTCGAGCGAGCTGGCGAAAGCAACCACACCCCAGCGCGAGCAGCGGCCGTAGGTCGGCTTGATGCCGGTGGTGCCGGTGAACGCGGCAGGCTGGCGGATCGAACCACCGGTGTCGGTGCCGGTCGCCGCCGGGCAGAGGCGCGCGGCGAGCGCGGCCGAGGAACCGCCCGAGGAACCGCCGGGCGCGAGCGCGGCATTGCCACCGTCGTTGCGCTTCCACGGCGAGATCACGTTGCCGAAATAGCTGGTCTCGTTAGACGAGCCCATGGCGAACTGGTCGAGGTTGAGCTTGCCCAGCATGCCTGCCCCTGCATCCCACAGCTTCTGCGAGACGGTCGATTCGTACTGCGGCTTGAAGCCTTCCAGCATGTGGCTGGCGGCGGTGGTCTGCACGTCGAAGGTGGCGAACAGGTCCTTCATGCCGATCGGCACGCCGCCCATCTTGCCCAGCGCTTCACCGCGCGCACGCTTGGCGTCGGTGGCGGCAGCGGCTTCGACAGCCTTTTCCGGCGTGGCGATGATGAAGGCGTTCAGCGCTTCCTGCGCAGCAGCGACGTTGGCGTTGAACGCCTCGGCCACTTCGACGGCGGTGAAGTCGCCGCCGGCAACACCGTCGCGGATCTGCGCGACGCCAAGTTCCGTAAGATCAGTCATTTATTCGATCACCTTGGGCACGCCGAAGAAACCGTGTTCAGCGGCGGGAGCATTGGCCAGGACGGCATCGCGCTTGTCGCCGCCGGTCAGCGGATCGGCATCGATCACGTCGTCGCGCAGGCGCAGCGTATTGGGGATGACGGCGGTCATCGGCTCGACTTGCGAAGTATCGACCTCGCCAAGCTGCTCGACCCAGGCGAGAATGCCGTTGAGTTCGGGGACCATCGCCTCGATTTCAGCCTCGCTCACCTTGATGCGGGCAAGGCTGGCGATCTTCGCAACGGTTGCGGTATCGACCGACATGGCTTTCCTTCACGATTAATCCGGCACGCGGCAACCGCGCACCGGAAAGTTCAGGCCGGGGCGCTAGCACCCGGCCGGAATTGCTTCAAGCATCGAGCGACCCGCAAAGGGCCGCCGATGTCTTATTGCTTGGGTTGCTGGGCCTGCGGATCGGCGGGAGCGGCCGCTTCCTGCTGGGCCTGAACCGCCGCCATCATCTGCTCGAATTCGGCGCGGGTCTTCCAGTCGATCAGCTGGACTTCGAACACGAGGTCCGAATTGGCCGGGATCGGGCCGGACGCTTCCGCACCGTAGCCAAGCGCCGAAGGGATCGTCAGGCGGTAGGACCCGCCGCGCTGCATCTGCACGAGGCCATCGGCAAAGCCGGGCACGACTTCGCCCACCGGCATCGGCGTCGCGTCCGACTGGTCGAACACGGTGCCGTCCTTGAGCATGCCCTTGTAGGCGATCAGCACGAAGTCATCGCGGCCGGGGCTGGCACCCTCACCCTTGGTCAGCGTTTCCAGCGTGACCTTGGGTGCGGCAGGCGCCGCTGCCGGAGCCGGAGCTGCTGCCGGAGCGGCTGCCGGAGCAGCGGGCTTCGCCGCGGCCTGAGCCGCCACCGGCAGCGCCAGCGCCGCCAGCGAAGCGAGCGCGAGAGAAGCGATCTTCACCGGGCGCGCGATCAGGGCTGGGCCGGAGCGGCTTCGGGGGCCGCGCCACCCGGCATGCCGCCGGCCGCCGCGCCGCCCTGCTGCATCTGCATCTGCTGAAGCTGCTGGAGGATACGCTGCTGCCGCTCGATCTCGGCGCGGCTCTTGAAATCGATCAGCTCGATCTCGAACTGCAGGTCGGTGTTCGGCGGAATCGGGCCCGCACCCTTGGCACCGTAACCGAGCGCGGCGGGAATCTCGACGTCGTATTTGCCGCCGCGCTGCATCTTCACCAGCGCCTTGCCGAAGCCGGGAACGACTTCCGCCAGCGCCATCGGCACACCCTTCTGCTGGTCGAAGACCTTACCGCCGGGCAGCGTGCCCTTGTAGTTGATCAGCACCACGTCATCGAGCGTCGGCGAATCGCCCGAACCGGCCTTGATCGTCGAAACATGGACGGCAGGCGGCAGCGTGGCGTAAGCGACGCCGGCGCCGGCAAGCGCGAGCGCGGCAACACCGATCCAGATCTTGGCTACGGCGCCCTTGGCAACCGGCTGCAGCGGGACGCGGGTGATCTCTGTCATGGAGCCTTCCTGGTTATCTTGTGGCGCCCAGCGGCTGCGATACGCGCGCAAGGCACGGATGCGCAAAAGGGCGCGGGATTCGTCCGCGCCCTCATGGATCAGGAAAACGCAACCAGCAAGCGATTAAGCCGCGTTACCGCTTGCACGAATCGTTTCCTGAACGCGCAGCAAAAACACCAGCGCCGGACACGACATCGGCCCGCTCCCTCACCCGACCTTTCGAGGCTTGCCCGTTATCGACAAGCACGAACGAGGTCGCGTGGGGGAGCGGGCCGGCACCGCACAAGGCGTGGGGGACAAACCCCACGCCCTATCCGACGGGTATCTTACTTGACGCCGTCGCGCTCGAGACGCTTGCGCTCCAGCTTGCGAGCGCGGCGAACGGCAGCAGCCTTTTCGCGCGCACGCTTTTCGGAGGGCTTCTCGAAGTGGCGACGCAGCTTCATTTCGCGGTAAACGCCTTCACGCTGCAGCTTCTTCTTGAGAGCCCGGAGAGCCTGATCGACGTTGTTGTCGCGAACGAGAATCTGCATAAACCGACACACCTCACAAATCGAAAGCACGACTTCCGCATTCCGACGCGGAACGTACCTTGAGAAAACACGAATTTCGCCGAATCCCTTGCGAGGTCGGCTCGAAGTTGGGGGCCGCTAGCACCAACCGGCCCGCAAGGCAAGCAATCTTGGCCGCATTTAGGCCAGATGCAGCTCCCTCCGCCGGGAGCGAGGGCCCGCCGGAGGGAGTTTTACACGATTTGAGCCAATCAGGCCAGTTGATCGACGATCAGGCCCGACAGCGTGGATTCGGCAAGGCCCGCAGCCGAATAGGTACTGGAAGTACCCTGCGCGTCCTTCAGGTTCTGGAGGAAGGCCAGAATCGCATCACGCGCCTCGCTCGAGGAATCGGCCTCGTCGGTGTCGTCCGTCGAATCGGTATCATCCGTCTCGTCGGTCTCATCGGTCTCATCGGTTTCGTCCGTTTCCTCGGTTCCCTCGGTTTCGTCCGTTTCTTCGGCACCGCCGACCGCACCCGAAGGCGGCGGACCGGGAGGCGGGCCACCGGCGCCCTGCGGGCCGCCCATACCGCCGCTGCCGCCCTGCACGCCGCCGAGCGCCGCATCGTCGCCGGCCGCCGCCGAGCCATCGGCCGTCACGGCACCCGAAGGCCCCTGCGCAAAGAGGGACTGCAACTCGCTCGCCTGGTCCTGGGTCAGCGTGCCCGAAGACACCTGATCCGCGATCAGCGAATTGATTCGATCCTTCATCTGCGAGGGATCGAGCCGGCTGCCCGAATCCGCCGAGCTGTCCGAAGACAGCGAACTGCCGATCGAATCGAGTGCCGATTCCAGCGCGCTGGCATCTGTGTCGGAGATCGTCCCGCTGCTGAGCGCGGTGGAGATCTTGTCGTCCATATCCTGCCGGGGATTGAACATGGCGCCCATCGCGCCGGTCGTGGATGAAACTTGCATCGTTTTTTCTCCTTGCGGAGTGGGGTCGCACCCAAGGACAATTATAGAGAGGCAGTTCCGCGAACCGTTCAAAAGACACGCAACTATCGCTGCCGCACAGGCCAGGTGCGCACCACGATTGGAAAACCGCGCATTCGCGGCTAAGGCGGCGTGATGCCCCAACCTTCCTTCCTCCTCGCCTCCGGCCTGGTGGCGCTGGGCGGCGCGGTCGGATCATGGCTGCGCTTCAGCGTCGGCTATGCCTGGACCGTCCTGCTCGGCCCCGCCCGCGCCCTGGCGTTCCCTTACGGAACCCTGACGGTGAACATCGTCGGCAGCCTTGTCATGGGCCTGCTCGCCGGCTGGCTCGGCCGCATGGCGCCCGGCGGGGAAAACCTGCGCCTGCTTGTCGGCGTGGGCGTGCTAGGGGGCTTCACCACGTTTTCGTCCTTCAGCCTCGATACGGTCGCGCTTGCCCAGCGCGGACAACCGGGGCTTGCCGTGTTTTACGTCGCGATTTCGCTGGCCGCCGGCCTTAGCGCGCTGTTCCTCGGCCTTACCATCATGAGGAGCGCCGCATGAGTCGCCCAGAGAATACCGATATCGTCCGCCAGTTCACCGTCGGCCACGACGACGAAGGCGTCCGCCTTGACCGCTGGTTCAAGCGCCACCTGCCGCAAGTCGGCTTCGCGATGGTCTCGCGCTGGGCGCGCACCGGCCAGATCCGCGTCGACGGCAAGCGCGCCGATGTCGACACCCGCCTCACCGCCGGGCAGACGCTGCGTGTTCCTCCCGGCGGCGAACAGCAGCCCGGCGTGCGCGCCGCCCGCCCGCGCCGCGAACTGACCGAGGAAGAGATCGAGCGCGCCGACGCCATGGTGCTGACGCAGGACCGCGCCGCCATCGTGCTCAACAAGCCCCCCGGCCTCGCCACCCAGGGCGGCTCGGGCATGAAGGAGCATGTCGACGGCCTGCTCGACGCTTACGCGGACAAGGGCCCGCGCCCGCGGCTTGTCCACCGCCTCGACAAGGACACCTCGGGCGTCCTGCTCGTCGCCCGCACGCCGGGCAGCGCCGCGTTCTTCTCCAAGCGCTTTTCCGGGCGCAGCGCCAAGAAGATCTACTGGGCGCTGGTGGTCGGCGTGCCCAGCATCAACGACGGCATGATCGAACTGCCGATCGGCAAGCAGCCGGGCACCGGCGGCGAGAAGATGTACGTGGACGAGGAAGGCGGACAGTCGGCCCGCACCCGCTACCGCGTGCTCGACCGTGCGGGCAACCGCGCCGCATGGGTGGAACTGCACCCGCTAACCGGCCGCACCCACCAGCTGCGTGTCCACATGGCGGCGATCGGCCACCCGATCGTCGGTGACGGCAAGTACGGCGGCCAGGAAGCGTTCCTTTCCGGCACGATCAGCCGCAAGATGCACCTCCACGCCCGCCGCCTGATCATCGAGCATCCCGACGGCGCCCCGCTGGACGTGACCGCGCCGCTGCCCGAGCACTTCGCCAACTCGATGGAATCGCTCGGCTTCGACGAAGCCGACGGCGCCGAACTGCCCGAAAGCGCGCCGGAGTTCACCAAGGACGACGAAAAGCGCGCCGCCAAGGCCCACGCCAAGCAGTACCGCAAGGAACGCCGCGGCGAGCGTCGCTCGCGCCGCGACGGCGCCTCGGAACGCCCCGGCTCGCGCGGGAAGCCCAGCGGCAAGTCGGCGGGCAAGCCGGGCGGCAAACCCGCTGGTCCGCGCAAGGCGACCGGCAAACCCGGCCTTGGTAAAACTGGCCCCGGTAAAGCTGGCCCCGGTAAAACTGGCCCCGGCAAGCCTGCCGGTGCCCGCAAGCCGTCCGGCCCGCGCAAGCCGTCCGGTCCGGGCGGTTCACGCCCCTCGGCGCCGCGCGGCAAGCGCTGATGCACCCCAACGCGCAGTTCCGTCCGGCCGATCGTGCAATGGCCGAAGCGCTGGTGGAGGAGGTCGGCTTCGGCATGATCTTCGCCGCCACGCCGGACGGGCCGCGCGTTGCCCATACCCCGCTGCTGTGGACCGGGGACGGCGCCTTGCAGTTCCATCTGGCGCGCGGCAATGCGCTCACCCGCCATATCGCCGGCGCCACCGTGCTGGCGGTGGTGAACGGGCCGGATGCCTATGTCTCGCCGCGCTGGTATGAAAGCAGCGAGCAGGTGCCGACATGGAACTATGTCAGCGTCGAAATGGAGGGCCGCGTGCGCACGATGGACGACGAGGGGCTGACCGGCCTGCTCGAAGGCCTTTCCGCCCGCAACGAGGCGCGCATGACGCAGGGCCGGCCCTGGACCATGGACAAGGTCTCACCCGGCCATCTTGCCGGACTCAAGGCCGCGATCGTCGGTTTCGAACTGGAAGTTCAGGCCTGGCGCCCGACCTTCAAGCTTTCCCAGAACAAACCCGCCGACGAACGCGAACGCGTCGCGCTGGGGCTCGAATCCGAAGGTTCGCGCGCGATGGCGCAACTCATGAGGGATCTGGTCGGATGAAATTCGCCGTCTTCGATTGCGACGGCACGCTCGTCGATGGACAGGCCCCGATCTGCGAGGCGATGGAGGCGGTGTTTGCCGCGTTCAGCCTTCCCGCCCCCTCGCGCGGGCTGATCCGCCGCGCCGTCGGGCTGTCGCTGCCGCAAGCCATGCGCCAGCTGCTGCCGGACTGCGACGAGGCGCAGCAGCACGCCATGGCCGACGCCTACAAGCTTGCCTTCCGGCAGGCCCGCAGCGAGGGCCGCGTCTCGCAGCCGCTGTTCCCGGGCATCGCCGATGTGCTGCGGGGCCTGCAAGCCGCCGGATGGACGCTGGGCGTCGCCACCGGCATGTCCGACCGCGGCCTGTCGTTCTGCCTCGAGGCGAACGGCATCAAGGACCTGTTCGTCACCCTCCAGACCGCCGACCGCCACCCCTCCAAGCCGCACCCGGCGATGCTGGAGGAAGCCATGGACGATGCCGGCGCACGGCCGGGCGAGACGGTGATGATCGGCGACACCGTCTACGACATCAGGATGGCCGCCAATGCCGGCTCCCGCGCGATCGGCGTCGACTGGGGCTACCACCATCCCGAGGAACTGATCGCCGCCGGGGCCGAAAAGGTCTTCGAAACCCCGCAGCAATTGCTGGAGCACCTCCTCGCATGACCTCGACCGCCAAGGATCCCGCCCGGTCCCGCTGGATCATCATGCAACTGGTGCGCCTGTTCGGTGTCGCCTGCGTCGTCGGCGGGCTCGCCATCGGCGCGAACACGCTGCACGCGCCGCTCTGGCTCGGCTACGTGCTCATCCTCAATGGCATGATCGACGTCTTTGTCATCCCCCGCCTCTTGGCGCGCAAGTGGCGCAGCCCCAGGTAACCGGAACTCCCCCGTGAAGCGTTTCTACAAGGAAGTCACCCAGGCCCCGCAGGACGGCGGCTGGCGCGTTCTGCTCGACGGACGCGGCATCAAGACCGCCGGCGGCCGCCCGCAAGTCCTGCCCACCATGGCCATGGCGGAGGCGCTCGGCGCCGAATGGGCGGCCCAGGGCGAGGAGATCGACACCGCGACCTTCCCGCTGCGCGACCTTGCCGACTTCGCGCTCGACGCGATGGCCGGCGACCCCGCGCTCGCCCTGCGCGAGATCCTGCCTTACGCCGAAACCGACACGCTGTGCTACCGCGCCGATCCCGAGGATGCGCTCTACCAGCGCCAGCTGGCCGTATGGGAACCGCTGCTGGCCGGGATCGAGGCGCGCCATGGCCTCGCGTTTCCGCGCGTCTCGGGCATTCTCCACAAGCCGGTCCCGCCCGAGACCCTCGCCCGTCTCGAAGCCATTCTTGCCAGGCAGGATGCCTTCGCGCTGGCGGCGCTGCGCATGCTGTCGAGCCTGGCCGCCTCGCTGACGATCGCCCTCGCCGCGGTCGAGCCCGGCGCCGATGCCGAGGCACTGTGGAAGGCCGCGAACCTGGAGGAAGACTGGCAGGTCGAGCTCTGGGGCGAGGACTGGGAGGCCGCCGAACGCCGCGCGGCGCGGTTCGAGGCCTTCAAGCTGGCCATCCGCTTCGCCAACCTGGCGCGCTGACGGAAACGCGGGAGCAGGGGAAAAGTCCCTGCTGCTACGGAAAAAGCCCGCCCCGGCAAATGCCGGGACGGGCCTCCCTGCAACGCACGCGGCCGGGTCGCGAGGCCGCCTGCGCGCGAAAGATCAGAACTTCACGCCGAACCCGGCCAGAGCGTAGTGGCGGCTGAAACCATGCTCGTAGTTCGAGTAGTTGTACTCGACCTTGCCGAACAGGTTGCCGCCGAAGTCGTGCTCGAAGCCCGCGCCGATGCGGTAACCGTCGAGGTTGGTGCCGGCGCTGTCCTTGTTGGTGCCGTCATTGTAGGTCACGCGGATCCGCGCATTGGTGTAGCCGCCCAGCAGGTAGAGCTTGGTGGTCTCGCCGACGTTGGTGCCGATGCGGGCAACCGCTGCAAGGTCACGGCCCGAACGCACGCAGAGCTTGTCGTCCGCGACGGCGACATCGCGCAGGCAGTCCTTGGTGGTGCTGTCCGAAACGCTGGCCTGGATACCGAAGAACAGCGCGTCACGGGCCTGGATGTCGTAGCCTGCGGCCACGCCATAAGTGAGGCCTTCCGACGAACCGCCATCGACCGACACGCTGTCGAGGCCGGTCTGGGCCTGCACGTATGCCTGTGCGTTGGCGGCAGCCGGAACGGCGAACAGCACGGCGGTGGCCGCGATGGCGATCTTCTTCATGGAAACTCCTGCAATCTTGTTCTTGCCCCCGCACCCCTGTGCGAAGAGGTACGGCGGATACAGGCGCAGAAATTTCAGGCAATGTCAGATAGTTGACTTATGAGGCCGCAAGGCGCCAGCGTTGCAGAACCGCCACAGGCGCCATTGGCGGCGCCTGAAAAAAGCCTGCAAACATGGGCCATCCCGCTCGCCGTCACAAACCGGGCAATTGCCTGTCAAGAATATTCGAATTGAATAAATAGAATATCGAAGAGGCTTTCGGAAAATCAAAGTATCATAACAAACACTGTCATTAATTACTTAATTTCCCGCAGGCGCACATTCATTGCGTCTTGACCCAGTCGGCAACCTGCCTCGCCACGTCGTTGGCCGCCTGATTCAGCGCCGGCCCGACCTTGGACGCCTGGGGCTTCACATCCGCCACCCGCGCCTCGAAACGGCGCGTGGTGATCGGTCCGCCGCGCTCCGTGCGGATCGCATCGAACCGCACGACGACCGAACGGGTCGGCGCATCATACCCCATTTCGAGCAGGCGGCCGCCGATCAGCGTCTTGCCGGAGACCTCGTAGCCGATGCCTTCCACCACCAGCTTGCCGGTGCGCGCCCGCAGCGTCTCGGCCAGCAGGGTCCGCATCTGCCGCGTCGGCTTTTCGGTCCAGACCGCGTCCTTGAGATAGGCCAGGCCCGAGGCATCGACCTTGACCGGCACCCGCAGGACATCGAGGCTGCGATCGGCCTCGGGATCGGCGACGACGATGGCATCGGCCAGCTGGCCGCTCACCTGCGCCCCTGCCGGTGCGGTTTCCTCGCTCGTGAGGCGGATCAGCTGCTCGGGCGGCTTGGCCGCCAGGCTGATGCAGCCGGGCAGCGCCAGGCAGGCCGTCAGCAGCAACGCCCCCGTGGCCGCTTTCATCCCCGGCACCGTGTTTCCGATCATCTTGGCGGTTCGCATCTCGAGCCTCTTCATGGCTTGCCCGTTCAAGGCTTGTAGGTGGGCAGCTTCTGCCCCTTGAGCAGCGCGCCGGCGCCCTGTTCGTCGATCTTCTCGGTGACGGCCCGCAGCGCCCGGCTGGTGGCCTGGAGATCGCGGATCGCCGCTTCGGCAGCTGGCAGCGTCTCACCCGAGACCTTGTCGAAGGCGGGCTGCGCGTGCTGCAGGGTCTGGTCGAGCGTGTCCATCGACTTCTGCGCCGAGGCGAGCGTCTTGCGCAGCTGGTCGGCCAGGGAATTGCCCTGATCGCCCAGCAGGTTGTCCGCCTTGCCGGCAACGCCCTCGAATGCGGCCAGCGTCTTGGTCGCCTGGTCGAGCGTTCCCTGAAGCTGGACCAGGGTCTTGCGCACTTCCGGCGAAGCGGCGGAGAGATCCCGGGTCATCTTGTCGGTGTTCTTGAGGATCCCGGTGAGCGACTTGCGGTTCTCGTCCGAGAGCAGCAGGTTGAGGTTCTCGGTCAGCGTGGCCAGACGCTCCAGCAGCAGCGGCGCGTTGGAGAGGATTTCGCCCAGACCGCCCCGCTTGGTCGGAATCACCGGCACGCCTTCCGGCCCCGGCTCGGTCAGCAGCGGCGCGCCCTTGACCGCGCCTTCGAGCTGGATGTCGGACACGCCCGTGAAGCTGCCCTGGATCGTCGCGGTGGTACCCACCGTCACCGGCACTTTCTGATCGACCCGGATGCGCACGCGCACGAAGCTCGGGTCCTGCGGCCAGAGTTCGATTTCCTTGATCTGACCCACGGGAACACCCGCGTAATCGACACCCGACCCCCTCGCCAGACCGTCGACGGACTGCTTGAAGAAGATGTCGTATTCGTTGCGCGCGGTCTCGTTGATGCGGGCAATCCAGATGATGAACGCCGCCAGCGCCGCCAGCAGTATCAGCGTGACCGCCCCGACCCAGACGTGATTGGCCCGTGTTTCCATGCTGCTGCCCTATGCCTCCGGCTCACCCGACGAGGCGCCGGAATTATCGTGTAGCGCGGGGACTCTCGCCTCCGCGGTGCTGTCGTTCGAAATCTGGTCCTTGGCGCCCAGCGCCGCACGGCCGCGCGGGCCGTTGAAATATTCCTGGATCCACGGATGGTCGAGCGCGAGAAGCTCGGGGATGGTGCCCACCGCGATCACCTGCTTGTCCGCCAGCACCGCCACCCGGTCGCAGATGGCGTGCAGGGTATCGAGGTCGTGGGTGATGAGGAACACCGTGAGGCCCAGCGTATCCGCGAGCCCGCGCGTCAGCCGGTCGAAAGCATCGGCACCGATCGGGTCCAGCCCGGCGGTCGGCTCGTCGAGGAACAGCAGTTCGGGATCGAGCGCCAGCGCCCGGGCGAGCCCGGCGCGTTTTTTCATGCCGCCCGAAAGCTCGCTGGGATACTTCGCCGCCGCCTCTTCGGGCAGGCCGGCGAGGCGCACCTTGAAGCGCGCGATGTCCGCGCGCAGCGCATCGGCGATCTCGGGGAAGAACTGCTTGAGCGGCACTTCCACGTTCTCGCCCACGGTCAGCGTCGAGAACAGGGCGCCGCCCTGGAACAGCACCCCCCAGCGCGAGCGCAGGTCGATGCCTTCCTCGTCGGTGGATTCGCCCATACGGTGGCCCAGCACGGTGATCTCGCCCGCTTCCGGCTGCTGCAGCCCGATGATCGAGCGCATGAGCACCGACTTGCCCGTGCCCGAGCCGCCGACGACGCCGAGAATCTCGCCCTTGCGGACCTTCAGCGACAAGTCCTGATGCACCACGAAGCCGTCGAAGGCATTGACCAGCCCTTCGACGACGATCGGATACTCGCCTTCATAATCGCTTGAAAGGTCGGTCATTTCCAGCCGATCTTGGTGAAGAAGATCGCGAAGAAGGCATCGAGCACGATGACGGTGAAGATCGCCGTCACCACCGCCTGGGTGGTGCGCCCGCCCACTTCCTCGGCGTTGGAGGTCACCTGCATGCCCTGATAGCACCCCGCCAGCGCCACGATCAGCGCAAAGACCGGCGCCTTGAGCAGACCGACCCAGATGTCGGTCGTCGGCACCACTTCCTGCGTGCGCTGAAGGAAGGTGAGGAAGGGAATGTCGAGCGCGAAATTGGCGATGAAGGCGCCGCCGATGATCGCCAGGACCGTGGCGTAGAAGCCGAGCAGCGGCATCATCAGCATTGCCGCCAGCACCCGCGGCACCACCAGCGCCTGCATCGGCGAGACGCCGATCGTGCGCATGGCATCCACTTCCTCGGTCAGCTTCATCGTGCCGATCTGCGCCGCGAAGGCCGATCCCGACCGGCCCGCGACCATGATCGCGGTCATCAGGATGCCCAGTTCGCGCATGGCGAGGCGGCCGGTGAGGTTGATCGTGTAGATCTCCGCCCCGAACTGCGCGAGCTGCACCGCGCCCTGCTGGGCGATGACGATGCCGATCAGGAAGCTCATCAGGCCGATGATCCACAGCGAGTTGATGCCCACGTGCTGCATGTGGAACACCAGCGCGGTGCCGCGCAACCGCGAGGGATGGCGGATCACGCCGCCCATGGCGAGGATCAGTTCACCGAGGAATCCGATCGACTTGGTGAAGCCCTTGCCCCAATTGACCACGACGTCGCCGAATTCGGCCACCGTGCGCAGCAGCAGCCCCGGCCCCTTGGGCACCTCGGCCGCTTCCTCCGGCACGCGGCCGACGGCGGCGAACAGCCGGTCCGCCGCCTCGCTCTGGCCGACGATTTCAAGGTGATGCTCGTCCGCGAAGCGCTTGACCAGCCAGGCGCCGGTCGTGTCGATGTCGGTGACGCCGGACATGTCGATCCGCTCGACCGGACCGCCGCAGGCCGCCAGCTTGCCGTCGAGGTTGCCCAGCGAATGGACGCACAGCGGCCCCTTCAGCGCCACCGTGTGGACACCGCCTTGGTCGCTTCCCGACAGAGTGAATTCAGCCCATTCCCGCATGTGCGCTCGTATTGGGGGAAAATGCCTGTACCGGCAAGGGGTTCCCCGGGCGCGGCGGATTGTTGATTTTGCAAGGGACTGCCTGCGAATACTCCGTGGCAATTTGATGGCGGCGGCGCCGGCAATCCCTACGCGCACTTGCGCGCGAGACGCCGCGCTGGCAAAGCCCCGCGCCATGACCGAAACGCCAGCAGCCGGGCCAGAAGCCGCCCTCGACAAGACCTTCGACCCCGCCCAGATCGAGGCGAAGTGGTACCAGCATTGGGAAAGCGAAGGGCTGTTCCGCCCCGAGCGTGCCGACGCGCAGCCGTTCACCATCGTCAACCCGCCGCCGAACGTCACCGGATCGCTGCACATCGGCCACGCGCTGGACAACACGCTGCAGGACATCGTGATCCGTCACGAACGCCTGAAGGGCAAGGACGCGCTCTGGGTGGTCGGCACCGACCATGCCGGCATCGCCACCCAGATGGTGGTCGAACGCCAGATGGAAGCCAGGGGCGACAAGCGCGCCAACTATACGCGCGAGGCGTTCATCGACAAGGTCTGGGAATGGAAGGCCGAATCCGGCGGCACCATCACCGGCCAGCTGCGCCGCCTCGGCTGCTCGATGGACTGGAGCCGCGAGCAGTTCACGATGGATCCGCACTTCACCAAGGCCGTGGTCAAGGTCTTCGTGGACCTGCACAGGCAGGGCCTGATCTACCGCGACAAGCGCCTGGTGAACTGGGACCCCAAGTTCCGCACCGCCATTTCCGACCTCGAGGTCGAGACGCGCGAGACCAACGGCCACTTCTGGCACATCAAGTATCCGCTTTCGGACGGTTCCGGCCACATCCACGTCGCCACCACCCGCCCGGAAACGATGCTGGCCGACATGGCCGTCGCGGTTAATCCCGAGGACGAGCGCTACAAGGGCCTGCTGGCCCGCGGCGCCACCGTCACCCTGCCGCTGACCGGCCGCGAGATTCCCATCGTCGCGGACGAGCACGCCGATCCCGAACTGGGCTCCGGCGCGGTGAAGATCACCCCGGGCCATGACTTCAACGACTTCGAGGTCGGCAAGCGTGCGGGCTTCAAGCCCGCCGACATGCTCAACATGCTCGATGCCGATGCCCATGTCTGCCAGACCCAGGACGGCCTCGTGCCCGCTCAGTTCATCGGCATGGACCGGTTCGAGGCGCGCAAGGCGATCGTCCAGTTCCTCGAAGAGGACGGGCTCCTCGAAAAGGTCGAGGACCGCGTGATCCAGACCCCGTTCGGCGACCGCTCGGGCGTGGTGATCGAACCCTGGCTGACCGACCAGTGGTACGTCGATGCGCAGACGCTGGCCGGCCCGCCGCTGGAAGCCGTCCGTTCGGGCGCGATCGAGATCGTCCCGAAGAGCTGGGAAAAGACCTTTTTCAACTGGATGGAAAACATCCAGCCCTGGTGCGTCTCGCGCCAGCTCTGGTGGGGCCACCGCATCCCGGCGTGGTTCAGCGAGGACGGCGAGATCTTCGTCGCCGAAACCGAGGAAGAAGCACAGGCGCAGGCCGGCAACAAGCAGCTGACCCGCGACGAGGACGTGCTGGACACCTGGTTCTCCTCCGCGCTCTGGCCTTTCGCCACGCTCGGCTGGCCCGATGAAGATGCCCCGCTGCTGAAGAAGCACTATCCGAACGACCTGCTGGTTTCCGGCTTCGACATCCTGTTCTTCTGGGATGCGCGCATGGCGATGCAGGGCATTCACTTCATGAAGGAAGTGCCGTGGAAGCGGCTCTACCTCCATGGTCTGGTGCGTGCTGCCGACGGCCAGAAGATGTCGAAGTCCAAGGGCAACGTGGTCGATCCGCTGGGCCTGATCGACAAGTACGGCGCCGACGCGCTGCGCTTCTTCATGGCCGCCATGGAGAGCCAGGGCCGCGACGTGAAGATGGATGAAAAGCGCGTCGAGGGTTACCGCAACTTCGCCACGAAGCTGTGGAACGCCGCGCGTTTCTGCCAGTCCAACGGCATCGTCGCCAGCACCTCCGTCGCGGCCCCCAAGGCGACCACGGCAGTCAACAAGTGGATCATCGGCGAAGTCGTCGAAACCGTCGCCGCGCTCGACAAGGCCATGGCCGACCTGCGCTTCGACGCGGCTGCCAACGCGATCTACCACTTCGTGTGGAACCAGTTCTGCGACTGGTACATCGAACTCATCAAGCCTGTCCCTGGGGGCAACTTCGACGAGGAATCCAAGGTCGTCGCCGGCTGGGTGCTCGACCAGATCCTCGTCATGCTCCACCCCTTCATGCCCTTCGTCACCGAAGAGCTGTGGAGCAAGATGGGCACGCGCGATCAGGACCTGATCGTTGCCGCATGGCCCGCGCCGGAAGCCTCGGTGGACGCCGAGGCGAAGGCCGAAGTCGAATGGCTGATCGCGCTCATCGGCAACCTGCGCGGCGCCAAGTCCGAACTCGGCATCGCGCCGGGCGCGCGCCTCACCGCCTATGTCGCCGATCCCTCGGACGCGACCCGCGCGGTGATCGGCCGTAGCGCCACCGTGATCGACCGTCTGGCGCGCCTTGACGCAATCCGCTTCGAGGCCGCTCCGGCCGGTGCCGCCATGCAGGTGGGCGCGGGCGACGCGACGCTGGCGATCCCGCTGGAAGGCGTGATCGACATCGCCGCCGAAAAGGCCCGTCTGGAAAAGGCCATGGCCGCCTCGGTCAAGGAACGGGACTCGCTCGACAAGCGTCTGGGCAACCCGGCCTTTGTCGAAAAGGCCAAGCCCGAGGCCATCGACAAGGCCCGCGCCGACCACGCCCACCACTCGGCCGAAGCCGAGCGTCTGGCGGCGGCGCTGGCGCGGCTGGGTTAAGATAGAGCCGAGGGGAGTGGGGCCAAGCCGGAACTTAGCCGAACCGCCCCCCCCCACTCCCCTCGTCACCCCCGCGAAGGCGGGGGCCCCGCTTTTTGGAGTTCACGCAGAGACGCAGAGGAACTGCGCAGCAATCCACCAGCTCTCCGCGCCCCTGCATGCCAAAGAAGAAAGCGGGATCCCCGCCTTCGCGGGGATGACGGTTTTTGGGTGATACGGATTTGGTCCGCCCCCTGCTCGTCGTTTTCGTTTTCCTACTCACCGCGCATCTGACACGTTCGCGCGCGTGACCGCCCTGCTCTCTCCTCACGAAACCAGCCACAAGGTGACACCTCCGACGCAAGGTGACACTTTTTCCTCTGGACCGTGTAAACTGTGTCAACCTCGCCCATCAAAACCGTAACCTTGCATTCGAGACCATCCGTGACGCTTGCCCTTGCCACCACCACTCCCGGCGAACCCGAAGTCTTCGCCTCGCTTCAGGGCGAAGGTGCCAGCATGGGGCGGCCCAGCACTTTCGTGCGGCTGTCGCGTTGCAACCTCGCCTGCCAGTGGTGCGACACGGCCTATACCTGGCGCTTCACCGGCGATAACCGCTTCCACCGCGACGATCTGGCCTTCGAGCGCAAGGCCAATCAGGTCATGGCCGAGGAAGCCGACGTGGCGCGCATGGTGGCGGACCTCCCGCCCGACCGCCTTGTCGTGACCGGCGGCGAGCCGCTGCTGCAAGGCCCGCAGCTGGCCCGGATGCTGGCGGCGCTCGACGAGGCTCGGCCGGGGATGCACGTGGAGATCGAGACCAACGGCTCGGTGGCGCCGCACGCCAGCCTCGATGCACGGGTGCAGCAATACAATGTCAGCCCCAAGCTGTCGCACAGCGGCAATCCGGCGGAACTGGCACTGGTGCCCGAGCGGCTCGAGGCATGGTCCGCCGATCCGCGGGCCTTCTTCAAGTTCGTGATTGCGGAACCCGCCGACGTCGACGAAGTCCGCGCCCTCAAGGCGCGCTACAATATCCCCGCCGAGCGGATATTCCTGATGCCGGAAGGCCGCTCCAGCGATGTCATCCGGCAGAGGTCACCTTGGCTCTCGGACATCTGCACGCAGGAAGGCTATCGCTTCACCGACCGCCTGCACATCCACATCTGGGGCGATACGCGGGGCACGTAAGGGGACATATGAACGAAGCATCGCCGATTCCCGCCGGAGAGACCGAACCCGGCGAACCCGCAGCACCGGCGCGCAAGCAGCACATGACGGGGGACCTCACCCAGGGGCCGATCCTCAAGACGCTGCTGGTGTTCTCGATCCCGATGCTGATCTCGAACGTGCTGCAGACGCTGAACGGCTCGGTGAACGCGATCTGGGTCGGGCGGCTGCTCGGCGAAAGCGCACTGGCGGCAACCGCCAATGCCAATATCATCATGTTCCTGCTGATCTCGCTCGTCTTCGGCTTCGGCATGGCGACCACCGTGCGCGTCGGCCAGCACTTCGGCGCCCGCGACATCGATGCCGCCAGGCTGACCTTCGGCTCGGGCGTCGGCTTCTGCCTGATACTGTCGGTGGTCTGCGGCCTTGCCGGCTGGCTGGGCGCCGATGCCCTGCTGCGGCTGCTCAGTACGCCCGAGCAGAGCCGGATCGAAGCGCTGGCCTATCTGCGCGTGATCTTCGTGACGCTGCCGCTCGGCTCGCTCTCGCTGATGGTCTCGATGGGCATGCGCGGCGCGGGCGATTCCAAGACCCCGCTCCACGCGATGATCCTGACGGTAGCGCTCGACGTGATCCTGAACCCGCTGCTGATCATCGGCCCCGGGCCGGTGCCGTCGCTGGGCATTGCCGGGTCCGCCGCGGCAACCGCCTTCGCGAACTTCGCCGGCCTCGTGTTCCAGCTCTGGACGATCTACCGCAAGGATCTGCCGATGCGGCTGCGCGGCGCCGAACTCGGCTACCTGATCCCGCGCGGCAGCGAATTGAAGTACGTGACCCTGAAGGGCCTGCCGATGGGCGCGCAGATGCTGCTGGTCTCGTCGGCGGGCCTGGCCATGGTCCACCTCGTCAACCTCGAAGGGCTGGATGCCGCCGCCGCCTACGGCGCTTCGCTGCAATTGTGGAACTACCTGCAGATGCCGGCGATGGCGATCGGCTCGGCGGTCAGCGCCATGGTTGCCCAGTCGCTGGGCGCGCACGATCACGGCCGCGTGGGCAAGGTGACCGAGATCGGGCTTGTCACCAACCTCGCCATCTCGCTGCTGATGGCGGCGCTGATCGTGGTGTTCGACCATCCGCTGCTGGCCCTGTTCCTGGGCGGCGACAGCCCGGCAATGCCGATCGCGCGGCACATCCAGTTTGTCTGCACCGCCAGTTTCGTGATCATGTCGGTGACCATGATCCTCACCGGCACCCTGCGTGCCTACGGCGCGGTCGTGGTTCCGCTGGTCATCATGGCCATCGGCCTCATTCCGGGCCGCCTCGGCTTCTACGCCCTCACCTACCCCGCGATCGGAAGCGAAGCGCTGTGGTGGGCCTATCCGGTCGGCTCGACGCTGACGGTGGTCCTGACGCTGGCCTATTATCGCTGGGGCAAGTGGCGCGCGGCCTTCGATCTGTAAGGCCGCGCAGCCCCATCACCTGCCCTGCGCGCGCCACCGCTGGACGATGCGCAGGACCGACTCTTCCTCGCCGCCGGAGCTGTTCCACAGTTCGGTGAACGACGGGTCGGCCGACGCGGGGCGCTTGTACTCTTCGAGGTCGTCAAACGAGACCCGGATCGGGATCGCCACGCCTTCGCCGCAGATGATGCACTCACGGTTGCGCAGGGCCGGGATCGAATCGAGGAACCCGCGTGCACCTTCCGGCATGGCTGCGCGCACGAAGGCCTGGTCACGATCGTTGTTGAGGCGCATCGAGATGATCGTGCCGCACTGCGAAAGGACACCTTCGGCAAGATCGGACGGTCTCTGGGTGATAAGGCCCAACGAGATCCCGTACTTGCGGCCCTCCTTGGCGATACGCGACAGGATACGGCCCACCGAAGAGCCATCGGCGTTCTTCTCGCTCGGAACATAGCGGTGCGCCTCCTCGCAGACGAGCAGGATGGGCCGGGTCTTTTCCTCCCGCCCCCAGATCGCGTAGTCGAACACCATGCGGCTGAGCACGGCGACGACGGTGCTGGTGATGTCCGATGGCACGCCCGAGACGTCGATGATCGAGATCGGCCGCCCGTTCGAGGGCAGACGGAAGATCTTGGAGATGAACTCCGCCATCGTGTCGCCCACCAGCATGCCGGAGAACATGAACTGGTAGCGCGGATCGCCCTTCATCTCGTCGAGCTTGTTCTTGATCCGCATGTAGGGCGCACTGGAATGGCCCTTGTCGAGCTTGCCCATGTGGTTGTTGAGAATATTGGACAAGTCGGAGAGCAGATAAGGGATCGGCGAATCCACCGTGATCTTGCCAAGCTGCTCGGCCAGCCGGTTCTTGGAGCGCGCCTCCAGCAAACACTTGCCCAGGATTTCGCTGTCGAGCTGGCGGTCGTCCCCGCGCGAGGTCAGGAGGATCTCGCAGTGCTCCTCGAAATTCATCAGCCAGTAGGGCATCTGCAGGTTCGAGACGTCGAGGATCACGCCGGTGTTGCGGAACGCGGCTGAATACTCGCCGTGCGGATCGATCATGATGATGTGGCCCTGCGGCGCATGCTCGCAGATGCGGTGCAGGATCAGCGCAGCACTGGTCGACTTGCCGGTTCCGGTCGATCCCAGCAGCGCGAAGTGCTTGCCAAGCAGGGCATCGACATAAAGACCAGCACGGATGTCCTTGGTCGGATAGACGTTGCCGATCTGGATCGCGCTGCGCCCGTCGCTGGCATAGATCTGGCGCAGGTCTTCGGTGGTCGCCGGATAGACCAGCGCCCCCGGCGAGGGATAGAAGGTCACACCGCGGCGGAAGCCATGGATACGGCCAGTCAGGCGTTCCTCACTGCCCTCGCCAAGGAAGTCCGCCTCGGCGACAATGCCGCCGGGAATCTTGCTGTCGCTCTTCTGATTGCGGATGCTGGCGAGCAGCCAACCGTTGCCGACACGGATCTTGACCTGACTGCCGACCTGCCCTGACTGCGCAACCGAAGGGTCGCCATCCTTCATCACTTCGCCCAGCCGGTTGATGTCGAGCGCGATGCGTGTTCCGGCACCGGAGATCTCGAGGATCACCCCGATCGGCTCGCGTCCGGTATCCAGTCGCGGTGCAGGCTGGCGTGGCTGGCCCTGCGTCATATGGGCCTGCGTCGTATGGGCGTGAGCCGGATGCGCCGCGGGCTGCTCGGCCTGCGGCGCACGCGAGGGCGCGAAGCCCTCTGGATGCATCTGGTTCATTATGCCCCCGAAGTAGAACTGACCTCGGCAGAGCTATGACCACGCGGTTAATTTCCGCCTAAAGACAGGCTCATACCAAAGGCCCAGCATTCGATTGAAGCAACTTCGGCAATCGTATCTTCAGCGCATTGCGAAAAGCCGGCCCGCCAGCCACCCCATGCCGACCGATACAAAAACCGCCAGCAAGCCATAGGCAAAGCCATAATCTTCGGCGAAAGTGGCGACGGCGCGTTCCAGGCCGAGCTTGCGCACTTCGACCTGACTGCTGGCCGAGGCGACCACGCGCCCTTTCGATATGGCGAAAGTTTCCGCCGTGTAAGTACCGATGGGAACCCGGGACGGCAGGCCAATCCGGGCCTGGTAGAGCACTTGCTCGCTGACTTTCACCCCGCCCTCTTCCTCGCGGTAAAGGCCGATCCGGCGATTGAGGTCGACGAGCCCGTTGGCGAAGCGTGTCTGTTCCTTGGGATCGATCGCGCCGATCGGCGAGAGTTGCAGCCACTTCAGGCCCAATTCGTAGATCGCCGCCGTCTTGTCGTCGACAATGTCCTTGATCGGCCGGGTCGACGCGATGGCATAATAGGAAGGTGCCGAGCGCAGCTCCGTACTGTCGGCGTTGATCCAGATTCCCGCCACTTTCTGCTTTTCACGCAACACGATCGACTGGGTCGGCCCCTTAAGCACCACGACGATGTCGTAGTCCTGCGCCGCGCGGGAGCCCTCCGGTGTCAGGATTGCGCCAAAAAGCAGCAGTTCGGTTCCGGTAAAGCCCTGTTGCAGCGCCACCTCGTGCTGAGAGACTTCGGGGACGAGGATGGGATCGCGGGCAGCACAGAGCACAACCCAGACAAGAACCGCCAGAACCGAGGTGACGGACGCCCTCACAGCGGCGCCACCGTGTAGATTTCGTCCGGTCGATAGCCGAGCCCCAGTGCCATCCGCGCCGCCACCAGCAGGACGATCAGCGCGAGGATCAGGCGCAGCTTCACGGGGCTAGCCTTCTGCGCAAACTGCGCGCCCAGTTGCGCGCCCGTAACTGACCCGAGCAGGAGCAGCGAAGCCAGCACGATGTCGACCGCATGGGTCGTCATCGAATGCATCATTGTCGTTGCGATCGTGGTGAACAGAATCTGCCAGAGTGACGTGCCCACCACGACATTCGCACTCATGCCGAGAATGTAAAGCATCGCCGGGACGAGGATGAAGCCACCGCCGATGCCCATCAGCATCGTCAAGATGCCGGTAAAGATGCCAAGAAGCAGCGGTGCCAGCGGCGAAATGTAGAGGCCTGAGCGATAGAAGCGCCAACGCATCGGCAAGCTCGCCACCATGGGATGGTGTCGGCGCTTTTTCGCGGCGATGGGAACGCCGCTACGTTCGGCACGGATCGCCTGGATACTCTCCTTGGCCATCAGTCCGCCAATCGATCCCAGCATCACGACGTACAGAATGTTGATGACCGTGTCGATCTGACCGAGCCGGGCCAGCAGGTTGAACAGCAAGGCCCCGAGCCCGGTGCCGACGATGCCGCCGAACACCATGACCGACCCCATAAGATAGTCCACATTGCCGCGCTTGGCATGTGCGAACACGCCGGAAACGCTGGCTCCGGTCACCTGGCTGGCAGCCGATGCAGCGGCCACCGTCGGCGGAATCCCGTAGAATATCATCAACGGGGTCGTCAAAAAACCGCCACCCACGCCAAACATGCCCGACAGGATCCCGGTCAGGGCACCAAGGCCAACGATGATGATGCCGTTGACCGAAAGATTGGCGATGGGAAGATAGACGTCCATGCGAGCACTCTCGCTACCGCAGCGTGAGGGGCGAGAAAAGCGTCGATTCAGAAACCTGCGGAAAGTGTGAGTGCAGGCCCTGACCCAGGCTCTGCATCGCCCGCCAGGCGAAAGCGCCAATCGACACCGACACGGGCGTTGACGCCGCGCCGCAAGGGCAGCGTCACCGTTGCCGACGGGCCTGCATCCAACCGGCTTGCACCCTTCTGGACACCGCCCCAGACTCCGCCGCCGATCCGGCTTTCGACCTGGCCCACCCGCAATATCCCGTGATCAACACGCAGTTGCCCTTCGGCAAAGGGCGTCGCGTACCTGCCGGCGACATAACCGGCCTGGACATATGTCTCGCCCCGCAGCCGCGCAGGCAAGGCGAACGGCGGGATCGTGGTGATCGCCATCGCCGCGGGCTGCACCCTTCGTTGCCCTGCCTGCTCCGTCAATCGTGCCTCCAGCGCCGCAACGACAGGGATGGCAGCCAGCGGCCTTGCCGAAAAGCCGATCGCAGCAGCGGTCTCGCGCTGCACCTGCTCCAGCGTCGCCGTCGTGCGCATGTAGATCTCCGGGCGATGCTGCGCGAGAAGTCCCAGCCGGTAGCGAAGGACGGCACCGGCCTGGCTTGCTCCATATGTCGCCGGCAAGGTCCCGTTCGTCAGTGGCCCCGCCCCCCTGCCGCGCATCAGTGCCCAGGTATCCACCGACCAGCGGCGCGGCTTGCTGACGATTGGAAGTACGCTGCCGCCGGAGCCGATCGACTGCCCTTCCGACGCTGCGAAAGCGGACGCCTCGGACGATGGCATCCCGAATGCCGGAAATCCGGATGGGAAACGCTCATTGTGGAACGCGCCCATCGGGTACTGCGGAAAATCGCGGCCAGGATCTGCGTTGGAATTGCCGTCACGACCGGTCCATGCGGCGACCGGCATTGCCGCGTATTGCGAACCCTGCGCCATTGCCGCCAATCGGCGCCATAATGCCGCATCCGACGGACTGCCCGGCGTGCTGACATAAACGATACGCACCCTGTCCTGTCCGTGGCCCGAGCGCGCCGGCCAACCCTGTGGATAGGCACCCGCCCACTCGCCGCCACGCCACAGACCTTCCTCGCCCAAGCCGCCAACCAGCGTTTGCGGCCCTGCCATCACCACATCGCCAAAACGGTCCGTGCCCGTGACCGCTGCGCGCTCCTGCGCAGGCGCAGCAAGCAAAGGCGCATCCCACGCAGAAAGCCGACCACCGATCCATCCACACAGGATCGCCAGCAAGGCCACCAGAGGTTGGCCGCGAAGCCGCTGCCCGCCCGTCATCACGCAGCCGCCGGAACGCGTGTGCCACGATCTGGCAATGCCGTGCCCCCTTGGCCGGAATAGCCATGCACGGGATAGCCTGCCGCCTTTGTTGCCGGATGCAAGTGATGCGCGGTCTTCTCCCAATGAACTGCCGCACCGCGCAGGGTGCGCAGGTAGTTTGCCAAGGCGCGGTAGCCTGCGACAATGGCCACGAGATTGGCGACCGGAATGCGCATGATCGCTCGCGCCCCCTCGACGACCCCATATTCGCGCGCAGTGAAGAGGAACCGCATGACGCAGCGCCAGACCAGGCTGACGAGGCAAACTCCCAGTATCGCTTGCAATACCGGCGATGCCGTCGGAGGCGTGCCCAGACCTCCCACTCTCATCGTCGCCAACAGCAGTTCAACCAGGACGAGCAGGTAGCTTGATGCAAGAACCATCGCCGCCAGCGGTCCACGCCGGTCGCGCAGCGCCATCCAGGTATCCGCGACCCCGGCGCTTCGAGTGATGCGGCTCCAGCCGAGCCGGTCCCAGGACTGCAAGGCGATCCCGTGAATCCATCGCGTCTTCTGGCGCACGGAATCCTCCAGACGGCCCGGGAAGTAGGCACGTGTCGCCACCAGTTGCCCTGTAGCATCGCGCGCGCGCACGAAGCGGCCTTTCCCTCCCTCGCGCCAGATCAGCACGCCCAGTTCATAGTCCTCGGTAAGACATTCGGCCGCGAAGGGCCCGCCCTCTCCTTCAGCTCGACGCAAGCGTGCGATTCGGGCCAGCATTTCACGCGAAAAGCCGCATCCCACACCGGCAGAGGGTACCGCAGCGCCCAGCGCATCACGAACCGGCAAGGCCTTGCCATGCGCTTCTGCAAATTCGTCGATGTAATGCCCGCCCACCCAGCGAGAGCTCGCCTGCGGTTCCGGCCGCACGGGCAGCTGGATGAAATCGGCTTCGTCCAGCGCACGGTCGATGACCGCCAGCTCCGCGCTGTGCACCATGTCTTCCGAATCGTGAAGGACAACACTGCGAAAACGAATGCCCGAACGCCGTTCATCCTCGCAAACAGCCTTGTAGAGGCGGTTGAGACAGTCCGCCTTGGTCGTTGGCCCAAACTCGGAATGGATGATTACCCGCACGCGGGTGTCCTGACCCGCGCCTGCCATCGCGGCAGCCAAAGTGGCCACATCGTTGGCATAGCACCCTACGTACAGGCAGAGTTCCTTGTGCTTCCACGCGGACAGCGCATGGCTCAGTGTGTGTCCGATCACCTGCTCTTCCTGCCAGGCCGCGACGAGCACCGCCGACCGACCGCTCAGCGATACGTTCGAAAGATCGGCAGGCAACCGGGTGCTCCGCGCCTTTCCCCTCAACAGCAAAGTCAGCCAGCACATGTCCATGACCGCTTCGTCGGCCGCGCTGACCAGGAGCCAGAAAGCCGTGAACAGCAGTAATTCGCGCTCGACATGCTGCAGACAGATCATCGCTTGCTGAAACACTCCCACCGCTTCCACCCAAGTCCCCCGATACTTCGTCTGGCTTCGTTCCGAATTCCCATTACCGATTTTCAGCGCCCCGGGATGGCGGCCCCTCTTGCATCCCGGCCGCACCTCCCTGAAAGAAGGCTTATGAGTACGCATCGAAATTTGGCCAATGAATTGGCGCGCCGTTTCACAAAGTTAATGGGCGGCGAAGCGACTTCGGGGATCCTGCTGATAGTGGTCGCCGTCCTGGCGATGGCGGCTGCGAACTCTCCGTTGGCCGATCTTTACCACGACGTCTTTCATCATCGCCTCGCCGGATCTCCCATAGCCCGGCTCGATTCGCTGCACGCGTGGATCAACGATGCGCTGATGGCGATCTTCTTTTTTGTCGTCGGCCTGGAAATCAAGCGGGAGGTTCTCGACGGCGAGCTTTCCAATCCGGCAAGGCGCCGTCTGCCCGTGCTTGCCGCGGCGGCCGGCATGGCAACGCCGGCCATCGTCTATCTGGCGACGGCGGGACTAGCGGAGCCTGCCCAGCGAGGCTGGGCCATACCCGCCGCCACGGACATCGCTTTTGCCGTCGGCGTTCTCGGCCTGCTCGGGCGCCGCGTACCGGCGTCGCTGCGACTGTTCCTGCTGACCGTTGCCATCGTCGACGACCTCGGCGCAGTGGTCGTGATCGCCCTGTTCTATACGGCCCATATCGAACTGGGCTGGGCCATGGCCGCCGTCGCCATCCTGGGCGCGCTTGTCACCTGTGGCCGCATGAGGGTGTCCCGCTCGTCCGTGTACATCCTGCTGGGATTGGCACTGTGGTTCTGCGTGCTCAATTCCGGCATTCACGCCACCATTGCCGGAGTCCTTCTGGCCTTCACCATTCCCTTGCGCCCGTTGCGGGGGGATTCGATGCTGCTGAGGCTCGAGCATGCGCTGGTGCCGTGGAACAGTTATGTGATCGTCCCCATCTTCGGCTTCGCCAATGCAGGCGTGGCGCTGGCAGGCATCGGTCTTTCCGGACTGTTCCAGCCCGTCCCGCTCGGCATCGCGCTGGGTTTGTTCCTGGGCAAGCAGGCAGGCATCTTTGCCGCCATCGTGGCATCGGACAAGCTTGGTTTCGCACCGCGTCCGGCGGGAGCGAGCTGGATCCAGCTCTGGGGCATGGCAGTGCTATGCGGGATCGGCTTCACGATGAGCCTGTTCATCGGCGCGCTCGCATTCCCGCAGTATCCGCAGTTGGTAGAGGAGGCAAAGCTGGGCGTGCTCGCCGGTTCGCTGCTCTCCTCCCTGCTGGGCTACGCCATCCTGCGCCTGGCCCCCAGCCCCCGCACTGCAGGAAGACCAGCCGCCGCCGTCTGACGGCGGCCAGCCTTCCCAGCCCTGATTACCAGGTGCCGACGTTCGGCATCGAGACCCAGGGTTCTGCGGGTTCGAGATGCCCGTTCTGGAGAAGTTCGATCGAGATACCGTCCGGGGTGCGCACAAACGCCATATGGCCATCGCGCGGCGGACGGTTGATCGTCACACCTGCATCGGCGAGCGTCCGGCAGGTCGCATAGATATCTTCCACCTGGAACGCGATGTGGCCGAAATTGCGTCCGCCGGTGTATTCCTCGAACGAACCGTCTTCGGCCGGCCAGTTGTACGTCAACTCGACCTCGACCTCTTCCCCCGGTGCCGCCAGATAGATCAGCGTGAAACGGCCCTGTTCGCTCGAGAAACGACGGGTCTCCTTGACGCCGAGCAGTTCGAAGAAGGCGATCGTTGCGTCGGGGTCGGTGACGCGGATCATGGTATGGAGAAACTTGGTCACGGGAAGTCCTTTGAAGGGAGATTGGCGCGCCGTTACGGCGTCCGCCCGGAGGGACGATAGACCAGACCCGGCATGACACTCCACCGCGATCTTTCCCGAGGCGCAAGATCCATCACCCGCAAAGGAAAACCCGCCCGGAATAGTCCGAGCGGGTCCTCCTGCGATTGTCTCGCTCGTGTCCCGATTATCGGGATCGCGATCAGAACGATGCGGTCAGCGTGGCGACCACGGTATCATCGGTGTAGCCATCCTGGCTCGGGCCGCTGACGCCGACATAGCTGACCGATGCCGAGAGCGGTCCGAACAGCGTCATCGACGCACCGATCGAATAATCGATGCCGGTCTTGTCGGCATTGCAGTAGTAGCAAGGCGCCAGCGAACCGTCGGCGTAACCGAGATGGCCGGAAACGGTCAGCGGGGTGTTAGGAATTGCCACATCGACGTTGCCGTAGAGGTAGAGGTTATCGTCCTTCTTGCCCGTGTAGAAGTTGGGCAACGCCTTCTGATCCCAGGCGTAGGTAACGCCGAGCTTGAGCTTGGCCGGACCGACCTGGCCGCTGACCGAAGCATAGGGCTCGAAGAATTCGGCATGGCCGACATGGCCGTTCGGATAGGCGTAGTAAAGCAGGCCGGCATCAAGCGTGATGCCCGAGCTGACTTCGCCGGTCCAGCCGCCGAAAAGGTCGACCTCGGTGCTGCCATAAGTCGAGCCAAGGTCGATCGAGGAGCCCCAGGTGCTGACATAGAAGCCGCTGGAATGCGAAATGGTAATGCCGCCCTGGATTGCCGGATCACCGCCCGACTGCGAAACACCGCGGAAACGGTAGTCGGTGGTCAGGGCTGCGCTACCGGTGACGGTGAATTCCTTGGGGGCGTCGGCTTCGTCGGCAAAGGCAGGGGCGGCAGCGAGCGCGGAGCCCGCAAGCAGGGTCGCGGCGATGACGCCGCGGACAGACATGTGCATGTTCATTCCCTCACAAATTCTTTTTGGTGCTTGTTCCCACCTGCGCTTTTGCCGCGTCCTCGTTTCGGGCCAGCGTGCGTCAGCACAATAATGCTGCACCGCACCCAGTATTCAAACAAGGAAAATTTCATAAAGGCAACAATCGGGAAACGAAGTGTGGGTTTTTTGTCACTCGCGATGCACTACGGACCTGCTTGCCGGACGGTAGCCGGCCGGGTATAGGTTCCGCCGGATAATGCTTGCGAAGATCAGAAACCTCGTCGCCCGTCCCGCCAAAAAGCAGAGGACGCCGAAGCTTCCCCCGGGTCAGCGTGTTTACGCGGTCGGCGACATTCATGGTCGCCTCGACTTGTTCGAAAGCCTCATCGAAGCCATCGAACGCGACGATGCCGGCCGAGGGCGTGCGAACAGCGACGTCGTCCTGCTCGGCGACCTCATCGATCGCGGCCCGGACAGTGCCGGCGTGCTGGGTCGTGCCCGTTCCTGGGCGCAGGAACGCCGCGTCGAGTTCATCAAGGGCAATCACGAGGAAATGATGGTGGCGGGCGCCAGCAAGCTCGACACCTTCCGCAGCTTCCTGAAATTCGGCGGCCGTGAAACGCTGATTTCCTACGGCATCGACCCGCAATTCGTGCTGGAAGCCGACGCCGAACAACTGCAGCAGGCCATGCTGGAAGCGGTGCCGCAAGGTGATTTCGATTTTCTGGACGGTTTCGAGAAAATGATTCGCATGGGCGACTATCTGTTTGTCCATGCCGGCATACGCCCGGATACGCCGCTCGACCATCAGTCTGGCCAGGATTGCCGCTGGATCCGCGACCCGTTCCTTTCCCACCCCGGAGATTTCGGCGCGGTGGTGGTGCATGGCCACACGATCACCGAAGAACCGGAAGTGCGCCTCAACCGCATCGGCATCGATACCGGCGCCTATGTCCATGGCACCCTGACTGCGATCGGCCTGGAAGGCGAGGAACGCTGGTTCATCCAGGCGCGCGATGAAGGCCAGGGCGCGATCAACATCCAGATCGCGGCCTGAACGCGGGCTTCCTTTAAGCCTGTCTGATCGAATTGCACCGGGGAGCCTGTAAGCCGGGTTCTGTACCTGGCGTGGTCTCCCAATCCGAGGGACCTTACGCCGCGGTGGCAGCCATTCCTCTAGGCAGCGCATTGCTGCGCCGCTCAAGCGACCAACCCGGGCTGCCTGGGTCCGAAACGAACCCGCCGTTCGAGACGGCGCGCAGCCCCTATTCGGTCTTGCTCCGGGTGGGGTTTGCCTTGCCGCTTGCCGTTACCGGAAGCGCGGTGCGCTCTTACCGCACCCTTTCACCCTTACCTGCCTTTCAGGGCGAACCCTGCACGGCGAGGCGGTTTGCTCTCTGTGGCACTTTCCCTAAGCTTCGCCGGGCCTGAAAACCCGACTCGCCCGGCGGGCGTTACCCGCCACCCTTGTTTCGTGGAGCCCGGACTTTCCTCGCGCATCCGAAGATGCCCGCGGCTGCCCGGCTCCCCGGTGCGGGCGGTCACCTAGCACGACCGGTGTCGCGCTCCAACAGCAGTTCGAAGAGAATTCCGCCGATTTCGCCGTCAATCTCGCCGTCGATGAATTCAGGGCGCCAACGCCGCTGAAATGCACGCACCGCCGCTCGGCCATCGGAGATGTCGTAGCCGAAACGCTCAAGCGCAAGATAGAAAGCACCGGGATTGTCGTAGAACAGGTTCATCTTCGCCGCCGGGATTTCGAGCGCCAGCCCCAGTTCGCCCAGGCGCACCCAGTCGAAATACTCGCCAGGATCCTGCTTTCTGGCCGGCGCGACATCCGAATGACCAACGACATTGGCACGCGGAATGTCGTGCCGGTCCATGATATCGGCCAGCAGCGGCAAGAGCGCATCCATCTGCGGCTCGGGGAACGGCCGGTACCCCCATTCATGCCCGGGATTGACCAGTTCGATACCGATCGATGCCGAGTTCACGTCGGTCACGCCGCGCCAGTAGGAACGCCCCGCGTGCCAGGCGCGCTTGTCCTCGGGCACCAGCGAGGTGACGATACCTTCCTCGTCGATCATGTAATGCGCGGAAACCTCGGCCGCCGGATCGCACATGCGCTCCAGTGCCTCATCGGCGGACTTCATGCCGGTGTAGTGGAGCACCACCATCGACACCGGCAGCTTGCGCTCGTTGCAGTTGGGCGATTCGACGATCCGGTTGACCAGCCAGCGGTTCATCGCCCGAACCCTCCCTCAAACGCCCGGTAGAACCGCGCCGAGCACCAGCGCATCGTCCCCCAGCGCATACTGTAGCCGTCCGCCAAGACTATGCGCCAGTTGCTGGATCATCGCTGCAGGGGCGGTGCGGCTCGACAGGTCCCCTTCGGGCAGCGCCCCTTCAAGCGCGCGGCCGATGTCGCGATCAAAGGCGATACGCGGACCGGCGGCGCGCACGACGATCTCGCTGGTACCGCTGGTAAGCTGATCCGCGCGCAGTTCCGCCGCGATGTCGAGCGTGCCGCCGCGGGGCAGCGCCTCTATCCCGATCAGGGCGAAGTTGAGCAGAGTCTTGATCGCCGGCTTGGGCAGCATGTCGCTGCCGAGCGACCAGTTGACGACAATCCGGGCATTGTTGGCCAGCAGCGCATCGACCAGCGCCCGCGCCTCGCTCACCGGAACCATGTCGCCGAAACCGCCGGCAGCGCCAAAGGCGAGACGGAAGAACTTGAGCTTGTCGGCCGAGATCCGCGCACTCTGGTCGAGAAGTTCGAAGCAGCGCTGGCGCATCTCCGGATCCTTCTCGTCGGACAGCAATTCGAGGCCGTTCGACAGCGCGCCTACCGGGCTCAGCATGTCATGGCACAGGCGCGAACAGAGAAGACTGGCAAGTTCGATCGCACTGGTGCTCATATTCGCGGAAACTTCCATGGTTCAAAGGTGGCCATCAGATAGGTGGCGATCAGATTTCGGCAACCCGCCTGGTCCCGGTGGAAGCCCCGCACGAGTCAGATACCGACTCCGTGCACTCCTCTCCGACGATTTTGCAGGTCATTGGGGAAAAACCATTCCCGCTATCACGCCAGAAAGCAACACGCCCCTCGCCGATGATCGCCCAAATCCGCAAATCGCCGGTGGAATGTTCGCAGTCCGCGGCGGAAGGCACCGGCTGGCTCGCAGGATGCGAATGAAAATAGCCCAGAACCTGCGGACCACCGACCCGCGCCGAGCGGTGCGCAGCCAGCAGCGCGGCCGGGTCGATCTCGAAATGGCGCGTACGCTGCGCGGCGACGTTGGCTGCCGGAACCGCACGGTCGACGCGCCCCCCCTCCCCCAGCAGCAACCCGCAGCACTCTTCCGGATGGCAGCGCGCGGCTTCCTCCATCAAAGCGGTCACAACTGCCCTTGTCACTTCGACATTCATCCCCAAATCGTACAGACAATGGGGGTCATGGAAAACATCATTGAAGGTACGATCGGGGAGGCCGGAGGCCGCCTCGACAAGGCGCTTGCAGAGGCCAGCGGCCTCTCGCGCGAACGAATCAAGGCATTGATGGGCGAAGGCCGCGTCACGCTGGCGGGCAAACCCGCCGCGCAGGCCTCGCTGAAGGTCGAGCCCGGCACGCCTTTCGCCATCGCCGTGCCCGAGGCCATTCCTGCCGAAGCGGCGCCCCAGGACATTCCCCTGAACGTGGTGTTCGAGGACGCATACCTGATCGTCGTCGACAAGCCGGCCGGTCTTGTTGTCCACCCCGCCGCGGGCAATCTGGACGGTACGCTGGTCAACGCCCTGCTTCACCACTGCCGCGGGCAACTGTCGGGAATCGGCGGCGTTGCTCGCCCTGGCATCGTCCACCGCATCGACAAGGACACCTCGGGTCTGCTGGTCGTCGCCAAGACCGACCGCGCCCACGAAGGCCTCGCCGTCCAGTTCGCCGACCACTCGATCGAGCGGGCCTATCGGGCCGTGGTGGCCGGAAAACCGATTCCTGTTGCCGGGACTGTAACCGGATCGATCGGTCGTTCGAATAGCAACCGCAAGAAGATGGCACTGGTCGAAGAAGGCAGGGGCAAACACGCGGTGACTCATTATCGTACGGTCGAGACGCTCAAGGGCGCCACGCTCGTGGAGTGTCGCCTCGAAACGGGAAGAACGCACCAGGTACGCGTTCACATGTCGTCAATCGGGCACTCGCTATTGGGGGATCCAGTATATGGACGTACACCATCAGCGATTCGCCCGGTCGTTCAACGACTCGGATTTCATCGCCAAGCTCTCCACGCAGCGGAACTTGGCTTCGTCCACCCCGTTACTGGGGAGACAGTCCGATTTTCCAGCCCCTTACCCGACGATATGCGGGCCCTGATCGACGAACTGCGTCAGTGAAATCGGATTAACATGCTATCTTACGTAGGTGGCCCCAAGCTAAGATGCCTGCATAGGGTCTTCGACCGCGGGCCGACCGGAAAGGACGGATGACAGTGAGCACCAAGCAACGCAATCTCCCGGCGGTTCCCACGCTGGGCAGCGAGCAGAGCCTCAACCGCTATCTCTCCGAGATTCGCAAGTTCCCTCTGCTTAAGCCCGAGCAGGAATACATGCTCGCCAAGCGTTTCAAGGAACACGAGGATCCCGAAGCAGCCGCACAGCTGGTAACCAGCCATCTTCGCCTCGTCGCGAAGATCGCGATGGGCTACCGTGGCTATGGCCTGCCCGTTTCCGAACTGATTTCCGAAGGCAACATCGGCCTCATGCAGGGGGTCAAGAAGTTCGAGCCCGATCGGGGCTTCCGCCTCGCCACTTATGCTATGTGGTGGATCAAGGCGTCGATTCAAGAGTTCATCCTGCGCTCGTGGTCGCTCGTGAAGATGGGCACCACCGCGGGCCAGAAGAAGCTGTTCTTCAACTTGCGCCGCATGAAGAAGAACCTCGACGCCTACGAGGACACCGACCTGCATCCGGACGATGTCGCCACCATCGCGACCACGCTTGGCGTGTCGCAGCAGGAAGTGGTGAACATGAACCGGCGCATGATGATGGGCGGCGATGCCTCGCTGAACGTCTCGCTGCGTGACGAAGGCGAAGGCCAGTGGATGGACATCCTTGCGGATGACCGCCCGCTGCAGGACGAAACCGTTGCCGACGCGGAAGAAGCCACCGTTCGCCACGACATGCTGGTGGAAGCGATGGACTCGCTGAACGACCGCGAACGCGACATTCTGACCGAACGCCGCCTGACCGACGACCCGAAGACGCTCGAGGAACTTAGCCAGGTCTATAACGTCAGTCGCGAGCGCGTGCGCCAGATCGAGGTCCGTGCTTTCGAAAAGCTCCAGAAGGCGATGGGGCGTATCGCTCTGGACAAGAAGATGGTTCCGGCACTGTAACCTTCGCCAGATCCCTCAAGGATTTGCCGGGTCGCTCGCAAGGGCGGCCCGGTTTTCTTTTGTGTTCAGGCCGGCCCGAAGCGCTTCGCGAAATCGACCGTGCTGCGCTTGCCGAGATGCTCGACATTGGCCGCACACCATTGCCTTGCCGCGGCCTCGCCCGCCTCATGCAGCTTGAGCAGCAGATGGCGCACCGGCAGGAGCTTGCTCTGTGCCGGCATGGCCGCCAGCGTGGCCTCATCGTGGATCTCATGGAAGCGCAGGCGCTCGACTTGCGCGATCAATCCGTCTTTCGCGCCCGGCTTTGCACGGGCATCCCCGATCGCCGACTGGAGCAGTACAAGCCCCTGCAATTCCTTGCGCATCGACTGGTTGAAGCCGATCTCGGTCAACCGGTCGATGATCGCAGCGGCACTACGCGGGGTATCCGTACGGACCTGCGTATTGACGGTGATCAGCAGCAGGTCGTCGTTCGAACTCTCCTGTACCAGCGGAACCAGCGGCGGATTGGCACTATATCCGCCGTCCCAGTAGTCCTTTGCGTCGATCGTGACGGGCGGAAAATAGAGCGGCAGGCAGGCTGAGGCCAGCAGGGCATCGCTCGTCAGATCGCCATTGCGGAACAGGCGCAGAGCGCCGGACCGCGCATTGGTGGCGGAAATGAACAGAGGCGGCGCATTCTCGCTGCGGATCGCGCCGAAATCGACATGGTCATCGATCACCCCGCGCAGGATCTCCTGCATCTCCCGCCCGAGTTCCGGCGAGGCATGGGCCATGCTGACATCGCCGAAGACCGCCGACCACCACGAAGAAATCGCCCGCGAGGTTTGCGGAAAAGCCTCGATCATCGGGATCAAGGGGCCCGCCTCGCGGCCCGAGCGGTTGAGTTCCTTCCAGAAGCTGCGCAATCGCTCCCGCGCACCCTCCCGCCCTTCGGAAACGAACCCGGAAACCAGCACCGCCGCGTTCATGGCCCCCGCGCTGGCACCGCTGAGGGCACCCGGCATCAACCGTTCATCCTGCAGCAGGCCATCGAGCACGCCCCAGGTGAAAGCCCCATGAGCACCGCCGCCCTGCAAGGCAAGATCGAGACGATGCACGTGCTTATCCCTGGAAAACATCACCATACCGCCAGCGCTATCCGATATTGCAGTGCAGCATGCAGGAATAGCACTGGCGGCCTGCCGGTTCCAGCGATCAGGTATGGGGCGCGTTGAGCATCGCGAGTGTTTCCGCGTAGCGCCCCTCCGCCTCGGCATTGCGCAGGAAACCGAGGCGCTGGACGCCGATCAGCTCCGGTGTCGGCTGCTGCGCGAACAGGTCCATGACTTCGTTGATGAATTCATCGAGCGGCATGTAGCCTTCCCGCGTCGACTGCCCCGGGGTCAACTCGGTCTGGACGGCGGGCGGCGCCAGTTCGATCACCTCGACCTTGCCGGCCAGCGCGAGCCGCAACGAATCGGACCACGAATGGATCGCCGCCTTGGTCGCCGAATAGACCGCCGCGCTCGCCAGCGGCACGAAGGCAAGCCCCGAACTGACGTTGACGATCGCCGCATCGGCCTGTGCCGACAAGTGCGCCACCAGTGCGTCCGTCAGCCGGATCGGACCGAGGAAATTGGTCGTCACGCAGGCCTCCGCCCGCGACAGGTCGCGCGGATTGGCGATATCCTCAAGCGGCATGATCCCGGCATTGTTGACCAGCACGTTGAGCGCCGGGAACCTCGCCAGCACCTCTCCCGCAAAAGCCTGGATTGCCGCGGGATCGCCGACATCAAGCGCCATCGGGTGGATGTTCGCTCGCCCTTTCGCCGTTTCCTCGAGGCTGGCCAGCGTGCGACCAGTGACGATCACGACATTGCCGGCGTCATGCCAGCGCTGCGCCAGTTCGCGGCCGATGCCCGAACCGCCGCCGGAAAGAAGGATGGTGTTGCCGCTGGTCTTCATGGGGAACTCCTCTGGGGAAGATTGCGAAGACGGTGTGATCCTTATACTCTCTCCTGGAAAGTAGGCACCTGAAAGTGCTGTAGTCACCAGCAGATAAGAAATGAAAAATACGGCCTCTACAAGCCACTCCGACATTCCCGGCGTGGACGCTCTGGTCAACGAGCTGATCGGCCGGGTGGCCGACAAGTGGACCCTGCTGGTACTCGAAGCGCTGGAGGAGCATGGCGAATCGCGCTTCAGCCAGCTGGCCCGCGCCGTGCCCGGGATCAGCCAGAAGATGCTCACCCAGACCCTGCGCCAGATGGAGCGCGACGGTTTTGTCCACCGCACCGTCCATCCCGTCATCCCGCCGCATGTAGACTACCGGCTCACCCCGCTCGGCCATAGCCTGGGCGAGGCATTTTGCGGCGTCTGGCACTGGGCAGAACAGCACCTAGACGACGTAGAGACGGCCAGAACGGCCTTTGACACCCGCGATTGATCGCGTCCCGCCTTTCGCAGTCCGCCCAACCTCGCTAGTCAGGCGCTATCCACTCGGGAACTCGGGGCTCTCTTCCTTTGCTGCGCATTCTTGCCAAGGCCATCATCTGGTTCGTCGCCATCAGCGTGGGGCTGACGGTGCTCTATCGTTTTGTCCCCCCGCCGGTGACGGTGACGATGCTGGTGGACGGCAACGGCATCACCAAGGACTGGCAGCCGCTCAGCCGGATCGACCGCAACATGGTCGCCGCCGCGATCGCCGCCGAGGATGGCAAGTTCTGCACCCATAACGGCTTCGACACCAACGCCATCGAAAAGGCATTCGAACGCAATGCCGCCGGTGGGCGCATTCGCGGCGGGTCGACGATCAGCCAGCAGACCGCCAAGAACGTGTTCCTCTGGCAGGGGGACGGCTGGACGCGTTACGTGCGCAAGGGCTTCGAGGTCTGGTTCACCTTCCTGATCGAGAACCTGTGGGACAAGCGCCGGATCATGGAAGTCTACCTCAACGTCGCGGAGACCGGCATCGGCACGTACGGCGTGGAGGCGGGGGCGCAGCGCTATTACGGCAAGTCGGCCACCAGGCTGACACCGATCGAGGCGGCCCGCATCGCCGCCGCCCTGCCCAGCCCCAAGACCCGCAGCGTCAAGAACCCCACGGGCTTCACGCGCCGCTACGGCAACACCGTCGCCGCGCGGATCGGCACGGTGAAGACGCAGGGTTTCGACGCCTGCGTCTACGACTGACACTCAATCAGTACCCGTTGTAGCGCCCCGGCCGGTGCCAGACAAAAAGGATGCCGCCGGTCGCCATGACGCCCAGCAGCGACCACAGCACCTGCACCGCGTCCAGCGCGAGCAGCGAAAACAGCAGCACACCGGAATCCAGGATCATCTGCGTGCGCCCGGCATTCCATCCGCGCGTGCGGTAGAGCGACAGCACGATCGCCCCTGACCCGCCGGAGCCCGCCGCGTGGCGGGCCAGCGCCAGTGCGCCCATGCCGATGAAGGTCCCGCCGACGACCGCCGCCACCGGGCGCGCGACATAGCCCAGCACCAGCACCTGCGGCGCCAGCGCGGTCAGCGCAAAGAGGCCCAGCGTCACGATCACTGTCTTGACGAGGAAGGCGCGCCCCATCGGACGCACGGTCATCGCCAGCATCGGCAGCGACAGAACCGCATAGTAGAGCCCGACCGGCACCCCGGTCAGGTAATTGAGCGTCAGCGCGAGACCGGCGACGCCGCCGGTGGCAAGCTGCGCCTTCTGCAGCAGAACGACCCCCATCGACAGCAGGATGGTGCCGACGACCAGCGCATAGCCATCCTCGAACAGGCTATGCGGCGTGCCCTGAGGGACCGCGCCCTCCTCGGGAAATTCAACGGTATCTTCGTGAATGCTCATGGTCCTCGCGGGAAACTAGCTAAAAGTCGGATGCTTACGAAAAAGGGGAGAGAACCGAAGTTCTCTCCCCTTCCCCTGTTCGCGTGACGCGAATTTCTTCGATCAGAAGGCCATGATGAACGTGGCGCTGACCGCACGCGGCGCACCGAAGTTCACGAAGGCCGAGCTCGAGGTCGGGAGCGTGTCGAGGCCGCCCGAGTACGAACCGACGTAGTATTCGTCGAACAGGTTGGTGACGTTCAGCTGGATTTCGCTCTTGTCGAGACCGAGCTTTTCCAGCTTGTAACGCAGGTTCAGGTCCACCGTGGTGAAGCTCTTGAACTTGGCACCCGGGAAGATCGTGGTGGGCGTGGTCGCGCCCGGCAGGGTGACCTGCTCGATCTCGCCGTTGATGTCGTTCAGGAAGCGCGAACCGGTGTACTTGGCCTGGGCGCCGAAGCTGAGATCACCCAGATCGACCTGGGCGCGGCCACCGAACAGCCATTCGGGCGTCGAACGTTCACGCTTGCCCGAAGTGCGCAGGTAATAGGTGGTGCTGCCGTTGTCGGTCACGCTGTAGCACAGACCCGCACGGGCAATGTCGCTGGTCGCCGAGCAGCTGCGCGTGATCGTGTCGTTCTGGATTTCCGACTTGATCCACGAACCGAAGACGTAGAGCGACAGCGGCTGGACCGGACGAACCGAAACGCTGGCATCGATGCCGTACTTCTTGACCGCACCGAGGTTGGTGTCGGTCGGGTTGCCGTCGATGTCGTACGCGGTGACAAGACGGTTCTTGTACTGCGTGTACCAACCGGTCAGCGCGGCCTGCACCATCGAGCTCGAGTAACGCAGCGATGCGTCGAAGCTGTCGGCCGTTTCCGGACGGCGGTAAGCGGCATCGCTGTTCGCCGGGAAGTAGAAGGCGTTGTACAGCGTGTCGGTGCTGGGGACCGAGATGTTCTTCGAATAGCTGCCGGCGATGCTCAGCTCCGGCGTGATCTTGTAGGTCAGGCCGACGTTCGGAAGAATCTTGTCGTAGTTGAGCTTGCGCGACTGCGGAATGGCCGCACCCGTCGCGGTGCCGGACGTTGTGTTGTAAACGTACGGGTTCGACAGGATGTAAGCAGCCTGCTGGTCTTCCGGCACGCAGTTCACGAAAGCACCCGAGCTGCCACCGGTATTGGTGGTGAAGCAGTTCTGGTTGAGGTCGCGCTTGTAGAAGGGTGCCGCAACGCCAAGCAGCACGGTCAGCTTCTGATCGAAGAACTGGCCGCGGTATTCGCCGGCAATCTTGTGCAGCGTGGCGTAGGAATTGCGGTCACGCTTCTGCAGCACGTTGCCAGCCGCATCGGTCAGCGGGTCATTGATCGCGAACACGTCATAGGGCTCGCCATTCTGCTTGAGCAGGCCTGCAGCGCCGGTCTGGCGGTGGTGCGCGCGGTCGAACGAGTACGACAGACGAACGCGGTTGTTGTCGTCGATCTCGTAGGCGAGGTTGGTGATCGCCACGTAACGGTTGGTCTTGGTCTGGCTCGGCTGGAGCAGCGTGACCCGGTCGAGCATATCCCCGTCGCCGTTGAGATCACGGCCGAAATAGAACTGACCGCCGTAGTTGCCGGTGCCGGTGAAGGCCGGCGTCGTGGCCGTTGCAGCCTGCGTGAAGAAGCCTTCGTTTGCCGAAGTGGTGCCGCCGCCGTTGGCCTTGGTGTACTGATAGGCCGCGTCGACCGACAGCGTCAGCTTTTCGGTCAGGTGGAACAGCGAGGCAAGGCGCACGTTGCCGGTGTTCGACGGGTTGTAACGACGCTCGAAGTCGGTGCCGCAAGAATTCGGGGTGTCGACAACGTTCGGACGTGCTGCTGCCACGGTGCAAGGCGCGCCGCCGGCCACGTCATAGAAGCGATCTGTCTTGTCGCCGGTGAAGGCGCTGGCGCGGAACGGCGAACCACCGAAGTTGTTGCGGTTTTCGTTGTAGTGGCCCGAAAGCGCGATGAAGTCACCCTCGCTGCCGATCGGCTGGTAGACCTTGGCGTTGAACTGCTTCTTCTCGACCTTGCCGTAGTTGGCGAAGGCTGCGCCGTTGCGCGCCCACGAACCCGAAACCCAGGCCTTGGTGCCGATCGAGGTGAACTCGCCGGTTTCGATCTTGCCGAACATGCGCTGGTACGAACGGTCCGAGCCGCCCGAACCATCGGCGACGACATCGCCGTACGACATGCTGGTCATCACACCGAACTGATCGTCGGGGACCTTGGTGTTGATGTTGACGGTGCCGCCAACCGCCGAGGCGGTCGGGCTGTCGACGTCGGTCGAACCCAGGTTGACGTTGACGGTCTCGATCAGCTCGGCATCGACCTGCTGGTTCGAGTAGATCGCATAGTTACCCGAATCGTTCAGCGGGATGCCGTCGAAGGTCTGCGAGATGCGGCTCGAATCGAAACCACGGATGCTGAACGAACCACCGCTCGAACCCCAGGGGTCGTTGTTGGTGAAGCTGACGCCCGGAACCAGGTTGATCATGTCGTTCACGGTCTGACCAGCGCGCTGGTTCGCAATGAACTCCTTGCTGATCTCGACCTTGGCCTTGGGCGAATCCGGCGTGCGGACGCCGGCGATGTCAACAGTGCGATTGCCGGTCACGACAATGGCGTTGTCGAACTCGGCCGAACCGGTCGACTGCGCGAATGCCGGCATGGCGAGGAACGCTGCACCGACGGCCAGCGTGCTGGTTGCGGTGGAGAGAACGGTTTGAAATTTCATCTTAGCCCCCTGGAGCCTTCAGAGTGAGTTTTACGCAATGATTGCGGAAGGATTTGCCCCGCCACAGGTTTGCTGCGGCTGCTAAGAGCAGTGCAATATGACAAGTCTCTGACAGGCGGGATTCATTTTTGCCGCAGCCGATGCAATTTTTCCGCTTTACGACGCCCAGATAGCGCCGCATTTCCAATTTTCCTTGAAAATCAGCCGATTTTTGCAATGTTTTCAAGACAGCGGTGCGGCATAAATGTCACGGGAAGGCACTCGCCCGATGCACCCTGACCTATGTGCGGCGCAGCACACAGCGCCATCGCGGCGCGTGACATGTTACGACATAGCTTGCCGCTCGCGGCCCGCTCATGCCAGACACGCCGACCATGAGCGCCGCACATGCACACCATGGCCACGACCACGGCCATCACCACGATCACCACGGCCATGACCATGGCCATGGCCATGGCCATCATCATGGACACCACCACCACTCCCTCCCGGCCAACGTGGGCAGGGCCTTTGCGGTCGCCGTGGCCCTCAACCTCGCATTTGTCATTGCCGAGGCGGCCGCCGGGTATCTGAGCGATTCGATGGCCCTGCTGGCGGACGCCGGGCACAATCTGTCGGACGTGCTCTCGCTGCTGCTGGCCTGGGCCGCCAGCGTCCTGGCCTCGCGCCCGCCAACCGAGCGCTTCACCTACGGCCTCAAGAGCTCCTCGATTCTCGCCGCCATCGCCAATGCCGCCCTGCTGTGGGTGGCGATCGGCGCCATTCTCGTCGAGACGATCCGCCGTTTCGCCGAACCGGCCCCGGTCACCGGCATGACGATGATCGTTGTTGCCGCCATCGGCATCGCGGTGAACGCCCTCTCCGCCCTGCTCTTCGCGAAAGGCAGCAAGGACGACCTCAACTTGCGCGCCGCCTTTGTGCACCTGATGGCGGACGCGGCGGTTTCGGCGGGCGTGGTGATCGCGGGCGTGGTGATCCTGTTCACCGGCTGGACGGTTGTCGATCCGATCGCCTCGCTGGTCATCACCGCGGTGATCGCCTGGTCGAGCTGGAGCCTGCTGCGCGAATCGCTGCGCATGGGCATGATGGCCGTGCCGGAGAGCATCGATATCGCCGCGGTGCGCGCTTTTCTGGAAAGCCGCGCCGGGGTGACGCAAGTGCACGATCTCCACATCTGGCCGATGAGCACGACGGAGACCGCCCTCACCGCGCATCTCGTCATGCCCGGCGGACAGCCCGGGGACGGCTTCCTGCACACACTCGCCCACGACCTCGAACACCGGTTCAAAATCGGCCACCCCACCATCCAGATCGAGACCGAAAGCAACGCGGCATGCCCACTGGAAAGCGCGGCCGTCGTTTAACGCCGCTTCCGCGACAATAAGGTACAATAATCCCGATTGCAGCGCGCCGGGCGGAGGTTAGGAATCGCGTCCATCACTGACTGGATGGACATATCCGCGATGACCCGTCGATACCCCGCCCGCCTGCTGCTTTGCGCCGCGCTCGGCAGCGCCCTGCTGCCCGGCCTCGCCCATGCCGATACCAAGAGCGACCTCGAGGCGCGTTACGCCGCACTCAAGAGCGCCATGGACACGCGCGAGCCGGACGAGATCAAGCCGTTCCTCACCCCCGACTTCAAGCGCACCGACCTCGGCGGCAATTCGATGAGCGCCGACCAGATGATCGACCGGCTGGCCAACATCCCGGTCGATCCCAACCGCAAGTCGACCAACACCATCATCTCCGTCACGCTCGAGGGCCAGACCGCCCAGGTCGAGCAGCGCCAGGACGCTTCCGACAGCCGCGAAGGCCGGGACGGCGAGACGCATCAGTTCGCCATGAGCGAGCTGTCGCACGACACCTGGGTCCAGACGGGCACAGGCTGGCTGCTCAAGTCCACCGAGGCCGAGCAGATGACGATCTCGCGCGACGGCCAGGTCGTGCGCACGATGAAGAAGGGCGATCCGATGCCGCCGCGCGGCGCAGGTGGCCCCGGGGGCGGGCCGGGTGGCCGCATGGGTCCGCGCCCCGACGGCAATAATTGAGCCCCGACTTACCGCTCGGGGCGGCGCCGAACGCGCCTGCACTCAAACGAAAAGGGCCCGCCCGGATGCACCGGACGGGCCCTTTTGATGTCGGCCTTGGCGGCAGCGCTCAGGCTGCGGCTTCAGCCACGCAGCGTTTACGCGGCGGATTCGGCCCTGCAGCGTTTACGCGGCAGCTTCGGCCTTGTCGCCCTTCAGCACGCGGACCGGTTCCTTGCGGCCGTCCACCACGTCCTTGTCGACGACCACTTCGGCGATGTCGCTTTCGGTCGGCAGGTCGAACATGGTGTCGAGCAGCAGCCCTTCCACGATCGAGCGCAACCCGCGCGCGCCGGTCTTGCGGTCGATGGCCTTCTGGGCGATCGCTTCGAGCGCCTCTTCGGTGAAGGTCAGTTCGACGTCTTCCAGCTCGAACAGCCTGGCGTACTGCTTGACCAGCGCGTTCTTCGGCTCGCGCAGGATCTTGACCAGGGCCTCGATGTCGAGGTCGTTGAGGGTCGCGATCACCGGCAGGCGGCCGACGAATTCGGGGATGAGGCCGAACTTGAGCAGATCTTCCGGCTCCGCCTTCTGGAGCAGTTCGCCCACGCGGCGCTTGTCCGGATCGGCGACATGCGCGCCGAAGCCGATCGAACGCTTCTGGAGGCGGTCGGCAATGATCTTCTCAAGACCCGCGAAGGCGCCGCCGCAGATGAACAGGATGTTGGTCGTGTCCACCTGCAGGAATTCCTGCTGCGGGTGCTTGCGGCCGCCCTGCGGCGGAACCGAGGCGGTCGTGCCCTCCATCAGCTTGAGCAGGGCCTGCTGCACGCCTTCGCCCGAAACGTCGCGCGTGATCGACGGGTTCTCGGCCTTGCGGCTGATCTTGTCGATCTCGTCGATGTAGACGATGCCGTGCTGCGCCTTCTCGACGTTGTAGTCGGAAGCCTGGAGCAGCTTGAGGATGATGTTCTCCACGTCCTCGCCCACGTAACCGGCTTCGGTCAGCGTGGTGGCGTCGGCCATGGTGAAGGGCACGTCGAACGTCTTGGCGAGCGTCTGCGCGAGCAGCGTCTTGCCCGAACCGGTGGGACCCACCAGCAGGATGTTCGACTTCGACAGCTCCACATCGCCCTGCTTGCCGCTGTGCTTGAGGCGCTTGTAGTGGTTGTGCACCGCCACCGACAGCACGCGCTTGGCGCGTTCCTGCCCGATCACGTAGTCGTTCAGCGTCTCGCAAATGTCGCGGGGCGACGGCACGCCGCCGTCCTTCTTGCCCGCAATGCCGGCCTTCGTCTCTTCGCGAATGATGTCGTTGCAAAGCTCGACACACTCGTCGCAGATGAAGACCGTGGGGCCCGCGATCAGCTTGCGCACTTCGTGCTGCGACTTGCCGCAGAAGCTGCAGTAGAGGGTGCTTTTCGCGTCAGATCCGCTCAATTTCGTCATTTTCCGTCTTTAGGCCATTTCCAGGCGACTCGTCGAGTCTACCTTGGAGGAGGCCGGTTTTGCAATCCTCGGCCGATATGGGTACCCCGATAACCGTTGCAAAGAACTGAAGGCCGATCCCTGCAGGCACCGGCCTTCGTTCATGCTCAGGCCGCCGTACTCAGGCTTCTGCCGGCTTGTCGGCGTCGGGCCGCGTCTCGAAGACCTTGTCGACGAGGCCGAACGCCAGCGCTTCCTCGGCTTCGAGGAAGGTGTCGCGGTCCATCGCCTTCTCGATCTCGTCGAGCGACTTGCCGGTGTACTTCACGTAGAGCGCATTGAGACGCGTGCGCATGCGCAGGATCTCGCGCGCCTGGATCTCGATGTCCGATGCCATGCCGCGGGCGCCGCCCGAGGGCTGGTGCACCATGATGCGGGCGTTCGGCAGGGCGATGCGCATGCCCGGCTCGCCGGCGGCGAGCAGGAAGCTGCCCATCGAGGCGGCCTGACCGATGCAGACCGTCGACACGCGCGGCTTGATGTACTGCATGGTGTCGTGGATGGCCATGCCGGCCGTCACCACGCCGCCCGGCGAGTTGATGTACATCGAGATGTCCTTCGAGGGATTTTCCGACTCGAGGAACAGGAGCTGCGCGACGATCAGCGAGGCCATGTGGTCCTCGACTTCGCCGGTCACGAAAACGATGCGCTCGCGCAGCAGGCGCGAGTAGATGTCGAAGCTGCGCTCACCGCGGCTGGTCTGCTCGACGACCATCGGCACGAGTGCGCCGGTCACGGGGTCGGTTGTGAACTTTCCTTGGGCGCCCGAGGCGCCAAACAGGTCGAGCATGGGAGTCCTCTTCTGGTTTGGACCGCCTATGTCGCGTGCCCCTGCCCGATGTTCAAGGGCTTTAACCCTTCATTCGGTGCAGGACACACAACTATCGGGGGGCAATTGACCGGAACAGCGCAACTTGTGCCGGCTGCGGGCAATGCGGTGCGTGATTCGTTGCCCTTTGAGCACAATTCAGTCATCCACCGGCAGGATAAGGAAATTAGCGTAGAATTCGGGCCGTTCATCATTTTGGCCATCACCGGCTTCGGGGGGAGCCTGGACATGTCAAGGAAGCTCCATTTCGGCACAATCCTGCTCGCCGCAGCCGCACTGGCCGTGGCCATCGCCTGGGCCTGCCTCCATCGCGGGCCCTGGTACGACGAGTTCTACACCCAGTACGTGACCCGCCCCGGCCCGGGCTGGACCGAGGCGCTGCGCACAAGCTGGCTCGCGGACAATCACCCGCCGCTCTATTACGCCCTGGCGCGGGCGAGCGACGGACTCGGCCGGATCGAGACGCACCGGCTGCTCAACCTTGCCATCGGCGCATGCTGCCTGCTGGCGGGCGCCGCGATCGTGCGCGACGTGCCGCGCCTGCTGCCTGCCGGCGCCGCGCTGCTGCTGCTGCTGGCCGGCAACGAATGGACGGTGCTGAGCGGCAGCGAACTGCGCTCCTACTTCCTGTCCCTGTGCGCCGGCGCCCTGCTGGCGTTTTCACTGGCCGCCCTGGCGCTGACCCGCGAGGGCGGCTCGATCCCCCGCCGGCTGGCTTACGGCGCGGCCGTGCTGATCGGGTTCAACACCCATATCGTCACCACGCTCATCGCGGGCTCGCTGATCCTGCCCTTCCTGCTGATCGCCGCCCTGCAGCGGGACTGGAGCTATTTTCGGGCCCTGCTGCTGCCGCCACTGGCCTCCGGCCTGCTGTTTGTCGCCGTCAGCCTGGTGCAATTGCCGCATTGGCAGGCCAACACGCAGAATTTCTGGATCGAGGGCGGGCTCGCCTCGGCGCGCTGGTCGATCGAATATGCGCTGCTGCGATGCCTGGAGGCCAATCCGCTGGTGCTGGCCGGTGCAATCGCCGGCGTGGCGATCATGGGGCGCGACCTCATGCGCGACCGTGCCGCCTGCGAAGGCATCGCGATCCTGGCGCAGCTGGCCGCGGGCGTCGTTCTTGGCCTGGCGCTGCTGACCGCCATCCATCTCGTCCACCCGCTGCTGATCGAGAAGTATCTGACCGCGATGGTCGGCGCCGTCAGTCTGGGCATGGCGCTGGCCTGCGGGCGGCTGCTGCGGGCACTGGGCCCGGGGGCCGGCGCGATGTTCCTCGGTGCGGCACTGCTGCTGTCGCTATGGAGCCTGTGCGACCACGTCGCGCGGAGCACCGCGCGCAATTCCTGGTACGGCACCGGTCGCTACGTGGCGGACATCCGGGCCACCTGCCCCGACACCCTTGTCCATGTCGACCGGTTCTGGAATGCCGACGTCACGGCGATGTCGCCGGCGGACAATCTGGCGGTCGCGCCTGCGGCCTACCGCACCGTCGCGGCCCATTTCGGCTTCGCGCTGGAACCGGAAACCTCGCGGCGCATGGCAAAGGCGTGCCCCACGCTGTTCTGGGCCGAGCATGACACCCGCCACCGCTTCACCGACGCCGCCATCCTTGCCCATTTGCGCGCCAGCGGCTTTGCGGTGAACGCCATCACCGTGCGGCGCATCGGCGACGGCTGGGTCGCCATGGCCGCAGCCAGGCCGGAGCAGGGGCTCCTGACATCCCCATAACAAAAAGAGCCCGGCGCATCGCTGCACCGGGCTCTTTTGTAGCATCAAGCCAGCTGGAAGAGATCAGTCTTCCTTGGCAGCAGCCTTCTTCTTGGCCGGAGCCTTCTTGGCGGGCTTTTCAGCCTCGCCTTCGGCCTCGTCCTTCTTGGCAGCGGCCTTCTTGGCGGGAGCCTTCTTCGGCTTTTCCGCAGCAGCAGCTTCTTCAGCCGGAGCTTCCGCTTCGTCCTTCTTGGCAGCGGCCTTCTTCGCCGGAGCCTTCTTGGCCGGCTTCTTGGCTTCCACCTTGTCGCCGTCGGTGTCGGCTTCGATCGCGGCCTGCAGTTCGTCGCGGGTCACTTCACGCTCGGTGACTTCGGCCTTCTCGATGAGGAAGTCGACGACCTTGTCCTCATAGAGAGGCGCGCGCAGCTGAGCGGCCATCATCGGGTCCTGGCGGACGTATTCCATGAAGCGCTGGCGGTCTTCCGGACGATACTGCTGCGCGGCCTGCGCAACCAGCATCTGCATTTCCTGCGCGGTCACTTCGACGCCGTTCGACTGGCCGATTTCCGACAGGAGCAGGCCAAGACGCACGCGGCGCTCGGCGATCTTGCGGTAGTCGTCCTTCTCGGCCTCGATCTCGGCGAGAGCGGCGGCCGGGTCTTCCTCGTGGCTGGCTTCGTGGGTCAGCTGCTGCCAGATCTGCGAGAATTCGGCTTCCACCATGGTCGGCGGAACGTCGAAGTCGTGCCCTGCGGCAAGCTGGTCGAGCAGCTGGCGCTTCATGGCGGTGCGGGTCAGGCCGGCAGTTTCCTGCTCCAGCTGGCCCTTCAGGAGGCCCTGAAGCTGCTCGAGGCTCTCGAGGCCGAGTTCCTTGGCGAAGTCGTCGTCAAGCTTGGCTTCGGCGGGAGCCTTCACTTCGTGGACGACGATGTCGAAGGTGGTTTCCTTGCCGGCGAGGTTCGCGGCAGGATAGTCTTCGGGGAAGGTCACGGTGATGGTGCGCTCGTCGCCGGCCTTGGCGCCTTCCAGCTGCTCTTCGAAGCCGGGGATGAAGCGGCCCGCGCCGATCACGAGCGGAGCCTTCTCGGCCTTGCCGCCGTCGAATTCGACGCCGTCGAGCTTGCCGGTGAAGTCGATGATCAGCTGGTCGCCGTCAGCGGCCGCGCCGTCCTTGGTTTCGAAACGCTGCTGCTGCGAGGCGATACGCTCGACCGCTTCGGTCACGGCGTCTTCCGCAACCGGAACCACCAGCTTTTCGAGCTTCAGACCATCGATGGCGGGGGCCGCGATCACCGGGAGAACTTCGAGGCTGACGGTCAGCTCGGCGTCCTTGCCCTGCTCATAGCCTTCACCAAGGGCAACGTCGGGGTTCATCGCGGGGCGCAGGGCGTGGTCGGCGACCAGCTTGTCCATGGCTTCGCGAATCGTCGCGTTCAGCGCGTCCTGGTGGATGGCTTCGCCGTGCATCTTCTTGACGAGATTGGCGGGCACCTTGCCGGCGCGGAAGCCGGGCATCTTCACCTGCGGAGCGATCTTCTTGATTTCGCCTTCGACGCGCGCGGTGATGGTCGTGGCGGGAATGGTCACCGTGTAGGCGCGCTTGAGGCCCTCGTTGGTGGTTTCGACGATCTGCATTTCAAATGCCTTCCTGTGCAATGCAACGGGCCTTACGGCCGATTCCAAGCGGCTCACCCTCCCCCGGGGCGACGAGACTGGTGCGGGCGAAGGGACTCGAACCCCCACATCTTGCGATGGCAGGACCTAAACCTGCTGCGTCTACCAGTTCCGCCACGCCCGCATGGATGAAGCCTGAAACTCAAGGGACGTGCCCTTATAAGGACACGCGGAAAAGGGCAAGTGCGGCGATTCGCCTTGCCCGCAGGACAATCGCGGCGTTCTCGTGCCGACACGTGCCGCCACCGCCGGCCGCACAGCCCCGTCGGGAAGCGACTTGCACTGCGCCCCTGGACCACCCACTTAGAGAGAAGTCAACGAAAAGAGAGGCATCATGGCCACCCAACCCGGAGACGAACCCGGCAATACCCCGCCCGAAACCCCGGTTCCGCCGATGGAACCGGGCGTGCCCGACGGCCCCGAGGAACTGCCCCCCGAAGGGCCGGATTTCGACGAGCCCGACACCGGGCCGCTGGAAATTCCCCCGGCGGATTAAAGTTTCGCCGCAGGAATGCCCGAGCGAGCATTCCTGCGGCGGCACCGGCTCACGCCCCCACCCGACCACCCACTAGGGTGCAGTCGTTGGGTGGTCGGGTGGGGGCGTGGGCCGGTGCCGCCAAAATCCGCCCGCGGCGGATTTTCGAACAAACTCAGTCGAAACCGACCAGTTTGGCCAGCATGCGCAGGGCAGAGGTATTCTCAACCTTGCGCTCCGCCCCCGGCACCACCGGGCATTCGAGGCAATAGGCCTGCGCGCCGCGGCTCGACAGCATGGCGGTGAGCTGCCCTGCCACGCGGGCCGCCTGCTCCTCGCGCCGCCGCGACACCAGGCTGGCAAAATCGTAGGCACCGCCGTCGATGCGCGCGCCCTCTTCCGGTGCGGAGGAACTGAAGCTGCCGAGGAACTTCGTGAGCGCGTCCTCCTCGCTTTCCAGATAGACCGCGTGCCACGTGCCATTGCCGACACCGCCAAGCCGCGCGGCCTCGGTCAGAGCAGCGTTCAGATCACCCATCTTGTCGACCAGCCCGATCTTCTGCGCTTCCGCGCCCGGCCAGACGCGGCCCTGGGCGATGGTATCCATCTTCTCCGGCGCGGACTTGCGCGCCTTGGCGGCGAGCCCCACGAACTTGCGATACGTGCTCTCGACCGAGGCCTGCAGCATGCCCTCCACTTCGGGGGTGAAGCCGCCGAGAATGTCGGGCTGGCCCGACAGCGGCGTGGTCTTCACCCCGTCGCTGGTGACACCGTATTCACCCAGCGTCTTCTCGAAGCTGGTGACGACGGCAAAGACGCCGATCGATCCGGTGATCGTCGCAGGCTCGGCATAGACCGTCTGCCCCGGGGTCGAGACCCAGTAACCGCCGCTCGCGGCCAGATTGCCCATCGAGACCACGACCGGGATCTTCCTCGCCTTGTAGCGTTCGATCGCGCGGCGCATGCGCTCCGCCGCCATGGCGGAGCCGCCCGGCGAATCGACCCGCACGACCAGCGCCTTGAAGCCCTCGTCGATATTGTCGTCGAGCAATTGGGCGATACGGTCGCCGCCCGCCTTGCCGGGACCGGCATCGCCGTCGACGATCTCGCCCGCGATGGTGACGACGCCGATCCTGGCGCCTTCCTTCTTCTCCGGATGGGCCGCCAGCCAGGCCGCGAGGCCAGTGTGCCGGTAGGGAAGATCGTCCGCGCCCGAATCGTCCTTGCCGGCGAGTTCGGCGATACGGGCATCGAACTCGCTCTTGTCGCCGATCCGGTCGACGATCCCGGCAGCTTTCGCGCCTTCGGCAAAATCGCCGCCGCTGGCCTTCGCCCAGGCCAGCGGATCGCCGGTCATCCGGTCAAGCTGCGCCCGGGGCCGCGCCTTGGCGACGTCGGCGCGGTAGCTGCCCCAAAGCGCGCCATAGATGTCCTGATAGGCCTCGCGTGCGGCGGGCGACATGTCGTTGCGGATATAGGGCTCGACATAGCTCTTGTAGGTGCCCGCACGGTAGACGTGGGCATTGACCTTGAAGCGGTCCAGCAGCGCCTTGAAATAGACCTGGTTGCCGCCCGGCCCCGCCACGAAGGCGCCGCCCATCGGGTCCACCCAGACTTCGCTGGCATGGGCGGCAAGTTGCACCCCGTCATCGGCATAGGCATTGGCGAATGCCAGCACCGGCTTGCCGGCCTTGCGCACGCCGTCCAGTTCCTTGCCGATCTCCTCGATATGAACCATGCCGCCCCCCAGGAAGCGCGACATGTCGAGCACGACGACCTTGATCCGCGCGTCGGTCGCGGCCAGCCGGAGCGCACGCTCGATGTCGCGGGCCTGGTACTGGCCTGCGGGCGCCTCGCTGCTCATCAGCATGGCGAGCGGGTCCACCCTGCTCTTTTCCTCGACGATCGAACCGTCGAGCTTGAGCAGCAGCGCCCCGTCCTCGATCTTGCCCGCTGCCGGGCGCGCCATCAGCACGGCATAGAGGGCACCGAAAAACAGCAGGAGAAACACCAGCGCCAGCGCGTCCTTCACGCCGACCAGCAATTTCCAGACCCTCTGCGCGAACTTCATGGATTCACCCGCCTTTCCAGCCTGCTGCATAGCCCCGCCCCGCCCCTGCGGCCAGAGCCGGAAAGAACCTTTCCCAGCTCCGCATAACTCTTGGCTCTAATTACCCGTAAAACGCTTGAGCCGGGGCATCACCATGCCTATGGCCTTTTCTTCGATGACAGCTCCAGAATATACCTATCCGGAAGGCGCACTCGCCTTCCCGCATCGCAGCCTCGTGGGCATCGCGGGCCTTGCCCCGCACGAGATCTGGTTCCTGCTCGATGAGGCGGAACAGTGGGTCGAGCTCAACCGCGGCACCCAGAAGCGCCGGGACCTGCTCTCGGGCCTCACCATCATCAACGCCTTCTTCGAGAACTCGACACGCACGCTGCTGAGCTTCGAGATCGCCGGCAAGCGCCTCGGCGCCGACGTGGTGAACATGGCGGTGGCGACCTCGAGCGTGAAGAAGGGCGAGACGCTGATCGACACGGCGATGACGCTCAACGCCATGCGCGCCGACGCCATCGTCATCCGCCACGCCAGTTCCGGCGCGGTGCACCTCATCTCCGATCTCGTCGACTGTCCCGTGCTCAACGCCGGTGACGGCCAGCACGAGCACCCGACCCAGGCCCTGCTCGACGCGCTCACCATCCGCCAGGCCAAGCGCGCCTTCAACGGCCTGCGCGTGGTCATCTGCGGCGACATCCTGCACAGCCGCGTGGCCCGCTCCAACATCCTCTCGCTCGCCTCGCTGGGCGCCGAAGTGCGCGTCTGCGCGCCGCCCGCGCTGCTGCCCGCCGATATCGAGCGCATGAACGTCAAGGTCTTCCACGACTTCGACGCCGCGCTGAAGGGCGCCGACGTGGTCATGATGCTGCGCCTCCAGCTGGAACGCATGGAAGGCCAGTTCATCCCCTCGCCGCGCGAGTATCGCCACCTTTACGGCCTCACGCTCGACCGCCTCGCCAAGGCCGAGCCTGACGCCCTTGTCATGCATCCGGGACCCATGAACCGCGGTATCGAGATCGATTCCAACGTCGCCGACCTCGTCGGCCGCTCGCAGATCACCACCCAGGTGGAAATGGGCGTCGCCATGCGCATGGCCTGCCTCGAAGTGCTGACCCGAAAAGGCCGCGGCGTGGAGGGCTGGGCATGAGCGTGCACGCCCCCCTCACCGTCACCAACGGCCAGCTGCTGCTGGCAGACGGCACCATCACGAACGGCGCACTGCGCTGCGAAGGCGGCTTCATCACCGCCATCGGCACCGATGTTAGCCCGGCCGAGGGCGATCATGTCCATGACGCCCGGGGCCAGCTGATCGCCCCCGGCCTCGTCGACCTCGGCGTCTTTGCCATCGACAAGCCCGCCTTCCACTTCGGCGGCATCACCCGCGCCGGGCTGATGCCCGACCAGAACCCGCCGCTCGACGTGCCCGCCCGCGTCCGCTTCGCGGCGCAATCGGGCAAGCCGGACCTCTGGGTCCACCCGCTGGCCGCCGCCACGCAGGGGCTCGAAGGCACGGCGCTGGCCGAAATCGCGCTGATGCGCGATGCCGGAGCCCGCGCGGTCGCCACCGGCCGCCGCTGGATCGGCGATTCGGGCACGATGCTGCGCCTGCTGCAATATACCGGCATGCTCGGCATGGTGGTCATCACCCACCCCGAGGACGCAGGGATCGTCGGCAAGGCCGTGGCCACCGCCGGCGAGATGGCCACCCGCCTCGGCCTGCCCTCCGCCCCGGCCGGGGCCGAAGCCCTCGCCATTGCCCGCGACATCGCGCTGGCGGAAATGACCGGCGCGGCCATCCACTTCCGCAAGGTCACCACCGCCAAGGGGCTGGACCTCGTGCGCGGCGCCAAGGATCGCGGCCTGAAAGTGACGGCGGGCGTGACCCCGGCCTACTTCATGCTCTCCGACCTCGCGCTGGCGGGCTTCCGTACCTTTGCGCACCTCTCGCCGCCGCTGCGCAGCGAGGATGACCGCAAGGCGGTGATCGCGGCCATCGGCGACGGCACCATCGACGTGATCGGCTCGGGCCACGACCCGCGCGGCCCCGAGGACAAGCGCCTGCCCTTCGCCGATTCGGCCCCCGGCATGGCCGGTGCCGAGACGCTGCTGCCGCACACCATGAACCTCGTGCGCGACGGTGTGATCTCGCTCGCCCGGGCCTTCGAACTGCTCGCGGCCAACCCCGCGAGGCTGCTCGGCGTCAATGCCGGACGCCTCGAAGTGGGCGCCGAGGCGGACATCGCGGTGATTGCCCCGGATCGTCCGTGGATCGTCGATTCGGGCAAGATGGCAGCGCTCGCGGGCAACACCCCGTTCGACCGCCAGCCCGTCCAGGGCCGCGTGGCAGCGCTGTTCAAGGGCGGCGTGACCCTGCTCGACAAGTAATACCGACCTGCGTTGAGCTTGACCCATCGCAGGTCGGTCAAGCCCGCGCGGCGCCGAACCTTACACCGGCACCTCGGCCCCGGCAGCTGGCCATGCACCAAAAAAGACGGCTCCTGTCCGAGGACAGGAGCCGTTCAGGTTCACATGGAACTGGTAAAAGGCGAGCGCGTCAGCGGCTCGCGAGCATGGCGCCCGGCAGCGGGCGATGCTCGGCATAGGCAAGGCAGGCCGAACCGCCCTTGCGCACGGTCGAGCACAGCGACTGCGCACTCCCGCGATCGAACCCTTCGGCGGCAACGCGGTAATAACGCTGGCCGTTCACTTGCGCCTCGGTGATGCGCAAGCTGTGATCCTTGAGCCTGGGATTGCGCGCCTGGAAGATGGACCAGGCACGCTTGGCGCCTTCCATCGTGCGGAACGAACCGAGCTGGACAAGATGCGTGGTCGGCTGCGTCAGCGCGGTCCTGGCGCGCGGCGCCGCCATTTTGGGTGCCGGGGCGAACTGCCGGGCAGACGCCACGGTGGCGGCCGCGGCGACCATGCGCGGCGCCGGCGCGGCGGCCGCAGCAGCCTCGGGTTCATCGGCCTGGTTGGCACCCCAGAAGGTTTCGCCGGTCTGCACCGCCGGAAGTTCGGCGTCCCCGGAAGCCGGCTGGACCGGCGCGGGCTCGGGAGCTGGAGCGGGCACATCGGCCACCGCCAGTCTTGCGCCTTCGGCCGGCTGGTTCAGCGCCAGCATGGCCGGCTGGCCCTGATCGGCGCGCAGCGGCGCACCGATGAGACCGGCAATGCGTTCACGGCCCTTGCCCGGATTGGCGCTGGCAGCCCATTCGGCAAGACGCGCATCGAGCGCATCGCCCGAAAGGTCCTGCGAGGCGATCAGCCGCGCTTCGCCCCAACGCCCGTCGAGCGCATAGGCATAAGCGAGGTTCTGGCGCGCCTTGGGCGTCGCTTCGCCGCCGCGCACCGCCTCGGTCAGCACCGAGACACCCACCGAGGGTTCACCCGCGAGCGCGACCGCAAGGCCGAAGTCACTGGCGGGCAGCTGCCCCTGGACACGGTCAAGCACGGCCAGCGCCTCGGCATTGCGACCGGCGCCGATATAGGCAAGTGCGGCGCCGAGCGCGGTGTGCGCATCCTCGTCACCCAGCGAGATGGCGTCCTCGAACGTGGTCGCAGCGGAATCGAAGCGCCCGATCGCGAGGTAGGCCTGCGCCAGCGCCGTGCGCGCCGCGGCATCGCGTGGAGACTTGGCCACGCGCTGTTCGGCGCGGGCAAGATCCTTGTCCACCTGCGCACCGGCGGAAACCGGGGCCCCGGTGCTGGCAAGCGGCGTCTGCGCCGCGCAGCTGACGAGCAGCGCGGCCGCCATGGCGGCGCCCAGCGCGAGACCGGCCGTGCGGGCATGGGATGACTTGAGGCGTTCCATCAGAATATTCCCCCCTGGGACGACTTCAGCTTCGCGTTCCGACGGTGAACGCCGGGGACGAGAGGTCAGCGAATTCGGCAAGGTACTTGTCGAGTGCCTCGGTCACGATCACTTGCGCGCTGCGGTTGAGCAGCAGGCCGGCCATCTTGAGGCGGAAATGCCGTTCGGCATCGAGGCGAAGGGTGAAGGCGGCGCGGCGGCCTTCGGTCACGAGGTTGCGGGCCGGGGCCACCGGACGGTTGATGCGCTCGGCCAGATCGTCGATCTGGCGCAGCACGTCGGGCTTGCGCGCCGCAAAAGCGGGTACCTCGGGGGCGAGCGAAGCCATCGGCGCGCTGGTCGAGCCATCCTCGCCGGTATCCTCGTCAAAATGATCGTCCGGCGCGACGTCCACATGAGCGGGCTGGGACCAGACCGAAAGCTCTGCCTCGGGCGCGGGCTCGGCATGGAGCGCAGCCGTACTCACGACATCCTGCCCCGCGACGTCCGCGTGAACGGCCTCATCCTGAACGCCCTCACCCTGAACGCCCTCACCCTGAACAAACGCTTCCGGGACCACGGCCACATGCGGAACCTCGAACGGAGCGTGGTGCGCGACCTGGGTTTCGGTCTGGAGCTCCGTACGGACTTGCGGCGTCTCGCTCAGGCCCCAGTCGTTCCAGCCGAGATCTTCCATCCTGGCGGCATCCATGCGCATGCCGGAAAGACCGAAGGAGGCCGTATCCTGACGGCGCATCGCCGGCCGCGCCGCACCCTTGCGGGCAAGCAGGCTCGGCGAAAGCGAAGCAAACGGCCGGGGTTCGCCAAGCGCGCCCGACACGGTCACGACCCCACGACGCGGCGACCGAAGCCACCGACGGGACGCGGCGCGCCCTGCATGACCGGCTGGCCGGAAATCGGCGGCGCCGAGAACACGGTGCGGCGGAAGTTCTTTTCGAGACGGTCCGAAATGTAGTTCCACAGCGCGGCGACTTCCTGCGCAGAGCGGCCGTTGGGATCCACTTCCATGACCGTGCGGCCATCGATCATCGAGGCGGCAAAGTCGGTACGCTGGTGCAGCGTCACCGGCGCCACGGTGCCGTGCTGCGACAGCGCGACAGCGGCCTCGGCGGTGATTCGCGCCTTGGGCGTGGCGGCGTTGACGACAAACAGCAGAGGCTTGCCCGAACGCTCGCACAAGTCGACGGTCGCGCCCACCGCCCGCAGGTCATGCGGGCTCGGGCGGGTCGGCACGACGATCAGCTCGGAAACCGAGATCACGCTCTGGATCGCCAGGGTGATGGCCGGCGGCGTGTCGATCACGGCCAGCTTGAAGCCCTGCTGGCGCAGGATCTGCAGGTCTGCCGCGAGGCGGGCGACGGTGGTCTGCGCAAAGGCGGGCAGTTCCGCTTCGCGCTCGTTCCACCAGTCGGCCAGCGAACCCTGCGGATCGATGTCGATCAGCACGACCGGGCCTGCGCCCGCGCGCTGGGCCTGGACGGCAAGATGTCCCGAGAGCGTCGTCTTGCCCGAGCCGCCCTTCTGCGATGCCAATGCCAGTACTCGCAAAGCCCTGTCCCCTGAGAATTCCGCTAGGAAAGTGAACCTGTCACGGAGATGGGATCGCAGATCGTTCCTAATTTAGAGTTAATTAGACCCCACCTCGGCGAAACGGGCGGGCAGCGTGGCCCGATGCTGTCCTGCCATGCGGCAGTGAGGGAATTGTTTACCATGGCGGTTAACGTCACTTTTCGGCGGCTTTGTTGCATAACGCGTGACAGGCGTAAAATTATGATTACTTGTAATTATTATGCGACCCGTACGGTGTTGGGCGTTCCGATTTGCGAGAAGCGATTGAGGATTGCAGCACGGACTTTGAGCTCGGTTATCTGACGCTCAAAGGTGCGCGCGGCGACGCGCGGACCGAGCAACTTGAAGCAGTGCATCTTGGTCTCGACCAGGCTGCGTCGATGGTAGCCGCTCCATTTCTTCCAAATTGCCCTGCCCAGGCGTTTCATCGCGCGCAACGTCTCGTTGCGGGCCTCGACGCCGGGGCCGTCCTCGGTCCATGCCTTGCCGTTGCGGCGAACCGGGATGACCGGGTCGGCACCGCGCGCATCGATGGCCGCGTGGCAACCTCTGGTGTCATAGGCACCGTCGCCGCCGACGGTGACAATGGTCTCATCCTCGGGGATCTGCGCCAACAGATCGGGCAGCGTCTGGCCATCGCCGACGGCATTGCTTGTGACCTCGATCGCTCGGATATCGAAGGTTTCCGCGTCGATGCCGATGTGCACCTTGCGCCACTGGCGGCGGTAAGAAACGCCGTGTTTCCTCGCTTTCCATTCCCCCTCACCGATCATCTTGATCCCGGTGCTGTCGACCAGCAGGTGCAGGCCTCCCGCGCTGGCGCGCGCGCCCAGATCAACCGACAAACTCTTCTGGCGCCGGCACAGCGTCGTATAATCCGGTGCCGGCCAGTCCAGACCCGCCATCCTTAGCAGGCTCTCGACCAGACCCGTCACCTGCCGCAGCGGGAGTTGGAACAACCCTTTCAGCGTCAGGCAGAACTCGATCGCCCGGTCCGAAAACCGCAGCGGCCGACCAGGCCGACCATCGGGCGCCGCAAACCAGTCCATCCCTGGGTCGAACCACACATCCAGCGAGCCTCGCCGCCGGAGCGCTGCATTATATTCGGGCCAATTGGTCGTGCGATACTTCGGCGGGGTCGGTCTGGGCATCCGGCCCATCTATGACATCCGATTCCTCAAGGGAATCCATCACCTTGTTATGCAACAAAGCCCTTTTCGGCACAGCAGCGCATATTCCCGCTTCCGACTGGTGCTATCCGTCAATCATCGCCTACTATCGCGCGGGATCAGCGACGGGAATCGGGGCAAGTTCTGCATGAATGGATTACTGCGATTCCTCCTTCTGGGTGGCGGCTGCTGCGCCGTCGCGGCGATGGCGACGCCTTCGCTCGGCGCCGCCGCCGATGCATCCGGCGGCGCGAATACCGTAAAGGCGGGGGTCGAGGCCTGGTCTGCCGGGCAGTATGAAACGGCCGTGCAACTGTGGAAGCCGCTTGCCGACAAGGGCGACGCCGATGCCCAGTTCAATCTCGCACAGGCCTACAAGATGGGACGCGGGGTGCCGCTCGATCTTGCAAGGGCCGAATCACTCTACGGCAAGGCCGCCGCGCATGGCCACGTCCAGGCGGCCGACAACTACGGACTGCTGATGTTCCAGCGCGGCCAGCGCGACGCCGCGATGCCCTATATCGCCGCCGCCTCGGCGCGGAGGGATGCGCGGGCGCAGTACATCCTGGGCGTCGCGCACTTCAACGGCGACCTGGCCGAAAAGGACTGGGTGCGCGCCTATGCCCTCGTCAGCCTGGCCCAGCAGGCCGGGCTGCCGCAGGCGACTCGCGCGCTGACGCAAATGGACGAACACATTCCGATCGAGCAGCGCCAGCAAGGCGTCGCGCTCGCGGTAAAGCTCGCCGCCGACGCCGAGGCCGCCCGCGCGCGGCTCGACACCAGCGCCTCGCTCGGCGCCCCCGCGACTGCGCGCGCAGCGCCCCCGTCCCCGCCTTCGCCTACAGCCTCGCCGACCGGCCCGGCCGCGGCCGGCGCCGACTATGCCCGGCCGCAAGCAACCGCCGCTCCGCAACCGGTTCGCCCCATCTCCAACCCTGCCGTCACCAGACCTTCCGTCACCAGACCTGCGGTCCCGCCGGCCGTCACGAAGCCGGCAGCGACAACAGCACCCAAACCGTTCCCGGCAAAACCCGCCACGCCCTCCCCAGCGCAGGGCCAGTGGCGCCTTCAACTTGGCGCTTTCGGGGTTCCGGGCAATGCGGAGCGGCTCTGGTCCTCGCTCGCCAAGCGCCCGGAACTGGCGGGCAAGCGCCGCGAACTGGTGCCCGGCGGCAGCCTGACCCGCCTCTACGCCGCCGGTTTCGCCACCCGATCCGAAGCCGAAAAGGCCTGCGCCGCCCTCAAGGGCCCAAGCCAGCCCTGCCTCGTCGTTCCCGCCCACTGACACCACGTTAGCGCCCGGGCGTTCCGGCGCTTTCGTAATTCCCGTGGACGAGCGCGAATCGGCGATATACCTTCCATCCCCGGGAGGCTTCCGCAGCGAGGCCCCCGAAGGGGATAGGGGCCATGCCGAAGGCGATGACGGGCGAACACGCCCGCGCAGTCCATCATGCCGTCGTGGGGGATCCGACGGCGGCGACAGCAAACAGCGGCGTCCCGCCCGGCGCGGAAGACCGGCTGGTGACGATCGACCTCATTCGCGGGCTGGCGGTACTCGGCATCCTGGCCATCAACATCTCCGGTTTTGCCGGACCGGCCGTCGGCGCCGCCTCCCCGCGGTTCGCCGGCTTCGCGACCCCTGCCGACGAGGCCGCCTACGCGGTCTCCTTCCTGTTCTTCGAAGGCAAGATGCGCGCGCTGTTCGCCATGCTGTTCGGTGCGGGGATCGCGCTTTACTGCGAACGCATGGATGCCGCCGGACGGGACGGCGACAGCCTGCAACTGCGCCGACTGGGCTGGCTCATGCTGCTCGGGCAATTGCATTACCTGCTGCTGTGGTGGGGCGACATCCTGTTCGTCTACGCCGCCTGCGGCATCGCCGTGCTGTTCGTGCGGCGCCTGCCCTGCCCGCTGCTGCTGGGCCTCGCCGCCGGCATCGCGCTCACCGCCCTGCTTGTCGACCTCTCCTGGTCGCTGCCGCTCGCCCGCGCCGAGGAAGCGGTGCGCCTCGGTACGGCAACCGTGGCGCAGCGCCAGGAGATCGCCGCCCATTACGCGCTCTATGCCGAGGGTGCGCAGGCACAGAGGGCGCTCTATGGATCGGGCTTCTGGGCCATCGCGCTTGCGAAACTGCAACACGACCCGTTCTGGCTCGTCACCATGACCCTGCATGCCTGGAGCGAAGTGCTGCCGCTGATGCTGGTCGGCGTGGTGATCCTGCGCCGCGGCATGGCCGGCGGCACCATGCCGCCACGGCGGATCGCGCGTTTCGGCGCGCTCGCCGTCGCCCTCGGCCTTGCTCTCACCGCCCTGGCACTCGGCTGGGTCTGGCCGCGCCACTTCCCGCCAATCGCCATGTACATGCTGCTCGGCAAGGGCCTGCTCATCCCGCACCTGCTGACCGCGCTCGGCTACGGAGCGCTGCTCATCGCCGCCGCCCCGGCCCTGCTCCCGACCGGCCCGGGGCAGCGACTGGTCGCCTGCGGCCGGGTTGCCTTCAGCAACTACATCGCCACCAGCCTGCTGATGGGCGCGCTGTTCTTCGGCTGGGGCTGCGGTCTTTACGGCAAGGTCGGCGCCGCTGAGCAGTGGCTGTTCGTGGGAATTGGCTGGGCGGCGATGCTCGGCTGGAGCCTGCCGTTCCTGCGCCATTTTCGCCGCGGACCGCTGGAACTCGTGTGGCGATCGCTGGTCGAAAAGCGCCTCCTGCCCAATCGGCGCCTTCTATCTACCTGACATTTCTCGCGGATTTTCGGCGATTCAGAATGCTATTGCGATCCATTTGCAGTTGCATATGATGGGGCTCCAAGAGGATTCGCACATGTACGTTTGCATTTGTAACGCCATCAAGGAAACCGACCTGCGCACCGCCGCCCGTTGCTGCCGCGGCGATGCACATGCCCTCTACGCCGCCCTCGGTCGCAAGCCGCAGTGCGGGCAGTGCATCGAGGAAGCGGAAGACATCATCGCCGACGAAGTCTCCGCGCTCGACGCGCCGCTCAGCGCCGCCGCCTGACGGCACCGGCGCACCAAGTGGTTCCACTCGCGGGATTTCCGCGGGTTGCCTCGGCACTTGCGCGGGCCCATAATGCCGCCTGAAATTTTCAGGAGCATCCCCCATGAAGGGCGACCCGCAGGTCATCGATTTCCTCAACAAGGCTCTTTTCAACGAGCTGACCGCCATCAACCAGTACTGGCTGCATTACCGCATGCTGGACAACTGGGGCATCAAGAAGCTCGCCGAATACGAACGGCACGAATCGATCGACGAGATGAAGCACGCCGACGTGCTGGCCGACCGTATCCTCTATCTCGACGGTCTTCCCAACTTCCAGGCGCTGGGCAAGCTGCGCATCGGCGAAAGCGTCGAGGAAATCCTGAAGGCCGATCTCGCGCTCGAACATGACGCGATCCCGCTGCTGCGCGAAGCCATCGCCCACTGCGAAGCCGTGCGCGACTACGTCAGCCGCGAGATCTTTGCCCGCATCCTCGAAAGCGAGGAAGAGCACGTGGACTACCTCGAGAAGCAGTTCGACATGATCGAGCGCATGGGCATCCAGAACTACTGCCAGCTCCAGAGCAAGCCGGCGGAAGCCTGAACCTGACAAAGGCGCGCGGGCAGGCATGAACTTTCTCGCGCGCCTTGGCCTTGCCGTTCCGCTGATCCAGGCGCCGATGGCGGGCACTTCGACGCCGGCCCTTGCCGCGCAAGTCTGCAACGCCGGTGCGCTCGGTTCACTCGCGCTCGGCGCCATCGGCCCGGATGAGGCCCGCCGCCAGATCGCGGACCTCAAAAGCCGCACCGACCGGCCTTTCAACCTCAACCTCTTCGTGCACGAGACGCCGCAGGCCGATCCGGCAGGCGAACGGGCCTGGCTCGATGCCCTCGCCCCGCTGTTCCGCGAACACGGCGCCGAGCCGCCCGCCACACTCGAGACGATCTACGACAGCTTTGCGGGCAATGCCGCCATGCTGGACGTCGTGCTACAGGCAAACCCCGCCGTCGTCAGCTTCCACTTCGGCCTGCCCGGACCCGAGGCCATCACCGCACTCAAGGCAGCGGGCTGCCTGCTGCTGGGCAGCGTCACCAGTCTGGCCGAGGCGGAAGTGTCGCTGGCGGCAGGGATCGACGTGCTGGTCGCGCAAGGGTGGGAAGCCGGCGGCCATCGCGGCATGTTCGATCCGGACGTGCGGGATGACCGGCTCGGCACCCTCGCGCTGACCCGGCTGCTGGCCGATTGGGACAAGTTGCCGGTGATCGCGGCAGGCGGGATCATGGACGGCGCCGGGATCCGCGCCGCGCTGGACCTTGGCGCCGTGGCTGCGCAGCTTGGCACCGCCTTCATCGCCTGCAGCGAATCCAGCGCCGACGCCGCTTATCGCGCCCTGCTCGCCAGTGACGCGGCACGGCATACGACAATGACACGCGCCATATCGGGCCGCCCTGCCCGCTGCCTTGCCAACCGCTTTACCGCGTTCGGCGAAAGCCCCGGCATCCCGCCGGTCCCCGCCTATCCGCGCACCTATCTGGCCGGGAAGGCGCTCAATACCGCGGCCAAGGCCAGGGGGGAGCCGCTTTACGGCGCGCAATGGGCGGGACAGGGTGCGCCGCTGTCCCGGCCGATGCCGGCGGCGGAACTGGTCGCCCAGCTCGCCGCCGAACTTTCACTTACTTAGGGTCCGCAGCCGGAGCCACCGTGTCGGTCCGGTACTTGTCGAACCACGCCAGGATCGCCGAAGCCTTGGCGGCGGACTGCGAAGGCCGTGCGGCAATGCCGCCATGGCTTGCCCCCGGAACCTTCACCAGCGCCGTCGGCACACCGCGGATCTGCAACGCGGCGTAATACTGCTCCGCCTCGCTGACCGGGGTGCGGTAGTCTTCCGATCCCACCACGACCATGGTCGGCGTCTTGACGTTGCCGACCAGGCTCAGCGGCGAGCGGCGCCAGTATTCCATCGGATCTTCCCAGGGCTTCTTGTCGAACCAGTAGCGCGAGGTGAAGACGGTCGCGTCCATCGTCAGTGCCTCGCTGATCCAGTTGATCACCGGCTTCTGGGTGACCGCCGCCTTGAAACGATCGGTCTTGCCGACGATCCACGCGGTCAGCACCCCGCCGCCCGAACCGCCAGTGACGAAGAGGTTGTCGGGATCGGCCACGCCATCGGCAATCGCCGCGTCGACGGCGGCCATGAGGTCGTCATAGTCGGTGCCGGGATAGGCGCGGTCGATCAGGTTGGCGAACTCCTCGCCATAGGAGGTGCTTCCGCGCGGATTGGTATAGAGCACCGCATAACCGTGCGCCGCGTAGAGCTGGTAATCGGTGGCGAAGCCCGGCGCATAAGCCGTGTTCGGCCCGCCATGGATCTCGAGGATCAGCGGTGCGCGCTGGCCCGGTGCAAGGCCCGGCGGCGTCACCAGCCATGCATCGATCGCGCGGTCATCGGGCGCGGTGACGGCCAGCTTGCGCACCGGCGCCATCGCCTTGTCCTGCATCCAGGTGCCGTTGAGGTCGGTCAGCTTGCGGCCCGCGCCGCCGGTATTGACCCAGAGGTCCGCCGGACGGCTGGTAGTGCCCGAAGTATAGGCGATGCGCCCGTTGGCGGAGACCGAGAACTCGCCGCCGGTGTAGGGGCGGTCATAGCCCCGGCCCGGGCTCAGGCCCTCCACCGCATTGCGGATCGCACCGTCGAGGCCGATGCGCGCGACGTAGGTCTTCGCGTGATCGTCATACTGGGCGAGAATGGTCGCGTTGCCCGACCACGCGATCGAATCGATCGAATGGTCGAAGCTGCCGGTCAGTGCCTTCACGCCCGAACCGTCGATGTTCATCACGTAAAGCTCGGTGTTCTCGTAGGAGCGGTTCACGTCGTCGAAGCCGAGATAGGCCACGTGCTTGCCGTCGGGCGAGACTTGCGGCGCGCTGTCCGGCCCCTTGCGCGTGGTGAGCGCCTTGACCGCACCACTCGCGAGATCGAGCGTATAGACCTCGGAATTGTTGATGTCGCGCTGCCAGTCGGCATTGCGATTACCCGAGAACAGGATGCGCTTGCCGTCGGGCGTCCACGAGAGCGGGCCCTGATCGTCGAAACTGCCGAACGTCAGCTGGCGCGGGGCGCCGCCATCGGCGGAGACGAGGAAAATGTGATCGTAGCCGGGCTGCGCGTAGCCGCCGCCATCGGCGCGGTAGGTCACCCGGTCGATCACTTCGAGCGGCTCGGCCCATTTGGCGCCTTCAGGGCGGTTTGCGGGCGGCGAACCCAGCTTCAGCCCCTCGCCCGGCACCCGCATGGTATAGGCGATCTGGCGCCCGTCGGGCGACCACGAGACACTGCCTGGGCTGTCCGGCAGGTCGGTCACCCGCACTTTGGCGCCGCTATCCAGCCACAGCACGTAGAGCTGCGGCGCCCCGGTGCCGTCGCTCGACACAAAGGCCAGCCGCTTGCCGTCGGGAGACCAGACCGGCGAGAAATGGGCGCCCGCCCCCGTCACCAATGGGCGCTGGACACCGCTCGCCACCTCGACCAGCCAGATCGAGGGAACCGCCTTGTCGACCATCACGTCGGCGCTGGAGCGCACATAGGCGATGCGGCTGCCATCGGGCGAGATCTGCGGGTCGGTGACGCCGGAAAGCTTGAACAGGTCGTCAGGCGTGAAGGCGCGCTCGGGCCCCGGCGCCTCGGCCTCGACGGGTGCAAGCGGAATGACACTGCAGCCAAGGGCCAGCGTTGCCAGGCGAAGAGCAAAAGGGATGCGGGCAAATGGGATGCGCACGGCGGACAGACTCCGGATTATCTTTTGGGAACAGGCGAAAGCCCGTTTGCCCCGCCCGCTGACGGCCTGTGTCGCCCAGCAATCCGAAAAAATCCACCCTGCATCCGATGACCACTGGCGCAATCTGAAATCGTGCTAAGACAGCAGCATGGAAAGTCCTCGCCCGCAGCCCCCCTACCGCCTCGAAGACTACGGCTTCGCTTTTCTTGTCGTCATCGTCTCGGCCGCCTTCGCCTGGTTACTGACGCCTTACTTCGGCGCCGTGCTCTGGGGAGTTGTCGCCGCGATCCTGTTCGAGCCGCTGACCTTCAGGCTCTCCCGGAAGATGGGCGGCAAGCCCAGTACCGCCGCCGGACTGGTGCTGCTGGGACTGCTGGCGGTGTTCATCATCCCGGCCATCCTGCTTGGCGTCAGCCTCGTCCAGGAAGTGACGATGATCTACGACAAGGTGTCGACCGGACAGCTCGATATCGGCCACATGGTCGCCAAGCTGCGCGGCTCGATCCCCGATTCGGTCGAGGGCCTGGTCGAACGCTACGGCCTCGCCGATTTCGAATCGCTGCGCCGCCAGTTCGGCTCGGGCATCGCCAGCGGCCTGCAGGGCCTCGCCACCCGCCTCGTCTCTGCCGGACAGGGTGCGCTGAGTTTCCTCGCGGCGCTGGGCGTGATGCTGTACCTCACCTTCTTCCTGCTGCGCGACGGGCGCCATTACGGCGAGATGATCCGCGACGCCCTGCCGCTGCGTCCGCACTTGCGCGACCGGCTGATCCTGAACTTCCTCGTGGTCGTGCGCGCAACGATGAAGGGCACGGTGGTGGTCGCCGTGCTGCAGGGACTGGTCGGCGGGATCATCTTCTCGCTGCTCGGCATCCCCGGCTCGCTGCTCTGGGGCGTGATGATGGGCTTCTTCTCGCTGCTGCCGGCCGTGGGCACCGGGCTCGTGTGGGTTCCGATGGCGATCTATCTGCTGGCGACCGGGCAAGTCTGGCAGGGCTCGATCCTCGCGTTCTGCGGCATGTTCGTGATCGGCATGATCGACAACCTGCTGCGCCCGGTACTGGTCGGCCGCGACACCCGCCTGCCCGACTTCGTGGTCCTGATCGCCACCCTTGCCGGCCTGCAACTGTTCGGCCTCAACGGCTTCATCATCGGCCCGGTGATCGCGGCCCTGTTCATCTCGGTGTGGAACCTGATGCGCGAGATGCGCAGCAGCGACGGCCTGATCGAACCCGACGCCATCGATCTGGCCGACGAGGCGACCGAGCAGGACGACGCCCGGACAGAAGCCGTAGCCCACCCCTCCTGATCACAAGCCACGACAAAAAAGGCCCGCTTCCGCGATCTTTGCGGAAGCGGGCCTTTTTTTCATGCCGGAAGCCCGGTCAGGGACGTCGCGGCAGGACGCGCTACTTCTTGTCGAAGGGGTTCTTCGGCATGCGCAAGTTGAGGCGGATCGGCACGGCTTCGAAACCGAGTTCGCGGCGCATTCCGTTGATCAGATAGCGGCGATAGCTCTCGGGCAGCAAGTCGAGACGGGTGCCGAACAGCACGAAGCCCGGCGGACGGGTCTTGGCCTGGGTGATGTAGCGCAGCTTGATGCGCTTGCCGCCCGGTGCCGGCGGCGGATTGGCCGAAAGCGCATCGTCGAACCAGCGGTTGAGCGCGGCGGTCGGCACGCGCTTGCTCCAGGCTTCGCGGATCGAGAAGCCAGTGGCGATCAACTCGTCGATACCCTTGCCGGTACGGGCCGACACGGCGAGCAGCGGCACCCCGCGCACTTGCGCCAGACCATCGTCAAGCGCCCCGCGAATGCCGTTGAACAGGGCCGAGGCCCCTTCGGCCACGTCCCACTTGTTGATCGCGATGATCAGCGCACGGCCTTCTTCCAGCACCTTGGAGGCGATCGTGAGATCCTGATGCTCCAGCCCGCGCGTGGCGTCGAGCAGCAGCACGACCACTTCGGCAAAGTCGATGGCATGGCGCGCATCGGCCACGGCCAGGCGCTCCAGCTTCTCGGTCACGTTGGCGCGCTTGCGCATGCCGGCAGTGTCGATCAAGCTGACCTGCCGCACTTCCTGCGTCTTGGGATCGGTCCATTCCCAGTCGACCGTGATGGAATCGCGCGTAATGCCCGCTTCCGGCCCCGTCAGCAGGCGGTCTTCACCAAGGATGCGGTTGATGAGCGTAGACTTGCCCGCGTTCGGACGGCCGACGATGGCCAGCTTGAGCGGACGGCGCAGCAGGGCTTCGTCGTCCTCTTCCTCGGGGAACTCCGGCTCTTCGGGCTGGAGGGGCTCGAGATGCGGCAGCAGCGATTCGAACAGGTCGGCAATGCCCACGCCGTGCTCGGCCGAGAAGGTGATCGGCTCGCCAAGACCCAGCGAGTAGGCTTCCAGCACGCCGCTTTCGCCCGCACGGCCCTCGGCCTTGTTGGCAAGCACCACGACCGGCACCTGCGAGGCGCGCAGCCACTGGCCGATCTCTTCGTCGAGCGGGGTCAATCCCGCGCGCGCATCGACCACGAAGAGCGCGACGTCGGCTGTTTCCAGCGCCGCTTCGGTCTGCTTGCGCATGCGGCCGGGCAGCGTTTCGTCTTCGTCATCCTCCCAGCCGGCAGTGTCGACGATCTGGAACTTGAGCCCCAGCAGTTCGGCATCGCCGAAGCGACGGTCGCGCGTGACGCCCGGCTGATCGTCGACAAGCGCAAGCTTTTTGCCGACGAGCCGGTTGAACAACGTGGACTTGCCGACGTTGGGTCGGCCGATGATGATCACCTGGGGAAGCATAATAGAACTCGATAAAGGATTCGCGCCGATAGGGGAATTTGCCGCAAATGGAAATGACCCTGCAAAAAAGCACGGATTTCTGGGATTTCGGCCCGCAAATAGTTACCGCGCCGTTAACCACATAACTCAGGAAGCTCCTAACCCTGCTCCCCGAACATGGCAAACATGAAGGGTTACCGCAGATTCATCATGCTGGGCCTCGCTCTCGCAGCGGCCGCGCCAGCCATCGATCCGGCCGCGGCGAGCGGCGTCATCGACGATTCCATGGCCGGCGTCGATGGCGGCACCGATGCCGCCAAGGGCCCCGGCTATCTCGAATGCGTGCCTTATGCGCGCCAGACTTCGGGCATCCGCATCTTCGGCGATGCCCATACCTGGTGGCAGCAGGCGCGCGGACGCTACGCGACCGGCCGCACGCCGCGCGTCGGTGCGGTCATGGCCATGCAGCCTTACGCCAATTCCGAACTCGGCCATGTCGCGACGGTCAGCCGGGTGGTCGATTCGCGCACCATCCTCGTCAGCCACGCCAACTGGTCACCGATCAACGGGCGGCGCGGACAAGTCGAACGCAACGTCACCGTGCTCGACGTCTCGCCGGAAAACGACTGGAGCGAAGTGCGCGTCTGGTATGCGCCGATCCACAACCTGGGCACCACCCACTGGCCGGTTTCGGGCTTCATCTACAATGCCAAGCCGGGCACCGTGAAGGATCTCGGCGCGGCCCGGCTCGCGGCGACCTCGGCCTCGGCCTCGGCCTCGGCCTACCCCGAATCGCAGACCCCGCCGCTGCCCGCAAAGAAAAAGGGCCGCCATGGCGACCCCATCGGCGCCATCATCGCCGGTACGTATTGATCGGAAAGACGGGCCGCCTCGCAGCGGCCCGTCTTGCATTAAAGCTTCAGAGCTTGGCGACCGGCGCGTCTTCGCCAAGGTCCTCATACCAGGCCTCGACCGGCCCCATGAGCTTCACCGTCAGCGGATTGCCCTTGCGGTCCAGCGTCTTGCCGGCCTGCACGCGGACCCAGCCTTCGGAAATGCAATATTCCTCGACATTGGTACGCACGGTGCCCTTGAAGCGGATGCCAACGCCGCGCTTCAGCTTGTCCTCGTCGAAGAACGGGCTCTTCGGGTTGATGGCGAGGTGATCGGGGGGCACGTCAGCGCCGGTTTTGGTCTCTTCGGTCATGCCACGCGATTTAATTGCAGATGACCGCTTGTCAATTCGATCCGACTCATCTAGAGGCGCGCTTCCCCGACGGACACGGTCCTTTCGGCGGGCGCGTAGCTCAGTGGTAGAGCACACCCTTCACACGGGTGGGGTCGCAGGTTCAATCCCTGCCGCGCCCACCATTCCTCCTCAGGAATGGCCGAAGCAGGCGGACATTTTCCCCAAGAACACTGATCGACAACGGCTGAAACCGGCTGCCGCAATCTTGCGCGCCTTGGCCTGAGGCGGCATAGCCCGCGCCATGCATGACATCCGCCTGATCCGCGAGAATCCCGAAGGGTTCGACGCCGGCCTCGCCCGCCGTGGGGTTGCCCCCGTGGCCGCTGACATCCTCGCCCTCGACGAGCAGCGCCGCTCGGTCGCGACGCGCATGCAGGAAGGGCAAAATCGCCGCAACGAAGCCTCCAAGGCGATCGGCAAGGCCATGGGCCAGGGCGACACCGCCACGGCCGACGCGCTCAAGGCCGAAGTAGCACAGCTCAAGGACGTCCTCCCCACCCTCGAAGCCGAGGAAAAGGACCTCACCGCCCAGCTTCAGAGCGTGCTGGCCAGCCTGCCCAACATCCCCGTCGCCGAAGTGCCGGAAGGCGCGGACGAGACCGAGAACCTCGAAGTCGCCAAGTGGGGCACGCCCGGCACCTTCGCGTTCCAGCCCAGGGAACATGCCGACCTCGGCCCCGCGCTCGGCCTCGATTTCGAGACCGGCGCCAAGCTTTCCGGCGCGCGCTTCACGTTCCTCAAGGGCCAGATGGCCCGCCTGCACCGCGCCCTCGCGCAGTTCATGCTGGACACCCAGACCGCCACCAACGGCTACATGGAATGCAACGTCCCGCTGCTGGTGAAGGACGAGGCCGTGTTCGGCACCGGCCAGCTTCCCAAGTTCGCGGAAGACCTTTTCAAAACCACGGACGGCCGCTGGCTGATCCCGACCGCCGAAGTCTCGCTGACCAACGCCGTGCAGGACGAGATCGTCGACGCTCAAACCCTGCCGCTGCGCATGACCGCCCTCACCCCCTGCTTCCGCTCCGAAGCCGGCTCGGCAGGCCGTGACACGCGCGGGTTCATCCGCCAGCACCAGTTCGAGAAAGTCGAACTGGTCACCGTCTGCCAGCCCGACCAGTCGCAGGCCGAGCACGAGAAGATGGTCGCTGCCGCCGAGGGCATCCTGCAGGCGCTCGAACTGCCCTACCGCAAGGTGCTGCTGTGCTCGGGCGACATGGGCTTCACCGCCAACAAGACCTTCGACCTCGAAGTCTGGCTGCCGGGTCAGGGCGCCTACCGCGAGATCAGCTCGGTTTCCAACTGCGGCGACTTCCAGGCCCGCCGCATGAACGCGCGCTTCAAGCCGGAAGGCTCGAAGAAGACCGAGTTCCTGCACACCCTCAACGGCTCGGGCCTCGCGGTCGGCCGCACCCTCGTCGCCGTGCTGGAAAACTACCAGCAGGAGGACGGCTCGGTGCTGGTGCCCGAGGCGCTGAAGCCCTGGATGGGCGGGATCGAGAAGCTGGAACCCCGGTTCTGATCGCCTGCCGATTGCGTTCCGAGGGGGCTTCGACCGGCTCAGCCTGAGCTTGTCGACGGATAAGCGGGTCAACGCCCGGCCAAGTTAGAGAGACATCATGCGCATCCTGCTTACCAACGACGACGGCATCAACGCCCCCGGCCTCTACGTCCTCGAAAAGATCGCCGCGCAGCTTTCGGACGATATCTGGATCTGCGCGCCGAGCGAGGAACAGTCGGGCGCCGGCCACTCGCTGACGCTGACCCGCCCGGTGCGGATGCGCGAACATGCGCCCAAGCGCTTCTCGGTGACCGGCACGCCCACCGATTCGGTGACCATGGGCCTCAGGAAGGCCCTGCCCGGACCGCCGGACCTGATCCTCTCGGGCGTCAATCGCGGCGCCAATCTTGGCGATGACGTGACCTATTCGGGCACCGTGTCCGCCGCGATGGAGGGCGCACTGGCGGGCATCCGCTCGATCGCGCTGAGCCAGGTCTATGCCGGGGAAGGCCTTGGCAACAACGTCAGCTTCTCGGCCGCCGAGGAATGGGGCGCCAAAGTGCTCAGGCCCCTGCTCGACGCGCCCTTCGCGCCGCGCACGCTGATCAACGTGAACTTCCCGCCGCTCGCGGCTGCCGACGTGAAGGGCATTCGCGTGGTCCGCCAAGGCTTCCACGACTATGCGCGCGGCTCGGTGGTAGAAGGCATGGACCCGCGCGGTTTCCCCTACTTCTGGTTCGGCCTTCACGGCATCGAGCATACCCTCGGCCACAACACCGACCTCGAAGCGATTGCCGAGGGTTACATCGCGGTGACCCCGCTCCAGCTCGACCTCACCCACGACGCCTCGCTGGCGCAGATCGCGAGCCGTTACCAGGCATGATGCGCCGCGCGCTCCCCTCCTCGTTCCTGGTCCTTGCGGCACTGGTCCTGCCCGGCGCGCCCGTGCTGGCGTCGACGAAGGACGAAAGCGTCCATGTCGTCGAACAGGGGGAGACGCTGAACGGTATCGCCAACCGCGCGGGCGTGGCCGCCTCGGCCATCGTCAAGGCCAACGGACTCAAGGAACCCTACGTGGTGAAAGTCGGGCAGAAGCTGGCCATTCCCCGCGCAGCTGCCCCTGCCCCTGCGCCCACGGCAAAGCCGCGCCCGGCGCCAACAGCGACGAGCCGGACTGCCGCCAGCGCGCAGGCGGTTGCCAGCAAGGCCGCCGCCGTCAGCGCCGAAACCGAGGAAGTCCACGCGGTCGCCCCCGGCGAAACCCTCGGCGGCATCGCCCAGCGCGCCGGTGTCGCCCGCGTGCTCATCATCGAGGCGAACGGCCTGCAACCACCCTACGCCGTACGCACCGGCCAGAAGCTCAAGATCCCGCGCACGCGCCGCCACACCGTGAAGGCCGGTGACACCGGCTTTTCGATCTCGCTGAAATATGCCGTGCCGTGGGAACAGATCGCGCTTGCCAACGGGCTCGACGCCGCAGCGCCGGTCAAGGCGGGACAGTCGCTGCTGATCCCGACGCTGGTCGATGCCAGGGCTGGCCCCGCTCCCATCCCTGCGGCAGCGGCCCAGCCCGTGAAAACGGCCCAACCCGCCGCCGTGCGTTTCCTCTGGCCGGTGACCGGCGAAGTGCGCCGCAAGTTCGCCGCGAGCGGCAATCCCCATGACGGCATCGACATCAAGGCCCCGCAGGGCACCATGGTGCGCGCCGCCGCCGCCGGCATCGTGAAGTTTGCGGGCGCCGAGAAGGAGCAGTTCGGCAACCTCGTCGTACTGGATCACGGCAACGGCTGGTTCACCGCCTATGGTTTCCTCAGCCGCGTCACCGTAAAGGAAGGCGCCAAGGTCGCCGCCGGCGAGCGAGTCGGCCTCGTCGGCAGCACCGGTCTTGCCAAGGGTGACGAACTGCACTTCGAAGTGCGCCAGGACGGCAAACCCGTCGATCCGCTGGACGCCTTGCCCAAGGCCCCGTAAGTTCCTCGCCGCATGTCGAAACGGCGCCCTGCCTCCCCTTCGTTCAAGCCGCTGCGCCGGGCGCTCGCGGTGCCGGTCTGGGCCGACCTCGCGCTGCGGCTGGGCGGCGCGTTTTTCCTGATCTTCATCGTCATCATGGTCCACTGGACCGACCGCGCGGGCCTGAAGGACACGCATGACGGGGTGATCAGCTTCCTCGACGTCGTCTATTTCACGATGATCTCGATCACCACGACCGGCTTTGGCGACATCGCCCCGGTGAGCGACCGCGCCCGCCTGATCGAGGCGGTGCTGGTCACGCCGATCCGCCTTGCGGTGATCACCATTTTCGTGGGCACCGCCTACAATTTCATCATCAAGCGAAGCTGGGAGACCTGGCGGATGAAGCGCATCCAGGAACGGCTCGAAGGCCATATCGTCGTCCTCGGCTTCGGGGTCAGCGGCTCGGAAGCGGTCAAGGAGCTCATCGAGCGGGGCACCGAGGCATCGCGAATCGTTGTCGTCGACCCCGATCAGGCACGGCTTGCACGGGCCGAAGAACTCGGTTGCAACGTCCTGCAAGGCGACGCCTCGCGCGACGAGATCCAGAACGCGGTGCGTGTCGGCACGGCCCAGTCGGTGCTGGTTTCGGCCGGGCGCGACGATACGTCCGTGCTGATCGTGCTGACCGCGCGCCATCTGGCGCCGCGCGTGCCGATCACCGTCGTCATCCGCGCAGACGACAACGAACTGCTGGCCCGCCAGGCAGGCGCCAACAACGTCATCAACCCGGTGCGCTTCACCGGACTGCTGCTCGCGGGCTCAGCGGAAGGGCAGCACGTGGCCGAATACATGTCCGACCTCGCCTCGGTGGCCGGGCGCGTGCAACTGGTGGAGCGTGCGGTCGAACCGTCCGAAGTCGGCGGCACGCTGGACCAGCTCGTCACCGGCGGGCGCGGCCTGCGCATCTATCGCGGCGCGCGCACGATCGGCTTCTGGGAGGACGAGGCAAAGGTCCTACAGACCGGCGACGTGGTGGTGGAAATCGCCCCCACCCGGCCGTCGCAGGCAGACTCGTCCGGAACGGATCGTCAGGACAGCGCCCAGAACACCAGTCCCATGGCAAGGTAGGCCGTCAGCCAGAACAGGCAATCCATCACCCGCCGCAGCGGCTCCATGCGATTACGCACATGGGTCAGCCAGACCGCAGGGATGACAAAGGCGATGGCGACGCCGCCGGTCTGCATGAAATAGAGCCAGGGCTTCACTGCCAGCGTCTCCGCGCCGATCCGCGCGAAGTTGTGGCCGAGCATGATCGAGCTGATCAGGAACACGAAGCACACAAGCCCATAATTGCCCGCCAGTGTCGACTTGCCGGGCGAGAGGCGGCGTCCATCCTGGAACGGCGGGCCGTTCCAGACAAATCCCACCACGACAGCCAGCGCCGCCGCGAGGACCACAGCCAGCCAATTTACCGGACCCATTGCAATTCCCTTTCGTCCATCAGGCCGCTTCCGGCCAATCGAGCCGCGCGACAAAACCTTCGCCGCCATCGATCCAGTCGCAGGCGAACGCGGCAATGGCATCGCGCACCCGGCCCAGCGCATCCCGTTGCGCCGTGGTCTGCAATGACGGCGGTAACGGCACGAAGGAACTCTCGCAAGCGGTCCGCGCCATGGCCATCAGCGCCTCGTCATCGCAGCCGCCCGACCACAGGTCCGCCTCGAAACATTCGACCAGACGTTCGGCCTGAAGCAGCTCGACGATCTCCGCATCAGGCTCGCGCGCCCGCGCGGCGCTGGCGTGGCCGCCTGCCTTGGCGAGTTCGGCCAGTTCTTCGGGATGGCGCCCCTCGGCCACCAGTCCCCAGAAGCCGCGTGCGAATCCCAGTCCCTGCTCGACGAAGAAATGAACGGCGTCATGCGGCACCGGCCCCTTCTTCGGGAACGTGGTTTCGATGACCTCGCCCGAGACACGGCGGATCGCGATATGGTCGCCCGCAAGGCCCTTGGTGATCGTGATTTCCATGACTTGCGGGATAGGCGCATGGTCCGCGCGGAACAATCGCGGCGAGACCTGCAGGAACCGACTCGCCCGGATTCCATTCAATTCGTGACTCCGGCGCGCAATCGGAGTATCGGGCGCGCCATTCCTATGGCTATTGAAATCCCCTCCCCGCCCAAGGTCGGCATGGTCAGCCTCGGCTGCCCCAAGGCGCTTGTCGACTCCGAACGCATCCTCACCCGCCTGCGCGCCGATGGCTACACGATGAGCCCGGACTATGCCGGGGCCGACGTCGTGCTCGTCAACACCTGTGGTTTCCTCGATTCCGCGAAGGAAGAGAGCCTGGCCGCAATCGGTGAAGCCATTGCCGAAAACGGCCGCGTGATCGTCACCGGCTGCATGGGCAACGAGGCCGACGTGATCCGCGCCCGCTTCCCGGACGTGCTCGCCGTCACCGGCGCGCATCAGTACGAAGCGGTGGTCGAGGCCGTGCACGACGCCGCCCCGCCCGAGCTTTCGCCCTATGTCGACCTGATCCCGCAGGCCTATGACGAAGCCGGTGTGAAGCTGACCCCGCGCCACTACAGCTATCTGAAGATCTCGGAAGGCTGCAACCACGCGTGCTCGTTCTGCATCATCCCGTCGCTGCGCGGGAAGCTGGCGAGCCGCCGTATCGACGCGGTGCTGCGCGAGGCGGAAAAGCTGGTCCAGGCCGGAACCCGCGAACTGCTGGTGATCAGCCAGGACACCTCGGCCTATGGCGTCGATGTCCGCCATGAGCCCCGCACGTGGAAGGACCGCGAAGTCCGCACCCACATGACCGATCTCGCCCGTGAGCTCGGCCAGCTGAAGGATGCGCAGGGCCGCGCGCCTTGGGTGCGCCTGCACTACGTCTACCCCTATCCGCATGTCGACGCGGTGATCCCGCTGATGGCCGAAGGGCTGATCACGCCCTACCTCGACATTCCGTTCCAGCACGCCGCGCCTTCGGTGCTCAAGTCGATGAAGCGCCCGGCCAACGAGGCCAAGGTGCTCGACCGCCTGCACAAGTGGCGCGAGATCTGCCCGGATATCGCCATCCGCTCCAGCTTCGTGGTCGGCTTCCCCGGCGAGACCGAGGAAGACTTCCAGTATCTGCTGGACTGGCTGGACGAAGCCCAGCTCGACCGCGTCGGCGCCTTCCGTTTCGAACCCGTCGAGGGTGCGTCCGCCAACACCCTGCCCAATCCGGTCCCGGAAGAGGTGAAGGAAGAGCGTTACGCGCGGATCATGGAAAAGACCGCCGCGATCAGCGCCGCAAAGCTTCAGGCCAAGGTCGGCCGCGTGATCCCGGTGATCATCGACGAAGTGGGCGAACCGGACGAAGACGGCGAAATCGGTGCAACCGCCCGCTCGCAGGCCGATGCACCCGAGATCGACGGCAACGTCTTCCTGCGCAACGTGGGTGATGTGCAAGTCGGTGATATCATTGACGTTCTTGTCGAGGATGCTGACGAACACGACCTTTATGGAGCATTGACCCAGGGCTGACCCCTATCGGCTCCGCGGCTCATAATTGCGCATTTTGCAATTAATAGCGATTTTTTCGCGTTTGCGAAGAATCGCTCCGACACGCATATGGAGCGGGCCTTTCAGGCATCCTCTCCCAAAAACTTTCCAAAGGGGCTGGTCTTCGGACCGGCCCTTCTTTTTTTGCCTGTGGCGCGCGGCAACGAGCCTTTGCGCTACCCCTGTTGACGCGTCCGGTACTTTTCCGACCGGTTCGCCACCCCTGCCCTTACCCTCGAGACAGCGTCGCGCCGGTGACTGGCCAAGCCACTCCGGCGCCCGGATGAGCAAAAACCGCGATGGCAAAACCACGGTTCGACAAGGCATTACTCCGTCAAAAGACTTCGGAAATGCATTTCGGTCAAACACGCTTCACGCATTTCCGCGACTTCCCTCCGATCTTAATTGCATGAAACGCAATAACGCTCCCATTTTTCGCGTTTGCGGAGAATCGGCTGCACGAGCATATGGAGCGGGCCTTTCAGGCATCCTCTCCCAAAAACTTTCCAAGGGGCTGGTCTTCGGACCGGCCCTTCTTTTTTGTCCGCTGTCAACCGGCGCGCAAAACTGACCCCCTATCGGCGCCCAATATTGACCCCACCTTTCGGTAGTCTGGCGGTTATCCCGGTAGTCGATAGGAGGGGCCCACGGACGACGACGCGCACCGTCAGGTGTGCTGGCGGCGGCGTCCGTGGGAGGTCCCTGTTGACCCACCGGGTTAACCGCCGGGGATGGGGGTCCGGGGGAAGGGGTTTTCGGCTCAGTTCCGGTTTTTGAACCGCCAGCTGTCATTGCCCGTCTCGATGATGTCGCAGTGGTGCGTGATGCGATCGAGAAGAGCGGTGGTCATCTTGGGGTCGTGGAAGACGCTCGGCCATTCGCCGAAGGCGAGATTGGTCGTGATAATGACCGAGGTCTTTTCGTAGAGCTTGCTGATCAGGTGGAAGAGCATCTGGCCACCGGACCGGGCGAACGGCAGGTAGCCGAGCTCGTCAAGCACCACGAGATCAAGCCGCGAGAGTTGGGTGGCAAGGCTGCCGGCCTTGCCCAGGCGAGCCTCTTCCTCAAGCCGGTTCACCAGATCGACCGTATTGAAGTATCGGCCTCTGGCACCGGCGCGCACCACTGCGGCGGTGATGGCGAGAGCCAGATGAGTCTTGCCCGTGCCTGTTCCGCCGATCAGCACGATATTGCGCCGTTCCGGCAGGAACGAGCCCGTATGAAGCGAGCGGATCAGTCCTTCGTTGATCGGCGTGCCATCGAACATGAACCCATCCAGGTCCTTGATCGCCGGAAGCTTGGCTGCGGTCATGCGATAACGGATCGATGCCGCATCCCGGTGCGCCGTCTCCGCACGCAACAGGTCGCCCAACATCTCCATGACCGTTCTGTCTCGGCGGATGCCGTTGGTGACGGCATCATCGAAGGCCGCCACCATGCCCTTGAGCCCCAGCCCCTTGAGGGCGGCCATGATCTCATGCCGCTGCATCGAGGTCTCGCACGGTATCGTAGCGGCCGCAGTTCGCCTCTGGCGGATGCTTGAGCTTCAGGTTGACGACGACGTCCATAGCCTGGGCATCATGAGGCTCGCGGCGACGGGACAGGATGTTGAGGATGATCTCGTCGCTGATAGTACCGGCGCTGAGTGCCTCGCGCACTGCGGCCTCGACAGCCTCCAGGCCATCTTCGGGGACAGCGGCGAGGACGCGTACAAAGCGCCGGTCGGCATCGTCGCCCTTGCCCAACTTACGCCGCAATTGGGCCAGTGCAGGTGGGAGAGCCCAGTCCTGGAAGGGAGCACCATTGCGCAACGCACCGGGCTTGCGGGCGAGGATGGGCAGGTAGTGCCATGGATCGAAGATTGTCTGGTTCCGGCCGAAGACCCGTTCGTGTTCGGCCACGACAGCGCCGTCGCAGCGGATCACGATGCGCGTTGCATAGGCCCGCACCTGCACAGCCTGATGGGCCGCCTTTGCCATCACCGAGTACCGATTGCGATCGAAGCTCACGAGGCACGTCGAACTGGCTACGTGTTCGCTCTCGAAGAACCCGTCGAAGGGAACCGGTAGCGGTTGCAGCATCGGCCGCTCCACCTCCAGCGCCTGCGCGATCGTCATGCCTTCCTGGTCAGGATGCTGGTTGCGTTCCGCCCAGCGCCGGCACTCGGCTTCCAGCCAGATGTTCAGTTCCTCGAGGCTGGCAAAGCGCAGGCGCGGCTTGAACAGGCGCTCCCTACTGGTCTGAACCTGGTTCTCGACCTGACCCTTCTCCCACCCTGCGGCAGGACTACAGGCCACCGGCTCAACGCGATAGTGGTCCGTCATGATCAGAAACCGCCGGTTGAACAGGCGTTCCTTGCCGGTGAACACCGTCGTCACCGCCGTCTTCATATTGTCGTAGATGCCGCGCGTCGGAATCCCACCGAAGAAGGCAAAGGCGCGGGCATGTGCGTCGAACACCATCTCTTGCGTCTCGCGAGGATAGGCACGGACAAATGGTGCCCGTGACCAGCAAAACCGCATATGCGCGACCTTCACGCGCATTGGCTTGCCGGCGATCTCGACGTCCTCATGGCTCCAGTCGAACTGGTAAGCCTCGCCGGGCCGGTACATCAACGGGATGAACGCCTTGGTCATATCGCCGGCGTCAACGCGACGCTCACGCTTCCAGCGTGCAGCATAGCGCCGCACAGCGTCATAAGAGCCGCCAAACCCTTCGCGCTGAAGCAGATCATGGATCCGCGTCATGCGAAGCCGGTCACGCCGGGGCAGCCCTTCGTTCTCTTCAAGCAGTTCTTCCAGGCGAGTGCTGAAAGGGCCGGTCTGCGGCCGATGCTGTTCCTTGCGCTCGTAACTGGCATCCGCGTTCGGCGCCCGGATCGCCTTGCGCACCGTGTTGCGCGACAGCCGCAAATCCCGCGCTATCGCCTTGATCGGCTTACCGTCCCGGTGCTCCCGACGGATCCTCGTAATCGTCTCCACAACCAACATCCCTGTACCCGCCGTCCGGAACCGAAACGGCGGCGCTTCTCACAATGAGATGAAGGGGGTCAATTTTAGACGCCGATCACCCCGCTAAGGGGGTCAATTTTGCACGCCGCTCCACATTGTCCGCTGCGCATCGCGCCGGTAACTGGACAGGATTTGGCTCTCCCGCCCCTTCTGAAAGACCTCGGCGCGAACCGCGCCTGCCTACCCGACAGCAAGACGCCCTGCCTCTGCATGGCAGCGAAGCGACAAGCCAGTTCCGCGCGCCCGAAACCGCAGAAATCCGCCGGGAATGCAATTCCATCAAACCACAAGCACGCAATTTGGCCATTTCGCCCACGCGATCAGTTGCGCCATGCGCAATCATGCTCCATTTTTTCGCATTTGCAGCAAAGCCTGTCTGACCGCATAAGGATCAGGCCTTTCAGGCATCCTCTCCCAAACTTCTACGGGCTGGTCTTCGGATCGGCCCTTTCTTTTTGCCCGGCGTCCGCGCGGTAATCGCCGTGGAAATCGCAATTGAGTTTGGCCGCGCGGGCTGTAGCGTCACGCCATGAACCGCACCGCCCTTGCCCGCCTGCTCACTGCCGGCGCACTCATCCTCGCCCCGACCACTCTTGCCGCCGCTCCCCCGCCGCAACCCGTTGCCGCCGTGCCCTCGACCAGTGCCGCGCTCACGCCCGTGCAGGAAACGGCCATCGACGCAGCCGTGACCAAGGCTCTCGCCCACAGCGGCGTGCCCTCCGCGCAGGTCGCCATCGCGCGCGGCGGTCAGATCGTATTTGCCAGGGCCTGGGGCAAGGCGGGCGACAACATGCCCGCGCGGATCGACCAGCCCTACCAGATCGCCTCCAACTCCAAGCAGTTCCTCGGCGCGCTGATCCTCAAGCTGCGCGATCAGGGCAAGCTCTCGCTGGACGACACGGTTTCCAAGTACCTTGCCGGCGTATCCGGCGGGGAAGAGATCACCATCCGCCAGTTGCTCTCGCACACCTCGGGCCTGCGCGATTTCTGGCCGCAGGACTACGATTTTGTCGACATGCGCACCCCGGTGAAGCCGGAGGAGATCGTCAAGCGCTGGGGCACCGCGCCGCTGGACTACAAGCCCGGCACGCGCTGGCAATATTCGAACACCGGCTATGTCGTCGCCGGCCTGATCGCGGAGAAGGCAGGCGGCGCCCCGCTGTGGGAGCAGTTCGAGCGTGAGCTGTTCCAGCCCCTCGGCCTGCATCCGCTGAAGCTGGACGATACCAACAAGCCCGGTTTCCCGCAGGGCTATCACCGCTATGCGCTCGGCCCGGTGGTTGCGGCCACGCCGCCCGCCTCGGGCTGGCTCTGGGCTGCCGGCGAGATCTCGATGACCGCCTCCGATCTGGCGCGCTGGGACATCGCCCGCCTCCACCGCACCCTGCTTCCCGCCGCCGATTGGGAAGAGCAGGAGGCCCCGGTGATCCTCGCCGACGGCACCAACAGTTCCTACGGCCTCGGCGTCTTCACCCGCACGGCCGATGGCCGCCGGATCATCAACCACGGCGGCGAATCGACCGGCTTCCTCTCGCAGGCGACGATGTATCCCGACAGCGATGTCGCCATCGTCGTGCTCACCAATGCCGATTTCGGCGCGGTGACGGGCACCGTCACGTCCGCGATCGCCGACATCGTGATGCCGCGCGACTTGCCGCTCGACAGCGGCGAAACCGCCCGCACCGCCGACGCCCGCGCCGAACTGGAAGCGCTGGTGGCCGGCAAGTTCGAAGCCGCGCACTTCACCGCCCACGCGCAAGACTATTTCTCCGGCGCGGTGCGCAAGGACTATCGCGAAAGCCTGGCGCCGCTCGGCCCGCTCACCGCGTTCGAACCGGCGGGCAAGCCGAAGCTGCGCGGCGGTTTCGTCAACCGTACGTTCGTCGCCACCTTCGGCAAGCGCAAGCTGGCCGTCTCGACGTATGCCGATCCCGGCGCGCATGGTGCCTGGGAGCAGTTTATCGTCATGCCGTCCGACGATTGACGACGCCGACGGGTGGCGGTGTTCGTTCGGGTCGGCTAGCCAATGCGGCATGGTCGATTCGCCGCGTATCTACACCGCCGCCCTCGTCGTCATCGGCGACGAGATTCTCTCGGGCCGAACCCACGACAAGAACATCGCCCAGGTCGCCGCCTGGTTGCAGGTGCAAGGCATCCGCCTCAAGGAAGTGCGCGTGGTGGCGGACGATACCCCCGCCATCGTCGAAGCGGTGAACCTGCTGCGCGCGCGCAACGACTATCTCTTCACCACCGGCGGCATCGGCCCGACACACGACGACATCACCGTGGACGCCATTGCCGAAGCACTGGGCGTCCCCGTGATCGTCCACCCCGAAGCGCGGGCGATCCTGGAAACCTATTACGAGACGCGCGGCGGGCTGACCGAAGCGCGTCTGCGCATGGCGCGCACGCCCGAAGGCGCCAGCCTGATCCCCAACCGCTACACCGGCGCGCCAGGCATCCGCTACGACAACGTGTTCATCATGGCCGGCGTGCCCAGCATTACCGCGGGTATGCTCGACGCGCTGACCGGCACGCTGGACGGCGGCGCCCCGCTGCTTTCCGAAACGGTCGGCTGCTGGGTGGGCGAAAGCGAAGTGGCGGACCTGCTGCGCGACACGGAGAAAGCCTTCGAAGGCTGCCAGATCGGCTCCTACCCGTTCTGGGGCGAAGGCCGCACCGGCGCCAACTTCGTGATCCGCTCGGTCGATGCCGAAGAACTTGCCGCCTGCACCCGCACGCTGGTCGAAGGGCTGGCCGCGCTGGGCAAGGCGGCCGTGCCCGGTGGGATCTAGCCTCATCGCCCTCGCCCCGATCTTCCTTGCCGGTGCCGCGCCGCAAGAGGCCGAATTCGAACGTCTGCTCGCCCGCAATGACAGCGCTACGGCGGCGCTGGGCGAGTGGTGCATCGCGCATCGCAGCGCCGACGCACCGGTTGTCACCGCCATGCCGGTGAAAGGCGAGGACGCCGCCCTGCCCTCCGACGCCCGCGCACTGCTGGAAGTTCCCGGCGATCAGCCGCTGGGTTATCGCCATGTCCGGCTGACCTGCGACGGCGTGACATTGTCCGAAGCGCACAACTGGTTCGTGCCCGCCCGGCTGACCGATGCGATGAACAAGGCGCTGGCCGATACGGACACCCCGTTCGGCAAAGTCGTCGCCCCGCTGCACTTCACGCGAGAGCGGTTAGAATCGCGGCATGGCCGCCTTGAAGGCTGCCCGCCCGGTACGTTCCTCACGCACCGGGCGCTGCTGCGCCTGCCGGATGGCACGCCGATCAGCCTCGTCGTCGAATGCTACCAGCGCGAGGCGCTGGAGAAGTAAGTCAGGCGGCGACTGCCTCGGTCCCGGCGATTGAGGTGCGGTGCATCATGCGTCCGGTCGACTTGTCGTAAGGGATCGCGCGGTGCATCGCGCCGGTGTTGTCCCAGATCACGAAGTCGCCCTTGGTCCACTTGTGCCGTAGCGAGAACGCCGGCTGGGCCGCCCATTCCTGCAAGCGGATCAGCATCGCGCGGCCCGCCGGCACATCCATCCCGACAATGTGATCGGCGGTCGTACCGATCACCAGCGACTTGCGCCCGGACTCGTGCGTCCAGACCAGCGGATGCTCCTTGACCAGACCGATCCCCAGAATCCGCTCCCGGTGCTTTTCGGGAATGGCGTCGGCAATCGGCGAGAGGCTGGCGCGTACCGAGTGAACGGCCTTCATCCCATCAAGCTCGCCCTTTTCCTCATCCGACAGCCCTTCGTAGGCCGCGTAAGTGCTGGCGAACTCGGTCTCGCCCCCCTTGTCCGGGGCGATGCGGCAGGACAGCAGCGTCGCGAAGGGCGGCGGCATGTCCACGGTGATGCCGTCCATGTGCCAGAAGAACGTGCCCAGCACATATTCAGGCTGCGGATTGATCTTCTCGTCCAGCGTGACCTGATAGACGTCCTCATCGTTCGACTGGACATTGTTGCCGCGGTCAGGCGCACCTTCTCACCCATCAGGTTGGTGATTTCGAGTTGCTCGGCATCGGTCAGGTTCAGTTCGGGGAACACCACCACGGTGCGTTCCTCAACCTTGGCGCGGATCGCCCTGGCCGCCTCGGGGGTGAATACGTCGGCGCGGTCGTCCCAGACCACGCGTGAGCCGATGTGGTCCTTGATGTCTTCAAAGCGGATAGCCATCTGGCCGCCTCTCCCGTTTCTTTATGCTGAACACATGTACAGCGCAAAAACGGCCTTGGCAATCGCCGCCCGGACAAACCGCCGCTGCGCCATGCCCTTCGTCGAAACCGGTATGTCGCTCGTCGGGTGAATGTGCCGCCGGGTCGCATGCTTCCTAAGAGTGGCGCCCATAACAGGGAGCCTCTCACATCATGCCCAGAACTGCGCTTATTCGCGTGGCGCCTGCCCTTGCGGCCATGGCTATCGCGCTGACCAGCCCCGTCCACGCATCGGCCCAGTCGGCAACCGCCGCCACGACCCGCGCGCCTTCCAAGCCCACCTGGGTGGTGAAGAGCGACGCCGAGACGCAGAAGCTGCTTCAACTTGAAGCGGCGTTCATGCCCGAGAACGCATCCTCGATGGGCCTGACCGAGTTCGACGGCAAAATCGCCGATCTCTCGCTCGATGCCGACAGCCGCCTGCTGGCCGCCTATCAGGGCCGCCTGACCGACATCAGGAGCCGCATCTCTGCCGAGCAGCAGGGCGAGGTGCGACAGGACCTCGAAATCCTCGCCGCTTATCTCCAGCGCCAGATCGATTCGATCCAGACCCGCAAGCGCCTGCTGATGGACTGGATCGACCTGCCGCAGATGATCGCTTCCGGCTTCAACGACCTGCTGTCCGAGCAGACCCCACCCGAACGCCGCGCCAAGGCAGTAGAACGCCTGCGCCGCTATGTCGGCAGCGAGCCCGGAACAAAGCCAGCGGCCGAACTGGCCAAGGCCCAGTTCCTCGCCAGTCGCGAAGGCCACCTCGGCCCTTATCGCCGGGACGTCGAGCAAGCGATCGGCAATACCGCCACTTACATCCAGGGCGTCCGCGCGCTCTTCACCAAGTTCGGCATCAAGGGCGCCGATGGCGACCTAGCCAAGCTTGACAAGCAGCTGACCGAGTACGCCAGGTGGGAACAGAGCACCGTCCTGCCGGCCGCCCGCGCCGACTACCGCCTGCCCGAGCAGGTCTACGCGCTCAATCTCCAGCAGGTCGGTATCGATATCGACCCGCGCCAGCTGATCGACCGCGCCGCGCGTGGCTACTACGTCACCCGCGCACAGATGCAGGCGCTGGCCCCGGTGGTCGCGGCCAAGTTCGGCTTCAAGGCCACCGACTATCCCTCGGTGATCCGCGAGCTGAAGAAGAACGTTATTCCCGCCGATCAGGTCGAGGCGCGCTACCGCAAGGTCAACAGCCAGCTGGAGGACATCGTCCGCCGCGAAGGCATCCTCACGCTGCCGGCGACGCAGCTGCGCATGCGGATTGCCACCCCGGCCGAAGCCGCCGCCGTCCCTGCCCCGCACATGAGCCCGCCGCGCCTCATCGGCAATACGGGCGAGCAGGGCGAATTCATCCTCACCACCGGCAATTCGCAGAAGGCCGAGGATGCTTATGACGACTTCGGCTACGACGCCGCCACCTGGACGCTGAGCGCGCACGAGGCGCGACCCGGCCACGAACTCCAGTTTGCCGCCATGGTCGATCGCGGCGTCTCGCTGGCCCGCGCGCTCTATGCCTTCAACAGCGTGAATGCCGAAGGCTGGGCACTCTATGCCGAAGGCGAGATGCTGCCCTACGAGCCGGTCGAAGGCCAACTCATCGCCTTGCAGGGCCGCCTCCAGCGACAGGCGCGCGCGATGCTCGACCCGATGCTGAACCTGGGCCTGATCGACGTCGACAGCGCCCGCCGCGTGCTGCGCGATGAGGTGGTGCTGTCCAAGGGCATGGCCGATCAGGAAATCGACCGTTACACCTTCCGCATGCCGGGTCAGGCCGGTTCCTATTACTACGGCTTTGAACAGCTCGCGCAGCTGCGCGTAAAGACCGAGAAGGCACTGGGCCCGGCGTTCGACCGCAAGGCCTATCACGACTTCCTGCTGTCGCAGGGCCTGCTGCCGCTCTCGATCCTGGCCACTACGGTCGAGCGCGATTTCATCCCTGCTCAGAAAGCCGCCGCGGCCACCAGATAAGGCTGCGCGGCTTCCCTCGTCCTTGCGCGGGCCTGACGGCCTGCGGCCTCTCCGGGGCAAATGCGAACCGCCCCGGAAAAGCCGCCCCTTCGGGGGCGCAAGGACGCTGGTTTCAACGTCCTTCGCGGGCGCGCCAGTCCACCGCAGGCTCCTCGATCGCCAGCCTGCGCGCGGTCCGCGCGGTCTGCAGCACAAAGAAGACGATCAGCAGCAAGCCGATCGTGCCGACGAACAGATCGAAATAGGTCAGCACACCGAAGAGCACCGGCTGCGCCCCCGCCCAGATCATCGCCAGCGTCAGGCCGATCAGCAGGAACCGCAGTTCCGTCGGCCCTGCATAGACATAAGACAGCTTCAGCTCCCCCAGCACGCGCACCGAAAGGAAGGCGTGGATGGACAGCAGCAGATAGCCCGCCAGCGCGATCAGCGCGACTTCCAGCAGGACATAGCCGCTCAGTCCGATGCCGACGACCACCAGCGTGGTTGCCAGACCGTCGCAGCTGTGATCGAGGAAATAGCCGTAGCGCGGGCGTTCGATCTTGCGGAAACGGGCAAGGCTGCCGTCGAGCGAGTCCCCGAACCACTGAACGACATATCCGGTGATGGAGACCCACAGCCAGCCATCCCCCAGATTGCTGGCGACGTAGCCGCCGAAAACCATGAGCGCGCCCAGCATGCCGATGGTCGTCAGGATATCGGGAGTGACCCATGCCGGCATCCGCGCACAAAGCCAGTTGAGGACTTTCCTCTCCGAACTGGCCAGCAGGTTCTGCTGAATCCGGTCAATGCGCTTCGGCTGCGCGCCGTCGCTTGTTGTCACGTCTATCCTTCCTTGATGTCCGCATCGCTGCTGCAGGCCGATGCCCGTCCGCGACCGGAGCGGCGCTTATCCGGGCTCTATGCGCGAATGTCCACGCCGCTGCGTGACGCCCTGCGCCTGCGCCGCCCACATTGCAAAGAAAAAGGGCCGGAGGTCTCCCCCCGGCCCTTCTATCCGTTTCGCGCGGTCTGAAAGATCAGACGCCGGCGATCTCGGTGGTGTCGATCTTGAGGCCCGGGCCCATCGACGACGACAGCGAGATCTTGCGAACGTACTTGCCCTTCGAGCCCGAGGGCTTGGCCTTGACGATCGCATCGACGAACGCGCTGAAGTTGGTCAGCAGGTCGGCGTCCGAGAACGACATCTTGCCGATGCCGGCGTGGATAATGCCCTGCTTTTCGACGCGGAACTCGATCTGGCCGCCCTTGGCGTCCTTCACGGCCTGCGTGACGTTCGGGGTCACGGTGCCGAGCTTCGGGTTCGGCATCAGGCCCTTGGGACCCAGCAGCTTACCGAGACGGCCAACGACGCCCATCATGTCCGGGGTGGCGATGACGCGGTCGTAGTTGAGGTTGCCGGCCTGCATGTCTTCCATGAGGTCTTCCGCACCAACCTTGTCGGCGCCAGCGGCGAGAGCTTCGGCAGCCTTGTCGCCCTTGGCGAACACGGCGACGCGAACGGTCTTGCCGGTGCCGGCCGGAAGCGAAACCATGCCGCGAACCATCTGGTCGGCGTGACGCGGGTCAACGCCCAGGTTCATCGCGACTTCGACGGTTTCGTCGAACTTGGTGGTCTTCAGGTCGCGCAGGGTCTGCAGCGCGTCAGCGACGGGGTAGAGCTTCATGTTGTCGCCGAGCTTTTCGGTCAGCGACTTCTGCTTCTTGGTCACCTTGGCCATGAAATCAGCCCTCCACCACTTCGAGGCCCATCGCGCGGGCCGAACCTTCGATGATCTTGGTGGCGGCTTCAATGTCGTTGGCATTGAGGTCGGCCATCTTGACCTGGGCGATCTCGGCAAGCTGCGAACGCTTGACGGTACCGGCGCTGATCTTGCCCGGCTCCTTCGAGCCCGACTTCAGGTTCACGGCCTTCTTGATGAGGAAGGTTGCCGGGGGAGTCTTGGTGACGAACGTGAAGCTGCGATCCGCGTAGACCGTGATGATGGTCGGGATCGGCATGCCCTTTTCGAGCTCCTGCGTGGCGGCATTGAACGCCTTGCAGAATTCCATGATGTTCACGCCGCGCTGACCCAGCGCAGGGCCGATCGGCGGGGACGGCGTGGCGCTGCCGGCCTTGACCTGCAGCTTGATGTAACCTTCGATCTTCTTGGCCATGTGGCCACTCCTTTCACACTTTCGCACCTGCCGGGCAGATGCTCATGTTTAGCGGTCTTACGGACGCCGGGGCATCCTCCCGCAGGGAATCGGGGGGCACGAGGCCGCTCCGAAGGGCGCGCCCCTAAACGATATCGGGATAAAAGGAAAGAGCCCAAACGCGGACGATCGCCGGCCCTGCCATGATAACGCAATCAGACGGCGATTCGCGCGCCCTGCCCTGCTTTCGCCCGCCGCTGCCAGGCCGCGCGAATGGCCTTGCGCGCAGGGGTTTCGAGCCAGCGATAGGACAAGTCGGCGATGACCAGCACCGCCAGCGCATAGACCGCCGTGACCACCAGCCAGGTCGTGAAGTCGCCTGATACATGCCCGAGCCGCTGCTCGCCCAGCTTCAGCACCGGCCAGTGGACAAGGTAGATCGCATAAGAACGATCGCCCAGCCAGCGCATCGGTGCCGAGCCCATGAACTTCAGCCGCAGCGCCAGCAGCAGCGCCGAAGGCCAGGCCAGCAGGCTCATCGGCGGCACCGAACTCGCGTGCCCCATGTCAAGCGAAAGGCCGATCGCCATCAGGCAGACCAGCAACATGCTGGGCGCATGACGCAGCCTTGCGCGTGCCTGCCACAGCATCTGGCCGAGGAAGAAGCCAAGGAGCCCGCGCGGCAGACCGTCGCCCACCCATGGCCCGCCCGCCCTGCCCTGCAGCGCGAAATGCAGCAGCGCGCCCAGGATCGCCAGCACGCTCACCCGCTGGAGCGTACGCCGCCCGCCCACCGCGCCGAGCGCAAAGAGAATGTAGCAGGCGCATTCCACCGAGATCGACCAGCTCGGCCCGTCGAAGCTCAGCCCCACCATGCCGACAAAACCCTGCAACATGAGCAGGTGCGCGATAAACGCGATCGGGGTATTGCCCTGCGCCCCCAGGAACAGCACCGCGCAGACCAGCAGCATGACCAGGTGCAGCGGATAGAGCCGCGCCACCCGTGCCACAGCGAAACCGCCCAGCGTCTCGCGCCGCAAGGCGAATCCCTGCCCCGGCGTGCGCTCGACCAGGTAGACGTGCGCAAAGATGTAGCCGGAAATCAGGAAAAACAGGTCCACGAGCGTCCAGCCGCTGTGCTGGAACCAGTGCAGCACACCGGGCAGCGTCGCATTGGTCTGCGGCGCGAACAGCGACTGCGGATGATAGAGCAGCGCCACGCCGCAGGCCGCCAGACCGCGCAGGCCGTCAAGCCGCGTCAGCCGCCCGCCGGGCCCGGTTGCCTCCCCCTGGAGGCCGCGCTTCATGCTTGCGAATATCCCCATGGCCAAGGGCGTTACCATGAACAGGGTTAAGAGGCGGATAATTACGCCTTCACGCCGCGACGAGGGCTCGCCATAGAACCGGGCCATGGACAATGCAGAACTCGACCGCCTTCTCTGGACCGCGCTGACCGGCGAGCAAGCCCGCTTCGCGCTCGGCGCCGACATCGGCACCGGCAGTGCCCGCCGCTTCCATCCCGGGATCGGCCCGCTCGCCGCCGTTCGCGACCTTTCGCCTGCAAGCCTCGCCGATTTCGCCGCCCTCACCCGCGCCCACGGCCCACTGGCCCTGATGCAACCGGGTGAGCCGGTCGAGATCCCGGGGATCGAAGGCGTGAAGTCTGCGCTGGGCGTGCAAATGATCTTATCGGGCGACGCCCCCGCGCTGGACGCCATGGCCCAGGCCGCACAAGACCCACGCGTCATCCCGCTGGGCCCACAGGACCACCCCGAGATGCTCGACCTGGCAACGCTGACGCAGCCGGGTCCGTTCGGCACGCGAACCGGCGAACTCGGCGATTTCTGGGGCGTGAAGGAGGATGGACGCCTCCTTGCGATGGCCGGCCAGCGCACCCGCACCGGCAATTTCATCGAGATCAGTGCCGTCTGCGCACATCCCGACGCGAGGGGACGCGGACTTGCAGCACTGCTTTCACGCCGCGTCGCAGCCGCCGTTCTGGGCCAAGGCCGCACGCCGATCCTGCATTCCTACGCCGACAATGCAGCGGCACTCTCGCTCTACCACAAGCTGGGTTTTGTCGAGCGGGCCAAGGTCAGCCTGACCATCTACGCACCCGGCACCTGACCCACGAGCGCACCCGGAATGCAAAAAGGGCGCCTTCCGCACGGGAAGACGCCCTTTTTCGTAGCCACCGGCCGAAACGGCCGGGCGGTTACTTGCTGAGTTCGACGTGCTCGAAATCGAGTTCGACCGGCGTGGCGCGGCCGAAGATCGAGACCGCGACCTTGACGCGGTTCTTGTCGAAATCGAGTTCCTCGACGAGGCCGTTGAAGCTCGCGAACGGACCGTCGAGCACCTTGACCGAATCGCCGATCTCGTAATCGATGCTGACGTGCTTGCGCGGAGCGGCAGCGGCAGCTTCGGCAGCGCCGAAGTAACGTGCGGCCTCGCTCTCGCTGATCGCCTGCGGCTTGCCGTTGTTGCCCAGGAAGCCGGTGACCTTCGGGGTGTTCTTGACGAGGTGGTAGACGTCGTCGTTCAGGGTCAGCTTGGCCAGCACGTAACCGGGCATGGTCTTGCGCTCGACCTGGACCTTCTTGCCGCGCTTGACCTCGGTGATGGTCTCATGCGGGACCTGCACGTCCTCGACAAGCTGCGAGAGGCCGATACGCTCGGCTTCGGCGAGGATCGATTCCTTCACCTTGTTCTCGAAGCCGGAATAGGCGTGGATGATATACCAGCGGGCCATGGTTCTCTCTTCGTTGTCTGGTTTTAGCCGATCAGCGACAGGAGCGAGCTGACGATCCAGCCGAACAGTGCGTCGATGCCGAGGAAGAACACTGCGAGAAGCAGCGTCATCAGGCCGACGAAGATCGCGGTCGTCACCGTTTCCTGGCGCGAGGGCCAGTAAATCTTGGAGGCTTCGCTGCGCACCTGGCGGAAGAATTCGCCCGGAGTGGTCTTGGCCATGTCAGTCTTACTCGCGTCTCTGCCTGGTGCCCGAAAGGCGCTCCGGGCGGGAAAAAGTCTCTTGTCTTCCGGCTAGGGCTCATCGCCGCCCCGGCCTAGGCCGGGAGGGGCAGATAAGATCCGTATGTCGGAAGGAAAGCGCGACTTAGCCCTCGTCGCTCTAATTTGCAAGGTCTGCCGGATCGGCAAGGCGCGCAAGGAACGAGTTCGAGCTGGAATAGAGAATGCGTGCACCGTCCGGCAGCGCGACCGGCTTTACCGTGCCGATGTACCACAGGTAATCGGCGTGGCGCGCGGGCGGGAACGTACGCAGGTCGATATGCTGCTGCGGTGAATAGAGAATGCGCTGGGTGGGATCGGCGAAACGATACGAAAGGTCACGCATCGACAGCATATGCACGTCGGGCAGCGCGAAGTTGGAGTTTTCCATCGCACTGCGGCGCACCACGGCATAGGAGCCGAAATGCTCGAACGGGCCGAAGCGCCACTGGCTGCGCGGAATCGCCACGGCGGTGGCCACGCGCGCGCCCTCGGGCACCTGGTCGAGCGCGACGATCAGTTCGCGCGCCACTTGCGCATCCTGGTACCAGACCACCGTCGTCACCAGCGTGCGCAATGCGAAGAGACCCGCCGCCACCATGGTTGCCCAACGCGGCAGGGTCCAGTCGATCGCGAGACAGGCGATCATCAGCGCCATCGTGCTGAGGCGATAGTCGGCATAATCGCCGCCGAAGATCTGCCGCGGCACGATCAGCGTGAGCACCAGCAGGATCAGCGCCGCCCAGCCGAGCCGCCCGTCGATTCGCCGCACCAGCATCGCGCCCGCCAGCACGCCGAGCACCAGCCAGAGGCTGGCGATGTCAAAGGTGTAGTCGAAGCTGCGCATCGACTTGTAAAGGATGCCCCACTTGTAATCGAGCACGTAGCGCCCGTAGGAGACCTTGGAATTGGCGCCCACCCCGATCAGCATCGGGAACAGCGGGAAGATCAGCGGCCAGGGCTTCAGGAACGGCCGCCAGTCAAGCCACGACCGGCGATGCGCCCATTCGTAGCCGAAAATCAGCACGCCCATCACGCCCCATCCGGAAACGTGGCAGAGCCAGACCACGAAACTGGCCGGGATCATCGCGATCCAGCGCCAGGGCTTGCCCTCCAGCCCTACCCAGGCAGCAAAGACAAACAGCGCCATCGCCACCGACAGCGACCAGTTGACAAAGCCCATCAGCAGCGAAGGCGACCAGATCATCGACAGCGACAGCAGCGGCCCCACGCCCATCGGGCGCTTCAACGCGCGGCACAGCGCATAGACCGAAAGCACCGAGAGGAAGGGAATCATCGCAACGATGATCCGCCCGGCCTGCTCCAGACCGAAGACCGGCGCCATCGGCACCATCAGCAGCTCGACGCCGAGATTGCCCGTCCACTCCCAGTTGAAGCGGAAATAGCGCGTGAGATAAGGATCCTGCCCGTGATCGAGCGCCACCTTGTAGCCCGCCAGATGCGAGGGGTAGTCGGTCATCTGCGGCGCCCAGGCCAGAAGTACGGGCAAAGCCGCGAGCACCGCCAGCGCCAGCGCGAACAGCAGCCCGCGATCGAGAGCGGGCCAGCGAGCCCGGATCATGTCCTGAGTTTGCAGTTGCGCAATGCCGTGCATGTACGAGCTATTCTTTCCCGACCTGAAACAGCCTGGGACCCTGCGGCGACGAAGCGGTTGACCCTTGGCCGAAAGCTTCGCGAATGCCCGAATCACCAGACGACGCCCCTCCGGAGCGCGCCTAACCGCAATTGCGGGATTGGCAAGCGCCTGACCCTATCGTGGCTTGCACCTCATCGCAAATGCGAAGCCGATGCCGCAAGCGCGAATCGCCTTGCCCCTTGCCGGAAACGCCACAGGCCCCGGAAATTTCCGGGGCCTGGCGTTCCAACGGTACGAAGGAAATGCTGGCAGGAGTGGAGGGACTCGAACCCACGGCCCTCGGTTTTGGAGACCGATGCTCTACCAACTGAGCTACACTCCTGCGGGCGAGGTGGCCTCTAGAGCGGGTTCGATCGGATGACAAGAGGATTACGGCAAATAGACGTCAACTTAATCCACAGGCACGTGATGCCGCCTGCAATCCCGCCTGCAAGCTGCTAGGCTGCACCGGCCATGCACACCGCATTCGCATCACTCTTTCGCCGCCCATCCCCAGCCTCCCATGCGATCAGGCAATTCACGTGCACGCCCCTACCCCCTCTCGGATGATCGAGCCCGAACTCCTGATGCTCGCCTATCGCAGCGGGATCTTCCCGATGTCGGACGCGCGCGAAGATCCCGAGATCTTCTGGATCGAACCGCGCCTGCGCGCGATTCTCCCGCTGGACGGCTTTCATCTTTCGCACTCCCTGGCACGCACGCTGCGCCGAGGGCGCTTCGCGGTGACCTGCAACACCGCGTTTTCGGAAGTCATGGATGCCTGCGCCGCCCCCCGCCGGGTCCGCCCGGAAAGTGACGACGAATCGGGCAGCTGGATCAGCCACCGTATCCAGGCCAGCTACGAGAACCTGCATTACCTGGGGCAGGCCCACTCGATCGAGGTCTGGCAAATGGACGACAGCGGCGAACGTACACTGGTCGGCGGACTCTACGGGGTGGGGTTCGACCGCGTGTTCTGCGGCGAGAGCATGTTCTCGCGCGTCGCCGATGCTTCGAAAGTGGCGCTGGCCTGGCTGATCGCGGCGATGCGCCTTGGCGGAGGGGAACTGCTCGATTGCCAGTTCATGACGCCGCACCTCGCCTCGATGGGCGCAGTGGAGATGCCGCAGAAGCGCTACCTGTCACTCCTGCGGCAGGCCCAGTCTTCAAGCCAACAATCTTCGAGCGAGCAGTCTTCCGGTCACTCGTCCGCGGCAGGCTGCGAGGGCGTGGAAACGGCCGCGGGCGCAGCGCTCGGCACCGAAACGGGTTCAGCGGGAGCCGCTTCGGCCGCCGCCGTGCTGGCGCTGCCCGAAGCCTTCGCCGGACTGCTGGAACGCGCGGTCGATTCGGGAATGGCTTCCTCGCCGGGGAAGTTCATCGCACAGTTCTTGACCCAGACGTCATAGACGGGGTGCTGAACGACGTTGAGCGCAGGCGAATTCTTGAACAGCCAGCCGGAGAAGACCTTGTGCCAGGCCAGCTTCTCGTTGGCGGTGGCGCGCTCCTCGACAAAGACCTGAACGAAAGCGCCTTCTTCCTGCGGCCGCTCCCAGGGGAGCGACTTTTCGCAAGTGGCGACCTTGACGACGAGGTTGCCGATGCGCTTCGCCTCGCCCGGCTTCATGACCAGGTCCTGCGAGAGGTTATTGCGCTTGTTGAGAACGCCCAGCGTGACCACGCGGTCCTTGTTGGGGGTTCCGATCTGCTGGCCCTTGGCCGCCTGCGCGGGCCCGGCCTGCATTCCCGCAATCGCATCGGGAATCGAGGTATCCTGCGCCTCGGGCGCAGGCTCGCCCTTGCCGCAGGCGGCGAGCGCCAGCGGCAAGGCGAAAATCGATGCGTGAGCGAAGACCCGCTTCACAGGCCCGAAACTCAGGCTTCCGGCGACAATTTCAGATTGTCGCCATCCGGCGACCAGGCTTCGTAATCGCCCGTTGCAGGCGCCCGCACCCCGCCACGCTCAAGCGCGCCCTGCGGGCGATAGGCCGAAGCGGTGCCGGTGGCATTCGGGGTGAAGTCCGCTTCCCAGATTCGGGGCGCGGGAAGATGGCTTTCCGGGACGCCGTCATAGCTGTGATGCAGCCAGCCGTGCCATTCGGCGGGGACGTTGCTGGCGTCGTTGGCGCCTGCGTAGATCACCCAGCGGCGATCCCATCCCTCGGTCGTCCGCACTTTGGCGGACTTCGAGCGATAGTACTTGTTGCCCTGCGCGTCGGTGCCGACGTGCTCGCCATTGCGCGAGCTCCAGAGCGAGGTGCCGATGGTGGCGCCGTCCCACCAGGTGAAGATCTTGGACAGGATTCCCATGGGCTGCGCGTTAGCGCCGTTCGCGGCCGATGCCAAGCGTGTTCCAGACCGAAAGCGACAGGCCCCCGGCGTTTCCACAACGCTCCCCTCCGTTTCGGAGGCTTTCGCGAAGGCACCGTCCACACGGATAACGATTGCACAGTGGACAAGGCGGATCGCCTCGATCACGCTGCAATGCGGGAGAGACGCCCGAAGGCGCTTGGTTTGGCTTCGGCCCTGGGGAGGGTTTCGTATGCGTAAACTGGCTTTTGTGCGACTTGCATTTGCCGCCTTGATCCCGCTGGCTTTTTCAATCGCCTCTCCGCTTTATGGAGCCAAGGCGGCAGGCAAAAGTGCGCCAAGACTCGCAAAGCTGCCCGCACTCGGCGTGGATGCGAATCACGTGACAGTCTCCGGACTGTCATCCGGCGGCTTCATGGCCGCCCAATTCGCGGTGATCCATTCCTCCACCGTCACCGGCGTCGGTGTCGTCGCCGGCGGCCCTTACGGGTGCGGGCTCGGCGGCGCGATGGTCACCCCCGCCTGCATGACCGGCACCCCGTCGGGCCAAGGGGCAAGGCTGGTGGCCGAAATGAACGAGATGACCGGCCTCATCGACCCGCTCGCCCACGTCAAGGGCCAGCGGGTATACTTGTTTCGCGGTGCGGCCGACACCGTGGTCGGCCAAGGCGCGCTCGATGCCCTGCGCGATTTCTACAAGGGCGTCGGGGTGCCCGAGGCCAACCTCCAGGTGCTGGGGGCATTCTCCGCGCAGCACGCTTTCCTTTCGCTCACCGCCGCGTCAGACTGCGGCTATCTCGGCGCGCCCTTCGTCAATCACTGCGGCGCCGACGGCACGACCGGCGGCCTGCCCCGCTACGACCAGCCCGGCGCGATTCTCTCCAAGGTCCTGGGCACTCCGCTTTCCGCGCCGGTAGATAGCCTGTCGAGCGCGCCGCAGGGCTTCGCCCAGGCCCCCTATCTCTCACCGCTCAGTGAAATGGCGAGCACCGGCTATCTCTACGTGCCCGAACCCTGCCGCACCGCAGGGGCGAATTGCCGCATCCACGTGGTCTTCCATGGATGCGGCCAAGCCAGCGCCTATGTCCGCGACGCGGTTTACGGGAAACTGGGCTACAACGGCTGGGCAGACAGCAACCGGATCGTCGTGCTCTATCCGCAGGTCGAGAAGAACGCGCTTGCCGGCAACCCCTTGGGCTGCTGGGACTGGTGGGGCTATACCGGGCCATTCGCCACGCGTTACGGCCCGCAGACCCGTTCGGTGCAGGCAATGATAGACCGGCTGGCCCAGTCCGGCAGTTGAGGCGCAACGGCACGCCCCGCCGTTATAAGCCCGCCTCTTCACGCGGCCACGGTTCAACCGCGTCGCTCAGTCATCTCCCGCTTCCTCCACCCAGGCCTCGGCGTCCTCCGCGCTTGCCGCATCGATGATCGCACGCGCCACATCGAGCCGGTGCCCGGCCCGCAGCATCGCGGCGATATGCTTCTCCCGCAGCGCCCTGTCCGTCTCGCGAACACTGAACGGCCCAAGCCGCCGCCGCCGCGCCAGCACCAGCGCCGCCTGCCGTTCCGCCGCTTCGCCCGGCCGCACATCGGCGCGCAGGTCCTCGTCGAGCCCGGCGTGGCCTAGCGCCTCGCCCACTCGTCTCGCGCCATAACCGCGCCGCAGCAGGCTGCCTGCCTTCATCCGCGCCCAACTCGCGTCGTTGACGTAGCCAAGCTCGCAATACCTGGCGATGAGTGCGTCCAGATCCGGCACATCCCCGTCGCCGCCCCCCTCATCCCACCCCCTCTCGCGCAGCTTGCGCTGCAAATAATCGCGCAGCTTCCCTTGCGTCGTCGCGAAACGCGCGACATAGGCGAGCGCCAATTCCTCCAGGCGGGTCTGGTTGAGCGGTTGCGGATTGTGACGCTTGACGGACATCTTGCCCTATTCGTGCCACAGTCGGCTCAGAATGGGGAGTGCGCACGGAACCATGCAGGTGGGACAGCTATCTCCGGTTCAGCTTGAGCCGGCTATCGCAGTCGGGTTCCGACGAGAATTAAACGGTATAACAACAACGGGTTATAACGAAATGACCGACACCATCAGCATGGTGCCGCAAGCGAGTGAAGCACTTGTCGCAACCCCCAACGGGGATGCGCTTGCCCGCCGTTTTGCCGACTTTGACACTTTCTGCGATGCCCTCGACTATGCAGCGACGGGCCAGCGCGGCTTCAATTTCCACGATCCGCGCGGCGTTCTGAAACGCGTCTATCCGTTCTCGGAACTGCGCGGGGACTCGATCAAGGTCGCCCATGCGCTGATCGCGCGCGGCGTGAAGCCGAATGACCGCATCGCCCTCATCGCCGAAACCGGCACCGATTTCGCAGCACTGTTCTGCGGCGTCGTCTATGCCGGCGCCTGGCCGGTGCCGCTGCCCCTGCCCACCAGCTTCGGCGGCAAGGACAACTACATCGAACAACTCGCGGTCCAGCTTTCCAGTTCGGACCCGGTACTGCTGGTCGGGCCGGACGAAATCGCCGAGATGACCGCGCAGGCCGCCGAGCGTCAGGGCTGCGACCACGCGACCTGGGCCGATTTCGCGGCCAAGGATGCGCCCGAAGTCGCCCTGCCCAAGGCGAGCCCGGACGACATCTGCTATCTGCAGTATTCCAGCGGCTCCACCCGCTTCCCCCACGGCGTCGCCGTCACCCACCGTTCGCTGATGTCGAACCTGGCTGCGCACAGCCACGGCATGGAACTGATCGACAGTGACCGCTGCATCTCGTGGCTGCCCTGGTACCACGACATGGGCCTGGTCGGCTGCTTCCTCTCGCTGATCGCCAACCAGGTCTCGGGCGACTACCTCAAGACCGAGGACTTCGCCCGCCGCCCGCTGGCGTGGCTGGACATGATCACCCGCAACGAGGGCACCTCGATCTCGTATTCGCCGACCTTCGGCTATGACATCTGCGCGCGCCGCATCTCCAGCCAGAGCCATGTCGACGATCGCTTCGACCTGTCGCGCTGGCGCCTTGCCGGCAACGGCGCCGACATGATCCGCCCCGACGTGATGCAGAGCTTCGTCAACGCCTTCGCGCAGGCCGGCTTCAAGGCGACCGCCTTCCTGCCCAGCTACGGCCTGGCCGAAGCGACGCTGGCCGTCACCATCATGCCGCCCGGCGAAGGCATCCGCGTCGAACTGGTCGAGGAAGAACGCCTCTCCGGTACCCCGCGCGACCTCAGCCGCCCGGCCCGCTACCGCGCCATCGTCAACTGCGGCAAGCCCGTGCTCGACATGGAAGTGGTGATCCGCGGCGAGAACGGCGACAGCCTTTCCGACCACAAGATCGGCAAGGTCTGGTGCCGCGGCACCAGTGTCATGCACTCCTACTTCCGCGACCCCGAGGCGACCGAGGCCTGCATGGTCGATGGCTGGCTCGACACCGGCGACATGGGCTACATGGCCGATGGCTACCTGTTCATCGTCGGCCGCGCGAAGGACATGATCATCATCAACGGCAAGAATCACTGGCCCCAGGACATCGAATGGGCCGTGGAACAGCTGCCCGGCTTCAACCACGGCGACATCGCCGCCTTCTCGGTGGAAACCGACAATGGCGAGGAAGCCCCCGCCGTTCTGGTCCACTGCCGCGTCTCCGATCCGGCCAAGCGCATCGAACTGCGCGACCTGATCCGCGACAAGGTGCGCTCGATCACCGGCATGAACTGCGTGGTCGAACTGGTGCCGCCCAAGAGCCTGCCGCGCACCAGCTCGGGCAAGCTCAGCCGCGCCAAGGCGAAGAAGCTGTACCTTTCGGGCGAAATCGAACCGTTCAAGCTCGCCGCCTGATTCTGTCAGGTTCCGACATTGCAAACGAGCCGGAAAGCATTGCGCTTTCCGGCTCGTTTTCTTTTGACGAACAGAAGACAAGCAGCGCAGCCCCTGCGGGCGAGCGCACACATTGGAGCGGGAGGACACACTTATGCAGGGTAGAGCGACGCCCCTCCTCTTTCTGCCCATTTCGGATAGGCAGGCAACCTCACCAGCAACACTCCGCTGATGATACAACCGGCAACCCCCGCCCACAGGAACGGCCCATAGCCGCCGAACGTGTCGTAGACCACGCCGGCCAGCCACGGCCCCAACCCCGAGGCGAAGGCAACTATCGCCGCCATCACCCCATAGATGGCACCGAAATGCCGCATTCCGGCGTAACCGGCCGTGAGGAAGGCGCAGATCTGCATCTTGGTACCGGCCGCATAGCCGTTCACCAGCAGGCCGAAGATCACCGCCGCCGTCGAATCGATCCACCAGATCAGCACGATGAACGTCACCGCCGTAACGCCCATGGTCACGCCGCCAATCCAGTTCGGCTTGTAGCGATCCATCAGTGCGCCGGTGACCAGCTTGCCGACGATACCCGCAACGCCGGTCAAGGCTGTCAGCCATGCTGCGTTGGCGCGGGTGACGCCCGCTTCGGTGAGGATCGGGAAGAGGTGGATGCCAAGGCCGACAGTCAGCGCCATGACGAGGAAAGTCGACGCCGCCAGTTGCCAGATCGCCCGGCTGCGCAGCGCCGCGCGCGGGGTCAGACCTGGAAGGTGCAGAGCAACGTGCGCGGGCGCCGCTTCACCAGCCGCTTGTGCCGCGCTGCGGGCCCGGTCGCGAACGTCATAAAGGAACAATGCGCAGAGCAGCAGCGTCAGCCCGCCCCAGCCCAGGCCGAACCAGACAAAAGCCCCCCGCCATCCCGCATGCTCGATCAGGAAGTTGCCGAGCGGCGGCACAATGGCCTGCGCCACCGCCGTTCCGGCCACGGTCACACCAAGGGCGAGCCCCCTGCCCTCGTCGAACATCCCGGCGACGGCGGTGGTCCAGACGGTGGACTTGATCGTCGTGAGCAAGACCCCGAAGATCACCCAGAGCGCGATCCATTGCACCGGCGAACCGTTCGCCAGGGCGAATGAACTCATCGAGGCCATGACCAGCACGATCCCCGGCAGCGCCAGACGGCGCGATCCCACGCGGTCAATCAGCGCACCGTAGAACGGCGAAAGCAGCGCGGTGACGAGCGTCGCGATACCCGGCCCTGCGGAAAGCAGCGAGCGGTTCCAGCCAAATTCCTTGCCCAGTGGCCCGAAAAACAGCCCGGTGCCTGCCAGCAAGACCGAGAAGAACGAGAAGCCGACGGCCGAGGCCAGCACCAGTTTCCAGCCCCGTCGCCATTCCTCTCGCTGGCCGGTACGATCCGGCACGGCTCTACCCGGTGCATGCATCTGTTCTCTCCCTTGGGAGAGAACCTAGGCGATGTGCGAAAAACGCCAATCGCCCGCACGATACCGGGTTAAATGGTCCGATGCAGTTCCAGATAATCGCGCGGTATGCTGAGGGCCTCCTTGGCCACTTGCGTCTCGCGCAGGAACAGCACCAGCGCCGCCAGCAGCAACACGATCGAGGCCAGGAAGATCAGCGCGGCGATGCCGTGCATGTCGAACCCGGCCAGCCCCTGCAGGAACAGCACCGCCACCGTCGTGCCGATGCACAGCGCCGAGAGCACCATGAGGCGGATGGCGTTGGTGATGATCTGGATGCGCTTGTCGACCAGCCGGATTTCCAGAACCACCATGTCGTGGGCGGGGCCTTCGGTCTCGTTATGACGTTCCTGGAGAGTACGGGCGCGGTCCACCACCCGGCCCAGGCGGGTCGAAAGGATGTTCAGGATATTGCCGATGGCGACCAGTACGAAGACCGGCGTCAAGGCCAATTGGATGGTCTGGACGATCGTCGAATCGCTGATGGTGAACACGGATCAGCCTTCGCAGGCCCGTGCCAGCAGGCAGACTCCGTTTTCGGCGAAAGTGACCTCGGCCAGCGATTGCGCAAGGGCGCAGCCACCCGGCGCGATGAGGTCGCCGCCGACCTTCACCGCTTGCTCGCGCGGGATAACCAGCAGTGCGCCGGGATAACGCGCGGCAATTTCCGCCGTGGGCGCACCCGCCACCTGATCGAGCAGGAACAGCGGACCATCGACCAGCACCTGCGTCGCGCCCGAAGGGATGCGCTTGTGCCAGCGCGCCAGATCGTAGACCTCGCCCTTCGACACCGCCATGCCCTCGTCCAGATGCAACTCGCGCGGACGGCCGTAGTCGTAGAGACGATAGGTGATGTCGCTGTTCTGCTGCACTTCGATCAGACTGACACCCGCACCGATGGCGTGGACGGTATTGGCCGGGATGTAGAAGAAATCGCCCGGCTGGACTTCGTGCCATGTCATCAGCGCTTCGATACTGCCGTCCAGCGAGGCGGCGCGCATGGCCTCCTGCGCGATCGGCGCGTCGAAACCGATGCCGAGCGTGGCACCCGGCTCGGCGGCAACGATCAGCCAGCACTCCTCCTTGCCCTGCCTGCCGATGCCCTTGGCCAGTGTCTGCGCATCGCTGGGATGGACCTGCACGGACAGCTTTTCGCTGGTGAAGATGTATTTCACCAGCAGGTCGGGCAACGCAGCTGGCGGCTCGAACCACACCTCGCCAATACGCTCACCGGCGGGTGCGACGAAAGGCGCGGGCAGGACATCCTTGCCCCAGGGCTTCTCGACTTCGCGGATCGCGAGTGCGGCAGTCATTGCAAGATCCTCTATTGATGCCCTTATTGGTTAAGGGCCCCGTTCAGCTTTCCGACCTTCTGCACGCCTTCGGCCGTGGTGACCAGCACCTCGTTGCCGTCCACCACGACAATGACGTTGTCGAGCCCGATCACCGAGACGCGCGGCCCGTCGCTGTCGACCAGCATATTGCGGCAATCGACCAGTTCCGCCTCGCCGCTGCCGCGCACCGAATTGCCGCTCTCGTCGCGTTCGAGCGCATCGTGCAGCGCCTGCCAGTTGCCGATGTCGGACCAGTCCATGTCGGCCGGCACCATCGCCGCGCGGCTGGTGTTTTCCATCACCGCATAGTCCACCGAATCGCTCGGCACTGCGGCAAAAGTCGCCGCATCGGGGTGGAAGCGATGGCCGTCGGCCACCCCCTTCTCGACCGCCTCGCGCACCTTGGCGGCAATTTCGGGGCGATGGGATGAAAGCTCGGCCATGAAGTCGCCCACGCGGAAGGCAAAGATGCCGCCGTTCCAGGCATAACCGCCATCGGCGAGGAAGGCCTTCGCCCGCTCAAGGTCCGGCTTCTCGACGAACTGGGCGGTGCGATAGCCGGGCGTGCCGGCGATGGCCTCGCCGCGCTTGAGATAGCCGAAGCCGGTCTCGGGCGCAGTCGCCTCGATGCCGAAGGACACCAGCCAGCCCTCGCTCGCCAGCGCCGCGGCAGCGCCGGCAGCCTCGGCAAAAACGTCGGGGCGGCCGATGTGGTGGTCGCTCGGGCAGACCAGCATCACCGCATCGTCCGGCAGGCGGCAGGCGGCCAGCGCAATGGCGGCGGCCGTGTTGCGCGCGGCCGGTTCGACGATCACCGTGGCGCCGGGGGCACCCGAAAGCTGCGCCTCGACGTGATCGAGATGCCTGGTCCCCGTCACCACCACCGGTGCCGAAAAACCAAGGTCCGCCGGGCAGCGCGCAAGGCTCGCCTCGAACAGCGTGGTGTCGCCAACCAGTGGCAGGAACGGCTTGGGCATGGCCGCACGGCTGCGCGGCCAGAGCCGCGTGCCACTGCCGCCACAGAGAATGACCGGGATTATCTGAGGCATGGAAGGCGAACGATCGCTGGAATGGGATTGCATGCGAATCGCCATAACCGCCCTTCAAGGCAATGCAACGGCGAGGTCATTCCTGTCCTGTGAGGAACCATCGCTGACGCCAGCCATAGTCGCCCTCCACTGGGTTGCCCGCCCCATCCCGTGCCGGGCGGAAACGGAAGCGTTCGCCCGCGAGACGGCACGTGATGCGATCCGCCTCCGCATCGGGGCTCGGCTTCGCAACCCGGCAGGACTTCACCCTGCCATCGATGCCGACCCGGACGATAACAACCACCTCGTGCCCGAGCCGCAAGTCACGACTGGCGCGCGGATAATCGCGGGCGGAATTGATGTCCCCGGCAGTCTTGACCGGCTTGCTCGCACCGCCGCCTCCGCCGGTTCCCGCTCCGCTCGCTCCTGCCCCCAGACCCATGCCTTGGCCGGACGCTCCAGTTCCCGTGCCCATGTCGGCCGCTCCGGCGGCATTTTCCAGTCCGGTTCCGGCAACCGGCGGTGCCTCGGTGGGCTTCACCGCGAACGGCGCCTTGGGCACGGCGACGTCGCGCGGGGCGGCCTTGCGCCCGGGCGTACCGGCTGCGCCTTTCTCGCGCGGCATGGCAGGCTTGCGCCGCTGTTCAGGCGCTGGCTGTTCAGGCGTGGGCGGTACGGGCCTCGGCGGATCGAGCGGAACGTCGAAGGCAGTCGTGATCGAACCGACGATGGTCGCGGCGATCCTGGGCGTGAAAGCCTGCACCAGCGCCATAATCGCCAAGAGATGCAGCACGGCGACCAGCGCGACGACGCCCCACCTGGACCGGCGGGGAAGGCCAGGTTCAGCTCTCCCGATCACCATGCCCTGGTCAATCCGTCACCTGTGCCATTCGTTCCCGATGCCATGATCGGTGCGGCACTGACAAGTGCATCGGTCAGGGCCGGCAACCGGCTCTCTGCCTGCCGTGCTGATGTTCCGGCGCGACATGGCAAAGCGCTGCGCCGCGAACTCGACGAACCCGATCCCGACCACTCAGGCAACGCCCCCGGGAATTACCTATGACCGGACGGCACATCGTATTGCCTGGAAAGGAACAATGATGCCGCTCGAACAGACAATCGGCAAGTGACACCGCCAGACATGCGTCCCGGCCGCCACAGTCACCAAAAAGACGATCAAGGGCTTTCCTTCGAATAATTGCACAGCTTCGAGGCCGGATATATCCTGCAAGCCACGCGCAGGACTCATGGAACACAACAAGCAGCTTAGAAAAAGACACAAGATTGCGCGGATAAGGGAGTGGGCCAGAAGATGCCGGTCATCGGCACGCGGCTCTATTTGGGAGATCGGTAGCAAGGGAACGCGTGAACCGCAGCCCGGCCCGGTAAACGGCCGCCATGCGGCCGCCGTTCCCGGAATTTGTCGACAGTCGGACCGTCCTTGCCCGCGATCCCGGCATCAACCGGCCCGCGCGCCTTCTCGGATCCGACGTGAGAACAAGGTTTCCGGAGGAGAGGACAGACATGTTTGCAAGGATTTTCAAGACTTCGCTCATGCTCGGCGTCGGGTGCGCAGCCGTTTACGCGGCGCCCGCAATGGCCCAGGATGCCACACCGTCGGCCCCGGAAAAGCCGCAGACCGGCAGGCGCGAAAGCCCGGTGGTCAATCCCGGCGACATCATCGTCACCGCCCGGCGCACTGAGGAACGCCTTCAGGACGTGCCGATCTCCATCACCGTGTTCAATCAGGAACAGCTGACCAACCGCAACGTGGTGAGCGCGGCAGACCTTGCCACCAGCACGCCGTCGCTTTCGGCCAACACCAATTTCGGCTCGCAGAACTCGTCCTTCGCGATCCGCGGCTTCGTGCAGGATCTGGGAACGGCGCCTTCGGTCGGCGTCTACTTCGCCGACGTGGTGGCCCCGCGCGGCGCCTCCAACGGCCTGCCTTCGGGTGACGGTGCGGGCCCCGGCGCCTATTTCGACCTTCAGAACGTGCAAGTGCTGAAAGGCCCGCAAGGCACGCTGTTCGGCCGCAACACCACCGGCGGCGCCGTGCTGCTGGTGCCGCAAAGGCCCACCGACCTGTTCGAGGGTTATGTGCAGGGATCGATCGGCAACTACGACATGCGCCGCGTTCAGGCCGTGCTCAACGTGCCGCTGGCCGATACCTTCAAGGTCCGCCTCGGCGTCGATCGCATGAAGCGCGACGGCTACCTCCACAACACCAGCGGCGTCGGCCCCAAGGACTTCAACGATGTCGACTATCTCTCGGCGCGCCTCAGCGTGGTTGCCGAACTGACGCCCGATCTTGAGAACTACACGATCGCCACGTATTCGCGCTCGGACACGCACGGCGATGCGCAAAAGATGATTGCTGCCGACCCGATCTACAACCTCGGCCGCTTCGCGGCTGAACAGCTCGATCCCGACAGTGCCAATTACCAGGGCTCGGGCTTCTACGACTTCGCGCAGGACCTGCCCAATGCGCGCTCGCTGCTCAATGTCTGGCAGATCATCAACACCACGACCTGGCGCGCCAGCGACACGCTGACGTTCAAGAATATCGTCAGCTACGGCGAGCTGAAAAACACCTTCAACAACCCGATCTTCGGCACCGCCTTCATGAGCCCGGCGATCGCCGCGATCGGCCTGCCCAGCTACCGCTTCGGCTTTGCCAGCAGCCAGCCATTGCCCGGCCACCGCACGGCCGACGAATCCACCTTCACCGAAGAGTTCCAGGTCCAGGGCCGGACCAGCGACGACAGGCTGAACTGGCAGATCGGCGGCTATCTGGAATCGGTTCGCCCGCTCGACGTGGTCGGATCGAAATCGCCGGTGATCCAGTCCTGCGCTGGCCCCGAAGCGGTGGCGGCCAGCCAGTGCTACGACATTCTGGGCTATCTGGCGGCGGTCACGCCGGTCTTCTTCGGCGGCGCCTTCGACCCGACCGAACATGCCGGCGCCATCAACACCACCGCCGGGCGCACCTCGTTCCATGACGTCGGCCTCTATGCGCAGGCGACCTACAAGATCTCCGACCAGTTCAAGGTCACGGGGGGCTTCCGCTACACCTGGGACCGCGAGCGCAACACCAGCGTCCAGACGACGACGATCACCGGCTATCCGCTGAGCTATCCGACCTTCCAGCCGATCCCGGCCGGGCCGCTCTTCACGTTCTGCACCTATCCCGACGCTGCCGTGCAGAACCCGAACGCAGTCAACGGCTGCCGCCGCGACCTGAAGCAGAAGTCCTCCGCCCCCACCTGGCTGATCGATTTCGATTATACGCCGACGGACGATATCCTCGTCTACGCCAAATACGCGCGCGGCTACCGTGCCGGCGGCATCGCCCCGAACGTGACTTCGGCTTTCGCAATCTTCGATCCGGAAAAGGTCGATGCCTTCGAACTCGGCGCCAAGACCAGCTGGCACGGATCGATGCCGGGCAACTTCAACATTGCCAGCTTCTACAACAAGTTCAGCAACCAGCAGTTGCAACTGGGCTTCAACGCCAACCCTTGCCAGTCCACCGATCAGGACGGCAACTGCGTCGCCGCGACGGTCTCCCCCACGGCGGCCCCGGTCAACGCCGGCAAGTCGCGTATCTGGGGCATCGAGGTGGAAGGCTCGATCAGCCCGTTCGAGGGACTGATGCTCCAGGTGGGCTACACCTACCTCAACACCAGGCTGACTTCGGTGAAGACTTTCGCACTCGAACCCGGCTCGCCCTACGTGCTTTCAGGCACCTACCTGGTCGGCGATCCACTGGCGCTGACGCCGAAGAACAAGGTGACGGTCTCGGGCAACTACACGCTGCCGCTCTCCGACAGTATCGGCAAGATCACCTTCGGGGCCACGTTCACGCATACCGACAGGATGCTCGCGAACACCGGCAACCGTTTTTACTACGGCTGCAACGGTACGGCAGGAGCCAACCTGCCCAGTTGCCAGGCAGGAGCGATCACCGATCCTGACACGGCGGCCTATATCCAGAGCCTGTCCTACCTGCAGCCGACGGACCTGCTGAATCTCAACGTCAGCTGGGAGAATATCGCCGGATTGCCCATCGACGCCGCGTTCTTTGCCACCAACGTGACCAAGGAAAAGTACTATTCCTACATCTCCGGCCTCGCCACCGGCACCGGCTTCCAGACCGCTGCCGTAGGCGCGCCGCGCATGTATGGGCTCAGCCTGAAGTACCGCTTCGGAAGCTGATCCGCCCAGCGGTTCCGCAGGGAGGACCGTCCGCCTTGCGGGCGGTCCTTTTTACGTTCAGGCGGCCGGCAAAAGCCTCGATGCTCGGCGGATCAACACGGCGAGTGATCGCCCAGCCGCCACGCTGGAACCGTCGCCGGCCGAATTGCGAATTTATTCTCGACTATTCGGTAAATCGACCAGCAAGGGCGATCGAGCGAACGTCGCCGCGGGTGATGACAGAATTTGATGTTCGAAATTCAGTTTCGGCTGCCCGAGCCGCTAATGGACAAGGACTGTCCCTCCGCCAGGCGCTCCGCGACGATCCGCGCGATTTCGCGGCGGGCGACCTTGTTGGAATGCAGGAGCGGCACTTCGTCGCGGGTAAGCTCGACCCACGCGCGCGGCACTTTGTAAGACGAAAGACTGGCCTTCATCCGCGTCTCGATGGCAGGCAGGTCGAGCATCGCCCCGTCGCGCGGAACAAGTGCCGCCACCAGCAGCGCCCCCCGCTCGCGATCCGGCAGGCCGACGACATAGGCGCTGTGCACGCCATCCAACGCTTGCAGTTCCATCTCCACCTCAGCAGGCGCGACGTTCGATCCGGACACCTTGATCATATCCCCGCCCCGGCCGACAAAATGGACGCGGCGCCCATCGGCACCGTCCTCGTCGCGCTCTTCGACAAGGCAAAGGTCGCCGGTGCGCAAATAGCCATCCGGCGTGTAATGCTCGGCCGGGTCGATCTTGTGGAGAGCCGGGGCAACGGCAGCGCCACGCACCTGCATTTCCCCCACTTCGCCGTTGGCCACCGGCCGGCCGCGCTCATCGACGATGCGGATCTCGTACCCCGGAGCAAAGTGGTCCATCGGCGCGCAGACCGGACGGCCCGGCGCGCGGAAAACGTCCCCCCAACCGTAAGGCCCCAGGGTCTCGCTCATGCCGAGCCCCCACCAGGGCTGCGCGCCCCGGATCCTTTCGAGGTCTTCCTCGGCCAGTACCGATCCCATCGCGAAGCGGCTGTTGCTGAGTGTCCGCTCGCGGCAAACCGTGGTCGCGCCGCGCACCCAGCCGGGCAGCAGCGCCAGCATCAACCCGCCCACCCAGAACATCGGCAATGGCGCCGGGCGCTGCTGCCCCGCTTGCACACCCAGCATCCCTGCAAGCCAGTGACTGCGCGCCATCACCGCACCGTGAACATGACGCACGCCCTTGGGCAACGCCGTCGAGCCGGATGTGTAGATCTCGATCATCTGGTCCGTCGGATGCACTTCGGCTTCGACCTCGCGCAGGACTTGCGCGCCCGCATCGACTTGGGTGAGCCAGGCAATCGGTGCCACGGCAAGGGGCAAGCCTGCGCCGCTGGAGACGATCCAGCGCAAGTACGGCACACGCGGCAGACGCAATGCACCCCAAAGTTGACCATCCAGCTCCGGCAACGCATCGACAAGCCGCGCCACAAGATCGTTGCCGAGAACAGTCCGTTGGACAATCAGTCCCTGCACATCGCTCTGGCGTAATACGCGCACCAGTTCGCCGGCACGCAGCATCGTGCTGATCGGCACCGCAACCGCGCCGATGCGAGCGATGGCGGCCATCACCACGGCAAAACCGGGACCATTGCCGAAGATGAACCCGACACGCGTGCCCTTCCCGGCGCCCCGCGCCAGCAAACCGCGCGCGAGTTCTGCAGACCGGCGATCCAGTTCCCCGAACGTGGCGCTTTCGCTGCCCGTTTCCGTCTCCAGCGTGATCGCCAGCGCATCGCCATACACGGCAGCGGCGGAGCGGATCAGTTCGGGGAATGTCCGGGCTGAACCCGGCGCGCCGTCGCTGCCCAATGCCTTCACCCTCTTGCCCGAGCACGATCCTGAAGCCCCGATGCTGCGCCGAGCGCAGCATCCTCGCAAGCATGCGCAGCGTGCCATCGCCCGGACGAACTTGCCGCATGCGCGTTTGGAAATTCGAAACTGAGAATTTCAGCTTTCAGCAAACGTGTAAGGCTGCGCGGCGCGGCGATAGTCGTCAGCGAGCACGTCGCGCCCGATCGGCGGCACCGAACGGGCGGCGCAATCGGCGCGCTGACACAGGCGGCAGGTAACGCCGATCGGCGTGACGCTCGCTTCACCGCCCGCCGCATAGACAAGCTTGCCCGCCTCCTCCGCCGCGCAGGCCAGCGCCACGGCCCGCGTGACCTTCATCCGCCCATGCCGCCCCTCCCCCGAAACGACGGTGCGAGCGACCGAGAAAAAGCGCTGACCGTCCGGCAGTTCCAGCCACTGCGTATGCACCTCGCCCGGCCAGCGGAACACCTGATGCACCGACCACAAGGGGCAACCACCACCATGCGCGGCGAAAGGAAAACCCGCGCCGTCCAGCCGCTTCGAGACGTTGCCGGCCTCGTCCACGCGCAGGAAAAAGAACGGCACCCGCTCCTCCCCCGGACGGTGCAGGGTGGTGAGGCGATGGGCGACCTGCTCGAAGCTGGTGCCGAACAGTCCGCAGAGAGCCTCGACATCGTAGCGCCGTGCCTCCGCTGCGCGGGCAAACCTTGCATAAGGCATGAGGATCGCCGCTGCCGCATAGCCCGCCAGTGCCCGGCGCACCAAGGTCGCCGTGGTGGTTTGTGCGAAGGCGGCCGCGCGCACCACCGCCACGATATCGCTGCGCATCGCCGTATGCGCGATGTGCGTGGCGATCTGGAATGCCCTGCTCGAAGCGCCAAGCGTATCGTCGATCAGGAGTTGCTGGTTATGCCGGTCGAACCGCCTCAGCGAATCGACCATGACGTCGGGCGGCAGGAAACGCACGCGCACGCCCTTGGCGGCAAGCCATGCCGTGGCGCCGCCGGCCTGCTCGATTTCACCGGCCAGTTCTTCCGCCCGCACGTCGATGCCGTGGAAATAGTTGCGCGAAGCCCCAAGGAACCGCTGTGCCTCGCGCACCGGCTCGTTTTCCTCTGCGACCGGGCCAGACGCGCGCTGTTCGGCCAGGGCCTGGCTTTCGCGGGTATAGGCCCCATGAAGCCGCAGGAGCGCCTCGGAGATGCCCGGGAAGCTCATCGCCAGATCGGCCACTTCCAGCGAAGGCAAGTCGATGTCCGCAAACAAGGGATCACGCAGGATATCTGCAACGCGGCGGGCATAGTCTTCACCATCGTCCCCGGCGATGTCGGCGATATCCAGCCGATAGGTCCGCGCCAGCCGCAGCAGCATGTCCGCCGTGACCGGTCGCTGGTTGCGTTCCAGCAAGGCAACGTAGCTGGGCGAGATCTCCAGATCGTCCGCCATCGCCTGCTGTGTAAGCCCCAGTTCGCGGCGCAGGCGCCGCAAGCGCGGGCCCAGATAAAGAGGTCGTGTTTCCGCCATCGTCGGCACACTTTGTCACGACCACACATCTTTACAAGGAATATCTGTAAAGTTTTACAACCGGACTTCGGAGCACATTCCGGCACGAAAAACTTTCGACTACCTGCAGGTCATAGCCCAGCAACATTCTTCCAACGGGGAATTGGCAAAGTGACCTATCAGAGCAAGATCATCGAAGCCGGAAAGACCATCGGAACCGAGCCGAACTGGAACGGGATCGAGGCCGAATCGGTCGCCCGCATGCGCCACCAGAACCGCTTCAGGACCGGCCTCGACATCGCCCGCTACACCGCGCGCATCATGCGCCAGGACATGGCTGCCTACGATCTCGACCCGGCCAACTACACGCAGTCGCTGGGCTGCTGGCACGGCTTCATCGGCCAGCAGAAGATGATTTCCATCAAGAAGCACTTCGGCACCACCAAGGGCCGCTACCTCTACCTCTCGGGCTGGATGGTCGCGGCGCTGCGCAGCGAGTTCGGGCCACTTCCCGACCAGTCGATGCACGAGAAAACCTCGGTGCCCGCGCTGATCGAGGAGCTCTACACCTTCCTGCGCCAGGCCGACGCGCGCGAGCTGGGCATGATGTTCCGCGATCTCGACAAGGCCCGCGAGGCCGGCGACGAGGTCGAGGCCAAGCGCCTCGAACATGCCATCGATAACCACGAAACGCACGTCGTGCCGATCGTCGCCGACATCGACGCAGGCTTCGGCAACGCGGAGGCAACGTACCTCCTCGCCAAGAAGTTCATCGAGGCAGGTGCCTGCTGCATCCAGATCGAGAACCAGGTCTCGGACGAGAAGCAGTGCGGCCACCAGGACGGCAAGGTCACCGTCCCGCACGAGGACTTCATCGCGAAGATCCGCGCGGTCCGCTACGCCTTCATGGAACTGGGGGTCGACGAAGGGCTGATCGTGGCGCGCACCGATTCGCTCGGCGCCGGGCTCACCAAGCAGATCGCCTATACCCGCGAGGCCGGCGACATCGGCGACCAGTACAATGCCTTCCTCGACTGCGACCAGGTCGAAGCGGGGAACCTCGGCCACGGCGACGTGCTGATCAGCCGCGACGGCAAGCTGATGCGCCCCAAGCGCCTGCCCAGCAACCTCTTCCAGTTCCGTTCGGGAACCGGCGAGGACCGCTGCGTGCTCGACTGCATCCATGCCCTTCAGAACGGCGCGGACCTGCTCTGGATCGAGACCGAGAAGCCCCACATCGGCCAGATCGGCGGCATGGTCAGCCGCATCCGCGAGGTGATCCCGAACGCCAAGCTGGTCTACAACAACTCGCCCAGCTTCAACTGGACGCTCAATTTCCGCCAGCAGGTCTTCGACAAGTGGGCCGAGGAAGGACGCGACATGAGCCAGTACGACCGGGCAAGGCTGATGAGCGTGGACTACGACGCCACCGACCTGGCGGCAGAGGCCGACGAGCGCATCCGCACCTTCCAGAAGGACGCGGCGCGCGAGGCGGGCATCTTCCACCACCTCATCACGCTGCCGACCTACCACACCGCCGCGCTCTCGACCGACAATCTGGCGAGGGAATACTTCGGCGAAGCGGGCATGCTCGGCTACGTCAAGGGCGTCCAGCGCCAGGAGATCCGCCAGGGCATCGCCTGCGTGAAGCACCAGAACATGGCCGGCTCCGACATCGGCGACGACCACAAGGAATACTTCGCCAAGGAAGCCGCACTCAAGGCGGGCGGCGCCCACAACACGATGAACCAGTTTGCTGCCTGAGGCAGCGAAGGCAGCCGATTTGCCGCCGGACAGGGCGGGGAAACGAACTTCGAAGAACGCCCGGGGACAGTCCCCGGGCGGCGGGGGAAAGCCCCAGTGAAGCAAGGAAAGGAAGGTACAATGACCACCATGACCACCGAACCGGCCCGCGCCCGCGCGGTGCTTTCGAACCAGGATTTCAAGCTGCTGCAGGAAGCCGTGCTTTTCTACATGCGCGCCCACGAGGATGACCCGATCTCCTCGCAATACTCGAACCTCTACCACAGGCTCGGCAGCGCCACACGGCGCTGATCACAAGAAGCCTGATCAAGAAGACTGCCGGCAAGCGGGAGTGACGCCCGATTGCCGAAACCCCGCTCGCCCCAAGGCTGGACGGGGCCACTCAAGACCTTTCCTGGGGAGGAAAGTCCGCCCGCCGCACCCTGTGTGCGGCGGGCTTTTTCATGGCGCCCCGGAGAAGCCCTCATGGCCGGTTTAGCCGCCCTGCAAGTAGCCATCGCTCAGGACTTCCAGGATGGAACCCCTGCCTTTTGCCGGGATCGGCGACATCTTCCTGTGCCTGCGCGATCAGCACCGTCCCGGCGCACTGCTGCTGGCCGCGCTGGTCTGCACGATGGCGGCGGCGACCGGCGTCATGCTCATGCGCCAGGCCCGCTGCGAGAACGGCGCAACGCGGCACAACTGGGCAACATTGGCCGGCGTCGCTTTCGGCTTTGGCACCTGGGCGACCCATTTCGTGGCCCTGCTCGCCTATACCGGCATGCAAGCACTCGCGTTCCGGCTCGACCTGACCCTGCTGTCGCTGGTCGTCGCACTCGCAACCACGCCGCTGGCCATGCGGCTGTCTCTAGCCAGCCACCGGACGTTGCACGGGTTCGCCGCAGCCTTGGTGCTGGGCGGCGGAATCGCGGCCATGCATTACATCGGTACGGCCGCGCTCGAAATCCCCGCCCGAATCGTCTGGCGCCCCGACATGGTGGCACTATCCATCCTCCTGCCCACATTGCTATGGTTTCCCGGCCTGCGACTTGCCGTTCACGGGAAAGGGATCTGGGCTCCGGTTGGCGCCGCCCTCTGCCTCGTCGCTGGCGTGCTGCTGCTTCATTTCACGGCGATGGCCGCCATCACCCTGATCCCGGCGCGTCCACGCGCCTCAGGCATCGCCATCAGCCCCACCGTTCTGACCGCATGGATCAGCATGCTGATCCTGGGCATCTTCGCGCTCGGCATGACCACCCAAAGCGTCAATCGTATCGCCCGTAACGCCTTGGATGAAAGCGAGCGTCGCTTCTCGCAGTTGGTCAAGACGATTTCCGACTATGCGATCTGCATGCTCGACCACGACGGTCGCATCTCGCAATGGAATCTCGGGGCCAAGCGACTGACCGGATACAACGCGCAGGAAATGATCGGCCTGCCGATCGCGCGCCTGTTCACCGAAGAGGATCGGACTGCGGGCCTGCCCGATTTCCTGCTTGCCCAGGCCCGCGAAAACGGCCTTCATTCTGGCACGGGTGAATGCCTGAGACAGGACGGCTCGCGCTTCTGGGCCCATGGCACGGTGGAAAAGCTGCTTGCACCATCGGGCGAGGAACTGGGCTTTTCCTTCGTGATGCACAACATCACCCCGTTCCGCGAAGCCCAGGCACTGATCGCGGAAACCTCGCGCCATCTCGACACTGCGCTCGAAAACATGCTCCAGGGGCTGTGCCTCTTCGACGCAGACCAGCGCGTCGTCCTGTGCAACCGTCGTTTCCGGGAGATCTGGTCACTCGAAGAAGACGATTGCCGCAACGGCACCGATTTAACCGCGCTGATCGCCAGCGGCTTCATGAACCTGGGAGGCGAGCAGGCCGGTTCACAGGTCCTCCAGAACATGAAGGACATCCTCGAGGAAACCCTGGCCGATACCGGAAGCCCCCCTATAATCGCGGACTTCGGAGAGAACCATGTGATCTCGGTGGCCAACCGCGCCTTGCCCGAAGGCGGCTGGGTCACGACCTGCGACGACATCACCGAACAGCGCAAATCGGAGGCCAAGATCGCGCACATGGCCTTGCACGATCCGCTGACCGGCCTGCCGAACCGTACGCGCTTTGCCATGCTATTGGATGAACTTCTGGCGGTAGCGGCACCGCAGAAAAAGCAGCTCGCCGTCATTGGCGTGGACCTGGACCGCTTCAAGGAAATCAACGATTCGCAGGGCCACGCGGCGGGCGATCTCGTGCTCCAGTCGATAGCCCAGCGGCTTGGCGAAATGCTTGGCGAAGGAGAAGCGGTCGCTCGCCTCGGTGGTGACGAGTTCGCTGCTTGCAAGATGTTCGCCAACCGCAGCGAACTGAACGACTTCCTCGCGCGTCTGCGCAATGCCATCATCGCGCCGATAGGTGACAGCGAACACCATTTTGTGGTGGACGGCAGCATCGGCATCGCGATCTACCCGAACGACGGGACCGATCGCGAGACCCTTCTCAACAACGCCGATCTTGCCATGTACCGGGCCAAGGCAACACTCGGCGAAAGCGTCTGTTTCTTCGAGCACGGCATGGACGAAACCGCCCGCCAGCGCCGGCAATTGGCCGCCGACTTGCGCCATGCGGTGGACCGCGGCGAACTCTCGCTATTGTACCAACCGCAACGCTCGCTCCACACCGGCCAATTGAGCGCCTACGAAGCGCTACTGCGTTGGCATCACCCCGCCCATGGCCTGGTGCCCCCCGATGATTTCATTCCGATCGCCGAGGAAAACGGCGAGATCATCCGCATCGGCGAATGGGTGCTTCGCGAGGCCTGCCGCGAAGCCCGCAAATGGCCGAGTGCAATCAAGATCGCGGTCAACCTGTCCCCGGTGCAATTCCTCCAGCCCGGGCTGGTCGAGACACTGCGCGAGATTCTGGTCGAAACGGGTCTTTCCCCCAGCCGGCTGGAACTGGAGATCACCGAAACCGCGATCATCTCCGACAAGCTGCGCGCCCTGCACTGCCTGCGCCAGATCAAGAGCATGGGCGTAAGCGTCGCCATTGACGACTTCGGCACCGGCTATTCCTCGCTCGACACCCTGCACTCCTTCCCCTTCGACAAGATCAAGATCGACAAATCCTTCATGTCGCGCGCCGAACACAGCAATCAGGCCCGCGCCATCATCCGCGCCGTACTGGCGCTCGGCCGCAGCCTGCAGATCCCGGTTCTGGCCGAAGGGGTCGAAACCGAAAAGCAGCTGGCCGTGCTGCGCGATGAAGGCTGCGACGAGGCTCAGGGCTACCTGTTCGGACGGCCGGCCGCTCCGCCGCGCGAATGCGAAGACGCCTCGGAACCAGCACGAACGGCAAGCGCAACCAGCAACTGAGTGCCCGCGGCACGAGGGCCTCAGCCTGTCGCATGTAACATTGACAAGAAAATTAACGCCTTGCCTAGTATCCCCCGGTTGCCAGCTTTGGGGGCACCATCTTGATTCTTGGGGACGATTTCGAACGGGAAGCAAGGAAACCGGCGGATGATCCGTCGGTAGCGCTCACGCACGAATCGCTCGCAGCGGCTCTTTCCGCCGCTTCACGCGCCGAAAGACTGCTGCGCGACGCGATCGAAGCCATGCCCCAGGGTATCGTCATCCTCGATGAGGAAGACCGCTACATTCTCTGGAATCGCCGCTATGCGGAAATCTACTGCCGCTCGGCCGATCTGCTGCAACCCGGCGCAAAGCTGGGCGACACCCTGCGGATCGGCGTGGCCCGCGGCGATTATCCCGAAGCGATCGGGCAGGAAGAGGAATGGCTGGCCCGCCGCATCGAGATGTTGCGCCAGTCCGACTGCCGCCACGAACAGCGCCTTTCCAATGGCCGTTGCATCCTGATCGAAGAGCGCAAGACCGAAAGCGGCGGCACGATCGGCATCCGCGTCGACATCACCGACATCCGCCGGCGCGAGGAAGCCTTTCGCCTGCTGTTCGAGCAGAACCCGCTGGCAATGCTGGTCTACGACGCCGCGACTGGGCTTATCCGTTCCGCCAATGAGGCGGCGTGCCGCTTGTTCCGCTACGGCGCCGACGAGATGGCCGGCCTGGACGCCGAATGCCTGTTCTCCCGCGCCGACCGCGACAGCGCCATGGCCCTCTTGGCCAGCGATTGCCCCGAAGGGGATTCATGCTGGCCACTGAGACGCCGTGACGGCACGAACGTCGAAGCCATGGTATCGACGCGCCTTTCGCACATGGAAGACGAACCCGTCACCATCGTCTCGATCGTCGACGTCACCGAACGCCGCCGCATCGAACAGCGCATGGCGCACATGGCGCGTCACGACGAACTGACCGGCCTCGCCAACCGCCCGCACTGCCGCGAATACCTGAGCGCCGTGCTCGAAGAAGCGTCACCGGCCAACACGGTCACCCTTGCGCTGGTAGACCTCGATCACTTCAAGGCGGTGAACGACACATACGGCCATCACTTCGGCGACATGCTGCTGACCGACGCGGCCCGCCGCATGCGCGAACTGATCCCGCCAGGCGCCCTGCTGTGCCGCATCGGCGGTGATGAATTCGCGATCATCTTCCGCCGCGCCAGCCAGACCCAGGCCGAACTCGTCGCCAAGTCCATTATCACCGCCCTCAGCGAACCGTTCTTCATCCACGGCAACATGCTGCACATCGGCGCGACCATCGGCTTCTCGGTAGCGCCTTACGACAGTTCCGATTCACAAACCCTGATGCGCTACGCAGACCTTGCGCTCTATGCGGCCAAGGCCGAACGACGCGGTACCTGCCGCAGTTTCGAACTGCGCATGGACGAGGCGGCTCAGGCCAAGAGCCGGCTCGAGAAGGACTTGCGCAAGGCCGTGCAGGACGGCGACCTGGAAGTCCACTACCAGCCACTCGTGAATCTCGAGACCGGGCAGATCGAATGCTGCGAGGCCCTGCTGCGCTGGCACCACGCCGAACGCGGGCATGTATCGCCCGAAGTTTTCATCCCGCTTGCGGAAGAACTGGGGCTGATCGATCAGGTCGGCCGCTTCGTACTCAATTCCGCCTGCCGCGAGGCGATGTCCTGGCCGCAGCATGTCCGGCTTTCGGTCAATGTCTCGCCCCTGCAGTTCCGCAACGGCAATCTGCTCAGCACCGTGATCAATGCGCTCTCCTCCTCGGGCCTTGTCGCCGAGCGGCTCGAACTGGAAATCACCGAGGCCGTGCTGATGGAGCGCGGCCCCCGCCCGGCTGCGATCATCCGCAACTTGCGGGCCTTCGGCATCGGCATCTCGCTCGACGATTTCGGTACCGGCTATTCGTCGCTCAGCTATCTGCTCAACTACCCCTTCACCAAGATCAAGATCGACAAGTCGTTCATCCTGAACCTCCAGCGCGAGGCCAATTCGCGCGCGGTGATCCGCGCGGTCATCGGACTTGGCCGCAGTCTGGGCGTGACCGTGGTGGCCGAAGGTATCGAGCGCGAGATGGAGCGCGAATACTTGCGCAGCGAAGGCTGCACCCAGGGCCAGGGCTTCCTGTTCGGCAAGCCGGGCCCGGCAGCGATGGTTGATTTCCAGAGCCTGCTTCCCCGCGCCTGCAACGCCGCTTGACCCGACAAGCCTCCGACCGCACAGCTTGACGGCTGTCGCCAATGACGGGCATGTTTTCCGTCACTTAGGTCGTAAACTCATAAACGCCCCCTCTTGGAGCCGCCCGATGAAAAGCATCGCCACGCTAACCATGAACCCGACGATCGACGTCTCCTACAACGTCGGCAAAGTCCGCCACACGCACAAGATGCGCACCGACAACGAACACTACGCACCTGGGGGCGGCGGCATCAATGTCGCGCGGGTCTTCGTACGACTCGGCGGCAACGCGCGATGCTATTACCTGTCCGGTGGTGCCACCGGCCCCGCGCTCGACGGCCTGATCGACCTGCATCAACTGGTCCGCACACGCATCACGATCGAGGGCCCGACGCGTATCGCCGCCGACATTCTCGAACACGACACCGGCAAGGAATTCCGCTTCACTCCCGCCGGCCCCCATGTCAGCGAGGCCGAGTGGGGCCGCTGCCTGGACCTGCTCGCCGAAGCAGATTGCGACGTCATGGTCATGAGCGGTTCCCTCCCCCCCGGCGTACCGACAGACTTCTACGCCCGGGTCACCCGCCTGCTCGCGCCGCGGGGCATCGAGATGGTGCTCGACACCTCGGGCGAGGCGCTGGCAGCAGGCATCGCGCAAGGTGACTTGGCGCTGGTCAAGCCCAGCATCGGTGAACTGGCGCAGTACACAGGTCGTACGCTCGACAACCTCGAAGAAATCGGAACCGCGGCGATGGATATCGTGTCCACCGGCAAGGTCCGGCTCGTTGCCGTCACCATGGGCCATGAAGGCGCACTGCTCGCCAATGCCGGGGGCACCACCTATCTTCCCGCGCTCAAGATCGACGCTGCCAGTGCCGTCGGCGCCGGTGACAGCTTTGTTGCCGCGATGGTCCACGCCCTGTGCCGGGGCGACGATGACCTCACTGCCTTTCGGATCGGCCTTGCCGCCGGGTCGGCGGCGGTCCTGCGCGCAGGCACGGACCTGGCCCGTCCCGCGGACATCGAGCGCCTGCTCCGGATGGTCGAGCCGGCCTGAAGTCGTCTTACGCCGCAATCGCCCGCAAACAGAACGACCAGATCGCTTGCGCAAGTGCCTCGCGCTCGGCTCGATCGGGCGCCCGGCCTTCCTCTTCGAGCAAGAGCGTGTGCACCGTCGTCGAAACGAGGTTGTAGATAAGCCGCGCCTGCAACTGCGGATCGGCCTGCCGGAAGACCCCAGCGGCCATCCCCTTGCCGATATGCCCCGCCATTAAATCCAGCAAGGGCTGAAGCGCGGCCTTCAATTCAGCGGGACGCTGCTGCGCCAACCGCAAATGCTCCCGGCTGAGCGCCGCACTGCGCAAGTGAGCTCCGCCAACCGGCATGCCTTGCGCCGCAACTGAAGACCGGTCCTGCGACTTGCCCTGAAACTGCGCCTGGCCAACGACAATGCCACGGACGATTCCCTCAAGCGCCTGCGCCGACCCCACTTCCGGCTTGGTCATCGCTTCGAATGCCCGCGCGGCCGAACGCAACGTGGTATCGAAAACCGCGAGAACAAGATCGTCCTTGCTTTGGAAACGCTCATAGAAGGCTCTGCGCGCAAGCCCCGTGCGTGCCAGCACCGCGCGGATCGTCAGGCCTTCCAGTCCTGCTTCGTCAAGCAATTCGTGTGCCGCCGCGATGAGCTTCTGGGAGCGATCTTCATCGCCTTCATCAGATGCAGCGGACAAGGCGAGATTGGATTTCGTCGTAGCCATCGATCAATCGCGTATCGCGTCTCCCATCACGGGTCCAGCCCGTCCTGCGATGCCTTGGCTCGTCCGCTCCCGTATCGATTGACTCGATCACCACCCTCACGCTAAAAATGTCGAGAACAGCGTTCTCATAAAGGCGCGAAGACAGGAAATCAGGAGAGTTCCGATGCCCAAGGTCACTTATGTCGACCATACCGGCCACGCGACGACCGTAGAGGTCGATGCCGGCGAAAACGTCATGCGCGGCGCACTTTACAACGGGGTCGAAGGGATCACCGGCGAATGCGGCGGCGGCCTGTCTTGCGCCACCTGTCACTGCTATGTCGACGCGGACTGGACCGCGGCGGTTGGCGGCCCCTCCTCGCAGGCCGAGGAGGAACTGCTCGAATCCGCAGCCAGCGAAGTAAAACCCTCCAGCCGCCTGTCCTGCCAGATGGTCGTCACCGAGGCGCTCGACGGGCTTGTCGTCCACCTTCCCGAACACCAGTTCTAAGCGGGAGAGAGCCGATGCCTATCGACGCCGCCAATCCGGTTCCGCCCAGCTTTCCGCGCCACGTCGGCATGGATCAGGTGCCCGATCATGTCCCCGCCGACCTGGTTCGCCAGGTAGGCCTTACCTTCGGACCGGAATTTCTCGCCGCTCCGCACGATTTCATGGCCGCGCTGCATGATAAGCAGCCGCCGATCTATTACGACGTCAGCCCGATGGGCAACATGTGGCATTTCACCCGCCACGAAGATGCCCTGTTCGGCCTGCGCCATCCGGAAATCTTCTCGAACGAGGGGGCCACGCCGTTTCCGCGTGATCCAAACGACTATTTCTACTTCATCCCGATCGAGATCGATCCGCCGCACCACCGCAAGTATCGCAACATCGTCGACCCGGTATTCAGCCCCCAGGGCGTGCTCAAGCTGGAGGAGCAAATCCGCCAGCGCGCCAACGACCTGATCGACGAGATCGAGGCCAAGGTCGCAGCCGGAGGAACATGCGAGTTCACCGAAGATTTCGGCCGACCGCTACCGGTTTCGGTATTCCTCGACATCATGGGTCTGCCGCAGGACATGCGCGACACGTTCGTGTCCTGGGCGATGGATCTGCTCCACTCGAACGACCGCGCGATCATGGGCCAGGCAATGCAGAACATCACTGCCTATCTCAAGGAAGCCATCGCCGAGAAGAAGGCGCACCCCGATCAAGGCGTGGTAAGCCTGATTGCCCATGCAGAACCGGGCGGCGTGCCGCTATCCGAAAAGGAGATCTTCGGCTTCGTCTGCTTCCTGTTCATCGGCGGGCTGGACACCGTGTTCGCAACGCTCAACAACGTCTGGGCATGGCTTGCGCAGAACCCGGAAAAGCGCCAGGAAATCATCGATCGCCCGCAGGACATCGACAAGGTGGTAGAAGAACTGTTGCGGCGATGGTCCGTCACATTCTCGGGCCGCGTCCTTGATCAGGACTATGAAATGCGCGGCGTGCAGCTCAAGAAGGGCGACCGCGTGACCTTCATCCTGCCCGCATGCAACTTCGACCCCGATGTCTTCCCCGATCCTCTGACGGTAGACTTCGACCGCCCGCGCAAGACAACCCTCGCCTTCACGGTTGGCGTGCACAGCTGCATGGGCGGACACCTGGCCCGCCTGGAAGTGAAGATCGCGCTTCAGGAATGGCTGAGGCGCATTCCCGACTTCGGCCTCAAGCCCGGCACCCAAATAGAGTACCGACCAGGCGGCGTAATCGGGCCAGAAGAAGTGCCGTTGGTCTGGTAATTCGACACGACGCTCGGGGATTGGATCGCACAAGGTCCAGTCCCTGCCCCGTAGAGCGCTCAGAGGGATAGAGATCGATCCATCTCCGACCAACGGAAACTGAATAGCCCTGAGCAGCCTCTAGGAATAGGGTCGTTGGCCAGCTGACAGGCGAGTCGGCTGATCCCGCGAAATTGGTTTTTACAAGTTTCCAGCAGTCCCTTGACGCGACCTGTCATGGCCACTTTCCACGGGGATGAAGATAATTACGCGATTTCCGGGGCACCAGCCACGCAACGATGCCTAAGGGACACACCACAGACAAACATCACAAGAAGTTGCACCTCCAGAACAAATTCGCGCTTTTCGAATGGCAAAAGATGTTGCAAGGTAGTCAGCGAAAGGCCTTTTCGGCCTTGCCGGTGTTGGGAGAGAGCGCGCCGGGGGGATTAAAATCCTTTCCGGCGCGCCGAATCTTCGCAAGTGCAACATTTGCTCCGATAGACGCAATGTAAAGTTCGATTTGCGCCTCCAGTCCGTTAAGTTCGTGGTTTACGCGAATTTTCCGACTGGAGGCGCAAGTGTTTTTTGCGTCTAAGGCCTAAGTAACCTTACGCAGCCGCAGCATAAAACGTATAAATCTTGTGCATTAGCGAACCCCGCCGGTGATTCGCGGCCACATGGCCACGATTGACCATCCGTGATTCGCCCCGCGGCCTTGTGCCGTGGCGGCCCGACTGGACCGAAGCACATGCCCGACATCGAGTGCGACGTTCTAATCGTGGGAAGCGGGATCGGTGGCCTAACCTCCGCCATTGCCGCCCGCATGGCTGGCCTGGAAGCTCTCGTGGTCGAACAGGACTTGCTGATCGGCGGGCCCTCCTCCGCCTCCAACGGCATGCTCTGGCTGCCAAACAGCCCGCTTATGTTGCGCGAAAAAGTGCCCGATTCGCGCCGGGCCGCACTCGATTATCTTGCCAACTTCGTGGATGATGGCGATCCCTCGTCCTGCCCCGAACGGCGCGCGGCCTTTGTCGACGGCGTCGCACCGCTCGTAGCGCTCTATGAATCCCGCAACATTCCGCTGCACCTGTGCGAAGGCTACCCCGACCATTACGATACGCTCCCAGGCGGCCATGCCACCGGACGAGCCGTTGAAACCGAAGTGATCGACGCCGAAAAGCTCGGAACCTGGAAACGTCGCATTCGACCGCAAAGTTACCCGATCCCCGCCCGTGCATCGGAATGGGCGCGGCTCGGTCGCACCGAATCCACATGGGACGGACGCATCGGGGCTGCCAGACTGCGTTGGCGCAGTCTGGCAGCCCGAGTTCGGGCGCAGAAACTGCTGTCTGCCGGAGCCGCCTTGCAGGCACGGCTTTTGCTTGCTGCACTCCAACTTGGCGCCAGAATCAGTACGCGCACCGCGCTGCTGTCACTGGAATATAACAACGGCCGTGTCTGCGGCGCGATGATCGATTGCGACAGTTGGCATCGCCGGGTCCATGTACGTCATGGTGTAGTGATCGCCACTGGACGCATTCCCCAACCCTCGCCGTTACCGAGCGCCGACGGCGACGCCGTTACAGGGATGCTCGGCCTCGGCGCGGGCACGGGCTGGATGAACGAGGACTGGCGCTTCCTCAGGCTTGCTTCCGAACAGGCGCGCCCCGCAACCACCGTGCTGACTGCTCTGGGCAAGCCTCATTTAATCATTGTCGGACGTGACGGACGTCGTTTCGTCGACGAGGCCGCCCCTCCGATGGAAGTAGGCAGCGCGAGCCTCGCTCTGGAAAAAGCCTCGGACGCCTCTCCCGCGGCATGGGCGATCTTCGATGCTCGCCACCGCTCTCGCTATCGCTTCGGACCGATCGCACCGGGGCGCATTCCCCGGCAACGCCTGCAAGACGGCAGCCTCGTCCGCGCAGCAACGCTCGATGCGCTCGCCCGCGAATGCGGGATCGATCCTACCGGACTGGAGGCCACGATCAACCGCTGGAACGTCATGGCGGGCCGCGGCATTGACGACGATTTCGGGAAAGGCGCATCATCCTACGACCGCTATCACGGAGACCCCGCTCATGCCCCCAACCCCTGCATGGGACCGATTTCACGAGGACCGTTCTATGCCGTGCCGCTCAGGGCAGAAAGTCTAGGAACATGCGGCGGCGTTACCGTTGATCCTTTCGCACGCGTGACAAGGATCGATGGAACACCGATTTCAGGTCTATATGCCATCGGTGGCTGCACCGCGCCGCTCTCTGGTCCCCACGACGTCGCCCCTGGCTTCGCGGCTGGCGTAGCCGCCGTGTTCGGGATGATTGCGATACGCAACATGGTCAGTTAGGCGGACTGACGAAAGCCAATCACCAGACACCGGGTTCCCCGCTTGCGTAGTCCTTCCTTCAATTCGGCATCGCAGACCCGCCTCTTATGGTCGATAGCCTTGCCCGCGATGCTCACCAACGTGGCAACGGCGCTGTTCGGGCTAGCAGACATGTGGGCGATTGGACGCCTTGGCGACGCTCCCGCGCAAGGTGCTGTAGAACTGGGCGCCAAGTTCATGATGGCACTGCTCAACGTGTTCAACTTCCTGCGCACGAGCACCGTTGCGCTAACCGCGCAAGGTGCTGGCCGGGGTACCACGCATGCACAAGCAGAAACCCTTGCCCGCGCTCTTGCAGTCGCACTCGGCATCGGCACCGTCCTGCTGCTCGCGATGCCGCTCGCGATCCCTTTTGGCCTTGACCTGCTAGGCGCCAAAGAGTCCCTTCGCGAAAGCGCGCGGCACTACATCGCCATCCGCTACTGGGCCGCCCCCTTATGGCTGGGCAATTGCGCGTTGGTTGGATGGCTGATCGGCCAACGCCTGGTGCGTCACGTGCTGGTCGTCGAAGTGGCCGCCAACCTGGTGCATATCGCACTCGACATGCTGCTGGTTCTGCTTGCCCACTGGGGAGTAGCCGGGGTTGCTATTGCCACGCTCACTTCCGAATGCTTCAAGTTTATAGTGCTCGGCATTCTGGTGCTGCGCCGTTCGGACGGGCGAGGCGTACTCACATCGTTCGCGGCGCGAACGACATGGCGCCGCCGCGAACTGGCAGCCCTGTTCGCCCTCAATCGCGACCTGTTCCTGCGGACGCTGCTCCTGACCGCCGCAATGCTGCTGTTTGCACGGAGTGGCGCTCAGGATGGGCCAGTGACATTGGCGGCCAACGGCATCCTGTTCCAACTCTTCATGCTGGCCGCACTGATCCTTGATGGCTTCGAGAGCGCAGCACAAGTCCTCTGCGGCGAAGCACTCGGAGCCCGCGAGCGCACACGCTTCGACAAAGCCGTCCGCTCATCGATGCTGTGGGCCGGCGCTGCCGCATTGGCCATGACTCTTGCTTACGCGGCAGGAGGTGAAGTTCTTGCCGCGCGCTTCACCACCGACCCTGCAGTCGCGGCTCGAAGTGCGACTTATGTACCATGGCTCGCCGTCTTGCCGCTGGCCAGCTTTACGTCGTTCGTCCTCGACGGCGTATTTGTCGGAACCGGCTGGACACGGGCTATGCTGGGCACGATGGCCTTGGCGCTGGCGGGCTATACCTTGCTGCTCTGGTTGCTCCACCCGCTTGGCAATGCCGGGCTGTGGAGTGCCTTCACGGTCTTTTTCCTGCTGCGCGGGGCAGGACAGCTCGTCCTGACACCCCGTAAGACGCGTAGCAGCTTCAGCACCTCCTGAAGACCACCGTCAGGTTATTGGCGGGCATCTCGACCACCCGGTCAAGGGCAAGCCCATGCCCAACCGCCACTTTGGCGACATCTTCCAGACAGCGCAGCCCCCATCCCGGATTGCGGCGCTTCAGGTCCTCATCAAACGCGGCATTTCCCGGTTCGATTGCATGACCTTCCCGGCGATAGGGGCCGTAGAGTTGTTGATTGCCACTGAGATGTGACCCAGGGTTTCCATTGAGAATTGACCCGGGTGGGTATGGGTTATGTGCTGCCGTATCCTGGCAGGTTCAAGATGCTGGCTTCTCCTTTCTGGCTTTTGGCGCAGCGGTGCTGGCACGGAAGCGGAAGCTGTCGTTTCCGGTTTCCAGGATGTGGCAGTGGTGGGTTAGCCGATCGAGCAACGCGGTGGTCATCTTGGCATCGCCGAACACGCCAGCCCATTCGCTGAAGCTTAGGTTGGTGGTGATGACGACGCTGGTGCGCTCGTACAGCTTGCTGAGCAGATGGAAGAGCATGGCTCCGCCCGATGGGCTGAAGGGCAGATAACCCAGCTCGTCGAGGATGAGCAGGTCGAGACGTAGCAGGCGTTCTGCCAGCTGGCCGGATCGGTTCATGGTCTTTTCCTGCTCAAGCGCATTGACCAAATCGACCGTGGAGAAGAAGCGGACCTTCTTGCGGTGATGCTCGACGGCCTGGACGCCCAGCGCAGTTGCGATATGGCTCTTGCCGGTTCCGGGCCCGCCAATCAGCACGACATTGTCGGCGTTTTCCATGAAGTCGCCCTGATGAAGCTGGCGGACGAGGGCTTCGTTGATCTCGCTGGCAGCAAAGTCGAAGCCAGCCAGATCCTTATAGGCCGGGAAGCGGGCCGCCTTGATTTGATAGGCGATGGACCTGACCTCGCGTTCGGCCATCTCTGCCTTCAGGAGTCCAGCGAGCATCGGCACGGCAGCATCGAAGGCAGGCGCGCCCTGCTCGATCAGTTCGTCGGCGGCCTGAGCCATGCCGAACATCTTGAGGCTGCGCAGCATGACGACGACCGCGGCGCTGGCGGGGTCATGACGCATGGCGGATATCCCTCAGCCTGTCATAGCGAACGACATTGGCCTCGGGCTCCTGCGTCAGGCGCAGGGCTTGAGGCGCATCGATCGGCGAAGCTGGAGGCGCCTTGCCGTCGATGAGGCGATGTAACACGTTGAGAACGTGAGTCTTGGTGGCGACACCGGCCCCCAAAGCCAACTCGACCGCGCTCAACACAGCCTGTTCGTCGTGATGCAGAACGAGAGAAAGTATCTCGACCATCTCCCTGTCGCCACCAGGGCGCTTGAGCAGATGGCCCTGTAACTGCCGGAAGGCTTCGGGCATCTCGAGGAAGGGAGCGCCATTACGCAAGGCGCCGGGCTTGCGCTGGATTACCGCCAGATAATGCCGCCAGTCATAGATTGTGCGTCCCGGCTTGTGATGAGAGCGCTCGATGAGCCGGGCATGTTCGCACACGATCTGGCCTTCGGCCGCTATGACCAGACGATCAGGGTAGATCCGCAGGCTGACCGGTCGGTTCGCGAAGGAGGCAGGTACCGAGTAGCGGTTGCGGTCAAAGGCGATGAGGCAGGTCGGCGACACGCGCTTGATCTGCTCGACAAAGCCATCGAAGGGCCGGCCCAGCGGCATCAGGCAGGAAACTTCCTCGGCATGCGCATCGGCCACCGTGCCGGGCATGACGCCATGCTGGATATCGCTCCATTGGACGATGCATTGCTCTTCCAGCCAGGCGTTCAGCTCAGCCAGGCCAGGGAAACTGGGCATCGGTTGCCACAACCGGCGCCGAGCGTCCTGGACGTTCTTCTCGACCTGACCCTTCTCCCAACCAGAAGCCGGATTGCAGAAATCCGTCTCGAACAGATAGTGGCTGGCCATGGCGGCAAATCTTGCGTTGACCTGCCGCGCCTTCCCGGTCCCGATCTTGTCGACAGCGGTCCTCATATTATCGAAGATCCCACGCTGGGGCACGCCGCCCAGCACTCGGAACGCCTGCGTCAGCGCGTCGAACAGCATCTCATGGGTCTGGAGCAGATAGGCGCGGACGATGAAGGCGCGGCTATGCGCCAGTTTGGTATGAGCGACCTGCAGCTTCGTGGGCTTGCCATCCAGTACGGCATAGTCCTCGCTCCAGTCGAACTGGAACGCCTCGCCAGGCTGGAAAACCAGGGGCACGAATGTTCCACGCCCGCTGGTCTGCTGCTCATATTGCAGCTCGGTCCGCCATCGTCGGGCAAAAGCGGCAACCCGGTTATAAGAGCCATCGTATCCCAGCTCGACCAGATCAGCATGCAACTGCTTGGCAGTCCGCCTTTGTTTACGGGACTTCTTGGATTCCACTCGCAACCAGGCCGTCAGCTTCTCGGCGTAAGGGTCGAGCTTGCTCGGCCGGATCGGAACCTTGAAGCTCGGCTCAATCGCGTCAGAACGCAGATATTTGCGGATGGTATTGCGGGACAGGCCGGTCCGCCTCTTGATCTCCCGAATGGAGATCTTCTGCCGGAAATGCCACCGGCGGATCACACTGAGTAAGTCCATGTCGATCACTCCACGACCCTCCGACTGGCAGCCGGAGGCGAGGGAAACATGGGTCAATTCTCAATGGTAATTTATACGCCCCCCGGGTCACATCTCAGTGGCAATCAACACCGTAGAGTACCAGCGGAGCGCCCTGAGACAAGAGGCGCCCCGCGCCTGCCATCAATCCAAGCGTTGCCGACCATGGGCTGATGTGGATCATGTTGATGCAGACCAACGCATCAGCGCTCTCCAGCGGCCACTGCGCAGCCGCTGCATCAAGAGCAATCGGGACCATCAGGTTGTGCAGCCCCTCCGCCTCGCGCCATGCGGCGATAGAAGCACGGGCATTGGCGTCAGGATCGCTCGGTTTCCAGAAGATTCCCGCCAAAAATCGAGAGAAATAGACCGCATGTTCGCCAGTCCCTGCAGCGATCTCGAGTACAGTGCCCGACGTGGGTAGCACCTCGCGCAGCACGGCCAGAATGGGATCGCGATTACGCATCGCAGCCGGAGCATAGCGACGGTCGGAATGTGACGAGCCGGACATGCCAGACGAGTTATCGCCGCCCGGTCAATCCCACAAGTCGAGCGGTCCACCATCGCCGTTTCCGTTGGCCGGCGGTGAATCAAGCGGTACCTCGCAGAGTGTTTCGCTGTCGTCGAGAAAATGACGGAAGCGCAGGTTGATCGCCTCCAGGTTGATGCGGCGCATCTCTGTCGCACTGAACCCTGCACTGAGAATGGCCGACAACGCACGCTGCTTCTGGGAAATCAGATCGATCGCCTGAAGCTCGCGAATGTGCCCTGCAGCGAAACCCTCGTCCCGACACAATACTTCGCCCAGGGCCTCGATCTCGCCCGCAAGCTCGGTCAAGACTTCGGCCATAGCCAGAAATCGGGGTTCAAGCAGCCTCGGGGCCAGAAAGCGCGATTCATGGATCATGGCTCAGGCCGCCGCCAACGCATCCCCGGATGTCCCCAGCGTCTGGAGATCAAGCACCATGACCATGTGCTCGTCTATCGCCACCAGCCCCTCGAGAAATGGGATCACCCCGTCCTGTCCGGCACTGGGCGGCGCCTGCAAGGTCTCGGAATGAAGCGCGACGATGTCCGACACCGAATCCACGATCAGACCCTGCGACTGCCCATTGACCTGACAGACAATGATGGCGTGGCGCGGCGTGGCCTCGGTCGGCGTCCAGCCCAGCCGGGCAGCAAGATCGATCACCGGCAATACCGTACCGCGCAAGTTGACCACGCCTGCCACGTAATGCGGGACACGCGGCATCGGCGTTACCGGGGTCCAGGCGCGGATCTCGCGGATCGCCATGATGTCGAGCGCGAAGATCTGGCCGGCGACTTCGAAGGTGATGAGTTCGCGGTGCATGACCGAGGCCTCCTTCAGTGGGCGACGCGGCGGACCGCCGCGACGAGCTTGTCGGTGTCGAAAGGCTTGACGATCCAACCGGTCGCGCCGGCTGCTCGCGCACGCGCCTTCTTCTCGTCCGAACTCTCGGTTGTCAGTACCAGGATGGGGCGATCGCGATGTCGGGTGCCTCCACGGACCTGCTCGATCAGGCCAAAGCCATCGAGACGCGGCATATTGATGTCTGTTATGACGACATCGACTTCGTTCAGCGCCAGCCATTCCAGCGCAGAAACGCCATCGTCGGCCTGCGACACGTCGAAGCCGTTGTTCGACAACGCATGATTGAGCAGCGCCCGCATGGATGCGCTATCGTCAACGGTCAGGACTCGGGTGGTCTTGGACATCGGATCCTCATTTTTCCTTGAAACAGATCGACCCTTAAAACAGTTCGACTTCGCCGCGCGGTTCCCGCCGGACCACCGGCTGGACAGCCACTTCCGGAGCCTCGGCAACGGTACGGCAGCGCACGAGACCGGATGCCGGTCGAAAATCGACACGGCGCGCGCAAGTACCGCCGAGATCCTCACGCATTAGCTCGATGCGCTCTCGGACCAGGAAACCCCGCGCGAATTCAGCATTGGCCGTGCCAATCCGTTGCATACCCGCTCGGATGTTCGCGCCGCCGTACAGATGGGCTCTGAGCCGCTCCTTGCGGGCACCATAGGCGAGCATCTCGTTGATCAGCATCTCCATGAGGTAAACCCCATAGTGGACATCGACCTCCCCCCGCGCGTGCGTAGCGGGCGGCTCGGAAAGCAGAAAATGGTTCATGCCGCCCAGTTCGATCACCGGATCATAGAGGCACGTCGCCACGCACGAGCCCAAGACCGTACTGAGTTCCACCTTGGGGCCCGCACTGACCCTGAACTGCCCCTGCAGCACCGTAAGGTGCGTACTCGCGGGTGAATTTGCAGATGCCATCTTGTCATGCCGCCTTGTTGAGGGCGTGGCCGGCAATCCGGTCGACCGGGGCCACTACATTTGCCGCACCGAGCGAAATTGCCACGCGCGGCATCCCGAACACCGTGCAAGTGCGTTCATCCTGCGCAATCGTATGCGCGCCGGCCTGACGCATGGCCAGCAACCCCCGCGCACCGTCCTGCCCCATGCCGGTAAGAAGAATGCCGACCGCCTCAGCCCCCACGACCTGTGCCACCGAGGCGAACAGGGCATCGACGCTCGGGACATGACCGCTGATCGGTTCACCGCGCCGCATCTTCCCCAGCAGCGTGCTTCCGTCCCGATCGAGCTTCACAGTCAAATGGCAACTGGCGGCGGCTGCAAGATAGACATTTCCAGGCAACAAGGGCGTATCCATGTCGGCAGCCTGGACGTGCGCCGGACAGGCCAGATCGAGCGTCCGGGCAATAGCCGGAGCAAAGCGCGGGTTGACGTGCTGGACGATCACGGTCGGCGGACAATCGATCGGGAAGCCTCCCAGCACGACCTGCAACGCCTCCACACCGCCTGTCGAGGAGCCGATCGCGATCAACCGGGTTTCGCGCCGGATCGAGAGCCGACTTTCAGCGGCTACCATGGTAGCAGCGCCAACTCGGACATCCCGCGGCCGCTGCTCCGGCCTCGATTCGATTCGAGCATCGAAACGCACTTGCGCCGCATCGCGGATTAGATCCGCCAGTTCCCCGCCGTCCTGCAACGCCAGCTTGCCGCCGGGATCATACTTCGCATAACAATTGACTGCCCCGAGCGCGAGTGCACGGGCAGTCACCTCGTTACCGTCCTGGGTGGCGCCCGACACCACGATCACCGGGGTCGGACGCAAGGCCATGATCTTTTCGAGAAAGTCGAGCCCGTTCATGCCTGGCATCTCGATGTCGAGCGTCACCACGTCGGGATCGAGCTGCTTGATAAGAGCCCTCCCCTCGGCCGCATCAGAAGCGGTGCCGACAACCTCGATGTCCCCCTGCTCGCGCAGCCTCGACATCAGGATCGCCCGCATGGTCGGCGAATCGTCGACGATGAGAACCCTGATGCTCACGCCGCGCTCCTCTGGTAGATGGTTGGACCGACCAGCCTAAGCACCTGCGTTGCCGGACCGGTCACGCGCTCGGAATGGCCAATGTAGAGAAAGCCTCCCGGCTGCAGGGCCTGGGCATAGCGGGCAACAAGCCGCTCCTTGGTTTCGTTGTCGAAGTAGATCATCACGTTGCGGCAGAAGATCGCATCAAAGCGCCCCTTCATCGGCCACTCGCCTTGCAGGTTGAGTGTCCGGAACCGCACCAATGCACGCGCGGCATCGGCGATGCGGACCTGCCCTCCGCTCGATGCACTCCATGCCGACCGCAGCGCGGCCGGCACCGGATCGAGATCCCCCGCCGCATACGTCGCCGCCTCGGCCTTTGCCAGCGCGTGAGGAGCGATGTCGCTCGCCAGCAGCACGAAATCACGCCGGGCCATGTCAAGGCCAGCACTCCGGTCGCTGCCCAGCATGGTCATCACGATTGACCACACTTCCTCGCCGCTCGAACATCCCGCCGACCATAGACGCACCGGCTGCCCTGCGCGCAAGCATTCGATCGCATGGGGCCGGACATGCTCGGCAAGATGCTCGAAGTGGTGCGCTTCACGATAGAAGAAGGTGTGATTGGTGGTCAGCGCGGCCACCGCACGCCCCATCTCGGTGCTGTCTGCGCGCATCATTTCGACATAACGCGCAAAGCTGATCGCGCCCGTCTCGCGCACCAGGGGAGCAAGACGCGAATAGACCAGCATCGACTTGCGCTGCGAGAGCACGATGCCCACCGCATCATAGACAATCTTGGCGATCGCCGCGAAATCGGCGTCCCCATAGATGTCCGGGCTGACCCCGGGGACCTGTTCGGTCGCCGTTGCCATAGCGTTCATGCGACCTGCCTCTCATGACCGGCGCGATCCTGGGCAGGCAGAGCGCAGGCGACCAGACCGTCGACATCGACAATCAGCGCCACCCGGCCATCGCCGAGGATGGTCGCCCCCGCCACGCCTTCCACGGGACGAAAATTAGTGGCGAGACTTTTGATAACGAACTGGCGCTGGTCCTGGATATCATCGACCAGCAAGGCTGCCTGGCCCGCGCTTTCGGTATCGACAACGATGAGCACCCCCTGCTCTGGATGCCCGGCAAGCCTATCCTCCGAACCCATCTGGGCACCAAGTGCCTCACGCAGGGAAATGACCGGAATGAAACGGCCACGCACGTTGAGCATCGCCTGGCTCGATCCCAAGCCCTGCACATCATCCGGCGAGGGCCGCAAGCTCTCCACCACATGTGCAAGCGGGACCACCAGCGTCTGGTCGCAGACATTGACTATCATGCCATCGGAAATTGCCAGCGTAAGCGGCAGCGTCAGGATAAAAGCCGTCCCCTTGCCGGGATTGCTTTCGATAGTGATACGCCCGCCCAGATCCTTCACGTTCTGACGCACGACATCCATGCCGACCCCGCGCCCGGAGATATTCGAGACGACCTGCGCAGTGGAGAACCCTGGCGCGAAGATCAGGTTGTCAATCTCTTCGGCGGAAAGCTGTGCATCGGCACTGACGATGCCCTTCTCGATCGCCTTGGCCAGAACCCGCTCGCGGTTGATCCCGGCGCCATCGTCGGCAATCGAAATGAGGATGCGGCCGGCACGGTGTTCGGCCGAAAGGGTCAGCGTACCCTCCGGTGACTTGCCCGCGGCGATGCGCGCTTCGGCAGTCTCGATGCCGTGATCGACCGCGTTGCGGATGAGGTGGGTCAACGGCTCACCGAGCCGCTCGATCACCGTCTTGTCGAGTTCCGTGGTTTCGCCGAAAACATCCAGCTTTACATGCTTGCCCGTCGAAGCCGCGAGATCCCGTAAAATGCGAGGCACACGGCTGAATACGCTCCCAATCGGCTGGGCTCGGATCGACATCGCGCTTTCCTGGATGTCGCGCGTCAAGCTCTCGAGCAGTGAAAGTTCCTCGCTGGCATTGATCGTCACCCCTTCAAGGCGCTGAACCAGCATGGCTTGGGCGATTACCAGTTCGCCAACCAGATCGATCAGCCGATCAAGTTTGAACAGGTCGATGCGGATCGATTGACCTGCCCCGGATACCGGAGCAGTTCCCCCAGCAGGAGCCGCGGAAGCGGTCGCTGCAGCAGTTGCCGCCGGTTCAGCGGCTGGCGGCAAAACTGCCACCGCGACCGGCGTTGGCATAGGCGGCGGAACAGGAACAGGTCGGCTGGAAACCGGCTCGGCTTCTGATGCCCTTCCTGTCCCGTCCGGCAAGCCATCCGCAGCCTCGGTCACGGCCGGGCCGACTTGCGCTGAAATGGTGGTCGGATCCAGTTCGGTCGAAGCTACAGCGTCTTCGGCCGAGTCATCGCCGAACACCACCGCGCAGTCATCACCGATGAAGTCGAAGATGTCGCGCACTGCATCTTCGCTCACTTCGGCGGGCATCGCAAAAGTCCAGGCCAGATATCCCTCGGCAATGTCGAGACTATCGAGCGGCGGCACTTGCGAAACGTCGCAGGCAGCCACACGCCCGCCGAGTGATGCGACTTCACGCAGCATGAGCAGCGGTTCGCTTCCGTTGCGCATGGCTCCGGCTCGCGGGCGCACCTGGACATGCCAACTGGCAGGTTCGACCGCGCCGTCTGCAGTTGTCGCACTGGCGGGAACATCGAATCCACCGGTCAGATCGTCGAGCAGCGAATCGAGATCTATACCGAAATCATCATCACCGCCGGAAGAACTCGTCACAGCGGGGTCAGGCTCGCGATCGGATTCAGCAGCATGCGCCGCGCCCGCAACATTGGCCGCCATCGCCCCTTCCATCTCGGCGATCAGCGCCGCATCGGCAGGTGCATCCCCGCCCTCGCGTGCGGCCTCGACGTGATCAGCCAGGGTGTCGAGCGCACGCAGCAGGAGATCGACGAGTTTCGGGTCGATCGGCACCAGGCCCTCACGCACGTCGGACAGCAGCGTCTCGAATGTATGAGTATAAGCCTGAAGCGCGCCAAAACCGAAAGCGCCGGCACCACCCTTGATCGAATGAACCCCGCGAAACACCGCGTTCACGGTATCCGAATCGTGTGTACCCGCCTTGCACGCCGCGAGCCCCGCTTCGGCGGCAGCCAGCGACTCTTCGCACTCAGCGAAGAATATCTGCTGGATTTCTTCGGGACTCACAGCGCGGCCTCCTCAAAGAGTTCGGACTCCAGGCCCGTCAGTTGCACGGCATCGAGCAGAGCCGGGGACGCAGTGATCACCGCTCCGCCGCCGCTTCGCCGCGCCGAAACGAGTAGTTGCAGCACGGCCTGACCGACATGCTCGACCCCGCTGCCGTCGATGCTGATGGGCTGAAGACCCACAGCTGCCACGAACTCCGGCAACAGCACTTCGGCCGCGGCCCGGTCGCAACGGGCGGGAAGGACTATCCCAGCCCCACTTGCCTCGCTGATCGCTGTCATCGAAATTTCCTCGTCGCATTGCCCCACATCGTCTTCTTCCGAGCAGGAAGAGAACGGGCTCGACGCCGTTCTATGCCCAGCCATGCCAACGGTGCGTTGTGCGCATTCTCAGTCGAAGCCCTTATCTCCGTTAAGGAAATTGGTCGGCTAATCGGCGGTATCGGCATGGTGAGAAATCTTAGGAAGAAGGCGAAACCCGATGCATGACGCCCGCGTACTCGTGGTCGACGATTCAGCAGCGATGCGCGCGTTGTTTTGCGACGTCCTGGAGCAGTCCAAAAACGTCGTCGTCGTCGGCACCGCCGCAAGCGCCGCCGAGGCCCGCAGCCAGATCGCCCAACTGCAGCCCAATGTCGTGACGCTTGACGTCGAGATGCCGGGGATGAGCGGAATCGAATTCCTCGAGGAGATCATGAGCACCAACCCGATGCCGGTGGTCATGCTTTCCGCCCTTACTCAAAGCGGCACGGAAACCTCACTCAAGGCCTTCGAACTGGGGGCGGTGGAGTGCTTTCCAAAGCCGCTCAAGGCCACACCCGAACAATTCGCCAAGACGGTCGGCAAACTGGGCAAAGTGGTGGTCGCCGCAGCCAACTCGAACGTGCGCGACCGTCCCCGCCATCGCGGACCCAAGGCCGAGAGCACCGAGGGCTATACGCCCAATGGCAAGATCGCCGCTTTCAGTACCTCCATGGGCGGCGTCGACGCCTTGACCGAAGTGCTCGGCCACTATCCAAAGAATTGTCCACCCACAGTCATCATTCTTCAGACCGAACCAGCCCTCGCCGAAATGTTCATCACCCGTGCCAACAAGGACTGTGCATGCACTATCAAGGCGGTCGCCGATGGAGCGGAACTGGTGGCGGGAACGGTCCATATCGCGTTCGATCCCGGGAAACACGTGATCGTGGAGCCGGGTAGCCCGCCGAAACTGCGGACGGTCGAACGCGAACCGGTCGAAGGCTTCCGCCCTTCCGCAACGCTGCTGTTCGGCACTATCGCGCGCGGCGGACTTCCCGCCATCGGCGCGGTGTTGACCGGTATGGGCGAGGATGGCGCAAAAGGTCTAAAACTCCTGCAGGCGGCGGGCTGTCGTACCCTCGCTCAGGACCGCGGAACGGCAACGGTACCGCAGGCGCCCGCGGCTGCGGTCGAGGCGGGCGCAGTCGATGCCGAATTGAAGCTGGAAGAACTTGCTGCCGATGTGCTGACCCAGTGCGGTGCGGCGGAGGGTTAAAGCACCCACCTTTCCTACGGCACCGGCCCGCTCCCCCTCCCTGCCTCCCCTACGGGATAGAATCTGGAAGGTCGCCGCAAGCTCGTCACAAGTGTGACGAACGCTCCCAACAAAAAAGCCGCCGACGCCGAGGGATAGGGGAGGCGTCGGCGGCTCGCCGGTCGGTGGGTGGACGGGTTAATGTCCGCCCGAGGCCGGCTTCGCACCGCGAGGCGGACGCGGTGCAATCCAGATCGTGCAGGCTGCGATGAACAGCAGCACGGCACAGAGCGCGAAAACATGGACAGTGCCCAGCGCCGTGCCCTGCCCGTCGACGAGGTTGGCCAAAGTCTGCCGTGCCTGCGCCAGCGAGAACCCGGCGGCCTGAAGCTGGTCCATCGTCTGCTGCGCGCCGTTCATCGAGGCGGCCATGTCGGCGCTGTTGGCACGCGACATGTCTTCCCAGGTGGTCGTCACCAGAGCCGTGGCGATGGCGCTAGCAAGGGTGCGGCCGAAGTTGGCGATGCCCGCCGCGCCCGCCGTCTCGTCCGGATCGACCGAGGCGAGGCTGATCGTGGTCAGCGGCACCATGAACAGCGACACACCCACGCCCTGCACCAGCTGCGGCCAGGCAATGGTCCAGAACGCCACGTCGGTGGACCAGCTGGTGCGGAAGATCGCGACGATGCCGATCCACGAAATGCCGAGGAACACCAGCAAACGCGGATCGAAGCGCTGCATCAGCTTGGGCACGAAGGGCGATGCGAAGACCGCCAGCACGCCGGAAAAGGCCATCGCCTCACCCGCCTGCGTCGCGGTGTAGCCCATCGAGGCCTGCAACCACTGCGGGATCACCACGACCGACGCGAAGTAAGTGCCGAAAGCGATGGTGAGCGAGAACGTCGCTGCCGAGAAACCGCGATGGCGGAAGACTTTCAGGTCCACCACCGGGTGATCCTCGGTCAGTTCCCAGACCACGAAGGCGATGAAGAAGATCACCGCGATCACCGCCAGCGCGACGATGAAGGGCGAGCCGAACCAGTCATGCTCGCGCCCGAGGTCGAGCATCATCTGGAACGCCGCCACCCATGCGATCAGCAGGCCAAGACCGACAACGTCGATCGGCAGCTTGCGCGTGGGCGTCTCGATCCCGCGCAAGATCGTGAACAGGCCGAAGAAGACCAGCGCCACGATCGGCACGTTGATGAAGAAGATCCACTCCCACGACCAATTGTCGGAGATGTAGCCACCGACGATCGGACCGGCGATAGGCGCCGTCACCACCGTCATCGCCCACATAGCCATGGCGCGGGGATGCATGTGCCTGGGGAAGATGCGCAGCAGCAGCGTCTGCGTCAGTGGCATCAGCGGGCCGCCGCAGAAGCCCTGTCCAAGGCGGAACAGCACCAGCAGCGGGAACGTATGGGCGATACCGCAGAGCGCGGAAAACAGGCCAAAGCCGATCAGCGAGAGCAGGAATACCCGCAGGCTGCCGAAGCGCCCTGCGAGCCAGCCCGTAAGCGGCACGCAGATTGCCTCGGCCACGGCGTAGGACGTGATCGCCCAGGTGCCGTTCGACACCGACACCCCGAGCCCGCCCGAAATGTGCGGGATCGAGACGTTGGCGATCGTCATGTCGAGCACGACGACGAAGTTGGCCATCGCCAGCAGGAAGCCGGCCACCAGCAACTTCGCGCCGGTGAACGTTGGCCCGTCAACCGCCCCGGCAGCAGCGGGGGGAGCGCCGGCCATCAGTCAGCGTCCGTCAGTTCGACTTCCGCGTCCATCGACAGGCCGATGCGCAGCGGATGCTCCTGCAGTTCCTTAGGATCGAGTTCGATGCGCACCGGCAGGCGCTGCACCACCTTGATCCAGTTGCCGGTTGCGTTCTGCGCCGGGATCAGCGCGAAAGCGGCGCCGGTGCCGCCGGCAAAGCCGATCACCTTGCCGTGGTACCGGACCTTGGAACCGTAGAAGTCCGAGGTCAGCGTGGCCTTCTGGCCGGGGCGCACGTTGCCGAGCTGCGTTTCCTTGAAGTTCGCATCGACATAGAGCTGGCCGACCGGAACCACGGTCATCGCCACATTGCCGGCCTGAACCTTCTGTCCCACCTGAATGGCGCGCTTGGCGATCACACCGTCGATCGGCGCGCGCACGATGGTGCGTTCGAGATCGAGCTTGGCCTGATCGACCTTGGCCTGGGCCTGGCGGATCTGCGGCGCGGTGCTGAGCGTGGTGCCCTGGGTGATGGCGACCGAGGCGTCTTCCTGACGGCGGGCGCTGACGGCAGCGGCCTGCATCTGGGCCAGCATCGCGCGGGCCTCGCCTTCCGACGCCTTGGCCGAGGCCAGAGCCTCACGCGCGGTGGTCAGGTCTTCGGCGGAAACCGCCCCCGAACCGACCAGAGCGGCGCGGCGTCCGTAATCGGCCTGCGCCTTGGTCAGCGTGGCCTTCGCGGAAGCGAGCTTCGCCTTGGCCGAGTTGATCTGCGCATCGCTGGCGTCTGCCGAAGCGCCCAGCGCCCGGTTATTGGCAAGCGACTGGCCGTAAGTGCGCTGCGCCGAAGCCAGTTCGGCCTCGGCCTGTTCAAGCGCGATCCGCTGGTCGGCATCTTCGATGCGGAACAGCAGCTGGCCCTTGCGCACCGGCTGCGTGTCTGTGACCAGCACTTCGACCACGCGGCCCGACGTGAGCGGCGTCACCTGCGCATTGTCACCGCCGACATAGGCATTGTCGGTCGAGACCGAGCGGCTGCCGATGAAGAGATCGTAGGCGCCATAGAGCACCGCGACGCCGACAACGGCGGCGCCAAGGCCCAGCAGCAAAGGCTTGCGGCGGCTCTTGCCCAGCACGCTGGTGTCTCCAGCGTTTCCTGCGGGCGAACCCTGCGCTTCGTCAGTCATTGTCAGCGGCCTTCTTGCTGGAATTGTCTTCGTAACCGCCACCGAGCGCGCGCTTGAGCGCGACGTCTTCGGAAAGCGTCCGGAAATGAGCGTCGACCGCCTGCTGGCGGGCGTCGAGAGCGGTGGTCTGGGCGGTCAGGGCATCGAGATAGTTGCCGATGCCGCCGTGGTAGCGCTGGAAAGCAAGGTCCTGCGCGCGGGCGGACTTGGCCGCCGCGTCGGCGGCAGCGCTTTCCTGATCCTGCGCGGCATTGCGGCTTGCCAGCGCATCGGCCACGTCCTGAAGCGCGCCGATCACGGTGGAGTTGTAGCTCGCCACCGCCTCGTCATAGCTGCCGCGCGCCTGGGTGTAGTCACCCTTGAGGCGGCCGCCTTCAAAGATCGGCAGGCTGATCGCGCCAGTGGCATTGCCGTAAGTAGAACCGGTCTTGATGAGGTTCGAAAGCCCCAGCGACTGGAGCCCGATCAGGCCCGAGAGCGAGATGTCCGGCATGAACGCCGCCTTGGCGACGCCGATGCGCTTGTCCGCCGCTTCCGCGCGCAGACGGGCGGCGACGATATCGGGACGACGGCCGACGAGGCCGATCCCGGCATCGGCAGGCAGCGCCGCGACCGGGATCGCGGTAATGGCAGTGGGGTTGATCGACAGGCCGCGATCGGGGCCGGCGCCCAGCAGCGCGGCCAAGGCATGGCGGCGCAGCAGGATCTGCTCGTCATTCTGCGACAGCGCGACGCGGGCCGAGGCGGCGAGCGCTTCGGACTGGCGCAGCGGCGCTTCCTGATCGAGGCCCTGACGCACGCGCTGGCCGGTCAGGTCCACCAGTGCCTCGCGCGCCTTGAGCGCATCCTTCAGCGCCTCGCCCCGCGTGATCAGGCGGGCAAGGTCGAAGTAGGAGGAGACCACGTTGGACGAGATCATCAGCTCGGCCTGACGGGCATCAGCCTCGGCAGCCATACGCTCGGACGTGGCGGCGGCAAGCTGCTTGCGGTTCTTGCCCCAGAGATCGAGGTCGAAGTCGCCCGAAAGCGCCAGATCGCCGGTGCTGTTCCAGCCCTTGGGAACATAGGCCTTGGGGAAACCGTTGTTGTAGCTCTGCTTGGTGAAACCCCCGGAGCCCTGCCCGTTCAGGCTCGGCAGGGTCGCGGCGCCCGCCACCTGGGCTGCGCCGCGCGCCTGCAGGATGCGCGCCTGCGCAGAGGCGACATCCGGCGAGCCTGCAAGGGCTTCCGCCACCAGCGCATCAAGCTGCGGGTCGCCATAGGCGGTCCACCACTGCTGCTGCGGCCACTGGACAGCCTCGCTGGCGGAAAGCGACTGGCTGCTTTCCAGCGTTGAAGAAGCCCGCATCTGCGGCTTCGGCCCAAGGTCGGGCACCGCGCAGGCGGACAGCGAAAGGCCGACGGCCAGCATCGAGGCTGCCGCGACTCGGGGGAGTGTGATCGTACTCATCAGTACAGTTTTCATCGACCTCGGCCTTGCCCCTGTCAATCGAAAAGTGTACTATGCAGTACTATGACAGGATGTACGGGTAAGAGAGAGCTCAACAAGGCAAAGAAGCGCGCCGAGATCGTCGAGGTTGCAACGCGATCGTTTTTCGGCCGCGGGTATGCCGCCACCAGCATGTCGGCCATCGCCGACGAACTGGGCGGATCGAAGGCCACGCTTTGGGCGCACTTCTCCTCGAAGGAAGAACTGTTCGCGGCAGTGGTCGACAACAAGGTCGAGACTTTTTCCCAGGACGTGGACGAAGTGCTTACCGGGCAGGTATTCTCCTTCCCGGCGCTGCGCCGCGCGTGCCTGCGCTTCCTCGACTGCCTGCTGCGCGAGAATTCGGTGCAACTGTTCCGTCTCGTCGTCAGCGAGGGCGAGCGCTTCCCCGAAATCAACGAGATGTTCTACGAGCGCGGCCCCTTCAAGTTCCGCGCCTGCGTGACCAGATTCTTCGAAACCCGCTTCTCGCACGAGGAGGCGGAGCGGCTGACGCTGATGACCGTCTCGGCCATGATCGGCTATCGCTCGGACGTGCTTATGCGTCCGGAGCGGCCCACCTTGCGCGACCGTGAAGCTTTCATCGACATGATGATCGGCCTGATCGACTGGCCTCGCACCCTGCCGGCAGAGCCCTTACCGACCTGAGATCGCGCAGGCGACGCTATCCGCCACGCGCGCTTTGGCGGCTGCAAGCGGATCGTCCTCGCCCAGCATCGCGAAAGTGCCGTTGAGCGCGAAGAAGCAGTGCCCATGGACACTCGCCAGCAGCGAGCGCGCCAGCGGAACCGCCTTTTCACGCACGCTTTCGGGAAGGACTGCGGCAATCTCGCGCACGATCACGCCAGTGATGGTCGCCACTTTCTCGCGGTAGAACGCAGGCGATTCGCTGCCTTCCGGCAGACGGAAGTCGTAAAGCGCAGTCCAGGCGTGGCGATGGCTGAGCGCAAAATCGAAATAGGCGCCGATCGCTGCGTCAAGACGCACGGCACCGTCCTCGCAAGCCGCCAGCCGCCCCTCCAGAAAGGCGATCCACATATCGAGCGTGCGGCCGTTGATCTCAACCATCAGCGCGTCCAGCGAGCCGAACACGTTGTAGATCGTACCCACCGAATAGCCGACCTGCTTGGCCACCTCGCGCGCGGAAAACCGGGCAAAACCGACTTCGGACAGCAAGGCGTGCCCCTGCGCCACGAAAAGTTCGCGCAGTTCCTCGCGGCTGTGATCCGATCGCCGTCCCATTCATGCCCTCATTCGATTGCAGTGCCAGATAACCGAATAAATTGAACGATGTCCAATTTTTTAATTGAACAACGATCAATTAAATGCCACCCCTACCATCGCGACGATGATGTGACATGATTCGTTGCAGAGGATGGGCGAGTGACTGGCACCGTTAACCGCCCGCAAAGTCCTTGAAGTCCAAGCAGTCCCATCAAAAGGGGGAATACGGGCGTGGCGGCACCAGACTTTTCATTGCTGACCAAGCGGCGGTTCGCGCCGATGTTCTGCGTCCAGTTCCTGGGCGCCTTCAACGACAACCTGCTGAAGTACGCGATGCTGCTGCTGGCCAACTACGGCCTGCTGCGCGATGCGCCGGACAAGGCGGGGATGCTGTCGGTGGTCGCAACGGGGCTGTTCACCCTGCCCTATTTCCTGTTCTCTGCCCTTGCCGGCCAGATCGCGGACCGGATCGACAAGGCGAAACTCGTCCGCTGGATCAAGCTGGCCGAAGTCGGCATCATGGGCCTTGCCCTCATTGGTTTCGCGTGGGAATCGATCACGGTCCTGCTCGCCAGCCTGTTCCTGATGGGCCTGCACTCCACCGTGTTCGGCCCGGTGAAGTACTCGATCCTGCCGCAGCACCTTGGCGAGCGCGAAGTCATGGGCGGCACCGGCCTGATCGAAGCGGGCACCTTTCTCGCCATTCTGGGCGGCCAGTTGCTAGCCGGGCAGGTCGTGCCATGGGAAGCGGGTCTGGTCGCCATGGGCCTCGCCGTGGTGGGCTGGCTCGCCGCGCAGGCGATCCCGGCGGCGCCGCCCAGCCGGGGCGGCCATCCGATCGACTGGAACATCGCGCGCGGCACATGGCACATCATCGCCGCCGCCCATCGCGGCCGCGGCGTATGGCTGGCGGTACTGGGCATCAGCTGGTTCTTCACGGCGGGCGCGATCCTGCTGACCGAGTTCGTCCCCCTCGTTTCCGACACGCTGCAGGCGCAAAAGGACGTGGCGACGCTGTTCCTCGTCGTGTTCTCGGTCGTCATCGCGCTGGGTTCGATGACGGTGAACCGCATGCTGAAGGGCGAAGTCTCGGCCCGCTATGTGCCGGTCAGCGCGCTGATGCTGGCCATCGGCCTGATCGACCTGTGGATCTCCACCCGCGCCTTCGTGCCAACGGTGATCGACGCCGATGTGCGCCAGTTCGTGGCCAACCCGCAGTCGTGGAAGATCTTCGCGGACCTCGTCATCATCGCCTTCTCCGGCGGGATGTTCATCGTGCCGCTCTACGCGATCCTCCAGATCCATTCAGCGCCCGAGGAACGCTCTCAGGTGATCGCCGCCAACAACATCCTCAACGCCGGCATGACCGTGGCAGCCGTGGGCATTGTCGCGGTGCTGCTGGGCAACGGGATGAGCGTGCCGGGCGTGATCGGCGTACTGGGCTTCGCGACGCTGCTGGTTGCCGTCACCTCGATCTGGCTGCTGCCCGAAACGCTGTTCAAGGCGGTGATCCGCACGGTGCTGCGCATGCTCTACCGCGTGGAAGTGACCGGCATCGAGAACATGCCCAAGCCCGGCGAACCGGCCGTGGTCGTCGTCAACCACCTCTCCTACCTCGACGGCGTGCTGCTGGGCGCCTTCCTGCCCGGCAAGCCGACATTCGCGGTCCACACCGCCATTGCCAAGAGCTGGTGGATCCAGCCCTTCCTCAAGCTGTTCCGCGCCTTCCCGGTCGATCCCACCAATCCGATGGCGGCCAAGGCCATGGTCCGCGCCGTGAAGGAAGGCCGCACCTTGGTGATCTTCCCCGAAGGCCGCATCACCGTGACCGGCGCGCTGATGAAGGTGTTCGACGGCCCCGGCATGGTGGCCGACAAGGCCGACGCGCCGATCATCCCCGTCCGCCTTGACGGGCCGCAGTACACGCCCTTCTCCCACCTCAAGGGCAAAGTCCGCCAGCGCTGGTTCCCCAAAGTCTCGATCGAAGTGCTGCCCGCACGCCGCTTCAGCATTGAAGGCGAGATGCCTGCCCGCCAGCGCCGCGCCATCGCCGGTCGCCGTCTCTATGACGAGATGAGCCGGATGATCTTCGACACCAGCCACACCGACCGCACGCTGTTCGCCGCGCTCTGCGAAGCCCGCGCGATCCACGGCGGCAAGACCAAGGTGGTGGAGGACATCAAGCGCACGCCGCTGGCCTACAACCGCCTGATCCTCGGCGCCGAACTGCTGGGTGAGCGGCTCGCCTATCGCACCCGTCCCGGCGAAGCCGTGGGTTTGCTGCTGCCGAACGTCAGCGGCGTCGCCCTCGCCTTCTTCGCGCTTCAGGCCGAAGGGCGCGTGCCTGCCATGCTGAACTTCACGGTGGGTCAGGCCAGCCTCGTGTCCGCCTGCGCCACCGCGAAGATCGAAACCGTCGTCACCGCGCGCGCGTTCGTCGAACAGGGCAAGCTGGACGCCGTGATCGCCGCGCTGGAAGCGGACGGTCGCAACGTACTCTACCTCGAAGACCTAGCCGCAGAGATCGGCACCACCGCCAAGCTTTGGCACATGGTGACCGGCCGCCTTGCCGCCAGCCGCCATGCCCGCCGCAAGGTTTCGCCCGACGCGCCGGCGGTGATCCTGTTCACCTCGGGCTCCGAAGGCGCGCCCAAGGGCGTGGTGCTCAGCCACTGCAACCTGCTGTCCAACTGCGCACAACTGGCCGCGCGAATCGACTTCAACCCCGCCGACGTGGTGCTGAACGCGCTGCCGGTGTTCCACTCGTTCGGGCTGACCGGCGGCACCCTGCTGCCGCTGCTGAACGGCATCCGCACCGTGTTCTACCCCAGCCCGCTGCACTACCGCATCGTGCCCGCGCTCGCCTACGACGCCAACGCCACGATCCTGTTCGGCACCGACACGTTCCTCTCCGGCTATGCCCGCATGGCGCACAGCTACGACTTCTACTCGCTGCGCTACATCTTCGCGGGGGCGGAGAAGGTGCGCGAGGAAACCCGCCGCACTTATGCCGACAAGTTCGGCCTGCGCATCCTCGAAGGCTATGGCGCCACCGAGTGCGCGCCGGTGATCGCGGTGAACACGCCGATGCACTTCAAGGCGGGCACCGTCGGCCGGATGCTGCCGGCGATGGAAGCGCGGCTCGAACAGGTGCCCGGCATCGCCGAGGGCGGCCGTCTCTATGTTCGCGGGCCCAACGTCATGGCCGGATACCTGTTGGCGAGTGAACCCGGCGTACTCCGCCCGCCCGCCGAAGGCTGGCACGACACCGGCGATATCGTCACCATCGACGAGATCGGCTTCGTCACCATCCGTGGCCGCGCCAAGCGCTTTGCCAAGATCGCTGGCGAAATGGTCTCTCTGCCCGCTGTCGAGGGCTATGCCGCCAAGGTCTGGCCCGATGCGGAATGCGCAGTGGTCACCCGGCCCGATGCGAAGAAGGGCGAGCAATTGGTGCTCTACACCACGGCCAAGGGCGCCGATCACAAGGCCCTGCAGGAATGGGGCCGCGCCAACGGCGTGGCCGAACTGATGATCCCGCGCGAGATCCGCGTGCTGGATGCCTTGCCTGTGCTGGGCACCGGCAAGCTGGACTACGTGACGCTGAACGAGATGGCGAAAGCCTGATCGGGCGAGCAAGAGCCAACCGTTCAACCCCAACCTCGTCGCCCCCGCGAAGGCGGGGGCCCCGCTTGGCGAGGTTGCAGAAGGAAGCGGGATCCCCGCATTAGCGGGGACGACAGCGTTTGTGCGGAAGGGTCAGGCACTATCGCCAACGGTTGCCCCGCCCCCGCCGCCAGTTTAAAGGCGCGTGCATGACTCTCGCCCCCATCCTCGTCGTCACTACCGGCGGCACGTTCGACAAGCAGTACTTCGACGCGCTCAGCGAATACCAGATCGCCGAAAGCGTCATCGAAAAGCTGCTCAAGACCTCGCGCGTGGCCCATCCGTTTCGCGTGGTGGAACTGCTCCGCAAGGACAGCCTCGAACTCACCGACGAGGATCGCGCCCTCATCCGCGCTACCATCGCCGCGGCGCCCGAAAGCCACGTGGTCGTCACTCATGGCACCGACACCATGACCGACACCGCCAAGGCGCTGGAAGGTCTGGAAGGCAAGACCGTGGTGCTAACCGGTGCCCTCGCCCCCGCGCGCTTTGCCGAAAGCGATGCAACCTTCAACCTTGGCATGGCCTTTGCTTGCTGTCAGTCTGCACAGCCCGGCGTGTGGATCACCATGAGCGGGTCGGTGTTTGACGGGCTCAAAGTGCGCAAGGACCGCGACGCAGGCAAGTTCGTCGCGATCTGAGCGCTCACCCTGTAAAATCCGCCCTGCAATCGTTGCGAGGCCCTCGCATTACGGGAATAGACGGAAGTGCTCCTTCGTGAGCCGCAAACGGCCTAGGTCCAAAGTATGACGCTGGAGGTTCATTCCTCGCGTCGCTGAAGAACGCGAAACGACCTCCCGGTCGCACCGCCTGATCCTTCCCGCTCCCGGGAAAGGACTGGCGATCTGCATGGGAGGTCGTGTGACGATTACTGTCGATAGCCTGGCCGAAACCCACGCCGCGCTCCAACATGCGCCGATCGGCGCCGCCATCCTCGATAGGGCCGGAGTCATTTCGTGGGCCAATCCTGCCCTGGGCTCAATCGTTGGCGAAACGGATGCCACCGCCCTGCGCCTTTCATTGATCACCGTCTGGTTCGAGACGGAAGAAGGCGACGCGCTGTTGCAGATGATCGAGTCCCATTTCGACGCCTTGCCGGAAACGCGCGTCCCCTGGTCCCGAGCAATCAACTTCAACCGCCGAGATGGTGCCGAACAGCCCTGCGAAATCACCCTTGTGCCCTGCACTGCAGCATTCGACCAATGGGCGATCCTTTACGTGAAGAGCCTTGCCCAACTGACCTTGGCGGAAAAGCGCTTCACCCAGATCTTCGAGAACCTACCCCTCGGTCTTCTCGTAATAGATGGTCGCCAGCGGATCGTTCAGGTCAACTCCGCGCTGGCCGACGAGTTCGGCTACGCCCGTGAAGAGCTTGTCGGCAGATCACTCGAAATGTTGCTGCCCGAGCGCTATCGCGCAAGTCACGCAGGCCATGTCGAAGGCTATACTCGAGCGCCCGAATCCCGGGCGATGGGCTCTGGCCGCGACCTTACCGGACGCCATCGTTCCGGTCGCGAGATCCCTGTAGAGATCGCCCTCACCCGTCTCGAGACGGTCGCCCAACCGCTTTTCATGGCGATCATCACCGACATCTCGAAACGCAAGCGCGCACAGATGGCGCTCGAGCAGACCAATACACAACTCGAAGAATTCACCTATGTCGCCAGCCATGACTTGCGGTCACCACTGCGTGGGATCGGCGACCTTGTCTCGTGGATCCGCGAAGACATCGGCGACGAACACCTTTCCGACGGAGTAAAACACAACTTCGACCGCATCTCGCTGCGCATAACTCGCGCAGAGCAAATGATCGATGATCTCCTGACGTATGCCCGGGTTGGCGTGCGCGATCCGCACATGGAATCCATCGACCCTGCCAAGCTCATCGAAGAGGCCGTAACTCTTGCCAACGTGCCGGACGGTTTCACCGTCACCATCGAAGCCAACGGCTCGCGCTTCAGCGCCCCGCTGGCGCCTCTTGCGACCAGCCTCCGCAATCTGATCGGCAATGCGGTCAAACACCATGGCAGCGAAACCGGTGTAATTCGCATTACCATGCATGACGAAGGCCGCTTCGCGGTCTTCACCGTCGATGACGATGGGCGAGGGGTCACCCCCGGTACCGAAGAGCGCATCTTCAAGCTGTTCCACCGCGCCTCTCCCGGCACCAGCGGCGACGGCCTCGGCCTCGCCTTCACGCGGCGGATGATCAACGCCCACGGAGGCATGATCACGGTACAATCGCCAGGGGCGCTTGGCGGCGCCAGCTTCGAGATCCACTGGCCGCGCATCCTGCTCAAGGAGTTCGAAGATGACTGATACTCTTGAAAAGGTGACAAACGACACTCGCCAATCCGTATGCACGGTTCTGGTGGTGGACGACGACGACGTTGCGCTCGAAGGCGTGTTGCGCAGCTTCGTCCGACACGATGTCCCCTGCAATCTGGTCACCGCGACCGACGGCGCCGAAGCACTTGCGATCCTGCAGAATCGTCACCCAAAAAGTCACGCCGCTACCCCGGTCATCGTTCTGCTCGACCTCAACATGCCGATCATGGACGGCTTCCAGTTTCTTCGCGCCCTGCGAGCCGACCCTGAACTGTGCCGCACGGTCGTCTTCGTACTGACCACAAGCTGCCGCGATCAGGACCGCTCCCGTGCCTACGACGAGCATGTCGCAGGCTACATGGTAAAGTCCTCGGTTGGCCCGCAATTCGCACAACTGGCTCAATTCATCGGCAAATATGCCCGGACCCAGGAGCTACCCTGATCATGACCTTTCAAGCCCGGCCCGAAGCCTATCACCCCGAACCCTACCTCATCGCCTCCAACCCATCCGGCGAAGGGATACCTCGCATGGAATCCCTTCAAAACGGCACTTCCGACATCCAGGCCCTGGTAATCGATGACGACGATGTCGACCGCGAACGCCTGATCCGCATGCTGGAGCGCTGCCCGCGCCGGATCAACGTGATGGAAGCAGCGTCGCAGGCGGAGGCGCTGCAACTGATCCGCCTTGCGGAACCGCAATTTGACATCGTCTTCCTCGACTTCGGCCTGGGCGACGGCGACGGCCGCGACCTGGTGCCGACTATCCGCGCCGAAGTTGATCCAGACTGCCCAATTGTTGCAGTCACCGGCAACGCCGACGAGCAGATCGCCGCAGATTCGATCAAGTCCGGCATGACAGAGTTCCTCACCAAGCGTGGCCTTTCGCCCGAACGCGTCGCCGCTTCGGTCGAGGAAGGCATCGCCTGGCGCAAGTACCGACAGGACTTGCGCCGCGCCGAGGAGGAACTGACCCACCGCAGCCTTCACGATCCCCTAACTGACCTACCGAACCGCACCTTGCTGTTTGACCGGCTTGGCCAGTCATGCGCCCGTGCGCGTCGCACCGGCGACGGTTTTGCAGTCATGATGATCGACCTCGACCGCTTCAAGGAAATCAATGACAGCTTTGGCCACGCGGTCGGTGATATCGTCCTTACCACGGTCGCCCGGCGCCTGCGCGGCCATTTGCGCGAAGTTGACACCGTAGCCCGCCTCGGCGGCGACGAGTTCGCCCTGCTGCTGCAGGACATCGACAGCGACGAAACAGCCGCAGCCATGGGCGCCAAGCTGGTCCGCCTGATCGAACAACCAATCGTCCATGAAAGCCGCGTCCTTCACGTCGGCGCCTCGCTCGGCATTGCGCTCTGCCCGCAACGCGGTTTCTCGCCGGCGGGACTGCTCTCAGCCGCTGATGACGCCATGTACGAGGCCAAGCGCGGACTTGCCAAACTGGCGACCTGGCAAGAGGACATGCCCTCGCAACCTCCGCTCGATCCCAGGCTCATGCTGGAGGAACTGGAAACCGCAATCGCACACGATGCCCTGCAATGGCATTGGCAACCCAAGGTGGACATGCGCGACGGCCGAGTACTCGGCTTTGAGGCGCTCGTCCGCTGGGAGCACCCACGCATCGGCAACATCCCCGCCGACCAGCTGGTTCGCGCGGTGGAACACAGCGCCATGCTGGAAACTTTTACCCACCAGTGCATCGACAAGGTGCTAGAACAATTCGCACGGATTCAGGACAAGGTCGACGGCGCCTCGATCTCGATAAACCTCTCGGCGCGTATGCTGGAACGCACCAGTTTCGTGGATGACCTTGTCGATATGGTGAACTGCCATCGTATCGACGCCAAGCGCGTGACGCTCGAACTGACGGAGACCGCGCTCATCACCAACCCCTCGCAAGCACGCCAAGTTGTCGAACGGCTGCGCGAGAACGGCATTGCCCTATCCATCGACGACTTCGGCGCCGGCTTCACTTCATTCGGCTATTTGCGCGACTTCGCGATCAGCGAGATCAAGATCGACCGCTCATTCATCCAGCGCTTCACCGAAAACCGTTTCGATCAGTCGCTGGTCAACAGCCTCGTGGTGCTGTGCGAAAGCCTTGGCATTCCTCTCGTCGCCGAGGGCGTGGAAAATGAGGAAATCCGCGACTTGCTGGTATCGCTCGGCTGCTTCAACGGCCAAGGCTACGGCATCTGCCGCCCGATGCCCTATGAGGACGTCCTGGGCTGGATGGCCGACTGGCAAGAAAGCGCCCCGACGCGGCAGCTCAATGCCTGAGCGTCCAAGAGGCAGATTTGGCCCGGCCCATTGAAGACGTCGATGGACCGGGCTTGCGGGGCCATGCGCCCTCAGGGCGCGCAGCGATATTCGGCCAAGGTCTTCACCACCTGACCATTGGCATCGACGATCCCGATACCTACGCCATCCACAGTTCCATTGGCCCTGGGCGGGTTCTTTTCCAGCTCGGCCACGAACGCCGCGAAGCCGTTGTGCGTCTCGTTTGCCAGCAAAGTCAGATGCGGGTCAAACTGCATGAAGACGTTGGGCGATCCATAGCGTTCGAATGCGGGCAGCTTTGCGGGGTATTCGCCCATCCACGCAGGAGGGGTAACGTCACGCGACCGAAACGGCTCGGCCGTGAGGGTAATTTCGTCCGCCAATCGCTGCAGGGCTACGCTCCGTCCGACGCGCAGAAACAGCCAGTTGGATGCCGTCCGTTCCGATCCTTCGACGACGAGGGGAAAGGACCGGCAATCCTTCACTGCCCTGGCCACAGCAGCCTTTAGCTGGGGCTCCGCGCTCATGGGGTATCGGGTCATGTAGAGCGTGACGTGAACCGCATGGCCCTGCGCGAAGAATGTCCTCATGCCATGCCGGGCAAGGTCGCTGCTGGTTTTCGCGACGAGATCAACGATGGATCGGGACGGAATGGCGTAGACATCGATACTCACCGTGTCCTCCGCTCGTGCTGGCTGAGCGAACATCATGAAGGCAAGGCAAAGCGGAATTAAGTGACCACGCGACAAACCAGACATCCAACTATCGAATCGAGAGATCCTCATACCGGAAAGGAGGAGTTTGCCCCCAAAAAAACCCGCCCCGATGATACTTCTCCGCGTTCAGCCATCGCTTCTGGACCCACCGGCCAACCTTCGCGATCCTTCGCCGCAACAAGCGTGGAGAGGAGCACGGCATGAGCGACGAAACCGCAGCGGCCATCAGTGCCGTCCGGCGCGACTGGGTGACCGAGCATCGTGAGATGTACTTGGGCTCCGGCGGCGTGCAGGGCCATATCGTGGACATCACCCCCGTCGGCGGGCGCAAGTTCGCGACGCACTGTCTGGTCAAATACACCGGCCGCAAGAGCGGCAAGGTGTTCATCACCCCGCTCTGCTATGCCGATATCGGTGGCGAAGTGGCGATCTGCGGCTCCAAGGGCGGGGCCGACCATCATCCGCAATGGTATCTGAACCTCGTCGCCACTTCCGAGGTCGAGTTCCAGATCGCCACGCAGGCCTTTCGCGGCACCTGGCGCGAACCGGAAGGGGCTGAGCGCCAGAAGGTGTGGGACTTCTTCATCGATTGCCACCCATTCTATGCCGACTACCAGAAGTCGACCGACCGCGTGCTACCGCTGGTTCTGCTCAAAGCAGACGAAGAAATCTCGGTTTTCAAGCCCGAGGACGCCACCGGCCTGCGCAACGCCTGACCTTAACTTCCGAAAACGACACCGGCGGCTGCCTTGCCGCCCAAGGACACCTTTTCCGATGAACGCTACTGCAACCGCCACACTCGACTGCTCCGACATCGACCAGTACCTCGGCAAAGTCATGGACTTCTCGCCCCTGCGCGAGCCGATTGCGGCCAACGATATCCGGCGCTGGGTCCATGCGATGCACTACCCCAACCTCGTGCATTTCGATCCGAACTTCGCGGCCGCCAGCCGCTGGGGCGGCCTTGTCGCGCCGCAGAGCTTCCCGATCGCCACCGACGACGGCCACGGCGCCGCCCCGGCCTGCGTAGGCTGCATTCCCAATTCGCATCTGCTTTTCGCGGGCGACGAATGGTGGTTCCATGACACCCGCATCAAGGCGGGCGACGTCATCACCAATACCCGTATTCCCTTCGACTACGCGGTCAAGGAAACCGGCTTCGGCCCCACCTGTTTCCAGCGCGGTGACAACAACTACACCAACCAGCATGGCGAGAAGATCGCCACGCAGCGCTCCACCGCCTTGCGCTACAACGCCCACGCCGGCGGCGCCACCGTCAACCCGGCCGATTTCGACGATCCCGAGTGGACCGACGAAGCCCTGACGGACATCGAGGCGCGCGTCTTCACCTGGGTGAAGATGCTGCACGATCTTGGCCACAAGGAACGCTGGTGGGACGACGTGGCCGTGGGCGACCAGCTTCCCGAGCGCGTGTTCGGCCCGCACTCGCTGGCCAGCTTCGCCACCGAATGGCGCGCCTATATCGTCAACACCTGGGGGACGATGAGCTTGCGCAAGAACGATCTGGAAGCGCTCGGCTTCACGCGCGAAATGGCCGGGTACGAGAACGATCCGGACATGATGAAGGAGAACCCCTTCCTCACCGACGGCGCCTATTACGGTCCCTCACGCGGACACCTGTTCCCCAAGTACGCCCGCCGCATCGGCATGCCGCGCGGCTATGGCTACGGCGCCTCGATGGGATCCTGGGTAACCGACTACCTCTCCGGATGGGCTGGCGAGCATGGCATGCTCGCCCACTCGATATCAAACTACCGCGGCCCAGCACTAACCGGTGACGTGACGATCCAGACGGCCGAAGTGACCGAAAAATCAATCGATTCCGAAGGGCGTCACCTTGTCCATGTTACTCACCTGATGACGAACCAGCGCGGCGTGAAGATGTGCGTAGGCACCGCCGAGATCGCGCTGCCGAAGAAGCCGGTTTAGAACGCCAACGTGCCGCCGGACGACACAGTATCCACCCGTCCGGCGATCCACACCGAGCCGTCGGCCTCCTGGACACAATGCACCAGGCCGTCGGCCCCGGTCTTCCGTCCCTGCGCCGCAACGTAGCTTCCTTCGGCCAGTCCGGCACCGAACAGGTATTGCGCCACCGCCGCGTTGAGGCTGCCCGTCACCGGATCCTCGCAAAGTCGCCCGGTCGCATCGGCGAAGAAGGCGCGCAGTTCGAACTGGGCGGGACCGCCAGGCGCATGCGCTCCGAGCAACGCCACATCGGTTCCCGGCGCAGCGCGGGCAGCGGGCTCAGCAGCTAACACTGCCTCTGCGCTAGACAAGTGGAGCAACTTCCAGCCCGGTCCATTGGCGGCATGAACAGCCGCGAGTATCCGCGCCGGATCCGCTCCTGTCAGACTGATCGTATCCGCCAAGTCCGCTCCATCCAGTGGTCCTTCACGCATCAACGGCGGCGCACGAAATGCCAGGCGCCCATCATGCTGCCTCACCTCTACAAGCCCTATGCCACATTCCTGAATGATCCGCCCTGCCACCTTTGGCACCCCGTCCGCCATCAACCAGGCATGGGCGCTGCCGAGCGTCGGATGCCCAGCAAAAGGCAGTTCTCCCGCCGGGTAGAAGATCCGGACCCGATAGTCCGCATCGGCATCATTCGGCGGCAACAGAAAGGTGGTTTCGGAAAAACCTAGCCAGCGCGTTATTGCCAGCATCTGTGCAGAATCGAGATCGTGCCCCCCGCGCACAACCCCAAGCGGATTCCCGCTAAGAGGACCTGAAGCAAAGACATCGACCAGATCGATCTGCATCTGCGTCACCTTATTCGTCCCTTTCATTCCGCCGAGCCCGAAATTCCATCGCAATCAGAACGCTCTTCCTCGGCCATTTGCGTCAGTAATCCAAGTGGCGCATCAAACATGATGGAGCCTATAGCCAGATCACGCGTTAAACCGGCAAACTGACCACCTTCAAAAAGGGAAGCCGTAAAATGAAGAAAACGCTTCTAGCGCTCACTATGGCCGCCGTCGCGATTCCGCTCGCAACGCCAGTGGCTGCCGATCCGCCCCGCCATGCTCCCGCCCACGGCTATCGCGACAAGCACAAGTACGATTCGCGCGGTCGCTATGCCGAACCGCGCCGAATGTCCCGCAACGACCATGTCTGGCGCGGACATGACGGGCGCTATTATTGCAAGCGCGACAATGGCACCACAGGCCTTATCATCGGTGCCGGTGCCGGCGCTTTGGCCGGCCACGAGATCGCCGGCAATGGCGACCAGACCCTCGGCGCGATCATCGGCGGCGTTGCTGGCGGCCTGCTCGGCCGCGAGATCGATCGCGGCGAAGTAAAGTGTCGTTGATCGTAACCTGACGACCTGCCGGGGGGCAATGCCGCGCGCCGCCAAGGCGAGCGGCATTGCCCTTCAAAGTATCGTGCAAGCATGAATGCGGACCTAGGAACGCTCCCTAGCCCTTCCAACTCATGATCTTAGTCTCTGTCCTCTAGCCCAGTTAGCGCGCAAGCGTGCGGTCAGTCCGGGAGCTTCCCAGGTCGCTCGCTTGACATCCTGTCAGGGGGCTTCCGGCAGGCAGAACGTGATTGCGAAGGGGATGGGCTGATCACATGAACGCGATTTCGACCGACATCGGCGCCGCCGCAAAAGCCAATATCGCACCGCTTACAGAGAGCAACTATCGGCTCTTTCCCAAGCTGCGGGCGATGATGGTCAAACATGCCCCAAAGGCGCTCGCGCGGCTTTACGAACGTATCGAGGCCACTCCTGACCTTGCCCGCATGCTTCCCAGTGCAGAGATCCGAGAACGCGCATCCAACGCGCAGTATGAGCACTGGCTCAAGATGTTCTCCGGTCGCTTCGATAGTGCTGCCCGCGCCCGAAGCCAAAAGATCGGCGAGATCCATGCCCGTGTTGGACTAACGCCGGACTATTACGTCACAGCCTATGCCACCGTGCTAGAGGACGTGATCGTCGCGATGCTGTCAGGCAAATTCATCACGCCGCTCAACAGCCGCACCACCGGTCAAGTCATCGGGACACTGGTTCGGGCTTCCCTTGAAGACATGCAGATCGCACTGGGCACCTACTTCCTGCACGAGGCCCAAACCCGCGACCGCGCACTGACCGCCATGAGCGACGCCATGGCGGAAGTCGCCAACGGCAACCTCCAGGCCCAACTCGCGGATTTGCCATCCTCGTTCGAAAAACTTGCCGTCGATTTCCATGAAATGCGACGCCGGATGAGCGCAATGGTGATGGACATCACCGAATCCGCGGAAAGCGTGAAAGTCAGCGCTCAGGAAATCAATGCAGCGGCCAGCGACCTTGCCTATCGAACCGAAAGTCAGGCGGCCACGATCGCTCGTGTCGCCGAAGGCATCCGTGACGTGACTGGGGCAATCACTACCACAGCCAGCAGCGCCACTCAGGTCAACGCCAGCGTCGCCGAAGTGGCCCGGCACGCCCACCACGGCGGAACAGTGATGGAATCAGCCGTCGAGGCCATGGACAAGATCAAGAACAGCTCCGCCCAGATTGCCAGCATCATCGACGTCATTGAGGCCATTGCCTTCCAGACCAACTTGCTTGCGCTCAACGCCGGTGTCGAGGCTGCCCGTGCTGGCGAGGCAGGCAAAGGCTTTGCCGTTGTCGCCACCGAGGTGCGCGCGCTAGCCCATCGCACCACGGAATCGGCAAACAACATCAAGGACCTCATTACGACCTCGACGCAAGATGTGCACGAAGGCGTAGACCTTGTCGCGCAAACGCGCGCCGCATTGGAGGAGATCATCGGCAAGCTCGCCGACACGACCGAGCGCGCCGACGAGATCTCCCGCCTCTCCGGCTCGCAAGCAGAAACGATGCGAGGTCTTTCGGGCGAAATCCAGCAACTCGACTCAAACACACAGCAGAACGCCGCCATGGTCGAGGAATCGAACGCCGCCGCACGCGCACTTACCGAGCAGGCAGACGGGATGACCCAGACAGTAGGCAAGTTCAAGTTCGAGCGCCGCACTCGCCTGCGTGGCGACGACGAAGGTGCTCGTTCTGTACACAGCGTGATCAAGAAAGCGGTCGGATTCTAATCCGACTGCGATCCAGCGCTCGACGTCCGCAAGATCACAATCAGCTCAACCGCCCACGCAGACCTGATGCCGCAGGGGACGGCGCGCCCAGCGACAATGCGCGTTCACCAGGGTCCCCAAGCCAGCGCGCCGGGCAATTCCATACACGCGTGACGACTTCGCGTGACAAGGCGATCTCGGGCGGTCCTTCGGCAACTACCCTGCCCTTTTCCAGCACCACCACCTGGTCTGCATGGTTCATCGCCGTTGCCAGATCGTGCAGCACAAGCACCACCCCACGACCGACATTCGCCTGCTGACGGAAATGGCGCATGAGCGAAGCCGCATGGGCAAGATCAAGAGCGGCGAAAGGCTCGTCAGCCAGCAGCCAGCCGGGCTGGGTCGCCAAAACCCGTGCCATCAGTGCCCGTGCCCGCTCACCGCCCGACAGGCGGGAAACCGGACGATGTCGCAGTTCCTGCAAATCCATCGCCGCTATGGCGTCCTCGATCGCCTCTCGTGATTCGATCGCGGGTGCGTCCTTCCACGGCAGCCGGCCAAGAGAGATCAACACTTCGACCGATACGTCCCAGGCCACCTCCGGTGACTGCGGAAGATAGCCGATCCATCGCGCGCGGCGCGAAAGAGTCTGGCGGTGCAATGGCAATCCGCCAAGCAGCGTCTCGCCGCTATCAGGGAGCATCAACCCGGCGAGGCACGACAATGCGGTCGACTTCCCAGCACCGTTAGGCCCGCAGATCGCGGTGACCATTCCGCGCCGGCATTGCAGCGACACTCTGTCAAGCCGTCCTGCGACGCCAGCCAGATTAAGAGCGAGCGTCATGCCAATTCCTTGCGCATGCGCAGCAAGAGCCGCAGGAAGAACGGCGTACCGAGCAGGCTGAGCGCAATGCCCAGCCGCAACTCGCCCCCCGCCAGCGGCAAAATGCGGCATAGGCAGTCCGCCAGCAGCATCAGCAATGCACCAGCCAATGCAGAAGGCAACAACAACGACGAGGGGCGACGGTCGGTAAGTGGGCGCACCAGATGGGGCACCATCAGCCCGACGAATCCGATAATCCCGGCCACTGCCACACCAGCTCCAACGGTGAGCCCAACCCCTGCAATCATCAAAGCTCGCAAACGCAACAGGTCGACGCCAAGTGAATGGGCGGCGACTTCACCCAGCGTCATCGCGTCGAGGTCACGTCCGGCAATCCCCAGCACCATGGCTCCCAGCACTGTAAGCGGCGCCGCGATCCACACCTCGTGCCAACTTCTATCGGCTAGTGAACCCATCATCCAGGTCACTATCTCACTCATCGCAAAGGGGGACGGGCTAAGACTGATGGCAAGGCTCATCAGCGCGCCGGCCAGACTGGATACCATCAATCCCGCAAGCGTGAACAAAGCCACTCCGCCGCCACGTCCGGCGATCAGCGCCAGCAGAGCCATCGCCCCGCCCGCCCCCGCCAGCGCGAAGAGCGGCAACATATAGGGAGCGGCGGCATAGCCGGTCCAGAAACTCAGCACTGCGCCCAGTGCGGCCCCGGGGGCGATCCCGAACAGGCCGGGGTCGGCAAGCGGATTGCGCAAATAACCCTGCATCGCGGCTCCGGCAGTGCCGAGCCCTCCGCCCAGAACCAACGCCAGCACTGCACGCGGCAGTCGTAGTTCGACGAGGATCACCGACGCAGTCTGCAATTGCGGCGCAAGCGGGTCGATCCACACCCGCCCCGCCAGCAACGACAGCGGCACGGCAAGCAGCAGTGCAGCAAGCAGCGCGAGAATCACACGGATGTTCATGAGTGGGGGGAATTCATGGCCGGCGCAGTTCATGCCTTGCTGCCGCGAGTTCGCCAAGCACTCTCGGAACAGTTGGGCCCCCACACCAAAGTGCGGCATGGTCAAGTTTGAAATAGGTCGTGCGCGCCAGCTTTTTGAGCGATGGGTGACGCAACATCCGATACTCGTCGTCCTGACCGTGCGGCTTTGGATTTCCGATTGAGAAGATGATCCGCGGTGGGTCTGCCAGTACTGATTCCAACGGTAGATAATCAGCCTGGCCAAGACCACGCGTGGAAACAGCATTCTCGAATCCAGCCCGACGCATCATGTCGGCAATCAACGTCGCATTACCGGCAACCAACCCGCCGGACTGCCAGACCAGCGCCGGTACAGGCTTCCAGCCCGAGGGCGGCGCAGCACGCGCCAGCGCTTCGTCGATTCGCGCGACCAGTGCCTCTCCCCGCTCGGGATGGCCAGCAAGGCTCGCCAATTCACGCACCTGTTTTCGTGTAGACGCGATATCCGAAGCGATAGGAACACGTACCACCCGGTATCCCAGGCCATTCAATGCACCGAAGGAGGCAGGATCGAGGAACGTACTCGCCACCACCACTTGCGGACCGATTGCAGCGACTTCCTCGACCGAGCCGGACACCGCACGAAATCGGCGGGCGACAGCAATGTCCATCGAACTCGCAACCGGGTCGTGGCTATAGCTCGAAATCGCCAGCAATTGCCCCGGATCGGCCACTTCCGCAAGAATTGCGTCAGTACAGGGATTGAGCGAGACGATGGTGGGGGTCTTAGGCATCGTTGCGGGATCCGACGGCGGGTTGGATGAGGCAATATCGGTGTCATCCAACCCGGCCATCACCACCCACGCGCCGCTGACAGCCAGCGCGCACGCGAGCAGGAATACCATGCGCTTTCCCTCCTGGTCCGGGGGAGCAGGGCTCGGTAAACCAGGGGAAAGCGCGTCGGTCACATCTTCACCCGGACCCCCGCATAGGCAGCGCGCCCTGCGGTACCGTACGTCCGCACCACTTCGTAGTGCTCGTCAAACAGGTTCTCGACGCGGCCGTAGACCTCAAGGTGATCGTTCACCGCGACCGCCCCCCGCAGGCCCACCAGCACGTGGCCAGCCAGCCAGTATTGGTTCGCGACATCATCATAGCGCCCGCCGCCCACACGCAGGTCCGCGCCTAAACGGAACCGCTCGGCAATCAAGCGGTCGAGGCTGGCGTAGAAGTTGTTCTTCGGGCGGCGCGCCAGTTGCGCCCCGGTGTCTCGGTTCTCGGCATCGAGGTATGTGTAGGACAGGTTGACGTCGAAGCCCTGCCAATCGCTCACCTGCATACCGAGCTCAACGCCCTGCGCCCGCGCGCGGCCGACGTTATAGTAGTTCCATTCGGCATAATCGTAGTCGATCAGGTTCTTCGTCTTGCGGTCGAAGTACGTAACCGTGAAGCGCCCCTGCCCTTCGGCGAACGGCAGTTCAACGCCAGCATCCCAAGCCTTCGAGGTTTCAGGCGAAAGCTCGCGATATCCGCCATTGGTGTAGAGCTGATAGAGCGATGGCGCCTTGAAGCCCTCCCCGTAGCTGGCGCGCAGGATCGGGGCATCGTTGCCCGAACCGATCGCCCAGGCGCCATTGGCCGAGAACGTGGTCTTGTGGCCGAAGTCCGAATTGTCGTCGTAACGCAAGCCGCCGTTCAGCGTCAGCCTGGCGAGCGGGTGAACCGTCAGCATGCCGTAGACACTGTCGATCGAGGTCGAATCCTTCGAACCGTAGTTGTCAGAGAACTTCTGCTTCTCGGTCTCGGCGCCGATCTGGATGCTGGCGAGATCGATCGGAGCGAAAGCGACCTGACCTTCGAAGCGATCGGCGCGGCCATTGGTGGTGTAGGGACCGTAGACTGCATCGTCCGAGATACGCCGCGTGTCGGTGAGACCGTAACCAAGCCGGGCAGTCAGGCGCCCGTCGAGGCCCTTGTAGCGCAGGTTTGCGTAGCCGACCGTATCGCGCTTCATGCCCAGGTTCAGCGCATCGGCCCCGGTGTTGTCGTAGTCGTAATTGGCCTTGGTCCAGTAAGTCCCGGCATCGGCGGTCAGGCCGCCCACCAGTTCCACTTCGGCGCGGGCATTTGCGCTCTTGCTTTCGAAGCCGTCCTTTTCCTTGCCGCCAAGACGCTCGTCGAAGGCCGAATAGCCATCACCCTTGAGCCAGTTGCCGCCCAGCGTCAGGCCGACCGGACCGAGCTTGCCCGCTGCCGATGCGCCGAGCTGCTTCTGGTCGCGCCAGCCGTACTCGGCGTTCCCGCGCACTTGCCACTGGTCGGTCGGACGCGCGGTGATGAGGTTGATAACGCCGCCGATGGCGCGGCTGCCCCACAGCACGCCCGACGAGCCGCGCACCACTTCGATGCGGTCGAACTGGCCAACGGTCAGCGAGCCGAAGTCGAAACCGCCGCCGACATCGCCCGGATCGTTGATGCGCACGCCATCGATCAGCACAAGGCTCTGCGCGTTTTCGGCGCCGCGGATAAACAGGCTCGCGGGCTGGCCGAAACCGCCAGACTGCGAGACCGAAACGCCCGGAAGGCGTGCCAGCACATCGGTGGCGGCCACGGCCTGGGTGCGCTCGATATCCTCGCGGGTAATGACCGAGACCGACTGGCCAATCTCGCTGACCGGGGTTTCGGTGCGGGTGGCGGTGACGACTATGGTATCGTTTGCAATGTCGTCGGCATAAGCGGGGGCGGCAGCGACGAACGGCGCCGCGCCGAGCAGAAACAGGTACTTCACTTGTGGTTCCTCCAACCTGAACGCGATGCCGCTCATGGCGGAGGCCCGCGCGGCACCTCATGCCCGCGCGCGTCTCGCTGCAAGGGGGACACCCCGCCCCGTTGCGGAACGACCGTCATGGGCAGGTCTCCTGGCTCCCGGATCGTCACGCGCCGCCCGCCTTCCCGGCTTTCCGGTTTCCCGGATCTCCAGTGGCACTCTGGGCAGAACACTCCCCGGTCACAGTTGCGGGGACAGCATCGGCTCGGCCGAATTTCCCTCTGGGCCCGCGCTCGCGGACGCCCGTGACGTCTCCTGCGCCGATAAAGGGCTGCCCGCAGCTTGGCAAGCGAACGGGCGAGTCCACCTGCATGTCATCGCTCCCGAGTGACTTGTTCGCCACTCCTTCATCATTTGCGAGGATAGCGTACCGCTTCGGGACAGCCTTGAGCGCGTGGATGCGCGGCCTGCTCCTTTGCGCTAGGCGCTGCGCGCCTCACTGCCCGGGATCTTTTGTTGACCGATTTCGCCGCCTTTACCGCATCTGCCGAACCGGAACTGCGCCCGCGCGATTTCGGCGGGCGGTTCGTGCGCGGTGGCCAGCGCCATGTGCGGCGACGGATGCGGCGACGCTGGGCCCTGGGCGCCAGCGCACTCGCCGCCGTGGCCCTGCCCGCCTTTGCCGAGCCCGGCAGTTGGGAGCGCTTCACCATCGGCAATGCCCAGACAGCAGATCAGGCCGTCCTCCCGATGCCGTTCGAACAGCGCGGCGAGAGTTTTCCCGGCTCTGCCTTCTATTATCTCCAGCCCGATCCGGCCGTACTGACAACCAACGGTAACGGCGTTGACCAGAACCTGCTCGATCCCGCCGCCCCCGTCGGCCGCCCGTTCCGCATGGCTGGCTCAACCCTCGACCGGGCACGGGCGCAGCAGTGCCTGACCATGGTGATCTATTACGAGGCCGCCACCGAGCCCCATGCCGGCCAGCGTGCGGTGGCGCAAGTCGTGCTCAATCGCCTTGCGCACCCGGCCTATCCCAAGACCGTCTGCGGCGTCGTTTTCGAAGGTTCGGAACGGCCGACCGGCTGCCAGTTCACTTTCGCCTGCGATGGCGCGCTGGCCCGTGCGCCGCAGCGCTTCTTCTGGGACCGCGCCGCTGCGGTCGCCCGCGCAGCGCTCGCAGGCGAAGTCTACGCCCCCGTCGGTCTCGCGACACATTACCACACGATCCAGGTCAACCCTTACTGGGCGCCAAGCCTGCACTTCGTGACGACCATCGGCGCGCACCGGTTCTACCGGTTCGAAGGCGGCGCCGGTACGCCCACATCCTTCCGCCTCGCCTATCTCGGCGGTGAACCGATCGCCGCCCCGCACCCACGCGACCTTTCGGCGGCGTCTGCAATGGCCGACGCTGCGCTCGATCCAGTCGCCCTGCAACGCGCCTTCGCCGCGCCCGAGGTCGCCGCTCCGGCAGTTCGCACCGCCACCAGCGACAGTGTTCAGGCCCATGCCACCACTCCCTCCCCGCGTTATGCAGATGCTGTGCGCACACGTGGCGGCGATACACTCTATCAAGCGCAGGGGCTGCCCGAGGCCCAAGGCATTCGCCCGGAGTATGCCAATTCGGGCAAATGGATAGCGACACCGGGCACCTGAACCCCGCAGCGGAGCGCGTTTTCGAGCGTCATGAACGCTTTGGAAACCATAGCCTCTCACGAAGACTTAGCCCCCGTCGTGGCAGGAAGAACTCCCCCGGCAATGACAAAAGGGCCTGCAACGATGACCATCCGCTTTTCCGCTGCACGAGGCGGAACGACGCCGGTGATCATGCGCGCGCTCTGCCCCTCCGCCCCGCTCGATGCGGTGAACGACAATCGGGAACCGCCGCAGCCACGCAGTCGCCGCGACTCCACGCGCAGGTCTAGCAGCTTCATCTCAGGTCCGGTCCTGCCCTCAGCCGCCAACCAGAACGGCCATGACGAGCGCATGTTGACCGAGGCCCTGCGCCACTTCGCGGCTTACGGCCTCGCTGCCGCGAGCCACGCCCGCGCCAATGCCGAAGCCGCCAGGCTCTCCGGCGACATGCAGGGCTGCGACTGGTGGATCGCGATCTGCCGTCAACTCGATCGCCGCATGGCCGACGCGCTGGTGCGCCGTATCGCCCGCAACGGCTGATCCTCCCCATCACCTCCGCGCGTAATAGCTTTCCGCAAGGCGCGACCTTCAGGGATCGCCCCTTGTGCCGTTTCTGATCCCGTTCGCGACCACGCGCCTTGCCTGCGCGGCGACTCGCCGGAAGGCTTCTTGCCCCTGTCATGCGACTGCGGGAAACTTTCTCCGCGCAAGACCAGCCCAAGGCCCTCACGAGCTTGCGAAAAGCGCGGTCGCGATTGCGCCGGATAGCGCCCCGGAGGCGATTCCGGACGCGGAATCGCACAGTTCTAAGCTTATTATTGCTATTGCGAACTATTATCGATAATTTCCACTCCCCCACGGCTTTCCGCGGTTGTTTCACGGTTGCAATGTCGGATCGAGGGGCGTAACGCGCCCTTCGTCAACACCGGCGCCTGCCTTTAGCGGGACACAGCAGCCGCCTTTTAGTCCGAAGCGCCCGCCTTGTGGGAAGGACAAGCAGCATCATGGCTCGTAAGAAGATTGCCCTTATCGGCGCCGGCAACATCGGCGGCACTCTCGCGCACCTCGCCGCGCAGAAGGAACTGGGCGACATCGTCCTGTTCGACGTCGCTGAAGGCCTGCCCCAGGGCAAGGCTCTCGACCTGTCGCAGTGCGGCCCGGTCGAAGGTTTTGACGCCAAGATCACTGGCACCAACGACTATGCCGACATTGCCGGCGCCGACGTCATCATCGTCACCGCCGGTGTCGCCCGCAAGCCCGGCATGAGCCGCGACGACCTGCTCGGCATCAACCTCAAGGTGATGAAGTCGGTCGGCGAAGGCATCGCCGCCAACGCTCCCGACGCTTTTGTGATCTGCATCACCAACCCCCTCGACGCGATGGTCTGGGCGCTGCGCGAATTCTCGGGCCTGCCCCACAACAAGGTCGTCGGCATGGCCGGCGTGCTGGACTCGGCGCGCTTCTCGACCTTCCTCGCCTGGGAGTTCGGCGTTTCGGTCCGCGACGTGACCTCGTTCGTGCTCGGCGGCCACGGCGACACCATGGTGCCGGTGGTCGAATACTCGACCGTCAAGGGCATTCCGGTTCCCGACCTCATCAAGATGGGCAAGTCCACGCAGGAGCGTATCGACGCCATCGTCAAGCGCACCGCCAATGGCGGCGGCGAAGTGGTCTCGCTGCTCAAGACCGGTTCAGCCTTCTACGCACCGGCCGCTTCGGCGATCGCCATGGCTGAATCGTACCTGGGCGACCAGAAGCGCGTCCTGCCTTGCGCCGCGTACCTCGAAGGCCAGTATGGCGTCGACAACCTTTACGTCGGCGTGCCGGTCGTGATCGGCGCCGGCGGCGTCGAGCAGGTGATCGAGATCGAACTGAACGAGCAGGCCAAGGCCGGCCTTCAGGTTTCGATCGATGCGGTCAAGGAACTGCTGGTCGCCTGCAAGGGCATCGACAGCTCGCTGGCCTGATCCGAAAATCCAGCCCCGCCAGCCCCCGACGACACGTTTCGAGAGGGCTGGCGGGGCTCCGGCCTATCTGGGCCGTTGATTTTACCACTTGGGCGGTTGCACTTCGCGGAATTTACGCCATGGCGCATACCAAGCCGGAATCGGCCCACCCCAGGAACAGGAATTAGGATCACCCTATGTCCATTCTCGTCGACAAGAATACCAAGGTCATTACCCAGGGTATGACCGGCAAGACCGGCAGCTTCCACACCGAAGCGGCGCTGGCCTATGGCACCCAGATGGTTGCCGGCGTCACCCCCGGCAAGGGCGGCACCAGCCACCTCAACCTGCCCCAGTACGACACCGTTGCCGAAGCCAAGGCGGCTACCGGTGCGACGGCTTCGTGCATCTACGTTCCGCCCGCAGGCTGCGCCGACGCCATCCTCGAAGCGATCGACGCCGAGATGGAACTGATCGTCGCGATCACCGAAGGCGTTCCGGTTCTCGACATGGTCCGCGTGAAGCGCGCCCTTTCGGGCTCGAAGTCGCGCCTGATCGGTCCGAACTGCCCCGGCGTCCTGACCCCTGGCGAATGCAAGATCGGCATCATGCCCGGCAGCATCTTCTCCAAGGGTTCGGTCGGCGTTGTCTCGCGCTCGGGCACGCTTACCTATGAAGCCGTGTTCCAGACCACCAACGCGGGCCTGGGCCAGACCACGGCCGTCGGCATCGGCGGTGACCCGGTCAACGGCACCAACTTCATCGACGTCCTGGAACTGTTCCTGGCCGACGAAGCGACCAAGTCGATCATCATGATCGGCGAAATCGGCGGCAGCGCCGAAGAAGAAGCGGCTCAGTTCCTCAAGGACGAAGCCAAGCGCGGCCGCAAGAAGCCGATGGTCGGCTTCATCGCCGGTCGTACGGCTCCTCCGGGCCGTCGCATGGGCCACGCCGGCGCGATCGTGTCGGGCGGCCAGGGCGGCGCCGAGGACAAGATCGCGGCGATGGAAGAAGCGGGCATCCGCGTCTCCCCCTCGCCCTCGCTGCTTGGCGAGACGCTGGTCGAGGTTCTCAAGGAACTGGCGTAAGTCAGTTTTGCCCGTGGCGGCGGTTTTCCGTCGCCACGGGTCTATAAAGTACCGGCGTGATCAAGACGCCGGATGATTTGCGAAGACACGGGACTTTCCTCCCCGAAAGCCGGCTTCGCGCAGATTATGCTCGGTAGCGCCGGGAATCCCCTCCCGACGCCACATGAAGGTGATTCCCATGGGCGACGAGAGTTTCGACTTCACCCCGGACCAGTCCCTCGACGGACCGCAGGCCGGACCTAGCTGGCAGCGCAAGAACTGGCCCCTCGTTGGCGCCGAGTTCGAGGACGACCTCACGCAGGGCCTCGACCCCAGCGCGCTGAAGGTCAAGATCGAGAAGGCTGCCGCCAAGGGCGGACAGAAGATCGACCAGTCCCGCATAGACGAAGCGGCGGCTGACGCCATCCGCGCCATGATGCTGATCCGCACATATCGCGTGCGCGGTCACCTCGCCGCCAACCTCGACCCGCTCGGCCTGAACCAGCGCCAGCTCCCGGCCGACCTCACCCCCGAGTACCACGGCTTCGTGGGCGCTGCGCAGGACCGTCCAGTCTACGTCGGCGGCGCACTGGGCCTTGAGTGGACGACCGTTCGCGAGATCGTCCAGATCCTGCGCGCAAATTACTGCGGCAAGGTCGGCCTCGAATACATGCACATCGCCGATGTCGAGGAACGCCGCTTCCTCCAGGAGCGCATGGAAGGCGCCGACAAGGAAATCGAGTTCACCGTCGAAGGCAAGAAGGCGATCCTTCAGGCCGTCGTGCGCGGTGAGCAGTACGAGAAGTTCCTCGGCAAGAAGTACGTCGGCACGAAGCGCTTCGGCCTTGATGGCGGCGAAGCCATGATCCCGGCGCTCGAAGCCGTGATCAAGTACGGCGGCACGCTGGGCGTGAAGGAAATCGTGTACGGCATGGCCCACCGCGGCCGCCTGAACGTCCTCGCCAACGTCCTTGCCAAGCCCTACAAGGTCATCTTCCACGAATTCTCGGGCGGCACCGCCAACCCGGAAGACGTCGGCGGCTCGGGCGACGTGAAGTACCACCTCGGCACCTCTGCCGACCGTGAGTTCGACGGCATCAAGGTCCACATGAGCCTGATGCCCAACCCGTCGCACCTTGAAACCGTCGATCCGGTCGTGCTCGGCAAGGTCCGCGCCTACCAGACCATCGCCGACGATATCGGCGACGACGTAGGCCCCGGTTCCAAGCACAAGCAGGTCCTGCCGGTCCTCATCCACGGTGACGCGGCCTTCGCCGGCCAGGGCATCATCTGGGAGTGCTTCGGCCTCTCGGGCGTGAAGGGCTACAACACCGGCGGCTGCATCCACTTCATCATCAACAACCAGATCGGCTTCACGACGAGCCCGCAGTTCGCGCGCAACTCGCCGTATCCGTCGGACGTGGCGAAGGGCGTTCAGGCCCCGATCCTGCACGTCAACGGCGACGATCCGGCTGCCGTTACCTTCGCCTGCAAGCTGGCGATCGACTATCGCCAAACCTTCGGCCGCGACATCGTGATCGACATGTGGTGCTACCGCCGCTTCGGCCACAACGAAGGCGACGAGCCCGGCTTCACGCAGCCGCTGATGTACGCGCAGATCCGCCAGCACCCGCCGGTCAGCCAGATCTATGCCGAGCGCCTGAAGAAGGAAGGCGTCATCGACGACGCATTCCTGCCGCAGACCGAAGCCGCGTTCACGCAGCATCTGGAAGAGCAGTTCGAGGCCGCCAAGACCTACAAGTCCAACCAGGCCGACTGGTTCTCGGGCCAGTGGAGCGGCTTCCACAAGCCGGCTGACCCCGAAACCGCGCGCCGCAATGTCGAAACCGGCATCGAGAGCAAGCTGTTCGACAGCCTCGGCCGCGTGCTGACCACCGTTCCCGAGGACCTCACCGTCCACAAGACGCTGGCCCGCGTGATCGCCGCCAAGGAAGAGATGTTCAAGTCGGGCGACGGTTTCGACTGGGCGACCGCCGAAGCACTCGCATTCGGCAGCCTCGTCACCGAAGGCTACGGCGTGCGCCTGTCCGGTCAGGACTGCGAACGCGGCACCTTCTCGCAGCGTCACGCCGTCTGGGTCGACCAGAAGGACGAGCACAAGTACACCCCGATCAAGACCCTGCCCCACGGCAGCTTCGAGGTGCTGAATTCGACGCTTTCGGAATATGGCGTACTCGGCTTCGAGTACGGCTATGCCAGCGCCGATCCGAAGACCCTGGTGCTCTGGGAAGCGCAGTTCGGCGACTTCGCCAACGGCGCGCAGATCATCATCGACCAGTACGTCGCCTCGGCCGAGTCCAAGTGGCTGCGCGCCAACGGCCTCGTCATGCTGCTGCCCCATGGCTACGAAGGCCAGGGTCCGGAGCACTCGTCGGCCCGCCTAGAGCGTTACCTGCAGCTTTGCGCACAGGACAACATCCAAGTCTGCAACATCACGACGCCCGCAAACTACTTCCACGTTCTGCGCCGTCAGATGCACCGTCCGTTCCGCAAGCCGCTGGTTATCATGACGCCGAAGTCGCTTCTGCGTCATCCGCTGGCCAAGTCGCCCGCTTCGGAATTCCTCGGTGACGGCCACTTCCGCCGCCTGCTCTCGGACCCGAACGGTTCGAGCGACGAGGCGACGAAGAAGGTCATCCTGTGCTCGGGCAAGGTCTTCTATGACATCCTCGAAGCACGCGACGCTGCCGAGATCGACGACACCCAGATCATCCGCCTCGAACAGCTCTACCCCTTCCCGGGCGAGCCGCTGGCCAAGCGCCTTTCGCGCATGCCCAACCTCGAAGAGATCGTCTGGTGCCAGGAAGAACCGCAGAACAACGGTTCCTGGTTCTTCGTCGAATCGCAGATCGAAGCTGCCGCCATCGAAGCCGGTGTCGCCCAGCCGCGTCCGCGCTATGCCGGCCGCAACGCCTCGGCCTCGCCGGCCACCGGTCTCGCCAAGCGCCACGTCGCCGAACAGGCCGCGCTGGTTGCCGATGCGCTGCACCTCTCCGTCCGTTCCGAACTCCGCCGCAAGCAGAAGGCTTGAGATAAATCATGACCACCGAAGTCAAGGTCCCCGTCCTCGGGGAATCCGTCGCCGAGGCCACCATCGGCCAGTGGCTGAAGCAGCCCGGCGAGCCGGTTGCCGCTGACGAGCCCATCGCCAGCCTCGAGACCGACAAGGTCGCCATCGACGTCATGGCGCCGCACGCCGGCGTCATGGGACAGCAGCTTGCCAAGGAAGGCGACACCGTCGTCGTCGGCGCGCTGATCGCCACGATCGAAGCAGGCTCGGGCGCCGCTGCTGCCCCCGCAGCCGCTCCGGCTGCTGCCGCCCCTGCTCCGGCCCCGGCTGCCGCTGCCGTCGCGCCCGCCCCGGCTCCTGCCGCGGACGACGCTTCGGCCGGTTCCTCGGTTCTGTCGCCGGCGGTGCGCCGCGCGATCCTTGAGCATGGCATCGACCCCGCCACCATCAAGGGCACCGGCAAGGACGGCCGCATCACCAAGGACGACGTCCTTGAAGCGGCCAAGAACAAGCCGGCTTCGGCCCCTGTCGCTGCTTCGGCTGCCGCTGCTCCGGCTGCGCGCAACGAAGAGCGCGTCAAGATGACGCGTCTGCGCCAGACCATCGCCAAGCGCCTGAAGTCCGCACAGGACAACGCCGCGCTTCTCACCACCTTCAACGACGTCGACATGTCGGCCGTCATCGAAGCGCGCGAGAAGTACAAGGACGTGTTCCAGAAGAAGCACGGCATCAAGCTCGGCTTCATGTCGTTCTTCGCCAAGGCTTCGGTCCTCGCCCTCAAGGACATCCCGGCCGTCAACGCACAGATCGACGGTGACGAGATCGTCTACCACGACTACGTCGACATCTCGATCGCCGTCTCGGCCCCCAACGGCCTCGTCGTTCCGGTCGTGAAGGACTGCGACAAGCTGGGCTTCGCCGGCATCGAGAAGGCCATTGCCGAATTCGGCAAGAAGGCCAAGGAAGGCACCATGACCATGGCCGACATGGCCGGTGGTACCTTCACCATCTCGAACGGCGGCGTGTTCGGCGGCCTGATGTCGACCCCCATCATCAACCCCCCGCAGTCGGCCGTGCTCGGTCTGCACCGCATCGAGGACCGCCCGGTCGTGCGTAACGGCGAGATCGTGATCCGCCCGATGATGTACATCGCGCTGTCCTACGACCACCGCATCATCGACGGTCGCGAAGCCGTTACCGCGCTGAAGACCATCAAGGAAGCGATCGAGGATCCCACCCGTCTCCTCATCGACCTCTGATCCGAATGCCCCGTCCGCACCGATCTTGGTCGGGCGGGGTTTTCACGTGAGATCCAATGACTATTTTCCGCTCGTAGCTATTAGTGCGAAGCACGAGCGTACGGAGGCCTGAACAATGGCTGATTACGATTACGACGTCCTTGTCATCGGTGCCGGCCCTGGCGGCTATGTCGCAGCGATCCGCGCCGCGCAGCTTGGTCTGAAGACCGCTTGCGCCGAAGGCCGCGAGACGCTGGGCGGAACCTGCCTCAACGTCGGCTGCATCCCCTCGAAGGCGCTGCTCCACGCTTCGGAATACTTCGACGCGGCCAAGGGCGGCGCGATGGCGGCGATGGGCATCAAGGTGACCCCCGAGCTTGACCTCGACACCATGCAGGGCCAGCGCAAGGACGCCGTGAAGGGCCTGACCGGCGGCATCGAGTTCCTGTTCAAGAAGAACAAGATCGACTGGCTAAAGGGCTTCGCCCAGTTCAAGGACGCGCATAGCGTTGAGGTTGCCGGCAAGACCGTCACCGCCAAGAACATCGTGATCGCCACCGGTTCCTCGGTCACCCCGCTTCCGGGCGTCGAGATCGACAACGCCGGCGGCGTGGTCGTGGACTCGACCGGCGCGCTGGAACTGGCCTCCGTCCCGAAGAAGATGGTCGTCATCGGCGGCGGCGTGATCGGCCTCGAACTCGGTTCGGTCTGGCGCCGTCTCGGCGCGGAAGTCACCGTTGTCGAATTCCTCGACCAGTTGCTCCCCGGCATGGACCTCGACGTCCGCAAGGAAGCCGCCAAGATCTTCAAGAAGCAGGGTATGACGCTCAAGCTTTCGACCAAGGTCACCGGCGTTGCGGTTGAAGGCAAGGCTGCCAAGGTCACTGTCGAGCCCGCCGCCGGCGGCGCTGCCGAAGTGATCGACGCGGACGTCGTGCTCGTCGCCATCGGCCGCAAGCCGAACACCGACGGCCTCGGCCTCGCGAACATCGGCCTCGAACTCAACCAGCGCGGCCAGATCGAGACCGACCACGACTTCGGCACCAAGGTGTCCGGCGTATGGGCTATCGGCGACGTGATCCCCGGCCCGATGCTCGCGCACAAGGCCGAAGACGAAGGCATCGCCGTGGCCGAGAACATCGCGGGCCTGACCGGCATCGTAAACCACGACGTGATCCCGGGCGTGGTCTACACGCAGCCCGAAATCGCCGGCGTGGGCCTGACCGAAGAAGCCGCCAAGGCTCGCGGCGGCGTGAAGGTCGGCAAGTTCCCGATGCTCGCCAACTCGCGCGCCAAGACCAACCACGAGCCCGATGGCTTCGTGAAGGTGATCGCCGACGCTGAAACCGACCGCGTGCTCGGCGTGTGGTGTATCGCCTCGGTGGCGGGCACGATGATCGCCCAGGCTGCGCAGGCCATGGAATTCGGCGCGACCTCGGAAGACATCGCCTACACCTGCCACGCGCACCCGACCCACTCGGAAGCGATCAAGGAAGCGGCCATGGCCGTCACCGGCAAGCCGATCCACATCTGATCGGCGGCCCTTCCCAGAAGGCAAGCAAAGGCCGGTGGCGCAGAAGCGCCACCGGCCTTTTTCGGTTCAAAATGAGTAGCCCCTAGATTTCTGGACGCCTTCTATCCTAATTTTAAGGGCTGGAGACGACGAAGGGGAGCCTAATTTCAGCGATGAGTTCAAGCGTGATGCGGTGGCCCAGATCACCGAACGTCGGTATCCGGTAGCGGAGGTATCCGCGCGGCGCGGCGTCAGTCAGCATTCACTGTGCGCTTGGAAGCGGCAACTGGCGAAGGTGGTGTCTGGCGATGCCTGCAAGGATGCCGAGATCCATCAGTTGAAGCGCGAGCTTGCCCGGACGACCGAGGAGCGCGACATTCTAAAAAACGGTCGCGGGTTTAGCCCGCCTGCGCGCGCGAGAAACGGGCCGTGCTATGCGGCTCACCAGGAGGGCTGCGGCCGTTCGCATATTGGTGGCATGATACCCCGTTAAAAAACGTAGTCTGTGAGCAGTTACGCACTTGAGAGTGGTGGCGCCGCACAGCGGTGATCCCGATTAGGAAAATGACGGTTTGCATCGCCCATGCCCCCCATTCTGGAGGAGATGAGGAATGAGTAGATAAAAAGCGGCGAAAGTCGGCGATATGCCGATGATTGTGCCGGGCGCGGCGACGATCGATATCGGATCCCCCTGGACATGGCAGCGGTCAATCCCGGCGCCGATGATCGGCCCGTACGCGCATTCAACACATTCACCGGTGACCTGCATGATATGGCGCGCTGGTTCAAAGCGTGCGGCGTCACAAGCCTGGCGATGGAATCTACCGCCGCCAAATGGATCCCAGCGTTCGAAGTGTTGGAGGAGCATGGTTTCCACGTCATCCGCGTGAATGCGCGGTATGCCAAGAATGTCGCTCTGAAGTTCAGGACGCCTTACGAGGCCATCGAACAACTCTGGAAATCAAAGCCCGAGGGCTTTATCGTTCAGCCGATCACATGCTGGGACCAAACACCTAGCCAGAAGATGCAGTTGCGGTGGCGGAACCCGGAACGAAACCCCTACATCTTCAGGGACGAACTCCGAAACACCGTCACTTCTCGCTATCATGATGTCGCCATGGCCTTGGGCCAAGGTTGAATGGAGAGCCGTATGCGCTGAAAGGTGCACGTACGGTTCGGGGAGGGGAAGCGCTTATGCACTTCCTACTCCACTCCCCAGCGTGGTAGGCCGGTCGTTTCAGAGCAGACAGACCACCGATGCGGAGCTGCAGGCATGCACATGGCAGTATGGTCTACGGTACAGCAAAACGGTGCTTAAATGGCACTGCAACGCGCGGCGCCTGCAACGAACAATTACGAGATATAACAATCGTACTGTTCCGGAACGTTCAGCCGTCAGGCAATGGGAATTCGCATTCTGTTCGTCGCCCCCCAGAACACCCAAGACTTCGGGCATCAGCTTACGCTGGATCATCAGATAGCGGATATCCTCTTGATTGCCGCTGGAGTGCGATCCACACTGTCGCGCAGCGGGCCCTCTTTCCGAAGCCTGCCCAACGGACCTATGCTACAGACATGTTGACCATGGATCCGCCCCTTAACCCTGTACTCCCACCGGTAATCGACTTATTCGGCATTGCTGTCTTCGCACTGTCCGGCGCACTTTCAGCCGTACAAATGCGTCAAACATTTATCACCGCCGCCTTTTTCGCGCTGATGACTGGAGTCGGCGGAGGCACCTTGCGCGACCTGCTCATTGGCGCGCCGGTGTTCTGGATCCGCGACCAATACGTTGCACCGGTGTGCCTCGCCGTTGCGCTGCTCGCGTGGTTCACGCCAGTCAGGTGGTGGCAGGGCCGCCTACTGGAATGGGCCGACGCATTGGGCCTCTCCGTGTACGCGGTATTCGGCACGATCAAGGCCCTCGCTTGGGGCGTCCCGGTTGCCCCCGCTATTCTCATGGGTGTTGTGACCGGCTGTGTAGGTGGGATTATTCGCGACGTTTTGGCCGGTCGTCCCTCCATCTTAATGCGGCCAGAACTTTATGTGACTGCTGCCGCACTGGCCGCTGCGCTAGCTGCGGCGGGCATCACTGTGGGGCTATCGGCGAGCCTTAGCTGGGCGCTGGCTGCCGCAGCAGGCTTTACTCTGCGCGGCGCCGCTATCCACTGGTCACTAGGTCTGCCTGTCCACAATGGCCCGGACGGGGCCGATAGAGCATGATCCGTCTAGACTGAATCGATTCTTGTTTTCGCGCCCCTATTTTCGTCCATTTCGAGCCATCGGATGATCCCACCTGATCAAGCCGGGCCACCTTCCCAGCCCCTTAAATCATCACCACACAGACGTTCGAACCGACGCACATGAATCCGTTTCATTGCCATTGGAGGGGACGCTATCATGCCCTGCCTTGAATGTCGTAACGAATCGAGCGTAGCTTCTAGCCTCAGCGTTCAGAGCGACCTCCATCTCGTCATGCTCCGATTAACCGCCTCGTCGCCAAACAGAAAAAGGCGGTTACGAGTTCGTCACCCGTAACCGCCCTTTACAATTTTTGCCCCGACCCTGCCCCTAAAAAGGGCACGGAGGGCACGCCACCCGATCAGGCCTCAGCGTATTCGTTTTCGTCGGTCAGGACCGGACCAGAGTCCTTGCCCTTTTCCGAAATATCACGGTCGACGAGCTCGATGATCGCAATCGGAGCGGCATCCGATGCGCGAATGCCAGCCTTGATGATACGGGTATAGCCGCCAGCACGGCCGGCATAACGCTCTGCCAGCACTTCGAAGAGCTTCTTTTCCTGTACCTCGTCCATCAGGCGAGCATGCGCCAAACGACGGTTCGAAAGGCCACCATGCTTCGCGAGCGTAATCAGCTTTTCGAGATAGGGGCGAAGTTCCTTCGCCTTGGGCGTAGTGGTCTGGATCTGCTCATGCTTGATGAGCGCGGCAGCCATGTTGCGCAGCAGCGCGGCGCGGTGACCCGAGGTACGCTGCAGCTTACGCTGACCATACTTATGACGCATGTCTTTTTCTCCGTTCGTCAGACAGCCGTTCAAGGTACTGCCTGCCTGGCGATGTGGTACGGCCACCGCCCAAAGCCGGTATGTGTGAAGGCGCGCTCAATACGAAAACCGCGTGAGAGTCAAGTGTTGCAATTCATTCCCTCATGTCAGTAAGACAAGAAGCGGTGGCCCGAGCGTCAAAAATCCGACAGCCGCCGCCGCGACCGCAGCGATCAAAACTCCTCCTGCCGCGATGTCCTTGATGTTCCTGATCGCCTCATCAAACCCTGGCTCGCCCCGATCGCACAGGGTCTCGATCGCGGTGTTGAATGCCTCTGCGAGCCACACCAGCGCCATGGCGAGCAGCAGCGCGCACCAATCTCGTGCCGAAACATTCAAGCCCAGTCCGCCGCCCACGACACCTATCGGCGCGGCTAAATGCACCCACGCATTATGCTCCCGTACGCCCATCAGGCAAAGCCCACGCCACGCGAAACCCAAACTCGTTAGCCGGGCGCGCAGGCTAAACGTGGCGTTGTATTTGGAATGATCGTGCATCACCACTTGGTAGACGCGGCACCTCCCACCCCAAAATGATCTTTTAATGCAGATGAAGCGCACATCTCATGCAGCCAATGGCCAAAGAAAAAGGCCCCACAGTTTCCCGCGAGGCCCTCTTCAATTCGGTATCGACAATGCCAATCAGCCGAGCAGTTCCTGCTCCAGCTTCTTAGCCATCTCTTCGATGTTTTCGGGCGGCCAGCCCGGGATATCCATGCCGAGGCGCAAGCCCATCGACGAAAGGACTTCCTTGATCTCATTGAGCGACTTGCGGCCGAAGTTCGGCGTGCGCAGCATCTCGGCTTCGGTCTTCTGGACCAGATCGCCGATGTAGATGATGTTGTCGTTCTTGAGACAGTTGGCCGAACGGACCGACAGTTCCAACTCGTCCACCTTCTTGAGGAGGTAGCGGTTGAGTTGGTTGGTGTCGCTCTCCTCCGAAGCAGTAGCGCCGCCAGCAGCCATACCGATCATCGGCGAAGCGCCAACCGGGGCAATGTCCTCGAAGTGGACGAACAGCGCGAGCTGGTCCTGAAGAATGCGCGCTGCATAGGCAACGGCGTCTTCCGGGGTGACAGTGCCGTCGGTTTCGACCGTGAGGCTCAGCTTGTCGTAGTCGAGTTCCTGACCGATACGGGCATTGTCGACCTTGTAGCTGACCTGACGGACCGGCGAGTAGAGCGAGTCGACCGGGATAAGACCGATCGGCGCATCAACGGGACGGTTCGACACGGCGGGGACGTAGCCCTTGCCGGTGTCGGCGGTGAGTTCCATGTTCAGGACCGCACCATCGTCGAGGTGGCAGATCACGAGGTCCTTGTTCATGACCTCAATGTCGCCCGACACGGCGATGTCGCCGGCCTTCACTTCGCCCGGGCCAGTGGCCGAGAGCTGGAGACGCTTCGGGCCTTCGCCCTGCATCTTGAGCGCGATCTGCTTGACGTTGAGGACGATGTCCGTGACGTCTTCGCGAACGCCGGCCAGCGACGAGAACTCGTGAAGGACGTTCTCGATCTTGATCGAGGTGATCGCGGCTCCCTGAAGCGAGGAGAGCAGCACGCGGCGCAGCGCGTTGCCGAGCGTCAGGCCGAAGCCACGCTCCAGCGGTTCGGCGATGAAGGTCGCCTTCAGCTTGGGGTCGGGTCCCGGCTTGATCTCAAGGCTGTTCGGCTTCTTGAGTTCCTGCCAGTTCTTGATGTTGACAGTCATGGACTTCCCCTGGGAGTGATGGCGGTTACGCCCCGAAGCCTGGTGGAAAGGCCCGGGACGTTCCGAAGTCGGACGGCGACCGGTTCGCCGTCCGTATTAGCTCGATCAGACGCGACGGCGCTTCGACGGACGAACACCGTTGTGCGGGATCGGCGTCACGTCGCGGATCGAGGTAATGGTGAAGCCGACAGCCTGGAGGGCGCGCAGCGCGCTCTCACGGCCCGAACCCGGGCCCTTGACTTCGACTTCAAGGGTGCGCACGCCGTGTTCGGCGGCCTTCTTGCCGGCGTCGTCAGCGGCGACCTGCGCGGCGTAGGGAGTCGACTTGCGGCTGCCCTTAAAGCCCATCATGCCGGCCGAGGACCACGAGATCGCGTTGCCCTGGGCGTCGGTGATGGTCACCATGGTGTTGTTGAAGCTAGCATTCACGTGGGCGATGCCGCTGGTGATGTTCTTGCGTTCGCGGCGCTTAATGCGCTGGGGTTCGCGTGCCATGTCCGTATATCCTGTAGATTAGTCGCTGCGGGAAAGAAGCCGAAAGGCGACTTACTTCTTCTTGCCGGCGATCGGCTTGGCCTTGCCCTTGCGGGTGCGCGCATTGGTATGCGTGCGCTGGCCACGAACCGGCAAACCCTTGCGGTGACGCAGGCCACGGTAGCAGGCGAGGTCCATCAGACGCTTGATGTTCATCGCGGTTTCGCGACGAAGGTCGCCTTCGACGGTGTGCTCCGCGTCGATGGTTTCGCGAATCTGCAGGACTTCCGCGTCCGACAGGTCCTGAATGCGCCGGCTGTGATCAATGCCCAGCTTATCAGCGATTTCCAGGGCCTTGGTACGACCGATGCCATGGATATAGGTCAGCGCGATGATAACGCGCTTGTTGGTGGGGAGATTTACCCCTGCAATACGAGCCACTTAATTCTCCATGCTCCACAGGAATGCCCTTTCGGGCTTTCCCATCTCAACGCTCAAACACCTGAAACTGCCGAAATGGCAAAAGGTCCGGAGCACAGCAACATGGTTGCCTGCGCCATCCGGACTTGCCGCAAGTGTCAAGTGAACGGCGCGCTTAGACCGATTCGCAAGGCATGTCAACGCCTGCAAACCTCGACTCCAGCGCTCGGGCTGCATGGCCCGATGTGCGACCTCATCGGCGCGACGAAGCGCGCGCACTGGCCGACGGATGCACTGCCGCTCTTCGGCGGGTCGCGCGGCACCCATGATAGATGGATTATACCGCAATCCGCCGGCGCAGTCAAAGAAAGCGCCGCGCGCGCAATCACCTGCGTACAATGGCGCGGCATTTCTCCCCGTCAACGGCCGATGATCCGCGCCTTGCCGTCCGCCTTGGGCACTGGCGGCCCGGCCAGCTCGGCAGGCACGGCAGCCGCTTCAGGAATACCCTCGTCCATCGTTTCCGGCCGGAACGCCGCCGCGAATGAGCCCCCCAGTTTCTCCACCAGACGGCCCACCTGCTCGCCCAGCACGCCGTCGAACATCGGCGCCAGCTTTGCCGGGTCACCGCGGAAATAACCGCCGACCACGTATTCGACGAGAACCTGCGTCCCGGTCTCATCCGGCTTGAACTGGAAGGTCAGCGTTGCCACCGCCGCGTCGGCCTGCAGCGGCCCGAGCGCGCCCGAGAGCCGAAGCGCCCTGCCCTTGTCAACGTAGATGGCCCGCATGTGCTCCACGCCGCCACGCGCACCTCCCTCGGCCCCAGCGGCGGCCGGCAGCACTTCGCAGAAACAGCCGCCAGGCCGGGCATCAAGCGTGAGATTGGCCGCATCGCCCGAATAGGTATGCTCCGAATCCCACCACTGCGACGGCTTCACCAACACCGCCCAGGTCTCTTCCGGCCCGACCGACACATGGGCAACGTAGCGCAGGACGATCCCGCGCTCGCTTACTTCCTGCACTTTGGCCTCAGCCGCGCCGGTAAAAGCCACACCCCATGCAGCCAGCGCCAACGCCGCGTACCTTGCAGAATTCATCATCGTTTGCCCCGTCGAAACATCCGGGACATGACACGACAAGCCCGGCGACACCGCAAGCCTAGCGCCCCATTCCGGATGCGAAAAGGGCCCGCGGTATTCCGCGAGCCCCTTGATGCATCAGGATTTGAGCGCCGCCTCGATGGCAGCCGTCACATCATCCATTTCAGCCATTCCGTCGACCTTGGAGACGATCCCACGCTCCTCGTAGATCGGCAGGATCGGCGCGGTCTTGGCTCGGTACTCAGCCATGCGTGTGCGCACGGTCTCGGCATTGTCGTCCGGACGACGCTTGAACTCGGTACCGCCGCACTTGTCACACACACCCGGGACCTTGGGCTGTTCGAACTTGTCGTGGTAGCCCTTGCCGCACGTGGAGCAAGTGAAGCGACCGGTAATGCGCTCAACCAACGCGTCTTCGTTCACTTCGAGTTCCACCACACGGTCGAGCTTGCGACCGCGTGCCGACAAGATCTCGTCGAGCGATTCGGCCTGCGCCGCCGTGCGCGGATAACCGTCGAAGATCGCGCCAACGCCGACGCCCATCACATCGAGTTCCTCACCGATCAACGCCGAAACGATCGCGTCCGAAACCAGTTCGCCGCGATCCATGACCGCCTTCGCTTCCAGGCCGGTGGGCGTCCCCGCCTTGACGGCGGCGCGCAGCATGTCGCCAGTCGAAAGCTGGCGCATGCCGTGCTTTTCAACCAGACGCTGCGCCTGGGTGCCCTTGCCCGCCCCCGGCGGGCCCAACAGGATGATATTCACGCCTTAACCCCTCAATTATCCCTGGTCTGCACTGCATTCAGCGCAGACGTCCCTTCAGCTTGGCCTTCTTGATCAGGTCGCCATACTGGTGCGCCAGCAAATGCGACTGGATCTGGGTGATGGTGTCGACCGTCACGTTGACGACGATCAGCAGGCTGGTGCCGCCCATGAACAGCAGCGGCAGACCGGTCATCGAGAGGAAGTACTCGGGAACGGTGCAAACCACGGTCAGGTACAGCGCGCCAATCACGGTCACGCGCGTCAACACGTAGTCCAGATAGTTGGCAGTGTTCTTGCCCGGACGGATGCCGGGGATGAAGCCGCCATTCTTCTTCAAGTTCTCGGCAGTCTCTTCGGGATTGAAGACGACGGCGGTGTAGAAGAACGAAAAGAAGATGATGCCGCCGGCATAAAGCGCCATGTAGAGCGGCTTCCCGTGACCAAGGTACTGGTTGAGCGTGATGACAAGCTTGCCACCGAACGAATCGGGATTGAGCGACTTGCCGGCGAACTGCGTGATCGTCAGCGGCAACAACAGCAACGAGCTGGCGAAGATGGGCGGAATGACGCCAGCCGTGTTCAGCTTGAGCGGCAGGTGACTGCGGTCGGCCTGCATCATGCCGCGCTGGGTTGCGCGCTTGGGATACTGGATCAGCAGGCGGCGCTGGGCGCGCTCGAAGAAGCAGATACCCAGGATCATGCCGACCAGCAGCACGATGAGCGCGATAATCAGGATCGAACCCGTATCGCCGGCGCTGTACGCCTGGCCAAGGTTGCTGGCGAACGTCGGCATCTGCGCGACGATACCAGCCATGATGATCAGCGAAACGCCGTTGCCGATGCCGCGCGCGGTGATCTGCTCACCCAGCCACAGCAGGAACATGGTTCCGCCAACCAGCGAGATAACCGCCCCGACGCGGAACACGAGGCCCGGATCGACGACGGCAGGCAGACCACTCGACGCGCCGTAGGCTTCAAGGCTCACGGCCAGGAACCAGCCCTGGATCGCGCAAAGCAGCACGGCACCGTAGCGCGTGTACTGGTTGAGCTTCTTGCGGCCGGCTTCGCCCTCCTTCTTCAGCGCCATCAGCGCCGGGTGCAGGGCCGCGGCCAGCTGAACCACGATCGAGGCGGTGATGTAAGGCATCACGCCGAGCGCAATCAGGCTCATGCGCGAAAGCGAACCACCCGAGAAAGTGTTGAACAGGTCGAGAATGCCGCCCTGGGTCTTGTCGTAGAGCTTGGCGAGAATCACCGGGTTGACGCCCGGGAGCGGCACGAAGCTCAGGAAGCGGAAGACGATAAGCGCACCGATCGTGAACCAGATACGGTTCTTGAGTTCGGTGGCCTTCGAGAAATTGGCCAGGTTCAGCGAGCTGGCAACGTTGTCGGCGCGAGAAGCCATGACGATTGGTAATGCCTCGAATAGTCGGTTCGCACTTGCCTTAGCGACTGCGCGCAGGCTTGTCGAACCCCGGTTCTGGTCCGCTCATATAGACATTCGTCCAAGGTCTGAAAGACCCCTACCTGTCATTGCCCCTTGGAATCGGATATCCGATTGCCCGGAACGAAGAGAGGGCGAAGCGCCCGGCGCCCGCCCTCTCCCTATGAGCTATCGCGGATGCGATACCGCTCGGCCTCAGGCCTCGGCGGTTTCCTTGACAGGAACGATCACCGAACCACCAGCCTTCTCGACGGCAGCAACGGCGCCCTTCGAGGCACCGGCGACGTTGAAGGTGACCTTGGCGGTCAGTTCACCCTTGGCGAGGAGGCGCACGCCATCCTTGCCGCCGCGAGCGAGACCTGCATCCTTAAGGGCGGCGTGGTCAACGGTGTTCGCGATATCGAGCTTGCCAGCATCGATCGCCTTCTGGATCATGCCCAGGTTCACTTCGGCGTAGTCGCTGGCGAACTTCTTGTTGCTGAAGCCGCGCTTCGGAAGACGCATGTGGAGCGGCATCTGGCCGCCCTCGAAGCCGTTGATCGAAACGCCCGAGCGCGCCTTCGCACCCTTCTGACCGCGGCCGGCAGTCTTGCCCTTGCCCGAACCGATGCCACGGCCCACGCGGATGCGGCGGTGACGGGCGCCGGCGTTGTCACGGATGTCATTCAGTTTCATAATCTGCACTCGCTTTCGCTTTAAATCGCGCTTTAAGGAGGGCGCCGCTTAGGGGAAAGATTAAGGCTTGTCACCCCTTAATGGGCGCGACAAGGCCCGAAAATCGGCTTTGCGCAGGCCAAAAGGCACTTCACGCCCCCCGCAAGCGGATCATCACCTTGCCTTCTCCACCTTGCGGACGCCCTTCCGAATCGCGTCCAGGCAACCATTCAAGCACCGCGCGGCCCAGCTTGCAGATCTCGGCATCGAATTCCGGCGACACGCTCTTCGGCGTGAACTCGCAGGACGCCATCTTGCCCATCGCATCCACCTTGAAGGTGAGCGAGTGGCGCGTCATTTCGTCCTTGTTAAAAATGGTGCCATAGCGATCACCGAGCTTCGCCAGTTCGCTGTTGAAGGTGCCCTTGCTTCCATCGGCAAGCTTCGGTCCTTCGGCCAATGCAGCATAGTCCTCAGACGAAACCATCGGCTTCATCCGCCGCACCATGCCCAGCCACCCCATCGAACGGGCGATTTGCATCGGAGAATCGCGATCAACGAGAGCCTGGCACTGGGCGCCCGACGGGCTGGCATGACGAGCCAGCAGGAAACGCACAGCATCCCCCCGACGGTAGGCCATTGCCCATGCAAGCGGCGTCATTCCGAACAGATCCGGCGCATCAAGAATAACAGAACTTTGGGCCACCTCGGCACCCGGCTTCGTAGACGCGATCCCCTTCTTCTGGCTGCGGGCTTCACCGTCGAGCATACGTCGCATCGCGGCAACGTTACCGCGCCGGGCAGCGTCGGCGAGTGTCGCTCCGATTGAGAGCGGGCCAAGATCAGGAAAGCCGTAATCACGTTTAGGCGCCTCACTGACGGCACGGACCATCGCGCCATGCGCCGAACCGACGTCCTTGCCCGCGGCATCGGCGTCCTGCGGTTCAAGCACGCGGCATACGTCTCGATAGGGATAGGCAGGATCACTAATCAGGGATTCATTGAACGCGCGCGCGAAGGCTACGAGCCCGTCGCCATGGGCACTATCCGGCGTGTCGCTGGCGATATCCGAAGGCTGGTCGCCAGGTTTAAGGCTGGGAACCGGCGAGGGCTCGCCGTCCTCACCATAATATGTCACCACCCGCGCCATACGCGGATTGAGACCGCCGCGCAGGGCGCAGAGCGCACCGAACTCGCGCGTGTCGATCCCCTCGACCGTGACCGCCGCAACCAGCCGGAAATCTCCGGCGGCGATTGCCTTCTGCGCTTCTTCGATAGGATCAGCGCGACCGGCAGCAAGCGTCGCCTTCAAGGCACGATCGGCACTGCGATAGCGCTCCAGCGTAACCGGATCCGCCAACGGATCGGCGCAAGGCGGCTCCGCTGCGGGGCTTTCCTCGACATAAGTCTCGTCCTCGCTCGATCCGCCTCCGCTACAAGCCGATACGGCGAGTGTGGCAATAATCAGCGAAGAGGCCGCGATGGTCCTGCGAAGCAAGGTGTCCCCCAGGGAATGCATTGGTGTCGACGGGTTTCCGTTGCCGGAGACCGGCGCGCTTAGCACAACTCTCCAACGATAGTGGAGCATGACTTACGCCAAACCACAGCTTTTCGCCCGGTCTACACTCAATTCCGCCGATTGCAGTCGCCCCAGACGTCGATCGTTTCTTCATGAAGCCAGGAGGGGGTCATCACCCGCGCGACCAGACGGCAATTGCGCAAGGCATAAGCGCGCACCGGAACCAACGTCTCCCAGTTCACCGGGCCTTGCCAAGGCTTACTGGCCAGCACCACCGTCCCCGGCCGCTCCGCCAAAACCCGGCGCACTTCTCCCAGCGTCGACAGATGACTGACGTCTCGCTCGATCGCCTGGGCAAGATGCGGCGTGAACACGAGCGGCGTCACAAAACGATGGCCCGTAAGTGCGTAAAGCTGCACAGGCCCGTCATAGACGAACAACGGCGATCCATCGTCGTGCCTCTTGACGGCAGTCGCCAGCGCATCAATAGCCGCACGGGAACGCTGGGCATGCTCGAAATCCAACGCCTGCGTGTCGCGCATTGCCAGGAACACCAGCACCCCCAATGCCAGCGCCCCCGTCCATCGCCCGGCGAGGAACCCTCCTGCAGCTACCGACAACGGCACGAGAATCGGGAGCGCGTAATGGAGATAGAAGTTCGGAACCGAAACTAGCCCCATGAGCGCCGCCAGCAACCAACCTGCCAGAAACCTGCGCTCATCCCGAGCCATCGTCGGCAAGCTCAGCACAAACAACATAATGAATGGCGCCAGCATCACGAACATGATCAACGCTCGGATCATCGAGGACGCTGTGTCGATAGGCTTGTGAAAGTTCGCACCGATCATCGCTTGTAGCCAAATCGTTCCATAGCCCGCCAAGCCGTAACCAGCAGCAACGGCGAGCGTAGGCAACGCACCAACCAACAACCACCCCGCAATGACGGCCGTCTTGCACAGGCTTCCGTGCGGCCCACGCCACAGAACGTGCGTTGCATAAAGACCAAGCCAGACACATTCGAACAGGCTGGTCTGCTTAATCGTGATCGCACAACCGCCCATCACCATCGCCGCGAAGCTCCGCCAGTCAACCCTGCCTTCGCTCAGGCTAGCCGCGCACTCCAAAATCAGCAGAGCAGCGCTGGCCACGAACAAGTTATACCAGATCGGCGCCTGGCCAAAGAAACCCTGTGCCTGTTCCAGCCAGAGTAGATAGCCAAGACCGCAAAAGATCCCGGCCTTCTCCCCATGCCAGCGGGCCGCGATGCGCGAAATAATAAGAGCCGTCCCTGCCGCGAAAACCGTTGCCACCGCCTGGTAGGCAAGAGGCGCATCTGACAGGCCCGTTATCAGATAATAGACAAAGAACAGCCCCCATGGCTTCCGATCCCACACGTCCACATACGGAATGGCACCATGGTGCATGGCAATGCCTACCGTCTGGTAGAAGACCTCGTCGATGTGGACATTCGGATCACCGAAAGTGCTTGCCCGAAGCAACCCGGCGACAACCAAGAACAGGCTTGCCGGTGCCAACTTAGCCCAGCCCCAACACTTTCGACCAAAAGAAGACGCACGATCGCGATCCTGCGAGGCATCACAAGTCGCGGCTGAACTCACCGCCCTAACGCAGTTCGATAACAAAGCCCCGTCCAAAGCAGCCTCTTTCAGGCCCAGGAATATCCGATCTTGGTTAACGAACCCAACCCTTTTCCCTAGGTAACGCCTCAACCTGGCAAATAAAAAGGCCCCGGCGTTTCCACCGGAGCCCTTTCATAACAGCCATAAGGCCGGTCGATCAGTCGACCACCGCAACCATGTGCGGAAGCTTGGCGATCGCACCGCGGACTTCCGCAGTGTCTTCCAGTTCGACGATCTTGTGCATCTTACCGAGGCCCAGACCGATCAGGATCTTCTTCTGGTTCTCGGGACGACGGATCGGCGAACCGATCTGCTTGATCTTGATCTTCGCCATGACTGATTACTCCGCGATGGCTTCGGCAGCGGCTTCCGCCTCTGCCTCGCTGGCGCCGCCACGACCGAGAAGGTCAGCGACCTTCTTGCCACGACGCTGGGCAACCGACTTCGGCGAAGTCTGGTTGGTCAGCGCGTCGAAGGTGGCGCGGATCATGTTGTACGGATTCGAGGTGCCGACCGACTTGGTCACGACGTCATGGACACCCAAGCTCTCGAACACGGCGCGCATCGGGCCACCGGCGATGATGCCGGTACCAGCGGGAGCCGTACGCACGTTCACCTTGCCGGCGCCGAAGTGGCCCTTGCCGTCATGGTGCAGGGTGCGACCGTCCTTGAGCGGCACGCGAACCATCTTCTTCTTTGCAGAAGCAGTGGCCTTCGTGATCGCTTCAGGCACTTCGCGAGCCTTGGCGTGGCCGAAGCCGACGCGGCCCTTGCCGTCGCCAACGACGACGAGAGCTGCGAAACCAAAGCGCTTACCGCCCTTCACGGTCTTCGAAACGCGGTTGATGTGGACGAGCTTCTCGATGAGCTCCTCGCCCTGTTCTTCCTCGTTGTTGCCACGGCCGCCACGGCGGTCGTCGCGACGGCCACGGCCGCCACGCTCGCCGCGTTCGCCACGGCCGCGACCGCGACCGCGACCTTCACGGACTTCCTGGCCGCCTTCGGCCGGGACGTCGGTCTGGATTTCGGTGTTTGCGTCAGCCATGATCAGAACTCCAGCCCGCCTTCACGGGCGGCTTCGGCCAGCGCCTTGACGCGGCCATGGAAGAGGAAACCGCCACGGTCGAACACTACCGAGGTAATACCCGCCTTCTTGGCGGCCTCGGCGAGTTCCTTGCCAACGCGGGTAGCGGCATCCTTGTCGGTGCCCTTGCCGCCAAGGGTATTGGCGGCGGCCAGCGTACGGCCCTGCGCATCGTCGATGATCTGCGCATAGATGTGACGGCCGGTGCGGTGCACCGACAGGCGAGGACGGCCACCCGAACGGGCCTTCAGGGCCGTGCGGACGCGACGAGCGCGGCGCGCGAAAAGGGAAAGCTTGGCCATTACTTCTTCTTCCCTTCCTTGCGGAAGATGAACTCGCCACGGTACTTGATACCCTTGCCCTTGTAGGGTTCGGGCTTGCGCCAGCGGCGAATTTCGGCCGCAAGCTGGCCGACCTTCTGCTTGTCAATACCAGAGATCTCGACCGTGGTGTTATCCGGGGTCTTGACCTCGATGCCTTCCGGCACAGCGATGTCGACGTCGTGCGAGTAGCCGAGCTGGAGCTTCAGGTTCTTGCCCTGAGCCGCGGCACGGTAGCCGACGCCCTTGATCTCGAGGACCTTGGAGAAGCCGTTGGTAACGCCTTCAACCAGATTCGAGACGAGGGTGCGCTGCATGCCCCAGTGGCTGCGGGCAGCCTTGGACTGGTTGGCAGGCTGAACGGCAATCGAACCTTCCTCGACCGCGTAGGTCACGAGGTCCGACAGACCCAGGGTCAGGGTGCCCTTTGGGCCCTTGACGCTGAGGACGCCGTTGTCGATGGCGGCAGTAACCCCGCCAGGGATCACAACCGGCTTTTTGCCGATGCGGCTCATCAGAACACCTCCGCCAGCACTTCGCCGCCGACGTTCTGCGAACGTGCTTCGGCATCCGAGAGCACGCCGCGCGGCGTCGAGACGATGGTGATGCCGAGACCGTTGCGCACAACCGGGAGTTCCTTCGAACCCGAGTAGACGCGGCGGCCAGGCTTGGAGACGCGGGCGATGTGCTTGATAGCGGCTTCGCCCTCGAAATACTTCAGCTCGATGCGCAGCTGCGGGTGGGCACCAGTGGCGTCATCGCTAAAACCACGGATGTAACCTTCACGCTGCAGAACTTCGAGCACGCGCGCACGCAGCTTGCTGGCGGGAGAAAGGACCGAGTCCTTCTTCGCCTGCTGGCCGTTGCGGATGCGGGTGAGCATATCACCCAGGGGATCGGTCAATGCCATTGCTTCTAACCCTTACCAGCTCGACTTGGTCACGCCGGGGATCATGCCCTTGTTGGCAAGATCACGCAGCTCGACGCGGCAGAGGCCGAACTTGCGGTAATAACCGCGCGGACGGCCGGTCGTAGCGCAGCGATTGCGGACCCGGGTCGGGTTGCCGTTGCGCGGGATCTCGGCCAGCTTCAGGCGAGCAATGAGACGCTCGGTTTCATCGAGCGATTCATCAGCAGCGACCGCCTTGAGACGCTCGTACTTGCCTGCATACTTCTTAACGAGCTTCTTGCGACGCTCGTTCTTGTTCACGGAACTCAGTTTCGCCATGGACTTAAGCTCTCTCTATCAGCGGCTCACGCCGCTTCCTTCTGTTCCGAAGCCGCTTCGGCCGGGAACGGGAAACCGAAAAGACGCAGCAGTTCGCGTGCTTCTTCGTCGGTCTTAGCGGTGGTGGTGACGATGATGTCCATACCACGCACCTTCTCGATCTTGTCGTAGCTGATCTCCGGGAAGATGATCTGCTCCTTGAGACCCATCGCGTAGTTGCCGCGGCCGTCGAACGACTTGGGGTTCAGGCCACGGAAGTCGCGGATGCGGGGCATCGCGATCGTGATGAGACGGTCGAGAAATTCGTACATACGCTCGCGACGCAGGGTCACCTTGCAGCCAATCGGCATGCCTTCGCGCAGCTTGAACTGTGCGATCGACTTGCGGGCCTTCGTGATCACCGGCTTCTGACCAGCGATGGCTTCCATTTCGACAGCGGCGGTCTGGACCTTCTTCTTGTCCTGGCTCGCCTCGCCCACACCCATGTTGAGCGTGATCTTTTCGATCTTGGGCACTTCCATCGCGTTCTTGTAACCGAACTTCTCGGTCATCGCCTTGACGATCGCGTCGTCATAGCGGGTGCGCATGCGCGGAGTGTAATCAGCCATCGATGGTCTCCCCGGACTTCACGGCCACGCGGACCTTCTTGCCGTCCTTGACTTCGAAGCGAACGCGGGTCGGCTTGCCGTCCTTGTCCGCGACTGCAACCTTGCTGATCGCCATCGGAGCCGGAGTGCGCTCGATACCGCCCTGCGGGTTCTGCTGGGTCGGCTTGCGGTGCTTGGTAGCGACGTTCACGCCCTCGACGACGACCTTGGCGTCCTTCGGGAGAACCTGAAGCACGGTGCCGGTGCGGCCCTTGTCCTTGCCGGACAGGACGACGACGGAGTCACCCTTCTTGATCTTCGCGGCAGCCATTACAGCACCTCCGGAGCAAGCGAGATGATCTTCATGAAGCCACGGCCGCGAAGCTCGCGCACGACTGGGCCAAAGATACGGGTGCCGATCGGCTCCTCGTTCTTGTTGATCAGCACGGCGGCGTTGCCGTCGAAGCGGATCACGCTGCCGTCAGCGCGACGCACGTCCTTCTTGGTACGAACGATCACCGCACGGTGAACGTCGCCCTTCTTGACGCGAGCGCGGGGCTGCGCCTCCTTAATCGACACCACGATGATGTCGCCGACGCCTGCGAAACGACGCTTCGAGCCACCCAGCACCTTGATGCACTGGACGCGCTTTGCGCCGCTGTTGTCCGCGACGTCGAGATTGGATTGCATCTGGATCATCGATCCGAGTCCTTCTCAACTGGCTTGCCGGAACAAGTCCGGCAGTTCCTAAAAAGACAGGCCCACACGGGGCCCGAGTCGCCCTTACCGGCGAAGTGCGGCCCTTTGCCGCATTCCTCCGTCGAGGTCAACACTTGTGTACGACCCTGAGGCCGAGGCTTTCGAGGCCCTCCGGAATACGCCGCGTGTCCCGCAGCTTGCTCCGGAAAGCGAGACGGGGGCGCCGCGAAGGCACCCCCGAAACTCTTAGACCTCGGCTTCCAGCGCCGTGCCCTTGCTCGCCTGAAGACGGTCAAGAACCTTCCAGGTCTTGGTCTTCGAGTAGGGCTTCGTCTCCTCGATCCGGACGCGTTCGCCGGTCTTGAAGGCGTTGTCTTCGTCGTGAGCGTGGTACTTCTTCGAGCGACGGATGATCTTCCCGTAGAGGGGGTGCTTCACCTTGCGCTCGACCAGCACGGTCACGGTCTTGTCGGTCTTGTCGGAAACGACGGTCCCGATCAGAATACGCTTGGGCATCGTGTTTCTCCTCAGGCCTTCGCTGCGCGCTCAGCCTGGAGCGTCTTGATGCGGGCGATGTCGCGACGCACCTGCTTGATGCGCGCAGGCGCCTCAAGCTGGCTGGTCGCGGCCTGGAACCGCAGGTTGAACTGTTCGCGCTTCAGGTCGACGAGATCAGCGGTGAGCTGGTCGTCGGTCTTGGCGCGAAGGTCTTCGATCTTGTTAGCCATGATTCGACTTCCTTACTCGCCGCCAAGGTGCGAGGTGTCGCCGAGGCGAGCAACGACCTTGGTCTTGATCGGCAGCTTCATCGCAGCACGGCTGAACGCCTCGGCTGCGAGCGGGCCAGCGACGCCATCCAGTTCGAACAGGATGCGGCCCGGCTTGACACGGGCAGCCCAGTATTCGACCGAACCCTTGCCCTTACCCTGACGGACTTCAGCAGGCTTCTTCGAAACCGGCACGTCGGGGAAAACGCGGATCCAGAGACGGCCCTGGCGCTTGATGTGACGCGTGATCGCGCGGCGGGCCGCTTCGATCTGGCGGGCGGTGATCCGCTCCGGCTCGAGGGCCTTGAGGCCGTACGAGCCGAAGTTCAGGTCGGTGCCACCCTTGGCATCACCCTTGATCCGGCCTTTGAAGGCTTTGCGGAACTTGGTCTTCTTCGGTTGCAGCATGGTGCTTACTCTATCCTAAGCCTCAACGCGCGGGACGAACGCCGGAGGTCTGAGCCTCCAGCATCAGGCGGTCCTGCGCCGTCGGGTCGTGGCCCAGGATCTCACCCTTGAAGATCCAGACCTTGATGCCGATGATACCGTACGCGGTAAGCGCTTCGGCTTCGGCATAGTCGATGTTCGCACGCAGCGTGTGAAGCGGCACGCGACCTTCGCGGTACTGCTCGACGCGGGCGATTTCAGCGCCGCCGAGACGGCCACCGCACATGATCTTGACGCCTTCGGCGCCCAGACGCATCGCGGACTGCATCGCACGCTTCATCGCACGGCGGAAGGCCACACGACGGATCAGCTGATCGGCAATGCCCTGAGCGACGAGCTTGGCGTCGATTTCCGGCTTGCGGATTTCGACGATGTTCAGCTTCACTTCGCTGCCGGTCATCGTGGCCAGCTCCTTGCGGAGCTTCTCGATGTCAGCACCCTTCTTGCCGATGATCACACCGGGACGGGCTGCGTAGATCGAGATGCGGCACAGCTTGGCCGGACGCTCGATGACCACCTTCGAGATAGCGGCCTGGGGCAGCTTCGCGACGATGAACTTGCGGATCTTGAGGTCTTCCTCAAGCAGCTTGCCGTAGTCCCGGCCTTCCGCGAACCAGCGGCTGTCCCAGGTACGGTTGATCTGCAGACGCAGACCGATCGGATTGCTCTTATGACCCATGGATCAGGCCTCCTCGACTTCGCGAACGACGATCCGCAGGCGCGAAAACGGCTTGAGGATACGGGTGGACTTGCCGCGACCACGAGCGTGGAAACGCTTCATGGTGATCGACTTGCCGACCGACGCCTCGGCGACGACGAGAGCGTCGACGTCGAGGTTATGGTTGTTTTCCGCATTCGCGATCGCCGAAGCGAGGATCTTGCGAGCGTCCTGGGCCATCGCCTTCTTGGAGAAGGCCAGGATGTTCATCGCGTCCTCGACCTTGCGGCCACGGATAAGCGCGGCGACCAGGTTGAGCTTCTGGGCCGAACCACGGATGGTGGTGCCGACAGCCAGAGCTTCCTTTTCGCCTACGCGGCGGGGTGCTGCCTGCTTGCTCACTTGCGCTTACCCTTCTTGTCGGCAGCGTGACCCGGGAACGTGCGCGTGGGCGCGAATTCGCCGAGCTTGTGGCCAACCATGTCCTCGTTGACGGCAACGGGGATGAACTTGTGCCCGTTATAGACCTGGAAGGTCAGACCAACGAACTGCGGAAGGATGGTGGAGCGACGCGACCAGGTCTTGATCGGACCAGCGCGGGTGCCGGCATCCTGCGCGACCTCGGCCTTCTTGAGAAGGTACAGGTCGACGAAGGGGCCTTTCCAGACGGAACGTGCCATCGTGTCTTACCTCTTCTTCTTGGCGTGGCGCGAACGGATGATCATCTTGTCCGTCTGCTTGTTGTTGCGAGTGCGAGCGCCCTTGGTCGGCTTGCCCCACGGAGTGACCGGGTGACGGCCGCCCGAGGTACGGCCTTCACCACCACCGTGCGGGTGGTCGACCGGGTTCTTGGCAACACCGCGGGTAAGCGGACGACGGCCCAGCCAACGGCCGCGACCGGCCTTGGCGAGGGTCTGGTTGGCGTTGTCGGGGTTCGACACGGCGCCAACGGTGCCCATGCAGTCGCCACGCAGATAGCGCTGCTCACCCGAGTTGAGGCGAACGATGACCATGCCGCGGTCACGACCGACGACCTGCACATACGTACCGGCCGAACGGGCGATCTGACCGCCCTTACCCGGCTTCATCTCGACGTTGTGGCAGATCGTGCCGACCGGCATCTGCGACAGAAGCATGGCATTGCCCGGCTTCACGTCAGTCTTTTCACCGGCGATCACGACGTCGCCGACGGCGAGACGCTGCGGCGCGATGATGTAGGCCAGTTCACCGTCGGTGTACTTCACGAGCGCAATGAAAGCCGTGCGGTTAGGATCGTATTCGATACGCTCCACGGTCGCTTCCATGTCCCACTTACGACGCTTGAAATCGATGAAGCGGTACTTCTGCTTGTGACCACCGGCGATGCCACGCGAAGTGACATGACCCTTGTTGTTGCGGCCACCGGTCTTGTTCTTACCTTCGGTAAGCGCCTTGACCGGCTTGCCCTTCCACAGCGACGACTTGTCGACAAGGACCAGACCGCGGCGAGCGGGGCTGGTCGGGTTGTAGCTCTTAAGTGCCATCGGAATTAACCCCGCACGCCTTCGGTGATATCAATCGACTGACCTTCGGCCAGCGTGACGATCGCCTTCTTCACGTCGCTGCGGCGGTAAGCCTTACCGCGCCAGCGCTTGGTCTTGCCCTTGACGTTCAGCGTATTCACGCCGGTGACCTTGACGTCGAACAGAGCTTCGACGGCGGCCTTGATCTCGGGCTTGGTCGCCTTGTCAGCAACCTTGAAGACGACGGCGTTCTGTTCGGAAAGCAGAGTCGACTTCTCGGTGATGTGCGGCGAGAGGATCACGTCGTAGTGACGGATGTCCACGGTCTTAGCCATTGAAACGCGCCTCCAGCTTTTCGACAGCGGCGCGCGTCAGCACCAGCGTGTCGTGCTTCAGGATGTCGTAGACGTTCGCGCCGACAGCCGGGAGCACGTTCACGCCAACGATGTTGCGGGCAGCCAGGGCGAAGCCCTCGTTGACCTGCTCACCGTCCATGACGAGAACCTTCTTGCCGAAGTTCGCCTTGGCGAGCTGACCGGCGAGCGCCTTGGTCTTGGCGTCGGAAACGTCGAGCGAATCGACGATCACGAGACCGTTCTGAGCCTTGGCCGAAAGGGCCATCTTCAGACCGAGTGCACGGATCTTCTTGTTCAGCGAAATGTTGAACTCGCGGCGACGGGCACCGTGAGCCTTACCACCGCCGATAAACACCGGCGCTGCGCGGTCGCCGTGACGAGCGGAACCGCCGCCCTTCTGGTTACCGAACTTCTTACCGGTGCGGGCAACGTCCGACCGCTCGCGGGTCGCGCGGGCAATGCCGCGACGGTTCTCGAGCTGCCAGGTGACGACGCGGTGCAGGATATCGGCGCGGGGCTCGAGACCGAACACGTCGTCCGACAGTTCGATGTCGCCCTTGCCGGCGGTGCCGTCGAGGTTGAGGACCTGAACCTTCATGATTAGCCCTCCTGGCCTTCGGTCGCTTCGGGAGCCGCGGCTTCAGCCGGGGTCACGGCAGCGGCCGTATCATTGGTGTTGGCAACCGATTTGATGCCGGCGGGGTACGGAGCCTCTGCGTGACGGTCGACCTTGACGGCGTCCGAAACGGTGAGCCAGGCGTTCTTCGAACCCGGGACCGAGCCCTTGACGAAGATCAGGCCACGCTCGTCGTCCACGCGGACGACTTCGAGGTTCTGCTGGGTGCGCTGACGGTCGCCCATGTGGCCGGCCATCTTCTTGTTCTTGAACACCTTGCCCGGATCCTGACGGTTACCCGTCGAACCGTGCGCACGGTGCGAGATCGAAACACCGTGGGTGGCGCGCATACCGCCGAAGCCCCAGCGCTTCATGGCGCCCTGGAAGCCCTTACCCTGAGTGTGGCCACCCACGTCGACCAGCTGGCCGGGCACGAAGTGCGAGGCAGCGATCGTGGCGCCAACTTCGAGGAGGGCGTCGTCGGCGACGCGGAATTCCGCAACGCGCATCTTGAGGGGAACCTGAGCCTTTGCGAAGTGCTCACGCTGCGGCTTGGCAACGTTCTTCTGCTTTGCTTCGCCCGCACCGAGCTGAACCGCGACGTAGCCGTCACGATCAGCAGTACGAACCGAAACCACCTGACAGTCTTCAAGCGCCAGGACAGTGACGGGCACGTGGCGACCGTCCTCCTGGAACAGGCGGGTCATCCCGACTTTCTTGGCGATCACGCCTGTACGCATGACCTTTCTCCTTACAGAGGCGTACGCAGGACCATCCCTCGTACGCGTGTCCAACCCTGTTATGATACGAACCCCGTCCGGGTCAGGTGTTCCCTGCAAGCCCAACACGGGCCGCGGAAACGAGACGGGGGACGCATTCCCGCCACTTCCCGAAGGAGACGGCGGAGGTATCCCTTGTGTCCCCCTTGCGGCACTCCGCCTGGGGCGCTGTCTCTGCAAACTTTCGTTCGCAAAGCCGGCCACATGGCCGACAAGGTAATCAGGATCCGAGGATCCGAATTTCACCGATCGTTTTAAGTCCGATCAAAAGACTGCAGGGGCGACCTCAAAGGCCACCCCATAAACCGGCTTAGGCCAGCTTGATCTCGACGTTCACGCCGGCAGCCAGGTCAAGCTTCATCAGAGCGTCGACGGTTGCTGCGTTCGGCTGCACGATGTCAAGCAGACGCTTGTAGGTGCGGACTTCGAACTGCTCACGCGACTTCTTGTCGATGTGCGGACCACGGTTAACCGTGAACTTCTCGATCTTGGTCGGGAGCGGAATGGGCCCACGAATCAGAGCGCCGGTGCGGCGGGCCGTGTCGGCGATCTCGCCAGTGGCCTGGTCAAGCACGCGATGGTCAAACGCCTTGAGGCGGATACGGATGTTCTGAGCTTCCATTACCTACTACCGATGAGAAAGAGCCAAAGGACCAAAGTCCCGTCAAATTCGAACCGCGCCCCTACACGGCGAAAGCGAGTCGGGCAACCCCTGATTTCACGCAGTCCCGCAGGTTTTTTGGAGGTTACGGACGCCATTCGTCGCACCAGCCCTTCCCTGCCACTTACCCGTATCCTACGTTGATGGAGCGACGCCAAACAGAAGCCGCTTTCAATGCCCTCCATCATCACGACAATTCCCAGCGTGTTTGTCGCGCTGACTCTTGGATGCCTGTCACCGGGCGCCGTTGCAGCCGACGGCTCCACCTACGCCCCCGGCGAAACCAATGCTCCCGCCAACCTCGAAGACACCGACGTACTCACCGCCCACGCCGCCATGCCCGATACCACGGCAGGCGCCGTGGACGACGCCTGCCGTGCAGCCGCCCGCGCCAGTAATGACGGCAATGACGGCACGATCGTCGTCTGCTCCCACGGCGGCGACGGCACCAGCCAGCGCGTCCCAACATCGAAATCCCTGGATGAAAGCACGCGCACGGGCGCAGCTTACCCACCTGATGTCGGACACCTGCCCGGCTGCCTAGGCCCCTGCATAACCATACCGTTCGGCCGCGTGCCGGAACCCGTCTACTACATCGACCTCAAGTCCATACCCGAAGCCCCCAAGGGCTCGGATGCATGGAAGATCGGACAGGGTGAACTGCGAGCGCGGTAACGACGCCCGCGAAGACTCCGAACCCCATCAACGCGAAAAGCCCGGACCTCCTTTCGGAAGCCCGAGCCAATCACTTTAGCCGTAGCTACAGATCGACGAATTACTTCGTGATCGTGGCAACGACGCCCGAACCAACGGTACGGCCGCCTTCGCGGATTGCGAAGCGGAGACCTTCGTCCATGGCGATCGGAGCGATCAGCTTCACCGACAGCGATACGTTATCGCCAGGCATGACCATCTCGGTGCCCTCGGGGAGGATCACTTCGCCGGTCACGTCGGTGGTGCGGAAGTAGAACTGCGGACGATAGTTCGCGAAGAACGGCGTGTGACGGCCGCCTTCGTCCTTCGACAGGACGTAGACTTCAGCCGAGAACTCGGTGTGCGGGGTCACGGTGCCCGGCTTGGCGAGAACCTGACCACGCTCAACGTCGTCGCGCTTCAGGCCACGAACCAGCGCGCCGATGTTGTCGCCGGCTTCACCCTGGTCGAGCAGCTTGCGGAACATTTCGACGCCAGTGACGGTGGTCTTCTGCGTGTCGCGGATACCGACGACTTCGACTTCTTCACCAACCTTGATGATGCCGGTTTCGACGCGGCCGGTCACAACCGTACCACGGCCCGAGATCGAGAACACGTCTTCGACGGGCATCAGGAACGACTTGTCGGTCGGGCGCGGCGGCTGCGGGATGAAGTCGTCGACGGCCTTCATGAGCTCGAGGATCGAGTTCTTGCCGATTTCGTCGTCACGGCCTTCAAGAGCGGCGAGAGCCGAACCCTTGATGACGGGGATGTTGTCGCCGTCGAAGTCGTACGACGAGAGCAGTTCGCGAACTTCGAGTTCGACGAGCTCGAGCAGTTCCGGATCGTCGACCTGGTCGACCTTGTTCATGTACACGACGAGCTGCGGCACACCGACCTGGCGAGCAAGCAGGATGTGCTCGCGGGTCTGCGGCATCGGGCCGTCAGCAGCGTTCACGACCAGGATAGCGCCGTCCATCTGGGCGGCACCGGTGATCATGTTCTTCACGTAGTCAGCGTGACCCGGGCAGTCGACGTGCGCGTAGTGACGGGCTTCGGTCTCGTACTCGACGTGAGCGGTCGAGATGGTGATGCCACGCTCGCGCTCTTCCGGAGCCTTGTCGATGTTCGCGAAGTCAACAGCTTCACCGCCGAACGTCTCCGACATCACCTTGGTGATGGCGGCCGTCAGCGTGGTCTTGCCGTGGTCAACGTGACCGATGGTGCCGATGTTGCAGTGCGGCTTGTTCCGCTCGAATTTTGCCTTCGCCATTTTCAAACCTTCTTTGCTTGAATTGTAATCTGCGGGAATGTGAGGCAGCGCCCGCCGAAACAGGCGCCGCCCCTAGAATGATCTTGCCGATTAGGCAAGCTTCTCCTTGACCTCGGCCGCGACGTTCGCCGGAACCTCGTCGTAGTGGGAGAAGATCATCGAGTAGTTTGCACGACCCTGGGTGAACGAGCGGAGCTGGTTCACGTAGCCGAACATGTTCGCGAGCGGAACCATCGACTCGACAACCTGTGCGTTACCACGGCTGTCGGTGCCCTGGATCTGGCCACGACGGCTGTTCATGTCGCCGATGACGTCGCCGAGGTATTCCTCGGGGGTGACGACTTCGACCTTCATGATCGGTTCGAGCAGCTTGATGCCGGCCTTCTGGGCGACTTCACGCATGGCACCGCGACCGGCGATTTCGAAGGCAAGAGCCGACGAGTCGACGTCGTGGTAGGCACCGTCATAGAGGACGATGTCGAAGTCGATGATCGGGAAGCCGACCAGCGAGCCCGAGGCAGCGGTTTCGCGCATGCCCTTTTCGATCGCGGGGATATATTCCTTCGGAATGTTACCGCCCTTGATCTCGTCCTTGAAGGTGATGCCTGCACCGCGCTCGCCCGGCGTGACCTTGATCTTCACGCGACCGAACTGACCGGTACCACCCGACTGCTTCTTGTGGGTGTAGTCCACGTCGACAGCCTTGGCGAGGTATTCGCGGTAGGCGACCTGCGGAGCGCCGACGTTGGCTTCGACCTTAAACTCGCGACGCATACGGTCGACGATGATGTCCAGGTGAAGTTCGCCCATGCCCTTGATGATCGTCTGGCCCGACTCGTGGTCGGTCGTGACGCGGAACGAGGGATCCTCAGCCGAGAGACGGTTGAGCGCAACGCCCATCTTCTCCTGGTCGGCCTTGGTCTTCGGTTCGACCGACAGTTCGATAACCGGCTCGGGGAACTCCATGCGTTCGAGAACGATCGGCGCCTTTTCCGCGCAGAGGGTGTCGCCGGTGGTGGTTTCCTTCATGCCAGCCAGCGCGACGATGTCGCCCGCGTAGGCCTCGTCGATGTCCTTACGGTCATTGGCGTGCATCTCGAGGATACGGCCAACCTTTTCCTTCTTGCCCTTCACCGAATTCAGGTACGAACCCTTCGAGAGCGTGCCCGAGTAGATGCGGCAGAAGGTGAGCGAACCGACGAACGGGTCGTTCATGACCTTGAAGGCGAGCGCCGAGAACGGAGCGTCGTCCTTGGGCGGACGGCTGTCGGCCTCGTCACTGTCGACCTTGACGCCCTGGACGTCTTCGATGTCGAGCGGCGAAGGAAGGTAGTCGACGACGGCGTCGAGCAGGGGCTGAACGCCCTTGTTCTTGAACGCCGAACCGCAGACGACCGGTACGAACGCATGGCCCAGCGTACCCTTGCGGATCAGCTTCTTGAGCGTTGCGACGTCGGGCTCATTGCCTTCGAGATAGGCTTCCATCGCCTCGTCGTCCTGTTCGACGGCGAGTTCGATGAGCTTGGTGCGGTACTCGGCAGCTTCGTCAGCCAGGTCAGCCGGGATTTCTTCGTAGAAGAATTCGGCACCGAGCGATTCGTCCTTCCAGACGATCGCACGGTTGTGAACCAGATCGACCAGGCCCTTCAGATCCGATTCGAGACCGATCGGAATGTAGAGCACGGCCGGCGTCGCACCGAGGCGGTCGATGATCGACTGCACGCAGTACTTGAAGTTCGCGCCGGTGCGGTCGAGCTTGTTGATGAAGCACATGCGCGGAACGCCGTACTTGTCGGCCTGGCGCCACACGGTTTCCGACTGCGGCTCAACGCCGGCGACGCCGTCGAAGCAGGCGACCGCACCGTCGAGCACGCGCAGCGAACGTTCGACTTCGATGGTGAAGTCGACGTGCCCGGGGGTGTCGATGATGTTGATGCGGTATTCCTGGCCCTCGGACGTCCAGAAGCAGGTGGTCGCAGCCGAGGTGATGGTGATGCCGCGTTCCTGCTCCTGCTCCATCCAGTCCATGGTAGCAGCGCCGTCGTGGACTTCGCCGATCTTGTAGGACTTGCCGGTGTAGTAGAGGATACGCTCGGTCGTGGTGGTCTTACCGGCGTCGATATGCGCCATAATACCGATGTTACGGTACATATTGAGCGGATGGCTGCGTGCCATGGTGAGTGTCCTTAGCAGGAGTGTTTCGGGAGCGAGGCGGCCTTCAGATAAGACCTCGCCCCCTGAAATAAAAGTGTGACGCCCGGATGACCGCCCAAGGGCAATCGAATCCGGGGCCACACGCTCACATTACCAGCGGTAGTGCGAGAAGGCGCGGTTCGCGTCCGCCATGCGGTGCGTGTCTTCGCGCTTCTTCACGGCGTTGCCGCGGTTGTTGGCGGCGTCGAGCAGTTCGCCCGAGAGACGCGCAGCCATGGTGGTTTCGGGGCGGTTGCGGGCCGCGGTGATCAGCCAGCGGATGGCCAGGGCCTGGGCGCGCTCGGGGCGCACTTCGACCGGGACCTGGTAGGTCGCACCACCGACGCGGCGGCTGCGGACTTCGATCTGCGGCTTCACGTTGTTCAGGGCATCGTGGAACAGCTGGACCGGATCGGCCTTGGCGCGCGTTTCCATGGTGTCGAGAGCACCGTAGACGATCGATTCAGCGACCGACTTCTTGCCGTCGAGCATGAGGTTGTTCATGAACTTCGACAGGGTCTGATCACCGAACTTCGGATCAGGCAGGATTTCCCGCTTCTCGGGACGACGACGACGTGACATCGTTGGTATTCCTTGTTCTTTCGGGCGGGAGCGTGAGCATCACCGGCCGGTAAATCGTGTACCGTGCGAGGCGCGAGGCCCCGCGCACCGGCTTACTTCGGACGCTTGGCGCCGTACTTCGAGCGCGACTGCTTGCGATCCTTGACGCCCTGCGTGTCGAGCACGCCGCGCAGGATGTGGTAGCGCACGCCGGGAAGGTCGCGAACGCGGCCGCCGCGGATGAGCACGACCGAGTGCTCCTGAAGGTTGTGGCCTTCACCGGGGATGTACGAGATGACTTCGCGGCTGTTGGTCAGACGGACCTTGGCGACCTTGCGGAGAGCCGAGTTCGGCTTCTTCGGGGTCGTGGTGTAGACGCGGGTGCAGACGCCGCGCTTCTGAGGGTTCTGCTCCATGGCAGGAACCTTCGACTTGGCCTTCTGCGGCTCGCGGCCCTTGCGGACCAGCTGGTTGATAGTGGGCATCTATACTCTTCTTTCGAATTTTGGAGTGCGATGGATCCGGGCCGAAATGCCCGGACAGACCGGATCGGCACGGACCCGTCGCACCCCGGGGTCTCCGGGCCGACGCCATTCGAAAGGGAAGAGTGAGATCATGCACGGCGGACACTTCGAAAACCGCATCGCCACCCCCGCAAGCGCCGGGACCGCTGCCGATTTACGCCCGCCTTTTGGCGGGAACCGCTGCACATGAGCCGAAAAACACTCCACCCGGCCGATCAGGCGCCGGATTACTTTGCCACCGCTTCCGCAAGACCCCACCCCGATTCGGGCATGCAGTTCCCGCTGGGGCCGACTGCCAGCAAACGGCAGGAAAACCCCGGAAAAGCAGACGTGACAACGTTCAGCTCTATGTCGTTCCCGGGGGACATGCCCACAGGAGATGGGCGCCCTTAGGAGATTTGGGCACGGCGGTCAAGGATTTCAGGGCCCGCCCCGGCAGCGCCCGCAGGGGCATTTTCCCGGCACCGCCAGCCCGCCACCCCCGGTCAGGCGCCTCCCGGCCAGACATCACCCGGTCAGCCACCGCCGCGCCCTGTTGCACTTCAGCAACAACAAGCCCGCCGGACACCCCGATTCCCGCCCGCGACGCCCGCGCGGCAGCCCAACGGACCATACAAAAGTAGCAATCCCCCACCGAACCGCAAAATCCGCCCCTCCCGGCACAAATTATCGCGCCACTTCATGATCTTGCCCTTCCGCCTCAGGGAAACCACCCGGACCGCCCGCGGGATTTCCCGGCGCCGCCCCCCGAACATAAATCACTTGAAGCAAGGGTTATCTAAACAGGCAGTCATGACTGTTCTGATTTTGAGAATCTTATTGTTGATTATCGGTTTTTTGCATGGGATTTATATGTAACCGACGAATAGACAGGGATGCGATGTGAAGAAAATCACGCTTTTGCTCGCCATGTCGTCCTCTTTCCTGGCAACCTCTGCCTGGGCACGGGATGACAGCTTCTACATCGAGCTGGACGGGGGCGTCGTCTTTGCCGACACATTCAAGTTGCGCGAAGTCGATACCACCGATCCGCTGCGTTTCCGGCTGAAGCCCGATACCGGATATGATTTCGGCGGTATCGTCGGCTACGACTTCGGCGGATTCCGCATCGAGACCGAAGCCAGCTACCGCAGCGTCGGCAACAAGGACTTCCGGATCAGCGATTCCGAAGTCGGCGTGTTCGACGGGGATTCGCTGCACGGCCACAGTTCCGCGCTCAGCTTCATGGGCAACGCGCTGATCGACTTCGGCAAGGATGACGGCTTCCAGTTCTATGCCGGCGGCGGCGCCGGTATCGCCAAGATCGACCAGAAGATCAGCGTCGAGGACATTTCCGGCTCGGCCGTGCTGGTCAACGGCGACGACTGGGACTTCGCCTGGCAGGCGCTGGCGGGCTTCCGCGTGCCGATCGGCCAGACCGTGGATATCGGCGTGAAGTACCGCTACTTCAACATGCCGAGCTACCGGATCTACACCGACGACTTCGGCTACAAGGGTGAGTGGGCCTCGCATTCGGTGCTGGCGACGCTGACCTTCAACCTCGGCGCCAAGTCCGAGCCGGTCCCGCCGCCGCCGCCTCCCCCGCCGCCTCCGCCGCCCCCGCCACCGCCGCCCCCGCCGCCCGAGGTGGTCTGCAACAAGGGGCCGTACATCGTGTTCTTCGACTGGGACAAGTCGGACATCACGCCCGAGGCGTCGAGCATCCTCGACAGCGCGATCACCGCATACGGCAACTGCGCCAATGTGCCGATCATGCTGGCGGGCCACACCGACCGTTCGGGTTCGGCCAGCTACAACGAAGGCCTCTCGGCCCGCCGCAACGACTCGGTCCGGGCCTACCTGACCAGCCACGGGGTGCCCGACGGCGCGATCTCCAGCCAGGCCTTCGGCGAAAGCCAGAACCGCGTTCCGACCGCCGACGGCGTGCGCGAACTGCAGAACCGCCGCGTGGAAATCACCTACGGTCCCGGTTCCGGCATGTAGTGTTCCTCCCACCGAGGAAGTCACGGAAAGGGGTCGGATCCGTCCGGCCCCTTTCTTTTTGCGGCCCCGGGGCCGGGCCGTGCCGCCCGCCGCGGCTGGTCAAACCGTTTTCCTACAGGGGGCAGCACGCGATATACCGTCCCGCCAAGGGGAATTCGGGTTCACCACCAGAGCGAGGTTGCCGCATGTCCTCCACCAAGGCTTCGGATGTCGATACCAGCGTGCCTGCCAGTATGGGGGCCGGTAAGGGGGCGGGCTGCGCGTCCCGGCGGCCGGGGCGGCGCACTGCCCGCACCGCCTTTTTCGAGGACGAACCCGCACCGGACGATCCCCTGCTGGGCTTTGCCCCCTATCTCCACAAGCAGCCGCGCCGCAACGCGATCACCCCCGAGCGCCAGCGCGCCTTCATCGCCGCGCTGGCGGCCAGCGGCATCGTCACCCAGGCGGCGCGCTCGATCGGTGCCTCGCTGGAAGCGCTCTACAAGCTGCGCGCGCTGCCCGGCGCGGAGGGGTTTGCCGCCGCCTGGGAAATGGCGATCGACCGGGGCATGGCGCGGCTGGAGGACTGCGCGCTGGAACGCGCGATCCGGGGCGAGGAGCGCCCGGTGGTGAGCCGCGGCTCGGTGGTGGCCACCTATACCCGGCACGATACCGCCCTGATGCTGTTCCTGCTGCGCCAGCGCCGCGCCCACCGCTACGGCGCGGATGCCGACCTGCGGCCCGGCTCGCCCGCCTACGAGCGCATCCGGGCGGAGATCGAGGCCGAGGTTCCCCCGCTCGAAGAAGTCCGCGCCTCGCTCAGGGCCAAAGTGGAACGCCTGCGCGAACAGGTCGAGGCGCGCCGGCGGCGGGGCGGCTGATCCCCGGCACGGGCGCGCAGCGGATCGCGCCCACACCAGCCAGCACACTAGCCCGCACACCAGGCAGGCGGTAACGGGAGGCAGGGACGATCGCCCCTGCCCTTCCCCTTCTGCCCTCTTTCACGTCTATCCTAGTCCACGTCCAGCAGCGTCGGCGCGCCCATGCCGTCCATGAAATTGGCCAGGTTGCGGTGGAGGTTGATGACCTTCTGCTCCTGGTGCGGATTGGGCAGCGGGCCGCGGAAGCCGCGCGACTTCATGCCCTTCTGCACGAATTCCATGTTGGCGAAGTCCTGCGCCAGCACCGCACCCCAGTTCTCGCCGATGGGATCGGCGTAGACCCATTCGGTCTTCGGCGCCTCGCCTTCGGGGAACCGCTCGAGCGCATAGCTTTCGAAGATGCACTTGTCCGGGTCGTCGCCATAGGGGCGCACCCGGTAGCACAGCGCAAAAGTCTCGCCGTGGAGGATGTTCTGGTTGGGGAACAGGCCCCAGGCAAGGCCGCCCTCCTTCTTGATCTCGGGCGGCACCTCGGGCCAGATCACCCCGCGCGCGGCATCGTCGGCCTTGGCGCTTTTCAGCCAGTGGGCAATGATCTCGCCGGGCGTCGCGGTCTCGGGCAGCTCGTCCACCAGGCGGCTGGCGGCGTTGACCAGCGTTTCGGTGGAGGCGGAGTAGTTCACCGTCTCGTAGTTCTCGCGAATCAGCTCGTACGTGGAGACGCGGGCGTCGTCCCCCTTGCCGGCGCGGGTGGTGCCGGCGCTCTCGCTCATCTGGAACTTCTCCTCGCGGGTGTCGTAGCTCGACACCGAATGGAGGCCGTACTGCTTCGAGAGCGCGTAGTAGTCCCCATAGGCAAGCAGCTGCGTGTGGGTGCCGGCGACGTGGTAGGGTTCGAGGAAGGCCTCGATCGCGGTCTTCCAGTTGCAGTCGTAGATCGCCCACTGGCGCCACTTGTAGTCCATCCCGGCCAGGTCGAAATGATCGAGGATCTCGCCCGCGCGGCCCATCCACTCCTTCAGCGGCACCGCATCGGGGTCCATGGAGATGTAGATGTAGCCGCCCCAGGTATCGACCTGCAGGTCCGACAGGCAGGTCATCTCGCGCGTCAGCTTGTTGTGCCAGTCCTGCGGGTCGAGGATGTAGGTGTTCTGGCCGTCCTGGTCGAACGTCCAGCCGTGGAAGCCGCAGACGAAGCTCCGGCGGTTGCTGCCACGCACATCGTGCACTTTGCCGGGCAGCATGCTAGGCACCGAGACAAGCTGGCGGCCGCGATGCGGGCAGACGTTGTGGAAGGCTTTCAGCGAGCCGTCGTCCTTGCGCAGGATGATGATCGATTCGTCGGCGACGTCGTAAGTCATCCAGTCGCCCGGGTTCGGCAGGTCGCTCTCGCGCTCTACCATCTGCCAGACCCTGGGCCATAGCAGCGTCTTTTCCGCCGCAAGGTAGTCCTTCGAGAGGAACGCGGTGGTGGGATAAGTGGCGAGGCGTTCCTCGTCCATGTCCTTGGCGGTCAGCGCGGCCGGCTTGTCGGTGCCCGTCTGTTTCACGTGGCCTCTCCTGTTATCAACAGGACTGTTCATTAAGCCATCACAAGAGCCGTTTCCAGACGGCGCCGCGTGCAACGCCCCGGCGATACAAACGGCAAAGGGCGCGCCGCAAGGCACGCCCTCCCCTTCATTCCGACCAACCGATCAGAGCGCGATAATGCCCCCGTCATCCTTGGTGATCGCCACGATCGCCGAGCGCGGGCGGACCGTTGCGGCGGCGGTGCCGGTCTGGCTGTCGGGCCAGTGGCTCGACGGCGCGGCGGCGGTGCCGTCCTCGCCCGGGTGCTGGATGCCGACGAACAGCGTGCGCCCGTCCGGGGTCATGTCGATGCCGGTGATCTCGCACTGGACCGGGCCGACGAGGAAGCGCCGCAGCGTCGCCGCCGTTGCCGCTGCGCCCTGGTAGGTCGCCTGGGTGGCGGTGGCGCCGCCCGAGCCGGTGTTGGTGATGGTCTTCGCGCCGCCGTCCCCGACATGGCCGGGAAGCGCGGCCAGCAGCATGCAGTTGGTGCGGTCGGTCATCGCGCCGTCGTCGGTCTCGATCCACAGCACCGGGTTGATCTGCCCCGCCGGGTTGGTGGCGCGCGAGAAGTAGCAACCGTCCGGGCTGGAGAAGTCGTTGTCGGCGGTCAGGCCCGAGAGGTTCACTTGCGCCCCGGCATCGGCGGCATCGGCGCCGAACAGGTAGATGTCCCAGCGGAACGTGGTGGCCGCCGTGGTGTCTCCGGTTTCGCGCAGGCGGATGATGTGACCGTTGGGGTTGCCGTATTGCGCAGTCGCCGAGCCGCCCTTGGGGTCGTTGTAGTGGCGCGGGTTGGCCGCATCGGTGCCGGTGAGCGGACGCCCGGCGGCGTTGTTGTTGGTGAGCGTGAGGTAGATCTCGCCGGTCACCGGGTTGCCGGCGGTCCATTCCGGACGGTCCATCGGCGTCGCCCCCACCGCGTCGGCGGCAAGGCGGGTGTTGACGAGGATGTCGGCCTGATCGGCAAACACGTATTCGGGATAAGCGCCGGTCGCCGGGCGGCTCGGCACCGAACCGAAGACCAGCGGCAGCCACTGGCCGGTCCCGTCGGCATTGAACTTCGCGACATAGAGCGTGCCCGCATCGAGGTACTTGTCGCCCATCGCAAGGCGGCTGGTGCTGGCGGCATCGGCGGCGGCATAAGCGGCCGAGGACACGAACTTGTAGAGGTACTCGCGGCGCGAATCGTCGCCCATGTAGACGCCGAGCGGCTGCCCGGCCACGGCGCGCACGAAAGCACCCTCATGCCCCATGCGGCCAAGCGCGGTGCGCTTGCGCGGGGTCGAGGCCGGGTCGTAGGGATCGATCTCGACCACCCAGCCATACTGGTTGAACTCGTTGCGATAGTCGTCGGTGGCCGCCGCGCCGGTGATCGTCGCGTTCCACTTGGTGTAGATCGAATCGGTCGCGCTGGCAGTCGACCAGGCGAAGTTGCCGGTGCGGCTGGTGACGCCGTAGCGGCTGATCGCGGTCATCTCGCGCACGCTGCGCTTGGCATCGTCCGCCGCATCGCGGCGGAAGTAACCGGCCCAGTTCTCCTCGCAGGTCAGGTTGGTGGCCCAGGGCGTGATGCCGTTGGCGCAGTTGTTGATGGTGCCGCGCCCGGCGACGCCGGTGGCCGAATAGGCGGTGAACAGCAGCGCGGAACCGGCGGCGGGGCCGTGGAAGCTCATCGGCGTATTCGGGGTGATGCGGCGGTTGAAGCTGCTCCCCTTGACGTAGGACCACTTGCGGCTGCCCGCGTCCTGGTATTCCGACACCGAAACGCCGTGCGCCTCGATCTCCTTGAGCGCCTCTGCCGCCGGACGCGGGCCGCTCGACACATTGGTCGGGCCATTGGGGTGCAGGTACTGGACGTTGAGGTTCTCGTGGTTCTGCACCATCAGGCCGCGCGTCGAGCTGCTGTCGTCACGCCCGCCCGCAGAGGACAGGCCGAAGAAGTGCAGCGCATCGCCGTGATCGCCGATGCGGTGGGCAAAATCGCTGTCGCTGCCGTCGTTGGCATAAGCCGCCGTACCGGCCGAAAGCGGATCGCCCAGACGGGTCATGACCGTCACCGAATAGCCCGAGGGCACCTTCACCACGTCCTCGAGGCTGTGCGGCACCGCCGCGAAGCCCAGCGCCGAAGGCGAGACACGCACGGTGGTCTGGGCGGTGCGCGCCTGGCCGACCGGGGTCTTGGCGGTGAACGTGAAGACCAGATCGGTCGCCGCGCTGACGGCGGGCGCGATGAAGCTGACAACCGAACCCGTGCCGGTAAGCGTCACCGCGGTGCCCGAAGTCTGCGCCCAGGAGGTGGCATAGGCCGCCTCGCCATCGGCCGGGCTGCCGGTAAGCGTCACCACCCGGCCCGAACTGGTCGCCGCATTGCTTCCCGCCGAGATTTCCAGCTTCTTGTCATCGTCGCCGTCGCCGCAGGCCGCCAGCACGGCGGTGCCCATGAACGCCATGGTCGTGGCGCCCGCACCGCGGAACAGCGCCTGTCGGCGCGAGTACCGCTGCGCGGCGAGGTCTTCGAGCGAGGTGACGCAAGTGGAATTGGTATCGACGTCGCCATCGCTATAGCCGCTGGCGGGAAGTTCCTGTGTCATGGATGTGCCCCTATTTTTGCAGGTCAAACAGTCGCGGGGCGATTGCTAGGGGCCTAACATGGCAATCCGACGCCATTTCGGTGTCAGAGAGAAGACCGATTCATGACGGTATTGCCGGTTTATTGCTTATAGGCTTGCGGCGACTTTGGCTGAGGCTGGGTGGCTAACGCTGATAGTGGAGAAGAAAGGGAGATTCCCGGGGGATGATCCCCCGGACCCTCGGAGGGTCCACCTTGCGCGCTGCCTATGCCTTGCGCGCCCATTGTCGGGTGGACTGGCAGGGCCTTCGGCCGGGTGACGCATGACGGAACGACCGGTTTCAGGTAAACCGTTCGAGTTTTCGAAAGGCAGCTATGTTGGGGGAAGCGGATAGAGGGTATTGCTAGTATCCCTCATTTCTCTGCTGTGGGGCTAAATCGAATGAGCATCAAGAAATCGAAGATTGTGAAGTTCGGCTTCGTTCTCACCGGAGCCATGTTTGTTCTGGCTCTTGAAATTTATCGCCACGGAATCTCGTGGCGTATTCTTGCGACATTAGGTGTCTTTGTGGGCGGATACCTTTTCGCTGCGATGATCCTTGGCCGAAAAGCCAACCGAACATGAAAGTCTGATGCGGGTCGTTTCAGCCCTCGTGCTCACGAACAGCCACGTCTGCAAGGTCGGCGTGTCCGGAACGACCGGTTCCCGATTAAAATCTTGGAAACTGGCCATTCAAGCTTCGGCGTTCGCGCAGGAACTCCCCTCCGGCAAACGAGACAGGTTGAGCCTCGCTCCCCGGCCCCTGCCCGCGCGCCATGTTTAGCCAGAACCAATCGCGAATTGCCGCATCCGCCTTCCCTCGCCCGGCCCCGGAAAGGCAAGTACGCTCACGTCGAGTCGATATTGCCGGGAGAGCGCCATGAGTGAAGCACGCGAAACCGAGGGTCTCCCCTGCATGTGGATGCGCGGCGGCACTTCGAAGGGCGGCTACTTCCTCAAGTCCGACCTCCCCGCCGATCCCGCGCAGCGCGATGCCTTCCTGCTTGCGGTGATGGGCTCGCCCGATCCGCGCCAGATCGACGGCATGGGCGGCGCCGATCCGCTGACCAGCAAGGTCGCGGTCGTTTCCAAATCCTCGCGCGAAGGCATCGACGTCGATTACCTGTTCCTGCAGGTCTTTGTCGACCAGGCGCTCGTCAGCGACCAGCAGAACTGCGGCAACATCCTCGCCGGCGTCGGCCCCTTTGCCATCGAGCGCGGGCTGATCGAAGCCAGGGGCGAGGAAACCGATGTCGCCATCTTCATGGAGAATACCGGGCAGGTCGCCGTCGCCACGGTGCAGACGCCGGGCGGCCCGGACGGTCATAGGGTGACCTACAAGGGCGATGCCAAGATCGACGGCGTGCCCGGCAGCCATGCGCCGGTGCCGCTGGAATTCCGCGACACCGCCGGCTCGTCGTGCGGCGCGCTGCTGCCCACCGGCAATGCGGCGGACGAAGTGAACGGCGTGCGCGTGACGCTCATCGACAACGGCATGCCCTGCGTCGTGATGAAGGCCGAGGACCTGGGCATCACCGGCTACGAGGACCGCGAGAGCCTCGATGCCAATACCGAGCTGAAGGCCAGGATCGAGGCCATCCGCCTTGCCGTGGGCGAGCGGATGAACCTCGGCGACGTCAAGGACAAGTCGGTCCCCAAGATGATGCTGGTCGCCCCGCCCCGGCATGGCGGCGCGGTGACCGTGCGCAGTTTCATTCCCCACCGCGCCCACGCCACCATCGGCGTGCTGGGTGCGGTCTCGGTGGCGACGGCCTGCCTGATCGAAGGCTCGCCCGCCGCCGAACTCGCCATATGCCCCGAGGGTCGCCGCAAGACGCTGTCGGTCGAACATCCGACCGGCGAGATGTCCTGTGTCCTCGAAGTGGACGAGGGCGGCGCCGTCACCAGCGCCGCCCTCCTTCGCACCGCGCGCAAGCTGATGGACGGGACTGTCTTCGCGGGGTAAAGCCCGTTTGAAAAATGCCCGAAAGGGCATTTTTGAGGCGGCACCGGCCCACTCCCCCACCCGACCACCCAACGATTGTACCCTAGTGGGTGGTCGGGTGGGGGAGTGGGCCGGTGCCGCGAAATTCGCTCTTTCGCGAATTTCCAAACAAACCCGAATTTCGCCGGGGATTCCAAAATCCCCTCTTCGCGGCGCAACAATCCACGTTATCAAGGCTTCAAGGGATGCATAAGTGTCCCGCCTGACAGGAGTTGCCGCGCCATGACCCGTATCCCTGGGCCCCGTAACCTTACGGCCTCTGAACTCGCCCCCTCGAAACTCGTGCTTGCCGCCGCGATCGGCGCGCTCCTTGCCGTTTCCGCCTGCAAGGGCCCGCAGACCGCGCCCGACGGGTCCGCCGGGGCCTCCGATGCCGCCGTGGACGCCTCGGCCATCGTCAAGCAGCGCAAGGCGAACTTCAAGGACATCGGCAAGTCGAACAAGGTCGCCAAGGCCGCGCTCGAAAGCACCCCGCCGGACTTCGCCACCGCCTCGGTCGCCGCCGCCTCGATCAAGGACGACGCCGGCAAGATCCTCGGCCTGTTCCCCGAAGGCACCGGCCCCGACGCGGCCCCCAAGACCGAGGCCCTGCCCGCCGTCTGGCAGAAGCCCGGCGAATTCAAGGCCGCCGCCGACAAGCTCGCCAGCGCCGCCGACGCCCTGAAGACCGCCGCCGACGCCAAGGACCTGGTCGCCACCACCAAGGCGATGGGCGACATCGGCGGTGCCTGCAAGGGCTGCCACGAGCAGTTCCGAAAGAAGGACAAGTGAGCAACCCGGGCGGGGTCCCCACCCCGCTCTGGGATCTTCCCGTCCGCTTCATCCACTGGGCTTTCGTGGTGCTGATCCCGGCCCTGTGGTGGACCGCCGAGAACGGCCACATGACGTGGCACATGCAGATCGGCACGGTCATGCTGCAGCTGCTGGTAATCCGCGTGCTCTGGGGCTTCGTGGGCGGATCGACCGCGCGCTTCGCCGCCTTCGTGCGCGGCCCGCGCGCGGTGCTGGACCATCTGCGCGGCCGGACCGGCGCGGCCCCCACGGCCGGCCACAATGCCGCCGGCGGGTGGAGCGTGATCGCCCTGCTCGGCCTGCTGGGCCTGCAGGTCACCTTCGGCCTCCTTGCGGGCGACGAGGATGACGGGGTGACCGGCCCGCTCATCCATCTCGTCTCGTTCACCACCGCCGACCGCGCGACACAGCTGCATGAGCTGGGCTTCAACCTCATTCTCGCGCTTATCGTGCTCCATGTCGGCGCGGTGCTGTTCTACCGCTTCGTCAAGCGCGACAACCTGATCGCCCCGATGGTGACCGGCAAGCGCGACCTTCCCGCCGGAACCCGGGGCCTCGTCCGCGCGCCTGCCTGGCGGTTCTTCGCCTGCGTGGTGGCGGCCTGGCTGGTCGGCTGGGCGATCTGGAGCGGGACCAAACCCTGAGCCCCTTCCCCTTGCGATCCGCGCTCCGCCTGATCCTCGCGCGCACCGGGCTGCACCTCCTTGCGCGCGAGCGCAAGGCCGCGCTCGCGGCAACGCTCGGCGCGGTGCTGGGGGTGAGCGCCTTCGTGCTCCTGCTCGACGGCGTGCTGTTCCGCCGCGCGCTGCCCGAGGGGTATGCCGCGCTGTTCACCGCGCCGCTGCTGCCGCGCATGCTGTTTTCCGCCGCCGGATCGATGCTGGAGGAAGTGCAGTACCGCCTGCTCCTGACCACCGCGCTGGCCGTGCTCGCCGCCGCCGCCAGCGCGCCGTTCACCCGCAGGCCGCTGCCGCCCTGGGCGCTGCTGCTGATCATCGCGGCAGTGCAGCTGCTCAATGCCTGGACGGCGGTGTCCCATTACCCGCTCTACGGCGCCTTGCGCTTCTGGCTGGTCGGCTGCGTCTGGGGCCTGCTCTACTGGCGCCACGGCTTCCTTTCGGCCCTCGCCGGGCACGGACTGGTCCACCTGCTGCTCGACCCCGCCCTGCGCGCGCTGCTGCTCCTGACCGCGTGAGCGCTCCGCAACCTGCCTTGCCATCGCGGACATTGCACCCGCCCGCCCCGATACTTAGGTTAGGTCGTAAACGCATAAACGGCACCATCGAGGTTTGCGGCAAAATGGCTCAGCGGCAGGAGGGAAGGCGCTGGAATATGTCGATATTTCAAGACTTCCCGACGCAGCGCTGGGCCATTTTGGGCAAACCCCGAAGGGGCGCCCAAATGGCTTCCATCTCGAACCGAAGCTGCCTTGGACGGGCAACCAGCCCGCCCGGCGGCACCTTCGGCCCGAGCTGTTCGCCATTTGGGCGCCTCGATGGTGCCGTTTATGCGTTTACGACCTAGCCTCGCGCCCTTTCCCGCAAGCCAGCGCGGGCGCGGTGACAGAGGAGCCCGTGCCATGGAATTCCGCCGCGAAACCGACTCGATCGGCGAGATCGACGTCCCCGCCGCCGCCTACTGGGGCGCCCAGACCGAGCGCAGCCTGCACAACTTCCCCTTCGGCCCCACCGAGCGCATGCCCGTGGCCATCGTCCATGCCCTTGCCCGCGTGAAGCTGGCCGCCGCGCGGGTCAACGCACGGCACGGGCTCGACGAAAGCCTTGCCCGCGCGATCGAGGCCGCCGCCGCCGAAGTGGTCTCGGGCACGCTCGACGACCAGTTCCCGCTGGTGATCTGGCAGACCGGCTCCGGCACCCAGAGCAACATGAACGTCAACGAGGTGATCGCCGGACGCGCCAACGAACTGCTCTCCGGCCAGCGCGGCGGCAAGAGCCCGGTCCACCCCAACGACCACGTCAATCGCGGCCAGTCCTCCAACGACAGCTTCCCGACCGCGCTCCACGTCGCCGCCGCCGTGGAACTGCACAAGGCCCTGCTCCCCGCGCTCGACCACCTTGCCCGCGCGCTCGAAGCCAAATCCGAGGCCTGGCGCGACATCGTCAAGATCGGCCGCACCCACCTGCAGGACGCCACCCCGCTGACGCTGGGGCAGGAATTTTCCGGCTACGTCCAGCAGCTTCGCGATGCCCGCGAGCGGCTGCTCCATGCCGAACAGGGCGTCCTGCGGCTGGCGCAGGGCGGCACCGCCGTCGGCACCGGCCTCAACGCCCCCGAAGGCTTCGCGGCGGACGTGGCGGCGGACCTTGCCGTCCAGACCGGCCTCGCCTTCGTGCCCGCGCCCAACACCTTCGAGGCGCTCGCCAGCAACGACGCGCTGGTGCAGCTTTCCGGCACCCTCTCCACCCTCGCCGTCGCCCTCACCAAGATCGCCAACGACATCCGCCTGCTCGGCTCCGGCCCGCGCTCCGGGCTTGGCGAACTGGACCTGCCCGCCAACGAACCGGGCAGCTCGATCATGCCCGGCAAGGTCAACCCCACCCAGTGCGAGATGCTGACGATGGTGGCCGCACAAGTGATCGGCAACCACCAGGCGGTGACCGTCGGCGGCATGCAGGGCGCCTTCGAACTCAACGTGTTCAAGCCGATGATCGGCGCCGCCGTGATCCGCTCGATCGCCCTGCTCGCCACCGGCATGACCAGCTTTGCCGACCGCTGCGTGGCAGGCATCGAACCCAACCACCGCCGGATCACCGAATTGCTGGAACGCTCGCTGATGCTGGTGACGGCCCTTGCACCCGAGATCGGCTACGACAACGCCGCAAAAATCGCCAAGCACGCGCACACGGACGGGCTGACTTTGAAGGAAGCCGCGCTCGATCTGGGGCTGGTGGACGAGGCGACCTTCGACCGCGTGGTGCGGCCGGAGACGATGGTTTAGGGTTTTGAAGAACAAGAGATAAAGCAGGGGGTTAATACCCCCTGCACCCCCAATACCGTCTAGGTCACGCGGACCGACAGCCTTGCGCGCCCATGGCGGCGTCGGGAGACTTATTGGCTGCGCCGCAAGGGGCGCACACCGAATCTGCGCGCGCGACGCAGACGGTAATGGGGGTGCAGGGGGGCTATGCTCCCCTGCTCTATCCCTTCTTACCCCTTGGCCTCCGAAGGCCCGCCAATCGCCTTCACATAGTCCACCGCCGCGCGCATGCGTTCGGTCTCCACGGCGATGGCGGAGCGCTGGGCGTCGAGGGCGTCGGTCTGGGCGGTCACCACGTCGAGGTAGTCCGAGGCGCCGTCGCGGTAGCGGGACATGGCGATCTCGCTGGTGCGCTGGGCGGCGGCGGCAGCTTCCTGCTGCGCTTTGCCCTGCGTTTCGAGCTGGCGCATGGCCGCGATCGAATCTTCCACTTCGCGGAAGGCGCCGAGCACGGTGGTGCGGTAGTCGGCGGCGGCCTCGTCGTATTCGCCGCGCGAGATCTTCACTTGCGAGCGGCGGGCGCCGCCGTCGAACACCGTGAGCAGCGCCGAGAGGGGGCCGAGCGACCACATCGAATTGGGCGCGCTCAGGAGGTTGCCGTGGGTGGTCTGCCATCCGCCCGATCCGCCGAGGCCGATGGTCGGGAACCAGGCCGCGCGGGCCACGCCGATGCGGGCGTTGGCGGCATAGACGCGGCGTTCGGCGGCGGCGATGTCGGGTCGGCGCTGGAGCAGCGTCGAGGGGGTGTCCACTGCAAGGCTGGGCACATCGAAGGCGGGCGCCGCCGGGGCGACGTGGAAGTCCGAGGCGATGGCGCCGGTCAGCGCGGCCAGTTCGTGCTCGGTCTGCGCGCGCTGGTTGGCGATGGAGGCCACTTGGGCGCGGGCATTGGCAAGGACGGTGCGGGCGCGGTTGACGTCGATGCCGGAGGAGATGCCGCCTTCGTGGCGCGTCTCGGTCAGCTGGTAGGCGCGCTGGAAGGCATCCACCGAACGGTCGAGCAGCTGGGCCTGGGCGTCGAGGCCGCGCAGGCGCAAGTAGGCGTCGGCAACGGCGGCCTGCAGGCTGAGGCGCGCCGAGGCGAGATCGCCGGCGGAGGCATCGGCCTCGGCCCTGCCCGCCTTCACGCTGTTGCGCACCCGGCCCCAGAGGTCGAGTTCGTAGGACAGGCTGCCGCCGACGATATAGTTGTCGTAGGTCGCCGAGGAGCCCGAGGACAGCGGGCGCCCGGCCGACACGCGCGAGCGGGCGGCGGAGCCGTTGACGCCGATCTCGGGGAAGAGTTCGGAGGTCGCCACCCCGGCGGCGCCGCGCGCCTGATCGTAGCGGGCGAGCGCGGCGGCCAGGGTCGGGCTGGCGGCCTCGGCCCTGGTTTCGAGGTCGTCCAGCACGGGATCGCCGAACATCGTCCACCACGCGCCGCGCAGGGCCGCGTCCTGCGGGGCGGCGGGGGCCCAGCCCTGCATCTCGGCGAACTGCTCGGGCGCGGCGGGGAGGCTGGCGGCTGGCGGCGTGTACCTGGGGGCCATCGAACAGCCGCCCAGCAGCGCTGCCGCAAGCGCAGTGAGGGCGACCCGCTTAACCATGCGTGGCGCCCTTTGCCGGGGCGGCATCGGCGGCGCTCTGCACCTGCACGCGGTCGCCGGTGCGGATCGAGTCCGGCGGCGAATCCACCACGCGGTCGCCCAGGTTGACGCCCACCGAGACGATCACCGACTTGCCCTGATCGCGCGCGATGGTGATCGGGCGGACGGTGACCGTGTTGCCTGCGCCCAGCACGGCGACGCTCGGGCCCTTGTCGGTGTAGAGCACGGCGCTGCCCGGCAGGGTCACGCCCTTGAGCGTGGCGTCGACGTCGAAGTGGGCCTGCACGAAGGCGCCCGGCTTCAGCGCGCCGTCGTTGTTGTCCGCCTGCACTTCGACGAGCACCGCGCCCGACTGCGCATCGACCGCGCCGGCGCTGCGGGTCACCGTTCCCGGGAACGAGCGGCCCGGATATTCCGGCAGGCTGAGCGCAACGGTGACGCCGGGGTTGACCAGCGCCGAATAGATCTGCGGCACGCGGACATAGACGCGCATCTTGTGCACGTCGGACACGGTGAACAGCGGCTGCGCGGCGGCATTGCCGGCCGTGACCAACGCGCCGATCTGCGCCGAGCGGCTGGTGACGACGCCCGCGAAGGGCGCGGAAAGCTGGGTGAAGCCGTGCTGGGCCTGAAGCTCGCGCACCTGGGCCAGCGCCGCATTGGCGAGCGCGGTCTTGGCGGCAAGGTCGCCCGCCTTCTCGTCCACTTCCTGCTGCGAGACCGCGTCCTTGGCGAGCATCGCGCTCCAGCGCCTGGCGGTGGTGGCGGCAAGGCGCTGGTTGGCGAGCGCGGTCTGGTAGTCCGCCTTGGCCTGCGCCAGCTGCTGCTCGATTTCCGGCGCGTCGAGAATGGCGAGCGGCTGGCCCGCCCGCACATGGTCGCCGATGTCGGCCAGCCACTTGCTGACATAGCCGTTGGTACGCGCGTTGATCGCCGCGCTGTTCCAGGCCTGCGCGGTGCCGGGCAGGGTCAGGCCGCCCTCGCCCGCAGCCGTCTTGGGCACGGCCAGCGCCACGGTGGGCAGCGCCGAATCCTCGGCCGCGGTCTTCAGTTCGCTCGTCGCGTGCATGCGGCTGGCGGTGCCCACGGCGACCACGGCCAGGGCGACGATGGCCGCGCCGATGCCCACCCGCTTCAGGGTGCGGCTGCTGGGACCGGTGGGAGTGTCGTTGTCCATGGGGGCCTCGGGAGTCTGGTGCATCTGGGGATCAAGCATGGGCGGCCTCTGCTTCGGGATGAGCTTCGGAGGGCGCTTCATGGTGCTTGCGACGGCTATGGAAGAAAGCGAAGACGGTGGGAACGAAGAACAGCGTGGCGATGGTGGCGCAGACAAGGCCGCCGATCACGGCGCGGCCGAGCGGCGCGTTCTGCTCGCCGCCTTCGCCGAGGCCGAGCGCCATCGGGCCCATGCCGATGATCATGGCGAGCGCGGTCATCAGCACCGGGCGGAAGCGGACGAGACCGGCTTCCATCGCCGCCTTCACCGGATCGCCCAGCTCGGCCAGCTTTTCGCGGGCGAAGCTGACGACCAGGATCGAGTTGGCGGTCGCCACGCCCATGCACATGATCGCACCGGTCAAGGCCGGGACCGAAAGCGTGGTCCCCGTCGCGAACAGCATCCAGACGATGCCGGCAAGGGCGGCGGGCAGCGCGGTGATGATGATGAACGGGTCCAGCCACGACTGGAAGTTCACCACGATCAGCAGGTAGATCAGCACGACCGCGCCCAGCAGGCCCCAGCCAAGGCCGGAGAAGGCGGTGTTCATCGTCTGGTACTGGCCGCGGATGGTGACGCTGGCGCCCTTGGGCACTTCGGCCTTGAGCGAGTCGATCGCCTTCTGCACGTCCCCCGCCACGGCGCCGAGATCGCGGCCCTGCGGGGTGCCGTAGATGTCGAGCACCGGGGCGATGTTGTAGTGCGAGACGATCGGCGCGGTGCTCGACCGGGTGAGCGTGGCCAGTGCGCCGAGCGGCTGCGGACGGCCTGCTGCTGCGCCGGAAACCGGCAGGTTGGCCAGCTTGCTCATCGAATCGATGGCATAGTCGGGCGCCTGCGCGACCACCGGGTACTGCACGCCGTTGTCGGGGTTCACGAAGAACACCGGCGCGGTCTGCGAAGTGCCCGCCAGCGAGTTGCCGAGGCTGGTGGTCACGTCGCGCTCGGTAAGGCCGTACTGGCCCACGCGCGAGCGGTCGACGTCGACGTCGATCTGCGGCGAGTTCTGCGGCTGCTGGATGCGCAGGTCCGCAAGGCCGGGAATGCGGGCCAGCTTGACCATCAGCTTGTGCGCGAACTCGCGCGAGGCGGCGGCGTTCTTGCCGGAGATCTGCACGTCGATCGGCGACGGCGAACCGAAGTTCAGGATCTGGCTGGTGATGTCGGCGGGCAGGAACGCGAACTGGGTGCCGGGGAAGCGGCGCGGCAGTTCGCGGCGCAGCTGGTTCACGTAGCCTTCGGTCGGCTCATGGCCTTCCTCAAGCGTGATCAGCATGTCGCCGTCCTGCGGGCCGATGGTGCCCGAGTTGTTGTAGACGGTGTTGATCGAGCTGACCGGCAGGCCGATGTTGTCGGTGATCGACTTCACTTCGGCGGCCGGGATGATCTTGCGGACCTCGGCGGTGATCTGCTCGAAATTGCGGGCGGATTCGTCGATGCGGGTACCCACCGGGACGCGGACGTGCATGGCGATCTGGCCCGAGTCCACCGCCGGGAAGAAGTTGCTGCCAAGCAGCGGCAGCAGGCCGAACGAGAGCACGACCACCGCCAGGAAGCCCAGCATGAACGGCTGCTTCGAGCGCAGCGCGCGGGCCAGCATGCCGAGGTAGCCGCTGCGGATCTTCTCGAACTGCGTCTCGAACCCGCGCTGGAAGCGCACGAAGGGATTGCGCGATTCCGGGGTGCCGGCGTTGTGATGGTTCTCGCCGTGCGGGGTGTGGGGCTTCAGCAGGTACATCGCCATGGTCGGCACCAGGGTGCGCGACAGGATGAACGAGGCGATCATCGCGAAGACCACCGAAAGCGCCATCGGCACGAACAGATAGCCCGCGACGCCCGGCAGGAAAAACATCGGCACAAAGACGATGCAGATGCACAGCAGCGAGACGAAGGCCGGGGTCACGATCTGGGCGGCGCCGTCGAGGATCGCCTCCATCACGCCCTTGCCCTGCTCCAGATGCCAGTTGATGTTCTCGATCGTCACCGTCGCGTCGTCGACCAGGATGCCGACCGCGAGGGCGAGGCCGCCCAGCGTCATCACGTTCATCGTCTGCCCGAACACGGCGAGCGCGGCCACGGCGGCCAGCACCGCGAGCGGGATCGAGACGGCGATGATGACGGTGGAGCGCCAGGAGCCGAGGAACAGCAGGATCATCATCGAGGTGAGCGCGGCGGCCATCGCGCCTTCGTGGATCACGCCCGAAACGGCGGCCTTCACGAACAGCGACTGGTCGCCCACCGGCAGCACCTTGAGGCTGTCCGGCAGGGTCGAGGTGATCCGGGGCAGCGCGTTCTTCACGCCGTCCACCACCGCAAGGGTAGAGGTGGCGCCGTTCTTGAGCACGGTCAGCAGCACCGAGCGGCTGCCCTGCACGTGCACCACGTTCTGCTGCTGGGCGCTGCCGTCGCGCACGAAGGCAACGTCGCGCATGTAGATCGTCGCGCCGTTGACCACCTTCACCGGCAGGTCGTTCAGCGCCTCGATCGAGCCGGGGGTGTTGTTCAGGCGCACGGTGTACTGCGCCGGGCCGATCTTGACGAAACCGGCCGGGTTGATCTGGTTCTGCGCGGCGATGGCGGTGCCGACGTCCTGCGCGGAAAGGCCGCGGGCCTGCAGGGCGTCGGGGTTGAGGTCGACCTGCACCTGGCGCTGCTTGCCGCCCGAGGGATAGGGCATGGCAAGGCCGGGAATGGTGACGAGGCCGGTGCGGACCTGGTTCTGGCCGATGTCGAACAGCTGCTGTTCCGACAGCCCCTTGCCGGACAGGGCCAGCTGGAGGATCGGCACGGTGGAGGCGGAATAGTTGAGGATCAGCGGCGGGTTGACGCCCGGCGGCATCTGCCTGAGCACCGTCTGCGACACCGAGGTGACCTGCGCGGTGGCGGTGCGGATGTCGACGCCGGGCTGGAAGTAGATCTTCACCACGCCCATGCCCTGGAAGGACTGGCTTTCGATATGTTCGATGTCGTTGACCGTGGTGGTCAGGATGCGCTCGTAAGGCGTCACCATGCGGTCGGACATGTCCTGCGGGGACAGGCCGGAATAGGTCCAGGCGACGGCGATGACCGGGATCTTGATATCCGGGAAGATGTCGACCGGGGTGCGGAAGGCGGCGATCAGGCCGCCCAGCGCGATAAGAATGGCCATGACGATGAACGTCAGCGGGCGATGCAGCGCGGTCTTGACAATTCCCAGCATCGAATACTCCAAACGCCGGGCGGCCCTGCGCTTTCGCACAAGGCTCGCCGGCCAGATCGCCTGTCCCCGGTGATGTTTTCGTTGAGAGCCCGCAGCCAGGAATGCGCGATGCGCGGAAAGTGGACCGGCCGACCCTATGTGGTTTCGAGAATCAGGGGACTAACAGCTTGATCCCGGCACGGATAGATACCTGCGGGTGATTGCTGTCATGAAACTGCATCATCAATGGGTGGAAGCCGCATTCGCTCTTGCCCTTTTCGCCGAATGCCATGAGACACGCTCTCCAAGCAAGATTGTTCCATTCCAGAAATTGACGGAGAGATGAAGTTGCCCGAACGGAACCCCTCATGAGCCAGTCGGACGTCGTTATCGTGGGAGCCGGCCACGGCGGTGCGCAGTGCGCCATTGCCCTGCGCCAGAACGGTTTTACCGGAACCGTCACGGTGATCGGCCGCGAGCCGGAATATCCTTACGAGCGCCCGCCGCTCTCCAAGGAATATTTCGCGCGGGAGAAGACCTTCGACCGCCTCTACATCCGCCCGCCGACGTTCTGGGCCGAAAAGGAGATCGCCTTCAAGCTCGGCACCGAAGTCACCGCGGTCGATCCCGCCGCGCACGCGCTCACGCTCTCGAACGGCGAGACGTTCGGCTACGGCACGCTGGTCTGGGCGACCGGCGGCGATCCGCGCCGGCTCTCCTGCGCGGGCGCCGACCTCGCGGGCATCCACGCGGTGCGTACCCGCGAGGATTGCGACACGCTCATGGCGGAAGTCGACGCGGGCACGAAAAACGTGGTCGTCATCGGCGGCGGCTACATCGGCCTGGAAGCGGCGGCGGTGCTCTCGAAGCTCGGGCTCAAGGTGACGCTGCTCGAAGCGCTGCCGCGCGTGCTGGCGCGCGTGGCGGGCGAGGAACTTTCCGCCTTCTACCAGGCCGAACACCGCGCCCACGGTGTCGATCTGCGCACCGGGGTGGCCGTGGAAGCGCTCGAGGGCGACCATCACCGCGTCACCGGCGTGCGCCTCGCGGGCGGCGAAGTCGTGCCCGCCGAGGCGGTGATCGTGGGCATCGGCATCGTTCCGGCGGTGGCGCCGCTGATCCTGGCGGGCGCGGCGGGCGCGAACGGCGTCGATGTGGACGAATACTGCCGCACCTCGCTGCCGGACATCTACGCGATCGGCGACTGCGCGGCCTTTGCCTGCGACTTTGCCGGCGGCACCGTGATGCGGGTCGAATCGGTGCAGAACGCCAACGACATGGCGACCTGCGTCGCCAAGGCGATCTGCGGCGCCGGGACCGGCGAGGACGCGAAGCCCTACAAGGCCTTCCCGTGGTTCTGGTCGAACCAGTACGACCTGCGGCTGCAGACGGCGGGCATCAACCTGGGCTTCGACCAGACGGTGGTGCGCGGCGACGTGGCCGCCCGCGCGTTCTCGGTGGTCTACCTCAAACAAGGCAAGGTCGTCGCGCTCGACTGCGTGAACATGGTCAAGGACTACGTGCAGGGCCGCAAGCTGGTGGAAGCCGGCGCGTCGCCCGCCGCCGAGGTGCTGGCCGATGCGGGAACACCGCTCAAGGACCTGCTCTGAGGAAGGCGCGGGGCGGGTAGCCGTCCGGCGCGGCGCGAAAAGAAGCCCGGAAACACGAGGTTTCCGGGCTTAGTGATGTGGCTGCTCCTTTCAGAGCCGCCTTCGGGTCGCGAGGCCTTGCTACTCCTCCCGAAAGCGTTCCCGCGTGACCAAGATCACGCAGGCAAGAGAATCGGGGAGCCGCCAGCGGCGCCATTTCCGGCGCCAGTCCGGCGCCGCTGGCAGCGCCCGCCCCGCCCCCGCCCCGCCATCGCAGGACCGATCCGGCCGGGCTGAACATTGCGAAACAGCCGCTTAGATCGCCTTGGCTCTTCCGCAGCACGGTAAAAATCGGTTAAGCGCCTCCTTGCGTTTCGAGGCATCGACAGTGCATCGGCGCGCGGTCATGGGGCGTCATTTTTTGGATTCCGACGAGAAGATCGAAATCATCGCGACCATCTTCCGGTGCGACCGCGCTCCCGCGGAAGCGCTGGGCAAGGTCCTGGCGGTGCAGCGGCTGGCGGCGCGGGAAGTCCTCGCGCGTCAGGGCGAGGAATCGCACGACTGCTGGCTGGTGATCGAGGGCGGCGTGCGCATCGAGGCTTACGGCGTCGAGGGCCAGCGCCAGCAGCTGGCCCAATATGGCCCCGGCGAATTCTTCGGCGCCTACCCCAGCCCGACGGTCCACCGCGCCGAGATCGCCACGCTACTGGAGACCGTGCTGCTGCGCGCCGAAGCCCGCCGGATCGCCGCACTGGTCGCCGTCGACGCGCAGATCGGCGCGGGCATGGCCCGCCTGCTCGCACGCCAGCTCGACCGCGCGCTCGACCGGATGATGGCCCGCACCACTTATACCGCGGCGGGGCGGGTCTATGCCGAACTGCTGGCGCTGGCCGGCGAGGCCGACCGCATCGCCCCGCCCCCCAAGGTCACGATGCTGGCGCTCTGCGCCAATACCACGCGCGAAACCGCCTCGCGCGCGATAGCCGCGCTGATCCGCCGCGGCGTCATCAGCCGCGACGAGCGCGAACTGGTGATCCTGGCTCCCCGCATGCTGCGCGAGATGATCAGCTGAGCGGCGGAGAGAGCCTCTCCGGCAAAATTCGCCTCAGCCCTGCGAATCGAGGCAGAACAGCCCGATCGGGAAATCGCCGCGCACGGTCACGATCTCGCCCGCCGTCTCGAAGCGGTAGCGCGGCGCCAGCAGTTCCAGCACCGCGATCTGCGGCCAGTGCGCGCAGATGCTGCCCTCGGCGGTGGCACGGGCCAGCATGATGGCGGCGCTGCCGATCTCGACCAGGTCCTGACCGGGCGCGAAGGGCGCATAGTCCAGCCCCAACCGGCTGTCCGGCGCCAGCCGCAGGATGGCCGCGCCCTGGTCCATCGCCGCGACCGGATCGTCGAACTGCAACAGCGAAAAGCCCTCGTGCACCGCCGTGCGGGTCACGAAAGTCAGGTCGCAATAGTCCGGCACCGGCCCCAGCAGGGCCAGCACCGCGCGGTTGACGCCGGGATCGAGTTCCTCGCCCCGGGTCGGCGGGATCTGGTCGAGCACCAGTTCGTGGAACTGCCGCCCCTGCCGCCGCCATTCGACTTCGGCCGCCGACTGCTCGTTGAACGCCCGGCCGACGTGATAGGCCACCGCGCTGGTCGCCAGCACGCGGGCGCGGCGGATCGCCAGCCCCATCGCCACTTGCGCCCCGAGATGGATCGCCGCGGCCGAGAGCCGCCCCGGCCCGGACAACACTTCCACCGATTCGGCCGCCTCGATCAGCCGGTCGAACCGCTCCGGCCAGTCGCCGCCGAACTGTTCGACCGAGACCGCGCGAAACGCCTCGACCGAGGTCGGCAGCACCGCATGGAGCTGCGCCCCTGCCGCCAGTGCCAGTTCGGCAATGACGATGTCGGACCCCGCCGCCAGCGCGCCGAACACCGCGCCCGGACGCACCCGGTCGAGCAGGGTGGAGATCTCCTTGCGCAACCGGGCGATGTCCGTCGGCAGGCCGATGATGCCACTGAAATAGAGGCTGGCGGGCGGGCGCAGATGGTCGAACAGGCCGAACGGGGCGCCGGTCCATTCGAGGACCTGCTGGAACTGCCGCAAGGTGGCGGCCTGGTCCTCCCAGGCGTCGGGCGCGGCCTTGACCGCCTGTTCGAGCGCGATCCGGGCGCCGCGGGCATCGCCCAGCAGCAGCCGCGCTTCCGCCGCCGTCGCGCCCAGCCAGTATCGGGTTTCCGGCTCATGCTCGCCGCTGTCCAGCACTTCGAGCACCTGCCTGGCGAGGCCCTGCGCTTGTGCCGGCTTGCCGTTGAGCAGGGCGATGGTGGCCGCATTGATCAGCGGATAAGTCGCGCGGCGGCCGCCGGCCGCCTGCAGGTAGGCCTCCTGGGCCTGCTCCAGCAATTCGCCGCGCTCGGGCCCCGCGGCCCCGAGGCCGCGATCCTTGAGCAATCGTCCCTTGAGACTGAGCGCACCGGCATCGCGCGATTCGAGCAGCCCGGCCCCTTCGAACAGCCGCCACGCCCGCAGCACGTCGCCGGAGCGCGCAATCTGCCGGATGCGGGCAAGAAGAGGAAGGGTCACGGGTTCTACTCGTTCTATCTGCGTACCAGAGGGGTCGGCGGGATCCGGGACAGCGGCCCCGGATCGCCGTTTCAGTCCTGCGGGGGCGGGTTCTTGATATCGGGATCGATGGCAAGGCCGATCCAGGTCGGCTCGCCCGCCGAGGTATATTGCAGCAGGTCGACGTTGACGTTGAAGCGGTGGCAGGTGCCCAGCTTGCCGCCCTTGTTGAAGCGCGCCTTGAACAGCACCGTCTTGTAGCGGCCGAACTCCTTGTCGTAGTTGCAGTACTCGACACCGCCGTAGAACGAGGAGAGCGGCTCCTTGGTGGTGATGCCCTCGAATTCCTTCGAGAAGAACAGCTGGTCGCTGACCAGGTTGATCTGGATGGTCGAGTTGCAGGTCACCGAGATATAGTCCTGATCCGGATAGTCCGGCAGCTGGTATTCCAGCACCACCGACTGGCCGTTGGTGCCCAGCACCACGTTGAAGACGATCGGCGCGGTCGCGTTCCAGTCCTCGGTCTTGTCCTCGGTGACGAGCCAGGGTGCGAGGCCGTATTGGGTGTAATCCAGAGTCGACATGAGTTTCCCCTTCGTGGAATTCAGTTCGGCCGACCGCCGAACTTGCGCCGCCAGACGCGCCAGTCATTGTTTTCCGGGTCGGACGCGATCAGCCGATCGACGTCGGAAAGAGCCTCCCGCCGCATCGCCTCGGCGCGCGTGCCCTCGCCCAGCGCGCGCAGCAGTTCCGAGGTCGAGTACCGCACCAGCATCCAGTCCACCAGGTAGCTGACGTTCTTCGGATCCTCGCGCAGCAGTTCCTGCACGATTGCCGCCTGCGCGCCGCGCTGCTCCAGCGCCTCGCGGTCGCGGCCCTCGGCGCGCAGGGCATCGGCCAGCCAGCCGTGGCGGTTGGCGATGTCCTCGCGCACGCCGGCATCGCCGGGCTTCATGCTGTCGACCTTCTGCATCGTCTCGAGCGCGCGGCGGCATTCGCCGAGCCCGGCCTGCGGGCCCTGATGCGCAACGTCGTGCCCGGCGTCGTGCGCAACGTCGGCGCCATGGGCGACGGCCAGCGAACAGATGTTGCCCTGGGCATAGCCCAGCTCGCGCCAGTATTCGCGGTTGCCGGGGCGCAGCTGCACGAGGCGCCGGGCCAGATCGCGATAGGCCTCGAAACGCGGCAGCGCCGCCGCGTAGCGATAGCGGATGAAGTCGACGTAGCCGAGCCAGTACTCGCTCTGGGCATGGGCAAAGACCCGCTCCGGATCCTCGGGGTCGGCATCGAGCAGCGCCCCGGTGACGCGGTGGGCCTCGTTGAACTTGGCCAGCGCCCCCGCCACGTCGCCGCGCTTGTGATCGTCCTCGCCCATGGCGTGGAGAATGCGCGCGCGCCGGTCGAGCGAGGCCGCCGGCAGGTCCTTGAGATCGGGCTGGTCGGCATAATAGCCCAGCGCGCGCTGGTTGACCGTCTGCAGCACGTCGAGGCGGCCCACGCCTTCCAGTTTCTGCCGCAGGTCCGTCAGCATGAATTCGATCAGTCCTTCTGCCTGCTGGCGCTGGCGCTGGGCTTCCATCTGCGCGCGCAGCGCAAAGACCAGCATCAGCGCCATCGATAGCGTAAGCAGCACGGTCAGGAGCGTGATGGCGATCACGCGGCGCAATTGCCTTTGCGCATCGCGTTGAATTATCTGGTCTAGTGCGACACCCGACAAGCCCGCGACGATTTTCAGCCGCGCGAGCCTGGGCCCGTCGGCATCGCCGCGGAAGTCGGCGGCGATGGGTTCGTGCACCACGCCCTCGGCATCGGCTTCGAGCAGGGCATCGGGAAAACTGTGCTCGGGCTCGCCTTCCACCAGCGCGGCGATGATCGGGCGGTTCGGGTGGAGGCTGCGGAACAGCGCGATCTCGGCGCCGACCCAGCGCGAGGCCCGGGCAGCAGGCGAACACAGCACCAGCAGCGCCTCGGACTGCGAGAGCGCCAGGCGCACCTCGCGGTCGAGGCTGGTGGCGGCGGGCAGCTCGGCGCGGTCGCGGAAGATCGGGGTGAGGCGCGGCGGCACCGTGCCCAGCGCGGTCTCCGTGCCGACCAGTCTTGCCGGAATGCGGTAGGATTCGAGCCAGCGGTGCAGCTTGCGGGCAAAATGCTCGTCGGCATGGCTGTAGCTCAGGAAGGCGCGATAGGTGCGCGCCTCCGCCGCCAGACCGATGTCTTCTTCCACCATTGCCCCGTGCCTGCGTCCTTGCAGCCTTTGCCCCGGTCCCGTCCGGGGTCGCGAATCCCCTATCAGAAGCGTGGTTCCGCGCAATAACCCTTAGGTGTCCGCAATGTAGCGCTGCGATCGGACACGAGCATGAAGTCCGCACGCATCGCCCAGGAGGCGTGCGGACTTCATGGGTTTACTCCGGCTTCACGCCGTGGCGGCCGAGGAAGGCAAAGATCGTCTCCCAGACGTGCCGCGCGGTGCTGCCGCGCACCGCCGAATGGGTCTGGCCCGGATAGAGCATCATCTCGAACTGGGTGGACGAGGCCTGCATCTTCGCGATCAGGGCAGTGCTGTTCTCGAACACCACGTTGTCATCGGCCATGCCGTGCATCAGCAGCAGCGGATCGGCGATCTTCGGCGCGTTCTCGATGGCATCCGCCGCGCGGTAGACCTCCGGCTGCTGGCGCGGATCGCCGAGGTAACGCTCGGTATAGCTGGTGTCGTAGAGTTCCCACTTGGTCACCGGCGCGCCCGAGATCCCCGCCGCGTAGAGGCCGGGATCGCTCTCCAGCATCTTCAGCGTCATGTAGCCGCCATAGGACCAGCCATAGGTCGCGATCTTGGCCGGATCGACAAAAGGCAGCGACCTCAGGTACTTCGCGCCCGCGCGCTGGTCGGCCACTTCCACCGTGCCCATGGCATTGCGGATCTGGCTTTCGAAAGCGACGCCGCGATTGGCGCTGCCGCGGTTGTCGAGGCGGAAGTAGATGTAGCCCTTCGCCACGATCGCCTGCGGCAGCGCCCCCAGCCAGCCTTTCGAGACCGTCTGCGCGTGGGGGCCGCCGTAGTGTTCGAAGAACACCGGGTAGTGCTTGCCCGGCTCCATCTTCGGCGTGATCATCAGCCAGTGCAGGTCGGAGCCGTCATCGGCCTTGATCGTGCCGAACGTGGTTTCGCGGTGCGCGGCCAGATAGGGCGCGTAAGGGTGCGCGCCCTCGACGCGGTTCTCTTCCACCCAGGCGAGGCGCTTGCCGCTGCCGTCAGCGACATAGCTCTGCGCGGGCTGCGTGGAGGAAGAGCGGGTGACGTAGAACAGGGTCGCATCCGCGCTGGCGACGGCGGCATTGACGAAGCCGGGGTCGGTCAGGCGCTCCGGCGTACCGGGCCTGGCGAGATCGAGCGCGTAGAGCTGCGGGGCCAGCACGCTGTCCCTGGTGCCGGTGAAGTAGATGCACCCTTTCGCCTCATCCACGCCGACCAGGCCGGTGACGACCCAGCGACCCGAAGTCAGCTGGCTGAACTTGCCGTCCCTGAACCGGTAAAGGTGGCCGAAACCGTCCCGCTCGGACCACCAGACGAGGCTGCCGTCCTTGAGGAAACGGTAATTGCTGGAAAGGTTTACCCAGCTTCCCTTGGGCGCGTTCTCGGTGAACAGCACCCGGCTCCTGCCGGTGGCGGGATCGACCGCGAGCATGTCGATCTTGCTCTGCGCGCGGTCCTCGCGCTGCACATAGAGCGTGCGGCCGTCGGGCGCCCAGTCCACGCGAGCAAGGTAGATGTCGGGATCGCTGCCGAGGTCGACCTTCACCAGCCCCGAACCATCGGGGTTCATCAGGTGCAGCGAGACCAGCGCGTTGGGGGTGCCGGCGGCGGGATAGCGCTGCTCGAAGACCTTGGTGCCTTCCGCGCCGATGGCGGCGCGGGTGACGACGCCGACCGGCGCCTCGTCGAAGCGCTCCACCGCGATGCGGCTTTCCTCCGGGCTCCACCAGTAGCCCGCGAAGCGGTCCATTTCTTCCTGGGCGACGAATTCCGCCTCGCCCCAATGGACGGTTTTCGCGGATTCCTCAGGCGTCACCGCCTTGGGCGCCTCGCCCGACAGCGGGCCGACATAGAGCCGCTGGTCGCGCACGAACGAGAGGTAGCGGCCCTTGGGGCTGAGCGCGGCGTTGAGCTCGTCTTCGGGCGAATCGGTCAGGCGGCGCACCGAACCGTCGAGGGTGGCGAGCCAGAGATCGCCGTCGAGGGGCACCAGGATCGCCTTGCCGTCCTTGCTCCAGCTGTAGCTGACAATCCCTTTAAGGCTGCCGACGCGCTTGCGCTCACGCTGCATCTTCTCCGCCTCGGACAGCTCGCGGCCCGAGCCGAGCTTGAGCGAATCGACCAGCATCCGCCATTCGCCGGTCTCGCGCTCGTAGCCCCACAGGTCGTAGCGCTCGCGGTCGTCGCTGCGGTTGCGCAGCAAGGTCAGCCAGCGGCCGTCGGGCGAGATCTTCACCTCGCGCGGGGCCGGACCGTCGAGCGAGGGGCTGGCGAAAACGCGTTCGAATGTCAGGCTGTTCTGCATGGCGGGCGCACTCTTCTGGGGCTCGGCCGCATAAACGGCGGAAGGGGCAAAAGCGGTCGTCGCCAGCAGCAGGCCGGCCAGCCCCGCCCGGAACGTCAAACGCGTGGTCACTGGGTATCTCTCCGTGGTTTCGTCCAGACCGACCGGGAACCGTTTCTGGAGTCCGGCGGCGGGGCGCAAGAACCCCCGGGCGCTGAAGGCCCGAGGGGGTAATGCGGCAGCGATAGCGGGGCCGAGGGGGAATTGCACCCTTGGATACGCACAGCGGGGTCCCTTTGCGGCACCGGCCCGCTCCCCCACCCGACCTCCCCTACGGGGTAGAATCTGGGAGGTCGGGTGGGGGAGCGGGCCGGTGCCGCAAAATCCGCCCTCGGCGGATTTTTCAGAACACATGAATCTTTTGTAACCTCGCCTCCACCGCCGCTCCATCCCCGCTCGGGCAAAAGGACCCTGCGATCCGGGAACCTCAGTCTGACAGTCGCACCCTCGTCATTGCCCCTGGTTCCCGGATCGCACCTCCATAAAACCTGAAACCGGGCGGCTTCCCCCAGCCGCCCGGCCCCTTTCGAGGGAAACTTGCGAGACTGGCCGTGTCTGCACCGATCTTCTTCGACCCCACCGGAAACCGCCGCGTCCGTGTCCGCAGGTTCGGGTTTTTCATGCTGGTGCTGGCGCTGGCCGCATCCGCCGTCTTCGCGACCACCGTGGCCACCGTGCCCGCGCCGCCGCCGCTGCCGATCGCCTACGAGCATGCCCAGCCGCTGCCCTTCCGCGCGCAGATCGGCCACCTGACCCGCAGCGCCCGCAAGTTCCTGTTCGGCCGCGCCGCCGCGCCTGCCCCTACCCCGAACGCCAAGCCGATCACCGTCGGCTTCTACACCCCGTGGAACGACGATAGCGCCACCTCGCTCCAGCGCCATATCGACCGGCTGGACTGGGTCGCCCCGGCCAATCTTTCCGTCGATGCCAGCGGCGCGCTGAAGGTGGAAACCGATGCCCGCTTCGAGCGCATCGTCGCCACCGCCCTGCACCGCCCGCTGGTGATGCCGGTGCTGCAGAACACCCTCGACGGCGACTGGCAGGGCCCGCAGACCGCCGCCCTGCTCGCCAATCCCGCGCGCCGCCATGCGCTGGAAGCGCAGACCCTCGCCTATCTCGACAAGACCAAGGCCGCCGGCGTCATGGTCGACTTCGAGACGATGCCCGCCGCCAGCCTGCCGAGCCTGCGCCTGTTCCTTTCCGAACTGCGCGCGCAGCTCACGCCCACCCACCGCCTCGTCTCGGTCACCATGCCGATGGACAACCCCGACTGGTCGACCCGCGCCTTCGCGCAGGCCGCCGACCGGCTGGTGCTGATGGCCTATGACGAGCACTGGCAGGGCGGCACCCCCGGCCCGATCGCCTCGAACCCGTGGTTCGTGCAGAAGCTCCAGCACGCGCTGGCGGGCCTGCCGCGCGGCAAGGCGATCGTGGCGCTGGGCGAATACGCCTACGACTGGCACGACGGCAAGGCCGATGCCCTCACCGTCGAGGAGGCCTGGCTCTCCGCGCATGACAGCGGCACGACCCCGCAATACGATCCGATGAGCGGCAACACCGGCTTCTCCTATGTCGACGGCAGCCGCCACGACGTGTGGATGCTGGACGCGGCCGCCACCTGGAACCAGATGAAGATCCTCTCGCGCCTCGGCGTCGGCGATATCGCCCTGTGGCGCCTCGGTTCGGAAGACCCCGGCTTCTGGAGCGCGGTCAAGGCCTGGCATAACGGCGGCCAACTGCCCAACCTCAAGCCGCTGGTGCAGGCCGCCAACGTCGACGTCGAGGGCCAGGGCGAGATCCTGCGCGTCACCGCCACCCCGCAAGACGGCAGCCGCGCCGTCGCCTTCGACAAGGCCAGCGGCATGGTGACCTCGGAAACCTATCAGGTCCTGCCCACACCTTACGTGGTCAAGCGCACCGGCGCGCTTCCCAAGCAGGTCTCGCTGACCTTCGACGACGGCCCGGACCCGACCTGGACGCCCAGGATCCTCGCGATCCTCGAACAGTACCACGTCCCCGGCACCTTCTTCATGGTCGGCGAGAACGCGCTGACCAACCGCGACCTCGTCAAGCGCATCGCCGACGACGGCGACGAGATCGGCAACCACAGCTACACCCACCCCAACATGGCCGAGGAAGCCGCGACCGGGATCGGGCTGGAACTGAACGCCACCCAGCGCCTGATCGAGGCCACCACCGGCCATTCGATCCGCCTGTTCCGCGCGCCCTACTTCGGCGACGCCGAGCCGACCACCGCCGACGAACTGGTCCCCGCCGTTGTCGCGCAGGAGCACGGCTACACCGTGGTCGGCCTCCACGTCGATCCCGACGACTGGCAGCGCCCCGGCGTCCAGCACATCATCGACAGCACCATCGCACAGGTGGAATCGGCCAGCCCCGACCGCAGCGAGAACGTGATCCTGCTGCACGACGGCGGCGGCGACCGTTCGCAAACGGTGGAGGCGCTGCCGGTCATCATCCAGCGCCTGCGCGCCGACGGCTATACTTTCGTGCCGACCTCGAAGCTGGCGGGGCTGACCCACGACCAGGTCATGCCCAAGGTGGACGGCGTCAACCTCGCCGCCGTGCGCGCCGACATCGCCCTGTTCGCGGTGCTGGCGGCGATCCTCGCCGGGCTCAACTGGACCTTCTTCTTTGCCATCTCGCTCGGCGTGCTGCGCTCGGTGGGCCTCGCCTCGCTCGCCGCCATGCTGCGCCGCCCGCGGCCGGTCGAGGCACCCGAGGACACCTGCCAGCCGCTCGTCACCGTCATCATCCCCGCCTACAACGAGGAGCGCGTGATCGAGGCCTCGGTGCGCCGGGTGCTGGAGAGCGACTATCGCCACTTGCAGGTGATCGTGGCCGACGACGGTTCGAAGGACCGCACCAGCGCCATCGTGTCCGGCGCCTTTGCCAGCAATCCGCGCGTCGAGCTGCTGACGCTGGTCAACGGGGGCAAGGCCGCCGCGCTCAACCGCGCGCTCCTGCAGGCCCGCGGCGAGATCGTCGTCGCGCTCGACGCCGATACCCAGTTCGAGGTGGAGACGATCTCCCGCCTCGTGCGCTGGTTCGCCGATCCCGCCATCGGCGCGGTGGCGGGCAATGCCAAGGTCGGCAACCGCGTCAACCTCGTCACCCGCTGGCAGGGCGTGGAATATGTGACCGCGCAGAACCTCGAACGCCGCGCGCTGACCAAGCTCGACGCGATCATGGTGGTGCCCGGCGCGGTCGGGGCCTGGCGCCGCGAAGCGCTGGACGATGTCGGCGGCTATCCCGAAGACACCCTGGCCGAGGATCAGGACCTCACCATCGCCATCCAGCGCAAGGGCTGGAAGGTCGCCTACGACGAGGACGCGGTGGCCTGGACCGAGGCGCCGGAGAGCTTCCACGCGCTGTCGAAGCAGCGCTTCCGCTGGTCGTTCGGCACCCTCCAGTGCCTGTGGAAGCACCGCGGCACGCTGAGGAAGGGCCGCCCCTCGGGCCTCGCCTTCATCGGCATGCCGCAGGCCTGGCTGTTCCAGATCGTCTTTGCGGTGATCTCGCCCGCCATCGACCTTGCCCTGCTGATCTCGATCGGCGGCACGGCGCTGCGCATCTCGCAGCACGGCTGGGCCCAGACCCAGACCGACGTGCTGCGCATGGGCGCCTACTGGCTGGGCTTCACGCTGGTGGACCTTGCCTGCGGCTGGGTCGCCTACCGCCTCGACCCGCGCAAGGAGCGGTTCCGTCCCTTCCTGCTGCTGGCCCAGCGCTTCATCTACCGCCAGCTGATGTACAGCGTGGTGATCCGCGCGGTGGGCGCCGCCTTTGCCGGCAAGGGCATCGGCTGGGGCAAGCTGGAACGCACCGGCCGCGTCAATGCGGGACCGGCGGGCGCTGCGCCTGCGCCTGCAGCGGCGGACAGGCAGGCGGAACTGGAAACGGCGCCGTAAACGGCGGCGACAGGAGAACAAGGATGGCGGGCAAGGCCATGCCCCCACCCCGCTCATGCTGAGCGGGCGGAAAGGTCTGCTTTGGGTGGATTGCTGCCGTTCCCGTTGCACTCTAAGCAGACTGTATGCGGGAACCAGATTTGCAGATCGACGGATGGTGCCTCGAAGATGGCGAGGCATATCATGCAAATGCGCCTAGCACATTCTGGATACCTGAACTGAAGGACCGGGAAAATTTGCAACCGGGTGATCTGGTGAAGCTGATTTTCCAAATCAGCGTCGATAATCCTGATGAACCCGTAGCTATTGAGCGAATGTGGGTGCTGGTCCGAGAGCGGCGGCCCAATGGCTTTTTCGGACTTCTCGATAATGACCCGAGCAGCATTGGCGAGAACGACGAATTCTGGAGCGGCATCGAACTTCCGTTCCAACCGCGTCACGTTATCGACATCGACGGAGGTGACAGCAGCACGCTAGCCCTCGCTCTCCGTGAGCCAAGACGAGACTGGCCACGAACCTAGCTACGGCAGCTTTGGGCCGTCAGCAGCCCTTCCCGGCCGGGCACTTCTCCACTCCGCCCACCGCACCGCAGTTGTCCCCCGCCCCGACGTGCCGCTAATGTCGCCCGCCAAGCCCCTCTGCCGGGACCAGAAATGACCGTCATCGCCGCCCAGCTCTACCACAATGGCCGCTCGGCCGAGCCCGTCTCGCTCGAAAGCTGCCCGCCCATGCCCCAGGACAACGACTTCGTGTGGATCGGCCTGCACGAACCCAGCGAGGCCGAACTGCGCGCCGTGCAGAAGACGTACGGCCTGCACCCGCTGGCGGTGGAAGACGCGCTGAAGGCGCATCAGCTGCCCAAGGTGGACGTCTACGGCGACCAGCTGTTTGTTGTCGCCCGCACCGCGCATCTCGAAAACGACACCATCGTCTACGGCGAGACCGCGATGTTCGTGGGCCAGCATCACGTGATCTCGGTGCGCCACGGCTCGGCCCGCGCGCACACCGAACTGCGCGCCCAGCTGGAGGCGGCGCCGACGCTGCTGCAGCACGGGGTGGACTATGTGCTCCACGCGATCCTCGACTTCATCGTCGACGGCTACCTGCCGATCGTCGAGACCATCGAGGAGGACGTGCTGGAGATCGAACGGCGCGCGCTCGACGCTTTTCTGGGCCGCGAGCAGGTCATGCACCTGTTCGCGCTGCGCCGCGAACTGATCCGTTTCCAGCGCGTGCTGGGGCCGATGGGCGAAGTGTGCAGCAAGCTGGTCCACCTCGAGATGCCGTTCCTCGATGCGGCGGTGCGCCCCTACTTCGGCGACGTGCTGGACCATGTGAAGCGCGTGGAATCGATGGTGGCGAACCTGCGCGAAGTGCTCACATCGGTCTTCGAAGTCAGCCACCTGCTGGAATCGCAGCGCCAGGGCACGATCACCCGCCAGCTCGCCTCCTGGGCGGCGATCCTGGCGGTGCCGACCGCCATCGCCGGGATCTACGGCATGAATTTCGAGAACATGCCCGAACTGCACACGCGCTACGGCTACTTCGTGGTGCTGGGGGTGATCGCGGTGCTGTGCAGCGGCCTCTACGGCTGGTTCCGCCATACCCACTGGCTGTGAACCGCCGGCCCTTAACCCTTGGCCCTGAACGAAACAGCCCCGGGCAGTTCGCGCTACCCGGGGCCTTCAGGGGACACAGCGAGAAACCCGCGTGGGCCCGCCGGGTTCCATGGCCGGGCGGCGGTCTCGGCAGGACGGCCCCGACAGGCGACCGGCCGCGGCTAAACCCCACCTTGCTGGACTGTTAGAAATCCTCGCCCGGTTATTGCAACTCGTTATCATTAGCTATAACGAGGCCCGCGAAGGAGCGAGCAATGCCAGCACGGACCGGATCGGAAGCCGGGAAACCGCGCAATTCCGGTCACTTGACCCACCCCGCGCGGTGCACGGCGGGCGCCTGCGGGCAGCCCGGTGCGGGGCTTTACGGCCTGTTCCGCAGCCAAAGGCGGGCCGCGCGCTCCGGCAAGCGGCCATTTTCGCCTTGCCTTGGCGACTGTGACAGGTCATTCGCGCGAACGGTTTCGACTCACGCCGGTGGATGGGCGCATCATCGGCGAGGACGAGGCGATCCTGTTCGGCCTGCGGACCCCATGGTCCGCGCGGCGACTTCATGCCCTGCACCTCGCAGGGTAAACCGCCCCAAGAAGACACCGCCGCCGACAGTATTTCCCGGACACAGCATTTTTTCCGAAGGATTCGATAGTAATGAGCGATAGCGCCGCCGATACGGCGACCCTGACCCCCACCGGCGCCCTGTCGGTCGAGGAAGTGCTGTCGGTCCATCACTGGAACGACCACCTCTTCAGCTTCAAGATCACCCGCCCCTCGACCTTCCGGTTCCGCTCGGGCGAGTTCATCATGATCGGCCTGCCCGGCGACAACGGCAAGCCGCTGCTGCGCGCCTATTCGATCGCCAGCCCGGCCTATGCCGAGGAACTGGAATTCCTCTCGATCAAGGTGCCGGACGGCCCGCTGACCTCGCGCCTGCAGCAGATCAAGCCGGGCGACCAGATCTACCTCGGCCGCAAGCCGGTGGGCACGCTGGTCGCCGACGCGCTGCGCCCGGGCAAGCGCCTGTTCCTGTTCTCGACCGGCACCGGCCTCGCGCCGTTCCTCAGCCTCGCCCGCGACCCGGACATCTACGAGCGGTTCGAGCAGATCCTGCTGGTCCACTCGGTCCGCCGCGTCAGCGACCTCGCCTTCCGCACCGAGCTGGAAAGCCAGCTGGCCGACGATCCGCTGATCGCCGACGAGGCGCTGGTGCAGTTCCACTACCTGCCCACCGTCACCCGTGAGGAGTTCCCGACGCAGGGCCGCATCGGCACGCTGATCGAGGACGGCAGCCTGTTCATCCCGCAGCTGCGCGGCCCCGCCAAGCTCGACCCCGAGCACGACCGCATCATGCTCTGCGGCTCGATGGCGATGATCCGCGAGTTCGAGCACAGCCTGGAAGCCCAGGGCTTCGAGGAAGGCTCGAACAACAAGCCGGGCGATTTCGTGATCGAACGCGCGTTCGTCGACTGATCGAACCGGCCGACCGAACAGGAAAAAGGGGCGCAGCGATGCGCCCCTTTTTTTGTCGATGCTGCGGCGCGCTTTGGCCCCGACAAAACTCCCGTCGTCCCCGCGAAGGCGGGGGCCCCGCTTTTCTTAGCAACGTGAGCGTAAGGAAACAGGAAGCGGGATCCCCGCCTTCGCGGGGATGACGGGGTGGTTTGGGTTAGCGCCGTCGGTGGAATGCCCGAGCGCTAAGCCCGCTCGCCGGTCACCTTGGCCGAGCCGAACATGCCCATCTTGCACTTGCCGGTGATGGCATCGCCGCTGACTTCGAGATCGTACTTCAGCGTGATTTTCATCGGCTTCTCGACCATGAGATCAAAGCGCAGCCGGTTGCCCTCGGCCGTGCCCCCGGCAAAGTCCTGACGCCCCTCCGGCGCGGAAAGATAGCCGCTGAGCGCGGTGCCCTCGACATCGAAATGCGCCAGCATCGCCTGCGGCCCCATCGGGGTCTTGAGCACCATGTTCCAGTCGCCCTCCGGCCCGGCCGAAGACGCGACCGGCACTGCCACCACCGGCTCCGGTGCCGCAACCACGGCCTCAACCGTCACCGGGTCCGGCGCATGGACTCCCGAAATGTCCCGCTGTTCGATCACGTCGAGAATACGCGCAGGCGTCAGCGGCAGCACCACGTCGCCCAGTTCGCCGAACGGCGTGAGCGCATCGGCAATGGCGTTCACCAGGGTCGGCGGGCCGATGATCGCCCCGCCCTCGCCCACGCCGCGCATGCCGCCGATGGTCTGGGACGGCGTGTCGGCATGGACAAATTCGAAGGTCGGCACATCGCTGATCGACGGCAGCATGTAGTCCTTGAACGTCGCCGCCTGCGGATTGCCGCGCGCGTCGTAGGGCATCTCTTCCAGCAGCACCATGCCGATCGCCTGCGCCAGCCCCCCGGAAATCTGCCCTTCCACCACCGCCGGGTTGATCACCGTCCCGCAATCCTCCGAGGAGATCCAGCGCAGGATCGTCACGAAGCCGGTCTCCGCATCCACCTCGACCACGGCCAGATGCGTGGCGCTGGTGAAAGTCATCGGCGGCGGCTGGTAGCGGAACTGCATTTCCAGCCCGCTCTCGAACCCGGCGGGCAGACGGTCCGGCTCGCCATAGGCAATCGCGGCGATCTCCGCGAGCGGGCGGGCCATTTCCGGCGCGCCGTCCACGCGCACCATGCCATGGTCGATCACCACGCTCTCTACGCTGGCGTTGAGCAAGTGCGCGGCCAGCGTGCGCACCTTGTCGGCCAGCATCTCCGAGCAGCGGATCGCCGCCCCGCCGGCAATCACCCCCTGCCGGCTGCCCGCCGCGCCCGGACTGAAGCCGCCGCGCGTGGAATCGCCCTCGAACACGGTGACGTCCTCGTAGCGCACGCCCAGCCGGTCGGCGATGCACTGGGCCATCGTTGTCGCGGTGCCGTGGCCCTGCGAATGGGTGGAGAGCGTGGCGGTGACCTTGCCGGTCGGCTCGATCCGCACTTGCGCCAGTTCGCCCGTCATCGGCGCCATCGATCCGGCCGAGCCGGTCGGCTCGACGTAGGACGCGATGCCGACGCCCAGATAACGCCCCTCCGCCCGTGCGGCCGCCTGTTCGCGCCGGAAGGCGGCCATGTCGAAATGGTCCAGCAGCTTTTCGAGGCATTCGCCGGGGGTGATGTCCTCCAGCGGAATGCCCATCGAAGTCACGGCGGGCTGATCCGTCCGATAGACCAGATTGCGCCGCCGGATCTCCACCGGATCGATGCCGAGCCGCCGCGCCGCCCGGTCCAGCAGGGTCTCGCGCGCCAGCGATTCCATCGCCCAGGGCCCGCGATAGGCGGCCAGCCCGTTGGTATTGGTGTACCATCCGCGCGAAACGAAGGCGTAGGCGGGCTGCTTGTAGGCCGCCCAGACAAACATGTGCACGGCGATATTGCTGTCCGCCCCTTGCGGGAAGGCGCCGTTGTTGCAGTCATAGATGCCGTGCGATCCGGTCAGCCGTCCTTCGCCGTCGAACCCGGCCTGCAAGGTCATTTCCGCCTCGCGCGCCTGATTGGACGCGGTCAGCGCCTCGTAGCGGTCCTCGATCCACTTGAGCGGCTTGCCCAGGAGCAGCGCGGCGACGATCACCGCGCACTCTTCCTTCCACGGGTGGTTCTTGAGCCCGAACGCCCCGCCCACGTCCTTGGCGATCACCCGGATCGCGCTGTCCGGCAGGCCCAGCGCCAGACTGACCCAGCGCGCCACCAGATGCGGGCTCTGGCAGGTGATCCAGAGCGTCAGTTCCTCCGGCCCGTCGCGCGAGGCGAGCACCCCGCGCGTTTCCATCGGCGACTGCGAGATGCGCTGGTGGACGATCCGGTGGCTGAGGCGCAGCGCCGATCCGGCCAGCCTGTCCTCCAGTTCGTCCTCGATCTCCTCGTCCCCGATTTCGGCGGCGACATTGCTGTCCATGCCGGGATGGATCGGGCCCGCCGCTTTGGCCTGCGCAATGGTGACGACCGGGTCGAGTTCCTCGTACGCGATCTCGACCAAAGAGGCCGCGTCTTCCGCCTGCGCGCGGGATTCGGCGATCACCATGACCACCGGCTCGCCCGCATAGGACACATGGCCATCGGCCAGCGGCGTGATCGGGATCTCCGCCTCGGTAAAGAAGAACGAGAGCATCGTGATCGGCCGCGCGGCGAGGTCCGCCATCGTCAGCACGGCGTGGACGCCGGGCATCTCGCGCGCGGCCGCGGTGTCTATCGAGACGATCCGCCCGCGCGCGATCGGGCTGCGCGCGAAGGCGACATGCAGCGTGCCCGGCAGCGTCACATCGTCGACGAACTGGCCGCGCCCGGTCAAGAGGCGCGGGTCTTCCTTGCGCGGGACGCGCTTGCCGATCCAGCGGGTGGCGCCGAGGCTGGAACCCGGCGCGTTCATTCGGCCGCTCCCGGTCCGGCCACTCCGGTGCCGACAGTGCCTTCGGCCAGCGCCCTGGCGGCGCGGCGGATGCCCTGATAGCCGGTGCAGCGGCAGATGTGCCCGCTCATCGCGGACACCAGTTCTTCCTCGTTCGCCTTGGCCTCCCCGCCGGTGAGCGCGGCAAACGTCATCAGCACGCCGGGGGTGCAGAACCCGCATTGCAGTCCGTGCGCCTCGCGCATGGCCTGCTGCACCGGGTGGAACGTGCCGTCCGGCGCGGCGAGGCCTTCCACCGTGGTCACCGCGCAGCCGTCGGCCTGAACCGCCAGCATCAGGCAGGACCGCACCGCGCGCCCGTCCACCATCACCGTGCAGGCCCCGCAGACGCCGTGTTCGCAGCCGAGATGGACGCCGGTGCACCCCGCACCGAGCCGCAGGTAATCGGCCAGGCTGGTGCGCGCCTCCACCCCGGCGCTGCGGCGCTGGCCGTTGAGCGTCAGTTCGATCGCATGCTCGCTCATGCTGTTTCCTTCAGGGCAAAAGCCTCGCGCAAGGCCCGCGCGAGGATGCGGCGGCCGACGGTGCGGCGATATTCGGCGCTGGCGTGGCGGTCGTCGAACGGGGCGCTGTCGGCGACGCCAAGCGCCGCCAGCGCATGCGCATCGAGACCGGAAAGCGCGGCGCCGACCAGCGCCGCTTCCAGCTGCCGCATGCGGATCGGCGTCGGCCCCATGCCGAACCAGGCGAGGCCCGCGCGCGTGACGATGCCGTTCTCGACCACTGCCGCGCCGACCATGCCGACCAGCGCAAAGTCGCCCGGACGCCGCGCCACCTCGCGGAACAGGACAAGGTGCCCCTCCGGCCAGTCGGGATACGTGATCCCGGTCAGCAGTTCGTCCGGCTCCAGCGCGGTCATGTAGGGGCCGATGTAGAACGCGTCGGCGGGCACCTTGCGTGTGCCCCGGACCGAGGTCAGGTCCAGAACCGCCCCAAGCGCCACCGCCGTCGCAGGCATTTCCGCCGCCGGCTCGCCGAGCGCCACCGAGCCGCCCACGGTGCCCCGGTTGCGCGTCTGGTGATGGCCGACATGGCCGAGCGCGGTGACCAGCGCCGGCAGGTGCGCGGCCAGCAGCGGATCGTCCAGCGCATCGGCCTGCCGCGTCATCGGGCCGACGCGCGTGCCGTCCCCGACGCGGAAAACCCCCTGCAAGGCGGCGATCCGGCCGATGTCGACCAGGATGAAAGGCTGGCTCATGCGCAAGTTCAGCAGCGGCATCAGGGTCTGCCCGCCCGCGATCACGGTGGCGCCGCCGTCCGCCTCGGACAGGATGCGGCAGGCCTCCGCCACGCTGGCGGGGCGCTCGTAGTCGAACGGCGCGGGCTTCATCGCCGCGCGTCCCGGCGTCCTGCCGAAAAGGCGGCGGCGGCGGTCACCACCAGCAGCACCAGCGTCATCACCAGTTCGGCGCGCATCTGCCCGGCGCCGAGCAGGAACCCCGCCAGCAGCGCCGTGACCAGCGCCGCCACCCAGCCCCACAGGATGCCCGCCGAAGTCGCCGGGGCCTCCGAAGCCGTTGGAACGGCACCAGCCGCAGGTCCCCCGACCGCCGCGACCGGTGCCGCCACCCCTTGCCCGGGCGAGGCAGCGCCCCCCGCAACCACCGCGCCGAACGTCGCGAAGAACTTGCCCGCCAGGTTCTTCGCGGTGGCATCGATGATCGCTCCGCCCAGCTGCGCCATGCGCCCGCCGACTTCGGCATCAACCGCATAGGCGACCAGCGTCCCCCCGTCCGCCGTATCGCTGAGCCGTACTTTGGCCCCACCTCTGGCCGTGCCCGCAACGCCGCCGCTGCCCGATCCGGTGATCGTGTAGCCGTTCGGCGCGTCGAGTTCGGACAGTTCCACCCTGCCCTTGAAGCGCGCGCCGATCGGGCCGATCTTCACCTGCGCACTCGCCACGAAGCGGTTGTCACCGTCCGGTTCGAGCGCCTCGCAGCCGGGAATGCACTGCGCCAGCACGGCCGGATCGTTGAGCGCCTGCCACACCTGCCGGCGCGGCGCCGCGATCCTCTGCTCGCCCGTCATCTGCATTGCGCGTTCTCCCCGCCTCGCCCGGTTTGTCGTTCCCTGCAGGGTGAACGCGATCTCGCGGCCCGGCGCAACCGCTATGAGCGATGCTGTATCTTATTCCCCCGGGCGATGACTTGGCCAGGGCCTTGCACGGCGGCTGGTGGAGCGGCCCCGCCGCCCTTATCCCACCCGCACAAGCCCCGAACCGCCGGAAGGCAGGCCAAGAGGCAAACGAGGAGCAGAGGCGTGAGCGCAACCGTCATCATCACCGGCGCCGCCGGCGGCATGGGCATTCCCACCGCGCGGCGCTTTGCCGCCCAGCGCCGCCCGCTGCTGCTCTGCGACGTCAGTGCCGGGAAGCTGGAGCACGTCGCGGCCGAACTGCGCGGCGAAGGCGCGGCGGTGACGACGCTGGCGGGCGACATCTCCGCCCCCGACTTCCCGCAGGCGCTCCTCGCCGCACTGGGCGACGCGCCGCTGCATGCGCTTGTCCACACCGCCGGTCTCTCGCCGACGATGGCCGATCCGCTGCGCATCCTCGAGGTCAACTACGTCGCCACCGAAAGGCTGGTCGCCGCGCTGCTGCCCCGTTTCGAGACGGGCGGCTGCGCGGTGCTGATCTCGTCGATGTCGGGCTACCTGCTGCGCGATCCGGCGATGGTTGCCGCGGTGGAGGACATGGTGGCCGGCAAGGGCAGCGCCGCGGTGGAAGGCTTCGCGGTCAATCCCGGCATGGGCTACACCCTGTCCAAGCGCGCCGTCATCGCCCTCGTCGGGCGCGAGGCGGCGGCCTTCGGCGCGCGCGGCCTGCGCATCTGCTCGATCGCGCCGGGTTTCATCGACACGCCGATGAGCCGCGCCGAACAGCAGGAAAGCGAACAGATGCGCCAGATGATCACGATGGTCCCGCTGGCACGGCTGGGCCACGGCGACGAGATCGCCTCGGTGGCACAATTCCTCTGCTCGCCCGCCGCCTCCTACGTCAGCGGCTGCGACATTCCGGTCGACGGCGGGATTCTGGGCCGCCTCGGGTTCTGAGCGCCCGTTTGGAAATTCGCGAAAAGCGAATTTCGCGGCACCAGCCCACTCCCCCACCCGACCGCCCATCGGCAGTATCCTGAGGGCGGTCGGGTGGGGGAGTGGGCTGGTGCCGCCCTCAAAATGCCCTTTCGGGCATTTTTCAAACAGACTCTGACCCAGTTCACGGCACGAGGTCGCTCTCGCACTCCGTCACGGCGGCGATGCGCAGCGAGGTCCGGTCGAACAGATTGGCCTCGTCCGCCACGATGTCCGCGGGCATCAGGCTGGTCGTCATGTAGCGCAAGGCGCCGCGAAACACCGCCTCGTCCTCGAACCAGAGTTCGGTGATGACGTCGGGCCCGTCGGTGAACGCGCCCGTCTCGGGATGGACCTGCGGCTCCAGGTAGCGCCGGACGTAACGCGAGAGCCCCCGCGCATGACGCACCGCCAGCGGGGCATGGCGCGTCTCGTAATAGTCGCGGAACTGCTGCGGCGTCAGGTCGGCCCGGCGCTTCATGAACAGCAGGATCTTGTAGGTCTTGGGCTCCATCACGCGCTCTCCTTGCGGCAGGCGGCAGGGTAGCACCGGCGGCGCGGCAGACCACGGCGGCACTCAGCGCCAGTGCGATGATGCAGCAGGGGGCGGCGAACCGAAGTCCGCCGCCCCCTGCCTTTGCCCCGGCAAATGGCCTTATTCGGGCTCGCCCGCCTCGACCTCCGGTTCCCGGGCCGTCGGGATGGCGCCCTGCACGAGGCTGGCGAGCGAGGACCCGTCGAGCCCCAGCTCCTTCATCAGCCCGTCGATCACCGGCGCCTGCGCGCGGTAGGCCAGCGCCGCCGAGACCGCGTCGTTGGCAAGGTTGCCCGAGCCGCCGGATACGCCGCCCGCCGAAGCGCCCCCGGCAGCATGGCCGCCCTTCTGGGTGAGCCCGTCGAGCTGCACGATCTTGATCGAATCGATCGCTTCCATCGGCTTCACGCTCTCGCGCACCACTTCGGGCAGGACCTTCAGGAGCGCCATCTTCATCTGCAGCGAGATCTGGTCCGAGGACAGCAGGTTCGCCGCCTCGTTGATCGCGCGCTGGCCGGCCGCCTCGACCTCGAAGCGCACGCGCGCCGCTTCGGCACGCAGCTTCTCGGCCTCGGCCTCGCCTTCCGCCTCGAGGCGCAGCGCCTCGGCGCGGTTGGACGCCGCTTCCTTTTCCGCCTCGGCCTGGACCCGCACGCCGATCGCCTGGCGTTCGGCCTCCTTGGCGGCCTCGATCAGCTCGATGCGCTTCTGGCGCTCGGCGACCTCGGTGTCGCGGCTGGTCGTCACCTGTTCCTCGGCGGCCACCGCCTTGGCACGGGCCTCGTCGGCCTGGGCCTTGGCCTGGCTTTCCTCGCGGCTCTTGTTCTGCACCGCGATCTGCTGTTCCTGACGGGCCAGTTCGACCGCCTGCGCCTGGGCGATGCGGGCTTCCTGGATCGTCCGGTCGGCCTCGATCTGCTTGGCGTCGACCTGCTGCTTGGCGAGAATGCGCGCCTCGTCGGCCTCGCGGCCGCGCAGGGCCTGCTCACGGGCGACTTCGGCGGCCTGCTCGGCGCGGCGCATCTCCACCTCGCGTTCCTGCTCGAGCCTTGCGAACTCGTTCTCGCGCTGGATCTGGAAGGTCTGCCGCGCGGCTTCGAGATTCTTGGTCTCGATCTGGACGCGGGTTTCCTGCTCGATGTCGTTCCTTGCCTTCTTGCGCAGTTCGATCTGCTCGGTCAGCTTGGTGAGGCCCTCGGCGTCGAAGGCGTTGTTGGCGTTGAAGTGCTCGATCGAGGTCTGGTCGAGCCCGGTCAGCGAGACCGATTCCAGCTCGAGGCCGTTCATCGCGAGGTCCGAGGACGAGACCTGCTGCACCTTCTGCACGAAGTCGGCGCGCTGTTCGTGGAGCTGGTTCATCGTCATGCCCGCCGCGACCGAGCGCAGCGCGTCGACAAACTTGCCCTCGACCAGTTCCTTCAGGGCCTCGGGATGCATGGTGCGCGCGCCCAGGGTCTGCGCGGCCATGGCAATGGCCTGCGCATCGGGGCGCACACGCACGTAGAACTCGGCCTTGACGTCGATGCGCAGGCGATCGAGCGTGATCAGCGCGTCCTGGTTCTTGCGCTCCACCGCGAGGCGCACGGTGTTCATGTTCACCGGCATCGTCTCGTGGAAGATGGGCAGCACCAGCGCGCCGCCGTTCATCACGACCTTCTCGCCGCCGATGCCGGTTCGCACGAAGCCGATTTCCTTGCTCGCACGCCGATAGAGCCGGGCCAGCATGACGCCGAATGCGATCAGCAGGACGACAACACCGCCGGCAATCAGGCCGATCTGGTAGAGGCCGTTCATTTCCGTTCTCCTTCAAGGGGATGCCGCGGACGGCCCAATGCCCCCGCGAAACCTCATCCCGACACAACTTCATCTCAACACAACCGCGCACGCGAAGACGCGGTTGAGTTGCCGATGACATCATGCCCCGCCCGATCCTGCCCGAAACCGCAGCCGCGGTCCCACGTCCGCACAGTTCAACCATGCGCCGCTTGCAGGATTTTAACGGGCCCTTCTTGAGACCGCGCCGGTCAGGACGACCGGCGATGAAACCGATACTGCAGGATCAGTATCGACCGCGAGGATCAACGCGGACGCCGCAAGGACGGACACGCGCGCATCTTCGACTTCTCCCGATCAAGACGCTGCGGACGGCACCGCGCCCCGCTCTCTACTTCGCCTTGTCTGTGAAAGACTTATAATCGAATCGCGATCCGCCTCCTAGCGAAACCGGATTTTTGCGAGTCGATTGCAACAAGCCCCGCACCGGCGGAGGCCGGTGCTCAGTCCAGCCGCGGCAGGTAATGGTCGCCGCGGGCGATGGCCTTGAACAGCTCCCCCTCGCGGCGCACGATCAGCACTTTCTCGCCCTCGGCAAAGCGCTGGCCCTCGTTGTCGGGCTCCAGCATGACGTGGTGCTGCTGGCCGAACCGGTCCGAAACCCGGGCCCGCGCCGGCGAGCCCCGGCTGGCGGTGCCGATGACGATCTCCGCCTCGCGGCCGACCAGCTCGATGCGGTCGATCGCGGTGGTCTCGTCCCGGGGCAGCAGGCGGCCGATCGGGCGCGCGACAAGGCCCGTCACCGGCAGCGCCGCCAGCCCCGCCACCGGGCCGACCAGCCAGGCGCTCCACGGCGACCCGGTCAGCGCGGCGAGGAACTGCTGCCCGGCCAGACCGATCACCGCGAACAGGCTGAGCAGCAGCATCAGCCACATCATGAACGGCATCCGCCCGAGCCCGACGATCGAGATCAGCCCGCCGTCAAGCGCGAAGTTGCCCCCCGCATGGCCCCCGAGATGGCCGCCTGCAGGCCCATCGACATCGAGGTCCAGGTCCGCTCCCATGAGGTCCGCCAGTCCGACGAACTGGAGCACCGCCAGCAGCGCGACGACCGCCAGCGCCACCGAGAACGGCAGGTTTCCGGGCGCTGTCAGCAGTTCAAGCATCGCCGCGCGAATCGACGTACTTGGCTTCGAGGAAACGCCCGCGCGTGGCCAGCGCATCGAGGTCCCCGCGCGAGAGGTCGAGGCTCATCGCCTCGATCTGCCCGGCGATCACGTCGAGCCCGTCGACCAGCTGTTCGGACGGGGTGGTGCCGCCGGCATGGGGCTTGTTGCGCAGCTCGGCGGGAATACGCGTGTAGCTGTCGACCAGCGAGGGCAGATGCTCGGACAGCAGCTTGCGCACCTCGTGCGCGGCAGGGCCGTTTTCCTGCAGCGCGGCAAGCTGCGGGGCGATCTGCTCCAGCCGCACGCCGATCATGTCCACCGCGTCGACGGCCGCGCTCGGCAAGGCGCGGCGGCGGCTTTCCAGCCAGATCTCGGTCGATCCCGCCAGTTCCGGCAGGGTCGCGCTGCCAAGATCGCCGGTATTGAGCCGCGGGCTCGACGGGTAGATCGACAGGAAAAAGAACACCGCAAAAGCCAGCAGCGTGGTCAGCACCGTGGTCGCGAAGGAGAGGCCGCCAAGGATCAGCCCGGCGGTCAGCGCGGCGATGAAGATGCCCGCCACCGCCAGGAACGCCCGGCGGATGCGCCGCCAGCGGAACGCCCAGCGTTCACGGCGCGCGGTATAGAGCCGCGCGGCCCGCTGGCGGCGGGCGGCACGGATGATGTCCTGGTTCACGGCACTGCGCGTGGAGACCGCGCGCGAAGAGGGTTCCGACATGGTGCTAGTCTATCAGGCTCAGTCCAGCGCCTCCAGCAGCGCCTTGGCCGCCTTGGTGTCCGCCGGTGAGGTGGCGCCTTCGGCCTGCCCCTGGGCGCGGGCGATATAGGCCCTGGACCGGGTGACTTCGCCTTCCAGCGACTGCACCGTCTGCTTCATCGAATCGAGCGCCTGCATCTTGAAGCTGTCGATCGAATCCATCGTGTCGTAGATGTTCTGGAACGCGCGGCTGAGCGTTTCCAGCGGGATCGTGGCGTTCGCCGCCTGCTCGTGGATACGCGCGGTGTTGTCCTTGAGCATCTGGCCGGTGCCGTCGATGATCCGCGCGGTGGTGGTGTTGAGCGCGGTGATCTGGTCCAGCACCAGCTTCTGGTTGGCCATCGCCTGCGCCACCGTCACCGCCGTGCGCAGCGCGCCGACCGTGGTGGTGGAGGCCCGGTCGACACCCTTGATCAGTTCGACGTTGTTCTTCTTGACCAGATCGAGCGCGAGGTAGCCCTGCACCGAGACCGCCATTTGCGTGAGCAGGTCCTGCGTGCGCTGGCGCACGTAGAACAGCGCCGATTCGCGCACCGCCTTGGCCTTGGCAGGGTCGGTATGGTCGAGGTCGCTGGCCTTCTGCTCCAGCGTCTCGTCCAGCGCCTTCGACAGGAAGATCATCTGTTCGAGCTTGCCCATCGCCGCCCAGAGGTTCTGGCGCTCGACGTCGATGGCGGCATTGTCCATCAGGAGTTCGTCCTTGCCGCCCTGCAGGCGGGCGAGGATCGCGCTGATGTGGCCCTGTGCGCTGGAATAGCTGTCGAAGTAGTTGCGCAGCTTGTTGCCCATCGGGATGATCCCGAAGATCTTGCGGCGCGAGAGCAGGTCGCCCTTGGTCGAAGGGTCGAGGTCTTCCACCGTGCGGCGCAGTTCGGCAAGGTCGGCGCCGACCCCGGCGTCCTTGTCCATCGCCCGCACCGGACGGTCGAGAAAGCGGTTGGACTGGCCCGAAGCCTCTGCGATTTCCTTGCGGCCCATGTTGGTGATCTGGTCGACGCGGCGGCCGAATTCGGGCGAGCTCGAATCCTGCGAAACGAGGTCGTTGACGAATTCGTCGACGCGGACCTGCAGCTTCGACTTCTGCTCCTCGCCCACCGGCACGAGCCCGGCGGCCTTTTCGGGCTGCACCACCGGCACCGGATCGGGAGGCGTCAGCTTCAGTTCGCCGGCCGTCACCTGATCAGTTGTCGTCGCCATCTCGGAAAAATCCCCGTCCTGCAAGAAATGTAATCGTCCGCAACGAATCTAGGTCGGCCCCACAAAACTACAAGCAAAACAGGAACCGCCCGCTTTACGGTTCGACGAGCGGCGTGGCCCCTTCGTCGGAACTCCGGGTATCGGTAACGACCAGCATGGCATCGTCGCGCGCCACGACGCAGAGCGAGAGGCCCGCCGCCTGCGCGCGGCGCACCGCGAGATCGGTGGGGGCGGAAATCGTCACCAGCAGCGGGATGCCCGCGCGCACGGTCTTCTCGACCAGTTCGTAGGAGCAGCGCGACGTCATGACAACAAAGCCCTGCGCGGGGTTGGTATCGCCCCGAGCCCCACTACGAGCAAGCGCGCCGATCAGCTTGTCGAGCGCGTTGTGGCGGCCGACGTCCTCGCGGATCGCCAGCAAGGTGCCGTCTTCATTGCAGAACGCGGCCGCGTGGGTGGCACGGGTTTCGCGGCCCAGCGCCTGCGCCCCGCCCATGGCATCGAGGCCGCGCCGGATCGCCTCGGGGCTGGCCGCGCTCCGGCGCGAGAGCGATGGCAGGGGGCGCAAGGCCGCCTCCACCCCCTCGATCCCGCAGATGCCGCAGGAACTGTCGCCGGTGCGGCGGCGGGCGCGTTCGATTATGAGCAAGAGACGCTCGGGCGGGAGGTTGACGCGGGCGACATAACCCCTGCCCCAGGCGCCGTTCTCGACCGGATGGACGGCCACCTCGCCGATCTCGTCCGCCGCCGCCAGCCCTTCGGCCATGAGGAAGCCGGTGACGAAGTCCTCGATCCCGGTGGGGGTGGCCATCATCACCGCATAGGCGATGCCGTTGGTCTCGATGGCGATGGGGGCCTCGACCGGGACGGTCAGCCTCTCGCCCGCGTCCTGCCCTGCGCCGTAGCGGCTGCGAATTACGGTGATGGGTGCGGCGCCGTCCATGCCACCGATCTAACCCAGCCGGTCGCTGCGGTCATTCAGATTTCGCCCTTGATCTGTGCATAGGCGAGCAGCGCGAAGAGGCCGGTCCCGCCCAGCACATTGCCCAGCAGCGTGGGCAGCAGGTGCAGCGCGAAGACGTCGGCCACCGGCATCTCGCCATGGGCCATCAGCAGGAACATCTCGGTGGAGCCGGCAACCACATGGGTAAAGCCGCCCGCCCCGATCAGCCAGGCGAACAGCGCCACGACAAAGATCTCGACCCCCTTGGAACTCGGCAACATCCAGACGAACGCGGCGATGAAGAAACCGGCGGGAATCCCGTCGAGCAAGGCCGCCGTGCCGCTCGCCTCCGCCGCCTTGCGGGCCACGGCCAGCATGCCCGCCAGCGTCGGATGCGACGGGTCGACCACCATGTCGAGGATCAGCGCGGTCAGGAAGGTGCCGCAAAGGTTGGCGGCCAGCACCACGCCCCAGAGCCGGGCCGTTCGCCACAGCCGCTGCGTGTTGGGCCCGGCCAGCAGCGGCAGGACCGCGGTCAGGGTGTTCTCGGTGAAGAGTTGCAGCCGGGCGAGGACGACCAGCACGAACCCCATGGCATACCCCAGCGCAGCGATCAGTTCGCGCTGCGGATGGCCCTCGAAGGACTGATGCAGCAGCCCTTGCGCAAAGACCGAGGTGGAAATGCCGATGCCCGCGGCAAGGCCGGACCACCACAGCGACATCGCCGGGCGGTAGAGTTCCTCCTCGCCCTCGCGCCGGATCACCGAGAACACGGTGCGCGCCGAAAGCCTCAGGTTGTCCTTGATCTGGCCGCGCTCGTGGCCGGTCAGCCCGGCCTCGTCGCGGGCGATCTCGCGGTCGCTCGCCCGGCGCTCGGGATCGTCGTGGGCAAGCGCGCCGGCAGGCTCGGAAGGGGTGGGGGCATGATCCATGCCCTTTCAACCACCCCCGCGGCCGCTGGTTCCGTCAGCCGGTCAGACGTAGTCCTCGGTATCGATGGTCGGCCTGATCGTGTCCGGGTAGCGATGGCCGGCGATGGTCTGCTGGTTCATCAGTTCGCCCGCCTGCTCCAGCACGCCCGCGTCGATTGCCAGCGCGGCGGCCGCATGGTTGTCGTCGAAGTGGGGGATCGAACGGGTGCCGGGGATCGCATGGAGATGCTCGCCGCGCGACAGCACCCAGGCCAGCGCCAGCTGCGCCGGGGTGACACGGATCGAGGCGGCAAGCGTGTTGAACGCCTCGATCAGCGCGAGGTTGTGCGCCCAGTTTGCGCCCACGAAGCGCGGGAAATTGCGGCGCAGGTCCTTTTCGGTGAGCGTGTTCACATCGGTCAGCTCACCGCCCAGCGCCCCGCGCGCGACCGGCGAGAAGGCGACCAGCGCGATCCCGAGCTCGCGCGTCGCGTCCAGTACGCCCAGCTCCACGTTGCGGGTCCAGAGCGAATATTCGGTCTGCACCGCCGCCACCGGATGCACGCCGTGGGCCTCGCGGATATGCGCGGCGGACCATTCGGAGACGCCATAGGCGCCGATCTTGCCCGCCTCGATCGCGCGCACCATGGCGCCCACCGAATCGGCTATCGGCACCTTCGGGTCGAAACGGTGCATGTAGAACAGGTCGATGTGATCGGTGCCGAGCCGCTTGAGGCTGGCGTCGAGCGAGGCGGTGATGCTGTCCGGCGCGCAGTCGATGCCGCGGCGGGCGCCGTCGATCAGGATGCCGGTCTTGGAGGCCAGCAGGAACTCATCCCGCCGGTCCATGATCGCTTCGCTGAGGATCTCTTCGCTCACGCCCATGCCGTAGATATTGGCAGTGTCGAAGTGATCGCAGCCTGCATCCAGCGCATGGCGGAACAGGCGGACCGCCTCCTCGCGGGACGGCGGATTGCCGTAGGCCCAGGCCACATTCATGCAGCCGAGCCCGACGGAGTGGACCTCACGGCCCGCGAGGAGGCGTTTTGTCATCAGGACCAGCCGTCCTGCGCTTCGAGGCTCTCAGCCAGTTCGCCGATCACGCGGTAGCAATCGAGCACCTTGCCGACCGACGAGTTGGGCTCACGCCCTTCGCGGATGGCGGCGACGAATTCGCGGTCCTGCAGTTCGATGCCGTTGTTCGACACGGTAACGCCGGTGAGGTCGATCGGCTCTTCACGGCCGTTCACCAGATCGTCGTAACGCGCGATGTAGGTCTCGCTGTCGCCGATGTAGCGGAAGAAGGTGCCGAGCGGGCCGTTGTTGTTGAACGAGAGCGAGAGCGTGCAGATCGCGCCGGTCTCGGCCTTCAGCTGGATCGACATGTCCATGGCGATGCCGAGTTCGGGGTGCTTCGGCCCCTGCAGCACGTTGGCGGCGACGATCTTGCCCGACTGGTAGGCGAACAGGTCGATCGTGTGCGCGGCGTGGTGCCACAAGAGGTGGTCCGTCCACGAGCGCGGCTGGCCCTTGGCGTTCATGTTCTTGCGGCGGAAGAAGTAGGTCTGCACGTCCATCTGCTGGACGTTGAACTCACCCGCGGTGATCTTGTTATGCACGTACTGGTGCGAGGGATTGAAGCGGCGGGTGTGGCCGACCATGCAGACCAGGCCGGTTTCCTGCTGCTTGGCCACCACGGCTTCGGCATCGGCCCAGCTGTCCGACAGCGGAATCTCGACCTGAACGTGCTTGCCCGCGTTCATGCAGGCGATCGCCTGTTCGGCATGCATCTGGGTGGGGGTGCAGAGGATCACGGCATCGACATCGGGCATCGCCAGCACTTCGGCGAGATCGGTGCCGGAGTGCGGCGCGCCGTACTTGGCGGCGACTTCGGCGGCCTGATCGGCGCTGCGCGAAATGACCGAGGCAATCTCTACGCCGTCGATGTTCTTGAGGCCGTCGAGGTGCTTTTCACCGAAAGCGCCGGCGCCTACGAGGGCAATACGCATGGAAATCTCCTTGGGGTGTCTGTCAAAGACAAAGGGCGTGCCGGCGTCAACCACCGGCACGCGGAATCGATCAGTCGACGAGGTGTTGCGAAGCCGCGCCTTCGACGGTGGCCGAGGGCGGCACCTCGCCGTTCACCGGCTCCAGCACGATGTGGCCGACCGCGGTATTGCTGGCAGGCACGTGGTAGAAGCGCCGCAGCTCGCGGGTTTCCTTGCCCAGCGCGCCGCGCATGATCAGCCACATGACCATCTCGATGCCTTCGCTGCCGGTTTCGCGCAGGTATTCGATATGCGGAATGCACCGCAGTTCCTGCGTGTCGCCCGACAGCTTGTCGAGGAACATCTGGTCCCACTCGGCATTGATGAGGCCGGCGCGCGGGCCCTGCAGCTGGTGGCTCATGCCGCCGGTGCCCCAGACCTGCACGTTCAGGTCTTCCGGGAAGCTTTCCACGGCGCGGGCGATCGCCTCGCCCAGCGCCCAGCAGCGGTTGCCGGACGGCGGCGGATAGGTGACGACGTTGACCGCCAGCGGGATCACTTTCACCGGCCACCTGGCCGGCTTGCCGAACACCATCGAGAGCGGAACGGTAAGGCCGTGATCGACATCCATCTCGTTGATGATCGTCATGTCGAACTCGTCGAGGATCAGGCTCTGGGCGATGTGCCAGGCAAGGTCCGGGTGGCCTTCCACGTCGGGCACCGGGCGCGGGCCCCAGCCCTCGTCCGCCGGCTTGTAGCTTTCGCCGCAGCCGATCGCGAAAGTCGGGATGATCTTCATGTCGAAGGCCGAGGCGTGGTCGTTGTAGACCAGGATGACGACGTCCGGCAGGTTCTCCGCTTCCCACTTCCGGGTGGGCGCGAAGCCTTCCTGGATCGGCTTCCAGTAGGGATCTTCCCACTTGTCGAAGTCGGAGGCGACGCCCAGCGCCGGGATGTGGCTGCAGGCGATGCCGTGCGTAATGCGGGCCATCTCAACGAGACTCCTTAGTGGCCGCTCCGCCTGCGGCGTCACGGTTGGCCTTGATCGACCGCACGCCCTCGGGCGAGCGGCCGCCGGCGATCATCATCGCCTGATAATCCTCGACCGACATGCCGGTCATCGTCGAGACGGCCTGAAGGAAGCTCAGGCCATCGGTCGAGAAGACCTTGGCGAGGAAGTAGATGTTGCCGCCGAGGTCCAGCAGGCGGTTGTAGTCGCGGGCGAGAACGGCCAGCTTCTGGTCCTCGGTCATCGGCCATGCGTCGAGATAGGCGCGCTCGTCCGCCTTCCAGCGCTCGCGGTTTTCGGCCTTCATCAGGCTCATCGCGAACTGGTTCAGGTGATAGCCCTGCCGCGCGCGCTTGGCGGTGTAGACGCGCGTGCCCGGAATATCGTCGAACTCACCGAGATAGGCGTGGATGTCGATCGGACCACCCGCATTGTCGCAAGGGTTTTTATCGGTCACAGGCCGCGTTCCTTGAGCCTGGCGTCAAGGCGCGGGAAGACCTTGCGCACGTTGCCTTCGAAGATCGCGTGGCGCTCCTCGTCGGAGATCTGGAGCGCGTCGACATAACGCTTGGTGTCGTCGAAGTAGAAGCCGGTCGTGGGGTCGATCCCGCGCACCGCGCCGACCATTTCGGAGCCGAACAGGATGTTCTTGTTGTCGATCACGTCGGCCAGCAGGTTGATGCCCGGCTGGTGGTAGACGCAGGTGTCGAAGAACACGTTGTTCATGATGTAGTCGTCAAGCGCAGGCTTCTTCAGCATGTCCGCGAGGCCCCGGTAGCGGCCCCAGTGGTACGGCACCGCGCCGCCGCCGTGCGGGATGATGAAGCGCAGCTTTGGGAACTTCGCGAAGAGGTCGCCCTGCATCAGCTGCATGAAGGCCACGGTGTCCGCGGCGATGTAGAAGCCGCCGGTGGCGTGCATCGCCGGGTTGCACGAACCCGAGACATGGATCATCGCCGGAACGTCCAGCTCGCACATCGCCTCGTAGATGGGGAACCAGTATTCGTCGGTCAGCGGCGGATGCTCGAAGTGGCCGCCGCCCGGATCGGGGTTGAGGTTGCAGCCGATGAAGCCCAGTTCCTCGACGCAGCGCCTGAGTTCCTTCACCGAGGCGGAAAGGTCCGCCTTGGGGCTCTGCGGCAGCATGCACACGCCTGCGAAAGTCTCGGGGAACATGTTCACCACGCGGGCGATAAGATTGTTGCAGTGGACCGCCCAGGCCTCGGACATGGCCTGATCACCGACATGGTGCGCCATGGCGCTGGCGCGCGGGCTGAACACGGTAAGATCGGCGCCGCGCTCCTTGATGAGGCGGAGCTGGTTGTCCTCGATGGTCTGGCGGATCTCGGCGTCCGAGATCTCCGGGTAGGGCGGCGCCTCTTCACCGGCCTTGAACGCGGCGATCTGGGCCTCGCGCCAGGCGTCGTGCGCCTTGGGCAGGACGGTATAATGTCCGTGACAGTCGATGATGAGCGACATGCTCAATTCTCTCCCTTGAGTACGCCCGCCGCGACGCCCGCCTTGATGGCCGCCGCTAGCTTGGCTTCGAATCCTTCGGGCGGCGGCGCGATGCCCAGCGTGCCCAGCGCCTGCTGCCAGACGGCGGTGTTTTCGGTCATGCGCGGCGCAATGCCCAGCGAACGCAGCATCTGCGCGGCCTCGTCCATCTCGGCGGCGCGGCGGCGGCCGTGGACCAGCATGCGGTCGAGATTGTAGTCGGCGCGCTGCGCCCAGGAAATCGCCTTCTCGCTGGCATCGAGCGAGGCCAGCACCTCGCCTGCCACGCCTTCGGCATGGGCGGCCATCATCATCTCGGCGGTCAGCGCCTCAAGCCCCTTGACCATGACCGAGCGCACCAGCTTGATCGCCGAGGCGCGGCCGACATCGGCGCCGACGACACGCACATGGGTGAAGCCCACCGCCGTCAGCGCGCTTTCCGCCGCTGCGGCATCGGGGCCGGAAACCAGCAGCGGCACCTTCATCCGCGCGGGGTTCACCGGCGCCAGCACGGCGACATCGACGTAACGCCCCTTTCCGGCAGCGATGGCCTTGGCGGCGGCCCGCTTGGTGCCCGGCGCGACCGAGTTCATGTCGCAGAACAACGCGCCTTCGCCGAGCAGCGGGGCGACCTCTTCGGCCACCCGCGGCGCGGCGTCCGCGGTGACCAGCGAAAGCACCAGCGAGGCACCCGCAAGCGCCTCGGCCGCGCTGTCGCAGGCGGTGATGCCAAGCTCGGCCATGACCTCGCGGCGCGCGGGAAGAATGTCGAAGGCGCGCCCCTGCGCCGACCAGTCTCCAGCTCCCGCGAACGTCGATCCAGCTTCTCCGAACCCGATAAGGGCGATCGATCTATCCATTGCGCCACCCTGCCCTCACCGCAGGCAATGGGCCAATCGGAAGCGGCTTTCGGCTATAAGCTGGGCGTAATTTATGCTCCCGAACGCCTAATCCCCCACCCGCTTCGCCGCCCACTCAAGGTCGGCGATAAACTCCGCCTGCACTTCGGTCGGGCGCAGCGAGGAACGGGTGGTCATGCCGATCAGGCGGGTGAAGTTCTCCGGCAGGCGCGCCAGTTCGCAGAGCCAGCCGGCTTCCAGTTCCACCGTCACCTGATCGGGCGAGAGCACGGTGAGGAAATCGCCGCCCATCATCACTTGCCGGATCATCATCACCGAGCCCGACTCCACCGGCACCTCGGGATGCGGCAGGCCGTTGGCCTCGAAGTAGCGCTCGAACGTGTCGCGCAGCGGCGTGCCTTTCGGCGGCAGGGTAAAAGGATAGCGCGCCAGGTCCGCAGGCGAGGGACCAGCGCCTTCCAGCGGGTGCCCCTTGCGGGCGTAGACGGCAGGACGATCCTCGAAGAGCGGGCACTGCACGAGGTCCGGCTCCACCAGCGGATCGCGCAGGGCGCCGACCATCAGGTCGAGCACGCCGCCGCGCAGCGGCTCCACCAGTTCGGCGCGCGAGCCTTCCACGATGGTCAGCTTCACGTTCGGTCGGCGGGCAAGGAACCGCGCCACGGCGGCCGGCAGGATGCGCGCGCGGGAGAGCGGCATCGCGCCCACCGCGATATGCCGCGTCTCCACCCCGCGCAGCGCGGCGACTTCGGAGAGGCCTGCCTCCAGCTCCACTTTGGCGAGCCGGAACTCGCGGGCGAGCTGGGTGCCCGCCTCGGTGGTGATCACGAACTTGCCCCGGCGCACCACCAGCGGGCGGCGCAGCGCCAGCGACAGATCGTTGACCGCGCGGTGGATCGAGGGGAGCGACAGCCCGGTCTCCTGCCCCGCCCCGGCGTAAGAGCCCGTTTCCACCAGCGCCAGCAGCGCCCGCAGGCGCGACATGGTGACGTGGGGGCTGTTCACATGGCCCAGCGCGGCATCGATGCGGGGGGCGAGAATTTCCCCAGCCCTGGTCGGCGCCATGCCGTCATGGCGGCGCTCGAACAGCGGCAGGCCGATCTGCGACTCGAGCCGGGCCAACGCCTGTGTTATCGCCGGCTGACTGAGGTTCACGGCCAGGGCAGCGGCGTTGACCGTGCCCAATTCCGCGATTTTCGCGACAGCCCGCAAGTGCCGAAGGTTGAGACTCCAGATATCCATGGCGGGGTTATTAGCCAAATCCTATCCCCTGTCCAAAGTTTCTCTTTCCCCTTGAACACGGGGAAGCCCAAGACAGCGCTGCACCATTATAGCCCCGCGCGGCCCGTCCGGGCGGCGCCGGAACCCGAAGATCGAAGGAGAGCAGATCATGAGTGGCATCGTCGTCCAGAACATCGAACGCGCCGATCCAGCCGTGATCGACGGCCTCGCCAAGTGCGGCGTCGCCACCGTCCACGAAGCCCAGGGCCGCACCGGCCTGCTCGCCAGCTACATGCGCCCGATCTACGCCGGCGCCCGCATTGCCGGCTCCGCCGTCACCATCAGCGCTGCTCCCGGCGACAACTGGATGGTCCACGTCGCCATCGAACAGCTGAAGGACGGCGACGTGCTGCTGCTCGCCCCCACCAGCCCGTGCGAGGACGGCTACTTCGGCGATCTTCTGGCCACCAGCGCCATCGCCCGCGGCTGCCGCGGCCTGATCATCGACGCCGGCGTGCGCGACGTGCGCGACCTCACCGAGATGGAATTCCCGGTCTGGTCCAAGGCCGTCTGCGCGCAGGGCACCGTCAAGAACACGCTCGGCTCGGTCAACGTGCCGGTGGTCTGCGCCAATGCCGCCGTGCGCCCGGGCGACGTGATCGTCGCCGACGATGACGGCGTGGTCGTGGTGCCGCGCGAAAAGGCCGCCGAAGTGCTCGCCGCAGCCCAGGCCCGCGAAGCCAACGAAGGCGAAAAGCGCGAGAAGCTGGCCGCCGGCGTGCTCGGCCTCGACATGTACAAGATGCGCGAGCGGCTGGAGAAGGAAGGCCTCAAGTATGTCTGAGCGCATCACCTCCTGGCACGCGGCGCCGAGCAAGCCGCGCTACACCCCGCCCGCCGGCGCCGTGGACGCGCATTGCCACGTCTTCGGCCCGATGGCGCAGTTCCCGTTCAGCGCCAAGGCGAAGTACCTGCCCGAGGATGCCGGGCCGGACATGCTGTTCGCGCTGCGCGATCACCTCGGTTTCGCGCGCAATGTGATCGTGCAGGCGAGCTGCCACGGCACCGACAATGCGGCGACGCTGGACGCCATCGCCAAGTCCGGCGGAAAAGCGCGCGGCGTGGCGGTGGTCGATCCGGCGATCTCGGACGCCGAGCTTGCCCGCTTGCATGAAGGCGGCATTCGCGGCATCCGCTTCAACTTCCTCAAGCGCCTTGTCGACGATGCGCCGAAGGACAAGTTCCTCGAAGTCGCCGGTCGCCTGCCCGAAGGCTGGCACGTGGTGATCTACTTCGAGGCGGACATCCTCGAGGAAATGCGGGCCTTCATCGCCGCGATCCCGGTGCCGGTGGTGATCGACCACATGGGCCGCCCGGACGTGACGCAAGGGCCCGACGGCGCCGACATGCAGGCGTTCCGCAGCCTGCTCGACAGCCGCGACGACATCTGGTTCAAGGCCACCTGCCCCGACCGCCTCGACCCCACGAACGACCCGTGGGACAAGTTCGCCGAAGCGGTGGCGCCGCTCGTCGCGGACTATCAGGACCGCGTGATCTGGGGCACCGACTGGCCGCACCCGAACATGCAGGACAACGTGCCCGACGACGGCCACCTCGTCGACATGATCCCCCGCATCGCGCCCACGGCCGAGCTTCAGCACAAGCTGCTGGTGACCAACCCGATGCGGCTTTACTGGCCCGAAGAACTCTGACTTGATTCCCGCGCGGGAGCCCAGGTCGTGACCTCATAAACGAAGCGCCCGCGCGGATGGCCGACCAGCCCGCCGCGACCATCAGCCAGCGAAGGAGCGGGACCGGCATGCACTGGCGCCCCATGCGCGAAGAGGACGTGGCCGCCGTGGCCCACGTCGCGCAGATCGTCCACCTCGACTATCCCGAAAACCCCGCGGTCTTTGCCGCCTGCCAGCGCCTCTGGCCCGCCGGTTGCCACGTGCTGGAAGACGGCGGCGGAGACCTGTCCGGATACCTCATCTCGCATCCCGGCAGGCAGGACCACCCCCCGGTACTGGACATGCCGATGACGGCGCTGGCCCGGCCTTTCGACTGCTATTTCCTGCATGATCTGGCGCTGGACGCGGCAACACGCGGACGCGGCAACGCGGGCGAGGCCGTGGGGATCGTGGTGGATGAGGCCCGCGCGCGCGGGCTGGAGCGCGTGGTGCTGATCGCGGTGGGCAATGCCCACGGGTTCTGGGAAAAGCAGGGCTTTGCGCTGCTGGGCGGCGGCCTGCTCGATCCGGCCAAGGGCTACGGCCCCGAGGCGCGGATGATGGTCCGGGCCGTCTGAAAAGAGACAGCAGGGGGAGCATAGCCCCCCTGCCCATCCCCTTATTCAGCCCCGCTCGACCTGCGCGATCCAGTCGGCAAGGTTGTAGTGGTTCGATACCCGCGCGATCAGCCCCTGATCGACATCGAAGAACGCCCCCACCCGCAAGGCATAGGCCTGCCCCGAAGCCGCCGGCAGTCCATCGTCGCTTTCGATGTATTCGCCGGTCAGCCGGAACTCGGCCGAGGCATGCGACCCATCGGGCGTGGCCAGCACGACCGGCTCGTGCACATGCTCGCGGTAGCAGCGGTTCATGTGCGCGAGGAATTCGGCAAAGGCCGCCTTGCCGCGGCGCGGCTGGCCCTGGCTGGGCTCATGCACCACCTCTTCCGCCAGCAGCGCCAGCATGGCGTCCACGTCGCGGCGGTTGAACGCGTCGTAGTAGTTCGCGATCAGGGCGATGGTCTCGTGCGCACTCACGCTTTCAGCCTCTCCGCATGCCAGCCCACATGGTCGGCCATGAAGCTGGAGATGAAGTAGTAGGAGTGGTCGTAACCCTCCTGCATGCGGATCGTCGCAGGTTGACCGGCCTTGGCGCAAGCCTCTTCCAGCAGGTGCGTCTTGAGCTGGCCTTCAAGGAAACCATCGGCGGTGCCCTGATCCACCAAGAGGTCCGGCAGGCGGGCACCGTCCTCGATCAGCGCGCAGGCGTCGTATTGACGCCATGCCGCCTTGTCCGCGCCGATGTAGCCGGTCAGCGCCTTCTCGCCCCAGGGGCAGTGCAGCGGCGAGACGATCGGCGCAAAGGCACTGACCGAGCGGAAGCGGCTGGGATCACGCAGCGCGATCGTCAGCGCGCCGTGGCCGCCCATCGAGTGGCCGGTAATGCCCTGCCGCGCCATGTCGGCGGGGAAGTGTCCGGCGATCACGGCGGGCAGCTCGGTCTCGATGTAGGCGCGCATGCGGAAGTTCGCGCTCCACGGGGCCTCGGTGGCATCGACGTAGAAACCCGCGCCCTTGCCGAAGTCGTAGCCTTCGTCGTCCGGCACATCGTCGCCGCGCGGGGAGGTATCCGGCGCCACGAAGATCACCCCGTGCTCGGCGCAGGCGCGGCGGAACTCGCCCTTTTCGGTGACGTTGGCATGAGTGCAGGTCAGGCCCGAGAGATACCACAGCACCGGCAGCTTCGCGCCCGGCGCATGCTCGGGCACAAAGACCGAAAAGGTCATCGGAGTGCCGGTCTCGGCGGAGGCGTGGGTGTAGACACCCTGCACCCCGCCGAAGGCCTTGTTGACCGAGACCGTCTCCATCAGAACACGACGACCGAACGGATCGACTTGCCCGCGTGCATCAGGTCGAAGGCGGTGTTGATCTCTTCCAGGCCCATGACGTGGGTGATCATCGGGTCGATCTCGATCTTGCCGGTCATGTACATGTCGACGATCTTGGGCACGTCGGTACGGCCCTTGGCGCCGCCGAACGCGGTGCCGCGCCAGTTGCGCCCCGTGACGAGCTGGAACGGGCGCGTCTCGATGGTCTTGCCCGCTTCGGCCACGCCGATGATGATCGAGGTGCCCCAGCCGCGGTGGCAGGCTTCGAGCGCGGTGCGCATCACTTCGGTATTGCCGGTGGCATCGAAGGTGTAGTCGGCGCCGCCGTCGGTCATCGCCACGATCTTCGCGACGATGTCCTCGCGGCTCATGCCCTTGGTGTTGAGGAAGTCGGTCATGCCGAAGCGGCGGCCCCATTCCTCGCGGGTCTCGTTGATGTCGACGCCGATGATCTTGTTCGCCCCGGCCAGACGCGCGCCCTGGATCACGTTGAGGCCGATGCCGCCGAGGCCGAAGATGACGACGTTGTCGCCCACCTGCACCTTGGCGGTGTTGATGACCGCGCCAACGCCCGTGGTCACGCCGCAACCGATGTAGCACGAGGACTGGAACGGCGCGTCTTCACGGATCTTGGCGACGGCGATCTCGGGCAGCACGGTGAAGTTCGAGAAGGTCGAGCAGCCCATGTAGTGGTAGATCGGCTGGCCCTTGTAGGAAAAGCGCGTGGTGCCGTCCGGCATCAGGCCCTTGCCCTGCGTGGCGCGGATCGCGGTGCACAGGTTGGTCTTGCCCGAGAGGCACGACTTACACTGGCGGCATTCCGGGGTGTAGAGCGGGATCACGTGGTCGCCCGGCACCACCGAGGTGACGCCCGCGCCCACTTCGCGCACCACGCCCGCGCCTTCGTGGCCGAGCACGCTGGGGAAGATCCCCTCGCTGTCGAGCCCGTCGAGCGTATAGGCATCGGTATGGCAGATGCCGGTGGCCATGATCTCGACCAGGACTTCGCCGGCCTTGGGGCCTTCAAGATCGAGTTCGACGATTTCGAGCGGCTTCTTCGCCTCGAAGGCAACGGCGGCGCGGGTCTTCATGGGGTATGCTCCTTGAACTGCTTGCGCGCTTTGTAGGACCGGCCCTTGCTGTGATAAAGCGACGTTTCTGAAAAGTATTATCACCATATGGGGAAAATGATGCTCGGCCAGTGGGACGGGATCGAGGAATTCGTGATGATCGCCCGCCACGGCAGCTTTACGCTGGCGGCAGAGGCCTATGGCGCCAGCGTCACGCATATGAGCCGGGCGCTGGCGCGGCTGGAAACGCGGCTTCAGGCCCAGTTGATGCTGCGCACGACGCGCACCCTCAGGCTCACCGAAACCGGGCAGATCTTCCTGGAGACCTGCCGCCGCCTGATCGAGGAGCGGGACGAGGCAATTGCCGCCATCACCTCGCAGGGCGAGCCGCGCGGGCATCTGCGCGTCACCTGTTCCTATGCGCTGGGCGAGAAGTTCGTGGCGCCGCTGGTGCGCGAACTGTCGCAGGCCTATCCGGCGATCTCGGTGACGCTGGACCTCGACAATGCGCTCGTGGACCTCATCGCCGAGGGCTACGACCTCGCCATCCGCACCGGGCATCTCGAGGATTCGCGCCTCGTCGCCAGCCGCATCGCCAGCCGCGCGCTGGTGACGCTGGGTTCGCGCGGCTATCTCCACGACCGCGGCCGCCCGGCGACGATCGCCGACCTCAAGCACCACGATTGCCTTGTCGGCTCGGCCAGCCAGTGGCACTTCCGCGATGGCCAGACCTTCCGCCCGCAAGGCCGCTGGCGCTGCAACAGCGGTGCCGCGCTGGTCGAGGCGGCGCTGGCGGACATGGGATTGTGCCAGGTGCCCGCCTTCTACCTCGGCGACCATGTCGCGGCGGGGCGGCTGGAGCCGGTGCTGACCGACCTTGCACCCGAGGAAGAGCCGATCTGGGCGGTCTATCCCCAGCGCCGCCATCTCTCGCCCAAAGTCGGCGCATTGGTGGCGCACTTGCGCGCCAATCTGCCTGCCCGGCTGGCGGAGGCGAGTGCCTGACCCAGGCCCGCCAACTGGCTGCTAATCCAAACCACCCCGTCATCCCCGCGAAGGCGGGGATCCCGCTTGTTCTTCGCGGCGAGGCAAAAGGAAGCGGGGCCCCCGCCTTCGCGGGGGCGACGGCATTTTGTTGACGGAAGTGAGTGAACTCACCCGATCGCCAGCGGCGCGTCGTCCGGCTCGTCGCCGTTGGCCAGCGGCGCTTCGTCCGCCGCGATGATCGTCGGCGCGGGCACGGCAAAGAAGCCCTCCTGCTCCGCCTGCGCGCCGGTGGTCGCCCGCGAGGTCAGGCTGATCAGCCAGGGCGAGGCGAGCAGGCCCAGCGTCAGCGGCGAGAGCCACAGCGCCGTCACCGGATCGATGAACACGGTCGCCGCGAAGAGGAGGCCGAGCGCGATGTGTTCCTTGAGGTCCGGCAGCACCTCGCGCACGCCGATGCGGCGGGCGTCGCGGTCCTGCGTGCTCCAGTGCACCGGAATGCCGAGCGCGAGGCCGAACAGCGCCTTGACCTGCATGACCATGGTGACGGGCGCCAGCAGGATCGCCAGCGGCACTTCCAGCGCGACCGAGCGCAGCACGCCGCCCCAGCCGCCGAAGGCACGGCGGCGGGTCCTGTCGGCCATGACCCAGATCGTGCCCATCGCCTTGGGGCCGAACAGCAGCAGCACCGTCAGCCACAGCACGCTCGGCGGCGCCGCGCCCGCAAAGCCCTGGCCGCCCTGCGCCATCGCGGCCTGGACGATGGCGGTGACCAGCAGCAGCAGCCAGCCCGGCGAGGTCAGATAGGCCGAGGCGCCGATCAGCAGGTGCAGGCGGCTGGTCCAGTGCAGGCCCGAGGCGTCGATCAGGCGCAAGTGCTGGAGATTGCCCTGCATCCAGCGCCGGTCGCGGATCGCGTGGTCAACGATGGTGGGCGGGAATTCCTCGTAGCTGCCGTCGATCATCACCATGTGCACGGCCCAGCCGCGGCGGCGCAGCAGCGCCGATTCGAACATGTCGTGGCTGAGGATGTGGCCGCCGAACGGGGGCTTGCCCGGCAGTTCGGGAAGCCCGCAGGAATCCGCGAAAGCACGCGTGCGCACGATGGCATTGTGGCCCCAGAAGTTCGCCTCCGCACCCGACCACCAGAGCAGCCCGGCGGACGCGATCGGCCCGTAGGCCTCGCTGGCGAAACGCATCCAGCGCTGGAACAGCGTCTGCGCGTTGATGATCATCGGCACCGTCTGGAGCAACCCGATCGAGGGCCGCTCCTCCATGATCGCCGCCATGCCGATGATGGCATCGCCGCTCATCAGCGAATCGGCGTCGAGGATCAGCATGTTCTCGTAGGCCGCGCCGAAACGCTGCACCCATTCGGCGATGTTGCCGGGCTTGCGCGCGATGTTCTTCTCGCGGCGGCGGTAATAGACCTTGATCGGCGCCGAAGCGGCCACTTCACGCCAGGCCGCTTCCTCGCGCTTGCCATGGAAGGCATTGGAATCGCTGAGCACGAAGAAGTCGATCCACTCCGCCCCGCCCGCAGCGGCGATGGAGGCGGCCATGGCGCGCACGCGGCCGAAGGTGGCCTCCACGCTCTCGTTGTAGACCGGCATCAGCACCGCGGTACGGTGGCGCAGCGACGAGGCGGGGCTGGGCACCGCGGTAAAGCCGGGGTGCTTGCCGGTGATGAGCTGCAGGAACCCGATCGAGGAGGTGACAAAACCGAAGGCGATCCACGCGAAAAGCGGCACGAAGAACAGCAGCAGCACGATGTCGAGCACGCTCAGCCCGTCGCGCGACAAGGCGAAACGCACCTCGCTCGAGGCTGCCAGCGCGATCACCGCGGTGACGGCCAGCAGCAGCAGGCGCTTGACCTGCATGCCGTGCGGGCTGGTGCGCACCGCGATCGAGCCGGGGGCGATGCCGTGGAGGTCCTGGACCGGCATCGCCAGCGGCGCCTCGGGCGGCAGCGGGCTCATCGCCGCATTGGCGGGCGCATGGGGCGGGGCGTTCATGGCTCGAGGCTCTGTATCACGGTTTCACTGAGCGCGGCGCCGCCGCGCGCGAGGAACAGGCGAATGTCCGGCGACGGCATGGCGGCGGGACGCAGGTCCAGCACCACCCGCCAGCGGTTCGCGGTGCCGACTACGGGATAGACCGCAAGGTCCACCACCGCCTGCGCGGGAAGGCCCGTCTCGGCGGTGACGCCGCTCTGGCGGGTAAGCCCCTGCAGCGCCTCGCCCTCGAAATCGAACACGAACTTGCGCGCATCCTTTTCGGCCGCCTTGACCCCCGGCCGCCCCGACTGGCCCTGCCAGCTGTCCACGCAGCGCGCCGCCGCCGTCCCTCCGGGCTCCTTGCTGGTCCAGCTCAGCCGGTAGGCAAGATCGCGGCGCTGCCCGGCGCGGGCCGGTTCGTCCGAGAGCCAGAAGGCGGCGATGTTGTCGATCGTCTCGGTATCGGTGCTCATCTGGTAGAGCATGACCGCGCCCTTGCCCCAGTCGCCCTGCGGCTCGACCCAGAGCGAGGGGCGCTTGTCGTAGAAGGCGCCGTCATCCTGATAGTGGTCGAAACTCTGGTCGCGCTGGAGCAGGCCGAACCCCTTCACCCCGTCGGCGCGCAGGGCATTGGTGCGGGTGCGCTGCGGATTAGCGAGCGGCACCCAGATCCGCTCGCCCGAGCCCGCATGGATCGCCAGACCGTCGGAATCGTGGATTTCCGGGCGCCAGTCGTTCCGCTTGGCGGGATCGGACTGGTCGTACCAGAACATGCTGGTGATCGGCGCGAGCCCCAGCCGCGCGACATCGCGGCGCAGGAACAGGCTGGCGCGCACGTCCTGGGTGATCGCCGCCTCTCCGCGCAGGCAGTCGAAGGCATAGGCCCCGGTCACGCTCGGTCCGTCGAGCAGGGCATGGATGCGCACATGGTCGGTGCCGACATGCTCGATCCAGAATTCGGTGAAGGCGGGAAATTCCTCCGGGTGCGGCATCGCGGTGTCGACGGCGATGCCGCGCGCCGAAAGGCCGTACTGGTCGCGCGCGCCCGACGTGCGGAAATAGGAGGCGCCCTGGAAGGCCAGCCAGTCCGAGCGATGGTCGGCGGTCATGACCCGGAAACCCGCCGGATCGGCGCGGCTGCCGCCCACGAAGAAGCCGCGCGTGTCGGTCAGTTCGCGGGCGCTGCCGTTCTCCACGAGGTGGATCTTCACGGCCTGCGGCGAGGTGCCCCGGGTGGCCGGGAACAGCCGCACGTCACCCGCCACGCTTTTGGCATCGCCGTAGGTCAGCTTGACCGCCGCCTCGAAATCGGCGGCCGCATGGGCGGAGACCGGCGGCTGGACATAAGGCCGCGCCGCCAGCGCCTGGGCCGCGCGGACCAGCGTGTCCCACGAAAACGGCGCAGCGGGGCCGAACCCGGCCCCGACCCCAGCGGCGCCGCTCCCCCGCGCTGCCGCCTGCGCAAGCTGCGGAAACGCCGCCAGTCCGGCAAACGAGGCCAGCAGGGCTGAAAATTGGCGTCGGCCAAGCGACGCCGGGGCGACCGGGCGGCTCGTCTTCGAGCCTGCCTGCCTCACTGTACTTCGGGTCATGAGCGTCAAACGCACCGTCGAGCGCAAAGTTTCGCTGCAGTGCGTCAAAAGGATCCTTCTGCAAGGGCCTGCCAGGCGGTCATCACGCCTGCAGGCTTATGGCGCCGGCTTAGGGCCCCGACTTATGGTTGGGCCGGCTGGTTGCGCCAGCCGACAATGACCTCGACCCCCGGCTTGAGGTCGCTGGCGAAGACTTCGGTGCGTTTGCCGTCACCCGCGCCGACAGTCACATAGACCCGGCGCGGCTCGCCGTCGCCCGAGACGAGATAGATGCGCGGCTGGCTGCGCCCGGTGGAGGGCGAGGCCCTGTTGCCGGGCTCGAAAGTCAGCGCGGCGTCGGGCACGAGGAGCACGTTGCTGCGCTGCGGCAAGGGCAGTTCGACCGTGGCGGCCATGCCGGGGCGGATCGCCTCGACCGGCTTCTCCAGCGTGAACACGGCGCGGCGCGAGCCCGGGGCATCGGCACGGTCGGTGAGGATGCGGGCGAGCGTCGCCGGCTGCACCGCGTCGGGCAAGGCATCGAGCCGCACTTGCGCCGCCGTGCCCGCTTCCAGCACCGCATTGCCCGTGCGGGCCAGCGGGATCTCGATTTCCAGCGTCTCGTCGCTGGCGGCCAGCGTGAACAGCTTCATGCCCATGCGCACGCGCTGGCCGGTGCGGATACTGCGTTCCACCACGTAGCCCGCAAAAGGCGCGCGCACCACGGCGGCGGCCAGCTTCTCGCTATCGGCCTGAAGGCTGCTGCGGGCGGCGGCGAGCCGGGCCTCGGCGGCGGACACCGCGCGCCCGGCGCGGTCGGCTTCGGCGCGCGCGCCTTCCAGTTCGTTGATCGCCGGAACCCGGTGGCCGGAGCGGCGCCAGACGTCCTCGAACCGCGCCAGCTTGCCGGTGGCCTCGTCGCGCGCCGTGCGGGCGGCGGCAAGGTCGGCCTCGGCGGCGGTGACCAGCGCGCGGTCGGCCGCAAGGGTGCTGCGCAGCGGCTCGGCATCGATGGTGGCAAGGACCTGTCCCTTCGCGACCTTGCCGCCCGCAGCCACGCCCTCGGCCGTGACGGTGCCGTCGAGCGCGGCGGCCAGAGCCACTTCGCCGCTGCCGTGCACGGTGCCGCGCTCGGAGACCAACGGCGTGATCGTGCCCTGTTCGACCAGCGCGGTGTAATACGGCAGGTCGCTGCCGCCGAGGAACCGGACCAGCAGCATCAGCAGCGCCACCACCGCCGCCGCCAGCAGCGCCAGCCGCAGCAGGTGCGTGCGCCCGCGGCGGGCACCGAACCCCAGGAAACTGTCGAGATTGGCGTGGTCGGCCTCAGTCACAGGCAGCGACTCCCACTTGCGGCGAGAGGTCCGCCGCCGACCAGCCGTCGCCGCGCTGGAGGTGCAGGCGGATCATGCCCGCCGCCCGCTCGGCCCGCAGGCCCAGCCGCGCTTCCTCGACCGACAGCGCCGAGGCTTCGGCGACGTAAAGCGTCGCGAAGTCGCCCATGCCCGCGCGGTAGGCGGCGCGGGCATCCTGCACCGCACGGCGCGACCGCTCGCCGCTCTGGCCAAGCGCCTGTTCGCGCGCATCGAGCAGGACCAGCGCCTGCCGCGTGGCGGCGATCTCGGCGCGGGCCTCGGCCTCGGCCTTGCCGAGTTCGTCCAGCCCGTCGCGCAGCAGCGGCGGGGTCGCGGGATCGCCCTCTCCCAGCCGGCTCTCGGCCTCGGCCTTGTCGATGTCGGCCTGGGTCATCTTCTCATGCTCGATCCGGGAGAGCAGCCGGTAACGCAGCGCCAGCAGGTCGGCGCGGTGCAGCGGTCCCTCGTCCGCAGGCCCCGGCGGATCGCGGCCGAGATCGGACACATCGCCGCTCTCGCCGAGCGCCGTCAGCAGCGCGGCATCGTCCATGTCCGCCATCCGCGCCAGTTCCATGCGTGCACGCTCGAAGCGCGCGCGGGTCGCCGCCAGGTCGGCATCGGCGACGCCGGCCATGCTGCTGCCGATGCCGCCGTCGATCGCGGTGACCAGCCCGGCCTGGCGGCGGAATTCGGCAATCGCGGCATTGTCGCGGAACTGGTCGAGCCGCTCGGTGCGCAGGACCAGCACGTTCTGCAGCCGCCGCACCTCGACATAGGCCAGCGCCACCGCCGCCGCGCGCGCCGCGCGGGCCTGGGCATAGGCATACTGATCGGCGCGCAGGGCCGCGGCGCGCGACAGGCCGTGGTCGGTGCCGACCAGCTTGCGCATCCGGCCCGACAGGCGCCGCTCGGCCGAGGCGTCCGCCTCGGCCTGCACGGCAAGCCGGGCCGCCCGGCAGGCAAGTTCGTGGTCGGCGGCAATGCCGCGCGCCACCAGGTCCGCCAGCAGCGGATCGCCGGCCTGCTTCCACCAGTCGCCATCCACCGGCGCCTCCACCGTGGGCGCAGGCGGCTGCGGCAACGGCGCAGCGGGGCGCTCCTGCCCGGTGCAGGCCGCCAGCGAAAAGGCCGCGGAGCAGGCCAGTACCGCCGCCAGCGGCAGTCGCTTCCAATTCAAGGCATCGTCGTATCGCACGCGGGCAGCGATAGCAGCAAAGTCCGCAGAGGCAATCATGGTGCGCATGCGAAGAGCCCAAGTTGTTGAACGAAGTCCTTGCCGCCGGGGACAAAAACGTAGCGCCGGTGGGGTCAAGCCCGAAGCCCCCACCGCCCCGCCGCGCCGCCAGATGCCGCTGGCCAAGATACGATCCATTGAATATCATAACCTCGATGACGTTCGGTCCTCAGGAACCGGAACGCACGGGAAGAGGCTGGGTTGTCGAAAGGAGCATGGCCATGACCGCCGCACGCACGCAGGAACCGGACGACCGCAAGAGCGCGCGCATCGCCGAGGCCCATCTTGCCCCGCAGGCCGGTTCGCGCGTGATCGGCCGCTTCGCCATGGGCCGCGAGGTGCTGCGCTCGCCCAAGGTCCGCCAGGCCGGCGCCCATGCCGAGGCCACCGATCTCTCCAACCCGGACGAGGTCTCGTTCTTTTTCCTCGACGGCGAGGCCCACCGCAGGCGCCGCGCCGCCGTGGCCGGGCTGTTCGCGCCCCGCACCATCGTCACCCGCCATCACGCGGTCATGCAGCGCACGATGGACGAACTGGTCGCGCGCCTGCGCGAAGGCAAGCCGCTGCCGCTCGACGAACTGAGCTTCCAGATGGCGGTGGACGTCACCGCCGAGATCGTCGGCCTGACGAACAGCGACAGCAACCGCGCCCTCGCCCGCCGGGTGAAGGCGGTGCTGGACAGTTCGCTGGTCCGCAGGCCGGGCTGGCTGGGCAACCTGATCTTCAACGCCCGGATGCTGCTGCGCGTCGGCCGGTTCTACCGCAAGGACCTCGCCCCGGCGATCGCCGCGCGCCGCAGACAGCCGCGCGAGGACGTGATCTCGTTCATGGTCGGCGAGAATTACTCGCGCAAGGGCATGATCATGGAGTGTCTGAGCTACGGCGGCGCGGGCATGATGACGACGCGCGAATTCATCGTCATGGCCGCCTGGCACCTGTTCACCAGCGCCCCCTTGCGCGCACGTTTCCTCGCCGGCGACGAAGCGGGCCAGTCCGCCATCCTCGAGGAAATCCTGCGGCTGGAGCCGGTCGCCTCGATGCTCCACCGCCGCGCCGTGGAGGACCAGCCGGGGCTGATGGCGCAAGGCGAAGTGGTCTGCGTCTCGATCCGCGAGGCCAATGTCGACGAGGCGATCACCGGCCCCTGCCCCTTCCGGCTCGATCCCGACCGGGCGAAGCGCATGAAAGTCGCCGGGCCCTACATGAGCTTCGGCGACGGCCCGCACCGCTGCCCCGGCGCCCAGGTGGCGCTGCACGAAACGCGCATCTTCCTCGACCGCATGCTGCGCCTGCCCGGCATCCGCCTGGTGGCGGAGCCGACGATCCTCTGGAACGGCTTCATCCAGGGCTACGAACTGCGCGGCGCGCTGGTCGCCTGCGATCCGGCCTGACGCCGATGGTGCGCATCACCTTCATCGACGCAGGCGGAACCCGGCGCGACATCACCGCGCGCGAGGGCATGTCCTTGATGGAAAACGCCGTCGCGCAGGGGATCGAGGCGATAGAGGCGGTCTGCGGCGGCAACTGCTATTGCGGTACCTGCCGCGTCCATCTGACGCCCGCATGGTTCGAACGGCTTGGGCCGCCGGGGGACTACGAAGGGCCAGTGATCGAAGCATCCGGCGACGAGCATCCGCACGTCCGGCTTTCCTGCCAGCTTCCGGTGACGGAGGCGCTGGAGGGGCTGGTCGTGGAGACGCCTGCCTCGCAGAGTTGATGCGTCGCGGGTGTGGACCCGGCTTCCTGGCCGGCCAAAGTCTCCCCCATCCCCTTTCCGTCATCCCCGCGAAGGCAGGGATCCCGCTTTCTTCGCACAACCTCGCAGAAGAAAAGCGGGGCCCCCGCGTTCGCGGGGGCGACGACGGTTATGGGGAAGGTTCAGAGCTTGGCGGCTACGAGGCCAATCCCCGCCTTAGACCGGCAGCCCCACGTAGTTCTCGGCGATCACCCGCCGCGCGTGTTCGCTCGAGGCGATGTAGTCGAGTTCGGCCAGCTGCATCCGGCGCTCGAACGGGCCGTCGTCGGGGAAGCGGTGCATCAGCTTGGTCAGCGACCAGCTGAACCGCTCCGAGGCCCAGACCCGGCGCAGCGCCTTGGCCGAATAGGCCGCAATCGCGTCGTTATCGGCCTTCCCGAAGAAGGCGGTCAGCGCTTCGTGGGCGTAGTGCACGTCGCTCGCCGCCAGGTTCAGGCCCTTGGCGCCGGTCGGCGGCACGATATGCGCGGCATCGCCGCAGAGCAGCAGGCTGCCGTGGCGCATCGGCTCGAACACGAAGGAGCGCAGCGGCGCGATCGACTTCTCGATGGAGGGCCCGCGCGTGATATGGGCGGCGGCATCGGGGCCGAGGCGGATCGCCAGCTCGTCCCAGATGCGGTCGTCGCTCCAGTCCTCCAGCTTCTCGGTCAGCGGCACGTCGATGTAGTAGCGGCTGCGCGTGTGGCTGCGCTGCGAGGCGAGCGCGAAACCGCGTTCGTGGTGCGCGTAGATCAGTTCGTGGTTGCACGGCGGCACATCGGCCAGAATGCCCAGCCAGCCGAAGGGATAGACCCGCTCGAAGGTCTGGCCGACGCTGGCCGGAATCGCCGCGCGCGAGGGGCCGTGGAAACCGTCGCAGCCGGCGATGAAGCGGGCGTCGATGCGGTGCTCGGCGCCGTCCTTCGTGTAGGTGACATAGGGCGCGTCGCTCTCGATGTCGTGCAGGGCGACATCCGCCGCCTGGTAGATCACTTCGAGGCCGCGTTCCGCGCTCGCTTCCATCAGGTCGCGGGTCAGTTCGGTCTGGCCATAGACCATCACCTGCTTGCCGGTCAGCGCCTTGATGTCGATGCGGATCAGACGCTCGCCATCGGCAAGGTTGAAGCCGTCGTGCGGCAGGCCCTCGGCCTTCATGCGGGCATCGAGGCCGAGCCGCTCCATCAGCGCGACGGTGCCCTGTTCCAGCACCCCGGCGCGGATGCGCGAGAGCACGTAGTCCCCGGTCTGGCGTTCGAGCACGACGCAGTCGATGCCCTCCTGACGCAGCAGGTGGCCGAGCAGCAGGCCGGCAGGGCCTGCGCCGATGATGGCGACTTGGGTACGCATAATCCTTCTCCCGGTCGGGCGCGCCGCATGAGGGGACGCCGCAATTCTTGCCTCTGGATTGACACTGCGGCGGTTCTGGCGGAATGCACCGGACGGCCATTGTTCAGGTACTTTCAGGACATCCCGCGAGTCTGCCATGCCCCCGTCCCGCCCGATTCCCAGCTACGTCCTCTACGGCGAGGACATGCCCGAAAACCTCGCGGAACTGGGGCATATCGAGACGATTGCGGCGCGAAGTTCCTTGCATGACTGGGAAATCGCCCCGCACCGCCATGTCCGCGGGGTTCAGGTCATGCTGGTATCGAAGGGACAGGTCACGCTCACCATCGACGACAGGACCGAGACGCTGGAGGCGCCCTGCCACATCGTCGTGCCCGCGGGCAGCATCCACGGCTTCCGCTTCCGCCCGGAAACCGTGGGTTACGTGCTGATGCTCAGCAGCGGCTTCGCGGAGCGGCGCAGCGATGCGGGCGATCCCTTGCTCCACGCCGCAACCCATGGCCGCTTCGCCGCCACGCCGGTGGAAATCCTCGCGCGGGTCGAATTCCTCTGCGCCGAAATGCTGGCCATGGCGCAGGACTGGCGGCGGCCCAATGCCCTGTTCCTGTCGATGGCGGAAGCGCTGATGCGCTCGCTGCTGCCCGAGGAAGAAGCAGCCGACAATGCCAGCGGCGACCAGCGCATCTCGCACTTGCGCCATCTGGTCGAACTGCACTTTCGCGACCAGTTGCCGCTGGGCTGGTATGCCGAGCGGCTGGGCATGACCACGCGCACCCTCACCCGCCTCACCCGCGCGCGGCTGGACTGCACGCCGCAGGACATGCTCCACGCCCGGCTGGCGCTGGAGGCGCAGCGGCTGCTGTGCTTTGCCAATGCCAGCGTCGTGCAGGTGTCCAACGAACTGGGTTTTTCGGACCCCTCGTACTTCTCCCGCTTCTACCTCCGGATGACCGGGCACCGTCCGCATCTGGACAAATCCACCCACGGCCATACGGCGGAGGCATGATCGCTCGCGACGAAAGGCCCGACATCAGGATGAGCAAACCCGTCTGGCGCGACGGACTGACCGGGCTGGCCATGGCCGGGCTGATCCTGCCGGAAAGCGTCGCCTATGCCGAGATCGCGGGCCTTGCCCCCGGCCGCGCGCTGGCGGCGGCGATTGCCGGGGGGCTGGCCTATGGACTGGTGGGGCGCAGCCGCTTCGCGGTGGTCTCGCCCACCTCGTCCGCCGCTGCCATCCTGGCCGCGACGCTCGCCAGCCTGTCCGCCACCGGCCCCGCGCGCGAGGGGCTGGCGACGGTGCTGGTGGGGATGACCGGGCTGATCTTCCTGCTGCTGTCGCTGCTGCGGCTGGGCAGCCTCGCCAGCTTTGTCTCGCGCCCGGTACTGCGCGGGTTCGCCTTTGGTCTGGCGATCACCATTATCGTGCGGCAATTGCCCGCCGTGGCGGGGATTTCGGTGCCCTCGGGCACGATCTTCATGGTTCTCGCGGGGCTCGCCGAGCGGATCGGTGCGTGGCACCTGCCCAGTTGCCTGCTCGGCCTCACGACCCTGGCGGTGCTGCTGGCGCTGCGCCGGATGCCGCAGATTCCCGGCGCGCTGATCGTGCTCGCAGTCGCCGTGGCACTGGGGGCGGCGGTGGACCTGCCCGCACATGGCATCGCCATTGCAGGGCCGGTCGGCCTCGGCTGGCCGGACAGCGCCTGGCCTTTCTCGACCACGCGGCTCTCGCGCCTGGCCCAGCTGGCGGCGCCGATCGCGCTGATCCTGTTTGCCGAAAGCTGGGGCACCATGCGCACGCTCGCCCTGCGGCACGGCGACACGCTTTCACCCAACCGCGAACTGGCCGCCATCGGCACCGCCAACCTCGCCTCCGCGCTGGTGCAGGGCATGCCGGTGGGGGCGGGCTTTTCGGCCGGCTCCGCCAACGAGGCGGCGGGCGCATCGAGCCGCTGGGCGGCGACGACGGCCAGCCTTGCGCTGCTGGCGATGGCGCTCTGCGCGTCGGGCTGGATCGCGCGCATTCCCCAGCCGATGCTGGCGGCCATCGTCATCGCCGCACTGACCCACGCACTGTCGCCGGGGCCGCTGCTGCATCTCGTTCGCATCCGCCGCGATCACGGGATCGCGCTGGCGGCTGTCCTCGGCGTGCTGACCCTGGGCGTGCTCAACGGCATGTTGCTGGCGGTGGCGCTGTCGGTGCTGCACATGCTCTACGAACTCGCGAACCCGTCGATCAGCGAACTGGGGCAACTGGGGGACGGGCATGAGTTCGTCGACCTGAAACGTCATCCGCAGGCGCACCGGCTGCCGGGCGTCGCGATTTTCCGCCCCAACGGCCAGCTGGTCTTCGCCAATGCCGAGACGGCGCTGGGCGCGATCGCCCGCCGCGCGCGGGCCAGCCATGCGCGGGTGGTTGTGCTCAGCCTCGAGGAGAGCAACGACCTCGACAGCACCGCCATCGAGGTCGTCGCCGAGTTCACCCAAGGACTGGAGAAGGCGGGCAAACAGGTGATCCTCGCCCGCGCGCATGACCGGGTGCGCGATGTGCTGGCGGCGGCGGGATGTACCGTGCTGGCGGAGGGCTCCACCTTCAGCGTGGCGCAGGCGGCGCAGCGCGCGGCGCAGGTTTCGGGTTGAGGCTCAGGTTGAGTGATACCTCAAAGATCAACCAATAGCTTAAAACAAAAACACGTCGTCCCCGCGCAGGCGGGGACCCCGCTTTCTTTGGTGTCGGCGATAGGCTGAAGAAGAAAGCGGGACCCCCGCCTGCGCGGGGGCGACGTGGTGTTTTCAGGAACCGTCTGCCGGGCCTACTTCCCGCCTTCCAGCACCACCGGCCCGATCAGCCCGGCGGGCCTTAGCGGCGCATCGGCGCGGTAGGTCGGCATCGCGGTCCAGGTGATCGGCTTGGCGCCCGGCTGGGCATCACCGACCAGACGGTTCACCCAGAGATCCGCCACCTTCACCTCGATGGTGTTGGCCCCCTTCTTCACCGCCTTGCCGATGTCGAGGCGGTAGGGCGCATGCCAGACCGCGCCGACCAACTGGCCGTTCACCCGCACTTCGGCGAGATCACCCACCTGCCCGAGATCGAGCCACAGCGGCTGCCCCGCCCTGGCGCCCCTGGGCAGCGTGAAGCTGCGCGCATAGGTCGCCTCGCCGGAGAAGTACTTCACGCCCGGATCGCCGCTTTCGTTCAGCGGCGCCAGCTTCGCCATCTGCACCGATTCCGGCGCGCCGCGATTCGCCTGGAAGCGCACCGACCAGCCGTCATCGAGCGAGGCGAGCACCTGCACCGGCTTTGCGGGCAGCGTCAGGGCCTGCGACCTGGCGGCCTTGCGGAACACCACAAAGACGGCATCGTCCGCCACCAGCGAGAGCGGCACCACCGTCTCGCCGTTCTCGATGCGGTAGCTGACCGGCTCGCTGGTTCCGGTTTCCGGGTGCCAGAGTTCGGGCACCTTGCCGGTCACGCGGAAGTGCGCCGCGATGGTCTGCGGGCCTTGCGGGTTGGAGAGATAGTAGATCTCGCCCTGCCCGTCGCGGCGGTGGACGAAGGGGATCTTCGCGCCGGCCTGCGCGCCCGTGAAGCTGAAGTCCGGGGCAACGCCGATGCTCGCCAGCGCGCTTTCGACGTCCTTGCCCGCGACCACCCGGCCCTTGCCGACAGCGGCGTCCCCACTGCCCGGCCAGAGCTTCGCCACCAGCGCCGACCACTCGGCGTCCTGCGCGCCCATCATGCTGGGTGTGGAAACCGGCGCATTACCGATCACCGTCGCGCCGCCTTCGACCAGCGCCGCCAGCTTCCTGAGCGCCCCCAGCGTCATGCGCTGCGAGGAACCGCCGAGGTAGATCGCCCGGTAGCGCGCGCCGCTCGGCGCGACCACTTCGTTGCCGTCGTTCGACAGCAAGCCGGTCAGCGCGTCGTAGCTGAGGAAATCATAGGCGTGCGACACCGGCGCATCGGCCACCGGCTTGTCCCCGTAGAGCCCGGTCAGCGGCGCTTCCTCGCCGTAGAAATAGGCCACATCGGCCAGGTTCCGCCCCGCCTGCAGCAGCAGCGAGGAGCGCGCAATATAGTCCACCCAGGGCCTGGCCATCTCGCCCCAGCTTTCCATCCGGTTGAAATACTGACCGAAGATGAACAGCGAGAGGCCCGGCTTCTTGTCGTCCACCGGCACATGGACCGAGGTGTGGACCACCGGGCGGTTGACGCCGTTGACGAACTCCATGTCGATGAAGCGCTTGAGGTCCTTGGGCGCGAAGGCCCAGGGCGACATCGAGGCGGTCATCGATTCCGCCGCGACGAGGTTCTGGCCGTAGAGGTGCGCCACCGAGGCCGCGCCCTTCATGTCGGCGATCAGGGTCTGGCGCGGGCCTTCCTCGCGGAAGGTCCACATGGCGGCCATCGGAATGTCCGTATGGCTGCGCATGGTCATGTCGTCGCCCAGCATCGGCCGCTTGTCTTCCAGCGCCTCGCCATAGAGCTTGAGGCCGTTTTCGTGGGCGACCCTGGCGACGGTGCCATAGTGCTCGCTCGCCAGCAGGTCGGCCAGCGTGCGGCGGTAGTCGTAGAGGAACGTGTCCGATTGCGCACGGGTGCCGACCAGCACGCCGGTCAGCGCCGGCAGCCAGGGCCGCGCGTCATAGCCGCGCAGGCGCTGGAACTGCTCCAGCATCTTCGGCGTCCAGTTCGCCTCGCCCACCTCGATCGAGTCGGTCAGCAGCGCGCGCACGCCGCGCTTGCCGATCATGTCCGGCCCGGCGGCGTCCTTGTACATCCCGATATAGTGGTCGAGATAGCGGCGCACGGCATCGCCGTCGAACTTGTCCACCTCAAGCCCGGTCGCCTCGGGCGGTGCGGGGTGGTTGGTGGTGCCGAGCAGCGAATAGCCCATGCGCAGCACCCGCCAGCGCTGGCCCTTGGGCAATGCCGGAGCCTGCCAGTCGAGCGTGCCGTCCGCTTGCAGCTTGCCAGTCAGATCGATGACGCTGGCGGGCGCGACGCCCTCGGCGCCGTCCCTGGGTTCTTCCAGCGCGTAGTAGTCGCGGCTCATCACGAAGCCGGCCTTGGTCTCGAAACGGTCGACTTTTGCCTCGCTACCCAGCGCGAACGTACCGACGATCAGCGGCTTTTTCGCCAGCATCGCGCCGACGCCGTCGAACAGCCCGCCCATGGCAATGCCCGGCGCGGGCGAGCCGAGGCCGCCGTCGGGCTTGCGGGCCTCCAGCACCAGCCGGAAATGCGCGGCGGTGACGGCGGGGAAGCTGACGGTTGTCGGCACCGCGCCCAGCGTCAGCGTGGTGATCCGCGTCCACGCCTTGCCGTCCGCGCTCGATTCCAGCGCGCCGGTGAAAGCGGCTCCGGCGAAGGGGATCACCACGTCGGGGACGAAGACGGTGGCGGAGCCGACCTTGGCGGGCCTTGCATAGTCGAGCCGCAGGCTGGGCGCCTCGCCCTCCTTGCGGGCCAGCGTGACGCCCTTGGCCAGATCCGCGTCGAACAGCGCCGCTGCCGAAAGCGCATTGCCAAGACCGTCCACCGCGCGCGGCAGGGCGGCGGCGGGCGCGATCGCCTCGGGGAACGCGAACACGCCGACTTCGCCATAATACGAAGGGCTGGGAGGCGCCGGATGGCCGGAGATCATCTCCTCGATGGAGAGCGCGGGCGCGAGGGTCTGGTACGGCCCGGTCTGCACCGGCGGCGCGGTCAGCTTGCCCGAGAAGCGCTGCCCGGCAGGCACCGCGGTCTCGGACCAGACCAGCTTCTTGAGGCCGTCCTGCGGCTGCACCCAGGGACCGCCGGTTTCCGACCAGCCGGGCGAGGAGGCGATGGCGAGTTCCAGCCCCTGCCGGTCCGCCTCATGCGCGGCAAAGCGGAAGGCGTCCTTCCACTCGGGCGTCATGTAGACGAGGCGGTGATCGACCACTTGCGGGGTCTGGAGATTGGCGTCGAAGTTCTGGAGGCCGCCGATGCCCACGCGCTTCATCCACGCCATGTCCTTGGCGATGCCGTCCTTCGACACGTTGCCGTTCATCCAGTGCCACCAGACGCGCGGGCGGGCCGAGTTCGGCGGATCGCGGAACTGCTCCTCCAGCGGAGCGGCTGAGCTATCGGTGGCAGCGGGAGCGGGAGCAGGAGCGGGCGCCTGCTCCTGCGCGGCGGCGGGAACGGCAACAAGAGCGGTGGCAGCGCAGAGCAGCGTGCGCAGCGAATGGATCGGCATAATCCCTCCCGGATCCAATGGGTTGTAGCTTTTTCGCGCAGCGGCGATGCCGGGAGGGCTGTTGCCCTTCCCGGCGGCAGTTCAGGTATCGCGGCGGATCAGACGATCCCGGCGCCGAGGCCCACGGCCTTGCGCTCCTGCGCCTTGCGGTCGCGCCAGCGGCTTTCGCGGTAGACGCCCAGCACGTCCGCCGCGCCGCCCGCTTCCACGCGCGCCATGGCAAGGATCGGGCTGACATCGACGTTGTAGGCGCGGCGCAGCGCCTGGAAGGCCATCATCGTGTCGTTGGCTTCCTGCGCCAGATGCAGCGCCTCGCGGTCGACCAGCAGCGCCTTGGCATAGCACGAGCCGATGGCCTCGGCGGAGGAGAGCATGGACTCGATCGGATCGGTGACGTTGTGCGACTGGTCGATCATGTAGCTCGGCTTGAAACCGTCACGCGGGGCGAGTTCCGCCTCGACCAGTTCGTTGAACACGAGGAACAGCTGGTGCGGGTTGATCGAGCCCGAATCGAGGTCGTCGTCGCCGTACTTGCTGTCGTTGAAGTGGAAGCCCCCCAGCTTGCCGAAGCGGTGGAGGCGGGCCACGATCTGCTCGATGTTCACGTTCGGCGCATGGTGGCCAAGATCGACCAGGCACTTGGCCTTGGGGCCCAGTTCCTGCGCGGCGAGGATCGAGGAACCCCAGTCGCTGATGACGGTGGAGTAGAACGCCGGTTCGAACATCTTGTGTTCGAGCAGCATGCGCCAGTCGTCCGGCAGCGCGGCATAGACTTGCGACGCGGCATCCAGATAACGGTCGAGGCTGCGGCCAAGGTCCTGCTGGCCGGGGAAGTTGGTGCCGTCACCCACCCACACCGTCAGGTCGGTCGAACCGAGCTGCTTGCCGATCTCGATGCATTCGATGTTGTGCTCCACCGCCTGTTGGCGCGTGGCTTCGATGGTCGAGGACAGCGAACCGGTGGAATAGCTGTGCGCCTGGTCCTTCTGGTCCTGGAAGGTGTTGGAATTCACCGCATCGAAGCCGAGGCCAAGGCTGGCGGCTTCCTCGCGCAGCGCCTTGTAGTCGCTCACCTTGTCCCACGGGAAGTGCGGCGAGACGCGCGGGGTCAGGCGCGAAAGCTGGTTGATGACGGCGCAGTCTTCCAGCTTTTCGTGAATGGTGGTCGGCTCACCCGCGATCGGGAACTTGGCGAAACGGGTGCCGCCCCGGCCCGCGCCCCACGAAGGCACCGCGACCGAGAAACCGGCGACCTTGTCCTTGATCGCGTCGATGGCGATGCCCGAACGCTCCAGCTTGCGGCCGAGCGAGGCATATTCGTCCTCCAGCGCATCCGCCGCGCGGGCGTTGGCTTCGGCGATCAGCTCTTCGGAAATCGGCAGTCTGCTCATTCTTCTATCCTCTTGCCCGTTCGGGGAGCGCGCCGGTTCGCGCGTTCCCCGAAATCATCTCTTATCAGCGCGTGAAGGCCTGTGCGTTACCCGCATCGACATTGATCATGTTGCCGGTGGATTTCGCCGACTGGTCGCCCGCGAGGAAATACACGGCCTCGGCAATGTCGGACGGCAGCACGTCGCGCTTCAGCATGGAACGGTTGCGATAATGCTCTTCCAGTTCCTTGCCGGTATCGATCCCGTGGGCGCCCGCGCGTTCCTTGCGCCAGTCGCCGTCCCAGATCTTGCTGCCCTTGATGACCGCATCGGGATTGACGACGTTGACGCGGATGCCGTGGGGCGCGCCTTCCAGCGCCAGACAGCGCGCAAGGTGGTTCGCCGCCGCCTTGGCGGAAGCATAGGCCGAGGCATTGGTGGCTGCCGCCACGCCGTTCTTCGAACCGATGAACACCACCGAGGTGCCGCCCTGCTCCTTCATGCCCTTGAGCAGCGGCCATGCGGCGCGGCTGGTGAGGAAGTAACCCTGCGCCAGCACGTCGTAATTGCGGTTCCACAGCTCGATCGTGGTTTCCTCGATCGGGGCCGAGGAAGCAATACCGGCATTGGCGACAAGGATGTCGAGCCCGCCGAATTCGCGCGCCGCGACGGCAAAGGCTTCGGAGACTTGCGCCTCGTCGGTCACGTCGCAGACGGCGGCGCGGACCACGTCCTTGCCGAACTGTTTCGCGAAACCGGCGCGGACTTCCTCGACGGCATTCGCATCGCGGTCGGCCAGCAGCACGCAGGCGCCGTCCGCCATCAGGCGCGCGGCGGTGGCGGCGCCGATGCCGCCTGCACCGCCGGTGACGAGCGCCACGCGGCCGACCAGAGGCTTGGGCGCGGGCATGCGCTGGAGCTTGGCTTCCTCAAGCAGCCAGTATTCGATGTCGAACGCTTCCTGCTCGTCGAGCGCGATATAGTCGCCGATCGCCTCGGCGCCGCGCATCACGTTGATGGCGTTGCCGTAGAATTCCCCGGCAAGACGCGCGGTGGTCTTGTCGGTGGCGAACGTGATGCGGCCGACGCCGGGGACCAGCACGACCACCGGGTTGGCATCGCGCATCGCGGGCGAGTTGGAACGCTTGCAGCGCTCGTAATAGGCTGCATACATGGCGCGATAATCGGCGATTTTCTGCGCGAGGTAGGCATCGTCCCAAAGGCGCGCGGGATCGAGCGTCAGGGGAGCGATCTTGGTGCGCAGGAAGTGATCGGGGCACGAAGTGCCCAGCGCGGCAAGGCGCTCGAACTCGGCCGAGTTCACGAATTCCAGCGCTTCGGCATCGTCCGAAAAATGGCCGACCTTACGCCGCGCGCCCGTCATGTTGGCACGCAGGCGGGGCATAAGGTCGGCAGCAAGGGCTGCGCGGTCGGAGGAGGAGGAAGTGACCGCACCGCCGAAAGCGGGCTTTTCGGAGAGCTTGGCGTTGAGGTAGTTCGCCGCATCGGCGATCAGCTCGACGGTGTGTTCGTAGCAGGACTTGGCGCTGCCGGCCCAGCAGATGATGCCGTGGCCGGCGAGCATGACGCCCTCGACGCCGGGGTTGGCCGCCACATAGTCGCGCAGCATCACGCCCAGCGTGTAGCCGGGGCGCTTCCAGCCGAGCCAGCCGATCTTGCCGCCCCAGATTTCCTTGGTGGCCGCTTCGCCGCCCGAGCTGGCAGCCAGCGCGATGATCGCATCGGGGTGGACGTGATCGACATGCGCGAAGGGCAGCAGCGAGTGCAGCGGCGTGTCGATCGAGGCAGCGCGGCCGTTGAGGTTGAACGTGCAGTGCGGCAGGAAGCCGACCATCTTGTCGTCGTCTTCAGGGCCGTTGTAGTGGTTCTCAAGGCCGAGCAGCTTGTGCTGGTAGAGCGTGGCGAAACCGTCCAGCTTCATCGAACCGATGTCGCCGCCCGAACCCTTCACCCACAGCACTTCCACCGCCTCGCCGGTCAGCGGGTCGATCTCTTCCAGCTTGGCGGACGTATTGCCGCCGCCGAAATTGGTGACGGTGAGGTCCGAACCCAGCAGGTTCGAACGATAGAGCAGCAATTCGGGGGGAGAAAGCGTGGCGGCCAGCGAGTCGTCCCAGCGGCTGGCGGGAACCGAGAAGGGAAGCGCGGCGCTCTGGGCCGCCGGTTTGGCAGGGGCAATCGTGTCCATGGGCATCCTCTAACGAAACCTCTTTTCAGGTTCAATCTGATTCGATACTAAACGATCAAATCCAATCAAACAACACCATGTTCACGCATGGTGAAAAATGGGCAGAGCGAATGGCAGGAAGCGGCACCTATATTGTCGTCGATATCGGCAAGACCCTCAGCAAACTGACGCTGTGGACCAAGGGCGGGCGCATGATCGACCGCCAGGTCCGCCCCAACGTGCCGTGCGAAGTGGACGGCGTGCGCTGCCTCGATGCCGCGGGAATCGGCCAATGGCTGCGCGCGACGCTGCGCGGCTGGGCGGGTCATCCGGTGGAAGCGCTGATCCCGGTCGCCCACGGCGCGGGCTTTGCCGCGCTTGGCGAAGAGGGCCTGCTGTTCCCCCCGCTCGACTACGAACAGCCGCTCCCCGCAGAGGTCATGGCCGCCTACCGCAAGGAGCGCGACCGATTCGTGCTGACCGGATCGCCCGCCCTGCCCGACGGCCTCAACCTCGGCGCGCAGGTCTACTGGATGGCCCGGCGCCATCCCGAGGCGATGGAACGCGCGGCGCTGGTCCCATGGGCGCAATACTGGGCCTGGTTCCTCTCCGGCGCGCTTGCCAGCGAAGTGACCAGCCTGGGCTGCCACACCGACCTATGGTGCCCGGCGGACGCCCGCTTCTCGCCGATGGCCGAGCGGCTCGGCTGGGCGGAGCGCTTTGCCCCGCTCGCCAAGGCCAGCGACGTGGTCGGCACCCTGCGCCCCGAGCTCGCCGCCGAGACCGGGCTTCCCGCCAATGCCAAAGTGCTGGCGGGCCTGCACGATTCGAACGCGGCCCTGCTCGCCGCCCGCGGTTTTGCCGAGATCGCCCGGCAGGAAGCGACGATCCTTTCCACCGGCACCTGGTTCATCGCCATGCGGCTGGCCGCCGAGACGGTGTCGCTGTCCGCCTTGCCCGAGGCGCGCGACACCCTCGTCAATGTCGACGCCTATGGCTGGCCGGTGCCCTCCGCGCGCTTCATGGGCGGGCGCGAGATCGAGAGCGTGATCCAGATCGACACCCGCCGGGTCGACATCCGCCCCGACCAGCCCAAACTGCTCGAAGCGGTGCCTGCGCTGCTGGAACGCGGCACGATGATGCTGCCCACGCTCGCCCCCGGTTTCGGGCCCTTCCCGCACGGCAAGGCCGAATGGGTGAACCGCCCCGAGGAATGGGCCGGCACCTGGTATGCGCGGCGCGCGGGCGTCTGTCTTTATGCGGCGATGGTCGCCGATACCGCGCTCGACCTCATCGGCTCGAAGCAGCGCCTGCTGATCGAGGGGCGTTTTGCCGATGCCGAAGTCTTCGTGCGCGCGCTCGCCGCGCTGCGCCCGGAGACCGAAGTCTTTGTCGCCAATGCCCATAACGACGTCTCGTTCGGGGCGCTGCGGCTGATCAACCCGATGCTCCAGGCCCAGGGCGGCCTGCGCCGCGTCGAGCCGCTGGAAGGCGACCTTGCGGGCTACCGCGCGAAATGGCGCGAACAGGTGCGGCAACCGGCCTGACTCTCCCGCCATCCACATAATGACACGATAACAACAAGATAACGAGAGGATCAGACTGAAATGGGAGGCAATCCGGCGCTGGGCGTCATCTTCCACTGGCTGGGCGGCTTTGCCTCGGCCAGCTTCTACGTGCCCTACAAACGCATCAGGCTGTGGTCCTGGGAAGTGTTCTGGCTGGCGGGCGGGATCTTTTCCTGGCTGATCGCGCCCTGGGTCTTCGCCTCGCTGCGGACCGAGAACCTCATCGGCGTGCTCACCGCCGCGCCCGCCTCCACCTTGCTGTGGTGCTGGTTCTGGGGCGCGATGTGGGGCTTCGGCGGGCTGACATTCGGCCTCACCATGCGCTATCTCGGGCTCTCGCTCGGCATGGCGGTGGCGCTGGGGCTGACCACGGTGATCGGCACGATGGGACCGCCGATCTTCCATGGCACCATCGGCGCAATCGCCGGTCGCACCAGCGGGCAGCTGACCCTGCTGGGCATTGTCATCACCCTGGTCGGCATCGTTGTCGTCGCACGGGCGGGCCACGGCAAGGATAAGGATCTGGGCGGGCAAGCGTCGGAAGGCGTGGCCGAGTTCAATCTCAGGAAGGGCCTGCTGATCGCGGTGTTTTCCGGCGTGATGTCGGGCTGCTTCGCCTGGGGGCTCGACGCCGGCCAGCCGATCCGCGACCTGACGCTGGCGGCGGGCACCGATCCCCTCAGCCAGGGCCTGCCGGTGCTCTGCGTTGTCCTTTCGGGCGGGCTGACCACCAACCTCATCTGGTGCGCGCTGCTGATCCGCCGCAACCGCAGCTTCGGCCAGTTCCTCGGCGCCAGCAACGGCGATGAGGGCAGCACCCGCCCGCCGCTGCTCGCCAACTACCTGCTCGCCGCGCTCGGCGGCACCTTGTGGTATTTCCAGTTCTTCTTCTACACCATGGGCGAGAGCCAGATGGGGCGCTACGGCTTCTCCTCGTGGACGCTGCACATGGCCTCGATCATCCTGTTCTCCACGCTCTGGGGCTTTGCGCTCAAGGAATGGCGCGGGGCGAGCCGCCGCACGCGGGCGCTGGTGCTGACCGGCATCGGCCTGCTGGTGGGCGCCACCGTGGTGATCGGCGCGGGCAACATGCTGGATGCCGGCGGGGCTATTTGAAAATCCGGCGGTGCCGGATTTTGGCGGCACCGGCCCGCTCCCGTCCCGAAGAACACGAAAGGGTCCGGGGGACCTTTTCGCTGAGGGGACCGACCACCCATCAGGATACACTCGTGGCTGGCCGGGTGGGGGCGTGGGCCGGTGCCGCCTCGAAAATACCCAGCAGGGCATTTTCAGAAGCGAGAATGATGGATCTTGAGCGAAATTGGCGGCATGGGGGTGGCCAGCGGCCTCCCCCACATGGGCGACAGGAAGACGATGCATTCAACCGAGCGTGAAAGACTGATCCTCGAAGCCCTGCGGCCCAGCGGCTTTGTCACCTATCGCGACCTGGAAGCGCAGCTGGACGCCTCGCCCGCAACGATCCGGCGCGACCTCTCGCGGCTGGAGGAGGAGGGCCAGCTCCTGCGCGTCCACGGCGGCGCCAAGCTGCCCGAGGAGCGCGCCGACCGCCAGCCGGGCCTTGCCGGTACCCCGTTCGAGCAGTCGATCACCCAGCACCTGCCCGCCAAGCAGGCCATCGGCAAGGCCGCCGCCGCGCTCTGCCAGCCGGGCGAGGCGATCATGCTCGACGGCGGCACCACCACCTTGCAGATGTGCGCGCATCTCGACGGGCTGGACTGCCAGGTGCTGACCAATTCGCTGCACATCGTGCAGGCCCTGCTGCCGCAATCCGGCACGCGGGTGCTGCTGCCCTCGGGCACGGTGTTCCGGGAACAGAACATCGTGCTGGCCCCGGCGGGCGAGGATTCGATGCCGCGCTTCCACGCGCCGAAGCTGTTCATGGGCGCGGCGGCCGTCGGCCCGCAGGGGGTGATGCAGCAGGACGTGATCCTCGTCGCCGCCGAACGCCGCTTCATGGACCGGGCCGAGGAAGTGATCCTGCTGGTGGACAGCTCCAAGTTCCGCTCCTCCTCCGGCGCGATCGTCTGCGGGCTGGACGAGGTGGACGTGGTGGTCACCGATGCCGGTATCCCCGCCGAGATGGCCGAGCGGCTGCGTGAGGCGGGGGTTCGGGTGGTGGTGGCCTGAAGAAAAAACAAGAGGAAGTCCTGGGGCCCTTCGACAAGCTCAGGAGATCCCCCAGACCCTCAAAATGTCTTCGTTGCACCTCGCCTATCCGTAATACACTCCCTGCGGCGCAGCCCTTATGTCTCCCGACGCAGCCATGGGCGCGCATCGGCTGGATAGCACCTGACCTAGACGGTAATGGGGGTGCAGGGGGGCTATGCTCCCCTGCTTTAATCCCTTCCCCCTTAAAGTGAATTACGCCTTGCAATCCCGCCCAAGACCGAAGCGCTCGGCTTGGGCGTGCGGGCGAAGGTCGCGCGGTCCACGCTGCACAGGCCGAAGCGCGGCTTGTAGCCGAAGATCCATTCGAAGTTGTCGAGCAGCGACCAGTGCACGTAGCCGAGCACCGGCACGCCCTCGTCGATCGCCTGCTTGAGGCCTTCCAATGCCGCCGGGATGAAGCGCGCGCGCAGCGTGTCGTCATCGGTGCCGACGCCGTGTTCGGAGACCAGCACGGGAACATTGGTCGCCGCGTGGACATAGCGAACCGCGCCCGCAAGCGAGGGCGCCCAGACTTCGGTGCCCGACCAGTTGCGGTCGCCGCCATCGGGCGGCGGCAGGTGGCCCTTGTCGTTCCAGACCGCGCGTTCGTAGTTCTGGACGCCGATGAAGTCGTCCTGCCTGGCCAGTTCCAGCCAGGCGCCGTAGTTCTCGGCGCGGACCTTGTCGCGCAGCGAGTTCTTGCCGGCCGCCTGATCGTCGATCACCGAAAGCGTGAAGCCCACCGGCAGGTCGCCGCGCACCGCCTTGATCGCGGCGCGGGCCGCCTTGTGCCCGGCCATGAGCCCGTGCTGGAGCGCCTCGATGTCCTCGCGCCCGGCCACGTTGGCGCAGACGAACCTGGCGACGCCCAGCTTCTTGGCCGCGGCCTCCATCGAGGCGCGCTGCATGTCCCAGACCGGCGGCGGCAGGATGTTGCGCAGGATGAGCAGGATGTTGGGTTCGTTGAGGGTCATGGCCATGGCGATGCCGTCGCCGAAGGCGCGCATGACACGCTCGCAATAGCGGGCGAAGAGCTGTGCGGCATCGGGGTTGGTCCAGCCCCCTTGCGCGCTGAACCAGCGCGGCGCGGTGAAGTGGTTGAACGACACCAGCGGCTGGAGGCCGCGCGCGTGGCACCCGTCAACGATGCGCTTGTAGTGATCGAGCATGGCCTGCGAGAACAGGCCCTTTTCCGGCTCGATCCGTGCCCATTCGACGCTGAAGCGGTAGGAGGTGAGGCCAAGCCCCTTCACGATGTCGAGGTCGCTGGCCCAGAGTTCGAGGCTGTTGCAGGCATCGCCCGAAGGCTCGGAAAAGATCGTCGGCGTCAGGTGTTCGACAAACCAGGTATCGGAGGCGGTGTTGTTGCCTTCCACCTGGTGCCCTGCGGTAGCGGCGCCCCACAGGAAACCCTTGGGAAACGCCGGGTTCGGGCGCCTGGCGGCGGCACGCGCCATCATCGGCGCGGCGGCGGCCATGGCGCCGGCCGCAAGCAGGCTGCGGCGGTCGAGATCGGGAATACGGGTCATCGGGGGCCTCTCAGTTATGGTCTGCAAAGAAGGCGAGCAATTCGTCCGACAGGCGGCGGTCCGCCGTGCCGAGGTGCATCGCCATCGAGTAGTGGTTGTGCCCGGAGGCATAATGCGCGCGCGGCAGCCGTCCGTGGCGGCCGAGACGGCCCTGCAGCATGCTGGCCCATTCGGCCTGGAAGCGCGGCGGATCAAACTCGGCGCAGGCCAGCAGCAGCGGCAGGCGGGTTTCCATCACCGCGGTCAGCGGCATGCGCAAGGCATAGCAGTCCTGCGGGCCGTAATAGCGCATGTCGCGCTCGTCGAGCGGGGTGACGCCGTAGAGCCCGGAAAGCAGCGCGGCGCCGCGCACGAGCCGCTCATGATCCTCGCGCGCCTTGAGGAAGGCCGAGACATGGACCGCCCCCGCCGAAGTGCCGAGCAGGAAGATACGCTCCGGATCGCCGCCATGACCGGCGGCATGGCCGCGCAGCCAGTCGACCGCGAGGCCGACGTCCTCTGCCCCCGAAGGCCACAGGTGCTGCGGCGCGAGGCGGTAGTTCATCACCGCGCCGAGCATTCCGTTCGCCGCCGCCCAGCGGCCGACATGGGCATTGGCCCAACTGTCAGCCCCGCCCTTGTCGCCGACAAGGAAGCCGCCGCCGTGGACAAAGAGGACGACCGGACGCAGGCCCTCCCCCTCTCCCTGCCGGTAGAGGTCGAGCCGGTTGCGCGCATCCGGGCCATAGGCGCAGTCGAGGGCGAGGGGCGGCAGCGCGGCGGCGAGCGGGGCCTGTTCGGCTTCGTAGAGATCGCGCATCGCCGCGACCACGTCCGGGCCGAGGCGGGTGCCGATCCCGCGAATCACGGCGTTCATGCCCCCGTTCATACACCGCTCCCTGCGATCCTGCGGGCGTAGAGCCGGGTGAGCGCAAAGCGCGTGCAGACCAGCCCCAGCCCTGCCCCGTAGACGATCTTGAACACCAGCGCCGGAAGGCTCGGCACCGCGTCCAGCGGACCGAACAGCGCCAGCGCGGCCAGTGCCGCCGCGCTGGCGAGCCCCGCCAGCACGCCGAGACACACGGTGCGCGCGATCTCGCCCGTTTCCGGCCCCTCACCCGCGCCGATCAGCCCCGCCTTGCGCAGCTTCGCCCGCATCACGAGCGCGGGAACCAGCGATGCCATCAGCGAGACCATCAGCCCTTGTGGCAGGAAATCGAGCGCCAGGCGATCCGGCGCGCCGGTCGCCAGCGCCCGCTCCCCCAGTCCGAAGACCAGGACGAAGAACGCGGCGCTCAAGACCGCGTTGATCGCCGCGCTCACCGCCTGCTCCCCTCGCAGCAGGCGGTCCAGCGTCTGGGGCATCAGAACTTGGCGTCCAGGCTGATGCCGACGTTGCGGTACGACATCGGCCCGTAGATCGCGCCGATGTTCGGCTCGTAGGCGCCCGAGTAGCTCTGGCTGGTGTAGGGGAAGTCGCTCTGCATCAGCGCCGGCTCGTGGACGTTGAAGGCGTTGCGCACAAAGACGGCCACCGTGTAGCGGTCATCCGCGGTTTTCACGCCGATGCGTCCGCCCACCATCCAGTGCGCCTTGAAGGTGGTGTCGGAGACCGAGTTGGCCTCGTAGCGCACGCGCGACTTCCACTGGGTGTCGAGCGCGATGAAACCGCCGAAGTTCTCGCCCAGGTCCACGTCGTACTGGCCCGAGAGCGTGAACTTGTAGCGCGGCGAATAGGCCAGCTGGCTGCCGCCGATGTTGGTGCCGTCGGTGCCGATGAAGTTCTTGGGATAGGTCGCCTTGGCGTAGATGAAACCGGTGTTGAGCGAGAGGTTGCGGGTCACGTTGCCGAAGAAGTTGATCTCCGCGCCGCGCGTCTTGACCCCGTTGATGTTGGTCTGGTCGCACGAGATGACGCCGGTGCTGTCCACCGTGCAGTTCTGCGCCTGGAAGTTGTCGATCTTCATGTAGAACACGCTGGCATCGGCCACCCAGCCGCCGAACAGCGTGGCCTTGACACCCGCTTCGTAGGACGTGGGGACCTCGGGCAGCACGACATAGGGATCTTCGTTGGTCGGCACCGCGATCTGGCCGCCCTTGAACCCGCGCGAGACGGTGGCGTAGGCCATCGCGTCCGACGCCAGGTCGTACTGGGTACCCAGGCGCCAGGACCACTTCTTGGCATTGAGGTGGGTGCCCCCGTCGCGCGCGCCGAGCGTGTCGTACGTGTCGAGCGAGAGGCGGTCGGTAGTGTAGCGCACGCCGCCGATCAGGCGCCAGGCGTCGGTCACGTGGCCGGTGAGCTGGCCGAAGACGGCGAGCGATTCGTCGCGGATCGTGAGCTGCGGCGTGGTGTTGGTGACGATCGGGATCGTCAGGCCCGGGAACGGCACCAGCGTCACGTCGACGACTTCGGCGGCGCGGGTCTGCTTCTGGTTCGAATAGAACATGCCCGCGGTATATTCGATGGGATTGCCCGCCGCCGAGCTGATGCGGAATTCCTGGGTGAACTGGCTGAGGTCACGGTTGACCGGCGAGTTGTGGACCTGGAGTTCGAGCACATCGGCGCGGAACACGTTGGATGCCGCGCCGTAGCCCGATTCGCCCGACTTGCGCACCGAGGTGATCGAGGTCAGCGTGAAGGGATCGGCCTCGTAGTCGACCTGGAGCGAGCCGCCGTAGGTCTCGGTGTGGCCGACGTACGTTTCGTCCGAGCAGTAGTTGCGATTGCCGGCCTTGGCCGTGACGCCGCAGGACTCGAGACGGTCGGTGATGCCGGTCGTATCCTCGCCGGCGCCGCCGAAGAAGTAGCCCGGGCCGCTGGTCTTCACGAACGTGAAGAAGTCGCCGCCGTTCTCGTAGCGGCTCTTGGAATAGTCGCCGATCAGGTTGACCGTCAGGCGGTCGGTCGGTTCCCACAAGAGGCGGCCGCGCAGGCCGTAGCGGTCGGTATCGTTGAGCTCGCCGGTGGTGGCATTGCGGTTGACGCCCTGGCGCAAGTTGGCGACGCCCGAGACGCGCAGCGCCGCGTTGGCTGCCAGCGGCACGTTGACGAGGCCCTGCACCACCTGGTTGCCGTACTTCGAACCCGCGGTGCCGGCATCCGAAAGCTCGGTGCGCAGGCGGGCGGAGAAGCGCGTGAAATCGGGCTTGTTGGTGGTGATGTTGATGACGCCCGCCGAGGTGGTCAGGCCGAACAGGGTGCCCTGCGGGCCCTTCAGCACTTCGATGCGGGCAACGTCGAAGAGGTCGGAGATATTGGCATTGCCCTGGCTGACCTGGTCAACAACAACACCCACCGAGGCCACGGCACCGGGCGAGAAGGTCTGCGTGCCGATGCCGCGGATCGAACCGCCGCCGCCGGTGTTCTGGCCGGGCGCCTGCTGGATCTCGAGGCTCGGCGCGATGCGGGCGAGGTCGTTGACGGTATTGACCTGCTGGCGCTCGAGCTGGGCGGCGCTGGCGACGGTGATCGAGATCGGCACCTCGGTCACCTTCTCGGCGCGGCGCTGGGCGGTAACGATGATGTCGCTGGTGGAAGTCGTCTCCGGGGCCTGCGGAGCGGCCGCCGCGTCCTGCGCCATGGCAGGCGCGGACAGCGCGCCGAAGGCAATGCCGGTGAGCAGTACGACCTTGCGAATGGTGTTCATGATGTCTCTCCCTCGTATTATGCTTGTCGTTGGTCTGTCAGGCTTCGTCGATGACGGGGTTGGTGAGCGTGCCGATCACGCCGATGGAAACTTCCACGGTGTCTCCGGCCTTCAGGTAGAGCGGGGGCCTACGCTTGTCGCCGACGCCGCCGGGGGTGCCGCTGGCGATCACGTCGCCGGGCTTGAGGTCGGTGAAGGTCGAGCAGTAGGCGATGACCGTGGGGATATCCCAGATCATGTCCGAGATCGGCTGGTCCTGCACCAGCTCGCCGTTGACGCGGGTCTGCACGCGCTGCGAGGCGAGGTCCTCGACGTCCGAGGCCGCGACCATCGCGGGGCCGAAGCCGCCGGTGCCGGGCCAGGTCTTGCCGGGGGTGAACTGGATGTTGTGGCGCTGCCAGTCGCGGATCGAACCGTCGTTGAACGGCGCGAAACCGGCGACATGCTCCCAGGCATTCTCGGGCGCGATGCGGCGGCCGCCCTTGCCGATGATGACCGCCAGTTCGCCCTCGTAGTCGAACCGCTCGCTTTCGGGCGGGCGGACCATCGCCTCGCCGTCGGCGATCAGGCTGTCGGCCCAGCGGGTGAAGATCGCCGGGTGTTCCTTCTGCTCGCGGCCGGTCTCGGCCACGTGGGTGGCGTAGTTGAGGCCGACGCAGAGAATCTTTTCCGGGTTCGGAACGACCGGCAGCAACTTCACCGCGGCAAAGGCGAACTCACCGGTCGCGGCCAGCGCGGCGAGATCGCCGGCCAGTACGTCCTTCAGCCAGGCATCCGCGCCGGGTGCGCCGAGATCGATCACCTTGTCCCCTTCGAGGCGGCCGAAGCTCTTGCTGCCATCGGGACGTTCAAAGCTGATGTAACGGTTCATGCGTAGTCTCCCCTGCCCCCGCGTAGCGCGCGGCGGCGGTCAAATGGTCAGAGCGGCGCGGCTTGCCAGTCGCGGCGGAAACGGAAGCGTTCCTCGGCCCGGCGCAGGCCTTCGAAATCCTTGTCGGACACGCCCCACTGGTCGATGCGGTTCGGCGGCCAGGTCCAGTCTTCCGGGGCCCCGGCCCGATAGTCGTGCGGCACCTTCTCCACGGCGGTCGAGAACTCGATCACCGGGCCGAACGGGGCGATGAAGTAGGCGTAGACATTGGCGCCGGGGCCGTGGCGGCCGGGGCCCCATGCGGGAACCATCGCATGGTCGCGCAGACGGCCGATGCCGCGCATCACCGCGTCGATATCCTCCATCTCGAAGGCGACATGGTTGAGCGAGGCGAACCCGGCGCGGGCAAAGGCGGTGGAATGGTGGCTGTCGTTGCAGCGCACGAAGACCATGCCTTTGGTGCGGTCGGACACGAGGAAGCCGAGAATGTCCTCCACCGCATGGCCGCAGGCTTCGGCATCGGCGGCGTTGAACACCACGTGGGTCAGCTTCACCGGCAGGTCGCGCCCGGTGATCGGCTCGACTTCGGTAGCGTCCACCAGAAAGCGCAGGATCGTGCCTTCGGGCAGTTCGACCAGCAGGCCGTGGCCGCCGCCGAGATCGTGGCTGGTGGTCGCTCTGGCGGTCCAGCCCGCGGCGGCGATGCGCGCCTTCAGCGCGTCCAGTTCCCCGGCCGTGCAGACGAACGTGGTCGAGCGGACAAACTCGTCTTCCGACTTCTCGAACGCCACGAGGTAGGGGAACGGGCCGGAGCCGCGCAGGTAATGGGTGTCACCCTTCGTCTCCGCCGCGGCCATGCCCCAGACCTGGGTCATGAAGGTGGCGGCGGCCGCCGGATCGGGCAGCGCCAGTTCGATGCTGCGCAGTTTCATGGCTTTTGCTCCTGAAGAAGACCCGCCGCCCGGATGCCGGCACGGGCGCACTCGGCATCGCATTCGCCGGTGTCACCGCTGACGCCGACGGCGCCGATCAGCGTGCCGGCGCCGTCGCGGATCACCACCCCCCCGGGCGAGAACGCGATGCGGCCGCCGACGGCAGCGGTGACGCTTTGAAAGAAGGTCGGGTTGCCCTTGGCCCGTTCGGCAAGGACGGCGGTGTCCGCGTCCATGCCCACGGCGCCCTCGGCCTTGGCCCTGGCAATGTCGAAGCGGTAGAGGCTCGCCCCGTCCTCGCGGGCGAAGGCGACCGGGTGGGCGCCCGCGTCGAGCACGATCACCGCAAGCGGCTTTGCCCCCCTCGCCCGCGCTTCGGCAAGGGTGCCGGTGACGATCGCCTGTGCAGCGGCAAGCGTGAGGGTCATGCGGCAAGCTCCTGATGGCTGGAAAGCTGCGCCGCGCGGGCGGCGAGGAGGTCTTCGGCGCTGTGGCCGGCAGTGCCGAAAACGTAGTGGTCGGGGCGGACCAGAACGGCATCGACGCCGTGATCGTCCAGCCATGCGGTCACCGCGCCATTGTCCGGCAGCGTCGAGGCCGAGACCCGCGTGACGCCCTCGGCCTGCCCCGGCACGGCATCGTCGCGCACGAAGAGGCGCCAGTCGCCGCCGGTCAACTCGTCGAGCTTGCGGCCGTCGGTGAGCACCGGCTGCACGAAGCGCACGCCCGCACCTGGCGTCTGCGCCAGCACCACGCCCTCGGCAATCGCCGGGATCAGGTCATGCGCGGTCTCGCCCGACTTCTGCGCCGCTTCCGCGCGGATGCGGGCATCGCGCTGCGCGGCCTTGGCGGGATCGAGTTCGCAGATGTAGCGACCGGCCGCGACCGCCGCGCCGATCACCGCGCGGACATGCGGATCGCGCTCGCGCTGGTAGGTCGCCAGCACCGCAGGCGCGGCGCCGTGGTTGGCCACCGCGTCCATCTTCCACGCCAGATTGGCAACATCGCGCAGGCCGTGGCACATGCCCTGCCCGAAGAACGGCGGGGTCTGGTGCGCGGCGTCCCCGGCGAGGAACACGTTGCCGACCTGCCACTGGTGCGCGACAAGGCCATGGAAACGATAGGTCGCGGCGCGCACGATCCGGTGCGGCACATCGGCCATCCACGCGCCGACCAGTTCGGCCACCTTCCCGGGCGCCATCATCGCGGTGTCGTCCTCGCCGGGAAGCAGCATGAACTCCCAGCGGCGATGGTCGCGGCGGCCGGGCACCACCGTGGCGGGACGCGAAGGATCGCACATCATCACGGAAAGACGCTGGAGATCGGCTCCCTCGGGCACGCCGGAAAGCGGCGGGAAGGCCACCGGCCCTTCCACTTCGGCATCGACGACAAGCCACGGCTCCTCGAACTGGAGATCGTCCAGCACGACGCCCAGCGCCTTGCGCACGGCGCTGCGGGCGCCGTCGGCGGCAATCACCCAGCGGGCACGGGCGCTGCGGGCGTCGGCACCGTCGCGATAATCGACCGTCACCCCGTCCGCGTCCTGCGTCAGCCCGGTGAAGCTGGCGCCGAGCTTCAGCTCGACGTTCGGCATCGCCGCAAAACCCTCGCGCAAGTGCGCCTCGAGTTCGGGCTGGTAGAAGAAGTAGTCGTTGGCCCAGCCGAACGGGCGCGGCTTGCCCACGGTGCCCATGTAGCGGATCACGCCGTGGTCGGCGCCGACGTGGAGGTGGCCGTCGGTGGCGATCATGTCGCCCTCGACCCGGCCGATCACCCCGGCGGACTGGAACAGGCGCATCATCTCGTGATCGAGATGGACCGCGCGCGGCAGCGGGTAGTGTTCCAGTTCCCGTTCGAGAACCAGCACCTTGAGCCCTTTCAGGCCGAGAAGGTTCGCGGCCAGCGCGCCCACCGGGCCGCAGCCTACGACAACCGCGTCGTAAGTCATCGATTTAGCCCCTGGTTACTCTGTTGCCGCGATCTCGGCGGGCGCCTTGTGGAGCGCGCCGCCCTTCATGATCATCGTCAGCCGTTCCTTGTCCTGCAGGATGGCGACGTCCGCGGTGGGATCGCCGTCGACCAGCAGGAGGTCGGCCAGCCAGCCTTCCTTCACCAGCCCGACCTCGAGCCCCATCAGCTCGCCGCCGTACTGGGTGGCGGAGCGCAGGGCCTCGGCGGGGGTGAAGCCGAAATACCGGACAAAATGTTCCAGATCGCGGGCATTGCGGCCATGCGGATTGAACGGGAAGCCATAGTCGCCGCCGGTCAGGATACGTACGCCGCGCGCCTTGAGTTCGGGCACCAGCTTGCCTTCGAGGCCCATGCGCTCGTTCGCGCTGGCCTTCATGTGCGTCATGTCGACATGCGGCGGCGGGCTGGCCTCGATCGCGGCGACCGAAACGCCGGGACCGGGCGCGTAGAAGAACTTGTCCTTCTCCGCCGCCATGCGCTCGACCGTCGCCGCGTCGGCGAAGGAGCAGTGGTAGAGGATGCGCACGCCGGCATCGAGGGCGAGGCCGATGGCCTCGGGCGAATAGGCATGGGCGGCGATCCACATGCCGGCCTCGCGCGTCGCTTCTCCGGCCGCCAGCATTTCCTCGGCCGTATAGAGCACCTGCATCGCCGAGCCGGGCTTGAGCGCATCTTCGCCCGAGACCACCAGCTTGATCGACTGGACACCCTCGTCCTTGCAGTAGGAGACGAACCCGCGCATCGCCTCGGGCCCGCGGCCGTTGAACACGTCGCCGGTCTCGACGCCTTCGTCGCCTTCGGGGCTGCGTTCGAGGGTGGAGGGCACCATGCGCGGCCCCGGCGTCTCGCCCGCCGCGATGGCGCGGGCCAGTTCCGGCTCGATCATGTCGCCCAGCGCGCCGGCCGAGTAGATCGAGGTGAAGCCATGGTCGAGCAGTACCCGCGCATTGCGCCAGGCCGCGACCTTCAGCTCGTCAGGCGGGAGGATGAACTGGTGGTAGATCTTCTCGACCGAAGACCCCCAGGTGAGGTGGGTATGCGCGTCGACCAGACCCGGCATCAGCGTCTTGCCGCGCCCGTCGATCGTCACCTCGGCGGTTTCCCCCGCCAGCGCGTCCGCGCCATAGGCCACACGGGCGATCCGCTCGCCGTCCACCAGCACCGAGCCGGTCTGGAGAGCGCTGCCGCTGCCGTCGAAGATGGATACATCGCGGATCAGGGTCCGCATCGCTCTCTCCCGTTTTTATCTTTCGGCCGATGTGCCGGGCCTGAGAGCGGTTTAGCGGGTCAGCGCACCCAAAGTAAAATAATGATATTTCAGATCACCATAGTCAAAAACTATGGAACGGGCGGAAGCGCCGCCAGCATCGCCTCGGCTAGCGGGGAAAGTGCGCCGCCTTCCATGCGCAGCACGCCGACGCTGCGTTCGAACACCGCCTCGGTTATGGCGATGGCGCGGATCGAACCGTCGGACATGCCGTCGAGCGCCACCGTGCGCGGCAGCACGGTCACCCGGTCGGTATCGCGCACGATGGCGCGGGTGGTCAGCAGCGAGTCGCAGCGGATCGTGGTGCGCGGCACTGAGACGCCCGCGGCAATGAACAGGGCATCGACCTGGCGGCGGAACGCGCCGCGCGCCTCGGGCAGCACCCAGGGCAGCGCCTCGACCTCGCGCAGCGAAACCCGCTCGCCCAGCGCCGCGTGGTGGGGCCCGACGATCAGCGCGAAGGGATCGCGCGCCGCCGTCACCTCGGTCATGCCCTCGGGGATGGTTTCGATGCGGGTGGTGACCATGGCCAGTTCGATCTCGCCCTGGCGCAGCATCTCGTGGAGTTCGGCGTCCGGCCGCTCGACAACGCTCAGCGCAAAATCGCCGACCGCCGCTTCCATGCGCATGATCGCGCCGGGCAGCAGCGTCAGCAGCGCACCGGGGGTGCCGCCGATGCGCAAGGGGCCGGAGATGCGGTGGCGGGCATGCTCGACGTCGCTCACCGCATCCGCCAGCAGCGTGGCCAGCGCCTCGGAGCGGCGCTGCAGCACCAGCCCCTCGCGGGTCAGCGCGATGCCGCCGCGTCCGCGCTCGAACAACACGGTGCCGAGGCGGCTTTCGAGCAGCGCGATGGTGTTGGATACCGAAGGCTGCGAGAGGTTGAGCGCGCGCGCCGCCGCGCTGATCGAGCCGGTTTCGCAGACCGCACGGAAGGTCAGCAGCGCCCGCGGATCAACGGCGGGCAGGCGCGCCTTGCGCGGCGCGGAATGATCGGCCATCTCTCCCCTCCCCGCTGCGGCCTAGACCTGGCGCTTTTCGAGCTTGCGCGCGAGCGTCCGGCGATGGAGGCCGAGGCGGCGCGCCGCTTCGGAAATGTTGAAGTCGCACTCGACCAGGGTGCCGTGGATATATTCCCACTCCAGCGTCTTGATCGAACTCTTGCGCCCGTCGACCGGGACGCTGGCATCGCCCTCGCCATCGCTGGCGAAGGCCGCCTCGATATCGTCGGTGTTGGAGGGCTTGGCCAGATAGTGCGAGGCGCCGAGCTTGATCGCCTCCACGGCGGTGGCGATCGAGGCGTAGCCGGTCAGCACGACGATACGGGTCTGCGGCGCGCGGCCATGCAGCATCTGCACCACCGAGAGCCCGGACGAGGCGCCGAGCTTGAGGTCGACCACCGCGTAGTCGAAATCGGCGGCGGCGCAGAGCCGTTCGGCCTCTTCCGGGCTGGCGGCCGAGCTCACGAGATACCCCCGGCGCTCGAACGAACGGCGCAAGGTCCGCGCGAAAGTCGGGTCATCCTCGACGATCAGCAGGGTCGCACTGTCCCCGCACGGGGCGGCGCTATCGGTGATGGCAGGCTCGGTCAAAAGGTGGCCCCGATCTTATGTTATTCGTCACCCTTCCTGGGCTCGTAGGCCAGTGTAGCAAGGGGAATCGCAAGTTGCACCCTTGCCCCGCGACCGGGCAGGTTGTCGACCGCTACTTTGCCGCCGAGCTTGCGGATCACGTTGACCACCAGGAACAGCCCCAGCCCGCCGCCGTCGCGCCCCTTGGTCGATGCATAGGGCTGGCCGACGCGCGGCAGGATTTCCGCCGCAAAGCCCGGCCCGCGGTCGCTGACGGTCAGCACGAGGCGGCCCGATTCGACCCAGGCCTCGATCACCACGAGGTCGGGCGAGACTTCCACGGCATTGTCGATGACGTTGCCGATGACCTGCCGGAGCCCGGGATCGGAAACGATCGAGCGGTCGACGTCGATCGAATCGAGGAAACGCAGTTCGCCCGGCATGCGCGGGCGCCATTCCTCGAGGATCTCGCCGATGAAACCGCGCAAGGTGGTGACCGCCGGCGCCACCCCGCGCATCTCGCCCGCCGACATCAGGATGCCGCTGACGATAGTCTTGCAGCGCTCCAGCTCGCGGCGCACGTCGATGAGGTCGGCGGCAAGGTCGGGGTCTTCGGCGATCGCGGGTTCGTGGGTCCAGTCGCCCAGGATCACCGAGATCGAGGAAAGCGGCGTGCCCAGTTCGTGCGCCGCGCCCGAGGCCAGCAGGCCCATGCGGATGATGTGGTCTTCCTCCGCCGCCTGCTGGCGCAGCGCGGCGAGCTTGGCATCGCTCTCGCGCCGGGTGAGGTCGAGGCGGGCGACAAAAACGATCAGCAGCACCGCTGCCAGCACGAAGCACAGCAGGCTGCCGTAGAGATAGAGCTGGAACGGATCGCGCCCCTGCACCGGCAGCTGGAGCGGTTCGTGATAGAACGTCAGCAGCAGCACGCAGAGGCAGGCGTTGATCGCCACCAGCGAACTCCACCTGAGGTCGAGGATGACCGCGGCGATGACGATCTGCAGCAGGAACAGGAAGGTGAAGGGATTGGTCGCCCCGCCCGAATGGTAGAGCTGCCAGCACAGCGCGATGACGTCGATCATCAGCGCCGAGAACAGCTCGCCCTGCGAGAACGACTGGCGGCGCAGGACGACGCTGGCCGAGACGAGGTTGACGACGATCAGCAGCAGCGGCGCCATCAGCAGCGGCGCCAGCGAGAGCTTCACGCCGAGGCCCTGCTGGACAACAACGATCGTGGCCAGCTGGCCGACCACCGCCGTCCAGCGCAGCTGCGTGAGCAGCACGATGTTCGCGCGGCTGGCCGAGCTTCCGGGAAGCCCGCGCGGCGCGAACAGGTCGATCAGCCGTTCCATCGGCGGCGGCGCCAGACAAACACCAGCGCCATCGCCGACATCGCCGCCAGCGCGAACCAGGTCAGCGCATAGCTGAGGTGGTTGTCGGGGAAGTGGATCTGGGTGAGGCCGGGCACCGGAGACAGCCCCTTGGGGCGGTTTGCCTGCTCCACTTGCGCATCGACGAAGGCGGGCACCACGCGGCCGATCCCGCGCGCCTTGGCCATCACGGCGGTGTCGCGCGAGTACCAGCGGTCGGCCTGCGGCTGGTTGGACTGCAGCAGGCTGCCCCCCGGCTCGTCCGAGCGCAGCAGGCCGACAACCCGGACCGCGCCTGGCGGCGTGCTCGCGGCGGCGGCCCTGGCGCTGGTGCCCGCCGGCACGAAGCCGCGGTTCACCCAGACCTGCCGTCCATCCTCGAGCTTCAGCGGCGTCATCGTCCAGTACCCGGTGCCAAGGTCGGTGGCGGCGCGCACCAGGACGGTCGCGCTGCCCGCGTAGCTACCCTGGAGCGAAACGCGCAGATAGTCGAGGTCGGAACCCCTTACCCGCGCGAGGCGGTCGTCGGCGGGAAGCGGGATCGGCTCGGCATGGACCCGCGCGTCGACACGGGCGATCAGCGCGTGTTTCCACTGCAGGCGCTCCACCTGCCAGATGCCGAGGGCCACGAAGGCGGCGAGGGCCAACACGAGAAACGCGGCGAGCCCCCAGGGCCGCCGCGCTTCGTTGGTTTCGATCACTGTGTGCATGATGCGTCTGAAACCGTGGCGATCAGGGCAGCTGCCCCATCTCGTGCGCGCTCATCGGCATCATGTTGTGGTTGAGGTGGTACATGACCCAGAGCGAACCCGACAGCGTGATCACCAGCAGGATGATCGTGAAGATCAGCGCCATGACCGTCCAGCCGTTCTCGGCCTTCGTGTTCATGTGCAGGAAGTAGATCATGTGCACGACGATCTGCACCATCGCGAAGGCCATGATGACCAGCGCGGTGGTCGACTTGTCGGTGATCGCACCGGTCATCACCAGCCAGAACGGAATGGCGGTGAGCACGACCGAGAGCAGGAAGCCGATCACATAATCGCGCATCGTGCCATGGCCGCTGGCGTGCACGTCGTCGACGTGCTCGTTGGGGTGGACGTGGTCGCTCATCACAGCATTCCCATGAGATAGACGAAGGTGAAGACGCCGATCCAGATGACGTCGAGGAAGTGCCAGAACAGCGAAAGGCACATGAGACGGCGCTTGTTGGCCGGGACCAGGCCCTTCTTGCCGACCTGCACGACCAGCGTGAACAGCCAGATCAGGCCGAAGGTGACGTGAAGCCCGTGGGTGCCCACCAGCGAGAAGAACGCGGTGAGGAAGCCCGAGCGCCAGGGGCCGGCGCCCTCGCCGATCATGTGATGGAACTCGTAGAGTTCGATCGACAGGAACGCCGCGCCGAACACGGCGGTGACGAGCAGCCAGGCCTGGGTCGCGCCCTTCTGGTTCTTCTCCATGGCGAGCATGGCGAAGCCGTAGGTGATCGACGAGAACAGCAGCATCGCCGTGTTCACGCCGACAAGCTTGAGGTCGAAGAGATCCTTCGGCCCCGGGCCCGCGGCCAGGTTGCCGCCCAGCACGCCGTAGGCGGCGAACAGCATGGCGAAGATGAGGCAGTCGCTCATCAGGTACATCCAGAAGCCCAGCATGGTGCTGCCGCCTTCGGGATGGTCATGCTCGTCCAGGTCGTAGAAGGCGGCCTGGAGCTGGGGCTGGGACAGCGGGGTCTTCATTTCGTTTACAGTCGCAGTCATCGATCAGGCTCCCGCGGCTGCAAGCTGGCGCGAACGCTCGGCCTCGGCCTGTTCGACCGTCTCGACCGGGATGTGGTAGTCGCGCTTGTAGTTGAAGGTGTGGAAGATCGAGTAGCCGATCACGCCGAGGAACGACACGGCCGCGAGCCACCAGATGTACCAGATCATCGCGAAGCCGAGCGCGGTCGACAGGCCGGCCAGGATGATGCCGGTGCCGGTGCCCTTGGGCATGTGGATCGGACGGAAGCCGGCGGTCGGACGTTCCACGCCGCAGCGCTTCATGTCGTCCCAGGCGTCGATGTCGTGCACGATCGGCGTGAAGGCGAAGTTGTACTCGGGCGGCGGCGACGAGGTCGACCACTCGAGCGTACGGCCCTGCCACGGATCGCCGCTGACGTCCTTGAGTTCCTCGCGCTTCCAGATCGACACCGCGAACTGGACCAGCATGGCACCGATGCCGCCGGCGATCATCGCGGCGCCCAGCGCGGCAATGACGAACCAGATCTGCAGCGAGGGATCGTCGAACACGCGCATGCGGCGGGTGACGCCCATCAGGCCGAGGATGTAGAGCGGGGTGAAGGCGAGCCAGAAGCCCGGGACCCACAGCCAGAAGCTGACCTTGCCCCAGAACTGGTTGAGCTTGAAGCCGAAGGCCTTGGGCCACCAGAAGTTGATCGCCGCGAACAGGCCGAACAGGACGCCGCCGATGATCACGTTATGGAAGTGCGCGATCAGGAACAGCGAGTTGTGCAGCACGAAGTCGGCCGGCGGCACCGCGAGCAGGACGCCGGTCATGCCGCCGATGGTGAAGGTCATCATGAAGGCGACCGTCCACATCATCGGCAGTTCGAACCGGATGCGGCCACGGTACATCGTGAACAGCCAGTTGAACAGCTTGGCGCCGGTCGGGATCGAGATCACCATCGTGGTGATGCCGAAGAACGAGTTGACGCTCGCGCCCGAACCCATGGTGAAGAAGTGGTGGAGCCAGACGAGGTACGACAGGATGGTGATGCAAAGCGTTGCATAGACCATCGACGAGTAGCCGAACAGGCGCTTGCCGCAGAACGTCGAGGTGACTTCCGAGAACACGCCGAACATCGGCAGGATGAGGATGTAGACCTCGGGGTGGCCCCAGATCCAGATCAGGTTGACGTACATCATCGGCGAGCCGCCGAAGTCGTTCGAGAAGAAGTTGAAGCCGAGGTAACGGTCGAGCGAGAGCATCGCCATGACCGCGGTCAGCACCGGGAAGGCGGCGACGATCAGGATGTTGGTGCAAAGCGCGGTCCAGGTGAAGACCGGCATGCGCATCATCGTCATGCCCGGCGCGCGCATCTTGACGATGGTCGCGATCAGGTTGACGCCCGAGAGCAGCGTGCCGACACCGGCGATCTGCAGGGCCCAGATGTAGTAGTCGACGCCGACCCAGGGGCTGTACGCGAGGTTCGACAGCGGCGGATAGGCCAGCCAGCCGGTCTGCGCGAACTCACCGATGAACAGCGAGGCCATGACCAGCACCGCGCCCGCCGTCGTCATCCAGAAGCTGAAGTTGTTCAGGAACGGGAACGAGACGTCGCGAGCGCCGATCTGCAGCGGCACCACGTAGTTCATGAGGCCGGTGACGAAGGGCATCGCCACGAAGAAGATCATGATCACGCCGTGGGCGGTGAAGACCTGGTCGTAGTGGTGGGCGGTGAGGTAACCCTCGCTGCCGTTGAAGGCGATCGACTGCTGGATACGCATCATGACCGCGTCGGCAAAGCCGCGCAGGAACATGACCAGGCCCAGCACGCAGTACATGATGCCGATCTTCTTGTGGTCCACGCTGGTGAACCATTCCTTCCAGAGATAACCCCAGAGCTTGAAGTAGGTGAGGCCGGCCACCATCGCCACGCCGCCAAGGGCGACGACGACGAAAGTGGCGAGCACGATCGGTTCCTGTGGCAGGGCGTCCCACCACAGGCGGCCCAGTAACGGGCTCCAGTGCGAATGGTCTACGGCTTCCATGTTCTGTCAGTTCCGGGAAATCTGGGAGGAATGCGCGGGGGTCGACACGGGAGCGGCCAGCGCTTCCTTGTCACGCGCGAAGAACGACACCGCGGCCTGCGGCTCCGAGATGCCGGCGCCCGAAAGCGTCTTCATCGAGGCCGGGGCCTTCACGCTCTTGTCGGCGACCGAACCGGGGTTCTGGGCGCAGAGCGCACGGACCCAGGCCAGCTCGCGCTGGACGGCGGCGGTCGGGTTGGCGGCGGCGACGGCATCGCGGCCGCCGCGGTCGTAGGACAGCATCTCGACGTTGCGGATGCCCGCCTTGCCGAGACCACCGCGCGCGTCGATGGCCATCATCTCGCTGGCGCACATCTTGCCGGGCTGGACGCACATGTTGACGATGGCGTTGTAGAGGTCCGGCGAAACGGCGGAGTAGCGGGTTACCGGCACCTTCTCGCTCGGCTTTTCGAGCTGGAGGTAGACGCTGCGGTCAAGCGTGCCGGCATTGGCGCCGGTCTGCACCGACTTCACCCAGCCGGCGAACTGGTCGTCCGCAACCGCGTGGGTGGCAAAGCGCATGTGCGAGAAGCCCGCGCCCGAATAGTTGGCCGAGAAGCCGACCGAATCACCGGCCTTGTTCATGACCGCGTGGAGGCGGGTTTCCATGCCCGGCATCGCGTAGATCTGGCCGGCCATGGCGGGAACGTAGAACGAGTTCATCACGTTCGCCGAGGTGATCTTGAACTGCAGCGGACGGTTGGTCGGCACGACCAGTTCGTTCACCGTGGCGATACCCTGTTCGGGGTAGATGAAGAGCCACTTCCAGTCGAGCGCGACGACTTCGACTTCCAGCGGCTTGGCGTTCGCCGCCACCGGGGTCTTGGCGTCGAGGCGGCCGATGGTGCGGTAGGGATCGAGAAGGTGGGTGCTCACCCAGGTCAGGGCACCGAGGCAGATGATGATGAGCAGCGGGGCCGCCCAGATCAGCAGTTCGAGCTGAGTCGAGTGATCCCAGTGAGGATCGTACTTCGCGCTCTTGTTCGTGGCACGGTAGTGCCAGGCGAACCACGCGGTAGCCGCCATCACGGGAACGATAATCAGCAGCATCAGCAGGGTCGAGGCGACAACGAGGTCCCCCTGCTGCTGCGCGACATCCCCGGACGGGTGCAGCACAATGGCGTTACAGGCAGTCAGCGCACCCGTCAGCGACAGGGCGGTGGCGATCTTGGCGAGCGCGGACAGGTGCCGCAGCTTCGGTCTGGACTCGGGTGGGCGCATGGTTGGTGCGCCTAAGCGCATGCCGCGAGTGCGAACATAGGACATTTTGTCCAATCCCCTTGACGCCAATCAATGACGATAGGGCCTCACCATGAACTCGGGCGTTTTCGCGCGCCCGCTTTGATTCGTCCGCGACCGGCTTCGCGCGTTCCGCGTGGAATCGGGAACGGACCCGAGACGAAGGCCGCAGAACCGAAATGACCAGCACACCCCAGTCCAGAGACGCTCTGGGCCTGCCGACGTTCAAGGAGCATCACCAGCCCTCCCCCGGTGAGATCGCCATCGGCGTGATCATCGGCCGAACCTCGGAGTTCTTCGACTTCTTCGTCTATGCCATCGCCTCGGTGCTGGTCTTCCCGAAGCTGTTCTTCCCCTTCGTCGACGCGCTGACCGGCACGATCTACTCCTTCGCGATCTTCGCGCTGGCCTTTGTCGCCCGTCCGATCGGCAGCCTCGTGTTCATGGCGCTCGACCGTGCCTATGGCCGCGGCACCAAGCTGACGATCGCGCTGTTCATGCTCGGCGGCTCGACCGCGGCGATCGCCTTCCTGCCCTCCTACGCCTCGGCCGGTTCGACCGCGATATGGCTGCTGGCGCTGCTGCGCCTGGGCCAGGGCTTCGCGCTCGGCGGCACCTGGGACGGCCTGGCCTCGCTGCTCGCGCTCAACGCGCCCGAGAACAAGCGCGGCTGGTATGCGATGATCCCGCAGCTCGGCGCCCCGTTCGGGCTGATCGTGGCGAGCAGCCTGTTCGCCTACATGATCACCGAGCTTCCGGCGGCCGACTTCCTCGACTGGGGCTGGCGCTATCCCTTCTTCGTGGCTTTCGCGATCAACGTCGTCGCGCTCTTCGCGCGCCTTCGCATCGTCGTCACCGAGGAATTCCAGCACCTCTTCGCCAGCCGCGACCTTCAGGCCGTGAGCGTGGGCGCCACCCTGCGCAGCGAATGGAAGACCATCGTGCTGGGCGCCTTTGCCCCGCTCGCCAGCTTCGCGCTGTTCCACATGGTCACCGTGTTCCCGCTCTCGTGGGTGTTCCTGTTCACCCAGAACTCGCCCACCGGCTTCCTGCTGATCGAGGCCATGGCCGCCTGCTTCGGCGTCGTCGCGGTGATCGCCTCGGGCCGTCTCGCCGACAAGTTCGGGCGCCGTAACCTGCTGGGCACCTGCGCGGTCGCCATCGCCGTGTTCTCGGGCTTTGCCCCGCAGCTGCTCGACGCGGGCGCTGCCGGCGAGGTGATCTACATGATCGCCGGCTTCATCCTGCTCGGCCTTGCCTTCGGCCAGTCCTCGGGCGTGGTCGCCTCGGGCTTCGCCAGCGAGCACCGCTACACCGGCTCGGCGCTCACCAGCGACTTGTCCTGGCTGGTCGGCGCCGCCTTCGCGCCGCTCGCCGCGCTGCTGCTCTCGACCAACTGGGGCCTGATCGCCTCGGGCGGCTACCTGCTCTCGGGCGCCATCGCGACGCTCGCGGCGCTGTGGCTGAACAAGGGCCTCGCCTCGCGCAACTGAGCAGCGGGCGACAACCACGAATCGAGGGGCACGAATCGAGGGGCACGAAACGAGGGGCGCTTCGGCGCCCCTCTTTTTTTGCGCCTTCGATACAGCATGGATCACATATCGCCGGAATCGCGGCGGCCGGCCACGCCATGAAAGTTTGACCACCTGTTCAAATAACGCCGTGCCGTTGCCTGCGGGAAATGAAGCCATTTCATTTGACAATTCCCGGCCCTCCCTCGCACCCATACGCGCAAGAAAAAGGTACAAAAACCGGAGGGAGAGTTCATGCGCGCGTTCAAGCAGCTTCTGTTGTGTTCGGTCGGCATCCTGGGGGTGAGTGCCCCGGCCATGGTCCAGGCCCAGGCCCAGACCCAGCCCCAGAGCCAGCCCCAGCAGGCCGCCGAAGCCAACGAGGCCACCAACGTCATCATCGTCACCGCGCGCCGCCGCGACGAGGACGTGCAGGACGTGCCCGCGGTGATCGACACCGTCACCGCCGACGACATCTCGAAGCTCAACTTGCGTGACTTCAAGGAAGTCTCGACGCTCGCGCCGGGCCTCCAGCTCGAAACCAACGCCAACGGCATCGGCGGCAACGCCAAGATGCGCGGCGTCAACTTCGACGTCAACGCCAGCGGCAACAACCCGACCGTCGAGTTCTACATGAACGACGCGCCGATCACCGCGGGCGTCGTGCTCCAGCAGATGTACGACGTCGGCCAGATCGAAGTGCAGCGCGGCCCCCAGGGCACGCTGCGCGGCCGCGCCTCGCCCTCGGGCTCGATCACCGTCACCGCCAGGAAGCCCGACCTCTATTCCTACGGCGGCTTCGTTGACATGACCGCCAACGACATCGGCACGATCAACTTCAAGGGCGCCGCCAACGTGCCCGTGATCGAGGGCATCGCCGCGATCCGCGCCGCCGGCGTCTGGGACGAGAACGAGGGCGACCGCGTCCGCCCGGTCAACGGCAACAAGGACCCGTTCGCGCGCACCAAGAGCGGCCGCCTGTCCGCGCTGCTCACGCCCACCGACTGGCTGCGCCTCGAGGGCATGTACCAGCGCATCGACGTCACCGCCCATACCTACGATCAGGTCGCCTCGTTCTCCGAGGCCAATCCCGACGCCGCGGCCAGCCCGCTCTACATCTCGAGCAAGGATCGTCTCTCGATCCAGGAAGACCCGCGCGACATCCGCCAGATCTTCGACGTCTACAACTGGCGCGCCGAAGTGAGCCAGTGGGGCCAGCGCCTGATCTACCAGGGCCAGCACTATACCCAGAAGATCCACTCGACCGACAATATCGACGACGGCAACTACTTCGCGGGCGACATCAACCAGGTCACCGACACCCGCTCGGCCTCGGAATCGCACGAAATCCGTCTGCAGAACGACGAGCGCCTGTTCGGCACGCTGGACTATGTCGTCGGCTTCTTCGACAGCCGCAACCATCCCGACACCAGCCTCACCAACCCGACGCCGGTGGTGCTGCCCGCGGTCTTCGGCGGCGGCATCGCGACGATCGTCCAGACCCCCATCCGCAGCGAAGGCAAGTCGCACGAGCAGTCGTTCTTCGGCAATCTCACCGCCCACTTCGGCGGTTTCGAAATCGCCGGGGGCCTGCGCCATATCGACTACCGCAACCGCGGCGTGCTGACGGTCAACGGCAATGTCCTGTCGGACCGCCTGCAGCAGGAAAAGAAGTGGATCTACAGCGGCTCGGTGAAGTACAACTTCTCGCCGGACCTCATGGTCTATGCCTCGACCGGCAGTTCCTGGCGCCCGGGCATCGACGTGGTGGGCGACTTCAACATCAACCCCTCGGCGCTGGAAAACTCGTTCCTGCACCTGCCGGCGGAAACCTCGAAGTCGTATGAAGTCGGCCTGAAGTCGAAGATGCTCGACGGCCAGCTGCGCTTCAACCTCACCGGCTACCACCAGAAGTTCAACAACTACCCGTACCGCGCGCCGGGTTCGGGCGTCTACTACGTCAACACCGTGGCGGTGCGCGATTCGACGGGCGCGGTGACCGGCACCTCGCAGCAGGTCGCCAACTTCAACTTCGTCGGCGCGGTTCCGGTCGAAGTGAACGGCATCGAGGGCGATGTCTCGTACACCGTGCTCACCGGCTGGGATCTCAGCGCCTCGGCCAGCTACTCGATCGGCAAGATCAAGAACGGCACGGTGCCCTGCAACGACCTCAACGGCGACGGCACCCCCGACGCCGTCACCAGCGCGCCGACGCTGGCCCAGCTCCAGGCCGCCGTCGGCTCCGACAACATCGCCTCGTGCCAGGTCAACCAGCGCTCGGGCTTCATGGCGCCGTTCAGCGCCACCCTGCAGAGCGAATACAGCTTCCCGGTCTTCACCGGCGGCAACGCCTATGTCCGGGGGCTGATGACCTACTACGGCAAGTCGAAGGTCGATCCGACCAATGCCTACGACGACGTCGGCGACTATGCGCTGGTCAACCTCTTCGCCGGCCTGCGCGCCGACGACGGGGCCTGGGAAATCGGCCTCTATGCGAAGAACCTCTTCGACACCACCAAGACGCTGACCCGCACCACCCCGCTGTCCACCAGCTACCAGCAGCTCGGTTTTGCCGGGCAGTTCGATCCGGTGACCCTCCGCCCGGTCTTCACCGGCCCGACCGGTGCCAACTACACCAGCACTTATACCGGGGTGACCACCACTGCCCCGCGCGAGTTCGGCATCAACATCCGCTACGCCTTCGGCTCGCGCTGATCGCGGCGGGAAACACGAAAAAGGGCGGCAAGGCACCAGCCTTGCCGCCCTTTCTTTGTGGGCAGATGACGCGAACCGTCAGGTTGTCTGCCAGCTTCCGCCCAGCGCGCGGAACAGGTCCACTTGCGCAAAGGCCACCGCGCGCCGCGCCGCCGCATAGTCGGCATCGGCGCTGGCCAGCGTGCGCTGCGCGTCGAGCACGTCGAGCGAATCGATCTGCCCCCTGCTCTGCCGCGCCATGCTGACATCCGCCGCGCGCTTGGCCGCATCGCGGGCCGAGGCAAGCCGGTCCTTGCGCAGCAGCGCGTTGCGATAGGCGGAGAGCGCCGTCTCGGTTTCCTGCAAAGCGGCCAGCACGGTGCCGTCGAACCTCGCGAGGTCGGCCTTGGCGTCCGCCCGCGCCCCGCCGATCCGTGCGCGGATGGCTTCCTGGTTGGGGAAGGCCCAGGAGATCATCGGCCCCAGCAGCCAGCGCAGCGGACCGCCGCCGAACACGTCGGTCGCCCCCACCGCCGTGGTGCCGACCGAGCCGCCCAGCGTGATCTTGGGATAGAGATCCGCCGTCGCCACGCCGATCCGCGCGGTATCGGCAGCAAGACGGCGCTCCGCCGCCTTCACGTCGGGTCGGCGCGCCAGCAGGGTAGCGCCGTCGCCCACCGGGATCGGCTGGCCGACATCGGGCGTCGTCGTCCGCGCGCGTACCGAGGCTGGAAGATCCTGCGGGGTGCGGCCGGTCAGCGTGGCGAGGCGGAACAGCGCCGCATCGCGCGCCGCCTGCAGGCTGGGGATCGCCGCCGCCTGCTGCTCGCGCAGTTGGGTCACGCGGATCACGTCGAGCTTCTGGCTGAGACCACGCTCGAAACGGGCATTGGTGATCCGCTCCGACGTGCCGAGCAGCGCGACGGTATCCTGCGCCACCGCGATCTGCTCGGCCGAGCTGGCGGCATCGACATAGGCGCGCACGGTATCGGCCACCACCGTCACCCGCACCGCATCGGCGTCCTCCATCGAGGCGGCAAGATCGGCGCGCGAGGCCTCGACCCCGCGCCTGACGCGGCCGAACAGGTCCAGCTCGTAATTGACCGAAAGCTCGCCGTCGACGCGGCGCCCTTCGCGGTCGTAGCCGGGCAGCACCTGGCTTTCCGAGACGCGGCCATAAGTACCGCTGGCATCGATGCCGGTCTGCGGCAGCGCGTCGGACTTCGAACCGCGCAGGTTCGCCCGCGCCTTCTCGATCCGGGCCACCGCCACGCGCACATCGGTATTGGCGGCCAGGGCATCGCTGACCAGACCGTCCAGCACCGGATCCTTGTAGAGGTGCCACCAGCTGTCGTCCGGCCATGCCGTGGTCACTTCGGCGGACTGGACGCCCGTGAAGGGCGCCCCCGCAGTAGCCGGCGGCGTCGGCGCGACATAGTCGGGTCCGACGGCGCAGGCCGAGAGGCTGGTCGCGGCAGCAAGAGCCGCGACCATGGTCTTGATATTCATGGACATCATCCGTCCTTTCATTCCGCCGGGATCACCGCGTGGCTCTCGTGGTGCGGTTCCCTGGGCTTGCGCCGCAGGGCCGCCGCGAGCCTGCGGCAGACGACGTAGAAGGTGGGCGTGAACAGCAGGCCGAAGGCGGTAACGCCGGCCATGCCGAAGAACACCGCCGTACCCAGCGCCTGGCGAAGCTCGGCGCCGGCCCCGCTCGCGATCACCAGCGGCACCGCGCCGAGGATGAAGGCGAACGAGGTCATCAGGATCGGGCGCAGGCGGGTGCGGGCCGCATAGACGGCTGCCTCCACCGGCGAGTAGCCCCGCTCGTCCTCGGCCTGCTTGGCGAACTCGACCACAAGAATCGCGTTCTTGGCCGCCAGCGCGATCAGCACGACCAGACCGATCTGCGTCAGGATATTGTTGTCCATCCCGCGCAGGTTCACGCCCAGCATCGCCGCGAACAGGCACATCGGCACGATCAGGATGATCGACAGCGGCAGGGTCAGGCTCTCGTACTGGGCGGCCAGGACCAGGAAGACGAACAGCACCGCCATGCCGAAGACGATCCCGGCGGTGTTGCCGGCCGTTGCCTGCTGGTAGGCGATACCCGTCCACTCACGGCCGTAGCCCGAGGGGAGCGTTTCGTCCGCCACCTTCTCCATCGTCGCCAGCGACTGGCCCGAGGAGTAGCCCTTGCCGTAGCTGCCGTCGATTTCCACCGCCGGGTGCAGGTTGTAGCGCACCACGCGGTAGGGTCCGGTCTCGTCCTTGAAGGTCGCGACCGAGCCGACCGGCACCATCGCCCCCGAGTCGGAACGGGCCTTGAGGTTGGCGATGTCCGCCGTCGAGCCGCGATAGGGCGCATCGGCCTGTGCGGTCACGCGGTAGGTACGGCCGAGCAGGTTGAAGTCGTTGATGTAGGACGAACCGAGGTAGACCTGCATCGCTTCGAAGATCCTGGACGGCGAGACGCCCAGCATGTCGGCCTTGCGGCGGTCCACGTCGGCATAGACACGCGGGGTGTTCATGCTGAACAGGGTGTAGACCTGCTGGAGCTGCGGCTGCTGGTTGGCCTGCGCGATCAGCGCGCCGGCGGCCTTCTGGAGTTCACCCAGACCACGGCCTTCGTTGTCCTCCACGATCATGCGGTAACCGCCCGGGGGGACGATGCCGTTGATGGTCGGCGGCGGAATGACGAGGACCTGTGCCTTGTCGTAGCCTTTGATGGCTTCCTGCGCCTGCGCCATGATGCCTTCGTAAGTGACGCCGAGCTGCTTGCGCTCCTCGAAGCTCTTGAAGGGGAAGTAGATGGCGGCGGCATCGGGCGCTGCGGTCTGCGAGGGCCCATGGAAGCCCGCGAACATCACCGCGCCGCGCAGGCCCTTGATCGGCAGGATGCGCTTGGCGACTTCCTGCGTCACTTCGTCCGTGCGGCTGAGCGAGGAGCCCGGCGGCAGGAAGATCGCGGCGAGGAAGTAACCCTGGTCCTGCTGCGGGATGAAGCCGGTCGGCGTCGCCCAGAACATGCCCACGGTGGCGGCGATGAGGGCGGCATAAGTCGCCATCATCTTCACCGGCGCCTTCACCAGCCTGAGCGTCAGCGCGGCATAGCGGTCGCTCATCCGGTCGAAGCCGTGGTTGAACTTGTCCGCGCCGCCTTGCAGCACCCGCTTCCAGCGCGGGGCATTGGCCGCAAGGCCGTGCTTGTCCTTCAGCAGCAGCGCGGCCAGCGCGGGCGAAAGCGTGAGCGAGAGCAGCAGCGAGATCGCGGTGGCCGTGGTGATGGTGACGGCGAACTGCTTGTAGAACTGCCCCGACATGCCGGTGATGAACAGCGTCGGCACAAACACCGCGCAGAGCACCAGGACGATGGCGATCAGCGCGCCGGTCACTTCGTCCATCGAGCGCCGGGCGGCCTCGATCGGCTTCATGCCTTCCTCGATATAACGCTCGACGTTCTCGACCACGACGATGGCGTCGTCGACGACGATACCGATCGCGAGGACAAGGCCGAACAGCGAGAGGTTGTTGAGCGAATAGCCGACCGCCGCGAGCATGATCGCGGTGCCGACCAGCGACACCGGGATCGCGATGATCGGAATCACCGCCGCGCGCCAGTTCTGGAGGAAGACAAGGATGACGAGCACGACGAGGATCACCGCCTCGAACAGCGTGTGATAGACCGCATCGATCGACTGGCCGATGAATTCGGTGGGGTTGTAGATCACCGAGTATTCCAGGCCCTTGGGGAAGGACTTGGCGACATCGTCCATCTCGGCGCGCACCGCCTTGGCAGCGTCGAGCGCGTTCGAGCCCGGGCGCTGCAGCACCGCGATCACGACGGTGGGCTTGCCCGAAAGGTAGGTGTTGGTGGTGTAGTCCTGCGCGCCCAGTTCGACCCGCGCGACGTCGCGCACGCGGACCTGACGGCCATCGGCATCGGTCCGCACGACGATGTCGCCGAACTGTTCGGGGGTGTTCAGGCGCCCCTGCATCTCGACGCCGACCTGGTAGGCATTGCCGCGATCGAACGGCGGCGCGCCGATCGAGCCGGACGAGACCTGCACGTTCTGCGCCTTCAGCGCGTCGACGATCTCGCCCGCCGTCAGGTTCATGGCGGCGGCCTTGTTCGGGTCGATCCAGATGCGCATGCCATAATCGCGCGAGCCGAACAGCTGCACGTCGCCCACGCCGTCCAGCCGCGCAAGGCGGTCCTTCACCTGCGTCAGCGCATAGTTCGACAGGTAGTCGCGGTTGAACGTGCCGTCCGGGGACTGCAGGTTCACCACCATCAGGAAGTCGGGCGAGGTCTTGCGGGTGACGACACCCATCGCGCGCACCGCTTCGGGCAGGCGCGGCTCGGCCACGGCAACGCGGTTCTGCACGAGAACCTGCGCGGCATCGAGGTCGGTACCGATCTTGAAGGTGACGGTGATCGTCACCTTGCCGTCGCCGGTGGACTGCGAGGACATGTAGAGCATGTTGTCGACGCCGTTGATCTCCTGCTCGATGGGAGCAGCCACGGTGTCGGCAACGGTTTCGGCGGAAGCGCCGGGATATTGGGCGGTCACCGTCACCGTCGGGGGGACGATGTCGGGATACTGGCTGACCGGCAGGCCGAAGAACGCAAGCGCACCCACCACGGTGACAAGCACCGCGATGACGCCTGCGAAGATCGGCCGGTCGATGAAGAACCGGGAAAATCGCATGGGAATATGCCCCTCTCACGGGGGACGGTCACGGAATGGACCGCCCCCCTGATGGGTGGATCAATGGGCGATAGTGGCCTGCGCCCGGACGGGCGCGATAGTGGCCTGCGCCGCGGCGGGCGAGCTGGGGCCGGAAGCGGCAGCGGCGGCCGCTGCCTTCATATCGGGCGCGATCTGGCCGCGACGGGTATTGACCTTGGCGCCGGCGACGGCAGCCTGATAGTTGGAGATGACCACGCGGTCGCTGGGGACCAGCCCCGCACGGATCACCCGCAGACCGTCGACCAGCGGGCCGAGTTCGACCGGCTTGGCGGCAACGGTGCCGTCCTTGCCGACCGTCAGCACCACCTTGCGGGCCTGGTCGGACTGGATCGCATCGTCGGGCACCAGCATGGCCGTGACGGTGCCGCCCTCGGCCAGACGCATGTTGCCGAACATGCCCGGCGTCAGGAAGCCGTCCTTGTTGTCGAGCACGGCGCGCACGCGGATCGTGCCCGAACGCGGGTCGAGCCCGTTGTCGGTGAAGTCCAGCTTGCCGTTCCAGCGGTAGGCCGTCTCGTCCTGCAGGCGGACCTGCACGTTCGCGGCGTCCTTGTGCTCGGCCTTTTCGCGCTGGGTCTTGAGGAACAGCGCTTCGGAGGCGTCGAAGGTGAAGTAGATCGGGCTGACCGCATTGATCGTGGTCAGCAGGCTGGCGCCGGTGCCGTTCTCGCCCGAGACGAGGTTGCCCACGTCCACCCGGCGGTCCGAGATGCGGCCCGAAATCGGGGCACGCACGGTCGAGAACTCGACATCGAGCGCGCGCTGGCGCACCCGCGCCTGCGCGGCGGCCAGCTGGGCATCGGCCGCCCTCACCCGCGAGCGCAGCTGGTCGACCTCGCTGGCGGCCATCGCCTCGTCACCCTTGAGCCCGGCAACGCGCGCATAGTCCGAACGGGCGAGCGTCAGCGCCGCCTGCGCCGAGGCGACTTCGGCCTGGGCTTCGGCAAGCGCGGCACGGTAGGGACGCGGATCGACCACGAACAGCGCCTGTCCGGCCTGCACGAAGTCGCCGTCGCGGAACAGGATCCGGGTGACCGCGCCGGAAACGCGCGGACGCACTTCGACGGTCTTGCTGGGGGCGAAGCGGCCGACATAGTCGTCCCACTCGGTCACCTGCCGGACCAGCGGATTGGCGGCCTGCACCACGGCAGGCGGCATGGGGGCGGCATCGGCGGGGGCTTCGTGGAACAGCTTCCACCCCAGCCCCGCCACCGCGACCAGAGCGATGGCTCCGATCGCCATGTGGCGACCGCTCCCTCGCTTGCGGCCGGTGTCGCCGGGGGGCGTCGACACCGTGGCCGTTTCTTCCAGTTTTACAGGAGCATTCACGCAGCAAGTCTCCGGACCGGGGCGCGGCTGCGCCCGATGAAATCGATGACGGCGCCGACCTTGGCTTCGCTGTGACCCGCAGCTTCAGCCTCGCGGATCGCCGAGACCGGCAGGGTGTAACCATGGTGCCAGGCCCGGACGGCCAGTTGCCGCAGCGCTTCCAGCTGCTCGTTGGCGAGCATCCGGGAGGGCGGCGTCGGGCCCAGGATCAGGCGGGCGAGCCAGCGGCGCGGGCGCTGCGGGATCAGGCTGTTCAGCCCGTCCTCGCGCGCCAGTTCAACGACGCGGCGTTCGAGCCGGCTCAGCAGGCTTTCGGCGGGCATGCTGGGGGCCGGATTGGAATTTGCGACGGGCAGCGCGGTGTGCGCTGCATCGGAAAAATCGATGAAGGCCATGTTTGTGCTCCCTGAAAAGGAACCGACGCGCGCCCTCGGGACAGGAGGGGGAGGTTAAGGGCGCGCGCCGGCGTGCTCCGATGCAAGGGGCATCGGAAAGTCTTTGGACGCAGACCGGCACCGCGCGGAGACAGGGCTCCGCAGCGCCGGCTGCTTTCGGTTATTCTATGGAGCCGCCCGCGGGGGGGTCGGGCGGCGCCGGGGAGGAACTCCGGCCCCGATCTCCCGTCTGTGCGGCGAGTCGGCTATGCCCTCGTTCTGTACCGATTGGTATATATAGCGGTACAGAAATCGTCAAGCGGTTTTCTGTACCGCTCGGTAAAATTAGGTGCAACGCAGCAATTTCAAGGGCGTGAACGGTGGGTGAATGAAATTTTTTCGCGGCCCTGGTTTGGAAATGCGCTTTCAGCGCATTTCGTGGGGGAGTGGGCCGGCGCCGCCGAAATCCGTCTTCGGCGGATTTTCAGACGAATCTTACTTGCCCGGCCACATGGCGAGGAAGGTATCGACCACGCCCTTCGCTTCCTGCGTGCAGGCACCGCCCTGCGCCTTCACCGACATGCCCTGCAGCACGGTCATCAGGCAATGGGCCAGCGAACGGGGATCGACGGCATCGGGCAGGTCGCCCTCGTCCTTGGCACGCTCGAAACGCGCGATCAGCGAGTCTTCGGTTGCCAGCCGGCGCGCCACCACGAAGTCGCGGATGGAGGCATCCTCCATCGTGCAGGCCACGGTGGAGATCACGCTGAGGCATCCGTTCGGATCGTTGCCGCCGCCGCCGCAGTGAGTCGTGATCGCGCCGTTGAGCAGGCGCTCGGCCACGCCGCGCGCGGTCGGCGCTTCCAGCGCCTTGCCGACATAGGCCAGCTTGTCGCGCTCGTAGAGGTCGAGCGCCTTCTTGAAAAGCGCCTCCTTGTTCCCGAAACAGGCATAGAGGCTGGGCTTGGTGATGCCCATCGCCTCGGTCAGCTCGGCCATCGACGCGCCTTCGTAACCACGCTGCCAGAACACGCGCAGAGCCGAGGTAAGCGCCTGTTCCGGATCGAATTCACGCGGGCGACCACGCGGGGCGGCAATGGAGTCGGAGCATTTCATACCGGTCGGTATATAGTTATCCACACCCGCCCCGTCCAGTGGCGTGCGAGATATGATAGGTCATAACCGGGTGCAAAGGGCGCAAACACCCTCCCCCGCAACGCTTCGTCAGTCTGATCCGAAACGGCGTTTCGGATGGTTCGGCACCGAACCGAAATTCGCTCTTCCGCGAATTTCCAATAAGACTCCTACAGATGGTCCAGCGGCAATGCGGTAGTGAACTTGATCTCCGAGAGCGCGACCATCGAGTTGATTTCCTGCACCCCGGGCACTTGCGAGAGTTTCTCGAAAAAGAACCGCTCGTAAGCCTCGATGTCCTCGGTGACGATGCGCAGCATGAAGTCCACCGACCCCATCAGCACGTAGCAGTCGAGCACTTCGGGAAAGGCGTTCATGGCATCGGCGAACTGCGACAGGTTGGCGCGGCCATGCGCGGTCAGCTTCACTTGCGCAAACACTTGCGCGCGCAGGCCGATCTTGCGCCGGTCGAGCACGCAGACCTCGCTGCGGATATAGCCTTCGTCCTTGAGCCGCTGGATGCGCCGCCAGCACGGCGCCTGCGACAGGCCGATCTCCTGCGCGATGTCGGCCGAGGAGCGCGAGGCATCGACCTGGAGAATCGCCAGGATCTTCTTTTCGTACTCATCGAGCCCGCTTGACATATTCAATTCCAAAATTTCACATTCACCGAATAGATGACGCCATACATAGCGCATTTACCGGCAAATTCGCAATTTTTATCAGGCCAAACACTGCTATTTCCAACGCTCCCCCAAAGTGAGGACGACAACGGAAATGGTGAACACGCTGGATTGCGAACTGGGTGAACAGTTCGTGGTGATCGACGACCCCGAAAGCGGCGCGAAGGGCGTGATTGCCATTCATTCGACCTCGCTTGGCCCGGCGGCGGGCGGCTGCCGTTTCTGGAACTATGCCGATCAGGACGCACTGGCGACCGACGCCCTGCGCCTTGCCCGCGGCATGACCTACAAGAACGCGATTGCCGGACTGCCCTTCGGCGGCGGCAAGGCCGTGCTCCAGCGCCCCGAAGGCAGCTTCGACCGCGCCGCCATGTTCCGCGCCTTCGGCCGTGCGGTCGAGAAGCTGGGCGGCCAGTACGTGACCGCGGAAGACGTCGGCACCACCATCGCCGACATGCGCGCGATTGCCGAGGAAACCCGCCACGTTGCAGGGCTCGACAAGAAGCCGGGCTTTGCCGGCGGCGACCCCTCGCCCTGGACCGCGCTCGGCATCTTCAAGTCGATGCAGGCCGCCGCGCGCGTGAGCCTGGGCTCGGACGTGCGCGGGCTGACCGTGGCACTGCAGGGCACCGGCAATGTCGGTTCGCACCTGGCCGAGCTGCTGCATGAAGCCGGCGCCAGGCTGGTCCTTGCCGACGCCGATCCGGCCCGCGCCGAGGCGCTTGCCGCCAGGTTCGGTGGCCGCGTGGTCGCGCCCGACGAGATCCTCGCCGCCGAAGCCGAGATCTTCGCCCCCTGTGCGCTGGGCGCGGTGCTGAACGAACAGACCATCCCGGTGCTGCGCGCCCGCCTCGTCTGCGGCGGCGCCAACAACCAGCTCGCCACCGAACTGGACGGCGCGCGCCTGGCCGAACGCGGCATCGCCTATGCGCCGGACTACGTGGTCAACGCGGGCGGCATCATCAACGTGGTGGCCGAATACCTCGGTGAGACCGAAGACCAGGTCGGCGGCCGTATCGACCTGATCGCCGAGCGCCTGGGCGAAATCCTCGCCACGGCCGAGAGCGAAGGCCGTCCGAGCCATGTCGTCGCCGACGAGATGGCCCAGCAACTGGTCGCGCGCGGCCGTCTGGTCGCAGCGTAAGATTGAGTCTGGGGCGGGGCCAAGTGCCCTGCCCCAACATCTTTCGGCCTTTTAGGCCAACCTCCCCGAATACGCTTCGTCGCCCCGCGAAGGCGGGGGCCCCGCTTTCTTTCGCCCCGCCGCAAGAACAAGCGGGATCCCCGCCTTCGCGGGGATGACGGAATAGAGAGTGGGATGTTGGGCTCCGTTTAGCCCTGCGCTTCGCCGACAGTCCAGTAACCGGACGCGCGGAGCCAGCCCAGCGGATGGCCCATCTCGTCGGTCAGCCTGGCGCGAATGGCCTGCGCCACCGCCGCTTCCGCCGCGATCCATGCATAACCCTCGCCTTCCGGCAGTCCGGCATCGCCCAGCGCGGCCAGCAGCGGCGCGGGGTCTTCGCCGTGGCCTGCGTGTTCCACCCAGATCCACGTCAGCCCTTCCCGCGCCGGGACCGGCGCCCGCTCGATCCCCGGCGCGACCGAAACCAGCGCGGTGACGGGAACGCCCGGTCGCAGCTCCTCGATCCGGCGCGAGAACTGCGGGATCGCGGTCTCGTCGCCGACCAGCAGATACCAGTCGAAATCGTCGGTCACCACCGCCGAGCCGCGCGGACCGCCGATATTGAGCACGTCGCCGGGCCTGGCCGCCCTCGCCCATGCCGTGGCAGGGCCTGCGGGATCATGCAGCGCAAAATCGATCGCCAGCGTGCGGGCGGCAGGATCGAACAGGCGCGGCGTATAGTCGCGCATCGCCGGTTTCTCGTCCGGCCCGGCGCCCGCGACGGGGAAAAACAGCTTGATGTGATCGTCGGGCGATCCGCTCTCGAAATCGGCGAGATCCTCGCCCTCCAGCCAGACCCGCAGCATCGCCGAGCCCAGCGGCTCGACCCGGCTGACGACAAGGCTGCGGCGCCGGATCTCGCGGCGGATGCGCTGGACCGAATGGCGCGGGAGGGAATCCAGGGGGACAGCCGGATCCCGGCCATGATCGAGGGGGGCGGAAACGGGTTCCTGAATCGGTTCGCTCAGCGTCAGGCTCCATATCTGGCGATCGCGCCGGCCGGTGACGCCGGTGCTGGGGGGCCTTTGTTCTGCGCGCACCGCACGGCGATGGCAAGCTGGCGGCCGAGGCTGGCGGCGCCCCCCAACCGGACGGCAAGAGGGACACACGGCACGGGACGGCCAGGGAATCCGGGCCCCGAACAAGGAAAGGGGCGGGACACCGAAGCGTCCCGCCCCTCCGCTGGGAGCACATAGATCGAATAAGCGCTGCGCGCTTTCGATCAGAACATGTCGGCGTCCAGCGCCATCATCGAGGCCTTGCCCGACTTGATGGCGAGGAACGCGGCGGTCGCCTGCGGCAGCAGACGGTCGAAGAAGAACCGCGCGGTGGCGATCTTGGCGGTATAGAACGCCGCTTCCCCGGTGCCTTCGTCCAGCCTGGCCTTGGCGATCAGGGCCGCCTTGGCAAACGTGTAGCCCATCGCGACAAGGCCCAGCAGGCGCAGGTAGTCGGTCGCGGCAGCGCCGGCTTCCTCGGGGTCCTTCATGCCCTTCTGGGCAATCGTGCCGGTCGAGAGCTGCAGCGCGCCGAAGGCCTTTTCCAGCCCCTCGATCATCTTGCCGAACGTCTCGTCACCCTTGTTGGCCTCGATGAAGTCCGACACCGGGTGGAAGAACGAGCGGAGATAACGACCGGCATGCGCGGGCATCTTGCGGCCGACGAGGTCGAGCGCCTGAATACCGTTGGTGCCTTCATAGATCATCGCGATGCGAGCATCGCGCACGAACTGTTCCACACCGCTTTCGGCGATGTAGCCGTGGCCGCCGTAGACCTGCACGGCAAGGTTCGCGCTTTCATAACCGCAGTCGGTGAAGAGCGCCTTCACCACCGGCGTCATCAGCGCGATGAAGTCTTCCGCGCGGGCCTTCACCGCCGGGTCGGTCGCATGCTTTTCGGCATCGAGCGCGCGGCTGACCCAGGCGCCGACGGCGCGACTGCCTTCGTTGTAGGCGCGCGCGGTCATCAGCATGCGGCGCACGTCGGGGTGGACGATGATCGGATCGGCCGGGCCCTTGGGGTTCTTCACGCCCGAGAGCGAGCGGCCCTGCACGCGCTCCCTGGCGTACCACACGGCCGACTGATAGGCGGCTTCACCCACGCCAAGCCCCTGGATGCCCACCGAAACGCGTTCGGTGTTCATCATCCTGAACATGGCTTCCATGCCCTTGCCGGGCTTGCCGACCAGCCAGCCGATCGACTCGTCGAAGTTGAGCTGGCAGGTGGCCGAGGCCTTGAGGCCCATCTTGTGCTCGATCGCGGCGACCGAAACACCGTTGGACGGGCCGGGCGTGCCGTCTTCCCTGGGCAGATACTTCGGCACCAGGAACAGGCTGATCCCCTTCACGCCTTCCGGCGCATCGGGAAGCCGTGCGAGCACGAGGTGGATGATGTTCTCGGTCAGGTCGTGCTCGCCCGCCGAGATGAAGATCTTCGCGCCGGAGACCTTGTAGCTGTCGTCACCCTGAGGAACCGCCTTGGTGCGCAGCATGCCGAGATCGGTGCCGCAGTGCGGTTCGGTAAGGCACATCGTGCCCGACCAGATGCCTTCGACCATCTTGGGCAGGTAGGCCTGCTTCAGTGCGTCGCTGGCGTAACCCTCGATCGCGGTGGTCGCGCCGTGGGTGAGGCCGGGATAGAGGCTGAACGACAGGTTGGCCGAGCAGATCATCTCCTCGGTCAGCTTGTTCAGCGCTTCGGGCAGGCCCTGACCGCCCCACTCGGGGTCGGACGCCAGCGCGCACCAGCCGCCTTCGCGGAACATGTCGTAGGCTTCCTTGAAGCCCTTGGGGGTGCGCACGACGCCGTTTTCGAGGGTGCAGCCCTCGATGTCGCCGCTGCGGTTGAGCGGCAGCAGGACTTCCTGCGCCACCTTGGCCGCCTCTTCCAGCACCGCGTCCACCAGATCAGGCGTGAATTCGGCGAGGGCTTCGAGATTGCCGAAGCCGTCGTCATTATGCAGTTCGTGGAGCACGAACTTCATGTCGCGCAAGGGCGCTTCGTAGACTTGCATGTCACTCTCCTCGCGGGTCGCAACGTCGATCCATTTCACCCGTCATCCCCGCGAAGGCGGGGATCCCGCTTCTTGCGGCAGGCACGCCGCCGGAAGAAAGAGCGGGGTCCCCGCCTGCGCGGGGACGACGAATAGGCTTAGGCGACGTTGCGATCCTTTCTCAGTTCAATCAGTTCCGCAGGGGCTTGCCGGTTTCGAGCATGTGCTCAACGCGGGCGACCGAGCGGGCGTCACGCAGGCGGCCCATGAAGGCATCGCGTTCCAGCTTGAGCAGTTCGCCCTCGCTCACCGTGTCGACGAGGTCGAACTCGCCGCCGCCGGTCAGCACATCGGCCAGCACGCCGGAAACGACCACGTCATAGTCGGTCGCCATGCCGCGCTTGTGGAAGCCTTCCACCGCAAGGCCAAGCGCCGTGCGGCCACCGGCGCCGGGCAGCTTGAACTCGGGCGCTTCGGGCGGGGTGTAGCCTTCCACCAGCGACAGCGCCTTCTGCTTGGCGTCGTAGAGCAGGCGATCGCGGTTCATCGAGATGCCGTCCCCGCTGCGCAGGATCATCATCTCGCGCGCCTGCTGGGCAGACTTGGAGACCTGTGCGGTCGAGACCATCTCGAACACCTTGGCCACGGCGGGCATCGGGCCCTTGGGCATGCCCGGAGCCCCACGCCAGCGCTCGATCATCTCGCCATTGCCGCCCCAGCCGGGAACGAGGCCGACGCCGCATTCCACAAGGCCGCAGTAGAGTTCGGCATGGGCCTGGATCGCGTCGCAGTGGAGCAGGATCTCGCAGCCGCCGCCCAGCGCCATGCCGGCAGGCGCGCCGACGACGGGGAACGGGGCGTACTTGAGGCCCTTGTAGGCGAGCTGGCCACCGGCAACGAGCTTCTCGATCTCGCCCCACGCCGCGATGTTCACCGCAAAGAGCGCGAGGCCGAGGTTGGCACCGGCCGAGAAGGTATCGGCATCGTTGTAGACGACCAGCGCCTTGTACTGCGCCGCCACCAGCGGGATGGCCTGCCCGATCAGCTTCATGACTTCGCCGTCGAGCGCGTTCATCTTGCCGGTGAATTCAAGGCAGACGACGCCGTCGCCAATGTCCCAGAGCGCCGCCGAGGCGTTCCTGAGGATGGGCTTCGACGACAGCTTCACGTCGGCAAGGCGCATCACGCCTTCGGGGCGGACCACGTCGCGGTATTCGCCGTCGAGGCCGAGGAACTGGCGCTTGCCGTTCTCGATCCGGTAGAACGTGCGGTCGCCCGCCACGGTCAGGATCTCCGGCACGGCCTTGCCTTCGGCGGCGAGGCGTTCGGCAAGGTACCTGGCGCCCAGCGTGTCGATCATCTCGAACGGGCCGGCCTTCCAGTTGTAGCCGAGCTTCATCGCGTCATCGACGGCCACCACGTCATCGGCGGCCGAGGGCACGAGGCTGGCGGCATAGGCCAGCGTGTCGCCGAGCACGGCCCATGCATAGGCGCCGATGTCGCCCTTGCTTTCGACCAGCGCCTTGAGGTCGCCCTTGGCAGCAGCGCCGCGCGGGCCCTGTGCGGTAATCGTCGGACGGTATTCGCCGGTTGCAAGGTCGATGGTTTCCTTGCGCCCCCTGCCTTGGACTCCCGCCTCCTTGTTGAGGCGGTAGAACCCGCCCTTGCCCTTGCGGCCGGTGTAGCCCTCGCCGATCATCCTGTTGATCAGCGGGATGTCGCGGGCGATACCGTGATAGAGGTCGCCAGCAGGCAGCGTCGAGGTGAGGCTGGCCTGCAGATGCGGCATCAGGTCGATGCCGACGAGGTCGACAAGACCGAAGATACCGGTCTTGGGCACGCCCATCGGCTTGCCGGCAATGGCGTCGGCCAGTTCGACGGTGATCCCCATGTCGAACGCGGCATTGAGGCCAAGCTGGATCCAGTAAGTGCCGATACGGTTGGCGATGAAGCCCGGGGTATCCTTGGCCTTGACCACGGTCTTGCCCAGCGACACGTCGGCGAACCGTTCGACCTTGGCGGCGACGGCCGCGTCGGTATCGGCGCCGGTGACGATCTCCATCAGGCGCATGTAGCGCGGCGGATTGAAGAAGTGGGTGATGAGGAAGTCGCGCTTGAACGCGTCCGAACGCCCTTCGACCAGATTGGCGAGCGGGATCGTCGAGGTGTTCGACGAGACCGCGGTGCCCTCGCGCTTCACCGCTTCCAGCTTGGCGTAGAGGCCCTGCTTGATGTCGAGACGCTCGATCACCGCCTCGATCACCCAGTCGCACTCGGCGATCTTGTCGAGGTGGTCTTCGATGTTGCCGGTCTCGACCAGCCTGGCGGCCGACTTGCTCATGAACGGCGCCGGCTCGGTCTTGAGCATCTTCGCCACCGCGCCTTCGGCCACCACGTTACGATTGGTGGCATCCTTGGGAACGATGTCGAGCAGCAGCGCCGGCACGCCGGCATTGGCGACCTGAGCGGCAATCCCGGCACCCATGGTGCCGGCGCCGATCACGCAAACTTTCTTGATCGTATTGTCGCTCATTCCACCGACTCCAGGATCGTGGCGATGCCCTGACCGCCGCCGATGCACTGGCTGGCGAGCGCATACTTGCCGCCTTCGCGCTTCAGCAGCGAGGCCGCCTTGCCGACGATGCGCGCGCCGGTGGCACCGAGCGGATGGCCGATGGCGATCGCGCCGCCGTCGATGTTCACCTTGGCCACGTCGAGGCCGAGATCCTTGATACAGGCCAGCGCTTGGCTGGCGAAGGCTTCGTTCAGTTCCACCACGTCGAGATCGCCGGCAGCGATGCCTGCGCGCTCAAGCGCCTTCTGGCTGGAAAGGATCGGGCCAAGGCCCATGGTTTCCGGCGCGCAGCCCGAGATCGCCACCGACTTGATGCGGGCGAGGATCGGCAAGCCGTGGGCGCGGGCATAGTCCTCGGTGGTGACCAGCACGGCGCTGGCGCCATCGGTCAGCGGCGAGGAGGTACCCGCGGTCACCGACCCTGCGGCATCGAACGCGGGCTTCAGGCCGGCAAGGCCCTCGGCGGTGGTTTCGCCGCGGATGGTGCCGTCTTCGCTGACGATCCCGCCCCTGGTCTCGATCGGCACGATCTCGTCGGCCAGCTTGCCCGCATCACGTGCGGCGGCGGCCTTCTGCTGGCTGGAGACGGCCAGCGCTTCCTGGTCGGCGCGCGAGATCTGGTACTTGGCGGCGACGTTCTCGGCGGTTTCGCCCATCGACATGTAGGCGGCGCTCTTCGCGGCCAGCGCCGGGTTGGGCAGCGGGTTGAAGCCCATCATCGGCACCCGGCTCATCGATTCGACGCCTGCGCAGACGAAGACTTCACCCGCGCCGATGGCGATCTGGCCCATGGCATAGTGGATCGAGCTCATCGAGGAGCCGCAGAAACGGTTCACGGTCATGCCGCCGACCGAGATCGGCAGGTCCGCCAGCAGGCCGACGAGGCGGGCGATGTTGAAGCCCTGCTCGCCTTCGGGGAAGGCGCAGCCGACGACGACGTCCTCGATGTCCGACGCTTCCACGCCGGTCCTGGTGATGAGTCCGCGAATCACTTGCGCGGCCAGATCGTCGGGACGGACGCGGGCCAGGGCGCCCTTGTTCGCCAGATGGAAGGGCGAGCGGGCATAACCCGCGATCACGACACTCTTCATGCATTCTCTCCGTCGGAGCCTTACGCCCCACCACCCATCGGGGGGCGTCACCGTTCTTCCCTAAGGGTGCAATTCTTTCCCTATACGTCAAGCAAATTTTCGGTTACGACTTCGGGACACCTCACCCTAAGGGCGCTGCCCTCGGGGGACAGAAGGTACGAATTGGAGAGATGATGGAAAGGTCGCTCATGAGACTTTGGAAACCCGTGGGGACGGCGCTGGTTGCCGCTGTCGTGCTCATGAATCCGGCGTTTGCCGCCAATCCCGACCAGGTCGTCGGCAAGTGGCGCACGCCTTCGAAGCACGGCGTCATCGAGCTTGCGCGCTGCGGCGAATCGGTCTGCGGCCGCATCGTCGAATCGGACGGCATCAAGGCCAATCCGGACCTGCGCGACGTGAACAACAAGGACGCCAGCCAGCGCACCCGCAAGGTCAAGGGCCTGCAGATGGTCGGCGGCTTCAAGCGCCAGGGCAACGAGTGGGTCAACGGCCAGATCTACAATCCCGAGGACGGCGGCACCTACAAGGCGACGATCACGCCGGTGGACGCCAACACCCTCAAACTGAAGGGCTGCATCGTCTGGCCTCTGTGCAAGACCCAGACCTGGACACGCATTCCCTGATCGCGGCGATCGCCGGGACCGCGGAACCACGATGAAAAACTGTACCGTCACGCGCCCCTGACGCGTGACAGGAATTCTAAAAAGCTTCAGGGAACAAAGATTTAGGGAGACGATAATGCACAAGTTCACGGGCCGCATCGTGCTCGCAGGCACGGCATCGGTACTGGCGCTCGGCATGGCCGGCGCCGCCCATGCCCAGGCCTTCTACCTTCAGGAACAGTCGGTGCGTGCCCAGGGCCGCGCCTTCTCGGGCGAAGCGGCCGATACCGGCGTGGATTCGCTGTGGTGGAACCCCGCCGCGATCGGCGGCCTCGACGGCGGCCAGGCCGCGATCCACGCCAGCGCCATCCTGCCGCGCGGCAAGGTCGTCGATGACGGCACCCTGATCGTGCGCCCGGGCCAGACCCCGGCCTCGGTCGGCGGCAATGCCGTGTCCAAGAACCCGATCGACAACGGCGTGCTGCCCTCGGGCGCGGTGGCCTACGGCTTCGGCAAGGTCGCCTTCGGCCTCACCGTCACCTCGCCCTACTCGTTCACCACCAACTACGATTCCGACAGCTGGGCCCGCTATTCGGCCGACAAGACCAAGCTGCGCACCATCGACATCCAGCCGAGCGTCGCCTTCCAGCCGGTCGAGGGCCTCTACCTCGGCGCCGCGCTCAACGTCGAACATGTCAGCGCCACCCTCGACAACTACCTGCCCAACCTCTCGCCGCTGCTGGCCGACGGCCATCAGCAGCTCAAGGGCAGCGGCTGGGATCTCGGCTGGTCGGTCGGCGCCCAGTACCACAACGGCCCGGCCTCGATCGGCGTCGCCTACAAGTCGGCGGTCAAGCACAAGCTGAAAGGTTCGCTGACCATCGACGGCCTGCTCGGCCCGCTGGCCGGCAACAACATGTCGCTCGACACCACGGCCGAGTTCAGCACACCCTGGCAGGCGATCATGTCGGCCCGCGTCAAGGCCACCAAGCAGCTGACCCTCAACGCCCAGGTCGTGGCCTATGGCTGGAGCAAGTTCGACACCATCGACCTCGGTTCGCCGCTCAACAGCTCGATCCCCGAGAACTACAAGGACGGCTTCTCCTACGCCTTCGGCCTCGACTATGACCTGAGCCCGAAGTGGACCCTGCGCGGCGGCATCCAGTACGGCGAGACCCCGACCCAGGATGGAAACCGTGACGCCCGCGTGCCCGACAGCAACCGCTGGAACTTCTCGGCCGGCACCACCTATAACCTCAGCAGCAAGATCGCGATCGACGCGGCCGCCTCGTACATCACCTTCAAGGATGCCCCGATCGACCGCGTGACCGCCGCCTATGTCGGCACCGCCGCGCAGACACCGGTCCTCACCAACGGCTCGCTGCAGGACGCCTATGCCATGGTCTTCTCGCTCGGTGCCCGGGTGAGCTTCTGATGACATCCGCGGCGACGATCGACAGCAACACTCCCGCGACAGGAGGCACCTTGGAAACGCAACTCCCCTCTTACACGCCGGACGAAATGCCGCCGATCGCGCCGCGCTTGCTTACCGATCTGCTGGACCATGCCGTGGACGTCCACGGCGCCTGGCCGGCGATCGACTTCATGGGCCGCAAGTGGTCCTATGCCGAAGTCGGAGACCTCGCGCGGCGCGCCGCGCGGGGCCTTCAGGACCTCGGCGTGGTCAAGGGCACGCGCGTCGGCCTGTGCCTGCCGAACACGCCCTATTACGTGATCTGCTACTTCGCGATCCTGCGCATCGGCGGCATCGTGGTGAACTTCAACCCGCTCTACACCGAGCGCGAGATGGCGCATCTGGTGAAGGATTCGGGCGCCGAGATCATCATCGCCTCCGACCTGGCGCTCTCGCTGCCCAAGATCGAGCCGCTGGTCGGCGCCGCCTGCGGCAGCCTCAAGCGCGTGGTGGTCTGCCCGATCGCCGATGCCCTGCCCAAGCTCAAGGGCCGCGCCTATCGCCTGCTCAAGCGCAAGGACATCGCGCATGAGCCGCACGACCTGCGCTTCGTGCGTTATGCCGACCTCATCGCCCGCAATGCCGATCCCGACCCGGTCGCGCGCGATCCGCAGGACCTTGCGGTGCTGCAGTACACCGGCGGCACCACCGGCGTGCCCAAGGGGGCGATGCTCACCCACGCCAACCTTGCCGCCAATTCCGCGCAGATGTGCGCCCATGTCGGCCACATGCCCGACCACCAGGAGCGCACGCTCGGCGTCCTGCCGCTGTTCCACGTCTTTGCGCTGACCACGGTGCTCAACTACTCGGTGGACACCGCCGCCGAGATGATCCTGCTGCCGCGCTTCGAGATGAAGTCGTTCCTCGCCACCGCGCGGCGCACCAGGCCGACGCAGTTCTTCGGCGTGCCCACGCTCTACACCGCGCTCAACAACCAGGACCTCCACGGCGAGTTCGACAATGTGCGCGTGTGCATCTCGGGCGGCGCGCCACTGCCGCTGGAAGTGCGCCAGAAATTCGAGCAGCGCACCGGCGTGCGCGTGGTGGAAGGCTACGGCCTGTCCGAAGCCTCGCCGATCATCGCCTGCAACCCGCTCGAGGGTCTGGTCAAGAACAACTCCTGCGGCCCCGCCTTCCCCGGCACCGTGCTGGAGATCCGCGATCCCGACAATACCCACCGGATTCTCGGCCCGGGCGAGCGCGGCGAAGTCTGCGCGCGCGGACCGCAGGTCATGGCGGGCTACTGGAACCGCCCCGAGGAATCGGACAAGACCTTCATCTTCGGCGCCCTGCGCACGGGCGACATTGGCTATCTCGACGAAGACGGCTATCTGTTCCTGGTCGACCGGATCAAGGACATGATCCTGTGCGGGGGGTACAACGTCTATCCACGGATCATCGAGGATGCGCTCTACGAGCATCCGATGGTCCACGAGGCGATCGTGATCGGCGTTCCCGACGCCTATCGCGGCCAGAGCCCCAAGGCCTTCGTGGCGCTGCACCCGGGCGATGTTCTGGATCAGGACACGCTCATGGCGTTCCTGCGCGAAAGGCTGAACAAGATCGAAATGCCCAGCTCCATCGAATTCCGCGACAGCCTGCCCAAGACGCTGGTCGGCAAGCTTTCCAAGAAGGAACTGGTCGAGGAAGAGGCCGCCCGGCGCGCCGCTTCGGGTGAGGCTGCATGAACGGCGCGGGGGCAGCGCTGGACGGCAGTGTCGAAGGGGCACCGGTGCCCGAAACCGGTCCCGGCACCGACATGCTCGGCATCCAGGAAGCCGCCACGCAGCTCGGCGTGACCATGCGCACCTTGCGTTTCTACGAGGACAAGGGCCTGATCGCGCCGCACCGCGCGGGCACCACCCGCATCTATTCGAAGCGCGAGATGGGCCGCATGCAGCTGATCCTGCGCGGCAAGCGGCTGGGTTTCTCGATCCGCGAGATCAAGGAATTCCTCGACCTCTACGACGTCGACCCGGAGCATCAGGAGCAGGTCCGCGCCCTGCTCTTGCGCATCCGCGACCGGATCGAGGAACTGCGCCAGCAGCGCACCGCGATCGACCAGACGCTGGAGGAAATGCTCTCGATCGAACGCCAGTCGCTCGCCTGGCTGGAAGGCTCGCCGGTGAAGCCGGTGAAAGGCCCTGCCGGTGCGTGAAGCGGCCGTCGCCGACCTGATCGGCCTGCTCACGGTCGAGGAAATCGATACCGGCATCTTCCGCGGCGCCGCCGTCTCGCCGCAGCCGGGCCGCGTCTATGGCGGTCAGGTGGTGGCGCAGGCGCTGGCCGCCGCCGCGCGGGACATCGCCCCCGACCGGCAAGCCCACTCGCTCCACGCCTACTTCCTGCGCGCGGGCGATGCCGGACGGCCGGTCGTCTACCGCGTATTGCCCGATTTCGACGGCAACAGCTTCTCCAATCGCCGTGTCGTCGCCATGCAGGGCGGCAAGCCGATCCTGAACCTCGCCGCCTCGTTCCACCGGCCCGAAGAGGGGCTCGCCCACGCGGTGCCGATGCCGCTAGTACCCGCGCCCGAACAGTGTCCGGACTTCAAGACCGCGCTCGCCGCCGCCGGGCAGAAGCTGCCCGGCTTCCTGCTCGAACGCCTCGCTGCCTTCGAGATCCGGCCCTGCCCGCCCGCGCCCCCCGGAACCGGCGAGGGCGATCTGCCGCAGCGCAACCAGTGGTTCCGCATGGCCGCGCCGATGGGCGAGGATGCGGTGATGCAGCGCGTCGTCCTTGCCTACGCCAGCGACTTCGCGCTGATCTCCACCGCGCTGATGCCGCACGGCATGGGCTTCTTCTCGCCCGGCGTCTCCGGCGCCAGCCTCGATCACACGATCTGGTTCCACCAGACCCCGCCCATCGACGACTGGCTGCTCTATGCGATGGACAGCCCCTGGTCCGGCCACGCCCGCGGCTTCGCACGCGGGGCGATCTATTCGCGCGACGGGACTTTGGTGGCGAGTGTGGCGCAAGAGGGGTTGCTTCGGGTGAAGCAAGGATAAGAGAAAGCAGGGGAGCAGAGCCCCCCTGCACCCCCGATACCGTCTGGGTCAGGCTGACCAACTGCGCAGCGCGCCCATGGCGGCGTCGGGAGACTTATTGGCTGCGCCGCAAGGAGCGCACGACAGTTTGGCGAGGCGCAACGAAGACATTATGCGGGTCTGGGGGATCATCCCCCAGGACTTCTCTCTTTTACCTTAAACCCCGATCAGTTCCCGCCCGATCAGCATCCGCCGGATCTCGTTGGTGCCCGCGCCGATATCCAGCAACTTGGCATCGCGCAGATAGCGCTCGACCGGCCAGTCCCTGGTATAGCCCGCCCCCCCCAGCGCCTGCACCGCCTCGCCCGCGACGCGGAAGGCGTTCTCGCTGGCCAGCAGGATCGCCCCGGCCGCGTCGAAGCGGGTGGTCTGCCCGGCGTCGCAGGCGCGCGCCACCGCATAGACATAGGCCCGCGCCGATTGCAGCGCGACGTACATGTCCGCCACTTTCGCCTGCATCAGCTGGAACGTGCCGATGGCGCTGCCGAACTGGCGGCGCTCGCGCACATAGGGGATCACGGTGTCGAGGCAGGCCTGCATGATGCCGATCTGGAGGCCGGCCAGCACCACGCGCTCGTAGTCGAGGCCGCTCATCAGCACTTTCACGCCGCCGTTGAGCGGGCCCATCACGTTCCCGGCAGGCACGAAGCAATCGTCGAACACCAGCTCGCAGGTGGGCGAGCCGCGCATGCCCATCTTGTCGATCTTCTGGCTGATCGAGAAACCGGGCATGTCCTTCTCAATCAGGAAGGCGGTGATGCCCTTCGATCCGGCCTCGGCATCGGTCTTGGCATAGACCACCAGCACATCGGCACAGGTGCCGTTGGTGATCCAGAACTTGGTGCCGTTGAGGCTGAAACCGCCCTCTACGGCGTCGGCGCGCAGCTTCATGCTGACGACGTCCGACCCGGCGCCTACTTCGGACATGGCGAGGCTGCCCACATGCTCGCCCGAGATCAGCTTCGGCAGGTACGCCGCCTTCTGCGCGTCATTGCCCCAGCGGCGGATCTGGTTGACGCAGAGGTTCGAATGGGCGCCGTAGGACAGGCCCACCGAGGCCGAGGCACGGCTGACTTCCTCCACCGCGATCACATGCTCCAGATAGCCGAGCCCGGTGCCGCCCCACTCTTCCTCGACCGTCAGCCCGTGGAGGCCGAGTTCGCCCATCGCGGGCCAGAGTTCGCGCGGGAACCAGTCCTCGGCATCGATCTTCGCAGCCAGCGGCGCGATCTGCTCGTCGGCGAAGCGGGCGACGCTTTCGCGGATCATCCCGGCGCTTTCGCCCAGTGCGAAGTCGAAGTCGGGGGTGGCTTTCATGTCGTCTTCCCAAAATTCCACGGCGCGTCCTTGCGGCCTTTGCGGACGAAACTATCGAAAGCCTCAGGTTCAAACAAATTGAAACTTACAGGATCCTTGAATAGATTTTACCAATGATAAAGCGCGCCCACATCCGGCATTTCCTGGCCGTGGCCGATTCCGGCAGCTTCAAGCAGGCAGCGGCGCGGCTGCATGTGACCCAGCCCACCGTCTCCACCGCCATCGCCGAACTGGAGCGTCTGGTGGGCTCTGCGCTGTTCGTGCGCGACCGGCGCCATGTCCGCCTGACCGAGCCGGGCGGCGCCTTCCTGCCCATCGCCCGCGACCTGGAAGCCGGCTTCCGCCGCGCCGACCAGTTCGCCAAGGCCTCGGCCTATCCCGAGCAGCCCTGGCCGGACCTCAAGCTGGGGGTGATCCCGACGATCTGCGGCTCGATGCTGCAAGCCATCGCCGCGCAGTTGGCCGAGCACTACGGCGTGGAACTGGTGGAGGGCGACGATCACGAGCTGCGCGGCCAGTTGGCCAGCGGCAAGATCCAGCTTGCCCTCACCCTGCTGGGCAAATCCGAAAACGGGGCCGAAAACCGGCCGGAAGTCACGCCGCTGCTGGAAGAACCCTATGTCGTGGTCATGGCGGCGCGCCACCCGCTCGCCGGAACCGCCGAGATCGCCGCCGGGGACCTCGCCAGCGAGATCATGATCGCCCGCCGCTCCTGCGAGGCGCTGCAGCGCACCAGCCGCTTCTTCACCGATGCCGGGGTGCGCCCGCGCTTTGCCCTGCGCAGCGAGAACGAGGACCGCTGCCTGCGCATGGTCGCGGCGGGCCTTGGCATAACGGTGGCGCCGCGCTCGCTGGCCCCGGAAGGGACGGCGACGGCCGAAGTGAGGGATTTCGGCCTGACGCGGCGCCTGGGTTTCATCCGCGCGCCGGTCCATCCCGGCAGCGCGGATGAAGCGGAAAAGCTGGCGGCGATACTGGAGACGATCGCCGCCAGCCTTCCCCCTAACTGATCATTCCGGCGGGGTATCCTTGTAGGTATCCCAGTTCTTGAGCCAGGCATTGACCACCTTGGAACCGACCACGTAGAGGCTCTCCACCGAGGCTTCGAGCCCGGCATACCCCTCGTTCTCGCGCAGCAGGTAGGAGGCGGCATCCACGCCCGGCGGCGGCATCGTGTAGTTGGAGCCGGCCCGCAGCACGAGCACACGGTCCTTCTGCGCCCGGCCGATCCGGTCGAGATAGGTCATCGCCTGAAGCACGCCGGTGTCTTCCATGGCCGAGGTCACGAATTCGCCCTTGCCTTGCGTCCAGTAATGCACCCAGTCGTTGGCCCAGTCGGTCAGCAGCTTGCCGTGCCAGAAGGTCATCGCCGAAAGCGTCTCGCCCTCCAGCACGAACGGCGGCTTCTGCGCGTTGGGATAGCCGGTGAAGCGCATGCGTTCGGTGCGGATCGCGTCGCTGTCGGGCAGCTTGACGTCCCTGGTCAGGTTGAACGCCCAGCCGACCAGCCTGGGGTTGATCTGGTAGACTTCGCCGCCCGAGGTATCGATCGGCGTGGTGGTGTCGTTCGGACCCTTGAGATGGCGCGGGAAATAGCCGCTTTTCCAGTCCTTGGGGATCTCGCGCGCGTCGATCTCGTGGGCCAGATCACCGTCGACCACATAGCGCGCCCAGGCCGCCGAGCCGATCGAGGCATCCTGCGGGTCGATCCCGGCGATGCCCGCCACCAGCCAGTAGGCCTTCGACAGATCGAAGCGCGGATCGAGGCCGAGCGCCATCGTCGCCGCCGTCGAGCGCGCGGTGCCGACGCCGGTCACCATGCCCAGAACCTGCGTTTCCGGGTTGTAATAGAGGTCATGGAACGACTGCGGGAAAGGAATGCGCTGGGTGAGGTGCGCGCGTTCCTTCCAGAGCTGGAATTCGCCCGCCGTATCGCCTTCGTCCTTGCCGATCTCGAACAGCGAGACGACCACCACTTTGACCGGCAGCGGCGCCGCGCAGGGCTTGCCCGGCTGGCAGGCGGAAATGTCGGGAACGGCAGGAGCCGCGAGCGTCGGGGCGGCGCCCAGCGCCAACGCGGCGGCCGCCAGGAGCACCGGAAATGTCTTCGAAAGGATCATCAAGAGCACGCGCCTAAAAGGGAACCGGGGGCGCCAGTAGGGAAGCGCCCCCGGAAGAGGAAAAATCAGAACTTGTAGACGATCGAGCCCTGCCAGCTGCGCGGGGTTTCCGGCAGCACGATGGTCGAGCCGAACAGTTCGGTGAAGTTGGCGCGGAAGTAGCGCTCGTTGGTGGCGTTCTTCACCACCACGCGGAAGAGCCACGGCCCGGTCTCGTACGAGGCCGAGAGATCGACCTTGGTATAGGCCGGCAGCTTCACCGCCTGCGACTGGCCGGAATAGACCGAATCCACCTTCACCGCGCTGGCGCTGAGCGCAAGGCCCATGTCGAAGGCATAAGTCGCCGTCAGCGAGTAGAGGTTGGTCGGGATACCGGCGCGGCGCGACTTCGCCTTGCTGTCGACCAGCACGAGGCCGATCGGCTGGCCGCCGAGGTAGAGCGTGGGATCGGAGACGTTGACCAGATCCTCGATGCCGAAGAAGCTGAACAGCGAACCGTCCTCGATCGCGGTCAGGTTGTAGACCTTGGTGCGGGTGTAGCCGCCGGTCACCAGCAGGTGCTTGTTGACCGACCAGCGCGCCTCGGCCTCGAGCCCCTTGGTCTCAACCGACTGGTTCACGGTGATCGACTGGATGTTATAGTCGGTACGCTTCTGCTTGTAGACCGACAACGCCGCATAGAGCCGGTCGTCGAGGAAGCTGCCCTTGATGCCGCCTTCGTAGAGCTTGGATGCCGAAACGAAGGTGCCGGCAGCGACGTCGCCCGCGTAGAGTTCGGCGCCCTGCCCGGCGATCACCGTCGACTGGCGGGCGATGGTGGCATAGGGGATCACGCCGAAGGGCAGCTTGTAGTTGGCGGAGGCCGACCACGACCAGGCGCCCTTGCTGTTGCTGGCCGAGACCAGCGTGGGGGCGACCAGCATCTTGGTGGGGTCGTAGGTCGACTTGGCCTTGATGTAGTCGTAGCGGCCGCCCAGCGTGATGCCGAGGCCGAAGTTGAAGTCGAGATCGGCAAGGCCCGCCAGCGCGTAGTCGGTATAGTGGCCGGTCACGTAGTTCGAATAGCCGCAGTCCGCCGCCGTGTAGCCGGCCTCGGTGCTGAACGGGCATTCGGTGGCGAGCAGGCGGTCCGACAGGGCGTTGTAGCCCACCGTCAGGTCGACGCGGTGGAAGTATTCGTAATCGAAATCGTCACCGTGCTTGAACTTGGTGTAGCGGATCGAGGGCGAGACCTGGAACGCGAACTTGCCGATATCGCTGGTGAACTTCTTGGCGAGGACGATCTTGTCCTCGAACACCCAGGAATCGTGGAATTGCGCGAAGCCGTAGGCGTTCTCGTTGATGTTCTCGTAGCTGTCGTAGAAGGCCTGGTTCTTGATCTGGAGGTCGTCCTCACCATCCCAGATCAGGTCCGCGTAGAGGGTGGTGCCACGGTTATCGAGCCGGTCGTCCTTGCCCGCCAGAACGTCCTTGCGGCTGAGCTTGGTGGTGCCGGTGTTGGTCAGCGCCATCCAGGGATAGGTGTCCGTGAAGGTCGCGTCGGTGAACGAGGCGGCCGGCACCCCGAACGGGCCGAAGCTCCCGATCGCCTGGAACTCGCTGGCGGAAATCTGGCCGTCGCCATTGGCATCGACCGATTGCGCGGCGCCGGTGATGTAGGTGCCGTGATCGACCAGATCCTGCGTCAGGCGGTTCCAGCCGCCGTTCTGCACGCCCTTGAAGTTCTGGTACATGCCGCCGAATTCCAGCCGCAGGTTGGGCGTGAAGTCGGTATCGAAAGCGGCCTGCAGCACCGTGTTCTTGGTGGAGATATTGCGGTAGTAACTGCCGGAATCTTCCACTTCGGCGAACAGGCTATAGCCGAATTCCTGGCTGCCGATCTTGCCGGGACCGCGGATTTCGGCCTTGAGATCGGCCTTCTCCCACGAGCCGCCGGTAAAGGTCACTTCGCCTTCGGGATCGGAGAGGTAGGAACCGCCCGCCACGCGCGCGGTCTTGGGCACGAAGTTCATGTAGCCGCCGGTCTTCGACGGGCCGTAGATCGGCGAGGCAGGACCGCGCACGATGTCGATGCGGTCCGAAGCGCCGATCGGGGTCGGGTAGTTGCCCGGATTGTCGAGGCGGCGCATGCCGCGGAAGTAGACTTCACCCGGCGTGCCGCGAATGTCGAGCGCGCCGCCAACCCCGAAGAACGAGTTGGTGAACGTGCCCGGCGCCTGCGCGACGAGATCGTAGATATCCGTGATGCCGAAGCGTTCGATCTGCTCGTTGCTGATCGTCGAGGCCGAGCGCGGCGTTTCGGTGATGGTCTTGTCGAACCCGAACACCGAGCCGACATCGGCGACCGGAAGCGCGCCGAGCGAGCCGGTGACGACGATGTCCTTGGCCGGTTCCTCGGTCGGCGCCGGATCCGCCGGAGCGTCTTCGGCAAAGGCGGGCGAAGCGATCGCCGATCCGCACAGCAGCGCGGCCGTGAGACCCATCAGGGCCCCTCGTCGCTTGCCGTACTTCATGGCCGAGCGGAAAATCACCTCATTGTTGTTCGTTGCGGTCATCGTGCCAAACCCCCTGAATTCCGCGCCGCTCACCCCTGATGCGGACCGGATTCGCTTTGTGTGTGTCCCACCTCTCCCATGGGGCTTATTCTTGTTGCGGCGCGTCCTGTGGCGGCGCGCCGGGCACCCATTCCTTGTTTTTTATTCGTTCGTACCGGGCGCAGCCTCCGATGGGGGGCTGGGCGCCGGATTCCAGTCGTCCATGCCTGCCTCGAAGCGGTCGAAACGCGCTTCGAGTTCGGCTTCGAGGCGGGCCTTCTCGCTGCCTGCCTGCAACGCGCGGCAGGCAGGCGCGGCAAAACCGGCCGCGCAGGCCGCCACCGGCTCGCCCGCGCGGCGATCGCGCCAGAGGCCGGTGCCGGGCATGAAACCGAACTCCAGGCTATCGCGTGCGACTTTCTTGAGATCGGCGTACGTCAGCCCCTGCTCGCGCACGGCCCGCTCGTATTCGTTGGTGAGGTCGGTGCGCAGGATGCCCTGATCGTCGGTCGAGAGCGTCACCGGCACCCCGAAGCGGCGGTAGAGATTGATCGGATGCGCACCGCCCTTCACGTCCAGGATCACGTCGTTGCTGGTGAGGTTGACCTCCACCGCGATGTGATCGGCGGCCATCTTGCGCAGGGTGGCGGGCGCGTTGTCCTCATAGGCGATGCCGCTGCCGTGGCCGATGCGCTCGGCCCCGGCCGCGATGGCCTTTCGCATATGGTTCTTCATCGCCGCGGGCGGCACTTGCCCGAAGGCCAGTTCGCCGGCGTGGAGGGTGCGATGGACGCGCGGATACTTGGCGGCAAGGAAACGCACCATCGCCATGTGCAGGTCGTAATCGCGAAGGGCGACCGGCCAGTCCTCGGGCTGGACCAGGTTGATCCCGACATAACGCGGATCGGCATCGGCCAGCGCGAAGGAGAGGATCAGCGAGCGGAACACTTGTGCGGGCGGCAGCGCGCGGAACCCGCTGGCGAGATAGTGCAGCGCCACCCCGCAGGCCGGGTCGGCCGCGGCGGTTCCGCAGGCGAGCCCCTTGCGCACGGTCGCCTCGTCGCGGTCCAGTTCGGCGCGGGCCCGGGCGATGACGGGCGCCAGCGCCTTCACTTCCTGCGCATAGCGCGCGGCCAGCCCCGCCTCGCCGAGCGGCACGTCAGGCGCGGCGAGGATCGAGGCCATCATGACCTCGGGATTGTGCATGAGTTCGAGATAGAGGCCGTGATCGCCCGCGGTCGTGCGCAGCGCCACCATCATCGCCTGCGCCATCTGCCCGCGCGCGGCAGGGCCGAACCGGTCGAAGCTGATGAAGAACTGGGTATGACCGGACACATCGTCCGCGCCGATCCCGTGCTGCCAGCCGCGCGTGCCGAGGTGATCGACCAGCTTCGCGTAGTCGAACGGCCGGTCGCTGGCCAAGCGGGTGATCTTGTCGGCCTCGGCGCAGGGCGGCGGCACCAGCGCGAGATCGGCACCGGCGCAGAACCCCGCCTTGCCCGCCCAGCCCAGCCAGTCCTCCGCCGAAGGCGTGCCGCCGAGGTGGTTGTGCAGATCGCCGCCCTTGGGCATTGCCTGAAGGAACGTGCGCAGCATCGCGGCATTGCCCGACAGCGCATCCATCACGCGGGCCGCGCGGGCCTCTCCGGCGGCGTCGGCCCGCGCCGCCGGGGCAGACGCCAGTACCGAACCGGCCAGAAGTATCGAGGCGAGCAGCCGCTTCACTTCGCAGCGCCTCCGGGAATCTCGTTCCTGTACTGCTCCCAGTGCGCCAGCAGCTCATGCACCACCGGCGCGCCGACGCGGTAGTTCGCCTCGTAGGCCGCCACTTGCCCCGGCCCCTCGTCGCCGACGCTGGCGAGGGCATCGACGCCGGGCGGCGGCATCGAGGGATTGCTGGCCGTGCGCAGCACCAGCACCCGGTTGAGGTCCACCAGCCCCTGCGCCGCGGCATTGAGCATGGCCCCCTGCATCGACTGGCTTTCCATGTTGGTCATGACGAACCGGCCCTTGCCGCCGGTCCACAGCTTCACCCAGTCCCGCGCCCACTGCGTGCGCTCCGGCCCGTGCCAGTAACGCACCGAGCCCAGCGTCTCGCCCTCCAGCACGAACGGCGGCTTCTGGGCATTGGGATAGCCCTTCCAGGCCGCCCGCGCCTTGGCGAGTTCGGGATTGTCCGGGATGACCACGTTCCTGGTCATCGCGAAAGCCCAGCCCTCCAACCCCCGGTTGAGCGGCGCGGCCATCGACAAGGCGCCCGCATCGGTCATGCCGGCAAAGCTGTCGGGATTGTCGGGAAGCTGGTTGGGGGCCTTGGCGCCGATCGCGAAGAGGCCGTAAGGCCAGCCCTTGGGCGCCGCGCGGTCGTCGAACTCGCGCAGGGTATCGCCCGAGACCACCCAGCGCGACCATGCCGCGCTGCCGACCGAGGCCACTTCCGGATCGACCCCGGAAATGCCGGTGAACAGCCAGTAGGTCTTCGAGAAATCGAAACGCGGGTCGAGCGTCAGCGCAGTCAGCTGCTCGCCGACGCCGCTCATCAGCGATCCGGCGCTGCCCCAGACGATGCCGTAGAGCCCGTCCTTGTTGCGCAGCAGCGGATGCAGGACGCCGCGCACCGCGATCTTCTCGTCGAGATGCTCCCGCTCGGCCCAGAGCTGGAATTCGCCGGGCGCATCGCCGGTATCGGCGCCGGGTTCGAAATTGGCGACCACCACGACCTTGACGGGAATCGGGGCAACCACGGGCAGGGCAGGCACCGCCGGCTCCGCTGCCTGCGCCATGGACGCTCCCGCGGACGGCACCGCCAGCACCGCGAGTGCGCAGGCCAGCCTCCACCTCATGCGGGACGCAATCGATTGAATCGTGCTCATGAACCCCTGAACCCCGTGAGGGGGCGCGAACTCTTTGAGAGTGTTGGGAAACCCCTTGGAATTTGCGCCCCCGAGCCGATCGTACGCTCGCAGGCCGCCGCCCGAAACGCGGAGATTCCGCAGGTTCCGGATGGCTGCCCCAGTCGCACCTTTCGACGTTTCCCTTTGCGTAAGGGCTTGACTCGGTGCGAGCAAACGCAATGATTTCGACGCAGCGTTGCAAAAATTAGAGCAGGTTCACGGTCGCATGCCGGCGTTTTCGCGTTTTCTCCGTTATTTCATGGCCGTGGGCAGGCTCGGCTCGATCCGCAAGGCGGCCGACGAGCTCAACGTCTCCGCCTCGGCGATCGACCGGCAGATCCTCAACGTCGAGGCCGAACTCGGCCTGCCGCTGTTCGAGCGCCTGCCCACCGGCCTGCGGCTGACCGCCGCGGGCGAGATGATGATGGCCTCCGGCAGCCAGTGGCAGCACGGCATGGCCAGCCTGCGCGCCCGGATCGAGGACTTGCGCGGGCTGAAACGCGGCCATGTCGACATCGCCGTGATCGACGCGCTCGCCAAGGGTTACGTGCCCGACATGATCCACGCGATCCAGCAGGCCTATCCCGGCATTTCGGTGGGCGTGAAAGTGCAGGGCAACGAACAGGTGCGCCGCGCCATCGCCGAGGGCGAGGTCGACTTCGGCATCCTGTTCGAGCCGCATTCCTACCGCGACCTGACCGTGCGTGCCTTTGTCGAGGTGGTGCTCGGCTTCCTCACCCCGCCCGGCCATCCGCTGGGCGCGCGGCGCGAGGCGCGGTTTTCCGCCTGCGCGGGCGAACCGATGATCGCCCCGGCCGAACCCCTTGCGGTGTGCCAGCAGATCGCCGTGCTCGAAGGCGCCACCGGGGTCGTGCCCGAACGCAAGGTGATGAGCGACAACATCCAGATGATCACCTCGCTGGTCATGCGCGGGGTCGGCGTCGGCGTATTGACCTCGCTCGACGTCGCCACCGAGGTGCAGCGCGGACTGCTCAACTTCACCCGCATTTCCGATCCGCTGCTGCGGCCGATGACCCTGGCGCTGTGCACCGCGTCTGCCCGCACCCCGTCCTACGCGGCGGCGCTGGTGCTGGGCGAGATCGAGAACGGCTTCGGCCAGCTCAGCTATGCCGCCTCGACACGTCCCCAGGCTGGCCACCCGCCCGCCGACCGGCCGGCCGGCAACCGGCCAGCCGCCGAGATGCCCGCGCACGTCGATTGATCGGCGCCCGCGAACCCGATATTTTCCTTTCCAACCTCTCCCTTCAGGAACTCCGACAATGTCCGAATCCGCCGAGCCCCAGCTCCATTTCCTCGAATACTACGAAGACTTCCTCGCCAAGGTCCGCCAGCTTTCGCGCAAGGTCTCCGAGAGCGCGTGGCAGCCCGACTTCGTGATCGGCATCGGCCGCGGCGGGCTGGTTCCCGCCGTCTACATGTCGCAGCAGCTCGACCTGCCGATGCTCTCGATCGACCATTCGTCGAAAGTCCCCGGCTTTGCCGACGAACTGCTGGCCAAGATCGCGGGCATGAGCGCGAACGGCACCCGGGTGCTGTTCATCGACGACATCAACGATTCGGGCGGCACCATCGAGTATATCCGCGGCCTGCTGGCCAGCAACGGCGGCGTGCAGGAGAACCTGCACTTCGGCGTGCTGATCAATAACAAGAGCTCGAAAGTCGAAGTGGACCTGTGGGTCGACATGATCGACCGCGCCGAGGACAAGCGCTGGTTCGTGTTCCCGTGGGAATCGGTGGGCACCCGCGATGCCATCATCGAGGAAGCGATGTCGGTTCCCGAGCGGCTGTCCTGAAATTACAGGCCTGACCGGCGGGCTTTGCCGCGCCCCCGGTCAGGACCTTGTCCGGCCCGCCTATTTTCGGCTGCCTATTTCCGGCTATTCGCCATCAGCCGCACCATCAGCGCATCGAGCCGGGCGGCATCGATCTTGCGCACGACCCGCGCCTTGCGCTCGCCCAGACCCGGCTGATAGCCCTCGCGCCAGCTCAGCATGTCGCCGTAGCCCGCGCCGAACTGCGAGTTGAAGTCGACGTAGAGGTCTTCCGCCTCGCTCACCATGCCGGGATCGAGCAGCACGCCCGCGGCGATCTCGTCCCACATCGGGAAACCCGGCTCCATGCGGGCAATGAACGTGCCGAGTTCGGGCGCGGCGGCCGCGCTCATCGCCTTGACCAGTTCGGGGGTCAGCTGCGTGCCCGTCGAGGGGTCGGCGGGGATCACGGTGATCTTGCGCCAGGGACTGCGCGAGACGATGCTGGCCGCCTCGGGATCGAAGCGGGCGTTGAATTCGCGGCGCGGCGAATTGGCATATTCGCGCGCGAACTGCGCGGCCGAGACGTTGTCGAGCTGCTGCTGCGGATTGAGGCTGCCGCCCATGTAGACCAGTTCCCCCGCCAGCGAGGCAAACGCGGGGTCCAGCCGCTGTGCCAGCGCAAGGTTGGTGAGCGGCCCGCAGGCGACGATGGTGATCTGTCCGGGATACTTGTGGACCATGCGGATCAGGAAATTCGCCGCGATCTCGCTCGAGGCCTTCAGCTTCGCATTGCCCCAGGGCAGGTCCACCGGGTCGTCGGGGCCATGATAGGCAGGCGTCGACTGCCTGGTCGGCTCGACCCACTGCTTCATCCACGCGCCCTTCCACGTCAGCTTGCCGTAGAGCGCCTCCCAGCGCTCGGTCAGCACTTCGGAATTGAGCAAGGGATAGGTCGCGCCCTCGGCCACCGGCACGTCGGGGCGGCGGGCGATCTCCAGCCCGCGCAGGGCCATGGCGGTGGCGCGCTTGGCCCAGGTATTGCCGGAGACGGTGGTGATGCCCACGACATCGACCTTGTCGCTCTCCAGCAGCATCAGGTGCATCAGCGCGAAGCCCTCGTCATCGATGATGACCTTGCGCCTGGGCTCCTGCGCGTGGGCGGCGATGGGCGCGGCCAGCAGGAGCAATGCCGTCAGCGCGGCGCGCAGCAGCCTTGCCATCAGCCGTGCTCCGCCATGAAGGCGTCGAGGCGGGCAAGCTGCGCCGCCACCGCCGCCTGCGGCAGGAACGAGCCGGTGAAACTGTTGCGCGCCAGCCTCGCCAGCGCCGCGCGGTCCAGCCCGCGCGCCTTGGCAACGGCGCGGTAATTGTCCGCCACGTAGCCGCCGAAATAGGCCGGATCGTCGGAATTGATCGTGGCCTTGAGACCATGCGCCAGCATCGCGTCGATCGGGTGATCGGCCAGATCGTCGACCACGCAGAGCTTGTGATTGGACAGCGGGCAGACCGTCAGCGTCATGCCCTCGCGCGCCAGCCGCTCGACCAGCGCGGGGTCTTCGAGCGCGCGGTTGCCGTGATCGATGCGGTCGACCCCCAGCACGTCGAGCGCCTGGTGGACATAGGCGGGCGGGCCTTCCTCGCCGGCATGGGCGGTGATCTTCAGCCCCTTTTCGCGCGCGGCGGCAAAGACGCGGGCGAACTTCTCGGGCGGATGGCCAAGCTCGGAGGAATCGAGCCCGACCGCCGCGATCCGGTCCAGCCAGGGCTCCGCCTCGGCCAGCGTGGCGAAGGCGGCGTCTTCGGACAGATGGCGCAGGAACGAGAGGATCAGGCTGCTGGTGATCCCGTGTTCCGCCTCGGCCGCCGCCATCGCCGCAAGCAGGCCCTCGATCACTTCGGCAAAGGCGACGCCGCGGTCGGTATGGGTCTGCGGATCGAACATGATCTCGGCATGGACCACCCCGTCCGCCGCCGCGCGCGCGAAGTAGGCCGCCGCAAGGTCCTGGAAGTCCTGCCGCGTGAGCAGCACTTGCGCGCCCGCATAGTAAATGTCGAGGAAGTCCTGCAGGTTCGAGAAATCGTAGGCCGCGCGCACCTCTTCGACGCTGGCGAACGGGATCGACACGCCGTTGCGCGCCGCCAGCGCAAACATCAGCTCGGGCTCGAGGCTGCCCTCGATGTGGAGGTGAAGCTCGGCCTTGGGCAGGCCGGCGATAAAGGTGTCGAGGTCGGTCATGTCTTGTCCCTGTTCCAGGCGCAGTCGCCCAGCAGATAAGTGCGCTGCACGGCGCGGTCGTCGCCCAGCACCTGCAACGCGAAGAGCCGCTGCGCAAGGTCCGCGCCCTGCGTGCGGCGCGCCAGCAGCGGCGTAGCCTGTGGATCGAGCACCACAAAATCGGCCTCCTGCCCCACCGCGAGGCTGCCGACGCGGTCCCCTATGTGCAGCAGCGCGGCGCTGCCCGCCGTCGCCAGCCAGAGCGCGCGGAAGGGATCGAGCCGCTCGCCCTTCATCAGCGCCGCCTGATAGGCGATGCCCTGGGTGTGCAGCAGCGAGAACGTCGTCCCCGCGCCGACGTCGGTGCCGAGGCCGAGGCGCAGGCCGTGCCGGTCGGCCTGCCCGAAATCGAAGAAACCCGAGCCGAGGAACAAGTTGGAACTGGGGCATACGGCGATCCCCGCCCCGCTCTCGTGCAGGCGGTGGCAGGCGCGGTCCGAGAGGTGAATGCCATGCGCAAAGACCGAGCGCGCGGTGACGAGGCCGAACCGGTCGTAAGCGTCCAGATAGTCCGCCGCCGCGGTGAAGCGCGCCTCCACTTCGGCGCATTCGCGCCGGTTTTCGGCCAGGTGGGTGTGCATCAGCACATCCGGATGCTCGGCCAGCAGGGCCCCGGCATCGGCCAGCTGGGCATCGGACGAGGTGAGCGCGAAACGCGGCGTCACCGCATAACCCAGCCGCCCGCGCCCCCGCCAGCGGCGGATCAGCGCCTCGCTCTCCGCCCGGCCCGAGGCGGCGGTGTCGCGCAGCCCCTCCGGCCCGATGTCCATCAGGACCTTGCCGGAAATGATGCGCATCCGCCGCTCCAGCGCGGCTTCGAACAGGGCATCGACGGACTGTTCGTGCACGGTCGGGAATACCAGCGCGCTGGTGGTGCCGTTCCGCAGCAGTTCGTCGAGGAAAAAGGCCGCCACGCCCTCGGCATGGGCCCTGCCCGCAAAGGCCTGTTCGGCCGGGAAGATGTGCCGCTCCAGCCAGTCGAGCAGCTGCTCGCCGTGCGCGGCGATGCGGTCGGTCTGCGGGTAGTGGATGTGCGCATCGATGAAGCCCGGCACGATCAGGCCGGGCAGTTCCTCCACCGGCACATCGCCGTAACGCGGCGCAAGATCGGCATAGGCCCCGCGTGCAACAACGATGCCATCCTCGACCACCAGAAGCCCGTCCACCTCATGGCGAACGGCTTCGGGATCGGTACGCGGGTCGTTCGAAACGGACAGGAATTCGCCACGAAAGGCGCGGATCATCAGGTATTCCTCAATTGCAGCAGCTGCGCGATCACGGCGATGGCGATCACGTCGGGTTCCTTGCCCACCACTCCCGGCAGGCCGATCGGCGCGGTAAGGCGGGCAATTGCCTCCTCCCCCACACCATCGGCCCTCAGCCGCGACTTGAAGCGGGCGATCTTGGTGGACGAACCGATCAGCCCGACAAACGCCAGCGGCGGACGCGAGAGCGCGGCCAGCGTCAGGTGATAGTCGAGCGGATGGTCGTGGGTGAGAATGGCGACGGCGGCATCCTCGGGCGCTTCGGCGATGCAGTGGGCGATCGTGTCCTCGGCCATGACGGTAACGCCGTCGATCCGCGCCTGCTCGGGCCGGGTGTCGAACCAGGCGAGCTGCAGCGGCAGGCCCGTCAGGTGCCGCGCGATCGCCTGCCCGACATGGCCCGCGCCGAACAGGTAAAACGGGCGCGGCCGCTCGCCCACCGGCTCGGCGATGCGGGCGCCGATGCCCGGACGCTCGCCGCGCGCGGACTGATGGGTCGCGGTCTCGCGCACGAACACCGCGCGCTGCACCGCGCCTTGCGCCAGCGTCGTCACCAGCATGCGCCCCGGCTCGGCATCGTGCAGCCAGTCCAGCGCGGCGGGATCGAGATGCTCGATCAGCAACCGCACCCGGCCGCCGCAGCACTGGCCGAGCAAGGGGCCGAGCGGATAGTCCTGCACCCGCCAGCTCCCCGGCGGCAGCGCCAGGATCGCGCGCGCCTGCTCGGCGGCGCGGAATTCGAGCTGCCCGCCGCCGATCGTGCCCTGCTGCCCGCCCTGCGTCACCAGCATGCGCGTGCCGCCGCCGCGCGGCGCCGACCCCTCGGTGGCAAGCACCGAGATGAGAGCGCAAGGCTCCTGCGGCAGCCTGCGCAGCCAACCGGTCCACTGCGTCATCGCGCGGCCAGCTCCCGGATCGCGGCCAGCACCCGCTCGGGCGTTGCCGGGGCGCCAAGCTCGGGCATCGCCCGCTTGCCCGGCGCGGTGGCGGCAACCGCGCGGTTGAGGGCCGAGAACACCGAGATCGCCAGCATGAACGGCGGCTCGCCCACCGCCTTGGAGCGGTTGATCGTCGGCTCCACGTTCTCGCCGTCCCACAGGCTGACGGTGAAATGGCGCGCGCGGTCGGACGCGGTCGGGATCTTGTAGGTCGCCGGGCTATGGGTGAGCAGGCGGCCCTTGCCGTCGAACACCAGGTCCTCGGTGGTCAGCCAGCCCTGCCCCTGCAGGAAACCGCCCTCGATCTGCCCCTTGTCGACCGCCGCGTTGAGCGAGCGGCCGACGTCGTGCAGGATGTCCACCGCCAGCACCTTGTGCTCGCCGGTCAGGCTGTCGATGGCGACTTCGGACACCGCCGCGCCGTAGGCGAAGTAGTAGAACGGCCGCCCCCGGTGCGCGGCGCGGTCGTATGCGATGCCGGGCGTGGCGTAGAAGCCGGTGGAGGAAAGCGAGACGCGGCCCATGTGCGCCTTGCGGGCGACTTCGGCGAACGTCAGCCGTTCCTCGCCCGCCAGCACGCCTTCGCTGGAAAACACCACCTCGTGCGCGGCGCAGCCGTGGATGCGGGCAAGGAATGCGGTCAGCCGGTCGCGGATGGTCCTGGCCGCGTTGTAGGCCGCCATGCCGTTGAGATCGGAGCCGGAACTGGCCGCCGTGGCCGAAGTATTGGGCACCTTGTCGGTCCGCGTCGAGGTGATGCGCACCTGGGCAAGCGGCACCGCGAACACGTCCGCCACCACTTGCGCGACCTTGACGTAGAGCCCCTGCCCCATCTCGGTGCCGCCGTGGTTCACCTGGATCGAGCCGTCGGCATAGACGTGCACCAGCGCGCCGGCCTGGTTGAGATGGGTGGTGGTGAAGCTGATGCCGAACTTCACCGGGGTCAGGGCAATGCCCTTCTTGATTACCGGGCTGGCGGCGTTGAAGGCGTCGACGGCGCGCGCGCGGGCGTCGTAATCCGCATCGCGGCGCAACTGCGCGATCAGCTCCGGCGCGATGTTGTCGGCCACGGTCATGCCGTAAGGCGTCACCGCGCGCCCCGGGCCGTAGAGGTTGGCGCAGCGCACATCGAGCGGGTCCAACCCCAGCGCCAGCGCGACGTGATCGATGATCCGCTCGATCGCCAGCATGCCCTGCGGCCCGCCGAAGCCTCGAAACGCGGTGGCCGAGACGGTGTTGGTCTTCAGCCGCTCCGAGACGATCTCGACATCGGGCAGGAAATAGCAATTGTCGGCATGGAACATCGCGCGGTCGTTGATCGCGGGCGAGAGGTCCTCGCTCGCCCCGCAGCGCGAGGCGAGGTGGAGCGAGAGCGCGAGGATCTGCCCGGCATCGTCGAAACCGGCCTCATAGGCGACCTCGAACTCGTGGCGCTTGCCGGTCAGCACCATGTCGTCGTCACGGTCGGCGCGGAACTTGGCGGCGCGGCCGGTCTTCACCGCCACCAGCGCGGCGGCGGCGGCAAAGCTGGTGGCCTGGGTTTCCTTGCCGCCGAAGCCGCCGCCCATGCGCCGCACCTCCACCGTGACATCGGCGGACGAGCCCCCCAGCAGATGCGCGACAAGGTGCTGCACTTCGCTCGGATGCTGGGTGGAGCACAGCACATGGACCTGCCCGTCCTCGCCCGGCGTCGCCACCGAGACATGGCCTTCGAGATAGAAATGGTCCTGCCCGCCCATCGCGAACCGGCCCGCGATGCGGTGCGGCGCGGCCTCGAGCGCGGCGCCGGCATCGCCGCGCGCCATGCGCTGGGTCGCCTCGATCCGGCTACCCGCCGCGCGCGCCTCGGCGATGGTGACGACGGCGGGCTGGGTCTCGTAGACCACCTTGCCGAGCCGCGCGGCCTTGCGGGCCGCGCGCTGGCTGGTCGCCGCGACGAGGAACAGCGGCTGGCCCGGGAACAGGACTTCGCCGTCCGCCAGCAGGCCCTCGTCATGGCGGACCGGGCCGACGTTGTTGTCGCCGGGAATATCGGCGGCGGTATAGACGGCAACAACGCCCTCCGCCGCGCGCACGGCGGAAAGGTCCATCGCGGCGATCCGCGCGCGCGTCTCGCCCGCCTGCCCGAAGGCAAGGTGGAGCATGTCCGCAGGCTCGGGCGCATCGTCGGCATAGCGGGCCTGGCCGGTGACGTGGAGGTGCGCGGAATCGTGGGGGTTTTCGGGCCGTGCCCGGGCCTGCCAGGCAGGATCGCGCTCAGCCATGGCCGGCCTCCAGATCGAGCACCGACACGCAAGTGCCCTGCTCGCGCAGCCACAGCCGCCGGAACAGGTTGGCAGCGGCATCCAGCCGGTAGGCGGCGGAACCGCGCACGTCGCTGAGCGGGGTGAAATCGCCGCGCAGCGCCTCGGCGGCGGCGTCCAGCGTGGCCTCGCTGAACGGCTGCCCGACCAGCGCCGCCTCGCAGGCCCCGGCGCGGCGAGGTGTTGCCGCCATGCCGCCAAAGGCCACGCGCGCCGCGGTTATCCGGCCGCCGGTCACCGTCAAATGGATCGCCCCGCAGACCGCCGAAATGTCGCTGTCGAACCGGCGCGAGAGCTTGGCGATATGGATCACCGCGTCCGGGCCGGGGCGCGCAATACGCACGGATTCGACAAACTCGCCCGCGCGGCGGTCCTGCTTGCCGTACTCCAGGAAATAGGCCTCGAGCGGGATCGTCCGCCGCCCCGCCAGCGAGCGCAGGGTCAGCTCGGCGCCCAGCGCGATCAGCGCCGGCGGACCGTCGCCGATGGGCGAGCCATTGGCGATATTGCCGCCCACGGTCCCGGCGCTGCGCACCTGAAGCCCGCCGATCCGGCGCACCAGTTCGCCCAGATCGGGATGCAGCCGGGCCATCGCCGCATGCGCCTCGGCATAACGCACGGTAGCGCCCAGCGTCAGCGCCTCGGCGCTCTCCGCGATCATGCCGAGGTCCGCCACGTCGCCGAGGAAAATCACCTCGCCAAGATCGCGCAGCCCCTTGGTGACCCAGAGGCCGACATCGGTTGCCCCGGCCACCAGCCGCGCTTCTGGATGATCGGCCAGCAAGCGCGCGAGTTCGTCGCTGCTGCGCGGCGCGAACCATTTGCGCCCGCGCCATTCGCCGCTGGCGCCCTCCCCCGCGATGTCATGCAGACGCGCAGCCAGTTCGCGTTCGTCCGCAGCCGCCGTCTTGATCGTCTCGATCATCTCACCTGCCGCGAGGATCGGGCCATAGCCGGTGCAGCGGCACAGATTGCCCGCCAGCACGTCGGCCACCGGCAGCTCGCAGCCCAGCGCGCCGCTCGCCTTGCCGTGCAGCGACATGACAAAACCCGGCGTGCAGAACCCGCATTGCGACGACCCGTTGGCCGCCATGCAGGCCTGTACCGGGTCCAGCGTGCCGCCGCGCGACAGGCTCTCCACGGTCTTCAATGCCTTGCCGTGGAGCATCGGCAGGAACTGGATGCAGGCGTTGACCGCGCGCCAGAGCACGGTGTCCGCCCGCGCCTCGCCGACCAGCACGGTGCAGGCCCCGCAGTCGCCCTCGGCGCAGCCTTCCTTGGTGCCGGTGCGGCGCAGGCGGTAGCGCAAGTGGTCGAGCAGGGTGGCGGCGGGGTCGACCTCGCCGAGTTCCACCACCTCCCCGTCGAGAAGGAAGCGCACCGCCATGTCAGCTGCCCCGGTAGGTCGAATAGCCGAAGGGCGAGACCAGCAGCGGCACGTGATAATGGCCGCCCGCATCAGCAATACCGAAATGGACCGGCACCCGGTCGATGAACGGCGGCTGCGGCAGTTCGGTGCCCTTTTCCCGGAAGTAGTCGGCCACGGCAAAGGTCAGGGCATAAGTCCCCGGCGCGAGCGCGGGAAGGCCGGGGCAGCGACCATCGGCATTGGTGGTGCCGGTGAACAGCACCGTGCCGGCAGCGTCGGCCAGTTCGAGCGCCACGCCCGCGGCCGGGCAGCCGTGGGCGGTGTCGAGGACGTGGGTGGACAGGGTTGAAAGCGTGCTCATGCGGCACCCGTCCTGGGCCAGGCGCCGAGGAACTCGTGCTCGTCGTAAGCCATGAAATCGCGAACCAGTTCGTCGCGGTCGTCGAGGAAAAGCTGGTCGGCCACGCCACGCAGCAGGCGCGGCAGGGCATTGTGCAGCCCCGACAGCGCCGAGGCCGAAAGCCCCAGGCTCACCAAGGCCGAATAGTTGAACGCAAACAGCCCGTGCAGCGGTGCGCCGTCGGCGCCGGGCCGCGGCAGGAACTCGAACGCCTCGCCGAGATAGGGATGCGCATCGATCAGCATGTTGCGCGGACCGGCGGGCGTCACCCGCTCGCCCCAGCGCAGGATCGAGTCCGCGACCGCGCCCAGTTCGGGACGCAGGCCGGGATCGCTGACGAGGCCGGTGGAGATCACCACGAAGTCGAACTCGTGGAACCCCTGCGGCGAGGTCACCCTGACCCGCCCTTCGTGCTCGGCCACGTCGAGCCAGGGCGCGCCGAGGTGCAGGTGGAAACCCGGCCATGCCGCCGCACGCTCGAACGTGTCGTTGGTCGGCGGCTGGTTGTGGCCGAGGAAACAGTCCATCGCCGCATATTTGGTGACGTCGTCGAGCGCGGGGTAACGCGCGGTAAAGCCCACCCGCTCCATGAAACGGATCGGGTTGACGCGCGGCAGCTGCTTGCGGCGGATGAAGACTTCGGCCGCCGCGACGCCCTGCGACAGCGCGTGCTGGGCATTGTCGAAGGCCGAGGCACCGCCGCCGAGGATGCCGATGCGCTTGCCGTGGAGCGCACCGAAGTCGATCGGCTCGCTGGTATGGGCCCAGAGCGCCTTGGGCAGGTTGTCGCGCACCATCGCGGGCGTGTGCCACTCGCCGCCGCCCTGGATGCCGGTGGCGAGCACCACCTTGCGGGCATGTTCCACCAAGCCGCCGGCGAAGTGCAGACGGTGCAGGCCCTGCTGCGGCAGCGGTTCGATCCGCGTGAGCTTCGCGCCGTTCTCGACCGGCAGGTCCAGCACCGCGCGATACCAGCGCAGATAGTCCATCCAGTCGCCGCGCGCGATCTTGTCCACCGCCTCCCAACCGGCAGCGCCGTGCTGCGCCTCCCACCAGGCGCGGTAGGTGAGCGAGGGAATGCCGAAATCGATGGGATTGAGATGCTTGGGCGTGCGCAGCGTCACCATGCGCGCATAAGTCTCCCAGGGGCCTTCGAACCCGGCCGCGTTCTCGTCGAAGACCATGACGTTCGCCACGCCCTCGCGGCGCAGGCCGAAGGCGGTGGAAAGCCCGCACTGGCCGCCGCCGATCACGGCCACGTCGAGCACGCGCTCGCCTTGATACTCACGCGGGCGCACCCATTCCGGGCGGACAAAACCGATCAGATCGAGCTCGCGCGCAAGCTGCGCCTCGAGCGCGGGCAGGCCAATGGCGCCGGTGGAAGTCATGCCATGTCCTCAAGCCGCAGGCGAACGATCTCGCCGATCTGCTCCAGCGCCGTGGCCACTTCCGCATCGCGCCCGTTTTCGAGCCGACGTTCCATGGCCATGAGAATACCCGCCTTGTCGGTCAGGCGCACGCAGATGATGAAGGGGAAGCCGAAACGGTCGCGATAGGCCGCGTTCAGCGCGTGGAAGCGTTCGTATTCGTGAGGCGTCAGCCGGTCGAGCCCGGCGCTGGCCTGCTCGGCGGCGCTGGCCTCGGTCAGCGTCCGGTCGATCGCCGCCTTGCCGGCGAGTTCCGGGTGCGCGCGGATCAGCGCCAGCTGCTCCTCGCCGCTTGCCTCGTGCAGCACCGCCAGCAGGTCGGCGAGCCGGTCCCCCGAGGAGGGCCGCGCATCGGCGCGTTCCTCAACCCAGGGGCTATGCTCGAAGAGCGCCGTCATTAATGGGTGTTCCCTTCAAGGCTGACGTGGGCGGAGACCACCTTCCAGCCATCGGCGAACTTGACCCAGCTCTGCGTCTGGCGGCCGCGCCGCTCGCTGTTCTCGCGGAAGAACTCGGCATCGGCGGTGGCGAAGCGGTCGCCGTAGACGGTGATCGCGACGCGGCCGAGCTTGCGCTGCGGGGAACCGCCGCGGCCCTTGCGGAATTCGCGGATCTCCTCGATGCCGTAAAGCACTTCGCCCACGCCGTAGCGGTTGGTGGTCGGCGCATCGTGGAACAGCGCGTCCATCGCCGGAATATCGTCCTCCATCAACGCGCGCTCGTATTCCTGAAAGGCTGCGGTCACTTCGGCGAGAAGGTCGGGATCGTCGATAGTCATGCGGGGTGGACCTCCATCCAGTGGCGGGCGATGTCGATGCGGCGGGCGATCCAGGCGTCACCACGGGCGGTGACGTGGTCGAGGAAACGGGCAAGCGCGCGGGCGCGGCCGGGCTTGCCGGCGATGCGGCCATGGAGGCCCACGCTCATCATCCGCCCGCCTTCCTCGCAAAGCTGGTCGAACGTATCGCGCATGTGGCGAAAGAACTGCTCGCCCTCGGTAAAGCCGTTGAGCGCGACGATCTTCATGTCGTTGACGTCGAGCGTATAGGGCACGATCAGCTGCGGTCTTCCGTGGCGGCGGTCCCAGTAGGGCAGGTCGTCGGCGTAGCTGTCGGCATCGTAGAGGAAGCCGCCCTCCTCGGCGACCAGCCGCGCCGTATTGGGCGAGGTGCGCCCCTGATACCAGCCGAGCGGGCGGCTGCCGGTGAGGCTTTCGTGGAGCGCGATGGCCTCGGCGATATGGGCGCGTTCGACCTCCTCGGAAACGTACTGGTAGTCGATCCAGCGCAGCCCGTGGCTGGCGATCTCCCAGTCGGCCTCCCGCATGGCGGCGACCGCTTCGGGGTTCATTGCCATGGCCTTGGCCACGCCGAACACCGTCACCGGCAGGCCCCGCTCGGTAAAGATCCGGTGGAGCCGCCAGAACCCGGCGCGGCTGCCGTATTCGTAGAGGCTTTCCATCGCCATCGCCCGATCGGCATGGCTGGCGGCGCCGACCATCTCGCTGAGGAAGGCCTCGGAGCGCTCGTCGCCGTTGAGGACGGAGTTTTCGGCGCCTTCCTCATAGTTGATGACGAACTGCACTGCCACGCGCGCCCCGTTCGGCCACTGCGGATCGGGCGGGGTGCGGCCATAACCGACAAGATCGCGGGTCATTCGCCCCAGGCCTCCAGCGCCGCCGGGACCGCATCGCCGAGCGGCAGCGCGAAACCCTCCATCCGCAGGCACGCTTCCAGCGCCGCCAGCGTCAGCAGCACCTTGTGCTTCATGGCGTTGTAGCCCATCGCGCCGATCCGCCAGATCCGCCCCTGGAGCGGGCCGAAGGCGGTGCCGATCTCGATCTCGAACTGCTCGCGCATGGCCTTGCGCACCGCCTCGCCGTCGACGCCCCCCGGGATGAAGACGCCGGTCACGTTGGTCATCCGGTGGGCATCGTCGCCAAAGACCGTGAGGCCCATGGCGCGCAGGCCCGCCGCCATCGCCCGGCCCGCGGCGGCATGGCGGGCGTAACGCGCCTCCAGCCCTTCGCCCAGCGCGATCCGCGCGCATTCGCGCGCGGCGTAGAGCATCGAGGTCGCCTCGGTATGGTGGTTGAGGCGCTTGTCCGACCAGTAGTCCATGACCATCGCGAGGTCGAAATAGTTGGAGCGGATGCGCGGCCCCTGCCCGTCGACGATGTCGTCGCGGCGGATGCCCTGCTCGACATGGCGGCGGCGGCCGATGTGCTCGGCCGCCTGGTCCGAGATGGTGATCGGCGCCGAGCCGGACGGCCCGCCGAGGCACTTCTGCAAGCCGCCGGTGACGACGTCGACGCCCCAGCGATCCGCCGCCAGTTCCATGCCGCCGATCGTCGCGGTGGCATCGACATAGCTGAGCGCGCCGGCCTCACGGCAAAGCTCTCCGAAGCCGTCGAGCGGCTGCGCCATGGTGGTGGAGGTATCGCCATGGATGGTGGCGACGATCTTGGGGTGGCAGCGGGCAATCGCCTCGGCCACGCGTTCCAGCGGCACGACCTCGCCCCAGGGTGCGTCGACCGTCTCGATCACCGCGCCGATGCGGGTGAGGATCTCGGTCAGCAGCAGGCCGAAGCGGCCGAAGTTGACCACCAGCACGACGTCGCCCGGCGCCACCATCGAGACCAGCGCCGCCTCGATGCCCGCGCGCGCGGTGCCGTCGACCAGCATGGTCCACTGGTTCCGCGTGCCGAAGATCGGGCGGTAGAGCGCCATGACCTGATTCATGTAGCCGGTCATTTCCGGGTCGAACTGGCCCAGCAGGTCCGCGCTCATCGCCCGCAGCACGCGGGGGTGCGCATTGATCGGGCCGGGGCCCATGAGCAGGCGCTGGGGCGGGTCGATCTCGCCGAACAGCAGCGGATCAAGGTCGGTCGGCACGGCGGTCTCCCAGTTTGTCGATAAAGCCCAGCATGACCCGCAGCGCCGCCTCGGCATCGGCGGGTTCGACATGCTCGGCGGGGTTGTGGCTGACGCCGTCCCGGCAGCGGATGAACAGCATCGCGGTGGGGCAGAGCGCGGCCATCACCATGGCATCGTGCCCGGCGCCCGAGACGAGACGGCGCAGCGGCTGACCGGCCCCGGCCATGGCGGCGTCCATCAGGTCCATCAGCGCCGCGTCGCAAGGGCTGGCGGGCAAGTCGTGGACCAGCGCCAGATCGAGCACGAGGCCGCGCCTCGAGGCGACCTGCTCCAGCCGCGCGAGGATGGCCTGCGCCGCACGGTCGCGCCGCCCCGCATCGCCCGAGCGCACGTCGATGGTGAAGCGCACCTCGCCGGGGATCACGTTGGCGGCGCCTGGCAGGACCTCCAGCTTGCCGACGGTGGCGACGAGGGCCGAGCCGTCCTCGCGGGCGATCTCCTCGATGGCGAGCACCATTTCGGCGCTCCCCGCCAGCGCATCGCGGCGCAGCGGCATCGAGCTTGTGCCCGCGTGCCCGGCCATGCCGCGCACCGTGGCGGCATAGCGCAATTGCGCGGCGATGCCGGTGACGGTGCCGAGCGCGAGGCCTTCCGCCTCCAGCACCGGGCCCTGCTCGATATGGGCCTCGAGATAGGCGACGATGTCTTCCGGCGCGCGGCGGGCGCTGCGGTAGGCCTGCACCGAGAGGCGGTCGGTCGGCGTATTGGCCGTCACCACGTCGTAGTCGGTCCTGAACGAGGCCAGCGCCACGTCCAGCGAGACCCCTTGCGCATCGGCGATCCGGTCAAGATCGGCATCGAGCGTTCCGGCCACCGCGCGGCTGGTCAGCATGGCGGCGGGAAACCGCGAGCCTTCCTCGTCCCCGAACCCGTAGACCTCGATGGCAAACGGCAGGCGGCGGCCCTGCTCGTGCAGCGCGGCAACGCATTCGATGCCAAGCATGACGCCGAGCGGGCCATCGTAGCAGCCGCCGTCGCGCACCGAATCGAGGTGGCTGCCGATCACCAGCGCCGGTGCGCCGGGCACGGTGCCTTCGTAGCGGCCCCGCAGATTGGCGGCAGGATCAAGGTCGACCCGCATGCCCGCCTCGACCATCCAGGCCCCGACCAGATCGACGGCGGCGTGGTAGGCGGGGCTGAGATAACCGCGATAGAGCCCCTGTTCGGTCTCGCTGTAAGGCCCGGCGCCCAGCACCTGGCAGCGGGTGACGGCGCGCAGGCCGCTGGCCTCTACCATGCCGCGACGCCGCCATCGCTGCGCGGGTCGGTGGCACCCTCGAACGAACCGTCGGGCAGACGCACCAAGGCGCCGGCATGGCCCATCATCGCCGTCAGCGCTCCCACCCGCTCGACATCGTGCCCGGCGTCTGCCAGCGCCGCGTAGAGGGCCTCGTCGAACCCGTCCTCCAGCTTGAGCGAGGTGGTAACCTCGCCCCAGGTCCGCCCGAGCAGCCAGCGCGGCGCCGAGATCGCCTCCTGCAGGTCCACGCCGAAGCGCGCATAGCGGCTGAACAGCGCCGCCTGCGTCTGCGGCTGCCCCTCGCCGCCCATGGTGCCATAGGCCATGACCCGGCCGTCCTCGAACACCGCCAGCGCCGGATTGAGCGTGTGGAACGGCTTTCGCCCCGGTTTCAGCGCGTTCCAGCCCGTCTCGGCGAGGCGGAACGAGCTGCCCCGGTTCTGCCAGACGATCCCGGTCTGCGGCAGCACGAGGCCTGAGCCGAACTCGAAATAGGTCGACTGGATCGAGGAGACCACGCGCCCCTCCCCGTCCGCCGCGCCGAACCAGCAGGTATCGCCCCACTGCGGCGGCTGCGGCCAGGCCAGCGCCTTGGCCGGATCGATCCGCGCCGCCAGTTCATCGAGCGCTGCCGCATCGTCGAGCAGGCCCTGAAAATCGTAGTCCGTATAAGCCGGATCGCCGACATGCCCATCGCGCAGCAGGAAGGCCTGCTTGGTCGCCTCCACCAGCGCGTGGACATGCGCAAAGCTGTCCGGCGTATCGGCAGAGAGCCGGTCGAACAGCGCCAGGATCACCAGCGAGGCAAAGCCCTGCGTCGGCGGCGCGCTGTTGTAGAGCCTTGCGCCCCGGATCGGCACCGAAAGCGGCTCTGGCCGCGTGGCCCGGTGCGCGGCGAGATCCGCCGCCGACACCGGGCTGCCGAGCGCGGCAAGGTCCTCTGCGATCAGGGCCGCAAGCTCGCCGCGATAGAAACTGTCGAGCCCGTCGCTTGCCAGCTTGCGCAAGGTCGCGGCCAGCGCCGGATTGCGCAGCACATCGCCCTCGGCGAGCGGGCGCCCTTCCGGTTCGAACACCGCAGCATAAGCCCCCGGCGCGGCGCGCAGTTCGCCGCCCTTGGCCAAAGCGATGGCCGCGCCGCCTGCGGTGACGGGAACGCCTTCCTCCGCAAACCGGATCGCATCGCGCAGCAGCCGTGCGAGCGGCAACGTGCCGCATGCGCTCTCCAGCGCCGCCGCCCAGCCCGAGATCGTGCCCGCCACGGTATTGGCCGCCAGCGGCCCGCGCGTCGGCACCGCGTCCAGCCCGGCGTAGAGCGACAGGTCCGCGCTGGCCGCCGCGCCGCCGCAGCCGTGGACCGAATGGACCCGTTCGCCACCCTCTTTGGCCGGCTCCCGGATCACCCAGAAGCCATCACCGCCGATCGCGGTCATGTGCGGATAGACCACCGCCAGCGTCGCGGCGACGGCAACGGTCGCCTCCACGGCGTTGCCGCCGTCCATCAGCACCGAGCGCCCGGCCTCGGCGGCAAGGTGGTGCGGGGCGGTGACGATGCCGTTACGGCCGGTGACGGTGGTGAGGGTCATCGTCTCAGTCCGGCAGCGCGGTCAGGAACGCGCGCACGACATGCGCGGAATTGACCGAGGCGAGGTGTTCGAAGGTATCCTCCATGTTCTTTTCGCGGTCACCGCCGGCAAGGTCCGACAGGCTGCGGAAGACGATGGTCGGCACCTGGTTGGCATAGGCGACTTGCGCCACCGCCGCGCTTTCCATGTCGAGCACGCGGGCCTTCCAGGCGGCATGGAGGTATTCGCGGAACTTCGCATTGTCGGCAAAGACCCCGGCGCTGACCCCGGTGCCGCCGACAACGACCTTGGGATCGTGCGGCAGGCACAGCTCGGACCCGGCCCGCTGGGTGGCCGCGGCGGCCACGCAGCGCTCCATCTTGACGGTCGGCGCCACCTTGCGGGCGAGGTCCAGCAACTGCGGGTCCATCGCGAAGGTGAACATGTGCTGCGTCCCTTGCGCGGCATTGCTGACGCGGACCGGGCGCGGATACATGAATTCCCAGTTGCCCGGCGCGCCCGTGGTCACTTTCTCGGGCGGCAGCCAGCCGCCGTCGGTCTGGCGCGCAAAGGAGACTTCGAGGTACTGGCCCCAGTTCTCCGCCACGATCACGTCGCCGATCGACAGCCCCGGATCGACGCCCCCGGCGATGCCCGAAAAGACGATGCGCTTCACCGCGAACCGGTCGATCACCAGCTGCGTGTTCATCGCCGCGTTGACCATCGACACGCCGCTCTGCATCAGCAGCACGGGTTTGCCCTCCAGCACGCCGGTCATGTAGGTCATGCCGTTGAGCTGGTAGGCGGTGGGCTGCTGCACCGCGTGGACAAGCGCGTTCCATTCGGGCTCGTACGCCGTCATCACCAGCGTGCGCGGGACGGTATCGAGCTTCTCGGCGGCGCGCGCCGGGGCGGACAGGGTGGCCGAAAGCGCAAGGGCCCCGGCAAGTACAGTCATGGCGCGCATCAGGCGGCTCCCATCCAGACGAAGCGGGCGACAAACAGCAGGGCCAGCACCAGCAGGAACCAGTCCTTCTTGACGACCGTGCCGCGCACGATCTTGAGAATGGCGTGGGCGGTGATGCCGAAGGCGAGGCCATTGGCGATCGAGAAGGTCAGCGGGATCATCGCCACCGTCAGGAACGCGGGGATCGCCGCCAGCGGGTCTTCCCACTTCACTTCGGTCAGCGGCAGCAGCATCAAGCCGCCGACGATGATGAGCGCCGGTGCGGTCGCCGCCAGCGGGATCAGCTGGGCATAGGGCGCCACGAACATGGTGGCGAGGAACAGCACGCCGGTGACGACGGCGGTCAGGCCGGTACGCCCGCCCGCCTGCACGCCCGCCGCGCTCTCGACATAGCTGGTGACGGTGCTGGTGCCCGCCATCGAGCCGACGATGGTGGCGGTGGCATCGGTGATGAGGATGCGGTTGAGGCGCGGAATGCGGCCTTCGCTGTCCATCAGCCCGGCGCGCTTGGTGACGGCGACGAGGGTGCCGATATTGTCGAACAGGTCGACAAACAGGAACACGAAGAGGATTTCCAGCAGGCCGAGGCCATGGCTGCCCGACAGGCCGAACACGCCGGCAAGGTCGAGCTTGAAGGCGGTGCCGGTCAGCGCGTCGAGCGAATAGGGCTCGGGGCTCATCGACACCATGCCGCAGAGCCAGCCGACCACGGTGGTCGCCAGAATGCCGATCAGCATCGCCCCGCGCACGTTCCACACGCTGAGCGCGCCGATCAGGACGAGGCCGAACAGCGCCAGCGCGGCGCCGGGGGCCTTGAGGTCGCCCAAGGCCACGAAAGTCGCCGGATTGGCGACAACGATGCCGGCGTCCTTGAAACCGATAAAACCGATGAACAGGCCGATGCCGCCCGCCACTGCCGCAAACAGGTACTGCGGGATCGAGGCGACGATCAGCTGGCGCACACCGGTGAGCGTCAGGAACAGGAACGCCACGCCCGAGACGAACACGCAGCCCAGCGCCACCGGCCAGGGCACGCCCATCTGCTGCACCACGGTGAAGCTGAAATAGGCGTTGAGCCCCATGCCCGGCGCCAGCGCCAGCGGGGTATTGGCAACAAGGCCCATCAGGATCGAGGCAAAGGCGGCGGCAAAGCAGGTGGCGGCGGCGACCGAGGCCACCGGCATTCCGGCGGTGCCCAGGATCGCCGGATTGACCAGCACGATATAGGCCATGGTCAGGAAGGTGGTGACCCCCGCCAGCACTTCGGTGCGGGCATTGGTGCCGCGTTCGCTGAGAGTGAACCAGCGCTCGAGGCGCCCGGTCGGCGTGCCCGGCGGTCCTGCCGGCGGTGCCTCCATGGTGGTTGTCGTATCCGTCACGCTTATGCCCCTGATTGCGACCCGGTTGTCGTTCCGGGTGGTAGTGTCACGCCCGCCACGCCCGCGGCTTCCAGCCGCGCCGCCAGTTTCAGCAGCGCCGGCTCCCCCTTGGGCGCACCGATGAGCTGGAGTCCCAGCGGCAGGCGCCCGGGACGGTACAACGGAACCGCCAGCGAGGGCAGTCCGGTGAAGCTGATTGGCTGGGTATGAATGCCAAGGTCGGCCCGCGCCGGGCTCAGCGCGCCATCGACCTCGATGCGCGGATCGGCGATGGGCGGCGCCGCGCAGGGCGTCGCCGGGGCCAGCAGCACGTCGAACCGGGCCATCAATGCGTAGACCTCGGCCCGGAAGGAATCCCGGAAACGCACCGCCTCCTCATAGAGTGCCCGGGGCAGCAGAGCACCTGCGAGGAGACGGTCCCGCGTTGCGGGATCGAAAGCCATGGCCGAAACGGACAGGGCCTTGCGATGGAGGTTGCCGCCCTCGAAGGCGGTGATCACGAAAGCGGCCGAACGGGCGCGGGCAATATCGGGCAGTTCGACCAGCGGCGCATCGGCGGCAAGCGCATCGATGGCGGCCAGCTGGTCGGGATCGGCATTTTCGCGGAACCGCCCGCCAAGGCGGCCGATCCGCAGCGGCGCCTCGCCCGCCGTAGCATCGCGGCCGGAGAGCACCTGCCACACCAGCGCCATGTCGGCGGCGGTGCGGGTGAACGGCCCGGTATCGTCGAAACTCTCGGCAAACGGGAACACGCCGTCCAGCGGCAGGTCGCCGTGGCTGGGCTTGAGGCCGTAGATGCCGGTCAGGCTCGCCGGCACGCGGACCGAGCCGTTGGTGTCCGATCCCAGCGAGAAAGGGAGCAGCCCGGCAGCGACAACCGCCGCCGAGCCGCCCGAGGAGCCGCCTGCAAGACGGGAGGGATCGTGAGGATTCCGGGTCGTGCCATGGCGCGCGTTGATGGTCGCGAAACCGTAGGCGAATTCGTCCATGTTGAGGGTGGCGACCAGCACCGCGCCTGCCGCCTTGAGGCGGCCGATGGCTCCGGCATCGGCGGCGGCGGGCGGGGCATCGGCGTAGAGGGTGGAGCCGGCGGTGGTCGGCAATCCGGCGACGTCGAACAGGTCCTTGACGCCGTAGGGCACGCCAGCCAGCGGCCCCGGGTCCTTGCCCGCCGCCACCAAGGCATCGACCGCCGCCGCTTCGGCGCGCGCGCGTTCGGGCAGCAGGCGCGTGATCGCCACCAGCGGATCGTCCGAGGGCTGCGGCAGCGCGGCGAGCGTTTGTTCGATCACCTCACCCGCAGTGATCCGCCCGCTGCGCACGGCAGCGGCGATTTCGAGAGCGGTTACCGTCACTTGACGCTGCCGGACTCAGGGCCGCTCAGGGTTTCGGCATGGCGCGCCAGCAGCGCGAGATTGGCGGCCACCCCCTCCAGGCATTCGGGCGGGATCGTCAGCCCGCGCGCGGCGGCGGCGGCCACGATTTCGGCGGTGGAACGGGGAATCCGGTCAGATGGCATGGCAGTCACGTCGCGCGAACCTCCTCAGCAGCCGCAATCGGCAGGGCGGGTGCAACGCCGATCCTGCCGACGGGCAGGATGGCAGGCAAGCCGGGCGCGGATCGGTGCGGGGATGGAAACGTCGCGGAACATGCGCCATGCTGTGCCCGCGCCCGCGTGATCGATCAAACGCAATGATCTGGACGGATCGTTGCAAAAATCAGCGCACTACTGCGTACCCACAAAAAGATCGCGCGACAGGGTGCTGCCTTGCGGGCCGACTTCGATCAGGGCGTCATCGCCTTGGGCCGAAGCGACAAGCGCGATCTTCAGGCGCGCGGCCTGATCGGGATCGATGGCCAGGCGGTAGCGACCGGGGCGGACCTGTTCGAAAAGATAGAACCCGTCCGCCTCGGTCCGCGCGCTGCCCGCCGCCTTGCCCGCCCCGTCGAGCAGGATCAGGCGCAGCCCCGAGACCCCGCGCGCGCGCGCCTGGCCATCGCCGCCAGGAGCGCTGCGGAAATAGGCGGTGCCGGCGATCTCGCTCATCGCCACGACCGCGAAGTCGGTGCGGTGGACCCGGCCCGGACGCGGCACCAGTTCGATGCCCCGCGTCACCGGGACCAGCGCAATATCGGGCAGCGAGGTCGGATCGACCTGCACGCTGGCCCGCGTGCCGGCCGGCAGACCGGTCAGCAGCACGGTGCCGTCCCGGTCGGTCGCGCCCGTGCCGGTGCCCGAGCCGAAGGCGACTTGCGGCAGCACCTTGTCGCCCGGACCGTAGGCGCCGTTGCCGTCGAGGTCCTCGTAGGCGCGCAGGGCCACCGCGCCCGCCAGCGCCTGCCCCGGCGGGGCGAGGTAGATCCGCTCCGTCAGCGGGTTGCGCCCGAACCCGAAGCCAAGCCGCAGGGCCAGCGAATGGACCTTGCCGCGCAGGCCGTACGTCCCGTCGAACGCCAGCGTGAAGCGCCGGAAGCGCCGCTCCGCCGACAGGCCAAGCTGGGTATCGCGCTGGTGGAAGGCATGGCTCGCCAGCGCGCGCACCAGCGTGCGGTCGTCGAGCGAACGGTCCAGTTCCAGCGACACCGCCTCCAGCCGGGCCTCGGGCATCAGGCTGTAGCTGGCCGAGGCCCGCACCTGGGTGCGCGATCCGGCGAGCGTGGCGAGGTCGAACGTGCCGATCAGCTGGTCAAGCCGCCCGCCCCCTGCCGTCGTGGCGGGCTGGTAGCGCGAAAATTCCAGCGCGTTCGACGCCAGCACCCCGGCCACCCGCGCCGATCCGCGCAGCGAGGCGCTGCTCTGCACTTCGCCCGAGGCATATTCGATCCGCCGCGCCCGCGCATGGAGCGGGATCGCCAGCCCGCCCTCGCCCCACGGCCGCAGCGTGGCATTGGCATCGAGTTCGCTCACCCGGCGCAGCGGCTGCCCGTCGAACACCCGCACTTCGTCGAGGAAGTCGCCGCGATATTCGGCGTGGGTGAGGGTGAACGAGGCGCCCGCCACCCGCCCCCCCCAGCCCGGCCTCGATGGCACGCCCCGCCTTGCCGCTGCCGCCCGGTACCGTGGCCCCGTCCTGCATCGCCAGATCGAGCTTGGCGGCGAGCCCGCCGAGCCCGGTGCGCAGCCCCGCGCTGGCCAGCCAGCGATCGCCCGAATCGCGGTCGAACCAGCCGCCGCCGACCACACCCGTCACCTGCGAGGTCAGGCCGTAGGCCAGCTGCGCGCTCGCCCGCCAGCGGCCATGGTCGAGCCCCGGAATGAAGTGCGGCGCGGTGATGCCCAGCAGGTTCTCGTCCTTCTGCACCGCGCCGAGGGTATAGACCAGCTGCCCTTTCGACAGCCGCCCGTCGCCCACCGAGATGCGCCGCACTTCCTCGCTGCGCTGGCCCTGCGGGCCGTAGAACACGAGCCGGAACAGGTTCAGCCCGTAATCGACCGGCACTTGCAGGAACTGGTACTGCCCGTTGATCGCCTGGCGTGTCGAACCGGCCAGCACGCCGTTGCGGTAGAGCTCCACCTCGTAGCCATCCGGAAGCGCACCGCGCAGGTCGATCCGGTCAAACACCGAGGCCGCCTCGACCGGGGCATTGGTCAGCGTGGCCCCGCGCCCGGCGACCCCGCGCAGCCCGACCGGCAGCGAACTCGTCGCCACATCGCCGAGCGCAAACGCGCTGGCATGAAGCGGCCCCAGCAGTTCGCGGTCGGGATCGGTACGGCCCAGCTCGACATGGGCCGCCGTCAGCCCGTCGCGCGTCGAATGGGTGAGGAAGACCTCGGCGCTCATCCAGGCCAGGTCGCCCGCCAGCCTGAGGTCGCTCTCCACCCGCTCGCCCAGCGCGGTATCGGACACCGCCCGCGTCTCGATATCCGCCATCGGCAGCGAGATCGGCAACCACGGCGTCTCCTCGCGCGGGAAACGGTGCGCGGCGGCGATGGCCGAGGCCTGCTCGTTGTCCAGCCGCTCGCGCTCGGCCTCGCGGGTGAGGCGCTGTTCGAAGGGAAACGGCTCCTTGGTGCGGATCGTCACCGACTGGTCGCGCAGGTTCGGCGTCACCGACAGCGGCAGCAGGTCGCCGATGCGCTCGGCGCGCAGGTAGAGTTCACCGTCGAAGGCCTGGGCATCGCCTTTGGCCAGCGCCACGCTCCGGCCGTCCGCCTGCGCCGTGCCTTCGCGCAAGTTGATCGTCAGCTGGCGATCTTCGGAAAGGAACCAGCCATTGGCATAGTGCCCCTCGTCCCCGACCGCGATCGGCAGGTCGAGCGTACGCGCCAGTGCGCCGAGCGGCAGGTAGAGCCCCTCGCGCGTGCCATAGGCGATCACCGTATCCTCGCCGCCGCTGGTGCCCGTGGCGGTGGCGATCCTGACCGCGAGGATCACCTCGTCATCGTACGTGATGACCGGCGCCGCGCCTGCGGGGAACGTCTGCACGGCGCTGGCGGGGGTAAGCTGGGCGGGGGCAAGCTGGGCCGAAACTGCGGGGCCGGACTCTGCGCCGGGCGTGGCCAGGCCAAAGCCGGGCACCGGCAGGCGGCGCGCGGCAGCCAGCGCAGGCGCCGCCGGTTGGCTGGCATCCGGCGCGGCATCCGGCGGGGCGGGCAGTTCCAACCCGGCCAGCGATGCCGGGAGAACCGCAGGCCCCGCCGCCGGCATTTCCTCCGGCACGGGCGTCGCCCGCCAAAGCGGCGCCTCTCCTGCCGCTTGCGGATCGCCCGGCGAGGGCCGCAAGCGCGCGGCAAGCGCGACCGGCGCCGCCGAAGCCCGCAAGGCCGCGCGCAGCGGTTGGAGGGGCAGTGGCGGCCTCAGGGCCAGTGGCGCGGCCGTCCGCTCCACCGGTAATCCCGGTAGGGCCAGCATCGCAAAGCCGGGGCGCGGCAAGGCCTGCCGCGCCCGCGCATGGTGCAGGGCAGGATGCCCCTCTTCGCCCGCGGCGGCCGCGGGCAGCAGGGCGTGGTCCCCCCGCGCCAGCAGCGAGGCACCGGCAAGGAACGGTACGAGCCTGGCCGCCCCTGGCAACCCGCTCCGCTCCTGTGTCACGGCACGATGAGATCCCGGCTGGCCAGCACTTTGCCGGGCTCGGCGTCGTCATCGGTGTAGGTAACGGTGAGCTTCGCGCCGCTTGCGAGGAAACGCGGATCGGCGCCGGCATCGAAGGGCACGGTCACCTGCCGCGCGTCGATCTCGGTATAGACGCCCAGCCCCTTGAGCAGGGCCAGCGGCGCCTTGGCCCCCGGCGCGGTCACCGCGATGTCGCCAAAGGCCGAGCGCGTACCCGCCCGGGTGATCGTCAATTGCAGCGCCTTGCGCCCGCCCGGCAGCGCCACGATCCGGGGGCTTTCGATCCCCGCCGTCAGCGTGGTCTGGCCGATGCGGACGATCACCGGGATCGAGATGCCGAAACGCGGGACGATGCGCACGCCGATAGCCCCCTGCCTGGCGGCGCCCGCCGCCTGCTCGATCGAGTAGGAGGCATCGGCGGGCGGCACCGCCACGGCGGAAAAGTGCGCGCGGTATTCGCCCGGCGGCGTATCGGGGGCGACCCGCGCCATGATGCGGATGGTCTGCGCCTCGCTGCCGCCCAGCACCACCCGGCGCGGCGACCAGCGCAGCATCGCGGCAGCGCCATGAAGCCGGGCCCGCTCGGCAGGAGCCACCGCCTCGGCATCGAGCAGCCGGCCGTCGCCGGTCATCACCTTGTCGGCAATGGCGATATCGTACTCGCCGCGCTCGATGCTGCGGTTGTAGAGCCCGACCGAGGCGATGCGCGTACGCTCGTCGATCACCACGCGCTTGGGGTAGAGGTTGATGTCTCCCATGCCGCCCACGGCGCCCTCGGGCACCGAAGCGGCGGCCTGGGGCGGCGGCGCCTGCAACGGCTCGTCCTGCGCCACGGCGGCCCCGGCCAGACACAGGCTCGCCAAACCACCGGCGCGCAGCAGCCGCGCACCGCCCCCCACTACCGATACCACGCGCAAGCCTGCGACCCCCGAATGTCCTTGATCGGGATTAACCATGCAACTGTCTGGAATCCCAAGCAATGATACTTAGGTATTTAGAGCCCGTCCGGACATTCCCGAAAAGCGAATTTCGCGGGCCGGGGCCGCCCTCAAACAGCCCCTTACAGGTAGTAGACGGTCAGCGGGAAAGTACTGGAATAGTCCCCGGCGGCCTGGTTGGCCGACACGTTGAGGGTGCCGCCGACGCTGAGTATGTCACGGCCCGAAGCGTCGAGCTGGCCGATGCCGATGCCCACCGTGTCGGACGTGAAATTGCTGACCGTCATCGTCGCGCTGCCGGAAGCGATCGTCGCCTGGGCGGGCAGGTCGACGATATAGATGCGGCGAGGCTGGCCGTTGAGCTGGAAGCTGGCCGCCCCGCGCCCGCCGGTTCCCTGCGGCATCGACAGGTTCGCCGCCATGCCGCCGGTGCCGCTGACGGCGCTGGCGGCGCTCACCGTTTCCGTACCCGCACTCGTGGGCCGCGCAAAGCTGCCGAAGCGCAGATAGGCAAGCGGCACGATCTGGGTCGGCGCCACAACTTCCGCCGTGGCCGCGCCTTTTGCCCCGGCCGCGAGCCCCTGCCCCAGTACCTGCCCCGGCAGCGCCGCAAGCAGCATGGCCGCAAGCCCGGCCCCCGCCAGACGCGCGCGGTCAGCCAAGATCGGCCGGTATCGTCTCCTCCCGGTCATCCCTGGTCCTCGTTGCGGGTGCTGGTCATGCGGTGCCTGCCGCCCCCACGGCAGGCACCGGCCGAAGCGGCCCTCGCTGCGAAGGCCCGCTTGCTTCGCGATCAGTTATAGGTGACGGTCGCGTCGTAGCTGCCGGTGTAGCTGCCGGCCGCCGCCGTCGATGCGACGGTCAGCGTGCCGCCCACGGTGAAGCTCGCCGCACCCGAGGCGCTCAGCGTGCCGCTGGTCGACGAAGGCGTGGTGGTGAAGGCCATCGTGTTGGCACCGCTGGAAACATTGCCGCCGGTGGTCGAGATGGTGAAGGCCCGGCTGGCATCGCCGCCGACGGTGAAGGCGTCCGCGGTATTGGCCGAACCCGCCACGAAGACAACGCCGCCGGTCTTCGAACCGGCGCCAGCCGAGGTCACCACGACCGTACCGCCGGTGCCCGCGGTGAACGAACCGAAGGCCAGGGCCGCACCCGAAGTGTGGGTCAGGGTGATCGGTGCCACCACGGTGGCGGTGGCAGTGCCCTGCGTGGTCGCGGCGAACGCGGAAACCGCAAAGAGCGACGAAGCGGCGGCGACCGCCACGGCGGAAACAAGAGCAAGCTTCTTCATGATTAGTACCCCTCAGAGATGCCCGGCGTCTGCGACCCTCCGGGCGGCACGAAGCTCCCCGTTTCCGCATGTAGTCTCGTCATGCGGCCCCGAATTGGGCACCCCGTGTTAACTAAGGAGTTAGCCTCAGGAATATTACTGAAAACTCACCAAGACTCCGGGTTCATACCAAAGCACGACGGGTCTCATCCTCTTGTCTGATCGGAACTATCAACTAACCCGCAAGTCACCCATAGACCACGATGACGGGAACTTGCGCCCGGTAGTGGGACGCCCTGGTGCCGGGCGGGATGTGCAGTTCGCCGCCGATCTCGAATCCGTCGCCGCCGTCCTTGTCCAGCACGCCCTGCCCACCCGATTGCGGCCTGCTGTCGGTGCGTACGGTGAGACTGGATACCGGCAGGCGGGACAACGGCGCGCCGTCCGCCGCGACCGATTGCGCCTCGACGGCATCGGGCAGCAGCACCCGGTAGGCCCGTCCGGGCTCCCCCTCCACCCGCAGCCGCGCCGCATGGGGCATGGCACAAGTCTCCTCCCCGACCGGGCAGGCGAGGCGTGCCGCACCGCCATACCGCGCCTGGGTGCTGCCCGGCACGATCACGAGACTCCCGCCCTCACGGCCGACATCGCCCACCGCGCCAAAATCGAGATCGCTGAGCGAACGAACCGCAAGCGGCGCGACCACGGTCGCGCTGGCGATCCCGCTGGAATAGGCGCCCGCAGGCGCCTCGGCAGCAAGCGCGCAAGCGGGCGCCATCAGCGCCAGCCCCACCGCCAGCCCCACTGCCTCTGCAGCAAGCAGGCCTCCGGTAACGGGCAAGGCAGGGGAACGGGGCATTGGACACACTCGCGTTCACGATCCGAAGACCGCGGTTTTCCGGAACTCCCCCTTGCCAGCGCATCGTCACCAGACACCGGGTCAGACGCAGGGCCAGACACCGGGATGCACTTCGCTGCGTGCAAACGAGCGAACCGCGCAACGGTTCCGCGCCCGAGCCGTTTCGGAGGCGTCCGGCTTCATTTTAGGAAAAGAATCGCAAGACCGGCCGTCACCGCAGCCAAGGGAATGTACGGCCTGAATGTACGGGGCGATTGCCCTAGTCGAATATCCTAGTCGACATTCACGAGCGTGGCATCGATCGGCAGCGGCAGGTTCAAGGTGCCGCCGCCATAGCTGCGCGTCAGGTCGATGCGTGCGCCGACCCGGAAGCTGCGCGAACAGACGCGCTGGGTGCAATTCGGGAGAGTGATCTGCAGGACCTGCCCCGGCGCGATCGCGGCATAGCCGGGCAAGTCGGTCTCGAAGGCGGAAAGCCGTCCGGACACCCCGCCGGCGTCGACCGCACCCGGCGCCGAAAGCACCACTTCCAGCGTGACGTCGAGCGGACGGCGGCTTTCGTTGCCGCGGTCGTAGGAGACGGTGAACTGGGCGGGACGGGTAGTGCCGCCGGGCGCGGGCATGACGCCGCTGTCGACCACCGCGCCCGCCGCGGTCACCCTGCGGCTGCCGCTGCCGACCACCACCATGCGCCCGAAATCGAGCCGGGCATCGGCCGTGACGACCGCCCGCGCGGGATCGGCACGGGCGGGCAGCGGGGCCAGCACCAGCACCGGCACCAGCACCAGCACCAGCACGGGGGCAAGGCCCGCCGCGACGCCTAGTCGCCGCTTTCCGGTAAACTCGGTCAATTGCCAGAACATCCCGGACCCGACCCTATACCGCCGATCCCGCCTTATCCAGCCCCGGCTTGCCGGTCAGCCCTCCCGCACCCATTCGCGCCGCAGCGCCGGGCCTGCCAGCGCCATCAGCAGCGCCGCCAGAAGATAGAGCGCAAGGCCGATCAGCATCGAATAGCGCAGCGCCTCGCCGCCCCAGACCGGCGCCAGCGCCTTCGACAGCGCGCCCAGCGCATAGATGCCGCCGCCAAGGCCGATGAGGTTGTTGATCAGCAGGAACAGCGCCGAGGCAGTGGCGCGCGCGGCCGGCTCGACCAGGTGCTGGACCGCGCTCGTCACCGGCCCGAGCCAGACATAGGCGAGCGCCTGCGGCAACAGGAACAGCAGGAAGGCGGTCGGCACGCTGTGGGTCCAGATACCGCCTGCGTAGAGCGGCACCGCGATCACGTAGGCGACCGCGGGAACCCAGCCGTAGAAGGCGCGGTCGGCCGAGCCCAGCCGGTCGGCGAGGCGCCCGCCCGCCAGCACGCCCACGGTGCCGCCCATCAGCAGGATCGCGCCGAGGAACCACGAGGTCTCGACTAGATCGAGCCCGAAGCTGCGCTGCAGCAGGCTCGGCATCCAGAACATGATGCCATAGCCAAGCATCGAACTGGAGGCGGCGCCAAACGAAAGCAGCCAGAACGCCTTCTTGCGCGCCAGCGTGGCGGCCACTTCACCGAACCGGACCGTGGGCGCGGCCGTTGCGGGACGGGGCTTGTCGCGCACCACCATGCGGAACGGCACCGCCGCCAGCAGCCCGGCCAGCCCGACGACCACAAAGGCCGCGCGCCAGTCCACCCGCGCGGCGACGTAGCCGCCCGCCAGCACCCCGGTCGCCGCCCCGATGGGAATGCCCAGCGAATAGATCGAAAGCGCAAAGGCGCGCTTCTCGCTGGGGAAATGATCGCCGATCACCGCATAGGAGGGCGCGACCCCGCCCGCCTCGCCCACGCCGACGCCGAGCCGGGCGACAAACAAGTGCCAGAACCCCTGCGCCGCGCCGCATAGCGCGGTGAACAGGCTCCAGACCAGCAGCGAGCCGGTGATCACCCAGGAGCGGCTGGTGCGGTCCGCCAGCCAGGCCAGCGGCACCCCGAGCGTCGAATAGAGGATCGCGAAGGCCAGCCCGCCGAGCATGCCCATCTGGGCGTCGTCGAGCCCGAGGTCCTGCTGGATCGGGGCGGCCAGGATCGCCAGGATCTGCCGGTCGACGAAGTTGAAGATATAGACCAGGAGCAGCATCGCCAGAACGAGACCGGGCGATGAGGGCTTGTGCGAATTGGCAGCGTTCTGGCTCATGTCAGCCGATATGGTCCTTGAGGAAGGCGAGGATCGCCGCCAGCGCGGGTGTCTCGTCGAGGATCGGGGCGTGGCCGACGCGCGGCACGTCGGCATGGCTGTAGGGCCCGGCGTGGCGCTGCGCCATCTCCCGTTCGGTTTCCCGGCTCAAAAGATCGGAAAGTTCGCCGCGCACCACCAGCACCGGGCGGCCGGCAAGCCCCTCCCACAAGGGCCAGAGATCGGGCGGCACCGTCTGCGGCTCGTCGCCCGCCATGCTCTGGGCGATCGCCGGGTCGTAATCGAGCACCACCCGGCCATCGGCCTGCTCGCGGCAGGTGCGCCGGGCAAAGGCCTGCCACTCGCGGCTGCCGTAATCGGGAAAGGCCGGGGCATTCGACGCCCGGCAGCGCGCCGCCGCCTCGGTCCACGAAGCCATCGGCCCGGCCGGTCCGACATAGCCCTGGATCCGCGCGATCCCGGCAGGATCGAGCACCGGGCCGATGTCGTTGAACACGAAACCGCTGGCAAGATCCGGCCGCAGCGCGTTCATCACCATGGCCATGAGCCCGCCCATCGACGTGCCGATCAGGCAGGCCCGGGCGATGCCCAGTCCGTCCAGCAGCGCCAGCATGTCGTGCGCGTAGACATCGGGGCGGTAGCGCGCCGGCTCCGGGTCCCACTGCGACAGGCCGCGCCCGCGCTGGTCGGGCACGACCAGCCGGTAGTCGCCCGCAAGATGCGCGGCGAGCGGCTCGAAATCGGCGCTGTTGCGGGTGAGGCCATGCATCATCAGCAGCACCGGCGCAGCCGCATCGCGCGCCGGATAGTCCCGCGCGGCCAGATCCAGCCGCCCGCAGGCGCTGCGATAGCGGTGGAGGCGATAGTCCATCTACGAAAGTCCTTCAGGATAGGCCCGACTGCAGTCCCGGCGTGGCGGAATGGCAAGGGTCACCAAGGGGCAAGGGTCACCATGGGCCCCGCTGTCGCCAGCGGGGCCCATGCCCCCTGCCTTGCCCGGGCGCGGGACCGAAGCCGCGGCACCCGGGCGCGCAATCAGAACTTCACCGTGCCCGTCACGAAGACCTGGCGCGGGTTGCCATAGAAGCCGGTCAGCGTGCCCTGCGTGCCCAGCGTCGGGATCGGCTGGCCGGAGGCATTGGTGACGATCGCCCCGGTCGTCGCATCCTGACGGATGTAGCTGTAGCCCGAGGTGATGTACTCCTTGTCGAGGATGTTCTTACCGTGGACACCCAGGCTCCAGCGGCCATCGGGCGCGGTGTAGACGATGCTGGCGTCCCACAGCGCATAGCCCTTCTGGTCGAGGTAGGGGTTCGGGAACTCGAACTGGTGGACCTTCGAACGGTAGGACACCGTGGTCGAAAGCAGCAGGTCGCCGCCGCCCACCGGGGTATCGTAACCCAGCGTGCCGCTGGCGGTCCACTTCGGGGTGTTCTGGATGTTGCGGTACTTGGCCACGTCCACCGTCTTGCCGGCGATCAGCGTCTCGTACTTGCGGAACTTGGCATCGATGTAGCCGAGCGAACCCGAGAGGGTCAGCTTGTCGCCCGCAGCGGCGATGTCGCGGCCCAGCGTCGCATTGGTTTCCAGTTCAAGACCCTGCAGGCGCGCCTTGCCCGCGTTGGAGACAACGCCGCAGAAGGTCGGCACGCCGCTCACCGTGCAGGCCACCGAGCCGGGGATCTGGATGTCCTTGTAGTCCATCCGGAACGCCGCCGCCGCGACATAGAGCGCGCCGTCCAGCAGGTTGCCCTTGTAGCCCAGTTCGTAGCTGTCCACCGTTTCCGGCTTGAAGCTCAGGTACTGGGCGATCTCGGCATCGCTGGGCACGCCGCTCGCATTGCTGGTCGGCGCATTCTTGCCGGCGCCGCGCGGGTCGAAGCCGCCGCCCTTGAAGCCCTGGCTGTAGCTTGCGTAGATGTTGTGGTCACGGCTGGGCTTGAACGAGATCGAGGCACGGGGCGTGAACTTCTTGTAGACCGCGCTGCCCGAGAAGTTGGTGTCGGTGGCAATCAGCGTGCCGGGGTTCTGGAAACCGGCCGAACCGCCGAAGATGTAGCTCTGCTTGAGGATGTCCGCCTCACGCTTGTCCCAGGTGTAGCGCCCGCCGAGCGAGAGGCTGAACTGGTCGGTGAGGTTGTAGGTGAAGTCGCCGAAGATCGCCCAGGTCTTGGTGTTGACATCGGCCTCGGTATGGCCGGTCAGCATGGGAAGCGTCGTGGCCAGCGTCGTGTAGGTGCGCGAATCGAAGTAGGTGTCGGCGCTGGCGTCGAGCCAGTAGAAACCGACCAGCGCCTGCAGCGGCCCCTTGTCGTAGGCCAGCTGGAATTCCTGGCTGAGCTGCTCGTTGTCGTAGAACGCGGGCACGTCGAGATCGACCGTCGGGCTGGCGTCGAAGTCGATCGGGGTGGCCGAATGGTCCTTGCGCCAGGCGCTGATCGACTTGAAGCTCAGCGCGTCGGACAGGTCGACCTTGACGTTCATGGCCAGGCCCCAGGCCTCGACGTCCTGCTTGGGATCGTCGATGCCGCCGGCACTGTCGAACACGTCGGGCAGGATCTCGCTGCCCGCCGCCGAGCCGGCGATCAGGCGGTGGCCGCCGCGCGGGTTGCTGCGATCGCGGGTATAGTCGCCCGAGATGCGGATCGAGACCGGGGCGCCCCGGCCGCCCATCTCCAGGGTGCCGCGCGCGCCCCAGACGTCCTTGTCGTAGTTGTCCTTGCCGGTGGTGATGTTGGTGCCGAAGCCATCGCGCGTGAGCCGCGCCACCGCGGCGCCGAGGCGCACGATGTCCCCGATCGGCGCCGAGGCGGAGACCACGCCGTCAAGCTGGTTGTAGGTGCCGTACGTGCCGCGCGCCTTGAGCGCGAAGGTGTCCGGAAGGTCGGCGGTCACGTACTTCACCGCGCCGCCGATGGTGTTGCGGCCATAAAGCGTGCCCTGCGGGCCGCGCAGCACTTCGACGCGCTGGACCTCGTAGATGTCGAGCACCGCCGCCTGCGGGCGGTTGAGGTAGACGTCGTCGAGATAGATGCCCACGCCCTGCTCGAAGCCCGAGACCGGATCCTGCTGGCCGACGCCGCGAATGAAGGCGGAGAGCGTGGAATTGGTCCCGCGCGAAGGCTCCAGCGTGACGTTGGGCGCCATCTGGGCGATGTCGGTGATGTCGAGGGCGCCGCTGCGCGCGAGCTGGTCGCCGCTGAAGCTCGACACCGCGATCGGCACGTCGACCAGGCGTTCCTCGCGGCGGCGGGCGGTGACGATGATCTCGCCCTCGCCCATCGTCGTTACCGGCGCCGCCGCAGGGACTGCAGGCGCCGCCGCATCATCCTGCGCCAACGCCGGGGCGGTAACCCCGCCCCCCGCCAGAACCGTCGCCAAAGCCAGAATACTCGCACACTTACGGCCGCGCACGCCACCAAATCGCGCCTTTCGCATCGTCCATCACTCCCAAGGATCTTTATCGTTGGAGGCGACATTATCGATACATGAATCAACTTTCAACATTGAACATTTGCCAAGGCGCGACAGGAGGGTTAGCTGTGGCTTCGTGACCACAGATGCCCCCCCTCCCCCGGTCGCCCTTCGCGACGAACAGGCCGCCGATCCGGCCGCGGAACGGATCTCGACAGCCAAGATGCCGCGCACCGAGCGCGGCCGCCGCACCTTGCGCAAGCTGCTGGATGCCGCCGCCATCGAATTCGGCGAGCGCGGCTTTCACGAGGCCTCGATCACCGGGATCACCCAGCGCGCGGGCACGGCGCTCGGCAGTTTCTACACCTACTTCGATTCGAAGGACGAGATCTTCCGGGCGCTGGTCGACGATCTCAGCGGCAAGGTGCGCGGTGCCGCGCGCGAGGCCCTGCGCGAACCGCTGCCGGCCCTGGAGACCGAACGCGCGGCGCTGACCGGGTTCCTCGAATTCGCGCGGGCGCACAAGGAAATCTACCGCATCATCGACGAGTGCGAATTCGTCGACCCCGCCAGCTTCCGGGTCCATTACGAATCGACCGCCCGCCGCATCACCGAGCGCCTCGGCGAAGGCATGCGTAAGGGCGAACTGCGCGAGGGGCTGGGCGAGGCCCATGCCTGGGCGATCATGGGCATGAACGTCTTCCTCGGCCTGCGCTACGCCGTCTGGGCCGAGGACATGACCCCCGAGGCCATTGCCGAACTGGCCAACTCGATCCTGCGCGTCGGCATCGCGGCGCCGGACAAGAGTTGAGCGGGGCTGAACAGGGCTGAGCGATCGGTTGAAAAATGCCCGAGGGGCATTTTTGGGGCGGCACCGGCCCGCTCCCCACCCTACCACCCGCAGGATACTACGTTGGGTGATAGGGTGGGGGAGCGGGCCGGTGCCGCAAAATTCGCGTTTCGCGAATTTTCAAACGGTCTCTGGGCGATCGCCCACGCCGTTAATGGTTGACCGGAAGAACCGTCCCCGAACGGGACGCCATTCGTTAACGCGCTGGCAAGTATTTCGCGTTCGCGCGATAAGCGGCGGGTGGAAAACATCGTCTCCCCCCGCAAGCGCTCCCCGATGGGGGCCCGGCTCCTGCTCGCATCGGCAGCCCCGGCCCTGGCCGTGATCGCGGGTGTGCTGATGATCGCCGGCCAGCCGGAACTTTCCGCCAATGCCGCCTCGGCCGCCGCCCGGCCCGCCGTGCCGGCCGGGATGGCATCAAAGCCCCGGATTGCGCCTGCCGCGCCCATCGCGCGGGCGCAACCGGCCAAGCCCGCCGACACGGCCTTCACGGTCAAGCGCATCCTGCCGATCGACGGCCCGATCCGGTACGGCGAATGGCACTGGGACGAGACCGGCGTACCCGCAGGTCCGATCGTCATCACCGTCGACCTCGATGCCCGCGTGCTCTCGGTGTTCCGCGGCGGCTACGAGATCGGCGCCACCGCCGTCCTGCTCGGCACCGAGGACACGCCCACCCCGCTCGGCGTCTTCCCGATCACCGAGAAGGACAAGGACCACGTCTCCAACATCTATACCGGGGCACCGATGCCCTACATGCAGCGGCTGACCAACGACGGCATCACCCTGCACGGATCGGAAGTGGCCAAGGGCTACGCCAGCCACGGCTGCGTCGGCATGCCGGACGATTTTGCCGCAAAGCTCTTCGCGGCCACCCGGCTGGGCGACAAGGTCTACATCACCCGCGGCAAGCAGGCCGGGATCGGCAGCAACCTCGTCGAGAGCTGAGCCCGGAGGCCGTGAAGGGCCGAACGGCCTGAAATTCCGGTTTCCGAAATTCGGCCCCTCAAATCAGCGCCGGGCCGCGCGCACCGGGGCCCTGGCAAAACTCCACCCCCCGGCATTGGGACGCACCACCAGTTCGCCGATCGAGGCGGGACGCCCTTCCTGGAGCGAATCCAGCAGCCTTGCCACGGCGCTGCCGCGCGGTTCGCCGCCGCCGAGTTCGGTGACGCATCGCGCCAGGACCCGCAGCACCACCGCACGCGGTGCCTGCGGGCGGTAGCGCAGCCCCATCGGCTCCTTCTTCACGCAGGAACGCCATTCGAGCGCAGCCATCCACTCGAGCGCGGCATCCGCATCGGCGAGATGTTCGGCACTGCGCGCCACGGCGGCAACGTCCAGCCACTCGGCCCCGGCCAGCGCCTTGCGGATCCGCACGCGGTCGTAACGATCGTCGCGGTTGCTGGGGTCCTGCGCGGCTTCGACACCGGCAGCCTCGACCACTTCGGCCAGTTCCGCGCGGCGCCAGTCCAGCAGCGGGCGCAGCAAGGGAAACGCGGTTTCCGGCACCCTGCCACGGCTCCGCGTGCCCGCCAGCCCGGCGACCCCGCTGCCCCGGTTGAGCCGCATGAGCAGCGTCTCGGCCTGGTCGTCGGCATGGTGCGCGCTCGCCAGCGCGGCGATGCCGCGCTCCGCCATCCATGCCGCCATCGCCGCATACCGCGCCGCCCGCGCCTCGGCCTGGACGTTGCCCGGCGCCACGGTGACGGCGAGCACCGCATGGGGCACGCCAAGGCGCGCGCACAGGCCCGCGACATCGGCCGCCTCGCGCGCGCTTTCAGCACGCAGGCGGTGGTCGACCGTCGCCGCCTCGACCCGTCCGGGCAAGGCGGCGCTCGCCAGCAGCAGCAGCGCCAGACTGTCCGGCCCGCCCGACACCGCGACGCCAAGCCGCAGCGCGGGATCGTGCGTGCCTTCCGGCCAGATCGCCGCCAGCCCCGCGCGGAAGCGACCGAGCGCTTCCGCCTGCGGGATCAATGCGGGCTCAGGAGCAGGTGAGTCCATTGCGCGTGGAATCGTAGAGGCCCTTGAGGCGGCCCGCCGCCTCGCTCGCATAAGTCTCGCTGAACTCGGCCAGCACGATGCAGGCGCGCTTGGTGTCCTTGATCTGCTTCATCGACACCGCGAGGTAGAGCAGGCTGTCGGGCGCACGATCGCCGCGCTTGTCGGCCTGGTAGTTCTGGACGAACCACTTGGCGGCTTCCAGCGGCTTGCCGTCGTCGAGATAGGCGCGGCCGAGCAGGTTGCGGCCCCAGCTGACGCGGGCGTGCCGGGGATACTTCTCGAGGTAGAGCTTCAGCTGCTGCTGCGCCTCGGGATAGAACTTGGCTTCCCACAGGCGGAACCCATAGGAATATTCGTCATCCGCCGCATCCGCGGTCTGCGGCTTGACCACCGCCTTGACCGCATCGATCCGCGAATCGGAGGGCGCGGCCGGACGCACCTGCGCCGCGGGCTTGAGCGTGGGCTGGCCAGATGCGGGCCCGGAGGCCGGAGTGGCGGCCGGAGTGGTAGCGGGCGCATTCATCGCCGAGAGGTTCGACGAGGAAGCGCTCGGCGCGGCCATGCCGCTGTCCATCGGCGGCGGCACGCTGGCCGCCAGCTTGGCTTCGAGCTGGTTGATGCGGTTGGTGTTCTGCTCCACTTGCGCGGTCAGGCTGCGCATCTGCGTCTCGAGCGCATCCATGCGCACCAGCACGTCGCTCACCGGCGAGGTCGCGGGCTGGCCGAGCGCAGGCGTCGGCGCGGCGGCGGGGCCGGTGATTTCCGGCGCAAAATACTTGCCGTCACCGCCCGGGAAAACCTTGCGCTGGAGCGCGCGCACTTCGGATTCGACTTTCTTGAGGCGCGCGTCGGTGCCGGCATCCTGCGCCTGTGCGGGCAGGCTCAGGCCGACCAGCGCCAGCGCGACAGTGCCGGTGGCGGCAAGGCGCATCCGGCGAACGGTAATCAGGGAAAGCGCCTTTGCGGCGCGCTGCGACCCCAGTGAAGAAAACATTGCCTAATCATCTCCGTCTCGGGCCGCGCCCGCTGACACGTCATCAAGCCCGGCCCTTGAAGCCCCGCCTCTCAAGCGCATTCCCGCCTGCGAGTGCGCCATCGGGCGGCGCCGGCCGCAGCCGTCCTGGACCTTCGGGGCCGAACCGCACATTAACCAAGCCTCTCCGGCTAGGGGTGCCGGAAGATCCCCGCCCTGTCGAGGCGGGCTCAGTCGGAAGTCGTGGAAAGCGGCGAAGGCGCCGCCACCGGGGCGCTCACGCCCCCGGCCGCAGGCGCGGCAACCTCGCCCGCAGTCAGCGGCACCGAGGCGCCGCTGGCCGGACGCCGCCCGGGCACGCGGGGGGCCGCGGCCTGCGGAGCAGGGGAAGCCGCGCCGGAAGCCGCATTCGGGGCGCCGCTGGCGGCAGCCTGCGGATGGGAACGCGCGTCGAGGTCCGCCGGGGTCAGCGACACGCCCGACATCGTCATCGGCTTGTCGGCCAGTGCCGGGATCGCCCGGCCGCCCACCGTCAGCGCCAGCGCATCGGGTCGGCCGGTGCGCAGCTGCGGCGCCTGGGCGTCCTGCGGCACGGTCCAGCTTTCACCCTTCTTGAGTTCGGTCTCGACCAGGCGCTTGCCGCTGCCGTCGGTGACACGCAGCCAGACGCCGTCCTGGGTCGCGGTCAGCACCACTGGCCCCGTCGCAGGCGCGGGCGCCTGGGGTGCGGCGGGCACCGGCACGGCCACCCTGGTCGGCGCCGGGGCGGGCTTGGGCGAAAGCAGGTCGGGCAGCTTGCCCTCGGGCGAGAGATAGCTGCCCCAGAACACCACCAGCAGCACGATCACCACCAGCGCGCCGCCACCGGCAAGCCAGGCCAGCCGCGCCGAAGGCACGCGCGCCGGGTCGCCCGGTTCGAAATGCGGCACCACCACCTGCTCGCGGCCGCCTTCGGCTTCGAGCTGACGGCGCACGATCTCGGCGATTTCCTTCTCGTCGAGGCCCAGCGTGCGGGCATAGGCACGCGAGAAGCCGACCGCATAAGTACGCGCGGCAAGGTCGCCGAGCCGGTCTTCCTCGATCGCGGCGAGATGACGCTCGGCGATCTTGGTCTGGGCGGCGATATCGGCGCGCGTCAGCCCGGCGGCCTCGCGCGCACGGACGAGCACCGTACCTATGGTCGTCGTCGCCTGCTTGCCAGCCTGCTCGATCGCTTCTTGATTCTCGACGTGTTCCATTCCGCTCCCGAGGGGAATTCGCTAAAAATGACAATTCCGGGTCCGGATCGTTTCCAAACCGGGCACGTCCCCAAAGTCAATCGGGGACGAGACCGTTGTCCCGGAATTCTGCGGCGGATGCGACCCCGTTCACGCCGAGTAACATTCCTTCAAGACGAAGCGGTGTCAATCGGCACCGCGGCCTAGCCCCCGATCAATCGACAGCGATGTCGCGCGCGGCGGCCCAGGCCGTGAGTTCCGCGCGCAGATCGACCGGCGGCTGGGCCAGCCACTGCGCCACCGCCGCCTCGATCTCGGCAAGGTCGACCTTGCCGATCAGGTCCTTGATCGGGCCGACCGAGGCCGGAGTGATCGACAGGCGGTGGATGCCGATGCCGAGCAAGGCCAGCGCCTCCAGACGGCGCCCGCCCATCTCGCCGCAGACGGCGATGTCGACATTGTGACCCTCGCAGCTTTTCACCACGCGGCGCAGGAAGCGCAGGATCGCCGGGCTCATCCAGTCGTAACGCTCGGCCAGCTTCGGGTTCGAACGATCCGCCGCGAAGAGGAACTGGGTCAGGTCGTTGGTGCCGATCGAGAGGAACGAGATCTTCGGCGCCAGCACGTCGAGCTGCTCGGCAAGGGCCGGCACTTCCAGCATGACGCCGTAATGGATCGCCTCGGGCAGCACTTTCTTCTGCTTGCGCAGATAGGCCAGCTGGCCCTCGAACACCGCCTTGGCGGCATCGAACTCCCAGGGCTCGGCCACCAGCGGGAACATCACGTGCAGCACGCGCCCCGCCGCCGCTTCCAGCAGCGCCCGCGCCTGGACCTTGAGCAGCCCCTCGCGCTCGAGCGCGACCCGCAGCGCGCGCCAGCCCATCGCCGGGTTTTCCTCACCCTCGCCGTCGTCGTGGCGCAAGTAGGGCAAGGTCTTGTCGCCGCCGATGTCGACCGTGCGGAACTTCACCGGCCGGTCGCCCGCCGCATCCATGACATCGCGGTAGAGCCGGGTCTGGCGCTCGCGCGAGGGCAAGGTGGCGGAGACGAGGAACTGGAACTCGGTGCGGAACAGGCCGATGCCGTCGGCGCCGGTCATCGTCAGGTTGGCCAGATCGTCGCGCAGGCCGGCATTGATCATGACCTGCACGCGGGTGCCGTCACGCGTGGTGGGATGCACGTCGCGCAGCGCCGCATAGGCGGCCTGACGCTCGCGGCTCTTGGCAAAACGCGCCTCGAAGGCCTCGGTCACCCCGGCGGGCGGGCGCACCATCGCGCTGGCCTGATCGGCATCGAGCAGCAGCTGGTCCCCCTCGCGCACCACCCCGCGCAGCCCGCGCACGCGGCCCAGCACCGGAATGCCCATGGCCCGCGCAACGATGACGACGTGGCTGGTCAGCGAGCCTTCCTCGAGGATCACGCCCTTGAGGCGGCGCTTGTCGTATTCGAGCAGTTCGGCCGGGCCAAGGTTGCGCGCGATCAGGATCGCGTCGTTCCTGAGGCCCATCGAGGCGGCGGTGCCGAGCTGGCCGGAAACGATGCGCAGCAGCCGGTTCGCGAGATCCTCCAGATCGTGCATGCGGTCCGCCAGCAACGGATCGTCGATCTGGCGCATGCGCATGCGGGTGCGCTGCTGCACCCGCTCGATCGCGGCTTCGGCGGTCAGGCCGGAATCGATCGCCTCGTTGATCCGCCGCGTCCAGCCCTCGTCGTAGGCGAACATGCGGTAGGTCTCGAGCACTTCCTCATGCTCGCCGCCGACACCGAACTCGGCCTGGCTGGCCATGCGGTCGATCTGCTCGCGCATCTTGTCGAAGGCAAGGATCACCCGCTGGCGCTCGGCCTCGGTATCCTCGGCGACGATATGCTCGATGTTGACGCGCGGCTGGTGGTAGACCGCCACGCCCGAGGCGAGCCCCTTGACCAGCGCCAGCCCGCGCAGTTGCTGCGACCCCGACGTCAACGAGCCGGGCGCGTTGACGTCCTCCTCGTCGACCAGATCGGCATTGGTGATCATCTCGGCCAGCACCATCGCGACCGTCTGCAGGGCCTCGATCTCGACTTCCTCGTAGCGGCGCGGCTCGACGTGCTGGACGCAGAGCACGCCCACCGCCCGCTCGCGCCGCACGATCGGCACGCCGGCGAACGAGTGGAACTTGTCCTCCCCGGTTTCGGGCCGATAGGAAAAGTCAGGATGCGCCGCCGCTTCGGCGAGGTTCAGCGTCTCGATCCGGTCGGCGATCGAGCCCACCAGGCCTTCACCCACCGCCATGCGGGTGACATGCACGGCTTCCTGCGCGAGACCGCGCGTGGCGAAGAGTTCGAGCATGCCCTCGCGCAGCAGGTAGACCGAGCAGACCTCGCTATGGAGGCTCTCGCCGATCACTTCCACCACGTTGTTGAGCTTGGATTGCGCGTGATTACGCGACGCCATGACCTCGTGGAGGCTGGTGAGGATGTTCCGGGCTGCTTCGACGGCTCCGCTGGTCATGGGACCCGCGTAACCCAAAGCGCGCGCTTTGCAAACGCGCCGAACCGATGAAATGGGCTGTTATCGGAGAATTTCCGCCTGCTGGGCCGATTAAAGGATGGCAAGCGGCGGCAGCGCGCCTCGCTGGCGCGGAGAGGCGGCCCCGGCGGCCCCGTCACAAGCGTACGGCGGCACCTCAGGGAAGGTGCCGCCGCCGACACTTGGGAACTGCGCTCAGTGGCGCGACATTTCCTCCTTGAGCTTAAGCTTTCGCTTCTTGAGGGCCTGGATCATCACGGCGTCAGGCATCGGGCGGCTCAATTCGTCATGAAGCTGTCTTTCAAGACCGGCATGTTTGAGCTGCAGCGCGCTGACGTGTGGAGTATCCATGGACATTTCTCCTCTTCTCCGGGGGGTGGGCCGCACCCAATCCAGCCATCAAATGGGCTGAAGGCCGGAAATACCCGACGACCGAATGTTCTTTTTGCTGCCTTTGGGGCCGGCCTTGGAGCACGCCCCCGCGGACAACGTCTGGCGACTCGGCATCGTGTCGATGCGGCGCAAAACGGATCGAACCACATTCGCGGCATCTTGCGAAGATGGCGAATGCTTCATATCGGTGAACTGCGAGCTGCCTGCGCCGAGCGGGACGCTCCCAGACACCCATTCAGAACGGCCATTCGAGACTAGGGAATTCCGGCGTGACCGAAGAGGAAATGCGCAAGCGCCTGGAAATACTCAGGATCGAGCACCGCGATCTCGATGCCGCGATCGATGCCCTGAATACCGCCGGGGCCGGCGACCAGTTGCAGATCGCCCGCCTGAAAAAACGCAAGCTGCGCCTGAAGGACCAGATTTCGGTGATCGAGGACTACCTGATCCCCGACATCATCGCGTGACCGGGCGTGATCGGGGCCGCTGCGGCACGGCCGTAGACGCAAGGCTCGCCCGGCGGTTGCGGACCGCGCGCAAAAAAACCGATCGTTCCGTTCCTGAACATCGGGGAAAATAGCCTAGAATAGGCCCAGCCGGCCCGTTGCAGTGGCGCCGGCATTCGGAAATATCGGGCAGAGTATGTCGACCCCTTCCCCCATCAATCCGCGCATCGTCGAGGCCCTGTACCGCGAGGCCCTGCTGCTTTCCGACGACGTTCGCCAGACCTTTGCCCTGCCCTACCAGGCCCCGCAGCAAGCCCCGCACCCGATCGAGGGCGATCTTGCCCGCGTCGCCCTGTCCAGCGAGGGCCTGCGCACGACCACCCGGATGATGCACGCGATTGCCTGGCTGCTGCACCACCGGTCCTATTTCATGGGCGAAATCAGCGAATTGCAGCTCAGGCGCAATGGCCGCCTGTCGGCCGTCATGCGCCAGTCGGACGCCCGCCACCTGGCCCTGCTGGAGCCTTCCGTCGTCGCCCTGGTGGAGACCACCCGCCGCTTCTACGACCGCCTGCTAAGGCTTGAAGGCAGCTGGAAACTCACCGGCGACAGCCCCGCAAGCGCCATCCAGCAGCTGCGCGAGCGGATCGAGCGCCGCCTCGCCGGCTGACCGCGAGAAACGCCCCGAACCTACCCTGAAGCGGCACAGAGCGCCTTTTCCCATGCCGCGATCCGCCGATCGCGCGCGTCTGGCGCCATGGCGGGCATGAAACCGCGCCGCTGCCCCGCCATCGCCGCTGCCGCCGCCTCCAGATTCGCGAAAAGGCCCGCCCCGCTCGCCGCCAGCATCGCCGCCCCCAGCGCGGTGGTCTCGACAAGGCCGGGGCGCTCCACCGGGATGCCGAGCACGTCGGCGATGTCCTGTGCCATCCAGTCGTTGGCGCTCATGCCGCCGTCGATCCTGAGGTGCGTCCAGCGCGCGCCGTCCGCCGCGAAGGCTTCGGCAAGATCGCGCGTCTGCATCGCCATCGCCTCCAGCGCCGCGCGGGCCAGGTGGGCGCGGCTGGTCGCGAACGTCAGCCCGGTGATCGCGCCGCGCGCCCCCGCCCGCCAGTGCGGCGCCCCCAGCCCCGACAGCGCCGGAACGATGACCACCCCGCCATTGTCCGGCACCGAGCGGGCCAGCACTTCGGTCTCGCCCGCCGCATCGATCAGGCCGAGGCTGTCGCGCAGCCACTGCACCAGGCTGCCCGCCACAAAGACCGAGCCCTCCAGCGCATAAGTCCGCCTGCCGCCAAGCTGGCACAGCACCGTCGCCAGCAGCCGGTGCCGCGAGGCGGGCACCGCCTCTCCCATGTTGGCGAGCACAAAGGCCCCGGTGCCATACGTCGCCTTGGTCGCACCGGGGACAAGGCAGCCCTGCCCGATCGTCGCGGCCTGCTGGTCGCCGGCGACGCCGGTGATCGGGATCGCCGCGCCCAGCAGTTCGGGCAGCGCCGTGCCGAACCGGCCCGCGCTGTCGCACACTTGCGGCAAGGCCTGCTGCGGCACCGCAAACAGATCGCAGAGCCCCGCATCCCAGCTTGCCCCGTCGAGGGCCATGAGCGCGGTCCGGCTGGCATTGCCCGCATCGGTCCGGTGCGCGCCGCCGGTGAGTTTGAACAGCAACCACGAATCGACCGTGCCCAGCGCCAGCGTCCCCGCCTCTGCCGCGGCGCGCACTTCGGACACATGGTCCATCAGCCAGCGCATCTTGCTGGCCGAGAAGTAGGGATCGAGCACCAGCCCGGTTTTTGCCTGCACGCCCGCCTCGTGCCCGGCATCGCGCAAGGCCGCGCAGATCGTCTCGGTGCGCCGGTCCTGCCAGACCAGCGCGCGGGCAAGCGGTTCGCCGCTCACCTTGTCCCAGGCCACCACCGTCTCGCGCTGGTTGGCGATGCCCAGCGCCGCGATCCGCGCCGCCCCGCCCACTTGCGAGACCGCATGGCGCGCGCAGGCAAGCACGCCCTGCCAGATCTCCGAGGCATCGTGCTCCACCCAGCCGGGCTGCGGATAGTGCTGCGTCAGCGCCCGCTGCGCGGTGGCGCGCAAGGCGCCGTCCGCCGCAAAGACCATCGCCCGGTTGGAGGTTGTCCCGGCATCGATCACCAGGATCAGGTCCGCTTCGGCCGCCATCCGTTTACCTCTTCCATCGCCCGACCTCGACAGGACCAGCGCAAATCACCATATCGGCGCCATGAACGCCCCGGACCTCGCCGACAAGCCTTATGCCGTGACCGAGCGGATCGCCCCGCTGGTCCGCCGCGTGCTCGCGCGCAATCCCTCGCCGTTCACCTATACCGGCACGCAGACGCATGTGGTGGGCGACGGCCACGAAGTCGCCGTGATCGATCCCGGCCCGGCGGACGAGGAACATATCGAGGCGATCCTGGCCGCCGTGGGCGAGGCGCGCGTCGTCGCCATTGCCTGCACCCACACCCACCGCGACCATTCGCCCGCCGCCGCGCCGCTGAAGGCGCGCACCGGCGCCGCGATCATCGGCTGCGCACCGCTGACGCTGAGCGATGACGGCCCGCGCGCCGATGCCGCGTTCGACCCCGACTACACGCCCGACCGCGTGCTTGCCGATGGCGAGACGATCTCCGGCCACGGCTGGACGCTGGAAGCGGTCGCCACCCCCGGCCACACCTCCAACCACTTGTGCTTCGCGCTTGTCGAAACCGGCGCGCTGTTCACCGGCGATCATGTCATGGGCTGGTCCACCAGCGTCGTCTCCCCGCCCGACGGCGACATGACCGCCTATCTGGAGAGCCTGTCCAAACTCTACGAGCGGACGCAGGACACGGTCTATTTCCCCGCCCACGGCCCGGCGGTGGAGAAGCCGCGCCAGCTGGTGCGCGGCATGATCGGCCACCGCCGCCAGCGCGAGCGCCAGATCCTCAGGCAGATCGAGGCCGGAAATCACACGATCGGCGAAATGGTGCCGCTGATGTACAAGGGCGTCGACGAAAGACTATGGCCCGCCGCCGGACGCTCTGTACTGGCCCATCTTCTTGATCTGGAAAAAAGAAGCCTTGTAAAGCGCGAGAACGACGGCTGGACCGCGATCGTATCGCATGGGTAATTCGTCGAATTGACGTATGACCTGAACCGGATTTCAAGTATTTCCCGCCCATCGTGAGAGATGGGGCCCGCAGCGGCGGGATGAGGGGAGATACCATGGCAACATTGCCTCGGGCGCGTTCCGGCGCCTTTTCGTTCTGGCAGAAGCTGGCGATTGGCCTTTCGCTCTTTATCGTCTTCTGCTTCGGCCAGTTCGCCTTGCGCGGCTTTGTCGATTACGCCCGCGCGCCGCTGGTCATGCACTTGCATGGGCTGGCGATGCTGACCTGGCTCGGCCTGCTGGTCACGCAGGCGCTGCTGGCCGGGAAAGGCGGCCCCGGCGGCCTCGCCATCCATCGGCGGCTCGGCTGGGCCAGCGCGGTCATGGTGCCGACGATCGTGGTGCTGGCCAGCGCGCTGTGCCTGACGGCGCTGCGGCTGGGCCTGTTCCCGCCCTTCTTCACGCCGGCCTATTTCCTCGCGCTGGTCCATGTCGACGCGCTGCTCTTCGCGCTGCTGGTGGGCATGGCGGTATCCCGGCGGCGGCAGGGCGACTGGCACCGGCGGCTGATGGCCGGTTCCACCATCCTGCTGATGGAGCCGGCGCTGGGCCGCCTGCTGCCGATGCCGCTAATCATGCCCTGGGGCGAATGGGTTTCGATGGTGATCCAGCTCGGCGTGGTCTGGCTGATCGTGCGCCACGACCGCCGGACCCTGGGCCACACCCATCCGGCGACGACCGCGGCGGCGATCACGGTCATTCTCGCCCACGTCATTGTCGAGCTGCTGGCGATCACGCCCCCGTGGATCGCCCTGGCGGCGCGCTTCACGGCGTAAGCGGCGCTTTTCGAGGCGCCTTGCACGTTTTGGCTTGGGCATTGCGGCAAGCATCCCTAGATAGCGCGGCGAATTCCGGCACCTGACCGGACTGGCCAGACCCCAGACGCAGAACGAGGGACACCATGACCGCAATTCCCGCCAACCTCTCCGGGCTCGACTTGCGCGCCGAGATCGAACGGCTGCGCAAGGAGCGCGACGCGGTGATCCTCGCGCACTATTACCAGCGCCCCGAATTGCAGGATCTGGCCGATTTCGTGGGCGACAGCCTCGAACTCAGCCGCAAGGCGGCCGAGACCGATGCCGACGTGATCGCCTTCTGCGGCGTGAAGTTCATGGCCGAAACCGCCAAGATCCTCAGCCCCGAAAAGATCGTGGTGCTGCCCGACATGGAAGCGGGCTGCAGCCTTGAGGATTCGTGCCCGCCGGAAAAGTTCGCCGCTTTCCGCGCCGCGCACCCCGATCACATCGCGCTCACCTACATCAACTGCTCGACCGAGGTGAAGGCGCTGTCCGACATCATCGTCACCAGCTCCAGCGCCGAGACGATCCTCCAGCAGATCCCCGCCGACCAGAAGATCATCTTCGGCCCGGACCGGCACCTTGGCGGTTATCTCAGCCGCAAGTTCGGCCGTGAGATGCTGCTCTGGCCGGGCGTATGCATCGTGCACGAGGCTTTCAGCGAGACCGAGCTGCTCAAGCTCAAGGCCCAGCACCCCGATGCGCCGATCGCCGCGCACCCGGAATGCCCGCCGCACATCGTCGACCATGCGGACTATGTCGGCTCGACCAGCGGCATCCTCAACTATGCCAAGGCGATGGAAGGCCAGACGCTGATCGTCGCCACCGAGCCGCACATCATCCACCAGATGCAGCTGGCCCTGCCGGACAAGACCTTCATCGGCGCGCCCGGCGCGGACGGCAACTGCAACTGCAACATCTGCCCCTACATGGCGCTCAACACCATGGAGAAGCTCTACGTGGCGCTGCGCGACCTCGAACCGCGCATCGAGATCGACGAGCAGCTGCGCCTCGATGCCAAGAAGAGCCTCGACAAGATGCTCGACATGGCCAGCGGCACCGTGGGCAAGGGCGATCTCGGCAACCGCTGAGGCCTGAGCCTGGCTCCTGCCGACCATCCAGAGAACGGAACGCGTCATCCCGAAGCCGGGGTGACGCGTTTTTTCTGTCCGGCGCTGCGCATTCGGCAAAAATCTGCGTCGCCGGATGCTGGTTTTTCGCGGCGTGCGGAGACGATTCTCCCTCCCGCCACCACTTCGCTACAGCGACCGGCAATTTTCTTTCGCGGACAAAACCGCGGAATTCCGCCATTTTTCGCCGAAAAATCGAAAAAAGTGTGCCTGTTGATAAATAATCGGACCCGAATCGCTTGCAGGGTCAGGGCCTCCTTGATAGAGGCGCCCTCCTACCACGGAGCGGTTGCAAAACGGCTCCGGATGATTGAGCGGTCGTGGCGGAATTGGTAGACGCGCAACGTTGAGGTCGTTGTGGGCGAAAGCCCGTGGAAGTTCGAGTCTTCTCGACCGCACCATCAGCTTTTTAAAGCTGATCAGGAAGTGCAGGAACGGCTGAGTTCAGCCGTTCCTAGCTTCACAAACCCCCATCAGACATACTCCAGCCTGACCCCGAACGGGGAACTGCACGGGTAACCGGAAAACGGCTCTTCCGTCAGTCCGCAAGGATCGGCGACGATGCTGGCCCTTCGGAACAGCCCTTAGGTTTCTGCCCGAGGAATCTGGACGCCTTGCGCCTGCAAAATCCGCTGCCGGTCAGGCGACGGCAGTCCGGGGGGCGCTCGCTTCCAGCCGGGCAGCGTCTTCACGCCGTTCCAGCAGGTCGCGGACGATGGCGTAAGTCCGGTCGTCATCGACGTCGATGGCCTGGGTGCCGTCCTCGAGGATCACCGCGCGCACCCGCATGCCGAGGCGGCGCGAGGCGCGGGCCAGCGCACCGGCCAGCGTCTCCATGCCCAGCCGCACCAGCACCATGCCCATCACCCCCACCGCGCGGCGGATCCGGGCGCCGTCCTGTCCGGCCGCGCGGGTGCCGCCGAAGATGCGAACAGCGCCGACAAAGCGCGGCGAGGCCATGCCGTAGAGGTCGCAGGCCGCATAGTCACCGTCGTGGAGCGCGATGAAGCCGCGCCCGGCGCGCGGGTGCGCGGCCTCCACCGCCGCGCGCGGGGCGAGCGAGAAGGCGACGTCGGCGCTTTCCAGCGCGGCGATCATGGCGTCGATGGCCCCGGGCGAGAGCAGGGCATGGTCGGCGGTGGTGACCAGCACCGCGCCGTCCCATCCTTGCGTCGCGGCGCGCACGCTGGCGGCGATATCGGCCTGCGCCTCGACCAGCGCCACGCTGCCGCGCCCCGGCAGGCGGGTCAGCACGTCCCATATCGGATCGAATGCCTCACGCTCGACGCAGATCGCCAGGCTGGTCACGCGCGGGTGCTGCGCGGCGGTCTGGAGGACATGGGCGATCAGCGGCCGCCCGGCCAGCGGGATCAGGCAGCGGTGGCTTTCGGCAAAGCGGGCAGCCAGCGGGTCCCCGCCTGCGAAGCCCGAAGCGCCTGCGAAGGCCGAAGCGCTTCCCGAACCGGCACCCTGCCCGGCCAGCACGACCAGCCGCAGCGGCGGCAGGCCCTCGTCAGGATCGCGTGTCGTGTTCATCAGGGGAAACCGCAGGATACATCACCCGCCCAGCCTATGCCGACCGCATGTGACACCATGGTGACCGCGCGATTCGCACCGGCAGCCAGGGAGATTGCTCCAGACCCGATCCAGCCGCGATGGCCGCGCCGCCACGATCGGCATAGACCCGGCACTTCCTGTATCCGGGAGAGGACCATGGAAAACCCGGCGACCCCCGATCCAGCTCGCGATCCCGTCCCCGACACTGCCCCACTCCCCGCCCTCTACGCACCGGAGCGGGTCATCATCGTCGACGACCACGCGCTCGTGCGCGACGGTTTGCGCACCGTGCTGGAACAGGCCTTTCCCGCCTGCGAGATCCTCGATGCCGACGGTCTGGAACCCGCGCTCCACCTGCTCGCCACCGCGGGCGAGGCCGATCTGGTGCTGCTGGACCTGCTGATCCCGGGGATCGAGGGGCTCTCGGGGCTGGAGACCCTGCGCGAACGCTATCCGGCCACCCCGGTGGTGATCGTTTCCGGGGTGACCGACCGGCAGGTGGTCCACGCCGCGCTGGCGGCCGGTGCGGCGGGATTCCTGCCCAAGTCGCTGCCGCGCGGCGCCCTCCTCGATGCCTTTGCCCATGTCCTGGCGGGCGGCATCTACGAACCGGAAATGACCGCCGCCGACACCCCGTTTGCCGCCGGGGACGAGGAACGCGCGATCCACGCCCGCATCGCCGCGCTGACGCCGCAGCAGCGGGTGGTGCTGGGCAAGCTGGTGGGCGGGCGGCTCAACAAGCAGATCGCCTATGAACTGGATGTCTCGATGACGACGGTGAAGGCCCATGTCTCGGCGATCCTGCACAAGCTGCAGGTGTTCAGTCGCACCCAGGCGGTGATCCTCGCCAACCGGGTGGGGTTCAGGGAATGACCGCCTCGGGCAGGCTCTGGTTACCCTCGCCCAGCGCGCGCTGCATGACAAAGACGTCGAGCCACTTGCCGTGCTTCCAGCCCGCCGCCGTCAGCGTGCCGACCGGCAGGAAACCGGCGCGGGCGTGGAGCACCACCGAGGCCGGTTCGCTTTCGGCGATCACCGCAAAGGCCTGCCGGAAACCGCGTGCCTCGCACTGGTCGAGCAGCGCCCCCAGCAGCCGCCCGCCGATGCCGCGCCCCAGACTGTCCGGGGCGACATAGATCGTCGTCTCCACGCTGAAGCGATAGCCCGCGCGCGGGCCGTACCTATGGGCATAACCAAAGCCGAGCACGCGCCCGCCTTCCGCCCCGGCCCGGCCCTCGTCCCCCTCGCGCACGACCAGGAAGGGATAGCCCGCCTCCAGCGTCGCGGTGATGCGGCGGCGGCTTTCCTCGAGGCAGGGCGGCTCGGTTTCGAATGTGGCCGTGCTTTCGAGCACGTAGTGCGCGAAGATGCTGGCAATGGCCGCCGCATCCTGCTCCACGGCGTCGCAAACTGTGAGTTCCCCGTTCATCGTCACAAACATGCCGTAAAGTACCTAGGCTCGCAAACTCTTAAACGGCGCCCGGACAATTTAGGACGATAGCGCCCGCTACCGCTTGCCAGCACTTCCCGAAACCGGACGATATTTCAAATCATTGCCCGATGACTTCGCCGACACGTCGGCACGCACGACGGACCGCGCCATCCGCCCCGCCCCCGCCGCCGCGACCACCGCCTTCCCTTTGCGGGAGGGAACGCCCTCCACGACTTGAACCGCGAATATAATTAGATTACCAATTCTAATAAATCGTGATCGGCCGAACACGGGCCGGCCAACCAAACGGAGAGAATGCGTGATCGACCGTCGTACCATGCTGGCCGCAGCGGCCGTCGCCGCTGCCGGTTCACCGGCGTTTGCAATTGCCGGCTCCCCGGCCCGGCCCCCGCGCCCGGCCGATCCCCGTTTCCCGCAAGGGTTCCTGTGGGGCGCGGCCACCGCCGCCCACCAGGTCGAGGGCAACAACGTGAACAGCGACGTCTGGGCGATGGAGCAGACCCGGCCCACCGTCTACGCGCAGCCCTCCGGCGATGCCGCCAACAGTTTCGCGCTGTGGCCGGTCGACCTCGACCTCGTGAAGGGAATGGGGCTCAACACCTACCGTTTCAGCCTGGAATGGGCGCGGATCGAACCGGCCAGCGGGCAGTTTTCGGTGGCCATGCTCGATCACTACAAGGCCATGATCGAAGGCTGTCGTGAACGCGGCCTCCATGCGATGGTGACGTTCAACCACTTCACCACGCCGGCCTGGTTCGCCGCGCTCGGCGGCTGGTCGAACCCGGACGCCCCTGCCCTTTTTGCACGCTACTGCGACCGCGCCGCGCGCCATCTGGCCTCCGGGATCTCCCATGCCACCACTCTCAACGAACCCAATCTCAGCGGCCTGCTCGACGTCGTCCTTCCCGGTGACATCGGCCCGCGCCTGCTGACGGCCGACAAGGCCATGCAGGAAGCCGCCGCGCGCGACCATGCGGTTGCCCGCTTCCTGCCGGGCAATCCGCTCTATGTCGCCGACCCCGAAGTGGTGCAGGCCCATCTCCTCGCCGGGCACGGGCTCGGCCGCGCGGCGATCAAGGCCGCGCGCACGGACCTGCCGGTCGGCGTCAGCCTTGCCGTGATCGACGACCAGTCGGCAGGGCCCGGGAGCCTGCGCGACGAGATGCGCGCGCGGCTCTACCGGCCCTGGCTGGAGGCAGCGCGCGGCAACGACTTCGTCGGCGTGCAGAACTACGAGCGCACCGTCTGGAACAGCAAGGGCCGCCTGCCCGCACCGACCGGCGCGGTGACCAACGACGCCGGATCGGAAATCTACCCCGGCTCTCTTGCCGGTGCGGTGCGCTACGCCCATGCGGTGAGCGGGGTGCCGGTGATGGTGACCGAACATGGCATCAATTCCGCCGACGACACCAAGCGGGCCTGGCTGATCCCGGCGGCTCTTGCCGAGCTCAAGCGCGCGATCGAGGACGGCGTGCCGGTCCTTGGCTACATGCACTGGTCGCTGGTCGACAATTTCGAATGGGTGTTCGGCTACAAGCCGCAATTCGGCCTGCACACGCTGGATCGCACGACCTTCAGGCGCAGCCCCAAGCCCAGCGCGGCGGTGCTGGCCGGGATCGCGCGGAGAAACGCGATCTGACGATGGCGAACGCGCCGGCTGGCGACTTGCGACGTTGCGATGCAGCGCGCAGCCCCCTAGACCTCGCGCGATGGATGATCCCAGTTGCCATATCGCGATCCTCGGCGGCGGCCTTGCCGGTTCGCTGATCGCGCTTGCCATGGCCCGGCACCGCCCCGAACTGCGCGTGCGGCTGATCGAGCGCGGGGCGAGGCTGGGCGGCAACCACGTCTGGTCGTTTTTTGCCAGTGACCTTGCCGATGACCCTGCGGGCGATCTTGCGGAGGGAGGCCGCGCGCTGGTGGAGCCGCTGATCGCCGCCCGCTGGGACGGCTACGACGTCCATTTCCCCGGCTTTTCCCGCCGCCTCGCCGCGCCCTATGCCAGCGTCACCAGCGCCCGGCTCGACACCGCCCTGCGCGCCGCGCTGCCGCCGTCGGCCATCCTGACCGGCGCCGAGGTGCGCGGGATCGACGGATCGCAGGTCCTGCTCGCCGATGGCCGCACGATCCGCGCCGGGGCGATCATCGACGCACGGGGCGCCGGCGCCCTGCCGCACATGGCCGGTGGCTGGCAGAAATTCGCGGGCCAGCTGCTGCGCACCAGGGCGCCCCACGGCCTCGAACGCCCGGTGGTGATGGACGCGCGGGTCGAACAGGTCGGCGGCTACCGCTTTGTCTATGCCCTGCCCTTCTCGCCCGACACCGTCTTTGTCGAGGACACCTATTATGCCGATGCCCCCGCGCTCGACCTGCCGGTGCTGCGCGAGCGGATCGCCGCCTATGCGCAAGGCGCGGGCTGGCAGGTGGAAGCGGTGGAATACGAGGAAACCGGGGTGCTGCCGGTGATCGCAGCCGGGGATTTCGAGGCGTTCTGGGCCGCCGGAGACTGCGGCGCAGACCTTCGCGCCGGAGCACGCGCGGCACTGATCCATCCGCTGACCTCCTATTCGTTTCCCGATGCCGTGCGATTCGCCATGTACCTCACCACTCTCGACAAGTTCTCCGGCATCGGCCTAGGAAGGGCGGGTCATGCATGGGCCGCAAACCACTGGCGCGGGGGGCGCTACTACCGGATGTTGACTCGCATGCTGTTCGCCGCCGCGCCGCCCGAGGCGCGCTGGCGCGTGCTCGAACGTTTCTACCGCCTGCCGGAACCGCTGGTGGAGCGTTTCTATGCCGGCCGGTCGACCCTGGCCGACCGCGCGCGCCTGCTTGCCGGCAAGCCGCCGGTGCCGCTGGGCGCCGCACTCGCCAGCCTGCTGGGCGGGGGCCGCCCGCTGGCGGACCTCGGCCCCAAAATGAGAACATCGCTGTGAAAAAAGCCTGCATCATCGGCGCCGGGTTCGGCGGCCTTGCCCTTGCCATCCGGCTCCAGGCGGCGGGGATCGAGACCACGCTGGTCGAGGCGCGCGAGATGGTGGGCGGGCGCGCCGGGGTCTGGCAGCGCGAGGGCTTCACCTTCGATGCCGGTCCCACCGTCATCACCGACCCCAATTCGCTGCGCGACTTGTGGACCCTGACCGGGCACGACATCGCCGACGACATCGAGTTGATGCCGGTCATGCCGTTCTACCGGCTCAACTGGACCGACGGCGTGACCTTCGACTATTCGAACGACGATGCCGCGCTGCGCCGGGAGATCACCCGCGTCGCCCCGCAGGACATCGGCGGCTACGAGGAATTCCTGCGCTACGCCGAGGGTGTCTACCAGGAAGGCTACGTGCGGCTCGGCGACGAGGCCTTCCTCGATTTTTCCAGCATGGTGAAGGCCGCCCCGGCGCTGGCCCGCTACCAGGCCTGGCGCTCGGTCTATTCGATGGTCTCGCACTTCGTGAAGGACGAGCACTTGCGCCAGGCGCTCTCGTTCCACACCCTGCTGGTGGGCGGCAACCCGATGACCACCAGCGCGATCTACGCGCTGATCCACAAGCTGGAGAAGGACGGCGGCGTCTGGTGGGCGCGCGGCGGCACCAACAAGCTGGCGCAGGCCATGGCCCGCCAGTTCGAGCGTATCGGCGGCACCGTGCGGCTCGGCGACAAGGTGGCCGCGATCCACACCATCGGCGACCATGTCAGCGAAGTGGAATGCGAAAGCGGCTGGCGCGGCCGGTTCGACGCGGTCGCCAGCAACGGCGACATCATGCACAGCTACCGCGACCTGCTGGCGGGAACCGCGCGCGGGCAGGACATGGCCAGGAAGCTCGCCCGCAAGCGCTTCACCCCCAGCGTCTTTGTTGTCCACTTCGGGCTCGAGGGCACCTGGCCGGGCATCCCGCACCACTCGGTGCTGTTCGGGCCGCGCTACAAGGGCCTGCTCGAGGACATCTTCGAGCACGGCGTGCTGCCGCGCGACTTCTCGATCTACCTGCACCATCCCAGCGTCACCGATCCCGCCATGGCGCCCCCCGGCAAGAGCACGTTCTACGCGCTGGTCCCGGTCGCCAACCTCGGCAAGCTGCCGGTGGACTGGAAGGACGTCGGCCCGCTGCTGGAACGCCGGGTGCTGGCCGAAGTCAGCCGCCGCCTGATCCCCGACCTGCAGGACCGGCTGGTCACCAGCTTCCACTATGCGCCGAGCGATTTCGAGACCGATTTCAGCGCCTGGAAGGGCAATGCCTTCAGCCTCGAGCCGCTGCTCACGCAGAGCGCCTGGCTGCGCGGCCACAACCGCGACGACAAGCTGAAGAACTTCTACCTGGTCGGCGCCGGCACCCATCCCGGCGCGGGCATTCCCGGCGTCGTCGCCAGCGCGCGGGCAACCGCGCGGCTGATGGTGGCAGACCTCAAGTGAGCCGCGAGGTCCACGCACTCAATGCCGCCTGGGGCTGGACCGGGGTGACCTTTGCCGAAGTCGTCGCCCACAGCCTGATGGGCCATGCGCTGGTGACCGATGCGGACGGCGCCTACCACTATCTCGACCCCGACCTCGGCGCGCTTACCCGGCTGGGCGACGAGGCGGCGGCAAAGGCGCACATGGCGCTGGAGGAAACCGGGGCGATCTGGCGCGCCGATGCGCTGGTCGATGCGGCGGCGGCGCGGCTCGGCCCGCCCGCGCCTGGGGAAGTCTACAGTCTCACGCTTCCGGCGATGCTCGCCGGGGACTATGCGCACGAAAACCTGATCCGAATCGATTTCGTGAAACTGATCTATCTTACCGGCGACCTTGCCCGGCAGACCCAGGATCTGCCGGAGGGTGCGCAGGTGCAACTGAAGGTTATCGACTGACATGAAGCGTCTTGCCGTCTACTGCGGTTCGGCCACCCCCGCCGATCCCCGCTACATCGAACTCGCCCGCGAAGTCGGCGCGACGCTGGCGAAGAAGGGCATCGGCGTCGTCTACGGCGGCGGCCGCCTTGGCCTGATGGGCGCGGTGGCGGCCGGCGCGCTGGCCGAAGGCGGCGAAGTGATCGGCATCATTCCCGAGGCGCTGGTCGGCGGTAACGGACGCGGCGGCGAAGTGGCCAACCACGACTGCACCGAACTCCACGTCGTTGCGACCATGCACGAGCGCAAGGCCGAGTTCACCCGCCTGTCGGACGGCTTCGTGGTCATCCCCGGGGGCGTGGGCACCATGGACGAGCTGTGGGAAGCGGTCAGCTGGTCGCAGCTGGGCTATCACGACAAGCCGGTCGGCGTGCTCAATGCCTTCGGGTTCTACGACATGCTGCTGGCGTTCAACCGCCACATGGGCGAAGTCGGCTTCGTGCGCCCCGCCCACCAGGGCATCATCATCGACGACACCGACCTCGAATCGCTGCTGGGCCGCATGGCCGCGCACGAGCCGATCGTGCCGATCGTGAAGATGGACCCCAAGACGCTCTGAGGCGTCCCGGGCGACAGACGACATGCCAGCCACCCGCTCCGCACTGGTCCGCTCCGCGCACCGCTCGATCCGCAAGGGCTCGAAGAGCTTTGCCGCGGCCAGCCGGCTGTTCGACCGCGCCACGCGCGAGCGGGTCTGGCTGCTCTATGCCTGGTGCCGCGCCTGCGACGACATCGCCGACGAGCAGGACCATGGCCGCGCCGCCGCCCCGGTCCGCCTCGGCACCCGGCTCGCCCCGCAGGACCGGCTGGCGACGATCCGCACCCTCACCGAACTCGCCATGGCGGGCGAAAGCACCGGCACCCCGGCCTTCGACGCGCTCGCCCAGCTGCGCCGCGAAGTGCCGATCACCGATGCCCTGGTCGAGGACGTGCTGGCCGGCTTCGCGCTCGACGCCGACGACTGGCGCCCGCGCAGCGAGGCGGACATGCTGCGCTACTGCTACCATGTCGCCGGCGCCGTGGGGGTGATGATGGCGCTGGTCATGGGGGTCTCGCCCGAGGACCAGGACACGCTCGACCGCGCCTGCGACCTCGGCATTGCCTTCCAGCTCGCCAATATCGTGCGTGACGTCTGGGAAGACGATGCCAACGGGCGCTGCTACCTGCCGGTCGAATGGCTGGCCGAGGCCGACATTCCGCCCGGCGAAGTGACCAAGCCGCACTACCGCGGCGCGCTGGTGCCGATGGTCGCGCAGGCCTGCGCGCTGGCCCGCGAATACGAGGATTCCGCCCGCGTCGGCGCCGCGCGCCTGCAGTTCCGCCAGCGCTGGGCAGTGCTCTCCGCCGCCGGCATCTACAGCGAGATCGCCCGCGAGGTGGAGCGGCTGGGCGCCCATGCCTGGGACCACCGCGTGCAGATTTCCGGCTGGCACAAGCTTGGCCATGTCTGGACGGCGCTGGCCGAGGCGCGCTCGCCCCGCGTGCCCGATCCGGAAACCTCGCGACCGGTGCTCTCGCGCCGCGAACTGGCGGCGCTGGCGCAGGCCCATCCGGCCAGGTTGCACGACTGAAATCCGCGCAAGGCAGCGCTTCGCCGGCATGGCAGGCACGAGACTGGCCCGCCTCGGCCGGATTGGCCAGACGGGATGGGCCCGCCTGGACCGGCCCGGTTACGGTTCATTCTGGAATTTATCGAAACCGGTGGACCCGAAGAGCAGCAGCGAGACACGCCCAAGGGCGATTCGCGGTCGCAGGCGGGACCATGCCGTGCCCGCCGCGCGGCGGCAACCGGCCCCGCCGCGGCAATCTGCCGTCCGCCCTCGGCCTGAGACGAGTCGTGTGCGCAGGGCACATAGCGCGCGCTGCAAAGTCTTCATGCAGCCATAACGACGCCTGCGCGTTTCTCCCGTGATCGCTCAAAGGAGAAGATGCCATGCTTTTCACCATCGCTGCCATTCTCATCGTGCTGTGGCTGCTCGGCTTTGTCGTGTTCCATGTGTCGAGCGCGCTGATCCACGTCCTGCTCGTGGTCGCCATCGTGGTCGGCCTGGTCCAGCTGTTCCGCGGACGAAGGGTCTGACCAGCGCCGAAAGGAAAATCGGGGGCCACGCGCCCCCGAAAATCCCCTGTCAGAACTCATGCCCCGCCGACGGCGGATGCGCCTTGTAGAAGCCCGGCGGATTGACCCGGCGGAACAGGCGACCGTGCTCGGAATAGAGCACCAGCACCAGTCCGGTCAGCCCGCAGACCACCATCGCCCCCAGGATCGGCCGCGCGGTGCCGTCGTAGGCCTGCCCGATCAGCGACCCCAGCGCCGCGCCCAGCACCGTGCGCACGAACGACATGACCGAGGCCGCCGCCCCCGCGATCCGCGCGAAGGGCTGGAGCGAGATCGCCTGGAAGTTCGCGCCGATGAAACTCATCATGCACATCGTCACCGTCATCAGCGGGATGAAGGCCCAGATGCTCTCGCCGCGCATCGCGAAGACAAGGTGCACGGCGGCAAACAGGATGTAGCACAGCAGCGCCGTGTGCGAGACGCGGCGGGCGCCGAACTTCTCGACGATGCGCGAATTGAGGAAGTTCGAGCAGGCCATGACCAGCGCCATGCCGCCGAAGATCACCGGGAAGAAAGTGCCGGCGCCGAAGTGCTCGCCCACCAGCTGCTGCGCCGAATTGATGTAGCCGAACAGCGCCCCCTGCACGAAGGCGGCGCCGAGGAAGTAGCCGAAGGCGGAGCGCTCCCTGAGCGCCAGCAGCATGTTGCCGCCGATCACCCGCGGCTGGATCGGCTGGCGGTAGTCGGGGTGGAGCGTCTCGGGCAGGCGCATGAAGCTCCAGGCGAAGACCAGCACCCCCATCGTGCACATGATCCCGAAGATCCAGCGCCAGCCGACAAACAGCAGCACGGTCTGGCCGATCATCGGCGCCACCATCGGCACGACCATGAACGTCATCGCCACCAGCGACTGGGTGCGGGCCATGCGGTCACCGTCGAAACGGTCGCGCAGGATGGTCATCGGCATGACCATCATCGCCGAACAGAACGCCCCCATGAAACCGCGCGCGATCAGCAGCAGCAGGAAGCTGCCCGAGATCGCGCAGAGGAAGGCGGTCGCGATGTAGGCGCCGATCGCGGTCAGCACCACCGGGCGGCGCCCGAAGCGGTCGGCCAGCGCGCCGGGAAACAGCGAGCCGAGCCCCGAGCAGATCAGGAAGACGCCGACGATCAGCTGGCGGCTGTTCGGATCGGCCAGATGCAGGTCGCGCGAAATCGCGCCGAGCGCGGGCAGCATGACATCGATCGAGAGCGCCATCAGCGCCTGGAGCGAGGCCATCAGGGCAACGAACTCCACTTCCCCCATCGGGAAGCGGTCGGACTGGGCATCGGGGGAACGCATGCCACCGCCCATGCCGCATGTGCGAAGCCAGCGCCAGCCTTTTAGGCGTTCGCCCCGCCTTCGATCAGGGCGCGCAGCACGGCGACGGTTGCCTCGTCCGGCTTGAGATGATCCTCGACGATGGCCAGCGCCTGCCGTGCGAACTCGGCGACGCCGCCGCGATCCGGCCCGTTCGCCGCATTCGCCGCGTTCTCCAGCGCCAGCGCCGCGTGGTAGAAGACAAATGGCGCCTCGCTGGAAAAGCGGTCGAGCAGCCAGGGCAGGTCGGCCAGTTCCGGCTCCATCTGCATCATCGCCACCGCCGCCAGCCTGCTGCCCGCCGAGCCCGCGCGCTTGAGCGCGTCGATGCGGCCCGAGGTGGAGGGCCCCAGCGCGCGCAGCTTGACGAGGATCCGGTTCATTTCCTGGGTGCGCAGCGCACCGGCGGGCATCGTGCGCAGGATCGTGTCGTACTGCAGGCAGAGCTTGTCGAGTTCGGCCTGCATCGCGCTGCTGCCGCTTTCCCGCGCCTGGATCGAAAGCTGCGCGGTGGCGCGCGCCTGGTCCGCGGTGACCCCGCCCCGGTCCGGCGACTTTTCCGCCAGCGCGTCGAGTTCGGCCTCGACGCCCGCCACTTTCATCTTGCGCAGCCGGTCGAACAGGCCGGGCAGGCGCTCGATGGCGGCGGCCAGCTCCTTGCGGAACAGCACCACCAGCGTCAGGAAGATGACCGGCCAGACGATCGCGCCGAGCAGCGCGGCCATGGCGGTGATCAGTTTGGCAAGCGCTTCCATATCCACCTTCCCGGCCCTGATCCCGCCATGGCCGCTCCCGCCAACGCTACGCTGCTCAGCCGGCCAGCAAGGCCCATTCCACCAGCGCCACCAGCACCCAGTTGAGGCCCAGCGCGGCGACGGTGAAGACCTTCCACCCCGTCGATGCCCCCGACATGCCGCGCCCGAAGGTCCAGTGGCCGATCCCGTAGCTGACCAGTGCGGTCGTCAGCAGCGGATAGAGGATCGGCTTGCCCAGCAGCAGCAAAAACAGGAAGAGCAAGGCGCCGACCTGCACGAACCAGCCGCCCGCGAACCAGACGATGGGAATGGGCCGGTAATAGCCCACCGGCATGAAACTGCCGATGTCCGAATGCTGCACCACCTGCTCGGCCGGGCCGAAATACTCGTTACTCTCGCTGGGCTGCGTCATGTGTCCCCCGGCTTGCCTGCAAGCAGCATAGCAAATCCTTGCCCTGCAGGAACGTAATCCGGATGCGGACCTGTCCCCGTGCTGTCATGACACTCGCCAAACCGGGCTGGTCCTGCCATGGGCCTTGCCAACAGGAGAATACGACATGTCGGCTGACGACGAAGACTACATCTACGACGAAGAGAGCGGCGAATGGCTGCCCGCCTCGGAACTGGCCGCCAAGCGCGCGGCGGCGGACACCGTCGAAGTGCGCGACGCGGTGGGCAACCTGCTGGCGGACGGCGATGCGGTGACGCTGATCAAGGATCTCGACGTCAAGGGCGCGGGCCAGACGCTCAAGCGCGGCACCCTGATCCCCTCGATCCGCCTGACCGGCGACGCCCAGGAGATCGACTGCAAGTATCCCGGCATCAAGGGCCTGGTCCTGCGCGCGGAATTCGTGCGCAAGCGCTGATACTTACCCCCTGGAAAGCCGCCTGCGATTGGCCCTGACGCGCTTGCGGTAGTGGCCCACGGCCTTGCGGGCGGCCTTCTCCGGCGTGGTCGGGCCGCCCCAGAACAGCTTGGCGGCCAGTTCGGCATTGGCCTCGACTTTCTCGGTCACCATGCGCAGGTTCTCGTGGCTGCTGCCGCGGCCGGTCATCATGTCGGCGGTGCGCATGCCGATCACCATCATCGAATCGGCCCAGAGGCTGTAACTCTCGCTTGCCAGTTTCAGCCATTCGGCTGCGGGATCACGCATGGAATCGGGGCTCCGTTGGGGGGCCCTTCATTTTAGCACCGCATTTCGCACTCGCGAAGACGGACGACCCCGTATTTGTTGCATTGCAGCGTAAAAATACGGGGCAGCGTAAAATACGGGGTCGGGGATCGGCACAGCGCCGTCAGTCGTGCTCGCGCCCGCCGGCGCCCATGTAGAGTTCGCTGCCGGTCTCGCGGAACACCTTGCTCATTTCGGCCATGCCCGCCTCGGCCTCCTCGGCCGCGACAAAGGCCTGCACCGGCTGGTTCTGCTTCGCCGCGAAGTCCCGCACTTCCTGGCTGATCTTCATCGAACAGAACTTCGGCCCGCACATCGAGCAGAAATGCGCGGACTTCGCGCCTTCGGCGGGAAGCGTCTGGTCGTGGTACTGCTCGGCGGTGTCGGGATCGAGGCTGAGGTTGAACTGGTCGCGCCAGCGGAACTCGAAACGGGCGCGGGACAGCGCATCGTCGCGGACCTTGGCGGCCGGGTGCCCCTTGGCGAGATCGGCGGCATGGGCGGCCAGCTTGTAGGTGACAACGCCGACCTTCACGTCGTCGCGGTCCGGCAGGCCAAGGTGCTCCTTGGGCGTGACGTAGCAGAGCATCGCCGTGCCGTACCAGCCGATCATGGCCGCGCCGATGCCGCTGGTGATATGGTCGTAGCCCGGCGCAATGTCGGTCACCAGCGGCCCGAGGGTGTAGAACGGCGCCTCGCCGCAAGCCTCGAGCTGCTTGTCCATGTTCTCCTTCACCTTGTGCATCGGCACATGGCCCGGCCCCTCGATCATCACCTGCACATCCTGCGCCCAGGCCCGCTTCGTCAGCTCGCCGAGGGTATAGAGTTCGGCGAACTGCGCCTCGTCATTGGCGTCGGCGATCGAGCCGGGGCGCAGGCCATCGCCCAGCGAATAGGCGACGTCGTAGGCCTTCATGATCTCGGTGATCTCGTCGAAGCGTTCGTAGAGGAACGATTCCTTGTGGTGGGCAAGGCACCACTTGGCCATGATCGAGCCGCCCCGGCTGACGATGCCGGTCACGCGCCTGGCCGCAAGCGGCACGAAGGGCAGGCGCACGCCGGCGTGGATGGTGAAGTAGTCCACGCCCTGCTCGGCCTGTTCGATCAGGGTGTCGCGGAACACCTCCCAGGTCAGGTCCTCGGCAATGCCGCCGACCTTTTCCAGCGCCTGATAGATCGGCACGGTGCCGATCGGCACGGGGCTGTTGCGGATGATCCATTCGCGGGTGTCGTGGATGTTGCGCCCGGTGGAGAGGTCCATCACCGTGTCCGCGCCCCAGCGGATCGACCAGACCATCTTGTCCACCTCGCTCGCCACGTCCGAGGCGACGGCGGAATTGCCGATGTTGGCGTTGATCTTGACGAGGAAATTACGGCCGATCGCCATCGGCTCGCTTTCGGGGTGGTTGATGTTGGCGGGGATGATCGCCCGGCCGCGCGCCACTTCCTCACGCACGAATTCGGGGGTGACGTAGTCGGGGATGGCCGCGCCCCAACTTTCACCATCTCTGGCCTGACCGTCGCGCGCGTATGCCTTCAGCATCGCGCGGCCGAGGTTCTCACGCTCGGCGACGTATTCCATCTCCGGCGTGATGATGCCCCGGCGGGCGTAGTGCATCTGGCTGACGTTCATGCCCGCTTTGGCGCGCAGCGGGCGCTTCACGACGTTGGGGAAGGCCGGGACGCCGCCCGAACGGTCAGGCCCCAATGCGCCAAGATGCTGGCCGTTGTCCTCCGGCTTTACGGCGCGGGCCTCGTAATCCTCCACGTCTCCGCGTGCGAGAATCCATGTCCGGCGTTTGGCGGCAAGACCGGCGGCGATGTCGATGGTGACATTCGGATCGGTGTAGGGGCCGGACGTATCGTAGACACGCACCGGCGCCTCGCCCGAACCGGGCTCAAGGTGAATCTCCCGCATGGCCACGCCAAGCGGCCCGACGTGAATCTTCTTCGACCCGCGAATGGGTCCGGTGGTGACGCCGATTTCCAATTTGGAATTGATGTCGGCCATAAGCGATTTTCCTTCGGCTTATGGACGAAAGAAAGGTCGCGACAGATAGTCCTGTGGCCCGCCCTTCCCTCCGCCCGTGTTAACGGGTTCAGGTTCAACGGGTCGGGCAGCGTGACCTGCCCCTCTCAGCCATTTGTTTCCTGCAGGCTCTCGCAAAAGCGAAAACCCTAGGCACAAGCTCCCCGGGGATGGCCGGACGATAGACGCGGCTTTTGCCTCCGTCTAGGGCCCGAAGCAGCCATGCCGATGATCTATCGCCTCGACGCCCCTGCCCGCGAAGTGGCTCGCACCTTCGGCCTCGACGCCGGCAACGACCCCTGGCCCGGCGGCGCGGTTTCGGCGGGCGGCTTTGCGCCCGTCATCACCATGGGCCGCGAGTTCGTGGCGGGGCCGCGCCCGGAAAAGCGCCTGCCGCGCCGGATGATCCCGCGCCTCTGGGGCGTCCCCCCGCCGCCGCGGGGCTGGGATGAACGGCGTCATGGCATCCTTACCGTGCGCAATCTCGAAAGCCCGTTCTGGATCGGCACCTTGCGCAACAGCGAGTTCCGCTGCCTGGTCCCGGCCACGGCCTTCATGGAATGGGGCAAGGCGGACCCGCGTGACGGCAAGCGCCGGGCATGCTGGTTCGGCGCCGCCGACCAGCCGGTCTTCGCCATGGCCGGGGTCTGGAAGGACAGCGAAGTACCCAGCTTCGCGCTGCTCACCGCCCCCGCCAATGCCGCGCTGCGCTCCGAGGGGCGCGAGACGATGCCGGTGATCCTGCCCGCCGATCCCGCCGCGCACGACCTCTGGCTGCGCGGCGACTGGAAACGCGCGGCAGAGCTGCTCGCGCCTTATTCCTCCTCGCTGATGTCGCTGCACGTGGCGGGATGAATAGAACGACCTAAAGCACCTCCAGTTGCCGCAGCAGCGCCCGCAGGCGCGCCGGTTTCACCGGCTTGGTGAACAAGGGCAGGCCCAGCGCGGCGGCCCGAGCCTTGAGCGGCTCGCCGCGATCGGCGGTGACGAGGCAGGCGGGCAGGTCCCGGCCCAGCCGTGCGCGCAGGGCCAGGACCGCGTCGTCGCCGGTCAGCCCGTTGTCGAGATGATAGTCGGCGATCAGCATGGCCGGGCCGCGCGCCAGCGCGGCGGCGACTTGCGGATCGTCCGGGTCGCCGGCGGCAACGACCTCCAGCCCCCAGCTCCCCAGCAAGGCCGCCATGCCCGCCAGGATCGCCGGTTCGTTGTCGATCACCAGCACCAGCGCGCCGCCGCCGCACCGCGTGCCGGGGCCGGCCGGATCGCCCAGCTCCTCCGGCGCCGTGCAGGCCGGCCGGGGCACGGCGCGCGGCAGGCGCACCGAGAAGGCCGAGCCCTTCCCCGGCGTGCTCTCCAGCCCCAGTTCGTGGCCGAGCATCGTTGTCACCCGCCGCACGATGGCAAGGCCCAGCCCCTTGCCGGGGATCTTGCGGGTGGCATCGAGGCGGCGGAATTCCTCGTAGATCGCGGCGCGCTCGGCCTCGGCGATGCCCGGGCCGGTGTCGCGCACGGTGACCACCAGTTCGTCTCCCGCTCCCGCTCCCGCTCCCGCTCCCGCTCCCGCTCCCGCTCCCGCTCCCGCTCCCGCCCCCTCCCCGGCCCCGGCCCCAGCCAGCTCCACCCGCACCTCCCCCCGCGCGGTGTAGCGGATCGCGTTGGAGACGAAGTTCTGCAGGACCCGCCGCAGGAGCCGGGCATCGGATCGCACCCAGTCCGCGCTGTCCGGCACCACCAGCGCGAGCCCCGCCGCTTCCGCCAGCGGCGCGAACTCGCGGCGCAGCGCGGCCAGCAGCGGCGCCAGGGGCAGGTCGCCGAGTTCGGGCTGGATCGCGCCGGCATCGAGGCGCGAGATCTCGAACAGGGCTTCGAGCAGGTCCTCCACCGAATCGAGCGCGGAGGCGGCCTGCCGCACCAGCGCCTGCGGCTTTTCCGGCAAGGCCTCGCTGCCCAGCGCCGACACGAACAGCCGTGCGGCGTTGAGCGGCTGCAGCAGGTCATGGCTGGCGGCGGCGAGGAAGCTGGTCTTGGAGCGATTGGCCTCCAGCGCCGCCTCGGTGGCGGCGACCAGCCGCAGGTTCACTTCCACCAGTTCGGCGGTACGCTCGGCCACCCGGCGCTCCAGCGTCTCGGCGGTCTCGGTCAGCGAGCGGCGGAAGCGGACCTGGTCGGTCACGTCGTCGAAGGTGAAGACCATGCCGCCGCTGGTCAGCGGCACCGACCGGATCGTGAAATGGCGCGCGCCCTCGCCATCGGCGAACATGCGGCAGTCGCTCACCACCCGGGCGCCGCCGCCTTCGCGCCATTCCAGCGCCTCGGCGCGCTCCAGCCCGCCCTGCTCGGCGCACCAGCGCACCAGCGCCTCGTGGCTTGCCAGCAGTGCCCCCTCGCTGCCGACATCGAGGCCCAGCAGCGCCGCCACGCCTTCGTTCCACGCCTGCAAGCGGCGCTGGACGTCGAACAGGCAGACCCCTTCGGACAGCGTGTCGAGCGTGGTCTGCAGCGCCAGGTTGCGCTCGCCCAGTTCGCGGGCGCGCTGGCGGGCATCCTCGGCCTTGACCATGGTGACGTCGGTATAGATGCCGACGATGCCGCCGCCGCTGGTGCGCAGTTCGTTGATCTGGATCCACCGCCCGTCGGCCAGCGCCTGGACATGGGCGCCGCGCGCCTCGCGGTGCTGGGCCATGCGGTCACGCAACCAGCGGTCGGGAGCGATGCGCGACCCGATGGTGGCCCCGGCCTCGGCCATCCGGCGGGCCATTTCGGCAAAGGCCGGCGCCGAATCGCGCATCGGCTCGAACCACGGGAACATCTTCAGGAACGCCCGGTTGCAGAGCACCATGCGGTCCTCGGCATCGAACAGGGCAAAACCGTCCGCCAGCGAATCGATGGCATCGCGCAGCAGGGCGCGCGCGGCATCGGCGGTGGCATGGGCATCGGCCAACGCGCGGTGGGCGTCGGCGAGCCGGTCCAGCGCCTGGGCAAGCGCATCGGCGCGGGACCTTGCCCCGCCCTTCAAGCCACCGGAATCGGGCGACAAACCATCCACCCGGCGATCATACCCCGGCCCGGCGGCGGCGCGCCATCCGGGCGGCTACCTATGGAAAACGCGCCCTGCCCCCTTGCGCGGCGGCGCCCGCCTTTGCCAATAGGCACCCGTGAGCGCCAACATCGTGATCGGCCAGACCCCGCAGGGCGAGTCGATCGAAATCGACATCAAGGAACTTCTCGCGACCCGCCTGCTGGTGCAGGGCAATTCCGGGTCCGGCAAGTCGCACCTGCTGCGCCGCCTGCTTGAAGAGAGCGCGCCGATCGTCCAGCAGGTGGTGATCGATCCCGAGGGCGACTTCGTCAGCCTGGCCGAGGAATTCGGCCACGTCGTGATCGACGGCGCCGCTTATGCCGAGGCCGAGATCGTCCGCCTCGGCGCGCGTATCCGCGAACACCGCGCCTCGGTGGTCCTCGCGCTCGACGAGCTGGAAATCGACCAGCAGATGAAGTGCGCCGCACAGTTCCTCAACGCCATGTTCGATGCCCCGCGCGAGCAGTGGTATCCGGTGCTGGTCGTTGTCGACGAGGCGCAGATGTTTGCCCCCGCCGCCGCCGGCGAAGTCACCGAGGAAGCCCGCCGCGTCAGCCTGGCGGCGATGACCAACCTCATGTGCCGTGGCCGCAAGCGCGGTCTGGCGGGCGTCATCGCCACCCAGCGCCTCGCCAAGCTTGCCAAGAACGTGGCGGCGGAAGCCAGCAACTTCCTGATGGGCCGCACCTTCCTCGACATCGACATGATCCGCGCCGCGGACCTGCTGGGCATGGAGCGCCGTCAGGCCGAATCGATCCGCGACCTTGCGCGCGGCCAGTTCCTCGGCCTCGGCCCGGCGATCAGCCGCCGCCCGGTGGCGGTCAACATCGGCACCGTGCGCACCGGCGCCAAGTCGATCACCCCCGGCCTGATGCCGCTGCCCACCGCCTCCACCGACGAGCTGCGCGAGCTGCTGCACGACAACCTGCACGTCGAGCCCGAGCGGCAGGAATTCCACCGCCCGCCGCCGCGCCCGGCGATCGACGTCGACGACCTCTCCGCCTCGATCGCGCAGTCGCCCACCCTCGCCGCCGCCCCGCCGCCGCGCCCCGAGCGCCCGGAACCGGAGCCGGAGGAAAACCGCGCGGCGATGATCGAGATCCTCAATGCCATGGCCAAGGACGAGGACTGCTCGTTCCAGCCCTCGACCACGCTGTTCCAGGACTTCACGATCCGCTGCCGGATGAAGGGCATCTCCGTGCGCGGGCTGGATGCCACGACCTTCCGCCGGGGCTTTGCCGCCGCGCTGGCCGGGATCGAGGACCCGGACGACGAGAAGTGGCTCGACCTCTTCAATCTGGCCAAGCACGTGCCCGACGATGCGCTGGCGCCGTTCTACCTGATCGCGCTGGCGGCGATGAACGACCAGCCCTGCCCGGACGACATGGTGCTGGCCCGGACCTACGGCACCAGCAGCCCGCGCCGCGTGCAGCGCCTGCTGGACTTCCTGGAGAAGGACGGGCTCATCGTCGTGCGCACCGACTTTTCGGGCAAGCGTTCGGTCGGCCTGCCCGATCTGGGGGTTACCACCGCGCCCGTCGAGGCGTAGAAGGGCCTCATGGCCGAGATCATCAACCTGCGCATGGCCCGCAAGGCCAGGGCGCGTTCCGACAATCAGGCACAGGCAGAGGCCAGCCGCGCCCGCCATGGCCGCAGCAAGCACGAGCGCCAGGCCGCCGAGGCCGAGATCGCCCGGATCGCGCGCACGGTCGAGGGCGCAAGGCGCGAACGTGAGCCTGAGCAAGGAGAGGACGAGGGCTGATGCGCACGACCTACAGCGACGCCAATGTGCGGCTCTACCACCTCGACGGCGGCCCCGAGGGCGGCGGCGTCACCACCCTGTTCTACGGCCCGCTGGCCGAGGCCATGGAAATCGCCTCCCAGCAGATCGAGGACGTGCAGGACGGCCTGTTCATCGCCACCGACAATGACGTCGTGGCCTATCTGGACCTGCTGGAGGGCTGACGGCCGCCGCCGCGCAGCCGGCCTGCCGCATGCGGCAGCCCCTTTGCCCCCCAGCAGAATCCGGGGAGGCAAAGAGGCTGCACCGCGCAATCAGAAGCGCGCCTGAAGGCCTGCCGCGACGTAGTGGTCGCCGAGGTTGCCCTTGACGTCGATGCGCGGCAGCAGCGGCATCGACACCGTGCCATAAGGCCGCACGTTGTCGCCGATCAGGCGCGCGCCGACCCCCACGGCCAGCGCCATCGGCAGCCGGTAGGTCGCCTCGACCTTGGCGAAGAGCTTGGTGCCCGAATCGTCGCACTTGCCGCCGGAAACCTCGTTGCCGCTCGACCTGGCAAAGCACGAGCCGTCGTCGTGATAATAGGCGGGATGGTCGCGGTCATGGAAGAACAGGCCGACCGCAGGGGTGATCGAGAATCCCCCGTCCTGCACCACCGGCACGCCGACCGCGAGTTCCCCGCCCCAGTCACCCTCGGCGCGGGCGATATTGGCCTCGGCGGTCACGGTATTGGCCATGGCCGGCGCGGCGGCGGCCAGCGTGGCAGCAAGAGCCGCGAGGGCAGCGAGCGTGAATTTCATGTTATGTCCTTGGTATAAACGAGATGACCCGGACGCCGAGGGTTAGGATTTGCGCGCCCCTCAAGGCAAGGCGCAGGGATTCGATCCACCCCGGCCAGGGCTCGCCCCACCCCGAAGCGTTCGGCAGGTTCAGGCCGGGCGGGGATTGGGGGGCTGAGTGGGGCTGCGAAGCGAACTGTCTGGTTCGGATTTTAAAACACCCGTTGCCGTTGCCAAATCTGCACCCGGATCTTCGCCATTCCCGCCCCCTCTTCGTCATTCCCGCGGAGGCGGGAACCCAGTCAACGCAGCGCTTCGAAGCCAACGTCGGTGGCGAGATCGCGCCACTGTGGATTGCCTTCGAGTGTCCTTCATTGCCAGGTTGCTACTGGATTCCCGCCTTCGCGGGAATGACGAATGGAGTGAACAATCGGCAAGCCATCCGGGTTCAACGAACGCCTGCAAAGGGCCGCCACCCTAGGCGGCGTGGACAAATTCCTCGAGGTCACGACCGGAGGCAAAACCCGTCAATTCAAGGAGGTGAGGCGCAGGACTATGTCGATAGTTCAAGCCGAACCGACGCCGAAGTGGCGGGTTTTTGGTCCGGCCCCTTCGGGGTAGCCCCCATGTGCCCCCCGGCAGCGTTGCACGGCCTTGAAAGAGAACCACTCTTCCCGCGTCCGCGCGCCTCGCCGGGGGGCACATGGGGGCTATCGTGACCTCGAGGAATTTGTCCACGCCGCCTAGCATTCCGCGTTTTGACCCAGCCCCGCTCAGGCTGAGCTTGTCGAAGCCCGCTCGCGGCGCATGACCATTCGCTCGCTGGCCTTCGTGCAGCGCTCTGCTGCCGGGGCTTCGACAGGCCCGCCGAGGGTCCGCCGCTCAGGCCTGGAACACCACCGTGATTCCAGGCGAGACCATCTGCGCCAGCCGCGCCGCATCCCAGTTGGTCAGGCGCACGCAGCCGTGGCTTTCGGTCTTGCCGATGTTCTGCGGCTCGGGCGTGCCGTGGATGCCGTAGTGCTCCTTGGACAAGTCCAGCCAGACCACGCCGACCGGCCCGTTGGGCCCCGGCGGCAGCAGCTTGTCCTTCGCGTTCTTCTTTGCATCCCAGAACAAGTCGGGATTGAAGTGATAGTCGGGATTGCGCGCCGCACCGACGATCTTCCAGGTGCCCAGCGGCAAGGGATCGTGGCCGCTGCCGGTCGTCACCGGGAACTGCGCGATCAGGCGGTCCTGCTTGTCGTAGGCCCGCAGGGCGCCGTCGGACTTGTCGACCACGAGATGATCGGCGCGCGGCTGGTCGGCGGCGACGCCCAATCGCACCAGCGTGTCGGACCAGCCGGTCGTGTCGCCATCCTCGGGCTTCGGGGCCGCATCGGCGATGTCCGGCACCCGCACCACCCGCCCCGCGCCGAGCACCGTGCCCGGCCCGTTGAGCGCCAGCAGGGTTTCGGGTGTCGTGTGGAAACGCTCCGCCAGGGCCTCGCTCATGCTGCGGTAGCCGAGCCGGTCGAACCTGGCCTGCCCGGCCATGTCGCGGGGAAGATCGGGATGAAACGGCCCGCGCGCAAAAGCCAGCGGGATCGTCACGCGGCGGGTGCCATCGCCGCGCACGCCCGCCAGCAGCGCCCGCTGCGTCGGCGTATCGAGCCTGCCGCTCGCGGCGAGCCCATGCGCCTGCTGGAACCCCCGCAGCGCCAGCGCATAAGCGGCGCTGTCCTTGCCGTCGATCACACCCGGCGAAAAGCCCTGGCGGTCCAGCGCGACTTGTGCGCGCAGCAGGGGATTGCCCGATGCTGGAGATGCCTGCCCCTGAGGGGCGGCGGCGGGCGCCGGCATAAAGGCCAGCGGATCGGCCGACGGCCTCGCGGCGACCTCCGCCTTGGGCGCGTCGGCCTCGGAATGGCAGGCGGAAAGCGGGATCACGGCCAGCGGACCAAGCGCCATGCCGATCAGCGCGGCGGGCGCCAGCGATACGGAATGCAAGAACTTCAAAGGACACCGTAAGCAATTGGGACAGGTGTCTCTACAACGCCCCGCACCGGCAGAGGCTGCACGCCCCGCCGCAAATCCGCGCAACCGGTGAAACGGAGGGAAAGCGCCCGGCGAAGCCCCTCGGGGGGGATGGGAGAGAGGACAAGGCCTCGCCAGGCGCGAAAGCTTTCCGAGGCGGAGGGAGGGGGGTGCCTTTACCGGAAAGCTGCGGTTATCAAAATACGCCGCAGCCCCGCCCTCGCCAAGACCATCACCCAAGTATTACTACCTAACTGTCTCGGCAGCGATACATTTTAAAAACAATTTGAAGTATTGCCCACAACAGTACTGTTGGAATTCACCCACCCAACCCGGCCCGCTCCATCCGGCGATAGAATGTCGCCCGGCCGATTCCCAGCAGGCGCGCCGCGGCCGAGACGTTTCCACCCGCCCGGGCCAGGGCCTGGCGCAGCACCGCGCGCTCGCCATCCTCGAACCCCTGGACTTGCGGTTCCCCCAGCAGGTCGCCGATCGGCCGCGGCGGCAGCGGCGTGCCCGCCTCGAACCCCAGCTGCCGCCGCGCCGCGCGCGTCGCGCCGATCACCAGGTCATCGCGGTCGACCGCCAGCAAGGCCGGGCCGCCGCCCTGCCGCTCCGCCGGGGCGAGCATGATCCGCGCCGCGCCGAAGCGCTGGCAGAACATGTCACGCTCGATCGCGCGGGCCGCATCCTGCACCAGCGCGGCCACCAGCAGCGCGGTATCGCCAAGGTCGGCGCGGGCGCTGGAGACGTTGAGCGCGGCGATCACATGGCCGTCGGGATCGAAGATCGGCGCCGCCATGCAGGAAACCCCGGTGTTGCGGCAGGCAAAGTGCTCGTCGCGCAGGATCGTGACCGGCCGCTGCTCGATCAGGCTGGTACCGATGCCATTGGTACCCTCGCGCATTTCCGACCAGTTCGCCCCCGGCGCCAACCCGTGCACGGCAAACGTCTCGCGCTCGGCCTCGGTGGTCCGCATGTCGAGCACGATCCCGTCGCCATTGGCGAGCAGCAGGCAGGCGCCGCTGCGCCCGACACTGGCGAACAGGGCATCGAGCGTCGCTTGCGCGAGGTCCGGCAGGCCGCCCGCCGCCTCGCGCACCGCGCGCAAGGCGCTCTCGTCCAGCCGTTCCACGAACGGACGGTCATCGGGCAGCAGTCCGTAGCGCAGCGCCGAGCGGCACCACGAAGCCGCGACCGGCGACTGCACGGCCGCAGCCCCCGACTCCACGGTCCTCAGGACCAACGCGCAATGACGGGAATTGTCTTCCGCCATCGAATCCCCTCATGGTTTTACAGTAATTTACCTTAACTCATCAGGCAGGTCGATCTTTCTGACCAGGCGGCTTGGACAAATTCGCAAGAAGCGGATTTCGCCGCAAGCGGAGGCCAACCGCCCCCGGGGCGGCGTGGACAGGGCCGAACAGGCATTGTCTCGGCGGGCCGCATGCCATACCGGCGAGCGCGATGAAGAGGCTCGATTCCTTCCTCGAGGCCGCGCTGGCGCGGATCGACAGTGCCGGACAGCGCCGCAGCCTGCGCCCCGCCGCCATGCTCCCCGCCGGGCGCATCCGGCGCGAAGGCCGCGACCTCGTCGATTTTTCCAGCAACGACTATCTCGGCCTCGCCCGCCATCCGCTGCTCGCCGAGCGCGCCGCCGCCTGGACCCGCGAGCATGGCACCGGCTCGGGCGCGTCGCGGCTGGTGACCGGCACCAGCGCGGCGCATCTCGCGCTCGAGGCCCGGATCGCCAGATTCAAGCATGCCGAAGCCTCGCTGGTCTTTGCCAGCGGCTGGCAGGCCAATGCCGCGGTGATCCCGGCGCTGATCGCGGCGATGCCGGGCGTCGCCGTGTTTGCCGACCGGTTGATCCATGCCTCGATGCATGCCGGGATCGCGATGTCCGGCGCGCGCCAGCACCGGTTCCGCCACAATGACCTGGACCATCTCGAACAGCTTCTCGCCAGCAAGGGCGCCGAGGCCCCCGCGCGGCTGATCCTGACCGAAAGCGTGTTCTCGATGGACGGCGACCGCGCCGACGTGCTGCGCCTGGCCGAGATCGCCGAGCGCCACGACGCCGTGCTCTACATCGACGAGGCCCATGCCACCGGCGTGCTCGGCCCCGGCGGCGCCGGGCTCTCGGCGCTGGCTCCGGGGCGGGTGGACGTGATCATGGGCACTTTCAGCAAGGCGCTGGGCGGGTTCGGCGCCTATATCGCCGGCTCGCAAGTGCTGGTCGACTATCTCGTCAACGCGGCGAGCGGGATGATCTTCACCACCGCGCCGCCCCCCGCCGTGCTCGGCGCGGTCGATGCCGCGCTGGACCTGGTGCCGGCGATGGCGGCCGAGCGCGCGCACCTTGCGGCCCTGGGCGAGCAGCTGCGCGCGGGACTGGCGCGGCTGGGACTGGACTATGCCCGCTCCTCCACCCAGATCGTGCCCGCGGTGATCGGCGCCGAGGCCGATGCCATCGCGCTTTCGCGCAAGCTGGAGGAGGCGGGCTTCCTCGCCGCCGCGATCCGCCCGCCGACCGTGCCCCCCGGCACCAGCCGCCTGCGCCTGGCCCTGCGCGCGACCCATGCGCCGGACGACGTCGCCGCCCTGCTCGCCGCCATCGAGGCCCTCCGGTGAAACTGCTGTTTGCCCATGGCTGGGGTTTCGACCGGCATTTCTGGACACCGCTCGCCGCGCGGCTTGCCGATTTTGACCATGCGATCGATGACGCCGGCTACTTCGGCGCGCGCCATGTGCCCCTGGTGGAAGGCCCCTGCATCGCGGTGACGCACAGCTTCGGCACCGTCCGCGTGCTGGCCGATCCGCCGCCGGGGCTGCTCGGCGTGGTCGCGATCAACGGCTTTGCCCGCTTCACCGCGCCGCTTGGCCAGCCGGGCGTGCCGGTGCGGGTGGTCGAGCACATGATCCGCCGCTTCGGGCAGAGCCCGGCCGGCGTGCTGGCCAGTTTCCACCAGCAGATCGGCGGCACCGTGCCCGAAGGCAAGCCCGACGCCGACCTTCTGCGCCGCGACCTGCTGCGCCTGCGCGATGCCCGGGCGCCGCTGCCCAAGGCCCCGGTGATCTCGCTGCAAGGCGGGCAGGACCCGCTGATGCCAGGCGCCATGCGCGCAGGCACCTTCGAGGGCGGCGACGTGCGCCGGATCGAGAGCGAGGCGGGCGGCCACCTGCTGCCGGTCGAGGACCCCGAACTCTGCGCCGAAGCCGTGCGCGGACTGGCAGCGATGCTGGCTGCGGCGCCGGGCACGGCGCGGCCGGCATGAACGTCCCGCGCGAGAACGTGCGCCGCGCCTTCGCCGCCGCCCCCGACTATGACGGCCATGCCCGCGTCCAGCGCGAGGTGGCTGCGGCGCTGGCGGCGCGGATTGCCGCGCTCGACCTGCCCGGCGCCCCCCATCCAGGCCCACGCGTGCTGGAGATCGGCTGCGGTACCGGGTTCCTTACCGAGGCACTCGGCAGCACCGGCATCGGCGGCGACTGGCTGATCACCGATCTCGCGCCCGAAATGCTGGCGCGCTGCCGCGCCCGGCTTGGCGCGCGCGCGCATCACCGCTTCGCCGTGCTCGACGGCGAATATGGCGCGCCCGAAGGCGGCCCGTTCGACCTCATTTGCTCCAGCCTCGCGGTGCAGTGGTTCGACGATGCCCCCGCCGCGCTCGCCCGCATGGCAGGCTGGCTGGCGCCGGGGGGCCACCTGATGGTCACCACGCTGGGCCCCGGCAGCTTTGCCGAATGGCGCGCCGCCCATGCCGCCGAGGGCCTCAGCGCCGGAACCCCCGCTTTCGCGCCGGTCGAGGCCTTCCGAGATTGCACCGTCACGGTCTGCAACCACGTGGAACGCCACGAGCACCCGCTGGCCTTCCTGCGCGGCCTGAAAGCCATCGGCGCACAGGCGGCTCAGGCCGGACACCGCCCGCTCACCCCGCCACAGTTGCGCCGCACGCTGGGCCGATTTGCCCAAAGCGGATGCGAAGTGACTTACGAAGTCGTGACCTGTCACCTACACCGCGCTAGGTGAGCCGCCCATGAGCACATTCATCGCAACGCCCCTGATCGTCACCGGCACCGATACCGAAATCGGCAAGACCGTGTTCGCCGCGGCCCTCGCGGGCGCGCTTGGCGCGCATTACTGGAAGCCGGTGCAGGCCGGGCTGGAAGCGGACGGCGGCGATGCCGACCGTGTCGCCCGCCTCTCGGGCCTCCCGCGCGACAAGGTGCTGGCCGAAGCCTACCGGCTCACCACCCCCTGCTCCCCCCACCGCGCCGCCGAGATCGACGGGGTCGAGATCGATCCCGCCCGGCTCGCCCTGCCCCGCATCGATGGTCCGCTGGTGGTCGAAGGCGCTGGCGGCGCGCTGGTGCCGCTCTCGCGCAGCATGACCTATGCCGACCAGTTCGCGCGCTGGCAGGCGCCGGTGATCGTTGTCGCCCGCACCGTGCTGGGCACGATCAACCACACGCTGCTGACCATCGAGGCGCTGCGCGCGCGCGGTGTCGAAGTGCTGGGCGTTGCCTTTGTCGGCGAAGCGCAGGAAGACAGCGAGGCCACGATCTGCGCAATGGGCAAGGTCCGCCGCCTCGGCCGCCTGCCGCATGTCACGCCGCTGACGCCCGAGGCGCTGCGCGAGGCCTTTGCCGCACACTTCACCCTTGCCGATTTCACGGCAGAGACGGGGGCAGCATGACGTCTTCGATCTGGCATCCCTTCACCCAGCACGGCCTGCAGGAGCCGGTGCCGCTGGTGACGCGCGCCGAAGGGGCAAGGCTGCACACGGCGGACGGCCGCGCGGTGATCGACGCAATCTCGTCCTGGTGGGTGACAACGCACGGCCACTGCCACCCGCGCATCATGGCCGCCATCGCCGAGCAGGCGGGCAAGCTCGACCAGCTGATCTTCGCCGGCTGGACGCACGAGCCGGCCGAGCAGGTCGCCGAAGCCTTGCGCGCGCTGATGCCGCAAAGCCTGACGCGGGTGTTCTTCTCGGATTCGGGCTCCACCAGTGTCGAGGTGGCGCTGAAGATGGCGCTCGGCTACTGGCACTGGCGCGCCGAGGACGGCAAAGGCGCAAGGCGCCACCGCATCGTGGTGATGGACCATTCCTACCACGGCGACACCATCGGCGCGATGTCGGTGGGCGCGCGCGGGGTGTTCAACCGGCCCTACGACCCGCTGCTGTTTGACGTGGGCCGGATTCCCTTCCCCGCCGCCGGGGCCGAGCAGGCAACGCTCGATGCCCTCGAGGCGCTCTGCCGCCTGCCGGATACCGCCGCGCTGATCGTCGAGCCGCTGGTGCTCGGTTCGGGCGGCATGCTGTTCTACGGGGCGGACACACTGAAGGCGATGCACGCGATCTGCGCCAGGCACGGCGTCCTGTTCATCGCCGACGAAGTGATGACCGCCTGGGGGCGCACCGGCACGCTGACCGCCTGCGAGCAGGCCGGCGTGGTGCCCGACATCCTCTGCCTGTCCAAAGGTCTCACCGGCGGCGCCGTGCCGCTTGCCGTGACCATGGCCAGCGAGGCGATCTTCGAGGCCCATTACGCGGCCGACCGAGCACGGATGTTCTTCCACTCCTCCAGCTACACCGCCAACCCGATCGCCTGCGCGGCGGCGGCGGCCAACCTCGCCATCTGGCGCGAGGAACCGGTGCTGGAACGGGTGAGCGCGCTGGCCGAAAAGCAGGCGGCCTGGCTCGATAAACTCGGCCGGTTCTGCCACTTCGACAATCCGCGCAGCCTGGGCACGATCGCCGCGCTGGACTTCAAGACCAGCGGCGAGACCGGCTACATGAGCGACCTCGCCCCGCGCCTGATGGCTTTTTTCCGCGAACGCGACGTGCTGCTGCGTCCGCTCGGCAATACCGTCTACGTCATGCCGCCCTACTGCATCGGCGACGACGAACTGGCGCAAGTCTGGGATGCCATCGGCGAGGCGGTGATCTCGTTCTGAGAGGCCCGCCGCGAAATTCGCGAAACGCGCATTTCGCGGCGCCGCCCCGGTCGTCGCCGCTTCCGTTTCAGACCGCCTCGATCAGCACGGTATCGATGGTGAACGAGCCGTCCGCCTCGATCCCGAACCACGCCGCCACTTCCGCCGGGGCCACGGCCTGAAGCGCGCGGATCGCCGCCACCCGTTCGGGCGGCGTGCGCATCCGGGCCGTCCAGGTGGCAAAGTCCATGCGCAGCCGCGCGGTGCGGACCTCGCGCACGGTGAACCCGGCCCGGCCGAGCATCGCGGTCCACTGCGCCCCCGTGTAGTCGCGCACATGGCTGACATCGCGCAACAGTTCCACGGCCTGCAGATGGGTGTCCGCCGCCGCATCGGCAGGGGCCACCACGTCGACAAAGATCGCCGGCGAGCCCGCCTTGAGCACCCGCCGCGCCTCGCGCAGACCGGCCTCGGCATCGCGCCAGTGGTGGGTGGTAAAACGGCAGGCGAGGAAATCGAACGCGCCCTCCGCGAACGGCAGCGCTTCGGCAGGGGCGGCCTGCACGGCGACATTGGCAAGGCCGCGCCGCGCCGCCTCGGCCGCCACCGCCTCCAGCATCTCGGGCGACACGTCACAGGCCATGACCTGCGCGGCATGGGGCGCCATCGCATAGCCGACATGCCCGCCGCCGGCGCCGAGATCGAGCGCTTGGCGCGGCGCCGCGACAAGCGCGCGGGCGGCAATGGTCTGAAGGTCGGCGCCCGCGGCATGGACGGTGCTTTCCACATAAGCGGCGGACATTTCGCCGAACTGGCTTTGCGCCAGCCCATGCTGCGTAGGGGCATGTTGGCTTTGATCGGTCATGGTCGATCTCCTTTCGGCGCTCCTCATGAACCCGATTTAGCCTGTTACAATGGATATAATTATCCTGTTATAAATGCTGCCATGTCCACCGAAGCACAACGCCGCCTGCTGGGTGCCTTTGTCCGCGCCCGCCGGGAGGGGCTGGCCCCCGAAGGCCATGGCCGCCGCCGCCGCACACCCGGCCTGCGGCGCGAGGAACTGGCGGCGCGCGCCGCCATCGGCACCACCTGGGTCGCCTGGATCGAACAGGGGCGCGAGGTTCGCCCTTCGGCCGAAACGCTCGGCCGCCTTGCCGGCGCGCTCAGCCTGTCGCCGGCCGAGCGCGACTACCTGTTTTCCCTCGCCGAGCGCCGCGACCCCGCCGATCCCTTCGCCGCCCCGCGCGAAGCGGCGCCGCCCGCGATCACCGCGGCCGTGGCCGCCCTGCCCTTCCCGGCCTATGCGCTCGATCCCGCATGGTCGGTCTGCGCCGCCAACGCCGCCGCGCGCCGCCTGTTTGCCGGGCTGTTCGACAGCGAGAGCGCGCCGAACCTGCTGCGATATGTGTTCACCCACCCCGCCGCGCGCACGCTGCTGCCCGACTGGCAAACCCGCGCCATGCGCCTGCTCGCCGAGTTCCGCCGCGACTATGGCCGGGTGATGGCCGATCCGCGCGTCGCTGCCGTGGTGGAATGGCTGCAGAACCACTGCCCGGAGTTCCGCGCAGGATGGGAGAGCCAGTCGGTGCTCGCGCGCGAAGGCGGGGCGCGCGATTTCCTGCACCCGGAGGATGGGCTGCTGCACTTCACCCAGCACACGCTGGCGGATGTGGAGCGGGAGGATTTTCGCCTGGTGTTTCTGGAACCGGCCGAGGGCGGCAGCAGCACCGGCGAGCCGTAAGGCCACCGACACCACCCGCCGCCCCCGCGAAGGCGGGGGCCCCGCTGCCTTCGCGCTACGTCTCAAGAAAAGCGGGGTCCCCGCCTTCGCGGGGACGACGGAGTGTATTAGGGTTTGGTTGGAGCGGGCATCCAAACCTGGTGCCGCGCCCTAAAACTCCATTACGCTCGGCTTGCTCGACCGCTCGACCATGCCGGTCGTCCGCTCGCCATCCCAGGTGTAGAAAGCATGGCTCTGCTGCACGAGCGGGAAGTCCTTCGGCCAGTCCGGCGGCAGCACGTGCCCGCCGCGTGAGCGGGTATTGGCGAAGGTCTCGCCCGCGATCTCCACCCGGCGGCCGTCCACGGTCTCCAACACAAAGGACACGTCCTCTCCCCCGGTCAGGAAGCGCCGCAGCCACGGCACCTCTACCGGACGCGCGGCAGTGCGGGTGCCATCGGCATCGATGATCCAGCCTTCGGCGTAGTTAAGCCCCCCATCCTCACGCGGCGGGTAGATGTTGAACCCGAAGGCGCGGCCGCCGGGGAAGACAGCGCTTTGCCAGCAATGCCCCCAGAACCCGGCGAAGGCCCGGAAACCGGTACGACGGATGCGCAGGCCGTTGGCCTTGAAGGGTTGAACCTTGCCGTTGATGGAAAGCGTCCCCGTGCAGCGGAAAAGCTGTTCGTAGCGCGGGCTCATGAAACTGCCCTGCTCGCCGCCCAGCGCTTCGGCCGCTTCAGGCAGGAGCGAGCCCGGCACCCAGGGCGGTGCGGCCATTTCCATGTCTACCGAGATTTCGAGGTCGGCCCATGCCACCTCCTCGAAATCGGGGTTGTCGATGATTTCCTGCGCCGTGGTTTCGGCGACTTGGCCTTTGTAGGTCGCGGTCCAGCGGCGGAACGGCTCCACGCATTCGAAGCGGACCGGACCGGTGCCGCGCACGGTGGGACGGCCATCCGCGCCGTAGGGCGAATGCGTCTCGCCATCACCGCGCCTGGAAAGCAGGCGGCCGTCAGCAAAGGCGACGTCCAGCCAGAATTCGTGGCGATCCCAATGCGCGCCCACCGCCTCGACGCCGATACGCATGGCGAAGAGGCCACCTTGCTCCTCGATCCAGACGTTCACGGCATCGCGCAGGCCATCGTCAGGCTTTTCAGCCACGACGAATTCGCGATCTTCAGGAACACCGCCGGTCAGGTCCGTCGCCACGGTGGCCATGACACTCTCTCCCTCGTTTTGCCGGGGAGGCTGTCATGGCCCGCGCGTCAGGTCACGCCCCGGCCCGTGCGCCGGGGCGATATCGCGCCTGTCTCAAGCGGCATTTTTTAAAATGTGCAGAAAGCGCATTTTGCGCGGCACCAGCCCACGCCCCCACCCGACCTTCCATCAGGATACACGCGTGGGAGGTCGGGTGGGGGCGTGGGGTGGGGGCCTAGGGTGGGGGCCTGGGCTGGTGCCGCAAATCCGGCCTGCGGCCGGATTTCAATCAGGCGTAAGGCGGCTTGTGCAGGCCCTTGGGGCTGGTCGTGAAGATCTCGCAGCCGGTCTCGGTGATGCCGATCGAATGCTCGAACTGGGCCGAGAGCGACTTGTCGCGCGTCACCGCCGTCCAGCCGTCCGACAGCAGCTTCACCGGCGGCTTGCCGAGGTTGATCATCGGCTCGATGGTCATGAACATGCCCGGCTTGAGCAGCGGGCCGGTGCCGGGGCGACCGGCGTGGACCACTTCGGGCGCATCGTGGAACAGGCGGCCGAGGCCGTGGCCGCAGAATTCGCGCACGACGCCGTAGCGGAACGATTCGGCATAGGCCTGGATCGCCGCGCCGATGTCACCCACGCGGTTGCCGGGCTTGGCCTGCTCGATGCCGATCATCAGGCATTCGTAAGTCACGTCGACGAGGCGGCGGGCCTTCAGCGAAACGTCGCCGGCCAGATACATGCGGCTGGTGTCGCCGTGCCAGCCATCCAGCAGCGGAGTCACGTCGATATTGACGATATCGCCGTCCTTGATGGTCTTTTCCGACGGAATGCCGTGGCAGACCACGTGGTTGATCGAGATGCAGCACGAATGCGCATAACCGCGATAGCCAAGCGTGGCGGGCACCGCGCCGCCGTCCAGCGTCAGTTCGCGGACCTTGTCGTCGATGGCGGCGGTGGTGACGCCGGGCTGCACCATCGGCGCGATCTCGTCGAGAATCATGGCGGCAAGGCGGCCCGCCTTGCGCATGCCCTCGAACCCTTCGGGTCCGTGCAACTTGATGGTGCCGTCGCGCAGGACGGTTTCGCTTCCGGGCTCTACGATCTGGTATTCGGTCATGCCCGCCAAGATAGCGGGCATGAACCGAAATTGCGAATCAGGACTGCGCAGGCCCGGTTGCGTTTGGGGGAGAGTTCACTTTCCCAGCGAGAAACTGGTCCGGTACTGCGGTTTCAGCGCCGCCATCACCGCGCCCGTCACCCCCAGGGTGATCTCGTAGCTGCCCTCGGCATAAGGCCCCGCGTTGTAAGGCGGCACCCGCACGCCGATGCGATCGAAAGTCTGCCCGTTGCTGGAGCCCAGGATCACCACCTGGTCGAGCGGATCGATGCAGTCGCTGAACATCTCGTCATCGCCGCGCACCACCGGCGCGCCGCGGCGCCTGGCGCGCTCCTTGTCGAGCGCATCGCAGAACGGCCCCTGCAGCGCCTTGGTCAACGCCGCCTTGCTGGTGAAAAGATCGACGGGCGCACGCGCCGTCTCGGCATGGCGATCCCACAAGAGCGTATCCGAACCGCTCATCCCGTGCGCACCGCCGGAGAAGGTATAGAACTCGGAGGAGATCGACAGCCAGCCGGGCAGGCTCGTCACCACCTTCCAGTCCTCGCCATAACTGTGCGCGTGATAGGGGAACCCGTCCTTCCTGGCCTCGGCGCGGTCTTCCCTGGCCGAGGCGATCAGTTCGGCGCGCTGCGCCTCGAGCTGCTTGTCGAGCGCGGCCTTGAGGCCGGGGATCGCGCCCACCGCATCGGGATAGGAGTAGGTGAACTCGTAAAGATCGTTCTCGTCCTTTTCGGAGCGGGCGCCGCCTGCGGGCACGGTGCTGGCATCATCGGTGGGTGTACCGGCATCCTCGCTTGCCGCCTCGACCGGCGCCTCGGAGGCCGTCGCGGTGGTGGCCGGCGCCGGATCACCCTTGCAACCCGCCAGCAAAATCAGGCCCATTGCAGCAGACGCTGCCAACCAACTACGAATTCGCATCATTTTCCTCTCGGCTACCGCCCCCGGGAAGGCTAGAGAATCTCGCCATGAGCGACAAGAACGCATTGATTCAGCCCGATCGCGGCCAGAAGGCCGTGACCATCCACCTCCTGAACAAGGATGGCCTGGAGCCGTTCCTCAAGGGCCTCTCGGCGCCCCAGCGTGCCGCGCTCGACGCGCAGAAATTCACTGGCGAGGCGGGCAGCCACGCGATCTTCGCGGACGGCGACGGCTGGGCGGTCGCGGCCGGCGTCGCCGACCCCGCCGCGCTCACTTCGTGGTGCCTTGGCAAGCTGGCCGACGTGCTGCCCGAAGGCACCTATCGCTGCTCCGGGGGTGAGGCCGGCAAGGCGCTGCTCGGCTGGATCACCGGGCAGTACCGGTTCGACCGCTACCGTTCCGACGCCTCGGACGAAGGCCCGCGCATTCTCCTCACCACCGAGGTCAAGGCGATCGACGCCGTGACCGCCGCAGCGGACGCGACCGAACTGGTCCGCGATCTCGTCAATACCCCCGCCGAGGACATGGGCCCCGGCCAGCTCGAAGCCGAAGCCGAAGGGCTGGCCAAGGCGTTTCGCGCGGAAATCCATGTCACGCGCGGTGAAATGCTCGAACGCGAATATCCGATGGTCCATGCCGTCGGCCGTGCGGCAGGGCGCTCCCACGCGCCGCGCCTGATCGAGCTGGAATGGGGCGATCCCAGGCATCCGAAGATCGCCGTCGTCGGCAAGGGCGTCTGCTTCGATTCGGGCGGGCTCGACATCAAGCCGGGCGCGGGCATGCTGCTGATGAAAAAGGACATGGGCGGCGCCGCCCACGCCCTCGCGCTTGCCCGCCTGATCATGGGCGCCAAGCTGCCGGTGCGCCTGCACCTGCTGATCCCGGCGGTGGAGAACGCCATCGCCGGCAACGCCTTCCGCCCCGGCGACGTGCTGAAAAGCCGCGCCGGGATCTCGGTCGAGATCGGCAACACCGATGCCGAAGGCCGCCTGATCCTTGGCGATGCGCTGGCCCGCGCGGGCGAGAAGGAGCCCGAACTGGTGATCGACTTCGCCACCCTGACCGGCGCCGCCCGCGTGGCCGTGGGGCCCGACCTTCCCGCGCTGTTCACCCGCGAGGACCGCACCGCACAGGAAATCCTCGACGCCGGACTTGCCGTCGACGATCCCTGCTGGCGCCTGCCGCTCTACGAGGGTTACCGCGAATACCTGAAGTCCGACATCGCCGACATCAACAATGCCGGATCGAGCGGGTTTGCCGGTTCCAGCACCGCCGCGCTGTTCCTCGACCGCTTCGTGCCCGCCGGAACCGACTGGATTCACTTCGATACCTTCGCGTGGCGCCCCGTCGCCAAGCCGGGCCGCCCCAAGGGCGGCGAGGCGCTGGGCCTGCGCGCGGCATGGCACCTGTTGCAGCAGCGCTACACCCCGACCGGCAGCTGATGTTGCGAAATCGGCGAAGCATCGCTAAGCGCGCGCATCTTTGCTTTTGGAGATTCCCCCGCGTTGGCCACTGAGGATTCCTATACCCGCCCCCTGATCGACGGCTCGCTTGCCGAAAAGCAGCTTGCCATGACGGGGCCGAGCGTGACCGCGGATCCCGGCTGCCTGCCCGTGCGCGGCGACCTTGCGCATATCAAGCTCGCAGGCCGCTACTTCGTGCCGCACTATGCGGTGCCGATGCCGCACACGATCCTGGCCGGCGCCGTGCTGCGCAGCTTCGGGCGTGACGAGGCCGAGGCGATTCGCGATCTTCCCGCGGGCGAGACCTTCAACGTGCTCGACATCGCCGGCCAGTGGGCCTGGGGGCAGCTGGGCGAGGACGGCCAGGTCGGCTATGTCGCGCTCGCGCAGATCGAGGCCGTGAAGTAATGGCAAAAAGCGTCTTCATCGACGGGGCCGCCGGCACCACCGGGCTCGAAATCGCCGAACGCCTTGCCGGTCGCAGCGAATTCGAACTGATCGTGCTGGACGAGGCGCGCCGCAAGGACGACGGCGCCCGCGCCGAAGCGCTCAATGCCGCCGATTTCGTGATCCTCTGCCTGCCCGACGATGCCGCCAGGGCCGCCGTCGGCATGATCCGCAACGACACCACCCGCGTGATCGACGCCTCCTCGGCGCACCGGGTTTCGCCGGAGTGGACTTACGGCTTCCCCGAAGTGGTCGGCCGCGAGACCGTCGCCGCCGCGCGTTTCGTCAGCAATCCGGGCTGCTATCCCACCGGCTTCATCGCGCTGGTCGCGCCGCTGGTGCGCGCCGGGCTGCTGCCCGCCGACTGGCCTTACGTGTGCCACGCCGTCTCGGGCTATTCGGGCGGCGGCAAGGCCCTGATCGCGCACTTCGAGGAAGACCGCGACATTGCCTTCCGGGCCTATGGCCTGGCGCTTGGCCACAAGCATGTGCCGGAAATGACCACCCATGCCGGGCTGACCCACGCGCCGATCTTCGCCCCCGCCGTCGTGCCCGCGCATCGCGGCATGCTGGTCGAGGTACCGCTGCATCTCTCGATGATGGCCAAGGCGGGAAGCCCTGCCGAACTGCGTGCCGCCCTCGCCGCGTTCTATGCGGGCAGCGAGATCGTCACCGTGGTCGACGACCAGCCGGGCGAACTGCTGCTGCGCGCCTCGATGGATCCGGTCGACACGCTGACGCTGCGTGTACTGGGTTCGCAGGACGGATCGCAGGCGCGCATGGTCGCCATGCTCGACAATCTGGGCAAGGGCGCGAGCGGTGCTGCGGTGCAGAACCTCAACCTGATGGCCGGTCTTCCCGAGACGGCAGGCCTCCGCCTCTAGGCGGCGTGGACACATTCCGCGTTGCCACGGCTGGAGACAAAAGCCGTCAATTCAAGAAGGTGAGGCGCAGGAGTATGTCGATACTTCCAGCCGAGCCGACGCCGAAGGGACGGCTTTTGCCTCCAGCCCCGTAGGGGTTGCCCTGCAAGCTGCGCCAGCAGCGTTGCTCCGCCTTGAAAGAGGCCCGATACTTCCAGCCGAGCCGACGCCGAAGGGACGGCTTTTGCCTCCAGCCCCGTAGGGGTTGCCCTGCAAGCTGCGCCAGCAGCGTTGCTCCGCCTTGAAAGAGGCCCGCTCTTCCTGCGGCTTCGCGCCTTGCTGGCGCAGCTTGCAGGGCAACCGTGGCAATGCGGAATGTGTCCACGCCGCCTAGACAAACGCCTTCTCGTATACGAACATGAGCGCCGCAGGTCCGATCCGGTCCTGCGGCGTTTTTCGTTAACGCGCCCAGGCGGCGTTAACCACACGACCGGTCGGCGCGCCTCGACGCCTTGCCAGCAGGCAGCGCGTGCACAATTTTCAGGCAAGCCCTGCCCATTTCTTGAACAGATATTGTGCCTGAATGGGGATTCACCCACACAAGACTGCTTAACGGCTATCGAAAAGGTGCAAATCCGGGCTTTTCGCGCCTGCACAGTTCGCCTAGGACTTTCCCATCCGCATTGGCACGATTCTTGAGTTGGGAATCGCGCGCGAGGCAGCTGGTTCCCGGGACCGGACTCCTCATCGGAAGAAGCCGGGAAACAACCGCAGGGGTCTAGGCAGGCGTGAAGAAAATCGAAGCGATCATCAAGCCGTTCAAACTCGATGAAGTGAAGGAAGCGCTGCACGAAGTCGGCGTCTCGGGCATCACCGTCACCGAGGCGAAGGGTTTCGGCCGCCAGAAGGGCCATACCGAACTCTATCGCGGCGCCGAATACGTCGTCGACTTCCTGCCCAAGGTGAAGCTTGAAGTGGTCGTTCCCGACGCTCTGGCCGACCGCGTGGTCGAGGCGATTGCCGACGCCGCGCAGACCGGCCGCATCGGCGACGGCAAGATTTTCGTGGTGCCGATCGAAACCGCCGTGCGCATTCGCACCGGCGAGCGGGACGACGACGCGCTCTAAGCGCGCGCCGCCTCGAATGCCCGGGAAGGGGATCGTCCGCGGCCTGGTGGACGCGGCTTCCCGCCAAGAGCTTTTTCCGGCCCCTGACTGAACAAGGACGGGCCGGACCGGGAATGGGTGGTCGGGGGGCCGCCCATTCCCGCCATACCGAATGCCAAAACCCAAAAGTCTCTTTCGGGATCGGAAGAGCATCACTGGAGAACCACGATAATGGCTAGTGCAAAGGACGTCCTCAAGAAGATCAAGGACGAGGAAATCGAGTGGGTTGACCTGCGTTTCACCGACCCCAAGGGCAAGTGGCAGCACCTCACCATGGTTTCGTCGGTCCTGGGCGAGGACGAGCTGGAAGACGGCCTGATGTTCGACGGTTCGTCGATCGAAGGCTGGAAGGCCATCAACGAGTCGGACATGATCCTCAAGCCCGACCTCGACGCCGCCTACGTCGATCCGTTCTCGGCCACCCCGATGCTGATCCTGTTCTGCGACATCGTCGAACCCTCGACCGGCGAACTCTATGCCCGCGACCCGCGTTCGACCGCGAAGCGCGCGGAATCGTTCGTCAAGTCGGCCGGTTTCGGCGACACCGTCTACGTCGGCCCCGAAGCCGAATTCTTCATGTTCGACGACGTGAAGTTCTACGACGGCTATGAAGGCAACGGCTTCAAGATCGACGACATCGAACTGCCCGGCAACTCGGACAAGTCGTACGAGCAGGGCAACCTTGCCCACCGTCCGCGCGCCAAGGGCGGCTACTTCCCGGTCGCCCCGGTCGACTCGGCTGTCGACATTCGCGCCGAAATGGTTTCGACCATGCTCGAAATGGGCCTGCCCTGCGACAAGCACCACCACGAAGTGGCCGCTGCCCAGCACGAACTCGGCCTGACCTTCGGCACGCTGGTCCAGACCGCCGACCGCATGCAGATCTACAAGTACGTCGTGCACATGGTTGCGCAGGCTTACGGCAAGACCGCCACGTTCATGCCGAAGCCGATCATGAAGGACAACGGCTCGGGTATGCACACGCATATCTCGATCTGGGACAAGGGCAGCCCGCTGTTCGCCGGTAACGGCTATGCCGGTCTGTCGGACATGTGCCTGTACTTCATCGGCGGCGTCATCAAGCACGCCAAGGCCCTCAACGCCTTCACCAACCCGACCACCAACAGCTACAAGCGCCTGGTGCCGGGCTACGAAGCCCCCGTGCTGCTCGCCTACTCGGCGCGCAACCGTTCGGCCTCGTGCCGCATCCCCTACGGTGCGGGCGACAAGGCAAAGCGCGTGGAATTCCGCTTCCCCGACGCGATGGCCAACCCGTACCTGTGCTACGCCTCGCTGCTGATGGCCGGCCTCGACGGCATCAAGAACAAGATCCACCCTGGCGACGCCATGGACAAGAACCTCTACGATCTGCCGCCGGCCGAACTCGCCGAAGTGCCGACCGTCTGCGGTTCGCTCCGTGAAGCGCTCGACTCGCTGGCCGCCGACCACGACTTCCTTCTCGAAGGCGGCGTGTTCACCAAGGACCAGATCGAAGCCTACCTCGAACTCAAGTGGCCCGAAGTGCTGCGCTGGGAAACCACGCCGTCGGCGGTCGAGTTCGACATGTACTACAGCGCCTGATCCGCGCTGCCTCTCCGCTCTTTCATGGGCGGCGAGGGGGAAATCGGTTCACCGAGCGGGGCGTCCGGACTTTGTCCGGGCGCCCTATTCCTTTGCGCATAGCGCCGCTGCGCCGCCGCGCCGCCGCGTTCGGCCGCTATTCAGGCAGGACAACCTACCGAACGGGCTCGCCACAAGCCCGGTTCCGGGCGCCATGGCGCCGCTCGCCCGAACTGTTCCTCTCGAGGTTTCGCCCCATGCGCAAAGCCCTCCTTGCCGCTCCGTTCCTCGCCGCTGCCCTGATGCTTGCCGCCTGTTCGGGGGAAACGCCTGCGACCAGCTCTTCCAGCGATACCACCGAAGCGACCACCGCAAACGAGACCCTGCCGGAAATGCTCGACGATGCCGACGGCCTGCAGACAATGGCCGAAGCGCTCAAGACCACCGGGCTGGAACGCCTGTTTGCCGGCAAGGGCAGTTATACCCTGCTTGCCCCCGAGGACGACGCCTTCGACGCGCTGGGCGACAAGGCCAAGGCCGTGACGCAAGCGCAGGACCATGCCGCCCTCACCGCCCTGGTGCGCAGCCACATGCTTGCCGGATACCGGACACCCGAGGACATCGCCGCAGCCATTGCCGCTGCCGGGACCGGCACGGTCTCGCTGCCGACGCTGGGCGGCGGCACGCTCACGTTCCGCAAAACCGGCACGCCATCGGCCGATACCATCACCGTGACCGCCGACGACGGCGCGCAGGCCACCCTGCTCGACCAGCCCGTGGCGGCGGGCAGCAGTATCGCGATTCCGGTCAGCGGCGTACTGCGCAAGTTGTGACCCTTCGAAAAACCATTTTCCTACAGCCCCGGTTCCGGCTTACTTGATCGGCCTTTCTCACAGTGACGGAGAGGCGCCATGCTCGATCGCAAGCCCATTTTCGATGAAGTGCGCCAGTTGCTCGGACGCGGCTTCAGCCGGGAGGAAGTGACCCGTCTCGATGCCGCGATCGACAGGGCCTCGATCGCCAGAGCGGCGGACCACGACACCGCGCCTCCCGCATACAGGCTGGGACAGGCCGGCAGCGCGCTCATCCGCAAATGGGAGGGCTGCGCCCGCAAGCGTGCCGATGGCCGTATCGAGGCCTATCCCGACCCCGGCAGCACGGACGGCACCCCCTGGACGATCGGCTGGGGCTCGACCGGCGCGGACATCGGCCCCGGCACCGTCTGGACACAGGAGCAGTGCGACGCGCGTTTTACTGCCGACGTGCAGCGGTTCGTCGATGCGGTCGCGCAGTTCCTGGGGTCCGCGCCGACCACGCCGAACCAGTTCGATGCCCTGGTCTCGTTCCACTACAACACCGGCGCGCTGGCCTCCTCCACCCTCGGCAAGCTGCACAAGCAGGGCCGCTTTGCCGCAGCGCAGGCCGAGTTCGCGAGGTGGATCTACAACGACCGCAAACCGATGAACGGCCTCAGGTCGCGCCGTGCGGACGAGGCCGCGCTTTACGCCGCCCCCTGATCAGCGGCCCAGCGGCACCGGAACCTCCGGGGCCGGAACTCCTCCGCCGGGCGCCGCGGCCCGCGCCTTGCGCCAGCGCCGCAGGGCGCGGCGGACCGGCTCGTCCCAGCACACGGCCGCAAGCCAGCCCCCGACAAGCGCGGCCAGAAGATAGCCTGCAAACCACAGGCCGCGCTCCACCGCGCTCATGTCGGGCCGCACAAACGGCTCGATCGCAAACAGGATCGGGAAGTGCACAAGATAGAGCGGGTAGGAGATCCGCCCCGCCCAGTTCCACACCCCCGAGGCCGCCCCGCAAAGCACGCCCGCAAGCAGCAGCCCGGGCAGGATCACGAGGATCAGCAGCATGTCGACATAACCCGAGCGCCCCGGGATCAGGAACACCGCCATGAGCAGGGCCGCGACCAGCCAGAGAGCCGGCGCGGGCCGATTGCGGAGCCGGTCCAGCAGTCCGGCCTTGCACCCGCGCCAGATCAGCATGCCCAGCGTGAAGGACACCGCCGTGCGCGGCAGGCCCTCGAGCGCATTGGCCGCGACATATCCGACCTCCACCGTCGACCAGCGCAGCGCGGCGGCCCCCAGCCACAAAGCAAAGCCCAGAAAGATGCCCGCCAGCACCCGGTTGCCCAGACGGAACAGACCCAGGCCAAACGCCAGGCTCGCCAGCACTTCCCAGAACAGCGACCATGCCGGCGGGTTGAGCGGCCAGATGAAATCGTCATAGGCGTGAAGGAATGGCGCGGGCAGCAACAGCACCTGCAGGACCGCGGCAGGCAGCACGGCGCTCCATTCGAACCCGAGACCAAGCACCAGGGCCAGCGCTCCGGCGCCGACGCCGAGAATCACCATCGGATAGAGCCGGTCCACTCTCGCCTGCACGAAACGGCCCAGCGTCATGCCCCCGCGAAGCCGCTCCTGATAGGCATGGGAGATCACGAAACCGCTGAGGATAAAAAAGAAATCCACGGCCATGTAGCCATGGGCCAGCAACTGGAAGCCCAGCAGGCGATAGGCATGATTGGCCGCGACCGCCATGGCCGCCACGCCGCGCAGGCCGTCCAGTCCGCCAAAATGCCCCGTGCTGTCCCGCTCTGCCATGCCGCATCCGTCCATGGGCGCCCGCCCCGATCCGGCGGCAATGTGGCAGAACCTGGTTAACACGAGGTTCTGCCTGCGCTTCCGGCGCTGCTCAGACCGCTGCGGGAATGACGATACCGGTGTCCACTTTCACCCGGTCCAGCGCGATCAGCGAGGCATAGGCGGCGACGCAGTCGTTCTCGGCAAAGAGTTCGCGCGTCAGCGCCTCGTAGGCGCGCATGTCGCTGGCCACGATCACCAGCACGAAGCTGATCCCGCCGGTCACGTAATAGCATTGCTGCACTTCGCCGCGCGCCTGGAACAGGGCCTTGGCCGCATCGACGGTGGCGGCGCGCTCGTCGCGCAAGGTCACCTGGACGATCGAGGTGATGTCCTGCCCCAGCGCCTGCGGATCGACCAGCGCGACATTGCGGGCGATGACGCCGGCCTCCTCCATCGCCGCGATCCGGCGCTGCACGGCGGCGGCGGACAGGTTCACCGCCTCGGCAACCCGGCGCTGCGGCGTGCGGTTGTCCTGCTGGAGAATGCGCAGGATCGCCCGGTCGAACGAATCGAGGCGCGGGCGAAGCGATGTTGCGTTTTTGGCCACAGGGTGAGCTTTTGTTGCGTTTGAAGCCTAAATCAAGAGCGCATTCCTCACGCCTGTGATGATATGTCTCGCCGCATCAATTCAGGCGGAGGCTGGTAGATGGCATTGGCGGGAAGCATTGCGGCTGGCACGGGCGGTTCGCGCTCGACATGGCTGGGCGTGCTCTGCGGTGCCGGCGCGGGCGCATTCTGGGGGCTGGTGTTCCTGGCTCCGGAACTCGTGCGCGCGTTCAGCCCGCTAGAACTGACCATCGGCCGCTATGCCTGCTACGGCGCGATGTCTGCCTTGCTGCTGGCACCGCGCTGGAAAGCGGTGACCGCGCACATGTCGCGCGCGGCGTGGATCGCGCTCGTCTGGCTCGCGCTGGCCGGCAATACCGTCTATTTCATCCTGCTGGCCAACGCCGTGCATATCGGCGGCATCGCCATGACCTCGATCATCGTCGGCTTCCTGCCGGTGACGGTAACCGTTGTCGGCAGCCGCGACCACGGCGCGGTTCCGCTCGCGAAGCTGGCCCCGTCGCTGCTGCTCTGCGCGGCAGGCGTGCTGTGCATCGGCTGGCAGGCCATCGCCGTGCCCGGCGAGACGTCGCTCGCCAACCGCGTGATCGGCCTTGCCTGCGCGTTCGGCGCGCTCGCCTCGTGGAGCGCCTTCGCGATCGGCAACAGCCGCTGGCTCGCGCGGCTGGAGGCGGTGTCGGCGCATGACTGGAACCTGCTGCTTGGCGTCGTCACCGGATTGCAGAGCGTGCTGCTGATCCCGATTGCGCTGTGGCAGGCCGATGCCGCGCGCACGAGCAGCCAGTGGAGCAGTTTTCTCATCGTCTCGCTGGGAGTTGCCGTGCTCGCCTCGATCGCCGGCAATGCTTTGTGGAACCGAATGAGCCGGCTGCTGCCACTTACGCTGGTGGGCCAGATGATCCTGTTCGAAACGCTGTTCGCGCTGATTTACGCGCTGATCTGGGAACACCGCCTGCCCACGCTGTTCGAAGTGGCCGCCTTCGTGCTGCTGATCACCGCGGTGCTGAGCTGCCTGGCCGCCCACCGCAAGCCGGCGGCAATCGACGAGTTGGCTCCGCTTGGCGAAGGCGGCGCGCACTGAGGACGCGGGGAAGCAGGATCCCGCAAATCAGCCCGGCCATCAGCCCGGCCATCAGCCCAAGGGCGGCTCCCACAACTCCACCGGATTGCCCTCGGGGTCATGGATGCGGGCAAAACGCCCGGTCTCCGGCCCGTCCCACGCGGGATCGGTCAGGACCTCGATGCCGGCCTCCCGCAGGGCCGCAAGCAGCGCGTCCAGCCCGGTCACGCGGAAATTGATCATCCACTGGCGATCGGCGGGGAAATAGGCCGTGTCGCGCCCGAACGGCATGAACACCGTCGGGCCCGCCTGCTGCATCCACCGATAGGGATCCTCAGAGGCGATGCCGAGATGGGTGCGATACCACGCCATCAGCGCCTGCGGATCGCTGGAGCGGAAGAACAATCCGCCAATACCCGTAACCGGCATCCACCTCTCCCGACTGGCAAAGCCGCAGATCGCCCCCGAAGCTCAGCCGGCGATCGAGGGAACCCCGTCCTTGCGCGCATTCTCGCCAAGGTCGGCCCGGCTGCGCGGATTGGCAACGGCAGCGGCGATCAGGCGATCCTGCTCCTCGGCGCCAAAACGCTCCCAACCGGAACGGCCGAGCTTTTCCATCGGCCGGAAGCGCACCTTGTACTGCATGCGCGGCGAACCTTCGACCCAGTAGCCGAGATAGACGTAGGGCAGTTCCATCTCGGTGGCGCGCTGGATGTGATCGAGGATGATGTAAGTGCCCAGCCCCTGCCGGTCATGGTGCGGATCGTAGAAGCTGTAGATCATCGACAGCCCGTCGCACTGCCGGTCGGTCAGGCAGGCGCCGACGAGGCGGCCCGGCGTAACCCCGTCCGGCGACGGCTCACGATATTCGACCACGTAGCTGGTGACCGGCGTATGCTCCACCATGTCGGCAAAATCGACTTCGTCCATCGTGGTCATCCCGCCTTCGGGATGGCGCACCGAGAGATAGCGCTGGAGCAGTTCGAACTGCTCGCTGGTCGACCACGGGCGGCAGACGGTGGCGACAAGATCGCCGTTGCGCTTCATCAGGCGCTTCTGCGTGCCCGAGGGTTCGAACGCACCGGCGACGACCCGCACCGAAATGCAGGCGCTGCAATCGAGACAGGAGGGGCGATAGGCCACCGTCTGGCTGCGGCGGAACCCGATCCGGCCCAGCGCATCGTTGAGCGAATCCGCGTGGGCGCCCTTCAGCTCGGTAAAGACCTTGCGTTCGCTGCGCCCCGGCAGATAGGGGCACGGGGCCGGGCTGGTCACGAAAAACCGGGGAAAGCGAACGGGAGCCGTCACGGGCGAAATCTATCCTCTGGCTGGCGGAAGCCGGGCTGTTGCTTAACCCTTCTATCCGTGTCTGCCCTGAATATGCATAGCCGTTCGCCGCGTTGAAAGTCTTTTAACCACAAAAGTGGAGGTGTCGGCGACGAAATCGGATCGAACCACTCCATCCGCCTGCCGCCTGTCCCGGAACGGGGCGTTTCGCGGACACATGACAAAGGCCCCGGAATTGCTCCGAGGCCTCTGAAACAACCGGATTAATTGATCCGCTGCGACTGCCGGGACCAAAACCTTCAGTCGGTCTCGACCTGGCGCACTTCGTAGCCTTCGCGGCGCAGGGCCGAGACCAGCGCATCGAGCTGCGCCCTGTCGCGCGCCTCGCACTCGATCTCGGTGACAAGGCCCTTGGCCGGCAGGTGGGTGAAGATACGCTGGTGGAACACCTCGATGATGTTCACATTGTGCTCCTGGAACACCTTGGCGACCTTGAACAAGGCTCCCGCCCGGTCCTGCAGGCCGATCTTGAGACGGGCGAGGCGGCCCGAACGGGCAAGGTCGCGCAGCAGCACGTTCGCCAGCAGGCGCGTATCGATATTGCCGCCCGACAGCACGATGCCGACCTTGCGGCCCGCAAACAGTTCGCGGTTGGCCATCACCGCGGCAAGGCCGGTCGCCCCGGCGCCTTCCACCAGTGTCTTCTCGATCTGGAGCAGCAGTGCCAGCGCGCTCTCGATACCCGATTCGCTGACCAGCAGGAACTCGTCGAGCAGCCCGCGCAGCACGGTCGAGGTCATCGCTCCCGGCGAGAACACGGCGATGCCCTCCGCCAGCGTGTCCCCGCCGATCGGCAGGCTGGAGCCCTTCAGCAGGTTGTACATCGAGGGATAGAGCTGCGCCTCGACGCCGACGAGCCGGATTTCGGGATTGATCGCGCGCGCGGCCGTACCCATGCCGGTCGCCAGGCCGCCGCCGCCGATCGGCAACACCAGCGTGTCGAGATCCGGCACGTCTTCCAGCATTTCGAGCGCGACAGTGCCCTGCCCCGCGGCGACGTGCGGATCGTCGAACGGGTGGATGAAGGTCAGGCCGAGTTCGGCTTCCAGCTTGCGCGCATGGGCATAAGCCTCGTCGAAGCTTTCGCCTTCGAGCACGACCTTGCCGCCCACGCTCTCGGTCTGCATGACCTTCACGGTCGGCGTCGTGCGCGGCATGACGATAGTCACGGGCACGCCAAGACGGGTGCCGTGGTAGGACAGGCCCTGGGCATGGTTGCCCGCCGAGGCGGCGATGACGCCGCGCGACTTGCGTTCCTCATCCAGCAGCAGAAGGGCATTGAGGGCGCCGCGTTCCTTGTAGGCGGCGGTGAATTGAAGGTTTTCGAACTTGAGCCAGATGTCGGCCCCGGTGATCGCGCTCAGGGTGGTCGAGTGGAGCGTGGGGGTGCGGACGACCTTGCCGATAATTCGCCCAGCCGCCGCACGCACGTCTTCGGCGGTGAGGGGGGCCACGACGGGCTCCTCGGCGATCTTGAGCATTGGCTGTTCCATAGAGGGCCGCGCCTAACGGAAAGCACCGGAGATGGAAAGGCTCGCGTCATGAAAAAGCGCAATTCATGCCGTCATGGCAATTTTATTGCACAAACGCGCTTGCGCACCGTGCATTCCCATGTGCACGAGGAGGCACGATTTCCGGTCGCAAGGTACGGGATAAGCGCCAGGCCGTAGTTTGCTTTCGTGCAAAACGCGCTAGAAAGAATGTCATGAGCGAGCGACGCAAGGTTTCCTTCATCGGCCTCGGGGTTATGGGCGGCGCCATCGCGCGGCACATCGCCCTGGCGGGCCACGAACTCACCATCTACAACCGTTCGCCCGAGCGGGCGCGGAAGTGGTCGGACGACAATCCCGGCCTTGTCCACCGCATTGCCGCCAATCCGGCGCATGCGGCGCAGGACGCCGAAGTGGTGATCACCTGCGTGGGCAACGACGATGACCTGTCCGAAGTCGTGCTCGGCCCCAACGGCGTGTTCCGCATGCTCAAGAAGGGCGCGACCTTCATCGACCACACCACCGTCTCCGCGCGCATCGCGCGGCAGATCTCGGTCGAGGCGCGGGACCTGCGCATCCACTGCGTCGACGCGCCGATGACCGGCTCGCAGATCGGCGCCGAACAGGGCACCCTCACCCTGATGTGCGGCGGCCGCGACGAGGCGATCGAGGCCGCGCGCCCGGTGATGGAGGCCTATTCGGCCCGCATCGTCCATGTCGGCAAGGCCGGCTCCGGCCAGATCGCCAAGATGGCCAACCAGATCTGCATCGCCGGCAATGTCGCCGCCCTTGCCGAGGCGGTGCGTTTCGCGCAGGCCTCGCACCTCGACATGGACAAGGTCTACGAGGCGATTTCGGGCGGTGCGGCGCAATCGTGGCAGATGGACAACCGCTGGCAGACGATGAACGCCGACCAGTTCGACTTCGGCTTCGCGATCGACTGGATGCGCAAGGACCTCGGCCTCAGCCTCGACGAAGGGCGCGGGCTCGGCGTCTCGCTTCCCGTCGCGGCGCTGATCGACCAGTTCTTTGCCGACATCCAGGCCCAGGGCGGAGGCCGCCTCGATACGAGCGCGATCATCAAGCGCCTGCCGAAGAAGGGTATTTCGTGAATTTCAGGAAAGGCGCAGGGCTTGCCCTGCTGCTCGCATCGACGGCCGTGACCGGCTCCGCTTTCGGCACGGCGCATGCAGACGTGCTGGTCGATAACGTCAACGGCGTCACCGGCGACGGCAAGGGCGGCGTCGAACGCTTCGAAGGCTTCCTGATCGACGATCAGGGCCGCGTCGCGCAAGTGTTCCACAAGGGTGACAAGCGGCCGAAAAAGGTCGCCTATCAGGTCGATGGCAAGGGCCGCAATGTCGTGCCGGGCATGATCGATGCCCATGGCCACGTCATGGCGACGGGTTTTGCGAAGATGACGCTCGACCTGTCGATGGCCAGGACGCTGGACGAGGCGCTCTCGCGCGTGACCGCATGGTCCGCCGCGCATCCCGACCTGCCATGGATCCTGGGCACCGGCTGGAACCAGGTGCAGTGGGGGCTGGACCGCATGCCCACCGCCGCCGAGCTGGACCGCGCCACCGGCGGCAAGCCCGCGTGGCTCGGCCGTGTCGACGGCCATGCCGGCTGGGCCAACTCCGCCGCCATCGCCGCCGCCGGCGTGACCGCCGCCACCGCCGATCCCCGGGGCGGCGAAATCCTGCGCACGGCCGGCTCCAAGGCCCCGGCGGGCGTCTTTGTCGACGGCGCCATGGCGCTCATCGAGGCGAAAGTGCCCCGGCCCCGCCCCGAGGACCGCGACACCGCCTTCGGCGAGGCGCAGCTCGCACTGCTGGCCGAGGGCGTCACCGCGATTGCCGACATGGGCACCTCGATCGAGGACTGGCAGGCCTTCCGCCGCGCCGCCGACCTCGGCAACTTGCGCATCCGCGTGGTGTCCTACGCCGACAGCATCGACAACATGGTGCTGATCGGCGGCCCGCACCCCACCCCGTGGCTCTATGGCGACAAGCTCAAGATGAACGGTGTGAAGCTGTTCCTCGACGGCGCGCTTGGCTCGCGCGGGGCCTGGCTCAAGGCGCCTTATGCCGATGCACCCGGCACCACCGGCCTGCCGCGCATGAACCAGACCCAGCTCGGCAACCTGATGAGCCGCGCGGCGATCGACAACTTCCAGATCGCCGTCCATGCCATCGGCGATGAGGCCAACGCCACCGTGCTCGATTCCATCGCCGAGCTGTCCGCCACCTACAAGGGTGACCGGCGCTGGCGCATCGAGCACGCCCAGATCGTCGATCCCACCGACATCCCGCGTTTCGGCCAGTTCGGCGTGATCGCCTCGATGCAGCCGCAGCACGAAGCCTCGGACCGCACGATGGCCGAAGCCCGCCTCGGAGCGCAGCGCCTGACCGGGGCCTATGCGTGGAAATCCATCGCCGCGACCGGCGCGAAGCTGGCCTTCGGGTCCGATACTCCGGTGGAACCTTCCGAACCCTTCGTGGGCATGGCCGTCGCCATCTCGCGCGAAGGCGCCGATGGCCAGCCGACCGGCGGATGGCAGCCGCAGGAAATCCTCTCGCGCGAAGCCGCGCTCAATGCCTATACCACGGGCGCGGCCTACGCGATGTTCGCCGAGGACCGCCTCGGCCGTATCGCCAAGGGCTACCGCGCCGACTTCCTGTTCGTGGATGCCGATCCGATGACCGCCACACCCGCGCAGCTGCGCGCGACCAAGGTGATGGAAACGTGGATCGGGGGGCAGATGGCGTGGTCTTCGGCCAAGGATCGGGTGATCCCGGAGAAGAAGGTCGAAGAGAAGTAAGGGGAAATCCTGGGGGATGATCCCCCAGACCCTCATAATGTCCTCGTACCACCCAGCCTATCGGCAGTGCGCCCCTTGCGGCGCAGCCAATACGTCTCCCGACGCTGCCATGGGCGCACAACGCTGTTGGTCCGCGTGACCTAGATGGTATTGGGGGTGCAGGGGGGCTATGCTCCCCTGCTCTTCTCTTCTTACTCTACGACGGCTTCAACCGGTGCTTCCGCCTCGGCCTTTGCCTTCTCGCGCGCCGAGGAACGCTCGGTGAACCACATCACGATCAGCGTGCCTTCGTAGAGCAGCAAAAGCGGCACCGCGAGCAACAGCTGCGAGACCACGTCCGGCGGCGTCGCCACCGCGGCGATGATGAACACCCCGACGATCGCATAGCGTCGGGCCCCCACGCACTGGGCGCGGGTGATGATCCCCGCGCGGTTGAGCAGCATCAGCAGCACCGGCAGCAGGAACGAGATGCCGAAGGCGAGAATGAACTGCATGACCAGCGCAAGATAGTCGCCGGTACCGGGCAGGGCTTCCAGCTTGAGGCCGCCCTTCTGCCCCTCGAAGCCGAGGAAGAAGTGGAACGCCGTCGGCATCACCACATAGTAGGCCAGTGCCGCGCCCATCGTGAAGAGGATCGGCGTCGCCACCAGGAACGGCAGGAACGCCTTCTTTTCCTTGGCGTAGAGGCCGGGGGCGACAAAGGCCCAGATCTGGTTGGCGATCACCGGGAACGAGACGAAGAACGCCGCGAACAGCGCGATCTTCACTTCCACGAAAAAGGCTTCGTAGAGCTTGGTATAGATCAGCTTGCCCTGCCCCGGCGGGAACGCTTCGGTGAGCGGGCGCACGAGGAAGGAGAAGATGTCGCCGGAGAAATAGAAGCACACGGCAAAGGCCGCCGCGAAAGCCAGGAAGGCGCGCAGCAGACGGGCGCGCAGCTCGATCAGGTGATCGAGCAGCGGCGCCTGGGTGTCGTCGATGTCGGAGATGCGGAAAGGCTGCATGCGGGCGCTTTACAGAAGGTCAGGGAGGTGGAGGCGGCAGATGGAACTCCGCCTGTTCCGCCTTGGTCGTAGCGACCGGCGCGGGTGCCGTTTCCGGCGCTGGCGCAGAAGCGGCCGTATCGGCCAGCGGCTTGTCCCCGGCAGGGATCTCGGCCGGCGTCATGGGGGACGGCGGAGGCAGCATTTCCTCGGCGGTGGGCAGAACGGGGTTGGCCTTCATGATGGCCTCGTTCTGCTCACGCCACTTGCGCTCCATCTCCTCCAGCTCGGCCTCGCGCACCATGGCGTCGATGCCGGCGCGGAAGTGTCCGGAAATCTTGCGCATCTTGCCGATCCAGCGACCCGCCGTGCGCATCGCCAGAGGCATGTCCTTGGGACCGATGACAACGACCGCCACAATGACGATCAACAGGAGTTCGGATGCACCGACGTCGAACATGGCGGCGCCCTACCTTCGCGCGCTCAGGCCTGTTCGGACTTGTTCTCGGTGGTCGTCGTGGCCGCCGGAGCGTCCTGACCAGCGGTGATCTGCGGGGCGGGAGCAGGCGGAGTCGCAGCCTTCTTGGCCTCGTCCTCGTTCATGCCTTCCTTGAAGCTCTTGATGCCCTTGCCGAAGTCACCCATGATTTCGGACACGCGACCGCGACCGAACAGCACGAGCACGATGACCAGCACGATCATCCAGTGCCAGATCGAGAAGCTACCCATAACCTCAACTCCAAAAACTGTTGGCCGCTTTCGGCGCAGGTCCCGAGAGGGGACTCTTACCGCTGGCCGATTCCGACCCTACAGGTCTCATCTAGGGACTTTCACCCGTGTTTGAAAGCCTGTCATCGTCCTGACCCGCCGCGGTCGTCTATTCGTCGTACTCGGCGTCCGGCGGCTCGTCGGACGTTTCGACGGGCTGCGGCCGCAGGGCTTCGCCGATCATCTCGTCATCGACGGGATCGAGCAAGCCAGCCGCGCGCAGTTCATCCACCCCGGGCAGCTCCTTCAAGGAGGCAAGGCCGAAGTGCGCGAGGAATTCGCTCGTCGTCGCATAGATCACCGGGCGCCCCGGCACCTCGCGGCGGCCGACCACACGTACCCAGCCCGCTTCCATCAGCACGTCGAGCGTGCCCTTGGCGGTCTGCACGCCGCGGATCGCCTCGATCTCGGCACGGCTGACGGGTTCGTGATAGGCAACGATCGCCAGGACCTCGGTCGCCGCACGCGACAAGCGGCGGGCTTCCTCCTTTTCCCGCCGCAGCAGGTGGGCAAGGTCGGGCGCGGTCTCGAAATGCCAGCGCTTGCCGCGCTCGACGAGGCGGATGCCGCGTCCCTCGTAGTGGCCCTGGAGTTCCTCCAGCGCGGCGCGCACATCGGCCTTGCCGAGATGGGTGGAGATCTGCTCCGCCGTGAGCGGCTGCTCGGCCGCGAACAGCGTGGCCTCCACCGCACGGACCAGATCGTCGATTGCCGGCTTGATGTCCTGGCTCATGCTCTCAGTGCCTTGAGCCGCAAGGGGCCGAAGGTGTACTCCTGCACCAGCTCCACCTTGCCCGTGCGCGCCAGTTCCAGCGCGGCGACAAAGCTGGATGCGAGCGCCGAGCGCCGCAGCTGCTCATTGGTCCAGGCGTCATGCGCAGGCGGCAGGAAATCGCGCAGTTCCATCCATTCGAGCGTGATGCCCAGCATCGAGGATACGCGGGCGATCGCGCTGTCGAGCGTCATCACCATGCGTTCGCGGACCATGTGCACCACCGGCTGGCCCCGCACCTTCACGTCGCCATAGGAACGCACCAGATCGTACCACGAGCATTGCCACAAGGCCTTGCGCTCGACCCTCAGGCCTTCGGGCGCACCGCGCAGGAACACGTCGCGGCCCAGCCGGTCGCGCGCCATCAGCCGCGCCGCCGCCTCGCGCATCGCCCCCAGGCGCTGGAGGCGCAGCTGCAGGCGCATCGCCAGTTCCTCGGGGCTCGGATCGGGCTGTTCTTCCCTGGGCAGCAGCAGCGCCGACTTGAGGTAGGCGAGCCAGGCCGCCATCACCAGATAGTCCGCCGCCAGTTCCAGCCGCAGCGCCTCGGCTTCCTCGACATAGGTCAGGTAGGCATCGACCAGTTCCAGGATCGAGATGCGGCGCAAGTCCACCTTCTGCCGCCGCGCCAGGTCAAGCAGCAGGTCGAGCGGGCCTTCCCAGCCGTCGATTTCGAGATGGAGCGTGTCCCTGCCCGCCTCGGTGCGCGCCTCGGTGCTAGCCTCGGTCCGCGCCTCGGTGCGTTCCTCGCCGTCCCAGCCGGCATCGCCGCCGGGCGGTGCGGGAAGATCGGGAGGACCTTCCACCGCGAATCAGGCCGCCAGCGCCAGCAACGCGTCGCGCCGGGCGATCAGGTCGCCGTGGCTGCCGGTACCCTCGACGCCCTCTACCGAGGCCAGCGCCCGCGCAAGCCGTGCCGCGCCCTCTTCGCTGAGCGCCGGGGCAAGCCTGGCGATGCCGATCATGTCGTCCATCTTCGCCCAGCAATTGAGCACGATGTCGCAGCCCGCCGCGATGGCGCGGGCGGCAAGCTCGGGCACCGAGCCGGACAGCGCCTGCATGTCGAGATCGTCACTCATCAGGAGGCCGGTGAAGCCGATCTTCCGGCGGATCACTTCGCCGATCACGAAAGGCGAAAGCGTGCCGGGATTTTCGGCATCCCAAGCGGTGTAGCGGACATGCGCGGTCATGCCGACGGGCGTCTGGTTCAGCGTGCGGAACGGCTCGATGTCGAGCTCCAGCTCCTCGGCGCTGGCCGTCACGGTGGGCAGTTCCTTGTGGCTGTCGGCCATCGCGCGGCCATGGCCGGGAATGTGCTTGATGCAGCCGACCACCCCGGCGCGGGCGAGCCCCTGCAGGGTCGCGCGGCCGAGAGCGGCGACACGCATCGGCTCGAACCCGAAGGAGCGGTCCCCCACCACATCGTGGGCGCCCTTCTGGCGCACGTCGAGCGAGGGGTGGCAATCGACGCTGATGCCGACTTCGGCAAGGTCCAGCCCGAGCGCCTCGGCATTGTCGCGCGCGGCCTCGATGGCGCTGGCGGGGGCGAGGTCGTAAAGCCGGTCGAACGCTTCGCCGGGCGGATAGGCCGGCCACACCGGCGGCTTCATGCGGGCGACACGGCCGCCTTCCTGGTCGATGCTGATCAGCAGCCGGTCACGCCCGTGGATCGTGCGCAAGTCATCGGTGAGCGCACGGACCTGGTCGCGGCTCTCGATATTGCGGCCGAACAGGATGTAGCCGGCAGGGTCCGCATCGCGGAAGAAGGCGCGCTCGTCGTCGCTGAGGGTCAGTCCGGAGAGGCCGAAGATCGCAGGTGTCATGCCGGATTGCTTGCAAAGTTCCGGCCCGACCGCAAGGAAAGGCCGATCGCAGATGTGGAAAGGGCGACCTTGCGGCCGCCCTTTCGCACTTCCCTCACTGCTTGACCTGGCACCCGAGCCCGGCCGATTTCATGCCCGAGCACAGCGCCCTTGCCGCCGCCAGATCGCCCGGCACGGCCTGCAGGCGGAAGACCTTGCCGATGTCGGCCTGCCCTTCGACCACCCGGTGATTGACGCCCGAAAGCCCGGGATACTGGACCTTGAGCGTCGCCCATCCCGCTTCCGCCGCCGCCTTGTTGGCATAAGCGCCGACCTGCACGCCGACGCCGGTGACCACCGGTTCCGGCTTGGCGGCCGGAGCGGCACCGGCCGCCGCGCCCGGCCTGACCGCAGGCTTGTCCGATGGCTTGTCCGCAGGTGCAGGCGCCTTGGCGGCCGAATCGAAGCCCGGCGCCGGGGCGACCGGCCTGTCCTGACCCACAGGGCCCTGGCCGATCTGCGGCGTGCGGCTCTGCCCTTCGGCCACCGCGAAGCTGGTATCGCCGGTGCCGGAGACCACTTCGCCGCCGGGATTGTCCGGACGGGTCTTGTAGGGCTCCTTCGGCGCCTGGATCAGGCCGCCGTCGGCAACCAGCGGCTGGTCCTCCTTGTGACGGGTAAACCAGAACACGCCGCCGACCAGCACGCCGATCGCCACCAGCGCCAGCAGCACCAGCAGCGCGGTCTGCCCGCTGGCACCGCCGCGCTGCGGTTCGAAGTCCTCGTCCTCGCCTTCGAGCCAGGGCAGGCGCACGTCATCGTCGCCCAGCGCAAGCTGCGCGGACTTGTCGAAACCCGACGAGGCTTCGCCCGCATCCTCGCCGCCAAACGCGTTCATGTGCGACGATTCGCCCCGCTCGTCGCCGTCAATCGGCCCCCAGCTCGCCATCGATTACATTTCCTCCACCGCTTCGACCCCGAGCAGTGCCAGCCCGTTGCGGATAATCTGCCCGATCTGCGTGGCCAGGAAAAGCCGCGCGGAAGTGAGGTTACCATCTTCGGCGTTAATAAACCGCTTTTCCACGCGGTCGTTGCCGAGGTTCCAGTAACCATGGAAGGCAGCTGCCATGTCGCCGAGGAAAAAGGCGATGCGATGCGGTTCGCGCGCGGCCGCAGCCGCCTCGACGATGCGGGGGAACTGCGCGGCGAGCTTGACCAGTTCCAGCTCTTCCCCGCCCAGCGTTTCCAGGTGATCGCCGCCCGGCGCGAAACCTTCACCGGCGGCCTTGCGCAGCGTCGAGTGGACGCGGGCATTGGCGTACTGCACGTAGAACACCGGGTTGTCCTTCGAGGCTTCGACCACCTTGGCGAAGTCGAAGTCCATCTGCGCTTCCGGCTTGCGGGTCAGCATGGTGAAGCGCACCACGTCCTTGCCCACTTCGGTGACGACTTCGGCCAGCGTCACGAAGTTGCCCGAACGCTTGGACATCTTCACCGGCTCGCCGTCGCGCAGCAGCTGGACCATCTGGACCAGCTTGATCTCGAACGGCGTCGGCTCACCATCGGCACCGGCCCCATCTTTACCGGTCATGGCGGCCACGGCGGCCTTGATGCGCTTGACGGTGCCCGCGTGGTCCGCGCCCCAGATGTCCACCAGCGCGTCGGCGCTCTGGGCCTTCTGGAAGTGGTAGGCGAGGTCGGCGCCGAAATAGGTCCAGGTGCCGTCCGACTTCTTGATCGGGCGGTCCTGATCGTCGCCGAACGCGGTCGACTTGAACAGCGGCAGCTCCACCGGCTCCCAGTCCTCGGGCGTCTTGCCCTTGGGCGCCTCGAGCACGCCGTCATAGACGAGGCCCTTCGCGCGCAGCCAGGCTTCGGCCTCGTCGGGCTTGCCCGAGGCCTGAAGCTCGGCTTCCGAGGAGAACAGGTCGTGATGGATGCCGAGCAGGCCGAGGTCCTGCTTGATCATCACCAGCATCGCGGCGACGGCCTTTTCGCGGAACAGCGTCAGCCATTCCGATTCGGGAGCCTTGGCGTACTTGTCGCCGAACTCGGCGGCGAGCTGCTGGCCCACCGGCACCAGATAGTCGCCCGGATAGAGCCCCTCGGGGATCGCGCCGACGTCTTCGCCGAGCGCCTCGCGGTACCGCACGTGGGCCGAGCGGGCGAGCACCTGCACCTGCGCACCGGCGTCGTTGACGTAGTATTCCTTGATGACCTTGTGGCCCGCATATTCGAGCAGCGTCGCCAGCGCATCGCCGACGACCGCGCCGCGGCAGTGGCCCATGTGCATCGGGCCGGTCGGGTTGGCCGAGACATATTCGATGTTCACGGTCGTGCCGCCGCCCACGGCCGAGCGGCCATAGTCCGCGCCCAGCGCCGCGATGGCGCGCAGTTCGGCCAGCCAGGCGGCGGGCGAGAGGCGCAAGTTGATGAAGCCCGGCCCGGCGATCTCCGCCGAGGTCACCGCGTCGAGCTTGGACAATTCCGCCACCAGCGCCTCGGCGAGGTCGCGCGGCTTCATGCCGGCGGGCTTGGAGAGCACCATCGCCGCATTGGTCGAGAGGTCGCCGTGCGAGGCATCGCGCGGCGGCTCGACCGTGATCGCGCTTCGCTTCAAGCCGCCGGGCAGCGTACCGGCTGCTTCGAGCGCATCGAGCGCGGCGTTGAGGTGGCCTGCGAAGGCGGCGTAAAGGGTCTGGTTATTGCTCATGACGCGCGCGGATAGCCGATGTGCGGCAAAAGGGAAACAGCCTGCAAGGTGACACTTGCCGCAAGGGCCGGTTGACACGGTTGACACGGTCCAGGGAAAAAACCGTCACCTTGTGCCCCTGCCGTCACCTTGCGGGCCGCCGGGTGTCACCTTGCAGCGCCGGGCAAGCTGCAGCGCCTCGTCCCAGACCTCGGCAAAACCCTCACCCAGCCGCGCGCGCAGGCGATAGGCCGACTGCCGGCTCATCCCCACCTCCCGCGCCGCCGCCGAGACCGAGCGGCCGCGTGCGAGCGCATGCAGGAAGGCGAGCGCCTTGGCCCGGGTCCAGCGATAGTCGGAATTGGCGCGGCGGGTGCGAGGCTGGGTCATGCCGCGCAAGGTAACGCGGCCGGCCCGGTGTAGGAAAACGGTTTGGCCACCGGGCGCAGTGGCCTCTCGCCCCGGTCACGGCTGGCAGCCGGGCGGGAACGGAGTTCCCGCTTTGCGCCCTAGTCGGCCGTTCGAGGGGCGATTTGGCGCGCCAGGAAGCCGTCAGTCCGGTTACGCTTGTCGACCCGATCGGCCAGCAGCCGGACTGGCTGGAAAGTGGACGCTCAATGCCACTCCCGCTCGACGCTGGCGTTCTCAGCCTTTTCCGTAGTCGTAGGGATAAGTCGCTGCATAACTTTTCGGAAGCGAGTTGGGCAGACGTAAGCAATCGTTAGCCCGATGCACACTGTAAACCAGATAATTCCGCCCAATTCCTCGTGTCCAAACATCGCAAATGCGAAAAAAATGGGAGCTGCGGCTACACCAAACACAAGGCCCATAATTCGAGGCCGGGACCAATGAAATTCGGTGCCAGAATCCTTGATATCGACCATTCTCGGGCCTCTCACGAATACGTCAATCGCATTGAGATAATCACTGGCACGCGCCATGTCGAATGTCCGCAACGGGGCGTGTGCGGAAATTCCGCCATGCGCCCAAGTTGGTCACTGGAGGGCCGAATTGACGCGCCAGGAAGCCGACCGACCGCTTTTCCTCACCGACCACGCTTATCATCTCCAGCGAGGGGACGAAATGAAGTAGCCATTTTCATATTGAGCCGGTGCTGGATATTGATCGTCGCCGGTATGTTTACTGGATCCGCTCGGAGAGGTCGCAATATGCGAATTGGCAGAAAAATTTGGTTTTATCTTGCCATTCCGACGGCATTGGCCTGTGGCGTTGCCCACTTCGCGTTCAATGGAACATTGCTTTCCAAGCACCATGGGCAAGTCTCTCAAGACCTTGCTGCACAAATGCGAACCGAGCAGCTTGAGGATAGCAGAACACACGAGACCCGACTGTTGCCGGATCCTCGTCCTTATTCTCACCGTGGGGATGCCTTTGGCGTCTTGTCCAAATTGAAGCCGTTGTCCGAATTGAACGCAGATGGTCTGCGCTTCGTAGCGATCCCATCGGCAACCATGTCGTATTATGGTGTGGTGCTTACGCTCGAAAGTACACAAGCTACCGAAGCTGTGGGGGTTATCAGCATTTTTGCTACAGGAGGTTCGGAGACGCTAGATGTCGAGGAACGCGAATTCTCGATGCCGGCGAACGAGTATCGTACCCTAACGTCCACAATCGATAAATTGACTGACGGGTGGCCGGGCGAATCGGGCTTTGTCTGCTTGGACGGAACAACGACCGCATTCGAACGCGTTCGTAACGAAAGAATAACGTCTGGTGCCGGGGATTGCGGAACACACTATGAAGCTCTGCGAGCAATAATTCTGGCGAAGTTGCGAAAGTTCGTTCCTGAGGTAAAACTACCGCATAATGATGATTGGCGCATGCCTCCTCCGTAGCATTGCGCCCGTTCTTGCCGTTCGTCTGCAATTTCTCTGAGCTTGGAAGCGGACGTGCGTGCGATAAATGTCAAAACCCGCGCAATCGTTCGCCTGTCGCACTGACCTCATAACAGCCTGAACTCACCGATTCCGATAGGTTGACGAGGGACGGCCACAGCACCAGAAGTCGCGCTGCAAGCCGCTCCATTGGCCATTTGGCAACAGATGGTGATGGGAAGAAGCCGATCAGGCCGGAGGCTAAGAACAACTGTCGAGAGGGGCGCTTCTTTGCAATGTTGCGATCTCCAGTTAGCACGCACCAGCGACCTTCCTGACCAAGTAGCTTTATCCAATCTTCGTCAGAGAGGTTACCTCGTCCAAATTTGTCCTGGATGTGGATGACCACATGATCGTCATCAAAGAATGCGCCGAGCCCTCGGGCGAGGCGTGGAGGCAGATTGTTATCGACAAGAAGCTTCACGCTGCTTTGCGATTGCCGATGCTGATCTCGTAGGCAATCGCGTCACGGATCAAGCGCGGTTTAATCTCGTAGACCTTCGCTGCTCGATCCACCGAACCTTCTGCCTCAACAATCTCAATCACTCGTGCAGTGGAGATGCCGTAGTCAGCCAAAATGGGTTGACCGAATGAGCGGGTGGGATCGGCCACGACAGTCTTCTTGCCATGCAACAACCACCAACGCTCTGCACCAGCTGGACCAAAGTCCAAATCCTGCAAGCTGGGTTCGACTACCCTTTTGAAAACACCTTGGCTCTTACGCAGATCGATGAAAACTGGCTCATCGAGGTCACGGGTAATTTCGAGAAAGATTGTCTTTCCATCGGTTTTGAAGTGTTGCGTCGAAAATGGGCGCTCGTCACCTACAATCATTCGCGCGCGTTCAATGCATTTCCTAATCGTAGGGAGGCCGATGCGCTTCTCGCGTAGTGCATTGACTATTCTCGCTTCAATAAGATCGCGAAATCCGAGAAGAATGCCTTCCTCATCATGCGTATACTGCGGATGCCAAAGGGCTTCCTCTGAACGACCATCATGTACATAGCCGACAAGCCACCGCCGCAACGTAGCAGGGCTCATCCCGACCATGCGGGCAGCCTCCAAGGCGGTATATGCACCTATGCCAAATTCAGCGGTTTCCATGTTGGCTGTATAGCCACAGCGTTTGCCGAGCGCCAAGCGCTTTGGTTGCAGCTAGCTGTCATGCAGGCTGCTGACTGCGGGGTCTCTAATGGACGTCTCTCAACGTTCGACCATGTCGGCTATCTGCTTGCATTCGCTATAACCAGTCATTCCGCAACCGGCCCAAGCTAGATGCCAGCGGCAGGAGATCGAACCCGCACCCGCTTCCGGGATCGCTGTTGCGATACGTCTACCAATTCCGTCACGCTGGCAGGACCTTCTAACCGGGCTAGGCCGAAGCGGCAATGTCGCCTTTGGCTGACTGTCTTCTCCAAACCCGCCAGTCCGCTACCGGCCCCTACCCTCTCCACCCGCTCAGGCAGAGCCTGTCGAAGCCCTTGAGGCCGGGCACCTCGCCTCTCCATGCTTTGACAGCCTCCGCCTGAACGCGGTCACGGCGTGTCACCGGCCGAACCGCTCCCCGCCCCGCGCACCCAGGGTGGGCGCCCCCTTCAAAACCGCCCGGAACGCGTGTATCGGGCCGCTCATGCGCCCTACCCAGATTCCCCAGACCTACCGGGTCAAGAGCTTCGGCTGCCAGATGAACGTCTACGACGGCGAGCGCATGGCCGAACTGCTGGCCGAGCAGGGCATCACCGCCGCGCCGGACGGCGAAGAGGCCGATCTGGTCGTGCTCAACACCTGCCACATCCGCGAAAAGGCCGCCGAAAAGGTCTATTCGGACATCGGCCGCCTGCGCCGCGCGGATGGCTCCTCGCCGCTGATCGCGGTGGCCGGCTGCGTGGCGCAGGCCGAAGGCGACGAGATCATGAAGCGCGCGCCCGCCGTGCAGATGGTGGTCGGCCCGCAGGCCTATCACCGCCTGCCCGAGATGATCCGCGAGGCGACCGGCGGCAAGCGCGTCACCGATACCGACATGCCCGCGCAAACCAAGTTCGGCGCCCTGCCGAAACGCAAGCGCTCAGGCCCGGCCGCCTTCCTCACCGTGCAGGAAGGCTGCGACAAGTTCTGCACCTATTGCGTGGTGCCCTATACGCGCGGCGCCGAGGTTTCGCGCCCCCACGCCGACCTCGTCGACGAGGCGAAGCGGCTGGTCGATGCCGGCGCGCGCGAGATCTCGCTGCTGGGCCAGAACGTCAACGCCTGGACCGGCGAGGATGCCAAGGGCCGCACGATCGGCCTCGACGGGCTGATCCGCGAACTCGCCGAGATCCCCGACCTTGCCCGCATCCGCTACACCACCAGCCACCCCAACGACTTCACCGAAGGGCTGATCGCGGCCCACGGCGAAGTGGACAAGCTGATGCCCTTCCTCCACCTGCCGGTGCAGGCGGGCAATGACCGCGTGCTGAAGGCGATGAACCGCAGCCACACCGCGGAAAGCTATCTGAAGGTGCTGGAAAAGGTGCGCGCGGCGCGCCCCGACATCGCGCTTTCGGGCGACTTCATCGTCGGCTTCCCCGGCGAGAGCGATGCCGAGTTCGAGGATACCCTCGCGCTTGTCGACACGGTTCGCTACGCGCAGTGCTTCAGCTTCAAGTACAGCCCGCGCCCCGGCACCCCCGCCGCGACGATGGACGGCCAGATTCCCGCCGAAGTGATGACCGAGCGCATCATGCGCCTCCAGGCCGCGCTGGGCCGCGACCAGACCGCCTTCAACAAGGCCTCGGTCGGCAAGACCTGCCAGGTTCTGGTGGAGCGCCGGGGCAAGCTGCCGGGGCAATGGCTCGGCAAGTCGCCGTGGTTGCAGTCGGTCTATTTCGACGGCGATGTCGCGATCGGCGACATGGTCACGGTGGAACTGACCGAAGGCGGGTACAACGCCGTCTCCGCAAGGCTGCTGGGCCCCGTGCCCGCATGAAACAGGCGCTGGTGCTCGTCCCCGGCCTGTCGTGCGACCGCCATGTCTGGCAGGCGCAGATCGCTGCCCTGGCGGACATCGCGGATGTCACCATCGGCGATACGCTGAAGGACGATTCGATCGCGCTGATGGCCAGCCGCGTCCTCGATGCCGCGCCGGACCGCTTCGGAATCGCCGGGTTCTCGACGGGCGGCTATGTCGCGATGGAGATCTGGCGCCGCGCGCCGGAGCGGGTCACCCGCCTCGCGCTGGTCGACACCAATGCCCGTGCCGACAGCGAGGATCAGGCCGCGCTGCGCCGTGCCGCCATCGCCACCGCCCGCTCGCGCGGGTTCGAGGCGGTCCTGCGCGGATCGCTGCGCCAGCTGGTCGCGCCGGACTGTCCCGAGCCGCTGTTCGAGGAGGTCGTCGAGATGGCCCTGCGGGTCGGCTTCGGCACCTACATGGACCAGCAGGCGGCGATCATCGAGCGCGCGGACTCGCTGGAGACGCTGGCCACGGTCACGGTGCCGGCCATGGTCATGGTGGGCGACATGGACGCCCTCACCCCGCCCTACCTGGCCGAGGAAATGGCGCAGGCGCTGCCCGCCGCGACTTACGAGATCATCCCGCAGGCCGGCCACATGGCGCCGATGGAACAGCCCGACGCGGTCAATGCCGCCTTCCGGCGCTGGCTGGCGCTTTAGGCCGTAAACGCATAAACGGCACCATCGAGGCGCCCAAATGGCGAACAGTTCGGGCCGAAGTTGCCGCCGGGCGGGCTGGTTGCCCGTCCAAGGCAGCTTCGGTTCGAGATGGAAGCCATTTGGGCGCCCCTTCGGGGTTTACCTTACGGTGAGCTTCGCTTGCCAAAAATGGCCCAGCGCTGCGTCGGGAAGTCTTGCAATATCGACATATTCCAGCGCCTTCCCTCCTGCCGCTGAGCCATTTTGCCGCAAACCTCGATGGTGCCGTTTATGCGTTTACGGCCTAATCAAGCGGCTTCAGGGCTTCGTCCGTAATCAGTGTCTTGCCGACCGAGGCCGTCTCGGCGCTGACTTCGTCGCTGGCGTTTTGCGGGTAGGCCTTGCCGTTGAAGCGAAGGCGCGCGATGCCTTCGGCCATGCCGCCCCCGGAAACCGCCACGCCGATGTCGCGCCAGCCGCGGGTCCGGGTCGCCAGCACGCCCACCGGCAATTGCACCACGCTGGTCTCGCCCATCTTGCGGAAACCGTCGCCGTCTCGCTTCAGGACCACGAGGTTGCAGCCGCCGGTGCCGCAAAACATCGGGCCGCCAAGATAGGCGAGCACTTCGGGCGTGCCATCGCCGTCGAGATCGGCCTCGGCGGTCGCATATTGCAGCTTGCCGAGGTCGCTGGTGACGGCGTCCTGGTAATTGGCCTTGATCCACTCCTCCGCCGTCTGCGGGGCGGGTGCCTCGGTGGCCGCTTCGGTCTCGGCCGAGGTGACGACCGCCTCGGGCGGCGGAGCGGCGTCCTTCTTGCAGGCGGCAAGCGAAAGCGTGAGGGCGAGCGTCGCCGTAGCGGCTAGAGCGATCCGGTTCATGGGCAGCAGGCTAGCCGCATGCCCGCCCCTCCCGCAAGCTCGGCCCGCCGCATGTTCTGCACGTCCGTTTGAAAAATTCGCGGCACGCGAATTTTGCGGCACCAGCCCTCTCCCCCACCCGACCTCCCACGAGTGTATCCTGTTGGGAGGTCGGGTGGGGGAGAGGGCTGGTGCCGTACCGAAAATGCCCCACGGGCATTTTCGCAAACAAGCTCCTCAACGGAAAAGGGCCCCGGTGCATAAAGCACCGGAGCCCCTGCGACCCGCCGGGCGTCGATCGCGTCCCCGGTCGGCTTACCAGAAAAAGCCATTATAGACGGTGACGGCACGGCCGCTGCGCATGTTCACCATGACCACGTCGTTACCGTAGCGGACCCAGCGGTGGCCGGCGCGCGGCGCGGGCAGGCGGTAGCGGGCATAGTCGTTCACCCAGTAGCGGTTGCCGTAGTAGGCGGGCTGGAAACGATAGCCCACGGCGACCGGGCGATAGTGATAACCGCGCGGGCCCTGATAGGCCGGGCGGCGATAGTCGTTGCGGTGCGCACGGCGATAGTCACGCCAGTCCTCGTGCAGTTCACGGCGCGAATCGTTGAGGTCGCGGCGCGCCTGGCGAACGTCGCGGCGGTCGCCGTAGCGCTGCGCATCGCGCAAGTTGCGCTCGTCGTGGCGAACGTCGCGGGCGCTTTCGCGCACTTCGCGGGCGCTCTGGGCCGATGCCATCGTCGGCACGACCAGAGTCGGAACGGCAACGCTTGCAGCCAGTGCGGCCATGATGATCTTGCGCATTATGTTTCTCCTTATTCAGGCTCACCGCTTGGGCGACCCCCGGCAATCTTGTCCGGTGTGTTCCGGTGAGTTCATGTTTGAACCCGCCTGGCTGAACGCGGTTGCAATAAACCCTTCAGGAAGCCGAAATGTCTGTCGCGCCCCTGCGACAAAGTGCTGAATCCGCGCCGAAACACCGGATTATCCACCGCGTTCACGGCAATTTTCGCATAGCCCCGCCTTGCGCGACGCGGTGCGGCGAGCCATCTTCACGATAGAACGAAAAAGCATCCTCACCCGAAAGGAGCGCATGGCCCGCAAAGCAGCCCGCGCCGGTGATCCGGCGCAGTTCCGCCCCGAAACCCATCGCAGGGCGCGTACCGAAGTCGAGTTCGACGAACAGACGCTGCTGGGAGCCGTGTTCGGCCAGTTCGATGCCAATCTCGTACAGGTCGAAAACCGGCTCGGCGTCTACATTTCCGCGCGCGGCAACAGGATCCAGATCGAGGGTCCGGAAGACGCCGTCGCCCGCGCGCGCGACACTCTCAAAGGCATGTATCACCGGTTGGAAATGGGACAGGACCTCGACTCGGGCGCTATCGAATCGCTGATCGCGATGTCTTCGGAACCCACGCTGGAAGGCATCATCAGCGGCGATGCCGGCGCCCCGCCGATCATGATCCGCACCCGCCGCAAGACGATCGTGCCGCGCTCTGCCACGCAGATCGAATATATGCGCGCGCTCGCCCGCTCGGACGTGATCTTCGCGCTCGGCCCGGCGGGTACCGGCAAGACCTACCTCGCGGTGGCACAAGCGGTCTCGCAGCTGATGACCGGCTCGGTCCAGCGCCTGATCCTCTCGCGCCCCGCCGTGGAAGCGGGCGAGAAACTGGGCTTCCTGCCCGGCGACATGAAGGACAAGGTCGATCCCTACCTGCGTCCGCTCTACGACGCGCTTTATGACTGCATGCCGCCCGAACAGGTGGAACGCCGCCTGGCCTCGGGCGAGATCGAGATCGCGCCGATCGCCTTCATGCGCGGCCGCACGCTGGCCGACGCGTTCGTCATCCTCGACGAGGCGCAGAACACCACGCGCGAGCAGATGAAGATGTTCCTCACCCGCTTCGGCCAGAACAGCCGCATGGTCGTCTGCGGCGACCCCCGGCAGGTCGACATCCCGGGCGGCGACCGCCATTCGGGCCTCGCCGACGCGGTGAACCGGCTCGAGGGCGTGGAAGGCATCGACGTGACGCGCTTCACCGTGGCCGACGTGGTGCGCCACCCGATCGTCGGACGGATCGTCGAGGCTTACGAGGGGCCGCTCAGCCAGTACGAGTAACAGCCCAAGGTCGCGGATCGACCCTCGACAGGCTCAGGCTCGGGCTCGGGCTGGGCGGATGCAGTGCCAGTTCACCGGAACCGCTCGTCCTGAGCTTGTCGAAGGACGCCTGCCGACCTAACGGAAGTGCCATGGACCTCGAAATCGACATCGAAGCACCCTGGCCCGCCGAAACCGACTGGGCCGACCTTGCCGAACGCGCGCTGGAAGCGCTGACCCGGGTGGCGCCCGAGCTTGGCAACCCCCGGCTCATCACCAGCCTGCTGTTCACCTCGGACGCGGAAGTCCACGTGCTCAACCGCGAATGGCGGGCCAAGGACAAGCCCACCAACGTGCTCTCCTTCCCGATGATCGAACGCGCCGAGCTGCTGGCGCTGGCCGAGGACGGACCGCCGGAAATGCTCGGCGATCTGGCACTCGCGGCCGAGACCTGCGCGCGCGAGGCGGCGGAAAAGGGCATTGCGGTGGAGGACCACGCCAGCCACCTGATCGTCCACGGCCTGCTCCACCTCGCCGGGCTCGATCACGAGATTTCCGACGCCGATGCCGAGGCAATGGAAGCGCTGGAAACAAAGGCTCTTGCTCTCATCGGCATTCCCGACCCATATGGGGATCGCACGTAAACCTCAGGGATAACCAAGCACGATGGCCGACAATGGCCGCCACACCGAGACCGGCTCGGGAGATGGGGATAGTACCGGCACGCTCTGGCGTGTCATCCGGCGACTTTTCCAGAACGACGTCGATCAGTCGCTGCGCGCGCAGATCGAAGGCGTCATCAACGAACACGAAGGCGATACCGAGCAGGCCAGCGCCGCCAGTGGCGATCTCTCGCCGCTGGAACGGCAGATGCTGCGCAACCTGCTCCATTTCAGCGAGCACGATGCCGACGACGTGGCCGTGCCGCGCAGCGAGATCGTGGCGATTCCCGCCGCCGCCAGCTGGGCCGACGTGGTCGAGGCCTTTGCCGAGCATGGCCACAGCCGCATGCCGGTCTATGGCGACTCGCTCGATGCCATCAAGGGCATGATCCACATCAAGGACGTGTTCCCCATCCTCGCCCGCGGCCAGGAGCCGCCCGAGGACTGGAGCACCCTGCTGCGCCAGCCGCTCTACGTGCCGCAATCGCGCGGCGCGCTGGACGTCCTGGTCGACATGCGGGCCCAGCGCACCCACCTCGCGGTGGTCATCGACGAGTATTCCGGCACCGACGGGATCATCACCATCGAGGACCTCGTCGAGGAAATCGTCGGCAACATCGAGGACGAGCATGACGACGCCCCCGAGGAGTTGCTAATTTCGCAAGAGGGGGGTATCTGGGACGCCGACGCCCGTGTCGAACTCGAGGATGTGGCGGAACGGATCGACCCTCGCCTCGCCGAAGTCGAGGAAGCGGTGGATACGCTGGGCGGCCTGGCCTTTGTGCTGGCCGGCGGCGTACCCGAAGTCGGCACCGTTCTCGAGCATGGCAGCGGCTGGCGGATCGAAGTCACCGACGGCGACGAACGCCGCGTGACGAGGCTTCGGCTCCTCCCGCCGTCACAGCAGGCGGAAGACCAACCCGAGTAGCATCCGGCGTAGCCCCCCCCGGCTACGTCTTACTCCATAAAAAGAAAAGGCCAGGACATTGGCAGTTCGCCGTCTCCCCCCGCTGCGCGCACTCGAAGCCTTCGTCCGCGTCGTCCGCCTTGGCTCTGCCAAGGCGGCGGCCAACGAACTTGCGCTTTCCCCTTCCGCCCTCTCGCGCCGCGTCGCCGCGCTGGAGGACTTCACCGGCAAGCGCCTGTTCACGCGCCAGCACCAGTCGATGAAGCTGACCGACGAGGGCATGGCCTTCTACAACGTCGTCGGCCCCAAGCTCGAGGAACTCGCCGAAGCGGTGGAATCGCAGGTCGACCGCGGCCAGGTGCTGCGTCTGCACCTCGGCGTGCCCTCGCTGTTCGGCGGCCAGCGCCTGTTCCCGCGCCTGCCGGAACTGCGCAAGCTGCACCCGCGCCTGCACATCGACATCGACACCGGCACCCATCTGGAAGCGCGCGTGGGCGATACCCTGGACGCGGCGATCATCCTCGCCAAGGAGCCGGACCCGGCCTACTACCGCATCCAGCTTGACCACAACAAGGTCTACGCCATCACCTCCAAGGAAATGGCCGCCGACATCGGCACCGTGCCGGACGAGGCGATCCTCTCCAAGCAGACCTTCCTGATCCACCAGGACCTGCCCGACAGCCTCGACGCCTGGAAGCAGGCGATGGGCATGAGCAAGCTGGAACCGGCCTCGGTCGACCGGTTCGACTCCGGCCAGCTGGTGCTCGAAGCCGCCGCGCAGGGCCTCGGCATCGCCATCATGCACGACGACCACTTCCGCCGCAGCCATGACAACCGTCTGGCCCGGCTGTTCGACGTCGATGTCGAAAGCCCCTACCGCTACTGGTTCGTCTGCAAGCCCAAGGCGCTGGAAAGCCGCCCGGTGCGCATCTTCCACGAGTGGCTGCTGCAGGCCGGCCTCTAAGAGGCCGTTTGAAAATTCGCGAAACGCGAATTTTGCGGCACCGGCCCACTCCCCCACCCTGCCACCCATTGGTAGTATCCTGCGGGTGGCAGGGTGGGGGAGTGGGCCGGTACCGCCTCAAAAATGCCGGTGAAGGCATTTTTCAAACGGTCTCCAAACGGCCTCTAAGGCTTTCCTTGCAAGCCATGCGCCTTCCCCTGCTTCTCGCCGCCTGCGCCGGAGTTTGCGTGACTTCGGCCGCACAGGCCGCGGAACCGGGCGCGGCGCCCCTTCCCGCCGGTGTCAGCGCCCTCGCCGGGTGCTGGACCGGCAAGGGCGAAGTCATGGGCAAGGCCGTGTCCATTGCCCTGACCGCCAGACCGGTGGCACTGGGCGCGCTGTTCACGGTGGATGCCGACAGCACCGCCCTCGCCGATCCTGCCGACCGTTATGCCGCGCACCTGACCTTCGGCGGAGCCAAAGCCGATACCATCACCGGCTACTGGGCCGACAGCTTCGGCGGCGACTACACCGCGACCGGCCACGGCTCACCCCGCCCCGGCGGCTTCGACATGACCTACGACTACGGCGCCGATGCCTTCGTCAACCGCTGGCGGATCGAGGGCGAACGCCTGCACTGGCAGATCGTCGCACAGTCGAAAGACGGCGCGGAAAAGCCCTTTGCCAACTATGCGCTGCAAAGGACCGCCTGCGCGCGATAGACTGGCGCCAAACAAAAAGGGCGGCCCTTCGCGGAGCCGCCCTTTGCTATTTCAAGCGTCCGGAAAGGCTCAGCCTTCCGAAACGGTCGCCTTCACGATCTTGCCCGGCTCGCGCGGCGGCTCGCCCTTGGGCAGTGCGTCGACGTTTTCCATGCCTTCGACCACCTGGCCCCAGACGGTGTACTGCTTGTCGAGGAAGCGGGCATCGTCGAAGCAGATGAAGAACTGGCTGTTGGCCGAGTGCGGGTAGCTGGTGCGGGCCATCGAGCAGACGCCGCGCACGTGCGGTTCGGCGTTGAATTCGGCCTGCAGGTCCGGCTTGTCCGAACCGCCCATGCCGGTGCCGTTGGGGCAGCCACCCTGCGCCATGAAGCCGGGGATCACGCGGTGGAACTTGATGCCGTCGTAGAAGCCTTCGCCGACCAGTTCCTTGATGCGCGCGACGTGGCCGGGGGCGAGGTCGGGGCGCAGCTTGATCTTCACGTCACCGGTGTCGAGGGAAAGGGTCAGGTATTCGTCGGCCATCGATAATCTCCATCTTGCCCGCTTTCGGCGGGACTGGCTTGCCCCCGATATAAGGCCGATCCCCGCAAAGTCACGCCCGGCTCGTCGGGGCGGCGTCGGGGCAGCCTCGGGGCAGCCTCGGGGCAGCGTCGCGCCGAGCGTTTTGAACGTCATTTTTCGCCGTATCGCTTGCCCCTGTTGCAATTGCGAAATTGGCGCGTAGACCGGCGAGGATGACGCAAACGGACCTCGACGAAGAGCTGCACGATCGCGCCCCCGATGCGCAGGACGCGCCGCCCGAGCCCGAACCGGAAGCCCATAAGGATTCGGCCAAGGATTCCGAAAGCCTCGACGAGGACAACCACCTGAAGTCCGACTTCGTGCGCAGCGTCAAGGACGCGCTGCACGAGGACGATTTCGAGCGCGTCTACGACCTTGTCGAGCCGCTCCACCCCGCCGACATCGCCGACCTTTTCGAGCTGTTCGACGAACGCGAGCGCCTTGGCCTCGCCCGCGCCATCCGCGACCTGATGAGCGTCGAGGTGATCGCCGAACTCAACGACTGGGTGCGCGAGGCGCTGGTCGAGGCGCTGCCCGCCGACGTCGTTGCCGAGATCGCCGAGCAGCTCGACACCGACGACGCCGTCGCGATGCTGGAAGACCTCGACGAGGAGGACCAGCAGGCCGTCCTCGCCGAGATGGAGCCGGAAGACCGCGCCGCCATCGAATCGGCGCTGTCCTACCCCGAGGAATCCGCCGGCCGTCTGATGAGCCGCGATTTTGTCGCGGTGCCCGAGACGATGACGGTGGGCGATCTCATCGATTTCCTGCGCGAACACCGCGAATTGCCGACCGAGTTCTGGGAAGTGTTCATCGTCGATCCGATGCACCGCCCGATCGGCACCTGTGCGCTCTCGTGGATCCTGCGCACCCCGCGTAACATCCCGCTCTATGACGTGATGGCGCGCGACCAGACGCTGATCCCGGCTGACATGGACCAGGAAGAAGTCGCGCTGCGCTTCCAGAAATACGCGCTGATCTCCGCCGCGGTGGTGGACGAGGCGGGGCGGCTGATCGGCCAGATCACCGTCGACGACATCGTCCACATCATTCAGGAAGAGGCGAGCGAGGACATCCTGCGCCTGTCGGGTGCGGGCGACGGCGACATCAACGAGCCGATCCTCGTCACCGTGCGCACCCGCCTTGCCTGGCTGGTGGTGAACCTCGGCACGGCGATGATCGCCTCCTCGGTGGTCGGGCTGTTCCAGGGGGCGATCGCCCGGTTCGCGATCCTGGCGGTGCTGATGCCGATCGTCTCGGGCATGGGCGGCAATGCGGGGACGCAGACGCTGGCCGTGGTGGTGCGCGCCATCGCCACCAACCAGCTGACCGATTCCAACACCGTGCGCATGATCCTGCGCGAGATCCGCATCGCGCTGACCAACGGCTTCGCGCTCGGCGCGCTGATCGGCACCGGCACCTGGCTGCTGTTCCAGAACCCGCTGCTGGGCGCGGTGATCGCCACCGCCATGGTGGTGAACAACCTGACCGCAGGCCTTGCCGGTATCCTCGTGCCCGTCACGCTCGACCGCTTCCGCATCGACCCGGCGGTGTCCTCCGCCGTGTTCGTGACGACCGCGACCGACACGATGGGCTTCTTCTCGTTCCTTGGCCTGGCGGTGCTGACTGGCCTCGCGTGAGGCGGAAAGGAATTCCGCGCAGCCTCGCGCGGTATTCCTTTCCGCCTGCGCGCGCACGGCTGTGTCGCGCCACGCCCCGTAGCGGACCTCCCAACCCCGCTCAGGCTGAGCCTGAGCGGGGTTGGGCTCTAATGCGGAACGACAGGAAACGCCCCCTAACGGGCGTTCCAATCACTGCCGAATTTGCCCATGCCGCCTAGCATGGCCCTATTTCATTGAGCAGGAAGCTTGGGGACGTTGGCAGTTTACAAACACAGGCTTGATTCCGTTGCTGCCTTCGGCGATTTTCGCACATAGACGCTCCCCCTCCGCAATAATGCTTTGCCGGGCAGCTTGGCATCGTCCCATCGATGAGTATTCTATATTGATCGGATCGCCATTAGCCGAGCTACCCGATAGAATCGCTTCACTGCCCCTTGAAAGACTGGTGCTAGTGGATTGACCGGAACGAAAGAGTCCAGTTGGGGATTCCCACTGGCTTGCTGGCGTGTCAGTCTCGGAGGATGCGTGATGGGATCAGCTTCATCGTTTCGGCCTCCGACCGTCAACGCCTGCACGACATCGTGTCGGCGCCCTTGAGTCCACAGAAACATGTCTGGCGCGCCCGTATCGTTCTTTTGAGCAGCGACGGCCTGGGCACCTCGGCGATTATGACGGCAACAGGAAAGTCGAAGACCTGCGTGTGGCGCTGGCAGGAGCGTTTCATGCACGAAGGCGTCGATGGCCTGCTCCGCGACAAGTCCCGTCCGCCCGGCAAGGCGCCGGTATTGCCCAAGCGCGTGGCCGAAATTGTCCGGCTTACGCAGGAACCGCCGCCGCATGAGGCAACCCACTGGACGGCGCGCGCGATGGCCAAAGCGGTCGGGCTTGCCGTTTCGACAGTGCAGTCGATCTGGAAGGCGCATGGGCTTGCTCCGCATCGCTGGCGCAGCTTCAAGCTGTCGAACGATCCGGCTTTCGCCGAAAAGCTCACCGAGATCGTCGGCCTCTATGTCGATCCCCCCGCCCATGCGGTGGTCCTGTCGATCGACGAGAAATCGCAGATACAGGCGCTCGACCGCACCCAGCCCGGTCTGCCGATGAAGAAGGGCCGCGCCGGCACCCTGACCCATGACTACAAGCGCCACGGCACGACCACGCTGTTCGCTGCGCTCAATGTGCTCGACGGAACCGTGATAGGGCAGAACATGCAGCGCCACCGCCACCAGGAGTTCATCCGCTTCCTCAATCGGATCGAGCGTGAAGTACCCAAGGGCAAGGCGATCCACGTGATCCTCGACAACTATGCCGCACACAAGAAGGACAAGGTCCAGGAGTGGCTCGCCCGCCATCCGCGCTGGACTTTCCACTTCACGCCGACATCTTCCTCATGGCTCAATGCCGTCGAGGGCTTCTTCGCAAAGCTGACCAGGCGGCGCCTTAAGCACGGCGTCTTCCACTCCGTCGTCGACCTCCAGGCTGCCATCAACCGGTTCATCCGGGAGTACAACGCCGACAACCCCAAGCCCTTCATCTGGAAGGCCAATCCGGACGAAATCATCGCGGCTCGAAATCGAGGGTTCCAAACGTTGGAGTCAATCCACTAGGTTTATGTTGAACTGGCGGTCGAAGTTTCTCATTTTCAATTGCATTCAACCGCTTTTCCAATTCCGCAACTCGCGCTTCTAGCTGGCTGATGCGAGAAGAATAGTCTGGCGATGATTGATGGCAGGCGGAGATGGCAAGAACCATTGCTATCGCTGCGACTGTCCTGAGCATAATCCGCGTATCCCCCAAAGTTGCCGTCACCCTGAACTTGTTTCAGGGTCATCAAACCCATAGCTCAGGTTTGTGAGTTGCGAACCAAGATGGCGCTTTGCAACACGACATACTGGCCCGACGGCCTGATGGATCCTGAAACAAGTTCAGGATGACGAAGTGTTGTCCGAACACGTCTACCGCCTACCCTAAACTGCCAACCCCCGCTCAGGCTGAGCCTGTCGAAGCCCCCTGGACAGCGCACTGCGGCTCCATGCTGCGACAAACTCCGGCAATCCCGCCAGAACCCCACTGGCCAGCGGGGCCCGGCGCTCCTATCTAGCGTCCATGCCGCTGCACATGACCAAGATCGCCTTCTCCGCCGAAAGCCCGGCGGATCTGCGGGCATGGCTGGAAAGCCACGCCGATCTCGGCGAGGCGCGGCTGACCACGCGCTATCTGCCCAAGCGGCAGGAGGAGATGGCCGGGGGATCGCTTTTCTGGATCTACGAGCATGCGCTGATCGGCCGCTCGCCCATTCTCGGCTTCGAGCAGCGCGAGGACGGGCGCTGGTGGATCCGCCTGGCGCCCGTGCTGATCCCGGTCGTCACCCAGCCCAAGCGCGCCCATCAGGGCTGGCGTTATCTGGCCGACAAGGACGCCCCGCGCGATCTGGGCGAAGGCGAAAGCGCCGGGGAGGCGATGCCCCCTGCCCTCGCCCGCGAACTGGCGAAACTGGGGCTGGTATAGCGCACAAGGAAAAGGCCGGAAGCGGTTGCCCGCCCCCGGCCCGGTTCCTCGAAAAGCCCTGCCCGAAGGTCAGAACGGCAGCTTGTAGAAACGCGCCGCGTTGTCCTGCAGGACCTTCTTCTTGATGGCGTAGTCGTAGCCGCCCAGCACGTCCTTGATGTGCGCCTGCACGCCCGGATAGAGCGAGGTGGGGTGCGGGAAGTCGGTCTCGAACATCACATTGTCGACGCCGATGGTTTCCAGCAACTGCTTGGGCGCGATCTTCTCGAACCAGAAGGTGCACATGAAGTGATCGCGGAAGTAGTCCCAGGGCTGCTTCTTGAGCACGTTGCGCTTGCTGGGCAGCATTTCCTGGAACTGGTGCTCCAGCGCCTCGACGGCGAAGGGAATCCAGCCCATGCCGCTCTCGATCAGGCCGATCTTGAGGTTCGGGTGGCGGTCCAGACGGCCCGAGACCATCCAGTTGCCCAGCGTCGCCGCGTTGCCGATCGAGAACATCGTCGCCACCACCGAGAGCGTCTGCTCGAACTGGAAACCTTCCCAGGTCAGCGTGTTCGGATCGATCGCGGCATTGAGGTGGAAGTTGAGCGAGATGCCCTCGGCATCGATCATCTCCAGGAACGGCGTCCAGTAGTCATGGTTGAAGCTGGGCACGCCGACACGCTCGGGCGTATCGGGCAGCACGAAGCCGCGCAGGCCCATGTCGATGCAGCGACGGGCTTCCTTTTCCATCTCCGCCTTGTCCCAGAACGGCAGGTGCGCCATCGGGAACAACCGCTCGCCCGATTCACGCTGCCAGTCGGCATTGAAATCGTTGTAGATCTTCATGATCTGCACGGCGAGATCGTTGTTGCCCAGCGTCATCAGCATGCCCGCCTGGGTGATGCCCGAGTTCTGGAAGCAGATCTGCGCATAGACGCCCATGTCGTCCATCGCCTGAAGGCGCGGGGCGATCTCGTGGCCGCCGGCGTGGGCTTCTTCCAGCGTCGGGAAGGCAAGGCGGCCGAGCAGCTTGTTGTTGTCCTTGCGGATGACGTTGCCGCCCAGCGTGCCGCAGTTGCGATCGCCGATATACCAGCGATCAACCCCGTCGGCATCGCGCTTCACGTAAGGCATCTTGTCCTTCATGCCGGCCGGCGCGCGGTCGGTGAAGAGCGTCGGCGGTTCGACGATGTGGGTGTCGGTATCGACGATCTTGATGCCTTCCAGCGACGGATCAAGCCCGCCGGACTGGGTGGCGTAGTCCACCTCGCGGATCACGCCGCCCTTGGTGTAGCCCTCGGCCGACCAGTACTTGCGCGCCGAGTCCTTCATTTCCTTGGTGTCGCCATCTGCCATGGCCCTGTCTCCCAAAATGCAATTGGGACTCGTGTCGCAACCTTGGGGGCTGCAATCAATCGATGAGCCCAACGCCGAAGCGATGAATGGGCCCGCGCGCCCTGCGCCGCGATCGGGCGGCCTCGCTGCGCCTTGCCGCAACCGGGCGCTCCGGGCATCCATGGCCCCGGGAGACAACATCATGCCACAAACGCACACGCTCGACGACATCCGCGTGGAATTCGACGCGCCCGGCAATGTGCCCAAGGACCGGATCGTCGATCTGTCCTTCGCCATGGGCACCGCGCCCAACGATCTGGTGGACCCTTACGAACCGGTGGGCTGGCTGGCGGGCGAGGACATTCCGCGCCTGCTGTTCAACCCGCCCTCGATGCACGGGCTCGGCGCCATCAGCGGCAACCGGCGCGGTTCCTGGGTGGTGACGCACTACGAGGACATCGAGCGCGTCTATTCGGACAACGAGCACTTCTCGAACGCCGGGACCGCCGAATTCCAGCGCCTGATCGGGGAGACGTTCAAGTCCATCCCGCTCGCCATCGATCCGCCGGACCACCAGAAGTACCGGCTTTACCTGATGCCCTACTTCAGCCCGGCGCGGATCACCCGCCACCTCGAACCGCGCATCCGCAAGGTGGTGGACGAGATGATCGGCGCCATCGAGGACAAGGGCGAGGTCGACATGGCCTGGGACTTCGCGCGGGTCTATCCGGTGCGGATCTTCATGGGCCTGATGGGCTTCCCGGACGACAAGTTCGACCAGTTCCTCGATTGGGAGTGGGACATCCTCCACTCCGGCAGCCTCGACAAGATGCAGGCGGCGCTGCGCGGCGTGCTCGATTTCCTGCGCGCCTTCATCGCCGAGAAGGAACAGATTCCCGACGAGCATCTCGTCTCCTCCATCGTCCACGGCCAGATCGAGGGCCGTGCCCTTACCGAGGACGAGAAGATCGGCATGGTCTGGTTCCTGTGGCTGGGCGGGCTCGATACCGTGGCGGCCACCATCGCCCAGATGTTCCGCCGCCTCGCGCTCCAGCCGGACCTGCAGAAACGGCTGCGCGACCATCCCGAACTCATCAACTCGGCGGTCGAGGAGTTCCTGCGCACCCAGCCGATCCTCTCCTCCTCGCGCACGGCGAAGAAGGACTTCGAGTGGCACGGGATCGCGGTGAAGCAAGGCGATTCGTTCTCCTGCCTCAACCCTGCCGGCAACTTCGACCCCGCCCGCTTCGAAAACCCGCGCGAGTTCGATCCCGAGCGGAAAGCGAACCGCCACTTCACCTTCGTCGGCGGCGTCCACATCTGCCTCGGCGCGCATCTGGCCCGGCGCGAACTGCGCGTGCTGCTGGAGCAGTGGTTCGAGCGGATCCCGCCGTTCCGGGTCAAGCCGGGAGCGGATACCACCGTATTTCCGGGGCTGCTTTCGATCCGCAATCTGCCGATCGTCTGGGATGTGAAGTAAGTAAGAGGAAAGCAGGGGAGCATAGCCCCCCTGCACCCCCAATACCGTCTAGGTCGTAAACTCATAAACGGCACCATCGAGGTTTGAGGCAAAATGGCTCAGCGGCAGGAGGGAAGGCGCTGGAATATGTCGATATTTCAAGACTTCCCGACGCAGCGCTGGGCCATTTTGGTCAAATCCCGCAGGGACGCCCAAATGGCTTCCATCTCGAACCGAAGCGGCCTTGGACGGGCAACCAGCCCGCCCGGCGGCAACTTCGGCCCGAGCTGTTCGCCATTTGGGCGCCTCGATGGTGCCGTTTATGAGTTTACCACCTAGGTCACGCGGACCAACAGCCTCGTGCGCCCATGGCTGCGTCGGGAGACTTATTGGCTGCACCGCAAGGAGCGCACTACGGATAGGCAGGGCGCAACGAAGACATTCCGAGGGTCTGGGGGATCATCCCCCAGAACTTCCTCTTCTCCTTCAAATCCTGGCCTGTGCCAGCTTCGGGCTCAGCAGGTGCACCACCGCCAGCGCCAGCAGATAGGCACTCGCGCAAATCGCGAAGAGCAGTTGATAGCTGTGCGTCGCATCGAGGATGTAGCCCGCGAACAGCGCCATCCCCATGCCGCCCAACGCACCCACGGTGCCGCCGATGCCGACTACCGAGCCCACCGCCCCGCGCGGGAACGTGTCCGAAGGCAGCGTGTAGAGATTGGCCGAGAACGCCTGATGCGCCGCCGTCGCCAGGCCGATGATCAGCACTGCCCCCCAGACGCTGTCGATCGACTGCGCGAACCAGATCGGCAGCACGCAGAGCGCGCTGATCAGCATCGTCACCTTGCGGGCAAAGTTGGGCGTGCGGCCCGCCTTGAGCAGCCTGGAGGAGAGCCAGCCGCCGCCGACGCTGCCAAGGTCGGAGATCAGGTAGATCGCGGCGAGCGGCAGGCCGAAAGTCTTGAGGTCGAGGTCGTAGCGCTCGAACAGATAGCCGGGCAGCCAGAACAGGAAGAACCACCAGATCGGGTCGATCAGGAACTTGCCCAGCGCATAGGCCCAGGTTTCCCTGACCGTCAGCAGCCGCATCCAGCCGATTTTCTCGACCGGATCGGCCGGGTCCTGCTGGATCCAGGCCAGTTCCGCCGCCGAGACGCGCCCGTGCTTGAGCGGGTGGCGGTACATCACCCACCAGGCGGCCAGCCAGGCGATGCCGAACAGGCCGGTGACAAAGAAGGCGGCCCGCCAGTCGAACCACAGCACCAGCAGCGGCACCAGCAGCGGGGTGATGATCGCGCCGACGTTCGCACCGGCGTTGAACAGGCCGATGGCGAAAGCGCGTTCCTTCTGGGGGAACCAGTCGGTGACGGCGCGGATGCCAGCCGGGAAGTTGCCCGATTCGCCGATACCGAGGCCGAAGCGCGCCGCCGCGAAGCTGGCGACACCGGTGGCGAAGCCGTGCGCCATGTGGCTGACGGTCCAGATGACGATGGCGACGGTATAGCCCAGCCTTGCCCCCAGCACGTCGACGATCTTGCCGAACGAGAGATAGCCGATCGCGTAGGCGAGCTGGAACCAGAAGACGATGCCGGCAAAATCGCTTTCGGTCCAGCCGAACTCACCCGCCAGCGTGGGCTTCAGCACGCCGATCATCTGGCGGTCGATGTAGTTGACCGCGGTTGCCGCGAAAAGCAGCGAGACCACGACCCAGCGGTATCGCCCGACCTTTACCGGCGCGGCGGGCACGCTGGATCCGGCCTCGTTCCCGATCCCGTCCGCCACGCTTGTGGTGCCTGCATCCATTTCCCTGCTCCCTTGTCCGGCGGCCCTTTTAGGCCTGCCGGATCGTCATGTCTGTTCAGGCGGGCACCGCCGCCGCGATGGTGCAGCACACCGTGCCGTGCTGCGCGAAGGAGGCCGCCACCGACTGTCCCGGCGAGACCGGATGGACACCCGTCACTGCCCCGGTGGACACCCATGTGCCCGCACTGCAATCGATGCCGCGCGCCGAGAGGTTGGCGAGCAGGAACCGCACCGCGCCCAGCGGACCGTCGAGCATCGTCGCGGTCGTCGCCTCGCCCGCGGTCTCACCGTCGATCTCGAGGCGCACGGTGATCGTGTTGAAATCGGCGCTCTGCCAGCCCTCGAGGACCGGGCCGATCACCATGCCGGCGTTATTGCCGAAGTCGGACACGGTAACGGGCGGACCGTCGGCGTTGATGCCGGGATAAGGCGAGCTGGCGATTTCGAGGCCGATATGGACGGCATCCAGCACCGCCAGCGTGCCCGCGTCATCGCCCGGTACTTCACCGTTCCAGCCGGCTGCGACATGGAGCAGGAACTCCGCCTCGGCCGCGGCAAAACCCTCGGCAAAGACCGGCATCGCCGGCACTTCGCCCGAAGGCGCATCGACCACGCTGTCCGCGAAGATCGGCCCGGACAGGCGATTGGCGCCAAGCCGCGCATCGTCGGGACCGTTGATCCGGCCGACCTTCCAGCCAGCCACTTCGCGCCCGTCCAGTTCGAGCGCCAGGTTCTGGATCGCATAAGCGGCGTCGAGATCGGAAGGCGCCTCGCCGGGATAGCTGGCCAGAGCGCGCTTTTCGCGCCGCGCCGCCACGAATGCCCCTGCGATCGATTTCGCCTGTTCGGTCAAACTCATCCCCTTGTACCCCGTGTCTTGTTGTTCGTATCGCTATAGGAAACCGGTGTCATAAGCAAATCCAATTAGGCGCCGTCAGCCCGATCAAAGGGTTACGCCCCTTTTCCAGACGGCAATGGCGCGCTGGCCGCCGCGCTCGGAAGCGGTGCGTTCGCCGCTGGCGAAGGCCAGGATTCGGGCCAGAAATGCCGCGTCGGCAGCCTCCTGCCCCTCATCCAGCGCGATCGAGGCGTCAAAGTCGATCCAGTGCGGCTTCGATTCGGCGAGCGTGCGGTTGGAGGCCACCTTGATCGTCGGCACCGGGAAGCCCAGCGGCGTGCCGCGCCCGGTGGTGAACAGCACCAGAGTGGCGCCCGAGGCCGCCAGCGCGGTGGAGGACACCGCATCGTTGCCCGGCGCTTCCATCAGGGTGAGGCCGGGCACGCTCGCCTGCCCGCCATAATCGATCACGTCCGAGAGCGGCGCATGGCCCGCCTTCTGCACCGCGCCGAGCGACTTTTCCTCCAGCGTGGTGATGCCGCCCTCAAGGTTGCCCGGCGACGGGTTCTCCGAAACCGGCAGCCCCTGATCGAGGTAATAGCGCTTGAACCGGTTCACCAGCCCCGCCGCCGCCTCGAACACCTCGCGCGAGCTGGAGCGGTCCAGCAGGGCCTGTTCGGCCCCGAAAATCTCCGGGATTTCCGTAAGGATCGCCTTGCCGCCAGCGCGCGCCATCGTCTCGGACAGGCGCCCCAGCAAAGGGTTGGCGGTAAGGCCGGAGAACCCGTCCGACCCGCCGCACTTGAGGCCGATGGTCAGCGCCGACAGCGGCAGCTGCGTCCGCTCGGCCCTGGCCGCTTCGGCCACCAGTTCGTCAACCAGCTTGCCCGCTTCCACGATCTCGTTGCCCGCGCTCTGGCTGGAAAGCAGACGCAGTTTGGAGCGCGCCCAGACCGGCACCGCCTCCACCAGGGCATCGAGCTGGTTCGATTCGCAGCCGAGCCCCAGCAGCAGCACACCCGCCGCATTGGGGCTGGCCGCCAGTCCCGCCAGCACCGCGCGGGTGCCGTCGAGGTCGTCCCCCAGTTGCGAGCAGCCGTGCGGGTGCGCAAAGGCGTGGATACCGTCGATCCGGCCCGCCGCGATCAGATCGGCATGGCGCGCCTGCGCCTCGCGCGCGACTTGTTCTGCGGTCATGCCGACGCAGCCTACGGTGGGCAGGATCCAGATCTCGTTACGCGTCGCCGCGCGCCCGTCGGCGCGCCGATAACCGCGCCATGTGGGCATCTCCGCCCCCTCTTCCGCCTGCACTTGCGCCGCGCCGAGGTGCGGCGAATAGGCCAGTTCGCCGACGAGAGCGGTCGCGAGATTGTGCGTGTGGACATGGTCGCCCGCGGCGATGGCACGGGTCGCCCGGCCGATCGGCTGGCCGTACTTCACCACCGGCGCGCCCTCGGCAATATCGTGCAGCGCGAACTTGTGCCCGCGCGCCACGTCGCCGGTCAGGACCACGCCTTCCGCCTGCTCTCCGGCGGCGAGCGGACGCAGCGCCACGGCCACATCGTCGGCGGCGTGAATACGAATGGAGGGAGGAATTGCCTGTGTCATCGCTGGCCCGTTTATCCGGGCTTCCCTGTTTTGGAAACCGGTGTCATCTTGCCTTTGCAACGATCAGAAGGCAAGTCGGTCCCGACAGCGCCTCTTGAGAACAGACGGGCGAGAGGCCAGAGGGGCGAGAATGCCGAAAGAATCCAAGTCAGACGCCCCTGCCGCCGGGATTCCCACGGCCAAGCCCACGATCAACGATGTCGCGCGCATTTCCGGCGTCTCGAAAAAGACCGTCAGCCGTGTCATCAACAAGTCGCCGCTGCTGGGCCAGGCCACGCGCGAGAAGGTCGAGGCGGTGATCGCGGAATTGGGCTTCGTGCCCAATCTCCAGGCCCGCGCGCTCGCACTGCGGCGCAATTTCCTGATCGGCCTGATCCACGACAACCCGAACGCGCAGATGGTGCTGGGGGTGCAGGAAGGCATCCTGCAAACGATCCGCGACACCGAATTCGCGCTGGTGGTGCGCCCGGTGGACCGCCATTCGCCCAGACTGCTCGACGATATCCGCCACTTCATCGAACAGCAGCGGCTCTACGGCGTACTGCTGCTGCCGCCAATTTCCGAGAACGACGAACTGGCCGCGCTCTGCCGCGAACTGGGCTGCACGCTGGTGCGCATGGGCTCGGCCGAACTCGACAACGAGGCGCATCTGGTGGCCTCGAACGACCGGCAGGCGGTACGTGACGCCGTGGCCTGGCTCGCCAGTCTCGGCCACAAGCGCATCGGCTTCATCGCCGGTCCCACCGGCTTCCGCTCCGCCTACGAGCGCGAACAGGGCTTTGCCGAAGGCCTCGCCGAAGCCGGGCTCGCCCCCGACCCGGCACTGGCGACACGGGGGGACTACAAGTTCGAATCGGGCTACGAGGCCGGACAGCGCCTGCTCGACGCCTCGCCGCGCCCTACCGCGGTGTTCTCCAGCAACGACGAGATGGCCGCCGGCCTGCTCCACGCCGCGCGCGAACGCGGGATCGACGTGCCCGCCCAGCTTTCGATCATCGGCTTCGACGATACCGCCATCGCCGCGCATATCTGGCCGCCGCTGACCACCGTGCGCTGGCCGATCGTGCCGATGGCCGCCGCCGCCGCGCATAAATTGATCGAACCCGGCGATGCCCTGTCGCGGCAGGCGCTGTTCCTGTCCGATCTGGTGCGCCGCGCCTCGGTGGCCCCTCCCGAAGCGAACTGAGGGAAACAGCGCCGACCGTCGGTCCTTGCACTTTACCCACCATTGACACCGGTTACCAAAGCCGGATATGACTTGACCATAAATGCAATAATGTCCCACTATACGGGACCGAATTCCAATGGGAGAGAGCCCGTGTTCTGCAAGACCTACCACGCCACCCATCCCGACATGATGGAGTGCGTCTCCAACGAGGAACTGCGCGATCGCTACCTCGTCACCGGCATGTTCGAGGACGGCAAGGTCCAGCTCAACTATTCGCACAACGAGCGCTTCGTGATCGGCGGCGCGGTGCCCTCGCAAGGCCCGCTCAAGCTGCCCGCGCAGACCGTTCCCAAGAGCGCGGAAGGCAAGCCCTTCCTCGAACGCCGCGAAGCGGGCATCACCAACATCGGCGGCCCCGGCGCGATCACCGTCGACGGCCAGCGTTTCGAAGTCGGCAACAAGGAATGCCTCTACGTGCCGATGGGTTCGGACGAGGTGATCTTCGAGGGCGAAACCGCGCGGTTCTACATCGCCTCTGTGCCCGCGCATAAGGCCTGCCCGATCAAGCTGATCACGCTGGCCGAAGCCAACCCGCTGGCGCGCGGCGATCTGGCCAATTCGAACCAGCGCACGATCTACCAGCTGGTCATCCCCGGCGTCTGCGAAAGCGCGCAGCTGCTGCTGGGCCTGACCGTGCTGGAAGAAGGTTCGGTGTGGAACACCATGCCCCCGCACCTCCACGACCGCCGCAGCGAGATCTACCTCTACTTCGAACTGCCCGAAGAGAACGACCGCATCTTCCACTACATGGGCGAGCCCGACCAGATGCGCCACATCGTGATCGCCAACGAAGAGGCGGTGATCAGCCCTCCCTGGTCGATCCACATGGGTTCGGGCACCAAGAAGTACGCGTTCATCTGGGCCATGGGCGGGGAAAACCTCGACTATACCGACATGAACGTCCTCGACATCTGCCAGCTCCAGTAAGGCGAAACGCAGATGGCGATTTCCTTCAGCCTCGAAGGCAAGGCCGCGCTCGTGACCGGTGCGAACACCGGGATCGGGCAGGCCATTGCCGTGGCGCTGGCAGAAGCCGGCGCCGACGTGGCCCTCGCGGGCCGCAGCGAACCCACCGAAACCCTCGCCCTGATCGCGGCGACCGGGCGCAGGTGCGTGAACATCAAGGCCGACCTCTCCTCGATCGAGCCCGTGCAGCGGGTAATCGACGAGGCGGTGGCCGGGCTCGGCAAAGTCGATATTCTCGTCAACAATGCCGGGATCATCCGCCGCGACGACCTGCTCCAGTTCTCCGAAGAGGACTGGGACGCGGTGATGGACACCAACCTCAAGACCCTGTTTTTCCTCAGCCAGGCGGCAGCGAAGGGCATGGTGGAGCGCGGAACCGGAAAGATCGTCAACATCGCCTCGCTGCTCACCTTCCAGGGCGGCATCCGCGTACCCAGCTATGCGGCGGCGAAGTCGGGCGTGGGCGGCGTGACCAAGGCCATGGCCAACGAGCTTGCCGCCAGGGGCGTGCAGGTAAACGCCATCGCCCCGGGCTACATTGCCACCAACAACACCGCGGCCCTGCAAGGCGACGAGACGCGCAACCGCCAGATCCTGGAGCGCATCCCGACCGGCCGCTGGGGCGACCCCAAGGACATCGCCGGGGCCGCCGTGTTCCTCGCCTCGCCCGCTTCCGACTACGTCACCGGCCATGTGCTGGCGGTTGACGGCGGCTGGCTGGCACGCTGAAAACGAGCCCCATGACCGGACATGTAACCTGCTTCGGCGAAGTGCTGCTGCGCTTCGCCACCCCTTCCCACCGCCTGATGGTTCAGTGCGATGCGCTGGACATGGTGGTGGGCGGGGCCGAGGCCAATGTCGCCTCCGGCCTTGCCTCGCTGGGCCATGGCGTGCGCATGGTCACGCGGCTGCCCGCCAGTCCGCTGGGCGACAAGGCCCGCTCGGCCCTGGCGGCGGCAGGCGTGGACACGCGCCATGTCGCCACCGGCACGGGCCGCATGGGGCTCTATTTCCTCGAAAGCGGCGCGGGCCTGCGCCCTTCCGCAATCACCTACGACCGCGCCGGCAGCACCTTTGCGACCAGCGCGCCGCAGGACTTCGACTTTGCCGCCGCGCTTGACGGCGCCCGGCTGCTGCACTTGTCCGGCATTACCCCGGCGCTTGGCCCCGGCGGCGTCACGCTGGCCAAGGCGGCGGTGCGCGCGGCGCAGGAGGCCGGCGTGCCGATCTGCTTCGACGGCAATTACCGCGCGCTGCTCTGGGAAAGCTGGGACAGCAATCCGCGCGAAGTGCTGACCGAACTGGTATCCGCCGCGACGGTAATGATCGGCAACCACCGCGACATCTCGCTGCTGCTCGGCCAGACGTTCTCCGGCGATGGCGAGGACCGTCGGCGCGAGGCGGCCGAGGCGGCCTTTGCCGCTTTCCCCAATCTCCAGATCATCGCCTCGACCGCGCGGCAGGTCGTCAACGCCGCCCACCACCGCATCGCCGCGCGGATCGACGGACGCGAGGGCGGATTCCAGACCGACGAGGTCGAAGTGACGCAGATCGTCGACCGCATCGGCACCGGAGACGCCTTTGCGGCGGGCGTGCTGCACGGCTGGCTGAACGGCGCGGATATTCAAAGAATGGCGCAGGCCGGGCTGGCCTATACGGTGCTGAAGCACTCGCTGCCCGGAGACATGTGCCTGATTGGTCCGGGAGAACTCGATGCCTTTTCCGCTTCAGGAGGCGACGTCAGGCGCTGAAACCACCCGGCGCGCGGTACTGGCCGGCGGGGCTGTCGCGCTTGCCGCCGGGGCCGCGCCGGTGCTTGCCACGCCGCCGCAAATGGCCGTCGCGGGCCGGTGCCGCGGCGTGGTCGAAAACGGCATCTGCCAGTTCCTCGGTATCCGCTATGGCCGCGCGGCACGCTTCGCACGCGCCGTGGCCGAACCATTCGGCGGAGCGCCGCTGGAAGCCCTGCGCTTCGGCCCGATCTGCCCGCAGCGCGGGCTGGACGACCAGCCGCAGTCCGAAGACTGCCTGTTCCTCAACGTCTGGACACCCGAGGCAAACCCCGCCGCCCGGCGCGCGGTCATGGTCTATTTCCACGGCGGCGCCTACACCACCGGCTCGGTCACCGATCCGCTCACCCACGGCGCGAAGCTGGCGGCGGGCGGCGACGTGGTGGTCGTCACTGTCAATCACCGGCTCAATGCGCTGGGCTATGCCTGGCTCAAACCCTTCGGCGCCAAGTACGCGGACAGCGGCAATCTCGGCCAGCTCGACCTGATCCTCGCGCTGCAATGGGTGCGTGCGCATATCGCCGCGTTCGGCGGCGATCCGGCGCGGGTCATGGTGTTCGGCCAGTCCGGCGGCGGCGCCAAGATCGCCACGCTCATGGCCATGCCCGCCGCCAGGGGCCTGTTCCACGCCGCCGCGACAATGAGCGGGCAGCAGGTGCAGGCCAGCGGACCGATGCACGCATGGGCGCGCACGCAGGCGCTGATGGCGGCGCTCGGGCTCTCCCCCGGCGATGTAGAGGCCTTGCGCACCATGCCCGTGGAGCGCCTGACCGCCGCGCTCGACACCACCGATCCGGTGATGGGCAGCGGCCCGGTCTACTTCGGCCCGGTGCTGGACATGACCAACCTGCCGCGCCACCCGTTCTGGCCCGACGCCGCGCCGCAGTCGCTCTCGGTGCCGATGATTCTCGGCAATGTGCACGACGAGACCCGCGCCTTCCTCGATCCGCGTGGGCCCAAGCTGAAAGGCCTCGACTGGAGCAACGTGGCCGAACGTATGGCCCGCGAGGTGAAGATCGACCTCGACCCGCAATGGGTGATCGACCAGTACCGCGCCCGCGAACCGGGCTGGAGCGTGGAGCAGGTCTATTATGCGGCGACCACCGCCGGCCGCTCCTGGCCCGGACAGGTGATCGAGGCGGACGAACGCGCCAAGGCGGGCGCGGCGGCGACGTGGGTCTATCAGCTGGAGCGCCCCTCCCCCCTCGATCCGCTGCGCGGCGCGGCGCATACGGATGACATTCCCTACGTGTTCGGCACGCTCGATGCGAAAGGCAGCTTTTCCGGCACCGATGCGGCGGCGCAGGCGCTGAGCACGGCGATGATGGGGGCGTTCACCGGCCTTGCGAAAACCGGGCGACCGGGGATCGCGGACTGGGCCGCCTATACGCTGCCCCAGCGCGCGACGATGGTGTTCGGGGACACGGTGCGCGTGGAGGCCGATCCGCGCGGGTGGCAGCGGGAGCTTTGGGCCACCGCGCCTTACGTGCAGCCGGGAACCTGAAGGCACCTGTTGTTACATTACCCTCCGTCGCCCCGCGAAGGCGGGGGTCCCGCTTTTCTTTGCAACGTGGCGGCCGCGCGCGCCGTTCAAGAAGCGGGATCCCCGCCTTCGCGGGGATGACGAGGTTTTGAGATTAAACTGATTAGCCGAACCGGCGCGGGCCGCAGCCGCATCCACGACCAAGCGGCGCTCCATTACAAATTCCAAGGCCGCCATGGGCGCACTACGCAGTTGGCCCGCCTGACCTAGACGGTAATGGGGGTGCAGGGGGGCTATGCTCCCCTGCCTTACCCTTACTTCTTCCCTTCCACCTTGGGCGGATTGGGATAAGCCACGATCAGCGACAGCGGCGCATCCCCCTTCTGCCAGATCCCCACGACCGCGCCGTTGTAGAGGTAGGCCGTCATCCCCGGCTTCAGCATGGCCCGCTTGCCGTCCGACACCACCTCGCCCTCGCCCGAGAGCACGTAGTAGACCTCGTCGTGCGCGATGGGATGTTCGCCGATCGCCGCCCCCTTGTGGAGGATGCGGCGGCGGAATTCCATCGCGCGCGGGGCCGGCGCAGAGTCGGAGATGCGGTAGGCCGTGCTCATGCCGATCTCGCCGTGCGGAGGAGCCTCCTCGCGCACGGTATCCTTCTCGTCGATCACGGCCATGGGCGGCGCGGACGCGGCCATGAGCAGCAGCGCCGCGATCACTGCGTACCGCCCTGGCGCATCGCCTTGTCGCGTTCGGAGAGCTTCTCCTGCGCCCCGGCATGCTGGCCCGGATAGACCCCCGACTTCGGCGTCATCGTCACGAGGTTCCAGTCCTTGTCGACAAAGGCCGCGCGGGTTTCCGCCGGGTGGGGGTAGCCGCCGACCAGCTTCTCGTCGTCGATGATCTCGCCGCGTCCTTCGGCCACGAAGAACAGCACGCGGATATCGTCGGGCGCACGGTCCCACGGACGGGCGCCGACGGTGGAGAGCAGGTCGGTTTCCAGCGTGGCAGCAGGCGTGATCCGGTAGCCGTCAAGGCTGGCGAGCGGCTGCGGCGCCTCGATCACCTTGGCCCTGGTCACCCCGTAGCGGCCCAGCATCGGCACCGGATTGCCCCAGCGGTCGACGTTGATGTTGTCCTTCGAGAACCAGGCCAGGTCGCCGTCGCCGCCCAGCGTCAGGAACGGCAGGCCCGGCGCGGTGGAATTGCCCGCGCGCATGACATTGCCGACGGCGGTGATCTCGCCGGTGACGTAAGGGTGCCCCGCCCATTCGAGGTTCATCAGGTTGTAGTGCACCGCGCGGTGGCCGGGGTCGTAGATCATGTTGTTGATCATCAGCACCTGGGCCCCGCCCTTCACCAGCGGCGAGCGCTCCATGTTGTGCGCCCAGACATTGCGGTAGAAGACGATGCCGGTGGTGTTGTCGTGGACCAGCGAGCCCTTGGAATGCTCGCCCTTGGGGTGGCTGGCATTGGCCAGGCCTTCGGCGGCGAGGTTCTCGCGGAACAGCACGTCATGGCTGGTATTGGCGCGCCATTCCTTGACGTCCTTGCCGGCAAAGCGCGGGCCGGAGGCCGACATGTTCTCGTCGATCGCCCAGAGGAACGAGCAATGCTCGATCACCACGTTGTGCGCGGCGACGGTGGAGAAGGCGTCGGCCTCCCAGTTGGAGAGATGCGGCTGGCCGTCGGCGCCGGTCATCACCCGCAAGTGGCTGATCTTGACGTCGTGCCCCTTGAGATCGATGCCGCCGCGCACGATGGTGATGCCCGGCGAGGGCGCGGTCTGCCCGGCGATGGTGAGGTAGGGCTCGTCGATCTCGAGGACCGAACGGCCAAGGTCGATCACCCCGCCCACCTCGAACACGACCGTCCGCTTGCCCTTGGCATCGATCGCCGCCTTGAGCGATCCGGGGCCGTCCTTGGCAAGCGTGGTGACGCGGATGATTCGCCCGCCGTCGCCGCCGGTGGTCGGATCCTTGGCCTGCGCGAAAGCCGAGTGGGGGGCGGCCAAAGCCAGCATGGAGGCGAGGAACAAGCGGCTGAACGCCGTCGATTTCTTCACTGTGCATCTCCCGTTTGCACTGGTTCTTGACAGGGTGGGGTCCCTGCGCTCATAACTCATGACACCGGTTACCAAGGCCGGCAAGAAAGAACTGGGTGAAGCCCGCAGATTGTCCATAAGGACAAATGCCGGCTCGCCGAAAGGCACCGAACGGTGCATGAGAGTGCGCCGCAAGGCGCAGGGAGCAGAATGCCGGACGAAAGGGTGCGCGGTCTTGCCGCACTTCCCTATGACACCGGTATCATAGACAGGCCACAAAGGCCGCGAGGGGGAGTGACCATGCCGTCGCATGTTTCGAGGATTTCGCTGTTCAAGATCGCACTGGTGGCCGGCAGCGCGCTGGCCCTTCCGCAGGCCGCATTCGCGCAGGCTGGCACGCAAGCTGGCGCTGAGCCGCAGGCAGCCATAGGCGCCGAATCGGGCACCACCACCGAGGACATCATCGTCACCGGCTTCCGCAAGTCGCTGGAAGCCGCGCTCAGCGTGAAGCGCGATTCGGTTTCCGCCGTCGATGCCGTCGTGGCCGAGGACATGGCCAAGTTCCCCGACCAGAACCTGGCCGAATCGCTCCAGCGCATCCCCGGCATCTCGATCCAGCGGGACGGCGGCGAAGGCCGCGCGATCACCGTGCGCGGCCTCGGCGCCCAGTTCACCCGCGTGCGTGTGAACGGCCTCGAAACCATCGCCACCAGCTCGGACGGCGCCTCGGCCAACCGCGACCGCGCCTTCGACTTCAACGTCTTCGCCTCCGAACTGTTCTCCAGCCTGGTCGTCCACAAGACCGCCGAAGCCAGCCTCGACGAAGGCTCGCTGGGCGCGGTGGTCGATCTCAACACCGGCAACCCGCTTTCGGGCAAGACGGGCATTTCCGCCGTGCTCAACGTGCAGGGTTCGTACAACGACCTGTCGAAGAACGTCGGCCCGCGCATTGCCGGCCTGCTGGCGTGGAAGAACGATGCGGGCACGCTCGGCATCGCGCTGTCGGGCGCCTATTCGCACACCGATACGCTGGAGACCGGCAACAACACGGTGCGCTGGTCGCAGGCCTACTTCAACTCAGTGGACGGCACGCCCTGCTTCTACTCCAACGTCGGCGCGACCGGCGGCAGCCCGGTCAATTCCGGCGGCGGCTACCGTCCCTCCGCGGCCTGCGATGCAGCCTCGCTCTCGTTCCACCCGCGCATCCCGCGCTACGGCAAGGTCGAGCATGACCGCGAGCGCCTCGGCCTGACCGGCTCGATCCAGTTCGAACCGACCGACCGCACCAAGATCTCGGTCGACGGCCTCTTTTCCTCGTTCAAGGAAAAGCGCGCCGAACAATGGCTGGAAGTGCTGGCCCGCTCCAACGAGCGCCGCTTCAACGTGGTGGACCCGGTCTACGACGACAACGGCAACATGGTCAGCGCCACGTTCAACAACGCCTACGTCCGCACCGAAAGCTACCTGCGCAAGTCGAAGACCGAGTTCTACCAGATCGGCGCGACCTGGGACCAGGACGTTTCGGACAGCTTCCGCTTCACCGTGCTGGGCGGCATGTCGCAGTCCAACGCGGACATCCCGGTCGAGACCACGATCGCCTACGACAACAAGACCGCCAACGGCTTCAGCTACGACTATTCGGACATGAAGTCGCCGGTGCTGAGCTACGGCCTCGACGTGACCGATCCGGCCAACTTCCAGCTGGCCGAAATCCGCGACCGTCCCTCCTACGTGAAGAACCGCTTCAAGACCGCGCAGCTGCGTACCGAGTGGGACATCGCCGAGGGCGCCACCTTCAAGGTCGGCGCGGTCTGGCGGCGCTACAACTTCCGCACCCAACTGTTCCAGCGTGACACCGCCGCCTGCGGCGCCAACGGCACCCTGGACCTGATCCTCGGCCAGGTCACCTGCTCGACCTCGGTCTACGGGTTGCCGGTCAGTTCCGGGATCTCGCAGATCGTCAACCTCGGCGACGCCGGTCAATCGAGCGGCACCACCGACCAGTGGCTGGTGGCCGACATCGCCAAGGCGGCCGCCTATACCAACCTCTACGACCGCACCGCGAAGGAGGACCTTGGCAACAACCGCCGCGTTCAGGAAACCACCTCGGGCGGCTACTTCCAGTTCGACTTCAAGGGCGACCTGTTCGGCCTCGAATATGCAGGCAACGCGGGCGTTCGTTATGCCCATACCGCGCAGAAGTCGACCGGCTACACCGCCGGGCTCGCCGGCACCGTCTCACGCACGTATGACGACTGGCTGCCGGCAATGAACCTCGCGTTCTACCCCGCCCACGACGTGATCGTGCGCGGCGCGATCGCCAAGGTCATCACCCGTCCCTCGCTCGGCAACCTCAATCCGGGCGGTTCGGTCGACGGCTTCAACTACCGCGTGACCTTCGGCAACCCGTTCCTCGATCCCTACCGCGCGACCAACTTCGATGCCTCGGTCGAATGGTACTTCGCCCCCGGCGCGCTGTTCTCGGTGGCCGGCTTCATCAAGAAGATCGAGAGCTTCCCGGTTGCCGGCACCTATGTCGCCACCCTGCCGCAGCTCGGCCTCGGCCGCGATGTGCTGGGCCAGAGCACGCCGGCCTACATCAACTACGACCCCAATCAGGAATACATCGTCTCCTCGCAGGTCAACGGCACCGGGGCGACACTGAAGGGCGTGGAAGTGGCGCTGCAACTGCCCTTCACCTTCCTGCCGGGCATTCTCAGCCACACCGGCTTCCAGGGCAACGCCACCTTCATCAAGAGCAACGCCGACTACACGATCACCGGGCCCGCCACTTCGGCCTGTACCCGCAATGCGACGACCGGCGCCTGCGCCCTCACCGGCGTCTCGGCGGTCTATACCCAGACCCTGCTCGGCGTGTCGAAGAAGGCCGCCAACGCCACGCTCTACTATGACGACGGCACGTTCAGCATCCGTGGCTCGGTCAGCTATCGCGGTCCCTTCGTGGACGGCACCAGCGCCACCGGCAACGTCTTTGAAGGGTACGGCTCCTACACCAGCGTCGACGCGGCGATCCGCTACAAGGCGACCGAGTGGCTGGAACTGTCGATCGACGGCAACAACCTGACCGACACCTACCGCTACCGCTTCACCGACGTGACGGCCGAGCGCAACTACGAGAACAACCACTTCGGGCGCACCATCCTGTTCGGCGCACGGGTCAAGTACTGATCCCTGACACCGGCCCGAAGGCTCTGAATACCTGACTTAAAATTGGAGAGTGCCGTCATGACCTTCGACCGTCGATCGTTCATGGCGGCCTCTCTCGTTTCCGGCCTGGTCGCCGCAGACGCTATGGCGCAGACCGCGCCGCCGGTGGCCACGGGCAAGCCCCGCGCCCCCGGCCTGCCCCAACCTGCCGAGACCATCGACCTCTGGCCCAGGGGCGCGCCGGGCCTGCCCGCAAAAGCGCTCACCGAAACGGTCGACGAACGCTCTTCCGACGAACTCGTCACCGACCGCGCCGTCTACGGCATCACCCGCCCGCGCATGGCGGTGTTCCGGCCCGATCGGCCCAATGGCGCGGCGGTGCTGCTGACGCCCGGCGGCGGCTACAAGTGGGTGGTGGTCGACAAGGAAGGCTACGAAATGGCGCGCTGGCTGACCGCGCGCGGCTTCACCGCCTTCGTGCTGTTCTACCGCCTGCCCGGCGAAGGCTGGACCAGCGGACCCGACACCCCGCTGATCGATGCCCAGCGCGCCATGCGCCTGATCCGCCACCGCGCGCGCGACTTCGCGATCGATCCCGAGCGTGTTGCCGCCATGGGCTTTTCCGCCGGCGGCCATGTCTGCGCCAGCCTCGCCGCCCGCTTCGCCGCTGCGGTCTATGCGCCGGTGGACGCGGCAGACCGGCTTTCCGCCAAGCCCTTCTGCGCCGCGCCGATCTATCCGGTGGTCTCGATGGATCCCGCCATCGCCCATGCCGGATCGCGCGACCTGCTGCTTGGCCCCGCCCCCACGCCTGCGCTGGAAGCGACTTATTCGCCCGACCGCACCGTGCCCGCCGACGCCCCGCCGCACTGGCTGCTCCATGCCGAGGATGACGACGCCGTGCCGGCGGAAAACACCGTGCGCCTGCGCGCCGCATTGAAGGCGCGCGGCATTCCGGTGGAGGCGCATTTCTTCGAACACGGCGGCCACGGTTTTGGCCTGCGCAAGGCCATCGGCAAGCCGGTGGAGGCATGGCCCGAACTCTGGCGCGCCTGGGCGCGGACCAAGGGCCTGGGATAGAGAACCGACAGAATGAGCATGGACAGACGTGAAGCACTAAGGGCCGCCCTGATCGGCGGCGCCGGTCTTGCAGCAGGCGGGCTTCGGGGGGAAGCCGCTGCCGCAAGGGAGCCCGGGGCGGGCAACTCTCCTCCTCCGCCCGCCCCGGCTCCCGTCCATTGGCGGCGCGGGTTCGACAACCAGCGCATTGCCGATCTGGGCGCTACGGCCACTGGGGGCATCATGCTCAACCCGGTGCTTTCCGGGGACCGGCCCGACCCGGCGATCCTCAAGGACGGCGAGGACTATTACCTCACCTTTTCCAGCTTCGATTCCTATCCCGGCCTCACCATCTGGCACAGCCGCGACCTGGTGAACTGGCAGCCGAGGAAGCCCGCACTCACCCGCAATATCGGCTCGGTCTGGGCGGTGAGCCTCGAAAAACACAAAGGCCGCTATTTCCTCTACATCCCGGTCAAGGCGGAGCCCAACGAGATCTACGTGATCTGGGCCGATCACATCGACGGCCCGTGGAGCGACCCGAAACCGCTGGGCCTGCACGAGCATATCGACCCCTGCCACGCGGTGGGCGAGGACGGTTCGCGCTGGCTGTTCCTTTCGGGCGGAGACCGCGTAAGGCTCACCGAGGACGGGCTCTCGCTGGCGGGCAAGGTCGAGCATGTCTACGATCCCTGGCACTATCCCGAGGATTGGGATGTCGAGGGTTTCTCGCCCGAGGGCCCCAAGATCCACCGCCACGGCGACTGGTTCTACATGCTTACCGCCGTGGGCGGCACCGCCGGCCCGCCGACCGGCCACATGGTGATCGCCGCCCGCGCGCGGTCGATCCACGGGCCGTGGGAACAGCACCCCGGCAATCCGCTGGTCCGCACCGAAAACCAGTCCGAAGCCTGGTGGTCGCGCGGCCATGCCTCGCTGGTCGAAGGGCCGGACAAGCGCTGGTACACGCTCTACCACGGGTTCGAGAACGGCTTCTGGACACTGGGCCGCCAGTGCCTGCTCGATACCATCGAATGGACCGGTGACGGCTGGTTCCGCATGACCGGCGGCGATCTTTCGCAGCCGCTGCCGGTGCCGAAAGTGGCCAGCCCCCTGCCGCATGGCATGGCGCTGTCGGACGATTTTTCGAAACCGCTGGCGATGGGCGCCAAGTGGTCGTTCTTCCGCCCCGCGCCCGACGAAGCCAGCCGCGTGCGGGTTGAGAACGGCGCGCTGCATCTCAAGGGCAAGGGCCTCGCCCCGTCGAGCGGATCGCCGCTGCTGCTGGTGGCGGGCGACACCAGCTACCGGTTCGAATGCGACATCGAGATTCCGCCCGGCGGCACCGCCGGCCTCGTGCTGTTCTATGACGACAAGCTCTACGCCGGGCTGGGCTTCGACCAGACCCGCTTCGTCACCCACCAGTACGGCATGGAACGCGGCCGCCCCGCCAACCCGCTCGGCCGCCGCATGAAGATGCGCGTCACCAACCGCCGCCACATCGTTTCCTACCACACCTCCGGCGATGGCGGGAAAACGTGGAAGCGATTTGATCGCGGCATGGAGGTCTCCGGCTACCACCACAATGTCCGTGGGGGGTTCCTCATGCTGCGTCCCGGCCTATATGCTGCCGGTGAAGGCGAAACCATTTTCCGCGATTTCCGTTTCACCGCTCTGGAAGACTGATGCCCATTCGCCCCCTTGAACTTCACCCCGACCGCCTGCTCCCGGCCGATCCCGCCACCCGCAAGCTGGCGCGCGAGCTCTACCGCCACGTGGCAGGCCTGCCGATCGTCAGCCCGCACGGCCACACCGATCCGCGCTGGTTCGCCGGCAACGAGACCTTCGGCAATGCCACCGAGCTGCTGCTGGTGCCGGACCACTACGTGTTCCGCATGCTCTATTCGCAAGGGATCGCGATGGAGGACCTCGGCGTGCGCAACCGCGACGCCGATCCCCGCGCGGCGTGGCGACTGCTTGCGGAAAACTACTTCCTGTTCCGCGGCACCCCGTCGCGCATGTGGCTGGACTGGGTCTTTGCCGAGGCCTTCGGCATCAGCGTGCAATTGAACGCCGAAACCAGCGACCTCTATTTCGACACCATCACCGAGAAGCTGGCGACCGACGATTTCCGCCCGCGCGCGCTGTTCGACCGCTATGGCATCGAGGCGATCGCGACGACCGAAAGCCCGCTCGACACGCTGGAACACCACGCCGCGATCCGCGCCGAAAACGCCCGCCCCGGCGGCTGGCAGGGCAAGGTCATCACCGCCTATCGCCCCGATCCGGTGGTCGACCCGGAATTCGAGGGCTTCCGCGACAACCTTGCGAAGTTCTCCGGGATCACCGGAGAGGATTGCCTCACCTGGCAAGGCTACCTCGCCGCGCACCGCCAGCGCCGCCGCTTCTTCGCGCAAATGGGCGCAACCTCCACCGACCACGGCCACCCGACGCCGAGGACGGCCGACCTCTCGCCCGCCGAGGCGGAAGCGCTGTTCGACAAGGTCAGCAAGGGCAGCTTCACACCCCAGGACGCCGAACTGTTCCGCGCGCAGATGCTCACCGAAATGGCCGGCATGAGCCTGGAGGACGGGCTGGTCATGCAGATCCACCCCGGCGCCTTCCGCAACCACAATGCCCGCGTGTTCGAGCGCTTCGGCCGCGACAAGGGCGCGGACATTCCCTCGCGCACCGAATATGTCGCCAATCTCAAGCCCTTGCTGGACAAGTACGGCAACGAGCCCGGCCTCTCGGTGATCCTCTTCACCCTGGATGAGAGCACGTATGCCCGCGAACTCGCCCCGCTGGCCGGGCACTATCCCTGCCTGAAGCTGGGCCCGGCATGGTGGTTCCATGACAGCCCCGAAGGCATGCGCCGTTTCCGCCGTGCGGCCACGGAAACCGCCGGTTTCTACAATACCGTGGGCTTCAATGACGATACCCGCGCGTTCCTGTCGATCCCCGCCCGCCACGATGTCGCGCGCAGGATCGATTGCGGGTTCCTTGCCGAACTCGTAATGGAGCATCGTATCGAGGATTGGGAAGCCGCCGAGCTGGCGCGTGACCTGACCTACAATCTCGTCAAGAAGGCCTATCGTCTGTGAGACTCTCCAGCGAAACGCTGTCCCGTCTGCCCGAATCCGTCGCCCGCCCGGGCTATGACCGCAGCGCGCAGGCGGCGGGCATCGTCCACTTCGGCATCGGCGCGTTCCACCGCGCGCATCAGGCCTGGTATACCGACCGGGCGATGGCCAGGGGCGACCGCGACTGGGGCATCATCGGCGTTTCGCTGCGTTCGGCCAATGTCGCGCGCCAGCTCAATCCGCAGGACGGGCTCTACACGCTCACCGAATGCTCGGCCGAGCGCAACCGCATGCGCGTGGTCGGATCGGTCCAGCGGGTGATCGTCGCCAGCGAGGATCCGGAAGCGGTGATCGCCCAGATCGCCGCGCCGGAAACCCGGATCGTGACCTTCACCGTCACCGAAAAGGGCTATTGCCGCGCCGCCGACGGATCGCTCGACCCGTTCCTGGCGCATCACGGCAGCATCTACGCCTTCCTCGAAGCCGGCCTGCGCCGCCGCCGCGAGCAAGGCCTGCCCGGCCTGACGCTGCTTTCCTGCGACAACCTTGCCCTCAACGGCCGCCAGCTGGAACGGCTGATGGGCGAATACCTCGCGCTCAAGGATGCCGATCTCGGCGCCTGGGTGGCGGCGGAATGCACGTTCCCCTGCGCGATGATCGACCGCATCGTGCCCGCCACCACCGCCGCCGACCGCAAGATGGTGGCAACGCTCGCCCGGCTGGACGACGACGGCGCGGTGATGACCGAACCGTTCAGCCAGTGGGTGATCGAGGACAAGTTCGCCGGCCCTCGCCCGCAGTGGGAGAATGTCGGCGCCGAACTGGTCGGCGATGTCGCGCCTTACGAGGCGGCGAAGCTGCGCATGCTCAACGGCGCGCATTCGGCGCTGGCCTATCTCGGCCTCGAACACGGGCATGCCTTTGTCCATCAGGCAGTCGGCGATCCGGCGATCCGCCCGCTGATCGAGCGGCTGATGCACGAGGAAGCCCAGCCGACCATCCAGGCCGCGCCGGGGCAGGACCTTCAGGCCTATGCCGACGCGCTGCTGGCCCGCTTCGCCAATCCCGCGCTGCAGCACCGGCTGATCCAGATCGCAATGGACGGCAGCCAGAAGATCCCCCAACGCTGGCTGGAAACGCTCGCCGCCAATCAGGAAAAGGGCCTGCAGTGCCCGGCAATCCTCACCGCGCTGGCGGCATGGCTGCGCCACGTGCGCGGCGACAATGCCGCCAAGTGGGGGCCGGTCGACGATCCGATGGCCGCGCGCCTTGCCGACATCTGGCGCGATGAGGGCGTGGACGGCACCCCGCGGGCGCTGTTCGGCGCGCAAGGGCTGTTCGCCAAGACCTGGCAGGCGAGCGAGGCCGACTTTGCCGCGCTGGCCCAGCGACTGGCCCGCGCGACCGCCTGACCCGAGGCTCCGGATGGTCGTGCGCCGCCGCGTCAAACTGTTCTTCGACGGCGGTTGCCGCCCCAATCCCGGCCGCATCGAGGTGGCCGTGGTGGTGCGCGGCACCGTCCATTTCGAGGACGATCTTGGCCATGGCACCAACCGCGATGCCGAATGGCTGGCGCTGATCCGCGCCCTGGAACTGGCACAGGCGCAGGGCCTGACCGGGGCCGAATTCATCGGCGATGCCCGGGAGATCACCGGGCAGGCCAGTCAGGCCCTTGCCCGTCCGGATGAAGCCGCGGATCGTCTCGAGGACGGCGGCCATCTCTCCCGCGTCATCGCGCTTGCCCGCGACGTGCGCCCCGCGCGGATCCGCTGGATCAAGCGCGAACAGAACCTCGCCGGAATCGCGCTGGCAGCGCGACATCCGCGCTAAACCCGCTGGCGGCGCGGTTTCCCAAACCCGCTTGCTTCACGCCGTGCCCGTGAGCCTGCCGCCCGTGGCTTCGTCCAGCGTATAGTCCGGCAACCCTTCCAGCGCCTGGCGCAGCGCCTCGCCCCAACTGGTCGAGATCGACTGGAAATAAGGATCGCTGGCCTCGATCCGGCGTTCGTGCAGCGGCGTGAAACCATCGGTTTCCAGCACCAGCAGGTCGAGCGGCATGCCGACCGAGAGATTGGCCTTGAGTGTCGAATCGAACGAGACGCACATCAGCTTCACCGCCGCCTCGAAACTCATGTCGCGCTCATAGCCGCGAATCAGGATCGGGCGCCCGTACTTGGTCTCGCCGATCTGGAAGAACGGCGTGTCGAAGCTGGCCTCGATAAAGTTGCCTTCGGGGTAGATCAGGAACAGGCGCGGCTCCATGCCCTTGATCTGGCCCGCCACGATCATCGTCGCACTGAAGGTGCCCGCCGCCGCGGTCTGGCCATTGTCGGCCGCGCGTTCCTCGATCACGTCCTGGAGCAGGTTGCCGACGATCGTGGCGACCTGGAACATCGTCGGCGCTTCAAGCAGCGAATTGTGCCGCTCCGCCGGAGCCTTGTTGCGTTCCTCAAGCTGGCTGATCACCGCCTGGGTGGTGGCGAGATTGCCCGCCGTCATCACCGCGATCACCCGCTCTCCGGGAACCTGCCAATGGTACATCTTCCGGAAGGTCGAGATATTGTCGACCCCGGAATTGGTGCGGGTGTCGCTCATCAGCACGAGCCCGCGGTCCAGCATCATGCCCACGCAATAGGTCATGGAATTCTAAGCCCCGATCATTTCGCTTCCCCGCCTGTCCTGCGCGGGGATCCCGGCTTCAGCCGCTTTGCTGCTGCTGTCCGCCATGGGAGGACTGCTGCTGTTGCTGCTGGCCTAGCATCTTCTCGCCCACCGACAAACGCACTTCGAGACGGCTATCCCCGCCTCCCGTCGCAATCCCGGTTACCGGAGCCGCCTCACTATAATCGCAACCGGTGGCCACGCGAATATACCGTTCATCGGGGCACATGGCATTGGACACGTCGAATCCGACCCAGCCCAGCCCCGCAATATGCGCCTCGGCCCAGCCGTGCCCGGCGTCCTGCTCCACCCGGTCGTTCATCTTGAGATAGCCGCCGACGTACCGCATCGGAATTTCGAGCAGCCGCCCCGCCGCGATGAGCACATGGGCATGGTCCTGGCATACCCCCCGGCCTGCCGCCAGCGCCTCTTCCGCCGTGGTCTTGGTATCGGTGGAACCGCGCACGTATTCGACCCGCTCGGCCACCTTGGCGGAGAGCGCGTGGAGGAATTCCAGCGGATCGCGCGGGTCCGCGTCCACCGCCTCGACCAGCGCCCGCACCCGCGCCCCGGCCCGGGTCAGCGGGGTCGGCCGCAGGAACATCCAGAGCGGCATCAGCCCGCTGTGCTGGCCGGTAATGCCGTTGTTGTCGACCGTGCGCACGGTGCCCCGGCAGGTCACGACAACCTCCTGCGCCCCCGGTTCGATCGCGATCAGCGTGGTGTGGCTGTCATGATGGTCGTCGTAGTCGCTCTCGGCCGTGGCGCCGGTCAGCTCCATCGCCCAGTCGACCACTTCCTGCCCATGCGTGGTCTTGGGCCGCAGTTTCAGCCGCTGAAGACCGTGCATGACCGGACTGTCGAAGGTGTAGCGGGTGGTGTGGGTCACGGTCAGCAGCATGGGATCTGTCCCTTCTACTCGATGAAGCGGTAATCGGCGGCGATGGCGTTGCCGAGCTGGCTGGTGCGGCCGATGAAGTCCTGGAGGAATTCGTGGAGGCCGGTCTCGAAGATGCCCTCGATCGTGGTGCGCTGGAGCATCTCGCCGGTGTCGCGCATGATCGCATGCGCGGACGTCTCCTCGCCGTACTCCTTGGCCAGCCCGCCGAGATTGCTGCGCAGCTTCTCGTAGCAGAACACCAGGCTGCGCGGGAACTGGCCGTCGAGGATGAGGAACCGGGCGATCCCGCGCGGGTCCATCGCCCCGGCATTGAGCCAGGAATAGGCACGGTTGCCCGCCACCGAGCGCAGCAGCGTATCCCACTGCACGTTGTCGAGGCTGGACCCCACCCAGGCCACCGAGGGGAGCAGCACGTAATACTTCACGTCGAGGATACGCGCGGTACTGTCGGCCCGCTCGATGAAGGTGCCGATGCGCGCAAAGTTGAACACCTCGTTGCGCAGCATCGTGCCTTCGAGCGCGCCGCGCACCAGCGTGCCCTGACGGCGGATCGCGGTGAGCACTTCGCCGAGGTTGGCCTCGCGCACCGGCCGCGCGAGCAGCTCGGAAAGGTTCATCCAGCCTTCGTTAGTGGCCTCCCACACCGAATTGGTGAGGCTGGTGCGGACCATGCGGGCATTGGTGCGCGCATTCTCCATCATGCGCAGCACCGAGGCCGGGTTGTCCTTCTCGCGCAGCAGGTAATTGAACACCTGCGGCCCGCCGAAGTCCGAATGGCGCGCGGCATAGTCGTCCACCTGCCCGGTGGTGGTGAGGACCGATTTCCACTCCTCGTCCTGCGCATGCTTGTCGCTGCGGGTCAGCGCGAGGTGGAACCCCACGTCGATCAGCCGCGCGGTATTCTCCGCCCGTTCAAGGTAGCGGCTCATCCAGTAAACGCCGTTGGCAGCACGTCCGAGCATTATTCGTCCAGTACCCAGGTATCCTTGGTGCCGCCGCCCTGCGACGAATTGACCACCAGCGAGCCCTTCTTGAGCGCCACGCGGGTGAGCCCGCCCGGCGTGATGTCGATCCCGTCGGGCGAGACCAGGACATAGGGCCGCAGGTCCACATGGCGCGGCGAGAGCCCCGCCTTGGTGAAGATCGGCACGGTGGAAAGCGACAGCGTGGGCTGCGCGATGTAGTTGTGCGGCTTGGCCCGCAGCTTGGCCTCGAAGGCGGCCAGTTCCTTCTTCGAGGAGGTCGGCCCGATCAGCATGCCGTAGCCGCCCGAACCGTGGACTTCCTTGACGACAAGGTCCGACAGGTTGTCGAGCACATAGGCCAGGGCATCGGGTTCCGAACAGCGCCAGGTCGGCACATTGGGCAGGATCGGCTTCTCGCCGGTATAGAACTCGACGATCTCGGGCATGTAGCTGTAGATCGCCTTGTCGTCGGCGATGCCGGTGCCCGGGGCATTGGCGATGGTGATGCCGCCCGACCGGTAGACATCCATGATCCCGGCAACGCCCAGCACCGAATCGGGCTGGAAGCTCAGCGGATCGAGATAATCGTCGTCCACCCGGCGGTAGATCACGTCGATCGCCTTGTAGCCGGTGGTCGTGCGCATGGCGACGCGCCCGTCCACCACCCGCAGGTCGCTGCCCTCCACCAGTTCGGCGCCCATCTGGTCGGCCAGGAAGGCGTGTTCGAAATAGGCCGAATTGTAGATGCCCGGCGTCAGCACCGCCACCGTCGGCCGCCCCGATCCCTTGAAGGCCGGCGGCGCGCAGGCGCGCAAGCTGCGGGCAAGGCGGCGCGGATAGTCGGAAACGGGGCGTACCGGAACCTTGGTGAACAGTTCCGGGAACATCGCCATCATCGTCTCGCGGTTCTCCAGCATGTAGGAGACCCCCGAAGGCGTGCGGGCATTGTCCTCCAGCACCATGAATTCATCGGGACCGGTGCGCACGAGGTCGATGCCGACGATGTGGGTATAGACGCCGCCGGGCGGGGTCATGCCGATCATCTGCGGCAGGTAGGCGACATTGTCGCGCAGGGCGCTGATCGGCAACCGGCCCGAACGGACGATTTCCTGGCGGTGATAGAGATCCTGCAGGAAGGCATTGAGCGCCCGCACCCGCTGCTCGATCCCGCGCGTCAGCTTGCGCCATTCGCGGGCGGTGATGATGCGGGGGATGAGGTCGAAGGGGATCAGCCGTTCTTCGGCCGCTTCGTCGCCATAGACATTGAAGGTGATGCCGATCCGGCGAAAGAACCGCTCCGCCTCGGCCTGCTGGCGATTGAACCAGGTCTTGTCCTGCGATTCATACCACTGGCTGAGATCGGCATAGGCGGGTCTGACAGACCCGTCCGTTTCAAGCATTTCGTCGAAGTTGGTTTTGCCCGCAGCCGACATTGTGACTCCCTGTTGACCATGTGATGCAACAAGGATTCGCACTTGCCAAGCGGTTACGCTGCAACTGCGAAAGAAAAATATTTACCCTGCCGGGCACTACGGAGAACTATTCAAACGATATCATTCCGCCGCAAGCAACTTCACCCAAGCAAGCCGCGCCCGGTCAGGTCGGCCCGCAGGGCTTCGGCGTCGCGGAAATGGTGGACCTGCCAGCCGAGTGCGGCAGCACCGGCGATATTGTCGGGATTGTCGTCGATGAACAGCATCGATTCGGGCGCATGGCCAAAACGGCGGGCGGCGAGTTCGTAGATCTCGCGGTGCGGCTTCACGAGCTTCTCGTCGCCCGAGACGACAACATCGCCGAACAGGTCGAACAGCGGCTCGCCGGCCCGGAATTCGCGCCAGAAAGTGCTGGCGAAATTGGTGATGGCATAGAGCGGCACGGCGCGTGCGGCGAGTTCGCGCACGATCTCGTGGCTGCCGGGAACATGGCCCGGGATCGTCTCGAGGAAACGCGTGGCATAGGCATCGATCAGGTCGTCGTGACCGGGAAACTCGGCCTTGCGCGCGGCGACCATCTCTTCGAGATCGCGCCCGGCATCATGCTCGAAATGCCACTCCTCGGTGACCACGTGCGTGCAGAACCAGTCGAGCTTCGCGGGATCGTCGATCAGCCGCGCGAACAGGCCGCGCATGTCCCACTGGACCAGCACGCGCCCGACATCAAAAACGACGGCCTGGACGGGATCGGCATTCTGCATTTCACGCGTGCTCCGGACATGACAAGACCCCCGCCTGGGGCGGGGGTCCAATGTCGTCGCGATGACGGCTTGCCCGATGCCCCGCCGAGGCGGGGACGGGCAAGACGAATCAGCCCTGGCGAGCCTTGAAGCGACGGTTGGTCTTGTTGATCACGTAAGTGCGGCCGCGACGACGGATCACGCGGTTGTCCCGGTGGCGACCCTTGAGCGACTTCAGGCTGTTCACAATCTTCATGGTTCGTCTCGTCTTGGTGGTTCGGCGGTTGTTCCAACAGCAACTGGGCCGCCGCCAGAAATTTGAAGTGGCGCCGTTAGTGGCAGTGGCTTGCAAAGTCAAGCGCGAGAGCCCATGCCTTGTGCTCGAACGCGCCCTGATCTTGCCCGGTTTTTCGTACTCTGTCTGTAGAATCGCCCCGTTCATCATGGGGCAATCGCCAGGCTCCGATAAACCATCGCAGGGTGCGACCCAACCGATTCTTTCGGACACAAGAACACCGATGAACACGCTCAAAGCCGCGATTCTCGCCACTGGTCTCGCCTCCGGCCTTGCCCTCACGCTTGTCGCTTCCGCCGTTCAGGCCCAGCCCGGCTGGGGCTCGCGCTGGGGCGGTGGCTACGGTTCGGGCTGGGGTGGCGGCTGGAACGACCCGCTGATGGGCGGCCCGGCCTCCTCGCCCTATCGCAGCAGCAAGGACCCGCGCGAGGGCCGAGTCGAAGTGAGCCGATTCGCGGCCCAGGGGCCCGAAGTCGCCGAACTGGGCCACGGCACCGTGACCGTCACGTCCGAATCGGGCGACGGCGCGTGGATTTCCGGCCCTGAACGCGCGCGCTACGAGGCCGCGATCATCGACGCCCTCGTCGGCGCCGGCTACGACACCCAGAGCAAGCCCGACAAGGGCGGGCAGGACGTCGAACTCAAGATCTCCCGCCAGGTCCTCTCCCCGGCCGAGGAAAAGCGCAGCCCGGTCAGCGGCTCCGCCGCCATGGGCGTGAGCAACCACGGCTCGGCCTATGGCCTGGCCGTGAACGTCGACCTCACCAAGCCGCGCAGCGCCCTCGTCAGCACCCGGCTCGACACCCGCATCGTCGACAAGGCGAGCGGCAAGGTGCTGTGGGAAGGCTATGCCACCATCGCCACCCGCGAAGGCGACAACGACTGGCCGGACGACCGCATCGCCGGCAAGCTGGCCACTGCGCTCTTCGACGGCTTCCCCAAGGCCGACCCGATCGGCGCATGATTCGCGCATGATTCGGTGGGCCATGGCTCCGCAGTATAAATAGGGTTATCGTCCAGGCACTTGCCCAGCGGAGAGCGTTTCATGACCACGGCCACCCATCCTTCGGCCTCCCTTTCCCGTCGGCGCCGTCTCGCCGCCCCGTTGCTGACGCCGCTGCTGGCGCTTGCAGCACTGGGCGGCTGCGTCGCGCCGGTGGGGCCGGTGGAAGTCACCCGCTTCAGCCTGCCCGACGGCCCCGCGCTCGGCCAGGGCGTGATCCGCATCGAAGCCGGGCCCGGTCAGGACGAGAGCAGTCTCGAATTCCGCGCCTATGCGGCGGCGGTGGGGCAGGAACTGGCGAGGATCGGCTACCGCCAGCCCCTGCCCGGCGAACAGGTTGCCAACGCGCAAGTCGCCGTGGTCACGATCGAGCGGCGCACCCTCAAGCCGGCATCGCAGCGCGGGCCGGTCTCGGTCGGGGTCGGCGGCAATGCCGGCAACTACGGCTCGGGCGTCGGGCTGGGGATCGGCATCGACCTTTCCGGCAAGCCCGCCGACCAGGTCGACACCCGCATGCAGGTGATGATTCGCGACCGAACCGGCGGGCGCACCTTGTGGGAAGGCCGCGCCAGCTTCACCGTCAGCGCCAAGTCGCCGATGGCGCAGACCTCGCTTGGTTCGGCAAAAATGGCCGAAGCGCTGTTCAAGGGCTTTCCGGGCAAGTCGGGCGAAACTATCCTGGTCAAATGACCACCCTCCACATCTCCTCCGCTTTCGATTCCGGCAACATCGAAGTCCTCTCCACCGACGGCGCCACCGCCCGCCTCGCGATCCGGCACGACAAGGATTCCGAGTTCTTCCAGTGGTTCCACTTCCGCGTCAGCGGCACGGACATCGCCGGAGAGGAACTTGTCCTCAAGATCACCGGGCTCAACGGCTCGGCCTATCCGGGCGGCTGGCCGAACTACAACGCCCGCGTCTCGGAAGACCGCCAGTACTGGGCGCTCGCCGCCAGCACCTTCGACGCGGGTGAGGACAACGGCACCCTGACCATCCGCTACGTGCCGGAAACGGACCTTGCCTGGTTCGCCTATTTCGCGCCCTACTCGATGGAGCGCCACCACGACCTGATCGCCGACCTCGCCACCACCGAGGGCGTGACCTACCGCTGCCTCGGCCACACGCTCGACGGCCAGCCGCTTGACTGCGTCGAGATGGGCGAGGGCGAGAAGCAGGTCTGGCTCTACGCCCGCCAGCATCCGGGCGAATCGATGGCCGAATGGTGGATGGAAGGCGCGCTGGAGGTGCTGGCCGATCCCGCCGATTCGGTGGGCCGCGAACTGCGCAAGCGCTGCCGCTTCCACGTCGTGCCCAACATGAACCCGGACGGTTCGGCGCGCGGCCACTTGCGCACCAATGCGGTGGGCGTGAACCTCAACCGCGAATGGGACACGCCAACGGCGGACAAGTCACCCGAAGTGCTGGCCGTGCGCAATGCCATGGACGGGACCGGCGTCGACTTCGCCATGGACGTCCACGGCGACGAGGCGATCCCGGCCGTGTTCATGGCCGGCTTCCAGGGCATCCCCTCGATCAAGGCCGAGCAGCAGGCGGGTTACGACCGTTTCAGCGAGATCCTCGACCGCCGCACCCCCGATTTCCAGCGCAAGCTCGGCTATGCCGTCTCCGCGCCGGGCCGCGCCAACCTGACGATGTCGACCAACCATGTCGCCGAACGCTTCGGCGCGGTGTCGATGACGCTGGAAATGCCGTTCAAGGACCACGACGATGCCGCCGATCCGGCGCAGGCATGGAGCCCGGAACGCTCCGCCCAGCTCGGCCGTGACTGCATGGGCGCCCTGCTCGAATGGCTGGTCGAGCGCGAAGCCAGGTAAGTTCAAGCGTTCTGGCGGGGATGCACGGTCATCCCCGCCTTCGCCCAGGCGGCAACCTTCAAATCCCCGCCCACTGGCGCAGGGCCTCGCGCACCGCGACATTCTCGTCCTGCGACCACTGCGGCGTCACCGCACCGGCGGGTTCCAGTTCCAGCACCGTCTGCAGCAGCATCCAGCCGGAAGCCCAGTCGCCGCGGATCTGGTCGCAGACCGGCGAGGCACCCCAGTCCCGTGCCAGGCGGATCACCGCGCGCTGCTGCGCCGCCGAGGCATCGAGATCGCTGACCACAAACGTCGGGAACGGCAGCGTCTGGCGCGGACAGGCACCGAAGCGCGAAAGCCGCGGATCGGCGCCCGGCAGGTCCATGTTCGGCGGATTGACGGCGACCGCGCCCAGCACCGGGTTCTCCGGCCCGACACTTTCGAACTGCACCCACCAGGCCAGTGCCAGCGCGGCAATATCGTCGGTGACGACCACCACCGGCCGGTCCGCGCGGCGGATCGCGAGATTGAGCTTGTTCACCCAGGTATTGCGATGAGGTTCGTCCCACATGCCCAGTTCGAGCACGCGGCAATGTTCGCTCCACTGCACCCAGCGCTGCATCCAGTGCCCCTCCCGCAAGGGCGCGGCGGGGACGAGCAGGATCAGCGGAACATGGTCTCGGGCATGGGGATAACGATAGTGGGTCATGGGGCTGCTCCAACGAGGGTTGGGAAAAGCGCCGGTCGACTCTGTCTACGTCCCGACGGCCCCACCATAACTCAACCATATTGATTGACAATAGCCCCGCGACCAGATGCGCCGCACGCCTGCCCAACCGAGATGCCGGTTCCCACTCTCCCGCTCAGGGCAAGGTCAAGGTCAGGCGAACGGTTCCGATCAGCGCTGCGGGCGCACCGCGCAGTCCGCCAGGGTGGCACACCAGCTGCAGGTCCGGCTGGACCGTGAGCCAATCGGCCAGACGATCGGAATAGGTCGCCTCCAGGGTATATTCGGACGATGCGGGAGATTGTCCCAGCGCACGCGCCTCCTGCCGGAAGGACCGGCCGGTGCCCGCGTAATGCACGCCGAGCGAGGCCGAACTGCCCGGGCGCGCGGCGAGCACCGGCGCCCGGAACAGGCCCGCACTGGTGCTCCAGGCAAACGGCGTTGTCCCCCCACGCGAAAATCCGGCCCGCACGAAGGCCTGGAACGCACTTTCCCCGGCGCCCGGCAACTGGAATTCGCCCTGCACATAAGCGCCGCGGGCATGACGGCGCTGCGGGTCCGGGTCGGCGGGATCGCTGTAATAGGCCTCGCGCGCCCTGGTATAGGCCCAAAGGCCGAGGGAAAGGCGCGCATGCTGCCGCCCCAGCCCGCCCTCGCCGATCAGCAGCAGTCCGTCGTGGAAGCCGAAATCGACGCCGCCCGGATCGCCGAGGGTCGCGGCATGGGCGTTGAAGGCCGCCACCCGGACGTAGCTTTCCCCCTCCCCCAGCCGCAGGTTCGCCCGCACGGCCAGCGCGCTGGAGGGAAAGATCGACGGCCCGTTGCGACCGGTTGCCGCCAGTTCGGTGCCGATGCCGAACGGCGGCCCCAGCAGCAGCCCTGCCGATTCGAGCGCGTAGAACTCGCTGTTGAGATCATAGAGCCCCACCAGCAGAGCCCCTTGCGAACCGATGTCCTGCTCGGCCCAGGCTTCGAACAAGCGCACGCCCGCCTTGCCGACCTCGATGTTGTTCACCCCTTCCAGCGACCCGGCCGCCGTGTTGGGATGGGCGCCATTGTTGACCAGCACGTAGCCATGCGCGCGGGCGCCATGCCAGCCGACCAGTGCATCGAGGTCGGCTTCGGCGACAAGGTCGAGATTGTCGAGATAGCGCAGCTTGCGGTCCGCCCCGCCGCGTATCGGCTGGGCAAGATCGGCGGTATAGACCACCTCTGCCTGGACCGGCGCCTCGGCGCTCGCCGCCGGCGGCAGCACCAGTTCCAATGCCGATGCCGATGCCAATGCCCATACCGATGCCATCCCGCAGGCTGACCTGCGCCGCCCCCGCGGCATGATCACGCCGCGCGCCAGGCGACGACTTCCTGGCCCGCTTGCCCGCCCCTCCCCTGCCCGATCGCCCGGACGCCGCCTTCCCGTGCCTGACCGCCGCCCCGCGCAAAAGTCAGCGCGGCCAGCTTGCGCGCGACATCCTCGGTGGCGACCACCACCTGCCGGGTGGCCGCGGTCACCTGCTCGGCCAGCGCGGCGTTGGAATGGGTGATCTGCTCGAGCGAGGTCGTCGACCCGTCGATCTGCTGGAGCATCGCGGACTGCTCGCCCGCACCGGCGCTCAGCTTGTCCATGAGTTCGGAGATCCCCCCCATGCGGCCGATGATCGCCTCCAGCACCTGCCCTGCCTCGCGCACCAGCAATACCCCGTTTTCGACTTCGCCGGTGGATGCCGAAATCAGGTTCTTGATGTCGTTGGCGGCATCGGCCGAACGCTGCGCCAGCGCGCGCACTTCGGTGGCGACCACCGCAAAGCCCTTGCCCGCTTCCCCGGCCCTGGCGGCCTCGACGCCGGCATTGAGCGCCAGCAGGTTGGTCTGGAAGGAAATGCCGTCGATGACGGCGATGATCTGGCCGATCTCGCGCGAGGAGGATTCGATGCGGTCCATCGCCTCGATGGCGTCGCGGATCACCTGCCCCCCGCGCGAGACCTCGCCGCCGATCTCGTTCACCTCGCTTTGCGCCGAGGCGGCGGTGTGCGCGGCCTCGATGACCCGCCCGGTGACGCTGGAAATGGCCCCCGAGATCGACTGCACCGACATCGATTGCTGCTCGTTGCGGTTCGACAGATCGCCGACCGAAGCGGCGATCTCGCGGCTGGTGTTGAGCGTTTCGCCATTGGCTTCGGTGACCTGGCTGAACACGCGGGAGAGGTCCTCCGCCGCCCGGTTGAAGTCGCTGCGCAGGCTGCCGAAGGCGCCGCCGAGATCCTGTTCGAGACGCTTGGTGAGATCGCCTTCCGCCAGCCGTGCCAGCGCATCGCCCAGGGTGGAGACGATCGCCTGTTCCTGCTCGGCGCGCTCGGCTTCGGCGCGCAGCAGACGGTCGCGCAAGTCTTCGGCCGAACGGGCAAGGATACCGATCTCGCTGCGGGCTTCGGTATAAGGCACCAGGACCGCGTAGTCGCCGCGGCTGAGCTGGGCGACGGCCTCGCCCACCGCGATCACCGGGACGATCGCGTCACCGCGGATCCGGCGCCAGACCGCATAGAGCACCGCCATGATGGAAACGAGGCAGACCAGCCCGACGATCTGGTTGAACAGGATCGCCGCCGCCGCCTGCTCGCGCGTGGCCTCGACATGGGCCTCGACCTGGTCGGACACTTTGGCAAGGCTGCCCTCGAGCGTCTCGAAAGTGCGGTGGAAGCGCTCGACATCGCCGTCGTTGACGGGTTCTCCGGCCTGGAGGCGCCGGGTTATCTCGGTGGCGGTCTCAAGGTAGACACGCACATCCTCGGTCACCGCCATGGCCGCCTCGTGCACGTCCGGCGCCCCTTCGAAGGCCTGGTCCCTGGCGATCAGCTTGCGGAACTCGGCCACGGTATCCAGCGTGTCCTGTCCGGCCCCCCGCCCATCCACGGCGCCGACACTGCGCGCGGCGAGCTGGGCCATGACGCCGCTGTTGATGGCATCATGGTCCATGTCCGCTTCCATGTGGTTGCGCAGCAGCCCGGTGGCTTTCTGGACTTCGTCCAGCGAAGCGTCGACGCGCGAGGCGCTGAACCAGCCGACCCCCGCCCAGATCACCGCCGCCGCGACCAATACGCCGAAACCGATGGCGCACCTGTGGAGAATGCTTGCGCTGCGATCGTCCACGGATTGGATACTCCCCTTGGCCCGCCGCGCCACGGCGCGCGGCAACGACCCCGTGCTCGCGGTAATGCACTTACGGGAGTAACCATCTCGATGAGAGCGAACTCGGGGAAATCAGCTAGGTCGTAAACTCATGAATGCCGCCGCCGACACCGGAATTACAGCAGGTTGGCAGGGCCGAATGCGTGCGGCAGCAGCTGCGACAGCCGCATTTCCACCGGACCGTCCCGGCCGTCGCACCAGACCAGCGGGTCGCTGCCGCCGATCTGCGCGATCTCGTTGAGCACCTGGCGGCACCGGCCGCAGGGGCTGACCACGTCGCCCTCGCCCGGCGCGCCGGGAGCGCCGCCGGTCACCGCAACGGCTTCCAGCCTGCCCTTGTCCCCCGCCCGGTCGCCCGAGGAGAGGATCCCCGCCACCGCCACCGTTTCCGCGCAGAGCGAGAGGCCGTAGCTGGCATTCTCGACATTGGCGCCGGTCACCACCGAGCCGTCGGCCATCAGCAGCGCGGCGCCGACGTGGAACTTCGAATAAGGCGCATAGGCGCGGGCAGCGGCCTCGCGCGCGGCGGCAAGCAGCGCATCGCGCTGGTCGGTCGTGAACGTCATGGTCATGGCTGCACCACTACCCAGCGCAGGCCCCCTTGCGCAATCTCGTTGGCGGCCGACTGGTTGGCCGTCCACATCGTCCAGGGCCGCCCGGCATAATCGGGCTCCATCCGGTCCCCCACCAGCCACAGCTTGCGGTCGAACTTGGCCGCCACCCGGTAGCGCGACTGGAAGGCCGGGCTGATCTTGAGGATCACCGCCTTGCCGGTATGGGTCTCGATCTGGTTGATGAAGGTCATCAGCTCGCTCTCGACCCTGGCCTCGGACACCGGCGAGGCACAGTTGTCGGCCAGCATGTCAAGATCGATGGCCGGCGGCAGCAGGCGCGAATCGCGCGGCACCGTGGTGACGAAATTGGCCGACTGCGCCTGCGCCGGCTGACAGGGATCATAGCGATGGACTGCGCCAACCTGCACGCCTGCGCTGCGCGCTTCGGCAAAATTGCTGACGAAGCGGGGATCGCGCGCAAAGGCGCTGGCGCTGGCATCGACATAAGCGAAGTCGACGCCGATGGCCTTGAGCGACTTCCAGTCGAACTGGCCGTCCGCCGCCCCCACTTCCACGCCCTGCACCGGGAACGCCTGGCGCGAGGGCTGCCAGTGGCGCACCGTCCACCAGCCCCAGCAGCCGGCAACGATGCCGATCAGCAGCAAGGCCGCCAGCCCTTGCCACAGCAAACGTTTGCGCAAAATCGCGCCCGGTCCAGTCCTTGCCATCGTGAAGCCCCCTTCAGCCCCGGATATGCAGGACGCAGATCAGCGTGAAAAGCCTGCGCGCGGTCGGGAAGTCGGTTTCAACCTTGCCGTCGAGGCGTTCGAGCAGCAGTTCGGCCGCATTGTTGTGGATAGCGCGGCGGGCCATGTCGATCGTCTCGATCTCCTGCGCGGAGGCCTTGCGAATCGCCTGGTAGTAGCTTTCGCAAATCGCGAAGTACTCGCGCACCGGACGGCGGAAGCGGGCAAGCCCCAGCACCATCGTCTCGATCGGATCGCCGCCTTCGCTGCCGATGTCGAGCGACAGCCGCCCGTCGCGCACCGACAGGCGCAGGCGATAAGGCCCCTCGTGCCCGGCCTCGAAGGCGCGCACGGGCCTGAAGACATTGTCCTCGATGAGGTCGAATATCGCGATGCGCCGTTCCTGCTCGATATCGGCGTTGCGCCACAGGATGGTCGCCTCGTCGAGTTCGATATGCGAGATTCGCGGATCGGCCATGGTCTGAGCGCCTTTACGCGGTTGCGGCATGAGCGGGCAAGTGCAGCCGGCACGTAGTCCCGCATAAAGACACGGTTGCGATACAGTGTTGCCGGCAGGCCTCATGTCGCCGCCGATGCCCAGGCGCGGCAGGGAGCCGGGACAGCGGGAGCAAGCCGCAGGATTATCCACCGGCCATCAACAGGCTGTGCATACAAATGCTCCACAGGCGTGCTTGCCGCTCACCCCGCTCTTGGGGCATTGTCCGGTCCCTCATGTCAGACGAAGCCCTCATCACCCGCGAGCCTGCGGCCGAAGCCCGCAGCCTGCCCTCGAACGTCGAGGCGGAAGCCGCGTTCCTGGGCGCCGTGCTCATCGACAACCGCGTGATCGAGGAGCTTCCGACACAGCTCTCGCCCACGCACTTCTTCGAACCCGTCCACGCCCGCATCTACGAGCGCATCCTCCAGCTGCTCGACCGCAAGGCGGTGGTCACCCCGGTTACCCTGCGCCCCTATTTCGAGGCGGACGAACAGCTCAAGGCGCTGGGCGGCGTCTCCTACCTCGCCCGCCTGACCGCCGACGGCCAGGGCCTGCTCGCCCCGCGCGAACTCGCCGCCCAGATCTACGACCTCGCCCTGCTGCGCGAACTGATCTCGGTGGGCCGCAATCTCGTGGCCGAAGCCATGGACACCTCCGAATCGGTGGAGCCGATGGAGCAGGTGGAACGCGCCGAAGCCGCGCTCTACAAAGTGGCCGAAGGTGCCTCCACCGCGAACGAGGCCAAGAGCTTCGCCGCCGCCACCCGCACCGCCATCGGCGCCATCGAGAAGGCGTTCAATTCGGGCGGCCACATCTCGGGCAAGACCACCGGCCTCAATTCGGTGAACAACAAGATCGGCGGCCTTCACGATTCCGACTTGATCATCCTTGCCGGCCGTCCGGGCATGGGCAAGACCTCGCTCGTCACCAACATCGCCTTCAACGCCTCCGACCGGCTGCAGCGCGATCTGGCGGACGGCATCCCGGTCGAAAAGTCGGTCGGCGCGGCGACTGCCTTCTTCAGCCTCGAAATGAGCGCCGACCAGCTGGCCACGCGTATCCTGGCCGAACAGTCGGGCATCAGTTCCGAAGCGCTGCGCATGGGCAAGATCAGCCGCGAGGACTTCCAGCAGCTGTCCTTCGCCAGCCAGCGCCTCGCCGAACTGCCGCTGTTCATCGACGATACCCCCGGCCTCACCATCGCCGGCCTGCGCACCCGCGCCCGCCGCCTGAAGCGCCGCCACAACATCGGCCTCGTCATCATCGACTACCTGCAGCTGCTGCAGGGCTCCGGCCGCGCCACCGACAACCGCGTGAACGAAATCTCCGAGATTTCGCGTGGTCTGAAGACGCTCGCCAAGGAACTGCACGTTCCGGTGATCGCGCTCTCGCAGCTCTCCCGTGCGGTGGAATCGCGCGAGGACAAGCGCCCGATGCTCTCCGACCTTCGCGAATCGGGCTCGATCGAGCAGGACGCGGACATGGTCTGGTTCGTGTTCCGCGAAGACTACTACGTGAAGGCCACAGAGCCGAAGTTCCCCAGCGACACCGACACCCCCGACGTGCGCGACAAGTGGGAAACATGGCGCGCGAAGATGGAAGAAGTGACCGGCCTTTCGGAACTCATCATCGCCAAGCAGCGTCACGGCGCCACCGGCAAGGTCCGCATGCGCTTCGAAGCGCGGATCACGAAGTTCTCGGATCTCGCCGACGACGATATGCGTGGGGCTTTCGAGAGCGATTGAGCGGATTAGGAAAGAGGACGTCCTGGGGGATGATCCCCCAGACCCTCGGAATGTCTGCGTCGTGCCCTGCCTATCCGCAGTGCGCTCCTTGCGGCGCAGCCTATAAGTCTCCCGGCGCAGCCATGGGCGCGCAACGCGGTTGGTCCGCGTGACCTAGACGGTATTGGGGGTGCAGGGGGGCTATGCTCCCCTGCTTTAATCCTTCCCTACTTCAAGCCACGACAACAACCGCCACCGCCGCCCTGCCCCGCATCATCAGCGTATAGCTGCCCAGCGCCGCCGCCACGCCGACGAACCACGCATACGTGTAGATCCCCGAGAACAGCGCCCCCGCCTCGCCGAACACGCCCGGCGCGGCGACCGAGAGGAAGCCCGGCACATTGGGCGCGATACCCAGCACCAGCGCGATCAGCGCGCGCGGGTTCCAGCCCTTGCGGTAGGTGTAGGGGCCCTGTTCAAGGTAGAGCCCGTCCACGTCCAGCCGCGCATCGCGCAGCAGCCAGTAGTCGGCGATCAGGATACCGGTGATCGGGCCCAGCAGCGCGCCGTAGCCGGTCAGCCAGGTGAAGATGTAGCCCTGCGTGCTCGCCATGATCTTCCACGGCATCATGACAAGGCCGATGGTCGCGGTGATCAGCGCCCCGGTGCGGTAGCTGATCTTCGAGGGTTTCAGCGAAGCGAAGTCGAACGCCGAGCAGACCAGATTGGCGGCGATGTTGCACGATACCGTGTCCACCGCGATCACGATCAGCCCCAGCAGCACGAAGGGCCCCGACAGTGTTCCGGCCAGTTCCACCGGATCCCAGATCGCGCGGCCGTGGATGACCACCGTGGCCGAAGTGGTGATCACGCTCAGCAGTGCAATCAGCCCCATCGTCGGCGGCAGTCCCAGCGCCTGCCCCAGCATCTGGTCGCGCTGGCTATGCGCAAAGCGGGTGAAGTCCGCGATATTGAGCGCCAGCGTACCCCAGAAACCGACCATGGCGGTAATTGCAGGCAGCCAGACCGCCCAGAACTGCCCTTCCCTTGCCCCGCCGGGACCAAAGGCCGAAGGCGCCGAGAAGATCGGCCCGACACCGCCCGCCGCATCCACCGCCCACCAGACAAGGCCGAGGCAAGCGATGAGCTTGGCGGGCGCGGTCCAGGTCTCCAGCTTGCGGATCGTCGTCAGGCCCTTGCGCACGAAAAACAGCTGCACGCCCCAGAATACGAGGAAGGCGAGCAACTGGCCGATGCCGATCCCGAAGAACGGCAGCGCCGCGCCGCGCAGGTCCGCGCCGAGGAAGATGCCAAGCAGTGTCAGCAGCGCCTCGCCGCCGATCCAGGTCTGGATGCCGTACCAGCCGCAGGCGACCAGCGCGCGGGCCATGGCGGGCAGGCGCGCGCCCACCGTGCCGAACGAGGCGCGTGCGAGCACCGCGAAAGGCACGCCGTAGCGCGCGCCGGAATGGCCGATCAGCAGCATCGGCACGAGAATGATCAGGTTGCCCAGCAGCACCGTGGCGATCGCCTGCAAGGCCGACATGCCCTGGTCGATCAGCCCGGCGCAGAGCATCCAGCTCGGCACGGCAACGACCATGCCCACCCACAGCGCCGCGAAGTGCCACCAGCGCCAGTTGCGCTGCGCCTCGCTCGTCGGCGCGAGATCCGCATTCCAGAGCGCGCCTTCACCATCCACCATCTGCCGCGTCCCCCGATGCCTGAGCGGCCCACGATGCCGCAGTGCAGCAAAGTGTCAAGCGGCGGTTGCGTGATGGTCGTCAGCCGATCAGCGCCTCGCGGAAACGGGCGAGACGCGAAACCGCCTCGTCCAGCACATCCAGCGGCTTGGTGAAGCAGAAGCGCACCAGATGCCCGGGCGCGGCATCCCCTTGATAGAGCGCCGAGACAGGCACGCTCGCCACCCCGGCTTCGGTCACCGCGCGCGCGCTGAATTCGCGGTCGCACAGGGAAATGCCCGAGGCTGTGAGATCGACATTGAGGAACCACGTCGCCGCATTGGACAGCACGACAAAGCCCGCCTCGGTCAGCCCCGCCTTCAGCCGTCCGCGCGCGGCGGCCCATGCGGCGCGCTGGCCGTCCAGCACCGCATCGGGCAGCGCCAGCCCCTCCGCCACCGCCCATTGCAGCGGCACCGCGGTGGCATAAGTCAGGAACTGGTGCGCGCGCGCAATCGCCGTCGCCAGATCGCCCGCCGCGATCATCCAGCCGATCTTCCAGCCGGTGAGACCAAAGATCTTGCCCGCCGAACCGATCTTCACCGTTCGCTCGGCCATGCCGGGAAAGGCCATCAACGAGCGGTGGGCTAGGCTGTCGAAACGCACATCCTCCCAGACTTCGTCGCAGATCGCGATCAGGTCATGCGCCGTGCAGGCCTGCGCGATCGCGGCCAGTTCCTCGTGACTGGCGACCGTGCCCGCCGGATTGAGCGGGTCGTTGAGCATCACCACCCGCGTGCGCGGCGTTATCGCTGCCTCCAGCGCCTCGGCCGGATAACGGAAATGCGGCGGCGAAAGCGGAATCGAGACCGGCGTTCCGCCCGCCCGGACCACCAGCGGCGCATAGGCATCGTAAGCGGGCTGGAACAGGATCACCTCGTCGCCCGGCTTTACGAAAGCGAAGACGGCGGCGGCCAATGCCTCGGTCGCGCCGGAAGTCACCGTCACCTGCCCAGGTGCCAGCGCGACCCCCTGTCGCCGCGCGTAATAACCGCAGATCGCCTCGCGCAGTTCGATCAGGCCCGCGCCGGGCGGATACTGGTTCGATCTTTCGTGCAAGGCCCGGCTCGCAGCCTCGATCAGCGCGGGCACCGGCGGCCCGTCGGGAAAGCCCTGCCCCAGATTGATCGCGCCATGCTCGCGCGCCAGTGCCGACATGCGGTCGAACACGGTGCGCTCCATTTGCGCATAGACCGGGTGGATACGGCCAGCTGTCTTCATGCCCGGTACGGCTCCTTGTGCGCCCGTGGTCAAGCCCGGCGCGGCTGTTTCGTGATCTGCATGGGCCGATGCGCTCGCTGTCGAGAAGCGGGCCCGCTCGCCACCTACCTCGGACAAACCACAAGGGAGAGCAAGAGACGTGTCCTACGAGCTGAACCGCAAGCTCGCCGCGCCGCGCGGCCCCCTGCCGACAAGCGCCAGTATCGATGCGGTCACCGCCGACATCATTCGCGGCGCCTTCGAGACGGTCTGTTTCGAGGCTGCGACTTATCTGGGCCGCGCCGCCTCCAGCCCGATCATCAACCAGTCGAACGAGCGCAATGCCGCCATCGTCGATGCCCACGGCCGCCTTGCCATGGGCGCGGTGGGCACGCCGCACCTGACGTTCGTCAACCAGATGGAGACGCGCTGGGGGCTGATGAACCAGGAGCGCTACGACTGGGGACCGGGCGACGTCTTCCTGGGCAACGATCCCGATCACGGCGGCGGCCACCTGCCCGATTACTGCATCTACGGCCCGGTCTATGACGACAAGGGCGAGCTGATCTGCATCCAGACGCTGCAGGCGCATCAGGGCGATACCGGCGGCAAGGACCCGGGCGGCTTCTCGCTCGATGCCACCGACGTCTTTACCGAGGGGGTGATCTACCCCTGCCTCAAGCTGGTCCACCGGGGAACCTTGCGCCGCGACGTGTTCGACATGGTGGTGCGCAACAACCGCTTCGCCACGTTCGCGGGCGACATCGCCGCGATGATCGGCGGCGTCCAGCACGCGGTGCGCATGCTGGAGCAGCTGCTCGGCAAGTGGGGCGGGGAGACGATCAAGGCGGCGATCAACCACTCGATCGCGCACACCACCCGGCGCGTGCGCGAGGAAGTGGCGAAGTGGCCCGATGGATGCCACGAGGCGACCGTGTGGATCGACCACGACACGGCAGGAACCAAGGACATCAAGGTCCACGTCGCCTGCACCATCGCCGGCGACCAGCTGACCGTCGATCTTGCCGGCACCGACGAGCGGCAGGACCTCGTCGGCGTGTGGAACACCTTCGCCAATTCGCGCAGCTACGTGATGTGCCAGGTGGTTGCGGCGATGGACCCGACGATCGTCAAGAACGAGGGCTTCTTCGACGCAGTCGAGATCCGGATTCCCGAAGGCTGCATTGCCCAGCCGCCGCCCAACAAGCCCGCGGCGTTGGGCTCGTTCCACCCGGCCTGCGAGATCACCGAGGCGGTCTGCATCGCCCTCTCCAACGTGGCGCCCGAACGATCGCAGCCGCAGCTCTACAAGATCGGCATGCCCAACATGGTCATGGGCTTCGACGAGAACGGCATGATGTGGATGGACCAGGGTGTCGACTGCCGCTCGATGGACGTCTCGGCGGTGCAGGGCCTCGATGGCTGGGGCTCCTGCCCGTCGGCGCTCGGCAGCCTGATCCTCTCCGAGGCGGAAGATGCGGAAAGCCGCTTCCCGATCCTCAACCTGAGCCGCGAGATGACCACCGATGGCGGCGGCGCCGGCCAGTGGCGCGGCTCTCCGGGCTCGCTCAACGTCAAGCAGGTGCTGCGGCCGACGTCGGCGATGGCCTGGATGGTCTCGGCCGAGCACCCCTTGCGCGGCCTGTGCGGCGGGGACGATGCGATCCCCTATGCCAACCGCTTCGAGGTCGGCTCGCCCGGCGAGCGCGCCATCCTCCACACCGCGCAGGACCTGCTGCCGCAAGGCGCGGTGATCGCCTACCAGCACGGCGGCGGCGCCGGGTTCGGCCCGCCGCTGCGGCGCGATCCCGAAGCGGTGAAGGAGGACGTGCTCGACGAATACGTCAGCCTTGCCGCGGCGCGCGCCAAGTACGGCGTGGTGCTGACCGGCAGCCTTGAAGACTATTCGCTGGCGGTGGACCACGCCGCCACCGAGGCGCTCAGGGCCGAGATGGCCAGCATGGCCGAGGCCGCGGAATAACCAGAACATCGAGGCCGCCCCCTTCCCCGGCAGGGGAGCGGCCCGGAGAGGACGTTTCATGCAATACAGGGTCGGCATCGACATCGGCGGCACTTTCACCGACTTCGCGCTCCTCAAGGGCACGCAAGTGGTGCTCCACAAGAACCTCTCCACCCCGCAGGACCGCTCGCTGGGGGTGATGGAGGGCCTTGGCCTGCTGGCCGCGAAGGAGGGCCTGCCGCTCGGTGAGTTCCTCGGCCGCTGCGAGGCGATCGTCCACGGCACCACCGTTGCCGACAACACCCTGATCGAGATGAACGGCGCCCTCACCGGCCTCATCACCACCGAGGGGTTCCGCGACGAGATCGAATACCGCCGCGGCTACAAGGAGGACATCTGGGACGTCCGCCTGGAAGCGCCGCAGCAGATCACCCCGCGCCGCCGCCGCCTGACCGTGCCCGAACGGGTGCTCCACGACGGCGCGGTCCACAAGCCGCTCGACGAGGCGGCGCTGCGCGAGGCCTGCCGCAAGCTCAGGCTGCAGAACGTGGAATCGGTGGCGATCTCGTTCCTGTTCTCCTTCGCCAATCCCGAGCACGAACGCCGCGCCAAGGAGATCGTCCAGCAGGAAATCCGGAACGCCCACGTCTCGGCCAGCCACGAAGTCCTGCCCCGCGCGCCGGAGTACGACCGCACCTCGACCACGGTGGTCAACGCCTATGTCGCCCCGCGCGTCAACGGCTACCTCGAAAAGCTGGTGCAGCGGCTCGGCGAGGGCGGTTATCCGGGCCAGCTCATGGTCATGCAGGCCTCCGGCGGCGTCATGACCCGGGACTACATCGAAGGCGCCCCGATCCGCGTGCTGGCCTCCGGCCCGGCCGGCGGGGTCGTCGGTTCCGCCCATGCGGGCCGCGCCAAGGGCTGCCCGGACCTGCTCTGCGTCGACATGGGCGGCACCAGCTACGACATGGCGCTGGTGCTGAACGGAGAGGCCCCGGCCGAGGCGGGCTGGAACATGCACCACCGCTACCTCGTCGGCGTGCCGATGGTGAAAGTGGAGACACTGGGCGCGGGCGGCGGCTCGATCTGCCACGTCAACCAGGGCGCGCTGGAAGTCGGCCCGCGCTCGGCGGGGTCCGAGCCCGGCCCGATCTGCTACGGACGCGGCGGCACCCAGCCCACGGTGACCGATGCGCTGGTCATGCTGGGCATTCTCTCCACCGAGGAAGGCTTCGCCGGCGGCAGCTTCCGCCTGACGCGCGACGGCGTGGAGGAAGCCTTCGGCCGGATCGCGCAGGACCTTGGCCACGAGGATGCGGAACGCGCCGCCTTCGACTGCTGGCGCGTGGTCAATGCCCACATGAGCCAGGGCGTGCGCCGCACCACGGCGGGCAAGGGTATCGACCCCAAGGACCTCGTCATGCTGGCCTATGGCGGCAATGGCCCCGCCTTCGCCGCGATCCAGGCCGAGGACCTCGGCATCACCCGCGTGCTGGTGCCCAAGGCCTCGCCGACCTTTTCGGCGCTCGGCACTCTGGTGGCGAACCCGACCATCGACGAGGAACGCTCCTACATCGCCTCGGCCGCCGCGCTCGACCTGGCGCGCATCCGCAAGCTGTGGACCGAACTGTCGGATCGTGCCGCCCGCTTCTTCACCGCCGCCCGCTTCCACGCTGAGGACATCCGCGCCGATTACCGGCTCAACATGCGCTATCCGGGGCAGAACTTCTCGCTCTCGTTCGATTTTGCCGCGGATGCCCCGCTGGGCGACCTCGGCTTCATCGACGAGACCTTTGCGGCGCGCGCCTGCGAACTGTTCAACGCCCGCCACATGGCCGAATATGGCCATGTCCGCGAGCATGAAGTGCCGGAAATCTCGGGCCTGCGCCTCGCCGCCCATGTCGAGACCCCCTCACCGGCTGCCGGCGGCACCTTCGTGCCCGGCGGCCCGGCTCCCCGGCCCATCCGCCACCGCCGCGCCAATCTCGGCGAGGGCTTTGCGCCGGTGCCGGTCTATCGCGGCACCGACCTCGCCCCAGGCATGGAAATACCCTCCCCCGCGATCGTCGAGGAGAGCTTCACCACGATCGTCGTCTACCCCGGCTGGACCGCGCAAGTGGACAGCGCGGGCGATTACCAGCTGGTTCGATCCGCCTGAAAGGGGCGGCGGCGCATGCGCTGTCGCTTCTTGGCCGCTTTGCGACTACAGTGAATGCCTCTGCTAACTTGCGATTCAGCCGCCCGCACCTACATTGGCGGGCGAAAGGACGGTTTCACCAACGATGAACGACGACCAGCCTAGCGGCAATCCCTGGGTCAAGAGCCTGCTCGTGTGGGGCGGTATTTTCCTCGCACTCCTTGTGGTTGTGCAGATGTTCAATACCCGCACCGAAAGCGGGCCGAGCATCGCCTATTCCGATTTTCGCGCCAAAGTGGCCGAAAACAGCGTCGCCTCGGTGGAAATCGGCGAGCAGCGCATCGACGGCAAGCTGAAGAACGGCGATTCGTTCACCACCGTCCCGGTGCCGAACGACACCACGCTGCCCCAGCTCCTGCAGGACCACGACGTGCGCTACGCCGGCAAGAACGCCGAAGAAGGCTCGATGCTGGTCTACATCCTCGCCCAGACCCTGCCATTCCTGCTGATCGTCGGCATCGCCTTCTTTGCGCTGCGCCAAGTCCAGAAGGGCGGCGGCTCGGGCGCGATGGGCTTCGGCAAGTCCAAGGCCAAGCTGCTGACCGAACGCGCGGGCCGCGTCACGTTCGACGACGTTGCCGGCATCGACGAAGCGCGCGAGGAACTGGAGGAAATCGTCGAGTTCCTGCGTGATCCCACCCGCTTCTCCAAGCTCGGCGGCCAGATCCCCAAGGGCGCGCTGCTGGTCGGCTCGCCGGGTACCGGCAAGACCCTGCTCGCCCGCGCCATCGCCGGTGAGGCGGGTGTGCCGTTCTTCACGATCTCGGGCTCGGATTTCGTCGAGATGTTTGTCGGCGTCGGCGCCAGCCGCGTGCGCGACATGTTCGAACAGGCCAAGAAGAACGCCCCCTGCATCGTCTTCATCGACGAAATCGACGCGGTCGGCCGCCATCGCGGCCACGGCCTCGGCAATTCGAACGACGAGCGCGAACAGACGCTGAACCAGCTGCTGGTCGAGATGGACGGTTTCGAGGCCAACGAGGGCATCATCATCATCGCGGCGACCAACCGCCCCGACGTGCTGGACCCCGCACTGCTGCGCCCCGGCCGCTTCGACCGTCAGGTCGTGGTGCCGGTGCCGGACATCGAGGGCCGCGAGAAGATCCTCAGCGTGCACATGAAGAAGGTGCCGCTGGCGCCCGACGTGAACCCGCGCGTCATCGCCCGCGGCACCCCGGGCTTCTCCGGCGCCGATCTTGCCAACCTCGTCAACGAGGCCGCCCTGCTGGCCGCGCGCCGCAACAAGCGCCTCGTCGCCATGCAGGAGTTCGAGGACGCCAAGGACAAGGTCATGATGGGCGCCGAACGCCGCTCGATGGTCATGACCGACGACGAGAAAAAGATGACCGCCTATCATGAGGCCGGTCATGCCATCGTCTCGTTGCACGAAACCGCATCGGACCCCATCCACAAGGCCACCATCATCCCGCGCGGGCGGGCGCTCGGCATGGTGATGCGCCTGCCGGAACGGGACAGCTATTCCTACCACCGCGACAAGATGCTCGCGAACCTCTCGGTCGCGATGGGTGGCCGCGTCGCCGAGGAACTGATCTTCGGCTACGACAAGGTTTCCTCGGGCGCCTCGTCGGACATCCAGTACGCCACCAGCCTGGCCCGCAACATGGTCACCAAATGGGGTATGTCGGACAAGCTTGGTCCGCTCCAGTACGAGGAAAGCCAGGAAGGCTACCTCGGCATGGGCGGTTCGCACCGCACCATGGCCTCGGACGAGACCAACAAGGTGATCGACAGCGAAATCCGCGGCCTGGTCGACACCGCCCATGCCCGCGCGACCACACTGCTCAAGGACAATGCGGAGCAGCTTGAAGCCCTCGCGCAGGCGCTGCTCGAGTACGAGACGCTCTCTGGCGACGAGATCAACCAGCTCCTCAAGGACGGCAAGATCGACCGGCCGAGCGAACCGCGCGGCACCGGTACGCCCCGCCCGCTCACCGGCTCGTCGATCCCCAAGGCCGGGCGCCGCTTCTCGGGCAACGTGACGCCGCAGGGCGTCTGACGGGGCCATCGGACTTCCCCTCGCGGGAAGAATGCAGGAAGGGGCGAGGACGGCGGAGTCCTCGCCCTTTTTTCATGCCCGCACGCCGGCGTGCTCACCGGCAGGCCTTTCAGAATCCGTTCGGAAATTCGGGAAGTACGAATAGTGCGGGAACAGGCCGGCGCCGCCTCGAGAATACCCCTCATGAGCATTTTCAAAACGGGCTTTCAGCTGCCCGACTGCGCCATCAATGCCACGAAGAACAGCCCGCCGATCGGCGGAAAGAAGCGCCGCATCCACCGAGAGACTGTCGGTCCGCAACGAGCGCCGGATTTCGAGCCGGTTCAACAGTCGCAGAGCTCGACCGGAACCATGTGCCGATAGCAGAAATTGTGCCCTCGACGACGGACGCCTTTGGGCAAATCTCGTAGCAATGTCCCGTAGCAATCGCGGGCATCAGAATTGGTGATTTTCCGGGGTATTACGGGCGACGCTGGGTCATTTTCCCGTAGCAACTTCTCGTGGCAGAACGAGTTTGGGGGACCATCTTGCGATGATCCCCCAACATTCTCAATCACTTGAGAAGTGATGGTGCCCAGAAGAGGACTCGAACCTCCACGCCCTTACGAGCGCCGCCACCTGAAGACGGTGCGTCTACCAATTCCGCCATCTGGGCACGGAAGCGAGGGGGCCGTTGTTGCCGTCCTCGCCGGGTAGGAGGGCGCCTCTAAGGGGCTTCCCGATTCCTGTCAACGCCCCAGCACCAAGTTTTTTCAAATCTTTTCAAAAATGCCGGAATTCCGCGTCTTGACGAGCGTTCGGTTGCCCCCACCCCTGCCTTGTGCCAATCCTTTTCAACGTGCGCATAGTCGGCTCAGGCGGATTTTTTCGCTCTTCGCCCCGCATGCGCCTCGCTGAAGGAGCCGTTCAGACCATGAGCCAAGGCAACCCCGAATCCGTTTCCGGCGCAAAACCCCTTTCCGGCCCAGAACACCTTTCCGGCCGAGAACGCCTTTCCGGCCGAGAACCCCTTTCCGGTAAAGTCGTCACCGTGCTGGGCGGCACTGGATTTCTTGGCAGGCATCTGGTGCAGGAACTGTTCGAACGCGAAGCCCGCGTCCGCATCGCCAGCCGTAACCCGGACAAGGCCTGGGCCATCAAGCCGCTCGGCAACCTCGGCCAGATCCAGTTCGCCCGCGTGGACGTGACCAAGCTGGATTCGCTCGCGCGGGTGCTGGCCGGGTCGGATGCCGTCGTGAACCTCGTGGGTGCCTTCACGGGCGATCTCGATGCGGTCCAGGGCAGCGGTGCCGGCCGGATCGCGGCAGCCGCCAAGGCAGCCGGAGCGCAGGCCTTCGTGCATGTCTCGGCAATTGGCGCCGATGCCGGGTCGGACGTGGCCTATGCCCGCACCAAGGCCGAAGGCGAACAGGCCGTCCTTTCCGAATTTCCCGGCGCCACGGTAATCCGCCCGTCGATCCTGTTCGGGCCGGACGACAATTTCGTGATGATGTTCGGCAGCCTCATCGCCCGCGCCCGGGTGCTGCCGGTATTCGCCCCCGAGGCGAAACTTCAGCCGGTATTTGTCGACGATGTCGCTGCTGCGATTGCCGTCGCCCTGACCGCTCCCGAGGTGCATGGCGGCAAGACTTTCGAACTGGCCGGGCCCGAAGTGATCTCGATGCTCGATCTCAACACGCGAATCATGGTGGCCGAGAACCGCGAACGCACGCTGATGCCCATGCCGGACGCCCTGGCAGGCCTGATCGCCGCCCTGCCCGGCACGCCGATCAGCACCGACCAGTTGAAACTGCTCAAGGCTGGCAGCGTCGCTAGCGGCTTGCTGCCGGGACTTGCCGAACTGGGCGTGGCCGCGCGGCCCCTGGGCCTGTTCCTCGATCGCTGGATGACGCAGTTCCGCCAACACGGCCGTTTCGGGGCCAAGCCCGCCCGCACCTGATCCCCTCCCCGGGTCACAAACAAGAAAGGGCCGCCCGAACGGACGGCCCTTTTCTCACGAACCGGAAGCGAGCCCCTCAGGCGTCGACTTCGGCGTAGTGGCTCGGCGGCTGGATCACTTCCATGCGTTCGCTGAGCAACGGACGGAACGAGGGGCGCGACTTCATCACCAGGTACCAGCCGCGCGCCTGCTCGTGGCTCGACCAGTCGAGGCCGCCAAGATAATCCGCCACGGAAATCTGCGCCGCGGCGGTGAGATCCGCCAGGGTCATCGTCGACCCCGCCAGCCAGGGGCGATTATCGATCAGATAGTCGATGTAATCGAGGTAATCGTGCGCGAGCTTCATGGATTCGCGCAGGATCTTGGCATCGGGCGACTGGCGCAGGACCAGCCGCTTCTTCATGCGTTCGTGCAGCAGCGGGCCCGAGACGTCGTTGAAGAAGTTCTCGTCGAACATGGCAACCAGACGGCGGATTTCCGCGCGCTGCTGGGCGGTTCCGCTGATCTGCGGGTTCCGGTCCACCGTCTCCTCGAAATATTCGCAGATCGCCCGGCTGTCCGACAGGACGATATTGCGCTCCGCCTCGCGCACGACCGGCGTGCGGCCCGCCGGGTTCATCGCGAAGAGCCTGTCCTCACCCTCCCACGGACGCGCGGTCTGGAGTTCGTAGGCGATGCCTTTCTCGGCCATCAGCAGCCGGACCTTGCGGCTAAAGGGGCAGAGCGGGAACTGGAAGATGTGCCACATGGCGATTTTGAATGCCAAACCCGCCCGCCAGCGTCCACCCCGCCGCCCGAACGAAGCCTTCGGCAGAGTGCCTGCGAGCGCGGAATCGCGTGGATAACTGCCCGCCTTGCCGCTGCGGCGGGATGAGGGCCGGCAGCGCGATCATCCCGCGCGCGACAGTGGCTGCCCGCCCAGCAAGGGCGCCATCGCCGCCAGCTTGGCCTCGATCCCGCGCCAGAGCCGCCCCAGGGCAAGATCGGCCGGGGTGCCCCCGGCAAACTCGGCGATCGGGCGGCGGTGAACGGAGCATCGCTCGATCGCGCTCGCCATCGGCACTTGCGGCCAGCCCAGCGCCTCTCCGCAGGCAAGGTCGCGGTGCAGGCGGCGGCGCATGTCGGTCATCGAGAGGACCGGCAGGATCGGCGCATGGCGTGTGTGGTGCCGCAGCAATTCGCGCCGCACCATGTCGAGCGCGCGGCGGGCCAGCGGCGATGGCGGCAGCGGCACGATGACAAGATCGGCGGCGGCGATCACCTGTTCGGTCACCTCGTTCATGCCGGCGGGGCAATCGAGCACGATGCGTTCGTATTCGCAGCGCAGCCGCGTGGTCATGGCGGCGAGGCGCCGCCGCTGGCCGAGCCGGGCCAGTTGCAGCGGCAGGCTGCGCAAGCTGTCATCCGCGCAGATCAGCGAGAGGCGGTCGACATGGGTGGGGCGCACAAGGTGCTGCGGCTTGCCATCCCGCTGGAACACCGCGGCCGCGCCCGCCGGCAGGTGCGCAACCTTGGCCGGTTCATGGCCGAGCACCCAGCCCGCGCCCCCCTGCATGTCGAGATCCCAGAGCAGCGTCTCTCGCGCGCCATGCACGGCAAAGCGCCAGGCAAGATCGACCGCGAGCGTGGTTTTGCCGACGCCGCCCTTGATGCTGTAGACCGCAATGACCGCCATGCGCGTCTCCGTGGTAACGATGCCGTGAGGGACACCTCCGGGAATCCACGCGGGCCCGCCGCATGGACTGGGAAAGGATCATGCGCCGTTCCCGCCGGGATGCAATTGCCCTTGGCGGGGTGCAATCCATTCCGGATCAATCTCTTGCCCGGCGCCCGCGCCGAGGCCCAGCACCGGTGCGATATTCACCGCTGAATGTCATGCCCGCGATTGACCCTGCCGCGCGCCGCGCCGACATCTCTGCGCGCGAATCCAGCCCCCCGTTTACCGGACAACCGCAAGGGAAGCTTACATGTTCAGCCACATCTGCGTCGGCAGCAACGACCTCGCCGCCGCCAAGACCTTCTACGACGCCGTGTTCGCCACCATGGGCGCGACGCCGCTGATGACCGACCCGGCCGCGGGGCGGCTTGCTTACGGCCATAACGGGTCCAATTTCATGGTCGTCAGCCCGCTCGACGGCAAGGCCGCGACGTTCGCCAATGGCGGCACCGTGGGCTTTTCGATGGACAGCGCCGAAGCGGTTGACGCCTGGCACGCTGCGGGCTGCGCGGCGGGCGGACTGAGCTGCGAGGATGCGCCGGGACCACGCGAATTCCCGTTCGGCACGCTCTACCTCGCCTACTTGCGCGATCCCGACAACAACAAGCTCTGCGCGATGTACCGCATGGGCTGACCGCCTTGTGCACCGGCCCGCGCAAACGACGCGGGCCGGGCCTCATGGGAGAGACATGATGATCCTGAAGAGCCTGCGCCTCGGCACCAATGACCTTGATAAGGCACGTGAATTCTACGACGCGACGTTCGCCGCGCTCGGCGTGGGGCCATGCCAGTCGACGCCTGAATGGCCGATCGTGCTGTGGGATGTCGAAGGCCTCAAGTTCATGCTCGGCCCGGCCCGCGACGGCAATCCGGCGACCCATGCCAACGGCGGCACCGTGCTGTTCGAAGCCCCTGACGAAGCCACCGTGCGCGCCTGGCATGCGGCGGGCCTTGCCCATGGCGGCACCTGCGAGGGCGCGCCCGAAGCCAAACCGCAGGCTCGCGGCGCTTTCGGGGCCTACATGCGCGATCCCGACGGCAACAAGCTGGGAATCTATTGCGGGCTCAAGGTCGGCTGACAAGCGGCGCTGGAAGGCGCTTGGCCGCCGATCCCGCCCTCTTCATAGGCGAACATGGGCTGCTCCAAGGCGGATCACCTGCTGCTGCCCATTCAGTGCATGGACAGCGGCACGCTTGGGTGAATGGAGCCGCCGTTCCCCGCTACCGCAATCCAACGGCGAAGTTGTTGCGGCGAGCGACGCGCTTGCATGGCCGCGGTCAAGCAAGGCAAGTATCTACAACGTCTTGTTCGCGAGTAGATTGGTGACGCGGCACCGCCCGCGCTAAACCCCCAGCAACTTCCTGCGGAACAGCTTCCTGACCAGCCGGTCCTCGAGAATGCGGCCAATGACGTAAAGCGCCGCGAAGAATGCCGCAAAGACGTAGGCCGAGGTCGGCGAATGCTTCTTGTCGGCGCCCTTTTCCTTGTCCTTCTTGGCGTCGGGCTTTTCGGGCTCCGGAGCGCCGAGGAACTTGTCGATCGGGTTCATCGCCGCTGCCGGCTTCTTGTCATCCTTCTTGTCGTCCTTCTTGTCGCCCGCTTCCTTGCCCGCTTCTGCTGCGGGGCTTTCCAGCTTGCCCAGCGCCACCGTCAACTGCCCGAAGGCGAGGAACAGCAGCGGGGCGAGGAAGCAGAACAGCAGCGCCCGGCTCTTGAGATTGTAGCGCAGTACCGATCCCGTCCCGCCCTGCTCGATCTGGAGCACGCCGCCGTCAAAGACCGACATCTTGTCCTGTGCGGCCTGGTCCTTCTTGCTGAAGGTCAGGGTATCGCCGCTGCGCTGGTGGCTGGTGCCGCTTTCGCCGAACAGGGGCTCCAGCCGGTCAAAGGCCTCCTCGCCCGATTGCTGCGGGGCAAGGGCAAGAGTGCCCCGGACATGCCAGATCCAGTCGATGAAACGCGCGCGCATGCGATCTCCGTTGGCGCCCTTGCGGCGCGCCGGTTCGAGGTCCGCCGGCCCGGTGGGGGCCGGCGGATGCAGGGGATGGACAAAAGGGAAGCGGGCGCGGCGGGAGCGCGCCCGCGCGGATCATTCGGCAGGAACGGCGGCTGGTTCCTGGTGGCGGAACTTTTCCTTCAGCGTCTTCCAGCCTTCCGTGAATGTGTAGGTCATCTGCTCGCGGATCGACATACGGCGACCGCCTTCCATGCCGAGCAGCTCGGCCTCACCATCGACGCAGGTCCCGAAGATGCGGTCGATGAAGACGAAAGTATTGGAATAGTTGCTGCGGCTCGCCTCGTAATCACGCGAGTGGTGGACGCTGTGATGCTCGGTCGTGTTGAACAGGAAGCGCCACCAGCGCGGCGTGTTGAAACGCACGTTGATATGCTGGTAGGTGCTGATCGCCATGCCGAAGGTCCCGGCCAGCATCGCGGCGCGCGGCAGGAAATCGAAGAAGCCGCCGATGCCCAGGCCAATCAGGAACAGCTCGGTGGGGTTGCCCACCGCACCCTTGTTGATGTTGAGCTGGGTGATGTAGTGGTGCACCGAATGGGTCAGCCAGAGCGGGTACCAGTTGTGCATGCCCCGGTGCATCCAGTACTGGCCGAAATCGAAGATGAAGGCGATCAGGAACGCCTGGAGCAGCAGCGGCAGGCCGGTGAACCAGCTGAACTTCTCCCAGTTGAAGGCATGCTGGATCGCCTCGATCATCACGCCGTCGCCGATGTAGTTGTCGACCAGCCGCAGCGCGGTATAGCCAAGTCCGACATAGAACAGGTCGGTGGTGAATTCCTTCCAGGTCAGCCGCCAGCTTTCGTAGCGGGGAAAGAAGTACTCCATCGTCAGCAGCAGCACCTTGAAGCCGATGCCGATGCCGATCGCGGTCGATGCCTTGGCGATGGAATTGGGCGCGTAGTACCAGAAGGCAAGCAGTCCGAAGAGCACGGTGGGCTGGAACCAGGTGAAAAACACCTGCTTGAAGGGCCCGCCTTCGACGCGCGGGATGTTCTCCCATCCCACCGTCACCGGTGATTGCGTGCCGATCAGCCTCTTGCCAACGAGAACTCCGTCCATACGCCTGCCCTTCGCATCAATTTCGTATTAATCGGCTACCCACTTCAGTAATACTAATTGAGAGTATGGTAATACGGACTCGCCGCAAGGTCTACAGGATTATGACGATGTTGCCGCGCAACATCCAGATGCGACATGTCACCGCTCGGGACTGGCGGATTTCCGCAAGATTCTGAGCGCCCTTCGGCAAGTTGGACCATATGCCTCGGGCGTTTTGCAAGGTCATGGCGCTGGCGCGGGGGCGTTGCCGGCTCGCGAGATCGCTCATGTGCGAATGCGAAACGAATCGCTCCGCATGGGCCGAATGCGGCCCGCGGCACCCCCGGCTTTCACCGGGACAACCCACCACAACGAGCTTGAGAATGCAGGGGAATTTCGCGGCATTTGGCCGCGAAGGGGCGCTCAGCCCCTACGCGTCTAACGCGAGAGCAGGAACACCGCGTGTTCGGCGCGGAAGTTGGCCGCCGCCGCGCTGCATTGCTTGTCGCCCGAGAGGAACCAGGCGCCTTCCACCTTGATCCCGCGCTCCCTCACCAGTTCGCGGAAGTCCTCGACGGTCAGGTGGTGGATGTTCGGCGTCGCATACCAGGGGATCGGCAGCAGGCGCGTCACCGGCATGCGGCCACCCCACAGCAGCGAGAGCCGCACGCGCCAGTGCGCGAAGTTGGGGAAGCTGACGAAGGCGCGGCGGCCGATGCGCAGCAGTTCTTCCAGCACCACGTCGGGACGCATGGTCGTCTGCAAGGTCTGCGAGAGGATCGCGTAATCGACCGACTGGTCGGGATAGAAGGCCAGGTCCTTGTCGGCATCGCCCTGGATCACCGAGAGGCCCTTGCCGACACAGAGGCCGACGTCGGCGGAATCAAGTTCCATGCCGCGCGCGTCGCAGCGCGTGTCGTCACGCAAAGCCTGCATCAGCGTGCCGTCGCCGCAGCCGACGTCGAGCACGCGCGATCCCGGCGCGACATTGGCGGCGATCACCGCAAGATCGGGGCGCAGCAGGCTCATCCATCCTGCTCCAGAATCGCCGCGAAGGGACCGGAAAGCTTTTCCATCAGCCGGTCGGGCCGTGCCAGCGGAGTGAAGCCCAGCTTGGCATAGACGCCGTGGGCGTCCTTGGTGGCAAGGCCGAAACGGCGCACACCGGCATATTCGGGATGCTCGACGAACCAGCGGGCGAGTTTGGTGCCGAGGCCCTGCCCGCGCACGCTCTCATCCACCCAGACGTCGGCCAGCCAGGCGAAGCTGGCGCGGTCGGAAATGACGCGGGCGAAAGCGACAATAGTGCCATCGGGCAGGTACGCGCCAAGGCAGTGCGAACCGGCGATCTGGCGCTCGACCTGTTCGCGCGCGATGCCCGGCGTCCAGTAGCTCGACGCCAGCCAGGCGTGGATGCGCGCGATATCCAGCCGCGAGGTGTCATCGCTGAGTTCGATATCGGGCATGTCGGTATCAGGCATTTGGCCGGCTTTCTCCAAGGAAACCTTCGACCACGCGGTCGAGCGCCGGCACGTCCAGCAGGAACGAGTCGTGCCCGTAAGGGGCGGACAGTTCGACAAAGCTCACCGGCAACCCGGCGGCATTGAGCGCGTGCACCACGTTACGCGAATCCGCCGTGGGGTAGAGCCAGTCGGTATCGAAACTGACGAGGCAGAAGCGCGCCTTCGACTGGGCGAACGCATTGGCGAGCAGGCCCCCATGCTCTTCGGCAAGGTCGAAGTAGTCCATCGCGCGGGTGATATAGAGGTACGAGTTCGCATCGAAGCGGTCGGTAAAGGCCAGCCCCTGATAGCGCAGGTAGGACTCGATCTGGAAATCGGCGTCGAAGCCGAAAGTCTTTTCCTCGCGGTCCTGCAACCGGCGGCCGAACTTCTCGGTCAGGCCCGCTTCCGACAGATAGGTGATATGCGCGGCCATGCGCGCGACGGAGAGGCCCTTCTCCGGACCTTTACCGTGATCGTAATAGGCGCCCTCGCGCCATTCGGGATCGGCCATGATCGACTGGCGGCCCACTTCGTGGAAAGCGATGTTCTGCGCCGAGTGCCGCGCGGTGGAGGCGATCACCAGCGCCGCGCGGGTGCGGTCGGCGAAGTTGGAGGCCAGGCTCAGCGCCTGCATGCCGCCCATCGATCCGCCGACGACGGCATAGAGGCTCTCGATCCCCAGCGCGTCCAGCAGGGCGACGTGGCCGCGCACCATGTCGCGCACGGTGATGACCGGGAAACGCATGCCCCAGGGCTTGCCGTCTTCGGCAAGGCTGGCCGGGCCAGTGGAGCCCATGCACGAACCGATGACATTGGCGCAGATCACGAAGAAGCGGTTCGTGTCGATCGGTTTGCCCGGGCCGACCATGCGCACCCACCACCCGGGCTTGCCGGTCTTGGGGTGGTTGGAGACGACGTGATGGTCGCCCGTCAGCGCGTGGCAGATCAGGATCGCGTTGTCCTTCGCGGCACTCAGCGTGCCGTGCGTCTCGTACGCGATGCGCGCGCCGGGAAGGCTCTGCCCGCCATCGAGCGGGAGCGGCTGGGTCAGTTCGAGAACCTGACTGGAGTCGGTGATCTGCGTGCTTGCCATGATGAACTGAGCCAAGTGGGGGACGCCCTGCCCGCTGTCAATTGTTCTGGCCGGTTTGAAAAGTGCGTGGACGCGCATTTTCGTTTCGCGCCTTGCCCGCCGCATCCCAGCCCCGCTCAGGCTGAGCGGCGTTGATCCAAAGGAATTCTTACAAGGCACGCGACCAACCAAAGCTCGTCATCCCCGCGAAGGCGGGGAACCCGCTTCCTTTTTGCCACGCCGCAAACAAGAACAAGTATTAGCGAGGGCCCCGCCTTCGCGGGGGCGACGGGGTAATATGTCGGAAGCTTGGCTCAGGAACGGCGCAGCATTGTGATGAGCCCGCCGCCGCGCCCGATCGATCCGTTCCCGCCGGCCAAATCGCCCTCTGTCCTTCGCACGCCTGCTGGGCTAATAGGCCGCCCATCATGACCGACAGCCAGACCATCGCCCCCCACCAATCGCGCCAAGCCCCGCAGCCCAAGCCGTGGATCGACGCGATCCATGCCTATGTGCCCGGCAAGTCGAAGGGGAAAGACGGCAAGCCGCTGATCAAGCTATCGGCCAACGAGAACCCGCTCGGCACCAGCGCCCGCGCGCTTGAGGCACGAGCACAGGCCCCGGCGCTCTATCCCGATCCGGACAGCACTGCACTGCGCGCCGCCATTGCAGCAAAGCACGGGCTCGATGCCGCCCGCGTGGTAATGGGCACCGGCTCGGACGAGCTGCTCAACCTTGCCGCGCAGGGTTACGCGGGGCTCGGCGACGAAGTGATCTACGTGCGCTACGGCTTCTCGGTCTACGACATCGCCGCGCGGCGCTGCGGGGCGACCCCGGTGGTCGCGCCCGATGCCGACTACGGCACCGATGTCGACGCGCTGCTGGCTCTGGTCACCGAAAAGACCCGCGTGGTCTTTGTCGCCAACCCCAACAACCCGACCGGCTCCTTCCTGCCGGGGGGCGAGATCGCGCGCCTCCACGCCGGGCTTCCGGCCGACGTGCTGCTGGTGCTCGACCAGGCTTACGGCGAATATGTCGCACCCGAGGATGACGACGGTTCGCTGGCGCTGGCCGCCGCGCACGACAATGTGCTGGTGACGCGCACTTTCTCGAAGATCTTCGGCCTTGCGGGGGAACGCATCGGCTGGGCCACCGGCGCGCCGGGGCTGGTCGCCACGCTCAACCGCATTCGCGGGCCGTTCAACGTCTCGGCCACCGGGCAGGCGATGGCGCTGGCGGCGCTTGCCGACGATGCTTTCGTCGAAGCCAGCCGCGTGCACAACCGCGACGAGCGCGCCCGCTTCGTCAGCAAGCTGACCGCGCTCGGCAACCACGGGCTGCGTCCGCTGCCGACACAGGCGAACTTCGTGCTGGTGCTGTTCGAAGGCGCGCTGAGCGCCGAGGCCGCGTTCGATGGCCTCGCCGATCGCGGCTACATCGTGCGCTGGCTGCCGGGTCAGGGACTACCGCAGGCGCTGCGCATCACCATCGGCAAGCCGGAAGACATGGACGCCATCGCCGAGGGTCTTCGCGAGATGGCGGAAGCCGCCAAGTGACCTTCAGCAATATCGCGATCATCGGGCTCGGCCTGCAGGGCGGCTCCATCGGCCTTGCGGTCAAGGCCTACCTGCCCCGCGCCCGCACCACCGGCTACGATCTCAGCCCCGCCCACCGCGCCCGCGCCGCCGAGCGCGGACTGGTGGACGAAGTCTGCGAAACGCCTGCGGACACCGTGCGGAATGCCGATCTGGTAATCTTCTGCGTACCGCCCGGCGCCATGGGCATGGCCGCCGAGCAAGTGCGCGAGGCGCTGCCCGCGCATTGCCTGGTCAGCGATGTCGGTTCCAGCAAGCAGGCCATCGCCCGCGACCTTGGCGCGGCGCTGCCCGATCACATGGTGATCCCCGCGCACCCGGTGGCCGGCACCGAGAACTCCGGCCCCGACGCCGGCTTCGCGCACCTGTTCCGCAACCGCTGGTGCATCGTCACCCCGCCTGCCACCACCGACATGCTCAAGCTGAGCGATCTCGTCGGCTTCTGGGAGGCCCTCGGCGCCAATGTCGAGATCATGACGCCCGAGCACCACGACCTCGTGCTTGCCGTCACCAGCCACCTGCCGCACCTCATCGCCTATACCATCGTCGGCACCGCCTCCGATCTCGAGGACGTGACGCAGAGCGAGGTCATCAAGTATTCGGCGGGCGGCTTCCGCGACTTCACGCGCATCGCCGCCTCCGATCCGACGATGTGGCGCGACGTGTTCCTGTCCAACAAGGACGCGGTGCTGACGATGCTCCAGCGCTTCACCGAGGACCTGACCGCGCTGCAACGCGCCATCCGCGTGGGCGACGGCGACATGCTGTTCGACCAGTTCAAGCGCACCCGCGCGATCCGCCGCTCGATCATCGAGGAAGGGCAGGACGATTCCCGCCCCGACTTCGGCCGCAACGATCACGAAAACGAGAAGTAACCGGCAAATGGCAGGCCTGCGCGGCACGCGTCCGGGTGCCGCTGCCTGAATAGGCCCCCGGTTCTCGGCCGGAGGCCCCTCAGCCTTCCGCCGACCCCTTTGCCGCCGACCCCTCTGCCGCCGAATAGTGCGGATTCAAGGCATTGATCGCCGCTTGCACGCGCGTCTCGATCTCCTCGCGCGGGAGGCCGGTCTCGATGCGCGTGCCGAAGCGCATCACCACGGTGCCGGGTTTTTTCCAGCGCCGATGGTAGAACCGCCCGGAATCCACCGCCACCGGCACCACCGGCAGGTTCACCAGCTTGTAGATCCCGGCAAAGCCCGATTGCAGCGGCACCGCGACACCGCTGGCCACGCGGGTGCCTTCGGGGAAGATCGCCAGCGGGCGGCCCTGCGCCGCAAAACCGCGTGCCGAGGAAACCATCGCCCTGAGCGCCTTGGCCCCTTCCTCGCGCGAGACGGTGACGGCGCCGTAGTGGCTTGCCGCCCAGCCCCAGCCGGGAATGCCCATCAGTTCCGCCTTGGGGAACGGCACCGGCAGGCGCAGCAGCATGGGCAGGTCGATCGCCTCGAAGAAGCTTTCGTGGCGCAGCGCCACCAGCACGCCGCCTTCCGGGACCTCGCCCTCGATCCGCAGCCCGATGCCCAGTATCCAGCGGCAGCACAGGCGGTGGAAATGTGCCCAGCCGCGCACCCGCGCGCGCATCGGCCCGTCGCCGATCAGCGAGGCCAGCCAGACCAGCATCACGCAGACCATCGTGCCGGGATAGAACACCAGGTAGAACACCAGGCTGCGGATCACGTCGAGCGGGGTGGCAGGCGTGTCCGGCGTGATTTCAGGCGAATTGCGGGTCAAGATTTCTTCCAGGGAGGGCTGTTCCAGGTATCGAGCGCCATGCGCCCGATGTACTTGTGGAATTCGAGAAAGAGGATGCCGAGGCTGGGGTGCGAGGGCACCGCGTCCGCGCGGATGAGCACGCCCTTGGGCAGTTCGCGCGCCAGTTCGTAGGCGGCGCGCCGCATGTGCCAGTCGGCAGTGACCAGCCGGACCGAGCGGACCTTGTGGCGGATGATCCAGTCTTCCGCTTCCAGCGCGTTGGAGCGGGTGTCGTAGGCCTCGTACCCCAGCGTGATGCAGCACTTCATCAGCGCATCGGGAATGCGGTACTCGGCCGCCAGTTCGCCGGGGCGCACCTCGCGGTCGACACCCGAGATCAGCAGGCGCGGCGCGCCCTTGTGGGCCAGCACCGCCAGCGAGCGCTCGATCCGCCCGCGGCTGCCGGTGAGCACAATCACGGCATCGGTGCGTTCGGACAGCGGCAGGGGATCCGGCAGCGCAACGGCAAACCAGATGAAGCCGAACAGCCAGAACAGCAGCAGGAAGGCAGCGGTACGACGGAACATGAGCGAGCTACGTTACAAATCCGTGGGCACTATAGCATCTTGCGCAAGGCATGCAGCACTGTGAAACGCGCCGTCAGCATCGCCAGCAGAGTGGAGAGCAGCGGCACCAGCGCCAGCAGCAGCCAGTCGGTCCACACCAGCGCGCCGCTGTCCACCATGCCGGCGCCGAGGCCGCCGAAGCGCCGCCCGATCGAGAGGATCACCACCATCGCCAGCGCCAGCCCGACCGCGCCGCCGCCCGCCGCGTCGAGCCCGATCGAGCGCTGGAACACCCGCGCGACCTGGGCATCGGTGCCGCCGAGCAAGTGGACGATCTCGATCACCTCGCGGTTGGCCCCGAGCGCCGAGCGCGCCGCCAGCAGGACCGCCGCCGCCAGTGCAAAGGCCAAGAGCGCCACCAGCGCGATCGCCAGGACCTGCAGCGAGACCATCGCGTCGAACACCGGCTTCAGCCAGCTGGCCTGGGCATCGATGCGGGCCGAGGGGGCAACCGGGGCCAGCGCCGTTTCCAGCGCCTTCAGCCGCTCGGGCGTTGCGGCGCCGTTCAGCCGCACGTCGATCAGCGCGGGCACCGGGATGGCCGAGCTGGTGCTGCCGGGCGCCGCGATCTCGGTACCCAGCCAGGGTTCGATCAGCGCATCGAGCTCGGCTTGGGGAACCTGCCTGAGCCCGGCGATGCGCGGCTGGCGCTTCAGGGCATCGATCGCCGCGCGGGTCTCGCGCGCCCGCACGTCCGCGCGCGGTTCGAGCAGCTGGACGGTCACCCCGCCCTCGATCTCGGCGCGGGCGGACGTTACCGCATTGCCGATGGCAAGACCGGCGGCAAGCGCGATGGCGGTCAGCGCCACCATGATCGCGATCACCCAGGGCATCGGCCCTGCCATGCGCGCCTGCGGCACCAGTTCGGCACTGCGCACGCCCAGCCGCCGCCAGCCGAGGCGGGGGGCGCCGTCCGTTGGGGTCTTGGCGAAGATCATGCCGGTTTCCTCGGCGGATAGCGCAGCGCTCCGGTGGGATCGGAAAGCCGCCCGCGATCGAGCCGCATGATCAGGCTGTCCGACACCTTGCGCAGCAGGTCGAGATCGTGGGTGGCGACCACCACCGTCGTCCCCTGCCGGTTGAGCATCTCGAACAGACGCATGAGCTTTTGCGCCATCTCGGGATCGACGTTGCCGGTCGGCTCGTCGGCCACCAGCATCGCGGGCCGGGCGATCACCGCGCGGGCGATGGCGACGCGCTGCTGTTCGCCGCCCGAAAGCGTGGCAGGCCGCGCATCCAGCCGATCGGCCAACCCCACCCATTCGAGGATGTCGCGCACCGGCCCGAAGATGTCGCGCTCCTGATGCCCGGCGACGCGCAAGGGCAGCGCCACGTTGTCGAAGGCGGACAAGTGCGGGATCAGGCGGAAGTCCTGGAACACCACGCCGATCCGCCGCCGCAACACCGGCAGGCGCGCACGCGGCAAGGTGATGGCATCGGTGCCGAACATGCGGATCGCCCCGCGCGAGGGGCGCTGGGCGAGATAGAGCAGCCGCAGCAACGAGGTCTTGCCGGCCCCGCTCGCCCCGGTGAGGAAATAGAAACGTCCGGCGAACAGCGTGAAGGTCAGGTCGCTCAGCACCTCGCGATCGGTGCCATAGCGCAGGCCGACATTGTCAAAATGGATGATTTCGCCGTCCGCGGTCATGCTCGTCTGGTCTAAAAGCCTAATCAGGGGACAAGTCGATCCGAACGGGCGACTATCCACACCTAACCCGCATTCAGTGTGGAAAAAAGAGCGCTCCGGCCTGTGCCCACAGGTCTGGCGCTTGTCGGGGGCGAGTCAGTCGTGCTTATAGTTTCGAGACCATGATTATCGCCTGCCCCGCTTGCTCTACGCGTTATGCCGTGCCGGACAGCGCGGTCGGTATCGATGGCCGCACCGTGCGCTGCGCCAAGTGTCGCCACAGCTGGTTCCAGGAAGGCCCCGCCATCGACGGCGCGATGGAGACGGCCGGCGCCGCGGCTGCAGTCCCGGCAACACCGCAGCAACCGGCCGCCGCGCGACCCGAACCCGTGGCCGCGCAGGCCGCTCCTGCCGCAGTTCAGGCCGCCCCCCCACAGCCTGCCCCCGCGCAGCCTGCCTATAGCCATGCCGCCGAGCCCGCGCCGGGCTTCTCGACCCCGCCGCGCATGCCCGCCGTGCGGGTGCCCGCCCCGGCCGCGCCCGCACCGCAAGCCGCGCCGGAACCGGAAAGCGATCCGGTCGCCGCGCCGGTCGGCACCGCATCCGCCGCGCGCAAGGCTGCCGGTTACTACGACGACACCACCGCGCCGCACTATGCCGACGAGGGGCCGTCGAGCTTCGATTTCGCGCCGCCGTTCCGCCCGCGCCGCAACTGGGCCAAGCTGGCGACGATCGCCTCGGTGGTATTTGCCGGGGCGACGCTGGCACTGACCGGCGCGGTCGCTTTCGGCGGCCTGCCCGACTGGCTGCCGATCCCGACGCAGACCTTCTCGAAGGCCCCCGCCGACCTCCAGCTGGACTTCCCGCGCAAGCGCCAGGACCGCAAGCCCCTGCCCGATGGCAGCGAGTTCTTCTCGGTTTCCGGCACGATCAGCAATACCGGCAGCGAGACCCGCTACGTGCCCTCGCTGCTCGTGGCGCTGCGCGACAAGCGCGACCGCATCGTCTACGAAAAGGAGCTCGTCCCCTCCAAGCGCAAGCTGAAGCCGGGCGAGGCGATCACCGTCAACGAAGCGCTGACCGACATTCCCAAGTCCGCCGCCGCCGCCGAGATCGGCTGGAAGCCCGACTGACCCCTAACCGGCCGGAGGCGGCCTCGAGGTAGCCCCGCGGGCAGAACCTCCCCCCGAGCGCCCCCGCCGACCTGCCCTCCACGGCACTCTGCCGCCTGATAGCGGCAGGTTTTTCCCCGCGTGCTGCGAACCTTGCCGCGCGCCCGCGCAATGCTGCCCATTTCGGCACAGCCCGTTCCCAGACCGGCAAATCTTGCCGCGTGTTGCACGCGCCCCTGTCAAATAATTCGCGCCCGCGGCACCGACCACTGCGCCCGCTTCCTAGAAGAGTCATGCGAACCTGAAGAAACGGGATCGCACGCGGACCGGCGTACTCCGGTCCAGGCCGCAGAACTCGGCCTCACCATTCAAGAAGGAATGAACCAATGGCGTTTTCCGTCAACACCAATGCCGGCGCAATGGCTGCTCTGCAGTCGCTGAATGCTACCAACCGCTCCATGGAAACCACCCAGAGCCGCATCAACACTGGTCTGAACGTTGCTTCGACCAAGGACGATTCGGCCAAGTACACCGTCGCCCAGACCCTGCGTGGCGACCAGGGTGGTCTCACCGCGGTGACCTCGTCGCTCAACAACGCCAAGTCGGTTGTTGACGTCGCGGTTTCGGGCGCTGAGCAGATCTCGGACCTCATCAACGACATGAAGTCCAAGGCCTACGAAGCGGCTTCGGCCACCGACTCGGGTACGCTCGAAGCCCTCCAGAAGGACTACGACGGCCTCAAGTCGCAGATCGACTCGATCATCTCGTCGTCGGACTTCAACGGCGTGAACCTGCTCGACAGCAGCGGCGGCTCGGTGAGCTCGCTGCAGACGCTCGACACCGGCAACCTGCTGACTGTCTCCAGCGTCAACATCGGCGGTCTGAGCGGCGGTTCGGCCACCCTCAGCGGCCTGTCGGGCAGCTCGGACCTCGCTTCGGCCACCGCCGCTGCGAGCACCGTCGACAACCTCGACGCGCTGTCGGACGCCCTCAACACGCAGCTCTCGACGCTGGGCGCCAAGTCGCGCCAGATCGACGGTCAGCTGGAATTCACCAGCAACCTGAGCGACGTGATCGAAACCGGCATCGGTAACCTCGTCGACGCGGATCTCGCCAAGGAATCGGCGAAGCTTCAGGCCCTGCAGGTCCAGCAGCAGCTGGGCGTCCAGGCTCTGTCGATCGCCAACCAGGCACCGCAGACGATCCTGTCGCTCTTCCGTTAAGGAAGGCCGACGGCCTTTTCAGCCCCCAGGCGAAAGGCCGGAACGTCATGGAGGCCGGGGTGGTTCGCCACCTCGGCCTCTTTTTTTGGGCGTTTCCCGGCCCCCGCGCCGAGGCTGCCCTGCCGCGCCCTTCTATAATAATCATGGCCCACCAATGGGGGAGCGGCCGTTTTCAAGCCGGAAATGGACCAAGATGCTTGATTTCCTAGACAACTGGAGCTTGCCCAAGAAGTTGTGGGCTGCCTTCTCCATCATCAATCTCATGATCGCCGCTGTCGGCATCAACGGCTACCTGGCCACCCGGGAGCTCAACGACATCGCGAAGACCCACGTCGAGAAGGGCATCGGCGGGATGTCCGCGCTGGTCGACGTCATCAGCGACGTCAAGGAGCTGCGGATCGTCGTCTACAGCTACTACAACGCCGCCAGCACCGAGGACGCCGCCAAGCTGCGCGACCGCCTTGCCAAGGGTGAAGACGCGCTGGCCAAGTCGATCGACGCTTTCGACGCCGTCGCCGATCCGGCCTTCGAATCCGACATCGCCCTGCTGCGCCGCAACGCACAGACGCTGAAGGACGTCAACAAGCGCACGTTCGACTTGCGCACCAGCGGCGATTTCCCCGGCGCGATGGCGATGATCAAGAAGGAGGGCAAGGCCGCCTCGCACGACACCATCGAACAGACCGAAAAGCTGATCGACACCCTGCGTGAGCGCACTGCCGCCAAGGCCGCGGACGGCGATGCCACCGCCGCGCAGGCGACCTTCCTCGCCATCGCGCTGGCCGGCATCAGCATGGCCGGCATCGTCCTGATCTGGCTGCTGATCAACCGCTCGGTCGCCGCGCCGATGACGCGCATCGCCCATGTCACCACCTCGCTGGCCGAAGGCGGCCATGTCGAGGTGCCCTACCGCGAACGCGGCGACGAGATCGGCGAGATCGCCGAGGCGGTCGAGCAGTTCCGCGTTGCCGCCGAAGGGCGCGCCGAGATCGACGCCCGCAATGCGCAGGAGCAGGAAGTGGTCACCACCACGCTGCGCGCCAGCCTCCAGGCGATCAGCGAGGGGGACCTCACCCAGTCGATCAAGGCCGAGTTCCCGCCCGCCTATGCCGAACTGAAGACCAACTTCAACTCGGCCGTCGGCGCCTTGCGTGACCTCATCGGCGCGGTGACCGAAAGCACCCACGCCATCCGCACCGGCTCCAGCGAGATCGCCCAGGCCTCCGAAGACCTGGCCCGCCGCACCGAAAGCAATGCGGCGAGCCTCGAGGAAACCTCGGCGGCGATCACCCAGATGGACGGCCGCCTGCGCGCCACCGCCTCGGCGGCGGGGCGCACCGTGGAGCGGGCCGACGGCGCCATGGGCGTGGTCGAATCCGGCCGCTCGATCGCCGACGAGGCGGTCCAGGCGATGGGCCGCGTCAGCGAGAGCGCCAAGGGCATCGACTCGGTGATCGAGGGCCTCGACAAGATCGCCTTCCAGACCCGCGTGCTCGCCATGAACGCCGCCGTCGAGGCGGGCCGGGCCGGTGATGCGGGCCGCGGTTTCGCGGTCGTGGCCGACCTCGTCTCGGCGCTGGCGATGCGCTCGGAAGAGGAAGCCAAGCGCGCCCGCGAACAGCTCACCGCAACCCAGACCGACATCGGCACCGCCGTGGAAGCGGTGCAGCGGGTCGACGGCGCCCTGCAGAACATCTCGGGCGACGTTTCCGAGGTGCATTCGCTGCTCAGCAACATCGCCACCGACAACCAGGCGCAGTCCTCGACGATCACCCAGATCAGCGCCGCGATCGGCACGATGGACCAGGCGACCCAGCAGAACGCGGCGATGGTCGAGGAGACCTCGGCCGCGGCGCGCAACCTGAACAGCGAGGTGACCGCGCTGGCCGACCGTGCGGCGATGTTCCGGGTGAGCGGCGAAGTGGCCGGCTACAAGCCGCGCGCCGCCGCGCCCGCTCCGGCTCCCGCGCCGCGCGCGGTGCCGGCCGCGATCACCACCAGCCAGGTCGCCCCGGTCCGCAAGGCGGCCCCCGTCGCGCTCGCCACCGGCCAGGACGACGACTGGATGGACTTCTAGAGCGCTTTCCGATCCGGCCGCATCGGATCGATCGCTCCACGATTGTGATGCCACGCACGTCATGGCCGGTCTGGGTGCAAGACCGGCCATGATCTTCCAAGGGCCGCCCCGTTCCCCGGGGCGGCCCTTTTTGCTACTTCAACTTCAGCGGCAGTCCGGCGGCGACAAACACCACATTGTCGGCAACCGCGGCGACCTGCTGGTTGAGGCGCCCCGCCTCGTCGCGAAAGGCGCGGCCCAACGGGGTTTCCGGCACCAGCCCGAGCCCCACCTCGTTCGCCACCAGCGCAAGCGGCACCGGGCAATCGGCAATCGCCCGGCACAGCGCGTCGAACTGCGGGGCCAACGTCATTTCGGCCATCATCAGGTTCGACAGCCACAGCGTCAGGCAATCGACAAGGATCGCGTCCGCCTCCCGCGAGGCGCGGGCGATGGCGCCGGTGAGGTCGAGCGGCGCCTCGATGGTGGTCCAGCGCTCGCCCCGGTCTGCCTGGTGGAGCGCGATGCGCGCCGCCATCTCGTCGTCGAAGGCCTGCCCGGTCGCCACATAGGCGAGACGGCCCGCCACCACCTCGATCCAGCCTTGCGCATGGCGGCTCTTGCCCGAACGCGCGCCGCCCAGAACAAACGTGCTGATCATCGGGCCATCTCCGTCAGGGCAAGGAGGCCGTCGATGTCGAGATGCGCCTCCATGGCCCCTGCCAGTTCGTCGAGCGCGGCATCGACTTCGGCATGATGATCGCGCCGGTCGCTTGCCGCGCCGAGCCGGGCCAGCAATTGCGCACGCAGATCGGTCGAGGCGAGCAGGCCGTGGCAATAAGTTCCCAGCACGCGGCCAGCGGCATCGCGCGCACCGTCCGCACGCTCATCCGCCAGCATCGCCAGCGGCGCACCGGAATGCCGGGTGGTCACGCCCATGTGCATCTCGTAACCCTCGAAGCGGGCGCCCAGCGCCTCGCCCGATACGGTCCGCAGCGCCTTGGCCGGACCCAGCACCGTGGTCACGTCGAGCAGGCCGAGCCCGGCCGTCTCGCCGGGCTGGCCCTCGATCCCCAGCGGGTCGGCGATAGTCCTGCCGAGCATCTGGAATCCGCCGCAGATACCCAGGATCATGCCGCCGCGCCGATAGTGCGCCAGGATGTCGATGTCCCAGCCCTCGGCCCTCAGGAACGCGAGATCGGCCATTGTCGCCTTGGAGCCCGGCAGCACGATCAGCGCCGCTTCGGCCGGGATCGGCGTGCCCGGCGGGATCATCGCCACCTCCACGCCGCTTTCCTGCCGGAGCGGATCAAGATCGTCGAAATTGGCGATGCGCGGCAGGATCGGGCAGGCCACGAGACACTTTCCCGAGGCGCCGCCCAGCCCGCGTTCGAGCACCACGGCATCCTCGCTCGGCAGGCGGCCGACCGCGCTTTGCCATGGCAGCACGCCGTAGCCGCGCCAGCCCGAACGCTGCGCGATGGCGGCATAGCCGTCCGCGAAAAGGGCCGGATCGCCGCGAAACTTGTTGATGAGGAAACCGCGGATCTGGGCGGCATCGTCAGGCGCGATCACCGCGCGGGTGCCGACCAGCGAGGCGATCACCCCGCCGCGGTCGATATCGCCGATCAGCACGACCGGCACGTCGGCCTCGCGCGCAAAACCCATGTTGGCAATGTCGCCCGCGCGCAAGTTGATCTCGGCAGGTGAGCCCGCGCCTTCGACCACCACGAGGTCGCAGCGCGCCTCCAGCCGCCGGTAGCTGGCCATGACTTCGGGCAGCAGAGTGCGCCGCGCCTCGCGGAAATTGGTGCTTCCCAGCGTGCCGCGCACCTGCCCGTGAACAACCAGCTGCGAGGTGCAGTCGGCCTGGGGCTTGAGCAGCACCGGGTTCATGTCGACATGCAGCGGCGCCCGCGCCGCCAGCGCCTGGAGCGCCTGAGCGCGGCCGATCTCACCGCCCTCGGGGGTGACGGCGGCGTTGTTGGACATGTTCTGCGGCTTGAACGGCAGCACTTTGAGCCCGCGATTGGACAAGGCCCGGCACAGCCCCGCCACGAGCACCGACTTGCCGACGTCCGAGCCGGTCCCCTGCAACATCAAACCTGCCATGCGCTCCCCGCGATTCCCAAGATCAATGCCCCTGATGCCAGCACCGCGCAGGCGCGCCGATAGACGCCCAGCGCCCGCCGCAAGTCGGCGGCCCCCGCCTCGCCGCCCTCCCGGCCGATCCACGGCTTTTCGGCCGTTACACCGTCGTACCGCACCGGCCCCGCCAGCCTCACGCCGAGCACGCCTGCCATCGCCGCCTCGGGCCATCCGGCATTGGGCGAGGCATGCAGCGCATGGTCGCGCAGCATGGTGCCCCAGCCGCCCCCGCCAACCAGGCAAAGCAGCAGCCCCGCCAGCCGCGCCGGGATCAGGTTGACCAGATCGTCGATCCGCGCCGCCGCCCAGCCATAAGCGCGCAGCGGCTCCTCGGGATGGCCGATCAGGCTGTCCGCCGTGTTGATCGCCTTGTAGGCCCAGACGCCGGGCAGACCGCCCAGCACAAGCCAGAACAGCGGCGCTGCGACACCGTCGCAAAAACTCTCGGCAAGGCTCTCGATCGCGGCGCGGGCCACCCCGGCCTCGTCGAGTTCCCGCGTCTCGCGCCCGACGATCATGCCGACGCGGCGGCGCGCGGCGACCAGGTCGCCCGCCTCCAGCGCCGCCAGCACCGGGGACACGTGATCGTCGAGGCTGCGTGCGGCCAGCGCCGGCCAGGCCAGCAGCGCCAGCACCGCCCAGGCCCAATGGCCCGCCAGCGCGCGGACACCGAGGACCGCCAGCGCGCTCATGCAGGCCGCCGTACCGATCAGCGCCAGCATCGCCGCAAGGCCCGCCAGCCGCCGCTGCCAATCCGGCCGGGCAGGACGGTTGAGCGCCCGCTCGCAGCCGGTGATGATCCTCGCAAAAAGCCCGACCGGATGGCCGATACGGGCATGGAGGCTGGACGGCCAGCCGAGCGCGCCCTCGAGCGCCATGGCGGCGAGGATCGTCGGCTCAGCCATTGTGCAGGGCCCGATCCAACCGGGCCAGGGCGGCAGGGTCGGCAGGCACGCCGAAGCGCAGCCAACCGGGGAACTCGGCGAAAGGCCGCACGAGGATGCGGGCGCGAGCAAGGCGTTCGAACAGCTCGGCCGCGCGGCAGCCGGTGACGAGCCGGAACAGCGGACAGGCGCCCTCTGCCACCAGCCCATGGCGCGCCAGCACGGCATCGAGCGCGGCGGCGCGCCCCGGCAACTCGGCGCGCGTTGCCGCGATCCAGGCCGCATCGCCATAAGCCGCCGTGCCGATCGCCAGCGCGCCTGCGTGGAGCGGCCAGCTGCCCATTGCCGCGCGCAGCTTCGCCAGGATCGGCGGCGGTGCCAGCACAAAACCCAGCCGCACCCCGGCCAGGCCGAAAAACTTGCCGAAGGAACGCAGCACGATCAGCCTGCCCTCGGGCCGCACTGCCGCAACAAGGCTGGCTTGCGGCGCGCAGTCGCCAAAGGCCTCGTCGACGATCAGCCAGCCGCCACGCCCGGCGATCCGGTCCGCCCAGCCGCACAGCGCCTCGGGCGAGTGCAATACGCCATCGGGATTGCCCGGATTGGCGATGACACAGGTTTCCGCCGCCGCCGCGACCTCGCCAAACCGGACGGGACAAGACACTGCGAAGGCCTCGACATGGCTGCGGTAGCTCGGCACCGGCGCCCGCCCCGGCAGATCGAGGATCCGCGCCAGCAGCCGCAGCGCCGCCTCGCTGCCCGGCACCGCACAGCACTGCGCCGGATCGGCCCCGAAATGCCGCGCCGCCACCGCTTCGAGCGCGGCGAGCACAGCAGGATCGGGCAAGGCGTGCCAGTCCGGAGCGAACGCCTGCGGCACCGGCCACGGCGCGGGATTGAGCCCGGTCGAGAGGTCCAGCCAGTCCTCGGCAGCGCCGCCGAACAGCCGCGCGGCCTCGGCCAGGCGGCCGCCGTGGTGGAGGAAATGGTCGATCACCGGCTCGCCGCTCACCGGATCAGCACCAGCGCGGCGAGCAGCGCGGTCTCGGTCACTTCGATACCGGCGCCGTGGCCGTCGCCCGAAATGCCGCCGATCCGGCTGCGCAGCCACCATGCCCAGAGCGGCACCGCGGCAAACAGCGCCAGGAGCGGCGGCGCTACGGCCAGCGCCAGCACCAGCGCCGCCCCGCCCCAGAGGATGACGTGCCGCCATTGCACGGCCTTGCGGAACAGGCTGCCGAGCCCCTCGTGCAGCGGCACCAGCAGCAGCGTCCAGGCAAGCGGCGCCATGCGCGCCAGCACCGGCACCAGCAACAGGGCCCAGACCTGCCCCGGCCGCAGCGCATGAAGCAGCACCAGCTTCGCGGCGAGCTGCAGGACGATGGCCACCACCGCAAAGCTGCCCACATGCGGATCCGCCATGACCGCCGAGATCCGCTCCCGGTCTGCCCCGGCGCTCTTGTGGGCGGCCCCGGCGCCGTCGGCGACATCGCCGAGCCCGTCGAGATGGAGCGCGCCGGTCACCGCCGTCCACGCCGCCAACCCGGCCAGCGCGGCAATCCAGCCATCGCCCGAGAGCAGGCCCAGCCACCAGCCGAGCGCCACCGCCCCGCCAACCGCCGCGCCTGCCAGCGGAAACCACAGCATGGCTCCGGCAAAGTCCGCCTCGCCCGCGCGAACCGCGGGCAGCGGCAGCCGGGTGAGGAACTGCAGCGCCAGGACGATACGGCGGATCATGAGCGCCGGATCATGAGCGGCCGCCATCCAGCGCAACGATCTGCGCAGCAGAGATCCGCCCTTCGCCATCGGGCCAGAGGCGCAGGCTCAGCACCGCGCAATAGGCAAATTCGAACGCCCATATCTGGCGGTGATCAAAACCGAACAGCACCGCCAGCGCCGCCCGCATGGCCCCGCCGTGGGTGACCACGAGGGTGTCGCGGGAGATCCCGCACAGGGCCTCGTTGACCCGCAGGCACAGCTGCGACCAGCGTTCCCCGCGCGGCGGCGCGCAGAGATCGGGATCGTCCCAGAAGGCGGCCTGCAACGAAGGGTCGAGGTCGTGCGGCGAAAGCCCGTCCCAGTCGCCGAAATCGAGTTCGCGCCAGCGCCGGTCGGCCCGGTGCGTCGCCCCGCGGGCATGCGCGATCTGCCGCGCGGGGACTTTCGCCCGCGCCAGATCGGACGAGAGGACTTGCGCGAATGCCAGGTGTTCGGCGCGCAGCATGCAGCGCGCCACGCCCGCCGGGGTCGGCGGATCGTCGCGGTGCCCCAGCATGAGCCCCGGTTCGCGCGGGGCGCCGTGGCGCATCAGGTGGACAAGGATGCCGTTCATGCAGCCCCGCTCATGCCGCCACCTCACGCTGTCGCCTCATGCTGTCGCCTTTCCGGCGACCAGAGCTTCGGCAAAGGTCGCCATGCCGGCATGGGCGGCCAGCGCCGAACGCACGATCTGCGTCGCCACCGCCGCGCCCGATCCCTCGCCCAGCCGCATGCCGAGATGCAGCAGCGGATCCAGCCCGAGCCTGTCCAGCAGCCGCACGTGCCCCGCCTCGGCCGAGCAATGGGCGGCCAGGCAGTGGTCGAGCGCCGCGCCATTGTCGGCCATGAGCGGCGCCACGGCGGCGCAGCAGATGAACCCGTCGAGCAGCACCGGCACGCGGTAATGGCGCGCGGCCAGCACGGCCCCTGCCATCGCCGCGATCTCGCGTCCGCCGAGCCGGCGCAGCGTCTCGAAGGCATCGCGCGGCGCACCGTCATGGCACGCCAGCGCCGCCGCCACCGCCGCCGCCTTGCGGGCAAGGCCGTCATCGTCGAGTCCGGTGCCGCGCCCGGTCCAGTCCTGCGCCGCACCGCCGAACACCTTGGCGCAAAGCGCGGCGGCCGGCGTGGTATTGCCGATACCCATCTCGCCCACGAACAACAGGTCGCTGCCGGGACGCACGGCCGCCGCGCCGATGTTGAGCGCGGCCAGACACTCGCCCTCGCTCAAGGCCGGCTCCACGGTGATGTCGCCGGTCGGCCGGTCGAGATCGATGGGAACAACCGCAAGCTCGGCACCGCAGGCGGCGGTCAGCGCATTGATCGCGGCGCCGCCGTTCTCGAAATTGGCGACCATCTGGCGGGTGACTTCGGGCGGATAGGCGCTCACCCCGCGCGCGGCAACGCCGTGGTTGCCGGCAAAGATCACCGCCTGGATACGCTCGGCTTGCGGAAGTTCCCGGCCCTGCCAGCCGGCCATGAACACCGCGATCTCCTCCAGCCGCCCGAGCGAACCGGCGGGCTTGGTGAGGCTGGCCTGGCGCCCGCGCGCCGCCTCCAGTGCGGCATCATCGGGGACGGGAAGACCGGCCAGCGCGGCGGCAAAGGCGGCGCGGCCGGCAAACATCGGGGGGGTAGCCGAGGCAGTGGGCATGCTCATGCGGGCAGGAACCCTTCAGGGGGAGTGCGGGTGATGAAATGGCCTTTCACGCCTTCCGGCCACTGGCGATAGGGTACCTGCCCTTCGGCGCTTTCACCATGACGCAAGGCATAGTCGAGAATCGCGCGGGCGGCCTCCTCGCCGGGTTCGAAATCGCCCAGCACGTAGCCCAGCTTGCCCGGCGCGCGGATGTGCACGGTGCAATGGCGCTGGCAGGCGAACAGGCAGGCCATCTCCTGCACCGCGACCGCCTGCAGGGCGGGATCCTCGGCCTGGAGCGCCCGCATCGCCTCGGCCAGCAGCGCGCCGCCGCGCCGCCCTTGCCCGTCCTCGCGCGCATCGGCCGAAAGGCGGCAGGTGTTGCAGACGACCACCGAAGGGCCGGGCTCGACCGGGGTCAGCATCGGCAGATACTCCCCGCGCCAAAACAGCAATCGATTTCGGCGCATGCACCGATGGGGCTGACCAGAACACGACAGTTCACGGAGTTTCCTTCCCGCTCGCGACATCGAATGCCCCTTCGGGTCGGCGATCGGGCAAAGGACGGATCGGCAGGGTCCCGGTGCATGGGCACCGCGCGACAGGCCGCGTCCCCCGCCCGGGCGCTTGGCCGGCGGAGCAATGGCTGTCGCTCCGCGAGGGAAACTCCCCCGTCCGTCCGGCACACCCTGTCCCGACGAAGAACGACCGCGACGGGCAGGTCTCCTGGCTCACGGGTCAGGGCCGGTCCGGCCGCCTTCTCAGGAAACCTTGCCAATTGCGCGGCTTGCTTCCCAATGGCGTGTCTGGCCGAACGGCTCGCCGCTTACAGTTGCAGGGGCAGCCCGGGCATCTGACCCGCGTTCCCTTTTCATCCCCTTGCGGGGAACCTTTCGCGAGGCCGGCAACTATCGTGCGGACGGACGGCTGGCAAGTGGGCGAAGCTTGCGCCCTGCGGTGAAGTCCCATAGTCGCCCAACGATGCCGGCCAACACCGCCTCCTGCCCCGCCCTGCTGATCGCCGCCCCTGCCTCGGGACAGGGCAAGACGCTGGTCACCGCCGCGCTCGCCCGCCGCCATGCCCGCGCGGGCAAGCGGGTGCGGGTGTTCAAGTGCGGGCCCGATTTCCTCGACCCGATGATCCACGAAGTCGCCAGCGGCGCGCCGGTGCACCAGCTCGACCTGTTCATGGTCGGCGAGGAGGAATGCCGCCGCCTGCTGCACGCCGCCGCGCAGGAAGCCGACCTCATCCTCGTCGAAGGAGTCATGGGCCTCTACGACGGCGATCCCTCGGCCGCCGACCTCGCCCGGCGCTTCGGCCTGCCGGTCATGGCGGTGATCGACGGCTCGTCGATGGCGCAGACCTTCGGCGCACTGGTCCACGGCCTGGCGACCTACCAGCCCGGCCTCGACCTGACGGCCGTGCTCGCCAACCGGGTCGGCAGCGCCCGCCACGCGCAGCTGCTGGAGCAGGGCATGCCGCGGGGCGTGCGCTGGCTCGGCAGCCTGGGCCGCGACCCTGCGATCGGCCTGCCCTCGCGCCACCTCGGGCTGGTGCAGGCGGGCGAAATCGCCGATCTTGCCGAACGGCTGGACCGCGCGGCGGACCTCCTGCCCGAAACCGCGCTCTGGCTGCCGGAGCCGGTCGCCTTTGCCGCGCCCGCCCCGGCGCAGCCGCTGCCCTCGCTGGCGGGGACCACCGTGGCCATCGCCCGGGACGCGGCCTTTGCCTTCCTCTACCCCGCCAACCTCGCCTTCCTCGAACGCGCGGGGGCGCGGCTGGCGTTTTTCTCGCCGCTGGCCGACCGCGCTCTGCCCGAATGCGACGCCGTCTGGCTGCCGGGCGGCTATCCCGAACTCCACCTCGCCCGCCTTGCCGCAAACACCCCGATGCTGGCGGCGATCCGCGCCCATCACGCGGCAGGCAAGCCGATCCTGGCCGAGTGCGGAGGCATGCTCTACGCTTGCGAGACGCTGGAAGACGCCGAGCAAAACCGCGCCGAACTGCTCGGCCTGCTGCCTGGCCGCGCACGCATGCAGTCGCGCCTTGCCGCGCTCGGCATGCAGGAGGCGATTCTGGACGGACACCGCCTGCGCGGGCACACCTTCCACTATTCCACGCTCGAAACCACGCTCGCGCCGCTGGCCCAGGCCCGCACGCCTGACGGCCGAGCCGGCGAGCGGCTGTTCCGCTGCGGTTCACTTACCGCCAGCTACATGCATCTCTACTTTGTCTCGGCTCCGGTACTGATTGCCGCATTGTTCGGCAGGAGTGCGCGGACCGGAGGGTAAAGTCCGGTTGACATTTTCGCACACAAGCCTCTCTAAGCACTTGCATGGCCGCCGATTTGCAGACCATTTCCGCCGCGCGTGAGGCGCTTTCCTCGGGCGATGTCGCGCGCGCCGAAGCCCTGGCGCTCGCCGCGCGCGCCGAACCCGCGCTGGCGCTGGATGCGATCGAGGTGCTGGCTCTCGCCGCCAAGGCCCGCGGCGCGGGCGAACGCTATGAAAACCTGCTGCGCGAGGCGGCGGTTCTCGCGCCCGAGCGCACGTGGCCGCGCAACGACCTCGCCGAATGGCTGCACGATACCGGCCGCCTTCACGACGCGGAAGCGGTCTTGCGCCGGACCATCACCGACCAGCCCGGCAATCCCGACGCCCAGATGCGCCTCGGCACCATGCTGAGCGAGCGCGAGGAACTGGTCGAAGGTGCCGAGCATCTGCAGGCCGCGATCCGTATCGTCGGCCCCCATCCGCAACTGCTTGCCAATCTCGGCCGCAATCTCCAGCGGCAGGGACGCCTGGAGGAAGCCGCCCCGCTGCTGGCCGAAGCGGTTCGCGCGATGCCCGACGCCCTGGCCCCGCTGGCCTGGCTGGCCGAGCTGGAGGAACAGGCCGGGCGGTTCGAGCGGGCCTGTGCCATGCTGTCCCGGGCCGAGGCGCTCGCGCTGCGCCAAGGCAGCGATGTCACCCTGCAGCGCGTCACCCTGCTGTCGCGCACCGAGGAATGGCCCATGGGGCTCGCCATGCTGGAGGCGGAAACCCCGCCTTCGGGCGCCGCCCTGCTGCTGCGCGGCCGCCTGCGCGACCGGGCCGGCCGCAAGACCGAGGCCTGGGATGACTTCACCGCCGGCAAGGCCGCGCTCGCACGGTCTGCCAGCCGCAGCTATCCGGCCCGCGCGGTGGGCGAACTGGTGCGGCAGTGGCAGGACGTCTTCACCGCCGACCGCTTTGCCCAATTCCTGCCTGCCGAGCGCCGCAAGGGCGTGCCGCAACCGGTGTTCATCCTTGGCTTCCCGCGCTCGGGCACGAGCCTCATCGAACAGGTACTGGCGAGCCATTCGCGCGTGCGCGCGGGCGGAGAGCTGCCGTTCGGGCGCGAACTGGCGGAACAGGCCCATGCACGCACCCAGGGCGCCTTCCCGCGCGATCCCGATGGCGTGAGCGAGGCCCTGCGCGACACGCTGGGCACGCTCCTGCGCGATCATTACCTCGCCCGCGCCGAACGCTACGGCCTTCTCGAAGAAGGCGCGGACTTCTTCACCGACAAGCTGCCGCTCAACGCGCTCTACCTGCCGCTGCTGCAACTGGCCTTCCCGCAGTCACCGGTGATCGCCGTGCGCCGCGATCCGCGCGACGTGATGGTCTCGGCGATGAGCCACGATTTCACCCACGGCTTCGCCTGCGGCTACCGGCTCGAGGACCTCGCGCTCCACTATGCGCGCATGGACGCACTGACCGAGCACTGGCTGGAGGAACTGCCGGTGCCCGCGCACGAACTGCGTTACGAGCGGTTTGTCGCCGACCAGGAAGAGGAAACCACGGACCTGATGGCCTGGCTCGGGCTGGATGCCGAACCACGGCAACTGGCCTTCCACACCCTGCCCCGCCATGCGCCGACGCCCAGCCATGCGCCCGTGCGCGAGCCGCTCAACCGCCGCTCGATCGGACGCTGGAAAGGGTATGCCAAGGAACTCGCCCCGGTGCTCGCCGTGCTTACCGAGGCTATCGAACGCGGCGGTTATGCCGCCTCCGACAGCCCCGTAGCCAGTTCCGGCGCCAAGGGACCGACGATCAACTGAACACCGCTGGCCCCGTGCAGCACCATGCGCGCGCCAAGCCTCTTCAACGCGGCCTCGTCGATCGCTGCCGCGTCGGCGAGGTCGATCCAGACCCGGCTTGAAGCCGCGCCTGCCGCCGTGACATTGCCCTTGCCGCCCAGCGCCGCCAGCCAGGGCGCGGCATCGATTGCGGCCGTCGGCGCCGCTGCCACTGCCGCTGCCGCTGCCGCCGGCGACTTGTCCCGCGCCGGAGCCGCCTCGGTAGCTCCCCGCAGCGGCCCTGCCGCCTCGCGCATCTCGCTTGCCACGTCGTCGGCGATCGGGCCGACCACGACCTGCAGCGCGCCCGGCGCCGGGCGGATCAGCCCGCGCGCGCCAAGTGCCCTGAGGCGTGGCTCGTCCACGGCATCGCTGTCATGCAGGCGCAGGCGCAGGCGGGTTGTGCAGGCGCCGATCTCGGCGAGGTTGCCCTTGCCGCCCAGCGCCGCCACGAAGGCCGCCCCGCGCGCGCCCTCGGCAGGCGCGATCGCCCCAGGATCCTCGCCCACCGGCTCGTCCTCGCGCCCCGGTGTCCTGATGTCGAAGCGCACGATCGCCCAGCGGAACGAAGCGTAATAGAGCAGCGCATAGGCCGCCCCCACCGGCAGCAGCAACAGCGGATGGGTGGCCTTAGAGTAGTTCAGCACATAGTCGAGCAGCCCCGCCGAGAAGCCGAAGCCGAGCTTGACGCCGAGCAGGTCCATCAGCGCCATGGCCACGCCGGTCATCACCGTGTGCATCGCATAGAGCAGCGGGGCGAGGAACATGAAGGTGAACTCGATCGGCTCGGTCACGCCGGTCAGGAAGGCGGTCAGCGCCATCGACAGGAACATGCCGCCCACCGCCTTGCGCCGCTCGGGCCGCGCCGCGTGGTACATCGCAAGGCAGGCGGCGGGCAGGCCGAACATCATCACCGGGAAAAAGCCCGACATGAAGCTGCCGGCTGCGGGATCGCCCGCGAAGAAGCGGTTGAGATCACCGGTGGTGCCGTGGAAATCACCGATGATGAACCAGGCCACGTTGTTGATCACGTGGTGCAGGCCGGTGACGATCAGCATGCGGTTGAGCACGCCATAGGCAAACAGCCCCAGCACGCCTGCATGGACAACGCCGCCACTGACCATGTCCATGCCGCCGGTGATCGGCGCAAAACCGTATCCGACCACGGCCGCCAGCAGCAGCCCGGCCAGCCCCGAGAGGATCGGCACGAAGCGGCGGCCGCCGAAAAAGGCGAGGTATTCGGGCAGGCGGATCGCGGCATAGCGGTTGTAGAAGGCGCCTGCGGTAAGCCCGGAGACGATGCCGATCGGGACCGCCAGCTTGGCGATGGCCTTGGCCCGCCAGGCATCCGCCGCGAGCCCGGCGGCCACCTCATGCGGCACCACCAGCAGGGTTTCCGCGCCCTTGCTGGCGACCAGGAAGCAGACCAGCCCCGCCAGCCCCGCCGCGCCATTGGCATCGCGGGCGATGCCGACCGCAATGCCGAGCGCGAAGAGCAGTCCAAGATTGTCGAAGATCGCCGCCCCTGCCGCAGCCACGAACGGCAGGTCGAGCAGGTCCGGCTGGCCGAGCCGCAGCAGCAGGCCGGCAATCGGCAGCACCGCGATCGGCAGCATCAGCGCACGGCCCAGCGGCTGGAGCGATTGCAGCGAGAGCGTCATGCCACTTCCTCCACGATCTTGCCGAGTTCCGCGCGTACCAGGGCGCGCACGGCGGCGGCGTCAGGCAAAGCCAGCGCGGCCTCCGCCATGAGGCCGCATTGCTCCAGCGTGAGGCTCCGAATGCACGCCTTGGTCTCCGCAACCGAGCCCGCCGAAACCGAAAGTTCACGCACGCCGAGGCCGATCAGCAGCGGAATCGCCTCCGGGTCCGCACCAAGCCCGCCGCACAGGCCGACAAGGCGACCATGGCGGCTGGCGCCGATCTGCGCGATCTCGATCAGCTGCAGGATCGCCGGGTGCAGCGCGTCGAGCCCCGCCGCGACATGCGGATTGGTGCGGTCGCGTGCCAGCGTGTACTGGGCCAGATCGTTGCTGCCGACCGAGAAGAAGTCGGCCTCCGCCGCCAGCACCCCGGCGTGCAGGGCGGCGGCGGGGGTTTCGACCATGATCCCGAGCGGCGGGCACGGACGCTCCTCTTCCGCAGCGATCCGCTCCAGCGCGGCCCGCGCCGCGCGCAATTCGGCGATCTCGCTCACCATCGGCAGCATGATCTGCACCGGGCCTTGCGCCTCCATGGTGACAAGCGCGCGCAGTTGCACGTCGAGCAGGTCGGGCGCAGCCAGTTGCAGGCGGATACCGCGCAGGCCCAGCGCCGGGTTTTCCTCGCCGCCCATCGGCAGGTAGGGCGCGGGCTTGTCGGCGCCGATGTCGAGCGTGCGCACTATCAGCGGGCGCCCTTCCAGCGCGGCGGAGATCGCGGAATAGACCTCACGCTGCTCGGCAAGCGAAGGGGCCTCGGCGCGATCGAGAAACAGGAATTCGCTGCGCAGCAGCCCGCAGCCCTCGGCACCGGCAGCGACCGCCGCGCGGGCATCGGCGGCGGAGGCGAGATTGGCGAAGACTTCGATCCGGACACCGTCGCGCGTCATCGCAGGCTCGTGCGCATGGGCCGCGGCGGCGCGGCGGCGGGACTGCGCGCCTTCGATGCGGGCCCGTGCCGCGGCCAGGACACCCGCTGCGGGCGCATGGGTCAGCGCGCCCTTTTCGAGCAGCAGCGCCGCGCCTTGCGGGATCGACTTCAGCCGCTCGCCCGCCGCCACCAGCATCGGCAGGCCCAATCCCGCAGCGATGATCGCGACATGCGAGGTGGCGCCGCCCTCGACGGTGACCACGCCGCCAAGGCCGCCATCGGCCAAGGCCATCAGCTGCGAGGGATAGAGATCGTCCGCCAGCAGGATCGCGCCGGGCGGCAGCGGCGGCGGGGTCTCGTCGATCCCGCCGCTTGCCAGGGCGACCCGGCGGGCGAGGTCGGCCAGATCGTCCACCCGCTCGCGCAGGCGCGGATCGGGGGAGAGGCGCAACTGGGCGATGAAACCCTCTACCCCGGCGATCCACGCCCTGCCCGCCGGCAGGCCCGCGGCGATGCCGCCGCGCGCGGCTCCCAGAAGTTCGGGATCATCGAGCAGGACCAGATGCGCAGCGGCAATCTGCGCGGCCTGCCCGTCACCCTCGGCCGCGCTTTCAAGGCTGGCACGGATTTGGGCGATGGCACCATCCAGCGCAGCCGTTTCCGCCTCGCGCGTGCCCGCCGTTTCCGGAAGCGATGCAAGCGGATCGAGCAGCCAGACCGCCGGGCCGATCGCCGCTCCGGGGACAGCCGTGACCGCCGCCAGCGCCTCGCCTTCGCCCAGCGGGAGCGACGGGACCAGCGCGGACTGCCCCCCGCGCACTGCCGGTTCGCCAACCACGACCGGGCGATGTTCGCCCATGCCGCTCTCGATCAGTTCGGCGAGGGCATCGATGGCCGTGATGTCGCTTCCCCGCAAGGTCAATGTCTCGCCGTGGCCGAGCCCCAGCGCCAGCATGGCAACCGCGCTGCGCGCCGAAGCCACGCGGCCATCGGCGGCGACGATTTCGAGGGTGCCGGGGAACGTGCCCGCCAGGCTGGCCAGCCGCGCGGCCGGTCGGGCATGGAGGCCGTGCGCCAGCGGCAGCAGCAGCGAACGGCTGGTCAGCGGCGCCGCCTCCTTCGCGCCTGCCGCCGTGGCCATGCCGCAGGGTTCCAGCGTCATCAGCGCCGCGCCCGCCGCGATCTCCCGGTCCGTCTGCCCGCCGACAACGGCAAAGGCCTCGCCATTGGTGACGATCACCGGCGTCAAGAGGCTGCGTGCGGTGCGGGCAAGCCGGTCAAGATCGAATAGGATCAGCACCTGCCCTGCCTCGACCCGCTCGCCTTCCATGACTTCCGGTGCGAAACCCGCGCCGCCAAGGCCGACGGTATCGAGCCCGACGTGCATCAGCAGCACCGGCCCGGCGTCAAGTTCCAGCGTCACGGCGTGCCCCGCGGGATGGACCGAAACCACCCGTCCCGCCCCCGGCGAGACAAGCCGCCCCTCGGCAGGATCGACGGCGATGCCCGGGCCCATCATGCCTTGCGCAAAAACGGGATCGGGCACTTCGCAAAGCGGGGTGGCCCAGCCGCTCAGCGGGCTGGCAATCGTCAAGGTCATCGTGCGGGGTCCAGCGTCAGGCGGTCCAGCATCCACAGCGGATCGGGGCCGGGCTGCGCAAAGCTGAAATAGAGATCGTGCGGGCCCGCCTGCACCGGAAGGACAGCCGTGAGCGTGCGGACACCCGGATTGCCGGCCGCCTCGCCCAGCGGCACGCGGGCCACGATCGGGCCATCGGCCTTGTCCAGCCGGACCAGCAGTTCGCCAGCCCGGGTCCCGGGCTTGTCGAACACCAGTTTCGCCAGGTCCGCGCCGATCTGGTAGTTGAACGGCACTTGCCCGACTTCCGCGGTCAGCCCCGCGATCCCGGCGAGCGGAGCGCCGCGCCAGATCCAGCAAGGATGGAAAATATCGCCCCAGAACACCGCCCGCTTGCCCTGCGCCGGCGCATCGTCTTCCGGGCGCAGCGGCACCGCGCGCGAACAGAGTTCCAGCTGCGAGGCTCGGCGCGTGCGGGTCATGGCGGCGGAAAGCGTCCAGCCCTTCTCCTCGCCGAACGGCTCGGTGCCGAGGAAGCTGCGGGTGCGCAGCACGGTCCCGGGTGCGAGCGTCAGCGGCGCCGCATAAGCGGGTGAACTGGCCAGCGGCGCGCTGCCGTCGGTGGTGTAGTGCAGCGTGCCCGCCTTCACCGGCTGTTCCAGGCTGGCCGCGATCCTGTCGCCGGCCGCCGTGAACGTGCCCAGCGCCTCAAGCGGCGTGCGGTCATAGCCGATGCCCATGGCCTTCTCGCGCGCCAGTTCGGCCGGCAGGCGCGCGGCGAACTCATCCCACTGCCGGCGCTCCGGCGCGGTCCAGGCGATTTCGGCGAGCATGGCGGCGCGCGGCCACATCTGCCGCTCCATGATCTCGCCCGTGCGCATGTGTTCGGTCCAGAGGTTCGCCTGGACGCCGAGGATATGCGCGCGCTCGCCGTCGCTCAGCCGCTGCGGCAGAACCGGCGTCTCGTAGAAGCTCTTCCAGTCGATCACCTCGCCCCGGCCTGGCGGCTCGTCGGCGGACATCGACTGCATGTGATCCAGATAGAAGTCCGGCGAGGGCGAAAGCACCGCGTCGTGCCCGGCCTTGGCAGCGACGATGCCGCCCTCGATGCCGTGCCACGACATGACCGTGGCCGAAGGCGGCACGTGGCCTTCGAGGATCTCGTCCCAGCCGACGATCTTGCGGCCCCTGGCCGCAAGGTAATCGCCGATGCGGGCGATGAACCAGCCTTGCAGCTCGCCCTCGTTCCTGAGGCCAAGCGCCTTGATCCGGGCCTGCGCGCGCGGATCGGCGATCCACTGCGCCTTCACCGCCTCGTCGCCGCCGACATGGATATAGGTGGAAGGGAACAGGTCGATCACCTCGTCCAGCACGTCTTCCAGGAAAGCGAAGGTCGCCTCCTCGGTGTTGAACAGGTTCTCGTAGACGCCCCAGTCGGCGCCCGGCACTTTCGCCGGATCGGCCGCGGCGGCGAGCATGGGATAGGCCGCAATGGCCGCCGTTGCGTGGCCCGGCATCTCGATCTCGGGCACGATGGTCACGTGGCGCTCGGCCGCATAGGCCACGATCTCGCGGATCTCGGCCTTGGTGTAGAAACCTCCGTAGCGCACGGGATGACCCTGCGCGTCGGTTCCGGCAGCCCCGGCCGGACGGCGCCAGGCACCGACCGCGATCAGGCGCGGATACCTGTCGATCGGGATGCGCCAACCCTGATCATCGGTCAGGTGCCAATGCAGCACGTTGAGCTTGTCCGCCGCCATGCGGTCGATCAAGACCTTCACGAAGGCTGCCGACTGGAAATGGCGCGCGGAATCGAGCATCAGCCCGCGCCAGGCAAAGGCCGGGGCATCGTCGATGACCATGGCCGCGATCGTGCCGTCCTTGGAGGCGGCAATCAGCTGCCAGAGCGTTTCCGCACCGTAGAACAGCCCGGCGTCGGTGCCGGCCTCGATGGTGACGGCACCGGGCGTCACCGTCAGCCGATAGGCTTCCGCGCCTGCGACCGCCGAATTGCGGCGAAAGCGGATGCGCCCCCCGGACGAGGCGGCCAGCTGCGGCGCGCCGGTATGGCGGAGGAGGTCTGCCAGCCGGCGCGCCGCCGCCCGTTCGCCGCTGTCTGTCGCCGCAATGCGGGCATGGCGGAAATCGAACCGCCCCTGCTGCGGCTCGACTTTCGCCGGAAGCGGAAGCAAGGGCGGAGAGGCCGCCTCGGCCTCCCCGGAAACGGGCCCGCAAGCGAGCCCGAAAACGACAGCGGCGACGAGGACGAATGAGCGCATCATGTCAGTCTATCCGCTGAATGCCGGATACGAAACTTTCGTTTCGGATTGTGCGCCCCCGACACGACCGCTGTGAGCAGGGGCCGGAAGTCCGCACTTCCGGCCCCTTCGCGCTCACCCGATCCGTCGATCAGTCGCCGCTCTGTGCTGCGGCGTAGAAGGCATCGAGATCGTCCTTCATCTTTTTCATCGACGGCGGGTCGATGTAGATCATGTGGCCGGACTCGTAATAGGTGTAGGTGATGTTGCGCTTCAGTCCCTCGGGGATCGACATGTGGGCAAGGTCCCACTCGGCCCCGAAGAACGGCGTCGCCAGGTCGTAGTAACCGTTCATCGCCAGCACCTTGAGATGCGGATTCTGCCGCATCGCCGCCGCCAGATCGAGGCTGGTCGCCGCCAGTGCCTGCTTGCGCCCGTCATCGGCCACGTGGCTCTGGTCCCAGCCGCGCAGCATGCCCGAATAGTAGTTCGGGCGGTAATAGAGCTGGGTCTTGTAGCCCAGCGTGCCGAACAGGTAGCTGTTGAGCGCGGCAACGTAAGGCCCGGTCATCGAGGTATCGGTGGCGTCGTACTCGGGCCGGTCGCCCAGCACTTCCGATTCAGGCCCCATGAAGCGCGAGTCGAGACGGCCGATGGTCTCGGCGGAATCGCGCAGCAGTTCCTTGCGGTAACGGTTGAGATCGATGCGCAAGTTGCCCGCCAGCAGCACCTGCGGCGCAATGCCGGTATAGGCGGAAAGCTGCCCGGCAATCGCCTGGCGCTGGTCGGCCGGCAGGTTGAAGCCCTGCGCCAGCGCATTGAGATAAGGCCCGGTGGCAAAGCGACGCACTTCGGTGAGGAAGGGTTCGAGCGCGGCGGGCCTGTTTGCAAGGCGATGGTGATACCACGCGGTCGCCGCGTAGCTCGGCAGCATGCGCACTTCGTCGATGTCGAAGCCGACCTGGCGGGCGCCGTAATTGAGGATCGAGGACTGGAGGATGATGCCGTTGGGCTGCACCCCCGCCTTCTGCAACGACAGCGCCAGCCCCGCCGCACGCAGCGTGCCATAGCTTTCGCCGTAGACGAACTTGGGCGAGTTCCAGCGGTCGTTGATCGACAGGTAGCGCACGATGCCCTGGGTGAAGGTCTTGAGGTCGTTGTCGACGCCCCAGAACTCGCTCGCCTGATGCTTGCCGAGCGGGCGCGACAAGCCGGTGCCCAGCGCGTCGATGAAGACAAGGTCCGAAATGTCGAGCATCGTCAGCGGGTTCTTGCCGATGGCGAAAGGTGCAGGCGCATAGGCGGTCGGCGTCGGCGTATCGACTCGCACCGGCCCCCAGCTGCCCATGTGCAGCCACATCGTCGACGAGCCGGGCCCTCCGTTGAACAGGAAGGTCACCGGACGCCTGGCCTTCGACCCGAGGTTGTCGGCGGTATAGGCGACGTAGAACAGGCTGGCGATCGCCTCGCCGTCGTCGTCGCGCAGGGTCAGGTGGCCGGGGGTGGCGGTATAGGCGATCTTCTGGCCGCGCGCGGTGGTCACGCTGTCCTTGCGCGGCTGGGCATCCTCGACCGCGCTGGCCTCGACCTTGTCGACCTTGTCGGGCTTGCCGGCATCGGCCTTGGCAGCATCCTGCGCATCAGCCTTGCCGGCGTGATCCTGCGCCATGGCCGGCGTGAAGACGAGTGCCGACGATACGGCTAGAACGGTGAGAAAGCGGCGCATGCGGCAGTGTCCCCTGTAGTGCCGCACGCCCTTCGAACGCCCGCAAGCCGCCGGGAACGCTTTTCCCTGCTCCGGCGGCGATGACGATCTGGCTGCGGCCCGTTGTCGTGATCAAAGTGGTGCAGATCGTATATCTAATACTCATCAGGCATAGCACTGCCGCCCATCCGGTCAACAGGGCTGCTGCAAGAACGACAAGCCTGACACTTCCGTTACAAATTAGCCCCTCCCGTGCCGGGGCGCTTTCTGCTACAGGGCCGCCGCAAGAAATACCGTATATCCGCATACGATAGACGAAGTTCGAAGGGACCGCTCTTGTCCACTGTCGTTTTCCGCTGTTTCTCGGCCCTCCTGCTTGCCGGCGCGGCAATGCCCGCGTTTGCTCAGGCACAGGCGGGCAGCGCGGACGCCCAGTTCAAGGCGATCACCGACAAGGAATGGGCCTGGCGCAAGCAGCAGCAGGGCGACGACGACGGCCCGGGCAAGCTGCGCGCCCACCTGCCCGACGTCACCCCCAAGGCCCAGGCTGCGCGCCTCGCCACCTGGCAGGATGTACGGCGGCAGGTCGCCGCGATCCCGGCCGACACGCTTTCGCCCGCCGTGCGCGTGGACCAGCAGGTCTATCTGAACCAGATCGACGTGCTGATCGCCCAGCAGCAGTTCCACGAGTGGGAAAAGCCGGTCAATTCGGACACCAGCTTCTGGAGCGGTCTTGCCGGCATGGGCCGCCGGACGTTCTCCACCGAGGAGGAATACCGCCGCTACATCGCGCTGATGACCGAGTTCCCGCGCTACTTCCGCGACCAGACCGCCAACATGAAGGCGGGTCTCGCACGCGGGTTCACGGCGCCGCAAGTGACGCTGAAGGGCCGTGACGAATCCATCGCCTCGGTCGCGAACAAGGCGGCTGAGGACACGGTGTTCTTCGAACCTTTCAAGGCGATGCCCGCCGCGATCCCCGCCGCCACGCAGGCCGAACTGCGCGCGGCAGGCCTCAGGGCAATCAACGAGGCGGTGCTGCCTGCCTACAGGGACCTGCTGCGCTTCGTTCGCACCACCTACATCCCCGGCGCGCGCAAGGAACTGGCCGCCGAGACCCTGCCCGACGGCAAGGCCTACTACCGCTCGGTCATCAAGGAATACGCGACGACCGACATGACGCCGGAGCAGATCCACGCGATCGGTCTCTCGGAAATCGCCAAGATCCGCGCGGAAATGCAGGAAACCATGAAGGAGGCGAAGTTCGACGGCGACCTGCCCGCCTTCCTCCAGTTCCTGCGCACCGACCCGCAGTTCTATGTGAAGACCCCGCAGGCCCTGCTCGACCGCGCCGCCTGGACCGCCAAGGAAGTGGACCGCAAGATCGGCCGCTTCATCGGCCACCTGCCGCGCCAGCGCTTCGGCATCGTGCCCGTGCCCGACGACATCGCCCCGTTCTACACCGCCGGTCGCGGCGGGCCCGGCGTCTACCTCGTCAACACCTACGACCTGCCGAGCCGCCCGCTCTATTCGCTGCCCGCGCTGACGCTGCACGAAAGCGCCCCCGGCCACGCCTTCCAGATGCCGATCGCGGCCGAGAACAAGGACCAGCCGGACTTCCGCCGCGAGACCTATATCTCGGCCTTTGGCGAAGGCTGGGCGCTCTATACCGAACGCCTCGGCACCGACATGGGCATCTACCAGACGCCTTACGAGAAGTTCGGCATGCTCAGCTACCAGGCCTGGCGTGCGGCGCGCCTTGTCGTCGATACCGGTGTCCACCACTATGGCTGGAGCCGCGCGCAGGCGCAGCAGTACCTGCACGACAACACCGCACTGTCCAACCACGAGATCGAGACCGAGGTGGACCGCTACATCGCCTGGCCGGGGCAGGCGCTGGCCTACTACCTCGGCGAAATGACGATCATGCAGGGCCGCCGCAAGGCCGAGGCCGCGCTTGGCCCCAAGTTCAACATCCGCGCCTTCCACGATACCGTGCTGGCCCTGGGATCGGTGCCGCTGCCGATCCTCTCCGCCCGCATCGACCAGTTCATCGCCGAAGGCGGCAAGGGTCCCTATCCCGACGAGGAGTCCTGACGATCGCGAGACGGGCGGCAAAGATCGCCCGCCGGATCCGACGAGCCCACGGGTCGCGAGGAGGGGGTGGCAACAGCCGCCCCCTCCGTTTATTCTTGATATTTTAAGAGATTAAAGCAGGGGAGCATAGCCCCCCTGCACCCCCAAGACCGTCTAGGTCACGCGGGCCAGCAGCGTTGTGCGCCCACTTGCCGCAGCGAGAAGAGAATGGCCTTCGGCCGAAACCCGATTGCTAAATCCAACGCCGGGCCGCCCCATACCAACTCACTCCGTCATCCCCGCGAAGGCGGAGATCCCGCTGTTCTTGGCGCGCTTGGCGAAAGAAAGCGGGGCCCCCGCCTTCGCGGGGATGACGAGGTTGACCGGTTGATTGGCCGCGTTCCGTTCAGCCGAACGGCTTATCGATCGACGGCTGCGGCTCGGTAAACCACTTCGCGCCGCTGTCGGTCACATAGAAGTGATCCTCCAGACGCACCCCGAAACGATCGGGGATGACGATCATCGGCTCGTTCGAGAAGCACATGCCCGGTGCCAGCGGCGTCTTGTCGCCCCGCACCAGATAGGCCGGTTCGTGGATCGACAGCCCGATGCCGTGGCCGGTGCGATGCGGCAGGCCGGGCAGCTTGTAGTCCGGCCCCAGCCCGGCCTTCTCCAGCACCGCACGCGCGGCGTAGTCGACCAGTTCGCAGGGCTTGCCCGGCTCGACGGCGTCGAAGGCGGCCTGCTGCGCGGTGCGTTCGAGTTCCCAGATCGCCCGCTGCTCGTCGTTGGCCTCACCAAAGACGTAAGTACGGGTAATGTCCGAGTGATAACCGGCAACACGGCAGCCGGTATCGATCAGCACGATCTCGCCTTCCTGCAGTTCGCGGTCGCCGGGCAGGCCATGCGGATAGGCGCTGGCGAGGCCGAACTGGACGATCACGAAGGCATTGCCGCCGGGGGCACCGATCGCGCGGTGGGCTTCGTCGATGAACCGGGCGACTTCGCTGGCGCGGATGCCGGGCCGCAGGATGCTGGCGGCGCGGCGGTGCACTTCCAGCGTCATCGACTTGGCCTGCTGCATCAGCGCCAGTTCGGCGGCCGACTTGACCATGCGGCACCCATCGATCACCGGCGCGCCGGAGACGAGCGTGGCCGACGGCGCGTCCCGGGCGATGCGGTCGACAAACAGGTAGCTCATCGCCGGATCGATCGCGAGGCGCGAGACACCCTTTTCGCGCAGCGCCGCGGCGAGCAGCGCGGTGGGGCTTTCATCCTCCTCCCAGAGGCGGAAGTCGGCCTCGATCAGCAGCCCTGCTTCCAGCGTGCCCAGTTCGAAGCGCGGCGCGATCAGGATCGGCGCGCCGTCCACCGGCAGCAGCAACGCCACCAGACGCTCGGATTCGCTCCAGGCGAGCCCGGCAAAATAGTTGAGGCTGGCGCCCGCCGTCACGAGCAGCGCCTCGGCGCCGATGTCGCGCGTGAGGCGACGAGCCTTGTCGATGCGGGCCATGCGCTCGTCCAGCGTGATCGCCGGCGCGGGATCGGCCCAGGGGCGGATCTGCGCCAGCTGCTCGGCCGCATTCGACCCGCCGATACCTCCGGCTGCATTACCCTGTGCCACCGTCAACTCCTGTCCAGATAGATGGGGAGCGCTAGCATTTCCGGGGGCTCCCAGAAAGCCATTGCTTAGGTCTATCATATATCGTATACGAATGTTCCAGTCAATTTTCAGGAACACCCGACGATGCCTTCGACCAAGACGCTCTGGACCGGGGTCTACCCCGCAGCAACCACCCAGTTTGCGCCGGACTACTCGGTCGATGCCGATGCCACCCAGGCCGTGCAGACCGCGCTGGTCGACGACGGCGTCGACGGCCTGATCCTGCTCGGCACCTGCGGCGAGAACAACTCGCTGGAAGCCGACGAGAAGCGCAAGATCCTCGCCGGTGCGGTGGAAGCCGTCGGCGCCCGCGTGCCGCTGGTGGCGGGCGTTTCGGAGTTCACCACCGAACGCGCAGTCGCCTATGCCAAGGATGCCGAGAAGATCGGTGTCGACGCGCTGATGCTGCTGCCGGCGATGGTCTACGTGCCCACCACCGAGGAACTGGTCACCCACTTCCGCACCGTCGCCGAGGCGACCTCGCTGCCGATCATGCTCTACAACAACCCGCCGGCCTATCGCGTCAACGTCAGCGCCGAGGCACTGGAAGCGCTGGCCGACGTGCCGAACATCGTCGCGGTCAAGGAAAGCGCGCCCGATACCCGCCGCTTCACCGACCTCATCAACCGCTTCGGTGATCGCTACTCGGTCATGGCCGGTCTCGACGACGTCGCCCTCGAAGGCATGATGCTGGGCGCCAGCGGCTGGGTTTCGGGCCTCACCAGCGCCTTCCCGCGTGAATCGGTGCGCCTGATCGCCGCCTTCAACGAAGGCAACATCGAGGAAGCCCGCGCGATCTACCGCTGGTTCATGCCGCTGCTCCACCTCGATGCCGAGCATGACCTCGTGCAGTCGATCAAGCTGGCCGAAACGATCATGGGCCGCGGCACCGAGCGCGTGCGCATGCCGCGCATGCCGCTCTCGGGCAAGCGCCGCGAAGACGTGATCCAGTGGGTCGAGACCTGCAAGGCGACCCGCCCCTGCGGCGAGTGATGCCACGAGGCGGCCGTAACCCGGGATAACGAAAGGCCCGCGATGCTCTGCGCATCGCGGGCCTTTTTCTTAGTTGGTCTGAAAATCCGCCGAGGGCGGATTTAGGCGGCACCAGCCCACTCCCCCACCCGACCACCCACTAGGGTACAGTCGTTGGGTGGTCGGGTGGGGGAGTGGGCTGGTGCCGCGCTAAAAATGCCCATTCGGGCATTTTTCAAACAAACTCTCCTTAGAGCAGTTTCCGATTCATCAAGTGATTCCACCTGATTGGAAAACGCACCAGGTCACGCGACCTGGCGGGTCTCCACCGCCTGCGCCTCGGCGCGGGTGACGATCGGGCGGAACACGAGGTTGAGCAGCATCTGCTCCTGGCTCGGCACGGCAGGCACGATCATGAAACCTTCCGGCGCCGCGATCCGGTAGAGACCCGGGGCCACTTCCTCCATGCCGTCGGTAACCGTGGCCACCGGCGTGGCCTCTTCCGCCGTAAGGCTGTTGGCAGGCTGCAAGCTGATCTCCTCGAACTGCACGAACTGGAACAGGCGGCCCAGGAACAGGCCGATCGAGAACTGGCCCATGCCCACCGGCACGATGGCGCGGAAGAACCCGTCGGCGGTGCGGTGGGCGCCGACCGTCTTGGCCGCGCTTTCACCGCCGCCGTAGACCTGGATCGGCAGTTGCAGCGCATCGATGTCGACATCGCCCTTGGCGAGTTCGAGGTTGAAACGGCGGATGCCGAAGACCGAGAGATTGAGCGGCAGGCCGAACTGCTGGAGTTCGCCCGGCAGGTACATGCGCTGGGCATTGCGCATGTAGAAGAAGCCGCGGCGCCGGATGCTCTTCTGCGCCGCCTCGAGGTTCGACATCTCCAGCATGTCGTCGACGCCGAAGTTCGCGTCGTGACTGAAGGTCTTGAGCATCTCGACTTCCGCCTCGACCGGCATCAGCAACAGGCGGCTCATCACCCCCATGGCGGCACGGCGGCGGCTGTCGCTATCGTCGGAGCGCGGCGGCCGGACAAAGCCGGTGCCGACACCGCGAATGAAGTCGACGCAGGCCGCCTGCCCGCGCTCGCGGCAGTCGCTCTGGGCGGCGGGGACCGAAGCGGCCTCGCGCACCGGGGTGCCGTCCGCCTCGTAGTCGAGCGCCGAACCGACCGACATGGTGCTGAACTGCTCGATCACCGAGATCGAGTTGAACACCGTCGAAAGCACGTTGTAGTCGTAGTTGCGGGTGTCGAAGTAGCCCTTCTTGTCGAGCCCCGACGGCGTCGTCTCGCGCAGCAGCATGTAGCGGCCGGCGACATCGAGCTTCATGCCCTTGCGCAGCCGCGCCTCGGCCGCGTTCTGCACCGAACCGTTGTAGCCAAGGTCGATCAGCATCACCGTGTCGCCCTGCTCGACGCCGATGCTGCGCAAGTGGCGGAACATGCGCTCGCCGAACTCGGCCGATCGCTTGAGCACTTTCTTGAGGTTGTGCGCCTGCATCACCCGCTTGCCGAAGCCCGCAAGGTCGCCCTCCAGCAACGCTTCGGTTTCCGCCTCGTCGAACAGCAACTGGCGCGCGCAGATGCGCGCCTTGTCGAGCGTCTTCTGGATATGCGGCACCAGCCAGGGCGTCATGTGCCGGCGCACCGCGGCCTCGTCGACAAAGCTTGCGGCAACCGCGATGACGCGGCTGATGGTGGCCTCGGCCACGCGGTCCGCCCAGTCGGGATAGAGCGCGGCAAAGGCCTTGGCGGGAAGATGGCCATCGCGCTGGAGGAACAGCAGCTTCACCGGCCGCCCGCTCGCCGCTTCCATCGCCTCGGCCTCCTCGCGGATCCACGAGGCAAAACCATGCATGATCGGGCCAAGCACGTCGTGGCCGAAGGCATAGACCGGGTCGGCATCCCCCCGCAGCGCGATCTGCGCCCGGTGGGGCTGATAGACCGGCACGGTCACGCGGGTGGCCGGATCGATCATGCTCGACGCCGCCGCTTCCATGCGCAGACGCTGCTGGGCCTGGGTGTCGAACTGCACGAGATGGACGCTGGGAATGCCGAGCTTGCGCGGCGAGGTGAGGTCGGCGACGAAATTGTCGCCGACATGCAGCATCTGCTCGGGCTTGATCCCCAGTTCCTTCAGCACGAAGCGGAACAGCCCGCCATGCTTGCCCACGCCATATTCGCACGAGCAGAAGATGCGGTCGATCATCGCCGCAAGGTCCGCCCCGCCGACTTGTGCGATCAGGGCGCGCAGGCGCTTTTCCGAAAGGTAGGTGTCCGAGACGATGATGACCTTGAGCCCGCGCCGCTTGGCCTCGACGATCAGCTGGCGGGTGGGCTCGAAGGCGAAGCAGTGGCGTGCCTCGGCATCGAGTTCGGCCTGCACCATCGCGGCCTGCGCGGCCTTGCCCGCACGCGGCGAGAGTTCGGCATGGATCTCGTCGAGCGTGACCTCGAAGCGGCGATGGCGATCGGGCGCGGCGACCCGCGCGGCGCTTTCGGCCTGGCGGCGCGGGCCCATCGCCCCGCCCGCCACCGGCAGGTCGGCAAACAGGTCCTGCGGGGACTGGGTATTGCGCCAGATCAGCGTGTCGAAGCAGTCGAGCGAGAGATAGCGAAGGTTCAGGTCACCGGGCACGACGTCAAAAAGCTTGGGCAGGGTCGCGGCGCGGATGGAAGTCTTGGACATGGCATCCCTCGGATAAGGACTGGCGGAGCGGGAACGGGTCCCGGTTCACGGGCTTGGCTCAATATAGAGGGATTGCCGGGGCTCCGGCCCCGCCGGAACGACACAGGCAAAATTTGCCGCACCGGACCACCGTCCGCCCGATCGTTATCCTATAATTGAGCCAGTCGAGTAACGCGCGCCTTTCCCCGGAGCGGCGCTTCACGCGGATCGCCGCCTGCTGCGCGGCGATCCGCAACGGGAGAATTCGAGCCGCCATGAGCATCCATGACGCCAGCGCCATCGTATCGCGCCTCGGCCCCTGCCGCATCGCGCTGGACCTGGCCGCCCATGGCCGGCTGGCGCAGGAACTGGCGCTGCTGGGCTGCGAGATCCACGCCCTGGGTGCCGACGCTCCCGCCGCCGGCAGCGCCTACCTCGAATGGCCGCCAGCTGGCGGCGAGGCGGCCTTTGCCGAGCGCCTGCGCAGCCTCGGCAGCGCCGAGCGGCTGGTCCTGCGCGCCGCCGCCGGGAACCGTTCGCGTATCGAAGGCATCGTGCTGGGCGAAGGCTGGAGCCGCCATCCCGGCGACATGACCCTGCCCGACTATGCCCAGCGCACGGGCCACGCCCTGCCGGCACTGAGCTTCTACGAGCGCCGTGCAAGCGGCGATGGCGGCGGCCTGCTCTCCCGTCCCGGCATCGACGCCGACGACATGATCGCCCGCTTCGTGCTGGCCGCCGATCAGGTGCGCGTCGGCGACACCGTGCTGGTCGACGGCGCCGATGCCGCCGATGGCGCCCGCATCGTCGCCGCGCTGAGCCAGGCCGCACGCGTGCTGACCGGCAGCGAATACGCGGCGATCACGCCGCATTCGCTCGACAGCGTGGTCGCGGTCCAGCCGGACACCGCGGCGGGCTGGGAAGCCCTGCTCGATCGCTACCTGAACCTGCTCAAGTTCGATGGCCGGCTGATCCTCGCGATCCGCCGCGCCGCCGCCCCGCACGAACCGCTGCCCGAGGGTTGGCCGGAATTGAGCGCGGCGCTCTCCAGCCGCTTCCTCATCGAGATGCGCCACGAACAAGGCCTGCTCACACAGGACCCGATCGGCCCGCGCGCCTTCATGCCGGTACCGCTCGGCGGCAACAGCACCGGCCCCTGGCTGCTGGTGCTGGCCTCGGCCAACCCCCTAGCGGGCGCCGGGCACCGCGATGCCTATCGCCCTGCCGCGCTTGACGGAGGTGCCAGCGACGCCGCGATCCCGGTTCTGTCCGATTTCGGCAATGCCTATGACAATCCCTGGCTCTACCGCCCAATGGTGCAGATGGGCGAACGGCTGCGCAACGACGAGACCCTCGCCCGCCTCGCCGAACATGTCGTGAGCAACACCCGCCCCGGTTCGGCCGATCAAGGCGCGGCGCTCACCGTTTATGGCTACCGCGTGCTGGAAACCCGCGCCGGCAGCCAGGCAGGACCGCTGATCGACGCCATCACCAGCTATGTCGAGGCGCCGGAGACCAACGGGCCGGAGGTACCGCCCCATGTCGCGCGCTGGAAGATCTCGCTGGCGTTCCTGGCCGGACGCCTCTGCGAACTCGTCGGCGACCGGGCCTCGGCCCGGCGCTGGTACCGCGCCGCGGCGGACGCCGACTGGGCCCGCTTCTCGCCGATCCTCGCCACCAAGGCGGTCGGCGCGGCTTTCTACGAGGCCCGCCTGGACATTGCCGAGGGCGAGGTCGAGGCGGCCCGCGAAGCGCTGCAACGCGGCCTCGCGACAGCCCTCGCGGCAGCTGCCAGCCCCCACGCCGAGCACATGGGCGATCCCGCCCGGCCGCTGCCGTTCTACCTCACCGAACTGGCCGAAGTGATCGACATGGGCTCGCAGTGCGCCAATGCGCTCGCCAAGCTCCCGCTGCTGGAGCGCGACCCCGGCCTGTTCTGGCGCCAGGTCGACGTGCGCCGTTTCGGGCTCGCTACCTGGAACACCGACCTGCAGCGCGAAAACCTGCAGCTTCAGGCCGCGCTGGCTGGAGCGCAGCCATGCTGAACGCCGCCATCTCCGCCTTCGACCGCGCGGACACCGCCGCTGCCCACGAGGATCCCCGCACCCAGTGGTTCCGCGAGGTGCTGGCCGCCGAGCGCGATGCACTAAGCCACTTCCTGGGTGCCGATCATGCCGCCATGGCTGCCGTCGTCGCCCTGCTCGCCGCGCAGCAGCGGCCGGTGGTCTGCCTCGGCATCGGCAAGTCGGGCCTGGTCGCGGCAAAAGTGGCGGCAACCTTCTCCAGCCTCGGCACCGCCGCGTTCTTCCTCAATGCAGCCGAGGCCGCGCACGGCGATCTTGGCGCGGTGCAGACCGAAAACGTCGTGCTGCTGTTCTCCAACAGCGGCTCGACCGAGGAGATCATGCGCATCCTGCCGATCCTCAAGGCGCGCAAGTGCCCGCTGATCGGCGTGATCGGCCGCGCCCGCTCGCCGCTGGCGCAAGTGGTCGACCATCTCGTGCTGATGGACATTGAGGGCGAGGCCGACCACATCGGCATGGCCCCCACCTCCAGCACGACCCTGCAGATGGCGATCGGCGATGCCCTTGCCGTCGCCGCCAGCCGTGCGCGGGGCTTCACCCGCGAGGATTTCCTGCGCCACCACCCCGCCGGGCTGCTCGGCCGCCACATGATCCCGGTGCGCCACCTGATGCGCAAGGGCGCTGACCTGCCGATCGTATCCCCCGATGCCAGCGTGGCCGAGATGATCGCGGTGATCTCCGCCGGGTGCATGGGCGCGGTCTGCGTGGTCGACCAGGACAACCGCCTGCTCGGCCTTGTCGTCGACGGCGACGTGCGCCGCCTGATCGAGGCCCGCCGCGACCTCTACGCCGCCCGCACCGCCGACGTCATGAAGACCGGCCCCGTGGTGATCGGCGAGGACGGCGTCGTCGCCGATGTCCTGCTGCTGCTGCAGGAGGCCGGTCGCCCGCTTTCGGTGGTGCCCGTCGTGGACGGCGAAGGGCGCCTTTCCGGCATGATCCAGAGCTACGAATTGCTGCGCCCCTGACCGGCGCGAACCGACACCACTTCAACCGGGGGAATTGAAATGATCGCTACCATCCTAGACACCGGCTTCCGCATCGACGAAACCCTGCGGGCGAGGATCGCCGGCTTCAACCGCCGCGACGACGTCGCCACGCTGATCCGCCCCGGCGGCATCGGCATCGAACTGGGCGTCGCCGCGGGCGATTTCTCGCAGCGCATCTTCGAGCGTTCGCAGATCGGCTACCTGTTCAGCGTCGATGCCTGGGCGGGCGACCGCGGCCACGGCACCGCGCAGTACATGGAGGCGATCGTGCGCCTCAACGCCTACCGCGACCGCAACTCGATCCTGCGCATGCGCTTCGACGAGGCCTCGCACCTGTTCGGCGAGAACTCGCTCGATTTCATCTATGTCGACGGCTACGCCCACAACGGCGAGGAAGGCGGCAAGACCTTCTGGGAATGGTACCCCAAGCTCAAGCAGGGCGGCATCATCGCCGGCGACGACTACCATGCCGACTGGCCGCTGGTGGTCTCGGCGGTCGACGACTTCGTCGCCCGCAACGGCCTCGAACTTTTCGTGATCGAATGCAGCGAGGACAGCTGGAACTCGCGCTACCCGACCTGGTTCGCGTTCAAGCCCTGAGCCCCCGGAGTCGCCGTCGATGAGCGCCGCCATCGTCATCCCCGCCCGCTTCGGCTCCTCCCGCCTGCCGGGAAAGCCCATGCTGGCGATTGCCGGCATGACCATGCTGGAGCGGGTCTGGCGCATCGCCAGCGCCGTTCCCGGCGTCTCGCGCGTGGTGATCTGCACCGAGGACCGCCGCATCGCCGAGCACGCCGCCGTGTTCGGCGGCGAGGCGGTGCTGACGTCGCCGACCTGCCGCAACGGCACCGAGCGCATGGCCGAGGCGGCGGCAAGCGCGGGCATCACCGAAACCGCGCTCATCAACCTCCAGGGCGATGCGGTGCTGACGCCGCCGTGGGTCCTGGCGGCAATGGTCGCGGAATTCGCAGGCGCCAGCGATACCGCGGCCGACAGCGAGCCGGACTTCGACATCGTCACCCCGGCGGTCGCGCTCGGCAAGGACGAACTGGCCGCGTTCAAGGCCCACAAGGCAGTCGCCCCCGCCAGCGGCACTACCGTGACGTTCGACCGGCACCGCAATGCGCTCTACTTTTCCAAGCAGATCATCCCCTTCGTGCGCACGGCGGGAATGGCGCCGGTCTATCGCCACATCGGCCTCTACGGCTTCACCGCCAGGAGCCTTGCCCGCTATGTCGCGCTGCCGCCCTCGCCGCTCGAACTGACCGAGGGGCTGGAGCAATTGCGCGCGCTCGAAAACGGCATGACCATCCGTGTCGTCCCGGTCGACTACCGGGGCCGCACCCATGCCTCGGTCGATGCGCCCGAAGATGTGCCGCTGGTCGAGGCGATCATCGCCCGCGAAGGCGAACTGGCGCGCTGACATGCGGCTGATCCTCGCCCGCCACGGCAACACCTTCGGCCCCGAAGACCGCGTCGTCTGGGTCGGCGCCCGCAGCGACCTGCCGCTGGTCGGCAAGGGCCGCGCACAGGCCGCCGCCATCGGCAAGGCCCTCCTGTCGCGCGGCATGGTGCCCACACGCATCCATGCCGGGCCGCTGCAACGCACGGTGCAGACCGCCGCCATCGCCGCCGAGGCCATGGGGCTCTGCGCCGCTGCGCTGACCATCGCCCCCGAACTGCGCGAGATCGACTATGGCTGCTGGGAAGGCCGCTCCAACGCCGAGATCCGCGCAGCGCACGGCGACAGGGCCATCGACGGCTGGCAGCAGGACAGCCGGTTTCCGCAAGGCTTCGGCTGGAGCCCGCCAGAGGGCGAGATCCGCGCCCAGTGGCAGGCCTTCCTCGCCCGCCTGGTGCTGGACCGCGACGAGACCGTGCTGGTGGTTTCCAGCAACGGCATCTACCGGGTCATCGCGCAAGGCTTCGGCATCCCCGCAGCCGCTGCCAAGATGGATACCGGAGCGCTTTCCGTCCTGCATCTCTCCCAAGACCGGATCGCGGTCGCGTGCTGGAACGCGGCGCCCGGCGATCTCCCCCATTCCTGACAGCAAAGCAGCATGACCATGGCCCCTGTCCCGCCCCGCAGCTTCACCATCCGCGACGACATCGAGATCGGCGGCGACGCGCCCTTCGTGCTGATCGCCGGCCCTTGCCAGATCGAGGGCCGCGACCACGCGCTGTTCATGGCCGAACGGATCGCCGAGGCCTGCGCCCCGACCGGCACCCGCTTCGTCTACAAGTCGAGCTTCGACAAGGCCAACCGCTCCTCGCTGTCCACCGCGCGCGGCGTCGGACTGGAGGAAGGGCTCGCGGTGCTCGACGCGGTCAGGCAGGGTTTCGGCTGCCCGGTGCTCACCGACGTCCACGAAGCCGCGCAGTGCGAGGCGGTGAAGGACGTGGCGGACGTGATCCAGATCCCCGCCTTCCTCTGCCGCCAGACCGACCTGCTGCTTGCCGCCGGCGCCACCGGGCGCGTCGTCAACGTCAAGAAAGGCCAGTTCCTCGCCCCCTGGGACATGCAGAACGTCGCCGACAAGATCGCCAGCACCGGCAACGAGCGGATCATCCTGTGCGACCGGGGTACCAGCTTCGGCTACAACACCCTGGTATCGGACTTTCGCGGCCTGCCGATCATGGCGCGCACCGGCTACCCGGTGATGTTCGACGCCACCCACAGCGTCCAGCAACCCGGCGGCCTTGGCGCGACTTCGGGCGGACAGCGCGAATTCGCGCCGGTGCTGGCTCGCGCCGCCTGTGCGGTGGGGGTTTCGGCAGTGTTCATCGAGACTCACGAAGATCCGGACAATGCCCCCTCGGACGGGCCCAACATGATCCCGATCGGCGAGATGAAGACCCTCATCGGCACCTTGCGGGCGCTCGATGCCATCGCCAAGGGCCTCGGCTGAATTTCATGCCTTGCCCTGCAGCCTGAACGCCAAACCATAACAAAGAGGCATGAGCGATGTCGACGGCGGGGCTTCAAGGGCGTAGCCTGGGCCTCGATACCGGGGGCTGGAACTGCACCGGAGGCCCAGCATGCCCAACGCCCACAACGCCATCGCCACGGTATCCCTGCGCGGGACGCTGGAGGAAAAGCTCAAGGCCGCCGCCGATGCCGGGTTCGCATCCGTCGAGATCTTCGAAAACGACCTGATCGGCTCGGCCCTGCGCCCCGCGCAAGTGCGCGCGATGATGGCGGACCTCGGCATCCGCTGCTCGCTCTACCAGCCGTTCCGCGATTTCGAAGGCATGCCCGGCGCGCTACGCCAGCGCGCCATGGACCGCGCCGAGCGCAAGTTCGACCTAATGGCCGAACTCGATACCGACCGCATCCTCGTCTGCTCCAACTGCTCGCCCCACGCGCTGGGCGAGCGCGAGCGTATCGTCGACGACTTCCGGGACCTTGGCGAACGGGCCGCCGCGCGCGGCATCCTGGTCGGTTACGAAGCGCTTGCCTGGGGCCGCCACGTCAACGACCACCGCGAGGCCTGGTCGATCGTCAAGGAGGTCGATCACCCCGCCATCGGCATCATCCTCGACAGCTTCCATTCGCTCTCGCGCCGCATCCCGAGCGAAAGCATCCGCGAGATCCCCGGCGACAAGATCGTCTACGTCCAGCTCGCCGACGCCCCGCTGCTCGACATGGACCTGCTCTACTGGAGCCGCCACTTCCGCAACCTGCCGGGGCAAGGCGGACTGGACCTGCCCGGCTACGTCGCCGAGATCCTGCGCACCGGCTATCGGGGCCCGCTCTCGCTGGAAATCTTCAACGACCGCTTCCGCTCGACCTCCTCGCGCCTGGTGGCGCAGGACGGCCACCGCTCGCTCGAATACGTACGCGATGCCGCCCGGCGCCTGCTTGGCCAGCCGGCCGACATCCCCCCGCCACAGCCGCCGCTGGGCGCCGAGTTCGTGGAATTCACCGCCGCCGGAGAAGACGCCGCCCGCCTTGGCGCGACTTTCGCATCGCTTGGGTTCAGCGAGATCGGCCGCCACCGCACCAAGAAAGTCACCCGCTGGCGGCAGGGCAACGTCAACCTTGTCATCAATGCCGAGGCCAAGGGCTTCGCCAAGTCCTATCGCATCGTCCACGGCCCCTCGATCTGCGCGATCGGCGTACGGGTGAAGGACGCCGAGGCGGTGATGCGTCGCGCCGCCGCGCTGGGCATCCGCGCCTATAGCCAGGAAGGCCGTCCCGGCCGCATGGCAATGCCGGCGCTGCGCGGCGTGGGCGGCAGCCTTGTCTACCTTGTCGAGGATGACGGCGCCGAAGCGCTCTGGGCCCGCGAGTTCGAAGCCCGCCCGCAGCCGGAATCCGGCAGCGAGGCCGAAACCGCAGCGCGCGTGCGCGACATCGACCACCTCGCCGCCGTCGTCCACAACGACGAGTTCCTCTCGTGGCAGCTCTATTGGCGCGCGCTGTTCGGCCTTGAAGGCCGCGATGCCAACGACGTGATAGATCCCTCCGGCCTTGTCCATAGCCAGGCGCTGCAATCACCCGACGGCACTTTCCGCCTCACCCTCAACGCTTCCGACGCGCGCGAGACGCTGTCCTCGCGCTTCCTGGCACAAGGCATGGGCGGCGGCTTCCAGCACGTGGCGATCACCTGCGACGACATCATGGCCACCGCCGCCGAGACCCGCGCCCGCGGCGCCGCGATGCTGGAGATCCCCGCCAACTACTACGACGACCTCGTCGCCCGTTTCGGCTTCGACGACGCGGCCGCGAGGCGCATGCAGCAGGGCGGCGTGCTCTACGACGAGGACGGCTCCGGCAATACCTACCGCCAGCTCTACAGCCGCGCCTTCGACAAGCTGTTCTTCTTCGAGTTCGTAGAACGCGGGGGAACTTACGCCGGTTACGGAGCGCCCAATGCCGGGATCAGGCTGGCCGCGCAAAACCGGTTCCGGGCACCGGAAGCCGTGGCGGAATAGGCGGGCGGCCGTTTCAGACCGAGGCTGGGGGCCATGCCCCCTGCCCTTACGCCGCCGCGAAGTCCGCCAGCATCCGCCGACTGTCCGGCTCGCGCGCCGTGAACAGCGCAAAGGCGTGCGCCGCCTGCATCACCGCCATGCCGCCGCCGTTGAGCGTCGCGCAGCCGATCGCCTTTGCCGCCAGCAGCAATTGCGTTTCGAGCGGGAAATAGATCACGTCCGAGACCCACATGCGCGGCTCCAGCAAGGCCGGATCGAATGGCAGGCCGGGATGGCTGAGCATGCCGACGGGCGATGCCTGCACGGCGCCATCGACCCCGGCCAGCGCCGCGGCGGGCGACGCCGCCGCCACGACCTCGGCCTCGGGGAACAACGCGCCCAGCCGGGCGGCCAGCGCTTGCACGCGGTCGCTCGCCGGATCGAAGATGGCCAGCCGCCGCGCGCCAAGGTCGAGATGGGCATAGCCCACTGCCGCCGCGGCGCCGCCCGCACCGATCATCGCCACCTTGCCGCGCGGCAGCACGCCCAGTCCGGCCAGGAAATGCGCGCGGTAGCCCGACCAGTCGGTATTGTCGCCATAAGTCCGGCCGTCCCGGAACAGCACGGTATTGACCGCGCCGAGCCGCACGGCGGCATCGGACAGTTCATCGAGCAGGGGCACCACCGCCTGCTTGAAGGGATGGGTGACGTTGACCCCGTCGAACCCGAGCGAGGCCAGCATGGCGAGGAACTGGCCGAGATCCCCGGCTCCGAAACCCACGGCCTCGCTTTCGAGAATGCGATAGACCATCGGCAGGCCCAGTGCGCGGGCTTCGCGCTCATGCATCTCGGGGCTGCGCGATCCGCCGATACCCGAGCCGACAAGGCCGCAGAGGATGGACGCGCGGGCGGGCGCCGAAACGGCGACAGGGGGCTGCAACATGATTTCGGTCCTTGGGACGTGTTCTGAAACGGCGGCGGGGCAAATGCCTGGGATATGTCCCAGGCATTCCGTCAGCCCTTGGCGGGCAACCTGATGAAGGTGACGCAGATCCCCGCCACGACCGCGGGAACCGCGAAGATCGCGAAGATCACCGGCAACGGCACCTTCTCGGCGAGCAGCACACCGCCCAGTATCGGGCCGATCACGGCACCGATGCGCCCCACGCCCATCGCCCAGCCGAGCCCGGTGCTGCGCACGGAAGGCGGGTAGAAGCTGGTGGCGAGCGGATAGCAGCCATTGAAGCCGCCCTGGATGAAGGCGCCGATCAGGAAGGCGACCAGCAGCGTCGCCGCGATCGGCATGGCGATGGCGCCAAAGACGACCAGCGCCGCCGCCGCGCAGACCATAAAGACGAGGATCAGGCGGCGCAGGTCGACATGGGTGGCGATCAGGCCCAGCGCGGTGATGCCGACAAAGGCACCGATGTTGTAGACCGCGCCCGCATAGATCGCCTGCGTGGCGGGCAGGCCGGCCTCCACCGCCAGCTTGGGGATCCAGCTGATCACGAAATAGAGCGTCATGAAACCGAAGATGGTCGCCATCCACAGCAGGATCGTACCGGCACGGCGCCCTTCGCCCAGCACCCCGCGCAGGCCGACGTCGCCGCGCTCGGCCACGCGGCGCTCGGGCAGCGCCTCCAGCGGATCGCGACCGAGCGAGACCAGCAGCCGGTTGACCTGCGGCAGGGCGCCGCGCGGCTGGCGGGAGAGGAGGAAGTCGATGGATTCGGGCAGCAGCACCCAGACCAGCGGCAGCGAGACCGTGCACAGGATCGCCGCGCCCAGCAGCATGGCCTGCCAGCCGTGAACGTCGATCTGGCGCGCAACGATGAAGCCGGTCAGCGTCGCACCCACGGGATAACCCGCCTGCAGGAATCCGACCGCAAACGTGCGGTACCTGGCCGGCGCATATTCGGCGGTCAACGCCGCCATCGTCGCCAGCACGGTGCCGATCCCGATGCCCACGAGGAAACGCGAGGCGACGAGCTCGGCAATGCTGGTGGCCAGTGCCGAGCCGAACATCGCGGTCGCCATCATCACCAACGAGGCGATGATCAGCTTGCGGCGGCCAAAGCGGTCGGCCATCGGCGCGACCAGCAAGCCGCCCGCAGCCATGCCGGCAAGGCTGGAGCTGAACACCACGCCCAGGCTCTCCGGGCTGATCTTCCAGTCGGCCGACAGCGCCGGCGCGATGTAGGAGAGGATCAGCACGTCCATGCCGTCGAGCATGTTGAGCACGAAGCAGACCGCCACGACAAGGATCTGCCGCGCAGTCCAGCCATCGGCATCCGACGCCACGGGCTTGCCACTGACAGTCACGTAAGGGCGCACGGACACCGATCCGGCTGCGGAATATGTCGCCATGGTCTTGCCTCTTCCCATGTTCGGCCGTGCTTGACCGCACGACCTGTTTTCTCCGGCGAACCGATGCCGGACTCGCGCCCCGCGATCATTCTTCCCGTCGCGGACACAAGCAGGGTGTTGTAAGGCCCGCGGCTTTGCCAGTGCGCATGGTGTGGTCGATCATACCGTTATGTTATGTACCGGAGGGACGCCGCGCCCTGGGCAGATTGAGCAGGATATTGCGCGCGATTTCCTCGAAAGTCTCGCCGATGATGGGCCGCGCCGCCTCGATGTTGCGGCTGATGTAGACCGGCAGCACACCCGGCGCGTCGAACTCCAGAAAGCGCACGCTATCGGCATGGGCCTGCATCGCGGTGAAGCTGTCGACCAGCGCCAGCCCCATCCCATTGGCGACAAATGCCACCGCCGTTTCGGCAAAACGCACGTAAGTGGCGACTTCCAACTCCTCCCCCGCCGCGGCGTACATCTCCGCGATGATGCGCCCGTGCGGGGTATCATGACGGAACGACTGGATGCGCTCGCCGCGAATATCGGCCACCGAGATGCGCGCCCGCCCGACCAGCGGGTGATCGGCTGGCACCGCGCAGACCATCCGCCCGCTGCCGATGCGACTCGAGAGTACGTTGGGGTGGTCGATGGGGAATACCGTCAGGGCATAGTCCCCGCGCTGAAGCGCCAGATAGTCGTCCGCCTGCTCGACCGAGAGAATGTCGAACTGGATGGTGAGACCGGGATAGTTCGCGGTCAGCCGCGAGAGCATCTGCGGCACCACCGAATGCCCGAGCGAGGGCGAGGCGCCAACCCGGAAGGTGCGGTCGCTGCCCTTGGCGAGGCGCTGCACGACATGTTCGAGATCGGCGAAGCCCTTGTAGACATGCTCGATTTCCTCGAACAGCGCGCGCGCCTCCTGCGTGGGCACCAACCGGCCGCGCGTGCGGTCGAACAGGCGGAAGCGCAGCCGGTCCTCGATATGCGCGAGCATGCGGCTGAGCCCGGGCTGGGACGTCCCCAACATGCGCGCCGCCCCGCTCACCGTCTTGGTGATCATGACGGCGCGAAAAATCTCGATCTGCCTGATCGTCAGCATGGCTCCGGCTAGCACGCGGCGGGAGCCGGGCCAATCCGGCTGATGATGTGTCTGAAAATCCGGACGGACCGGAAAGACTGGCGGAGCGGGAGGGATTCGAACCCTCGATACGCTTTTGACGTATACTCACTTTCCAGGCGAGCGCCTTCGACCACTCGGCCACCGCTCCGCATGCACTGGAGACGCGCGCCCTAGCGTGCGCGAAAGGCTTTCGCAAGCGTTCGTGGCATGCCATCACACAAGAATGCGCAAAATCCTTTTGGCCTCCGTGCTTTCCGCCTGTTTGACCGCCTTCATTCCCGCAGCGCAGGGCGCCCCGCCTCCTGCTGCGCCGCAGACGCCCGCCGATATCGTCGCCAAGGCCCCTGCCGCCGAGTGGAAGAGAATCGCGCCGTCCGACCTGCTGGTCATGGACCTTGCCGCCGATGCCGCCGGACACCCGCGCCGCGTGGTGATCCAACTGATGCCGGCGCCCTTCTCGCAAGGCTGGGTGGGCAATATCCGCAAGCTGGTCGCCGCACGCTGGTACGACGGCATCGCGGTCGTGCGCGTGCAGGACAACTACGTCGTCCAGTGGGGCGATCCCGATGGCGAGACGCCGGGGAAGGCCAAGCCGCTCCCCAAGGGCCTGGCGCCAGTTCCGCAGAGTGAATACGTCGCCCCCGCCAGGGGACTGCCGAAAGACGCGAACGGCGGTGACGATGCATATGCCCCTCGCAATGGCTTCTCGGCAGGATGGCCGATCGCCGGCAACGAACAGGCATCGTGGCCCATCCACTGCTACGGCATGGTCGGCGTCGGCCGCAACATGGCCCCCGATACCGGCACCGGGGCCGAGCTTTACGTCGTCAACGGGCAGGCTCCGCGCCAGCTCGACCGCAATGTCGCGCTCGTGGGCCGGGTGATCTCGGGTATGGAGAACCTCTCCGCCCTGCCGCGCGGCACCGGTGACATGGGCTTCTACAAGACCGCGCAGGAACGTGTGCCGATCCTTTCGGTGCGCATGGGCAATGAAGTGCCCGGCCTGCCCGGCTACGAATACCTCTCGACCGAGAGCCAGAGCTTCGCCGCCTATGCCGGCAAGCGCGCCAACCGGAAGGACGATTTCTATATCCAGCCGGCCGGCGGCGTGGACGTCTGCAACGTTCCCGTGCCGATCCGGGAGGTCATGTGAACGGCGAGATCGGCGGCGAGCAGCTGACCTACACCGGTACGCTCTGGCGCTGGACCGGCGGGGCGAACGGGGGCACCTGGCACTTCCTCACCATTGGCGGCGAGGCGGGCGAAGCATTGTCCGGCACCGCGCTGATGCGCAAGCTGGAGGGCGTCTCGCGCGGGTTCGGCTCGCTCAAGGTCAAGGCGCGGATCGGCGACAGCACCTTTGCCACCTCGGTCTTTCCCAGCAAGTCCGACGGTGGCTGGCTGCTGCCGGTCAAGGCCAGCGTGCGCAAGGCCGAGGGAGTGGGCGAAGGCGACGAAGTGACCGTCGCCCTCACCTACTGAGCCTCGCGCCTCAGAGTCTTTGGGCCTCGGCCACGGCCTCGCTGGCGCGCAGGGCGCCGACGATACGGGTAAGGTGCGCAAGGTCGCCCACTTCGAGATCCACCTCGTACGTGCCGAAAGGCTCGTCGCGCTGGACCATCTGCAGGTTGGTGACGTTGGCCCGGTTCGAGGCGAGGATCTGCGTCACTTCCGCCAGCGTGCCGGGGCGGTTGTAGAGCACCAGTTGCAGGCGGCCGACCGCGCCAGTGGTCCGTTCGCCCCACGAAAGGTCGAGCCAGTCGGCATCGACACCGTTGGCCAGCGTCAGACAGTCGATCGTGTGGACTTCCACCTTGTGGTCGGGGCGGCGCAGGCCGACGATGCGGTCGCCCGGAACCGGGTGGCAGCAATCGGCCAGTTCGAAGCCCATGCCCGGGGTCAGCCCGCGGATCGAAATGGCGCGTTCGGTGTGGGTCCATTCCGGCTCGTCGCCCAGATCGGCGGTGCTGCCCGGGACCAGCGCTTCCATCACCTGCCGGTCGGTCAGCCGCGCTGAACCGATCGCGAACATGAAGTCTTCCTCGTCGCGCATGTCGAGGCGCTGGATCGCCGCGTCGATCGCCTTCTTGCCGATGCGGCCGGGCAGGCGCCCGGCGATCTCGTCGAGCAGCTTGGCGCCGATCTCGGCGACTTCGGCGCGCTCCTTGGCGCGCACCGCGCGGCGGATCGAGGCCCGCGCCTTGCCGGTGACGACAAAGCCCAGCCAGGACAGCTGCGGTTCGGAATTGGGGGTCTTGATGATCTCCACCACGTCGCCGTTGGCCAGCCGCGTGCGCAGCGGCATGTGGCGCCCGTTGATCTTCACGCCCACCGTCGCGTTGCCGAGATTGGTGTGCACGGCATAGGCGAAGTCCACCGCCGTCGAGCCCTTGGGCAGCTGGAACAGCGCGCCCTTGGGGGTAAAGGCGAAGATGCGATCCTGGTAGATCGCCATCTTGGTGTTTTCGAGCAGTTCCTCGGCGTCGTGGCTGGCATCGACGATCTCGATCAGGTCGCGCAGCCAGCCGACCTGCCCGTCTGGCCGGGCACCGCCCTGCTTGTAGGCCCAGTGCGCGGCGAGGCCGAATTCGTTGGTGCTGTGCATCTCGCGCGTGCGGATCTGCACTTCCATGCGCATCGAACGCTCGAAGATCAGCGCGGTATGGAGCGACTGGTAACCGTTCGACTTGGGCGTCGAGATATAGTCCTTGAAACGCCCCGGGATCATCTGCCAGGCGGTGTGCAGCACGCCGAGCGCCTTGTAGCATTCCTCGACATTGTCGGTGAGCACGCGGAAGGCCATGATGTCGGTGATCTGCTCGAAGGTCACATGGCGTTCGGCCATCTTGCGCCAGATCGAGTAAGGGTGCTTCTCGCGGCCCGAGACCTCCACGTTGAGCCCGGCCTCGGCCAGCACCTGCTTGATCGACAGCGCGATCGCATCGACCTGCCCGCCTTCCTGGCTGCGGATCTGGGCGAGGCGGCCGGTGATCGTGGCATAACCTTCAGGCTCCAGTTGCTCGAAGGCGAGCATCTGCATCTCGCGCATGTATTCGTACATGCCCACGCGCTCGGCCAGCGGCGCGTAGATATCCATGGTCTCGCGGGCGATGCGGCGGCGCTTGTCCTCCTTCTTGATGTAGTGGAGGGTGCGCATGTTGTGCAGGCGGTCGGCCAGCTTGACCAGCAGCACGCGCAAGTCCTCGCTCATCGCGAGCAGGAACTTGCGCAGGTTTTCGGCCGCACGCTCGTTTTCGGTCATCACCTCGATCTTGGAGAGCTTGGTGACGCCGTCGACCAGCCGGGCGACATCGGGCCCGAACAGCTTCTCTATCTCCTCGATCGTCGCTAGCGTGTCTTCCACGGTATCGTGGAGCAGCGCGGTGATGATCGTCTGCTGATCGAGCTTCAGTTCGGTCATCAGCCCCGCGACTTCGACCGGGTGGCTGAAATAGGGGTCCCCCGAGGCGCGTTTCTGGGTTCCGTGTTTCTGTACGGTGTAGACGTAAGCACGGTTGAGCAAGGCTTCATCAGCCTGGGGCGCGTATTCCTTGACGCGTTCGACGAGTTCGTATTGGCGCAGCATTTCCCGGCCAGCATGTCAGGATTTTTCGCAGCGCGACAAGAGGGCATGGCGGCATGTGCAATATTTGCATGCGCGCTCCTCCCGCCGGACAAGACGGCGCGCGGCCGATACGCCGCAATCGTTTACACAGGGGGTTTCTCCATAACCCGTTTAAATGCGCGGGAAGACGGTGCGGGCAGGATCGCCCTGGCCTTGCAAAGCGCCCCGCTCTTCGGCGGGTGCGGTCGGTACCCGCAAGGCGGGAGGCGCACGGACATGGGAAGCAATCTCGACATGGCGATCTACGCATCGATACTGGGCATGAGCGACCGGGAGATCGCCGAGGCCGCGCTGCTGCCGCAAGCCCCCCCAGCCCCGACCCCGACCCCGCGCCGGGCCCGCGAACCGCGCCTGAGGACACTGATCCGCGCCACCGTCGTCGTCACCCCCGATCCGGCGGCGGACCTCCATGCCCGCCATCCGGCAGTGCCGCGCGGCGAGGGCGGCAGGGCGCTCCACGGCGCCATGCCCGGGCAATTTCACGAGGGCATGCTGACCCTCGTGCGCAATGTCTCGGAGCACGGCATGTGCCTGGTCATGCGCGACACGGCGCCGATGCGCGGGAAAAGCCTCTGCGTCTATCTGCCCGACGGCCAGGCGCTGCGCGGCGAGGTCCGCTGGAACGAGCGGCGGGCCTGCGGGGTGGAACTGGCCGACATGCTCGATGTCCCCACCCTGGTGGCGACGACCCAGCGGCGGCACGATCCCGTCTGTGCGGCGCTGGACGAACGCTTCGACATGAGCTTGCGGCCGCCGCCGTTCGAACCGGCACCGATGCGTTTCTGCTGACGCAGGGGCATCTTACCCCGAAGCGCCGCTTTCAGATGATCCCGGCGTTCCCCACCACCCAGCAGGCCAGCGCCATCACCAGGCCAAGGTCGCGGTTGGAGCGGAAACGGGCCAGCGCATTGTCGCCGTCCGCAGTGTCGAGCGTAACGACCTGGAACGCCAGATGCAGCGCCACCGGCACGAGCCCGACCATCGCCACCCAGTCATGGCGCAGCATCCAGAACGCCAGCGCCCAGAACGCCACGGCAATCGTGTAGAATCCCGCCACGCCGCCGCGCACATGCGTCCCCATGCGCAAGGCAGAAGAGCGGATGCCGACAAGCGCGTCGTCCTCGCGGTCCTGAATGGCGTAAATCGTGTCATAACCGATGCACCAGGCGATCGCCCCGGCATAGAGCGCCGCCAGCACTTCGAGATGATCGCTGCGGATCTCTACCCAGCCGACCAGCGCCCCCCAGGTGAAGACCATGCCAAGCCAGGCCTGCGGCCACCAGGTGATCCGCTTCATGAAGGGATAGGCCGCCACCAGCGCCACGCTGCCGAGCGAGACCAGTTGCGCCATCGGGCGCAGTTGCACCAGCACCACCAGCCCCACCGCGCAGAGCGCCAGCAGCCAGACCCATGCCGCGCGGGGGCTGACCATGCCGCTGGCGATCGGCCGCTGGGCGGTGCGCGCAACCTTGCGGTCGAGATCGGCGTCGACGATGTCGTTATAGACGCAGCCCGCACCGCGCATCGCGATGGAGCCGGCCAGCAGCCACAGGATCAGGCCCCAGCGGGCTTCCCCGCCCGCCAGCAGCACGCCCCAGGCACAAGGCCAGAACAGCAGCCACCAGCCGATCGGCCGGTCGAACCGCGCCAGCATCGCGAAGGCGCGCGGCAGCGGCGGCAAGGCCGAAACGAGGCCGCGATGTTCGGTATCCGGGACGAGAAGAGAGTCGCTCACGCGATGCGGGCTACTCCATAAGCACCGCGCTGTCATGCAAGAACGTGACAATTACACACGGGGCGGCGTTGCACCCGGCAGGCGAACGCGCAACAAGGGCGCCTCGTCGTTTCCAGGGGAACCAAACGAAGATGCGCAAAACCAAGGTCGCCGTTTCCACCGCACTGGCCGCCAGTGCCCTGCTGCTTGCCGCTGCGCCGGCATGCGCCGCCGATGACGCGCCGGTCACCCCGGCCGGCAAGGAAGCGCTCGCCATCCTCAAGGAAGCGATCGAGACGCCCACCGTCGCCGGGCGCGGGCAAGTGCCAAAGCTGGCTGCCAGCCTCAAGGCGCGCCTTGTCGCGGCCGGCTTTGCCGAAGGCGACGTGACCTTCACGCCGCTGGGCGAGACCGGCTACTTCACCGCCCGCTATCCCGGCCGCGACCGCAAGGCGAAGCCACTGGTGGTGATCGCCCATATGGACGTGGTGGAGGCCAAGCCCTCCGACTGGGAGCGCGACCCCTTCAAGGCCGTGATCGAGAACGGCTACGTCTTCGGCCGCGGCGCGCGTGACAACAAGGGCGACCTGTCGATGATCGTGGCCGCCGTAATGGAACTGAAGCGCGCTGGCTGGGTGCCCGCGCGCGACATCGTCATCGGCTTCTCGGGCGACGAGGAAACCCAGATGGCCACCACCAGGGCCATGGCCGACGCGCTGTCCAATGCCGCGCTCGTGCTCAACGGCGATTCCGGCGGCGGCGAACTCGATACCGGCGGCAAGCCCTTCGTCTACTCGATCCAGGCGGGCGAGAAGACCTATGCCGACTACACGCTCTCGCTCACCGATCCCGGCGGCCACTCCAGCCGCCCCGGCGCCACCAACCCGATCGCGGCGATGGGCGCGGCGGCGGACAAGGTCTGGACCTACAAGTTCCCGGTACAATTGAGCCCGCTGACCAAGGCCTACCTCGAAGGATCGGCCAAGGTCGCCCCCGCCGACGTGGCGCCTGCCATGCGTGCCTTCGCCGCCGATCCGAACGATGCCGCTGCCGCCGCAACGCTCTCGGCCAGGCGCGAGTATGTCGGCGTCATCCGCACGACCTGCGTGCCGACGATGATCAAGGGCGGCCATGCCCCGAACGCGCTACCGCAATCGGTGGAGGCCAACATCAATTGCCGCATCTTCCCCGGCACGACCCGCGCCTCGGTGCAGGCGACGCTGGCCGGGGTGATCGGCGACCCGGCGATCAAAATCGCCTTCAAGGACAACGGCACGCTCGAATCCATCGAATCGCCGCTGCGTCCCGATGTGCTGGCCGCGGTCGAAAAGGCCGTTCACGAACGCGCACCGGGCCTCGCCATCGTGCCGGGCATGAGCGCGGGCGCCACCGATTCGATGCATTTCCGCGCCAAGGGCATCCCCGCCTTCGGCGTTTCCGCCAGCTTCATGCGGGCCGAGGACAGCTTTTCCCACGGTTTGAACGAGCGCCTGCCGCTCGCGACGCTTGATCCCGGCGTCAAGCAGTGGGAATCGCTGCTCAAGTCGCTCGCGAAGTAACACGACGCCGGCCAAGGAAGGAACGGAGTTCAAGATGGGTGCCACCCCCGCCTGGCCGCCGCGTTCGGCGCCGCGCCTCTTCGTGAGCGGTCCGCTCGCCCAGGGCCAGACCGTCACCATCGAAGGCGGCCAGGCGCACTATCTGGCCAAGGTCATGCGCGTCGCCCCCGGCGACGCGGTGATCCTGTGCGACGACAAGACCGGCGAATGGGCCGGCGAAGTGACCTCGGCAGGCAAGCGCGACGTCGTGCTGACATTGCGCGACCGCCTGCGCGAGCGTGAGGCGGTGCCCGACTTCTGGCTCTGCGCCGCGCTGCTGAAAAAGCCGAACTTCGACCTGGTGCTGGAAAAGGCCACCGAACTGGGCGTGGCGACGATCCAGCCGATGGTCACCCGCCGCTGCGTGGCCGACAAGCTCAATGCCGAGCGCGCGCTCACCATCGTCACCGAAGCCGCCGAACAGTGCGCCCGCACCGCCCTGCCGCACGTGGCCGAGCCGAAAAAACTCGAAGCCCTGCTGCGCGACTGGCCCGAAGACCGCGCACTGTTCTTCGCCGACGAGACCGGCGGCGAACCCGCCGCCGCGCAGTTCACCGCGCACAAGGGCCCGGCGGCGCTGCTGGTGGGGCCGGAAGGCGGCTTCGACGAGGAGGAACGCGCCATGGTCCGCGCCCATCCGATGGCCCGCGCGATCACGCTAGGCCCGCGGATCCTGCGCGGCGAGACCGCCAGCATCGGGGCCACTGCGTTGTGGATGGCGATCGCCGGCGACTGGTAAGCCGCAATCCCGCTAAAAACGCCCGAAAACCTTGCCTCCCGCGCAAAAGAAACCGAGCGGTACAAAAAGTTCTAGCGTCCGGCCCGAAGGCACTCTACCTCCGCGCCCATGAGCACCCGTGAGGTTTCGGATCGCGACGATCCGATCGTCGAAAGCCTGGACCAACTTGCCGCGCCGATGGCCGCGGGCGAAAAGCCGCGCGAGGCGTGGCGGATCGGGACCGAGCACGAGAAATTCGTCTACGACACCGCAGATCACCACGCCCCCTCGTACGGCGAGCAGGGCGGCATCCGCGATCTGCTGAACGCGCTGACCCAGTTCGGGTGGGAGCCGATCATCGAGGGTGACAACGTCATTGCCATGAAGGGCAGCGACGGCACCGTCAGCCTGGAACCGGCAGGCCAGCTCGAACTGTCCGGCGCGCCGCTGGAAAACCTGCACCAGACTTGCGCCGAAACCGGCCGCCACCTCGCCCAGGTCAAGACCATCGGCGATCACATCGGCAAGGCCTACCTCGGCCTCGGCATGTGGCCCGACAAGACCCGCGCCGCGCTGCCGATCATGCCCAAGGGCCGCTACGACATCATGCTGCGCCACATGCCGCGCGTGGGCACGATGGGCCTCGACATGATGCTGCGCACCTGCACCATCCAGGTCAACCTCGACTATTCGAGCGAGGCGGACATGGTGAAGAAGTTCCGCACCAGCCTTGCCCTGCAACCGCTGGCGACCGCGCTGTTCGCGAACTCCCCCTTCACCGAGGGCAAGCCCAACGGCTTCCTTTCCTACCGCAGCCACATCTGGTCGGACACCGATCCCGCGCGCACCGGCATGCTGCCCTTCGTGTTCGAGGACGGCTTCGGTTACGAGCGTTATGTCGACTACATGCTCGACGTGCCGATGTATTTCGTGTTCCGCGAGGGCAAGTACATCGACGCCGCCGGCCTTTCGTTCCGTGACTTCCTGAAGGGTGAGCTTTCGGTGCTCCCCGGCGAGAAGCCACGCCTCTCGGACTGGCAGGACCACCTTTCCACCGCCTTCCCCGAAGTGCGGCTCAAGTCCTTCCTCGAAATGCGCGGCGCCGATGGCGGTCCGTGGGGCCGCATCTGCGCCCTGCCGGCGTTCTGGGTCGGCCTGCTCTACGACCAGACCGCGCTCGACGCGGCGTGGGACCTGGTCAAGGACTGGGACATGGAAGGCCGCGAGGAACTGCGCAATTCGGTGCCCAAGCTGGCGCTGGACGCACCCTTGCCGGGCGGCGGCACGCTGCGCGATATTGCCGGCGAAGTGCTGAACATCTCCCGTTCGGGCCTCGCCGCGCGCGCACGCCTCAATGCGGGCGGCGACAACGAGACCGGCTATCTGGAACCGCTGGCCGAGATCGTCGCCTCCGGCAAGGTCCCGGCGCAGCGCCTGCTCGACCTCTACAATGGCGAATGGGGCGGCGATCTGTCGAAGATCTACGCGCTGAAGAGCTTCTGAGAGTTACGGGATGGCCTCGCCGGCTCCGGCGAGGCCATCCCCCTTCCCGCTCAGGCTGAGCTTGTCGAAGCCTCCTGAGGCGGAGCATTATGGCTCACATCCTTCGACAGGCCCAGGATGAACGGTGGGTCAGGCAGGCAGGGCAGTCCTCACTCTGCCGCCTCTGGCTCCCGCATCCGCGGCCGCAGCTTTTCGCCCAGCCGCGTCAGCGTCCGGGTGATCAGCGCGTTCTGCTCCATCCAGGCGTGATAGGCGCGGTACTTGGCGTCTTCGGCCAGCAGGTGCGCTTCCTCGGTCCGCGCCCGCCAGTAGTAGATCGCGCTCACCAGTCCGAGCAGCACGGTGTTGCGCACCATGTCCGTCATCGCATGGCTGGTAACCAGGAACGGCAGCGTCGAGAGCCACCAGAACAGGTTCTTCGACAAGTAGGCCGGATGCCGGGTGAAGCGGTAGGGGCCGTTCGTCACCACGCCGCGATAGGTGAGGTTGGAGAAACGCAGGCCGAACGCAAACGTCGCCCAGGCGTAAAGCGCGGTCAGCGTGACCAGCAGCCCCGCCCATGCCCAGAGCAGCGCCGGATGCCCCTGCATCCAGTAGGCCCAGCCCGGCGTGTTGACCTCGTAGCCCAGCACGTCCGAACGCCCCATCATGCCCCATACGAAGGGCGGATAGCACAGCAGCGCCGCCAGCCAGCCGGCCAGCAGCGGATTGCCGCTGCGGATATGCGCATCGAGCGGCCGGAAGGTGAAGATGTAGCCGACGGTGCCGATCTGCACGTCGACCAGGAACAGCCCCGCGATCACCGTGGAGCCGAGCAGTACCGGATTTCCGGTCATGCCGGCAAAGTCGGCGCTGACCACTTGCGCAAAGCCGCCGGGCAGGATCGAGATCATGAAGGCGCCGAAAAACGCCTTGATCGCCCAGGCCCGCCCATGGCGCCTGACCTGCTCCCCGTGCCAGGCCTCGCGCCCGATCAGCATCGCCCCGAAGTGCCAGGCGCCGTCGCGCGGCTGGATCAGGTAGCGGTCCAGCCAGAACACATAAGGGATCGAGAGCAGCAGCAACGGCACCGCCGCCGCGCCGATCACTTCCATCGCGAAAAGATAGGCCCCGTCCCAGTACCAGCGGCCGATGCAGTAATAGCCAGCGATCAGCGCCCAGGTCGCCCAGAGCCCGGCCAGCTTGGTGATCGAGACATCCGCCGTTTCCGCGACCGGCCGCTTGCGGCTCCAGTCGATCCCGGTCGAGGGGCGAAGGTGCACCTTGTCGACCAGCAGCGACCACAGGCTCATCGCCGTGCCGGTAAACAGCAGCGTGGCCACGGCGGCATAAGGTCCGCTCATCGGCGCGTGGGGACCGGGCAGCGACAGCGCATCGGCGATGTCCGCCCACTGGCGGCAGACAAGGAGCCAGACGGCCAGCGCCGCAAGGCCGACAAGGCCGACGCCCGCGGATACGTCGCTGGGCGGTCTGGAAGCTGCTGTGTTCATCGCCCAAGGCCTAGCGCGGATTGGTTAAAACGCCAGAAAACTCGCACCGGACGCAAAAGGCCGCCGGCACCGGGGGTGCCGACGGCCTTTTGACCCATGTCCGAACCGGCTCTCAGCGGTAGGCGCTGATCAGGCCCGAATCGTCGAGCACGTAGAGCGTCTGGTTGGCGACGACCGGTGCCAGCGAGATCGGATCCTTGAGATCGAGATACTTCGAAAACACCCCGGTGCCCGGATCGACCGTACCCAGTTCGCCGCGCGAATTGCCGATCCACAGCTTGTTGCCGGCCAGCACCGGGCCGACCCAGAAGATCGGGCCCTTGCGCTTCTTGACGTTGTGGTAGCGCGACAGCTGCGTCAGCCAGCGGACCTTGCCGCTGGTCCGGGCGATCGCGAGGATCTCGGCGTGGTCGTCCAGCGTGAACAGCCAGTCACCCACGATCGCGGGCGTCGAGATGCCGGCAAGGTTCAATTCCCAGATGCGCTGGCCGGTGACCAGTTCGTAGGCGGCCATGCGGCCGCCCTGGCCCAGCGCGTAGACCCGGCCGCGATCGATGATCGGATCCGCGTCGACGTCGGTGAGGCTGCCCACTTCGGTGGCGATCGAGGTGCGCGCAAGCGCGTCCGACCACAGCTGGCGGCCGTTCTCGTACCGGTAGGCAACCAGTTCGCCCGAAGCGTAACCCGCGATCACGGTGCCCTGGCCTGCCGCCGGGGCGGCAACGCCGAACACGCCCGACTGCGTGAGCGAGCCGGATTCGTTCCACAGCACCGCGCCATCGGCATCGTTGAGCGCGAAGATCTGGTTGTCCTGGCTCATGACGTAGACGGCGTTGAAACCGATCGTCGGCGAGCCGCGCAGCGGGCCGCCCGGCTTCTTCGACCAGATCTGGCTGCCGTCCGCGGCATTGAGCGCGGCCACTTCGCCGACACCGGTGGTGACGTAAAGCTTGCTGCCGTCAACACTGACGCCGCCGCCGAACACCGACTTGGCGCCATTGCCCGAAACCGCGAAGCTCTTGGTCCACAGCTGCGCGCCGCTCTGCGCGTCGAAGGCGTGTACCACACCCTCGGTATCCATCACGAAGAGCTTGCCGCCGCTGACGACCGGCGCCGCGGCCAGGCGCTGGCGGGTGGTCGAACCGGCGATCTGCGCGGTCCAGACGCGCGAGGGGCTGTCGGCCAGCGCGAGGTGGCCGTAGGACTTGCCGGCATTGCCGCCGCCCTGGGCCCATTCGCTGTTGGCCGAGGCCGGCGGCAGGATCACCGCCACCGAATCGAGCGAGGGATCGACCTTGGCACCGCTCTCGATGCGCGAGAGGATCGGCGTGCGTTCACCCACCGTCGGCGTCTTGGCGCGCCCCTTGCCATCGCTCTTGCAGCCCGAAAGGCCGGCGACCAGCGCCAGCGCGACCAGCGAGGCGACACCGAGCTGACGGCGCGTTTTCATGCGATTGTTCTCACCCGACATTGTCATTCTCCGGCAGGCGCGGGGGCGGCTTCGCCCGCCCGCTGCACGATCTTGGCCTTGGCGAGCGGCTCGCCGTTCTCGTCGACGACATCGTCGACGGCATCGACGCCCAGCACCGCGGCCAGCTGGCGCGCACGGCTGCGCAGCCCGTCCTCGACCTGATCGTCCTTGGCGATCGCGGCGAACAGCGGTCCCGCCTGATCGGTCTTGTTCATCTTGATATAGGCCATGCCGACCAGTTCGCCGGCCGCACCGAACCAGGGATTGCCCGGGGCGGCATAAGGCTTGAGCTTGGCCACCACGTCTGCGGGCTTCATCGCGTCGAAATTGGCCGCGACACCGCGAATCGCGGCAAGGTCACGCAGCGGCTGCGGCGCCTTGGCGTCGTTCTCGACCTGGGCATAGAGCTTGAGCGCCTCGCCCTGCTGCTTCTGCTGGAGCGCGATGCCCGCCAGCAGCAGCCTGGCCGAAGTGGCGCTGCCGTCCGAACCGCTGTCGGCGATCGGCTGGAGCTTCTTCTTCGCGTCGTCGAGATTCTGCGACTTCAGCGCGTCGATCGCCTGGACCATGGCTTCGGAATTGGCCGCGACGGCCTGCTCCTGCTGGTGCTTCCAGAACAGCCAGCCGGCAAAGGCGGCCAGGCCGACCAGTACCGCCGCCAGCAGCGGCAGGCCGAAACGCTTGAAAAAGCCCTCCATCTGGTCGCTGCGCAGGGCGTCGTCGACCTCGCGCAGGAAGACGTTCTGCTCGGCGGCGTGGCGCTGAGCGGAAGCGGAATTGGAAGTCGTGCTATCGGAAGGAGGCAGGGCCAATTTGCGGGCGCTTTCTGCGGATGTCTGAATGGTTGCCGGGCTGTTTAGCGAATGGTGGCGGGTTTTCAACGACGATCTGGGAATGATGGGGGGTGAACGTCCGGGCGTGAAGGCTGCCTGAACGGAGTTCCTGCCCGCGTTATGACGGGATTTCCCGCCCCATCGCCTGCCCGTAGACGTGCCGGTAGGCCGCGATCATGGCGGCTTCCTCGTATTCGGCCTGGGCCCGCGCGCGGTTGGCCGCGCCGATCCGGGCGCGCAGGGCCGGATCCTGCGCCAGCGTGACGAGGGCATCGGCAAGGCCCGCTTCATCTCCACCCGCCGCGATGTAGGGGCGGTTCTCGGCCGCGACCATGTCCGGCACATCGCCCACCGCAGGCGCGGCCACCGGCAAGCCCGCCGCCATCGCCTCGACGACCGAGATCGGAAACTGCTCGCTTTTCGAGGACAGCGCAAAAAGATCGAACAGCCCCACCGCATGCGAGGGATCGGCCACGAAGCCCGGCAGGTGGACGCGCCCGGCCAGCCCCAGCCGCTCGGCTTCGGCCAGAATCGCCCCGCGTTCGGGCCCCTCGCCGAGAATCACCAGCTTCCAAGGTTGCGGCAGGGGCGCAAAGGCCCGCACCAGCCGCGGCAGGTCCTTGACCGGACGCAGCCCTGCCAGCGTGCCCAGCCAGCGCTCGCCCTCGCCTTTGACGATGCCGGGCAGCACGTCCGGACGGGGACGCTCGATGAAGGCGCCGCAGTCGATGCCGTTGGGAATGAAATGCAGCCGCCGCGCCGGCTGATGCCAGGCCGCCCGCGCGATTCCCTCCAGCCGCCGCGAGGGCACGACCAGCGCCGAGGCGCGCGCCAGCGCGATCCGGCGATAGAGATTGCGCGCGGTCTTGAGCCCGTCCGCTTCGTCCTCGTTGAAGCCGTCTTCGTGATGGACCAGCGGGGGCAATTGCAGCAGCCCGCCATAGAGCCGGTGCGCCAGAACCGCGTCCATCGCGCCCCAGTTGTAGGTCAGCACGAGGTCATGGCCCTGCATCGCCTGCGCCAGCTGCCACAGCCGCGCGGGCGTGGGACGCCCCTGCAGGCTGGGGAAGGCCTGCGGGAAACCGACGTCGAGCGCCGGGTCGATCACTACCGCCGCGCCCATCGCGCCCGGCTGCGCCGAGACCACCTCGTGCGCGGCCACGCGCCCGAAGGCGTTCATCAGCCGCACCGCGCGCAGTTCCTTGCCGCCCGCCGCGAAGCTCGAATGGAGGTGCAGGATGCGCAAGATCGTCCGGGTCTCCCGTTCCGGCGCGTCAGGCAACACGGGCCAGCAGGGCCGTGATCGCCTCCACCGCCTCGGGTTCGTCGAGCGTCGGCGCATGGCCGACGGCAGGCACCGTCACCGCCTCGGCCCCGGGCTGGCGGCGCAGCATCTTGTCCAGCGTCGCCGCCGACAGCAGGTCGGACAGCTCGCCGCGCAGCACCAGCACCGGCCGATTGTCGCCCCCCAGTGCCTCCCACGCGGGCCAGAGGTCCGGCTGGGTGTCGACATCGTAGGCATTGAACGGCTCGGCGATCTTCATGTCATAGTCGAAGACCATGCGGCCATTGCCCGAAAGCATCATCAGCCGCTTGGCAAGGCCGATCCAGAAATCGAGCGTACGGCCGGGGTAGGCGTGGCCCAATGCGCCCTCGATCCCGCGCGCGGCATGGACCCAGGTCGGGAAACTGCGCCCCTGCCCGACATAGTCCTTGATCCGCTCCATCCCTTCCGGCTCGAGATAGGGGCCGACATCGTTGATCACCGCAGCGGCCAGCCGTTCGGGGATCATCAGGGCAAGCCCCATGAGCATCAGCCCGCCCAGCGACGTGCCGATCGCGGCAAACCGCTCGATCCCTTCCTGTTCCAGCAGCGCCAGCAGGTCCTCGCCGTACTGAACCGGATTGTAGCTCTGCGAATCGCGGGCATATTCGCTGTCCCCGCGCCCGCGCATGTCGGGACAGATCACGCGGCGCTCCTGCGCCAGGCGCGGGGCCAGACGCTCGAAATCGCGGGCATTGCGGGTCAGCCCCGGCAGGCAGACCACCGGCACGCCCGCAGCCCCTTCCGGAGCGGCGTAATCGCGAAAATGCAGCTTCAAACCGTCGCGGCTCTGCCAGAACCGATCTTCATAACCCGTCATCAGCGAAGCCTGAGTCCTCCTGCACCCGGCTTGATCCACGGGCCATCCATCGCCACTATCGCTGCATGCGAAGCGAACCGCAAGCGAGTGCCTACCGCCCTGCCCCCCGAATCGAGACAATTGCCGGCTGGCTTGCCAGTCCGGTCGATGCCGCGCAATTTCCCAATCATATCCTGCGCTTCCGCAACGACCGCTGGGCCCGGACAGTGGGCCTCGACGGGTTCGACGAGGCCCAGTGGCTGTCCCATTTCGGACGCTTCGAGCCGCTGCCCGGCAACCTGCCGCAGCCGCTGGCGCTGCGCTACCACGGCCACCAGTTCCGGGTGTACAACCCCAATATCGGCGACGGTCGCGGCTTCCTCTTTGCGCAGATGCTCGACGGCGAGGAGCGCGTGCTGGACCTCGGCACCAAGGGCTCGGGCCAGACGCCCTACAGCCGCGACGGCGACGGGCGGCTGACCCTGAAGGGCGCGGTGCGCGAGATCCTCGCCACCGAAATGCTGGAGGCCCTCGGCGTCTACACCAGCAAGACCTTCTCCGTGGTCGAGACCGGCGAGGCGCTTTGGCGGGGCGACGAACCTTCGCCGACGCGTTCGGCGGCTCTGGTGCGTCTCAGTCACGGCCACGTGCGGATAGGTAGCTTTCAGCGCCTGCTGGCACTGGACGATGCCGAGCATATGGCCGCGCTGGTCGACTATTGCCTGGCCACTTTCCCCGGCCCGCTCCCTCCCGAAAACGTTCCCGGCCGCGACGAGCCCGCGGTGGTCCTGCTCCACCAGGTGGTCGAACGCATGGCCGACACCGCAGCAGCCTGGATGGTCGCCGGCTTTGTCCACGGCGTGCTCAACAGCGACAACATCAACATCTCGGGCGAGAGTTTCGATTACGGCCCGTGGCGCTGGTTGCCGCGCTGGGATCCGGCCTTTACCGCGGCCTATTTCGACCATTCCGGCCTCTACGCCTTCGGCCGCCAGCCCGAGGCGGTGCTGTGGGATTGCGGCCAGCTCGCCGTGGCGCTGCGCCTGCTCGCCGATACCGCGCCGCTGGTCGCCGCGCTCGACCGTTTCGCCCCGCTCTACCAGCAGGCTATGGCACGCCGGTTCTGCTGGCGCCTCGGCGTCGAACAGGGGGACCACGCAGCGGATGTCGCGCTGATCCAGGCCGCCGAAAAAGCCATGGCGGCCAGCGGAGAGGCCCCGGAAATGTTCTATTTCCGCCATCGCGGCGCACGCCCCGGCGGCAACGAGGCCTTCGACGCGCTGCTTGCCGGGCGCTGCCCCGCCGCCGCTGCCGACGACCCGTTCTGGCAGCAGGACGGCCCGCCCAGCACCCTGATCGACGAAGTCGAACGCGTCTGGTCCGCCATCGACGACAGCGACGACTGGACAGCGCTGCATGCAAAAGTGGCCGCAATCCGCGAACTCGGCCGCCAGCTCGGCCCGGCCCCGAAGCCTGCCGGGCATGTTTCGTTAGGCTCCTCTTAGGGATAGCCGTGCCATAGCCTGTGCCGACTCTCCCATCAGCCGATAACGGACCTACTGCCGCAATGGACGGTGCAGTCGCAACCAAGGCCTCTCCGGCCCCTCTTCCGCCCCTCCGGGCCGCCAGCGATCGGATAGCCGCGCCTGCGGCAAACGAGGCGCTGATCGTGTCGTACGAACCTGCCACCGGGGCCGAACTCTGGCGCGGCAAGCCGTGTGACGTCAACGAGGTGGTTGATCGTGCCCGCCGCGCCTGGCCCGAATGGGCGGCGCAGCCGCTCTCGACCCGCATGGAACTGCTGCGCCGCTTCGCCAATGAAGTGCGCAAGGAAGCCGAAAACCTGGCCGTGCTGATCGCCCGCGAAGTGGGCAAGCCCTTGTGGGAGGCGCACAGCGAGGTCGAATCGGTGGTCGCCAAGGTCGAAGTCTCGATCCGCGCCTATGCCGAGCGCACCAGCCAGCGCAAACTCGACAGCGCCCTGCAAGGCGCAATGGCGGTCCGCCACAAGCCGCACGGAGTGCTGCTGGTGCTTGGCCCCTACAATTTCCCGGCGCACTTGCCCAATGCCCATATCGTGCCCGCGCTCATCGCCGGCAACGCGGTGGTGTTCAAGCCGAGCGAGAAGGCCCCGGCGACCGGCGAACTGCTGGCGCGCTGCTTTCACCGCGCCGGCATTCCCGCCGGCGTCGTGCAGCTTGCCATCGGCGGGCCGCTGGAAGGGCAGGCCCTCGTCGCGAGCGACGGTGTCGACGGCGTGCTGTTCACCGGCTCGGCCAATACCGGCATCTCGATCAACCGGCGCCTTGCCACCCGTCCGGACAAGATGGTCGCGCTGGAAATGGGCGGCAACAACCCGATCGTGCTCTGGGACACCCCCAAGCTCACCGACGCCGCCGCGCTGGTGGTGCAGTCAGCTTTCGCGAGCGCCGGCCAGCGCTGCACGGCAGCCCGGCGGCTGATCGTGAAGGCCTCGCTCCACGATGCGATGATGGCCGAGATCAAGGCCCTGGCCGACCGCATCATCGTCGGCGCCCCGTTCGACGAGCCCGCCCCGTTCATGGGCCCGGTGATCGACAATGCCGCCGCCGACGGCCTTGCCGAAAGTTTCCTCTACCTGCTCAGCAACGGCGGGAAGGCGATCAAGCATCTGGTCCGCCCGGACGAGAGCCTGCCCTTCCTGAGCCCCGCGATCATCGACACCACCGCGTTGAAGGACCGCCCGGACGTCGAACTGTTCGGGCCGATCCTGCAGGTTATCCGGGTCGACGATTTCGACGAGGCAATCGCCGAGGCCAACAACACCCGCTTCGGCCTCGCCGCCTCGTTGATCGGCGGCACCCCGCAGGACTACAACCGCTTCTGGGCCCATGCCCGCGCCGGGATCATCAACTGGAACCGCGCCACCACCGGCCCCAGCCATGCAGCGCCGATGGGCGGCATCGGCCTTTCCGGCAACCACCGGCCAAGCGGCTACTACGCCGCCGACTACTGCGCCTATCCGGTCGCCTCGGGCGAGATGGAACAGCCGCGCGCGGTGATCGGGGTTGGGTTGAAATAGTTCGGGCCAGTGCCGTTTCCAGGTCATCAGGTCATTCCACCTGATCACAAAGCGCTCTATTTCCCGGAAACCACGAGATCCACCTCGGTCACGCCGTTCGCCTGCTTGCGGGCATAGACCACATAGGCCTGCCCCTGCTTGCGCCCGCCCAGCACGCGGTCGCTGCCGTCGAGCCGATACTCGGCCGAATAGCCGCCCTTGCGCGCCATGGTGTTGTAGAAGGCGATCACATCCTCGGACGGGACTGCCGTGCCGAAGCTGACCACGCGCAGCGTACAGCCCTCGGCGTCGATTCCCGCCGCTTCCTGCACCGCGCCCTGCGGATAGAGCGGAAATTCTGCCGGCAGCTTTTTCACCCAGTCACGGGAATACTGCACCTTGGCGCTGCAATCGGTCCTTGCGGCACGCGCCGCCGGGCTTGCCTGCGCGGCCTGAGCGGCAGCCTGGGCCAGTTCGGCGGCGCTGCCCCTGATCGCATCGGGCAGCGGCGCGAGGCCGCCAGCCAGTTCGGCCGCACTCTTGCGCGCGGCGGCCACCGCCTGCGGCGCACGGCTGGCGGGGGAAAGCGTGACATTTCCCGCCTCCCCGGCGTCTCCCGTCACTTCGGGATCGACCACGATCTGATCGCCCAGCGCCGCCCCGGTCTCGCCCGCGCCCGGCTGCTCGGCTTTCTTGCAGCCGCCCAACACGAGCGTGGCCGCAAGCGTGATCGCCGCGATGCCTGAGGTTGCCTTGTTCATCGTGCCCCTTTCCTGCCCCGGCAGTGGGAAACATATCCCCCTGGCTCCTGGTGCCCGGCTCGGGAAAAGCCTTCCCCCGGTGGGCGCGAATGGCAAGGGCGTGCGCGGACGGATCATTCCCGCGTCCCAAAACGGGAAACAGCCGTCCAAGAAGGTTGCGCCGCCCTTCACCACCGCCCGATCACAAAAAAGGGCGCCCACGACCAGGTCGCGGACGCCCCCTCCACCCGCTTTCCGAGAGCTGGCCCTCGAAGCAGACAGGCGGACTTCCCCCGCGCTTCGCCGTCAGCACGGGGGAAATCGGTATTTATAAGAGGTGGTCAGCTTAGCGGCAGGACGAGCCACCACGGTCGATCTCGCGGCCGACCAGAGCGCCGCCTACGGCGCCAAGCACGGTGCCGAGCGTCCGGTCACCCCGGTTGTCGACCTCGCGGCCCAGCAGGGCACCTGCCGCACCGCCGATCAGGAGGCCGGTGGTGCCGTTCTGGCGGCGGCAGTAATAGCGGCCATTGTCACCGCGCCACACGCGGGTGTTGCGATAGACCGGCTCGCCGCGATAACCGTCACGGTAGTCGCTGCGATAGCCATAACCGCGCCGGTAGTCTCCGCGCCCGTAACGGTCGCGGCTGTGGGCATTGGCTTCCTGCCCAGGCGCCATGAATTCGCTGCTGGCATGAAACGTCGGAGCCGCCAGAGCCGGCATCGCACCCGCCAGCGAGACGGTCGCGACGGCAAGGGCAGTGGCCTTGGTCAGTACGCGCATTGTCATTCTCCTTCAGTCCGGCGGAGGGCAGTCGCTACCCGTGTTCCGCTGCGTGCATTCATCTTTAAGCCAACCAACCTGAACGCACTGCAACGCGCCTGTCAGGATCGGAGATATCGACGAGGCGAGGCCCATGATGCGACGAACCGCTTGCCCGCCTCCGTGGGCGCCCCTATCGCGCCCATGCACTCCTGCCTCGGGGCCCCGTTTTCATGCCGAATACCCTACCGCGTCGCTCCGGCGGTCTTGCGCAGGCGCTGGGCGCCTACTTCGTCTGGTGCCTGTTCCCGCTCTATTTCGCGGCGCTGCACGAGGTTTCGGCCTTCGAGGTGGTGGCCTGGCGCATCCTGTTCACGCTCCCGTTCTGCCTGCTGACGATCGCGGTGCTGAAACAGGGTACGGAACTGCGCGCGGCACTGACCACCCCGCGCATCCTCGGCGCGCTGGCACTGAGCGGCCTGCTGATCGGCATCAACTGGTCGATCTACGTGATCGCGGTTGCCAGCGGTCACATTCTGGCAGCCAGCCTCGGCTACTACATCAATCCGCTGGTCAACGTGCTGGCCGCCACCATCTTCCTGCGCGAGAAGCTGTCGCGCCTGCAGTGGCTGGCGATGGCGCTGGCGGCGATCGGCGTCGCGATGCTGGCGAAGGGGGCGGTCGACACCTTGTGGATCAGCCTGAGCCTGGCGCTCAGCTTCGCGGGCTACGGCCTCACCCGCAAGCTGGCCCCCGTCACGGCCCTGCCCGGCCTGACCGTGGAGACGCTGGTCCTGCTGATCCCGGCCATCGGCGTGCTCGCCTGGCAGGTGGCAAGCGGGGCGGGCCTTGCGATGGGCTCATCGCTGCGTATCGATCTGCTGCTGGCCTGCGCCGGCCCGATCACCGGCGTCCCGCTGCTGCTGTTCGCCTCGGCCGCGCGCAAGCTGGACTTCTCGCTGCTGGGCTTCATCCAGTTCATCACGCCCACCGGTGTGTTCCTGATGGGCCTGATCGCGTTCCACGAGCCATTCCAGTCCTCGCAGTTGCTGTGCTTCCTGTTCATCTGGACCGCCATCGCGATCTTCTGCTGGGACTTGCTGCGCCGCCGCCGGACTGCGGCGACGGCCTGACCGGTCACGCCGAGGCCCGGCCTCGCTTCAGCAATTCCTGCACAAATGCGTCGAGATCCTCGGCCTCGACATCGAGCGTTTCCTCCCACTCGGCCAGCAATATGTCGATATCCTCGCGCCTGTAGGGCTCGCCGGGCTGGTGCGTGACCGGCGGCGCGCGGTGCGGCCAGGGATGGTCGGTGGCGTTGTTGTAGATCCAGCCGATCACGCAAAGCGTCACCACGTTGACCGCGATCGGCAGCAGATGCGCCCAGCCCCAGGCCGGTGTCCCCGTCGCGCCGAGCGCGCAGAGCAGCGCGCAGGCACCGCCCGGCGGATGCAAACTGCGGGTCAGCGTCATCACCGCGATGGCGCCGGCAACGGCCAGGCTACCCGCCAGCCACGGATCGCCGAGGAGATGCCCCAAGACCAGTCCGACCAAGGCCGAGATCAGGTTTCCGCCCAATACCGGCCAGGGCTGCGCCAGCGGACTGGCCGGCACCGCAAAGACCAGCACCGCGGAGGCGCCCAGCGGCGCGACGAGGAACGGCAGCGCCGGATCGTAGCCACTTTGCAGCAGCCGCGTCAGCGCCCCGGCGGCGGCGATGCCGAAAAGGGCCCCCAAGGCGCCGCGGTAAGGGCCGAGCCTGCGTTTGCCGCCCGTGGGGCTGGTGATGATGCTGCCTTGCGCCATGGCCCGCGTGATCCTTGTCCTGCCCCATGCAAGAGGCCGCAAGCGGCGCCTATGGTCCAATCCCGCTCGCCTGACCAGGGAAGAGATCGTTTCACGGTGACAACCGGGACTGTGCAACTGCCGCAAATCCGCCACGATCAGATGGTTGCATGCTGCATCCCGACCGGGACCCGCCTGCAGGAGTGCGTGCCCCATGCCCCCCGCCGATCAACCCGCCGTGCCGCCGCCCATGGCCGCCGAACAATCGCTTGATTCCTTCGACCTTGCCAGGCTGCGCGGAGAAGAGAGCACCTCGCTGATCGTCGTTCCGCGCCGATGCCCGGTAGGCAAGCCGGGGGAAATCGTTGTCTGCGCCCCGGATCCCGAGGCCGACCGGCTTCGGCCACTGCCCGACACTTATGTCGTGACCGAGGGCCTTGGCCGCGCGGAACGGCAGATCGCGCCGGGAACCACCGCCGGTGTCGACATGAGTTCGGTCGCGATGCCCGGCGGGGTCGTCAGCAACCGGGTCATGTTCAACCTCAAGATGGGCTTCTGATCCTCCCAAACGAAGAAGCCCGGTCCGCCCCGATCGATGACGAGGAGGCGGACCGGGCTCACGAGGCGCCCCGCGCGCGGGAGGAGGATGAGGCGCCGTCAACCTGATCGGGGGGAAATCAGGCCGATCTCATTCAGGCAAAAGTGCCGGCCTTGGCGATCTCGGCCACCGGCTTGCGGCTGCTGGCCACTTCACGCTCCTGCAGGAATTCGGGCAGGCTCGACTTGTCGCCGATCTTGCCAATGGCAAAGGCGGCCTCGAGCCGGTGATCGGCCGGGATGCCCAGCGCCGCTTCGGCTTCACCGAACTTCAGGCCGGTCATGCCATGGGTGTGGTAGCCGAGTGCCTGCGCCTGCAGTGCCGCCAGCGCCCAGGCCGCACCGGCATCGAAACTGTGGCTATGGTTGGTCGAGTTACCCTTGTCCGAACGCATCTGGCTGTCCGAGACGACAAACACGAGCGCCGAGGCATCCTTGGCCCAGCCCTGGTTGAACTCGATCAGTTGCGCGAGGAACAGGTCCCAGTTGGCATCGCCCTTCCTCGCATAGAGGAAGGTCCAGGGCTGCACGTTATAGGCCGAAGGCGCCCAGCCACCGGCTTCGAAGATCACGTCGAGGTCTTCCTGCGGGATCTCGCTGCCATCGAAGGCGCGCGGCGACCAGCGATCGACAATCAGCTTCTCGACCTTGGGGTTGGCAATGCGTCCGGTCATATCGGGTATCCTTGGGAGAGAGGTGGAATTCTTGGATGGAGAGATAGCCGGTGATCGACCATCGGGAAATCATGATAATTTCGACGGAACTATTCCATTATCTGGAACAGTCATCCTGCCTTGCTTGCCGTGCTTCCCCGCCCTCGTCTTGACCGACCGCGCCCTTTGCCCGCCAAATTTCGATTGCCTCCGATTTGCCGGAACCGGCGCCTTGCGGATCCGCAGCCGTTCCCCCACTTATCGCGCATGACCGCCAGCCGCCTGTTCGACCGCGCCGTGATCCGGCTTTCCCCCCGTGCCGATTCGCAAGAAGACGTTGCCGACTTCCTTCAGGGGCTGGTGACCGCCGACGTGAAGGCGCAGCTTCCCACCTGGGCGGCGCTGCTCACCCCGCAAGGCAAGGCACTGTTCGATTTCATCGTCTGGCCCTCGGGCAATGACCTGCTGATCGACTGCGAGGCCGAACATGCCGACGCGCTGGTCAAGCGCCTGTCGATGTACCGTCTGCGCCGCGCCATCGACATCGCCCGCGACGAACGCCTCTCGGTCCACTGGCGCCCGCACCTGGGCGACGGCGCCGCTCCCGATCCGCGTCTTTCCGCGCTGGGCGAACGCTGGGTCGGCCGGATCGACGAGATGGACCCGGCCGAACACGAAGCCGGCGCGGATTCGGCCTGGCGGCTGCATAGGCTGCGCATCGGCGTGCCCGAAGGCCGCGCAGAACTGGGCGAGGGCGAGACGCTCTGGCTCGAATGCAATGCCGTCGAACTGAACGGGGTCAGCTTCACCAAGGGCTGCTACGTCGGCCAGGAAAACACCGCGCGGATGAACTGGCGCCAGAAGGTCAACCGCCGCCTGGTCGTGGTGCCGCTGGCCCGCTCGGACGAGAAGCGCCGCCGCGCCGCCTATCCCGAACTCAGCCTTGCAGTGGACCACCTGCGGGTAGAGGACATCGATGCAGCGCTTGCCCCCCATTGGCTGCCGCTCGCCACCGACGAGGAATGAGCCCCGCGTTCAGTTGAGCAAACGCGCGCCCGGCATGCCCGCGGCGAGCCCCGTCCGCCGCGAGGCGACCAGTCGCAGGCTGGCGTTGCCGCCCAGTTCGGCCACGAAGATCCGCGCCAGCATCGGCGAACCCTGCACCGGGCTGAACCGTTCCCGCACCTCGCCGCTGTCACAAAAGCCGGTAGCCTCCAGCACGCTGCGGGCAGCCGGAATGGCGCCGCTGCCTGCAGAGCCTGGCCCGTCGACCTCGAAATAGCTGGCCATGACCCGCCGGTGCCCCAAGGCCCGTGCCTGATCGAGCAGTGCGCGCACCGCTTCGCGCGCGTAACCCTGGCCCCGGTAGGGCGGCGCGATCCAGTATCCCATCTCCACTTCGCCATCGAACCGGCCAAGGCCGATCCCGCCGACCAGCTTCGCCCCGTCCGGCGCGCGCAAGTAGACAAAGAAGTGCGGCAGCCGCGGATCCCGGGCACGCATCAGGTAATCGCGGATCGCCTTGGCCGTACGCGGCAGGGTCGCGTCGCCGATTCGGCTATCCGCCGTCTCCCGCGAGATCGCTTCCGAAATCGCAGTGACAAGTTCATCTAGATCCTCAGGCCAGCCCGGCCTCAGGAAAAGCCTCTCCGTGCGGACGAACATGACACGGTTCTCCGTATTTCTGGTCTCGCGGATGCCATCATGCATGAGCGGACGGGTCCATGCACGCACTTTGCGCCGTTCCGGCCAGGACGTGCCACGGAATCGACACCGGCGAAGTTGGGGAGCACGGATTAAGATTCGGCTCCGGAGGATCTCCGGGCTGTTCCCATTAGTGCCCCAAACGAAGGGGACCTGCCCGGGATGTCCCGGGCAAGGCCCTGTCAGGAAAACGGAATGTCCTGAAGATTCAGGCTGCGCGCCGGCGCGCGCTCATGCCCGGCAGCGACATTCGCGAAGCCGAAATGCCGGCCTTGCCGTCACCGTCCCCATTGCCACCGTCGTCACAGTCGCAGGGCTCACCGAACTCCAGCGCATATTCGCGCGCGGGGAAGGCCATGCCGCGCCCCGCGCTGAACCGTTCGACGATTCGTCCGGTGCGCTCGAAACCGGCCTTTTCGAGCACGCGGCCCGAACCCGGGTTGTCGACGAAGTGGCTGGCGACGATGCGGCGATGACCGATCGAGCGGGCCAGCACAAGCACCGCGCCTACCGCCTCGCTGGCAAAGCCCTGCCCCCACTGGTCGCGTGCGATCCAGTAACCGAGGCTGACCTCACCCTCGATTTCGGCGAGACCAACGCAGCCGAGCAGCCGCGCGCCCTCGGCACCGGGCTGGGTAATCAGGAAACGCGGCAGCAGGCGGTCCTGCGGTGCCTCAAGGAAACGGCGCGCATCGTCAGCGGTATAAGGCCAGGGTGCGCGGGCAAGGTTGCGCACGACGGACTTGTCGGCGATCAATGCCAGAAGCTCGGCGCTGTCCTCGGGCCAGCCAGGCCGCAGGAACAGGCGTTCGCTGCGAATGAACATAACGTATCTCCACTCATCAGCCCCGCATCCTTCATAGACAGGACGCGTGACATTGCGATTACGCGGACGGCCAATTGGCGGAAATCAGGCACATTTTGCGGAAAAATGGGCGAGATTCGAGCCGGCTCGAACGCGGACTGTGCGAGAGGGAGACACGAAAAGAGGGAGACGGGCTGGCCCCTCTCCCTCGTTCAGCCGATCCGAGCGGATCGGCGGGACCATCCCGTCGGGATGGCCCTTTTATCGACCATCCGATTATTCGGCGGCTTCAGCCATCACGTCTACCGAGACGTACTTGCGGCCGAGTTTGCCGTCGTGGAAGCGCACGCGACCTTCGGCGGTGGCGAACAGGGTGTGATCCTTGCCCATGCCGACGTTCACGCCCGGGTACACGCGGGTGCCGCGCTGACGAATGATGATGTTGCCGCCGATCACTTCCTGACCGCCGAACTTCTTCACGCCAAGACGGCGGCCTGCAGAGTCGCGACCGTTACGCGACGAACCGCCAGCTTTCTTATGTGCCATTGTTCAGTCCTTCCGATCTTTGGCTCAGGCGACCGACACGATGCGCAGCAGCGTGAGCTGCTGGCGGTGGCCGTTCTTGCGACGATAGTTGTGGCGGCGGCGCTTCTTGAACACCACGACCTTTTCGCTCTTGGCCTGGGCGATGATTTCGGCCGAAACCGAAACCTTCGCGGCGTCGAGGACTTCGCCGTCGTTGCCGGCGAGCAGAACGTCGCCCAGCGTGATGGTCTCACCGGCTTCACCAGCCAGCTTTTCAACCGCGATCTTGTCTCCGGCGGCAACCCGGTACTGCTTGCCGCCCGTGCGCACAACTGCGAACATGGTGCCCTTACCTAATCTCTATGTGTGCCCGTGATGGGCCGAAACAAACTTGCCCCGGCCGCTCAGGTCCGACGAGGAACCGTGGAGCCTTGCGGGCGACGCGCCGAGCCCCGTTCATGAACGAGGTCCCGGAAAGAGTGGTGCCGTTAGGGCAACCGCCGATTCGTGTCAACCGAGGACTTGGCCGGGAAAGCCCGGAAATACGACTCTAATACGACTCTCGCGCCGCCGGGGATCGCACGGTGCGCCGACCACCGCCGACAGCCATCCCGCGCAATTGCCACTCGCGATTGTCCCTGCGCGTGCTATGGCACATTCATGATCCGCGCAAAAGCCCGCTTGCTGCCGCTCTTCCTTGGCGCAGGCCTCGCCGCCTGCTCCTCCGCCGGCCACTATCCCTCGCTCGCCGTCCGGCCGGTCGAACGGGCCACGCCCGTCACTCCCGATGCCGATGCGCCTCCCGCCCCGCTGCCGCCCGCCAGCGCCGACCTCACGACGCGAATCGATGGCCTGCTGGCCGCCGCCCGCCAGGCCGACGGCCAGTTCGCCGCACGGCGCGCGGCCGCCGAGCGGGCGGTGTCCGCCGCCGGTTCGGCCCGCAGCGGCGATGCCTGGCTGACCGCGCAGGCTGCGGTCTCCGCCTTGCAGGCAAGCCGCGATCCGGCGATCGCCGCGCTCGGTGAACTCGACACGATGTATGCCGATGCCCGCGATGCCGCCCCGGTCGAGGAATCGCCCAGCGCCAGAAGCATTGGCGCCGCCCGCGAACAGGTGCAGTCGCTGGTTGCGGCGCAGGATGACGCGATCGCCCGGCTCGATGGCCGTCTCGGCAGCTAGGCCGTAAACTCATAAACACAAAAAAAGACCCCTCCCCCGTGATGGGGGAGGGGTCATCCAAGCGCGATCGGTTCGCAGCTCCTAGAAGCCCCCCGGCCGGGGCCACGAGCCGATCAGGCGACGATCAGGGCAGACGGCCTGCCCTCATCCCAGGATCAGCACAGGAAAGAAGAGGACCGCAGATGGTCGTCCCGCCTGTCGCCGCCCTTGCACTCAGAGTTCCATTCCCGTCACGCCCACTGCTGCCCAGGCGGCATTGCTGCGCCGACTTGCCGCCCGCCTTGTCCAGGCAGCGACGAACCCGAGGCCCGCGACAAGCAGGCCGGCAAACGTCACCATCGGCAGGGCCAGTTCCGGACGCAGGAACAGGCCGGCCACGAGCCCGATGAAGGCAAGATAGACGGCCGCGGCGGCGACATGGACGGGGCCAGGCGCTGCACTTGCGCGCTCGCCGACAACACGTCTCGGCGCATCGACGATGAGGTCTCGAACCTGTTGCTGACTGAGCCGCTGTGTCATGGCGATGATCTCCTGCCACGGCAATGCAGCAGGAGAAGCCGGGCTTCATTGATGCGAATCAAACGCAGTCGCCATTTGCGCGCGCCGCTTCACCCCCAGCGGGCGATGTCCTCGAAATCCTGCTCGCGCGGCTCGATCCAGTGCCAGATACCGCCGCGCTTCTCGCGCTTCCAGAACCACGATTCGCTCTTGAGGTGATCCATCGCGAAGTCCGCGGCGGCAAAAGCATCGCGGCGATGGCGCGCGGCGGCGGCGACCAGCACGATCGGCTCGGCCGGGCCCATCTCGCCGCTGCGATGGACGATCAGCAAACCGTCAATATCCCAGCGCCCGCGCACGCGCGCCGCAAGGTCACGCATGGCCGGAAGCGTCAGCGGTTCGTAATGCCGCAGTTCGAGCGCCTCCACCCCCTCGCCCGCCCGTACCTGGCCGAGGAAACTGACGACCCCGCCGGCATGGGGCAGGCCCGCCGTGAACGCGGCCAGCAGGGCGGCGGGATCGAACGGCGCGGTCAGCAGGCGGACCTGGCTGTCCACCTCAGCCTCCCGAGACCGGCGGAAGGAACGCGAGTTCGTCGCCATCGGCCAGCACCAGCGCGTGCTTGTCGCCCAGCAGCGCACCGTTCACCGCCACCCGGACTTTATCCCCAGCCACGGTATCGGCCAGTTCCGGCACGAAATGATCGCCCAGCCAGCCGAGCACGTCATACCAGTCCAGCGGCGCGCTGGCGGCCAGGTCATGGTCTGCCCCGCCTGCAAGGTCCTCGAGACGGCCGAGGAACACCAGTCTTGCCTGCATTCTCAGCCTCCCGTCATCGACATGTGGCGTGCCAGCGCCGGGGCGGCGCCGCGCCTGTCGATGGCGAAGTGGTGGCGTTCCGGCTTGATCCGCATTGCCGCGTCAAACGCGGCACCGAGCGCAGTGTCGGGATCCGCGCTGCGCAGCGCAGCGCGCAGGTCCACCCGCTCGCTGCCGCCGAGGCAAGCATAGAGCTGCCCGGTCGCGGTGACACGGATGCGGTTGCAGCTCTCGCAGAAGTTCCCGGTGAGCGGTGTGATGAAACCGATCCGGCCACCGGTTTCCACCACATCGAAATAGCGCGCCGGGCCGCCGGTGCGGTGGCCGCTCGGCGTCAGCGTCCAGCGTCGCTCGAGATCGTCGCGTACCGCCGGCAGCGGCAGGTAATGGTCGATGCGATCTTCCTCGACCTCGCCCAGCGGCATGACCTCGATCAGCGTGGCGTCAAAGCCCTGCCCGTGCGCCCAGCCGACGATTTCAGGGATATGCTGTTCGTTCAGCCCCTTGAGAGCGACGGTATTCAGCTTCACGGCGATCCCCGCCGCCTTGGCGGCCGCCAGCCCCTCAAGCACCTGGGGCAGCGAATCCCGGCGGGTGATGCGCGCGAACGTCGCGCGGTCCAGCGTGTCGAGCGATACGTTGATCCGCCGCACGCCAGCCGCGGCGAGATCGTCGGCAAATTCGGCCAGGCGGGTGCCGTTGGTGGTGAGGGTCAGTTCCTCCAGGCCATCACCGAGCTTGCGGCCCAGCGCGCGAACCAACTCGATCGCATCGCGCCGCACCAGCGGTTCGCCGCCGGTGAGCCTGAGCCTGGTCACGCCCCGAGCGATGAAGCCGAGCGAGAGCTTGTGCAGTTCCTCAAGGCTGAGCACGTCCTTCCTGGGCAGAAAGGCCATCCGCTCGGGCATGCAGTAGGAGCAGCGCAAGTCGCAGCGATCGGTCACCGAAAGCCGCAAGTAGGTGATGCGGCGTTGGAACTGGTCGACGAGGGGCGGTGCGAGGCTCATGGCTGGGGCTATACTAAGGCCCCCGCGCCCTTCGCATCAAGCGGAAGGTATTGCCCGGTGACGCCCGGTGCCCGGCCCAGCCAATCCGCCGCCGCGACGATGGCCTGCTCGTCCCCGCCGCACAGCGCATTGACCCTGAGAGGGGCATGATCGCGGGCCAGCTCCTGCACGACGGCAAGGCGCCAGCCCCGGTGGGTATGATCGGCAGGCGCAAACACCAGCGTCAGCTCCTCACCGCCCTGCAAGGCAGCGCGGGCGGCAGGCAGGACCTCGGCATGGAACTGCGCGGCGGCATCAAGCGGATTCACCGCCAGGGGCCCTACGCGCAGGATCATGGCTCAGCGGCGCTGCCGGGTGAGCGTGATGCCGATCTTCTCGCCCGCTTCGGCAATGGCGAGCTTGACGATCTTCACTGTCACCGCGGTGATCCGCGCGTCCTGCAGGAACAAAGTCTCGCAGACGTGATCGGCCACCGCCTCGATCAGCTTGAAATGGACCCCGGCGGGCAGCGCATCGCTGGCCGCGAACTTGAGATCCATGTAGTTCTTGCTCTCGGTCAGCGGCGTGTCGGGCGTGTAGCGGTCGATCGGCTTCATCGAGACCTGGATGGTGAAGCGCAGCGGCTGCGGCTTACCGGTCTCTTCCGAGTAGATCCCGGTGAGAACGTCGTGTTCGAAATCGGCGACTTCGAGGATAAGCGAATCGGTGATGGCGGTCATGGCTCAGGCCCTTAGCCGTTATTGCGCCAGCGTGCGAAGATTGCCGTCGGCAGCAAGCGGCCTTCCCGCTGATCCTGAGCCTGTCGAAGGTTGTCCTCGCGCACCGAAAGGTCGCCGTGCTCGATGGTTCCGGGCAGGTCGCGGAACAGTTCCTCCATCAGCCCGGCCAGCGCCAGCGAAGACATGCGCACGGCATAGACGGTGAGGAACAGGAACTTGCTGTCGGCGTCGAGCAACTGGCGGCAATCGGCCAGCAGGCCGGGCAGGTTCTCTTCCAGACGCCATGTCTCGCCGGTGGGACCACGGCCGAACTTGGGCGGATCGAGGATGATGCCGTCATAACGCTTGCCCCGGCGCACTTCGCGCGCGGCAAACTTGGCGGCATCGTCGATCAGCCAGCGGACCGGGCGATCCTCCAGGCCCGCCAGCGCCGCGTTCTCGCGCGCCTGACCGACCGACTTCTTCGAGGCATCGACGTGCGTCACCGGGCCATGCGCCGAAAGCGCCATGGTGCCGACCCCGGTATAGCCGAACAGGTTCAGCGTGTTGGCATCGCTCCTGCCCGCAAGCATTTCGCGCATCCAGTCCCACACCGGCGCCATGTCCGGGAAGAAGCCGAGATGGCGGAACGGCGTGCACTGCGCGGTGAAGCTGACTTCGTTCCACGAGAGCGGCCAGCCTTCGCGCGGCACCGGCTTGTCGAACTGCCACCTGCCACCGCCGTCCTCGTCCGATCCGGGTACGAATTCACCGTGCGCGTCCCAGTTTTCAAGGCGCGGGGTCCACATCGCCTGCGGTTCGGGGCGCACGAAGCGGTAGTCGCCATAGCGCTCCAGCTTGCGGCCGTGCCCCGAATCGACAAGGCCATAATCGTCCCAGCCCTCTCCGGCGAGGATGACGGGTTGGGTTTCCAGGCGTGCCATCAGATCTTCGGGCTCGCGTGCTGGGCCACGAAATCGGCGATCGATTCGTAGTCGCCGGTCAGGTCGACGCACTTCTCCTCACGTTCGAACAGGTCGCCGACGCGTGCAGGCAGGCCCGAGCGCTGCCCGGTTGCGCGCTCGACCGCATCGGGGAACTTGGCCGGATGCGCGGTCGCCAGCGTGACGACCGGAACCTTGGCATCGATACCGGCGGTGCGGGCGGCGAAGAGGCCGCAGGCGGTGTGCGGATCGATCAGCTCGCCACAGTTCTCCCAGGCCCAGCGGATGGCCTGGGCCATTTCGTCGGCGTCGGTGCGGGCCGACGAGAACAGCGCGGCGGCGCCTTCCCGCTGCGCATTGGTCAATTGCATGGCCTTGGTCGCCTCGAACCCGGCCATCTGCTCGGCCAGCGCCTTGCCGTCACGGCCGCCGAGGTCGAACAGCAGGCGTTCGAAGTTCGACGAAACCTGGATGTCCATCGAGGGCGCCGCGGTCGGCGTTACCGTGCCCTGCGAGTAGTCGCCGTCTGCCAGCGCGCGGTGAAGGATGTCGTTGACGTTGGTGGCAACGATCAGCTTCTCGACCGGCAGGCCCATCTGCGCGGCGACATATCCGGCGAAGACATCGCCGAAGTTTCCGGTCGGCACCGAGAAGGCAACCTTGCGGTGCGGCGCGCCCAACTGGAGTCCAGCGGCGAAGTAATAGACCACCTGCGCCATCAGGCGCGCCCAGTTGATCGAGTTCACCGCGCCGATGGCGAAACGATCGGTCATCGCCTTGTCGTTGAACATGCGCTTCACGGTCGCCTGCGCGTCGTCGAACGAGCCGTCGATGGCGATGTTGTGGACGTTGGGCGCCAGCACCGTGGTCATCTGGCGGCGCTGCACGTCGGACACGCGGCCCTTGGGGTGCAGCATGAAGATATCGACCTTGGCACGGCCCGCCACCGCGTCGATCGCCGCCGAGCCGGTATCGCCCGAGGTCGCGCCGACGATGGTCAGGTTACGCTCCGAACGGCCGAGGAATTCCTCGAAGAGCAGGCCCAGCAGTTGCAGCGCGACGTCCTTGAACGCGAGCGTCGGGCCGTGGAACAGTTCCAGCACCCACTGCTGCTCGTCCAATTGCTTGAGCGGCGTCACCGCCTTGTGGGCGAAGCGGCCGTAGGCCTGTGTGGTCAGTTCCAGCAGGCGATCGTAGGTCAGGCTGCCCTCGACAAAGGGGAACATGACCTTGGCAGCCAGCTCGGCATAGGGCAGCCCCGCCATCGCAGCGATCTCGTCGGCCGAAAAGCGCGGCCACTCCCGCGGCACATAGAGGCCGCCGTCGGATGCGAGACCGGCGAGCGTGGCGCCTTCGAAGTCGAGCGCCGGTGCGCTGCCGCGGGTGCTGATATAGTCCATGCCCGCGCGGTTAGCCGCAGGGACGCGAAATGAAAAGCCTGTCATTGGGCTGGCGCACGAACAATTCCTAAAGGGGGGAAAAGCCGGGCCGCCGGGAAAAAGGATCGCTGCGGGCTTGCCCTGCGGCCCGGAACAGGATCGAAGCCAGCCCCTTGCTTCCGCTCCCCGCTCCCGTCATCCGTTCCCTGCGGTTACGCTGGCATGACGGGACCAGGCGAATTCCCGATATTCCTTCATTACTTGCGCCCGCGCTTCAGCAAAGCCAGCCCGTAAATCACCAGCGCCGTGGCGGCAAAAAGGAACCACTGGACGGCGTAAGCGAGGTGGTTGTTGGGAATTTCGGAAGGATCAGGCTTGGCATTGGCCTCCAGTCCGCCGAGCGGCGGATCGGCGATCACGCGCTCGCCATGGTCCCTGTCCGGGGAAAGCGTGCCTACGACGCGGCCGCCGTGCCATTCGACCACGGCAGGCGAATTGCTCCAGCCGATGACGACGTTGCGGTGGGCCTCCCCTTTGAGACGCATCGGAAAGGCGCAATCGAACTGGTGCGCCCAACCGGGTTCGCCATGAGCATTTCGTCCGGCAAGAGGTTGGTCGGGGCCTACCTTCGTGCAGTCGAGCGCTACCTTTCCGTACAAGCCCGGGCCGTCCACAAGCAGGTCGTGCTCAAAATCGACAACCTGCGGGCTGGCCCTGGCGAAGGCATATTCGCGAAGCAGAGCTTCCTTCTGCTGCAACCGATCGAGCTGCCAGAAGCCCAGCTTCACCATGACCGCGACGGCGGCGAGGACGATCAGCGTAGGCACGATGGGGATGCGGGGCATTTGCCGGGTGTCCTGATGCGAGAAGGGCAGCCGAAGCATCACTCCAGCTGCCCTTTCGAAATGGGTGCGATCCTTGCGAAGGATCAGTGAGTCAGCCTCAGTGCGTAGGATAACCCCAGCCGCCCCAGACGTAGACGGCGACGAAGAGGAACAGCCACACGACGTCGACGAAGTGCCAGTACCACGCCGCCGCCTCGAACCCGAAGTGCTGGCGCGGCGTGAAATCGCCGTTGTAGGCGCGCTTCAGGCAGACGATCAGCATGATGGTGCCGACGATCACGTGGAAGCCATGAAAACCCGTCGCCATGTAGAAGGCCGAACCATAAGTGTTCTGACCGAAGGGGAACGGGGCGTGGAGATACTCGTAAGCCTGGATGGTGGAGAACAGCAGGCCAAGCAGGATCGTCGCCCAGAGGCCCTTCTTCAGGCCGTCACGATCGCCATGGATCAGCGAATGGTGCGCCCAGGTCACCGTGGTGCCCGAGCACAGCAGGATCAGCGTGTTGAGCAGCGGCAGCGCGAAAGGATCCATGACCGCCTCGATCGCCTTGGGCGGCCACTGACCGCCCACCACCTCGGCGATGGTCGAGGGGAACAGCGAGAAATCGAAGAAGGCCCAGAACCAGCCGACGAAAAACATCACTTCCGAGGCGATGAACAGGATCATGCCGTAGCGCTGGTGCAACTGCACCACCGGCGTATGATCGCCGGCATGGGCCTCGCCCACGATCTTCGAGAACCACATGAACATCGAGGCCAGCAGGATCGCCAGGCCGAGCCATGGCACGAAGGCCCCGCCCGGCATCTTGTGCATGAACAGCACCATGCCGGTGGTGAACGTCAATGCGCCGATCGTGGTCGCCAGCGGCGCGATGTCCGGCGGAAGGATGTGATAATCGTGGTTCTTGGTACCGGCCATGGCGCCTTCGTCCCCGTTGCTCGAATCTGCCTGTTCGAATCTTTGCGGGGGAGCTTGGTTCCCCCCGTGATTTATTTCTTGGGCAAAGCCTTAACCGCCCGTTTGCTTGCGGTCCAGTGCCTTCGCATCGCCCGCCGTCGCATCGGCGATGCCGGTAACGTGGAAGGTGTAGCTCAGCGTGATCTGCTGCACGTCCTTGTTGTCGGGATCGTTCAGGATGGCCGGATCGACGTAATAGATCACCGGCATCTTCACGGCCTCCCCCGGCTGCAGGGTCTGCGAAGTGAAGCAGAAGCACTGGATCTTGTTGAAGTAGCGCGCCGCCTGCTCGGGCTCCACGTTGAAGCTGGCAGTACCGGTGATGACCTTGCCGGAATCGTTCTTCGCCCAGAACAGCGCCATGTCGCGCTCGCCGATGGTCACCGTATCGGTACGCTGGAGCGGCTTGAACTGCCAGGGCATGCCGCGCTCGACATTGGCGTCGAAGCGGATCGACATCGTCTTGCCCACACCCTGGACAGCGGCGGCCTGCGCCTCGTCGACCCGGCGGGTGGTACCGCCATAACCGGTCACCTGGCAGAAGATCCGGTAAAGCGGCACCGAGGCGAACCCCAGCCCCAGCATTCCTACCGCCATCGACAGGGCGATGAACGCAACACGCCGATTGCTGCGCGTTCCCTTCCCCTCGCCTGCCACCCCGGACATCAGCCCATCTTCGCGATGGAAATCAGGAACACCAGGACCACAAAAGCCGCCAGACTGAGGCCGAGCACCTTGTTGCGGCTGCGGCGGATCTGCTCAGGCGTGCGCGGATCGGCCTGGACGACCTCGCCCTGCGCGGGCTCCGTCTTGCTGGGCTGCGTCATGTCCTCTCCTCAAAGCATGATGAAGCGATCCACCACCAGTGCCGCGAACAGCACAAAGAGGTAGAGAATCGAATAAGCGAAAAGCTGCTTCTCCGGCTTCATCCTGTCCTCGGCCCCGTCGCGTTCGCGCAGACCCACGCGGATCGACAGGAGCAGGAACAGGCCGGACAGCACCAGCGCGGAAATGCCGTAGAAAGCGCCGGTCCCACCGATCCACCAGGGCGCCGCCGTCAGCGGCAGCAGCAGTACGGCATAGGCCAGGATCTGGCGGCGGGTCGACTTTTCGCCGGCCACGACCGGCATCATCGGAATGCCGACCTTGGCGTAGTCACTCTTCACGAACAGGGCCAGCGCCCAGAAGTGCGGCGGCGTCCAGAAGAAGATGATTGCGAACAGAAGTACCGGCATCATGGTGACATGGCCGGTCACCGCGACCCAGCCGATCAGCGGCGGGAAAGCGCCTGCACCACCGCCGATGACGATATTCTGGGGCGTGCGCGGCTTGAGCCAGATAGTGTAGACCACGGAATAATAGAAGATCGAGATGGCAAGGATCGCCGCCGGCAGCCAGCCGACTGCAAAACCCATCAGGAAGACCGAAACCGCGCAGAGCACGCCCGCGAAATCACGCGCGGTCGTGCGATCGAGCCGGCCTTGCGGCAGCGGACGATTCGCCGTGCGCTTCATGCCCGCGTCGAGGTCCGCCTCCCACCACTGGTTGAGCGCAGCGGCACCGCCTGCCCCCATGGCGATGCACAGGATCGCGGTGAAGCCCAATACCGGGTGGATGGCTCCGGGCGCGGCCAGCAGCCCGCACAGGCCGGTGAAGATCACAAGACTGATGACGCGCGGCTTGGTCAGCGCGATCAGGTCGCGCCAGTCGGCCGGAAGCGAGGTCGCGGCCGTCGAAGAAGAACTCGTGGTGGTCATGGTTCCGGGCCCATACACCCGCAGGCCTCCAAAAAGCGAGGCCTGCGTAAACCAGAGCATAAAACCGTGTCCGGACGCCGCCCCGAAAATGGTCCCGAGGCAGCGGCGCGAATGCGGTTTAGTGGTGCGCCGTCTCGCCGATGACAGGCAGCGTCTCGAACTGGTGGAACGGCGGCGGGCTGGTCAGCGTCCACTCCAGCGTAGTGGCGCCTTCCCCCCAGTAGTTGTCCGAGGCCTTCTTGCCGGCGACGAAGGCATAGAGGATGTTCACCAGCCACACCCCGATGCTCACCGCCATGACCATGTAGCCGATCGTGGCGACATAGTTCCAGTGCGCATAGGCCTCGGCATAGTCGGGGTAACGACGTGGCATGCCCTGCAGCCCGAGGAAGTGCATCGGGAAGAAGATCATGTTCACGCCCACAAAGAAGACCCAGAAATGCACGTGGGCCAGGAACTCGGAGTGCATCCGCCCGCTCATCTTCGGGAACCAGTAATAGAAACCCGCAAAGAGCGCCGTTACCGCGCCCAGCGAAAGCACGTAGTGGAAATGCGCGACCACGTAATAGGTGTCATGCACCACGTCGTCGACGCCGCCGTTGGCAAGGTAGACGCCGGTGACGCCGCCCACGGTGAACAGGAAAATGAAGCCGATCGCCCAGACCATCGGGCTCTTGAACTCGACCGAACCGCCCCACATCGTCGCGATCCACGAGAAGATCTTGATACCGGTGGGCACCGCAATCACCATGGTGGCGGCGGTGAAGTACATCTTGGTGTTCACCGAAAGGCCGGTCGCATACATGTGGTGTGCCCAGACGATGAACCCGACCACGCCGATCGCCACCATCGCATAGGCCATGCCCAGGTAACCGAACACCGGCTTCTTCGAGAAGGTCGAGATGATCTGCGAGATGATGCCGAAGCCCGGCAGGATCATGATGTAGACTTCAGGGTGGCCGAAGAACCAGAACAGGTGCTGGTAGAGCACCGGATCACCACCGCCCGCCGGATCGAAGAAGGTCGTGCCGAAATTGCGGTCGGTCAGCAGCATGGTGATCGCTGCGGCCAGGACCGGCAGCGAGAGCAGCAGCAGGAAGGCGGTGACCAGCACCGACCAGACAAACAGCGGCATCTTGTGCATGGTCATGCCAGGCGCGCGCATGTTGAAGATGGTGGTGATGAAGTTGATCGCGCCCATGATCGAGCCGGCACCGGCAAGGTGGAGCGAGAAGATGCCGAAGTCGACCGCCGGGCCCACCGAGCCCGAGGTGGAAAGCGGCGCATAGACGGTCCAGCCGGTTCCCGCGCCCATGCCGGTTCCGCCCGGCACAAAGGCCGAGAACATCAGCGAACAGAAGCCCGCCACCGTCAGCCAGAACGAGATATTGTTCATGCGCGGGAAGGCCATGTCCGGCGCGCCGATCATGATCGGCACGAACCAGTTGCCGAAACCGCCAATGATCGCGGGCATGACCATGAAGAACACCATGATCAGGCCGTGAGCGGTGATCAGCACGTTCCACATGTGCAGGGTGGCATTGAAGTCGTCCGGGTTGTCGCCCACCAGCCTGGCGAAGAAGCCGAGGTACTGGATACCCGGTTCGGCCAGCTCGGCGCGCATCACGCCCGATACGGCGCCGCCGACGATCCCCGCGAAAATCGCGAAGATCAGGTACATCGTGCCGATGTCCTTGTGGTTGGTCGACATGAACCAACGCGCGAAGAAGCTTGGCTTGTGATCGTGATCGGCGTGCCCATGCCCGTCGCCGTGCGCCTGGAAGTGGTCTGCTGTGGTTGCCATGGTCTAGGCCCTGTCCTTCAATTCGCGCTTATTCGGCAGCTGCGGCGGCATCGCCGGCGGGAGCCTGCGATGCTTCCGCCGTGGCGGCTGCGGCCGGTTCGGCCTTGGCAGCGGGAGCCGCCGGTGCGGCCTTGACCCGGCTGTCGATCACGCCGCCGGCGTGGGTCAGGACCCAGGCGTCGTACTGCGGGCGGGGCAGCGCCTCGACCGCGATCGGCATGTAGCCGTGCTTGGCGCCGCACAGTTCGGAACACTGGCCGTAATAGACGCCCGGCTTCTCGACCACGAGGACCTTCTCGTTGATGCGGCCGGGAACTGCGTCAAGCTTGAACCACAGCGAGGGCACGGCGAACGAGTGGATCACGTCGGCCGCGGTAATCTGCAGGCGGATCGGTTCGCCCACCGGCACGACCATGCGGTTGTCGACCTCGAGGTGCGAGGGGCCGTCCCAGGGCTTCGAGCCGACCTCGCGCACGCCGTTGTTGATCACCGGCTGGCCGGGAATGTTCAGCATGTTCGAGACGACTTCGAAATCACCGTTGTCCGGGTAGCCGTAAGTCCAGAACCACTGGTTGCCGGTGACCTTGATGGTCAGCGCGGTCTTGGGCGCGGGCTTGTACTGCTTGGCGATGAGGTCGATCGAGGGAATCGCGATGCCCACCAGGATCAGCACCGGAAGCAGCGTCCACACCACTTCGAGAACGGTGTTGTGGCTGGTCTTCGATGGCACCGGATTGGCACGGCGATTGAACCGCACGACGATGATCAGCAGCAGGATCAGCACGAACAGGCAGATCAGGCCCATCACCCAGAGCAATCCATGGTGGATCCAGGCGCCGTATTCGCCGGTGGGCGAAAACTGCTGCTGCAGCCCCATGGCGCCGGGCACCGGCATGCCGATGCCGGGGGTCGGCTTCATCGGCGTATAGCCGGCCGCCACCGTGCCCGCTGCAGCATCTGCCGCACGCGCGGCCGCAGAGCCGCCGAAAACGGTCGCCAATGCGGAAACTGTCAATCCAAAGGCCCTTGCAGCCTCACCCCAATTACGAACGGTCTTGCCCACTGTCATGGATATAGCGCTTTCCCGTTTTCTTATTCGCGCAAGAGACACGTCTCAGTGAGTCGCCTCCCAAACGCGCACCCCTGTCGCGGAGGCTTTTGCCCCCCTTCTCATGGGGCTATACGCGGCCTTGCCGCTTGTCTCAAGCGCCTCTAGGGGATTTTCGCTCCATGCCGGCGCGATAACGTGCCCGAACATTGCAAATTGCACCAAAGGATTACACCCCGATGCAGGAAGAAGAAGTCCTCGCCGAGTTCCGCGCCAGCAAGGCCTTGCTTGAAGGGCATTTCCTGCTTTCCTCGGGCCGTCACAGCGCACACTACCTGCAGTGCGCGCGCGTGCTGATGAACCCCGACCGGGCCGGGCGACTCGCCGTGGCGATCGCTGCAAAACTCCCCCACGATATTCGCAAGAGCATCGACAAGGTCGTCTCGCCGGCCATGGGCGGCGTCATCATCGGCCAGGAAATGGGCCGCGCGCTGCAAGTCGACGCGATGTTTGTCGAGCGCCCGACCGGGACTTTCGAACTGCGCCGCGGCTTCAGCCTCGAGCCGGGCGACAAAGTGCTGATGGTCGAGGACGTGGTCACCACCGGCCTCTCCAGCCGCGAAGCCATCAAGGCGATCGAGGAAGCCGGCGGCGAAGTGATCGCGGCCGCCTCGCTGGTCGACCGTTCGGGCGGCTCGGTCGATCTCGGCGTGCCGTTCTTCCCGCTCGTCGCGCTGAACTTCCCGACTTACGCGCCCGACGAACTGCCGCCGGAACTGGCCGCCACCCCTGCCGTCAAGCCGGGCAGCCGCGCGAAGCCCTGACGCCTTGCCCCTGGGGCCAGCCCCGGATTCGGACAAATAGCTCGGATAAGCGAATGAACGTCCTGACACCTTCCCGCCTGCGCCTCGGCGTCAATATCGACCACGTCGCCACCATCCGCAACGCGCGCGGCGGCGAGCATCCCGATCCGGCCCGCGCCGCACAGATCGTGGCGCAGGCGGGGGGTGACGGCATCACCGTGCACTTGCGCGAGGACCGCCGCCATATCCGCGACGAGGATCTCGAACGCGTAGCCTCGGCCACCGGGCTGCCGATCAACCTCGAGATGGCGGCGACCGACGAGATGCTGGCCATCGCGCTGCGGCACCGCCCGCACGCGGCCTGCATCGTGCCCGAGCGCCGCGAGGAACGCACGACCGAGGGCGGGCTCGACGCGGCGGGGCAGCACAACCGCCTCGCCCCGATCGTCGCCCGGCTCGCGGACGCGGGCATCCGCGTCAGTCTGTTCATCGCCCCCGAGGCCCGCCAGATCGAGGCGGCGATGAAGCTCGGCGCCCCGGTGGTGGAGTTCCACACCGGTGAATATGCCCATGCCCAAGGCGAACAGGTGGCGGCCGAACTGCGCCGCATCGTCGACATGGCCGCGCTTGCCGCCAAGAACGGCATCGAGCCGCATGCAGGCCACGGCCTCACTTACGAAAACGTCCAGCCGATCGCCGCGATCCCGCAACTCGCCGAACTCAACATCGGCCATTACCTGATCGGCGAAGCGATTTTCACCGGGCTCGACGCGAGCGTGAAGAAGATGCGCATGCTGATGGACGAAGTGCGATGATCATCGGCCTCGGCTCGGACTTGTGCAACATCGAGCGGATCCGCAGTTCGCTCGACCGCTATGGCGAGCGTTTCCTGCAACGCGTCTTCACCGCGGCCGAGCAGGCCAAGGCGGCACGCCGGCCGCACACCGTGGCGGGCACGCTGGCCAAGCGATTCGCAGCCAAGGAAGCGTTCTCCAAGGCGGTTGGCACCGGTTTCAAGGCGGGCGTGTTCATGAAGGACATCGGCGTCGTCAATGCCCCTTCCGGCGCCCCGACACTGGCGCTGACGGGCGGGGCGAAGGACCGGCTCGATGCCATGACTCCCGCCGGTCACGAGGCCTTCATTCACCTCACGCTCACCGACGACCACCCATGGGCCCAGGCCTTCGTGATCATCGAAGCACGCCCCCTCCCTACCTCCTGATACGAGTTTTGCGCCCTGGACATGGCCGACGACATCCCCAAGCCTCCGGCTCCCAAGCCCTCTGCCGATCCGGCCGCCGCCGGGCGCAAGCCGGACAAGGTCAACTGGTTCCAGGAGCTGCGCGGGCTCGCGCTGATGCTGCTGGGCGTGCTGGCGTTCCATTCGCTCTTGGCCAAACCGTTCTACATCCCCTCGATCTCGATGATGCCGAACCTGCTGGTCGGTGACCGGCTGGTCGTGTCGAAGTATCCCTATGGCTGGAACTGGTCCTCGATCAGCTTTCACCTGTTGCCGCGCGGCACCTGGCACCTGTTCGAGCATACCCCCGAATATGGCGACATCGTCATCGTCGTGCCGGGCAACCGCAAGGCCGACCTCATCAAGCGCGTGGTCGCCCGCCCCGGCGACCGTATCGCCGTGATCGACGGCCGCATCCGCCTCAACGGCACCTTCGTGCCGCGCGAAATGGAACCGCCGGTGCGCATTCCCGCCGACGATGCACTACGCTGCGAGGGCGATCCCGAACCTGGCCACTGCTACGACGGCTTCGAGCGTTATCGCACCCGCCTGCCCAGCGGCAAGGAAGTCTACGAGCTGCCGACCTACCGCGAGACCCTGCCCAACGGCGCCCAGTTCGACGTCATCGACTATATCGACCAGGAACTCGACAACTACCACGAGATCACCGTGCCTGCCGGCCACGTCTTCCTGATGGGCGACGACCGTGACCGTTCGGCCGACAGCCGCGCGCCGTTCGAAACCGACATGTTCGGCCAGCCCAGCGGCGGCCTCGGCGGGCCGGTACCGGTCACCGATATCGGCGGCCGCGCCGAGTTCATCACTTTCTCGCTGGACGGCACCCAGACCTGGAACCCGCTGACCTGGTGGAAGGCCCTGCGCAAGGGCCGCAGCTTTACCAGCCTGCGCCCGCCGGTCGATGAGACCAAGGCCTGGAAGTAACGGAAGAGGCAGCCAAGCGATGACCCAGGACACCGTGATCACCACCGGCGCGCTCGAATACCGCGATGCCCTGCCGGAAACCGGCGGCGCGCTGCTGGGGCTCGACCTCGGCACCCAGACCATCGGCACCGCGTTCTGCGATCCCGGCTGGCGCTTCGCCTCGCCCGGCAAGACGATCAAGCGCGGCAAGTTCGGCGCCGACAAGCCCCTGCTCGAGGAACTGATCCGCGAACGGTCGATCAAGGGCATCGTCATCGGCCTGCCGCTCAACATGGACGGCTCTTCGGGCCCCCGCGCGCAGTCGAGCCGGGCCTACGCCCGCAATCTTGCCGTGCTCGGCCTGCCGATCCTGCTGTGGGACGAGCGCTGGTCGACCAGCGGCGCCGAACGCGGGCTGATCGAACAGGACATGAGCCGCGCCAAGCGCGCAACCCGCATCGATTCCGCCGCCGCCGCCGTAATCCTCCAGGGCGCGATCGACGCGCTGGCCGGAGGCATGTTCTAGGCGGCCTGGACACATTGCGTATTACCACGGTTGCCCGGCAAGCTGCGCCAGCAAGGCGCGAAGCCGCAGGAAGAGCGGGCCTCTTTCAAGGCGGAGCAACGCCTGCCCCTTAGCTGGCCTCATCCAGAGCGGCCCGCCTCCGGCCGGCAACCCCCGCAACCAACCGGCTGCCGCATTGCTCCGCCGCCCGCCAGACTGTGTCACGCGCGGCGTCATCACCTGCCTGCGCGGCAAGCGCCTGCCAGGCGACCAGCCGCATCCGCTCGCTGCCATGGTGCCTGCCGAAATGCGCCGCGAGCGCCTCAGCCCCCTCGGCCCCGAGGCCGAGGGCTATGCGCAACAGGCATTCGCTCGGCCCATGGCCGTTCAGGCCTGTGACGTGCCCGCACACGCCGCCACCCTGTCGCTCCCTGACCAGCGCGAAATCGTGCCGGCTGCGCCAGCTCTGCTCGGGATGGGTGTGCTCAAGATCGATGGACAGCGACAGAGCCTCGGGCGGATGGCGTAGCTGCACGTCGCGCTGGCTGCGATAGTGCAGCAGCCGCCCCTGCTCCAGCAATCCGCGGCCGACAAAACGCAGCGCCACACGCTCGCCCGGATAGCCTGCCGGTACGGCCTCCTCGTATTCGTAGTCCTCGCCGAGATAACCGGGCCCGAAATAGCCCAGGGTAAGGACATCCCCGGCAAAGTCGTGCGCCTGCCCGTATCCGCAGGCCGCCGCGCCGCTGCGCTGGAACAGGCGGTCCTGCGCCGGTAGCCAGACCCGGGCGCGGATCAGGAAATGGCCGGGACCGGGAGGAACCAGCATGATCGTGCGCGGCCCGCTGCCGGCCAGGGCATCCGCCCCTTCGGGAGCAGGAGTGAGGCCATCCAGCATGTCTATCAGCATATCGCCGAGGAACTGCCGGTCATTGCCCAGCCGCTGGAGCCAACTGGCCGCGTGGGCGAGGCTTTCCTCCTCGTGCGGATCGAAACCCCAGGTAGCCAGCGCCTCCGCGCATTCGGCCAGCGTTGCCGAGGCGGGATCGCGGCGCGTCATCACCCGCGCCACTGCGCCACCCTTTCGAGTTCGGGCCATTCGCCCAGCAACTGGCCATGGAGACGCCGCGCAGGCACCGAAAGCGCATCGTCATCGCTGGAGGCCAGCGCGCCCAGCAGCACCATCCCGGCCCGCGTATCAAGCCCGAGCGCAGCCTTCAGGGCAGCCCAGCGCAGCGCCTTCGGCCCGTTGCCCCCGGCGATGCGCGACAAGGCCGGTATCGCATCGCGCCGTTCCATCGCGGTGATGGCCGCCATCGCCAGTTCGAGGCGGCTCTGCTCGGCACATGCCGCAGTGCGCCGAACCGTGCCGCCGTCACCGACCGCCCGGACCTGCACCGGCTCATCGCGGAAAAGCGCCCGCTGCAACCGCAGCGCAACAAGTGACCCTTGCACGTGAACCGCCTCGCGTAGGCCGCAGTGCGGCACGACCATGCCGGCCGTGAGCACCAACGGCTCGGACAAGATACCGCCGCCAGCACCTTGCGCCCGCCGGACGAGCCGCTCCGCCCGCGCGCTGCCGCGCAGGACCCTCAGCCAGCTTTCGACCGGCGCGAACTCGGCCGCACGCAACATGCCAGCCCCAGATTCAGGGCCAGCGTCAGGCCCGGTATCGACGTCCCACACCGCCAGCGCCAGACTGGCACGTCCGGAGGAAGCCAGAACAAGCGAGCCGGCAGCGGCTGCATGGCTGTGACGCAGCGGCACTTGCGCCAGCGGCCAGACCGCAAGCCCGGCGACCAGCGCCTGTACCAGATCGCCAACCGCCGCGTCGAAATCGCTGCCTTTGCCCCCCGGCGTTTCCCGGAACGCCAAGGACAGCGCAGGCAGCGCTTCAAGCGCATGCCCGTCGCCGAAACGGCACAGATCCTCCAACAACGGGGCTACGGCGGGCGCGCCGCGCCAGTGCGAAAGCAGCACGGACACGTGCTGCTGCCCCTCGTTCCAGAGATCGTCGCCCGCGCCCGCTCCGAACGCGGTCATTCCGGGCATTCGCGGGTCACTGCGCCCGTCGGTGCGGGCGGACCATGCCATGGATCAGCCCCTCGTATGAAGCTCGTACAGACAGGCGAGGAGATGCGCCCGGTCGTCGTCGATCAATTGCGGGCCCGACAAGTCATCCTGCGCACCGAACAGGGCCGTGGCAAGATCAAGCTCAGGGATCCGGGCCAAGTCGATCTGCGGAAGAGACGAAGATAGCACTTCATTATGCTGCAAGATGTCCCCCTTCAGCCGATTCTCCCGGCCGTTGTTGGTCAAAGGTGCCGCACACCCACTGAATTTGTGAGTTAATTCCTTGAAATTGTAAACCGCAAATGGAATGAAATATATTACGCTACTGCAGGCGAACAAATCGCCGACAAAATAATCACCAAATGGCCGCGTAAATCCAGTCAGATGCCGCGAAATTCAGCAGGTCCGCGAAGAACAACCGTAAGTCCCGCCGCAGTCTTGGCCGAGGCACTCTCATCCTCCGGCACCGGAGCGCGAGCCGCATCAGCCCTGGCCCGGTCCAGTATCGCCGCAGCGACTTCGGGATCATGCCAGACCACATCCGCCTCGCCCAGCCAGCGCGCCTCGCGCAGGGTGAGATCATCGGGATCCTGGCTGCGCAAACGAATGGTCACGCACGCCCCCTGCCGCACTGCCGCTTCCTCCGACAGCCAGCCCTCGACCGCATCGGCGCTGCCCGCCGCCAGCGGGTCGAGCACGCCCCCTGCTCGCAAGGCCTCATCCAGCACCCGGCGACGCTGCGCGGCATCGGGAAACCGGGCCCGCAAGCGCCCGCGCCCGGCATGAAGCGCGCGCGCCAGATGACCGAGCGAGGGCGGCAGAATGGCCTCGAGCCTCAAGCGGACATGCTTGGCAAGCCCCGCCGAGGCACCGCCGGTGCCGATCGCGACCAGCAAGGGCGAACGGTCGAGCACCGAGGGCACCGTAAAATCGCACAAGGCGGGCCGATCCGTGGCATTGACCAGCAGTCCCGCCGCACGGGCCCGCGACGCATCGGCCTCGGCGCGGGCATCCTCCTCGTGGGCGATGAAGGCAAGGCGGGCGCCGGCGGCGATCCCGCTCTCCAGTTCGGCAAAGACCACGGCCCCGGCCCGCTCGACCAGCCGGCGCTTGGCCTCGGCGCCCTCCCCCTCGCCCAGAACAATGACGGGGCGGGCGGAGAGGCGGTGGAACAGGGGCAGGCTGTCGATCATGACCGGACCCTATCGCACCGCCGTGCGCTTGTCGAAACAGTCCCTTACTTCAGCCACTCCGGCACGGTTTCGGCAGCAAGGATCGTCGCAGGCTCGATACGCTCGGCCACGACCGCCCACTTGTCGCCATCGACCATCACCTCGGGAACCAGCGCGCGGCTGTTGTAGGTGTTGGCCATCGTCGCGCCATAGGCCCCGGCGGTACGGAACACCGCGAGGTCACCGGCAGCGACTTCGTCGATCTCGCGGCCCATCGCGAACGTGTCGGAGCTTTCGCAGATCGGGCCAACGATGTTCGCCGTGAAGGTCCGGCCATTGGGCTTCACCGCCAGGAAATCATGCCAGGCATCGTACATGGCGGGGCGGGCGAGGTCGTTCATGGCGGCATCGACCACCACAAAGGGGTTCGCCGTGCCCTGCTTGACGCGCACGACTTCCGTGACCAGCACACCGGAATTGCCGGTGATGACACGGCCCGGTTCGAACATCAGGGTGACGCCCCAGTCCCTGGCGACCGAGGCCACCACGGCGCCGTAGTCCTCCGGGGTGGGCAGCGCATCGCCCGCCTTGTAGGGCACGCCGAGACCGCCGCCGAGGTCCATGTGGGTGACCTTGTGGCCGCCCGCGCGGATCTCCTCCATCAGCGCGCCCATCTTGAGGAAAGCCTGGCGCGAGGGTTCGAGGTCGGAAATCTGGCTGCCGATGTGGACGGCAAGGCCGCGCATGTCGAGGCCCGGCAGCGCCGAAAGGCGGGCGTAGATACCGGCGGCGCGGTCGTAGGAGACGCCGAACTTGTTCTCGGCCTTGCCGGTCGAGATCTTGGCGTGGGTGCGTGCGTCGACATCCGGGTTCACGCGGAGCGCACAGGAGGCGACAAGGCCCAGTTCGGCGGCGATCGCGGCCAGCTCGACGCCCTCTTCCTCGCTCTCGAGGTTGAACTGGCCTATCCCCGCCTTGACCGCCGCGGTCAGTTCGCGGCGGGTCTTGCCGACGCCCGAGAACACCACGTCCGCCGCCGGGATGCCGGCGGCCAGCGCGCGGTTCATCTCACCTTCGGACACGACGTCGGCGCCGTAGCCCTCGCTTGCCAGCAGGCGCAGCACCGCAAGGTTGGGGTTGGACTTGACCGCAAAGGCGATGTGCACGCTGGGCAGCGCCGACAGCGCCTCGCGGAACACCCGGGCATGGCGGCTCAGCGTCGCGCGCGAATAGACGTAGACGGGCGTGCCGACTTCGCGGGCGATTTCGGCCAGCGGCACGTTCTCGGCGAAAAGCTCGCCGTTGTTCAGGTCAAAATGGTCCATGGGGTTCTCGGGCTCAGAGGGTCATTCAGGCGGGGGAAGATCGTAGGGATCGTCCTCGCGCGCTTCCGATCGGGTGCGCAATTCGACGCTGCGTTCCGGAATGGCCAGCGTCGGCGGGGAGAGCAGTTCCATCGGTTTGGGCTGCACGCCCCGGCCATAAGGGGTCGGAGGCAACCGCTCGCCCTGTTTGACCGCCAGCGACGCGCGCTGCCCGCAGCCCGCGAGCGCAGCGGCGAGCACCGGTATCAGGATCAGGGCGGCAGTCTTGCGCATCAAGCTCACTCCAGACCGAGCGCAAGCCGGGCTTCGGCCACGCGCAGGCGTACCTGATCGGGCGCGGTGCCGCCGTGCGACTTGCGCGCGGCAACCGAAGCCTCGACCGAGAGCGCCTTGAATACGCGCTCGTCGATGCGGCTGTCGATGGCCTTGAGGTCTTCAAGCGGCAATTGATCGAGCGCGACGCCGCGCTGTTCGGCCAGCTTGACCGCCGAACCGGTGATGTGGTGCGCTTCGCGGAAGGGAATGTTGCCCTCGCGCACCAGCCAGTCGGCAAGGTCGGTGGCGGTGGCGAAGCCCAGTTCGGCGGCACCGCGCATCCGCTCGGTGCGGAAGCGGGTTTCGGCGACCATGCCGGTCATCGCCGCGATGGACAGCGCCAGCAGCCCGGCGGCCTCGAAGACCGGCGGCTTGTCGTCCTGCATGTCCTTCGAATAGGCGAGCGGCAGCCCCTTCATGGTGATCATCAGGCTGGTCAGGCAGCCGGCGATCCGGCCCGAGTGGCCGCGCACCAGTTCGGCCGCGTCGGGGTTCTTCTTCTGCGGCATGATCGAGCTGCCGGTCGACAGCGAATCGGGCAGCGCCACGAAGCCAAAGGGCTGGCTGGCCCAGATGATGAATTCCTCGGCGAGGCGCGAGAGGTGCAGCGAGCACTGGCTGGCCGCCATCAGGTAATCGAGCGCGAAGTCGCGGTCCGATACCGAATCGAGGCTGTTGTCGGTCGGTCCGTCGAAGCCGAGCGCCTCGGCGGTCATGAAACGGTCGATCGGGAAGCCGGTGCCAGCCAGCGCCGCGGCGCCCAGCGGCGACTTGTTCATGCGCCGCCGCGCATCGGCAAAGCGCGAACGGTCGCGGCCGATCATCTCGTAGTAGGCCATCAGGTGATGACCGAGCGTCACCGGCTGCGCGGTCTGCAGGTGGGTGAAGCCGGGCATGATCGAATCGGCATGTTCGCCGGCGCGGGTGACAAGCGCCTTCTGCAGCGCCTCCAGCCCGGCGTCGGCCTGATCCATGGCATCACGCACCCAGAGGCGGAAATCGGTGGCCACCTGGTCGTTGCGCGAACGCGCCGTGTGCAGGCGGCCCGCCGCCGGACCGATCAGTTCGGCAAGGCGGCCCTCGGTGGTCATGTGGATGTCCTCGAGGTCCCAGTTCTCGGGCACGCCATTGGCTTCGTACTCGGCGGCGACCGTATCGAGGCCGTCGCGGATCGAGGCCGCATCGGCCTCGCTCACCACGCCGCAGGTCGCCAGCATCGCGACGTGCGCCTTGCTGGCCGCGATGTCCTGCCGCCACAGTGCCTTGTCGAAGGGGATCGAGGCATTTATCTCGCGCATGATTGCCGACGGTCCTTCCGCGAACCGTCCGCCCCACATCTGGTTGGAGCCTGCCCCCTTGCTGTCGTCCACTTCGCTCAAGTCGCTTGTCCTGTGTTCACTGGCGGGGGCATCGGCCCTCATGATCGCGGGCTGCGATAGGCAAAGCGGCGCCGACAGTAAAGGAGGGGACACGCAGCCCCAGGCGACCGGATCCGCAGCAGCGGCCCCCAAGCCCGCCGACAAGCTGGACCGTTCGCACAAGGGCGAGCCGATCCCCGACGTCACCCTGGTCGACAATACCGGCGAAAGCCTCAGCCTGCCCTCGCTCAAGGGCAAGCCGCTGCTGGTGAACCTCTGGGCGACCTGGTGCGCGCCCTGCATCGCCGAGATGCCGACGCTGAACGAACTCGCCGCCGATCCCGATTCGCCGGTGCAGGTGCTGCCGATCTCGGAAGACACCGCCGACATGGGCAAGGTCGTCGAGATCCTCCATCGCCGCAAGCTCGACCATATCGAGGCCTGGCAGGACGAGCACGGGGACCTCGGCTTCCAGTACGGCGGCAACCTGCCGGTGACGATCCTGTTCGACAGCCAGGGCAAGGAAGTCTGGCGCTTTTCGGGCGGCAACGACTGGACCAGCGCCGAGGCGAAGAAGCTGATCGCCGAGGCCAGATAAGGCGCAAGGGGCGAAACTCGCCCGCAGGGAGCATGCTTCCTGCGGGTTTCGCTCAATAGGCTTCCGGCCCCCCCGTACCCATGAACCTTGCCAGGTTCATGTGCAGGCTCGCCACCGAGCGTTCCATGTAGGGATTGGGCTGCGCGCCCCGGAAACCGACGTTTTTCATGCCCTGCTGGACTGCCGCCATGTTGGCGAAGTCCTGCTGGAGCACCGGCGGCCAATCGGCAGGCGCGGTGTATTCCCATTCCGTCTCCGGCGCCTCGCCCTCGGGCCAGAGTTCGTAGACGGCGGCCTCGAAGATGCACTTGTCGGGGTCACTGCCATAGGGCCGCGCCTGGTAGCAGAGCATGTTGTTGACCGCGTGGCCGATCTGGAAGTTCGGGAAGATCTGCCAGGCGGTGCCCGCCTGCGCCGTATGCTGCGGGTCCACCGTTGGCCAGATCACGCCGCGCTCGGCGTCTTCCTTGCGCGCGGTGCCGATCCAGTAGGCCGAAACCTCTGCGGCCGGAGTGCCTTCAGGCAGTTCGTCCTTCAGGCGATTGGCCACTTCCACCAGCTTGCGGGTCGTGTTGGTATTGGCGTTGGCCCAGGTGAAGTTCTGCATTTCCGCCGTGGTCAGACGCGGATCCTCGCCGGCGCCGAGGCGCAGCTTGCCGGAGTCCTCTTCCTGTCCCTTGGGCGCGTCGTAGCCGATGTTGGAATGGAGCCCCTGGTTGCGCGCCCAGCCGCGAAACTGGCCGAATTCCATGAATTCCGGGTGCGTGGTGGAGACGTGATAAGTCTCGCAGAAGGCCTCCATCGCGACCTTCCAGTTGCATTCGAACACCACCCACTTGCGCCAGCGCGGGCGCATGTTCTGCAGGCCGTAGGGATCGAGCATGCCCGCCGCCGGGTGCAGATAGTCGGCCAGCGGCATCGCATCGGGGGCGAGATTGATCCAGATCCACCCGCCCCAGGTATCGACTTGAACGACCCCTAAGTCGGCCCTGCCGGCACAGAGACGCCCCTGCCAGTCCTCCTGGTGCTCCAGATAAGTGTTCGCGCCGTCGAGCCCGAAAGTCCAGCCGTGATAGCCGCAGATGAAGCTTCGGCGATGCCCGCGCGCATTGCGTTGTCCGGGCGGGGTATCGACCAGCTTGCGGCCGCGATGCGGGCAGACGTTGTGGAAGGCGTGGATTTCGGTTTCGGAGGCGCGGACCACGATCACCGAATCGTCGACGATGTCGAACGTGAGAAAATCGCCGACCTCGGGAATATCCTCGAGCCGCCCGGCCTGAAGCCAGACCTTGCGCCACAGCTTGTCCCGCTCGGCCCTGGCGTAGTCCGGCGAGATATAGGCCTCGGCCGGGACACGCAGCGGCACGGTCAGGTCCTCGGCCGACTGCACGATCCTGCCTTCTTCACCCATCGCTATTTTCCCAATTCCGTACCGATCCGATTTGCGGCCGTTATCCCATTATTCGCATGCCAGGCCAATCGCCGGGGCGTATTTGCGGTCTCCGCGCGGCAGGGTGCCGATGGCGATGCTGCTGGCGCCCATCGCGGCGATGGCAAGGTAGAGGAACATCGCGTAGCTGCCGGTCCGGTCATGGATCAGCGCCGCCACCAGCGGGCCCAGCGCCGTGCCGATCGAGAGCGCCGCCAGCACGCCGCCGTAGAGCCCGCCGAAGTTCCTGAGGCCGAAGTGCCGGGTGATCAGGTAGACCACCACGTCGATCTCCGCCCCCAGCGTCAGCCCGACCAGCCCGGAGGCGAGCACGAGCGCCACAAACGAGGTGCCCGATCCCAGCAGCAGCAGGCAGCCGATCACCGGCAGCAGGAACACCGCCGCGCCCACCAGCGAGGCGGGGAAACGGTCCAGCAGCACGCCCGTCCCCAATCGCCCGGCCAGCGAGAACCAGCCGACAAACGAGGCGATCGCCGCCGCCGTCATCGCATCCGCGCCCCGGTCGCCGAGGATCGAGACGAAGTGCACGACCAGGGCGATGATCGTGAAGGTGAACAGCAGGCTGGCCACGAACAGGCGGTGGTAGACGCTGGAGCGCAACCCTTCGCCCAGCGAAGCGCCGGGAAGATCACGCCGGGCAGGCCCCGGATCGCCATGCCTGCCGCGATCGTGTGCACCGCGGAAGAACAGGAAAATCACCGGCGCCGCGACCAGGAACCACAGCCCGCCGTGCACCGCAAAGGCCAGGCGCCAGCCGAACGTCCTGATCGCCCATGTCCCCAGGATCGGGAACAGCCCCGCCGCGATCGAGGCGCCGCAGAGCGTCACCGCCAGCGCCAGCCCGCGCGAAAGCGCGAAGCGCGAGGCCACCGCGCTGGTCCAGACCGAGGCCTGCACCGGCAGCGAGACCAGCGCGACAAGGCCCCAGAGCAGATACCACTGCGACAGGCTGCCCCCCACCGTGCCGAGCAGCGCGAAGGCCAGGGTGAGCAGCGCCATGCCGACCACGCCGAAACGGCGCGGGCCGAAGCGGTCGACCGCAAGGCCGATGAAGATGCCGCCCACGGCCTGTACCAATGTGGCGATGGTCAGCCCGAAGGTCACTTCGGTGCGGCTCCACCCCATCGCTTCGGCCACCGGGCCGATGTAGGGCCCGATGCCGTAGATATGGATCACGCTGGTCGCGTAGCCGAGACCGGCCGCCACCGGCACCAGCCCGAACCGGCGCCACTCGTCTCGCGCTGTTGGCGAGGCCGTCACGTCAGTCACCATAGGAAAGCCCGACCCGCGTCGCCTCGCCATTCGGGCCCATCGGCGAATCGTGCTCGATGCAGGTGCAGACCGGATTGGCGTGGCTGGCGAACAGCTTTTCCTCGTCCGCCATGGTCATCGGCAGGCGCGCGGGATCGCTGATGATCGCCTGCGAGCGTTCGAAATCCTCGCGGCTGTTCCACCAGATCTCCATCACGCAGTCGTAGCCGGGATCGTGGACTTCGCCGGTGATCGGGTTCTTTTCCGGCACCAGATAGCGCCGCACATAACGCACCGCGCCGGGGATCGCCGGCGCCGCGCCCATCTTCCTGGCAAGCTGCGCGTGCTGGTTCTCGTAGTAGTCCATGAACGCGTCCATGGTCATGTCCGGCCGCTTGCGGAAAAAGCAGAGCTGCTTGAGCATGATTATCCTCCCTTGACGATCCGGCGCAGCCGGATCGAGGCGGCACCGGCCCGCTCCCCCACCCGACCTCCCACGAGTCTATCCTGATGGGAGGTCGGGTGGGGGAGCGGGCCGGTGCCGCAATTCTTCACGAAGACGTGCTCCTGAGTGCGAGCACGGAGCCTTCGAGATCACCGCAGATCCACACGGTGCCGTCCGGCCCGACATCGAGCCCGGTCATGTTGCCCATCGGCCCGCACATATGGCCCACGCCGCCGAGCGGCCTGGGATCGGTGCCTTCCGGCGGCCCGACCGGCAGCCCCTGCGCGATCACTTCGCGCCCGCCGCCCGAAAGGTCCGACTGCACCACCTCACGGCGCTTCACATCGAGCACGGTGATCCGGCCATCGCGAATGGCCAGCCCCTCGGGCCGCGCGAGATCCTCGATCACCGCTTCCGCGCGGCCGCCGACCAGCCTGACCACCCGGCCCGCGCCGCTTTCCGCGACATGGACGGTGCCGTCCCCGGCCACCGCCACGCCCTTGGGACGGTCGAGCCCGCAGGCCAGTTCCTCCAACTTGCCGCCCGCAACCGAATGGACCTTGCCGGTGCCATATTCGGCAAAGACCACCGCGCCCGAGGGGGCCATGGCCACGCCCATCAACTGGTCGAACCCGCTGGCCAGCAGTTCCATCGAGGGGCCGGCGGGATGGAACTTCGCGACTTCGCCATTGGCGGTCGTCACGATCATCTCGCCCGCCCCCGCCGCGACCACGCCGCGCGAATATCCGGGGAAGTTCGGGCTGAACAGCATGCCTTCCAGCTTCACCGCCTCGCCCGGGCGCAGCGAGAAGACGAAGCCGCCGTCGGCGATCCACAGCACGCCGTCCGCGCCCATCGAGACATCGAGCGGCCATTGCAGGCCCTTCTCGATCAGCGGCTTCACCAGACCGCCCGCCGCCTTGGGCGTGGTGATCTCGTGGATGGAACCCAGAATGTGCGAGATGAACAGCCGCTCGCCCACGAAAGTGCAGTTGTCCAGCCCGGCGCCGATGTCGGCCAGCACCGTCTTCGCACCCGTGCGCGGGTCGATGCGCAGCACCTGGCCGCTGGCGACCTGGGTGGAGACGATCATGCCCTCTGCATCGAACTTCACCGAATCGGGCACGCCGAGATCGCCGCAGACCACTTCGGGTTCGCCGCTGCCGTCCAGATTGACGCGCCAGATCGCATTGGCCCCCATCACCGGCATGTAGAGCTTGCCGTCCGGCCCCACTTCGAAGGCGTTGGGCATCGGCACATTGTCCGCGATCACCCGCGGCGCGCCGCCGTTGCGATCGAGTTCGAGCACGCGCGCGCCCATTTCGCAGCCGCCCGCGATCAGGCGGCCCTGCGAATAGGTGATCGGATTGGCGACGGGCAGGTCGCCGCAGACGACCGCGCTGGTGCCGTCCGGGCGCAGCACGGAAACGCGGCCTTCGGTGATCTCGGTGGCATAGAGGTTGCCCGCCTCGTCGAAGGCGAGATCGTCAGGCGCGGTGATGCCGCCGCCCATCGGGCTGATCACTTCCACCGCGCCGGTGCCGGGATCGACCGCGCTGATCTGGCTGCCGCCGACTTGCGCGACATAGATGCGCCCATCGGCCCCGGTGCGCAGCCCGTTGGCGCCGTAGAGGCGCGTCGGCGGCGTCATGCGGTGCAGTGTCCAGCCTTCGGCGGGACGGGCGGAAACGGCGCCGTGGTTGCGTCCTGCGGGTGCGAGCATCGTCGGAAATGTCCTCTCGTCCGGCGCTCTTGCGGCCGTTCTTTTCGCCTGGAGCCTATCCAGCGTGTCCGGCCCAGGCAACGCGGCGCCCCGGCCGGGAGGCCTTCGGATGCGCACTATCGCCCCGGCGACGTTGGCACGGCTTTGTTCGATTGCCCCGCCCTCTCCCGTGCGCATATTCGATCGTCAGACGAAAAAGAGACCGCCCGGTCAGGCGCGGGCAACCGGAGAGAGATCCATGGAAGAGATGCGCTTTGCCCCTTTGCGCTTTGACGGCCGTGTTGCCGTGATCACCGGAGCCGGACGCGGGCTTGGCCGCGCCTATGCGCTGCTGCTGGCCGCGCGCGGGGCCAAAGTGGTGGTCAACGATCTGGGCGGCGCGATCCGGGGCGATCTCGATGCACCGGGCGCGGATGTGAGCGTGGCGCAGAGCGTGGTGGACGAGATCGTGGCCGCCGGCGGCGAGGCGATTGCCAACACCGATTCGGTCGCCACGCCCGAAGGCGGCAAGGCCATCGTCCAGGCGGCGCTCGACCAGTGGGGCCGGATCGACGTGCTGGTCCACAATGCCGGCAACGTGCGCTACGGATCGATCCGCGAGCTTTCCGGCGGCGACCTCCACGCCGTGCTCGACGTGCATCTGCTGGGCGCGTTCCATGTGGTGCAGGCCGCGTTCGGGCCGATGTGCGATGCCGGATACGGGCGCATCGTGCTGACCAGTTCGGTCGGCGGGCTCTACGGCAACGCGCGCTGCGTCAACTACGGCATGTCGAAGTCGGCGATGCTCGGCCTCAGCAATATCGCCGCGCTGGAGGGCGAGGCACACGACGTGAAGTGCAACGTGATCGTGCCCGGCGCGGTGACGCGCATGGCCGAGGGGCTGGACATCTCGCAGTACCCGCCGATGGAGCCCGAACTGGTGGCCCCGGTGGTCGGCTGGCTGGCGCACGAAGATTGCCCGGTGACCGGCGAGATGATCGCCTCGATGGCGGGCCGGGTGGCGCGGATGTTCGTGGCGGAAACCGAGGGCGTCTACCGGCCGCACTGGACCATCGAGGATGTCGCGGCGGCTTCGGAAGAGTTCCACGACAAGGCGAAGCTGCACGATTTCGGCCTGCACGGGCATGTCGATCACATCGGTTATTCGTTCAAAATGGCGACCGCCGGTGTCGAGGCCTGATGCCGCGCCCAGCCATCACTAATGAACAACACTGTTGACAACTAACGGACCGATACGCCAGATTCAGCGGTAACGGGCGACCGGAGCAGAGTCGCCGCCAAGAGGATGCCCAGTCGATGGAAATGACCTGCCTCAAGACCGATGTGCCTGCCCCCGAAGAACTCGATATCCCGGCGCTGAAGGCCCGGTATCGTCAGGAGCGCGACAAGCGCATGCGGCGCGAGGGCGGCGAGCAGTACGTGCGGCCGACCGACGACTTTTCGGACAACTACACCCACGACCCCTTCACCCCGGTGGCCGAGCGCGAGCCGCTGGTCGAGGATATCGACGTCGCCATCCTCGGCGCCGGGTTCTCGGGCATCCTCGCGGGCTATCACCTGCGTGAGGCTGGCGTCACCAACGTGCGCAACATCGATCACGCGGGCGGCTTCGGCGGCGTCTGGTACTGGAACCGCTATCCCGGCGTGCAGTGCGACAACGATGCCTACTGCTACCTGCCGCTGCTCGAAGAGACGGGCTTCATGCCCAGCAAGAAGTTCTCGGACGGCTGGGAAATCCAGCAGTACTGCCAGGACATGGCCGAGCGGTTCGAGCTTGCCGACAAGGCGCTGTTCCACACGCTGGTCACCGGTATCCGCTGGGACGAGGGGCTGAAGCGCTGGCACGTGACCACCAATCGCGGCGACGACATCCGCGCCCGCTTCGTGGTGATGGCCGGCGGCGTGATGAACATGCCCAAGCTGCCCGGCATTCCCGGCATTCACGACTTCAAGGGCAAGATGTTCCACACCAGCCGCTGGGAGCATGACTATACCGGCGGATCGTGGGAACGGCCGGAGCTGGAAAAGCTGCGCGACAAGCGTGTCGCCATCGTCGGCACCGGGGCGACCGCGGTCCAGGCGGTGCCCTATCTCGCCAAATATGCCAAGCACCTCTACGTGCTGCAGCGCACCCCGTCGAACATCGACGAGCGGCCCAATCCGCCGACCGATGCCGCATGGGCGGCCTCGCTCCAGCCGGGCTGGCAGCAGGAGCGCATGGCGAACTTCCACCGCGCCGCGCAAGCCTTCTTCCTGCCCGGCGAACCGGACCTCATCTGCGACATCTGGACCGAGATCAGCCGCAACCTCGCCATCGAACTTTCCGAGGAAGGCTGGCCCGCGCTCGATCCGCTGGAGTTCATGGACCGGCGCGAAGTGGTGGACTTCCAGGTGATGGAACGCCTGCGCCGCCGCGTGGACGCGATCGTCGAGGACAAGGACACGGCAGAGAAGCTGAAGCCCTGGTTCCGCTTCATGTGCAAGCGGCCGCTATCCAACAACGAATACTACCCCGCCTTCAACCGGCCCAACGTCACGCTGGTCGATGTTTCGGCGACGCAGGGCGTGGAACGCATGACCGAGAAGGGCTTCATCGCCGACGGCGTGGAGCACGAGGTCGACCTGATGATCTTCGCCTCGGGCTTCGAGGTGACCAGCGACCTGAAGCGCCGCTGGGGCATCGATACGGTGGAAGGGCGCGGCGGCACGTCGATCTACGACCACTGGCCGGACGGCGCGCGCACGTTCCACGGCGTCATCACCGACGAATTCCCGGCGATGTTCACCATGGGCTACATCCAGGGCGCGACGAACTCCTCCACCACCGAGCAGTTCGGGCGGCAGGCGGAGCACATCGCCTTCATGGTGGGCGAGACGCTGCGCCGGGGCGCCAGCACGATTTCGGCCACGAAGCAGGGTGTCGACGGCTACTGCGCGCACTGCAAGGAAAACGAGGTCGACATGTCCGGCTTCCAGAACGAGTGCACGCCCAGCTACTTCAACAACGAGGGCGAGAAGAACCCCAAGTGGGCCCTGTTCCGCGGCTATCTGGCCGGCTGGGACGCCTTCCGCCAGATGCTGGCCGACTGGCGCGCCAGCAAGGACCTGGCCGGGGTGACGTTCGAAGCCTGATCCCGGCGCAGGACCGGACGGGGCCTCATGCCCCGCACCGGCTGGTCCCTACGCCGGGCAGCAGGGGATCCGGTCCGGCCGGATCACCTGCCCCCGAAGCGAAACGAAGGGGGCTGCACGCGCCGTCAGAATTCGGACCAATCGTCCTGCACCGCGGCCACCGCGGTATTGCCCACCGAGATCCGCGGCGCGGGAGCGGAAGGCGACGGGGCAGAGTGCGAGGGCGCCGGGCGCGGCATGGCCAGGACCGGGGCGGATGACGGCGCAGATGATGGCGCATAGGCCGACGCGGAGGGCGCCGAGGAGGCCCGCATCGATGCGGAGCGCGATGCGCCGCCCATCGTGAACCTGCCGACCAGTGTCCCCATGCGCACCGCCTCTTCGGCAAGGCTGCGCGAGGCTGCGGTGGACTGCTCCACCAGCGCCGCGTTCTGCTGCGTGCTGGTGTCCATTTGCGCCACCACCGTGTTGACCTGCTGGATGGCCGCGGCCTGATCGCCGGCGGAGACCGCGATGGCATCGATCATGCTGGCGAGCGTGCCGGTGCGGCTGACGATCTGCTCCAGCGCGCCCTTGGTCCGGGTCATCATCTCCACGCCGTTGGCGACATCGGCGCCGCTGCCCTTGATGATCCCGGCGATTTCCTTGGCCGCACCGGCCGAGCGTTCCGCCAGCGAGCGCACTTCGGTGGCGACCACCGCAAAGCCCTTGCCCGCATCACCCGCGCGCGCCGCCTCGACCCCGGCGTTGAGCGCCAGCAGGTTGGTCTGGAAGGCGATCCCGTCGATCAGCGAGACGATCTCCTCCATCTGGCGGCTGGACCGCTGGATTTCCTCGATCGCGGCAACCGCCCGCAGCATGACTTCGCCGCCTTCGATGGCTTCGCGCTCGGTCAGCTGGGCGTTCTGGCGGGCATCGCCGGCGATCTTGGCGGTCTCGGTGATGGCATCGCTGATCGAGCGCACCGACGCTGCCGATTCTTCCAGCGCGGCGGCCTGCGAGGAAGTCCGGTCGGCCAGGTCGCTGGCCGCGCTGGCAATTTCGGAAGACCCCACCCGCACGCTTTCCGACGCCCCGGAAACCTCGCCCATGACATCGCCCAGCGAACCGACGGCATCGTTGAAGTCGACCCGCAGCCGTTCGTATTCCGGCGGGAAGGCCTGCTGGATGGCACAGTCGAGCCGCCCCGCCTTCAACTGGTCCAGCCCCTTGCCCAGCGCGGCGACGACCTGGCGCTGCACGGCGGCCTGTTCCTCGGCGGCGGCGCTGGTGCGGGCCTCCACGCCGTGCTTGATCGCCTGCAGGGCATTGGCGATCTGACCGATCTCGTCGCTCTGGTCGCGCCCGGGGACAACGCGGTCGAGATCGCCGCCGGCCATGTCCTGCATCGCATCGGTGAGCGCCGAGAGCGGCCCGGTCAGGCGATTGCGCAGGACCAGCAGCACGAAGAGCAGCGCCGCGCCGATGGCCACAAGCAGCGCGATGATCCAGTTATAGGACGTCGATACCGCCTGCTTTCCCTCGTTGCCCGAGCGCCGGCTGATATCGAGATTGTACTGGAACTCGCGCTGCAGTGCCGCGTCGAGACGGTCACCCACCGCGCGAAGCTGGTTGTTGTAGAGTGCTATCGCCGCATCGGTCTGCAGGTCCAGCGAGAGCTGCCGCGCCGGCATCGCTTTGGCTTTCCAGTCGCCCCACTCCCGCTTCACGGCATCGTACATGGTGCGCTCCTGCGGATCGGAGACGAGCTTTTCATAGCCGGTAATGCTTGCATCGGTCTGCGCCAGCGCCTGAACGAACTTGCCGTCGATCCGCAGCGTTCCCGCTCGGGTCGGCTCCAGGATATGCTGGGCCAACATGATCCTGGCATAGCCGGCCCTGGACTGGATGGTGCTGAGCACGCCGAGACTGGGCACCGTGTTATCCGCCGCGTAATTGACCCTCCCCCCCAGCGCAGAGATGAAGTTCAGGGCGGTAAAACCACAGGCCATGGCCGCCAGCGCGATCAGCGTGGTGGCGGCCATGGTGACCGTACGAATACGCAGATTTCCGAGAATGAGCATCGCACACCCTTGCTTATGGTTCCGGGGCCGTTGTTGCCGGAGCCACTGGTTCCGGGGCCACTGGTTCCGGGACCGAGCGACCAGCGGTGGCACACGGCCCTTCCGCGCAGGATTTAGCAGGCACAAGCAAACGCTTGCCGCCCGGCGACATAGGAAGAGTTCCCGATATTCGATTAGGAGATCGTGAAGCGCGCACAGTGAAGCGGGCACAGTGAAGCGGGCTTGGTGAGGCGTGCGACGGGAAGCCCGCGCGGCAATCCGCGCGAGGCAGGCCAAGCGGGGCGGCAGGCCGAGCGGCGCGGCAGCGCGCGGACCTGCGCCCCCCCCTGCTGCCCCTGCTGCCCCCTGCTGCCCCCTGCTGCCCGCGCCTGCGGCTCAGTTGCCCTTGGGCGGCGATCCTGCGGCCGGTGCCTGCTCGCCCAGCCGCTGGCCATTGATCTGCAGGCCCTTCTGGTCGAGCTTGAGTTCCAGCGGAACCCCGTTGATCTGGCCGTTGACCGTCGCCGCGTCGTTCTCGACCTTGACGTTGCCCACGCTGACATCGGGCGCTGCCCCGCTCGGCAAGGCCGTCGGCAGGACATCGGGGATATCGCCGATGTCGGGCACGTCGAGCGGTTCGATCGGCCCGCTCGGGTTCGGGCGCGGCCTTGCAGGCGGTGCCGCGGCCCCGCCCTCCCGCAGCGCCTGGCGCATGAAGTCGCGCCAGATCCTGGCGGGGATCGAGCCGCCGGACACGCCCTTCAGCGGCGTGTTGTCGTCATTGCCGACCCAGACGCCCACCACAAAGTCGCCCGCGTACCCCACGAAGAGCGCGTCGCGGTTCTCCTGACTGGTGCCGGTCTTGCCGAAGTTGGCCGCGCGCAGCCGGGCGCCGCGCCCGGTGCCCTTGTTGACGACGGCGCGCAGCAGCGTCTCGATATCCTCATGCTCGCCGTCGGACATCGAGTGGCGACCGTCCAGCAGCCAGTCGAACCAGCCGGCTTCCGGCACCGGGAAGGCACGCGGCTCGACCGGGAAGCGGTTGGCGGCAACCCCGGCATAAGCGGCGGTCAGTTCCATCAGCGACATCGTCGAGGTGCCCAGCGCGAGGCTGGGATCGCCCTGCGGCATCGGCGACGTCACGCCGAGCCGGTGCGCCATGTCGATCACCGCGACATCGCCCACTTTCTGGAACAGGCGCACGGCGGCGACATTGCTGGACCGCGCGAAGGCGTCTTCCAGCGTGATCGTCTGCGAATAGGTCCCGCCGGCGTTCTGCGGGCGGTAGTACCCCGTCTCGATCGGCGTGTTCGCGATCGTGTCCGTGGGCTTCCAGCCCTTGTCGAGCGCGGCGAGGTAGACAAACAGCTTGAAGGTCGACCCCGGCTGGCGGCGAGCCTGGGTCACCCGGTTGAACGGCGAGGCGGCATAGTCCCGCCCGCCGACCATGGCGACGACTTCGCCGTTGCGCCGCATCGCCACCAGCGCGACCTGGGCCGCGCCGATCCCCGAATTCTCGATCGCCCGGCGCGCGGCGGCCTGAAGCCGCGAATCGAGCGTGGTGCGATAGGTCTGCGGCGCATAGCTCGCCTCGTCGATCATGCGCGCCTGCGGCAGCGCCCAGTCGGCAAAATAGGTGCCGGTGGGCAGTTCGTTCTGCACCCGCACGTCGAGCCGGGGCGGGCGGATCGCCCGCGCCTGGGCAGGGGTCAGGAAGTTCGCCTCGACCATCGACTGGACGACCAGCTTCATGCGCTCGGCCGCGCCTTCGTAATTGGTCGTGGGCGCGAGGCGCGAGGGCGCCTTCATCAGCCCGGCCAGCATCGCCGCCTGCGCGGGCGTCAGGTTTTCCGGCTTGCGGTGGAAATAGTGCAGCGCCGCGGCGCGCAGGCCGTAGCAATTGTCGCCAAAATAGGCGTTGGACAGATAACGCTCGAGAATCTGGTCCTTGGTCAGCCAGGCCTCCAGCCAGAACGCGATCAGCACCTCGCGCGCCTTGCGCGTCAGGCTGCGTTCCGAACTGAGGAAGGTGAACTTCGCCAGCTGCTGGGTGATCGTGCTGCCACCCTGGGTGCTGCCGCCGGAAACGTTGCTCCACATCGCCCGGGCAATACCGCGCGGATCGATGCCCCAGTGCGAATAGAAACGGCGATCCTCGATGGCGATGAAGGCCTGCGGCACATGGATCGGCAGCGTCTTGATCTCGACCGGCGCATCGACGATCGCCCCGTTGCGCGCGATCGGCGTGCCGTCCGCGGCCAGCAGGGTGATCTGCGGCGGCGAGATCGGCTGGAGCGATTTCGACAGCGGTGCGGTCACCGCCAGCCAGGCGATCAGCAGGAAAAAGGCCAGCAACAGCGCGGCGATCCCGCGCGTGATCCACCACAGGCGCGTGCGGCGCTTGGGCTGCGGCGCCCGCGAATCGGGAGCGGCGCCGGAAACAGGCTGATCGGGCAGGCCTTCCGGGGCCGTGGCGGCGGAAGGCAGGGGCTGAAGGTTATCCATCGTCTGGCCCCGCTATACTTCCTGGCGCCCGCCCCGAAAAGCACCGACCGCACCAACGACCGTCCTGCCCCGTCGAGCGCCTTGCAAGCGGGCACCTCTGTCCAGCGCCGCCGCCCTCTGCGGCGCCCAATCGGCGGCCATGACCCTCCCGGCGAAATGGCAGGTTTTCACGCTGTTTCGCCATCATCGGCCGACATCCGGCGGTTCCCCGGTTGACGCCTGCCAAAAATCCCGTATTGGCGCTGCTTCCGGCACGCCGGGGCGGTTAGCTCAGTTGGTAGAGCATCTCGTTTACACCGAGAGGGTCGGGGGTTCGAGCCCCTCACCGCCCACCATTTCCGGCACCACCACTTCCAGCATCACCATTTTTGGCATCACCATTTTTGGCAGTGGCATCCGGGAACATCCCGCAAGAATCGCATGCCTTGTGTCCGGCAGTAGGCCCACCGGGCTGTGCTCTTGGGGGAGCAGCGACCGCCGGCACCCAAAAGGCCCGAACCGATCGCCGGATTTCACCAGCAACGGCGCGAGCCTTTCAAGCGGGCGGCGATGGGATCGTTCAGGCCGCGTTCCAGCCGATCACCGCCTTCACTTCGAGATACTCGGCAAAGCCGTGCTCGCCCCACTCGCGGCCGTTGCCGGAGCGCTTGTAGCCGCCGAACGGCGCGTGGAAGTCGAAACCGCCGTTGACCCAGATCGCCCCGGTGCGCATCCGACGCGAGACGGCGCGGGCGGCGTCGAGGTCTTCGCCCGAGACGTAGCCGCCCAGGCCGAAGTTGGAATCGTTTGCGATTTCAACGGCATGATCCACATCGTCATAGCCGATGATGACAAGCACCGGGCCGAAGATCTCCTCGCGCGCGATGACCATGTCATTGGTGCCGACAAAGACGGTGGGCCTGACGTAGTAGCCCTTGTCGAGCCCTTCGGGCTTGCCGGGACCGCCCGCGATCAATTTGGCGCCTTCCTCGATGCCCTTCTCGATGTAGCCCTGGATGATCTCGTACTGGCTCTTCGAGACGACCGGCCCCATCGCGAAGTTGCCCTTGGGGTCGCCGACAGTGACGCCGTTCGCGGCCTCGGTGGCGGCGGCGATGGCCTCGTCCATGCGTGCATTCGGCACCAGCAGGCGCGAGCCGGCCGAACAGGTCTGGCCGGAATTGCCCATCATGCCCCCGGTGGCAGCCGCGACATTGGCCGCGAGCGAGGCATCGTCGAGCACGATCCATGCCGACTTGCCGCCGAGTTCGAGGCCGACGCGCTTCACGGTATCGGCCGCGTCCTTCTGGATCTGCACGCCCACGGCTTCCGACCCGGTGAAGGAGATCATGTCGACGTCCTCATGGGTGGAGAGCGCGGTGCCGATCTCGCTGCCCTTGCCCTGCACCATGTTGAACACGCCCGCCGGAACGCCCGCGTCGTGCAGGATTTCGGCGAGGATCTGGGCCGAATAAGGCGCGAGTTGCGGCGGCTTCAGGATCATCGTGCAGCCGGCGGCGAGTGCCGGGAAGATCTTCACGCAAGTCTGGTTCATCGGCCAGTTCCACGGCGTGATCAGCCCGCAGACGCCGATCGGCTCCTTGCGGATCAGGGTGACCCCGCGCTGTTCCTCGAACCGGAATTCCTTCAAAACTTCGATCGCGGTGGAAAGGTGGCCCTTGCCCAGCAGCGTGTGGAACCCGCAGGCGAGCGACATCGGCGCGCCCATCTCCTCGCTGACGGCCTCGCCCAGTTCGGTCTCGCGCTTCTGGTATTCGGCGAGGATCGCCTCGAGCAGGTCGAGGCGCTCCCTGGCGCTGGTCTCACTGAAAGTGGCGAAGGCGCGGCGCGCGGCGGCGACGGCCTTGCCGATATCGGCGGCCGTGCCGAGCGAGATCGTGCCGGAAACTTCCTCGGTCGCCGGATTGACGACTTGTGCGGTGCGCGGCGCGATGGGATCGACCCACTGACCGTCGATATAGAACTGGGTGTAATTGCGCATCGTTCTCTCCCGTTCCCAAGCCAAAACCGCCCCGCTCTCGGGTTGAGAGGGGGCGGTTTCGCTCAGGTCTGCATGTGTTTTCCGGCGTCCGGAATTACTGTGTTCCCTCAGCGTACCAGGTGCGGAATTCGGAGTAGTTCGGCATCTCTTCGGAATTCGCGGCCGGGTCGATCGGCACGTGGATCACGGTGCAGCCGCCACGCTCGTAAGCGCGCTTGATGGCCGGGCCGATGTCCGCCGCCTTCTCGACATAGTCGCCTGCCGCGCCGAAGCCTTCGGCGATCTTGTCGAAGCGGACCTTGTCGGACCAGTGCACGCCGGTTTCCTTGGTGCCCTTGCCGAAAGTGCGCTTGTAGACGCCCACTTCGAGGCCCCACTGGAAGTCGACGCCGACCACGATCACCAGCGGCAGGTTCTTGCGCACGGCGACTTCGAGTTCGCCGACGTGGAACAGGAACGACGAGTCCGAGGTGAGCAGCATGCCCGGACGCTGCTTGCCGGTCTCGGCCTGGTCGGCGAGCATGGCGCCGGTGGCATAGGGCAGGCCGGTGCCGATGTGGCCGTAGTTCTGGTTCCAGATCACGTCATGCGGCTTGGCCTGCGAATAGGTCCACTGGAAGATCACGGTGGCGCCGCCGTCACGGATCAGGATGCCGTCCTTCGGGAAGGCCTTGGTCGCTTCGGTGACGAACTGGCTGGTGTGCATCTTCGCGGTCGAACCGTCCGGCTTGGTCGCGGCTTCCGCGGCCAGATCGACCAGTTGCTGGGCATCCTGCTCGATATAGGCGGCAAGCTTGGCCGAAGGGGCGCGGGGGCTGTCCTTCAGCGCGCGGACCAGCTGCGGCACCACCGCGCGAACGTCGCCCACCAGCGGCACGTCGATCGGGCGGTTGACGCCGATCGCGGTCGGGTCCTGCTGGACGTAGATCCACTTGCGGTTGGCCTCGTTGTCCACCCAGTGGCGCCAGCGGCCATAGTGGCTCGGCTCGCCCAGTTCGGTGGCGAGCGCCACGCAGCAGTCGCTTTCGACAACGGCGTCGATCGAGGCTTCGGAGAAGCCATAGGGGAACGTGCGGTCCTCGATACCCTCGATGAACGAAGTGCCGCCCGAGGTCTGGATCACCGGGCACTGCATCAGTTCGGCCAGTTCGCGCACCGCCGCGCCGGACTTCGAGGTGTGGACGCCGTGGCCGACCAGCAGCACCGGATTCTTGGCACCCCGAATGATCTCGGCCGCTTCGGCGATCCGGTCGCCGTCGGCGCCCTGGTTGGTGAGGCGGTAGCGATGCGGCGGCAGCACCGGCGGCAGGTCGAGTTCCTCGAGAATGACGTGCGCGGGATACTCGATATAGGCCGGTCCGGGCGTGCCCGACATGGCAACGCGGATCGCCTCGCGCACGATCTCGTCGGTCTGGTCGGCATATTCGATCGAGCTGGAGAACTTCACCGAATCCTCGATCATCGGCTCCTGCCGCACGAACTGGATACGGCCGCGGCGCACCCGGCGCTCGGTGATGCGGGCGCGCTGGCCGCCCATGAAGATCACCGGATCGTTCTCGACCTTGGCGCACTGGATCGCCGGCATCATGTTCGCCATGCCCGGCCCGAGCGTGCCGATGCAGAGCGCGGGCTTGCCGGTGATACGGGCAGCGGCGGCAGCCATGTGGCCGGCCGAGGCCTCGTGGTGCGGCGAAACGACAGTCCAGCCGCGCGCTTCCGCTTCGAGGAAAAGGTGGACGAAGTTGGGATCGGGAATGCCGAACAGGGTCTTGATGCCCTCAGCCTCGAACAGGTCGAGAATGCGCTTGTAGACCGGGGTCCCCTTGCGCGCCTTGGCGGGAGCTTCGGGCGCTTCGGCCATGGGTTGATCGTCGTACATCGTCTTGCCTTCCTCTCGATCCGTGTTCTGCCCGCTGGACGGGTGAATCAGGTTGCCGCTTTTTGCCCCGAGGCACGGCCTGAACAGGGGATTAGCCCAAGCCTCGGGACACTGTCAGGTGAAATCAACAGTACTGTTCACTTGGAATCGACTGCTATCGCCGGGGCGACGCTCGAGCCCTCCGGGGTCAGTTCGCCCAGCACCGCTTCGTTGTCCTGCCCCAGCGTCGGTGCAGGTCCGCGAACCTTGCCGGGGGTGGCCGAAAACCACGTCGGCACGCCCGGAAAGCGCACCGGGCCCTGCGCGGTCTCGACTTCCTCGAAGAAGCCGATGGCGTTCAGATGCGCGTTGTCGAAAAGCGCGTCGGTGGAGCGCAGCGGCGCGCAGGGGATGTGCAGGCCGCGCAGGGTATCCAGCCATTCCTGTGTGGTGCGGGTCAGGAACGTCTCGCCCAGCAGGCCGTAAACCCGGCCGATCTGGCGCGCGCGCTTTTCCAGCGTCGAGAACTCTTCACCCAGTTCACCTCGGGCCCATTCCGGCTGCACCGATTCGACAAAGGCGTTCCAGTGCTTGTCGTTGTAGACCAGCGCGGCAACGTAGCCGTCCCTGGTCCTGTAGGGCCGCCGGTTGGGCTCGACCGCGCGGTGGTAGTGTGCGGGCGTGGTCGGCGGCGTGAACATCGCGCCGTTGGCGTGCTCCACCAGCATGAACGAGGTCATCGCCTCGAACATGGTGACTTCGACTTCCTGCCCCTCACCGGCCCCTCTGCCCCCTGTGCGCTCCCGGTGATAGAGCGCCATCATCGTCGCGTAGAGCGCGTGGAGGCCGGCCACCTTGTCCGCCATGATCGTGGCGACATAGCCGGGCTCTCCATTCATCAGGCCCTGCACATGCGGGATGCCGCATTCGGCCTGGATGGTATCGTCATAGGCGGGCTTGTCGCCCTCCGGCCCGCGCCGCGAATAGCCGTAGCAATTGGTGTAGACGATGTCCGGCCGGATCGCGCGCACCGCTTCGTAGTCGAAGCCCAGCTTGCGGATCGCGCTGCCGCGCATCGAATGGATGAAGACGTCCGCCGTGGCGATCAGCCGGCGCAGCACATCGCGGTCCTGCTCCTGCCGCAGATCGAGCGTGACCCCGCGCTTGCCGCGATTCACATTGACGTAGATGCCGCCCATGCCGGGCACCGGACCTTCGGTGATCCAGCGGGTATTGTCGCCCTCCGGCGGCTCCACCTTGATCACGTCGGCCCCCATGTCCGCCATGATCTGCGTGGCATAGGGGCCGAAGACCACGCTGGTGAGGTCCACCACGCGCAGCCCCGCCAGCGGTCCACTGGCCGCCCCCTTACCCTCGTTTTCCTTGCTCGCGGTCAAGGCCCTCTCCTTCTTGTCATGCCATGGGTAACGCACCGCCGGAGCGAAAACCATTCGTATTTGCGTTTGATGGACTCATATCGGCACGATGATGGTTGTGAGCGATGGGCCGCGCTGCTAGTCCGGTCAGCGGGAAGACAAGAGGATTGCCATGGATTTCGCCTTTACCGACGACCAGCAGAACATCCGCGAGGCGGTTCTGAGGCACTGTTCGCAGTTCTCTGACGAGTACTGGCTGGAAAAGGATCGCAGCGGCGAATTCCCCGCCGAGTTCCACAAGTCGATGGCCGATGCCGGCTGGCTGGGTGTCGCCATGCCCGAAAGCGTGGGCGGGGCGGGGCTGGGCATTACCGAAGCGGCGGTGATGATGCAGGCGGTGGCGGAAAGCGGCGGCGGCATGAGCGCGGCCTCCTCCATCCACTTGCCCGTTTTCGGGCTGGAGCCGGTGATGCTCTACGGCACCGAGGAACAGCAGCAGCGCATGATCCCGCCGATCCTTTCGGGCGAGGAGAAGATGTGCTTCGCGGTGACCGAGCCGAACACCGGGCTGGACACCACCAGCCTCAAGACCCGCGCCGAAAAGGTGCCGGGCGGCTACCGCGTCAATGGCGAGAAAGTGTGGATCACGCAGGCCCATGTGGCCGACCGGATGCTGATCATCGCCCGCACCACCCCGCTGGAAGAGGTGAAGAAGAAGACCGAGGGCCTCAGCCTTTTCTACACCAGGCTCGATCGCAACCACATCGAGACGCGCATCATCCCGAAGATGGGCCGCCACGCCGTCGGCTCCAACATGATGTTCATCACCGACCTGTTCATCCCGGACGAGGATCTGATCGGCGAAGAAGGCCAGGGCTTCCGCATCCTGCTCAAGGGCCTCAACCCCGAACGCGTGCTGCTGGGCGCCGAAGCGACGGGCCTGGGCCGCGTCGCCATCCAGCGCGCCTCCCGCTATGCCCGCGAACGCGTGGTGTTCGGGCGGCCGATCGGCCAGAATCAGGGCATCCAGCACCCGCTCGCCAAGGCGTGGATGCAGGTGGAGGCCGCCAGCCTGATGGTGTTCAAGGCCGCCACCCTGTTCGACAAGGGGCTGGACTGCGGCGTGGAGGCCAATGCCGCCAAGTATCTGGCCGCCGAAGCCGGGTTCGAGGCGTGCCAGACCGCCATGATGTCGATGGGCGGCATGGGTTATGCGCAGGAGTACCATGTGGAGCGTTACCTGCGCGAAGTGATGATCCCGCGCATCGCCCCGGTCAGCCCGCACCAGATCATGAACTTCATCGCCGAGAGGGTTTTGGAACTGCCCAAGAGTTATTGAGGAAACGGGCTATTCAATCCTCCGTGAACCCTGCGTAATCACATCACGTCGTCCCCGCGCAGGCGGGGACCCCGCTTCCTCGCGGCGGTCAAGAAGCGGGGCCCCCGCCTGCGCGGGGGCGACGAGGGAAAAGGATCCGAAACTTGCCGTTCCAGCACGAACCCATCGCCGCCCGCTCCTGGCTTTTCGCGCCGGGCGACAGCGAGAAGAAGATGACCAAGGCGATGGAGGGCGAGGCCGACATCGTCCTGATCGACCTCGAAGACGCCGTCGCGACCGATGCCAAGGCCGCCGCGCGGGTGATGGTGCATGACTTCATCAAGGCCAACCCGGACCAGCGCGGCCGCCTCTGGGTGCGCGTGAACCCGCTCGACGGGCCGCATACGCTGGCCGACCTCGTGGCGGTCATGCCCGCCCGTCCCGGCGGGATCATGCTGCCCAAGGTCTATGGCCGGCAGGATGTGGAGGTGCTGGACCGCTATCTCGAAGCGCTGGAAGTGGCCAGCGGCATCGAGCAGGGCTCGACCCCGGTGATCGTGCTGATCACCGAAACGGCCGAGGCAATGTTCCACACCGGCGATTACAAGGGCGCGCCGCGCGTGGTGGCGCTGACCTGGGGCGCGGAAGACCTGGCCGATTCCATCGGCGCCTCGTCCAACCGCAATGCGGACGGATCGTACTCCTTCACCTACGAACTGGCCCGCAGCCTGACCGTGCTGGGCGCGGCGACCGCCGGCGTCACCGCGATCGAGACGATCAGCGCCGACTTCAAGGATCTGGAAGCGCTCAAGGCCCGCGCCGAAAAGGTCCGCCGCGACGGCTATCGCGGGATGATGGCGATCCACCCGGCGCAGGTTCCGGTAATCAACGCGGCGTTCACGCCGACCGAGGCCGAGATCGCCGAAGCGCAGGAAATCGTCGACGTCTTCGCCGCCAATCCCGGCGTCGGTGCTATCGGCTGGAAGGGCGGCATGCTCGACCGCCCCTACCTCGCCCGCGCCCAGCGGCTGCTGCGGCAGGCCGGGAAGCTGTAGGATGACGCTTCGGCTTGCCGCATCCCAGCTCGACCTCTCGCGGTTCCTGAAACCGGGCGACCGCGTGGTGTTCGGCCAGGCCTGCGGCGAGCCGACCACGCTGGTAGAGGCGCTGATCGAACAGGGGGAGGCCATCGGCGGCCTCCACGCCTTCATCGCCACCAGCTTTTCCGGCCTGTTCACGCCCGAAAGCGCGCGCGCCTTCCGCCTCTCCAGCATGGGCGCGATCGGCGCGCTGCGGAGCATGACCAAGGCCAATGCACTGGACGTGATCCCCGTCCACGTCAGCCAGATCGCCTGCCTGATCGAAGCCGGGATCATGCCTTGCGACGTGGCGATGATTCAGGTCAGCCCGGCCGATGCGCAAGGCAATCACAGCTGCGGCCTGATCTGCGACCACGTGCGCGCGGCGGCGGCCAAGGCGCGCCTCGTGATCGCCGAAGTCAACGAGCAGGTGCCCTACGTTCCCGGCGAGACGATCCCCGCCGAGTTGATCGACGTGGCCGTCCACGTCAGCCGCGCGCCCGTGGAAGTGGCGCCTGCGAAGATCGGCCCCACCGACGAAGCCATCGCCCGCCACTGCGCCGAATTCATCGGCGACGGCGCGGTGCTGCAGACCGGCGTGGGCGCGGTGCCGGACGCGATCCTGCGCCTGCTGCACGACCGCCGCGACCTTGGCGTCCATTCGGGCATGCTGGGCGACGGGCTGGTCGACCTTGCCGAAATGGGCGTGCTGACCAATGCCCGCAAGGAGATCGACCGGGGCGTCTCGATCAACGGCGCGCTGATCGGCACGCGGCGGCTCTATGACTGGGCCGCGCACAATCCGGCAATCCGCATGACCCCCACCAGCTATACCCACGATGCCGGCACGCTTTCCCGCCTCTCCCGCCTTGTCACCCTCAACTCCGCGCTGGAAGTGGACCTCACCGGGCAGGTCAATGCCGAGCAATCGGGCATGAGCTATCTTGGCGGTACCGGCGGGCAGGTCGATTTCGTGCGCGCCGGAGCGCGCTCGCCGGGCGGCGCCTCGCTGATCGTGCTGGCCTCCACCGCCAGGGGCGGCACGCTGAGCAAGATCGTCCCCGCCCTCTCCGGCCCCGTCACCACGGCGCGGACCGAAGTGGACGTGATCGTCACCGAATATGGCGCGGCGCAATTGAAGGGCCAGCCCCTGGCCGAACGCGCGAAGCGGCTGGTTGCGATCGCCCATCCCGACTTCCGCGAAGACCTGTCGCGCACCGCTCATGAAATCGGGAAAAGGGGCTTCTGACATGTCCGATGCGGTACTCTACGATGCGCGCGCCGACGGCATCGCAATCCTGACCATCAACCGCCCCGAACGGCGCAATTGCCTGAGCCGCGAAGTGCGCGAGGGGTTGCGGGAGGCCTGGGCGAGGTTCGAGGCCGACGCCTCCGCCCGCATCGCCGTGCTCACCGGCAGCGGCGACAAGGCCTTCTGCGCGGGCGGCGATCTCAAGGAAATGGTCGAAACCGGCATGGCCGTGCCGCCGCGCGACCTTTACGCGCTGCCTTACGACACCATCGAACTGACCAAGCCGACCATCGCCGCCGTCAATGGCCATGCTTTTGCGGGCGGCTGGATGATCGCGCAGGCCTGCGACCTCTGCGTCGCCGGCACCAATGCCAAGTTCGCGATTACCGAGGTGAAGGTCGGGCGCGGCAGCCCCTGGGCCTCGCCGCTGATCCACATGATCCCGCAGCGGATCATGATGGAGATCATGCTGACCGGAAAGCCGATCACGGCCCAGCGTGCATACGAGATCGGCCTCGTCAACCGCCTGGCCGAACCCGGCGCGGTGCTGGACGCGGCCATCGAACTGGCGCTGGAAGTGCTGGAAGGCGCGCCGCTCTCGGTCAAGGCCGCGCGCGAGACGGTGATGCTGTCGACCGAGATGGGCCGCTCCGCCGCGCTTGCAGCCGCGCGGGCAGCGCATGAGCACACCTATAACAGCGCCGATGCGCAGGAAGGCCCGCGTGCCTTTGCGGAAAAGCGCAAGCCGGTGTGGTCGGGTAAGTAAGCAACGCTCCAACCCCGCACATCAACTGGCCGTCGCCCCCGCGAAGGCGGGGGCCCCGCTTGCCTTCTCCCCACGCCCGCCAAGAAAAGCGGGATCCCCGCCTTCGCGGGGATGACGAGGATTGTTGTGCGGTAGAGGCTCTGAGGCGGACCTCAAAGCTTCGGCAAGGTCACCCCAAGCTGGCCCATGTACTTGCCCGCGCGGTCGGCATAGCTGGTCTCGCAGGGCTCGTTGCCCTTGAGGAACAGGAACTGGCAGGCGCCCTCGTTGGCGTAGATCTTGGCGGGCAGCGGCGTGGTGTTGGAGAATTCCAGCGTCACGTGCCCTTCCCAGCCCGGTTCGAGCGGGGTGACGTTCACGATGATCCCGCAGCGCGCATAAGTGCTCTTGCCAAGGCAGATCACCAGCACGTCGCGCGGCACGCGGAAGTATTCGACCGTGCGGGCCAGCGCGAAGGAGTTGGGCGGGATCACGCAGACGTCGGTCTCGCGATCGACGAAGGAGTTGCTGGCGAAGTCCTTGGGATCGACCACCGCCGAATCGACATTGGTGAAGATCTTGAACTCCGGCGCGACGCGCGCGTCATAGCCGTAGGACGAGAGGCCGTAGGAAATGCACCCGTCGCGGCGCTGGGCCTCGACGAAGGGCTCGATCATTCCGTGTTCGAGCGCCTGCTCGCGGATCCACTTGTCGCTGAGGATAGACATGGCGAACTGATTGCCCAAATGGCCCCCACGCGACAAGAGTGGCGCAAGTCTTGTCCACTATCGCCCTATATCTCTTACCGGATGTGTCGCGGGGGATTTTCCCTTGTCCCGTTTGCGGTTACGCATCGATGCGAAGCAAACGGGGGCTGAGGACGTGAAGAAATATATGCTGGCCGCGCTGGGCTGCGCGACAATTATGACGGGATCGGCGAATGCCTCCGAAGCGAGCGTCCAGACTGGCGGCGACGACGCAGATAACGCCGCGATCACGCAAGCATTCAACCTGATCGGCCAGAAACAGGCCGATCAGGCGCTCGACCTCATAACACCGCTGCTCACCCGTTTCGATGCGCAGATCGCTGAGGCAGAAAAGAAGGGCATGGTTTTCTGCGGACCGACCATGGTGGAGGCAATCCTTTACGCCACTCTGCCCGCGACCCAGAAGATGGACGGCGTCGTCTTAGGCCCCGAGGTCTGCGATGCCCTGTTTGCCAAGTCCTATGCCTTGGTCGAACTCGATCGCAAGCCGGAGGCATTGGCCGCGCTGCAACGGCTGACGGCACTCGCGCCCATGCACGCGCAATACTTCGTCGAGCTTGGCTACACTTATCGGATCAACGGCCAGAACGACAAAGCAGAGGAAGCCTATCGCGCCGCGCTCGAACATGTCGAATTCGCCGAAGACGATAAGACCAAGAAGCATAATCGCGCCGCCGCCCAGCGCGGAATTGGGTACATGCTGGTTGAGAAGGGCGATCTCAATGGAGCGGAGAAGGCTTACAAACAATCGCTCAAGGATGAGCCCGACAGCACCGTCGCAAGGAACGAGCTGGATTTCATCGCCCAGCAGCGCAAGGGCGCGAAGTGAGGCTGCGCTTATGCGAAGCTTAAGAACTGTCAGGTAGCCCAATCTCCATGACTCGCCCCGCCCGCATCCTCCTCGTCTTCGGCACCCGGCCCGAGGCGATCAAGCTGTTCCCTCTGGTCCATGCGCTGAAGGCCGATCCGCGCTTCGAATGCGTGGTCTGCGTCTCCGCGCAGCACCGCCAGATGCTCGATCAGGTGCTGGAGATCGCCGGGATCGTGCCCGATCACGATCTCGACGTGATGCAGCCGGACCAGACGCTGGACGCGCTGACCGCCAACCTGCTCACCGGCCTCGGCAAAGTGATGGACGCGGTGAAGCCCGACCGCGTGATCGTGCAGGGCGATACCGCAACCGCCATGGCGGGAGCGCTCGCCGCCTATTACCGCAAGCTGCCGGTCGATCATGTCGAGGCGGGGCTGCGCTCGGGCAATATCCACCACCCCTGGCCCGAGGAAGTGAACCGCAAGATCATCGGCGCCATGGCCAGCCTGCACTTCGCGCCGACCGAAACCGCGCAGGCGGCGCTGCTGCGCGAGAATGTCGATCCCGCGCGCGTCCACGTCACCGGCAATACGGTGATCGACGCGCTGCACTGGGTGGTCGCCGAAATCGAGCGCCAGCCCGAACTGGCGGCAGGGCTCGCCGATCTGGAAGCGCGCTTTGCCGGCAAGCGGATCATCGGCGTCACCAGCCACCGGCGCGAAAACTTCGGCGAGGGCATGGAGCAGATTGCCCAGGCCATCCGCGAGATCGCCGCGCGGCCCGACGTGGCGGTGATCTTCCCCGTCCACCTCAACCCCAACGTGCGCAAGGTAATGAACGAGCGCCTCTCGGGGCTGGACAACGTCGCCCTGATCGAGCCGCTCGACTATCCGCACTTCGCCCGCCTGATCTCCATCGCCGAGATCATGCTGACCGATTCGGGCGGCGTGCAGGAAGAGGCCCCCGCGCTGGGCAAGCCGGTACTGGTCATGCGCGAGACCACCGAACGGCCCGAAGGCGTCGCCGCGGGAACCGCCAGACTCGTGGGAACCACGGCCAGCAAGATCGTTACCGAATTATCAACCCTGCTCGACGATAACATGGCATACGAGTCCATGGCGCGCGCCCACAATCCATTCGGGGACGGGCAGTCCTCGCGTCGAATCGTGGAGTTGCTTGCCAGTGAAATCGGACAACAAGCCTGACGTCTGCGTGGTGGGGCTGGGCTATATCGGCCTCCCCACCGCCGCCGTGATCGCCCGCGCCGGGTGCAAGGTGCTGGGCCTCGACGTCTCGCAGGCGGTGGTCGACACCATCAACCGCGGCGAAATCCATATCGAGGAAGTCGATCTCGACGGGCTTGTGCAGGGCGTCGTCTCGCGCGGGCTGCTTTCGGCCTCCACCGCGATCGCTCCCGCCGACGTGTTCGTGATCGCGGTGCCAACGCCGTTCGACAAGAACCACGCCCCCGACATTTCCTATGTCCTCGCCGCCGGCCGCTCGGTCGCGCCGGTGCTCAAGGCGGGCGACGTGGTGATCCTGGAATCGACCTCGCCGGTGGGCACTACCGAGCAGTTGCGCGACCTGATCGCCGAATTGCGGCCGGACCTGAAGATTCCCTATGGCGATAAGGGGGGCCTCGCCCGCGATACGCCCGACATCTCGATCGCCTATTGCCCCGAGCGGGTGCTGCCCGGTCGTATCCTTGAGGAACTGACCAACAACGATCGCTCTATCGGCGGAATCACCCCGCGCTGCGCGCGCAAGGCGCTGGCCTTCTACAAGCGCTTCGTGCGCGGCGAATGCGTGACCACCGATGCCCGCTCGGCCGAGATGACCAAGCTTGTCGAGAACGCCTACCGCGACGTCAACATCGCTTTCGCCAACGAACTGTCGATGGTGGCGGACCGCATGGGGCTGGACGTGTGGGAAGTCATCCGCCTCGCCAACCGCCACCCGCGCGTAAACATCCTGACCCCCGGCCCCGGCGTCGGCGGCCACTGCATCGCCGTCGATCCCTGGTTCATCGTCCACGGCGCCCCCGACGAGACCCCGCTGATCCGCACCGCGCGCGGCGTCAACGATCACAAGATGCACCACGTGATCGCCAAGGCCGAGGCGCTGCTGGAAGCCGATCCGCACGCAAAAGTCGCCTGCCTAGGCCTTGCCTTCAAGGCCAACATCGACGACTTCCGCGAGAGCCCGGCCCGCTTCGTCACCAGCCGCCTCGCCCGCAAGTTCGGCAGCCGCATCCATGTGGTGGAGCCTTACGCCGCGCAGCTGCCCATCGAATTCACCGATACCGGCGCCGTGCAGATCGACATCGACGATGCGCTGGAAACCTGCGAGATCCTGATCGTGCTGGTCGACCACGACGTGTTCCGCGTGGTCCCGCTGGCCGAGCGTGCGGACAAGCTGGTCTACGACACGCGCGGCATCTGGCCGGATCAGCCGCGGGTGGTGCGGGAAGAAGCGGCGAAGCTGGCTTTGGCTGGTTGAAGAAGGACAAGGGATAAAGCAGGGGAGCATTGCCCCCCCTGCACCCCCGATACCGTCTTCGTGGTGCCCTGCACTACCCGTTTCGCGCTCATGGCTTACGTCGGGAGACATAGTGGCTGCGCCGCAAGGAGCGCACTACGCTTAGGCGGCGCGCAACAAAGACGTTTCGAGGGTCTGGGGGATCATCCCCCAGGACTTCCTCTTTAATCTTAAAGCAAAACCGCCTTCACACCGTCGATCACATACTGCGCAGCCAGAGCCGCCAGCAACACGCCGAGCAGACGCGTAATCACCGCCTCCACCTTGTCCCCAAGCACCCGCATCAGCGGCCCCGCAGCAGCGAGCGCGGCGAAGCTCAGCACCATCACCGCGACCATCGCGGCAAGGATCGCCAGGGTCTCTTCCATGCCGTGTGCGCGTGAGGTGAGCAGCATGATCGTGGCGATCGACCCCGGCCCCGCCAGCATCGGCATGGCCATCGGGAACACCGAGACGTCATCGACCTCGGGGGTTTCCATGTTATGGGCAATGATCTTCTCGGCCCGTTCCTCGCGCCGCTGGGTGCGCTTTTCGAAGACCATGTCGATGGCGATCATGAACAGCATGATGCCGCCCGCAATGCGGAAGGCATTGAGTTCGATGTGCAGCGCGCCCAGCAGGCGTGCGCCGAACAGGGCAAAGACCACGAGGATGGCCGCCGCGATCAGGCAGGCGCGGGCCGCCATCGAGATCGCCTGCGAACGGTTCGCCTCGGCCGAAAGACCGGCGTAGATCGGCGCGCAGCCGGGCGGGTCGATCACCACGAAAAGCGTGACGAAGGCGCTGAGAAAGATTTCGTACATATGTTTACGGGGCCTTCGGCGCGGCGACGTCGCTGCGCATCACTTCGGTCATGGTGCCGTTCTTCATCAGCGAGACGACAAGCGAGCGGGACTGGTCGGCACCGACGCGGTACGACCATGTGAGCGTGCCGTCATCGGAGCGCCCTTCTCCGGCCATGCCCGGGGCCCCCTTGGCGGGTTCGGGGCGCTCCATCTGCGGACGCGGCCCACCCCGGGGGCAATCGGCCACCGAGGCGGAGAGCATGTCGCTATCCGGCAGCGGCTGCGCCAGCGTGTCGCCCTGATCGAGCACCCAGCGGTAATCGCTCTTTTTCCAGCGCTTCTGCCAGATCGTGGTGAAATAACCGACCGTCCCGTCCGGCCGCTGCCACGCACCCTTGGTGACCCCCAGGGTGCCGTCGCAGCTCATCCAGACTTGCGCCGCCTGCCACTGCACGGCGGTGGGCGGGTCCTTGCGGCCACCCAGCCATTGCTGCGCGCGGACGGGCTCGGGCACAAACATCACCGCGTCTTCGGCGGCGGTTTCGCGAAAGGCGGTCCACTGCCCCTTCTCGCGCGCCAGACGGGCGAAGGCGATCTCCGCCGCGATCAGCGCGCTGGGGTTGGCCGTGCCGACGCCGGGCGCCCGCTCGGGGCGGCGCGCCAGCGCCGGTGTCGCCACCAGCCCCAGCACCGCTGCCCCTGCGAGAACCCGGCGCAGGATCAAAGCGCGCTCTCGTCGAAGTCGAGACCGGCGTTGCGATGGGCGGCAACAATGGTGTTGCGCAGCAGCACCGCGATCGTCATCGGGCCGACGCCGCCGGGAACCGGGGTGATCGCGCCGGCGACCTCGCAAGCCGAGGCAAAATCGACGTCGCCCACCAGCCTGGTCTTGCCTTCCTCGGCCGCGGGGACGCGGTTGATGCCCACGTCGATCACGGTGGCGCCCGGCTTCAACCAGTCACCCTTGACCATTTCCGGACGTCCGACCGCGGCCACCACGATGTCGGCGCGGCGGACGACCTCGGGCAGGTCCCTGGTGCGGCTGTGGGCGACGGTGACGGTGCAGCTCTCAGCGATCAGCAGCTGCGCCATCGGCTTGCCGACGATGTTCGAGCGGCCGATCACCACGGCGTCGAGACCCGAGAGCGAGCCGAGCTTGTCCTTCAGCAGCATCACGCAGCCCAGCGGCGTGCAGGGCACGAAGCCCGGCAGGCCGGTGGCGAGCCGCCCGACATTGACGACATGGAAACCGTCCACGTCCTTGTCGGGGTTGATCGTGGCGATCACCTTCTGCTCGTTCATGTGCGCAGGCAGCGGCAGCTGGACAAGAATGCCGTCGACGCGCGGATCCTCGTTCAGTTCGCGCACCAGCGCCAGGAGGTCCGCCTCGGCGGTGTCGGCGGGCAGCTTGTGTTCGAAACTGGCCATGCCGGCGGCGAGGGTCTGCTTGCCCTTGTTGCGGACATAGACCTGGCTGGCCGGGTCTTCGCCCACCAGCACGACGGCGAGGCCCGGCTTGCGACCGGTGCGCGCCTCGAAGCCGACGGCGGCGGTGCCGACCCGCGCGCGCAGGCCTTCGGCAAAGGCCTTGCCGTCAATGATGCTTGCCTGCGTCATCAGTAATAGGCCCTTGCAAGGTTGCCGACGATGATCTGCACGATCGTCAGGCCAATGATCAGCGCCATCGGCGAGAAGTCGATCGGCGAGGTGTTCGGCATGATCCGGCGGATCGGCCGCAGCATCGGCTCGAGGATCGCGTTGAGCGCGGTCCACACCGCCGAAACGAACTGGTTGTGCATGTTGACCACGTTGAACGCGATCAGCAGGCCCAGCACGAACTGCACGATCACCACAAAGAGGATGATGCTGATCAGGTAGTCGATTATCTGGTAGAGGGTGAGGAACAGCAACGCCGGCTCCTTGAAATCCATAGGGATGCGTTCAGGCCCGCGAGCGGCGGACTTTCCAGCACTTTCTCAGGCGCTGATAGCCGAATGGCGGGCGCCGGGGCAAGGGCACGTCCACGATGGACGGATGGGCATCGACCAAGGGCCAAGGGCCAACTACCAAGGGCCAGGCACCAAGGCCGAAATGCCCGGCGCGCCTCACGCCATGCTATTGCGGCAGCGTGGAACTGCGCTCGATCCGCCAGGTGAGCTGCTCGGCGCTCGCCCCCGGCACGTCGTTGACGCGGCGCAGGACAATGGTGCCCCGGCGCGAGGGGCGACCATCGGCGAAGTCGATCACCAGCGGCGCCTCGTAATAGAGCGATCCGGCGGCGCCTTCCATGTCGCCCTTGCCCACCGCGATCTTCGGACCGGCATCGCCGCCGAATTCCTTCGCCAGCTTCTCCGGGGTCATCTGCGCGTCGAGGCTCCAGGCGCGGGCGGCATCCGCCCAGTCACCCACGCGCAGGGCATTGGTGTAGAAGCGCAGCAGGCGTTCCGGATCGCGGCGTTCGTTCAGCGCTTCGAGGTCGAGCTTGGCGACGGCATCGGCATTGGCCGCAGCGGTCGCGCTGTCGCTGGGCGTATCGTCGGTGACCGCAGCCGCCTCGCTCGCTTCCATGCTCGCCGCGCCGCTGGGCTGGGCGTCCGGCTCCTTGCTGCAGCCCGCGAGCAGAAGCGCGAAAGCCGAAACGGAGAGAACCGGGGCGAGAAGGAAACTGGTACGCATTGTAATCGAAAGGGCCTTTCTGCCGGAATGTCCCCCCGCTGCAGGTGGCTTAGGTCTGATCCGAAACTATCGTTTCGGATCGTTCGGCACCAGCCCTCTCCCCCACCCTGCCACCCGGCGATAGGACCCTGTGGGTGGCAGGGTGAGGGAGAGGGCTGGTGCCGAACCAAAATCCGCCTTTGGGGCGAATTTTCAATCAGACTCTTACCCGGCCCGGATCAACGTACCGGCGCCTTCCTGCGTGAATATTTCCAGCAACATGGCATGGGAAACCCGCCCGTCAAGCACGACCGCCGCCTCGCAGCCCGCTTCCACCGCATGGACGCAGGTTTCGAGCTTGGGGATCATGCCGCCGGAAATCGTGCCGTCCTGCTGGAGTACCTTGATATCGGCGGGCGTGAGATCGGTCAGCAGTTCGCCCTGCTTGTCGAGCACGCCGTGCACGTCGGTCAGCAGGAACAGACGCGCGGCGCCCAGCGCGGCGGCAATGGCGCCGGCCATGGTGTCGGCGTTGATGTTGTAGGTCGCCCCGTCCTCGCCCGGGGCGATCGGGGCGATCACCGGGATCATGCCGGCGGCCGAGATCGTCTCGATCACGCTGGTGTCGATCTTCGCGGGCTCACCCACAAAGCCGAGGTCGACCACGCGCTCGATATTGCTGTCCGGGTCCTTGGCGGTGCGCTGGACCTTGGAGGCGGTGACGAGGCCGCCGTCCTTGCCGGAAATGCCCATGGCCTTGCCACCGGCTTCGCTGATCCAGCCGACGATTTCCTTGTTGATCACGCCCGAAAGCACCATCTCGGCGACCTTGGCGGTCTCCTTGTCGGTGACGCGCAGACCATCCACGAAGCGCGATTCGACACCCATGGTCTTGAGCATGGCGCCGATCTGCGGACCGCCGCCGTGAACGACCACGGGGTTGATCCCCACCGCCTTGAGCAGCACCACGTCCTCGGCGAAATCGCGCGCGAGTTCGGGATCGCCCATGGCATGGCCGCCGTATTTCACGACAAACGTGCGACCGGCATAACGCTGCATGTAGGGCAGCGCATCGACGAGCGTCTCGGCCTTCGAGAGCATGGCGGGATCGTGAGGATTCGGCATGGGCGCGCTTTAGACCCCTTGCGCGGAATTAAAACCCGTTTCCGGCCTCGGAAGACCGATTATTTCGCGGGGTTTGCTCAAACGCCGTCCAGCTTGCGACCCAGCTTCACGAACAGCCAGATGAACGGCGGCACCATGATCGTGGAGAGCAGGACCTTCGAGATGATCTGCCCCTCCATGATCTGCCAGAGCGGCAAGACGCCGGCAAAGGAGATGGTGATGAAGATCAGGGTGTCGACGATCTGGCTGAGCAGGCTGGCGATCCAGGCGCGGACGATCAGCAGGCCGCCCTCGCGCCCGGCGGCAAGCCGCGCGAACACGGTGACGTTGAGCGTCTGCGACACGCCGTAGGACACCAGCCCTGCAAACTGCATGCGCGCGCCCTGGCCCAGCAGGCGGGCATAGGCCTCCTGGTCCTGCCAGAACGGCGCGGGCGGAACGACGTTGATCACCAGCGCCAAGAGGCTCATCGAGACGATCAGCGGGATGAAGCCGAAGCGCACCAGCCGGTTGGCGACAACCGTGCCGTGCAGCTCCGCCACCGCGCTGGAGATCACCACCAGCAGCAGAAACGCGAAGATTCCGGACTCCACCGCAAGGTCACCGACCAGCGGCCAGTGCCCCAGCGAGGCGATCTTGATGCCCAGCACACCGGCCAGGACCACGAGCCCGCCGTAGAGGGGCGTGAAGACCAACATCGAGCGGGGAATGAGAATCGCGCGGGACTGCGCGCTTGCCGGGGCTTGCGGTTCCATGGCGATGCTCTAACGGGCTTGGCACAATTGCACTAGCCGTCACGAATGCGCGCCTCTAGGTTTGCGCACAGATTCAGCATGTTTTTTGGAGACCCGGGGACGATGCACGTCGCCTACAGCCTGCTCGGCATCGTTCTCATCATGGCCGCCGCCTTTCTTCTGTCCACGAATCGCAAGGCCATCCGCCTGCGCGTGGTGGGCGCCGCCTTTGCGCTTCAGGCGGGTCTTGCCGCGCTTGTCCTCTATGTTCCTTTCGGCAAGGACCTGCTCGGCGGCGCCGCGGCGGGCGTGGAAAGCCTGCTCGGTTATGCCCATGCCGGTGTCGACTTCCTGTTCGGCCCGCTTGCCAGCCCGGAGATCGGCGGCCACTCCTTCGCGATCTCGGCGCTGCCGGTCATCATCTTCTTCGCCTCGCTGATCTCGATCCTCTACTACCTCAAGATCATGCCGCTGGTGGTGCGCTGGATCGGCGGCGGCCTCGAAAAGATCACCGGCATCAGCAAGGTAGAAAGCCTCTGCGCCGCCTCGAACATCTTCGTGGGCCAGAGCGAGGCGCCGCTGGTGATCCGCCCCTATCTCGCCGCCCTCAATCCCTCGCAGCTGTTCTGCGTGATGAGCGTGGGCCTGGCCGGCGTCGCCGGCACGATCCTGGCCGCCTATGCCTCGATGGGCATCCGCATCGACTACCTCGTCGCCGCCGCCTTCATGTCGGCGCCGGGCGGCATCTTCATGGCCAAGATGATCATGCCCGATCCGCGCCCCGTTGCCGAGAACGGTACCGAGGATGAAACCGACGTGCATGAAGGCACCCTGCCGCCCGCCGGTGCCGCCGCCGCCGCGCTCAACCGCGCGGACGTGACCCACCTTCCGGGCGTCCACGTCGACGAGCCCGAAGCGGTCGAGCACGAGGAAGAAAAGCCCGCCAACATCATCATGGCCGCCTCGCAGGGCGCCCAGACCGGCGTGAAGCTGGCCGTCGCCGTCGGCGCGATGGTGCTGGCCTTCGTGGCGCTGATCGCGCTTGCCAATGGCCTGGTCGGTTGGATCGGGGCGCTGTTCGGCTTCACCGGCGTGACCTTCCAGGGCCTGCTCGGCTATCTGTTCGCCCCGGTCTTCTACCTGCTCGCCGCGCCCGACTGGCACGAGGCGATGCAGGCCGGCAGCCTGTTCGGCAGCAAGATCGTGCTCAACGAATTTGTCGCCTTCATCGACCTTGGCCAGATGAAGGAACTTTCCGCGCGCACCGTTGCCGTCGTGACCTTTGCGCTCTGCGGCTTTGCCAACTTCTCGTCGATCGCGATCCAGATGGCGGTGACCGGCGGCCTCGCGCCCAACCAGCGCCCGATCATTGCCCGCCTCGGCGTGCGGGCGCTGTGCGCGGGCAGCCTTTCGAACCTGATGAGCGCGGCGCTGGCCGGGCTGTTTCTTGGATTGAACTGAGGAAAGGGGATGATCCTGGGGCCTCGGGCCCCAGCCCCCATTAGCGTCTCCGCCCACGCCCTGCATATCCGTAGCGCACTCCTTGCTGCCGCAGGCCATAATGCCTCCCGACGCAGCCATGGGCGCACAACGCAGTTGGCCCGCGTGCCCTAGACGGTCATGGGGGTGCAGGGGGGCTATGCTCCCCTGCTTTATCTCTTCTACTTCCCCCTCCCCGGCTCCACGTCCCGCCCGGCCCACGCGGCATAACGCTCTGCCTCAGGATTCTCCTCGAACCGGTCAGCCAGATCGTAGACCCGCACCTTGCGCGAGGGTTCTTCGTAGCGCGGCCAGCTGTCGCCCGGATCGCCATGCCGGACAAAATGCGCGACATGCGCGCGCATCCGCCGCCCCAGTTCGGCGCGGCGCCCCCGATCCGGCCCGCCGCGCACCAGCGCCATCTTGAGCCCTGTAAATGGCCAGAACACCGTCAGGTCCAGTCCGTGCGTGGCACCGGCCAGCGGATGGGCATAATCGAAACGATAGAACCAAGTCGGCTGCGTTTGCGCGTGGCGTTCAGCAAAGTGGCGGGTCGGCATGACGAACGTAAGGTCAGAGCCCAGCGCGATGCGTCCCTTCCGGTCGCGCGGATAACAAGCCAGGATCCGCGCGGCCTGCACCTCGCCAAGCTGCGCGCGCACCAGCGCTTCGAGATCGGCCCATTTCGAGGGCAGGATATCGCCCGGCATGAGGTCGAACAGCCGTATCTCGTCGCGGGTGGCGCCCGCCAGCAGCGGGACCGGCGCGGTCGGCGTCTGCAGGGCCTGCGCAAACGAGGCGGGCAGGATGTCGCCGTCGTACCACGGGGCGGCGGGGATCGCATGGGTCAACTTTTTGCCGACTTCGGCCTGCGCCTTGATGAGGTCGCCGAGAGGCATTGTCCTGAGGCGCTCTTCGCTCGCCTGGTCGAGGCCCAGCACCTCGGCATAACGCTGGCCGTCGCGGATCGCGCGCTCGCGGTCGTGGATCAGGCTGACGGCCCCGGACATCATGACCGCGCCGTGAAACAGCCCCTGCGCGCGCGGCGACAGCATCAGCAGCGAGACCGACATCGACCCCGCCGACTGCCCGCAGATGGTCACCCGCTGCGGATCGCCGCCAAAGTCGGCAATGGTATCGCGCACCCATTCGAGCGCGGCGATCTGGTCGCGCAGCCCGAGGTTCGACGGGATACCGGGAATGCCGAGCGCATCGCCGAAATTGACGAAGCCCAGCACGCCGACCCGGTAGTTGATGGTAACGACCACGATGTCGCCCTCGCGCGCCAGCCGGGAGGCATCATAGGAATTCGCGCTGCCCGCCATGAAGGCGCCGCCGTGGATCCAGACCATGACCGGCTTCGGGCCGGGCGTGCCGCCTTGCGGGCAGAAGACGTTGAGGTGAAGGCAATCCTCGCCATAGTCCTCTCCCTCCAGCATCTCCGGCCTTACCCTGGCGCCATATTGCTGGGGACACCGGCGTGCGAATCGGTCGGCGGCACGCAGGCCCTGCCATGGCTCGGCCGGTGCGGGCGCCGCGAAGCGTCCGGCGCGGGCGTAGGGAATGCCAAGGAAGCGCGAAACGCCCAGCCCGCCCTGCCCGTCCTGCACGCTTTGCCCGGCCAGCCGTCCCATGCGCGTTTCGATCTCGATCACCGACATCCGCAAATCCCCTGTATCCGCCGGCTTTCCGCCGATTCCCTTGCCCTCAGGGTAAGCCCCTATCGGCGCGAGACCAGCGCGATCGCATCCGCCCCGGCAATGATCGCCCCGGTGGCAGCCAGGCCTCCGCGCCGGCCGATTTTTCCCTTTTCGAAAGAGGACTTGCACAAAACGCACAATGGAGGCAGCATTCCGCCCGGCCATCGTGGAGGGCACCCATGGACGAGCGCAGCAGCACCAGTTCCGGCTTCGAATTCAACCATCCGACGATCATCAGCCTGCTCTATCTGGCCTCCTGCGTAACGGGGGTGACACTCATCGTCGGCGTCGTGCTCGCCTATGTCTGGCGGGGGGAGGCGAAGGCGGAGTGGGAAGCCTCGCACTATCAGTACCTGATCAATACCTTCTGGATCGGCCTTGTCGGCTCGATCGTCGGTTGCCTGCTGCTGATCGTGGTGATCGGCCTGCTGGTGCTGATGGCGGTCGGCGTGCTGGTCATCGTTCGCTGCGTGCTGAGCCTGCTCAACGCGCAAAAACATCAACCCATGCCCAATCCGGGCAGTTGGACCGTCTGAACACCCCGTCGGGTCGCTAATCCGGGCACAAGAAACCCGGTAACCGAATGATAACCCTAGGGCTTCAGGCTGACCGACCAGGAATGGCCGGGGGGCACCGCCTGTGAGAGCTTTGAGATTCAGCGCCCACCAGCGCTTTGCCGTACGCCGCAAGGCATCGATCCACCGTGACGGCCGCCGCATCGGCAGCGGCCTCTTGATCGAACTTTCGCAGGAAGGCTGCCGGCTCGGCTGCCTGTCGCAGGCCGCCCAAGACCGCATGGCCACGCTGCAACTCGACGATATCGTTGCCATCAAGGTCGACGGCGCCGCCGCGATCGAGGCACGCGTGCGCTGGACGCGCGACGGCACGCTGGGGCTCAAGCTGATCCACGCCTTCCACCGCGCCGAACTCGATCGCATGATCCGCACCTGCCGCGGAGAGTTCGACGAATCCGGTCAGCGCGAATATGGGACCTGATGCGTTTTAGACCGAACCCGTTTCGCCGCCCCTCCAACCCGATCCCCATCGCCAGTGGCCGACCCGCACGCGGCCCTGCGAGAACCCGCCGCTTCCCGATTGCGCCGTCCTGGATCCTCGGCGCGCTGGCGATGTTCCTGGCCGTGTTCTTCTGGAACGACCTGCCGTCGCTGACCCCCTCTTCACGAACGCTGCCGCTCGCCGCGCCGTCACCTGCCCCGGTCGCCGGCAGTATCGACCGGGAGAACGCCCGCTTCGCCCATTGCGCCGGCGCCAGGCGCACGACCTGTGTCGTCGATGGCGACACGTTCTGGTACGAAGGCCGGAAGATCCGCATAGCCGACATCAACGCGCCGGAAACCAGCACGCCATCCTGCCCGCACGAGGCGCAGCTCGGCGCCAGGGCAACCGCGCGCATGACCGAACTGCTCAACCAGGGCCCGTTCTCGCTCCAGGCCTGGACCGATGGGCGCGATACCGACCGCTACGGCCGCGCATTGCGCGTCGTTACCCGCGGCGGCCGCAGCCTTGGCGAAGTGCTGGTGAGCGAGGGTCTTGCCGAACGCTGGAAAGGCTATCGCGGCGACTGGTGCTGAGCGACCGTTTGGAAATTCGTGAAAAGCGAATTTCCCGGCACACTCCGCCCCCCAGACAACAAAAAACCCCGCATGCCAGTCGCATGCGGGGTTTTTGCTAACCGAAGTCGGCGGAACTCATTCGGCCGCCTGGGTGCCGCCGAACATGTCCGGCTCGGAATGCTCCTCGACCGGCTCGACGTCGTTGGCCTTGACCTTGCGGCGCGCGTCGAAGTTCGACCACACGGTGTTCCAGTCGCCGCGGGTGGCGCCCTTCGAATATTCCGTCGCACGGGTCTCGAAGAAGTTGGCATGCTCGACGCCGTTGAGCAGCGGCTGCAGCCAGGGCAACGGGTGTTCCTCGATCATGTAGATCGGCTTGAGGCCCAGCTGCTCCATGCGCCAGTCGGCGATGAAGCGGATGTAGCGCTTGATGTCCTTGGCGGTCATGCCGGGGACCGGGCCCATCTCGAAGGCGAGGTCGATGAAGTTGTCTTCCAGGCGGATCGTGGTCTGGCACTGATCGGCAATGTCGTCCTTCACGGCCTTGGTCAGGCAGCCGCGTTCCTGGGTGAAGGCGTGGAACAGCTTGATGATGCCCTCGCAGTGCAGCGATTCGTCGCGAACCGACCACGAGACGATCTGGCCCATGCCCTTCATCTTGTTGAAGCGCGGGAAGTTCATCAGCATCGCAAAGCTGGCGAAAAGCTGCACACCCTCGGTGAAGCCGCCAAACATGGCGAGGGTGCGGGCAATGTCCTCGTCGTTGTCGACGCCGAACTTCTGCAGGTAGTCGTGCTTGTCCTTGAGCTCGGAGTACTCGAGGAACATGCCGTATTCGCTCTCGGGCATGCCGATGGTGTCAAGCAGGTGCGAGTAGGCGGCGATGTGCACCGTCTCCATGTTGGAGAAGGCGGTGAGCATCATCTTGACTTCGGTGGGCTTGAAGACGCGGGCGTACTTCTCGTGGTAGCAGTCCTGCACTTCCACGTCGGCCTGCGTGAAGAAGCGGAAGATCTGGGTGAGCAGGTTGCGCTCATGCTCCGAGATCTTCTGCGCCCAGTCGCGGCAATCCTCGCCCAGCGGCACTTCCTCGGGAAGCCAGTGCAGCTGCTGCTGCTTTTTCCAGTAGTCGTAGGCCCAGGGGTATTCGAAGGGCTTGTAGGTCTTGCGGGCTTCGAGAAGGGACATGGGCGAACTCCGATGGCGATTCGTACAGGCGCGCCGACGGCTGCTGGCGGCCGCAATGACGGCGTTCCGGGCATTCGTGGCGCTAGAATTTTCTGGCTCCGAAGCGCACCGCGGAACCGACGGGGGCCACGATACTCAAATTCCGTCATAAGTGGAGCCGTTGCCGCAAAGTTTGCACAGCTAAAAACGGCATATCTAGCGCCTCGCCCAATATGGGGACGCAAGCACTGGTAGACCAGAGGCGATTGCGCGACTCGCCGGATCGCGCCAGATTGCTGGCATTGCGCAGCCCCCAACAGCGCGGGAGAGCCCCATGAGCACCGATGCAGAGACTTCCTGGCACACCGGATCCGGCTTCGTGCGCAGGGGCATGACCGTGATCGATTCCGATGGCGCGGTGCTGGGCGTGGTCGACCGGGTCGAGGGACAGGAAGTGCTGCTGGCCGAGGCCGGCCACCCCTTCGTCACCGTCAGCGAGATCGACGGAATCGATGGCGATCGCATATTGCTCGCGCCGCGCGGGGACGCCACCTTCGGGCTGGGCGCCGAGCCCTGAGAGGCCGCCAGGACAATGCCCGAACCGGCATTGTCCTGGCGGTACCCGCCCGCCGCTCGATGCGATCAGCCCCGGATCACTTCCAGAACCAGCGCGGCGCCAGCGCGCGCTTGCTGCGAAAACGCCACATCTGGACGTAGAGCCAGATCCCCGAGAACGAAAAGAACACCAGCGCCAGCCCCGACAGCACCGAGATCACGGTGCCGACCGGCCCGAAGCTCTCGCCCGAGTGGAGATGGTGGAACAGCCCGACCAGCGAGCGCATGCCGCCCTGCGGACGCGGCGGCATGCAGCGCCAGCCCTCGGGGCAGACAAAGCCCGGGGGCGGGCTGGCGGCGACCTGCTCAGCGGCGGCGCCGCTCGGCCACAGCACCGCGACCTGGCTCAACACGCCGGTGATCGCGATCCACAGGATAAAGATACCGAAAAAGATCGACAGCCAACGATGCCATTTGCGCATGCTCGTGAAATTCCCCTGTAAGTTCCGATGAATCTGTTCGGATGAGTCAGTTCCGACCGGCCGCGACGTGCCGCCCGGCGATGACAAGCCGAGGCCAGCCCCCCGCTCAAGCCGCAAATTGTCGCAGCCGCCCGATCCCCTGGCGGCGTGGAAGCGCGAAAGCCATGAGCCGTGGCTGCGGTCCGACAAGTGCCGGAACGGACGCCTCGTCACGCCGTTTTCCTTCCATCACAACAACAAGGAGAGATGCAATGTTCGAGAAGCTGCGCGTTCGCGAGCACATGGAAGTTACCGATGCCGCCGGTCAGCATGTCGGGACCGTCGACGAAGTGAAGCATGACCAGATCAAGCTGACCCGTTCGGACAGCTCGGACGGTGCCCACCACTTCATCGCCTTCGACAATGTCGACCGCATCGAGGACAACCGGGTCTACCTGAAGCAGGGCACCCCGATCCCGGCAGGCGCCGGCACCCACTGATTCCATCCCCTGCCTGGAGGATGGAGCCACCGGGGCCCCGGTCATCCGCAAGGGTGGCCGGGGCCTTTGCCTGTTGCCGTTCGCGTGGGCCCCGTTCGCGTGGGCGATGACCCGGGCAGGATATGATACACAGAGTATAGCAAATCTTCCCAAGCCTGTCGGCGGCTGATAGCCCTTCCCCCGAAAAGACAAGACAATCTTGGGGAAGACGCCGTGACCGCACGTCCCGCTACCGCAGCGCTCAGGCTGGCATTGGCCATGCTCGCGCCCCTGACGCTGGCCGCCTGCGACAAGGGCGCACAGCCGATCGAACAGGGCATGGTCGCCGATCCCGACGAGTGGCCCGGCTGGGGCCGAACCCCGGGCGAGACCCACTATTCCCCGCTGGACGAGATCAACACCGATACCGTCGGCAATCTCAAGCTGGCCTGGCACTACGACCTGGAGCCCGGCTATACCGCCAGCACCCCGCTGATGGCGGAAGGCAAGGTGTTCCTCACCAGCGGCCATTCGCACATCCGTGCGCTCGACGCCGTTACCGGCAAGCCGCTCTGGGAATACGACGGCGGCACCCGCGAACGCACGACCTCGGCCCTGCAGATGTCCTGGGGCAACAAGGGCATCGCCTATGATGCCGGCCCGGATCACCAGGGCCGCGTCTTCCTCGTCACCACCGACGGCTACGTGATCGCGCTCGACGCCAAAACCGGCAAGGAACTCTGGAAGACTTACGACTATCCCGACCAGGCCCCGCGCAATTCGAACGGCGCGCCGCGGGTGTTCGGCGGCAAGGTCATCGTCGGCTTCGGCGGCGCCGACATCAGCCCGGCCCGCGGTTTCGTCACCGCCTACGACGCCAGGACCGGCAAGCGGGTCTGGCGCTTCTTCACCACGCCGGGGGACGAGGTTTCGCCGGTCAACCAGAAGGCCGAAGCGGTCATGCGCAAGACATGGCCGAGCGGGTGGAAGAACCCGGACGGCAGCCGGCGCGGCGGCGGCGGCACGGCGTGGAACGCGTTCAGCTACGATCCCGAACTGAACATGATCTACCTCGGCGTCGGCAACGGATTCCCCTACAACCAGAACCTGCGCAGCCCCGCCGGCGGCGACAACCTGTTCCTCGCCTCGATCGTCGCGGTCGATGCCGATACCGGCGCCTACAAGTGGCACTACCAGGTCTGTCCCGGCGAACAGTGGGACTGCACCGCCACCACCGACATGTCGCTGGCGACGCTGAAGATCGACGGCAAGGACCGCAAGGTGCTGATGCAGGCACCGAAGAACGGCTTCTTCTACGTGATCGACCGGGCCACCGGCGCATTCATCTCGGCCGAGAAGATCGCCCGGGTCAGCTGGGCGGATCATATCGACAAGAAGACCGGCCGTCCGGTCGAGAACCCCGGCATCCGCTATGCCGGCAAGCCCGGCATGTTCGAACTCTGGCCCGGGCCGACCGGCGCGCATTCGTGGATGCCGCAGGCCTACAGTCCGCGGACCGGGCTGGTCTATGTCCCGGTTCTGGAGATGGGCGCGCTGATCGGCGAGGGCCAGGCGGGCGGCGGCGAGATCAGCAAGGGCATGGGCGTGACGCTGATTCCCGAAGTCGAACTGCCCGGCGGCCACAAGAGCTTCCTGCGCGCCTGGAACCCGGCCACGCAGACGCTGGCCTGGGAAGTGGAACTGCCCGGCACCTGGCCCGGCGGGGTCATGGCCAGCGGCGGCGGGCTGGTGTTCCAGGGCCAGGTCGACGGCAGGTTCGTCGCCCGCGATGCCGGGACCGGCAAGGAGCTCTGGTCGTTCCGGACCGAGAGCCCGATCGTCGGCGCCCCGATCACCTACCGGATGAACGGCCGCCAGTACGTCACCGTGATCACCGGTGCGGGCGGACAGGGGGCGGGCATGCAGTCGCTCGGCAACGCCGCCTATCGCACCGACTACCGCCTGCCGCGCCGGGTGCTGACGTTTGCGCTCGGCGGCAAGGACACGATCCCGCCCTTTGCCTATGCAGAGCCGGCGCCGCCGCAGGACCCGGCCTTCCGGCCCGATCTTGCCAAGGCGCAGGCAGGGGCGATGCTGTTCGGCATGAAGGCCTGCATCGTCTGCCACGGCTGGAACGCGGTCGGCGGCGGCGCCGCGCCGGACCTGCGCTATTCGCCGATCATCACCGATGCCGCGACGTTCCGGCAGATCGTCAAGCAGGGCGGGCTGAAGATGAACGGCATGCCGCCCTTCCCCGATATCTCCGACAGCGACCTCGAAACCATCCGCTTCTATCTGCGCGCCCGCGCAAAGGCGGCTCCGGCCGAGAAGCAGGCGCTGCTGGACAAGGCCAGGGCGGCGGCGGCCAGCACGGCCAGGCCGCAGGACTTCACGGGCAAGTGGGCCATCGTCATCCAGACCCCGGTCGGCCCGCAGAAAGCGGTGATGGACCTGGCCGTGAACGGCAACGTGGTGACCGGCAAGGTCAGCGCCGAGCAAGGCACCGTCGCTGTCGCCGGCGCCGTGAAGGACGGCCGCGCGAAGTTCCAGGGCAAGGCCTCGATGCCGATGCCGATCACCGTCAGCTACGACGTGACCGTGAAGGACGGACGCATGACAGGCGAGAACGCCAACGGCCCCTTCGGTACTTTCCCGCTCACCGGCGCACGCCCCTGACCAGGAGCGCTGCGCCGCCTGAGAGTCGGTTTCGAAACTCACGCTGACCGAGCCAAACGGCGTAGCATGAGCATGGCGGCGGCGGCGTAGAGGAAGGCTGCGGCGGATTTGAGGGTGGCTTCCACGTCCTTGGCCAGACGGCGGTTTCGATTGACCCAAGCGAAGAACCGCTCGACCACCCAGCGCCGAGGGAGGACGACGAAGCCGGACTGCCCGGCGATCTTGCTGACTATCTCGACGGTGATGCGGGTCGCCTCGGTGACACGGTGATGGTTATAGCCGCCATCGGCCCAGACCTTCTCGATGAACGGGAAGAGGCCGCGCGAGATTTGCAGCAACGCGCCGCCGCCATCACGATCCTGGACATCGGCGGTGTGCGGCTCGACAAGCAGCGGCCTGCCGTCAGTATCGACCAGAGCATGGCGCTTGCGACCTTTGATCTTCTTGCCAGCATCGTAGCCGCGCGGTCCGCCGCTCTCGGTGGTCTTGACGCTCTGACTGTCGATGATGGCTGCGCTTGGCGAGGCGTCCCTTCCGGCTCGCTCGCGATCGAGCGCGACCAGCGCATGGTTGATCCGCTCGAACAGGCATTCGTCACGAAACCGGGCAAACCAGCGGTAGACCGTCTGCCACGGCGGGAAGTCCTTGGGCAGCAACCGCCATGCAATCCCGCCGCGCAGAACGTAGAAGATGGCGTTCACGATTTCGCGCATTGGCCATTGCCGTCGCCGCCCCGTCGTGCGCGCCTCGGGAACAAATGCCGCGATCAGCGCCCACTCAGCATCGCTCAAATCCGTCTGGTAACGCTTCGAAACACGCGTATGCTGCACGCGGGTGGCTGGGGTCCACATCAAGATCTCCGGGTTGTCTGCAAAACCCCCGGAATCACACGAACCTCAGCCGCTCAACTCCTTTCGAAACGGCCTCTGAGAGACCGTTTGGAAATTCACGAAAAGCGAATTTCCCGGCATCGGTCCACTCCCTCCCCCGCCCCTACAATGCCGTTTCGGGCATTTTTCAAACAGACTCTAAGCCCGGACCGCCACCGATCCGAACCGCTGCGCCCGACGAAACCCGCTGGGCGTCTCGCCCACCTTGCGCGTGAAGAAGCGCGAAAAATAGGCGACATCGCTGAAGCCCAGCCAGTCCGACAGCTCCGAGATGGTCATGCCGGTATAGGCCAGACAGCGCTTGGCCTCGGCCACGGTGCGCTCATGGATCAGGGCGTTGGGCGAGAGGCCGGTCACCTGGTTGCAGGCCAGCCTTAGCTGCGAGACGCTGATACCCAGCCTCGATGCCATATCCGGCAGCAGCGGCTGCTCCCGGTAGCGCGCCTCCACCAGCGCCTTGAACCGCTCGACGATTTCGTAGCGCGAACCGGCAGCGGGCGAGGCCGTGCTCGATTCCGGGCAGTGGCGCAGCAGTTGCAGCAGGATGGCCTGCAAGTGGATCTCGGCGGCAATGGCACGGCCGTGGCGCTGCCCTGCCATTTCCTCGCGCAATTGCACGAACTCCGCATCGATGCGGCCAAGCGCGGGCTCGGCCAGATCGAACAGGCGCGGCGCCTCCAGCAGGCCCTTGAGCACCGGTGCACGTACCAGCAGGTCTTCGAGGTAGCCCTTCTCCACCGTCAGCATCCAGCCATTGGCCTCCGGTTCGTAGCGGAAGCCATGAATACGGTAGGGCGGCACCACCATGACGCTGCCGGGCCGGAAGCGATGGCCCTGCCCTTCCAGCGTGATCTCTCCCCCCGCCGCAGTGCAGACGCCGATCTGCAGGAAGTGCGGATGGGTGTGCGGCTTGATCGCCCAGCCGCGTTCGCGGCAGCGCTCATCCAGCCGCTCGACATTGACGAACCAGTCTGCCCGCGCGCCGGTCTCTCCATAAAGCACATAGCGCGGAACCGAAGCGGCGCTGACACTGCCGACGGCGGTTTCGTGCGGCGTGGGTTCATTTGGCGAAAAGTCCAAACGATTTTCAATTTCCGACATGGACCCGAACTAGTTTAAAGTGGATGGGGGCACAAGCGGCAGGACCGGCGTGCTCTCGGGCATTCACCGGAACCGATCCGCAGTGGAATGGATGCTCGACAAAGAAGGACGGCCCCGCATGGCCCGGATCATTGGCGCTATCGCCAGCTCGCACACGCCCACCATCGGCTTCGCGCTCGACGCGAAGAAGCAGGACGATCCGGCATGGAAGCCGATCTTCGACGCCTACGCGCCGGTGCGCACCTGGCTGGACGCGAAGCAGCCGGATGTCTTGCTGATCGTCTACAACGACCACATCACCTCGTTCTTCTTCGATCACTACGCCCCTTTCACCATGGGCGTGGACGAACGCTATAACGTGGCGGACGAAGGCGGCGGCGCGCGTCACCTGCCGACCATCGGCGGCCATGCCGGGCTCTCGCGCCACATCGTCCAGAGCCTGATGACCGACGAGTTCGACATCGGCACTTTCCGCGGACGCGGGCTGGACCACGGCTGCTTCTCGCCGCTCTCGGTGCTGCTGCCTCATGAGCAGGGCGAATGGCCGGTGCAGATCGTGCCGCTGCAGGTCGGCGTGCTGCAATTCCCGATCCCCACCGCCCGCCGCTGCTTCAAGCTGGGGCAGGCGCTGCGCACCGCCATCGAGAGTTACCCCGAAGACCTCAAGGTCGCGCTGGTCGCCACCGGCGGTCTGTCGCACCAGGTCCACGGCGAGCGCTGCGGCTTCAACAATCCCGAATGGGACGCCCGCTTCATGGACCTGCTGGAAAACGATCCCGAAGCGCTCTGCCGCATGACCCACGCCCAGTATGCGCAGCTTGGCGGCATGGAGGGCGCCGAGGTCATCATGTGGCTGATCATGCGCGGCGCGCTCTCCGCGCGGGTGCGCTGCCTGCACCGCAGCTATTACCTGCCGTCGATGACCGGCATCGCCACCGCCGTCTACGAGAACCAATCACCGGAACCCGACGCGGCCTTCCTCACCGCCCACCGCGCCCGCATGAACCAGCAACTGGCAGGCGCCGAACGCCTTGAGGGCACATATCCCTACACGCTGGAGCGCAGTGCCAAGGCTTATCGCCTGAATCGTTTCCTTCACGCGCTGGTCGAGCCCGAGGCCCGCGCCGCCTTCCTCGCCGATGCGGACAAGGCGATGGGATCCGGCGGACTTAGCGAACAGGAACAGCAACTTGTCCGCAATCGCGACTGGCGCGGGCTGATCCATTACGGCGCCATCTTCTTCGTTCTGGAGAAACTGGCGGCCGTGACGGGGGTATCCAATTTGGACATTTATGCCTCAATGCGCGGAGAGACGCTTGAGGACTTCATGAAGACCCGCAACCAGCAGGTCACTTACTCGGTGGCGGCACAGCCGGCCTGAGGTTCTGATTCGAAATTCGCCGCAGCGGTGAATTTCGGTTCGGTACTGGCCCTCTCCCCCCTCCCGACCTTCCACAAGTCCCCCTGTCGGGCGGCCGGGTGGAGGAGAGGGCCGGCACCGAACAATCCGGCACGAGAGTTTCGGATCGGACACTTGAGTCCAGCCATGCGCCGCCGCCAGCGTCGCCAATAATTCCCGCGCCCTCGGAAGGCAGCGGTACCACAGGAGAAGTGCATGGAAGACCCACGCGCCATCATCGCGCGCGAGCCGATGCATTACCGGCAGATCATTGCCATCGGCATCGCGACCGCGCTCAACGCCCTTGACGGGTTCGACGTCCTGTCGATCAGCTTTGCCGCGCCCGGCATCGCCAAGGACTGGGGCATCGACCGCGCCGCGCTCGGCCTCGTGCTGTCGATGGAACTGTTCGGCATGGGCATCGGCGCCTTCATTCTCGGCAGCCTGGCTGACAAAGTCGGCCGCCGCCCGACGCTGCTGGCCTGCCTCGTCATCATGGGCAGCGGCATGTTCCTGGCCTCCACCGCCACCAGCGTGCCGGTCCTTTCGGTCTACCGCCTGTTCACCGGCCTCGGCATCGGCGGCATGCTCGCCGCGACCAATGCCGTCGTTGCCGAATGTTCGAACGCCAGGCGCCGCAACCTCACCGTCGCGATCATGGCCGGCGGCTATCCGATGGGCGCCATCGTTGGCGGCTCGATCGCCTCGATGCTGCTTGGCGCTACCGGCCACTGGCAGTCGGTCTTCGAATTCGGCGCGGTGATCACGCTGTGCTTCATCCCGCTGGTGCTCTGGCTGGTGCCTGAAACCATGGCCTTCCTGCTGCTGCGGCGCCCTGCCGGTGCGCTGGAGAAGATCAACCGCACGCTGGTGAAGCAGAACCGCCAGCCGCTCGCCGCGCTGCCGCCGGTCGATCCGGCCAAGAAGCGCACCAGCGTCGCCGCGCTTTTCGCGCCCGGCCTTGCCAGCGTGACGGTGCTGCTGACCGCGGTGTGCTTCTTCCACATGATGACCTTCTACTTCCTGGTGAAGTGGATCCCCAAGATCGTCGTCGACCTCGGCTTTGCGCCGGCATCGGCCGGCGGCGTGCTGGTCTGGGCAAACGTCGGCGGCGCCATCGGCTCGGTCGTCGTCAGCCTGCTCAGCCAGAAAGTCGGCATCCGCCCGCTGGTGGTCGCCTCGATGGTGCTGGGTGCGGGCGCAGTCATGCTGTTCGGCCAGGGCTTCACGACGCTGAGCGGCCTCTCGCTGATCGCCTGCGTGGCCTGCTTCTTCCTCAATGCCGCCATCGCCGGTTTCTATGCCGTGATCGCCCAGAGCTACCCGGCCGCGCTGCGCGGCGGCGGCACCGGCCTGGTCATCGGCGTGGGCCGCGCCGGTGCGGCGCTCGGCCCGATCGTCGCCGGCCTGCTGTTCAGCTCCGGCTGGGCGCTCGCCCCGGTCGCCATGACGCTGGCCTGCGGCACCCTGATTGCGGCCGTCGCGCTGTCGCTGGTGCGCTACCGCGAAACCGCGATCGCCTGATCCGGGCAAGAGAGAAATGCGGGACGGCCGGGGTGCGGCCGGTCGTCCCGAGTAAAAATACCAAGACGTTTCAGAGAGGAATTCCCCCCATGCGCATGTCCCGCGCCCTGACCCTTCTCGCCTGCGGCACGGCCGCTGCGGCCATGTTCGCCGTCCAGCCCGCGCTCGCGCAGTCGGTCCCGCCCGAAACCGCCAAGACCGGCGAGGCCGGCACGCTCTCCACCCAGGCCCCTCCCGGCATCCGCCCCGCCAAGTCGCAGGCGCGCCCCGCCGAAGCCATGCCCGGCGGCCGCCCCGGCCCTGAAGGCCTGCCGCAGAACATCCGCTGGACCGAGGACTGGTCGAAAAAGCCCGATGCCGATGCGCCGCTGCTCGAAAAGATCAAGCACCTCCCCATCGCGGGTGACGACATCTACCTCACGCTCGGCGGCGAGGCGCGCGTCTACTATACCGACTGGCACCACGCCAAGCTGGGCCTTTCGGCAAATGACAGCAACAATCCCGTCCAGACCCGCCTGCGTCTGCTGGCGGACCTGCATGTCGGCCCGAACCTGCGCGCCTACCTCGAACTGGGCGACAACCGCGAATATGGCGAGAGCTTCGCCACCGGCCCCAACCGCGACAAGCTGGACATCTACCAGGCCTTCGTCGACGTGACGGTACCGCTGGGCGATGCCGGCAAGATCACCTTCCGTCCCGGCCGCTTCGAGATGCCGCTGGGCAACGGCAAGCTGGCAGGCGTGCGCGAGGGCCTCAACATGCGCTTCACCTATCAGGGTGTGCGCGCCACCTACATCCTGCCGGGCAAGGTCTCGGTGGATGTCTTTGCGGTGAAGCCGATCCTGATCGATCCGGGCACGTTCAACGACGGCCCGAACCACGCGCAGGACTTCCACGGCGTCTACATCAGCGCACCCAACCGCATCGCCGGCTTCGGCACCGACATCTACTGGTACGAGATGGAGCGCGACCGCGCGACGCTGGCCGCCGGCGTCGGCAAGGACGACCGCAACAACTGGGGCGCCCGCCTGTGGAAGCGCGGTCCCCACTGGGACCTCGACCTGGAAGGCACCCACCAGAGTGGCCGGTTCATCGGCAAGGAAATCGACGCCTACGGCGTCATGTTCGAAGGCGGATACACTTTCGGCGACGCGCCGATGAAGCCGCGCCTCGGCCTGCGCGCCAACTACTTCAGCGGCGACAAGGACCTCGCCGACAACAAGGTGAGCACTTTCGTGCCCGCCGCCGCCCGCCTGCCGCTGATCAGCGAGGCCGCGTTCTTCAGCTTCTCGAACCTGATGGACCTCTACCCCTCGGTCACCGTGAAGCCGACTCCGGCGATCACCGTCATGGCCGGCCCGGACTTCCTGTGGCGCGCCAGCAAGGGCGACGGCGTCTACATCGGCCCCTCGGGATCAAGCTTCGCACCCTACAATTCCAGCCGCCGGATCGGCACCGACCTCAACCTCGAAGCCTCGTGGCAGGCTACCGACCGCCTCGCCTTCCGCCTCTGGGAAACCTACTTCGCCGCCAGCGATTCCTTCCAGGACAACGGCGGCAAGAGCGGCAACTACTTCGGCCTGATGGCGAACTACAAGTTCTGAGCCGAACGACCGATCTCAAGAAGGAAAGGCAGGGGAGTATTGGCTTCCCTGCCTTTTTTCTGATTTGCAATCGGCCTTGGGCAAGGCCGACCCCTCCCCCGAAATCCGCGTATCAGGCCCGCCCGTCAACAGCCTGACGCCCGATCGCCGGATCGTCCGTGAAGAACGAGTCGATCCCCAGCGCCAGATAGCGGCGGATTTCGGCCACGGATCCCGCCGGATTGCGCTTGCCCTGCTCGGTGCCGTCGCGCAGATCGGCAGGCAGGAAGTAGTTCTCCGGGCGGAAGGTCCAGGTCGAGACCAGCAGCCCCGCCGCATGGGCGCGTTCGACAAGACCGGTGCCTTGCGGCAGCAGCTTGCCGTCCTTGTCCCGCCCGAGCAGCGCCAGATTGTTGGGCGAGATCCAGTCGGCATACCTCGCGATTTCCGCCAGACCGGCATCGCTGTGCATCTGGTCGAAGGTCGGGCCCGCGCCCCTCGCCACCACATCCGCCGGACGCATCGAACCGGGCACGGTCAATTGCAGCAACTGGACATTCGAGAGGGCATCCAGACGCGCGCGCAGCCACTTCAGGTTGGCGATCTCGAAGCTCTGCACGATCACCGGCGCGCTCTGGAGATAGGCGCTGGCATGCAGCCGGTCGAGAAAACGCTGCTCCAGCGGCAGGCCGATCGAGGCAAAGTAGGTCGAGTGCTTCAGTTCCGGGATCACCCCGATCACCCGCCCACGCGCGGCTGCCTCGGCGGCGACAAAATCGGCGATTTCCTCGAAGGTCACGACCTGGAACTGCCCGTCGTGGGCATGGCTTTCCGGACGCAATGCCCCCAGCCGCTCCTTCGCGCGCAGGCTCTTGATCTCCGCCAGCGTGAAGTCCTCGGTGAACCAGCCGGTCACCTGCTCGCCATCGATGGTCTTGGTCGCCTTGCGCCCGGCGAATTCGGGCCGGGCGGAAACGTCGGTGGTCTCGGCGATGTTGTTCTCGTGCCGCGCGATCAGCACGCCGTCCCGGGTGCTGACCAGATCGGGCTCGATGAAGTCCGCGCCATCGGCAATCGCCTTGGCATAGGAACCAAGCGTATGCTCGGGCCGCAGCGCCGAACAGCCGCGATGACCGATCACCAGCGGCCTGGCCGGACGCGCGGGCCGCGCTCTCGCAGGCGCTGCCAGCACGCCGGGCCCGAACCCCGCCGCCAGCCCCACGCCCAGTCCGGCACCTACAAGCGAACGGCGGTCAATCATCGGGGGGATCCTTGGGAAGCGTTTTACGAGGGGCAGCTAGGTCGTAAACTCATAAACGGCACCATCGAGGTTTGAGGCAAAATGGCTCAGCGGCAGGAGGGAAGGCGCTGGAATATGTCGATATTTCAAGACTTCCCGACGCAGCGCTGGGCCATTTTGGGCAAACCCCGAAGGGGCGCCCAAATGGCTTCCATCTCGAACCGAAGCTGCCTTGGACGGGCAACCAGCCCGCCCGGCGGCAACTTCGGCCCGAGCTGTTCGCCATTTGGGCGCCTCGATGGTGTCGTTTATGAGTTTACGACCTAGGCTTCGGGAATGACAGATTTAGGTCAGAAGGGGTTGGAAGAAGAAGAAAAAAGGAAGCCCTGGGGCCCTTCGACAAGCTCAAGAGATCCCCCAGACCCTCGAAACATATTTGTTGCGCCCTGCCTTGCCATAGTGCGCTCCCTGCGGCGCAGCCAATATGTCTCCCGACGCCGCCGTGGGCTCGCCACGCAGTTGGTCCGCGTGACCTAGACGGTATTGGGGGTGCAGGGGGGCTATGCTCCCCTGCTTTCTCCCTTGTTCTTCCCCAAAACGAAAACGGCCCTCCAGCACGAAGCCGGAGAGCCGCCTCTCGGTGATCCTGTCAGCCTACCTTTACTGGCAAGCAAGGCACTCGTCGTAGTCGGTCGTCTCGCCGATCTCGAACTTGGGCGCTTCGGGCGTATTGTCCGCCTCGACGCCGCCCGAGCCTGCGAAGCCCGCGCGCTGCACCGACTTCGAGCGCAGGTAGTAGAGCGACTTGATGCCCTTCTCCCAGGCCTGGAAGTGCAGCATCATGAGGTCCCACTTGTCCACGTCCGCCGGGATGAACAGGTTCAGCGACTGGGCCTGGTCGATATAGGGCGTACGGTCCGCCGCGAATTCGAGCAGCCAGCGCTGGTCGATCTCGAAGCTGGTCTTGAAGATCGCCTTTTCCTCGGGGCTGAGGAAGTCGAGCTGCTGGACCGAGCCGCCGTGTTCGAGGATCGAGTTCCACACGTTGGTGGAATCCTTCGACTTCGAGGCCAGCAGCTTCTCGAGGTAGGGGTTCTTCACCACGAAGCTGCCCGAGAGCGTCTTGTGGGTGTAGATATTGGCCGGGATCGGCTCGATGCAGGCCGAAGTGCCGCCGCAGATGATCGAGATCGACGCGGTCGGCGCGATCGCCATCTTGCAGCTGAAGCGCTGCATCACGCCCATGTCGGCCGCGTCCGGGCAGGCGCCGCGTTCCTGGGCCAGCAGCAGCGAGGCTTCGTCCGCCTTGGCGGCGATGTGCTGGAACATCTGCATGTTCAGCGCCTTGGCCATCGCGCTCTCGAAGGCGATGCCGCGCTTCTGGAGGTACGAGTGGAAGCCCATGACGCCCATGCCGACCGAGCGTTCGCGCTCGGCGGAGTAGCGGGCGCGGGCCATCTCGTCGGGCGCGCGGTCGATGTAGTCCTGCAGGACGTTGTCGAGGAAACGCAGCACGTCCTCGATGAAGCGCTTTTCGCCCTTCCACTCTTCCCAGGTCTCGATGTTGAGCGAGGACAGGCAGCAGACGGCGGTACGGTCGTTACCAAGGTGGTCGCGGCCGGTCGGCAGGGTGATTTCCGAGCAGAGGTTCGAGGTCGAGACCTTGAGGCCGAGATCGCGGTGATGCTTGGGCATCGTGCGATTCACGGTGTCGGAGAACACGAAGTAGGGCTCGCCCGTGCGCAGGCGGGTTTCGACCAGCTTCTGGAACAGCGAGCGGGCGTGCACGGTGCCGCGCACCGAACCGTCCTTGGGGCTCCTGAGATCGAAGTCGGTGCCGTCGCGCACGGCTTCCATGAACTCGTCGGTCAGCAGCACGCCGTGGTGCAGGTTGAGCGCCTTGCGGTTGAAGTCGCCCGTGGTGTTGCGGATCTCGAGGAATTCCTCGATCTCGGGGTGCGAGACGTCGAGGTAGCAGGCCGCCGAACCACGGCGCAGCGAGCCCTGCGAGATCGCCAGGGTGAGCGAATCCATCACGCGCACGAAGGGAATGATGCCGCTGGTCTTGCCGTTGAGGCCGACCGGCTCACCGATGCCGCGCACGTTGCCCCAGTAGGTGCCGATGCCGCCGCCGCGCGAGGCGAGCCAGACGTTCTCGGTCCAGGTGGCGAGAATGCCGTCGAGGCTGTCGTCCACCGAGTTCAGGTAGCACGAGATCGGCAACCCGCGGCCGGTGCCGCCGTTCGAGAGAACGGGGGTGGCGGGCATGAACCACAGCTTGGAGATGTAGTCGTAGATGCGCTGGGCGTGCTCCTGGTCGTCCGCATAGGCGTCGGCGACGCGGGCGAACAGGTCCTGGTACTTCTCGCCGGGCAGCAGGTAACGATCGTCGAGCGTTTCCTTGCCGAAATCGGTCAGCAGGTCGTTGCGCGAATCGTCGGTGACGATGGTGAAGCGGCGATCGTGGATCGTCTTGGAATCGCTGACGCGCGGCTTTGCGGCGGCGCCGGCCGAGGCGGCGGCGGCAACAGCCGCCAGGGCATCAACGACCAGTGCGTCCGAAGCGGTATCGGTCTTGTCCATCGCGATTGCCGGGCCCACGCCCGCCTCCTTTTCCTGCTTCGCCCCGGTTGCCTTGGCGGGTGCCTTGGGAGCCTTCGCAGGCGCCTTCGAAGGCTCGGGTCGGTTCAATTCGAAGCCAGGCATCTCGACCTGACCATCCATAACATCGGAGCTGTTCACTTCAGCGTCGCTTCCGTTCCTGAAATCCACATTAGCCCCCGTTGCTGTCTGCGGCGTCATCGAAGCGCCACAAGGCGCCTTCACAACTTGGCGTCGAGGCCGACCGGACCATCCGCGCGAGTCGTCGGGATCGAGGGATCGACCCGGCGGGCACGGACGGCGCAAGAAGAGAACAAAATTCCCTGACCGACCCAGGCACCTTGCTCGAGAAGCCTGACATCCCGCCCGGAATCGTTCCCGCCGTGCCCCCACGAGCCGAAAACGACAATACCTAGGTTTAGATGCCCCGCGACCGACGCGCCACAACCCATAGTGCCTTTTCTGCTTTCCAACGCAAGTGGGGGTCGTGCCCGCGAACGGCAAGCGCAGGGGAGGGGTTTACAGGCAGATAGCGGGCGCGACGCGCGGGAACTGCGTCATCGGGCATTTGCGCAAGGGGCAATTTCACCCCCGATCACAAAAATTTTTCCACATAAAACGGCGACGAAGCGAATCGCGTTTGCGGCGAAACGAGTCCCCCCGAGCGGCAGCTTTTGCCGCCTGTCTAGAGACTTGATCGCAGTTTTCCCCGTGCCTGCCATCACCGGCCGCTCGGTTCGTCGCAAAGCCGTGACACGGCGAATCCCGCATTCCGCGCGCTGCATTCGCCGAGTCCGGTCCGCGCTTGGCCGAAGACTCCTTGCAACTTCCATTCAGGCGGACACTTCTACCCTCACCATCCCGCCCGCCATTCCGGCCAAGCTTCAAGGACATTCGATTTCATGATCAACCTGATCGGCGCCATCATCAGCGGTCTCGTCATCGGCGTGCTGGCGCGCTGGCTCTATCCCGGCTTCGTCGACATGAGCTGGGTCGCGACGATCCTGCTCGGCATCGGCGGTTCGTTTGCCGCCGGGCTCATCACCACGCGCGGCGAGGCCGGTTTCCAGCGCGCGGGCTGCCTCGCCTCGGTACTGGGCGCGATGGCGCTGATCTTCATCGGCCGCGCGCTGCATATCGGCATGTGACGCAGACCCAAGCAGGGCGCACGAGCGCCCTGCCCCTTATCGCAGGGTATGATCAGGGCGCACAAGCGCCCTGCCCCCTACGCCCCGGGCGTCATCAGGGCACCAGCACGGTGTCCTGCGGCGCCGCTTCGGTTGCCGGATAGTCGAGCGTGAAATGCAGGCCCCGGCTCTCGTGCCGGTGCAGCGCCGATCGCACGATGAGTTCGGCGGTCTGGAGCAGGTTGCGCAGTTCGATCAGATCGGTCGAGACGCGGAAGTGGCGGTAATATTCCTCCACTTCGCCGTTCAGCATCTGGATGCGGTGCATCGCGCGTTCCAGCCGCTTGGTGGTGCGCACGATGCCCACGTAGTTCCACATGAAGCGGCGGATCTCGGTCCAGTTCTGCTTGATGACGACTTCCTCGTCGGAATCGGTCACCCGGCTTTCGTCCCACTGGCGCACCGGCGGCGGCGCGTCGAAGGCGTCCCAGTGGTCGAGGATATGCGCCGCGCAGGCCTCGCCGAACACGAAGCACTCGAGCAGCGAGTTCGAGGCCAGGCGATTGGCGCCGTGCAGCCCGCTCTCGGTGCATTCGCCCGCCGCATAGAGACCGGGCAGGTCGGTCTTGCCGTCAAGGTCGATGAGGATGCCGCCGCAGGTATAGTGCTGCGCGGGCACCACCGGGATCGGCTCCCTGGTCATGTCGATGCCAAGCCCCAGCAGCTTCTCGTGGATGTTCGGGAAGTGCTCCTTCACGAAGGCCTCGGGCTGGTGGCTGATGTCGAGATGGACATAGTCGAGGCCGTAACGCTTGATCTGGTCGTCGATGGCCCGCGCGACGACGTCGCGCGGGGCCAGTTCGGCCCGCTCGTCATAGTCGGGCATGAAGCGGTGTCCGGTTACCGGGTGCCTCAATTGTCCGCCCTCGCCGCGCACCGCCTCGGTGATGAGGAAATTCTTGACCTCGAGATTGTAGAGGCAGGTCGGATGGAACTGCATCATCTCCATGTTGGAGACACGCGCGCCCGCCCGCCAGGCCATGGCGATGCCGTCGCCGGTCGCCCCGCGCGGCGCGGTCGAGAACTGGTAGACGCGGCCGGCGCCGCCCGTCGCCAGGATCGTCGCGCGGGCGGTATGGGCCGTGACCCGGCCGGTCTGCTCGTCGAGCGCGTAGACCCCCCAGACCCGGCCCGAGCCCGAATAACGCTCCTCATGCCGCCCGGTGATGAGGTCGATGCACGACTGGCCCGGCAGCAGGGTGATGTTGGGATTGTCCTCGGCCGCCTTGAGCAGCGCGCTCTGCACCGCCCAGCCGGTGGCATCGGCGACGTGGACGATGCGGCGATGCGAATGGCCACCCTCGCGGGTGAGATGAAGCTCGTCGCCCTCGGTGTTGAACGGCACCCCCAGTTCGACCAGGCGCTCGATCGCCAGCGGCGCCCGCTCGATCACGAACTCCACGGTCTCGAGCCGGTTGAGCCCGGCCCCGGCAATCATCGTGTCGCTGACATGCTCCTCGAACGTGTCCCCGGCATCGAGCACCGCGGCAATGCCGCCCTGCGCCCAGGCGGTGGACCCCCCGGTCAGCCCGCCCTTGGCAAGGACCAGCACCTTGAGGTTCTCGGCCAGCGCAAGCGCTGCGGTCAGGCCGGCAGCGCCGGAACCGACCACGATGACGTCAAAAGCGGAAGCGGGGGCAGGATTCGTCGACATCCGGGCTCCATGCCGAGACTATCGCCAAGGCGCAATATTTAGCTTTGCACCTTTGCTTGCCTCGCAATCATGTTGCAGCGCAGCGATCATTGCGATAAACAACCACCCAATCACAAAGACATAACGCTCCCCATTCCGCCTGACGGTCGCGCCGTACGAAGCACTTCGAAACTGCTTCGGGAATCATTTGAACGGAGCATGTCGTGATGTCCTCGTTTTCCAGGCAATCCTTTCGGTCGATATTCTGCGCCTTCAACCGGCATGAACCCCGGCGCGGCGCAGTGCGCTGGGACGGCGTGAACTATGTCGCGGCCTGCAACGGCTGCGGCAAGGACATCCGCCGTCACGGCCCGAAGCAGTGGCGGGAAGACCCGGCGGAAACCGCCCAGCTGGCGGACTGAAACCTGAAATGCCTGCGTTCGGCCGGTGCGACGGCCGAATCGCCCCTATTCTCGGAATGCCTCCACCCGGCCAGCCCGATCAGGCAGGACGGGCATCGCTCGTCAGGCTGACAAAGACATCCTCCAGATCCGCCTCGCGCGTCGTCACGTCGACGATGGCAAACCCCTGCGCCTGCACCGCCGAGAGAATCTCGCCCGCGTTGGCCCGGTCCTTGTCGTAGGTGATCTGCAGTTCGCGCTCGCCGGACTTTTCGCACTTCACGAAGCCGGGGTGGCTCGGCAGCTCGGTCATCTCGCGGTCGAGGGTGAGGACCAGGATCTTCTCGCGCGCCATGCCGACGAGTTCGCGGGTCGGCTTGTTGGCGATCAGTTCGCCGTGGTTGATGATGGCGATGCGGTCGCACAGCTCCTCGGCTTCCTCGAGGTAGTGCGTGGTCAGCACGATCGTCGCGCCTTCGCGGTTGAGTTCGGTGACGAGTTCCCAGAGCTGGCGGCGCAGTTCGACGTCGACGCCGGCGGTCGGCTCGTCCAGCACCAGCACCGGCGGCTGGTGGACCAGCGCCTTGGCGATCAGCAGGCGGCGCTTCATGCCGCCGGACAGCGTACGGGCATAGGCGTCGCGCTTGTCGGAGAGGTGGACGGCGCGCAGCAGATCCTCGCTGCGGCGCAGGGTCTTGGCGATGCCGTAGAGGCCGGCCTGGTTCTCCAGCACCTCGAAAGGCGTGAAGAACGGGTCGAAGACGATTTCCTGCGGCACGATGCCGATCGAGCGCTTGGCATTGCGCTGGTCGCGGTCGATGTCGAAGCCCCAGATGTCGATCGAGCCGGAGGTCTTGCGGACCAGGCCCGCCATGATGTTGATCAGCGTCGACTTGCCCGCGCCGTTGGGCCCCAGCAGACCGAAGATGCCGCCTTCGGGCACATCGAACGACACGCCCTTCAGCGCCAGCTTGCCTTCTCCACTGCCCGCGGGGGCATAGCGCTTCTTGAGATCGCGGATGGAAATGGCGGCGCTTGCAGAGCTGGTCATGCGCCGCATGTGGGACAGGATCGCCTGCCAGTAAAGGGCCTGCGGCAGGATAGACGGCGTGGCCCGGCAACAATTGCGCGATTGACGGCTTGCCTCCGAACAAATACGATCCACTGTATATCACAAAAGGCAGGCGAGTCCCGACCTGCCACCGGTGGGAGAGCGAACGATGGCCACGGCAACGCTGAACACGCAGCCCGACTATTTCACCGACCACGCGGTGTTGCTCGATCCCTACGACTATTTCGAGCGCCTGCGCGCCGAAGGGCCGGTCTGCCCGATGCCGGGCCGCGACATCCTGCTCGTCACCGGCTTTCAGGAAGCGCTGGACGTGCTGCTGAACGCGCGCGATTTCTCCTCCTGGCTCAATCCCGATCCGCTGGCACCGCTGCCCTTCGCGGTGGAAGGCGACGATATTTCCGAGCAACTCGCCAGCCATCCCGGTAGCGAGATCGAACTGCTGGTCTCCTATGACGGCGCGCGCCACGCGGCGGCGCGCGCCCTGCTCAATCCGCTGTTCGTGCCGTCGCGCCTGAAGGACAACGCAGCCTTCATGCGCCGCTACGCCGAAGACATGGTGCAGGGCATCGTTGCGCGCGGCGGGTGCGAACTGGTGGGCGAAGTGGCGACGCCCTTCGTCACCATGGTCATCGCCGACCTGCTGGGCGTGCCGCCCGAGGACCGCGAGGCCTTCCGCGCGCTGATCGACGCGGCGCCGCCGCCGGGCAACATGGATGCGGGAGACGAGGGCCAGTCGATCCACCCGCTGCTGGCGATGGGCGGCTACTTCGTCCGTTACATCGCCGAGCGCCGCGCCCAGCCGCTGGACGACGTGATGACCGAGATGGCGATGGCCACGTATCCCGACGGCTCGACGCCGGACGCGATGGAAGTGGTCAAGTCCGCCATGTTCCTCTTCGCCGCCGGACAGGACACCAGCGCCAAGCTGATCGGCAACGCCCTGCGCCGTCTCGCCGAGGACCAGCCGCTGCAACAGCAACTGCGCGATAATCCGGCGCAGATCGGCCCGTTCCTGGAGGAAGTGCTGCGCATCGAAGGCTCGACCAAGGCCACCTTCCGCATCGCTGCCCGCAAGACCCGGATCGGCGGTGTCGAGGTGCCCGCCGGACAGCGGCTGGTAATCTCGCTATCCGCCGCCAACCGCGATCCGCGCCGCTGGGAGAACCCCGCCGACTTCGTGATCGGCCGACCCCGCATCAAGGAACACCTCGCCTTCGGACGCGGCGCCCATACTTGTGCCGGGGCGCAACTGGCGCGGGCGGAAGTGGCGGTGCTGCTCGAATGCCTGCTGGCGGCGACCCGCGCGATCACGCTCGACGAAGCGCACCATGGCCCGGCGGGCGCGCGGCGCATCGCCTACGAGCCGAGCTACATCATTCGCGGGCTGGCGGAATTGCACCTGAAGCTGGAATGATACTTCGAAATCCTGTCGAAAACACTCCGTCGCCCCCGCGAAGGCGGGGCCCCGCTTCCTTCGCGCCACGCCCGCAAGAACAAGCGGGATCCCCGCCTTCGCGGGGATGACGGTTATCCGGGCCGAAAGGCTTCCCCCTCAAACCCCGTCGCTGCGGCTGTCGTAGACCGCCCGGCTCGCCTCGATCGACACGCGGTGGGTAAAGGCCCAGGCGCCCAGCGCCTTGACCGGTTCCGCCAGCGAGCGGCCCAGTCCGCTCAGCGCATATTCGACCCGCACCGGCACGCTGGCGTGGACCGTGCGCAGCACCAGCCCGTCCCGCTCCAGAGCGCGCAAGGTGCGGGACAGCATCTGCTGCGAAATGCCGTCGATCCCGCGCTTCAACTCGTTGAAATGGCGGTTATCCTCCAGCAGCGTCATGACCACCAGCATCGACCACTTGTCACCCACGCGCGCAAGGATGTCGCCGAACATGCGGCAGCTGCGGACGGAGTGGACAACTTCGGCGGGAGACGCCTGCTCCGGCAGATCGACAAGCTCGAGGGTAGTCATCTTCACGTTACCTGGTCCTGAAAAAATGCGCTCTTGGCGCGCGCCGCGGTGCAACATAGCTATGCCCAGTCATTTTTCCAGACTGGCATGTTTCCAGGCCACCTGTTCCCAACTGAAGGCACTCCCCCATGAAGCTTCTCCACCTCGATTCCAGCATCCTCGGCGAAAACTCGGTCAGCCGTGCGGTTTCGGCCGCCATCGTCGCCAACCTGACCGCAGCCGATCCCTCGCTCGAAGTCAGCTACCATGATCTCGCCGCCGAAGCCCTGCCGCACCTGACGCTCGACGTTCTCGGCAACCCGGACGGTACGCCGGAACTCGCCGAATTCCTCGCCGCCGACGTGATCGTGATCGGCGCCGGCATGTACAACTTCACCATCCCCAGCCAGCTCAAGGCCTGGTTCGACCGCGTGCTGGTGGCCGGCAAGACCTTCCAGTACACCGCCGAAGGCCCGCATGGCCTGGCCGGCGGCAAGAAGGTCTACGTCGCCCTGTCGCGCGGCGGCTACTACGGTGAAGGCCAGCCCGGTGCCGCCGTCGAGCATGCCGAAAGCTACCTGCGTGCCGTGCTCGGCTTCATCGGCATCACCGATCCGATCTTTGTCCTGGCCGAAGGCATCGCCATCGGGCCGGAAGTCCGCGAGAAGGCCCTGGCCGACGCGCTTGCCGAAGCCGGCGCACTGACTGTTCCCGCCTGATATTGCGCGGGACGATACCGGGCGCGCGCATTTCGCCGCGCGCCCGGATCATTTGCCCGCTGGAAATTCTTCCGGAGGCTTGGTAATCGGCCCAACCATGAGCACGCAGCCCGAAACCGTCTACACCGATTCCCACCGCGTTTCCTGCGACGGGGCCACCGACATCCGCTCGAACGGCACCTACAAGGCTGCCGCCCTCGGCCACCCGCGCGTGTGGCTGGAGATCGACGAGAAGGGTTATGTCGACTGCGGTTATTGCGACCGCCACTTCGTCCTCAAGGGCGGCCCGGCCGACCAGCAGGCGGCCTGATCGGCTTTCCTTTCGCGCCGGGTCCGATGACCCGGCCCTCAATTCATTTGATACCGCGGATCGCCGCCCTATATCCGTGGGCATGACCAGCCCCGATCCGCGCTCGCTCCTCTATCGCCAGCTTTCGCCCGACGAGGCCCAGGCCCTTGCCCGCGAGACCTTGCAGCGCTGCGAGGACGGCGAACTCTACATGCAGTTCATTGCCACCGAGGCCTTCGGCTTCGACGACGGCCGTCTGAAAACCGCCGACTATTCGCGCGATGCCGGTTTCGGCCTGCGCGGCGTGACCGGCGAGATGACCGGCTTTGCCCACGCCAACGAGATCTCCGCCGCCGCCATCCGCCGCGCGGGCGAGACGCTGCAACTGCTCGATCCTGCCACCGGCACCCGCCCGCCCCCGCCGCCGCGCAGCAATCGCCATCTCTACACCGATGCCTCGCCGCTCGACCTCGTGCCCTTCGAGGACAAGGTGCGCCTGCTGGAACAGATCGACGCTGCCGCCCGCGCCCGCGATCCGCGCGTCTCGCAAGTCAGCGCCAGCCTGACCGGGCAGTGGTCGGTGGTCGAGATCGTCCGCCCCGACGGCTTCATCGCCACCGACGTGCGCCCGCTGGTGCGGCTCTCGGTCTCGATTGTCGCCGAAAGCAACGGACGGCGCGAAACCGGCTCGTTCGGCATGGGTGGGCGCTATCTCTACGACACGCTGTTTGATCCCGCGAACTGGAACCGCGCCATCGATACCGCGCTGGATCAGGCGCTGGTGAACCTCGAAAGCGTGGACGCGCCCGCTGGCGAAATGGCCGTGCTGCTGTCCCCCGGCTGGCCCGGCGTGATCCTACACGAGGCGGTCGGCCACGGCCTCGAAGGCGATTTCAACCGCAAGGGCACTTCCGCCTTTTCCGGCCGCATCGGCGAGCGTGTGGCCGCCCCCGGCGTGACCGTGATCGACGACGGTTCGATCAGTGACCGGCGCGGTTCGCTCTCGATCGACGACGAGGGCACCCCCACGCAGGAAACCGTGCTGATCGAGGACGGCGTGCTGAGGGGCTACATGCAGGACCGCATGAACGCGCGGCTCATGGGCGTGCAGTCGACCGGCAACGGCCGGCGCGAAAACTACGCCTATGCCCCGCAGGTGCGCATGACCAACACCTTCATGAAGGCGGGCAAGGACGATCCCGCCGAACTGCTCGCGCGCATGAAGAAGGGCATCTTCGTGAAGTCGATGGGCGGCGGCCAGGTCGATATCGTCTCGGGCAAGTTCGTGTTCTCCTGCAACGAGGCCTACAAGGTCGAGAACGGCAAGCTGGGCGCGCCGATCAAGGGCGCGACGCTGATCGGCGACGGTCCCACCGTGCTGACCCGCGTGACCGGCATCGGCAACGACCTCGAACTCGATCGCGGCGTCGGCGTCTGCGGCAAGGGCGGGCAGAGCGTTCCGGCGGGCGTCGGCCAGCCCACCCTGCTGATCGACGGCATCACCGTGGGCGGTACGGCCTGAACCCGAACCAGGCTTGGAGGAGGCTGACGACAGGGCGCCCCCTGCCCGCGCCCATGCGTTATGGTCATTGCCGGTTCAGGCGCTGCGTGCCAATGTCAGGGCAGGGCGGATTTTTGTGGAAGGTAAGACAATGACGTACAAACATGTCTTCGCTGCCGCGCTCGTCACGGCCAGCCTCATTGCCGCCCCGGCAGCGTTTGCCGCCAAGAAGAAGCTCACCGGCGAGGAACAGCTCGCCAAGCTGCTGGAAGGCCGCGAAGCCGGCAAGCCGGTGACCTGCATCCAACTCAACCAGTCCGACAGCACCGTGATCGTCGACAAGACCGCGCTCGTCTACCGCGTCGGCCGCACGCTCTACGTCAACCGGCCGACCAATGCCGACCGGCTCGACAACGACGACATCCTTGTCACCAAGACATTCTCGAGCCAGCTCTGCCGCCTCGACACGGTGCAACTCCATGACCGAACCAGCCGGATGTGGAGCGGTTTTGTCGGCCTGCAGGACTTCGTGCCCTATACCCGCGTGAAAAAGACCGCTGCGGCCAACTGATCGCTGCCGAGCGGACTAGGTCGTAAACGCATAAACGCCGCCATCGAGGCGCCCAAATGGCGAACAGCTCGGGCCGAAGTTGCCGCCGGGCGGGCTGGTTGCCCGTCCAAGGCAGCTTCGGTTCGAGATGGAAGCCATTTGGGCGCCCCTTCGGGGTTTGACCAAAATGGCCCAGCTCTGCGTCGGGAAGTCGTGAAATATCGACATATTCCAGCGCCTTCCCTCCTGCCGCTGAGCCATTTTGCCTCAAACCTCGATGGTGCCGTTTATGAGTTTACGACCTAAAAGCGGAAACGGCCGGACGCCTAGCCATCCAGCCGTTTCCCCAGCGTCACCACGTCCTGCCGGGCATACCCCAGGGCCGCGTAGAACCCCAGCGCGGCCTGGTTGTCGCCCCGCACCATGAGCTGGATCTTGGGGCTGCCCCGCGCGACCAGCCAGTCTTCGCAGGCCCCCATCAGCATGCGGGCGATCCCCTTGCCCCGCCGTTCTTCCCTGACGCCGAGGTAGTAGACCCAGCCGCGATGGCCGTCGAAACCGACCATCGCGGTTCCGACCAGACCGCCTTGCTCGCGCGCCAGCAGGATCACGCTTGTCCCTCCGCAGCAGGCCCCTCCCCGGCAAGCAAGGTCGAAATCCGCGCGTGGATCGTTCCACGGCCGGGTGAGCCCCGCCGCCTGCCAGAGCGCAACGACCTCCTCGCGGTCGGCAGCCCCGGCAACGACGATTTGAACAGCCATGCATCCACCTCCGGCAAAACGACAGGCCCGGCAGGTTTGCCGCAAGGTCCGGCAAAATCAATCGAATAGAGCCCTTTCCCAGGACCAGCCGGGGCTCTATCCCGTCCCGCTACTGGAGTTCACCGATGTCCTTGCACATGTCCCGAATGCCCTCGCCCGTCGGCGAACTGACGCTGGTCGCGAGCGATGCCGGGCTGGTGGCAGTGCTATGGGAAAACGACGACCCCCGCCGCGTGCACCTGCACGCCACCCACCACGTGCCCCTGCACGAACTCCCCCCGGGTGATGCCCATCCCGTGCTGGAACAGGCCCGGGCCCAACTCGCGGACTATTTTGCGGGGCGGCGCACGGTGTTCGACCTGCCGCTCGACTTTCGCGGCACCGCATTCCAGCAAAGCGTGTGGCAGGCGCTTCTGACGATCCCCTACGGCGAGACCCGCAGCTACCGCCAGATTGCCGAGGCGATCGGCCGCCCCGGCGCCAGCCGCGCGGTGGGCGCCGCCAACGGCCGCAACCCGATCTCGATCATCGCGCCCTGCCACCGCGTGGTCGGCGCCGGCGGCGCGCTGACCGGGTTTGCCGGCGGGCTGGAGGCCAAGGCCTTCCTGCTCAAGCTGGAGGGCCCGAACCTCCTGCTCTGACCGCGTCCCCGTCCCCGTCCGCGCCCCCATCCTCCACCAGCAGCGCCCGCACGTGTTCGGCGATGGCCGGGATCGCCGGTGAACGGCTGCGCCCACGCCGCATGATCATGACGATATCGGTCAGCATGGCCGCCGAGCCCGCCACCGCAAGCCGCACCATGCGCCCTTGCCGCAAGTCCGGCGCGAGGAAGGCCGGGGAGCACATCCACACGCAGTCGCTGCCCAGCACCGTCTCGCGCAGGACGTGGAAGTTGTCGCACACGAAGCTGCCCGCCCTATCCGCCGCCGCCCTGTCTGCCGCGGTCCGGTCCGCCACCGCGCCGGACAAGGTATCGACCGCGCTGGCGATGGGATAACGTTCGAGATCCGCCGCCGTCACCCCGCTCCTGCCCGCCAGCGGATGGCCCCCGCGCACCATCCAGGCGATCTCCACCTGGCCAAGCCGGACCGTCTCGGTGCCCGCCACCCGCCCCAGGTTCCAGTTGCTGCCGAGGATCATCTCGATGCGGTCGTTCAACAGTTCGGCGACAAGCTGATCGGGCGAGCGGACCAGCGTGCGCACGCGAATCCCCGGCCAGCTATCCAGGAGGAGGCTGCCGATCCGCGGCAGGAACAGCCCGGCCATCAGCGGCCCGAGCCCGATCGCCACCTGCCCGGGCTCACCCTGGGGATAGCGCTTGAGGCTGCGTTCGAGATCGCCCGCGGCATCGAGCAGCGGCCGCGCCTGCTCCACCACGTGACGGCCCACCGCCGTCAGATGAACACCGCCCCGCCCCCGGTCGAACAGCGTAACGCCGTGGCGCTGCTCGAAGGCGGCGATGCTGCGGCTGAGCGCGGGCTGGGTGATGCCCTCCTCCTCCGCTGCCCGCGAAAAGCTGCGATTTCGCGCCACCGCCATGACATGGCGCAAGCGGGTCAGATCCATTGCATTCCTATCATGCATCAAATGATGCCCATATATGCATTGGACAGCATGCAATGGGAAACGCAATCTCGCCTCCGGACAGGGGACGAGGAAGCGATGCAACACAAGTTCGGATGGTTGGCAGGCGCAGCGGCGCTGGCATTGGTCACGGCTCCGGGAACGACGCAGGCCCAGATGCAGGCCCAGACGAAGACCCAGACGCTGGCCCAATCGGCCCGCACGATCCTGCCGATCTCGCCGCCGCCCTTTGCCGGAACCCTTGCCGACAACGCGCTCGATGCCAGGGGCATGCCGCAGGCACCGGTCCGGGCGCCGCAAGGCGCGCCCAACGTGTTCCTGATGATGAGCGACGACGTCGGCTTCGCGATGTCCAGCGCGTTCGGCGGCCCCGTGCCGACGCCCCATTTCGAGCGGCTGGCCGCACAAGGCCAGCGCTACAACCGCTTCAACACCACCGGCATCTGCTCACCCAGCCGCGCCGCGCTACTGACCGGACGCAACCACCATGCCGCCGGGGTCGGCTGGCTCAGCGACGTGCCCTCGCCGTTCCCCGGCTATGGCGGCAAGATCCTCCCCGAAACCGCAACGATCGCCCAGATCCTGCGCCTCAACGGCTACAGCACCGCGATGTTCGGCAAGCACCATAACCTGCCTTCCAACGAGCGCAGCGAAGCCGGCCCCTTCGACAGCTGGCCGACCGGCCTGGGTTTCGATTACTACTTCGGCTTCGTCAGCGGCGACAGCGACCAGTTTTCACCGATCCTCTATCGCGGCATCCAGCGGGTCGAAAGCGACGACGGCGAAGGCCGCCTGCTCGACAGCCGCCTGGCGGACGATGCGATCCGCTGGGTCCACAACCAGAAGGCGGCCGCGCCCGACAAGCCCTTCCTCGTCTACATGGCGCCCGGCTCCACCCATGCGCCGCATCAGGCCCCGCCCGAATACATCGCCCGCTTCAAGGGCAAGTTCGACGCCGGCTGGGACGTGCAGCGCGAGCAGACCTGGCGGCGCCAACTCGCCATGGGCATCATCCCCAAGGGCACCCGGCTGACGCCGCGTCCTGCCGAGATCCCGGCCTGGGACAGCCTGACCCCGGGCCAGAAGGCCTTTGCCGCGCGCACGATGGAAGTCGCCGCCGCCCAGCTGGTCTATCAGGACGAGCAGATCGGGCGGGTGATCGCCGAATTGCAGCGCATGGGCGAACTCGATCGCACGCTCGTTGCACTCGTGCTGGGCGACAACGGCGCCAGCGCGGAGGCCGGGCCGCGAGGCACGATCAACGAACTGCGCGGCATGACAAATCATGACGAGAGCGAGGCCTGGATGCAGGCCAACATCGACCGGCTGGGCAGCGGCGAGACCTACGAAAGCTATCCGGCCGGATGGGCCTGGGCGATGAACACGCCGCTGCGCTGGACAAAACAATATGCCTCCTACCTCGGCGGCATTCGCAACGGCATGATCCTCTCGTGGAAAGGGCATGTCGCCCACCCCGGCGCGGTCTGCGGGACGTTTTCCCATCTTGTCGACATTGCCCCCACGGTGCTCGACGCGGCGCAGCTGCCGGTGCCGCAGAGCGTCTACGGCGTCTCCCAGAAACCGATGGACGGGCAAAGCCTGCTTGCCAGCCTCGCCGCCTGCGATGCAGCAAGGCCGCGCACCCAGTATTTCGAGATCGGCGGCAAGGTCGGCCTCTATCACGATGGCTGGTTCCTGTCCGGCGACGATGGCCGCATGGCCTGGCAGAACCTGCCTCCCGGCGGCCCCCGCCCGCAGATCCAATGGTCGCTTTTCCATCTCGACCGGGACTTCTCGCAGGCCAACGACCTTGCCGCACAGGAACCCGCGCGGCTCCAGGCGATGCAGGCGCTGTGGACGGAGGAAGCCGCCCGCAACCAAGTCTTCCCGCTCGACCACCGCTTCGGCATGGCCCGCGGCGCGGCGATGATGCGTCCCGGCGCCCGCAAGCACTTCGACTTCTGGGGCAAGGACGTCAGCCTGCCCGCCAACAGCGAGCCGGTGCCGATCGCCCGCAGCTTCACGCTGACCGCCCAGCTCACCCTGGACCGCCCGGACGCGTCGGGCGCGGTCGTCGCCTATGGCAGCCGCTTCGGGGGATGGAGCCTCTATCTCGACAAGGGCCGCCCCGCCTTCGTTGCCGCGCGCTCCACCGATCCGCAGGAAGTGACCCGCCTCGTCGCGGAGCGTCCCCTGCCGCCGGGCGCCGTCACGCTGACGATGCGCTTTGCCGTCGATGCCATGGCGGGACCGGCAACGGTCACCCTCGACGCCGGCGGGGTGCCGATGGGCAGCGCGCGCCTGCCGACCTCGATGCTGATGGCCGCGGGCAACGGCGAAACGCTCGACATCGGCCGCGATCTCGGCGTTCCGGTAACCGCCTATGCCACCCCGCATGGCGCCATCGAAGGCGACGTCGCCCATGTCTCGCTGGACTTCGACTGACAGCGCCGGAACCCATTCGAGAACTCCGGCCCCAAAACAGAAAAAGCCCGCATCTCTGCGGGCTTAGTTCCATTTTCGTGCTACTGGCTGCCAGTCGGTGCCAGACGCAAAATCATTCCCACTCGATTATTGATTCGACCATAAAATCGCATGAATCCGTAGCATTTCGGTCGATCATGCAATTGATGCCATGAAAAATACCATACTCTCAAGAGAGTATGCCATACGCACCGTGTCGAGTGCCCCTTAAGCAAACGGCCTTTCTTCGAATCTCACGACTACCTGCAAAGACGGTCGGGACTTGGGACTATCGCGACAGTCGGCTTACCGGCGGCGACCCGAGGAAAGCCGACGCTCGCTCCGCAGCTGGACTACGTCGGCCCAGCGGCCCGCCTTGGGACTTACCGGACAGTCGCCTTTGGAGCGGCCCCCTTGGGTAAGCCGACGCTCGCTCCGCAGCTGCACTACGTCAGCCCAGCGGCCCGCCGTGGGACTTTTCTGCCATTCCTAGAGATTCAGGGAACGACCTGTAGTGTTAAAACCGGACCTAGCATCAAAGTTAAGTTAGGCGGCCAAACCTCACCATCAACCGGCGCGGAATACCCGCTGCACCGTCGCGTGCCCGTGCGTGACCCGTAACTGAAAATCGCTGCGAATGCGATTAAATCCGCCTGGCGCCCGTTGCGCGGTCACGGCAAGCTCGAAGCCCGCCGGATCGAGCCAACGCGTCTCTTCGCCGCGGATCACGGGGAGGACGGCATAGGCGCCGCGCTCCCCACGCGTGCCGGTCAGCCTGGCCGCCAGCCCTGCCGATGCAGTCGGGGCCTTTTCCTCGACCGGTAGACTCTTCTGCCAAGCAATGAACCGCTGCGGATCGATCCGGCTCTCGGCGTCTGGATCTTCCATTTCCTCCTCGAGCCACTCGTCAAACTCGGCGCGCCGCAATGAGGCTGCCTCGCGCGTCGGTGCGAGGCCCTGCGCCATGCTGAAGGCGACGAACGGATCATGCGTACCCCAGCGTAGCAGTTCGCGCGCCCAGAAGCCGAACCAGGGCAATGTCGCCGTTTCCCTCCAGTCGGCAAGGCTCGGCGCCGTCAGGGCTTCGGGCGTGCCCTCATTCCAAGCCTGGGCCACTACCGCCCCGATCGCGACCCCCAGCCGGAACTCCAAATTGTCGGTTACGAAGCGTTGCCAGGCCCGCAATTTGTCAGGGGGCGGCGCCTTGGCGTCAGGCTCATGCATCCACCAGCCCAGCACATCGTTCCACCGGTCGAGAATCTCCTCGTCGCCCTTGGTGGTACGCACCCGGAACCCGAAACCCCTATCGGCCTCGAGCAATGCTCCGATGCTCTCAAACAAGTCGATCCTTTTGGCAGCATCCCAATCGCCATAATCGGCGGCCGCAGCAATCTGCTCGCGTATCTTGATCGCGACGGGCTCGAACCGCCGACCGACCAGCGGCGTGAAGCCATAATGATAGAGTCGCTGGCGCTCACCGTGATCCGGATAGAGATGCTCCACCAAACCTTGGCCGCGTCGGACGAAGGCAGCCTCAAGCCAAGCCTCGCGATCCGCCGACACCGCAGTGAAGCTGCGCGCCCACAGCTTGCGCAACAGCTCCTCTGTGCGCGCCGCAGACATAGGGGCCGCAGCCAACTGGTCCACCTCCTCGATCGCGGTCAGCAGTATCGAATCGAGCTCATCCATCGCATCGCCGAGCCGAGCCAGCGGAGTGGTCGCGCCGGTGCCAGCCTGCGCGCTGACGGTCGCGGGGGCTGTCCGCTCGAGCCAGTCTAGAAAGGCGTTAGGCGTGACGCTGAGCCGGCTGTTGGCCTGTTCCCAGATCCGTTGCAGTAGCAGCGCTAGCGGGCTCTCGACGGCACCGGCATCCTGCTCTTCGATGACGAGCGTCCGACGCAGCCTCTCATAGTCCTGCTCGCGCTCGCGCAGCTGGCCCCATTGCGTCTGCATTTCGCTGTCTCTTTGCGTGACCGGTTTTGTCGGCAGCGCAATGAGCGTCATGCCCTCGGCTCCGCGTGCCGCGCCCGGCCTGCCAGCCCGGCCGGCCAGATTACGGAACTCCGCCGAGGTGAAGGGCGTGATCACCTGCTTCTGCGTCACCTGATCCCATGAGCGCCGTTTGAGCGATGTCAGGAAGATCAGATCGAATGGCAGATTCACGCCCTCGGTCAGCGTCGCTGTGGCGACCGTGATCGGACAGATCCGCTTGTCTATCATCTCGATCATCAGGCGTCGGAGTCGCTGCGGCATCTGCCCATGGCTGGTCGCGATGCCCCGATCTAGCAGGAAGAGCTCATAGGATTCGCGCCCGCAATAATCGAGGCAAGCGGCGCGCGCTTCTTCGAACCGGGCGCGCAGAGCACCTTCGGGCGGGCGAAAATGTACGATCTCCGCCCAGTCCGACAGTTCGAGCGCCTGCTTGTACCACCGCATCATCTGCTCGGGCTCCTGCGCCACTGAGACCAAGATGCGCTGATCCTCCTGCGCCAGATGGAGCGCGGTCCACAGTACGTTGAGGCAATTGTAACGATGCAGACTGCTCCGCCATTCCCGGGCCAGCTCGGGCATCGCAGCATAGCGTAATGGCAAATAGACCGGCTCTTCCTCGCCGCGCAGATAGAGCGGCCGGCCATTCATCAGATCGAGCAATATCCGCCCCGACCCGCCTGGCGTCGCTTCCAGAACGCCGATCACCTGACGCGTGCTCCTGTAGCGCATGCCGACCGCCTGGGCATCCGGGCGACCCTCGATCCAGCGCGCCACCGGGCCCGCGGCGCCGCCGGCAACAGCCGTCAGCGCGATGCGCACTACGTCGGGGCGTTCGGCAAGAATGCGCGAGACCAGCGCTTCGAGCCGGATCGACCGATTGCTATGATCAGAGAAGCTGACCCGCGTCGCTTCATCCGCCTCGGGCACGACCTGATGCGCCTCATCGATGATCAGCAGGCGCATGCGCGCTGTGACCAATGCGCCTAGATACCGCAGCAGCGCATCGGCCTTCTCGACCGTAACGATCAGAACCACCGGTTCCTCGCTGGTCAGCCAGGCATCGGTGATGCCCCAGTCCGACCCGCCATAAAGGCCTGTGACGATGACCTCGCCGCGCAACTCCGCGCTGAGCTTGGCCTCGACCTCTCCGGCGAGCGCGCGCGAGGGTACGATATACAAGGCGAGGGGGCCGAGCGCGCCGTCGTGCTCTCGCAGCAGCAGCTCCTTGACCAGCGCAAGATTGGCTACGAGCGTCTTACCCGATCCAGTCGGCGTGCAGAGCGCGAAGCTATCCTCCCGCAACAGCCGTTCAAGGCCGTCAAGCTGCGATGTCCACAAGATGCCGCGACCCCGGCTGAACTGGTCGCGAGCATAGTTCATAAGCTTATTCATGCGCTCGGGCCGGAGTTCCGACAGTGCACGCAGTGGCTTGTAGATCGTGGCTTCAAGATAGCCATCCGCGACCTGCCGGATCAGACCAATCATCAATGCCGCATCGTCGCTGAACGCTCGCGATGCCATACTGTCGAGCGCGCGCAGTTTCGCGATCGCGGGACCGAGCCGCTCTTCATCGCCGCGACGGAGGCTGTCCGCAATGAGGCCCAGGCTGCGAACAAGCTCGACCGTGAATGCCTTGGCAACGCCACCTTCCTCCAGATCGTCGCGCATCGCGTCGACGAGGAGACGGCTGGCCGCTTGGGTCGTGTAGTCCCGATTAGACCGCCAGAAGCGGGCCGCGCGACGCAGTACATCGTCGAAGTTCGCCCGCAGGAATGCTCCATAAAGCTCGACGCCGTCATGCTCGGAACTGACCTGGTCGAGCAGACCGGTCGCCATGGCGGGAAGACCGCCCAACTGATAGGCGGCCGCCGCCAGCAGTTCGATCGGCACGGCCTGCCGGATGTCGTCATCGGACCGGGCGAGCCATTCAAGAATCTCGCCCGTACGGCGAAAACAGTCGATCGCGCGCGGCGATTCCAATCCCTCGATCGACCGGAAGATATGCGCCGCATGCAGAAGTCGCCGCGCATCGCCGAGCTGTTTGACGGATTCCTGGTCGCCCCACGCAATGATCGGCACGTCCCAGCTGGATTGCAGACAGCGGACATAGGCCCGCGCCTGCGGGCGTGTGAGTTCATTTTCGATCGCTAGGGCCTGTCGCACCTGCTCGGCTGCTTCCAGCCTGTCTACGTCGCGTGCCGGCATCAGGGCATATTCCAGAGCGACGTATAGAGTTTGTCGATCAGTTCATGGCCCTTTTCGAGAATCACCTCGACGACCTGAAGGTCATGTGGCGCCTTATACTCAACTGGCATCTCCTCCCATCCGATCAGACAATCGCCCGTCCCGCGCCGCTCGGCACCATTGCCGACGATCAGGATGAGATTGGTCCGCCCCGGAATGGACGCGATGCCGAGCACGGCTCGATCCATCGACAGGATGGCCGCGGCGTAGCCGTCAGGATCATGTTCCTCCAGCAGGCGCTGCAGTTGCCGCAGCCCCCAGGGGACGGGCGAGTCGCGGTTCACCTCGAACCAGACGCCCCGTCCGTTGTGCGCGCTGTTGCCCGCCTTGTCCTTCTTCTTAGGGCCCAGCAGCACGCCCGCCACGACGCTGTCGGTCAGCGACACGCGCCATTTGGCTTCGCCGACGATCATCCGCACAACATCGCCGGCGGCGTTCAGCGATATCCCCAGGAAATCCGTGCCGTGGCGCCCGTAAATCTCGCGCTCGCGCTCGTCATCATATTTAAGCGCCCAGAGATAATTCTCCACGTCTTCATGCTTGCGGAACAGGAAGATCGGCACCCGCCACGGGTGGCCGCCAACGAACTCGTCCTGATAGGCCTCGGTGACGAGCCCTGCCATCACTTCACCAAACAGCCCTCTCTGGGCCGTTGACGGCAGGCAGTTGGGATAGCGGATGTCCGCCGGTCGTCCGGCGTCCGGGTGGAGATCGATGCCCAGTTGCGCATGAAAATGCGTACGCGCATCCAGATGGGCCGACTCGAAATAAGGCCTGAGCGCTGCTACCAAGACATCGTCGCTCTCGCCTTGTTGCTCCAATAACAAATGACCGTAGTTGCCGCCACGAATAGAGCCGTTAGCGTTAAGCCAGGTATCGAGAGCTGCTTTCGGAGGCGGACAGACATGCATCATGTCTGCTTAGCCCTTTCTCTGTGGAGGGCAAGGTTGAGCATCAGCTGTCGTCTCGGATCTTCATTCGCAACTGGCACTAAATCGCATCCCTCGGTTCCTTCGAAACAGCATCATTGGGGCTATTACTGACCGCCAGGTTGGCTGTTTGAAACGGAAGGTTTGCCTGATTCCGGTCATTCCCGATCAATACCGCGAATTTCCAATTGTGGTCGACACCTGTCGGGATACCGGACCTTCCGCACCTGAGCGTCGAAATTTAGCGGCTGAATGGCGACAAAGGGTCGACAATGCCGGAATCCGTCGTCCATTTCATTACATTGGGCCACAGGGCTTGCGTCTATGGGCAATCTGCAATAAATGGACGCCAGCCAATATCGGCCTGTTTTTGAACGAGGAAAGGAGAAGATCATGCGCGCAGCATTTGATCGCGACGAAAACAACTTCTCATTTCCCTGTGTTCAGGAACAGATTGCATGGGCAACTGCCTCAAGGGCGATACTTCTCGCCTGATTGCTTTTCGCGGCTTTCGCGCCGCTGATTTTTCCAGACTTTCCATTATTGCCACACCTCTCTTCGGGGAAGGCTTGTCATGCGTGACGACATGTTCAAGGTGATCGTCGAACGCCCCCGCTGGGGTGCGAGCCACGCGGCTTCTCCGAAATTGAAAAGGATGCCTCACACCGGCGCACCCCATATCGGGCTCAAGCGCCATGCCAGGATCGGTGCACCCTACACCAAGTCATTGAACGAGAACCTCGCCCCTTTGGTTCGCTACCTGCGGCGCCAGCGGGGGCGCCGGTGGGACGCCGTCTTCAGCGAGATCTGCGCCAAGCTCGACACGGGCAGCACGGTGAAGATGCACGTACGCGAACATATCGAGGATTTCGTGCTGACCCGCATTTCCATCGGGCGTTACGGCGAGTGGATGTTCGAAGGCCAGGTCCTCGGGCGCGGAGGCCAGTGGTTCCGACGCCGCGAGCTGTTCGTCGATCCGCGTGATCGGGTTCTCAAGGACATGGCTGTGCTGGAGGCGATGCTGGCCTCCGGAATGATCAATGATCAGGGAGGCGCACAATGACTCCGATCTCCCTTATCGCTAACGATCCATCGCGGTTCGATCCCCTGTCACTCGACCAACTCCAGGCAACGGCAGATTACGAGGGTATGGGCCGCGTCGTCGGCCTGCCCGATCTCCACGCCGGCAACGGTATTGCCGTAGGGGCGGCGTTCTGGTCGCGGAATCGCATCTGGCCCCATCTGGTGGGCAGCGATATCGGCTGCGGCATGGCCTTGTGGGAGACCACTTCGCCATTGCGCAAGTTCCGGCTCGGCAGCGTGGAGCGCAGACTGCAAGGGTTGGACGCTCCTTGGCCCGGCGATGGCGAAGCGGCCCTGAAAGAGGCTGGATTACCACCCGAACTGGCTAGCCCCGCTCTGGGTACCATTGGCGGGGGCAACCATTTCGTTGAATTCCAGCGGATCGAGACGGTGGAGGACGAGGCACACTTCGCGGCGCTTGGCTTGCGACACGACCGGGTCTGGATGATGGTGCACAGCGGCTCGCGAGGCCTTGGGCAAAGCGTCCTGCAAACCCATCGACAGCCGGAAATCAGCCATGGAATACCTGCAGGTAGCCCGGAGGCCGCGGCTTACCTTGCCGAGCATGACGCCGCGCTGGGATGGGCGATTGTGAACCGTCAGATCATCGCCCGGCGCTTTTGCGAAAGTCTTGGCATCGACGGCCGGTCGGTGCTGGACATTTGTCATAACAGCGTGACGCCGCATCAAGGCGGGTGGCTGCACCGTAAGGGGGCTGCGCCTGCTGATCGGGGGGTGATCGCCATCCCCGGCTCGCGAGGGGATTTCAGCTATCTGGTGGAGCCCATAGTGGACGACGCTGACAAGGCTCTCCATTCGCTGGCCCATGGCGCGGGCCGCAAGTGGAGCCGCAAGGATGCCCACGCCCGCCTTTCGCGCCGTTTCAACGTCGCGGAAATGCAACGCACCGCCCTCGGCAGCCATGTGATTTGCGAGGACCGCAGGTTGATCTTCGAAGAGGCTCCCGATGCCTATAAGGACATCGGCATGGTCATCGCCGATCTTGAGGGAGCCGGCCTGATCCGTGTCATCGCCAAGCTTCGGCCCCTACTCAGCTATAAGACGAGGGCGGCATGAGCGAAGTGATCCTGCACATCACGGCGGGCAAAGGCCCCAAGGAATGCCAATGGGTAGTGGCCCAACTGGCGCGCGCTTTCGCAAAGGAAGCTAGGGGCATGGGCCTTGAATGCGAAGCGCTCGATGGTTTGGAGGATTTGCCGTCCTCGATCCTCCTCCGCATCGAGGGCGAGGTAGCATCGGCCTTTGCTGCGAAGCGCATAGGTTCCAACCAGTGGATCGGGACCAGTCCCTTTCGCCCTCGCCACAAGCGGCGGAACTGGTTTGTTGGCGTAGCGCTTGCGCCCGAGCCTGACGCGATCATGGACCTGCAAAATGAGGACATCGATTATCAGGCGATGCGCGCCAGCGGTCCAGGTGGCCAGCATGTCAACAAGACGGACAGTGCAGTTCGGGCCACGCACCGGCCGACTGGCCTCGTGGCCACGGCTCAGGAGCAACGATCCCAACACGCCAACCGAAGGCTGGCGAGGATGAAGTTGGCGATCATGTTGGAAGAACTGCGTGGGCAAGCCAATGACGGCGCAAAAAGGTTGCAATGGCAGGCCCATCAGGATCTCGAACGCGGCAATGCGGTCAGGATCTATTCCGGAGACAAATTCGTGCTGAAGTAATGAAGCTTGCTGGGCCGGACGGCACTTCCGTCCGGCCCAGCAATTTCTCCGACCTTTAAGGCGGGGCGAATGCTGCCTGTCCCCGGTCCCATTTCTTCAAGAACACGGGCCTGATAATCGCGCCAGGTTCCTGTGAAGTGCATTTCGGAAAGCATCTCAGAGACCTACGGGAAGCAAGGTGCTCCTGGCAATGGCAACACGGTGGAACACATCAGCATAAATCCGTGATCGCCGCAGCGACGCCGATCCCACGCTGCCAACGTCGGCTTTGGCGAATGGCCTGCTGATTGCGGTCGGTCTGCACCTGGGGAAGGCAAATCGGCGCCTGTATGTGTCAACCGGCGCGCAAAACTGACCCCCTATCGGCGCCCAATATTGACCCCACCTTTCGGTAGTCTGGCGGTTATCCCGGTAGTCGATAGGAGGGGCCCACGGACGACGACGCGCACCGTCAGGTGTGCTGGCGGCGGCGTCCGTGGGAGGTCCCTGTTGACCCACCGGGTTAACCGCCGGGGATGGGGGTCCGGGGGAAGGGGTTTTCGGCTCAGTTCCGGTTTTTGAACCGCCAGCTGTCATTGCCCGTCTCGATGATGTCGCAGTGGTGCGTGATGCGATCGAGAAGAGCGGTGGTCATCTTGGGGTCGTGGAAGACGCTCGGCCATTCGCCGAAGGCGAGATTGGTCGTGATAATGACCGAGGTCTTTTCGTAGAGCTTGCTGATCAGGTGGAAGAGCATCTGGCCACCGGACCGGGCGAACGGCAGGTAGCCGAGCTCGTCAAGCACCACGAGATCAAGCCGCGAGAGTTGGGTGGCAAGGCTTCCGGCCTTGCCCAGGCGAGCCTCTTCCTCAAGCCGGTTCACCAGATCGACCGTATTGAAGTATCGGCCTCTGGCACCGGCGCGCACCACTGCGGCGGTGATGGCGAGAGCCAGATGAGTCTTGCCCGTGCCTGTTCCGCCGATCAGCACGATATTGCGCCGTTCCGGCAGGAACGAGCCCGTATGAAGCGAGCGGATCAGTCCTTCGTTGATCGGCGTGCCATCGAACATGAACCCATCCAGGTCCTTGATCGCCGGAAGCTTGGCTGCGGTCATGCGATAACGGATCGATGCCGCATCCCGGTGCGCCGTCTCCGCACGCAACAGGTCGCCCAACATCTCCATGACCGTTCTGTCTCGGCGGATGCCGTTGGTGACGGCATCATCGAAGGCCGCCACCATGCCCTTGAGCCCCAGCCCCTTGAGGGCGGCCATGATCTCATGCCGCTGCATCGAGGTCTCGCACGGTATCGTAGCGGCCGCAGTTCGCCTCTGGCGGATGCTTGAGCTTCAGGTTGACGACGACGTCCATAGCCTGGGCATCATGAGGCTCGCGGCGACGGGACAGGATGTTGAGGATGATCTCGTCGCTGATAGTACCGGCGCTGAGTGCCTCGCGCACTGCGGCCTCGACAGCCTCCAGGCCATCTTCGGGGACAGCGGCGAGGACGCGTACAAAGCGCCGGTCGGCATCGTCGCCCTTGCCCAACTTACGCCGCAATTGGGCCAGTGCAGGTGGGAGAGCCCAGTCCTGGAAGGGAGCACCATTGCGCAACGCACCGGGCTTGCGGGCGAGGATGGGCAGGTAGTGCCATGGATCGAAGATTGTCTGGTTCCGGCCGAAGACCCGTTCGTGTTCGGCCACGACAGCGCCGTCGCAGCGGATCACGATGCGCGTTGCATAGGCCCGCACCTGCACAGCCTGATGGGCCGCCTTTGCCATCACCGAGTACCGATTGCGATCGAAGCTCACGAGGCACGTCGAACTGGCTACGTGTTCGCTCTCGAAGAACCCGTCGAAGGGAACCGGTAGCGGTTGCAGCATCGGCCGCTCCACCTCCAGCGCCTGCGCGATCGTCATGCCTTCCTGGTCAGGATGCTGGTTGCGTTCCGCCCAGCGCCGGCACTCGGCTTCCAGCCAGATGTTCAGTTCCTCGAGGCTGGCAAAGCGCAGGCGCGGCTTGAACAGGCGCTCCCTACTGGTCTGAACCTGGTTCTCGACCTGACCCTTCTCCCACCCTGCGGCAGGACTACAGGCCACCGGCTCAACGCGATAGTGGTCCGTCATGATCAGAAACCGCCGGTTGAACAGGCGTTCCTTGCCGGTGAACACCGTCGTCACCGCCGTCTTCATATTGTCGTAGATGCCGCGCGTCGGAATCCCACCGAAGAAGGCAAAGGCGCGGGCATGTGCGTCGAACACCATCTCTTGCGTCTCGCGAGGATAGGCACGGACAAATGGTGCCCGTGACCAGCAAAACCGCATATGCGCGACCTTCACGCGCATTGGCTTGCCGGCGATCTCGACGTCCTCATGGCTCCAGTCGAACTGGTAAGCCTCGCCGGGCCGGTACATCAACGGGATGAACGCCTTGGTCATATCGCCGGCGTCAACGCGACGCTCACGCTTCCAGCGTGCAGCATAGCGCCGCACAGCGTCATAAGAGCCGCCAAACCCTTCGCGCTGAAGCAGATCATGGATCCGCGTCATGCGAAGCCGGTCACGCCGGGGCAGCCCTTCGTTCTCTTCAAGCAGTTCTTCCAGGCGAGTGCTGAAAGGGCCGGTCTGCGGCCGATGCTGTTCCTTGCGCTCGTAACTGGCATCCGCGTTCGGCGCCCGGATCGCCTTGCGCACCGTGTTGCGCGACAGCCGCAAATCCCGCGCTATCGCCTTGATCGGCTTACCGTCCCGGTGCTCCCGACGGATCCTCGTAATCGTCTCCACAACCAACATCCCTGTACCCGCCGTCCGGAACCGAAACGGCGGCGCTTCTCACAATGAGATGAAGGGGGTCAATTTTAGACGCCGATCACCCCGCTAAGGGGGTCAATTTTGCACGCCGCTCCACACCTGATTCAGCGTCGCGCCACTCATCGGCGCATCCGTGTCATACCGCGACGGCAGAACAAAATCTGATCCACCCGAGAAGGTTTTGAGCGCAACGAATATGTCGAGTGCCTGCCGGGATAGGAACACCAAATGAGGATTCCGGCGCTTCATCCGCTCCTTCGGGATCGTCCATAACCCCTCACTGAAGCTGATTTCGTCCCATGTGGCATTGGTCAGCTCGCTCTTGCGAACCATGGTCAGCAGCAGCAATCGCGCGGCCGCCCGCACCGATGGAGCAGATCCGATGCGTTCCGATACATCAAGCCGATTTCGTCCGGCGTCAGTGCTCGATCGCGAGGCTCGAATTTGGCGATGCTGGTTGGACGAACCAACTCCGCCGGGTTTTCGACCTTCTGCCCGCGCTCGATGGCCCAGCGGTATACCTGAAAAACGATTTCACGGGCATGCACGGCCGTTGCCGGCGCTTTGCGGGCAACGATGGCGTCCGTCAGCGCTCGCAAGTCCTCATGGGTGATCTCGGCCAGCTTCTGGTTTCCGAATTTGCCCTTCAAATCTCGTTCAAAGACCGATCGCCGCATGTCGCGAGTCGAATCGGCCATCTGGTAGCCGCGAAGCCATTTCTCGGCCCAGGCACCGAACGTCTCCGCATCCTTCGCGCGAGCCTTGTCACGAGCCTTTTCCTTGGCAGGCGACTTTCCGGCCTCAACCATCTTTTTTGCTGTACCGAGAAGCTCGCGCGCCTCGGCGAGCGTGATCCCGCCAACGCCATAGCGACCAAAGGTAAGCGTCTCCTGCCTGCCATTGATCGCGTAGTTGTAGCGGAAAGAGATCGAGCCTGCGGGCGTAACCGCCACATACAGGCCGTCGCGATCGTTGACCTTGTACAGCTTGTCCTGCGGCTTGAGATTGCGCAGCTTGGTATCGGTCAGCATGGCGATACCCCAGCTATCTGCAAAATACCATGTTGGACAAGACCGCCAATTCCCCTTAAAAATCCAGCAAAGCAGGCACTTTGCGGAATTCCGATACCATGCACCCGCCAAAGGAGCTCTATGGTATCAGTCGCCATAGCCGCAGATCCAACAGACGATGCCATTCAGCATGCCATTGGAAAGCGTTGCTTGCCGATGCCAAAACCTGCCGGGCATCGCCAGCCCCAAAACAGAAAAAGCCCGCATCTCTGCGGGCTTAGTTCCGTTTTCGTGCTACTGGCTGCCAGTCGGTGCCTGACGCCAAATCATTCCCACTCGATCGTGCCCGGCGGCTTCGAGGTGTAGTCGTAGACCACGCGGTTGATACCCTTCACCTCATTGATGATGCGGGTCGCCACGCGCGACAGGAAGGCGGCGTCGAAGGGGTAGATGTCCGCCGTCATGCCGTCGGTCGACGTCACCGCGCGCAGGCCGCAGACGCTGTCGTATGTGCGGCCGTCGCCCATCACGCCCACGGTCTTCACCGGCAGCAGCACCGCGAAGGCCTGCCAGATCGCATCGTAGAGGCCAGCGCTCCGGATTTCCTCGAGATAGATCGCGTCCGCCTTGCGCAGGATGTCGCAGCGCTCCCGCGTCACTTCGCCGGGGATGCGGATCGCGAGGCCCGGTCCGGGGAACGGGTGGCGGCCCACGAAGATCTCGGGCAGGCCGAGCTCCCGGCCCAGCACGCGCACTTCGTCCTTGAACAGTTCGCGCAGCGGCTCGACGAGCTTCATGTTCATGCGCTCGGGCAGGCCGCCGACGTTGTGGTGGCTCTTGATCGTGACCGAGGGACCGCCGGTGAACGAGACCGATTCGATCACGTCCGGGTAGAGCGTGCCCTGTGCGAGGAACTCGGCGCCGCCGATCTTCTTCGCTTCATCCTCGAAGACGTCGATGAAGGTCTTGCCGATGAACTTGCGCTTGGCTTCGGGGTCGGTGACGCCGGCCAGGCCGTTGAGGAACAGCGTCGAGGCATCGACGTGGACCAGCGGGATGTTGTAGTGGCCGCGGAACAGGCTGACGACCTGCTCGGCCTCACCCATGCGCAGGATGCCGCCATCGACGAAGACGCAGGTCAGCTGGTCGCCGATCGCCTCGTGGATGAGCAGCGCCGCAACCGCCGAATCGACGCCGCCCGACAGGCCGCAGATCACCCGCTTGTCGCCGACCTGGGCGCGGATTTCCTCGATCTTGGTCTTGCGGAACTCGGCCATCGTCCAGTCACCGGCAAGACCGCAGACGTGGCGAACGAAGTTCTTGAGCAGCTTGCCGCCGTCGGGCGTATGCACGACCTCGGGGTGGAACTGCATCGCGTAGATGCGCTTCTCGTCGTTGGCGATGACCGCGAAAGGCGCGCCTTCGCTGGAAGCGACGGGGCGGAAGCCGGGGGCAAGGCGCGTCACCTTGTCGCCGTGGCTCATCCACACCTGATGGCGCTCACCCTTGGTCCAGAGGCCGTCGAACAGCGCGCAATCGTCGCCGATCTCGATGAAGGCGCGGCCGAATTCGCCCGAATCGCCGAGCAGGACCTCGCCGCCGAGCTGGTGCATCAGCGACTGCTGGCCATAGCAGATACCCAGGATCGGCAGGCCGCTTTCGAGGATTTCCGCCGGAATGCGCGGGCCATTGTCGTCAAGCACCGAAGCGGGCGAGCCGGACAGGATCACGCCGGCCGGCTTCATGCGGGCGAAGGCATCCTTCGCGGCATTGAAGGGGGCGATTTCCGAGTAGACACCCGCCTCGCGCACGCGCCGGGCGATGAGCTGGGTGACCTGGCTGCCGAAATCGACGATCAGGATGGAGTCGGAGCCCTGCCCCGGATTCGTTGAGGAAGTCTGGTCAGTCATGGCCGGCCACTATAGGCACATTTTGCAGGTGTCCAGTGGAGCGCGCGGTTTTGAGGGTCGCAAGCGCGAGAACGGGCGACCGGCAGGCTGCAATTGCAAAAATCGCACGTAATTTTGTTACTTTGACGTTTGCAAAAATTCCCCGATGGTGTAATTCCGATTCATGGCAAGGCGACGTGACCGCCAGGCCAGCGATAAGCCAAAAATACCAAGTTTGCAGGAAAAGCCATCTCCCGAACGCCCTCGGCATTCGGTGTCGCCGCGTCGCGCAGGGTGTGTGTGCTGCGGCGAAAGTCCATGTTCCCCCTCCCGGCATGGGCAATCCCCAATGGCGAAGGGCGGCTCCGCGAGGAGCCGCCCTTTCTTGCATCCCGGCAAGCCGCTGGCGTCGCCCTCGCCGGGCGGAACGCGCAGCCTGCCCCAGTCTTGTGGAAAAGACCGTGCACAAAGCCGGTTCTGCTTGGGTTTCCAGCCCCGAAACCCTATATCCTCGCCATGGCTAGCACCGACGACAGCACGAACGGCACTGTGCCCGGCAACGGGACCGACAACGGCAAGAACCAGAACAGCTACGGCGCGGATTCGATCAAGGTCCTCAAGGGCCTCGACGCGGTTCGCAAGCGTCCGGGCATGTACATCGGCGATACCGACGACGGTTCGGGCCTGCACCACATGGTGTTCGAAGTGTCGGACAACGCGATCGACGAAGCGCTGGCAGGCCACTGCGACCTGGTGCTGATCGAACTCAACCCGGACGGCTCGGTCTCGGTGGAGGACAACGGCCGCGGCATTCCCACCGGCCTCCACCCGGAGGAAGGGGTCTCGGCGGCCGAGGTCATCATGACCCAGCTCCACGCCGGCGGCAAGTTCGAGAATACGTCGGACGACAATGCCTACAAGGTTTCCGGCGGCCTCCACGGCGTCGGCGTCTCGGTGGTGAACGCCCTGTCCGAGTGGCTGGAACTGACCATCTGGCGCGACGGCAAGGAGCACTGGATGAAGTTCGCCAACGGCGATGCCGTGGCGCCGCTCAAGATCGTCGGCGATGCGCCGAAGGTGGAACAGAACCCGGACGACAACGGCTTCAAGAAGGGCACCCGCGTGACCTTCCTCGCCTCGACCGAGACGTTCAAGAACGTCACCGAGTTCGATTTCGACAAGCTGGAGCACCGCTACCGCGAACTCGCGTTCCTGAACTCGGGCGTGCGCATCCTCTTGCGCGACAAGCGCCATGAGGAGACCAAGGAACACGATCTCTATTACGAAGGCGGCATCGGCGCCTTCGTGCAGTTCCTCGACCGCAACAAGCAGCCGCTGATGCCCGAACCGATCGCCATTGCCGCGGACAAGGACGGCATCGGCATGGAAGTCGCGCTCGAGTGGAACGATTCCTACTACGAGAACGTGCTGTGCTTCACCAACAACATCCCGCAGCGTGACGGCGGCACCCACCTCGCCGCGTTCCGCGCCGCGCTGACCCGTACGCTGAACGGCTACGCCGAGCGTTCGGGCCTGCTCAAGAAGGAAAAGGTCTCGCTTTCGGGCGACGACATGCGCGAAGGCCTGACCGCGATCGTCTCGGTCAAGCTGCCCGATCCCAAGTTCTCCTCGCAGACCAAGGACAAGCTGGTCAGCTCCGAAGTGCGCCAGCCGCTGGAAGCGCTGATGAGCGAGAAGATGACCGACTGGCTGGAGGAGAATCCCGCCACCGCCAAGACCATCGTCATGAAGGTGATCGACGCTGCCGCCGCCCGCGAAGCCGCGCGCCGCGCCCGTGAACTCACCCGCCGCAAGGGCGCGATGGACATCGCCTCGCTGCCCGGCAAGCTGGCCGACTGCCAGGAACGCGATCCCGCCAAGTCCGAACTGTTCCTGGTCGAGGGCGATTCCGCAGGCGGCTCGGCCAAGTCCGGGCGTGACCGCAAGACCCAGGCGATCCTGCCGCTGAAGGGCAAGATCCTCAACGTCGAGCGCGCGCGGTTCGACCGCATCATCTCGTCCAAGGAAGTCGGCACGCTGATCCAGGCCATGGGCACCGGCATCCGCGACGATTTCAACCTGGAAAAGCTGCGTTACCACAAGGTCGTCATCATGACCGACGCAGACGTCGACGGCGCGCACATCCGCACCCTGCTGCTGACGTTCTTCCATCGCCAGATGCCGGAAATCATCCGCGCCGGGCACCTCTTCATCGCCCAGCCGCCGCTCTACAAGGTCGCCAAGGGCCGCAGCGAGGTCTACCTCAAGGACAATGCCGCGCTCGACCGCTATCTGGTCGAGGCCGGGCTGTCCGGCCGCGTGCTGGAAACCTCGGGCGGTGCCCGCATGGGCAGCGACCTCGAGGCGCTGGTCGATCACGCGATCCGTTTCCGCAACCTGATGGGCTTTGTTCCCCGCCGCTTCGATCCCACCATCATCGAGGCGCTGGCGCTCTCCGGCGCCTTCGCGCCCGAGCTCTCGGCGGCCGACCGCAATGCCGCGCTGGAGCGCACGGCACAGTGGCTCGATCGCGGCGATCCGGAAGCCCGCTGGTCCGCCCGCCTGACCGACGAAGGCAACCTTGAAATCGAACGCGTGTGGCGCGGCGTGACCGACCATCACAAGATCGAGGGCACGTTCCTCGCCAGCGCCGAGGCGCGCAAGCTCGCCCGCCTCGCGGCCGAGAATACCGACGTCTATGCCGGGGCGGCCCGTCTCACCCGCGCCAGCGCCGCCGCCGAAGTGGAAGCGGCCGAAGGCGAGGACGAGGCAGCGACCCGTCCGATTGTCGGCGCCGACGTCATCACCCGCCCTGCCCAGCTGCTCGACGCGGTGCTGGCGGCGGGCCGCAAGGGCCTGTCGATCCAGCGCTACAAGGGTCTGGGCGAAATGAACGCGGAACAGCTCTGGGAAACCACGCTGGATCCGGAAAACCGCGCCCTGCTGCAGGTCAAGGTCGAGGACGCCGACGTCACCGACGAGATCTTCACCCGCCTGATGGGCGACGTCGTCGAACCGCGCCGCGAGTTCATCCAGGACAACGCGCTCAACGTCGCCAACCTGGACATCTAAGGACAGCCCCCCCTCTTGCCGGACCGGTGCAGGAGGGGGAACGGCCTGGCGGGCGGCGCCGATCGCCCGGCACCGATCGCCTGGCACCGATCTCCCGGCACACAGGCCAGCATGCCCCGCCCCCGTTACCGCTGGAACCGTGCGCCGCGCCGGTGGCCGGTGGCTTGCGCTCTGGCCGCTGCGGACCGAACCGCGAAGATCCATCTATAGTGGCGTAACGGCGGGAATAACCGCGCTTTTCATGTCGGGGTGGGCTGACAGGCCGCCGATCCCTCCCTAGCATGTCGGCCCGACAAGGGGATTACGATGATCAATGCCAAGCCCGGCCGGGCACTCGCTGCTGCGCTCGCCCTCGCATCCGCGGGCCTCCCGGCCCAGGCCGAGGCCCGCCAGGACATTTCCCGCGCCGCCGCCAAGGCGATGCCGCGCCTGCAATCCTCGATGAACGGCAATGACTGCAACGGCGTCCTCAAGATCATCTCGCCGCTGGTCGCGCGCAAGGATTTCGGCACGCTGGAACCCTTGCTGCAAGGCCCGATCCTGCTCTCGGCGACGATCTGCGAAGGCCAGGCGAACAAGCTCGACGCCGCGCTCGGCCATGCCCGCATGCTCACCGCGCTGCCCGGCGCCGCCGACATCGCCTGGCGGCTGCGCTATGCGGTCGAACTCGACAGCAAGCGGGACAGCGATGCCGTCGCCACGCTGGAAATGATCCAGAAGCAGGCCCCCAGCGCCTTCGGCTCGATTCCCGACGACTGGATCTTTGCGCTGGTGAACCGGCTGGACGCCCGACAGGACGATCCGGCCTATCGCCGCCTGCTGGTGCTTGCCACCGACCCCGCATTCCCGCCCGCGATCAACGATGCCGGCTTCTCCAGGCTGCGCCTGCCGCTGGCCCGGCTGCTCGCCAAGGAAGGCGACAAGGAAAGCGCAGCGGCCCAAGTCGCCGCGATCCGCGAGGCGGACCTGCTGCGGCAAGCCAGTCTCGATCCGCACTTGCGCAGCTACCTGCCCGCCGACTTCGACTTGCGCGCCGCCTACGAGCGGCAGGCCGCCGACCTCGAACAGCGCAGCATCGCCCGCCCCGGCCGCCTTGCCCTGCCGATCGACCTCGCCGCCACGCAGCGCGTGCTCGGCCAGGCCGACAAGGCGCTCGCCACATTGCAGGCGGCGCGGCCCGACGGCGTGCTGGCCAAGCAGTTTTCCGACCGGGACGAGCGCCTCAACTGGTGGTGGGACGGGCTTGCGCGGACCTACGAGCAGCTCGGTCGCTATGGCGAGGCGGTGGAGGCCTACCGCACCGCCATCGCCGGCGGCGAGAAAGGCCGTCCCAATGTCAGCCAGACGATCAACCTGGCCTACCTCCACGTCCGCTTCGGCCATCCCCGGGAGGCGCTGGCGCTGCTTGCCCCCTTCGCGCAGCAGGCAGGGGCAGGCGCCAGTCCTTACGGGGTGATGGAAATGCGCCTCGCCCATGCCTGCGCCGCGCAGGCGCTGGCGCTCGACGATCTGGCAGCCACCGACCTCGCCTATGCCCAGGCCCATCCCGAGGATCACCCCGAGGCGCTTACCGACATGCAGATGTGCATGGGCCGGTTCGACGATGCCGCCGCCTCGATGATCGCCCGGCTCGGCGATCCCGACCGGCAGGTCGATGCCCTCGGCCAGCTGAGCGAGTATCGCCCGCTTCCCACAGGCGTTCCCCCCGGCCTGTTCGACCCCGGCCTCACCGCCCTGCGCGCCCGCGCGGACGTGCAGGCGGCGATCGCGCGCGCCGGCGGCACGCGCAAGTTCGACGTGCTCCCCGCCACGCTTTAGGTCGTAAACGCATAAACGGCACCATCGAGGTTTCAGGCAAAATGGCTCGGCGGCAGGAGGGAAGGCGCTGGAATATGTCGATATTTCAAGACTTCCCGACGCAGCGCTGGGCCATTTGGGCGCCTCGATGGTGCCGTTTATGCGTTTACGACCTAGTCCGCCCCCCCCATGCCAGCCGATATGCCAGCCCGCATGCCAACTTGCATGGCGGCACGGGCGCGGCCATAAACCGCGCCCATGCGCATTATCCTTGCCGCCGCGCTGCTTGCCGGCTCCGCTTCGCTCACCCTCTCGCCTGCCACGGCGCAGACCATTCCCGCACCGATCCTGACCAAGCCCGATGCCCGGGACGTCTGGACCCACGCCGAGCCGCAAGTCGCCCGCGTCACCCACGTGGCGCTCGACCTCGACGTCGATTTCGCCAGCAAGACGCTTTCCGGCTCTGCGGTGCTGGACATTCTCGCAGCCCCGGGGGCCACGCAGGTGGTGCTCGACGTCAACGACATGGACATCTCGGCCGTCACCGATGCTTCGGGCAAGGCGCTGAAGTGGACGGTCGGCGCCAAGGATAGCGCCAACGCCGACATCGGCTCGGCGCTCACCGTCACGCTTGCGGGCGCGACCCGGATCACGATCACCTACCGCTCGAAGCCCGGCGCCACCGCGCTGCAGTGGCTGCCGCCGGAAATGACCTTTGGCAAGAAGAAGCCCTTCCTGTTCAGCCAGGGGCAGGCGATCCTCAACCGTTCGTGGGTGCCCACGCAGGACAGCCCCGGCATCCGCCAGACCTGGGAAGCCACCCTGCGCGTGCCCGGCGACATGGTCGCGGTGATGAGCGCCGAGAAGCTTTCGGGCGACAAGGGTGAGCCCCTGCCCGACGGCCGCCGGAGCTTCCGCTTCCGCATGGACAAGCCGGTCCCACCCTACCTGATCGCCTTTGCGGTGGGCGACCTCAAGTTCAAGCCGCTCGGCCCGCGCTCGGGCGTCTGGACCGAGGCACCGATGCTGGACAAGGCGGCGAGGGAATTCGTCGATGTCGAAAAGATGATCGACGCCGCCAGCAAGCTCTACGGCCCCTATCGCTGGGGCCGCTACGACATGCTCGTGCTGCCGCCCGCCTTCCCTTACGGCGGCATGGAAAACCCGATGCTGACCTTCCTGACGCCGACCATCGTCACGGGCGACCGCTCGAACACCGATGTCGTCGCGCATGAACTGGCGCATTCGTGGTCGGGCAACCTCGTCACCAATGCCACCTGGTCGGATTCGTGGCTGAACGAGGGTTTCACCACCTACTTCGAGAACCGCATCATGGAATCGCTCTACGGCAAGGAGCAGGCCGCGACCTATGCCGATCTCGACTGGGATGTGATGCGCCGCGAGATCGCCGCGGCCGGCGGCCAGACCGGCGCCGCGACGCGCCTCAACGGCGAGCCGGGCGCGGGTGAGGTGGACTACACCAAGGGGTCCAACTTCCTGCGCATGATCGAATATACCGTCGGCCGCGACAAGTGGGATGCCTATCTCACCTCCTACTTCGACCGTCACGCCTTCCAGCCGCAGACCACCGCCGGTTTCCTGGCCGACTTGCGCGAACGGCTGCTCAAGGGCCAGCCGGAACTCGAACTCAAGCTCCAGCTCGACCGCTGGGCCTACGGCGCGGGGCTGCCGGACAACGCCGTGCGCGTCCACAGCGCGACGCTGGCCAAGGTCGATACCAGGCTCGCCGCCTTCAACGCCGGCGGCCCCGCCAGCGCCGTGCAGCCGACCGGCTGGACCACGCAGGAATGGCTGCGTTTCCTCAACGGCATCGACCGCCGGCAGACGCCCGCCCGCCTGAAGGAACTGGACGAGACGCTGGGCCTCTCGGCTTCGGGCAATGCCTATATCCAGTCGGCCTGGTTCGAGCTGGCCATCGCCAACCACTACGATCCGGCAGTGCCGTACCTGCGCGGCTATCTCTCGCGCATCGGCCGCGGGCTGCTGGTCTATCCGCTCTATCGCGGGCTGATGAAGCAAGGCGACTGGGGCCAGCCCAAGGCGCGGGACTTCTTCGCCGAGGCAAAGCCCACCTACCACCCCTCGACCGCCGCCGGGATCGAGCGGATCGTTGCCGGGCAGGAGTGACCGCGTGATCCAGCGCTTCGGCAATGCCCCCGGCCCGGCCGTGTTCGAGGCCCTCGCCCATGCCGCCTTCGCGCGGATTCCCGAACCCTTTGCGCAGCACCTCGACGGGATCACCGTCCACGTCGAGGAGTTCGCCGACGAGGAGACCCTGCAGGCCCTGGGCATCGACGATGCCTGGGGCCTGACCGGGCTCTACCACGGGCGTCCGATGGACGAGGAATCGGTCTGGTCCTCGGGCGAATTCCGCCCGCGCATCACCCTCTACCGCCAGCCCCTGCTGGCCGAATGGTGCGAGACCGACGTGACGCTGGAAGACCTCGTGACCCATGTGGTGGTGCACGAGGTCGGCCACCACTTCGGCCTCTCGGACGAGGCCATGCACGCGCTGGAAGACGACGCCGACTGATCGCGCCGCCCGGTGACGCGATCGTCCTTTGCCTCGCCGGGCGCCGTTCAGCTGGTGAACAGCGCCTTGCGGATCACCGCGTGGACACCGTAGTTGCCGTTGACGATCTGCGATACGCCGAAGTCCACCCCGACCGAAAGCAGCGAGATCGCCTCGTCCTCGGTCAGTTGCTTGGCGGTCATCAGGAACCGCCGCGCCTTGCGGAAGGCATCGCGCATGGCGCCGTCGATCGAGCTTTGCTTGTAGACCTCGCTCTGCGCGTCCGGCCCGAGTTCCTTGAGGTAATCGGGGTGCGAGAAGCCCATGATCACCCACTCGGTCTCGGTCTCGATCAGCGGGTAATCGACGTCCTTCAACTGCTCCATCACGCCCGCCCCCTTGTGGTGAACGATCTGGATCAGCCCGGTCATCGAACATTCGATGGCGGTGCCGCATAGCTCGCTGTCGCCCTGCGAGGCATGGGGGTCACCCAGCGAGAGCAGCGCGCCGGGCACCTGCACCGGCAGGAACACCCGCGCGCCGGGGCCGGTGCGCCAGTTGTCGAGATTGCCCCCGAAACTGGCAGGCGGCACCGAATCGACCAGCCCGTTATGGCTGGGCGCCACCGCGATCACCCCGAAGTGCGGGCGGATCGGGATCTCGACGTTCTGCAGGATGTCGTAATTGCGCTCGATGCTTTCCGGGTTCACCGGCACGCCCGGATAGTCGTAACGCGCGTGGGTCACGCCCGAGGGATCGACCTGCGGCGTCCAGCGGTAGGAATAGACCGCGTGGGCCTTGGGCAACCGCCCGCCCGCCGCTTCGACCTCGTAGATCGTCACGACCTCGCGGTTCTTCGGCTCGGTCAGCAGGTCGTTGTAGTGGAAGCCCCAGTAGGTCGCCGCGTTGGAACCGAAGCTCTTGCCGGCAAAACGGGGGTTGCCGCTGGGGCGGGGCTTGAGGTCGAGGATACGCACTTCGACGAGGTCGCCCGGCATGGCGCCTTCGATGTGGATCGGCCCGGTGCAGATGTGCACGCCGAACCCCTCGCCCGGCCCGCGCCCGAAGGCGCTGGCGTCCATCGGCCCGGCGCCGCGCCGCTCGACCGTCTTGCCGCCGTGGTCCCAGTGGTAGACGCTCTCCACCCCGGCATCGCCTTCGACCATGCGCTCGGGATCGTCGTTGGCGTGGTGGGTCAGCGCCTCGATCGTCACGAAATCGCCCGAACGCACGCGCAGCGCCGGTTTCAGGTCCTTGCTGAGATAGCCCCAGTGGATCGTCTCGGGCGTGGCGGGCAGGTGGTGATGGCGCGAGGTGCCGGTATCGCCCATGTAGGCGGGCACTTGCGGCGCATCGTCGGCCGCCTGCTCGTCCAGCTGCTCGTCGAGCACTTCCTCGACCTCGGCCGCCTCTTCGGCCCTGGCGCGCTCCTTGCGGGCGGGGCGCCCCCGGCGCAGCAGTTCGACCGCCGCCTGCTCCTGCGGCGGCGCCTTGCGGTATTCGCGCGGAGAAATGCCGTACTGCTCGCGGAAGGCGCGGCTGAACGAGGCGCTGTCGTTGAAGCCCCATTCGAACAGGATGTCGGAAATCGACTTCTGCACGTGGAGCGGGCTGCGCAGGTCGAGCCGGCAGCGTTCGAGGCGGCGCACTTTCACATAGTGGCCGAAGCTGTCGTCGATCGATTCGAACAGCTTCTGGAGATAGCGGGGCGAGATGCCGTGCTCGGCGGCGACCTGCTGGTAATTGAGGTCGGGGTCGGACAGGCGGATCTCGATGGTCTGGAAGATGCGCTCCAGCAGCGCCGCGCGCATGCCCGCCGCCCCGCCGAGGGCCTTGGCGGGGGCATTGTCGAGCAGGCTGGTGACGAGGAATTCGGGGAAGGCCAGTTCGACCGGGCGGGCCTGGTCGGTGGTGATGTCGGTGATCGTGTCGGCCAGCGAGCGCAACATGCCCGCGAAAATACGCGCGGTGCCGGTATCGGTGGCGATCTTGCGCGGGGCGCCGCTGATCGGGGTCTTCAAGCGCTGGCTCAGTTCGCTGTGCGGCACCTGCACGATCAGGCTGCGGTTGTCGCCCGCGAAGGCGAGGTGGACCGGGGAATCGCCGCGCCCGCAGATCATGTCGCCGTCCGCAAGGCGCAGTTCCTGCTCGGAATCGCGCATCGTGGCGCTGCCGTCGAGGATCATCGCCACCCAGTAGGTGGTCGGCTGGTCGCGGAAGTCGATGGTCCACGACTGGGCGGTGCCGGTGACGCGGATGAAGTCGATATGGGTGCTGGAGCGGAAATGGATCAGCTCGCCATAGAGCGTCGCCTCATCCGCCTCGTCGAGCGTGAGCGACAGGCGCTTGAGCGCGAAGCGCCAGGCGTCGCGGCGCTGCTCCTTGGGGTAGACATTCGTCGTTATGCGCAAGCGAGAACCACCCTGACAGATCGGTGGCACCCTTCCCTGATGGGCGTCCAGTTCGATAGTTTGGCGACCTTATGGGCGGGAGGTCTATCGAGGCTCCGCCCACTCGGCAAGGGTGTCGTATATCTTAGTCGAAAGGCGTCTCGTTGCCGTAGACGCTGGTTCCCACCTGTTCGGCAGGTGCCTCGCCCCGGCCGCAGACGGCAAGCATCGTCAGGGCGTAGACCAGCGCGCTGGAGGCCATGTCGGCCCCCGTCGGCCGCCAGCGCGGCATGCCGGTGGTGAGCGCGGGCACGCGGTGCATGTTGAACACGTTGTGATCGCGCCACATGCTGGAATAGACCGGGTGCGCCGGCTCCACCGCCGCGCCGCGCGCCAGCCGGGTGGCGGCATCGACCGCGCCGACCAAGGGGGCGACTTCGGACGCGCGCGCCTCGAAACCGTGGCGCACGACCACCGGCTCCACGTCGAAGCCTTCCACATCCACCCCGCGCATGGCTTCCATGATGCCGTGGTACGCGTCCGCCGCCTTCTGGCGCGGGTTCAGCGAGACGTCGATGTAGAGCGCGCAGACTTCGGTCCCCGCGCCGAAATCGATCGGCATGCCGCCGCGCACCGAGGCGATCTGGACCTTGGGATGGATCGCGCCGCTGGCGGTCTCCATGACCGAATCGCGCTCGAACTTCTGCCCCCAGGCGTGGAGCGCGTCGATCACCGCGCCGAGCCGGTAGATCGGATTGGGGTGACGCAGCGGATCGGCGGGAGCATCGAGAATGGGCGAGAACACCCCCTGCCCGAAGATCCGCACCCGGTAGAGCGCATAACCGCAGCCCTGCCAGGTCAGGCCGAAGTCGGTGCCCTCGGCCGCGATCGCGTAATCGGGCGCGACGCCGCCGTGGTGGAACAGGTAATGCGCGCCGATGTCCTTGCCGTTCCAGCCGATGCCGGAAAATTCCTCGATCGGTTCGGGGCCGATCTCGCCGGGGCAGGCGGTGAGCCAGCACTTGCCGGAAAGCCCGATGCCCGCCTTGCGCAGCGCCTTGGCGGCGATCAGGAAGCACGACATCGGCCCGCGATCGTTGCTGATCGGATAGCCGCGCAGGCGGCCTTCCTCGTCCTGCCAGCACTGGGTCCATTCGGGATCGGCCAGCGTGGACTCGCGATAACGGAACCTGTCATGCTCGCGCATGCCACTGGGGCTTTCGGTGTCGAGATGCGCGGTGAACAGCAGGTTCGCACCGCGTCCGGTCCCGCCATATTCGCCGATCACGTTGGGCCGCTCGGGCGTGGCGCCGACCTTGCGCGGCTTGAAGCCTTCCTTGTCCATCCAGTCGTGGACGAACTCCGCCGCCGCCAGTTCCTCGCGCGAGCGGCTGGGGATGTTGCCCAGCGTCAGCGCCAGTTCGACCAGTTCGTCGCTGTCGATCGCCGCGGCGATGGCGGCGCGTTCTTCCTCGCTGACGGCGTAGGGAGCTTTCGCGGGATCGGCGAAAGTCGGGACGGGATCGGGCATATCGGCCAAAGTCGGGCTCCGTGGGAAATCGTCAGTGACCGGCGGCGAAGCGCGGCCGGTTGTCATCGGCGCCCTCCGCCTCGCGGCCATAGCGTGGCAGCAGCATGAGCAGCAGCGCACCGGCAAGAAGCGCCGCACCAACGCCGACCAGCGCCGGGCGATAGGAGTGGCGCGCGTCGAACACCAGGTCGAGCAGGATCGGCGTCGTTCCCTGCGCGGCAATCACCGCCGAATACATGGCGCCGATCACCGATCCGAAATGCCGCGTGCCGAAGTAGCGGGCGATGAAATAGGGCAGCGCGCCGAACTGGCCGCCAAGCCCGATGCCGAGCAGCGCTCCGCCGACAAGCAGCAGCGGCGTGCCCTGCGCGGTTTCCAGCAGCACGAGGCCGGCCACTGCCATCAGGTACATCGGCACCGCCACGCGCGGGGTCTGGATCGTGTCCATGATGCGGCCCGTGGCGATCTGCCATCCGGAAGTGACAAGTGCAAAGACACTGACCACCGCGGTGCCGGTCGTCACCGAAAAGCCCCGGTCGGAGAGGATCGGCACGACATGGCTGAACACCGCCGTCGTCCCGCCCGCGCCTGCCGCCAGCGCGATCAGGACCAGCCAGAACATCGGCGTCTGCGCCGCTTCGCCCAAGGTCATACCCTCGCGCTCGGCCGCCGCTTCCCCGCCCGCAACGGAGGCACGGTCGCGCAGCAAAAGGACCAGCAGCGGCAGCGCGATCACCAGCATGAAGCCGCTGATGCCCAGGTACCCCGCACGCCAGCCCCAGGTCTGCACCAGCACGGCGGCCAGCACCGGCAGCACCACCGAGCCGATGCCGCAGCCGCCCCCGGCACTGATGCCCAGCGCCGTGCCGCGATTCTCGTCGAACCAGTCGGCGATCACTTTCTGGAAGATCGGCGTGCCCGCCATCGCCCCGAACACCGCCAGCACGGTGAAGGTCGCATAGAACTGCACCAGACTGCCGCTGTTGAGCGCCAGCGCCGCGATCGAGAGCGCAAGGCCAAAGATGCCGACCAGCAGCGTCTTTCGCGCCCCGGCCTTGTCGACATAGCGACCGATCAGCGGATAAGTCACCGCGCCCACCAGCGCGAGAATGCCCAGCACCCCCGAAACGCTGGCGCGGCTCCAGCCGAATGCCTCGGTCAGCGGCACCAGGAACAGCCCGAAGACGGCATGGACGGCGGGCGTCACGCTCACCGAATTGCCCAGCGTGCAGGCGAACAGCACGCCGCCTTTCGATCCGCGCGGGGGAGTGGTCACGGTCATGGGCGGCAACTCCTGTTGGGGGGAACTATCGGATCAGGCGCTTTCGCCTGTGGGCCAGGCCTGCACGACCGCATCGGTCGTGGTCAGCAGCACGCAGTTCTTCTCCATCGCCGAAAGCGCGCTTTCGTGCAGGCCCGGCTCGTAGGCAGCGCTGGCATCGGAGACGAGGAACACGTCGTAATCGTGATGGAAGGCAGAGCGCGCCGTCTGGTCCACGCAGCAATCGGTGGAGAGGCCGCAGATCACCAGCGTCCGGATCCCGCGTGCGCGCAATTGGGCGTCGAGATCGGTACCATGGAAGCTGTCGTAGAGCAGCTTGGCGATCTCGATATCGCCGTCCTCGGGGAAGATGCGGTAATAGTCGGCGCCGCCGTCCGCGATACGGCAGATGGCCTCGCCCCCCGGCTGCCCGCGCCGGACCATCAGGGTCTTGAGCGCGCGCGAGTCGGTTTCGGGGCTGGTGACGACACGCATCAGCGCCACCGTGGCCCCGGCGCCGCGCGCCGCCGCCACCAGCTTCTCGCACTTGTCGATCGCCGCTGCGGCGGGCGAGAGATCGACCCCGTAACGCCCCAGCAGCCCCTGCGGCGCGGCAAAATCGACCTGGATGTCGACCACCACCAGCGCGGTCGTCGCGGGATCGATCATGCCTGCCAGCGCGGCGGCATCGACGTGCGGCAGATCCTCGGCGCGCAGCGGCATCGGCTCAGCCCTCCACCGCGGCAGCGACCTTGTCGGGGAACCGTTCGCGCAAGGCGGGCAGGATCTCCGCGCCGAAGATCGGCAGGCTCTTGAGGTAATCGTCGAAGATCAGCATCAGCCCGTCGGTGCCCGAGGCTTCCAGCAGGTCGCCGACCTGATCGGCCACGCTCCTGGCGCTGCCGACGATCTGGGCCGACATGAACGAGGAGCGCGCCTTGCGGGTGAAGTCGTTCTCCTTGCCGATCTCGGCATCGAGGAACCCGTAAGCGCGCATCATGCCCGCCAGCGCGCCTTCGTCGAGGCCCTCGGCATAGTGCTGCGCGGTGGCCTTCGCGGCATCGTCGCTGTCGCCGATCACCAGCGTCATCATCGAATAGGTGCGAATATTGCGGCCATATTCGGCGGCGATGGTCTTGGCGCGGTCGCTGTTCTTCGCAAGTTCGGCCCCGGTGCCGCCGGAAAGGAAGATCGCGTCCATTTCCTCGGAGGTCAGGCGCATGCCGATCTCCGAGGATCCGGCGCAGACGAGGAACGGGCGGCTCTCCGGCTTGGGCCAGGATTCGCAGTCATCCAGCGTCACGTAGTCGCCGTGCATGGTCACGGATTCGTCGCTCCACAGCGCCTTCACCGCGCGCACCCATTCGTAGGCGAGGTCGTAGCGCTGGTCGTGATTCACGTCCTCGGGCCAGGCGCCCATCTGCGCGAACTCGCCCTTGTAGGAACCGGTCACGACGTTCAGGCCGGCGCGGCCGCCGCTCACCTGCTGCAGCGTCGCCAGCATCTTGGCGGCCACCGCCGGGTTCTGCAGCAGCGTGTGCAGGGTGGTGACGATGCGGGTCTTTTTCGTCACTTCGGACAGCGCCGCCATCAGCACGATCGGATCGAGCGAGGAATCCCAGTGCCTGGTCTCGCCGCCGTAGCCGCGGAACTTCGACATCGACATGATGAAGTCCATGCCCGCCTGCTCGGCCAGCAGCGCGCACTGGCGGTTGTAGGCGTAGGAACCGTCCAGCTCCGGCTTGTTCTTCGACAGGATCCAGCCGCCGTTGGCGACCGGCAGGAACAGACCAAGGTCCTTGCCGCCGTTGTCGGAGGGAAGGCCAAAGGGTGTCAGCGGATGCGGGTTCATCTCAGTCCTCTGCAAATTCTTGTTCGGTGCTGTCCTGGGATCAGCCTAGGGCAACGCCCGCCCGGTTCTTGATCGGCGGCGCATGTTCTGTTGCCGCCCCCGATAGCAGGTCGGCCACCGCCGCGCGCATCGGCATCGACGGCGCCGCGCCCTGCCCCAGCGTGCAGAGCGCCGCCGCCGCGCTCGCCCAGGGCAGCGCTTCGGCAAGGCTGCGCCCCTCGTCAAGCAGCGCGGCCAGCGCACCGCAGAAACTGTCTCCCGCGCCGACGGTATCGACCGGGATCACCGGCACGGCGGGGACGTGGATATCCCAGTCCTTCTTCACCGCCACCGAGCCCCGCGCGCCGAGCGTGACGACCACCGCCTGATCCTCGTGCCGGATCAGGCTGCGCGCCTCGCGCACCACGGCGGGCAAAGCATCGACCGGGCCGCAGCAGGCAAAGGCGGCCAGTTCGGTCTGGTTCACCACGAGCACGTCGACATGATCGAGCAGCACATCCGCTGCCAGCACCGCCGGAGCCGCATTGAGGATGCGGATGCACTTCGAATTGCGAAACACCGGCAAGAGCGCGCCCACCGGCACTTCCAGCTGCGCCAGCAGCACCCCCTCCATCACCGGCCCCGGCGGGGTCAGCCGCGCATTGGCGCCGGAGACGACGACGATCTGGTTCTCCCCCTCGGCATCGACGGCGATATAGGCGGTGCCGGTCTCCACCCCTTCCAGCGCGGCGACGCCCGACACCGCGATGCCGTCGCGCGCCAGCCTCTCGCGCATCCAGCGCCCGGCATCGTCGTTGCCCACGGCGCCGACCATGCGTGTCTGCGCGCCCATCCGCGCGGCGGCAACCGCCTGGTTGGCGCCCTTTCCGCCCGGCAGCCGCGCCGTGGCCTTGGCCATGACCGTCTCACCCGGCAGCGGCAGATGATCGAGCGAGGTGATGATATCGAGATTGATCGAACCGACGATGTGAACTGCCAAGTGTGCCGCTCCGCTATTCTGGAACCGCCCCTTTGCGGGGCCGGGTTCTGCAACTGCAACAATCTGCACGTGCAACCGGGGGTGCAGCATGGCGCGCCTTGCGGGGTCAAGCCCGCGCTGGCGCCGTGCGTCCCCGCACAATAATTGCGGGGGCCAGCGCCAAGAGGCCTCGCGCGCGTGCGCACTAACTTTGCCGCACACTTTACGGCCGCACACTTTACGCCTTTCGCCTCAGGGGAGACACGCGAATTATGACCACCTGGCTCATCACCGGCATCGGCGGAGGCCTTGGCCGCGCCCTGGCCGAAGCCGCGCTCAGGCGCGGGGATATCGTCGTCGGCACCACCCGCAAGGCGAGCGACCCCGAGTTCGAGGCGCTCGCCCCCGGCCGCGCCCATGCGCTCTGCGTCGACCTCACCGACGAAGCCTCGGTCAAGGCCGCCGTCGCCCGGGCGGAAGAGATCACCGGCGGCATCGACCGGCTGGTCAACAATGCCGGCTACGGCCTCATCGGCGCGATCGAGGAAGTCTCCATCGAAGAGGCCAAGGCGCTGTTCGATGTCAACCTCTTCGCCCCGCTGCGCATGCTGCGCGCGCTCCTGCCCTACATGCGCACGCGCCGGGCCGGTCATGTCGTCAACATCACCTCGGTCAGCGGTCATGCGCCCTGGGCGGGCACCGCGCTCTACGGCGCCAGCAAGTACGCGATGGAGTGCATCGGCCAGACGCTGGCGCAGGAAGTGGCGCCGATGAACATCCGTGTCACCAATGTCGCACCCGGCGGCTTTCGCACCGGATTTGCCGCCGCAGGCCTGAAGATCGCCGAAGCCGACATCGCCGATTACGAGGACGTCGCCCACTACGCCCGCCGCAGCCTCACCGAAGGCGCGGGCAAGGAAAAGGGCGATCCCGCGCGCGGCGCCGCCGCGATCCTCACCGCGCTCGATGCCGCCGAGCCGCCGCTGCACTTGTTCCTCGGCGAGGACGCGCTGCATTACGCCGGCGATCAACTGGCATTCGTGGGCGCACAGATGCGCGCGTGGGAGGCGCTGTCGCTCTCCACCGCGTTCGAACCGGCCTGATGCACAAGACCGTGCTGCCGGACTGGGTGACCGAGCGGGGGCGGGGCTACAACACCTTCCCCGTGTTTGATCCGCGCAGCGCGGCGCTGGTGGTGATCGACATGCAGGCCGCCTTCGTGGGCGTGGGCGAAGTCTTCGGCAATGCCCATGCCCGCGACGCCATCACGCCGTGCAACGCCCTTGCCACGGCGATGCGGCAGGCGGGGGCCGCGGTGATCTGGATGCGCCAGACCACCAGCGAGCAGCCGCCGCTCGCCATGCCGCACTGGCAGTACGACAGGTCCGATCCCTTCGTGGCAGGCGCGATCGCGGCGCTGCGCGCGGGCACGCCTTCGCACGACCTCGACCCGGCGATGGCGCGCGCGGCAGGCGACCTTGTGCTCGACAAGTACCGCTACAGCGCCTTTTCCTGCCCGCAGCAGGCGCTGGAAAGGACGCTGCGCGAACGGGGCACTGAGGTGCTGGTCATGGTCGGCACGCTCACCAATGTCTGCGTGGAATCGACCGCGCGCGAGGCGAACATGCGCGGCTGGAAGGTCATCGTCGTCAGCGATGCCTGCGCGGCAGCGACCGACGAGGAACACAACGCCGCCCTGATGAACCTGCGGCTGAACTTCGCGGACGTGCAAAGTTCCGCCGCGGTCTTGGCGATGCTGGCGGCGGGGGCGGGGGCCTGATCCCGTCGCCCCGGCCGGTCCGCCGCCCTGCGGTCAGCTCATCAGGCGCGGCACCGAGACCGAGAACACGTCGAAGTGCGCATCGGGATGCTCCGCCTGGCCGTCGCGCGGGGCCTGACGGACCTGCACGACGCCGTTCTTGCCGAAGCCGTCGACCACCGGACGGCCGGCATCGCGGCTCAGCCAGAGACGCAGCAGGTGGCGCTTGCGCTGCGGTTCCGGCCAGTCCCAGAAGGTGGTGCGGGCGTGCAGCGCGGCGTAGTTGGACAGCCACTGGATGTCGCCGGGGCGGAAATCCATCTCGATGGCCATGCCCTCCTCGTAGGTGATCGTGTCGAAGAGTTCGAGCACCTCGATCTGCTCGGGGCTGAGCTTGGGCACGCCCTCGTATTCCTGCGCGGTGAGGATGTAGAGCGAGCCCGCGTACATCGAGAACACCCCGTCCACGAGGCTGACGATCGGCGAGGTATAGGTATCGGCCGGGGCATTGTGATCCTGCCGGCGCCAGTCCCAGTGGAACGGCTCCAGCAGCAGCGGCGCCAGATCGGGACGGCGGCGCAGGATCTCGTTGTAGATCTCCGCGCCCGAGACGAGGCACGAGAGCCCGCCTTCCTTGGCCGGGCGCAGGCACATCAGCGCGACGATGTCCGAACTGTCCGAGTGGTAGACCAGCTTGTCGCGCACCTTGGAGGACAGCGCGGTGGGATCGTCCATGGTCTTGTCGCTGGTGGCGTAGACGTGGTCGATCAGGTCGCCCATCTCGTTCTGGCGGATCGGATCGCCCATGTGCAGGCCGAGGATGTAGTAGATCGCGTTCGACAGCGCGTCCGAATAGAGCTGGGTGCGAAGGCCCCGCACCAGCACGAAACCGCGTCCGTAATCGACGTCGGCGCCCCATTCCTTCACCGCATCGGCGCAGGCGACCAGCGGATATTCCTCCGCCGCGACGGTACGCAGGTCCGGGTTCTCGGCCAGGAAGCGGGTGCCCAGCGTCTCCAGTTCGGCAACCTGTTCGTCCGAGAGCATGTAGATCCACTCGTCGCTCCCCGCGAGCCGGTCCCCGCGCCAGGCGGCGGCAGTGGTGACGGGCGGGAATGCCTCGGCAGTCGTGGGGGCCGAGGGGGAGGCGGAACTGGCCATGCTATCGGGTCCTTTTGCGCGGCATTGCGTGATGCCCCTGTCTAGGCCGCGATCGCGCGGGCGACTTGTCGCACCATGTCCGAAAGCTTTTCGCGGCACGAACCGCGGTTCCTACAAGCCAAATCGCGATTCCGGGGCTTATGGTGGATGTCCCGGGGGGCATGGACCGGATGGAGTGCACCTGCCCGCCGACCGGAACGATCGATCAGGAGAATGTCCATGAAGCCGATAGCCTCTCTGGTAGTGCCCCTGGCAGCCGCCCTCGCATCGGCCGGATGCACCGCCACCGCGTCCGAACCCGCCCCCGCCCCGCCCCCAGCCCCGCCCCAAGCAGCGGCATCCGCAGGAGTGGCAGGACTGGCGGGCAGCACCTGGCGGCTTGTCGCCTTCCAGTCGATGGACGATGCCCAGGGCGCCACGAAACCGGGCGAGGGCCGCGCCTACACGCTCGATTTCGGCAGCGACGGCACGATCGCGATGCAGCTGGACTGCAATCGCGGCCGTGCGACCTGGAGCGCGGTGCCCGGCACCGACGGCCGCTCGGGCCAGCTTGCGATCGGCCCCGGCATGACCACGCGCGCGCTCTGCCCGCAGCCCGATATCGGGCCGATGATGGCAAGGCGCCTTTCCGACGTCGCCAGCTATACCCTGAAGGACGGCCACCTTTTCCTGGCCCTGAAGATGGACGGCGGCATCTTCGAACTGGCGCCGCGCTGATCCGGCCCTGCCTCGCGGCGGAGCATCGGCGTGGGCCGACAGGAGCGTGGTGGGCGCGTGAAGGGTACGGGAAGGCGCAGCGGATTGATTTTGCGGTTGAGCCACAAGCCCGGCGGCGGCAAGACAGGGCGATGATCGCCTTCTGCCGCCGCCATGGCGCCCTGCTCCACGTCTTCCTGGCCTGCTGGTTGCTTGCCGGCGGCAGCGCGGTGCGGGCGGCCGCGCCGCTGCTGCCCGGCGTTGGCCTGCTGGCGCCGGAAAAACCCGCCGGGCAGGCTTCCGGCTCGGCCGCTCCGGCAGAACCCCCAGGCACCCCCACCACGGCCGCCCCCCTTTCGCCCCCCGCCCCTTCGCCCCCCACCTCGCAAGTCGATCCCGCCACGCTCGCCCGCTTCAATGCCGACGCGGCCGAAGCCCAGAAGATCCTGCGCCGGCCCGCGGGCGGCTACGACTACGAGCACATCCGCAGTCTCAACAGGCTGCGCGACCGGCTCGCCGCCGACCGTGACCTTGCCCGCACGCTTGCCGACCGCAGCAACCTGGAAGCCCGCATCATCCAGGCGCAGATGGCCGCGCTTGGCGAGGTTCCCGCCGAAGGCAAGGGCGAACCCTCGGCGATCACCGCCCGCCGCAAGGCGCTCGACGCCCGGCTTTCGGTGGTGCTGGCCCCCGTGCTCGACGCGCGCGAGGCCCAGGCGCGAGCCTCCACGCTGGTCTCCGAACTGGACGAGCGGATCGCCGGCATCGAACGCGGCCGCCGCTCCGAACGGAGCCGCTCGGCGCTGGATCCCCGCGCCTGGATCGCGGTCGCCGGCGATGTCCGCCGCGGCATCGACATCGCCGCGCGCAGCGGCACGGCGGGCATCGCGCAGGACGGGGCCGGCGGTTTCGCGCTGCGGTTGCTGGCCGTGGCCGGGCTGGTCCTGCTGGGCCCCTACGCCTCGATCCGGCTGCTGCAAACGCTCCACCGGGTCTTCGTGAAGCGGCGGGTCGCCGCCCGCCAGGCGGCGCGGCGGCTGGTGCTCATCGTCGTCGAGGATCTTGTCGCGGCGCTGCTGCTGTTCTTCGCGATCGGCTGCTCGGTGGCCGCCTTTGCCGTGCTGATGCGCCCGTTCCTCGGCACCGAAGTGCTGCTCACGCTCAGCACGCTGCTGCTGGTCGCCGCGCTGATGGTGGCGATGGCGCAGCTGCTCGCCAAGAGCACCCTGCAATCGCCGTTCCCCGAACTGCGGCTGGTGCGCCTGCGTCCCGAGGTGGTGGGCAAGGCGGTTTCCACGGTGCGCGTGATCGGCGTCTTCCTTGCACTTGTCGCCGTGCTCGAAGGCATCGAGGACGACGGCTACATGACCATCGGCGCGATCGACCTTGCCTCGGCCGTGCTGCTGGTCGGCGGCAGCCTGTTCGTCTGGCGCCTCGCCACGCTGATCGACAAGGGGCGCGAGGACGATGGCGCCAAGACCGCGCCGTCTCTTCCCCAGCACGGCCGCGCCAAGCCCGACCAGCTCGAATTCGCGGCCCCCTTCAGCCGCATCCTCAAGCTGCTCGCCATCGGCAGCACCGGCGCCGCGCTGATCGGCTACATCGCGCTGGCGCGCGAGATCTTTTCCGATCTGGTCGTCTCGGTGGCGGTGATCGCCGTCGCCATCTTCCTCCACCGCCTGGTGGCGCTGATCGTCGGCCTGCTGGCGCAAGGCGGCCTCAAGCACTACCGCACCAGCATCCACTTCGTGCCGATGCTGGCCGGGATCGTGCTGACGCTGGGCGCGGTGCCGCTGCTGGCGGTGACCTGGGGCTACAACAGCCGCGAGATCGGCGATGCCATCGTCATGCTGCGCACCGGCGTCAGCTTCGGCAACGTCAACATCTCGGCGGGCGACCTGCTGACGTTCGCCTTCGTGTTCCTGGCCGGCTACATCGCCACCAAGTGGATCCAGCGGATCATCAACCTGACGATCCTGCCCCAGTTCGAGATCGACCGCGGCTCGCAGGCCTCGATCGTGACGATGATCGGTTATGTCGGCATCGTCGCTTCGGCGGCCATCGCCGTCTCCAGCACCGGGCTCGACCTCACCAGCCTCGCCTTCATTGCCACCGCGCTGTCGGTCGGGCTTGGCTTCGGCCTGCAATCGACGGTCGAGAACTTCACCAGCGGCATGATCCTGCTGGTCGAACGCCCGATCCGCGAGGGGGACTGGATCGAGGTGGGCACGTTCTCGGGCATCGTACGCAAGGTCTCGGTCCGCTCGACCCACCTCGAGAGCTTCGACCGCCACCAGATCATCATCCCGAACTCGCAGCTGATCACCGGCAGCGTGAAGAACCTCAGCCTCGGCGAGCGGCTTGCCCGCGTGGTGGTGCCGGTCGGCGTTGCCTACGGCAGCGACCTCGAACACGTGCGCGAGGTGCTGATCGCGATCGGCAAGGCGCAGGACGGCGTGCTGGCCTGGCCCGAGCCCAACGTCACGCTCGACGCCTTTGCCGACAGTTCCGTGAACATGCGCCTGCTCGTCTTCATCCACGACGCGACCGACGGCGTGGGCGTTGCCTCGAAGATCCGCTTCGAGATCGCCCGCCGTTTTGCCGAGGAAGGCATCGAGATACCCTTCCCGCAAATGGAAGTGCGCCTGCATGCCGACACGGGCGGCAATGGCGGCAACGGCACCATCGGCGGCATCGGGGGGGACTGAACGGTCGCCCCCGATGCCCGGGTTTAATCCCCCGCGACAGTCATCCCGTCGACCCGCAGCGTCGGCACGTTGATCGCGCGGTCGCGCTCGAGATCGCTGGCAGGCGTCAGCGCCGCAAACATCGCCAGCAGGTTGCCGGCAACCGTGAAGCCCGCCACCGGCCCGGCAATCCTGCCGCCGACGATGCGCAGGCCCGAGGCGCCCCGGCTGTAGTCGCCGGTGACGCCATTGACGCCCTGCCCGATCAGTTCGGTGACGTAGACGCCGTCGGCGATTTCGGCGATCAACTCGTCGACCGAAAGCGTGCCCGGCAGCAGGTCGAGATTGCCGACCGAGATCCCCGGCGCGCCGTTGCCGCCACGCGCGGCATGGCCGCTCGGCTCCAGCCCGAGCTGGCGGGCCGAGGCGCTTTCGAGCAGCCAGCCGGTGACCCGCCCCCGCTCGACAAGATTGCGCGGGCGCGTCGCCAGCCCCTCGCCGTCGAACGGGCGCGAGCGCAGGCCGCGCAGGCGCAGCGGGTCTTCGGCGATGGTAATGCCGGAATCGAACAGCTGCTCGCCCAGCCGGTCGAGCAGGAAACTGGAACGCCGCGCGATCGCCCCGCCCGACATCGCGCCCATCAGATGGCCGACCAGCGAGCCGCCGACGCGCGGATCGAACACCACCGGCATCGGTCCGCTGCGCATGGTGCCGGGTTCGAGCCGGGCCACCGCCCGCTCGCCGCCGAGGGTGCCGATGGACGCCGCCGACGGCAGATCGGCAAGGTGGTGCGCGCTGCGCCACTCGCCATCGCGCTGCTTGCCCGAACCCTCGCCCGCGACCACCGAGACGCTGACCGAGCGACTGGTCGAGCCGTAAGCCCCGGCAAACCCGTGGCTGGTCACCAGCGCCGCCACGCCGCCCCCCGCACTGCCGGTGGCGCCGTCCGAATTGGTCACCCCGGCCACGGCCCGCGCGGCATCCTCGGCCTCTTCGGCAAGCGCGCGCAGGGCCTCAGGATCGGGCTCATGGCTGTCGATCAGGTCGAGGTCGCGCCAGGGCCCGCGCGACAGGCGCTCTTGCGGCGCCAGTCCGGCATAGGCATCCTCGGGCGCGCTGCGGGCCATGGCGAAGGCCCGCTGGGCCAGTTCGTCGAGCGCCTGCTCCGAGAGGTCGCTGGAGCCGATGCTGGCCGAGCGGCGGCCCACGAACAGGCGCAGCGAGATATGCTCGCTTTCCGAACGCTCGACATCCTCCAGCTTGCCGAGACGCACCTGGATCGCTTCGGAGGAACTCGCCCCATAGACCGCATCGGCGGCGTCGGCACCGGCGCGGCGCGCCCGCTCGACAAGCTGCTGGGCGCGGTCGAGCGCTTCTGCGGGGCTGAGCATAGGGCGTCACTTCTCCATTCGCACCGCATGCCGGCAGGGCACGCGAGATCGCCGCAGACCTAGGGATTGTTCAGGCGAAGGGCAACGCCGCTCGCCCGGCACACGGTCGCGTCCTGCCGTCCCCTTCCGGTGATACCCGGCGGGTCAGCGGACGATCAGCGCGAGGCCCTTGAACACGCCGGTAAGCGCAAAGGGCAGGCCGATCGCCAGTGCCCAGAGCAAGGTCCGGTCGCGGCGGTAGAGCGGCGCGAATGCGGGATCGTGGGCCTCTGCGTCGCTCAACCGGTTCCAGCGGCGCTCGAACCGGCGGCAGGCGGGAATGATCGCGCCGACGAGGATCACCAGCGCCAGATAGGGCAGCAGCGATTCGCCGCCGGCCTTGAGCGCGCCCACGGTGACAAAGATCTGCAGGGCGGTGTAGGCCAGCAGCGCATAGGCGATGTGATCGCTCATCCGGCGGCGCCAGTCGGGGCTCGGCTTTTCGCGCGGCGCTTCCCGGCGCCCTCCTCCGCGCCCTTCCCCGCGCCCTCCCCCGCGCTTTGCCGCCGATGTCGGCTGCACCTGCGTGTCGGCGACAGTGCCGATCCTGTCCGAAATTCCTGGCTGTCCGTCGGTTCTGGCCATGGCGCCGACCTTCCTGTCCTCGAGTGCGACCCTTGCTCGATCTCCTGCGGTCACTAGATCACGCAGCGCATGAATGATCAAGCCGATGCGGCAAATGGCGCAACTTTATTGCAACGCAGCAAGAACCGCCACTTTGCCGTCCTTACCGGGAAACGCGGCCCCGGCCAGTCGGTTGCGCGGGTTTGCCGGTGTCCGGCCCGGCGATCAGGCGGGCCTGGAGGGAAATGGCCGCTTGCGGTGGCAACAAGGGCTGCGTAAACGACGGGGAAGATGACCGAAACGAGCGAACGCATGCAGGATACCTCGGCCGCCCCCTCGGCAGTTGCCGCCAATCTGGCGCAAAATGGCGGGCTGGAGGTCATCTCGATCGCCAAAAGCTACGACAAGCGCGCTGTGCTGACCGACATTTCCCTGTCGGTCGCCAAGGGTGAAGTGCTGGGCCTGCTCGGCCCCAACGGCGCCGGCAAGACCACCTGCTTCTATTCGATCATGGGTCTCGTCCGCCCCGATTCGGGCCGCATCCTGATGGACGGCGTCGACGTCACCCGCCTGCCGATGTACCGCCGCGCGATCCTCGGCCTCGGCTACCTGCCGCAGGAGACCTCGATCTTCCGCGGCATGACGGTGGAGCAGAACATCGGCGCGGTGCTCGAACTCAACGAGCCCAACCGCGACATCCGCGCCACCGAACTGGAACGCCTGCTCGACGAGTTCGGCCTCACCCGCCTGCGCTCCAGCCCGGCGATGGCACTTTCGGGCGGTGAACGCCGCCGCTGCGAGATCGCCCGCGCGCTGGCCGCCAAGCCCTCGATCATGCTGCTCGACGAGCCCTTCGCCGGCATCGACCCGCTGTCCATCGCCGACATCCGCGATCTCGTGCGCGACCTCAAGACCCGCGGCATCGGCGTGCTGATCACCGACCACAACGTCCGCGAGACGCTCGACATCGTCGACCGCGCCTGCATCATCTACGGCGGTCAGGTGCTGTTCGCCGGCAGCCCCGAGGCGCTGGTCGCGGACGAGAACGTCCGCCGGCTCTACCTCGGCGAAGGCTTCACCCTGTGACGGGAATGCCCCCTGTCACGCCATATCTCGCCGTGAGGGGGCTCGACGGCGCGCATGGGGCGAAGCACACGAGGCAGCCCCCTTCGGGACGCTGAGCCATGGTGCTGGGGCCCAGGCTGGACCTGCGGCAAAGCCAGTCGCTGGTCATGACCCCGCAGCTCCAGCAGGCGATCAAGCTGCTGGCGCTCTCCAATCTCGAGATCGAGACCTTCATCGGCGAGGCGCTGGAAGGCAATCCCCTGCTCGACCTGGGCGGCCCCGACCTCGCTGGCGCCCCCGCTACCGGCCCCGCCGGCGCCCCCGCTGCCGCGATCGACGAACGCGGTGAAGGCCCGGCCGAGCCGCCGCGCCTGACATCGCCGGAAACCTCGGCGGTCGACCGGCTGATCGGCGAAGGCCGCGGCGGCGAGGATCGCCCGCTCGATCATGAAGTCCATGCCGGCGAGCGCGAACGCGACACCGGCGATGGCAGCGAAACCGCCCCGCGCGATAGTCCCCTGGGCGACTGGAGCGGCGAGATCCGCCTCTCGGGCGGCGGCGAGGACGGCCCCGACATCGAGCGGCACGGCGGCGGCGAGCTCTCGCTGGTCGAACATCTCGAAGCCCAGCTCGGCGCCGCCACCGGGGATGCCCTGCTGGCCGGCATCGCCCGCTACCTGATCGGCCTGCTCGACGAGGCGGGTTACCTGCCGGTCCCGCTGGGCGAAGTCGCGCTCGATCTCGGCATCGAGATGCCCGAAGCCGAAGCGGCGCTGGCGGTCGTGCAGTCGCTCGATCCCACCGGGGTCGGCGCCCGCACGCTCGGCGAATGCATCGCGCTGCAGGCGCGGGAGGCGGACCGCCTCGACCCGTGCATGGCGCGGCTGATCGACAACCTCGACCTTGTCGCGCGCGGCGACCTGCCGCGCCTCAAGCGCCTCTGCGCCGTCGACGACGAGGACATGGCCGACATGCTGGCCGAACTGCGCGGCTACGATCCCAAGCCGGGGCTGCGCTTCGGCGCAGAACCCGGCGGCGCGGTGGTACCGGACATCCTGATCACGCCCGCCAGGACCAGGCCCGAGGACGGCGCCGACCTGCCGCCGGGCTGGGACATCGCGCTCAACGAGGCCACGTTGCCGCGCCTGATCGTCAATCGCGGCTACTTCCTGGAACTGCGCGGCAATTGCACCGACAAGGCCTCGCGCGCCTGGCTTTCGGACAAGCTGACCGACGCCAACTGGCTGATCAAGGCGCTCGACCAGCGGCAGAAGACCATCCTCAAGGTCGCCGCCGAACTGGTGCGCCAGCAGGACGGCTTTTTCCGCCACGGCGTCTCGCAACTCAAGCCGCTGACCCTGCGCACCGTGGCCGAGGCCATCGGCATGCACGAATCGACCGTCAGCCGCGTCACCTCGAACAAGTACCTCAACTGCCCGCGCGGCACCTACGAGCTGAAGTACTTCTTCACCTCGGGCGTGGCCGCGGCAGGCGGCGAAGGCGGTGCTTCGGCCGAAGCGGTGAAGGCGGCGATCCGCCGGCTCATCGATGCCGAGGATCCCAAGGCGATTCTCTCCGACGATACCCTGGTCGACCTGCTCAAGGACAAGGGTTTCGAACTGGCCCGCCGCACGGTGGCCAAGTACCGCGAAGCCATCGGCCTTGGCAGTTCGGTGCAACGCCGCAGACAGAAAGCCATTGCCGCGGCACGGTAGAGACCGTTTGCGCCCATGCCCGAGGGGCATTTTCATGGCGGCACCGGCTCACTCCCGTCCCGAAGAACACCAAAAGGTCCGGGGAGCTTTTTGCTGAGGGGGCCCGCGCGGCAGGGTGCACGTCGCGGGCGGTCGGTCGGGGGAGCGGGCCGGTGCCGCCAAAATCCGCCTGCGGCGGATTTCCAAACCAGCACAAGCAACTAAGCGCGATTATGGTCAGCCTCGCTAGTTAAATGCTTGTGTTGGTCAGCATTATTTCATTTGCACAATGCGAAATCGTGATAGCTTCATCCATGAAGTGCTCCCTGTCCGCGACCAACCGTGGATTTCGCACCACGGACCGGACTCCCTCGCGGCCAGGAGCACGCAGATGGAGAGAATGCCGATGTCCTATGTCGATCGGAGTTCCAGTTCCAACCACAAGTTCCTGACCGGCGGCGTCGTTGCGCTGATCCAGGCCGGCGCCGTGCTGGCGCTGATCAACGGGCTTGCCGTCACGATGCTGAAGCCCAATCCCGGGCCGCGGCTGTCGGGCGAGCAGATCAGCCTCACCCCGCCGCCGCCCCCGCCCGAGGTGATGCCAAGCCCCCAGCCCGAGACGCGCCAGGTCCAGGACACCGTGCTCACCGCGCCCACCCCGGACCTGAAGCTTCCGACGACCAGCGATTTCAACGTATCCAGCCAGCCCGAAGGCCCGGTTTCGACCGCGACCGGATCGGCGCCGGGCGACAGCGTCGTCACGCCCAGCCCCGCGCCCTCGCCGTTGCAGCGTTTCCAGCCGGTCGGCGCGCTGCCGCGGGGCAACCCCGGCAACTGGGTCTCGACCCAGGACTATCCCTCCGCTGACTTGCGCGCCGAACACCAGGGCCTGGTGCGCTTCCGGCTCGACATCGATGCACGTGGCCGGGTCGGCCAGTGCACGATCGTCACCTCCAGCGGTTATTCGGGTCTCGACGAGGCCACCTGCAAGAACGTGAGCAGGCGCGCCCGGTTCGAGCCCGCCACCGATGCCGACGGCCTGACGGTCGGCGGCACGTACATGGGGACGATCCGTTGGGTCATCCCGCGGGACTGATCTTCTTCCCCCGAGGATCATCCCGCCCGGAGCGGCGCTAATCCGCACCACCGGTGTCGCTCCGGCACATCCAGGACCGCCCCGGCCCATGTCCTTGACAGACGGCCGGGCCCCGGTCCGTGGCCCCGCCCCTGGCGTTCGCCAACGCAGGGGCGGGGATACACGCAGAACCCCGGATACCCCGCTTCGCGCTTCGCAAACCCTGTTCGCCTAGTTCTCGGTGGCAATCGACACGAGGCAGGCAGGCATGATCCCCAGGACCTTCCACTTCATCTGGGTGGGCGACGAGAGCCGCCGCCCCGACAACTGCATCGACACCTGGCGCGCCGCGCACCCGCACTGGCAATTCCGCCTCTGGGGCAATGCCGAACTGGAAACGCGCGGCTGGATCAACGCCCGCCACATGGCCGAGATGCGCCAGCGCGAATGGAACGGCGTGGCCGACATGATGCGCTGGGAAATCCTCCAGGAACACGGCGGCATCGTGTTCGACGCGGACAGCATCTGCACCCGCCCGCTGACAGACGACCTGCTCGACTGCGAGGCCTTCGCCTGCTGGGAAAGCGAGATCGCCCGCCCCGGCCTGATCGCCGCCGGCTACTTCGGCTGCGCGGCGGGCAATGGTTTCGTCAGGCAGATCATCGACGATATCGCCGCCAGCCCCTCGGTGGTGGGCGAGATGGCGTGGAAGACGGTCGGCCCGCAGCGCCTGACCGACTGCTACCGCAAGTTCGCCTATACCCCCTTGCGCATCTACCCCAGCCACTACTTCATCCCGCGCCACTTCACCGGCGTGACGTACGAGGGCAGCGATCCGGTCTACGCGCACCAGCTCTGGGGCTCGACCAGCCAGTCCTACGACCGGATTCACAAGGTGGACGTCAGCACGGTGACCACGCCTCCCGCAGCCCCGCCGCCTGAGCCAGCGGCCGAACCGGTGGCCGATCCAGCCGCCGAAACCGCCTCCCCGCTCGAACAGATCCACGCGCCCTATTTTCTCCAGCGCGTGCCGGTCAGCAGCGAACTGGCGGGCCTGCCGCGCATGGACGTGTTCGCCAGCCTGCTCGCCGGGCAGCGGGTGCTGCATGTCGGCTGCGCGGACTGGCCGATCACCGATCCGCGCACCTCGCTCCATGTCCGGCTGGAGGAGCACTGCGCCCATCTCGACGGCGTCGATCCCCACGGCGAGGCGCTGGAGCAACTGCGCCCTTACGTGACTGGCGAACTCTACACCGATCTGGCACAGGCGAGCGGCCGCTACGACGTGGTGCTGGTGCCCGAAGTGATGGAGCATGTGCCCGACGTCGCCGGGTTCCTCGCCCAGATCGAGGCGGTGGATGCGGGCCTGTTCCTCATCACCGTGCCCGACGCCTTCCAATGCCGCGCCCGCCACTTCGACTACCGCGCCGAGACGGAGACGTTCCTCGAAGGCGTCCACCCCGATCACAACGTCTGGTACACGCCCTATACTTTCGCCAATACCTTGCGGAAGTACAGCAGCCTCGAACTGCAACGGATGTGGTTCTTCAACCGGATTTCGCTGTTGGCGCTGCTGAGCAAGCCGGCATTGGCGCAGGCGGCTTAGGGGCTTCGGAAGACGCCGCCAGGCTGTTGGAGCGGCGTCATTGCGCCCTAGTCGGTCGTTCGTGGGCGGATTTGACGTGCCGAGCAGCGGTCCGTCCGGTTTCTTGCCGATTATGTTTGCCGATGGGACCGCTGACAAGATCTTCAAGGGCTGCATCGCCTGAGGAACTGAAAGATCGATCCTGACGTCATAGACAAATTGTAGTTACAAAAAGCGATTGACTGGAAATCAAATCGTAACTACAAAAAACCATGACAATCGTGTGGGATGAACCAAAACGGCAAGCGAACCTCGTCAAGCACGGGATCGACTTCGCCGATGTAGGCGAAGGGTTCTTCCTCTCCGCCCTGGTCATCCCCGCGAAGGACGGACGCTTTGCCGCCATCGGTGAGATGAACGGCACGATCACGGTGATTTTCGCTGTGCTGGGCACCGAAGGCGTCTCTATCATCTCTGCTCGCCCGGCCAGCATTACGGAACGGAGGCTCCTGCCATGACCGACCCGAAACACGCCGCCCCCGGATACACCAAGGCCGATATGGATGTGGTCAGCGATAACCCCGAATGGACGGTTGAGGACTTCGCCAGGGCAAAGCCTTTCGCTGAGGCCTTCCCGGACCTAGCAAAGACGATGCGCGCACGCGGCCCGCAGAAAGCTCCGAAAAAGGTCAGCACCACGCTGCGCCTTTCGCCTGAGGTGATCGAGCATTTCAAATCCGGCGGCCCTGGCTGGCAGTCACGGATCGATGCCGCTCTCAGGGATTGGGTGGCAGCACACTGAGGCCGATTGGCGCCCTTGGCGGTCGCTCCAGGTGCGATTTGATGCGCCAAGGAGCGGCCCGTCCGGTTACGCTTGTCGACCAAACCAGTCGCCGGTTGCGACAGGTTCGGCTGCCGTCATGCATTACAAGTGTTCGTTGACGAGTTTGACCGACACGTTTTCGCAGGAGGAGCTGTGGAAAGGCGCCGACCCGGTTTTCCAATATAGCTGATCTTCAGTGTGGGACACGGCAATCGCATCGTTTGATATCCAGCGGACTTGCGCTTCAGCTTCCTCATAGTGCGAAGCTGCTGCGCAGCCGACCAGATACCAGTCGGGCAACCACCAAGACCGAACCATAACAACGATGGATGGCACGCCACCGACAACCATCCGCTCGACTTGAGCTGACTGTTGCGCGGCGATCTGGACGAGAAAGCGCGACAATCAAGATGAGAATCCGGTGTGTCGGGATCGGCGTAGGGCGTAGCCCGTAGCCGGTCCCGACACACCGGAGGCACTCTTTGCCGGGTGCCTGTGATGGTCGTGGTGGCCGCTATGCATCGGGTTTTCCGGGGAGGAGGACCTGACGTGTGGCCGGCCGACACATCAACGATCATCAAGTGAGACTTTTCATGACCAACAGACGTTATGACCCCGTCGCCTTGGCGGCGGCGAAGGCAGGGTTCAGTCCGGCGACGGGCTATCGGGTTCTGCAGGCCACCCAGCTGCCATCGCAGCGGCAAACACCGCGCAGCCGGCGCCGACCCGATCCCCTTGCCGGTATTTTCGATGAAGTTGTCGTGCCGATGTTAGAGGCTGCCCCGGGCCTTCGGCCCATAGCGATCTTCGAGGAGCTGCGGCGCCGATATCCCGAGACGGAGTTCGGCTCCCGGCGAACCCTGGAGAGGCGCATTCGCGACTGGCGCGCCGTCAACGGGCAAGATCGCGAAGTCATTTTCCGGCAAGTGCACGAGGCCGGGCGGCTCGGCCTGTCCGATTTTACGTGCATGGACGATCTGGGAGTTTCCATCGCCGGACAGCCCCTGGACCATCTGCTCTATCACTTCCGGCTTCCATGTGGCGGCTTCGAACACGGGCACATCATCCTGGGCGGCGAGAGCTTTGTCGCCTTGGCCGAAGGGCTGCAGAACGCGCTCTGGTCCGCAGGCGGTGCGCCGAAGCTTCATCGTACCGACAGCCTCTCGGCCGCCTTCCGCAATCTGGACGCGGATGCCAGGGTCGACCTGACCAAGCGTTATGACGCGCTCTGTGACCATTATGGAATGGAGCCCACGAGGAACAACCGGGGCGTTGCCCATGAGAACGGCGCGATCGAGAGTGCCCATGGCCATATCAAGGCTGCCATAAAGGATGCGCTGCTGCTGCGCGGGAGCGCCGACTTCTCCGACCTTGCCGACTATCGCCGCTTCATCGACGAGGTCGTGAATGCGCGCAACCGGCGGCACGGCCCCGGGATCGATGCCGAACGCAAGTTCCTGCAGCCGCTGCCGGACGTGCGCACCACCGACTACGAGGAGATCCTCGTGACGGTCACATCCTCGGGCGGCTTCACGTTGCGCAAGGTGTTCTACACGGTCCCATCCCGCCTGATCGGGCACCGTTTGCGGGCTCGCCTTTATGATGACCGCCTCGACCTCTTCATCGGCGGCACGAGACTCATGACCCTGCCGCGCGGACGCGCAGGCATGAACGGGAAGCACGGCCACGTTGTTGATTACCGGCACGTGATCCATTCCCTGCGCCGTAAGCCCATGGCACTGTTAGGGCTGGTCTATCGCGATAGCCTGTTCCCGCGAGAGGCCTATCGCCTGATGTTCGACCACCTGCTGGAATTTCAGGGCGAGCGGGAAGCCTGCCGCACCACCGTCGAACTTCTGGCCATGGCTCACGAGCGTGCATGCGAGGCCGAACTCGCGGGGCTCCTGACCGAGGACCTGGCGGCGCGCCGAACGCCGTGCCTGACAACCTTGCGGGCCCGGTTCTGTCCGGACCCTGCCGATCTGCCCGAAGTCGTGGTCGAACTGGTGCCGCTCTCGATCTACGACGGACTTATCGAACAGGGAGAAGCCGCATGAACGCAACTCCCATGATTGATGCACAGCGTCTCAGCCTCATGCTCAACGAACTGCGCTTGCCCACCATCAAGCACATCTGGGGGGACTTCGCCGCCCAGGCAGACAAGGAAGGATGGCCCGCCAGCAGACTCCTCGCCGCGCTGGCCGAGCACGAACTTGCCGAACGCGATCGGCGTCGGATCGAACGCCACCTGGCAGAGGCACATCTACCCGCAGGCAAGACCCTCGACTGCTTCGCCTTCGATGCCGTGCCGATGATCTCCAAGGCCCAGGTCATGGCCCTGTGCGCTGGCGATGGTTGGCTCGAGCAAGGTGCCAACCTCATCCTGTTCGGTCCGCCCGGCGGCGGCAAAACCCACCTCGCCGCAGCTATCGGCCTGGCGCTGGTAGAGCGGGGCTGGAGGGTTTTGTTCACCCGGACCTCCGACCTCGTGCAACGCCTGCAGGTCGCGCGGCGCGAACTCGCGCTCGAATCCGCGATGGCCAAGCTCGACAAATACCACCTGCTGGTTCTCGACGACTTCGCCTACATCTCGCGCGACCAAGCCGAGACATCGGTGCTCTTCGAGTTGATCAGCGCGCGCTACGAGCGACGGTCGTTGCTGATCACCGCCAACCAGCCCTTCGGCGAGTGGAACAGGGTCTTCCCCGATCCCGCGATGACGCTCGCCGCTGTCGACAGGCTCGTCCACCACGCCACCATCTTCGAGATGAACGTCGAAAGTTACCGGCGGCGCACCGCTCAGGCCAGACGCACCGGTGCCGGGCGGCCCGCCGCATACACCACGCCAAAGGTTCTCGAGACCATCCGCGACAATCAGGATGAGAACGACGAACTTGCCAGCGACAATCTAAACGGGCACTGATCGACGCACTGCGACAATCACATTCTCATCCTGATTGACGCGCAATCATCATCCAATTTGTCGCGCTACAAGCTGACCGCTCTCCATCTGGCGAAGTCGTCCGTGAGATGACGGTTCGACGTGAATCAAGGAAGGCCGCAGGCGCGATCCCCCAGAATGGAAGAGTTCCCAAGCCAACTAGCAGAATCACGGCGACGCTCACTATGATCTGCGTTCGGCGCTTCATTGAAGCACGATGTCAGGGATGCCGAACGACTGCAATGCGGTACCTCCACCAAAAGCATTTTGCGCCCTTGTCGGCTATTCAGTAGCCGTCGGGCCGCGCTCCATAGCGGCCTGTCCGGTCGCAGCCCTACGAAAAAACGGCCTGACGGAAGCAGTCCATTCATGACCTTTAGAAATCGCGTTGACCGTCTCGGAAGCCGCGGGCCGCTTTAGATAGCGTCGTTATGCGTCATGTGGCGCGCATAATGACTGCACGATTCTTCCGAAATCGACGCGTTCGAAAAATTCCATATCTGTTGCAGAGCCATCGAACATGGAGCCGAAGAAATGGTTCTGCAAACCATCTTTCTCTGCAAGATAACCTTGGAATTTGCCATCGTCGAACGCTCGTCGAATGGTAACTCCGTCTCGCCGAAGTAATATGGGGCCGTCAGGTCTAACGCTGGCGTGCCGGCCCCAGTAGACGCCCCACCAATGGTCGTCTTCGCCATTTGGGCCATGAAACCTATATACGCTGAAGTCAGGACCATAATCGACAGATGTTTGCTCACGGCTCGCAAGTTTAACCCATGAAAGGCCGACGCAAACGCCTCCATCTTGCACTAGCGAGGTGCCAGCTGCTGATTGAGCAAGTAGTGCAAGCGCTATCGCAAACATGTGTGCCCCCCCTGAAATCGCAGGCTCCTGCACTTCGCATGCGAAAAAAACATGCACAATAGAGTTGGCTTGAGAATGGCGGCTTTCGCAGTAGTAGCAACCCAGAGCCGACCTTCCGCAACCGCCCCCCCTGTCGGTCGAATGCCCTTACCTACGCCCACCGCCATGGGCGCGGAACGGTTAGGCAGCGCGCAAGGTCGACGCTCCGAGGGTCCGGGGGATCATCCCCCGGGAATTGTCTCTTTTCTTCTGAAACCTTTTTCTTCTGAACCTTTCCGCCGGACTCACAGCGCTCCCGGCGTGCGCCGGGATGGTGCTACTTCATGCGGCCACTTCGCGGTTAGCATCGTAGCCGAGGTCGATGTCCTTCACATCGTAGGCGAACCAGGCGCCCTGGCCGTGGTCGTAGACCTGCACCACGCGGCCCGCCACTTGTGCGGTGAAGGCGGTGGAGGAGCCGCGGTCGTAGCCTTGCGCCTTGCCTCCCTCGATTTCGAACGAGAGGTAGGTCTTGTCGCCGCCGTCGAAGAGTTCGGGCAGGGTGCCGCCGAACATCGTCTCGCGCTCGCCGTCGAAGCCCTGAAGCTGGTTGTCCCGGCTTTCGGCGGCGATCCTGAGGTCGCGTCCCGCCGAGTGGTCGAACACGCCGGCGACCTTGCGGCGGGCGACGAAAGCGTAAGTGGCGGCGGCGATCAGGGCGCGGGTGTGAGCTAGCATGGACTGCTTGTGGCATCCCGGGCGGCGGAAAGGCAAGCGGGCTATGCCACCTCGAAGTGATCGGGGGGCTGGCCGTCCAGACGGCGGCGATGCATCTCGGCGAAAGCGGCTTCGAGGCGGCGGGTGTAGTCGATGGTGCGGAACAGCGGCGCAGCGGTGCGGCTCTGCGCCAGCCGCGTGCGCAAGTCCGCAAGGCGCTGCGGATCGCGGGCCAGCGCCAGGGCGGTCTGCTCGTAGGCTGCGGCATCGCTTACCGCCATTTCGGGCAGGCCGACCGCGTGGACAAGGCTGGTCGCCACCCGCGCGGCGAACTGGCGGCCGGTCAGCGTCAGGACCGGCAGGCCCGCCCAGAGCGCGTCGGACGCGGTGGTATGGGCGTTGACGTTGAAGGTATCGAGGAAGAGGTCGGCATGGGCGAGGCGGCCGAGGTGTTCGCCATGGGCAATACCCTTGGTGAAGACCAGCCGCGCCGGGCCGATGCCGTGGGCCTCGGCGTGGCGGCGCAAGTTCGCCTCGGCCCATGCGTTGGAGCGCAGCAGCCAGAGCACGCTGCCGGGGACCTGCTCCAGCAACCGCATCCAGATGGCGAACTCGGCCGGGCTGATCTTGTAGGTGTGGTTGAAGCAGCAGAAGACGAAGCCGTCCTCCGGCAGCCCCCAGTCCGTGCGGGAGCGGGTGTCCGGGATGATGGCGCGGCGCTCGTCGTTGGCCTGGTAACAACCCGCGAGGCGCACGATCTTCTCGCTGAACCCGGCCTCGCCGCCGGGAGGCAGCGCCACCGCGTCGGCCACGAAGTAGTCGATGCAGGGGTGGCCGATGGTGCCGGGGTAGCCCATGTGGCTGACCTGCACGGGGGCAAGGCGCTGGCCGAACATCGCGCTGCGGGTGCCGCGGGTGTAGCCCTTGAGGTCGACGGCAATGTCCAGCCCGTCGCCGCGGGCGAGCTCACGCACCTGCAGGTCGGTGAGATGGCCGATCTCGGTGAAGGCGCCGGCATGGCGGCGCAGTTCGATGCGCGAGGCATCGCTCTCGGCGCGGGGGCCGTAGCTGTAGAGGCGGATGTCGAAGCGGCTGCGGTCATGTTCGCGGCACAGGCCGCTCATCAGGTACATCGTCGCGTGGTCGTGGAAGTCGGCGGAGAAGTAGCCGAGGCGGATGCGGCCGTCTGTTGACGGGGCGGGATCGGGCAGGGTTTCAGGGGCGGCGCCGAACTTCACCGCCGCACAGGCGCGCGAGCGGCGGTACTGGTGCTGCGGATCGTCAACGAAGGGCAGCGCCGCGAATGGCTGGACGGCGGCGGCGGCGGGGCCGTCAGTGAGGGCGAACTGGTCGCGGTGGCTCCAGTCGCAGACATGGGCTTCCTCGAACAGCGCCTGAAGCAGGGCGGAACGGTCCGCCGGATCCATCTCATAGGCATGCCGGAAGGCGGCGATCGCCTCGGGCAGCGAACCTTTCAGCACCAGTGCCTTGCCCCGGTTGACGAGGGCCTGGCTATTGGCGGGATCGGCGGCGATCGCACGGTCATAAGCCTCGAGCGCCTCGTCGATCCGGTCGAGCAGCAGCAGTTCGCCGCCCATGTTGTTGTAGGCGTTCGAATGATCGGGCTTTAGGGTCACCGCCTTGCGGTAGGAATCGACCGCCGCCGCCCGCGCGCCCCGCTTCGCCCGCAAGTTGCCGAGGTTGTAATGCGCCTCGACATAGCCAGGATCGATGCGGACGGTTTCGGCAAACTCCACTTCGGCTTCGCGGGAGCGTCCGGCAAGGTCCAGAAGGTTGCCGAGGTTGTAGCGCGCATCGGCATAGCGGGGGTGGCGCGCGATCACCTCTCTGTAGGTGTTCTCGGCCTCCAGGGTGCGGTTCTGTCGCCTCAGGGTGATCGCCAGATTGTTGTAGCAGGCCGCCGCATCCGGGTCCGCGGCGATGGCCCGGCGGAAGGCCGCTTCCGCCGCGGGCAAGACCCCCAGCGACAGCAGCGCCGCGCCCTGCAGGTTGTGGACGGTGAAACTGCGCGGAAATTCCTCGGAAAGCCGGGCGCCGTGGCGCGCCGCATCGTCCATCGCCCCGGTCCGGTAGGCGGCGATCATCGCATCGAGGCGCTGGCGCGGCGGATCGGCGTCGACCGCCTCCAGTGCCGCCAGCGCCACGCGCGCGCGCGAATTGCGCGGGAAGCGGTAAAGCGCCTCGCGGTAAAGCGCCCGCGCCGCCTCCGTCTCGCCGCGCCGGGCCGCGCCCTTGGCCTTGATCATCAGTGCTTCCAGCCCGCTCACGCCCGCCTCCCTGCCACTCGGTTCGCAGGGGTAGAGCTAGGCAGACAGGGTTCACGGGCCGTGAGAACGCTTCTCCGCAAAACCCCGGGGATCAGAAAAAACCTCGCGCATCGGCTGCCCCCGTGTAACGTCGCGGGGTTCTGCCGCGAACTCCCGTGGACATGTTGATGCGCACCGGCGAAACCGAACTCAGGGACTGGATGATCCGCGCCCTCGATGGCGACGGCAAGGCCTATGCCCGCCTGCTCGATGCGCTGGTGCCGCGTCTGCGCGCCTTCTTCCGCCGCCGCATGGCCGGGCGCGACGACGATATCGAGGATCTCTTGCAGGAAACGCTGATCGCCTTGCACACCCGCCGCATGACCTACGACCGAACGCGCAGTTTCACCGGCTGGCTCTACGCGATCGCCCGCTACAAGATGATCGACCATTTCCGCCGCCAGGGCCGCACCGTGCCGATCGAGGGCCTGGAGGAGAGCCTGTCGATCGCCAGCTTCGAGGACGAAGTGGGCGCCGGCCTCGACACCGAGGCACTGCTGGCGACGATCCCCGACAAGCAGGCCCGCGCCATCCGCGCGACACGGATCGACGGCCTCTCCACCGCCGAGGCGGCCGAGCGCGAGGGCATGGGCGAATCCGACGTCAAAGTCTCCACCCATCGCGGCCTCAAGGCGCTGGCCGCGCGGGTGCGGGAGGCGATCCGATGAACGGCCCGGCCAGCACCGAAAAGACCACCTGCGAATGCCTTGTCGCCTCGCTGAGCGCGGACTTGTGCGCGGTGCCGCGCCATGCCGCCGCGCGGCGCATCCTGACCGGGCTCGGGCTCGGCCTGCTGGCGACCGGGGCGGCACTCGGGCTCGGGCTCGGCATCCGGCACGACCTGATGGCGGCGATGCACGGCGGCGGTTTCTGGATGAAGGCAGCCTATGCCGCCACGCTCGGCGCGCTCGGGCTGGTCGCCACCCTGCGCCTGGCGCGGCCCGATTGCGGGCCGCAGCGCAAGCTCTGGCTGCTGCTCCTGCCCCTTGCGCTGCTCTCCGTCATGGCCACGGTGGAACTGCTGCACACGCCCCGCGCGCAGTGGCTCGACATGTGGCTCGGCCATAGCTGGAAAGCCTGCGCGGGCGTGGTGCTGTTGCTATCGCTGCCGATCCTGACCGGGCTGCTCTGGGCCCTGAAGCGCCTCGCCCCCACCCGCCTCGCGCTGGCAGGGGCAACCGCCGGTCTTGCCGCCGGGGCCTGGGCCGCCTGCCTCTATTGCCTGCATTGCCCGGAAACCTCGGCGGTCTTCGTGCTGACCTGGTATTCGCTGGGTATCGCGCTCGCCACCGGCCTTGGCGCGCTGCTCGGCGCCCGCCTGTTGCGCTGGTAGGCGGCGAGCAGGAAGGTCTACTGCACCTTCCTGCTCGCCGGGGCGATCATTGGCCTGCGCGGGTTATGCTCCAGCCTGTGCCCGAAGTTCGGCGCAGACGAGGTAATCGCCCGGTTCCGCGCCGAACGGCAGCACATACTGCACCGCAACGGGCTGTTTCGCGGCGATCAAACTTACGACACACCTGTTTGAATTTTACGAGACCAGGCATAGACCCGGGCGAACACCGAGAGAGGATTCGCGCCGTGACCGAAACTGCCTCCCGCTTCCAGCGCATTGCCGACGCGGATCTCGCCTGGCTGGGCAGCGCCCCCGTGCCGGCCAGGGCCTACTACGATCCCGCCTATTTCGAATGTGAACGCGAGGCCGTGTTCCTGCGCAGTTGGATCCACGTCGGCCACGTCTGCGAACTGCCCGAACCCGGCAGCTTCCTGCGCTGCGATCTCGAATTCGCCCGCGCCTCCCTGCTGATCGTGCGGGGCCGTGACGGCAGGATCCGGGCCTTCCACAATGTCTGCACCCACCGGGGGACACGGCTGGTCGAAGAGGCTTCGGGATGCCGCAGCCGGTTCAGTTGCCCCTATCACCTGTGGACGTTCGGCACCGACGGCGCGCTGATCTCCGCGCCCGATTTCGAGGCATTCCATCTCGACAAGCAGGACTGCGCGCTGCCGCAAGTGCGCTTGCAGGAATGCGGCGGGCTGCTGTTTGTCAACTTCGATTCCGATGCGGCGCCCTTGCGCGAATGGCTGGGCAGCTATGCCGAGCGGCTTGAACAAATGCCGGTCGCGCGGGCAACGAGCTTCAGCCAGTACTCCTACGAGATCGCCGCCAACTGGAAGCTGACGTACGACAACTTCCAGGAAAACTACCACTTGCGCTTCATCCACCCGCGTTCGGGAGGAGCGGGGATCGGCGGCGACAATCCGTTCGGCTACCCCGCGCAGATGGACTTCGAGGGGCCGCACCGCACCCAGCGCATCTGGTCGAACCCCGAGCCTGCCTTGCTGCCCTTCCAGCGCGCCGCCGCCCTGCGCGGCATTCCCGCACTCGCCGAGCAGGGCCTGCTGGGCCGGCCCCATGACCGCGACTATCTGGCCTTCTTCCCCAACCTCTTCCTGATCGGCACCCCCACCCAGCCCTTCTCGCATACCGTCTACCCGATCTCGGCAGACCGGTCGCGCGGGGTAGTACGGGTCTACTGGGTGGGCGAGGACCGCAACGCCAGCCACCGGTTCGCGCGCGAGTATTCGCTCGCCCAGATCCGCGACATCCACTGCGAGGACATCGCCATGATCGAGCGCGGCCAGAGCGGCCTTTCCAGCGGCGCCATCCGCCACATCCACTTCCAGGGCATGGAAGCGCTGTGCCGCCACCTGTTCAACGAAGTCGACGCGCGGGTGCAGGCCCATGCGCAGCAAACAGGTGCCGTCCTGTGACCGCCGCGAGATCGCTCCCCGCAGGCTTCGCGTCGCTCGAACCTTTCGCGGACCACTGGGCCATTGCCGGAACCGCCGCCCGCGCCGCCCGGCGCAGCGCCTCGAGGGCCGAGGAGCGCGAGGCCTTCTTCGCGGCGGCCGCGCCCCTGCTGGACGCCGCGCTGGATTACCTCGACATGCGTTCGCTGGGCACCTTCACTCCGGCCGAGCAACGGTTGATGGACCTCATGCTCATGCTCGCCCACGTTGCGCTTGCCGTCGAGATCCAGGGGCCGGACGAAGCCGCCAGTGCCCCTTGGCGCGAGCGCATGCGGATCGACCGCTCGGCCGCCGACCAGGAAGCACCGCAATATTCGAACTGAACGGAAAGACCGTCCTCATCACCGGTGGCGGCGGCGGCATCGGCGGCGGCATCGGCGGCGGCATGGCATCGGCCTTTGCCGAGCGCGGCGCCCGCATCGTGCTGGCCGACATCAACCTCGCCTTCGCGCAGGAGGAAGCCGCCAGGCTGCCGGACGAGACCGAAACGCTGCTGCTCGAACTCGACGTGCGCTCGCCGGAAAGCTGGGAGAATGCGCGCCGCGCCGCCGAGACGCGCTTCGGCGCCATCGACGTGCTGTGCAACAACGCCGGCATCTCCACCGGCTTCAAGCCCCTGCTGGAGATCACCCCCGATGCCTTCGAGCGCGTCATGGCGATCAACGTCACCGGCGTCTACAACGGCATCCGCACCTTCGCACCGCAAATGATCGCACGGCAATCGGGCCACATCGTCAACACCTCATCGATGAACGGACTGAGCCCGTTCGCCAGCTTTGCCGCCTATTCGGCCAGCAAGTTCGCGGTTCTTGGCCTGTCCGACGCCCTGCGCGAGGAACTCGCCCCGGCGGGCGTGGGTGTCTCCACGCTGTTCCCCGGCCTTACCCGCAGCCGCATGTCGCAAGGCGATGCCGCCCTGCAGGACCCGGAGCGATATGCCGCGATCCAGGCCAACATGATGGATCCGCTCTGGCTTGGCCGCGCTGTCGTGCGAGCGGTGGAGGACAATAGCGCCTACATCGTCACCCACCCGGAATACCGCGACAGCCTGGCCAGCCGCCATGCGCGGATCCTCGCCGCGTTTGGCGAGTCGGCGCAGCCCGGATATCGCACCGGAGCTTCGGCCACCGGGACCGGTTCCAGATGATCCGGTAAACGACCGTTTGGAAATTCGCGAAAAGCGAATTTCGCGCCGCCAGCCACTCATCCATCCGGCCGTCCATCGGCGGCGGCCCGGCCATGCGTGACAGGGATCACGCACGGAAACATGTGCGATCGGATAGACCGGCGATTATTTCGAAACCCCATCCAAAGATCATAATAGCGTCATATTTTGCGATATTTCGCGATAAGCGGAAAGTAATGTCGAAAGTATTTACCCAATCCAATCCCGCCGCCATTTGGCGGGACCTTCCCTGCGGATACGCAGGCCACAGCATTCGCATGTCCCCTGGAAATGCGAACCATCCCAGACCGCCTTGCGACGATCGGGCACATGACGATTGAATTTGCACCTAAGTGTTTGAGGTAAAAGGTCCATAGTATTCACCTATCAGGTGGTTACCTGTTCCGGCCGCTTATTGCTGCATCGCACCCTAAACGCTTATAAAATCCCGTCTAATCCAGGAATAGCAGGCGAAATCGATTCGCCGCAATGCAAAAATTCTGGACAAAGACGAATGCGAGAGTTATTTTCAAATTAAATTAAGAATAACAGTCAATCGATTACTCGCGGTCGCGCAAAAGCAGGTTAACTAACAAGTGAACCTGCCATCTCGAAATAACGACGAGCGCGCAAGCATTCGCCGTTTCGATAGGCCGGCGGATGAGCCCCCCTAACGCAAATGCGCCGGCCTATCGTTCCGAATCATGGAGATTGGATATGCCGCAAACCATTCAGGATCTTACGGAAAGCCGGCAAAGGGCCATGCACCGCCTTCATTTGCTGGAAAGCGGGGAAATGAGCGTCCGCTGCCTCAGGACCGCCCTGCTCGACAACAGCACCGCTATTGCCGCCGCCCGAAACCAGATCGCCAGCCTGGACGCAGCGCTGGCCCAGCGCGCACGCTAGGCGGCGTGGACACATTCCACATTGCCACGACAGTAGATAAAACCCGTCAATTCAAGGAGGCGAGGCACAGGAGTATGTCGAGACTTCCAGCCGAGCCGACGCCGAAGGGACCGCTTTTACCTCCGCCCCCTTCGGCGTAGCCCTCATTCGCACCCCGGCTGCACGCGCGAGAGGCTTGAAAGAGGTTCCCTCTTCCTGCCCCCTCGCGCCGCATCGGGGCGCAAATGAAGGCCCGGATCAAGGCGTCAGCGTCACCATGACAACGCCGTGCGGCTCAACCGTCGCCGCGTAGCTGCCTTTCATCGCGCCGAGATCGCGGTGCGCCCACAGGTCGCGCAGCTTGAGCGACTGGCTCGCCGGATAGTCCAACTGCGCCCAGTTCACCGTCAGCCTCACCGGCGTCTCGCCCCGGTTGAACAACAGAGCGGCACGCTTGCCGTCCGCCAGGGTGCGGACCCAGACTTCACCGTTCCCGTCCTTCGAAATGCGGCGCCCCTGACGGCCCAGCTTGTCCTGGTCTACCGCGATCACGTCCTTGTTGAGCAGGATCGCCCTGGTATCGGCGCTCATGTTCGCCACGTCGTTACCGGCGATCAGCGGCGAGGCCATCATCGCCCAGAGCGAGAAGTGGCTGCGGTATTCGGTGGTGGTCATGCCGCCGTTGCCGACTTCCAGCATGTCCGGGTCGTTCCAGTGCCCCGGCGCGGCATAAGGCCAGAGCGGCTCGTTGAGATCGACGATATCGAGCATGCCCAGCGCATAACCGTGCTTGCCCGACCACTTGTCGGTGATGTCCGCGGTGGTGCGCCAGATGTTGCCGATCTTCGAGGCCCAGAGCCAGGGCTTGTTGGTGCCCCATTCACAAAGCGAGAGCAGCACGTCGCGCCCCGTGGAGCGCAGCGCGTCGGACATCAGCGCATAGGCTTCTTCCGCATTACGGCTGCCGGTGCTGCACCAGTCGTACTTGAGGTAATCAACGCCCCACGAGGCATACGTGATCGCATCCTGATACTCGTGCCCCTGGCTACCGGGACGGCCGCCGCACGTCTTGGCGCCGGCGTCCGAATAGATGCCGAACTTGAGGCCCTTCGAGTGGACGTAATCCGCCAGTGCCTTGATGCCCGAAGGGAAAGCCTTGGCATTGGCGGTGATGAAGCCCTTGGCATCACGCTCGCCGTGCCAGCAGTCGTCGATCACGAGGTAGGTGTAGCCCGCATCCTTCATGCCGGTGGCGACCAGTGCGTCGGCGGTGTCCCGGATGGTCTTTTCCGAGATGTTGCAGGCGAACTTGTTCCAGCTGTTCCAGCCCATCGGCGGCGTCTGGGCAAGACCGTTTGCCACGCGGGCCGGGTCCTGCGAGGGCGGCAGGCGGTTCTGGTCCACTTCCTCGGCGAGCGCCGGATTGGTGAGGGCCAGAGGGGCAAGGCTCAGGGCGAGCGCGGCGAATTTCGCAAGTCGCGACATGGTGGGCATTCTCTCTTCAGAACTTAGTCAGGACAGATCGCGCCGGTGGGGTCGGCGTCGAGCTTGACAGTGGAGATGGCGATCGTCTGGCCTGCATCACCTTGAAGCACGAACGGACGCGAAATCTTCGTCATGTCCGCACCATGCTTGGCGAAGCAGGAGAGCGAGACCTTGACGCTGGCCCACTGGCCCGGCGCGGCGGTGAAGACCTGTGCGCCGTCGAGGACCGTTTCGCCCATGCCCAGCTTGGGCGCCGTCGCCCCCTTGGAATCAATACGGTAGTCGATGCGCAAGGACAGCATCGCATTGCTCTGGCGGCTGAGATCGACCGTCGGCCCTTCGATCCGCACTTCGCCAGGGCCGGTGAAGGTGAGCTGGCGTGCGCCTTCCTGTGTGCCGCCACCATCGACGTTCCTGACCGTAACCGCGCCGCCGATCGCAAGCTTCCACGGCACCAGTACCTTGCCCGGCAGGTAGTAGACCGAGACGTTGGAAAGCGAGGCATCGAGCCCGGCCACTTCGCTCAGCGGCGGAACCGCGGTCCTGTCCTTGTAGCTCAGGCCATAGCCATAGGCGAACTGCGGATCGTAGCCCGGCTGGCCGACGTTGTTGAGGAACTGGCCCGCGTTCTTCGGCCAGGAATAGCTGAGCTTGCCGCGGAAGTCCTGGTTCGGCGTGCCGTCCTTCCTGGCGACCAGCACGTCGGCAAGGCCCTCGCCCTCGGAGCCCGGCAGGAAGGCGGCGACGAAGGCGTCGGACTGGTTGATCTCCGGGTTCACCCAGAGCGCACGGCCCGAAATGAACACCGAGACGACCGGGATGCCCTGCGCCTTCAGCGCCTTCAACTGTGCCAGCGCCTGCTTGTCGCCCGGCTGGAATTCCAGCGTGGAAATGTCGCCGACCATTTCGGCATAAGGCGTCTCGCCGAAGACGACGACGGCAACGTCGGGCTTCGGCCCCGCCACCTTGCCGTCGGCACTCAGCGTGGCGGTACCGCCCGCCGCCTCGATCGCGGTCTTGAGGCCGCCCCAGATCGAGGTGGCGCCGGGGAAATCGGCATTGGTGTTGCCGGTGCCCTGCCACGACATCGTCCAGCCGCCGGTCTGCATGCCGATATCGTCGGCATGGGTGCCGGTGACGAGCACCTTCTGGCCCGGCCTGATCGGCAGCAGCCCGCCGTTGTTCTTGAGCAGCACCAGCGATTCCGCTGCCGCCTGACGCGCCACCGCGCGGTGTTCCGGCTTGCCGAGTTCGCTGCGGTGCTCATAGGGACGGGCCGGATCGAACAGGCCCAGCTTGAACTTCACGCGCAGGATGCGGCGCACCGCATCGTCCACCCGCGCCATCGGGATGGTGCCGTCCTGCACCTGCTTCAGCGTGTTGTTGAACAGGTCCTTCCAGTCGTTCGGCACCATCGCCATGTCGAGCCCGGCATTGAAGGTCTGCGGGCAGTTGCCGTTGGTGCAGCCGGGGATCTGGCCATGCGCGTTCCAGTCGCCCACGGTGAAGCCCTCGAAGCCGAGACGGCCCTTGAGCACATCGGTGAGCAACGTCTTGTTGCCGTGGTTCTTGACCCCGTTCCACGAGGAGAAGCTGGCCATGACCGTCATCGCCCCGGCATCGATACCGCTGACGTAACCGGGCACGTGCAGTTCGATCAGGTCCTTTTCGGGCACTTGCGCGTCGCCCTGGTCGATACCGCCATGGGTGCCGCCGTCCGCCAGGAAATGCTTGATCGAGGCGGCGACATTGCCGTTCTGGATGCGGCTCTTGCCGGGCGCACCCTGAAGCCCGCGCACCATCGCGGCGGAATATTCACGGGTGATCTCGGGGCGTTCCGAATAGCCTTCATAGGCGCGGCCCCAGCGGTCATCCTGCGGCACGGTGACGGTGGGACCGAAGGCCCAGTCGAAGCCGGAGGCGGCGCTTTCGGCAGCGGTCACCTCACCGATCTTCTCCATCAGCGCCGGATCGCGCATCGCGCCAAGACCGATGTTGTGCGGGAAGATCGTGGCGCCGAAGACGTTCGAGTTGCCGTGAACGGAGTCCATGCCGAAGATCACCGGGATCGGCACATGGCCGGGACGCTTCTCGATCGAGACCTGACGGAAGGCTTCGGCAGTAGCGATCCAGTCGCTGGCCGGCCCCCGGTCGTTGCCCGAAAGCGGCGGATCGTTGCCGCCGCCAAGAATCGAGCCGACCGGATATTCGCGCAGTTCCTCAGGCTTCATCGCGGCGATCGAAGGCTGGATCATCTGCCCGACTTTCTCGCGCACCGACATCTGCGCCATCAGCTTCGTGATCTTCGCCTCGGTCTCGGGATCAACGAGGCCGACGCTATGCGCCTTGGGCCAGAGGTCGGGGTGCGCGGTGGCGGCTTCCGGCAGTGGGGCATCGGCCAGAGCCGAGGCCAGCGGCACGGCGGCGCAAGAAAGGGCGAGAAGGGAAAGCGTCCGTCGCATCGGTGTTCCTAGGCGGGCTGGTGCGCCGACTGCTGCGCAGCAGGCGCTGCACAGGTCTCGGCAATGAATTGTTCGTGGCTGCCCGCAAGCGAGACCGCGCGGGCAATGGCGGCGCGCATCTGCGCAAATGTGCCGCCCAGTTCCTCGGCCGTGAACTGGTCTGCCAGCGGGTCGTAGCGCGCGGGCCAGATTTCGAACCCGGCAAACATCGACAGCCAGCTCGGCGGCTGGAACGAATCCCACTCGAAGCGCGGCAGCTTGCCCGCCCCCTTGTAGGCGCGGATGCGCTGGGCCAGAGTCTCGGGCAGGTCGAGCGCGCGGCACTCCTGCCACAGCGCCTCCCCGCGCTGTCCGCCCCAGTAGTGCAGCAAAAGAAAGTCGCGGATGCGCGCATATTCGAGCGCGGTGATGCGGTTGAATTCGTCCGCCAGCGAAGGATCGAAATCGCGGTCCGGGAAATGCGCGAGCAGGCGCTCGATGCCGCTCTGGATGAGCACGATCGAGGTCGATTCCAGCGGTTCGAGGAAGCCCGCCGCCAGCCCGAGGGCGACGCAGTTCTTCTCCCACACTTTCGTCCGGTGGCCGGTGCGGAAACGCAGCATATTGGGCTCGGCCAGCGCCTCGCCCTCAAGGCTGGCGATCAGCGTCGCGGTCGCCTCGTCGTCGGAGATGTGGCGGCTCGAATAGACGTAGCCGTTGCCGACCCGGTGCTGCAGCGGAATGCGCCACTGCCAACCCGCCTCACGCGCGGTGCTGCGGGTATAGGGGGTGAGCTCGCCGCCGTGCGCGCAGGGCATCGCCACCGCCCGGTCGCACGGCAGGAGGTGTGTCCAGTCCTCGTAAGGGACCTCCAGCGTCTGGCCCAGCAAGAGACTGCGGAAGCCCGAACAATCGACAAACAGGTCGGCCTCGAGGCTGCGCCCGTCACTCAGCACAACCGAGGCGATGCGCCCGCTCTCGCCGTCGCGGCTGGCGGCAGAGATCGTGCCCTGCACGTGGCGCACGCCCAGCGTGTCACGCGCGCGCTCGGCGAGGAAACGGGCAAACAGGCCCGCGTCGAAATGGATCGCCCAGTCGAACACGCCAAGGTCGTTGACCGGCTGCTCGGGCGGCAGCAGCATGAGATTACGCATCGCCACCTGCGTCGGCAGGCAATATTCGGCCAGCGGCGTCTCGTCGCCCGCCATGCGGCGTTTCAGCCAGTACTGGTGGAACGGCACCGAGAAGGCGTCGACACCGTAGCGGCCGAAGGGATGGAAAAAGCTGGTGCCCGGCGCCCGCCAGTCGCGGAATTCGATGCCCAGCTTCACGGTGCCCTGCGTGGCCTGCATGACTTCGGCCTCGGTCACGCCGATGGCCTTGAAGTAGTCACGGATCGCGGGAACGGTCGCCTCGCCCACGCCAACGGTGCCGATGTCGGGGCTTTCGACCAGGGTGATTTCGATTGGAAGGCGGCGCAGGCGCGTGGCCAGGAGGTTGGCCGCCATCCAGCCCGCCGTGCCGCCGCCGACGATCAGGATGGAACGGATCGGCTGACTGACTGTATCTGGCGCCATTCTTGCTCTCCCCGAAGACCTGTTAGCGCAAACCTTCGAAAAAAGGGATCCCCCCGCCCGGAGGAGGAGTGGGCGGGGGGAAAGGGGGAGGGTCCGGTTAGAACTTGACGCGCGCACCCACGGTGAAGCGGCGTTCGAACACGTTGTTGTAGGCCTTCTGGTCCTTCCAGGTGAGGTAGTACTTCTCGTACTCGCCGGTAAGGTTCGAACCCTGGCCGTAGATCGTCACGTTCGGCGTGATGTCGTAGCTGACCGAAGCGTCGATGTAGTTGGTCGGCGCCTGGTAGAGTTCGAGGCCGGAAATGCCGCCGAAGTCGGACTGCACGGCACGCTCCGAACGGTAGTTCCACGCGACGCGGGCCTGGAAGTGCGAGTCCTGGTAGAACAGCGCCAGGTTGGTCTGGATCTTCGAGTTGTCCTGGAACGGAATCGTGCTGCCCGACAGGTCCTTCTTGCCGGTATCGGACGGCGAGTAGGTGAAGTTGCTGTCGATACCGAAGTTGCGCAGGAAGTCCGGCATGAAGCTGAGATCGAGGAACGAGAGCTTGGCCCCCGCTTCCACGCCCTGCAGCGTGCCGCCCGTACCCTGAACCGGCGTGCTGATCGACACCGTGCGGCCGCGCACGACACCGTCGTTGTCCGGCAGGTCGGTGCGGATGACGTTGCCGCTCTGGATGAAGCTGTCGACGCTGATGTGGAAGGCGCCGACGCTCAGCAGGCTGCCGCGGCCGAGGTAGTATTCCAGCGAACCCTCGACATTGGTGGCGCGCCAGGGATCGAGCTGCGGGTTGCCGCTCTGGCTGCCGCCGGTCACGCGGAACACCGGGGTGCCCGGAATGCTGGTGTCGATCGCATAGTTCGGGGTCAGGCCGCCGCCCCACTGGTTGAGATCGAGCAGCGTCATCGTGCGCGACATCGCCACGCGCAGCTTGAGGTTCTGCGCAAGGTCGAAGGCGACGTTGAAGGCAGGCAGGATGTCGGTGAAGCTGCGCTTGGTATTGACCGATCCGGCCAGCGTGTTGGCCATGCCGTAAGGCTGCGGATCGCCGGTCACGTACTGGGTGATGTCGAGCTTGGTGTTGATCACCTTGACGCCCGCATTACCCGAGAACGGCAGGCCGAAGAGGTCGCCGTGGAAGTCGGTCTGGACATAGCCCGAGATCTGCTTGACGCCCACCTTGTAGGACGAGCCGGGGTTCATGACCTCGACGTTGCCCGGGTAGAAGCTGTTCTGGAATGCCAGCGCGTTGTCCATCGCCTTGGGGTCGAGCACGTACATGTTCGGCACACCGGCAACGCCGGGGTTGAACAGCTTGACCATGCTGGCCAGCGTCGGATCGGTGGCAAGGCGGGTGAGCCCTGCCGTGTAGTAGCCAGAGGCATCGCCCGCGCTGCACGAGCTGTTGCTCATCGGCACGTCGAAGGCCTTCCACTTCACGAGGCAGCCGTTCGGGTCGCTGGCCTGCCCGGCATAGAGCGGAGCCGCGCGGTCGAACTCGTAATCGCTGACCGAGCGTTCCGAATAGCGGCCGCCGAAGCTGATCGTGAGGTCGGGGCTGGCTTCATAGGAGCCATCCGCGCGCAGGACCTTCATGTCCCCGTTCTTGCGGTAGTTGCCTTCCGACGACATCGTCTTGAGCGCATAGTTGCTCATGTCGCCCAGGCTGTCCAGCAACTGCGAGGGCAGCGTGAAGACCGGCTTGTTGCCGGTGAAGTCCACCACGGCGGGCAGCGAGTTCAGGCCCGCGATCGTGTTGACCGTGTAGCCGTTCGCGTTGAACACGCGGTCGCCGGTCGGGTAGTGGCCGACGCCGCCGGGCTGCCACTGCTGGCCGTCCGAGAGGCTGAACTGCAGGTAGCTCTGGTCGTAGTACTGGTGGGCCTTGCCGTAGACGCCGCGCAAGGTCGCCTTGAACGGGCCGCCGTTGTCGAACTTCAGCTCAAGGTTGTAGTTCTGCGACTGCGAGCGATAGCGGTCGGTCTGGGCGTAGGAATCGAAGTTGCCCAGATCGTAGTTGTACACCTGCGTGGTGTTGATGTTGTAGGTGCGTCCATCGCCGCCGACATAGGTCGCGCCGGTATCGCGCGAGGCGCCGGGCACGAATTCCGCCGCCTGCCAGTTGACGTCCTGCATCTGGAAACCGGCGGTGCGGTCATGCTCGGTCTGCTTGGTGAAGAAGGCGTCGCCGGTCAGGGTCAGCGCGTCGTTGATCATCCACTGCGCCGAGCCGTTGATGCCCAGACGCTGGCGCTGGTTGATCTTGTTCCAGCCGGTGAAGCCCTGGGGCACGATGAAGGCATCGTTCGAATCGCCGTCACCGTTGACGTCGACGCCGCCGGCAACGGCGGTGCCGCGCGGACGGAACGAGGGCGAGAAGCCGCCGTTCGAAGTGGCGTCGGCGGTGCCTTCGTTATGCAGCGCGGCGCCGTAGCCTTCCTGGATGCCGTTGTGCGAGTTCGACAGGCGCACGTCCGAATAGGCGGCCGAGACCATGAAGCCGAACCGGTCGTTATGCCACGAGATCAAGCCGTTGAAGTTCGGGTCGAACTTGTGCTTGGTCTTGTCGCCATAGGCGCCTTCGGCGGCCGCCGCGAGGGTCAGGCCTTCCTTGAGGTCGAACGGGCGGCGGGTGCGCAGATTGACGGTGCCGGTGATGCCCGAATTGAGCAGGCTGCCGGTGGTCGACTTGATGACGTCCGCGCCGGCGAAGAGCTGCGAGGGAATGTCGTTGAAATTGGGCTGGACCGACGTGATCGACTGGGCGCCGAGGTAGGTTTCGCCGTTCATCAGCGTGACCACCTGCGGCAGGCCGCGGATGTTGATGGTCGAACCTTCGCCCGCGCTGCGCAGGATCTGCACGCCCGGGATGCGCTGGAGCGAGTCGGAAATGGTGACGTCGGGCAGCTTGCCGATGTCTTCGGCCGAGATCGAATCGACCACCGAGGTCGCCTCGCGCTTGATCGCGACGGCGCGTTCCTGCGAACCGCGGATACCGGTGATGACGATCTCGTCGCCGCCGGCGGGGGCAGCGCTATCGGCAGGGGTTGCCGTAGCGTCCTGCGCCGATGCGCCGCTGGCCATGCCGAACGTGGCGAGCGACGTCGCCGCCAGCAGGACGGCACGATTCATCAAGCTCTTCTGCTTCATTCCCTCAACTCCTCTCCTCGCCCGCGTGTCGCGTGGCGCCTCATTTGTTCATGCGGAGAGGGGTACCGGCTTCTTGCCGTGCGACTGCTCTCTCCCGCCACGAGGGTTCTGCTGCCTCGTGTTGCCCTAGACATCCGCCCAAAGCCCCATGTCCGTCAACTTAAATTTTTTCTTTTTTGTTAGTTTGCGCAGCGGAGTGGATGTAGTCAGGAGCCATGAAAAGAGAGGATCGCACCCGCAAGATGCCCGAGCCCGGCGGAAAACCGCGCGGCGAGGGCTCCCTCCCGGATGAGATGGCCGACGCCGCGACCGTGACATCGTTGCCACAAAACGGAAATCCCGCCGCAGGCAAACAGCCGGCCGGCATGCGGCTGGCGGTCTCGCTGTCGGGAACGAATCTGGCGCGGGCGAGCGATTACAACCAGCGGATCGTGCTTCAGGCGATCCGCCTCTCCGGCGAGACCACCCGCATCGCGCTGGCCCAGCAGACCGGGCTGACCCCGCCGACCATCGCCAACATCACCACCCGGCTCGAGGACATGGGCCTCGTCGCGCAATTGGGCCGCAAGCACGGCGGCCGCGGCCAGCCCGCGCTGCGGCTGGCGATCCATCCCGAAGGCGCCTTCGCGATCGGCCTCAATGTCGACCGCGACCACATCACCCTCGTCACCCTCGATCTGGCCGGTGACGTGCGCAGCCGCGTCACCCGTGAGGTGCGCTTTGCGCTGCCCGAGGACGTGGTCTCCATCATTGCCGAGGAACTCGGCGGATTGCTGGCCGCCGGCGGGGTCGACCCCGGCCGCGTGCTCGGCGTCGGCGTTGCCCGGCCCGACGATCTCGGCGGCATCGCCCTGCCGCACAAGCCCGCCGGTTACGAGCGCTGGAGCGCGGTCGATTTCGCGCAGCTGCTCAAGGACGTGCTGCCCTGGCCGGTCCATGTCGACAACGACGCGGCAGCGGCCGCGCTCGGCGAGGCGCAAGGCGTTGGCGGGCAGGACCGCGCCAGCTTCTTCTACGTACTGATCACCGCCGGGCTTGGCGGCGGCCCGGTGATCGACGGCAGCTACTACCGCGGCGCAAGGCTGCGCAGCGGCGAAATCGGCCTCTTGCCCGACCCGGCAGGCCCCTTCCCGGGGGCCCTGGTACAGGACACGGTATCGCTGTCCGCCATCGAGGAGCGGCTGGAGCAGGCCGGACGCAGCCTGGAAAGGCTCGACGACCTGCTGGCGCTCGACCCGGTCATGGCGACCACTGTCGACCAGTGGATCGCCGATGCCACCCGCGCCCTGACCGCCCCGCTGGTGGCGGTCACCTGCCTGCTCGATCCCGATGCCATCCTCATCGGCGGGCGCCTGCCGGTGCCGCTGATCGAGCGGCTTTCCGCCCGGATCGAGGCCGCGCTGGCGCAAGTGCCGATGCCGGTGCGGGTTCCCGTCCAGCCCGCGCAAATGGCCAGCGATGCCCCCGCGATCGGCGCCGCGATCCTGCCCTTCCTCGATCAACTGCTACCTTCGGACGCGATCCTGATGCAGGCGGGCCGCGCTCCCGCTGTCTAAAAAAAAGAATTTGTCTTAATCAATCTTGCTGCCATGATAGGTCGATCGTGAAATTCGGGCGGAACGCGCCGGGCACAAGGCCGCGCGACCGCGACGGGAGAGACCTATGAAGCGCTTGGCGCAACCTCTGAAGCGCTCTGCGCTGAACCGCTGGGCGGCACTGTGACGCTGCGCATCGGCATCGATTTCGGCGGCACCAAGATCGAGGCGGCCGTGCTCGACGAAGGGGGCGATGTGCTGCACCGCCAGCGCACCGACACCCCGCGCGACTACGATACCGCGCTCGCGACCTTGCGCGAACTCGTCGGTGCGGTCGAAACCCGGCTGGGCCGCAGCGCCCGGATCGGCATCGGCACCCCCGGCTCGCTGGTGCGGGCCACCGGACTGATGCGCAACGCCAACTCGGTCTATCTCAATGGCCGCCCGTTCCTGCGCGATCTCGAGACGGCGCTGGCACGCGAAGTGCGGCTTGCCAACGATGCCAACTGCTTTGCGCTTTCCGAAGCGATCGACGGGGCGGCGGCGGGACACCATTCGGTGTTTGGCCTGATCGTCGGCACCGGATGCGGCGGCGGCGTGGTGATCGGCCGTACGCTGGTGGACGGCGCCCACGGCCTCGGCGGCGAACTCGGCCACATGCCGCTACCCGATCCCGGCGCCGACGAACTGCCCGCGCCGAAGTGCTGGTGCGGGCTCAGCGGCTGTTTCGAATCGTGGGTCTCGGGCACCGGCTTCCGCCGCGCCTTTGCCGCCGCGACCGGGCGCGAGCTTGATCCCCCCGCCATCGTCGAGGCCGCCGTCAACGGCGATCCCGAGGCGATGATGGCGCTGGAGCGCTACCGCGACCGGCTGGCGCGCGGGCTCTCGGTGGTCGCCAACCTGCTCGATCCCGATGCCATCGTGCTGGGCGGCGGCATGTCGAACGTCGCGCCGATCTACGAGGGACTTGCCGAAGCGATCCGCCAGCGCACGTTCTCGGGCGCCTGGACCGGCAGCGTGGTGCAGGCACGCTGGGGCGACAGCTCGGGCGTGCGCGGCGCCGCGCTGCTCTGGGATGTCGGCGAGGCCTGATCGATGTCCGGGCCACCGGCCCGGACATCCATTCAGGGAGCCGAGCGCAGCGCGCAAGTCTGCGCCGACAGCCCCTCGACCTCTCGCGGCCCCGTGGCGGTGAATTCAAGGCTTGCAGCCCCGGCGCCGAAACGCGGCCACTGCGGCAGGCCCTTCCCGTTCGGATTGCCGGTGCGGGCAAAGTTCACCCAGTAGGCGGCGAGCGGGGCCAGGGCATCGGCAGCCGCGCCGTCCCCGGCGAGCACGAAGCGGATTTCCGAGCCATGCGTCACCGGCTTGCCGTCCGGCCCGTCGATGTCGAACTGGTAGTGCCAGGCCGTCCCGCCGCTGCGCGCATGCCGGGCGGCGACATGGAGCGAAGGGCAGCGGAACGTCAGGTCGTTCGCCAGCCGCAGCCGCAGATCGGCCGCGGGCGCGCTGCCGGGAGTGAGGCCGTAGGCCTGCATGGCGGCGGCTGCGTTATCGCCAAAACCCTGCGCGATGGCCCGCTCGGGCGTGCCGTAGAGGCCGAGTTCGAGACGGTTGATGCCGAGAATCAGCGGAATGGCGCTGCCCACACCCTTCGCCAGCGAAGCCTCGGGGGTCTCGGTGAGCACCTCGCCGTCGACCACCGCCTGCAGCCAGATAAAGCTGTCATCGTCGAGGTTCGGCACATCGGCATGCTCGGCGGCCTCGATCAGTGCCTTGGCAGGCAGAGCGCGCAGCTGCGCCGCGGTGGCATGGGCAGGAGCGCCCGCGGCCTTGGCAATCATGTCGCCCAGCGCCTCGTTCTCTGCCAGCGAGCGCGGCGGCAGGCCGAACCCGGCCGTACCGCTCTCCTCGATCGCCTTGTGGAACAGGCCCTTGGCGCCGGGCGAGAGCATCTGCAGGCCAACGTCCTGCGCTCCTGCGGATTCGCCGAAGATCGTCACATTGGCCGGATCGCCGCCGAAGCGGGCGATATTGGCCTGCACCCAGCGCAGGCCCGCCTGCTGGTCCATCAGCCCGTAATTGCCGGACTGCTTGCCCAGCGCCGGATGCGACATAAAGCCCAGCGCGGAAAGCCGGTATTGCACGCTGACCAGCACCACCCCGCGCGCCACGATCGGCGAGGCGGCCGGGCCGGGCCCGCCGCCTGCGCGGTTGCCGCCGCCGTGGATCGACACCATGACCGGCAAGGGCTTGGCGGGATGGAGCGTCGGCGTCGCGACGTCGAGGTAGAGGCAGTCTTCCGACTGGTTCGCCGCCGCCTCGCTGTTCCAGCCGTAATCGACCTGCAGGCAGGCGGGGGCGGACTTCACCGCCTGCCGTGTGCCCTGCCAATGCTTCACCTGTTGCGGCGCGCGGAAGCGCAAGTCCCCCAGCGGCGGCGCGGCGAAGGGAATGCCGCGAAACATTGCGCGCCCGTCCGCGCCGCTCTCGCCTTCGACGGCGCCCGCCTCGGTCTGGACGACGGGCGCGGCGGCCGAAGCGGAGGCCAGCGCCAGCGCGGCGAGCGCCAGGCTCATGGCACGCTGGCTGCCGCCAGAGGACGCGGCGCGGGCTTGGCGAGCGCGGCCTTGATCGCCGCTTCCGCCACCTTGTCCATCACCGCGTAGCCCGCCGCCGTGGGATGCACGTGGTCCGAGGTCAGCCCGTCCCGCGCGCCGAGGCCGGAGCCCTTCATCGCCGTCCAGTAATCGGCGTAGACCGAGCCGGTCCTGGCGGCATAACTCTTCAGCCAGGTGTTGAGCTTGACGATGTGCATGCCCGTCTCCAGCCCGGGACGCCAGGGGAACTGGTCCGCGGGCGGGATAGAGGCGAGGATCACGCGGATGCCGTGCGCCTGCGCCAGTTCCACCATCGAGCGGTAATTGCCCTCAATCGCCTCGTCGCTGATCGGGCCGGTGTTACTGGCAATGTCGTTGGTGCCGGCCATGATCTGGACGACATCGGGCTTGAGGTCGATCACGTCCTGCCGGAAGCGCAGCAGCATCTGCGAGGTGGTCTGCCCGCCGATGCCGCGCCCGATCCGGCCCGGTGTGAAGAAGCCACGGTCGAGATCGTACCAGCCCTGGGTGATCGAATCGCCCATCAGCACCACGCGTGGACGCGGCGCCTTGGCGGCGTCCACCGCATTGGCATCGCGGTAGCGCGCGGTCCAGGCCCAGTCGTTGTGGAGCCGGTCTTCCGCAGCCTGCGCCCCGGCATTGGGTACGGCAGGAGCGGTCGGTGCGGCCTGCGCCATCGCCGAGGCGGGCAGAACGGTGGCAGTCAGGGCAGTGCTAGTCAGGGCAAGGCAGGCAAGAATAGGCTTCACGATCAGTTCCCCACGGCAATGGTCTGGGCCGCGACGTTCCAGCCGCGCAGCTTGACCGAGGGTGAACCACCCACAAGCGCGCTCGGCGCCGTCACCGTCACCTCGCGGGTTTCCCCCGGCAGCAGAGAGACATAGTTGTCCGAGAAGTAGCTGGGAAGCACTTGCTTGCCCTTGGCGTCGAACAGCGTGAGCTTGGTCTGGATCGCGGCGGTCTTGCCGGGGTTGGTGAGGGTGACGACGATCTTGGTATCGCTGCCATCGGTGCCAACCTTGGCCGCGCCCGTCAGCGGCACCTGAGCCATCGTGCTGAGCGCCTGCAGTGCCTCGTCGCTGGCGGCCTGCCAGTAGAAGTTGTCCGAAATCCGCGCGCCGGAGGCATCCAGCGCTTCCAGACGCACCAGCACCGGCCCCGAAGCCATCAGCGGCGCCAGGTCCAGCGTGAAGGCATCGGCAACCTTGCCGGCCACAGCGTCCACCTTCACGTCGCGCGTGGCGAGCGTGCGCCCGTCCAGCGCCTGCACCGTCGCCCGCACCGTCACGCCGGGCAGCGCGGCCATGCGGTTGTTGACGAGGATCACCTTGTGATCGGGCAGGTTCATCTGCACGTGCACCGGCTCCGACGCTTTCTTCATGCCGTAGAACGCGCCGTGGGTGTCGTAGTCGGACGAGAACACCTGCCAGGCCGAGCTCGGCCATGCCGGCTGCGTCATCCACAGCATGCGGCCGGAATTGGTGGTCCAGAGCCCCGCGTTCATGCCTTCGAAGATCGCGCGGTAGCTTTCGTATTCCAGCATCTGCGCCTTGCGTTCGAAATCGGGCAAGCTGGTGGGCTTGCCGAATTCGCGGTCCATGGCATCGGTGAAGCTCTTCACCGCGCCGTTCCCGGTCTGGTGCCAGTCGTGATAGGCCCAGGTGTCGCTGATCGGCCAGCGCTCGCTGGCCGGGATCGCGCGCTCCCACGATTCCAGCGTCGGGAACGAGGGGGTGCCGACCTCGACCGCGAAGCCCTTCGAATATTCGGTGAAGTACTTCTCCGGCTCACGCCAGTTGTAGGGCCCGGAATCGTGCAGGTTGATGCGGTTGGAAGAGGCCATGTAGAGCCGCGTGCCGTCCTCCTTGCGGAGCATGTCGTCGAGGCCTTCGTTGAGGATCGGCTGCGGCACGCCTTCGTTGCGGCCGAACCACAGGACGATGGAGGGGTGGTTGCGGAAGCGCGAAACCACGTCCTTCGCATTGTCCATGAACAGCACAGGATCCTGCGCCTCGATGTTGTAATCCTGCGTCGATTCCCAGAAATCGCTCATGACCATCAGGCCATATTCGTCAGCCAGATCGAAGAAGGAGCCTTGCGTGTTCTGGCCCACCCAGTTGCGGATAATATTGACGTGGGCGTCCTGGTGCAGCTTGAAGTAGGGCTCGAGATGCGCGCGATCGACGCGCTTCATGAAGTCGTCCATGCCCACCGAACCGCCGCGCGCAGCGATGCGCACACCGTTGACGCGCAGCACGAGGAAGGGCGAAAGCCCCTCATCCCCGGCGATCGGGGTGACGGCGGGCGACTTTTCCGCTCCGGCCGCGAAGGAGTAAGCCCAGCCGCCCGGCACCTGCCGGATCGCATCGTGGCGTTCATCGACGATATGCTGGCCGAGCTTGCGGGCCTTCTCGAAATCGATGGTGACACGGTCGAGCTTGCCCTCGCCATCCACCAGCGACATTTCATAAGTCACCTGACGCATGCCGAAGCGCACGTCCTTGCTGTCGGACGGCTGACCGTCGACAGCGGTGGTCAGGTGCAGCATGTGCAGCGCCGGGGCGCCGTAGCCGTTGGGCCACCACAGCTTCGGGTTGTTCACCGCGAGCGCGCCGTCGGTCTCCGGCGAGAAGCGCACGGCCACCGACTGGCGGGCGGGAACGGTCACCTGGCGCTCCACCGCGACATCGTCGAACGCGGCGCGCACGGTGGTGGTGACGGTGCGGTCGGACAAGTTGGTGACCGGCACCGTGATCTCGATATCGGCGACGCTGTTGTCCGCGCGTGGCAGCGTGGTGACGACTTGCGGATCGCCGATCTTCGCATCGCCGCTGGCGATGAGTTGCACGTCCTGCCAGAGCCCGGTCTGGCGGTCACGAATGGTCGGGATCCAGTCCCAGCCTTCCGAGGCGCCGAAGGTCGGCCCGTCGAGCATCATCATGCCGCCGTTCTCGCCCACGCCAGCGGTCAGCGATTCCTCATGGGCGACGCCGGGGCGCGGCGGCGGCGAGACGCGAACGGCAATCGCATTGCGGCCCGGCTTCAGCAGCGGCGAGACATCGAACTTGCCGCGCACGAAGGCGCCCTTGGTGGTGCCGACTTCGGTGCCGTTGACCCAGACCTCAGAGGCGAAGTTGACGCCGTTCAGCAGCAGCTCGAGGTGGCGGCCAGAGGCGCCGGCGGGCAGATCGAACTCGGTGCGGTACCAGTAATCCTGATGCGCCAGCTTCTCAGGGATGACGAGGTTGTTGAGGCCGTGCGCCGGATCGGGATAGACGCCGCGATCGACCAGCGTGGTCAGCACGGTGCCGGGAACGGTGGCGGCATACCACTTGGTGTCGCCGAAGCCGGGGCGCGAGATCGCGGCGGCATTGCCGTTCACGTCCGGCGCGGCGGCGAGGGTCCACTTCTGCAGCGTCCACTTGCCGGCACCCGCTTCAGCGAGCGGCGTGACTTGCGGCACCGGCTTGGCGACCGGCTTGTCCGGCGCGGCCCCGCGCGGCAGCGTCGATGCGGGCTGCGGGGTGACCTGCCCCTGCATCTGGCGCACCTGCAGGGGCCAGCGCGGGCTGGTTTCGGCGAACTGGATCAGCGCGGCATCGGGCTGCGCGCCGGTGGCCTTGATAACGCCGGCATCGAGACGCAGGCCGGCGAGACGGGCAGCGGGGGCCGGCGCGGAACCGACCAGCAGGCGGGCAGGCTGCGCGGGTAGCGGCCGCGCGAGCGTGGCGGCAGCCTTGCCGTCGACCGAAAGCGTCAGGCCCTTGGCACTGCTGACCAGCGCGAAATGGTGCCACTGGCCGCCGCGCAGGGCGGTGCCGCTGGCGGTCTGGCCATTGGCGGCGAGCACCGGCTTGCCGCCGGTCACCGCGACCGAAACGAGTGCCGTATTGCTGTCCTTGCTAGCAAGCGCTGCCAGCGTGCCGCCGTCAGCGCCGTCGAGCGAGGCCCAGAAGGACAGTGTCCAATCGCCCGCCGGAACGGTGACGTCGCGCGACCAGACGGGGCTGGCGGGGATCACGGCAAGGTCGAAAGGCCCGGCCACTTGCGCGCTTGCCGCCTGCGAAGCGGCGATGACCGCGAGAGCGCAAGCCCCCATCCATGCCGTGCGCGCGCGCACATTCGCCCCGTTGCTCATCCTCGTCCCTTTCCATGTCGCGGCCCGATTTCGGGCTTTCTCGGACACCAAACACGTACCGGGACAAAAAGCCAAATGTTTTTATATAATCGGACACGCAAAATTACGGTGCCCAAACGCAAACGGGGCGGGAAGAGCCCTGCCCTCCCCGCCCCGTGGGAACTCTTGGATCAAAGCCTGGACTCAGGCCCTGAACTCAGGCCCGCCCGATCTTCAGGAAGCGTTCCTCGCGGCGGGCCAGCAGGTCGCCGGTCGGCAATGCGGAGAGCACGTCGAGTTCCTGCTCGATCGCGCCCAGCAGCGCCTGCGCGGTCTTGCCGGCATCGCGGTGGGCGCCGCCGGTCGGCTCCGCCACCACGCGCTCGATCACGCCGAGCGAGAGCAGGTCCTGCGCCGTCACCTTCATCGCCTCGGCCGCGTCGGGGCCCTTGTCCGGCGTGCGCCAGAGGATCGACGAGGCGCCCTCGGGCGAGATCACCGAGTAGATCGAGTGTTCCAGCATCAGCACGCGGTCGGCCGCGGCCAGCGCCACCGCACCGCCCGAACCGCCCTCGCCGACGATAGCCGAAACCATCGGCACCGGCACGCCGAGGCAGGCCTCGATCGAACGGGCAATCGCTTCCGCCTGGCCGCGTTCCTCGGCCTCGACGCCGGGGAAGGCACCCGCGGTATCGACCAGCGTGACCACCGGCAGGCCGAACTTGCCGGCCATTTCCATCAGGCGGATCGCCTTGCGGTAGCCTTCGGGCTTGGCCATGCCGAAGTTGTGGCGGATGCGCGAGGTGGTGTCGGAACCCTTCTCGTGGCCGATCAGCATGACCTTGCGGCCATTGAGCTTGGCCAGACCGCCGATGATCGCCTGGTCTTCGCCATAGAGACGGTCACCGCCCAGCGGCACGAACTCGGTAAAGCCGAGCGCGAGGTAGTCCACGAAGTGGGGGCGCTGCGGATGGCGCGCCACTTGCGTCTTCTGCCAGGGCGAGAGCTTGGCATAAGTGCCGCTCAGCAGCGCCGCGCTCTTCTTTTCCAGACGGCCGATCTCGGACGCGATGTCGAGATCGCTGCCGCTGGCGGTGGCGCGCAGTTCGGCAATGCGCGCTTCCAGTTCCGCGATCGGCTTTTCGAATTCAAGAAACGAGATCATGCTCTATCCGTTCAGGTCTGTTGCCGCGCGCCTCAGGAGGCGCGCTTCGCCAGCCACTCTTCCAGCCACTTGATGGTGTATTCGCCGCTCTGGAACTCGGGATCGTCCAGCAGCGCCTGATGCAGCGGGATCGAGGTCTTGACGCCGTCGATCACCATTTCATCGAGCGCACGCTTGAGGCGCATGATCGCGCCCTTGCGGGTACGGCCCGAGACGATGAGCTTGCCGATCATCGAATCGTAGTAAGGCGGAATGCGGTAGCCCGCATAGAGCCCCGAATCGACGCGCACGTTCATGCCGCCCGCCGCGTGGTAGGCCGTGACCTGACCCGGCGAAGGCGTGAAGTTCCACGGGTCTTCCGCGTTGATGCGGCATTCAATCGCGTGGCCCTTGAACTCGATCTCGTCCTGCTTGAACGAAAGCGGATTGCCTTCGGCCACGCGGATCTGTTCGCGCACGAGGTCGACGCCGGTGATGGCTTCGGTCACCGGATGCTCCACCTGCAGGCGGGTGTTCATCTCGATGAAGTAGAACTCACCGTTTTCCCAGAGGAACTCGATGGTGCCGGCGCCGCGATAGGCCATGTCGGCCATGGCCTTGGCGACGATGCCGCCCATGCGGTCGCGCTCTTCGGGGGTGATGACCGGCGACGGCGCTTCTTCCAGCACCTTCTGGTGGCGGCGCTGCAGCGAACAGTCGCGCTCGCCCAGGTGCACCGCCTCGCCCTTGCCGTCACCGAAGATCTGGAACTCGATATGGCGCGGGTTGCCGAGGTACTTTTCCATGTAGACGGTGGCATCGCCGAAGGCAGCCTTCGCCTCCGAACGGGCCTGACCCATCTGGCTTTCGAGTTCCTCGGCCGTGTTGACGACCTTCATGCCGCGGCCGCCGCCGCCCGAAGCGGCCTTGATGATGACCGGATAACCGATCCTCTCGGCCAGATCACGGGCAACCGCGAAGTCCTCGATCGCGCCGTCCGAGCCCGGCACCAGCGGCAGGCCGAGTGCGCCGGCAGTGCGCTTGGCTTCCACCTTGTCGCCCATCGTGCGGATGTGCTCGGGCTTGGGGCCGACCCAGATCAGGCCATGCGCCTCGACGATCTCGGCGAACTGGGCGTTCTCCGAAAGGAAGCCGTAGCCGGGGTGGATCGCGTCGGCATGGGTGATCTCGGCGGCGGCGATGATCGCCGCGACATTGAGGTACGAATCCTTCGCGGCCGGCGGGCCGATGCAGACCGCGTGGTCGGCAAGGCGCACATGCATGGCGTCGGCGTCGGCGGTCGAGTGGACCGCGACGGTTTCGATGCCCATCTCGCGCGCGGCGCGGTGGATGCGCAGCGCGATCTCGCCGCGGTTGGCAATCAGGAGGCGCTTGATGGCCATCAGATTACGATCCTCAGGCGATCACGACGAGCGGCTGGTCGAATTCGACCGGCTGCTGGTTGTCGATGAGGATGGCCTGGATCGTGCCGCCCTTGGGGGCGGTGATCTGGTTCATGACCTTCATGGCTTCGACGATCAGCAGCACGTCGCCGGCCTTGACCTGCTGGCCGACGCTGATGAAGTTCGGCGCGGTAGGCTCGGGCGCGAGGTAGGCGGTGCCGACCATCGGCGACTTCACCGCATCGACCGGAGCGGCCGGGGCAGCCGCTTCGGCAACCGGAGCGGCGGCAGCGACCGGCGCAGCGGCGGGAGCGGCGAAGGGCATGGCCGGAGCGGCAGCAACGATCTGCTGCGCGACCTGGCGCGTCACCTTGATCTTGCGTTCGCCATCCTCGACCTCGATCTCGGTCAGACCGGTTTCAGCCAGGAGCTCGGCGAGCTCGCGTACCAGCGCGCTGTCGATGTTCACGCAACTTCCTTTCGTTCAAGATATTCGAGCAGCGAGGCCAGCGTGCCTTTGAGGTCCTTGCGGTGGACCACCATGTCCACCATGCCGTGGGCATGGAGGTACTCGGCGCGCTGGAAGCCGTCGGGGAGTTTCTCGCGGATCGTGTCCTGGATCACGCGCTGGCCGGCGAAGCCGATGAGGGCGCCGGGCTCTGCAATGTGGATATCGCCCAGCATCGCGTAGCTGGCGGTGACGCCGCCGGTGGTGGGATCGGTGAGGACGACGATGTAGGGCAGGCCCGCCCGCGCAAGGCGGCGGATCGCGACGGTCGCCTTGGGCATCTGCATGAGCGAGAGGATACCCTCCTGCATGCGTGCGCCGCCCGCGGCGGTGAAAATGACGTAGCCGCAGTTCTCGGCAATGGCGCGCTCGGCGGCTTCGACGAAGGCTTCGCCCACCGCCATGCCCATCGACCCGCCCATGAAGGCGAAGTCCTGCACGCCAAGGACGACCTTGCGACCCTCGATCGTGCCGAGCGCATTGGTCAGCGCATCGGGGTAGGGATTGGCGGCGCGAGCGGCCTTGAGGCGATCCGAATACTTCTTGGAATCGCGGAAATTGAGCGGATTTTCCGGCACGCGCGGCGCCGAGAGGACTCCGTAACCGGCGTCGAGAAGCTGGTCGAAGCGCTGCTGCGCGCCGATGCGGCCATGATACTGACAACGCGGGCAGACCGAGAGGTTGTCCTCGAACTCCTTGGTGAAGAGCATCTCGCCGCAACCGGGACACTTGGTCCACAGGTTGTCGGGCGTATCCCGCTTCTTCAGGTTCCCGAGGGAATTGCGTACTTTGCTAAGCCAACTCATGACCAACCCTTGCGTGAGACCCGAGCGGCCCGGTGATAGCCCGGGCTCATCTCGCGGCCGTCCGGAAGCCGTGTGAATGCGCCGATTTCCGGCATATCCAGCGACCGAACGATCCTTGCGGACGACAGACACCGTGCCGGTCTGCCGGCCCGTCGCCGAGCGCGGCAATACGCGGCAGATATGGCTAGATCAATCGCCTCTGCGCGGATCATGGGACAAAAAGTGCCTGCCCGGACCGGCCGGGGGCATCGCACGAGAGGGCAAAAGCCGCAGGAATCCACGATTTCCAAGGGTTCGACGCCACCTCTGTAAACATACATGGAAGCCTCTAAACCATGCTGTGTTTCACCCCTTTCCCATTAGGTCAAGCGAGAAATTATCGGTCTTTGTTGCCGTTCGCTGTTGCTGAAATGAGACATAATCACGCTCGAAGCCGCGACTTGATCGCCGCGCCGCCCGGGATCAGGATGCCGATGCGATGAAACAGGCGACCACCATCCTCACGTTCGACACCCCTGGCCGGGGGCTTACCGATATCACGCGGGCGATTGCCGGGTGGCAGCGCGATAGCGGCATCGGCGAGGGGCTGCTGACGCTGCTGTGCCGCCACACGTCCGCCTCGCTGCTGATTCAGGAGAATGCCGCGCGTGAGGTGCGCGGCGATCTGGTCGCCTGGCTCGACCGCATCGCGCCGGAAGGCCCGCACTATGCCCATGACGACGAGGGGCCGGACGACATGCCCGCGCACCTCAAGGCGACTCTGACCGGCGTGAACCTGTCGATTCCGGTGATCGGCGGGCAGATGGCGCTGGGAACCTGGCAAGGCATCTATCTGGCCGAGCACCGCCGCATGGCGCACCGGCGGCAGGTGGCGCTGCATCTGCTCGGCGTGTAGAATCGGGCTGTAACCGATGGCAGGGGCGAGGCGAACTGGGATCATGAGCGACATCGCCCCGCCCGCCGAACCCTCGCCTGCGCAAGAGGCTCATCCGCAAGGCGGCGATCTGGTGAAGCGCCACCGGCTCTCGACGCGGCTCTGGCACTGGACCAATGCGGTCACGCTGCTGATCATGCTGATGAGCGGGCTGATGATCTTTAACGCCCATGCCCGGCTCTACTGGGGTGAATATGGCGCGAATTTCGATGCGCCGTGGCTGAAGATCGGCTCCGCGCGGATCGGCACGTATGAATATGGCTATCTGCAAGTGGCCGGCCACCGCGTCGAGACGACCGGCCTGCTCGGCTACTGGAAAGACCCCGACGGCACCCCGCACCGCCGCGCCTTTCCTTATTGGGCGACGATTCCTTCCGCCTACAGCCTTGCCGATGCGCGGACATGGCACCTGGCCTTCGCCTGGGTGCTCTCGCTGGGTCTGGCGGCCTATCTGATCTGGTCGCTCGTGAACCGGCATATCCAGCGCGACATTCATATCACGCGCCGCGAATGGCGGCTGCGGCATGTCTGGCTGGAAGCGCGGGACCACGCGCGGCTGCGCCTGCCCACCGGCACAGCGGCCCTGCGCTACAACACGCTTCAGAAGATCGCCTATGCCGGGGTACTGTTCGGCCTGCTGCCGCTGATGATCCTGACCGGCCTCGCCCTTTCGCCCGGCACCGATGCGTGGGCGCCGCTGGTGACGGAAGTGTTCGGGGGGCGGCAAACGGCGCGCTCGATCCACTTCCTTTGCGCATTTGCTCTGGTGGGCTTCTTTATCGTCCACATCGCCATGGTCGTGCTGGCCGGGCCGTTCAACGAACTGCGCGCGATGGTGACGGGCTGGTATCGCCTGCCAAGGGAGAAGGAGCAGTGAGCAAGTTGATCCTCTCGCGGCGGCGACTGATTCAGGCGGGTGCGGTGGGCGCGGGCGGGCTGCTGCTTTCCGGCTGCGACCGGCTGACGCGCGATCCCAAGGTGCTCGATTTTCTGGGGCAGGCGGAAGACCTCCACCGCGTGACCCAGCGCGGCCTTGCCGGCGATGCCCTCGCCCGCGAGTTTTCCGAATCGCAAATGTCGCCCACCTTCCGCGCCAACGGCAGCCTTGCCGTCGCCGATCCGGTCTACCGCACCCATTTCGCGCAGGGTTTTTCGCGGTGGGCGCTGCGGGTGGACGGACTGGTCACGCATCCCCTCATGCTGCCGCTGACCGCGCTCAAGCAGTTCCCCCAGCGCACCCAGATCACCCGCCACGACTGCGTCGAGGGATGGAGCGCGATCGGCAAGTGGACCGGCCCGCGCCTTGCTGCCCTGCTCGATCTCGCGCGGCTGCGGCCGGAGGCGCGCTATCTCGTGTTCCATTGCGCCGATCTCTACGGCGGGAGGCCCTATTACGAATCGATCGACCTGGTGGACGCCTTCCACCCGCAGACGATCCTGGCATGGGCGATGAACGGCCAGCCGCTGGAAGAACAGCACGGCGCCCCGCTACGCCTGCGGGTAGAGCGGCAACTGGGCTACAAGCACGCCAAGTTCGTCACCCGGATCGAGGCGGTCGCCGCGCTCGCCGGGATCTACGGCGGCAAAGGCGGATATTGGGAGGATAACGGCCGATACGCCTGGTATGCCGGGATTTAGTCCGCGGGCCCATTGCATCCCAGCCTATCTGGCTTCATCCACGCGGCTTCAAAATAATAACGCAAGAGCGTAGCCCCCGTGACCACCCTTCCCGCCTGTGAGTTCCAGCCGTGATTTCCGCGCTCGACCTGTTCCGTATCGGCCTTGGCCCGTCCAGTTCGCACACCGTCGGCCCGATGCGCATCGCCATGCGCTTCCTTCAAGGCATAGAGGCCAGTGGACAGCTTGACGCGATCGCCCGCCTCCGCGTCGATCTGCAGGGCTCACTGGCGCTGACCGGCGAAGGCCACGGCACCCCCGATGCCTGCCTGATGGGCCTGATCGGCTTCGAACCCGAAACCGCAGAGCCTGCGCAGGCGCACGCTGCCGCTGCCGAAGTGCGCGCCAGCGGCCGGATCATGCTGCTCGGCCGTCACGGGATCGCGTTCGACTGCAAAGGCGACCTGATCCTCGATTTCGACCATATCCCCGATCTCCACCCCAACGGCATGGTGCTGACGGCATGGGACGCCGCGGGCGAGGAACTGGCGCGCGGCGAGTATTTCTCGACCGGCGGCGGCTTCTATTCCAGCCGCCACCAGCTCGAACAGCCTGCGCCCGACGATCAGGTGGTCCACGGCCCGCCGGTCCGCTTCCCCTTCACCTCGGGCGCCGAACTGCTGGCGGTCTGCGCAGAAAGCGGCTTCGACATCGCCGAAGTCATGATGGCCAACGAAGCCGCGCGGCGCCCCGAGGCAGAGACACTCGCCGGGCTCGACGTGATTGCCGATGCCATGAACCTGTGCATCGATCAGGGGCTCACCAAGGAAGGCCACCTGCCCGGAGCGCTCAAGGTTCGCCGCCGCGCCCGCGCCATTCACCAGAAGCTGATCGCCCGCCCGCAGGACAATCAGGCGGAAACGCTGATGGACTGGCTGAACCTCTACGCCATGGCGGTGAACGAGGAAAACGCCAGCGGCGGCCGCGTCGTCACCGCGCCGACCAATGGCGCGGCGGGTATCGTGCCCTCGCTGCTGCGGCAGTATTGCAGCGACGGCAATACCGCGATCCCTTCCAAGGCGCGTCGCTACCTGCTCACCGCTGCCGGCATCGGCCTGCTCTACAAGCAGCGCGCCTCGATCTCCGGTGCGGAGATGGGCTGTCAGGGCGAAGTGGGCGTTGCCTGCTCGATGGCGGCAGCGGGCCTCGCGGCGGTCTGGGGCGGCACCCCGGTGCAAGTCTGCGCGGCAGCGGAAATCGGCATGGAGCACAACCTCGGCCTCACCTGCGATCCGGTCGGCGGGCTGGTGCAGATCCCCTGCATCGAACGCAATGCCATCGCCGCGGTGAAGGCCGTGAACGCGGCAAAGCTGGCGCTCCACGCCGGGGAAACGCCGCGCGTGTCGCTCGATCAGGTGATCGAGACGATGCGGCAGACCGGGCTCGATATGTCGAGCAAGTACAAGGAAACCAGCCAGGGCGGGCTGGCGATCAACGTCGTGGCGTGTTGAGGAAGAAGGACAAGGGAGAAAGCAGGGGAGCATAGCCCCCCTGCCCCCCAGTACCGTCTAGGTCACGCGGACCAGCACCGTTGCGCGCCCATGGTGGCGTCGGGAGACTTATTGGCTGCGCAGCAAGGGGCGCGGAACGGATAGCGCAGGGCGAAACGGAGACATTATGCGGGTCTGGGGGATCATCCCCCAGGACTTCCCTTCTTCCCTTACTGCAAAGTCACCCCATCCTCATCGTCATCATCCGTTCGGCGCCCGAAGAACTGCATCAGTTGCACCAAGAGCTCACACCGCTCGCGCAGACCGGAAACCTCCAGCAGCGCCTGCTTCGCCGCCGCATCGAACGGCGCGATCTGCGAGACTCCGTTGATCAGCGACTGGTCGTCCAGCCGCGCGACCTGCTCCCAGTCCACCGCGTAGCCCTGCGCATCGGCGAATCGCCGCGCCTCGCGTTCGAAACTGGCGCGCTCGATGGCAGCCAGCACTTCATCGCCGTCGTCCGGCAGCAGTTCCGCCTCGATCTGGCGGAAGGGCGTGGTCACATCGAGTTCGCGCAGCACCCGAAAGCGCGATTCGCCTTCGAGGATAATGTTGAAGCGCCCGTCTTCCAGCGCCTCGACGTCGCCGATCCGGCCAAGGCACCCTACCGCGTAGAGCGGCGCGCCTTCCACCGGGCGCTGCGGCTGGATCATACCGATGCGCCGATCGCGTGCGAGGGCGTCGCTCACCATCGAGCGGTAACGCGGCTCGAAGATGTGGAGCGGCAGTTGCAGCCCCGGGTAGAGGACGGCGCCCGGCAGGGGAAAGATGGTGATCCGCACGGGCGCCGCTCCGCTCAGCCGAACAGGACGGTGGAGAGCTTGCGGCGCGTGGCCGAAACCCAGGGGTCTTCCAGACCGACCGCCTCGAAGATCTGCAGCAGCTTGGCGCGGGCGGCGCCTTCGTTCCATTCGCGGTCGGCGGCGACCATGGCGAGCAGGGTGGCGGCGGCATCGTCGCGCTCACCGGCCGCAAAGGCAGCGTTGGCGAAGGCGAGCTGCGCCTCCATGTCCTCGGGGCGCGCGGCAGCGGCGGCGCGCAGGGCGGCGAGCTCGCTGTCCTCTGGCTTGTCCTTGGCCAGCGCCAGTGCCGAACGCGCGCGTTCGAGGTGCGAATCGGCAGCCAGTTCCGGCTCGAGGCTGGCGAGGATCTGTTCCGCTTCCTCGATTCGCCCGGCGGCGACGAGGCCGCGCACGAGACCGGCGATCACTTCGCCATTGTCCGGCGCGATCTCGAGGATCTGCATGAAGATCGAGGCCGCGCGTTCGCCGTCGCCCTCGGCCAGCGCTTCCTCACCCATGGCGATCAGCGGGGTGATGTCCTGCGCCGGTTCGGCCCCGGTCTGGACCGGCAGCTTGGCGAGCAGCTGGTCGAGCATCTGCTTGAGCTGCGATTCGGTGCGCGCGTTGGTCAGGTCGGCCACCGGCTGGCCCTGGAAGATCGCGTAGACCGTGGGGATCGTGCGGACCTGGAACTGGCTGGCGATGAACTGTTCCTCGTCGACATTCAGCTTGGCAAGCACCACGCCCTTGTCGGCATACTCGGCGGCGACCTTTTCCAGCACCGGCGTCAGCGCCTTGCAGGGGCCGCACCATTCCGCCCAGAAATCGAGGATCACCAGCTTTGTCATCGACGGTTCGGCCACGGACTGGCGGAAGCGGTCCACCGCCTTCTGTTCGTCGAGGTTGAGACCCATGCTGGCCAAGATTCGTGCTCCCGTGAATGCGTACGTGAAGAAGTTCGAGGGCACTAGATCGGCCTTCGCGACCGATTTGTGAAGGGTTTATGGGCTTCTTGCCAGTCTTCGTGCGATTCTTTCAAATTAGCTCTTGCCGACCCCCAAAAGCGCTGCTAGTCGGCCGCCTCACCCCGGACCTGCCGGTCACTCCAGCAGGTCTTGAACGTCGAGCGGGCGTAGCTCAGGGGTAGAGCACAACCTTGCCAAGGTTGGGGTCGAGGGTTCGAATCCCTTCGCCCGCTCCAGTTCACATACGGGATTTTCGGCTTGTCCGGAATGTCTCGAACGCCGAGCGGGCGTAGCTCAGGGGTAGAGCACAACCTTGCCAAGGTTGGGGTCGAGGGTTCGAATCCCTTCGCCCGCTCCAGTTCGCATACGAGATTTCCGACGTGTCCCGAACGTCTTGAACGCCAGAGCGGGCGTAGCTCAGGGGTAGAGCACAACCTTGCCAAGGTTGGGGTCGAGGGTTCGAATCCCTTCGCCCGCTCCAGTTCGACAAATCTTCAAATCGCGAAGAATCAGCACAAGGCCGAAGCCTTGCGCCGACGTTTGCCCCCTCAACGCTTCGCGAACCATTCCGCCATGCGTTCGATCGCCTGCTCGATCCGCGGCGTCGACACCGCGAAACTCATGCGGAAATGGCGATGACCATCGACGGGATCGAAATCGACGCCCGGCGCAGTGGCGACGCCGGTGTCGCGCAGAAGCTGGCGGCAGAACGCCAGGCTGTCATTGGTCAGGTGGCCGATGTCGGCATAGATGTAGAAGGCCCCGTCGGGCGGCGCGATCTCGCTGAGGCCAAGGCGCGGCAGCGCCGCCAGCAGCAGTTCGCGGTTGCGCGCATAAGTGTGCAGATGGCCTTCGAGTTCCGCCGTCTCGTCCATGGCGATCAGGCCCGCATGCTGCGCCAGCACCGAGGGCGTGAGAAACAGGTTGCTCATCCGCGCGCGCGCCGCCGTCACCACCTCGGGCGGCACCACCAGCCAGCCGAGCCGCCAGCCCGCCATCGAGTAGTATTTCGAGAAGCTGTTGACCACCACCGCCTCGGGCAGATGCTGCAAGGTGGATTGTGCAGCATCGCCGTAGGTCAGCCCGTGATAGATCTCGTCGGAGACCACGCGGATGCCCTTGCGGCGGCAGACTTCGGCGATGGCCGCCAGTTCCTCAGGCGCGATCACGGTGCCGGTGGGATTGGCGGGACTGGCGAGAATGAGGCCATCGGGCACCGGATCGAGCGCATCGAGCGCGGCGGCGGTGACCTGGTAACGCTCGGCCGGGCCGCAGGCCATTTCGACCGGCTCCAGATAGAGCGTCTTCAGCGTATTGCGGTAGGCAACGTAGCCCGGCCGCGCCAGAGCCACCCGCGCGCCCGGCGCGAAGAGGCTGCTGAGCGCCAGCACGAAAGCGGGCGAGGCGCCGCAAGTCAGGATCACCTGCTCGCGGTCGAGAGTGACGCCGTAAGCCTCGGCATAGTGCCGGGCGATGCGTTCCAGCAGCGCCGGGCTTTCCCAATAGCCCCCCGGATCACTGTCCAGCACCTTGTGCGCGGCGGCGATGGCGGCGGCCGGCGCTCCGGTGGAAGGCTGGCCATATTCCATGTGGATCACATCGCGCCCCTCGGCCTGCAATTCATAGGCAAGGCGGCCGATGGCCATGGCGTGGAAGGGGTCGACCTGGGCGATCTGCATCGTCGTCTTCTGGGGCGCGTTCATGGTCATCTGCTAGGCCGCGAAGGCCCCGCAGGCAATCCCGCTTGCCTCTGGCCGCAGGCCTGCCCCGCCTGTCTGGCCGCGCCTCCCGGTAGCCGCCAGACAGGCGGCAAAGGAGAGCGCCCCCGTGCCGACCCAACTCGATCATTACCGCCTGCTTGGCCGTTCGGGCCTGCGCGTCTCGCCGCTCTGCCTCGGCACCATGACCTTCGGCGTCGGTCCCGGCGCCTGGGGTTCAAGCGACGAGGAAGCGGCACGCATGATCGACATCTATGCCGATCGCGGCGGCAACTTCGTCGATACGGCCGACTTCTACGGCCAGATGGGCGGCTCCGAACGGCTGCTGGGCCAGATCCTCGGCAACCGGCGCGAGAGGCTGGTGATCTCCACCAAGTATTCGCTCAGCACCAGCCCCGGCGATCCCAATGCCGCAGGCAATTCACGGCGCAACATGGTGCGCTCGGTCGAGGCCTCGCTGACGCGGATGCAGACCGAATGGATCGACCTGCTCTACCTCCACATGTGGGACTTCCGCACGCCGGTGGACGAGATCCTGCGTGCCTTCGACGATCTCGTGCGCAGCGGCAAGGTGCTCTACATCGGCCTTTCCGATACCCCGGCATGGCAGGCCAGCCGCATGCAGGCGATCGCCGAACTGCGGGGCTGGACGCCGTTCTGCGCCTTGCAGATCCAGCACAACCTGATCGAGCGCACGGTCGAGCGCGAACTGATCCCGATGGCGCGCGAGATGGGGCTCGGCGTCTGCCCCTGGTCACCGCTGGGCGGCGGGGTGCTGACCGGCAAGTACGGCGATGCCGACCTTGCCGCCCCTGCGGACGCGGCCATGACCTCGCGCAAGGCGATCAACCTCGCGACCGGGCGGCTGAGCGAGCGCACTCTCGCCGTCGCGGCCGCGACCGCCGACGTGGCGCGGGAGATCGGCTGCACCGCGGCGCAAGTGGCGCTGGCCTGGCTGCTCGCCCATCCCGATGTCGCCGCCCCGGTGCTGGGCGCACGCACCCCGGCCCAGCTTGAGGACAACCTCGGCGCGCTGGAGGTGACCCTGCCTGCCGAGCACCTCGCCCGCCTCGATGCCGTGAGCGCGGCGGCACCGGTTTTCCCGATGGACGTGCTGACCGGAGCCGCCGAAACGATCATGACCGGCGGCGTCACCGTCGAAACCCGCCGCTGATCCCGTAAAAGGAGGCCCGATCAAAGGAGACCCGATTGCCCGCCGGAGCGTGATCTGGCTCACGCTTTTCAGCCGTGCAAGGTGCGATAAGGGCGCTATCCGGGGCGGGCGCCGTGAACCACCCGCCCCGGATTTCCCCCGGCCATTGCTCTCAGGGAGGCATGGGCCGAGGACAGCAAAAGCGTTTCGATCGGGACAGGTTCTTGGCGAACCGTTCTGGCGCGAACTGGCGGGTTCGTTCCAGTGTTCCGGTCAGGCTGGATTTCCAGCTCTCCGGCACCGCCGGAACGCGGCATCGATCCGCCACGCATCCATGGCCTTGCCGCGAATCCGGGGGGAACTCGCGGCGGCCCCGATGCGGATCCTCACCGGAGGGAATGGGCCGAAAGGCGGGGTGAGGAAACGGATCGATGCCGCGCCTATCACGCCGCGTGGTCTCGTTCGAGAGTTCGGTTTGCGCCCCATTGCGGTCATCGCGTCAACCCTGTTGCAGAGGTTCTAGATTTGGCTAGATGCTCGGGGAGCAATTAACATTCATGGACGGATTGCGGCATGCCTGCTCGTGACTTCTGGAAATCCGCTCCACAGGGCATGATAATTTGTGCTGTTCTAATGCTGGTCACACTTATTCCTTCGGCTCTGAATTACTATCTGAGCCTTGGTTGGTTCGGCTCTCACGACCGATTGGCATTCGGTGCATCCGCAATTTTTGGCCTAATTTTAGCTCGCCGCATCCAGGTTTGGCATGCCGAAGGGCGATGACTTAAGCGTCCGCTTCCCACCCAAAACCGCCCTTCCCTCGCTACCCCGCACATGCTGAGCCTGTCGAAGCCCCCCCCCCCGATCCGATCAGGCCGGATCCGCGCTGGCGATCCCCGGTCGCTCGGCCCCCATGCCCGAAAAGCCGATCGAGTAGCCGCCGTCGACCGGCAGCACCACACCGGTCACGTAGGCCGCCTCGTCGCTGGCGAGATAAAGCGCCGCCTGGGCGATGTCCCTTGCCAGCCCCCAGCGCCCCATCGGGATGCCCGCCAGCACCGGGAATTCCGCCGGCGGCTCGGCATGGATCTTCGAGGCTTCCACCAGCCCGGTCCACACCGTGCCAGGCGCGATCGCATTCACCCGGATGCCCCGGTCCGAATAGTCGAGGGCCGCCGCCCTCGTCAGCTGGTTCACCCCCGCCTTGGCAGCGCCATAGACCGCATGATGCTTCCAGCCGACCACGCCCGACGCCGACGTCGTGTTCACGATCGCCCCGCCGCCGCTCTCCAGCATGGCGATGATACCGTATTTCATGCCGAGGAACGCACCGCGCAAATTGGTGGCATGGACCCGGTCCCATGTCTCCAGCGACTGCCTGTGCAGCGGCGCCATCGCCCCGCCGAACCCGGCATTGTTGCACAGCACGTCGAGCCGGCCAAAACGCTCCTGCGCGGCGCCGACCATCGCCTGCACCTGAGCCTCATCGGAAACGTCGCACTGCACGCCCAGCGCCTCGCCGCCGAGGTCAGCCGCCACGTCGTCCTGCTTGCCCGAGATGTCGGCCAGCACCAGCCGCGCCCCCTCGCCGTGGAACAGTTCGGCCATCGCCCGGCCCATGCCCGACCCCGCGCCGGTGATGATGCAGACCTTGTCCTGCAGTCTTCCCATGATCGTACTCCCCTCAGGCGCTGGTATCGATGGTCGGGCGAATCGCGATCTCGGAGATATTGGTCCGGCGCGGCATGGCGAGGATAAAGACGACGGCCTCGCCGATGTCGCGCGGCTGCACCGCACCGTCCTTGCTCACATGGGCCTTGATCGCACTGCGCCACTGCGGGTCGCTGATCGAATCCGCCACTTCCGTCTCGGTCGCCCCCGGCATCAGCGTGGTGACACGGATGTTCCGCCCGCCCAGTTCCTGCCGCATGCCGTCGGTCATCATGTTCACCGCGTGCTTGCTCGCCGAATAGGCACTGGTCATCGGCCCGCCCTTGCGCCCGGCGAGCGAGGAGATGGTGATGATGTCGCCCCCGCCCTGCGCCAGCATGTGCGGCACGGCAGCGGCACTGGCGTAGACGGTGCCCATCAGGTTGATGTCGATCACCCGCCGATAGATCGCGGTATCGCAGTTCTCGATCCCGCCCGCCTCCATGATCCCGGCCGAGTTGATCAGGATGTCGATGCGCCCGAATGCGGCGACCGTCTTCTCGACCGCGCCGCGCGCATCGTCCTCAAGGGTCATGTCCCCCGGGATCGCCAGCGCGGCACCGCCCGCCGCCTCGATCTGCGCGACCAGTCCTGCCAGCCGCGCGGTCCGCCGGGCACAGACGACGACCCGGGCGCCCGCTTCGGCAAGGCACAACGCCGCCGCCGCCCCGATCCCCGACGACGCGCCGGTAACAAGCGCGACCTTTCCTGCAAGCTGTCCCGACATGGCTTCTCCGCTCCACCCGCGCGGCACCTTGCGGCCGCTTTCACGGGCACAGGCTGGCGGGCGGCGAAAACACAGTCAACGAAAATTGCTGAACATGTGTTCAAATCGCCATGGCGGCGAGGAGGAATTGTATCGCGCGAGGCGAATTGATGTGCATCGCCGTATTGACGGACCGGCGCCCCGCGTGGCAATGCGCGGCTCCGGCGGGGACACCTGTCTGGAAACCGGCCGACCAACCGGAATGCGGGTGTAGCTCAATGGTAGAGCAGCAGCTTCCCAAGCTGAATACGGGGGTTCGATTCCCCTCACCCGCTCCAAAATCCTGTTCGGCGCAGGCCGCAGTTGATTGAAAAATCCTTTGATTTTCGCTATTTCCAGGGCGATCGCTGGCTTTCAGCAGTCGCGCAAGATGGGGGCCTAATTAGGCGGCCTCGCAAGACCCCGACATCTCCGAGGCCCCCACATGGCGCTGACTGATACCGCAATCCGCAACGCAAAGTCGTAGCCATCCGGTGAAAGCCGCGGCGTAGCGCGGATCAGGTGGTGATCGAGCGCTGGGTTGGCTGCCAGTTCCATGGCAGCAGCTCGTCGAGTTGGCGAACCGGATGCTCAGCGATGCGAGCGAGCACGTCCGCGAGCCAAGCCTGGGGATCGATGTCGTTCAGGCGGGCGGTCTGGATCAAGGTGTAGAGGACAGCCGCGCGCTGACCGCCACGATCGGATCCGCAGAATAGCCAGGCTTTCCGGCCGAGCGGCACGCAACGCAGAGCGCGTTCTGCGGCGTTGTTGGTCAGGCAGACCCGGCCGTCGTCGAGGAAGCGGGTGAAGGCGTCCCAGCGCCGGAGCATGTAGTTGATGGCCTTGGCGAGATCGTGGTTGCGCGACAGCCTGGCGAGTTGGGTGGTGAGCCAGGCGTGAAGCTCGGCCATGAGTGGCCCACTCAGTTCCTGGCGCACAGCGAACCGCTCTGCCGCGTCATTACCGTTGATGCCGCGCTCGATATCAAACAAGGCATCGATCCGCTGCACGGCCTCGAGTGCGATCGGGTAGATCATGCCGGCATGCTCGCCACGGCCCTTCTTGCGGGCTGCGCTGGCAACGTCGGCGAGCTCGAAGAACTTGCGCCTCGCGTGGGCAAAGCAGCCGGCCTCAAGCACGGGCGCAGGCATGCGTCCGGGAGCATAGAGCTCGCCGTAACCACCATAGGCATCGGCCTGCAGGATCCCTGACCACGACGATAGATGCGCTCTTGGATGATCTCCGCGCCGATCGCGCGAGTAGTGGAACAGCGCTGCGGGCGGATCGGCGCCAGCGAACGGTCGGTCATCGCGCACGTAGACCCAGAGTCTGGCCGTATCGGTCTTCACCTTGGCCATGACGGGCACGGTCGTATCGTCGCCATGCAATCGCTCGGCAGCGAGGACGTGCGCCTCGATGAGGCGATAGAGCGGCATCAGCGCAAAGGCGGCGGCACCGACCTGGTCGGCAAGCGTCGAGGTGCTCAGCGGCACGCCTTCGCGGGCGAAGCGCTCGGCCTGACGGTTGAGGGGCTGGTGCTGGCCGTACTTCTCGAACAGCAGCATGGCGAGGAAGCTGGGGCCAGCCCAGCCACGCGGCACGACGTGGAAGGGCGCCGGCGGCTGTGTGATCGTCTCGCAATTCCGGCAGGAGAACTTCTCGCGCACGGTCTGGACGACCTTCCATGCGCGCGGGATCACCTCGAGCGTCTCGGTGACGTCCTCGCCCAGCTTCGATAGCCTGCTGCCGCCGCAGGCCGGGCAAGAGCATGGCGCCGGCACGACGACACGCTCGCGCGGCAGGTGTTCTGGAAACGGCTTCCGGGATGGCCGCTTGCGTTCGAAGGCGGTGACGGTCGCGGTCTTCTCGGCCGCAACCTCGGCAGCAAGATCGTCCTCGGCGGCGTCGGCCTCGAGATCTTCGAGCTGCAACTCCATCTGGTCGAGCAGGCGACGGGTGCGCTCGGCGCTGGCGCCGTACTGCTCGCGCCTGAGCTTGGCGATCTGCAGTTTGAGGTGCGCGATCACGGCCTCGGTGGCGCTCTCCCGGGCATGGGCATTGGCGAGCTTGGCCTCGGCCTCATTAGCCCGCTGGGTCGCGCTCGTCAGCAGCGCCTTAAGCGCTTCGATATCGTCAGGAAGGGGCGAAACGACGACTTCCATGACCGCGATGGAATCACAGAAACCCGCCCAAATGAAGCGCAAAATGCTCCGCTGGAGAAGAAAACGACGCCCCTATCCAGCGCTCTGCGGACGCCAGGAATACTGCGGGTTCCGCCAGTCGATCCCATCGAGCAGGCAGGCGAGTTGCGAAGCTGTCAGCGACACCATCCCGTCCTTGGCCGATGGCCAGACGAAGCGACCCTTCTCGAGCCGCTTGGCGTAGAGCGACATGCCGATCCCGTCGTGCCAGATCAGCTTCACCAGAGATCCGGCCCGCCCGCGGAACACGAACAGATCGCCGCCATGGGGATCGCGCTTGAGGCCCTGTTGGACCAGCAAGGCCAGTCCCTGCATCCCCTTCCTCATATCCGTGTGCCCCATCGCGATCCAAACACGGGCGCCTGAGGGGATCATCGCAATGCCTTCAACGCCGAAGCCACCAGCGCCGGCAAAGCCGAGGCAAAAATGCTGATCCGCTTGCCGCGGGCCAGGTCGATGACGATCGCGGGCTGCAGGCCGGAAGGAGCGACGTCGAGATCTTCGATCATCACGGCCGCGGCGAAATCGGGAGCCGCCAAATCGTCCGGTTCGGGCTCGGAGTGAGCATCGCGCAGCTTACGCCGCCACGTGTAGACCAGCGCGGTCGACACATCACGTCGCCGTGCGACCTCGGCGACGCAGGCCCCGGGTGCGAAGGCCTCGCTCAGGATCTCCAGCCGTTCCTCGTCGCTCCAACGGCGACGCCGCTCCGGCCCGGAAAACACTGTCATCTGACCCATCGACCGCTCCTAAGCGCACTCTTAAGAGCGCACTGTACGCATCCGATAGAAGCCGCGGTGGCGATTGTGACCGGAAGATGAGACTATAGGCGGAGCCGCGAGGAGCCGCTTTATGGAAGAGCAGGATATCGATACCGACCGTATTGACGCGGCGACCCTCGCATTGATGTTCCTGACGTTACACGATGCAGACAGGATTTCGGGCACATGCCGAGCATGGAAGTCGTTCGATTGGAGCGCGCTGGGGCGGCTGCACGACCGAGGATGGATTCGCGATCCCGTAGGTAAAGCGAAGTCGGTGGTGCTCACGCCCGTCGGTCTGGAGCGCTGCGAGCAGCTGTTTCATCAATTGTTCGACGCGCGCCCCAAGGATCCGGTGTGATTGTAATTCAGGCGGCGAGCTCCGCGTCGAGCTTTTGCTGCTGAGCCGCCTTCCAGTTCCACGGGAGGAGTTCGTGGAGGCGGCTCTGCGGGATATCGGCGATCCGAGCGAGGACGTCGCTAAACCAGGCAAGGGGATCGACATCGTTGAGGCGTGCGGTGCCGAACAGGCTGAACATCATCGCGGCACGTTCGCCGCCCCGATCCGAGCCGACGAAGAGCCATGCCTTTCTGCCCCGAGCCACGGCGCGAAGCTCGCGCTCTGCAGCGTTGTTGGTCAGACAGATCCGGCCATCGGCGAGGAACGTAGTGAAGCCCTCCCAGTCGTTGAGGAAGTAGTTGATGGCCTTCGTCACGGCATCGTGGCGCGAGAGATTGGCGCGGGTTTCCCGCATCCAGATTTCCAGTTCGGCGACGATTGGCGCAGAAAATTCCCGACGGACTGCAAGGCGGTCTGCCGCAGGTTTACCGTTGATGTCACGCTCGATGGCGAAGAGCCGATCGATCCTTTCCAGCGCTTCGCCGGCCAGCGGAGAGATGAGCGGGGCGGCGCCCTTCGTGCGCTTCATCTGTTGCCTGATGTCGACGAGCTTGAAGAATTCGCGGCGGCCGTGCGCCCAGCAGTTTGCGCGTGTCATGGGCTTTTCACCCCGTCCCTCGCGGAACAGATCGTTGAAGCCGGCAAATTTGTCGACCTGCAGGATACCGCTGTAGGTTGCCAGATGCGCCCGGGGATGTTCGCCTTTGCGATTGCGTGAGTAATAGCACAGCGCCACCGGTGGCGCGGGACCACCGAAGGGTCGGTCGTCTCGCACATAGTCCCAGATCCGCGCCACCTCGGTCTTCAGTTTGGCGAGAAGCGGCACCGTGGTGTCGTCGGCGTGAAGGCGATCTGCAGCCAGACCGTGAGCTTCGAGAAGCAGGAACAGGGGTTTCACCGCCACGCAGACCGCACCGATCTGGTCGGCCAGGGTCGAGAGGCTCAATGGGATTCCCTCACGCTCCAAGCGATCCCGCTGGCTGTTGAGGGGCTGGTGCAAACCGTATTTCTGGAAGGCGAGGTTCGCCAGGAAGTGCGGCCCGAACATTCCGCGCGGAGTAACGTGGAACGGCGCCGGGGGCTGGCTGATCTTCTCGCACTGCCGGCACGAGACCTTTTCCCGAACCGTCTGGACCACCTTATGACGGGCGGGCACGCGTTCAAGCGTTTCGGTGATGTCGGCGGGCAGATGGCTAAGATCGTCGGAGCCGCAGCAAGGGCAAGCCTCCGGCGCTGGGATCACGACCTTCTCGCGCGGCAGGTCCGCCGGGAAGTCGCGGCGCGTGGTCCGCGTACGGGTAAAGGCCGTGACTGCCGTGGTCTTTGTTGCAGCAATTTGTCCCAGAAGTTCGGCTTCGCTGGCGTTCGCCTCGAGTTCCTCGAAGGTCAGTTCCAACTGGTCGAGCAGCCGGCGGCTGCGTTCGGAGCTCGCGCCAAATTTGTCGCGGCGCATCTTCTCGTTCATCAGCTCGAGATAAGCGTTGCGTGCCAAAAGGTCGGCATTGATCGCCCGAACCTTGGCGACCTCGGCATCGGCGATGAGAGCTTTTTCCTGAGCCGCCGCGAGATCGGTGGCCGCCGTTTCGGCCCGCTCACGAACGGCAACGAGCTCAGCGCGAAGTTGCTCAAGCTCGTCGGATGCGTCGCCGGTGGCCATGCCTCTTCATAGCATAAGGGTGCAATAAACCCCACGATTTCTGCCGTTTCCCTCACCGCTGCGGCGATCAACCAACCTGTGTCGGGCGCCAAGTTTCCTGAGGGTTGCGCCAGTCAATTCCTTCCAACAGGCACGCCATCGCCGAAGCCGAGATTGCCACCGTTCCGTCTTTCGCCGCGGGCCAAACGAACCTGCCCTTTTCGAGGCGCTTGGCGTAAAGAGACATGCCGATGCCGTCATGCCAGAGGATCTTGCACAGCGATCCGCTCTTGCCGCGGAAAACATACAGGTCACCGGTGTGGACGTCTTTTTGCAGGGACTGCTGGACCTGCAACGCCAACGACCGCATCCCCCTGCGCATGTCCGTGTGCCCGAGCGCGAGCCAAACCTTGCCGCCGGTCGGGATCGGGATCATTGAACCAGCACTTTCAGCGTTGTCGCGACAAGTTCGGCCGACGCATCGTTGGAGATGTTCACCAACACACCGTTCACACGAACCTGTATCGCGAACGCTGCGCTTTCGGCATCTTGATACTCTGTGCCCACGACCAGTTCGGCAAACTCATTCGATCCAGCATGCTCTTCCATGCCAAATTCGGTGCGCCACCGATAAAGCTGGCTGGGATGAACATCGACAGCCCGAGCGACCCGAGACACGATCGCCCCTGGTGCAAATGCCTTGGCGACCAAGCTGATTTTCTCCTCGTCGCTCCACTGCCGCCGGCGTGCCGCTCCCGAAAATATCGTCACCTGACCCAACGCATCACGTAACCGTCCGGCCTGACCCGCTTGCTCGGTTCGGGATGTGTGGTCAGGACGTCCTATTGGTCGCTCATTTGAGCGTACGATAGGACGATCATGACGCAAGTGACGGTGTTGAATGGTGCGCGACGGCATCGGGATTGGTCGGACGAGGAACGTCTGGAGATTCTCCGTGAGGCATTTTCGCCGGGCGCAGTCGTTTCGCAGGTGGCGCGGCGATACGATGTTTCGCGGGGGCTGATTTACATTTGGCGCCGAGCGGCCATGCGGCGGGCGGAAGCGGCGTTCGTCCCCGCGGTCATCGAGGAAGTTTCGGAGCCAACCGTGACTCCCACTGGGCTGTCCGAACCGGAGGCGGCGATCGTGCTGGAACTGCCTGATGGCCGGCAACTGCGCATTTCGGCATCGACGCCGCCTGCCTTGGCCGCAGCCGCGCTGAAGGCGCTACGGTGATCCCGTCGGGCGCGCGAGTGTGGATCGCGATGGGCCACACCGATATGCGTAGGGGCATGCAGGGTCTGGCCGCGATGGTCCAGCAGCACTTCACCAAGGATCCGTTTGCCGGCGATCTGTGGGTCTTTCGGGGACGCAGCGGCACGCTGGTGAAGATCATCTGGCACGATGGGATCGGCATGTCGCTTTACTCAAGGCGGCTTGAGAAGGGGCGTTTCATCTGGCCCTCGGCGAAGGATGGTGTGGTGTCGCTGACGAGTTCGCAACTCGCCTGCCTGCTCGACGGTATCGATTGGCGCAACCCGCAGTATTCCTGGCGGCCACAGAGCGCCGGATAGCTAGTAAAGCGATCGCATTTCGGGCTTGATCGGAGGGGCTGACGATGATTCACTCCCTTCATGGAAGCCGCTGCTTCGCCCTTTCCAGATGACGCTGATGCGCTCAAGGCGCTGCTGGCGAACGCGCTTCTGAAGGCCGACGAGGCAGAGCAACGCGCCGCAGCCGTCGAGGCCGAACTGGCCAATGCCCGCGCTCTGGCGAGTGCGACCGAGGCCATGATCGCCCATCTCAAGTTGCAGAACGCCAAGCTACGCCGCGAGCAGTATGGCACCAGCGCCGAACGCACCGAGCGGCTGCTTGCGCAGTTCGAGCTTGAGCTCGAGGACCTCGAAGCCGATGCGGCCGGGGACGAACTCGCCGCCCAAGCCGCCGCCGCGAAGACGACGGCCATTTCCGCCTTCGAGCGCAAGAAGCCGGTCAGGAAGCCGTTCCCCGCTCATCTTCCGCGCGAACGTGTTGTCGTTGCCGCGCCGTGCTCGTGCCCGGCCTGCGGCGGCAACCGGCTGTCCAGGCTCGGCGAAGATATGACCGAGACGCTGGAGGTGATCCCGCGCTCGTGGAAGGTCATCCAGACGGTGCGCGAGAAGTTCGCCTGCCGGGATTGCGAGAAGATCACGCAGCCGCCAGCACCGTTCCACGTCACCCCGCGCGGATGGGCCGGCCCCAGCTTTCTCGCCATGCTGCTGTTCGACAAGTACGGCCAGCATCAGCCGCTTCACCGTCAGGCCGAGCGCTTTGCCAGCGAAGGCGTGACGCTCAGCGTCTCGACGCTCGCCGACCAGATCGGCGCGGCCTGTCTTGCGCTGATGCCAATATACCAACTGATCGAGGCCCACACACTGGCCGCCGAGCGCCTGCACGGCGACGACACCACCGTGCCGATCATGGCCAAGGGCAAGACGATTACCGGGCGATTGTGGGACTACGTACGCGACGATCGGCCCTTCGGCGGCAATGATCCCCCTTCGGTCGTCTTCTACTATTCGCGCGACCGGCGCGGCGATCATCCACGACGCCATCTTGCGGCCTGGTCCGGGATTCTGCAGGCGGACGCCTATGGCGGCTACAACGAGCTTTACGCTCCGAACCGGCAGCCGGGGGCGATCCTCGAGGCTGGATGCTTCGCGCACGCGAGGAGGAAATTCTTCGAGCTGGCCGACGTCGAAGGTGCCGCACGTAAAAAGAGCCGCGGCGAGAAGGCCGGGCTCGTCTATCCGATCGCGCTCGAGGCCGTGCAGAAGCTCGATGCCCTGTTCGCCATCGAGCGCGACATCAACGGCAAGAGCCCGGCCGAACGTCTCGCAGCCCGTCAGGAACTCAGCGCGCCGCTGATGACCGAGCTCCACGAATGGCTGAACGCACAGCTCGCCCGAATCTCGCGCAACCACGATCTCGCCAAGGCCATCAACTACATGCTGCGCCGCTGGAGTGCGTTCACCCGCTTTCTCGACGAAGGCAGGGTCTGCCTCTCGAACAACGCCGCCGAACGATCGCTGCGCTGTGTGCCGCTCGGACGCAAATCGTGGCTATTCTGCGGTTCCGATCGCGGTGGCCAGCGGGCGGCGGTCGCTTATTCGCTGATCCAGACCTGTCGCCTCAACGACGTCGATCCCCAGGCGTGGCTCGCCGACGTCCTCGCCCGCATCGCCGATCATCCCATCAGCCGGATCGACGAGTTGCTCCCGTGGAACTGGCGGTCCGCTAAGGTCGATCTCGCCGCCTGACCCAACTTCGCCGCGGTCCTCGGCGTATGCTTACCGCATCACCCTCGCATCAGTGCAAGCACTACAGCTTGCACCAGTGCTTACCTCCAGGGTCTGGATTCAACCTGCAAGGCGGCCCTCAGCGGAGCCGTACGCAAAGTCTGGGGACAAAGCGTATAAGGTTAGCGGTGCGAGAACCCCACGTTGACGCTGCTGGTTATCGGATTTCGATGTTTCGGGCGCCGCCGATGCTGACGTGAAGCATCTCGACCAGCTCTGGAACGATTTTCCAGGATTGAGCCAGGATCTCGCCGGCCTGGCCGCGTAGTGCGTTCTGGCGTTGATCCTCGGGCATCATTGTCGTGCAATGACCGAGGATGGCGGTCAGTGGGTGGCCGATTTCCGGATTGGATATGTGCGGCTTCCAGTCGTCGATGCTGAGCCGCATGCCGAGGTAGAAGCCATTGGCGAAGTCCTCCAGGAGAACTTCGCCAGCGTCCGTGCGCATGTAAATGGGGGCATAGCGCTTCGGTCCGCCGGACAGGGTCGCGCCAATCTGGCTATACCGCTGGAAGATCGTGTTGCGGACAGCCTCCTCGATACTGCCATCCGGCGCCCAGGCGATGCCGTCTCCGACTATGGGGCGCAGCCAGTCTTCGGGAGGAATGAACTGGGGCGATACGACAAGCGCGGCGAGATAGCCGTCGATCATCGATACGCCCGGCATCGGATGCTCGCGAGTGGCCAGCCATTCCTCAAGCTTTTCATGCGTGAGGATGCGCGCTCTTCTGGGCTTCTTTGGGCGCTTGAAGCGACTGGTGCTACTCATGCGGCCAGTCGCATAGCGGTCGGTTCAGCGGGGCGCCAGTTCCATGCCAGGAGCTGCTCGAGATCATTGCTGAGGACTTCACCCGAGACCATCCGGGCCAGCACATCGTTCAGCCAGGTGTAGGGATCGAGCCCGTTCAGTTTTGCTGTCTGAAGCAGGGAAGCGAGCACCGCCCACGTATGGGCCCCGCCTTCGTTGCCGGCGAACAGACTATTGCGGCGTCCGATTCCAATCGGGCGCATTTGCCGCTCGATCATGTTGTTATCGACCTCGACGCGGCCATCTTCGAGGAACAGGTTGAGGCCGCGCCAGTGGCCCTGAGCATAGCGGATGTGCCCAGCCAGATCCGAGACCTGCGAGACGCGCGGCAAGGTATCGTCGAGCAGCGCCTTGAGTTCCTCCATGATCGGCCTGGACTTCTCCTGCCGCGTGAGCAGCCGGTGCTCGGCACTGGTGCCACGGATTTCCGCCTCGATCCGATAAATGCGACTGAGCAGAGTGATGATCTGCGCGGTGATCGGCGATCGGGTGCTTTTATGAAGGTCCACGAAGCGTCGCCGCAGATGCGCGAGGCAGAACGCGAGCCGGATATCTCCGGACAACTCGTCCGGGTTCTCGAAGGCCTTATAGGCACGATAGCCATCGACCTGGAGCACGCCCTGATAGCGTCCAAGCTGCTCGGATATCGTGCGATGGCTTCGGGAACGGGCATGGACATAGCACACCGCCGGCGGTGCCGGACCATTCCAGGGGCGATCATCGGTTCCATGGGCCCAGAACTGGTCGATGCGGACTTTGCCGTTGCCACCTCCAACCACAGGCATCCGGGTTTCATCGACGTGGATGCGGGGATGACTATGGATTGCCCGCAGTTGCAGATCGTAGAGGCCTTCGAGCCACCAGGCTGCGCACTTCAGCCAGCGTGTCAGCGTCGATCGATCAATCTGCAGGCCATGCCCTGCCAGCATCTGGGCCTGGCGATAAACCGGAAGATACCATGCGAAGCGCTGTGTCACGATCCAGGCGATCAGCGAGGTTGTCGCCATTCCGCCTTCGATCATCCTGCGCGGCGCCGGTGCCTGGACGATGCCGCCCTCACAGGTCCGGCAAGCGTACTTGGGGCGGACGGTCGCAATCACACGCAGGATGGCCGGCACGATGTCGAGCGCCTCGCTCACGTCCTCGCCGATTTTATGCATGCCGCCCTGACAGCAGGCACACTGCGTGCTTTCAGGTTCGATGACGTGAATGATCCGGGGCAGATGCTTGGGTAGAGCGCCGATGTTGCGCCTGGCACGAGGCTTTACCCCCATGGGCATCGGATCATCGTTGGCTGCTGGCGCCACGTGAACGGCACTCAGGTCCCCCAGATCGAGGCACCCTTGCTCGTCCAGAACGACGCGCGCTTTTTCGGAGCGCGAACCGAACAACATCGCCTTATAGGTCTGCAACAGCCTGGAGGCCGCCGCGAGTTCGGCCTCCAGTTCCGCCACCCGGCGGGTCATCGCATCGAGTGCGTCAGCCTGATTTTCCGGGGGTCGGGTCACCCGATTTTGTTAGCACACAATCGCGCAAAAACCCATAAAAACCGGCACTTTCACCCTGCCATGTCGGGCTTTTTTATCGGGTTTTCCTCAAGGCGGCGCCAGTCCATTCCGCCCAGCAGCAGCGTCATCTGCGCCGAGGTCAGCTTGATCACCCCGCCTGTCACGGGCGGCCAGAAGAACTTCCCAGCCTCCAGCCACTTTGTCACCATGATGGTTCCGGAGCCGTCAAAATGCAGGAGCTTCAAACGGTCCATCCGCTTCGACCGGAACACGAAGACATCACTGGAATAGGGATCTCGGCCCAACTCGTTGGCCACCAGCGAGGCGAGCCTGTTGATACCGGCCCTGAAGTCGATCGGGCCCGACACCAGCACGACTTTCAGATCGCTGCGCCCGCCGATCATCGCTGACGCAGCGCCTCGCAAACAACCCTCAGGACGCCGGCGTCCACCGCGCCGCGCACCACGACGTGGGCGCCGTCGAACCCAATCTCGAGACTGCCTTCCGGAGCCCGCGTGCCATCGTCGACTTCCAGCGGCACAAACGAGATCGGCTCCATCGCCGCCCGGTCGCGCACCGTTCGCCGCCAGTAATGGAGCAAGCCCGGGCTCATGCCATGGCGCCGCGCCACCGCGCTGATGTTGGCGCCCGGCTCAAAGCTTTCCGCAGTGATCCGCGCCTTCTCGTGTGCATCCCACCGTCGGTTGCGCTTCTGCGGGCCCAGGATTGTCGCTTCGGCTACATCCGACTTCGCACTATGCGGCACACCGTTCCAATGCGTATTCGCACACCGTGCCGCACTGTTTAAATCGCCGTTCAAACCACTGGCGTCATCATCGAGCATCTTGCCATCTCCGCTGCCAATTCAAAGGCAGGGTCATTGGCTCAGCAATCAGCGCCGTCTACGTGGGGCGCTCGCATCGCTAACCGTATAAGGCAGGACTCTCAAGGAGGTTTTGGTGCCATTTCGTGGCCCCATTTTGCTCAAGATGGCCTGGAACTGCCTGACACACTCTTAGTCCGGGGAGGCTCAAGAATGGCAGAATTCAGCCATATTTCGGAGCGTTTGGGACGATCTGAGAGGGAAAGGTGGTGCCGCTTACGTGACTCGAACACGTGACCCCATCATTACGAACACGAGCGATAGAACGGCGGAAATCGAAGGTTTCCGAGGATTCTGATGCCGGAATTTACCCAATCTTCCGGGTTGCCCAAGCGATACCCAGATTGTGCCGAAATCCGAACTGGGCATCTTCCTACCGAAAGCACTTTGGCTCGGTGAAAGTTCGGATTTCGACCCGGTCAAAACCCGGACCTCCTCTTCCATCAGCTTGGCTTTGGTTCATCGTACAATTGGCAGTCCTCGCGCAACGTACGCAGGGCATCTCACGTAACCAGAACAGCCCTCTCGGTTCTAATTTCTTCCAATATTGAAGGCAAAATATCTACGGGCTTCGCCTTGCTGAAATACCATCCCTGTAGGAAGTCACAATCCATCTTAATGAGCAAGTTAGCCTGATCCAGGTTCTCGACACCTTCTGCCACAACAGTCTTTCCCAATTTATGAGAAACGTCTATTATTCCCTTAACAATAAATTTGTCATCGCAGTTAGACGTGATGCGCTCGACGAAACTCTTGTCAATCTTGATACGGTCAATCGGCAATTGGCGCAAATGAGTTAGCGAGGCATAGCCGGTTCCAAAGTCATCGAGTGCCACCATAACTCCAGCATCATGCAACTGCTGCAGGCTTTGATGCACACGTTGATGGTCCCTGCCCAGGAACATACCTTCTGTCACCTCAACGCAAAACTGATTGGCTGCAATACCAGTTTGACGAGAGAGTTCAAAAAAACGCTCTATAAACTGGTCCGTGCGAAAATCCGCATTGCTTAAATTGATGGCGATCTTCCCCAGTTCCACACCAGCAGCCCTGAGCGTTTCTGCGTCACGGAAAACTTGCTCAAGTATGTACAAGCCTAAAGCGGCAGCGGTAGGTTTATCATCAAAACCATCGCGGAAGCTGTCTGGAGAGAGTACGCCATGTACAGGGTGCTGCCAGCGCAACAGGGCTTCGACAGAGAAGGGGAGCGTTGATCTCACAGGCACTACAGGCTGATAGAATAGCTTGAATTCCTCATTCTCGATAGCCATTTGGATGCCGCTAAGGAGGCGGAACTTCCTATCTACTGCATATCTTAGCTCCTCATCAAAATATTCCACGCGATCCTTACCAAGTTTTTTAGCATGATACAGAGCTATATCTGCCGCTTTGAACAGGGATAGGTAGGTAGACCCATGATCTGGGTACTTTGCAACTCCAAGACTAGCGGGAAAATTACGTGATGACTTTCCTAGATCAATAGGTTCTCTTATCGTATCAAGAATGCCATCAAAAAACTTTAGTGCGTTTTCATCATCCACCCCCGATAGGATGAAGCCAAACTCATCTCCGCCCACCCGTGCGATCAGGCACTCATCTCCGACAGATGCCAATAGCCTTGAAGCCATTTCCTGCATTACGGCATCGCCAATATCATGACCAAAGGCGTCATTAATATCTTTAAATGAATCGACGTCCATAAGCCCAAGATAGAACGGGGGTGAAGCTTGATTAGCCGACGCGAGGATTTTTTCGATCGATTCGCCAAATTTACGCCTGTTGGGCGTACCTGTTAATGCATCAATATTTGCGACATCGTCTAACAGTTGGTTGGCTGATCGAAGTTCTTTTTCAACTGTTTTGCGATCAGTGATATCAAAGCGGATGGCCGTATATCCATCGACTTTTCCTGCCTTGCTGACATGCGGAACAATTGTCGTATCAACCCAATATAAGCTGCCGTCTTTCCGGCGGTTGCAGATTTCGCCATGCCAGTTCAAGCCATTTGAAATCTGGCTATACATCTGGCGAAAGAAATCTTCTCCGTGAGCACCGGAATTCACGATACGGTGGTTGCTACCAACCAACTCTTCCTTGCTATACCCACTTATTTCACAAAACTTCTTGTTGACGAATGTGATTTCGCCAGCAGAATTTGTCGTTGCAACGATTGCCGCGCAGTCAAGGGCGTATCGAATGAAATCTTCGTTCGACAGATATCTCTTTGACATGATCTATATGCAACCACTACTGTAAAAGTATATTGTAATATCCAGGTTTCCGGCAATTTCGCATTGCCACAGGTCTTCCGCTGCTCTCGAAAATAGTGTCGTCAGCATAATTTACTAGGCCACAACCCAATCCATTGAGTGACACGTAGATATTTTTGATTTACCCCACCGGGGCGAACGATGGAGAGGTGAACGGCATGAGAACTGAGATCCTCGATAAAGGCCTGCCTTATGGAAGCCACCTGCAAACGCAGCACTCGGCGAACAAGCCTTGATGGAAAGCTGGGTCGCTCTGCCAACTGGCATTCGGGGATTTGACAGAATTTTACGCGGCCAAAAACAAGCCATAACTCAAAGGCTTCCTGATATCGACTTGATGAAAACCATGTAACCTCCAGCCACCATCTCGACGAAGCAGGAGCAAACCGCGCCGAACCAAGTTTACCTATGCGTAAAGCAAAGGAATGAGGTGGTACAATGAATTCTATCAGCAATATCCACTCTTTGAACCCGACGCAGTCCGCTACCCGGTCGCTGGGGACTGAACTGGAATTGTTGTACGAGGCGGTGCGCTCGGTGTGCCCGCTTTCAAGTGTCGTCAACATCTGCTTCGACGGGCGCTTCAATGTGCATGTGGATGTGCAATCGTATGAAGAAGCCATTGAGGTTGAAGCGCTTCTGCCAACCGTTGGAAATAGCGTACTGCAAGACGTTCGGCGTACCGCAACCCCGCATCAGCCGTTTCGTCGCCGGGTGTCCGCAACTGTAATGGTCTAATGGTGGGTGATTGGCGGCAGTATCTTGTCTGATTCTGCCTGGATAACCCGAGGCCATAGAGCGGTCTTCGTGAACAGCTTCTCTGTCGGATAGGGATTGCCGTGGCGGATTTCATCCAGCAATCCGAGCCAGCACAAAGGCCGCAGGATATGGATGTAGGTCAAAGCATAAGCTCGATGGTCTTCCGATCCAGCCCCGAACAGCACCTCTGCGAAACGCTCGTAGGTCAGGCCAGTATGTGCCTCGACGTTGATGATGTTGAGGAACAGAAGCCAATCTCCGGCGAGTTCGTCACCGTACCGCGTATACCGGGAGTGATCGAGGACGAAGAGCACGTGATGGGCCAAGGCGATCCAGAGGTTGCCGGGATGCTGTAGTAGATCCTTGCCGGTCTTCGTGATGTACAGGAAGCCTTTGCGATGCCGTGCAAGTTTGGCGCTAACCAGTAAGTCATGCAGCACCACCAGCGGCGGGAAGTCCGGTTCGTTCAGCACCTTGTTCACCGCATACAGGTCTTCGGCGGTGTAATACGGCCAGTTGAACGCTTCGGCAGCCCACATCACGAAATACCGCTTCAGCGCCTTGCTCTGCGTCAGACCGATGGGGCCATGCTCGACGATATAGCCGAGGGTCAGCAAGGCACCGCGCAGCAAGGGCGATTGGGCAAGGGCCGGGTCTTCATGTGCGGGGGCGACGAATTCGATCATGACTGCCTCTACCGATTTTCGGACAGCGCCATTGCAACTGCGATTTCAACTCTGTTCCTGCCGTTTGCTTTCGCTTGATACAAAGCCTCGTCGGCAGCCTTTATCAGATAGTTCTGATCAGGGTGCCCCAAATGCTCGGCAATGCCGATCGATGCAGAAACCTTCAATACCTGAGGTACTTCAGCGTCAAGCTCCCTATCGCAAAGATCAGTGCGAATTCTTTCAGCTATTCCTTTAGCTTCATTGAGATGCGTTTCCGATAAAATTATCAAAAACTCCTCCCCACCATATCTGAATACGAAATCACTGGGCCTGACGTTCTCCATCACAACCTGTGCAACTTGCTTCAGAACAACGTCGCCTATCTGATGGCCGAAGCGATCATTAATGCTCTTGAAATGATCAACATCCACCATCAAAATGGTTAGGGCGCTTTTGTTCTGATTAGCAATGGTGATCTCTCGTCCCAATATGGAAGGCAAAAATCGCCTGTTAAGGGCACGTGTCAATGGATCTCGACCATTTTCCATCGAGTTCAGGACCTGAAAGAGGTCATTCATTATGAATAGTATTTCGTTAACAGCAGAATGTAATTGATGCAGAGCATCATTGTCGCCACTTCTCCCATTACCAGATTCAATCTTAGGGAGAAGTATATTGTCAATCCTACCAATTTCCGCTGTGAGGTTCTCAAAAGCAGGCGAGCGTTCAAACATTAGTCCTGCACGGTGGCGTACCCACAGCCCGAACTGAGATGTCGATAGTTTTGACAGACTCAAAGAGCCTCCCAACAATGCAAACAGCGTTTCCTGACTCCATTGCATCAGGGATGCTCGCTGCGCTTCCTTTTCAATGCCGATATCCTGGTCGAGCGAAAACAACCGATAGGCTTCGTCCAATCTGGCGCGCGCTGTTGCATCACGCATGTATGCCTTGCTCATGAGCATGATCGCCGTGTCGATGCGGTCATTGACCAGTTGCACATTGGCTATCGCTGCCGCTGCATCGTCAATGTCCACGGCGATCAGTTCAGCGAGGCGCGATTTGATAACAAGGGCTCCTTCCATCACAAGATGGACAGGAATTTTGATTCTTGCATGGGCTTCGCCGACAATCCTCTGCCTGTCCTGGATGTCCGGTGACTCGCGAATGTCGCTAGGGCCGAGCAACTCAACCAGCCATGCCCGCAAAGAAGAGGTCAGCCGCGTTTCGACGACTGAGTAATTCAGGAAATGCTTTGCTTCGTCATCCTGCAGTAGGGTTTTGTAGAAAAGGGCGACCAGATCATCGGCATTAGCCTCCACAATGTTTTTTAACGCGGTCACCAAGCCATCTCCTGAATCTTCATCTGCCTCCTTCAAAGGGGCGTTCCGTAGGTCACCGCCCATAGAGGATAAAGCGGAGCATGGAAATCGGCGCTGTAGCATCGGTAAAATCACAAAAATAATAAGGGAATGCCCCAGACCTGCGCATGGCAAATCCGGGGCGGTAGGTTCAGGTGCGAGCGACGTTCCAAGCGGGCTTCTTCATGCCAAGCAAGGCTCCCTTCAGGCGCTGGGCGATTACCCCGGCGGAATAGTCGGTGCCGGTTACGATCACATCGACCTCAAGAGTTGCGCGGTGTTCGTATATCTTCTGGCCTGCATGATGCTTACGCCCGCTGTCGCTTTCCCGGCTGAAATCGAACAGGCGCTTCATCAGGCCGCCTTTGGAATATTCTCGGCCACAGCCGATGTAGACCACCTCTTTGCCAAGGCGGAGACGGAAAACGCCGACTGATCCGCGTAGATCGGCGTGGCGTTGACTGAGGCCGTCCTTCAGAGGCTTCCAGTCCCGGTTCCACTCGGTGCATGTCCGACCGGCGAATTGCTGCTGTGTCATATCGATTCCTTGAGAAAAGGCCGCGTCGATCCATGCCCGGAAAATAGGCACGCAAGGGCGTCGGCGGATGCCAGAGGAATTCCCGAACCTGCAGGCAGCAAGTCCGGGGGAAGTTGTTACGGATTCAGTTGGTAGTGGCCGTCATCGGTGCGTCGCCAAGGTCCGCCCCTGTCCCGTTCGAGCCTGATGCCGACATGCCTTCGGTTGAAGCCAAGTTGATGCAGTCGATCGATTATCTCTGGTCCAGGCATAGGCCCCGACCCAAGACATTCCGCGATCAAGATAGTGGCGCGTTCGTTACGGTTGACCTCGCGATCTTGAAGGACCGTGTCGAGCGCCAAAAGCTCCTGCTGCAATTCGTCCGCGTACATCAGGCGAGCTGCATCTTGGCTGCCCCAGCCTCGACCGCAGACATCAACGTGTCGTTGGCGAGGTGGGCGTATCGCATCGTGGATTGGTGATCGGCATGCCCGAGGATCTTGCCGACCGCGTAAAGGTCTACACCGCTGTTCACGAGGAAGCTTGCGGCGGAATGGCGCAGATCATGGATACGTAAGTCTGAAAGGCCTGCCTTGTCGCGGGCAGTATCCCATGGACGCTTTAGGTCGGTATAGGGCTCACGGGTTTCGGGGTTGGGAATCAACCATGGGCACCCGTCCCATCGACGCAGACCTTCGATAACGGCGACTGCTGCTGACGACAAAGGCACGTGTCGGGGCACGCCGGTCTTGGTTTCTGGGATGTACCACGCCCGCCGTTCCAGATCGACGTCTGACCATTTTGCCCGTAGCAACTCCATCTTGCGAGCCCCGGTGAGAAGCAAGAGGCGAACGATCGAACCGAGCTGTTTGCAAAGCGAGGCGTCACATTCTGCCAGCAACCGTTTCGCCTCGTCGGCGGTCAGGTACTTGTCACGGCGGTTATTGAACCTGATCCGTTTCACCGTCCGAACCGGGTTAGGTGACGCACCGGGAATGTTCCATTCAGCGGCCAGTTCGAAGGACCGGTTCATGGTCACGCGAATCTTTTCGACTGTCGCCGGAGCTAGCCCTTTGCGCTTCTCTGCAAGCCAGAGCGCGATGGACTGTGAGGTGATCTCGTTCAGCCTGAGCTTGCCCCAGCGCGGTAGCAGGTGGCAGCGGATGATTCGATCGGTGTTATGGGGCGTCTTTTGGTACGTTGCGTTGTGCGCCATGTGCTGTAGGGCAATATCGCCGTAGGTCGGAATGGCCTTACGCTCGGCCTTTTCGGCAGCAGGGTCGCCACCCAGGACCGTTTGCGAGCGCAGTTCCTTCGCCCTTCGCTTGGCAGCCTCGAATGTAATATCGTCGTACCCGCCGATCTTGATCTGGGCAGCCTTTCCGGCAGGGTTGGTGTAGTAGAACCAGTACGTCTTGCGCCCCGATGAGCGGACCTCGATGCCGAAGCCAGTTTGCTCGGTGCATCGAAAGACTTCCTTTTTAAGGCCCGTCTCGCAGTCGAGGGCGCGGCAAAGGGCGGAAGTGAGTTTAAGCTTGGCCATTCTTGATATCCTTTGGAAAGTGTTTTCATGAAGAGGCCGCTGGGCACCGCGAGGCGAGCGCAAGGGCGGAGTACCGGACAGTCACGGTTCGACTGTCAGCGGGGCCACAACGGCGAATTTGGGGATGTTGAGGAAGCGAGGGACGCCCGTGCTGAACGCCCCTCAGGCCCTCGATCGATTAGAACATGTGCTCGCGAGCGACATTCTCAGGGAGCGCGTCAGTCGGAGCCGGTAGAGGCGGGGAAGCCGGTTCACCACCTTCCACCTTCACCACCTTCCAGGCGACGCGTTCGCTCGCCGGAACCTGCTCCAGCATGTAGCCGCCGACGATGCGGTTCATGTTTTTCTTGAAGTACCAGCCGAGCTTGGAGCGATTGATCCGCCCTGTCTGCTGACCCGGTAGATCCTCGATGGCATCATGCAGGGCAGTCGCGCCCATATCATCGAGAATGGCCCGAACGGTTTTGACCGAATTGCCATACTTCTTGTACCACTCGGTCAGCATGACCTTCAGCGTTTCGGCGTCCGGGTCGGTATGCATTTGCTGGATCAGATTGCTGGCAGGGTCGGCAAGGTCCATCCAGATTAACGGGTGGCGACAGTGGTCCGTCCAGGGGCCATCGTAGCTCGCGACCGGAGGAACGGGTGCCTTGGGCGATCCCGCTGCCTTCCAGGCCTCGATGATGGTCAGAGCTGCCGAGACATACTTTTCACGTTCGGCACGCAGCTTGGCGACGGGGTTTCCAGCATACTGGATCGTTCCGGGCCTAGCTGAGCGTGTGTTCAGCTTGATTGTGATGACGCGGCGGGCAAGGTCGCGGATCGGTTCGACGTTGTTGCCGGACCCAAGCACCAGCGCCGTGGTCGAAACCGTAGCAGTCTTGCTCTGGCCCAAGATTCGATCGGTGATGCTGCGCGACGTCAGCATCCGGTTTATCGATCCGTGAGGCAGCCAATCGGTATCCATGTCGTCGAATTCGATCACCGCAGGCGCACCTAGCAGCACCGCCATGATCGCCTTGGTCGCCTCGTCCGGCGTCTTGGGATAGCTCATGCGTGCAGGCGTTCCCGGTCCTGCAAAACCACTGATGACTTCGCATAGGTAAGATTTGCCTGATGCCGGGGCAGGGGCCTGCACGTGGAACGCCGGAGCTAGATCAAAGCTCGGACGCACTGCTGCTGTGAGGATAGCTGAGAACGCCGCTGCCTTGTCCGTGTCAGAGACGAAATGGAATTCGGCAAGAAGCCCGTCGATCAGGTCGAATGCCTGTTGAGCATCTTCCCGCGATGTACCCACCGTAGCGAACTTCGCGCCATCGAATACGCCGATCCGCTGCGATATCGGGTCGTAGCCGGACGCCGTGGTGAGCGAGCCGTCAGGACGGTAGTATGGTTGGCGGGCAAGTCCCACAACCGGCAGGAGATGATCAAAACGATCGCCGCGATGAAGAACCGTGACGTGCCGTCCAGGAGGGTCTGTACGACGCCATTCATCCGAACGCCCGTCCAGCTTTTCCCAGTGCGCGCCCTTAGCCAGAATGCGGGTTACCTCAGCCTCGCTAAGCGGGTTTAGGCCGTAGTCGCCCGTGCGGGCATCGAAGGCAGCCTTGACGATCAACCCGCCAGCTTGGAACACACCCTCCTGACTCGCTAGGACCGATTCTGCGGCAGCTACCACACCGTCAAGTTCACCTTGCACAACCCGAATCAGTGGCTTGTTGCTGACTTGAGAGGCGTTCAGACCGAAGTGCTCGGCGACCTCGCGGAGACGGTACTGGTCACCATGCGAGTGCTGGCAACGGAACCCGCCGTTAGGATAGGCTTCGCTTGGTTCGTAATACACGGTTCCGGAGTCGTCAGCGTCAGTATGTTCCGACAACCATGGGCAAATCACCTCATGTTTTCCCGGCCCGGTCTGGCACTTATAGAGCCGGTTGGCCTTGAACGCCGTCAGAACCGGGTTCTCCGTCGCGCTGGGCTGATAGACATCCCAATTCAGGTCAGAGTTTGCCCCGACCTTTGATTTCGCGGACTGCCTTGCCGGGGTGGTCGTCACGTTCGGCGCAAGCAGGTCACCAAGGGTATCCGCCGAATATGCCGTGTCCGGGTTCCAGACATGCATGCGGCAGACGAAGGGCTGGCCATCAACGCGGTACTTTTCCTTGCCGTTGATACCGATAGGAAGGCGCATCCATCGCGCCATTCCGCCAGCGCCTTTGTCGGTCAGCCCGGCTGCTGCAATCCGCTTTTGCAACTGGTCTACCGTCGAGGCGTCCTGCAGTGGCGGATTGAGCTTGAACCCCACTTGGAAGTTGCCGGGGCTGGTTTCGAGTTCCCATGTCGGCACAATGTCGGGGATCGCCTCCCGCGCAACCTTGGTGCCGACGTCATCGAGAACGACAGCATGGTAGGCTACGGCCTGCTCCTTCTTCGCAGCCCAAGTATCATCACCGTCAGGCTTGAAGCTTGCGCAATTGAAGTAGGTGTTTGCCGAAGGCTGACAAATCCGATCAATCTCGGAGCCGGGGCGCGGCGTCCATCCTCCTTGACTGGGATCGCCCGTCTTCGCTGTGATCAATGGTGTGCCACCAGCCGACAGGTCGGAGAAGATCGCCTGACAGAAATCGGCGTTGGTTGGGGGAACGCGGGTGCTATCTTGCCCTTGCTCGGCTTCGGCCCGCACGATGGGCGAAGGGTTGTCCACCTTGGGGCCTATGGTGATCGTTTTTACATCAAGCATCGGCGCTCTCCCGATTGATCTCGGGCTCTTCCGTGAGAGGCAGATTGCGCAGATGTTCGACGATTGCCTGCCAGTTAGCGGCAACGCGCGCTCCAAAGGAACGAGACGGGGTAGCAGCGCAGGGCGCGGCGTTTTCATTATTATTGGTCAAATCACGTATACCTAATCCCACCGCCCACGAGGGCTAAGTGGCTGAAAAAACATACGTTCACCGAAGGGGAATACGCCGAGCTGAACGCTGGACGCACCTCGCCTGTCAAAAGCGAACGCAACGATTTTTCGGGTTTGTGATGTGATTTGATGGTCCGAAGACCGAGATGTGATGCGCCAACGTCTCCCATAGTTAGACTGTGGTAGACGCCCCGAAGCGCGGCGGGCTTATAAGCATGGTCCGGACGCGTTGCCAAGCCGAATTCGCTCATGCTGATTGATGTGCGACATTTCCGCCCGGCCCGCCCGAAAGAGGGTAGAGCCGGTATGCCGGTGGTCACGCTGCAGATGTCCCGCCTTCCGGCTTTACCGGCTCTGTCTGGGCCGCTCCCCGAATATCGACGACGCTACGAGGGCACGTTCCCGGCCTTCGACATTGTGCCGACTATACACAACGCGAGAATGATCATTGCCCCCGGCAGCGGGAAGCGTGTGACTAAGCCGATGATGGCTAGTGGATTGACCGGAACGAAAGAGTCCAGTTGGGGATTCCCACTGGCTTGCTGGCGTGTCAGTCTCGGAGGATGCGTGATGGGATCAGCTTCATCGTTTCGGCCTCCGACCGTCAACGCCTGCACGACATCGTGTCGGCGCCCTTGAGTCCACAGAAACATGTCTGGCGCGCCCGTATCGTTCTTTTGAGCAGCGACGGCCTGGGCACCTCGGCGATTATGACGGCAACAGGAAAGTCGAAGACCTGCGTGTGGCGCTGGCAGGAGCGTTTCATGCACGAAGGCGTCGATGGCCTGCTCCGCGACAAGTCCCGTCCGCCCGGCAAGGCGCCGGTATTGCCCAAGCGCGTGGCCGAAATTGTCCGGCTTACGCAGGAACCGCCGCCGCATGAGGCAACCCACTGGACGGCGCGCGCGATGGCCAAAGCGGTCGGGCTTGCCGTTTCGACAGTGCAGTCGATCTGGAAGGCGCATGGGCTTGCTCCGCATCGCTGGCGCAGCTTCAAGCTGTCGAACGATCCGGCTTTCGCCGAAAAGCTCACCGAGATCGTCGGCCTCTATGTCGATCCCCCCGCCCATGCGGTGGTCCTGTCGATCGACGAGAAATCGCAGATACAGGCGCTCGACCGCACCCAGCCCGGTCTGCCGATGAAGAAGGGCCGCGCCGGCACCCTGACCCATGACTACAAGCGCCACGGCACGACCACGCTGTTCGCTGCGCTCAACGTGCTCGACGGAACCGTGATAGGGCAGAACATGCAGCGCCACCGCCACCAGGAGTTCATCCGCTTCCTCAATCGGATCGAGCGTGAAGTACCCAAGGGCAAGGCGATCCACGTGATCCTCGACAACTATGCCGCACACAAGAAGGACAAGGTCCAGGAGTGGCTCGCCCGCCATCCGCGCTGGACTTTCCACTTCACGCCGACATCTTCCTCATGGCTCAATGCCGTCGAGGGCTTCTTCGCAAAGCTGACCAGGCGGCGCCTTAAGCACGGCGTCTTCCACTCCGTCGTCGACCTCCAGGCTGCCATCAACCGGTTCATCCGGGAGTACAACGCCGACAACCCCAAGCCCTTCATCTGGAAGGCCAATCCGGACGAAATCATCGCGGCTCGAAATCGAGGGTTCCAAACGTTGGAGTCAATCCACTAGCAGGGCAATCATGCCGATCGTTTCACGTGGATTGACGATGAAGCCGATGATGACACCTGCGATGGCGAGGATGACCAGTAGTTTAACCGCTGCGCCGATCAGGCCAAGGATGAGGATGCCCGCAAGCAGGTAGGTTGCGACCTTCATGGCATTGTCCTTTCTGAACATAAAAAATGCCCCGATGCAGCGAGGCACAGAGGCAAAGAAACGGCGGCCCCAAGGCCACTTGCTGTATAGGTTCAGCCTTGAGGCCGTTGACGGTTAGAGGGCTTGCGTTGCTTCCGCGAAGGCCGCTTCGGTGGCAGCCATCAACCTTGCATCGGTGCTGCTGTCGATCGGCACGAAAAGGACCAGCCCGAAGCCATCGTCGGACAAGATGAAGGCGATTTCGAACCAGTCGGTATGTCGCTGGATGATCTCGGGCGGCTGGATGAAGGTTCCGTTGCTGTCGATGAGGGAGCGGCCAAACTCTTCGTTGATGCTGTCCAGGGTATCTCCCGGCATGGCGATGGCGAACATGGCGAGGTCTTCGAGGCCGAAGCCATCGTACTCTGCCAGCCGGTCCAGATGGGCTTCCAGCAAGGTGTGGACTTCGTTGCCTTCGAGGATGGCCATGGTGTCGGACATTTCCTCGTGGGTGCGGATGATGAACATGATTCTGATTTCCAACAAAAAAAGCCCTCCCGGCGATGATCCGGGAGAGCCTTTGGCTTTTGGTGATGTGGTGCGCTGTTAAATGAACAGCAGCGGGAGCATGAAAAGCGCTCTGCCAATGCAGAGAAGGCAAATGATGCAGCCGCCCACCATGATAAGTGTGGCGATGATTTTGGCGATCATGGCGCAATCCTTTCGGGCATGAAAAAGCCCCCGGAGGCTATCCGAGGGCGTTCATCTGTCTGGTACAGTGGATTACTGATCGTACGGGTTAGGCCCGTAGCGATTCTCCCAGGGAGTGCCCCTGAGCAACATGAAGACCAGCACGATAACCGGACCAACGTACGGCACGAGGTTCAGCAACACGAACCACCCCGGCTTGTCCTGATCGTGGAAGCGGCGAACCTGCAGGGCCACTTGGGGCACTATCAAGCCAATGAGAGCAAGGCCTGACGATCCGGCGACAAGGATGCTGGAACCGCTCCCCAAGTCGATTACCGATAGCAGGAATGCAAATGTTATGACGGCTGCTGCTGCTTGAAACAACCAATACTCTTGCCTGCCAGAACGACCGGTGAAATCGGCATAGCGCTTGAGCGGTAGAATCAACCATTCAATGAATTGACCGTCATCGGGTAGTTGATCATTTTTCGTCTCAGGGTGTGTATAAATATTTGGCCTTGGGCTTTTTGTCTTTGGCCTGGCACGACCCTTTAGAATGTCTTGCTTTGCTGCATCAAAATCCGATTCCGAGATGATGCCTTCCTGCTTCATCTGGTGGAGCTTCTCGATGCTCCGCAGAGCCTCTTCGTCAATCATTTGGCTGTCCTTATATCGTGGGGTGACGACCGCGCCGATGGGCACGACGGAACAGACCGCTAAAAATCTTGCTGTTGATGCACGCTCATGCCCCCGCATTTGCAGGAGCAGTGTCGGCTTGACCCTCTGCCGCCCCTATGTACCTCTCGGGAGCGACGGCCAAAGCCGGTTGTGGTTTAGCTGAGGTCTTTTCTCTCCTGCAAATGGGCGCACGATGGCGCTTCACGATGGAAGGGAGAAGACGCGATGACGAAGAAGATCACGAACCCCGAGATCCTGGCGATCCGGGCGACGGCGGAAGTGGACCCGGCATGTGGCCGCGTCTGGGTCGGCCTCGATGTTGGCCTCAAGTCGACATCGGTGTGCGTGCTGGACCGCGACGGCAAGGTCGTCCACCAGGTTTCGATGAAAACGCACCCGACCGAGATCGGGCGCTACTTGGCGAAGAACTTCACCTCCAATGTGGCGGTCGTCGGCATGGAGACCGGCGCGATGTCTGCGCATCTTGCCGGCGGGCTGCGCAAGCAGGGCTATCAGGTCGCCGTGATGGATGCGTTGCAGGTCCATCGGGTGCTGTCCCTAAAGCGCAACAAGACCGATACCAACGATGCGCGCGGTATTGCCGAGATCACGCGCACCGGCCGCGATTATCTGACCGAGGTCTATGTAAAGAGCGCTGCCTGCTTCGAGGTGCGCGCCCAGCTCATCATGCGCCACCGCCTGGTTCAGCAACGCCTGGCCAACGAGAACATGATCCGCGGCCTGTTGCGCGTCTATGGCGGGCGGGTCGAGCCTGGCGCCAAGTCGTCGGCTACCTATCGCGACCGTGTCGTCGAACAACTGCTGATCATCCAGGATCGGGAAGGCATCAATCTGCGGCCGCGCATCCTGCCGGTGCTCGACCTGTGCGAACGGCTCCAGGCGGATGCCGTGCGGATCGAGACCGAACTGGAGGCGCTCGCCGCCGCCAACCCGGTATGTCGGCGGTTCATGGCGGTACCGGGCATCGGCGCCATCACTGCCCTGTCGTTCTTCACCGCGATCGAAGAACCATCCCGCTTCCGGCGAGCCGACGATGTCGCTGCCTATCTCGGACTCACGCCGCGTGTGTACCAGTCCGGCGAGAGCCTGACCCACGGCAAGATCAGCAAGATGGGCAATCGACTGACCCGTACGCACATGGTCAATGCAGCAACGGTGCTGCTATCCGCTACCAAGACCTTCTCGTCATTGAAGGACTGGGGCGTCAGGCTGGCGAAGAAGGTCGGGTTCAACAAGGCGAAAGTGGCGGTTGCCCGCAAGCTCGCCGTCATCCTGTTCGGCATGTGGCGCGACGGCACCCACTTCCAGTTCAAGACAGAGACCGTCGAGCCGCATCGCCAGATGATGCAGGCGGCACGCGCCTAATACGCTTTACGCCATCCGTCCGTCGGACGGTACGATCCTCCCGGGAGGCGGAGGGACTGGTGACTTCGATTCTAACGTTGGGGCAGCGATGACCCCGAGCAACGGTTGTTGAAGCGCCACCCTTCGATACGAACCGACCCCATTGCGGCATGCGACACAGATACAGGCTGCAACATGATAGCCGTCGCATGACCCCGGAGAGACTGTTGCACCCCGGGTCGATCGATATGCCGACGAGACTATTGTCAGAAAAGGCAAAGCATGATGAAGTAGCAATACCAACGTCCCGCCCTGCCGCAGGGACCTCAGCTAGAGAATGTTGGAAACCTACTTAGCATAGGCGCATGCGCCTTTATCGGCAGAACCGACTGGACATGCGCGCATGCCACCCGGCCTCCAAATCTGGTGACCGAGCATGCTAAGAGGGGTTTCCACGCCCCACCCTCCGGCTTTCACGGAAGGCAAAACGCTTTTGGCGTGTTCTCAAGGCGTTCGCAAGGGATTGCTGGCCTATTCATATAAGATGGCCGGATTTGCGCATAACAGTCACAATTTTAGGCTTTTTCATTGATGATCAGTTATTCGGGCGCTATTCGCTAAGGATGGCTTATCCTGAACCCCCGTCTAGCAAATCCGCAGTAAAACGTGCTGGCCAAGCTATCTCGCGAGGAGTTGCTACCGAAGCCGATTTTCTGATCGTAGATCAGTGGCGCGCGGCGCATGGATATGTGATCAATACTTTTCAAGCTTGGTTGAAGGGGCATTTTTCGAAGCGCAACTATTATATTGAGTTTGCGCAGAGGCTTAAGCGCCGAAATACTGTTATTGATAAGCTTGGGCGGCGGAGCGCTTCGGGCACTCCCCTTATCGCTGATGTTTCGGCAATGCACGACTTTGCTGGGTGTCGAATGATTTTTAATAACATCGAGCAGTTGAACGATTTTCGTTCATACATGCACTCGGCGCAGACTATGCGTAACGTCGAGCATCGGCTTCGACATGAAGTTGAAAAGTATGATTACATTGAGCACCCTAAGAGGCCGTTTCGAAAGGAGTTGAGCGGCTGAGGTTCGTGTGATTCCGGGGGTTTTGCAGACAACCCGGAGATCTTGATGTGGACCCCAGCCACCCGCGTGCAGCATACGCGTGTTTCGAAGCGTTACCAGACGGATTTGAGCGATGCTGAGTGGGCGCTGATCGCGGCATTTGTTCCCGAGGCGCGCACGACGGGGCGGCGACGGCAATGGCCAATGCGCGAAATCGTGAACGCCATCTTCTACGTTCTGCGCGGCGGGATTGCATGGCGGTTGCTGCCCAAGGACTTCCCGCCGTGGCAGACGGTCTACCGCTGGTTTGCCCGGTTTCGTGACGAATGCCTGTTCGAGCGGATCAACCATGCGCTGGTCGCGCTCGATCGCGAGCGAGCCGGAAGGGACGCCTCGCCAAGCGCAGCCATCATCGACAGTCAGAGCGTCAAGACCACCGAGAGCGGCGGACCGCGCGGCTACGATGCTGGCAAGAAGATCAAAGGTCGCAAGCGCCATGCTCTGGTCGATACTGACGGCAGGCCGCTGCTTGTCGAGCCGCACACCGCCGATGTCCAGGATCGTGATGGCGGCGGCGCGTTGCTGCAAATCTCGCGCGGCCTCTTCCCGTTCATCGAGAAGGTCTGGGCCGATGGCGGCTATAACCATCACCGTGTCACCGAGGCGACCCGCATCACCGTCGAGATAGTCAGCAAGATCGCCGGGCAGTCCGGCTTCGTCGTCCTCCCTCGGCGCTGGGTGGTCGAGCGGTTCTTCGCTTGGGTCAATCGAAACCGCCGTCTGGCCAAGGACGTGGAAGCCACCCTCAAATCCGCCGCAGCCTTCCTCTACGCCGCCGCCGCCATGCTCATGCTACGCCGTTTGGCTCGGTCAGCGTGAGTTTCGAAACCGACTCTAAGGGCACCGGCTATCGTGGAATTCACGACGTCTACAAGCATTTCCCTCGTGGTAGTGTTCGCAGCCAAGAAAAGAAGCCTTGGGATGGGCTATTGGTCGAGGTGCAGTATCGTACGCGTGCGCAACATGCTTGGGCAACAGCGGTAGAGATATCTGACCTCTTGGATGGAGAGCGAACCAAATTTGAATTAGAAACTTCTAATCGTGGGCGATTTTTTGCAATTGCAAGTGAGATTTGTCAACCGGCGCGCAAAACTGACCCCCTATCGGCGCCCAATATTGACCGCACCTTTCGGTAGTCTGGCGGTTATCCCGGTAGTCGATAGGAGGGGCCCACGGACGACGACGCGCACCGTCAGGTGTGCTGGCGGCGGCGTCCGTGGGAGGTCCCTGTTGACCCACCGGGTTAACCGCCGGGGATGGGGGTCCGGGGGAAGGGGTTTTCGGCTCAGTTCCGGTTTTTGAACCGCCAGCTGTCATTGCCCGTCTCGATGATGTCGCAGTGGTGCGTGATGCGATCGAGAAGAGCGGTGGTCATCTTGGGGTCGTGGAAGACGCTCGGCCATTCGCCGAAGGCGAGATTGGTCGTGATAATGACCGAGGTCTTTTCGTAGAGCTTGCTGATCAGGTGGAAGAGCATCTGGCCACCGGACCGGGCGAACGGCAGGTAGCCGAGCTCGTCAAGCACCACGAGATCAAGCCGCGAGAGTTGGGTGGCAAGGCTGCCGGCCTTGCCCAGGCGAGCCTCTTCCTCAAGCCGGTTCACCAGATCGACCGTATTGAAGTATCGGCCTCTGGCACCGGCGCGCACCACTGCGGCGGTGATGGCGAGAGCCAGATGAGTCTTGCCCGTGCCTGTTCCGCCGATCAGCACGATATTGCGCCGTTCCGGCAGGAACGAGCCCGTATGAAGCGAGCGGATCAGTCCTTCGTTGATCGGCGTGCCATCGAACATGAACCCATCCAGGTCCTTGATCGCCGGAAGCTTGGCTGCGGTCATGCGATAACGGATCGATGCCGCATCCCGGTGCGCCGTCTCCGCACGCAACAGGTCGCCCAACATCTCCATGACCGTTCTGTCTCGGCGGATGCCGTTGGTGACGGCATCATCGAAGGCCGCCACCATGCCCTTGAGCCCCAGCCCCTTGAGGGCGGCCATGATCTCATGCCGCTGCATCGAGGTCTCGCACGGTATCGTAGCGGCCGCAGTTCGCCTCTGGCGGATGCTTGAGCTTCAGGTTGACGACGACGTCCATAGCCTGGGCATCATGAGGCTCGCGGCGACGGGACAGGATGTTGAGGATGATCTCGTCGCTGATAGTACCGGCGCTGAGTGCCTCGCGCACTGCGGCCTCGACAGCCTCCAGGCCATCTTCGGGGACAGCGGCGAGGACGCGTACAAAGCGCCGGTCGGCATCGTCGCCCTTGCCCAACTTACGCCGCAATTGGGCCAGTGCAGGTGGGAGAGCCCAGTCCTGGAAGGGAGCACCATTGCGCAACGCACCGGGCTTGCGGGCGAGGATGGGCAGGTAGTGCCATGGATCGAAGATTGTCTGGTTCCGGCCGAAGACCCGTTCGTGTTCGGCCACGACAGCGCCGTCGCAGCGGATCACGATGCGCGTTGCATAGGCCCGCACCTGCACAGCCTGATGGGCCGCCTTTGCCATCACCGAGTACCGATTGCGATCGAAGCTCACGAGGCACGTCGAACTGGCTACGTGTTCGCTCTCGAAGAACCCGTCGAAGGGAACCGGTAGCGGTTGCAGCATCGGCCGCTCCACCTCCAGCGCCTGCGCGATCGTCATGCCTTCCTGGTCAGGATGCTGGTTGCGTTCCGCCCAGCGCCGGCACTCGGCTTCCAGCCAGATGTTCAGTTCCTCGAGGCTGGCAAAGCGCAGGCGCGGCTTGAACAGGCGCTCCCTACTGGTCTGAACCTGGTTCTCGACCTGACCCTTCTCCCACCCTGCGGCAGGACTACAGGCCACCGGCTCAACGCGATAGTGGTCCGTCATGATCAGAAACCGCCGGTTGAACAGGCGTTCCTTGCCGGTGAACACCGTCGTCACCGCCGTCTTCATATTGTCGTAGATGCCGCGCGTCGGAATCCCACCGAAGAAGGCAAAGGCGCGGGCATGTGCGTCGAACACCATCTCTTGCGTCTCGCGAGGATAGGCACGGACAAATGGTGCCCGTGACCAGCAAAACCGCATATGCGCGACCTTCACGCGCATTGGCTTGCCGGCGATCTCGACGTCCTCATGGCTCCAGTCGAACTGGTAAGCCTCGCCGGGCCGGTACATCAACGGGATGAACGCCTTGGTCATATCGCCGGCGTCAACGCGACGCTCACGCTTCCAGCGTGCAGCATAGCGCCGCACAGCGTCATAAGAGCCGCCAAACCCTTCGCGCTGAAGCAGATCATGGATCCGCGTCATGCGAAGCCGGTCACGCCGGGGCAGCCCTTCGTTCTCTTCAAGCAGTTCTTCCAGGCGAGTGCTGAAAGGGCCGGTCTGCGGCCGATGCTGTTCCTTGCGCTCGTAACTGGCATCCGCGTTCGGCGCCCGGATCGCCTTGCGCACCGTGTTGCGCGACAGCCGCAAATCCCGCGCTATCGCCTTGATCGGCTTACCGTCCCGGTGCTCCCGACGGATCCTCGTAATCGTCTCCACAACCAACATCCCTGTACCCGCCGTCCGGAACCGAAACGGCGGCGCTTCTCACAATGAGATGAAGGGGGTCAATTTTAGACGCCGATCACCCCGCTAAGGGGGTCAATTTTGCACGCCGCTCCACAGTGAGATTATCGCTAGGCGGCACGAGAATTTAACTAAGGCATTTTTAGAAATCTCAACTCCAGATCTCATGAGGGAGTTGCAGAGTTTGGAAAATGAAATGGGTATCTTGAGGCGCCTCGAACTTCTAAAGCAATTCGAGGATGAGGAAAACCTCCAGAAGCATAATGTTCTTAATATTTATAGAAATGCTTATGGCGATTTGGAGTTGGAGGTTATTCCATTTAAGTCAGCGGCGCCAGCGATCGAGAAGGCCAGCGAGCTCGAAGCAAGTGATGCCAGCATCAACGCTGTGTACGTTCGCTCAGATAATCCAAAGCAACTTCGATCGGCCTACAGAAACTATTTTTACGATCCGATCGACTTTGTGAAGATAATTCAGACTGAAGGTGAGCTCGATTAGTCAGCGTTATTGATGCCAAGCCCAACGAAAGATAAGGACTTAAAGGAGAGAGCCGCGTTGCCCACCAGCGCGACGACGAGTTTCCGCTTCGCGGCCAAGGCAAACCTCATGCCATAGGCGATAGGTCGTCGAGACCATCGCTTCCAACTCAGCCATTGAGAATAGTTCGGCCCCTTCGTCGGTATGGATCACGGACGAGCGAGTATCGCCCTCCAGATCGCCAAACTGACAAATCGCCAGCCGCACGTCCTCATAGTCAGGCTCTGCTGCGCGAATATGCTCGTGCATCATTGAGAAAACAAAACGTCGAGCAGCACGGGTCAATCCACGAGTTTTGCGAGGATCAATGAACGGAACGAGCGGGCGCTCCTGATACGACAATACCATTGGCAGCCAGTAAGTAACGCGCTGGCCAGTTCCCATCGACAGGGATGCGAAATCCTGGGCGCGTCCCAGCATGTTGTTAGCAATAGCAAAGCTATGGAGGCCACGAGCCACCGCCAAATTGGCCTTCAACTCAGCTTCCGAACGGCATTTGGCCTTCAAATTGGCTTCGACAATGCGCCACTCTGTTGGCTGAACCAGCCCAAACATTGCCGGTTGGACATTGAAAATGTCATGGAAGCAGGTTCTTACGGGAGCGTAAGTGAACGGGGGACGCCCAAGCCGCATCTTCTCAAGCTGATTGCGTTGCTGCTCTTCAGGCAAGCAAGCGATACGAGCTAAATCGATGTCAGGTAAAGGGCGTATCTTCATTCGGATTCCCCGATGCAGCTGATAATCCTATGGCGACCTTATGGTATTTGAATCTTTCGAGAATCACATCATCGGCGATGCGTAAGCCAAATGCAACGGACGTTCTCCCTTTGTCCACGACATGATGCCAAGGCGAATTCTTGGCGTGCGAGAGATCAACCAGCCGTCCAGCTGAAAGCCGCCCATATGAGTTCAGCACGCCTTGGACGAGTTGCCTGATTGCCGGGTCTGTCGGCATCTGAAGAGGCTTTTTCTCGCCGGTTAATGCGTCTTGCCCCTGAGCACGAAAGTGTATTTGTTCGGCGCCTGCGGACCGAAACGCCTTGTATGCTACCGGATGCACGGGGCCGTACTGCCAAGCTTCAAAGAAGCCTTTGACGAGCGGGCGCTTTGTCTCGTTCAGAAACATACCATGCGCGAAGTAGAGCAGCTTTTGCAGCGCGAGATTGGTCAGGGCGAGCCCATTCCTCTCTGCTTCGTCGAGCATGAAGTTGGCGAGTGCCCGTGGATCGTAAGGTGCTTCGTTCATCGCGCGCGCCCTACCCCCTTAACCCGCTCAAAGGAATCCCTCATAGTAGAGTGGCAATGTCCAGCGGGAAGTCGGAGGATGAGTTAAAATGGGCAATACGTGGGTCGATCGCCCGAATCGGCCCAAAGATGCCCCAGCCTCGACCCAAGCTCTACCCAAGGGCAAAGCCGCTTTGGCTGGGAAACCGCCGATGTCTTTGTGAAAGTACCTTTAGGAAGGTGGTGCCGCTTACGTGACTCGAACACGTGACCCCATCATTACGAACACCTGTGATAGAACGGCAGAAATCGAGGATTTCCGAGGCTCACGATGCCGGAATTTGCCCTGCGTTCCGGGTTGCCCAAGCAGAACCCAGATTGCCCCGAAATCCGGATTGGGGTCTTTCCTAGCGAAAGCACTTTGGCTCGGTGAATTTCGGAATCGCCACCCGGTCAAAACCCGGATCAGAGCAGACCGAGCGACCAGAGAGAGACCGCGAGAGCGATTATGGCCGGGAGTGTGAGGCAAGCGTTATTTACATCGCACGTCAGGGACACGATTACGAGAGGCGTAAGTCCAATGAGACAGGTTCTCGCCCCGCTTGATAAAGCGAGCGCGGCAATCCTTTCCAGCGACCTTGAACTCGCAAGTCGCGGTTTGCGAACTTTTTGCGGCGCAAGAGAGGTTCTCTACGTTCTCGGGAGAGGCGGAATTAGTGCCAGTGCAAACGTCAATCAAAGCTCGGCAAATGTCATTTTGATGGGCCGTGAATGCTGACGCTGCGTCCGATTGCGTCGGGTATATACCTGGATCATGGGCTATCGCCTGACTGCTCAGTGTAAGCGTTACAAGAGAAAGGCGTGCCCGCCACATACCTTTGGTGAGAAACGAGCCCACAACAACGTTCTGCCTGCTTGCATTCGATCGTCGGACCTTCGCCCAAATCGACATCATTTGGAGCGAGGGAACTTTAGAAATGGGGTGACTCGCTGCATGGTCGCCTCGACTTCAAGAGTCATACAAAGCTGCGGGTTTTCGGCGAGACAGTCCAGCGGAGCGGACGAATCGTTGACGGCTACAATCTGCAATTCCGCGTCCCCACCGCCACGATGTTTGTAAGACGCTCCGCCAAGGCTAATATAGGATTGATTACCCTTCTGATTGATGATCTGGAAATACCGGAACCCTGCCGATTTAGTGAGTTCTGCTGCCCGGTAGAGTGCAATCTTGAAGGCGCTTCCTTCAGGAGCCCTTCCGTTGACACCAGCAAGTACCTTCCATGAGTTCGGGCCGGTCGATTTATCCTTGTAACCGCCAAACATGCCCCAACGTTGATACTTCACCTGCTGCACGTCTTGGGCGGACAAGTTAGATGGGGCGGCGGCTGTTAAAATTACCGTGGCAGCCATCAATAGGTAGCGCATATTTGCCCAAAGCCCTCAGTCGTTTGATAACGTTATAAAACCGTCTTTAAGTGGCAAACGCCTAACGTCAAGGAACACGATGAGGCCGTTGGGGGGATGCCCACCTACTGAGAGAAGCCCAAAGGCTGATAACCTTGCTGCAAATCAGCAACAATGCGGAAGGCACTCAAACCGTTGAGGCCGTAGGACGCGGGTTCGTCCGAGCCATCCTTGGGTCCAGAGGCCACGGGAATCGGCCCTGAGTGAGCCTCCTGCAACCAAAAGGCCGGATGCTGACGGCAGATGCCAAGGTCCGGTCGCCCCTAGCGGACTACGTCGATGGTCCGAAGCTAGCGCTGCTCCCCAAACACAACATCCGATATTGCGCCACTGCATCGGTCAATACGGATACCAAGTTGGCGGCCTCGATCGCGTCGTTTCGAATTCCAACGATAGACCTCCCACAACATGTCCTTTTCTCGAACGAAGATATTCGGAAAGCCCGATGCGTCGGCATGCGGGTTGGTTGACGGCTCTACTGCCAGAAAAATCGCTTCCGCCGCACCGGCAGTCGCCACAAGAGGGCTGTCGGGCCTACCGTGGCTTACTTCGCAGATGTAGGTGATAGCCAAAGGCGTTGTCGCCGCGCTAACCGTTGGACCAGCGAGTAAGCCCCCCGAAGCGAGCGAGAATGCAATGATGATAGTCCGCGCGCACATTCCGTAGGTCTAGCCTTGAAGTCGCCGGTAACGCAATTGCGACAATGTTACCCTCCCGGACAGAGAATGGTGAGCGACGATCACCGACAGCAGCCCAAAGGCTGATAACCTTGCTGCGAGTCGGCATCAATCCAGAAGACACTCAAACCATTGACACCGTAACGTGGGGTTTTGTCACCGAACGTCTACGACCGTGCAGGATGGCAGATTCTACGGAACGGGGCCAATACGCCATGTGGTTTTGTCGCTGATCACCCATCGGTCACCCGCGCGCCGCAAAGCAAAGGCTTCCCCCATGTCGCAGCAGGCACTTTCTGGGCTGGGTATGCGGGCAGAAACGAAGGCAAAGTCGCTGGAAAAAATCGGTGTCGAAAGTTGAATTGGCCTGGCGCATTCCGTCACCGTGGCAATCGTCAGATTGACCAAGTTCGGGCGATCGTTTGCAGGCACCCCAAGGGGAAGATTCACGGATCGACCACGGGCTTGTTCTGAAATGCGGTCAAGGCCACGGCGATCGGGCCTCAACCCTCCCTCTGCGAAACCGTATGTCCCCGCGTTGAAAGCGTGCTTTGTGGTTCGAACGGGCAGGCAGGTATCCGCTATTTGCCGATCGAGTAGGTTACGGCTTATGGCTGTAAGCACTGAGCGTTCACCGGGCGTCGCCACGGGCAGATTATAGTTTATGCCGATGCCCAGCAGCAAGATGAAAACTAGGCTGGCGGCGATGATGCGCATAGACGTGAACATCAAGGCTGTTGCGGTTGAGTGCAAGGATTTCCCGTGCTTGAGGCGAAATTCCAAAGGGCCAGCGCGCCCTGCCTATAGTGCCCTCATTTCGTCGGTGAGGGGATGGCCGCTGAAACGGGAGGCGGTGGAGGAGTGAATGCCTCCATCATGTGAACGGTGTCTTCGCGAACAAGAGCGGCACCGCTGCATCGGAATTTGATGAATTTGATTGCCATTCCGCGCGCTGCATAGATGACGATACCACCATCATCAGAGTATGAATATTCGACGCCGCTTCCCGAGGGGTGCTTTTTAGCAGCGTCGGAAGATATTTTGTGAAGATGGCCGTCGCATTCATCACTGTCTTTGTAGACTTCAGGCCGATATTCAATCTCATGATGCTGCATGAAGTTCGAAGCAGCAGGCAACTTGGTGATTTGTGGCGCAATCTGGCGAGCTTCGGCGGGGAAGATCAGGCAACCCAAGGCGAGGAAAGCCCAGATGACGCGGTGATGAAAGGGAACCGGCATTCTGTCCTCCCGCCTCAAAATCTGATAACCTTGCTGCAAATCGGCAATCAAGGCGAAAGCACTCAAACCATTGACACTGTAGAGCGCGTCTTCGTCCCGGCCACCCTTGGGTCCAGAGGCCACGAGATTCGGCCCTGAGCGAGCCTCCTGCAGCAAAAAATAAAAGGAAAAACCCCGGACCTGCGCATGGCAAATCCGGGGCGGTAAAGGTCAGGTGCGGGTGGCGTTCCAGGCTGGCTTCTTCTGCTTGAGCAGGGCGGCCTTCAGACTTTGCGCGGTCCAGCCAGCCTTGTAGTCCGAGCCAGTCACGATCACATCGACCTCAAGGGTTTCGCGGTGCTCGAAAATCTTCTGCCCAGCGTAATGTTTGCGCCCACTGTCGCCGGGGCGGATGAAGTCGAAGAGACGTTTGCGTAGGCCTCCCTTGGCGTACTCTCGGGCACAGCCGATGTAGAGCACCTCGGTCTTGCGGCGAAATCGGAACACGCCAACCTCGCCTTTCAACTCGTCATGGCTCCGCGACAGACCACCTTCGAGCGTCTGCCACTTACCATTCCATTCTGCAGCGGTCTTCCCCGCAATAAGCTGTCGAGTCATATCAAATCCTTCGATGTAGGGGAGCGGCCCTCCCGGTGAAGAGAGGGCGCACAGGTTCAGGTAAGTTGCATTTTAGCGGCCCCAGCCTCGACCGCAGAAAGTAAAGTAGAATCAGATAAGTGACTATATCGTTGCGTAGTGTCGGGACTACTATGGCCTAATACTTTACCAACAGCGTATAAATCCACGCCATTATTGACCATGAAGCTAGCAGCACTATGACGAAGGTCATGTATTCGTACGTCTGACAGCCCCGCCTTGTCCCGAGCTGTATCCCATGGGCGCTTCAGGTCCGTGAAGGGCTCACGGGTGGTGGGATTCGGCACTAGCCAGTCGCACTTGTCCCATCGCCTGAGCCCTTTGATGACTTCGACAGCGGCGGCGGCGAGCGGAACGTGCCGGGGCTTCCCGTTCTTCGTTTGAGGCAGGTAGAGCGTACGCCGGTCAAGATCGACGTTGGACCATTGGGCGGTGAGGATTTCCGTTTTGCGTGCCCCGGTGAGCAGGAGCAATTGGACGATAGCGGCCAGCTGAGTGTTGGCTGATTCCTTGCACGCTGCGACCAACCGTTCGGCCTCTTCTGCCGTCAGATAGCGCTCTTTCTTATTGTTAAACCTCGGTCGCGGCACGGCCCTGACGGGATTCACCTGAGCGCCGGGGATATTCCACTTGGCCGCCAGTTCAAATGATCGGTTGAGCGTGACGCGGATTTTATCGCAAGTGGCCGGTGCGAGGGTCTTGCGTAGTCCAGCCAGCCAAGTCGCGATAGCCTGAGACTTGATTTCATCCAGCCGCATGGTGCCCCACTTCGGTATGAGGTGGCAGCGAATGATCCGTTCGGTGTTATGTGGCGTTTTCTGGTACGTCTCGTTGTGGGCGATATGCTGACGGGCGAGCTCTGCAAATGTCGGGATTGCCTTCTTCTCGGCCTTCTTCGCTGCAGGGTCGCCACCGAGAACAACCTCAGAGCGCCACCGCTGGGCAACGCGTCGAGCCTGATCGTAGGTGATGTCACCATACATGCCGATGGTGCGCTGGGCCTGCTTGCCGTACTCGTTGGTGTAGCGAAGCACGAAGGCCTTGGAGCCACTGGCTCGACATTCCAGCACGAAGCCGGAAATCGAGGTGTCCCAGTAGTCGGTGCGCTTCTTACCCGGTTGGCAGCGGGCCGTGAGGCATAAGGCAGCATCTAGCTTTGCCTTTGGCATCTGTGTGTATCCTTGTGGAAATGTTGTTGAAGAGGGAGCCGCTGGGCACCGCGAGGCAGGCGCAAGGGTGCAGCACCGGAAGCCAGGTTTCTGGTCACCAGCGGGTCTACAGCGGCAAATTTTGGGTAGTTTCAGGGGACGGCTTGCCCCCGGTTCTCAGAGAGTTTGCGGCGGGGCGGCAAGGGTGGGAGGTGGTAGGATCGCTCAAAGAATCAATTCGTGGCGAGCTGCCAGGAATTGTCCATTTTTACTCTTCGAATGTCCTACCCTCCCCCCACCTAGATCAGGGGTTAGAACTCCATTTCTGGGTCTATGCCGGACTTTTCCATGGGTCGCATGGCCTGTAGCGGTTGCTGATCGGTACGTCTGGCCAGCTTCCACTTATCGCGACCGTTGACCCTCTTCGGAGGGCCGAACAGCTCCCGGAGGACACCACCAGCCTCTTTTGCCTGAGGGTTGCTGGGATTGGTGATGCCCATAGCGATGAGCAGTTCGGTCGGCGTCATGTAGGTACCGATCTTACCACCGCTGGCCTCGATGTTGAGGAAGTCCTTGATGCGTTCGGCAATGGCGCTGACCGCCCGATGCTTCAGGTTGTATGCGGCTAGCGCCTGATCCTCTGCCTGCGTCAGCCACCACTGCTCGCCACGTTGCATGTCCAGCCTCAATTGGGCGAAGACCTGCTGCATATCGACGGTGTGGTTGAAGTCCAGGCTCTCAACCGCAAGGGTCCAGAACCTGCTGTTTCCGGTAGGATCGACCAGGAAGGCGTTGTCGTTGACGGTCGCCGCAAAGACGGTCCGCCGATCATACTCCACCTCTGTCTTGCCGTAAGGCAGCCGGAATTTGTCACAATCATTGGTGATCACGCCCTTGAGCCGGGCGATATCCTTCCTGAATGCGCCGTCGAGTTCCCCGATTTCCACAATCCAGTGACTGATGGCGAGCTTGATGGAATCCCGGCTGGCTCCGTCCATGTGGTGGTCACGTTTCACAACGTCTTCAGCCAGCTTTTGATCGCTGACCAGCCGACCGATCCACGTTGTTTTACCGATGCCTTGCGGTCCCTGAAGCGTAAGCACTCCCCGCGAGGAGAAGCGCCTGCCTTCCAGAACCGCCGCTGCCGTCGCACTAAGCAGCCAACGGTAGACTAGCGATTTGCCCAGAGCGACCGGGTAGTCCTCTGCCAAGGTGATGGTCTGGAACAGCTCATCGAGACGGTCAATTCCGTCCCATGGCCTGCTTTCGATCCACTCCTTGACGGGATTTAGCGGACGCTCCATGGCGATCTGATCGATGAAGGCGTCAAGGTATTGCGATTGCAAACCGTGCTGGGCCGCGAGGCTGACGATTTCCAGATGGCTTACCGCAGCTCCGTTTCGCAGAGCCACAACACGCTTCTTGATGACGTCAAACCCTACGGTTAGGTTGCTGTGATCGAGCAGATATCGGATATTCTCAAGCGTCACCCTGAGTTTACCCTGCTTGCCCCGGTGCGGGAACCTGGAGGGATCGAGGGTTGGGCTGCTGCCGCCCCCAACCCCCACCTGAATGTTCTTGGCGTCAAGCATCGCTGCCCTCCACTAGAACGAAGTGACCGCCATCAAGGCGATTCCACAGGTGCTTTCGTGATCCGGTTTGACAGTGCCTTCTGAGCTGCCTCGCTACACGGACAGCCGTTAAGGGGCCGCCATGTCGGTCAGCGAACTCCAACAGAGCCTTGCCGGTATCCATTCCATGTCTGATCTTGGCTTCGACCAGGTACGCAAGCTCGTCATCCGAGAGGAATCGCAGCTTGAACCCGATGTCATCGATGGCATCAAGGATTGCGTCCACGATGCCGGTATTTTCCGTGACGTAGTTTGTCATCTCGTTATTTTTCCAAAGGTGTTAAGCCCCGGAATCAGGGTCAATTCATTGGGGCCTAACGATGTCAAAGAAGCGAAGGGTCATTGCTGTCACCTTCGTTGCTCATGCCGCCGGAGCCGCATTTGCGCGCCAAGAATCGTTGATTTGACGCCCTCTATCAAATTGATTTTGTTGAGCTTCTGTCGATTCTGAGCGGAACTGGAATTCTCCTATCGGAAGGTACATTGACAGGAAGAGCCCGGAGTGGAATGTGCCCGCATGGCCTCCCCTTCGCTTAAATGGCTGCGTTCATTTGTTGCAGTTGCGCAACAGGGTGAGCGTCGAGCTGCCGAATCACTTAGGGTAAGACCCTCAACGGTAAACAAGCACATCAATGGCCTAAGTGAATGGCTGCAAGGTCCACCGCTCTTTGAAGGCAGACCCCAGCGCCTCACCAAGAAGGGCCAAGCGTTCTTGCCCGTAGCGCAAGCTGCCATCCCTTTGCTGGAACAGGCGTTGGAGATGCTGGTAGAGCAGCGCGAGAGTGCCGATGGAGCAGTCCCTATCTCGGAAGTCCCGAAGATTTCGCCTTTGGACGTTAAGGTGGAGTAACGCCCTCTCTGTTCGGCATGGCAGCCACGATGCAGATGGCGAGTATCAGCAAGGCCCCCGGCAGCGGGTAACGCGATACCATGCCGAGGACGACAACTGCCGTCAGCATGCCGATCGTCTCCCAAGGGCGAGTAATGAGGCCGATCACGAGTGAACCTATGATCCAGTAGGTCAGGACGGTGAGAGCCGCTTGGAAAGCCGCGAGAATGAGGCAAGCTCCGAGCAGGTAGCCGATTATTTTCATGGGGTTGCCTTTTCTGGACATGAAAAAACCTCCGATGCCGCAAGGCACGAAGGCAAAGAAACGGCGGCGCCGAGGCCACCATCTGTATCTGTTATGACCCAAGGCCGTTGGCGGTTAGTGGTCTGCCGTTGCCTCCGCGAAGGCCGCTTCGGTTGCAGCCATCAGCCTTGCATCGGTGGCGCTGTCGATGGGCACGAAGAGGACAAGCCCAAATCCATCGTCGGACAGGATGAACGCCAGTTCGAACCAGTCGGTATGCCGCTGGATGATCTCAGGCGGGTTTATGAAGGTGCCGGTGCTGTCGATCAGGGACCGGCCAAGGTGCTCCTCGATCTCTTCCGAGGTATCTCCGGGCATGACGATGGCGAACATGGCAAGGTCGGTCAGATCGAAGTCGGCATATTCTGCAAGGCGTTCGCGGTGGGCTTCCAGTAAGGCGTGGACCTCATTGCCTTCGAGCACTGCCGAGACGTCCGACAAGGCCGCGTAGGTACGAATTACGATCATGGGTTTTGTCCATAAAAAAGGCCCCCGATGATCGGGAGCCTTGGTGAGCTTGGTTATGCTGTTGCTGGTCAGAGCATCAGGGTTAAGAGGGTGAAAGCCCTTGCAAAAAGGGCTAGGCCGGTGGCACCGAAATAGAGCAGCAGCCCGCCAGCGATGAGTTGACCGATCATGCTGTCAACGGTTGTAGGGATCGGGGCCATACTGGTTCTCGCCATGCGTCCCGTCGATCAGCATGAAGAGCAGCACGATGAACGGGCCGAAATAGGGCACGAGGTTCAGCAGGGCGAACCAGCCAGACTTATCCTGATCGTGGAACCGTCGAACCTGCAACGCGAGTTGCGGAATGAGGAAGATGAGCGAGGCAAGGAAGGCAACAAGTGCGGTGCCGACATTGGCTGTGCCATCTTCCCCAAAAAGCGAGGTCCATAGGATTGCAGAGAGCACGATGGTTACGATCTGGAACATCCAGAACTCCCGACGACCCGATCGACCACTGAATACGGCATAGCGCCTCAGGGGCAGCACGAACCATGCGGCATGATCGTTGACCGCTGGCATTTCGGGATGCTCGTAATTTTCAGGCGTGAAGACCGTAGGCGCTGCAACCCTTGGTTTCGGCTTCGGCTTACCCTGCAGGATGTTTTGCTTGGCCTTCTCGAAGTCGGCTTCGGAAATGATACCGTCCTGCTTCATTTGGTGGAGTTTCTCGATGCTCCGCAGAGCTTCTTCGTCAATCATGTGGCTGTCCCCTAATGTCGTGAAATGACGATCGCGCCGATGCAATTATCGGAACGCCGCCATGATGCTAGTAAAAATGAGATTCATAGTCCGTGGTCGGATCGTCATCATTCGGGCTGATGCTCGTGGATGGACGTCCGGCATAGATTAGCGACCAACATGAAGCGTTTGCGCAAAGAGCGTGGCTGGTCGCAGGAGGCTTTGGCTGACGAGGCTGGCCTTGACCGAACCTACATCAGCGGCATTGAGCGTCAGGTGAAGAACCCGACCGTCACCGTCATCGAGCGCGTTGCTCTGGCTTTGCAATGTCGGTTGGGCGATTTGCTGGACTGATAGGAAATTCTGATATTTCAGAGTCTTATCTTATAAGTTACCCAAAGGTGCGCAAAGTTCGATCACCGATGTCCTGTTAATTCTGGTTGAAATTTTCAGATGCACGGGTAACGCGACTTAAACACTCTCACGCCTACCTAGCTCTCGTCGCTCAAGGACTAATTCGTTAGATAGGTTCTGGGAGGAAGTGCCAGGGGGACTACTACGTGAACAAACCACCATTCTGGCTGGCTTGCACTGTCGCAGCAGCGAATATTCTTGCAGTTCTGGACATGCCTTACGGCTACTACCAGTTCCTCCGACTGATCGTGACCGGCTACGCTGCCTACGTTTCCTACGTGTATTTCAGGCGAGGTCCGAGCCAATGGGGCTGGGCATTCGGCACAGTAGCATTGCTTTACAACCCGATGTTCGTGATCACGATGTCGAAAGAGTTTCACACCGTGGTGAACCTCGCTGTCGCAGGATTGGTGCTGTTCGAGTTCTATCGGCTTCGGGGAGGCGCGGGGCCAACGGTTATTGAGCCAGACGTGGTGCAGGAATCTTCGCCGCTTGCCGATGCGGCAAATCCAACGCCAGCGTCCGGTGGGTTCCTCCGCGTTGTGTCTCCGCCGTTGCTCGCCCTCGTAGTCGGAACTGCGGTCATTGCCGTGGTGTCTTACGTCAAGTCGCAGCCAAGCACGCAAGATACAGGGTTCACTCAGCCCGAAATCAGTCCGACCGAATTTTCGGGTTCAGATGATGCCCTTGCGCCTCTTGCTGAGTTTCCGGCCATGAGTTCGCCGGTAGGGAAGCCTGAATCAAGTGAACCTGTTTCGACCTTGGGGGAATTTACAGATAAGGTCGATGGTGCTGTGCATGAGTTCAGCAGGATATATAAGACCGAGGGCCTGAGCGGCGCGCAAAACTACAGCCGCAACTGCCAAGCCGCCGCAAAACAAAGTTATGACATTCTGGAAACTGATTTCTGCACTGCATTCGACATGGCTGCGGTTCTCGTCGATCACAGCGTGGCGACAGACCTTGGGATGCCGCAAGACGAATATTTCAAAGGCAGGGCGCTCGCACTGGACGGAGATTACGCCCGCTTCAACCAAGCGTCGCAGAACCGTACAGAAATAATATGGCAAGAGGTCAAATCGGTTTTGGCACCTTCCATGCAACAATCAGGGGGATGACGGGCGCATGGTGGTCATCCGGACTTTCACACCGGGAGCAGCCGCTGGGCTTGGCGATTTCCAATGCAGGAGCCTCGGAGAGCGCCGACAGGGCATCATCCTGTATCGTGGCCTGCCTGGACGACACAGGCTCTCTATGCCTTCAATGATTTGCGGGCTTTGGGCTTGACCGCTGCAGGCTTCCAACCGTTAAGCAGGGTTGAGCAGGACAGGGGGCGTTGCGATGGCCGAAGTGGGGTGGGAAGGCGACGTTCAGCCGAGCGAGCGCTTCACTATCGACGCTGCAACAGCCAGATAGTAGAGAACTAGTGTCACTGCACTAATGAAAAAATGCGGGAGAAAATATAGAATGCCTCCCGAATCCTCCGTTCTTCGCATCAGCAAAAACCATAGCGCCATCATGGCAAGCTCGGCAGCCAGTAGCAGCGGGGCGTACAGCAGGTGCTTCCACCTCTTGCCCGGCAGGTCCGCATAGCTCCAGAACTGAATGGCGATGATCGGGGGGAGGACGGTGCCGCCAAGCCACGTCAGGACCCAAAGCCAGCTCAGGGTACGGGAAAGAAGGGTTGCCCAGTCCATCCTGACATGGATTGCACAGCCGACGGGCATCGGCAACGGGGCACAGCAAGCGTCCGCTACGCGTTCGATCATTGACGTGACATATCGTGGATTGAGACGTTCGCAATGCCGATGAACCGGCGCACTGGGTGAAATGGGTGGGAAGAGGAATTTCTGCATTGCGGTGTCAGATACTTGATATCAGGCGGCACGGTCGTTTAGCGTATCTATATGTCCCGAGCCAAAATTTTCGTATTGTTCGTCATTACCTTAAGCTTTGGGGGAGCGGCCATTGTCGCAACTTCTGACCTCGTGGATGAGCACGAGCAGAAATGCAGGGAGAACGTTAAAGTCGTCGTACACGACGAACCTCTCTGGCAGCAGTTCCGGTCGGAAGCACAGGCTGCTTATCGCAAGGAAGCAGCAGAAAATCCACCCATGACAGGCCGAACGTACTTCGATTCCGTAGGAGAATTCAAAACTTACTTCGGAAATAAGAGAACACACTTCCGCACATCTGCTAAAAATCAAATCGTTCGCGACGACATATTTATCATAAAAGGCGACAGGACAGTCGCTCAATTCGTTGACTTCATATATTCGTATGGAGGTTCATTGGACGGCCCTACCTCTTTCAACTGCCTACATTTTTATAAGGGGATGAATTTATCCCAACCATAACCCGCCTTATTCACCAAAAGTGTCCTGAAGGGTTGGCGGGAGTGGCGTAAGCCTCTGATCTGAATTAGGAACTGGGTGTCTAAGCCGAACCTGCCGCAGGGCAGAAAATGCCACGGGCCACACCCGCCATGAACGATGATATCGCAAGCTCATTTGGATTCCCAGCAGTCGGCCGCAAGAAAATCACAGCTGCGTTCGACGGTGGCCGGCTTACCTCGGATGGCGGTGTTCTACTGCTTGCACAGGCCGAGCGCGCGATGGGGATTTGCCAGCGCCTGGCGGCTTGTATTGCCGATCCGCGCGATCCAGCGCGGGTGATCCATCGCCTGGATGACATTCTGCGTGCCCGTGTGTTCGCGATTGCGTGCGGCTATGAGGATGCCGATGATCTCGATGCTCTGCGCGACGATCCAGGCTTCCGCCTGGCGCTCGGCAAGCTGCCGGAATCGGGCGCGGGGCTGGCCAGCCAACCGACGATGAGCCGGTGGGAAAATGCACCGACTACGCGCGAACTGGCCAGCATGATGGCCGCGATGATCGACATCTACTGCGCCAGCTATCCCGCCCCTCCGACAGCGGTCACGCTGGATATCGACGACACGTGCGACGTCGTGCATGGCTATCAACAGCTCTCGTTCTGGAACGGGCATCATGGGGAGCGCTGCTTCCTACCGATCCATATCTACGACACCGCGACCGGCAGGCCGGTGGCCATGCTGCTGCGCACAGGCAAGACGCCTTCTGGAAAGGAGGCGGCGGGGCACATCCGACGCCTGGTGCGTCACCTGCGCCGTAATTGGCCCGATACCCACATCACTATCCGCGGCGACGGGCACTATGGTCGACCCGAGGTCATGGCCTACTGCGATGCGGCCCGCGTCGATTACGTGTTCGGCCTGCCCACCAATTCAGCGCTGCGCGCCGATCCCGCCATTGTTGCGGTCGCCGATGCCTGCGCGGTCAAGCGCGCCCAGCGTCAGTGTCCCGTCCTGCGCAACTATGCCGAGACCCGCTATGGGGCAAAGACCTGGAAGTGCCAGCGTCGCGTCGTTGCACGGATCGAGGCCAGCACGCTGGGCATGGACATCCGCTATGTCGTCACCTCGTTGGCAACAGGATCGGCCGAGCACATCTACGACACGCTCTACTGCGCGCGTGGTCAGGCCGAGAACCTGATCAAGCGCCACAAGTCCCAGCTCGCCAGCGACCGAACCTCGTGCCGCTCGGCCAATGCCAATCAGATGCGCCTGATACTGCACACTGCCGCATACTGGCTGCTATGGCGCATCCAGCAGGCGATGCCCAGGACCGCTGCTCTGGCAAGCGCGGAGTTTACCACCTTGCGCCTGCGGCTGCTCAAGGTCGCTGCGCGCGTCGTAGAAAGTGCTAGCCGCATCCGCATTGCCTTCGCTTCCGCCTGTCCGGATGCCGACCTGTTCCGCGCCCTCGTTCTCCGGCTGAAGCCTGCGCCGACGTAGCCCATGCGGCAGCGCCGCAGAACTCCGAGCCCAGCCCTTCAACCCGAAAAGCCCATCAATCCGAATGCGGTGAAACAAACGCCAGCGATGCCGGTCGTCCGCGCAATACAGCCAGCCGCAGCAAATGCCCAGAGCGGGCCCGAAACCGAGCGTCGTGAATAAGAGAGGATAACTTGCAGAGCACTAGAACGTCCGCTCTGGGGAAGCCGAAGTATCTGAATGAGCGTCGGCCATGGGGCGGAACCGGAAATTCCCCCAACGGCGATCGCAACGTTCATGCAGGATGGTAGCGTGAGCCCATCCAGAGGAAGAGCCTCTTTCGATCAATCTCAACCGCGTTCTGACTGGGTACAGCATCCGAATCGGCCCAAAGGCTACCCAGATTGAACCCAAGCTCTACCCAAGGGCAAAGCCGCTTTGGCTGGGAAACCGCCGATGTCTTTGTGAAAGTACCTTTAGGAAGGTGGTGCCGCTTACGTGACTCGAACACGTGACCCCATCATTACGAATGATGTGCTCTACCAACTGAGCTAAAGCGGCATATCTGATACGCACCGGTGAGCCGGGCGATCGACAGGGGGCGCCTTTACCGAGCGCGCAGAGATCGCGCAAGGGGCTTTGCACTCACGGGCGATGAACTTTTTGCGATTTTTGTCGGTCACAGGCCAAAGCGGAGTTTGATGGCGCGATACCGCTCCAGCAGCAGGGCGGCGCGCTCGTCCGGAGTGACTTTCGCGGTCACCTCGGGCAAGTGGTCGGGCAGATCGACAGCCTTCACCAGGTGCGTGCGGAAAATCACGCCCGCCTGGCTCATCAGGTTACGGTAGGTCAGGTTGCCGTCGGAGAAGCCCTGCGTATCCAGCCAATTGTAGAGGCCGGGGTCCTGGTGGGCGAGAATCAGGCGGACTACGCCGTCTTCATCCACTTTCGTACGGGCGGGGGTGAAGCTGACCTGGCGATAGAGATAATCCATCGAACCCATCATCGCCCCGCCCATGCCGAACAGCCAGAAACCGGAATGCCCGTCCATCTCGACGATCAGCGCCTCGTCCGGTTCGAGGTGCCAGACCATGTGTGCGGCCATACGCCCGCGTTTGGCGTCGCTGGCGTCGTTGGCGACTTTGTCCGCCGGGAACATGTTGAGGCAGGCCGGATCGCAGACCCCGCGCGAGGTAAGCCACGCGTGCTCGGGCCAGTCGCGCATCAGGCCGGTGACAAAATCGCCCGCCCAGTCCGTCGCCTCGATCATCCGGGCAGGCGTCGGAAGGGGGCGCACCATCGTCATGCCGAGCCGCTCGATGGTGAACGTGGTCGGTGTCTCGTCCCAGGCGTCGAAGGCTTCACGGATGAACAGCTTGCGCGTGCCCGGTGTGGTGGGGAGCCAGTTCTTCTCCCGCGGCGCCCCGCCGACGATCACTTCGAAGCCGCCGTCGGCATCGGCTTCGATCTGATGGCCGAACAGATTGGCCTCGGGAATGTCCCCGAAGGGTTCGTGAAGGCTGGGCCACGGGGTCCCGGGGATCCTGTCCGGACGCGGGCCTTGCACCGTCACGTTGAGCCAGCGGGCGGTGCCCCGCTTGCCGCTGAGACGGTAGACGTGATCGCCGCAAATCCATGCCTGCCGGTAAGTAAAGTCGGCCAGATCGCCGCCCAGCTTCATGGTCGGCGTGGTGAACCGGTGGATCTGGGGAAAAGCCGGATCGCGCGTTTCGAGGGCAAGGTCGAAGGCTTGCCCCAGGTTTTGCGTCAGGAACCGGAAGGCATCGGCCCGCTGGAGCGGGTTGGCCGGATTGGCGTCCTTGAAGGCGGACATGCCCGCCTGCCGCAACCGGTTGCAGAAGCTGTCCCACGCGGCCTGGAGAGCGGCATCGTCGGGTCCGTCGCCATAGGCCATGCGTCAGGCTCCCAGCCTGGTGAGGAGATCGGAAAGGGTGTGGGCGGCGCGGGTGCAGGCGGCTGGCGCGCCCTCGGCCTCGATGCGCGGGCCGAGCAGTTCGAGATCGAGCAGGCCGGTATAGCCCAGGTCCAGCACGCCGCGCAGGATCGTCTCCAGCGGCACGGCGCCGTCGCCGGGAACCGCGCGGCAGGGCGTGCCGCGGTCGCCGGGGATATGGTCGCTCACCTGTATGAGGCCGGCAAGAGGGAGGGCCTCGGCCAGCTTTGCATCGAGGTCCGCTTCCATCCAGCAGGCGTGGAGATCGATGCAGAGGCCTATCTGCGCGCGCCGTGCCAGTCGCAGCGTATCGGGCAGGCTGTGGGCGATGTGGATGTCCACCAGGAGCGGCGAGGCGTTCTCTACCAGCAAGGCGATACCCTGCCTCGCGGCATGTTCGCGGCACGGAGCGAGGAGGCCCTCAAAGCGGGTTGCCGCCTGCTCCCACGACAGCGCACCGCGTCCGCCGGTGATGAGGTAGATGGACGGCGCGCCGAGCACGGCGGCCATGTCGATCACGCGGAGCAGGCCCTGCGCGGCAGTGCCGCTGTCGCGCTCAAGGTCGGGATGGAGAGCAAAGGGGTGGTTGATGCAGCCGATCCGGACAGCTCCATGCTGCACCGCCTCGCGTGCAGCATGGAACGCGTTTTCCTGCAGCAGGAGCGGGGACACGAGAGTGGCATGCCGAACCCCCAGCGCGCCGCAGAATTCGAGAAAGGCCCCGGTCTCCCGCTCCATCATGGCCACCTGGTGAAGGCTGACGCGCGGGTGCATCAGCGCTGTTCGATCTCGACGCCGTAACGCGCGCGAAACGGCGCGAATTCCGCGTTGAGCGCATCGATGTCGTAGCCGGCATCGACCAGCACCTGGGCCGAGTAATGGAACGTGCCGTGGCGGTCGCCCTTGTTCTCGGCGAGGTAACGCCGCATCGCCGCCTCGGCCGCGGGCGTGAAGGGGCGCCCGGCGAAAGCGTAGTAATCGCGAATCACGCCGATCGGATCGGCCACGAAGTCGCGGTAGCGAACGTGGTGGATGCGCGGGTCGTTCGCCAGCGGATGGGCCATGGTCTGGCCGATCGACCAGCGCACGCGTTCGAGATGGGCGCGGGCTTCCTTCACCAGATCGATCCTGCCGACAATGCCGTCCATGATGTCCGCCATCATCATCGTCGAACTGGCCGCAACCATCACCGGATCGCGGTGCAGCCACACCAGCGAGGCATCGGGATAGGTATCGAAGAAGGCTCCCAGCCGCGTGGTGTGGAAGCCCTTCAGCACCCAGTGGCGGGTGGGGCGCCGGTATTGCAACGCCTGCAGCATGGCCTTGTGGATGCGGTACTGCGCGGGCGGATCGGTGGGCAGGCCGAAGGAGAGGGTCTGCATCGGCACGCGCCACCATGCCGTGGGTGTCATCACCCGGAAGTCGAAAGCCCAGGTGCGTTCGTCCTCCGGCAGACCGTTGCCGAGCATGTCGTTGTAGGGGTGGCAATGCAGCCAGCGCGGCATTTTCGCGTTGATCTCGCGCCATTCGGCATCGGCGGCGGCGATGCGGGGATCAGGGGTTTCCACCGTCCCCGGCGGCGGCGAGGGATGCATGACCTCCCAGAACCGCAGCGCCCGCGCTCCGGGATCGGCCGCGAGCAGCGCATGCATCAGCGTCGTGCCCGAGCGGGGTTCGCCGCTGACAAACATCGGGCGCTCGATCGCTTCATCGGCCAGCGCGAAGCGCTTGCGATCCTCGAAGAAGCGCAGGCGATCGGTCAGCAGCCAGAGCACGTTCTCCGCCGCCGCCGCGCGGCCTGCCGCGTCCATGGCGACGGTGTTGATGTGCGCCGCCGCGAGGGCGAAGCGGTCCGGGAAACCGTCATCCGCCCAGTCGGAAAGGCCGGTGATTTGCTGCGCTTGTGCCAGCAATTGCTGCGCGTCGAGACCGGCCATGTCAGCCCTCCACCAGACGGGCGATTTCGTCCTCGGTCGCGCGGACCTTGGCGGCGCTGCTGGCGGAGAACTTCATGCCGCCCATCGCCCCGTATTCCATCAGCTTGTAGACACGCATCCCGGCGTCGGCGAAGCCCTTGAGCTTGCGCGCGACCTCCTTCGGCGTGCCCACGGGCAGCACGTCGCGGATCGCCTGCGGGTCCATCTCGTCGCAGAATTTCAGCATCCTCTCGCGGCTGAGGCGCACCGGATCGAAGTCCATGATGCCGCGCCAGTCCGGGCCCATCGGATGCTCGTAACCGAACTGGGCGAGGTCCCTGGCGGTCATCATCAGGATGATCGACTTCACCATCGGCGCGCGCAGCATTTCGTCGATCTCGTCGGGCTCGCCGATCAGGCACATCTGGGTAAGTGCGGGAGTGAAGTGGCTCATGTCGCGCCCGGCGGCGTCGCCCGCATCGAGGATGACCTTGAGTTTTGCCGCATAGTCTTCCGCGGTCCACGAACCCGCCGGCCACCAGCCATCCGCCTCGCGCCCGGTGATGGCGAGCATGCGCGGGCCCGCCGCGCCCAGCCAGATCGGCGGCGGCTTGCCCTCGTGGAACTCGGTGTCCATGCGCGCGTGATGCAGGTGGAAGAACTGTCCTTCGAAATCGACCGGGCCTTCCGCATGCCACAGCAGCTTGATGACCTTGATGGCCTCTTCCAGCCGCCCCACCGGCTTGTCGAAATCGAAGCCGTAAGGAACCGTGTTTTCCAGTTCCCCCGAGCCGAGACCGAGAATGAAGCGGCCTTTCGACAGGTGGCTGATGGTCAGCGCCGTCTGCGCCAGCAGCGAGGGATGGCGGCGCACGGTATCGACCACGGTGGTCGCCAGCGGGGTGTTTTTCGTCAGCACCGCCGTCGCCGCCGCCACCGCCAGTCCGTCGAGATGGCGGTGCGGGCTGGGCGATGCCTTGGCGAGATCGGTGAACTCCGGCGTCCAGATCGAATCGGGCCAGAAGCTGATCATGTGATCGGGCAGCCAGATCGAGTGATAGCGCCCCGAATCGTAGTCCTGCGCCATGTCGATGCCGAGCGGCAGGGTGGTGCGCAGGAAGGCGGCGGGCTGCACTGTGCCGGCCTTGGGTCGTAAACTCATAGACGGCACCATCGAGGTTTGCGGCCTGGTCATCGCGTGTTCCTCTCCGTGCGGCATCCGGGCGCCGCTGGCCCGTACCGCCGGGGTGATGGTTCGCTGCGGTGCATTTTTCCCGCCGTGCTTGTGGGCTAGCCCTCGGCTCCGGAAAATTCCCATTTGGGGATCACGACGATGCTGCAGGACAAGGATGCCGCGCAACTGTTGCCGCCGCTGATCGCGGGGCTGGTCGAGCAGCCGCCCTGGCAGGGGTTCCTCGAGGCGCTGCGCGCGCGGTTGGGGGCCGATTATGCCAGCCTGGTGTTCCGGCCCCTGCCGCTCGGAACGCCCGAGGCGCGGGTGATCCACCTCTATGCCGGAGCCCCCTCGCCGCCGGAGGTATCGCGCCACTACCGCGAGAACTTCTACTTGCGCGACCCGGTTCCCTACCACGCGATGGCCGAAGGACGCAGCCATGCGCTTGCCGACCTGCTGGCCGCCCCCGTGACCGCGCCGCACGGAGCCAGCTACTTTCGCGAACTGCTGGCGCCTTCGGGCATGAACCACTTGCGGATGATCCGCTGCGCCGAACCGGGCGGGGTCAGCGGCTGGATCACCGTGACCCGGCGCGAGGCGGACTTTGCCGCCGGAGCCGATCGCCTGCTGGAGGATCTCGCCCCGCACTTGCGCGCCGCGCTGGCCGCGCTGGTTGCGCTCGAGCGCGAGCGACTGACCGCCGACATCACGCGCGAAGCAGTGCGGCGCATGAACTTCGGCTGGCTGACGCTCGATGCGGCAGGCCGTGTCTGCGACGGCGATGCGATCGGCGCCGACCTGCTGGCGGCGGCAGGGCTATCCGTACAAGGCCGCGATGGCCGCCTCACCGCGCGCGACCCGCAATTGCGCCGTCAGCTCCACGCGGCGATCCGCGAACTGGCCGAGCAGCCGCAGGCCCGCCCGCGCGCGCTGGTCATCCACCGCGACCCCTGGCTCGACCTGCTGCTGGTGCCTTCGGGCGGGCGGATGGGCGCGACGCGGGCGACCCCGGCGGTGCTCTGTTACCTTCATGCCGATCACTGGTCGTCGGCGGACCGCTGCGAACAACTGGCCCAGCTCTTCGATCTCACCCGCAGCGAGGCCCGTCTCGCCCTCGCCCTCAGCCGCGGCGCGACGATCGCCGAGGCGGCCCCGGACATCGGCCTCACCGTCGAATCGGCGCGGACCTATTCGAAACGGATCTATGCAAAGACCGGCGCGCGCGGCGCGGCCGATCTCGTGCGGTTCATCCACCGCAGCGTGCTGGCGATGGCCTGATCGGGCCGATTGCGCATGACCAGGCGGCGTGAGGCCGCGAGACGGGAAGAGGGGATGGGCAGCCGCCCTCCCCTCAGGATGGACGCGGCGGTGGGAGAACAGGCCGCTGCCTGCTCAGGCCGCGCGCTGCAAGCCCGATTGATGGTCCAGCGCCAGGGCGCGAACGGCCGCCGGGCGGCTGCGGCAGCGCTCGATATAGGCATCCAGCGCATCATCCGCCGGGAAGGCACGGCGGCCGAAGCCCAGGGCGCTGCTGATCAGCAGGTCCGCCGCCGTGAAATCGTGCCCCATCACGTAAGGCCCCTGCGCCAGCACGCCGCGCAGCCTTGCCACCACCGCGTCATGATCGCGCTGCTGCCGGGGCGATCCTGCCAGGGTGCCGGACAGTCCCGCGAACAGCGCCTGCTCCAGTTCGGTCGCATACCAGCCGATCCAGCCGAGATAGGCCCCGCGGCGCGCATCGCCCGGTGCCGGGGCCAATCCCGCCAGCGGGAAGGCATCGGCCAGATAGAGAACGATCGCGACCGATTCCGGGATCAGCGCCTCGCCATGAAGGAGGACGGGCACGCGTTTGTCGGGATGCGGGTTCGCCGGATCGGGCTGGCCCTCGCCGGTCATCGGACGGAAGATCGAGACCGGCCGGATCTCGTAGGAAACCCCCAGTTCCTCCAGCAGCCAGATGATACGGGACGAGCGTGATTGCGGGGCGTGGAACAGGGTGATCATGGGACATCTCCTCGGTGGACATTTGCCCCGCAGGCCTTCGCCGCGAAGCATCGCCCTTGTACCGAGCCCCTGCTGACAGCATTCTGTCAGCAGGAGACCAGACCATGCGCCGGGCAGACAGATTGTTCCAGTTGATCCAGATCTTGCGCCGCTCGTCCCGCCCGGTGACGGCGGCCGAAATGGCACGGGAACTGGAAGTGTCCCCGCGCACCGTCTATCGCGACGTGGCCGACCTGATCGCGCAGCGGGTGCCCGTGCAGGGCGAGGCGGGCCTGGGCTACATCCTCGACGATTCCTTCGACATGCCGCCCCTGATGCTGACGCCGGACGAGATCGAGGCCGCGGTGCTCGGCGCGCAATGGGTCGCGGGACGCGGCGATCCGGTGCTGGCCAACGCGGCGCGCGACCTGATCGCCAAGATCACGCGTGTCGTGCCCGAACGGCTCCGGCCGATCATCGCCCATCCCGCCACCGGGACCCGGCCCGCCGCCGCACCGGCAGCCGCCCCCGCCGCCGATCGCATCGACCTGGCCCGCACGCGGGTCTGGATCAGGGATGGCCGCAAGATCGAGATCGCCTATCTCGACCAGCACGGGGACCGCACGGTGCGGACGGTCTGGCCGATCATCCTCGGTTTTCTCGAGGATACCCGCATGCTCGCGGCATGGTGCGAGCTGCGGCAGGACTTCCGCCATTTCCGCACCGACCGGATCCTGGCGGCCACGTTCGTCGAGGAGCGCTACGACCTGCGCCCCGCCGCGCTCCGCCAGCGCTGGCGGCGGGACATGGAAAAACGCCGTGCCCGCGAGAGTGCCGCGTGACCGCCCCCGCCAGAGCGACCCGCTATTGCCCGACCGCCGGCAGCGGCCCGGTACCGTTGAACTTGCCCGCCTGGTAATCGCGGATGGCCTCGCCGATTTCCTCGCGGGTGTTCATCACGAAGGGCCCGTGGGCAACCACCGGCTCGCCGATCGGATCGGCATGGCCGAACAGCAGCACCGCATCCTCCCCGGCGTCCTGCGGGACCGCCAGCGCGACATGGTCGCCGTCCGCCGCCATGGTGGCCAGATGCCACGCCGCCACGTCCGCGCCGCCGACTGTGGGGTGTCCGGACACGACATAGAGAAACACGCTGCGTCCTTGCGGGGCAGGCAGGTCGATCCGCGCGCCGGCCGAGAGCCGCAGGGTCGACATGAACACCCCGGTCAGCGACGGGATCGGCCCGGTCACACCCGCAAACGTGCCGGCGATGAGGTTCAGCGTGCCCTGTCCGTCCGCCACCGGGATCGCGGGAATGGCATCGGCCTGGACACCGGTGTAGCGCGGCGCCGTCATCTTGAGAGCAGCGGGCAGATTGACCCAGAGCTGGAGGATTTCCAGCCCCCCGCCCGCCTGCTTGAACGCGGGCGGCGAGACTTCGGCATGGATCAGGCCGGAGCCTGCGGTCATCCACTGCACGCCGCCCGCCTCGATCACGCTCTCGTGGCCGCCGCTGTCGTAATGGGCAAGGTTTCCCTCGAGAATGAACGTCACCGTCTCGAAACCGCGATGGGGATGCGGGCCGAACGGCAGGCCGTTGTTGCCCGGCGGATAGGTCTGCGGGCCGTGGTGGTTGAGGAACAGGAAGGGATCGACCTGATCGAGTCCCGGCCCCGGCACCGGCCTGCGGGTAACGAGGTCGGCGATATCGTCGCGCAAAGCGGGGTGGATCCCGGCGAGGGAGCGGCTGGTCATCGAGGTTCCTTGTTGGCGGCACGGGCCGTCACCCCGCGATGTCGCCTCGCAAGGCCGGGATGGCAAGTGCGTTTTTCCGGGACCTCGGTTCAGAACAGTCCGTCGTCGAAAAGGCCGTCGTCGAAAAGCCCGTCGTCGAAGAGGCCATCATCGCAAGATCCGCCGTTGCCGGATCCAGCCCCTGGGAGGGCCGTAGCACCTGCCGGCGCGGCGAGCGGCGTCATCCCCGGAAGCAGGAAACCGTCGTGGACAAGACGTTCGTCGGCCATCGTGTAGCTGCGACCGATGGCGATGAGCAGCTCGCGGAGCGCCGCCTCCTCACCCGGCGCCGCCCCGCCATCCCCGTCACCCCAAGGCGACACGCCATCCCCGTCACCGCAAGGGGCCAGTTGCATGGCCGCATCGCCGATCGTCTCGCCGATCGCGATCGCCTCGTCGAGCAGTGCCGAAGCGCGCTCGAGCATGCCGGTCACCCCGTGCGAGCGGCGGCCGATGTCGGTCATCGCCGTCTCGGTGCGGTCGGCGCAGTCGTGGATCGCCGCCAGCGAGCGGGTCAGCCCGAGGCCGCCACCGACCTCTCCCTCGGCCTGCATGCGCATGCGCACCGAGACTTCGCCCAGCATGCCTTCGGCCCGGTCGATCTCGCGGATCACCGCATCGAACTGGTCCGACTGGCTGCGGATCTCGGCAGCTATGACATTGACCGGGCGGCCGATGACTTCGACCTTGCGGCATCGCAGGCCGATGTTGATCGCCATCTGCCGCACGTCGAGGCTGAGTTCGCGGATCGTCTTCACCCGCGCGGTGACGTCGCTGACGGTAAGCGCGATGACCTCCAGCGTGGCTTCGGCCTGCGCGTCGGCGCGCTGCAGCTGGTCGACCATGCCCGCCGCATCGGCAATGCCCTGTTCCAGCCGGTGAAGGAACACCGCGCCGTCGCCGCCCTCGCCCGCGCTTGACGCCCGCAGCGCGATCAGGCCCTCGGCATCCTTGCGCAGCGCGTGGAGCGCCAGTGCCAGCGCCGCCGCATCGCGCCGGTATTCATCCGAGGCTTCCAGCGCCAGCGCCGCGAGCAGCCGCCGGACATGCTGCCGCGCGCCCGCGCCGGGCAGCGTGCCCGCGGCCTGCGCCGCCTCCAGCAACCGGGCCCCCGTCACCACGTGTTCGAGCCGCTGGCGCGCCCGGTCGCCGACCTGGATCGCGCCCAGCGCGGCGCCGAGTTCCCCCTGGATCGAGCGCGCCAGCGTGCCGGTCGCCTGCGCCAGTCGCACCAGCCCGGCCTGATGGCCGCGCAGCGCCTCGGCATCGCCGATCAGCCGGTCGGGCACTTGCGGCAGGACCTTGCGGCACTCCGCCTCGAGCAGCGCGTCGTTGTGCAGCATGCAATCCATGCTGCTGGCAAGATCCGCCAGCCTTGCCGCAAACCCCTTGGCCTCCTCCTCGCCGATCTTGAGCTTCTCGCCCATGCGGTTGGCAAAGTCGACAAAGGCCTCGGCGCCGGAAGCGGCGATCTTGACGTTCATGCCGTAGATCTGGAGCACCCTGAGCGCGCGCTGCACTTCGCTGACGCTGCGCGCCAGGTGGCGCGAGGCCTGGCGGATCGCATCGGCCTCGCCGCCGCGCCGGGCGGCCTGGGCGGAAACGCCCGAAAGCCGCTGCGCCGCCTCGGTCAGATCGTTCACCGCGCCGGCCGCCTCGCCCTGCTCGAACATGCCGGCAACGGCCTGCAGCGCGGCAACGATCCGCTCGATGGCATCGACCGCGGCGCAAAGGCACTCGCTCGTCTCGTTGAATCGCGCATCGAGATCGCGGGCGATGCCCGCCAGCCGTCCGCCCGCCTCGACCAGCTGCGGATCCCCGGCCAGTTCACGGGCGGTCTCATCGGCCGGATCATCGGGCCGATGATCTGCCCGATCATCTGCCCGATGATCTGATGGCGCGTCCTGCGGCGCTGCCGCCAGTTCGTCGTGGGGATCGTCGGCCCAATGGTCGGCCCAATGGTCGCTCCGGTCGCCGGTTCCAGCTGCCGCTGCCTCGCCGGTGCCGCCCACGGCCGAATCACCGGGCGGATCGCAGCCTGAATCCGGGGCCGAATCCGGGTGCGAATCCGGCTCCAGCTCCGGGCCTGCCCGTTCGAACGCGGCGGCGGGCATGGCCTCCATCCCTCAGCGTTCCGCCGCGTGCAGCATCTCGCGGGCGATCCCGCCCAGCGTCACCACCCGGTCCGCAGCGCCCCGCGCGATCGCCTCCTTGGGCATGCCGAAGACGATCGAGCTGGCCTCGTCCTGGGCGATCGTGCGGGCGCCTGCCTCCTTCATTTCCAGCAGGCCGCGCGCGCCGTCGTCGCCCATGCCGGTCATGATGACGCCCACCGCATTGGCGCCCGCCGAACGCGCCGCTGAGCGGAACAGCACGTCGACCGAGGGCCGATGGCGGGAGACCAGCGGCCCGTCGCGCACCGAGACGAGATAGCGCGCGCCCTGCCGCTCCAGCATGGTGTGCTTGCCCCCCGGCGCGATCAGCACATGGCCGCGCATGACGGTATCGCCATCCTCGGCCTCCTTCACGCTCACTTCGCACAGGCTGTCGAGCCTGCGGGCAAAGGCGCGGGTGAAATGCTCGGGCATGTGCTGGACGATGACGATGCCCGGGGCATTGGCGGGCAGCACCTCGAGCACTTCGCGCAGTGCCTCGGTGCCGCCGGTCGAGGCGCCGATGCAGACCACCATCTCGGTCGTGCGGCTCATCGCCCGGCCGCTGGGCGGCGGCAGCACCGCGTCGGCGGTCAGCTTGGCCTGCGGTTCGAGCGGGCGGACCGCCGGGCGGCGCCCCTGCACCCGCGCACGGGCGGCGCCCTTCACCACCTCGCGGATCATGTCGCGCGCCTCGTTGAGATGATCAGCCACCCCCATGCGCGGCTTGAGGATGACGTCGACCGCCCCCGCCTCCAGCGCCTGCATGAGCGCCTCGGAACCTTCCTCGGTGAGCGAGGAACACATCACCACCGGCACCGGGCACTGGCTCATCAGCTTGCGCAGGAAGGTGATGCCGTCCATCCGCGGCATCTCGACGTCGAGGGTGATGACGTCGGGCACCTCGCTCTGGATGCAGCGGGCGGCGGCAAAGGGATCGGCGGCGGTGGCGATCACCTCGATCCCGGGGTCCTCCTCGAGGATCGCCTTCATGGTCTGGCGCACGGTGGCGCTGTCATCGACAATCAGCACGCGGGTCTTGTGGGCGCCCATGGGTCTATTTCCTCTGGAAGACAGTGCCGCCGACCGGCTCCAGGCAATGGCGGAAACCGCTGATCGATTCCGAATGACCAAGGAACAGGTAGCCGCCCGGCTGGAGCTGGTCGCAGAGCCGGGTGACGACAGCCTCCTGGGTGGGCTTGTCGAAATAGATCAGCACGTTGCGGCAGAATATCACGTCGAACGGCTCGCCCAGCGGATAGAGCCGGTCGATCAGGTTGAGGCGGCCGAAGCCGATCTTGCGGCGCAGCTCGGCCGCGATGCGCACTTCGCCGCGCTCCGGGTCCCTGGGCTCCAGCACATAACGGCGGCGCAAATGGAGCGGCACCGGCTCCACCATCTCGCGCGGATAGACGCCCCGGATCGCGGCCGCCAGCACGTCGGTATCGAGGTCGGTCGCCACGATCCGGTAGTCCGGCCCGCCGCGCCGCTCGGAAAATTCGTCGAGCAGCATCGCCAGGGTATAAGGCTCGGCACCGATCGAGCAGGCCGCGCTCCAGCAGCGGATCGTCCGGCGCCCTTCCTCCAGATAGGCGGGCAGCACGCTGTCGACGAGGAAATCGAAATGGCGCGGCTCCCGGAAGAAGTCGGTCTTGTTGGTGGTCACCGCATTGATGAGGTGCTCCAGTTCATGCGGGCCGACGGCGGGGTCGAGGATAAAGGCGCAGTAATCCCTGAGGCTGGCATGGCCGGTGCTGCGCGCGCGGCGGCGCAGCCGGCCTTCCAGCATCGTCTGCTTGGAGGACTGCAGGTTGATCCCCGCCTCGGCATGGATGAGCGCGGCAAGCGCCTCGAACTGGGCGGGATCGATCCGGTCGGGACAGTCCGGCGGTTCGAAAAAGACGGACGCCAGCTCGCTCATGCCGCGCGGCCGAAGTCACCATCCTCGTCATCCGCCCCCCCGGACGTGAGATCGAGCGCAAAGCCGCGCACCCGCTCCTGCTGGTGGGCGACCGATCCGGGGCGGGGCTTGCGGGGGGCGGCAGTCACGCGCTTGCCGCCGTCCTTGGTGGGCACCTTGGCCGCCCCGCCGCCATGGGCCGCGCGGCGCGCCGGGGCGGCCGGCGCGGGGCTGCGCGGGGCTGCGATGCGGGCGCCGTCCTCGTCGGCAAGGCGGAAAAAGGTGATCGACTGCTGCAGTTCCTCGGCCTGCGAGGCAAGCGCCTCGGACGTCGAGGAAATCAGTTCGGAGGCGCTGGCGTTCTGCTGGGTCACCTTGTCGAGCTGCTGGATCGCCTCGTTGATCTGGGCCGCGCCGATGTCCTGCTCGCGGCAGGCGGCGCTGATCTCGCTGACCAGTTCGGCGGTGCGGCGGATGTCGGGCACCAGCTTGCCCAGCATCTCGCCCGCCTCGGCCGCCGCCTTGACGGTGTCGGAGGAGACCGCGACGATCTCCGCCGCCGCGCTCTGGCTGCGTTCGGCGAGCTTGCGCACTTCCGAGGCGACCACCGCGAAGCCCTTGCCGTGCTCGCCCGCACGCGCCGCCTCGACCGCCGCGTTGAGCGCCAGCAGGTCGGTCTGGCGGGCGATTTCCTGGACGATGGAGATCTTCTCGGCGATCGTGCGCATGGCATCGACCGCCTTGTCCACCGCCACGCCCGACAGCTCGGCATCCTTCGAGGACTGCCGCGCGATCTTCTCGGTCTGAGCGGCATTGTCGGCGTTCTGCTTGATGTTGGCGGCCATCTCTTCCATCGAGGCGGAGGCTTCCTCGGCCGAGGCGGCCTGCTCGGTGGCGCCTTCGGACAGCTGCTGCGAACTGGTCGCCATCTGGTTGCTGCCCTGCGCCACCTGCCCCGCCGCCACCCCGACATTGCCCGCAAACGTGCGCAAGTTGGCGACCAGCGCATTGATCGAGTTCTTCATGTTCTGGTGATCGCCCTGGCAGGCGATCTCGACCTGTTCGACCAGGCTGCCGGTGCTGACTTCGCCCAGCACCCGGTTGCCTTCCTCGATCGGCAGCAGGATCGCATCGAGCATGCCGTTGATGCCCGCGACCAGCGCGCCGAAATCGCCGACAAAGCGCCGGTCGTCACCGCGCTCGTCAAGCTGGCCGGCGGTCGCGGCGGCGATCAGGCGGCGGATCTCCTCGGTGATCGCCCGCAGGTTGCCGCGCAGCGTCTCGATGGTCTCGTTGATGAAGGCCTTCTTGCCGGGGAACGCCTCCAGATCGGCGTCGAAATCCCCTTCGCCGAACGCCTTCACGCAGGCCATCGCCTTTTTCTTCACCTCGATGTGGCCGGCCACCATCTTGTTGATGCCGTCCGCCACCACCCCGAAATCGCCCTTGAACCGCTCGACCGGGACAATCACGTCGATGTCGCCGCGATAGTGCTCGGCCGACATGTGGTTCATCTCGAAGATCAGCCCGGTGAGATTGTCGCGCAGCGTCTCGATCGTATCGTTGATGAACGCCTTCTTGCCCGGGAATACCTCCAGCGGGGCGGAAAAATCCCCCTCGCTGAAGGACTTCACGCAGGCCATCGCCTTCTTCTTGACGCTGATATGCCCCGCCACCATCGCGTTGATCGCCTCGGCCATGGCCGCATAGTGGCCGCCGAAGTCCTGCACCGCGATGACCACGTCGATGTCGCCGCGATCATGCTCGGCCGACATCGTGGCGATGGCCGCCGAAAGCCCCGAGACCGGCCGCGCGGCGCTGTCCAGCAGGCGATTGACGGCGGCAAGAACCTCGCGCGTGCCGCCCGCATAGGCATCGCAGTCGGCGCGCTCGGCAATCTCGCCGCGCGCCAGCGCCGCTTCGAGCCGGGCGATCTCGGCCTGGACGATCCGGGAAGAGGGAGGAGAAAACCAGCTCAGCGACATGGGGCGACCTTTCGGCTTGGGTAACGGGAAACGGGAAACGGCGACGGCTATCCGGCCGCCCTGCGCAGGGGCGGGGGAACGGCGGCAACATCCTCGGCCGTGAAGATCCGGCCGACGTCGACCATGACCACAAAACCGTCCTCGCGGCGCACCACGCCGGTGATGTAGTCGCAGTTCCAGCGCACGCCGATGTCGGGCGCCGCCTCGATGCGGGCGCGCTCGTAGCTGCTGACGTCGAGCACCCGGTCGATCACCACGCCCAGCGTCAGCAGGCGCTGCTCCAGCGGCACGTCGAGGATGAGGATGCGCGTCGCCAATGTCGGCTCCGCCTGCGCCATGCCCAGCCGCAGCCGCAAGTCGACCGTCGGCACCCCCTGCCCGCGCACGTCGGTGAGGCCGAGGAAATGGTGCGGGCCATTGGGCACGTGGCAGGGCGGGCGGTAGTCGAGGATCTCGCGCACCAGCGCCACCGGCACCGCAAAGACTTCCTTGCCGAGCCCGAACTCCACCACCTGCACTTCGGCGCCGGGCGTCGCGCCGCCCATCGCGGTCGCAGCTCCGGTCTCCGCCTCCGGCCTGGCCAGATCATCCCCGCTCATGCCGCCCGCCCGAAGTCCGCGTCCTCGGCATCGGCGGCGCCGTCGGTGAGGTTGAGTGCGAAACCGGCTACACGTTCCTGCTGGTCGGCAATCGAATTGCGCTTGGGCGTCCTGGCGACAGGGCGCGTCCGCGCCCGTGACGGCGCACTGGCCGGAGCGGACACCGCCTTGCCGCGCGCGGGGGCCGAGGCCGCGCGCGTCCGCTGGCCGCCGATCTCGAAAAAGGCGATCGCGTTCTGGAGTTCCTCGGCCTGCGAGGCCAGTTGCTCGGACGTCGAGGAAATCTCGTCGGAAGCGCTGGCGTTGAGCTGCGTCACCTTGTCGAGCTGCTGGATCGCCTCGTTGATCTGCGCCGCGCCGATGTCCTGTTCGCGGCAGGCGGCGCTGATCTCGCAGACCAGTTCGGCGGTGCGGCGAATGTCGGGCACCAGCTTGACCAGCATCTCGCCCGCCGCGGTCGCGGCCTTGAGGGTATCGCCCGAGACCGCGACGATTTCCGCCGCCGCGCTCTGGCTGCGTTCGGCGAGCTTGCGCACTTCGGAGGCGACCACCGCGAAGCCCTTGCCGTGCTCGCCCGCGCGCGCCGCCTCGACCGCCGCGTTGAGCGCCAGCAGGTCGGTCTGCCGGGCGATCTCCTGGACGATGCCGATCTTCTCGGCGATCGTGCGCATCGCCAGCACCGCGTTCTGCACCGCCTCGCCCGAAGCCTCTGCGTCCCGGGAGGACTGGCGCGCGATCTTCTCGGTCTGCGCGGCATTGTCGGCGTTCTGCTTGATGTTGGCGGCCATCTCTTCCATCGAGGCGGAAGCCTCCTCGGCCGAGGCCGCCTGCTCGGTGGCGCCCTGCGAGAGCTGCTCGGAACTTTCGGCCAGCTGGCGGCTGCCGATCGAGACGTTCTCCGCCGCCGCCGTGGTCCCGCCCACCACGCTGCGCAGCCGCTCGATCATGCTGAGCAGCGAGGTGCCCAGTTCGTCCCGCTCGGAGAGCTTCTCGTGTTCGACGGTGAGGTCGCCCTGGGCGATGCGATCGGCCACTTCGGCGGTCCTGCGCATGCTGTCGACCAGCAGGTTGATGGCGTCCTTCATGCGCTGGTGATCGCCGTGGCACGCGATCTCGATACGTTCGGCAAGATCGCCCGCGCTGAGCCGCCCCAGCACGCGGTTGCCCTCGGCGATCGGCAGCACGATGGCATCGAGCATGCCGTTGATGCCCGAGACCAGCCGCGCATAGTCGCCCACGAAACGCCCGGCATCGCCGCGCTCTTCCAGCCGTCCGGCCGTGGAAGCCGCGATCAGGCGCTGGATCTCCTCGGTGATCTCGCGCAGGTTCCCGCGCAGGGTCTCGATGGTCTCGTTGATGAAGGCCTTCTTGCCCGGGAACGCCTCCAGCGGGGCGGAGAAATCCCCCTCGCCGAACGCCTTCACGCAGGCCATCGCCTTTTTCTTCACCGCGATGTGGCCCGCCACCATGGCATTGATGCCGCCCGCCATCACCGCAAAGTCGCCCCGGAATTTCTCCACCGGCACGACCACATCGATATCGCCCCGGTCATGCTCGGCCGACATGTGGTTCATCGCCGCGATCAGCCCGACCAGATTGCCGCGCAGCGTCTCGATCGTCTCGTTGATGAAGACCTTCTTGCCGGGGAACGGCTCGAGCACCGCCTCGAAGTTGCCCTCGCCGAATTCCCTGACGCAGGCCATCGCCTTCTTCTTCACCGCGATGTGGCCCGCCACCATGGCATTGATGCCGCCCGCCATCACCGCAAAGTCGCCCCGGAACTTCTCCACCGGCACGACCACATCGATATCGCCCCGGTCATGCTCGGCCGACATGTGGTTCATCGCCGCGATCAGCCCGACCAGATTGCCGCGCAGCGTCTCGATCGTCTCGTTGATGAAGGCCTTCTTTCCCGGGAACGGCTCGAGCACCGCCTCGAAGTTGCCCTCGCCGAATTCCCTGACGCAGGCCATCGCCTTCTTCTTCACCGCGATATGGCCCGCCACCATCGTGTTCACCGCCTGCGCCATCGCCGCGAGATCGCCGTTGAAGCCGCTGACCGGGATGACCACGTCGATGTCGCCGCGGTCATGTTCGGCCGACATGCGCGTGATCCCTGTCGCCAGTTCGCCCACCGGCAGCAGCGCCGCATCGAGCAGCCGGTTGAACGCGGCGAGCACCTCGGCGGTCTGGTGCGTGTGCCCGCCGGAATCGAGCCGCCGCGACAGGTCGCCGCGCGCGAAGGCGGCTTCGAGACGGGAGACTTCATCGAGGATCGCTTCGCTGGACGGCTTCGAGAAAAGGGTCAGTGGCATGGCGTTTCCCTGTGGTGGCTGCGGTCTCTGGGGCTTCGATCGGCCTGGATTGGGGGTCCGGTTCGGGGTCCGGTTACTCAGTGCTGGAGAGTGCTCGTCGTGGCGCCGGGCATGGTGCCGGGTATGGCGCCGAAGATGTTCGCAAGGTCGGGGATGACAACAACCTCCTCGGCCAGCCGCACCAGTTCGCGCACGTACTGGCGGCGCCAGCGCATCCCCAGCACCGGCGGCTCCGAACTGCGGGAGCGTTCGAGGATCGTCACTTCGTGGACCTTGTCGGTGCGCAGGCCGATCTGCGTTGCCTCGCCGTCCAGCTCGGTCTCGATCACGACGATGCGGTTGTCGGCCGTCGCCTCCTGGATCGGCATGCCGAAAGCGACCCTGAGGTCGGCGATGGGAATGATCTTGCCGCGGAAGTTGACGACGCTGGCGACCAGCGCCGCCGCCCCCGGCACCCGCGTCTCGGGCAGCAGATCGAGGATCTCGCGGATGCTTACCGCCTCGATCGCCAGTCGCTCGTCGCCGATGTCGAAGGTCAGCACTTCCAGCTGGCCGCTGGCATCCCATTCGGTGGTGGATCGTTCGCTCATGGCCCTCACCCGGCGGCGCGCAGCCGCTCCTCCTGCTGCTGGCCCAGCGCGACCAGTTGGACGACATCGAGGATCAGCGCGACGCCGCCGTCTCCCAGGATCGTCGCGCCCGAAAAGCTGGGGATGCCCCGGTGCAGGCACGACATCGACTTGATCACCGTCTGGTGGCTGCCGATGATCTGGTCGACCACGAGGCCCACCCGCTCGCCGCCGGTGGCGATCACCACGATCTTCTGGAAGGCGTCGGGGCGGGTACCGGTATCGAACAGCTCGCGCAGCCGCAGGAACGGCACCAGCTGTTCGCGCAGCTGGATCATCGAGCGCCCGCGCGAGCGGATGTCGTCCTCGAGGCTGAGCTCGATGCATTCCTCGACCGCGGCCAGCGGGATCACGTACTTGCCCTCGCCCACCCGCACCAGCAGCCCCTCGATGATCGCCAGGGTCAGCGGGATGCGCAGCGTCATCACCGAGCCGCGCCCGGGCTGGCTGGTCACGTCGATGGTGCCGCGCAGCGCCTCGATGGTGCGCTTGACCACGTCCATGCCCACCCCGCGCCCGGAGAGGTTGGTGACCTGCGCGGCGGTGGAGAAACCGGGCTGGAAGATCAGTTGCAGCAGTTCGCCATCGGCCAGCACCTGCCCCGGCTGGATCAGCCCGTTCGCCTCCGCCTTGGCGCGCACCCGCTCGCGGTCGATGCCGCGCCCGTCGTCGGCGATGGTGATGAGCACTTCGCCGCCTGCCTGCTCGGCGGCCAGCCGCAGGCGGCCGCCGGCCGGCTTGCCGGCGGCAAGGCGCTCCTCGGGCGGTTCGAGGCCGTGGTCGCAGGAATTGCGGATGAGATGGACGATCGGATCGGCGAGGCGCTCCGACACGGTCTTGTCGATCTCGGTGCTCTCGCCGTCGGTGACCAGTTCGATCACCTTGCCCGTCTCGCGCGCGAGGTCGTGGACAAGGCGGCGGAACCGCCCGAACAGCGTGGCGATCGGCACCATGCGCAGGACCATCGTGGTATCGCGCAGTTCATTCGCCAGCCGCTCGACTTCCTCCGAGATCGAGCGCAGCGCCAGTTCGCCCGCCGGGCCGTTGATGCCGCCGCTGGCAAGCTGGGCAAGGCGGCTCTGGACAATCACCAGTTCGCCGACGCGGTCCATCAGCACGTCGAGCCGCTCGGCGGGAACACGCACGCTTTCGCCCGTCGCCCTGGGCGCCCGCGCCGGGCCCGGCTCGGCCGGTGTCTCGGCGGCGGGTGGGGGAGGCGCCGGCGCCGCAGGCCCGGCGGCAGGCCCGGCGGCAGGACTCTCCGCCGCCCCGGGCTCCGCCTCCACCGGCGCGGCGGCGGTCAGCGGTTCGAGGCGCAAGTCCATGTCGTCCATCACGAAGATGAAGACATCCTCGATCGCCTCGCGCGTCGCCGGCCCGCGCAAGGTCACCTCCCAGCCGAGATGGCACTCCTGCGCCTCCAGGACATCGAGCGGCGGGATCGCGCCGGTCCGGGCAACAACCTCGGCCTCGCCAAGATCGCGCAGTTCGTCGAGCAGGATCAGCGGGTTGGTGCCATTGGCCATGGCATCGGCGGGCAAGCGGAAAGTGATGCGCCAGCCGCCTTGCGCTTCCCCGGCCCCGGCATCGGCACCGCCGCCGTCGCTGCTGCCGGTCGCGGCATCGCGGGCTGGCGCAGGAGGCGGTACGGCGGTGTCGCCGATCGCCGCATGAAGCTGCGCGAGGATCGCCTCTCCCGCCGCCGCGATGCCCGCCCCCGATGCTTGCCCCTGCACTTCGACCAGCGCGCGCATGTGGTCCATCGCCGAGAGCGTGACGGCCACCAGCTCCTGCGTCGCCGGGGCCAGTCCCTTGCGCACGCGGTCGAAGGCGGTCTCGCAGTGGTGGGTAAAGGCCGCGAGGGCATCGAAGCCGAACATCGCCCCCGAGCCCTTGAGCGTGTGCATGCCGCGAAAGACGGTGTCGATCAGCTCGCGGCTGCCGAGGTCATGGGTGAGGTCGAGCAGCGCCTGCTCGGTGCCGTCGAGCAGGTCGGCCGCCTCGACGCGAAACGCCGCGACCGGATCCTGTCCTGCCCCCGCCCCGCTCACTGCCCCAGCACCTTGCGCACGACCCTCAGCAGGTTCTCCGGCTCGAACGGCTTGACCAGCCAGCCGGTCGCCCCGGCGGCACGGGCCTGCTGCTTGAGCCCTTCGTCGGATTCGGTGGTGAGGAAAATGATCGGCGTGCCCGCCTGGACCGGCAGCTTGCGGATCTCGCGGATCATCTCCAGCCCGTTCATGTTGGGCATGTTGAGATCGGTGATGATGAGGTCGAACTTGGCATTGCCGGCACTGGCAAGCCCCTGCACGCCGTCGCCCGCCTCCTGGACCGTGTGCCCCGCCCCGGACAGCGCGATGCGGATCGCCATGCGGATGCTGGAGGAATCGTCGACGGTGAGGATCGTGCTCATCGGCCCTGCTCCTCGCCCAGCCAGAACCCGCGGTCAGCCGGCGAAGGCGCGGTCAGGAAGCCGCCCCGGCGCAGCAATGCCTCCAGCGCTGCATTGACCGGGGCGCAAAGCGCGAAGCGGCGACCGCTGCGGGCGGCATGGACCCGCGCCGCCTCGACCAGCTGGATCAGGCTGAGATCCGCCTCGACCACGGCGGTGGCATCGAGTTCGACATCGCCATGCTCGTCGAAGGCTGCAAGCAATGACTCGCAGATCGTCTCGGCATTGCGGATGGTCGCAGATTCTCCAAGGGGAACAAGCATCTGCCCTCACCGGGAAAGGAATGGGATAGCCCTGCAATACCGATCAAGGGTGAGCATATCATTCGGCCCCGCTAGCGGGGTTTACGGGGATCACCGGCTGCGGTTTGCTGACGGATCAACTCGCCGAGGTCGACCACGGTGTAGACATGCTCGCCCCGCGAGATCGTGCGCGCCAGCAGCCCCGCCGACCCTGCGCCCTGCTTCTGCTGCAGCATCTGCACCGGCGCGCGTTCCACCGAGATCAGCTCGTCGACCTCAAAACCCATGCGGCGATCGCCGTCGGACGAGATCACCGAGAACCCGCTTCCCGCCGCCGAGCGGCCATGGCCGATCAGCCCCGCCAGCGAGACCAGCGGAATCGCGTGCCCCCGGTGGGTGATCAGCGCCTGTCGCAGCCCCTGCCCGGCCAGCGCGATGCGGCGGGCGCTGTGCGGCAGGATCTCCTCGATCTGCTCCAGCGGCAGGGCATGACGGGAACTGCCCAGCCGCACGATCAGGAACGGCCGGCTGGCCGCGTAGCCCCCGGACGCCGGTACGCCCTGCCGTGCGATACCGGCCGCTCTGGCCGCTTCGTCCGCTTCGGTTTCGCCCGCTTCCTCCAGGCCCGCGAGCGCCAGCAAGCCCGGCCATTGCCGCAAGGCCGCCGCATCGACGACCAGCCGCAGTACCCCGCCAGATTCGTGTACCCCGGCAAACAAGTCGCCATGGGCCAGCGCGCCGGGCTGGAGCGGCAGGATCTCGCTGGTGCGCAGCTGGATCATGTCGTGCACCGCATCGATGCGCAGGGCCATCAGGCGCTCTTCCGCCCCGACCCGCACGACCAGGCACGGCGCCATGCCGCAAGGCTGCGCCTGGCCCAGCCCGAACAGCCGCAAGGTATCGACCACCGGGATCCGCCGCCCCTTGTGCTGCAGCATGCCGATCCACACCGGGTCCTGCACCGCGCAAGGCAGGATCGGCCGCTCGGGCACGGTCGCGTCGATCACCTCGGCCGCGAAGGCGAAGCCGTGCTCGCCGATGCTGACCAGGAGCTGCGGCTGTCCCTTGGCGATGCCGTCCGCCGCCGCCTGCATCGAGGAGCGCGCGCTCGGCATGCCCTCCAGCGCCGCCAGCGCCGCCGCATCGACGATCACCCCGCTGCCGAGCGCGGTGACAAAGGCCGCAGGCGTTGTCACCCCCTGCCCCGAACCGACGCGGCGCAGCGGCGTGATGCTGGAGGCATCCAGCCGCACCACGCCGCAGATCTCCGAGATCACGAGGCCGAAGACATGTCCGTCATGGCGCACGATCAGGATGACCGGCGGGCTCTCCTGCGCATCCTCCGAATCCTCCGCGTCAGCCGGGCCGGCCGCATCGGCAGGAGCGGGCGGCCCGCCGCCCTCCAGCTGCAGCAGCGCCCCGAGGTCAAGCACCGGCACCACCGAACCGCGCAAGTCGAAGCCGCCGCGCAGCTCCGGGCGGGCATGGGGCCAGGCCAGCAGTTCGGGCGGATGCGGCACGACCTCGCGGATGCTCTCGATCGCGAAGGCCGCCTTGAGCCGCCCGGCGCGGATGATGCCGTAGAGCCCCGGAACCGGCGGCCCGGCCGCCGCTTCGGTCACCGCTTCGGTCACCGCCGCTCCGACCGCCGTCGCGGGGCCTGCCGCCGCCTCCCGCCGCCGCCGGGACTTGCCTGCCGCGATCGCGTAAGTCCCGGCGGCGCGTGCCTCACTGCGGGCTGGCGGCATTCGTCAGCTTCTGGATCAGCGCGACGACCTCGTTCGAGACCTCGTGCTGCGTCTTGGCCGATCCGGCGATCGCCTCGATGGCATCGGCGGTCTGGTGCACCGAGTTCTCGATATCCTCGAAGGCATCCTTGGCTTCCTTCGAGCGCTCGGTGCCCTGGACGATGCAGCTCAGCGAATCCTCGATCAGCCGGCTGATGTCGCGCGCCGCCGTGCTGGAGCGCTCGGCCAGGCGGCGGACCTCGCCGGCCACCACCGAGAAGCCGACGCCGTGCTCGCCCGCCCGCGCGGCCTCGATCTCGGCATTGAAGGCCAGCAGGTTGGTCTGCCCGGCGATCTCGCTGATCACCTTGACGATCTCGGCGATGCCCGAGGCCGATTTCTGGATCAGCTCGATGGTCTCGATCGCCCGGCCCAGCGCGGTATTGCCCGCCGTGGCATCCAGCCGCGTCTTGCCCGCAAGGCCATGGGCCAGCTCGGTGGAACTGTTGATCGCGCAGATCGACCCGGTCAGCCGCCCGACCAGCCCGTCGAGATCCTTGGCCCGCTCGGAAATCTGCCGGTGCAGCATGACCTCGTCGGTCACGTCGTGGGCGTACTTGATGATCCGCTCCGGCTCGCCGCGCAGGTTCAGCACCGGATTGTAGGTGGCCTGGATGAAGATGTCCCGGTCGTACTTGCCGACGCGGTGGAAGGTCCCCGAATGCGGCTCGCCCTTGTTGAGGATCAGCCAGAAATCGCGGTAGTCCTGACTGCGGATATAGTCCGGGGCGCAGAACATCGAATGGTGCTGGCCCTTGATCTCGCGCAGGCTGTAGCCGGTGATGCGCAGGAAGTTGTCGTTGGCGGTGATGACCTTGCCGTCGAGATCGAACTCGATCACCGCCTGCGACTTGCTGATCGCCTCGATGCGCGAGCGGAAGTCGTTGGCAAGGCACTGCTGGTCGGTCACGTCGAGCGCGTACTTGATGACCTTGATCGGCTTGCCGTTGAGATCGAATACCGGATTGTAGCTGGCGCTGATCCAGACATCCTGCCCCCGGCTGTTGATGCGCCGGTATTCGCCGGTATCGCATTCGCCGCGCGCCAGCTTCTCCCAGAACGCGGCATAGGCCTCGCTCTGGACATGGGCGGGGTCGCAGAAGATACGGTGATGACGCCCGCGCACCTGATCCAGCGAATAGCCCATGAGCGCCAGGAAGTTGGCATTGGCGTCGAGGACGTTGCCCTTGAGGTCGAACTCCACCACCGCCTGCGCCCGGTCGATCGCGCGGGTGCGCCCTTCCAGCTCGATCGTGCGCTGGTTCTGCTCGGTGACGTCGGCGGCGAACTTGACGACCTTGATCGGCCGCCCGTCGAGCCCGAAGATCGGGTTGTAGGTGGCGGTGATCCACAGTTCGCGCCCGCCATTGGCCAGCCGCTTGAACTGGCCGCTGACAAACTCCCCGGCCCGCAGCTGGCGCCACAGGCTCTGGTACTCGTCGGTCTTGGCATAGGCCTCGTCGCAGAACATGCGGTGATGCTGGCCGACGATGGCGGCGCTTTCGTATCCGAAGATCCGCAGGAAATTGTCGTTGGCCTTGAGCACCGTGCCCGTGAGATCGAACTCGATGACGGCCTGTGCCCGGTCGATCGCGGCGGCATGGCCGCGCGCTTCCTGCGCCGCCATGCGCCGTTCGGTGACGTCGAGCGCGAGCTTGAGGACCTTGACCGGATTGCCGTCCTGGTCGAGCACCGGATTGTAGCTGGCCTCGACCCAGACCTCCGAGCCGTCCTTGCGCCGCCGCCGGTATTCGCCCTGGTCCAGCTCGCCGCGCCCCAGCCGCTCCCAGAACTGGCGATAGGCCGGGCTTGCGACGTAGTCGTCGTCGCAGAACAGGCGATGGTGCTGGCCGACCAGATCCTCGGCCTGATATTGCATCAGGGCGAGGAAGTTCTCGTTGGCGGTCAGGATATTGCCCGCAAGGTCGAATTCGATGGTGGCGAAGCCGCGCCGCAGCGCCCGGCCGATCGAATCGGCGGCAGCCTTCTCGAACTCGCGCGCGGTCACGTCCTTGGCATAGACCAGCACCGAGAGCACATCGCCGCGCTCGTCGCGGGTCGGCACGTACGTCTCCTCGAGCGAGACGCGGGTCCCATCACGGTGGGCAAAGGCGCGCAGAAACGTGGTTTCATCGGCGGCCAGCACCGCGCTCCAGACCGCCTCGGGCGCCGCCTCGCCGTGATCGTGGAGGGCCGAAAACGGCTGGCCGACCAGCTCCGCCTCATCCTTGCGGACATAATCGCAGAAGCGCGGATTGGCATGGAGCAGCACGCCGTCCGGCGAGAACTGGCAGATCGCGAAAGCATGGTTGATCGCATCGAAGCGATGTTCGAGCAGCGCGGTGTTGGCGGCGACCCGGGACAAGTCGCGATCGAAGGAATGGTCGGCCATGGAGTGCTTTCGCCAGCAGGAAACCTGCGCTGGCCATAAGCGCAAGATCCCCAAGGCACTCACAATCGCCATCCTGGGGAGAATACCTGAGCGGCCCCGTCCGCCGGGGACGGACGGGGCCGGATGCGTCAGGACCGGATGCCTCAGGGCCGGTAGGGTGCCTGGTCCGGCAGGATCACGTTGTTGGCCCTGGCATAGGCATCCCAGTCCGCGGCCAGTTCGTCCCGCTTTTGGGGATACCGGTCCGAAAGATCGCGCGTCTCGCCGGGATCATGGGCAATGTCGAACAGCCGCCACTGGCCATCGCCGATGTCGGTCACCTTCCAGTCCCCCTTGCGCAAGGACCGGCTGCCGAACAGTTCGGTGCCGAGCGGCTCGTCGGCGCCGTGGACGGACCTGGCCCTGCCCTGCAACCAGGCCTTCGCGCTCCTGCCGGTGATCGGCAGCACCCTGCGGCCCTCGAAGCGCGTTCCGGCGGCGGGAATGCCCGCGTAGTCGAGCAGGGTCGGGGCGATATCGGCGACACCGACATAGGCGCCCTCGATGCGGCCGGGATGGGCCAGCCCCTTCCAGTTGACAAAAGCCACCGTGCGGGTGCCGCCTTCCGAGGCATAGGCCTTGGTCAGCCACGAGGGCGCGGTGCCCGCCTGCGCCCATTCGGGGCCGTACGTGGCATAACTGGTGCCCTTGCCGAGATTGCCCAGGCTGTTGTCGGCACCGGAGGTATAGCGGGCCAGCATCTTCGCGCCGGTGGTCCTGGCGTCGAGCGCCTCGGCGCCGTTGTCGGCCAGGAACACGATCACCGTGTTGTCGAGCTCGCCGCTTTCCCTGAGCGCCGCGATCACCCGGCCGACATTGGCATCCATGCGCGCGACCATCGCCGCATAGATCTCCATGGTGCGCGCCGCCTCGCGCTTGTCGGCGACCGAGAGGCTGTCCCAGCCGCCACGCGGCGCGCGCGGGCTGTGGGCGAGCGTGCCCTTGGGCAAGAGGCCGAGCGCTTCCTGCCGGGCCAGGCGCGCGGCGCGGATCGCCTCGAACCCGGCGTCGTAGCGACCGCGCTGGCGGGCGATATCCTCGTCCGGCGCCTGCATCGGCCAGTGCGGTGCGGTGAACGTCAGCAGCGCGAAGAACGGCTTGTCCGGGGTGTCCCGGCGGCTGCGCTGCAACTCGTCGATCAGGTTGCCGGCAAAGCTGTCCGAGGAATAGAAACCCGGCTCCAGCGCGGCCAGCACTTTGCCGTCGCGGGTATAGACCGAACCCCTGGCGGGATCGCTGGCCTGGTCGAGGCCGAAATGATTCGAGGCCCCCTGCAGCAGCGCATAACTGTACTGGAAGCCGCGCGCATGGGGGTCCTGCTCGGGCTTCAACCCGAGGTGCCACTTGCCGGAAATCAGCGTTCGGTAGCCGCCTGCGGCGAGACGCTCGGCCAGCGTGGCGACTTCGGGGCGCAAGTAGCCCTCGTAGCCTGCGTGGTCCTTCTGGTTGGGCGCGGTCAGTTCGGCCATGTTGCCAAGGCCGGCAAGATGGTTGTCGGTGCCCGAGAGCAGCATCGCGCGGGTCGGCGAGCAGGTCGGCGCGGTGTGGAAACCGGTGAGCCGCAGACCGCCGAGCGCCAGCCGGTCCAGATTGGGCGTGGCGATCTCGCCGCCGAAGGCACCGAGGTCCGACCAGCCGAGATCGTCCGCCACGATCACCAGGAAGTTGGGACGCGCCGCTGCCGGTACTGCTGCCGGTACCGCTGCCGGTACCGCTGCCGAAAGCGGGGGCGAAAGCGGGGCCGTTTGCGCGGCGGCGGGCATGGCCGCCCCGGCCAGCAGTGGTGCCGCCAGCGCGCTCGCCCCGAGGAAGCGGCGGGAAAGACGTCGAGAAAGCATCGGGATTTCCTTGGGGAATTCGAAAAAGCCCGCGCCGCACGGAAAGTGCGGCGCGGGAAGTGGACGGCCTCAGCAGAGATCGGGTCGATCAGGCCGGTTCGTAGACAGTTGCCTTCTCCTTGCGGGTGGTGCGGCTGCGGCGGCCGTCGATGGCCACCGGCACTTCACCGGCGATGGTGGCGCGGCGCAGGGTGCGGCGCTGGAGGCCGAAGTCGGCGACGGCGCGGTGCTGGGTCGCCTGGTTGTCCCAGAACGCCACGTCTCCCGGCTGCCAGCGCCATCGCACGACGTTCTCGGGCCGGGTGATGTGCTCCTGCAGGATCGCGAAGATCCGCGCCGAATCCGCCTGATTGAGCCCGACGATCCGCTTCACGAAGTGGCCCAGCAGCAGGCTGCGCTGCCCCGAGACCGGGTGGACACGCACCAGCGGATGCTCGGTCTCGTAGACGGTCGAGGCAAAGACGCTCTTGTGCTCCTTCACGCGCTCTTCGATGCCTTTGCCGGCCTTGGGCGTATTGGCGAGGATCTGGGCATAGTCGTAGTCGTTCGAGTGGACCGCCCAGAGGCCGTTGACCAGCTGGCGCAGGCTTTCCGGCAGGCCTTCGTAGGCGGTCTCGCCATTGGCCCAGACGGTATCGCCGCCCGCTTCGGGAATGGTGATCGCGCGCAGGATCGATCCGGCCGGATAGGCATCGGTGAAAGTCACGTCGGTATGCCAGCTGGAGGCGGCGTAGCCTTCCTTGCTGTCGAGTTCGAGCAGGTAGCGCGAGCCTTGCGCCACCGGCACCGTCGGATGGGCGACCGGCGCGCCGAACAGCGAGGCAAAGGCTTCGTGGCGCTCGTCGTCCAGCTCGTGCTGGCCGCGGAAGAACACCACCTTGTGGCGGACCAGCGCGTCCTTGATCTGTTGCACGGTCTCGCCGTCAAGATCGCCCGAGAGCGTCAGGCCCCGGATTTCGGCGCCGATGGTGCCGGTGATCGGCACGATGTCGAGCGGGGAATGGGGGTCCCTGGCATTGGCGTAAGTGGCAATCGAAGTCATGGCATTTACTCCTTCGTCGTGGATTCCGGGGCCGGAATTCCGGCAATCATTCGGCCGGGACCAGCGCGGCGGCGTGGACCTCGTCGCCGTTCTCGATCTGGCGGCGGATGCGGGCATGGCGCGCGGCATCGAGCGGGAAGCGCCAGACCAGCGAGGCGGCCACGGTATGGGCCAGCGCCGGGCCGAGCGCGAAGACCAGCAGCAGCGCATTCAGGGCTGCGGGCGGGTTGCTCGCGGCCTTGGGATCGAAGCCGAAGGCCGCCACCAGCGGCAGCGCGATGCCCAGCGCCAGCGCCCCGCCCAGCTTCATCGAGACACTGAACACCGAGTAGTAGAGGCCGACACGGTCCTCGCCGGTTTCGGCGCGGTGAAGGTCGGCGATGTCCGCCACCATCGAGCGCAGCATCAGGTTGCCCGAGCCTTGCGACAGGCCCTGCAGCGCGGCGAGCAGCAGCATCAGGCCGAAGCGGTCGGGGGTGAGCAGCACCAGGCCGAAGTTGATCGCCGCCTGCACCAGTTCCGCCGCCACCGCCGCACGGCTCTTGCCGAGGGTGAGGCCGATGCGCTGCCAGATCGGTCCGGCCAGCACGCCGAAGGCATATTGGAACAGGAAGATGCCGGCCGCCCATTCCGGGCGCTGGAAATAGAAGGTGACGATGAACAGCATCAGCGAAGTGCGGATGCCCTGCCCGGTCAGCACCGCGGCATCGGCGGCCAGCACCCGCAGCAGCAGGCGGTTGCCGAAGACCGCCCCCAGCGTGCGCTTGAGGTGGAACGGCTCGCCATTGTCGGGCGCGGTGCGATCGGGCAGCGCGGTGAGCGTGAGCAGCAGGCCGGGAATGCCGGTCAGCACCACCAGCACGCCGAACAGGGTCAGGCGCAGCGGACCGTCGCTGGGGCGCAGCTGGTCGGCCAGTGCGGGCAGCAGCAGGGTCAGCACCAGCGCGCTGGCCGAAAGCAGGGTGAACTGCGAGGCGATGCGGGTGCGCTCGTTGTAGTTGCCGCTGATCTCGCCCGACCAGGCCAGCAGCGCGGTCTGCGCGGCCGAGGCGCCGCAGTAATAGAGCAGCACGCCCACCGCGACCCAGCCGAGCCCGACGCCCGCCGGCGGGAAGAACAGCATGCTGGCGCCGATCAGGAACAGCACCCCGCCCCCCGCGATCCATGGGCGGCGGCGGCCGAAACGGCTGCCGGTGCGGTCGCTCAGCGTGCCGATCACCGGGTCGAGCAGCGAATTGACGACTTGCCCGATCAGGTAGACGAGCCCGAGACCGGCCAGCGGGATGCCGTAGTCGCGGGCAAGGATCGCGGGCACGAAGGCAATGACCGGCTGGGCGGCGGCATAGATCGGGATCGACAGCGCGGTGAAGCGCAGCAGGCGCAGCGTTTCGATCCCGGCAGGCGGTTCGGCCCGCTCGCGGCGCTGGGCGAAGGCGCGGTAATGCATGCTTGGGGTCCTTCCAGGGGGGCCTTCCGGGGCTCGAAAGCGCGGAACAGGGCAGCGGAAAAGCCGGCGGAAAAGCGGGCGGAAAAGCGGACGTCAGCCATCGTCCACCGCAGCGGCGCGGTGACGGCCGGCCGCCGGCACGGAGGTCCGGGCGGGGAAGTCCGGGCAGGGAGGTCCGGGCGCGATGGCCACGAGGGCCGGTGCCGGACGATACCGGCGGACCGGTCAGGTGCCGGTCGGAATGGTCTGGATCATGTGCATCGTTTCACCTCATCACCAAGAGAGGGGAACACGAGACTTGGCGTTGTCGCCCGAGCATCGCGCGCTTTAGCGGTTGGTAACGCGGAGCAAGCTGCTTCCCGATCAAATGCCGCGGACCCGGTTGGCAGGATCATGCGCGGTCGGCCAGGTCATCCCGAGCCGCGCCCTGCCTTGTCTACCTATTAAGTTGAGAAACGAAGGTCAAGCGCAAGCTTTTCTGTTGCGGCCGATGGACAAACTTGCACGCCGCATGCGTTCCGGCTGCGTCTGCGCCCTCACATCGCCAGCGCGGCGGAGAGGAACACCGTGGTCGGCGCCTGCGGCGTGTACTGGTCCATCGTGCGGTACCGCAGCGGATTGCCGAAAGCGAAGACGTTGCCCTTGTCGCCCAGCAGGTTCTGCGCGGTGAGCGCCAGTTGCCAGGGGCCATGCGCAAGGTGCAGCTCGAAACTGCTCTCGACATAGTCGCCCATGTGGCGGTCGAGATCGGGATCGAAACTCATCCGCGCCGGTCCGACGTAACGCGCCGAAAGCCGCGCCCAGAGGCCGAGCGCGCCCAGCGTGAAATCGCGCCGCAGCGCCGCGCGCACGGTATATTCGGGCACGACCGGCAGGCGGCTGTCCTCCAGCTTGTAGCCGAGCGCGTTGCGGGTGAGATGGGCATCGGTGAAATTGCCGCCCAGTTCCGCCCGCCAGCGCGGCCCCAGCGGCAGGACCAGACTGCCCTCGACACCGAAGATGCGGGCATCACCGGCATTGGTCGTGGTGATGAGGCCGTTGTCTTCCAGCACGTCGCTCTGCACCCCGTCCCAGCGCGAATACCAGGTGCCGATGTCGATCTGGCCGCCGCCCGCCAGTTGCTCGCGCCAGCCCGCCTCCAATGAGGCAAGTTCGTCGCCCTTGAGCGACGCGGCGGTGCCGTCGGCGCCGATCTTGGTCCCGCCCTGGCGGAAGGCCGAACCGTAGCGCAGATAGAGCAGCCGCCCGTCCCGCGGCTTCCAGATCAGCGCCAGACTGGGCGTGGCGCCGGACTTGTCCTGCTCACGCGTGACCATGCCGCTGTCGAGCTTGCGCTGCTCGCGGGCCGAGGCGACGAACAGGCGCGCCCCGCCATCGAGCGACAGCGTGCCGGTGAGCGGCAGGGTCAGGTCGAAGTAGGCGGCGGTATCGTGGCTGTCGCGGTGGTCGCGGTCGACCACCAGCGTCTCGCCGCCCGCGCCCTGCAAGCTGGCGGCGAATGCCTGGCGGGCATCGAGGTGCGACAGCCCGCCCAGCCATTCGAGGCTGCCGATCCGGCCGCGCAGGCGCAGTTCGCTGTCCCAGGTACGATAGTTGGTGCGATTGAACAGGAACATCGGATCGGCCAGCCCGAAGCTGCCTGCACCGATCGTCGCGTCCAGCCGGTCGTCCACGCCCTGCCAGGTCATCGCGCTGGCCAGCGTGACCTCCGTCTGGCCGATCGTGCCGGTCAGCCGTCCGGCAACGTGGGAGAGGTCGTTGTCGTGCGGCTCGGCCAGCTGGGCGGCGCGGCGGTAGCTGTGGCGGGCATAGACGTAACGGCTGTCGCGCGAATCGATCCACTGGCCGAGCCCGGTCAGGTCGAGCCGCCAGCCGCCGACCGGCTCCACCCCGAGCGTGCCGCGCAAGCCGACGACGCGGGTGGAATTGGCATCCTCGCGCGCGCCGGTATCGACCCAGCCCGGCTCCGCGGCGCCGTAGCCGACCAGCCGCAGCGCGGCAGTGTCCGGCAGCAGCGGCAGGTTGGCCACCACCGAGCCGGAATAGCCCATCTCCCCGTGGGTGGCGGCGCTGCCGCCGCCGGTCACCGAAAGGCTGGTCCCGGCAAGATCGGCCCGGTGCGAGACCATGCGGTAGATGCCGCCCAGCGCGCCGGTGCCGTACAGCGAGCCCTGCGGCCCCTTGAGCACTTCCACCCGCTCGATGTCGACCAGCCGCAAGTCGGGATCGGGAGCGGCATACGTCAGGCGCGCCTCGTCGAGCACGACGGCCACGGTCGACTGGCTCTCGCCGCCAAAGGCGCTGTCGGCCACGCCGCGCAGGAACATGCGGTTGCGCCCCGGCCCCAGCGCGGTCAGCGCCAGCCCTTCGACCTGCCCCGCCACCGCCATGCTGGAGCGGCGCGGATCGTCATGGCCGAGCCCCTCGCCCGCCAGCACCGAAACCGCGGCGGGGACTTGCGACAGCGCAAACGGCTGCTTGGTGGCGGTGACCACGATCGGCGCCGCGCCCACCGTTGTCGGCACCACCACATGCGCCGGGGAGGAGGCCGGAGGGGAGGAGGTGGGGGAGGAGGTGGGGGAGGAGGTGGGGGAGGAGGTGGGGGAGGAGGTGGGGGCGGAAGCCGCGCCGGATGGCGATCCCGCCCCCGGCGCACGCTCGATCCGCCAGGCCGTCGCGCCCACTTGCCGCGCCCGGTAGCCGCTGCCCGCCAGCAGCCGCGCCAGCGCCTCGCCCACCGCGATGTCGGCATGGATCGCGCGGGTCTTCAGCGGCGGCAGCGGGCCATCGGTGCCGATCGAGACGCGGGCCTCGCGCGCAAGCTCGGTGATCGCATCGGGCAGCCGCGCCGCGGAAATGTCGAGGCGTGCAGAAGGAGTTTCGCGGCCCGCTTCATGGCCAGCCTCCCGGGCAAGGGCCTCAGGGCTGCTCCAGACGCCAAGCGCCAGCGTGGCCGCCGAGGCGCAGCCCCATGAGCTGGACCAGATCGCGCAGCGCCGCATCCCCATTATCGACAATCAGGGTCCCCGAAAAACGCCTCTCCCGCAAGGCGGGCGGGACATCCACCATGACCCCGGCATAACGATGCAAATCGCCCGCGACCAGTGCCAGCGGCGCGTTGTCATAAGTCAGGCGGCCGTCTTTCCACGATCCGACGTCGCCGGAACGGACCGGCCCGACAACCGCGGTGCGGGCACCGCGATCGTAGGCGAGTCCGCTGCCGGCGGAAAGCTGCAGCGGCCCGTCCATCGCCTCGGCGCGCACGTCCACCTTGCCCTCGACCACCGCCACGCGCACCGCATCGTCGCCGGCCTGGACGTCGAACCGGGTACCGATATCGCTGATCGCCAGATCCCCGGCAGTGATCTCCAGCGTGCGACCGGGATCGTGGCGGATGTCGAACAGCGCACCGCCCGACAGCGCGATGTGCTCCTGCCCGCGCCCTGCCACGGTGAGCCGGCTGCGCGGGGCCAGCAGCACCGTCGAACCATCGGCCAGCGTGACCTGCCGCGAGGCGGCATCGGTGGCATAGACCTGCGCGGGATCCGCCCCGAACGGGCCCATAAACCGGGGCACCGCCAGAACCGCGACCAGCGATGCGGCAATGGCAAGCCCGGCCCAGCGCCAGCCACGCCCGCCCTGCCCGCCCTGCCAGCGCCGCATTGCCGCAGGCCGGGGCACGTCCCGGGCGGCGGCGGGCGCTGCTTCAAACGGGGTCTCGGGCGGGGCCCAGAGCCCGGCGCGGTGTTCGGCGACCAGACGGTCGGCAAGGGCGATCTCGTCGAGCGCGCGGCGATGGCGCGGATCGGCCTCGAGCCAGCGTGTGAAGCCGTCCCAGTCCATGGCCTCGGCCATGGCGTCGTCCTCGCTCGCCAGATGCCAGCGCGCGGCCTGCGACAGGATGGCGTCGGGCAGCGGTTCGTCCGCCTGCGGAGGTTCGGTGTCCTGGTTCATTGTCCCTGTTCCATCTGCGGCTCCGTGCCGCTTCTTGCCCCCTGCCCCGAAGACGCCGCCGGCTCGGACGATCCGCAGCCGGTCAAGGCCGAGCGCAGCCGCTTCATCGCCAGCGCCAGATGCTTTTCCACGCCGCTGCGGCTGATTCCCATGACCCGCGCGATCTCGCTCTGGCCAAGGCCCTCGAACCGGTAGAGCCTGAGGGCCCGCCCCGCCCCTTCGGGCAACGCGGCGATCGCCCGGTGCAGGACCTCGGCTTCCTCGCGGCGCGCCAGCACCTCGTCGGCTGCCTCGCCGGGATCGCGCCGGTCTTCCACCGCCACCGCGACCCCGCCGTTTTCGGCCTCCAGCCAGACCCGCTCGCGGCGCATCGCCCGCTGGCGTCCGCGCACCTGGTCCAGCACGAGATTGTTGGCCATGCGGAACAAGTAGGCGCGCGGCGCGGCGATCGGCCCGCCCGCCTGCGCGCCGACCTTGAGCCAGAGTTCCTGGAGGAGATCCTGCGCCTCGTCCGCCGAACCGCAGCGCGCGGCCAGGAACTGCAACAGCGCGCGCCGGTTCGCTTCCAGCACTTGCGCCAGCCCCGAGCTGCCGGTGTCTTGCGGGTCCGGCGCCGGCGCGGCCGGCCCCTGAGGCGACGATGTCATTCCCGTCTCCGCCTGGACCACGATCAGCACCGGCGGGCAGCGACGAGGGCCGCGCGCCGACACCTCAGCACCCCTTCATGCACGGGGATCCGTGCCGCTGTAAACCCTGAGGCAAAACCCGGGGCAAACCTCGGTGCAATCCCCGGTCCGGTCCTCGCGCCGCCATGGGCGAGCGTGCATTCATCGTGTCCAGCTCCTCGTTCGAGGAGAAGACGCCGCAAGACGCGGCTATCCGCAGCCGCGCCCGCGATTTTTCCGATCCCGCCTCATTCCCTGGCACTCGACATCGAATAGGGCCGCGCCGATCGTGCGGTGCCCCAAGCACGGTTGGGGCTGGCCTGCATGGTGAAGCGCAGTTCACCGCCCGCGCGGATCTCGGCATCGCGGATGAAGGTGCGCTCCAGCGGCGTACCGTTCAGCATGACCGATCCGACATAACGATTGGCGTCCGACAGCCCCTCGGCGACCACGGTGAAACGCTTGCCATCCGGCAGGTTCAGCACCGCGCGGCGGACAAAGGGACGGCCGATCACGTATTCGTTGGAGGCAGGCGCGACGGGATAGAAACCGAGCGCGGTGAACACCAGCCAGGCCGACATCTGGCCGAGGTCGTCATTGCCGGCAAGCCCGTCGGGCGCGGGCTTGTACTGGCTCTCGACGATCTGGGCGAGCCGCTCCTGCGTGCGCCAGGGCGCCCCGGCATACGTGTAGAGATAGGCGACGTGATGGCTCGGCTCGTTGCCGTGGATGTACTGGCCGATCAGCCCGGCGATGTCCTCGGCATGGCTGTAGTCGAGCTTCGCGTTGTCATAGCCAAACATCGCGTCGAGCTTGGCGACAGCCCGGGCGTCGCCGCCCAGCACGCGGAACAGCGCCGCCTGATCCTGCGGCACGAACCACGAATATTGCCAGGCATTGCCCTCGGTATAGTCCGATCCGTAGTTGATCGCGGTGGGATCGAACGGGGTGCGGAACGCGCCGCTGGAAAGCCGCGCCCGCAGCCAGCCGGTCTTGCTGTCAAAGCTGTTGCGCCAGTTTCCGGCGCGCCTTTCGAAACGCTCGGCAATCTCGCGGCGCCCCATGGCGCGGGCCATGCGGGCGATGGTCCAGTCGTCAAAGGCATATTCGGCCGTTTTCGACGCCGCCTCCGGCTCCTTGTCGATCGGCACGTAGCCATGCGCGATATAGTCACCGAGGCCGCCGTAGGCCGCATGGTCGGCGCTTGCCACCATCGCCGCAAGCGCCGCCTCGGCATCGAAGCCGCGCATCCCCTTCAGATAGGCGTCCGCGATCACCGGCACCGCGTGATAACCGATCATCGTCCAGGTTTCCCGGCCCGCGAACTGCCAGACCGGCAGGATGCCGTCGGGGCTGTGCTGCTGGCTGGCGACCAGCGAATTGACGACATCGGCGGTCACCTGCGGCGGCTGCACCAGCGTCAGCAGCGGATGCTCGGCCCGGAAGGTATCCCAGAGCGAGAAGGTGGAGCGGAACGTGAAGCCCTGCGCCTGATGGACCTGATCGTCCGGCCCGCGATAGCGCCCGTCGGCATCGCCCCAGACGCTCGGCGCCAGCAGCGCGTGGTAGAGCGCGGTATAGACATTGCGGCGCATCGGCTCGGGCGCGTCGATCTCGACGGCGGAAAGCGCCTGCCGCCATGCCGCCTCGGTCCGGGCGCGGATCGCATCGAACGTGCCGGGTTCGGCATCGAGATTGGCCAGAGCCGCATTCTCGTCGACCCCCGACAGCGCGACTTTCACTTCCAGCGGCGCATCCAGCACCCCGAAGTCGAGCCGGGCTTCGAGCGCCTTGCCCAGCTTCTCCGCCCGCGCATCGGTGCCGCGACCGGGGCCCTGGAAACCCTTGTAGGGAATGCTGGGGTCCCGGTCGATCAGGGCATGCCCCGTCAGCGGCGCGGAAAAGCGCATGGCGAAGAACAGCTTGCGCCCGGGCGCCCAGCCGCGCGTCTCGCGAAAGCCGGTCAGCGTGCCGTCGGCGCGCAAGTGCAGGCCGGACCACAGGATCTTGCCCGGATAGTCGTAGAGCGAGGTGCGCAGGTCGAGCAGCAGGTGCGCCGCCTGCCCCGCCGGGAAACGATAGCGATGGACCCCCACGCGCGTGCCCGCCGTCAGTTCGGCGGCGATGCCGCGGCCTGCCCCCGTGCCCATGAGCGTGACCGCGTAATAGCCCGGCCGCGCCGTCTCGCTGGCATGGTCGAAGCGCGAACGATAGCCCGAGCCCGCTTGCGCCGGATCGCCGGGATCGAGCTTCACCGCATCGCCCGCCTGCGGCATGACAAGGATATCGCCGAGGTCCGAATGGCCCGCGCCCGAGAAATGGGTATGGCTGAAGCCCTGGATCGTCGGGTCTTCGTAGCGATAGCCCGCCGCGTGGCCGTAGCACGTGCGGATCTCGCAGGTCACGTCGGTATCGGGCGAAAGCTGGACCATGCCGAACGGCGCGGTGGCGCCGGGGAACGTGTGCCCCTCGCCGCCGGTGCCGATCATCGGATCGACCGCGGCAACCGGGTCAAGGCCCGGACCCGCAGGTGCTTGCGCGGCCGCGCAGGTGGACAGCAGCAGGGCGGGCAGGATCAGGCGTCGCATCGGCGAACTATGACAGGCTTTTCAGGGGCCTGTCCACGCCGCTCAATCCTGGCTGACCAGCCGGTAACCCACCCCCGGCTCGTTGCGCAGCAGGCTGGGGCTGGCGGGATCGTCCTCCAGCTTGCGGCGGATCCCGCGCGCGGCCACGCGCAAGTATTCGACATCGCTCTCGTGCCCCGCCCCCCAGACCGTGCGCAGCAGCTGGGCATGGGTGATGACCCGCCCGGCATTGCGCGCCAGTTCGGCGAGGAAGCCATATTCCTTGGGCGTGAGGTGGACTTCCGCGCCGCCCTTGCGCACCAGCCGCGCGGCAAGGTCGATCTCGACGTCGCCGCGCCGGACCGGGCGCTCGGCGGCCTCGGCGGGGATACGATGGCGCAGTGCGGTGCGGATGCGGGCCAGCACTTCCTCGCTGTCGAAGGGCTTGGCCACGTAGTCGTCGGCGCCCAGGTCCAGCGCGGCCACTTTCTGGTCGGTCGCCTCGCGCGCGGACACGACCAGGATCGCCGCCTGTCCGCGCATCAGCGGGATCAGTTCCAGCCCGTCGCGGTCCGGCAGGCCAAGGTCGAGCAGCACGACCTCGGGCTTGTCGATCGCCATGGCGTTCAAGGCCTCGCGCGCGGTGCCCGCCTCGACCACGGCATAACCGGCGCGGGAGAGGCCGGCATGGAACAGGCGGCGGATGGCGGGCTCGTCATCGACGACGAGGATGGTGATGGGCTGTGTCATGCTTCGGGCCATTCCCTGAGATGGGCCTTGTCGAACCGGATGGTGAAACGCGCACCCGGCCCGTCATCGCGGTTGGCGGCGGATACGGTGAGGCCCATGGCGGCCGCGAACCCCTTGACGATGGCAAGGCCGAGCCCGGTGCCGCCCTTGCGGTCCGACCCCTCGATCCGCGCGAACGTCTCGAAAATCCGCTCCTCCTCGCCCGCCGGGATGCCGGGGCCGCGGTCGCTGACGGTGAGGTCCAGCCCCCCGGCGACACGCATCGCGGCAATGGCGATGGGGGCATCGGGATCGCCGTACTTGGCGGCGTTCTCGATCAGGTTGGTCAGGCACTGGTGGAACAGGTTGGGATCGACCAGGACCATCGGCGCATCGGCACAGATCGCGGTCTCGACCGCATGGCCCGCCAGCAGCGCGCGCAACTGATGCAGCGCCTCGCCGACCGCCTCGTCGAGATCGACCGGCTCGACCTTGCCGTGCAGCGCCCCCGCCTCGATCCGCGCCATGTCGAGCAGGTTGGTGACGAAGCGGTGCAGCCGCTCGGCCTCGCCCCGCGCGGCGGCGATGGGCGCGGCCTGCTGCGGCTCGCGCGCCTCGATGGCGGCCAGCGTGCCCATGATCGTGGTGAGCGGGGTGCGCAGGTCGTGGCTGACCGAGGAGAGCAGCGCATGGCGCAGCCGGTCCCGCTCGCGCGCCTGCGAGAGGTCCGCCATCTGCCCTTCCAGCGCCATGCGCTCCATCGCCAGCCCCGCCTGGTCGAGCAGGCTGAGCAGCAGCGGCAACTGGTCGGGCCGTACCGCGCTGCGCGCATCGCTGCGGGCAAGGCCGAAGACGCCCATCACCGCGCCGCGTGCCGCCAGCGGGTGGAACAGCCACTCGGAGGCGGTGAGCGTGTCCGATCCCTGTCCGGCCGGGGTATTGTTGTCGAAAGCCCAGTTGGCGGCGGCAAGGTCGAGCGTCTCCAGCCGCGCCGGACGCGGCCAGCTCCAGCGGCGCGAGAGGCCCTCCTCGCCCGGCACCAGCAGCACGGCATGGCCGTCGAACAGCCGCCCCACTTCGCCGCAGAGCACATGGGCCAGTTCGTCGATCGTGCTGATCCCGGTAAGCTGGCGCGCGAACCCTGCGAGCGCGCTGTTCTGCGCGGCGCTCGCCTGCGCCTGCAGCGCATGTTCGCGCACCCGCGCGGCGAGCTGGCTGGAGACGATGGCTACGGTGAGCAGCACCAGCACGGTGATGAAATTGCGCGGGTCCTCGATCGTCAGCGTATGCGTGGGCGGCAGGAAAAAGAAATTGTAGGCGAGCGAGGAGGCCAGCCCCGCCGCGACGCCGGTGCGCAGGCCGTAGCGCGTCGCCGCGACCATGACCGGCAGCAGGTAGAGCAGCCCGAGATCGGTGATGTTCCCGCTCGACAGGATCAGCGTGCCCAGCAGCGTGACCGCCGCCGTCAGCCCCAGCGAGACGAGATAACCGACCGGCGATCCCCACTGCCCCGCCGGTCTGCGCGCTGCCACGCGTCCCTCCACCGGCGCGGTCGGCAGGACCTGGATCGACAGCCCGGGCATCTCGCGCACCAGCCGGTCGACGATCGAGCCGTGGCGCAGCTCGAACCAGCGCGAGCGGGCCGACTTGCCGACCAGCAGCTGGGTGGCGCGGGCCTGCGCGGTGAAGCTCTTGAGCCCGTCCAGCACGGTTTCGGCCGGCACGCTCGCCACTTGCCCGCCAAGCTGGGTGGCAAGGTGCAGGGCATCGGCGAGCTGCGCATTCTCGGCATCGGTGAAGCCCGCCGCGCGCGGGGTCTCGATATGCACCGCCGTCCACGGCGCCCGCAGGGCATCGGCCAGCCGCTTGGCCGCGCGCACCAGTTCGAGCGCGCCCGGCTGCTCGCTCACCGCCACCACCAGCCGGTCGCCCGCCCCCCACACCCCCTCGATGGCATGGGCGCGCACATAGTCGAGCATCTGCGCGTCCACCGTCTGCGCCGCGAAACGCAGCGCCAGTTCGCGCAAGGCCGAAAGGTTCGACTTGGAGAAGAAATTGCCGAGCGCCCGGGTCGCCTCGTCGGGCACGTAGACCTTGCCCTGCCGCAGCCGCTCGATCAGTTCGTCGGGCGGAATGTCGACAACCTCGATCTCGGCATCGCCCAGCACCTTGTCGGGCAGCGTCTCGCGCACGCGGACCTTGGTGAAGGAGGCGACGACGTCGTTGAGGCTCTCGATATGCTGGATGTTGAGCGTGGACCAGACGTCGATCCCCGCCTCCAGCAGTTCCTCGACATCCTGCCAGCGCTTGTCGTGGCGGCTGCCGGGCGCATTGGTGTGGGCGAGTTCGTCGACCAGCACCAGTGCCGGGCGGCGGGCCAGCACCGCGTCGATGTCCATCTCGTCGAGCACGTGGCCCTGGTAGGCGACCGGCACCCGCGCGACCGTCTCCAGCCCGCGCAGCCGCGCCGCCGTCTCGCCGCGGCCATGGGTCTCGACCACGCCGACCACCACGTCCACCCCGGCTTCGCGCCGCGCCAGCCCCTCTCCCAGCATCTCGTATGTCTTGCCCACGCCCGGGGCCGCCCCAAGGAAAACCTTGAGGCGGCCCCGGTGCTCGCGCGCGGCGGCGCGCAGCAGTGCTTCGGGATCGGGACGCGGGTCGTTCACGGCTGCGCTTGTGCGCTGCCGGCCGCCATGCTGTCGAGAGCGAGATTGAGTTCCAGCACATTGACCCGCGGCTCCCCCAGGAAACCCAGCATGGGACGCGCGACGTGCTGCTCCACCAGTGTCTTCACCCGCGCCGCTTCCAGTCCGCGCGCACGGGCGACCCGTCCGGCCTGGAAAAGAGCCGCCTCGGGGCTCACGTCAGGGTCGAGCCCCGAGGCGGAAGTGGTCACCAGGTCGGAAGGAACTCGGGAACCTGGGATTCTGGGAAGGGCGGAGACGTCGGCCTTCACGCGGTCGGCCAGCGCCTGGCTGGTGGGGCCGAGGTTGGAGCCGGACGAGGCCATCGCGTCGTAGCCCCCCTGGGCAGCGGCGCCCGCGGCCGAGGGGCGGCCGTGGAAGTAGCGGTCCTCGGTGAATCTCTGGCCGATCAGGGCCGAGCCGACGACATGGCCATCGCGCTCGATCAGGCTGCCGCCGGCCTGACGGGGGAACAGCGTCTGCGCGAGGCCGGTCAGCGCCAGGGGATAGGCCAGCCCCAGCAGCAGGGCAAAGAGCAGCGTCATGGCCAGGGCCGGGCGCAGCGAGGTGGAAATGTCCTTGAGCATGGGAAATCGATCCTCAGACGAGGTGGAGCCCGGTGACCGCAAGGTCGATGAGCTTGATGCCGACGAACGGGGCGATCAGGCCGCCGAGGCCGTAGACCGCAAGGTTGCGGGCGAGCAGCGGACCGGCCGCCATCGGCCGGTAGGTGACGCCCCGCAGCGCCAGCGGCACCAGCGCGGGAATGATCAGCGCGTTGAACACGATGGCCGAGAGGATCGCGCTTTCGGGCGAGGCCAGCCCCATCACGTTGAGCACGCCGAGCCCGGGGTAGAGCGCCACGAACATGGCCGGGATGATCGCGAAGTACTTGGCGACGTCGTTGGCGACCGAGAAGGTGGTCAGCGCCCCGCGCGTCATCAGGAGCTGCTTGCCGAGGCCGACGATCTCGATCAGCTTGGTCGGGTCGCTGTCGAGATCGACCATGTTGCCCGCCTCGCGCGCGGCCTGGGTGCCGGTGTTCATCGCCACGCCGACATCGGCCTGCGCCAGGGCGGGCGCATCGTTGGTGCCGTCGCCGCACATGGCGACAAGCCTGCCGCCCTGCTGTTCGCGGCGGATCAGCGCCAGCTTGTCCTCGGGGGTCGCCTCGGCGAGGAAATCGTCGACCCCGGCCTCGGCGGCGATGGCGGCGGCGGTCAGCGGGTTGTCGCCGGTGATCATCACCGTGCGGATGCCCATGCGGCGCAGCTGGGCGAAACGGTCGCGCACCCCCGCCTTGACCACGTCCTTGAGCGCGACGATGCCGAGCAGCCGCCCGTCGCGGGCGACCGCCAGCGGGGTCTGGCCGCAGCGCGCGATCTCCTCGGAAATGCGGCGCAGCTCGGCCGCCTGCGGCGCCGCTGCCGCCTGCGGATTGGCGCGCAGGATCGCATCGACCGCCCCCTTCTGGACCAGCCCGGCCGCGCTCCGCACGCCCGAAATGCGGGTCTGCGCGGTGAACGGGATGACCTCGGCGCCGGCCGGCAGGCCTTCGAGGCCGAGCCCGTGCACCTCACGCGCCAGCACCACGACCGAACGGCCCTCGGGCGTCTCGTCGGCGAGGCTGGCGAGCAGCGCCGCCTCGGCCAGCATCCGCGCATCGACACCGGCGACCGGGCGGAACTCGGCGGCCTGGCGGTCGCCCACGGTGATCGTGCCGGTCTTGTCGAGCAGCAGCACGTCGATGTCGCCCGCCGCTTCCACCGCGCGGCCGGACTTGGCCAGCACGTTGAAGCGCACCAGGCGGTCCATGCCGGCGATGCCGATCGCCGAGAGCAGCGCGGCGATGGTGGTCGGGATCAGGGTGATCAGCAGCACCGCCAGCACCGCCACCGGGATCGCCCCGCCGGCAAAGCGGGCAAAGGCGGGAATCGTGGCGACCGCGATCAGGAACACGATGGTCAGGCCGACCAGCAGGATGGTGAGCGCGATCTCGTTGGGGGTCTTCTGCCGCTCGGCCCCTTCGACCAGCGCGATCATGCGGTCGAGAAAGCCCTGCCCCGGCTCCTGGGTGACCCGCACGCGGATCTCGTCGGAAATGACGCGGGTGCCGGCGGTTACGGCGCTGCGGTCGCCGCCCGCCTCGCGGATCACCGGCGCGCTCTCGCCGGTGATCGCGGCCTCGTTGACCGAGGCGACACCGGCGATCACCTCGCCGTCCGCCGGGATGAGGTCGCCGCTGCGCACCACGACTTCGGCGCCCTTGCGCAATTGCGAGGCGGGAACCACGCGCCCGTCGGGGAGGCGCGCGGTGAGCTCCGACTTGGCGGCGCGCAGCGAGGCGGCCTGCGCCCGCCCGCGCCCTTCGGCCAGCGCCTCGGCGAACGTGCCGAACAGCACGGTCAGCCAGAGCCAGACGATCAGCTGGAGCTGGAAACCCAGCGGCAGCGGCTCGCGGCCGGCGACCAGCAGGACGCTCAGCAGCAGCGCGACCACGGCGGTGGTGAACAGCACGGGGTTCTTCACCAGCGCGCGCGGGGTCAGCTTGCGGAAGGCATCGCCGATCGCGGGCACCACGAGGCGGGCCGAGAACAGGGAACTTGGTGTCGTCATGACAGGCGCTTTCAGAACAGCTGGCCCGAGATCATCGCGAGATGATCGGCGATGGGCCCGAGCGCGAGGCTCGGCAGGAAGGTGAGACCGCCCAGGACCAGGATCACCGCGATCAGCAGGCCGATCCACAAGGGGCCGGTGGTCGGGAACGACCCGGCGGTCTCCGGCGTGTGCTTCTTGGCGGCAAGGCTCCCGGCGATGGCCAGCACCGGCACGATCACGAAGAACCGGCCGATCCACATCGCCGCCGCGAGCAGGCCGTTGTAGAACGGCGTCCCTGCGGTGAGCCCGGCAAAGGCCGAACCGTTGTTGCCGGTGCCCGAGGCAAAGGCGTAGAGGATCTCGCTGAAGCCGTGCGGGCCCTTGTTGAGCGGCCCGGCGAGCCCGTCCGGCAGCACCGCCGAGAGCGCGGTGAGGCCAAGAATGCACAGCGGCAGCACCGCGACCGCCAGCACCGCCAGCTTCACTTCGCGCGCCTCGATCTTCTTGCCCAGATATTCGGGCGTGCGCCCGACCATCAGCCCCGCCACGAAGACCGCCAGCAGCGCAAACAGCAGGAAGCCGTAGATCCCGGCGCCGACGCCGCCGACCACCACTTCGCCCAGCTGCATGTTGACCAGCGGCACCATGCCGCCCAGCGCCGTGAAGCTGTCGTGCATGGCGTTGACCGCGCCGCACGAGGCAGCCGTCGTCACCACCGAGAACAAGGCGCTGGCGGCGATCCCGAAGCGGACTTCCTTGCCCTCCATGTTGCCGCCCGCGACGCCGAGGTGATGCAGCACCGGATTGCCCGCGGCCTCCTGCCAGTAGGTGACCGTGGTGCCGACCAGGAACATCGCCAGCATCGCCGCCAGGATCGCCCAGCCCTGCCGGGTGTTGCCCACCGCCTTGCCGAAGCACCAGGTGAGGCCGGCGCCGAGCGCGAAGATCGAGAGCATCTGCACGAGGTTGGTCAGCGCGCCCGGGTTCTCGAAGGGATGCGCGGAATTGGCGTTGAAGAAACCGCCGCCGTTGGTGCCCAGCATCTTGATCGCCTCCTGCGAGGCGACCGGGCCCAGCGCGATCGACTGGCGCAGGCCTTCCAGCGAGGTGGTGTCGGCCATGGCCGCAAGCGTCTGCGGCACTCCGCTGGCGACCAGGAACAGCGCATAGACGAGGCAGGCGGGCAGCAGCAGGTAGAGCGTGACGCGGGTGCAGTCGGCCCAGAAGTTGCCCACCGTGCGCGCCTCGCGCCGGGCAAAGCCGCGGAACAGCGCGAAGGCGACGGCGATGCCGGTGGCGGCGGAGAGGAAGTTGTGGATGGTCAGCCCCAGCATCTGGCTGAGATTGCTCATCGCCGCTTCGCCCGAATACCATTGCCAGTTGGTATTGGTGGCAAAGCTCACCGCCGTGTTCAGCGCCCCGTCGGCGCCGATCCCGGCAAGGCCGCGCGGGTTCAGCGGCAGCACCGCCTGCAGGCGCAGCACCGCATAAGTGAACAGCAGCAGCGCGAGGTTGAACACCAGCATGTGCAGCGCATAGCGGCGCCAGCCCTGCTCGGCGCCGGGATCGATCCCGGCGAGGCGATAGAAGCCGGTCTCGACGGGGCCCAGCACGCGGTGCAGCGGCGTGCGCCGCCCCTCGTAGAGCGCAAAGAGCCAGGCCCCCATCGGCCGGGCGAGCGCCAGGACAAGCGCGGTGAAAACGAGGATCAGGGTCCAGCCCTGAAAAGTCATTCCGGTGGTCATCGGCAGCCCTTCAGAACCGCTCGGGCCGCAGCAGCGCGGCAACGAGGTAGATCAGCAGGAAGAGCGCGGTGAGCCCGGCGAGCAGCAGCGGGAATGTCATGGTGATGCGATCCTCAGGCCTTCTCGCATAGGCGAGCGAAGCCCAGCGTCAGGAGGAACAGGCCCGCCAGCACGGCAAGCCAGAACAGGTCGGTCATTGTCTTTGGTCCGTTGGAATGAGGGTCGGAAATGGCGTCAGAAATGGCGTCAGAAGTGGCGTCAGAAATGGCCGGGCAGCGAAATCTGGCGAAACAGCCCCGCCCCCCAGAAGCTGAGCGACAGCCCGAGGCTGAGCAGCCCCACAAACAGCGCGCAAAGGCCGAGATCGACCGGCGTGGGATCGTGCAGCGCCGGGGTGATCGCCAGCCGATGCTCGGCCAGGATCACCCGTGCGGCGAGGATCAGGCTCAGCAGGCCGGCGGTGCGCAGCACCACTTCGGCCGGCCACCAGCGCTTGCCGCCGCGCAGCGCGGCGAGGCGTTGCCGCCAGGAAATTCGGGCCATCACACAGGCCTCCCGTCAATGGATAACGGGGGCGAGATGGGCCTTCAGGCCATTAAGGTTCCACGGGGAATTGTGCCGGCGGCATAAAGAAAGCATAAAGTCTGTGGCGCCTTCGCGCGCGCGAGACTAGGCGCCCGATCCATGAGCGAATCTTCCGGGCATCACGCCCCCAATGAAAGCCTCGCGGCGCTGTCGATCGGCGCCATCGGCGTCGTGTTCGGCGATATCGGCACCTCGCCGCTCTATGCCCTGAAGGAAAGCTTCATCGGCCATCACCCGCTGGTGGTGGACCGGCTGCACATCTTCGGGGTGATCTCGCTGATGTTCTGGACGATGATGCTGATCGTCACCGTCAAGTACGTCTTCATCATCCTCAGGGCCGACAACAACGGCGAAGGCGGCAGCCTGGCGCTGCTGGCACTGATCGGGCGCAAGCTGGGCAAGAGCCGCTGGACACCGCTGATCGCCATGCTGGGAGTCGTGGCCACCGCGCTGTTCTATGGCGATGCGATCATCACCCCCGCGGTCTCGGTGCTCTCCGCCGTCGAGGGCCTGACCGTGGTGAACGAGGATTTCGCGCAGTTCGTGCTGCCGATCGCGGTGGTCATCCTGATCGGGCTGTTCTCGATCCAGTCGCACGGCACCGCGACGATGGGCAAGCTGTTCGGCCCGATCATGATCGTCTACTTCCTGGTGCTGGCAGGGCTCGGCCTGCATTCGATCGTGCAGGCCCCCGAAGTGATCGCGGCGCTGAGCCCGCACCATGCGCTGGAATTCTTCCTGGTGAACCCGAAGCTCGCCTTCCTGGCGCTGGGCTCGGTGGTGCTGGCCGTCACCGGGGCCGAGGCGCTCTATGCCGACATGGGCCATTTCGGGCGCAAGGCGATCTCGATCTCGTGGCTCTACGTCGCCTTCCCGTGCCTGCTGCTGAACTACCTCGGGCAGGCCTCGCTGGTGCTGCGCCATCCCGATGCGATCCAGAACCCGTTCTTTTTCATGGCGCCGGACTGGGCCCGCCTGCCGCTGGTCGCGCTGGCGACGATGGCGACGATCATCGCCAGCCAGGCGGTGATCTCGGGCGCCTTCTCGGTCTCGCAGCAGGCAGTGCAGCTGGGCTTCCTGCCGCGCCTCAAGATCCTCCACACGAGCGCCAAGGCGGCCGGGCAGATCTACGTGCCGCTGGTCAACTGGGGCCTGCTGGTCATGGTCGTGCTGCTGGTGTTCGGCTTCCGCAGTTCGGGCAACCTGGCCGCGGCCTACGGCATCGCCGTCACCGGCACGATGCTGATCACCGCCTGCATGCTCGGCGTGCTGACGTTCGCGGTGTGGAAGTGGCACCCGCTGGTGGCAGGCAGCGTCACGGCGGGCTTCCTGTTCATCGACGCGCTCTATTTCTTCTCGAACGTCACCAAGATCCCCGACGGCGGCTGGTTCCCGCTGCTGGTGGCCGCGGTGGTGTTCACCCTGCTGACGACCTGGGCGACCGGCCGCCAGCTGATGCGCGAGCGCCTGCAGGAAGATTCGATTCCCTTCGCCACCTTCATCCGCTCGGTCGGCGAGCGGGTGCGGCGGGTGAGCGGCACCTCGGTGTTCCTCGCCTCCAACGTGGAGGGGGTGCCGCCGGGGCTGCTGCACAACCTCAAGCACAACCACATCCTGCATGATCGCGTGGTGATCCTGACCGTCTCCGGCCAGGGCGTGCCGCATGTCGCGCCGGAAAACCGCGCGCTGGTCGAGGATCTCGGCCAGGGCTTCTACCGCGTGACCTTGCGCTACGGCTTCATGGACGAGATCGACATCCCCGCCGCGCTGGCCGTGGAAGACGGTGCCGGCGGCCCGTTCAAGGCGATGGACACCAGCTACTTCCTCTCGCGCCAGACGCTGATCCCCTCCAGCCGCCCGGGCATGGCGCTGTGGCGCGAGAAGCTCTTCGCGATCATGGTGCGCAATGCCGAAAGCGCAATGGAGTTCTTCAAGCTGCCCACCAACCGGGTGATCGAACTGGGCAGCCAGCTGGAGATCTAGCGGAGGGACTGGGGCGCTCCCGACAAAACTCTCCGTCGCCCCCGCGAAGGCGGGGGCCCCGCTTTCTTGGGCGACCTCTCGCCCCGCACGACAGAAGAAGCGGGATCCCCGCCTTCGCGGGGATGACGCGACAAGGGGGCGGGGCGCTCAGTCCGGAACCGGCCCTGAACCCGCGCCGGTTTCGCGAATGGCAGCGGCAATCCCGGCGCGGTCCTCATCGGAAAGCACGAGGTTCGCCCCCGCCACCCAGCCATCGACCTGCGCCGGGCTGCGCGCGCCGACGATCGCCCCGGTCACGCCGGGCACCGCCAGGACCCACGCCACCGCGACCGCCGCCGGCGAGACGCCGTGCCGCGCGGCCACCGGCTTCATCGCCGCGGCCACGGCAAGGTTGCGCGTCAGGGCTTCGCCGGTGAAATCGTCATGGCGCGAACGCCAGTCGTCCGCCGCCAGCCCTGCCACCCGCGCGGCCGAAAAGGCCCCGGACAAGAGGCCCGACTGCATCGGGCTATAGACGATCACCCCGGTATCATGCGCCAGACACCACGGCAGCTCGCGGGCGATGGCCGCGCGTTTCAGGGCCGAGAGCGGCGGTTGCAGCGTATCGACATGGCCCATGGCCGCCGCCGCTTCGAGTTGATCCGCATCGTGGTTGGACAGCCCCACCGCCCGCACCTTGCCCGCTGCTTTGAGATCGAGCAGCGCGCCCCAGTATTCCTCGAGCGCGGTGCCGTCCTCCGCCGGCCAGTGCATCTGCAGCAGGTCGATCCGCTCCACCCGCAGGCGGCGCAGCGAGGCCTCGCACTCGTCCATGATCGATTGCCGCCGCCCGACACGCCGTTTCGACTGGCGGTCGGCCGGATCCCAGACCTGCCCGCACTTGGTAAAGACGTAAGGTCGCTCGGCCTCCGGCATCTCGGCGAGCGCCCGGGCAACAACCTCCTCCGAATGGCCGAGGCCGTAGATCGCCGCCGTGTCGATCCAGTTCACCCCGCGCGCCACCGCGTGGCGGATGGCGCGCACCGAATCGGCATCGTCCTGCGTGCCCCAGCCGACCGCCCAGTCCGCCCCGCCGATCGCCCAGGCGCCGAAGCCGACGCGGCTGATCTCCATGCCCGTCGTGCCCAGCGGGCGGGTCACGGGCGGCGTATCGAGTGTGGTCGCAGTCATGGGCGCATCCTTGCGAGAGGGGGCGGAGGAGAGCGAAAGGGGGCGGGTCGCCCCGGTTGTGCCCCCATGGCAGCTGCGGCGCGAGCGGTCTTGTCGCTGGCAGCGCCGATGGCTTGACGCGGAGCGCCCGAAACGCCCATCCGGCCCCGCCATGTCCGCGCCCGAACGGCCCATGCGCTGCCGTGCACAAGACCGGGCCGCGACCGCGCCGGGTTGTTCTGCCGAAAAACGGCGGATTTGCGTGATCGCCGCGTTGTGCCGCCCGATGTTCTGGGTAACAGCGGTCAACTACTTATTCGCAACTGCACAAGACCGGACTGTCATCGAACCGCCAAGTTCCCCTTCAAGCGGCCAACCCAGCAACAAGCATGAGCCGCAAGACCCGGGAATCGATCTTACGACCTGTTCGGGGAGCTGACATGAGAACCAAGTCCACTTTCGCCTATGCCCTGGCCACGGGCATATCGCTTCTTGCCTTCACTTCCGCCACCGCGCACGCGGCCGATGCCGAACCCGCTGCGGCCCCCGCCGCGGCTGACGGCCAGTCCGGCCTCACCGACATCGTGGTGACGGCAGAGCGCCGCGACGTCAGCCTCCAGCAGGCCCCGCTGTCGGTCAGCGCGATCACCAACGATACGCTGAAGGCCGGCAACATCACCGACATCACCGGGCTCAACGGCACCGTTCCCGGCCTCGTCATCGCCAAGAGCGGCGGCGGCGAGCGGGTCATCTCGATCCGCGGCATCGGTTCGGAAACGCCGGAGAACACCAATACCCAGCCGGGCGTCTCCTACCACATCGACGGCGTCTACATCTTCAACTCGATCGCCGCGAGCGCGGCCTTCATCGACGTGGCGCAAGTCGAGGTGCTGCGCGGGCCGCAGGGCACGCTGTTCGGTCAGGGATCGACCGGCGGCACCATCAACGTCGTCTCGATCGAGCCGAGCACCGATGCGCTCAAGGGCAATGTCAGCGCCGGGATCGGCAACTACAACTACATGGAAGGTTCGGGCGCGCTCAACGTGCCGCTGACCGACACCCTCGCGGTGCGCGGCGCCTTCCAGTACACCAAGCATGACGGCTACGCCCACGCCACCGCGGTGACCGGGGTCAAGAGCTACGACCTCGACGACCAGGACGAGACCGGCTGGCGCCTGGGTGCCAAGTGGCAGCCGCTGTCGAACCTCTCGGTCACGCTGAACACGATCCAGTTCAATTCGAACACCAACGGCCCGGCGCAGAAGAACATCCTCGACCCCAACCCCGATGCCCGCGAACTGACGCAGGACTATCCGGGCCGCTCGAAGGTCAAGACCCAGCTCTATACCGGCGTGGTCAAGTGGGACACGTCGTTCGCCACGATCAAGTCGATCACCGGCTACCAGAAGCTCCATTCCGAGCAGGCCTGGGATGCCGACGGCCTCGACGCCGCCACCTTCTTTGCCCAGACCTACAACCCGGTCAGCTACACCGGCGTCAGCTACGACCACGTGCCGCTGTGGCAGGCCGATACCAAGAGCTGGAGCCAGGAGCTGAACCTCACCTCGAACGGCAACGGTCCGTTCCAGTGGGTGCTCGGCGGCGTCTACCTGCATTCGAAGAACAGCCAGTACATCAACGAGTACCGCGCGGCCGATCTCGACAATATCCTCAGCCCCGCGCTGCCCGAAGACACCGCCTGGAACGACCCGCTGGTCGGCAACCTGACTTACGCCGAACTGTCTGAAATCAAGCGTGAACTCTACGCCTTCTTCGCCCAGGGCACTTATGCGCTGACCGACAGCCTGAAGCTGACCGCCGGCGTGCGCTACAACCACGACAAGTCCTCGGGCATGTACGATTCGATGTCCGGCGGCGCCTCCAGCCAGACTTCGGGCGCCTATCTCCAGCCCAGTTCGACCGGCTCGCGCAGCGACCACGCCTGGACCGGCAAGGTGGCGCTGGACTACCAGTTCACGCCCAGCAACATGCTTTATGCCAGCTGGACGCGCGGCTTCAAGCCGGGCGGCATCAACTCGGCCTCGGCATCGGGCGGCAGCTATTCGATCCTGCCCAGCTACAAGCAGGAAACCGTCGATTCCTTCGAGATCGGCTCCAAGAACCGCTTCCTGGACGATACCCTGCAGCTCAACGCCTCGGCCTTCCTCTACAACTACAAGAACATGCAGTTCCTCGAGGAAGACCCGATCCTCTACGGCGAGGGCATCAGCAACGCGCCCAAGGCGCGGGTCTACGGCCTCGAACTCGAAAGCAGCTACGCGCCCACCACGCATCTGCGCTTCGACGCCTCGCTGTCATGGCTGGAGGGCGAGTTCACCTCGCACTACCTGGCGCTCGACCCGACCAACGCCACCAATGCCCAGAACGCGGCGGGTTATCCCGACTACCTGTTCTGGACCAACTTCTACAACGCCGTGCTGGCCCGCGATGCCGCCCGCGAGGACATCAAGGGCAACCGCATTCCCAAGCTGCCGCGCTGGCAGGGCAATATCGCCGCCACCTGGAACGGCGAAGTCGGCCCGGGCAAGCTGACCGCCCGCGCCCAGCTGATCTATCGCGGCCAGTACCAGTACCGCCTGTTCAACGAAGGCGCGGTGGACACCACCCCCTCGTACACCCAGGTCAACACGATGCTGAAGTACGAGCCGGAAGGCACCAACACCGACGTGACCCTGCGCGTGATCAACCTGTTCGACAAGAACGGCATCAACTCGCGCTTCTCGGACCCTTACGGTTCGGCGCAGGTCATGGACACCTACATCCCGCCGCGTCAGGTGATCCTCTCGGTCGGGTACAAGTTCTAAAGCGTTTTCTAATCAGGTGGAATCACCTGATGACTCGGAAAACGCGTAAGATGAAAATCTTAGAGAAGTTGATCCGATGCAATCGGATCGGAAACTGCTCTAAGCGGAACCCATCGGGTCATACCGTCGGTTTTAAGGGGAACGCGCCGGTCGCAAGACCGGCGCGTTCTGCTGTTCGGGAAGCGGGGCATGACAGAAGAAGCGGGATCCCCGCCTTCGCGGGGATGACGGGACATAGGGCAAAACTCACCCACCACCCCCCGCTCATCCTGAGCCTGTCTACGGATGGGAGCCCAGGCGCCGCCCCCAGATGGCTGGTCCGCGGGCTTCGACCCGCTCGGCCCGAGCGGGTCTTGAGAGAGCCTTCGCAAAAGCCGCCCTTGCGCCACCCATAGCCCAAGTCGCTTGCCCCCGCGGCGCGATCAACTATTGAGTCGCGCACCATCAAGAGTGTGCAGGTGCAGCATGTCAGCCTGCAAGGCACGATGGTCCGGCGATTCCGCGTGGACCATGATGCCCGCAGGAGTTGCCATGTCGTCCGGACTGTCCATGCCCACAAGCATAGCGCGCAGCGCCCTGGTCATGTTCGCGGCCTCGCTCGGCTTCTTTTTCGTGACCGCCACGACCTTCACCTCGCTCGGCTACGTGCTTTACACGATGGTGGCCGAACTCGGCTGGTCGAAGGCCGCCGCCGGCCTCAGCTTCTCGCTGCTGGGCCTCGCCTGCGGCCTCGCCAGCCCGCTGCCGCCACTGCTGATGAAGGCGATCGGCACGCGGATGACGGTCTTCGCGGGCTGTCTGGTGCTGGCCACCGGCTTCCTGATCGCCTCGCAGATCCATCATCTGGAACTGTTCTTCGTGGCGACGACGCTGATGGGCGTGGGCTTCTCGCTCGTCGCCCCCTCGCCCGCCGTCTACCTGCTGGCGACGTGGTTCCCGCGCACCTCCTCGCGGATGATCGGCTTCTACTTCATGGCCGGCGCGGCGGGCGGCATTGCCGGGCCGCTGATCGTCGGCACCATCGTCGGCCTGACCGGCAACTGGCGCCTGCACTGGATGGTCATGGCCGCCAGCGCGCTGGTGCTGGGCGTGATCTCGCTGGTGTGCATCCGCGACGCGGTGAAAGTGGAGAGCGTCGATCAGGTCAAGGGTGCGGGCCACGAAAGCGACGGCCCCGCCGCCAGCGTCTGGACCGTCAGGCAGGCGCTGATGACGCCCAGCTTCGTGATCCTCGCGCTGGCCATGACCGTGGTGCAGACCGTGGTCACCACCACCCATTCGATCCTTGTCGCGCATATCGCCAATCTCGGCCAGGGCGCGGCGCCGGGCGCCATCGCGATGAGCCTGCTGGCCTTTGCGGGCACCGGCGCCAAGGGCGTGACCGGCACCTTGTGCGAACGCGTCGATCCGCGCCGCATCTTCATCGCCGGCCTTGCCGTGCAGGCACTGGCGATGGCGCTGCTGTGGACCGCCAGCCACGTGCTGGTCGCCACCGGCGCCGCCGCGCTGTTCGGCATGGGCTGGGGCATGGCCTGGCTCTCCGCGCATATCCTGCTGCTGCGCTACTTCGGCGCCGGGATTGCCGGGGACATGACCGCGATGGCCACCACCGTCACCACGCTCGCCGTATTTGGCCCGATCGGCGCCGGCCGCATCGCCGACGTCACCGGCGGCTACGGCCCCGCCCTGCTCGTCTTCGCCCTGATGCTGGCGGGCGCGACGGCGATGTCGGTGCTGTTCCTGCGCGCCCCCGCCGCGCCGCCGGTCCGCGCCGGGGAACCGGAAGCGCTCGAAGGCCCCGAACTGGTTCCCGCCGAATAAGAAGTTCGTTTGAAAATCCGCGACACGCGGATTTTGGCGGCACCGGCCCGCTCCCCCACCCGACCTCCCGACAGGGTACACTTCATGAGAGGTCGGGTGGGGGAGTGGGCCGGTGTCGCCACGAAAATGCCCATCGGGCATTTTCAAACGAACGCCTTGCCAAAAGTCCCTGCGCCCAGCGCCAAGAGCCGGCCGCCCCGACTCGCTAGGGTCCTCCTGTAACGAGGGATTGCCGCAAGGCGATCCGCAGTTTGCCCCGCTACGGGCACGACACGGGAAGCCAGCAATGACCATTCTCACCGACACGTTCATCGACAGTCTGGAAAGCTCCACGCTCGGCACGCTGGAAGCCGAGACGCTGCCGGCCGAATGCTATGTCGACGAGGATTTCTACCGCTTCGAGAAAGCCGCGCTGTTCGAGCACGAATGGCTCTGCGTCGGCCGCGCCGAATGGCTGGAGAACCCGGGCGACTTCTTCACCGTCACCCGCGCCGACGAGCCGATGGTGATCTGCAAGACGCGCGACGGCTCGATCAAGGCGCTGTCCTCGGTCTGCCAGCACCGCGCGATGCTGGTCGCCGAGGGCCACGGCAATACCCGCGCCTTCGTGTGCCCCTATCACCACTGGACCTACGACCTCGACGGCACCCTGGTCGGCGCCCCGGCGATGAACAGGACCTGCAATTTCGACAAGAAGGCCGCCAGCCTGCCCGAAATCCGGCACGAGATCTGGCACGGCTTCATCTTCGTCAACTTCGATGCCGATGCCGCCCCGCTGACCCCGCGCCTGGCCGGGATCGAAGAGGTCGTCGCCAACTACGAATTCGAAAACCTGCGCGGCCCCCGTCCCGAGGAACCCACCGTGTTCCCGTGGAACTGGAAGGTCATGCTGGAAAACAACAATGACGGCTACCACGCCAGCCGCCTCCACGCAGGCCCGCTGCACGACTTCATCCCGAGCGGGCTGGCAAGCTTCCCCGATGTCCCGGCGGATTCGGCGGCCTATTACCGGCTCAACGGCACGCTGCACAGGAACGCCGCCTTCAACGCCACGCAGAAGGCGGTCTTCCCGGTCTTCCCCAAGCTGACCGAGGAAGAGCAGAACCGCCTGCTCTTCGTGAACCTGCCGCCCAGCCTCTCGCTGGTGGTGCTGAACGATACCGTGCTCTACCTCATCATGGACCCGCGCGGGGCCCAGAGCCATGCCCTCACCATCGGCACGCTGATGGTGCCCGAGGCGATAGACGATCCGCTCTACGAGTTGAAGATGAAGATGAACGACAGCGCGGTCGAGGAGATCGTGGGTCAGGATTTCCACGTCGACGAACTGGTGCAACTGGGCCTGCGCTCCAAGTTCGCCCCGCGCGGTCGCTATTCCTGGCAGGAGGGGGCGCAGCGGCTGCTCAACGTCTGGCTGGTCGAACGCTACCGCGCCGAGTGGGATCGCCGTCGCGGTCCGCAAAGACCTTTGGCCGCTCCGGTCACGCGCCTCCACGCCTGATTTCACAAGTTTACCGTCACCCATTCCCGACGGCTGCGGCGTCCGACCTAGGTCGGGCGCCGCCTTTTTGTTTGGTGCGCCATTCGCATCCGCGAATGGCTTGCGGCCGAGTCCTTTGTCCGGGCTCACGCCCGGATGCGGCACCGGCCCACTCCCCCACCCGACCACCCACGAGTGTATCCTGATGGGTGGTCGGGTGGGGGAGTGGGCCGGTGCCGCGGAAAGGTCAGCGTAAATTTTCGTTTAGGGGTCGTTCTGGTGCGCTTAGGTGCATTTGTGCAAGGACGCTGGAAATCAAGGATTCGTGCGCCTCGTGCCGCGCATGCAAACTCCCTGCAGCTAGGCCTTGGACACACACCAAGGGAGCCTTCCGCAATGACCAACACGCTCATCTTCGTCGATTTCGCGACCGACGATCCCGCCAGGGCCGGCGAATTCTACGCCGAAGTCTTCGGCTGGGAGAACGATGCGCGCCCGCACGGGATCTACCACCGCATGGTTCCCGGCGGCTTCTTCCAGAACAAGGACGGGACCGACAGCCAGATCGGCAACCTCCACCTCGGCGTGTTCGACGCGAACAACGCGCGGCCCCATCCCAGCCCCGAAGGCGTCGAACCGCGCACGCTGGCGACCGAAGGCCGCAAGGCCCGTATCTGGGTACTCGTGTCGGATGACGACAGCCACGAACGCATCCTCTCCACCGCCGAGAAACTGGGCGGCAAGGTGCTGTGGCGCGACCACTACTGGGCCGAGTTCAACGGCTACAACCACGCCTTCGCCGACCCCTGGGGCAACGAGATCATCCTCTGGGGCAAGGCTGGCGAAAATCCCGAGATTCCGGCGGATTACACGAAGGAATAAGCCGAATTTCCGGGACCGCGGAACACAAGGCGCCCCGGAAACGGCAAACGTATCACCACCGAACCTCGTCGTCCCCGCGCAGGCGGGGACCCCGCTTTTCTTGGCACCGTAGCAAATGGCAGCGGGGCCCCCGCCTGCGCGGGGGCGACGGAGTGTTTTGAGGCAGGCGGAGCGCCCCCTTCCAACAAGTTCTTGTGCGCTTGCTCGCAAGACCATCCGCCCCCGCTCTCCCTAGCCTTGGGTCTCAGAGCAACGGAGCAATACGCGAATGAGCCGTCTTCCGATCGTCTTCTACGGTCACGGCAGCCCGATGGTGGCGCTGGAAAAGAGCGACGTGACCAGAAGCTGGAACGCGATCGCCGGCCGCATCGGCAAGCCGCGCGCGATCCTGTGCATCTCCGCCCACTGGCAGACGCGCGGCACCGCCGTCACCGCCATGGCCCAGCCGCGCACGATCCACGACTTCGGCGCCTTCCCGCAGGCCCTGTTCGACGTGCAGTACCCCGCCCCCGGCGCCCCCGACCTCGCCGAGCGCGTGCGCGAACTGCTGGAACCGATGCCGGTGAAGCTGGACGCCAACTGGGGGCTCGACCACGGCACCTGGTCGGTGCTCGTCCACGCCTATCCCGAGGCCGACGTGCCGGTAATCCAGCTTGGCATGGATCTCGCCAAGAGCCCCGCCGAACACTGGCTGGTCGGCCGCATGCTGCGCCCGCTGCGCGATGAGGGCGTGCTGATCATGGGCACCGGCAACATCGTCCATAACCTGCCGGCGATGGACTGGGCCAACCCGCTCGCCGCGCCCTACCCGTGGGCCGAGCAGTTCAATAGCGCCATGTGCAAGGCCATTGCCGAGGACGATCCCAAGGTCGTGATCGATTACGAGGCGCTGGGCGATGCCGCGCGGCTTTCGGTACCGAGCGAGGACCATTTCCTGCCGCTGCTCTACGTGCTGGGCGCGCGCCATGAGGGCGAACCGGCCGAGTTCGCGCCCCACTTCATCCAGCACAAGTCGCTCAGCATGACGAGCGTGCTCATCGGCGCCGAATAAGCGCCGTTTTCCCAGATTTCCCTGCGTAACAGGAGTTTCGATGGCACTGATCAGCCTTAAGCCCGCGCTTGAAAAGGACCCCGTCCAACCCGGCGCGCTGCACCACTTGAGGGCCACGCCCGAGACGGTGCACTGGGGCTATTTCTCGCCCGAGATCAAGCCGGCGCTCACCGTGAAGAGCGGCGACCTGATCATGGCGCAGGCGGTCACCCATCATGCGGGCGACGATCCGGACCTGATGTTCGACGACGAGATCCGCCGCATCTTCACCGAGATCGATCCGGCCACCCGCGCGCCGGGCTGCCACATCATGACCGGGCCGATCTACGTCGAGGGCGCCGAGCCCGGCGACATGCTGGAAGTGCGCTATTTCCAGATGAAGCCGCGCTTCAACTATGGCTCCAACCTCGCGGCCAACTGGGGCCATCTCTACGAGGAATTCGGCCAGACCGAGCGGGTGACGATCTACAAGCTCGATCCCACCGCCAACACCGCCGCCGCGCTCTATGCCTATGACGTGGAGGAAAAGTACCTCGTTCCCGGCCGCATCACCCACTGCCCGGAATGCGACCGCTCCACCGCGCTGCCCGGCATCACCATCCCCGCGCGCCCGCATCTCGGCACCGCCGGGGTGGCGCCCGCCGTCAACGATCCGGTGAGCACGATCCCCCCCGGCCTTCACGGCGGCAATATCGACAACTGGCGCATCGGCGCCGGGGCGACGATGTATTATCCCGTGCAGGTCAAGGGCGGCCTGTTCTCGATCGGCGATCCCCACGTTTCGCAGGGTGATGGCGAGATCAGCGGCACCGCGATCGAGGCCTCGCTCGACGTGCTGTTCCAGATCGTGCTGCGCAAGGACTTCTCGTTCCCCTCGCCGCTGCTGGAAACGCCCGATTGCTGGATCGTCCATGGCTTCGGCGAGAATTTGGACGTCGCCATGAAGTCCGCATCGATGGACATGCTGCACCTGCTGACCGAGCATCAGGGCCTGTCGCGCAACGACGGCTATTCGCTGATGAGCGTCGCCGCCGACTTCGGCGTGACGCAAGTGGTGGACGGCACGCAGGGCATCCATTGCCGGATCGAGCGCCGCATCTTCCCGCACAAGGGCAGCGTGGCCGATCCGGTCGCGAAAGACTGAACAGGACGTTCGTGCCGGGCGGACCCGTCCGGCACGAGCCATAGGAAGCGTTACACTGGAGCCGCCGGAAATGGGCTATGAACTGATCGACGTGCGCCCGATGACCAAGCGCATCGGCGCGGAAATCTTCGGGGTGGACCTCACCAGGCCGCTGGGCAATCAGGCCTTTGCCGAGATTCACGACGCGCTGATGAAGCACCAGGTGGTGTTCTTCCGCGACCAGCCCATGGACCATGACGCGCACAAGGCCCTTGGCCGCGCCTTCGGACAACTGGCGATCCACTCGGGCGTGGCAGGCCTGCCCGATCATCCCGAAGTCGTCGCCATCCATGCCGATGAGAACTCGAAGTTTGTCGCGGGCGAGAACTGGCATTCGGACCTTTCCGCCGATGCCGAGCCGCCGATGGGATCGATCCTGACGCTGCACACCCTGCCCGAAGACGGCGGCGACACGCTGTTTGCCAGCATGTACGCGGCTTACGACGCGCTTTCGCCGGCGATGAAGGCCTTCCTCGATCCGCTGACCGCCGTTCACGACGCCAATCCCGTCTACAAGGCTATCTTCCCGGATTCGACCAGGACCTATCCCTGCAATTCGCACCCGGTGATCCGCACCCATCCGGTGACGGGACGCAAGCTGCTGTTCGTGAACTCGTCCTACACGACAAAAATCAACGAACTGTCCGGCCCCGAAAGCAAGGCCGTGCTCGACTTCCTGTTCGAGCATGTGAAGGACGCAAACTTCCAGGTTCGCTTCCGCTGGGAAAAGCACTCGGTGGCATTCTGGGACAACCGCTGCACCCAGCACTTCGCGGTCTGGGATTACTTCCCCGAAGTGCGGTCCGGTTTCCGGGTCACGGTTGCGGGCGATAAGCCATTTTAACGAAATCCGCCCTACTGTTTGCCGCCACGGTGCTTGCCCTCACGAGCCCGGCGGTGGCAACCGCGCCTGTGCCGCCCCCCAGCAAGGCGGCACAGGCGCTCCAGTCCGAACTGGACGCCATGGTCGCGGCGGGCGAACTGCCGCAGGCGCTGGTGCTGATCGAACAGCACGGCAAACCGCTGATCCGCCTCAAGACCGGCTATGCCGACGTGGAAAGCCGCAAGCCGATCGCCGAGGAAGCGATCTTCCGGCTCTATTCGATGTCGAAGCCGATCACTTCGGTGGGCGTGCTGATGCTCATGGAGCAGGGCAAGCTTTCGCTTTCCGATCCCATCGGCAAGTATCTGCCCGAAATGGCGGACCTCAGCGTCTGGGACGGCAGCGCCGCCGATCCCGCCGTCACCGTTGCCGCCGCGCGTCCGGTCACTATCGAGGATCTGCTGCTTCACCGCTCCGGCCTTACGTACGAATTCATGGGCGATACCCCGGTGCAGCGGTGGTACCGCGAAAACGGCGTCGCCCGCGCCACTGCCGTCGCCAGTACCAGGCCGCAGATCGCCCCTGCCGCCACGCTGGACCAGCTTGTCGAACGGCTGGGCAAGGCCCCGCTGCTGCACCAGCCGGGCGCGCGTTTCAGCTACGGTTTCTCGACCACGGTACTGGGCGCCGTGATCGAACGGGTCTCGGGCGAGAGCCTCGATACGTTCCTCAAGACCCGCATCCTCGATCCGCTGGAGATGAAGGACACGACCTTTGTCGTCAGCGACGCACAGGCCCCGCGCCTCGTCACCGGCTATGTCGCGACGGCAGAAGGGCTGAAGGCGGTGGACCGCCCGGAAACCTCCGAATACCGCGATCCCCGGCGCCTGCGTGACGGTGGCGGCGCGCTGGCGGGGACGCTGGAGGACTATCGCCACTTCGCGGAAATGCTGGCGGGTCGCGGCGCGTGGCACGGCCGCCGGTTGCTGAGGGCCGAGACCGTCGATGCCATGTATAGGCCCCGCTTGCGCACCGGCGGCGGCGATCATCTCGATGCACCGTTCGGCTATGGCCTTGCCGTGGGCGATGCCGGCACCGAGGCGCGCGGCGGGCTGCCGGTGGGGGCGGGAAGCTGGTCGGGATCGGCCAATACCTACTTCTTCGCGGACCCGACACACGGCCTTGTCGCCATCCTGATGACCAACGAACTGACCCCCGGCACCTTCGAGGCACGCACCTGGAAACTGCGCGAGGCGCTCGACCGGGCGGCATTGGCCGTGGCCGCACGCTAAACCCCTTCGCGAATGCAAAAAACGTCCTTGGCGCGCCCTCCATCGATCCGATAGAGCCGTGCGATGACCCGATTCCGCACCGCACGCGCCGCGCCGCTCGTCGCCGCCCTTCTCGTTTCCGCCTGCGCCGCCCCGCAGGCCCACCATCAGGCGGCAGCGCCCGCCGCGCAGGCCCCGATCGAGATCGGCGTGATCGCCATCAACGACTTCCACGGCGCCCTTGAACCGCCGAAGCAGACGGTGGACGCGCCCGACGGCAAGGGCAACGAAATCTCGGTTCCCGCAGGCGGCGCGGCGTGGCTGGCCTCGGCGGTGGATGCGCTGAAAGCCGAGCATCCCGAAAACGTGGTGGTGGCCGCAGGTGACCTCACCAGCGCCTCGCAGCTCGCCTCCTCGCTCTATCTCGACGAGCCTTCGGTGGGCGTGATGAACCGCATCGGCCTCGAATTCAACGCGGTGGGCAATCACGAGTTCGACCGCGGCTGGCAGGAACTGAAGCGCCTCCAGGACGGCGGCTGCGCCAGGAACACCCGCTTCCAGCCATGCCAGCTCGAACAGTTCGAAGGCGCCCGCTACAAGTACCTCGCCGCCGCCACGGTGATGCCGGACGGTTCGACGCTGTTCCCCGGCACCGGGCTCAAGACCTTCGGCAGCGGCGATCGCAAGATCACCATCGGCTTCGTCGGCCTCTCGCTGAAGTCGATCCCCACCCTCGTCGCGCCGGACCGCGTGGCGGGCCTCAGGTTCGAGGACGAGGCCGAGACCATCAACCGCGCCGTGCCCGCGCTGAAAGCCGCCGGGGCCGATGCCGTGGTCGTGCTGATCCACCAGGGCCTGCGCTCCAAGGGCGCGGGCGATCCCAATGGATGCAACGAGGCAGCTGGCGACATCCAGCCGATCCTCGACCACCTGAACCCCGGCGTCGACGTGGTCGTCTCGGGCCACACCCACTGGGCCTATGTCTGCAACTATACCGCCAATGCCGCCGCCGGCCCGATCCTGCTGACCAGCGCGGGCGTCTACGGCAAGCTCGTCACCGACATCACGCTCGACTTCGACCCGGTCACGCACAAGCTGGTGAACCGCAAGGCGCACAACGTGATCGTCCAGTCGGAAGGTTATACTTCGGGCAAGGGGCCGGTTGCGACCACCACGGCCTTCCCGCAGTTCCAGCCGCGCGCCGATGTCTCGGCCTATGTGAAGCGCTACAAGGACGCCTCGCTGCAACTGGTCGAACGCCCGGTCGGCCATGTTTCCGGCCCGATGGAGAAGGAAAGCGAAGGCGGCGTCGGCGCCGGTGGTTCGCTGGGCGCGCTGATCGCGGATTCGCAGCTGGCCGCCACCCGCCAGTACGGCGCGCAGATCGCCTTCGTGAACCCCTTCGGCATCCGCACCTCGCTGGTGCCCGCTGCCGACGGCACTGTGACCTTCGGCCAGATCTACGCCGTCACGCCCTTCAACAACCAGGTGGTGACGATGACCCTGACCGGCGCCCAGATCCGCGCCACCGTCGAGCAGGGGCTGGACGATACCGGCGACAAGCAGGTCCTCGCGCCCAGCGAGGGGATGAAGATCGCCTTCGACATGCACCGGCCTTCCGGCGCGCGCGTGACCGCGATCACCCTCGGCGGCAAACCGCTCGATCCGGCGAAAAGCTACCGCGTCTCGGTGGTGAACTTCCTGGCCGAAGGCGGCGACGGCTTCGCGGGCTTCAAGGACGGCACCGAGCGGGTGAACGGTCCGATCGATATCGAGGCCTTCGAGGACTGGCTCTCGGCCGTGCCGATGCGCAAGGTGCCTGCGGAGGATCGGACGTCTCAGGCGAAGTAAAAGGGAAAAGCAGGGGGTTAATACCCCCTGCACCCCCAATACCGTCCAGGTCACGCGGACCAACAGCGTTGCGCGCCCATGGTGGCGCGGGGAGACTTATTGGCTGCGCCGCCAGGAGCGCACTACGGATAGGCGAGGCGCAACGAAGACGCTCCGAGGGTCTGGGGGATCTCCTGAGCTTGTCGCAGGGCCCCAGGACTTTCCTCTTTCCCTCTTAAGCCCCGAACAACCACCGCCCCAGCAACCGCCCAAAGGGAAACGTAAAGATCCCCGCGACCAGCAACGCGCCGATGACAAGACCCCGCACCGTGCGGCGATGGCGGGCAACGCGGTGGCTGCGAGCCGAAAGCACCAGCACCGGCACCATCACGATCACGAAGGCCGAGAGCAAGTGGATCACGCTGAACTCGCCGTTCCTGCCGCGAATGAACAGGCTGTCGATCGCGGTCGCCATCATCGCCCCGCTCCACACGTAGCCGAGCACGCGGTGCCGCCCGTCGCCGCGCCGCCGCCAGAGCACATCGGCGTCAGCGCCAGCGCGGTCAGCATCGTTGCCAGATGAAGCCAGACGATGCCGGGGATCTGCGCCCATTCCGCCCTGCCACGCATGACCGCGACGAGGATCACCGCCAGCATCACCAGCGAGAGAAGGCCCAGCATGCGTTCGAGCCGGTCGGGTCCTTTGAGTTGCTGTGCGGTTACGCCCTTGACCGTGTCGTGCATGATGCCCCCTGCTATTTCAGAACCCGGCGCCCTGCGGCCAGCCGGGCCCGGCGAGGCCCATCACCTTGAACAGACTGCCCATCTGCTCATCGCCGACCAACCGCTCCAATGCGGTCCTGATAGCATCGCCGTGCTGCGGCGCCGAAGCGGCAAGTTTCTCGGCCCGCATCGCGATGCCTAGCGCGTTCAGGAAAGCACCCTGGCTGATGGTACCGAGCCAGCGCGCACCACTCGCCTCCGCCACTTCGGCGGCCGTGGCGAAATCGACCAGGCAGGTGAGATCCGCCTCGCCGGGGCACAGGAAAGGATCGACCTTTTCGTGCGCGCGCAGCGCCTGCAGCGTCGATCCGGTCTGCTTTTGGGTGAAGCCATAGTCGATCAGCAGCGCGGTGCCGCCCTGCGCGGCAAGCCGGTGACCGATTTCCTGCACCGCCGCCGCCGCGCCCGGACAGGTCTCGAGGATCGTGCCTTCGGCGGCGTCCTGCCATTCCTCCGGCACCGCCGCATCCATCGGCTTGTCACCGGCAACCGGACGGAAGCGGTCTTCGGCCCAGTCGACCATGCGCTCGCGCCAGCCGTTTTCCGCTTTGACCAGCTGGCGCACCGGCAGCGCGTCGAGGAACTCGTTGCCGACCAGCAGCAGCGGCGCATCGGCCGGCAGGGTGCCGAGATCGTCGTGGAACTGCGCCTGGGGCACTGCCTCGCGCTGGAGCGCGCGCAGGGCGGTGGAGCCCTCGACGAAATGGACCTCGGGCGTCAGCCCGAACCGGGCCATCGTGCGCAGCGCATCGCGCGCCAGCGTGCCGCGGCCGGGGCCAAGCTCGACGTAGTGGACCTTGGGACTGCCCGCCCGGCTCCACATGTCGGCCAGCCAGAGGCCGATCAGTTCGCCGAACATCTGGCTGATCTCGGGCGCGGTGATGAAGTCACCCGCACTGCCGAGCGGATCCTTGCCCGCATAGTAGCGCGCGTTGGATTCGCCCATGTAGTGCAGCAGCGAGATCGGTCCGTAGGTCTGGATCAGCCGCCGGAAGATCTCGCCCAGCGGCTCGCCGCGATGCCGCGTCACGCCGCGACCGGTCGGCCGCTGGCGAGCGCCGGGCGCATCAGCGCGCGGGCGATCAGCATCAGGCCCAGCACGATCAGCGGGATCGTCAGCCACTGGCCCATCGACAGGCCGGTATGCTCGGCAAATTCGCGCAGCTGGGCATCGGGCTCGCGGAAGAACTCGACCGTGAAGCGCGCCGCCGCGATGCCGGTGGTGAAGACGCCGACCATGAGGCCCGGACGGAAGCGTGCGCGCGTCTTCCAGTACAGCGTCAGCATGATGATCATCATCGCCAGGCCTTCAAGCCCGGCCTCGTAGAGCTGGCTGGGGTGGCGCGGCAGCGGTCCGCCGTCGGGGAAGACCATCGCCCAGGGCAGGTCCGGATTGGTGACGACCCGGCCCCAGAGCTCGCCGTTGACGAAGTTGGCAAGGCGCCCGAACATCATGCCGAAGGGCACGCAGACCGAGATGTAGTCCGCCACGCGGATGAGGTTGAGCTTGCCGCGCCACGAGACCCAGGCCATCGCCAGCAGCACGCCGATCAGCCCGCCGTGGAAACTCATGCCGCCGTTCCACAGCGACATCAGCGCCTTGGGATCGGCCCAGAGGCTGGGAATGCCGGTATCGCCGCCGGTGTAGAACGTGGCGTAGCCAAGGCGTCCGCCGAGGATGATGCCGATCGTGCAGTAGAAGAACAGGTCGTCGGCGTGGCGCTGGGCGAGCGGCGCGCCGGCCCCCTTGATCATCCGCGTCAGGTGCCAGTAGCCCAGCATGATCCCCGCCAGATAGGCCAGCGAGTAGTAGCGCAAGGTGAAGAAACCGAGATCGATCCCCTTCCGCAGTCCCAGATTGACCCAGTAGATCGGCTGGTGCGCCGGAGTGCCGGGCACGGCCTGCGCGGCATCGGCGAGAAGGGAAATCAGCGACAAGTGCTCGACCTCGTATCTTGTGGCGCGTTCGGCCAGGCGGCGCGAACGGGTGCATTGCCGCGCCTTCTGGCATAGCCTTGGGGCGGTTGGTAGGCTCGTTTTAGGAACTTGCCGGCAAAATCGACGCTTGCGCCGCGCTGCGCTGCCTTTCCCTGCCCCTTTGGAACGACTAGATACCGCCTGACATGAGCGTGATCCGCATCCCTTCGCCCCGTTCCGTGATCGACCGCCGCGCGCTGGTCGAGGCCATCGAAGCCGTTGTCGCCAGCGAAAGCGCCGCCAAGGGCCGCAGGCAGATCGTCGAACTGCTGCGCACCGCACTGGAGGATGGCCGGGCCGAGATCGCCCGCCGCCTCGTCGCCAAGCCTTCGGCCGGGCACGAAGTGGCCGAGGCGCAGGCCTATCTGGTCGACCAGCTGCTGCGCATCATCCACGATCACGTCTCCACCCATGTCTATCCGGCGATGAACCGTTCCACCGGCGAGCGCCTGACGATCATCGCCGTGGGCGGTTACGGGCGCGGCGAGATGGCGCCGCATTCGGACGTCGATCTCGCCTTTGTCACCCCGATCAAGCAGACCGCCTGGTGCGAGCAGATCATCGAGGCGATGCTCTATTTCCTGTGGGATCTCGGGCTCAAGATCGGCCACTCCAGCCGCTCGGTGGACGACATGGTGCGCATGAGCCGCTCGGACCTGACGATCCGCACCGCCATGCTCGAAGGCCGCTACGTCTGGGGCGACCAGCATCTCTACGAGGAAGTGCGCGCGCGCTTCTGGCGCGATGTCGTTGCCGGGACCGAGCGGCAGTTCGTGGTCGAGAAACTGGCCGAGCGCGAGGAACGCCACAAGCGCATGGGCGACAGCCGCTATGTCGTCGAGCCCAACGTCAAGGAAGGCAAGGGCGGCCTGCGCGACCTGCACACGCTCTACTGGATCGGCAAGTACATCCACAAGGTGCGCGATCCCAGCGAACTCGTCGATGTCGGCCTGCTCACCCACAAGGAATACCGCGCGTTCCGCCGCGCCGAGAACTTCTTCTGGGCGGTGCGCTGCCACCTCCACACCATCACCCGCCGCGCCGAGGACCGGCTGACCTTCGACCTCCAGCGCGAAGTGGCGATGCGGATGAACTACGCCGATCGCCCCGGCAAAAGCGCGGTCGAGCGCTTCATGCAGATGTTTTTCCTGCAGGCGAAGGTGGTCGGCACCCTGACCGGCGTGTTCCTGGCCCAGCTCGACGAGCAGATCGCGAAGAAGCAGCCGCGCGGGCTGCTGGCGGGTTTCCGGGCCCGGCCGCGCATGGTCAAGGGATACAAGGTATTCGGCGGCCGCATCATGGCCCCGGCCGACACCTGGTTCGAGGCCGATCCGGTGCGCCTGATCGAGATCTTCGTGCTGGCCGACCGCGAGGGGCTCGAAATCCATCCCGAGACCATGCGCCTCGTCTCGCGCGATGCCGCCCTGATCAAGGATGAAGTCCGCCGCGACCCGCGCGCCAATGCGCTGTTCATGGAGCTGCTCACCAGCCGCAACAATCCCGAAACGGCGCTGCGTTCCTTCAACGAGGCGGGCGTGTTCGGCCGCTTCGTCACCGAATTCGGCCGCGTCAACGCGCAGATGCAGTTCGACATGTACCACCACTACACGGTGGACGAACACACGATCCGCGCCATCGGCCTGCTCTCGCGCATCGAGAAGGGCGAGCTCAAGCAGGACCATCCGCTCAGCCACGAGATCATCCACAAGGTCCGCTCGCGCCGCGCGCTCTATGCCGCGGTGCTGCTGCACGACATCGCCAAGGGCCGCGGCGGCGACCATTCCGAACTCGGCGCCGAGATCGCGCTCAAGCTGTGCCCGCGCTTCGGGCTGGACGAGGAGGAGACGGAACTTGTCTCCTGGCTGGTGCTGCGCCACCTGCTGATCTCCGCCACCGCGTTCAAGCGCGACTTGTCGGACGCCAAGACGATCAGCGACTTCGTCGCCGTGGTGCAGTCGGTGGACCGGTTGCGCCAGCTGACGGTCCTCACCATCGTCGACATCCGCGCGGTCGGTCCGGGCACCTGGAACTCGTGGAAGCGCCAGCTCATCACCGAGCTGTACGGCGCCGCCGAGGAACGCCTGCGCCTCGGCCACGTGGAATTCGGGCGCGAGAAGCGCGTCGCGGCGAAGAAGGCAATGGTGATCGCCCGCGACCCCGCCAACCAGGCACTGATCGAGGAGCTCGGCCCGCAGTTCGCCGATGCCTACTGGATCGCCGAGCCGGACGATGTGATCGCCCGCAACCTCGCCCAGTTCAGCGCCTCGCGCAACGAGCCGCTGTCGATCCTCAGTGAATACTATCCGGCGCGCGGGGCGACGCTGGTGACGGTGATCGCCTCCGACCACCCCGGCCTGTTCTACCGCATCGCCGGGGGCATCCATCTGGCCGGCGGCAACATCATCGACGCCCGCATCCACACGACGCGTACCGGCCGCGCGGTCGACAACTTCCTGATCCAGGACCCGCTGGGCCGCCCGTTCAGCGAGGATACCCAGCTCGCCCGCCTCAGCGCCTCGATCGAGAATGCCCTGGCCAACCGCATCAAGATCCTGCCCCAGCTGGTCGCCAAGCCCGATGCCCGGCCGCGCGCCGATGCCTTCGACGTGCGCCCGCGCGTGCTGGTGGACAACAAGGCCTCGAACCGGCTCACCGTGGTGGAAGTCAACGCCCGCGACCGCCCGGCGCTGCTCAACCGGCTGGCCCACGCCCTGTTCGAGAGCAAGCTGATGGTCCATTCCGCGCATATCGACACCTACGGCGAGCGCGCGGCGGACACGTTCTACGTCACCGACCTCTTGGGCGAGAAGCTGACCTCGACGAGCCGCATCAAGGCGCTGGAACGGCGCCTGCTGGAAGCGGCGAGCGAAGGTAACCTGACCGAGGTCGCCGCCTGACTTCGCTATAAAATTCATGCTTGAAAGGAACCGCGCGCGGGCCCACTTGTTGCCCACTTATTGCATCGCAACATCCCCATGCGCAGGACCCTGCCCATGAATGCCAGCAAGACCACCGCTTCCTTTGACGATCTGGGTGATCACCAGTCGGTCCTCGTCTTGCAGGGAGGCGGGGCGCTGGGGGCCTATCAGGCCGGTGTCTACGAAGCCCTGAGCGAAGCCGGTCACACACCGGACTGGGTGGCGGGCATCTCCATCGGCGCCATCAATGCCGCGATCATCGCGGGTAATGCGCCGGAAGACCGCGTCGGGCGGCTGCGCGATTTCTGGCAGGGCGTCAGCCGGGAACTGCTCTACAAACTGGACGTCGGCAACGGCTTTGCCCGCCGCGCCTTCAACGAGACGTCCTCCGCCTGGGCCTCCACTTTCGGCATTCCCGGTTTCTTTACCCCGCGCATTCCGACGCCCCTGCCCGAATGGCCCAGCGATATCGGCCGCCTGAGCTTCTACGACACCACGCCGCTGCGCCAGACCCTGCTCGATCTGGTCGATTTCGGCCGCATCAACCACGGCGAAACCCGCTTTGCGGTCGGCGCCGTCCACATGATGACCGGCAACTTCATCTACTTCGACAACCAGAGCGAGCGCCAGATCGGCCCCGAACACGTGATGGCCAGCGGCGCCCTTCCCCCCGGTTTCCCGCCGGTGGAGATCGACGGCGAATGGTACTGGGACGGCGGCCTCGTCTCCAACACCCCGCTGCAATACGTGCTCGACAACCGCAGCCCCTGCGAGATGACGGTGTACCAGGTCGACCTGTTCCCCTCGCGCGGGGTCATGCCCAAGACGATGGCCGACATCGCCCAGCGCGAGAAGGACATCCGCTTTTCCAGCCGCACGCGCATGAACACGGACCTGTCCAAGCAGCTCCAGAAGATGCGCGCCGCCGCCCAGCGCCTCTACCGCAAGCTGCCCGAAGAGCTGCGGGACGATCCCGACCTTGCCCACCTGCTCGGCTGCCGCCCGGCAGGGGCGGTCGCGGTCATGCACCTGATCAACCGCCCGCGCGGTTATGAAACCATGTCGAAAGACTACGAATTTTCACGAATGACGGTTACCGAGCACTGGGAGGCAGGCAAGGCCGACGCGCTCTGGTCGCTGGGCAAGCCGGACTGGACCGGGCGCCACCTGAAGCCCGACGAGATCATGACGTTCGACCTGGCGGCCGACCGCCCTGTCAACGGACACGGAACAAGAATGCCGAGGGTGCGGCCCGAGGGCACACAAGGAGAAGAGGTCACATGAAGCTGAAGGACAAGTCCTGCATCGTCACCGGCGCCGCCAGCGGCATCGGCAACGCGATCGCCCACAAGTACGCATCGGCAGGCGGCAAAGTGGCGATCGCCGACCTCAATCTGGACGCCGCGCAGAAGGCCGCCGACGATATCAAGGCCAGGTACGGCACCGAGGCCTTGGCCGTCGCCATGGACGTGACCAGCGAGGAGCAGGTGAACGCGGGTGTCGCCAAGGTGGTCGAGGCCTGGGGCACGGTGGACGTGCTGGTCTCCAACGCCGGAATCCAGATCGTCAACCCGGTGGAGCAGTTCGCCTTTTCCGACTGGAAAAAGATGCTGGCGATCCACCTCGACGGCGCCTTCCTCACCTCCAAGGCGGTGCTGCCGCACATGTATGCGCAGAAGTCTGGATCGATCATCTTCATGGGATCGGTCCACTCGAAGGAAGCCAGCCCGCTGAAATCCGCCTATGTCACCGCCAAGCACGGGCTGCTCGGCCTCAGCCGCGTGATCGCCAAGGAAGGCGGCAAGAAGGGCGTGCGTACCAACGTGATCTGCCCCGGCTTCGTGCGTACCCCGCTGGTGGACAAGCAGATCCCCGAACAGGCCAAGGAACTGGGCATTTCCGAAGCGGAAGTGGTGAGCCGGGTGATGCTCGGCCAGACCGTGGACGGCGAGTTCACCACCGTCGACGACATCGCCGAAGTGGCGCTGTTCTTTGCAGGCTTCGAGACCAATGCGCTGACGGGGCAGTCGCTGATCGCCTCGCACGGCTGGTTCATGGAGTAGGCGGGCCCGCGAGGCTCGAATCCACGGCTTTCAAAAAACCACTCCGTCGCCCCCGCGAAGGCGGGGGTCCCGCTTTCTTTCCGCGACCTTTCGTATGCCGCAAGAACAGCGGGATCCCCGCCTTCGCGGGGATGACGGGGTGGTTTATGTCGGGTTGGATCAAGCCACCGAACGCAGCCGCACCAAAGCCGCATCCCGGCCGATCAGCGGCAACAAGGCGCCCATATCCGGCCCATGCTCCATCGCTGTCAGCGCCAGACGCAGCGGCAGGAACAGCGCCTTGCCCTTGCGGCCGGTCATGTCCTTGAGCGCGCCGGTCAGCGCCTTCCAGATGGCCTGATCCCATTCGAGCCCGGCCAGCACATCGGCCGCCTGCGCAAGATAGGCCCGGTCTTCCTCGCCAAGGTCGGGCACCGCGACCGGCCCGGTCACGACGCTCCACCAGTCCGCCGCCTCGTGCACATGCGCAAGGTTGGGGCGCACCGCTTCCCAGCCCGCCGCGTCCATGCCCTCAGGCAGACGCGCCGCAACGGCCTCGAATGGCAGGGCGTGCACGACAGCGGCATTGACGCGCTCCAGTTCCGCCTCGTCGAAACGGGCGGGCGCGCGGCCGAAGCGGGCAAGATCGAAGGCCGATGCCAGCGCCTGTGCATCAAGCGACGGATCGACCGGATCGCTGGTGCCGAGGCGCCCGAGCAGCGCGACGACCGCCTGCGGCTCGATGCCCTGCTCGCGGAAATGGGCAACGCCCAGCGAACCAAGGCGCTTGGAGAGCTTGCCCTCGCTGCCGACCAGCAGCGCTTCGTGCGCGAAGGCGGGCACCGGCGCGCCGAGCGCGGTGAACATCTGCACCTGCGCGGCGGTGTTGGACACATGGTCCTCACCGCGCAGGATCTGCGTCACGCCCATGTCCACATCGTCGATGGCCGAGGGCAGCATGTAGAGCCACGAACCATCGGCGCGGCGGATCACCGGATCGCTGATCTGCGCGGGATCGAACTTCTGCGTGCCGCGGATGCCGTCCTCCCAGACGATCGGCTCCGCGTGGTCGAGCAGGAAACGCCAGTGCGGCAGGTCGCCGGCGGCGATCTTCGCGGCCTTTTCGTCCTCGCTCAGCGTCAGCGCGCCGCGATCGTAGATCGGCGGCAGCCCGCGCCCGAGCAGGACCTTGCGCTTCAGTTCCAGTTCCTGCGGCGTCTCCCAGCAGGGGTAGACGCGGCCCGCAGCCTTCAGCCGCTCGAACTCACGCTCGTAGAGGGCGAAACGGGCCGACTGGCGCTCCTCGCCCACCCACGCGATGCCGAGCCAGGCAAGGTCGGCGCGGATGCCGTCCACATATTCCTCTTTCGAGCGCGCCGCGTCGGTATCGTCGATGCGCAGCAGGAACTTGCCCCCTACCTGTTGGGCCAGCAGCCAGTTGTGCAGCGCCGTGCGGATATTGCCGACGTGAAGGTGCCCGGTGGGCGAGGGAGCGAAGCGCGTAACGGTCATGGCCAGCGCGATTACGGCGCGGCGCGGGCAAGGTCAATTTCCCGGCCCCCGGCAAGGCCCATGGCCGTCAGAAATGTATAACATATGCCTTGCAGGCCAGCGGCGATGCATTACCAATGCTTCCCGGTTCGCACCCTCCCGGTCGCTGGCGGTTCAGGCCATCGGCTCCCAGAAAATCAAAGGATTGTCCATGCGGCTCCCCGCAAAGCTGGCTTTCGCCTCCCTTCTCTCGCTGGCGCTCGTCCAGCCCGCCTTCGCCCAGAAGAGCGAGGCCCCCGACGCCGAAAAGCAGCACGCCGCCAAGGCCGCCGAAGCGGTTGCCAATGGTTGGGCCAGCGCCCCGGTCGAGGAACAGGCCAAGACCTCCAAGGGCTCGGTCACGGTCGACGGCAAGGCGATCGCCTACACCGCCACCGCCGGCACGCTGACCATCCGTGATGCGCAGGGCAAGCCCACCGCCAGCCTGTTCTACACCGCCTATACCGCGCCCGGTAAGCACCGCCCGCTGACCTTCTTCTACAATGGCGGCCCCGGCTCGGCGAGCCTGTGGCTGCGCATGGGCAGCTTCGGCCCCGAGCGCGTGCGCACCGCCGACCCGGTCGCCGTCGCGCCCGCGCCCTACGACGTCGGCCCCAACCCCGACAGCCTGATCGGCAGCACCGACATGGTGTTCATCGACGCGGTCGGCGCCGGTTACTCGCGCCCGCTCGGCGATGCCAAGCCCGCCGATTTCTACGGCGTCGATCAGGACGTCGATGCCTTTGCCAAGGCGATCTTCCGCTACGTCTCGAAGAATGGCCGCTGGGGCGACCCCAAGTACATCTTCGGCGAAAGCTACGGCACCACCCGCTCGGGCGCGCTGGCCTACCAGCTCGAGGATCGCGGCATGGCGCTGAACGGCGTGATCCTGCTCTCCTCGATCATGAACTACGGCGTGCGCCAGTCCGGCTACGACAACATCTACGTCGGCTACCTGCCGACTTATGCCGCCGTCGCCTGGTACCACAACCGCGTCGCCGATCGCCCCGCCACGGTCGAGGAATTCGTCGCACAGGCCCGCGAATTCGCCAATGGCGCCTATGCCAGCGCGCTCGCCAAGGGGCAGGACATTTCGCCTGCCGAACTCGATTCGGCGGCGCAGCAGCTCAGCCGCTTCACCGGCATTTCGGTGGACTACATCAAGCAGGCGAACCTGCGCCTCGACCTCCAGCGCTTCCGCAAGGAACTGCTGCGCGGCCAGCGCGAGACGGTGGGCCGCTTCGACGGTCGCTACCTCGGCGTCGATGCCGATGCGGCGGGCGAAGGGCCGGAATTCGACGCCTCGGACACCGCAATCAGCGGCCTCTACATCGGCAGCTTCCTCGACCTGCTGGGCGGCAAGCTCGGCTACAAGACCGACCTCGACTACCGCCTCAGCGCACGCGAGGGCGGTGCCTTCAACTGGGACTGGTCGCATGACGGCCCGGGCCGCGGCTATGGCAGCCACCAGAACGTCGCCGACGTGACGGTCGACCTGTCGAGCGCGATGCGCACCAACCCGCATCTGCGCGTGCTCTCGCTCAACGGCTACTACGACATGGCAACGCCGTTCTTCTCGACCGAGCGCGACCTCAAGCACATGATGCTGCCGGGCGAACTGCAGAAGAACCTTGAGTTCCGCTACTACCCGGCCGGTCACATGGTCTACCTGAACCCCGAGGCGCTGCACCAGATGCGCCTCGACATGCAGCGCTACTACGCGCAGGGCGCGCGCTGAGCGGCGCCCGCCGCAAGAGACCGCAAGACAACGAAGGGGTGGCCGCAAGGCCGCCCCTTTTGCCGTTTTCGGCCCGGATGCGGGCCGGATGCTTGAAGACCGCGTTTTGCGGCTGTCACCGCCGGCACGGATCGCTATATCCGAACTGACATAGCGTTATGCACAGCGCGAGGAGGGCTTCATGGTGACCACGGGCAAGTTGGCGGCTTCACGGGACGGACTGGCTGCGGCCGCGCTGCTGGCGCTGGCATGGTCCGGCAGCGCGCTCGCCCAGGAAACGAACGGGATGGGGCCCGTGCCTCCCACCATCGTGCCTCCCACCATCGTGCCCACAGCCGCTGTGCCCACAGCCATCGTGCCATCACCCATCGCCTGCCCAGCCGCCCCCGCCGCCCTTCCCGCCGAACTTTCCGGCTGGAACCGGCGCGTGCCGCTGGCCGCCGGGCGCGATAGCGCCGCCGCCGCGCGGGTGAACCCCGGAGCCGCGGTCGACGCCGCGCTCAGCCCCGCGCCCGACGTGCGTTATGCCCTTCCGCCCGAAAAGGCTGGCGGATCGACCGGCTTCGGCGGCCTCTTTGCCGTTACCGTGACCACGCCCGGACACTACCGCGTGGCGCTGGGCGCGGCGGCATGGATCGACGTGATCGCGGCCAGGCCCGCGACCGGCACCCACCGGGCGCTGACTTCGATCGCCCACGCCCATGGGCCCGACTGCTCGGGCATCCGCAAGATGGTCGACTTCGCGCTCGAACCGGGGGACTACCTCGTGCAGATCGCGGCCAGCCCCGACGCCGCGCTGCCGCTGCTCGTGACCCGGCTGCCCTAACCGGCCGGATCCGGCGCCCCGGGAAGCGGCGCCGCCCGCACCCCGCCGCGCAGCAGCGCGTATTCGTCCGAGGCTTCCACCTGGGCGATTCGCGCCTGCAGTGCCCGGTACTGTGCCAGCACCGCCTGCCCGGTCTGCGAAAGCCGGGCACCGCGATCCTTGCCGCCGCCCGCCACGGTTTCCACCAGCGGCGAGCGCCAGCAGCGGTTCATCGCATCGACCAGCAGCCAGGCCCGCCGATAACTCATGCCCAACGCCCGCCCCGCCGCCGAGATCGAGCCTTGCTGCGCGATGGCGGCCAGCAGATCGGCCTTGCCCGGCCCCATGGCGATTTCCTCGCCGCAATAGATCCGCGCGCGCAGCTTGAGAGTGGGGGTGGCGGACATTCTGATCCCTGTCGTTTCAGCCGCTGCGGAAGGCGTGGGTGATCGGATAGCGCCGGTCTCGCCCGAAATTCCGGGCGGTGAGCTTGACCCCCGGCGAGGCCTGGCGGCGCTTGTATTCGGCGCGGTGCAGCAGGCGCTCGACCGCCTGGACCGTCTCGCACACGAAGCCTTCGCGGACCAGCTGGTCGACGCTCTTGTCGTGTTCGACCAGCCCGACGAGGATCGGATCGAGCACGGCATAGTCGGGCAGGCTGTCCGAATCGCGCTGGTCGGGGCGCAATTCGGCGCTGGGTTCGCGCCCCAGCGTCGATTCGGGAATGACCGCCCGGGCCGGACCGCGGCCAATGCGCGGGACATGATGGTTGCGCCAGCGCGCCAGCGCAAAGACGGTCGACTTGTAGGCGTCCTTGAGCGGGTTGTAGCCCCCCGCCATGTCGCCATAGATCGTCGCGTAGCCCACGCTCATTTCGCTCTTGTTGCCGGTGGTCATCACCATCGGGCCGAACTTGTTCGACAGCGCCATCAACGCCGTGCCGCGAATCCGCGACTGGAGGTTTTCCTCGGCGATGTCGCGATTGGTACCCTCGAAACTCTCGCCCAGCATCGAATCGAACCCGGCGATCGCCTCGCCGATCGGCAGCACCGAATAGCGGATGCCCAGCGCATCGGCGCAGGCGGCGGCATCGTCGAGGCTCTGGCGGCTGGTGAAGCGCGAGGGCATCATTACCCCCCAGACCCGGTCCGCCCCCAGCGCATCGACGGCGATGGCCGCGCATGTCGCCGAATCGATCCCGCCCGAAAGCCCCAGCACGACGCCGGGAAACCCGTTGCGCCGCACATAGTCGCGCAGCGCCAGCACCATCGCGCAGTAGATGTCCTCCGGGTGGCCGGCGAGCGCCGCCTGCGCCCCGCGATCGCAGCGCCAGCCCTGCGCGGTGCGGGTCCAGCGGGTCTCGGCGACCTGCTCCTCCCAGTCCGCCAGCTGGACGGCCAGGCTGCCATCGCCGTTGACCACGAAGCTGGCGCCGTCGAACACCAGTTCGTCCTGCCCGCCGACGCGGTTGAGATAGGCCAGCGGCAGCCCGGTATCGACCGCGCGGCGCTTGGCCACCCCCTCGATCCTGAGGGCGTCCTTGTTGATCTCGTAAGGGCTGCCGTTGATGCAGATGAACATCTCGGCACCGAAATCGGCAAGATGGCGGCAGACCTCGCTGCGCCAGATGTCCTCGCAGATCGGCACCCCGATCATCGTTCCGCGCAGCACCACCGGCTCGGGCAGGGGGCCGGGCTGGAACAGGCGCATCTCGTCGAACGTGCCATAGTTGGGCAGCTCATGCTTCAGCCGCACCGCCTGGACCTTGCCCTGGTCGAGCAGGGCAACCCCGTTGTGCAGCGCACCATCAAGCACAAAGGCCGAGCCCACCAGCATCGCCGGGCCGGGCGCCGCGCTCGCCTCCGCAAGCGACTGTAGCCGCGCTGCAGCACGCTCGATCAGCGCCGGCTTGAGGATCAGGTCTTCGGGCGGATAGCCGATCAGGTGAAGCTCGGGGAAAACGACGAGGTCGCAATCGCGCGCCTGCTTGCGTGCCGCGAGCACCCCTTCGGCATTGCCGTCGAGGTCGCCGACCGACTGGTTGAGCTGCGCCAGCGTGATCCTGAGCGTATCGGGCATGCGCCGATTGATGCCCCGCGCAGGCCCCATGCGCAACTGCCGATGCGTCTGCGGCGGGCAATAAAAAACCCTCCCGTCGGGGAGGGCTTTTTCCGTCTTGCGACGGACTTTCCGGATGTTTCCCAGATCGTTGCCGATCCAGGCCGGAAAGCAACTGGGGGCCGGCGCTTCGCCGAGGCGATCGCCGGGCCCCCGGCCGGATTACTCGGCAGCCGCGGTAGCAGCGTCGGTCGCACCGTCGGTGGTAGCGGCCATGGTTTCTTCAGGAACGGTTTCAACCGATTCCGAAGTGGCGTCAGCGGCGGGCTTGTTGCCACCGCAAGCAGCGAGCGACAGAGCGGCAGCCGACGCGAACGCGGCAAAAGCAATCTTCTTCATGCGAATCCCCTTGCATTGTTTGGCGCACAGGCCAACGCTTGCAGGCAAGCCTGCGGGGCCATTCTTTAGACGAGACGATTGTGCAACGCAAATGGGAAGTAAGGGGGGCAAAACCGGCAGAAACCCTGAGGGTTGCACACATATAAAGATATCTTTATATGATCTGCCATGCAAATTCGCATGCAAATCGACCCCCTGCTGAGGGCTCTGTCCGAACCGACGCGGCTGCGCATGATGCGCCTGCTCGCGCATATGGAACTGGCCGTGGGGGAGCTTGCGCAAGTGCTCGGGCAAAGCCAGCCGCGTGTCTCGCGCCACATCCGCATCCTGTGCGAGGCCGGTCTCGCCACCCGCCGCAAGGAAGGCAGCTGGGTGTTCCTGCGCAGCGCGGTGAAGGACAATTCGGAGCCGCCGATGGGCGCCGCTGCCGCCCGCCTGCTCGACATTGCCGAGCGTGACGATCCGGCCTTTGCCGCCCGCTGCGCCGAGGATCGCCGCCAGCTCGCCGCCATTCGCGACGCGCGCGAAGCCAATGCCCAGGCCTATTTCGCCCGCCATGCCGAGGAGTGGGATACCCTGCGCCAGCTGCACGGTGCGGACGGCCCGGTCGAGGCGGCGCTGCTGGCCGCGCTGGGGCGCAGCAAGCTCGGCGGCCTGCTCGATGTCGGCACCGGCACCGGGCGCATCGCCGAACTGCTGGCGGGCAAGGCCAGCCACGTCACCGCGCTCGACAAGAGCCCCGAGATGTTGCGCATCGCGCGGGCGCGCTTGCAATCTTTGCCACCGGAACACCTCTCGCTGGTGCAGGGGGACTTCACCGCCCTGCCCTTTGCCGAGGCCGCGTTCGACACGGTACTTTTCCACCAGGTTCTGCACTACGCACAGGAACCCGCCACGGTTCTGGCCGAAGCCGCGCGCGTCACCCGGCCGGGCGGGCGAATCGCGGTGGTCGACCTCGCCGCGCACGAGCGCGAGGATTTGCGTGAGCGCCATGCCCACGCCCGCCTCGGCTTTGCCGACCAGCAGATGGCCTCGCTGCTGGCCGACGCGGGCTTTGCGCCCGACGTTCCGGTCACCCTGCCCGGCGATCCGCTCACCGTGAAGATCTGGACCGCGCGGCGCCTCGAAGCGGCCCCGCCCGCCCCCCTGCCAGATCCGGCGCCTGATCAGGCGCCTGATCCTGCAAACGACACCGAATCCAACGACAGAAAGACCGCGATCCCATGACGTCCGCTCAACGACCGGCTCTTGCCCCCGCCCTCGGGTGCCTGCCGGGCGACATTTCCGTCTCCTTCGAATTCTTCCCGCCCAAGACGGAGAAGATGGAGGAGCAGCTGTGGGACGCGATCACCCAGCTTGCCCCGCTGGCGCCCTCGTTCGTCTCGGTGACCTATGGCGCCGGTGGCTCCACGCGTGAACGCACCCATGCGACCGTCGCCCGCCTCGCGGCCGAGACGAATCTCGTGCCCGCCGCGCATCTCACCTGCGTGGGCGCCAGCAAGGGCGAGATCGACGAGATCGCCGACCAGTACTGGGAAGCGGGCGTGCGCCACATCGTCGCCCTGCGCGGCGATCCGCCGCCGAGCCAGGGCGGCGTCTTCACGCCCCACCCGGAAGGCTATGCCAGCGCCGCCGACCTGGTGGCCGGGCTCAAGGCCCGCCACGATTTCGACATCTCGGTCGCCGCCTATCCCGAAGTGCACCCCGAGGCAGCGAGCGCCCAGAGCGATCTCGACAACCTCAAGCGCAAGATCGACGCCGGCGCCAACCGCGCGATCACGCAGTTCTTCTTCTCGGCCGAAGCCTACTTCCGCTTCCTCGACAAGACGCAGGCCGCGGGCATCACCGCGCCGATCCTGCCCGGCATCATGCCGGTGACCAGCTTCGCGGCGATCCGCCGCATGTCGGGCAACACCGAGATTCCGGTCTGGCTGGAAGCCATGTTCGAAGGCCTTGACGAGCGCCCCGGTCCGCGCGCACTGGTCGCCGCGGTTGCCGCGGCCGACTTGTGCCGAAACCTCTACGAAGGCGGCGTGCGCGACTTTCATTTCTACACCCTCAACCGTGCGGAGCAGGCCTATGCGATCTGCCAGCTGCTCGGGTTGAGGCCGAAGTTGCAAGAATTGCGGGAGAGCGCATGATGAGCGCGCGTAAGACATTTCTCGAAGAGGCGGCCAAGCGCGTCCTCATCACCGACGGCGCCTTCGGCACCGAGATCCAGAACTGGAAGCTCTCGGAAGCCGACTATGCCGGCGATCTGGGCCTCGGCCACGACCAGAAGGGCAACAACGACATCCTCGCGCTGACCAAGCCCGAGGTGCCGGAATCGATCCACCGCGCCTATTTCGAGGCGGGGGCCGATATTGCCGAAACCAACACCTTCTCGGCCAACCGCATCAGCCAGGCCGACTACGGCGCCGAGCATCTGGTGCGCGAGATCAATGTCGAATCGGCCAGGCTCGCCCGCCGTCTGGCGGATGAGTACGAGGCAAAGGATGCCAAGAATGGTATTAGGCGGCCGCGCTTCGTCGCCGGCGCCATCGGGCCGACCAACAAGACGCTTTCGCTCAGCCCCGACGTCAACGATCCCGGCTACCGCGAGATCGACTGGGACACGCTGGTCGATGTCTACAAGGAACAGGCCGCTGCCCTTGTCGAAGGCGGCGCCGACTTCATCCTGATCGAGACCGTGTTCGACACCCTCAACGCCAAGGCCGGGATCATGGCGGTGCGCCAGCTTGAAGCCGAGCTGGGGCGTGAAGTGCCGATCATGCTGTCGATGACGCTGACCGACCTTTCCGGCCGCAACCTCTCGGGCCACACGGTCGAGGCGTTCTGGTACGCGGTGCGCCATGCGAGGCCGGTGACGATCGGGCTCAACTGCTCGTTCGGCGCCACCCAGCTGCGCCCGCACGTGAAGACGCTGTCGGAAATCGCCGATACCCTCATCATGATCTACCCCAACGCCGGCCTGCCCAACGAACTGGGCGCCTACGACGAGATGCCCGAGACGACCGCAGGCTTCGTCGGCGAATGGGCGGTGGCAGGCCAGGTCAACGTGCTGGGCGGCTGCTGCGGCTCCACCCCGGCGCATATCGCCGCCATCGCGAAGAAGGTGACCGGCATGGCCCCGCGCCACATCCCGGACCTCAAGCCCGAAACCAGGCTGGCAGGACTTGAACCTTTCGCGGTCGCGGCAGACTGAGGCGCGCATGAACGACATCCCCCTCTGGCGCATCCGCCAAGCCGGTCCCGACGATGCCGAAGCGCTGGCGCTGATCGGCGCGGCGACGTTCCTCGAAGCCTTTGCCGGTTCGGTCGACGGGCGCGGCATCATCGAGCATTGCCGCACCGCGCATTCTGCCGAGACCTACCGCGCCTATTTCGCCAGGGGCGCCAAGGCCTGGCTGGCGGAAGTGAAGCCGGGCGACGCGCCGGTGGGCTACGCGATGATCTGCGCCCCCGAACTCGACCAGGCCGAAGCGGGCGATATCGAGCTCAAGCGCATCTACATCCTCACCCGCTTCCAGGGCTCGCTGATGGCGGGCACGCTGATGCGCACGGTGGTGGAGGCCGCGGAAGGCTGCCGCCGCCTGCTGCTGGGGGTCAAGGACGACAACCTGCGCGCACTCGCCTTCTACGCCAAGAACGGCTTCGAACAGATCGGCAGCCGCCAGTTCGACATCGGCGGCCAGACTTATGACGACCTCGTGCTGGCGCGTTCGCTCGCGCCCGCGCAGGCCTGATACTCAACGAGAAGCAGACTCCATGACCTCGACCCCTTCCGGCGCCCGTTTCGTCAACATCGGCGAGCGCACCAATGTCACCGGCTCGGCCAGGTTCAAGAAGCTGATCATGGCGGGCGACTATCCCGCCGCGATCGAAGTGGCCCGCCAGCAGGTGGACAACGGCGCGCAGGTGATCGACGTCAACATGGACGAAGGCCTGCTCGACGCGGTCGCGGCCATGACCACCTACCTGAAGCTGATCGCTTCCGAGCCCGACATCGCCCGCGTGCCGGTGATGGTCGATTCGTCGAAGTGGGACGTGATCGAGGCCGGTCTCAAGTGCGTGTCCGGCAAGCCGATCGTCAATTCGATCTCGATGAAGGAAGGCGAAGAACCCTTCCTTGAGCATGCCCGCAAATGCATGAACTACGGCGCCGCCGTCGTTGTCATGGCCTTCGACGAAAAGGGCCAGGCCGACACCCGCGAGCGCAAGATCGAAATCTGCTGCCGCGCCTATGACTTGCTGACCGGCATCGGCTTCCCGCCCGAAGACATCATCTTCGACCCCAACGTCTTTGCCGTCGCCACCGGCATCGAGGAGCATGACCGCTACGGCCTGGACTTCATCGAGGCGGTGGCCGAGATCAAGGCGCGCTGCCCGCACGTCCACTTCTCGGGCGGCCTGTCCAACCTCTCGTTCTCGTTCCGCGGCAACGAGCCGGTGCGCCGGGCGATGCACTCGGTGTTCCTCTACCATGCGATCCCCGCCGGGCTCGACATGGCGATCGTCAACGCGGGGCAGCTCGACGTCTACGACCAGATCGACCCGGTGCTTCGCGAAGCCTGCGAGGACGTCATCATGATGCGCCGCCCGGGCGTGGGCGAGGACGGCAAGACCTCCACCGAGCGCCTGATCGAGCTGGCCGAAAGCTTCAAGGGCAAGGACGCCGTGGCCGAGAAGGCCGCCGAGGAATGGCGCGGCTGGGACGTGGCCAAGCGCATCGAACACGCGCTGGTGCGCGGCATCGACGCCCATGTCGTCGAGGATACCGAGGAAGCCCGCGCCGCGATCGCCGCGCGCGGCGGCCGCCCGATCGAGGTGATCGAGGGCCCGCTGATGGGCGGCATGAACGTCGTGGGGGACCTGTTCGGCTCGGGCAAGATGTTCCTGCCGCAAGTCGTCAAGTCCGCGCGCGTGATGAAAAAGGCGGTTGCCCACCTGATCCCCTTCATCGAGGCGGAAAAGGATGCCGGCACCAAGTCCAAGGGCCGCATCATCATGGCCACCGTCAAGGGCGACGTGCACGACATCGGCAAGAACATCGTCGGCGTCGTGCTCCAGTGCAACGGCTACGAAGTGATCGACCTCGGCGTCATGGTGCCCTGGAGCAAGATCCTCGAAGCCGCCGCCGAACATGACGCCGACATCATCGGCCTCTCCGGCCTCATCACCCCCTCGCTCGACGAGATGGTGACCGTGGCCGAGGAAATGCAGCGCGCCGGCATGACCATTCCGCTGCTGATCGGCGGCGCCACCACCTCCAAGGTCCACACCGCGCTGCGCATCGATCCCGCCTACGAGGGTCCGGTGGTCCACGTGCTCGACGCCAGCCGCGCGGTCGGCGTCGCCTCGCAGTTGCTGTCGGACACCCAGGCGGTGCCCTTCGTGGAGGCCACCGCCGAGGAATACGAAAAGGTCCGCATTGCCCGCGAAGGCAAGGGCCAGAGCGAGTTGCTCCCCATCGCCGATGCCCGCGCCAATGCCTTCAAGCCGGACTTTGCGCTCAAGCCCGCCGCACCGGCCGAGCCGGGCCTCCATGTCTTCGAGGACTGGGACCTGGCCGATCTTGCCGCCACGTTCGACTGGACGCCGTTCTTCCGCGCCTGGGAACTGGCGGGCAACTACCCGGCGATCCTGAACGACGAGGTGGTGGGCGAAAGCGCCCGCAACCTCTACGCCGATGCGCAGGCGATGCTCGCAAAGATCATCGACGAGAAGTGGCTCACCGCCAAGGGCGTCTGCGCCTTCTGGCCCGCCAGCCGCGATGGCGACGACGTGCTGCTTGCGGACGGCACGCGCATTCCGATGCTGCGCCAGCAGGTGAAGAAGTCGCGTGACCGCGCCAACTTCTGCCTGGCCGACTTTATCGACACCGAGGACGACTGGCTGGGCGGCTTTGCCGTCGGCATCCACGGCATCGAGCCGCATCTGGAACGCTTCCAGGCCGCGCACGACGACTATTCGGACATCCTGCTGAAGGCGCTGGCAGACCGCTTCGCCGAAGCCTTTGCCGAGCGTCTGCACAGCCATGTGCGCACCAGGCTCTGGGGTTATGCCCCGGACGAGCAGTTCACCAACGAAGCGCTGATCCGCGAGGAATATCGGGGTATCCGCCCGGCACCGGGTTATCCCGCCTGCCCCGACCATTCGCTCAAGCCGATCCTGTTCGATCTGCTCAAGGCCTCGGACAATGCCGGGATCGTGCTGACCGAAAGCCAGGCCATGCTGCCGACGGCGGCGGTTTCGGGCTTCTATTTCGCCCACCCGGAAAGTTCTTACTTCGGCGTCGCCCGCATCGGCCGCGACCAGCTGGAAGACTACGCCGGACGGCGCGGGGTCGATCTGGCCACCGCCGAACGCTGGCTGCGCCCGAACCTCGACTGACGGGACCCCGCGCCGATAGGGTCGCCGTGCCCGTCTCTCGTGACGGGCACGGCGTACTCGCGAACGGAGACGCTCAGTGCACCGCCGGGCGGTTCATGCCGGCGCGCCAGCGGGCGCGGTGGCGCTGGTAGGCCTCGCTGGTGGCGGTCCGGTCGACGCTCGACATCACGCCGAGCGCGGCGTCGAGGCCGTGCCGGGCCAGTTGATCGATCACCGCGCGTTCATCGTGCCCGGCCTCGCGGGCGAGCGTCTTGAGCACCCGCGCGGTCTCGGCAAACTCGATCTCGCCGAGCATCGCGACGCGGCATTCGTTGTGCGAAGTCATGGCCTCGCGCAGAAGACGACCCATCAGAATTCTCCCTTAGGTAGTGCGGCCGGCAAAACGCCGTAAATCGATTGCATTCGCCGTTGAGAGCCCTCTACCAGCCGCAGGTCGGCCCGGCGGCTAATGGCCGGCTCCGGACAAGCACGGAGGTTTTCGGCAGGGCGGATTAGCCATGACCGCCTTCCCCCGCCGGCCTGCCCCCCGAAAATCGCCTGCGCCCCGGGAAACCGGCCACATTTCTTCCCCGGCGAAGCGCCCCCGGGCGCCATCGCGGCCGTTGCGATTCGGCAGTTGTGCAGCCATGCATTGGCCCAAAGAACGAGCCGCCCCGCCCGACACGGGGAACCGGGCGGCGGGGGAAGTTGAAACAATGGGCCTGACTGAAACCTACCTGATCGCGCTGAGTGTGATCCTTGCCTTGCCATATCTGGTCTGGCGCCTGCTGCGCACCGAGCACTGGGCCCCGCTGGTGGTCGTGCAGATCATCGGCGGCATCCTGCTGGGACCGGGCGTGCTCGGCCACTTCGCGCCGGACTTCCACGGCTTCGTGTTCACCCCGCAAGTCATGACCGCGCTCAACGGCGTGGCCTGGTGGGCGGTGATGATGTTCGTGTTTGTGGCCGGGGTCGAACTGGACCTGTCGGACGCCTGGAAGCATCGCGGCGAAACCAGCCTGACCGCCGCCTGCGCGCTGCTGACGCCGCTGCTGTTCGGCTCGCTCGCCGCCGCCTTGCTGCTGAGGACCCCCGGCTGGATCGGACCGAAGGGCACGTATCCGCAGGCCGTGCTGGGCATCGGCATGGCCTGCGCGGTCACCGCCCTGCCGATCCTTGTGCTGCTGATGGAAAAGCTCGGCATCTTCCGCGCCCCGCTCGGCCAGCGCCTGCTGCGCTACGCCAGCCTTGACGACATCGCCATCTGGGGTGTGCTGGCGCTGATCCTGGTCGACTGGGAGCGCGTGGGACGGCAAGGCCTGTTCCTTGCCGGCTTCGCGGCCGCCTCGATGATCGTGCGCGCCCTGTTCCGCCGCCTGGACGAGCAGGACCGCTGGTATCTCTCGCTGATCTGGCTCGCGGTGACCGGCTTCGCGGCAGACTGGTCGGGCCTGCACTTCATGGTCGGCGCGTTCCTGGCGGGCGTGGTGCTCGACGCCCAGTGGTTCACCCGCGAGAAGCTCGACATGTTCCGTGAATTCCTGCTGCTGACGGTCATGCCGGTGTTTTTCCTCAGCACGGGCCTGCGCACCGACTGGGGAATAGGCGGCGCAATGGTATTCGGCGCGGCCTTGCTGTTCCTCCTCGCCTCCGTCTCGGGCAAGCTGGCGGGCGTCCACCTCGCCGGCAGGCTGCTCGGCTGGAAGCAGGGCGAGGCCTCGGTGATCGGCTGGATGCTCCAGACCAAGGCGCTGATCATGATCATCTTTGTCAACGTCCTGCTCGACAAGCAGATCGTCACCGCGGAGACGTTCACCGCGCTGCTGCTGATGGCGGTGATGAGCACGATGCTCACGGTGCCGATGGTCAAGCCGCGTCTGGCGCGGCTCGGCATCGGCGAAGATCGATAAGGCGGCATCCCAAGGACAGCACCGCAAGAAGGCCGGGATCACCGCCCCGGCCTTTTTTTTCGTTTTCAGGCGCCCGCCCGTCCGGCCAGCGCCTCCGCCGCCTGCCAGAACGCCTCGACAAAGGCGGCATCGCCGGCCAGCGGATTAGGCCGGCGCGGCGCCCGCTCGTACCAGTAGCCGCCGCTCGACCGTCCCGGCTCCTCGGCGCTCGCCAGCCAGATCACCGTGTCCGCCCCCTGCGCCGGCGTCAGCTTGGGCCCATCGGCGTAAGCGGCCTGCACGCTGCCGGGCGTATGGGCGAAGAAATTGCTGGCCACCGTGCCGGGATGCACCGAATGGGCGACGATACCGTCCCCTGCAACCCGCGCGGCCAGCGCCCGGGCATGGAGCACGTTGGCCAGCTTGCCGCTGCAATAGGCCGCCCCCGGACTCCAGTTGCCGAGGTTCTGGAGATCGCCGAGATCGATCCCGGGGATCATCTCGCTGCCGTCCGAGGCGGTGTTGACGATCCGCACGCTGCCCTGGGGTGCATCGGCCGCCGCCGCTCGCATCAGCGGCAGGAGCCGCGCCGTCAGCACGAAGGGGCCGAGGAAATTGGCCGCGTAGTTCGCCTCGAAGCCTTCCGCGGTCGTGACCTGCTCGCGCGCCATGCCGCCGGCATTATTGACCAGCACGTCGACACGGCCGGCCATGCCCGCGATCGCGTCGGCCAGCCGGTCCGCCTCGGCCAGCAGTGAAAGATCGCCGCGCAGCATCTCCACACCGGCGCCCAATTCCGCCTGCGCCGCCGCGCAGCGCGCCGCATCGCGGCCGATCCCGAGGACGCGAAACCCCTGCGCCGCCAAGGCCCGCGCCGTTTCCAGCCCGATGCCCGAACTTGCCCCCGTCACCACTGCCACGCGCTGCGTCATGCCTGCCTCTCCATTCATCGGGCTTGCCGTCCCGTTGCGCGATCCTGGCGAGCGCCCGGGCAAAATCGCAAGCGGATGAGGCGGAATCGGAGGAAATCATCGGCCAAGCGGTTTTCAGCGCCCCCTCCCTCTGCCATAAGCCCGGCCGTGCCCGACCCCGATCTTCTGCCTGATGCCCTTGAAGCGCTCCATGCGACCTTCGGGTTCTCCGCCTTTCGCGGCGTGCAGGAGCAAGTCGTCACCCGCGTGCTGGAGGGGCGCTCCACCCTGGCGGTGATGCCCACCGGCGCCGGCAAGTCCCTCACCTACCAGTTGCCCGCCGTCATGCGGGAGGGGACCTGCGTGGTCGTCTCGCCGCTGATCGCGCTGATGCACGACCAGCTGCGCTCGGCCACCGCCAACGGCATCCGCGCCGCCACCCTGACCAGCGCCGATGCCGATCGCGGCCAGACCATGGACCGTTTCCGCGCGGGCGAGCTGGACTTGCTCTACATCGCCCCGGAACGCGCCAGCCAGCCCTACTTCCGCGAACTGCTGGAACAGTCGCGCGTCGCCCTCTTCGCCATCGACGAGGCGCATTGCGTTTCCGAATGGGGCCACGATTTCCGTCCCGACTACCGGCTGCTGAAGCCGCTGCTCGATGCCTTCCCCACCGTCCCGCGCCTCGCGCTGACGGCGACGGCGGACCATCACACCCGTTCGGACATCCTTGCCCAGCTCGGCATCCCGGACGAAGGCCTGATCGTTGCCGGGTTCGACCGCCCGAACATCCGCTACGCCATCCGCCCGCGCGAGAATGCGATGCGGCAATTGAAGGCGGTGATGGACGAGAACCCCGGCCCGGGCATCGTCTATGCCCCCACCCGCGCCCGCGTGGAGCAACTGGCCGAAACCCTCGCCTCCGCCACCGGACGCCGGGTGCTGCCCTATCACGCCGGGCTCGATCCCGAAGTGCGCGCGCGCAATCAGGCGGCCTTCGTCGCCTCCGAAGACATGGTGATGGTCGCCACGGTCGCCTTCGGCATGGGCATCGACAAGCCCGACGTGCGGTTTGTCGCCCACGCCGGCATCCCCAAGTCGATCGAGGCCTATTATCAGGAAACCGGCCGCGCAGGGCGCGACGGCGACCCTTCGGTGGCGGTGATGTTCTGGGGCGCGGACGACTTCGCCCGCGCCCGCCAGCGCCTGTCCGAAGTCGATCCCTCGCGCCAGCAGAGCGAACGCCAGCGCCTCGATTCGCTGGCTGCCCTCGTCGAGACCGCCGAATGCCGCCGCGCCGTGCTCTTGCGCCACTTCGGCGAAACGCCCGCGCAGACTTGCGGCAACTGCGACAATTGCCTCGAACCCGCCGGTGTGGTCGACGTTACCGAACTGGCGCGCAAGCTGCTCTCGGCGGTCTACCGCACCGGGCAGAGCTACGGCCTTGGCCATCTCGAAAAGGTGCTTTGCGGCATCACCGACGACCGCGTGCTGCAACGCGGGCACGACCAGTTATCGGTCTTCGGCATCCTGACCGAGGACGAAAAGCCGCTGCTGAAATCGCTCGCCCGTGCGCTGCAGGCCCGCGGCAGCCTGCTGCCCACCGAGCACGGCGGGTTGTCGCTCGGCGGCGATGCCCGCGCGATCCTGAAGGGTGAGGCCGCCGTCGCCATCGTCGTACCGCCCAAGCGCGAGCGCAAGCGGCGCGGCGGCAGCAGCGATGCGGGCGCCAACCCGGTCGGCCATCCGCTGTTCGAGGCACTGCGCGCGCTGCGCCGCGATCTGGCCCAGCAGGCCGGGGTGCCGCCCTACGTCATCTTCCACGATGCCACCTTGCGCGAGATGGCCAATGCCCGCCCGGCAACGCTCACCGAAATGGGCGAGATCGGCGGCGTCGGTACCCGCAAGCTGGAAGCCTATGGCGAGGAATTCCTGGCGGTGATCCGCCAGCACTGAGAGTCAGTTTGTGTCAGCCCGGCCCTCGTAAACGGCGCGCTGGGCCGCAAAGGCGCGCTGGAACGCAGGCCGCGCCTCCCCCCGCGCGACATAGCCCTGCACGGTTTCATTACCGGCCAGCAGGTCAGACCCGCCCAGCCGCCGCAGAACCTGCACCATCATCAGGTCGCCCGCGCTGAAATCGCCGTCGAGCCATTCCGAACTGCCGAGGCGCATGGCGAGCTCGTCCAGCCGCGCGGCGATGCGCTCCTCGATCGAGGCGAGGCGGGCGGCGAACCAGGGCCGCTCCTGCTCGAACAGCAGGACCTCGGAGCGCTGGACGATCACCGGCTCCACCGTGCTGAGCGCGGCGAACATCCACATCACCGCCCGCATCCGCGCGTCACCATCCACCGGCAGCAAGCCGTGCTGGCTCGCCTCCTGGCGCCCCGCCTGCTGGCTTTGCGCCAGATGCAGCACGATGGCGCCGGATTCGAACAGCGCGAGATCGCCCTCTTCATACGTCGGGATCTGGCCGAACGGGTTGCGAGAGCGATGCGCCGGCTGCTTCATCTCCTCGAACGAGACGAGCCGCACGGTGTAGGGCCGGCCCACTTCCTCCAGCGCCCAGCGCACCGCCATGTCGCGCGCGAGCCCTCGGCCGCGATCCGGCGAGTGGGCAAAGGCGGTGATCGTCGACGGCTTCGGCACGTTCGGCTGCGGCACGTTCAGCTGCGTCATCGGCGGCGCTCCGGTTCCCCTGCATCATGCTCGGGAAGCGCAATTCCGGCAACCGGGTTCGTCATTTGCGCGAGGCTGGGTTATGAGGCCGCATGATCCGCATATTGATCGATGCCGACGCCTGCCCGGTGAAGGACGAAACCTACCGCGTGGCCGAGCGCACCAGAGTGCCGGTGGTGGTCGTGAGCAACAGCCCGATCCGGGTGCCGCAGAGCCCGCTCATCGCGCGCAAGGTGGTGAGCGACGCTTTCGATGCCGCCGACGACTGGATCGTCGAGAACACCGCGCCCGGCACCGTCGTCATCACCGCCGACATCCTGCTGGCCGACCGCTGCCTCAAGCTGGGGGCGGACGTCATCGCGCCCAACGGCAAGCCCTTCACCACGTCCTCGATCGGCGGCGCCATCGCCACCCGCGCGATCATGGCGGACCTGCGCGCCGGCGGCGACGTGATCGGCGGCCCGCCGCCGTTCAGCAAGGCGGATCGCTCGCGGTTCCTCTCCAGTCTCGATCAGGTGCTGGTAAAGCTGTTGCGGAAAGGCTGAGTGTCCCCCCCATCCTGAAGGCGCCAGAGAGCGGGGAACCGCAGCGCCACGCCGCCGGGGGCTTCGACAGGTTCGGCCTGAGCGGGTGGGGAGGTCGGCTTTGGGTGGGAAAGGGACTGTCGGGTTCGGATTTTCAAACACCAGTTGCTGATGCCAAATCCGCACCAAGATCTTCGTCATTCCCGCGAAGGCGGGAATCCAGTCAACGCAGCGCTTCGAAGCCAAAGTCGATGGCGAGATCGCGCCACTGTGGATTGCCTTCTTCGATCAACCTGAGCTTCCAGTCACGGTTCCATTTCTTGATCCGCTTCTCTCGCTGGATCGCGTGCTCCATTGTCGCGTGCATTTCGAACCACACCAGCAGTTTGGTTCCATAGCGGGCGCTGAAGCCATCGAAGTGTTCGCTGCGGTGCTGGGCGATGCGCTGGATCAGGTTCGAGGTGGTGCCGGTGTAAAGTGTGCCGTTTCGCGCCGAAGCGAGAACATAGACGGTGGGCGCGAAGGTCTCCTTCATTGCGAGGTTGCTACTGGATTCCCGCCTTCGCGGGAATGACGAATCGAGTGAACAATCGGCAAGCCATCCGGGTTCAACGAACGTCCGCAATGGGGCGAATCCGGAACGGCTGGTTTCGAATTGCCAATCGCGCTCCTACCCCGCCCCCAGCACCAGCCGCACCTCAAGCCCGCCGCCCGGCGCGTCGGTCAGTTCGACGCGGCCGTCGTGCAGCTTGGCCACCGCTTCCGCCAGCGCCAGCCCGAGCCCGGTTCCCGCCACCGAACGCGTCGGGTCCAGCCGGCCGAAGCGTTGCAGCGCGGCTTCGCGTTGCGCCTCGGGAATGCCCGGCCCGTTGTCGCGCACGCCCAGCACGACGTGGCCGTTGTGCCTTGCCGCAAACACCGTGATCGCATTGCCGCCCTGCGCATACTTCACCGCATTGTCGACAAGGTTGCCCAGCGCCTGCCCCATCAGCTCGCGGTGGAGCAGCACGGCAAGCCCCTCCGGTGCCTCGGCGGTGAGCGCGAAACCCTCGTCCTCGGCATAAGGCTCGTAAAGCGCGGCAAGGTCTTCGAGGAAGGGGCCGAGCGCGGTCTGTTCGAAGCGCTCGCGGCCGATCCCCGCCTCGGCGCGGCCGATCTGGAGCGCGGTGGTGAGGATGCGGGTCAGCGTGTCGGCCTCGGCCAGGGCGCGGTTCATCGCCGCTTCCGCGGCCGGATCGCGCGCCTCTACCGCCGCCTGTTCCAGCGCCGAGCGCAGCCGCGTGACCGGCGAGCGCAAGTCGTGCGCCAGCCCTTCGGCCACCACCCGCAGTTCGCCCACCAGCGTCTCGATCCGCGCCAGCATCCCGTTGATCTCGCCCGCCAGCTCATCGAAGGCATCGCCCGAACCGTCGAGCGGCACCCGCGCGTCGAAGGCCCCGGCGCCGACCCGGTGCGCGGTCTGCGCCATGTCGTGCACGCGCCGGCCGACAAGGCGCGAGGTCAGGAACGCCACCAGCATCGTCAGCGGCAGCGCCAGCAGCAGCGCCGCCAGCAGCGCCTGCTCGAAACTGCGCTGGAGCTTGAGGTCGCGCCCGGTCTCGACCCCCGCCAGCAGGGTCGAGCCGTCGGGCAGGCGCGCCTCCACCAGCGTCATCAGCTCGGGCTGGGAAAAGTCGCTGCGGTAGAGCGTGGTCGAGAACCAGTCGCCCTGCTGCCAGTCGCCCCGCACATCGCCGCGCGGCGGCAGCGCATCGAGGTTGCCGGTCACGCGCCGGCCGTCCGGCCCGGCCAGCAGCATCACCGGGGCGCGGCGGCCCTCGGCGCGCAGGCGGGTGTCGATGGTGGTGCGCAGCCCGGCCATGCCGCCGTCCTCGTAGGCGGCAAGCAGATCGTCGCGCAGGTCCTCGACCAGCGCGTGCTGCTCGTCGCGCACGCTCTGCTGGCTGGAGATCCACACGAAGGCCAGCACCCCGCCGGTGGCGACCAGCTGGAACAGCACGACCGGGACAAACAGGCGGAACGAGGTGGAGCGCAGCAGCCGCGCCGCCCGCCGCCGGAGCTTTTCCCTCAAGCCGAAAGGCCCAGCCGGTAGCCCGCCCCGCGCACGGTGTGGAGCAGCGGCGCGGCGCCATCCTCGTCGAGCTTGCGGCGCAAGCGGCTGACGTGGACGTCGATCACGTTGGTGCCGGGATCGAAGTGATAGTCCCACACCGCCTCCAGCAGCAACGTGCGGGTCACCACTTCGTCGACATGGCGCAGGAAATATTCGAGCAGACGAAACTCGCGCGGCTGCAGGTCAATCGCGCGGCTGCCGCGCTTCACCTTGCGGGCGAGCAGGTCCATCTCGAGATCGCCGCAGGACAGCCGCGTCTCCACGGCGCTCTGGCTGGCGCCGCGCTTCACCAAGAGCCGCACGCGGGCGAGCAGTTCGGCAAAGGCGAAGGGCTTGGTGAGATAGTCGTCCGCGCCCGACGTCAGCCCGGTCACGCGGTCGTCGGTCGAGCCCATGGCCGAAAGCACGATCACCGGCGTCTCGATGCCGCCCGCGCGCAGCGCGCCGAGCACCGACATGCCGTCCATCTGCGGGATCATCCGGTCCAGCACGATGGCGTCGTAGGTGCCGTCGCTGGCGAGGAACAGCGCGTCGCGCCCGTTGCCCGCCTTGTCGACCACAAAACCTTCCTCGGCGAACCCTTTCACGATGTAGGTCGCGGTGGCCTCGTCATCCTCGACCACCAGCAGCTTGTGCCCCATGCCTTGCTTTCCCGCCTCCGCCAGCATTTGCGTGCTCCGGCAGATCAGCGATTGCCGGGCTGCGGCGAACCGGCCAGGTCGATCCTGCGAACCGCGCCGAGATGCACCACATCGAGGTGCATAGGCCGTGCCCCGCGCTCAGACAACTCCTGCGCAAGGGTGGAAAACGAGCTGGCCTGCGCACCGTCCACATCGACGATGCGGTCGCCCACCACCAGCCCGGCATGTTCGGCATGGCCGTCCGAGCGCACCGAGGTGACGACCAGCCCGGGCTTGCCGTCGGGCAGGTCGTCGGCGGTGAAGTCCAGCACGCGGCGGCTCGCCTCGTCCTGCGCGGCGGTCTCGTGCACGGCGGCGGCATCGGGCCCGGCAAGACCGAAGTGGTGCTGCGCCCACAAGTCGCCCCAGGTCAGCGCCCCGGTCACCGCCAGCAGCGCCCCCAGCATCGGCAGCAGGTCGAGCACGCGGCGCTTCGCGTCGTAGGGGAAGCCGGGATCGACCTCGGGGCCGGTACGGACATCGTCTGCGTCGGTCATCTCTCGTCCAGTTCACGCCAGAGAGGGAGCGGGGCACGCGATCGTCGGATGCGCGAACCTTCCGCTCAAGCACACCCTTGAGCCTGACTATCGCAGGGTGACGCGGCAAAGTCACATTAAGGAAATTCCATGTTCGCTCCACCCTGCGGCAAGCCGGGGAGGTGCAGGCACGCACCATGAAAAGGGCTGCCTATTCCCCCCGCCTGACTTCCAACCTGGGCCCCTCCAACCTAGGCTGGCGCCAGCACCGCCGCCGGACCCGCTACGCGCTGGTTGCGGCGCTGGTGGCCGTACTCGGCGTGCTCGGCTGGCTGGCCTGGCTCGGCGCCTTCGACGCCAGCCCCTTGCGCGCGCTGGCCCCGCGCGGCGACAGCCGCAAGGACTATGCCGCCGTGCTGATCTCGGGCGACATGGGCCCGCGCGCGGGGATGGGTGCGCCGGTGGCCCAGGGGCTTGCCGACCACGGCGTCGCCGCCGTCTCGATCAATGCGCTGAACTACTTCCGTGTCCGCCGCAGCCCTGCCGAGGTGAGCGCGATCCTGGCGCAGGCAATCCGCCGGGCAATGGCGCTGGGGCACGTCGGCAAGGTGGTGGTGCTGGGCCAGTCGTTCGGCGCCGACATGGTCCATGTCGGCCTCGAGCACCTGCCGGCGGACCTGCGCGCCCATGTCGCCCTGGTGGTGCTGACGGTGCCCACGCGCACCGTGTTCCTGCGCGTCTCGCCGCTCGAATGGCTGGACCGGACTACGCCCGACGCCATGGCCATCACCAGCGCCCGCAAGCTCGACTGGGTGCCGGTGGTCTGCATTCGCGGCCAGCAGGAGACCGACAGCCTCTGCCCGCTGCTGCACCTGCCCCGCCTGACCCAGCTGGCCCTGCCCGGCGACCATTACCTCGAACATGACGCCGACCGGGTGTTCACCACCATCCGCACGGTGATCGCCGCCCATTTCCAGCCCGCGCACCTGACCCGCCTTCCGGAGCCTGCCCGATGATCCGCCGCCTGCTGACGCACAGCCGCGCCCTTACGCTCACCCTCAGCCTCAGCCTGACGCTCGGCGTGCTGGGCGCTCTCGCCTCGGCCTCTCCGGCCGCCGCCGTGCCAGGCGTCGCCGCGCAGCGCCTGCTGAACCCCTATGGCCGCTGGCTCAACCCGGCGGGCGACGTCGAGGTTTCGGTCGCGCCTTGCGGCACGCTGCTGTGCGGCACGGTGACCTGGGTCGGCGGACAGGCGCTGGCCGACGCCGCCGACGCCGGGGTCTCCCACCTCGTCGGCACCCAGCTGCTGCAGGGCTACCGGCGGCAGGACGCGGGCAACTGGCAGGGGCAGGTCTTTGTGCCCGACATGGGCTCGACCTTCTTCTCGCGCATCCACCAGCCGGACGACGGCCACCTCAAGATCAGCGGCTGCATCCTCCACGGCCTGCTGTGCAAGTCGCAGGTCTGGACGCGGCGACCGTGAACCGGCCCGCCCCCCTTTCACAGCTGAAACCGCTGGTCCATCGGCTGGCGGTTCCCGCGCAGCTGGTGCTGGCCGCCCTGATACTGGTGCTGGCGGGCATGAGCCTGCGCCACATGGCGATGCGGCTGGACCTCCACGCGGTGCTGCGCGATGCCCGCGCCCTGCCGGTCTGGCGGCTGGGGGCGGCATTGGCCTTCACCGCCGCAAGCTACCTGCTGCTGACGATCTACGACGTCATGGCCCTGCGCGCGATCAACAGGCCGCTGCCCTGGCGCGCCGCCGCGCTGGCCTCGTTCACCAGCTACACGCTGAGCCACAATCTCGGCTTCGGCATCATCACCGGGGCCGCCGCGCGGCTGCGCGTCTATGGCGCGCGCGGCCTCTCGACCGGAGAGGTCGCGCGGGTCACCGCGATTGCCGGGGTCACGTTCTGGAGCGGCGTGCTCGCCTCCGCCGCGCTGGCGCTGCTGGTCCACCGTCAGCCGCTGGTGGTCCCGGGCCATGTCCTGTCGCTGGCCATGCAGCACGCGGCGGGCGCCGGGTTGCTGGTCCTGCTCGTTCTCGCCGCCCTGCTCGGCAAGCGCTGGCACCTGCCCGGCCCCGGCGGCATGGCGCGCATGACCATGGCGGCGCTGGCGGACATCGCCACCGCCTGCGCCGCACTTTTCGTGCTGCTGCCTCCGGTACTGGCTCAGGGGGCCCCGGCGCTCTACGCCCCGCTGCTGCTCGCCTATGTGCTGGCCATCGTTGTCGCGCTGGTGAGCCACGTGCCCGGCGGCCTCGGCGTGTTCGAGGCCACGATGGTCGCGCTCTGCCCGCAAGTGCCGCCGGGCATGCTGCTTTCCGCGCTACTGGTCTACCGCATCGTCTATTACCTGCTGCCGCTCTGCGCCGCGCTGGTCTTGCTGCTGCACCACGAGCATGCCCGCTGGAAACGCCCGGCGGGCCTTGCCCTCAAAGCCGGCGAGACGATGCTCACCGCGCTGGCCCCGCGCGCGGTCGCGCTGCTGGTGTTCCTGGGCGGCGGCGTGCTGCTGCTTTCCGGCGCGACGCCAGCCCTGCCCGAGCGCATGGCCGCGATCCGGGGCCTCGTGCCGCTGCCGTTTGTCGAGGCCTCGCAGATCGCCGCCAGCCTTGTCGGCACCCTGCTGCTGGTCCTGGCCCCGGCGCTCTACCGCCGCCTCGACGCCGCCTTCCTGCTCACCCGCGCGCTCCTGGTGGCGGGCGCGGCGTTCTCGCTCGCCAAGGGGCTCGACTATGAGGAGGCGATGACCCTGCTGGCGGTCGCGGGGGTGCTGCAACTGGCAAGAGGCGGCTTCTGGCGGCGCACCGCGCTCACCACCGACGTGATGAGCGCCAACTGGATCCTCGCCATGGTGGCGACGATCACGCTGGTCATCGTGATCGGCTATTTCACCCAGACCTTCCCGGCCTATCGCGGCAGCCTCTGGTGGAAGTTCGCCTGGTCGGGCGATGCCTCGCGCTACATGCGGGCGAGCTTTGCCGTCGCCGTGGCGACCGGCGCCTTCGTGGTGCTGGCGCTGCTGCGCCCTTCGCGCCACTGCGGCCTGCCCGACGAAGGCCCGGTGGACGTGGACGAGGCGCTCACCCACGCGGTCCGCTCGGAATCGATGCTGGCGCTGACCGGGGACAAGCTGTTCCTGGCCGGCCCCTGCAACCGCAGCCTGCTGATGTACCAGGTGCGCGGCCATTCCTGGATCGTCATGGGCGATCCGGTGGGCGAGCAGGCGGACTGGCCCGAACTGCTCTGGCGCCTGCGCGAACGGGCCGACGCCAACCAGGGCCGGGTGCTGCTCTATCAGGTCACCCCCGCGGTGCTGCCCATCGCCATCGACATGGGCCTGCAACTGATGAAATACGGCGAGGAAGCCCGCGTCGACCTTGCCCACTTCTCGCTCGACGGCCCCGCCGCCCGCCCGCTGCGCCACGCCGTGCGCCGGGCCGAGCGGGAAGGCGCGGAGTTCTCCATCGTCCCCGCCGCCCGCGTGCCCGCGATCATGGGCGACCTGCGGCTGGTCTCCGACGAATGGCTGCGCGCCAAGGGCCAGCGCGAGAAAGCCTTCAGCGTCGGCCGCTTCGACGAGGCCTATATCGCCCGCTGCGACGTAGCGGTGGTGCGCAAGCAAGGGGCGATCGTCGCCTTCGCCAACCTGTGGAAGACGGCGGGGCGCGAGGAACTCTCGGTAGACCTCATGCGCCACCGCGCCGACGTGCCTTATGGCTGCATGGACTTCCTGTTCACCCGCCTGATGCTCTGGGGCCGGCAGGAGGGTTATGCCTGGTTCAACCTCGGCCTCGCGCCGCTGTCGGGCATCGAGGCCCGCCGCCTCGCCCCGACATGGGCGCGCGCGGCCGGCATGCTGTTCCGCCACGGCGCCGCATTCTACGGCTTCGAGGGCCTGCGCAACTACAAGGAGAAGTTCGCGCCCTTGTGGGAACCCCGCTTCATCGCCTGCCACGGCGGTGTCGCGACCGGCCGCGCGCTGCTCGACCTGCAAGCCCTGATCGGCGACGGGCGGAGTGCGGGGAAATTGCGCGCAGGGCAGCGCAAGACGGCGTCGTAAGCGCGCTTCCCAAATACCCCCGCCCACCCCGCTCATGCTGAGCGTGTCGAGGCATCGAGAGCCACAGCGCCCGGCCTCGGGGCCTTCGACAGGCTCAGGCCGGGCGGGATTGGAATGTCGGAGTTCGGGCGCGGCCCGGACGGCGGCTACCCCTCCCGCCGCTCGAACGAGACCGGCACGGCCAGCCTGAACGGCAGGTCGGGCGAGGCGATCCGCGATTCGGTGCCGTTGTCATGGATCAGCACCGCGCGGCCGACCCCCGGCGTTGCCACCACGGCGACCACGCTATCGACCCATTCGTGCAGCAGTGCCTTGGCACGGGCCAGTTCGGCCTCGGCGCGGGTGGTGGTGCCCGAGGCTTCGAGTTCGGCTTCGAGTTCGACGATCCGCGCGGTCGCCTCGCCGATGCGGTCGGTGTTCTCGCTCATGATCGGGGTTCCTCGGCAAACATCGTTCGCCTAGGTGGCCACCCCTGCCGGATGAGGCAAGGCCCCGGCAATCGCTGGCGCGTTGAGTTTTTGTCGGGTGCGCCATTCGCATCCGCGAATGGCTTGCGGCACCGGCCCTCTCCCCCACCCGACCACCCGACAATAGTACCCTATGGGTGGTCGGGTGGGGGAGTGGGCCGGTGCCGCCAAAATCCGCCTGCGGCGGATTTTCAAACCTTAAAGCGGGTTATCCAGCTTGATGACTTCTTCCTCGCTCGCGCGCTGGGTGGTCTTGAGCTGGCGCGGGGCGGCGAAGCTGTCGAGCACCGGCTTGTCGCGCGCATAGAGGTCGTTGAACGCCTTCAGCTCGCCGTCGATCGCGCGCGCGAAGGTGAAGTAGGTGAGGTAGACCGGGAAGGTCCGCGTCATCGCCACCTTGGTATATTCGCCCGAGCGCGAGATCTCGGCGGCTTCGGCGGCGGTCTTCTGCGCGCCGAGGATCGCCATCGTCATGCCCAGCTCCACTGCGCGTTCGGTGCGGATGCAGCCGTGGCTGAAGGCGCGCACGTCGGCGTTGAAGTACTGCTTGGACGGGGTGTCGTGCAGGTAGATCGCGTGGGGGTTGGGCATGTCGATCTTCATCAGGCCCAGCGAGTTGGTCGGCCCCGGCTGCTGGACAACGGTGATCACGCCGTCCGCGCTCTTGGTCGCCTTGTAGCCGGCCCGCTTGGCCCATGCCGGGTTGCCCAGCACCTTGGCGCCCAGCCCCTCGCCCTTGACGATCGACTGCGGCACCGTCCAGGTCGGGTTGAAGACGACCGCGCTGACCGTCTCGGCCAGCTGCGGCGTCGCGGTGCGGCCGGGCTTGCCGACCACCGTCTTGTAGCTGCGGATGATCCGGTTCTTCACCACGAGGCGCAGCTGGAACTCGGGAATGTTGGTCATCAGGTAGACATCGCCGAGATCGCGGGCGAGCCAGCGCCAGCGGTCCATGTTCGCCTGGATCAGCGCGCGGCGCGCCTTGTCGGCCACCGGAGTCGCATTGTAGGCGGCCTTGAGCGCGGCATAGTCCGGGTTGGTCGGCGCCAGTTCGTCCACCACGCCGGCAACGTCATGGTTCGACAGCGCCTGCGCCATGATCTGCGCGGTGGGCATGACGTCCTGATCGGGATCGACCGCGAACCACTGCACGCGCGCCGTCATCGGCGTGCGGCCATCGCGCAGGTCCTCGATCAGCCAGCCGAACACGCGGCTGGCGAGCTGGTCCAGCTCGTCGCCCTCGCCTTTGGCAATGGCCGCCTTCAGCGCGGCGGGCTGGTAATCGGCCGGGACCAGGCCTTCCTTGCCGATATAGCCGATGGTCTGGAGCAGCACCTTGGCGTCCGCCAGCGACCACGCCATCACCGGCTCGGCCAGCAGCGCGTCGGACTGGCCGGACGCGGGGGCCGCGAGCGGCACGACCGGCACCGCGGCGGTGGCTGCGGAAGACGTCGCCCTGGGCGCCGCCGTCCTGGCAGGCGCCGTCGCCGGCGCGGCGGGCAGGATCGAGGTCGGCGTCGAGAGCGCCTTCGCCTTCTGGCTGCTCTGGCCGGCGGCCGTGTCGGCCTTCTGCGCCGCTACCGGCTGCGCGAGGACGCCCGTCGCCGCGACAACCGCCAGAACGCTGCAACCGAACCGCTTGAAACTCGCCATCTTGTCCTGAACCTGCCTGTCGTGATGAACCCCGGGGGGACGGGGTGGGAAAGCGGCCCGCCAAGACCGCGTCAGAAATATCGCTTTGCCCCCAACTTACCCCATGTTCAAGGATTTCGCCTGACCCTGCGATGAATTGAGCGATGAATGGCGCGCTTCCCGAGAGTCTGTTTGGAAAATGCCCGCAAGGGCATTTTCATTGCGGCACCGGCCCACTTCCGTCCCGAAGAGCACGAAAAGGTCCGGGGGACCTTTTCGCTGAGGGGGCCTACCACCCGCAGGATACTACCAATGGGTGGTAGGGTGGGGGAGTGGGCCGGTGCCGCAAAATCCGCTTTCAGCGGATTTCCAAACAGACTCCGAACTGGATGGGACTTGCGCCCGCCCCAGCATGCGGCGAGAGGCAATGGCGTGATGCACGCGCCCGCCCCTGCCCCCCGCTCCCAGTTGATGCCCGTGCTGGCGGTCGTCGCGGGGATCGCCACGTTCAGCATGATGGACGCCGCCATCAAGGGCGCCTCGCTGGCGGTCGGCGTCTATAGCGCGCTGCTGTTTCGCAATCTTTTCGGCGCCTTGATGACGTTCCCGCTCTGGCTCGCCGCCGGCCGGCCAATGCCCAGCCGCCAGGTCCTCAAGGTCCATGCCCTGCGCGCGGGCATCACTTCGGCGATGGCCGCACTCTTTTTCTATGGCCTTGCACGAATTCCTATGGCCGAGGGAATCGCGCTCTCGTTCGTCTCGCCGATCATCGCCCTCTATTTCGCGGCGCTGCTGCTGGGCGAGACGATCCGCCGCCAGGCCATTGCCGCCTCGCTGCTCGGCGTGGTCGGCGTCGTGGTGATTCTCGGCGGAAAACTGGGCGGCGGCGCCTATTCGGGCGAGGCGCTGACCGGCACTCTGGCCGTGCTGGCCTCCTCGGTCTTCTATGCGGTGAACCTGGTGCTCCAGCGCAAGCAGGCGCTGCTGGCCAGCCCGGTCGAGGTGGCAATGGCGCAGAACCTCATCGTCACGCTGATTTTCCTCGTTTTCTCGCCGTGGTTCGCAGTCCTGCCCGAGGTCCGCAGTCTTGGCCTGATCGCCGCCGGCGCCGCCCTTGCCACCGCCGCCCTGCTGTTCCTCGCCTGGGGCTATGCCCGCGCCGAAACGCAAGTGCTGCTGCCGATCGAGTACACCGGTTTCCTCTGGGCCGCGCTGCTCGGCTGGCTGATGTTCGACGAGGCGCTGGGTTTCGCCACGGTTGCGGGCACATTGCTGATCGTTGTCGGCTGCTGGATTGGTGCAAGAAACGCAACGACCTCGACGTAGGTCTGCACCCAGCCCCCCTTGACCTCCGGCCCCGGAACGCGCATCGGCGGGGCCGCAGACTCCGCTTTGTCGCGATGCAGCACGGCACTCCTTTTCGGGACCTGGCCAGTTCGGTTCCGTCGAGGGGCCGCGCTATTGGCGACAGGCTCCATACAGAAGGGGATAAGACCCAAAATGACCCAGGTCGGACAGGATACGCTCGGTACCCGCAGCACCATGACGGTCGGCGACAAGCAAGTTGCCTACTACTCTCTCAAGAAGGCTTCCGAGAAGCTGGGCGACATCAGCCGCCTGCCGTTCTCGATGAAGGTGCTGCTGGAAAACCTGCTGCGCTTCGAAGACGGCGGCTTCACCGTCTCGACCGACCACGTCCAGGCGGTGGTCGACTGGCAGAAGAACCCCGTCACCGGTGAGGAAATCCAGTACCGCCCGGCGCGCGTCCTGCTTCAGGACTTCACCGGCGTGCCTTGCGTGGTCGACCTTGCCGCGATGCGCGACGCGATCGCCAAGCTCGGCGGCGACACCAGCAAGATCAACCCGCTGGTCCCCGTGAACCTCGTGATCGACCACTCGGTCATGGTCGACGAATTCGGTCACCCCAAGGCGTTCGAAGAGAACGTGGAGATCGAATACCAGCGCAACATGGAGCGTTACGACTTCCTCAAGTGGGGCTCCAAGTCGCTCGCCAACTTCTACGCGGTTCCCCCGGGCACCGGCATCTGCCACCAGGTGAACCTGGAAAACATCGCCAAGTCGGTGTGGACCAGCGAAGACCAGAACGGTGAAACCGTTGCCTATCCCGACACCTGCGTCGGCACCGACAGCCACACCACCATGGTCAACGGCCTGGGCGTGCTGGGCTGGGGCGTCGGCGGCATCGAGGCGGAAGCCGCGATGCTCGGCCAGCCGGTCTCGATGCTGATCCCCGAAGTCGTCGGCTTCAAGTTCACCGGCGAGCTGAAGGAAGGCGTCACCGCCACCGACCTCGTGCTGACCTGCACCGCAATGCTGCGCAAGCACGGCGTGGTCGGCCGCTTCGTCGAATACTTCGGCCCCGGCCTGGCCTCGCTGTCGCTGGCCGACCGTGCGACGCTCGCCAACATGGCCCCGGAATATGGCGCCACCTGCGGCTTCTTCGGCATCGACGACAAGACCCTCGACTACCTGCGCCTCACCGGCCGCGAGGAAGAGCAGATCGCCCTCGTCGAAGCCTATGCCAAGGAACAGGGCTTCTGGATGGAAGCCGGCGCTGCCGACCCGATCTTCTCCTCGACCCTCGAACTCGACATCTCGACCGTCGTGCCCTCGCTCGCCGGTCCGAAGCGTCCGCAGGACTGGGTTGCCCTTCCCGACGTCGACGACGTGTTCAACAAGGACATGGCCGAGACCTACAAGAAGTCGGCCACCCGCGTCCCCGTCGAAGGCAAGGACTTCGACATCGGTGACGGCGACGTCATGATCGCCGCCATCACCAGCTGCACCAACACCTCGAACCCGAGCGTGCTGGTCGCCGCCGGTCTCGTCGCCAAGAAGGCCGACGAGCTGGGCCTGAAGCCCAAGCCCTGGGTCAAGACCTCGCTCGCCCCCGGTTCGCAGGTCGTCACCGACTACCTCAACAAGGCCGGCCTGCAGTCGCACCTCGACAACATCGGCTTCAACCTCGTCGGTTACGGCTGCACCACCTGCATCGGCAACTCGGGCCCGCTCGCCGAACCGATCTCGAAGGCGATCAACGAGAACGGCCTGGTCGCCAGCGCCGTCATCTCGGGCAACCGCAACTTCGAAGGCCGCGTCTCGCCCGACGTGCGCGCCAACTTCCTGGCCTCGCCGCCGCTGGTCGTTGCCTACGCCCTGAAGGGCACCGTGGTGGAAGACTTCACCACCACCCCGATCGGCGTCAGCAAGGACGGCACCGACGTGTTCCTCAAGGACATCTGGCCGACCAACAACGAAGTGGCCGAGACCATGGCCACCTGCATGGACCGCCCGATGTTCCAGGCCCGCTATGCCGACGTCTACAAGGGCGACAAGCACTGGCAGGCGATCAACGTCACCGGTTCGGAAACCTACTCGTGGCGCGCCGGTTCGACCTACGTCGCCAACCCGCCGTACTTCGAAGGCCTGGAAATGACCCCGGCGCCGGTGAACGACATCATCGAGGCGAAGCCCCTGCTGATCCTCGGCGATTCGATCACCACCGACCACATCTCGCCGGCCGGCTCGATCAAGGCCGACAGCCCGGCAGGCCAGTGGCTGATGGAGCACCAGGTCGCCAAGGCGGACTTCAACTCCTACGGTTCGCGCCGTGGCCACCACGAAGTCATGATGCGCGGCACTTTCGCCAACATCCGCATCCGCAACGAAATGGTCCCCGGCATCGAAGGCGGCATGAGCCGCTTCGGTGAAGAGGTTCTGCCGGTCTACGACGTCGCGCAGAAGTACAAGGAGCAGGGCACGCCGATGGTGGTCGTGGCCGGCAAGGAGTACGGCACCGGTTCGTCGCGCGACTGGGCGGCCAAGGGCACCAACCTGCTCGGCGTACGCGCCGTGATCGTCGAGAGCTTCGAGCGTATCCACCGTTCGAACCTGGTCGGCATGGGCGTGCTGCCGCTGCAGTTCAAGGATGGCGACACCCGCCAGACCCTGGGCCTGACCGGCGACGACGCCTTCACGATCCTGGGCGTTGCCAGCCTCAAGCCGCGCCAGGACGTGGAAGTCCAGGTGACCCGTCCGGACGGCTCGACCTTCACCTTCACCGCGCTGTGCCGCATCGATACCGCCAACGAAGTGGAATACTTCAACAACGGCGGCATCCTGCAGTACGTGCTGCGCAAGCTGGCCGCCTGACCGGCCAGCCGCCTTACCGGCTCAAGAAGGAAGCCCCGTCCCGCGTTCGCGCGGGGCGGGGTTTTTTCTGGGCCTGGCGGGGCCTGACGCGGCCTGGCACGCTGCCGCCGGAACGAAAAAAAGGGGGAAGCGCCCCCCGACGCTTCCCCCTTCTTGCGAACCGCTCGCCCGGCCCTTCGGGCGGCGGCCCAGGCCGCCCTGACGCTCCCTCCGCCGATCTGGCGATCCGTCAGGCGGCCAGACGATCCGTCAGACGCGCTTGCGTCCCGCCAGCCGCTGGCGCGCCACCAGCGCGGCGGCGGCGGCGCCGAACAGCACCAGCATCGGCGGCGCCGGCACGTCGGTCGGCGGCGGCGTCTCGCCGCCCGGCGGCGGACCGCCGCTGGTCGTCGTGGTCGTGCCGCTGCTGCCCGACGAGGAGCCCGAGCTCGAACTGGAACCCGACGTCGATGACGAGGTGGAACCCGAACTTGAACTGGTGGAAGAACCGGAGGACGAACCCGACGAGGAGCCCGAGCTGGAACCGGTCGAAGAACCGGAAGACGAGCCCGAGGACGAACCGGACGAAGAGCTCGAACTCGACGAGGAACTCGACGACGAGCTCGAGGAGGAACTCGACGACGAACTGGTCGTCGAAGTCACGTTGCCCGAGGTTGTCGTGGTGGTCGAGGTGACGTTGCCCGAAGTCGAACTGGTCGACGTGACATTGCCAGAGGTCGACGTGGTGGTGCTGACGCCCCCGGTCGTGGTGGTGGTCGTGGTTGTCGTCGAGCCGCTCGACGTCTGCCCGTTCTGGGTATCGGTGGGCACGCCCGAGGTGGTGCCGGAGGTCGTGCCCGACGTGGTGCCCGAGGAACTCGACGTCGAAGTCGAACCCGAGGAGGTCGAGGTGGACGTCGAACCGGTGGTGGTCGAACTGATCACGACATTGCCGCCGCTCGATCTGCTGCCGCCAAAGAAGCCGCCGAAGAAACCGCCACCGAAACCGCCGCCGCTCGAACCGCCGCCGACCACCACCGGGGTGCCGGAGCAGCAGCCCGAAACCGGCGGGGCGACGGGCGGAACATATGTCGGCAGCGGGGCCATTTCGTAACGGGGGATCTCGCGCCGCGCGGTCAGCACCGGCTCCGGCGCCGGGCGCGGGATCACGCGCCGGGCGCGCCGGGGAATCGTGCGCTTGGCCGGCCGGGCGACTTTCGCCTGCTTGAGCTTGTGGTATTCGACGCCGCTCGCCTGCGTCTCGGCGACGTGGACAGCCCCGCCGCCGATGATCGCGCAGCCCGCCGCACAGGCAGACAGCTTCGCCAAGGCCATTCGAACCGACATAGCTTTCTCTCTTCGCTCCCTCCGGGCCGGCCGACCGCGACCATAAGTCGTGAAGGCCCGTTAGCGCTTACCAAGCGCAGATAGAAGTTAAGGGAACAATGGCATTCTCGCGAAAACGTGTCCCGGCCGGCGATAAACCGGGTTAGTTTTTGCGGTTGACAGCAATAGTGTGCCGATGCGGGACTGTTGCCGGCGGCTTCCGTAAGTTCTGCCGAAGCTTTTCACGGATCTGCAAAATCGCCGGACGCCGGCTCAGTCCCCCGGCGAATCGAACAGGCCGCCCTGCGGACCGCCTCCGCCCTGCTGCGGCGGGGCCATCCCGAGGTGCTGCCAGCCGCCGTCGTTGAGGCAGCGGCCGCGCGCGGTGCGGGCGATCAGGCCGAGCTGGATGAGGTAGGGCTCGATCACTTCCTCGATCGTGTCGCGCGGCTCGGAGAGGCCCGCCGCCAGCGTCTCGACGCCGACCGGGCCGCCCTTGTAGATGTCCGCGATCATCCGCAGGTACCGCCGGTCCTGCGCGTCGAGGCCGATCGAATCGACTTCCAGCCGGGTCAGCGCATCGTCGGCAATGGCGCGGGTGATGACGTCGGAGCCCGCGACATGGGCAAAGTCGCGCACGCGGCGCATCAGCCGCCCGGCCACGCGCGGGGTGCCGCGCGCGCGGCGGGCGATCTCGGTCGCCCCGCCCTTGTCCATGCCGATGCCGAGCAGGCCGGCGCCGCGGGTGACGACCTTTTCCAGTTCCTCCACAGTGTAGAACTGCAGCCTTACGGGAATACCGAAACGGTCGCGCAGCGGGGTCTGCAGCAGGCCCTGCCGGGTCGTCGCGCCGACCAGCGTGAAGGGCGGCAGGTCGATCCGCACCGAACGCGCCGAGGGCCCCTCGCCGATGATGAGGTCGAGCGCGCGGTCCTCCATCGCCGGATAGAGCACTTCCTCGACCACCGGATTGAGGCGGTGGATCTCGTCGATGAACAGCACGTCGCCATGCTCGAGATTGGTCAGCAGCGCGGCAAGGTCGCCCGCCTTGGCGATCACCGGCCCGCTGGTGGCGCGGAAACCCACGCCGAGTTCGCGCGCGACGATCTGCGCGAGCGTCGTCTTGCCGAGGCCGGGAGGGCCGAAGAACAGCGTATGATCCATCGCCTCGCGCCGCGACTTGGCGCTTTCGATGAAGACGCGAAGATTGTCCTTGGCCGCCGCCTGCCCGACAAATTCGGCCAGCGTCTTCGGGCGAAGCGCCGCATCGGCGTCCTCCGGCTGGCGGGACGAGGTGAGGATGGGATTATCGGTCACTTCAGGGACAAGGCTTTCACGTGGTTATGCAGTAATGACTGTACCGAGGCGCGCAACGTCATGTCCGGCCTCGTTTCAACCGGATTGCGATGCGAGGCCAAGTCAGAAGCGCAAAAAGAACAGCAAACGCGAACACTTCGCTAGTGCCTACATGCGCGCCCCACAACGGCGTACCACGGAAAAAATCGGGACCACCGATCTCACCTGCAACCGAGATGAGCAAGTGGGGCCCGACTACGAGCAGCCCAACGATTTCCAACACGCGCGGCGTGCGAGACAAGTCTCGCGGCACCGGAGTTGCGGCGGGATAGCGTCGCAAACGATCTTCAATATCGGCTGCGATACGCTGCACCTGTCGTGCATTCCAGAAATAGAGTGCCAATGGCCCACCGAACAGCATCAGCAAGATTATCAAACCTGAACCCGGAACGACCCTCGCAAACAACAACCCGAAGGCCAGAATGGACACCGGCAGGCCCCACGTGATGCGCCGCACCACGCGGCGCACGGGGATCATCCGATCCTCGAACTCATTCGCCAGCCGCAGCCAATCCAGACGCGGAACCATCACGCTGCCGGACTTGTCCGCCAAGGCATAGACAACCGTCTGTTTATCGATCCAGGTAGCCCGGTGGCGAAATCCCGTCCGTGCCAAACCGCTAGAAAATTCCGGCCCCATCGTCGCCTCCCGACTCACATGAAGAGAAAGGCTATCCGCGAGCGCTTAAGCTTTTGCCCATCAGCCCGCCGCCCTCTTCAGCGCCACGCGGACAAGATCGTTCAGGCCCGCCTCCTCGCCCAGTTCCTCCACCGCCTTGCCGACCGCCATTGCGGCGACCGCCGGCTTGAAGCCGAGGTTCTGCAACGCCGAGACGGCATCCGCGCTGGCATCGCCCGCAGGCGCAGCCACTGCCGCAAGACCGGGCGCGCCGGGCACGGAGGGCATGCCGCCCGCCTTGTCCTTGAGTTCGTTGACGATGCGGCTGGCCAGTTTCGGCCCGACACCGTTGGCGCGCGCGACCATGGCGCTGTCGCCCCCGGCACAGGCGCGCTGCAGTTCCTCGGTGGTCAATGCAGAAAGGATGGCGAGCGCGACCTTGGAGCCTACCCCCTGCACCGCCGTCAGCAGGCGGAACCAGTTGCGCTCCGCCCCGCTGGTGAAACCGATCAGGCGCTGGTCGGTCTCGGAAACCTGCATCTCGGTATGGACGACGACCTTGTCGCCCCGGATGCCGAGATGGTCGAGCGTACGCGCCGAACAATGGACAAGATAACCCACGCCATTGACGTCGATGATCGCCCAGTCGGGGCCGGTATCGTCGAGCAGGCCAGTCAGCTTTGCGATCATGGTTTGTTCCCCATGAGGCTCCTATGGCCGATGCCCGCCCGCGCGGCAAGCACGATCAGCAGCGCAATCGCGGCCCGCCCCATGACAGCGCGAATCGCCCATGCTAACGCGCAGCCATGGGGAAAGACGCCGGGGCCGCGCGGGCGGGCAATCGTTGGTCGTGGCCGGTTCTGGCGGCCTTGCCGGTCGCCATCGCCGCGGTGTGGCTGCGGATCGCGCATTTCTCACCGTTCGAGATCATGCACGCCGATGAGCTGATGCAATATCTCGAACAGGGCAATCGCCTTGCCACCGGGCGGGGCCTGGTTCCCTGGGAAGCGCATTACGGCTTGCGCGGCGCATTGATCGAACAATTCGTCGCCCTGTTCCTGTGGATGGGCCACCTGCTGTCCGACGAGCAGCTCTTTGCCGTCCGCCTTGCCCGGGCCGCCTTCGGCGCACTGACCTTGCTGACCCTTCCCGCCGCATGGCGGCTGGGCGCGCTTTCCTCGCGCCGACATGCGCTGGTCGCGCTGTTTGTCGCCTCGGTGTGGTGGGAAGCGGTGCTGTTCAGCGACCTGCTGCTTTCGGAAAGCCTGGCCAGCGCCCTGATCCTGCTCGCCGCCGCGCCGCTGCTGACCGATGACGACAGCTCCCGACACCGCCGGGCGAGCGACCTGTCCCTGCTGACAAGCGGCTTCCTGCTCGGCCTTGGCGTGCTGGCAAGACTGCAATATGCGCCCTTTGTCGCGGTGTTGGCCATCGCCGCGCTGCGGCTCGACTGGCGGCGCTGGCGGCCCGTGGTGCTGGGCGGGCTGGCCGCCGCTCTGCTGGGCGCAGCCAGCGATCTGGCCATGGGCCGCGTTCCGTTCGCGTGGATCATGGTCAACGTGGCGATGAACATCGGCCATGGGATCGCCTCCCGCTTCGGCGTTTCGGGGCCTTTCGCCTACCTGATCGGGCTCTACACACATCTGGCGCCGATCATGGTGCCGCTCCTGGTCGCCGCGCTGCTGGCCGGGCGGCGCTACTGGCCGCTGATGGCCGCCGCGACGGTCAACGTGCTGATCCACAGCATGATCGCCCACAAGGAATACCGGTTCATCTGGCTGTCCACGCTGACCGTCCTGATCCTGGCGGCGATTGCCACGGTGCGGCTCGCGGACCGCCTGGCAGAGCGCCGGGGCGGCATTGCCGGCCCTGCGGGAATTGCGATCGTCTGCCTTGCCTGGCTGGGCGCGTCGTTCGCCTCCGAATACAAGAGCGGGGGCTATCCGGCCTTTCGCGGCGGCGGCGCGGTTCCGCGGCTGGCGCTGCGGGCGCTGGACGATCCAGGCACCTGCGCCATCGCGCTGGACTTCGAAATCAAGGCGCATCTGGTGCCGGCGCTGCTGCCCCGGCCGGTGCCGATCCTGCTCGTCCCCACCGGCGGCAGGCCGCTGTCCGGCACGCGGGCTCCGGGATTGGCGCCGGAACTGGCACCAGGTCTGGCGCGGGGCGCCAATGCGCTGATCCTGGCCACGCCGGATACCGCCTTGCCCGGATGGCACCGCGAGGCGTGCGAGGCCATGGGCGACCAGCAGGCCTGCCTGTTCCGCCGCGAAGGAACCTGCGCCCCGGCGCCGCAATGGTCCTATCAGAAGATGATCGACATCGACGCGGGGCTGGACGCGGGGCTGGCGGGGCGGCCCTGACGCCTCTCCGGCCGTCCCCCTGCGCCATCGCTCCAAGCCGCCTAGCGGTGGCTTCCCAGCATGTTGGCGTGGGTGATGGCGACGGCAAGCGCGTCCGACGCGTCCTCGCCCGCCAGCTTCACGCCGGGCAGCAGCACTTTCAACATGTGCTGGATCTGTTTCTTGTCGGCGCCGCCGGTGCCGACCAGCGCCTTCTTGATGACCTTGGTGGAATACTCCGCCACCGGCAGACCCGCGCGCGCGATCGACAGCATGGCGACGCCGCGCGCCTGCCCCAGCTTCAGCGTCGACTGCGGGTTCACGTTGACGAAGACTTCCTCCACCGCGCCGGCATCGGGCCGGTGATGGAGGATCACGTCGGTCAGCGCCGCGTCGAGCTCGACCAGGCGCTCGGCCATGCCGGCCTTGGCATCGGTGCGGATCTGCCCGTTGGCGACATGGCTGAGACGGCTGCCGCTCTTGGCGACGATGCCCCAGCCGGTGCAGGTGAGCCCCGGATCGAGGCCGATGATGATCATGGGATCAGACCTTGAGGCCGAAGCGCGGGCCGAGATGCACCATCAGCAGGTAGAGCAGGACCGTCAGCACGCAGCCCGCCAGCAGCGAGAGCCAGAAGCCGATCCCGTGGCGCAGCAGCACCGGGATCAGCAGGAACATCGGCAGCGAGGGCAGCACGTACCAGAAGGTCGCCTGTGCATGCACGGCCATGTTCTCGGCATCGGGCCGGGCATGCCACAGGAGCATCATGCCCAGCACCGAGACCAGGGGAAGCGAGGCGACAAGCGCGCCCATCGCGGGCAGGCGCTTGCCGATCTCGGCGATCGCCACGATCATCGCGCCGGAGATCAGCGCACGGGCGATCAGGGCCAGCATGTCAGGCGAGTTTCGCCATGACCTCGTCGGAGATCTCGTAGTTGCCCCAGACGGTCTGGACGTCGTCGTCGTCTTCCAGCGTGTCGACCAGCTTCATCAGCGTGCCGGCGGTGTCGGCATCGACGTCGACCGAGAGGTTGGGCTTCCACGCGAGCTTCACGCCCTCGGCCTCGCCCAGCACCTTTTCCAGTTCGCGGGCGACTTCGTGCAGCGAATCGACCGAGACCCAGATCGAGTGGCTGCCCGGGTTCTCGTCGCCGTCGCCCATGTCGCTCTGGACGTCCTCGGCGCCGGCTTCGATGGCGGCCTCGAGGACCTTCTCCTCGTCACCCACCGAGGCGGGGTACTCGATCAGGCCGAGACGTTCGAAACCGTGCGAAACCGCGCCCGAGGCACCGAGGTTGCCGCCGTTCTTGGAGAACGCCGTGCGCACGTTGGTGGCGGTACGGTTGCGGTTGTCGGTCAGCGCCTCGACGATGAGGGCGACGCCGCCGGGGCCGTAACCCTCGTAGCGCACTTCCTCGTAGTTCTCGGCATCGCCCTTGCTGGCCTTGTCGATCGCGCGCTGGATGTTGTCCTTGGGCATCGACTGCGCCTTGGCGGCGTTGACCGCGGCGCGCAGACGCGGGTTCATGTCCGGGTCGGGCATGCCCATCTTGGCGGCCACGGTGATTTCGCGGCTGAGCTTGCTGAACTGCGCCGAGCGCTTCTTGTCCTGCGCACCCTTGCGATGCATGATGTTCTTGAATTTGGAATGGCCTGCCATGGGGTCCGCTCTTGCTTCGCTCGCCTGCCTGCCTGCTTGCGGCGATAACCGCGAGGGCCGGGCAGCGAGGTCCGTTGAATGATGTGTGCCAGATGACGCAGGGCGCGCCTTACAACAGGGCGGCACCCAAGGGCAACCGCCCGTTCCGCTTGCCTGCCCGAAGACGGATGGGCCAAAGGATTTGGCAAGAAAACTCCGCTAGCACACCGCCATGGCCACCCGGACCGACCCTGCCGCCGCTTCCCGTGCATCGACCCGTGCGCTTGCGCTCCTGCGAGAGCTGCCGGGATTCCTGAAAAGACCCGCGATCCTGACGCCGGTCGGCCTGCGTTCGCGCGAGGGGTGGGCCGCGCTGGGCGTGATGGCGCTGCTGCATGTCGCGGTGCTGCTGCTGGTGGTGCTGCCGCTGATCGGCCTGTGGCAGCAGGCCATGCACCTGCCGATGCCCGATGCCTTCGACAAGCTGCCCGCCGGCTGGCTGCTGCCGATCACGGTGCTGGTCGCGCCGATCGCGGAAGAAACGCTGTTCCGGGGCTGGCAGACGGGCCGTCCCCGCGCCTTGTGGCTGCTGCTCTGCGCGGTGCTGTTCGCGGGTCTGGCAGTCTATGCCAAGGCGCTGGCGCCGATGGTGCTGCTTGGGATGCTGGTGCTGCTGACCGGCGCGGCGCTTGGCGGCTGGATCGTGCTGCGCAAGCGTAGCGAACCGGCGGCGCTCTACCGCGCGGCCTATCCTGTGATTTTCTGGATCGCCGCGCTGGTCTTCGCCGGGGTTCACCTGATGAACTATCCGGCGGTGTCGGTGCCCATGCTGCCGATGGTGCTGCCGCAGCTCTGGGCGGCGCTGATGCTGGGCTTCACCCGCCAGCGCATCGGCCTGCCCGCCGCCATGCTCCAGCACATGGGCGCCAATGCGGCGACCATGGTGCTGGTGCATCTGGGAGGGTAAAATCCGGCCTCATACAGAGCGCCGGTACCGCTTCCCGGGCCGAAGCCCGGGCAACATCAATCGATGCCGAGCGCGGTCTTGTAGGTGTCGAGCAGCATGTCCATTTCGCGGCGGTCGTCCGGCTTCATCTTACGGATGCGGACGATCTGGCGCATGATCTTGACGTCGTAGCCGACCGCCTTGGCCTCGTTGTAGACGTCGCGGATATCGTCGCCGATGCCCTTCTTTTCTTCTTCGAGGCGCTCGACGCGCTCGATCAGCAGGCGCAGGCGATCGTCGGTGGTTTCGGCCATGGGGTTCGTGCTCCGGAACTAGGATGAATCGATTTGGCGGCGCTGATAGCGGCTGCGCGGGATTCGGGCAAAGCGCGGGCCTGTGGAAATCGCGCAAAGACTCCGGCGACGGGACAAGGCCCGCCGCCGGCAGGACCCGTCACGCCAGCCGGAACTCGCCCGCCTGGGCGCTGAGGCGCGAGATCTCGCTGTCGAGATTGAGCGCCGCGGCCGAAGTCTGCTCCACCATCGAGGCATTGTACTGCGTCGTGCGTTCCATCTCGCCGATCGCGGTGGTCACCTGGGTGATGGCGGCGGACTGCTCGCGGTTGTCGGTGGTCATGCGCTCCAGCAGCCGGTGGACCTTGCCCACCCCGTCGACAATCTCGACCAGCGCCGAATCGACCGAATTGACCGCCTCGACCGCACTGGCGACTTCCGACTGGGTGACGCCAAGCTGCTCGCGGGCATTGCGCGCCTCTTCCTCGGCCCGCATGGCAAGCGCCGAGACCAGATCGGCGACAACCGCGAACCCGCGCCCGGCCTCGCCCGCGCGGCCGGCCTCGACCGCCGCGTTCATCGCCAGCACCCGGGTCTGGAAGGCGATCTTGTCGACCCCCTCGATCACCGTGTCGATGCCCTTGGCGCAGCCCGAGACGCGGCCCATCGTCTCCACCGTCTCACCGGCAACCGCGCGGCCCTTGCCGACCAGCGCGATCACCCCGTCGGCACTCTCCAGCGTCTGCCCGGCGGCGACGGCGGTGCTCCTGAGGCGATCCTCCATCGAGACGATCGCAGCCGAGGTCTGCTGGAGGCTGGCGGCATTCGCCTCGGTACGGCGCGCGAGGTCGTCGGAGGCCTGGGAGATCTCGCTCGAGCCGGTGCGGATCGCCTGCGCGCGCACCTGCACCGCGCCGACAAGGTCGCGCAGCCGCCCGATCGCCTCGTTGAAATGGCTCTTGAGCTGGCTGAACTCGCCGGTGAATTCGGCGGTCACCTGGGCGGTGAGATCGCCGCGTGCCAGCTTTTCGAGCTGGGCGGTGAACTGTTCGACCATCGCGGCCTGATCGCGCGCGGTGATCCGCTGCTGGCGCGCGGTCTCGCGGAAGGTGAACATCGCCTGGGTCATGCGGCCCACGCAGTCGCGGTAATCGGTATAGTCCACCGGGCTGTCGAGGTCGCCCGCGGCCAGCCCCTCCATGCGCACCACGGTGGAGACATAAGGCACGCAGATGCCCTCGCGGCAGGCCATGCCGAAGAGCCAGGCGCCCAGCGTCAGCGCCAGCCCTGCGGGCAGGCCTATCACCAGCGGCAGCAGCGCCGCGCAGAGCACCGCCACCAGCATCGCGGCAGCCATGACCGTGAATGCGAACCAGGTTTTCTGCCGGATAGGGGCATGTTTGACGAACCAGTCGACCATCGGACGTTTCTCGCTTCAGGGGGATAGCTAGAAGTATGCCTAACTCGAATTATCGTACTTATAGGCCAGAACCCCGAAAACGCGGGGCTTCCCACTGATTTTTGCAGAAACTCTCGTTAGATTCGCTTTATCGGCGCCCCATCGGCAGCAGACCCGTTCCCCGCAGTCCGGCCCCCGCAGGCGCCCCCCGCAATCCGGCCTCCTCAGTGCCCGGGGGCGTTCTTCTTCAGGCTCTCCTCCATCCGCGCCAGCTGCTCAGGCGTGGCCTCGCTCTGGTATTTCGCCTTCCACTCCCCGAACGGCATGCCATGGATCACTTCGCGCGCGGCAGCCTTGTCGCCTGCAAAACCGGCGTCGCGGATCCAGTCGGCCAGGCAATTGCGGCAAAATCCGGCAAGCCCCATCAGCTCGATGTTCTCGGCATCGTGGCGCTGCTGCAAGTGCTTGACGAGACGGCGGAAAGCCGCTGCCGCCACGGCGTCATCAAGAGCGTCTATGGAGTTGTTTTCGTGCATGGCGGTTCGCTTGGTCCTTGGTTTGTCAGACAAGCTTTGCCATAGATCGCCCCGATACAGGAAGAGGCACACTGACCTTGGCAACCACTCCACCATTCCGTCGCTCGCCCCACCACCGCGGCATCAAGCGCCAGCGCAAGGTCAAGATCCTTGCCACGCTCGGCCCGGCGAGCCGTGACAAGGAAACCATCGAGAAGCTGCTGAAAGCCGGCGCCGATGCCTTCCGCGTCAACATGAGCCACGGCGATCACGACACCCACCGCGAAACCATCGCCAATATCCGCGCGGTGGAAAAGGACGCGATGCGCCCCATCGCCGTGCTTTGCGACCTGCAGGGCCCGAAACTGCGCGTCGGCACGTTTGCCGAGGGCAAGGCCTTCATCCGCCACGGCGCCCACTTCACGCTGGACCGCGATCCCACCCCGGGTGACGACAACCGCGTCTGCCTGCCGCATCCCGAACTGTTCGGCATCCTCGAGAAGGGACAGCGCCTGCTGATCGACGACGGCAAGCTGCGCCTCGTGGTCATCCGCGCCGAAGCCGATTCGATCCTGTGCTCGGCCGAAGTCGGCGGCGCGATCTCCGACCGCAAGGGCGTGAACGTGCCCGACGCGATCGTCCCGGTGCCGGCGCTGACCGACAAGGACCGCCGCGACCTCGCCTTCGCGGTCGAGCAGGGCGCCGACTGGATCGGCCTCTCCTTCGTGCAGCGTCCCGAGGACGTCGCCGAGGCCCGCCGCCTGATCGGCGGGGCCTGCGCGCTGATGTCGAAGATCGAGAAGCCTGCCGCGGTGCAGTCGATCGACGGCATCATCGAGCTGTCGGACGGCATCATGGTCGCGCGCGGTGACCTTGGCGTCGAACTGCTGCCCGAACAGGTGCCGCCGATCCAGAAGCACATCGTCGCCAAGACTCGCGCCAGCGGCAAGCCGGTGGTGGTGGCCACGCAGATGCTGGAATCGATGATCACCAGCCCCTCGCCGACCCGCGCCGAAGTCTCCGACGTCGCCAACGCCGTGTATGACGGCGCCGACGCGGTGATGCTCTCGGCCGAAACCGCCGCCGGTCAGTGGCCGGTGGAAGCGGTGACGATCATGGACCGCATCGCCGTCTCGGTCGAACACGATTCGACCTACCGCGAGCGTATCCACCTCGCCTCGACCCCGCCCGATCCGACCACCGCCGACGCGCTTTCCGCCTCCTGCGCGACGATTGCCGATACCCTGCCGATCGAGGGCATCATCGTCTTCACCGGCTCGGGCGGTTCGGCCCGCCGCGTCGCGCGCGAACGGCCCGCAGCGCCGATGCTGGTGCTCACCCCGACGCTCGCCACCGCCCGCCGCCTGGCGCTGCTGTGGGGCGCCCATACGGTGACCACCAAGGACATCGGCAGCTTCGAGGAGATGATCGCCAAGGGCAAGCGCATGGCGCTGCGCCACGGTTTCGGCGCTGCCGGAACCCGCCTCGTGGCGCTGGCGGGCGTGCCGTTCGGCGTGCCGGGCTCCACCAACCTGCTCCACGTCGTGACGCTCACCGGCAACGAACTGGACTGAGGACGCGGATGGCGCTTCACACCCTCTGGATCTTCGCCGTCGCGGTCTTCCTCCTGAGCGCGACGCCGGGCCCCAACATGCTCCACGTGCTCTCGCGCAGCGTGGAACTGGGCGTGAAGCGCACCCTCGCCACCATGGCGGGCTGCCTCCTGGGTCTCGTCACCCTGCTGGCCGCCTCCGCCGTGGGGCTGGGGGCGCTGCTCCATGCGCTGCCCGGGACCTTCACCGCGCTGCGCATTGCGGGCGCCGGTTATCTGCTGTTCCTGGCGGTCAAGGCATGGCGCGCGCCGGTTTCGGACGATGACGACGCGCTGCAGACCGTGCGGCCGGAGGTTTCGTGGCTGGCGCTGCTGCGCGGCGGTTATGCGATCTCGATCAGCAATCCCAAGGCCATCGTCTTCGCCGCCGCCTTCCTGCCGCAGTTCATCGATCCCGCCCGCCCGCAGGCACCGCAGTTCGCCATCCTGGTGGCGGTCTTCGCGGTGATCGAGGCGTTCTGGTACGCGGTCTATGCATTCAGCGGCCGCGCGCTCTCGCGCCATCTGGGCAAGGCCGGCGTCAAGCGGGCGTTCAACCGGCTGACCGGCGGGCTGTTCGCCGGGTTCGGCCTCTCGCTGCTGGCGTTCCGCGCAGCTTAAGCAAAAAAGATCCTCCCCCAGCGGGGGAGGAGCTTGGGTAACATCAGGCTGCGGCCCGCGCGCCGAACAGCGCGCTGCCCACGCGCACATGCGTGGCGCCCAGCATGATCGCCGTTTCGAAGTCCTCGCTCATGCCCATCGACAGGCCGGAAACCCCGTTGTCGGCGGCAAGCTTGGCAAGCAGGGCAAAGAACGGCGCCGCCTCGATGCCCGCCGGCGGCACGCACATCAGGCCCGCCAGCGGAATATCCGCGCCGCGCACTTCGGCCAGCAGGGCGGGCAGATCGGCAATCGCGCAACCGCCCTTCTGCTCTTCGGCGCCGATGTTCACCTGCACGAAGCACGGCACCCGGCGGCCCAGCTTGTCCATCGCCCTGGCCAGCGCCGTAACCAGCGAGGGCCGGTCGAGCGCGTGGATGCAGTCGAACAGCGCGACCGCGTCCTCGGCCTTGTTGGACTGGAGCTGGCCGACGAGGTGCAGCACCACATCGGGATAGGCCTCGCGCAGGGCGGGCCACTTGGCCTCGGCTTCCTGCACGCGGTTTTCCCCAAAGACGCGCTGCCCCTCGGCGAGGAGCGGCAGGATCGCCTCGGCGGGGTGGGTCTTGGAGACGGCGATGAGTTCGATCGCCCCGGGCGTGCGTCCGGCAATGGTGGCGGCGTGGGCGATCCCGGCGCGAACGGCCTGGAGAGGAGAAGCTGGCTGATCCATGGCGCGCTGCTATAGCGTCCCCGTGCCGAACCGCCAGCCACCTCTTGCGCCCGACATCTGGCTCGTCAGCGACGCCCGCAACGATGCCACGCTCGAAACCGCGCTCGCGCGCCTGCCGCGCGGATCGGGGCTGGTGCTGCGCCACTACCACCTGCCGCCTGCCGAACGCCGCATCCGTTTCGCGGTTTTGAAACGTATGGCCCGCCGTTTCGGCCACGTCATCGTGCTTTCCGGGACAGCCCGCGAAGCCCGGAAATGGGGCGCGGACGGGGCCTACGGCGCGGCGGGAAACCTCACCCATGGCCCCGCGATCCTGCGCCTCGTCACCGTCCATTCGCTGCGCGAACTCGCCCGCGCCCACCGCGCCCGCGCCGACATGGCCGTGGTCTCGCCGGTCTTCGCCACCCGCTCGCACCCCGGCGGCAAGACGCTGGGGCCGACGCGGTTTCGCCTCCTGGCGGCGCGCGCGCAGGTGCCGGTGATCGCGCTGGGCGGCATGACGGCGCACCGCGCCCGCACGCTACCTGCCCGCAAATGGGCGGCGATTCAGGCGTTTATCTGACCGCCCACAACCTTGTTCCCGATCCATTCTTGACGGCGAGTCCCCCGCCGACGCATTATATCGGGCCGAAATCAAGGGAATTTCCAATGGCGACACGGCCCCTCGCACCCGGACGGCGAATCGCCAAGCCGGACTGGCGCGCAGTGCTCAAGCGGTCCTTGCGCCGCGCGGGCGAGCTGGGCGGCGCCCTGCTGCTGTTCGCGGCGATGGCCTTCCTCACCCTCGCGCTGCTGAGCTACCACCAGACCGATCCCTCCGCCTCGACCGCCGCCGGCGGCCCGGCGGAGAACTGGATGGGCCCGGTCGGCGCCTGGGTGGCGGAGCGGGTGCTGTTGCTGTTCGGCCCGGTTTCCGCGCTCTTCGTGCCGCTGCTCTATGTCTTCGCCCGCAAGCTCTGGCTGCTGGTCGAGGAAGAGGACGGCGAGATGGAGCCTTCCAACCAGCGCTGGTGGCGCCCGGTCTTTGTGCTGGCGCTGGCCATGGTGCTGATCGCCACGGTGCTCAGCCTCGCCTTCCCGCAGGCCGGCGCCACCGGCACCCTGCTCGGCCTCACCTATGTCCAGCCCGGCGGCACCCTGCCCGCCTCGATGGGCGGCATTTCCGGCCTGCTCGGCGCCTGGGTGATCGAGACGCTGACCGGCTTCCTGCCCGGCGTCTTTGCCTCCTGGGCGGCCTTTGCCATTTCCGTGCTCTGCCTTGGCGGCGGCCTGCTGCTGGCGGGCAGCGTGTTCGCCTGGGACTGGGGCCGCCTGCTGACCCTGCCCGGCCGCATCGGCCGCGCTTCCGCCCCCGGCGAGGCCTCGCCCCGCAGCGCCGAGAAGGAAAAGACCCGCGAGAAGGCGCCGAAGATCCAGTCCGCGCCGTTCATGGACGACGACTTCGACGACGCGCCGGTGGCCGCCGCTGCCCAGCGCGAACCGGCCAAGCCGCGCAAGGCACCCGAGATCAGCGATCCCAAGGCCGCCGCCACCCCCGCGCAGCTCAACATCGGCAACCGCCAGAAGGACATGTTCGACAAGTTCGCGCTGCCCGGGCTCGACCTGCTCAACGATCCGCCGCCCAACTCGCAGCCCAAGATCGACAAGCTCAGCCTCGAACGCAACGCGCGCCTGCTCGAAACCGTGCTGGACGATTTCAACGTCAAGGGCGAGATCACCGCCGTGCGCACCGGCCCGGTCGTCACCATGTACGAACTGGAGCCGGCCCCCGGCATCAAGGCCAGCCGCGTGATCGGCCTTGCCGACGACATCGCCCGCAACATGAGCGCGATCTCGGCCCGCGTCTCCTCGATTCCGGGGCGCACCGTCATGGGCATCGAACTGCCCAATGCCGACCGCCAGATGGTCTCGTTCAAGGAGATGGTCGCCTCCGAGGCTTTCGCCAGCCACAAGGGCATGCTGCCGATCATCCTGGGCAAGGACATCGCCGGCGAACCGGTGGTGGCGGACCTGGCGACGATGCCGCACTTGCTGGTCGCCGGTACCACCGGTTCGGGTAAGTCGGTCGGCCTCAACACCATCCTGCTCTCGCTGCTCTACCGCCTCACCCCGGCGCAGTGCCGCCTGATTCTCGTCGATCCCAAGGTGCTGGAACTCAAGAGCTACGACGATATTCCGCACTTGCTCTCGCCGGTCGTCACCGAGCCGCCCAAGGCGGTGCGCGCGCTGAAGTGGGCGGTCGAGGAAATGGAGCGCCGCTACCGCCAGATGAGCGAGATCAGCGTGCGCAACCTCGCCAGCTTCAACGAGAAAGTCCGCGCCGCCGCCGCCAAGGGCAAGCCGCTGGGCCGCCGCATCCAGATCGGCTTCGATCCCGAAACCGGCGAGGAGCTCTACGAAGATCGCCAGCTCGATTACGAGACGCTGCCGCAGATCGTGCTCATCGTCGACGAACTCGCCGACCTCATGGTCACCGTCGGCAAGGAAATCGAAGTGCTGATCCAGCGCCTCAGCCAGAAGAGCCGCGCGGCGGGCATCCACCTGATCATGGCGACGCAGCGCCCCTCGGTCGACGTCATCACCGGCGTCATCAAGGCCAACCTGCCGACCCGCGTGTCGTTTGCCGTCACCAGCCGCATCGACAGCCGCACGATCCTGGGCGAACAGGGCGCCGAGCAGCTGCTGGGCAAGGGCGACATGCTCTACAAGCCCAGCTCCGACCCGGTGAAGCGCGTCCACGGCCCCTTCGTCTCGGACGAGGAAGTCGAACACGTTGCCGATCACTGGCGCGCGCAGGGCAAGCCCGACTACGTCGATGCCGTCACCAACGAGCCGGAAGAAGGCTCGTTCGGCTTCGACGACCTCGACGCCACCGCCTCCGACCAGCCGGAAGAGCGCAAGTACCGCCAGGTCTGCCAGCTGGTGTTCGAGAACCAGAAGGTCTCGGTCTCCTGGCTGCAGCGCCAGATGGGCGTGGGCTACAACACCGCCGCCAAGTGGGTGGAGCGCATGGAGCAGGACGGCTACGTCGGCCCCGCCAACCACGTCGGCCGCCGCGACATCTACCGCGACGAGAACGGCGCGCCGCTCTAGGCACGGCAGGGGGGCGCCCGCAGCCCCGCCCCCCACACACAGCCCCCCAATGGCGCGCGGGAAGCGGGATTGGCGGGCAAGGTCAAGCCATCCCAACGCCAACCTACCAATTGCCCGCCAATAGCCCTACCCTGCCGCTTTGACGGCACCCCCGCGTCCCTGCCCCCGAAAGGCCCCGATGCAAGATCATTCCCAGGCATTCCTGCTGCGAGACGGCTTCCTGCTGCTCGGCACCGCGCTTGCCTTTGTCCTCCTGTTCCGCCGCCTCGGGCTGGGTGCCACGCTGGGCTACCTGCTCGCGGGCGCGATCCTCGGGCCTTCCATGCTCGGCCTTGTCGGCGATCCCGAGAACAAGCTGGGCATCGCGGAACTGGGCATCACCTTCCTGCTGTTCATCGTCGGCCTCGAACTCGCGCCCCGGCGCCTGTGGCGGATGCGCAGCGAGATCTTCGGGCTGGGCCTGCTGCAAGTGGCGCTCTGCGGGCTCGCCATCTCGGCCGTCATCTATGTCACGACCGGCTTCAGCATTTCCGCCTCGCTGGCGCTGGGGCTGCCGCTCGGCCTTTCCTCCACCGCGCAGGTACTGCCGATGCTGCAGGGCGCCGGCCGCCTGCACACCCCGTTCGGCGAGCGCTCCTTCGCGATCCTGCTGTTCCAGGATCTCTCGATCATCCCGCTGATCACGATCATCGCGGCGATGAACCGCAACCCGCACCTGCCCGAAGGCCCTCCCGGCTGGATCCTGGTGCTGGAAACGCTGGCCGCCATCGCCGGGCTGATCCTGGCGGGCCGCTTCGCGATTCGCCCGCTGTTCCGCCTGATCGGCAACCTCGGCGAGCGCGAGATGTTCGTGTTCGCGGCGCTGTTCACGGTGATCGCCTCGGCCGCCCTGATGCAGTCGCTGGGCCTCTCCACCGCGCTCGGCGCCTTCATCGCCGGGGTCATGCTGGCCGATTCCCCCTATCGCCACGAGCTGGAGGCCGACGTCGAGCCGTTCCGCACGCTGCTCCTGGGCCTGTTCTTCATGTCGGTGGGCATGATGCTCGACCTCTCGGCGATCGCCGAGCGGCCGCTGTTCGTGCTGGCCATGGCGTTCGCGCTGATCGCGGTGAAGAGCGGGGTGATCTTCCTCCTGGGCCTGGCCTTCCGGATGAACTGGCGCAGCGCGCTGGCGCTCGGCCTGCTGCTCAGCCAGGGCGGCGAATTCGGCTTCGTGCTGTTCGCCCAGGCCAGGGACGCCTGGCTGGTCGACCCCAGCGCCGCCAGCCTGTTCAGCGCCATCGTCACCCTCTCGATGGTCACCACCCCGTTCCTGATGATGGCCACCGCGCGCATCCGCGAGATGCCGACCTCCAAGGAAACCCGCGAAGGTCCCCGCCGCGACGGCGCCCGCGCGCTGGTGGTGGGGTATGGCCGCTTCGGCCAGACCGTGGCCCAGGTGCTGATCGCCGCCGAGATCGAGGTGACGTTGATCGACACCGACATCGAGATGATCGACGTGGCCGGCGGCTTCGGCGCCAAGGTCTGGTTCGGCGACGGCACCCGCATCGACCTCCTGCGCCAGGCCGGCGCCGGCGAGGCGCAGATGATCGTGTTCTGCATCGACGGCGACCAGCTTTCCGAAAGCTTCCTGCAGAACGTCCACCAGGCTTTCCCCGATGCCCGCATCCTCGCCCGCGTCTACGACCGGCGCACGATGATCCGGCTGATGGATGCCCCCGTCGCCTTCATGGTGCGCGAGGTCATGGAATCGGCGGTGGCGATGGCGCGCGAGGCGCTGGACGACCTCGGCCTCTCGCTCCAGCAGATCGACGCGGCAGAAAACACCTACCGCGCCAGCGACAGGGAGCGGCTGTCGATCCAGCACGAGACCGGCGACATCCGCGCCGCCCGCGACCGCATCATCACCCAGAGCCTGCGCGACGCCCACTGAGGGGTGGGCAAATGGTCCACCGCTTGCGTCAGCGCCGGTTTGAAAATGCCCGCAACGGCCGCTTGAGGGCCGCTTGAGGGCAGCACCGGCCCGCTCCGCCACCCGCCCGGACACCCGGACACCCGGACACCCGCGGGATGCTGGCGATGCGCGATCGGGTGGGGATGATCGGATGAATCGATAGCAGCTCGCGCCAGTCCGCCCGAAAGGGCGACGATTTCGTCGGTTTCCGGCAAGGTTGCGGAGCGGCAATCTGTCAGTATGTTAACCATATCTTGATCGAGATCGGCGATTGAGCAGCCATGTACCCGGGGGCCCTTTCCTATCTGTTCGGCGTGTGGGCAGCGGCCCTGGCCTTGCTGGCGCTGCCCGCTGCCGCCCATCCGCAACCCGCCTTTGCCCCGGGCTCGGTCTGCACCGCGCTTGCCGATAGCGGCGAATCGGCGGCCGCCCTCGCCCGCGATCCGGCGCGCTGGGATTGCAGCGGCAGGACCTGGCCGATCGCCGGCGGCATGGCGAGCTTCGTGCGGATCGACATGGCCGGACACCGGCAAGTGCCCGGCGAAACGCTCAATACCCGCCTGACCGGCTTCACCGCGCTGTCGGTCACCGCCCTCGGCGCGGATGGCCAAAGCGCGACCCGGCCGATCACCGAGCCGGATCTGCACCTCGCCTCCACGTCCTGGACGATGGAGATGCCGCTGCCGCGCCTGGCATCGGGAGAAGCCCCCGGCGCCTACGTGCTCAAGGTGGTGAACCCGCGCCACAAGGGGCTGCTGTCCGATGCCGTGATCGCCGCGCCGGCGGACGAGCGCGCGGTCGGCAACGACGCGCTGATCCTCGCCGCGCTCTGCGGGCTGATGATCATGCCGCTGGTGCTCAATTTCGCGATCTTCCGCGTGCTGCGCCAGCCTTTCGCGCTCTGGCATGCGCTGGGCGTCTTTGCGATGCTGATGCAGACGGCGGTGGGCAGCGGCCTCATCAACCGCTTCGTCTCGCTCTCGCTGACGCAGATCTGCGCGCTCTCCTCGCTCAGCTGGAGCCTGATCATCATCGGCGCCTCGCGCTTCTTCGACGACCTGCTCGAACCCGGCATGCTCGACCGGCAGCACAAGCGGCTGCTGCTGGCGGCTATCCCCTGGGTGCTGTTCTGGGCGCTCTACTACAACCTCGCCTCCGGCCCGCTGCTCGCCAGCGCGGCGATGCTCTATTACGCCTCGTTCCTGCCGTTCATCCTGCTGCTGGGCTGGACGATGACCAGCGCGGCAGCCGCACCGTGTGGTTCCAGATCGTCGGCTGGGCCCCGCTGATCGGCATGGGCCTGTTCCGCATCGTCTCGATGCTGGGGGCCACCGATGCGCCGCTGGGGCTGATGACGCTGCAGCACGTCTCCATCGCCTTCGAGGTGCTGGTGACCACGCTGGGCGCGGCGGACCGCTTCATGGCGCTCAAGGACCAGCGCGACCGCGCGCTGACGCAGGCGCGCATGCTGGAAAGCCTGGCCGAACGCGATCCGCTGACCGGGCTCTACAACCGTCGCGGCTTCGAGGAGCGCTACAGCCGCCTGGTGCTCGAAGGCTTCGACACGATGGCGCTGATCGATCTCGACCATTTCAAGTCGATCAACGACACCCGCGGCCATGCGACCGGCGATGCGGTGCTGCGCGCCGTCGCGGTGGCGCTGATGCCGGACGAGGACACCGTGGTGGTGCGCATCGGCGGCGAGGAATTCCTGATGTTGCTGCGCGGCACCGGCGCCGCCGAGCGTGCCGAACGCCGCCGCCAGGCGATCCCGGCGCGCATCGCCGCCGAAGTGCCGCTACTCGACCGGCCGGTGACCGCCAGCATGGGCCTGGTCACCAGCGCTCCGGCGATGCGCTTCAACGACCTCTACCGCCAGTGCGACCGCCTGCTCTACGAAGCCAAGGCGGCGGGGCGAAACCGCACCGTGAGCAAGAGTTTCGCGGCAATCGCGCAGTCGCCCTCGCTTCTCGAACAGACCGTCGTCAGCCTGCACTGAAGCGTTCGGCAACCTCGGGCGGCACGCGCATGATGCGGCCGGTTTCCTTGTCGATCATCGCCCACGTGGTCTTGGCCGCGACGATGACCTTGCCCGCCTCATTGCGGAACTCCACGCGCCGGTCGAACCGCGCGCCGCTGGGGCCTTCGGGAATGAAGGTCTGCGCCGCCACGCTCTCGCCCTCGGTAATGTTGCCGCGATAGTCGATCTCGTGGCGGGTCACGACCCAGACGTATTTCTCGACCTGCTCGGGCGTGGCGCCGGCCTCCCAGTGCGAGACGGCGATCGCCTCCATCCACTGCACCCACACGGCATTGTTGACGTGGCCCATGACGTCGATGTCATGGGCCGTCGCCGTGAAGGTCATGGCAAAGCGGTCGCTCATGTCTTTCTCCTGATCGAAAATGCCCATCCGGGCATTTTCGTGCGGCACCGGCCCACGCCCGTCCCGAAGAGCACGAAAAGGTCCGGGGGACCTTTTCGCTGAGGGGGCCGACCACCCACGAGTGTATCCTGATGGGTGGTCGGGTGGGGGCGTGGGCCGGTGCCGCAAAATTCGCGTTCAGCGAATTTTCAAACCTGCAATTGCCAGAGGATGAAGGCGAATTCCTCTGCCGTTTCCTTGAGACTCTCGAACCGGCCCGACTTGCCGCCGTGGCCCGCGCCCATGTTGGTCTTGAGGATCAGCTCGTTGCCGTCCGTCTTCACCTCGCGCAGCTTCGCCACCCACTTGGCCGGCTCCCAATAGGTCACGCGCGGATCGTTGAGGCCGGCGGTCACCATCAGCGGCGGATAGGCCTGCGCCTTGACCTGGTCGTAGGGCGAATAGCCGAGGATCTGCTCGAAGGCGGCCTTGTCCTCGATCGGATTGCCCCATTCCGGCCATTCGCCCGGCGTCAGCGGCAGGGAATCGTCGAGCATGGTGTTGAGCACGTCCACGAAGGGCACATGCGCCACCACCGCGCCGAACAGCGCGGGGTCCGAGTTGATCACCGCGCCCATCAGTTCGCCGCCCGCCGAGCCGCCCGAGATCGAGATCCTGCCCGCCTCGGTAAAGCCGCGCGCGACGAGGCCGCGCGCGCAATCGACGAAGTCGTTGAAGGTATTGGTGCGCTGCTCCAGCTTGCCCGCCTTGTACCAGGCCCGGCCAAGGTCGTCGCCGCCGCGGATATGAGCGATGGCATAAGCGAAGCCGCGGTCGACGAGGCTGAGCCGGGTGGTCGAGAAGCCCGGATCGATCGAGATGCCGTAAGCGCCGTAGCCGTAGAGATGCAGCGGCCCCGCCCCGCCCCCATTCGTCGTGGCGCGGTCGCGGCGATAGACCACCGAGACCGGCACCATGGTGCCGTCGCGCGCCGGGATCTCCAGTCGCTCGGTGGCATAGAGCGAGGCGTCATAGCCCGAGGGGATTTCCTGGACCTTGAGCACCTCGAGCGTGCGCGCGGCGACATCGTAGTCGTAGACGCTGGAGGGGCTGACCATCGATTCGTAGGTCAGCCGCAGGCTTGTCACGTGCCATTCGGGATTGTTGGCAAGGCCCGCCGAATAGCTCGCCTCGGGGAACACGATCGGCTCGACGCGGGCGGGATCGTCGTAGTAGCGCACCTCGATGCGGTCGAGCCCGGCCCCGGCACCAACCGTCTTGCGGCCCTCGGTGACGTAGAAGTCGCGGAACAGCTCGGCGCCGGTCAGGTAGAATTCGTCGCTGCCCGCGATCAGCGTTGTCCACGTGCCGGGATCGGCGAGCGGCGCCGTGGCGAGGCGGAAGTTCTCGTGCGTGTCGTTGGTGTGGATGTAGAGCACGCCCTCGCGCTCATCGACATCGTACTCGACGCCCTTCTCGCGCGGCTTGACCAGGATCTGCTCGCCCAGCGGATCGTCGGCGCGGACCATGCGGCATTCGCTGGTCTCGTGATCGCTGGTGCCGATCAGCAGCCACTGCTCGTTCGACGAGAGCGAGGAACCGACGCGGAAACCCTCGTCGTCCTCGTGGTAGAGTTCAACGTCGCTGTCGAGCGGCTGGCCCAGCCAGTGCAGGCGGGCATTGTCGGTCCGCCACTGCTCGTTGGCAAGCGAGTAGACGAGCGCCTTGTCGTTCGCGGCCCAGACCAATGCCGAAAGGGTTCCGGGAATCTCGTCCGCCAGCAATTCGCCGGTGGTCAGGTCCTTGATCCGCGCGGTGAAGCGTTCGGAGCCGTTGTCGTCCACCGAATAGGCCAGCAGCCTGCCGTCCGCGCTGGTGGAGATCGCGCCGAGGTTGAAGTAGTCCTTGCCCGCGGCCAGCGCCACTTCGTCGAGGATCAGCTCGTCCGGACCGCCAGCGACGGGCCTGCGCCACCACTTCTTGTACTCGGCGCCTTCCTCGAACTCGATCCAGCAGAGGTAGTCGCCGTCCTTCTGCGGCACCGACTTGTCGGCTTCCTTGATGCGCGCGCGCATTTCCTGGAACAGCGCGTCGATCTTGCCCTGCTGGCCGGCCATGCAGTGTTCGAACCACCGGTTCTCGGCTTCGAGATGCGCCAGCACGTCCTTGTCGGTGACTTCGGGATAACCGGCATCGCGCAGCCATGCGTAATCGTCCTCGACGGTCACGCCGTGGCGGGTGAAGCTGTGCGGCTTCTTCGCCGCCTGTGGAGGACCCGAGAGGGTCTGGGTGGAATCTGCCATGCGCACGATCTATGTTGCCTGCATGACCCCCGCAAGCCGGATACCCCGAACATGTTGATGAATACCCACGAGGCGCGGCTCGATGCCCTGCGTCAGGAACTGAAGTCGCGCGGCCTCGACGGCTTCGTGATCCCGATTTCCGACGAGCACATGAGCGAATATGTCGGCGCCTATGCCCAGCGCCTCGCCTGGCTCACCGGCTTCGGCGGTTCGGCCGGTACGGCCGTGGTGCTGACCGATGCCTCGCTGCCCTCGGCCGCCGCGATGTTCGTGGACGGGCGCTACACCCTGCAAGTGCGCGAGCAGGTGAACGGCCAGTTCTACGCCTATGAAAGCGTGCCGCAGACCAGCCCGGCCCGCTGGCTGGGCGAGAATGCGCCCAAGGGTGCCAGGATCGGCTACGACGCCTGGCTCCACGGTTCCAAGTGGGTGGACGCCGCCAGCGCCGCGCTGGCCGCGCGCGGGGCCACGCTTGTCCCGGTCGAAGGCAATCCCATCGACGCGATCTGGCAGGACCAGCCCCAGCCCTCGCCCGCGCCCGCCGAAGTGCATGACGACGCCTTCGCCGGCGAATCGAGCAAGGCCAAGCGCGCCGCCGTGTCCGAATGGCTGACCGCGCAGGGCCTCGACGCCACGGTAATCTCGGCGCTCGATTCGATCGCCTGGCTGCTCAATCTGCGCGGCACCGATGTGGAGCGCACGCCGGTTGCGCTGTCTTACGTCGTCGCCCATGCCGACGGCACCGCCGACCTCTACATCGCCGAAGAGAAAGTGACGCCCGAACTGCGCCACCACCTCGGCAATGCCGTCACCGTGCGCCCGCGCGCGGACTTCGTGGCGGGCCTCAAGACGCTTGGCGGCAAGCGCGTCTCGATCGATCCCGACAATGCCGTGGCCGCGATCTTCGAAACGCTGAAGGCAGCGGGCGCCACCGTGGTCGAGCAGCGCGATCCCACCATCCTGCCCAAGGCGGTGAAGAACCCGGTCGAGCAGCAGGGCCAGCGCGATGCCCAGGCAATCGACGGCGTGGCGGTGACGCGTTTCCTCCACTGGCTCGCGGTCGAAGGCCCCAAGGGCGAAGTGACCGAGATGAGCGCGGCGGCCAAGCTGCTGGAATTCCGCCAGCGCTGCGGCGACTTGCGCGACCTCTCGTTCGACACGATTTCGGGCGCGGGCCCTAATGCAGCCAGCCCGCACTACCGCGTGTCCGAGGAATCGAGCCTCAGGCTGGAGCCGGAAAGCGTCTACCTCGTCGATTCGGGCGGCCAGTACCCCTGCGGCACCACCGACATCACCCGCACCGTCTGGATCGGCACGATGGAGCACCTTGGGGAAACGCCGGGCAAGACCTCGCTCCACGAAGTGAAGGACCGCTTCACCCGCGTGCTCAAGGGCACCATCGCCATCGACCGCGCGGTGTTCCCCAAGGGCACCAACGGCAGCCAGCTCGATACCCTGGCGCGCCAGTTCCTGTGGTCGGTCGGGCTCGACTATGCCCACGGCACCGGCCACGGCGTCGGCAGCTTCCTCTCGGTCCACGAAGGCCCGCAGCGCATCGCCAAGGCGGCGGGCGGCCAGGCCGGCACGATGCAGGAACTGCTCCCCGGCATGATCCTCAGCGACGAGCCGGGCTACTACAAGGCCGGCGAATACGGCATCCGCATCGAGAACCTGGTACTGGTCGAGAAGCGCGAATTCGAGGGTTCGGACGGCGAGTACCTCGGCTTCGAGACGCTGACGCTTGCGCCGATCGAGCGCCGCCTCGTCGATACCGCGCTGCTCAGCGCGGACGAGACGGCGTGGTGGAACGCCTACCACGCCCGCGTGCTGCAAGTGATCGGCCCGCAGCTGTCCGCGCCCGAGGATGCGGCGACGCTGGCCTGGCTCAAGGTCCAGTGCGCGCCTCTCTGAGCTTGGCCCCTCTGACCTTGTAGGCGAGAGCCCACAGCGGTAGCGTCCTTCCGGCAAGCGCTTTGCCGGAAGGACGCGCCGATGACCGATCAGCCTCCAGACCTCAGGACCCATCCCGTCCACCTCGGCCTCGGCGCCCGGGCGGAGCAGCAGCCTGCCTTTACCGGCATGGAGTGGTACGCCGCCTACTCGACCCGCACCGCCGCGGACGGCGCCGAAGGGCGGCTGGTCTCGATGCACGATTTTGCCGAAAGCTGGACATCGTGGGAAATGCACCCCATGGGCGACGAACTGGTGGTGTGCCTGTCCGGCGAGATGACGCTGCATCAGGAGCTGCGCGATGGCACGCAGCGGTCCGTCACGATCACCGCAGGCCAATATGCGATCAACCCGGCGGGGGCTTGGCACACCGCCGATGTCTCCGCCCCAGCCAGCGCCGTGTTCATCACCGCCGGCGAAGGCACCGAGCATCGTCCGCGATAGCCGACGTCAGCGCTGAGACCTTCGCTCCCAGACACGCTCAGCGAGAAAAACCAGCGCCACGAAGGCGAGGTAGTCCGGCCAGATCAGTTGGATCAAGAATTTGGAGCCCGCGATTTTCATTGGTATCACAACGAAAATCAACGCAGCTAAGTGCAAGGTGATCCAACCCATCATGAGCGGCGCGAACCACTTCCTGGAGCGATAATCTCGAAAACCCGTCACGCAGATTGTGATGGACGCCACCATAACCCCCGCAATCTCGGCTGCGCCTACGGTGGCGAACTGACCCACTATAACGGCGACAGCGGTCCCTAGCACTACCGCAAACAACCCTTGCCATGCTGTCAATCGCTTCTCAGCCGGTTGACCTTCCATGTACCCGCGCGCCCTCTCGCTGTTCACCTGCAGCAAATTAGCTACCCTCCTGGCTGCCCGCAATGTCAGCCGGTTCGGGAGAACGGAGGGAGTCGCAGTGGAATTGGCCAAGGCCGGCTGCTGGCAGCGCTCTTGGCTTGCATCTTGCCGAGCAGCCAGCCAGACTTGTGACAATTGACGACAAACTATCCGCAAAGCGGCACATCTGCGCGACAAGCACGGGATAGAACGAGGCTCAGAAAGCTGCGGGGCAGTTCTTCCCCCTCCCTTCCCCGCCTCGCGGCTTTCGCCGGAATCGCTTGCAGGAGTGAGAGAGCAGACATGACGCGCCACCTGACCAAGTTTGCCATCGGCCTCTCCGCCGCGGCGCTCGCCATCGGTGGCATCGCCGTTGCAAAGGCTCCCGACACGCCGCCTCCGCCGCCCGAAGACGGCTTCCACATGGACGCCAACGGCGACGGCACCGTCACCCGCGCCGAAGCGCAGGCCGCCGCCGAGGCGCGCTTCGCCCGGCTCGACGTCAACAAGGACGGCAAGCTCGACAAGGCCGACCGTGAGGCCCGCCGCGCCCAGATGCGCGAAGAGATGTTCAAGCGCCTCGACACCAATGGCGACGGCATGATCTCGAAGGCAGAATTCCTCGCCGATCGCGGCCCGGAAGGTCGTGGTCCCGAAGGACGGCCCGACATGCCGCCCCCACCGCCGGAAGGCGGTCCTGACATGGCCCCGCCGGAAGGCGGTCCGGATGCACAGGCCGCGCCCGGCAAGCATGGCCCGCGCGGTCACGGCCCCCGCCGTCATGGTCCCCGCATGGGTGGGCATTTCGGCGGCCCCGGTTCGATGGGGGCTCCGATGGCCCGCATGGGCGATGGCGGCAGGGACGCCGCGGTCACCAAGGCCGAATTCATCGCCGCCGCCCTCAAGCGCTTCGATGCCATGGACACCAACAAGGACGGCAAGGTCACGAAGGAAGAGCGCCAGGCCGCCCATCGCCAGATGCGCGGGCAGCGCCGCGGCCCGCCCGAAGGCCCGCCGCCCGCCCCGAAGCCGGCCAGCTAAGCGCCGCCCGAACGGATAGAAATGACGACCGACACCACCACTGCCCGCCTGCTCCTCGTCGACGACGAGTCCGCGCTTCGCGAACCCCTGGCCGAGTACCTCTCGCGCCAGGGGTTTGCCGTAAGACAGGCCCAGAGCGCCGCCGAGGCCCGCAATCTGCTGCGCGACGAGAAGCCCGACCTGGTCCTGCTCGACATCATGATGCCCGGCGAGGACGGCCTCTCGCTGTGCCGCCACCTCGTCGAGGCGCAGGACGTGCCGGTGATCTTCCTCACCGCCCGCGGCGAGGCGACCGATCGTATCGTCGGCCTCGAGATCGGCGCCGACGACTATGTGGTGAAGCCCTTCGAACCGCGCGAACTGGTCGCCCGCATCCGCTCGGTGCTGCGCCGCGCCGCCCGCATCGCCGCGCCCGCGACGGAGAACGAGATCTTTGCCTTCGAGACCTGGCAGCTCGATCCGCTCAAGCGCCGCCTCACCGATGCCGAAGGCGCCTCGGTGGCGATCTCCTCGGTCGAGTTCCGCCTGCTCATGGCCTTCCTCGAACATCCCCGCCAGGTGCTCAACCGCGACCGCCTGCTCGACATGGTGCAGGGCCGCGAGGCGCACCTGTTCGACCGTGCGGTGGACAACCAGGTCAGCCGCCTGCGCCGCAAGATCGAGGTCGATTCGCGCAACCCGCAGTTGATCCAGACGGTCTGGGGCGGCGGCTACATGCTCGCCGCCGACGTGCGCCGCATGCCCGCCCCGGCGGAATGAGCCCGGCCCCCATGCCCCCATCCCCCGTGCTCCCGTCCCGCCTGAAGATCCTGCGCCCGCACAGCCTGATGGGCCAGATGCTGCTCGCCGTCGCCGCGGCGCTGCTGCTGGTGCAAGGGCTCGGCACCTTCCTCGTCTACCGCGCCCAGCGCGAAGGCTACGAGGCGGGCATGAACAATGCCGCGGTGTTCCGCCTGATCATGGAGACGCGCGGCCCCCGCGGGCTGGTGCGCCGCCAGAACGCCCGCCCCGGAGACACCCCGGGCGGACCGCTCTCCGGGCCGCCGCCCAAGGGCTACCACCTCGAATACAGCACCCGCTCCCCGGTCCTGCCCGGCGAGGCGCGCGACCGCGACGCCGAGACCGAACTGACCAGGATCCTCGCCGACCAGGACTTCACCGTCCGCGAGGTGGTGGTCGTCCACCGCGCCGCCGGGCAGGACCGCTACGCCCGGCGCGGCCTGCTGCGCCGCGCCGCCAGCTTCGGCCTGCCGCCCGACGAGGTCTCCGGCCTCTTGCGCTCCAACCTCATGGTGGTGGGCGTGCGTACCAGCGACGAGGGCAGCTGGATCATCGCCCGGGTGCGCGGCCCGCGCCCGGAAAACGTGCTGCTGGGGCCGATCCTGATCCAGACGATCAGCATCTACGTGGTGCTGATGGTGGCGGTGGCGCTGATCCTGCGCCGCATTACCCGCCCGCTCGCCGCGCTTACCCGCCGGCTCGAACGCTTTGCCGCCACGCAGGACCTCGACGGCCAGCTCGCCCCTTCCGGCCCCGAGGACATGCAGCGGCTGATCGTGGCCCACAACGCGATGGAATCGCGCATCGCCGCCCTGCTCGACGAGAAGGACGTGATGCTCGGCGCCATCGGGCACGACCTCAAGACCCCGCTGGCGGCTTTGCGCGTGCGCATCGAATCGGTCTCCGACGATGTCGAGCGCGGCCGCATGGCCAGCACCATCGAGGACATCGTGCGCACCCTCGACGACATCCTCTCGCTGGCCCGCGTCGGCCGCCCGAGCGACCCGCTGGAACGCACCGAGCTCTCGGCGCTGATGTTCTCGGTGATCGAGGAATACGAGGACATGGGCGAGCCGGTCGAAGTGGACGAGACCGAACGCATCGCGCTGGAACTGCGCCCGACCTGGATCCGCCGCGCACTACGCAACCTGATCGGCAACGCCCTGCGCTACGGCCAGCGCGCCCGCGTCTCGCTCTCGCGCGAAACCACGCCGGGGGGCCGCAGCGCCGTGATCGTGATCGACGACGACGGCCCGGGCATCCCCGAGGACCAGATCCACGCGATGATGAACCCCTTCACCCGCGGCGACCCCTCGCGCAACAGCGCCACCGGCGGGGCGGGCCTCGGCCTCGCGCTCGCCCGCGCGATCGCCGAACAGCACGGCGGCGCGCTGGTGCTGGCCAACCGACTGGCGGCGGACGGCACGGTCGAGGGCCTCAGGGCCAGGGTCGAACTGCCGGTGGGGTGAGCCCCGATTGACCTTTAGGGAATTATGCATGAGTATATCATCACCACGCTATACTATGCCCTAAAGAGATAAACATGGACCCGGTTCGAAATCCGTTTGCGCCCGGAGCAGGCTCTCAGCCGCCGGAGCTGGCCGGCCGTGAGGAAATCATCACCACGGCGGACACCGCCTTGCAGCGCGTCCTGCTGGGCCGCCCCGCCCAATCGCAAATGCTGCTCGGCTTACGCGGAGTGGGAAAGACCGTTCTTCTCAACAAGATCGAACAGATCGCTGAAGAACGCGGATACCTGACCTCGTTCATCGAAGCCCCGGAAGACCGCAAACTCGTCGATCTGCTTTACCCCAAGATCCATCAGGTTCTGCGAAAACTGTCCCTCGTCGAAGCCGCCAGAACATCCACGCATAACGCGCTAAGGGCGCTGCGCAGCTTTGCTAGCGCCTTCAAGATCAGCGTCGGAGACTTCGAAGTCTCCGTCGATCCGGAACCCGGCGTTGCCGACAGTGGCAATCTCGAATACGACATCACCGAACTCTTCCTGAAAGTCGGCGAGGCAGCAAAAGCGGCCAGTCGCGGATGGGCGTTGCTGATCGACGAAGTGCAGTACCTTTCGCCGGACGAACTGGGTGCCCTCATCGTCGCCATTCACCGGATCAATCAGAAAGGCTTGCCGGTCCTGCTGTTCGGTGCCGGTCTGCCTGCCATCGCAGCATTGTCGGGCGATGCAAAGTCCTATGCGGAGCGGTTATTCGTCTTCCCCAAGATCGACGCCCTGCCCAACGCCGCAGCGGCGAATGCGATACGTCAGCCAATCGAGGAGGAAGGGGAAACGATCAAACCCGACGTGCTGGATACCATCGTCGCATTGACACGTGGATATCCCTATTTCCTTCAGGAGTGGGGCTATCAGGTCTGGAATGCCTCGCCGGAATCACCGATCGCGATTACTTGCGTAGAAGCGGCGGAAAAGGAGGCGCTGCGTCGGTTGGACGAAGGCTTCTTCAAAGTCAGGATCGACCGTCTGACGCCAAAGGAAAAGGAATACGTGATTGCCATGGCCCGATTGGGGCCGGGGCCATACCGATCCTCGGACGTGGCTGAAGTGCTGGGTGAAAAACTGACGACCCTTGGCCCCCGGCGCGCGCAGATCATCGCGAAAGGCATGATCTACAGCCCGGCGCATGGGGATATCGCCTTCACGGTCCCGATGTTCGACGAGTATCTCAAGCGCCACTGGATCCCCGTCGGATCGAATTGAGCGCCCCCTACTTCATCGCCACGAAATCCGCATCGATCTGGCTACCCACCAGATCGTCCAGCAACCCGCAATTGCGCACCCGCTCGCTGGCGCGCGCGAGTTCCAGAGCGCCCGAAGTTCCCGCAAGGCTCGGCCCGAAGTCGCGGGTGATCCGTTCGGCCTTGTCCACCGAGCAGTAGCGGCCCAGCAGCTGCGGCAGGCGGGTGGCGAAGAACGGGCCGCCGCTGGCGCTCACCAGATCGTCGAGATGGGCAAGCGCCCACTGATAACCGATGTCGCGCGTGGCGCTGCGGGCCATGATGCCGTCGAGGAAACTCAGCCGCTCGCCCTCGCGCAGGCGCGGGTCCTTGAGGTCCAGCAGCCATGACGCCAGCTTCACGTCACCGGTGCGCGCCGAGGCCGCCAATGCGGCCGGGCGGAACACCGGATCGTCCGAAGACAGCGCCCTTTCCACCAGATCGCGCGCGGCCCCGCCGCCCTCCTCGCCGCCCGCCTTGTCGGCCGCCCGCTTGAACAGGTAGACGTCCAGCGCATGGTCCATCCATGCCGGGTCCAGCGCGGCCCCGTCCCCCCTGAGGTAAGCCTCCATCGCCTGTGCCATCTGGTCGCGCAGCTTGCCGCCCCGGCTGGTCGCCAGCAGCGCCTCCACCACCTGCACCCGGCGCTGGATGCGCGCGGGCGCTTCGTGGGCATAAATGCCCGCACGCGGATCGAAGCCGTCTTCCTTGAGCAGCGGCATATAGAGCCGCTCGCGCAGCAGATTGAACCCGAGCCGCCCGCGCCCGGTGACAAGGCCCTGCATGACATAGCGCGACAGCGCCTCGAACGGCGCATCGGCGGCATGGGGATCGGGATGGCGGATCAGCGCTCGGGCCAGGAGCGCCATCTCCGAGACATTGCCGCGCCCGCCGCGGATCGAGGCATCGAGCGAATCGACCAGCGACAGCGCCTCGCCCGAGGGCAGGCTACCGGCTCCGGCGATCAGCGACTGCCAGTGCCCGGCGGTCAGTTCGAAACGGTAGTATCCGGCCCCGCCCGCATTGGGGAACACCGGGCCGCTGCCGGGTACGGTGAAGGACTGGTTCGGCCGGTCCATGATCGTGCAAGTGATCTGCGCGCCCCGGCGGAAGCACAGCGGGATGATCCACTTGCCCGGCGGCGGGGCGATGCCCGCGGTGGTGTAGCGCAGCTGGGTCACCGCCACATGGTCGCCCTGCTGGCGCAGCGCCAGCAGGGGCACGCCCTGCTGCTCCACGAAGCTACGCAAGGCGGGCACCAGCCGGGGATCGCCCGCGACTTCGGCCAGCGCGGCGAAGAAATCGTCGCTGGTGGCATTGCCGCCCCGGTGCGCGGCGATGTAGCGGCGCACCCCCTCGCGAAAGCGATCCTCGCCCAGCCAGGCGGCAATCATCGCGACGACCTGCCCGCCCTTGCCGTAGGTGATGGCATCGAAGGCGGAATCGATCTGGTCGCTGGTTTCGATCGCCTGCCGCACCGGGCGCCCCGCCACCAGCGCATCGGTCTCCATCGCCGCGAACCCGGTCTGCAGGGCGTCACCGGCAATGCCCAGCTCCGGTCGCCACGCATCGCCCATGCGGTAGCCGATCCAGTTGGCGAAGCTCTCGTTCAGCCAGATATCGTCCCACCAGGCCGGAGTGACGAGGTCCCCGAACCACTGGTGCCCCAGTTCGTGGCCGACGATGGTGCCGAACTGGCGCTGCTGCGCAACCGGGGCGGCGCCGTCCATCACCAGGATGTCGTCGCGGTAGAGGTCGGCGCCGGGGTTCTCCATGGCGCCGGGCAGCACCGGGCTGGTGATCTGGTCGAGCTTGGGAAAGGGGAACGGCGCGCCGAAAAAGTCCTCCAGCTGGCGCACGATGCGCGCGCTGCCATCGAGCGCAAAGGCCAGCTTGCCGGCGTTCTGGCGGGTGGAGACGATCCGCAGCGGCAGCGGCGCCGCCCGCTCGGCGCTGGCCGGGACGGAGCCCTCCAGCACGGCGAACGGCCCTACCATCACCGCCAGCAGATAGGTCGGCAACGGCAGGCTGGGCGCGAAGCGGTGCACGGCAAGGCCGTTCTCGGTCGTGGGCGCGCCCATCTCGGGCGCATTGCTGATCGCGGTGAGACCGGGCGGCGTGCGCAGGGTCAGCGTGAAGGGTGTCTTGAAGCCGGGCTGGTCGAACCCCGGGAAGGCGGCGCGGGCGTCGATCGACTGGAACTGGCTCCAGACGTACCAGTCGCCCTCGACGTTGACGCGGAACAGGCCGGAAGGCCCATCGGCAAAAGCCGCGCTGTAATCGAGAGTGAGCGTCAGGGGGCCGGCGGCGAGGTCACGGTCAAAAGAGACCTCGGCCAGACCGGTGGCATCGAGCTGGCGCCAGTGGCCGGTCAGCGTTTCCCCGCCGATCCGCGCGGTGACCGCGGTGACATCGAGGTCGCGGCCGTGCAGGTACAGTCCAGGTGCGTTTCTGGTCACCTTCAGGTCGATCTCTACCCGGCCTGAAAAACGCGGTTTGCCCGGATCCAGCGTCAGATCGAGGCGGTAGGCGGTCGGCTGCACACTGTCGCCGAGCCGCCCGAACGGCAGGTCCGGCGCGGCCTGCGAAACGATCGGCACCGCCTCCTGCGCCCAGCCCCGCCCCGGCGCCAGAAGCAGTGCCGAAAGCAGCGTCAGGAAGCGGATAAATGTCATCAAATCAACGCATAAGCCCGCCGATCAGGTTGCGCGCGAAGCGCCCGAGGCCGGGAAATCCGATCGCCTTGCCAAGCGCGTCGCCCACCGTTCCCGCCGCCGCGCTCGCCGCCGAAGCCTGCGGATTTGCGCGGCTCTTCTTGCCCTGCATCGACTGCGCGAGGATCGATCCCGCGCTCGCCGCCGCCGCGCCCGCCGCCGCCTTGGCCACCTTGCCGCCAAGCCCGTCCCACAGGCTGGGGCTCCTGCGCTCCTGCTTGCCGACCTCGGCAGCCCCTTTTTCCGCCACTTCCTGCGCCGTTGCCGCGGCATCGGCGGCCTTGGCGGCCAGCACTTCCTCGGCGCTCTCACGGTTGACGGGCGTATCGTACTTGCCCTGACAGGGGCTGATCGACTGGATGATCGCCCGCTCCCTGGGCTCCACCGGCCCCAATCGCGAGCGCGGCGGCGCGATCAGGGTGCGCTGTACCACCGTGGGCGCGCCCTGATCGTCGAGCGTGGAAACCAGCGCTTCGCCGACCTTGAGCTCGGTGATCGCTTCGACGACGTTGAGCGCCGGATTGATGCGGAACGTATCTGCCGCCGCCTTGATCGCCTTCTGGTCGCGCGGGGTAAAGGCACGCAAGGCATGCTGCACGCGGTTGCCCAGCTGGCCGGCGATTTCCTCGGGAATATCGATGGGGTTCTGCGAGATGAAGTAGACGCCCACGCCCTTCGAGCGGACCAGGCGAACCACCTGCTCGACTTTGTCCTGCAGCGCCTTGGGCGCATCGTCGAACAGCAGGTGCGCCTCGTCGAAGAAGAACACCAATTTGGGTTTTTCGGGATCGCCGACCTCGGGCAGCACCTCGAACAGCTCGGACAGCAACCAGAGCAGGAAGGTGGCGTAGAGCTTGGGGCTGCGCATCAGCTTGTCGGCAGCCAGGATGTTGATGTAGCCGCGCCCCTTGTCGTCGCAGCGGATGAAATCGGCGATTTCCAGCGCCGGTTCGCCAAAGAACTGCGCCGCGCCCTGGCTGTCGAGCGCCAGAAGCTGGCGCTGGATCGTGCCGACGCTGGCCTTGGTGATATTGCCATATCTGGCGGAAAGCGCCGAAGCATTCTCGGCGGCATGGGCCAGCATCGCCTGCAGATCGGGCAAGTCGAGCAAGAGCAAGCCCTGCTCGTCGGCATAACGGAAGACGACGTTGAGCACGCCTTCCTGGGTGTCGTTGAGATCCATCAGCCGCGCCAGCAGCAACGGCCCCATTTCGGAGATCGTGGTGCGGACGGGATGCCCCTGCTCGCCGTAAATGTCCCAGAAAATCGCCGGATTGTCGGAATATCCATAGTCCGTCAGGCCGATTTCCCTGGCCCGCGCTTCCAGCACGGCAGCATTCTTGAACTGCGGGCTGCCGGACATCGAGATGCCGGAAAGATCGCCCTTCACGTCGGCCAGGAACACCGGCACGCCGGCGGCGGAAAACTGTTCGGCAATGGTCTGGAGCGTCACCGTCTTGCCGGTACCCGTGGCCCCGGCGATCAACCCATGGCGATTGGCACGCCCAAGGCGCAGGACCTGCCGTTCACCATTGGCACCGAGCCCCAGGAAAATCTCTTCCATTCATGCCTCCTTGCACCGATCGAGAGTGATAGAACGCGCCTTGGACAAGGGCGAGAGGGATTTTGGGTGAGCCGCCACTTGATCGCCGGGAGGGAAGGCGTCGCTCGCGAGAAAGCGCACTGGTCTCGCCGGTGCCGGGGCGCTAAAGGCGCAGTCCGAGCCATGCCCCAACCCTTCATCCTTTTCGACGACGCCCGCCAGGAAGGCGCGGCCGACGCGCGGATCTACCGCGATCCGGTGGAGATCGTCCTCGCGCGCAGCGAACAGGACGTGCTCCCCGCGCTTGCCCGGATCGAGGAACTCTCGGCCGCCGGCCTGCATCTGGCCGGCTACCTTGCCTACGAGGCAGGGCAGGCGCTGGAGCCGCGCCTTGCCGGCCTGCGCAAGCCTGAAGGCCCGCTGGTCTGGTTCGGCGCCTTCGAAGGCTTCGAAACCGTTCCCGCCAAAGACATTGCGCGCTGGCTGGCCGAAAACGCCGCCCCCGGCCCGGTCGGCATCGGCCCGCTCGATCCGCTGGTCTCCACCGGACGCTACACCCAGGCCTTCAACGCGGTTCACGGCGCCATCGAGGCTGGCGACATCTACCAGGCCAACCTGACCCTGCCGCTGGAGGGGCCGTGGCACGGCGATCCGCTGGCGCTCTACGCCGCGATCCGTCCCGCTGCCGCGGCCGGATATGGCGCACTGATCTGCGACGGAGCCGGGTGGCTGCTCAGCTTCTCGCCCGAACTGTTCTTTGCGCTCGACGATCGCACCGTGACAGTCCGCCCGATGAAAGGCACGCGCCCGCGCGGGCAGGATGCCGCCGAGGACGCATTGCTGCGCGAGGATCTGGCCGCCAGCACCAAGGATCGCGCAGAAAACCTGATGATCCTCGACCTCATGCGCAACGACCTGTCGCGCGTGGCGGAAGCGGGCAGTGTCCGCGTGGAGCAACCTTTCGCGATCGAGAGCTACCCGACCGTCCACCAGATGGTCTCCACCGTCCACGCCCGCCTCTCACCCGACAAGGGCGCCGTCGATCTGCTGCGGGCCCTTTTCCCCTGCGGATCGATCACCGGCGCGCCCAAGATCCGGGCGATGGAACTGATCACCGAGGTCGAACGCCACGCGCGCGGGCCCTATTGCGGCTCGATCGGTTTCATCGAACCCTCTGGCGATGCCGCGTTCAATGTGGCAATCCGCAGCTTGCGTCTGTCACCGGATGCCAAGGGCACTTCGGGCCGGGCCACGCTCGGCGTCGGTTCGGCGGTGGTCGCCGATTCACAAGCGCTTCCCGAATGGCGGGAATGCCTGGTCAAAGGGGGTTTCGTGCGAGATTCGGCAGGGGCGCGTTCGCCCGCCAGTTTCGATCTTGTCGAGACGATGCGTTTCACGCCCGAAGAGGGCATCCCGCTGCTGGAACTCCATCTGGAGCGGGTCCGTACCAGCGCCGAGGCACTGGGCTTCGGTTTTGACCGCCATGCCGTGCGCAATGCGATCCAGGCGCTCTGCTTCGATGCCGATGCGCCTGCCAAGCTGCGCCTGGTCACCGCCCGCAGCGGCGCCTATGCGCTGGAACTGGCCGAATTGCCGGAAACCTTTGAAGGGCCGGTAACCGTCGGCGTGCTGCCGCTTCCGGTCGATAGCGGCGACTGGCGGCTGCGCCACAAGACCAGCGATCGGGGATTCTACAATTCCGGCCTGGCCATCGGGAAAAAGGCGGGGGCTCAGGAAGTGCTGTTCCTGCGCGACGACGGCCTCGTCACCGAAGGCAGCTTCACCAGCCTCTTTGTCGAGCGCGACGGCATGCTGCTGACGCCGCCCGCCGCGCTCGGCCTGCTGCCCGGCGTACTGCGCCGCTCGCTGATCGAGCAGGGCCGCGCGACCGAGGCCGAACTGACGCTGGACGATCTCGCGGACGGGTTCCTGATCGGCAATGCCCTGCGCGGCCTGATGCCGGCCCGGCTGCTCACCTGATGCATACCTCCACCGCCCTCGCCCGCATCGCTCCCTCGGGGACAACCGCGATGACCGACCGCGCGATCGAACTGCGCGAAGCCGGCATCGACGTGATCTCGCTTTCGGTCGGCGAACCCGATTTCGATACCCCGCCCCACGTGATCGAGGCTGCTAAGGTGGCGCTTGACGGCGGGCAGACCAAGTACACCGCGGTCGGTGGCACCTCGCAGCTGAAGCAGGCTGCCGCGCTGCACTTCAAGCGTGACCTCGGCATCGAGGTTCCGCCGTCGCAGGTCACTGTCAGCGCCGGCGGCAAGCAGGCGATCTTCCACGCGATGCTGGCGACGGTCAGCGAAGGCGACGAGGTGATCGTGCCCTCGCCCTGGTGGGTCAGCTATCCCGAGATCGTGCGTTTCGCGGGCGGCAAGGTCGTGCCGCTGCGCACCTCGCCCAAGGACAACTTCCGCTTCACCCCTGCCGACCTCGAAGCGCAGATCGGCCCGCGCACGCTCTGGGTGCTGCTCAACAGCCCCGGCAACCCGACCGGCGCCTATTATCCCGAGGACATGCTGCGCGGCATCGGCGAAGTGCTGCGCCGCCACCCGCGCGTGATGGTGCTGTCCGACGATATCTACGCGCCCATCAACTATACCGGCCGGCCGCATGTGACGCTGGCAAACCTCTGCCCGGATCTGGCCGACCGCATCCTGACCGTCTCCGGCGTGTCCAAGAGCCACGCGATGACCGGCTTCCGCATCGGCGTCGCCGCCGGGCCGCAATGGCTGATCAAGGCGATGGAAAAGCTCCAGTCGCACGCCTCGGGCAATCCCTGCTCGATCAGCCAGGCCGCCGCCGTCGCCGCCTTTGCCGGGCCGCAGGACTTCCTGGCCGCATGGCGCGAGCGGTTTCGCCAGCGGCGCGACATGGTGGTTTCCGCGATCAACGCGATTCCCGGCCTGTCCACGCCCTCGCCCGATGGCGCGTTCTACTGCATGATCGACGCCGCTCCGCTGATGGACCGTTTCGACGGCGACGACGTCAAGCTGGCGCTGCACCTGCTGGAGCACGGCGTGGCGCTGGTCCCGGCCTCGGCGTTCGGCGGCCAGAACGGTTTCCGCATCAGTTTCGCCGCGGATGACGCGCGGCTCGAAGAAGCGCTCCGGCGCATAGAGAAAGCATTGACGTAACATGGAACTGGAAATCCTCTTCGAGGACGGCGAAGCGCTGGTCATCGACAAGCCCGGCGGCCTGCCGCTCGATACGCCGCGTGCCGGCGGGCCGAGCCTCGAAGACCGGCTGGACGAGCTGAAGCTGGGCTTCCATCGTCACCCCGCGCCGGTGCACCGGCTCGACCGCGACACTTCGGGCTGCCTGTTGCTGGCCCGCAACCCCAAGGCCCTGAAGCGCTTTTCCGCCGCTTTCGAGGAAAAGCAGGTCCAGAAGCGCTACCTCGGCATTGTCGCCGGCACGCTGGAGGAAGAGGAAGGCACGATCGCGCTCAACCTCTCCAAGGTCAGCACCGCCAAGGATGGCTGGCGCATGATCCCGGCCAAGAAGGGCAAGCCCGCCGTCACCCACTGGCGCAAGCTGGACGAGAAGAACGGGTTGACCCTCGTGGAATTCCGCCCCGAAACCGGCCGCACCCACCAGATCCGCGTCCACGCCGCGTCCGGCCTTGGCCACGCGCTGCTGGGCGATCCGGTCTATGGTTCCAGCAAGGGCGCGCCGCGCACGATGCTCCACGCGGCGGGCCTGACCGTGCCGCGCGGCGACAAGGAGCCGATCATGGCCGTGGCGCCGCTGCCCAAGGACTTCGCCGCGCTCGGCTTCAGCGATGAATGAGCGAGATTGAAGCCACGATAGACCGCGCCCAGGCCCTGGCGAGCGAAAGCTTCATCGCCGCCTCCGGGCCGGGCGGGCAGAACGTCAACAAGGTGGCGACGGCGGTCCAGCTCAGGATCAACGTCTATGCGCTGCGACTGGCGCCGCCCGTCTTTGCACGGCTGAAGGAACTGGCGGGCAGCCGCATGACCTCGGGCGGGGAGCTGATGTTCACCGCCCGCCGCTTCCGCACCCAGGAAGCCAACCGCGCCGATGCCCGCGAACGTTTGGCGCAAATGCTGCGCGACGCCTACAAGCTGCCCGAAAAGCGCGCCAAGAGCCGGCTCAACCGAGTGGGCAAGGAACAGCGGCTGAAAGGCAAGAAGCTGCGCGGTTCGGTCAAGGCCGGTCGCGGCAAGGTCAGCTTCGACTAGAGCGTTCTCTAAGCAGGTGGGATCACCTTGCGACCTTTAAAACGTTTAAATCCAAAACATTAGAGAAATTGGTCCGATGCGATCGGACCAATTTCTCTAAGATCCTGTCGCGACATCGGAGGGCGCCTCGGAAGGCCGCGTATCGAACATCTCCGCCGCCTGATCGAGCGCCCTTGCCTCGTCCGAAGTAACGGGCGCCGGCACCGGGTCCGAAGAACCGCAGCCCGCCAGAGGCAGCGCCAGCGCTACCAGCCAGAAACGCACTTTCATCAACCCTCGATCACCCGTGCATGAGGGTAATGCCTGGCGATGTGCTTGCGGATGATCTTCAGGTTGCGTGTGTTCGAGCGGAACAGGAAATCGAAGGCGTCACCCACCACCGGGATCGCGCCGAGCAGCGTATCGACACCGACATTGGCGGTCATGCGCGCCAGTTGCCACTTCGACATGCCAAGGTTGCGCGCCTCCCAGACGAGGTACATGCCCAGCAATGCCGAAACCACATCGCCCGCCACCGGCACCAGTCCAACCACCGCGTCGAGCCCGACCTTGCGGCGCAAGCCTGGGATGGTGAAGGCGTTTTCAAGCACACGCTCGAGCATTTCCACACGGCGGGTGACGGAAACCGGATCGTTCCCCAGCGGGAACTCCAGGTCCATGCGGCGGGCAGAAGTCAGTCCAGTCGCCAAAACTTTCGCACTCCTCGAACGGCAACAGCGCCGTCAGACTTATTTGGGCACCCAGGCCAGCGGCATCAAGGGGTGCCAGCCCCAGGTGTTCGGCGCGAAGCCATCGACACTGCCACGCACCAGCGACCAGCGGATCGGCGTTCCGAACGGAATGAAGACGTTGGCAGCAGTCAGCTCCGCTTCGGCTTCGGTCAGCAGCGCCGCGCGGTCCTGCGGCGTCGCGGCGCTGGCGGCCTCGACAGCTCGTGCATCGGCTTCGGCCGAACAGAGCCCTCGCCGTTCGGCGCAGGACAGCCGGTTGAGGAACCAGGCCGCGCGGGGATAACGCGCCACGTCATCGATCAGCACGAGGTCGGCATCGCGCGCATCCTTGTCGCCGCTGCGCACGAGGCGCAGCCCGATCGCGGACAAATCGGCGGACAGGCGCTCGAACAGAGTATCGCTGCCCTCGCCCTGCGGCAGCCAGACGACCAGACCCGGCGCATGCTCGGAAAGCGCCGCCGGTTGCGGCGTATTGCCGCCGCGTGACAGCAATCGTTGCAAGGGCCGCTTGGGCGCATCGGCCTTCGGCGACGAGACCGGCGCAGCAGGCTGGCCGCCTTGCTGCGCCTGCCAGCGCCTGACCCGCGCCGCCGCGACAGCGCGGCGCTCGTCAAGCGACTGGTTGCCCCAGCGCTCCCCGATGGTGCCGAGATCGCCATCGAGGCTGGGGCTCACCACCCGGGTCGTCGGCGACCAGCCCCCCAGGCTGAACGGGGCAATCAAGCCATCGCGGTCGATCGCCATGGCGATGGCCTCGCGATTGGCGGGATCGGCGAGGAAGCCGTGATTGTTCATCACCTGCAATCCGAACAACCCCACGACCGGATCGACCTGGATGGTGCCGCGCAGGATGCCCACCGAACGGGTGAGCGGGAAGTCCTGGATCTCGCCGCCCATGACAATATCGACGGCACCGTCATTAAAAGCGGCAACGGCTTCGGGGCCGGACACCGCGCGCAGGTCCACGCGGCGGGTTCGCTGCGCCCAGTTCTCGATGGCGGGCAGCCCGAGATGCGCCGGATCGATCGGCGTGAGCCGCGCCGCGCCCCGGTCCCGCTCAAGCCGCATCGGCCCGGCACCGCGCTGCTTGTGCACGAGCCCGAGTTCAGGCTGCGCCAGCAGTTGCAGGAGATAGGGCATCGGCCGGGCAAGGCGGATCTCGATGACCCGCCCGGCCATCGCCCGCACTTCGTCGATCCCGCCAAGATCAAGCGCAAACGGCGTATCGCGCGTGTCTTCCAGCGCCTTGTCGATCGCCTGCTTGGCCGATGCGGCAGTGAGCGGATCGCCCGAGAGCCAGTTGCCGTCGCGCAGGCGGAAAATGTAGCTCAAGCCATCGTCGGTGACGATCCAGCGATCGGCCAGCGCCGGAATGACGCGCCCCTTCTCGTCGAACGAGACCAGCCCTTCGCTGGTCGAGGCCCGCACCAGTTGCTCGGCCAGCGGTGCGCTGCGCCCGGTGCTGAAAGGGTCCGCCGGATCGCCGATAGCAGCCACGCCGAGCGCCGAATTGCTGGCCGATCCGCACCCGGCGAGCGCCAGCACCGCCGCAAGGACGCCTGCCTGGATGCCTCTTCGCGATGGGATATTGTCAGCCGGCATGAGTATGGGCCTAGTCGATTTCCCCCGGCCGGCAAATGGCAGGCACCGCCATTACGGCAAAAACCGCGATCGGCGTGTCAGATCTTGCGCAGCGCGCCGGTTTCAGGGGAATAGCGGGCCTCGTGGTTGCGCACGAAACGCGGCGTGGCGTCTTCGGCCGCGGCCACCGTCACCCGCGCCAGCTTGGGATCGATCTCGCCACTGAAGGCCACCCCGAAGCGATTGTCCTGTACCCAGGCAACCGCCCCCTCGACCCAGCCAATGTTGCGAATGTTCACCTTCACGAGCGTGCCGCGAACCACCCGGACGCTGCCTTCGCCCATCATGCCGCCGGGAGAAAGATTGCGAACCTTGATCCGCGCTTCGCCGTCCAGGCCATCGACGCGCAGGTCAGCCATGAGAAACAGGCTGTCGCGTGCGATCTGTCGATTTTCAGCTTCGCTCATCTACTCTCGTCCGGTAATCGAGGCGGCCGTCGAACGTCGTGCAAGACGCGGCGGACGCAAATACCCGGCGAGCCTAACACGAATGTTCGCTCGTTCTAAGGGGCAGTCACCAAGAAAGCCTTAATGATGCGGACCGATCACCGGCCCGCGACGCGGCCCCAGACCGGGTACCACGCGGACACGAACCGTGCAGACACGGTTAAAAGTGAGTCATCCGCGATACGCGGCATCGCGCAAGCGGCCCTGGATCGACGAACGGCCCGCTGCCCCCGGCTGCGGGCCGTTCGTCGATCAGGCGCCTCAATCGTCGCGCGAAACCTTTTCGCGGCGCTCATGCGCTTCCTGGGCTTCCACCGTCATCGTCGCGATCGGACGCGCTTCCAGACGGCCGAGGCCGATCGGTTCACCCGTCACTTCGCAGTACCCGTATTCGCCTTCCTCGATCCGGCGCAGCGCCGAATCGATCTTGGCGATCAGCTTGCGCTGCCGGTCGCGGGTGCGCAGCTCGATCCCCCAGTCGGTCTCGCTCGAAGCGCGATCGTTGAGGTCGGGCTCCCGGATCGGACCGTCCTGAAGTTGGGCCAGGGTGCCGGCCGATGCATCGAGGATCGATTTTTTCCAGGCGAGCAGCAGGCGCCGGAAGTAGTCCTGCTGCGAATCGCACATGTACGATTCATTCTCGGCAGGAATATAGGAACCGCCAAGCATGCGCTTGGCCTTGGCGAGGACATCAATTTCGTCAGATAGGGCCGTTGCCATCCAGAGAATCTCCGCACGAATCGCCCCGGCCCGCCTACGCCCTGCGGCCCCGGATTTTTCCAGTGACCTCCCGGCAAACCGTGGTGGGGCGGCCTATAAGGCCGGTATTCTACCGGCACAAGGACATAACCCGAGCCGTCCACAAAAAACCTGAACGGCTGTTCGATAACAGAGCGGAATATACCGGAACCGCAAGAGCAAGGTTTTTCGATTGATCGTTAACGCTTTGTTGACCATGAATCGGTCAGCTTGTCCCCATCGCAAGACCGAACCTCGGTCCAATGCAAACGGGGGTATCAGACGATGGGCACTGTCTGGATCGATTCACTGGGTTTCGCCGCGCAGGAAGCGGACATCGCCGCCGAGGACCTGCTGGTGGCCGATTGCCTCGCCGCTGCCGCTCGCGGCGATACCTCGGCTTACTTCGACCTTGGCGTCGCCTACTCGACTGGCAGCCACGGCGTCGGCTGCGACCTCGTCGAAGCACACAAGTGGTTCAACCTCGCTGCCGTTGCCGGCCATGAGGAAGCTCCGGCCTGCCGCGCGGAAGTCGCCGACGAAATGACCGCATGCGAGATCGCCGAGGCCCAGCGCCGCGCCCGCGAATGGCTCTGCGCCACCACCCCCAAAGCGGCTTAATCCTTGCGGAACGGCGTGCGCTCGCCCAGCCAGATCTGGTCCTGCGCGATGCCCGCCCGTTCCTGATCGAGATAGTCGGCAATGGCCGCGCGCAGGCCTTCGTGGGCGATATAGTGCGCTGAAACCGTGCGCACCGGTTCATACCCGCGCGCCAGCTTGTGGCCGCCCTGGGCGCCTGCCTCAACCCGCGAGAGGCCCAGCGCAATGGCGGCATCGATGGCCTGATAGTAGCACAGTTCGAAGTGGAGAAACGGCCTCTCCACCAGCGCGCCCCAGTAGCGGCCGTAGAGCGCCTCCTCGCCGATGAAGTTCAGCGCTCCCGCCACGGCCTTGCCCTCGATATAGGCCATGACCAGCAGGATGCGGTCCGCCATCGTCTCGCCCAGCCGCGAAAACGCTTCGCGCGTCAGATAGGGCTGGCCCCACTTGCGCGCACCGGTATCCTGGTAGAACGCCCAGAACGCGTCCCAGTGCTCCTCGCGCACATCCACGCCGGTGAATGTGCGGATCTCGACGCCTTCCTGCGCTTTCTCGCGCTCCTTGCGGATATCCTTGCGCTTGCGCGAGGATAGCGCGCCGAGGAAATCGTCGAAGCTGACATAGCCGCGATTTTCCCAGTGAAACTGGATATCCTCGCGCAGCAACCAGCCCGCGGCCTCGAAGGCTGGGACTTGCCCGGGCGCGATGAACGTCGCGTGGGCGGAGGAAAGGCCGTGCTGGTGGCACAGCGTTTCGGCGGCACGCAGCAGCGGCAGATGGAGTTCGGGATGCACCGTGAGCAGCCGCGGCCCCGTGGCTGGGGTGAACGGCACCGCGATCTGGAGCTTGGGGTAATAGGCGCCGCCCGCCCGGTGCCAGGCATCGGCCCAGGCATGGTCAAAGACATATTCGCCCTGGCTGTGCTCCTTGAGATAGGCCGGAAGCGCCGCGGCAAGACGGCCGTCCGGCCCCGCGATGGTGATCGGCACCGGGCTCCAGCCACTGCCTTCGCCGACACTGCCAGAGACTTCCATCGCCGAGAGAAACGCATGGCTGACAAAGGGATTGCCGCCGCCGCTCAATGCATCCCACTCGTCCGCCGGCAACGAGGTCACGCTGCCGCTGATCCGCGCGGTAAAATCGCCTTCGCTCACGCCAGTTCCTCGTCGCATTGCTCGAAGATCGCGGCATCGGCATGGTGGCGGACCCGCTCCTGGTGTTCGGGGCTGCGCACGGTCCAGCTCGCCACCGGCAAACCGCGGTCGCGCTGGGCGCGGGCAAAGCGGCTCGGCAGGTCGTGGACGTCATAGGCCAGGAAATCGGGCCGCGCCTGCCACAAGGCCAGATGGCGGCGGATCTTGCCGGGCAAGGCGCGGTCCTCGCCCTCGCTGACGATCAGCCCCCGCACGGTCAGCGGTGAATGGATGCGAAACCAGCGCGAGACGCGGGGATCGAAGCTCATCACCGCACAGTCGCCGGCATAGCCCTCAAGCACCCGCCGCACCGCCAAGCACAGGGCGGCGATCCGCACCCCGGGGCCGGACTTTATCTCGATAAGAACCGGAACCCGCCCGCCCACGCGGTCAAGCACGCGGCGCAGGGTGGGGACCGTCTCCTCGCTGCCGGTCAGCGTGACCGCTCCGAGCTGGGCGGCGCTGCGGCGGGAAATCGGTCCGCTCTCGCCGGTCAGGCGGTCCAGCGTGGCATCGTGGAACACCACCGGGGTTCCATCACCCGCCCGCTGCACGTCCAGTTCGATGCCAAACTGGCCCCGCAGCGCCGCATCGAATGCGGCAAGCGAGTTTTCCGGGATACCCGCGCCGTGCAGGCCCCGATGCGCATAGTCGCGTGCGCCGATCCACCCGACCCGCCGGGGGTCGGGGGCCGGCACCAGCCATCGATCAATCGAGGCGAGCAGCACGAAGCGTCACGATGGCGTCCACTTCCACGGCAGCGCCGAGCGGCAGCACCGGCACGCCGACAGCGCTGCGGGCATGCTTGCCGGCATCGCCGAATACCGAGACCATCAGTTCCGAAGCGCCGTTGGCGATCTTGGGCTGGTCGGTGAAATCGCCGGTCGAGTTGACGAAGGCGCCGAGCTTGACCACGCGCTCCACGCGGTCGAGCGAGCCGAGCGCGGCCTTGAGCTGGGCCAGGATCATCAGCGCGCAGGCCTGCGCCGCCTCGACGCCGGCGTCAAGGCTCACGTCCTCGCCCAGACGGCCGGTGACGAGCTTGCCGCCGACGAAGGGCAGCTGGCCCGAGACATAGGCGGTGTCGCCGGCGATCACCACCGGCACATAGGCGGCAACCGGAGCGGCGGCTTCGGGCAGCGTCAGGCCAAGGGCGGCAAGGCGGGTTTCGGCTTCAGTCATGATGGAACGGTTTCCTGTCAGTTTGGATCAGTGGGGGGTGTTGTCGGTCAGCCAGTCGAGCAGCCACGGGGTGGCGCTCTTCCAGTCGTCGATTCGCGCATGGGCATGTCCCGCCGCATGGGCGCAGGCGATATGCGGCGCCAGCAGCGGCTCCGCGCAAAGATGCAGGCGGCCGATTTCCGGCGCGAACTCGGCTACCGAGCCGTGATGCTGGGCCAGATCGTCGATGAACACCGCGCGGCTGGGCGCATATTCCTCGAGGATCGCCTTGAGCGCCGGGCCTTTTGGTCCTTGGTTCGTGTAGACCCTGAGGTGGACACCGTGGTCGGCCAGCTGGCGCTGGCGGGCGTCCTGCCGGAAATCCATGAGATTGGTGAGCACCACCACATCGGCATGTTCACCGATCGCGCGAATCGCGTCCATCGCGCCTTCCACGGCGGTCTGGCGATGCATCTGGCCATCGAAGAACTTGTTGAGCAGCGACCACATCTCGGCCTGTTCAAGCAATTCACCCGAGGCAGTGCGGCGCATCGCGCTGGAAAAGTCCCCGCGTGACATGTCGAACGTGACGCCCTCGTCCTCGGCCAGCCAGTCGCGGAAGTGGCTGACCATGTAGAGCAGCACTTCGTCGCAGTCGGTGATCAGCAGCGGACGGCTCATCGGCCGATCCTCTGACGGGCGGCGGCCAGTTCCTCGGGCTTTACGCCCAGCACGTCGGCGGCGGCGACAAGGTCCGGCTCGTGCGCACAGAGAAAATCGAGCACCGCCGTCAGCGTGCCGATCTCGCCCAGCGAGGTGCGCAGATGATCGGGCGTCAGGCCGGTCAGCGCCAGGAATCGCTCGGCACGATCGCCGTCGCCCAGCACCCAGCCCAGCGCGTGGAGCGCCAGCGTTTCGGCATCCTGCGATGAGGAAGGGGAACTTCCGAGAATTGTCAGCCTCGCTTGCCTGTCCTAGAGCGGCGGTTCAGCCACTAGATGGGGTTCAGGCGCGGAATGGCAAAGCGAATCCTTGTTGTCGAGGACAACGACCTTAACCGGAAGCTCTTTTGCGATGTTCTCACGAGTCAGGGCTTCTCGGTGGAGCCGGTCGCGGACGGGCTCCACGCGCTCGACAGGGCGCGCGAATTCGTACCCAACCTCGTCATCATGGACATCCAGTTGCCCAATGTCTCGGGCCTGGACCTGATCGAGGCGGCCAAGAAGGACGCGGTCCTGCGCACGATCCCGGTGCTGGCCGTCACGGCCTATGCCGGCAAGGGCGACGAGGAGCGCATCCGCGAGGCGGGGGCCGAAGGCTATCTCGCCAAGCCGGTCTCGATCGGTCCCTTCATGCAGGCCGTCCGGGCGCTGGTTTGACCCTTCCCGCACGCGTTCCGGGCGCTGGTTTGGCCCTTCCCGCAAGCGTTCCGGGCGCTGGTTTGCCCCTTCCCGACGCGCCCGTGCTTGACTTTACCCCCCGCCGCCGCTTTTGCGCCGCAATTATCGGCCAGAGCGCCGACCGAAATTACCGGAGTTGAAATGACCATGGACCGCGCAGAGACCTCGGCCCGCATCGCCGCGCTGATCGAACCTTTCAACAAGAAGGGCATCGAGATTACCGACGCGACCCGCTTCACCGACGATCTCGAATTCGACAGCCTGACCGTGATGGACTTCGTTGCCGAAATCGAAGACGGCTTCGACATCATCATCTCGATGAACCAGCAGGCCGAGATCGAGAACTACGGCCAGCTCGTCGACGCCGTGGTCAAGCTCCAGGGCTGAAGGATTCTGCGATGACCGACATGCTCAGCGATAACGAGACGCAAGGCGCAACCGACCTGTTCAGCAAGTTCGATCCGCTGATCGAGATGCGCAAGGGCCTGCTCTCCACCGGCGTGACCGATCCGTTCGGCCTCGTCATGGAAAAGGTGATCTCGCCCACCGTCGCAATGTGCAACGGGCGCGAGACGATCCTGCTCGGCACCTACAACTACATGGGCATGACCTTCGACCCCGACGTCATCGCCGCGGGCAAGCAGGCGCTGGACGACTTCGGTTCCGGCACTACCGGCAGCCGCGTGCTGAACGGCACCTACGCGGGGCACAAGGCGGTCGAGGAAGCGCTATGCGACTTCTACGACATGAAGCACGCCATGGTGTTCTCGACCGGCTATCAGGCCAACCTCGGCATCATCTCGACCATCGCCGGCAAGGGCGATTACATCGTGCTCGACATCGACAGCCACGCCTCGATCTGGGACGGCTGCAAGATGGGCGACGCCGAAGTCGTGCCGTTCAAGCACAACGACATCGAGGCGATGGAAAAGCGCCTGCGCCGCATTCCCGAGGGCGCGGGCAAGCTGGTCGTGCTGGAAGGCGTCTACTCGATGCTGGGCGACATCGCCCCGCTCAAGGAAATGATCGCGGTCGCCAAGAAGTACGGCGCCATGGTGCTGGTGGACGAAGCGCACTCGATGGGCTTCATCGGCCCCAACGGCCGCGGCGTGGCCGAGGACCAGGGCTGCCTTGACGATGTCGACTTCGTGATCGGCACGTTCTCCAAGTCGGTCGGCACCGTCGGCGGCTTCTGCGTCTCGAACCACCCCAAGTTCGAGATCATGCGCCTGGTCTGCCGTCCTTACGTCTTCACCGCCAGCCTGCCGCCCAGCGTTGTCGCCACCGCCGCGACTTCGGTGCGCAAGCTGATGCACGCCGCCGACAAGCGCGCGCACCTCTGGGAAAACTCCAAGGTCCTGCACAAGGGCCTGACCGATGCCGGCTTCCAGCTCGGCACCGAGGAGCCGCAGAGCGCGATCATCGCCGTCATCATGCCCGACCTCGAACGCGGCGCGATGATGTGGGAAGCGCTGCTGCACGAGGGCCTCTACGTGAACCTCGCGCGTCCGCCGGCGACCCCTGCCAACATGACGCTGCTGCGCTGCTCGCTCTGCGCCGAGCACTCGGCCGAACAGGTCCAGCAGATCATCGGCATGTTCACGCGTGCGGGCAAGACGGCCGGCATTCTCGGCTAAGCCGCGCTTGCGCGATCCAGGCAAAGGCCCGGGCATGACGGTGCGGCTGCGCATCGTCGTGCCCGGGCTTTTGCTTGTGGGGCTGGGATTGGGGCTGGTCGGCCACAGTGTCTGGAAAGACCAGCGCCGCGCCCGCCTTGTCGGGCTGACCGACAGCGCCTGCAGCCCGGCGGGCCGCTCGATCACCGGCAGCGACTACGACGACTGGGGCGGCCTGTGCTTCTACCGCGCCGCCAACACCGCCCTTCGGCGCGAGGGCCTGCATCCCGAAGTCGTGATGATCGGCGATTCGATCACGATGGGCTGGCCGACGCTGGGCACGCAAGTGGTCAATCGCGGCGTCGGCGGCCAGACCAGCAGCCAGATCCTGCTGCGTTTCCGGCAGGACGCGCTGGACCTCGGCCCGCGCATCATCCACCTCATGCTCGGCAGCAACGACGTGTTCGGCCTGACCGGCCCGGTCACGCTGGACCAGATCGACGGCAATGTCCGCACCATGGCCGAGCAGGCACGGCGGCACGGCGCGGTGCTGATCCTCGGCACGCTGCCGCCCTCGAAAGGTTTCGGCGGCCTGTTCGCGCCCGACCCAGGCCCCGCCATCGCCCGGGTCAACCAGCGCCTGAGCCAGATCGCCCGCCAGGAAGGGCTGGTCCTTGCCGACTACCACGCCGCCCTGGCGCGTCCCGACGGATCGATCCGCGAAGAGCTGTTCGTCGACGGCATCCACCCCAACGCGGCGGGTTATGCGGCGATGCAGCCGATCTACCGCGCCGCGCTTTCGGAGGCGGAACGACGCCGCAGTCAGGCCGCGACGCCGTAAGGCCGCCTCCGAGACTATCTGGAAATTCGCAAAAAGCGCATTTCGCGGCACCGGGCCGGTGCCGCCACGAAAATACCCGTTCGGGCATTTTCAAAACAGCCTCTCACCCCTTGTGGCGATCGACCAGCGCGAGGAAGTTCTCCAGCCAGCCGCCGACGAACCCGGCCGACTGCTCGCCGATGGTGCCTTCAGGCGTGATCAGCCCGTCCTTCCACTGGATGAACGCCTCGGGCGCGCCGAGCGTGGGCATGTCGAGATAGGCCAGCACGTTGCGCAAGTGCTGCTGTGCCAGCGCCGAGCCGATGGCACCGATCGAAACACCGATCACGCCCGCCGGCTTGCCCGCCCAGACGCTCTGCCCATAAGGGCGCGAGGCATGGTCGATGGCGTTCTTGAGCACGCCCGGGAACGACCGGTTGTATTCCGGCGTCACGAAGATCACGCCGTCCGAACCGGCAATGAGCGCCTTGAGCGCCGTGACCGGCTCGGCCTGATCGGCATCGTCGTCCTGGTCGTAGAGCGGCAGCGAGCCGATGTCGGCAAAGGTGAATTCATGGCCCTCACCCGCCGGCAGGCGGATCAGCGCTTCCGCGAACTGGCGGTTGAACGATCCTGCGCGCAGGCTTCCGACGACAACGGCGATCTTCGACATGACGACTCCTTACGGCTACTGGCTGCCGCGCGGCACTATCCCTGCAAATGGTAGCCTTTGGAAGTCCCCATAAAATGAGGGAAGTGCTGCCCGTCATCTGCCGTCAGATCGCGTGTTCGTCGTCCTCGGTCAGTTCGCCCAGCTTGCCCTCGGCGGGCTGCTTGCCCGGCTTGTGCTTGCGGTGCGCCTCGAAGCTGGCGCGGTCGGCATCGAACGTCATGTCCCAGGGAATGTTGTCGCCCCGGAAGATCGGCGGGGCATTGTTCGACCACAGCAGCGAGCCGAAGCGGAAGTCCCAGGCCCGCGGCACCCAGTTCTCGTCGAGATAGTCGGTATCGGCGTGATACTCGGCCTCGCCCGCCTTGCCGGGCATGTCGCAGTAATAATAGATCGCGCTGGAAATGCGGTGGCGCGAGATGCCGCCCGAGCTGTTCATGCTCTCGTTCTTCCAGCCCTTCGCCTCCATGATGTTGGCGCCGAGCATGACTTCGTCGATGTCGTCCATGCCGAAGGCGATGTGCATGAACTTGAAGTGGTCGGGGGCGATGGGAAGGTCGCAGTTCACCCAGAAGATCGAGTGGTGCTCATAGGTGCCGCCCGCGCGCGCGAAGATGCCGACGCCCTTCGAATGGTCGACATAGTGGAAGCCGAAGTGGCGCTCGTAGAACTCGAAACTGCCGACGTAATCGGGCGAGAAGAACACCACGTGGTTGATCGTCTTGGGCACCGCCCGCTGGCGCCAGATGCGGTGCTGGTTGAAGCGCGGATAGCTGGCGGGGGTGTTGACCGGGCTCGCTTCCGAATGGAACGCCCGCTTGGCCCAGACGCGCAGGGCGATCGGCTGGCCGTCGGGGCAGACGGCGTGGACGGTGCCGTCGGCATCGCGCGTCACCGCCACTTCCGAGGCGAGGCTGGCGGCGATTGCCTCAAGGTTGTCGGCACTGTCGACGCCCCAGACGGTTTCCTTGAGGCCGTCGCCGGGGAACGGGTCCGGGCTCGGCAGGCGGGCGTCGCCGTGGCGCAGCACGATCAGCCGGCTGCCCGAGGCAAGGCGGAACACCGCCTCGTCCTCGCCCGCGCGTTCCATCGGCAGGCCGAAATCGGTCCAGAACCGTGCGTGCTCGGCCACGTCGGCGACGCCGAACAGGACGCTCTCTACTCCCAGAATGCTCATGCTTGTCTCGATCCTGACTTTTCCAGAGCTCGGTTATGACCGGCAGGATGAGCCAGGAAAAACGCATGGAATCGGATCGCAGCTATCGAGCGCGCCGAATTGGCGTCAGGTGGAAAACGCCGCCTCGGTATGGCGCGGCACCCAGAGCAGGCCGACCAGGCTGAGCACGGCGGCAAGCGAGATGTAGAGGCCGACGAACAGCACCCCGCCCCTGTCCACCAGCCCCTGCGCCACCGCCGGCGCAAAACCGCCGCCGAGAATGCCGCCGACGTTGAAGGCGATCGAGGATCCCGTGTAGCGCACCCGCGCATCGAACAGCTGCGGCAGCAGCGAGGCGAGCGGGCCATAGACAAAGCCCATGGTGAACAGGCCAAGCGAGAGGAACGCGGCGATGGCGGTGAGCGATCCGGCCGCGAACATCGGGCCCATCAGCAGGCCGACAACGATGGCGCCCGCACTGCCCGCGATCAGCACCGTGCGCGAGGTCCAGCGGTCCGCCGCATAACCGGCCAGCACGATGCCCACGGCCATGAACAGGATCGCGAAAAGCTGCACGCCAAGGAACGCCTGACGGTCGTAGCCGAGCGTCGTGGTGCCATAACCCAGCGCAAAGGCGGTGGTGAGGTAATAGATCGCGAAACAGGCGACGACCGCGAACGTGCCCGCCAGCGTCTGGCGCAAGTGGGTGCGGAACAGCTCGATGATCGGGATCGCCTTGGGCTGCTCGCCGTGCGTGGCCGCAAAGGACGGGGTTTCCGCGAGGCGGAAGCGGATCCACAGGCCGAGGCCGACCAGCACCGAACTCAGCAGGAACGGGATGCGCCAGCCCCAGCGCACGAAATCGCTTTCGGACAGGGTCAGGCTGAGCACGAGGAACAGGCCGTTCGCCGCGATGAAACCCACCGGCGCCCCCAGCTGCGGGAACATGCCGAAGCGCGCGCGCCAGCCCGGCGGGGCATTCTCCACCGCCAGCAGCGCCGCGCCGCCCCATTCGCCGCCAAGGCCAAGGCCCTGGGCAAAACGCATCAGGCAGAGCAGGAACGGCGCGATCCAGCCCGCGCTCTCGTAAGTGGGCAAAAGACCGATGGCGACCGTCGCCCCGCCCATCAAGAGCAGCGAGGCGACCAGCGTCGACTTGCGGCCGATCCGGTCCCCGAAGTGGCCGAACAGCGTCGCCCCCACCGGGCGGGCGACAAAGGCCACGCCGAAACTGGCATAGGCGGCAAGCTGCTGGATCGAGGCGGAATGGGCCGGGAAGAACAGCGGCCCGAACACCAGCGCGGCGGCGGTGGCGTAGACGTAGAAGTCGTAAAACTCGACCGCGGTGCCGACCAGGCTGGCGGTCAGGATGCGCGCATGACGGCGGTATGCGTTCACCGGCCCGCGCCTTTAGCCACGCGGTTGCCCCGATCTGCCGTCACTTGCGCTGTCCTTTTCGAAAATTGCGAATCGGAGCGGACTTACGGCAATTGTTGCAGGAGTACACCCGCGCTCGCGCATTTTTCGCAGGATGCAGAGGCGCAGGCGCGCAGCTTGCGCCTCTGCCCCATGTCAGCGCCCCTTGCGGAACAGCAGGCTGAGGATGAACAGGATCGTCCTGGCATCCAGCAGCTTGAGCGCCGCGCGCGCTTCTTCCGGCGTCACTTTGGCGACCATCGGCATCGCCCCGAAGATCTTGCCGCGGATCATCAGGTTGTCGCCGTCCCGCTCGATCCGGCGCACCGCCATCAGTTCCTTGTCCTGCGCATCGAGGATGCGCATTACCGGGGCCTTCTTGTTCTGCGCCATCATACCGCTCCTGCGCAAACCTTGTCGAATTCGATGTCGAGGTCGTCCATCATCTGGATCGCCGTCGCCCGGCCCGCGCCGAACACGCCGCCGCCCGGGTGCATGAACGGCCCGACGAGATAGAGCCCCTCGATCTGCGGCACCCGCAGCGAACCGAGGTCCGGCGTCGGCCGGTGTCCGACCGACTGGTAGAAGAACGGTGCGCAGCCGTGGATGTCGCCCTTGAGGAAGCTGGCCGGGCTGTCCCGCTCGTGATCGACGGGGGAGCGGATCAGGCGGCCGGTGATGTTGGCATCATCGAGGTTCGCGTAGAACTTGCGGTACTGCGCCAGCGCCTTGTCGGCGATCTCTTCCTTGCGTTCGTCCCACGAACCCGGACCATCGGGCCAGAGGTCGTAAGGCGCAAAGTTCACCCCGTAGAACACACCCGCGCCTTCGGGCGCCCGGCTGGGATCGAAGATCGTGTTGTCGCCGCCGGCGATCAGCCGTTCGGACACTTCGCCGCGCCGCAGCTTGTCGTACTCCAGCAGCATGTCGCGCATGGTGTAGAAGTCCATCAGCTCGGTCATCATGGCATTGGCGTCGTTGCCGACCTTCAAGCGCAGCCGCTCCTTCAGGGTCAGGTGCGTGAGGTTGATCGAGAAGGTGGACTGCGTCACCCGCTCCGCGCGCTGAAGCACCGGCTCGGGCGTTTCGGCCACGAACTTGCGCAGCACATGCGGATGAATCGCGCCGATCACGCCGTCTTTCGCCATGAAAGTCTCGCCATCCACCAGTTCGAGGCCGGTGGCCTTGCCGCCGGATACGATCACCCGGCGCACTTCGGCGTTGCAGCGCACTTCGCCGCCGAAATGCTCGATAGCGCGGACCAGCGCGTGGGAAAGCTGGCCGGAGCCGCCCTTCGGCATCGAGCAGCCATAAGCGTGGATGATCCCCGGCATCAGGAAAGCGCCCATGCCGGTGCCCAGTTCGTCGGGCATCTGCAGGTTCTCGGTGACCATGCGCACGATGTGGAGGCGCAGCAGGTCGCTCTCGAAATACTGGTTCACCACGTCGAGCGCCGAGCGCTGCATGACGTCGAGCAGGAAGCGCCCTTCGTCGGACTGGTCCATCATCGCCACGAAGGCGCCCATCGGGAACGGCGGGGCGTAGAGGCCGGACATGAACATCGGCAGCGCCGCCATCGAGGCCGTGGCGAACTTGCGATAGGCCTCCGCATCCTTGGGCGAGAAGGCTGCGATTTCCTCGCAGGTGCGGTCCAGATCGCGCCAGGAGCGCACCATGGTCCCGTCTTCCCAGATCGAGGCGTGGGGCAGTTCGGGATAGATATATTCGAGGCCGAACTTGCCGAGCAGGCCCAGCTCGTCCTCGCGCAGCATCGGGTTGCCCTGGATCATGATGTGCACGTTGGAGTGCTCGTCATGCCAGAAACCCGGCTGGATCAGCTCACGCGTGGAAACGCCGCCGCCGTAGTGGGCTTTCCGCTCCAGCACGATCACCTTCTTGCCCGCCTTGGCCATGTAGGCGGCGGCGACGAGGCCGTTGTGCCCCCCGCCCATGACGACCACGTCGTACTGGCTCATGCATGCTCTCCCGAAAAGAAGGCCCGGAACCGTGCGATTCCGGGAACGTGGCTGGCGCAGCCGCCATCGGCGACCAGCACCTGGCCCGTGATGTTGCGGGCCGCGTCGGAGGCGAGGAAGGCCACCGCCTCGGCAATGTCCTCGGGCGCGCCGAGGCGGTCGCGCAGGGTTTCCTCCTCCACCGCCTGACGCAGCACCGGCGGGAAAGCCTCGCGCAGCGCCGGGGTCATCGTCATGCCGGGGGCGACGGCGTTGCAGCGCACGCCATGAACGCCGTGGCTGGCGGCGATGGCGCGGGTCATCTGGATCACCGCCGCCTTGGAGGAGGAATAGGCCGCCTGAATCATGTGCCCCTGCAATGCGAGGTTACTGACGGTGTTGACGATATTGCCGCCACTTGCCCGCAAATGCGGCAGGGCGGCGCGGCAGGCGATCATCGTGCCGCGCACATTGACCGCGTAAGTCCGGTCCCAGAGTACGGTGGCCATGTGCTCCACATCGCCATCGGCCTGCGCGATGTCCGGGCCGAGCAGTGCCGCGTTGTTGTGCAGCACGTCGAGCCTTCCGAACTGGGCCACTGTCCGTGCGATCATCGCCTCTATCGAGGTTTCCTGCTCCAGATCGAGGTGCACCGCGATGGCATCGGGCAATGTCGCGGCCAGGTCCTCGGCTGCGGAAAGGGCAATATCGGCGATCACCACTTTTGTCCCGCGCGCGGTCAGCAACCGGGCGGTGGCGCCGCCGATCCCGCCGGCTCCGCCGGTGATGACGGCAACCTTGCCATCCATTCTCGTCGCATCTGCGACCATCGCACTCTCCCGGAATTGACCTTGTTTGATCCCGGCATAAAGTGCCTCCCGATGGATGGAAGACGGCACTTTTTTGTGCCCATTACGGGGTAATTCGTGGAACCGCTGGACCTGCCGGGGCTGCGCGCCCTGGCCGATGAAATGGCGCGTCATGGCCACGAGCGGGAGGCGCCCGCGCGCGCGGTCATGGCCATGCTGGGGGACCGCTGGACCACGCTGATCCTGCTGGTGCTGGGCGAGGGCGAAATGCGCCATGCCGACCTCAAGCGCGTGGTTGCGCAGCTATCGTCCGAGCAGGCGATTTCGCAGCGGGTGCTGACGCTGAAACTGCGCGCGCTGGAACGCGACGGCTTCGTGCTGCGCAGCGTCAGCGCGGACGTGCCGCCCAAAGTCGCCTACCGGCTGTCAGGGCTGGGGGAGGACCTGTTCGCCAGGGCGCGCGGGATGATCGACTGGATCAATACCCGCTCGGACGCGATTCACGAAGCGCGGGAGCGTTACGATCGCGAGCATGGGCGCGAGCATGGGCGCGAGCATGGGCGGGAGCATGGTCGAAATGGCGAGTTCGACTGACTCGCCATCCGCCACACTTCAGGCCAGCCCCACTCGATCCACCTCTACCCAAATCACTCCGTCGCCCTCGCGAAGGCGGGGCCCCGCTTCCTTCTGCGACCTCTCACATGCCGCACGATAAGCGGGATCCCCGCCTTCGCGGGGATGACGAATTTGGGGTTGAGGGGCCGGGTACGCAGCAGGCCTAGGCGGCGTGGACAAATTCCGCATTGCCACGGCTGGAGACAAAAGCCGTCAATTCAAGAAGGTGAGGCGCAGGAGTATGTCGATACTTCCAGCCGAGCCGACGCCGAAGGGACGGCTTTTGCCTCCAGCCCCGTAGGGGTTGCCCTGCAAGCTGCGCCAGCAGCGTTGCTCCGCCTTGAAAGAGGCCCGCTCTTCCTGCGGCTTCGCGCCTTGCTGGCGCAGCTTGCAGGGCAACCGTGGCAATGCGGAATTTGTCCACGCCGCCTAGAGCGGCTTGTTGTTCATCCGGAACGCATATTCGATCCGCTCGCGCTCGTTGTCCTCGCGCTGGGCGGGATCGATGGGCACGACATTGCCTGCTCTGCCACTTCGCTGGGCGACGGCTTCCAGCTTCTCCACCACCCAGCGCAGCCCGGCGTCGTTGGAGTTGGAGATATGCCACTGGATCGCCTCGCGGATCGGCGGGAAGCTGAAGGGCATCTCGCGCATGACCAGCGGCAGACTGCGCACAAAAACCTCGGCCATGCGGCGGTGAACGGTGGCGATGCGGTTGCTGTTCATCACCAGCCCGACAATCGACAGGAAGCTGGGCGCCACCACTTCCACCCGGCGCTGCTGCTTCTGGCGGCGCATGAACCAGTCGTCGAACGCGGGTACCTGCGCCTTGCCGAAACGCGCGGTGACGTGGCCGAGTTCGAAGTACAGTTCGCGTGTCATCGGCCCCTGCAAGGCCGGATTGCCCTCCCAGCCGAGCACCACGTAGTCATCATCGAACAGGATCTGGCTGGGATGATCAGTGGAGATGGCGTAATCGATGGTCAGCAGGAGGTCGATGTACCCGCGTTCCAGCGCATCGACCGGGGTGTCGTGCATCGGCTGGATTTCGAAACGGATGCCGGGGGCCTCGCTCGAAATCTCGGCGATGGCATCGGCCAGCAGGACCTGGGTGGAATAGTCCGATGCCATGATGCGGATCTGGCGTTCCGCGGTGGCGGGATCGAACGGCGGGGCAACGGTGATGGTCGAGCGGATCTGCTCGAGCACCGCGCGCACCGGTTCGATCAGTTCCTCGGCCCGGGCGGTGAGGATCATGTGGCGGCCCTTCACCACCAGCAGCTCGTCCCCGAAGTATTCGCGCAGGCGTCCCAGCGCGCTGGATGTGGCCGATTGCGAGAGGCACAGCTTGTCCGCCGCCAGCGACACGCTGCGCTCGGTCAGCAGCGCATCGAGGGCCACCAAGAGATTGAGATCGAGCCGACCGAACCGCATTGCCATCTCCCACGCGCTCCTTACGAGAGGGTTCGCAGGGCGCTTTGGGCGAGCATAGCAAGATCGCCATCATGCGCAAAACCCGCCTTTTCCGCCGCCGGAGTGGAGAGCGGCGGCTGCGCGGCAAAGGCTGCCTCCAGTGCGGCATCGGGCTCGTAGCGGACCAGATCGGGCGAGACGCCGCACTGCCGCGCGATCTCCGCGGCCAGATCGCCCATCGTCACGCGCAAGGCTGGCAGCGTCACCGCGCGGGTCGGCGGCAGCAGCGCGGTGTCGAGCCTCAGGGCATGGATGAAGTTGCGGGCCACGCATTCCAGCGATTCCGCCCAGATCGTGCCCTCCGCCGAGACCGGGCAGATGAACGCCTCGCCCGCCTTCAGCGCATGGAACAGGTTCGACATGAAGGCGGACTTCATGCCCGAAGGCCCCTTGGGCCGCGCGAGAATGCCGGGCAGGCGCACCGTCACCCCGTCGATCAGCCCGCGATTGGAGAATAGGGCCACGGCATGTTCCATCATCGCCTTGTGCCCGCCGTAGATCATTTTCGGCGAAAGCGGCGTGGCATCGTCCACTTCGGCGGGCAGCGGATCGCCGTAGACCGCGATGGAGCTGGCATAAGCCACGCGCAGGCCCGGCGTGAGCGCACTCGCCTCCAGCAGCAGGTCGTACATCGCATCCACGTTGATCCGGCGCGAGGCCACCGGATCGGCCTCCGCCGCGCCGCCCGGAACGGTGGCGAGATGGACCAGCGCATCGCAGCCATCGCCCAGCGCCTCGGCCCGGACTGAGGCGGCGCCGAGATCACCCTCGACCGCGCGGGCGCCCTCAGGAATGCCGACGCCATGGCTGTCGATCCCGACGACTTCATGTCCGGCATCGAGCAAGCCATGGACGAGTTGCCGGCCGACAAAACCGCCGGCTCCGGTCACGAGCACTTTCACATCGATCTCCCTAGGTCGTAAACGCATAAACGGCACCATCGAGGCGCCCAAATGGCGAACAGCTCGGGCCGAAGTTGCCGCCGGGCGGGCTGGTTACCCGTCCAAGGCCGCTTCGGTTCGAGATGGAAGCCATTTGGGCGCCCCTTCGGGGTTTGCCCAAAATGGCCCAGCGCTGCGTCGGGAAGTCTTGAAATATCGACATATTCCAGCGCCTTCCCTCCTGCCGCTGAGCCATTTTGCCTCAAACCTCGATGGTGCCGTTTATGCGTTTACGACCTAATATCGGTCAGAGTAGGCCTTGCGCACGTCTTCGGAGTATCCATCGACGCGGTACGGCAGCATCCGGGCGTTCCAGCCGTCCCACAGGGCCTTCAGTTCGGCCAGCTTTGCGGGCTGCGCGGCGGCGCGCTCGGCCCGTTCGTGCTCGTCTTCGGCGAGGTTGTAGAGATGCTCCTTCCCGCCGATCTTCACGTATTTCCAGTCACCCTGCCGCACCGCCGCCTGCTCGTTGGCCTTGAAGCGCCAGAACAGGGTGCGCGGAACCGGGGCGGCCTTGCCGGTCAGTTGCGCCGAGAGATCGACGCCATCGAACGAGCCCGCCCCGGCGACATTGCCGCCCGCCATCGTCAGCAACGTCGGCAGGAAATCCATCGAGGCCATGACCTGATCGGACAGCGTGCCCGGTGCGATATGCCCCGGCCAGCGCATCAGGATCGGCACGCGGATGCCGCCTTCCAGCACTTCGCCCTTGTGGCCGATGAAGGGCCATGTCTCCGAGAACCGCTCGCCGCCGTTGTCGCTGGTGAAGACAACGATGGTGTTCTGCGCCTTGCCGGTGCGTTCCAGCGCGGCGAGCACCTTGGCGACGTTCTGGTCCATCGCCTCCACCATTTCCTTGTACTTGGCGAGGTTGCCGCCTTCGTAGTGGAAGGAATTGGGGAGGGTTTTGGCCGCCGCCGCATCCTCGCGCCCTTCCCAGGGCCAGTGCGGGGCGTTGAAGTGGAGCGAGAGAAAGAACGGCCTGTCGCCCGCGCCCTCGATGGTGCGAACCGCCTCGTCCCCGAACAGGTCGGTGAGATAGCCGTCGCGCTGCTGGGGCGCGTTGTCCTGCGCGAGGCCGATGCCCTGGTCCTTGCCGCCCATCACCATGTGATGCCGGAAATAGTCCGCCGCGCCTTCGACCACGCCAAGGAACTCGTCGTATCCGTGCTGGAGCGGGCCATGTTCGGGCGGTTCGCCCAGATGCCACTTGCCGATCAGCTTGGTGTGATACCCCCGATCGCGCAGGACCGAGGCGATGGTCGGCCGGTCCAGCGGCACGCCGATATGCGGCGGCGCGCCGGGGCCGAGCGGTTCCTCGATACCGATGGCAAAGCGCTGAGCATAGCAGCCGGTCAGCAGCGCCGAGCGCGTGGGCGAGCAGATCGGCGTGCTGGCATAGCCCTGCGTCAGCCGCACGCCGTCACGGCCGAGGCTGTCGATCGCGGGCGTGCGGATCGCGTGCGAGCCGGTGGCGGAAAGGTCCGCGTAACCGAGGTCGTCGGCCATGATGTAGACGATATTCGGCCGGTTTGGAGGGGGAGCCGGGCGGGCAAGCGCCCTGCCCGGCCCTGCAAGCGCGACGAGTGCACTCGTCGCGCCCAGCCACCCCAGCACTCTGCGACGGTCTGCAGGTATCCCCATGCCCTCAGAATTCCGCCGAGAGACGCAGGCCGTACGTACGCGGCGCGGTATAGCGTGCCACTGCAAAGCCGATCGGCGAGGATTGCGGTGTCGCGATCCGGCGCTTGTTCTCGATGTTCTGGACAAAGGCACCGATGGAAAGGCCGCCATCGGACAGGCGCAGCGCCAGATTGGCGTCGGTCAGCCAGTACGAACGGATCTTCTCGAAATCGAGATACTCGAATGCGCCATACTGCGAGGAGCGCCACGAGGTGTTGACCCCGGCAACCAGTTCGTAGCTGTCGCCGAGCGGCACGATCTGCTCGAGGCCCAGATTCACCGTCCATTTCGGCGAATAGAGCAGCGGACGGCCCGAACAGTCGAACGCGAGGATCGCGGTGCCGTCGGTCAGGGTGTCGCCGGTGGCGCTCGACGGGCAGTTGATGTTGTTGCGCGGCGAGGCGGTGGTGAGCGTCAGCTGCTTGTACTCGGTATCAAGGTACTGGACCTTGGCCGAAAGCGTGGTGTTGTGCATGGGCTTGGCCATGAAATCGACGTCGAAGCCCTTGATGTCGGCCTTGCCCGCATTGTCGATCGTGTTGATCAGCACCGAGTCCGGCGAGACCGTGAAGTAGTTGATCTGCTGGTCCTTGTACTTCCAGTAGAACGCCTCGACGTTGAGCTGGATCTTGTTGTTGAAGAAGCGGTTCTTCGATCCGATCGTGTAGGCGGTGATGAATTCCGGCTTGTAGCTGGGATTGCCCTCGGAAAGCTGGAAACCGCCCGCGCGGTAGCCGCTCTCGACCGTGGCATAGAGCAGCGAATCCGGGGCCACGTCGTACTCGGCGCCCGCCTTCCAGGTCACCCGGCTGTAGCTGCCCGATTCGACCACCGGGTAATACGTCTTCTGGATGATGCCGACACCGTTGGTCAGGTTGTAGAACTGGCCGTTGGGCTCGTCGGTGCTGCTGGCATCGATGAAGCCATTGGCGATCAGCCAGTTCACCGTGTCGCCGGTGGAAGTGAAGTTCGGGAAGTGCGGCAGCGCGCCCGGATTGGCGCAGCCCGCCGCGAACGAGGCCGGCGGCGTCGTCGGCGGCAGGCCGCCGCAATAGACGATGAAGTTGTTGATGATGCCGTCGATCGACTTGTGGTCATGGGTATAACGCAGACCGCCGATCAGGCGGAACGCGTCGGTCAGGTGCGCGGTCAGCTGGCCGAAGGCCGCGTACGATTCGGTCTTGTGGGTATAGTGCTGGATCGGCAGCACGAATTCCTGGTTGTACTCGCCGGTGTTCTGGATCTTCTCGTTGAAATAGAAGCCGCCAACCACGTAGTCGAACATGCCCACTTTGCCCGCCAGACGGGTTTCGAGGCTGGCCTGACGGTCATGCTCGTCGGTGTAGGCGGTGTTGAACGCCGGGCCGTAGAAGAAGCTGGTGGCATCGGCCTTGCGATAGGCGGGCAGCACCGTCAGCGTGCCGATGCCGGTATCGAGCGTGATCTCGGCATTGGCGCCCCAATAGGTGTTGTCGGTCATCTGCTGGCGGTTCATTGCATCGAGGAAACCGAAGCCCGGCGCGCCCAGCGAGGTCTGGCGGAAGGCGTTGGCGGCATCGGTGTTGAAGCCCTCCGACTTGCCGAGACCCGATGCCGTGAAGGTGAAGCCCGATGCCCCCGGCGTGAACGAGCCGATATAGCTGCCCCCCGCGCCGACACCGCCGACGTGGGTGTAGTCGCCGCCCAGGCGCACGCTCAAGGTGTCGGTCGGCTCCCACAGCAATTGCGCACGAACGCCCGTACGGTCGAGATCGTCGCTGCCGTCCTTGTTGTAGCCGTCATGATACTGGCGGGTGCCGGCAACACGCAGCGCGGCGTTCTCACCGATGGCGAGGTTGGCATAGCCCTCGACGCTCACCGCGTCGTAATTGCCGGCCGAGAGCGTGAAGCCGCCCTTGTTCTGGCCCAATTGCGGGCGGTTGGGAATGATGTTGACCGCGCCGCCGGTGGCATTGCGGCCATAGAGAATGCCCTGCGGCCCCTTCAGCACTTCGACGCGGGCCAGGTCATAGAACGCCGCCCCGAACGCGCCCGCTGCACGCCCCAGCACGACGCCGTCGTAGCTCGGCGTCACGGCGGGATCGTTGTAGCTGGAGTTGGTGACGTTGCCGACGCCGCGCAGGAAGATCGAGGTGTTCGAGCCGCCGCCATTGGTGACGGTGAGCGCGGGAACGACCTTGTTCAGCGCATCGGCCTGGGTGACGCCCGACTGGATGAGATCGTCTCCCCCCACCGCGTCGATGGCGATGCCCGCGCGCTGCATCGATTCCGAGCGGCGCTGGGCGGTGACGATGATGTCGCCGATGCCGCCATTGTCGGTGCTGGCCTGCGGCGCTGTCGCGCTATCCTGCGCCATGGCCGGTGCCGCCAGGACAATGGCAGACAGGCAGACGGATTCCAGAAGCCCTTTGCGCACGATGATCCTCCCAAATATGCTGTGTTCTTGGCATCGGGCTAACCAAGCCGCGCTCCGGCGTCACACCGATTGTATCGATAGGCACGCATCCACAGTTCGGATTTGTCTGAAACCGCCGCCTCGCTAGTCCTCGATGCATGACACGGGAGAGCATCAGCAGCATCGCCACGGCACTTGTCGTGGGCGGAGGGATCGGCGGCATGGCGACGGCCATCAGCCTTGCGGAGCGCGGCGTCAGGGTGGACCTGATCGACCTCGACCCGGATTGGCGGGTCTACGGCGCCGGCATAACCATCACGGGGCCGACCTTGCGCGCCTATCGGCGGCTCGGCCTGCTGGACGAGATCAAGCAGGCCGGCGCGATCACCACCAAGACGCGGCTCTATCGCTACGACGGCACGCTGATGCAGGTGCTGGACGAGCCGGTGATCGAGGAAGGCCTGCCGGCCACCGGCGGCATCATGCGCCCGGTGCTGCACCGGATCATGCAGACCCGCGTGAAGGCGCTGGACATCCCGGTGCGCCTCGGCGTGACCGTAACCGCACTCGAGAGCGACGATCAGGGTGTCGATGCGACCTTTTCCGATGGTTCCACCGACCGCTACGATCTGGTGATCGGCGCCGACAGCGTCTTTTCCGCCGTGCGCGAACTGGCCTTCCCGCACATGGCCCCCGCCCAGCCGACCGGACAGGGCTGCTGGCGGATCTCGATCCGCAAACCGCCCGGCCTCAGCGAAAGCGAATTCTTCCTCGGGACCGATACCCCCTGCGGGATCACCGCATGCAGTCCCGACAACGTCTATATGTGGATGCTGACCGCCCATGAGGAGCGCGAGCGCTTCATGGACGAAGAGGAACTCTACACCACCCTCAAGGAACTGCTCGCCCCGTTCGGCGGCAATGCCGGCTGGATTCGCGACAATATGACGCGCGAGGACTGGATCAACTACCGTCCGCTCGCCGCCGCCTTGCAGCCGCGTCCGTGGTCGAGCGGGCGGGTGGTGCTGCTGGGCGATGCCGTCCATGCGACGACCCCGCACCTCGCCTCGGGCGCGGGCATGGCGGTCGAAAGCGCCATCGTGCTGGCGGAGGAACTCGCCGCTGCCGACACCGTGGGCAAGGCCCTCGCCGCCTATGAAGAGCGCCGCTTCGACCGCTGCCGCTTCATCATCGAGAGCAGCATCGGCATCGGCCGCCTGCAGATGGAGCATCGCCCGCCGCAGGAGCACGCGGCGCTGCTGGAAACCGCACTGGCCCGTCTGAACGAGCCGTTCTGATGCCAAAAGGAAGGCGGGGAATTCTCCGCCTTCCTCGTTTCACGATGGTGTCGATCTCACCACGCCGTCGCCCCCGCATCGATGGGAATATCGGCCCCGGTGACGTAGCGCGCCTCGGCGCTGGCCAGCCAGCAGGCGGCCCAGGCGATGTCCTCCGGCTCGCCGAGACGCTTGAGCATGTTCTTGGCGAGCACTTGCTGCTCGAAGGCCGGATCGGCGGCGAGGTGGCGCGCGGTGGCCGCCGTCCTGATGAAGCCCGGCGCGATGGTGTTGGCGCGGATGCCGTGAGGCGCGCCCTCCATGGCCAGTTGCCGCGTCATCGCCAGAACCCCGCCCTTGCCCGCGCAGTGCGCCAGCGCCGGAGAGCCTTCCAGCGCATGGCGCGCATTGGCCGAGGCGAAGTTGATGACGCTCGCCGAGCCGCTCGCCCTGAGCCACGGCCAGGCCGCGCGAGTGGCGAGGTAGACGATGTCCAGCTCGCCGGTCAGCGTCCTTTTCCAGTCGGCGTAAGAGAGGTCCTCGATCCAGCCGAACACGGCAAAGGCGGCGGCGTTGACCAGCACGTCGATGCGGCCATGCTCGGCGCCGATGCGGGCGAACAGCGCCTGCGTCTGCGCCTCGTCGGTGAGATCGCAGGTCTCGTCGGCGCCGGACAGGTCGACGCCGATCACGGCCGCGCCCTCCTGCCGGAATATCCGGGCAACGCCCTCGCCGATGCCGTTCCCCGCTCCGGTGACGATGGCCACGCGGCCCTTGAGGCGATCAGCCATGGGCCACCTCCAGCTTGTGGTTTCCATTCATGCGCGAGGCGATCAGGGCAATGATCACCCCGCCCAGCGCCGCGAGCGAAAGCGTCATGAACGCGCCCAGCAGCCCGCCGGTATGCTGCCCGGCAAAGGTCACCACCAGCGGCGAGAGGAACTGGCCCAGCGCAAAGGCCGATTGCCAGAACCCGGTGCCGCGCCCGCGGATCTCGAACGAGAGGATCGACATCGACCACACCAGCAGCGTCGGCAGCAGCAGGCCCGCGCCGATCTGGTTGATGAAGCAGCCGATCAGGAAGCCCGGCACCGCGCCCGCCTTGCCCATCAGCGCAAAACCCAGCGAGAGCAGCGCGAACTCGATCAGCAGCAATCGCCCGACCGGCCACTTCGGCCCGATCCGCGAATAGAGGAACGTGCCCAGCGGCACCCCGATCGAGGCGAGAGACGTCAGGAACCCGCGCTCCGCCGGGCTGGTCAGCCCCAGTGCGGCAAGCCCGCTCGGCGCCTGGATCTGCACGGTATAGAAAAACACCGAACCGTAGATGGTGATGAGCACGATCATCGCCATCTTCGCCCAGGGAAAGCCCGCCCACGACAGATTACGGGGCGGCACATCGGCTTCGTCATCAGGATGGGCCGCGCTTGCAGGCTCCCCCGAGGGCTCCCACGTGAACTTGAAGACCAGCGCGAACATCACCAGCGCCGAGGCATAGGCCCAGAACGGCGTGCGCCAGCCGCTCTCGCCCATCGCGCCGCCGAGGTTGAAGAACAGCAGCGCCGACATCGAGGCAAAGGCGGTCTGCGCCGCCAGCCAGCGGTCGCGCGCGGCGCCCTTGTAGTAATCGCCGATCATTGTCGTCGAGAGCACGTAGATCAGCGCTTCCGCAATGCCAACGCCCACGCGCGAAATCAGGATATGGGTCAGATCGTGCAAGAACACCGGCATCACGCCGACCACGGCATAGAGCAGGAACGAGAACAGCAGCAGGCGCCGCCGCCCGAAGTAGTCGCCCATGATCCCCGCCACCGGGCACAGCAGCGCCACGCAGAGCGAGGGCAGCGTCAGGATCATCGGCACCCAGTATTCATGGTTCGGCACCGAGGAAAACTCGGCCATCAGATCCGGCACGATCGGCGTCAACAGCACGATCGCCATCGTCGTCAGCGTGATCGGCAGCAGCAGCGATATACCGGTCATCCAGCCGGCCTGGTGATGTCGAACCATTCTCTCCCTTTCCACGCCCTTGTTCCTGGCCCGTTACTGTCGGGTCCTGAAGGCATCCCGCACCGTGCATGACGCGGAATTTGGACCTCGCCGTTGTCGGCTGCCGGGCGGCCAAGTCCAATCGATTATGCGGGAGAGTAGGTATTTGCAGCGTGGTTAGGCGGGGGTGGGGTAAGTTTGTCCGAGCAATCGACTTCTTCGCCGGCAACGGACTTTCCGGATACGCCCCAAAGTAGATGTTCGTTGAACCCGGATGGCATGCCGATTGTTCACTCCATTCGTCATTCCCGCGAAGGCGGGAATCCAGTAGCAACCTCGCAATGAAGGCAATCCGCAGTGGCGCGATCTCCCCACCGGCTTTGGCTTCGACGCGCTGCGCTGACTGGATTCCCGCCTTCGCGGGAATGACGAAGTTCTGGGTGCGGATTTGGCATCAGCAACTGGTGTTTTGAAATCCGAACCCGACAGTCCGCTCCCAACCCAAATCAGCTCCACCTGACAGTCGTGGCATCAGCCTAAACAGCCGTCTCTGTCACCGCATGGCCGACAGACCTTTCCGCTTCAACCTCACCATGGGCGCGCCGCGCCTAGGCAGCGCGCAAGGATAGCGCTCCGAGGGTCCGGGGGATCATCCCCCGGAATCTTCTCTTTTTGAAACCTTCAGCCAGCCTCACACGCCGGGATGACGAACCCTCAGGCCAGCAGCCCGCGCCGCTCCAGCAGCGCGGTGACATCCGCGTCGCGTCCACGGAAGGCGCGGAAGCTGTCGGCCGCCGGGCGGGTGGCGCCGCGCGAGAGGACTTCCTCGCGGAAGGCGTCGCCCGTCGCGCGGTCCACCACGCCCGCTTCCACGAACTTGCCGAAGCCGTCCGCCGCCAGCACTTCGGCCCAGAGGTAGCTGTAATAGCCCGAGGCATAGCCGCCCGCGAAGACGTGGCTGAAGGCGTGGGGGAAGCGGTGCCATTCGGGTGGGTGGACGACCGCCACTTCCTCGCGCACCGCCTCGATCACTTCCATCGGGTCGCTGCCCATGGTGCCGAGGTGGAGCAGGAGGTCAAACAGGCCAAACTCGATCTGGCGCAGCACAAAGAGGCCCGACTGGAAGCGGCGGGCGGCGAGCATCTTCTCGAACAGTTCTGCGGGCAGCGGCGCGCCGCTGCGGTAATGGCCGGACATGCCGGTGAGCACTTCGCGGTCCCAGGCGAAGTCTTCCATCAGCTGGCTGGGCAGTTCGATGGCGTCCCACTCGAAACCGCTGGTGCCCGCCACGCTCGGCCGGTTGACGCGGGTGAAGAGGTGGTGGAGGCAGTGCCCGGTCTCGTGCAGCAGCGTTTCCACTTCGGTGTGGGCCAGCAGCGAGGGGGTGTCGCCGCCCTTGGGCGCGAAGTTGCAGGTGAGGTAGGCCACCGGCACGCGTGCGGTGTTGCCTTCGGACAGGCGCGGGCGGGCCTGCGCCATCCAGGCGCCGCCCTGCTTGCCCTGCCGGGCGTGGAGATCGAGGTAGAGCCCGGCGATCACCGCGCCCTGCTCGTCCGCCACATCGTAATAACGGGCATCGGCGTGCCAGAGCGAAACGCCGGTCCGCTCGATCAGGGTAATGCCGAAGAGGCGCCCGAGCAGCACCTGCCAGCCCGCCAGCACGCGCTCGACCGGGAAGTAGGCGCGCACTTCCTGCTCGTCGACGGCAAAGCGCGCCAGCTTGATGCGGTTGGCAACGAAGGTCAGGTCCCAGGGCTGGAGATCGGCGATGGCGAGGTCCTGCGCGGCAAATTCACGGGCGGCGGCAAGGTCGCGTTCGGCCCCGGGGCGGGCGCGGGCGGCCAGATCGCGCAGGAAGTGCAGCACCTCGCCCGCATTCGGGGCCATCTTCGTCGCGAGCGAGAGTTCCACCGGATCGGCAAAGCCCAGCAAGGTGGCCGCCTCGCGCCGCAGTTCGAGGATGCGGGCGATACGCTGCGTGTTGTCGAACTCCCCCGCATTGGGCCCCTGGTCGGAGGCGCGGGTGCCGAAGGCGGTATAGACACGCTCCCTGAGGCCGCGATCCTCGGCAAACGTCAGCACCGCGTTGACGCTGGGCCACTGCAGCGTGACCACCCAGCCTTCCAGCCCCTTGGCGGCGGCATTGGCGGCAAACATCTCCATCGCCGCTTCGGGAATGCCGGCCAGGACGGCGGCATCGGTAACGTGCTCGCTCCAGGCATCGGTCGCGTCGAGGACGGCGGCGGAAAAGGCATTGGAAAGGCCCGCCAGCTCCATCGAAATCTCGGCAAAGCGCGCGCGCTGCCCGGCCGGCAGGGCAACGCCGGAGAGGCGGAAGCTGCGCAGCATGTGCTCGACCGCGGCCCGGTCGGCAGCGGAGCGCCCGGCAAAGCCGGGGCTGCTCTCCAGCGCGGCGATCACTTCGTAGAGGTCGTGGTCCTGGAATACCGCCGTCATCACTTCGACGATGCGCTGCTGGCCGGCGGTATGGGCCTCGCGCAGTTCGGGGGTGTTGGCCACCGACTTGAGGTGCGAGACCGCCGACCACAGCGCGTCCAGCGCGGTATCGGCCGCTTCGAGCGGCAGCCAGGCCGAATCGAAATCGTCCGGCTTGTCCGCCACGATCCGCGCCACGGCCGCCTGCATGTCCGCCAGCGCGGTTTCCAGCGCGGAGGCAATCGCCTCGCTGGTCAGCGCGGCATAGTCGGGCAGGGCAAGGGGATCGAGCAGCGAACGGGCCATCAGGTCTTTTCCGGTTGTCATGACGATGGGAAACTAGGGATGCGAGCGGCGAGGTTAAACCCCCTGGCATCAGGAACGCACTCCGATCCCATGCGTTTCCCCCGGAAGAGTGCCTAGGCGCCCGGAAGCGGGGACGCAGGAAAACCGCGCTATTCTTGCGCGCAACAGGCAGCATCAACACGCGCGAGGTCGGATCGCATGGTGGAGTACCGGAGACCGCACAGCCCGCAGATTTCCCCCGAGACTGAGGGCCGCGAGACTGAGAACCTCGATCAGGAACGCCGCGATCCGCGCGCGGTCGTGGAGATCATGGCGACGTTCCGCCATGATCTCACCAGTTCCACCGTGGTACTCAAGGATCTGACCCGCTTCGGCGCCCGGATCGAAGGCATCGGGGCGTTGAAAACCGATGAAGCGGTCAGCCTGGGATTGCCCGGCTGCCGTCCGGCGCTGGCTTTCGTGGCCTGGTCTGACGGGCACGGCACCGGGCTCGAATTTGCCGATCCGCTGGACGGCGCGGTTTATGCCGATCTTGTCGCGCGTTACGGCCTCGGCAGCCTGACCAACCCCACGCTGGGGCGGCATTTCATCAACTGACGCCCCTCAACTGCCCCCCTCAACCAACTGCCGCTTCGAGCAGGCGCATGGTGCCGGTATCGGCGTCGATCTCCACCGGCAGGCCCACCGGCACGCTGTCCTGCGCGGCGATATGACCGATCTGGAGCCCCTGGAACGCCGGAACCTTGAGCCCGCCGAACTGGCGGTCGAGCACTTCGTAGATGGTGAAGTTGGAAAAGCCGCCGTCGGGGTTGGTGCAATGGGTGCACTGGCCAAAGACAATGCCCGCCACCTTGTCGAACACCCCTGCCAGCGCCAGCTGGGTCAGCATGCGGTCGATGCGGTATTCGGATTCGTTGGTGTCTTCCAGGAACAGCACCGCGCCGGTGAAGTCGGGCAGGTAGGGCGTGCCGACCAGCGCCGAGAGCACCGAGAGATTGCCGCCCAGCAGCTTTCCGCGCGCCTTGCCGCCGCGGAAGGTGCGCAAGTCCTTGCCGCGTCCGGCCAGGTTGAGGCCGGTGCCTTCGGGCACCTGCCAGGTCGGCGTCGCCCCCTCGAAAGCGAGCGCGTGGAAGTTCGCCCAGGCCGCCGGCGGCCAGGAGGCCGAGGCGTTGGGGCCGTGGATGCTGGCAACGCCGGTGCGTGCCGCGAAGGCGAGGTGCAGCGCGGTATTGTCGCTGAATCCGACAAACAGCTTGGGGGTCCTCGCGATCCTCGCATAGTCGAGCAGCGGCAGGATCCGCGCGCAGCCCCAGCCGCCGCGCACCGACATCACGCCGCGCACGTCAGGGTCGGCAAACATCGCCATCAGGTCATCGGCGCGCGTCCGATCCGAGCCGGCCAGATAGCCCTCGCGCTCCAGCATGTGCGGTGCGGGCCGGGGCACGAGACCCATGGCACGCACGCTCGCCATGACCTGCTCCAGCCCGAAGCGGTCGCCGATGAAACCGGCCGGGGCCACCAGCCCCAGCACGTCGCCCTCGCGCAGGCGCGGCGGCTTGACCAACCGGGGCGCGGGGGCTGCGGAAAACGCGGGCCATGCCGGCAGCGCCGCCGAAGCCGCGCCAATGCCAAGACCGGCCAGTGCCGCGCGGCGGGTGAGGGTCGAATTCGTCATGCCCCGCACGCTACGCGCGCCAGTCTCTTGCATGCAACCGCAAGCGGCCTAGATATTTGTGCTTTCTCCCGCCGCGTCCTGCGGCCAAGGTACCCCGATGAGCGATACTGAAGACACCAAAGTCACCAAGCGCCGGTTCTACAAGGCCGAGCAGGAAGCCTCCTTCGCCGATGCGCAGGAAGGCACGCTGCAGACGCAGAACCCCTCCTACCGCCTCGCCTTCCAGGACACCGAGTTCCTGCTGCGCGACGAGCTGCGCCCGGTCCGCTTCCAGCTGGAACTGCTGAAGCCCGAGATGCTGCTCGAAGAAGCCAACATCGGCTCCACCCTGGTGATGTACGGCTCCGCCCGCATCCCCTCGCCCGAACAGAGCGATGCCGTGCTGGCCCGCGCCACCACCGACGAAGAAAAGAAAGTGGCCGAGCGCCTTGTCGCCAAGGCCAAGTATTATGAAGTGGCGCGCGAACTCGCCCAGATCGCCAGCAAGTGCGCGGTCGTGGAAAAGGGCATGCGCCAGTTCGTGGTCTGCTCGGGCGGCGGCCCCTCGATCATGGAAGCGGCCAACCGCGGTGCCCGCGAAGTCGGCGCCGAGACGCTGGCGCTCAACATCGTGCTGCCACACGAGCAGGCGCCCAATCCTTACGTGACGCCGCGCCTCTCGTTCCAGTTCCACTACTTCGCGCTGCGCAAGATGCACTTCCTGCTGCGCGCCCGCGCGGTGGCGGTGTTCCCGGGCGGCTTCGGCACCTTCGACGAATTCTTCGAACTGCTGACGCTGATCCAGACCGGCAAGATGAAGCCGATGCCGATCCTGCTCTACGGCCGCGAATTCTGGGAACGCGTGGTCAATTTCGAGGCGCTGGCCGAGGAAGGCGTGATCAACAAGAGCGATCTCAAGCTGTTCCACTGGTGCGAAACCGCCGAGGAAGGCTGGAAGGTCGTGCGCGAGTTCTACGACCTCGACTGCGGTTGACCGCATAATGGGGGCGCAGCTTCGCACCGAAAGGCTGCTGCTGCGCCCTGCCCTTGCCCGCGATGCCGGAGCGCTTCACGCGATCTTCGTGCAGCCCGAGGCCATGGCCTACTGGTCGCGCCCGCCCCATGCCGAGATGGCCGAAACGCACGACTGGCTGGCCGGGATGATCGCGATTCCCCCGGACCAGGGCGAGGACTTCATCGTCACGCTGGACGCGCGGGTGATCGGCAAGGCCGGCTTCTGGCGCTTTCCCGAGATCGGCTTCATCCTCGATCCCGCGTTCTGGGGGCAAGGCTATGCGCAAGAGGCGCTGGAAGCGGTGATCGGCCGCGCCTTTGCCGTACACCGCCTCCCGCATGTCACGGCCGACGTCGATCCGCGCAACCGGCGCTCGCTGGCCTTGCTCGCCCGGCTGGGTTTTCAGGAAACCGGCCGCGCGGCGCGGACATGGCACGTCGGCGGCGTCTGGTGCGACAGCATCTACCTGCGGCTGGACGCTCCCGAATAGTCCCTTAGCGCATCGCGTGATGGCCGAGCGGGCCGTTCCCGGCGCCAAAGCCCGGGGCAGCCAGCAAGGCGCCGCGCACGAAGCCGCGCGCCTGCTCGATAGCCGAAACCAGATCGTCGCCGCGCCCCATGTACGTCGCTATGGCGCTGGAAAAGGTGCAGCCGGTGCCATGGCTGTGGCGCGTCTCGATACGCGGGGCCGTCCATGTCAGCGGGGCTTCTCCCGGACGGACAAGGCGATCCTCGACCAGTGGCCCATCGGCATCGCCGCCCTTGGCGATATAAGTCACGCCGCGCGCCGCCATGCCCTCGTCCCCGCCCAACACGGCCAGTTCGGGGACATTGGGCGTCGTCAGCGTGGCCAGCGCCATCAACCGCTCGAACCCGGCGATGGTCTGCTTGTCGGCAAGAATCGAGCCGCTGGTGGCGATCATCACCGGGTCGAAGATCACCGGCACCGCCAGCGCCTCGAGCCGTTCGGCCACGACACGGGCGATCTCCGGGCTGCCGAGCATGCCGATCTTCACGGCATCGACGCCGATATCGCCGATACAGGCATCGATCTGCGCCGCCACCATTTCGGGCGAAAGCGCCGCCACGTCCGTCACCCCGCAGGTATTCTGCGCGGTGATCGCGGTGATCGCGGTCATGGCATAACCGCCCAGCACGGTGATCGTCTTGATGTCGGCCTGAATGCCCGCCCCACCCGAGGAATCGGAACCGGCGATGGACAGGATGCGGGCCGGCGGCGTCATGAGCGGTGTGGTCATGGCCAAGGCTGATGGCAGCACCGGCGCGCTTCGACAAGTTCTGCCGCTGGCGCGCCGCTACGGCATCAGCCCTTGAAGCGCCGTTCCTTGGAAGGCGGCGCGGAATCGAAGTGCTGCTTCGCCCGCGTCGGCCGGTCGACCAGTTCGCCGCCGCAATTGGGGCACAGGTCGTCCAGGGCATCGGCGCATTCGACGCAGTAGGTGCATTCGAAGCTGCAGATGAAGGCGCCGGGCGCCTCCGCCGGAAGGTCGGTGCCGCAGCGTTCGCAATCGGGACGCATTTCCAGAGCCATTATGCAGCAGCCTCTTCCACGGCGGCGCAGATCGAGGCGACCGCCGCCTCGACCTCACCGGCATTGTCCCCTTCCGCCATGACGCGGATCACCGGCTCGGTGCCCGAGGCGCGGATCACCAGGCGCCCCTTGCCCTCGAGCGCGGCCTCGGCCTCGGCGATCACCGCCTTCACGCGGTCTGCCTCCAGCGGCTTGCCTCCACCGAAACGCACGTTGCGCAAGAGCTGCGGCACCGGATCGAACAGGTGCAGCATCTCGCTCGCCGGCTTGCCCGACTGGACCAGCGCGGCCAGCACCTGCAGCGCCGCCACGGTACCGTCGCCGGTGGTCGCATGGTCGAGCAGGATCATGTGGCCGGACTGTTCGCCGCCGACATTGAAACCTCCCGCGCGCATCCGCTCCAGCACATGACGGTCGCCCACCTTGGTGCGCTCCAGCGTCAGGCCCTGTGCGTTCAGATAGCGTTCGAGGCCGAGGTTCGACATGACCGTCGCCACCACGCCGCCGCCGCGCAGCGCGCCGCGCGCGGCCAGCTGGGTGCCGATCAGCGCCATGATCTGGTCACCGTCGACCGTCTGGCCCTTCTCGTCGACCACGATCAGGCGGTCGGCGTCGCCATCGAGCGCGATGCCGATGTCCGCGCCCGAGGAGACCACGGTCTCCTGCAAGGCCTCGACATGGGTGGAGCCGCACTTGGCATTGATGTTCTTGCCGTTGGGCGAAACGCCGATCGGCACGACTTCCGCGCCCAGTTCCCAGAACGCGGACGGGGCCACCTGATAGGCCGCGCCATTGGCGCAATCGACCGCGATCTTGAGACCGTCGAGACGGATCGCCTCGGGCAGCGAGCGCTTGACGGCGTGGATGTAGCGGCCGCGCGCGTCGTCGATGCGGCGGGCCCGGCCGATTTCCTCGGACGCGGCGAGCGGAATGTCCTGCCCCAGCATGGCCTCGATCGCCAGCTCATCCTCGTCGGAGAGCTTGAAGCCGTCGGGGCCGAACAGCTTGATGCCGTTGTCCTCGTAAGGGTTGTGGCTGGCCGAGATCATCACGCCGACATCGGCGCGCAGTTCGCGGGTCAGCAGGGCGACCGCAGGCGTCGGCATCGGACCGAGCAGGACCACGTCCATGCCGACGCTGGTGAAACCGGCGACCATCGCGTTTTCCAGCATGTAGCCCGACAGGCGGGTGTCCTTGCCGATCACCACGCGGTGCTTGTGGGTACCGCGCAGGAAGCGGGTCCCGGCGGCCTGGCCGACCTTCATGGCAATGGCGGCGGTCATCGCGCCCTGGTTGGTGCGACCGCGGATACCGTCGGTGCCGAAGAACTGTCTGCTCATGACCTGCCCTCTTGGAGACCATTTCGTGAATGGGGTATGACGCGGGCTCATACCCAAGCCTTGGGCAAATTGCCATGCGCCCCCGTCATCAGTATGAACAACCAGACGAAGGTCGCAAATTCCCAGGAGCCCGATGCATAGCCCCAGCCCCAAGGCCGCCGAAAGCAGTGCCTCTCGCATCCCCGAGATCCGCGTTCCCGGCACCCTGACGCTGATCGGCCTTGTCGCCGGACTTGTCCTCGGCCTCGTACTGGCCGGCAATCCCATGGCGGTGCCGATCCTCGAAGTGGCCGGGCCGATCGGTTCGCTGTGGCTGCAGGGCTTGCAGATGACCATCCTGCCGCTGGTGGCGGGACTGCTGTTCACCGGCATCGTCGAGACCATCGCGGTGGCGAGCGCGGGCGCCATGGCCCGCCGCACGCTTGGCACCATCATCGGTTTCCTCGCCCTGAGCGCGACGCTGGGCGCGGTGCTGATGCCGATCCTGCTGAAATTTTTCCCGATTCCCGCCGGCGTGCAGTTCGCCCACCCCGAAGACCCCGGCAAGGTTCCCGGAATTGCCGACTTCCTTTCCTCGCTGATGCCGGAAAACGTGATCTCGGCCGCCGCCGCCGATGCGATGCTGCCGGTGATCGTCTTTGTCGCCCTCTTTGCCATCGCCTCCACGAGACTGGCCGACGAACCGCGCCGCCTGCTGGCGGTGCTGTTCGAAGGGCTTGCCGGGGCGATGATGGTGGTGATCGGCTGGGTGCTGAAGCTGGCGCCGATCGGCGTCTTCGCCCTGGGCTTCGGCCTCGGCGTGCGCAGCGGCGGCGCCGCGCTCGGTGCGCTGGCCCACTACATCGTCCTGGTCGTCAGCGTGGGCAGCGTGATGATGATCGCGGGCTACCTGATCGCGGTATTTGCGGGGCGGCGCTCGCTGCCGGCCTTCGCCGCCGCCATCCTGCCCGCGCAGATCGTCGCGATCTCGACCCAGTCCTCGATCGCCACGGTCCCGGCGATGCTGGCATCCAGCCGCAAGCTCGGCGTCTCGGCCACCACGGCGGAATTCGTGCTGCCGCTCGCCGTCACCCTGTTCCGCGCCACCGGCCCGGCGATGAACATGGCGGTAGCCGTCTACGCGGCGAAGCTGGCGGGCGTCGAACTCACCGGCGGCGCGCTGGTCGCCGGCGCGCTGGTGGCCTTTGCTACCACGTTCGGCGCGGTCTCGCTGCCGGGCACGATCAGCTTTGTCTCCTCGATCGGGCCGATCGCGGCCGCCATGGGGGTGCCGCTCTGGCCGCTCGGCGTGCTGGTGGCGGTGGAAGTCCTGCCCGACCTCATGCGCACGGTGGGCAATGTGACGATGGACGTGGCGCTGACGACTGCGGTCGATTCAAGCGTCGATGCCGACAAGGAAGAGGCCGAGACCCTGCACTGAGGCAAACCCTCGTCAGGCTTCCAGTTCGATGTCCCAGTAAAGCCAGTCCCGCCAGGTTTCGTGCAGGTAGTTGGGCGGGAAGGCGCGGCCGCGTTCCTGCAATTGCCAGCTGGTCGGGCGGATCGGCGCGACCAGCGGCGGCATGTTCGCCTGCCTGGGCGTGCGCCCGCCCTTCTTGAGGTTGCAGGGGGAGCAGGCGGTAAGGATGTTTTCCCAGCTGGTCCGGCCGCCCAGACGGCGCGGGATCACGTGGTCGAACGTGAGCTGATGGGGAGAGCCGCAGTACTGGCAACTGAAGCGGTCGCGCAGGAACAGGTTGAAACGGGTGAAGGCCGGAAATTCGGAAGGCTTCACATATTGCCTGAGGGCAATCACCGAGGGAATCTGCATCGACCAGCTGGGCGAGTGGACCACCCGGTCATAGCTGGAGACGATATCCACCCGTTCGAGACAGATCGCCTTGATCGCGGTCTGCCAGGGCCAGAGGCTCAGCGGGTAGTAGGAAAGCGGCGTATAGTCCGCATTGAGCACCAGCGCAGGACAGTCCGAAAGACTTCGGGAGGGATCTTCCTCCGCGCTGCGGAACCGGGCCGCGCGCTCCATCAGCTCCGATCTGAGCATGGCCTCCTGTCGCAGGCTGTCATTGCGGTTTCATGGCAACGCATGGGTTTCTTTGCAGCATTATCGCGAGTCGGCGTCAAGCCGCTTCGGGGCTGGCCCCATACAACAATCCACAGCTTCACCACAAGGATTCCACAGATCACCCACAGGCGGCCCACACTTTGCACACACCTTCCCCCACGGTTATCCACAAAGTTGCAAACACTTGCGGAGCCATGCCCAGCGGCTAGGGAGAGCAAACGATGATCCGCACCCGCTTTGCCCCCAGCCCCAACGGCCCGCTGCACCTTGGCCATGCCTATGCCGCCATGGTCGCGCACGATCTTGCCCGCGCGCAGGGCGGCGAATTCCGGCTGCGGATCGAGGATATCGACGGCGAACGCAGCCGCCCGGAATTCACCGAGGAATTTTTCCGCGACCTCGAATGGCTCGGCCTTGGCTGGGACGGCGAGGCCGGTTTCCAGTCCCGGCGCCTCTATGGCTACGTCGAGGCCGGAGAGCGCCTCAAAGCCATGGGCCTGCTCTACCCCTGCCGCTGCACCCGCGCCGAGATCGCCGCTGCCGCCACCCGGATGGGCCCTGATGGCCCGGTCTATCCCGGCACCTGTCGCCACAAGGCGGTCGATCCCCAGGGCGCCGCATGGCGGCTTGACGTCACCCGCGCGCTGGACCTTACCGGCCCGCTCGAATGGCGCGACGAACGCGCCGGCCCGCAGCCCGCCGCGCCCGCAATTTTCGGCGACGTCGTGCTGCTGAGGAAGGACCTGCCTGCCAGCTACCACCTTGCCGCCACGCTCGACGACGCGGCGGACGGCATCACCCTCGTCACCCGCGGCATGGACCTGTTTCCGGCCAGCCATGTCCACCGGCTGCTGCAAGCCCTGCTCGGCCTGCCGGTGCCGGTCTGGCACCATCACCCGCTGCTGGTGGAGCCCGACGGGCGCAAGCTGGCCAAGCGGCGCGGCTCCCCCTCGCTGGGCGATCGCCGGCGCGCGGGCGAGGACGGCACAGCCATCGTGGAGGCGCTCCGGCAGGGGCGCTTCCCGGCTGGCATTTCGCTCGGCACGGGCGTAGACCTGTCGGCATGAGCACCATTCTCGTCTCCATCATCATCCTTCTGGTGATCATGGTTGTCGTCAGCCTCGTGCGCGGCATCGTCGCTTTCATGCAAGGCACGAAGGAAGACCTCAATCGCGATCCCGGCGCCACCGGCCCGACCGCGAACCAGCTTCTGCAGAACAAGATGATGTTCAACCGCATCAAGTACCAGGCCGCCGCCGTGCTGGTCTGCGCGATCCTGCTGGCGATGGCGCGCTAGGCCGCACCCGGTTTTTGCCGCCCGAATCCGCCAGCCTGCGGATTTCAAAGGACCCCACCTTGGTAAAGCTCAACAAGATCTACACCCGAACCGGCGACGACGGCACCACGGGCCTTGTCGACGGTTCCCGCCTGCCCAAGCATGCCGCGCGCATGGAAGCGATCGGCGCGGTGGACGAGACCAACTGTGCCATCGGCCTTGCCGTCTGCGCGCTGACGGAAACGCCGCATGCCGCCGTGCTCACCCGCATCCAGAACGACCTGTTCGACCTTGGCGCCGACCTCGCCACACCCAAAGACCCTGGCGGTGACGATTTCACTCCGGGTGAGATGACCCTGCGCGTGGTCTTCCCGCAAGTCACCTGGCTGGAAGGCGAGATCGACGCGATCAACGCCCATCTCCAGCCGCTCAGGAGCTTCATCCTGCCGGGCGGCAGCGAGGCCGCCGCGCGCGTCCACATCGCCCGCGCCTCGGCCCGCAAGGCAGAGCGCGCCGCCGTCGCCATGGCCGCCGAAGTCCCCGCCAATCCGGCGGCGCTGTGCTACCTTAATCGCCTCAGCGACTATCTTTTTGTCCTCGCCCGGGCGGTCAATACCAATGGCGCGGACGACGTGCTTTGGGTGCCCGGCCAGAACCGCTAGGCGCCCGTTCCATAACAACGTGAGGAGTTTGGCAGTGCGCAAAGTCGGAATCATCGGCGCGGGCATCATGGGCTCGGGCATCGCCCAGACCGTGGCGGGCAAGGGCATGGACGTGATCCTTTCCGATATCTCGGTCGAGAACGCCGAGAAGGGCAAGGCAGGCATCGCCAAGGGCCTCGCCCGACTGGTGGCCAAGGAAAAGATCGCCCAGGCCGATGTCGACGCGCTGCTGCCCCGCATCACCACCGCGGGCGACTATTCCGGCATGGCTGACTGCGATCTCATCATCGAGGCCGCGACCGAGCGCGAAGACATCAAGCTGAAGATCTTTGCGGCCGTGGGCGAAGTGCTCGGCGCCGATGCCATCCTTGCCTCGAACACCAGTTCGATCCCGATCACCCGCATGGCCGCCAGTTCGCCCGACGCCGCGCGCTTCTGCGGGCTGCACTTCTTCAACCCGGTGCCGGTCATGGGCCTGGTCGAAGTGATCCCCGGCCTTGCCACCTCGCCCGAAACCACCGCGCGGATGAAGGCCTTCGGCGAGGCGCTGGGCAAGACCGTGGTGCTGGCGGGCGATGCGCCCGGCTTCGTGGTCAACCGCATCCTCTGCCCGCTGCTCAACGAGGCGATCTTCGTGCTGGGCGAAGGGCTCGCCTCGGTCGAGGATATTGACGCGGGCATGCGGCTCGGCGCCAATCACCCGATGGGCCCGCTGACGCTGGCCGATTTCGTGGGCCTCGATACCCTCTACGAGATCATGAAGGTGTTCCTCGCCACCACCGGCGATCCCAAGTACCGCCCCGCGCCGCTGCTCCAGAAGTACGTCGAGGCGGGCTGGTACGGCCGCAAGTCCGGCCGAGGGTTCTACGACTATTCGGGCGAAGTGCCGGTCCCGACGCGCTGACGCACGTCTTTGCGACGCAAAGCCGCGCTTTGCGTCGCAAAGGTCCAAGACCGGAACCGGGGCGATCCCTTAGCCGTTTAACCGGCAAAGGAGACTCGCCATGATCGACCGTTCCGACGATTCCGCACCCGAAACCTTCAATCCCGAACAGGACGACGAGGAAGCGCAGGCCCAGTCGGTCGCCGAAGCGGCACAGGGGCGCGCCACCGATGCGCTTGGCCTCGAGGACAGCAACAAAGCGAAGGGCGGCATCGCGGACGAAGATGACGCCGAGGACCTCGTCGACCACATGAACCAGATGGACACCAGCGGCGTCATCGACATGTCCGCCTATCGCGGCGAGGAGACCATGGACGACCTCGAAGACCGCTATGGCCGCGAAAACGCCGCGGACGAGGATTTCGCGGACGACGATAGCTGATCGCGCAAAATCAGTTCGGCGCGGGGTCCTTGGCCCAGGGGTTCTTGTGTGCCGCCTGCTGCTGCGCCCCGGCCCGCGCCGCCACACTTTCGGCAAACTGCGTGACCGAATCGTCGTCATCGCCGCCGTCCGGGGATGGCACCGTGCAATAGGCGGTCGTCAGGATACTGGCCGCCCAGAACAGCGCGTGCCAGCGGCTCTTGAAGACATTCCTGATCTTGGGCCCGAACATGCGCGTGAACCTAGCGCAATCCGGTTAAGGTTCCGTGCCCGCCTCGCGCTTGAGGTCGTAGAGGATTTCCAGCGCATCGCGCGGGCTCAGCGCATCGACGTCCATCTCGCGCAGCTTGTCGCGCAGGACGTCGCACTGTTCCTCATGGGCGTCCTGCGCCGCCGCGAAGAGCGGCAGGTCGCCGAGGCCAGCGGCAAGCCCCCCGGTTTCCGCGCGGCCCTTTTCCAGCTTTTCCAGCACCGACTTGGCGCGGCTGATAACCTTGGGCGGCACCCCGGCGAGGCGCGCGACGGCAAGGCCGTAGCTGCGATCCGCCGGCCCCTCCGCCAGTTCGTGGAGCAGCACCAGATCGCCCTTCCACTCGCGCGCGCGGACGTGATGAAGTGACAGCGCCTCGCAGGTTTCGCCCAGCCGCGCCATCTCGTGGTAGTGCGTGGCGAAAAGACAGCGGCAGCGGTTGGTCTCGTGGACGGCTTCGGCCACCGCCCATGCCAGCGCCAGACCGTCGTAGGTCGAAGTGCCGCGCCCCACTTCGTCGAGGATGACAAAGCTGCGGTCGGTCGCCTGCGCCAGAATGGCGGCGGTTTCCACCATCTCGACCATGAAGGTCGAACGCCCGCGCGCAAGGTTGTCCGACGCGCCGACGCGGCTGAACAGGCGGTCCACCATGCCGATCCGCGCCGACCTGGCGGGCACGAAACCGCCCGCCTGCGCCAGCAGCACGATCAGCGCGTTCTGGCGCAGGAAGGTCGACTTACCGCCCATGTTGGGGCCGCCGATCAGCCAGAGCCGGTCATGGCTGGCAAGCCGGCAATCGTTGGCGACAAAACGCTCGCCCTGAACCTTCAGTGCGGCCTCGACCACCGGGTGACGGCCGCCTTCGATCTCGAGCGAAAGGCCATCGACCACTTCGGGGCGGGCCCAGCCGCCCTCGACCGCGCGCTCAGCCTGTCCCGCCGCCACGTCGAAACGCGCGAGCGCCGCCGCGGTACGGGCAATGGCATGGCGGGCGGCCACGGCCTCCGCCACCAGTTCCTCGAAATGCGCGTCCTCCGCGGCAAGCGCATGGGCGCCCGCCTCGGTGATGCGGCTTGCCTCTTCATGCAGCGCGAGCGCGTTGAAGCGCATCGCGCCGGCCATGGTCTGGCGGTGCGTGAATCCGCTGTCCGGCTCCAGCAGCTTGTCGGCATGGCGCTGCGGCACCTCGATGAAGTAGCCGAGCACGTTGTTGTGCTTGATCTTCAGCGCGGCGACGCCGGTTTCCTCGCGGTACTTTGCCTCCAGCGCGGCGATCGCGCGGCGAGCATTACCCGAGGTGACGCGCAGCTCGTCGAGGGCGGCATCGTAGCCACTGGCGATATAGCCGCCCTGCCCGCGCTCGGTCGGCGGGGTTTCCACCAGCGCCTGCGCGAAGTGATCGACGAGCTGCGCATGACCGCCGAGTTCGGGCATCAGCCGGTCCAGCAGCACCGGCAACCCGTCGATCTGCGCCAGCCGCTCGCCGATGCGGCGCGCGCCGGCAAGACCGTCGCGAAGCTGGCCGAGATCGCGTGGGCTGCCGCGCCCCGCCACCACGCGCCCCAGCGCGCGGCCGACATCGGGCAGCGCCCGCAATGCCGCGCGCATATCCTCGCGCAGCAGGGCGTCGTCATGCAGCCACTCGACCATTTCGAGACGCTCGGCAATCGCGTGACGGTCGGTCAGCGGGGCGGAAAGGTCTTCGGCCAATTGGCGCGCACCGGCGCCGGTGACGCAGCGGTCGATCGCCTCGACCAGACTGCCCTTGCGGCCGCCCTGCGACGATTCGAGAATTTCGAGACTGGCCCGCGTCGCCTCGTCCATTGCCAGCACAGCATCACTGCTGCGCGCCTCGGGCGGCAGCAGCAGCGGCAGCTTGCCCCGGCCGACATGGTCGAGATAGGCGATCAGCCCGCCCGCCGCCGCCAGCATGGCGCGGGTGAACGCGCCGAACCCGTCAAGCGTGGCGACGCCGTGGACCAGCTTCAGCCGCTCCTCGCCGCCATCCGAGGAGAACTCGTGCGCGGAACGGCGGATCGCGCCTTCCGGCGTCAGTTCCCAGCCATCCGGCACCACCAGTTCACGCGCGCCCAGACGCGCCAGTGCCGCGCCCAGCCGGTCGGGCAGGCACTCTTCCAGTTCCATGCGGCCGGTGGAGATATCGCAGGCGGCAATGCCGACGACGCCGCGCACCTCGCAGGCCGCCGCCAGCACATTGGCGCGGCGCGGCTCCAGCAGCGATTCCTCGGTCAGCGTCCCCGCCGTCACGAAACGCACGATGTCGCGCCGGACCAGGGCCTTGGATGCCCGGCCTTCCTTGCGCGCGCGCTCCTTGGCCTCGGCGGGCGTTTCGGTCTGCTCGGCAATCGCCACCCGGCACCCGGCCTTGATCAGGCGGGCAAGGTAGCCCTCGGCGGCGTGCACCGGCACACCGCACATCGGGATCGGCGCACCGCCATGTTCGCCGCGCGTGGTGAGTGCAATATCGAGAACCTGGCTTGCGGTTTTCGCATCGTCGAAGAACAATTCGAAAAAATCGCCCATCCGATAGAACAGCAGGCAGTCGCCCGCCACCTCTCGCAAGGCGAGGTACTGCGCCATCATCGGGGTCGCGGCGGCGGTATCGGTCGTGCTGCTCATGGCCATGAGCGTTAGCGCCGCGCCTTGCCCCTTGTGAAGCGGCGCAAACACGCCTTTCCCCTATCGCGTGGCGCAAACATTCGATAGGGCCCGTGCCAAATCCGGGAGAAACCGCTTGTCCGAGAAGCCCAAGATCCAGTTCACCGAGCGTGAGGCTCTGTTCTATCACAGCACGATGCGCCCCGGTAAGATCGAGATTGTTGCGTCCAAGCCCATGGCCACGCAACGCGACCTCTCGCTTGCCTATTCCCCGGGTGTCGCCGTGCCGGTCCAGGCAATCGCCGACAACCCCGCCACCGCCTACGACTATACCGCCAAGGGCAACCTCGTCGCGGTGATCTCGAACGGCACCGCGATCCTGGGCATGGGCAACCTCGGCGCGCTGGCCTCGAAGCCGGTGATGGAGGGCAAGGCCGTCCTCTTCAAGCGCTTCGCGGACGTCGATTCCATCGACATCGAGCTCGCCAGCGAGGACACCGACGCGCTGATCGAGGCCATCGCCATGATGGAACCCAGCTTCGGGGGGATCAACCTCGAGGACATCAAGGCGCCCGAGTGCTTCATCATCGAGCAGGCCCTGCGCGAACGGATGAACATCCCGGTCATGCATGACGACCAGCACGGCACCGCGATCATCGCCGCCGCCGGTCTCATCAACGCCTGCCTCATCACCGGCCGCAAGCTGGACGAGATCAAGGTCGTGGTGAACGGCGCCGGGGCCTCGGCGCTGGCCTGCACCGCGCTGATCAAGTCGATGGGCGTGCGCCACGAAAACGTGCTGGTCTGCGACACCAAGGGCGTGATCTATCCGGGCCGCGAGCGGGTGGACCAGTTCAAGTCGGCCCATGCGGTGAAGACCGACAGGCGCACGCTGACCGAAGCGCTTGTCGGCGCGGACGTCGTTCTCGGCCTCTCGGCCAAGGGCGCGATCACGCCCGACATGGTCAAGTCCATGGCGCCCGAGCCGATCATCTTCGCAATGGCCAACCCGGACCCGGAAATCACCCCGCCCGAAGCCAAGGCAGTGCGCCCCGACGCCATCGTCGCCACCGGCCGTTCGGACTATCCGAATCAGGTCAACAACGTGCTGGGCTTCCCCTTCATCTTCCGCGGCGCGCTCGACGTTTCGGCCACCGCGATCAACGAAGAGATGAAGATCGCCGCTGCCAAGGCCATTGCTGAACTGGCGCGCGAGCAGGTCCATGAGGACGTTGCCGCCGCCTACGGCGAAGCGCAGCAGTTCGGCCGCGACTACATCATCCCCGCGCCGTTCGACCCGCGCCTGATGGAAGTGGTGTCGATGGCGGTCGCCAAGGCGGCGATGGATTCGGGTGTCGCCACCCGTCCGATCGAGGACTTCGAGGCCTATCGCCACCAGCTCAAGGCGCGCCTCAACCCGACCACTTCGGTGCTGACCCGCGTCTACGAGCAGGTCAAGGCCAACCCCAAGCGCATGATCTTTGCCGAGGCCGACAACGAAGTCGTGCTGCGCGCGGCGATCCAGTACCGTGATTTCGGCTATGGCGAACCGATCCTGGTCGGCCGGACCCAAGTCATCCTCGACAAGATGGCCGAACTGGGCGTGCCCGATCCGGACAGCTTCCGCATCGAGAACTCGATGGTGTCCGAGCATGTCGCGCCGATGGTGGAGATGCTCTACGAGCGCCTCAAGCGCCGCGGCTTCCTGCAGCGCGACGTGCAGCGCATGGTCAATACCGACCGCAACATCTTCGCCTCCGGCCTACTCAAGCTGGGCGTGGGCGACGCCATGATCACCGGCATGACCCGCCCCTTCGCGCAGACCATCAAGGAAGTGCGCCGGGTGCTGGATCCCGCCCCGGGCAAGCTGGCCTTCGGCATCCACATGCTGGTCGGCAAGAACCACACCGTGTTCATGGCCGACACCACGATCAACGAGCGTCCGAGCGCCGAGGAACTGGCGGTTATCGCCAAGGAAACCGCTGCCGTCGCCCGCCGCCTCGGCCATGAGCCGCGCGTCGCCTTCCTCAGCTACTCGACCTTCGGCAACCCCTCGGGCAAGTGGCTGGAGCAGACCCGCGAGGCGATCCGCATCCTCGACGAGGAGCAGGTCGACTTCGAGTACGAGGGCGAAATGGCCCCCGACGCGGCGCTCAATCCGAAGATCATGGCGCTCTATCCCTTCAGCCGCCTCTCGGCGCCGGCCAACGTGCTGATCATGCCGGGCCTGCAGTCGGCCAACATCTCGGCCAAGCTGCTCAAGGAAATCGGCGGCACCACCTCGATCGGGCCGATGCTGATCGGCGCCGAGAAGCCGGTGCAGATCGTGCCGATGACCGCGATCGCGCCCGATGTGCTGACGCTGGCGGCCCTCGCCGCCGCCGGGATCACCGGGTAGGGCAAAAAGAAAGGGGCTCCGGTTTCGGAGCCCCTTTTCCTATCAGCGTGGGCCGCGAGCCGGGCCGATCACTTGCGGCGGTAGCGGAAGTACCAGATCTCGTGCCCGTAGACCGTGCGCGCCTTGACCGCGTAGCGTGTTTCCGGCCAGCCGCCGGGACGCACCTGGAAGTCGCCCGGCTTCTCGCAGAGCCATTCGAACTGGTCGGTATGGCGCTGCATGACCATCAGCGCATGACGCACGTAGACGGCGTGATCGGTGCCGAAACGAAACTCGCCGCCGGGCTTCAGCTTGGCCGCGAACATGTCGACCGGGCCGTCGTTCATCATGCGGCGCTTGGCATGGCGGGCCTTGGGCCAGGGGTCGGGATGCAGCAGATAGAGCATCGACAGCGAACCGTCGGGAATGCGGGACAGCACTTCCAGCGCATCGCCGTGGTGGATACGCACGTTGCCGATCGGCGGATGCGCACCATTGTCGCCGGCCACATGGGTCAGCGCCTGGGCGACACCGTTGATGAACGGCTCGGCACCGATGAAGCCATGGTCGGGCAGCATGTCGGCGCGCTCTGCCATATGCTCGCCGCCGCCGAAGCCGATCTCGAAATGGAGCGGCCGCTCGTCGCCGAACAGCAGCGCCGAGGTCACCGGGCCTTCGAGGGGCACCGCGATGCGCGGCAGCAGATTGTCGACCAGGGCCTGCTGGCCGGCGCGCAGGGGCTTGCCCTTGGCGCGGCCGTAGAGGCGGTTGAGCGTGGTCGGATCGCCGGATTTGTGAGCCGTCATGGGGCGGCGCACTGACACCGATGCGCTTCAAGGTCAACGCCGGTAACGCTGGCGCCGTTGCCGTTCGGGGCCTTGGAAACCGAAACGGCCCGCCCCGAGGGGCAGGCCGTTCCATTCTTCATGCTTGGGGAAAGCAGAAACAGGTGCGGACGTCCGGCGCCCGGTCAGGCAACGTCCTGAAGCTCGTCCGGGTCGCGCAGCACGTAGCCGCGGCCCCAGACGGTCTCGATGTAGTTCGCGCCTCCGCAGGCATGCGCCAGCTTCTTGCGCAGCTTGCAGATGAAGACGTCGATGATCTTGAGTTCGGGTTCGTCCATGCCGCCATAAAGGTGGTTGAGGAACATTTCCTTGGTCAGCGTGGTGCCCTTGCGCAGCGAGAGCAGCTCCAGCATCGCATATTCCTTGCCGGTCAGGTGCACGCGGGCGCTGTCGACCTCGACCGTCTTGGCGTCGAGGTTAACCACCAGCTTGCCGGTGCGGATGACCGACTGCGAATGGCCCTTCGAGCGGCGGACAACGGCGTGGATGCGCGCGATCAGTTCTTCGCGGTGGAACGGCTTGGTCACATAGTCGTCCGCGCCGAAGCCGAACGAGCGGACCTTGGAATCCATCTCCGAAATGCCCGAGAGGATCAGCACCGGCGTCTGCACCTTGGCAACGCGCAGCTTCTTGAGCACGTCGTACCCGTGCATGTCGGGCAGATTGAGATCGAGCAGGATGATGTCGTAATCGTAGAGCTTGCCGAGATCGAGGCCTTCTTCACCCAGGTCGGTGGAATAGACGTTGAAGCCTTCGGCGGTCAGCATGAGTTCGATGGCCCGCGCGGTGGTGGGTTCGTCCTCGATCAACAGCACTCGCATGGGATGCCCCCCTAAGTTGCCCGTCAGCCCGTCGGCGTAAACCCGGCCTAAACGGACATTGCCGCGTATTAACCATATGAGCAATGAAGGTTAAAGGTTAATTTGCCGTTAATGGCAAACCTTGCGCCGAAGCGGATCGACTCTAGCGAGAATCCTTTAGGGGCGAAGCCGTGGATTACGGCGCCAGGGGCTCCGAAACGGGGGCTTCCCGGCCGGTTTTCATCGGCACCCCGCCGTGACGCGCCTCGCCAGGCCGGACAAGCGGCATCGGCCGCCGCGCCCGTCCGCGCGATTCTTCGATTCGCCGCAGATAGCTCCACAGGCCGCACTGCAGGCCGACCAGCATCAGGATGAACGGCTGGAACGCGATGCCGACGAAGAGCGAGCCGATCAGATAGACGATCTGCGCCAGTTGCAGCGCCACCGCCAGCGGCGCCGCCCAGGCCTCGTCCTCCCCCGTGCGATCCTTCCAGCGGCGGCGAATCAGTTCCATCTGCACCAGGCCGGAAAGCTGCAGCGCGATCCACAGGAAGAAACCCGGGAAACCCTGTTCGCCCAGCATCTCGAAATAGCTCGAATGGAAGGCGCGTCCCTGCTCTACCACCCGCGTGCGGGTGACCGTGGTGGTCGCGCCCACCGTATGTGCCGCGACCGTATCGTATTCGACCTTGCTGGCGATGTTGACCACGAAGCCACCGCCCGCCGGATGGTGCTTCACATAGTCCCAGGTCCATTTCCACACGCCGATTCGCGTGCCGGCGGACTGGTCGGACTGGTGGTTCTCGATCGTGCCCATGCGGGCCATGAACGACTGCGGCAGGAACGGCACCGCCACCACCACCGCCAGCGCCATGCCCGCACCGATCAGCAGCTTGTGCCGGGCGGTGCGTAAGTAGAACAGGCATAGCACGCCGAGACAGACCAGTCCGGTGCGCGCCTGGGTGCCGACCGGGATCAGCGCGCAGGCAAAGATCAGCGCCGCCGCGAAGAGCCTGACCCGCCAGTCGGGCGGAAAGATCGTGCCGTAGCGGCTCAGCCAGAGGATCAGCGGAATGATCGCGATCGCCACGCTCGACAGGATCGACCCCTCGTAAAGCCCGGTGTTGTTCTCGACAAAGATCCTGAGCGCGCCGTAACCGCCACCGCCCATCGCCGTCTTGATGCCGCCGTCGATGATCAGCGCGCTGGCCGCAAGGACCATGACCAGCGCCACTGCCTCGATTCTCAGGCGCGTGCGCAAGGTGAGCGGCAGGAAGATCGCGAAGACCAGCGCCTTCCACACCCAGGCCCACTTCTCCTGCGCGGCCTCGGGATAGACCGCGGTGAAGGTGGTGAGCGCACAGTAGACCAGCAGCGCCAGCAGCAGCCCCTGCCGCAGCGTGAAGCGCATGTCGCGCTTGTCGTCGAACAGCAGCCAGCCGCCGAACGCCGCGCCGAACGCCATCAGCGAGACCGGCAGGTGCGCCAGGATCCCCCAGGAAATGATCTGCGGCGAGACGATGTCGACATAAAGATAGCAAAGCACCCAGAGGAACGGGCGCCGGAAGCCGAGGGCGAGGAAAATGAAAAGAAAGCCGGTGAGGCCGAGATCAAGCATGCCCGTCCCCTGCCGCAGGACGGGTCCCGCCTTCCTGAGCGGCTGCACCATCCGATCGCGGCCACTGCATGCCCTTGCGCGAGGCTCCACGCGAAGAATGCCGCCGGGCGTTACCGGCCCGGCCTTCGGCATCCCCCGCCTGCTGGTCACCCCCCTCTTCGTCGAGTTCCGGCCGCAACAACAGCCGCCAGGCGGCCAGCGCCAGCAGGCCATGGGCCAGGACAAGAGCAAAAATGTCGACCATAGGCCCAGTGCCCTATCATCAGCGGGTTGACGCGACGTTAAGCGTTATGTGCTAGGTATTCCGCGCATGACCAGGATTCTCCACGTCCTCGACCACTCGCTGCCGCTGCACAGCGGCTACACCTTCCGCACCCGTGCGATCCTGAAGGCGCAGGAAGCCATGGGCTGGGAAGTGCGAGGGGTAACCGGATTGCGCCACACCGCCAAGGGCGCGGATCTGGAAGAGGCCGATGGACTGCTGTTCCATCGCAGCACCGGGGATGCAGGCACCCTTCCGCTCTGGCGCGAATGGCGCGAGATCGGGGTGCTGGAACAGGGCATCGAAGCGGCGATCAGCATCTGGCGCCCGGACGTGATCCATGCGCATTCACCCGCCTTGTGCGGGGCGGCAGCCGTGCGGGTGGCGAAACGCCACGGCATCCGCTGCGTCTACGAGATCCGCGCGTTCTGGGAAGATGCCGCGGTCGGCAACGGCACCGGCAGCGAAGGCTCGCTCAAGTACCGGCTCACCCGCGCGCTCGAAAACCGGGTAGTCGCCAGAGCCGATGCGGTGGTGACGATCTGCGAGGGCCTGCGCGCCGACCTCGTCGCGCGCGGGACGCCCGCCGGGAAGATCACTGTCGCGCCCAACGGCGTCGACCTCTCGCTGTTCGGCGCGCCTGCCGCGCGGGATGGAAACCTCGCCCGCGAGCTTGGCTTCGAGGTCGACGGCCGTGCCTGCCCGGTGATCGGCTTCATCGGCAGCTTCTACGATTACGAAGGCCTGGACGACCTGATCGCGGCCATGCCCCTGCTGCTGGCCCGCCAGCCGGATGCGCGGCTGCTGATGGTCGGCGGCGGCCCGCGCGAGGAACACTTGCGCGCCCAGGCCCAAGCCTCGCCGGCGGCCCATGCCATCCGTTTCATCGGCCGCGTACCGCATAACGAGGTGGAGCGCTATTACGCGCTCTGCGATGTCATGGCCTATCCGCGCAAGCAGAGCCGCCTGACCGACCTTGTCACCCCGCTCAAACCGCTCGAAGCCATGGCGCAGGGCAAACTGGTCGCGGCCAGCGCCGTGGGTGGCCACCGCGAACTGGTCGAGCACGACAGGACCGGCATCCTGTTCCCGCCCGACGATCCCGCCGCCTGCGCGCAGGCGCTGGCCGACCTGCTGGCCGCGCCCGAGAGCTGGGAGCGCCTGCGCGAGGCGGGGCTCGATCATGTCCGCAGCGGACACGACTGGGCTTGCAATGTCGCCCGTTATCGAGACGTTTACCAAATCCTGCCACTCGAAAGGACTCGAAGCGGGCTCGCCGTTGCCTGAGCGACGGGACGAAAGCGGAATTTGCACGGGATGATCAAGGTGGCGAAGCAAGAACGTAAGTCACAGGGCGCGGGAAACCAGCCGATCACGCGCCACCCGCTGTTTCCGGCCATTGCCGCGCTCTGGGTGGCCGCGCTGTTCGGGCTTGGCAGCATGGTGCTGAGCCCCGCCACGATCGAACGGCTGGTCGGCGCGACCGGGCTGTCCTCCCTCGTTCCCATGGCCGCTCCTCCGCTGGGCGTGACCGCCCGGCTGCTGGTCGCCCTGGCGCTGACCGGCCTCGGCGCGCTGGTCGGCGTGGTCATCGGCCTGAGGCTGGCGCGCGGCGGCAGCGGTGAGGGCAATGCCCTGGCCGACACTTCGACGGAAACCTCGGCCGAAACTGAGGATGCCGCCCCAGTCATTGCAGCGACGCCCGTTGCAGTTCCAGGACGCCTGGCCTCGTTGGCCGGGCGTCGGCGGGGCCCCGAAACCGTGCGCGAAGCGGAACCGGCGCCGACGCCGGCCAGCCTGGCAAACAACATGACCGCGCCGCAGATCCTCCAGCTGGCCGAGTTCGATCTCGATGGGCTGCCTGCCCAGGTCGAGGATGATGCGGACGATACGGACTACCAGGCTCTCCCCGCAGAACCGGCCGCTCCCCGCGTGCCTGACCTTGAAGACACTGACGTCGCGCAAGTCGACGCCGCCACCGTGCCGCTTGGGGACCAAGGTCCAGAGGCGGAAGCGCCGCTGACCGGACCGGCGCCTTCCCAGACGGACGCGATCGAAACACCTGCGGCCCTTGCCCCAGCCTTCTCATCTACGGCCTTCTCTCCCGCAGCCTTTTCTCCCGCGGCCTTTTCTCCCGCGGCTTGGGCGGACAGCGGCCACGACAGGGACGATCAGGCCAATTTCACGCCGCTCTCCGCGCCGCTGACGGCAGCGCCGCTGTTCGAAACCTATCTTCACAGCGAAACCGCACCGCACGACACACTCGCCCGCGAAACGGAACCGCAAGACACAGCGTTTCCCGAGCCGGAACCGGAACCCTCGACGACGCCCACGCCTGACCAGACCCTGACGGCGAGCGCGGCAGAACGCATCTCCAGGGCTCCGCTCGACGCGCTCAGTCAGGTCGAACTGCTCGAACGCCTGGCACTGGCGATGGAGGAGCAGCGCCGCAAGCTCTCGCTGACCCCGCCTGCACCGCTAACGGTGGTGGCTCCCGCCATTGCGGACGCCCCGCCCGCCGACCGCGAAGGCCTGGCCGCAGATCCCCTGGCAGGCATCACGGCGCCGAACGTCCCGGCTGCTACCGACAGCGCCGCTGACGGCAGGCCCGCCAACGGCATCGCTCCTGATGACGCGCCCTCGGACCCCACGCCCCCTTACGGCCCTTCGGTTGCGCGCCTGGCCGCGATCAGCGCCGCCATGGGCCTGGGCACGCATCTCGATGCAGGGCTGGACGGCGGCCTGCCCCAGAGCCCCACAGCAGCCCCCTTCGCGCCGCCGCCCTTTGCCCGCACACCGTTTTCCGGACCGGGCCTTGCGGCACGCACCGAGGTACTGGCCGGCCGCATCGAGGCGGCGCAACCGCTGGAAGACGATTTTGCCCTCGGCGACGCGCCCGAGGCAGCGGCCGGCGTCGGGGGCTGGCAGGCCGTGACCGGCGGCGAAGCCGAAGCCGAACTCGAAACTTATGCCGCCGAGATTGCGGACGGCGGCTCTCTCCTTGGCGAAGCTGCCGACGATGCTGCCAGTAGCGTTGTCTCGCCGCTGTTCCCCTCGGCAAGGATCACGCCGATCCCGGCCAAGCTGCGTCCGGTCGGGCTCGCCTCCTTCGACCAGCAGGACGAGGACGACGTTCTTCCCGGCTACATCCCTCCGCGGCACATTGCCCTTGCCCCGCAGCCGGTCGCCACGCCGGTGGAAGCGGCCATGCCCACGCCGGTGGAAGCGGCACTTGCCTCCGCGCTCGAGGAGCGGCCGATGGCCGGCCTCGCCGCAGGCCATGACTTTGTCCCGGCCCCGGCCGAAGATGAGGATGAAGAGGAAGGCACCGCGCTGGCCTTTGGCGAGGACGAGGACTTTGCCGAGGATGGCGCCGACATCGTCGAGGAAGACGTCCTCGAAGAAGGCTACTCCTCGCTGCTGAGCATGCAGCGCCGCATCGAACCACGCCCGGGTTTCATCGCCCTGGACGATGAAAGCGAAAACGAAGGCGAAAACGGGGCCGGTCACCCGGGCCCGCGCCCGGCCGAAGCCGTGAACGAAACCGCCACTGCAACAACCGCAACCCACATCGACGCGGCACCGGCCTTCATGGCTCCTGCGCAACCTGGTGCCCGCCTGTTCGACCCGCCCGGTCGCCCGGACCCCGCCGAAACCGAAAAGGCCCTGCGCGCAGCGCTCGCGACGCTGCAGCGCATGAGCGGCTCGCACTGAAAGCCAGGCCCGGCGGACGGAACCACCCCCGTCCGCAAACGTTTTCAGCGCGAGCGCTTATCCAGCCGCACAACAAAATTCCCTTTTTTACCGTGTCAACGCACTAAATCTGCGCGAGGACGTTCGTTCGCAGTTGCAAATGCGGTCCGTAATCGTCATGGGGGCGCTTAGGGGACACCACGGCGAATTTTGGCCGCGCGCGATTCGCGCGTGTCGAAGCGAGGCGCTCGGTGTGAACCCCGGACAACGACAGGATGGGTTTTATCGATGGGATTTCCTAAGCCCCAGGGCCTTTATGATGCGCGTAATGAACACGATGCCTGTGGTGTGGGTTTTGTTGCCCATATCAAAGGGAACAAAAGCCACGCCATTATTACCCAGGCACTGGAAATCCTTAAAAATATCGACCACCGCGGGGCGGTAGGCGCCGACCCGCTGCTGGGTGACGGTGCCGGCATCCTCACGCAGCTTCCCGACCAGCTGTTCCGCGGCTGGGCCGCCGCCACCGGCGTCGAGCTGCCCAAGGCGGGCGACTATGCCGTGGCCATGTGCTTCCTGCCGCAGGACGAAGCCTGCCGTGACCTGATCACGCAGACTTTCGAGAAGTTCATCGCCAAGGAAGGCCAGACCCTGATCGGCTGGCGCGACGTGCCGGTGACGCTCGACGGACTTGGCAAGACCGTGCTCGAATCGATGCCGGTGATCCGCCAGTGCTTTGTCGGCCGCGGCTCCAACTGCGCCGATCAGGACGCGTTCGAGCGCAAGATCCTGGCAATCCGCAAGCAGACCCAGAACCCGCTCAAGGCAATGGCCGAAAAGCATGACATGCCGGGGCTCACCGAGCTCTACATGCCCAGCTTCTCGACCCGCACGATCGTCTACAAGGGCCTGCTGCTGGCGACCCAGGTCGGCTCGTTCTACGACGATCTGCGCAATCCCGAGTTCGTCTCGGCGCTCGGCCTCGTCCACCAGCGGTTCTCGACCAACACCTTCCCGAGCTGGAAGCTGGCGCACCCGTTCCGCTTCATGGCGCACAACGGCGAGATCAACACCGTTCGCGGCAACGTGAACTGGATGAATGCCCGCCGCCGCACCATGGAATCGGAGCTGCTGGGCGCCGATCTCGACAAGATGTGGCCGCTGATCCCGCACGGCCAGTCGGACACCGCGTGCCTCGACAACGCGCTGGAACTGCTGCTGGCCGGCGGTTACTCGCTGAGCCACGCGATGATGATGCTGATCCCCGAGGCATGGGCGGGCAACCCGCTGATGACCCCGGAACGCCGCGCGTTCTACGAGTATCACGCCGCCCTGATGGAGCCGTGGGACGGCCCGGCCGCCGTGGCCTTCACCGATGGCCGCCAGATCGGCGCCACGCTGGACCGCAATGGCCTGCGCCCCGCGCGCTTCCTCGTCACCGACGATGACCTGTGCGTCATGGCCTCGGAATCCGGCGTGCTTCCGATCAAGGAAGACAACATCGTGCGCAAGTGGCGCCTCCAGCCCGGCCGCATGCTGCTGATCGACTTCGAGCAGGGTCGCATCATCGAGGACGAGGAAATCAAGAACCAGCTCGCGGGCGAGGAGCCCTACGAGAAGTGGCTTGAAATGGCGCAGTACAACCTCGCCGACCTCGACGTGATCGAACCCGAACTGGCCCAGCTTCCGGAACCGACCGGCTCGCTGCTCGATCGCCAGCAGGCCTTCGGCTACACCCAGGAAGACACCTCGCGCTTCCTCGAGCCGATGGCCGTGGCAGCCGACGATCCGCTCGGCTCGATGGGCACCGACACGCCGATCCCGGTGCTGTCGAACCGCTCGCGCCTGCTCTACGACTACTTCAAGCAGAACTTCGCGCAGGTCACCAACCCGCCGATCGATCCGATCCGCGAGGAACTGGTCATGAGCCTCGTCTCGATGATCGGCCCGCGCCCGAACCTGCTGGGTCATGACGCCGGTGCGCACAAGCGCCTCGAAGTCAGCCAGCCGATCCTCACCGACGAGGACCTGGCCAAGATCCGCTCGGTCGAGGCTGCGCTGGACGGCGCGTTCCGCACCGAGACCATCGACATGACCTGGGACGCCTCTGCCGGCGCCACCGGTCTGGAGATGGCGATCAAGGAAATGTGCTGGGCGGCTACCGAGGCCGTGCTGGCGGACAAGAACATCCTTGTCCTGTCCGACCGTGCCCAGGGCCCGGACCGCATCCCGATGCCGGCGCTGCTGGCGACGGCTGCCGTCCACCACCACCTCGTCCGTCAGGGACTGCGCATGCAGACCGGCCTCGTGGTGGAAACCGGCGAGGCGCGTGAAGTCCACCACTTCTGCGTGCTCGCGGGCTTCGGCGCGGAAGCGATCAACCCTTACGTCGCGTTCGAGACGATCGAGGACATCCGCTCCCGCAAGAACCTGCCGGTGACCGCCGAACAGGCGCGCAAGAACTACATCTACGCGATCGGCAAGGGCATCCGTAAGGTCATGTCCAAGATGGGCATCTCGACCTACCAGTCGTACTGCGGCGCCCAGATCTTCGACGCGGTCGGCCTGTCGAGCGCCTTCGTGGAGAAGTACTTCACCGGCACCGCCACCACCATCGAAGGCGCCGGGCTGACCGAAATCGCCGAAGAGACCGTCCGCCGCCACGCTTCGGCCTATGGCGACGATCCGGTCTACGCGAACATGCTCGACGTCGGCGGCATCTACGGTTCGCGCGTGCGCGGCGAGGAACATGCCTGGACGTCGGAGAACATCGGCGCGCTCCAGCACGCGGTGCGCGGCAACGTGCCCGAAAAGTACCGCGAGTTCGCGCAGTCGATCAACGACCAGTCCAGCCGCCTGCTGACCATCCGCGGGCTGATGGACTTCGTGCCCGGTGCCTCGGTGCCGCTCGACGAAGTCGAACCGGCCAGCGAAATCGTCCGGCGCTTCGCCACCGGCGCGATGAGCTACGGCTCGATCTCGTGGGAGGCGCACACCACGCTGGCGCTTGCCATGAACCGCATCGGCGGCAAGTCGAACACCGGTGAGGGCGGCGAGGATCCCAGCCGCTTCAAGCCGCTGCCCAACGGCGATTCAATGCGTTCGTCGATCAAGCAGGTCGCCTCGGGCCGCTTCGGCGTCACCACCGAGTACCTCGTCAACGCCGACGACATCCAGATCAAGATGGCCCAGGGCGCCAAGCCCGGCGAAGGCGGCCAGCTGCCCGGCGACAAGGTCGACAAGACGATCGGCGCGACGCGTCACTCGACGCCGGGCGTCGGCCTGATCTCGCCGCCGCCGCACCACGACATCTACTCGATCGAGGACATCGCGCAGCTCATCCACGACCTCAAGAACGTGAACCCCACGTCGCGAGTCTCGGTCAAGCTGGTGTCCGAAGTCGGTGTCGGCACCGTGGCCGCAGGTGTCTCCAAGGCGCGTGCGGACCACATCACGATCTCGGGCTACGAGGGCGGCACCGGCGCTTCGCCGCTGACCTCGCTGACCCACGCGGGTTCGCCCTGGGAAATCGGCCTTGCCGAAACCCAGCAGACGCTGCTGCTCAACAACCTGCGCAGCCGCGTGGTGGTTCAGGCCGACGGCGGCCTGCGCACCGGACGGGACGTGGCCATCGCGGCACTGCTCGGCGCCGACGAGTTCGGCTTCGCCACTGCCCCGCTGATCGCGGCCGGCTGCATCATGATGCGCAAGTGCCACCTGAACACCTGCCCGGTCGGCGTCGCCACCCAGAACCCGGTGCTGCGCGCGCGCTTCACCGGCCAACCGGAACACGTGATCAACTACTTCTTCTTCGTGGCCGAAGAGCTGCGCGCGATCATGGCGGAACTGGGCTTCCGCACGCTCGCGGAGATGGTCGGCCGCGTCGACCGCCTCGACATGAAGAAGGCGATCACCCACTGGAAGGCCAAGGGTGTCGACCTGTCCAAGGTGCTCTATCAGGCCCCGCTGGGCGACAGCCCGTCGCTCAACTGGAGCCAGACGCAGGACCACGGTCTGGAGCACGCTCTCGACAACGTGCTGATCGAAGCCGCCGCCGACGCGCTGGACAAGCGTGAGCCGGTGCGGATCGAAAAGCCGGTGATCAACGTCAACCGTACCGTGGGCGCCATGCTTTCGGGCGAAGTCGCCCGTCGCTACGGCCATGCCGGCCTGCCGGACAACACGATCAACGTGAAGCTGACCGGCGTTGCCGGGCAGAGCTTCGGCGCCTGGCTTGCCCACGGCGTCACGCTCGACCTGACCGGCGACGGCAACGACTATGTCGGCAAGGGCCTGTCGGGCGGCCGCGTGATCGTGCGCCAGCCGGGCCACGTGAACCGCGACCCGCTGCAGAACATCATCGTCGGCAACACCGTGCTCTACGGCGCGATCTCGGGCGAGGCCTTCTTCAACGGCGTCGCCGGCGAACGCTTCGCGGTGCGCAACTCGGGCGCCGTCACGGTGGTCGAAGGCTGCGGCGATCATGGCTGCGAGTACATGACCGGCGGCGTGGTGACCGTGCTGGGCAAGACCGGCCGCAACTTCGCGGCGGGCATGTCGGGCGGCGTTGCCTACGTCTATGACGAGGACGGCCAGTTCGAGAAGCTGTGCAATCCCGCCATGGTCGATCTCGTGAAGTTCTCGGCCGAAGCCGACGAGGAAGACGGTGCCGGCCGTCCGCAGCAGCGGACCAACGGCGTCCACGACCTCGGCATGGGCGACATGCTGCGCCACGACGCGGAACGCCTGCGCGTACTGCTCGAACGGCACCACCTGCACACCGGCTCCAAGCGGGCCCGTGCGCTGCTCGACGACTGGGCGACCACTGTGTCGAAGTTCGTCAAGGTGATGCCGCGCGACTACGCCAAGGCTCTCCGCCAACTCGAGGCCGAGCGGCTTGAAGCCGCTTCGGTGGCCGCAGAATAATTCGAAGGTAATAGAAATGGGCAAGGAAACCGGCTTCCTCGAACTGGACCGCCAGGATCGCACCTATGGCGACAAGGCCGAGCGTCTGACGAACTACAAGGAGTTCGTCGTTCCGCTCTCGGCCGAGACGCTCAAGAACCAGGCCTCGCGCTGCATGAACTGCGGCGTGCCGCACTGCCACACCGGCTGTCCGGTCAACAACATCATCCCCGACTGGAACCACCTGGTCTACGAGGACGACTTCAAGAACGCGCTGGAAGTCCTCCACTCGACCAACAACTTCCCCGAGTTCACCGGCCGCATCTGCCCCGCCCCGTGCGAGGCGGCCTGCACGCTGAACATCATCGACCAGCCGGTCACCATCAAGTCGATCGAATGCGCGATCGTCGACAAGGGCTGGGCCGAAGGCTGGATCACGCCGAAGGTCGCGGCCAAGCGCACCGGCAAGTCGGTGGCGGTCGTGGGTTCGGGCCCGGCGGGTCTGGCCGCGGCCCAGCAGCTGGCCCGCGCCGGCCACTCGGTGACGGTGTTCGAGAAGAACGACCGCGTCGGCGGGCTGATGCGCTACGGCATTCCCGACTTCAAGATGGAGAAGCACCTCATCAACCGCCGCATGGTGCAGATGATGGCCGAAGGCGTGGAGTTCCGCACCTCGGTCGAAGTCGGCGTGACGGTTTCGGTGGCTTCGCTGAAGGAAAACTTCGACGCCGTGGTCTTTGCCGGCGGTGCCGAGGATCCCCGTCCGCTGAACATCCCCGGTTTCGAACTGCCGGGCGTGCGCTTCGCGATGGAATTCCTGACCCAGCAGAACAAGCGCAACGCAGGCGACGACGAAATGCGCGCCGCTCCGCGCGGCACGCTCTCGGCCACCGGCAAGCACGTCATCGTCATCGGCGGCGGCGACACCGGTTCGGACTGCGTCGGTACCTCCAACCGCCAGGGCGCGGCTTCGGTCACGCAGCTGGAAATCATGCCCAAGCCGCCGCTGCACGAGAACAAGGCGATGTCCTGGCCGAACTGGCCGCTCAAGCTGCGCACCTCGTCGAGCCACGAGGAAGGCTGCGAGCGTGACTGGGCGGTGCTGGCCAAGCGCGTCATCGGCGACAACGACGTCACCGGCCTCGAATGCGTCCGCGTCGAGTGGAAGGACGGCAAGATGCAGGAAGTGGCCGGCAGCGAGTTCACGCTCCAGGCCGACCTGATCTTCCTCGCCATGGGCTTTGTCGGTCCGCGCAAGGCGGGCATGCTCGACCAGTCGGGCGTCGACCTGGACGCACGCGGCAACGTCAAGGCGACCATGGCCGACTACCGCACCAGCGACCCGGCGATCTGGTCGTGCGGCGACATGCGCCGTGGCCAGTCGCTGGTGGTCTGGGCGATCCGCGAAGGCCGCCAGTGCGCGCGCGCGGTGGACGAGGCGCTGATGGGCGTTTCCGAACTGCCGCGCTGATCGGCACAGACATGGCACCGGTCGCTCGACCGGTGCTGCAAGAGGGGCGCCCCCACGGGAGCGCCCCTTTTTGTGTCCGGAGCGACCATGGCCTTACTGCCATTCCCCTAGCCCCTCGAAAGCGGCCGATTCATCGGGAGCGCTTAGCCTCGCTGCCGTTGCCGAGGCTGTCGAGGGCGGACACAGAAATGATAAGGGACCAGTCCAAACGGATTGGCCGGCTGCTTGTAGGGCTGGTGGCGCTCGCCATCGTCATCGCCGGCTTCAGCACCTACAAGATCCGCTTCGGCGGTCCGATCCAGGCGAAACATGCGCTTCAGGACGAGATGCTCGCCGATATCCTGCCGCCGCCCGCCTACGTGGTGGAACCCTATCTCGACGCCACCCTGGCCGTGAACGATCCCGCCCAGGCCCCGGGCCGGCTGGAAGAGCTGGCCCGGCTCCAGGCCGAGTTCCGCGACAGACAGGCCTATTGGCGCGATACGCCGCTGCCGCCGGACGTCGAACCGCAAATGACCCGGGTAATCGCCACCGCCGCCGCATTCTGGGAGGCGATCGACCGCCAGTTCGTACCGGCGGTGCGCGCGCGCGACAAGCAAGCCGTGGAGCGCGTGCATCGAACCATCCTGACCCCGCTCTACCACCGCCAGCACGAGGAGGTGGTCAGGCTGGTCGACATGTCGCGTGCCTATTCGGCCCGCGAACTGCAGCGTGACATGCTGCTGACAACCGCTTCGCTTGCCCTCAGCGCGCTGATCGCGCTCGGTGTAGCCGCGGCGATCGGCTGGACCGCCGCGCAGGCGCAATCCCGTGTTGTCCGGCCGCTCGAAGATGCGAGGCTGGCCTTCGGCGAGCTGGCCGCGGGAAGGCTGGAAACCGCGATCCCTGGCCTCGATCGAACCGACGAACTCGGCGCGATGGCGCGGGCAATGGACGTGTTCCGCCGCGCCGCCATCGATAACCGCGACGCAGAATCCGCGCAGCACGATCTTGTCGAGACACTATCCAGCGGCCTGCGCAAACTGGCCGACAAGGACCTGGAGGCGCAGATTCACGACAGCTTCCCTGCCGATTACGAGCAGGTGCGCCAGAACTTCAACGCCGCCGTCGCAGCGCTGGCCGACGCCATGGCAACCGTCGGGACGGGATCGGGCAATCTGTCGCGCACCATCGTCGAAATCCGCATGGCCACCGACGACCTTTCCGCGCGCAACCAGCAGCAGGCCGCCAATCTCGAGGAAACCGCCGCTTCGATGCAACTCGTCAGCAACCGCGTGCGCGAGAGCGCGGCCACGGCGACGCGGGCACGAAGCGCTGTCACCCAGGCTCATGCCCAGACCGGCGAGAGCGCCGGGGTGGTCCAGCAGGCGGTGACCGCCATGGCCGCGATCGAATCGTCCGCGCAGGAGATCGGCACCATCGTCGATGTGATCGACTCGATAGCCTTTCAGACGAATCTGCTTGCCCTCAATGCCGGGGTCGAAGCGGCACGTGCGGGCGATGCCGGCAAGGGCTTCGCCGTTGTCGCCGCCGAAGTCCGCGCGCTGGCGCAGCGTTCGGCGGATGCCGCCCAGAACATCAAGCTGCTCATCGCCAGGAGCGCCGAACAAGTCGGCGCAGGTGTCGCCCTCGTCTCCGAAAGCGGCTCGCGGCTGGGCGAGATCGCGGCCCGCATCGCCGAATTGAACGACATGATTGCCGCCATGGCCCAATCGGCCATGGATCAGTCGACCGAACTCGACCAGGTCAGCACCGCCATCAGCGAACTCGACCGGGTCACCCAGCGCAATGCCGCGATGGTCGAGCAAACGACCGCCGCGACCCGCGAGCTGGAAAGCGAAGCGCATACCCTGACCGCGCTGATGGCGCAGTTCCGCACCCAGCGCGGCATTGGCCATGCCGGATCACTGCCCGCGCCCGACTCGCGCACCGAAATCCGCAGGCTGCAACCTGCGGCCTGAATCCGTCCCGGCGTTTCCTGCCACGCAGGCTTGACCCACCCGCCATGCAGACCGATTCTCCGGCAGTTACGGAGACGAGGCCATGCTTCTCGAAATTGCGGAAATCGACGTCCGCCCAGGATCGGAACCGGCGTTTGCCCAGGCCATGCGCGGGGAAGGGGTCGGCCTGCTGGCCAGTTGCGACGGCGTGATCTCGGTGCAGTTCGGCCAGGGCGTCGAACATGCGTCGCGCTTCGCCTTCAACGTCGTGTGGACCTCGCTCGAGGCGCACGAAGCAGCTCGCAAGCTGGATGCCTTTGCCCGCTTCCGCAACCTGTTCGGCGATCTTGCCATCGGCGGGACCATGCATCACTTCGAGATGGATGCGCCGGTGGCCGGCAGTTCAGCCTGAACGGGCGGCGTTTACCGGCACTTGCCAGTCGATCCGGCCCCGTCCGTGGGCTTCGAGAAAGGCATTGGCCTGGCTGAAATGGCCGCATCCGAAAAAGCCCGCATAAGCCGAAAGCGGGCTCGGGTGCGGCGCGGTCAGGACAAGGTGATGGCTCGAGCCCAGCCCCGCCACGCGCATCGCCTTTTTCCGGGCATGGCTGCCCCACAGCAGGAACACGCAAGGCTCCGCCCGGGCGGCGACTGCCGCGACCGCCGCATCGGTGATTGCCTCCCAGCCGCGTTTCTGGTGTGAACCGGGCTGCCCGGCCTCGACGGTGAGCGCATTGTTGAGCAGCAGCACGCCCTGGCGTGCCCAATGCTCCAGACTGCCGTGCCCCGGCGCGATCACGCCGCAATCGCTCGCCAGTTCCTTGTAGATGTTGACCAGCGAAGGGGGCACTTTAACCCCCTCCATCACCGAGAACGCCAGTCCATGCGCCTGCCCGGGGCCATGATAGGGATCCTGCCCCAGGATCACGACCCGCACCTCGTCCAGCGCCGTGAGTTCCAGTGCCCGCAGCCACTGCCCGGCGGGGGGATAGATGGTCTTGCCGGCCCGCGCCTCGGCCTCGAGCCAGCCTGCCAGCCGGCGCGACTCGGGGCTCGCCAGCACCGGGGCCAGCGCCTCTGCCCAGGCAGGAGGCACCCCTTGCATGGCCTCGGCTGCTTCCATCGCTGCGCTACTCCCGATTTGTCCGCATCTGACCGTCCACAAGGGCATCCGCCCATTGCGAAAAGCCAGCCCAGTCCCTAAGCATTTCCGGACTATGGCTGTCTATCTCCACGAAGAAGATCTCCCCGAAGGCGTGCTCGCGCCCGGGCCCGTCGCCGTCGACACCGAAACGATGGGACTGATCACCCCCCGCGACCGGCTTTGCGTGGTCCAGATTTCCGATGGCAAGGGTGACGAACATCTCGTCCGCTTCGCCCCGGACAGCGCCTATGACGCGCCGAATCTCAAGGCCGTGCTGGCCGATCCGGCTCGCCTGAAGCTCTACCACTTCGCCCGTTTCGACCTCGCCGCGATCGAACACTACCTCGGCGTCGTCGCCGCTCCGGTGTTCTGCACGAAGATCGCCAGCAAGCTGACCCGCACCTACACGGACCGTCACGGTCTCAAGGATCTGGTGCGCGAGCTGCTGGGCAAGGAAGTCTCCAAGCAGCAGCAGTCGAGCGACTGGGGCGCGGCAGAGCTGACCGACGCGCAGAAGGACTATGCCGCCTCGGACGTGCGCTACCTGCACGCCATGCATGAAATCCTCGTCGTGCGTCTCGCGCGCGAGCATCGCACCGAGATCGCGCAGGCCTGCTTCGACTTCCTGCCCGCCCGCGCGAAGCTCGACCTCGCCGGCTGGCCCGACCACGACATCTTCAGCCACGAAGCCGCCTGAGCCGGAGAGCACGCGCGCATGTCCGAAGACGCCATCCAGATCCGCAACCGCCGGCGGCACTTTGCCGCTCCCGGTGGCTCGCATGATCGCCTGGTGGGCTTCCTGGCCAAGGCGCTGCCCACCGGCATTGGTCTGATCGCCGCCGTGATGATCCTGGTGCCACTCTCGCCGCGCGGCGAGATCAGCTTCCTGCTCGATCGCAACAAGGTGGCGGTGACCGGCGAGCGCGTGGCCGTGTCCAACGCCGCCTATCGCGGGCAGGACAAGGCCGGACGAGACTTCCTGGTCACGGCCGGAACCGCGGTGCAGCACGCGCCAGACGTCCCCGTGGTCGAAATGCTCGACCTCGTCGCCAAGATGAACATGAAGGATGGTCCCGCCAACATCGCCGCACCGCGCGGGGCCTACAACTTCGATGCCGATACCATGAAGGTTGACGGCCCGGTCAATTTCCAGGGCGCCGGTGGCTACAACATGACCACCAGCCAGGTGAACATCGACATCAAGCAAAAGACCGCGGTGGCAACCGGCGGAGTTTCGGGAGCCGTTCCCAACGGCACCTTCACCGCCCAGACCATGCACGCCGACCTCGACAACCGCGTCGTTACGCTCGAAGGCAATGCCCGGATGCGCATGACGCCCGGCAAGCTCAGGATCCCGCAATGAACTTCCGCTCCGGCCTTTTCCGTACCGCGATCGCCGTGCCGGTCCTCGGCCTGGCCGCTCTTGCCGCCTCGCAGCAGCTCGGCGCCCAGGTCTTCTCCGGTCACGACACCAATGCCCCCGTCGATTTCGGTGCCGACCGGATCGAGATGCAGGACAAGCAGAACCGCGTGATCCTGACCGGCAACGTCGACATCAAGCAGACCGACTTGCGCATCCGCGCCGCCCGCACGGTGATCGACCTTGCCGATGCCAAGCAGCTCAAGGTCAATCGCATGACTGCCAGCGGCAGCGTCGTGGTGACGCGCAATGACGAGACCGCCACCGGCGATAACGCGATCTACGATTTCAACCAGCGCATCATCACCATGGTCGGCAATGCCACGCTCAAGCGCGCCGGCGGCGATACGCTGCGCGGGGGGCGCTTCGTGATCGATCTCAAGAGCGGGGTCTCTTCCGCTTCCGGCGGCCGCGTCACCGGCACGTTCAACGTTCCCAAGAAAAAGTAAGTTCATCGTTGCCGGACAAAAGTCCGGCATCACGAAAGAATTTTCCTACACGCATCGATCTGCGTATCTGGATTCGGGCCTTCTTCTCTTCCCTTGGAAAGGAGTCCCGATGTCCAGCAATCCCATTACCGTGCCCAGCGGATACGCCACTGCCTTCGCGATCGGCTTTGCCGATGCCGCCAGCGGCAATCTCTCCATCGTCGACAGCGGGCGCCCGCTTCCCGTGTCGCCCATTCGTGCCGCCGCCTCCGCCCCGCTGACCGGCAGTACAGCCGCTTCGGGCACCTTCGGCCCGTTCACGCCGATCCCGGAGCGGCCGGTCTTCATCAGCCTGAGTGGCACCTGGCAAGGCACGGTCTCTCTGCGGCGTTCGCTCGACGGGGGGCAGACCCTGCTGCCGCTCACTCTCGGCGGTCAGGCCTGGGCCACCTTCAGCGCCAACGCCTGCGAGCCGCTCTGGGAAGAGCACGAAGACGGGGCGACCTTGTTCCTCGCCGTCACGCTGACCAGCGGCACAGTGAGCTACCGCCTCTCGCAGTAAGCAGAGGCTCGCCTCCCTCCCCATCTTCCAGATCCGGAGACACGCATGTCCCAAGATTTCCTTGCCCGCGGCATGGCTGCGGCGCAGCGCCGCGACCTTGCCTCGACTCAAGCCGGTCAGGGTGCCGCACTGATCGGCACCGAGGATGGCCGCACGGTCACCGCCTGCCTCGCCGACCTCAAGGGAGCCCTGACGCTCAAGGCGTTCGGCGCCCGGGGGGACGGCACCACATCCGACCATACCGCCCTGCTCTCGCTGTCGAACCGCTCGGACACCATCATCGTCCCGCCCGGCAACTACCTCATCGACAACAGCACCGTCCGCCAGATCAACTACTTTCGCGGCAGGCTGATCTGCTCGCCGGGCGTGACGTTCACGTTCACCGACAAGAGTCAGCGCGGCCTTCACTTCTATGGCGGATCGCCCAAGCTGTCCGGACTGCGGCTCACCACCCGCGATGCACCGCTCAGCCGCGAACTCAACGCACCGATGCTCTGCATCGACGAGGCCAGCGACGTCGTGATCGACGATCTCGAGGTCGTGCGCTCAGCCGGCGCGGGAGCGTTGTTCCGCCTTTGCTCCGGCTTCCAGGGATCAAACATCCGCATCCGCAACACACTGGCGGACGGGCTGGACTTCTTCAATTCGAGCAAGATCGCGCTGACCAATTTCCTTTCGGAAAACACCGGCGACGACGGCCTGGCGTTTCTTTCCTACACGTCGCTGGCGCAGTCCTACGACATCGTCGCGCGCAACATCATCGTGAAGAACAGCGATACCCGCGGCATCAGCGTGGTTGGCCCGGAGCGCGTGATCATCGATGGTTTCACGGTGGAATCGACGCGCGGGACCGGCGTAATCGTCTACCAGGACACCGCGAACGGCCTGCGTCAGCCGGGCAATGTGAAGATCTCGAACGGCATCATCAAGGATGCCGGACAGCGGCTCGTTTCCGGCACCTACAGCGGCAATCGATACGGGATCGAGATCGCCAATTGCGGCGACGCCGACTTCCTCAACATCCACATCGAGAATTGCGCCGCGTCCGGCTTCGTCTCGTCCAACACGCAGCCATCCGTGCTCACCAGCCGCAACGTCCGGGTCAAGACAAGCGGCGACAAGGGCTTCCACGTTTCGGTACCCAGCGGCGGGGCCTGGCACCATGATGGCTGCGAAACGATCGACACGCAGGGACACGGCTTCAATTCCACGGTCGCGGTGGGCGGCATCATGACTTTCGGCACCCGCATCGTCCGGCAAGGCGCAATGGCCGGGGGCGGCAACGGCGTCAACAATCGCGCCATATCCGACAGCATCGGCGGCGCGGTGGCGGGACGATCGACTGTGATCATCGACAACCAGGCGGCCAACACCGGCTACATCTACTACAACGATGGCAATGGCAACGGCAGCGTGGGCGACTTCGACTTCACCACCTCGAGCGGTTATTACGCCTTCCAGCAGAACGCCAACAACATAGCGCTCCAGGGCATCCGGCGCAGCAAGCGCAGCAACCAGCTCACGCAAGTGTCGGGCAGCATCGCGCTGAGCGGCACGCGCGGCGAACAGGACTACTTCACAACCGCTGCCCTGACCGGCGCGCTCGACATCGTGCTGCCCACCTTCGGCCTCTGGCACAACGCCGAGTTCTCGCTATCCCGCTTCGACACGAGCGGCAGCTATGCGGTCACCTTCAAGTCGGGAAGCACCACGATTGCCGCGATCGAAGCCGGCGGCAATCCGGCAAAGATGGTGGTGCGCTACGACAGCGTGAACAACCTGTGGCGCAAGGCCGGTCGATACGATCTCTGAAACAGGCTGGAACCAGTGCGCCCCGGCAATGGGCGCACTGTACCCGCCGTCAAAATGCGCGATCGTGCACAAGCACGCGCAGCGTGAGGAACACGATCTGGATATCCCGCAGGATGGTCCAGCCCTCGAGATACTCGAGATCCGACTGGAGACGGTTGACCAGGTCGGATTCCCGATCGGTGGCGCCGCGATACCCGCGCACCTGGGCCAGGCCCGAAAGCCCGGGCTTCAGCGAATGGCGCTGCCAGTAACGAAGGTCGACTTCCCAGAACAGCTTGTTGCCGGCCAGCGAACCGGTTGCGTGGGGGCGCGGGCCGACCACGCTCATATCGCCCAACAGGACATTGAGCAGCTGCGGCAGTTCGTCGATGCTGGTCCGGCGGATGAAACGGCCGACAGCAGTGATCCGCTGGTCGTCCTTCGAGGCCGACTGATTGCCATCCCGATCGCACAGCGCCTGCGTCATCGAGCGGAACTTGTACATGTTGAAGAAGCGGTTGCCGCGACCCATGCGGCGCTGGGTGAAGAACACCGGCCCGCCGTCCTGCAGCTTCACCGCCAGGGCCACCGCGATCATCAGTGGCGAGAGCGCCAGAACTGCGATGCCCGCGAAAGTGACGTCGAACAAGCGCTTGATCGCCCGCTCACGCAGGCCCAGCGGCCCTGCCGATACCAGCAGCAACCCGTGGTTGGCAGTGACGCGCGCGCCCTGGGCGCCGAGGCGGGCCACTTCATCATCGAGCACTTCACCGTCGACATTGGCGCCCTTGAGGATCATCGCCCATTCCATCCGGCGATCCGCCGGGCAACTGATGATGACCCTGTCGATGTTGCGCAGCGCCAGCCCGAGCCGGTCGAGCGCATGGGGATCGGTAAGGTCGGCACGCAAGCCCATGGCTGCCGCCGAAATCCGGATCGCGCCGGGCAGACGCAATTGCGGGCCGCCGTCATCGATGATCAGTTCGTTGATGACGTTCGATCCGCAGCGCCAGGTGACGAAACTGCGCAGTTGCAGCCGGGACCAGGCCATCAGGACCAGCGCCAGGATCGCTCCGCCGCTGAAGGCGCCGCGCGAGGCCTCGCTCGACGATTTCATCAGGAACTGCACAAAGACGACCACCGCCAGCGCAACAAGCATCGCCACTTGTGCCCGCAGCACCCCGCGCCAGCCTTCGCGCAACGAGAGGGTCGAATAGGAACCGTTGTACAGCGCCAGGGTCAGGAAGATCGGCAGCAGCACCTGGGCGTACACCAGCGAACGCGAGGCGCCGTCGGCGGTATCGTAGAGCAGGCCGGCCAGCCCGAATCCGACCAGCACCGCCGCCATGTCACCGACGATCAGCGCCAGATAGCATTGCAGGCGTCGCCGCTCGAGCGAGGGGGCAACCAGGAGGTCATCGGCTTCAGACCGCTGCCCTGCTTGTTGCGTCACTGAAAAAGGCGCGTTCACCCGTTCAACACTCCCCATTGCCGAACCTACGCTGTCCGCTTTGCCAAAGTTCTGCCTCAGCCGCTGCGAACCATGCCCTGTTGCAGCGCAATACGTATATTACCTTAGTGCCAGGACAGGCAATGGGAAAAGACCTTAGGGCTAAGACGTTCTATTTGTCCGATGTTCAACATCGAGACACGCGATTCTGGCGATTTCGAGCAATCCGCGCGCAAGAAGAAGTTCTGCATCCTGACTATTGGCAAGAAGTGTTTGATGCAATGCAACAAGTCGGGCCACCAGACGTTCGAGCCGGGGGCCGCGCCATATGCGCAATTGCACCGTCAACACCGGCTTGTCTTTCCAGAACACGCGCCGCGCGGCCGATTCTGCTTCGAGCACGGCGCCGACGTCGCCCCCCCGGCCGAGACGGGCGTTGAGGCCGGCAAGCTGCGCGGCCCGGCGCTCGAATGCCAGCAGCAGGCCGACCGGATTGATGCTCATGTCATGCAAGCGCTTCAGTTCGGGCCCGATCGCGCTGCGTTTGCCCCCCAGCACGGCGTCGACCAGCGGCGCGAAGTCGTCGTCCTCGGTGGAAGCGCCGATGGCGTCGAGATCGGCCGAAGTGACCGGCCGAGGCGTTTCGGCGCTGGCATCGAGGTAGAGAGCAAGCTTGTTGACTTCCGAGCGCGCCAGCCGGGTGTCGAGGCCCGAGGCCCGCGCGATCCGTTCGGCCAGTTCGCCCCCCATCTTGAGTCCGGCCCCGTTGGCCATCGTGCGCACCGCGCCGGTGACCGTGCCGAGATCGGGGGCGTGGAACATCACCGCCAGCCCGTCATTACGCGCGGCCAGCAACTTGGCGGTGCGGGACTTGTCGGTGGCGCCGGTGGCGACAATCACCACCGGATAGGATTCGACCGGGTTCTCGATAAGGATCTGCACGGCATCGTGCGCCTCGTCGCCTTGCGCGCGGACCCAGATATGCCGGGCAGTGCCGCCGAACAGCGAATTCGAGCGCGCCTCATCTCCCAGCCGGACCGGATCCTTGCGCAGTTCCGCGCCCGCCATCTCGACACGCTCGCCGGGATCGGCAAGCAGCGAGACGATCCTTTCCGCCGCATCGCTTGCCCCGGCTTCGTCGGGGCCACAGAAGAAGAAGACCCGGGCCTGCTGCGCGGCGCGCGCCGCCATGCCCGCAAAGTCCTTGCGCGTGGCCTTCACGAAAGAGCCGCCATCAGCAGCGCGTCATTGCCGCGTATCGCCCCGCAGCCGCAACGCGACCCCGGTAACGATGCGCGTGGCGACGTCCTTGGAGAGATTCTCGAGCGCGGTCTGTTCCGCCGCGATCGTCGCATAGTCCGACGAGACGACGTCGATGCCCGCATCCGAAGCCGCCGTCGCATCGAGCACGATCTCGCCGGTGGAGGTATCCACCAACTGATAACGCGCGCGCAGGGTCCGGCGTTCGCGTCCGATCGTATCGTCCGAAAGCAGCGCGAAGCCTTCCAGCTTGTCGTCGAGGCGGACATCGAGCCGGTACCTCGGGGTGACGCCCTTGTCGGAGCCGAGCTTGTCGACCAGCGCATTGCGCACCAGCCAGCCGGCCCGCCCCTCGATCGCGGCGACCTGCACATCGGCAAGGCCGCGCGCGACAGCACCGTTGCCTCCCCCCGCATACATCGGGGTGAGGCCGCAGCCGGAGAGCAGCAGGGCTCCGAAAAGGACGCTCAGACGCTTCACGCGACGAGATTCACCAGACGGTCGGGTACGACGATCACTTTCCTCACCTCGGCACCATCGAGTGCACGCTGCACTTTCTCGCTGGCAAGGGCAAGCGCTTCAAGCTCTTCCTTCGACGTGCCCTTGGCCACGATCAGGGTATCGCGCAGCTTGCCCTTCACCTGAACGGCCACGGTCACCTCGTCCTCGACCAGCAGCGCCGGATCGACTTCGGGCCATGCCGCCTGCGCCACGAGACCTTCCCCGAAAGTCGCGAAGGCTTCTTCGGCGAGGTGCGGCATCATCGGCGAGACGAGCAGCAGAACCGTGCGGATCGCGTTCGAGCGGCTGGCCGAAGGGGCAGCCTTCTCGACCGCGCCGGTCAGTTCGTAGATGCGCGCCACGGCCTTGTTGAAGCCCAGCGATTCGATGTCCGAGGCAACAGCGGCCACCGTCTGGTGGACCTTACGGTCGATTGCCTTGTCCTCGCCCTCGGCCGCAGCGTCGTACTGGGCGAACAGACGCCACAGGCGCTGGACGAAGCGGCCGCAGCCCTCGATGCCGGCTTCAGACCAGGGCAGGTCGCGCTCGGGCGGGCTGTCGGACAGCATGAACCAGCGGATCGCGTCGGCGCCGTAAGTCGCGACGATCTCGTCGGGGTCGACGACGTTCTTCTTCGACTTCGACATCTTGATAACGCGGCCGACTTCGACAGCGGCACCGTCAGCCTTCAGCGTCGCGCCATCGGAGGTGCGGTCGATCTCGCTCGGGGCGAAGTAGATGGGCTGGCCATTGGCCGCGTTGACGCGCGAATACGTCTCGTGCGTGACCATGCCCTGCGTGAACAGGCTGGCGAAGGGCTCCTTCACCTCGACCTTGCCGATGCGGGCCAGCGCGCGCGTCCAGAAGCGGGCATAGAGCAAGTGCAGGATCGCATGCTCGATGCCGCCAATGTACTGCTCCACCGGCAGCCATTCGGCGATCTTCGCCGGATCGAACGGACGATCCTCGGGCTGGCTGGCGAAGCGCAGGAAGTACCACGAGGAATCGACAAAGGTGTCGAGCGTGTCGGTCTCGCGGCGGGCGGCGTGGCCACACTTCGGACAATCGACATGCTTCCAGGTCGGGTGGCGCACCAGCGGATTGCCGGGGGTCGAAAAATCGACGTCCTCGGGCAGGGTGACCGGCAGGTGCTTCTTGGGCACCGGCACCACGCCGCAAACCTCGCAGTGGATGAACGGGATCGGCGTGCCCCAGTAGCGCTGGCGCGAGACGCCCCAGTCGCGCAGGCGCCACACGGTCTTGCCCTCGCCCCAGCCTTCCGCCTCGGCGCGCGCGATGACCGCGGCCTTGGCGTCCTTCACGGCCATGCCGTTGAGGAAGTCGGAATGAACGCAGACGCCGTCACCGGCCTCGGATTCGCCGTCGAACGGCTTGTCGGCATCGGCCTCGCTCGCCGCGACGACGCGCAGGATCGGCAAGCCATACTTGGTGGCGAATTCGAAGTCGCGCTGGTCGTGGCCCGGAACGGCCATGACCGCACCGGTGCCGTAGTCCATCAGCACGAAGTTGGCGATAAAGACCGGCAGGTCGGCGCCGGTGAACGGATGCTTCGCCTTGATGCCGGTATCGAAGCCCAGCTTCTCCGCCGTTTCCAGTTCGGCCGCAGTGGTGCCGCCCTGCTTGCACAGCGCGATGAAGTCCTCGACCTCGGGGCGGCCGACAGCAGCCGCCTGCGCGATCGGGTGATCGGCAGCGACGGCCACGAAGCTGGCGCCGAAGATCGTGTCCGGACGGGTCGAGTAGACTTCCACCGAGCCGATGCCGCCAATTTCTGCGGTCAGATCGAACGTGAACTGCAGGCCTTGCGACTTGCCGATCCAGTTTTCCTGCATCGTGCGGACCTTCTCGGGCCACTTGTCGAGGGTGGAGAGGCCTTCCAGCAGCTCGTCGGCAAAGTCGGTGATCTTGAGGAACCACTGGGAGAGCTTGCGCTTCTCCACCAGCGCGCCCGAGCGCCAGCCGCGCCCGTCGATCACCTGCTCGTTGGCGAGCACGGTCTGGTCGACCGGATCCCAGTTGACCGCCGATTCCTTGCGGTAGACCAGGCCGTTTTCATAAAGATCGATGAACAGCGCCTGCTCGTGGCCGTAGTATTCCGGCTCGCAGGTGGCGATCTCGCGGCTCCAGTCCAGCGCGAAGCCGAGGCGCTTGAGCTGCGCCTTCATGTTCGCGATGTTCTCGCGCGTCCAGCCGCCCGGGTGCACGCCCTTTTCCATGGCCGCGTTCTCGGCGGGCATGCCGAAGGCGTCCCAGCCCATCGGGTGGAGCACTTCGTGGCCGGTCATGCGCTTGTAGCGCGCCAGCACGTCGCCCATCGTGTAGTTGCGCACGTGGCCGATGTGGATGCGCCCCGAGGGATAGGGGAACATCTCAAGCACGAAGCTGCGGGGCTTCGACGAGGTATCGTCAGCCTTGAAGCACTGGGCTTCGTCCCACGCAGCCTGCCAGCGCGTGTCCGCCTGAGCCGGGTCGAACCGCTCGGTCATTTCTATCAAGTCTCCTGCGGAACCTTATTGGTTCCGGGTTTTGCGGCACCGGCCCACGCCCCCACCAGACCTCCCGCTCAGTGTATCCTAGATGGGAGGTCGGGTGGGGGCGCGGGCCGGCGCCGCGCCAAAACTGTTATCCGCCGATGGAATCGCGGCGCAGGTCACGGGCGCGGGTGAGGATGATGTCCTCGAGCTTCTGCACGGTCGCCGCCTGGACCGGTGCCGGCGCCCAGGCGCCGTTCGACGCGACTTCGCGCTGCGCGGTCACCCGCAGGGCATCGGCGCGCAGGTCCTTGTCGAGGATCATGACGGTGACCTTGACGCGCTCGTTCGGTTCCTTGGGATTGGTGTACCAGTCGGTGACGATCACGCCGCCGGCGCTGTCCGACTGGAGCAGCGGCATGAACGAGAGCGAATCGAGGCTGGCGCGCCACAGGTAGGAATTGACACCGATGGTGGTCACCATCGAAGGCGCGGACGCGGCAGACTTCGCCTGCTTCTGCTTCCGGCCGCCACCGCAACCGACCAGCGCAAGCGCCGCCACGGCGCAGAAGCCCGCGGTCGCCAGTGATCGAGCGGTGAAGAGGCCCTTGTCGGTGCTGCCTGTCATTGTCGGTTCCCAGTTCCTGTCTTGGCGTAGAGCGGCCGGACGTTCCGGCGATTTGCCATCCATCGCCTCTATAGCCGCCGTTGCCGGGGCGGCAAGTGCGGCCGCATCGGCTCGGCACGCTAAACTGCACGCCGGCTAAACGCTTCATGAACGCGGACCTGCCCACTTGCCGGCCCCGGCGCACGCCCCCTCTCCCTTAGTCCATCATCCTGTGTTAAGGTAAGGCAGTGATGATGACCACGACTGCCGATCGAGTTTCCAGCCCCTCCCCGAAGAAGGAGGAGATGCACGTTCTCTCGGCACGGTCACGGAAGGGCATCGAGGGTACCACGATGGAAATGCAGCGCGCACGCTCGTCGAAAGGCAGCATGAAAGCCGGCATCATGCTGGCTGGTTGCGTAGGCGTGCTGGCGCTGCCCAGCGCGGTCCTGGCCTTTTCCACCTCGTTCAAGGGTATCGGCGGGCGCAACCCGGCGGTCGATTCGCTCGACCCCGACACCTCGTCGGAAAACCTCTCGCGGGTGATCGCGATGCGCTCACTGGGCAAGGAACAGCCGTTCCCGTTCACCCCGGCCGGCACGCCCAATCGGCCGGACCGTGCAGTCACCGTGGCCGTGCGTGTCGATTCCGAGGCGGCCAAGTCGATCATCGTCGTGCACAACCGCCTGCAGGTGGCGCAGGCGGACAATGACGTCGGCCGCCTCAGGATCGCGCCCGCCGCCTTCAACCTCGGCGTCTCGCGCGGTTACCAGAATTTCTCGGCGGACACCGCACAGCAGCAGCCGGTCGGCCACGGCATCGCCGACGCGCCCGAACTGCGCAAGTTCAGCCTTGCGGCCGGCCCCGCCGACAGGAACGATTCGCGCTTCAGCACCCGCATCTCGATCGACGAGAAGCGGGCCGCCGGGCGCGCCCCGCACACCTTCACGAGCGAGGCAGGCGAAGTCGACCTCGGCGGCGCCTATCGCCTCACCAAGAACATCGATGTCACCGCCGGCCTGCGCTACTCGCAGGACCGCGAGCGCCTTGTCCCGCTGACCGATGGCAAGCAGGATTCCCAGGCGATCTACGTGGGCACCCAGTTCAAGTTCTGACCCCGTCGCGCTCGGGCGCCCGCAAGAGCCGGCTTCCCGAGCGCCTGTTGGCGCCCTCCGATTGAGCGCCATGCAATCGCGATTGCGCTTGTATCAATCATTTCGGCGCAAATTGCGCACCGGGGCGACAGGCTCCGACTTGCCCTCGTCATGTGCATTTCATAGCCTGCCCTTGGTGGATGCACTAAGCGAAAGGCTTGATATGGCGCGTGTTGCGATCGTTACCGGCGGAACCAGGGGTATCGGCGAGGCAATTTCCCTCGCCCTCAAGGAACGTGGACATACCGTAGTTGCAAATTACGCCGGCAATGAAGAGAAGGCCAAGGCCTTCACCGAACGCACTGGCATCCCCGCCTACAAGTGGGACGTAGGCGATCACGAAGCCGTTCTCGCGGGCGTAGCCGAAGTGACGGAAACGCACGGCCCGGTCGATATCGTCATCAACAACGCCGGCATCACCCGCGACGGCGTGCTGCACCGCATGACGTTCGACGACTGGAACGACGTCATGCGGATCAACCTGGGCGGCTGCTTCAACATGGCCAAGGCCACGTTCCCCGGCATGCGCGAGCGCGGCTGGGGCCGCATCGTCAACATCGGCTCGATCAACGGCCAGGCCGGCCAGTACGGCCAGGTCAACTATGCCGCGGCCAAGTCCGGCATCCACGGCTTCACCAAGGCTCTGGCCCAGGAAGGCGCCAAGTACGGCGTCACCGTGAACGCCATCGCGCCCGGCTACATCGATACCGACATGGTCGCCGCGGTGCCGGCACCGGTGCTGGAGAAGATCGTCGCCAAGATCCCGGTCGGCCGCCTCGGCACCGCTTACGAGATCGCCCGCGGCTGCGCCTTCCTCTGCTCCGAGAACGCCGCCTTCGTCACCGGATCGACGCTGTCGATCAACGGTGGGCAGCACATGTACTGAGGAAGCCGGACCGGCGCGCCACCAGCGCGCGCCGGTCCGCTCCGGTCCATCCGGCTCAGGCGGCCGCGAAGGCCTGCCCGAGCCATGCGGCCAGTGCGGCCAGATCGTCGCCCTCGAGGGCCACCGCGTGGCCAAGGTCAGGTACCTTGGGCCAGCCGCAATCGACGAACTCACGCCCCTGCCACTCGCGCGCGCCCTCGTAGCGAGGAATCACGTGGAAGTGGACGTGGGGGTCCACCATCATCAGCATCAGGTAATTGAGCCGGGCATAATCGACAGCGCCGGCCAGCGCCGCCTCGATCGCGGCACTCACCCGCTTGAGCTCGGCATGCGCCTCGACCGGCAGATCGCCAAACGCGGTCGCCTCGGACCTGGCCGCCAGCACCAGCGAACCCAGCGTCGGCTGGGCCGGGCGGGCCAGCACCAGCCAATGCTCGAACTCGGCCACCAGGCTGGCCGGATAGCCGAACTTCTCGATCGTCGCGTTCATGATTGCCGTCTCCGTGTCGGGCCGCTCAGGCGTCCGCAAGCCAGGAGGTGATCCTGCCGCCGCGCGCCCGCACAATCCATGCCTGCACCAGCCGTACCGCGTGGATCAGGCAGGAAATCGCCGTCCACCAGGCCACCGCGACAAGGCCAAGGTCGGGGCGCGCGAAAACCATCGCCACGAACAGGATCACCATGTTGGGATTGCGCCGCGCGGTGATCAGCCGGAACTGGCTGTCGAAGCGCTGCCAGACGTGGATGTGCATCGTCCCGTTCTGGCGCATGAACACGCCCTCGATCAGGCGCTGGACAACATAACCGCCCTGAATCGCCCCCTGGACCCACCAGAAGGTGGCCGTGTCATAGGCCAGCCCCCAGGTCGCCAGGCCGGTCGCCCAAAACCACCACCAGAACGGAGGATGGACGAGGTCCATGCCGTGGTCGAACACGTTGCCCCAGGCCGAGGACGTGATCGTGCAGCGCGCCAGCTTGCCGTCGACAGTATCGAGCACCATGAACACGAGACCGAGCGCCATGCCCAGCCAGTAGTGGCCATAGGCAAACAGCACCGTGGCGACGACGCAGAACACGGCACCCACCGACGTCACCATGTTCGGCGTGATGTGCAGCTTCGCGCAAACCCGCGTCAGCACCAGCGCCCATTCCGGCCAGAGGTACTTGGTCAGCACGTCGGTCACGCCCTTATAGGCGCCGAAGTAGCTGGCCCGCTCGATCGGGCGCACGGTCTCGCGCGTCAGCGCCATCAGGAATGGCGTCTCGCGCTTGCGCAGTTGCTTGTTCTCGATCGTCGGACCGCTTTCGAACGCAACGACATCGAGCCCGGCCGAATCGCTGAGCTCCGACCCGGTGCGCATCGCCTGCACGATTCGCGCGGCCTGCTCGCCATCGGCGGCATGGGCGAGCGCGGGAACGCCGCCCAGCGTCAGCACCATGCCGGGTTTGGCAGAAATGTGGCGGAACCATGCCGGGTCCCAGGCGAAGGCCGCGTTCGACAGAACGGCAGGGCCATTGCCGAGACTGCCGGCAGCCGCATCCGCGGTGACAAAACCGTTCGCGCGGGCGATCCGCCCGACCCGTTCGGTCATGGTAAGTCCCCATAGTTTCACGGGGTTATCGCCGACCGTGACAATGACCGGCGCGATTTGGGAGGAAGAAGACGTGGAAACCATGCCTCTGGCGTTAGTCTTTAAGCGGCGATTTGGGAATGCGCTAAGAGCCCGATTGGAAATTCGCGGAAAGCGAATTTCGCGGCGCCCGCCCACTCCGCCACCCGGGCGCCCATCGGCAGTATCCTGTAGGCGGCCGGGTGAGGGAGTGGGCTGGCGCCGCTCTCAAAATGCCCTTTCGGGCATTTTCAAACAGATTCTAAAGTGCCCCGCGTTTCCGCCCCGGCTTTCGTGACCCGCCAGAGGCTTGCAGGAAATGCGCAACGAGTTGCTTCAATTTCAACCCCTCATAAAACCGCCATGGAACTGTAACTTGAATGTGTCATGGAATGTTTCTTGGTGATTTCCGGGGCAGGCAGCACTACATAGGGCCCCGTGTACGGAACCATCTACGAATTCGAGACGCTGCCGCAGGTCGGTGAGCAAGGCCCGCGCAGGATCGCACGCCCCGGACGACAGGCTCGTCGCGGGCGGTCGGTCCCGCTCGTGGGCATCATCCGCAATCCCCGCAGCCACCGCAACAAGGGCCATGCGCCCGAGATGGCGGATTGCTCCAACATCCTGACCGAGACGCCGCGCACGCGCAGCGCCCTCTACAGCGTGCTGGAAGGTTTTGCCCAGCGCGGCATCGACTACCTCGTGGTCGACGGCGGCGATGGCACCGTGCGCGACGTGCTGACGTGCGGCGCCGAGATCTTCGGTGACCAGTGGCCCACGTTCATCGTCCTGCCCAAGGGCAAGACCAATGCGCTGGCGATCGACCTCGGCCTGCCCAATCACTGGTCGCTGGCCGAAGCCCTGGCCGCCGCCCACAAGGGCCATACGCTGTCCCGCCGGCCGCTGCGCATTTCCTCGCGCGATGGCAGCAACGGCTGCGTGCAGGGCTTCATCCTGGGCACCGGCGCCTTTGCGCTCGCCACCGAGGCCGGGCAGGAAGCGCACCGCCGCGGTGCCTTCAACAGCTTCGCGGTCGGCCTGACAGTGCTCTGGGGCATCATCCAGACCCTGTTCGGCCGCACCGGCAATCCCTGGCGTTCGTGCACCCCGACCCGCCTGATCGACCACCACACCGGCAGCGACCTGCCTTACGACGGCCCGGGCGATCCGCATGAGCGGTTCATGACCGTGGCCACCACGTTCGAGCAGTTCCCGCTCGGCGCGCGGCCGTTCGGCCGCCACGTCGCCCCCGGCATGAAGATGGCGGTGATCGACTGGCCGGTGCGCTGGGTGGTGGCACTGCTGCCGCTGATCATGATGTTCGGCCTGGCCGGGCGTTTCCTCGAGAAGCGCGGCACCCACCGCTTCGCCACCAGCGCGGTCGATCTCGACATCGGCGGCCCGTTCATCCTCGACGGCGAGGCTTTCCCCTCGGGCGACTACGTGCTTGAGGAAGGGCCGCAGATCACCTTCGTGGTGCCCTGAACTCCACGCGAAAGATGTTTCACCCGCAACCGGCCCGCGCTTTCGGGCCGGTTTGTTTTTCGCCCCCCGTTGATTTCAGGGCCATCCTGCCCGAGAGCGTGAAGCCATGAGCGAAGATCTCGAAGGACGCGTGCGCGGCGCGCTGGAACGGCAGGTCGTGCCCGAGGTCCGCGCCTTTGCCCGAAAGCTCGCCGAAGCGGCGCCGGGCACTGCCGCCGTACTGTTCTACGGCTCGAACCTGCGCACCGGCTCGCTCGAAGGCGTGCTGGACTTCTACGTGCTTGTCGATGGCCCGCAGGTCGAGAAGATCTGGCCCCGCGTCAGCTATCATGAGTGGGACCGCGAAGGTGTGACCCTGCGCGCCAAAGTGGCGACGATGGCGCTGGAAACGTTCCGCGCCGCCGCTGCCGGCGAACTGGTCGACACCACGATCTGGGCTCGCTTCGTTCAGCCCAGCGCGCTGGCCTGGCAGCGCGGCCCCGCCGCCGCCGAAACCGTGGCAGACGCGGTGGCAGGCGCGGCCCGCACCGCCGCCCGCCTTGCCGTCGCGCTCGGTCCCGAGAAAGGCACGGCCGAAGATTACTGGCGCGCCCTGTTCCGGGCGACTTATGCCGCCGAATTCCGGGTCGAGAAGGCCGGCCGCGAGGATTCGATCCTCTCGGTCAATCAGGTCCATTTCGACGGTCTGCTGCCGCTCGCCCTCACCGCCGAGGACATCCGCTTCGAACGCCAGAGCGACGGCACGATCCGGCCCGACCTGCCCCGCCCCCGGCGCGAGGCGCTGCTGCGTTGGTGGGCACATCGCCGCCGCATGGGCAAACCCTACAATGTCATGCGCCTGCTCAAGGCCTCGACCACGTTCGACGGGGCCGCGCGCTATGCCGCGTGGAAGATCGAGCGCCATACCGGCGTGCCGGTGACGGTCACGCCCTGGCGCGAACGCCATCCGGTCCTCGCCGCCCCCGGCGTGCTCTGGCATGTCTGGCGGACAAAACGAGCCATGGAGCGCAAGTCCGCATGATCTCTCCCGCCCCCGTCCTCCCGGCCGCGCTGATTCTCGCCGGATCGCGTCCCGGCGCTCCCGATCCGGTCGCTGCCGCCGAGGGTCTGAGCCACAAGGCGCTGGTCGGGATTGCCGGGAAACCCATGCTTGCCCATGTCGTCGCCGCCTTGCGCGATGCCGGGGCCGAGCGCATCGCCGTGGTCGCCAACGACCCGGCTGTCATCGCGCTGGCCGAAACCCTGGGCTGCGAAGTCCTGCCTGCCGCGGCGGGGCCAAGCGCGAGTGTCGCCGCCGGCTTTGCCGCGCTTGGGGCACCGATGCTGGTCACCACCTCGGACCACGCTCTGCTGCGCGGCGAATGGGTGCGCGACTTCCTGCAAGACACCCCCGAAGATGCCGACGTCGCCGTGCTGCTGGCCGAACGCGGCCGCATCGAGGCGGCCATGCCCGGCTCGAAGCGCACTTACTTGCGCTTTGCCGATGGCCAGTGGTCGGGCTGCAACCTGTTCCTGCTGAAAACAGCGCAGGCCGCCAAGGCAATCGAGACCTGGAAGCTGGTCGAGGCCGACCGCAAGCGTCCCTGGCGGATTGCCGCCAGGCTGGGGATCGGCATCCTGCTCGGTTATGCGCTGGGCCGCCTGACACTGGCCGCCGCCCTTGCCCGGCTCGGTTCGAAGATCGGCGTCAAGGCCCGCCTCGTCGCCGCGCGCGACGGTCTGGCTGCGGTCGACGTCGACAAGCCTTCCGATCTTGTCGACGCCCGCGCCATCCTCGGCCGCAGGTAAAGGCGAACCCGCGGCAATCCATCCGTTACATGTAGCGCATCTGCACCCGGATCGATTTCACCTCGTCGCCCACCGCCACGCCGACCTTGGTGTAGCTCGGCTTGCCAAGGTTGAAGATGCTGATCGAGGGGTTGTTCGACATCGCCCCGCCATCGGTGCTGATATCGGTCTTGCCATTGCCGTTGACGTCATGACGCACGGCAACGCCGTAAGTGCCGCCGGACGGCAGCGGCAGGCAGAACGTCATCGTCCCGGCGCGCGCGGGCACCTCGATCCGCGAGATCCACTTGCCCGACTGCAGCCACTCGGCCGAAGTCGCGCGGTAGCTCTGGACACGAACCGTCCCCTGCGAGGCCTTGATGCCGTCAACCGTGACGAGCATGGCCGGCCCGGCACCGGCCCGGCACTTGCTCATGTCGTTGCGAATCTCCTCGTGACCGCGCACGGCTGCCCCGGCCGAGACCGCCAGGCCCAGCACGCCCAGTACCGCAGCGGCAACCGGGAGACGGCGCACCCAGCGGCGCGCGGGCAGCGAAGACTTCACGTTCATAACTGGCCTCATCACACATCACGATGCGCCTGCGCCGGTTCCGGTCGCCATGCGACCGCCCGGACCTTGCGCCATTTCACGCCGCGAATTGGCGCCAAGGCCGTGAATGCACTCTGAATTGCCAATTCACAATCGGTGAAGCCGCAAGCCCGGCCGCCGCGATTCCCCTCGAGATTGCCCGGTAAAGCGCAATCTCGCCTTTCCCGCGCGGCCTTCCCGATCTATGGGGCCGCTCCATATCGCGTGTGGAAAACGGCCCGCCGCCTTCTTGTCGCCACTAGATGTGGTGTCTTATTCATTGTTGCCGAGGAGTTCCCGTTTCCATGACCGTGCCGCTGATTTCGCCTTCGATCCTCTCCGCCGACTTTGCCCGCCTGGGCGAGGAAGTCCGCGCGATCGACGAGGCCGGTGCCGACTGGATCCATGTCGACGTGATGGACGGCCACTTCGTGCCCAACATCACCATCGGCCCCGCCGTCGTGAAGGCGCTGCGCCCGCACTCGGCCAAGGTCTTCGACGTCCACCTGATGATCTCGCCGGTCGACAGCTATCTCGAAGCCTTCGCCGATGCCGGCGCGGACTACATCACCGTCCATCCCGAAGCCGGTCCGCACATCCATCGCACCGTGCAGACGATCAAGAACCTCGGCAAGAAGGCCGGTGTCTCGCTCAACCCGGCCACGCCCGCCAAGATGCTGGACTACCTGATCGACGATATCGACCTCGTCCTGATCATGAGCGTCAACCCCGGCTTCGGCGGCCAGAGCTTCATTTCCAGCCAGCTTCGCAAGATCGAGGCCGTGCGCAAGATGATCGACAAGTCGGGCCGCGACATCCGCCTCGAAGTCGACGGCGGCGTCGATGCCAGGACCGCGCCGCTGTGCGTGGCCGCCGGTGCCGACGTGCTGGTCGCGGGTTCCGCCACCTTCCGCGGCGGCCCCGGCCAATATGCCGCCAATATCCGGACGCTCAAGGGACTGGACTGACCATTGGCCACACGCTCCCATCCGCGCGGCAAAACCGGACATCCGGGCGCGGAGGGGAGCAACCGGCTGGTCACAGGCGCGTTGTCGGGGAGCCCGGGATCGGCGGGAGGGGAGGAAAGTGCAGTGGACAGGGGTATGACATCGACCGTCTCGCCGGCTGACGACGCGCTGGCTGACGACGCCCCGGCCTCGGCCACCGCCGCCGTTCGTCCCGCGAGCCCCTTCGACGCGGCCGAGGCGCAGCCCCGCTACGAGACAGGACGCCAGCTGGCGCTCGCCGATTTTTCGACGCCCGCCGCGGGCGCCGCCGACCGCTTCATCCGCTTCGCCTACCGCCTTGGCGTTCCCGCGACGATGCTGACCTCGCCGATCGGCCGCAAGCCGCGCACCCGCCTGCTGGCCACCGTCAACAACACCGTGCCCGGCAACGGCGCGGCAGGGACGGCGCTGCGAGCCGGTCACTTCCTGATCCACGGTGCCAGGACACCGATCGCCCAGGTCGATTATGCGGGCGCTGCGCGGGTCACCCCGCCGCTCGAACGCGTGGTGCACAGCTTTGCCTGGCTCTCCGACCTCGAGGCCTGCGCCCCGCGGGAACAGTGCACGGCCGTGGCCGAGCGCATCCTCACCGCATGGCTCCAGGCCAATCCCGCCCCGCCGGCCAAACCGGGCAAGGGGCCGGCATGGGCAGTGGGCAATACCGGCATGCGGCTGATGAACTGGATGGTGCACGCGCCGCTGATCCTTTCCGGCGACAAGGCCTTGCGCAACCGCACCCTCGCCCACATCGCCGCCACCGCGCGCTGGCTCGACCGGCGCGTCCACAATGCCGAGGACGGGCTTGCCGCCGTCGCCGGCTGGTGCGCGATCATCGCCGCCGGCCTGCTGCTGCCGGACGGCCGTCCGCGCCGTCTCTACGGCGAGGCGGGGCTGATCAAGGCGCTGGGCGATCTGATGGGCGACGATGGCGGCGTGCTTTCGCGCAGCCCGCTCGCGCAGATGGAGGCGATCGCCCTGCTGGTGCGCCTGCGCAACTGCTATCACGCGACCCGCAAGGACCCACCACCGACGGTCGAGCGCGTGGTCGAGATGCTGGTCCCGCCGCTCCTGGCGCTGACCCACGGCGACGGTTCGCTGGGATCATGGCAGGGCGGCTGGGCGGTCAGCGCCGAGGACGTGGAAGGACTGGTTCAGGCCAGCGGCGTGCGCACCCGCCCGCTGCGCGACGTGCGCCAGTGGGGTTACCAGCGCGTCTCCGCGCATAAGGCGATCCTCCAGTTCGACACCGCGCCGCCGCCGCTGCCCGGCCATGCCCGCTACGGCTGCGCCTCGACGCTGGCTTTCGAACTGTCGCAGGGCAAGCACCGGCTGATCGTCAACTGCGGCGGCGCCGCCAGCGGCGGCGGGCTTGTTCCCGTGCGGCTGGAGCAGGCCCTGCGCGCCACCGCAGCGCATTCCACGCTGACACTCGACGATGCCAATTCCACCGCGATCCTCATCAACGGCGCGATCGGCTCGGGCGTCAGCGAGGTCGATGTCGACCGCAAGTCGCTGGTGCAGGAGAACGGCGGCAATGCCACGCGCCTCGAAGCCAGCCACAACGGTTATGCCGCCCGCCACGGCCTCACCCACCGCCGCATCCTGATCCTGCGCGACGACGGCAGCGAACTGCGCGGCGAAGACGTGCTGCTTCCGGCGGGACGCAAGGGCAAGCGCGGCAAGGTCGGCTTCTCGATCCGCTTCCACCTGGGACCCGAGGTCGAGGTGGCGCCCACCGCCGACGGCCAGGGCGCGGCACTGACCCTGCCCGACGGCAGCTACTGGCAGTTCCGCAGCACGGCGGGCGACGTTGCCATCGAGGATTCGCTCTGGGTCGACGGCATGGGGCGCCCGCAGGCCACGCAGCAACTGGTGATTCAGGGCATGGTCTCGCGCGGCGGCGGAAACTTCGGTTGGCTTCTCAAGAAAATGCGATAGTTTCGGCCGGGATACGCCACCCGTTGTGGCTTACCCACCTTGCGGCATCGCCCCTGTGGACCTAGAGGGCGCGCAAATCTTTGCCCGCCCTATTCGCAAGAGGCTTCACCGATGACCGATATCGTTCCGATCCGCCGCGCATTGCTTTCGGTTTCCGACAAGACCGGCCTCGCCGATCTCGGCAAGGCGCTTGCCGCGCGCGGGGTGGAGCTGGTTTCCACCGGCGGCACCGTCAAGGCGCTGCGCGACGCCGGCCTCGAGGTGAAGGACATTTCGGACCTCACCCATTTCCCCGAAATGATGGACGGCCGCGTCAAGACGCTGCACCCCAAGGTCCACGGCGGCCTGCTGGCGGTGCGCGACAATCCGGAACACGCCAAGGCCATGGCCGATCACGAGATCGGCGCGATCGACCTCGTCGTCGTCAATCTCTATCCCTTCGAAGCGACCGTCGCCAAAGGCGCCGACCGGGACGAGATCATCGAGAACATCGACATCGGCGGCCCGTCGATGGTGCGTTCGGCCGCGAAGAACCATGCTTTCGTCGCCATCGTCACCGATCCCAAGGACTATGCCGGCCTGCTTGCCGAGCTGGAAACGACCGAGGGCGGCACCACCCTGTCGTTCCGCAAGCTGCTCGCCGCGCGCGCCTACGCGCAGACCGCCGCTTACGATTCGATGATCTCGCAGTGGTTCGCCTTTGCCGATCAGGGCCTCGAGTTCCCCGAGATGCTCAGCGTCAACGGCCGCCTCGCCACCACGCTGCGCTATGGCGAGAACCCGCACCAGAAGGCCGCGCTCTACACGCCGGTCGGCCCGTTCACCAAGGGGCTGGCCCAGGGCGAGCAGGTACAGGGCAAGGAACTGTCCTACAACAACTACAACGATGCCGACGCCGCCTTCGAACTCGCTGCCGAGTTCAAGGGTCAGGACCCGGCCGTGGTCATCGTCAAGCACGCCAACCCCTGCGGCGTGGCGCAAGGCTCCAGCCTGCTCGAAGCCTGGCAGGGCGCGCTGGCCTGTGACGACGTTTCGGCCTTCGGCGGCATCGTTGCGGTGAACACCACGCTCGACGGTCCGACCGCCGAAGCGATCTGCCAGATCTTCACCGAAGTCGTCGTCGCCCCCGATGCCGACGAGGAAGCCCGGGCGTTCTTCGCCAAGAAGAAGAACCTGCGCCTGCTGCTGACCGGAGGCCTCCCCGATCCGCGCCGTCCCGGCCTGACCGTGAAGCCGATCACCGGCGGTCTGCTGGTGCAGGGCCGCGATGCCGGTGCCATCGGCCTTGATGACCTCAAGGTCGTGACCAAGCGCGCGCCGACCGAGCAGGAACTCAAGGACTGCCTGTTCGCCTGGACCGTGGCCCGCCACGTCAAGTCGAACGCGATCGTCTATGCCAAGGACGGTGTCACCGCCGGCATCGGCGCGGGTCAGATGAACCGCCGCGATTCCTCGCGTATCGCCGCGATGAAGGCCGCCGAAGCCGCCGAGAAGTTCGGCTGGACGCAGGCGCGCACGGTCGGCTCGGCCGTCGCCTCGGACGCATTCTTCCCCTTCGCCGACGGCCTGCTGGCCGCCGCCGAGGCGGGCGCGACGGCCGTGATCCAGCCGGGCGGCTCGATCCGTGACGAGGAAGTCATCGCCGCTGCCGACGAGGCCGGTCTGGCGATGGTCTTCACCGGCATGCGCCACTTCAAGCACTGATAGGACCGGGAGGAAGGCGCGCATGGGGGTAGACTGGCTCGGACCGCTGGTTGCCCTCGCCTTCCTCATCGGCATGGCCGCATCGGCCGTGCTGGTGCGGCTGGGCAAGGTTCGACGCACGCCGCAAATCATGCTGGCGCTGGCGCTGCCGTTCGGCTGCGCGGTTCTCCCCATCACGATACTGGTCATCGCTTCGCTGGGATGGGGTGCGATCGGCGCATTTCTGCGCTGAAATTCGTCCGAAACGGGTTCCATTGCCGAACGACAATGACGGAAATGGGGCAGTTCCCGCGATTCAGCGCGGCATCCGAACCGTTCGTCGCACAACGCCTCACAGGTCGTCGATATTCACTCGACGGAAAGGCGAATCGGGCCAAGGGGCGTCACGCAATTTTCGTGAACCACTGGATAGCTGAACCGATCATGGGACTTTTCAAGGCCGACTTCTACCGCTTCTTCGCTCTCGGCTTCGCCGGCGGCGCGCTGCTGGTGTTCGGCGCCATGGGAATCGGCAACCACGCGCTCACCGAAAGCCTGGTGCCCCCGGCCCAGGCGGCATCGCTCCAGCACTGATCATGCCGGGAGCATCCGCAGGGATGTTCTTGCGATTGCGTCGCGGCCGGCGAGCCCCCATATGGGCCGCATGGCAAGTGCGCACAAACATCACGAACACTCGGGCGAGGGCCTGATCGAAGAGGCTCGCTCCGTCCTGCTCGCCGCCGGCGAGCAGTGGACGGAAATGCGCGCCGACGTGTTTGGCGCGCTCGCCCAGCGCGAACGCCCGGCCTCGGCCTACGATCTGGCCGAAAGTGTCTCGGCGCTGCGCGGCAAGCGGGTGGCGCCCAACAGCGTCTACCGCATCCTCGACCTCTTCGTGCGCACCAACCTCGCCCGCCGGGTCGAAAGCGCCAATGCCTACCTCGCCAACAGCCATCCCGGCTGCCAGCACGACTGCATCTTCCTGATCTGCGATGTCTGCGGCCAGGCCGTCCATATCGACGACGACGCCCTGACCGGAGCGCTGGTCGCCGCCGCGAGGCAGGCCGGTTTTGCCGATGTGCGCCCGGTCGTCGAACTGCGCGGGACCTGCGCCGCCTGCAGCTGACGGCGCCGGGGCGGAAGCAAAGCCCCACCCCCGCACAGTGCCTAAATCAAAACGCCTTGCGCATTCGGGCCAACGGCACCGGCGCGCCGCCACGATCGTCCTCGATTCTTTCGATCACCTGGTAGCCGGCGACTTCGTAAAGCGGTTCGCCCGAGCGCGTGCCCATCAGTTCACAGCTGGCAAACCCTTCCTTGCGCGCCTGCGCCTCACAGTGCGCCAGCAGCGCCCGGCCGATGCCGCGGCGGGCAAAAGCGGGATGGGTGTACATCGCCCGCACCCGCGCGGCCTCGCTGGCAGGATCGAGCAGACGCGGCTCGCGCAGGCCCGCACTGTGGTCGCCCCCATAAAGCGTCGCACGCCGGCTCCAGCCGCCGCAGCCGACGATCTCACCATCGAGTTCGGCGGCAAAGTAGGTGCCGTCATCCACCAGCTGGCGGTCTAGGCCCATGACCGCGCGGCTCGATTCGATCTGCGCGGGATCGAGAAACCCCTGCTGCAAGGTGCCGATGGCGGCATCCATGATCGCCATGAGGCGCGGCAGGTCGCCCTGGGTCGCGGGGCGGATCGAAAGGACTGTCGATGACTCGATCGAGGACGGCAACGAGAGGCTCCTGAGACTTGGGGGGAACGGCTAGATGGCAGCTTTGCCGCTCCCCCGCCACCCTTGAGAAAGACCTCAAGACGGGGGGCAGGCCGAGCATATGGCGATCGGGATCGGGGAACCCGCAGACCGTTACGCCCCCGCCGGGCGCCGTATGCGGACGCCGCTGGTACCCCGGCACGCCGGCCAGCCGCATCGCCGCGCCATCGCCCAAGCGGAAGATCGCTGCAAAGTCGTGTTCCGCGATTACCGGCAGCTCCACCGGCAGCTCCAGGGAATCCGCGCGGAATGCGCCGGGGTTGGCCCAATCGACCGTGCGTACGAAGGCAATCGGCCGGGCACCGTTCAACGGAATCATGGGGACCTGCGGCGCATATTCCTGTATCGCGGACCATTCGCCGCCTAAGGCGCAGCGAAAATTCGACACCAGAACCACTCCCGTGTACACGACACCCATGACAGCCAACCCGGCAACACCGCTTCTCGATACCGTCGATACGCCTGACGACCTGCGCAAGCTGAAGCCCGCGCAACTTCGCCAGCTGGCCGACGAACTGCGCACCGAAATGATCTCCGCCGTCGGCCAGACGGGCGGGCACCTTGGCTCGGGCCTTGGCGTGGTCGAACTGACCGTCGCCATCCACTACGTGTTCGACACGCCGGTGGACCGCCTGATCTGGGACGTCGGCCACCAGGCCTATCCGCACAAGATCCTCACCGGACGGCGCGACCGCATCCGCACGCTGCGCCAGGGCGGCGGGCTTTCGGGCTTCACCAAGCGCTCCGAAAGCGAGTACGACCCCTTCGGCACCGCGCATAGCTCCACCTCGATCTCGGCCGCGCTCGGTTTTGCCGTCGCCAACAAGATCAAGGGTGCACCCGGTCGCGGCATCGCCGTGATCGGTGACGGCGCGATGAGCGCGGGCATGGCCTATGAGGCGATGAACAACGCCGAGCAGGCGGGCAACCGCCTGATCGTGGTGCTGAACGACAACGACATGTCGATCGCGCCGCCGGTCGGCGGGCTGTCGGCCTATCTGGCGCGTCTCGTCTCTTCGGGCCGGTTCCTCGGCCTCAGGGAACTTGCCCGCAAGTTCGCCCGCCGCCTGCCGCGCCCGCTGCACATGGCCGCGAAGAAGACCGACGAATTTGCCCGCGGCATGGCCATGGGCGGCACCCTGTTCGAGGAACTGGGCTTCTACTACGTCGGCCCGATCGACGGGCATGACCTCGACGCGCTGATTCCGGTTCTGGAAAACGTGCGTGACGCAGGCGAGGGCCCGATCCTGGTCCATGTCGTGACGCAGAAAGGCAAGGGCTATGCCCCGGCCGAGGAAGCGGCCGACAAGTATCACGGCGTACAGAAATTCAACGTCGTCACCGGCGAGCAGGCCAAGGCGCCCGCCGGTCCGCCCAGCTATACCGGCGTCTTCGCCAAGGCGCTGGTGGCCGAGGCGGAGCGCGATCCCACGATCTGCGCGATCACCGCGGCCATGCCCTCGGGCACCGGACTCGACACGTTTGCCCGGCAGTTCCCGGACCGCATCTTCGATGTCGGCATTGCCGAACAGCACGCGGTTACTTTCGCCGCCGGGCTGGCCGCCGAAGGCATGCGCCCGTTCTGCGCCATCTATTCCACCTTCCTGCAGCGCGCCTTCGACCAGGTGGTGCATGACGTCGCCATCCAGAACCTGCCGGTGCGCTTCGCGATCGACCGCGCCGGTCTGGTCGGCGCCGACGGTGCCACCCACGCGGGCTCGTTCGACATCACCTATCTGGCAACGCTGCCCAACATGGTGGTGATGGCCGCCGCCGACGAGGCGGAACTGGTCCACATGACGCACACCGCCGCGCTCTACGATGCCGGCCCGATCGCTTTCCGCTATCCGCGCGGCAATGGCGAAGGCGTGGCCTTGCCCGAAACTGCCCAGCAGCTGGAAATCGGCAAGGGCCGGATCGTCCGCGAAGGCTCGAAGGTGGCGCTTCTCTCGCTGGGCACCCGCCTCGGCGAAGCACTGAAGGCGGCCGACACGCTGGAGGCCAAGGGTCTTTCCACGACCGTCGCCGACCTGCGGTTTGCCAAGCCGCTCGACACCGACCTGATCCGCAAGCTGATGCTCAGCCACGAAGTGGTCGTCACGGTGGAAGAAGGCGCCATCGGCGGTCTCGGCGCGCATGTGCTGACCATGGCGAGCGACGAAGGGCTGACCGATGCGGGCCTCAAGATCCGCACCATGCGCCTGCCCGACGTGTTCCAGGACCACGACAAGCCCGAGGCACAGTACGACGAGGCGGGCCTCAACGCCCCGCAGATCGTCGATATCGTGCTCACGGCGCTGCGGCACAACAGTGCCGGCGTGAACGAAGCACGCGCCTGAACGTGGATAGCGGCGCTGTCGTCTCTCCGGCGGCAGCGCCGGTAACCGGCATAAGCGACTCGACGAGGCTGCGCGCGATCCTGGCGGGATCGGCGGGCAACCTCATCGAGTGGTACGACTTCTACATCTACGCCTTCACTGCGCTCTATTTCTCGCCCGCCTTCTTTCCCAGGAGCGACCAGCTGGTGCAGCTGATGGCGACCAGCGCGATCTTTGCGGTCGGTTTCCTGCTGCGCCCGATCGGCGGCTGGTTCTTCGGCCGCTATGCCGATCGCCACGGCCGGCAGAGCGCGATGGTGCTCTCGGTCATGATGATGGGCGCAGGCGCGCTCTTGATCGCGGTGCTGCCGACTTTTGCGCAAGTGGGCATCCTCGCCCCGATCCTGCTCCTGATCGGCCGCATGGTGCAGGGCTTCTCCACCGGCGGGCAATACGGTACCGCCGCGACCTATCTCAGCGAGATCGCCGGACGCAGGCGCCGAGGCTTCTGGTCCTCGTTCCAGTACGTCACCCTGGTCGGCGGGCAACTCTGCGCGACGGTGGTGATCGTGCTGCTGCTGCAGGTGCTGAGCAAAGCCGAGATGGCGGCATGGGGCTGGCGCGTCGGCTTCCTGATCGGCGCGGTGGGCGCACTGGCCATCGTCCTGTTCCGCCACCACATGCACGAGACCGCCAGCGCCGAAGACCGCGCCGGCGAGACATCCGGCAGCCTTGCCGAACTGTTCCGCGTGGCAACCCGCCCGTTCCTGATCGTGGTCGCGCTGACGGCGGGCGGCAGCCTGTCGTTCTATACATTCACCACGTACATGCAGAAGTACCTGGTGCTGACGGTGGGGCTCTCCAAGGAGGTCGCGACCAGCCTGATGCTGGGTGAACTGGCGCTGTTCATGGTGCTGCAGCCGCTGATGGGCCTGCTCTCGGACCGGATCGGGCGGCGCAACAACATCCTGATCTTCGCCGTGCTGGCGACCGTCTGCACGGTGCCGATCTTCACCGCGCTGGCAGGCGCCAAGGCGGTGGGCCCGGCCTTCCTGCTGGTGCTGGCGGGGCTCGTCATCAACAGCTTCTACACGTCGGTCAGCGGGTTGTTCAAAGCCGAGATGTTCCCGACCCACGTCCGCGCGCTGGGCGTCGGCCTTGCCTATGGCGTCGGCAATGCGCTGTTCGGCGGCACCGCCGAGAACGTTGCGCTGGCGTTCAAGTCGGCGGGCCACGAAAGCCTGTTCTACTGGTACGTCTCGGCGATCGGCGCGGTGTCGCTGGTCGCCGCCTTCCTGCTCAAGGACAGTCGCCGCGACAACCTGCTCGACCGGCTGACGGTGTGACCACGGCCACTGCCCGAGCGACATTCCGAAAACATCCCGTGCTGACGGCGCTGCTGGCCCTCTTCGGACTCTACGCCGCGGTCGTGCTGGCGCTGTTCGCGGCGCAGCGGGCAATCCTCTTCCCGGCCCCCAAAGGCCCATCGCAAATCCCCAGCGGATTCGAAAAAGCCGAACTGCACACGCGTGACGGACTGACGCTCACCGCCGCATGGCGCCCCGGAGCCCCCGGCAAGCCCACGGTTCTGTTCTTTCATGGCAATGGCGACAGCCTGCCCGGCGCCGCCGTCGCAACGCAGGGCCTGAGCAAGGCTGGATATGGACTGCTGCTGGCCGACTACCGCGGGTATGCCGGCAATCCCGGCAATCCCACGGAGGCCGGACTGATCGCCGATGGCCATGCCGCGCTCGCCTTCCTGACCCAGCGCGGCATCGCACCGCGATCAATCGTGCTGATGGGGGCCTCGCTGGGAACCGGCATCGCGACACGACTGGCCAGCGAGACGCCGCCCCGGGCTTTGGTGCTCGTCTCGCCCTTCACCAGCCTTCGCGACGCGGCGGCCGACGCATTGCCCTGGGTTCCGGCGCGCCGGCTTATCCGTGATTCCTTCGAAAGCGCCGCCCTCATGCCCGACGTGAAGGCCCCCGTCCTCGTGCTCCATGCGCGGGACGACCCGGTGATTCCCTTTGAACAGGGTGAGGCGCTTGAACGGGCGGCGCACGATGGTCACCTGATCCCGTTCAGCGCTTACGGCCATCAATTGCAGTTCACGGCCCCCGCGCAGGACGCCGTGCTGAACTGGCTCGCCGCCCGGAGGCTGTAAACACCCCGGACCACGGTATATGCGGCCCGGGGCTAGGCATCTTACCAGTCGTAAGCTTTGGGCAGGTAAGTGCGATCGAGGCTCCTGTAGCGTTGGCGCAGGCGGCTCTGGTGATTTTCGAGCGGCTGCTTGACGCCGTCGATGAACACTTCGAGCGGGGCCGATGACAGTTCCAGCGGATCGCCGTCCCAGATCACCACGTCGCCAACGGCGCCGGGCGCCAGAACACCGGCCCGAACTCCGCCATTCTTGCCGCCCATGCCGCTGATATCGGCAGGCACCGAGGTGATCGCGGCAAAGGCCTCGCCCCAGGTCAGGCCCGCGGCGCCCGGCAACTTGCCGAGAGCGACGAGGTTGCCCGCCTCCTGCGGTGCATAGCGCGGCTGGTTGGAGGTATTGAACATGCCGATGGCGACCTTCACCCCCGCCTTCTTCATGCGCCCGACGTTGGACTGCGTCGCCGCCAGCGCCTCGAACGCAGAGGGCAGGTCGCGCAGCGGCATCGTGATCACCGGCACCTTGGCCGCAGCGATGTCGCCCGCCACCAGCCAGCCCTCGGTCGCGCCGACCAGCACGAGGTCAAGCTTGGGGAACTCGCTCTTGAGCGCCAGCACGCTGCGGATGTCGGAGGCCCGCTCGACCCCGACGTAGAGCGGCTGCCGGCCGTCGATCACCTGGGCCAGCGCCGCAGCGTCGGCACGGGTCAGCAGCGCATCCGGGCTGCGCGCGGCATTGGGCGAAGCGGCCACCTCGCGTGCTTCCCGCAAGGCATTGCGCAGCGCGACATGGGCGGCCACGCGGCTGCCACCGGCCAGCCTGGCGCCCTGCTCGCCCAGTTGCACGAACTGGAAGGCGCGCGCCTTGGTCACCGCATCGGGATCGGCGCCGAGGTCGATCACCGCGCCTTGCCCGGCGAAGATCGAATGGCCGTTGTAAGGCGAGACCGTCGCGCGGGTAACGCCGCCTTCGCGGCTGACGGCGATATGCTCGCTGTCCGGATTGACCGCCGGGCTGACGTCAAGCGCGGCATTGAACGGGCTTTCGTCCGCCTCGCTATCGTTGCTGTCCTTGACGCCCTCGACATCGAGCAGGCCAAGGTCGGTGACGGCGGCGAAGAGGCCGGGCGTCACCCACTTGCCGGTGCCGTCGATGCTCTGGACACCGGCGGGAACGGCCACGCCCGCACCGGCGGCAACCACCTTGCCGCCGCGCACGACGACGGTGCCGTGCTCGATAGGCGCGGAGCCGTCACCCGTGGCGACAGTGGCGTTGGTGATCGCGAAGTCCTGCGCAAAGGCGGCAGGCGAGAAGGCGGCCGCCGCGAGCGCGGCCGCGATGATGGCGCGGCGGCTCATTTCACATCTCCTTCACCGGGCTGGCCCAACTCGAAATCGCTGACCGGGCGGCGCTTGGGGTCCATCGCGTCGAACAGCAGGGCGCCGTCCACCCAGACCTTCTCGGGGCGGGAATAGACCGAGAGCGGATTGCCGTTCCACAGCACCACGTCAGCCATCTTTCCGGATTCGAGGCTGCCGGTCCTGTCGCCGATGCCCATGGCCTTGGCGGCGTTGTAGGTGAACCAGCTCACCACCTTGGCGTCGGGAATGTCGATGCCGATGCGGCGGCCGTCGGCCTGCGCCTTGGCGGCTTCCTGGTTGAGGCGCTGGATGCCGTTCTCGTCGTCCGAATGGATCACCACGCAGGTGCCGGCATTGGCCAGCAGCGCGGCGTTCTCGGGAATGCCGTCATAGGCTTCCATCTTGAAGCCGTACCAATCGGCCCAGACGGCGGCGCAGATGTCGTTCTCGCGCAGCAGGTCGGCGATCTTGTAGGCTTCGACCGCGTGGTGGAAGGCGGTGACCTTGTAGCCCATCTCCTTGGACATATCGATCACCTGCGCCATCTCGTCGGCACGGTAGCAGTGGTTCTGGACAAGGATCTCGCCCTTCAGCACGCCTTCCAGCGTGTCCTTGCCAAGATCGCGGTCGGCATGGTCGCCGTCCATGTACTTGCGCGCATCGATCCAGGCCTGACGGTCCACCGAGAAGTTGCCCATGCGGGTCGATGGCTTCTGACCCTTGCCGCCATAGACCCGCTTGGGGTTCTCGCCGCAGGCCATCTTCAGCGCATAAGGCGCGCCGGGGAACTTCATGCCCTGCACGGTGATCGAGGGCACGTTCTTGAGCGTGACCGCGCGGCCGCCGATGAGGTTGCCTGAACCCGGGAGGATCTCCAGCGTGGTGACGCCGCCATTGGCCAGCGCGCGGGTAAAGCCGGGGTCCTGCGGCCAGACCGAATGCTCGGCCCAGACGTCGGGCGTGGTCGGGCTGGTCATCTCGTTGCCGTCGGACAGCGCATCGACGCCGGGCGAGGGATAGACGCCGAGGTGCGAATGGATGTCGATCACGCCCGGGGTCACGAACTTGCCGGCGGCGTCGATCTTCGTGAAACCGTCGGGGATCGCCATGTCGGCGCCGCCGATGCCGACCAGCTTGCCGTCCTTGAACAGCACCACGCCGTTCTCGATCCTGCCGCCGCGCCCGTCATAGACGGTGGCGCCGACCAGCGCCGTGGCCGTGCCCGGATAGGGCTTGTAGGTGGACGGATAAGGATTGGCGGCGATCGGGGCCGGCTTCTTGTCCTCTTTTTTTGCATCGACGCTGTTCGCGCTCAGGGTGAGCGCGGTGCCCAGCACGAGCAGCGACGTCCAGCGCCGCAATCCCGGCGATTTGGTCATCTTGAATTCCCCTGTTGTGAAACCGGCCCGGAAACGCTGTGTTTCCGGGCCGGGTTGAATGTGTCAGTGTGCCTTGAGCGTTGGATGGGCGCCGGCTTCCTGCGCCTCCAGCCCGATCTCGGAGGATCCCTCCAGCTCGATGTCCTTCAGCGTATCGACGTGCATCCAGCGCTTCACCAGACGGGCGACGAGGATGACCGCGACGCCGATGCCCACGACCCACCAGCCGATGGTGCCATAGATCGCGACAGTGCCTTCACGGGTCATCGCGCCATGTTCGCCGCCGGTTGCCTGGCCGATCATGCCGGCCACGAAGTTGCCGCCGGCGGTGGCGAAGAACCACGCGCCCATGATGAAGCTGGCGAGGTGGCGGGGGGCCAGGCGGTTCATCGCGCTGAGGCCCACCGGCGAGAGGCAAAGCTCGCCCAGCGTGTGGAACCAGTAGATCAGGAAGATGAAGAACACCCCGACCTTGGCACCCTGCCCGGCAACCGCATCGCCCCAGACCAGCGACACGAAGCCGAGGCCGACCAGCACGAGGCCGAAGCCGAACTTGGCCGGGGCCGAAGGCTCCACCTGCTTGCGGCCGAGCGTGCGCCACAGCCAGGCCAGGATCGGCGCGAAGGTGACAATAAAGATCGGGTTGACCGCCTGGAACAGCGAGGTCGGCACGCCGCCACGCTCCACGAAGCGGTCGGTGAACAGCGAGAGCGAGCCGCCCGCCTGTTCGAACAGACCCCAGAAGATCGGCTGGAACGCCAGCAGGAAGATGATCGCGAAGATGCGCTCACGCGGTTCCTTGGGCATGCGGAAGGCTTCGACCAGCAGGTAGCCGAGCAACGCCACGGCCGAGATCAGCAGCAGCGTGCCGACGATCGCCTGGAACTGGATCAGCGCCCAGAGCACCGCGACCGAGGCCGTACCGATGACGTAGAGCGACCATTCGCGCTTCTTCGTCAGCGGCCCCGGGGCCTCGCCGCGGCCGTTGAGCGCGGGCTTGCCGACGATGAAGATGATCAGGCCCAGCACCATGCCGATGCCGGCAAGGCCGAAACCGTAGCCCCAGCCGATCGTCTCGCCGAGATAGCCGACCAGGATCGTGCCCAGCGCGGCGCCGGTGTTGATGCCCATGTAGAACAGCGAATAGGCGCCGTCGCGGCGCTCGTCGGTGAGCTTGTAGAGCTGGCCGACGATCACCGAGATGTTCGCCTTGAGGAAACCCGAGCCGACGATGATGAAGGCAAGCGCCAGCCAGAACACGTTGATCGTGGGATCGCTCTGCCCGCCGGTGCCCTCGAACGCCATCAGCACGTGGCCGAAGGCAAGCAGCACACCGCCGAACAATACGGCCTTGCGCTGGCCGAGATAACGGTCGGCGAGATAGCCGCCCAGCACCGGGGTGATGTAGACGAGGCTGGTATAGGCGCCGTAGATCAGGTTCGCCTTGCCGTCATCGAACAGCCAGTGCTTGGTGAGATAGAGGATGAGCAGCGCGCGCATCCCGTAGTACGAGAAGCGTTCCCACATCTCCGTGTAGAACAGCACGAACAGGCCGCGCGGGTGGCCTACCACTTCCTGGCTCTTGCGCGAGGCGATGACGCCGCCGATGGCCAAAATGGCGAACAGCAGGACCGCGCCGATCGCGCCGACCCAGTCCCCCTCATTCCAGGTTCCGATATCCTTCATGCGCCCTCTTGTGCATCTTTCACGGCCGCCCGTAGCGGCAAAGAGCGCGACGTTAACGGGCAAATCGGCGCTGTAAATGGGCGAAAGCACCCGCGGCACCGTGCCGTCCCGGCCGCGGCCCCCGAGTCGCAGGCCGATCCGGACTCATCCTGTCGTAGCATTGCGCGAAATGGCCGGTGATGGCATTTTCCCGAACAAGCTTGCCCAAGTCACACGAAATATTGTGATTCGAGCGTGGCCTGCGGATTTTTTCCGGCGGAAATTTTTCCCGCTGGCTCTAGGGAAGGTGCGCAATGATCAGATCCGAACTGCTGCAAGCCCTGTCCAAGGAAAATCCCGAACTGCGCGGGGAAGACGTCGAACGTGCGGTCGATACCTTCTTCGACGAGATCGCCCAGCGCCTTGCCGATGGTGGCCGGGTGGAACTGCGCGGCTTCGGCGCCTTCTCAACCCGTCATCGCGACAGCCGCAAGGGCCGCAACCCGCGCACCGGTGAAAGCGTGGAAGTGCCCGAAAAGCGGGTGCCCTACTTCAAGCCGGGCAAGGAAATGCGCGCGCGCCTCAACGTGGACTGAAAGGCACCTAGGGGTACCTGAAACGCACCTGAAACGCACCTGGGCGGGACATGGCCTGTGCCGCCAGCCATTGATGTCCGTTTCACGCGTGTATTCCCAAGGGCTATCCTCACGATAGCCCTTCGCCACTGTTGCTCCTGTCGCTTCAATCTGTCAGATCGCCCCTCACATGCGCGGCAGAGTGCGTGAACGATGCGCTGTGCGGGCGTGGCGGAATGGTAGACGCCGGGGACTTAAAATCCCCTGATCCTTGATCGTGCGGGTTCGAGTCCCGCCGCCCGCACCAGTTCTTCCCGCACCTGTTATCCCCCGCACTCCTCCTTCCCGTACTGGCCCTTCGCGTAATGGCCCTTCGCGCCGCCCTTTACGCTTCGGTAACGTTCCTGCCGGTACGCAGGACATCGACCGCTTAGCTCCTTCTGATACCGATTCCCGGCCCTGGCGGTTCGGCGATGCTGGTTTGCGCCCCAGCCGGATCTCCGGCCCGGGCAGAAAAAGGGTGCCTCGCGACATGATTTCCGCAGATCGCCAGCCGGATGATGGCCCGCCCCCGGCGGATAGCCCGAGCTCCGGCGATTCCGCCCCGGAGCAGCGCGTCCAGCCGCGGTTCGCACTGCTGCTGCGGCAAGCCAAGCTGCTGGCCGACGGCTGCGAATACCTGTGCATCGTGCGCGACGTCTCGGAAAGCGGGGTCAAGCTCAAGCTGTTCCATCCGCTGCCGCCGCTGCGGCCCGACAGCAGCGGCTTTGCGCTGGAAATCACCACCGGCGAGAGTTTCCCGATCGCATGCGTCTGGGAACAGGAAGGCGAGGCGGGCTTCCGTTTCACCGCCCCGGTCGACCTCCTGCGCTTCATCGCCGAGGCCGGTCCTTTCCCCAAGCGCCCGGTCCGCCTCAAGGTCGAGCACCCGGCGCTGATCGCCTTCGCCGGTCAGGAACACTTCGCGATGATCCAGGACCTGTCCCGGCAAGGCGCCGGGATCGAGACCGAGCAGCTGCTCGCCATCGGCCAGAAACTGCGCTTCAGCGCCCGCGAACTGCCGCATTTCGACGCCACCGTGTGCTGGCGCCAGCATCCTGCCTATGGACTGGTCTTCGACCAGTTGCTGAGCCTCGAACAGCTCGCCTTGCGCACCTATCGCATCCAGCATCCGCTCGCCCCGCTGGCGGGCGAATGATCCCCTCTCACCCGGCCCGGAACGTCATCGCCGCCCCGTTCATGCAGTAGCGCTTGCCGGTCGGCGGCGGGCCGTCATCAAAGACATGGCCAAGATGCCCGCCGCAGCGCGCGCAGTGGACTTCGGTGCGCGGCACGCCGATCGCGTAGTCCGTCGCGGTCTCGATCCCGCCGGGCAGCGGCTTCCAGAAACTGGGCCAGCCGGTATGGCTGTCGTACTTGGTGGCCGAGGAAAACAGCGGATGGCCGTCCGCCGCGCAGAGGAACGTGCCCTTGCGGTGCTCGGCATTGAGCGGCGAGGAGAACGCGCGTTCGGTCCCCTGCTCGCGCAGCACGTGGAACTGCGCCGGGGTCAGCCGCCGCCGCCATTCGGCGGTGCTGAAGCGCACCGGATAGTCCTTGGCCTCCGCCGCACTGCCGCAGGCCGAAAGCACCGGCAGTGCGGCCCCCGCTCCCAGCCAGCCGAGTATCTGACGACGAGTGGACCGCAGCATCATCGCGCCTCTCCCGAAATATCCGCCAGGCTTAGCGGATATTTTCAGTTCGATGCAGTCTGCTCTCCGGTTACACGCCTGCGCCCCCAGCGCCGCTTGCGCAGGCGCGCCGGGCCCGACTTCATCACCCGCGAGCGGAACAGCCGCGCGCCGATGCGCACCAGGATCAGCACCCAGAGCGCCTGCCAGCCGATCGCCAGCACATGCGGCATCAGCGCCGGGTCCTGCGCGCCGCGCGCCAGCATCGCGAAAGGCGAGCTGAACGGGAACAGCATCGCCGCCTGTTCCATCAGGCCGCCGGGCTGGGTCATCGCGAAGCTGGCGAAAAAGAACACCATCAGCTGCAGCATCGTCACCGGCATCGACAGCGTCTGCACCTCGCGCACCGTCGAGGCCATCGAGCCGATCGAGAGGAACACCGATCCCAGCAGGAGATAGGCCATGGCAAAATAGACGACGCCCAGCGCGACCAGCAGCGGCCAGCCGACCGCCGGTTCGGGCAGCGCCGGGAACAGCGGCCCATGCGCCAGATAGAGCAGCCCCGCCGCCCCCGTCCATGTCGCGATACCGACCAGCGAGACGCCCAGCATCGCGAAGAGCTTGCCGAAAAACACCGAATCCATCGGGATGGCCGCAGCCAGCACTTCGATGATCTTGTTGCCCTTTTCCTCGACGAGGTTGGACAGCACCATGCCCGCCAGCATCATCGTCAGCAGGAACAGCATCATCTGCGCGCTCTGCGCCGTGGTCAGGCGCCCGCGCCGCTCGCTCGCGGTGCTGGTGGCGGCCACCCGCAGGGCGACTTCGGGATAGGCCAACGCCTCGCCCGAACGGGCCTGCGCCGCCAGCATCGAGACCGGCCCGCGCCAGTCATGGATCAGGCCTTCCGGCCCGGTCAGCACCGGCATGGCAAGGTTGCCCGAGAGCACGGCGGCGACATTGCCCTTCTTCGCCGCCAGTTCCCGTGCGGTATCGACCGATTCGCCAGGGCCAAGCCGCCGCAGCACCACCAGCCCCGGCAAGGCATCGCCCGCAACCGGCGCCAGCCGCGCCCGCGCCGCGCCGAGCGCATCGATATCGGCGCCGCGCATGACGACCCCGAGCTGCGGCTGCTCCGCGCTCGCCTGTACCCGCGCGCCGACACTGCCCGCCAGCCCGCCGACGATCACCGGGAACAGCGGCCCCAACAGGAAAAAGAAGAAGCTGCGGCTGAACAGGATCGCCGTGAAATCACGCCGCGCCACCACCCAGGCCGCCGCCAGCACCGAAAGTCGGCCGGTCCGCATGGAATCGTTCATCGGCGCGGCTCCTGGCCCTGGTCCTGTTCCGGGCTTTCCTCCAGCGCCCGCGCCGCCGCCTCACCGGCGATGGCGACAAAGGCATCGTGCAGCCCGGCCCGCTCGATGGAGAGCGAGAGGATGCCCGCATCGCCCTCGATCAGCGCGCGCAGCAGCGGCTCCACGCCGGTTTCGGGCAGCGAGAAGGTCCAGAACGCGCCTTCGCTGCGGGCGTCCGCTGGCAGCGCGGCCCGCCACGCCCCCTCTCGCGCGCGGGTTTCCAGCCGCACCTGCGGGCGGATCCGGTCGCGCGCGACATCGACCGGCCCCGCGAAGGGCACCTTGCCGCCGGCAATGATCGCCACATCGTCGCAGAGGCGCTCGGCATGGGCGATGACGTGGGTGGAGAAGATCACGGTTGTCCCGTCTTCGGCAAGTCCGCGCATCATCCGCTCCAGCTTGCCCTGGTTGAGCGCATCGAGCCCGGAAAACGGCTCGTCGAAGATCACCAGCTTCGGGCGGTGGACCAGCGTGCCGAGGATCTGCACCTGCTGCGCCATGCCCTTGGAAAGCTGCCGGATCTGCCGCTCCGCCGCATAACCGAGGCCGTGGCGTTCGAGCAGTTCGTGCGCGCGGCGGCGCCCTTCCTTCAGCGGCAATCCGCGCAGCGCGCCCAGAAAGGCGATCGCCTCGGTGGCCTTCATCGCCGGGTAGAGGCCGCGCTCCTCGGGCAGATAGCCGATGGCGTGGGCCACGTCGTGCGGCCGCTCCGCCCCCAGGATGCGGCGCGTGCCCGCGTCCGGGTCGATGATGCCGAGCAGCATGCGCAGCGTCGTTGTCTTGCCCGCGCCGTTGGGGCCGAGAATGCCGTAGACCGCGCCCACCGGCACCCGCAGGTCGACCCCGTCGACGGCCGTGAACCCGTCGAAGCGCTTGACCAGCCCGCTCGCCTCGATCGCAAGGGGACGCGGATCGACGTGCGCCGGATCGGCTCCCTCATTGCTGGCCACGGGCCAATCTCCTAGTGCGATGTTCATCAAGGCCGTCTACCCCCATCCCGTGAACCGGAGCATCCGCAAGCTTGGTTAACAACCCTCTAAGTGATTTGACCCCCTTGGACTTGTTAAAGGGTGATCTGGAAGCGCAGGCCCGCGCACTGGGCTTCTGCGCCTTCGGAATCGCGTCCGCCGAAGAGGACCCCGAACGCGCCGCCCGTCTCGATTCGTGGCTGGAGGCGGGCATGTACGGATCGATGGAGTGGATGGCCGACCGCGCCCACCATCGCCGCTCCCCCCAGGGCCTGTGGCCCGAGGCCCGCCGCGTCATCGCGCTGGGCATGAGCTATGCTCCGGCGTCCGACCCGCTGCAGCTGGCCGAAGTGCCAGACGTGGGCCGCATCTCGGTCTATTCGCAGGGCGCCGACTATCACGATGTGGTGAAGAAGGCGCTCAAGCACCTCGCCCGCTGGCTGGTCGAGGAAGCGCGCAAGCGCGGGCTGGGCGAGGCCGGGGTCAAAGTCTTCACCGATACCGCCCCGGTCATGGAAAAGCCCCTCGCCGCCGCCGCCGGGCTGGGCTGGCAGGGCAAGCACACCAATGTGGTGAGCCGCGAGCATGGCTCCTGGCTGTTCCTCGGCGAAATCTACACGACACTGGACCTGCCGCTCTCCGCGCCCGGCCGCGACCGCTGCGGATCGTGCCGCGCCTGTCAGGACGCCTGCCCCACCGCCGCCTTCCCCGCCCCCTACCGCCTCGATGCACGGCGCTGCGTCAGCTACCTCACCATCGAGCACAAGGGGCCGGTGCCGGAGGAATTCCGCGCGGCGCTGGGCAATCGGATATACGGCTGCGATGACTGCCTTGCCGTCTGCCCGTGGAACAAGTTCGCCGAGACCGCCCACACCATCAAGGCCTTCCTCCCCCGCGCCGAACTGACCGCGCCGCAACTCGGCGATCTACTGACACTGGACGATGCGGGCTTCCGCAAGCTGTTCTCCGGCTCGCCGATCAAGCGGATCGGGCGGAATCGCTTCGTGCGCAACTGCCTCTATGCGGCGGGCAACAGCGGGCGGGCGGCGCTGCTGCCGTTGGTTGAGGCGCTGTGTTCGGATGAGGATGAAGGGGTGGCGGATGCGGCTGTTTGGGCTTTGGGGAGGTTGAAGGAAGAAAGGGGAAGTCCTGGGGGATGATCCCCCAGACCCTCAAAACGTCTACCTCGCGCCCTGCCTATCCGCAGTGCGCTCCCTGCGGCGCAGCCAATTAGTCTCCCGACGCACCGATGGGCGCGCAACGGATAGCGCAGGGGACCACGGAGACGGTAATGGGGGTGCAGGGGGGCTATGCTCCCCTGCTTAATCCTTCTTCCTCAGGCCTTGACGCCTGCCATGGCCCCCATAGCCAGTTCCAGCGACCGCACTTGCGCATCCGGGTCGAACATCGCGCCCGAGACGATCAGTTCGTCCGCCTGCGTACGCTTCTGGAAGGCGAGGATTTCGTCGCGCACTTTCGCCGGGGTGCCGATCGCGCTGACCGAGCGGACTTGCGCCAGCATCGCGCGGGCCGAGCCGGGCAGGCTTTCGCGGTAGTCGCGGATCGGCGGCGGCATCTTGCCGGGCGTGCCGGTGCGCAGGGCGACGAAGCTCTGGTCGGTGGAGGAGGCGAGGTAGTGGGCTTCCTCGTCGCTGTCGGCGGCGTAGACGTTGATGGCGGCCATGAAGTGCGGCTTGTCGAGCACTTTGCCGGGCTGGAAGCGTTCGCGGTAGATGCGCGCGGCTTCGTCGAGCATGGCCGGGGCAAAGTGCGAGGCGAAGGCGTAGGGCAGGCCCAGCATCGCCGCCAGCTGCGCGCCGAAGGTGCTGGAGCCCAGGATCCACATCTCGACATCGGCGCCGACCGCCTGCGGCGAGGAGACCCCGCCCACCGCCTGTCCGGCAAAGCGGGCCTGCAGTTCCGCCACGTCCTGCGGGAAATGCTGCGAGGCGCCGACGATGTCCTTGCGCAGCGCATTGGCAAGGCGCCCGTCGGCGCCCGCCGCGCGGCCGAGGCCAAGGTCGACGCGGCCGGGGAACAGCGCGGCCAGCGTGCCGAACTGCTCGGCGATCACGTAAGGGGTATGGTTGGGCAGCATGATGCCGCCCGCGCCGATGCGGATGGACTCGGTCGCCGCGCCGATATGGGCGAGCACGACCGAGGTGGCGCCGCCCGCGATCCCGTCCATGCCGTGGTGTTCGGCCACCCAGTAGCGTTTGTAGCCGGCCTTTTCGGCGACTTGCGCGGTGCGGGCGGAGATCGCCAGCGCCTGGGAGACTGTGCCGCCTTCGCGGACGGGGACAAGATCGAGAACAGAGAGTGGGAGCATTATCTGGCCTTTGCGGGGGGCGCCTTGGCGTCGGAACCGAGTTGGGTGAGGTAACCCCTGGCGGTAGCCGCCTGCAGGCTGTCCGGGCTGGTGGCGACAACCGAGTTCCAGCTGCGCCGCGCCGCCTCGTTGCGGCCCGCAAGCACGGCGATGACGCCTGCCTCGAGGCCGACTTCGGGATCCTGCGGGGCCAGCGTGGCGGCCTGCTCGATCTGGGTCTGCGCCTCGATCAGCTTGTTCTGGCGGCGCGAGAGGGTGGCGGAGAGCAGCCAGGCCTGGGCATTGGCAGGATCGGCGGCGCGGGCTTCGGCCAGCGCGTTACCGGCCTCGTCCGGCTGGCTGAGCGCCACCAGCGCCCGCGCGCGGTCCAGCGCGATCGAGGCGAGCAGTTCCTTGTCCTCGGTCTGGCGGGCATCGGCGGCGGCAGGGGCGAGCAGCGAGAGCGCATCGCCCGGCTTGCCGTCGGCCAGCGCCGCGCTGCCCGCCATCGCGCCAAGCCGCGCGCGGCTGGGATGGTCTTCGAGATCGGCCGCGTCGCGCGCCTGGACAAAGGCGGTGCGCGCCTCGCCCCAGCGGTCAAGCTGGGAAAGCGCGGCGCCGAGGCAGAGCCCGGCGCGCACGCGGGCACGGCCCTGCGCCTCGGCCATGGCCTTGCGGGCGATCTCGGCGGAACCGGCGGGATCGGATTCGACCGCCAGCATGCAGCCGGTGTTCGATTCGGGAATGGCGGGCCCTGCTGCCTGCGCCGCCTGCTCGGCACGGCGCTTGCGCTCCTCCTCCATCTTCTTCTCGACGATCTCCTTGGGGAGCTGCGAGGCGTAAGGGCTGGCGATGCCCGCCGCATCGACATTGGCTTGCATCAGGAGGAGGGGAAGCAGCAGGGGCATGGGGGGATGGTCTCCGGGTCAGGCCGCCGGGTTGCGGGCGAGGACCAGCTCGGCCACGCTGCGCAGGAGCAGGTGGATGTCGGCATCGCGCGAGAGGCGGTGGTCGCCGTCCTTGATGAGAGTCACCTGCACCTCGGATGAACGCAGCTTTTCGGCCAGCCGCACCGCGATTTCCCATGGCACGTCATCGTCGCGCTGGCCGTGGAGCAGGCGCACCGGGCCGTCGAAGGGAATGACCTTGTCCAGCATGAGATTGGCCTGCCCGTCGGCCCAGAAGCCGGGGTGGGTGGGTGTGGGTTCGGGGCCATAGGGATTGTCTTCCCAGATCGTCTCGCCATCGGCGAGAACGTTCTTGTCCATCTGGGCAATACCCCATTCGGTAAAGTCCGGCGCGGCAGCAATGCCGACCATGCCCTTCACGCGGTCTCCCAGCTTCTCGGCAACCATCAGCATCAGCCAGCCGCCCATCGACGAGCCGACCAGCAGCACGTCACGCAAGTTCGCCGCCTCGATCAGCGCGATCACCTCGTCCCGCCAGCGGCTGAGCGTGCCATCCTCGAAAGCGCCGGGGCTCTGGCCGCAGCCCGAATAGTCGAGCAGCATGCAGGCGCGGCCGCTGGCCACCGCCATGTCGAACAGGGCCGCGGCCTTGCTGCCGGTCATGTCGGACATGTAGCCGGGCAGGAACACGATCGTCGGGCCGAGGCCGGGCGTGAAACGATGGGCGATCTGACGCCCGTCGGGCATCTCGTGGAAACGAAGTTCGGTCATGCGCGCGATAGTTGGGGGCACGGACCGGCGGGGGCAAGAGGCCAGGCGGGAAAGAAGGGCGGATGGTCGTGGCTGCTTTTAGGGATTTTCATCCTCATGCAGGCGCTCCGGATTCGCCCCAAAGGGGACGCTTGGTCAGCCTTGTCCTCGAATGTCTCGCCAATATTCCCGCTCAACCTCGGGATCAATTTCAACAGGCATCGAGCCTCCGTACAAACGATCTGCGCCGTCCTTGCGTGGGCCAGAAATCCAGAATTGGTCGCCTGTTTCGACATCGAAGTAATTCGCTTTGAACCCGCTTCCGTCGAGTGATTGAAATACCCTGCCATTGTAATGGATCGATCGTCCCGACTTCGAGAACGTAACCCTCCCGATCCGGGCCGCACCATTGAGGCCTTCGGATTTATCCTCGATATACATGATGCGCGTCTTGGATTTTGACATGCCTCGATCTTAGCTATCGGGCATTTTAAGGCAACGGCTGCAAACCACCCATGTCGGCCATTTGGGAGGCAGAGGGTTGTGGTCCGTAGCAGCCTGTCCGGTATGCGCGGCTCACGAATAAAAGTGGTCGGACCGTTCACGCCCCCTTGCGGACGTTTGTTGAGCCCGGATGGCTTGCCGCTTGTTCACTCCATTCGTCATTCCCGCGAAGGCGGGAATCCAGTAGCAACCTCGTAATGAGGGACACTCGAAGGCAATCCGCAGTGGCGCGATCTCGCCACCGGCGTTGGCTTCGAAGCGTTGCGTTGACTGGATTCCCGCCTCCGCGGGAATGACGAAGATCTGGGTGCGGATTTGGCATCGGCAACGGGTGTTTTAAAATCCGAACCAGACGGTCGGCTTCCCACCCAAAGCTGCCCTCTCCACCCGCTCAGGCTGAGCTTGTCGAAGCCCCCGCGAGACGTGGCGCAAGGCAGACGTTCCGAGGGTCCGGGGGATCTCCTGAGTTTATCGAAGGGCTCCGGAATCTTCCCTTCCTTTCTTCTGAAACCGTCCGCCTGACCCGCAGCGATCCCGGCTTCTGCCGCGATGACGGAGATCTGCGGGATGGTCGAAGCCCATTTCCCGCTCCCCCCCGTCCCAACGGTTGCCCCCGAAGCGCCGAACCGCGTAAGGCGATGTTAAAGCACCTCCCTCAGGATGCCGCAGCATCATGTCCGCGCAGATTCTCGATTTTCCGACACGTCCCGGCCGGCTGGCCCTGCGACTCGAATGGTTCGCCACCGAGCGGTCGGTGCTGCTGGCGATCTGGGCGCTCTATTTCGCGCTGCGGGTGGCGGTGCTGTTCATCGACCTGGTGCCGACTTCGGATGCCGAGTGGTATTTTTCCCGTGCGGCGAGCCTTGCCGCCGGGCGCGGGTATCTTGGCAATGACGGGGCGCCGACCGCGTTCTGGCCGGTCGGCTGGCCGGCGGTGCTGGGTTTGGCGTTCAGCCGGTTCGGTGCCTCGGCGGTGACGCTGGGCGTGTTCAACCTCGTCTCCTCGCTGCTGATCGGCGGGCTGACGCTGGCGCTGGGGCGCCGCCTGTTCGCCAGCGAGGCGGCGGCGCGGCTGGCGCTGCTGCTGCTCGCGGTCTATCCCAATGCCATCGGCTACGTGCCGCTGGCGCTGACCGAGGTGTTCTACACGCTGCTGCTGATGGCGGGGTGCTGGGCGGTGATCGTGCGGGAAAACCGCTGGCAGCTGGTCGGCGCCGGGCTGGTGTTCGGCCTGGCCACGCTGGTCAAGGCGCAGACGCTGGTGGTGGTGCCGCTGCTTTTCGCGATCGACTGGCTGCGGATGAAGCCGATGGGCAAGCGCCTGCCCGGCCTCGTGCTCGACGCTCTGGTGGTGCTGGCCGCCGCCGCCGTGGTGATCGCGCCCTGGACGGTGCGCAACCGGGTGGAGCTGGGGCACTGGGTCATGGTCTCGACCAATGGCGGCTACACCTTGCTGACCGGCAACCACGACCGCGCCAATGGCGACTATTCACCCGATGCGCCGGTGGTGGACCGCCTGATGGCGCGCGGCGATCTCGACGAGGTTGCCCGCGACGGCGAGGCACGGCGGCTGGGCATGGCGTGGATCAGGCAGAACCCCGGAAAGTTCCTCGCGCTTGCCCCGCGCAAGCTGGCGCGGCTCTGGCTGCCCGATGGCGAGGCGGAATGGGCCTATCAGGGCGGCGCGCCGGGGTATGCCGGGGCCGAGGGGGTCTACCGCGCGGTGCGCTGGATCAACCAGGGCTATTACGGGCTGCTGATGCTGGGCTTCGCGCTGGCGCTTGCGGTGATGACCCTGCGCCGCCGTCATGACCGCACGCGCTGGGCGGGCTGGTGGCTGCTGCCCTATGGGCTGGCGCTCTATCCGACCGCGATCTGCCTGGTGTTCTCGGGCCAGTCACGCTTCCACTATCCGGTCATGCCGTTCGTGTGCATGGCGGCGGCATGGGTGGTGGTGGCGGCGCTGGAGCGGCTGGCCTGGCGCAAGCGCCGCGTGACGGTTCACTGAGCGGGCGATCGAAACTTCGCAAAAAGCGAATCTTGCAGCACCAGACCAACCGTGGCCCAACCCCTAGGTCGTAAACTCATAAACGGCACCATCGAGGTTTGAGGCAAAATGGCTCAGCGGCAGGAGGGAAGGCGCAGGAATATGTCGATATTTCAAGACTTCCCGACGCAGCGCTGGGCCATTTTGGGCAAATCCCGCAGGGACGCCCAAATGGCTTCCATCTCGAACCCAAGCGGCCTTGGACGGGCAACCAGCCCGCCCGGCGGCAACTTCGGCCCGAGCTGTTCGCCATTTGGGCGCCTCGATGGTGCCGTTTATGCGTTTACGACCTAGAGCAGAACGGGTCCGATCACGCGAACGATGATGGTGGTGCCGGTGGGCGCGCCGCGCTCCGCCGTCTCATGACGGGCGGACAGGCTTTCGTGCAGCGCACCGAGGCCAAGGCCAAGCGCCGCCACGATAGCCACCCACGCGCCGATCCTGCGCCCGCGTCCTGACAGGCCCGCCCGCCCGATCATCGTCCATCACCCCTTCTGGAATATGTCCTCGATCCTCATATCAAAGATCTCGGCGATGCGAAATGCCAGAGGCAAGGAGGGATCGTAACGCCCCGTCTCGATGGCGTTGACGCTCTGGCGGCTGACGTCCAGCCGCTCGGCGAGATCCTGCTGGCTCCAGCCGCGCCGGGCGCGCAGGTCCTTGAGGTGGTTCTTCATGCCGGGCAGTGGGCGCCCATGGTCAGGCGATTGAACAGCATCCCGACAAACAGCCCCAGCGCCCAGAGCGGGAAGACAAAGAACAGCGCCAGCCTGGGCACCGTGGGGGCGAACAGTTCGAGCAGCCCCCAGACACTACAGACGGCCAGGGTGAATGCGGTCGCCACCAGGAACTTGCGAATTTCCAGCATGCGCAAGTACTCGTCCTCAAGCTCGACCAGCAAGCGCCCCATCGCCCAGACCCAGCCGACAACCGCCAGCCCCGGCAGCAGGGCCAGGCCGATCGTGCGGGCATCGGCCGGCGCATGGTCGGGAATCAGCCGCACCGCAAGCGCGATCGCCCCGACATAAAGCAGGCTCAGCGGCAGCATCCGGCGAAGATAGCGGCGATAGGCGGGGTTCTTGCGAAAGGTCGTCATGTCGAAAACCACTCCGGTCCGCGCCGGAGCAGCCCGGCGGTCATGTAAAGCAAACTTGTCACCCCGCATCATTGGAGTCAAGCGTCCTTTACATTCACAATGACGGGATGACATCCCGGCCGGCAATCGCTACATTCGCGGCGATGACGCAGCTGTGCACCACCACTGGCACGACCACTACCACCACCCGGCGCTCCCGGGGACGGTGGGTCGCGGCCTGAGCAGGCAGCCACCGTCGCCCGGGGTTCGGGCGAGCGGCGTCTCTTTCCCGAATCGAGCGAATTTCTAAGGCGCAAAAGCTTCACCCGCGCGCGCGCCTGTGCCATTGGGCCACAAAATCGGCGCGCAGCCGGAAACCGGAAAGACGAGTTCGATGTCCGAGATGTTCAAGATCAGCCTGCCCGACGGTTCGGTTCGCGAGATGCCGCAAGGCTCCACCCCTGCCGACGTCGCCGCCGCCATCGGCCCCGGCCTTGCCAAGGCCGCGCTTGCCGCAAAGATCGACGGCGAACTGGTGGACCTCAGCCGCCCCTTCACCGGCGATGCCAGCCTCGCGCTCGTCACCAGCCGCGACGAGGACGAGGCGCTGGACCTTGCCCGTCACGACTTTGCCCACGTCATGGCCGAAGCGGTGCAGGCGCTGTTCCCCGGCACGCAGATCACCTTCGGCCCTTCGACGGCGGACGGTTTCTACTACGACTTCGCGCCCAATCCGGAGCGCGGGCCGTTCACCGACGAGGACTTGCCGGCGATCGAGGCGGAGATGCGCAAGATCATCGCCGCCGACAAGCCGCTGCGCCGCGAGGTGTGGGACCGCGAGACGCTGATCAGCCGCTGGAAGCAGCAGGGCGAGAACTTCAAGGCCGAATGGGCCGCCGAACTGCCGGGCGACGAGCCGCTGACCGTCTACTGGTCGGGCGAGGACTGGCTGGACATGTGCCGCGGCCCGCACCTGCCCTCGACCGGCAAGCTGGACCCGGCCGCCTTCAAGCTGACCCGCGTTTCCGGCGCCTACTGGCGCGGCGACCAGAACAACGCGATGCTCAGCCGCATCTACGGCACCGGCTGGCTCAACAAGAAGCAGCTGGCCGCGCACCTCACGCGCCTCGAGGAAGCCGCCAAGCGCGACCACCGCAAGCTCGGCAATGAGATGGACCTGTTCCACCTCCAGGCCGAAGCGCACGGTTCGGTGTTCTGGCACCCCAAGGGCTACGTGATCTATCGCGCGCTCGAGGATTACATGCGCCGCGCCGTCAGCCAGGCCGACTGCAAGGAAGTGAAGACGCCGCAGGTCATGGACGCGCGGCAGTGGGAAGCCTCGGGCCACTGGGGCAAGTACCGCGAGAACATGTTCGTCATCCCCGACGAAGTGCCCAACACCGAGGATGACGGCCCGATCATCTCCAACGACGCGCAGTGGATGGCCTTGAAGCCGATGAACTGCCCGGCGCACGTCTTGATCTTCAAGCAGGGCATCAAGTCCTACCGCGACCTGCCGCTGCGCATCGTCGAGAACGGCTGCTGCCACCGCAACGAGCCGCACGGCGCGCTGCACGGGCTGATGCGCGTGCGCCAGTTCACGCAGGACGACGGCCACATCTTCTGCCGCGAAGACCAGATCGTCAGCGAAGTGCAGGCCTTCTGCGAGATGGCGGACCGCGTCTACAAGGACTTCGGCTTCACTTACGCGATCAAGCTGGCGCTGCGCCCGGACAACCGCATCGGCACCGAGGAGCAGTGGGACAAGGCCGAAGCCGAACTGCGCGACGCCGTCGTGCGCGCCGGCCTCGCCACCGAGGAGTATGGCTGGGAAGAACTGCCCGGCGAAGGCGCGTTCTATGCGCCCAAGCTGGAATGGCACCTGACCGACGCGATCGGCCGCACCTGGCAGGTCGGCACGATCCAGTCCGACCGCATGCTGCCCGAACGCCTCGACGCCCACTACATCGGCGAGGACGGCGAAAAGCACCGCCCGGTCATGCTGCACCGCGCGATCTTCGGTTCCTACGAGCGCTTCATCGGCATCCTGATCGAGCACTTCGCCGGCAAGCTGCCGGTCTGGCTCGCCCCGGTCCAGGCGGTCGTCACCACGATCGTCTCCGATGCCGACAGCTATGCGCAGGAAGTCTCGCAGAAGCTGAAGGCCGCCGGCGTGCGGGTCGAGACCGACCTGCGCAACGAGAAGATCAACTACAAGGTGCGCGACCACTCGCTGAAGAAGGTTCCGCATCTGGTGGTGGTCGGCAAGCGCGAGGCCGAGGAAGGCACCGTCGCCATCCGCACGCTGGGCGCCGAGCACCAGAAGGTCATGTCGCTCGACGACGCCATCGCCATGCTCAGGACCGAATCCACCGCGCCGGACCTGCTTGAAGGTCTTCCGGCATGATTCGCCGCGAGCTGATCGACACCGCGTGGATTCCCGATGGGGAGAAGCTGGAGCTCTACAAGCACGATTCCGATTACATGATCGTGCTGGGGCACAACGAGCTGATGTCCACGCGCAAGTGGGGCAGCGAGGAAGCCCTCGCAACGATGGCTTACGAGCGCATCAAGGGCATCACCAAGCGCCCCCACTTCCTGATCGGCGGCTACGGCATGGGCTTCACGCTGCGCGCCGCGCTGCGCACGCTGCCCGAGGATTCGAAGATCACGGTCGTCGAACTGGTGCCCGAGATCATCGAATGGGCCCGCGGGCCGATGGCGGAGCTGGCGCAGGGCTGCCTCGACAATCCGCGCGTCAATCTGGTGATGGGCGATGTGGCGCACGTGATCGACGGATCGCGCGCCGCCTACGATGCGATCCTGCTCGACGTCGACAATGGCCCCGACGGGCTGGTGCGCGAGGACAACAACGTCATCTATTCCAAGGCCGGCCTGCGCGCGGCGCGCAATGCGCTGACCCCGGACGGCGTACTGGCGGTCTGGTCGGCGGGCGCCGATCCCGCCTTCACCCGCCGTCTGGAACGCGCCGGGTTCAAGGTGGACGAAGTGAAGGTGCCCTCGCGCAGCAACGGCAAGGGACCCAAGCACGTGATCTGGTTCGCCACGCCGGAGTGATCCCGGCGGGCGGATCTCCGCACCCGACGTCACCAATTCCAATACTTGCGTCGCCCCCGCGAAGGCGGGGGCCCCGCTTCCTTTTCGCCCCGCCTCAAGAAAAAGCGGGATCCCCGCCTTCGCGGGGATGACGGGAAGAGGTTAGACTGGATTGTTTGAAACGTCCGGATAGTCAGCCCGGCAGGGTGCGATCCCCGCGCGCCCGAATCCGTCGCGCCTTGGCCCTTCCGGCCGCTGCCACCAGAACACTGGTGCTCAGCAGAATGCCCGAAACCAGCATGCCGACGGCGACCAGTCCGGGCGGGCTGAAATCGGTGCGGGCGTCGAGTTCCGCCCATTTGCCCAGCCGTATGCTGGCGCGGGCGGTCTGGCGATCCTTGGAAAGACGCATCACGGCTCCTTAGCGCGAGTTGCGCAAAGGTTAGCCCTCCTGCGCCAGCCGATCCAGCCAGGCCTGCGCCTGCCTGGGCTCCCCCACCGCATGCGAGGATACCGGCCCGCGCGCGGCGAGGAATTCGGCGTGGAGCGCAAACGGCTCCATATCGAGCTGATCGCGCAACTCGTCGATCTCGTCGGCGAGGTCGGCAAGGCCGTCCACCAGCGGCGCGGCCTTGGCGCGGGCCTGCTTGTCCTTGTTGTGGCCGAACAGGCCCCATTGCCCCGCCGCCGTCACCTTGAGCGCCGCGACCAGCGCGGCGCGATATTCGCTTTCGAGTTCGGCGCGGCGGGTGTCCATGCGCTCAAGACGGTCTATTTTGGCCATGGACCGCCTCTAGAGCGTTTTGGGCGCAATCACCACAGGATGCCGTGCTTGTCCGGCAGGATCGGCGGCGGCGCTTCCTCGCCGATCGACTGGAGCAGGTCGATCTCGATGGTGCGGCACATGGCGTTCAGCGGCAGGTCGTGCACCGTATTGGCGAAGGGATCGACCAGATCGTCGCCGATGGCCAGCACCGCCAGGAACATCACGCCCGCCAGCGTCGAGCCCAGCGGCGTCGCCACGCCCAGCGTCTCGACCAGGCCGATCGGCAGCAGGATGCAGAACATGTGGGTGAAGACGGTGGGGAAGAAGCGGTACTGGTACGGCAGCGGCGTGTTCTTCAGCCGCTCCATGCCGCCCTGGGCATTGGCGATGTCCACCAGCACGGCTTCCATCTGCGTCTGCTGGATGGTGTCGATCCAGCCCCTGCGGCGGGCCTCGTCGATGCGGCGGCCGGTATCGTCGAGAATGCCGTTGGCGACATTGGTGCGTTCCAGCGATTCGTCCGCATCCCCGCGCGAGAGCATGCGCAGCACTTCGGCGTCGGGCTTGATGCGGCGCAGCTGGCAGCGCAGCGCGTTGACGTAGGCAATCTGGCGCAGCACCACCCGGCGCTTCAGCTCGGTGGCTTCCGGATCCGGCATGAAGTTGCGGGCACTGCGCGCGATGTTGCGGCTGGCATTGATCATCAGCCCCCAGAGGCCGCGCCCTTCCCACCAGCGCTGGTAGGCGGAATTGCTGCGGAAGCCGAGGAACAGCGCCAGTGCCGAGCCGAACAGCGTCACCGGCAGTTCGGGCGCATGGAACGGCAGCATGAAGTACGTCACCGTGACGATGACGTCCCAGACGAACAGCAGGGTAATCGGCTTCCAGATCTCGCGCAGGATCTGGACGGGTTGCAGCGAAGGGGTAACGATCATCGGTTGATGGATTCCTCCACGGCAGTCGTCGCCTTATCCTTGACGGGGATGGCCGTCTTTGTGGTGGCGGCATGAGAGAGCGCGACCGAGGTTCCCGAAACCGGCCGCAGGGTGAACCATTCGGCCCTGTCGACGGCGACCAGGAAGCCCAGCACGCCCAGGCCGAACAGCAATAGCAGAAAATTCCCGATCAGCGATTGGCGAAGACGCGCCCGCTCGGCTTCGGTCGTGGGTTGCATGGGGTATCTCCAGTTCAAGTCGCGTGAACGCCTAGATTGGGAGACGATGATTTCGTTTGCATCGACCAATCGTGACAATTCATTGCTGCATCGCAGCAGACACGATGTGCAGTGCAGCAGAAACGATAAGACGCAATCGGGTGCGTCAAAACATTTTGAAACAGAATGGAAAGTTTTCCGGCGCGTGTGCCGAGAGCACATTCCCGCCGATCAGAAGGGCAGTTCGGCCCTGGCGAGAATCAGCGCCAGTGCGCAGCCGCACACGACCATGGCGCGCAGAATCTCCGCCGGAACGGCGGGACGGGCGATGGGGGCAAGGGCAAGAATGCGGGCCATGAAAGCAGTCATGCGCCGGACAAGGTTGCCAATCGGTTAAGGCGGCGGGGAGCGCGCGGCTCCCCGCCGTTTGTCACGTCGAGGGCATCTGCTGGCTGGAGCAGTGGAACGAGCCGCCACCGGCCAGAACCGCATCGGCCATGACGCCCACGGTCTCGCGATCGGGGAACAGTTCGGCGATGGCGGCAATGCCGTCCGCGTCGTGCTCGGTGCCGTAGATCGGCACGACCACGAGCTTCGAGGTGATCGCGAAGTTCATGTAGCTGGCCGGCTCGATCCGGCCGTCCGACTCGACCCGGCCCGGCGAGGGTACTTCGCGCACGGTCACGCCCATCGCCTCGGCGCGGGCCTTGGCATCGGCGTAGATCGCGGCGTTGGGATCGTTTACCCCGGTCGCGCGCGGCAGCGCCAGCACGTTGGGCGCCACGAAACGCGCCAGATTATCGACATGGCCGTCGGTATGGTCGTTGATCAGGCCGTCGCCCAGCCACAGCACACGGTCATAGCCCAGATCGCGCTTGAGGCGCATTTCCAGATCATCGCGGCTCAGGTGCGGGTTGCGGTTGGGGTTGAGCAGGCACTGTTCGGTGGTGGCGACGAGGCCGGTGCCGTCGCCGTCCAGCGCGCCGCCTTCCAGAATCCAGTCGGAAGTTTCCACCTCCAGCCCGGCATCGCGCGCCAGTTCCGCGCCGATTTCCTGGTCCCCGTCCATCAGGTACTTGCCGCCCCAGCCGTTGAAGCCGAAGCGCATGGCCTTGAGCGCGCCCGTGCCGTCAGCACAGACCAGCGGCCCGGTATCGCGCAGCCAGACGTCGCCATAGCGGCGCACTTCCAACTTCACCTTCGACGAGACGAGCGAGGCCGCGCGCACGCGGTTGGCCTCGTCGCGCACGATCAGGCGCACTTCCTGGCCCGATTCGGCCACGGCCGAGGCAAACTCGGCCATCTGCACTTGCGCGGCTTCGAGAAAGCCCGGCCATTCCACCGGATCATGCGGGAAGCCGATCCAGATCCAGTCCTGCGGATGCCATTCGGGGGGAAGGGCGAACGTCACTTGTGGCAGCCTCCTTGAGCCGCCGCGCAAGCCTTGTCGCGGATCGCGCGGAATTCGTCGGTTTCGTGCCAGTTCGGCCAGAAGTCCGAATCGGCGAGCGTGCGGCCGAGCCGATAGTAGAGCCCCGCGCTCTGGGCAATGCCGTCCCAGTTCCAGCTGTCCGAGTATTCGTCCTTGGGGCCGTGGTAGCGGTTCGAGTTGTAGTCCTCGCTGGCCGCGTCGCCTGCGGCCTTGCCGCCGTCCACCCAGTCGGTGCTGGCGGCGATGTCGAACATCGGCACCCCGCGCTTGGCCATCGAGAAGTGGTCGGAGCGGTAGTAGTAGCCGCGCTCGGTGTGTTCCTCGGGCGCTTCGGTCAGGCCCTCGTCGATCAGTTCATCACGGAAGATCGCGGTAAGGTCGGACTTGTCGCCCCCGGTCATCGCATAGGAGCGCGTGCGGCTGCCCGGCATCAGCGCGTCCATGTTGACGCCGCCGACCGTGTGGTCGAGCGGGTAGACCGGGTTGGCGGCATAAAATTCCGAACCGAGCAGGCCCGATTCCTCCAGCGTCACCGCGACGAAGACCTGGCTGCGCGCGGCCGGACCGGCCTTTGCATTGGCCTCGGCGATGGCGGCCAGCGCGGCGACGCCGGTGGCATTGTCGACCGCGCCGTTGCAGATGCCGTCGCCGGTCTTGTCCGGCGTGCAGTGGCCAAGGTGGTCCCAGTGCGCCGAATAGAGCACGTATTCATCCGGGTGCAGCTTGCCCGGCAGCACGCCGACGACATTGTGCGAGGTGGAGCGGCGGATGGCGTTGTCGAAGCCGAGGCTGACCTTCAGGCCCAGCGGCACCGGCTTGAAGCCCTTGTGCCTTGCCGCCGCCGACAGCGCGGCGAGATCCTGGCCCGAAGCCTTGAGGATCGCCTCGGCTACCGGCTTCCGGACCCAGCCGTTGGCGACGGTCTGGTCCATGTCGTCGTTCGGGGTGGCGACGCGGTACTGCGCGCCGGTCCAGCTCGAATTGACGACGTTCCAGCCATAGGCGGCGGGGAACGTGTCGTGCACGATCAGCGCGGCGGTCGCCCCCTGACGCGCGGCTTCCTCGAACTTGTAGGTCCAGCGGCCGTAATAGGTCATGCGGCGGCCCTTGAACGGGCCTTCCTCGGTAGCCGCGTCATAGTCGGCATCGTTGACCAGGATGACCGCGGTTTTCCCGTGCATGTCGATCCCGGCATAGTCGTTCCAGCCCAGTTCCGGGGCATTGATGCCGTAGCCGACGAAAACCAGTTCGCTGTCCTTGATGCGGGTCTGCGGCGTCACGCGGTAGCTGGCGGCCACATAGTCGTCGCCGAACCTGAACGAGAGCGGCACCTTGCTGCCCGTCACCGTCAGCGCGGAATGGTTGCTGCCGGTGATCTCCACGGTCGGCACGTCCTGCAGCCACTGGCCCTTGTTGCCCGGCTGGAGCCCGGCCTTCTGGAAGGACGCGATGATGGTGTCGAGCACCTTGGGCTCCGCACTCGTGCTGGGCGCGCGGCCTTCGAAGTCGTCGGAGGACAGCGTCTTCACCAGCCCCTTCATCGTCTCGACCGAAAGCTGCGGGGCCGGCTCGGCGGTCATCGGCGGCGGCGGCAGGGCGGTGCCCTTGGGCAGCTTGGGCGCGGCCACGGCGGCCGTGCCGAGGCACAGCGCAGCAGTGGCGAGCAGGGAAGCGGTGCGTTTCATTGTCTGGGCGGACCTGTTGTATTTTGGGATGACCGGCCTCGTGCCAGAGGCAGGCGGCAGGCACAAGGCGAAGCCGACGCACTTGCCCTCGCGCTCTCGCTTGGGCAGGAACCCCGGCATGGATGCCCACCTGCAAGCCGACTGGACCGGCGCGATCGAACGCGCCCGCGCCCATGCCCCTTACCTCGCCTCGCTGCTGGACCGCCATCCGGATCTTGCCGCGCTGCTGGCCGCGGGCAAGGGCGAGGAGGCGCTGGCCTTCGCCCGCACGGCCGGCGGCGGCACCGACGATGTCGGCATCGCGCTGAGGCGCGAGAAACAGGCCATGGCGCTCGCCCTCGGCATCGGCGACCTGGCCGGGGCCTTCCCCTTGCTGCGCGTCACCGGCGAGCTTTCGGCGCTTGCCGACCGCGCACTCGACGGCGCCATTGCCGAAGGTATTCGCCGCCGCGTGCCCGATGCGGAGCCTGCCGGTTTCCTTGCCCTCGCGCTCGGCAAGCATGGCGCGGGCGAACTCAACTACAGTTCGGACATCGATCCGATCCTGCTGTTCGATCCCGAACTGCTGCCCCGCCGCGAGCGCGACGAACCGGGCGAGGCCGCCCAGCGCGTGGCCCGCGCGGTGGTGGAAACGCTCGGCAAGGTTACCGACCACGGCTACGTCTTCCGCATCGACTTGCGCCTGCGCCCGGCTTCCGAAGTCAGCCCGCTGGCGATCTCGATCAACGGCGCGCTCAGCCATTACGAATCCTCCGCGCTGGCCTGGGAGCGCGCCGCCTTCATCCGCGCCCGCGCCTGTTCGGGCGATATTGCCGCGGGCGAGGCCTTCCTTGCCGCGATCCGCCCTTTCGTCTGGCGCAAGAGCCTCGACTTCGGCGCGATCGCCGAGATCGGCCGCCTCACCGCGCAGATCCGCGCCAACACGCGCGGCAGCGCCACGGTCGGCCCCGGCTTCGACCTCAAGAAAGGGCGCGGCGGCATTCGCGAGGTGGAATTCTACGCGCAGACCCACCAGCTCATTCACGGCGGCCGCAACCCCGCGCTGCGCCTGCGCGGCACCCGCGCCACGCTGGAGGCGCTGGCGGACGCCGGGCTGGTCCCTGCCGAGGACGCCCGCCTGCTGGGTGAAAGCTATGACCGCCTGCGCACCATCGAACACCGCCTGCAGATGGTGCAGGACCAGCAGACCCACGCCCTGCCGATGCGGCCCGAGGCGCTGGACGCCGTGGCCCGGCTCGACGGGCTGCCCGATGGCGAGGCCCTGCTCGGCGAACTGCGCGCGATCACCGATGCCGTGGGCGAACGCTACGATGCGCTGGTCATGGCGAACACCCCGCTTGGGCCCACCACGCAAGTCGCCATGCCCGCGCAGGATGACTTGCGCGACGAACTGGCCGGACTCGGGCTTGCCGAGGCCGAAACCATGGCCCAGCGCGTCGAAGGCTGGCTTTCCGGCGGCATGCGGGCACTGCGTTCGGACGCGGCGCGGGCTGCTTTCGCGTCCGTGCGCGCCGATCTCTTCGCCGCACTGGCCGCCGCGCCGGAGCCGGAGCGCGCCTTTGCCCGCTTCGAGAAGCTGCTCAACAACCTGCCTTCCGCGATCAACCTGTTCCGCCTGCTGGAAGCACGCCCCGCACTGCTGGAGCGGCTGGCGCGCATCCTCAGCCTCGCACCCACGCTGGCCGATGCGCTGGCCCGGCGCGCCGACCTGCTCGACCCACTGATCGACGCCAGCGCCTTCGACCTGCCCGGTCCGGTGGAGGACCTGGTGGCCGAGTTCAGCCAGTTCGAGGCCGGCGCCGACTACGAACAGAAGCTGGGCACCGTGCGCCGCAAGGTCGGCGATCGCCGCTTTGCCCTCGGCGTCCAGCTGATCGAGGGCGCCAACGACCCGCTCGACATCGGCCATGCCCTCGCCCGCATCGCCGAGGCCGCGCTGGTGGTGCTGACCGAGGCGGCGCTGGCGGAATTCCGCGAGGTCCACGGGCACGTCGCCGGCAGCGAACTGGTGGTGCTCGGGCTTGGCAGGATGGGCGGCGGCGTGCTCACCCATGCCTCCGACCTTGACCTCATCTACCTGTTCACCGGCGAATTCGCGGGCGAATCGGACGGGCGGCGGCCCCTGGGCGCCACGCTCTACTACAACCGCCTGTCGCAGCGGGTGACCGCCGCGCTCTCGGTGCCGACCGCCGAGGGCGCGCTTTACGAAGTCGACACCCGGCTGCGCCCCTCGGGCGAACAGGGACCGCCCGCCGCCAGCCTAGACAGCTTCACCCGCTACCAGCAGGAACAGGCCTGGACCTGGGAACACATGGCATTGTGCCGGGCCCGCGCGCTTTACGGTTCGGCCGCGGCGCGCGGCGAACTTGGCGCGGTGATCCGCAGCGTGCTCGCCGCCCCGCGCGGGCAGGACAAGCTGAAAACCGACGTGCTGGACATGCGCGCGAAGATGGCCGGGCACAAACCCGCCAAGGGCCCGCTCGACGTCAAGCTCATGCGCGGCGGGCTGGTCGACCTCGAATTCCTCGTCCACTTCATCCAGCTCGGCACCGGGCGCGGCCTCGATCCCGATCTCGGCGCGGCGCTGCAGTTGCTGGTCGCGGACGGGCTGCTGCCCGCCACGCTGGTGGAGGCGCATGACGTGATGACCCGCCTGCTGGTGGCCGGACGGCTGTTTGCCCCCGATACCCAGGTGCCGGGCAAGCCCTCCTGCATGGCGCTGGAACGCGCCTGCGGCTATGGCACCTGGCAAGACCTTGAAGCCGCCCTTGCCCTCTCCCGCGCGCACGTCGCCGCGAGCTGGCGCGAGACCTTCGGCGAAACACTGGAGATCCTGTGATGACCACCCGTCCCGCCGCCGGCGACCCGTTCCCCGACATCGCCCTGGAAACGCCCGAAGGCGGCAGCGTGAAGGCTTCGGACTTTGCCGGCCGCAAGCTGGTGGTGTTTTTCTATCCCAAGGACAACACCCCCGGCTGCACCACCGAGAATCTCGACTTCTCGGCCCTCAAGGGGGAATTCGACGCGGCCGGAGTCGCGCTGCTGGGCGTCAGCAAGGATACGGCGAAGAAGCATCAGAACTTCATCGCCAAGCACGACCTCAAGGCCCCGCTCGCCAGCGATGCCGAGGAAGGCGGCTTGTCCGACGCGCTCGGCATCTGGACCGAGAAGCAGAACTATGGCCGCACCTACATGGGCATGGTCCGCACCACTTACCTGATCGGCCCGGACGGCACGATCGCCCGCGTCTGGGACAAGGTGAAAGTGAAGGACCACGCCGCCCAGGTGCTGGAGGCCGCCAAGGCGCTCTGACCATGTCCTCTCCCCTGCCCGGCGTTGCCGCCGCCATCCGCGAAGTGCTGCTCGAACGCGATCCCCGCACCAAGGTCATGGCCACCCGCAAGGTCGCCCGCGACTGGCGGCTGGGTCGCCTCGCTTATGCCTTCGATGTCGCCATGCCCGACGAACCGGGCCGCCCCGACGCGCCCGAACTGCTGCCGCCGGGCCGCATGCCCAAGCGCGGCAAGGGCGGTTCGCAGCGCGGGCGGATCGCGCTCTGGCACGCCCTGGCGCATATCGAATTTGTCGCCATCGACCTCGCGCTCGACATGGCCGGGCGCTTCGGCGGCGAGATGAATCCCGGTTTTGTCGGCGACTTTCTCTCGGTCGCGGCCGACGAGGCGCTGCACTTCGCGCTGATCGACCGGCACTTGCGCACGATGGGCAGCCACTACGGCGCGCTTCCCGCGCACAGCGGCCTGTGGGAAGCGGCCGGCAACACCCGGCACGACGTCGCCGCGCGGCTCGCGGTGGTGCCGATGGTGCTCGAGGCGCGCGGGCTCGACGTCACTCCGGCGACGCTCGAACGGGTCCGCAACCTTGGCGACGAACGCGGCGCACGCATCCTCGAGAGAATCCTTGACGACGAAATCCGGCACGTCCGTTTCGGATCAACACATTTCGCCGCATGGGCCGAAACGATGAATGGAGAGCCTGCCGACCTCTGGAAAACCCTTGTTTCCCGCCATTTTGGCGGCGCCGTTAAGCCACCGTTCAACGACTCGGCGCGCCTCGCTGCCGGTTTATCGCGGGATTTCTACCTTGGGGTTGTCTGTCAGTAATCGATCGGCATAACTCCAACTCGCGAGACGGCGGGGGGTTCCGACCATCTCTAAAACTAGGGTTCGCGGCGCGCCTCACGGTGCGCCAGTGATAAATACAAGCGTCGTGTCCTTTGCGGATTTCGGCGGATAACAAGGTATTACGAGTGGTCGTCACGAAACTCATTGCCAAGTTCCGCACGGTAACCGCCACGGTTGCGTTCGCGGGTCTTTCCCTGGCAGCCCATCCCGCCATGGCCAACAGCGCCGCCGCCGACATCTCGGGCCCGCAGCGCGCCGCCCAGTCGGCCAGCCAGTCCGCCAGCGGCGGTGAGGACGAACAGTTCCGCACCCTCTTCAGCTCCTGGCAGAATTACGAGGAAACCGGTCTTGCCGCCGCCAAGGCCAAGCCCGCGATCCCCGGCACCGCCCGCCTTTCGGGCGTCGCGGTTCCCTCGCGCACCCCGCTGGAAGGCCTGAAGCTCACCAGCAGCTTCGGCATGCGCGAACACCCCATTTTCGGCGGTCGCCGCGCCCACAAGGGCATCGACCTTGCCGCTCCCATCGGCACCCCGATCTACGCAACCGCTGACGGCGTTGTCGGCAAGGCTTCGTGGTTCGGCGGCTACGGCCTGTTTGTCGAACTGGAGCATGGCGGCGATCTCGAAACCCGCTACGGCCACATGTCGCGCCTTGCCGTTGCCGAAGGCCAGATGGTCCACAAGGGCGAGGTGATCGGCTACGTCGGCACCACCGGCAATTCGACCGGCCCGCACCTCCACTACGAAGTCCGCGTCGACGGCCAGGCCGTGAACCCGATCCCCTACATGCAGGGCGATCGCATGGCCGCTGCCGACAAGACCGAAATCGGCGGCTGATCACACAAGTTTCAAACCGGCCAGAGACTGCGGGAGAGACAGTCCGGTCAACGGGTTTGGAGAGGAGGGAAGAGGCGGCTTCACGGCCGCCTTTTCTTATGGCGGTGGGTTTTCTCATGCCGGTTTTTCCGCCCCTATGACTGATCGCGCTTCCCCGCTAGCGTGACGGGTGATGACTTCGCCCTATCACCCTCCCATCAAGCGTTCGGTCGAGATCGCCGGGCACAAGACCTCGATCAGCCTCGAACCGGTGTTCTGGGACATGCTGCGCGCCGCCGCCGCCGAAGCCGGCGTTCCCGTCAACGCCCTCGTCGCGCGGATCGATGCCGAGCGGCTCGAGGCCGAAGTGCCGCCCGGCCTGGCCGGAGCGATCCGCGTCTGGCTGGTGTCGCAGCCCCGGGAGTCCGCTTCCCCGCTTGCCTGAGCCCGGCGGCACGCTAGGGTAGTTTCAGGCCCGATGCTTCAGGCCCGATGCTTCAGGCCCGATGCTTCAGGTCCGGTGCTTCAGCCCCGGTTCAGCGCGAGAGGTTTCAACAGCTTCCATGTCCTTCGCGCGTCTTGCCGCACTGGCCCTGAGCGTCCTTGCCCTGATTGGCTGGTCCGCCACCCCGGCGGCCGCCCAGTCGATCCTGCGCGACGCCGAGACCGAGGCCCTGCTCAAGGACATGGCCCGCCCGCTGATCGTCGCCGCCGGGCTCGATCCCGCCCATGTCGACATCGTCCTCGTCAACGATCCCTCGGTGAACGCCTTTGTCGCCGGCGGGCAGGCCGTCTACGTCAATTCGGGCCTCATCAACGAGGCCGACAAGGCCGCCCAGGTGCAGGGCGTGATCGCCCACGAACTGGGCCACGTCACCGGCGGCCATGCCGTGCTCAACCAGGGCGCGAAAAGCGCGACCAGCATCTCGCTGCTCTCGCTGCTGCTGGGCGCGGCCGCCGCGGCCGCCGGCGGCGGCGAGGCGGCGATGGGCGTCATCATGGCCGGCCAGTCCGCCGCCATGGGCAAATACCTGGCCTATACCCGCTCGCAGGAAGCCTCGGCGGACGCCGCCGGCGCGCAGTATCTTTCGGCGGCCGGGATCAGCGGGCGCGGCTCGCTGGAGTTCTTCCAGAAGCTCCAGAACCTCGAATTCCGCTACGGCTACCGCCCGCAGGACGGCGACGAGTTCTACTCCACCCACCCCCTCACCGGCGACCGTATCCAGACCCTGCAGGACACCTACGAAAAGGATCCGGCCTGGACCAGGCCGGACGATCCCAAGATCCAGGCCCGCTACGTGCGCATGAAGGCCAAGCTGTTCGGCTATCTCGCCGAGCCGCGCGACGTGCTGCGCGTCTATCCGCTGACCGACAATTCGGTGCCTGCGCACTACGCCCGCGCCTATGCCTGGCACCGCCAGTCGGAAATGGACCGCGCCACCGCCGAGGCCGACGCCCTGCTGATGACCGATCCCGACGATCCCTATTTCCTTGAGCTCAAGGGCCAGATCCTGCTCGAATCCGGCCAGCCGAACGAAGCGCTGGTCCCCTTGCGCAAGGCCACCGAACTGACCGGCTACCAGCCGCTGATCGCCACCCTGTTCGGCCACGCCCTGATCGCCACCGAAGATCCCCAGCACTTCAAGGAAGCCGAGACGGTGCTGCGCAACGCCGCCGCGCGCGACCGCGAGAATCCCTTCACCTGGTACCAGCTCGGCACCATCTACGCCGCCAACGGCGACATGCCCCGCGCCCGCCTCGCCAGTGCCGAGCAGCAGTCGCTTTCCGGCCAGATGGACGCCGCACTGATGAACGCGCAGGCCGCCGAGGCCGGGCTCAAGCAGGGCACGCCCGACTGGCTGCGCGCGCAGGACATCGAGATGGAAGCGCGCGGCGCACTGGAACGCGACAAGAAGCGCCGCTAGAGACCGCATTTGAAAATTCGCGGCGCGCGAATTCTGCCCGCACCGGCCCTCTCCCCCATCCGACCACCCCGAAGCATGCCCGGACGGGTAACCGGGTGAGGGAGAGGGCCGGTGCAACGACCGACACAGACAGTACGGGACAAACGAAAAGCATGGGTATTGGCACCAGGATCGCCGCAACGCTGGCCGGCCTTGCAGTGGTGGGCGGCGGCGTGTGGTTCGCCGGTCCGACGATCGCCGGGCACGTGATTCACGACTATCTCGTCACCAATCCCGAAGTGCTGAACGAGGCGATGGACGCCCTCCAGCGCAAGCAGGCCAAGGCCCAGCTGGCAGGGGTCAGGCAAAGCGTGGAGACGCCCTTCCCCGGCGCCGTGCTGGGCAATCCCAACGGTGCCGTGACCCTGGTCGAGTTCACCGACTATGCCTGCGGCTACTGCCGCCGCAGCCTGCCCGACGTGGCCCAGCTGCTCGCCAAGAACCCGGACCTGCGCATCGTCGTGCGCGAACTGCCGATCATCAGCCAGCACAGCGCCGCCGCCGCGCGCATGGCGCTCGCCGCGGCCGAGCAGGGCAAGTACCATCCGTTCCATGACGCCATGTTTGCCGCCGGCCAGCTCGATCCCGAATCGATCGAGGCCGCGGCCAAACAGGCCGGTCTCGACATGGAGCGCGCCCGCAAGGTCGCCGCCAGCCCGGTGGTCGAGCAGGAACTGAGCCGCAATGTCGACGTGGCGGGCCGCCTCGGCTTCTCGGGCACCCCGAGCTGGATCGCGGGCGACCGCATGATCTCCGGCGCGGTCGGCTTCGAGCAGCTGTCGCAGGCGGTGAACGAGGCGCGCGGGAGCTAGGTTTCCGCATCTGACCCGACATCATATCTTAGGCGGATTTACGCTGCGGGCGCTTTTCGTCTAGAAAGCCCGCATGTCCGTCTTGCCGATCCAGCCCATCCCCTTCTTTGCCGACAAGGACAAGGCGTTCTGGCGCCTTCAGGCCGTGGGCTGGAGCGGGGCGATGCTGCTGCGCACGATGTCGGCGATCGCCAACAACCAGCCGATCGCCTTCCTCGTGCTGGTGCTGATCGCCACGATCACCGGCTTCTCGATCTCGCTGGTGCTCTCGGTCATCTACCGCGCGCTGTTCCGCAAGCGCGCGCTGGTCACCTGGGGCCTGACGTTCCTCGCGCTGTCGATCGCGGTCGGCCTGCATTCGTTCATCGACGCCTGGGTGGTCTCGCTGTGGCGCGCCGATGGCGACACCAATTTCACCGGCCTGTTCCTTGGCGTGTTCTACCTCGACGCAACGCTGCTGGGGGCCTGGACCGCGCTCTATTACATGGTCAACTTCTACCTCCAGGTGGAAGAGCAGAACGACCAGCTGATCCAGCTGGAGAACCAGGCGACACAGGCCCAGCTGGCCATGCTGCGCTACCAGCTCAACCCGCATTTCCTGTTCAACACGCTGAACTCGATCTCCACCCTGGTGCTGCTCAAGCAGACCGAGCCGGCCAATGCGATGCTCAGCCGGCTCTCCTCGTTCCTGCGCTACACGCTGATCAACAAGCCCTCGGCGCGGGTCACGGTGGCGACCGAGGTGGAGACGCTCAAGCTCTATCTCGACATCGAGCTGATGCGCTTCGAGGAGCGCCTGCGCACCACCTTCCAGATCGATCCCGCGACCGAGACCTGCCTGCTGCCCTCGCTGCTGCTCCAGCCGCTGGTCGAGAATGCCATCAAGTATGCCGTGACCCCGCAGGAGACCGGAGCCGAGATCACCGTGGCCACGCAGCTCGTCGGGCCGATGCTTCGCATCACCGTCTCGGATACCGGGCCGGGCTTGCAAACGCCGACGACCGACAACAGGTTGTCGGGCATGACCTATGATGGAGGGGAGCCGGTATCCACCGGCGTCGGCCTGTCGAACATCCGCGATCGCCTCAGCCAGGCCTACGGCGAGAACCACCGCTTCGAGACGGTGGAGCCCGTCGAAGGCGGCTTTGCCGTGCTGATCGAATTTCCCGCGGAACGCCAGCCCTCCCTCGAGGACATTGCAGAACCCCTGCGCCAGCCCGCTCTCGTGGGGCGATGATACGCCGGGCGATGAATCAAGGTCCGATCTCGTCGGGCGTGAAACAATTTTGGCTCCCATGCGTTTGCGGGGCCGGAGAACGTAACACATGACCATTCGCACTATCCTCGTCGATGACGAGAAACTCGCGATCCAGGGCCTTCAGATCCGTCTGGAGAAGTATCCGGACGTCGAGATCATCGACACCTGTTCCAATGGCCGCGAAGCCATTCGCAAGATCAAGACCGAAAAGCCCGACCTTGTCTTCCTCGACATCCAGATGCCCGGTTTCGACGGTTTCTCGGTGGTCAAGGGCGTCATGGAAATCGAACCGCCGCTGTTCGTCTTTGTCACCGCCTACCAGGAACACGCCGTGCGCGCCTTCGAAGCCAACGCCGTGAACTACCTGATGAAACCGGTCGACGAGGCCAAGCTCGACGACACCCTCGCCCGCGTGCGCCAGCGCCTTGCCGAAAAGCGCTCGGCCGACGAGGCGGAAAAGCTCAAGACCGTGCTGGCCGAAGTCGCCCCCGACGCGGTCGACGCGATCCCCGAGGAAACCGACCCCAACGCGGACCGCTACGAAAAGCTCATCAACATCAAGGATCGCGGCCAGATCTTCCGCATCGACGTCGATTCGATCGAGCATATCGAAGCGGCCGGCGACTACATGTGCATCCGCACCGCCGACAACTCGCTGATCCTGCGCGAGACGATGAAGGACCTCGAACGCCGCCTCGACCCGCGCGTGTTCCAGCGCGTCCACCGCTCGACGATCGTCAACCTCAACCAGGTCCGCCAGGTGAAGCCGCATACCAACGGCGAATGCTTCCTGGTGCTCGATTCGGGCGCGCAAGTGAAAGTCAGCCGCTCCTACCGCGACGTGATCGCGCGGTTCGTGCACTGAGGTTTCGCGCGGACACGATTCCTTACAAACCGTGCCGTCGCCCCCGCTCTCGCGGGGATGACGGCTCAGAGGCTGTTTGGAAAATGCCCATGAGGGCATTTTCAGATGCGGCGCGCCTTTGAATCAGGCCTTGATTCAGGCGCGTCGTTCAGTCTTTCGGCCCCACCGAGAACCGCGCCGCACGTTCCGCCAGCCGCTCCACCGCGGCCCCGTGGATCGCCCGCGACGTGCAGAGCACGCCGAACGCGCGCGGGTCGTGCTTGTTGTAGTTGAGCGGCTGGCCGAAAGCATCGGTCACTTCCGCCCCGGCCTCGCGCGCGATCAGACCGGCGGCGGCGATGTCCCATTCGAACCCCCAGCGCAGCGTGGCGAGGATGTCCGCCTCGTCGGCGCCGACCATCGCCATGCGCAGCGCAATCGAATTGGGCTGGTCGACCAGCACCAGGTCCGCATCCTCCGCCGCCAGCTTCTTGGCCGGCACCCGCGCGCCGGGCAGCGTCTCGCGCTGGCTGGCGCTCAGCCGCACGCCGTTGCGCCATGCGCCCTTGCCCGCCTCGGCGAACCAGAACTCGCCGCCGGCCTCGCGCGCCCGCGCCGGGGCGTAGAGGTAGCCGAGCAGCGGCCGCCGCGTGTTCACCAGCGCCACCGAGATCGCCCAGCCGCTCCTCCCGGCAATAAAATCGCGGGTGCCGTCGATCGGATCGACCAGCCAGACCAGTTCGTGCGCGGTGCGGTGGTGCGAGTCGGCGGTTTCCTCGGAGAGCCAGCCCGCCGAAGGCAGCAGCGCGGAGAGTTCGCGGCGCAGGAATTCGTCCACCGCCAGATCGAGCGTGCAGACCGGGCTTCCGGGGTCTTTTTCCCAGTGTTCAAGCACATGCCCGTCCCCCGGCCAGCCGGCCAGGGCGATGCGGCCTGCCTCGCGGACGATGGCTTCAAGTCTGTCGCGGTCGATCATGCACCAGCCTGCGGCTTCGGGACGGACGGTTTGGGATGCGCGGTCAGCGGAATTGCAGCCCTCGCAACGGTGTCCTTGCGCGAGGCAACGGGACTTTTCAAGCGCGCGGGGATGTGCTTATGCGGCCCGTAAAGTTCGGGGCTCCCCGCGCCGTTTCCACGGACACTCCAGCAGAAAGCGATTTCAGCGATGAACATTCACGAATACCAGGCGAAGGAACTGCTTGCGAAGTTCGGCGTCGGCATCCCGGCCGGCATCCCCGCGCTCACCGTTGAAGAAGCGGTTGCCGCCGCCAAGCAGCTGCCCGGACCGCTCTATGTCGTGAAGGCCCAGATCCACGCCGGCGGGCGCGGCAAGGGCAAGTTCAAGGAACTCGGCCCCGACGCCAAGGGCGGCGTGCGCCTTGCCAAGTCGGTTGAGGAAGTCGAGGAATTCGCCAAGGAAATGCTCGGCAACACCCTCGTCACCGTGCAGACCGGCGAAGCCGGCAAGCAGGTGAACCGCCTCTACGTGACCGACGGCGTCGACATCGCCAACGAATACTACCTGTCGATGGTCGTCGACCGCGCTTCGAGCCGCGTCGCCATGATCGTCTCGACCGAAGGCGGCATGGACATCGAGGATGTTGCCCACAACACCCCCGAGAAGATCACCACCGTCACCATCGACACCGCTGCCGGCTTCCAGGCCCACCACGGCCGTGCCGTTGCCTTCGCCCTGAAGCTCTCGGGCGAACTCAACAAGCAGGCGCAGAAGATCGCCAAGCAGCTCTACGAAGCCTTCGTGGCTCTCGACTGCGACATGCTCGAGATCAACCCGCTCGTCGAAACCAAGGACGGCAACCTGCTCGTTCTCGACACCAAGATGAGCTTCGATTCGAACGCCCTCTACCGTCACCCCGACGTACAGGCCCTGCGCGACGAGACCGAGGAAGATCCGGCGGAAGTCGAAGCCTCGAAGTACGACCTGGCCTACATCAAGCTCGATGGCGACATCGGCTGCATGGTCAACGGTGCCGGCCTCGCCATGGCGACGATGGACATCATCAAGCTCAACGGCTCGTTCCCGGCCAACTTCCTTGACGTCGGCGGCGGCGCCACCAAGGAAAAGGTGACCGCGGCGTTCAAGATCATCCTGCGCGATCCCAACGTGAAGGGCATCCTCGTCAACATCTTCGGCGGCATCATGAAGTGCGACGTCATCGCCGACGGCATCGTTGCCGCCGCGAAGGAAGTGAACCTCTCGGTTCCGCTCGTGGTTCGCCTCGAAGGCACCAACGTCCAGCAGGGCAAGGACATCCTGGCCAACTCCGGCCTGCCGATCGTCCCCGCCAACGACCTGGGCGATGCGGCCAAGAAGATCGTGGCAGAGGTCAAGAACGTCGCCGCCTGATAGGCGCCGTTTCTTGGATCTTTCGCGATCCCGTATCGGATAATGCAGCGGCGGGGGTTTTCGGGCCCCCGCCGTTTTGCGTTTGATCGCTAGACAAAACGCATTCGCGTGAAGCCGACCTTTGCGGCGTCATAGTAATTCTCGGCCACCGATTTCTGCCGGGGCGATGCGCATTTTCGCGGATTTGCGCTATGGCACACGCCGTGATCCCACCCTGGGCTCATCTCGTCGCCGGCGGGGCTTGACGTATACGTCAATTGCCTATTAGGCGTGCCTTGAGTGGATTTAATCGAGCGGCTAAACAGGCCGCGCCTGAAACTGAGAGGACCCGATCAGATGAAGATCCTCGTGCCCGTAAAGCGGGTGATCGACTATAACGTAAAGCCGCGCGTGAAGGCGGATGGAACGGGTGTTGACCTGGCCAACGTCAAGATGAGCATGAACCCGTTCGACGAGATCGCGGTCGAAGAAGCCATCCGCATCAAGGAAGCGGGCAAGGCTGAAGAGATCGTCGCCGTCTCGGTCGGCCCGGCCAAGGCGCAGGACACGCTGCGCACCGCGCTCGCCATGGGCGCCGACCGTGCGATCCTGATCGAGACCGACACTGAGGTTGAGCCGCTGGCCGTCGCCAAGATCCTCAAGGCGATCGTCGCCGAAGAGAATCCCGGCCTCGTGATCCTCGGCAAGCAGGCGATCGACGACGATTCGAACCAGACCGGCCAGATGCTCGCCGCGCTGCTGGGCCGCCCGCAGGGTACGTTCGCCAGCAAGGTCGAAATCGATGGCGATCACGTTGCCGTGACCCGCGAAGTCGATGGCGGTCTGGAGACCGTCAAGCTGGCGCTGCCCGCGATCGTCACCACCGACTTGCGCCTCAACGAGCCGCGCTACGCTTCGCTGCCCAACATCATGAAGGCGAAGAAGAAGCAGCTCGATGTGAAGACCGCCGCCGATTACGGCGTCGACGTGGCCCCGCGCCTCAAGACCCTCAAGGTCTCGGAGCCGCCCGTCCGCTCGGCCGGTATCGAGGTCGCCGACGTCGATGGCCTCGTCGCCAAGCTCAAGGAACTGGGCGTCGCCTGAGGGCACAGCCCGGGAAGGATTTGAAACGATGAAGACGCTCGTTTGGGTCGAACACGACAACGCGTCGGTCAAGGACGCAACGCTCCACACCGTCACCGCTGCCGCCAAGCTGGGTGAAGTCCACCTGCTGGTCGCGGGCTCGGGCTGCCGTGCCGCCGCCGAGGCTGCCGCGAAGATCGCCGGCGTCGCCAAGGTGCACCTGGCCGACAACGCCGCCTACGAACACGCGCTGGCCGAAAACGTCGCGCCGCTGATCGTCGAGCTGATGGGCCACCACGACGCGTTCCTGGCGCCCGCCACCACCACCGGCAAGAACGTCGCCCCGCGCGTCGCCGCGCTGCTCGACGTGATGCAGCTGTCGGACATCCTCTCGGTCGAGGGCGAGAAGACCTTCACCCGCCCGATCTATGCGGGCAACGCCATCGCCACCGTCGAAACGAGCGATGCCAAGCTGGTGATCACCGTGCGCGGCACCGCCTTCGACAAGGCCGCTGCCGAGGGTGGTTCGGCTGCCATCGAAGACGTCGCAGGTGCCGGTGACGCGGGCCTGTCCAGCTTTGTCGGTGCCGAACTCGCCAAGTCGGAACGCCCGGAACTGACCAGCGCCAAGGTGATCGTCTCGGGCGGCCGCGCGCTGAAGGACTCGGAAACCTTCGAACAGGTCATCATGCCGCTTGCCGACAAGCTCGGCGCCGCCGTCGGTGCCTCGCGCGCGGCGGTGGACGCGGGTTATGTGCCCAACGACTACCAGGTCGGCCAGACCGGCAAGATCGTGGCTCCCGAAGTCTACATCGCGGTGGGCATCTCGGGCGCGATCCAGCACCTTGCGGGTATGAAGGATTCCAAGACCATCATCGCCATCAACAAGGACGAGGACGCACCGATCTTCCAGGTCGCCGACGTCGGCCTCGTGGCGGATCTGTTCAGCGCCGTGCCGGAGCTTACCGGCAAGCTCTGAACGGCGCTAAAGGCCTGAAAACAAGAACCCCGGCGCTTGCAGCGTCGGGGTTTTTCGTAGCATCCGCTTGTCGAAACGGGGGCCAAACGACAGTGATGAAACCGATCCGGAATGCTCTTGCCCTGGCTGGCGTGCTCGCGCAGCTGGCCTGGCCCGCCGCACCGGCCGTGGCCGCAGCCGCGATAGCGACTGAAACCGAGCTCGAGCCGGCTTCACCGTGGAGCATCGATACGGCCGACAATTCCTGCCGCCTGCGCCGTATGTTCGGCACCTCGCAGGCGCCCGTGCTGCTCCAACTGTCGGCTGCTTACCCCGGTACATCCTTCGAATTCCGCCTCTACGGCGCGCCGGTAAAGCAGCTTCTGCCCGACGACGACGCCACCGATAGGCTGCTGGTCGATTTCGGAATCGGCGATCCCACCAGGGTCAGGGGCCTGGCCGGGAGCAGCAATGCCACGGCCGGCCTGCTGGTCTTTGCGACAAAGCTGCCCACACTCGGCGATTCCTACGAAGTTCGCGACTTCGATCCGGCTTTCCTCGAACAGTCGTCCCGGATGGCCTTTGCGAGCGCGGATCATCGCATTACCCTGAACACCGGAAACCCTGCTGATGCATTGGCGGCCATGTCCGAATGCACCACCGCGCTGGTGGCCCGTTGAGGGCTGGACCCGAAAACCCAGGCCAGCCTGTCCAGACCGGCGGCCCCGAAGGACAAGGCCAGCTTCACACGCAGGATTTTGTCGATCCAGTACCCCGTCGCCCAGGCCCGCGCCGGCAAGGGAGGGCGCGTCGATGTGCTCGTCTTGCTCGACAGCAACGGCTCCGTGACGAAGTGCATGGTGCCCAACGCGATCGGACATTCGGCCTTTGGCGAAACGACGTGCGCAGCCATCATGAAAGTGCCGTTTGCACCGGCGCTGGACAAGAACGGAACGCCGGTCCCCTCCTTCTACGGTATCAGTGTGCTGTTCCTGATCGGATGAACCCGGCTCTCAGGCCTTGCAGACCAGCCGCTCGTAGAGATTGATCGCAGCGCCCCGTCCTTCTTCCGGCTCATGGCGCCCATATTGAACGAAGCCGAGCCCATCAGCCACACGCTCCGACGCCACGTTGCCGTCCTCGATCATGCAGGCAATGCGGCGTGGGCCGTGGGCCTCGTCGAACCATGCAATCGCGGCACGCATGACTTCCTGCGCCAGCCCCTGGCCCCAGCAGTCCTGACGGACGATCCAGCCCGCCTCGGGCGTATCGTCCATGCCCTTGCCGAAGCCGCGCCAGCTATGGAACACGCCGCAGTTGGCGATGAGGTCACGCTCGCCGGGACGGCGTACATAGAAAGTGCCGTAGCCATAGAGCGCCCAGCTGCCGGCGTTGCGGCCGAGCCGGTTGAACTGGTCCATCGGATCGGGGCTGGCGGGGCCCAGGAAGCGGCGCATGTCCTCGTGGGCGAGCAGCTTGCAAAGCCCCTCCAGATCGTCCGCAGTCGGCTTCCACAGTTCGAAACGCGCGGTCTTGAGAAAGGGGCCCTGCGTCACAGCAATTGCTCCGCGCCGTGGATGCACAGGCCGAACAGGCCGCCGACCAGAGTGCCGTTGATGCGGATGAACTGGAGGTCGCGGCCCACCGCGCCTTCGATGCGATCGGTCACGGTGCGGGCATCCCAGCGTTTCACGGTTTCCGACACCAGCCGCACGATCTCACTCCCATAACGCGAGGCGACGCCGACCAGGGTGCGGCGCGCGAAGCGGTTGACCATGTATTGCAGCTTGCGATCCTCGCCAAGGGCCTCTCCCAGCTGCGAAAGACTCTCGCCCAGCGCGCCCGAGAGCGCCTTGTCGGGATTGCGCACGGCCTTGAGCAGTCCGGCCCGGGCGCGTTCCCACATGCCGTCGATCCACGCGCCCATCGCCGGGTTTTCGAGGAGGTCGGTCTTGATGCGCTCGACCCGCGCCTGCATCTCCGGATTGTGCCTGAGGTCCTGCGCGAGTTTCACCAGCGCCTCGTCCACTTTGGCGCGCAGCGGATGGTCGGGCTGGACGATCACTTCGGCCAGCAGCCGGTAGGCCCCGTCGAGCACGCCGTTGGCCAGCCGCTCGTCCAGACCCGTCCAGCGCATGATGGTGTTGGCGCGCTGGTGGATCATCTCGCGGATCATCGGCTCGTTGGCCTCGATGGCCTCGCCGATCTTGCGCAGCACGCTTTCGAGGACCGGCAGGTGCCGCCCTTCGGCAATCGCGTTCTCCAGCATCTGGCCCAGCAGCGGCGCCGCGTCGATCTTCTCGATCTGGCGGCGCAGCCCGGCTTTCACCATGCCGCCCATTTCCTCGGGATCGAGCGATTCAAGCACGTCGCCGACAAGCTGCGCCGCCCCGGCGCGGATGCGCGACTGCTCCTCGCGGCGGGGATCGGCGAGGAAGCCGCCCAGGCTGGCGGCGATGTTGAAACCGTTGAGCCGGCGGGCGACGACTTGCGGCGTCAGGAAATTGTCGCGCAGGAACGCCGCCATCGAATCGGCGATACGGTCCTTGTTCTCGGGGATGATGGCGGTGTGCGGGATCGGCAGGCCCAGCGGATGGCGGAACAGCGCCGTCACCGCGAACCAGTCCGCCAGCCCGCCGACCATCGCCGCCTCGGTGAACGAAATCGCATAGCCCAATGGCCCGCCCCATTCGGGGTGGTCCATCAGCAGCCGCTTCAGCACGACAAAGGCCGCCGCCATGAACAGCAGCAGCCCCGTCGCGAACAGGCGCATGCGCCGCGCCTTGTCCGCCCGATCAAGGTCTCGCCTTACCACTCGAATGCTACGCATGGGCAGCGGCAAGGTTCCTCCCGAGATCCAGGTTTCCGCTCATTCGGCAGCGATCGGCTGCGGCAAGGGATCGTGGCCATGGTCCAGTCCGTGCCCGGCCGCGTGCGCGTGGTGGGGCTCGAAGGTCAGCAGCTTGCGCCGCAGCCACGGCCCGATCCGCTTTTCGAAACCATCGGCCAGACTGAAGGCCGCCGGCACGATGACCAGCGTCAGCATCGTCGAGAGCACCAGGCCGCCGATCACCACCAGTCCCATCGGCGCGCGGAACGCCCCGTCGCCCGAAAGCGAGAGTGCGGTCGGGATCATGCCGGCGGTCATCGCCACGGTGGTCATGATGATCGGCTGCGCGCGCTTGTGCCCGGCGTCCATGATCGCCGCGAGCTTGTCGACCCCCTTCTCCATCTCCTCGATGGCAAAGTCGATCAGCAGGATCGAGTTCTTGGCAACGATGCCGAGCAGCATCAGGATACCGATGTAGACCGGCATCGAGATCGGCTGCCCCACCGCCGCCAGCGCCAGCAGGCCGCCCAGCGGTGCCAGCAGGAGCGAGGCCATGTTCACCAGCGGCGAGACAAACCGCTTGTAGAGCAGCACCAGCACCGCAAAGACCAGCATGATGCCGCTGATCACCGCGATGATGAAGTTCATGATCATCTCGCCCTGCCACTTGTCCTCGCCCACCGGCGCGTTCGAGACGCCCAGCGGCAGGTTCTTCATGATCGGCAGGTTCTGGATCTTCTCCATGATCGGGCCCTTGACCTGGCCTTCGCCAAGGTCGGCACCCACGAAGATGCGGCGCGACTGGTTGTAGCGCTGGATCTGCGTCGGCCCGGCGCCGAAGCGGATTTCGGCGACCCGCTTGAGCGGCACCGAGCCGCCGCTGGCGGTCGTCACCGGCAGGTTCTCGATCGTCGAGAAGTCACGGCGATCGGCACGGTCAAGAATCACGCGGATCGGCACCTGGCGGTCCGAGAGCGAGAACTTGGCCGCATTCTGGTCGATCTCGCCCAGCGTGGCGATCCGGATCGTCTGGCTGAGCGCGGCAGTGGTGACGCCAAGCTGGGCCGCAAGGTCGGTACGCGGCACGATCACCAGTTCCGGACGCTGGAGGTCGGCGGCGATGCGCGGGGCGACAACGCCGGGGATCGTGCGCATCTGCTCCACGAGCGTCTGCGCGGTCTTGTTGAGCAGCACCGAATCGCTGCCCGAAAGCATGACCGAGATGTCGCGTCCGCTGCCGAAGCCGCCCGACTGGGTGGCAAAGCTCACGCGGGCGTCGGGGAAGGCCTGGAGCACCGGCGCCATGCGGCGCTCGAACTCGATGCTGCTGGCCTCGCGCTCGTCGGCGGGCTTGAGCGCGATGTAGAGCGTTGCCCTTGCCTCGCGCGACGCCTCGAGGATGTGCTTCACCTCGCTCTGGCCTTCGAGCAGCCGCGTCACGCGGTGCGCGACCTTGGCGGTATCCTCGATCGTGGTGCCGGGGACCAGCTCGATGTTGACGCGGCTGGTATCGTTGTTGGTGTTCGGATTGAACTGCTGCGGCAGCCCCGCAAGCAGCGCGAACGTGACGACCAGCGCATAGATGCCCATGCAGAAGGCATAGAAGCGGTGATCGTGCATGCGGGCGATCACGCGGTCGGTGAAATAGCGATACCAGCGGCCGAAAGCGCCCACGAACCACGCCAGCCAGCGCAGCACGAAGCCGAGGACATAGATCGCCACGGGAATGCCCAGCGGCGCGGCCACCGCGGCCAGCACAAAGGCCGCACCCTTGAGACCAAGCGCCCCCAGCCCCTTCTGCACGCCGAGGAAGACCAGCGTCGCCAGTCCGCCGCCGGCCGCCAGCAGGGCGACAAAGGCAAGCGCGGCGCAGACCGGATACCACCAGCGCAGCGGCTGGCGCACCAGAGCAGCCTTGCGGCGATGCGCCTCGCGGCTGTCGAGCGTCCAGGCGAGGACCTTCATGTAGAAGTCCATGGCCTTGCCGCCGCCATGCTCGGCATGGCCGTGCGCCTTGAGGAAGTAGGCCGCGACCATCGGCGTGATGAGACGCGCGACGGCAAGGCTCATCAGCACGGCCACCACCACGGTGAAGCCGAAGGGCTTGAAGAACTGGCCCGAGATGCCCGGCATCAGGCCCACCGGCAGGAACACCGCGACGATCGAGAACGTGGTGGCGACAACCGCCAGCCCGATCTCGTCGGCGGCGTCGATCGAGGCCTGGTAGGCCGACTTGCCCATGCGCATGTGGCGCACGATGTTCTCGATCTCGACGATCGCGTCATCGACCAGCACCCCTGCCACCAGGCTCAGCGCCAGCAGCGAGAGGAAGTTCAGCGTGAAGCCGAGCATGTCCATGAACCAGAACGTCGGGATCGCCGAAAGCGGGATCGCGATCGCCGAAACCAGCGTCGCCCGCCAGTCGCGCAGGAAGAAGAAGACGATGATGATCGCCAGCACCGCGCCCTCGACCAGCGCCTCCATCGAGCTGGTGTACTGGCCCTTGGTATAGTCGACGTCGGAGAACAGCCGGGTGATGTGGATGCCCGGGTTGTCCTTCTTGATCTTGTCGATCGCCTTCATCGCCTCGTTGTAGACGGTGAGGTCCGAGGCGCCGAGCGAGCGGCTGAACCCGAAGGTCACCACCTCGCGCCCGTTCAGGCGGGCGATGCGCGTGGGTTCGGAATAACCGTCGTAGACGTGCGCGATATCGGCAAGCTTGATCTGGCGGCCGCTGCCCAGGTTGATGCGGGTCTGCGACAGCGCATAGGCATTGCGCGCATTGCCGAGCACGCGGACCGACTGGCGCGAACCGGCGATCTCCGCCTGGCCGCCCGCGGCATCGGTGTTGACCTGGCGCAGCACGGTGTTGACGTCGCTGGCGGTGACGCCGAGCGCGACCATGCGCTGCGGATCGACGACAACCCGCATCTCGCGGTCGACGCCGCCGTTACGCTCGACCGAGGCCATGCCCTCGATCGCCAGCAGGCGCTTGGCGATGGTATCGTCGACGAACCAGGAGAGCTGCTCCATGGTCATGTCGTCGGCGCTGACCGAGAAGTAGGCGAGTTCGGTGCTGTTGGCCTCGAGCTTGGTCACGACCGGTTCGAGGATGCCTTGCGGCAACTGGCCGCGCACCTGGTCCACCGCGTTCTTGATCTGGTTGGTGGCGACGTCGGGATCGGTGCCGATCGAGAACAGCACCACGGTCAGCGAATTGCCTTCCGAGGCGGTGGACTGGATCTCCTCCACCCCCGGGACCGAACGCACCGCCCCTTCGACGATCTGGGTGATCTGCGTCTCGATCTCGGTCGGGGCCGCGCCCGGCTGCGAGATGCTGACCCGCACGCCCGGGAACTGGATGTCGGGCATGTTGTTGACGTCCATGCGCATGAACGCAACGACGCCCGCGATCATCACAGCGATGAAAAAGACGATGGGAATGATCGGATTGCGGATCGACCAGGCCGAGACATTGCGAAGGCTCATCGCGCGAATCCCGTCAGTCGGCCTTGGCGGCAGAGACAAGCTGGGGCTTGACCTTGTCGCCGTCGTTGAGGAACCCGCCGGCGCGCAGCACGACCTTCTCGCTGCCCTGCAGGCCCGACTTCACGACGATCCCCCTGGGCGTGACGATGCCGGTCTGCACCGGCTGGCGGTGCACCACGTTCCTGGCATCGACGACATAGACGAACGAGCCCTTGTCGTCGTTCTGGATCGCCGATTCCGGAAGCAGGGGCGCATCCACCGCGCCGCTGCCGATGGCCGCGCTGGCAAAGCCGCCGGGGCGCAGGGCCGGATTGTAGGCAAGCAGGATGCGCGCGACGCCCTGGCGGTTGTTCGGGTCGATCACCGGCGAGACCTGCCAGACATGGCCGATGAAGGTATCCTTCGAGCCGACCGGCGTCACCCGCGCTTCGGCGCCAACGCCGATGCGCGACAGGTCATCCTCGCTGAGCTGGGCGAGCAGTTCCATCTCGCCTTCCTTGGCGAGGCGGAACAGCACCGCGCTGCCGCCGCCGACCACCTGGCCCTGCTCGACGTTGCGTTCGAGCACGAGACCGGCCGCGGGGGCGACGATGTTGAGCCGCGCTGCCTGCGCCTGAAGCTGGCCGAGCTGCGCGCGGGCGACACGCACTTGCGCATTGGCGGAATCGCGCGTCGCGGTCAGCCGGTCGATGTCCGCTGCCGAGATGAAGCCGCGATCGACCAGCTTGAGCGCGCGGTCGAGGTTGGCCTGGGCGAGACGGGCATCGGCCTGGGCCACCGAGATCTGCGCGGACTGCCCGGCCTGCTGCTGGGTCTGCACCGAACGGTCGACCACCGCGAGAACCTGGCCCTGACGGACCCAGTCACCCGGCTCGACCAGGACCGAGCGGACCTGCCCGCCCTCGCCGACCGAACCGACCGGCATGTCGCGGCGCGCCGCCAGCGAGCCGGTGACGGAAATCTCGCCCTGCACCGGCACCCGTCCGGGCACCACCACGGTCACCGCCGGGGTCTGCGCGTCGGCATCCTTGGGGCTTTCGGCCTCGCCACCCTTGTGCACCGCGAACCAGATGCCGATCACCGCCACGGCGGCGGCAACGATGATCCAGAGCCACTTGCGCGAGGGACGCTCCTGTTCGGCATCGCCCGTCGGCGGCCCTGCCTCCAACCTGCTGTCGGACATGGCCACCTGCGCGTTCTCCCCGGAATCAATTCTGCTGTCGTAATTCATCTTCACCGCAAGCCCTGCGACCGCCCCCTGAACACGCTCCGATCTGCCGCCATGGAATAGCCCCCATGCCTCATCCCTCGAACCGTGCCGCCGCACAGGCGCGAGGCACCAAGCCACGCGCCGCCCAGCGACGGAAAAAACATGCGAAACGACATATACCTGCGACAGAAGCGAGGCAATCGACTGTCGGCCTGCGGCTAACCATGATCGACCAGCGTCGAGCGCCTAGGCGGCGTGGACACATTCCGCATTGCCACGGTTGCCCTGCAAGCTGCGCCAGCAAGGCGCGAAGCCGCAGGAAGAGCGGGCCTCTTTCAAGGCGGAGCAACGCTGCTGGCGCAGCTTGCAGGGCAACCCCTACGGGGCTGGAGGCAAAAGCCGTCCCTTCGGCGTCGGCTCGGCTGGAAGTATCGACATACTCCTGCGCCTCACCTTCTTGAATCGACGGCTTTTGTCTCCAGCCGTGGCAACGCGGAATGTGTCCACGCCGCCTAGTCACCGGCGGGAAGGGCCCGGCGGCTTTAGGGAAGCGGCGGAAGTAAAACGCAAAACGGCGGCGAACCGGAGTTCGCCGCCGTTTGCATGGGCTGAGGGAGCCTGGTCAGCGTCCGGATCAGTACTTCTGCTGACGCTCGTAAAGATCGCGGTAGTGCTGAATGCGCGTGACGCGCAGCCCCTGCATGCCCGACCGGTCGACCGCGCGCTGCCAGGAAGCGAACTCCTCGAGGGTAAGCTTGTAGCGTTCGCACACTTCATCGATCGTGAGCAGCCCGCCGTTGACGGCCGCGACGACTTCCGCCTTGCGGCGCACTACCCAGCGCGTGGTGTTCGGCGGCGGCAGCGAGTCGAGCGTCAGCGGCTCTCCAAGCGGCCCGATCACCTGCGCGGGACGTATCTTCTGGTTCTCGATCATCAACACCCTCGTGCACCGGTGCTGCGTCCGCCGGTGACGGATGCGAAACTGACTACCCTGGACTTGCGAATGGTTAAATCATTTGGGTTAATGGTTGGTTCCCCGCCGTCATAAGCATGAATCACATTTGCCGCGGGCTTGGCAAAGCTGCCGCAACCCGGGACACGTGCCGCCGAAGGCTCGGCGTCGAGCACCGCACGCAGATCGTGTGCAGCGAAAAGTCGGGAACGCAAGGCAAACCAGTCGATCGGAACGAAAGCCGGGATGAACTCCTCGCCGTCGCGACCAGACGCATGCCCTGCTTTGCAGGTTTCATGTTCAAAAGCGATGTTCATGCGCCCTGCTTACATCAGGGGTAGTCAAAGGACGGTAAAAGCCCTCTTTACCGATTCTTTACCTTGATTAACCGTCGCACACGTCGCTTCGTCCCGCCCCGGCGTTTCCCCGTCGCCACCTGGTCGTGCAAGAACGGTAGGATTCTCGGGCATCCCGCTGTATGGGGCAGGCCATGACCGCCCTTTCCGATCTTGCCGGACTGGTGGCCGGCCTCGACCCCGCCGACCTGTTCCAGCTCCCCGCGCCCGTTAACCTTCGGCGCATCGTCGTCGCCATGTCCGGCGGCGTCGACAGTTCCGTCGTCGCCGCGCTGGCCGCCGCTACCGGCGCCGAGACCATCGGCGTCACCCTCCAGCTCTACGACTATGGCGCCGCCACCGGCCGCAAGGGCGCCTGCTGCGCCGGCGACGACATCCGCGACGCCCGCGCCGTCGCCGACAGCCTCGGCATCGCCCATTACGTCTTCGACCACGAGAGCCAGTTCCGCGAGGACGTGGTCGAGCGGTTTGCCGACGACTACATGGCCGGCCGCACGCCGATCCCCTGCATCCGCTGCAACATGGGGCCCAAGTTCACCGACCTGCTGACGATGGCGCGCGACCTCGGCGCCGACTGCCTTGCCACCGGCCACTACGTGCGCCGCGTGATGGGTCCGGCCGGGGCGGAACTGCACCGCGCCGCCGATCCGGCGCGCGACCAGAGCTATTTCCTCTACGGCACCACCGAGGCCCAGCTCGATTTCCTGCGCTTCCCGCTGGGCGGCCTGCCCAAGACCGAGACGCGCCGGCTGGCCGAAGCCGCCGGCCTGCGCAACGCCGCCAAGCCCGACAGCCAGGACATCTGCTTCGTGCCGGACGGCGATTATGCCAAGGTCGTCACCAAGGTCCGCCCCGAAGGCAATGCCCCGGGCCCGATCGTCCATGCCCTGACCGGCGAGGAACTGGGCACCCACCGCGGCATCATCCACTACACCGTCGGCCAGCGCCGCGGCATCGAGATCGGCGGCCAGCCCGAGCCGCTCTACGTCACCCGGATCGAGGCCGAAGGCCGCCGCGTCGTGGTCGGCCCGCGCCGCCTGCTGGGCGTTGCCGCCGCCCGCATCACCGAGACCAACCGCATCGGCCCGCTGCCCGAAGGGCCGCTGACCGCCAAGGTCCGCTCGCTGGCCAAGCCGGTAGCGATCACGCTCGACGGGCCGCTGGGCGAAGGCGCGGACACGACGATCCGCTTCCACGATCCCGAATACGGCGTTGCCCCCGGACAGGCGGCGGTGATCTATGCGGGCGACCGCGTGGTCGGCGGCGGCTGGATCGAGGGCACCACCCCGGTGGAGAGCCCCGAGCACGTGGCCGCCTGAGGGAAACCGGCGATGCGCGGGACTTCCTGCGCATCGCCGTCCGGCGTTACTGCACGCCCAGGAACGGTACCGGGCCCGATCCGCTGTAGGTCGGCAGCTTGCCGTCCCACTTCTCCACCGCGCGCATCCGCACAATCTTCGGATTGGTGCGGATCGCCTCGGCCTCGACCTGGATCGCTTTTGCATCGCCTTCGGCCTTGGCGATCCGCGCTTCGGCATCGGCCCTGGCCGTGGCGACATTGGCCTGCGCGGCGAGCGCGGCCTGTTCGTTGGCGATCTTGGCGTTGATCTGCTCGAGCACCCGGTCGGGCACACCGATGTTGCCCGCCCAGTAGACCTGCTCGACCTCGAGCCCCACCGGCGAGAAGAACGCCTGGACCCGGCGCTGCGCGGTCTGGATCAGTTCCGCCTTGTGATCGCCGTAGATCTGCTCGACGCCCAGCTGCGCCGCGCGCTCGACGATGGCATTGCGAATCGCGTTGCGCATCGGCCCGGCAATGATCTGGTCCATGTCGGTGCGGTAGCGCTGGAACAGGATCGGCGCCTTGCGCGGATCGATATGATAGCTCACCGCCACGTCGGCCTTGAGCGAGAGCCCGTTTTTGTCCTGGAAATTGAAGCTCTCGTCGGTCGGGCTCTGCTCGGTGGCATTGCCCGTCCAGGTATAAGTCCGCGTGAACACCGGATACTCGTAGATATGCGTGCCGGGAGGCGCGAGGTACCAGCCCACGCCCAGCGCATCGGGCGAAACCCCGCCGGCTATGTTGTTGACGCGGATGCCGACGTTGCCCGGTTGCACCCGCGCCACGCTGGACGACACCACCAGCCCCGCCGCGATCACGCCGACCACCAGGCCGCCGCGCCCGACCAGGCTGCGCAAGGCGCGCCCCAGCCCCCTCAGGCGGCGCGTGCTGTCCTGTTCGCTGTCGAGATAACCCATCCATCTTCTCCTTGCGGGAAGAACCGCTCCCCTGTCGTTGCCGATCGACGGCAAGCAGGCAGGGCGCTGCGGCGATTGAGCCGGTGCCAGCCGGGCAGGACGCGGGAACCGCCTTGCGGCGGGGCGCCTTTTCCGGCGGCGATCGTTTGTCGGGTGGGTTCGGGGTCGACGGATGCGCGGGAACTGCCCGAAGGCAGCGCGCGCAGGCGAGGACGACGAAAGCAACAGCCAAAAATCGCTGCGTACAATGGATGCGGGAGCATCCTGCACTGGACCTAAAGCTCAAGCCGTAACGCCGCTACACCTGCTCCTTCATGGAAATTGCCGTTTCGACAGGCATGAATCTATCGCAACCGTAGCGGCCCGCAAGGGAAACCGGATGGCAATGATTGCATTCGGCGCAACCCGATTGCAATCCTTGCACGCGTCAGCGCGTCCAGGGCTCCAGCTGGCAGCCGCGATCGGGGGCAAACGTCGCGGTCTGGCTGGCCAGAAGCGGCACGCTGGCCTTCACCGCATGGCCTTGCGCATCCTCGGAAAGCGAGACCAGACCAGCCACGCGGCCCAGTCTGGCCGCCGCCAGATCGCCCTTGCACGAACCGATGTCCCGCTCGGACACGAATCGGCACACGCAGCCGGTGCGCGCGGCGAACGCGGTGGCGACGATCGCCTGCCCGCGCAGCCCCGGCCAGGCCATGGCCAGCAACGCAGCCAGCACCAGCGCCGCCAGCAGCAGGGCATAGCGCAGCCACCGCGCCGACGGCCTGTCCCCCGCCCTGTATGTTCCGGCTGTTGCCATCCGTTCGCGCCTCGCACATCACACCCGCGTCATGCCGGTGCGCCGCCCTCCCCATATCCTCGCCTTCCTCATGGTGCCAGTCCTGCTGGCACCGCTCTCGGGCTGCGGAAAGTCCGAGCCGGACGGCCCTCCCCCGCCAAGCGCGGAATCGCAGGCCGCCATTCACGACGATGGCGGCGCCCCGCGCGAATCGCTCGGCCGCGCGATCGACGGCCTGTTCGATGAGACCGAAGTCGGCCGCACCGATGCCCTGCTGATTTTCAAACGCGGCTCCATCGCGGTCGAGCGCTATGGTGCCGGAATCAAGCGCGATACCCGCCTGCAAGGCTGGGGCATGGGCCAGTGCGTGACCGCGCTGATGATCGGCCAGCTGGTCAGCGACGGCCGGTTGCGGCTCGACGAATCGGCGCCGATCCCCGAATGGCAGCGCCCCGGCGACCCGCGCGGCGAGGTTACCTTGCGCCAGCTCCTGCAGATGCGCTCCGGCCTGCGCCACGAGGAAAGCGGTCCGCCCGCATCCGAGCCTGCCTCCGAAATCGCCCGCCAGTCCGACCGCATGCGCATGCTGTTCCTCGACGGGCGCGACGACATGGCCGCCTATGCCGAGGCGCAGCCGCTCGAAGCCCGGGCCGGCACGGTGTTCGAGAACAGCGCGGCGACGCCGGTGATTCTCTCCGATCTTGCCGCCCGCGTGCTCTCCCCCGATCCCACGCCCGACCGCCGCCGCGTCGCGGTGGGCGAATACCTGCGCAACCGGGTGCTGCTGCCGCTCGGCATGAATTCGACGCTGGTGGGGTACGATCTCAAGGGCACGATGATCGGCTCGGCCATGGTCCATGCCTCGGCGCGCGACTGGGGCAAGCTGGGCGAGTTCCTGCGCCACACCGGATCGGTGCAGGGCGCACAGGTGCTGCCGCGCCGCTGGGTGCAGTTCATGCTTTCCCCCTCCCCGCGCAATACCGCCTATGGCGCCGGGGTCTGGCTCAACCGCGCCAAGGCCAGCGAGGCCAAGGGCGAGGGCGGGGCAACGCTGTTCCCCGGCATGGCGCCGGCCAATGCCTTCGCCTGCGTGGGCGAATATGGCCAATACGTGATCGGCTCGCCCGACCAGTTGCTGACGGTAGTGCGCCTTGGCGAAAGCGACCGCGCGCAGGAAACCGAACTGCACGACCGGCTGGGCAAGCTGCTGGCGATGTTCCCGGGCGGGGTCTGAGATTCTCTATCGCGCCAATGCCCCCGGGGCATTTTGTGGCGGCACCAGCCCGCGCCCCCAGCCGGTCTTGCGGACAACCGATCCTAATCCATCGTCACGCGAATCGGCGGCAGTACGTCCTTGCCCGCCGGACCGATCTCGTCGACCAGCCCTTCCGGATCGGGGTGGATCAGGATCTCGAGATCCGGGAACACCGCGTGAAGCCGGTCCTCGATCGCGTCCATGACCTTGTGCGCCTCGCGCACGGTCATCTCGGCATCGACCCAGACGTGGAACTGCACGAAGTCCCTGTTGCCCGATGTGCGCGTGCGCAAGTCGTGAACGCCGGTGATGTCCGGGTTCTGCGCCAGCACTTCGAGGAAACGCTGCTTCTTCTCGGCCGGCCATTCGTGGTCCATCAGCTGGTCGAGCACGGCCTGCGATGCGCCCCATGCCCCCCAGGCCAGCCACGCGGCGATGCCCAGCCCGAACAGCGCGTCCGCCCCGGCCAGCCCCGCGTAGTTCTCCAGCACCAGGGCGACGATCACCGCGATGTTGAGCAGAAGGTCGGACTGGTAATGCACGCTGTCGGTATGAATGGCGATGCTGCGGGTGCGGCGGATCACGTGGCGCTGCCAGGCGACCAGCGCCAAGGTCACCACGATCGCCACCGCCGAGACGGCGATGCCGCCCTCGGCCCCTTTCACCTCATGCCCGGAAACCCACTGTTCGACCGCGCGGCTGGCGATGCCCAGCGCCGAGATCGAGATCAGCACGATCTGGAACAACGCCGCGATCGCCTCCGCCTTGCCGTGGCCGAAGCGGTGCTTGTCGTCCGCCGGCTGCGCCGCGATCCACACGCCGAGCAAGGTCGCCAGACTGGCGACAAGATCAAGCGTGGTGTCGGCCAGGCTGCCGAGCATCGCGGTCGATCCCGTGCTCCAGGCCGCCCAGGCCTTGAGCGCGAGCAGCACGGCGGCCGCGCCGATGCTGGCAAAGGCGGCGCTGCGGGTGAGGAAGGCGTGGTCGCTCATGCCGGGCCGGTCAGGGATAGAGCAGCGAGCTGGTCCAGCCCGCCGGAGCCGCCTCGTCGCGCACGAAGCGGCGGCGTTCGTGGAGCCGGAAATCGCGGTCGTGCCAGAACTCGATGGCCGAGGGGACCACGCGGTAGCCGGTCCAGTGGCGCGGGCGTTCCACCGCGCCGCCTTCGAACCGGCCGCGGACCTCTTCGTAGCGGGCCAGGAAGGTCTCGCGGCTGTCGAGCGGGGCCGACTGGTCCGAGGCGACCGCGCCGAGCTGCGAATCGCGGGCACGCGAGTGGAAATAGGCATCCGCCTCGGCATCGCTCACCGGCGAGAGCACCCCCTCGATGCGGATCTGGCGGCGCAGGCTCTTCCAGTGGAACAGCAGCGCGACATGGGGGTTCTGCGCGATCTCGCGGCCCTTGCGGCTATGGCCATTGGTGTAGAACACGAAGCCGTCCGGGCCGTGGCCCTTGAGCAGCACCATGCGCACCGAGGGCAGTCCGTCCGCCGTCGCCGTTGCCAGCGCCATCGCGTTCGAATCGTTGGGTTCGCTCGCCCGTGCCTCGTCGTACCAGGTCTGGAACAGCGCAAAGGGATCGCCGTGGGGAATGACCTCGTGCGCCTGCTGGGAGTCCATCTGCAATTCCTGAATTGGTGCGGGCCGCTCCACACGGGAACGGCAGGCACGGTCTACACGTTTCGGCCGGAGAAATCCCGCGAGCCGCAACACTCCTGCCCGCCCTCGCCCGGACCTGCCTTGATCCTCGGCAAATCCCGTGCGGGGGGAAGCACATGCGCCTCGCCATAGCTGCGGTGAAAGAACTAGGAAAGCATCGCTTGCCGAGCGGCGCGCACGATCCTAGCTAGGGCCCATGGCAGCAGACCCTTATTCCACCCTTGGCGTATCGCGCACGGCCAGCGAGAAGGACATCAAGTCGGCTTATCGCAAGCTGGCCAAGGAACTCCATCCCGATACCAACAAGGACAACCCGAAGGCGGCCGAGCGCTTCTCCGAAGTGACCGCCGCCTACGACCTGCTTTCCGACAAGGACAAGCGGGCCAAGTTCGATCGCGGCGAGATCGATGCCGATGGCAACCCGATGGGCTTTGGCGGATTCGGCGGCGGCGGCGGTCAGGGCGGTTTTGGCGGCGCGGGCTTCGGCGGCGGCGGGCAGCGCGGCTTTTCGGGCGGCTTCGGCGGCAATGACGGGATCGACCTCGAAGACCTGTTCGGCGGCATCTTCGGCGGCGCGGGACAGCGCGGCGGCGGCGGCGGGTTCGGCGGTATGGGCGGCGGCGGTGCGGGCCGCGGCCGCGCCGCGCCGCGCGGCGCCAACGTGACCTACCGGCTCTCGGTTCCCCTGCTCGACGCGGCGGAACTCAAGCCGCAGCGCATCACCCTGTCGGACGGCAAGACCATCGACCTCAAGCTGCCGCTCGGGCTCGAGGACGGCACCCAGATGCGGCTTGCCGGCAAGGGCGAGCACGGCCCCGGCGGCGCCGGCGATGCCATCATCACCCTGCAAATCCAGCCGCACAGCCATTTCCATCAGGACGGCGACGACTTGCGGCTCGACCTGCCGGTCACGCTCGACGAGGCGCTTCACGGCGCCAAGGTGAAGACCCCGACGCCTTCGGGCGCGGTGATGCTCTCGGTCCCGGCGGGCGCCAGCTCGGGCAAGGTCATGCGCCTCAAGGGGCGCGGCATGACCCGCAAGGACGGCTCTCGCGGGGACCTGCTGATCAGCCTCCAGATCACCCTGCCCGAAGGCGATGCAGACCTGCTGAAGCGCCTCGAGGGCTGGAAGGATGCGCGCGACGTGCGCGCCAAGCTGGGGGTCTGAGGGGCCCGTCTGGAATCCGGCGAAAGCCGGATCTGACACGAAAATGCCCTTCAGGCATTTTCCAGGGATGCGCGGTTTGCAAACCGCGCATCCGCACCCTTCCAACGGGCCCGCAATTGCTCTAGTGCGCAGCGGTTATGACCGAACAGCGTGACTATCGCAGCACCGTCTTCCTGCCGAAGACCGATTTCCCCATGAAGGCCGGGCTCCCCCAGAAGGAGCCGGGTATTCTTGCGCGCTGGCAGGAACAGGACATTTACGCACAGACCCGCGAAGCCCGCGCCGGCCGCGAGAAGTTCGTGCTGCATGACGGCCCGCCCTATGCCAACGGCGACATGCACATCGGCCATGCGCTGAACCACATCCTCAAGGACATGGTCGTGCGCACCCAGACCCTGCTGGGCAAGAACGCACCCTACGTCCCCGGCTGGGACTGCCACGGCCTGCCCATCGAGTGGAAGGTCGAGGAAGAGTACCGCAAGAAGAAGAAGAACAAGGACGAGGTTCCCGCCGAGGAATTCCGCGCCGAATGCCGTGCCTATGCCCAGAACTGGGTGAACGTGCAGCGCGAGCAGCTGAAGCGCCTCGGCGTCAACGGTGACTGGGACAAGCCCTACCTCACCATGGACTTCCAGGCCGAAGCCACCATCGTCACCGAACTCTTGAAGTTCGCCGAGCACGACATGCTCTACCGCGGCGCCAAGCCGGTGATGTGGAGCCCGGTCGAGAAGACGGCGCTGGCCGAAGCCGAAGTCGAGTACGAGGACATCGTCTCGACCCAGATCGACGTGGCTTTCGAAATCACCGAATCGCCGAATGTGCCGGAACTGGTCGGCGCCTATGCGGTGATCTGGACAACCACCCCGTGGACGATCCCGACCAACCAGGCGCTCGCCTACGGGCCTGAGGTAAGCTACGAGATCGTCGAATTTGACGGCCGTCGTTTTGTTGTTGCCTCCGATCTCCAAGCCGCATCCATGCGCCGTTGGGGTTATGATCCTGAAAGCGGTAATGGCCGTTCGCTGGGTCAATATCTCGGCAAGGATCTCTTCGCAGGAACTCTCGCCCGTCACCCGATGCACGCGCTGGGCGGCTTCTTCGCCGAGCCGCGTCCGCTGCTCGCGGGCGATTTCGTCACCACCGAGAGCGGCACCGGCCTCGTCCACATGGCGCCCGACCATGGCGAGGACGACTTCCTGCTCTGCAAGGCCAACGGCATCGGCCCCAAGTTCGTGGTCGAGGCCGACGGCAAGTACCGCGAGGACTGGGGCTGGCTGGGCGGTCAAGGCTCGGTCATCAATCCCAAGTTCAATGCCCCCGACGGCCCGATCTGTGCGGACCTCAAGGAAGCAGGCGCACTGCTGGCGGCTTCGGCCGACTACAAGCACTCCTACCCGCACTCGTGGCGCTCCAAGGCCAAGGTGATCTTCCGCTGCACCCCGCAGTGGTTCGTGCCCATGGACAAGGTGCTCGGCCACCTGCCCTCGACCACCCGCGCCGAACGCCGCTGGGAAGGCGAGGGCGGCGCCATCGATCCGCAGGACGAAACCGCCGAAGCCTCGCCGACGCTGCGCCAGGCCGCGCTGGACGCCATCGCCGAGACGCGCTTCGTCCCCGAAAAGGGCCGCAACCGCATCGGCGCCATGGTCGAAGGCCGCCCGGACTGGGTGCTCTCACGCCAGCGCGCCTGGGGCGTGCCGATCACCCTGTTCGTGAACCGCAAGAGCGGCGAATACCTCGTCGATGCCGAAGTGAACGCGCGCATCATCGCCGCCATCCGCGAGATCGGCGTCGATGCCTGGTCGGACGCGCGCGCGCAGGAATACCTCGGCGACACCTATAGCGCCGATGACTACGAGCGCGTGGTCGACATTCTCGACGTCTGGTTCGATTCCGGCTCGACCCACGCCTTCGTGCTCGAATCCGGCCGCTGGCCCGAACTGGTGCCCGCCGAGGATCACGTCGGCCCGACTGCCGACCTCTACCTCGAAGGCAGCGACCAGCATCGCGGCTGGTTCCAGTCCTCGCTGCTCGAAAGCTGTGCCACGCGCGGCCATGCGCCCTACAAGGCGGTGCTGACCCACGGCTTCACGATGGACGCCAAGGGCTTCAAGATGTCGAAGTCGCTCGGCAACACCATCAGCCCGATCAAGGTGATGGAAACCAACGGCGCCGACATCATCCGTCTCTGGGCGCTCTCGGTCGACTATACCGAGGATCACCGCATCGGTGACGAGATCCTGAAGGGCGTGGCCGACCAGTACCGCAAGCTGCGCAACACCATGCGTTACCTGCTGGGCGCGCTCGACGGCTTCTCGGACGACGAGAAGCTGCCGGTCGAAGAGATGCCCGAGCTGGAGCGCTACGTGCTCTCGCTGCTGGCGGGCGTCGATGCCACGCTGCGCCAGGCGGTCGCGGACTTCGACTTCAATACCTACGTGCGCACCCTGCTGGACTTCTGCAACGAAGACCTCTCGGCCTTCTTCTTCGACATCCGCAAGGACTGCCTCTACTGCGACGCGCCGTCGGACCCGAAGCGCCGCGCCTATCGCACCGTGCTGGACACGCTGTTCCACGCGCTGGTGCGTTATGCCGCGCCGGTCACCGTCTTCACCGCCGAGGAAGTCTGGCAGAGCCGCTTCCCGGGCAGCGACAGCGTGCACCTGCTCGAATGGCCGGAAGTTCCCGCCGTGGAAGCGGACGCCGCCCGCTGGGCAGACCTGCGCGCCCTGCGCGTGAAGGTGACGGAAGCCATCGAACCGCTGCGCCGCGAGAAGATCGTCGGCTCCAGCCTTGCCGCGACCGTGACTGTTCCCGCGAATGCTCCGGAAGGCGACCTCGCCGAACTGTTCATCACCGCGAAAGTCGAGCGCGGGCAGGGCGATGAGGTGACTGTCTCGCCCTCCACCGACCACAAGTGCGGCCGCTGCTGGCGCCACCTTCCCGAGGTTTCGGAAGACGGCGCCCTGTGCGGGCGCTGCGACGACGTGGTCGGCGCGCTGGAGACGCCCGCATGAACCTGTGGCGCAACCGCCTGATCGGGCTGCTGGTCGCGGCTGCGGTCTTTGTGGTCGACCAGGCGGTGAAGCTGTGGATGATCGGCAACCTCAAGACCCTGCCCACGGTGGAACGGGTGATCGAGATCCTGCCGATCTTCAACTTCCGCTGGACCGAGAACTACGGCGTCTCGCTCGGCCTGTTCACCGCCGGCTCGCCCGAGGGCCGCTGGGCGCTTGTCGCCATGACCGGCCTGATCGCCATCTTTGTGCTGGTCTGGCTGCTGCGCGAACGCAAGATGGCGGAAATCGCCGCACTTTCGCTGGTTCTGGGCGGCGCGCTGGGCAATATCCGCGACCGTTTCAGCTACGGTTATGTCGTCGACTATGCCGACCTGCACTTCGGCGAGTTCCGTCCTTTCCTCGTTTTCAACATCGCGGATGCCGCCATCACCATCGGCGTCCTGATTATCCTTGCCCGTTCACTGCTTTCGCGCGACAAGCCGGACACGAACGGCGGTCACGACACGGCTGATGCCGCCCCGGAGATTTGAGTTGATGCCCATGAAGAAGACCGGAGCCCTGATCCTCGTCGCCGCCGGTGCGGCGCTCGTGTCCGGCTGCGGAACCACCAGCATGTTCAATCACGCCGGTCCCGACGAATTCGCCGTCCAGCGCCAGACGCCGCTGGTCGTGCCGCCCGATTTCGCGCTGACCCCGCCCAAGGAAGGCCAGCCGCGCCCGAGCGACGACACCATCCAGCAGCAGACGCTCGATGCCCTGTTCGGCGGTCCGCAGGCCCGCAGCGATGTCGAGAAGACGACGCTGAACCTTGCCGGCCCCGCCGATCCCGCGATCCGCTCGACCGTGGGCGATCCGGGCACCTACACCGTCGCCAAGGGCCAGGTGACCCGCGCGATCCTCGCCGCCCCCGAAGGCGACGGCCAGAGCGCGCAGACCGCCATCGGCGGCTGAGGTTCTCGAACCCCGATACGAAAAGAGCCGGAAAGCGAACCCCGCTTTCCGGCTCTTTTCGTATCGGGGTGCGCGGCTTCCAACCCTGCGGATCCCCCGCTCGGATCAGCCTTCGCCGGCCACTCCGTCCTCTCCCGCCTCGTCGTCGATCCGCTCCACCAACAGCTTGTCGATCTTGAGGCCGTCCATGTCGACCACCTCGAAGCGCCAGCCCTGCTCGGTGAAGTGCTCGCCCTCCTTGGGCACTTTCTTGAGCACCGCCAGCACGAAACCCGCCGCCGTCGCAAATTCGCGGTCGTCGGGCAGGGTGACGCCGAGCCGGTCGGCCAGCCCGTCGGCCGGCATCAGGCCCGAGACCAGCAGCGAACCATCCTCGCGCGCGACCAGCAGCGGGCCATCGCCTTCGTCCTGGTGGCTCACGAAGCTGCCCGCCAGGGCCTCCAGCATGTCGGAAGTGGTGACGATGCCTTCGAGGTGGCCGTACTCGTCGTGGACCACCGCCATCGGAACTTCGGACTGCTGCAGCTTGCGCAGCGCATCCATCGCATCGAGCTGGTCCGGGATCACCTCGACCTTCTTCATCAAGGCCGCGATCTCGACCGGGCGCCCTGCCACCAGCGCGGCAAGCACTTCGCGCAGCTTGAGGATGCCGAGAACCGTATCGGGCGCGCTTTCCCGCGCGACCGGCAGCAGCGAGTGCGGCGAGGATTCGATCTTGGCGCGCAGAGTCTCGATGTCGGCATCGATGTCGATCCAGTCGACCTGGTTGCGCGGGGTCATCACCTCGCGCACCGGGCGGTCGGCCAGACGCATCACGCCGGTCATGATCGCGCGGTCTTCCTCCTCGATCACCCCGGAACGGGTGGCCTCGGCAAAGATCATCTGGAGTTCTTCCGCGGTGATCTGCTCGTCACCGCCGCGGCGCACGCCGATCAGGCGCAGGATCAGGCCCGAGGAGCGATCCAGCAACCAGACGAACGGCGCCATCGCCTTGGACAGCCAGATCATCGGCTGCGCCATGACCAGCGCCACCGCTTCCGCCGAACGCAGCGCCAGTTGCTTGGGCACCAGTTCGCCGACAACGAGGCTGGCGTACGTCGTCACGATGATGACCAGCGTGAAGGCGCTCTCGTGCGAGAAGCGCGCGGGCACGCCCCAGGCTTCGAGCCGCTCGGACACCGGCTGCTCCATGCTGGCACCCGAATAGGCGCCGGCGATGATGCCGATCAGGGTAATGCCGATCTGCACGGTGCTGAGGAACTTGCCGGGGTCCGCCGCCAGGTCGAGCGCGGTCTTCGCGGCCCGGCTACCCTTGTCGGCGGATATCTTCAGACGCGCCGCGCGCGCCGAGACAATGGCCAGTTCGGACATGGAGAACAGGCCATTGATCAGGATCAGGCCGGCGATGATGAGGAGGTCAGTCCAGGGAAAGGGCGTCACAATGAAACCGCGCTAGCAGAAATAGCGGCCGGTGCGAAGAGCATGTTGCAAATGCAGCATTCCGTCACACACCGGAAACACCAACGGGCAATGCAGCCAAGATGCTGATTACAACGGCTTGCACGGGAACTCGCGGGCATCCCACTCGTTCCTGCGGGATTATCCATATGCTATTCATGTGCACGACTGCACATAGTCGCCGGAAGAACTCGCTGAGGAAGGGCAAGAATATGATGAAATCCCGCCTGCTGACGTCGGCTGTCGCCGCGATCTCGCTCGTGGCCGTCTCGGGCTGCGTCACCGATCCCAATACCGGCGAAAAGAAGGCCTCGCGCACCGCGATCGGCGCGGGCGCGGGCGCGGGCCTGGGCTATCTGCTGGGCAGCGTGATCGGCGGCCGCAGCGCCCGCATCGTCGGCGCCGGCATCGGCGGCGTGGCCGGTGCGGTGGTCGGCAACCAGATGGACAAGCAGATCAAGGAACTGAAGGAACAGACCGCCGGTTCAGGCATCGACGTGACCCAGGAAGGCGACGGCATCCTCGTCAACCTGCCGGACGTGACCTTCGGCTTCAACTCCACCGAGATCACCCCCTCGTTCCAGCAGGCGCTGAACAAGGTGGCGGATTCGATGAAGCAGTATCCGAACAGCCTGATCGACGTCTACGGCCATACCGATTCGGTGGGCTCGGACGCCTACAACCTCGACCTCTCGAAGCGCCGCGCCGATTCGGTGGCCCGCTACCTGATCATGCAGGGCGTCTCCTCGGCCCGCATCCAGACGCAGGGCATGGGCAAGAACTACCCGGTCGCCGACAACGGCACCGAGGAAGGCCGCGCCAAGAACCGCCGCGTCGAGATCAAGATCACCCCGGTCACCACCGACCAGGCCCAGGCCGCGCACTGACGGCGCACTGGCCGCGCACTGGCCGCGAAAAAGCAACATCGGGAAGGGGCCGGACACGCAGTCCGGCCCCTTTTTCCTGTGTCGGGCGGGCAAAGCATCCCGGCAGCGCCCGAGCAATCTCGACATTGCGCTCCGAACGCGCGAAAGACCGGCGCCATGACCAGCTTCGCGATCCCCGGTTTCGACCTCGCCGCCTTTGTCGATGCAACCCTGGCCGAGGATCTCGGCATGGGCTTTCCCGGCGGCGGCCACGATGTCACCAGCGAAAGCGTGATCGCGGCCGAGACCCGGTTTTCCGGGGTGATGGATTCGCGCGATGCGATCACCGTTGCCGGCCTGCCGATCGCCGCCGCCTTCTTCCGCAGCCTCGATCCGGTGATGGAGATCGAGATCCTGGTCGAGGAAGGCGCAAGCGTCGCCCCCGGCACCAAGCTGATGCGCCTCACCGGCAATGCCCGCGCCATGCTCACGGGCGAGCGCTCCGCGCTCAATACCGTGCAGCACCTCTCCGGCATCGCCACGATGACACGGGCCTACGTCGATGCGATGGAGGGCCGCGCCACCCTGCTGGATACCCGCAAGACCATTCCCGGCCTGCGCCACCTCGAAAAGTACGCGACCCGCATGGGCGGGGCCAAGAATCACCGGATGGGCCTGTGGGATGCGGCCATGATCAAGGACAACCACGTTCTTGTCGCCGGCGGCGTCGGCCCGGCCGTGGCGCGCGCCAGGGCGGCGGGCGTTGCCCAGATCATCTGCGAAGTCGATCACCTCGACCAGATCGAACCCGCCATCGCGGCGGGCGCACATCACCTGCTGCTCGACAACATGGGGCCGGACATGCTGCGCGAGGCGGTGGCGCTGGTGAATGGCCGGGTGCCCACCGAAGCCTCGGGCGGCGTCCATCTCGCCACCATCGGCGCCATCGCCGCTTCGGGGGTGACCTTCGTCTCGGTCGGCCGCCTCACCCAGAGCGCCCCGGCGGCGGACATCGGGCTGGACTTCACCCCGCTCTAAGCCGGCCTCAGCGCCGCGCCCTGAAGAAGCTGCGGAGCATCTGCGCGGCTTCGCTTTCGCCGATCCCGGCGTAGACCTCGGGCCGGTGCAGGCACTGGTCATGCTCGAACACCCGCGCGCCATGCTCGACCGCGCCGCCCTTGGGGTCCGATGCGCCGTAATAGAGCCGCGCGATGCGCGCGTGGGAGATCGCGCCCGCACACATCGCGCAAGGTTCCAGCGTCACCCAGAGCTCGCAGCCTTCGAGTCGCTCATTGCCGAGAATCGCCGCCGCCGCGCGAATCGCCTCGATCTCGGCATGGCTGGTGGGGTCGTGCCGCTCGCGTGGGCCGTTGCGCGCAGCGGCGATCACCGTGCCGTCCTTCACCACCACGGCACCGATAGGCACTTCGCCGCAGTCCGCGGCTTCCCGCGCTTGCGCGAGGGCGAGTTGCATGTATGGGGGGAGCGGCCATCGGGTCATTCCCAAGCGCTAGCGGCTGAAAAAGCTGTGTGCAACTTGACCATCGCGGGGGGAATCGCTAAGGGCGCGCCTTCCCGTACTTAACGGCAACAGATTTTTTCGAGCGAGAGTTAGACATGTCCCGCATCTGCGAACTGACCGGCAAGGGCCGCCAGGTCGGCTGCAACGTCAGCCACGCCAACAACAAGACCAAGCGCGTCTTCCTTCCCAACCTGCAGAACGTCACGCTTCTGTCGGACGGCCTGGAGCGCAGCTTCAAGTTCCGCGTTTCGACCCACGGCCTGCGCTCGGTCGAGCACAACGGTGGCCTCGACAACTGGCTGCTCAAGGCTGCCGACGCCAAGCTCAGCACGCGCGCCCTCAAGGTGAAGCGCGAGCTCAAGAAGAAGCTGGCCGCCTGATTCTCGCACGCTTCCTTCGGGAAGCGTGATTTTCAGGACATGCAACAAGGGCGTGCAGGCATTAGGCCATGCGCGCCTTTTTGCATGTCCTGATTCCGGACAGTGCCCTTCCGAGCAGCTTCAACCTGCTGGCCCTAAGGCAAATCCGCCGGATCGACACGCATCTTCCAGAGCAGCGTGCGCTGGAGCGGTGAATAGTTGTCATCGGAGATCACCCAGACGGTCAACTGGCCATCGGCGCGCGGCACCACCGCCAGCCCCTCGAAATTGTCGACCGGGAGGTCCGAGGACAGCTGCGCCACTTCCGTGACCCGCCAGGGTTGGCCGGCACGAATCGCCTTGGGATCGCCAATGGCGATGCGTCCGGAAAAGCGCTGGGGCATAGGCCATATCAGCCGCCGCATCAGCACGAGCAGACGCCCGTCGGGCAGTTGCACCATGTCGGTGGGGCTGAAGCCAGCCGGTCCGTCGAACGTGAATTGCTGCACGCGCGCGTTTTCAGTGGGATCTCCGGCAAAAACGACGGCGGGGTGGAGCCGGTCACTCCAGCCCGCAAATCCCTCACGCAGCAGGACGAATCGACCGTCAGCCAGACGGGTCATCGCCTCCGGCCCGGTGTTCACGCCCCAATCACGCATCGATGGAGGGCTGACCCGCCGTTCGACGTGCAGGTCCGCCACATCGAGTCCGGGAGTCATCCGGAAGATCGCATTGCGCCCTTCGAGCCCCAGCCAGATCGTGCCGGAAGCATCCTGCGTGGCCGACTCGACGTCGCGCGACGATTTCGAATCGTCATCGGAAAGCGGCAATTCCCCGATTCCGCTGTTCACTTGCGGTTCGCCGGGCGCCCGAAAACGCAGGTAATTGCCCGAATCGCTGAGTGCCAGAAACTCTCCGCCCGGGCGGATCAGCAGAGCCGAATAGCTGCCGAAACGACGGGTTCGACTGCGCAATTCCCAGATTCGTTCGAGATGGAACGGCCCCAGATGCGCCGCCATCCGATCGGGCGAGGGAAGGGCAACGGGTGCGAACCCGAGTTCGAACGTGTCCCTCAGGGCCGGGATCGGCGTACGCGCCCAGGTCAGCGGCAGAAGCGCCAGCACGGCGGAGAGGGCGATGACGCGGCGCACAAGAAACGGGATAGGCAATCGTGCCCGGGCCGCAAGCAGCTTTGTGCAATTATCCCGCGCAAATCATGGCATTGGCCCCGTGAACAGGATCGGATCGAGCCGCGCATCGTTCCACTTGATCGACCAGTGCAGATGCGGTCCGGTCGCCCGGCCTGTCATGCCGATCCGCCCGATCACCTGCCCCTGCTTCACATGATCGCCTTCTTTCACGAGAATCTGCGAACTGTGCAGGAAAGCGCTGTTGAGACCCATACCGTGGTCGATCATCAGGAGGTTGCCCTCCAGCGAGAACGGCCGTTCGGCGGCAAGGATCACCACCCCGTCGGCCGGAGCGACATAGGGCGTGCCGCTGGTGCCGGTCGCCATGTCGAGGCCCGAATGATAAGCGCCCGGCTCCCCCTGATAGACGCGCTGGGAGCCGAATCGGCCGGAAATGCGCCCCTTCACCGGCCAGATGAAATGCTGCCGCCAACCTTGCGCATCGGTCACGCGCGCGCGGGCGGCATTGATCCGGTCCAGTTCTGGCTGGCGGATCTTCATGAAAGCCTCGCTGGGCCCCCCAGGCTTGCGGGGAATGTTGATGTTCTCGATCCGCCAGGCGCGCGGGGCGACGGGGATCGTCCGCGACACCGTGCGACCATCGGCGAGCGTGGCGACCAGGATCGCGCTGGACCTGGCGTCCCGATCGAATGCCGCGAACCAGGCGCCGTCCGGAGCAATCTTCACCGCTTCGCCATCGAGGGTCAGCGAACGGGTGCCTTGCGGCACCTTGCCGCGAATCCAGCCGCCCTGCGTCACTTCGCCGGAATAGGTCATGCCCGAAGGGCTGGTCACGGCGCCCGTCACGCTGCTTGTCGCGGCCGGCGACGCGCCGCCCAGCACGCAAGCAGCGAGAGCGGCGCCGCCCAGCAGCGCGCCCCTGAATTTGCGGGTCATGCCTTTCCGAGCAGGCGCTTGGTCGCGATCTCGGCGGTAGCGTAAGGTTCCTGAAGCTCGACGCTCCAGTAGCGCAGTTCCTCGAGCGGGATTTTCTCACCGGTTACGGCGCAGAGCACAAAATGGCCGCCGCTCAGCACGCGGAAACCATTGGGGCCGTATTGAAGCTTGGCGGGACGATCGGCGGAAGACATCAGCATGGGCAAATCCTAGCAGGTCGCGCTGGTCAAAACAAATCACCCTGCCTGGGTTCTTCAGGTTTCTGGCGCACCGGGCGCCTGACAACCGCACCCTCGACCGGACCTGATGACACGGCCGCAGCCGCTGCAGGCGGGGTCGGATCAATAGAGCCCGCGCTACCTGAACCGGGCGTGACTTCCAGCGTACCGTCGCGGAATCGCAGCAGAAGTGCGGCCTCCTGCGCGGCCTTTTCGCGCGTGGTCAGGGTGCGGCCGTCGAGCGCGGTGACGCGGGCGAACCCCCGGTCCAGCGGCTTGTCGGGATCGAGCTGCGGCAGCACGCGGGCCATCGGCGCCAGCGAATCGCGTGCCATGGCCCAGCGGCGCTGGAGCAGGCGCGGATGCAGGCCCGCGCGCTCGATCCGCTCGCCGGAAACCTGCACGCGGTGGCGCAGCAGCGGGAGCGAGAGCTTTCCGGCAACGCGACCAAGCTGTTCGCGCTTGGCCCCTGCTTCATCGCGCAGGCCCCGGCGCAGGCGTTCGGAGAGTTCGTCCAGCTTCTGCGCCTTGGCCGCGAGAATCGCCTCGGGCCGGGGCAGGCGCTGTACGCGCGCTTCCAGCCGCTCGCGCCCCAGAGTGACCGGGCGCAGCGCGCAGCGACGCATGCGATAGGCCAGTTCGTCCAGCGTCGCGGCCAGTTCCGCGCGCACCGGCACCGCCATTTCGGCAGCGGCGGTCGGCGTCGGCGCGCGGCGATCGGCGGCATAGTCGCAGAGCGTCGTGTCGGTCTCGTGGCCCACCGCCGAGATCACCGGGATCGCCGATTCGGCCACCGCGCGCACGACCACTTCCTCGTTGAACGACCACAAGTCCTCGATCGAGCCGCCGCCGCGCGCCACGATCACCAGATCGGGGCGCGGCACCGCTCCGCCGGGCGGGATCGCCGAGAATCCCCGCACGGCATTGGCAATCTGCTGCGCGGCGCCTTCGCCCTGCACCAGCACCGGCCAGACCAGCACGCGGCTCGGGAAACGGTCGGCCAGACGGTGCAGGATGTCGCGGATCACCGCGCCGGTGGGTGAGGTCACGACGCCGATCACGCGCGGCAGGAAGGGCAGGGGCCGCTTGCGCTCGGGCGCGAACAGGCCCTCTGCCGCCAGCCGCGCGCGCAGCTTTTCCAGCAGCGCCAGCAGAGCGCCTTCGCCGGCGATCTCCATCGTCTCGATGACGATCTGGTATTTCGAGCGGCCGGGATAGGTCGTCAGCTTGCCGGTGGCGATCACTTCCACGCCGTCTTCCGGCCGGAACGCCAGCCGCTGGGCGCCGCCGCGCCACATGACGCCGTCGATCACCGCCTTGTCGTCCTTCAGCGCGCAGTAGAGGTGGCCCGATGCGGCCCGCTTCACGCCCGAAAGCTCGCCCCGCAGGCGCACGAAACCGAATCGATCCTCCACCGTGCGCTTCAGCAGATTCGAAATCTCGCTGATCGAGAGCGGCGCGGCGTTGTCCCCGGGCGCTTGCTTCGCTACCAGCCCACCGGAACGACCATCATCGAATTCGTCGTCATCGAAAGGCACGGGCAATGAATATCCTTCTTCTGGGCTCTGGCGGCCGCGAACATGCGCTGGCCTGGAAGCTGGCGCAATCCCCGCTCTGCGAGACGCTCTGGGCTGCCCCCGGTAATCCCGGGATCGCCGAAGTGGCAAGCTGCATCGACCTCGATGTCACCGACCACGGTGCGGTCATCGCCTTCTGCGAGGCGAATGTCGTCGGGCTGGTCGTGATCGGCCCCGAAGCGCCGCTGGTCGACGGCCTCGGCGATGCGCTGCGTGCCGAGGGCTTTTCGGTGTTCGGCCCGAACCGGAAGCCCGCCCAGCTGGAAGGCTCCAAGGGCTTCACCAAGGACCTGTGCGAACGCGCGGGCATCCCCACCGCCGGGTACGAGCGCGTTTCCAGCGAGGCCGCCGCGATGGCAGCGCTCGCCAGGTTCGGCGCGCCGGTGGTCATCAAGGCCGACGGGCTTGCCGCCGGCAAGGGCGTGACCGTGGCCATGACCATGGACGAGGCCGAGGACGCCGTGCGCGAGATCTTCTCCGGCCGCTTCGGCGAGGCCGGTGCCGAGGCCGTGATCGAGGAATTCATGGAAGGCGAGGAAGCCAGCTTCTTCGCGCTGACCGATGGCTCCACCATCGTCCCCTTCGCTTCCGCGCAGGACCACAAGCGCGTGGGCGACGGCGACACCGGCCCCAACACCGGCGGCATGGGCGCCTACAGCCCTGCCCCGGTGCTGACGCCCGCGCTCGAAGCCGAAGTGCTGGAACGCATCATCGCCCCGACCGTGCGCACGCTGGAGAACGAGGGCATTCCCTATTCGGGCGTGCTGTTCCTGGGGGTGATGCTCACCGCGCAGGGCCCCAAGCTCATCGAATACAACTGCCGCTTCGGTGATCCGGAGTGCCAGGTGATGATGATGCGCCTTGAATCGGACCTCGTCGAACTGCTCCACGCCTGTGCCGACAATCGCCTTGCCGCGATCCAGCCGCCCAAGTTCAGCGCGGATACCGCGCTGACCGTGGTGATGGCCGCGGACGGCTATCCGGGCACGCCCGCCAAGGACGGCGCCATCCACGGCATCGACAAGGCCGATGCGCAGGGCGCCAAGGTCTTCCACGCCGGTACCGCGCTGAAGGACGGCACGCTGGTCGCGAGCGGTGGCCGCGTGCTGAACGTCACCGCACGCGGCGCTTCGGTGACGGAAGCACAGGCCGGGGCCTATGCCGCCGTCGACGCCATCGATTTCCCCACCGGCTTCTGCCGCCGCGACATCGGCTGGCGCGAAGTGGCGCGCGAGAAGGCAGCCGGCGAGTAAGGCGATGGCAAGCAAGGCCGACACGGTTCTCAAACTCTCGCTGGCGGCAGCCGTGCTGATCGCGGGAACCGGCGTGGGCTGGTACTACGGGGTCGTCCTGCCCGGCCAGGCCGCGCGCGAGGAAGCCCGGGTGGAGGCCCGCGAAGCGGCCGAGCGCGAGGCCGAACAGGCGCGCCGGAAGGCCGCCCAGCGGGCCGAGGCGGAAGCCCGGCAGCGGCAGGAATCGGCGCAGCTGGAATACCAGGACTGCCTCAACTTCGCGGAACTCTCCTACAAGGAGCGCTGGACCGCCAGTTGCCGGGCGCAGCACGATGCCGACGTTGCCGCCTTCGAGGATTGCGCCGACGGCCTGTTCGCCACCGAGGAAGGCTGCCGCGCCCGCCATCCCATCCGCCCGGACCGCGACTGTGCACTGCCCGGCCAGACCGCGCAGAGCTATTCGGACGCGCGGGCGCAGCGCAAGAACGAGTGCGCGGCCCGCTTGCAGGCGGCGCAGGGCGGGCAAGGACAGGCGGCGGCGCAGCAGGCTCCGCCGGCCCAGTCCACCGGATTCTGAGCGGCCTCTCGGCCTTCCTGGCCTTCAGCGCACCGGCATCCGCACTGGCATCCGCACGGGCATCCGCACCGGCACGATCTCGATGACCGGCACTTCCCAGGGGTGAATCGCGAGAATCCGGTCCAGTGCGGCTGCAAGGGCCGCATCCTCCGGCGGGCAGGGCGCATGAACGGCCAGGATCGCCGTGGGCGAAAGCGTCGTGCGCCCCGCTTCGCCCAGAGTCGGCCGGGCATCGGCATCCGGCTGAAAGCTCTCCCAACCCGGACTGAGTTCGAACACGCCTTTGTAAAGACCGAAGTCACCCAGCGGATTGTCCTCCCGGATCACCGCAAGAACCGCGGCCAGCACAGGATCACGCTCGGCAGCAGCGCCATCGCCCGCGAGCATCGCGGCCAGCGTTTCGGCAGCGACCGGCACATGGATGCGCACCAGGGTCGCGTCACGGGTCTTCATGCAGTTTCGCTTTCCATCAGCAGGCGCACGACCATGGCCAGCCGCTTGGCGTCCTCGCGCGCCAGATGTTCCTTGGGCAGCCGGGCCTTGGCTTCTTCCAGTGCGGCGACGACTTGCGGGCGGGTGAACCCGTGCTCGACCATCCATTCGCCGAGATAACGGATCGGGAAGGGCAGGGCGACGGCGAGCCCCTGGCACAGCACTTCCAGCCAGTATTCGTCGAGCTCGGCATCGGAATAGACCGCGCAGTCCCCCACGAATTCGATGATTTCCGCAAGGACCTGCGATGCCGGCAGGCCGTCGCAGTCCAGCATCGCGCGGCTGATGCCGTGGAGCGCCTCGGCCTCCTGCGACCAGTCCCAGTGTTCCCAGGCCCGCAGCGGACGGATCAGCCAGGCACGGTTCTCGCCGTCGATCCGGGCGACCGCCACTTCGATGGGATAGGACTGCCCATGTTCGGGCAGACAACTCGCCTCGAAATCGATGACGGCCAGCGCTCCGGCCGGATTCCCATTCGCCATGCTACCTCCGGGAGACCTAGGGTAATGTACCAAGGTCTCCCGGAGCGCATGGCGCGTCAATGGTGCGGGAGAATTATCCCAGAACCGGCGCGGTGAGCGCCTTGAGGTCCGCTTCGGGGCGGGCGCCGTAGTGCGAGATGATCTCGCAGGCACAGATCGCGCCGAGCTTGAGGCACTGCTCGAGGCTCTTGCCGCGCACGTGGCCGAACAGGAAGCCGGCAGCGAACAGATCGCCCGCGCCGGTGGTGTCGACCACGCGGTCGATCGCCTCGGCGCCGATCTCGACGCGCTGGCCTTGCGACAGGGCAACGGCGCCTTCGGCACCGCGCGTGACGACCAGCACCGGGATTTTCGGCGCCAGTTCGGCCACGCCCTTCTCGAAATCGTCATGGCCGACGAGCGCCGCCATCTCGTGCTCGTTGCAGAACAGCACGTCGATCTTGCCGGTCTCGATCAGGTCGAGGAAGTCGGCGCGGTGACGGTCGATCACGAAGCATTCCGAAGGCGTGAAGGCGATCTTGCGACCGGCCGAGCGGGCCGCGTCGATTGCCTTGCGCATCGCCGCACGCGGCTCTTCCGGATCCCAGAGGTAACCTTCGAGGTAAAGCACGGCGGCACTGGCGATCGCGCTTTCGTCGAGCGCTTCGGCCGGCAGGTAGTGCGAGGCGCCGAGGAAGGTGTTCATCGTGCGCTGGCCGTCGGGAGTCACGAAGATCAGGCAGCGCGCGGTCGGCGGGTTGCCGGGGCGGGCGGGCACGTCGAAGGCGATGCCGCCGGCGCGGATGTCGTGGGTGAAGACTTCGCCGAGCTGGTCTTCGGCCACCTGGCCGATGAACGCGCACCGGGCGCCCAGCGCGGCAAGCCCCGCCAGCGTGTTGGCGGCCGAACCGCCCGAGATCTCGCGGGCGGGGCCCATGGCTTCGTAGAGGCTCTTGGCCTGGTCGGCATCGATCAGCATCATGCCGCCGCGCGACAGGCCGAGTTCCTCGATCAGCGCGTCGTTGCAGTTGGCGATCACGTCGATGATGGCATTGCCGATGGCGATGACATCAAGAGTGGGCGGCACGGTGGGCTGGGCCATGCGGAGAGAGTCCTTAAAATGATCTGGAAATGTTCGGGAGTTGCCACCGCGAGTAGCGCGCGGCCGGCCGCTTCGCAAGCGCGGCGCGGTTGACAGCCGTTTTCCCGCGCGCGATGCGGGGGGCAATCATGATCCAGACGCGCAAGAACCCGGCCATCCTTCCCGAAAATTGCCGAAACGGCCAGAACCGGCGCCTGATCGGGGCGCTGTCGGCCGCCGCGCTGGCCTTGATGGTCTCCGCCTGCGGCGGCGGCACGGTGCAGAGCACGCCCCATCCCACCCGCACGCCGCATCGCACTCCGGGCCGCGTCCCCGACGTGCGCCAGCCCAGCCACGTCAACCGCGCGCCCACACTCCAGGCGATTCCCGGTGTAGCGGGCGTGATCGGTGCCGACCGGGCGCAACTGGTTCGCCAGTTCGGCGAGCCCCGTCTCGACGTGTGGGAAGGCGATGCCCGCAAGCTGCAGTTCACCGGCACCGCCTGCCTGCTCGACGTCTATCTCTATCCCCCCGCCGGATCGAAGGAGCCGGTGGCGACCTATGTGGACGCCCGGCGCGGCTCCGATGGCCAGGACGTCGACCGCGCCGCCTGCATCGCCGCCTTGCGCAAGCGCTGACAGTCCGTTTGCAAATTCGCCGCAGGCGAATTTTGCGGCACCGGCCCTCTCCCCCGCCCTCTCACCCATCGATATATCCTGCAGGTGGTAGGGTGGGGGAGAGGGCCGGTGCCGCTAACCTCTTCGGACGCCCGTAATCTTTCGACAAAGGTCGATTCCCGTCCGATTTGCGAACTGGCGCCTTGGGGAACTTTCGCGCTATTCCGGTAGACCATGTCGGATGTCGCCAATCAGCCGCGCGTGCCTGCGCGGGTCGTTCTGCTCTCGCTTGCCGCGCTCTGGGCCTGTTATTTCCTCGTCGCGACCCTGCGCGGGGCGATCATGGGCTACGAGTTCGTCTGGGCCATCTTCTCGCGCCGGCTGACGATCTGCATTCTCTCGATGCTGGTCATGGCCGCCGTCTGGCCGCTCTTGCAGATGCTGGAGCGCAAGTCGGGCGGAATCAGGCTGGCGATCGTGCTGATCGGCGCCCTGCCGCTGGCGTTCCTGCTCAGCGTCATCAACCAGACGGTGTTTTCCGACATCGAGATGAGCCCCGCCTACGGCAGCGAGGAAGAGGCCGAGGCCGTCAAATCGGGCAATGTCCGGATCAGCCGCGACGATGCCGGCAACATTCTCCTCGATCTGCCCACCTCGGTCACCCAGCCCGCCCCGCGGCTGCCCGGCACGCCGACCGACGATGCCAGCGCCCCTTCGGCTCCAACTCCGCCCGAGCCGACCACCACCAGCGACAACAAGGCCCACTCCATCACCATCCACACCAACAAGAGCCTGGGTGAGGAATATGGCCGCTGGGCCACGGTGACGGACTATGCCTTCACCCGCTACTTCCTCGTGCTGGCCTGGGCGGCGCTCTATTTTGCGCTGGCCAAGGCGGAAGAAGCCCGCGTGGCGGAGCGCCGCGAGGGCGAGCACCGCCGTGCCGCAGCAGCGGCAGAGCTGCGTTCGCTGCGCTACCAGGTCAATCCGCACTTCCTGTTCAATACGCTGAACTCGCTTTCGGCGCTGGTCATGACCGGCAAGCAGGACGATGCAGAAACGATGATCCAGACGCTCTCGACGTTCTATCGCCGGACGCTCTCCGGGGATCCGACAAGCGACCTCAAGCTTGTCGATGAGATCGAACTTCAGAAACTCTATTTCGACATCGAGGCGGTTCGTTTCCCAAATCGCCTGGTGACGACGATAGATATTGACGATGCCGTTTCCGATGCGATGGTGCCGGGCATGATCCTGCAGCCGCTTGTCGAGAATTCGGTAAAGTACGCCGTTGCCGCCACCCAGCGCCCGGTGACGATCGCCATCCGCGCGCAAGCGGAGGGCGACACACTGGTAATCTCCGTCAGCGACGATGGCCCCGGCGGCAAGGTCAAGGGCGTGCAGGGCTTCGGCATCGGCCTTGGCAATGTCCGCGACCGGTTGCGGGCCCGCTACGGCAATGCCGCACAGATCACGTTCGGCCGGCGCGAGGAAGGCGGTTTTGCCACGGTCCTGCACCTGCCGCTGAACTATGGGTCCCCCTCTGCGGGCCCGCTGGAGCATTCTCGTGCCTGAACCCGTACAAAGTCTGGACACCGCGCCGCTGCGCGCGCTGATCGTCGACGACGAGCCGCTGGCGGTGGAGCGCATGCAGGTGATCTGCGCGCGTATCGACACGATCTCGGTGATCGGCACCGCGAGCGACGGCGAGGCGGCCTTGCGGCTGATCGAGGCGCTCTCGCCCGACCTGGTGCTGCTGGACCTGACGATGCCGGAAACCGACGGTCTCACCGTCGCCCGGCGCCTTGGCGGCCTGCCCGAGGCACCGGCGGTGATTTTCGTGACCGCGCATGACGAATTCGCGGTGGAAGCCTTCGATCTCGATGCGGTCGACTACGTGCTGAAACCGGTCGCCCCGGAACGGCTGGAACGCGCGATCTCGCGCGTCGGCGCCCGGCGCGGCGAACGCACCGTGCCCACCGGCAAGTGGCTGGAGGAATTCTGGGTGCCGCACCGCTCCGAACTGGTGCGTGTGCCCGCCGGCGATGTCGAGCGGATCGATGCCGAGCGCGACTATGTGCGCCTCCATGTACGGGGCGCCAGCTATCTGCTGCTGCAGACCATCACCAGCCTCGAACAGCGCCTCGATCCCGAACAGTTCATCCGCATCCACCGCAGTTGCATCCTGCGGCGCGATCATGTGACCGGCCTGCGGCACGAGGGCCTGGGCGTCTGGTCGGTCGAGACCGCCGATGGCGAAGCCTTGCGGATCGGCCGGACTTACCTGCCTTCGGTCAAGAAAATGGCGGGCCGCTAGGGCCCGCCAGTCTGCATCCGATTATTTTTTAGGGACTTCGTTGGGAGCCTTCTGGAAAATCCACGGCCGGTGATCCTGCCGGGCTTTTCCGGCACCGGCGTCCTCCCCCACCCGACCATGCAGAGTTCTGCCGCCGGGTGATCGAGTCAGGGAGAAGGCCGGTGCCGCTCATGCGGCGCGCTGGCTGCGCATTCCCGGCCGCAGCCTCAGTTGGCGACGGCGACGCGGGCGCGGTTGGCACGTTCGACAGCCATCGCCATGTGGTCGTGCGACTGGGCGCGGGCCTTCTTGTAGCAGGCGACGGCCTGGGGATCGCGGATGCGCGTGCCGGTCGAGAGCTGATCGTAGGTGCAGGCGTTGCGGGCGGCGGCATCGAGGCGGCGGGCGAGCGTCTTCTGGCCTTCGAGGCTCGTCAGGTTGAGGTCCGCGTAGCTGACCGTGATGTCCTTGGCCTGGGCCGGTGCGGCAACCGAAAAGGTCAGGCCGGTCAGTACGAGCGCTGCCGCGGCGGCGGCGATGGAAGTGGTCTTGATCATCGTGTTTTCCTCCTGGTGGTGGGCTATTTGCGGGAAGTCCCCGTTTCGGCCCGGTGAGTTTCTTCTGCCCCGGCCGGCCCCGCGATTCACGCGGACCTCGACCGCAGCGGCCCGCCTGTCGACGAAAGGGCAATGCGAAGGACGAACGACATGGGCACTCGACGAAGGACGTCTGCTCAAGTCCTTCCCGTTATTGGACGATGCTGGAAATGCGCCCCGAATCGCCGGCGATTCGCCGCCGAGCTGGCAAGAACTGCCCCGTCCATGTACAGTCGCCGGCAGCCATGGGACTTGTCGTCATCTTCTGTCTTGGCGTGCTCAACTTCGCAGCGCACAAGGCGGTGCTCGAATCGGGGCATTCCTTGCTTGGCCAGGTCCCCTGGCTGATCCAGCCGCTCGGCGGGCGGCTGAGCCTGCTGGTCGAATTCGCCATGCTGCTCGGCGCCATGATCATGGTCGCCGCCGGATCGACCGGATGGGCCTGGCTCTACACCCTCTATTCGATCGTCAACGGCATCGCCGCCTGGCTGATCTTCTCCGGCCGGGCGTGACGCAAGCGACCGGGAACCGCTTGCGGTTCTGGCCGGTTGTGAGGCCATGACGAGCCAAACCTCCCCATCCGCCCCGCGCTGCTGGCTGGTGTGCAACGCCGCCAGCGGCAGCAACGACGATGCCGCCGTCGCCGAAGTCGAGGCCGCACTGACGGCAGCCGGATTCGTGCTCGAACGCCGCATCGGCTTTCCCGGCGAATCCGCCCCCGAGGCCCCGGAACTGGCGAAGAGCGGGATTGCCCTGCTGGCCATATTCGGCGGCGACGGGACGACCCATTCCGCGGTGGCCGCCGCACGCGGCTGGGACGGCCCGGTGCTGGTGCTGCCCGGCGGCACCATGAACATGCTGGCCAAGCGCCTCCACGGCGACGTGCCTGCCGGCGAGATCATCGCCCGGCTCGCCCCGGACCGGCTGCCGACGAGTCGGCCCACGGTCATTTCCACCCGCCACGGCATCGCGCTGACCGGGATCCTGGCAGGTCCCGGAACGGTATGGAACGAAGTGCGCGAAGCGATGCGCGCGGGCAATGTGCTCGATTTCGTGGCCGCCACCCGCGATGCCATCGCCTGGTCGGTCAATGGTCCCAAGGTCGTTTGTGATGGAGTCGACAGCGCCAAGGTCGACGGAACGCGCGAGGACGGCTATGCCGCCATCACCGTGACTCCCGCCGCCAATGGACTTGAAGCGAAAGGCTACTACGCCGAGACGCCCGGCGATTTTGCCGGACAGGGCATCGCCCTGCTCAACCGCGATTTTCGCGACGGCCCGCACGACCGCCTCGGCCGGCACGAACAGCTCCGGCTGGTCTGCCCCGAAGGCGAACCGATGGGCCTGCTGATCGACGGCGAACCATTCGACGGGGGAACGCAAGAGCATTTCCTTCCCACGACCAGCGAGGTCGATCTGGTGACGACGATCGATGAATCCTGAGGTTTCCGACCATTCCCGCCCCTTGCGGCTGTTCCATCTGAGCGACGTGCATTTCGGGCTGGAAGATCCCGCAGCCATCGCCTGGGCCGAGCAGGCCATCGCCCGCGAAAGGCCCGATGCCGTCGCCATTACCGGCGACCTGACGATGCGCGCGCGGCATCACGAATTCGATGCCGCCTGCGCGTGGATCAAGGGGCTGAAAGCGCCGGTTACCGTGGAAATCGGCAACCACGACATTCCCTATTTCAACCTCTACCAGCGCTTCTTCGATCCCTATCGCCGGTTCCGCGCGATCGAGCGCCAGGTCGAGGCGCAGCTCGATCTTCCGGGCCTTGCCATCGTCCCCTTGCGGACCACGACGCGCGCCCAGTGGCAGCGGTTTCCCTGGTCCAACGGCTGGGTGACCGACGCCGCGCTGCGCGAGACCCTCGCCGCCATCGATGCGCTGCCGAAGGGCACCCGGGTGCTGGTGGCGGCGCATCATCCGCTGCTGGAACGGCGGGCGCGCGACAACAAGCTGCTGACCATCAACGGCAGCAGCACGATGGAGGTTCTGGCCGGCCGCAAGGTCATGGCGGTGCTTTCCGGCCATATCCACGATGCCTTTGATCTTACGGCAGAAACACCCGCAGGACCGCTGCGGATGATCGGCGCCGGAACACTGTCGCGGCGCATCCGCTCGACCCCGCCGAGCTTCAACGAGATCACCATCACCGGCGAGGAGATCCATGTCGTCGCACGCAATCTCGAGCATGTGCCGACCGCCGCGATGCAGATCGACGAAGTGCCCGAAAACGCCCTGCCGCCGCGCCAGCCGGGCGAGCCGGTGGCCCCGGTCGGCGCGGTTCCGCCGGTCGATCCGCCGGTGCATTGAGAGGCGGCACTGAAACCGCACTGAACGGGTACAGAACGACACCTAGGCGGCACTGAACCCAACCAGAAAGGGCCGCAGCATCCCTGGTGGATGCTGCGGCCCTGTTCTTTCCGGCTACCGCGGGGCCATGTGTCCCGCCGCAGCCCATTCCCGTCACTGATAGTCGCGGTCGACCTTGCCGAGACCGTTGATGTCGGTCTGCAGGTGGGCGGGCTTGCGCACCAGCCTGACCGAGCCGATGCCGTTGATCGAGACCGAGACGTCACCCGTCGCGCCGATCGTCACGTTGCCGACCCCGTCGACGCCGACCTTGGCGTCCTGGACCTGCAGCTTGGCGAGATCGAGGTTGCTGGCGCCTTCGGTCTGGACGTCGAGCTTGCGGACCTTGCCCGCGGCATCGAGGTTGATCGCGCCGTCGGCCTTCAGCGTCAGGCTGTCCTGGTCGAGGCCGGTCAGCGTCACGTCGCCGGGGGCATCGAAGTCGAAGCTTTCGATCTCGGGAGCGGTGATGCGCACCTTGAGGCCCTTGCGCATGTGCATGTCGCCGTCGATGTCGAGCTTGCCGTCCACGAAGGTCAGCCTGTCGATCACCTTCTGCGGGCCGCTGACGACCATCTCGGCCTTGTCCCCCCTGGTGAAGACCAGCTGCACCGGAACGTTCATCGCCAGGTGGCTGCCGGGCTGGAGCGCGAACGTGCGGGTCTTGTCGGGGCCGTGGTCCTTCTCGTCGTCGCCGAACTCGAAGTTCCAGCCGCCGTTTTCGTGGATTTCCTGGCGGAACGTGTCCCCGCCGATGACCCAGGCCGCGCCGAAGGCGACGATCGAGAGGATCACGCCGCTGGCGAATACGATGAGCAGCTTCCTGAACATCTCTTGGTTCCTTTCTCTCTCTCGTGCCGATCAGTCTTCGGGGTGGATGGCGGGTTCGATCACGCGGTAGTGCAGGCGGCCGAACCACATGAGGGCATTGATGATCCAGATGCTGACCAGCGTCAGCAGCGCACCGACCGCGACCGAGGCGCTCATCGTCCCGAGACCGCCGAGGATGGCGACCAGGGCACCGCCCGGAAAGCCGCTGAACGGCCCGGCGATGAGCACGAAGCCGCCGACGAAGAACATCACCAGCGTCGCCACGAAGAGGCCGAACATCACCCCCAGCACCGGCAGCACGACCGGCAGCAGGATCAGGATGTCGATGGTGGCCAGGCCCATGAAGGCCAGGATCGCGCCCCAGGCCGACGAGGGCGAACGGTCGCTCTCCCAGTTCTTGAAGCCTGCCTCGAAGCGCAGTTCGCGCGCCAGCCTGGCCGGGTTTCCGAGGGCTGCGGCGACTTCTTCCTCGCTGCGGCCTTCGGCGGCGCCGGCTTCGAAGTGCTCCTCGTAGTCGGCGACGATGTCGGCGATGACGTCCTGCGGCACACCCTTGAGGCCGGCCTTCAGGCGCCGGATGAATTCGTTACGCGTCATGGCTCTGCTCCCCTTCTGCAACGGGCGCCGAAGCCGTCTCGACCGGCTCTGCCGCGCCTGCGATCAGGCCGTCGACGGCAGCGGTGAAGCCGCGCCATTCGGCAACCTGTTCGGCCAGCCGCGAACGGCCGGTCTCGGTGATGCGGTAATATTTGCGGGGGGGACCGGAGGGCGATTCCTCGAGGTAGGTCACCACGAGGCCATCGCTCTGCATCCGGCGCATCAGCGGGTAGATCGTGCCTTCGCCCATGTCGACCGCGTCGGCCATGCGGCTGGCGATCTCGTAAGCGTAGCTGTCACCCCGCGAAAGCAGCGCCAGGACACAGAGCCCCAGCACCCCCTTCTTCAACTGGATCTCGATTTCGGACATCGAATCATCTCCTGCGGATGAGGAGTGTATATAACCAGCTACTGTGCGACGCAAGATACCTTGCATGAGAAAATACAGGGCACGGCAAGATACCTTGCTATGACGAGGTATCTTGCCATGCGATGGGTTTCCCGATCGCGCCGGGCAAGGGAAGGAATTGGCAGGAAATCGGGGGTATGACAGGTGTTCCGCAAGATCGCCGCCCGCCGAAAGACCCCGCCGCCCCATGCGCAAGACCCTTCCCGCCGCCCTGCTGCTCACCTCCGCCAGCCTCGCCCTGTCGGCGCAGATGCCGGCGCAGGCGCAAGTCTATTCCGGCCGGGTCGTGGCGGTGGACGGCGATTCGCTGGACATGACCGGAGCGCGGATCCGCCTGTTCGGCATCGATGCGGTGGAGAAGGACCAGACCTGCCAGCGGGGCGGGACCAGCTGGTCCTGCGGTCTCGATGCGCGGCAGGCCCTGTCGGGGCTGGTCGCGGGCCGCGAGGCGGTTTGCACGCAGCAGGATACCGACGACTATGGCCGGGTCGTGGCGATCTGCCGGGTGGGCGACATCGATCTGTCGGACGCGGTGGTGCGCATGGGCTATGCCGCCGCGCTGCCGCACTTCACGCCGGCCTATGTGCCCGCCGAAGCCGATGCCCGGGCGCGCAAGGCCGGGATCTGGGCCGGGACGTTCGAGCAGCCGGCAGACTACCGCAAGGCCCATCCGCGCGCGCCAGAAGGTCCCCGGACAGGGTCTCGGCCAGCATCTCGGCCGGCGCCCCAGCATGCTCCTGCGCGCGCCGCCAGCCGCTCCGCCGCCGTCTTCTTCCGCAATTGCCGGGACGCCTGGGCGGCCGGGCTGGCCCCGATGCGCATCGGCGAGCCCGGCTATCGTCCGGGCCTGGACGGCGATAGCGACGGTGTCGCCTGCGAACCGCTCCCCCGCCGCTGAAGCGCGATCGCGCGCGGACGATACCAGCAGCGGACAACAAAAAAGGGCCGCGGTTTCCCGCGACCCCTTTTTGTAAAGCCTTGGCTCTCGAAAAAGCGGATCAGCGCTTCGAGAACTGGAAGCTGCGGCGTGCCTTGGCGCGGCCGTACTTCTTACGCTCGACCACGCGGCTGTCGCGGGTGAGGAAGCCGGCTGCCTTGACGGCGGCGCGCAGGGCGGGCTCGTACTTCGACAGGGCCTGGGCAATGCCGTGCTTCACAGCGCCGGCCTGACCCGAGAGACCGCCGCCCTTGACGGTGGCGATCACGTCGTACTGGCCGTCACGACCAGCAACCTGGAAGGTCTGGTTGATCACGAGGCGCAGGGTCGGACGTGCAAAGTACACTTCCTGGTCGCGGCCGTTGATGATCACCTTGCCGGTGCCGGGCTTGACCCACACGCGGGCCACGGCGTCCTTGCGGCGGCCGGTGGCGTAGGCACGGCCCTGGGCGTCGATTTCCTGGGCGCGGAGCGGGGCGTTCGAGACGACCGGAGCGATCGTTTCAGCCGAATCGGCCACGGCGACTTCGCCGAGGTCCTTGAGGTCGGCCAGGCTCTGAACGGTTTCGGTATCAGACATTACGCGCCAACCTTGTTCTTGCGGTTCATGGAAGCAACGTCGAGTGCTTCGGGCTGGGTGCCACCGTGCGGGTGCTCGGTGCCGGCGTAGAGGTGCAGGGCACGCATCTGGTCACGGCCGAGCGGGCCGCGCGGGATCATGCGCTCAACAGCCTTTTCGAGCACGCGCTCGGGGAAACGACCGGCGAGAACCTTGTCCGCGGTCACTTCCTTGATGCCGCCGGCGTAGCCGGTGTGCTTGTAGTAGGTCTGCTGCTTGAGCTTGTTGCCGGTGAACTTCACCTTCTCGGCGTTGATCACGACGACGTGGTCGCCGCAATCGACGTGCGGGGTGAAGCTCGGCTTGTGCTTGCCGCGCAGGAGGTCGGCGATGACGACCGCGAGACGGCCAACCACCAGACCCTCGGCATCGATCAGATGCCACTTCTTTTCCACCTCGGCCGGCTTGATCGACCGGGTGACCTTCGTAAGCGCCTTCATGGCTGGTCTATCCCTAATGTTCAGGTCGCGGAGGCCGAATCGATCGCTTGCACGAATCTTCACCCTCTGCGGGAAGGCGGCCAAATCGTCGAAATGGCCCTGCAAGTCAAGCAGACCGGGGCTTTTCAGAGAGGTAAAATAATACCGTCAGGTTTCCGGGGCGCCGGAAGCCCCCTCTGAAGGCGCTATCGACGCCAGCCAGGCCAGCGTGCCCGGCGCCCCGGTCTCGCAGCGCCAGCCGAGCACCGCCGGCTGCTCGTAAGGATGCAGCTCGGTGAGCCGGGCGACGGCGGCATCGAGCAGCTCGGCATTGGTCTTCACCATCAGGCCGAGTTCGTGCGCGCTGTCCTTCTCGCCGTTCCAGACAAACACCGAGGTCATGCCCGGCATCAGGTTGCCGCAGGCGGCCAGGCCTTCGTCGAGCAGCGCGTGGATCACGGCCAGCGCGCTCTCCTGATCGGGAAACGGGCTCCAGATCAGCGCGGCAACCGGCTCGCGCGGCGTGGCCTCGCTCACATGCCGATCCCGACCTGGTCGCGGCGGCCGAGGCCATGCGCGCCCCAGGCCGTCGCCGCCACCAGCAGCGCGCCGCACAGCTGGTGGGCGACCGCCAGCCACAAGGCCACGCCCGACCACACGGTGCAGATGCCGAGGATCACCTGGATCCCGAAGGCACAGTGGATGGCGATGGAAACCTTGCGCAGGCGCAGCGCCTTGAGGCGGCGGGCCATGACCACCAGCACCGCGACCACCGCCCAGGCCCACCAGCGGTGGACGAAGTGGGTCAGGAACGGATCGTTGACGAGCGCGTGAAGCGCGCCTTGCGCCCATTCGACACCCTCGGGGAAGAACGTGCCCTGCATCAGCGGCCAGGCGTCCATGCTGAACCAGCCGGCACCGGCGACATAGCCCGCACGCAGGCCCGCCACCATCGCGCCCATGAACAGCTGGAAGAACAGCATCGCCAGCGCCAGCGCGCCAAGCCGGGTCATGCGGGCCGGGGCCTGTCCGCGCGCCAGTTCGCGCAAGTCGAGCGCGGTCCAGACAAGGCCGCCCAGCGTCGTCAGCGCCACCAGCAAGTGCGCGGCGAGGCGGAAGTGACTCACCCGGTCGGCCGCTTCGGCGGTGAGGCCGGAGGAGACCATCCACCAGCCGACCACGCCCTGCAGCCCGCCCAGCGCCAGCAGCGCCACGAGGCGCGGCTTGTAGCCCAGCGGGATCGTGCGCTTGAACCAGAACCACGCCAGCGGCAGCGCGAAGGCCATGCCGATCAGCCGCGCCAGCAGGCGGTGGACCCATTCCCAGAAGTAGATGAACTTGTACTGCGCCAGCGTCATGCCCGCCGGGCCGTTGACGTCGATATACTGCGGGATCTGCTTGTAGTGGTCGAACTCGGCCTGCCACTGCGCCTGCGTGAGCGGCGGGATGGCGCCGGTGAGCGGCTTCCACTCGGTGATCGACAGGCCCGACTCGGTGAGCCGGGTGATGCCCCCCACCGCCACGATCATCACCACCAGCGCGGCGACAAAAAACAGCCAGCGGACCATAGGGACGATATCGTCGGAAGTTCCGAGCAGCGGGCGACCGTCAGTATTTCTCATGGCCGACGTCCCTGCGATCTTGCGCGGATTTTCGCAAGGTTAACCTTTGCGCCGGAACCGAAACTTTTGCGTCGGATCGTTCGGCGCCGCATGACGCGGAACCACCGGGAGGACATTTATTCCGGGCCGCCCCTTGAATGATGATACAACATCACATAGATGGTGGCCATGCGCAGCACCCTGACAGCGATTCGCAACCGGATGGACCGGGCCGGTATCCTTCTCAGCGGGCTTTGCGCGGTCCACTGCGTCCTCGGCGTCGTGCTGGTCGGCTTCCTCGGCCTGGGCGGCGATGTCATCGGCGGGCAGGTCCTGCTCTCGCCCGAGATCCACCGCGTCGGCCTGATGCTGGCGGTGGTGGTCGGCGTCATCTCGCTCGGTTTCGGGGTTGCCCGGCACGGACGGATCGCGCCGCTGGTGATCGGCGGCCTCGGCCTCGCGCTGATGGCGGCGGCGATTCTGGTCGGCCACGGCACCGCCGAGTCGGTGCTCACCATCATCGGCGTCTCGCTGGTTGCCTTCGCGCATATCCGGAACATGCGCCACTCGCATTGAGCTAGGCGGCGTGGACAGATTCCGCGTTGCCACGGCTTTGGCCTCCAGCCCCGTAGGGGTTGCCCTGCAAGCTGCGCCAGCAGCGTTGCTCCGCCTAGGGTAACGATCGGCCCTTTCCAAATCCGCTCCCGGCGCTATCTGCGGCGCATGGCTGCAGACATCTCCCTCACCGTCAACGGCGAGCCGCGCCGCACCGCGTCCGGCTCCAGCATTGCCGACCTTGTCGCCGAGATCGGCCTCGACCCCAGGAAGGTCGCGGTGGAGCATAACGGCGAGATCGCCCCGCGCTCGACGCTCGGCGACGTCATGCTGTCGGACGGCGACGTGCTGGAGATCGTCCACTTCGTCGGCGGCGGCTGACACCCTGCCTTTCCTTCCGCCCCCCGCTTTTCCGCCCTCCTGACTCCCGCTCCCCCGAAAGGATGCGCACCTTGACCGATATTTCTGCTGACACGTCGCTCGACTCCTGGACCGTCGCCGGCCGCACGTTCACCTCGCGCCTGATCGTGGGCACCGGCAAGTACAAGGACTTCGAGCAGAACGCGGCGGCGGTGGCGGCCTCGGGCGCGGAAATCGTCACGGTCGCGGTGCGCCGCGTCAATGTGTCGGACCCCAAGGCGCCGATGCTGACCGACTATATCGACCCGAAAAAGATCACCTACCTTCCCAACACCGCCGGCTGCTTCACCGCCGACGACGCCATCCGCACCTTGCGCCTGGCCCGCGAGGCGGGCGGCTGGGACCTCGTCAAGCTCGAGGTGCTGGGCGAGGCGCGCACGCTCTACCCCGACATGCGCGAGACGCTGAAGGCCACCGAGATCCTCGCCAGGGAAGGCTTCCTGCCGATGGTCTACTGCGTCGACGATCCGATCGCCGCCAAGCAGCTCGAGGACTGCGGCGCGGTCGCGGTGATGCCGCTCGGCGCGCCGATCGGCTCCGGCCTCGGCATCCAGAACAAGGTGACGGTGCGCCTGATCGTCGAGGGCGCCAAAGTGCCGGTGCTGGTCGACGCCGGGGTGGGCACCGCCTCCGAAGCGGCCGTGGCGATGGAGCTGGGCTGCGACGGCGTGCTGATGAACACCGCCATTGCCGAGGCGAAGGATCCGGTGCGCATGGCCCGCGCGATGAAGTACGCGGTCATGGCCGGACGCGACGCATACCTTTCCGGACGCATGGCGCAAAGGCGCTACGCGGACCCTTCGAGCCCGCTTGCCGGCCTGATCTGATGGTTAACGGAATTCTTTAGATCTGCTTCCGCGACTGGTCGTAAGCAAACGATTGCATCGTTAAGCCGTCTGAAAGCAGGCCTGCGCAAAAGTGATTCTCGTGAGGAAGGCGTGAACCTTCCGCGAATCACGGGAGCCAGGACATGAGCACCATCGGTACGGCCACTGTCACGATCAGCGAGCTGCGCGAATTCGCCAGCTTCACGGCGTGCGAGCAGCGCTACATCCGGCGCAGCCTCGATGTCGGGCTTGGCCGGCAGGACGCCTTCAAGCTCTGGGCGCGCGACGCGGCCGAGGCGGGCTCGATCCGCCAGCAGTACGCCGCCTATGGTGCGCTCAAGGCGCTGCGCAAGCTGCGCCCGGACGACAGCGGTTTCGACGATCTCGAAAGCGTGATGGGCAAGCTGATGTCCATGGCCGCCTTCGATCTGGCGCAGGACAGCATCGGCTCGTTCTCGGCGTTCCGTTTCCTCTACGAACGCCTGCTCGGCGCCTGGGTCCGCCCCTGGCTGCCGGGCGCCTTCTGCGGCGCCGCGGCGCTGCCGCAGATCCACCCGGAACGCCGCAAGCTGCTGCTCCACTCGATCAGCGAAGCCGCCGCCACCGCCCAGGGCTGGTCGGAGCGCGAGCCCAGCTTCTACCCCGAGTGGATCGAGAAAGAGGCCGCCTGAGCCGGACAAGAGATTCCTTCCCCCATTCCTTCCGGAGAGCCTTCCGGGTCGCAAGGAAACGGCAGCGAACGACTGTCAGTAAAAAACCAGTTGCCTGCTGGAGGACGCGCCGGGTGGAAACATCCGGCGCGTTTCCTTTTGGCGCAGCCTCGCCATCCCGGCGACGGCTGGGCTTGGCGAAGCCCCCGGCAGCAGTGCGCTGCACGAAGGCCGACCAGCGGATGGTCACGCGCCGCGTGCGGGCTTCGACAAGCTCAGCCTGAGCGGGGGTGGGTTCAAATGCGGAACGGCTGGATTCGCCCCGTTGCGGACAAAGGCTGCAAGTCAACGCCTCCCCCCCATTGAGGTCATTCTGAAAACCTGCAACATTGCGCAGAATTCAGCCTTTTTGGGCATCACTCGCAGGGACTACAATGCCGTTAATATCAATATCGATATTGATAGCAATATTTTCGGCCTTCAATCTGTGGTCAGGACTGGCACGAGGAACCGTTTTTCTAAGGACAGAGTATGTACAGCGGGAGGAAAATACTTTTTCATTCTGCATGATGCTTGCAACATACCTCGCCATGCTGCTACTATCGGTAATCGTCATCACAATAATGCTGTGAAGTTAACCGCATTTTGATGGTCCTTAGCCTCGCGCTATGAATGTCCGCATCCCACCCAAATCAAACCTCCCCGCCCGCTCAGGCTGAGCCTGTCGAAGCCCCCGGCGGGCGGGGCGCTGCGGTTCCCCATCCTGCGACAGGCTCAGGATGCGCGGGGCAGCGCTGGCAACCGGCAGAGCCAGTCCAGCCGCGCGTGCATGTCCCGCCCGGTGACGGCCCCCGAAACCCTATCCAACTGGCCGACACGGCAATTTTGCCTATAGTGGCCGCCATGAGCGCCGCCAAATCCGCCGCCCCCCGGTTCCCCACCTTCGGGCTTTCGCCCTGGTCGATCGTGGTGCCGCTACTGGCGCTCGCCGCGATCCTCATCGGCAAGCCCGGCGGCATCGTGCTGACCGCGACGGTCGCGGTGGCGCTGGGCGGGGCAGTGATGGCGGCGGTCTATCATGCCGAAGTCATCGCCCACCGCGTCGGCGAGCCGTTCGGCACGCTGATCCTCGCCTTTGCAGTGACGGTGATCGAGACCTCGCTGATCGTCTCGATCATGCTGAGCGAGGGGCACGGCGCCCAGTCGCTCGCCCGCGATACGGTGATCGCGGCGGTGATGATCACCATCAACGGCATCGTCGGCGTCTGCCTGCTGCTGGGCGGCGGGCGCCATCACGAACAGGGCTATACCCAGTCCGGGGTCAACCACGGCCTCGCGATTCTCGCCACGCTCTCGGTGCTGACGCTGGTCATGCCCAACTACACCACCAGCAGCGCCGGGCCGTTCTACAACGACAACCAGCTGATCTTTGTCGCCTGCGATGCGCTGGTGCTCTACGGCACCTTCGTCGTTGCCCAGACCATCTGGCACCGCGACCACTTCCTCTATCCGGACAAGGACGAAGCCCCCCACGAAACGGTACCCACCGCCAAGGCCATCGCCGCGGCGGCGATGCTGCCGCTGGCCCTCGTCGCGGTGGTGATGCTGGCCAAGGCGCTGTCCCCCTCGATCGAGGCCGGGGTGGCGGCGATGGGCGCGCCGCCGGCGCTGGTGGGCATCATCATTGCCGCGCTGGTGCTGGCGCCCGAGAGTCTGGCCGCGCTCTCCGCCGCGCGCGCCAACCGGGTGCAGACCAGCCTCAACCTCGCCATCGGCTCGGCGCTGGCCACGATCGGCCTCACCATCCCGGCGGTCGCCATCGCCGCGATGGCGATGGGGCTGGACCTTGAACTGGGGCTCTCGGCCAAGTCGACCGTGCTGCTGGGTCTCACCCTGCTGGTGGCGACGATGACGCTCAGCACCGGCCGCACCACGATGGTGCAGGGCATGGTGCACCTGGTGATCTTCGCGAGCTACCTGTTCACCACGCTGGTGCCGTGACGCGCAGGGGCGCAGCGCCCCTCGTTTGGAACGCTTCGCTGCCACCAACCCTTGTCGTCATCCCCGCGAAGGCGAGGATCCCGCTTTTCCTTGCAGGCGTGGCGAGCAGGAAGCGGGGCCCCCGCCTTCGCGGGGGCGACGAGCAAGTTCAGTATATCTCCCCTCAGCTGCGGTAGAGCGCGTCCAGCCGCTCGCCATACCGCTCCTTCAGCTTGTGACGGCGGATCTTGAGGCTGGGGGTCATTTCCTCGTTCTCGATTCCGAAGGGCTCGTCGGCGAACGTGTACTGGCGCACTTTCTCGATCACCGAGAGGTCGGTGTTCACCCGGTCGACCGCCGCGCGGATCGCGGTGCGGAAGGCGGGCAGGCTCTGCAGCGCCTTGAAGTCGAACTTCTCGTCGTTGGCCTTGGCCCATTCGAGCGCCCAGTCGGCATCGGGCACGACCAGCCCGACGACATAAGGCCGCCGGTCGCCATGGACCATGGCCTGCGCGATCTCGGGCTGGAGGGTGAGCATCGATTCGATCTTCTGGGGCGAGACGTTGTCGCCCTTGTCGTTGACGATCATGTCCTTCTTGCGGTCGGTGATCCTGATCCGCCCGCGTTCGTCGACATGGCCGATGTCGCCGGTGTGCAGCCAGTCATCGATCAGCACCGCACGGGTCGCCGCATCGTTCTGCCAGTAGCCCTGCATGACCAGTTCGCCGCGCACGAGGATCTCGCCGTCCCCGGCGATCCTGAGGTCGACCCCGCGCAGCGGCGGACCGACGGTGGCATGGTCGATCCCGGCGGAGGGGCGGTTGCAGCTGATGATCGGCCCGGCCTCGGTCTGGCCGTAGCCTTGCAGCAGGGTCAGCCCCATCGAATCGAAGAACACCCCGATCTCGGGATTGAGCGGCGCCCCGCCCGACACCAGCGCCTTGATCCGGCCGCCGAACCTGGCGCGGACCTTGGGTCGCAGGGTATGTTCGAGCACCAGGTTCATCGCCCTGTCGCCAAAGCGCCAGCGGCCGTGCTGGCGCCGGTCGCCGAGGCCCATCGCCAGTTCCATCAGCTTGGCGGCGACCGCGCCCTGCTTCTCGATCTGCTTCATGATGCGCGTGCGCAGCACTTCGAACAGGCGGGGCACCACGACCATGATCGTCGGGCGCACTTCCTCGATGTTCGAGGCCAGCTTGTCGAGCCCTTCGGCATAGTAGATCTGCCCGCCGACGCCGATCGGCAGGAACTGGCCGCCGGTATGCTCGTAGGCATGGCTGAGCGGCAGGAACGAGAGGAAGGTCTCGCTGCGGTCGAGCCCGAAGTCCTCCATGACGATCTGCGCCGCGCCCGCGACATTGGTCAGCAGCATGCCGTGGTGCTGGCGCACCCCGCGCGGGGCGCCGCCGGTGCCGCTGGTGTAAATGATGCAGGCCAGGTCCTCGCGGCCGATGCCGACCAGCTGCGCCTCCACTTCGGCGCGCGCGGCGACCGGATCGCCGGTGAAGAGGCCGTCCCAGTCATGCGTCTCGAAGGTGCCGCCCTGCAGCGCCGGCAGCGTCTCCATGCCGATGACGTGGCGGCACAAGTCGGTCTGGACGATGGCCGGCAGCAGCGCCTTGCCGAGCTTGGCCGAGGAGACGATCGCCGCGCTGGCGCCCGAATTCTCCAGGATATGGATGTGATCGCGGGTGGTGTTGGTGGTGTAGGTCGGCACCGTCACGCAGCCCGCCGCCATGATCGCGAGATCGGCGATGCACCATTCCGGCCGGTTTTCCGAGACGATCAGCACCCGGTCGCCCGCGCGCAGGCCCATGCGCCGCAGCCCGGCCGCCATCAGGCAGACCCGCCGCGCCACTTGCGCCCAGGTGATCGGCTGCCAGGCACCGCCCTGCTTGGACCACAGCATCGGGGTTTCGCCGAGGGCGTCCGCGCGCTTCAGGAACAGCGAGACGACGTTGGGGCTGCTGTCGAAGTCAACAAGATCCATGTTGACCGGTATCCTCTCGTAAAATGGCGGCACTTGCGTGAATGCCTAAGGGCCGTCCGCGTGACGACGTTAGGGAAACGTTTAGGCGCGGGCACAGGTTGCGACAAGCGCGCCGCACACCGTGCACGGGAACGTCAGGCGATGAAGAACGAGGCTATTCGCGGCCCACGGCATCGGCGATGGAGGCGAATCCATCACGCTTCATGAGCGATGTCAGACCCTTGCAGATCCTGCGGGCGATGTTCGGGCCCTCGTAGACCATGGCGCTGTAGACCTGCACGAGGCTGGCACCGGCACGGATGCGGGCCCAGGCGTCCTCGGCCGTGGCGATACCGCCGACACCGACGAGCGGAATCGCCCCGCCGGTCGCCTTGCGGAAATCGCGCAGGCGCTGAAGCGCCAGGTCGCGCAGCGGCGCGCCGGACAGCCCGCCGGTCTCGCCCGCATGGGGCGAGGCAAGAGCAGGACGCGAGATCGTGGTGTTGGAGACGATCAGCGCGCCGAGCTTGCGGTCGATGGCGATGCGGGCGATCGCGTCGATGTCGGCCGCTTCGAGATCGGGCGCGACTTTCAGGAACACCGGCGGACGGCGCCCTGACCCATTGGCTGTCCCATCGGCTGTCCCATTGGCGGAACCGCAGGCCTCGTCGCGCGCGGCGATCACCGCGTCGAGCAGGCCGGTCAGCGCCGATTCGTCCTGCAGCGCCCGCAGGCCCGGGGTGTTGGGGCTGGAGATGTTGACCGCAAGGTAAGTGGCATGCGGCGCCATCATCCGCGCCATCGTCGCATAATCGGCAACCCGGTCGTCCGAATCCTTGTTGGCGCCGATATTGATGCCGACCACGCCCGGCCGCTCGCGCCGGGCCGAAAGACGGGCCAGCGCCGCCTCGCCGCCCTTGTTGTTGAAGCCCATGCGGTTGATCACCGCGCGGTCCTCGACCAGCCGGAACAGGCGCGGCTTGGGATTGCCGGCCTGGGGCAGGGGGGTGATCGAACCGACTTCGGCAAACCCGAATCCGAGCGCCAGCAGCGCATCGGGCACTTCGCCGTCCTTGTCGAAGCCCGCGGCCATGCCGACCGGATTGGGGAAGGCGATTCCCGCCACTTCGCTGGCCAGCGCAGCCGGACAGGCAGGGGCACGGCCCGGGCCGGCCAGCTTGAGCCCGGCAAGGGCAAGACCATGGGCAGACTCGGCATCGAGTCGGAACAGAGCGGGGCGGATCAGGGAATAGAGCACGACCGCGCGCATAAACCGGACCGCCGTCCGGCTCAAACCCTTCTTGCGCGCCGTCGCCGCGTGCCGGGAATGGCGAAATTCCGCCATCGTGGTGGGATTCGAGCCACGCCGTGTCGCAATTATACAATAAATCGGCGGTGCCCTTGCATACAGGGGAGATGCGACCCGAAGGGCTCGTAGCGGGATGCGCACGAGTTCTTTATTACCTAAGGGCGGTTTCCGGCTAGCTGGAAACCGCCTTTTTTTCGGCCTTTCGCGAAAGACTTACCGAGGAACAGTGGTATTTTCGCAACAATGCGCGTGCGAATGTCCATTGAATCCCGGGGGTTCCTGCACTAGGTGCAAATCGGAAGAAATCGATCCACTTTGCCCGCGGGTCCCGAAAGCTCCGAATCGATGCGTTTATCGAGCATGGCGGATTATGCCGTCGTCATCATGTCTGCTGCCGCCCGGCATTGCGGCGGGTGTCCGCTCGTCGCGGGCGATTCGAAGCATGGGCGAGTCTCGGCCGCGCAGCTGGCCGAGGAAACCCGGCTTCCCGCACCCACCGTGCAGAAGCTGGTGAGCAAGCTGACCGCAGCGGGCCTGCTGATCTCGTCGCGCGGGGTGGGTGGCGGCCTCAAGCTGGCCCGCTCGCCCGAGTCGATTTCGGTTGCGGATATCGTCGAGGCAGTCGAAGGGCCCATCGCGCTCACGGCCTGCCTCGAAAAGGGCAAGCCCGGCGGGAATTCCGCCGAGCAGCCGGATTGCCAGATCGAGGGTGGCTGCCATGTGCGCCCGCATTGGCCGCAAGTGAATGCGGCGCTGCGCGGTGCCCTGGCGCAAGTGGCCCTGACCCAGCTCGTCGAGGAAGTTTGAATGACCGAAGAAACCGCTCCCGCCTTAGGCACTGACGCGCCCGAACTGCGCGACCAGGCCGCGCGTGAGGCTGCGGCCCGCGTGGCGGAGTACGAGCACGGCTGGGTCGCCGACATCGAGCAGGAATATGGCCCCAAGGGCCTGTCCGAAGACACCGTCCGCTTCATCTCGGCCAAGAAGGACGAGCCGGAGTGGATGCTCGAATGGCGCCTCAAGGCCTATCGCCGCTGGCTGGACATGCCGATGCCGGACTGGGCCAAGCTCAACGTGCCGCCGATCGACTATCAGGACGCCTACTATTGGGCCGCGCCCAAGAAGAAGCCGACCCTGAACAGCCTGGACGAGGTCGATCCCGAGATCCTGCGCGTCTACGAGAAGCTGGGCATTCCGCTGGAGGAGCAGAAAGTGCTCGCCGGCGTCGAGGGCTCGCGCAAGATCGCGGTCGACGCGGTGTTCGATTCGGTTTCGGTCGCCACCACCTTCCGCAAGGAGCTGGAGCAGGCGGGCGTGATCTTCCGCTCGATCTCCGAGGCGATCCGCGAATATCCCGAGCTGGTGAAGAAGTGGCTCGGCAAGGTCGTGCCGGTCCAGGACAACTACTTCGCGGCGCTCAACTGCGCGGTCTTTTCGGACGGCACCTTTGTCTACATCCCCGAGGGCGTGCGCTGCCCCATGGAGCTCTCCACCTATTTCCGCATCAACGCGGAGAATACCGGGCAGTTCGAACGCACCCTGATCGTGGCCGAGAAGGGCAGCTACGTCTCCTACCTCGAAGGCTGCACCGCGCCGATGCGCGACGAGAACCAGCTTCACGCCGCCGTGGTCGAACTGGTCGCGCTGGACGATGCCGAGATCAAGTACTCGACCGTGCAGAACTGGTATCCCGGCGATGCGAACGGCAAGGGCGGCATCTACAACTTCGTGACCAAGCGCGGCCTGTGCCAGGGCGCGCGCTCGAAGATCTCGTGGACCCAGGTGGAAACCGGCTCCGCCATCACCTGGAAGTATCCCAGCTGCGTCCTCAACGGCGAGGATTCGGTGGGCGAGTTCTACTCGGTGGCGGTCACCAACAATTACCAGCAGGCCGATACCGGCACCAAGATGATCCACAACGGCAAGGGCAGCCGCTCGACGATCATCTCCAAGGGCATCTCGGCCGGCAAGAGCAACAACACTTATCGCGGCCTCGTCCGCGTGGCTGCGAATGCCGAGGGCGTGCGCAACTTCACCCAGTGCGATTCGCTGCTGCTGGGCAAGGAATGCGGCGCCCACACCGTGCCCTATATCGAAGTGCGCAACCCCAGCGCCCAGATCGAGCACGAGGCGACCACCAGCAAGATCAGCGACGACCAGATGTTCTACGCGCAGCAGCGCGGGCTCGATACCGAGCAGGCGGTGGCGCTGATCGTCAACGGCTTCGCCAAGGAAGTGCTGCAGCAGCTGCCGATGGAGTTCGCCGTCGAAGCGCAGAAGCTGCTGGGCATCAGCCTTGAAGGCAGCGTGGGGTGACTTCCCCCATTCCCGCTCCCCTCTCCCCTGTGAGTGCGGCGGCCAAGGCCAGTTGGCCGCTGGATCGCGCCCATGGGAACAAAGACCAAAGACACGAAGGACCAATCCATGACCGCCGCCCGTAAGACCCTCGGCATCAGCAAGGACGCCGCGCCGAAGGCGGACGCCAAGGCCAGTTTCAACGTCACCGGCGCGCGCCTCGAAACGCTGAAAGAGCGGGCCAAGGAAATGCGCCGCAACCCCAGCGAGGCGCAGAAGGCGCTCTGGGCGGAACTGTCCGGTTCGAAGCTGGGCGGCGTGAAGTTCACCCGCCAGTCGGTGGTCGGCTCGACCATCGTCGATTTCGCCTGCCCCTCGCGCTGGATCGTCGTGCAGCTCAGCCCCGAGGATTCGAACCCCGACGTCAACGAGCTGCAGGACCGCAAGCTGATCGAAGTGGGCATCCGCGTGCTGCGCTTCTCCGAGGACGAAGTGCTGGACCGCATCGAGGGGGTCGTGCGCGAGATCACCACCGAACTCAACGTGCCGTTCGACAAGCGCTCCGCGCGCCGGAAGGCCGGGACCACTGCCGCCCCCCGTTTCGACGAGGGAGCCGAAGGATGACCATGCTCAAGATCGATAACCTTCAGGCCAATGTTGCCGAAAAGCCTATCCTCAAGGGTCTCTCGCTGACGATCAATCCGGGCGAGATTCACGCAATCATGGGGCCGAACGGCGCCGGCAAGTCGACGCTGGGCTACACGCTGGGCGGCCGTCCCGGCTATGACGTGACCGGCGGTTCGGTGGATTTCCTCGGTCAGGACCTGCTCGAACTGGAACCGCATGAGCGCGCCGCCGCCGGCCTGTTCCTCGGCTTCCAGTACCCGGTCGAGATTCCCGGCGTCTCCTTTGTCCAGTTCCTGCGCGAAGCGGCCAATGCCCAGCGCAAGGGCCGCGGCGAGGAACCGCTTTCGGGCGGCGAATTCCTGAAGCTCGCCCGCGAAAAGGCGGGCCTGGTGCGCATGGACATGGACATGCTGAAGCGCCCGGTGAACGTCGGCTTCTCCGGCGGCGAGAAGAAGCGCGCCGAGATGGTGCAGATGGGCATCCTCGATCCCAAGCTGGCGATTCTCGACGAGACCGACTCCGGCCTCGACATCGACGCGCTGCGCATCTGCGGCGAGGGCATCAACGCGATCATGCGCAGCGCGGACAAGGCGGTGCTGCTGATCACCCACTACCAGCGCCTGCTGGACTATGTGAAGCCGGACTTCGTGCACGTCCTGGCCGCCGGCCGGATCGTCAAGTCGGGCGGCCCCGAACTCGCGCTCCAGCTGGAGGAAGAGGGCTACGAGGCCGTCGTCGCATGACCATGGTCTACCTCCTCTGGCACGACAACGATCCGGCGATGGAAGAGGGCGAACTGGTGGGCGTCTATGGCTCGCAGGCGGAAGCCGCCTCGGCCATCGCCCGTTCGGCCCGCCATCCGCAGGGTTTCTCGATCGACGCCCATGTGCTGAGCGGCCGCGCCGCCGCCGTCGCCTTTGCCGGGAGCGCGGCCAATGACTGACGCCCTGACGCTGCCCACCCGCAAGGACGAGGACTTCCGCTACTCCGACCTCACCGCGCTGGCGGGCCTCTGGCCGATCGAGCGCGAAGAGATCGTGGTGCCGGCGGATGCCGAGCAATCGCTGCAGATCGTCGAGGACGGCGCTGCCGCCGTCGCCCGCCATCTGGTGATTTCGCTGGGCGCCCGCGCGAAGTTCGACCTTCGCGTGCTGGCCGCAGGGCCGGCCTATGGCCGCGTGGCGGTGGATGTGCGGCTGGCCGAAGGCGCCGACTTCACGCTGGGCGCGGCGCAGCTCGCGACCGGCAGCGAGACGCTGGAAGTGGTGACCAAGGTGGTCCACGCCGGGAAGGACGCGACCTCCAGCCAGATCGTGCGCACGGTGCTGGCCGGCCATGCGGTCGGCTCCTACCTCGGCTGCATCGGCGTCGAGCGCGGCGCGGACGGCACCGATGCCGAACAGTCGGTCCGCGCCATGCTGCTGGACCGCACGGCGACCGCCAATGCCCGGCCGGAGCTGGAAATCTACGCCGATGACGTCAAGGCGGCACACGGCTGCGCGGTCGGCGAACTCGACGCCAATGGCCTGTTCTACCTGATGAGCCGCGGCCTCACCCCGCCCGAGGCCAAGCGCCTGATGCTGCAGGCCTTCGTCGCCGAAGCCTTCACCGGCGCGCCGGACGAAGACGCGCTGAACGCGGCCGCGATTGCCCGTCTGGAGACGTTGGTGAGGGCTGGCCTGTGACCACTGGCACGCTCGTCCTCAAGGACCAGTTCCCCGGGCTTGCCTGCAACTGGCACTACCTCGACACCGGCGCCACCGCGCAGAAGCCGCAGGCGGTGATCGACGCCACCCTGAATGCGCTGGGCCGCGACTATGCGACCGTGCATCGCGGCGTCTATGCCCGCTCTGCCGAGATGACGCTGGCCTTCGAGGCGGCGCGCCGCAAGGTCGCCGCGTTCCTCGGCGGACATGAGGACGAGGTGGTCTTCACCCGCGGCGCGACCGAGGCGATCAACCTCGTCGCGCAGACCTGGGGCGTGCAGAACCTCAAGGCGGGCGACCGAATCCTGCTTTCGGTGCTGGAGCATCACTCCAACATCGTGCCCTGGCAGCTCTTGCGGGACCGTACCGGCGTCGAGATCGACGTCTGCCCGCTGACCGAGGACGGCCGGATCGACCTCGATGCGGCCGAGCGCATGCTCACCCCCGCGCACAAGCTGGTGGCCTTTGCGCATGTTTCCAACGTGCTCGGCTCAGTGCTCCACGTGGAACATGCGGCCAGGCTGGCCCATGCCGTTGGCGCAAAACTGCTGATCGACGGCTGCCAGGCGGCGCCGCGCATCGCCCTCGACGTGGCGGCGATGCAATGCGATTTCTACGTCTTTTCCGCGCACAAGCTCTACGGACCCACCGGGATCGGCGCGCTCTGGGCCAGGAAGGACCTGCTCGATGCGATGCCGCCCTGGCAGGGCGGCGGGTCGATGATCGACCGCGTCACCTTCGGGAAGACCACCTACGCCCCGGCGCCGCAGCGCTTCGAGGCGGGCACGCCGATGATCGTCGAGGCGCTTGGCCTTGCCGCCGCCATCGACTGGCTGACCGCGCAGGGCCTCGACCGCGCCGAGCGCCACGAACGCGATCTGGCCGCGCACCTGCGCGCCGAACTGGGCAAGCGCAACGACATTACCCTGTTCGGCCCGGCGGATTCGGTCGGCATCGTCTCTTTCGCCATGGACGGGGTGCATCCGCACGACCTCGGCACCATATTGGATGAAGAGGGCGTTGCGATCCGTGCCGGCCACCACTGTGCACAGCCGCTGATGGACCACCTTGGCGTTCCCGCCACGGCCCGCGCCAGCTTCGGCATCTACAGCGACGACAGCGACATCGAGGCGCTCATGAAGGGTATCGAGCGCACCCGGAGAATTTTTGGATGAGTGACGAGAAGCCCACATTCACCGTCGAGGAAGTCGATTCGGTTGCCCCCGCGCCCCGCGCGCGGGTCGAGGACGTGCCTGTCCCCCCGGCCGAGCGCAAGCGCGACTATCTGGACGGATTCCTGGCCGAAAAGCCGCAGGGGATCGACCCCGGCCAGCCCGGCGGATCGATCTACGACGGCGTGATCGACGCGCTGAAGGAAATCTTCGACCCCGAGATTCCGGTGAACATCTACGACCTCGGCCTGATCTACGGCGTCGAAGTCTCGCCCGAGGCTTCGGTCGCGGTGACGATGACGCTGACCACGCCGCATTGCCCGGTGGCCGAATCGATGCCCGGCGAAGTCGAGATGCGTGTCTCGGCCGTGCCCGGCGTGCGCGATGCCGAAGTCCATCTCGTCTGGGATCCGCCATGGGACATGGCCAAGATGTCCGACGAGGCGAAGCTCGAACTGGGCATGCTCTGATGGCGACGCTTGCCCCTGCCATGACCGCCAAGATCGCTGTACGCCTGGCCGACTATGCCGACGCGGCCGATGCCGCGCGCGTGGTCGCGCTGCTCGACAGCTATGCGCGCGATCCGATGGGTGGGGGCAAGCCGCTGTCGGACGATGTGCGCGCGCGGCTGGTGAGCGGCCTTGCCGCGCACCCCGGCGCCTTCTCGCTGCTGGCCTTTGCCGGTGACGAGGCGCTCGGATTGGCCAACTGCATCACCGGATTCTCGACGTTTGCCGCGCGCCCGCTGGTGAACATCCACGACATGGCCGTGCTGCCCGAGGCACGCGGCAAAGGCGTGGGCCGGGCGCTGATGCTGGCGGTCGAGGCAGAGGCCCGCACGCGCGGCGCCTGCAAGATCACGCTCGAAGTGCTGAGCGGCAATAGCGCCGCCAAGGGCCTCTACGCCGCGCTCGGCTACGGCGACTATGCGCTGGACCCGCAAGCGGGCACCGCGCTGTTCTGGGAAAAGAAGCTATGACCACGACCACCGACACGAAGCCCGCACGCCAGCGTCCGGCGGCGGTCATCCTCACGCCCAATGCCGAGGCACGCATCGCCAAGCTGATGGGCGAGGCGCCCGAAGGCACCATCGGCGTGCGCCTCTCCACCCCGCGCCGGGGCTGTTCGGGGCTGGCCTATTCGGTCGACTACGTCAGCGAGGAAAAGGCCTTCGACGAGAAGATCGAGACTCCCGGCGGCCTGTTCTACATCGACGGCGCCTCGGTGCTCTATCTGATCGGCAGCACGATGGACTGGGTGGAAGACGACTTCACCGCCGGATTCGTGTTCGCCAACCCCAACGCCAAGGGTTCGTGCGGCTGCGGCGAGAGCTTCACCGTCTGAGTTTTTCCGAAACGGAACGGCTCGGCACAGAAAAGGGGCCGATCCCAAGGCGGGATCGGCCCCTTTGCCGTTTTCAGGTCCTGCGAAGGATCACGCCGGCAGCAGGTGCTCCTTGGCGATCTTTTCCTTCCACACCAGCGGGGCGAGCTGGTGGACGTTCTTGCCCTCGGAATCGACCGCCACGGTCACCGGCATGTCCTTGACGGTGAATTCGTAGATCGCCTCCATGCCGAGGTCCGCAAAACCGACGACCTTGGCTTCCTTGATCGCGCGGGCGACGAGGTAGGCGGCACCGCCCACGGCCATCAGATAGGCCGACTTGTGCTTGGCGATGGACTCGGTGGCGGCGGGACCGCGTTCCGACTTGCCGATGCTGGCGAGCAGGCCCTGGCCCAGCATCATGTCCATGAACTTGTCCATGCGCGTCGCGGTGGTCGGACCGGCGGGGCCGACAACTTCCTCGCGCACCGGATCGACCGGGCCGACGTAGTAGATCACCCGGCCCTTGAACTCGACCGGCAGTTCCTCGCCCTTGGCGAGCATGTCGGCAATGCGCTTGTGCGCGGCGTCGCGGCCGGTCAGCATCTTGCCGTTGAGCAGCAGGCGGTCGCCCTGCTTCCAGCCCTGGACGATCTCGGGGGTGAGGGTGTCGAGGTCGACGCGCTTGGCGCCGGCATCGGGGGCCCATTCCACCTTCGGCCAGTCGTCGAGGTTCGGCGTTTCGAGGAAGCTCGGGCCCGAACCGTCGAGCGTGAAGTGCGCGTGGCGGGTGGCGGCGCAGTTGGGGATCATGGCCACGGGCTTGCCGGCCGCATGGCACGGCCAGTCCAGGATCTTGACGTCGAGGATGGTGGCCAGGCCGCCAAGGCCCTGCGCGCCGATGCCGAGCGCGTTGACCTTGTCGAAGATCTCGATGCGCAGCGCCTCGATATCGTTCTGGGGGCCGCGTGCCTTAAGCTGGGCCATGTCGATCGGCTCCATCAGGCTCTGCTTGGCGAGCTTGACGCAGTGCTCGGCGGTGCCGCCGATGCCGATGCCCAGCATGCCCGGCGGGCACCAGCCGGCACCCATCTGGGGCAGCATCTCGATCACCCAGTCGACGATGGAATCGCTGGGATTCATCATCTTGAACTTCGACTTGTTTTCCGAGCCGCCGCCCTTGGCGGCAACGTCCACCGAGACCTTGGAGCCCGGGACCATGCTGACCGAAAGCACCGAAGGCGTATTGTCCTTGGTGTTGCGGCGGGTGAAGGCGGGGTCCGCCAAGACCGAGGCGCGCAGCTTGTTCTCGGCGTTGTTGTAGGCGCGGCGCACGCCTTCATCGACCACTTCCTGCAGCGACTTCTCGGATTCGAGGCGGCAGTTCTGGCCCCATTCGATGAAGACGTTGACGATGCCGGTATCCTGGCAGATCGGCCGGTGGCCTTCCGCGCACATGCGGCTGTTGGTCAGGATCTGGGCGATGGCATCCTTGGCGGCGGGGCCTTGCTCCGCCTCGTAGGCGTCGCCCAGCGCGCGGATGTAGTCCATCGGGTGGAAGTAGCTGATGTACTGGAGGGCGTCGGCAACACTCTCGATGAGGTCGTCTTCGCGGATCGTCACCATTTCGGTCATGGAAAGAGTGCTCCCGGTTTCCTGTCGGTTCACGTGATTTTGCGGGCTCCTTGAGCCTCTTTGAAAATACGCGCAAGCGCGCAATTTAAGCGGCATGGGCTTACGGCCCGTTCGCATGCCAAGGAAGCGCATTTTCGGCGCCTTTCACGTCAAAATTCGCAAGTGCCCTTTGCAAGTACCTGTGCCATCGTCCAAACGTCGCGATAGATCGACCAAGGACTTGCAAATGGCTTGGCCTCATTCGCGGCTTGGCCTAGTAAGGCCGCCATCACGTCCGTCTTTGCGGGGGCTGGAGGCGCATATCGCCCCGGACCTGCTCGCAACAGCATGAGGAATGGGACCCAAATGACCTTGACCGAGGATCGGTCCGCCAGCGCGGTTGCCCGCCAGGCCATGATCGTCAGCCAGCTGCGCACCAGCGGCGTCAACGAGCACTGGGTGCTCGAAGCCATGGCCGGCGTTGCCCGTGAGGACTTTGTCCCCGCCGGCATGCGCGATGCCGCCTATATCGACCGCGCGATCACGCTCGAAAACGGCCGCCAGCTCGCCGCCCCGCTGTTCTACGGCCGCCTGCTGGCCGAAGCCGCCCCGACCCGGGACGACAAGGTCCTGCTGGTGGGTGAGGCCGAGGGTTACCTCGCCGCCCTGCTGCGCCCGCTGGTCGGCACGCTCGACGTGGTCGCCCCGGCTGCCGCCAAGGACGTGACCAGCACCGGCCACACCCTGCTGGTGGTCGACGGCGCCGCCGAGGAACTGCCCGAAGCGCTGACCGCCTCGCTCGCCGAAGGTGGCCGCGTGGTCACCGGCCTTGTCGTGCGCAAGGTTCCGCGCCTTGCCACCGGCACCAAGACCGGCGGCACGCTGGCGCTGCTGCCGCTGGCCGAAATGGGAATTCCGGTACTGCCGGAGCTTGCCGCTCCCAAACGCTGGAACTTCTGAGCATGGCCCGGTTCGCGCTGCGTGCCGGGCTACTCACGGGGGGATGTCTGATACTGGCAACGGCCAGCGCACCGGCGCTGGCCGATACCCTCCGCGACGCGCTTGTCCTGGCCTATCAGACCAACCCCACCCTCGAAGCCGCCCGCGCCCAGCAGCGCGCGACCGACGAGGGTGTTCCCATCGCCAAGGCCGCGGGACGCCCCTCGCTGAGCGCGACCGGGACCTACACCGAATTTGTCCAGCAGAGCAGCAACGCCTATACCGCGCCTGACCGCGTGTTTACCGGGGCTGCCGATCTTGGCGTGCCGATCTATTCGGGCGGCGCCGTGCGCAGCCGCGTCGCGGCCGCCAGGATCCGCGTCGCCGCCGGGCAGGCGGACCTCAGAGGATCGGAAAGCGCGCTGTTCTCCTCGGTGGTCGCCGCCTACATGGACGTGATGCGGACCGAGGCGATCGTCGGCCTCAACCGCAAGAACGTGAACGTGCTGCAGGTCAACCTGCAGGCCACCAGCGACCGTTTCGAGATCGGCGAACTGACCCGCACCGACGTCGCCCAGTCGCAGTCCCGCCTCGCGACCGCGCGCAGCGACTTGCGCACCGCCGAGGCCAACCTCGCCGCCGCGCGCGAGACCTATATCCGCCTGATCGGCAAGGCGCCCGAGACGCTCGACACCCCGCCGCCGCTGCCCAACCTGCCGGCCAGTGCCGAAGAGGCGGTGCAGAGCGCGCTCGATGCCAATCCCGACATCCTCGCCTCGCGCGAGCGCAGCAAGGCGGCGGAAAAGGACATCGACGTTGCCGGTGCCGGCCGCCTGCCGACCGTCTCGCTCTACACCTCGGGCACCTACAACAACTATCTCGGCACGCTGGGCGGCATCAACCATGCCGCGACCCCGCAGACCGACCGTTCGGCCACCGCCGGTGCCCGGATCTCGATCCCGATCTTCCAGGGCGGCCTTCCCGCCGCCCAGCGCCGCCAGGCCCAGGCCACCGCCTCGGCCACGCTGGAACAGGAAATCGCCACCGAGCGCGACGTGATCGCCCAGGTGCGCTCCGCCTATACCGCGTGGATCGCGTCGAAGGACCTGATCGTCTCGACCCAGACCGCCGTCGATGCCGCCGCGCTCAGCCTCGAGGGCGTGCGCGCGGAGAACTCGGTGGGCAACCGCACGATCCTCGACATTCTCAACGCCGAGCAGGAACTGCTCAATTCGCAGGTCCAGCTCGTCACCGCCCAGCGCAACGCCTATGTCGCCGGATTCAGCCTGCTCGCCGCGATGGGCCGGGCCGAGGCCCGCGACCTCAACCTCGACGGCGGCACGCTCTACGACCCGGCGGTCAACTACGACCGCGTGAAGGGCAAGTTCCTCGACTGGCAGAGCGACCCGGCGCCGGTGGCCAAGTCCACCCGCACCGTTGACACGCCGGTGCAGGACGGCGAAATTCGCGGGGAGTAACTCTCTCTTAACCGTGATTCGCGGACAAGCATGGGGTGCGCGCCGCAGGGATGGTCCCGGCGGCGCGAAACGGGGCGCAAGGTGGGGCCTGGGCAATGCGGCAGAATGGTGAACCCTCGGTCGAGGAGATCCTCCAGTCGATCAAGCAGGTGATCGCGCGCGACAACCGGGCGATGGCCCGTAGCGAACGCCAGCGCCGCGCCGGCGAACCCGCGCGCCCGCACACGCATGCCGCCACCGGCGCCGCCACTTACGAGGACGATGTCTTCGAACTGCCCGAGGCCGCCGAACTCGATCCCGCCGATGACATGCTCGCCGAGGAGCCGGCGCTGCTCGACGACGATGCCCGCGTGTCGATGCGCGAATCGCTGGCAGCCCTCGCCATGCTGTCGGAGCCCGGGGTGCCGCCGCAGATCGTCCGCTCGGGCGAAACCTCGCTCGAAGGGCTGACCCGCGAACTGCTGCGCCCGGCGCTGGCCGAATGGCTCGACAAGAACCTGCCGCCGATGGTCGAACGCCTCGTCGCCGCCGAAATCGCCCGCATCGTCGGCAAGAAGCTCTGACAGGCTGGAGAATGGGGACTGGGGACTGGGGACTGGACCTCGGCGCCCCGGCTTCCTAACTCGGTCCCATGGCAAGACCCGATCCAGCGCTGCTCGACACCGCGCGTTACCCGTTTTCGTGCGCGATCGAGCCGCGCTTCAGCGATCTCGATCTCAATCACCACATCAACAACGTCGCCATGGCCGGCATGCTCGAGGACGGGCGCGTGCGCTTCTACCGCGCCGCCAGCGGTCAGGACGACTTCGCGGGACTGGCGACGATGGTCGCCAGCATCGCCATCGAATACCTCGGCGAGACCCACTATCCGGAAACGCTGACCATTCACGGCGCCATCGAGAAGCTGGGGCAAAGCAGCCAGCAGGTCGTCCAGATCGTCACCCAGGGCGGCAAGCCGGTGGTCTTTGCCCGCACGGTGATCGTCATGGTCGGCCCGCAAGGCCCGGCGCCGCTGCCGGAGGCCTATCGCGCCCGCGCCGCCGGGTGGTCGCTGCGCCCGTGACGGCCTCGCAGCACGAGATCGCCAAGGCGCAGGAAGCCCTCGCCAAGGCCGGCGGCGACCAGATTCGGCGCCACATCTTCCTTTGCGCCGAACCGCAGAAAGGCGAATGCTGCTCGCCGGAAAAGGGCGCGGCGGCCTGGAAATACCTCAAGAAGCGGCTGAAGCAGCTTGGCCTCGACGGCAACGGGGGAATCGCGCGCAGCAAGGCAGACTGCCTGCGCATCTGCTTTGCAGGGCCGGTGGCGGTCGTCTGGCCCGACGGCGTCTGGTATCACTCCTGCACCGAAGAGGTGCTGGAACGGATCATCCAGCAGCACCTGATCGGCGGCGAACCGGTCGAGGAATTCCGTCTCCGCACCGCTCCGGCCTGACGCTTGCCCCCCGTGTTACTGGTCCTCTTGCTCGTCCTCGAAAGGGTCGACGATCGATTCGTCGTGCCCGGTCCCGCTCGACAGGAAGGCCAGCCCCATCAGCGCCGAGGCCAGCAGCATCGAGAACCCCACGCCGACCGCGGTGGCGATGTAGAAGTGGACCGAAACCGTTCCGTTCGAACGGTAAAGCAGGATCACCGAGGCCAGCACCAGCCCCACGGTGACGATCATCATGTAGGCCATGATCCGGCGATAGCGCGCCCAGGCATGGGCGGCCTTTTCGGGATCCTCGAGAGGCGAGCGCGGGAACATGCGGCCCATGTGGCGCGTCCCAGGGCCGCTAGCAAGCGAATCCCGCAGGCCATCCCGGCGCGGGTCCTAAGCGCAGCCTAGGCAAACGGACGAAGTGGCGGCGCGCCTGCGGCTGTGATAATCTCGAGTCCGCGAACCGTACAACGGGGGCGTGAGGAGAGGAGAGACGCGAACAATGACGATTGCGCGCATTATCGAGGGCCGGGGGCCCGTCCAGACCTGCCAGATCGATACCGTCGTCAGCGAGGCCGCCGGGATTCTGGCGCAGCGACGCATCGGTGCCCTGCCGATCATGGACGGCGAAACGCTCGTCGGCATCTTTTCCGAACGCGACGTGCTCTACCGCCTGCATGACAGCGGCCCGGACATGCTGCAAAAACCCGTTGCCGAAGTGATGACCTCGCCGCCGGTGACGGTCGAACCTTCCACCCCGGTGCTGAGCGCGCTGGCGCTGATGACCCGGCGCCGCATCCGCCACCTGCCGGTGGTCCAGGACGGGCGCATGGTCGGCTTCGTCTCGATCGGCGACCTGGTGAAATACCGCATCGACAAGGTGGAATCCGAAGCCGCCGCGATGCGCGACTATATCCAGATGGCCTGAGTCCGTCTGAAAATCCGCCTTCGGCGGATTTTGGGGGGAGGGGGCCGGTACCGCCCCCAAACCTTGCCGGAACGCGCCGCGAGGCTTACATCGCGGGCATGGACCAGACCGTAACACTCAGCCCCTCGGCAGCGGCGCGCGTCGCCGCGATCGCCGAAAAGCAGGGCAAGCCCGCGATCCTTCGCCTCTCGGTGGAAGGCGGCGGCTGCTCGGGCTTCCAGTACAAGTTCGGCCTCGCCGAAGCGCCCGAAGCCGACGATGCGGTGGCCGAGACCGATGGCGTGCGCCTCGTTGTCGATTCCGTCAGCCTCGACCTCGTCAGTGGCTGCGTGGTCGATTACGTGGAATCGCTTGGCGGCGCCGCGTTCCGGGTCGAGAATCCCCAGGCCGCCGCCGGCTGCGGCTGCGGGTCCAGCTTCTCCGTATGAAAAAGATCGCCACGTTCAACATCAACGGGGTCAAGGCACGCCTGCCCCGCCTGCTCGAATGGCTGGAAGAGACCCGCCCCTCGGTCGCCTGCCTGCAGGAGATCAAGAGCCAGGACGAGGGCTTCCCGATCGCCGAGTTCGAGAAGATCGGCTATCAGGGCATCTGGCATGGCCAGAAGGGCTTCAACGGCGTCGCCATCCTTGCCGATGGCGAAAAGCCGGTCGAGATCCAGCGCGGGCTGGAGGGTGAGCCCGAGGACGACCATTCGCGCTATCTCGAAGCGGACGTGTTCGGCCTGCGGGTCGTGTGCATCTACCTGCCCAACGGCAACCCGGTGCCCGGCCCCAAGTTCGACTACAAGCTGCGCTGGATGGAGCGCCTGCGCCGCCGCATGGCCGCGATCCGGGCCGAGGAAGTGCCCGCGATCATCACCGGCGACTACAACGTGATCCCGACCGATCAGGACATCTGGTCGCCGTCCGCGATGGCCGCCGACGCGCTGATGCAGCCGGAATCGCGCGACGCCTATTTCCGCCTGCTCGGCGACGGCTGGACCGACGCCGTGGCCACGCACAACCCGCGCGGCGGCATGTGGACCTTCTGGGACTACCAGGCCGGCGCCTGGCAGCGCGACCACGGCTTCCGCATCGACCATGCGCTGCTCTCGCCCGAACTGGCCGACCGGCTGCACGCCTGCGGCATCGACAAGGCCTATCGCGGCCGCGAGAAGGCCAGCGACCATACCCCGGTCTGGGTGCAGCTCCGGGACTGATTGTTTGACAATCCGCCATGGGCGGATCTTGCGGCACCGGCCCTCTCCCCCACCCGACCACCCAAGAGAGTACCCTGTAGGGTGGGGGCGAGGGCCGGGTACCGCACGCAAAATGCCCTCACGGGCATTGTTCAAGCCAGCAAACGAGAACGGGCCCGGAAGCGATGTGCTTCCGGGCCCGTTCTCTCATGTTCGGAACGGAGGCGGGTATAAGCCCGCGATCCGCTATCCTCAGCGATAGAAGATGTGATCGTCGACCTGAGCGATCTTGGTCAGGCGCCACTTGGGCGAGACGCGCTTGGCGTGGAAGAACAGGGCGTCGTCCGCCTCGCTCTTCCAGCTTTCTTCCACCGCGATACGGGCGATGGCCAGCGCTTCGCGCCAGTCGGCCGAAGACTCGCGGATGCTGGGCATGTGCTTGCCCTGCACGAACGAGAACTGGCCCGGCTGATAGACCACGCCGCAGTAGCTGGCGGGGAAACGACCGGATTCGGCGCGGTTGATGACCACGCGGCCCACGGCAAGCTGGCCTTCCAGCGTTTCGCCGCGGGCTTCGAAATAGATGGCGCCGGCAAGGCAGCGCGTCTGGCGATCGACCGAACCGCCGCTGGGCTGCATGGCAACCAGTTCGGCAAGGGATTCGGCGTCCTGCGGATCGCTTTGGCTGGCATCTTCGGCCTGGCTGTCCGTCACGGCTGCCCCGTCGGTGGGGAGGGACTGGACGACCGGCGTCGAAACGAATGCCGTCTGGGTTTCCGATTTAGCCGCAACCAGAACCGGCTGGTTTGCGGCAGCGCCCGAACCCTGTGCGCTGAAGAGGGCGGTCATAACCGTTGCAGCAAGCGCGACCACGCTTGCCCACTGCACTTTGCTTCGCATCAAATCTTGTTCAAAGGCGGTGAACCAGTCCGACGCAGGCGGGAACGAAAGGCTCTTTGGAGCGTTATCGTTCGCAAATCCTGCCGACGATTCCCCGTCTGCGTGCTAGCCAGGCGGACCGAATTGTTGCCCAAGCCGCATTCGCGTCTGGAGGGCCACTTAACTTGCGGGCCGTGCAAGTCAACCTGAATTAGCCGCCGATGCCGATGAGTCGTTCGGGTCTTGCGACATCCAGTTCGACGATCCAGAGGTCCGGGTCCTGCGCCCCGCGCTTTTCGACATAGTCCGAAAAGTCCCGCGAATCGGGCGTTTCCTGCCGTTTCGAACACGTCCAGGCGCGGCTGCCATCGAGCTGCGGCATGCGTTCGTAAGCCCTTGCATCGCGACCGTTTTCGAGCAGCACGAGCATGATCGTCCCGGCGTCGCGTTCACCCTTTTGCATAACCATGCCAAACCCGCCGGCACTTTCGGCGGTACGGATCAGGGCACCGACCTCGAGGTGCGCGGGCAGGCGGGCATCCATGGATCAGGCGACCCCGGCGTAGCCGGGCAGGCCCGAAAGCGCGATGCGCGAACGCATGAACGTGCCGGTGCCGCGCCCCACTTCGTCCCCGGCTTCATCGATCAGCCGGGATTCGGCGACCAGCACCCGGCGGCGGCCACTCACCCAGCGCCCTTCGGCGACGATCGAGCCGCCCTTGATGGGCTTGCTCAGCAAGAGATTGAACGAGGTGGTCAACAGGAAACGGTCGGTGACCAGCGTATTGGCCGCATAGAAGGCGGCATCGTCGAGCATCTTGAAATAGATCGTGCCATGCGCGGCGCCCGCCGCGTGGAAGCACGAAGGATCGACATCGAACCGGATCCGCGCCAGCCCCTCGCCGGGAACCTCCAGCCGCGACGTGAACAGCCCGTTGATCGGTGCCGAGGCATAAAGGCCTTCGAGCGCCCGCCAGTGCAGGGCCGCGCCGCTGGCGTCGGCTCCGCTGACTTCGGGGTCGATCCCAGACACTGTGGAACCGACCTCGGAGTCCTCAGGCGGCATCGCGGTCGATGACATTGCTGATGAGGCTGTAGATCGCCTCGGTGCCGGGCGCATCGATCAGCGCCTCGTGCATCCGTTCATCGCGCATCATGCGCGAGATCGCGGCAAGGGCATGGAGATGGGCAGCGCCCGCCGCTTCGGGCGAGAGCAGACCGAACACGATGTCGATCGGCATGCCGTCGGCCGCTTCGAATTCCACGGGAGAATCGAGCCGGATAAACACCGCGACGGGACGGGTGATACCGTTCATGCGGGCATGGGGAATGGCAATTCGACGACCGAATCCGGTGCTGCCGAGCGCCTCGCGTTCGAGAATGCGGGTCAGCACCATCTCGCGGTCGAGCCCGTAGACGGTGTGGAATACTTCGGCAAGGCGGCTCAGGATGGACGCTTTGGTGTCTGCGCTGGCCGTGGTCACGGCATCGGGCAACAGAGTGAAAAGACTGCTCATTTTCGGTTCTGATTCTGATTTAAGATCGGTTGCTAATGGTTAAACGTCCACAACCCCCGGGGGTACCGGGGGCTGCTTCCTCTCCTCCGATCAGAAGTGCAGGCGCCGGGAGACGCTGTGGTCGCGTCAGTGCGGCTCGACCCAGCCAATCGAACCGTCGCCGCGGCGGTAAACCATATTATGACGGCCAGTGCCAGCGTTTTTGAACAGCAATGCCGTGGTATTACGCAGGTCCAGCATCATCACCGCGTCCGAAACCGTGGCCTCGGGAACGTCGACGCGGGTCTCGGCAATGACCACGGGGGCGTCCTCGACCTCGGCCTCGTGATCGTCTTCGACAAGCGTGTCTTCAAAGATCGTATAGGCGGCTTCCTCGGCGGCGACGGCAAAGGCAGTCTGCTCGTGGCGGTCCTTGATGCGGCGCTTGTAGCGGCGCAGCTGCTTGTCGATCTTCTCCGATGCCTGGTCGAGCGCGACATGGGCGTCCTGGGCAAGGCCAGTGCCCTTCAGCACGAGATTCTGCATCACGTGCATGATGATATCGCAGCGGAAAGCCCCGGCGGGCGCACGACCGAACGTGACATGCGACGACAGCGCGCGGCTGAAGTACTTGTCGATGATCGTCGTCAGTCGTTCGCTGGTGTGGATCTGCAGGGCCTCGCCAGTTTCAACCTGGTGACCAGAGACGCGGATGTCCATGAGCGAATACTCCTTCTGCTATGATATCATTCACCCCAGAGCGGGGTATCGACCGACTTGAGAAACGCCTCGTGAAGAGAAAGTTCCGCTTCGGTAGCCGCGTGGGGACGCGGCTGGCGGAAGGGCCGGTCCTTGCGCACAAGGACTTTGGCTTCCGCCACGATTTCAGTGGTTTCGGCCCCCAGTTCGAGACCGATCTGGCGACCGCCGCGCAGCTCGACATAGACCTGCGCCAGCAGTTCCGCGTCTAGAAGCGCGCCGTGTTTGGTACGATGACTTCGATCAATTCCGTAACGCGTGCAAAGCGCATCGAGCGAAAGCTTGGCGCCGGGATGGCGCACCTTGGCGAGCGCGACCGTATCGACCATGCGCGAACGATCGACCTTGGGCAGCCCGATCCGGTCCAGTTCGTGATCGATGAAGTTGAAGTCGAACGCGGCATTGTGCGCGATCATCGGGCTGTCCTCGATGAAGTCGAGGAAGTCCTGCGCGCCTTGCGCGAACAGCGGCTTGTCGGCGAGGAAGGCGTCGGACAGTCCGTGCACCGCCTCGGCCTCGGCCGGCATCGACCGTTCGGGGTTGAAATAGGCGTGGTAGCTGCGCCCGGTCAGCACCCGGTTGACCATCTCGATGCAGCCGATTTCGACCAGTCGGTCCCCGTTCTTGGGGTCGAATCCCGTGGTTTCGGTATCGAAGATGATCTCTCGCATCTGTTCTCATATCTGCCTGCCGGGGCGGCTTCGCAAGGCCCCGGGAACGATTATTCCGCTTGGCCCAACGCGCGCAGGATGCGCTCCACCTCTTCCCGTGTTCCTGCATGCGACAGGCCGGTGTCGATGACATGGTCGGCACGCCTGCGTTTTTCCGCATCCGGCACCTGAAGCGCCAGAATTTGTTCGAATTTCTCCTCGGTCATGCCGGGCCTTGCCAGCACGCGGGCACGCTGCACATCGGCCGGGGCGGAGACCACGGCCACGGCATCGAGCCCTTTGTGGCCGCCTTTTTCGTAGAGCAGGGGAATATCGAAAACCACTAGGGGCGCATCGGCATTTTCCCTTAGGAAAATCTGCCGTTTGACCGCGACCGCGGGGTGGACGATCGACTCGAGTCGCGCCATCGCCTCGCGGTTGCCGAACACCGCCGCGCCCAGCCGGGCGCGGTCGACTCCCTGCGGGCCGGTGGTGCCCGGAAAGGCCGCCTCGATCGCGCCGAGAAGGGCCCCTTGCGGACCTTGCAGTTCATGCACCGCCGCATCGGCATCAAAGACCGGAACCCCCAGTTCGCGCATCATCGCCGCCACGGTCGACTTGCCCATGCCGATCGAGCCGGTGAGGCCCAGAATCTTCGGACGCCTTTGCGCGGCGCTGGCCCTGGTGGTGGTCACGCTTCCAGCCGGCGCCGCAATTCCTCGTCGCTGGCCGCATCGCGCGGCGGCTCGTGGCCGAAGAAGTGGGTGAAGGCGACACCGGCCTGGCCGATCAGCATCGCCAGGCCGTCGACCGTGGCAAAGCCCGCCGCGCGGGCCGCCTGCAGGAACGCCGTGTCGCGCGGGCTGGTGACGATGTCGTAGACCACGCTGCCCGGCGGCGCATGGGTGAAGTCGAAGGGCAGGGCTTCCTGCCCGGTCATGCCCAGCGGGCTGGCATTGACCACGAGGTCAAGGCACTGCGCGCGGTCGTCGAAGGCAAAGTCGGTCGGCGCGGCGAAGTGGCCGAGGTGAATCGCGTGATGGTCCTGCTGGGCGGTGAGTTCGTCCAGCATCGCGCGGGCCTTGTCCGGGTCGCGCCCGGCCAGCACCACCACAAAACCGCGCTCGGCGAGCGCCGCGACGATCGCCCGCGAGGCGCCGCCGGTGCCCAGCACCCGCGCCATGCGGAACAGGTGCGTTTCGGCAAGGCGCGATTCCAGCGGTTCGAGGAAGCCCGGCGCATCGGTGTTGTAACCGGTCAGCGTACCGTCCGCCTCGCGCACCACGGTATTGACCGCGCCGATCCGGGCCGCCAGCGGATCGAGCCGGTCGAGCAGCGGCACGATCGCCAGCTTGTGCGGCATCGTCACGTTGCAGCCGCGCCAGTCCGGATCGGCGCGGCGGGCGGCGAGATAGTCGGCCAGCCCTTCGGCGGTGACCAGGCACCGTTCGTAGCGGGCCGCGATGCCCAGCTTCTCCAGCCAGAATCCGTGGATCACCGGCGACTTCGACTGGGCGATGGGATCGCCGATCACTTCGGCATAAGGGGTGCCGGACTCCGGCGCGTTCCCGCTTACGGTCATTGTTCGATCTCTCCGAGACGGCGCAGCGCCGCCTGCACTTTCAGCAGCGGCATGCCGAGGATGGTGAAATAATCGCCTTCGATCTTCTCGAACAGCTGCACGCCGCGCGCCTCGATGCGAAACACGCCGACGCAGCCCGCCACTTCGGGCCATTCGGCATCGAGGTAATGCTCGATGAAACGATCCGACAGGGTCACGACGTGGAGTGACGCCACGGCGTCTTCCGCCCAGACGATCTCGCCGCCGCGGGCCAGCGCCGCGGCGCTGTGGAGATTCAGCGTCTTGCCCGAGAAGAACCGCAGATGCTCGGCCGCCGCCTCGCGGCTGGCGGGTTTGTCGAACCGGCGGCCGCCGCATTCGACCAGGGAATCGCTGCCGAGCACGAGGTCGCCGGGAGCAGCTGTGGACAACTGCCCCGCAAGGGCAGTGGATACCGCCAGGGCCTTGGCCCTGGCCAGTTCCAGCGCCACTTCGGCCGGGCTGGCCCCCGCCAATCCCGATTCTATCCACCGCTCATCCACATGGGCAGGCTGGGTACGGAAGGCGATGCCGGCCGCTTCGAGCATGGCACGGCGCGAGGCGCTCTGGGAGGCGAGTACGATCATCGCTGGTTCCTGGAAATCAGACCGGACCGCCGATGTCGCGCGCCTGTGCGTCCTCGGCCTTCCGTTCGTTGTAGATATTGATGATTGCCGCCGCGGTTTCCTCGATCGAGCGGCGAGTCACGTCGATCACCGGCCAGGAATTGTCCGCGAACATGCGCCGGGCATACTTCAACTCGTCCTCGACCCTATCGGTCTTCACGTAATCGGTGTCGGGCGACTGGCTGAGCGAGAGCAGGCGGTTGCGGCGGATCTGGATCAGGCGCTCGGGCGCGGTGGTGAGGCCGACGACCAGCGGCCGCTTGAGGCCATAGAGCAGCGGCGGCGGCGGGCTTTCCACGACAATGGGGATATTCGCGACCTTGTAGCCGCGATTGGCGAGGTAGATCGAGGTCGGCGTCTTGCTGGTGCGCGATACCCCGGCCAGCACGATGTCGGCCTCTTCCCAGTCTTCCCAGGCGATGCCGTCGTCATGGGCAATGGTGAACTGGATCGCGTCGACCCGCGCGAAGTAGGCATCGTCGAGCCGGTGCTGGCGCCCCGGGCGGCCCTTGGCTTCCTGCCCGAGCAGGGCCTCGAGCGCGTCGGTCACCCCGTCGAGCACCGCGATCGCAGGCAGGCCGAGCTGCTGGCAGCGTTCCTCCAGCCGCCCACGGGTTTCCTCGTTGACCAGCGTGAAAAACACGAGGCCGGGATTGGCGGCGATCTCGCCCATGATCCTGTCGAGGTGCTGCTGCGAGCGCACCATCGGCCAGAAGTGCCGCAGGACGTCGGAATCGTCGAACTGGGCGAGCGCGGCCTTGGCGATCATTTCCAGCGTTTCGCCGGTGGAATCCGAGAGAAGGTGGAGGTGGAAACGCGCCATTTTCGGCCTTTTTCGCGGTTTTCAGGGGGCCCACAGGGGCTCTGTGGATATGTCCCGGCATAAACCACGGGATGGATACGGTGACAACTCGGGAGGCGGTTTTCCTCCCCGTTGAACCGATTCAATGGGGTGAGTCTTAAACAAGATTCAAAACCGGCCCACAGCCTGTGGGAAACCGGGATAAAGAATCTTTGACTCAGACTCTACGGAGAGTCGCGGATGACTCTTGAACCTGTTCAGCCCGGGATAAATCGGGCAGGGTTCAGCCGTCCCCGATATCCACAGGACCAACAGACTCTATCATCCTTTTAAGAATCTTATTTTTTTGGACTGGACCTGAATCTCGATGCCTGGCCTTCTTCTCGACACCCTGCGCAAAACGAACCCGGGCAAGCGCCCGATCTGGCTCATGCGCCAGGCGGGTCGCTACCTCCCCGAATATCGCGCCCTGCGCGCCGACAAGGGCGGATTCCTCGCGCTGGTCTATGATACCGACGCGGCCGCCGAGATTACCCTCCAGCCGATCCGCCGCTTCGGATTCGACGGTGCGATCCTGTTTTCCGACATCCTGATCGTGCCATACGCCATGGGACAGGACCTCGAGTTCCTTGCCGGCGAAGGCCCAAAGCTCTCTCCGCGTCTGGTCGACAGCGCCCTTGGCAATCTCTCCGCGGTGCCCGAACGGCTCACGCCGATCTACGAGACGGTGCGCAAGGTTCGCGCCGCCCTCGATGACGACAAGACGATGCTCGGCTTTGCAGGAAGCCCCTGGACGGTCGCTACGTACATGTGCGCGGGCGAGGGGAGCCGGGACCAGCATGAGACCCGCGCCATGGCCTATCGCGACCCTCAGGCCTTCGGAGAGGTGATTCAGGCTATCGTGGGGGTGACTGTCGAATATCTCAGTGGCCAGATCGAGGCCGGGGCTGAGGCCGTGCAGTTGTTCGATTCCTGGGCAGGCTCGCTCTCGCCCGCCCAGTTCGAGCAATGGGTGATCGCGCCCAATGCCGCCATCACCGCCGCGATCAAGGCGCGCCATCCCGAGACTCCGATCATCGGCTTCCCCAAGGGGGCCGGCGAAAAATTGCCCGCCTATGCCCGCGAGACCGGGGTGGACGCGGTCGGAATCGACGAAACGATCGACCCTGTCTGGGCCGCGCGCGAATTGCCGCAGGGCCTGCCGGTGCAGGGCAATCTCGATCCGCTGCTGCTGCTTTCGGGCGGCGAGGCGTTGGAATCCGGTGCGCGCCGCGTGCTCGATGCCTTTGCCGACCGCCCGCACGTGTTCAACCTCGGGCACGGAATCGGCCAGTTCACGCCGATCGAGAACGTCGAGGCGCTGCTGCGCATCGTGCGCGGCTGGTCACGCTGAACAAGGCCCTTCCGCGCACGGGAGGGCTTCAACCCACTGGAATCACCTTGAACCGCGCGGGGCGAGGGTGCAGGAGGGGCGCGATCGCCGTCCCACTGCCGCTCCAACGAGACCCCGCGCGCCGATGCAGGAAACGCTCTCCATGCTCTATCTCTGGCTGAAAGCCGGACATGTCATCTTCGTGATCTTCTGGATGGCCGGGCTGTTCATGCTGCCGCGCTATTTTGTCTATCACCAGGAAGCCGAGCCGGGTTCGGCGGAAGCGGCGCGCTGGATCGACCGCGAGGCGAAGCTGCGCAAGATCATCCTGACCCCCTCCATGATCATGGTCTGGGTTTTCGGCCTGGCCACGGCCTTCTCGATCGGCGCCTGGAGCCAGGGCTGGCTGCATGCCAAGTTGCTGTTCGTGCTGGGTCTTTCCGGCTACCACGGCTGGCTGGTCGGCTATGCGAAGAAGCTGGCCAAGGGCGAACGCGTGCTGACCGGCAAGCAGCTGCGCCTGCTCAACGAGATTCCCGGCCTCGCCGCCGTGGTCATCGTCATTCTCGCGGTCGTCAAACCCTTCTGACCCGCAGGCGCGCGTCCGGGACCGCCCAGGACTGCACGCCCCCCCCCCGGCCCTCCAGAGCCGAAGCATCGCATGCAGGATCCACTGGGCGCAGACGCCGTCCGCCCTGTGGATCGCGCGTTGACCAAAAGCCGCGTAATCCCTATCTGATCGTTGTCCCGGCACAGGGCGGCGAGCCCATTCTCCTGCCCGGATCCGCTTTCCCCAAGCCCATCCGATCCGCCGGCCGACCTCCATACAATTTCCATTCGGAAACCAGAAAAAATGCATCTCAAGGAACTCAAGAAAAAATCGTCGGCCGAACTGGTCGAAATGGCAGAGGAACTGGGCGTGGAAGGCGCGTCGACGCTGCGCCGCCAGGACCTGATGTTCGCCATTCTCAAGGAAGTGGCCGAGGACGGTGAGGAAATCATCGGGCAGGGCACGATCGAAGTGCTGCCGGACGGCTTCGGCTTCCTGCGCAGCCCCGAGGCGAACTACCTTGCCGGTCCCGACGACATCTACGTCTCGCCCAACCAGGTCCGCAAATGGGGCCTGCGCACGGGTGACACCGTCGAAGGCGAAATCCGCGCCCCCAAGGACGGCGAGCGCTATTTCGCGATCACCAAGCTCATCAGCGTCAACTTCGACAGTCCCGACGTGGTGCGCCACCGCGTCAACTTCGACAACCTGACGCCGCTCTATCCCGACCAGCGCCTGAAGCTCGACACCTCGGACCCGACGGTCAAGGACAAGTCGGCCCGCGTGATCGATCTCATCAGCCCGCAGGGCAAGGGCCAGCGCGCCCTGATCGTGGCGCCGCCGCGCACCGGCAAGACCGTGCTGCTGCAGAACATCGCCAAGGCCATCACCGACAACCATCCGGAAGTCTTCCTGCTGGTGCTGCTCGTCGACGAGCGCCCGGAAGAAGTCACCGACATGCAGCGCAGCGTGAAGGGCGAGGTGATCTCCTCGACCTTCGACGAACCTGCCCAGCGCCACGTCCAGGTCGCCGAAATGGTGATCGAGAAGGCCAAGCGCCTGGTGGAACACAAGCGTGACGTCGTGATCCTGCTGGACTCGATCACCCGTCTCGGCCGCGCCTACAACACCGTGGTGCCCAGCTCGGGCAAGGTGCTGACCGGCGGTGTCGACGCCAACGCCCTGCAGCGCCCCAAGCGCTTCTTCGGCGCCGCGCGCAACATCGAGGAAGGCGGTTCGCTCTCGATCATCGCCACCGCGCTGATCGACACCGGCAGCCGCATGGACGAAGTCATCTTCGAAGAGTTCAAGGGCACCGGCAACTCGGAAATCGTCCTCGACCGCAAGGTGGCGGACAAGCGCATCTTCCCGGCACTCGACGTCGGCAAGTCGGGCACGCGCAAGGAAGAACTGCTGGTTCCCAAGGACCAGCTCACCAAGATGTGGGTCCTGCGCCGTATCCTCATGCAGATGGGCACGGTCGATGCGATGGAGTTCCTGCTCGACAAGATGAAGGACTCCAAGACCAACGAGGACTTCTTCTCGACGATGAACCAGTAAGCGGGGATCGGGGGCGTGAGCATTCTCGATACTCTTGCCGCGACCGCCGCGACCGCCGCGATGGGCGGTCCGGCGGAGATCTGGCACCATATCGTCACCGATTTCTCGAACCTGGGGACGCCGGCAGCCATGTCGGCGTTCCTGCAGGTGCTGATGATCGACGTGGTGCTGGCGGGCGACAATGCCATTGTCGTCGGCGCCCTGGCCGCGGGACTGCCGGCAGAGCAGCGCAAGAAGGTCATCGCCATCGGCGTGATCGCGGCGCTGGTCATGCGCATCGGCTTCGCGCTGGTGGTGACCTGGCTGCTGGGCATCGTCGGCCTGGTCTTTGCGGGCGGGCTGCTGCTCTTGTGGGTGGCGTGGAAGATGTTCCGCGAGATCCGGGGCGGTGAGCATTCGCCGGGTTCCCCCGAGATCGAGGGGGACGAGCATTCCGGCGTCAATCCGGCCAAGAGTTTTGCCGGAGCGGCGATTTCCGTTGCCGTGGCCGACATCTCGATGTCGATCGACAACGTGCTGGGCGTGGCAGGGGCGGCGCGCGATCATCCGGGAATCCTGATCGTCGGCCTGATCGTGGCGGTGGCGCTGATGGGCGTCGCGGCGAATTTCATCGCCCGGTACATCGAGCGTTATCGCTGGATTGCCTGGATCGGCCTGGTGGTGATCCTCTACGTGGCGGTGAAGATGATCTACGAAGGCTGGATCGATCCGCAGCTGGGCATCATCACCCTGATGTGACGAGAAACAGAAAAGGGCCCGGGAGCCAGACTCCCGGGCCCTTTTTGGTGTTCAGGGAACCAGGACCGTGGACCCTGTCGTCGCCCGGGATTCCAGGGCCCGGTGGGCCTCGGCGGCATGCTCGAGCCGGAAGGTCTGCCCGATCCTGGGCGAAAGGACGCCATTGGCGATCCGGTCGAACAGTTTTTTCGCGCTACCCGCCAGTTCCTCGGGCGTGGCGACATAATCGGCGAGCGTCGGGCGGGTGAGATAGAGCGAACCGGCGCGCATCAGGTCGAGCGGGGGCAGCGGCGGTACCGGGCCGGAGGCATTGCCATAGGTCACCATGAGCCCGCGCCGGCGCAGCGAGGCGATCGAGGCGTTCCACGAAGACGCGCCGACACCGTCGTAGACGACATGGCACATCGCACCGGACGTGATTTCGCGGATCTTCTCAGGCAAATCATTGAAATCGCAGGACAGCGAATGCTCGCCGGGTACCCCTGCGGCCTTTTGCGGCGAACCGCTATGGGCAATCACGGTCACGCCCTTGTCAAGCAGCCAGGGCACCAGCAGCGAGCCGACGCCGCCCGCGGCCGAATGGACCAGCGCGACATGGCCGGCAGCGGCGGGGAAGGTATCTTCGGCAAGATAACAGGCCGTCAGGCCCTTGAGCATGACGGCAGCGGCAATCTCGGGCGCGATTCCTTCCGGGATGCGCATGGCCTTGTCCGCCTGAAGCAGCCGGTGCGTGGCATAGGCGCCCCCGGCGCTGGTGGTGCCGACACGCTCCCCGATGGCGAATCCGGAAACACCCTCGCCCAGCGCGATGATCCGCCCGACACTTTCGGAGCCGAGGCTGATCGGCAGGGGATCGGGATAGAGCCCCTTGCGGTAATAGGTGTCGATGAAGTTGAGGCCGACGGCTTCGGTCTCGATGACGATCTCGCCGATGCCGGGCGAGGGCACGGTGAAGTCTTCGCGTTCGATCACGTCGGGGCCGCCATGCCGGCGGGCGATCATGCGGTATCCGGTAGTCATCCGATTTGGGTCCTTCAGAACACGCGGCGGAAGGTATCCGCCCGCGCCACCTTCCACGCGCGTGCGTAAGGCGTGGAGTCGGGATCGGCGAGCAGCTCGCCGGGCTTGAGAAAGGGATAGACCTCGTCGAGCGGACCGGCCTTGGCACTGTCTATGCGCTGGTACATGTCGTGCTGGTTGAGGTCCCAGGGGCTGTCGTAACCCATCGAGACAACGATCTCGCGCAGGGCTTTGAGCGTCTCCTTCTGGAAACGGGCCACGCGTTCGGCCTTGTCCTCGACCACCAGGCCGCGCTGGCGCCAGAACGACTGGGTGGCGACCCCGGTCGGGCAGGCGCCGGTATGGCACTTCATCGATTGCACGCAGCCCAGCGCGAACATGAACCCGCGCGCGGCATTGCACCAGTCGGCGCCCAGCGCGAAGGCACGGGCCATGCCGGCGCCGGAATGAATCTTGCCCGATGCACCGATCCGCACCCGGTCCTTCAGGTTGGCGCCGACCAGAGCATTGCGCACCAGCATCAACCCTTCGCGCAGCGGCATGCCGACATTGTCGGTCAGTTCCTGCGGCGCCGCGCCGGTGCCGCCCTCGGCGCCGTCGACCACGATGAAGTCCGGGGTGATTCCGGTTTCGATCATCGCCTTTACGAGCGCCATGATCTCGTGCGGCTGGCCGACACAGAGTTTCATGCCGGCGGGCTTGCCGCCCGACAGGGTGCGCAGCTGCACGATCCATTCGAGCAGTTCGATCGGTGTCGAGAAGGCCGAATGCGCGGCGGGGGAGAGGCAGTCCTTGCCCGCTTCCACCTTGCGTGTCTCGGCGATTTCCTGCGTGACCTTGGGGCCGGGCAGGACACCGCCATGGCCGGGCTTGGCACCCTGGCTGAGTTTGATCTCGACCATCTTCACCTGATCGCTCTGCGCCTGCCGGGCAAAGAGGTCGGGATCGAAGGTGCCGTCCTTGTGGCGGCAGCCGAAATAGCCGCTGCCCAGTTCCCAGATCAGATCGCCTCCGTAGGTGCGGTGATAGGGGCTGATCGACCCTTCGCCGGTATCATGCGCGAAGCCGCCGAGCGCCGCACCCTTGTTGAGCGCCTCGATCGCATTGGCGGAGAGCGAGCCGAAACTCATCGCCGAGATGTTGAGCAGGGCGCTTTCGTAAGGCCTGCTGCAATGCTCGCCGCCGATCTTCACGCGCCAGTCCCTGGCGGCGTTCTCGTTCGGGGCGATCGAATGGCCGAGCCATTCGTATTCGTCGGAATAGACGTCCAGCTCGGTACCCATCGGGTGCGAGTCGTTCTCGCCCTTCGAGCGGGCATAGACGAGGCTGCGTTCCTCGACGGTGAAGGGGCGGCCTTCGCGGTCACCCTCGACGATATAGGCGCGCAAGTAGGGGCGCAGGTCTTCGAAGAGCCATCGCATGCGGGCGATGAGCGGATAGTTGCGTCGTAATGCGTGGCGTCCCTGCACGAAGTCCCAGAGGGTCAGCAGCAGGATCGGCACCATGAGCCACAAGGCCCCGCGCCACCATGGAAGGAACCAGCAGGCGGCCGTGAGAGACACGACCGCGAGCGGGACGGCGTAGCGCGGGGCAAGGGTCATCGTCGTTTAGCCGATGTGCTCCGCGAAGAACGCCTCGGTTCGGCCATCGGCAAGCGCGGCGCCGGCTTCGTCGCGGCGGGCGCCGATCTCGGCGGCAAAGCCGTGGTCGAGCCCTTCGTAGTCCCAGAGGGTGACGCGGGCATGATCGTCCAGCCCGTCGTGGATTGCCTTCTGCGCGGCGGCATCGACGAAGTGATCGGCGGTGGGAATGTGCAGCATCAGCGGACGGGCGATCGCGTGCTTCTCGTTGAGCATCTGGTCGATCATCACGCCGTAGTACCCGACCGAGGCATCGATGTCGGTACGCGCGGCGACCATGTAGGCGATGCGGCCGCCCATGCAGAAGCCGACGAGGCCGACCTTGGCGACATCCTGTTCCCGGCGGATCCAGTGAATCACCGCTTCGAGATCGCGAATGCCGAGATCGAAGTCATGGCCCATCATGTAGTCGATCGCCTGCTTGAACTCGCCTTCGTCATAAGGGCTGAGTTCGACGCCGGGCTTCTGGCGCCAGAAGCTGTCGGGCGCGACCGCGAGATAACCCTTGGCGGCCCAGCCATCGGCCTTCTGGCGAATACCGGCATCGACGCCGAAGATCTCCTGCTGGACAATGATTGCGCCCCGCGGGGTGCCTTCGGGGCGGGCGACGTAAGCGGGAATCAGGCCCTCGCCGTCGAGCGTGGGGATTTCGGTGTTGGTCATGGGGAGTCTCCTGAGAACCTTCGGGTCTTTGGAACCGTTTGTCGGAGGTAGGCCCGGGCGATGGACTTTGCCAGCGCACTGTGCCAGCTATGATACAGAAATTCCAAGCGGGAGCGCGGTGATGAAGGTCAATGTCGAGGTAGAATGCTCGCCCGAAGAGGCCCGCCGCTTCCTTGGCCTGCCCGATGTGACCAAGGCCAACGAGGTCTATGTCGATGCGCTCAGCAAGGCGATGCAGGGTGTCGGCAGCGTCGATCAGCTTCAGGAACTGACCAAGCAGGTCGCGCCAATGGGCGAATTCGGGCTGAAGCTGTTCCAGCAGCTGATGGAAAGCGGTGCCGCCATGGCGCTTAGCGGCGTGCTCAATCCGCAAGGCGGCAAGCCCAAGAAGGACAACTGAGCCTTCACGGACGAACCCGCTCGGGCTAGGCGGGGTCCATGTCCGAAACCGTTTCCGCTTCCACCATCTTTGCCTTGTCGAGCGGTGCGCCGCCGGCTGCCATTGCCATCATTCGTGTGAGCGGCCCCGAGGCCGGGGCTGCGCTTTGCGCTCTGGCGGGTTCGCTGCCCGAACCGCGCCGGGCGCACTACCGCGTGCTGCGGGACCGCGAAGGGTCCGTGCTGGATCAGGCGCTGGTGCTGTGGTTCCCGGGACCGACGACGGCCACCGGCGAGGACCTGGCCGAGTTCCATCTTCATGGGGGCAGGGCGGTGGTCAACGCCGTCGAGGCGGAACTGGCCCGGCTGCCGAAGTTGCGCCGCGCAACTCCCGGGGAATTCACCCGCCGCGCCTTTGCCAACGGCCGGATCGATCTCGCCGAGGCCGAAGGGCTGGCGGACCTGCTCTCCGCCGAGACCGAACTGCAGCGTCGTTCGGCGCTGGCGATGGCGGGCGGTGCCTTCTCGCGGCAGGTCGAACAGTGGCGCGACCGGGTGCTGAGGGCTTCGGCTTCGGTCGAGGCAGTGCTCGACTTTGGCGACGAGGATGACGTTGCCGATCTTCCCGCGGACTTCATCGCCCAGCTTGCCGAGTTGCGCGAAGAGCTTTCGGACTGGCTCGATCGTCCGCGTGCCGAGGCGCTGCGCGAGGGCTACCGGGTGGTTCTGGCGGGACCGCCCAATGCCGGCAAGAGCACGCTGTTCAATGCGCTGGTGGAGGATGAGGCGGCGATCACGTCTCCGCTCGCCGGGACCACACGCGATGTGCTGACGCGCGCCGTCTCGATTGGCGGGGTGCCGTTCCTGTTCGGGGATACGGCCGGGCTGCGGGACGAGACCGGTGACGTGATCGAGGCCATCGGCATCTCGCGCGCCCGCGATGCGCTGGACCGGGCGGACCTCGTACTCTGGCTTGGCCCGGAAGGAGAGGGGCCGGAAGCGGCGTGGGAAATCGCGGCGCAGGCCGATGTGTTCCACGTGGAACACAAGGCCGAGGCGCGCCACCGGATCTCGGCGGTGACCGGTGAGGGCATGGACGGCCTGCGCAGCGATCTTATCGAGACGGCGCGGGGGGCGATGCCGCGTCCGGGCGACGCGGCTTTGAATGCGCGTCAGCACGCTCTTGTCGGCGAAGCGGAAAGGGCGCTTGCCGCAGCGGGACGGGAGAGTGATCCGCTGCTGGTGGCCGAGGCGCTGCGTCTTGCGCGTGTGGCGTTCGATGCGCTGATCGGCCGGGCGACCACCGAGGACATGCTCGATGCCCTGTTCGGACGGTTCTGCATCGGCAAGTGAATAGAGTGTGTTCCACGTGGAACACACCTTTGACGCGATTCACGCTTTCGAGTAAGCGCGTCGGATGCATTCCTTCGACGTGATCGTGATCGGCGGCGGCCATGCCGGCTGCGAGGCGGCGGCCGTGGCCGCCCGCATGGGCGCGCGCGTGGCGCTTGTCAGCTTCGACATCGACGCCGTGGGCGCCATGAGCTGCAATCCCGCCATCGGCGGATTGGGCAAAGGCCACCTCGTGCGCGAGGTTGATGCCTTTGACGGACTCATCGGCCGGGCCGCCGATGCGGCGGCGATTCACTATCGCATGCTCAATCGCTCGAAGGGCAGCGCGGTGCAGGGCCCGCGTGTCCAGGCCGACCGCAATCTGTTCAAGGCCGCGATCCATCGCATGCTGAAAGAGCAGGGCGATCTGACTCTGGTTGCGGGCGAAGCCGCCGCGCTGGTGATGGAGCAGGGCAGGGTGGTCGGCATCGATCTGGCCGATGGCTCTCGTCTCGATGCGCGCGCGGTCGTGCTCTGCACCGGCACGTTCCTGGGCGGAACTCTGTTCCGGGGCGAGGAACGCATGGTCGGCGGCCGGATCGGCGAAAGCTCGGCGCAAAAGCTGGCGGCGCAATTGCGCGAAGCCAAGCTGCCGATGGCCCGTCTCAAGACCGGCACCCCGCCGCGTCTCGACGGCCGCACCATCGATTGGGCGCGGCTGGGCGAGCAGCCCTCCGATGTCGAGCCCTGGACGATGTCGGCCATGGGGCAGCGCCGCGAAGTGCCGCAGGTGTTCTGTGCCATCACGCGGACGAACCCGCGCACGCATGAGGTGATCCGCTCCAACCTCCATCGCTCACCGCTGTTCTCGGGCGCGATCGGGGCGCAGGGGCCGCGTTATTGCCCTTCGATCGAAGACAAGATTCACCGCTTTGCCGACCGTGACGGGCACCAGATTTTCCTTGAGCCCGAGGGCCTCGACAATCCGCTGGTCTATCCGAACGGCGTGAGCACCTCGCTGCCCGCCGATGTCCAGCTGGACATGCTGCGGACCATGGAAGGGCTGGAGCGCGTGGAGATGGTCGTGCCGGGTTATGCGGTCGAGTACGATCACATCGATCCCAGGGCGCTGCGCACGAGTCTGGAACTGCGCGAGATGGCCGGTCTCTATTGCGCCGGGCAGATCAATGGCACGACCGGATACGAGGAAGCCGCCGCACAAGGGCTGGTCGCCGGCATGCATGCGGCTGCTGCGGTACTGGGCCGGGAGCCGGCGCCGCTGGACCGGGCCAACAGCTACATGGCGGTGATGATCGACGATCTCACCCTGCACGGCGTGAGTGAGCCCTATCGCATGCTCACCGCGCGTGCCGAGTACCGTCTGCGCCTTCGCGCCAACAATGCGACCACGCGGCTGACTCCGCTGGCTATCGACGCGGGCGCGGTCGGCCCGGCTCGGCGGGAATGGTTCGCGCGCCGATTGGAAGCGCGTGCGGAACTGGAAGCGGCTTTCGACGTGCCGGTGGCGTCCGCCGAGATGGCGCAGGCTAGGCTTCCTGTGCGCGCCGACGCAGGCCGTCTCCCTATCCGGGAGTGGCTGCGGTTTGGCGGTGTCGATCTGGCGGGACTCTCGCCATGGATCGCCAGCGAGCATCTCGCCGATTCCGCGCTGGCGGAAGAACTGGCCGAAGATGCGGCCTATGCGCCTTATCTTGATCGGCAGGAACGCGAACTGCGCGATCTGCGCGCGAGCGAGTCCCTGCCGCTCCCCGACGATTTTCCCTATGCCGAGATTCCCGGCCTCTCGCGTGAGATGGTCGAGCGATTGACCAGGGCGCGACCGGAAACGCTCGCCGCCGCCGGTCGGATTCCCGGTATCACTCCCGCAGCGCTTGCGGCGCTGCTTGTCCATGCCCGCAAGGAAGCAGCGTGATTTCCACTGAAGACGAAGCGCGCGACTGGCTGCGCGCTCTGCCCGAATACGACCAGGCCGCGCAGGAGCGGCTGGAGATTCTGGTCCGCATGCTGGCCGACGAGAACACCCGGCAGAATCTGGTTTCGGCGGCCAGTCTCGATCAGGTTTGGCTGCGGCATATCGTCGACAGTGCCCAGCTGCTCCCGCATGTTCCACGTGGAACATCCTCGCCCTGGATGGACCTTGGCACCGGCGCGGGTTTCCCCGGTCTGGTGATCGCGGCGCTGCGTCCCGAGTGTGACGTGCTGATGGTCGAATCGCGGGCGCGGCGAATCGAGTGGCTCGATCGCGCCCGACTGGCGATGGGGCTCGACAAGGCGAGGGTGCTTGGTCAGCGTCTGGAACTGGTAGAAACACGTGAGGCGCGCGTGATCTCGGCGCGCGCTTTTGCGCCGCTGGAAAAACTCCTCACCTTATCCGCGCGGTTTTCCACAAGCGACACGGTCTGGCTGTTGCCCAAAGGGCGGTCCGCACAGCAAGAATTGGATGACCTTCGCAAATGGCGGCATGTGTTCCACGTGGAACAGTCCCTGACGGATCCGCAAGCGGGCATCATTGTCGGCACGCTGGCCGGCGGGAAGGGTAAGACCAAGTGATCCGTATCGCGATTGCCAACCAGAAGGGCGGTGTCGGAAAGACCACGACGGCGATCAACATCGCTACCGCGCTCGCCGCCACTGGCTGGAAAACGCTGCTGATCGACCTCGACCCGCAAGGCAACGCCTCGACCGGGATCGGCATTTCCGCAGCGGAACGAACCGCCTCGTCCTATGACGTGCTGGTCGATCGCGCCCGGGTTGCCGAATGCGTGATGGAAACCAAGATTCCCGGCCTCGACCTGTTGCCGGCGACGGTGGACCTTTCAGGCGCCGAGATTGAACTGGTCAACGCCGAGGACCGCGCCAATCGCCTGCGCACGCAGTTGCGCCCCGATCTGGGCTATGACGTCTGCCTGATCGATTGCCCGCCCTCGCTGGGCCTGCTGACGCTCAATGCGCTGACGGCGGCGGATACCTTGCTGGTGCCGCTGCAGTGCGAGTTCTTTGCGCTCGAAGGCCTCAGCCAGCTTCTGCAGACGGTCGAGCGGGTGCAGCAGCGGTTCAATCCCGATCTCGGCATCATCGGCATTGCGCTGACCATGTTCGACCGCCGCAACCGCCTGACCGACCAGGTCTCCGAAGACGTGCGTTCGGTGCTGGGATCGCTGGTGTTCGAAACCACGATCCCGCGCAACGTGCGCCTGTCGGAAGCGCCGAGCCACGGCGTGCCGGCTCTTATCTATGACCACACCTGCGCAGGCAGCCGCGCCTACATGGCGCTTGCCCGCGAACTGATCACCCGACTGCCCGAGAAGAGGAAAGCGGCATGAGCGAAGAATCCATTGTCGGCGTCCCCCAGCAGGACGCTGTAGCTGCGGAAAAGCCATCGCCGGTACGCCAGAAGCCCAAGGGGCTGGGGCGCGGTCTGGGGGCGTTGCTCGGTGAAACCCGACGCGAGGAGCCGCTCTCTGCCGGGGGAGAAAGCACCGGTGCGCCGTCGACGCGCGCGGGCGGTCTTGCGGTTCTGGCGATTTCCGACATCACCCCGCATCCCGATCAGCCGCGCCGGATCTTCGACGAGGAAGCGCTGGAGGAACTTGCCGCCTCGATCGCGCATCGCGGGGTGATTCAGCCGATCATCGTGCGGCCGATGCCGCGGGGCGGCTATCAGCTGGTTGCCGGTGAACGCCGCTGGCGTGCGGCGCAAAAGGCGCAGCTGCACGAGATTCCGGCGCTGGTGCGCGAGCTCACCGAGCGTGAGGTCATGGCGCTGGCGCTGATCGAGAACCTCCAGCGCGAGGATCTCAATCCCATCGAAGAGGCGCGCGCCTATAACCGCCTGGCCGAATTCGAGGGCATGACCCAGGCCGAGATCGCCCGCATGGTCGACAAGAGCCGTAGCCATATCGCCAACTTCCAGCGCCTGCTGGCACTGCCCGACGGCGTGATCGCCAAGGTCGAGAACGGCAGCCTGTCGATGGGGCACGCGCGTGCGCTGATTGGCTGCGACGATGCCGAGGAAATCGCCGAGGCCGCGATCGGCAAGCAGATGTCGGTGCGCGATGTCGAGAAGCTGGTGCGCAAGAAGCTGCGCGGTGATGTGGCACCGCGCCGGGCGCGTACGGCCCGCAACGCGACGGAAGATGCCGACATCGCCGCCGTGCAGAACCACCTCGAGGAATTCCTCGGCATGCCGGTGAAGATCAGCGCGGATGCCGATCCCAAGTCGGGGACGGTGACGATCCGGTATGCGACGCTCGATCAGCTCGATCTGGTGTGTCAGCGTCTGACGGGCGGAGCCATTTAAGAAAAGAGGATGATTCTGGGGCCATGGGCCCCAGACCCCGTTACCGTCTTCGTCGCGTCTCGCACGATTGGTTGAGCTTGAACTGCAGCGTTTGAGTCGTTGAATGCCCTGGGGGCGGCCAGTCTCCGCAATGAGTGCGCATCGGTCAGGCGAGGCGGCGACGGAGACAGAATTGGGGGGGCAGGGGGGCGAAGTCTATCCCGAGCTTCGCCGATGGGCTCCCCTGCGTTATTCTTAAATTCTTGACAGAACTGAATTAAATCGCCCCGGCAACCGCCGCCGCGAAGCGCTCGATCCCCGCAGCATCCTCGTCGTCGAAACGGCCGGGCAGGGGGCTGTCGAGGTCTATCACCGCGATCACCTTGCCATCGCGCAGCACCGGCACCACCAGTTCCGAGCGGCTCGCCGCGTCGCAGGCGATATGGCCGGGGAAGGCGTGGACGTCGGGCACGACCTGGGTCTCGCCGCTTTGTGCCGCCGTGCCGCAGACGCCCTGGCCGAAGGGGATGCGGATGCAGGCGGGCTTGCCGATGAAGGGCCCCAGCACCAGTTCGTCTGCCACGTTGCGGTAGAAGCCGGACCAGTTGAGGTCGGGCAGGTACTGCCAGAGCAGCGCGGCGAGGTTGGCCATGTTGGCAACCGGGTCGGGCTCGCCGGCGATCAGCGCCTGCGCGGCCTCGACAAGTTCGCCATAGAGTTCGGGCTTGGGCGTGTCGCCCTTGGGTGCGAAGTCGTACATGGCGGAGGGGTTACTCCAAGTCCTTGTTGCCGCCTAGCCGGTGCGCGCTTATTCCATGCGGCATGCGCTCGATACTCATCAAAGTCGCCGTCGTCCTGCTGCTGATCGTCCTCGCCATTGTCGGGGTGATTGCCTGGGCGCAGTATTCCAACACGTCCGACCTGCCGCTCGATGCGACGACGGGCAAGGACCCGAAGCTGGTCGAGGCCGATCCGCAGACCATTCCCAGCGTCAAGCTGGTGAGCACGGTGGGCTGGGCCCAGGGCGAGAAGCCCGCGGCGGCGCCGGGGCTGGCCGTCAGCCGCTTCGCCGAAGGCCTGGACCATCCCCGCACGATGCTCACCCTGCCTAATGGCGACGTGCTGGTGGCCGAAGCCAATGCGCCTGCCGGCAACAAGCCCGGCGGCCTCACCGGCATGGTCATGGGCTGGATGTTCAGCCAGGTCGGCGCCGACGTGCCATCGCCGGACAAGATCGTGCTGCTGCGCGATGCCGATGGCGACGGCAAGGCGGAAACCCGTTCGGACTTCCGCACCGCGGACATGCATTCGCCTTCGGGCATGGCCTATCGTGACGGCAAGCTCTACATCGCCAACCACGATGCCGTGCTTGAATTCGCATTCACGCCCGGCGAGACCAAGCTGGTCGGCAAGCCGCTGCGCAAGATGATGGACCTGCCGGCTGCCGGCAATCACTGGATGCGCAACCTGCTCATGAGCGAGGACGGCGAGCATCTCTATGTCGCGGTGGGGTCAGCCACCAATATCGCCGACAACGGCATGGAAGCGGAATCGGGCCGCGCGGCGATCTGGGAGATCGACGTCGCGACCGCCAAGGTCCGCCAGTTCGCGGCCGGTATGCGCAATCCCAACGGCATGGGCTGGAATCCCTCGACCGGGGAACTCTGGGCCACCGTGCAGGAGCGTGACATGCTCGGCCCCGATCTGGTGCCGGACTATCTGACCAGCGTGCCGGTCGGCTCGCAGTATGGCTGGCCGTGGATCTACTGGAAGACGACTTTCGACGACCGCGTCCAGTGGCCGATGCAGACCTACATGCTCGAATATACCCGCAAGCCCGAATACGCGATGGGGGCCCATGCGGCCGTGCTGGGCATGGTCTTTGCCAAGGGCGGCATCGTGCTGGGCGACAAGTATGCCAACGGTGCCTTCGTGGCGCGCCACGGTTCGTGGAACCGCCGCCCGGCGGTGGGCTACGACGTGGTCTTCGTGCCCTTCGACAAGAACGGCAATCCCCGGGACGTGAAGCCGATTCCGGTGCTCTCGGGCTTCCTCAAGGACGCTTCGCATACGCGTGGCCGCCCGACCTGGCTGGCCTTCGACAAGACCGGCAGCCTGCTGGTCAGCGACGATACGGCGGGCATGATCTGGCGCGTCAATGCGCCGGGGGCCAAGCCGGCCGCCGCGATCACGGCGGTGGAGACCGAGCACATGAAGCCGCTCAAGGAACTGAAGGATCCCACGGTTCCGGGTGTCGATACGATCGCCGGTTTCAAGAAGGGACCGGACCGCCTGTTGCCCTGACGGGCAGACCTGCGTGGAAACGAGAACGGGGGGCCATCGGCCCCCCGTTTTTGGTTCAGACGACCTTGCCCATGCGCCCGGCCAGTTCGGTGACATATTGCCAGGCCACGCGCCCCGAGCGGGCCCCGCGCCGACGTGACCATTCCAGCGCGTCGCTTTCCTCGAATTCCAGCCCGTACTGTTCGGCATAGCCGTGGATGATCGCGAGGTAGGATGGCTGGTCGCAGTTGTGATAACCGATCGACAGGCCGAAGCGGTCGGCCAGGGCGAGGCGGTCGTCCACCACGTCGCGGGTGTTGATCGGATCGTCCTGCTCGCTCATCGCGCGGCCGACGATGGCGCGGCGGTTCGAGGTCACGGCAAGGCGGACATTGGCCGGACGGGCCTCGACGCCGCCTTCCAGCCACGAACGCAGCAGGCGCGGGCCGGTGCCGTCGCCTTCCTCGAAACCGAGATCGTCGATGTAGACCAGGAACTGGCGGTCGACCCGTCCGAGCAGCGCAAACAGCGCGGTGACGCCGTGGAGCGCTTCCTGCGCGACCTGCACCAGAGCGATGCGGCCCGGATGCAGGTCCTGCGCCGCGCGGATGGCGGCGCGGATCACCGCCGACTTGCCCATCCCGCGTGAGCCCCAGAGCAGCATGTCGTGGGCGGCGTGGCCTTGGGCGAGCCGCTCGACATTGGTGACGACACGTTCCTTCTGGGCATCGATGCCGCGCAGCATGGCGAGCTTCGGCGCTTCCAGAGTCGTCACCGCGCGGGCTTCGCTGCCGGTCCAGACATAGGCGGGGTGGGCCAGCCAGTTGACGGCCGGGGCGGGCGGCGGGGCCAGGCGTTCGAGAGCGGCGGCAATACGGGTCAGGACGTCGATCTGGTCGGTCACGCAGTCAGTTCCTCGCTGGTGAGATCATAGAGCAGGTCCGCGCCCTTGGCGGCCTGTGCGAGTGCAGCCATGGCTTCGGGCACGATGTGCTGGGCAAGATAGCGGGCCACCACCTGCTTGCGCTTGGCGAAGCTGGCGGAGAGGTCCAGCGCGGGAAGGGCCGCGACCTGCCGTTCGAGCTGCCAGCCCGCCACCGCCACGGCGCAGGCTTCGAGGAAGGGCACGCTGGCGGCCAGGCGGTCGTCGAGCGAACCGGCGATGAAGCGTTCGGCCATGGCCTTGCAGCCGCGGGCGAGGTCCTGCAGCGCTTCGGAGGATTCGGCGGCGATCTCGTCCATCAGGGCGAACAGCACGCCGCCCTGTTCCATGCCCAGCTTGCGGGTCACGAGATCGGCGGCCTGGATGCCGTTGGTGCCTTCGTAGATCGGGGCGATGCGGGCATCGCGGTAGTGCTGCGCGGCGCCGGTCTCCTCGATGAAGCCCATGCCGCCGTGGACCTGGATGCCGAGGCTGGCCACGTCCACGCCGATGTCGGTGCACCAGGCCTTGACCAGCGGCACCAGCAGTTCGGCGCGCTGCTGGGCGGCACTATCCCCCATGCCGCCACGATCGAGCTGGCCGGTGGCGTAGTAGAGCAGGGCGCGGCCGCCTTCGGTCAGCGCGCGCATGCGCAGCAGGGTGCGGCGCACGTCGGGATGCTCGACGATGGCGACGGGGGCCTTGTCGGCCGAACCCGCGCGGGCGGACTGCACGCGGTCGTTCGCGTAAGCCATCGCCTGCTGCATCGCCCGCTCGGCGATCTGCACGCCTTGCGCGCCGACATTGATGCGGGCGTTGTTCATCATCGTGAACATGCAGCGCAGGCCCTCGTTTTCCGCGCCGACCAGTTCGCCGATACATTCGCCGTTGTCGCCGTAACTCATCACGCAAGTCGGCGAGGCGTGGATGCCGAGCTTGTGTTCGAGGCTGACGACCTTGAGGTCGTTGCGCGCGCCGGGCGTGCCGTCGGCCTCGACATGGTACTTGGGCACCACGAAAAGCGAGATCCCGCGTGATCCCGCGGGGGCGCCGGGCGTGCGGGCCAGCACGAGGTGGACGATGTTTTCGGCAAGGTCATGCTCGCCCCAGGTGATGAAGATCTTCTGCCCGGCAATGCGGTACTTGCCGGTGTGCGGGCCTTCGGTGACCGGCACGGCGGTGCTGCGCAGCGCGCCGACGTCGGAACCGGCCTGCGGTTCGGTGAGATTCATCGTGCCGGACCATTCGCCGCTGACGATCTTCGCCAGGTACCGGGCCTGCTGGCTTTCGCTGCCGTGGTGAATCAGCGCCTCGATGGCGCCCACGGTCAGCATCGGCAGCAGCGAGAAGGCCATGTTGGCGGTGCCCATGCATTCCAGCACGGCAACCGCGAGCGACTGGGGCAGGGCCTGTCCGCCGAATTCCTCCGGTGCGGAAATCGCATTCCATCCCGCTTCCACGAAGTCGCTGTACGCCTTGGCGAAGCCTTGCGGCAGCACCACCTTGCCATCGACGAGGCGGGCGCCTTCGCTGTCCCCCAGGCGATTGAGCGGGGCCCATTCGCCTGCCGCGAACTGTCCGGCGCCTTCGACCACGGCTTCGACCACGTCGGGGCTGGCGGCGGCAAAGCGCTCGGTTTCGGCAAGCGCGTCGAGCCCGGCGTTGACGCGCAGGGCAAGAACCTGATCGATGCTGGGGGGATTAAAGCTCATTTTCGCGGTTTTCCTTGGCTTTCCTCGCGACGCGCTATAGCGCCGGGGCATGGAGCGCACCAGTCGACCCGAACGCCTCGCCGCCGATTCCGCCGGGATTGCCCGCGCCGCCGAACTGCTGCGCGCGAATGGGCTTGTCGCGATTCCGACCGAGACCGTCTACGGCCTGGCCGCCAGGGCCGACCGCGACGAATCGGTTGCCGCGATCTACCGGGCCAAGGGGCGGCCGAGTTTCAATCCGCTGATTGTCCATGTCGCCGACCTTGCTTGCGCGCGGCGGATCGCCCGGTTCGACGACCGTGCCGAGGCACTTGCCGCCGCATTCTGGCCCGGCGCGCTGACCATGGTGCTGCCGCTCGCCGAAGGCGCCGAGATCGCGCCCGCCGTGACCGCCGGATTGCCGACCGTGGCGCTGCGCTGCCCCGCGCATCCGGTGATGCGCGACATCATCGCTCAGGCCGGACTGGCGCTGGCGGCACCGTCCGCCAACCGCAGCGGCGGGGTGAGTCCGACAACCGCAGAGCACGTCGTCGCCTCGCTGGGCGAGCGGGTCGACGCGGTGGTGGACGGCGGGGCCTGCGAGGCGGGGGTGGAATCGACGATCGTGGCCTTGCGCGGGGATGGGCGCTGGCAGGTGCTGCGCCCCGGTCCGATCGCGGAGTCGCGGATTCGTGCGGTTCTCGGCACCGATGCCGACGCCGTGACGTCACGGGAGATCGAGGCACCCGGGCAACTCGCCAGCCACTATGCGCCGGGAAAGCCGGTACGCCTCGGCGCATGCGAGGCTGCGGCGGACGAGTTCCACATCGGTTTCGGCGCGGTGGCCGGCCATGCCTCGCTCTCACCTGCGGGCGACCTCGCCGAAGCGGCCTCGCGGCTCTATGCGCTGCTGCACGAAGGCGCCGCCGCCGATTTCCCGCGCATCGCGGTGGCTCCGGTGCCGGAAGGCGGAATCGGTGCCGCGATCAACGACCGCCTGCGCCGCGCCGCGGCCTGAATCCGGTCAACGCGGCGGTGTGGTGCCCGGCGTGATGCGCGGCGTGGTGCCCGGTGTGATGCGCGGTGTGGCGGCTGGCGTCAGATACTGGATTTCGGCGTAGTCGTCGCGGGCCTTGGTGCAGGCATCGCGGTCGCCGCGATCACAGTCCTTGAGGTGGCGCTGGTACTGGCGCTGCAGCTTGCCAAGCTTCTCGTCCCGCTTGCGTATGGCGCGGCCGCGTTTCTCGTCGGCCTCGGACTGGCTGGTGGTGGCCATGTCGACCGCCGACCCGGCAATGCGCACCGGTGCCGTCACCACTGCGCCCACGGTGCTGACGCAGCCGCCCACCGCCAGCGGCAGCGCGAGGAGGGCGAGCGGGATCAACGGCGGGGTGCGCAATGAGCGGGTCATGGCCGCGAAACTGTCACGTCGCGGCTGACAGGACAATGAATGGCAGCGCTTGGACTGGAACTGGGGGCTGGGGGTAAAAGGAAGGGCCGCCCCCTTGCGGGAGCGGCCCTTCCTGAAATCGAGCGATGGCCCGTTCCGATCGAGGATCAGACGGCTTCGGCGCTCTCGTAGTACTTGGGAGCGTACTCGTTGAGGATCGCGAGGATCTTCTTGAGCGCGCCCTGTTCGTCGGTCTTTTCCATGGCCGCCAGTTCGCGGGCGAGGCGCGAAGAAGCGGCCTCGAAGATCTGGCGTTCGGAATAGCTCTGCTCGGGCTGGTCGTCGGCACGGAACAGGTCGCGGGTCACTTCGGCGATCGACACGAGGTCGCCCGAATTGATCTTGGCTTCGTATTCCTGGGCGCGGCGCGACCACATGGTGCGCTTGACCTTGGGTTTACCCTTGAGCGTGTCGAGTGCTTCGCGCAGAGTCTTGTCCGAAGACAGCTTGCGCATCCCGATGGCTTCGACCTTGTTCATCGGAACGCGCAGAGTCATGCGTTCCTTTTCGAACCGAAGCACATAAAGTTCGAGCTGCATCCCGGCAATTTCCTGCTTCTGGAGCTCGATAACACGGCCCACGCCGTGCTTGGGATAAACGACGTAATCTCCAACATCGAAGGCATCGGCCTTGGTTGCCATTTATCGTCCTTTCACCTGCAGGTTCTTTGCCTTACCTACGGCCTGGGAGAAACCCGGGGGGTGCGACAATGGAGACAATAGTCTCCGCCGCCCGGTCAGATCACTCTCCCAACCGTCTGCTTTCGAACCCTGCCTCGCAATGAAAACGGCTGCCAAAACGGGCGGGGAGCCCGGGCAGTCGACCGATTATATAGCACCGATGTGATAAAATTACCAGAGCCGTACGCAGAATTAACCCTGCACCACGCGGGGATACCCATGCGCGGTACAGGATCTGGTCGCAAGTGCCTCTGGTCAGAAGGAAACCGCGAGGATTCCGGTCCCCTCCAGAACGCCAGAGCGGGGTAAGATCAGTCGCCTTCGCCGGGTTCGGGCGAAAAATACTTTTCGAGCTTGTTCTCTTCGCCGCGCATGGCGTCGGCATCGGCCGGCGCGTCCTTCTTGGTGGTCAGGTTCGGCCACTCGGCGGAATACTTGGCGTTGAGTTCGAGCCACTGCTCGAGGCCGCTCTCGGTGTCGGGCAGGATCGCTTCGGCGGGGCACTCAGGCTCGCAGACGCCGCAGTCGATGCACTCGCTGGGATTGATCACCAGCATGTTCTCGCCCTCGTAGAAGCAGTCCACCGGACAGACTTCGACGCAATCCATGTACTTGCACCGGATGCAATTGTCGGTGACGACATAGGTCATGGCTGCGTATTCCTCTTAGACGGCCTCGTTGCGGTTGGCCGCTGCTATGGGATCAGCGGGCCCCGCGTCAAGCACTCTATAGCAGGACTGCGCCTCGGGGGCAGGGCCGCGGCGCTCGGGAAGGGATAGGATTTCTATCACCCTTGCACCCTGCGCTGTCGGCAGGGTGAGGATATCGCCGCAGACGACCTTCTGGTGGGCCCGCTCGATCCGTTTGCCGTTGATTCGCAGATGGCCGGATTCGGCGAGGCTCTGGGCAAGCGGCCGGGTCTTGGTGAGGCGCAGGAACCAGAGCAGCTTGTCGATCCTCAAGCGCTTGCCTCCGTTCCCGTGCCCGCGGTGTCCATCAGCGGGAGATCAGTTCGCCCAGCGCCGCGAAGGCGCTGTCCTTGCGGATCGGCTGGGGGCGCTGTTCCTCGGCCTGCCGCCGTGGCGGCCGCCAGCGCCAGCGCACCGGGGCCGGGGGACCGTGGGCATCCTCGGCCAGCGGGCGGGGCATGACCGGCTGGAAACCGGCCATGCGCAGCAGGCGGGCATAACTGGCGGTGGTCAGCCCCATCGACACGGCGCGCGCCGGATCGAGCGCGAAATCGCGCGATGCGGGGCCGCTGCCGCGGGCCTCGTGGGCTTCGCGCAGCAGCTTCTCGGCCATGTCGAGGCGGATCAGCTGCTTGCCGAGATTGCGGTAGCCGGGCGCGCGCTGGCGCTTGGCGGCATCCATGGCGGGCGGCATTGCGGCGCCGGGCTCGCCGCCCGGGGCCTGTTTTCCGGCGATCCGGGCAAGCTGGCGCCACAGCGCGATCGGGCCGGGTTTCAGCATGGCGGGAACGAACAGGTCGAGCGCGCCGACCCGCACGCCGAGCCTGGCGAGCATAGTACGGCGCTGCTTGTCGAGCCGGTCGACCCCGGTTTCCTCCCGCGCGCAAAGGCCGCCGCATTCGACCAGCGCGATCAGCAGGGCGCGCAGGTCCGGTCCGGCATCCTCGCTGCGGCTGGCCTCGTCGAGTTTTGCCAGCGGCGCGAGCGGCGCCAGCGCGGTGTCCAGCCAGGCTTCGAGCGCGGCCACCAGGGCCTTGCGCGAAGGGCCGGGCACGGCATCGAGCACGCGGTCGGGCACCAGGGAGGGCGTCAGCAGCGACCGGCCGGGCCCGAGCGCGGCGATTTTCTCGCCTTCCCAGCGGAGCTGGCCCGCATTCAGGGTGAGCTCCGCGCTGCCGTCGTGAATCGCGGCGGCCAGGGCATCGGCGCGGCGCTGGAGCAAGGCGGGCAAGTGGCGCTCGGCCGCCGCCAGCAGCAGCTTGCGATCGGTGAGGCGGGTGCCGGGATCGACCTGGAAGGCAAAACCGCGCAGCGAGCCGATATGCTCGCCTTCGACCAGCACTTCCTCGTCTTCGAGGCGGACCGAGAGCAGTCCGGCGTCGGGGCCGAGTTTCTTCATGAGCAAGGCAGTCCTGCGATTGATGAAACGTTCGGTAAGCTTGCCGTGAAGCGCGTCGGAAAGCCGCGCCTCGACCGCCCGGGCGCGCGCCGCCATTTCCTCGCGGGCGAGCACCCAGTCGGGGCGCTGGGCGATATAGGCCCAGGACCGGATCGCGGCAATCCGCCCCTGCAGCGTGTCGATATCGCCGCCGGTACGGTCGAGCTGGGCAATCTGCTGGGCCATGTAGTCGGCGCCGAGCTGGCCGTGGCTGAGGTCCTGCCAGAGCCGGGCGACAAAACGCGAATGAGTCTCCGCGCCCTGCTGGCGGAAATCGGGCAGGCGGCAGACGTCCCAGAACCGGGCGACCTGGGCATGGCCGCGCACCGACGCGGCGATCTCGCCGTCCTCGGACAGGCGCTTGAGCACGGCAAGGTCGATGGCTTCGGGGGCCGGGGCCAGTTCGGCGCGGTCGGGCGGGGATTCGAGATCGCCGATCAGCGCGGCGATGCTGTCGAAACGCGGTTCGGGTTCGCGCCAGAACAGCTTGGTCAGCGGCGGGAAGCGGTGCTCCTCGATCGCGTAGATCTCTTCCGGCTCGAATTCGGAATCGTGCCCGCCCGATCCGGTCAGCGTGCCGAAGCTGCCGTCGGTCTGGTGACGTCCGGCGCGTCCGGCGATCTGGGCCATTTCCGAGGTGGTCAGGCGGCGATGGCGGCGCCCGTCGTATTTCGAGAGCCCGGCAAAGGCGACATGCTGGACATCGAGGTTGAGGCCCATGCCGATGGCATCGGTGGCGACAAGATAGTCGACTTCGCCCGACTGGTAGAGCTCGACCTGCGCATTGCGTGTCTGCGGGCTCAGCGCGCCCATGACCACGGCGGCGCCGCCGCGAAAGCGCCGCAGCATTTCGGCGATGGCGTAGACCTGCTCGGTCGAGAAGGCGACGATGGCGCTGCGCGGCGGGATCCGGCTGAGTTTTTTCGCGCCGATATGCGAGAGCGTGGAAAAGCGCGGGCGGGTGATCACCTCGACGCCGGGGACCAGAGCCTTCACCAGCGGCTCGATGGTGGAAGAGCCGAGGATCATCGTCTCCTCGCGCCCGCGGGCGTGGAGCAGGCGGTCGGTGAAGACATGGCCGCGCTCGCGGTCGGCACCGATCTGGGCCTCGTCGATGGCCACGAAGGCAAGGCTGCGGTCGGTCACCGGCATCGCTTCGGCGGTGCAGAGCAGGTAGCGCGCGTTTTTTGGTTCGATCCGCTCCTCGCCGGTAATCAGCGCGACGTTGGCCTCGCCCTTGATCTTGCAGACGCGGTCGTAGACCTCGCGGGCGAGCAGGCGCAGCGGGAAGCCGATGGCGCCGCTGGAATGGGCGCAGAGCCGCTCGATGGCGAGGTGGGTCTTGCCGGTGTTCGTTGGTCCGAGCACCGCCTTGACCCCGCTGGGAGCGTCGTTTCGCGACGAAGCATGCGGCTTGTAAGGCATTACCCGCCTGATTTGGCATTGGCGCCGGGCGCCCGCAAGACTCGGTCCGCCGAAAAACGGGTCAGAAATCCACAGCGTTAGGTGGCAATTAACCTTGTTGGCGCAGAAGGCAGGGCCAAGCCCTTCGTCGGGCGCGCGATTTTTGAAGCCGCTGGCTTCGCAACAAGGACGGGCATCTGTTCAAGGATCTTGGACATGGCGGGGGGCTGGAAGGGAGCCTCGAAGCGGGGCAGGGCAGCGCCGGGGTTGCCGTGCTGTCGCATGCGCAAGTCGTGCCCGAATCCCTGGCTGCACCGTCTCCCGCATCCCCGCCGGACGCCGCCGCCAGACCGCGTCTGGCGCAGCGGATCGGCGCCTGGAAGCATGGCATCGAGCATTGGTGCCAGCGCATCGAGATCGCCCCCGACCTTGCCTGCGACATCGGCAGCCGCCGCTGGCTGCGCGGCATGGCGACGATGCTGGGCCTTTCGGTGGCCGCGATCGCGCTGTGGCCCGATGTCTCGTCGGTCGAGGCGGCCACCACGGTGCCGCTCAAGGCGCGCGAGCGCGACGAGTTCCGCAGCCAGACGATCGCTCCGCTGGCCCTCGGCGCCGATGCCGGGCGGCACATGGGCGCCAGCCCGCTGGTCCGCCCGCTCGGCAGCGTGCCGGAACGGCCGAGTGTCGATCTGGTCGCCACCCTGGGCCAGGGTGACAGTTTTGCCCGGATGCTCGAACGGGTCGGGGTCAGCGATGACGATGCCGGGCGCATCGGTGCGCTGGTCGGGCAGGCGGTGCCGCTCGACCAGATCGAGCCGGGCACGCAGTTCGATGTGACGCTGGGCGCCCGTCCTGCCCCCGGCGCGCCGCGGGCGCTGACCGCGATGAACTTCCGGGCGCGTTTCGACATGGACCTGACGGTCCAGCGCGGCGGTGGCGGCCTGTCGCTGGTGCGCCATCCGATTCATGTGGACGAGACGCCGCTGCGCATTCGCGGCACGGTCGGCTCCAGTCTCTATCGTTCGGCGCGCAACGCCGGGGCGCCGATCGCGGCGATTCAGGCCTACCTTCAGGCCATCGACAAATACGTCAGCCTCGAAAACGACATCCGCGGCAACGACGAATTCGATATCGTCATGGCCTACAAGCGGTCGGCCAAGGGCGAGCGGCAGGTGGGCAACCTGCTCTATGCGGGGCTGGAACATGACGGCAAACCGCGTCTGCAATTGCTGCGCTGGGGACAGGATGGCGAGATGGTCGCCGCCGCCGGCCTTGCGGAATCGCGCAGCACGGCGGCGGGCATGCCGGTGGCCGGGCACCAGACTTCGCCCTACGGCATGCGCCGCCACCCGATTCTGGGCTACGTGCGCATGCACGCCGGGATCGATTATGGCGCGGCTTATGGCTCGCCGATCTATGCCGTTGCCGACGGTGTGGTGAGTTTCTCGGGCCGCCACGGCGGGCACGGCAACTATGTCCGCATCGAGCATGGCGGCGGCCTTGGCACCGGCTATGGCCACATGAGCCGCATCGCCGTTTCCGCCGGAACCCGCGTCCGGGCCGGGCAGGTGATCGGTTATGTCGGGTCCTCGGGGCTTTCGACCGGGCCGCATCTCCACTTCGAAGCCTATCGCGGCGGCCAGACGATCAATCCGGCGGGCCTGCGCTTCGTGTCGGGCCCGCGTATCGACGGCAAGGAAAAGAACGCCTTCGATGCGCGCATGAAGGCGCTGCTCAACGTGCAACCGGGCGAGGCGCTGAGTTCGGTTGCGCCGGCGCTCAATGCATCACCCGGCGCCCGGCGCGAGATCGATCGGCTGGAGCCCAAGACCTTCTGATCTGCTCGCTTTCCGGCATGCGCGCGGCGCAAGCGGGTTTGCGGCCTTGGACAGTCCGTCTCATTGAACCGGCTGGCATTTTGCGGCTAACACGGCGGTCATGACTGGAGCCTATCCCCACACCCGCCTGCGCCGTCCGCGCGCCAAGGCCTGGAGCCGCGCCATGTACCGCGAGACGGTGCTCACCCCCGCCGACCTGATCTGGCCGGTCTTCGTGACCGAGGGTGAGGGCGTGGAGCAGCCGATCCCCTCGCTTCCCGGCGTGTCGCGCTGGTCGGTCGATCTGCTGGTCGAGCGTGCGAAGGAAGCGGCGGACCTTGGCATCCCGTGCCTGGCCCTGTTCCCCGATACCCAGCCCGAACGCCGCAGCGACGACGGCGCCGAGGCGCTCAATCCCGACAACCTGATGTGCCGCGCGCTGCGTGCCATTCGCGCGGAACTGGGCGATCGGATCGGGTTGCTGACCGACGTGGCGCTCGATCCCTATACCAGCCACGGACAGGACGGTCTGCTGGGCGAGGACGGCTATGTCCTCAACGACGAGACGATCGCGGTGCTGGTCGGCCAGTCGCTGAATCAGGCGCGGGCCGGTGCGGACATCATCGCGCCTTCGGACATGATGGACGGTCGCATCGGCGCGATCCGCGACGCGCTGGAGGACGAGGGCTTCGTCAACGTCCAGATCATGAGCTATGCCGCCAAGTACGCCTCGGCCTTCTACGGCCCGTTCCGCGATGCGGTGAACACGCGCGGGCTGCTGAAGGGTGACAAGAAGACCTACCAGATGGACCCCGCCAACAGCGAGGAAGCGCTGCGCGAGGTCGAGATGGATCTGGCCGAGGGCGCGGACAGCGTCATGGTCAAGCCGGGTCTGCCCTATCTCGATATCGTGCGCCGGGTGAAGGAGACCTTCGAGGTTCCCGTCTTCGCCTACCAGGTCTCCGGCGAATACGCGATGATCGAGGCGGCGGTGGCGGCAGGGGCTGCGGACCGCGACGCGATGGTGCTGGAAACCCTGCTGGCCTTCAAGCGCGCGGGTGCTTCGGGCGTGCTGACCTATCATGCCGTCCACGCCGCGCGGCTCCTGCAGAAGTGACGTCATGACGGATTTCCGCCTCGAAACCGACCGGCTGGTGCTGCGGAGCTGGCAGCGCGGCGACATGGCGCGTTTTGCCGAGGTGACCAACAATCCCGAGGTCATGCGCTGGCTGGGCGGGGTGATGGATGCGGAGCGGCTGGCCCAGTCGGAAGCCCGCATGATCGGCTTTCACGAGAGCTATGGGCACACGTTCTGGCTGGTCGAGCGCAAGGCCGATCATGGCGATCTCTCGGGCGAGTTGCTGGGATTCTGCGGGCTCAAGAAGATCGACGCGCCGGGGGCTTCGTTCCCCGGCGAATTCGAGATCGGCTGGCGCCTGCGCAGCGATGCCCATGGCAAGGGCTATGCGAAGGAAGCCGCGATTGCCTCGCTCGATGCCGGTTTCGGACGGTTCGGGGCGGCGGAGATCTATGCCATCACCGTGATCGAGAACGAGGCCAGTTGGGGCCTGATGCGACGGCTGGGGATGCGCCGGCGCGAGGAGCTCGATTACGACGATCCGCGTTTCGAGCCTCCCTTGCGCCATACGATCGTCTATTCGATCACCCGCGACGAATGGGCCGCGCAGCCGCGCTGATCGCGGCGGGGGAGGAACGACAATGAATCGCACCGACGTGACTGTGGCCGCCTTCAATGGCAAGGCGCCGCGCATCCATTCCAGCGCCTTCATCGCGCCCGGTTGCCGGATCATCGGCGATGTCGAGATCGGGCCGGACGTCAGCATCTGGTACAACTGCGTGATCCGCGCCGACGTGAACCGGGTGGTGATCGGTGCGCGGACCAATGTGCAGGACGGAACGGTGATTCACTGCGACAGCCCCAAGCCCGCGCGGCCTGAAGGGTATCCGACGCTGATCGGCGAGGACGTGCTGATCGGGCACATGGCGATGGTTCATGGCTGCACGCTGGAAGACCGTGCCTTTGTGGGCCTTGGCGCCATCGTCATGGACGGCAGCCATATCGAATCCGACGGGATGCTGGCGGCGGGCGCGCAGCTTACCGGCAAGCGCATCGGCGCGCGGCAGCTCTGGATGGGGCGTCCGGCCAAGTATCTGCGCGATCTGGACGAGGCGGCGATTGCCGGCAATCAGGCGGGTGTGCAGGCCTATGTCGAGCGTGGGCGCCAGCATGCCGAGGCGCTTGGTCTCCTGCGCTGATGGCAAAACCAAAGCTGGCTCTTCCTTCTGCCGAGGCGGTGCGGGCCCTGATCGATTCCGAGCAGCGGCTGGCCGTGCGCGTGACCCCCGGTGCCAAGGTCGAGGCGTTGGAGATCGCCGAGGGGCGGCTTCACGTGAAAGTCCGCGCCAAGCCCGAAGACGGCAAGGCGAACGAGGCGGTGCGCGCGATTCTGGCGGCGGCGCTGGATCTGGCACCCTCGCGTATTGCCTTGTTGCGCGGCGCAACTTCGCGCGAGAAGCAGTTTTCTATCGCGCTGTAGCCTGCGCGATGCGGTAGCCGGCGAAAGTCATCGCGGCGGCGCAGGCCACCGCCAGCAGCAGGCAGGCGGGTCCATAGGCAAGGAACAGGCTTGCACCGATGGCCGCTCCGCAGGCGAGCGCCAGCCACAAGGCAATGAACGAAACCAGCCCTTCTTCGCGCCGACCGGTGACGATGCCGCCAAGCCCCTGTCCAATCCGCACCAGGGCGCCGGTCAGATAGGTGAGGGCGATCGGCGTCTCTCCCTGACGCAGCGCGGTGTTGAGCGCGCCCATCGCCAGCACCAGCATGGCCATCATCGCCGCTTTTTGTCCAAAAACCGCCAGCAGCGCGCCGAACAGCAGCAGGCTGGTGACCAGCCCCAGCACCACCGGCTTGCGCCAGATACCTGCCCTTTCGGCGGCCACATGACCGAGCGCCACTCCCAGCACGAAACCAACGATCAGCAAGGCGGGTATTGCCGCGCGCGGAGTGTCGGCGATCAGTTCGGTCGCCAGTCGGGTCGTGTTGCCCGACATGAACGAGACGAAATAACGGTCGGCAGAGAGGAATCCCACGGCGTCGACATAACCGGCCAGCCCGGCAAGGGCGGCGGCCAACAGGCGGCGGGGACGATCGAGCCGGTTCACATCGCGACGATAGCGGCAGGTTTGCGCTTTAGCGACCCATGCCGCGCGCCATGCGGGACAGCACGTCGGTCATGGCCTGCGCGATGCTTTCGGGCTGCGGCGCGACATCGGCGATGGCCCGGGTCATGGCATCGGCCCATTGCCCGGCCGTCTGGCGGTCGATGGGGAACTCGCGGTGCATGCTCATCATGCATTTGCCGGGGTTGGCCTCGAACCAGTCGCGCGGACCGCCTGCCCAGCCGGCGAGGAAGCGCGGCAGGCTCCGGCGCATCGGTTCGAGGTCCGGGGCATGCATCGCGCGCAGTTCGGCATAGGCCGGGTCCTGCTCCATCAGGTCGTAGAAGCGGTTGGCGATGGCGTCGAACACGGGCGCGCCGCCAATCTGGTCGTGCGGGGATTGGGTCGTTTCGGTGGTCACGGGGCAGGTCTCTCCGGCGCGCAAGTGGTGATGCTGACGGAATAGACCAGAGGTTCCACGTGGAACTTGATTCGCGTCAATCGCGCACCAATGCTCGCAAGGTTTCGATGCGATCTGCCTCGTGCGCGGGCTTGTCGGCGCGAATGCGGTGGATGCGGGGGAAGCGCATGGCGAGGCCCGACTTGTGGCGCTTGCTGGGGTGGACCGAATCGAAGGCGACTTCCAGCACCAGCGACTTGTCGGTCTCCCGCACCGGGCCGAAGCGATTCACCGTGTGACCCCGCACATGGCGATCCAGCCATTTCAGTTCCTCATCGGTGAATCCGAAATAGGCCTTGCCCACCGGCAACAGCTCGGCGCCCCCATTCGTCAGATCATCCGGGTCTCCGTCCCAGCAGCCGAACGTGTAGTCGGAATAGAACGAGGACCGCTTGCCGCTGCCACGCTGGGCATACATCAGCACGCAGTCGATCAGCAGCGGATCACGCTTCCACTTGTACCAGAGCCCGGTCTTGCGCCCGGCGACATAGGCACTGTCGCGGCGCTTGAGCATGACTCCCTCGATCGCATCCTCGCGCGCCTTTTCGCGGATGGTGGCGAGCTCGGCGAAGGTCGCGGCTGGAATCACCATGCTGAGGTCGAAATGGTCGGGATCGAGGCGCCGGATCAGCGCTTCCAGTCGGGCGCGGCGTTCGCTCCAGGGCAGGGGGCGCAGGTCCTCGCGCTCCAGAATCAGCACATCGTAGAGGCGCACGAAAGCCGGGTATTCGGCGAGCATCGTCTTCGAGACGGTCTTGCGGCCAAGGCGCTGCTGCAAGGCGTTGAAGCTGGCGGCGCCGCCTTCCTCGCGCCCCTGATGCGAGCCGCGCACCAGCAGTTCGCCATCCAGCACGGCATCGACATGGAGTGCTTGGGCGATTTCCGGAAAGCTCCCCGAGATATCGTCGCCCGAGCGCGAATAGACGCGGGTTTCGCCGTTTACCCGCACCACCTGTACGCGAATGCCGTCCCACTTCCATTCGGCGGCATAGTCGGAAAGATCGAGTTCGGCCGCTTCCAGCGGATGCGCCAGCATGAAGGGACGGAACAGCGGCAGGTCTTCGGTGGAGGGCGCCTGCGCCCCGTGCGCGGCCCAATCGAACAGTGCGGCATAAGGCGGTTGCTGGCCGTGCCAGTGCTCCTCCACGTCCTCCACCGCCACGTCGAAAGCCTGTGCGAAGGCGGTCTTGGCCAGCCTTGCGGAAATGCCGATCCGCATGGCGCCGGTCGCCAGCTTGAGCAGGGCATAGCGCTGGTCGGCATCGAGCCGGTCGAGCAGGGGCGGCAGTTCGGTCATGACATTGGCACGAGTCATGCGGGACAGCGTGTCGACGGCTTCACTGACCGTTGGCGGGTCTTCGGCGCTTTCCGGGCCCGGCCAGAGCAGGCTGGCGGTTTCCGCCGTATCGCCCACGTAGTCGCGGCTGAGCGACCAGAGTATCGGATCGACGCGCTCGGTCATCAGGTTGCGGATCGTCGAACTTTTCACGGCCGGAAAGTCGAGCCCGTCGGTCAGTGCCGCCAGCGCCCAGCCGCGATCGGGATCAGGCGTGTCGCGCAAGTAGTCCGCCAGAAGCTTCAGCTTCGCGTTGCGGCTGCGGGTATAGACCAGCGCATCGAGCAGGGCGGCGAAGCGCTTCACTCAATCGTCCTCGTCTTCATAGCCGACAAGGGCGAGCGCCCGCGCACGGCGCTGGTTCAGTTCGCACCAGCGCAGCATCGCATCCTCGCGCCCGTGGGTGATCCAGGTCTCGCCGGGATTCACCTCGGTCACGGTCTGCGTGAGTTCGTCCCAATCGGCGTGGTCGGAGATGACCAGCGGCAGTTCCACCATCCGCTGTCGTGCCCGCTGGCGCACGCGCATCCAGCCGGAGGCCATGGCGGTGATCGGATCGGGCAGGCGGCGGCTCCAGCGGTCGTTCAGCGCGGAGGGCGGGGCGAGTACGATTCTGCCCGCCAGATCCGGCGTCTTGACGTCACTCACGCGTCGCACGTCGCCGAGATCGACGCCGAAACGTTCGTAGAGCCGGCACATCGCCTCCATTGCGCCGTGCAGATAGATCGGCTCCAGATGCCCGGCCCGGCGCAATTCGGCGATCAGGCGCTGCGCCTTGCCGAGTGCATAGGCACCGACCAGAACGCAGCGTTCGGGATTGGCGCAAAGCGCGGAAAGAAGCTTGGCGATCTCGTGCTCGACCGGCGGGTGGCGGAACACGGGGAGCGCGAAAGTCGCCTCGGTCACCAGTACGTCGCAGGGGACAACTTCGAAGGGCAGGCAGGTCGGATCGGGACGCCGCTTGAAATCGCCGGTGACCACGACGCGCTCGCCCGCATGTTCAAGCAGGATCTGCGCCGATCCCAGCACGTGCCCGGCCGGAATGAAGGTGACGCAAACGCCTCCGGCCAGGCGCAGGGTTTCGCCGTAAGCCACCGGCACCGCGCCTTCGCGGGTGGCGTAACGCAGTTCCATGATCGCCAGCGTCTCGCGGGTGGCCACCGTCTCGCCGTGCCCACCGCGCGCGTGATCGGAATGGCCATGAGTCACCAAGGCGCGGGCGACCGGATGCGAAGGATCGATCCAGCAGTCGGCGGGGACGACATGGATGCCGTGGGGTTCGGGTCTGATCCAGGCAAAATCGCGGGCCATGAAAGGAAAATGGGGCGGAAACCGCGTGGTTCCCACCCCATTTCTTCTTGGGTCGGATCAGGCCCGATCAGTCGTCGGCATTGGCTTCCGGATGGGTACCGGGTTTCTTGGCCGTCTTCTTCGCGGGGGCCTTCTTCTTGGCCTTGACCACCTTCGGCGCGGCGGGCGTCAGTTCGAAGCTGAGCGCGTCCTCCTTGACCGAGACATGGACTTCGCCGCCCTGCGCCAGCTTGCCGAACAGCAGTTCTTCCGCCAGCGGCTGCTTGACCTTCTCCTGGATGACGCGGGCCATCGGCCGCGCCCCGTAGAGCTTGTCGTAGCCGCGATGGCCCAGCCATTCGCGGGCGTCGGAGTCGAACTGGATGTGGACGTTCTGGTCGGCCAGCTGCAGTTCCAGCTGGAGGATGAACTTGTCCACCACCCGGCTGATCGTTTCCTTGGCGAGGTAGGCGAAGGGCACGATGGCATCGAGACGGTTGCGGAACTCCGGCGTGAAGAGCTGCTTCACCGCCTCGTCGCCGGCATCCTGCTTGGAGACGTCACCAAAGCCGATGCCCTGGCGGGCCATGTCCGAAGCGCCCGCATTGGTGGTCATGATCAGCACCACGTTGCGGAAGTCCACGGTCTTGCCGTGGTGGTCGGTCAGCTTGCCGTTGTCCATCACCTGCAGGAGGATGTTGAACAGGTCCGGGTGCGCCTTCTCGATCTCGTCGAGCAGGAGCACGCAGTGCGGCTGCTGGTCCACCGCATCGGTGAGCAACCCGCCCTGGTCGAAGCCGACATAGCCCGGAGGGGCACCGATCAGGCGGCTGACCGAATGGCGCTCCATGTATTCGGACATGTCGAAGCGCTGCATCGGGATGCCCATGATCTGGGCCAGCTGCTTGGCGACTTCGGTCTTGCCGACGCCGGTGGGGCCGGAGAACAGGAACGAACCGATCGGCTTGTCCGGATCGCGCAGGCCGGCACGGCTCAGCTTCATCGCGGTGGAAAGCACCTCGATGGCCTTGTCCTGACCGAAGACCACGCGCTTGAGGTCGCGCTCGAGATTCTCGAGCGCCTTCTTGTCGTCCGAACTGACCGACTTGGGCGGTATGCGCGCCATCGTCGCGATCACCTGCTCGATCTCGCGGGCGGTGATCGTCTTCTTGCGGCGGCTGGGGGGCACCAGCATCTGCATCGCGCCCACTTCGTCGATCACGTCGATCGCCTTGTCGGGCAGCTTGCGGTCATTGATGTAGCGCGCCGAAAGCTCGACCGCGGTCTTGATCGCGTCCGGCGTGTACTTGACCTTGTGGTGTTCCTCGAAGGCCGAGCGCAGGCCCCGCAGGATCTTGATGGTATCTTCCACGGTGGGTTCGTTGACGTCGATCTTCTGGAACCGGCGCAGCAGCGCGCGGTCCTTCTCGAAGTGGTTGCGGAACTCCTTGTAGGTGGTCGAACCGATGCAGCGGATGGTGCCGCCCGACAGTGCGGGCTTGAGCAGGTTCGAGGCATCCATCGCGCCGCCGCTGGTGGCGCCGGCACCGATCACCGTGTGGATCTCGTCGATGAACAGGATCGCGTGCGGCATCTTCTCGAGTTCGGAGACGACCTGCTTCAACCGTTCCTCGAAGTCGCCGCGATAGCGTGTGCCCGCCAGCAGCGAGCCCATGTCGAGCGAGTAGATCACCGCCTCGTTGAGCACCTCGGGCACTTCGCCCTCGACGATCTTGCGCGCGAGACCCTCGGCGATGGCGGTCTTGCCGACGCCGGGATCGCCCACGTAGAGCGGGTTGTTCTTCGAACGGCGGCAGAGGATCTGGATCGTGCGGTCCACTTCGGGGCCACGGCCGATCAGCGGGTCGACCTTGCCCAGCAGCGCCTTCTCGTTGAGATTGACGGTGAACTGGTCAAGCGCCGAATCCTTCTTGCTGGCGCTCTTGGTCTCGGTCTTCTCTTCGGGCGTCGGGGCCTGGTCCTCGGCCCCCTTGGGCGACCGTTCCTCGACACGCTTGCCGCCCTTGCCGATGCCGTGGCTGATGTAGCTGACGGCGTCGAGGCGGCTCATGTCCTGCTGCTGCAGGAAATAGACGGCATAGGAATCGCGCTCGGAGAACAGCGCGACCAGCACGTTGGCGCCGGTGACGGTGTCCTTGCCCGAGGACTGGACGTGCAGGATCGCACGCTGGATCACCCGCTGGAAACCGGCGGTGGGGGCAGGGTCGCCCTTTTCCTCGGTCTTCAGCGACTGGTATTCCTGATCGAGATACTGGCGCACGACGTCGCCAAGGTCGCCGAGATCCACGCCGCATGCCTGCATGACCTGTGCCGCGTCCGGATCGTCGATCAGGGCGAGCAGCAGGTGCTCGAGCGTGGCGTACTCGTGGCTGCGCTCCGATGCGTGCGAGAGCGCGGCGTGAAGGGTCTTTTCTAGGCTTTGCGCGAAGCTGGGCATCTAGGAAACTTCCTTGTGGGAGGGAAACGCCCTTTTTGGGACCTTGTCAGGGTGTCCGGGGCGTTCGGGGCGGGAGAGCTTGGAGCGGCGGCGCTGGAGGGAAGGGAGGGGCGGAAAGAAAATATGCGGCCAAGCGGGTTTCGTGTTCCATATAGGCACACTCAGGACGGTTGCGAGGGTCTGGATTCAAACTGGATCCTGTCCCCCCGCCGATCATGAGGTTTTTGGCCGGAACAGGGCGTCGGCGGCGAGCCGGTGGGCCTGGGCCGCGCGGTGATGGGCGCGGATTCGCTCGATTTCAGCTTCAAGGAGTGCGACGCGTGCGCCAAGTTCATCCAGAGAAAAGCGCTCCAGGCTTTCGCTGGCGAGAAGGCTGGCGGCTCCGAGGGAACCCTCGGGCGACCGCCGCCGCGGTCGATCATCATCGTCCATTGCGTCGCAGCATCGGACTGTCATTGCGCGCTGTCAATGGCCTCAAAGTATGTTCCCTTGTATAGGCCGTCTGTGGCATCAGGATGGATATGTTAGTTAACGCAGTTAAGCAGATGACCGCGGTCGGCTTCGATGCGCCCGGCGGTCCCGATGTGCTCACGCCCGTGACCGTCCCGGTTCCCCAGCCGGGGCCGGGCGAAGTGCTGGTCAAGGTCGCCTTCGCCGGGGTCAATCGTCCCGACGTCGTGCAGCGCCAAGGCAAGTATCCGCCGCCGCCGGGCGCCTCGCCGATCCCGGGCCTGGAGATTTCCGGGCGTATCGCCGTGCTGGGCGAGGGGGTGACCGAGTTTCTCCCGGGTCAGGCGGTCTGCGCACTGGTCAGCGGCGGCGGCTATGCCGAATATTGCCTTGCCAAGGCGGCGCACTGCCTGCCGGTGCCCGAGGGCCTGGGGCTCGACGAAGCGGCGGCGCTGCCCGAGACCCTGTTCACCGTGTGGCACAACGTGTTCGAGCGCGGTTATGCCCGCGATGGCGAGACGCTGCTGGTCCATGGCGGCACCAGCGGCATCGGCACGATGGCGGCGATGCTTGGCAAGTATTTCGGGCTCACCGTGATCGTCACCTGCGGCTCGGCCGAGAAGTGCGCGCGGGCGCTCGAGATCGGCGCGGCCCATGCGATCGACTACAAGGCCTGCGACTTTGTCGAGGAAGTGGCGCGGATCACCGGCGGCCGCGGCGTCGACATCGTGCTCGACATGGTCGGCGGCGACTATGTGGCGCGCAATCTGAAGTGCCTCGCCCCCGATGGCCGGCACGTGACCATCGCCGTGCAGGGCGGCGCAAAGGCCGAAATCAACATGGCGGTGGTGATGACCCGCCGCTATACCCTGACCGGATCGACCCTGAGGGCCCGCTCCGACGCGTTCAAGGGCCTGCTGGCGCAGGAGATCCTCGCCAATGCCTGGCCGCTGGTCGAGGAAGGCGAACTGCGGCCGGTGATGGACGCGCGCTTTGCGCTCGGCGAGGCGGCCGCCGCCCATGCGCGCATGGAAGCGGGCGACCACGTCGGCAAGATCGTGCTGGAGATCTGATCGCTGCAGGGCGGGCCGGTCTTGCGCGGAAAATGCGCGGCGGCGCATTTTCATTACGCAAGCCGGCAAGTCTTCCGGTGATTGTGGCCCGCTTTTGCCAAGTCGTTTCAAATTCGCGCGCGATCGAAGGGATGAAACCGAGCCTTTTGCTTGCCCAAAGCGCAAAGTTTCCCTAAATCGGGCCCGTACGGCCGCTCCGCAAAGGGGCGGCCCTTATTGTTTCCGCCGGAGATAGAGACATGAGCCAGCCCACTCCGCTGATGCCGCACGCGACCGCCTCTTGGCTGGTCGACAGCACCGCGTTGACCTTTGAGCAGATCGCCGAGTTCTGCGGCCTGCACATGCTCGAAGTGCAGGCGATGGCCGACGATCTGGCATCCAGCAAGTATACCGGACGCGATCCCGTGCGTTCGGGCGAACTGACCATGGAAGAGATCGAGAAGGGTCAGGCAAACCCGGAGTACAAGCTCCGCATGCACAAGATCCCGGTCACGTCCAATCGTACCAAGGGCCCGCGCTATACGCCGGTGTCGAAGCGCCAGGACAAGCCGGACGGCATCGCCTGGATCCTGCGCAACCACCCCGAGGTGTCGGACGCGCAGATCGGCAAGCTGATCGGCACGACCCGCAACACCATCGCCGCGATCCGCGACCGTTCGCACTGGAACATCGCCAACATCACGCCGAAGGACCCGGTCACACTGGGCTTGTGCTCGCAGCGCGAGCTCGACTTCATCGTGTTCAAGGCCGCCAAGAAGGCCGGTATCGAGGACGATGGCCGCAACGACGAGCGTCTGACCGACGACCGCGAAGCGCTGATCGAGGAACTGCGCGCCGAGCGTGACGCCGCCTCGCGCGCCGCTTCGGAAGCCGCGCAGGAAGCCGAAGTGGCCGCTTGGCTCCAGGCCAAGCGCGCTGCCGAAGCCGCGGAAGAGCAGGGCGAGTAACCTCGTCCCGCCATCCGCAAGGCCATCGGGCCGCCGGACAAACAAAAAGCCCCGCGACGATCACTCGTCGCGGGGCTTTTTGTTTGTCCGGCCTGGAGCAGTTTTCGATCCGATTGCATCGGATCAACTACTCCAAGATTTTGGTTTTACGCGCTTTCGGAGTCATCAGGTGATTCCACCTGCTCTCGGCCGGGAAGAATTACTCCGCCGGTTCCAGCGCGCTCTTGTCGGTGATCTGCGGGATGGCCGGCGGGGTGTGCCCGCCGTTCGGGTTGAGCCGGCCTTCGAGCCGGGCGCCCTGCTCGATGGTGAGCGCGTCGTAGGCGACGTCGCCCTCGATGCGGGCCGTGCGCAGGATCACCACCTCGCGGGCGGTGATGGTGCCGCGCACGGTACCGGCGATGCGCACGCTTTCGGCGCTGATGCCGCCGGCGATCTCGCTGGCGTCACCCTGGATGAGCGCCTTGCAGGCGATGTCGCCGGTGACACGGCCCTCGACGTGAAGGTCGACGGTGGCTTCGATGTTGCCGGTGATGGCGGTATCCGCGCCGAGCACCGAAAAGCTGCTGGAGCCGGTGCGGGCGGTCGTGGTCGAAAAGGTCTTGGCCATGGCGTTATCGGGCTTCTTGCTGAACATTATGGGCGGCCTCGAGGAATGTGCGCGGGTTCATGGGCCGGTTGTTGTTGCGCACCTCGAAGTGGAGATGCGGTCCGGTTGACCGGCCGGTCGAGCCCATTGCGGCGATGCGGGTTCCGCCGTCGACGAGCTGGCCGGGGCGGACGTTGAAGCCGGAGAGATGGCCGTAGCGGGTCATCAGACCGTTGCCGTGGCTGATCTCCACGCAGTTGCCGTAACCCTGGCGCTGACCGACAAAGGTCACGCGCCCCTTGGCGGCGGCATAGATCGGCGAGCCCATCGGGCCGGGGAAGTCCAGCCCGGCGTGGAAGGCGGCGCCGCCGGTGAAGGGATCGGCGCGGTAGCCGAAGCTCGACGAGACATAGGCGACGTGGGCGGGGCTGACTTGCGGGATCGAGGCGAGGCCGTTCTCCAGCGAATCCATGCGCGCCAGGCTCTGGCCGAGGCGCTGGAAACGCGGATCGATCGAACCGTCGGCAGCGGTTGTCAGCTTTTCGAGCGGACCACCTTCGCCGCCGCGGGCATTCGCCATGGCGTTGGGATTGAGGCCGAGCTTGCGGATGGTCTGGGCGGCGCTGGCGGCGCGGCGGTCGGCATAGCGGGTCAGGCGTTCGACAAAGGCCAGCTGTTCGGCTTCCACCCCGGCCAGCTTGCCGGCCTCGGGCACGGCGGCGCTGACCTTCTTTACCGTCGCGGCGGCTTCGCTGGCGCTGTCGGTCACGGTTTCGCCGGCCTGCTTGTCATCGGGCAGTTCGCCGATGTGGGCTTCGACCACCGTCTCGATGAACTTCTGGCGGCGGGCAAGGTCATCCGCGGTGCCGTCGAGATTGTCGCGGTACTGCTGCACCCGGCTCTCGGCCGTGGCGACCTTGGCTTCGCGCAGGCGCAGCAGGGCATGGTCGCTGGTCGCGCTGAACTGCGACACGGCGACCGCGCCCATCGACACGCACCATGCGCCGAGCAGCGCGGCACAAGTGCCGGCAGCCACTTTCTGCATGCGCGACGAAATACGGATGAAGCGGACCTGTCCCTGCGAGCGCATGATGAACTCGCGTTCGGGAAAGGCCGCCTGGAGACGCGATTTCAGCGTCCCGGCAGAGATGAACTTCAAAACGACCCCGCTTTGGAAATTTTTTTCTGACCCCGGGCGGCCGGGTAGCAGGGGAGGGGGGCAAAGGCGAATCGACTCGCCCCGATTGGTTGCAAAAACAGGATGAGTCGGACCTTCCCTGCGATGAACCGAGGGAACGAATTTGATTCCGAGAGTGGCGGGTCTGTGGAAATCGCCCCGATTCGCAGGCGCAACAGGCTGATCTCATACGGAAGTTTGAATGAATCCAGGCTGAATGCATTGACGGGCTTTGCCGTGACGGTTGCGTGACATGCATCGAAACCGCCTCCGGCGCATCGATCGGTCCGGTCGGTGACAGCATGGCGCAACAATGCTAGGCGGCTGCCATGACCGAGCAGACTATTCTTGCCGCCGACCAGATCGGCGAGCGTGCCGCCGAGACGCCCGAGGCCCTTGTCGCCCGGCTCGCGCGGGCCGGCCGGGCTGCCCAGCGCGCACTGGCCAAGACCAGCGACGTGCAGAAGGCCGATGCCCTGCGTGCCGCCGCTGCCGAACTGCGCAAGGCGGAACCGGCGATTCTTGCCGCCAACGCGCTCGACATCGCCGCAGGTGAGGCGAAGGGTCTGAGCGGGGCGATGCTCGACCGACTGCGGCTCGATTCCGGCCGCCTTGCCGGGATCGCCGATGCGGTGGAACAGGTCGCCGGTCTCGCCGACCCGGTGGGCGAGGTGATCTCCACCAGCGAGCGGCCCAACGGCCTCCAGCTCTCGCGCGTGCGCATTCCCATCGGGCTGATCGGCATCATCTACGAGAGCCGCCCGAATGTGACGGCCGATGCCGCCGCGCTCTGCCTGCGCTCGGGCAATGCCGCGCTGCTGCGGGGCGGCACCGAGGCGCTCCATTCGAACCGGGCGATCATGGCGGCGATGACCGCGGGGCTGACCTCGGCAGGGATTCCCGCAGCGGCGATCCAGCTCCTGCCGACCCAGGACCGCGCCGCGGTGGGGGCGATGCTGACTGCGGCGGGGCTGATCGACATGATCGTGCCGCGCGGTGGCAAGAGCCTGGTCGCGCGCGTGCAAGCCGATGCGCGGGTGCCGGTGCTCGCTCACCTCGACGGCATCTGCCATACTTATGTCCATGCTGCGGCCGATCCCGCGATGGCGGCACGGCTGGCGCTCAATGCCAAGATGCGGCGCACCGGCGTCTGCGGCTCGATGGAGACGCTGCTGCTCGATACCCAGTTCCCGGCCTCTGCCGAGGTCGTGCGCGGCCTGCTCGATGCCGGGTGCGAACTGCGCGGCGATGCCCGTGCGCGGGCGCTCGATCCGCGAGTCCTGATCGCCAGCGACGAGGACTGGGATACCGAGTACCTTGACGCGGTGCTGTCGGTGGCCGTGGTTGACGGGCTTGATGCCGCGCTCGATCACATCGCGGCGCATTCCTCGCACCATACCGACGCCATCGTCACCGAAGATGCGACGGCGGCCGAGCGGTTCCTCGCCGAAGTCGACAGCGCGATCGTGATGGTCAATGCCTCCAGCCAGTTCGCCGATGGCGGCGAGTTCGGGCTCGGCGCCGAGATCGGCATCGCCACGGGTCGGCTCCACGCGCGCGGTCCGGTCGCGCTGGAAGGGCTGACCACCTACAAGTGGCTGGTGCGCGGTACCGGGCAGGCGCGGCCCTGACGGGACACGTCGTGCGCGGTTCGGGCCCGATCACCGGGCTGCTGGGGGGCAGTTTCAATCCGGCCCACGGCGGCCACCGGCGCATCAGCCTGTTCACGGCCGAGGCGCTGGGGCTGGACGAGGTCTGGTGGCTGGTTTCCCCCGGCAATCCGTTGAAGCCGAAAGCGGGCATGGCGCCGCTCGCCGCGCGGGTCGCTTCGGCGAAGCGGCAGGCGCGGCGCGCACGAATCCGGGTCACCGCGATCGAGCGGGAACTGGGGACCCGCTACACCGTCGATACCCTGCGCGCACTGGTCCGGCGCTATCCGCACAGGCGCTTCGTGTGGCTGATGGGGGCCGACAATCTGGCGCAATTCCACCGCTGGAAGGACTGGCGGACGATCGCCCGACTCATGCCGATTGCGGTAATTGCCCGTCCGGGGTATGATGGCGCCGCTGTCGCGAGCCCCGCGATGGCCTGGCTGGGGAGATTCCGGAGGTCCCAGTCCAGCTTTCGCAGTCCGGAAAGGTGGAGCGCACCTGCGCTGGTGACATTGCGATTCGACCCCGATGCGCGGTCGGCCACGGCTATTCGCCAGGCCGATCCGGAGTGGGCCCGCAAGTCGATGGAACGACTTTCGCGAGCTGACTTCATTCGAGATGGTGTCACGTACCACCGCATCCCCGGACATGCAGCGTGAGCAGGCGTTTCGCCCTTCTCTCGCACGTCCGCACATCAAAAGTGAGATTGCAACTGACGGGGTGCCCGCACCCTGTCATGCGTGATCGTGAGAAAGGAGCAGTAACCCTCTAGATGCCACAGGCACAGATACAGCCGGAACAAACCGGCGCTACGCCCCCGGCCACTGTCGAGTCCGATGACCCGCAATTGGCCCTCGTCCTGCAGAGCCTTGACGACGATCAGGCGCAGGACATCGTGACCATCGACCTCGAAGGCAAGTCGAGCATCGCCGAATACATGGTGATCGCCTCGGGCCGCTCGACCCGCCAGGTGGCGGCGATGGCGCAGAAACTTGGCGAACGTCTCAAGCACGGCGGTTTCGGCCATGCCCGTGTCGAAGGCCTGCCGGCTGCCGACTGGGTGCTGGTGGATGCCGGCGGCGTCGTCGTGCACCTGTTCCGCCCGGAAGTGCGCAGCTTCTACAACCTCGAGCGCATGTGGGGCTTCGACGGTCCTTCGGGCGCGGCCTGATTCGTCGTCCGGATCTGTTCCGGCGGTGAATCCGCAACTCGGCCGCGACGGTGGCCGGGGCATTGAAACGGTACTGGCGCACCTGCTCCGCGCCAGCCGGTCGCGCGCCGGGAAGGGCTTGCGCGACCCGCTTCGGAGGGCGATGGAGGAGAGATGCTTCTCCATGTCATCGCCCGCGGCAAGATCGCCCGCTCGCCCGAGGCCGAGCTGCTCGATCGTTATGCCAAGCGCATCACCTGGCCTTTCAAGCACAGCGAACTGCCCGACGTCGGCGGCAAGGTGCCGCCGCCCGTGCAGACGCCGGTGCGCGAGGTCCTGCTCGACGAACGCGGCAAGCTGATGAGTTCGGAGGAATTTGCCGGACTGCTCGGCCGCTGGCGCGATGAAGGCGTGCGCGAATGCCGCTTCCTGATCGGCGCGGCGGACGGCCACGGCGACGAGGCCCGCGCCAGGGCCGATCATTTGCTCTGTTTCGGCCGCATGACCTGGCCGCACCTGATGGTGCGCGCGATGCTGGCCGAGCAGCTCTGGCGCGCCACCGCGATCCTGGCGGGCCATCCCTATCATCGTTCCGGCTGAGGCGGCGGGCACGTGATCTCCGGTCCCGGTCTCTGGGCTCTGTGCGGTTCGGCGCTCGTCATGACCGCGATCGTCGGCCTGCGCTATCTGGCGACCTCGGGGCTGTTCGCCTGGATCACCGCCAGAATGCGGCCGGGTCTCTATGACGGCATGACGCGCCAGATCCGCGCCGAGATCGGCTGGTCGCTGGCGTCGAGCGCGATCTACGGGATTCCTTCGGGCGTGGTCGCCTGGGGCTGGCAGGCCCACGGCTGGACGCGGATCTACGGCGATGCCGGGCACGGAAATGCGGCGACTTATCCGCTCTGGTGGATGCCGGTCTCGCTGTTCCTCTATCTGTTCCTGCACGACACCTGGTTCTACTGGACCCACCGCTGGATGCACCGTCCCGGCGTGTTTCGCCTCATGCATGCGGTCCACCACGCCAGCCGTCCGCCGACCGCCTGGGCGGCGATGAGCTTTCATCCGCTGGAGGCGGTGAGCGGTGCTTTCGTGATCCCGGTGCTGGTGTTCCTCATCCCGATTCACGTCGCCATTCTGGCCATGGTGCTGACGATCATGACCGTCATGGGAATCGCCAATCACATGGGCTGGGAGATGTTCCCCCGCCGCCTGGTCGAATCCCGCCTCGGCCACTGGCTCATCACCGCCAGCCACCACCACCGCCATCACGAGAACTATCGATGCAATTACGGTCTCTACTTCCGCTTCTGGGATCATCTGTGCGGAACCGACCGGGGGCTGTCGCGGCCCTGATCGGCGGCGCGGTGCTGGCCTGCGGGGCAGCGGAGGGACCGGCGCAAGTCGGCGTCACGGTGACCGGGCTGCGTTCGCACAAGGGGCAGATCCTGGCCTGCCTCACCACCAACCCGCGCGCCTTTCCCGACTGCAGCAAGGATCCGCAGGCTCGAAAGCTGACTGTAGCCCTGTCGGGTAGCCGGGAGACGGGACCGGTTCGCCTCGATTTCGGCGCGGTGCCGCAGGGACGCTACGCCATTTCGCTGATTCACGACGAGAATGCCAATGGCCGCCTCGACACCACGATGGCTATCCCGCGCGAGGGCTACGGGTTTTCGCGCGATGCGCCGGTGCGGATGGGGCCGCCGCGATTCGACAAGGCGGCCTTCGATCTCGGCGCGGCGGCCCAGCACCTGGATATCCGCATGCGATATCTGCTGTGATCCACCGCGCCGCTCTTGTCGTCCCTGTCCACGCCGCCTAGCGCTGGAGCCGTGACCAAGGCGCACGACACCATCGAGGAACGGATCGAGGAGGTCGTCGATTCGGCGACCGCCGGATTGGTGCCGCCCCCTGCAAACGGTACGTTTTCGCCGTTCCGCTACCCGGTTTTCCGCGCGATCTGGATCGCCAACCTGTTCTCGAACCTCGGCTCCACCCTGCAGAGTGTCGGTGCGGCCTGGTTGATGACCGAACTGACGCCCTCGCACCAGTTGGTCGCGCTGGTCCAGGCCTCGGCGACGGTTCCGATCATGCTGCTGGGCGTCTTTGCCGGAGCGATTGCCGACAACTACGACCGCCGGGTGGTCATGCTGGTGTCGCAGGTGGCGATGCTGGTGGTTTCCGCGCTGCTGGCGGTCATGGCCTATGCCGGGTGGCTGACGCCGCTGCTGCTGCTGACCTTCACGCTGGGGGTGGGCACCGGTACCGCGCTCAATTCGCCCGCCTGGCAGGCCTCGGTGCGCCAGCAGGTCGATCACCAGCAACTGCCGCAGGCGATCGCGCTCAACTCGATCTCGTTCAACATCGCCCGCTCGATCGGCCCGGCGCTGGGCGGGCTGCTGATCTCGATCTGGAATCCGGCCTTTGCCTTTGCGATCAACGCGGTGAGTTACGTCGGCTTGATCGCGGTGCTGCTGTGGTGGCGGCCCGAGCCGCGCAAGATCGATGCCCGGCCGATCCTGCCCGCAGTCGCTGCGGGCATGGCGTTCTGCGCGCGTTCGGTGCCCTTGCGGCGCATCCTCATCCGCGGTTTTGCCCTGGGCTTCTGCCTGGCGACCTTCCAGTCGCTGCTGCCCGGCGTGGTCCACGAATCGCTGCACGGGCGCGAGGTCGACTATGGCATCATGCTGGGCCTGTTCGGCATCGGTTCGATCCTGGCGGCACCGTCGATCGGACCGATCCGGCGAAGGCTGGGGCTGGAGGGCATCCTCATGCTGGGATCGGCGCTCTACATCACCGCCCTGCTGATCGCCGCAGCCGCTCAGAGCCTGGTCGCGGCCATGCCTTCGGCGTTCCTCGCCGGAATCAGCTGGGTGCTGATCCTGACGACGATCAACACGGCCGTGCAGATGCGTTCGCCCGACGCGGTGCTGGGACGCTGCCTGTCGATCTACCAGGCGGTGACGTTTGGCGGCATGGCGCTGGGCGCCTGGACCTGGGGCTCGCTGGCCGATGGCAGGGGCATTGCCTTTGCTCTCCACGGCGGCGCCGCGACGCTGTTCGTCTCGTTCGTGCTCCTGCGCTTCCTGGCGCCGATGCCACGCCCCGGCGAGGGGGTCTTGCGCCCGCGTTGAGGCGGAAGGAATCGACCTCCATGTCCCGGGTGCCATCTTAAATATTGATTCACCACGTTGAGGCACAATCGGAAGCCTTGGAAATGGGGTATTCCGACGATGGACACGTTGCGTGGCGATTTCGCCACTTCGGACGGAGCGGACAGCGCCTACGGTTCGGTGGGGCCGGACAGCGGCTATGAAACCCGCTCGGCGGTGGTGCCGGGGGATGAGCGGCGCATGCAGGTGCGGGCCTACAATTTCTGGGCCAGCCTGCTGGGCGAGCGCCAGTTCCCCGACGTTTCCAGCCTGCGTCCCGAGCAGCACCCCGATTTTGGTCCCTACAGCGTCCTGCTGGATTTCTCGGCCGGCATCGACAATCCGAAGATCGGCTGGCTCGGGGGGCTGCTCGCCGAGGAATGCGGGGTCGAACAGTCGATTCGCAGTCTGGCCGAGGTGCCCAGCCGCTCGCTGCTGTCGCGCATCACCGACCATTACATGCAGATTCTCGCCAATCAGGCACCGATCGGATTCGAGGCGGAATTCGTCAACTTGCGCGGGGTGACGATCCTCTATCGCGGCATCCTGTTGCCGTTCTCGCACGATGATGCGCAGATCGACTGCATCTACGGCGTCATCAACTGGAAGGAGATGGCGGACCAGGCCAGCACCGATGCGCTGCTGCGCCAGGTCGACGAGACTCTCGGCCTGCGCATGCCGCTGCGGGCGCCGCCGCCGCGGGGGGCCTGGGCGGACGGTCCGGCCAATGGCCGGGGCGCGGAACGATCGCTCGCGGAATCGGCCGGGTTGCCGGCGGTGGCTTTTGGCGAGGCGGAAACCGCGTTCGACACCGATGCCACGATCGATGCCGGAATCATGCCGCTCGATGCCTACATGGTCACTGAAGACCAGGACGCCCGTTTCGACGAATCGGACATCTTCGAACTGACCGCCGACATGGAACTGGCCGACTGGCTCGCGTCCGCGCGCGAACTGGCGCAGGCGGCGGTGGGCTGCGAGGACCGGTCGCGCCAGGCGCTCTACGCCGCGATCGGCCGGGCCTACGACTTCGTGCTGGCGGCGGCCGAGGCGCCCGAGGAACTGGCCGAACTGCTGGAGGATGCCGGCCTCAAGGTGCAGGAACGCGCGCCGCTGGTGCCGCTGATGAAGCTGGTGTTCGGCGCCGATTACGACAAGACGCGGCTCACCGAGTTTGCCTCGGTGATTGCCCATGGCCAGCGGCTGGGGCTGGAGCGCGGCGCCTTGACGTCATTTCTCACCGCGCAGCCCGGCGGAATCAAGGCGGTGGTGCGCGACGAGCGCCGCCAGCGCCGCGAGGAGACCGAGCGCGGCGAGCAAGGCGAGACGCGCCGCGAGCGCATGGCCAAGGGGCTGCGTGCGCTTTCGCCCAAGGCCTTGAGCGAAGTCGGCAAGGACAGCGAGTTCAGCATTCTTGTCGCCCGCCGGGACGAGGCGGGGCAAGTCATCCTGCTCGGCGAAGTCACGGACGACGAAGTGCTGCTGGACCGCGCCGCCCGCCACCTGCTGGGCTGATCCGGCTGGAGCGGCTTTTGCACCGATCGCATCGGCAAGGCGGCTTCGGGGCGCTGGTCTTCGCGTTCCGGTAACTTCCCGGTCCAAGAAAACGGGCGGCCATCCCGCTGGATGGCCGCCCGTTTTCCTTGGAAGGGTCAAGCGGATCAGTACGTCGCCGGGGGATCGCTGGCCGGGAAGCTTTCGTCGATGGCCTCGTCGGTCTTCGACCAGCGCTTGGGCTGCGTCTTCATGCTTTCCGGGCCGGCATCGCGTACCGGATGGGCGGCATCCTGCGTGCCGGCGGTGGTTGCCAGCGGGTCTTCCTGATCGCGCGTCGCGTACTTGTAGAGCGCGTAGCCGGCGGCACCGGCGACGGCCATCTTGATGAGTCCCATCGGTCCTGCTCCTCTTGGTGGCGGCGCGCCTGCCGGAGGGGCGGCGCGCCATGTTCCACGTGGAGCAACGTCAAGAGCCGGGGACGGTTGCCTCAGTCTCCGCCGACCCGTTCGATCTGCGCGCCGACCAGAGCCAGCTTTTCCTCAAGGCGCTCATAACCACGGTCGAGGTGGTAGAGGCGGTGGACCTGGGTTTCGCCTTCGGCGGCAAGCCCGGCAATCACCAGGCTCATCGAGGCGCGCAGGTCGGTCGCCATGACTTCGGCGCCGGTCAGCTTGGGAACGCCGTGAACGATCGCGGTGCGGCCCTTGGTCTCGATATGCGCGCCCATGCGGTTGAGTTCGGGAACGTGCATGTAGCGGTTCTCGAAGATCGTCTCGGTCAGCACGCTGGAACCTTCGGCGCGGCACAGCAGGGCCATGAGCTGGGCCTGCATGTCGGTGGCGAAGCCGGGGTAGGGCGCGGTCGAGAGGGTGACGGGCTTCAGCGGGCCATCGGCGGCGACGTGAAGACCGGCAGCGGTCGCCTCGACGTGGACACCGGCGTCGCGCAGTGCCTGTACGGTGGCTTCCATGTCCTCGATGCGGGCACCCTTGAGCGTGACTTCACCGCCGGTGATGGCCGCCGCGCAGGCATAGGAGCCCGCCTCGATGCGGTCGGGCATGACCATGTAGGTAGCGCCGTGCAGGCGCTCGACCCCGTGGATGGTGATGTCCGAGGTGCCGATGCCCTCGATCTGGGCGCCCATGGCGACCAGCAGGTTGCACAAGTCGACGATCTCGGGCTCGCGCGCGGCGTTGTGCAGGGTGGACTTGCCCTTGCACAGCACGGCGGTCATCAGCGCGTTCTCGGTCGCGCCGACGGAGACCACCGGGAACGAATAACGCCCGCCGGGCAGGCCGCCGTCAGGGGCAATGGCGCGGACGTAGCCGGCGGCCAGTTCGATCTGCGCGCCGAGCGCTTCGAGCGCCTTCAGGTGCAGGTCGATCGGGCGGTTGCCGATCGCGCAGCCGCCGGGCAGCGAGACGGTTGCCTCGCCCATGCGGGCGAGCATGGGGCCCAGCACGAGGATCGAGGCGCGCATCTTGCGCACCAGGTCGTAGGGCGCGACGGAACTGGTGATGCGGGTCGCCTGCAGCGTCATCACCCGGCCGAAGTCTTCGGGGCGGCTGCCGGCGATCATCGTCGAGATGCCGAACTGGTTCATCAGGTGCTGGAACCCGTCGATGTCTGCCAGGCGCGGCAGGTTGCGCAGCGTCAGCGGCTCTTCGGTGAGCAGCGCGCAGGGCAGCAGCGTCAGCGCCGCGTTCTTGGCGCCGGAAACGGGGATGGTGCCGGAGAGGCGCTTGCCGCCTTCGATGATGATCTTGTCCATTGCCTGCTCTTTAAAGGGATTTGGCCGCGCAGCAAGCACGGCTCGGAGAAAGCAGGATGGACTGTTGCGCTGCAACTGCGAAGCGGCTTTAATAGCAATGTAACCAAATGGAGTCAGACCATAAACCATGTCTGCGCCTCAGTTTAAAAAACCCGTCCGCAAAGCCGTGTTTCCGGTTGCCGGTCTCGGCACGCGCTTTCTTCCTGCAACCAAGGCCATTCCGAAGGAACTTCTGCCGGTCGTCGACCGTCCGCTGATTCAATACGCGGTGGACGAAGCGCGCGAGGCGGGAATCGAGGAGTTCGTCTTCGTGACGGGGCGCGGCAAGACCGCGATAGTCGAACATTTCGATACGGCTTACGAACTCGAGGCAACGATGACCTCGCGCGGCAAGTCGCTCGATCCGCTCGAACCGACCCGGATTCAGCCGGGCAATCTGGTGACCGTGCGCCAGCAGGTGCCGCTCGGCCTTGGCCATGCGGTCTGGTGCGCGCGGGCGGTCATCGGGGACGAGCCTTTCGCGATCTTCCTTCCCGATGAACTCATGTACGGCTCGCCCGGTTGCATGGCGCAAATGGTCGAGGCTTACAACGAAGTGGGCGGCAACCTTGTCTCGGTGCTGGAAGTGCCGATGGAGGAAGTGTCGAGCTACGGCGTGATCGCGCCGGGCGAAAGCCGCGGTGCGCTGACCGAAGTGAAGGGGCTGGTCGAAAAACCCAAGGTGGCGGAAGCCCCCTCGAACAAGATCGTCTCGGGCCGCTACATCCTCCAGCCGGAAGTGATGGACCTGCTCGCCAGCCAGGGCAAGGGCGCGGGCGGCGAGATCCAGCTGACCGATTCGATGGCCAAGCTGATCGGCGTCCAGCCGTTCCATGCCGTCACCTTCCAGGGCCAGCGTTTCGACTGCGGTTCGAAGGTCGGATTTGTCGAAGCCACGCTCGCCATCGCGCTCGATCGTGCCGACATGGGTGAGGACGTGCGCAAGATCGCCAGCCGGTTGCTGGCCTGATTGCCGCAGTTCGAGGCGCCCTGCCGTGGGCGCCTCGAACGCCAATTGCTCAAGCCAGTTGCTCAAGCCAGTTTCTGGCGCCAGCTACTGAGGCCAGCTACTGGCGCACGGGGTCTGCGAGCCGGGCCATGATCGAGGCGACATAGGCCCGGGTTTCGCGGATGTTCGGAATACCGCCGGCTTTCTGGACGCGGCCGGGCCCGGCATTGTAGGCGGCCAGCGCCTTTTCGATATCACCGCCAAAGGCATCGAGCTGCATGCGCAGGTACCGCGCGCCGCCCTCGAGATTGGCCATCGGATCGCCGGCATTGACCCCCATCTGCGCTGCGGTGCCGGGCATGAGCTGGGCAAGCCCCCGCGCGCCGACCGGCGACACCGCCAGTTCGTTCCAGCGGCTTTCCTGCCAGACGACTGCTTCGAGCAGGCTCGGGCTGATGTCGTACTTGGCGGCAAGCTGGGCGACCCGCAGGCGCCAGCGGGTAGGGCCTGCGGCATCGAGTGCATCGGTGATCGAGAGCGGGTGGAGCGTGGCGGCTTCCATCTCGGTCGGCGGGGCGGCGTTGGCGGACGTGCCATCGGCAAATTCCACCGTCGTGACGCCATCCGGATTCGCGGCGGAAGCGGCCCCTGAGCCGAGGGGCGCACCGGGATTGAGCGGATCGGCGGAGCTGCGGGCGGGGCCGCCGGCAACCCACTGGTAATCGCCACCGGAGCCGATCTGCAGGACGTCGGCCCGGGCAAGGCCGGGCATGCCCGTCGCGCCGAAGAGCAGCACGGTCGGGACCAGCGCAGCCAAGACCAGCGCGTTTGGGGCCAGCGCGGTTGGGCCCGAAGCCCGATTCGTACGATTCGATTTCCGCACCATCATTTGCCGTTTACCCCGGATCACCGCCGAGTCTCAAGCCGGTCGCGCGGCTTGCACGCGACCGGCCAGGATCGAACAGGGGTCAGTCGAGCCCCAGGGCGCTGCGGATCGCGCGCCAGGAGAGCAGCTTGAAGTTCTGCGCATAGGGGGCGTTGTCGCCGTCCTGCGCCACCATCAGGCCCTCGGGATAGGCAGGGCCGAAGTCGCCGAGCACGACCTCGATGCCGTCGGTATCGCTGGTGCCGCCGATGCTGCCGCCATCGATGCGGAACCGTCCGGCAGGCTTGCCGGTGCCAAGGTCGAACAGGGCATAGGCATTGTCGCCCTGGCTGGATGCGACCAGCCATGCCCGCCCGCCGTCTTCGCGGGCAACCGCAAGACCTTCCACGTCGGCGACGAGGCCGTCCGCTGCCCCGACTTTGGCGAAGGCTTCGGCGACCAGCCTGTCCCCGGCGAGGGGGACCTTCCAGATCCCGACGTCCTCCTCGGCAACAAACAGCACCTTGCCGGCATCGTCGACCACGCAGCCTTCGGATTGCGTCGCGAACTTCACGAGGCGCAGGTAGTCGGGCACTATCCGGCCCTCGCGCTCGATCAGGCGGCTTTCCGCCACCGAACCGTCCTTGAGCACGACATAGGCGCGGGCGAGTTCGCCCGAAGCCAGGGCGCTGCCCATGCAGAAGCCATAGGCCTCGGCGGGAGCGTGACCGGCGGGCAGGAAGGTTTCCGCGCCCAATGAGGTGAGCTTGCCGCTGGCGCCATCAAGCGCGAACAAGGCGATGCGCGGTTCGGCCCGGTCGGTGCGGTCGCTGGCGCCAACGAGGATCGTCGTTTTGCCGCCGCGGCGCACTTCTCGCAGGTCCACGTTGTTGAGCGCCCCTGCTGCGGCAAAATCGCGCACCTTGCCGTCGAGCCCGTAGACATAGAGCCCGGCCTTCTTGTCGGTGCCGAGAACGAGGCTGGCGGCGGGATTCGCGGCATTGCGCCAGATCGCCGGATCGTCGGCGGCATCGACATTGGCGGTGCCGACCGGGGTGGTTTCACCCGCAGCGGCAACATCGACAGCGGGAAGGCGGATCGCGGGAGCCGTGGCGGTGGTGGCGCAGCCGGCCAGCAGGGCCGAAAGCACGAGGGCCGGGAGCAATGCTCCCGACCCACATGTCACGACACTGGCGATGTGCGTGAGCGCGGCCTTCATCAGAAGGTCACCCGCGCGCCGAACTTCACGGTCGAGCCATATTCCTCGTACTGCAGCACGCGCTTGGCGCCGGCGAGGTTCTGGTAGGCGAAGTACTTGGCGTTGTTGACGTTCACCCAGTCCGCGAAGAGGCGGATGTTGTCGGTGAGCTTGTACTTGGCCGAAAGATCCAGCTGGAAGTGCTGGTTGACGGTACGGTCGGTGTCGAACGAATCGCCGACCTCGTCGAGGTACTTGTCGCGGAAGGTACCGGCAGCGCGCAGGCTGATCGGGCCCTTCTCGTACCCCAGCACCGCGTTGAAGGTGTTCTTCGATGCGTTGGGCAGCGAGATGCGGCGGGCGACCTGCACGCCGTCGTCATCCGAGAACACCGTGCCGCGGGCGTAAGTGTAGGTGTAGTTGAGCTGCGTCAGCAGGCCATCGAAGGGCGAGGGCAGCATCGTGAAGGCCTGGCTGAAGCTGACTTCCACACCGGCGATCTCGGCGGTGTCGCCGTTCATCGGAATGGTGATCTCCTCGTAGGCGATGCCGTTGTAGGTGCCGCTTTCCTTGGAGTTCAGCGAGTAGGTGTAGTCCTTGATCGACTTGTAGAAGCCGCCGACCGAGAACGCACCGTTGTTCGCGAAGTAGTATTCGAACCCGGCGTCGAAGTTCCAGGCCTGGTAGGGCTTGAGTTCGGGGTTGCCGACTTCCAGTTCGAGGTCGTCGTTGATCGTGTTGCGCGGCGCCATCTGCGACAGCTTGGGACGCACCACGGTCTTGTAACCGGCGAGGCGGGCAACGAGGCTGGGCTGCGGGCTGTAGCGCACCGTCAGGCTGGGCAGCCAGTTGGTGTAGTTGCGCTTGTAGGTCTGCGGATCGATGGTGAAGGTATCGTCGCCGTTGTCGGTGACGAGGCTGCCGTTGAGTTCGTTGTGGGTGTGCTCCATGCGCACGCCGCCGATGACGCGCAGGGTGGCGCTGTCCCAGCGGGCAAGGGCATAGCCGGCCGCGATGTCCTCACGCACCGAATAGTCGCTGATCGCCGAATTGTAGCCGCTCTCGAAATCGTTGACCACGAACGCGCCCGGGTTGGACAGCAGGTAGGCGGCAGGGCCGCCCTTGCTGGCGACCGGGCCCATGTCGGTCAGGCGGTAGGTCTGCTTGCCCAGCACGTCGGCCAGCGTGTAGTCGGCATCGTCGGCCAGGTCGTAGTAGGTCATGTTGAAGTCGTAGGACTTCTTGCGCCAGCGGGCCTTGCCGCCGGCCTGCACGGTGAAGTCGCCATTGTCGCCGGCGAAAGTGCGGGCGAGATCGGCCTTGATCGCCCATTCCTGGTCCTGGCTGTCGGACAGGGTGGTCAGTTCGGTCTTGTTGAACGCGTACTCCGAAGCGTCGTTGAACGTATCGGCGCCTTCGGTGACCGAGTAGGTCGGGTAGTAGGTGTTCGAGTAGTCCATATCGACCACGGTGCCGCTCTTGAAGCGGGCGCGGAAACGGGTCGGATCGACCGAGAAGGTCTCCTTCTCGGTGGACTTGGCGTAGCTCGCCATCCAGTTGAACTTCCACACGCCGGTGTCGGTGTCGCTGCCGATCGAGACCGAGCGGATGCGCTGGCGTTCGAAGCGATCCTTGAGGTCGCGCTGGACGGTGATGCGCTCGTCCGAACCATCGAAAGTGGCGCTGCTGTCGGTGCTGGCGCTGGGGCTATCGAAATCGCCGAAGTCCAGCGTGGTGCGGCGGCGGTACTCGTGGTCGTCGAACTGTGCCCAGTTGCCGCGGATATAGGCCTTGGTCGTGTCCGACACCCGCCAGTCGGCCGAGAGCGCCGCGTTGATGCGGGTGCGCTCGACGTCATAGTCACGGTATTCCACCGATTCGGCCCAGGCGTTGCCGTTGTCGTCGACGTTCCAGCCGCCGGTCTCGACGTTGTCGGTCTCGAACTTGCGCTTGTAGTAGCTGACCGAGCCGGCGATGCCGAAATCGTCGCCCAGCTTCTGTGTGAAGTCGAAGGCGCCCTTGGGGGTGACCTTGCCCGAATAGTCGTTCCAGCTGCCCTCGGCGCTCAGCGAGTAGCGGTTCTTTTTCGAATCGAAGGCGCTGGTGGTGTTCACCTCGATCGAGGCGCCGATGAAGTCGCCGTCCATGTCGGGGGTGAAGCTCTTTTTCACTTCGATCGACTGGATGGTGTCCGACGAGATCACGTCGAGCGCGACCGAGCGGACGTCCGATTCGGGCGCGGGCAGGCGCACGCCGTTGACCGAGGTGCCGTTGAGTTCGGGGTCGAGGCCGCGCACCGAAACGTAGCGGCCTTCACCCTGGTCGTTGAGGATGTTGACGCCGGGCAGGCGGCGCAGCGATTCGGCGACGTTCTGGTCAGGGAACTGGCCGACCGCGTCGCGGGTGAGGACCGAGACGACACCGTCGGCGGCCTTCTGGCGCGACAGGGCGCTGGTCATGTTGGCGGTGAGGCCGGTGACCAGAATGTCGCCGCCGCCGATCGCGGCGAGGTCGAAGTTGCCGTCCACGCGGCCGGTGGCGGGCACGGTGACCGACCGGGTCGTCACTTCCGCGCCGACGTAGCGGGCTTCCAGGGTGTAGGTGCCGGCGGGAACGTCGCCAAAGATGTACTGGCCCGAACGGTCGGTCTCGACGCTGCGGTCGAGCTCGACGATGCGCACGCTGGCCGACTGCAGGGCACGGACACCGGTGGCGTCATGAACGCTACCGGCAACTTCGCCTGCGTGAGCGATCGTGGCGAAGGAGGCCGAGGCGAGCAGCCCCGCGAGGAGGCGCATGGAGGACGTCATTTTGAGGCAAACCCCTGTTGCTTCGAAGAAGTTGGGGCGGCCTCTAAGTCCGTTCGATGACAGTTTTGTGCTGATGGAATGGCAGTTTTATGACCCTGCCGCGGTGCAGCAATTCGGCCACAGTATACGATCGGCAATCGCTGACCTGCCTGAAGAGGCACCAGTTCCGCCGATGTAAGGAGAGGGGAATGGTGCTGCTGGGGAGGATTGAACTCCCGACCTCGTCATTACCAATGACGCGCTCTACCACTGAGCTACAGCAGCGCCTGATCCGAAGGCCTTGCGGCCAGCGCTTCAGCGCTTGCCCACGGTCACCCGGGGCAGGGGCGCGCTAATGTCCGTGACCGAAGCAATTGTCAAGCGGTGCTTGCGCATTCTTTTTCGCAAGGCCATTCCGAGGGGGACGGAACGGCCCCCGAAAGACCCATTTACCATGACGCAGACCCAGCAATCACGCGAGGAACGGCTCGCTGCCAAGCTTCGCGAAAATCTTCGTCGCCGCAAGGTGCAGGCGCGTGCTTTCGATGCTGCGGCGCAGGATGAGCAGGAGGCGATGGCCGAATCCGATTCGCCGGATGTAGGGGGCGATACGACGGCTGCCGAAAAAGTCGTTGCCGCTGGAGGTGAAATCGAATCGGGCGCTCTTTCCAAATCGCCCCCGGAAAGCTAGGGGCTGCGCCCAGACATATCGTCAGTCTGCCAAGAGGCGTTCCCCGCCGGAGCGCCGATGAGACCCGGGAGTATGCCTTGCCTCGCCTGATCCTCGTCCGCCACGGCCAGAGCCAATGGAACCTTGAAAACCGCTTCACCGGCTGGTGGGATGTCGACCTGACCCCGCTGGGCGAGGATGAAGCCCGCGCCGCCGGCGCGCTGCTCAAGGAAAAGGGCATTGCCCCCACCGTTGCTTTCACCTCGCTGCAGACCCGGGCGATCCGCACCCTGCACCTGGCGCTGGAAGCGGCCGGGCTGCTGTGGATTCCCGAGACCAAGGACTGGCGCCTCAACGAGCGTCACTATGGCGGCCTTACCGGCCTCAACAAGGCGGAGACCGCTGCCAAGCACGGCGAGGAGCAGGTGAAGATCTGGCGCCGCAGCTTCGACACGCCGCCGCCGGTGCTGGAAAAGGGCAGCGAGTTCGATCTCTCGACCGACGCACGCTACGCCGGGATCGACGTGCCGCAGACCGAAAGCCTCAAGGACACCATCGCACGCGTCCTGCCGTATTACGAAGGCTCGATCGTGCCGCACCTCAAGGCCGGTGCCGACGTGCTGGTCTCGGCCCACGGAAATTCGCTGCGCGCGCTGGTGAAGCATCTCTCCAACATCTCGGACGACGAGATCACCGGTCTGGAAATCCCGACCGGCCAGCCGATCGTCTACGAGCTGTCGGACGATCTCGCGGTTCTCGACCGCTATTATCTCTCGGAGCGTTGAGATGAGCGCCGTGGTGCCGGTCGCCATCATCATGGGCAGCCAGTCCGACTGGCCGACCATGGGCAAGGCTGCCGAGATGCTCGACAAGCTGGGCGTCGCCTATGACGCCCGCATCGTCTCCGCCCACCGCACGCCCGAGCGCATGGTGGATTTCGCCAAGGGCGCGGCCGACGAAGGCTTCAAGGTGGTGATCGCCGGTGCCGGCGGCGCCGCGCATCTGCCGGGTATGGTCGCCGCGCTCACGCACTTGCCGGTGCTGGGCGTGCCGGTGCAGTCCAAGGCGCTGTCGGGACAGGACAGCCTGCTCTCGATCGTGCAGATGCCGGCCGGCATTCCGGTCGGCACGCTGGCCATCGGCGAAGCGGGGGCGGCCAACGCCGGTTTGCTGGCCGCCGCGATCCTGGCCACCACCGACGAGGCGCTGGCGCAGCGGCTCAAGGCTTTCCGGGCCGCGCAGACCGACAGCGTGGCAATCCGTCCTTCCTGATAGATCGAGTAACGGCGTCATGATTCCCCCCGGCGAAACCATCGGCATTCTCGGCGGCGGCCAGCTTGGCCGGATGATCGCGATGGCGGCAGCGCAGCTGGGCTACCGCTGCCATATCTATGCGCCTGAGGCCGATTCGATCGCCGCCGAAGTCAGCGCGGCCTTCACTTGCGCTGCCTGGGACGATGGCGAGGCGATGGCGAAGTTCGCCGCCGACTGCGCCGTCGTCACGTACGAGTTCGAGAACGTGCCGGTCGCCCCACTGGCGGCGCTGGGGGCGACTCCGCTGCTGGCGGGGCCCCTCGCACTGGAAACCGCGCAGGACCGGCTGAACGAGAAGCGCTTCGTCACCGAGCTTGGCGGCACGCCTGCCCCGTTCTTTGCGGTCGACAATGCCGCTGATCTGGCCGCGGCGATGGCCGAGATCGGCACCCCCGGCATCCTCAAGACCCGGCGCGACGGCTACGATGGCAAGGGCCAGTGGCGGATCATGACGCCGGAAGATGCCGAAGGCCTCGAGCTTCCGGCCCAGGCGCTGATCTACGAAGGATTCGTCACCTTCTTCGCCGAATTCTCGGTGATCCTGTGCCGGGGCGCCGATGGCGACATCCGCTATTTCGATTCGGCCGAGAATGTCCACGAGAGCGGTATCCTTGCGGTCAGCACGGTTCCCGCACCGGCCGCGATTCTGGAACAGGTTCCCGCCGCCCGCGCACTGGCCGCGAAAGTGGCCGAGGCGCTGGGCTACGTCGGTGTGCTCACGCTCGAATTCTTCGCCACCGCAAACGGCCCGGTGTTCAACGAGATGGCGCCCCGCGTGCACAATTCGGGGCACTGGACCATCGAGGGCGCGGTGACCTCGCAGTTCGAGAACCACGTGCGTGCGATCTGCGGGCTGCCGCTGGGCAGCACCGCGCTGGCAGCCGACGCGGTCGAAATGCGCAACCTGATCGGCGACGAGGCCGATGCCTGGCCGGCGATCCTGGCCGATCCCGCCAATCACCTCCACCTCTACGGCAAGGGTGCGGCGCGCCCCGGCCGCAAGATGGGGCACGTGACGCGCCTCTCCTTCTCGCAGGACTGAACGGCGACTTGGCTCAGGACATCTTCCTTGTCTATGCGCGCGCCGCAAACGGCACGATCGGGCGCGACGGGGCTCTGCCCTGGCACCTGCCGGCCGACCTCAGGCGGTTCAAGGCGCTGACGATGGGAAAACCCATGATCATGGGCCGCAAGACCTTCGACAGCTTCCCTTCGCCGCTGCCCGGCCGCCGTCACATCGTGCTGACGCGCGACGAAGCTTGGCAGGCTGAAGGCGCCGAAGTTGCCCATAGCGTCGACGAAGCGCTGGAACTGGCAGGCGAGGGCGAGGTCGCGGTGATCGGCGGCGCGGAAATCTACGGCCTCTTTGCAGGCCTGGCGAACCGCATCGAACTGACCGAGATCCACGGGGACTATGAAGGCGATACCTTCATGCCCCGTCCCGGCAGCGAATGGCGCGAGATCGCGCGCGAAGAGCATAGGGCGGACGGTAACCGCCCCGCCCATGCTTTCGTGACGCTCGAGCGCGACTTATAGGCCCGAAACGACATGATTCGCCTCGACAACCGTGAGCCCTTTCCCGAAGACATGCGCGGCGCCGTGCTGGCGCTGGGCAATTTTGACGGATTCCACCTCGGCCATCAGGCCGTTGTCGGCGAGGCGATCCGCTGGGCGCGCGCCGAAGGCCGCAAGGCGATCGTCGCCACGTTCGATCCGCATCCGGTGCGCCATTTCCAGCCCGAGGCCGAACCGTTTCGCCTGACCACGCTGGACCAGCGGCAGGAACTCTTCGGCGAAGCGGGCGCGGACGCCATGCTGGTGTTCCATTTCGACGGCGCCATGGCCGGCATGCATGCCGAGCAGTGGATCGAGCAGATCCTTGCCGGGCAGCTTGGCGTCGCCGGTGTCGTCACCGGCGACGATTTCACCTTCGGCAAGGCGCGTAGCGGCAATCCCGGCGTGCTCGAGGACGTCGGCGGCACGTTCGGAATCGCCGCGCGTGCGGTCGGCGCGGTACTCGACGGCGGCCTGCCGGTCTCGTCCAGCCGCATTCGCGAGGCGCTGCAGGCGGGTGACTGCGAAACCGCCGCGCGCCTGCTGACACGGCCCTTTGCCATTCGCGGCCATGTCCAGCATGGCGACAAGCGCGGCCGGGTGATCGGATTCCCGACCGCCAATCTCGACATGGCGAACTACTTGCGCCCGCGTTACGGCATTTATGCCATCACCGGCCATCTGCCCGGCGGCCGCACGGTGATCGGCGCCGCGAACATGGGCATCCGCCCGACCTTCGATCCGCCCAAGGAACTGCTGGAGCCGCATTTCTTCGATTTTTCCGGCGATCTCTACGATCAGGAAATCGAGGTGGCCTTCCACCACTATCTGCGCGGCGAAGCCAAGTTCGATTCCATCGAGGCGCTCAAGGCGCAGATGGCGCTCGACTGCGACAGGGCCCGCGAACTGCTCGCCGATCGGGCCTGAGAACGCGCGGGTCGCGGCGCAAATCCTTATCGGATTTGAATAACCCGGCTCGAACGACTATCTCGAAGCGGTGCAGGTCGATCCGCCGAACCCGCCCCCGACGGCGATTTCCGTGACGTCTCGAATGACGTCCCCCGAGACGTCTCCAATGACGTCCCCCGTGACGTTCCCGACAACACCGGAAGCGCGACGGCGGGCTGCCTTGCTCTGGCGCGAAGGGCGTGGTCCGCGTTTCCCGCGTCCCAACCTGACCGCGCGTCCGTTCGTCATCATGCGCCGGGTGATCGAGGGGACCTGGGAGGACGGGTTCATCCACGCCGGCAACCTTGCCTACATGACCATCGTCGCGCTGTTTCCCTTCTGCATCGCGGTTGCCGCGATCTATTCGGCACTGGGCGAGCAGGGTCAGCTCGATCGTTCGATTTCGGCACTGCTGGCGGCGCTGCCGCTGCGCGTGCGCGAGGCACTCGCCCCGGTTGCGCACGATGCGGTGCGGGCGCGGCACGGCTGGCTGCTCTGGGTCGGTGGCGCGCTGGGGGTATGGACCGCGACCAGCCTGATCGAGACGATCCGCGACATTCTCTACCGCGCCTATGGCATTACCAAGAAGCGGGGGTTCTGGCGCAACCGGCTGGTGTCCAGCGGCGTGATCTTCGGCGCGGTGCTGCTGATGTTGCTTTCTTTGTCCTCGCAAGTGCTGATTTCGCTGATCGAGGACATGCTGCTCGACCTGTTTCCCGGCCTCGGGCGTTTCGATTACCAGCTGGCCCTGTCGCGGGGGGTGACCGCGGGCACGCTGTTCGGTTCGCTTTATGCGCTGTTTTACCTGCTCACGCCCTCCCAATACCAAGGGAAGGGCTTCCCGAAATGGCCGGGAGCGCTATTGGTGGTCCTGTGGTGGCTCACTACCGCCTGGGTCCTGCCCAGAGTGTTGCGCAATTTCATCGCTTACGATCTGACTTACGGAAGTCTGGCCGGAGTGATGATCGCGCTTTTCTTTTTCTGGTTTGTCGGACTAGGGATGGTTGCGGGCGCCGAACTCAACGCGGCCCTCACCGTCAGTCGCGAGGAGCAGGAGATGCTCGCGGGGCAAAAGGGCGGCAACGGCGGAATCCTGGACAGGGCCGCCGAGAACAACGAAGCACAGGAAGAACACGAATGACCGGTCTGATGCAGGGAAAACGCGGCCTGATCATGGGCCTTGCCAATGACAAGTCCCTGGCCTGGGGCATCGCGAAGAAACTGCACGAACAGGGCGCCGAGCTGGCTTTCTCCTATCAGGGTGATGCGCTGGCCAAGCGCGTGAAGCCGCTGGCGGAAAGCCTCGGCAGCGATTTCCTCATCGATTGCGACGTTTCGGACATGGCGGCGCTCGACGCCGCGTTCGAGACGCTGAAGGCCCGCTGGGAGACGATCGACTTCGTCGTCCACGCCATCGGCTTCTCGGACAAGAACGAACTGCGCGGCAAGTATGTCGATACCAGTCTCGACAACTTCCTGATGACGATGAACATCTCGGCTTACAGCCTCGTTGCCGTCACCAAGCGCGCGGAGCCGATGATGCGCGAGGGTGGCTCGATCCTGACGCTGACGTATTACGGCGCCGAGAAGGTCGTGCCGCACTACAACGTCATGGGCGTTGCCAAGGCGGCGCTGGAAACCTCGGTGAAGTATCTGGCCAATGACCTTGGCCCGCAGAACATCCGCGTCAACGCCATCTCGGCAGGTCCGGTGAAGACGCTGGCCGCCAGCGGCATCGGCGACTTCCGCTACATCCTCAAGTGGAACGAGCTCAACTCGCCGCTGCGCCGCAACACCACGATCGAGGATGTCGGCGGTTCGGCCCTCTACTTCCTCTCGGAGCTGTCCGCGGGCGTGACCGGCGAAGTCCACCATGTCGATTCGGGCTATCACCTCGTCGGCATGAAGCAGGAAGACGCGCCGGACATCGCGCTGAGCTGAGCGCGATCCGGGCATGAAAAGGGCCGGAAGGAGCGATCCTTCCGGCCCTTTTCATTTGGGGGCAGCTGCCGATTACTTGGGCCGGGGCAGCGGGGTGTCGGTCTTGGCCGCGTCGGCGGCGGCATCGGCCTGGGCCTGCTGGCGGCGCTGCTGCTCGAAGTAGGCCTTTTCGGCTTCCTCGACGCGCTTCTGCTCGTCGGCGGCGGTGGCGTCGATGGTCGAGAGGCGCTTCTGGCGTTCCGCGGCGATCAGTTCGCCGAACTTGACGTCGGTGCCGTTGGCCTTTTCCGCATAAGCCTTGTCGATCAGTTTCTGGGTGCAGCCCGAAGCGCCGCCAGGGCCGACCGGCGAGCAGCTCATGTTGCCGAAAGCGCCAACGGTTTCATAAGCCTGCACCTTGTTGGTCCAGGCATCGGACTTGGGCGAATCGATGCCGCGCAGCGGTTCGGGAATGCGGTAACGCTCCGATTCGGCCTTGCGTGCGCAGACCGTGATCTCGTGGTCGGAGGAGACCGGGCAGGGATCGTCGCCGTAGATGATCAGCTGGTTGACCTTCTCGTCACCGGCGGAAGCTTCCTGCGCCGAGGCTGGCGCGGCGCCCAGGGCAAGGCCGAGCCCGATTGCGGTGGCCAGCGTGGCGGCGGAGGTCAGGAGGCGCGTCATCGAAAATTGCTCCAGTCAGAGAGTATGTCGCAGCCCGGATATAGGGGCGGCGACCCTTGAACGGTAGCTTAAGCGTGCCGCCGTACCATGGCCTGTATCAACAAGGGCTTCAAGCAGCGCTGGAAAATCAGATCCTTTCCGAGAGCTTGATGGCTGCCTTGCAGCCCAGGCGGATGGCGTGGAACAGCAGCGGATAGGCGGGCGCACGCTCGGCCCCCGCCGCCAGCGCGGCATCGCGGTGTTCGCGTTCCTCGTCGCGGAACTGCGCGATCACTTCGCCGAGTTCGGGGTCTTCGTCACCCAGATCTTCGAGCTGTTCGGTGTAGTGGCGGTCGATCTCGGTCTCGATCGCGGCGGTGCAGGCCATGGCGGCTTCCGGGCCGATCAGCGCGGTGGCCGCGCCCAGCGCGAAACCGGCAACCGACCAGACCGGCTGCAACAGGGTCGGGCGCACCCCGCGCTCGGCGATCAGGCGGTCGAAGCGCGCCTTGTGCTCGGCTTCCTGCTCGGCCATGCCGGCGATCTCGGTCGAATGCGGCGCACGGGCACCCATCACCGCCATCTGCCCGGCATAGATACGCACCGCGCCATATTCGCCGGCGTGGTCGACACGGATCATGCGGTCGGTCTTCGAAGTCATGACGTCAGCCTTTTGCGGCCGGGGCGCTGCGGCCGAGAAGCGTAAAGATCGTGAGCGCGCCCAGCGTGGAGAGCAGGAAGTTGAAACCGGCCAGCGACACCCCGCCCAGCGTCCAGGGGGCGACGTCGCAGCGGATCAGCGGGGCGGCCATGATCGCGTCCATCGGGTTGACGCCCGGCGCGAAGGTGCTGGAGGTGCAAGCGGTGAACCCGCTCCACCAGCCGTATTCGACGCCGGCGTGGAATCCGCCGATGAGGCCCGAACTGAGAATGCCGAGGGCTGCCACGGCCACCAGCGGGCGCACCGGCCGCCAGAAGAACGCGAGCAGGGCAAAGGGCAGTGCGAACATCTGGCCGTAGCGCTGCCACCAGCACATCTCGCAAGGGTGCAGGCCGAAGCCGTACTGGCTGATGTAGGCACCGCCGAGGGCGATCACCGGAATTGCCAGCGCAAGCAGGCGGGCACTGCGCAGGGAGGTGCCGGGCAGGGCGGCTGCGACGGATACGGTCATGTCGGGTCTTCAGTCCTTGCGGGCGACGGAGCCGGGGGTTGCCGGAGTGGCGGCGGTGGCCAGCGCGGGCTTGCCGGCGGTGCGGCGCAGCGTGTCGATCGCGTAGCTGAGCTGGAAGTCGGTGACGCCGCGCTTCTTGAGTTCCTCGGCGCTGACCTTGAAGCGCGGATCGTCCGCCTTGTCGGTCTCGAGTTCCTTGTCGTCGATCGACGCCTCGTTGATGAGGTGGCTGCGCAGATCGGATTCGCGCACGGCCCGCTCGGCCCTGGCGCGGGCGTCGGGGTCGGACAGCTGCGGCACCTTGATGTCCGGCAGGATGCCGCCTTCCTGCACCGAGTGGCCCGAGGGCGTGAAGTAGCGTGCGGTGGTGAGCTTGACCGCACTGTTCTTGTCGAGCGGAATGTAGGACTGCACCGATCCCTTGCCGAAGGTGCGGTCGCCCATGATCACCGCGCGGTGCAGGTCCTGCAGCGCGCCGGCGACGATCTCGGAGGCCGAGGCCGAGCCCGCATCGACCAGCACGACTAGCGGCATGCCCTTGACGACATCGCCCTTGAACACGGTTTCGGCGCGGTAATACTGGTTCTCGCTGGCGATGCGGCCGCGCTGCGAGACGATCGTGCCATGGTCGAGGAACAGGTCCGACAGCGCTACCGCCTCGTCGAGCGAACCGCCCGGATTGGAGCGCAAGTCGAGCACGAGGCCGTCCAGCCTGGTCCCCTTCCTGGCCGCCTGCATCTTGAGGTCGGCAATGCCCTTGTTCACGAAGTTGCCGACATCGCGCGAGAATTCGTTGACCGAGATGACGCCGACGTCGTCCTTGAGTTCCCAGGTCACGGGTTCAAGCTCGATGACGCCGCGTGCCACCGTCACGTCGAACGGTTCGGTGCGGCCGGGGCGGAAGATCGTCAGCTTGATCGAGGTGCCGGCGGGGCCGCGCATCTTCTCGACCGCCTCGTCGAGATCGCGCTCGTAATAGAGCACGCCGTCGAGATGGGTGATGTAGTCACCCGCCTTGATCCCCGCCTTGTCGGCCGGGCTGCCCTTGAACGGCGAGACCACCTTCACGGCGCCGTCATCCTCGACCACGGACAGCCCGAGGCCGGTGTAATTGCCGTCGATCATCGTCTCGAGCCGCTGCTTGGCGGGGCCGTCGAGATAGTTCGAATGGGGGTCGAGGCTGGCGAGCATGCCGTCGATCGCCCCCTTGAGCAGCTTGTTGTCGTCCACCGGGTCGACGTAGTTGGCCTTGATCAGCTCGTAGATGGTGAAGAGCTTCTGGAATTCGCGGCCCGCATTGCTGTCGACGGCGGCAAGGCCGGAGGTGGCGGCGGGCAGGACGGCGACGGCGGAAACCAGCAGGGTCGCGCGGAGAAGGGAAACGAACTTGGTAGGGCCAAACTTCATCGGGCTATATTTCATCCGGCTGGGTCGCCTCTCGTGAATCGCATCCGGCAGGGACCGTGGTCGTCGACTGTCGCATCGCACGTGTCAGTCAGCCGTGCATACTATCGGGGCGCTGCGGCAATTGCCAGCGGGGACATCTGTCCGCGCATGTTTAGGGCGATTCGCGCAAGGGGGCTCCGGCGGGTCAGAGCGAGCGCACATATTGCAGCGGGTTCACCGGGGTGCCGCCGCGGCGCAGTTCCACCTGCACACGCGGATCGCCGGGGCCGGTCTCGCCAAGCGGCGCGCCGGTGACGACGCTGTCGCCGACCGCCACGTCGAGCCGGGCAAGGCCGGTGACCAGTGAGGTCCAGCCGCCGTCGTGCTCGATGATGACGATCCGGCCGTAGCCGTTGTAGGCCCCCGCATAGGCGATCCGCCCCGGCGCCGGTGCCACGATCTGGGCATTGCCGCGGGTGGCGAGCGACAACCCGCGCGCGGGGCTTTGCCCCGGCAGCACTTCGCCGAAGCCGGTGACCAGCCGTCCGGCGACCGGCAGGATGTAGCTGGGCAGGCCTTCGGGCGGGGCGTCGAACCGCGAGGCCTCGATCACCCTGGCGGATTCGGGCCGGTCGGGGCGCATGACCGGGCCGGGCAGGGCGGAAAGCTGCGCGCGCAGCGCGCCCTGCCTGCCCACCGCGTCGACCAGGTCGGACAGGTCGCGGGCCTTTTCGGCCAGCGCCAGGGCATGTTCGCTCTCGCGCGCGGCATTGCCGCTGGCCTGCCGTCCGGCGAGGCGCTGGCGGGTCTCCAGCACCGCGAGGCGATTGCGCTGATCCTTCATCTGCACCTGCGAGGCGGCCAGTTCGCTGCGTGCCGCCCGCGCCTGCCGTTCGAGCGCGCGGCCGCGTTCGATCTCGGCGCGCAGGCCGGCGGTGCGGCGCTGCACTTCGGGCAGCATCGTGTCGAGCAGGGCGCGCATATAGACCGCGTCCTGCAGCGAGCCGGGGCGGAACATCGCCAGCACCGGCGGGCGGCGGGTGAGGCGCTGGAGTGAGCCGGTCAGCCGCACGAGCGGGGCCTGGCGCCGCGCCAGCCGCTCGCGCAGGGCGGTCCGCTGGAAGCCGAGCAGCTGGATCTTTGCTTGCTGGGCCGTGATCCCGGCTTCGGTTTCCTGGATGCGGGCGGCCAGCGCCGCGGCATCGCGGGCGGTCTTTTCGGCCTGCTCGGTAACGCCCCGGGCCTTGCGTTCGAGCAATTCGGCGCGCCGGCGGGCGCGTTCGCCGTCCTGGCGGGCGGCGATCATCTCCTGTTGGGTCCGGGTGGCGTCAACCGCGGGGTCGAGCACGGCGAAGGCGCCGGTCTGGCTGAGTCCGGAACCGGCAAGCAGCCCGCAAAGCACGACAGCACCCGCCGCAAGAGCGGTGGATGCTGCCAGGATCGTGCGTTTTTTCGGGCTCACGCGCGTCTGACTAGATCAGCGCGAGTCCGGCGGGAAGGGGGCGGAGCAAGAACCGGAGGAAACTGGCTCCGCAACTCGCTCGGCGACCCTTCTTGCATTTGTTCAGCCGGTGCGGCGAACGGCGCCCTTGTGCGAGCCGACGCTCTTGGGGCCGCGCGGACGGAAGTTGCGCTTGCGCTCACCCTGTTCCTCGCCGCCTTCGCGGCGTTCTCCATGATGGGCACCGCGCGGAGCGTCCTGGCGCGGACGATCGTCGCGGCGGCGCTCGTCACGGCGGCCGTCATGGCGCCCGTCATGGCGATGGCCGCCATCGCGCTGGCCTTCACTGCGCTGACCGTCACGACGGGTGTCACCGTCGCGGCGCTCGCCACGCGGCTGCTGGCTGCGGTTGCCGCCATTGCCGCGGCCGTTGCCGTTGCCGCGGCCACCCTGACCGCCGCTGCGGCCATTGCCCTGCGGCGCGGAAGGCGCGCTGCGGGCAGGCGCGGGCAGGCGCGAGGCCTGCTTCTGGAAGTCTTCGGGCAGGCCGAGCGTGGTCAGCTTGACGCGGGTCAGCTTCTCGATGTCGCGGATATAGGGCTTCTCGTCCGGCGCGACGTAGCTGACCGCGACACCGTCGGCACCCGCACGCGCAGTGCGGCCGATGCGGTGGACGTACTGTTCGGCCACGTTCGGGATTTCGAAGTTATAGACATGGCTCACGCCCGAGACGTCGATGCCGCGCGCGGCGATGTCGGTCGCCACGAGGATGCGGATCGTGCCCTGCCGGAAGCCGCCGAGCGCGGCGGTGCGCTGGGCCTGGCTCTTGTTGCCGTGAATCGCGGCGGCCGGGATGCCGGCAGCGACGAGGTGGCGGACCACGCGGTCAGCGCCGTGCTTGGTGCGGGTGAACACCAGCGCACGGTCGATGGCGCCGTGTTCGGCCTTCTCGGCGGCGTCTTCGGCAAGGCCGGCGCGCAGGCTGAGCGTCAGCAGTGCCTGCTTTTCGGCCTGGTTGATGAAGGTGGCGTACTGTTCGACACGTTCGGCCGTGGTCGACTGCGGCGCCACTTCGACGCGTACCGGATCATTGATGAACTGGCGGCCGAGTTCGGCGATCGCCTGCGGCATCGTGGCCGAGAAGAACAGGCTCTGGCGCGACTTGGGCAGCAGCGCGGCGACGCGCTTGAGCGGCTGGATGAAGCCGAGGTCCATCATCTGGTCGGCTTCGTCGAGCACGAAGATCTCGACATGGCGCAGCGTCAGCGCGCGGCTGTCGATGAGGTCGAGCAGGCGACCGGGGGTGGCGACAAGGATGTCGGTCCCGCGTTCGAGTGCGCGCGCCTGCTTGCCGGCGGGCACGCCGCCGAAGATGCACTGGACCGAGAGGTTCAGGAACTTGGCGTAGCCGCGCATGTTCTCGGCGATCTGGGCCGCGAGTTCGCGGGTCGGCGACAGCACGAGCATCCGGCAGCCGGCATTCTGGCGCGGCTTGGGATCACCCGCGAGCCGGTGCAGCGACGGCAGCGAGAAAGCGGCGGTCTTGCCGGTGCCGGTCTGGGCGATGCCAAGCAGGTCACGGCCTTCGAGCAGTGCCGGAATCGACTGGCGCTGGATCGGCGAGGGATCGGTGTAGCCCTTGGCGGTGAGCGCACGGAGAATCGGCTCGGCCAGACCAAGTTCGGAGAAATAGGACATCAAGTCACTTTCACAAGCAGCCCGGGCGCGCCGACAGAAAGGGGCGCGCGGAGCTAGGTGTCGTTTCGGGCGACCCTGCGTGAAGAAGGAAGCTGGTTCAGGGGCAACCGCTCGTCCGGGCCGGTTCTGGCGATGGACGCCGGAAACCTCACGCTGCTCTCGGATTGCGGTGGGAAATGGAGCCCACACGCCGGTTGCTTGGCGTGCATTTAGGACAGGGCTGGGGAAAACGCAAGAAAATTGCGTTTTCGGGGAATGCGGTCTGGCGCAAATCGCTGATTCGCCTCGACGTGCTCCTGCGGATTCGCGAAGATCTTATCCGTCCTTGCCCCATTGCAGGGTCTGCGGATCGCCCTGGGTGACCAGCCGCCGCAAGGCGGCGCGGGCGAGGCGTTCGGTTTCCACCTTGCGGCGAGCGGCGGCCAGCTGGTGCAGCGGGGCGGGCCGCAGGATCTCGGCATCGTAGCCGTCGGCCGCGATCACGCCGCAGCGTTCGGGCAGAAATGCGTCGGATTCCAGCGGTGCGCGGTCCAGCGTAGGCGGCAGGGCCCAGTAGAACCGGTCGCAATAGTCCAGATAGTCGGTCCACTTGCCGTCACCCAGCAGGTCGGCCCGGCTCACCTTGATCTCGACGATGATGACGTGGCCTTTGGCATCGACGCCCATCAGGTCCGCCCGCCGTCCACAGCGCAGCGGCATCTCCGGCAGGCACCAGATGTCATTGCGTGCAAACAGCCGTCCAACCCCGCGGGCGACGTCCAGGGCGGTGATCGACGCTGGCGTGCTCGAAATCGGACTGGTCGAAATCGGACTGCTCGAAATCGGACTGCTCGGAACCGGATTGATTGGCGAAAAGGGAGAATCGATGTCGGCCATGCCGCATCATAGGAACATAATGGGAACTTTCAACCCGCCAGGCGGCGTGATTCGCCGAGGGAATGTTCGGTCAGAGGAAGCGATTCGCTCGGAACCAGCGCGACCACGGCATCGCGTGCGGTTATGAATTCTTCCCAGAGCGAGCGCGCCGCGGCGTGCGGGTCGGCCCCGCGGTCGAGCGCGCAGAGCAGGGCACAGAGGCCGGGTTCCATGATTGCGGTGAGGTCGTCGATGCCCTGTTCGGCAAGACGGCATTGCCAGCCGCCGACTTCCCGGATGATCGCGGGAAAGGCGCGGACTTCGAGGCCGGTGTTGTGGTCATCGGTTCCGGCGATCGCGGCGACGACCTGTGCGGCCTGGTGGAGGGCGGCCCACTTGATGGCGATCGATCCCATGGCCGTGGGCGCGGCCGCCTGCGAGGGCTGCGGCCAGGAGGCGATGTAGTCGTTAGCGCAGTTGTCAGCGCCGCCGTGGGCGCAGTCGCCAACCGTGCCATTGCCATTGGGGCGATGATGGGGATTGACGATATCGGTCACGACCCAGCCGTCGGCTGTCGTCCAGTCATTGTCCGAGGGAAAACCGGTTGCGTCCATGGGCGAATCGATAGCCCAGAGGCGGTTGCGAATTTGCTAACCCGGCATCCGCATCACATTTTCCGGTGGACTGCGGGGCGATAGCGATATTTGTCTCTGGCAAGGCGGCTCGTGCTCTGCTAGTCGCCCCGGCACTGCACCCGTAGCTCAGCTGGATAGAGCGCTGCCCTCCGAAGGCAGAGGCCACAGGTTCGAATCCTGTCGGGTGCGCCATTTCTCCTAAATCGTCGACGGTTGTTCCCGGCCGCTTTAGGTTGGTGGCTCAGGCTGCTACCGCCAGTTCGGCCCCGCTGTGGAAGCGGGCGCGGTAGTCGCCCGGCGTCAGGCCCAGCACGCGGTGGAAGCTGCGGCGAAACGCGGTGGTGTCCTCGTAGCCGACCGACCAGGCGATCTGGTCGATCGGGCGGCGGGTGAATTCCAGCAGTTCGCGCGCCTTGCCGATCCTGAGGTGCTGCACGTACTCGCTCGGTTTGAGGCCGGTGGCAGCCTTGAAGCGGCGTTGCAGGGTGCGCTCCTCGAGCCCGGCCTGAAGTGCCATTTCGGCGAGCGTGGTGGCGCGGCCGGCGCGTGCCTGCAGCCAGTGCTGGAGCTTCAGGATCGCCTCGTCGCCGTGGGTGAGGCGCGGGGCGAAACTGGAATAGTGCCGCTGTTCGCGCCCGGCCGGGTCGATCAGCAGGAACTTGGCGGTCTCGATGGTGACAGTGGGGCCGAGCAGGCGGTCCACCAGCCGCAGGCCGAGGTCCGTCCAGGCCATCAGTCCGCCGGCGGTGATGAGGTCGCCGTCCTCGATGACGATGCGGTCCGAATCGACCTGCACCTCGGGAAACCGCTCCTGCAGATCCTGCGCGAAAAGCCAGTGGGTGGTGGCGGGGCGTCCGTCGAGCAATCCGGTGGCCGCGAGGATGAAAGCGCCGCCGCAGGTCGAGGCGAGGGTGGTGCCGCGCGCATGGCGATCGAGTAGCCAGCGCGCATAAGGCGCCGCCTCGTCGCGGCCCGCTGGACCGGAGAGGCGGCCGGGCACGATCAGGACGGCCGGTTCGCCCGGCTGGGCGGGGGCGGTGTCGTGGCAGCGGTGGAAGGTGCCGTCTTCGCCTTGCGCCCAGTGGCTGACGCGCAAGGCCAGGCCGCCATTGCGGACGGAGAAGTGCGAGGCGATCGCAAAGAGGTCGGTGATGCCGTGGACCATGGCGGTCTGGCAACCCGGGTAGAGCATCAGGCCCACTTCATGTCCCCCGGACCCTGACCGTGTCGAAGCTGTCGGTTTCATCGTCGCGCCCACTCCATCCAGATCGAATGTCGGAATCGGCCTGCTCAATGTCGCCTGCGACAATCCCGGGTCTCGGAGCGGCAGCGTATCTCCTGTCTCACCCAAGGCAAAGAGGGCGCGCAAGGGGCGCTCTTCCGGGAAAAGGAGATAGACGATGACCACGATCACCACCAGGGACGGAACCCGCATCTTCTACAAGGACTGGGGCGACAGGAACGCCCGGCCGATCGTCTTCTCGCACGGCTGGCCGCTGTCCGCCGATGCCTGGGACGCGCAGATGGTGTTTTTCGCCGAGCAGGGTTTCCGCACGATCGCGCACGACCGCCGCAGCCATGGCCGCTCGGACCAGGTCTGGAACGACAATACCATGGACCAGTATGCCGACGACCTGGCTCAGCTGATCGAGACGCTGGACCTTCATGACGTCATCCTTGTCGGCCATTCGACCGGCGGCGGAGAAGTGACCCGCTATATCGGCCGCCACGGCACGGCACGCGTGGCCAAGGTCGCGCTGATCGGCGCGGTGCCGCCGCTCATGCTCCGGACCGAGGCCCATCCCGGCGGCTTGCCGATCGCTGTCTTCGACGCGATCCGTAAGGGCACTTACGAGGATCGTAGCCGGTTCTTCCATGATCTCACCATCCCCTTCTATGGCTACAACCGCGAGGGCGCGCAGATCTCCGAGGGGGTGCGCCGGGAATTCTGGCGCGAGGGGATGATGGGCGGCCTCAAGGGCCAGCTCGACTCGATCCGGGCCTTCTCGGAAAGCGACTTCCATGCCGACCTCATGAAGTTCGACGTGCCCACGCTGGTCCTGCATGGAGACGACGACCAGATCGTGCCGATCGGTGCCGCCGCCCTGGAAACGGTCAAGATCGTCAAGCAGGCCGTTCTCAAGGTATACGAGGGCAGCAGCCATGGTCTTACCCAGATCGAGGCGGACCGCTTCAACGGCGATCTTCTCGATTTCATTCGCAACTGAACCCCGGACCATCCGGCGGCCGCGATGATCGCCGGGCTTTCTCCCAGAAGGAGCCATGCCATGAAGACCTATCTTGTCACCGGTGCGTCCGACGGAATCGGCGCGCTCTATGCCGATCGCCTGGCCCGCCGCGGCCACGACCTGATCCTTGTTGCGCGCCGCAAGGGCAAGCTGGCCGAACTCGCAGCCCGGCTGGAGGCGGAAACCGGCGTCTCGGTGGAAGTGATCGGCGCCGATCTCGCCAAGGCGGAAGACGTGTTGCACGTGGAACAACGGCTGCGGGACGACGCGGCGATCGTCGGCCTCGTCAACAACGCGGGGATTGCCAACGAAGGATCGATCCTGGGGGCCGATGCCGATTACCTCTCGGGCATGATCGACCTCAACATCCGTGCGGTCACACGCCTGTCGGCGGCCATCGCCCCGCGGCTGGCGGAGCGGGGGGCAGGAACGATCGTGAACGTCACTTCGGTCACCGCGCTGATGCCGGAGGCGTTCACCGCGGTCTATCCCGCCACCAAGGCCTATGTTCTCGCCTTCAGCGAGGCGCTGGCGGCCGAACTTGGCCCCAAGGGCGTGCGCGTGCAGGCGGTGTTGCCGGGCATCACCCGTACCGCGATCTGGACCGAGGAGGCGATGGCGCACTTGCCCGCGCACATGGTCATGGAGGCGGGCGACATGGTCGATGCCGCGCTCGCCGGGCTCGATATGGGCGAGACTGTGACGATTCCCGCATTGCCTGACATGGCGCAGTACGAGGCCTATGTCGCCGCCCGCACGGCGCTGCGGCCGAATCTCTCGCTGGCCCGACCCGCCGCGCGCTACGGCGTCGGCGCCGCAAGCTGAGGAGGCAGGCACATGACCCTTGGTCTTTCCATCGCCCAGTTCACCCTGCTCCATGTCGCGATCAGCCTGGTCGCGATCGCGAGCGGGGGTGTGGTCATGGTGGCTTTCGCCGCCGGACGGCGCATCCTTGCCGGGCTCTCCGGCCTGTTCCTGATGACGACGGCGGCCACGACGCTCACCGGCTTCCTTTTTCCCTTTCACGGAGCGACCCCGGCCTTCCTGACCGGGGTGGTCTCTGTCCCGGTGCTGATCGGGGCCCTTGTTGCCTTTTACGGCTATCGGGTGAGGGGCAGGGCGGCGGCGGTCTATGCAGTTTCGGCCAGTGCCGCGCTTTATCTCAACCTGCTGGCCTTCGTGACCCAGGCCTTCCTCAAGGTTCCCGCGCTTCATGCGCTGGCACCCTCGGGAACCGAGCCGCCGTTCCTTGCGGTGCAAGTGGCGGTGCTGGGGAGCATGATCGGCCTGGGCCGGTGTGCGCTTCGCGCGGCGACGCAGGGCTGAAAACACGCCGCGCGGACCTTCCGACGGGCGCGGAGGCAGCTTTCCACCGAATTCCCAACCTTGCAGGGTAAGAAAGCCCGAATCATACCCTTGGCCACCTTGAGAGCCGCCCGGCCTTGCGGCATGAGAACAGGGTGCTTTCGCAGAAAACCCGCTATGCCATCCGTGCCATGCAGCACCTTGCCGACAACTTCGGACAAGGCCCTGTCCAACTGGCGCAGATCGCCGAGGCGCAGAATATCCCTGCCAAGTTCCTGACGACGATCCTTTCGGAACTCACCCGTTTCGGCATCGTCGATTCCCAGCGCGGCAAGGATGGTGGCTACTGGCTGGCGGTGCCGCCGATCGACATCACCTACGGCGATCTCATCCGCATCATGCGCGGATCGCTGGCGCTGGTGCCCTGCGCCAGCCGGTTCGCGCACGAGAAGTGCAAGAACTGCCTCGAGGAAGGTGATTGTCGAACCCGGGCACTGATGCTGGAAGTACGGGACCGCACCGCCGACCTGCTCGACGGCGTCCGGCTTTCCGACAAGATCGAACTGGTCCCCGCGCAGGCCGACGAAGAGGCCTGACCGCGCCCTTCTGCCTGCCGTGCAGGTATCGCTTCGGCGTAAATAGATTTTGCTTGGGCGCGAAAACGAGAACCTTCCGCCTTTGCCTATTGTCTACTTTTTAAGTTGAGAATATGCATGGGTCGGCGGCCAGGAAAAGCCGCGCTCGGAGGAAGATTCGCAATGGCTCAACCGTCAACGGATACCCAGCGATCGGGATTGCACCTGGCCAGGGACGTCGCGCGAGACCGTGATGGCGCACAGCCCAAGGTGGCGCCGTTGCAGGTGGTTGCCGAGGCTCTCGACCGGATGCGTTACGGCGTGATCCAGATGACCGTCCACGACGGCAAGCTGGTCCAGCTCGACATAACGGAACGCAAGCGCTTCGCTTCTTAAGCGTGCGCTGCCGCGCCGAATCCCGGTTATCGGCCAAGATCTGATCAAGCCAAGTCAGCCAAACAGACCGGACCCCCGGATGTAAGGCCCCAAGCCATACGACTCATCAAGGGGGATTTCATGAGACGCCAATTCAGCGGGCCGCTACCGGCTCCGCTTCCGCTTGCCTGCCTGACGTTCACGCTGCTGGTCGCGACACCCGCGCTGGCCAGCGAAACGGCGGCGCCAACGGCCGCCGCCAATGTCGAAACCACTGGCGAAGCCATTGGCGAAGTCGCTGGCGAAGCCGAGCAGGAATCGCCCACATCGGTCGGCACCGGCGCGCACGATCGTGGCGGCGAGATTCTCGTCACGGCGCGCCGCCGACAGGAATCGAGCCAGAGCGTGCCGCTGGCAATCTCGGTGGTCGGCGGCGAGCATCTCGATTCCACCGGGGCCTTCAACGTCGGCCGTCTCCAGCAGTTGACGCCGACGCTCCAGTTCTATTCGTCGAACCCGCGCAACACGGCGGTCAACATCCGCGGCCTCGGCGTGCCGTTCGGTCTCACCAACGACGGCATCGAGCAGGGCGTGGGCATCTATATCGACGATGTCTACAACGCGCGTGTCGCCTCGGCCACGTTCGACTTCCTCGACGTTTCCCAGATCGAAGTGCTGCGCGGCCCGCAGGGGACGCTTTACGGCAAGAACACCACCGCCGGCGCCATCAACATCACCACCAACCAGCCGACGTTCGACTTCCAGGGCAAGGCCGAGGTGTCGATCGGCAACTACAACTTCAAGCAGGCCAAGGTTGCCGTCTCCGGCCCGCTGTCCGATACCGTGGCGATCCGCCTCGCGGCCTCGACCACCGATCGCCGCGGCACGATCTACAACGTGACGACCAGCCAGTGGATCCAGAGCCAGGACAATATCGGCCTGCGCGGCCAGCTGCTCTGGAAACCCGCCGATGCGCTGTCGATCACGCTGGCGGGGGACTACAGTACCCAGGACGCCAATTGCTGCGGCTCGGTCTATGTCGGTTACGGCCCGACCCAGCGCGCCGCCAATCGCCAGTTCCCGGCGCTCGCCGCCGCGCTCGGCTATACGCCGGTCAGCACCAACCCGTTCGATCGCCTCACCGATCTCGACACGCCGCTCAAGGCGAAGAACAAGATCGGCGGCGCTTCGGTGCGGGTGAAGTGGGACCTCGGGGCCGGCACGCTGACCTCGATCAGTGCCTGGCGCTTCTGGGACTGGGATCCCTCGAACGACCGCGATTTCACTGGCCTGCCGATCGTCGCGCTCTCGCAGAATCCCTCGCAGCAGGACCAGTACACGCAGGAGCTGCGATACAACTATAGCGGCAAGCACTTCGATTTCGTGGTCGGCGCCTTCGGCTTCTACCAGCGGATCGACACGCAGGGAACCGAATCGCAAGGCTCGGCGGCCAGCCGCTGGAACATCAATCCGGGGACCGTCGCACAGGTCCCGCCGGGCTCCTCGGGCTGCGGACCTACCACGTCGAACAAGCTGGCCTGCGACCCTGCGGTTCTCGACGGCCTGGTCGCCTACAACAGCCAGTATCTCAAGAACACCAGCGCCGCGCTGTTCGGCCAGTTGAGCTGGCACGTCACCCCGGAACTGACGGTGCAGCCGGGCGTGCGCCTCAACTACGACAAGAAGGAAGGCTATTACCAGCGCCGGGTGTTTGATGGGCAGGGCAGCGAACTGCTGCTCGGCCAGAGTTCCTACACGCCCGTGCAGAGCGCGCAGCTGGCGATCTACACGCCGCAGGAAATCTCGCCCGAGTTCAGCGACTGGAACTTCAGCTATGATTTCAACGTCAGCTACAAGGTCGCGCCGGACGTGCTGGTCTATGCGACTTATGCCAAGAGCTTCAAGTCGGGTGGCATCAACCAGAACGGCGTGCCGGTCGATAGTTCGAACAACCCGATCCTTGCGGCCCAGACGGTGAAGCCGGAATCGGTCCACAACTACGAGGCCGGCATCAAGACCCAGTTCTGGGACCGCCGCGCGACCTTCAACCTGTCGATCTTCCGCACCGATGTCGGCAATTACCAGGCCAATGTCAGCAACGGCCAGTACGGGGTGCTGCGCGGTTATCTCGCCAATGCCCAGAAGGTGCGCTCGCAGGGTGTGGAATGGGACTTCTCGGTCCGTCCGAGCGAGCGATTCAATGCTTACGTCAACGGCTCCTACACCGACGCCACCTACCGCAAGTTCACCGACGCGCCGTGCCCGCCGGAACTGTCAGGCGGCACCGTGGCCACCGGCACCCAGACGCCGGGCGCGGCGGGCACTCCGAACAGCCTCAGCCCTGCCAATTGCGACATTTCCGGCCAGCGGCTGCCGGGCGTGTCGAAGTGGACCCTCTCGTTCGGCTTCGAGGCGAATACCCCGGTCACCCTGCTGAAGCAGGAAGGCGAAGTCTACTTCGGCTATGACGGCAGCTATCGTTCGAACTTTTCGTCGAACCCTTCGCCTTCGGCCTATACCTGGGTGGACGGCTATAGTCTTTCGAACTTCCGTCTGGGCTTCCGTACCGATAGCGGATTCGATATCTACGGCTGGGTACGTAATGCCTTTGATCAGAATTACTTCGACCAGCTTTTTGTCGGGCCGAGCAATACCGGCCTGATCGCTGGTCTTCCGGGTGACCCGCGAACCTGGGGCGGCACCATCCGTTACAACTTCTGATCTTCAGCAGGAGCCGTCGGTCCGGCTGGATCGTATCGACGGCTCCGCCGTTTTGGATTTCGGCAATTTCGCTGCGGTCAGGCGGACCCGCCCGCTGCGAAAATGCGTCTGCGGAACAAGGAGGACCACCTCATGTTCGATCTCGGTATCGCTCCCGGAATGGGTTTTGACGATTTCCTGCCTTTCGTGATCGTCGGCTTTGCAGCGCAAGTGATCGACGGAGCGCTCGGCATGGCTTTTGGGGTGATTTCCCAGACGATGCTGGTGAGCGTGCTCGGCATGGCCCCGGCTGCGGCGTCGGCCAGTACCCACCTTGTCGAGATCTTCACGACCGGGGCCTCGGGAGCGAGTCATATCGTCCACCGCAATGTCGACTGGGGCCTGTTCAAGCGGTTGGTCCCCTTCGGTGTGGCGGGGGGGATTCTGGGCGCTTATGTATTGTCGAACATCGATGCCTCGCTCGCCCGCCCCTATATCATGCTCTAT
>NZ_CP029761.1:3560000-3910009 GCF_006874585.1 Sphingomonas sp. IC081
TGATCGCGATGTCGACGCCGCCCTGCAGTGCAAAGCCGACCTTGTTCGACATCTTCACCTTGTCGACGCCCAGCGCCTTGGCGGTTTCGCCGGGCTTTTCGTCAAACACGAAGAACCAGGCCGGACCGGCACCGACATAGGGCTTGAACGGGGTCCCGGTGTCGAGGTGCGCCTTGGCGGTCACCGTGGCGGGCAGGATCAGCACGTGGTTGACGAGACCGGCGCCGGCAACGTCGCCGGTGCCCTTCACGTGATGCTGGGTGAAGCAGCAGATCGTCTCGACCGAGAAGGTCTTGTTGAAGAAGTATTCGACCGCGAGCGTGGGCACGACATTGTCGTTGGCCTTGGTGCCGACGCTGTCGAGCGATGCCAGCGTGCTGCCGAGCGTGGTGTCGGTGTCGATCGACTTGATCTTGTCGATGCCGCCGTCGGGAAGCACGGCACTGCCCAGCACCTTGACCTGCCACTTGCCATCGGGGCTGCCGGCGAGCGCCGGAGTGGTGATCGCGCTGGCGACAGCGAGCGCTGCGAGCATGGTCCGTTTACGCATGTCTCTTCTTTCCATCGCCGCCGGGGCCGCACCGTGCGATCCCCCCTCTTGAGCGGCTGCGGTCATGCTTTTGGGCGTCTTGCCGCCTGATTGAATTGATTGTGCGCAAAATCCGCAAAATTTCGAATTGACCTGAAAGTCAGGGAAATTTGACTCGCGTCAATGTCGCCGGCGATGTTAGCGTTCATCTGCGCTTCAGGTTTCGTAACTGCCTCGAAAAAAGAGAAGGCCCATGACAACGGTACTGGGGAGGGCAGGCCTTTGGCTTGCCGTGCTGTTTCTTGCCATAATGGCTGCTGCAGGGGCGGCGGACCGAAATTTCTCTATTCACATGGCAATTGTTGGCTTGGCGGCTTTTATTGCCCTGTGTGTCACGGTGAGCGGGGCGGACTACGCCGGAATCGCGCGTGGCTTCCTCAAGATGCCGGACGAGGGCCGTTATGACGACGACCCGATCCGCTGGGGCGTGATCGCCACGGTGTTCTGGGGCATGGCCGGCTTTGCCGCGGGACTGTTCATCGCGCTCCAGCTGACCTGGCCGGTGCTGAACCTCGAACCCTGGCTCAACTTCGGGCGGGTGCGCCCGCTGCATACGTCCGCGGTGATCTTTGCCTTCGGCGGCAATGCCCTGATCGCGACCAGCTATTACGTGGTGCAGCGGACCTGCCGTGCCCGGCTTGCCTTTCCAGGGCTCGCCCGTTTCGTGTTCTGGGGCTACCAGCTGTTCATCGTGCTGGCCGCTACCGGCTATCTGCTCGGCAGCACCCAGGGCAAGGAATATGCCGAGCCCGAATGGTATGTCGACTGGTGGCTGACGATCGTATGGGTCTGCTATCTCGCGGTCTTTGTCGGCACCGTGGTCAAGCGCAGCGAGCCGCATATCTACGTGGCCAACTGGTTCTACCTCGCCTTCATCATCACCGTTGCCATGCTGCACGTCGTCAACAACCTCGACGTGCCGGTCAGCCTGCTGGGATCGAAGAGCTATCCGCTGTTCGGCGGCGTGCAGGGCGCGCTGGTGCAGTGGTGGTACGGGCACAATGCCGTGGGCTTTTTCCTCACCGCCGGCTTCCTGGCGATGATGTACTACTTTGTGCCCAAGCAGGCCGAGCGCCCGATCTATTCCTACCGGCTCTCGATCATCCACTTCTGGTCGCTGATCTTCCTCTACATCTGGGCGGGTCCGCACCATCTCCACTACACCGCGCTGCCCGACTGGGCGCAGACGCTGGGCATGGTCTTCTCGATCATGCTGTGGATGCCGAGCTGGGGCGGCATGATCAACGGGCTGATGACGCTCAACGGCGCCTGGGACAAGGTGCGTACCGATCCGATCATCCGCATGATGGTGATGGCGCTGGCGTTCTACGGCATGAGCACGTTCGAGGGCCCGATGATGAGCGTGAAGAGCGTCAACTCGCTCTCGCACTATACCGACTGGACGATCGGGCATGTCCATTCCGGCGCGCTGGGCTGGAACGGGATGATCACCTTCGGGGCGCTCTACTACCTGGTGCCGCGCCTCTGGGGTCGTGAGCGGCTCTATTCGCTGCGCATGGTCAACTGGCACTTCTGGCTCGCCACCGTGGGCATCGTCTTCTACGCCGCCTCGATGTGGGTGGCGGGCATCACCCAGGGCTTGATGTGGCGTGAATACGGCGCGGACGGCTACCTCGTGAACTCCTTCGCGGACAGCGTCGCGGCGCTCCACCCGATGTACATGCTGCGCGCCTTCGGCGGCCTGCTCTACCTCTCGGGCGCGGTGGTCATGGTGGTGAACGTCTGGGCGACGATCCTCGGCAAGCTGCGCGAGGAAGCCCCGATGCGCGATGCCGCCTTCGATCCGGCCAGGGACCGCCCGATCGTCCATGTCCCGGCAGCGGCCGAATAAGCCAGCCCAACAGGGAACCTCAGCCATGACTTCCATGACCGAACGGCACAAGACGCTCGAGAAGAACGTCACCCTGCTCGGCGTCTGCGCGCTGGTCGCCGTCGCCATCGGCGGCATCGTCGAGATCGCCCCGCTGTTCTGGATCGACAACACGATCGAGAAAGTCGAGGGCATGCGGCCCTATACCCCGCTCGAACAGGCGGGCCGCGACATCTATGTGCGCGAGGGCTGCTACGTCTGCCACAGCCAGATGATCCGCCCGTTCCGCGACGAGACCGAACGTTACGGACACTACTCGCTTGCCGCTGAATCGATGTACGATCATCCGTTCCAGTGGGGCTCCAAGCGCACCGGGCCGGACCTTGCCCGTGTCGGCGGCAAGTATTCCGATGGCTGGCATGTCCAGCACCTCACCGATCCCGAATCGGTGGTGCCCGAAAGCGTGATGCCCAAGTACGGCTTCCTTGCGAAGAACGCGCTCGAGGTGCCCGACATTGCGGCCAACCTCACCGCGCTGCGCCATGTCGGCGTGCCCTATAGCGACAAGGACGTCGCCATGGCCGCCGCCGACCTCAAGGCCCAGGCCGACCCGGAAGCCGACCAGGGCGATTTCGCGGCGCGTTATCCCAAGGCCCAGGTCCGCGATTTCGACGGCGATCCCGGGCGTCTCACCGAGATGGATGCGCTGGTCGCCTACCTGCAGGTGCTGGGCACCATGGTCGACGTCAACGGCGCCGCCGCGCAGGAGGAACTCGCCGCGGAGCACGGCCGATGAGCACGCACTCCACTTACGACATGCTGCGCCATCTCGCCGACAGCTGGGGGCTGGTGGCGATGGGGGTGGTCTTCCTCGTGCTGGTCGCCTGGCCCTTCCGCGGGGCCTTGCGCGAACGCAACGAAGCGGCCGCGCGGATGATCTTCGAGGACGAGAACGATGGCTGACAGGAAGATCGACGAAGCCACGCAGACCGAGACCGTCGGCCATGAATGGGACGGGATCGAGGAACTCAACACCCCGCTGCCGCGCTGGTGGCTATGGACCTTCTACGCGACGATCGTCTTCGCGCTGGGCTACGTGATCGCCTATCCGGCGCTGCCGGGCATCAGCCATGCCAGCGAGGGCCTGCTGGGCTGGTCGAGCCGCAAGCAGCTTGGCGGCGAGTTGCAGGCCGCCGAGGAGGCCCGCGCCGGGATGCGCGCCCAGATCGCCGCGACGCCGCTCGAGCAGCTGCCCGCCAAGCCCGCGCTGATGCGCGCGGCGGTGGCCGGCGGTGCGGCGGCCTTCAAGGTCAATTGCGTGCAGTGCCACGGCGCCGGGGCGGCAGGCTCGAAGGGCTTCCCCAACCTCAACGACGATGACTGGCTCTGGGGCGGCGACCTCAGGACCATCGAGCAGACACTGATCCATGGCATCCGCCAGCCCGGCGACGACCAGACCCGCATGAGCCAGATGCCCAACTTCGGCAGCGATGCCCTGCTGACCCCGGCGCAGATCCAGGATGTCGCCAGCTATGTACTGGTGCTGGGGCGCAGGGAGCATCCCGGGGCATCCTCGGGCAGGGGCAAGGACGTGTTCGCGACCAACTGCGCGGTGTGTCACGGCACCGATGGCAAGGGCAGCCGCCAGTTCGGCGCGCCGAACCTGACCGACGCGATCTGGCTCGACGGCAGCAGCCGCGACGAGGTGGTGGCCCAGATTTCACACCCGCACATGGGCGTCATGCCGGCCTGGGGCACCCGCCTCGATCCGGTGACGATCAAGATGCTGGCGGCCTACGTCCACTCGCTGGGCGGCGGCGAGGCCTTTGCCGCGCCTGAGCAGCCGCAAGACCCATGAACCGTCCCGGGCCCGTGAAGCCGGCGCCGGTGTCGCTCTACGCCCGGCGTGAGCCGGTGTTCAACAAGCGCATCGACGGCCGGTTCCGGCGGCTCAAGTGGGCGGTCATGGCGCTGTGCCTGGCGGTGTACTGGATCACGCCGTGGATCCGCTGGAACCGCGGGCCCTATGCGCCGGACCAGGCGGTGCTGGTCGATCTTGCCCATCGCCGATTCTACATGTTCGGCATCGAGATCTGGCCGCACGAGTTCTACTTTGTCGCCGGTCTGCTGATCATGGCGGGCATCGGCCTGTTCCTGGTGACTTCGGCGGTGGGCCGGGCGTGGTGCGGCTATGCCTGTCCGCAGACGGTCTGGACCGACCTGTTCCAGCATGTCGACCGGCTGATCGACGGCGATCGCAATGCCCGCCTGCGCCTCTACAAGGCGCCGTGGACCGGGGCCAAGATCGCCCGGCGGCTACTCAAATGGGCGATCTATCTCGTCATCAGCTTCGCCACCGGCGGCGCCTGGATCTTCTACTTCGCCGATGCGCCGAGGCTCCAGCACGCGTTCTGGACCGGCAGCGCCGCGCCTGTCGCCTACGCCACCGTCGGTGTGCTGACCGCCACGACATTCGTGCTCGGCGGCTTCATGCGCGAGCAGGTCTGCATCTACATGTGTCCCTGGCCGCGCATCCAGACGGCGATGCTCGACGAGAAAAGCCTGACCGTCACCTACAAGGACTGGCGCGGCGAGCCGCGGGCCAGCCTCAAGAAGGCGCTGGCCCGGCCCGGCAGCTGCGGCGACTGTGTCGACTGCAACCAGTGCGTCGCGGTCTGCCCCACCGGGATCGACATCCGGCAGGGCCCGCAGGTCGGCTGCATCACCTGCGGGCTGTGCATCGACGCCTGTGACCGGGTGATGAAGGAGGTCGGCCGGCCGCGCGGGCTCATCGATTACGCAACGCTGGAAGATGCCGAGCGAGAGAAGGCCGGGCAGCCGCCGAGCCGTCATCTCAAGCTGATCTGGCGCCCGCGCACGATCGTCTACTTCACGGTCTGGGCGGGCATCGGCCTCGCGCTGCTGTTCCTGCTGGGCACCCGCGTGCACACCGGGCTGACTGTCGCCAAGGACCGCAACCCTTCGTACATCCTCCTCAGCGACGGTTCGGTGCGCAATGCCTATACCCTGCGCCTGCGCAACATGGAGGGCCGCCCGCGCCGCATGACGATCTCGATCGAGGGGCTGCCGGGCGCGCGGATGTGGAGCGACGACATGGCGCGCGTGGCTGCCGCACCGCGCCTCGTGCGCGAAGTGCCCGCCGACGAGACGCGCGTACTGCGCCTCTATGTGGTCGCCCCTGCAACGTCCGCCGCGCAGGAATTCCGCTTCCACGTGCAGGCCGAGGCGCAGGCGCGCGAGCAGGCCGCGGCGCCCGCCCAGTTCGACAGCCCCGGAGGTGCCTCATGACTCCGCCCGCATCCCCTTTCACCGGCCGGCACATGGCGGCGATCCTCGTGGCCGGGTTCGGCGTGGTGATCGCGGTCAACTTCACCATGGCGCATCTGGCGCTCTCGACTTTCGGCGGCGAGGTGGTGGAGAATTCCTATGTCGCCAGCCAGGACTTCAACCGCTGGCTGGACGAAGCCGCGCGCGAGAGGGCGCTGGGCTGGACGCTGGCGGCCCGGCGCACGGGCGACGGCCATGTGCGGGCCGAACTGCGCGGGGTTCCCGCCGGAGCGCGCCTGCAGGCCCAGGCGCGGCATCCGCTCGGCCGCCTGCCCGATACCCCGCTGACCTTCGGCAGCGACGGCGGCGGGCGTTTCGTGAGCCGGGAGGTGCTGCCTGCCGGGCGCTGGACGCTGCGATTCGAGGTCGAGGTCGATGGCCGCCGCTGGCGCGTCGAGGAACCGGTGGCATGAACGCGCCGCTGCCCCGTCCAGAAGCCGCCGGGCCATGCATCGACAGCCGCTTCACGGTGCCCGGCATGCGCTGCGCGGGCTGCATCGGTAAAGTCGAGCGCGGGCTTGCGCTGGTGCCGGGGGTAGCGGCGGCGCGGGTCAATTTCTCGGCCAAGCGGGTTGCGGTCAGCCATGCGCCGGACCTGACCGGCGAGGCGATCATCGCCGAACTGCGCAAGCTCGGCTTCGAGGCCGAACGCGCCGCCGACAATCCGCTCGCCCGCGACGATGCGGAAACCAAGCGTCTGCTGCGCGCCCTGGCCGTTGCCGGGTTCGGCATGATGAACATCATGCTGCTCTCGGTCTCGGTCTGGTCGGGCGCGGATGCGCCGACGCGGGCACTGTTCCACTGGCTTTCGGCGCTGATCGCGGTGCCGGTGATCGCTTATGCAGGGCGGCCCTTCTTCGCTTCGGCGCTGATGGCGCTGCGGCACCGGCGCACCAACATGGACGTGCCGATCTCGATCGGGGTGGTCCTGGCGACCGTGCTCAGCCTCTACGAGACGGCGACGAACGGCCCGCATGCCTATTTCGACGGCGCCGTCATGCTGCTGTTCTTCCTGCTCGCGGGCCGCGCGCTCGACGCGATGATGCGCAGCCGGGCCCGCTCGGGGATCGCCGCGCTGCTGGGGCGGATGGGGCGCGGCGCGCAGATCGTCCAGCCCGACGGTTCGACGCTCTATGTCGAGGCGGAGCGCATCGTGCCCGGCATGGTCATGTTGGTGGCGGCGGGCGAGGCGCTGGCGGCCGATGGCACCGTGCTCGAAGGCCGCACGCTGGTCGATGCTGCGATGCTGACCGGCGAGAGCGCGCCGAGACCTGCGGTGGCGGGCGATCTCGTCCATGCGGGCATGGTCAACCTCGGCAATCCGGTGCGGCTGACGGTGGTGGCGGCCGCGCGCGACACCGCGCTGGCCGATATCGCCAGGCTCATGGACGAGGCGGGACAGTCGCGCTCGCGCTACGTGCGCATCGCCGACCGGGCGGCGCGGCTCTATGCCCCGGCGGTCCATAGCCTGGCTTTCCTGTCGTTCTGCGGATGGCTGCTGGCGGGGGCGGGGCTCCACCAGGCGCTGCTCATCGCGGTCGCCGTGCTGATCATCACCTGTCCTTGCGCGCTGGGCCTCGCGGTGCCGGCCGCGCAAGTCGTGGCGGCCGGTGCGCTGATGAAGCGGGGCCTGCTGATCAAGGATGGTTCGGCGCTGGAGCGTCTGGCCGAAGTCGACGAGGTGATCTTCGACAAGACCGGCACCCTGACGCTGGGGGAACCGCGCCCGGTGGACCTGTCGGGGCTGGGCGAGGAGGCGCGGCGGATCGCGCTGGCGCTGGCGCAGGAGAGCCGCCACCCGTTGAGCCGGGGGCTCGCCCGGGCGCTGCGGCAAGAGGGCGTCGAACCGGCGGTGCTTGACGGTGTCGAGGAAACCGCCGGGCAGGGCATGAGCGCGCACTTCCGGGGCAGGCCGGTGGCGCTGCTCCGGCCGGAAAGCGAAGTCGCCGGGCTGGCCGCGGATCTGGTGATCGCGGGCAAGGCAGCGCGTATCGCCTTTGCCGATCCGCTGCGCCCGGACGTGCAGGCAACGCTGGCGGCGCTTTCCGGGCAGGGGCTGGCCTGTTCGATCGCCTCCGGGGACCGGCCCGAATCGGTCGCGGCGGTGGCGCGTGAACTGCACCTTTTCGCGGCGGCCGGAATGCGGCCCGCGGGCAAACTGGCCTTGCTGGAGCGCCGCAAGACCTCGGGCCATCGTCCGCTGATGGTCGGCGACGGCCTCAACGACGGTCCGGCGCTGGCCGGTGCCCATGTCTCGATCGCGCCGGGCAGCGCCAGCGACGTCAGCCAGCAGGCGGCCGATGCCGTCTTTGTCGGTGAGCGGCTGATGCCGGTGGCACTGGCGGTGCGGGTCGCGCGGCGGACAATGGCGATTGTACGGCAGAATTTCACGCTGGCGGTGCTATACAACATGCTGGCGGTGCCACTGGCGATCTGCGGTTTCGTCACCCCGCTGGTGGCAGCGCTGGCGATGTCGGCCAGTTCGCTGCTGGTGGTCGGCAATTCGCTGCGGCTCGCCCGCAGTGCCGGGAAGGAGGGCGCATGAACATTGTCGGGGTCTTGATCCCGCTGGCGCTGGCGATGGGGCTGGCCGGGCTCGGCACGTTCTTCTGGGCGATGCGCAGCGGCCAGTTCGAGGATCTCGACGGTGCCGCCCAGCGCATCCTGATCGAGGAGGACAGTGACGGGGAAGGGGCGACGTGAAGGCGGCACTGGCCCTGTTCGGCACGCTGGCGATGGTGCCGGCCATGATCGGCCCGCTCGAGGCCGAGGCGCGTGCGCTCGCCGCGCCGCTGTGCGGGGGCGGCATGGCCTCGATTCCGGTGCAGCCCGTCGACGCGCCGCCAGGACCGCAGCAGGGCCCGTGCTGCGCCAAGGGCTGCCACACCGGTTCCTCGCGCAAGCGTCTTGATCGAGCGCAATGACGATTCCCGGCAGGTGAGTGATTCTCCCCTGCATGTGGACCTATCATCCCGAATTGCTGGCCGTTCCCGTGCCGCGCTACACCAGCTTCCCCACCGCTGCGGAGTTCGGCGAGGGCGTGGGGGCATCGCAACTGGTCTCCGCGCTGGAGGAGACGAAGGGCGAAGTCTCGCTCTACGTCCACATCCCCTTCTGCGAGAAGATCTGCTGGTATTGCGGCTGCAACACCAGCGTCGCCAATCTGTCCGACCGGGTGGCGAGCTATCTCGATGCGCTGCACCGCGAGATCGCGCTGGTTTCCGAACTGCTGCCCAAGACCGCGCGGATCGCCCGCATCGCCTTTGGCGGGGGCAGTCCCAACGGGATCTCGCCAGTTGCCTTCGTGCGGCTCGTCGATGAGCTGACTCTGCATTTTGCCGCATCCAGCCCGGTCATCTCGATCGAGCTCGACCCGCGCACGCTGACGCCGGAATGGGCTGAGGTGATCGCCTCTGTCGGCATCAGCCGCGCGAGCATGGGCGTGCAGACCTTTGCGCCCGCACTCCAGACGGCGATCGGCCGCGTGCAGCCGGCCGCGATGATCGAGACGGGCACGGCGATGCTGCGCAGCGCGGGTGTCGGTTCGATCAACTTCGACCTGATGTACGGGTTGCCCGGCCAGACCCTTGCGGACCTGCGCGATTCGCTCGAACGCACGGTTGCCCTGGGTGCCGATCGTATCGCCCTGTTCGGATATGCCCATGTGCCGCACCTGATCGCGCGCCAGCGCAAGATCGATGCCGCCGACCTGCCCGATGCGGAAGTGCGCTTTGCCATGGCGGCGTTCGGTTACCTCTTCCTGGTCGAGGCGGGGTATGTTCCGATCGGCTTCGATCACTTCGCAAAGCCGGGCGATGCGATCGCACAGGTCGCGCTGTCGGGGCGGCTGCACCGCAATTTCCAGGGCTTCACCGAGGACCAGGCGCCGGTCCTCGTGGGCCTCGGCGCCTCGGCGATCAGCAGCTTCCCCGGGCTTCTGGTGCAGAACGAGAAGAACACCGGGCGCTATCGGATGATGCTGTCGCAGGACCGCCTGAGTGCGGACCGAGGCATTCTGCGCGGCGCCGAGGACCGGCGGCGCGGGAAGGTGATCGAGGATCTGCTGTGCCGTGGCCGCGCCCATATCGACCAGGACCTGCGGCGTGAGGCCTGGCCCATGCTCGCACCCTATTTTGCCGCCGGCCTGTGCGAAGGGGATGGCGACGATCTGGTGATCGCGCCCGACGGTTTGCCTTATGCACGTTCGATCGCGGCGCGATTCGATCCCTATCGCAAGGATTCGCTGCGGCGCTTCAGTTCGGCGGTGTGACCCTCACGCCGCCGGCGTTTCGAACTCCACGCCGAACAGGTTGCCCTCGGCCCAGCGCACGAGGCCCCACAGTTCGCGCCCATCCTCCAGCTTTGCCCGCACCACTGCATTCAGCGCGGGCGCTTCCCGCAAGGCGGCAGCGCTCAGCCCGCGCGCGGAGATGTCGCGGACGATCACTTCGATCGGCTGCCCTTGCGAGTCGGTCAGGGTGAAGCGGGTGAGCTGCCCGCGCCGGCGCGCGCGGGGGACCGGTGTCGGCTTGAAACGATGGGCGTCCATAGGCGCGCAAGGACGGCGGTGACCCGCGGATTTTAAGAGCAGCGGTCGATAAATCGAAAGCGCTGCTCCAATTTGACCGCGATCAATGGCGAAATCCGGAATGCCTGCAAGAGAAATGCCTGCCGGTCTTGCACCACCCGCCACGGCGGATGGTGCGAACCGCTTCTCCCCAACTTACAGGGCGGTCTTTCGGGACCGCCCATTTTTTCGGCTTCCGGTTCCCGGGGGCAGGCCCTTTTTACGCCCAGGTGTCGGTCAGCTTCGTTGCGATCTCGATGTCGTTGAGGAAGTCGACTTCGGCCCAGTTCATGCCCTCGATCGAGTTGGTGCCGACCTTGCCGGTGGGCGCGATCGAATCGATCACCTTCAGATACCAGTGCTGAACGCCTTCGGGGGTGCGCATCGCCTGGCGTACGGTTTCGCGGAACAGGTCCGCCCCTTCGCCGCGGAAGGCAAGGAAGCCGATCGATTCGGAATTCGACTGCTCGGCGGTCAGCGTCTTGCCGATGTGGACGAGACGGCCGTCACCGGTGCGCTCCACCTTCATGTCGTCGCTGTCGTAGCCGTCCTGCTTGACGTCGACGGTGACCGCGATCGGCCAGAGATTGCCGTCCTTGTCGGTCGCGCCCTGCTGGACCTTGTGGACGATCTCTTCCGAAACCAGCGTGTCGCCGTTGAGGATCAGGAAATCGCCGCGCATCGCCTCGCGGGCGATCCAGCATGAACCGAGGTTGTCCGCCACCTTGAAGAAGGGGTTGAAGCGCACGGTGATCTCGACGCGCGGGTCCTTGATCGACTGGAGGTGGTCTTCGAGCATGTCGGTCATGAAGCCGGTGACGACGTCGATGCGCTTGACGCCGCCGCGTGCGAGCATCTCGATCTGCCATTCGATCAGCGAGCGCCCGGAAAAGTCGATCATGCACTTGGGGCGCTCGGCGGTGAGCGGAAGCAGGCGCGAGCCCTGGCCGGCGCTGAGAAGAATGGCGTGTTCGATCATCGGGTTCACATTCATGTTCACGGGGGAGATGGGTCAGCATCTAGTGATCGCGGGGCAAAAGGGAAAGGTGCGGCGTGAAGGGCCGGGGCAGGCAAGCCTGCGCGGTTTGCGCGGTTGACGTTCATGCAAGGGCAATCGGGATTAGGCGACTGGCTTGCAAGTCGCCTTCCCCTCGTCCAATGCAGGCTCAATGTCTCCCAAACGCCCACCCAAAGAGAGCAGCTCTCCACTGGGCCGGATCCTTCAGAACACCGCCTGGTTGCTGGGCGGCAAGGGGTTCGGCGCGGTATGCGGCATCGGTTATCTCGCCATCCTCACGCGTACGCTGGGGCTCAAGGATTTCGGGCACTTCTCGCTGATCTTCGGCACCGCGCAGGCGCTCATCGCGATTGCCGGTTTCCAGACCTGGCGCGTGGTCGTGCGGTACGGCAGCGAGCATGTCCACAACCAGGACTGGGGCAAGTTCGGGCGTCTCGGCATGCTGTGCGGGGTGCTCGATGCGCTGGGCGCGGTCATGGGCTGCGGGCTTGCCGCGATTCTGATCTACGGCTTTGCGCATATGCTGGAGCTCAATCCCCAGTACATGGACGTGGCCTTCTGGTTCTGCTGTGCCTCGCTATGGGCGCTGGTTTCGGCGCCGACCGGGATCGTGCGTGCGCTGCACCGCTTCGACATGGCCGTCTACGTCGAGGCGATCGTGCCCACCGGGCGTCTCATCGCCGCCGTGGTGATCTGGCTGACGGGGCCGACGGTGGGTCGCTTCCTGTTCGCTTGGGCGGCGATCGACCTGCTCGAGGCGCTGCTCTACTGGATCATGGCACGCCGGCTCGCGCCCGCGGCGGTGAACTGGCGCACGGCGCTGCAATGGCGCCAGGCGCTGGCCGAAAACCCCGGCATCGGCCGCTTCTTCATGGTCACCTATGTCGGCTCGACGCTTGATGCCGCGGTCAAGAACGGCCCGCTGCTGGTCGTCGGTGCCTGGGTCGGCACCAAGGCGGCGGGTCTCTACCGGCTGGCCTCGCAGCTGTCGCAGGCGCTCACCAAGCTGTCCTCGTTGCTGACCCGCTCGGTCTACGCCGAAGTGGCGCGCGCCCGCGTTTCCTCGCAGGCCGACGAGTTCCGCAAGCTGGCGATGCAGACCAGCAAGATCGCCGGTATCGGCGGCGTCGTCGTGGTGACGGTGGCGATCCTGCTCGGCAAGGAACTGCTGGCAATCATCGGCGGCGACGTGTTCGAGCGCGGCGAGGCGATCCTCGTGCCGCTGACTGTGGGGGCCTGCTTCGATTTCGCCAGCGTGGCTTTCGAGCCGGTGCTGCACTCCACCGGCCGCGCGCAGCACTCGCTGATCGCGCGCCTGCTTTCGGTGGTCGCCCTGGCGCTGGGCATGGTGTTCTTCATTCCGCTCGGGCCCAGCGGTGCGGCCTGGGCCGTGGCGCTGGCGGGCGCGGTCTCCTACCTCGCGATGGGGGCGATGGCCTGGCACACGCTCAACCTCATCGATCGCAAGCAGATCAGCATCATCGATCCGCAAGCGGAAGCGGAAGCGGCAACGGGGGCGGGGGCGGGCGAACCCGGCTCGACAGCCGGCTAACCCGCGGTATCATGGCGGGATGTCTGCTGATCTCCTGACGCGTGAAGCCTCCCGCCTGTCCGACCGCATCGTTGCCCTGCGCCGTGCGGTTCATGCCGAGCCCGAGATCGGGCTGCACAACCCGAAAACGCGCGACAAGATCCGCGCAGCGCTGGCTCACCTGCCGCTCGAATGGCGCGAAGGGCCATCGACCACCGGCCTCGTCGCCACGCTGAAAGGCGGTGCGGGAGAAGGCGGAGCGGTCCTGCTGCGCGGCGATACCGATGCCCTGCCGATGCCGGAGGAAACCGGGCTGCCCTTCGCCTCGACCGTTCCCGGGGTGATGCACGCCTGCGGCCACGACACCCACGTCGCCATGCTGGCGGGGGCGGCCGAGATCCTTGCGGGACAGGCGGAGCGGCTGAAGGGCGAAGTGCGCTTCATGTTCCAGCCGGGCGAGGAAGGCCACCACGGTGCCCGCTTCATGCTCAACGACGGGCTGCTGGGCGGCGAAGGGCTGGACCGTCCGCTGCCCGGTGCCGCTTTTGCGCTGCACATCATGCCCAATGCGCCGCATGGTCTGGTCGCCGGGCGCGCCGGGCCGCTGATGGCGGCGGCCGACGAACTGCGCATCACCGTCACCGGGCGCGGCGGCCATGCCTCGATGCCGCATGACACGGCCGATCCGGTGCCGGTCGCCTGCGAGATCGTGATGGCCATCCAGACCATGGTGGCGCGTCGTTACGGCGTGTTCGATCCGGTCGTGGTGACCATCGCGAAGATCGAGGCGGGCAGCGCCCACAACGTCATTCCCGACAGTGCCCGGCTGACCGGCACGATGCGCACGCTCTCGGCGGACACCCGCGCGCGACTGAAGGAGGAGCTGCCCCGGCTTGTCTCCGGCATCGCGGCGGCGCACGGCCTCACCGGGGAAGTGACCATCCGCGAAGGTTTCCCGGTGACCATGTGCGATCCCCGCGCGGTGACTTTCGGGGAAGGCGTGGCGCAGGCACTGTTCGGGCCGAGCGCGTTCCGCCGTCTGCCCGATCCGATCATGGGCGCGGAGGACTTTGCCTACGTGCTTGAAAAGGTGCCCGGCGCGATGTTTTTCCTTGGCGTCGCGCATGAGGGGGCGGACTGGCAGCATTGCTGCGGCATCCACTCGACCAAGATGATGGTCGACGAATCCGTGCTGCCGCGCGGCGCGGCCTTCCTGGCAGGTCTGGCGCAGAACTGGCTGGAGCGCGGTTTCGGCTGAGGCACTTTTGGCCTTCCCTCATGGCGCCCCCGCCGTCATGAAGCGGGGCCATGAGCACATGGCAATTCTGGGTCGATCGTGGTGGCACCTTTACCGACGTCGTGGCGCGCGCGCCCGATGGGCGGTTCGAGCGGCTGAAGTTGCTCTCCGAAGATCCCGGCCGTTATGACGATGCCGCTGTCGAGGCGATGCGGCGGCTGACCGGCACCGGCAAGGGCGCGCTTCCCGAATCCGAACTGCGCCTTGGCACCACCGTTGCCACCAACGCCTTGCTCGAAGGCAAGGGCGAGCCGGTGCTGCTGGCGATCACGCGCGGCTTCGGCGATGCGCTGAAGATCGGCACGCAGGAACGGCCCGACATTTTCGCGCGCCATATCGTCCTGCCCGAGCCGCTCCATTCCGCCGTGCTGGAAATCGACGAGCGCGTCGGGGCCGATGGCGCCGTTCATCGTCCGCTCGATCTGGAGGCCGCGCGCGCGGGCCTGCAGCGCCACTTCGACGCGGGGCTGCGCGCCGTGGCCGTGGTGCTGATGCACGGCTATCGCCACAAGGCGCATGAGGCGACGCTGGCCGATCTCGCGCGGGAGATCGGCTTCACGCAGGTCTCGGTGAGTCACGAAGTCGCCCCGCTGATCAAGCTGATCGCGCGCGGCGATACCACGGTGGTGGACGCCAACCTCTCGCCGGTGCTCGCCCGCTATGTCACGGGTCTGGAGGCGGGGCTGGGACCCAAGGTCTCCGCGCTCTACATGCAGTCGAGCGGCGGGCTCACCACGGGTGATGCCTTTGCCGGCAAGGACGCGATCCTGTCCGGGCCGGCGGGGGGCATCGTCGGCATGGCGGCCATCGCCAAGGAGGCCGGGTTCGATCACGTGCTGGGCTTCGACATGGGCGGCACCTCCACCGACGTGTCGCACTATGCCGGCGCCTATGAGCGCGACAGCGAGACGCGCGTGGCCGGTGCCCGCGTGCGCGTGCCGATGATGCGGATCGAGACGGTGGCGGCGGGCGGCGGATCGATCTGCCGTTTCGACGGCGCACGCTTCCTCGTCGGGCCGGAGAGCGCCGGCGCGGTGCCCGGCCCGGCCTGCTACCGGCGCGGCGGCCCTCTGGCGGTGACCGATTGCAACCTGCTGCTCGGCAAGCTGCGTCCCGAACATTTCCCGCATGTCTTCGGCCCCGAAGGCAACGAACCGCTCGACCTTGCCGCGGCCGAGGCGCGGATGGACGAAGTCCTGGCTGAAGTCCGCGCCGCTACGGGGCGCGAACTGACGCGCGAGCAGGCGGCGGAAGGGTTCCTCGAAATTGCCGTCGCCAACATGGCCAATGCGATCAAGACCGTCTCGCTGCGGCGCGGCCACGACATGACCCGCGCGGCGCTGGTGACGTTTGGCGGCGCGGGCGGCCAGCATGCCTGCAAGGTGGCCGATGCGCTGGGCGTGACGAGTGTGCTGTGCCACCCGCTCGCCTCGGTGCTCTCGGCCTACGGCATGGGCCTTGCGGATCGGCGAATGTTGCGCCAGCGCACTTTGGCGCTGCCGCTGGAGGGTGACGCCATGACGTCACTCGATGCGGCCGTTGAGGCTCTTGGCGATGAGGCACGGGCGGCGCTCGCCGCGCAGGGCATCGCTTCGGAGGAGATCGCGATCGAGGCGGCCCTCGCCGTGCGTCCCAAGGGCAGCGACAATGCCATCGAAGTGCCGGTCGGCCCGCTCGATGCCATGCGGGAGGCCTTCCGTGCCGGCTGGCACCAGCGCTTCGGCTTCGGCGCGGGCGAGCAGCTCATCGGCGAAACGCTGCGGGTGGAGGCGGTCCATGCGGGGCATTCGGGTGGCGGCGCGACGCTGGTTCTTCCCGCAGAGTCCTCGCCTGCGGCCGAACAGGTCGGTCTCTGGACGCAGGGCGCACACCACCGCGTGCCGCTCTATCTGCGCGAGGGGCTCGCGGAGGGCTTTACAGCCGATGGTCCGCTGCTGGTGGTGGATGACGTCTCCACGACTGTCGTCGAACCCGGCTGGCGGGTACGTGTCGATCATGTCGGCAACCTGATTCTCACCCGTGATGCGCCGCAGCAGGTGCAGGCCGATCTCTCGACCGAATGCGATCCGGTGCGCCTCGAAATCATGGGCGCGCTGTTCATGGCGATTGCCGAGGAAATGGGCGCCGCGCTCCAGCACTCGGCCAGTTCGGTGAACATTCGCGAGCGACTGGATTTCTCCTGCGCGCTGTTCGACCGGGAGGGCAATCTCGTCGCCAATGCGCCGCATATGCCGGTGCATCTGGGCTCGATGGGGGAGAGCGTGCGTACGATCCTCCAGCGGCGCGGGGACGCGAAGGACGGACGCGGCATTCTGCCCGGTGACGCCTACGTTCTGAATGCGCCCTACGATGGCGGCACCCATCTGCCCGACATTACCGTGGTCATGCCCGTGTTTATCGAGGGCGAGACGGTTCCGGCGTGGTTCGTCGCCGCGCGCGGGCACCATGCCGACATCGGCGGGATCAGTCCCGGCTCGATGCCGCCGGGCTCGCGTTCGCTGGGTGAGGAAGGCGTGCTGATCGACAACGTGCTGCTGGTCGATCGCGGCACGCTGCTGGAGGCACCGCTGCGCGATCTGCTGGGCTCCGGCCCGCACCCCTCGCGCGCCATCGAGCAGAACCTTGCCGACTTGCGCGCTCAGCTCGCCGCCTGTCAGCGCGGCGCCTCTGAACTTCGCCGCGTCGCGCGTGAGCAGGGGCGCGAGGTAGTCGACGCCTATATGGCCCACGCGCAGGCTCATGCCGAACAGGCCGTCCGCGCGCTGATCGAGCGGCTTCAGGAAGGCCATTTCCGCGTGCCGATGGACAACGGCGCCGAGATCGCGGTTTCGGTGACCATCGACCGCATGGCGCGCGGGGCGACGATCGACTTCGCCGGCACCAGCGCCCAGCTTCCCGACAATTTCAACGCGCCGCTGCCGGTGGTGCGCGCGGCCGTGCTCTATGTCGTGCGCACGCTGATCGATGATGCGGTGCCGATGAACGAGGGTTGCCTGCGGCCGATCACCTTGCGCGTGCCGGAAGGCTCGATGCTCTATCCCAGGGCTCCGGCTGCCGTGGTCGCGGGCAATGTCGAGACGAGTCAGGCGATCACCGATGCGCTGTTTGGCGCGCTGGGTGCCATGGCCGCTTCGCAGGGGACGATGAACAACTTCACCTTCGGCAACGCCCGCTATCAGTATTACGAGACGATCTCGGGCGGTTCCGGCGCGGGGCCGGATTTTGACGGCACGCCGGTGGTGCAGACCCATATGACCAACAGCCGCCTCACCGATCCCGAGGTGCTGGAAAGCAATTATCCGGTGCTGCTGGAGGAGTTCTCGATCCGGCGCGGCTCGGGCGGTTCGGGCGCGCACAAGGGCGGCGATGGCGCCACCCGGCGCGTGCGCTTTCTGGAGCCGATGCAGGCGGGCATCCTCTCGCAGCGGCGCAAGACTTCGCCTTTCGGCCTTTCGGGCGGTGCGGATGGCGAACCGGGACGGAACCGGATCAAGCGGGCCAATGGCTCGGTCGAGGAACTGGGCGCGACCGCCACGGCGCAGTTGGGGCCGGGGGATGTGTTTGTGATCGAGACGCCGGGCGGCGGGGGATTTGGGCGAGGGCAGTAAATCCGGGCCCCACTCTCCCCACCCCTACCTCGTCATCCCCGCGAAGGCGGGGATCCCGCTTGTTCTTTCAGGCCGCGCACAGGGAAAGCGGGGCCCCCGCCTTACGATGGCGACGGGACTTTGGCGGGGAACGGTAGCGTTGGCGCGCCTCAGGCCTTCACATCCGCCCACTCGGGGTGCCGTTTGAACGCGGCGGCGACGTAGCTGCAAGAAGGGCCGATCCTGAAGTGGTTCTCCCGCGCGTCGGCCACCATCGCCTCTACCAGTCGGCCAGCCACGCCGCGTCCGCCGATCGCGGGCGGCACCAGCGTATGCTCGGCATAGCGAATGCCGTCGCGTTGCGCCCAAACAAGGCGCCCGGTGGCATCGCTGTCGGCGACGTGGGCGACATACTCGCCGGAATTTCCGTTTTCATGCGCAGTGATAGTCACGCCGACCATATGTGAGGGCTCCTGAAAAGGTCTGCTTGACGGCAAGTGTGTCCGCTCTAGGGCATATGGCCATGAAGTTCCTTTCCGACAACGCCGCACGGGTCCACCCGAGGGTCTGGGATGCCATGAAGGCTGCCGACGAGCCCGATTCGCCTTACGATGGCGACGGTCTCAGCAAGGCGCTGGACGCGCGCTTTTCCGCGCTGTTCGGGCGTGACTGCGCGGCGCTCTGGGTGGCGACGGGCACGGCGGCGAACTGTCTGGCGCTTTCGGCCATGGTCGAGCCGCATGGCGCGGTGATCTGCCACCGGGAGGCGCATATCGAGATGGACGAAGGCGGCGCGCCCGGCTTCTATCTTCACGGCGCCAAGCTGCTGCTGGCCGATGGTGAGAGCGCGAAGATCACACCCGAGGCGATTGCCCGCGTGATCGACCCGATCCGCGACGGCGTGCATCAGGTGCAGCCGCATGCCGTCTCGATTACGCAGGCCAGCGAATATGGCTGCGTCTATCGGCCCGAGGAATTGGCCGCGCTCTCCGCCTTCGTGAAGGGCAAGGGGCTCGGTCTGCATATGGACGGCGCGCGCTTCGGCAATGCCGTGGCGTTCCTCGGCGGCAGCGCGGCGGATGCGGCGCTGGGCGTCGATGCGCTGAGCTTCGGCATGGTCAAGAACGGGGCGATGAGCGCCGAGGCCATCGTTTTCTTCGACCCGGCGATGGCCGACAAGGTCCGCTTCCGCCGCAAGCGCGCTGGGCATCTGCAATCGAAGGGGCGTTATCTCGCCGCGCAGATTCTGGCGATGCTGGAAGGCGACCTCTGGCTAGGCAATGCGCGCGCCGCCAATGCTGCCGCTTCCGAGATCGCCGCCGCCGCTGGCACGCGCCTGCTGCACCCGGTCGAGGCGAACGAGATTTTCCTCAGTTCCACCGCGGCCGAACGTGCGGCGCTGCGGGCGCAGGGCTTCGAGTTCTACGACTGGGGTGATGATGCGGCCCGGCTCGTGACCGCTTGGGATGCCCGCGAAGAGCACGTCTGTGCACTCGCCCGCGCGATTGCCGCGCTGTGAGCGGTGCCGATACCGCGCCGAGCTTCCTCAAGCCGGCGGTGGCGCTGCCGTTCCTGTTGGTGGCGCTGATCTGGGGATCGACCTGGTTCGTCATCACCGGGCAGATCGGCGCGGTGCCGGCCAGTTGGTCGGTGGCGTGGCGCTTTGCACTGGCGACGCCGGCGATGTTCCTTGTGGCGATTGCCATGCGCAAGAGCCTGAAGCTGGGCAAGGCCGGGCAATTGCTGGCTTTCGCGGTCGGCCTCACGCAGTTCTGCGGCAATTACAACTTCGTGTATCGGGCGGAGATGCACCTGACTTCGGGCATCGTCGCGGTCATGATCGGGCTCTTGCTGGTGCCCAACGCAATTCTCGCGCGGGTGTTGCTGAAGCAGCCGATCACCTTGCGCTTCGCCGTCGGCAGTCTGATCGCCATCGGGGGGCTCGCGCTGCTCCTGCTTCACGAGGCGCATGAGGCGCCGCTGGGCGGCAAGGTGGTGCTGGGCACCGTCTTTGCGCTGATCGCGATGATGTGCGCCTCGGTCTCGAACGTGATTCAGGCGAACGATACCGGCAGGGCGCTGCCGATGGTAAGCCTGCTGTCCTGGGCGATGCTCTACGGCACGATCTGCGACGTGCTTCTGGCGCTCGTCTTCGCCGGCCCGCCGGTGATCCCGCACGATGCGCGCTACTGGATGGGCACGGCCTATCTCGCCATTCTCGGCTCGGTGGTGACGTTCCCGCTCTACTACACGCTGATCCGCCAGCTTGGGGCGGGCAAGGCGGCCTACAACGGCGTGGCGGTGATCGTGATCGCCATGTTCATCTCGACGCTGTTCGAGGGCTACCGCTGGTCGCCGCTGGCAATTGCCGGAGCCGGGCTGGCAACGGTGGGGCTGGTGGTGGCGCTGATGTCGCGCAGCCCTTCGCGGTAAGTCGCAAAGCGCGGTTTCCAGCCGAGTACCTGCCGCGCCTTGCCATTGGCGACGCGGCGGTTCTCCGCATAGAACGCCCGCGCCATCGGGGAGAGCGCGGCTTCTTCCAGCGTCTGCAAAGGGGGCAGCGGCGCGCCGGTGAGGCGGCAGGCTTCCTCCACCACCCGGTTCTGGGCGCAGGGCAGGTCGTCGGCGAGGTTGTAGGCTCCTGCGGGGCCCTGAAGCCCCGCGATCACGCCCGAGGCGATGTCCGACACGTGCACGCGGCTGAACACCTGCCCGGGCAGGTCGATGCGATGCGCCCGGCCCTCGCGCACGCGGTCGAGCATGGAGCGGCCCGGGCCGTAGATCCCGGGTAGCCGGTAGACCCGCGCCCCCAGCGAGAGCCATTCGTGGTCCGCCTGCGCCCGCTCGGTACGGCGGCCTGTGCCGATGGGGGCGCTCTCGTCCACCCAGGCGCCGCCGGCATCGCCATAGACGCCGGTGGAGGACAGGTAGGACAGCGCCTTGCCCTTCAGCGCGTCGCCATAACGCTCCAGCACCGGATCGAGCGGTTCGCCGCGCCCTTCGCTTCCCGGAGGGACCGAGGAGAGCACATGATCGGCATCGGCCAGCGCGAGCCGCACATTGCCCTCGTCCTCGAAGGAAAGTGTGCCGTCGCGGCCGGTGGAGATCACTTCCCAGCCCATGCGGGACAGCCGCGCGGCCACCACAGAGGCGGTATAGCCAAGGCCGAAGATGAACAGGCGGGGCGGCATCGCTTTTGCTTTCTCTCAAAAATCGCCGCGGATTCGTAGCGGCACGGCTGGCAATCGCAAGGCGGGGGGCTTAACTCGATGCTTATGGACATCGCCAGCAACGCCGCCCACCCCGAAGCTGCTCCCGCCATCACGGCGCCGCCCGTGATCCGCCGGGAGGATTACCGGCCGCCCGAATGGCTGGTGCCGCAGATCGCGCTGGACTTCCGGCTGGGCATCGATGCCACGCATGTGACTGCGAAGCTCTCGGTCACGCGCAATCCGGCCGGCGAGGGCAGTTCGACTCTGCGCCTCAACGGCGACCAGATCGCCCCGCTTGCCGTGCGGGTCGACGGCGAGGCGGTGAACGACTGGCGGCTCGACGGTCCCGACCTGCTGGTGGCGCTTTCGGGCGAGGCGCACGAGGTCGAAGTCGAAACGGCAATGAACCCGGCGGGCAACAGCCAGCTCATGGGCCTCTATGCGTCGAACGGCATGCTCTGTACCCAGTGCGAGGCCGAGGGTTTCCGCCGCATCACCTTTTTCCCCGATCGCCCCGACGTGCTCTCGACCTATTCGGTGCACATGGCCGGCGACAAGGCGCAGTTCCCGATCCTGCTTTCCAACGGCAACTGCACCGCCACGGGCGAGAATGCCGACGGCACGCACTGGGCGGAATGGCACGATCCCTGGCCCAAGCCGAGCTATCTTTTCGCGCTGGTGGCGGGCGACCTGGTGGCCAACCATGCGCAGTTCATCACGCTGTCCGGCCGCAAGGTCGATCTCAACATCTGGGTCCGCGCGGGCGACGAGCAGCGCACGCAGCATGCGATGGATTCGCTGATCGCCTCGATGAAGTGGGATGAAGAGGCCTTCGGGCGCGAGTACGACCTCGACCTGTTCAATGTCGTTGCCGTGTCGGACTTCAACATGGGGGCGATGGAGAACAAGGGCCTCAACGTCTTCAACACCCGCTACGTCCTCGCCGAGCCGGAAACCGCCACCGATGCCGATTACGACGGGATCGAGAGCGTGATCGGCCACGAATACTTCCACAACTGGTCGGGCAACCGCGTGACCTGCCGCGACTGGTTCCAGCTTTCGCTGAAGGAGGGCTTCACGGTCCTGCGCGACCAGCTGTTCAGTGCCGACATGGGCAGCGAGCCGGTCAAGCGGATCGAGGATGTGCGCACCCTGCGGGGCGGCCAGTTCCCCGAGGATTCGGGCCCGCTCGCCCATCCGATCCGCCCCGATTCCTATCAGGAAATCAGCAATTTCTACACGGCGACCGTCTACAACAAGGGCGCCGAGGTGATCCGCATGATGCGGACGATGGCAGGCACCGAACGGTTCCGGCAGGGCACCGACCTCTACTTCGACCGCCACGACGGCGAGGCGGCGACGTGCGAGGACTTCGTCAAGGCGATCGAGCAGGGCGCCGGGCTGGACCTTACGCAGTTCCGCCTGTGGTATTCGCAGGCCGGCACACCGCAAGTCGCGGTCTCGCTCACCTACGAGGGCGATGTGGCGACGCTGACCCTGGCGCAGACCGTCCCCGCCACGCCGGGGCAGCCGGACAAGCAGCCAATGCCGATCCCGCTGCGCATCGCGCTCTATGACCGCGATACCGGCACCCATGCGGGCGAGCGGCTGATCGTGCTCGACAAGGCCGAGGACAGCTTCACGTTCGAAGGTTTCGCGCGCCTGCCGGTGCTGTCGATCAACCGCGGCTTCTCGGCCCCTGTCGCCATCGAGTTCGAACGCGATGCCGAGGATCTGGTGTTCCTTGCCGCGCGCGATGACGATCCCTTTGCCCGCTACGAGGCCATGCAGAGCCTGGTCGTCCAGCACCTTGTCGCGGCCGTGGGCGGCGGGCTGGCGGATGCCGACCGGGCCGCCGGGCGCGCGGCCATCGGCAAGGGCTTTGCCGCGATCATCGCCGACGAGGCGCTGGACGACCTGATGCGCGGCGAACTGATGATGCTGCCGACCGTCGCCTACCTGTCCGAGCAGGTGCTGGTGGCCGATCCATACGCGATCCACGAGGAGCGCGAGGCGCTCAAGCACTGGCTGGGCGGTGAACTGGCAAGTGAACTCAAGGCGCTGCACGACCGCGTTTCGGCGGTGTCCTATGGCCGCGATGCGGCAGCACGCGGGGCCCGCAAGGCCAAGGCGCAGGCGCTGATCCTGATCGCCTCGGGGGATGCCGCCGAGGGCGCTGCCCGCGCCATCGCCCAGTACCGCGCGGCCGACAACATGACCGACCGCCAGTCTGCGCTCACCGTCCTGTGCAACCTCGAGGGTCCCGAGCGGGACGAGGCCCTCGCCGACTTCCACCAGCGTTATCAGGGCAATGCCCTGGTGATCGACAAGTGGTTCCAGCTTCAGGCAAGCTGCTTCCACCCGCAGGTCCTGGACCATGTGAAGGCCTTGGCCGGGCATCCCGATTTCACGCTGTCCAACCCCAACCGGGTGCGGGCTCTGTTCATGTCGCTGGCGCTCAATCCCAAGGGTTTCCATGATGTGAGCGGCGAGGGCTACCGCCTGATCGGTGACCTGATCCGCCGCCTCGACCCGCTCAATCCGCAGACGACTGCGCGGTTCGTTCCGCATCTCGGCCGCTGGCGCCGGATCGAACCGGTGCGCGCGGCGATGATGCGCGCCGAACTGGAAGAGATCATGGCGCAGGGCGAACTCTCGCGCGATGTGCGCGAACAGGTGGGCAAGAGCCTTGGCTGAGCCCGCCCCGTTCCAAACCGTCGAAGTCCATCGCGCCGGGCTGCTCGAAGGTCTGCCGCACGGTTTCCTCGGCCGCCGCGGCGGGGTGAGCCTTGGGGAGGTTTCCGGGCTCAACGTCGGCCTCGGCTCGGGTGACGATCCGGAGGCGATTGCCGAGAACCGCCGCCGTGCGGTCGAAGCGGTACTGCCGGGCGGGCGGCTGGCGAGCCTCTACCAGGTCCATTCGCCCGATTGCGTGGTGGTGGACGCAGATCCCTGGAGCGATGCCGAGCGGCCGCATGCCGATGCCCTCGTCACCGACCGTCCCGGCGTGGTGCTGGGGGTGCTGACGGCGGACTGCGCACCGGTCCTGCTGGCCGACCGCGAGGCGGGCGTGGTCGGTGCCGCCCACGCCGGCTGGAAAGGAGCGGTCGCGGGGGTGACGGACCGGACGATTGCGGCGATGGTGGCGCTTGGCGCGGAACCGTCACGCATCGTGGCCGCTGTCGGCCCCTGTATCGCTGCGGTTTCCTATGAGGTGGACGATGGGTTTCGCGCGCGTTTCCTGTCTGAGGCCGCCCGCAACGATGCCTTTTTTGCCGAAGGGCGGGCCGGGCACTGGCAGTTCGATCTCGAGGCTTATGTCGCCGCGCGTCTGCGCGCAGCCGGAATCGCCGGGGTCGAGTGTCTTGGCCTCGATACTTATGCGCAGCCGGAGCGATTCTATTCGTTTCGCCGCGCGACGCACCGCCATGAAGCGAGCTACGGGCGGCAGTTCTCGCTGATCGCTGCGGCCTGATCGCCCCGGGGATCGATGCCGCCTCCGCGAGGTTGCGGTGCGTTCCCCGAGTCGCCGGATTTTCGCGCCTGCTCGCCGCAGTGCCGATCGGCGGGCCCGGTTCGTGCCATCGTCGTGCCAAAAAGGCGATTGGCTTGCTGGATTTTCGTGTATATCAGCCCAATTAGGTCGGTATTCGATCCGGGGCAGGCACAGCGATGTGTCCGGATATCCAGACCCTCTGCGGGGGATACCAGACTAGAAAACAGAATGTGGTCAGGATCTGGGCTCGTTTTCCGGATTATGCCGGGGCGGGTTGTCGATAAGAACAAGTCAATAACGTAGGGCAAGGGCAAACATGGCTGAGGCAGACGGCGTGCGCCGGCGCGATTTCATCAATATCGCCGCAGTAAGCGCGGCGGGAGTTGCAGGCGTCGGGGTGGTCGTTCCGCTCGTCAGCCAGATGTCCGCTTCGGCAGACGTGCTTGCCGCAAGCTCCACGGAAGTCGACATTTCCTCGATCCAGCCGGGACAGGCGATCAAGGCGATCTTTCGCAAGCAGCCGGTCTTCGTGCGCAACCTCACCCCTCACGAGATCGAGGAAGCCAACAAGGTCGACGTCTCCAGCCTGCGCGATCCGCAGACGCTGGAAGAGCGGACCAAGGAAGGCAAGGAGAACTGGCTGATCACCATGGGGGTCTGCACCCATCTGGGCTGTGTGCCGCTGGGCGCCGGGGAGGGGGAGCCGCGCGGCGAATTCGGCGGCTACTTCTGCCCCTGCCACGGCTCTTCCTACGATACCGCCGCCCGTATCCGTAAGGGCCCCGCGCCCAAGAACCTCGAGGTTCCGGCATACGAATTCTCCACTGACACGGTCGTCAAGATCGGCTGAGGCGAAGCGAGAGGATAACGAAAATGAGCTTTCCCTGGGCCAAGCAGTACACGCCAAGCCACCCCTTCATGCAGTGGATGGATGAAAAGCTTCCCATCCCCCGCCTCGTCTACAACGCGGTCGGTGGCGGCTACGAGGTCCCACGCAACCTCAACTATTTCTGGAACTTCGGTTTCCTTGCGGGGCTTTGCCTCGTGCTGCAGATCGTCACCGGTGTCGTCATGGCCATGCACTATGCGGCCAACACCGCCGTGGCCTTCGACACCATCGAGCAGACCATGCGCGACGTGAACTGGGGCTGGCTGATGCGCTATGCCCATGCCAACGGCGCCTCGGCCTTCTTTGTGGTCATCTACATCCACATCTTCCGCGGCTTCTTCTACGGTTCGTACAAGGCCCCGCGCGAGATGGTGTGGCTCCTGGGCGTGGTGATCTTCCTCTTGATGATGGCCACCGCTTTCATGGGCTACGTGCTGCCGTGGGGCCAGATGAGCTTCTGGGGCGCCAAGGTCATCACCGGCCTGTTCAGCGCCATTCCCTTCATCGGCGAGCCGCTCCAGCAGTGGCTGCTCGGCGGTTTCGCGCCGGACAACGCCGCGCTCAACCGCTTCTTCTCGCTCCACTTCCTGCTGCCCTTCGTGATCCTGGGCGTGGTGATCCTGCACATCTGGGCCCTGCACATTCCCGGCTCGTCGAACCCGACCGGCGTCGAGGTGAAGAGCAAGAGCGACACGGTTCCCTTCTATCCCTACTATGTCGCCAAGGACGGCTGGGCGATCGGCGCTTTCGCGATCCTGTTCTGCGCGGCGGTGTTCTTCTTCCCGAACTACCTCGGCCACCCGGACAACTACATTCCGGCCAACCCGATGAGCACGCCGGCACACATCGTCCCCGAATGGTACTTCTGGCCATTCTACGCGATCCTGCGCGCCTTCACCCAGGACTTCCTGTTCATCCCGGCCAAGCTGATGGGCGTGCTGGCGATGTTCGGCGCGATCATAGTGTGGTTCTTCCTGCCCTGGCTGGACAAGTCGCCGGTGCGTTCGGGGGCCTACCGCCCGCTCTACCGCAAGTTCTTCTGGATCCTGGTGCTGGACATGCTGGTGCTGTTCAAGTGCGGCGGCGCCCCGGCGGCGGAGCCCTACGTCATGATCAGCCAGCTTGCGGCGCTCTACTACTTCGCGCACTTCCTGATCATCATCCCGATCGTCTCGGCCATCGAGAAGCCGGATCCGCTGCCCTTCTCCATCACCGAGGCCGTTCTCGGCGCGGATGAAGAAGCCAAGCTCGCTCCCGCCGCCGCGCCGGAAGCCTGATCAACAGCTGGAACGAAAGACGAAAGACATGGCACGCATTCTCTCGATCCTCGTCGGGCTGTTCTTCACGGTGGCTCTGGCCTGGTCCTTCGGTGTGGGGTTCTACACCTGGGCCACCGAGCCTCCGGCGCCCACCGCCGAGCATGAATTCCACATCAAGCCCGAGGAATTCCATTTCGCCAGCGATGGGCCCTTCGGCAAGTTCGATCGCCAGCAGCTCCAGCGCGGCTTCCAGGTTTACAAGGAAGTCTGCTCGGTCTGCCACGCGCTGCGCCACGTTGCCTTCCGCGATCTTGCCGCGCTCGGCTACAACGAGGCGGAAGTGAAGGCGATCGCCAAGGGTTTCCAGGTGCCCGTCTACAACCCGGCGACCGGTGAAGTGGCGACGCGCGAAGGCACGGCGACCGATTACTTCCCGCCGGTGGTCTATGGCGGCCAGGGTAGTCCGCCGGATCTCTCGCTGATCGCCAAGGCCCGCGAGGAAGGTCCGCAATATGTCCGCTCGCTGCTCAACGGCTATCGCGACCAGCCGGCCGAGCTTCTGAAGCAGTTCCCGGATTCCAGGACTCCGGATGGCCTGCACTACAACCCGTACTTCGCGAACCTCAATCTCGCGATGCCGCCGCCGCTGACCGCCGATGGCCAGGTGACCTATTCGGATGGTACCAAGGCGACCAAGGATCAGATGGCAACCGATGTGGCCGCCTTCCTGATCTGGACCGCCGAACCCAAACTGGAGAAGCGCAGGCAGACCGGTTGGGCGGTGCTGGGTTTCCTGCTCTTCGCTACCGTGCTGGGCTACATGTCCTACCGGAACATCTGGGCCGGCAAGAAGCACTGACGGCCCGGCCGCGCCATCAAATCGAAGGCCCCGCCTCCCCTTGGGACGGCGGGGCCTTTTGTTTGTCACGTATAGGGGGTAGGGGCCGGGGCCATGACACTCGACGAGATCAAGGCGATCGTCCGCACGGTTCCGGACTTTCCCAAGCCCGGCATCCTGTTCCGCGACGTGACAACGCTGGTCGGCAACGGACCGGGTTTTGCCGCTGCGGTCGAACTGATGGCCGAGCGGGCCCGTGCCGTCGGGGCCGAGGCCATCGCCGGGATCGAGGCGCGGGGCTTCATCTTCGGCGCCGCGATTGCCTCACGCCTGGGCCTGGGCTTTGTCTCGGTGCGCAAGCCGGGCAAGCTGCCGGTGCCGGTGCTCGCCATCGATTACGCACTGGAATACGGTACCGACACGCTGGAGGTCGATCCCGAGGCGGTGGCGGAGGGGCAGCATGTCGTCCTGGTCGACGATCTGCTGGCGACCGGGGGCACGGCGCTGGCGGCAGTCGAACTGCTGCGCAAGGCGGGCGCACGGGTTGACCATGCGCTGTTCGCCATTGATCTGTTTGAACTGGGCGGCGGTGAACGGCTGAAGCGAGCGGGTGTCGCGGCCGATGGGCTGCTCGCCTTCGAGGGCCACTGACCCTCATTCACGAAATTTCACAAGAGAAGCGTTGACGAGCCGCCGCTTCTCGTGGCAAGCGCCTGCCTCTGGCGGCGCAAGCCCCATCGGCAGGTTCCGAGCGGGCGGGTATAGCTTAGTGGTAAAGCTCCAGCCTTCCAAGCTGGCTATGCGGGTTCGATTCCCGCTACCCGCTCCAGCCGCCCTTTACGACATCCTGGTTTTACTCCGGCGGCAGGGCCGCGGCAGTGACCACCATGCGCCCGAGGAACACCGGCTTGTCCGCACCGACCACGATTGGCTGGCCGGGCTGCGGGAGTGTGTCCTTGCGCTCCAGTCCGGGGGCAATGCCGTAAGCCAGCGAAGAGGATGCGGCGATGGCGGCGGCGGTCTGGAACAGGCGGAACATCCGGAAAAGCCCTTTGCGAACTGGCGACGTCTTCCCTTGTGAGGGGCAGCTGTCGCAGGGCTATGTTCGGTCCGCACCACTTTGTGTAAAAGTGTCTCCGTCTCGCGACCATGGCGAAAGCGCCTCGCAGTTTCAGTCGGCCTTGAGGCGATAATATGTTTTGGTGCGGCTTTCATTTACGAAACTGGGCATAGTGACGGGATGAATTCCAGCGCCTGGGCGGAATTCCGTGCGAATGCACGAAGTGTCGTTTTCCGATTGAGCATAATCCTGTAAGCGTTCGTTCCGTAAATCGTGTGGAGGATCGCCTTGGACAGTCAGGAGCCGCTTTTGCAGCCGCTGCGTATCGGTGAAAGGATGCCGCGTTTCGTGGCACGCAGCACGCAAGGGCCCTTCGATCTTGATGCCTATCGCGGGGAGTGGCTGATCCTGTTTTCCCACCCCGCCGACTTCACCCCTGTCTGCACCAGCGAAGTGCTGGCGCTTGCGCGTGCGGCGCCGCGATTCGAGGCGCTGGGCTGTCGACTGGCCGGGCTTTCTGTCGATAGCCTCTATTCACATCTCGCCTGGATTCGTCTCATGCGAGACACGACGGGAGTGGCGATCAATTTCCCCATCATCGAAGATCCGACGATGGAGATCGCCCGGGGGTTCGGCATGGTCGGGGCGGGCGCACATGATTCCGCGACGGTGCGGATGACCTATTTCATCGATCCGGACGGGGTGCTGCAGGCGCTCAACAGCTATCCGCTGACGGTCGGGCGTTCGATCCCGGAAATGCTGCGGCTGCTGACCGCGCTGCAAGGCGTGGGTGAGGGCGCGGGGCTGGCGCCGGCGGACTGGCAGCCGGGAGACGCCTTGTGGCCGGTTCCCGCGGAGACGGCGGAAGCAGCGCTGGCCAGCGCAGGGCCCGCAGCCTGGTTCTACGCCCCTCAAGACAAGGGGCGCTGACATGGAGTCGCAAGGCGTACCCCCAGGCGGGGAGAGAATGGCGCTCGAACACATCGCCGAATTGCTGAGGGCGCTTGCCCATCCGCTGCGTTTGCAGATTCTGGATGCAGTATGCGAAGCGGAACTGTCGGTTGGGGAGATCGAGGAGGTCACGGGCATTGGCCAGCCGGGCCTTTCGCAGCAGCTGGCCGTGCTGCGGAAGGCGGAGCTGGTGGTGACCCAGCGGACCGGCAAGCAGGTGTTCTACCGAGTCGATGGTGAGCGCATGCAGGCACTCGCGCACTATCTCGGAGGGCGGCTGGGAGGCGCCGGTCCGGCGCTTCCAGCCGGTGGCGACTCGGCGGTGGCAGGCGAGACGGCGGTCACCGTGAGGGGCGGCGCGGCAGGCTTTGCGCGGGTCCTGAGGTGATCCAGACGGCGGACCACCCGTCCCACGCCGCCTAGCAGAGTGCGCGAACCTCGATCCGCGAATCACACAGGACAAGCGGTGCAGGGCGGTGCGAAACGAGGACAAGGCCCGTTTCCGACTGTGCCAGCCAAGAGGACAGGGCCGTTACCAGCGCCGCTTCCGTCTGTCCGTCAAGCCCTTCGGTCGGTTCGTCCAGCAGCAGCCAGGGGCGATTTGCCAGCAGCGCGCGCGCGAGCGACAGGCGTTTGCGTTCGCCGCCTGACAGGATTCCGCCTGCCTCGCCGATGGGGGTGGCAAGGCCGTGTTCGCTGCGTGCGACGCGGTCCTTGAGCTGGGCCACATCGAGCGCGGCCCACATTTCCGCCTCGCTCACGCCAGGGCGGGCCAGTCGCAGGTTGTCGGCGATCGTGCCGATCAGTAGCGGCGCATCCTGCGGCGCCAGCGCGAACTGGGCGGAAAGGCGGCGCGCCGCGCACTGGTCGACCGGGGTGCCGTCCACGCTCAGCGGTACGGTTGACGCGCGCATTCCTGCCAGGGCCAGCAGCACCCGGGTCTTGCCCGAGCCGGAAGGGCCCGTGAGGGCGATTCGCGAGCGTGCGGGAAAGTCGTGATGGCCGATGCCTAGCATCGCGGGCGGTGCCGATTCCTGCGGAGACAGCGCCGGGTCGAGCGCGTTGATCGCGGCAATCCGGTTCAGTCCGGCGTGGAGCGAGGCGCGGCGCAGCAGGCTGCGGGCAAAGCCTCCCATGGCCTCGACCGCGGCGGCGGTTGCCAGCATGGCCAGTGCGACAATCGGGGCAGGCGCTGTTGCGAGCAGCAGGAGCCCTGCCATCGCGAGGGCGCCGTACAGTGTCATAAGCCCGCCTTGCAGCGCTTCGGCGCGAAACAGCGCGCTGCGGGCGCGATCGAGCTTGCGGGCCAGCGGCTCCAGCTCTCCGAACGCTCTTTCCGCGAGCCCGTAAGCGGTGATTTCGGCGCGCGAGGCGGCAAGCTCGATGTATCGGCTGCGCAAGTCGCCAAGCGCCTCGGCGGCCTGTTGTGCCGGTGCCCGGGTGAGCGCCGCCGAGATGCGGGCGAACAGCAGCGGCAGCAGGCCCAGCGCGGCCAGGAGGAACAGCAGGGCGGGAAGACCGGCAAGGCTTGCCGCGACGAGCCCCACGGCCGCCGACACAAGCGCCGCGTGGCGCGCCGGCTCACGGATGACGAGGTCTTCCAGCGCGGCGACATCGTCGATGAGGCGGGAGGCGGCCTCGCCAGGAGAAGCATCGGCAGCCTTGCGGCTGTCTTGTGCGGCCAGCTTGTCGAACAGCGATCCGCGCAGGTCCGCCATGCTTTCGAGTGCGACCTTGTGCGAGAGCAGCCGTTCTCCATAACGGGCCAGCGTGCGCACGATCGCCATCAGGCGAATGAGGGCGCTCGGGATCAGGTAGTTGAAGGCGGCCACGGCGAGGGTGCCTGCCGACCCGGCCAGGGCTGCTCCGGTCAGGAACCACCCCGAAACCCCCAGGAGGCCGATCGCCGCCACGGTCGCAAATCCGGCGCAGAGGCTGGCGAAGAGCAGCCGCCGGCGGGGCAGGCCGGCAATGGCGAGAGGATTGTCGGACGAGGCGGAAACGGAGGCGTTCACAGCGCGATCTCCTGCCGGGCGGCGGCGGTCATGGCGGGGTCATGGGTGGCCACGAGGATGCAGCGGCGACGTGACAGGTCGCTCAGCAGGGCGACGATGGCGGCGGCGGAGGCGGTGTCGAGGTCGGCGGTGGGCTCGTCGCAGAGCAGCAGTGGACGGTCCGAGAGGATCGCGCGGGCGAGGCCGATGCGGCGCCGCTCGCCGCCAGAGAGACCTGAGCCGTTATGGTCGATCGCCATGTCGAGGCCGCCGCGCCGGGCCAGCATGGCGCCGAGGCCGACACGTTCGGCCACCGCGAGGATCTCCTCGCGGGGGGCATCGGGGGCCGCCAGCGCCAGGTTTTCGCCCAGCGTTCCCGTCAGCAGCAGCGGCCGCTGGGCGGCCCAGGCGATCTGGCTGCTGACCAGCGGGGCACCGACCCGGTCGCATATCTGCCCGGAGTTGGGGGCGACCTGTCCGGCGATGGCGGCCAGCGTGCTGGTCTTGCCGCTGCCGGTGGGGCCGGTCAGCGCGACAAGGTCGTGACGGGACAGGCTGAAATCGAGGGGGCCGACGCTGATGCCGGGGAAGGCCAATGTCAGGTCCGCGACGCGCAGGCCGCTGAAAGGGGCGGGGGCGTTTCCCGGAAGGGGGCTGGCCGGCAAGGCATCGCGCAGCGGCTCGAGCGCCGTTTCGGCGGCCTCGCCCAGCTGCTTCTCGTGATAGGCAGCGGCGAGGCGGCGCATCGGCAGGTAGAATTCCGGGGCCATGGCCAGAACAAAAAAGGCGGGCACCAGCGTCAGCGTTTCCGGCGCGCGGAACGGCAGCAGGCCGAGCAGCGAGAAACCGCAATAGACCGCCACCAGCGCGATCGAGAGCGCGGAGAAGAACTCCAGCACGGCGTTGGAGAGGAAGGCGGCGCGCAGGACGGAAACCGTGCGGTCCGCAACTTCGTGGGTGGCATCGCGGACCTGGCGCGAGATGCGGGTTTCGGCGCCGAAATGGCGGATCAGCGGGAGATGCGTGAGACGGTCGACAAACAGGCCGGACAGTGCGGCGAGGGCTGCCAGTTGCCGCTCGGACGCCCGGCGCGCGGCGGTGCCGGCAAGGATCGAGCCCAGCACGAAGGGCAGCAGCGTTGCCAGCATGATCAGCGCGGCGACCCAGCTTGCGGGGGCGACGATCGCCGCCACCACCAGCGGGCCGATCACGGCATTGAGCCGCACAGGCGAAAAACGGACGTCGCGATTCTCGATCGCCATGGTATGGTCCAAGGCAAGTGTGGCGCTTTCTCCGATGCTTAGCGGCTTTGAAAGGCGCGATCCAAGGAGGGAAGTCCACAAGCCGCGACGTCGCTCGCGGCTGTTTGCCTGCGCGGCAGCCACGGCGTGGCGGTCAAGAGCGAAGGCGGAAATGGCGCGCAGGCACGCCCCTCCCAGGATGAGCGCGGCCGGTGCGAGCAGCGGGGCCTGCGTCGCGACGTGTCCAACGCCGCTGGCGAGACCCCAGGAGAGGACGGCGGCCCCGGCAATATCAAGCAGCCAGGGTACAGCCAATTTGACATAGATCAAATTAAAGAAACCATGTAAGTATCGTTTGACAGCCCTCTTGGGCGGGCCTAACGCGACCCTACGAAACCAACCTGCCCGAGGCAACCTCTCTCTCCCTCTCGGGCCGCTAAAAAGGCGGGATTCGACATGATCGACATGGCAGTTGTTGAATTGTCCCGGCTACAGTTCGCCCTCACGGCGCTGTACCATTTTCTCTTTGTACCCTTGACCCTCGGGCTTTCCTTCATTCTCGTAATTATGGAAAGTGTTTATGTGATTACGGACCGCCCCATCTGGCGGGACGTGACCCGTTTCTGGGGCAAGCTTTTCGGCATCAATTTTGTCCTCGGCGTGGCCACCGGTCTCACCATGGAGTTCGAGTTCGGCACCAACTGGGCCTACTACTCGCACTACGTCGGCGACATCTTCGGCGCTCCGCTGGCGATCGAGGGCCTGATGGCCTTCTTCCTCGAGGCGACGTTCGTGGGCCTGATGTTCTTCGGCTGGGACCGGCTTTCCAAGCGCGGCCACTTGCTGACGACCTTCATGGTTGCGCTCGGCTCGAATCTGTCGGCGCTCTGGATTCTCGTCGCCAACGGCTGGATGCAGCATCCTGCGGGTGCGGTGTTCAACCCCGAGACGATGCGCATGGAAGTCTCGAACTTCAAGGACGTGATCTTCAATCCGGTCGCGCAGGCGAAGTTCGTGCATACCGTGAGCGCAGGCTATGTCTGCGCCAGCCTCTTTGTGCTGGGTGTCTCGGCCTATTACCTGCTGCGTGGACGTCATCTGGAGCTTGCCAAGCGCAGCTTCACGGTGGCGGCGGCCTTCGGCCTTGCCTCCTCGCTCTCGGTCGTCGTGCTGGGTGACGAAAGCGGTTATGCCGTTTCCGACAACCAGAAGATGAAGATGGCGGCGATGGAGGCCATGTGGGAGACCGAAAAGGCTCCTGCCGGGCTCACGCTGGTCGGCTTGCCGTCGAACGAGAAGCACGAGACCGCTTACGAGATCCAGGTCCCCTATGTTCTCGGCCTGATCGCCACGCGCAGCCTGTCGGGCGAAGTGACCGGCATCATCCCGCTGGTCGAGCGCGCCGAACAGCGCATGCGCACCGGTATCGTTGCCTATGACGCGGTCGAGAAGCTCAAGGTCAACCGTAACGACCTTGCCGCGCGCGAAGCATGGGAGCGCAACAAGGACGATCTCGGTTACGCCCTGCTGCTCAAGCGCTTTGTCGCCGATCCGCGCCTGGCCGACGAGGCGACCATCACCAAGGCAGCCTGGACCACGGTTCCCAACGTGCCCGCGCTGTTCTGGATGTTCCGCGTGATGGCGGGGCTGGGCTTCTTCTTCATCGCCTTCTTCGCCACCGCTTTCGCCTTCTCGGTGCGCCGCCGGTTCAACGCCAGGTGGTTCCTGCGCGCCGCGGTGCTGGTCATGCCGCTGCCGTGGATCGCGATCGAAGTGGGCTGGCTGGTTGCCGAACTCGGGCGTCAGCCCTGGGCGGTGGACGGGGTGCTGCCGACGTTCCTGGCCGCATCGAGCCTGACCGTGCCGCAGATCTGGACCACCATCATCGGGTTCACGCTGCTCTATGGCACCATGGCGGTGATCGAGGTGAAGCTGATGCTGGCGACGATCCGCAAGGGTCCGGAAGTCTACGAGGGCCATGAAGGCGCGCCGGTTCGCGAACGCGCACCTGCCAGCACCTTCACTGCCATCCCGGCCGAGTAAGCAGGAGGCAAGAATGTCCATTCCTTTCGACTATGAAACGATGCGGGTGATCTGGTGGCTGCTGATGGGCGTGCTGCTCATCGGCTTCGCCCTCACCGACGGTTTCGACCTGGGCTCGGCTTCGCTCCTGCCCTTCGTCGGCCGCAGCGATGCCGAGCGCCGCATGGTGATCAATGCCATCGGTCCGACCTGGGAAGGCAACCAGGTCTGGTTCATCCTGGGTGGCGGCGCGATCTTCGCGGCATGGCCTTACGTCTATGCCGTCAGCTTCTCGGGCTTCTACATCGCGATGTTCCTGGTGCTGGCGGCCTTCATCCTGCGGCCCGTGGGCTTCAAGTACCGTTCGAAGAAGCCCGATCCGGCCTGGCGTTCGCGCTGGGACTGGGCGCTGTTTGTCGGCGGTTTCCTGCCCTCGCTGGTGTTCGGTGTGGCGGTCGGCAACGTGCTGCTGGGCGTACCCTTCCGGCTCGATAGCGACATGCGCAGCTTCTACGAAGGCACGCTGCTGGGCCTGTTCACGCCCTTCGCGCTGCTCTGCGGCGTGGTGTCGGTGGCGATGATCGTGCTGCACGGTGCCGGCTGGCTGACGCTCAAGCTCGAGCAGGGGCCGGCACGTGACCGCGCGCAGCGTTATGGCCAGGTCGCGGCGCTGGTGGCCTTTGTGCTCTACGCCCTTGGCGGCGTCTGGCTGGCGATGGGCGATCTTGGCTACCAGTTGGTCGGCGCCGTCGATCCGCAAGGGCCGTCGAACCCGCGCTTTGCCGAAAGCGCCCACGTTGCCGGAGCATGGCTGGCCAATTACGCCGCCCATCCCTGGATGATCCTGGCCCCGGCGCTGGGCCTGGCCGGGCCGCTGGTGGCACTGGCGGGCATTCGCGGGCGCAAGGACACGCTGGTCTTTGCGGGCTCCTCGCTGGCGAACCTGGGCATCATCGCCTCGGTCGGCCTGTCGATGTTCCCCTTCATCCTGCCCAGTTCGATCGATGCGCGCTCCAGCCTGCTGGTGTGGAACGCCTCGTCCAGCCACACGACTCTGTTCATCATGCTGCTGGTGACGGTGATCTTCCTGCCGCTGGTGCTGACCTACACGGCCTGGGCCTACAAGGTCATGTTCGGCCGCGTGACCGAGCGTGAAGTGGGCATGAATCCCGACTTCTATTGAGGAACCGACTATGTGGTACTTTTCCTGGATCCTTGGCGTCGGCCTGGCGGTCGGCTTCGGTATCATCAACGGGGTGTGGCACGAGTTCCACACCGATCCGGCCGAAGAGAAGACGGTCCTCGACTGACGTCATGACAGCGGCGGCGCTCCACCAGGGAGTGCCGCCGTTTTCCTATCGGCGCGCTAGCCCATCCATGCACCAGGTCCGGGGCGATGCCGCAAGCGCCAGATGAGTCCGGAAAACGTGCCGAAAAATGTGGCTACGGTCCCGGCTTCCCCCGTCAATCGACCACGAGGTAGTAGTTCGCCAGATACTGGCCGCCGTTGTGGACCTCGATCCGGTAGCGCTGGGTGAACAGCGGCACCCAGTTGCAGGCCGGACCGTCCTTGCCGGACTGGCAGACGATACGCTTGTCGCCGTCGGTCACGCGCAGGCTGACGGGCTTGCCGCCTTGCGTGGCGACCGAGACGCTGGCCTTACGGCCGGAGAGGAACACCTGTTCGAAACTATCGCTCTGGCCGGCCGGGACTTTGCCGAGCCGGTAGCCGGGGCCGAGCGGGCTGCCGCGCAGCGGCGAACCGGCGGGGGCGACGGTGCTGCGCCATTCGGGCACGGGGTCGGCGCCGGTCCAGCCATCCAGCGGATGGGCGCCGGACCGATCGATCACGCCGAGCGCGCGGGCCAGGGTCTCGCTGTCGCCGCCGTCGCGTGCGGCCTGCGCCTGGGCCAGTGCCTCCGCCACGCGCTGCCCGCTAGTGGGGACGGCGGCATAGGCGCTGGGCGCTAGTGACGTCATGGCGGCAACGCTGCCCATCAGGCTGCCCACCAGTCTGCCCATCAGGCTGACGGCCAGACAATCGCCAACAGGCAGGCAGAAACGCAGGTAACCGGTCTTGCTCACGGGCTATCGCCTGGCTTGCGGGGCAACCTTGAAGCAGGCGCCGCGCGTGGAGGGCAGGAGGGTGATTTCAAGCTGGTGGCGCTCGGCAATCGCCCGGCACAGCGCCAGCCCGAGGCCCGCGCCGTCCTGCGTTCCGGGCTCGCTGCCGCGGGCGAATTTGTCAAATATCTTTTCGCGATCGGCCGGGGGTACACCGGGACCGTCGTCGCAGACCGTCAGGCTGGGGCCGGGCGCGAGCCGAAGTTCGACGGTGCCGCCGACCGGCACGAACTTGAAGGCATTGTCGAGCAGGTTGGTGATGAGCCGGGTGATCTGCATTTCCTCCCCCTCGATCATGACGTCGGGGGCGATCGCCAGTTTCAGGGTGTGACCCGATTCCTCCGCGCTGTCCGCGTAGAGTTCGCCGAGCCGGAGCGCGAGGGCACTGAGATCGACGGGGGCAAGGCCGTGGCGGTCGCCGCGGCGGGCCTGGCTGGCGGCAATGTCCAGCAGCGATTCGAGCATGCGCACGATGTGGCGGATCTCCTGCCTGGCATCGGCGATCCGCGCCGCGGTTTCCGCCTCCGGTGCGGCGGCCAGTGCCTTTACCAGCCGGTTGTCGAGATGCATCAGCGGGGTGCGCATCTCGTGGGCAAGCTGATCGGTCGTCTCGCGCTGGGCGCCCGCGAGGCGGCCCAGCCGGGCCAGCGCTTCGCTGGAATGGCGGGTCAGTTCGTCGATCTCGTCACGGTCGAGCGAGCCCTTTTCAAGCCGGGCCAGCGCTTCGTCGTCGGGATGGCGGAAGGCGGCATTGATGCGCTCGATCCGCGTGCGCAGCCGGTGCGCGGCGGTCATCCCGATCAGCGCCACCGCCAGCGTCGCCAGCAGGCCGCCGGTCACGTAGACCAGCGCCACTTGCCGGCGCAGCGCGTGGATGTCGTGGTCCTCGTGGGCTACCAGCAGCCTGAGGTCCGGGCCAAGCTGGGTGGCACGCGCAAAGGCGCTGCCGCCACCGGGAAGGGCAATCGGACCCGATTCCGAAATCCCGGCATGAAGCCCGGGCCACTGGCGCAGGTCGCCCGCCAGGCGCCGACCTGCCGTGTCGGCCAGCAGGTAATGCGCCAGCTGGCCGTCGCGCGGTTGCAGGGCGAGGCGATCGGCGATCCGCCGCGCCAGTTCCTCGCGTCCGCCGCTGGCGTGGATATCGACCATGCCGGCAAGATCGAGGTCGACCGCACGTTCCAGCGCGATCTGGTTGGTATTGCGGATGGTCGCGTCGGTCAGCAGCCAGAGACAGGCGGTGATGGCGGCGGCAATGATGATTGCCCAGAGCACGGTCCGCGCGAAGATCGAGCGGTGGAAGCGGGTCGGCGGCGAGGTGGACTGGTGCGGCACGCGCTTATCGGCGGCCGTCGAGCAGGCGATAGCCCGAGCCCCAGATGGTTTCGAGGGGCTTTGTTGCATAACGCGTGACAGGCGTAAAATTATGATTACTTGTAATTATTATGCGACCCGTACGGTGTTGGGCGTTCCGATTTGCGAGAAGCGATTGAGGATTGCAGCACGGACTTTGAGCTCGGTTATCTGACGCTCAAAGGTGCGCGCGGCGACGCGCGGACCGAGCAACTTGAAGCAGTGCATCTTGGTCTCGACCAGGCTGCGTCGATGGTAGCCGCTCCATTTCTTCCAAATTGCCCTGCCCAGGCGTTTCATCGCGCGCAACGTCTCGTTGCGGGCCTCGACGCCGGGGCCGTCCTCGGTCCATGCCTTGCCGTTGCGGCGAACCGGGATGACCGGGTCGGCACCGCGCGCATCGATGGCCGCGTGGCAACCTCTGGTGTCATAGGCACCGTCGCCGCCGACGGTGACAATGGTCTCATCCTCGGGGATCTGCGCCAACAGATCGGGCAGCGTCTGGCCATCGCCGACGGCATTGCTTGTGACCTCGATCGCTCGGATATCGAAGGTTTCCGCGTCGATGCCGATGTGCACCTTGCGCCACTGGCGGCGGTAAGAAACGCCGTGTTTCCTCGCTTTCCATTCCCCCTCACCGATCATCTTGATCCCGGTGCTGTCGACCAGCAGGTGCAGGCCTCCCGCGCTGGCGCGCGCGCCCAGATCAACCGACAAACTCTTCTGGCGCCGGCACAGCGTCGTATAATCCGGTGCCGGCCAGTCCAGACCCGCCATCCTTAGCAGGCTCTCGACCAGACCCGTCACCTGCCGCAGCGGGAGTTGGAACAACCCTTTCAGCGTCAGGCAGAACTCGATCGCCCGGTCCGAAAACCGCAGCGGCCGACCAGGCCGACCATCGGGCGCCGCAAACCAGTCCATCCCTGGGTCGAACCACACATCCAGCGAGCCTCGCCGCCGGAGCGCTGCATTATATTCGGGCCAATTGGTCGTGCGATACTTCGGCGGGGTCGGTCTGGGCATCCGGCCCATCTATGACATCCGATTCCTCAAGGGAATCCATCACCTTGTTATGCAACAAAGCCATTCGAAGGCGCCGTAGAGGATCACCGCGCTATGCGTGCGGCCCGAGGCCCGCCGGTGCAGCGCGCGCAGGCGGGCGAGCAGTTCCTCGGCCTCGAAGGGCTTGGCCAGATAGTCGTCGGCACCGCCATCGAGCCCTTCGGCGCGGTCGGAGCTGCGCCCAAGCGCGGAGAGCATCAGCACCGGCGTGCCGACCCCCGATTCGCGCAGGCGTTCGAGGATCGTCAGTCCCTCCAGATCAGGCAGCATGCGGTCGAGGATGATGACGTCGAAACGCTCCACCCCGGCGAGCTTGAGCCCGTCCTGCCCATTGGCCGCCCAGGTCAGTGCCAGGCCTGCTGTTTCGACGACTTCGCGCACCTGCCGGGCGGCGCGGGCATCGTCTTCGATGTAGAGGATGCGTGCGGCGCTCATGATCCCGTGCGCCGTGCCTGTGATGCCGAATTGCCTGTCAAAACCTGAGCCCCGTGATGACGGGGCCCCGGCATGGGCCGGGCCCCCGATCAGATAGCCATTGGCGGATGGGATTTCCGCTGACAATGCCTGTTATAGCACGAAATTTCAGGATGTTACTTCGCTGGTGGGGCTGCTGCCGAGGCGTTTTCGGGAAGCCCGCCGAGCTGGCTGACCAGCTTGGTATAGGCATCGAGGTAGGCGAGCACGATGATCTGGCCGATCTGGGTGTTCTGGTAGCCACCCCCGCCGACGCCGCCGAAGGTGCCCCCGAAGAAGCCGCCGCCGCCCGCGCCGAAGCTGACGTCGGACTTGCGGGCATAGCCCTCGGTCAGCGCCTCCTCGACCGTGGTGCGCGAATTGACGATCGAGAGGGTGACGTTGGCCTCGCCCTTCTTGATGTTGAGTCCGCCGGCGATCGCGCCGACGCCGTGGCCGAACAGACCGCCCACCCCGCCCAGCACGCCGCCGATGCCGCCGCCGCCGGAATTGTTGTTGGTCGAGACGATGTCCGGCTGGAGGAAGTAGTCCGCTGCCTTGATCTGGCCCTTGCCGATGTTGGAGCCGCCCTGCAGCTCGCCTTGTTCGGCCAGCGCGCGTTCCATCGCGCTGTTCTGGAGCGAGCGGCCGCGATTGACGAGGGTGAAGCAGCGCGACTGCTGCACGAAGACGCGCAGGATCGCCTCGGGACTGCCGAGGTTGAACTCGCGCCACCACTGGTTGTCAGGCTCGATGATGGCGACGGTGCCGAGATTTTTGCGGCAGACGGGAATCTGCCGGGTGCCATTGTCCTGGGCCTTGCGGGCCGATGACCGGTCTTCCGCAAAAGCTGCAGGAGCACTTGCCACGATGGCAAGCGCGGCGAGCGCGCATGCGAACGTTTTCATCGTTCTGGTCCCTCCGTTACGCCGCTCGGGCAATTGCCGCTGCGGCGATCTGGTCTCCGGCCGGTACACGGCCGGTATTTGGCCGTTTCACTGGAATAGTGTCGGCGCCAGACCTTAAGATGGAATCGATTGTGGGCAAATGACTAATTCTGTCAGATTCGATCCTTGAAGCCGGTGTCCATGCACCGAAGGGAGCATCAGCGCGGGGCGACCGCCATGTTGTCGATCAGGCGGGCCTTGCCGATCCGGGCGGCAACCAGCAGCCGCATCGGCCGGTCGGAGCGGGCATCGAGCAGGGCGAGATCGTCCGCGTCGCGCAGCTCGGCATAGTCGAGCGAGGCGAACCCACCGGAAAGCAGGGCCTTTTCGAGGTCCGCGAGCGCATCGGCAACGCGGGTGTCGCTTTCGATGGCGGCGATGGCGGCCTTCATCGCAGTGGGCAGGGTGACCGCGGCGGCGCGCTGCTCGGCGGTGAGGTAGGCATTGCGCGAGGACCGGGCGAGGCCGTCCGTCTCGCGCACGGTCTCGACGCCGATGATGGCACCGGCATGCGGCTGGGTCAGGTCGAGGTCACGCGCCATGCGGCGGATCACCGCGAGCTGCTGCCAGTCCTTCTCGCCGAACAGGGCGACGTCGGGCAGCACCTGGTGGAACAGCTTGCACACGACCGTGGCAACGCCGTCGAAATGGCCGGGGCGGGCGGCGCCGCACAGGCCTTCGGACACACCCGTCACCGAGATGTTGGTGGCAAAGCCCTGCGGGTACATTGCCTCCACGGTGGGCGCCCAGATCAGCGCCACGCCTTCGGGTTCCAGCAGGGCGCTGTCGCGCTCCAGCTGGCGCGGATAGGCGTCGAGATCCTCGTTGGCGCCGAACTGCAGCGGGTTCACGAAGATCGAGACGACCACGTGATCGGCGTGCTTGCGGGCCTCGCGCACCAGCGTCAAATGGCCTTCATGAAGCGCGCCCATGGTCGGCACCAGCGCCACGGTCCCGGTCTCTCGCAAGGTCGCGACGGCACGCCGCAGTGGATCAAGGCTGTGGACGGTTTGCATTGGGGGTGGCTGCTCCGTTAGAATGGACTTGACCGGTTCTCGCGCCCGCCCTTAGCGCCGGCGTGCCCCGGGCGGCAATTGATATCCGCTTCCGGTGGAAGCAGATCGGTATTCGCCAGTCAGGCAGGACCGGCGGCAACAGGGAAAGCGACAGGGTCCGTGACAACGCATCGCATCGTCTTCGCCAATGAAAAGGGCGGCACCGGCAAGTCCACGACGGCGGTCCATGTCGCCATCGCACTGGCCTATCAGGGCGCCAAGGTGGCCGCGATCGATCTCGATCCGCGCCAGCGCACGCTCTACCGCTATCTCGAGAACCGCATGGAGACCGAGCGCCAGCGCGAGATCGCGCTGCCCGGCGCCCGTTTCGCGGTCTACGACGGCGAGGATATCGACGAACTCGACGATCTTGCCGAGCAGATCGCCGAGGGCTACGATTTCCTGATCTTCGACACCCCCGGCCGCGACGACCAGTTCGCGCGCCACGTCGCCGCCACCGCCGACACGCTGGTGACGCCGCTCAACGACAGCTTTGTCGACTTCGACCTGATCGGCCAGGTGGAGAGCGATACCTTCCGGGTGAAGAAGCTCTCGTTCTATGCCGAACTCATGTGGGAAACCCGCAAGAAGCGCGGCCTCAAGACGATCAACGAAGGCCGCCGCGAACTGGACTGGGTGGTGGTGCGCAACCGTGTCCAGCACGTCGAGGCCAAGAACATGCGCCGCCTCGAAGGCGCGCTCAAGGAACTGTCGAAGCGCGTGGGCTTCCGCATCTCGCCGGGGCTTTCGGAACGCGTCATCTTCCGCGAGCTGTTCCCCTCGGGACTGACCCTGCTCGACAAGGGCCACCTTGGCGAACTGGGCACCAGCCATCTGGTCGCCCGCCAGGAACTGCGCGGCCTCGTGGCCGGGCTTAACCTGCCGATGCCCGCGCGCCGCGAAGCGCAGCTCGCACTGAGCGACGAGGGCTGACGCTGCCGCCATGAAGCTGATCTGGCTCATCGCGCTGGGCTGCATTGCCTGCAAGATGCTGACGGGCCGCTGGCCTTGGAACTATCTGGGCTACGACTGGCCGGCGTCCGGGCGGCGCAAGCAGGGGGGCTTTGCCCGGATCCACGCCGAGGCGCAGGCGCGGGCTCTGCTGGGCCTGTCCGAAGGCGCCAGCCGCGAGGCGATCCTCGAGGCGCATCGCCGGCGGGTGGTCCAGGTCCATCCCGATCGCGGCGGCTCGAACGAGAAAGTCCACGAGGCCAATGCCGCGCGCGACCTGCTGATCGGCGCGCTGGATCAGGACACAGGATCCTGAGCGGCAGCGTACAGCGCGGTGAACTGCAGGGCTACCGCATCGACCCGACGATCCTGCGCGAATACGACATTCGCGGTGTGGTCGGCGAGAAGCCGGGAGGCAACCTTGGAGCCGGGGATGCCCGTGCCATCGGCCGCAGCTTCGCTACGCTGGTGCGGGCGCAAGGCGGCGGCAAGGTCGTGGTCGGGCGCGATGGCCGGCTCAGTTCGCCGATGCTGGAAGCGGCTCTGGTCGAAGGGCTGACCGCCAGCGGCGTCGACGTCGTGCGGATCGGGATTTCGAGCAGCCCGATGCTCTATTTCGCCGAACTGTCAGCCGAAGATGTGCAGGGCGGCATTCAGATAACTGGCAGCCACAATCCCGCCGATCAGAATGGCTTCAAGATGGTAATGGCGGGTCGGCCCTTTTACGGGGCGGCGATCCAGCGGCTGGGGGAACTGGCCGCCGCCGGGGAATGGAGCCGCGGTGCCGGCCGCGTCGAAGACCGCAGCGTCATCGATGCCTATGTCGAGGGCATGCTGGGCGCACTTGCCGACTTGCCCGCCGACCGTCTTGCGGCGCTGAAGATCGGTTGGGATGCGGGTAACGGTGCCGCCGGTCCCGTGCTGGAACGATTGACCGCGCGATTGCCTGGCGAGCATCATCTTCTCCACACCGACGTTGACGGGACCTTCCCCAACCATCACCCGGATCCGAGCGAGGAGGCCAATCTTGCAGACCTGCGCGCGCTCGTCGCGGCGAAGAAGCTCGATTTCGGAGTGGCCTTCGATGGTGACGCCGATCGTATCGGGGTGATCGACGGGCAGGGGCGGGCATTGGCCGGGGATCAGTTGCTGCTGATCTATGCCGAGGATGTCTTACGCAAAAACCCGGGGGCGCGGGTGATCGCCGACGTGAAGGCCTCGCGCGTGCTGTTCGATCGGGTCGCGGCGCTGGGCGGGGTGCCGGACATGTGGAAGACCGGGCATGCGCTGATCAAGTCCAGAATGAAGCAGACCGGCGCCGTGCTGGCGGGTGAGATGACCGGGCACATGTTCTTCGCGGACGACTATCACGGCTTCGACGATGCCTTCTACGCGGCGCTGCGCCTGATGGCGGCCACCTTGCGGCTGGATCGCAGCGTCGCCGAGTTCCATGACGCCATGCCGCAGCCGGTCTCCACGCCCGAACTGCGCTTCGCGGTTGGGGAAAGCCGCAAGTTCGCGGCCGTCGAGGAAGTGCGGGGACGACTGGCCGAGGCGGGCGCCGAGGTGGTCGCGGTCGACGGGGTGCGGGTGACGACCGCGGACGGCTGGTGGCTGCTGCGTGCGTCGAACACCCAGGCCATGCTGGTCGCACGGGCGGAAAGCGAAACGCCCGAAGGTCTGGCCCGGCTGGTCGGCGAGATCGACCGGCAACTCGCGGCCTCGGGGCTGTCGCGCTGATCGCACGCGATGACGGCAGGTCAGGGGAGGGCCAGCGCGGCGATGCCGATCCCGGCGGCGCTGGCGATGAGCGGCAAGGCCGCGGCCCGCCCCTGCTGCCATCCCGCCAGGCTGATCGATAAACCTGCCTTGAACAGGGTGTTGAGCGCGACGGGAACGGCCAGGACCAGTCCTGCCGTTCGCGCGTCGAGCGACTGTCCGGCAAGACCGCCCATCGTGATGATCGCGGAATCGACATCGACGCTTCCCGATATCGCCAGCACGACCGCAAGGCCGCGTTCCCCGAAGGTGTTCAGAACCCAGAGCGAGGCGACCGTCAGGACCATGACGAGGCCGGCCAGCACCAGCGCCGGTCCGATGTCGAAGGGATTGCGCACCGGCATGTCGCTCGCTGCCGGGGTGGGCGCCGGCGGGGAGGGTGATGGGAGGGCCGGAGATGGGGAGGCTGGCGCGGCCTTGCGGGTGCGGTGCAGCAACAAGGCCGCAGCGACCAGCGCGATCACCAGGCCCGGGACGACCAGCCGTGCGAACGTCGGCAAGGCGGCGGGGGCGAGGGCGCTTGCCAGCAGCAGGACACGCACGAACATGATGGCCGAGGCGCAGGCGATCCCTGCCGGCAGCGCCGCATCGGCGTCGCCGGCCTGTTTCATCCGGCTGGCGAGCGAGGCGGTCACCGCGGTCGAGGAGACCAGCGATCCGGCGGCGGCGGTGGCGATCACGCCGCGCGTGGCCCCCAGCAGGCGGGCGGCAAAATAGCCGGCGAAGGAGAAGCCGGAGACCAGCACGACGATCAGCCACAGCTTGCGGGGGTTCCAGGCCTGATAGGGGCCGAACGGCTGGTCCGGCAGGAGCGGCAGGATGACCAGCGCGATCAGCGCGAAGCGGGCGATCGACAGCACTTCGCGCTGGCTCAGCCGGTCGATCCAGCCATGGAGCTGATCGCGCAAGGTCAGCAGCAGCACCATCACCACGGCAATGGCCGTGCCGGTCAGCCGCTGGCCGAGGCCGACATAGAAGCCGCTCGCCAGGGTCAGCAGTGCGACCAGGGCGCCGGTGCCGCTGACCGTCGCATTGATCCGGCTGTCCTTGAGATAGCCGATCAGCACAAGCAGCGCGGCGGCGGCAAGGACGACCGTGGACGGCCCGGGGGCCTGGATAAAAAGCTGACCGGAAATCCCGCCGCTCAGGCCCATCAGCGCGAATGTGCGCACGCCTGCAAAGCGGGTGCCGGCAGCCTGTTCGCGCAGTACCCAGCCGCGCTGGATGCCGACCAGCAGACCCAGCGCCAGCGATACGGCCAGCAGGGCGAGATGGGATTGGGCAAGATCGGTCGGCATGATCGGTCGGCGGGGGCCTTGCCTTTCGTGACACGGAAACGGTCATCGTGGCGGCAACGGGCGGCCCAGGCAACTCTTCGTTTCGGCGGGCTTTTCTCGGCGTGCGGGCTATGCTCCAAGGGACGGGTGATGGTTGTGAGACGAACCTGGCGATGACACCCGCGCTGCCCGCCGAGATTGCCGCTTGGTTCGCCGCGCGTGGCTGGCGCGTGCGGCGCCACCAGGCCGAGATGCTGGCGGCCTCCGATCGCGGCAACCATGCGCTGCTGGTCGCCGATACCGGTGCGGGCAAGACGCTGGCGGGGTTCCTGCCGACGCTGGCCGATTTCTGCCCCTCGCGGCTGGACGGTGGCCCGCCGCCCGAGGGCCTGCACACCATCTACGTCTCGCCGCTCAAGGCGCTGGCGCACGACGTGCAGCGCAACCTCTTGGCGCCGGTCGAGGAGATGGGCCTGCCGGTCCGCATCGAGACGCGCAGCGGCGATACCCCGTCCGACCGCAAGGCCCGCCAGCGCGCACGGCCTCCGCATATCCTGCTGACGACGCCGGAATCGCTTTCCCTGCTGTTGACCTATCCCGAGGCGGGAGAGCTGTTCTCAGGGCTCAAGCGGATCGTCGTTGACGAGATCCACGCCTTCGCTACCGGCAAGCGCGGCGATCTGCTGGCCCTGTCGATGGCGCGGTTGCAGGCCTTGTCGCCGGGGCTCCGGCGGGTGGGACTGTCGGCGACCCTGGCCGATCCCGACGGGTTCCGCGGCTGGCTGGCGCCCTGGGGCGACATCGAGGCGGTGGAACTGGTCGAGGGCGAGGAGGGGGCCGAACCCGACGTCTCGATCCTGCTGCCGCAGCAGGAACGTATCCCATGGAGCGGTCATGCCGCGACCTGGGCGATCCCGCAGCTCATCGCGCAGATCGCGGCGTACCGCACGACGCTGATCTTCACCAACACCCGCTTCCTGGCCGAATATATCTTCCAGGAACTCTGGAACGCCAACGAGGACAACCTGCCGATCGGCATCCATCACGGCTCGCTGTCCCGGGAAGCGCGGCGCAAGGTGGAAGGCGCGATGGCCGAGGGGCGGCTTAGGGCACTCGTGTGTACCGCCAGCCTCGATCTAGGTGTCGATTGGGGTGACATCGATCTGGTGGTGCAGATGGGGGCGCCCAAGGGCTCCTCGCGCCTGCTCCAGCGCATCGGGCGTGCCAATCACCGGCTGGACCAGCCGAGCAAGGCCATGCTGGTGCCGGGCAATCGCTTCGAGTTTCTCGAGGCTTTCGCCGCGCAGGAAGCGGTCCGCGAGGGGCAGCGCGACGGGGAACCGTTCCGACCGGGCGGTCTCGACGTTCTGGCGCAGCATGTGATGGGAAGCGCCTGTGCGGGGCCGTTCCGGGAAGCGGAACTGGCGGCGCAAGTACGGTCCTGCTCGGCCTATGCCTGGGTGGACGACGCCAGATTTGCGCGGGTCCTGGAATTCGTCGCGACCGGGGGCTACGCCCTGCGCTCCTATGACCGGTTCCGGCGCATCGTGCGGGAAAAGGACGGTGCATCGGGCTGGCGCTGGCGGCTCACCCATCCCGAACACGCCGCCCGTCACCGCCTCAATGCCGGGATCATCGTGGATGCCGAGATGCTGGAGGTGCGCTTCCGCAATGGCCGCTCGCTGGGCAAGGTCGAGGAAGGTTTCGGTGCCAGCCTGAAGGCGGGCGATACCTTCCGCTTTGCGGGCATGGACCTGGAGGTCGAGGCGCTGCGGGAACTGGAACTGATCGTGCGTGCCGCCAGACGCTCGGCAACGATCCCCAGCTACATGGGCCAGCGCATGCCGATCTCGACCCATCTTGCCGACCGGGTAAGGGCGATGCTGTGCGATCGCGCGGGCTGGGCGCGGTTCCCGGACGACGTGCGCGAATGGCTGGAAGTGCAGGACTGGCGTTCGCACCTGCCGGCACCGGGACGGTTGCTGGTGGAGAGCTTCCCGCATCAGGGCTGCGCCTATACCACGTATTATACGTTCGAGGGCTGGCCGGCGAACCAGTCGCTCGGCATGCTGATTACCCGGCGCATGGAAGAGCGCGGGCTGGGGCCGCTCGGCTTTGTCGCCACCGACTATGCGCTGGTGGTATGGGGGCTGCGGCCGGTGGAGGACCCCGCCGCGCTGCTCTCGCCCGATATCCTGACCCACGAATTTGTCGACTGGGTTGAGCAGTCCTACCTGCTGCGCCGTGCCTTTCGGGAGGTGGCGGTGATTTCCGGTCTTGTCGAGCGCCAGCAGCCCGGCACCCGCAAGTCGGGCCGGCAGGTCACGTTCTCGACTGACCTGATCTACGACGTGCTGTGCAAGTACGAGCCGGATCACCTGCTGATCGAGGCGGCCTGGGCCGATGCCCGCGCGCGCATGACCGACGTTGCCCGTGTCGCCGATGTGCTTGATCGGGCGGCCAGGGAGGTGGACCATGTCCGTCTGGACCGGATCAGCCCGCTGTCGGTGCCGGCCCTGTCGATGATCGGGCGCGAATCGCTGCCGGCAGGATCGGCCGACGAGGATCTGCTCATGGAGGCGGAGAGCCTGGCCTCGCTGGCGATGCGGGTCGATCCGCCCGCCAGCAAGGACTGAGCGTCTTGCAACGGCCGGCTATTGTTCGAAGTGGCCGAAACGATCGTTGTCGACGAAGCCGAAATTGGTGACCCCCGATGCCTTGATGGCGGCGAGCACTTGTGCGGCGCGGTCGTAGCTGGCGCCGGCGTCGGGCCGGAAACGGAGTTGCGGTTCGGTCGGCATCCGGGTGGTGCTGTAGAGCAGTTTGGCCAGTTCGGCGCTTTCCACCGCCTCGCCGTTCCAGCGGATCGTTCCATTGGCGTCGAGAGAGACGGTGTTCTGCAGCGGCTGCACCACCTGGGTGGTCAGGCCCGAAGGCAGGTCGATGGGAACAGAGTTGGTGGCAACCGGGATGGTGATCACGAACATGATCAGCAGCACCAGCATGACATCGATCAGCGGGGTGGTGTTGATGGTGCTGATCGGGGTTTCTGAAACGGCCTCTCCAGTGGTCATGGGCAAGTCCTCTCTATCGGGTCTTTTCCGCACTGGCATGAGATCTAACGCGAAACCGTCAGTGCTCCAAGTGAACATCCTGTCCGCGCGCCGACTTGGAGGCGGCCACGGATCGCGGACATAGAAAGCGGACATAGAAAAAGGGGCGGATTTCTCCGCCCCTTCCCTGGTCCCGAAGGTCCTGTTCGCGCTTTCGGCTTACTTGCCGAAGGTGCTGAACTGTTCGTTGCCGACGAAGCCGAACTTGGTCACGTTCGCAGCCTTGATGAGCTGGAGAACCTGAGCCGAAAGTTCGTACGACGCCTGCGGTTCCGGCTGGTACTGCAGTTCGGGCTCGACCTTGTAGGTCAGCGACTGCGCCAGCAGGTTCTGCAGGGTGCCCTGGTCGACGGCATTGCCGTTCCACAGGATCCGTGCATCCGCGGTGAGCACGATCTTGTTCTTGATCGGGTCCACCGGCGGCGGGTTGTTCGTCGGAGGGGTTGCAACCGGCAGGTCGATGTCGATCGAGTTGGTCGCAACCGGAATGGTGATGATGAACATGATGAGGAGAACGAGCATGACGTCGATCAACGGCGTCGTGTTCATTTCCATCATCGGCGCGCCATCATCCTTGCCGCCTGACATTGCCATGGAATGTTACTCCTTCTCGAACGTCAGGCGTTCGGGTCGACCGGGTTGGAGATGAAGCCAACCGTCGGGTAACCCGCAATCTGAACGTTGTAGATCGCGCCGGCCACGCAACGCCACGGGGCGTTCACGTCACCACGGATGTGGACCTGCGGGACCAGATCCGGGTTGTCCTTCAGGGCTTCCGGACCACCAGCACGCTTCACGATAGCGTCGAGACGCTTGAAGGCCTGGTCGTAGAGTTCCTTGGAGGTAACCGGCGTGATGTTGTTGAAGTAAACGCGGCATTCGCCATTGCGCGAAGCGCCCTGGTAGCCGGGTTGACCCGCGCTGAGACCCGCATCGTCGGTGGTCGTGACAGTGAGGAGGAGGTTCTCCACCTTGTCCTTCGATTCTTCCGACTTGATGATGGGGATCTTCAGCTTTTCGATCGTCTGGATCGCGACCGGGACCGCGATCAGGAAGATGATCAGAAGCACCAGCATGACGTCGACGAGCGGCGTCGTGTTGATGTCGGACATCGGTGTTTCGGCACCGCCTCCGCCCGAGGATATCGCCATAGTCTTATCCTATTCCTTGCGTTGCCCTGGGGAGGCGGCGGACGCAGCCTGCGCCGCCACCTGGGTTCCCCGTGGGCACGCCGCCCTGAAGCGGCGTACCCCGTGCTGCTTACGGCTTGGCCGGAGCAGCAGCCGGCTTGGCCGGAGCAGCGGCGGGCTTCGCCGGGGCAGCAGCAACCGCGGGCTTCACAGCGCCCTTCGAGTTGATGTTGGCAAGCAGGTCGCTCGAGAAGCCGGTCAGCACTTCGGCGATGCGCTTGTTGCGGCTCTGCAGGTAGTTGTAGGCAAGAACGGCGGGAACGGCGACGATCAGGCCGAGGGCGGTCATGATCAGCGATTCACCGACGGGGCCGGCAACCTTGTCGATCGAAGCCGAACCGGCGATGCCGATGGCGATCAGGGCGCGGTAGATGCCGACGACGGTACCGAACAGACCGATGAACGGAGCGGTTGCGCCGACGGTGGCGAGGAAGGGCAGGCCCTGGGCCAGGCGCGAGTTGATCGAGGCTTCCGAACGCGCGAGCGAAGCGTGCATCCAGTCGTGGGCTTCGAGCGAGTCGGTCATCTTCGAGTGCTGTTCTTCAGCAGCGATGCCGTCGTCGACGATCTGGCGCCATGCGCTGTTCTTTTCCAGCTTGGCAGCGCCTTCACGAAGGGTCGGGGCCTTCCAGAACTGGGTGCGGACGGCACCGAACTGGCGCATGATCTTGGCCTGTTCGAACCACTTGGTGAACAGGATGTAGAACGAACCGAACGACATCACGCCCATGATGATCACGGTCGCGTACGAAATGAAACCACCGGCCTGAAGAGCTTCGACGAAGCCGAACTTGTTCTGCGGCGCGGCTTCGCCAGCGGCGGCAAGGATGTCAACGATAAGCATGCGAATTACCTCTCAAGAAGAATGCAGGATTTGGCGGGACCCAGCGTCTGGTAGTCCCGGCCGTGCCGTGGATTAACTGAGCTTGTAGACGATCGACGTCGCGAAGGAGCCGCTGGTCGGGTTACCCGCGTCATCAAGAGCGGGGTTGAAACGACCGAAACGGTTCATACCTTCACAGGCGGCGGAATCGAGCTCGGGGCTGCCGCTGGAGCTGGTGACGGTGCAGCTCGAAACACGGCCATCGGGACCGATGCTGACACGCACGCCAACACGACCTTCACGTTCTTCGCGCAGGGCCTTTGCAGGGTATTCCTGGTTGAAACGCTGGGTCCAGTTGCCCTTGACCGAAGCGCCACGCGCCTTGGAGGGAGCCGGGGGAGCCGGAGGTGCCGGCGGGGCCGGAGCGGCCGGAGCCGGGATCGGAACCGCGGGCAGCGGAACCGGCGGCGGCGTGTTGACAGTCGTCACCGGCGGCGGGGCCGGCGCGATGTTGATAGGCGGCGGCGGCGCCACGATCGGCGGCGGCGGCGTATCCTGCTGCTTGGGAGGCGGCGGCGGGGGCTCTTCCTCCTTCGGTTTCTCTTCCTTGATGTCGACTGTGGTCACCTTGTTGATGACCTTTTGCGCGGCTTCGTATGCCAGACCCGTGACGAGTGCATAGCCTACAAAGACGTGAATCAGCGCGACAATGACAAGCGCGGTAATCTTGTTACCGCTCATTTGCTGGTCAGCGTAAGCCATTCAAACGCATCACTCCATTACCAAGCCCAGAACCCGCCCGGGTGCGGGACAGGTCCAAAGGCGCCCATGGCCCGCCCCGTGAGGAGAGGTCCATGACGAAACTCCAAATTACCCACCCTGACGGCTAACAGTCTGCCGATCCGTAAACGATGCAACGGGTTGGCGAACCGCGGGGCATTTTCGTTTTTTTGCCCCATTTTGCGAGTTTCCTTAGCGGTACCGTTGCTCCTGTGCAACGCCTTATCGGCAGCGGAACCGTTAACGCCCGATTCAGGGCATATAAGTTCCAAGGGTAAAAAGGGGATTTTGTCTGAGGAATGCGGCGACGAATTTGTGCCGCATGTCCCTGGCGGCTATGGCCAGCCCCCAACGTTTCCCAGAGTGAGACACCGATGCCTGCGAATCCGACCCGCGTTGCCCTCAGACTGGCATGCCTTGCCCTTGCCGCGCAGACGCTTCCGGCCCATGCGCAAGTGCAGGTCGGTGCGGCCGTGCCGGCGCGCGGGGAGCCGACTTTCGCGGATGTCGCCGATCTTGCCGATTCGTCGGCTCTGGTGGTGCGCGCGACGGTCCGCAAGATCGTGCGGGTCGAGGATGCCCGGGCGCCGGGACTGACGGCGGGCATGGGCCGTTTCTACATCAATGCCCAGACCGTGGCCTTGCTGACGGGCTCCTCGCCGATCGGCGAATCGATCGCCTATCTGGTCGACCTGCCGCTCGATGCCCGTGGCAAGCCGCCCGCGCTCAAGAAGCAGGACGTGCTGCTCTTTGCCCGCGCCGTGCCCGGCCGTCCGGGCGAGCTGCAGCTGATTACGCCGACCGCTCAGCAGCTCTGGAGCGAAGCGGCCGATGCGCGCCTGCGCGGCATCCTCAAGGCGCTCATTTCGCCCGATGCGCCGGCGCGAATCACCGGCGTGCGCGAGCTGCTCTATGTCCCGGGCAATCTGGCCGGGCAGGGCGAGACGCAGATTTTCCTCAACACCGCCAATGGCTCGGCAGCGTCGATCACCGTCGTTCACGCGCCCGGCGCGGCCCCGGCATGGGGGGTGTCGTTCTCCGAACTCGTGGCAGACGTCGGTCATCCGCCGCAGGCCGACACGCTGGAATGGTACCGCCTGGCCTGCTTCCTGCCGGCCAATCCGCCCTCGCGCGCCAATGTCTCGGAAGGTGTCGAGGCGATGCGTCAGGCCGCTGCCGACTACCGCCTCGTCCTTGCGCAACTCGGCGGTTGTCGCCGCAATCTTCGCTGAGCGCGGGGGAAGAGGCGTGAAGGTACTGGAATTTCGCGTGCGGCTCGCTTAGGGCCCGCACGCGAAAGGGAAGTCCATGGTTGAACCGCTGAATATTGCGCTGGCCGGTCTCGGCACGGTCGGGGCGGGCGTTGTCCGTCTCATCGAGACCAATGCCGAACTGATTGCCCGGCGTGCGCGCCGCCCCATCCGTATCGCCGCCGTGAGCGCGCGTGATCGCAGCAAGGACCGCGGGGTCGACCTCTCGGGCTACGACTGGGTGGACGATACCGCTGCCCTGGCCGCCCGGCCGGACGTGGACGTGGTTGTCGAGATGGTCGGCGGCTCGGACGGTCCGGCGCTGGCGCTGGCCCGCAACGCCATTGCGCAGGGCAAGGGTTTTGTCACCGCCAACAAGGCAATGATCGCGCACCACGGCCTTGAACTGGCCTCGGCGGCGGAGGCCGCGGGGGTGGCGCTCAAGTTCGAGGCGGCGGTCGCGGGGGGCATTCCGGTCATCAAGGGGCTTGCCGAAGGGGCCGCTGCCAATGCCATAGAGCGGGTCTACGGCATCCTGAACGGCACCTGCAACTACATCCTTTCGACCATGGAAGACACCGGGCGGGACTTTGGCGACGTTCTCGCCGAAGCCCAGCGCATGGGGTATGCCGAGGCCGATCCCACGTTCGACATCGAAGGCGTTGACGCCGCGCACAAGCTGTCGATCCTGGCTGCGATCGCCTTTGGTTCGCGCCTGCGTTTCGACGCGGTGGAGACCTCCGGGATCTCGCGCGTGAAAGCGGCGGATATCGAACAGGCGCGCTCGCTTGGCTACGTGATTCGCCTGATCGGCATGGGCGAGATCGACCGGACCGGTGGCGCGCCGCGCCTGTTCCAGCGGGTGCGCCCGCACCTGGTGCCGTTCGATCACCCGCTGGCCAGTGTCGACGGGGCGACCAATGCGGTCGTAGCCGAGGGCAACTTCATGGGCCGGCTGCTGTTCCAGGGGGCCGGTGCCGGCGACGGTCCGACCGCCAGCGCGGTGGTTGCCGACATCATCGACATTGCGCGCGGCGAAAAAGGCGCGGCGTTCTCCATGCCGGCAGGCGAGCTCGAGGCGATGGAGCCGGCCGAGACCGGCCATCGCCGCAGCCGCAGCTACATCCGTTTCACCGTGCCGGACCGTCCGGGCGTGCTGGCCGACATCACCGCGGCCATGCGTGATGCCGGGGTGTCGATCGCCAGCATGATCCAGAAGGGGCTCGCCGGGCAGGAGGGCGAGGTGATCCTTGCCATCGTCACCCATGAAGGGCCGGAATCGGCGGTCTGCGAGGCGATGCGGGTGCTGGAGGGGTCGCAGAGCCTGACCGCCGCGCCGCTGGTGATGCAGATCATCGAGGGATAGATGGGCCGTTTGGAAATTCGCTGAAGGGCGATTTTCGACGGGCCGGTCCAGAACCGTCGCGGACGCCCCGGCTCCTCCCAGAGCCGGGGCGTCCGTCCTTCCGGCGGCGCCTCAATGCGCGCGCAGTTCGCCCTTGGCGACGAGATCGGCGTCCGATCCGGCAGGAGCCTCGGGAATCTGCGAAAGGTCGATGATCAGCGGCTGGGCGGGCGGGCAGGGCGGAATGAAGCAGCCCTTGGCCACCGTCACGCCGGGCATGTGCTTTTCGAAATCGGGTGCGCGCAGCCGTCCGTCGTTGGTCCCGGCCTTGCCGGTCGGATCGCTGTCCGCCGTCGATTCGACGCGGAACTGGTCTTCATCGGGGGCGCAGACGACGATTTCCCCGGCGCGGGTGTTGCGCACGCAGGCACGGTGGCTGCGATCCGGGGTGATCCGGCCGCCACCTGCCATCATCTTTTCGGCGATGGCCTTGTCCGCATCCGAGATGGTGCTGCCCGTCGTCGCGGCGGTGCCGGACGAGGCCGTTGCGGCCGCCGAACCGGCCGGGTTTTCCTGCGCCATCGCGGCAGCGGGAGAGAGGGTCGCGATTGCGAATAGCGCGCGCCATATCCTCGACAAGTGGTATTCCTCTGTCTAATCCCCCTCCCCGAACCTTATCCCTCCACGCCTTCATGCGGAGTGTTCATGCCCGAAGCAAGCAAAGTCCTCGATCGCGTCCTCGTTCTCGAGATGGTGCGCGTGACCGAGGCGGCGGCCATCGCGGCTTCGGAGCTGGTCGGCAGGGGCGACGAGAAGGCAGCGGACCATGCCGCGGTGGAGGCCATGCGCAAGGCCTTCGACACGCTCTACATGGACGGCACCGTGGTGATCGGCGAGGGTGAGCGCGACGAGGCGCCGATGCTGTTCATCGGCGAGAAGGTCGGCGGCGCTCCCGGGCGCGGCCCGAAGATCGACATCGCGCTCGATCCGCTGGAGGGCACCACGATCACCGCCAAGGCCGGTCCCAATGCGCTTGCGGTGCTGGCGGCGGCGGAAGAGGGCGGCCTGCTCAACGCGCCCGACGTCTACATGGAGAAGCTGGCGATCGGCCCGGGCTATCCCGAGGACCTGATCGACCTCACCAGGAGCCCGACCGAGAACGTCCAGGCGGTCGCCGCCGCCAAGGGCGTGAAGCCCGAGGAAATCATCGTCTGCGTGCTCGATCGTCCACGCCATGCCGGACTGATCGCCGAACTGCGCGGTATCGGCTGCGGTGTCGTGCTGATCGGCGACGGCGACGTCGCCGGGGTGATTGCGGTGACCGACGAGAACACCACGATCGACATGTACATGGGCTCGGGCGGGGCACCGGAAGGCGTGCTGGCGGCCGCGGCGCTGCGCTGCGTCGGCGGCCAGATGCAGGGGCGCCTGCTGTTCCGCAACGACGACGAGCGGGCCCGTGCCCGCAAGTGGGGCATCGAGGACCTCGACAAGATCTACAAGCTGCGCGATCTCGCCAAGGGCGACTGCATCTTCGCGGCGACCGGCGTGACCGACGGTTCGCTGCTGGCGGGCGTCAAGCGCCTCAAGGGCGGCACGATGACGACCGAGAGCGTGGTCATGCGCGCGAGTTCGGGAACGGTTCGCTGGATCAAGGGCGAGCACCGCCTTCGCGGCTGAATTTCAGGTGCTTGACGGCAGGAAGGCCGGGTCACGGTGACGCGGCGTCGCTTTGATGTTGCAATCCGATGACTCATGGCTAGAGGCGGGCGCGTTCAGCCACCCATCACTTCCACGCCGTCTCGGGGATTCGCCATGAAGATCATGTCCGGCAACAGCAACCTTCCGCTCGCGCGGGCCATCGCAGCCTATCTCGAGCTGCCGCTGACGGACGCGGCCGTACGCCGCTTCGCCGACGAGGAAATCTTCGTCGAAATCCACGAGAACGTCCGCGGCGAGGACGTGTTCATCGTGCAGCCGACCAGCTATCCGGTGAACGACAACCTGATGGAGCTGCTGATCTGCATCGATGCGCTGCGCCGCGCGTCTGCCAAGCGGATCACCGCCGTAGTGCCTTACTTCGGTTATGCCCGCCAGGACCGCAAGCCCGGCCCGCGTACGCCGATCTCGGCCAAGCTGGTCGCCAACCTGCTGACCGAGGCGGGTGCCGACCGCGTCCTCTCGGTCGACCTGCACGCCGGCCAGATCCAGGGCTTCTTCGACATCCCGACCGACAACCTGTTTGCCGCGCCGGTCATGGCTGCCGACATCCAGGCCCGCTACGGCGACCAGTCGCTGATGGTGGTCTCGCCCGACGTCGGCGGTGTGGTTCGCGCCCGCGCGCTGGCCAAGCGTCTCGACAACGCCCCGCTCGCCATCGTCGACAAGCGCCGTGACAAGCCCGGCCAGTCGGAAGTGATGAACATCATCGGCGACGTGAAGGGCCGCGCCTGCATCCTGATCGACGACATCATCGATTCGGGCGGCACCCTGTGCAACGCGGCCCAGGCGCTGATGGACGAGGGCGCCACCAGCGTCACCGCCTACATCACCCACGGCGTGCTGTCGGGTGCGGCGGTCAGCCGCGTCACCAACTCGGCGCTCAAGGAACTGGTCATCACCGATTCGATCCAGGCCACCGAGGACGCCAAGGCTTCGGACAAGATCCGCATCCTGACGATCGCCCCGCTGATCGGCGAGGCGATCCGCCGCATCGCCGACGAAAGCTCGGTCTCGAGCCTGTTCGACTGAGGACCGGTCTCCGGATCGAAGGCATTCAGGGCCCGGGACGCAAGTTCCGGGCCTTTCCTTTGTTGGCTACTGCCAGGGGCGCGTCTGCCCCGGCTGCAGGCGCTTGAGCATTTCCAGCCGCCGCGCCTGGCGCGCCTCCAGGATCAGCGTGAGGATCGGCTGCGGGCGCTTCACGAATTGGCTGGGCGACATGCCGAACAGTTCGGTGAACTCGTGGATCAGGTGGCTTTCGTCGTAATAGCGCAGGGCGATCTCGTCGGCCTCCTCGGCATCGACAACACCGCGCAGATAGCTTGCCATGTCCAGCGCGCGGGCGCGGCGCAGGACCTGCTTGGGGGACATCCCGAAGTCACGGTTGACCACACGTTCGAGAGTACGCCGCTCCACCCCGCATTCGCGCGCGGCATCGGCGACGGTGATCGAGGGGGAGCGGTAAGTGATCGTCTCGAAGCGGGCGGTGACCGGATCGGGCGGCGGACAGTCCATCTGCTCGATGCGGTGGCGGAAGGTCTGCTCCAGCCGTTGCAGCCATGCCTCCGGACATCCATCCGGCCCAAGCATCGCCAGGTAGCATTCCGAGGGAATCGACACCGCGCTGGTCGAGACCAGCCTGTCCACGTAGTCGCTTATGCGCGGGCCCTGCATGGCGGTGCAGGCACCGGGGCGAAAGGCAATGCCCACGCTGGTGAAACTGCCGGTCACCGTGATCGGCATGCGGTGGGTCTGCGGGCCGAGGAACAGGGCGGCCTTCTCGAATGCATGTTCGCCGTCCGCTGCCTTGGCGGTCCACTTGCCGTCGATCTGGATGCGCAGGGTAGCCGTGTCGCTGAACAGCCCGCACGACAGGGTGTATCCGGCGGGGGCGGCGACGCGCGACACGTAGAGGCGCGCGATCCACGGCGCCAGGTCGACTGCCGGGGCGCGATTGTACGACAGTGGCTGGCCGTTACGGGCAAACCCCTGCTCCGGCGCCAGGGCCGGGTCGACGGCTGGAATGGATCTTTGCAGCATGCCCCTACTCTTGCAGAAGGTGTGCTTCTGCCATGCCGGGATAAATGGGGCGGCATGGCGCTGCAATGTGTGAAAAACACATAAGGTCCGGTTCAGGGGTGATTTCCGGGTGCGGGGATGCGGCGTGGGGACGGGCTCGACGCTGGCCCGATGCTGCCTGGGAGGGGATCGCGTGCCGCTTGACCGCGCCGGGCTGGAAAAGGCACAGGAGCGGCATGAAACTCGATCAGGATATCGCTCTCGCCATGCGACTCGCCGATGCGGCGGGCGAGGCGATCCGCCCGCATTTCCGCTCCGGCCTTACCGCCGAGCGCAAGTCCGACGCGTCTCCCGTCACCATCGCCGACCAGGCGGCCGAGGAGGCGATGCGCCGCATCCTCAAGGCCGAGGTGCCGCAGGACGGGATCATCGGTGAGGAGTTCGGCACCGAGGAAGGCACGTCGCGGCGGACCTGGGTGCTCGATCCGATCGACGGCACCGTCTCGTTCATTGCCGGGCGTCCGATCTTCGGCACGCTGATCGCGCTGCTGGTCGACGGCTGGCCGGTGCTGGGGGTCATCGACCAGCCGATCCTGCGTGAGCGCTGGGTCGGTGCCAGCGGGGCGGCGACGACGTTCAACGGCCAGCAAGTGCGCACCCGCGCCTGCCGCGAACTGTCGGAGGCGATGCTGGCGACGACCGGGCCGCAGTACTTCAACGACCACGAGGGCGAGCACTTCATGGCGTTGGCCGCCAGGACCGATCACAAGCGCATGATGATGGGTGGCGACTGCTACAATTATGGCCTGCTTGCCTCGGGCCAACTCGACCTGATTTGCGAAGCCGGGCTCAAGCTGCACGACTGGGCGGCGCTGGTGCCCATCGTCGAGGGTGCGGGCGGGACGATGTGCGACTGGAACGGCGACCCGTTGCACCAGCAGTCCGAAGGCCATGTGCTGGCCATCGGCGATGCGGCGCGGCTCGAGGACGTGGTCGAGGCGATGGCCTGCCACCACCACTGAGCCGATCTTGGCGCAGGACCTGTTTGTCTACGGTACGCTCCAGCCCCATGCCGGAACGCGCATGGGGGAGTGGATCGCGGCGCGCATGGCCCATGCCGAGCCGGCATGGGCGCCGGGCCGGATTTTTGCCGTGAAGGGCGGAAATGGCTGGTTCCCTGCGCTTCTGCCGGCGCGCTCCGGCGCCGGCGTGCGGGGCACGCTGTGCCGACTGGACTTGCGGCCGGGCGATCTTGCCCGGCTGGACCGCTACGAGGGGCGCGAGTATCGCCGGATCTGCCTGCCGGTACGCCTTGCCTCGGGGCGCCGGGCGCCGGCGCAAATCTATGTCTGGCGTGCCCCGCAGCCCAAGGCCGCGCCGGTGATCCGCGATGGGGATTACCTCGGCTGGCTGGCCAGGACCGGCCGGCGGCCTTTCACCACGCTGCGCAACGGGACCTGAGGCCGCGAAATCCGCGAGGACGGCGCGAGATGGTCGGCAGGGCTTGCGCTGCGGGCCATCTCCCCCTAAAGGCGCGCCCTTCAATCGACACGGTTGAGTCTCCGCAAGGGGATTCGCTCGTCCGCCTGGCGAAAAGGGCTGCCATGGCTGACTGGACGTGTCTGCTGCGAAAGGAAACGAAATGCCCAAGCTGAAGACCAAGAGCGGTGTGAAGAAGCGCTTCAAGCTCACCGCCACCGGCAAGGTGAAGCACGGCGTCGCCGGCAAGCGTCACCGCCTCATGAGCCACAACGGCAAGTACATCCGCCAGAATCGCGGCACCGAAGTCATCTCTGACGCCGATGCAAAGACGATCAAGAAGTGGGCGCCCTACGGGCTCAACTGAGGAGTACTGACCTATGAGCCGTATTAAGAGGGGTGTTACCACCCGCGCCAAGCACAAGCGTATTCTGGACCAGGCCAAGGGTTACCGCGGCCGCCGGAAGAACACGATCCGCGTTGCCCGCCAGGCCGTCGAAAAGGCCGGCCAGTACGCGTACCGCGACCGCAAGGTCAAGAAGCGCACCTTCCGCGCCCTGTGGATCCAGCGTATCAACGCTGCCGTCCGCGCCGAAGGCCTGACCTACTCGCAGTTCATCCACGGCGCCAAGCTCGCCGGTATCGAACTGGATCGTAAGTCGATGGCCGACCTCGCCATGAACGAGGGTTCGGTGTTCTCGGCCGTGATCGCTCAGGCAAAGGCTGCTCTGCCGGCCTAAGCCGATCGTTTCGGGGCCTTTCGAGGCTCTGAAATCGCGATCCGCGAAACAGTTACGGGGTGCGGGCGCTATGGCGTCCGCACCCCGAATTGTTTCTGCTTTCATTGTTTTAACGGCACGGGCGCGCCGAATTGCTTTGCGCGCTTGGTCAAGAGCCTGTAATTTTTCGGCGCGAGGGGCAGTCGACATTGCCGTGACGACAAGCAGGGGCAGTGACAAGAAGCAGGGAATGGCAGCCAGGCGGGTCATCATCCAGTACTGCCCGGTCCCTCCGGGGCTTGAGCGCTACGTAACGGCCTTGTTCTACTGCGACGTCGATCTCGGCGCCGATGAGCGCCTGCACGACGTCCTTTGCCCCGACTGGGCGACCTTCCGGTTCCATTACGGCTCGCCCGTGCGGGCAAGCACACGATCTGGCAGCAGGATCGATGGCAGCCGCTTTACCGTGAGCGGGCCGCGCGCCCAGGAAGTGCGTTTCTCGATGGGAACGGCGCGGCACTGGGGGTTCCGCGTCACCCCGCTGGGTTGGGCTGCTCTCATCGATGCCCCGGCCTATCTTTATGCCGACAGGTTGGTGGACGGTGATGTCGACGTGGTATTTGCGCGGTTCCTGCCGCTCCATGGCCTGCTGTCCGATGTTGATGTTTCGCCCGGGGTCCATCTCGATTGCCTGATCGCGTTCCTGGCCGGGCTGGAACTGCGGGAGGTGGCACACGAGGCGTTGATCGTCGCGATCGGCGATGCCGTCCTCGATCCGGAGCTGCGCACCGCGGTTGACCTTGCCGCGGCAGTGGGCGCGCATCCGCGCATGGTCGAGCGGGTGTGCCGGGCCGCTTTCGGTTTCTCGCCCAAGCTGCTGCTGCGTCGCCAGCGTTTCCTGCGCAGTGTCGAGCAGTTTACCGAGGCGCCGGCGCGGAAGTGGATCGGGGCGATGGACGAGGCCTACCACGATCAGGCCCAGTTCGTGCGCGATTTCAAGGCCTTCATGGGGATGACCCCGCGCGAGTATGCGGCGCTCGACAAGCCCGTGACGGAAACGCTGATGCGCGAGCGGGTTCGGCTCGGCCGGACGGGCATGGGGCGGCGGTTCCGGGCGGGCTGATCGGGGGGCAGCCATGCGGCCCCTGCAGGCGCGGCGCGCTCTCGCCGTTGCGATTCTCGCGCGCTCCCCCTAAGGACCGCGCTTCCAGATATCAGCAACAGTCAGGCAGACACCAGTGGACTACGCAGCAACCGGCCAGGAGGCGCTCTCGCGGATCGCGGAAGCATCCGATCTCGATACGCTGGACGCACTGCGTGTCGAGTTTCTGGGCAAGCAGGGTTCGATCTCCGGCCTGCTCAAGACGCTGGGCAAGCTCGATCCCGAAGAGCGCAAGGTCGAAGGCCCCAAGATCCATGGTCTGCGCGAGAGCGTGAACGATGCGCTCGGCGCCCGCAAGGACGTGCTGGAGACGGCGGCGCTGAACGCCCGTCTTGCCTCCGAGACCATCGATCTCTCGCTGCCCGCGCCCGAAGCGCCGCGCGGCACCGTTCACCCGATCTCGCAAGTGATGGACGAGATCGCCGAAATCTTCGCCGACCTCGGCTTCTCGGTCGCCACCGGGCCGGAGATCGAGGACGACTGGCATAACTTCACCGCGCTCAACATGCCGGAAAGCCATCCGGCACGCGCGATGCACGACACGTTCTATTTCCCGGACCGCGACGCCAAGAACCGCGAGATGCTGCTGCGCACGCACACCTCCCCGGTGCAGATGCGCACCATGCTCGCGCAAGGCGCCCCTCTGCGCATCATCGCGCCGGGCCGCGTCTACCGTTCGGACAGCGACGCCACCCACACGCCGATGTTCCACCAGGTCGAAGGTCTGGTGATCGACAAGGACGTTCACCTTGGCCACCTCAAGTGGACGCTGGAGACCTTCCTGAAGGCGTTCTTCGAGCGTGAGGACATCGTCCTGCGCCTGCGCCCCAGCTACTTCCCCTTTACCGAGCCTTCGGTGGAAGCGGACATCGGCTTCACCCTGATCGACGGCAAGCGCGTGATCGGCGGCGATCCGTCGAAGGGCGAGGGCGGCTGGATGGAAGTGCTCGGCTCGGGCATGGTCAACCGCCGCGTCATCGAATTCGCCGGGCTCGATCCCGACGAATGGCAGGGTTTCGCCTTCGGCATCGGCATCGATCGCCTTGCCATGCTGAAGTACGGCATGGACGACTTGCGCGCCTTCTTTGACGGCGATGTGCGCTGGCTCTCCCACTACGGTTTCTCCGCCCTCGACGTGCCGACCCTTTCGGGCGGCGTTGGCACTCCGGCCTGAGCGCGGGAAGGATCTAGAAAATGAAGTTCTCGCTTTCCTGGCTCAAGCAGTACCTTGAGACCGACGCCTCGCTTGAGGATATCGCCCTGAAGCTCAACGCCATCGGCCTTGAGGTCGAGGGCATCGAGGATCCCGCTGCGAAGCTGGCCGGTTTCCGCGTGGCCAAGGTGCTGACGGCCGACAAGCATCCGCAGGCGGACAAGCTGCAGGTCCTCACCGTCGATACGGGTGAGGGCGTGCTGCAGGTCGTTTGCGGCGCACCCAATGCGCGTGCGGGCCTTGTCGGCGTGCTGGGCCTTGCCGGTGCGACCGTGCCTGCCAACGGTATGGTGCTGAAGGTCGCTGCCGTGCGCGGCGTCGAATCGAACGGCATGATGTGCTCCACGCGCGAGCTGGAGCTTGGCGAAGACCACGACGGCATCATCGAACTGCCCGAGGACGCGCCGGTCGGCACGCCTTTCGCGGACTACCACGGCGCCGATCCGGTGATCGAAGTGGCCATCACCCCGAACCGTCCGGACTGCATGGGCGTCTACGGCATCGCCCGCGATCTGGCCGCCGCCGGCCTCGGCACGCTGAAGCCGATCGAGGTGCTGGACATCGCCGGCAGTTTCCCCTGCCCGGTGGAGGTGCGCACCGACGATGCCGAGGGTTGCCCGGCGTTCTACGGCCGCGTGATCAAGGGCGTGAAGAACGGCCCTTCGCCGCAGTGGCTGCAGGACCGGTTGAAGGCGGCAGGTCAGCGTCCGATCTCGGCGCTGGTCGATGCCACCAACTACCTGATGCTGGCCTATGGTCGCCCGGCTCACGCCTATGACCTTGCCAAGCTGAGCGGCGCCGTTGTCGCGCGCCGCGCCAAGGACGGTGAGACGGTCGTCGCGCTGAACGAGAAGACCTACACGCTCGACGCCGAGATGACCGTGATCGCCGACGATTCAGGCGTGCACGACATCGCCGGCATCATGGGCGGCGAGCATTCGGGCTGCGGCGAGGAGACCACCGATGTCCTGCTCGAAATCGCCTATTTCGATCCCGAGCGCATCGCCAAGACCGGCCGCAAGCTCAACCTCACCTCGGACGCGCGCAGCCGTTTCGAGCGCGGGATCGATCCGAATTTCCTCGATACCGGCCTCGACCACCTCACCAAGCTGATCCAGACGCTGTGCGGCGGTGAAGCCTCGCAGCCGGTGCGCAGCGGTGCGGCTCCGTCGACGCCGAAGATCGTGCACTTCGATCCGGCGCTGACCGAGAAGCTGGGCGGGGTGGCCATCGAGCCGGCCGAACAGCAGCGTATCCTGGAGAGCCTTGGCTTCGCTGTCGTCGGGCAAGAAGCCGGCTTTGATAAGGCATGGGCCGTGACCGTTCCCGGCTGGCGTCCCGATGTGGACGGCGCCCCCGACATCGTCGAGGAAGTCGTCCGCATTCACGGTCTCGACAAGGTTGCCAGCGTCGCCTTGCCGCGCGTTGACGGCGTCGCCCGTCCGACCGCCACGCCGACGCAGGCGCTGGAGCGCCGCGTTCGCCGCGCCGCTGCCGCGCGCGGTCTGCATGAAGCTGTCACCTGGTCGTTCCTCCCCTCCGCCGAGGCCGATGCTTTCGCCGAAGGCAATGGCGCGCTGTGGACGCTTGCCAACCCGATCAGCGAGGACATGAAGGTCATGCGGCCGTCGCTGCTGCCGGGCCTGCTGATGGCGGCCAAGCGCAACCTCGATCGCGGTGCGGCCTCGCTGCGCCTGTTCGAACTCGGCCGTCGCTATCTGCGCGGCGAGGGCGGTGCGAGCGACGAGCGTCTGGCGCTGGGCTTCGTGCTGGCCGGCGAGAAGGTCGCGCGCGGCTGGGCAACCGGCAAGGCGGCGATGTTCGATGCCTATGACGCCAAGGCCGAAGTCACCGCGCTGCTGGCTGAGGCCGGTGCTCCGGTCGAAAAGCTGCAGGTCATGGGTGAGGCTGGTTCGCAGTTCCACCCCGGCCAGTCGGCCACGCTGCGCCTTGGGCCCAAGAACGTGCTGGCGCGCTTCGGCATGCTGCACCCGGCGGTTGCCAAGCAGTTCGATATCGAAGGCCCGGTGGCGATTGCTGAGATCTATCTCGACGCCATCCCCGGCAAGAAGGGCGCCCCCACCTTCGCCCGTACCCGCTACGCGCCCCCGGCGCTGCAGGCGGTGACGCGCGACTATGCGTTCCTGGTGCCGGCGGAACTGCCCGCTGGTGACCTCGTCCGCATGGTTGCGGGTGCGGACAAGGTGAACATCGTCTCGGCCCGCCTCTTCGACGATTTCCGCGGGACCGGCGTGCCGGAAGGGCAGAAGTCGCTCGCGCTCGAAGTCACTCTCCAGCCGCTCGAAAAGAGCTACAAGGAAGAGGACCTCAAGGCGATCAGCGACAAGGTGACCGCCGCCGCCGCCAAGCTCGGAGCCGTGCTGCGCGGTTGAAGGGGCGGCTGAAGAGGCTGCTGGGGAAAAAGGGAAGATCGCCGGTGACTGACGTGGAATTCGTGACCATCACCGCCGGCGATCTGACCGCGCGCATCGCCACGTTCGGGGCGGAACTCTGGTCGCTGGCCGACCGGACCGGCCGCGAATACATGACCGATGCCGATCCGGCATTCTGGACCGGCCATGCGCCGATCCTGTTCCCGATCGTCGGTGGGCTCAATGGCGATCGCTATCGGCTGGACGGGCAGGATTACAAACTGCCCCGCCACGGCTTTGCCCGCCATTCGACCTTCGAAGTGGTCGAGCAGGACGAGGGCGCGGTTCGCCTGCGCCTGCGTGACAGCGAGGGTACGCGCAAGGTCTATCCCTTCGCTTTCGTGCTCGACCTCGTGTTCCGCATCGACGGCGCGACGCTGCATGTGGCGGCGGAAGTTTCCAACTCCGGCGATGCACCGATGCCGTTCAGCCTTGGCTATCACCCTGCCTTCGCCTGGCCGCTGCCCGGCGGCGCGCCCAAGGCGGAACACACGATCGCTTTCGAACAGGCCGAACCGCAGCCGGTCCGCCGCATCGATCCGGCCACCGGCCTCGTCCTGCCGGAGCCGGTGCCGACGCTGGTGGAAGGCCACCTCTACCGTCCCGATGCCGTGCATTTCGTCGAGGACGCGGTGATCTGGGACCGGCTTGCCAGCCGCGCGCTGACCTTCGGTTCGCCCGGTGGCGGCCAGCTCGCGGTGGCTTTCCCGGACATGCCGATGCTGGGCATCTGGCAGAAGCCGGGCGCCAATTACCTCTGCATCGAGCCCTGGCAGGGCCACGCCGACCCGCTGGGCTATTCCGGCGATTTCCGCGCCAAGCCGGGCATGCTCTCGCTGGCGCCCGGCGCCAGCCGCCGTTTTCGCATGGACGTGACCGTCCTGACCGCTGATTGAAGGAGACCTCCATGAAGACCGCACTCGTAACCGGCGCCACCTCCGGTATCGGCGAAGCCTGTGCCCGCGCGTTCGTGGCGGCGGGCTGGCGCGTGATCGGCACCGGCCGCCGGGCCGAGCGCCTGGACGCCCTGAAGGCCGAACTGGGTACGGACAAGTTCCACGCCGCCGTCTTCGACGTGCGCGATGAAGCGGCGCGCGATGCCGCGCTGGCGGCGCTCCCGGCGGAGTTCGCCGGTATCGACTGCCTCGTCAACAATGCCGGCCTCGCGCTCGGCACGGAACCGGCTCAGAGCGCCTCGCTCGACAGCTGGAAGACGATGATCGACACCAACGTCACCGCGCTGGTCTCGCTCACCCATAAGCTGCTGCCGGCGCTGGTGGAGCGCAAGGGCGCGATCGTGAACCTGTCATCGGTGGCGGCGACTTATCCTTACACCGGCGGCAACGTCTACGGCGGCACCAAGGCTTTCGTGCACCAGTTCTCGCTGGGCCTGCGTTCGGACCTTGCCGGGACCGGCGTTCGCGTTACCTCGATCGAGCCGGGCATGGTGGAAACCGAATTCACGCTGGTACGCACGGGCGGCAACCAGCAGGCCTCGGACACGCTCTATGGCGGTGCCAATCCGATGACGGGTGAGGATATTGCGCAGACGGTGCTGTGGGTGGCCACGCTGCCGGCGCACCTCAATATCAACACGCTGGAACTGATGCCGGTTAGCCAGTCCTTTGCTGGTTTTCAGGTTGCTCGCGCCGGATAAGGCTCCGGCAGGGGAGGGATGAGCGAGGGAGGGCGCCGCCGCCGCGCGTTCCCTCGATCCTCTTTCCTTCTGGGGCAGTCCCCAGTAAAGGGCGCCGATGACCAATTCCCGCCGCACTTTCGCAATCATTTCGCACCCTGACGCCGGTAAGACCACGCTCACCGAAAAGCTGCTGCTGCAGGGCGGCGCGATTCACCTGGCAGGTCAGGTCAAGGCACGCGGCGCGGCGCGGCGTGCGCGTTCGGACTGGATGAAGATCGAGCAGCAGCGCGGAATCTCGGTCACCAGCTCGGTGATGACCTTCGAGCGGACCGATGCCGATGGCAATACGGTCACCTTCAACCTGCTGGACACGCCGGGCCACGAGGACTTCTCGGAAGACACTTACCGCACGCTGACGGCGGTCGATTCGGCGATCATGGTCATCGACGCGGCCAAGGGCATCGAGCCGCAGACACGCAAACTGTTCGAAGTCTGCCGCCTGCGTTCGGTGCCGATCATCACCTTCATCAACAAGGTCGACCGCGAAGGCCGTGCCTGCTTCGACCTGATGGACGAAGTGGCCGACATGCTGGCGCTGGATGTCTGCCCGATGTCCTGGCCGGTCGGCATGGGTGGCATGTTCGAGGGCATTCTCGACATCGCCAGCGGACGGATCAGCCGCCCGGAAGGGCCGAGCAAGGAATATCTCGGCCATGTCGACGAAAACGCCGCGCTCCCCGATGCGGTGGCCGAGGAACTGGAGCTGGCGCAGGCCGGGTATCCGGAATTCGACGTCGAGGCCTATCGCGGCGGTGACCTGACGCCGGTCTACTTCGGCTCGGCGCTCAAGAACTTCGGTGTCGCCGAGCTGATCGATGCAATTGCCAGGTTCGCCCCACCGCCCCGCCCGCAGCCTTCGGAGGCAGGCACGATCGAGCCGGACAACAAGGAAGTCACCGGTTTCATCTTCAAAGTCCAGGCCAACATGGACCCGATGCACCGTGACCGTATTGCCTTCATGCGTCTGGTCTCGGGCACCTTCAAGCGCGGCATGAAGCTGACGCCTTCGGGCCTCGGCAAGCCGATCGCGGTCCATTCGCCGATCCTGTTCTTCGCGCAGGACCGCGAGATCGCCGACAGCGCCGAGCCCGGCGATATCATCGGCATTCCCAACCATGGCACCTTGCGGGTGGGCGATACGCTTTCGGAGAAGAATCAGGTTCGTTTTACCGGCTTGCCGAACTTTGCCCCGGAAATCCTGCGCCGCGTCGCGCTCAAGGACCCGACCAAGACCAAGCAGCTGCGCAAGGCGCTGGACGACCTGTCGGAAGAGGGCGTCATCCAGGTCTTCTATCCCGAGATCGGCTCGCAGTGGGTCGTGGGGGTTGTCGGCCAGCTGCAGCTTGACGTGCTGATCAGCCGCCTCGAAGCCGAATACAAGGTCGAGGCGGTGCTGGAACCTGCTCCCTTCGATACGGCCCGCTGGCTCAAGGGCGATGACAAGGCGCTGCGCGATTTCGGCGAATTCAACAAGATGAACCTCGCCCGCGACCGGGACGGCGACCCGGTGTTCATGGCCCGCTCGGCCTGGGACGTGAGCTACCAGCAAGAGCGCAATCCCGACCTGACTTTCAGCGCCACCAAGGAGCGCTGACGGGAACCGCGAGGATACCTTGCGGATTGGACTTATCTCCGCCTTGGCAGTGCCGCGGCGGTCGGCTTAAGTTCCGGTAGCCAAGCTCTCGCGAAAGTTCCCCGTGCAGATCACCTTCGCCAGCTACAATATCCGCAAGGCCGTGGGGTTGGACCGGCGGCGCGATCCCGAACGGATTCTCTCGGTCCTGCGCGAGATCGATGCGGATGTCGTTGCGCTGCAGGAGGCGGACCGCCGTTTCGGCCGCCGGATGAGCGCCTTGCCGCTCGATGCGATCCATACCTCCACCGACTATGTGCCGGTGCCGCTATCGATGAAGCCCGACAGTCTGGGCTGGCACGGCAATGCCTTGCTGGTGCGCAAGGGCATCGAACTGCTCGATGCTGCGCCGGTGCCTTTGCCGGTGCTGGAGCCGCGGGGCGCCGTTCGCGCTGACCTTGCGCTGGACGGAACCCGCTTCCGGGTCGTGGGCATGCATCTCGATCTGTCGGGTCTGCGGCGCCGGTTGCAGGTGCGAAGCGTACTCTCGCACGTCGAGGACTGTGGCCAGCCGATGCCCACCGTCTTGATGGGCGACCTAAACGAATGGTCGGCCCACGGCGGTTGTTTCCGGGAGTTTCAGGCGCCCTGGCAGGTGCTTTCATCTGGCCGGAGTTTCCCCTCCCGCCGGCCACTGGCGCTGCTGGACCGCATCATAGTGTCCGAACAATGGGCGGTTCGTGGAACAAAGGTCCATCATAGCCCATTATCGGCGATAGGATCTGACCATCTGCCGGTATTTGCTGCGCTCGAACTGCCTAAAAAATAGGCAGTTGCTCAGGAATCGGGCGATGGCCCATGCTGCAGTTGCCCGCATCTTGTAAAAATGTGGCGGAATCTTGCCTTTTGGTAAATTGGCACGCCCCTTGCTTTACCTGGGAACGACCGGTGCTGGGACCGGTGGCAAGCAGGGGATAGGCATGAAGTTCATCATAGCCATCATCAAGCCCTTCAAACTCGACGAAGTTCGGGAAGCTTTGGGCGCGATTGGCGTCGCCGGCATGACCGTGACCGAGGTGAAGGGCTTCGGCCGTCAGAAGGGGCAGACGGAAATCTATCGTGGGGCCGAGTATTCGACCAACATGCTCCCGAAGGTGAAGATCGAGGTCGCCGCGCCGGACGATCTGGCGCCCAAGATCGTCGAGACGATCCAGCAGGTCGCCAGCACCGAAGCCATCGGCGATGGCAAGATCTTTGTCCTCGATCTCGCATCCGCGGTGCGCATCCGCACCGGCGAATCCGGCGATACCGCGCTTTGACCGGCGCCTCCCACAGAAGGGATTCCACGATGAACCGCAAACTTCTTTGCGGCGCCGGCGCTCTGGGAGCGTCGCTGTTCGCCGCCATGCCTGCCTTTGCGCAGGCCGCTGCCACCCCTGTCCCCAACCCCGGCAACAACGCCTGGATGATGACCTCGACCCTGCTGGTCCTGCTCATGATCCTGCCTGGCCTTGCGCTGTTCTACGGCGGCCTGACCCGCTCGAAGAACATGCTCTCGACGATGACGCAGATTGGCGCCGTGGCGTGTCTCGCCATGCTGCTCTGGGTGATCTACGGCTACGGCCTCGCCTTCGGTCCTGAAGGCAATGCCTTCATTTCGTGGGGCAAGTTCTTCCTCGCCGGCGTTACGCCTGAGAGCACGGCGGCAACCTTCACCAGCGAAGTGATCAGCGAATATGTGTTCATCTGCTTCCAGATGACCTTTGCCGCCATCACCATCGCGCTGGTGCTCGGTTCGACGGTTGAGCGCATCAAGTTCTCGGCGGTCATGGTATTCGGCCTGGTCTGGCTGACGATCACGTATTTCCCGATCGCCCACATGGTCTGGGCTGCCGGCGGCTTCCTGTTCGCAGGCAAGATGTTCGGTACCGATCTGCCTGCCGCGCTGGACTTTGCCGGCGGTACTGTCGTTCACATCAACGCAGGCGTTTCCGCGCTGGTCCTCGCCATGATCCTCGGCAAGCGCAAGGGTTACCCCTCGGAGCCGATGCCGCCCCACTCGCTGACGCTGACCATGGTAGGCACCGGCCTGCTCTGGGTGGGCTGGTTCGGTTTCAACGCCGGTTCGGCACTGGAGGCCAACGGCTCGGCTGGCCTTGCCATGATCAACACATTTGTCGCCACTGCTTCGGCCGGCCTGTTCTGGATGCTCGCAGAGCGCTTCAGCGGCCACAAGGGGTCGGCTCTGGGCTTCTGCTCGGGCATCGTCGCCGGTCTGGTTGCCGTGACCCCGGCTGCCGGCAATTCTGGCCCGTTCGGTGCGATCGTGCTCGGCGCCGTGGCTTCGATCATCTGCTTCTTCGCCGTCAGCAAGCTCAAGCCCGCACTTGGCTATGACGATGCCCTCGACGCCTTCGGCGTGCACGGCATCGGCGGCATGGTTGGCGCCGTGGGCACCGGTATCGTCTACGCTCCGAGCCTCGGTGGCCCCGGCGCCGCTGATTTCTCGATGGGCGCCCAGGTTGCCACACAGGTCATCGCGGTTCTGGTCGCTATCGTCTGGGCTGCAGTCGGCACCGTGATCGCCGCCTATGTCGCCAAGGCTGTCACCGGCCTGCGGGTTGCACCGGAAGTCGAGCAGGAAGGCCTCGACATCGGTGAGCACGGCGAGCGCGCCTACAACTAAGTTCTCGAGTTTGGCGGCGGCGGGATCTTTCCTCTCCTCCTTCCCGTCGCCGCCTGCCAGTGTTCCTCCTGCGAACACAAACTTAAAGGGCCGGAGCCAGCCGCTCCGGCCCATTTTTCTTTGTCGTGGAGGAGGGTTTGTGGGATGCTTGCGGCATCCGCCAGCCGGCCAGGGAGATACGCGTGAAATACATCGTCGCGATCATCAAGCCGTTCAAGTTCACCGAAGTGAAGGATGCGCTGGCCAGTGCCGGAGTGTCGGGCCTGACGGTTTCCGAGGTGAGCGGCTTTGGCCGGCAGAAAGGGCAGACCGAGATCTATCGCGGCGCTGAATACGCTTCGAGTCTGGTGCCCAAGATCAAGCTGGAAATTGCCGTTTCGGACGCCTTTGCCGATACCGTTATCGAGATCATCGGCAAGGGCGCGAGTACCGACGAGATCGGTGATGGCAAGATCTTCGTGTTCGAACTCGCCGAAGTCCTGCGCGTCAGGACCGGTGAGCAGGGCGATATCGCCCTTTAGGTCTCAGCCGCCGGCCGAAAGCATCTCGATCAATTGACGGACCGGCGATACGTCGTAGCCTGCGGCGGCGGCTTTCGATGCGATCACGGCGGGATTGTCACCGGCCTTGGCGCGGGCGAGCGCCCAGAGCAGGGTCGAGCGGGTTCCCGATCGGCAATAGGCCAGTACCGGACCGTCCAGACCGTCGAGAGCGGAACTCATGGCGTCGACTTGTGCCTGGCTGAAACCGCCATGGCCCACGGGAATGGCCACATAGTCGATCCCGGCGGCGCGCGCTGCCGCTTCGATTTCCGCGCCGGGCGTCTGGTCGTCGCTTTCGCCCTCGGGGCGGTTGTTGATGATGCGCACGATCCCCAGGTCCTTGGCTTCGGCAACGGCCTCCACGGTGATTTGCGGGCTAGCGAAGACGGTTTCGGTGACCTGGCGGAACATCAGACTTTTCCTCGCGATCATGCGGTTGTCCGGCAGCGGTTGAGCCTGAAATTATCTGCCGTCAAGCGCATAGTTCAGGCAACAGGATCACGCGCGAGCCATAGAAAAGCGGTGTTTCGGTCAGATCGCCGGAAAATCCCGCTTATTTGTATTCGCAATGGGCAGATGAGTCGTGTATGAGTCGCCGCTGCAGGTACCGGGAGAGTTATGTCTCTTCCGCTCGTCTGACAGTCGGCACGGCTCGTCCACGTGTCCGGGTGAATACTTTTTGGGGCGCAGCGAAGGTACGTTCGTAAACATGGGTTTTGACAGAGGTCGTCGCGGAAGGGGACGCGACAAGCGAGATCGGTTTGGAGAGGACGAGTTCGACCCGTTCTTTGCCGGGCAGGATCGTTTCGGTGGCGGTGACCGTTTCGGCGGTGGCGATCGCTTTGGCGGCGGTGACCGTTTCGGCGGCGGTGATGACCGCGGCGGTTTCGGCGGCGGCGCTCCTCGCAGCGGCGGCTTCGGTGGCCCGCGTGGCGGCGGCGGTGGCGGCTTCGGCGGTCCCCGCGGCGGCGGCATGCCGGCCCAGGTCGTCGGCCAGGGCAAGGGCGTCGTCAAGTTCTTCAACGGCGCCAAGGGTTTCGGCTTCATTCAGCGCGATGAAGGCGGCGAAGATGTGTTCGTGCACATCAGCGCGGTCGAGCGTGCAGGCCTCGAAGGTCTTGCCGAGGGCCAGCAGCTCGAATTCCAGCTTGTCGATCGTGGCGGCAAGATCTCGGCCAGCGACCTCGTTGTGGTCGGCGACGTGATCCCCGTCCAGAAGCGGGAGCCTGCGCCGCAGCGTCAGCTGACTGGCGAAAAGGCCAGCGGTACGGTCAAGTTCTTCAACTCCATGAAGGGCTTCGGCTTCATCACCCGTGACGATGGCCAGCCGGATGCGTTTGTTCACATCAGCGCGGTTGAACGCTCGGGCCTTGCCGGCCTGAACGAAGGCGATCGCGTGGAGTTCGACATCGAGGTCGATCGACGAGGCAAGTACTCGGCGGTCAACCTTTCGTCGCTCCAGGGTTGATCAAGCCTGCACTCCCCCCGGGCGTTTGACCGGGGGGCTGCAAAAGCCTAGAAGCGCGCAGATGGCGGTCCGACAGGGCCGCCATTTGTCGTTTTCAGATTCCCCGTTTTTCGCTTCACAGATTTGTTTCGAGGAATAACGTCATGTCGATCACTCCACTGATGCCCGTGTACCCCCGGTGCGGCGTTCGGCCGGTTCGCGGCGAGCACTGTCACCTGATCAGTGAAGACGGTCGCCGATTCCTCGATTTCGCCAGCGGCATTGCGGTCAACCTGCTTGGGCATTCGCATGCCGGTCTGGTCGGTGCGATCCAGAAGCAGGCGGAAACCCTGATGCATGTCTCGAACCTGTACGGCAGCCCGCAAGGGGAGGCGATTGCGCAGCGGCTTATCGATCTGACTTTTGCGGATACGGTTTTCTTCACGAATTCGGGCGCTGAAGCCGTCGAATGCGCGATCAAGACGGCGCGCGCCTATCATCAGCATGTCGGCAATACCGAAAAGTATGAACTGATTACGTTCAACAACGCTTTTCATGGCCGGACGATGGGCACGATCAGCGCGTCCAACCAGGAAAAGATGCACAAGGGCTTCCTGCCTCTGCTACCCGGTTTCAAGTATGTCGAGTTCGACGACCTGGAGGCGGCAAAGGCAGCCATTGGCCCGAATACGGCAGGCTTCCTGGTCGAGCCGATTCAAGGTGAAGGCGGCATTCGCATTGCTTCGCAGGCGTTCCTCGAAGGCCTGCGTGCGCTCTGCGATGAGCATGACCTGATTCTGGTGCTGGACGAAGTGCAGAGTGGCGTGGGCCGTGCGGGAACGTTCTATGCTTACGAGCAGTATGGGATCGTTCCCGACGTGGTGGCGACCGCAAAGGGTATCGGCGGCGGGTTCCCGGTCGGCGCTTGCCTTGCCACCGAAAAGGCGGCTCGCGGCATGGTCGTGGGAACGCATGGCTCGACGTATGGCGGCAATCCTTTTGCCATGGCGGCGATCGGCGCTGTGCTCGACGCGGTCGCCAACGAAGAGTTTCTTGCAGATGTGCGTGCCAAGGGTGAGCGCCTGATGGCGCGCCTTGAGCAATTTATCGGCAATTACCCCGAACTGTTCGACTCGGTGCGTGGCAAGGGGCTGTTCATCGGCCTTAAGATGAAGGTCGAGCCGCGGGCCTTTGTTGCGCATATGCGCGACAATCATCAACTGCTGACGGTTTCGGCTGGCGACAATGTCGTCCGGGTTCTGCCGCCTCTCGTCATCGACGACAGCCACATGGACGAATTCATGGAAAAGCTCTCGGCTGCGGCGGCCAGCTATCAGCCGGAAGGAGTTGCCTGATGGCTCGGGATTTCCTCAACCTGGGCGATGCGGGCGGCGATGCGATCGCGAGCATGATCGCCGACGCCATCGACCGCAAGGCGGCGCGTAAGACCTGGCCGAAGGCGCAGCCGGATGCGGACCAGCCGCTCGCGGGACATACCCTTGCCATGATCTTTGAGAAGAATTCCACGCGTACGCGTGTTTCTTTCGACATGGCCATGCGGCAACTGGGCGGAAGCGCGTTGATCATGGAGGCGGGCAGCACCCAGATCGGCAGAGGGGAGACGATTGCCGATACCGCTCGCGTGCTCAGCCGGATGGTTGATGCAATCATGATCCGGACCGACGATCATGCCAAGATCGAGGAACTTGCCCATTACGCCGAGGTGCCGGTCATCAATGGCCTGACCGACCTTTCGCACCCCTGCCAGATCGTCGCGGATCTGCTCACGATCGTGGAGCAGGGGTTTGCGTTGCCGGGTCTGCAACTGGCGTGGCTGGGCGATGGCAACAACGTCGCCAATTCGCTGATCGAGGCTGCAGGCCTGATGAAGTTCACGATCCGGATCGGTGGGCCTGCCGGTTATGAGCCGGACGCCGGTTTTGTCGCACGTGCCCGTGCTGCCGGCGGTGAGGTGATTCTCACGCAGGATCCCGCAGAGGCGGCTGCAGGTGCGCAGATCGTTGTCACCGATACCTGGGTTTCCATGGGGCAGGCGGGCGGCGAAAAGCACATCGCGGCCATGCAACCCTATCAGGTCAATGCCGGACTGATGGCAAAGGCTGCGCCGGGAGCCAAGTTCCTGCACTGTCTTCCCGCCCACCGTGAAGAGGAAGTGACCAACGAGGTTATCGATGGGCCTGCTTCTGTAGTATGGGATGAGGCCGAAAACCGGATTCACGGTCAGAAGTCGGTTCTACTTTGGGCATTGGGCAAGCTGTGACGGATGACGCGCTGATGCGGGACGACGATACCGGGTTCGACCGGGTGCTGGCCTTCACGGTGCCTGCGCGTCATGCGCGGGGCCGTGTGGTCAGGCTGGGGCCGGTACTCGAGACCGTGCTTTCGGCTCACACCTATCCCAGGGTGGTCAAGCACGTCCTGGCGGAAGCACTTGTTCTGACAGCCTTGATGGGCTCGCTGCTCAAGGAAGACGGTGCGCAATTGACCTTCCAGGCTCAGGCCGAGGGAGGCGCGGTCGATCTTCTGGTCTGCGATTACCGAGACGGGGAGTTGCGGGGATACCTGCGGCATGATCCCGATCTCGCCACGCGTCTTGAAGAGGATTGTTCGCTCGAGGCGATCTTCGGCAAGGGGTATCTGGCGATCACTTTCGACCTTGCGGTTTCGAACGAGCGTTATCAGGGGGTTGTTCCTCTTGAGGGGACTTCGCTGGCGCATGCGTGCGAGAGCTATTTCGCCATGTCCGAGCAAGTTCCGACACTCATCCGGGTCAGCGTGCGCTCCAGCGATGCACGCTGCGTCGCTGGCGGGTTGCTGGTCCAGCACTTGCCGGACGGCGAGGAAGGCAAGGAACGTCTCCACGCCAAGGAACAGCATCCCGACTGGGAGCATGTTTCGATCATGGCGGGAAGTGTCCGTCCGGAGGAACTGGTCGATCCGGTCCTCAATCTCGAGCAGCTGGTCTGGCGGCTCTTCCATGAGGAAGAGGAGGTTCGCGTCGAACCGCTGGAGCCGCTTCAGCGCGGATGCCGCTGCTCGGTATCGTATTACCAGAACATCCTGTCCCGCTTTCCCGAAAGCGAACGCATCGATATGCGGGATGAAACTGGCCTGATACCGGTGGATTGCGCCTTTTGCTCGAAGATCCTTCATATTCCGGCCTGAAACCGACACCGAAACCGAAATCGGGGCCGGTCCGGGCAGGCCGGCCCTGCTTCTTTCAGAGGTCAAAACGTATGAAGCATCCAGCACGTGCACTACTTGTGGCGGGGTGTGGAATTACCCTCTGTTCGGCCGCTGTCTTCGCTGAAACGCGCCCGCTCCTGATGCTTGATCAATTGGCTGCGGGGCAGTGGGAGCTGCGTGAGCATGGCGAGGGCATCCAGCCCAGGAAGGTTTGCTTGCACGGCGGGCGAGACCTCATCCAGTTGCGCCACCCCAGGGCGGCATGCAGCCTTGTGGTGATAGACGACAGGCCGAACGAAGTCACCGTGCAGTATACATGTGCCGGGCGCGGATATGGGCGTACCCACGTCCGACGCGAAACCAATGGATTGGTGCAGATCGATGGGCAGGGCATTGCCGGTGGCCAGCCTTTTGCCTTTGCTGCCGAGGGTCGACGGACAGGCGCTTGTGGCGGTTGAAGGTTGTCAGCGCCGGTGAGAGCGCCTAGCGCAGAGGTCATGCAAGACACGTCTATAGCGACTGAGGGCAGGAAGGCTGTGGTCCTTCTGTCCGGTGGTCTCGATTCGATGGTATCCGGCGGACTGGCCCGTGAGGCGGGCTATTCGGTCAATGCCTTGACCATCGACTATAATCAGCGGCACCGGCGCGAGATCGACGCTGCGCGGCAGATCGCGCAGGTGCTGGGGGCGGAGCGCCATGTGGTGTTGCCCCTCGATCTTCGCCAGTTCGGCGGATCGGCGCTGACCGACGATATTTCGGTTCCCAAGGACGGACTGGAGCCCGGGATTCCGGTGACGTATGTACCGGCCCGCAATCTGGTGTTCCTGTCGCTCACGCTGGCCTGGGCTGAGGCGATCGGTGCCTCCGACATCTTCATCGGCGTCAATGCGCTGGACTATTCCGGCTATCCCGATTGCCGCCCCGAATTCATTTCCGCGTTCGAGAACATCGCCACGCTGGCAACCAAGGGGGGGGATGAGGGGACCAAGTTCCGTATCCATGCACCTCTGCAGTTCATGGGGAAGGCGGATATCGCGCGCGAAGCCTATCGCCTGGGCTTTGACGTAGGCATGAGCTGGTCGTGTTATGATCCTCAGCCGGACGGGAGCGCTTGCGGTCTGTGTGACAGCTGCCGGTTGCGGCGAGCGGGTTTCGCCGATGCAGGATTGGAAGATACCACGCATTACGCGGCCTGATCCAAGCTTTTCCGTACGACTCCAAAAACAAAGCCCCGCTCGATCGAGCGGGGCTTTGTTTTTGCCATCGGGCCATCGCCATGTTCGATGGCAAAAGAAAAGGGGGCGGATCGCTCCGCCCCCAATCCATTTACCGTTGCCGGTACACTTACATGCCCGAACCCGGACCGTAGGTGATTTCGACGCGACGGTTCTGCAGTTCGCGCACGCCGTCGGCGGTCGGAACGCGGGGCTGCGTCTCACCGAAGGCCTGGCTCGAGATCGCGCCATCGGGCACGCCGTGGCTGGTCAGGTAAGCGCGGACCGAGTCGTTACGACGGCTCGAGAGACCCATGTTGTACTTGGGCGTACCCGAACGGTCGGTGTGGCCGGCCAGCATGATCGGCACGCTGTTGCAGTTGCCGTAAGCGGTGATCGCGCTGTCGAGGATGGTTGCAGCCTCAGGCGTGATGTCCGACTTATCCCAGTCGAAGAACACGATGTACGGGCCCTTGTTGCAGACCACAGCCGGGGGCGGCGGGGGCGGCGGGGGCGGCGGAGGCGGCGGGGGCGGCGGCGGCGGGGGCGGCGGCGGAGCGGCCGGTTCGCCGAAGTTGTACGCCAGCGTACCCATCAGCGAGTGCGAGCGCCAGCGGGTCTTGTACGACGAACCGTCGTCACCAACCAGCTTGACGTTGTCGACGTTCATGAAGCGGTACTTCAGGCCGACATCGACATGGCTGGAGATCGGCGCGCGAATGCCCGCGATTGCCTGCCAGGCGAAGCCGGTGTCCGAATCGTCGATCGCGTCGACGTCGACGCGGCCAACGCCGGCACCACCGCCGACAAAGCCCTGAAGGCCGTCGTCGGGACCGAAGTCGAGCAGGCCGTTGACCATGAAGGTCAGGTTGCTGGCGTGACCGCCAACATACTTCACCGCAGCCTGACGATAGCTGGCTTCGGTTTCAAGACGGAACCCACCGAAGTCGTAACCGATGGTGGCGCCGCCATCCCAACCGGTCTTGAAATCAATCTGGTCGTCAGCCTTGACGCCGTCGACCTTAACGCTGGCGTCTTCGACGATCATCGGGCCGAAGTCGAGTTCCAGATACCAAGCGTCGTCGCGTGCGAACGCGGGCGTGGCGATGGCTGTCGAAGCCAGCGCCAGTCCGATGACGAGTTTCCTCATACGTTTCCCCTACTAAGAGATTTGGAGCCACCGAGTGCCGTAAGTGTCTACCCCCTCAATAAACAGCGTGCAAGCGCACAATGACGACATGTGTTGCAAGAATGTCGCGTTTTCGGGGCCTTGGGGCCGTCTTGTGACTCCGTTCTTCGAAATCGACGACATCTTGTTGACCCCGGTTGCATTGGCACTTGTCACGCCGAAGGCAGGATACCCACGGCTTGCAGGGAAACCATCAGTTCAGTGATGGCTGCCCGAGCTTGGACGTCAACGGTCGTACCGCCAAGTGGTTCCACGAATTGCGAAGCTTTTCTCCAGATGCCGAAAAAAAGTCGCTCCTGACTGCTGGCCTTGTCAAACACCCGCAGCCCGTCACGCGGCTCCAGGAACAGCCAGGCGCCGTTCTGGCGACAGGCGAGGCTTGCCGGGTGGCCGGTCCATTCGCCGGTCGGGTTTTCTCCCACCAGCCAGACATCACCCTCGGCCGCTTCTTCCGCGGGTTCGTCGCGCTCACCTTCGACCGCGCAATGGAGCAGGGCATCGGTGCGGGAGAATGCTTCGTTGACGAAGGCTTCCTTGCCGGCTTGCCCGGTGTGGAGCAGCGGCAAGGCAAACTTCGCGGTGACGGTCTCGAAGGCGAAAGGATCGGTCATGTCATGTCTTCCCGAGATGGCGGATGGAGGTTGCCGCAGGTCGCTGCGCGTCAGGCTATGGGGCCGAGATCCAGTCGATCGGACAATGCGAAAGTTCCCTTTTGCACCACATGGAATCGTTCATCCGGGGCCTGGGCGGCGAGCGCGGCATGGATGTGCGGTGCGAGGTCGAGCGAGGCTTGGCCGGTCGTCCATTGGGCAAGGGGGGAACCGGGAGGTCCGAAGCTGACGATATAGCTCTCGGTTTCCTCGATCAGCGGAACGTCGACGCCGTCGCGCCAGTCATGCAGTCCGCGCGCGCGCCGGGTCCATTCGAAGCGCCGGGTGCCATCGGCGAGGATACGCGTGCGGGCATGGACGGGGGCGGGCGGGCGCAAGGTGAGACCGGACAGGGCCACGCCCGTTCCCACGCCTTGCGGATCGCCCAGGCCGATCGCCACGATCCGGCGCGTACTGTTGCTGCCAAGCTTGGCCGGATCCAGCGATGTCAGGCGCGAGTCGACCAGGACGAACGTTTCGCCTGCCGCGTGTGTCGCAATTCCGTTCTCGGTCGCGCCGCGACCACGCAGCAATCCGGTTAAACGCCATGTCCCGCCGGAGAGGAGTGTCGCTTGCGCGAACTGGATAAGCTCCTCGCCGACAAGCGCCACGTTTGCGCCTTCGGCAAGCTGGCGTGCCGTAGCCGAGGCCAGCTGCATGCCATTGTCGGCCAATTGCACGATGATCTCCGAGCCCCGGTCGTAACGAAGCGGCGATGCGGCGGCCACCAGGTTCGTGACACGCCCCATGACGCAGCGGGTTCGCCCGCTCGGCCCGAGCGGCAGCAGGGAACCGTCACCGCGGTCGGCATATAGCGCCGCGCCGTTCCAGTTGGCTTGGCCGGACGATACGGCCGCGAGGGGCCGTGCCGTAGCGGGCGAACCGGTCGCCGGATCATAGGGCAATTCGAAGGCGGCAATCAGGGTCGGGGCGGAAGGCAGGTCTTCCTGCTGGTGCGCCTGCCCAGGATCCGTGGGCAACGCCAGAGACCAGGCGCGTTCGGTCGGAGGCATGCGCTCGGCGGTGATTTCAATGCCGGTATCGCGCCATTCCCATTCGCGCACGCGCCATCGTCCCGGCATCTGGTCGAAACTGACGCAGGCTCCAGGCGCAATGTCGCCATCGAGTTCCGCGGTGCGCCAGGTGACCGTGTCACGGCTCCAGTCGAGCCGGCCGGAAACACGTTCGACAAGCGCGCGCGCGCGGGATGCCTCGAGCGCGGCAGGAAGTTCGAGGGTGCGGGGCTGTCCCGGCGTTGCCCGGCCGGTCGCGTGCTGGACGCCGGGAAGATAATCGCGCGACACGTCATAGTAGCGCAGGCTCGACACCGGTTGCTCGGCGCGCGGCGCACGGCGCCGGGAGATGCCGGTGGCGGCGCTGAATTCGTCATCGCCCACAGCGCGCGTCGCTTCGCTGACGGTTTTGGGTGCGCTCTGATAGCGTTCGCGTGCAATGACGAGGCGCGTGCCGGCACAATCGATGTCGAGCGGATAGACGCAATCGAGCGTCGCCAGCGCATCTGCCAAGGCGCCGTCACTGGTGAAACCGGCCAGTTCGTCGAATGTCGTTTGCGTGTCGACCTGGTCGATGACCTCGCCGAGAATGTCGGCAAGGTCGAAGCCTGCGTCGGCGATGACCTCGAATGTCAGCGACGGAATGTGATTGTAGAATCCCGAGAGGTCGAGATCCTCGAAGACGACATAGGCAAGGTCGCGGTGGGCCGGGCACTGTCCGGCACCTTGTGCCGCAGCGAGCAGGGGGTCCAGTTCGCCGTCACCGGTTCCGCGGTGGATGCGCAGGGTACCGCCGGCCTTGAGATCGCCGGCTTCGCCGCGCAGCAGCTTGCCATCGGCCCAGATCCTGCCGAGGCCGAGAATCGGGCGGCTGGACGGGGCAACCGCGAAGCTGGCCGTATAGCTGTAGGCCGTGACCGATGCGGCACCCTTGCCGCCGCCGGTGACTTCGCTGTGTTCGACCAGGTTGGCGGCCCAGATCATCTGTCCGCCGACACGCATGCGGCCGAAATGGCGGGCGATCGGCTGGCCATAGCTGGACGTGGTGACGTCCAGTTCCTTGAGCCGCGCGCCCTGACGATTGGGGGAGCCGAACAGGGCGGCGTCGACCTGGCTGCCCACCAATGATCCCACGGCCCCTCCGACCGGACCGGCGACCATCGTGCCGACCGCGCTGAAAACGAGCGTTGCCATTTCAATTCCTCGGATTTTGCACGCGCCAATGGCCGATCCGGGGCCAGTGGTCGGGGCAGGGGCCTGCGACCACCCGGCGCAGGCCGGCGTGGGCGTGAACGATGAGGTTCCCCTTCGCGGCGATCGCGAAATGGAACTGGGCGGGGCCGGGGCGGAACAGCAGCACGTCTCCGGGGAGGACCTTGCCCCCGGCCGGTACCAGCCCCAGCGCCGATGCCAGGCGCTTGATCGCCTCCAGGTTTCCTCCGCGCAGGGCATAGCCGTTGGGGAAGGCGGCAGTCCTGCCGATGGCGAGAGCCAGCACGCCAACACAGTCGAGCCCGCAGCGGGGATCGCGGCCATGCAGACGAAACGGCGTGCCTACGAGGGCCGACGCGGCGCGAGCTATCTCGTCACCGGTCATGAACCGGGAGTCGGATAGCGGGTCAGCAGATCGTTGCCGGGCAGGAATGGCTCGCCGCGAAAGTTCACGGCATTGCCGAAACGCGATGCGCAGGTCGCCAGCGTGTGGTCGCAGCCTTCACGGACAAGCGCCCGCGCACCCGCGGGGATCGGCGGGACGAGCGGCGTGTCGACTATCACGCCCTGGCCGGTGCTGGCGGCCTGGATGCCCATGGTCATGCCTGCCATGGGCCCATCAAGCCAGCGCAGCGTTCCCCCGGCATGGCCGGTTGAATCGAAGGCACCACCGAACAGGACGGCATTGCTGTCCAGATCGACGTCCAGAACCTGCCGCTCGCGGGTGAAGGCGGCCGGGGAAAGGTTGCAGCCCGGTCCGCAGAACCGGGCGCGGCAGGTGGGGCTGGTGCGCGGCACCGGATCGCGCAGCAGTTCGGCCTTGCGCGAGACGAGTTCGGCGCCAAAGCGTCCATCCTCCTCGCGGACCGTGCCGATGGTTCCGGCGTAGAGGACGCTCGCCTCCAGGGTTTCCCAGTCGACGAGGCCGATATGCACGCCGGCGTCGTCGAAACGGCCCGCCGCAAGGTCATCGGCTGCAATGGCATCGTGGGTGAGCGTTCCCTGCACTTCGGCGCTGTCCGCCTCGAAGCCTGCCGATTTGCGGATCGAGGAGGGGACCATGCCGGGGGAGGCGTGGTGGCGGACACCGTCGAACCACAGGTCGACGTCGTGCGTGGTGAAACCCAGCGTCACGCCGTCGCTGCGCAAGATGCGCCAGAACGTCGCGACGGTTTCGAGCTCGGTGGCGAACCAGGCGCGGGTCATGCGGCCTCCCGGATCTCGACGACGGGAACGCTGGGGGCCTCACCGGCCGCAAAGGCGGACCCGGCGATTTCGAGGCTGTCCTCGGCAAAGCGCACCGGCACGTCGAACTCGAAACCGGCGCTGATGCGGGCGCCGGCCGGGGGCGCCGTTTCGAACACGATCACGCCGAGCGGCAACAGCCTCCAGTTGCCGACCTGCACGGTGCCGTCGAGCGCAACGGTCAGGCTGGAGACATCGGGCCGGGTGATGCGGCGGACCTGCAGGGCCTCTTCGCTTCCATAATGCTTGATCAGCGCAAAGTCGGCGCGCAGGCCGTCGCCGATACCGAGCAGCTGATCGGCGGCGGCGGGCAGGCCGGTCATGCCATTGGAGCTGAAGTCGCTGGGATCGCGCAGGCGAAAACCGCGGGCCGGGCCCCGGCGTGCGCGGAAGAAGGCGATCAGTTCGCCCAGTTCCGCATCCGAGCGAACGCCGGGGCCGACATCGAAGCGCAGGCGCGCATTCGACCAGAGGCTGTTACGACGCTCGAAACCGGAGGCGGTGACCGAGATCGTTGTCGAAAATTCGGGAATCACGGTGGCGTCGCGGCCCAGCGCGATCGGATAGAGCACATCGTCGAAGGCCTGCATCGGATCGGTTCCTGAACTGTCGGAGGGTGGCGGCGGCAGGCGGACAAAGCCGTCGCGGGCGATCTGGGGGAGCGCCCAGACCACGATTTCGTGGGGGGCGCGGGTGAGGGCTTCGTCGATACCGGCATCGATGCGCTGCCATTGGGCGGCCTCATCGCCGCTCAGCACGAAGCCGGCGAGGTAGTCCTGCTGTTCCGGCGGATAGCCAAGCCGGGCATCGATGGTGGCATAGGCTTCCCGCCGCAAGGCATCGGCACCGGCGGTGAGCCAGTCGTAGTCTTCCACCTGCAGCCGGTCGAAGGCCGGGGCTGCCCAGCCGACCGGCAGATTGGCGCGGTGCAGTTCGGGCATGGCCGGATCCAGCACGGTCGGCGTGAAGACCAGCGCCAGGGCTTCCACCGGGGAGGGCGCCACATCGGCGCGGATCGCGGCGACAAGGGCGGCGGTCGACTGGGCCAGCAGCGCGCCGGCGGCATCGAGAAGCGCGGTCTGGGCGGCATCGAGCGGCGCGCGCATGTCGGTGATGGCGGGCGGGGAACCGCCGAACGCGGCGCGGGCCGCTTCGTCATAAAGGCAGATGCGGCCGTCGGCAAAAGTCCACCATCAGGGTTCGCCGACCTGGAAGCGGACGGGGGCACCGGCTGCCACCATCAGCCCCGCCACCGCCTTGCCGACCGACTGGAGCCAGAGCATCGCCGGCGCGCAAGCGGGCGAAAGCAGGGTGGAGGGCGGATCCCAGCCGGTCAGCGCGGCATGGCCGTCGAGGTCGCGCTGTTTCCAGCCGGCGGGGGCATGCTGGTCGAGCACTTCGTAGGACAGCGAGGCAATCGGGCTGAGGCCCCGGGCGACGCATTCGGTAAAGAAGGTCTTGTGCCAGGCGCGGGTCGGGGTGTTCAGCGGATCGCTGCCGGTGCCGACACGATAGCCGCTCTCGCCATGGGTGAGCCGGAAATGGTGGCTCATGCCGAGGTAATGGACGATCGAGCCGCGATAGCCGAGCTGGACGGCGTTGCGGATCAGCCGTCTTGGGCATTGCACGCCCTGATCGTCGAAACCGGTGGCGATGGCGAGGCCGTGCGGCGGCACGATCACGTCGCCGATCTCCAGCATGGCGCGGGCACCGTCGGCGCGGATTTCGCTCAGTTCGATCCAGCCTTCGGCTTCGGCGGCGAGCGGCTCGGTGCTGGTGCCGTCGTAGCCGGGCGGGGCGAACGAGATGAACAGGCGCTCGATCGCGCGCGGCCAGACCGGATCGGCTTCGGCCGGAAGCATGAAGCCGCCGTCGAGGTCGGAGAATCGCAAGGTCACCACGGCATCCTCGCCGGTGCCCTCGGCATAGTTCCAGAGGCGCACGTACCAGGTGCGCGCGGTGCCGGTCTCGTCGCGGCCCTCGATGGTCAGGGTCGGGCCGTTGACCGCATCGAGCGGCACCACGCCTGCCGAGCGCCAGCGGAAACGCAGCGCGGTATGGGCATAGTCGCGGTCGGTGCGGTAGGCGAGCAGGGGGTGGTCGAAGCGGTCCTCGCTTTCCCAGATCAGCCCGCCAAGGTCGGCCTTGCGCAGGAAGGCGGCATCGACGCGCAGGCTGTCTGCGGACGTCGAGACCAGCGCGGCCATCATCGGGCGGGGGAAGTTGACCGTCCAGAAACGCGGATCGAAACGCTGGATCCAGTCGCTGGCCTGCCCTTCGCGCCTGTTCGCGAGCCAGAATGCCATGGGAATTCTCCGGTATGTCAGCGGGTGGAAAGCGCGCGGCGCACGGTGCTGGCGACCTGGCGCGAGGAGCGCTGCAGCGACTGCGGAACGCTGCTGCCGCGCGGGCTGGAAAGGTGGATCGAGACCTTGACGTCGCGCCCTCCCCCGCTGACGCCGCCGGGATTGCCGGTCTCGATCCGACCCGCCGACGTCGGCACGAACATTTCCGGTCCGCGTTCGCCGACGATATAGCCTCGTCCCGGAGAGACATTGCCGCCGGTCGCGCGGCCCGGCAGGCCGAGCAGGCCCGCGAACAGACCGGACAGGCTCGCGGTGCTGCTGCCGGGCGAGGAGGAGCCGCCCGGCGAGGAGAACAGGCCCTGCACCGACTGCGCGGCGATGTCGGACAGCGTGCCGAGGGCCACGCGCTTGAGATCGTCGAAGCCGAGACTACCGCGCTGGATGGCGCCGGTCAGCCCTTTTTCCAGGGCCTGTCCGGCCTGGGTGAATCCGGAGACGAGGTTGCTATCGACGCTGGAACGCATCCGGGCGATGTCGCGCGTGAAGCCATCGGTGCTGGCGCGCACGTCCACCAGCAGGCTGTCGATTTCATCGCTCATGGTCGTTTTCCATCAGTTTCTGGAGGGTCTCGCGGTCGATTCCGGGGGCGTCGGTGACGGCGGGCAGGCCAAGGGCGGCGGCGAGTTCGGCGGGGGTGGCTTCCCAGAACTCGCCGGGGCGCCAGCCGAGCGTGCGCGCGGCGAGACCGCAAAGGGCAAGGGCTGCCGAAGCGAACCGCTCCCCGCTCATCCTGCGCCCTTGAGAATCTGGCCGAGCAAAGTGCGCAGCGGCGCGGCGCAGGCGGCAAGGCCGGCGGCGAGGACGGCTTCGCCTACCGCCTCTCGCGGCGGCCGGCCCTGTGCATCGAGGCAGTGCCAGAACAGTGCCGCCAACTCCGAAAGGCGCAGCTGCCCCGCCCCGGCCCGCTCGACGAGGGCGAAAAGCGGGCCGAGTTCCTCTTCGGCGGCCACCAGCGCGGTGAAGGTCGGTCGCAGCCGGTGGGAGGCATCGCCGATGGCGAGCATGGCCTCGCCGCGCAGGCCATTGGCCGGAGACGCGGCCCCCGTCATCCCGAGTTCCGTCATCCCGAGTTCCGTCATGCCGATGCGACCGTGCCGGAGCTTTCGAGCTGGATCGTGTAATTGCGCTCGCCATTGAAGTCGCCGGCGTAGTCCAGCCGCTGGACGAGGAACTTGCCGCGCAGCTTGTCGCCGTCCTCGAAGCTCAGTTCGTAGTCGGCAAGCGTGCCCGCCATGGCATTGGTGCGGATGCGGGCTTCGGCGGCGCTGCCGAGGAAAATTCCCGCCGCGCTGACCGAAACCGAACGCACGCCCGCGCCCGACAGCAGTTCGCGCCAGCCGCCGCTGTCCTTGCTGGTGATGACGACAGTATCGCTGGTGACCGACATCTGCGTGGTACGCAGACCGGCGACGGTCTGATAGACGGCGGGCGTTGCGCCGTCGGAGATCTTGAGAAGGAAGGCGCTGCCTTTCTGGGCGGGCATGGAATGTCTCCTGTGATCGGGGCTGGATCGGTGAGGCTTCGACAGGCTCAGCCTGAGCGGGAGGAGAGCAGGCACCCAACTGCGCTCATCCTGAGCTTGTCGAAGGATTGCCTGAGGGTCAGGCCGCCATGAGGCGGAAGCGGTATTCGAGCAGGATCGCGCGGCGGCTTTCGCCGCGCTGCTCGGCGCGGGCGCGCAGGAACTGGGCGGTGACGATCTGGAACGCGGGCTGCGTGCGCGGCAGGCTCTCGACCCGCGCTTCGATTCCACGGACGAGGGTTCCCGCGGCATCGGGGGCATCGCCCCGGCAATGGAGCTCCAGCGCCACCCGGATCTCGCGGCCGGGAGCGGTCTTGCAGCTCCAGTCGGCACTCGCGCTCGAAGCGATGGCGAGCCAGGGCAGGCTGGTGCGCGCGGGGGCTTCCTCGGCCACCGCGTTGAGTTCGGCGGCCAGCACGGGATCGGCGGCAAGCCAGTCGATCAGCGCGGCGCGAAGGGCGATTTCCATGGACTATCCTTTCGCGAAAAGCGGCCAGAGGAGATCCGCGCGGCGCCACCGGCTTTTGTCCCCGCGCGCGGCGAGGGCCTGCGTTTCGGCGTTGGCGGCGGTAACGGCAGTCGCGATGGCGGCGGCGCGGGCGGTGAGGCGCCGGGCAAGGGCGTCGAAGGCCTTGTCCACCCGGGTCTCGATCAGGCCGCTGCTCATGCCAGCCGCATCCGGCGCCAGGGCCGCCAGAGCGCGGCGACCGAGGCGGGCGGCAGCGGCGCTGCGCCCTCGTTCTCGCGTTCGCGGTGCTGGTGGGCGGCAAGGCGGATCATGCCGTGGCGCAGGGCATCGGGCAGGCCATCCCAGTTGGCGGCGAGGCCCGCCGTGAAGCGGACGGCGACGCGGCTGGCTGCGGCGGGCATCGGCAGCCGCACCCGGCCGCTGCCATCGGCACCGAGGTCGACCTCGTACATGCCGGAGGAAAGCGGAAAGCGGGTGCCGTCGGCGGCAATTCCGTCGAGCGCGGTGATGGCCTGAACCGGACGCGTGGCCAGTACGTTCCAGCCGGGGTGGGCAGGCAGCGTTTCCTCGCACGAGGCGGCGAGCGGCATGACGCCGGTAAAGGCCTCGAACATGTCGAGTGTGCTCGCAAGGAGCTGCGCAAGCGGAGCGTCGTCGCGCGCGGTGGTGATGCCGAGCCACTGCTTGAGCTCGGCAAGCGCCGAGGACGGCAGGGTGGCCGGCGTAAGGATGACCCGGTGCATGGGTGTCTCCGATCAGGAGGAAAACAGGCGCAGGGGGCGGCCCGGTGAGGGGCGGCACCAGACCACCCCCTGCGTGAAAGCGGGGCCTCGGGGAGGGAGGAGGGCCCCCCGAGGCATGCCGCTTCCGTCAGGCCGAGATCTTGAGCAGCTTGATCGCGTCCGAATCGAGCACCTGCCCGCCGATCCGCTTCGTTGCGTAGAAGTTGACGAAGGGCTTGTTGGTATAGGGATCGCGCAGGATCGAGGTCGTGCTGCGCTCCGTGATCAGGTAGCCGGCGCGGAAGTTGCCGAAGGCGATCGGGAAGGCATTGGCGGCGACATCGGGCATGTCCTCGGCCTCGACCACCGGATAACCCAGCAGGCGGTTGGGCTGGCCTTCCATCAGCCCCGGCTGCCACAGGAACGAGCCGTCGGCGGCCTTGAGCTTGCGCACCACTGCCAGCGTCTTGGAGTTCATCACCCAGCTGGCGCCCTGGCGGTGGCCGCCCTTCAGTGAATGGACAAGGTCGATCAGTTTCAGTTCCGGCGCGGTGTCGAAGCCGCTGGCATTGCCGGAGACGAGGAACTGCAGGGTACCGAATGCGCGGGCGGCGTCAGCCGTCGCGGCGGTGGGAGCGGCCAGAAAGCCCTTGGGCTGGTTGGTGCCGGTGCCGGTGATGAAGGCGGCGCCTTCGGCGCGGGCGAATTCCATCGCGATCTCGTCCGCCAGCCAGGTCTGGATGTCGAACATGGCATCGTCGAGCATGGCCTGGCTTGCCGAGGGATTGGCGTAGAGTTCGCCGGAGGGCGGCACGATCTCGGCAAGGCTGGGGCTGGCGGTCTCGACGCGGGCGCCGGTCTCGCTGACCCAGCCCGAGGCGGTGCCGCCGGTGTTGATCAGCTTGCGATAACCGGCCGTACCGGTCTGCACGACCTGGGCGATCGAGCGGATCGGGCTGACGTTCTTGAGGCGGCTGGAAATCAGCGCGTCGATCTCGCGCGGGACCGCATAGCCGCCGTCCGCGGCGACGAGGCCCGACATCGATTTCAGCTCGGTCTCGCGGCCCATGCGCAAGTAGCCGTCGACAAAGCCCTTCACTTCGACCGAGGCGGCGGTGGCGGCGCCCTCGATCAGCGGGCGGGCGGCGGCGCGGCCGACGCGGTCGAGCCGCGACTTCACGTCCTCGACATCGCCGCGCAGCGCTTCGACGGCGGCTTCGGTGGCGTCCTGGCGGGTGACAAGATCGAACGAGGAGTCGAGCGCTTCGACCGGGTTCGTGGATTCCATGGGGCATTCACCTTTCGCTTGGGAGCCGCCGGACGGGCGGCGGAAAACTGTCGGGAGGAGGGGAAGGCAGAGTCAGGAAACGAGGTGCACCCGCGCGCCGTGCTGCATCGGGTGGGTGACGAGGCTGACTTCGAACAGTTCGAGGTCGAGCAGTTCGCGGCCCGCCGCATCCTGGCGGCTGGAGCGCGCGCGGTAGCCGAACGACAGGCCGTTGACGGTGCCGCGCCTGAGCGCGAGGCCGGCGGCGCCGTCGGGATTGTCGATCCTGGCCACCACCCGCAGGCCGCGCGCGTCCTCGGCAGCGGTCTCGACCCAGCCGATGCGCACGTCCGGCCGGTGCTGCCAGTAGAGCGGCAGCGGATCGCGGCGCTCGGCCAGGGTGCGGGCAAAGGCGCCGGGGCGGATGGTGTCGCGGCCGGAATCGCGCCGGTCGAACAGCGCGGCATAGCCAGCGAAGCGCAAGTCGCGGCTCAACGCAGCAGCTCCGTGGTGCCGCAGCGCACCGCCAGGCCAAGCAGCAGCGCGGCCAGCACCGCGCGCACGAACCAGCCGATGGCGGCGGCCCGGGCGCTGGACTTGGCGTCGCGCCAGGCCTGCAGCAGTTCGCGCAGTTCGGTGAGGTCGCCGGGCGCGGTGGCATCGTCGAGGCCGATCCGCGACAGCATCCGCCGCGCGCCGACTTCGCTCGCTTCCTCGACCACGGCGCGCAGGGTCACCAGATCGCCGCCTTCGGAGGCCGCCTGTGCCAGCAGACCGGCAAGCATGTCCTTCTGGTTCATGATTTGTTCTCCACTTCCTTCCCGGAATGGGGGCGTTCGGGCAGGCCGAGCAGCGCGCGCTTCTCGTCGCCATCGAGGAAATCGGCGGCGCTCACTTGCGACCAGAGCCGCTCGCGGTCCTCGGCCAGCGCGGGGACCTGATCGAGGTCGATGGCAAGGCAGGCCTCGGGGAACCACGGCGCCAGTCCTTCGCAGAGCGCCGCGAAGATCTTGGCGGCCAGCGGCAGCAGCGTCAGCCGCCAGAGCGCGCGGTTGGCCTCGCGGTAATTGGCATAGGTGGCATCGCCCGGCAGGCCGAGCAGCATCGGCGGCACCCCGAAGGCCAGCGCCACGTCGCGGGCGGCGGCGGCCTTGAGCGTGGCGAAGTCCATGTCGGCAGGCGTCAGCGCGATGGCCTGCCACTTGAGCCCGCCTTCCAGCAGCATCGGCCGCCCGGCATTGTGCGATCCGGCATAGGCCTGGCTCAGTTCGGTCTTGAGCCGGTCGAACTGTTCGGGGGTGAGGGTATCGCCGTCCCCGGTCTCGTAGACCAGCGCGCCGGAGGGGCGGGCGGCGTTTTCGAGAAGCTGGCGGTTCCACCGCGCGGCGGCATTGTGGGTGGCGATCGCCTCGTCGGCGGCGGCAAGGCAGCCGGCACCGTAATGATCGTCCGCCGGGTGGAAGTGGCGGATGTGGATCACGTTGGGCGAGGCATCCTCGCCGTGCAGCGGGATGGTCATGCGCCGTCCCGCCACGTCATAGGCATAGGCGGCGGGCCAGCCGTCCTCGCCCGCGACGACGGTCACGCGCTCGGGCCTCAGCGCAAAGAGTTCGACAGGGCGCCCGCGCGCGTCCTTGAGCACCTGCACATAGGCATTGCCGTGCAGCAGCAGGTGGCAGGCGAGCGTTTCCAGCAGCGACTGCCCGGCGCTGGTCTCGCCGATGAGCGCGGCGAGCTTCGGATCGGCGGCCTTGAGCGGGGCGCCGGCGATCCCTTCGGCCACCAGCCGCACCGCGCGCTGGGCGACGGGATTCTCGAGATAGGCCCGGCGCACCGCCGAGGCATATTCGAAGGGGGCTCGCCCGCCGTCGCCTTCGGCGAAGAACCAGGGTGAGGCGGGCCCTCGCGCCAGGGGCACGCGGGCACTCTCGCCCTTGAAGGCGGCGACGAACGTATCGATGAAGGACACGTGGGGTTCCTTTCCAGGCGGGAGGGAGCGGCCGGAGCCGCGCAAGGTTCGTGTTTCAGGGCAAGCGCACTTGCGGGGCCGAAGCCTTGCCGAGCATCAGCTCGGTGAGGGCCCAGACCAGCGCGTCGGCGCGGTCGGGCGAGCGCCCCGGTCCCTGGTAGGAACCACCGGCGACAAGCCCGCAGATCTCGTCTTCCAGCGCCGGGAACAGTCCGGCATGGCGCACGCGTCCGGCCTCGTAGAGCGCGGCCACGGGCTCGGCGCGGGCGACTTTGCCGCGGCTGGCGTGGACCAGCCGCAGCGGCAGCGAAACTTCCGCCGCGCGCAGCACCGAGGCGACCATGGCGCCGCCCTGGTTGGCCTCGGCGATGACGCGGTCGGCGGACCAGGCCACTGCCGCCTCGGCGACGGCGCGGGCCCAGCGTTCGGGGCCGGCCTTCTCGGCCGAGGCATCGGCCAGCACATGGGCGTTGCCGTCCGCCGAGAGGCCGACGACGACGATGCCGCAGGCGTCTCCGCCCGCCGAAGCGGGCGGATCGACGCCGACGACCACGCGGCAACATGCAGGCGCGCGCGCCTCGCGGCAGCGTTCCAGCAAGGCGCGGCTCCACAGCGCGCCCTCGATGTCGGCGATCAGCTCGCCGTCGATCTCCTGCCTGCCGAGCAGGCTGCGGCCGAAATTGCGGCGCATTGCCGAGAGAAAGCGCGCGGGCAGGTTGGCGGCATTGTCGAAGGTGCTCCCCCGCGTGACGACGACCTCGCCCGAGGCGCTATCCGCCAGCAGCCGCGTGACCAGCGGCATGCTGCGCGGCGTGGTGGTGGCGACCACGCGCGGATCGCGGCCGAGGCGCAGGCCCATCAGCAGGTTGTCCCAGGCCGACGTTGCCCGCCCCGCGGCATTGTCCCACTTGGCGATCTCGTCGCACCAGGCGTGGCTGTGCTGGGGGCCGCGCAGCGATTCGGGCTCGGCGGCCGAATAGAGCGTGGCCTGCGCGCCGCCCGGCCAGGTCAGCCGCCTGAGCGAGGGTTCGAACACCGGGCGGCGCCACGGCGCACCGACCGCGAGCAGTCCGCTCTCGCCCTCGACCATGACCGAGCGCGCCTCGCCCAGATTGGCGGCGACCAGCGCGATGCGGGCATCGGGATTCTCCTCGGCGACGAGGCGCACCCATTCGGCGCCGCAGCGGGTCTTGCCGAAGCCGCGCCCGGCCATGACCAGCCAGACGCGCCAGTCGCCGGCCGGGGCGAGCTGCGAGGGCCGCGCCCGGATCGACCAGTCCCAGCGCCATTCGCGGCGCTCGTTCCGGTCGAGGCTGGCCATGAACGCCTCGATCTCCCCGCTTTCGGCCTCGGTCAGCCAGTCCAGCGGGTCGGCCTCAGCCATCCTGGGGGCCTTCCTCTGCCGCGCGGCGGGCGATAACCTGTTCGCGCAGCTGCGCGATCTTGGCCCGGAGCGAGGCGCGCACGGCGCCGATGTCCTCGTCCTCGCGCATGGCCCGCTCGCGTGCCACGGTCTCGCGGTGGAGGCCGAGCAGGCGCAGGGCATTGGCGTTGTCGAACTTCATCTCGCCGTCCTTGGTTTCGCCGAAGCGCAACCGGTGGAGCAGTTCCAGTTCGAGGTTCTCGTATCCTTCCAGCAGGGCGCCGCGCCAGTCGCGGGCGAAGTCGGGGTCATTGCGGCGCAGCTTGTAGGGGCGGCTGAGGTGGACCCCGGCGGCGAGGGCGGCGGCGCTGACATTCGAGGTTTCCGCCAGCACGGCGAGGAAGGCGGTGCGCCAGTGGCGGTTCAGCTTGTCCTCGCTCCTGGCAAGATCGGCATTGAGCCTCGTCCGACGCTTGCACGGGGCAGCAGCGGACGAAGCGCGCTTCGGCTCGGCCATCCGGAACATCCTGTTGCTGTGAGTGGGGGCGCGAAGGAGACGCCGGAGCGACTCGGAATTTCGCGATGTTCCCGATATGTACCTAATCGGCGTTACGCTGTCAATAGGAAATAACCAAATAGGTTATTGCTTGCCGCCCGAACCCGTGCCCACTAAGCACGCGCCCATACCTTATTGCGGAGAATTCGATGCTGCGCCGCCTTTACGACTGGACCATGGCCAAGGCGTCGCACCGCCATGCCGGCTGGTGGCTGGCACTCTTCGCGTTCATGGAAGCCAGCTTCTTCCCGGTGCCGCCGCATCCGCTGCTGGGCCTGATGTGTCTGGCCGAACCGAAAAAGGCGATTCGTTATGCGGTGATCGCCACCACGGCCTCGGTCGTCGGCGGGCTGCTGGGGTATGCCATCGGTCACTTTGCCTATGCCGCCTTCGGCGAGGCGCTGCTGCGCGCGCTGCATCTGGCCGACAGCTTCCCCAAGGCGGCGTGCTATTTGCGCGAATACGGTGCGGAGATCATCATCGTGAAGGGCGCGACGCCGATCCCCTTCAAGCTGCTGACGATCACCGCGGGGTTCATCGGCATGAACCTCTTCGTGTTCCTCGGGGCCTCGGTGATCTCGCGCTCGATCAGCTTCCTGATCGTCGGCGTGCTGTTCCGCCTGTTCGGCGCGCCGATCAAGGCAGTGATCGACAAGCACCTGGGCAAGGTGACGGTGGCCTTCGTGGTGGCGGTGCTCGCCGGGTTCCTGGCGGTTTCGCTGCTGGGCGGCGGTGCCCGGGAAGCCAACCAGAAGTGCGACATGATCGCGGCGGCGAACCAGGCCTGAGCGAGCCTCTGGCAATTCGCGAAACGCGAATTTCGCGGCACCAGCCCGCTCCCCGCTCCCCGCTCCCCGCTCCCCGCGCCCCACTCCCGCGTATGCCGCAGGCCGGGGGATGCCGTGCCGGGTCTCGTTCAGATCGCGTGTTCAGATCGCGTATTCAGATCGCCTGGGCAAGATGCTCGACGCAAGGCGGCGCCGTGAAGAACGGGCCCGCCAGCGAACGCCAGACCTGAAAACCCTCGGACTCGCGGAAGTCGATCATGTGGGCCTCGACGCTCTCCCAGCCGACGACGAGGTGATACCGCGCGGGGTTCTCCACCGAGCGGTGCAGCGCGAAGGAGACAAACCCCCCGGCCGCCTCGAAATGCGGGCGCGCCTCGGCAACCGCGGCCTCGAACGCGGCGGCGCGGGCCGGGTCGATGGTGAGTGTGGCCAGTTCGTGGATCACAGGTCCGGCTCCTCGACGAATTCGATCAGGTTGCCCGCGCAGTCGCGGATGAAGCAGCCCTTGCCGAAAGCCTCGCGCACGACAAAGGCGATGTCGGCCTGCTTCTCCTCCATCTCGGCCAGGAAGGCCTCGAGGTCTTCCACCCGGAAGGCGAGATGCTTGTTGCCGTGGGTCTTGAGATCGCGCGGCGGGGAGCGGCGGTCCTCGGGGAGGGGGGCGGCGCCTTCCACCTCGAAGATCTCGAAGCGCAGCGGGCCCTTGCGGACCATCGCGGTGCGGGACCTGGCCGCTTCGATGTAGAACGTCTTCTCGACCGCGAAGCCCAGCACGCGGCCGTACCAGTCGATCGCCTCGTCAAGACTGGGAACGGAGACGCCGCCGTGGTGGAAGGTGAATTCGGCCATCGCGCTCAGCCCATTTCCGCAAAGGTTTCGGCGCACCAGTCGGCGATATAGTCGCGCATGCCGGTGCCGTTGTCGGCGCCGCAGTGCTCGACCTCGAAATCCTTCCTGGTGAAGACGCGGAGCGTGCGCTTGGGGCTGTTCACCGCCTGATCGTAGCTGAGCTGCGCATTGAAGGCGGGGATCTGGCGGTCGTTCTCGCCGTGGGTGATCAGGAAGGGCACGCGGATCTTCTCCACCTGCCCGTCGAGCGTGATCCGGTCGGCGTATTCGAGGAAGGCGTCGCGCCCCCCATTTTGGGCTTCGATGCCGAAGACCCACATGACGTGGTCCCAATAGTGCGGCACCGGGTTCTCGCCTTCGTTGGCCACGCGCTCGCGCTGGCGGCGGCCCCAGACGTGGTTGGCGCCCATCACCGCGCAAAGCGCATAGCGCGGCTCGTTGGCGGCGATGCGCGGTGCGTGATAGCCGCCGAAGGAGAGGCCGAAAATGCCGATCCGGTCATGGATCACGTCATCGCGCGTCAGCAGGTATTCGAGCGCAGGGGTGCCCCAGCGCTCGCCGTCGAACACGGCGGGAAGGCCGCGCTTGCGGATCGCCTCGCCGGTGCCGGGCTGGTCGACGAACAGGGTGTTCATGCCCCGCTCCAGATTCGATTGGCCATGGCCCGCCATGCAGACCTGCTCCTTCATCGAATCGAGCCCGTTGACCGAGACCAGCGTCGGGCGCGGCGTGCCCGAACCGTCGTGGACAAAAATGGCGGTATAGGCGCTGTCCTCGTAGGGGATTTCGACCTTGTCGACATGCAGCCCGCGCAGCTTCGCGCCCTTGTGGAACAGCTCCAGCCCCTTGTCGTAGGCGGCCCAGCGCGGGGCATAGTCGCGGCTCTGCATGCGCTCGGCCGCGAGATAGTAGCCCGAGGCGCGCAAGTACTTGGTGCCGGCGGAAAGCAGGAAACCGGCCGCCTCGTCGCCTTGGGCATTGGCGGTGACCTGATCGGCGACCGCGATCCAGCTGTCGAACATCTGCGCGGACCCGGCATCGGCGCCGGCCTTGCTCGCCTCCATGATCGGGCGGTTGGCCGCGTCGATCTCGCCGTAATTGCCCCCGCAGGCGAGCGCGAGGTTGGTGGCGAGGTTCCAGACGTAGTTTCCGGGGAACGGTTCGAACATGATCTATCCTGCGGGAAGTTTTGGGTTGTCGCGTTTTCCGAGGCATCAGGTGTTCCACCTGATTGGAAAACGCTTGGGGCGATTATTCTGCGGTCCAGCCGCCATCGACGACAAGGCTGGTGCCGGTCATGAGCGCGGAGGCGTCGGAGGCGAGGAACAGCACCGCGCCCATCAGGTCCTCCACCTGGCCGATGCGGCCGAGCTTGATCTTCGAAAGCACGCTGGCCTTGAAGGCTTCGTCCTCGAAGAAGGGCTTGGTCAGCGGGGTTTCGATGAATGTCGGGGCGATCGTGTTGGAGCGGATGCCGTGGGGGGCAAGGTCCAGCGCCATGGCCTTGTTCATGCCCTCCAGCGCCCACTTGCTGGCGCAGTAGAGCGAGCGGTTCGGCCCGCCGACATGCCCCATCTGGCTGCCCATGTGGATCAGGCTGCCCCTGGTGCCGGTACCTGTCATCCGCTTCACGCAGGCCTGCGCCACGAAAAAGGCGGACTTGAGATTGAGGTCGAGCACGGCGTCGTAATCGCCTTCGCTCACCTCCCACATCGGCTTGGGGCGGTTGGTGCCGGCATTGTTGACGAGCACGTGGAACGGCGCGCGGTCCGCGAAGAACGCGGCCACGGCGCCGAGGTCGGAAACGTCGAGCGTCGCGGCGCATGCACCATTGCCGATCTCGGCGGCAGCCGCCTCGATCTCCCCCGAGGTGCGGGCAACCAGCGTGACCTCGGCGCCCGCCGCCGCCAGCGCGGCGGCGGCGGCGAGGCCGATGCCCCGGCCCGCGCCGGTCACCACAGCCCGGCGTCCATCAAGGCGCAGGCTCGGCGTCTGCGGGATCGCCATGGTCAGGCCGCCGTCTCGGGCGTCGGTTCGGCCTGCCCGGCATAGGGCACGTTGCGCCCGCCGAAGCGCCGCACGCGGATATTCGCCTGCTCGCCGTGGCCTGCGAAGCCCTCCAGCGCGCAGAGGCGCGAGCAATATTCGCCGATCAGCGCCGAGGCCTCGTCGGTGGTGACGCGCTGGTAGGTGCAGGTCTTCAGGAACTTGCCGACCCACAGGCCGCCGGTGTAGCGCGCCGACTTCTTCGTGGGCAGCGTGTGGTTGGTGCCGATCACCTTGTCGCCGAAGCTGACATTGGTGCGGCTCCCCAGGAACAGCGCGCCGTAGTTGGTCATGGTGCTCAGGAAATAGTCCGGATCGGCGGTCATCACCTGCACGTGCTCGCTGGCGATCTCGTCGGCGACCCTGACCATCTCCTCGTAGCTGTCCGCCACGATCACTTCGCCGAAGTTTTCCCAGGCCTTGCGGGCATGGTCGGCGGTGGGGAGGATCTGCAGCAGGCGCTCGATCTCGGCCATCGTCGCGCCGGCGAACTTCTCCGAATTGGTCAGCAGCACGCCGGGGCTGTCCGGCCCGTGCTCGACCTGTCCGAGGATGTCGGTGGCGGCGATTTCGGGATCGCAGCCGATCTCGTCGGCAATGATCAGGGTTTCGGTCGGCCCGGCGAACAGGTCGATGCCGACACGCCCGAAAAGCTGGCGCTTGGCTTCGGCGACGAAGGCATTGCCGGGACCGACAAGGATATCGACCGGATCGATGCTCTGCGTGCCGAGCGCCATGGCGCCGACCGCCTGAATGCCGCCCAGCGCATAGATCGCATCGGCTCCGGCCATGGCCTGCGCGGCGACGATCGCGCGCGCGGGCTGGCCCTGAAACGGCGGGGCGCAGGTGACGACGCGCTTCACGCCCGCGACCTTGGCGGTGATCACCGACATGTGCGCGGAGGCCAGCAGCGGATACTTGCCGCCGGGCACATAGCAGCCTGCGGAATTCAGAGGGATGTTCCGGTGGCCCAGCACGACGCCGGGCAGCGTCTCGACTTCCACGTCCTGCATCGAAGCGCGCTGGATCTGGGCGAAGTTCTTCACCTGCGCCTGCGCGAACTCGATGTCCTTGCGTTCCTGCGGGGTCAGGCTGTCGACGCAGGCGTCGATTTCGGCTTGGCTGAGGCGGTAGTCGTCGCGGTCCCAGCCGTCGAACCGGATAGACATCTCGCGCACCGCTTCGTCGCCGCGCTTCTCGATATCGGCAAGCGCCGCCTCGACGATGTCGCGAACCTTGCGGTCCGCGTCTGCCTTTGCCTCGGCAGTGGCGCCGCGCTTCAGCCAGGTGGCCATGATATTCTCCCGATCCGGTGTGACGTGATTTTCACCGGACCTAGCGCCGGGGGGCGAGCGGGGACCATCGCATGTTATCGATGGCTTGCTATCGATCCTATGCCGTTGTTGCCGCAGGAGGGCTTCGCTAGCCCGGTTCTCAAGGAAAGAGCATTCCGGGAGAGAACCAAGACATGCGCCTCGCAACCCTCGATGACGGCACCCCCGACGGGCGCCTCGTCGTCGTTTCGCCCGAGGGCGACCGTTTTGCGCCCGCGCCGGTGGATACGCTGCAGCAGGCGATGGAAAGCTGGGCCTTTGTCGCGCCGGTGCTGGCCGGGATTTCGGAGTTTCCCGAGGCGCTGGACGCCGCGTTGCTGCGCGCACCGCTGCCGCGTGCCTGGCAATGGCTCGATGGCTCCGCGTTCGCCTGCCACGGCGAACTGATGGACAAGGCGCTGGGCGTCGTGCCGGTGAAGACCGGCAAGCCGCTGATGTATCAGGGCACTTCCGACAAGTTTTACGGCCCGGCCGAGGATGTGCGCTTCCTTACCGAAGAGAACGGTATCGATTTCGAGGGCGAGTTCGGCGTGATCGTCGACGGCGTACCGATGGGGACCTGCGCCGAAGACTGCATGCAGCACATTCGCCTGATCGTGCAGATCAACGACTGGTCGCTGCGCAAGCTGGCCGGGCCGGAGATGAAGACCGGCTTCGGCTGGGTCCAGGCCAAGCCGCCCTGTTCGATGGCGCCCTTTGCGGTGACGCCGGAGGAACTGGGCGACCAGTGGCGGAGTGGCCGCGTCTGCATGGACCTCTTGGTGGACTGGAACGGCCAGCGCTTCGGCGCCGCCAATGGCGAGCCGATGGGGCACGGCTTCCACGAACTGGTCGCCCACGCCTGCGCCACGCGCGATCTGGTGGCGGGTACGGTGATCGGCTCAGGCACCGTCTCCAACGCAAACTACCGCGAGATCGGCTCCTCCTGCATCGCCGAGCGGCGCGGCATCGAGTTGGTCGATTTCGGCGCGCCGCGCACCGAATTCATGCGCTTCGGCGATACCGTGCGCATGCAGGGAACCCTTGCCGACGGCCGCGCGCCGTTCGGCGTCATCGAACAGAAGGTTGTACAGGCATGAGCGAAGTCCTTTCCGATTCCGGCCTGCCGCCCATCCAGCGTGTCGTCACCGGCCACGACGGGAACGGGCGCGCGGTGTTCCGCTCCGAAGACGTGACGCCGACGAAAATGATCCCCTCGGGCGATGCCTCGTTCCTGACGATCTGGACCACCGCCACCGTCCCTGCCGACAACAACGACGAAACCGAAGGCCGCGAACGCCCCACTGGCACGACGCTCGAAGGCGGATCGGTGATCCGCGTGGTGGACATGCTGCCGGGCAAGCAGAGCCCGATGCACCGCACCAACTCGATCGACTACGGGGTGGTGATGAAGGGCGAGATAGAGCTGGAACTGGAGGACGGCCGCAAGACGACCGTGCGCGAGGGCGGCATCATCGTCCAGCGCGGCACCAACCACCTCTGGCGCAACACCAGCGACGCGGTCTGCCGCATCGCCTTCATCCTGATCGAGGCACCCGCTTACCTCCATAACGGCGTGCCGCTGGATGAGGCCAAGCCCGAACAGGTCGATCCCGTCTACAACGCGGCGGCAAACGAGGACTGAGCATGGTCGACCTCTCGGGCCAGTTTGACCTCGCGGGGCGGAGCGCCATCGTCACCGGCTCCACGCGCGGGATCGGACGCGCGATTGCCGAGGGGCTGATCGCGCAGGGCGCGCGCGTGGTGATCTCCAGCGAGGATGCGCAGGACACCGCGCGCGTCGCTGCCGAACTCGGCATGCCCGGGCAGCCCTGCGATGTGACCGATGACGGGGCGCTTGCGGCCTTGGTGGATCGCGCAGTGGCGGAATTCGGCGGGCTGGAGGTGCTGGTCTGCAATGCCGGGATCACCGGCAGGGCAGGGGCTTTTGCCGATCTCGACATGGCTGACTATGCCCGCGTCATGGCGATCAACCTCACCAGTCAGGTCGCGCTCTGCAACCTGGCCCTGCCAAAAATCGCGGAGCGTGGGGGCGGGGCGGCGATACTGGTCTCCAGCCTCTCGGGCCTCAGAGGCAACGGGCGCATCAACGCCTATGCGCTTGCCAAGGCGGGCGTCGCGCAGCTGGCGCGCAATCTGGCGGTGGAGTGGGGACCGCGCGGCGTACGCGTCAACGCGATCTCGCCGGGTTTCATCGCCACCGAACTGTCCGGCCCCTTGCTGGCGGACGAGGCCTTCATGGCCCGCCGCATGGCCATGACCCCGCTGCGCCGCCCCGGCATGCCGCGGGAGGTGGCAGGCGCTGCCGTCTTCCTTGCATCGGATGCCGGGGCCTTTGTCACCGGGCACAATCTGGTGGTGGATGGCGGGACGCTGATTACCGACGGCTCGTGAGCGGCACGTTCCCCCCGCCCCGCCGCGAATCGGTCTGTCCCCCATCGAGCCGATCAACGCCGCAGCGAAAGGCTGGGCATTTCCCGTTTTGCCGGCAGCAAGCCCCGACCCATTGATGCCGCGCACCATGGTGAGCGGCACGCGCGAAAACCGCCGCGCACGCCGCACGAGGCCGTGAGAGCTCGGGAACTATCCCGCAATTTCAGCGATTTGGGGAAGATTGGATGCCCCGCGAGGAATTGGATTGCATCTCTAACTCTCTGTTTAAAAGATATTTTTTAGAGTTCGCCTGTGCCTGATACCCCCTAGGATACCCCCATGGCACTTGATTGGAGGCCTCGCTTGCCTGTTGGGCTTTCCAGCCCTGCACGGCGTCTTCGACCCATGCGACGCGCTGGGCGCTGACCCGGATCGGGGCGGGGAATTCGCCCTTGGCGACGAGGCGATAGATCGTGGCGCGAGACAGCGAGGTCTCGTTCACAACATCGGTGATCTTGAGGAAGCGGCCGGACGGCGCAGCGGCGAAGTCAGACATGCGCGCCTCCCGCGATCTGGTGCGCGCGAACCAGCTTACGCTGGCGCGGCTTCGCAGATCGAAGATGGGATACGTGTTCAACCGGGCTACCTCCGAAGAGAACCCGGTCGCCAGCTGCTGTTCTGGAGGTCGGGCAACACCGAGTTAGCAGACCGGTGAGAAAGCCCATTTCCGGCAGGCCCGAAGGCCTCACGGTGCGCCCGACCATAGAAAACGCGCGGAATACGCACGTCGAGCGGACTGACTCATAACGGCTGCTAAACCGCATCGCCACTGTTTTTGTGGAGACGGAAGTCACCCTGTGCGTGCCCGGAATTGTTGTCAAGGTCATGAGGCTTAAGCTCTTTTTGGCATTCTGCTTGGGGGTGAGGTTGTGATGATGCATGTTCACAACCGACTGTCGGCGGGGACGAGCGCCCGCGTGATCGCGGTGCCCGCTCGGTTCGCGAAAAACCGGGCCGGCGCGCTATGCTCGATCCATCCGAGGGAACGGCGTTCGAGCGCTCTGGCTGTGCGCCAGTTGCGTGCGCTCATGAGCCTGACGCCAAAGCCACAACCCTTTTTCGGGTCGTGGCCGGAGCAGCGGAGCATGACGATCTGGTCTGCCGACAGTCGGCGCGGGGTCACAGCTTATCCCTTAGCAATGACGCGCCTTCGCGTCATGCGGCAGGAAGTGGTCGCAGCCGTGGGTCCCGCGCGCGCCGCAGTGGCGGCAGGGACCGGGGTTGGGCGCGGGCATCATGGGCACGCGCTGGGCGGCGGGGCGGGGCTTGGCGCGGAACGCGGCTGCGAGGCGCAGCGTGTCGAACGCCGGTGCGGGACGGGTCGAGCGCAGGGCCGCGTGAAAATCGGCCATGTCGAGGTCGGGCACATCGAAGAACGCAGCGGGGCTGGCATTCATGAGAACTTGCTCCAATCGATCGGTTCAAGGTGGGCGTGGCCCTTGGCGCGCAGATCGGCGCGGAGGGCGTCTGTCATCGCGCGGATGAGGGCGCGGTTGGTGCGGGGGCGCTCGGGCTTGTCTTCGCGGCGCGGGGCAGCGGCGAGTTGCCGGGCTGCGGCGCTCAGGTCCTGAGCGGGCGCGGCCTCTACTGCCTTGCGACGGCGAAAGAAGCCGAACACGGTCAGTCGATCCCGAGGTTCGACTTGTACGTGTCGAGCAGCATGTCCATTTCGCGGCGGTCGTCCGGCTTCAGCTTCCGGAGCCGCACGACCATGCGCATGATCTTGACGTCGTAACCGACCGCTTTGGCCTCGTTGTAGACGTCGCGGATATCGTCGCTGATGCCCTTCTTCTCGCCTTCCAGGCGCTCGACCCGCTCGATCAGAAGGCGCAGGCGATCATCCACGGCGCGATGCGCGGTGGGCAGTTCTACCGGGATTTCGATCTGCTGCTCGGGTGCCGGCGGCGGCGTCTGGCCATTGATCAGCACCGTGCGACGGCCGACATGATCCGGCGCGGAGACGAAGCCGTCTGCCTCCATCCGTTCGATGAACTTCGCAGCGGCGTTGTAGCCGATGCCAAGATGGCGCTGGAGCCAAGATACCGAGGCTTTGTTATGCTCGCGCACCGCGCCGCAGGCGCTGGAATAGGTCGTAACTTCGGCGTTCACGGGGCAATCCACTTCACGAGTTGAGCGACAGCGACGGTGAGGCCGAGCGCGGGGAGGGCGGCGAACAGCACGCGGCCAAAGAGGGCGGCGCGAGCCTTGCAGGCGGTGAGGCTGCCGATGATCGGGGCGTCGCTGCCCGGCAGGCCCCACATGGCCTCCAAACGGGCGATGTCCTGCGGGGAGAGATCGTCAGCCGGATCGGCGGCAGGGATGATCGGCAGAACGATCACTGCTTCGATCCATCGGGAACGGTTTCGGTGCAGTCCGTGCAGAAGGCGTGGACGTCATCGCCCTCAGCCTTGGTCGACCAGCCTTCGGGCAGAACGGCGGCGCGGCGATGCTCCACCGCGCCGCAGCCGTGGCATTCGATGGTGACGGGAGCGGGCAGCGCGACCGGGGCGGATGCAAGTGCGCGGTCAAGGAAATGGAAGTGCATGGGGTGCCTTTCTCGGGTCAGACCGGGGACCAGTGCGCCGACGCCTGCACAGCCAGTGCCAGGGCGACGATGATCAGGGTGGAAGCCGCGACGAAGGCGGCGATCAGGCGCGCATCGGATGCCGAGGGCGCAGGGGAACACTCCGCGCAACCACAGTCGCGCGGGTGGATTTTCGAACGGTTCATGGAGGGTTTCCTCAGGCCGTGCCGGGCTAGTGACCGGGCGGCGCGTCGAACATGTCGGGCTGTGAGGGATCGCGGGGCCGCAGCACTTCCAGCGCTTCCTGACGCGTCATCTGCTTCAGCGGCAGGTCAACCTTGGGGTTGGGGATGCCGCTGGGCACGATGCCGTAGTCATAGACGAGGGAGGCGCGCCACGTGTGGCCGCACGGGATGAAGGTGCACTGGTAGAAAACCTCGCGGTGCTGGCCGGTCACCGTCTTGCTGGTGCGGTTGCGGGCGCGGCTGTCGCAGTGCGGGCAACGCATCGGCGCGAAGCGCGAGACGTCATCGTCTGCGACCAGCGGCACGTCCTGCGCGGGCGGAATGGACGCTTGCATGTTCATGCCGCCGCAGTCTCCGCTTCAAGGCTGCGCACCAGTGCGACCATGGCGGCAAGGCCTTCCTTCGCCTCTTCCAGCGCGCGGGCCTTGGAGGCGTGATCGCCGCGCCCTGCGGCATCGAGCGCGGCGGCAACCGCTTCGCCCGATTCCTTGGCGACCATGCTGGATGCCTTGAGAACACAGGAGCGGGCGTCGGCGCTGGCGGTATCGACGCCCAGCCGGGCAGCGAAGCAATCGAAGAAGGGCGAGCCTTCGCCGCCATCCTGCCGGTACACCGCTTCAAGCCGCATCGCGTCGCGCAGCTTGATCTCGCGGCCGGTTTCCGGATCGCCCATCTTGCGCAGCATCGATTCCGACAGGTCGGTGATGGCGGCGCAGCGGTCCCAGCCAAGATGCTCGGCCACGACGGCAAGGGCGCGGTAATGGGTGAGGGGCTTGCGCGGCTTGGTCATGCCACCACTCCTGCGCCGCAAGTGTCCAAAATCGCGCGGCTATTTCCGTATCGTGCGCCGTCGCTGCGCTTTACTGCTTTCGGGGTAGCCGAGCGCTGAGGGCGACCAAGGGGGTAGACGACATGCTCTGCGGTGACGGGCAGACCTAGTTCCTGCCCACGCTCCAGCACATGGGGCTGACTTTCGGCCGGGATGCGGCCGACACGCTTCCACGAAGAGACGTTGGAGGCGGGCACTTCCAGTGCGCGGGCCATCGGTCGAATGCCGCCGAACAGGTCGAAGATGGTGTGTTGCGAAATCATGCCTGCGTATGTGTGATAATTTCACGCAATAATCAACGGAAATTTCAAGCAGACGATGTGTGAAAATCTTGCTCAGGCTTGTCCGATGTCGTCGGTAAGTTCGAAACTCAAGGAATTGCGCGAAAAAGCGCAGCCCAAGCTGACCATCCGGGGGATGGCCGAAGCGCTCGGCATCCCTTCGGCGTCGTACAATTTTTACGAACGGGCTGCGTATAAGAAGCCGACGCTGCCGCTGGATCTGACGCGGCGGATCGCTGCTATTCTTTCGGAACGAAACGTCGACCCGGCAGAGGTGATGAAACTCGCGGGGCTGAACGATACCGAAGCGGTTCCCGAGGCGCGTGAAATCGACGCCGCGAGGCCGCAGGTTCAGTTCTTCACGGTCCAGGCGGTAATGCCTAGTGAAGCCGCCCTCGCAGCGATGTTTGAAACGCTGCTTGCCTTGATTCCGGCGGAAGCAAGTCGGGCTGAAGCTGCGCGCATTCTCGCTCAGCGGCTTCCAACTGGCTTTGCAGCAATCGGACCCGGCGTTGTTGAGATACCGTCGGACGAAGAGCCTGAAGGCGTCTCGCTTCTTCCAACTCACGCCACAGGGCGTCGCGGGCCAGCACGGCCGTAGCGCATTTTACGCGGCAGTTCGGACAGGCAAATTCGCATACTGGCGTCAGTCGGAAGACCCTGTTGCTCACCTCGTTGTACCTAAGTTTGTTCTCTATTTGTTCGTTCATTGGCGGAACATGGCATTGGAGGAAAGGGGAAAATTTCAGACCGCGGAATTTTCCTTGTGGACACTAGGGTTACCTGCGCCTTACGTGAATGTACGGATATTTCGCACAGACACGAAGACGGGGGTAAGTGAACATGGATTTTGAAACCAGTATCGCCGAATTGCAGTCCCGGCTTCGTGAGCATCGTGAGGTCCTTGAGACAGAAGAAGCCGCGAAAACGACGCTGGTTTTGCCATTCCTGCGCTCGCTGGGGTTCGATGTCTTCAATCCGTCCGAGGTTAAAGCCGAATTCACGTGTGATGTTGGCACGAAGAAAGGCGAGAAGGTCGATTACGCGCTTTGCGTGGGTGGCGAGGTCACCGTCTTGGTCGAATGCAAGCCGGTTTCGAGCGAACTGTCTGTCAAACACGCGAGCCAGCTTTTCCGCTACTTTGCAGCAACCAATGCGCGCTTTGCATTGCTGACCAATGGCGTGATTTTCAAGTTCTTCACCGATTCCGATAAGCCGAACATGATGGACGAAGTGCCGTTCTTCACGTTCAATCTCGATGACTATCGCAAATCGGATCTTCGCAATCTTTCTGCATTCCAGAAAAGTGAGTTCGATGTTGAGCGGATCGTCGCGCAGGCCGGGTCCCTCAAGCTGCAATCGCAGGTGATGGCAGAATTGAAGAAGGAATTTGCGGAGCCTTCGGAAGAGTTTGTTCGCGTGATTGCCTCTCGGCTTCACGACGGCATGTTGACCAAGCCAGTTCGTGAAAAATACCAGGCAGCGATCACCCAGGCCATCGACGGCCTCATTCGCCAGCGTATCGACGAACGCTTGCAGAATGCGATGACGAGAAATGAGGAGCCGGAACCGGCATTCGAAGTGGCGGCAGCAGATCTAGAGGCTGTCGAAACGACACAAGTCGAGATCGATGGGTTCAACATCATTCGTGCTATTTGTTCAAAGGCGGTCGCCCCGGACCGGATCGTGATGCGCGATGCAAAATCGTACTGTGCAGTTCTGCTGGACGACAACAATCGGCGGACCATTGCACGCATGCACTTCAACAGTCAGACCGCGCGCTATCTCGGTGTCTTCACCGGAAAGGATGAAGAGCGTCGTTCGGTCACGGGGCCGGTCGATATCTATCAGCACGCCGATTCATTGTTGGCGCGGATCGCTGAATTGGACGGGGTGAAATGATCGCGCTGATTTTGGTTGTGGCTGCGTCTGCCCAGGTCGATGCTTGCTATGAGGCGGTTCATGGAGACCTTGTCTCGGCGGAGGCGATTTGCACCGTTTCCAAGGCGCCTGACGTGTTGTTTGATGAAGCGCCGGCAAGCGCCGCGAATGACTTATCGACGGCTTGCAAGGATGCATTGGCGGCGGGCGTGAACGCTGGAAAATTCGGTGCGCGCCTGCCTGCGCCCGCAAAACAAGGCTATGTGCGCGAGTTCGACAAGAAGCTTGCGGAATGCCGGAACCCAACGCCGAAACAGCGGGTCCCGACGCTCAAAACCACGAACTCGTGGGATTGATGTCGCTGGGCCGCGTGGGCAAATTCCGATCCTCATTAGGCTCGGTTGGGCCGATTGCGGAATGTCGGGTTAGGGTTCGCAGAATCGGTTAGCTGCCACTCACGATTATGGCGGACGTAGGTTCCGCCGAACCTGCTAGCGGCTCATCCAGCTATTGCCGTTAAGCCGCTCCCCGAGCCGCCCCAAACCTTCAGCGCTACGCCGGTTCATTTCCGCCGCCTTGTCATCAAATTCGTTCTGTTTGGTGTAGGCCGCGCCACCTTCATAATGCAGGAATGCCGTGACAGGCTTGTATTCCTTTTCGCAGACCGGGCATTGGCCAGCGTTATGTTTGATGTTCTGTTTTAGCTGAAGAATGCGGCCATCGGTTTCGTGGCACTTGGGGCAGATGGGATAGCCAATCGGCCTGCCCTCCTCATCGGCGATATATTCATAATCGCCAGGCCCTTTAACCAGCTTGGCCTTGGCTTCAAAAGTAGCCTTCAGCCGCTCAATCTCCTTGTCCTTTGCCGCCATATCCTCTTTGGCTTCAGCGAGTGCTAGCTTCGCGTCGGTCAGAGATTCGATGACTTCGGCAATTCTCGCCTTCAAGGTCGCTTCATCATAGGTCTTTTCGATGCCGCGAAGCGCCTTAGCGATGCCAAGCCCTTGGGTGACAGCCGCAATGCCGGAAGCAATATCCATAGGGTAGTCCACCTTTAGCTTCATTGTTATTCGTCATCGTGGTCCGCTAGTCGCTTCGACGCCTGTTCAATGCTCTCTTCAACAGCTTCTAAGAGCCGGTCGCAAGCTGCATCACATAGCCATGATATGTCTTCCGTCCATTTGCGATCATACCACTTTTTTTCAACCTGACTGCCTTCATCGTCGAAGCCAGACCAGTCCGTCCTAAGATGCTTTGTCGTATTCTCGAAAATATAGCAGCTAGTAAGGCTAGGGGCGCAACTGATAACGAGCCTAAGTTGGTCGAGTGATTTAAACTTGGGGGAAAATATCACCCGCATTTGTGCTCTTGGTATAGAGCAATTCAGTTTCAAGGTCGTAACTGGTTCATATTCATCGCCATACATCGCCCGAGATAGTGCAGACTCCCAAACAGGATAGCGCTTCTTCTTTTGTCCGATATAGGCGGTGACGAAATTATCGGGCCGCTTTTGCCCAGACAGGCACCGAACCATAAAAGCTTGTGCAGTGGGTTCGACATATTTCGAATGCTCTTCAACCAAAACATCAAAAAAGTCAGTGAACTCGTTGGAGTTAACTCGTTCGATTATCCCATCAAAAAGCTTGTCTATAAAGTCCTTTGCCATTTCGAGTGATGCAAATTTTTGCTCTGCGTCTTCAATAACCTTGAGCATGTTGGCGCGTGACGCAATAGCATCTTCTTCCGACTCTACTAGTTCGCCATCATCTTCATCGGATGACTCAATCCATTCCGCCTCAAACTTCAGCCGGAACGCCGCGAGCCTTGAGGCATCTTCAACGAACAATTCACGGCCAGTTCCTTGTGATACGAAATGTGGGGTTTGGTTGTCGTCTTCAAGAAACTCATCCCTGATGACCCCGATTATGTCCGTATAAAAAACATTTCCTTGGGTCTTCCTGAGAGCAGCCTTGCAGAAACTTTCGGTGAATTGGCTAAGAGGGCTTCCAGTTAGCGAAAACTGAGACTCAAGACAGGAGGAGATTTGAACAATATTGGACAGGTCTCCTTTATTTACCCCAATAAACGACTCGTCTGATTTTATCAAAGTAGTCCCTGAGTTGCAGGCATCAACCACCTTAACGACCGTGACCGGATCGCCGGACCTGAATAGAGTATGCAGCTCCGTTGTCGATAATCCGGTTTCGTTTGGCTTTGTTTTGTCGAAGTTTATGGCGCAGAAATAGAAATCTGATTGTCTTTGCACACCATGTCCAGAGAAATAGAATAGCAGCTCTTCTATGTCTTGGTGGGACTCAAGCGTTTCACGTATCGCAGACTTCATTGCATCCGCGTCAGCATTCACTACCGACTTGATGGTTTCATACTTCCCCGTAGCTTCAAGAAGCTCTGAGATTGCAGTCACATCGGCCTCGCAGCAATCAAGGTTGCCTAGGTTGTCGTATGTGGCATTGCCTATGACAATCGCGATGTTGGCCATATGTCTCATCTAGGTAAGTTGGTGCCTTGGCTTCTTACCTGAACCGATGTGCGGGCGCTATCGCTGGTTTGATTGCCCGGCATAGCGCACTATGACGCGGCGGGGCTGTAGCAGGCGACATGAGCAATCCCAACTCGCTAACGCCAAAGGCGTTGAAGGGGAATTTTGAAGTGTCGCCCCGGCACGCTAAGGCTGGCAAGTTCGATTCCGCATGACTCCGCGCAACTCGGTCAACCGCTATCAGGCTGAAGATAAGACCGGCTATTTGCGGCAAATAGTGCATTTTGCGCGATAAGAACGCGCCTTACCGCCGTGGAATATTCCAGCTATTTATCAATTACTTATGCCAAGTCAAAGACGGACTGTCGCTCCGCCAAACAGCGTCTTCTCTTTTCAGCTAAGTCCGCTTTGCGGGCGAGATTACGTGATCACCTACGTCTGAAACGGGCGCGAAGCGGTTGTTGGGGGCATGCCCACTCGGCCTAGATTACGACTTCTAGCGTCAGGCTCGTGGATAGACCGCCACGGCCGACCATTTGATGGTCGGCCGTGGCGATCAGCCATTGCGTCGCGTCAACATGCGGTCGAAAATCTGCGACCGTCACTTTGACGCCCGGGGCGAGCAAAGGGTTTCCGTGTGGCAGCGAAAGCTCGAGGTTGGCACTCGCCCGCTGAATACGCTTGTGTTCGGCTGCGCAGGCCGCCTTTGCATCGGCTTCGCTTCCATAGACGCGCTTGAGGCGCTTCCGGTTGGTTCCCCCGGTGCTGTGCGTCTTGCGCTTGCCTGCTTTATGATCGTGCCATTGCGCCTCCGCACCGTCCTGCGCCTTGTCGCGGGCGCAGCGCTTCCATGAATACCGGCTGCACTGGCTACGGTTGATGGTGGCCGTGGGCAACGCGGCGCCGGAGGCCGTCGTCGCAGCGCCAATTGGGGCAAAGATGAGGGCGCCGCCCTTTACCGTGGCGCTTGCGTCGTGTCGCCGCGCCAGGTCGCGGAGGAACTGCATATCGGACTTGTTGCCCTGCTCCCCCGCCGCCACCGTCTGACCAGACAAATCGGGATGGCACCGTGCGTTGAGGGCATGCCGCTTGGCGATTTCGGTCACAACCGCGCCGATAGTGGTTCCCGCCCAGACCCTGTTGCGCCGGGTGCGGAAAGAGTCCTTGAAATCGGCGCTGCGGGCGCGGATGCAGATCCGATCTGGCGGGCCTTCCCAACTGAGTTCGTCCACCGTGAATGCGCCCTTGTCGACCATTCCAGGCGTTACGCCGGTTCCGCGCAGCCACCCCATCTTGAGGCGCAGCGTTGAGCCCTGAGGTGGGGGTGTAAATTCGCCATCAGAATCGTGCACCGTGATTTCGAGCTCGTCCGCTTCCTCGCCCCGGCGCTCGGAAAGGCGCAGGGACAGTAGCCGAGGTTCGATGCTGTCTGTCAGGCTCTTGCCGTCCAGCGCCACATCCCATGCGGCGCGGGGCTGGACGTAGGCTTGCCCGGTGGTGACAACCTCTGCCATCACGCCACCCGCGAGAGTTCGATTGTGAACGAGGTTGCGCGTGCGCGGCCGTCGTCGATCAGATTGGCGGCGTCCTCGTCCAGCGAATCAATCGTGAAGGTGCCAAGGTTGTTGCCCAAGCCGTCGAGCAAGGGCAGGGCTTCGCCTTCGTCAGCCATTTGGGCCAGCGTTTCCAGCGACGAATAGGTGCCTGCCACTTCGGCCACGATGGTGCCCTTGAGTGTGATCTTGTCGTCGCCAGGGCCAGTGAACTGGCTGGCGGGACGTGCGCCGAAGCGCTCGGTCTTTTCGTTTCGCCAGTCGCGCTTGCGAGAGCGACCGTCAAAGGGGAGCGTGGTCGTATCGAAGACGAACATTCCAAGGGCGGCCAGCATCAGAAATCATCTCCATATCCGCGCCGGCCGTTCTGGCGCTGCCCTTCCTCGACCAACTTCGCCACACGGCGGGCAAATGCCTCGGAATCCTCGCCGGGCTTTTGGGCGATATGGAAGTGGTTCTCGATCTTTGCTGGCTGCGAAGCGGGGCGAACTGCTGCGGCGGCCGGAGCGAACGGGACGGCACCCGCTCCGGCCACAGCACTGGCCATGCGGCCGACTGCGCGCACGGGCCTGCCCTGGCCGCGTTCCAGCCCGATGCCCAGACCCTCGTTGATATGGCCGCCCATCTCCATGAACAGCCGCGACGGGCTCTTGATGCCGAAGTAGTTCTTGAAGGCGGTGACGCCGGATTTGGCGATGCCGATCAGGCGCGCGACCAGCAGCGCCGGATTGAGGGACGAGAGCAGACCGGTCATCATCATGGAACCGATCGATTTCATCCAGCCCGGCAGCGCGTTGAATTTGCCTTTCAACCATTCGAAACCGCTCATGAGAGCCGCCTTCACTGTGCCCCAGTGAGCATAGATCATATAGGCAGCAACCCCGATGGCGGCGACGGCGGCGGCGATCAGCAGCGGAACCGCGCCGACGGCAGCGATCACCGTACCGATCACCGAAGCGACGATGCCAAAGCCCGTGACAAGTCCGCCGATGATGGGAGCCAAAGTCGCAACGGCACCGGCAATTGCGGCAAAGCCGACGAGCAATGGCCCGATAACGGCAATCACGGCCCCGCCGATCACGATCCATCTGCGAGTTTCCGGTGAAAGGCCCGAAAAGGACTTGATGACGCCGGTAAATGCCTTGATCGCAGGCGTGAGGGCGGGAATCAGTTCGGTGCCAATGGTCAACGACATGTTCTGCCATGCGGTATCGGCCGCACGCAGTTGGTTTGCGGTCTGGTCGCTGGTTCGGAGCAAGTCGCCCTGCGCGTTCTTGGTCGATTCCATGATCAGGGACGCGCGCGCCATGATCTTCTGCTGCTCGGAGAACTCCTTGCCCACCGGCTTCAGGCCCATTTTCAGGGCCTGCGCCTTTACCGCGGCGTCGGTCATGAACACGCCGAAGTCGCGCAGCGGTTCGCTTTCGCCGGTCAGGCCGGATCGCAGCTTCTCCAGCGCGGCGCCGGGATCGACGTTGTAGAAGCTGGAGAGGTCCTGCGCGAGAACGGCGAACTGTTGGCTCATGGCGGCCGATTTGCTGGGATCGGCCATGTTGAAGAAGATGCCGAAGGTGTTCGCCGCGTCCATCATCTCCACCTTTGTGCGGTCGAGCGAGTTGCCAGTCTTTTCCGCCCAGGCATTCATCATGCCCGCCTGTTGCCCGAAGGTGACCCCGAAGGCGCTTTCCAGTTCCCCGGCATCCACGGCGGCCTGAAAGGCGGCGCGGCCGAAAGCGACCAGCGGCAGGGTGACTGCCGCCGATGCTGCCGCGCCCGCCTTGCCTGCGATCTCGGCCGTCTTGCCCGCGCGGGAACGGATCGTCTCCACGCGGCGCAGCTTGCCTTGCTGGATGTCGATTTCACGGTTGGTTTCGGCAATCGCGGCTTTCAGTTCACGCTCGGCCATGATCAGGCCGCCGTTCTGCGATCCACCCTTGGCCATGGTGCGATTGATGCGCGCGAGGTCCTTCTCCATGGCCCGCACTTCCTGCTGCATGCCGCGAATGGCCTCGGCGCCGCCCTTGCTGGTGCCGATGATGTTCTTGATGTTGTCCGAGACCTTGTCGATCCCGGTGAACTGAAACAGCAGGTTCAGCTTGTTGTCGGCCATGCGGCTATTCCACCCGGTTCATCGTGTTCCAGCGATCCACGGCGAGGCGGGACCACATGGCCAATTCTTCAAGGTCCATCGCCGCGAACTCGGAGAGCGGCCAATGGAAAACGGCTGCAACGTTGGCGATCTGCTCCTCGATCAGCCCCCAAGTGCCTTGACCATCGCGGCCTTCATCGCCGGGGGCATAAAAAAACCCTTCACGGCGCCCGCGAATTCCAGCAGGTCCTCGGTGTCGAGACCGGCGATGTCGCTCTCCATAAGGGTCGGCATGGTGATGCGCGGCAGGACGACGAAGAGCGTGTTCACGTCGGTGTTGAACAGTTCCTCAACCTTGAGATTGCGCAGTTCGCCCGCTTTCGGCTTGCGGAGCGTTACCTGGCGGATTTCGGTTTCGCCCCGCATGATCGGGCTCGAAAGCGTGATCGTGACGGTCTGGGGCTGGTTGTCGGCAGTGGGGGCAGCAGCATCGGCCATGGCGGGCTTCCTTGATCAGCAGCGGGCAGATGGAACCCCCTTCCGGCGCGCCCGCCAGAATTCGCCGGAAGGGGGGGAGATTGGGCCGCGTGTTGGGAGAGGTGCGGCCCGGAAAGGATCAATCGCCGATGATCGCGCGGATCTCGGCATAGCGATCCACGCCGAACACCACGAAGATGCCGGCCAGCAGGTCGATCTCGAGGATCACGGTGTTGTTGCGGATCAGCTTGTAGTAGGCGCAGGCCATCTTGTAGGTGGTCTCGGTATCGTCCCCCACCTTCTGGCTGCCGAAGTCCACCTCGGTGTACCGGCCGCGCGCGACCACTTCGACGTAGTCGACCACGCCCGTGCCCTGATTGCGATAGCCGCCGACGAAACGAAGCTGGGCGGCATCAACCGTGGTGGCGCCGAACTGCTGCAGCGGGGACAGGAACATGCCGCCCGCCTTGAATTCGAATTCGATCTTGTCGATGCCCTGGTCGATGATCACGGGGCCGAGCATGCCGCCGCCCCGGTATTCTTCCGTCTTGAGGGCCAGCTTGGGGATGGTCAGTTCGGGCACTTCGCCCTTCCAGCTATCGCCTTCGCCATAGCAATTCATGTCTACGAGTTTCGAGGGGAAGCCCATCGCGGTTCTCCTGTGTGTGCGGTGTCCGTACGCGGCGATCAGGCGGCCAGCTGGGCGGCGAGGTCGGCGTAATACTTGTCGGTGATGCGCTGGTTCAGCGTCAGGCCTTCCAGCGGCGCGGTCGGGGTGAAATCGTAGTCGATCACCAGCTTGCCGGCGGCGAGGGCCTCTGCCGGGTTCAGTTCCCCGTCGAACCACGCCTTGCCACCGATCAGGCGGCCTTGGGTGACAAGACGGCGGAACTTGGCGTTGATCGCCTCGAGGCAGTCCTTGATCAGCGCCTTGGTCAACGGGCGATCCTGCGCCCACACCAGCCCCAGGGCGATTTCGTCCTGCAGCATCTGCGACGTGCGCACGGCGGGTTCGAAGGCGAATAGCGGTTCGTCCGAGCAAGTGTCGTTGCCCCAATAGACGAACCCGCCTGAGGGCGAGCGGATCATGGTGACGATGTCGGAATCGTTCAGCGCCGCGACGTCAGTCGTTTCGTCCTGAATGTCGAAGAACAGGTCTTTCGAAATCCCGGTCACGCCGCTCACGGCCACGTTGCTGAGCGACTTGTGCCAGCCCGTTTCCTCATCGATCTGGGCGCGCAGGCCCAGCGCACGGGCCACGGCATCGCCTGAGAAGTCGTTCGACCAGTTGGGCCAGATCAGCGAGAGTTCGCGGGCGGCGAAATTCTCGCGATAGGTCTTGGCCTCGGCAATCGTATCCCCGATGCCTGCGGCGTAGACGCGGCCCCGCAGCTTCTTGGCCACGGTGGCAAAGGCGGTGGTCACGGCCTGGCTGTCCAGCCCTGGCGCACCCAGCACGCGCGGGCGATAACCGGTCTGCGCCTCGGCCGCGAGCAGGGCATACATGCCGGTGTAGAGACCGGCACTGCCGATCACGGCGGCGTCCTGCTCCGCTTCATCGTCCCCTTCGGCCACGCGGACCACGATCACGATGGGGCTGACCTGATCGTAGATCGCCTCCAGCGCGGGGCCGAGCGTGCCGGTGGTGCCGGTCTTGGCAAGGGCGCTGCGCAGGTCCGCGATCGGCGCGGGCTTGTTGAGCGGGAACAGGGCGGCGTCCGCATCGTCGGCCGTGGCGATCAGGCCGATCACGCCGCTGGCGAGCGTGGCAATGGTGCGGGTGCCGGTGAGCAGGATATTCGTCTTGATGCCGTGCATGGTGGCGGCTCCTATCGGGACAGGGGGATGGAAAGGCGGGTCAGGACGTTGCCCGCCACATCGGTGCGGTTGCCGGTGACGTTCATGACGGCTTGCCCGGCGGCGAGATCGCCTTCGAATGTCACCTGAGTGATGGCGATGCGAGGTTCCCACCGGGTAATGGCCAGTGTTACCGCCATTGCCGCCAGCAACAGGGTGGCCTTGTTTGACGGCCGGTCGATCAGATCGAACAGCAGGCATCCGTAATCGTGGAGCATCACCCGGCTGCCGATGGGCGTGGTGACGATGTCCGTGATGGACTGCACAAGGTGGTCATCGCCGGAAAGCGGTTTGCCCGAGGTGCTCATGCCGGTGAGGGAGGTCACGGTGCTGGCGCCCCAGACTGAGCGGTGCCGGCGGTGACGCCGATATGCTTGTGCCCCTTCAGGCTGACCGAACCGGCCAGAACGTCATCGCTGGCCGTGATCTTGCCGCTGACGTTCACGTCTCCGACGATGTCCACCCCGCCATCGGAGGCAAGGACGGTTGTCCCGCCCGAGGGAAGCTGGATCAGCAGTTCGGATGCATCGGGATCGTAGGAGATCATGGCTCCGTCCTTGAAGCGAATCAGGGCAACGGGTTCGTCAATCGGCGCCGGGTTTGCGTCGGACGGTATAGCGCCCACCACGATCCCGGCGCCGATCTCCCCGGCCGGGCAGATCACCAGGACCTGTTCGCCCACGCTGGGGGGAAGCCAGACGCGCGTTTCCCCCATGCGGGGGGCGGCCCATGGAAGCGGGGGCGATTCCACATCGTCATCCAGCATGACCGTGCAGCGGGCGGCAGCAAGGTCCACGGAGGCAACGGTGGCGTAGCGCGCCAGTGCGTCGGGATCGGTGGGAGCGTCTTCGGGCGTTCTCATGGGGCCACCATGGCGGACCCGAAAAACCAAGCTACACCCTGGGGTTGTGGCCCCTGCCGCCTACAACGCACGCGGGTAGCGATAAGGTCTGGCCCTGCCGATAGCTGAGGAATGGTTGGTTCCATCGCCTCATCCCCCGCCGTCGATCTTTCGACCGTGCCCGCCCCGGTGCTGGTGCCGCAGCCCTCCTATGCGGAGCGGCGCGCGGGAAAGATCGCGCGCCTTCAGGAACTGCACGAAGAGTTCACCGCTCTGGTGGCCAGCGATCCGGCAATCAAGCTGATCGATGCGGACAGCTATGACGAGCAGGTACTGGCGCAGGCCTGCAACGACATGGGCCAGGCGCTGCTGCTGGCGTTCGCCACCGGCAGCAACCTCGATCAATTGGGCGCGGGGAACGACGTTGCCCGTCTTGTGGTGACCCCCGCCACCGAAACGGCGGATGCCGTCATGGAGAGCGACACCGCTTTCCGGCAGCGCATCCAGCTTTCGCGCCATGCATTCTCGGTCGCCGGGCCGGAACTGGCCTATGTCTTCCACGCCCGCTCAGCCCATAGCGACATCGCCGACGCCTCTGCGGTTTCGAGTGCTCCCGGCGAAGTCGTGGTGACGGTGCTTTCCGGCAGCGGCACGGGCGTGCCCTCGGCAGACGTTCTGTCCGCCGTCGAAGCCGTGCTCACGGACAGCAGCGTGGTCCCCATGACCGATCTGGTCACGGTGCAGGCCGCACGGCCGTTCGAGTATGAGATCGTTGCGGAGATCTACCCTTTCGCCGGGCCGGATGCCGACCTGATCCTGTCGACGGCGCAGGAAAGCCTTGGCGCCTATCTCGAATCGACGCGCAAGCTGGGGCGCGATGTCGCGTGTTCGGCCCATATCGCCGCGCTGCACGTGGGCAATGTGCAGCGGGTGAAGCTGATTTCTCCGGCGGCGGATAAGGCGCTGGACCTGTCGCAGTACCCGCTGCCGACCGCGATTTCCGTCACCATCGGGGGCACGGAGTGGTGAAGACGCTGCTTCCCCACAACGCGAAGGCGGATGAGCGCGCGATGGAACAGGCGATGCAGGCCCGCATCGACCTGTCGAACATCGGCACCCTGAAGGACCCGCTTGCCTGTACCGCCAGCGTGCTGCCCTTCCTGGCATCGGAACTGGCCGTCAGCCATTGGGACACCGCGTGGAGCGAGGCCGAGAAGCGCCAGGCGGTCGCGGACGCCACCGCCTTCCACAAGATCAAGGGCACCCGCGCCGCCGTGGAAGAGGTGCTGGCGCGCCATCACGGGGCGCTGGATGTTGTCGTCTGGCACGAGGCCAATCCCCGGCGCAGCCCCTTCACCTTCGAAGTCCGTGCGCCTGCCGCCGCGATCCCGGCCAGCTTTCTCACGCAGGACCGGGCCGAGGCGATCATCCGCGACGTGGCGGCCGCCAAGTCGCTGCGTGACCATTTCGACTTCGTCCAGAACGTCGGCCTCACGTCCGGCATGTTCGTGGCGGCGGGCGGAAAGAGCGGCACCGCGCTGCGTGCCGACTATGCCGCCGCGCGCGATGACAGCCGCGACTGGTCGATCCTCCTGCAGACCGAGGACGGCGAGCCCATCGCCAATGGCGAGGCCGCCGATTTTCTGGAGACCGAGTGATGGCAGACTTCGTCCTTTCCCTGACGGACGCGGGGCTTGCCGCCGTGCGCGCCGCGTCGGGCACCAGCAAGACGGTGATCGCCACGCTGGGCCTGACCAACACGCCCTTTGTCCCGGCGCCGACGCTCACCGCGCTGCCGGGCCAGTTCAAGCAGATCGCGATCCTGTCCGGCGTGGCCCCGGCGCCCAACGTCATCCACCTGACCGCCTACGACCAGTCGGCCGAGGTGTGGGATGCGACCGGCTTCGGGCTGTTCCTAGACGATGGCACGCTGTTCGGGGCCTATAGTGGCGAGGAAACCGTGCTGAGCAAGGCCGGGCTGGCCTTTGCCCTCATGGCCTTCGACATCGCGATCAACGCCGACCTGGTCGCCAACATCGACTTTGGCGATACGAACTTCGTCTGGCCCCCCGCGACCGAGGAAACGCGCGGCATTGCCCGCCTGGCCACGCAGGGCGAGGTGGACGAGGGTGCCGAGGGCCAGACCATCGTCACCCCGCGCACGCTGGGCAATCGCCTTGCCGCCATGGCCGCCGCGATCAACGCGGCCATCACGGCCTCGGTGAACGCGCTCACCGCCTCCATCGCCGCGCTGACCGCCCGCAAGATCAGTGCCGGCGGCCTCGCAACTGGGGGCGGGGACCTGTCGGCCGACCGCACGATCACGGTGACCGAGGCGAGCGCCGCCGAGATCACGGCGGGCACCGCTGCCGACAAGGTGGTCACCCCGCGCCGCCTCGGCCCGATCTCCATGTCGCTCACGCAGAACGGCTATATCCGCTTCTTCGGGTTCCAGATGGCCTGGGGGCGCTTCAACGCCGCCGCGAACGACAGCACGGCGGTGGCATTCGCGCAGCCGTTTCCCACCGCGTGCTTTTCGGTGGTCGCCAGCGGCGGCGTGTCCGGCGGGCCGGATTCCAAGGACAACCCGCCGGTCGTGATCGCATCGACCATCACCAAGGACGGCTTTTCCGTCTTCAGCGCCGACGATTCCAACGACGTCACCTGCTTCATCGCGGTGGGCTGGTGATGCCCGCAAGGCTCCGCAACAAGGACGCTGCCTGACATGGCGAAAATCTCCCTTCTCCCTGACGCCCTCGATCTCGACGGCAGCGAACTGGTGCCCATCGTGCAGGGCGGCGCCACGCGGCAGGCCAGCTTCGGCGGTGCTGTTGCCACCCTGGCGCAGCCATTTGTCGTCCAGGCGCAGGCCGCCAGCGATCAGGCCGCCGACCTTGTCCGCGCGGAAAACACCTTCGTGGACGTTTCGCTTGCCGCCGCCGAGGCCGCCGTTGCGGATGGCACCTACTTCAAGCTGGTCGACAGCGCCGCCGGTACTGCGGAAATTCGCCTGCGGAACGCTGATGGTTCGGCGCTGGTCTATACCGAGATCACCCGGTCGGCGCTGGCATCCAACGGCGCCGACAAGGGGGCGTCGATGGTGGGCATGCAGGGTGGCGGCACCGCCGAACAGGGCCTGTCCGGCGCGCGCGGTCCCACGCTGGCCGAGGCTGTGTTGCTGACGATCCCGGCTGCTTTCACCGCCATCCAGTTGTCCGGCCACTCCGCGCCGGGGCTCGGCAAGTGCCTCTACCGCCGCGTTGCCGGGGAGCCGGGCCATGGTGGCAAGTTCCAGTCCGGCGACGGTGCATGGTGGGAACTGGCCGAGGAAGCGGTAACCCCGCAGATGTTCGGCGCTGCGGCCGATGACGGCAGCTTTGCAGGCACGAACGACCTTGCCGCCATCAAACTGGCCTTCAACGTCGCCTGCGCGCTGGGTGTGCCGCTGCGCATCAACCGCCCGCACTATGCCGTCGCAGCGGTCTACACCGATCCCATCGAGATCCCCGCGACCGGCGGCGTGATCGAGTTCGAAGGGCTGGGCCGCATCCGCTGGGGCAATTTCGGCCTTCCGCTGTTCTGGAATCAGGATGGCGTGGGCCGGATCGAGATCAGGAACGCGAACCTCATCGGCGATTACACGACGCCGCTGACGGTCAACAAACCGGCCTATGTCCAGCAGTTCTACAACGCGCTCGGGCGCGGCGCGGGCTACGGCTTCGGCAACAGCGTGACCGGCATGCTCTCCTTCCTCGGTTCAGCCGACGTCGAGGTCAGCAACCCCCGCTTCACGGCCCGGACGCTGGAGAACGACAAGCTCATCACCGTCTGCATCATGGCCGGTGAGGGCGCGAACGGTGCCAAGGGGGCGTTCAAGGTCACCGGGACCTCCACGTTCGACGGTATCCACTTCGGCATCCTCGCCTGGGCGTACAAGTCGCTCGATGTCGGGGACATCCTGGCAGACCACTGGGGCCAGCTTTCGGTTGCGGGTTATGCCGGGATCGCCACCCACGTGATCTACTGCTCGGTGCAGGGCGACGAGGACGTGCGTACGACGCTGGGCGACGTCTACGACCTTGGCACGGAAGTCGCCGGTATCGATTTCACGCTCGGCTCCTGCTCGGTCAAGTTCACCTCGCAGGGGCAGGCGATCCGGACGGGCAATCTCTATTCGCTGCGCGCTGCCGGCATCCTCGATATCAACGGCTCCAACTTCGATATCGCCTCCCTGTTCTGGAAGGGCGACAGCGCAGCCAAGCTGGGCGCGGGCAAGCCGATCCGCATCGGGCTCGGCCTTTATGACGGCTATGGCCGCACCGCGAATGGCGGCAAGTTCGGCAGCGTCTATCTGCATATCCCGGACGATCACAACAACACGGTGATCTTCTCGGAATACGGCTGCTACAACGTGAACTTCGGCAAGGTCACGATCCGGCACGACGGCACCTCGCAGCAGGCGGGCATCATCTCCGGTCCGTTCGGCAACTGCGACTTCGACGTCTATCTCGACATGCCGAACACGATCACGGCAGGCGCGCCGACGTTCATCAACATCCAGAACGGCGGGGACAACAACCGCGTCACCATGCGCACCAACAGCCCGCAGTTCAAAACGATGCGGGTCATCGAAAGCGACAAGGTCGGCTCCACCGGCAACACAGCGCTGATCACCGGCATCCTGACCGGCGAGGAACGCCGCCTGACGCCGGGCCACGAACTGGGCCTCTACCGGGTGGAAGCGCGTCTGGCGATGACGGCAGGCGCCACGCTGACTGCCGCCAACCTGATCCCGCGCGGCGCCAACGTGATCGCCCTGACCTCGACGATCTCGACGGCCGCAGGCACCTCGGCCGGGCTGACCGGATACAAGCTGGGCACGGCCGCCGACGATGATCTCTACGGCGTGCGGACCGGGGTGGGGGTGGGTGGCTACACCGGCAACGCGCAGTGGACCGCCGATGCTTCCGGCGTTCGCATCGCTGCCGAGAGCGTGATCGTGACCGCCGTGGGCGGCAATTTCGATGGCACGGGCGAGATCCTGATCGTCGCGAACTACTTCATCGGCGCTCCCTACACCGACCTGCTTTGACCCCCTCGAGAACGGTTGCTGCCCTTATGAAACTTGACGATTTCCTGCTCTGGCTGCTCTCGCTGTTCGGCGGCCTTGCCCTGTGCGGCGCGCGCCTGGGCTGGCTGCTGTTCGGCGTGGCGCCCGAGCCCCCGGCCGATCCCACCGCTTTCACGCTGTGGCGCCGCAAGCGGCAGTGGCTGGTCATTTCCGAACTCTCGGCCTTGCCCGCCTTCGCCACGATCTCGGTCCTGATCGGGCGCCTGCGCGAATGGCCGATGGAGGGGGTGATCCTGCTCTCCATGGTGCTGGGCGCGCTGGGCTTCGCCTTCTTCCTCGACGCGCTCCAGACCTTGGTGCGCAAGCGCATCGGCATGGCCGACGGCGCCCTGAAGGACGAAACGCCATGAGTTGGCCTTTCCTCGCGCTGATGCTGCTGTTCGCGGCGCTGTCGCTTTTCGCGCTGTGGCGCGCGTCCCGGCTGCACCGCCGTATCCTCGAGATCGACCCGCAGGCGCGCTGCCCGGCCACCCATCCGCTCGACTACCTCTCCCACCGAAAGGAAACCCGTCATGACTGACGCCCGCACGCTCAGCCCCGCAGGCGCCGCGCTGATCCACAAATGGGAAGGCTGCGGCAAGCAGCGCGCCGATGGCCGCTTCGATGCCTATCCCGATCCCGGCAGCAAGGACGGCAAGCCCTGGACCATCGGTTGGGGCTCCACCGGGCCGGACATCGCCAAGGGCACGATCTGGACGCAGGCGCAGTGCGATGCCCGGTTCGACCGCGATATCGCGCGCTTCGTCAACGAGGTGGCGCGGTTCATCGGCAGCACGCCGACCACGGCGAGCCAGTTCGATGCGCTGGTGTCCTTCCACTACAACACCGGGGCCATCGCCTCTTCGACGCTGGGCAAGCTGCATAAGGCGGGCAGGTTTGCCGATGCGCAGGCGCAGTTCGGCAAGTGGATCTACAACGACGGGAAGGTCATGGACGGCCTGAGGAAGCGCCGCGCGGACGAGGCTGCGCTTTACGGGGCCAAGTGATGGAAGCGCTTGCCATCGTGGGCGTCGCCAAGAAGGTGCTGCCCTGGGCGTGGGGTGCGATCAGGAAGCACTCGCGCCTCTTGCCCTACCTCGCCGCCGCCGCGCTTGTCTGGTGGCTCTGGAGCGGCAGGCAGGACGCCCTCCGGCAGCGGGACACGGCGCGCGCCGCGCTGGCCGCCGCCAAGGCCGCCACCGCCACCGAGATCGCGGCCCACCGCAAGACCAAGGACGATTACCGCGCCGCCCAGGCAGAGGCGGCCCGGCTCGATGCCGAACGGATCACGCGCGAGAAGGCGCGTCAGCAGGAGATCAACGATGCCGCTTCGAAGGACTATGCGGCGAGCCTTGCCGCTCTGCGCGCTCGCTATCAGCGCTTGCTCGACAGCGCCCGGGCCGGAAGCCCCACTGGCGGTGCGACCGGAAACGTCGCAGTGCCCGGCCTATCCGCTGCCCCCGGCGGAACTGCTGGTGCGGCCGACCTACGATTGGCTGGCGCCGCTGGAGAATGCCTCACGCCCGCCGAGCGGCTGATGGCGGCAGAGCAGGCGGCACAGCTCGATGCGCTGATCGGCGCGGTGATAAGTCAGTCGACAGTTACTGGCCGCTGACCGCCAAAACGGACCGCGTCACAAACCCAAAGGGGGCGTTCCAGCTATGGAGCGCCCTCTTTTCCCGTGCTTGGGCCTGTTACTTATGGGACCTGCTGACTGATACCTTCAGGCAGCCCAGACGTATGATGTCGCTCGGCGTTTCTGTTACGTGAATTTGGCCGTCCGGATGACCTGCCGAACACCAGATGGTGGTGTGTTTCGCTTTATCGTCGAGGTGGAACGAGGATGCCTGGTCCAAGTTCACCCAGATTGAACGCTTTGTCTTAACCTCGGTCAATTCAACCCAATTGCCTGTCATGGCACCCCCTTCGTCTAGACCTCCAGAATATGCGACACGGCGAGAAGCGTACAGGCGCAAATAGTTACCACGTTGCCCTGGACAAGCTCCAGCCGCGCCACGGCGGCGGTTGGAGAGGACACGGTGCTCCTATTTGCCAAGCATGTCGAAGACGATCTCGGCAATCAGGTCGAGGTCTTCGGGGGTGAAGCCGAGCAGGACGCGTTCGGGATACTTGGTGCGGACCGTCTTGCCGTTCTCGGTGTGGCCCACGAAGTCGGTCAGGCCGTACTGGTGGGCGCGGGCGGTGTGGGCGACGGACCCTTCGAAACCGACCGAGACACCGCTGGGCGTGGCGTTGATCTTGAACGATCGGCTCAGGCGCAGCTTGCGGAACATGCGGCCCTTTTTGATGCCGTCCTTTCTCGCCTTCAGGTTCCGCTTCTTGCGCGGCTGCATGGCCGATCCATCGGGCTGGATATTGGCGGCAATGCGCTTTGCGTTGGCCTTGCGCAGTTCCATGCCGATCTTGCGCGAGATCCGGCGGCGCCGGGCGGGGGACAGCTTTTCAAGCTCGCGGACGAGGAAAGCGTCCAGCTGCGCGAAACGGTCCGCCATTACGGGGCCACCTGAAACGGCATATCGTCGTCATGCGCCCAGATCGCGGTGAGCGGGCCTTCCTCGGCGCGCAGGGGCGTATCGTCCGGCAGCATGGGCACGGATTCGTCGATCACGGTGAGGACCGGCGCGCCGCCCGCCATGGCGACGGTGACGATCTCGGTCAGCGACAGCGTGATGCGGACATCGGACGTCTTGTCGTCGATGATGTTCGTTTCGAACGGGATCGGCGGGGCATCGCCGGCCAGCAGGTCCGGCTGCTGGTATCGCGCCCACTCGACGATGACGTAAAACAGCATCTCGGGGGCGCCCGTGAAGTTCTCTGCCACCACGATCAGTTCGTATTCCCAGGAAAAGCCGTGCTGCCGGTTGCCGGTGGCGCGGATGTTGCCGCGCTCCACCCACATGGCGAGCCGGTCCGGATCGCGGGCGGTTTCGGGAAGAAAGGCGGCGATGGCTTCGCGGAGCAGGCCGGGTTTCTTCATGGATCAATCCCAGGCGTTGATGGTGTCCAGCGCGACGGCGGCTGCGGCGGGCGGTTCGGGCAGCGTCACTGCGCGGCCTTCGGGCAGGATCGGGCCGAGCGCGGCAAGGCCGGGGTTCAGGGCATAGGCCTGCTCGACCACGCCGCCTTCGGTCGTGCCGAGGACGCGCCAGCAGATTTTGGCCAGCGTTTCGCCCTGCATGGCTTTGGTGATGGAGGTCATTGGGCAATGGCCCTCGCCACGACAGTGCCGATGAAGCCAACGATGAAGGCTAGAATGGGCAACTGATAGGAGAAGAGGACCGAAATTCTTGTCCGCCAGTTCCCGAGATGGATGCGTTTCCGACCCATCAGATCAGCTCCACGGCGGTGCGCGGCGTGCCGAGGATGTCGCGGATGGCGTGGGTGGCCATGCGCAGATACTCCTGCGCGGTCGTCGCCTCGGTGTCGGCGCGTGCCTGGCCGTCCTGCGTTGCCGTCAGGTCGCGGTGGGTCTCGGCCAGTTCGGCCGCCGCGTACATGCGGACGGCGCGGGTGTAGAGCAGCGTCAGGCGATGTTCGCCCGCCACCATGCGTTCGGGTTTCACATCGGCCAGCGATGCCGCGCCCTCCGCTTCGCACTCGCCGCGCCATTCGGCCAGTTCGCCTTCGACCGACAGCATGCCGCCCTGCACCGCGCCGAGCAGCCGCTCGGGCGTGACCATGGTGGTCAGGCGCAGGGCATCGCGCATGGCAGTGGCGTTGAAGTCTGGATACCAGCCATCGCCGGGCACCGTTATGTCAGCGGGGCGGGCAGGACCGGCAGAGAACGACATGGGCAGGGCTTCCTGAAAGGGGTGGGGGGTGAGGCTCAGAGCGCGGGTTGGGCTGTTGCCGTCCGCTTCTGTTCCGCCCCCCGGCGCGGGTGGCGCAGCTGGTTATGCGGGCGGGGAGGCGGGTGGACCAAGCTTCTTCAGTTCGGCCTCGTATGCCTGCCTGAGCTTCTTGGCGCCGCTGCCTTCATGCAGGGCGATGGCGCGGTCGAGGTGGCTGATCGCGGCGGCCAGCAGGGCGGGCTTGCCCCCGGCGACGGCCGATTCCGCGTTCGGGTCGAAAGCGTCGGCGCGGGCCTTGAAGGCAAGTCCAAGGGCCTTTTCCAGCTTGGCGCGGACCTGATCGAAGATATCGGCATCGCTGACCAGATCAGCCACGACGCCCAGCACATCGAAGGGCACGCTGCCGGGATCCTTGATGCCCGCTTCGGCCACTTCCTCGGCCACCAGCGTGGCCGGACTGCGGTTGTAGCGTTCGGGCAGTTCGATCCCGGCCAGCAGGACGTATTCGGCCAGCTTGAGCGCCAGCGGCCAGTCCTGGATGTCGATGGCCCAGATCATGATGGTCGAGACGATGTCGTCCTGGGTGCCGGCAGCGGCGTCTGCCGCGCCTTCCACCCATGGGCGATACTTCTCGATCATGGTGCGCTTGGCTTCGATCTTGCGTTCGGTGGACTGGATGTTGCGAAGGGTGCTCAGGTCAATGCCCAGCGCGGCGCGCAGCAACTCGTACTCGGTGGCGACCGGGCCGGTTTCGGGCATCGGGGCGGCGGTGCCGGTGGGAGGCACGGCGGCGGCGAGGCGCGAGGCCGCAGCGAGCTTGCGCTGATAGCTGGCCTGCGCGGGGGAAATCACTCTGGGCGGCATGGCGGGCGGCTCCTGTAAGGGGGAACCTGCCCCGCCCGGGGAGAGGAAAGAGCCGGGCGGGGCAGGGAAGGCGGTCAAGGGACCAACCGCCTTTTGTGACGGGGCGTCGATCAGGCGTCCTTGGCTTCGATGTTCTCGATCAAGCAGGCGTAATCGAGGTCCTCGATCACGTAGGCTTCGTTCGACGAGTTGTAGTCGGTGACCTGGTCGAGTTCCGGCTCGTCCTTCAGGAGGCGGCGCTGCTTGCCGTCCTGGAAGTAGATCGAGAGGTTGTCGAACCGGGTGATCAGGACCTTGCCGTTGGGGAAGCCCGGCACGCGCGCGGCGGGAAGGCCGCCGAGACGCTTGGTCGACATGATCAGGTCGCGGGCCAGCTGCTCGGTCGGCGCTTCATCCTGATTGATCAGGGGGAAGTACTTGTCGTGCAGCAGATCGCCGCCGGTGATGGCCACCAGTTCGGTGTCATCCTTCGCCCAGGCGGCGAGCAGGGTTTCCTTGGCGTCCCAGACCATCGCGTCCAGCGACGCGTAGTCGCCCGCCGCACCGTAGGTCACCTTCCCGGCGGTGGCGCCTTCGTCCATGACACGGGCCGCGTTTTCGAGGCGCATCTTCTGCAGCCAACCGATGTTGACGTCGGTCAGGAGCGGCGTGGTTTCCGGGTTGGTGGTGGCGTTGGCCGTCGCTGTCAGGCCGTTGAAGCCGATCAGGATGCGGTCGAGGGCGAAGCGCTTGAGGTTGTTGTCGCGCCAGAGCGTCTCGAATTCGGGGAATTTCGCCCACATGTCGATCTTGCCGTAGCGGATGGCGACGTCGAAGTTGGTCTGCACGCAGGCATAGCCGCGCTGGTCCATCGTGCTGGGATCGCGGCCCGCGCGGCGGGTGCCGCCTGCCGTGTTGGTGCGGCTTGCGATGGGGCTGCCGATGCCGAGGCCGAGCAGTTCGCCCGACATTTCGTCAACGGGGCTCATGTTGATCTGCGACAGGAAGGCGCTCGATTCCTGCACGCGCTGCTGCAGCTTCTGCTGGACGGACGGCGCGACCGAGAACTTGCGGGCCTGTGCGGTGGCCGCCGACACGCCGTTCAGCGCGGCGATGTTCTCGACCATCGCGTTGAACTTGGCGAGGGTTTCATTCTTCATGGGTATTGTCCTTGGAAGGGGAGAGGCAGGCGGCGCGGCGGCGTTGCGGGATCAGCAGTCGGTGCGGACGGCGTTGGTGAGGCCGCCGGTCGCGGGATCGCGGCGGGTGAACTGACCGCTCGGCTCGTTCTCCAGCGAGGTGCGCAGCCCCGCGAGATCGGCGGTCAGCCTGGTGATCTGCGCTGCGGTTTCCTTCGACGAAGCCTCGAAGGCGCTGGTCAACTGACCGACCAGTACGCCGAACGCGGCCAGCGCGCCGTCTGCCTGCGGTGCGGCCGGTGCCGGGGGATCGCCTGCGGGTTCCTGCTGGGTCTGCGGCTGCTGGGAAGCTGACGAATTGCCGGTGAACTGGGCGAGCATGCCCTTGATGGTGGCAAAGATGCCGGTGGGATCGGGATTGACCTCTTCCGCGCCGAAAACCTCCTGCGGGATTTCGTAGGCCTGGCACAGCAGGTTGTCGGCGGAGAGCTTGCGGTTGGAGTAGAAGCCCGGCGTCCGCGCCGCGAATTCCAGCGCCTCGGTGCCGAAGGAGGCCGGGCTGTCGGTGGCCGCCATGCCGGCGAGGTATGCCTTGCCGGTGCCACGGCAGTTCTGGCCGATTTCGATGGACGAGAAGATCTTCTGCTTCTTCTTGTTGATCTCGACGAAGGCGGGGAGGGGCGCGATCGCGGCCGAAAGGGCCATGACCTTCTGGGTCACGCTTCCGACCGGCAATTCGATTTCCTCGGCCTTCACGGCAACGACATCGCCCAGCATGTCGAACGAGCCGCCGGGGATGATCGCGCGGAAGTGCTCAAGATTGATGCGCACCCCGTAGAGTTCGGGATTGAACGTTTCGGCGCAGTCGAGAATGTCCTGCCGCGAAATCTTGCGGCCATCGGTGGTGTCGCCTTCCACGGCCACACGGAAATAGCGAAGTTCTGCCATCGGTTAGCTCCGGTCCTTCGGGTGCGCGGCCGGGTCTGGCCGAACTGATTGAGCCCAAAGGACAGGGTTGGAGGCCTCTTCGCAACGCGGGCGCGTTGTGGCTGCGAGGGTCCACAACGCTACCCCGGCGAACCCGATGAAATTCACCCGTAGCGTGGCCCCATGGCGACCAAATCGGCAGCAAAGAAACCCCGGCAGGACGCGGCGGCGGGCGGTGATGAACCGTCCGGCGAGCGCCCGGCCGTGGGCGCGGTGCCCGCGATTGTCGCCCAGCGCACCAAGGCGCGGTCCTTCTTCTGGCGGGGCTGGACGATCCAGCAGATCGCGGAGGAAATGGAGCTGCCTTACGCCACGGTCTATTCGTGGAAGGTTCGCCACAAGTGGGAGGAAGCCCCCGCGATCCAGCGCGCCGAGGAAGGCACGCTGGAACGCTACCTGACGCTGCTGGCCAAGGACAACAAGACCGGCGGCGACTTCAAGGAAATCGACCTGATCGGCCGCCAGTTCGAACGTCTGGCGCGCGTCGCCCGGTACGCCGATGGCGGCAACGAGGCCGATCTCAACCCGTCCCGCTCAAACGGGGCCAAGGCGACGAACGCCAAGAAGGAAAAGACCAAGAACCTGATCACGGGCGAGATGCTGGCGAAGCTTCGCGCGGACCTTGAGGACGGCCTGTTTGGCCATCAGTCGATCTGGCTGACCTCGACCTCCATGCGCACCCGCATGATCCTGAAATCGCGCCAGATCGGCGCGACCTGGTATTTCGCGCGGGAACGCCTGCTGGTGGCGCTGGAGACTGGCAAGAACCAGATCTTCATTTCCGCATCGCGCGCCCAGGCGAACATCTTCCGCAACTACATCGTGCAGTGGGTGCAGAAGGTCTGCGGCATTGCGCTGTCCGGCGATCCCATGGTGATCCAGCGCGGCGAGGGCCAGGGCGGCGAGCCGCAGGAAGCAGTGACGCTCTACTTCCTCGGCACCAACTACCGCACCGCGCAGGGCTATACCGGCGACGTCATCATTGACGAGTGCTTCTGGATTTACGGTTTCGAGGAACTGTTCAAGGTCGCCAGCGCCATCGCGACGCATAAGCAGTTCACGCGCACGCTGTTCTCCACGCCCAGCACGCTCGCCCACGAAGCCTATCCCATGTGGACGGGCGAGCGCGTCAACAAGCGCAGGGCGAAGGCCGACCGGCTGAAGATCGATATCGGGCATGCGACGCTCAAGGCAGGATCGCTGGGCGCCGATGGCATCTGGCGTCAGATCGTCACCGTGTTCGACGCCATCGACGGTGGGTTCGATCTGGTTGACCTGGCTGAACTGCAGCTTGAGTACGCGGCCGACGAATTCGATAACCTGTTCCGCTGCATCTTCCTCGACGACAGCCAGTCGATGTTCCCGTTCCAGATCATGCGCCGCTGCATGGTCGATAGCTGGGACGCCTGGCACAAGGATTATCAGCCCTATGCCCTGCGCCCCTACGCGGGCGAAGTGTGGCTGGGCTATGACCCCAACGCCAGCGAGAGCGGCACGGGCGACGATGCGGCGCTGGTGGCGATCGCTGCGCCCACCACGCCCGGCGGCAAGTTCCGCATCCTCGAAAAGCAGCGCCTGAAGGGCCTCGATTTCGTCGGCCAGGCGGAAGCGATCAAGGCCATGACCCGCAAGTACAACGTCACGAAGATCGGCATCGACGTGACCGGCGCCGGCAAGGCCGTGCACCAGCTTGTCGTGAAGTGGTTCCCCGACGCGCTGCCGATCACCTATTCGGTGCAGACCAAGACGGCGATGGTCCTGAAGGCCAAGAACGTCATCAGCAACGGGCGCCTCGAATTCGACGCCGGGTGGCTGGACATGATGGCCGCCTTCATGGCGATCCGCCCGGAAATCACCAAGGGCGGCACCCAGGTCACTTACGTCGCGAGCCGCGCCGGGGGCGTCGGCCACGCCGACCTCGCCTGGGCAACGATGCACGCCCTGTTCTTCGAACCCCTCGACATCATGGAAACCGACGAGGGCGAATCCACGCTGGAGATTTTTGCATGAATAGACGGCGCAATCACCGGCGGCCGACGCGCCAGCACTCGCCGGCTCAGGCCAACGCTCCAGAGACCGTGGGCGACGGCGAAGACACCGCCATGTTCAGTTTCGGCACGCCCGAGAGCGTCATCGACCGGCGCGAAATCTTCGACCTGTTCGAAGTGGCGCACAATGGGCGCTGGTACGAGCCGCCGATCTCGCTCGCCGGCCTCGGCCGTGCCTATCGCATGGCCCCCCATCATCAATCCGCGATCCTGCTCAAGCGCAACCTGCTGGCGGCAAGTTTCGTGCCCGGTACGCTGTTCCCGAAGGCCGAATTTGCGCGGTGGGCGCTGGACTGGCTGACCATGGGCAATGCTTATCTGGAGCGGGTGAACAGCCGCCTCGGACGACCGGCGGCGCTGCGCTGCTCGCCTGCCGCCTACACGCGCGTCGGGCTCTTGCCCGATCAGTTCTTCTGGGCGCCGCGCAGCTACGCGATCTCCGACGCGGTGGAATACCCGGCCGGGGCCGTCCATCACCTTTCCGAGCCGGACCCCATGCAGGAAATCTACGGCATGCCCGAGTACCTCTCGGCGCTGCAATCCGGCCTGCTGAACGAGAGCGCCACCCTGTTCCGCCGCAAGTACTATCTGAACGGTTCGCACGCCGGGTACATCCTGTGCATCACCGATGAGAACCTGAGCGAGAAGGACAGCAAGGCGATCCGGCAGGCGATGCGGGATTCGAAGGGGCCGGGCAATTTCCGCAACTTCTTCCTCCATCTGCCGAAGGGGAAGGAGAACAGCGTCAAGGTCATCCCCATTGCCAGCGTCGGCGCCAACGACGAGTTCCTGAACATCAAGAACGTCACGGCCGAGGATCTGCTGGCGGCGCACCGCGTGCCGCCGCAGCTGATCGGCATGGTCCCGAAGGGGACGAGCGGCTTCGGCAACGTCAACGACGCGGCGGCCATGTTCTACGAAATGGAAATCGTGCCGATCCAGTCGCGCATGCTGGAAGTGAACGACTGGCTGGGCGTGGAAGCGGTGCGCTTCGAGCGCCCGGCGATGGCGCTGCCGAGGACTGCCGCCTGAGGATTCCTCCCGCCGATGAGGCGGGGGACTTGGGCGTTGGACCGCCTTTGTCCGACGAATGCCAGTTCGTCATGATCCCACTCGGTCCCGCCATGGGGCCATCCCGCCTACCGACTCGGTTCGGGAACGAATAAGGAACAAAAACAATGCTGTCGAGCCCCCTCTCTTCGTTCGAGCGGGTAGACCCGGTGCGCCCGCTGGCGCCCTACATCGGAGGCAAGCGCGCGCTGGCAAAGCGCCTGGTCTCGCTGATCAACTCCATCGAACACGTCACCTATGCCGAGGTTTTCGTGGGAATGGGCGGCGTGTTCCTGCGCCGCGACCAGAAGCCCAAGGCCGAGGTCATCAACGACTGGTCGGAGGACGTGGCGACGTTCTTCCGCGTGATCCAGCACCACTACCTCGCCTTCCTTGACATGCTGCGCTGGCAGATCACGAGCCGCGCCGGCTTCGAAAAGCTGCTGGCGCTGGAGCCTAGCTCGCTGACGGACATGCAGCGGGCCGCCCGGTTCCTCTATCTCCAGCGCCTGGCGTTCGGCGGAAAGGTGCGGGGCAAGTCGTTCGGCGTGATCGTCGATCGCGGGGCGCGGTTCGATGTGACGAAGCTGGCGCCGATGATCGAGGCGGTGCACGAGCGGCTCGCGGGCGTCGTGATCGAGCGTTTGCCCTGGCCGGACTTCATCGCGCGCTATGACCGGCCGGGGACGCTGTTCTATCTCGATCCGCCCTACTACGGCAGCGAGGGCGACTATGGCCGCGACATGTTCGACCGCAGCCAGTTCGAACACATGGCGCAGCAGCTACGCGGCGTGCGCGGGCGGTTCATCGTGTCGCTCAACGATCATCCCGAGGTGCGCCGCATCTTTGCCGGGTTCGATTTCCGGGAAGAGAAGCTGGCCTATACGGTGGGCGGTGGGGCTAAGGCCAAGACGGTGGGCGAGGTCATCATCACCAACTGATGGATCTGGGCTGCGCACCGCATGGTGCGCAGCTATTACCACCCACGACAGCGACGCGCCCTTGTCGGCCCTCCAGCTGGGAAATTAGTGCGCCGATGAGCGGAAATTCTCTTTATGACCGGGACTGGAGACAAACCCCGAACCGGAGCGCCGATAATCTGACCTAAAAATGCCTCTGTAACGAATGCGAGGCTTCCGTTACGTGTGATCGCTAACTTGATCACACTGAAATGAATTCGAGGGACTATGCTGCCGACCGTATTTCTGTCGCTTTCTGGCATCGACGTAAATTTCGTCGGCAACGTCGAGCGCAACATTCCGCCAGGAATGGCATATTTCTATCCAAAGAGCTTTGAGAACGGCGAGAACCTCATCTCGGCGATGGAAGAACGGGTGGCAGAGAGCCGCATATTCGTACTTTTCGCATCGCGCGCATCAGTCGATTCCGTTTGGGTTCAATTTGAGATCGAGCGCGCGCGTCTCAATAAAATCCAGAACCCGGGGTTCCGATGTTTTGTCTTCCCTGTTGAGCCCGGTGTTGACCGAGCCAAGCTCCCCGCATGGATGCGCGAGGCATGGATTTCGTCGGCCGGCCACACCGCCAAAGATATCGCCCGTTATCTACGTGGTGTGCTGGCGAGCATGGCGGAGCTTAGCGGGACGATCCTACCGCCACTCGGGCGCGGCGGCCTTATCGACAAAGCACGCCGTGAGTATCAGAATGCCACGTTCACTAACAAGGTCGCTCCAGGCCTGTTCCTGTTCGCCGGCCACGCCGGCATTGGCCGCCGAACGGTCAAACGTCTTCTCATTCCGACACTTTTCCCAACACGGCCTGAGATGAACTACGGACCGGAGTTTGAACTTCCGCCCCATGCCGACCTCAGCGACATCTACCGCGCCGTTCGACAGGAGTTGGAAGACCACTTTTCGATTAAAGAATTCGAAAGAGCCTTGGCCGTTTTCAATGATGCGTCGATCGACGAGCAGGTCGACGAAATCCTTCGGTCGATGTGTCACTTCGCTGACCTTGGTCAGACGGTGACGATAGCCATTGGCCTCAGCCTGTACGAGGATCGCGGCGAACTTAAGCCTTGGGCCGCTGCGCTGTTGAGTGCTGCCGCGCGGTTTGACCAACTCAAGCTATGTCTGATCTCTGCGCGCCAGCTGAAATTCAAAGACCTGCGACCGCTGAAGAATGTCCAACAGGTGGACGTCGAACAGCTCGAGGCGCCCGACGTTCGGACTCTAATCTTGGAGACAATACCGGTTTTCGGAGGAGCACCTGCTCTGCCAAACGACACGGTGATCCAGTCAATCGGAGGGCATCCAACCGTAGCGCGTACCGTCGCCCGCCTCATTGCCCATGGTGGCCCGGTGGTCGTCGACAGCGACCCAAAGCAAATCCATGATATTCAGGAAGAGATCCTAGCAGAAAGCCTCAGCTTTGATCGCCTGACGCCGGTCGAGCGTGACATTCTCTCGATTCTGAGCTGGGTTCCTCAGCTTAATGGACGAATGATGGCCGACATCATCCAAGACCATCACGGCATCAAGCAAGAGGAAATGGTTGAAACGATCGAGTTTTTGATTGCCGGCTGCCTCATGCAGATCAGCGGTTCCAACTACCTTATCTCCGCGCCGATCCGAGGGATGTTTCGCCGGAAGCATGGTTACGGAAGCATCGAACTTCGCACCGTCTTCGCGCGCTTCCTGAAGGCTGAATGGGCCGCCGCCGTCGAAAATGACGAACTGAGAGCCGAATTGTTCGACGCTTTTGTCTACATGACCGCACTGGAGGGAGGCACACTCCCCAAGGAATTCAAGGGCCTTCTCTTGCCCTCGACCCTGCAAGACCTCGTTCGTGACGCCTATGATCGACGTCATATCGACGATCACGCTCTTGATCGAGTCGTGGCATGGGGAATGCCCGCTATCGACATGAAAATGGACGAGAATACCCGAGAGGAGATTCTGTCTTACCTGCTGCGCGCGCTGGTCCGGCTTGGCTCTCCCGATGCCAACCGAGTGCTCGGTTTCATTAAGGACAGTGGTTTCCGATCAGCTGCCTATCTTGAGGCGTTTCAAATTCGCTTATCTAGTGGCGATTTGAATGACGCTGTTTTGCGGCTTCGCGAAGCACGCAAGATCGGCAAATATATGAACAGCGTGATCGCCGATCTCGCCATTTGCCTCAAACTCCTCGGGCGGTGGACCGATTTAGATACGCTTCTGCAAGAGGAGGTCCGCAGGGTTGATCGTAATCCTGTTCTTCTGGACATCAAAATTGGAATTCTCGTTGCCGCAGGCGAATTTCCAGAGGCCGAGCGTGAAATTGGACGGCTTCGTGCGATGCCGTTCGATGACGGGCGAGCGGACTCGCGCGAGGCGACTATCCTGATGAACCGTGATCGTGATTTCGAAGGCGCATATAAACTGCTGACTGCTGTGCTGAACCGTCAAACACGCGGAGCGCTGGGGGTTCGCCGGCTTCGTGCTTTGGCTGCGGCCCGCGGTAAGCGCTACGAGGAGGCGCGGCGGGACGCGACCCATTTGCGTCCTAGGCAGGGCGGCGAAGACGCCTATCAGCGTATCGAAGCCGAAATCATGCTCACGCAGAAGGACTATGATGGTGCAGAGGCTGCACGGCGAAAGGTCCGTTCTGAAACGGTGCAGGATCGCTTGCTCGGCGCTCGCATTCTCGAGGCCAAGGGGCTCGATATCCAGACTCCCTTCGACCAACGTCAATCGCTTCTCAATGAAGCGGCTACGATTCGGCAGGCGAATCGATCCGTCGACGAGTATGATTTCGATTGACGCTTTTGGCTCTGAGATGGCGGGTTGTGGTGATGGCAGTCGTTCTAGCGCGGGCTTTGAAACGTCTTGAGTTGGTTGGCAGCTGACGTGACGCCGCGTAAGCGTTGCACCCCCCGCTCCAACCCGACAGTCGCCTACCGGCCCCGACCCGTCATCCATAATCCCTGGCACCTCAGTATTCGCTCTCTGAGACAGGCGGCGGCAAAATCGTTCCGCCAGATTTCCAGAGCACCCCAGTCGCTTGAACACGCATGCGATCTGCCGGAAGGGGGCGGTCGAAGCGGAACAGTTCGTCCAATGGGGCGTGCAGCCACGTGTCCCACTCTGCCTCATCGAGAATGACGGGGGAGCGGTCATGGATCGCGGCGAGTTCCGGCGCGTTTTCGGTCATGACGCCCGTGTAGCACGTGCCCCACTCGTCGCTGTCTCGCCACAGGCCGGCCCAGGCGAATGCCGGGCTGTCCTTCACCGACAGCCATGTCGTTGTCATCGACCCGGCCGGGCCAACCGCCTCGGCGTATGCCGCTGCGGGAATGAGGCAGCGCTGCGCGGGAAAAAGCGCCCACTGTTTCCAGAAGCCGTTCAGCTTGTCGAACCGGGCATTGTTGACCGGCTTGGGCTTCAGCGGTTGTCCGGCCTTGCCGCGCAGGTAGACCGGGAAGCCCCATGTCATCTGCTCGAGCACGCGCTCGCCGTCGACCAGGCGCACCACCCAGCCCGGCTCGCGCGGGTGAACAATCGCGGGCCCCTCGTTGAACTCGCGCAACTGGCGCGCGCCGAAGAGGCTCTTGATGAGTTGGCGGTCGCCCGGTGTGTATCGGTTGCACATGCAGGGAAGCTGCTGCGTTCCGCAGTCTGATTCAAGATCAGGCGCATACCGCCGTGCCAGGCGCCCCATCTGCACCGGATCGAGCGGCTCCACGCCCAGGCGATAGGCCCACGCGGCCACGGCACTGGCGAGGCTGGTGGTGTGGACATAGGTCGCGCCGCTGTCGAATTGGTGGAACGTGGACTGATAGGCGAGGTCTTCCCAAAACGATGCCGCCTGCCACCGCTCCGCAACGCCGCGCTGGACCAGCAGTTCCAGCGCGAGGCGGTGCCCCCATGTCCGCTCTACGTCGCCGCCGTGTGCGCGTGCCGCCGCATCTTCAAGGACATGGAGCGCAAGGCGCGAGAGGCGGTCGATTCGCATGATGAGGGAATAGAACATAGCACGAACATGCGGCAAGGGTGCCTGCGGCCGCCGCCCCATGGTGGTCGAGAGGCCCGCCCCACGCGCGCGGCGCGCCCTGCCTCTCGGTTGAAACATTATTACGTCTAGGCGCAACGGATCGGCCTTACGCTGACCCCGCGCGCCGCACTTGCCCCCACGCCTCGCCTGCTCGCTCTCTGGGCGGATTTTTCGCATGGTCGGGGGCGGTTCTGCACCCCTGAAAGGGCGGTTTTGGCCGGTGTCTGGCCGGGCAGGGCGCTTCGTGCATCATTTTGCGCCTTTTTGCACGAGCCATCCTGTTACGCGCCGTTTCAGTATGCCATTCACGGTGCACCATTTTCGGCGGGCGTGAGGGATAAATGGACAAGGCATTTGAAAGCGAAATTCTTGAGATTGCGGCACGTTACCGCGCGCAGGCGGCGGAATTTCCTACTTTGTATCCGCCGCGCGCGGACGATTTGGGCCAGCATATCCGTATCCGGCGGGAAGTGCCGCTTGAGTGGATCGCGATGGCTGAAATCTTGGAAAAGGCCCGCCCTTTGCCAGAGCCTGCAGCTTTGAGGCGCGTGCTTGCGTCATTCGATTATGGGGTCGGTGAGATCGCGGAAGACCTTTGTCGTCGTTACGACGAGCTTTCCGATTTCTTGACCGACTAAGCCGCAAAAACTCGCTGCCGCGCTTGGCACGCCCTTTGCTCTTGCCCCCCCTGGACACCCCGGGGCGGCGCAGCCGCCCCCGCGCGCCTTCTCCGTTGGCGCTCCGCTGATTGCGGGAATTACCTTCTAGGCATGGGGGCAATGCAAACTTGACGCCTAAGGGCGCCCCAAGCGCACTTAGTCCTTTCTATCTGGTTCTGTAGGTGGGGAATGAAGCGGCATTTCCATACTTTCAGAGGCAAATGAAAGGATGCCGAGGCGGGCGTTGTAGGCCGCCTGTGCGGCTGCATCGCCGGGATGACGGATCGCGGCCCACTGGTCGGTCGGAATGTCGCCCATGAGGTCCGTCTCCGCGCGCACGAAGGCGGCTTCCCCGACCTTGGCGTCGCGTTCCTTCCCGCGCCGCAGGAAGTCGGCCGCGCCGGTCAGGGTCTTGCCCAGGCGGTCTGCCAGACGCTGCACGCGGTTGGGCACCTTGCCCGATCCGGAGCGCTCCGGGTGCGATGCGAGCGTCACCCCGCGCCGCTTCAGGATTTGCCGCATCGTCATCTGAATCGGGCTTGGGAGGCGCGTGATCTCGAAAAAGTACGCGTTGGGCGCGGCCTTGGTCGGCTGCTTTTTGTTGTCTGTCGGCTCGCACCGGCGCACCCAATCGATCAACCCAAGGTCGCGCAGGATGTTGAGGTGGCGATATACGGTGTCGCGGCCGCATTCGGCCGCACCGGCGATCATCTCATACGTTGCGATGCATTCGCCCGTTTTGAAATTGGTGAAGCCAAGCACGGCATCAAGCGTGTTGAGGACGTTCCACTTCAGAACCCGCCGCCTTTGGGGGGCAGCGCCCGGAGTGGCGGGGGCCTTCGACGAGGCTGCCCGATCTGCGGCAAAAGCGATGCGCGCGTCTTCGTTGGCGTGCTTGAACCACTTTTTCGCCACCTCGACGATCGTGGCTAGCACGATTTTTCCCTGCCGCGCGCTGCCGTCACCAAGGATGCGGCCGACCTGTGCGCGCGAATCGTTGACGTCAAAGGTCCGGCGCCAGAAGCGGACGCGGGCTTCCGAGGTCGGGATGCTGGCGGCACCGGCCAGCAGATTGCCAAACGAGACCGCGTTCATCACGCGGCCTCCGCTTGGGTGGTCAGCCTGCCGCTGTGGCGCGATCCTTGGCTCGCCACGGCCGGTGCGCCGGCAGCAGCAAGTGCGGCTCGGCCGCGCCCTGCATCAGCAGGTCGGCCCAGATCTGCGCCAGCTTCCGCCGCCGGGGCAGGTACATGGCGCGGTTGTAGATAGGTTCGACGCCCTGCTGCGCGTGCGCGAGCATCAGATCGATGATCGCGCGGTCGCGTTCCTGATCCTCCATCGCCGCGCGTTCGTTCATGATGGTCGAGAAGGTCGAGCGCCAACCATGGGGCACGTGTACCCCCCGATACCCCGCGAGCCGGTACACCTTGCTCAAGGTGCTGTCGCTGATCGGCTTCGTCCAGGCGCCGGGGCCGGGGAAGAGCCAGCTTGGCCCGTCCCGCGACTGGCAAGCCAGGCTTTCCGAGATCGCCGCCTTCGCGACGTCCGCCGCTTGCCGGGACAACGGAATGACGAATTCCCACGTGATGTCGCGCTTCTGCGACCGCGTGAGCTTCATTTTCTCGGCCGGGATGCGCCAGACCGGGTTCGCACCGTCCAGCCCCTCGAATTCCTGCCGCTCGGCCAGGCGAACGACGCCCGGCCGCGCTGCCGTCAGCGCCAGCAGGCGCGAGGCCAGCACCGTTGACCAGTGCGACCCGGGCAAGTCCTCGACGTCCTTCAGGAGCTGCCGCGCGAATTCGACCTTGAGCGCGGCAGGGCGCAGCTTCGGGTCGGTGGGCAAAAGCGCCTTCTGGATGATCGCGGCCGGATCGGTCTCGGCCAGGCCCGAGGCAATCGCCCAGACGAACACTTCCGAGACGTGGTTGCGCACGCGGTGTGCCACGTCGTGCGAGCCGCGCTTCTCGATCCTGCGCACCATGTCCAGAACGACCGGTGGCGTGATGCCGCGTATCGGCTGCTTCCCGATCACCGGGAACACGTGCAGTTCCAAACGGCCGAGGATCGCTGCCGCGTACCGCGCGTTCAGCGTCTTGGCCTTGGCCTCGTGCCAGGCACGCGCGATTCGCTCGAAATTGTCGAAAGCATCGGCCAGCGCCTGAATCTTGCGGGCTTGCTTCTCGGCCGAGGGATCGATCCCGTCGCGAAGCTGTGCCTGCGCCTTGTCGCGGGCGATCCGCGCGGCGCTGAGCGTCACTTCTGGGTAGGCCCCGATCGAGAGCGTCTTCTCTTTCCCGGCGAATCGATATTTGAGCCGCCAGAGCTTGGAGCCCGACTTGCGCACGAGCAGATACAGCCCTCTGTCGTCGGTCAGCTTGCGGTCTTTCTCGCCCGGAATCGCCTTCCGGCAGGCAGTGTCGGTTAGCAAGGGTGAATACCCCCGATACCCCCAACTGTACCCCCACGGGGCCTGCGCTTGGCTGAGACGAGTAGAGATTGCATAAGCCGTATGTCGCAGAAAAAGCGGCGGAAACGCAAGGCGTTCGCGCTTGATGGAGACCGGCTGAGATAGGGAAGTGGATGCCCCGCGAGGATTCGAACCTCGATAGACGGAATCAGAATCCGTAGTCTTACCATTAGACGACGGGGCATCGGGAGGCGCCCCTCTAGTAGCGGTCGTGATTCGGGTCAACACCCTTTTTTACCGCCCTTGCTCCTTTCTCGTCTGGGCGTTAGCATCGGCGCAGGTATCCGCCACGCATGGCGGCAGATTTTTTGAAGAGATTTTGAAATATGGCGGAGCACGATCCGCCGGCAGCAAGAGTCGACGTGCCAGGCCGCCCAAGCAGGCGGCGCAAGGCGAGGAGGGGCAAATCGCGCCCGTCCGGCCCGGGCACGGCCAAGGCGAAGGGGCAGGCAAAGGATGCCGGCGCCGTCGCGGCAGGCGGAGCGCCGCGCGAAGAATCAGCAAACCGGGCGTCGGCACCGCCGCGCCGGGCGAAGTCGCGTACGGCCCGCAAATCGGGCAAGTCGCGCAAACCCGGCAAGAAGGCCGAAGGTGCGCAGGCGCGCTCGGCCGAAGCGCGCTCCCCTGAGGTCGCCGCGCCGGCTGCCGCCGAATCGCGTATTCTCGAAGTGCGCGGGCTCGAAGTACGGGGCACCGGTGGTCTGCCGCTGATCCGCGATTCGCTGCTGGCTCATCCCGCCGGGCGTCCGTCCGGGCGGCAGTCCTATGCCGCGATCGACCTTGGCACCAACAATTGCCGCCTGCTGATCGCCCGTCCTTCGGGCGAGAACTTCACGGTGATCGATGCCTTCAGCCGCGTCGTCCGGCTGGGCGAGGGGCTGGCGCAGTCCGGGCGTCTTTCCGATGCGGCGATGGAGCGCACGCTCGGCGCGCTGCGCGTCTGCGCGGACAAGCTGATGCGGCGCAACGTCTACCTCGCCCGCTCGGTGGCGACCGAGGCCTGCCGCCGCGCGGTCAACGGGCCCGAGTTCATCGAGCGCGTGCGCGCGGAAACCGGGATCGCGCTCGACATCATCAGCGCCCGCGAGGAAGCGCGGCTGGCGGTGCTGGGCTGCCATGTCCTGCTCGAATCGGGGCTGGGCCCGGCGATGATCTTCGACATCGGCGGCGGTTCCACCGAACTCGTGCTGATCGAGAGCACCGGCACCGTGCCGCGCATCCTCGACTGGCAGTCGGTGCCCTGGGGCGTGGTCTCGCTCACCGAAAGCTGCCCGCCCGAAGGCTCGACGCTGGAAGAGCGGCTGGCGCGCTATCGCCACATGCACGGCATCGTCGCGGACAGCTTCGCCGCATTTTCCAAGCGCGTTTCCGGGGCCCGCGAAAGCGCCGCGCAGACCGGGCCGCTGCGCCTGCTGGGGACCAGCGGCACGGTGACGACGCTGGCCAGCCTTCATCTCGAACTGCCGCAGTACGACCGCCGCATGGTGGACGGCCTGATCGTGCCCGCCGAATCGATGCGCGGGATCAGCGCCAGGCTGTCCTCGATGTCGATCGAGGAGCGCCGCGAACTCAACTGCATCGGGCGGGAGAGAGCCGATCTCGTGGTGGCCGGATGTGCTATCCTCGAGGCGATTCTCGATCTCTGGCCGGCCGCCCGCCTCGGCGTTGCCGACCGCGGCATTCGCGAAGGCATCCTGCGCAGCCTCATCGCTTCGCATTCATCGAACAAGACCATGCTCGCCACCGCGGGCGCACAAGCATTGGAGGCCCGGCCGTGAGCCGATCCGGACGCGATCCCAAGGAGCGGCTTCGTACCGCCAAGAAGCGCACGACCAGTTCGGCGCGCTGGCTGACCCGCCAGCTCAACGACCCTTACGTGAAGAAGGCCAAGGCCGACGGCTATCGCAGCCGCGCCGCCTACAAGCTGGTCGAGCTCGACGAGAAGTTCGACCTGTTCAAGGGTGTCGAGCGCGCGGTCGATCTCGGCATCGCGCCGGGCGGCTGGAGCCAGGTGCTGCGCCTCAAACGCCCGCAGGCGAAGATCGTGGGTATCGACCTGCTGCCCACCGACCCGATCGAGGGGGTGACGATCTTCGAGATGGACTTCATGGCCGACGAGGCGCCCGCCGCGCTGGAAGGCGCGCTCGACGGGCCGCCCGACCTCGTGCTGTCGGACATGGCGGCGAACACCGTGGGCCACAAGCAGACCGACCACTTGCGCACGATGGGCCTGGTCGAGACTGCCGCCGACTTCGCGATCCAGACCCTGGCGCCGGGCGGTACTTTTGTGGCCAAGGTCTTTGCGGGCGGCACCGATACCGAACTGCTGAACCTGCTCAAGCGCCGCTTTTCGAGCGTCAAGCATGCCAAGCCGCCGGCGAGCCGCAAGGATTCGTCCGAGTGGTACGTGATCGCCAAGGGCTTCAAGGGGCGCGAGGAGGCGTAAACGCCGCTATCGTCCTGCCCGTATATTCGCGGGCCGGGTGCCTGGCCGCCCCCGAATGACGAAAACGGCCCGACAGGCGACTCGGTGAAGCCTGCGGACCGTTTTCTGCCGGCCGGAGCCGGATCTGGGAATTACTGCGCGGCGGCCGAGGCTTCGCCGGCCGGTGCTGCCGAGGCATCGCCCGCAGGCGCATCGGCGGCGGGTGCGGCGGCGGGTGCGGCAGCGGGCGCAGCGGCGGTCGGCAGCGGCAGGTTGGAGCCCTGGGCGTTGAGATAGGCGATCACGTTGGCGCGGTCTTCCGGCTTGGGAAGCCCCGCGAACGTCATCTTGGTGCCGGGCGCCATTGCCTTGGGGCTCTTGAGCCACTGGTTCAGCTTGTCGAAGTCCCACTTGCCGCCCACACCCTTGAGCGCGTCGGAGAAGGCGAAGCCGCCCACGCCCTTGCCCACGTCCTCGCCGACGACGCCGTAGAGGTTGGGGCCGATGCCGTTGGCGCCGCCCTGGTTGACCGTGTGGCACGACTGGCACTTGGCGAACGTGGCCTGGCCCTTGGCGACGTCGGCGCTGGCGAGCAGCGTGGCGATCGGCGGCTCGGCGCCGCCCTCGGCGGTCTGTTCCACGCCTTCGATCGCATAGCCCATCGTCGCCGGACGGTCATGCTTGTCGGCGCGAAAATACATGCCACTGGCAATCGAAAGACCGAGACCTACGACCCCGGCGAACAGAGTCCACCCGGCAATTGTATTGAAACGATCGTCCATGTCCTGTCTGCCCCGGGTATTGTTATGATGATCCTCTTGGCTTCGAGGTCGTAATGTTGCCCGCAAGTTAGCGCAAGAGCCATTGCGGTCGCGCGCAATGCCGCCTAATCGCGCGGACGCTATGAACTCCTATCCCAAACCCGCACTCGAACTCGTTTCGCGCATGGCTGACGCGGCCGCGGCAGATCCCGCCCGGGCGATGGCGTTCCAGGGCGCGCCCGGATGCAATTCGCATCGCGCCGCGCTGGAATACGATTCCAATGCCCTGCCGCTGCCGTGCTTCTCGTTCGAGGACGCGCTCGACGCGGTGAAGGAAGGGCGCGCCGAGCGGGCGATCATCCCGATCGAGAACTCGCAGCACGGGCGCGTGGCCGACATCCACTTCCTGCTGCCCGAAAGCGGGCTGTCGATCGTGGGCGAGCATTTCATGGCGATCCACCATGCGCTGATGGCGCTGCCCCATGCCGATGGCAGCACCGGTCCGTTCTCGGCCGCCTACAGCCATCCGCAGGGCCTCGGCCAGTCGCGCCATTACTTGCGCGAGCGGGGCATCGTGCCGATGGCCTATGCCGATACCGCCGGCGCCGCGGCGCTGGTGCGCGAACTGGGCGATACCGGCGCCTGCGCCATCGCCCCCAAGCTGGCGGCCGAACTCTACGACCTCAGGGTCGTCGAGGAAAACGTCGAGGACGCGGCGAACAACACCACGCGCTTCGTGGTGCTGGCGCGCGAGCCGCTCGATCCCTTCGCGCTCAAGGGCGAGAAGGCGATGACGACCTTCATCTTCGAGGTGAAGAACATTGCCGCCGCGCTCTACAAGGCGCTGGGCGGGTTCGCGACCAACGGCGTCAACATGACCAAGCTGGAAAGCTACCAGATTGGCGCCAGTTTCGCGGCGACGACGTTCTATGCCGACATCGAGGGCGCGCCGGGCGATCCGCGCGTGGATTCGGCGCTGCAGGAACTGGCCTTCCACTGCAAGTACGTGCGCCCGCTCGGCACGTATCGCCAGGCGCGCGCGCGGGGCTGAACCAAATTGAACGGGGCCGGTCCCGGACTGGCCCTGAGATTTCGCCTGCGACGCCGCCGGACAGGTCGCGGGCGTCCGGGCGAAATCATGAAAAGCGCTGTTCGGACAACTTGTTAAGCGACACTGGCTTGCCTGCCGGTCCACCCCGTGCCAATCATCGGCGCGGTGGTAGCAGATAGGGCTTGAGTGGCGGGGCAAGCAGCAGCAGCGGCGGCAGCAAAGGCGGGTGAGGACTGGGCGGAGGTGCGCGGCGCGTCCGACATCCAGTACGCGCCCTTGCCGCATGTCCGGGTGCCGCCGGCGCAGACGCCCGAATGGCTGCGCGCACTCGGCCGCTGGCTCGAATGGCTGCTGGCCCCGGTCGGGCGGGCGCTGGGCATGTCCTGGCCGATCTTCCAGTATGTGCTGATCGCGCTTGCCGCGGTGCTGGCGCTGTTTGTGCTCTGGCGGGTGCTGGGGCCGATGCTGCTGGATCGCCGGCCGAAGGACGCGGATGAGGGCGTGGCGGCATGGGTGCCCGACCGGGCCGAGGCCGCCGCCCTCCTCGAGGATGCCGACCGGCTGGCCGCCGAAGGCCGGTTCGCCGAGGCGACCCATCTCCTCCTGCGCCGCAGCGTGCAGCAGATCCGCGCCAGCCGTCCGGACTGGATCCACCCGGCCAGCACCGCGCGCGAGATCTCGGTGCTGGCGGCGCTGCCCGAGGCCGGTCGCCATGCCTTTGCCACGATCGCCGAGCGGGTGGAGCGCAGCCGCTTTGCCCTGCGCGATCTGGGCGCGCCGGACTGGGTGGCCGCGCGCGAGGCCTATGCCGCCTTTGCGCAAGTGCGGCTGGCGGCATGAACGGCAACGACCTGCATCCCGAAACCGTCGAAGTCGGCGCCAATCCCTTCTCGCGCCGGGCGGTGCTGGCGCTCGTCCTGCTGGGCACCGCGCTGTTCATGGCGCTGCTGTGGATGATCGGCACCGGTATCGGGTTCAGCGAGACCAATGACGGTGAGGCCCATGCCGAGGGGCGCGGGCTCAACGGCTATGCGGCGATGGCGCAGTACCTCGAACTGCGCGGCCACCCCGTCCACAAGACCCGCAATGTCGGCGCGCTCGACAAGCCGGGGCTGCTGGTGCTGACGCCGCCCGCCACGACCGACGGCAAGGAGATCGACAAGATCGTCGCCAAGCGCCGCTATATCGGCCCGACCCTGGTGCTTTCGCCCAAGTGGCTGGCCTTCCCCGTCACGTCCCGGCAGCAGGAGAAGGGCGCGCGCAAGGGCTGGGTCAATCTCGACGAGCTCACCACGCTAGATTGGCCGGGGTTCCTCGATGACGTCTCCGTCGGCCGGGGCCAGGCCAGGGGGGCGCACGGGGCGCTGACCTGGCACGGGCTGGGGGGCGCCGGCGCCTTGCCCAGCCGTAAGGCGGTGCAATGGGGCAAGGGCGAAAACCTCGTGCCGCTGGTGCAGGACGAGCAGGGCCGTATCCTCGCCGGGTTCATCGCCGATGGCGGCGACTATCCCGAACTCGCCCGGGCGGCGAGGGTGACGCTGGAAACCAGCGAGGACGTGGATGGCATCTACCCGATCGTTGTGGTGTTCGAGCCCGATCTCGTCGACAACTGGGGCATGGCGGACCGCCGCTCGGCGCAGCTGATCGATGCGCTGGTCGCCGCCAGCGAGGTCGGCCCCAGCCAGGACGTCACTTTCGATCTTACGCTGAACGGCTTCGGACGGGCGCAGAACCTGCTGACGCTGGCCTTCACGCCGCCGTTCCTGGCGGCCACGCTGTCCCTCCTGCTGGCCGCGCTGGTGCTCGGCTGGCGCGCGTTCCTGCGCTTCGGTCCCCCGGCGGTTTCCGGGCGGGCGATCGCCTTCGGCAAGCGCGCGCTGGTGGCCAATGCGGCAGGTCTGGTGCGCCGCACCGGGCGGCTTCACCTGATTTCCCGGCCTTATGCCGATCACGCGCGCGACCGGCTGGTGCGCGCGCTCGGCCTGCCGCGCACGCTCGACGGCGCCGATGCCGATGCCGCCATCGACCGCGCCCTTGCCGCGCGTGATCCCGGCGCCGAACCCTTTTCACGGATCGCCGCGCGCCTGAGGCTGGCGCGGCGTTCGCAGGAACTCGTCAAGGCTGCGCGCGATCTCCACGCGCTCGAAAGGAAGCTTACCCGATGACCGACGCCCAGACCCTCGACCTCGCGCAAGTCGCCGCGCTGGCCGCGGACATCCGCGAGCAGATCGCCAAGGCGGTGGTCGGCCAGCACGCGGCGGTGGAGCACATGCTGATCGCGCTGATGGCGCGCGGCCATGTCCTGCTCGAAGGCCCTCCGGGAACCGCCAAGACGTTTCTCGCGCAGTCGTTCGCGGCGGCGATCGGGCTCGATTTCGGGCGGATCCAGTTCACTCCGGACCTGATGCCGGGCGACATCCTGGGGTCGAACCTGTTCAATTTCCAGACCAGCCAGTTCACCCTGACCCACGGCCCGATCTTCTGCGACCTGCTGCTGGCGGACGAGATCAACCGCACCCCGCCCAAGACCCAGGCGGCGCTGCTCGAAGCGATGCAGGAGCGGCGGGTGACGCTCGACGGCACCGTCCATCCGCTGCCCGACCAGTTCATGGTGGTGGCAACGCAGAACCCGATCGAGAGCCAGGGCGTCTATCCGCTGCCCGAAGCCCAGCTCGACCGTTTCCTGTTCAAGCTCGACATCGCCTATCCCAGCCTCGAGGAGGAACTGCGCATCGTCACCCGCTTCGGCGAGAACCGCGGCGCGCCGAGCCCGGCGGACTGCGGCATCCTTGCGGTGGCCAGCCCCGCGCTGCTGGAGGCGGCGACCCGCGCGGTCTCGGCCGTGACGCTGGCGGAAAGCGTGACCGACTATATCGTGCGGCTGGTCCGCGCCACCCGCGAGAGCCCCGATCTTGCCGGCGGCGCCTCGCCGCGCGCGGCGGTGCTGCTGGCAGGGGCAGCCCGCGCGCGCGCCGCGCTCGACGGGCGTGACTACGTGGTGCCCGACGATGTGAAGGCGCTGGCGCCCAGCGTGCTGCGCCACCGCCTGCTGCTGAGCCCGGCGGCCGAGATCGAGGGCAAGCAGGTGGAAGCGCTGGTCGCCCACCTCGTGGAGCAGACCGAGGCGCCGCGCTGACGCGATGAGCCTGCGTTTCGCCCCCCTGGTTCCCACTGCCCGCGCGGCGGCGCTGCTGGCGATCGCCGCGCCGGTCGCGCTGGTGATCGGCGCGGCGCGGCCGGAGGCGTGGATCGCGGCGCCTCTGGTCGGTCTTGCGGTCTTTGTGCTGGTGTTCTGTGACGCCTTGCTCGCCGGGCGGCTGGAGCGGTTCCGGGTCACCGTGCCGGGCGATGTCGAAGTGGGCGCCGAGGCGGTCATCGCGGTCGAAGCGGCGCTGCGCGGCGGGCGGGCATCGCGCATCGAGGTTGCGCTGGGCTGCGATCCGCGTCTGGCAGAAGGGGGGCGCGGGCAGTTTCCGCTCCGCCGTGATGGCGAGGAATGGCGCGGAAATCTGCCGTTTCGGCCCTCGCGCCGCGGCACCGGCAAAGTCAGCCGCACCTGGCTGCGCTGGACCGGGCCGCTGGGGCTCGGCGCGCGGCAACTGGCGGGCGATCTCGATGAGGAGGTGCGGGTCTGGCCCAATGTCGCGGCGGTGCGTTCGCCGGCATTGCAGGTCTTTCTCAAGGACGCGCAGTTCGGCGTCCTCGCCCGCCGGATTCGCGGCGAGGGCACGCAGTTCGAATCGCTCGCCGAATACGAACCGGGCATGGATCGCCGCCGGATCGACTGGAAGTCCTCGGCCCGCCACGTCCATCTCTACGCCAAGGAATACGAGGTCGAACGCAACAACCAGATCGTCTTCGCCTTCGACTGCGGGCAGTCGATGTGCGAGCCGGTCGACGGCGTGCCGCGGCTCGACCGGGCGGTCTCGGCCGCACTGGCGACGGGCTATGTCGCGCTCAAGGGCGGCGACCGCGTGGCCCTGTTCGGATTTGCCGCGCATCCGGAAGTCTCGACGCCGTTCATCGCCGCCTCGCGCGATTTCCACCGCCTGCAGCGGGCTGCCGCGGGGCTCGAATACCGCTCGGAAGAACCGAACTTCACGCTTGCGCTGGCGACACTCGCGGCGCGGCTGCAGCGCCGCTCGCTGATCGTGGTCTTTTCCGAATTTGCCGATCCTACCAGCGCGCAGCTGATGATCGAATCGATCGGCCGCCTGGTCTCGCGCCATCTGGTGCTGTTCGTGGCGATCGCCGACGAGGAACTGGAAGGCATCTCGTCGGCGGCACCCGATGACATGGAGGCGCTGTCGATGGCGGTTTCCGCGGATCTGCTGCTGCGCCAGCGGGCGCTGGTCCTGCGCGAACTGCGGCAGATGGGCGTTGAAGTGATCGAGGCACCCTATGCGGCGATCGGCACGCGGCTGATCGATGCCTATCTGGCGATCAAGCGTTCGGGAGCAATCGGATGAGCGCGATGTCGACAGGGACGGATATGGCCGCAGGGCAGGCCAGCGCCATCGCCAGCGTGGCCTTGCGCTCCGACCGGTTCCGGCTCGAGCGCGAGGGCGACTGGCAGCGGCTCGAGGCCATCGTCACGCGTATGGAAAAGGGGCGGCTGCGCAGCCTTTCCGACGAGGACCTGCTGGCCTTGCCGGGGCTCTACCGCACGGTGGCCTCCAGCCTCTCGATCGCCCGCGAAACCTCGCTCGACGCGGCCACGCTGGCCTATCTCGAGGCGCTGGTGCAGCGGGCCTGGTTCGTGGTCTACGGCCCGCGTTCCTCGCTGTGGGACTGGCTGCGCGGCTTCCTGGGCGGCGGCTGGAGCGCGGCGGTGCGGGCCATGTGGGTGGACGTGCTGGTGGCGCTGGCGGTCATGGTCGCAGGGACGCTGGTCGGCTGGTTGCTCGTCGCCCACGATACCGAGTGGTATTCGGCGCTGGTCTCGCCCGAAATGGCGGGATCGCGCGTCCCCGGCGCCACGCGCGAGGCGCTGCACGCCACGCTGTTCGGCCAATCCGGCCGTTCGGGCATGAGCGTGTTTGCCGCCAGCCTGTTCAGCAACAATGCCCAGGTCTGCATCCTCTCCTTCGCGCTCGGTTTTGCACTGGGCGTGCCGACACTCCTGCTGCTGGTGCAGAACACCGCGCTGCTCGGGGCGATGCTGTGGCTCTACAGCGGCAAGGGGCTGCTGCTCGACTTCACCGGCTGGCTGGCGATCCACGGCACCACCGAACTCTTCGCGATCCTGCTGGCGGGGGCCGCGGGGCTGCATATTGGCCGTTCCATGGCATTTCCCGGACGGCGCTCGGTGCTGGCTGCGGCTTCCGAGGCTGGACGCCGCGCGGCGACGGTGATGACCGGGGTGGTGCTGATGCTGATCCTGGCCGCACTGCTGGAAGGTTTTGCCCGCCAGCTGGTCGATCAGACGTTTGGACGGCTGGCGATCGGCGGCTTCATGCTGGCGCTATGGTGCGCCTACTTCTTCGCCTTTCGCGGCAATCACCCGCGCATTGGCAAACGGGGGCGCAAGGCATGAGCGCGATGCCCAACCGCCATCGCCGCTCCTCGCGCGATCGCCTGCTGGTCACCCCGGAAGGCATCTCGGTGCCGGTCACCGTCGCCAGCCGGGGCGCCCGCTTCGGCGCCGTCGCGATCGACTTCATCGTCATGATCGTGCTCATGGTGGCAACCACCTGGGCGCTGATCTACATTGCCGGCGGGGTCACCACGTTCGATCGCAGGCTGGAGGAAAATTCCGCCGCCGGCCACGCCCTGCAGTTCCTCATGATCGTGTGGCTCATCGCGATCTTCCTGTTCCGAAACGCCTATTTCCTGTTCTTCGAACTCGGTCCGCGCGGTGCCACGCCCGGCAAGCGACTGGCCGGGATTCGCATTGCCGCGCGCGACGGTGGCCGGTTGACCGCAGAGATGGTGATTGCGCGCAATCTGCTGCGCGATGTCGAACTGTTCCTGCCGGTCGTCTTTATCCTCCAGGCGGGCGCGGACAGCGGCATCGGCTGGCTGACGGCCTGCGGCTGGTTCGCGATCTTCCTGCTGTTTCCCCTGTTCAACCGCGACAACTTGCGCGCCGGTGACGTGATCGCGGGATCCTGGGTGCTGGAGCGGCCCCGCCGGAAGCTGGAAGCGGCGCTGTCGCTGGAGGTGGAGCCCCGGAGCGAGGACGAGGACTTTGGCACCGCCCCGGCGCGCGAGTATCGCTTCACCGAGGCGGAGCTGGCGGTCTATGGCGAATACGAGCTTCAGGCGCTGGAACGGGTGCTGCGCGAGAACCGTCTGCAGGCGCTGGAAAGCGTCTATCAGACGATTGCCCACAAGATCGACCGCAACGATGGCTGGAACGACGAACGCGCGTTTCTCGAGGCCTATTACACCCAGTTGCGTGCGCGGCTCGAAGCGGGCATGCGCATGGGCCGCCGCAAGGCCGACAAGTTTGCAGGGGATGCCCGTTGACGCTCGCGCTCACCATTGTCGAGGATGACCTCGCGGCCCCTGCCGTGCTTGAACTGCTCCAGTTCCATCTGGACGAGATGCACCAGTGGTCGCCGCCCGAAAGCGTGCACGCCATGCCGGCCGAGCGCCTGCGCCAGAGCGACGTGACGTTCTTTTCGGCCTGGGACGGTGAAACCCTCGCCGGCTGCGGGGCGATCAAGCACCTCGGCGAAGGGCACGGGGAACTGAAGTCGATGCGGGCGGCACCGGCCTATCGCGGCAAGGGGGTGGGCAAGGCGATCCTGCTGCGCCTGCTCGAGGAAGCGCGCGCGCGCGGTTATGTTCGCGTCAGCCTGGAAACCGGCAGGCCCGAGCCGTTCCATCCCGCGCACGGCCTCTACCGCGCCCACGGCTTTGCCGAATGCCCGCCGTTCGGCGACTATGTTTCCGACGATTTCTCGATCTGCATGACGAAAGACCTGTGATGAACCTGCGCCCCGCCGTTCCCGCCGATGCCGCTGCCCTGGCCGACCTTGGCCGCCGCAGTTTTGTCGTCAAGTTCGGGCACATGTACCGGGCGGAGGATCTCGCCAATTTCCTCGCCGAATCGCACAGCGAGGCCAAGATCGGCAAGGAGATCGCCGATCCGGAGATGCGGGTGATGCTGGCCGAGGCGGACGGCAGGTTGCTGGGTTTCTGCAAGCTGGTGATGACTTGCGGTTGGCACGAACATGCGCGCGGCGGGCAGGTGATCGAACTCAAGCAGCTTTACACCGATCCCGATGCGACCGGACAGGGCATCGGCGCCCGGCTGATGGACTGGGCGCTGGAGGTGGCAGGCCGCCACGAGGCCGACGAAGTGCAGCTCTCGGTCTGGAGCGGCAATGAGGGGGCGCAGAAATTCTATGCGCGCTATGGTTTCGCCAAGGTCGCCGACATCCACTTCATGGTAGGCGAGCAGCGCGACGAGGAATTCCTGTTCGCGCGGATGATGCAAGGATCCTGAAGCGATGGCCTATCGGACGCTGATCTCGGTTGCCGAACTGCATGCGCTACTGGCGGCGGGCGAGGAGGTGCTGATCCTCGATTGCGAATTCGAACTGGGGGCGCCGGACAAGGGGCGGGAGGCCTATCTTGGCGGGCACCTGCCGGGTGCGCGTTATGCCCACCTCGATGATGATCTGGCGGCGCCTTCGGATGGCACGAATGGCCGTCATCCCTTGCCTTCGCCGGTGGCCTTTGCCGCCTGGCTGCGCCGGCAGGGACTGAAGCAGGGGCAGCAGGTGGTGGCCTGCGATTCCAGCGGCGGAGCCTGGGCGGCACGGGCCTGGTGGCTGCTCAACTGGGTCGGGCATGACGTGGTCGCCGTGCTTGATGGCGGCAAGCAGGCCTGGGCGCAGGCAGGACTTCCTGCCGAGACGGGGCCGGCCGGTCCGGTACGGCCGGGCGATTTCGCGGCGCAGCCGCCTCTGGTCGCCGCGCCGGTGAGCGCGGCCGAGGTCCTGGCCAATATCGAGGGCGCCGCCGCGCAAGTGCTAGATGCCCGGGATCCTTTGCGGTTCCGGGGCGATCCCAACCCGATCGATCCCGTCGCCGGGCATATCCCGGGCGCACGCAACCGCTTTTTCCGCGACAATCTCGGGCCGGACGGGCGTTTCCGTCCGGCCGCCGAACTGGCCGAGGCGTTTTTGCGACTGCTCGACGGCAAGCCTGCGGTGCTGTCCTGCGGATCCGGCGTCACCGCCTGCCACAATGCCCTCGCCATGGCCCATGCCGGGCTTTCGGGGGCGCGGCTCTATCCCGGATCGTGGAGCGAGTGGATCGCCGATCCTGCTCGCCCGGTGGAGACCGGCGCCTGCTGACTTTTCCAATTTGCCTTGCAAGCGGCTGAAATATCAACTGCTTGCGTTCTTGCTTCGGGCGGACAAAACTGCCTTCAGGCGAAGCGAGTGCCATCGCCGGTGGCGACCCTGTAAGATGGGGTTCGGCGGCGGCGTGAGGGGCGATTATGGTGCGGTTGCGGACAGGCGTTCTGGCGCCGTTACTCGGAGCGATACTGGCATTCCACGGAACACCGGTGCGGGCGCGCACTGCGGTCGACGCGGATCTGCAGGCGCTGGCCGCGCTCGATACCTCGGGTGACCCGGCCTCCGCGCTCGCCCGCATCGATGCGGGGCTTGAACGGGCCCGCAAGGAGGCGCGGCGGGACCGCACGGCGGAACTGCTGGCCGAGGCCAACCGGGGCGAAGCGCTGTTCTGGCTGTCCCGCTACCGGGAGGCGCTGGCCAGCTTCGAGCATGTCGACCAGGGACTGGCTGCGCTTGGCGGGCCGATGACGCCGCGTTGGGCGGAAGTGGTCAACAATATCGGCTCGGTCCATTCCAGCCTTGGCGAACTCGACGAGGCGGCACGTTACAAGCAGCGTGCGCTGGACCTCAGCGCCCGGCTGACGGGCACCGCGAGCAGCGAATATGCCGCCGCGCTTTATGGCGCGGCGCTGGTCGATTACCGCCGGGGCAGGGTGCTCGAGGCGGTGCCGCGGATCGAGCAGGCCATCGCCATTGCCGGCCCGGCCGCGCAGCGCACCGGTCACAACGTCGAATTGCCGACGGTTGCCGGGATCACCCTCGCCTCCATCGAGATGCAGGCGGGCGATTCCGCATCGGCCGTCGCGGCGGCGCGCGGTGCGGCGCTGTGGGCCGAAGCCCATCTCGGCAGCGAGCATCGGCTGACCCTCGCCGCGCTCAACCAGCTTGGCGCCGCGCTCAATGACGGCGGCCTCTACGGGCAGGCGACCCCGATCCTGCGCCGCACGCTGGACTTGCGCGTGAAGTTACTGCCGCGCGATCATCCTGACATCGCCTATTCTCTCAACGCCTTGGCGTTTGCGCTGGAGCATGGCGGCTATCCGGACGAGGCGCTGCCTTTCTACGAACGTTCGGCCGCGATGTTCGAGGCGCTTCCACGCGAATCGCAGCCGATGTCGGGTGCCAATACCTTTGGGCAGATCGGCCGCATCGCCGCGCGTAATGGCGAGACCGAGCGGGCTCTGGCGCTGTTTCGCAAGGCGCTGGCCCTCGCGCGGCGTAACGCATCGTCGCCGGACGACCTCGAGGTGCTCTGGGCCGAAGTGAACCTGGCGACGGCGCTTGGCGGCCGCGGCGAACTGGGGGCGGCGCAGGTGCTGCTTGACCATGCGGTTGCAGGTTATGCGCTGCGGGCGCAGCCGAGCAACCCGGACCGGGTGACGGCATCGGTCCGGCGCGCGGCACTGCTGGGCCCGCAGGGCGCGCCGCACCAGGCGCTGGACGAGGTGCGCCGGGCGGTGGCGCCGCTGCGCGATCACCTTCTGGACCGGGCCAATCCCCAGGCTGAGGTCTCGCGCCTGCGCCTGGATGTGGCCGCTGTCTTTGTCGAGGAAGCGCGTGTGGCACTGGCGGCAGGCGACAGCGGGACCGCTTTCGATGCCTTGCAGATGGCGACCATGGGTGACTTGCAGGCCTCGATGCTCTCGCTCGGTGCCCTCGGTGCGGATGCGGCAGGCGGTCAAGTCGGCCAGGCACTCGGCGATTACCGTGCGGCCAAGGCGCGTCTGCGCGAAGTGGCCCGTAACCGCGACAGGGCGATTGGCCTCGGCGAAAGCGCGGGGCTTTCGGCCTTGCAGCGGGAGGTCGAGGCCGCACAGGAGGACGTTCGCCGCCGCGATGGACGGCTGGCGGCGCTGGTTCCCGGTTATGCGGCGCTGACCGGATTCGCGCCGACCAGCCTTGCCGATGCACGCGCTGGACTGCGCCGCGACGAGGGCATGGTGCTTTACGGACAGGACACGCAAGGGCTGGTGGTGATGGCCGTCACCGGCCGCGGGGTGACACAGGCCAGCGTGCCGGTCGTCCCGCGTCATCTGCTGGACCTGCAGCGCAAGATACGCGCCTCGATCGACGATGGCATGCTGGCTGGTGGCCTGGCGCCGTTCGACCGGAAATCGGCCCATGCGCTCTATTCGCTGTTGTTCCCGCCACCGGTGGAGCGTGCGCTGAAGGGCGTTCGCAAGGTGCGGGTGCTGGCGGCGGGGACGCTCGCGGCCTTGCCGTTCGACGCCCTGGTGACCGCGCCGCCACGCGGGGACGACAACGATCCTGAAGCGCTGCGACGTACCGCCTGGTTCGTGCGTCGCCATGCCGTCTCGATGATCGTCAGTATGGCACCTCCCGTTCGGCGATCGGCGCGGCCACCGCGCGGCGAGGATGCCGCGACCGGGTTCGCGGGGATCGGCGCCTTGCGTTCGGGCGCCTGGAAGGCGGCGTTGGCGGGGCAGGCGGCGAAGGGAATAACCGCCGAGGCGAATCCGCGGCTGGTGCAACTGGCCGCGCTCCCCGACCTTCCCGGCGCGCAGGGTGAGTTGACGGCGATGGCTCGGCGCTTTGGCCGCGACAGCCTCCTGCTGACCGGTGACGCGGCGAGCGAGGCCGCGGTGAAGGCCGCGCCGCTGGACCGGATGCGGGTCTTGGCCTTTGCGACGCATGGTCTGGTCGGCGGGGCGCAGCGCAATCTCGTCGAACCTGCACTGGTGCTGGCACCGCCGGGCCCTGGCGATACGGGTGATGACGGCCTGCTGACGGCCTCGGAAATCGCGCGTCTGCGGCTGGATGCGGATTGGGTGATCCTATCCGCCTGCGATACCAGCGCGGGTGAGAGCGAAAATGCGCCGACCTATTCGGGATTGGCGCGGGCTTTCATAGCGGCCGGAGCGCGCGCAATGCTGCTGTCACACTGGCCGGTGCGCGATGAAGTGGCCGGGCGTATAACGCTGTATACGGTAAAGGCGGCGGGCGGCGGAGCGGTTCGTCGCGGTTCCGGGCGGGCGGAGGCCTTGCGCCGCGCCGAGCTCAGGATCATTGCCGATCGCACGCTGGCCGGTTCAGCCCATCCCGCCATCTGGGCGCCCTTCGTGCTGGTGGGCGATTGAGGGGCTGTCGCGCTGCCGTGCCGGTGGTGCGAAAACCCCTCCGCAGCGTCATTTCGCCAGTTCGGCCTCGATCGCACCGACCAGCAGCGGATCCTGCGGGGCGGTGCCCGGCGCGAACCGGCCAACGACCGCGCCGTCGCGCGCGATGAGGAACTTTTCGAAGTTCCACAGCACCTCGGGATCGTCATTGGGCGTCATGCCGTACCCCTTGAAGCGTTCTTTCATGCCCTCGACGTCGCCCTGCTTGGTGGGGATCGCTTCGGTCAGCGCGGCGTAGAGCGGCTGCTTGGCTTCGCCAGTGACGTCCGCCTTGGTGAAGAGCGGGAACGAGACTCCGTAGTTGAGCTGGCAGAACTCGACGATCTCCTCGTCGCTGCCGGGTTCCTGGGCGCCGAAGTCGTTGGCCGGGAAGCCCAGCACTTCGAAACCCCTGGCCTTGTAGTCTTCGTAGAGCTTTTCGAGGCCTTCGTACTGCGGCGTTAGCCCGCACTTGGAGGCGACGTTGACCACCAGCAGCACTTTGCCTGCGTGGTTGGCGAGCGTGTCGGCGCTGCCGTCGATGCGGGTGAGGGGAATGGCGGCGATATCGGTCATCGGGAGCAGTCTCCTTGTGAATCGGGGCGGAGACTGCCCCTGCTTGCCGGTGCGGGCAAGGCGGCGCGATCAGATGGTTTGTCCCAGAACGGGTGAACTCCATTCGGGATCATGGGCATAGGGCAGCGGATCGCCCTGGCGAAGGGCGGCGAGAACGGCCGCGAAGTCGCTCCGGGCGCGCCAGCCCAGCAAGCGCTCGGCCTTGGCCGGATCGTAGACGCGCTCGATCCGCTCGGGAAGCACCCAGCCTTGCCGGGTGTAGAGTTCGTTCGCGTCGGGGAAATGGCGCAGGATCACACTGCGGGCATCGCGGGCCAGTTCCGCTGCATCCTCGCGCGTGAAGGGCGGCGGGGCGGAGAGCACGAACGTCTCGCAGCCCTCGATCCGTTCCAGCGCGGCGAGATGGGCAAGCGCGGCGTCTTCCACGGTCAGGCGGCGATGGAGCAGTTCGTTGGCCTTGAGATTGGGGCCGGACGGCACCGCAAGGCTATCGTCGTCCTCCGGGAAGAACCGGCCGGTGCGCAGGATCGCCGCCGCCATGCCGCTGCCCTGCGAGACAACGCGGCAGAGGTTTTCGGCGGCGAGCTTGGTGGCGCCATAGATGTTGCGCGGCTCCAGCGGGCCGAATGCCTCGTCCATCCACCACGCCCCCTTGTCGCCTGCCCCGGCCCGCACATCGGCGCGCACCATCAGCGAAGTGGTGGAGGTGAACAGAAACCGTGCGTGGCCCTCCAGCGCCGCGGCTTCCAGCAGGTTGAGCGTGCCGGTGACGTTGGTGTCGATGAAGGCCTGTCGCGGGAAACGGACGATGTCGGGCTTGTGCAGCGCCCCTGCGTGGATGACCGCCTCGATGCCATAATGGGCGACCGTCTGGAACACGAGGCTGCGGTTCGCCACCGAGCCGAGTACGCGGGTATGCGCGCCGGGCGCGACATCGAGCCCGGTCACGTCATGCCCGCGCGAGGCCAGCAGCGGAGCGAGATGGCGGCCGAGCCAGCCCGAGGAGCCGGTCAGCAGCACCCGCATCGGGTCAGTCCTGCGAGCGGTAGTCGGCGATCACGTCGCCGCACTCGGCGAGTTCCGCCTCGTGGCCTTCCTCGCGCCAGGTTTCGGCCAACGCTTCGGTTTCCCACTGCTTCATGGCCGGGTGGTCCAGGACGGTGTCGACCCAGACCTGACAGGTGCCGACGTCGAGACCATACGTGCGGATGCGGAAGGCGACCGGGGCAAAGAAGGCGTCGATCGCGGTGAACTTTTCGCCCGCCAGCCAGGGACCGCCGAAACGGGAGAGGCCTTCGCTGAAGATCTCCCTCAGACGGGCAACGTCGCGTACCAGCGCAGGCCGCATGGCCCTCGGTCGTACGCGCGTGCCGACGTTCATCGTGCAGTCGTTGCGCAAGGCGGAGAAGCCGCCATGCATTTCGGCGACCGCGCATTGTGCAAAGGCACGGGCGGCTTCGTCGCTGGGCCACACGCCGGGGTGACGGTCGGCCAGATAGAGCGTGATGCCCAGCGAATCCCACACCGTCCGCTCTCCGTCGATCAGGGCAGGGACTTGGCCGGTGGGGGAAAAGCTGCGGAACGCGTCGTAATTGGCAGGCGCCGTGAAGGGCTCGATCCGATCGGCAAAATCGATGCCGAGCGCCTTCATCAGCATCCAGGGCCTGAGCGACCAGCTGGAGTAGTTCCGATTGGCGGTGATCAAAGTGTAGGCCATCCGGAACTCTCCTTTGTTTGAAAATCCGCCGCAGGCGGATTTTGCTGCACCGGCCCACTCCCCACCCGACCTCCCATCAGGATACACTCGTGGGAGGTCGGCCCCCTCAGCGAAAAGGTCCCCCGGACCTTTTCGTGTTCTTCGGGACGGGAGTGGGCCGGTGCTGCGACTCTCACGTCAAATAATGCGCCGTGGTCTTAGCGGCGACTTCTTCCGCCGTCACGCCCGGAGCCAGTTCGATCAGCTTGAACGGGCTCTGGTGGTCGGGGCGCTGGAACACGGCAAGGTCGGTGACGATCATGTCGACCACGTTCTTGCCGGTGAGCGGCAGGGTGCAGGCCGGGATGAACTTGGGATCGCCGTTCTTGGCGTTGTGCTCCATGACCACGATGATCTTCTTCACGCCGGCCACGAGGTCCATCGCGCCGCCCATGCCCTTGATCATCTTGCCGGGGATCATCCAGTTGGCGATGTCGCCGTTCTCGGCGATCTCCATGGCGCCCAGCACGGCCAGGTCGATGTGGCCGCCGCGGATCATGCCGAAGCTGGTGGCGCTGTCGAAATAGGCCGATTGCGGCAGTTCGCTGACGGTCTGCTTGCCGGCGTTGATGAGGTCGGCGTCGACTTCGTCGGGATAAGGGAAGGGCCCGATGCCGAGCATGCCGTTTTCCGACTGGAGCGTCACCGTCATGCCGCCGGGAACATGGTTGGCGACCAGCGTCGGGATGCCGATGCCGAGGTTCACGTAGAACCCGTCCTGAAGCTCCTTTGCCGCGCGGGCGGCCATTTCGTCACGAGTCCAGCTCATCAGGCGGTCTCCCTTTCGCGGGTAGTCGTGAATTCGATCTTCTTGTCGTATGGCGCGCCCAGCACCAGACGCTGGACAAAGACACCCGGCAGATGGATGCCATCCGGGTCGAGCGAGCCGGTGGGGACGATCTCTTCCACTTCGACGACGCAGATCTTGCCACACGTGGCGGCAGGCACGTTGAAGTTGCGCGCGGTCTTGCGGAACACGACGTTGCCGCTTTCGTCCGCCTTCCATGCCTTCACCAGCGACAGGTCGGCAAAAATGCCTTCCTCGAGGATATATTCCTCGCCCCGGAAGACTTTCACTTCCTTGCCCTCGGCGATCTGCGTGCCGACGCCGGTCTTGGTATAGAAGCCGGGGATGCCGGCGCCGCCGGCGCGCATGCGTTCGGCCAGCGTGCCTTGCGGGCAGAATTCGACTTCGAGTTCGCCCGAGAGGAACTGGCGTTCGAACTCCTTGTTCTCGCCCACGTAGGACGAGATCATCTTGGCCACCTGCTTGGTGCGCAGCAGCTTGCCGATGCCTTCGTTATCGATACCGGCGTTGTTGGAAGCGAACGTCAGGCCCTTGACGCCCGAATCGCGCACCGCGTCCAGCAGGCGCTCGGGGATGCCGCAAAGGCCGAAGCCCCCGGCGGCGATGAGCAGGCCATCCTTCAGCAGTCCGTCCAGCGCGGCAGAAGCGCTGGGGTAGATCTTGTTCATGCTGTTCTCCCGTTTGGAGCGAACCTAGACAGCCAATCCCATTACGAATAGCGATTGTTTTTTATCGGAATCGATAAGTCAAAATTATGAAACGCATCGCCCTTTTCCATCTCGAAACGTTGATGTGGATCGACCGGCTCGGCACGTTCGCAGCTGCGGCACAAAGACTCAATACCACCCAGCCCGCGATCTCGGCGCGCGTGCGCGAGATCGAGGACCAGCTCGGCGTGCCGCTGTTCCAGCGCGACGGACGGCGCATGGTGTTGACGGCGCGCGGGCGGCGGCTGGTGGAGACGGCGGAACCCCTGCGGCAGGGGCTGGAGCAGGTCCTGCTGGAAGCCAGCGACTTTGCCGGGGCTACCGGCAACGTGCGCATCGGTTCGGGCGAGATCGCGGCGGCAACCTGCCTGCCCGGCTACATCGCGGCTATCGAGCGCGAGCGGCCGGGGGTGACGGTGGAGATCGAAATCGACCTCACGGCGCGTCTGCTCCAGCACTTGCTGGCGGGAACTTGCGATATCGTTTTCCTGGCCGGGCCGGTGGCGAGCCCGGGCATCCGCACGGCGCCGATCGGCGCGGTCGAGCTGGTCTGGGCGGCCAGCCCTGCTGTGGCCGCCGCCGGGGGCTTCGCGAGACCGCTTCCGGTCTGGTCACTGCCGGACCATTCGCCGCTGCATGCCGTGACGCTCGATGCCTTCGAGGGCGGCGCCCTTGCGGCGCGCTCGCTTGGCACCTGCAACAATGTGCGGACCCTGATCGAAATCGTAGCCTGCGGGCAGGGGGCGGCCGTATTGCCCGAGACGATGGTGCGCGGTGAACTGGCGGCAGGGGCGCTGGTCGAAGTCCTGCCCCGGCCATCCCGGCGCATTCATTTCGAGGCGGCGATCCGCTCTCGCGAGCGCGAGGCGGTTGTGCTCGACCTATTTGAACGCGCGGGGCAACTCTCCATCGACCAGGGTAGTGCCTGAAAGCCGGCAGCATGCCGGAAAGCGCCCGGGCCAATCGGCGCTTTGATCTCGGTCATGGTGGCGGCATACCCATGGGCTATGCAGGACCGGAAAAACGGAGAAATGCCATGCGCTCGATACTCGTGAACGCCGACCGCAAGCCCGCCAGCGATGCCCGTCTCGATACGGCGCTGGAACTGGCGCGCCATCTTGATGGCCACGTCACCGTGCTCGTCGATACACCGGTGTCGCGCTACATCGCGATGGACCCGATGGGCGGCAGCTATGTGATCAGCGAAGCGCTCGACCGTGCCCGGTCCGACGATGATGCTGCAGCGGATGCGGTGGAAACCCGCCTTGCCCGCGGCGACGTGCCTTTCGAAGTGGTTCGCAGCGAAGACGATCCGGTGCCCGCGCTGGCGGCCGCCGCGCGGCTGGCGGATCTTGTCGTGCTCACGCGGTCGGGCGGAATGGTGGGCCCGGTGGCGCTGTCTGCCCGCGCTCCCGTGCTGGCGCTGCCCGATGATGGCCGTCTCAGCCTGCCGATCCGCCGAGCAGTGATCGCCTGGGACGGTGGAGAGCAGTCCGCTGCCGCGCTCAAGGCTGCGATTCCGCTGCTGGGAAGCTGTGAACTGGTCAAGGTCGTCTCGGTGATCGAGAAGGTGGGCGGTTTCCCCGCGACCGATGCACTGCGTTATCTGTCGCGCAACGGCATCCACGCCGAGTTCGAGGAACTGGAGCGTCGGGGATCGACGGAGGAGACATTAGCCGTCGCGGTGGGCCAGGCCCAGGCAGACCTGCTGGTCATGGGCGCTTACGGCAAGAGCCGCATGCGCGAATTCCTGTTCGGCGGGGTCACTGCGTATTTCCTGAGCGACAAGGGCGCGCCGGCACTGCTTTTTGCGCATTGAGCGCACGGGGATGGCCGGAGAAGGCCGGGCTCGCGACTGCGAGCCCGGCCTTTCGTGTTTCCGGTTGATGGCGTTTGGTGTCCAGTCTGGAGCGGCGTCTGGCGTGGCATTGCCGCCGAATCGGTTCCTACCCGTTCTTTCGGGGCACTGTCGGGCGGGGAGGTGCTAAATAAGGTTAGGAAATTTCGCGTCGCAGCAGACAACGCTGGTCAGTGGGCGCGGATCCATCGCCCTGCCGATTGCGCTGCGTTCAATCATGAGGCGTGATTCACTTTCCAATGCACTGGATTTGCACGATCTTTGCCGAATTACGCGGTGTAGTTCGATACTTCGCAACTTGAATTGCATATATTGCAACACGGCGCTGGCTATTTCGCACTTGCACAATCGGTCGCCGGGAGGCATACAGATCCTGCCTTTCAGGCATCCTCTCCCAAAACTTCCACGGCCCGGTCGGTAACGTCCGGGCCTTTTTTTGTGCCCGCGAGACGCGCCCTAATCCGGCAAAATGGATGTGCTTTGCATCGCGCGCCCGGCCCGTTCGGAGCAATCCGGCCTTTCGTCCGTTTGAAATCCCTCAGGCGCATACCTAGTTCCTTGAGCACGTTCCCATCGTCTCTGCCTTGCCCGTTCGGGGAGGCCGAAGCGCAGAACCAGCATCGGGAACTTGAAAGGACAGTCATGGCGGAAGTCCCAACCCAGGTGGACGAACGGGTGGTCAAGCTGCAGGTCGCGGCGGCCCGGCAAGAAGAAAGCGGACAGGGCATTGCCCGCCTGTCGCGCGCCTCGCTCTCGGCGATCGGCGCGATGGAAGGCGACGTGCTGGAAGTGACCGGAAAAACCGTGACGGTGGCCCGTGCCGTGCTGGCCTATCCGGAAGACGAAGGGCTCTCGGTGATCCGGCTCGATGGTCTTCAGCGCGTCAATGCCGAAGTCGGCTCGGGCGATCATGTCAGCGTACGCAAGGCGGAATCGCGCCCCGCGCAGCGGGTGGTCTTTGCACCCGCGCAGAAGGACATGCGCCTGCAAGGGCCGTCCGGCGCGCTCAAGCGCAACTTCTTCGGCCGTCCGATGGTGCAGGGCGATATCGTCGCGACCACCGGCCAGCAGCAGGTTGCCGACATTCCGCCCGAACTGCGCCGCATGTTTAATGCGCCGGCCTTCGCGCTGACCCAGATCCGCCTCAATGTCGTCTCGACGACGCCGCGCGGCATCGTCCATATCGACGAGAATACCGAAGTCGAACTGCGCGAGCTGTTCGAGGAAGCTGATACCACCCGCGGTGACGTCAACTACGACGACGTTGGCGGCATGGCCGACACCATCCGCCAGCTGCGCGAGATGGTGGAACTGCCGCTGCGCTATCCCGAACTGTTCACCCGTCTGGGTGTCGCGCCGCCCAAGGGCGTGCTGCTGCATGGCCCGCCGGGCACCGGCAAGACGCGTCTTGCCCAGGCCGTCGCCAACGAGAGCGAGGCGAGTTTCTTCTCGATCAACGGGCCCGAGATCATGGGCTCGGGCTATGGCGAGAGCGAGAAGGCGCTGCGCGAAGTGTTCGAGGAAGCGGCCAAGGCGGCGCCCGCGATCATTTTTATCGACGAGATCGATTCCATCGCCCCCAAGCGCGACCAGGTCCACGGGGAGGCGGAAAAGCGCCTTGTCGCGCAGCTGCTCACGCTGATGGACGGGCTCAACAGCCGTGCCCATGTGGTGGTCATCGCCGCGACCAACCGGCCCGATGCGATCGACGAGGCACTGCGCCGTCCCGGCCGGTTCGACCGCGAGATCGTGATCGGGGTGCCGGACGAGAGCGGACGCCGCGAAATCCTCGGCATCCACACCCGCGGCATGCCGCTGGGCGACCAGGTGGACCTCAAGGAACTCGCCCGCACGACGCATGGCTTTGTCGGCGCCGATATCGCCGCGCTCGCGCGGGAAGCTGCGATCGAGGCGGTGCGCCGGATCATGCCGCAGCTCGATCTGGAAGCGCGCACGATCCCGGCCGAAGTGCTCGAAAGCCTGCAGGTGATCCGTGAGGACTTTGTCGAGGCGCTGCGGCGCGTCCAGCCTTCGGCCATGCGCGAGGTCATGGTCCAGGTACCCGACATCGGCTGGTCCGACATCGGCGGGCTCGACGAGGCGCAGCAGAAGCTGCAGGAAGGCATTGAACTGCCGCTGAAGAACCCCGAGGCGTTCCGCAAACTGGGGATCCGGCCAGCCAAGGGATTCCTGCTCTATGGGCCGCCCGGAACCGGCAAGACACTGCTCGCCAAGGCCGTGGCCAAGGAGGCGGAGGCGAACTTCATCTCGATCAAGTCGTCCGATCTCCTGTCCAAGTGGTACGGCGAGAGCGAGCAGCAGATCGCCCGCCTCTTTGCCCGCGCGCGGCAGGTGGCACCCTGCGTGATCTTCATCGACGAGATCGACAGCCTCGTGCCCGCACGCGGCGGCAGCGCTATGGGCGAACCGCAAGTGACGGCGCGGGTGGTCAACACCATCCTTGCCGAGATGGACGGCATGGAGGAACTCCAGTCGGTGGTGCTGGTCGGCGCGACCAACCGGCCGACGCTGGTCGATCCGGCGCTGCTGCGTCCCGGCCGGTTCGATGAACTGGTCTACGTCGGCACGCCGGACGAGGGCGGGCGCGCGCATATCCTCGGTATCCATACCGCGAAGATGCCGCTGGCGGACGACGTATCGCTGGCGGATATCGCCGCGCGGACGGCGCGCTTCACCGGTGCCGATCTCGAGGACGTGGTGCGCCGGGCCGGCCTCATTGCCATCCGCAAGCGCGGGGCCGATGTGGAAACCGTCACGATGGCGGATTTCGACGAGGCGCTGGAAGACAGCCGCGCCACGGTGACCGAGGAAATGGAATCCGAATATGCGCGGATGAAGGGCGAACTGAAGAAGCGCGCCATGGAAGTCGCACCGCTCGGTTTCATTGCCCCGGGCATGGTCGAACCGACCCGGCCGAAAAAGCACGGCGAGTAATCACGGTTGAGAGCCGTGCCTGCCCTCCCTGGAAAGGGGGGCAGGCGCGGCTTCACGGACAGACCGGGGTTATCTGGTAGATCCCGAACCAGTTCTTGCCGGTCACGAAGATGCGCTTGCCCTTGGCATCCCAGGCAATGCCGTTGAGCACCGCGTCCATGCCCGAGGCCCCGTCGCCCCGGCGCAGGCCCGAAAGATCGAGCCAGGCCTTCACCTTTCCGCTGGCCGGATCGATCCGGGCGATGCGCTCGGTGAGCCAGACGTTGGCCCAGATCTCGCCGTCGATCCATTCCAGCTCGTTGAGATTGTCCACCGGCTTGCCCTCGGCGGTTACGGCGAGACTGCCGGTCTGGCGCATGGTGGCGGGATCACGCAGGCGCAGGCTGGCGCTGCCGTCGCTCTGGTAGATCACCTCGCCGCTGCGCGTCATGCCCCAGCCTTCGCCTTCGTAGTGGAAGCTGCCGACGGGCTTCAGCGTCTTGCGGTCCCAGCGAAAGCCCTGGCCGCCGCGCCAGGTGAGGCTGATGATCTGGTCCTTCCAGTCGATGATGCCTTCCCCGAACAGGCTGGGATCGATCTCGGCCTGGGTCAGCGGGGTGGGATCTTCCAGCTTGCGCACCACGATGCGCGAGGCGCCTTCGCGGCCGGTGCTCTCGTAGAGCAGGCCGTTCGCGTAGAAGAGCCCCTCGGTGAAGGCGGTGGGATCGTGGGGGAAGCTTGCTTCGACGCGGTAGCTGCAGACCGGGATCCCGGCATGGGCGGGGACCGCTGCGGCAGGCGCGAGCAGCAGGGCGAGGACGGCGGCACAAGCACGGATCATGCGCCTGCGAGTGCCGCAGTCGGGCGCCGGCCGCAAGTGCTTTAGCGGGAGGCGCGCCGCGCGCCAAGATCCGCGACGGCTTCGGAGATCGAGGGCCCGGCGGCCAGTTCGACTGGTGCCACTTGCAGCGTGCGGCGCCGCACCAGGGCTTCAGGCATCTCGCGGCGGATCCAGTCGAGCATGTGTTCACGCATCGCGCAGCGCAAGTCGAACAGCGTCGGCCCGTCGCGCGCGCTCATCAGCAGGCGTACTTCCATGGCCTGGGCGCTGTGGTCGGTGACCTGCAGCACCTGTGCGCGGCCGTCGAACAGCCTGTGGGCGGTGACGGCGCGGGTATATTCTTCTCGCAGCGGCGTGATGTCGGTGGCGGGATCGAGATAGAGCATCACCGTGCCGAGCAACTGGGAGGTCGTCTTGGTCCAGTTCTGGAAGGTATCCTCGAGGAAGCGCGTGGTGGGAACGACCAGCCGGCGCTGGTCCCAGAGATTGACGACGACGTAGGTCGTGCGGATTTCCTCGATCCGGCCCCATTCGCCGTCGATGATGACGACGTCGTCGATCGAGATCGGTTCGGTCAATGCCATCTGGAAACCGCCGATCAGCGCCTTCAGGGCAGGCTGGGCGGCGGCACCGACGGCAAGCGCGGCAAGACCGGCCGAGGCCATCAACGTGGCGCCCACCTTCATCACGCCGGGAATCGAGAACAGCATCAGCGAGACCACCAGGAACACGATCACGAAAGTCGCGATGCGGCTGAGGATGGCAAGGCGGGTGCGGCGGCGGCGGGCGCTGCGGTTATCCTCCACCGATATGTCGGCGCGCAGGGTCATGGCATCGACCAGCGCGTGGAGGATGGCAATGGCGATCCAGCCGGTCAGCAGCGGCATCACGAAACCGGCGACGCGTTCCCAGAAATCACTGAGCGCCGGGGTTTGCCGGGCGGCCAGCACGATACCCATGGCCATGAAGGCCCAGCGCGTCGGGCGGGCGAGACGGGCGACGAGAATGTCGTCGGACTGGCTGGTACTGGACGTGACGATGCGGCGCAGTATGCGGAACAGCACGAAGTGTGCCGCAAGGGCGATGGCCGCGCCCAAGGCGCCTGCAATCACCGCGATAAGGACTTGCGCGGCCCAGTCTGGCAGCACGCCGACGTAGCGTTCGATCAGCTTGGTCATGAGGGGGGAACGATGCTGCGGCGCAGCAAGTTCCCCTTGGTCCTCGTTTTAGCGGAGTTTACGACCTAGTGCGCCGCGCCCCAGCTCAGCCCGTGGCCGATCTCCACGCCCAGCGGCACGTCCAGCTTCACCGCCGGTTCCGCCGCCGTCGCCATGACCCTGCGGATCACTTCGGAGGCGGCAGCCACGTCGGCTTCGGGCAATTCGAACACGAGTTCGTCGTGCACCTGCAGCAGCATGCGGACATGGCCGAGCCCGGCCTCGGCCAGTGCCGGGTTCATGCGGGCCATCGCGCGCTTGATGATGTCGGCGCTGGTGCCCTGGATCGGCGCGTTGATTGCCGCGCGTTCGCTGCCCTGACGCTCGGCGCCGTTTTTGGAATTGATGCGCGGGAACCAGGTCTTGCGGCCGAACAGGGTCTCCGAATAGCCCTTGGCGCGCACGGTCTCGAGCGTTTCGTGGATATAGCGCTGGATGCCCGGGAAACGTTCGAAATAGCGGTCGATCATCGCTTGCGCCTCGTCGGCCTCGGTGCCGAGACGGCCGGCAAGGCCCCAGCGCGAGATGCCGTAGAGGATCGCGAAGTTGATCGTCTTGGCCCGCCCGCGGGTGTCGCGGTCGACATGGCCGAACATCTCCATCGCCGTGCGGGCGTGGATGTCCTCGCCATTGGCGAAGGCTTCCTTGAGGCTGGGCACGTCGGCCATGTGCGCGGCAAGGCGCAGTTCGATCTGCGAATAGTCGGCGGCGAGCAGGACATGGCCGGGCTCGGCCACGAAGCAGTCGCGGATCTGGCGGCCGATCTCGGTGCGGATGGGGATGTTCTGCAGGTTCGGATCGGTCGAGGACAGGCGCCCGGTCTGGGCGCCGACCAGGCTGTAGCTGGTATGGACACGCTGCGTCTTCGGATTGATCGCGGCTTGCAGCGCCTCGGTATACGTCGAGCGCAGCTTGGACAGCTGGCGCCATTCGAGCACCTTGGTGGCGACGTCGGCACCTTCGCCGGCCAGCTTTTCGAGCACCGACTGGTCGGTCGAATACTGGCCGCTCTTGCCCTTCTTGCCGCCCTTGTAGCCGAGCTTGTCGAACAGGATCTCGCCCAGCTGCTTGGGGCTGCCGATGGTGAATTCCTGCCCGACCCTGGCATGGATCTCGGCCTCCAGGGCGCCGATGGCTTCGGCGAACTGGCTGGAAAGCCCGGCCAGCTTTTCACGGTCGACCTTGACGCCGTGGCGCTCCATCTGCGCGACGACCGGGATCAGCGGGCGGTCGACGCGCTCGTAGATGCGCGTGCCGCCTTCATCGGACAGGCGCGGCTTGAGCAGGGCGTGCAGGCGCCAGGTGACGTCGGCATCTTCCGCGGCATATTCGGTGGCGCGCGAAAGCGGCACTTCGCCGAAGGGGATCGCCTTCTTGCCGGTGCCGCAGACGTCCTTGAACGCGATCGGCGTGTGCAGCAGGTGGCGCTGGGACAGTTCGTCCATGCCGTGGCCGCCGCCGATTCCGTCGACCGAGCGGCCCGCATCCAGGCAGAAGCTGACGATCATGGTGTCGTCGATCGGTGCGACAGCGATTCCGTAGCGGGCCAGCACGTTGAGGTCGTACTTGATGTTCTGGCCGATCTTGAGGACGGCATCGCTTTCCAGCAGCGGTCTCAGCAGCGCGATCGCGGTATCGAGCGGAACCTGTTCGGGCTTTTCGGCGAACATGTCCGAGCCGCCATGGCCGAGCGGGATGTAGCAGGCCTGGTTGGGGCCGATGGCGAGGCTGACGCCGGTAAGGTCGGCCTGCATCGAATCGAGCATCGAGGTCTCGGTATCGACGGCCACGACGTGGGCGGCGGCGGCCTTGGCGATCCAGCGTTCCAGCGCTTCCACCGTCTGCACGCATTCGTAGCCGGCATGGTCGATGGCGGGCCATTCGGGCAGCGGCTGGCGGGCGGCGCCTTCGGTCGGGCCGCCAGCGGCGGTCACCGGCTTGGCGGGATTGAGCTGGGTCGCGCGTTCGGGGCTGCCGTGGCCGCCGTCGAGGCGCTTCAGCAGGCTGGTGAAACCGTGCCTGCCGAGGAATTCGGCCAGCGGGGCGGGCGGAATGGCGTCGAGCTTGAAGTCCTCCAGCGCCATCGGCAGCGTGCAGTCTTCCTTGAGCGTGACCAGCACCTTCGACAGGCGCGCCTGCTCGGCCTGTTCGATCAGGCGTTCCTGCAGCTTCGACTTCTTCATCGCGGGCGCGGCGGCGAGCGCGGATTCGAGGTCGCCGTAGTCCTGGATCAGCTTGGTCGCGGTCTTGGGGCCGACGCCGAAGACGCCCGGCACGTTATCGACCGAGTCGCCCATCAGTGCCAGTACGTCACCCACTTTTTCCGGCGGTACGCCGAACTTCTCGATCACTTCGGGAATATCGATGCGCTGGTTCTTCATGGTGTCCAGCATGTCGACGCAGCCGCCGCCGATGCCGCACTTGCCGACCAGCTGCATGAGGTCCTTGTCGGACGAGACGATGGTCACGTCCCAGCCCTGCGCGGTGGCGGCGCGGGCGTAGGAGGCGATCAGGTCGTCCGCCTCGAAGCCCACTTCCTCGATGCAGGGCAGCGAGAAGGCACGGGTGGCGTCGCGGATCAGCGGGAACTGGGGGACGAGATCCTCAGGCGGCGGCGGCCGGTTGGCCTTGTAGTCCTCGTAGATGTCGTTGCGGAACGAATGGCTGCCGGCATCGAGGATCACCGCGAGGTGGGTCGGTCCGTCGGCCTTGTTGAGGTCTTCGGCCAGCTTCCACAGCATCGTCGTATAGCCGTAGACCGCGCCCACGGGCGTTCCTTCCGGGTTGGTCAGCGGCGGCAGGCGGTGATAGGCGCGGAAGATGTAGGCCGAGCCGTCGACGAGATAGAGATGCTGCTTGGAATCCATGGCACGATCCGTAGCAGCGCCCGCGCGGCGCGTCAGCACTGCTCTCGAAAAAGGGAATGGGCATAATTCGCTATCCACCGGGAACCGGATCGCCTGTCCGCCGTTTGGGAGCGCATGCTTGAAACGCACGCGCACGAGGCCTAATCCTTGCGCGACCTGTCAGGAAGCGGAACCGGCCCCCCAGGCAGCTGCGTGCGGCCACCGGCGACGACTTCAGCAAAGAGGGAAGACTGAACACATGCGCAAGACCATGATCGCCGTGACTGTCGCTGCCGCGGCGCTTTCGCTCGCCGCCTGCTCGCAGAAGACCGAGGATGCCGCCAGCGACACCGCGACCTCGGCTGCCGAGGACGTATCGCAGGCCGCTGACGACATGGGCGATGCGGTTGACGCCGCGGGTGACAAGGCCGCGCAGGCTGCCGACGACACCAAGGATGCCGCCAGCGAAGCCGCCAAGTCTGCCGAGAAGACCCTTGACGACACCGCTGCCGATGCTGCCGCCGCTGCGGCCGATGTCACCAATGCGGAGAACGAACCGCATGATTCCTCGGCCCAGCACTGAGGGGTCAGGCACTGAGGTGACAAGCCCGGGCTTCGGTCCGGGCAGCCAGCCCCAAACGAAAAGGCCCGCCGGAGCGATCCGGCGGGCCTTTTCGTTTGGGAATATCTACTCTCAGCGCGCCGAGGCGGTGCGGCGGTAGCTGCCGGCGTCGGCCAGGTAACCTTCGTAGAGTGTGCGGGCGATGCTGGCGATGCGTGCTTCGCGGGCCGGGCGGCTGCCCTGGCCCGTGACGTAGATGGCCACAGCATAGGCGCGGCCGTCCGCGGTCTCGATGAAGCCGATGTCGCTCGAGGTGTTGTTGAGCGAGCCGGTCTTGTGCGAGACGGTGACACCGCTGGGCAGGCCGGCGCGGATGCGGTTGCGTCCGGTGACGCAGCGGCCCATCGCGCCCATCAGCACACTGCGGCTGCTTGGGGTCAGCCACTTGCCCTGGTAGATGCCGGTCAGGAGTTCGACCATGGCCAGCGGGGTGGCGCTGTCACGCTTGTCGACTACCTTGGCGGGATTGATGGCGCCGTCGTCGCGCACCAGCGTGGCGATGTCATGGTCGATGTGCCAGTCCTCGATCCCGGCGCGGCGGACCCAGGCATTGACGGCGGCGGGGCCGCCGACGACCTTGAGCAGGGCATCGGTCGCATAGTTGTTCGACCGGGTGATCATCAGTTCGAGGAGTTGCCGGGCCGACATGTAGGCGCCGGGACGGACCGGGGCGATCGGGCTGGAGAACGGCGCCGAGGCGACCGGGATCATCAGCGGATATTCGCTCGACAGGCTCCACTTGCCTTTGTCCACGCCGTCCAGGAAAGTGGCGGCGATGGCAACCTTGCTGGTGCTGGCCATCGGGAAGCGCTGGCTGCCCAGCACATCGACGGTGCGGCCGGTGGAGAGGTCCACCGCGGCCACGCCGATGCGTCCCTGCGAGGCTTCGGCAACGCCGGCCAGACGCCGCTCGAAATCGTTCGAGAACGTTCGCGGCGCACGTTGTTCGGTGCCGAACACCGAATCAAAGGATTCCTGGAATTCGTCGATGTTGCCCGCATGGGCAGGCGCGAGCGAAACCGCGCCGGCAGCGACAAGTGTTGCGACCTTCAAGAAGCGCTGCGTGCCGGCAAGGCACCGCGCAACGAGTTTGTCTGCCCCGATCATGCAGAACTACCCTAGCTTTTTATCCGTTCCCCAAGAGTTAATACGGATTCGGCAAAACGCCAGAGCCACGCGACGAACTGCATGGTCCATGCGGGCAATTGCGGGAACCGGCATGATCCTGTCGGTTTCGCGATGGATTCGGATTCGCTTGGGCAGGATTGCAAGTCCTTCTCGGGCCTCGCCAGGCCTCGTCAGGCTTCGCCAGGCATCGTCGGGCGGGCGGCAAACGAAAAGGGCCGGAGAGATCGCTCTCTCCGGCCCCAATTCGCGTCGGTGACGTGGTTGGCTTAGAAGCCGCCCCTTAGAAACCGCCCATGCCGCCCATGCCGCCCATGTCGGGCATCGCCGGCATGGCGGGCTTGTCGTCGGCCTTTTCGCTGATCGCCGCTTCGGTGGTGATCAGGAGACCGGCGACCGAAGCCGCATCCTGCAGCGCGGTGCGCACGACCTTGGTCGGGTCGATGACGCCGGCGGCGACGAGGTTTTCATAAACGTCGGTCGCGGCGTTGAAGCCGAGCGATTCGTCCGAACCGTCGAGCAGCTTGCCGGCGACGACGGCGCCGTCGTGGCCCGCGTTCTCGGCGATCTGCTTCAGCGGAGCGGTGATCGCCTTGCGGACGATGTCGACGCCGCGGGTCTGGTCGTCGTTGGCGCCGGTCAGGCCATCGAGGGCGCGCGTTGCGTAGAGCAGCGCGGTGCCGCCACCGGGGACGATGCCTTCTTCGACGGCAGCGCGGGTCGCGTGGAGAGCGTCGTCGACGCGGTCCTTGCGTTCCTTCACTTCGACTTCGGTCGCGCCGCCGACCTTGATGACGGCCACGCCGCCAGCCAGCTTGGCGAGACGCTCCTGGAGCTTTTCGCGGTCGTAGTCGCTGGTGGTGACTTCGATCTGGGCACGGATCTGCTCGACGCGGCCCTTGATGTCGTCAGCGGCACCCGAACCGTCGACAATGACGGTGTTGTCCTTGTCGATGGTGACCTTCTTGGCCTGGCCAAGCATGCCGAGCGTGACGCTCTCGAGCTTGATGCCGAGGTCTTCCGAGATCATCTCGCCGGCGGTCAGCGTGGCGATGTCGCCCAGCATGGCCTTGCGGCGATCGCCGAAGCCCGGAGCCTTGACGGCAGCGATCTTCAGGCCGCCACGCAGCTTGTTGACGACGAGCGTGGCAAGGGCTTCACCCTCGATGTCCTCGGCGATGATGAGGAGCGGACGGCCCGACTGCACCACGGCTTCGAGGATCGGCAGCAGCGCCTGGAGCGACGACAGCTTCTTCTCGTGGATGAGGATGTACGGGTTCTCGAGCTCGACCGTCATCTTCTCGGGGTTGGTGACGAAGTAGGGCGAGAGGTAGCCGCGGTCGAACTGCATGCCTTCGACGACATCGAGTTCGAATTCGAGACCCTTGGCCTCCTCGACGGTGATGACGCCTTCCTTGCCGACCTTTTCCATGGCCTCGGCGATCTTTTCGCCGACTTCGGTGTCACCGTTGGCCGAGATCACGCCGACCTGGGCGATTTCCGAGGAACCGGCAACGGCCTTCGAGCGGCCCTTGATGTTCTCGATGACCTTGCCGACAGCGAGGTCGATGCCGCGCTTGAGGTCCATCGGGTTCATGCCGGCGGCAACCGACTTCATGCCTTCGCGTACGATCGCCTGGGCGAGAACGGTCGCGGTGGTGGTGCCGTCACCGGCTGCGTCGTTGGCCTTCGAGGCCACTTCGCGCAGCATCTGGGCGCCCATGTTCTCGAACTTGTCCTTGAGTTCGATTTCCTTGGCGACCGAAACACCGTCCTTGGTGATGCGGGGAGCACCGAAGCTCTTCTCGATCACGACGTTGCGGCCCTTGGGGCCCAGGGTCACCTTGACGGCGTTGGCGAGGGTGTCGACGCCGGCGAGAATGCGTTCACGCGCGTCGCGGCCGAACTTTACGTCCTTGGCTGCCATGTTTTAAATCCTTCCAGAAAATATGAAAAACGCGGAAATTCGGGTGATCAGCCGATCACGCCCAGAATGTCCGATTCCTTCATGATCAGCAGGTCTTCACCGCCGACCTTGACTTCGGTGCCCGACCACTTGCCGAACAGCACGCGGTCGCCAACCTTGACGTCGAGGGGAGTGATGGTGCCGTTTTCAGCGCGGGCGCCGGTGCCGACGGCGACGATTTCGCCTTCAGCCGGCTTTTCCTTGGCGCTGTCGGGGATGATGATGCCACCGGCCGTCTTTTCTTCGGCCTCGACGCGGCGCACGAGAACACGGTCGTGCAGCGGGCGGAAAGTCATGGGATTCTCCCTTATCCTACGAACTAAAAGGGCAAGAAACTGGAATTGGCACTCTAGCATGCAGAGTGCCAACGGCCGCGGATATGGTTCGGCCTCGGGGTCTCGTCAAGCGATGACCCGTCAAAAAATTTCAGGACGGTGTAAGCGCGGGATGAGACGAGTGCATGACGGTCTCGCTTCCAGCCTCACATCGGCGCGAGGTGGAACCGCTCGCGCCAGTGCCAGCGCACCAGCAGCAGGATGGCCGCGGCGGTCAGGCCGACGGCAAGGCCGATCCACACACCGACGCCTTCCAGCGGGGTGAACAGGCCAAGCGCGGCAGAGGTCGCGAAGCCCGCCACCCAGTAGCCGAACAGGGCGATCATCATCGGCACGCGGGTATCCTGAATGCCGCGCAGGGCGCCGGCGACGACGGCCTGCAAGCCATCGGTCAGCTGGAATATCGCTGCCACGAACAGGAACTGCAGGGCAAAGGCGACCAGCACCGCGTTCTCGGGGGCGCTCACGTCGACATAGGCCGAGAGGATGAAGCGGGGGAACGCCAGCATGGTCGAGGCCGAGACGATCATGAACGCCATCGAGATCGCGATCGCTGCGCTGCCGGCATGGCCGACGCCGTGCCTGTTGCCCGCGCCGTAGTGATAGCCGACGCGGATCGTTGCGGCCTGGCCGACGCCGAACGGCACCTGGAAGGCGAAGGCGGCGATCTGCAGGGCGACGGTGTGGGCGGCCAGCTGCGCCTCGCCGATCCGGCCCATCAGGAAGGCGGCGCCCGAAAACAGGCCGCCCTCGGCGATCAGCGTGGCGGCGATCGGCAGGCCGAGCGCGAGGATCTGGCGCATGCGTTCGGTCTCGATCCGCCACATCCGGCCGAACACGTGGTAGCGGCGCAGCTTGCGGTCGGCCGAGATGGCCAGGGCATAGGCGATGACGGTCATGCAGGCGGTAAGAATGCTCGACAGCGCCGAGCCGGTCAGGCCCAGTGCCGGGAAGCCGAAGTGGCCAAAGACCAGCGTGTAGTTGCCCAGCACGTTGACGAGGATGGACAAGGCGGTAATCGCCGTGGCGAAGAACGGCCGTCCCAGCGCGGAGACAAACGTGCGCAACACGTTGGCCACCGCCATCGGCACGATCGCGATCGCGATCACCCGGATGAAGTGGCCGGACAGTGCGACCACTTCGGGTGCCTGCCCGGTCAGCCGCATGAAGGCGCCGCCGAAAAAGCACAGGCCGATGCAGGCCGCACCGATCAGCACCGCGATCCACAGCGCCATGCGGGTAGAGCGACGCACCTCCCGCACCGAGTTGTGGCGGCGGCCGATTTCTGCGGCGATCAGCGGGGCGACCGCGCCGGTAACGCCGTTGAGCCCCATCGCCAGCAGCGCAACGATGGCAACGGCAAGGCTCGAGGCGGCCAGTGCCAGTTGGCCAAGCCGGGCGACAAAGATCACGTCGGTGGCGAAGACCGCCATCTGCAGCAGGTTGGCAAGCGCCAGCGGTCCGGCGAGGCGCAGGGTGGCCGCCAGTTCGGTGCGGAAGGTCGAGGGCAGGTCACGTGTCGCCATGGTCGCCGGGCGATAGGCGTTTGGGACCATGAACGAAAGCGGATTTGCGCTGGATCAGTCACTTCCCTTCAAGGTCCCGACATAATACGGAACGTCGCCGAAAAGGACCGACAGGTCAGGCCAGGTTTTGGAGCTTCCGCATGAAACTGAAGTCGATGATCACCATCGCGCCGCTTGCGCTGCTAGCGGCCTGTGGAGGATCGGGCGGGGATTCTGCCAGCCAATCCGGCAGCGCGTCGGGGAACGAAAAGCCGTCGGCGGCGTCTGCCACGACGACGCAGCCCGAACCTGCAGCGGCCAGCAGCGCGGAGACGGCGCCCCCGGCATTCGCGATCTGCCGGTCGTGCCACTCGGTGGAGGCCGGGCGCAACGGCGTCGGGCCGACGCTGCACGGCATCGTTGGCAGCAAGGCCGGCGATGTCGCTGGTTTCCCGTTCAGTTCGGCGCTGCGCCAGTCCGGCATAACCTGGGATCGCCAGGCGCTCGATACCTGGCTGCAGGGGCCGATGAAGATGGTGCCGGGCACACGCATGGTGATCGCGGTTCCCGATCCCGTGAAGCGCGCCGAGATCATCGATTACCTCGAAAAGCAGAAGTAGTCGGGCTGCATAGGAAAAGGGCGCCGCCGCGGGGGGATGCGGTGGCGCCCTCTCTTCCGGACCTCATCGGGGGTAGGGGATGGCGAGGCCGGGGATGATTTCGGGTTTCAGATCGTGGTGGCGGGCATGGCCTGTCTGGGTGGTTCCGCCGGCCTTTCGACCTTGGCCGGGATTGTTCTGGTAGAGGGGCTGACCGCCTCGCACCTATCCGACGCCGCCTGTGTGATCTTTGGTGCGGAGCCCGAACCGTCGGAGCTGTAGGACACCGCGCGGGTGCAGCCGTTGGCGTCGGTGCTTGTCGAATAGTACGTCACCTGCGCGCCTTTCGGCATGACTCCGGTCATGTTGCCGGTCATTACGAGGGGTGATCCGCCCGAGGGGGCGTCCTGGGCGGCGGCCTGTTGTTGTATCCTGGCCGCGTGGGCCTGAATCATTGCCGCCTGTTGCATCATGACATTCATGCGCGCGTCCATGATTGCGGCGATGGCGTCCATGGCGGCGAAGGGATCGGCCATGTCCGGCATGGCTGCGGACTGGACCCGGTCGGCGGGAACGACCTCGACTTTGGGAGCGACCTCACCGGAATACTGGACCTGCACGATCGAGCCGTCAGGGGCATTGACGTTCATCGTGTGCAGTCTTGCAGCGGCGGATTCGGCTTCGGCTGCGCCGGCGCCCAGAATGACCAGAGCGGCAGCGCCCAGCAGGTACTTTCTCGCCTGAAACCTCGTCGTCCGCATCTTGCTCGAACGCATTCGCATGAGAGGGCAAGCTCCTTTGTGACTCGTCCTTTACCGGACGCAAGCTGCTACCGGGAAGCTGAACGCCGGATGACCCGTTTCACAGCGGATGGATCATCGCGACGTTGCAGCGTTCGTAGCGCGCTCCGTAACGCTCCATGATTCCGGCATCGTGGCGGAAGCCCAGTTTTTCATAGAGATGGATCGCCGCTTCACATTTCCTGTTGGTGAGCAGGTAGAGCGGATCGGCGCCCATCTCGCGGGCCCGGGCGATCATTGCGCCCAGCAGGAACTCGCCCGCCTTCAGGCCGCGCGCGGAGGAGCGCACACCCATCTTGGTCAGTTCGAAGGCATGCGCGCCGGTTTTCTGGAGCGCGCAAGTGCCGACGATACCCAGCCCCTCTGCCTCGACGAACAGGATCGTGCCCCCCGGATCAAGGATGCGCGCGCGAGGGTTTTCCAGTACCTCGCGGTCGGTGGGTTCGAGGCGGAACATCGCCTCGATCCATTCGGCATTGATGTCGTGGAATTCGGGGGCGAGCTGGTCGGAGAATTCGCGAACCGTCAGGCGCGGTTGGCCGAGGCGGGCATGGCGTTCCACCATCGAGGATTCGCTCAAGGCCATCTCGATCCGGGTGATGTGCTGCAGCAGTTCGGAGGTGCGTCCCTCGCACATCTCGTCCACGGCGCGGCCGATGCCGGGCCAGACCTGCAGCTTGACCCGCGCCATCGCGGACTTCCCGGCCGGGGTTAGCGAGAGAAGCCGCTGGCGCAGGTCCGCGCCCGACCTGGCTTCGACCAGGCCGAGTTCGACAAGCTGGCCGATCGCGCGTGTCACTCCGGGCTGGCTGGAGCCGACCGCGTCGGCCAGTTGTCCCACCGTCATGTCGCCGTCGTCGAGCGCGGTCAGCAGCGGGACCTGGCTGGGCTGGATGCCGAGGCCGGTGTCCTCGATGATCCGCGCCGCCTCGCCTTGCAGGCGTTCGGCCAGGCGTTTCATGCGGCTGCCGAGAAGAATACCGCCCAACCGGGCCACGACGTCGGTCATGAGAATCTCCATATCAAGTTATATATCTCGTTATGGAAATGGTCGTGCCGGGTCAAGCGGACATGATCATGCATGATGGGCGTTTCCGGACGCCATAAACGAAAAGGGCGGCCCCGAGAGGCCGCCCTTTCCTTTTTCTGCTCGGAAGAACCCGAGAAGAAGATTACTTGAGCTCGACGGTGCCGCCGGCTTCTTCGATCTTCTTCTTGATTTCTTCGGCTTCAGCCTTCGAAGCGCCTTCCTTGACGGCCTTCGGGGCGCCTTCGACGAGAGCCTTGGCTTCAGCCAGGCCCAGACCGGTGATGGCGCGGACTTCCTTGATGACGTTGATCTTCTTGCCACCGTCGCCGGTGAGGATCACGTCGAATTCAGTCTTTTCTTCAACAGCGGCGGCTTCGCCGGCCGGGGCAGCAGCCACGGCAACGGCAGCAGCGGCGGAAACGCCCCATGCTTCTTCGAGAGCCTTGGCGAGGTCAGCGGCCTCGAGGACGGTCAGCTGCGACAGTTCTTCAACAAGCTTGGCGATATCGGCCATGATAATAACTCCTGATCTGTGGTCCCGGGGTGCTGGATGCGGTCCGCCGGGATAAATCGTTACGAAATGAATTGCTTAAGCTTGAACTCAAGCAGCCTTGTCGGCGTAGGCAGCGAAGACGCGCGCCAGCTTGGCCGCCGGAGCGGTCTGCAGCTGGGCGATCTTGGTCGCCGGAGCCTGAACGAGGCCGATGAGCTTGGCGCGCAGTTCGTCGAGCGAGGGCATCGAGGCGAGAGCCTTGACACCAGCCGCATCCAGAACCTGCGAACCCATCGAGCCGCCGACGATCTCGATCTTGTCGGTCGTCTTGGCGAAGTCGACGACGGCCTTGGCAGCTGCGACGGGGTCCACCGAAGTGGCGATGGCCGTCGGGCCGGTCAGGAAGTCGCCGATACCGACGTAGTCGGTGTCCGCGATGGCAAGCTTGGCAAGACTGTTCTTTGCAACCTTGTAGGTAGCACCGGCTTCACGGATCTTGCCGCGCAGGGCGGTGGACTGGGCCACCGACATGCCGAGGTTGCGGGTGATGACCACCACGCCGACCTCGTTGAAGACCGCGTTGAGCTGGGCGACCGAATCGGCTTTCTGCAAACGATCCATGCCTTACTCCTTCACATGTGACCGTTTGGAACTTGCGTTCCGCACGGCCGGCTACGTTTGTCCGAAGCGCTGATGCGCTTCGAGCGGGTCCGTTGGCGATGGGGAAGGAGTTCTTCGGGGTGAAACCCGAATAGGGCACCACGCTTCATAAGGAGCGAGGGCCGGAAAATTTCCTGTTCCCCGTCTAGGCTGGAAATTAAGCACCCGCAAAATCGGGAGCACCAACTGTCTCGGACGGATGAACGAAGGGCCGGGGCCCAACGGTTCGAGGGCGCCTTTGCCGCAAAGCGCCCTCGGAGTCAAGTGAGTCGGTCCCGGCTCTCAGGCCCGGCTTTCAGGCGAGCTTTCAGGCCAGCTTTCAGGCCTCTGCGGGCGCGGCGGCCGGTTGCTCGCTGGCGTAGGCCAGCAGGTCACCCGGCTGGCAATCGAGTTCCCGGCAGATCGCTTCGAGGGTGGAGAAGCGGATCGCCTTGGCCTTGCCGGTCTTGAGGATCGACAGGTTTGCCAGGGTGATGCCGATGCGCTCGGCCAGTTCGGTCAGCGTCATGCGGCGGGCGTAGAGCAGGTCGTCGAGCTTGACCACGATATTGCCTCCTTCGTTGCTGTCATCGCCCATCACACGGTTCCTTCAAGGTCGGCGCGCATCTCCGCCCCCTTGCGGAAGACGCGGGCGAGGATGAACAGGATCAGCATCAGCAGCAGGCCGTTGCCGGAAATGCCGCCGATCGTGTCGATGCGGGTATGGCCCTCGCCGATCCTGTTGATCATCGCGCCAAGGCCTGCAAGCGGGGCGCCCAGCAACTGCACGGCCAGCGTCAGCCACGCCATCTGGGTAAGGCGCCGGGCGTTGTCCGGCACGAAGGGGTCGCCTTCGCCGACGGTGCCGACGATGCGCTTCAGGAGCTGGAACACCCGGAACAGGATGCCGCACAGGAGTGCGGCGAAAACCAGGATCGCGCTGACCACCCAGAAGAACTGCGGCATCACGAGGGGCATGTCCTTGGCGATCTGTGCCGAGATGTCGTCCTGGAGCAGCAGCATCAGTGGAATGGCCAGGAGGCAGGCGGCGACGGCGATGATCATGCTGGCCATCAGGAACCACAGGAGCCCCTTGGCGACGGCCAGCAGCGGGTCGCGGGTGATCGATTGCATGGTGGAGGTCATGTTTGCTTGCCCCTCTTTCGGCAGGATTACATCAGTGCCGGCGCGGAAGGCGCGGCGATGACGATGGTGACGTGGGTGCCCGTTTCGGCGACGATCGGCCGGTGGTCCGCGGCTTCGGCCGGGGCCGAGACGGTCGGCAGCCAGAAGGCGGTGGTCAGGAGTGCGGCCAGCCCCGCGGCGAGCGGGCGGGAGGCCTTGTGCATCTGCGACTGGGTCATTGGTCGTTCTCCGATATGTTCGATATCGATATTCAATAAGTCGGTTCGCGCTTATCGTCAATCGATAATATTGAAAAACGATATGCTCATGATTGTTTCCCGGTAAGGTGGCATTGGCGGCAGGGCTGTGCGCTGCGGCGGGAGGTGGCGGATCCCGGTGGGCCAAATTGACAGTGGGTGGCCCGGCCCCTATATGGACGCCTCGCTCGATGGCCTCGAGCAAGGCTGCCCATGCGCGGGGGCATGCCCGGGAAGGAGGCCTTCGGGATTTTATCCGATGCATCAGGCTGCTGGCCGCAATGGGCATTCCGTCAGGGATTCCGCGCGTGCCGGGCGGCCTTTTGGCGTTTCGGGTGCCCTGCTTTTGCAGCAGGGATTACGTCCTCGCAGACGAGATTTTCAAGGGGTCGTTCATCGCGAATCGGCCCCGAACCGAAGAGGCAAAAAGACCAGCTCATGGCCACCAAGCCCGCACACGTACGCTCTGCAAAGAAGCGCATCCGCAAGATCTTCGGCGACATCCACGAAGTCGTCCAGATGCCCAACCTCATCGAGGTGCAGCGCGAGAGCTACGAACAGTTCCTGCGTTCGAACCCGGCGACCGGTTATGTTTCCGGCCTCGAGAAGACCCTGCGCTCGGTCTTCCCGATCCGTGACTTTGCGGGCACCAGCGAACTCGACTTCGTGCACTACGAGCTGGAAGAGCCGAAGTACGACGTGACCGAGTGCCGCCAGCGCGGCATCACTTACGCGGCCCCGATGAAGGTCACGCTGCGCCTGATCGTGTTCGAAGTCGATGCCGAGACCGAGACCCGTTCGGTCCTCGATATCAAGGAGCAGGACGTCTACATGGGCGACATGCCGCTCATGACCGAGAACGGCACCTTCTTCATCAACGGCACCGAGCGCGTCATCGTATCGCAGATGCACCGTTCGCCGGGCGTCCTGTTCGACCACGACCGCGGCAAGACGCACTCCTCGGGCAAGTATCTTTTCGCTGCTCGCGTTATTCCGTACCGTGGTTCCTGGCTGGACTTCGAGTTCGACGCCAAGGACATCGTCAACGTACGTATCGACCGCAAGCGCAAGCTGCCGGTCACCTCGCTGCTGTTCGGCCTTGGTCTCGACAGCGAAGCGATCCTCAACCACTTCTACGAGACCGTGACCTGGAAGCGTGGTTCGGGCGGCTGGCAGCTGCCCTACCAGGCCGAAGCCTGGCGCGGTGCCAAGCCGGCATTCGACATCGTCGACGCCAAGTCGGGCGAAGTCGTGTTCCCCGCCGGCCAGAAGATCAGCCCGCGCGCTGCCAACAAGGCGCAGAAGGACGGTCTTGAGGAACTGCTGATCCCGACCGAGGAAATCTTCGGCCGCTATTCGGCCAAGGACCTGATCGACGAGTCGACCGGCCGCATCTACATCGAAGCCGGCGACGAAGTGTCGCCCGAAAACCTCGACGCGCTCGACCGCGCCGGCATCGACCAGATCGACCTGCTCGACATCGACGACATCAACACCGGTCCCTGGATCCGCAACACGCTCAAGGCCGACAAGGCCGAGAACCGCGACATGGGTCTGGAAGCGATCTACAAGGTCATGCGTCCGGGCGAACCGCCGACGAAGGAAACCGCCGAAGCGCTGTTCGAAGGCCTGTTCTTCGACGCCGACCGCTACGACCTTTCGGCCGTCGGCCGCGTCAAGATGAACATGCGTCTCGGCCTCGATGCCGAGGACACCGTGACCACCCTGCGCGTCGAGGACATCCTCGCCGTGGTCAAGGAACTGGTGAACCTCAAGGACGGCAAGGGCGAAATCGACGACATCGACAATCTCGGCAACCGCCGTGTGCGTTCGGTGGGCGAGCTGCTCGAGAACCAGTACCGCGTCGGCCTGCTCCGCATGGAGCGCGCCGTGAAGGAGCGCATGAGCTCGGTCGACGTGTCGACCGTGATGCCGAACGACCTCATCAACGCCAAGCCCGCCGTGGCCGCCGTTCGCGAGTTCTTCGGTTCCTCGCAGCTCTCGCAGTTCATGGACCAGACCAACCCGCTGTCGGAAGTCACCCACAAGCGCCGCGTTTCGGCGCTCGGGCCGGGTGGTCTTACCCGTGAGCGCGCCGGCTTCGAAGTCCGCGACGTTCACCCGACCCACTATGGCCGTATCTGCCCGATTGAAACGCCGGAAGGCCCGAACATCGGTCTGATCAACTCGCTGTCGACCTTCGCCCGCGTCAACAAGTACGGCTTCATCGAAACCCCGTACCGCAAGGTGAACGACGGTCACGTCACCAAGGACGTGGTCTACCTGTCGGCGATGGAAGAGCAGAAGCACACCGTCGCGCAGGCGTCGGCCGAGCTGAACGCCGACGGCTCGTTCGTCGAGGAACTCGTCTCGGCTCGCCAGAACGGCGAATTCGTGATGAGCCCGCGCGATCAGGTCACGCTGATGGACGTTTCGCCCAAGCAGCTCGTCTCGGTGGCCGCCTCGCTCATTCCGTTCCTGGAAAACGACGACGCCAACCGCGCACTCATGGGCTCGAACATGCAGCGTCAGGCCGTGCCGCTCGTGAAGGCGGACGCTCCGTTCGTCGGCACCGGCATGGAAGAGACGGTTGCACGCGATTCGGGCGCGGCGATCTCGGCGCTGCGCGCCGGTATCGTCGACCAGGTTGACGCGACCCGTATCGTTATCCGCGCCTCGGGCGATATCGAACCCGGCAAGTCGGGCGTCGATATCTACCGTCTGCAGAAGTTCGAGCGTTCGAACCAGTCGACCTGCATCAACCAGCGTCCGCTGGTGAAGGTGGGCGAAGTCGTGCAGGCGGGCGATACCATCGCCGACGGCCCGTCGACCGAGTTCGGCGAACTGGCCCTGGGCCGCAACGTGCTGGTCGCGTTCATGCCCTGGAACGGTTACAACTACGAAGACTCCATCCTGATCTCCGAGCGCATCGTGAAGGACGACGTGTTCACGTCGATCCACATCGACGAGTTCGAAGTGATGGCCCGCGACACCAAGCTGGGGCCGGAAGACATCACCCGCGACATCCCGAACGTCGGCGAGGAAGCCCTGCGCAACCTCGACGAGGCGGGCATCGTCTACATCGGTGCCGAAGTGCACCCGGGCGACATCCTGGTCGGCAAGATCACCCCGAAGGGCGAAAGCCCGATGACGCCGGAAGAAAAGCTCCTGCGCGCCATCTTCGGTGAAAAGGCCTCGGATGTCCGTGACACCTCGCTGCGTCTGCCGCCGGGCGTTTCGGGCACGATCGTCGACGTGCGCGTGTTCAACCGTCACGGCATCGAGGTCGACGACCGTACCCGCGCGATCCAGAACGAGGAAATCGAACGCCTCGCCAAGGACCGCGAGGACGAACGTGCGATCCTCAACCGCGCCACTTACAACCGTCTGAAGGACATGCTCCTCGGCCAGGTTGCCGCTTCGGCGCCCAAGGGCCTGAAGAAGGGCGTGGAGATCACCGAGGACGTGCTGGCTGAGGTCGAGCGTCACGAGTGGTGGAAGTTCGCGGTTGCGGACGATCACATGCAGTCGCAGCTCGAAGCGGTGAAGACCCAGTACGACATCACCGTCAAGGCGATCCAGGAGAAGTTCGAGGACCGCAAGGAGAAGCTGGAACGCGGTGACGAACTCGCGCCCGGCGTGCTCAAGATGGTCAAGGTCTTTGTTGCCGTGAAGCGCAAGCTTCAGCCGGGCGACAAGATGGCCGGCCGTCACGGCAACAAGGGTATCATCAGCCGCATCCTGCCGCTGGAAGACATGCCCTTCCTCGAGGACGGCACGCCCGTCGACTTCGTGATGAACCCGCTCGGCGTGCCTTCGCGCATGAACGTCGGCCAGATCTTCGAAACGCACCTTGGCTGGGCCGCCCGCGGTCTGGGCGCGCGTATCGGCGAGGCGCTGGATGCATGGCGCGTGGCCAACCCGAACCCGGTTGCCGGCCAGCCGCCGGAAGCCGTTCGCGAGCTGCTCAAGGAGATCTACGGCGACAACTACACCGCCGATATCGACTCGCGCAGCGACGAGCAGATCGTCGAGTTCGCCCAGTCCGTCCGCAAGGGCGTGCCGATGGGCTCGCCGGTGTTCGACGGCGCGGTCGAGAAGGATGTCTCCGACATGCTCAAGCTCGCCGGTCTCGACGAGTCGGGCCAGGTGAACCTCTACGACGGCCGTACCGGTGACTGCTTCGACCGCAAGGTCACGGTGGGCATGAAGTACGTGCTCAAGCTGCACCACCTTGTCGACGACAAGATCCACGCCCGTTCGATCGGTCCGTACTCGCTCGTCACCCAGCAGCCGCTGGGTGGTAAGGCGCAGTTCGGCGGCCAGCGCTTCGGTGAAATGGAGGTCTGGGCCCTCCAGGCCTACGGCGCCGCCTACACCCTGCAGGAAATGCTGACGGTGAAGTCGGACGACGTGGTCGGCCGTACCAAGGTCTACGAAGCGATCGTCAAGGGCGACGACACCTTCGAAGCCGGCATTCCGGAGAGCTTCAACGTTCTCGTCAAGGAAATGCGCTCGCTGGGCCTCAACGTCGAGCTTACGAGCCACGACGACATCGAGGACGACGGCACGGCGCTGGCGGCGGAATAACGGGATCACGGGCGGAGCCGCCGCGCTCCGCCCGCCCCAGTTTCCGTCCGATTAGAGAATTCACCCCCAGAGGGATTGAACCATGAACGACCTGACCAAGTTCACCAACCAGATGGCGAAGCCCGAGACCTTCGATCAGATCCAGATCGGTCTCGCGAGCCCCGAGCGTATTCGCTCCTGGTCCTTCGGCGAGATCAAGAAGCCGGAAACCATCAACTACCGTACGTTCAAGCCCGAGCGTGACGGCCTCTTCTGCGCCCGCATCTTCGGTCCCGTGAAGGACTACGAATGCCTTTGCGGCAAGTACAAGCGCATGAAGTACAAGGGCGTCGTCTGCGAGAAGTGCGGCGTCGAAGTCACCGTGACCAAGGTGCGCCGCGAGCGCATGGGCCACATCGAGCTGGCCGCTCCGGTCGCGCACATCTGGTTCCTCAAGTCGCTGCCCTCGCGCATCGGCCTGCTGCTCGACATGCAGCTCAAGCAGCTTGAGCGTGTCCTCTACTTCGAGAGCTACATCGTCATCGAGCCGGGCCTGACCCCGCTCGAGAAGTACCAGCTGCTCACCGAAGACGAACTGCTCGACGCCCAGGACGAGTATGGCGAAGACGCCTTCTCGGCCGGCATCGGCGCCGAGGCGGTGAAGCACATGCTCATCAACCTCGACCTCGAGCAGGAGCGTGCGGACCTTCTTCAGGAACTTGAGACGACCAAGTCGGAACTCAAGCCCAAGAAGATCATCAAGCGCCTCAAGGTCGTGGAATCGTTCATCGATTCGGGCAATCGTCCCGAATGGATGATCCTTGAAGTCGTCCCGGTCATTCCGCCCGAACTGCGCCCGCTGGTGCCGCTGGACGGTGGCCGTTTCGCGACGTCGGATCTCAACGACCTCTATCGCCGCGTCATCAACCGCAACAACCGTCTGAAGCGCCTGATCGAGCTGCGTGCGCCGGACATCATCGTCCGCAACGAAAAGCGCATGCTGCAGGAAGCCGTCGACGCGCTGTTCGACAACGGCCGCCGCGGCCGCGTCATCACCGGCGCCAACAAGCGTCCGCTGAAGTCGCTGTCCGACATGCTGAAGGGCAAGCAGGGCCGCTTCCGTCAGAACCTGCTCGGCAAGCGCGTCGACTATTCGGGCCGTTCGGTCATCGTGACCGGTCCGGAACTCAAGCTGCACCAGTGCGGTCTTCCCAAGAAGATGGCGCTCGAGCTGTTCAAGCCGTTCATCTACGCGCGCCTTGACGCCAAGGGTCTGTCGATGACCCTGAAGCAGGCCAAGAAGTGGGTCGAGAAGGAACGCAAGGAAGTCTGGGACATCCTCGACGAAGTCATTCGCGAGCACCCGGTCATGCTGAACCGCGCGCCGACGCTCCACCGTCTGGGCATCCAGGCGTTCGAACCGGTGCTGATCGAAGGCAAGGCGATCCAGCTGCACCCGCTCGTCTGCTCGGCCTTCAACGCCGACTTCGACGGTGACCAGATGGCCGTCCACGTGCCGCTCTCGCTGGAAGCCCAGCTGGAAGCCCGCGTGCTGATGATGTCGACCAACAACATCCTGTCGCCCGCCAACGGCAAGCCGATCATCGTTCCTTCGCAGGACATGGTTCTCGGCCTCTACTACCTGTCGATGGACCGCACCGGCGAGCCGGGTGAAGGCATGAAGTTCGCGGACATGGCCGAAGTGCACCAGGCGCTTCACGTCGGTGCCGTGACCCTGCACTCGAAGATCGAGGCCCGCGTGCCGCAGACCGACGAGAACGGTCAGCAGTACATGAAGCGCTTCGAGACCACCCCGGGCCGCATGCTGCTGGGCGAATGCCTGCCGAAGTCGCACACGGTGCCCTTCGACGTCGTCAACCGCCTTCTCACCAAGAAGGAAATCGGTGACGTCATCGACCAAGTGTATCGTCACACCGGCCAGAAGGACACGGTGCTGTTCGCCGACGCGATCATGTCGCTCGGCTTCCGCAACGCGTTCAAGGCGGGCATCTCCTTCGGCAAGGATGACATGATCATCCCGGATTCGAAGGAAGCCCTGGTGAACGAGACCAAGGAACTGGTTGCCGACTACGAGCAGCAGTACCAGGACGGCCTCATCACCCAGCAGGAAAAGTACAACAAGGTGATCGACGCCTGGAGCCGTTGCGGCGACCAGGTGGCGAACGCCATGATGGAAGAGCTGAAGGCTCAGCCGATCGATCCCGAGACCGGCCGCATGGCGCAGATCAACTCGATCTACATGATGAGCCACTCCGGTGCGCGTGGTAGCCCGGCGCAGATGAAGCAGCTGGGCGGTATGCGCGGCCTCATGGCCAAGCCGTCGGGCGAGATCATCGAAACGCCGATCATCTCGAACTTCAAGGAAGGTCTGACCGTTCTTGAATACTTCAACTCGACCCACGGCGCCCGTAAGGGTCTGGCCGACACCGCGCTCAAGACGGCGAACTCGGGTTACCTGACCCGCCGTCTGGTCGACGTGTCGCAGGACTGCGTTGTCGTGATCGAGGATTGCGGTACCGAGCGTGCGCTGGAAATGCGTTCGATCGTGCAGGGTGGTTCGACCATCGCCTCGCTGGCCGAGCGTATCCTGGGCCGTACCCTGGCCGAGGACATCCTCGACAAGGAAGGCAACACGGTTGCCGCCAAGGGCCAGCTCCTCGACGAAGCCGCCGTGGCCGCGATCGAGGCGACCGGCCTGCAGGCTGCCCGCATCCGTTCGCCGCTGGTCTGCGAAGCCCAGCAGGGCGTCTGCGGCAAGTGCTACGGCCGTGACCTGGCCCGTGGTACTCCGGTCAACATCGGTGAAGCTGTCGGCGTCATCGCCGCACAGTCGATCGGTGAACCGGGCACCCAGCTCACCATGCGTACCTTCCACATTGGCGGTGCCGCGCAGCTCAACGAAACCAGCCACCTGGAATCGATCTGCGACGGCCGTGTCGAGTATCGTGACATCCCGACCATCGTCGACAAGCGCGGTCGCCGCCTGTCGCTGGCCCGCAACGGCGAGATCGTGGTGTTCGACAGCGAAGGCCGCGAACGTGCGATCAGCCGCGTGCCTTACGGTACCGTGCTGCTCCACACTGACGGCGCTTCGGTGAAGGAAGGCGAACGCCTGGCCGAGTGGGATCCGTTCTCGCTGCCGATCATCACCGAAACCTCGGGCGTGGTGAAGTATCAGGACCTGATCGACACCCGCACGCTGACCGAGCACGTCGACGATGCAACCGGCATGACCAGCCGCGTCGTCACCGAAGACCGTTCGTCGCGCACCGCGAAGAAGAAGGAAGACCTGCGTCCGCGCATCACCCTTCTGGACGATTCGTCGGGCGAGACCGCGCGCTACATGATGGCGCCGGGCACCACGCTGTCGGTCGAGGACGGCCAGGCGGTCGAAGCGGGCGACATCATCGCCCGTGCCAGCCGCGAAGCCGCCAAGACCCGCGACATCACCGGTGGTCTGCCGCGCGTTGCCGAACTGTTCGAGGCCCGCAAGCCGAAGGACAACTCGATCATCGCCAAGGTTTCCGGCCGCATCGAGTTCGTGCGCGACTACAAGGCCAAGCGCAAGATCGCGATCATTCCGGAAGAGGGTGATCCGATCGAGTACCTGATCCCGAAGAGCCGCGTGATCGACGTGCAGGAAGGCGACTTCGTCAAGAAGGGCGACAACCTGATCTCGGGTTCGCCCGATCCGCACGACATTCTGGAAGTCCTCGGTGTCGAGGCGCTGGCGGAATACCTCGTGGCGGAAATCCAGGAAGTCTACCGCTTGCAGGGCGTGAAGATCAACGACAAGCACATCGAGACGATCGTTCGCCAGATGCTGCAGAAGGTCGAGATCACCGCGGGTGGCGACACCACCCTGCTGCCGGGCGAACAGGTCGACTACGAAGAGATGTTCGAGATCAACAGCAAGCTTCCCGAGGGCAAGATGCCCGCGGAAGGCAAGCCGGTGCTGCTCGGCATCACCAAGGCTTCGCTGCAGACCCGTTCGTTCATCTCGGCCGCATCCTTCCAGGAAACCACCCGCGTGCTCACGCAGGCGGCGGTCGAAGGCAAGAAGGACACCCTGATCGGCCTGAAGGAAAACGTCATCGTTGGCCGCCTGATCCCGGCGGGTACGGGTGCCGGCATGAACCGCATGCGCGTCGCCGCGTCGAGCAGGGACGCTGCCCTGCGCGCTTCGTACCGCCGCATGCAGGAAGCTCTGATCGCTGCCAACTCGGCGGAAGAAGAGCATGCCGCCGAACTGGCCCAGGGTCCGGAAGCGGCGATCGGCAACGATCCGCTGGCGATCGTCGAGGGTGAAACCCATGGTCTGGACGCCGATGCCGGCGATTACCTGATCAAGGGTGACGATCAGGCCGAAGGTGAAGGCGAAGCGTAAGCTTCCCTTCCCCCGGCTTAGCAGCCCCATGAAAAACCCCGCCGGAGCGATCCGGCGGGGTTTTTTCTTGGATTTGGCCTTTTTGGCGCCTTGTCATGGTTACGGGAAAGTAACCTTCGAGCGACTAAGCACTTGTCCTGAGATGCTGGCAGGACAGGGTCGATGGCCTGGAATTTCGGACGTTCAGACAGGTTGGCCGCGCGCGCGGCGTCCCGGCAGGCCCTGCTGCTGGGTGCGGAAGAAGCGCAGAGCTTCTGCCGGGCGGTGGAAGGCATCGACGGTATCGGCTTCTGGGCATCCGACGCGCAGGGCGCGATCCGCTATCTGTCGGAAAAGGCGCTCGTCCGGCTGCCCTCGCCCGATGCCGTGCTTGGCCAGCCGCTGACCGATGTTTTTGATACGCGCGATGACGGTGCCGGATCGGGACGCAGTCTGCGCTTCGTGCTTTCGCGCCGCTCGCGCTTCGAGAAGCTGACCGTCTGCACCGGTGATGGCGGTCAGCGCCGCTGGTGGCAGCTGTCGGGCGAGGCGCAGTTCGGGCCAGGCGGGGGGTTCGAGGGCTTCTGCGGGCTCTGCGCGGAGATCACCGACGAACGTCGGGTCGCCGAGGAGAACTCGCGCGATGCGATGCACGATCCGCTGACCGGGCTGATCAATCGGCGCGAGATGGCGCGGGCGCTGGAACGCACGCTCTCGGCCTACCGCGTGCAGGAACGCCCCTGTGCGACGCTGCTGATCGATCTGGACCGTTTCAAGCAAGTCAACGATACACTGGGCCATTCGACCGGCGATGCCCTGCTGCGGCAGGTTGCCGATCGTCTGGTGACGATCGTCGGCCAGGCCGAGCGGATCTGCCGGCTCGGCGGCGACGAATTCCAGATCCTGGTCCCCGATGTCGAGGATCGGGGCGATCTCGGTAATCTCGCCGAGCGGATTATCGCCATGCTTTCGCAGCCCTATTCGGTGGAGGGCAATCGCTGCATCATCGGCGCCTCGGTGGGTATTGCCGTGGCCCCGTTCGACGGCCAGGATGTTGATGAACTGGTGCGCAACGCCGATCTTGCGCTCTATGCCGCCAAGCACGGTGGGCGAGGGCGGTTCCGCTTCTTCTCACGCGATCTGCTGACGGCGGCGGAAGACCGCCGGATGCTGGAGGAACACCTCCACGATGCGCTGGCTCGCGGCGAACTGGAACTTCATTACCAGCCGATCGTCGCGGCGGGCAGCGATGCGGTTTCCGGCGCGGAGGCGTTGATGCGCTGGAACCACCCCGGCAAAGGGGTGATCAGCCCGGCCCAGTTCATCCCCATCGCCGAGGAATCGCCGATGATCTGCCAGATCGGCGAATGGGCGCTGCGCCAGGCCTGCCAGGATGCGGCGCAGTGGCCGGGGGACTTGCGCGTGGCGGTGAACGTCTCGCCGCGCCAGTTCACCGATACGGGGTTCCCCGCGGTGGTGGCAAGCGCGCTGGCGGCCTCGGGGTTGGCGGCGGAGCGCCTCGAGCTGGAGATCACCGAAGGCGTGTTCCTGGCCGAAGGGGCGGATACCGATGCCCGCTTCCACACGCTCAAGGCACTGGGGGTGCGGCTTGCCCTCGACGATTTCGGCACCGGCTATTCTTCGCTCGGCTACTTGCGTACGGCTCCCTTCGACAAGATCAAGATCGACCAGAGCTTCGTGCGCGGCACCGCCGAGGCGGGCACACGCAACAAGGCACTGATCAGCGCGATCGTCGCCATGGCCAAGGCCATCGGCATGGAAACCACCGCCGAGGGCATCGAGACGCTCGATCAACTGGCGATGATGCGCGAACTCGGCGTCAGTCATGTTCAGGGCTTTGTCTATGCCCAGGCGATGCCGGCAGCGGAATTCCTCGCTGCCGCCGCCCAGCCGCACTGGGGCATCGTGCCGAGCGGACCTGCCCGCCAGCGCGGCGAGCGTATTTCGATGTTCCGCTGGATCGGCGCGATCCACGAGGATCATTACTATCCGGCCGTGCTGCGCAATCTCTCGGCCACCGGCGCGCTGATCGACGGGCTGGAGGACGTTCCGGTGGGCACGCGCTTCGTGCTCTATTTCGGCGAGGGCCAGTTGGAGGTGGCGACGGTGCGGCGCACGATCGGCGAGCAACTGGGCGTGGCCTTCGAGAAGAGCCTGGTCAACGACGGTAACGGGGGGCTTTGCACCCGCACGCGAATTTCGCCTTACGATCTCGTCAATGCGGGCTTGCCGCCCGATTTCGAGGTCAGCACGATCCGCACGCCGATCGCGCCGCGCGACGGCCGGATTGCCATCCCGGCCTTCACCTCGACCGTCGGGCGCAAGGCGATACAGGGAACAGGCGTCTCGACTGGCGGCTGACGCACGCCGACCGGCGACATGGCCTTGCGCGGCGGAACGGGCGATAGAGGGGGTACCCCCCGTTCCCGCAAGGCCATACGCTCATGGACTCCCCTGTATCAAAAGTCGTCCGGGCCTCTTACCTCTCGGCTGCCGTGATGACGGCTTTTGTGGTCTGGTATGGTCTTGCGGGATTTGGGACCGGACCATGGGGCGGGGCGGTCTGAGCCCTCAGGGTTTGGCGCTGCCGAGCGTCATGCGCTGACCCTCTATCCGGACATCCCCTATTTGCGAGAGGAACGACTGGCCGAGCAGCGAGACGTCGAGCCCTTCGGGGATGATGGCAGCCGGCACGTCGCGCGCCGTCATGCCGCCCAGTTCGACGCTGGAGAGTCTGACGGGCACGCCGTAGACGGGGCCTGTGGCGCCGCGTCCGATCGGGGCGAGGTCATTGTCGCTCCAGCTCAGTCCGACGGCACGGGCATCGCTGCCGGTCAGCACCACGAGGGAGGCTCCGGTATCGATCAGGAAATGGGTGCTGTGCTGCTCGACGCTGGCATCGGCGTAGAAGTGGCCGTCGGCGGCGCGGGGCAGTTCGATCTCTCCGGCCAGCCATGCCGCCCGGGTGCGGCCTTCATCACCGGGGGTGACCGAGGCAGGGCCTGATGGAGCGGAGCCGGTTCCCGCATCGAGGTGCGGGGCGAGCCAGGCCACGCCGCCCAGTGCGGCAACCAGCAGGAAAAGAGGGCCCGAACGCATGGGGGCTGACCCTAGGCGTAAAGGTTTAACGGTTCCGTGCAGGCGTCTTCGCCGCGGTAGCCGTGGTGGAGACCGGTGGCGGCGAGCGACGCCATCTGCCCCACCACCAGCGCATCGAGCACCATGAGCAGCCAGACCAGCCAGATCGGGCGGTCCAGCGCGGCAATATGGTCGGCGCGGTGCAGCACCTGCAGCAGCAGCCAGACCGGGCCGATGTGGAGCAGGATCCGCAGGGCCTTGGTCCAGCCGCTGCGGTAGATCGCCAGCAGCCCGGTCTCGCGATCACCCAGCAGTCCGCCGACCATCAGCACCAGCCCCGGCAGACTGGCGAGCGTGAGCACCAGGCTCATCGTCAGCTGAACCACCGGCGCCACGCGCAGATCGAGCAAGGCCGGAAGCGAGGCGACTATCTGGACGCCGAGCCCCAGCAGGACCTGCTTCCAGGCAATCCCGGCAAGGCTCCAGCCGCGCAGGCCGGCGGCACGATTGGCCCAGAACCGCGCGCCCGCGAGCACCGCCAGCACCAGCGCGGCGATCTTGACCCCGCCGAACGCCAGGCGCTGCGGATCCAGCGCCAGGCTGGTGAAAGCCTCCTGGCTGGCGAACATGCCCAGACGGATCTCGACGGCATGCTGCGCCAGTTCCGGCAGCACCGCGATGAGCGGAACCAGCGGGGCAAGCGCCCAGAGCCGCACCGAATCGCGCAGCGTCGCGCCCAGCCCGCCGAGTTCGCGCTTGAGGCGGCTCATTCGGCGGCCTGGGCCTCCGCCGCGGCATTGGCGGCTTCGATCTCGGCGGCCTTGGCCTCGACCAGCTTGACGATATGGTCGAGCATGTCTTCCGATTGCACGACATGGTCGGTCACCCCCGAAAGGTAGACCATGTGCTTGCCGTTGCCGCCTCCGGTCAGGCCGATGTCGGTCTCGCGCGCCTCTCCCGGCCCGTTCACGACGCAGCCGAGTACCGAGAGCGAAAGCGGCGTCTTGATGTGCTGGAGACGGTCTTCCAGCGCTTCCACCGTGCGGATCACGTCGAAGCCCTGGCGAGCGCAACTGGGGCAGGAGACAACACGCACGCCGCGCGTGCGCAGGCCGAGGGCCTTCAGCATCTCGAAACCGACACGCACTTCCTCTTCCGGCTCGGCCGAGAGCGAGACACGCAGGGTGTCGCCGATGCCGGACCACAGCAGCATGCCCATGCCGATCGAGGACTTGACGGTGCCGCCGATGAGCCCGCCCGCTTCGGTGATGCCGAGGTGCAGCGGGCAGTTCACCGCCTCGGCCAGCCCCTGGTAGGCGGCGACGGCGAGGAACACGTCGCTGGCCTTCACGGCCACCTTGTATTCGTGGAAATCGTGGTCCTGCAGCAGCTTGATATGGTCGAGCGCGGATTCGACCAGCGCCTCGGGGCAAGGCTCGCCGTACTTTTCGAGCAGGTCCTTCTCGAGGCTCCCGGCGTTGACGCCGATGCGGATCGCACAGCCGTTGGCCTTGGCTGCGCGCACCACTTCGGCGACGCGGTCGTTCGAGCCGATGTTGCCGGGGTTGATGCGCAGGCAGGCGGCACCGGCATCGGCGGCTTCGAGCGCGCGCTTGTAGTGGAAATGGATGTCGGCGATCAGCGGCACGCGGGCAGCGCGTACGATCTCCTTCATCGCCGCGGTGCTTTCCACGTCCGGGCAGGAAACGCGGATGAGGTCCGCGCCGGCATCCTCGCAGCGGCGGATCTGGTCGATCGTCGCCTTGGCGTCGGACGTCAGCGTGTTCGTCATGGTCTGGACCGTGATCGGGGCATCGCCGCCGACGGGGACATTGCCGACCATGATCTGGCGGCTCTTGCGGCGCTCGATGTCGCGCCAGGGACGTACGGAAGACATGGCGCTCCCTATAGGCGTTCCATGTCTGGGTTTGAAGCGCGATTACGGTCGAGATGGATCGATGGAGCGCAAAACGCAGAAAAGGGGCGAGGCCTTGCGGCCTCGCCCCTTCAATTCTTCAGGCCTTGAGGCGCGTTCAGGCGACGGCAGTCGCCAGCGCGGCCTTGAGGTCCTCGACCAGGTCGGTGCGCTCCCAGGGGAACAGGTCGCCCTCGGGCTTGCGGCCGAAGTGACCATAGGCGGCGGTCGGGCCGTAGATCGGCTTGTTGAGGCCGAGGCCGACGCGAATGCCGCGCGGGGTCAGGCCGCCGAGCTTGTTGGCCGCGACCTTGGCAATCGCCACTTCGAGGTCGGCGTCCGCAACGGTGCCGGTGCCATGGGTGTCGACGTAGAGCGAAAGCGGTTCGGACACGCCGATGGCGTAGGAGACCTGGATCGTGCAACGCTTGGCAAGGCCGGCCGCGACCACGTTCTTGGCGAGGTAGCGGGTGACGTAGGCCGCCGAACGGTCGACCTTGGTGGGGTCCTTGCCCGAGAAGGCGCCGCCGCCGTGCGGCGAAGCGCCGCCGTAGGTGTCGACGATGATCTTGCGGCCGGTCAGGCCGGCGTCGCCGTCAGGGCCGCCGATCTCGAACTTGCCGGTCGGGTTGATGTGGAACTTGGTGGCCTCGGTCACGAAACCGTCGGGCAGAAGCTCGCTCACGACCTTCTTCACGTAGGCCTTGAGTTCGGCGTCCTTGGTGCCTTCGTGGTAGCCGGGCTTGTGCTGGGTCGACACGACGATGGCAGTCGCTTCGACCGGCACGCCGTTCTCGAAGCGCAGGGTGACCTGGCTCTTGGCGTCGGGTTCGAGGAAAGGTGCGGCGCCCGAGTGACGGTCGGCGGCGAGGCGTTCGAGGATCTTGTGGCTGTAGTCGAGCGTGGCGGGCATGAGGTCCGGCGTCTCGTCGCAGGCGAAGCCGAACATGATGCCCTGGTCGCCGGCGCCTTCATCCTTGTTGCCGCTCGAATCGACGCCCTGGGCGATGTCCGCACTCTGCGGGTGCAGATGGTTCTCGAAGACGAGGTCCTGCCAGTGGAAACCGGCCTGTTCGTAGCCGATGCGCTTCACGGTCTCGCGCACCACGGTCTGGATTTCCTCCTGCGCGCCCTGTTCCCAGTGGCCGGCGGTATCGATCATGCCCTTGCCGCGCACTTCGCCAGCCAGCACGACGCGCTGGGTGGTGGTGAGCGTTTCGCACGCGACGCGTGCTTCCGGGTCCTTCGACAGGAACAGGTCGACGATGGCATCGGAAATCTGGTCCGAAACCTTGTCGGGATGACCTTCGGAGACGCTCTCGGAGGTGAAGACGTAGTTATTGCGCATCGGGACACCACATATAAAGAAATCTTTATGTGGGTCCGCGTCTACTCCCCCCGGCGGCGGAGCGCAATGCCAGAAACCGCAATCACCAGCAGAAGTGCGGCAAATGCAAGCGGCAGCAGGTTGCCCCAGCGTGCGAAAAGGGTGGGATGATGGGACGGCGGGATCAGTCCGTCGAGCCGTCCGGCCTGGTGCCAGGGCACATGGGCACGCACGATGCCGTCGGCATCGATCACCGCGCTGATGCCGGTGGTGGTGGAGCGCATGACCGGCAGGCCTTCCTCGATCGCGCGCAGGCGGGCCTGCGCCAGATGCTGCGGCGGGCCCCAGGCGCCGAACCAGCCGTCGTTCGACGGATTGAAGATGTAGTCCGGGCGCAGGCGCGGATCGACCACTTCGCCGCTGAAGACGATCTCGTAGCAGATCTGTACCCCTGCCTTGCCCCAGTCGCCGAAGTCGATCGTGCGGGGGCCGGGGCCGGGCAGGAAGTCCAGCGCACCGGGGACGAGGCGGGTCGCGCCCAGCGGCTCCAGCAGCCAGCGCAGCGCGAGGTATTCGCCGTAAGGCACGAGGTGGGCCTTGGAATAGGAGGCGATGAGGTTGCCGTCGCCATCGATCGCGCTGACCGAATTGCGGGCCGCGATTTCCTCCTCGTCCTTCATCACCACGTCGACGGCGCCGGTCATCAGCAGCCCGTAGGGGCCGATCACCCGGCCGATCCGACGGCGGGCGAGCACCGGGTCGCCGGCATAGGTATAGATGCGGTAGAGGTAGGGCGGATAGCCGTCGCGGACATAGTCGCCAAGGCCTGATTCAGGCCAGAACACCACGCGCTTCTCGCCCGGGCGCCGGGGCAGCGAGAGGCGGGCGAGGGTGATGAAATTGGTCTCGAAATTGCGCGGATCGTCGATGAATTCCTGGCGGATGTCGGGCTGGACGAGGGTGAAGCGTACGGCGCCTTCCTCGCGCTGGCCCCAGGGGTCGGGCAGGAGCATCACTGCGGTCAGCGCGGCGTAGATCGCCAGCATCGGCAGCGCCCAGGCCCAGCGCCGGGCGCGTTGGCGCGTTGGCGGCGCGGCTTGGCTCAGCCGCAGGCACAGTCCGGGCAGGGCGGCGAGCAGCACCAGCAGGCCGGAAAGGCCATAAGTGCCGATCCAGGGCGCCGCCAGCGCCAGTCCGCGGGTCTCGAAACCGCCGAGCAGGGCGATGCCGAGCGGGTTCCAGGCAAATCCGGTGAAGACCCAGGCTCGCAGCCATTCCGCGACGATCCAGCACCCCGCCGTGGCCAGGGCCAGCGCGGCGAACACGGCGGCGCCGCCTGGCTGGCGGGCTCGGTGCAGCACCAGCCAGCCACCGAGTGCGGCCAGCGCGGGATAGATCGCAAGGTAGAGCGAAAGCAGCACCACTGCGACCATGCCCAGCCATGCCGGCATGTTGGCCTGATAGGTGAAGGCCGTCGCGATCCAGTTGTTGCCGAGCGTGAAGTGGCCGAGCCCGAAGCACCAGCCGATCAGGAACGTTCGCTGCCAGCCCGGTGCGCGGGCGACGAGTTCGAGCAGGACCGCCACGCCGATGAGCGTCAGCGGCCAGAGCGAGAGCGGCTGGAATCCGCAGGCTGCTGCGGCGCCGGCGAGAATGGCTAGGGCGCCGCTGGCAAGGCGGGGGTGCCGGGACAGGACGGTGCGGCCGGGAAGGGCCGGTTCGGATTTCACGGCGCGGATGTCACGGCAGGGCCTCGCGGGGCAAAGGAATCGTCCTGCGCGGCTATGTCGGCAAGCCTTTCGAGACGCAAGCGGGAAGCTGGAAACGAAACGGCCCGCATACTGCCTCGAGAGGCGGTATGCGGGCCGTTTCGATTACGGGCTTGCGGCCCGTTCTTAGGAGTTCACTGCCTCCAGCGTGCTGTCACCGGCTTCGTCGGCTGGCGGAGCGGCCTTGCGGGTGCGGCGACGGCGGGGCTTTTCCTCGCCGGTCGCTTCGTCGACGGGCGCGGCGGCGGCAGGCTTCTTTTCCTTCTTCTCCGGTTTGGCGGAGATGGCGGGCGGAAGCGAGGCGGGGTCGAGGACGGCCTCGGTCGGTGCGGCTTGGGCGGCAGGTGCCGTCTCGGCGCCGTCGGCGTCCTCTTGGCGATCGCGGCGCGGCTTGCGCGGCTTCAGGCCACGGTTGCTGCGGGCGTCGCGCACGAAGGGGTTTTCGGCCGGTTCGTAGACCGAACGGTTGCCGTCGGCTTCGACCTGGTCGCTCTCGGCTGCGGCCTCGGATTCGGCAAATTCGTCGGCCGGCGCTTCGACGCGGGGTGCGCGTTCGTGGCGCGGCTGGCGCTCCTGACGGTCATAGCCGCGTTCAGAACGGTCCTGACGCTCGGCTCGTTCCTGGCGCTCGGCTCGTTCCTGGCGCTCGGCTCGTTCCTGGCGCTCGGCTCGTTCCTGGCGCTCGGGACGTTCCTGACGTTCTTGGCTGCGTTCGGGCACGGCGTCGTAGTCGCCGTAATCGTCGCCGTAATCGTCCGAATAATCAGGCGAGCGGTCGTCGCGGCGGGGCTGGCGAGCCTCGTCCTGACGCTGCTTCTGGTCGGCGATCACGCGGAAATAGTGGTCTGCGAACTGGAGGTAGTATTCCTCCGTCACACGGTCCCCGTTGAGATGCGCGTCATGGGCCAGCTTCTTGTACTTCTCCAGCAGCTGCGGAGCGTTGCCGCGAGCCCTGCTGTCGATCCGGTTGGTCTGCTGGCCGCCCTGCTGGCGATTGTTACCGCGGCCGCGCCGACGGTTGTTACCACGATTATTATTCAAGGATTTATTTCCTCAAAACCCAGGGCATCGGCCGGATCCTTTCGGGCCGATCTGCCACACGTCACATGATCACGGATCGCCCCCGAGTGCCGTGATCTCCATCGTTGCCGAGTCGTAGCGCGTTTTCGCCGCGACGGTCATGCAAATGATGGAGATGAAGCGTCCGCATGGGAAATTCCATCCATGTGCCGCTTCGCGTTTATCCTTAGGCATTCCGGAGCGGGATTCCAAGAGGAATCTTACGCAATTGTTGAAAACTCGAGCATGCGTGGACGATTTCCAAGGTCGCGATGCAAGCGACTGGAAAGGCCTGCTTCTTGTCCGATCGCGGCAACCGACTCGGCCTGGCGATAGCCGATCTCGACCAGCGCGACTCCGCCCGGAGCCAGCAGCCGGGGCAGTTGCGGCACCAGTACCCGGTAGTCGTCTAGGCCTTCCTCACCGGCATAGAGCGCGCTGGCCGGCTCGAACGCGGCGACCGAGCGATCGAGGGTGACGGTCGTCTCGACATAGGGTGGATTGGCCAGAACAAGGTCGAACGGGCCGCCGAGCGGCTCGTCCCAGCCGGGGCTGTGCCAGTCGGCCTCGGCGATGCGGGCGCGGTCGGCCAGGCCCAGCGCCCGCGCATTGGCGGCAGCGACGGCACGGGCACCGGGCGAGCTGTCAATGCCGACACCGGTAGCCCCGGGCAGGTTGGCGAGTACTGCCAGCAAGAGGGCGCCGGACCCGGTGCCGCAGTCGAGCACCCTGCGGGTCTCGATCCCTGCCCGTGGAGGGACCGCGAGTGCGGCTTCGACCAGAACTTCGGAATCGCCGCGCGGGATCAGCACTTCGGGGCCGACCATGAAGGGCATTCCGAAGAATTCCTGATGGCCGGTGATATAGGAGACCGGTTCATGCTTCCCGCGGCGCTCCACCAGCGCCGCGAAACCCGCCGGCGCGGGGTCACGCATGCGCGCCAGCAGCATCGCCGAGCGCGAGCAGCCCAGCGCATGGGCCATCAGCACTTCTGCGTCGAGCCGGGCGGTATCGCTGGTTGCGCAGAGGCGTTCCGCCGCCTCGCGGATCGCTTCGCCGACAGTCCGGTCAGGCATCCATGGCGGCAAGGCGCTTGGCCTCGTCCTCGGCGATCAGGGCATCGACCAGTTCGGCCAGGCCAGGGCCTTCGAGAATCTCGGGCAGGCGGTGCAGGGTCAGGTTGATGCGGTGATCGGTGACGCGGCCTTGCGGGAAATTGTAGGTGCGGATGCGCTCCGAGCGGTCGCCCGAGCCGACCATGGCCTTGCGGGCCTCGGCCTCGGCGCCGTGGGCTTCCTCGCGCATCTTCTCGTAGAGGCGCGCGCGCAGGACCTGCATGGCCTTGGCCTTGTTCTTGTGCTGGCTGCGCTCGTCCTGGCAGATCACCACGAGGTTGGTCGGCAAGTGGGTGATGCGCACGGCCGAATCGGTGGTGTTGACGTGCTGGCCGCCCGCGCCCGATGCGCGGAAGATGTCGATCTTGAGGTCCTTGTCCTCGATCTGCACATCGACTTCGCTGGGTTCGGGCAGCACCGCCACGGTTGCCGCCGAGGTGTGGATGCGCCCGCCCGATTCGGTGACCGGCACCCGCTGTACGCGGTGGACGCCGCTCTCGAACTTGAGCTTGGCGAAGACGCCCGCGCCCGCGACGTTGGCGACGACTTCCTTGAAGCCGCCGAGGTCGTTGGCGTTGACGCTGATCATCTCGACCCGCCAGCCTTGCTCGGCGGCATAGCGTTCGTACATCCGGTAGAGATCGGCGGCGAACAGCGCGGCCTCGTCACCGCCGGTGCCGGCGCGGATTTCCAGCATGGCCGGGCGCACGTCGGCCGCATCGCGCGGCAGCATGGCCACGGCGAGCTGGCGCTCGGCCTCGGGCAGTTCGGCCTTGAGGCGGAGCACCTCCTCTTCGGCCAGTGCGCGCATGTCGGGGTCCGGGTCTTCCAGCGTCTGGAGCATGTCCAGTTCGCCGCGCATCGACACGACTTCGGCGGCGACACGCGCCACCGGTTCCAGCTCGGCATAGTCGCGACTGGCGGTGACAAAGGCGTCGCCTTCCAGCGTTCCAGAGGCAAGGCGTGCCTCAAGCTCGGAGAAACGCGCGGCGATCTGCGCCAAACGGGTGTCGGATATGCTCACGGATGGACCGACTGGAGAACCTGCTCGACCGCGAGATACTCGGCGGTCGGCTCGGCCGCACGCAAGTTGGCGACGGGGGCGCCGTCCTTGCTGCCGAACGAGACGAGCACCTTGGCGCCCATCTTCACGGCCTTGTCGAAGCGCTTGCGCGGGCTGCCGGTGGCGATCATCTCTGCGTCGAGGCCCTGGAAGCGCAGTGCGGTGATGACTTTCTGGGCATAGGCCAGCGCGGCGTCGTCCTCGACTGCGAGAACCACGGTCAGCGGCGCTTCGACCAGTACGCCGGCATCGGCGACGAGCATCGACAGGCGCTCGATCCCTGCCGCCCAGCCCACCGCCGGGGTGGCGGGGCCGCCGAGGCTTTCCATGAGCCCATCATAACGGCCGCCGCCAAGGACAGTGCCCTGCGCGCCGAGGCGGGTGGTGACGAATTCGAAGGCGGTGTGGCGATAATAGTCGAGCCCGCGCACCAGCGAGGGCGCACGTTCGTAGGCGACACCGGCGGCATCGAGGCCGGCCGTGACCGCCGCGAAGAAGTCCTGCGCCTCGCCCGAGAGGAAGTCGTCGATCTTCGGGGCGTCGCCGACAAAGACCTTGTCGCGCGGGTCCTTGGAATCGAGGATGCGCAGCGGATTGCGCTCCAGCCGATCCTGCGAATCTTCCGAAAGCTCGGCTTTGTGGGCACGGAAGTATTCGACCAGCGCGGCGCGCCAGGCGTCGCGGCTCTCGGCATCGCCCAGGGTGTTGAGCTGCAGCGTCACCCCGTCCGAAATGCCCAGTTCCTTGAGCAACTGGTCGGCCATGATCAGCAGTTCCACATCGGCAATCGGCTCGGGCGAACCGATCAGTTCGGCGTCGATCTGGTGGAACTGGCGATAGCGGCCCTTTTGCGGGCGCTCGTAGCGGAACAGCGGGCCGTGCGTGGCGATCTTGACCGGCGCGAACTGCTTCCAGCCATTGGTGAGGTAGGCGCGGGCGATGCCGGCGGTGAATTCGGGGCGCAGGGTCAGCGATTCGCCGCCGCGGTCCTCGAACGAGTACATTTCCTTGGAGACGACGTCGGTGGTTTCGCCGATCGAGCGCGAGAACACTTCGGTCTTTTCGAAGACCGGCATCTCGGCGCGGCGGAAGCGATACAGCTTGCGGACACGTTCGAAGGTTTCGACGACATGTGCGAACGCCTCGGCGTCGGGGCCGAAGATATCCTGGGTTCCGCGGATCGCCTGAGGCGTTTTGGTCGATGTCGTGCTCATAACGCGCGCGCTTAGCCCGATTGCGTCGGCGGGGAAAGTGGCTGCGGTGCGCTCTCTGTCATGGCCGTGCATCATGCCTGTCGGGAATGATCGAAAATTGCCCCGACCTCGGGGCCAGCGCGCCTGCGTGAATTGGATGGTTGCCAAACCCGGCAACAGCCGCAAAGAATGCCGAAATGAAATATCGTAACGCGGTCGTCACGCTCCTCGCCCTTCTTTCCGTCTCCACTCCGGCGCTTGCATCGGCCCAGGAGTCGAATACGCGCACGACGCCGATGGCGCCCGCGTTGCCCGCGCCGCTGCCCGCAGCGCAGGACAAGCCCTATGCGGGCACCATCGCGCTCGACATCGATGCCACCGACACGGTGCACGGCGTCTACCGCGTGACCCAGCAGGTTCCGGTCGCGCCCGGCACCACCAAGCTCACTCTGATCCAGCCGAGCTGGCTGCCCGGCAACCACTCGCCCACCGGTCCTTTCGCGCTGCTGGCGCAGATCCACTTCTTTGCCGATGGCAAGGAGATCAAGTGGGAGCGTGACACCGTTGCCGTGAATGCCTTCCATCTCGCGCTGCCCGCGGGCACGACGATGGTCACCGCGCAGTTCGTCCACACTTCGCCGGTGCAGTCGAGGGAAGGCCGCATCAGCATGACGCAGGAAATGCTGAACCTGCAGTGGGAAAAGATGAGCCTCTACCCGGCGGGCTATTACACCCGTGGCATCACCTACAAGCCGACCGTGAAGTTCCCGGCGGGCTGGACCGTCTACACCGCGCTCGACGGCAAGAGCCAGCAGGGCGACACGGTGACGTGGAACCCGATCGACTACGAACGTCTCGTCGATTCGCCGATCTTTGCAGGCAAGTACGCGCAGCGCTGGGATCTCGGCCACGGCGTCAGCATGGACGTGGTCGCGGATGAGCCCAAGCTGCTCGGCATCAAGCCCGAGAACATGGAGACCTACCGCAATCTCGTCTCGCAGGCCTTGTTCACCTTCGGCGCGCGCCACTTCGACCACTACGACTTCCTGCTGGGCCTGACCGACCGCATGGGCGGCATCGGCCTCGAACATCACCGTTCGAGCGAGAACCAGATGGAGCCCAAGGTCTGGACCGACTGGGACAAGATGGAATGGGATCGCAACGTGATCCCGCACGAGTTCACGCATAGCTGGAACGGCAAGTACCGCCGCCCCGCCGACCTGTGGACGCCGGACTACCAGCAGCCGATGCAGAACACGCTGCTCTGGGTCTACGAAGGCCAGACCCAGTTCTGGGGCTATATCCTCGCCGCGCGCTCGGGTGTGCAGTCCAAGCAGACCATCCTCGACACGCTGGCCGGCGCCGTCGCTCGCTATGCCGAGGCGACGCCGGGCCGCGGCTGGCGTTCGGTGGAAGACACCACGCATGCGCCGATCCTCAACATGCGCCGTCCGCTGCCGTACAGCTCTGTCACCCGCAACGAGGACTATTACGTCGAAGGCGCGCTGACCTGGCTCGAAGCGGACCAGATCATCCGTCAGGGCACGAAGGGCGCAAAGGGGCTCGACGACTTCGCCAAGGCCTTCTTCGGCGTGCGTGACGGCGACTGGGGCGAACTGACCTACGATTTCGACGAAGTCGTGAAGACGCTGAACGGTGTCTACCCCTATGACTGGGCCACTTTCCTCAAGACCCGCATTTACGACACCAATCAGCCCGCGCCCACCAAGGGTATCGAGATGGCCGGTTACAAGCTGGTCTGGAAGGATACGCAGAACGGCTACGAAAAGGGCATCGGCGATTCGCGCAAGTCGCTCGACCTCAGCTATTCGCTGGGCGTGTCGCTCGACAACGAGGGCACCGTCACCGCTTCGGTGTGGGATAGCGTGGGCTACAACGCCGGTCTCGTTGGCGGCGTGAAGGTCGTGGCGGTGAACGGCAAGGCCTACAGCGGCGAAGCGATCAAGGACGCGATCACCGCGGCCAAGTCGGCAAAGGAGCCGATCAGCCTGCTCGTGAAGCGTGGCGATGCTTTCAACACCGTCGCCGTCGATTACCACGGCGGCCTGCGGTTCCCCTGGCTGGAAAGCACCACGCCGGGCAAGGCCAACGGGCTCGATCGCCTGCTGGCGCCGCGCACCAGGTAAGCCTGCATCTGGCATGATTGCGAGCGGGGCCGAACTTCACAGTCCGGCCCCGTTTTTGTGACCGCAAAGGACCAAACGGCTCGTCTGGACCGTGGACATGGCCGAGGCAAGTCCGACCAATGTCGTGTATCGCGGCCGCAGCGGAGCCGCGATCCTTCCATTGCACGTGCGAGAAGGCGGTTGCGATGAATTAACCGTGCCGCTAAGCCCCGCCGTCAAAGTTCTACGCGGCGCGCGTTCTGTGGCGCCGCTCAAATCGTGCCCGTTGAAAAGGACCAACATGCGCATCGACATGATCCCTGTCGGCAAGAACCCGCCGGAGAGCCTGAACGTCATCATCGAGGTTCCCGTTGGCGGTGAGCCGGTAAAGTACGAATTCGACAAGGATTCGGGCGCGCTGTTCGTGGATCGCATCCTGCACACGCCGATGCGCTATCCGGCCAACTACGGCTTCGTGCCGCACACCCTCTCGCCCGATGGCGACCCGCTCGACGCACTGGTCGTTGCCCGCTCGCCCTTCGTGCCCGGCTCGGTGGTGCGCGTGCGCCCGATCGCGGTGCTGAACCTGGAAGACGAGCACGGCGGCGACGAGAAGCTGGTCTGCGTGCCCGATGACAAGACTTTCCCGTACTACTCGGACGTGTCGGAAAAGGGCGACCTGCCCCCGATCGTGTTCAGCCAGATCGAACACTTCTTTACCCACTACAAGGACCTCGAGGCCGAAAAGTGGGTGCGCATCGGCACCTGGGGCGGCGCTGAGGAAGCCCGCCAGATCGTGATCGAGGCGATCGAGCGCTACGAGGCGGACAAGGCCGCGAAGGCCTGAGCCACTACAAGTTCACACCCCATGTGAAGGAAGGGCCGGTGGAGCGATCCGCCGGCCCTTTTCCATGGGCCCGAGAGCTGATTCTCCTCAGTACGGTGACGTCCGGGATCAGCTCACCACGCGGCCGCCGTTGACGCCGATGGTCTGCCCGGTGACGTACTGGCTGCGTTCGTCGCAGAGCCAGGCGCAGGCATTGGCGATGTCGTCGGGCTCGCCCATGCGGCGCACCGGGATGGCCTGGATCAGCACTTCGGTGGGGACCTGGAAACGCTCGCGATTGGCCTCGGACATGATCGTGCCCATCACCGACCCAGGCGGGATGTTGTTCACGGTGATGCCGTAGGGTCCGAATTCCTGCGCCATCGAGCGGGTCATGGTCACCACGGCGCCCTTCGAGGACGAATAGGGGATCATGTTCACTGCACCGGTCTGCGCGCTGGAGGACGAGATGTTGACGATGCGGCCCCAGCCGGCGTTCTTCATGTCGGGCAGGCATTCCTGCGTCATGATGAACAGGCCGCGCACGTTGACGGCGTAGATGAAGTCCCAGCGCTCGTCGGTCAGTTCCTCGAACGGGGTGAAATCGGTGACGCCGGCGTTGTTGACCAGGATCGAGACCGGGCCCAGCGCCTCGCGCACCTGCTCCACGGCGGCCTTGACGGATGAGCGGCTGGAGACGTCCGCGCCCAGCGCGATGGCGGTGCCGCCGCCTTCGCGAATGGCCTTGACGGTATCGGCGCAGCGCTCGGCATCGAGGTCGAGCACGCCCACGGCTACCCCTTCCTTCGCCAACCGCTTCGCGCATGCCGCGCCGATCCCGGCGGCGGCGCCAGTGACGATGGCAACCTTGTAGGACATTGCTTTCTCCCATGCGGCGCATGGCGCGCCTCGTTGGGAACAGGGCTAAACGGAAAGGGGGCTTGACGGGAAGAGTGAGTTTGAACGTTTGTTCAAATTTCGCGGGGGCGTAGGGGAAGAGAAGAAAGAGAAGGATTCTGGGGGATGATCCCCCAGACCCGCAAAGCGTCTTCGTTGGGCATCGCCTATCCGTAGTGCGCTCCTTGCGGCGCAGCCAATGCGTCTCCCGACGCAGCCATGGGCGCACAACGCTGTTGGCCCGCGTGACCTAGGTCGTAAACTCATAAACGGCACCATCGAGGCGCCCAAATGGCGAACAGCTCGGGCCGAAGTTGCCGCCGGGCGGGCTGGTTGCCCGTCCAAGGCCGCTTCGGTTCGAGATGGAAGCCATTTGGGCGCCCCTTCGGGGTTTGCCCAAAATGGCCCAGCGCTGCGTCGGGAAGTCTTGAAATATCGACATATTCCAGCGCCTTCCCTCCTGACGCTGAGCCATTTTGCCTCAAACCTCGATGGTGCCGTTTATGAGTTTACGACCTAGACGGTATCGGGGGGGGCAGGGGGGCTATGCTCCCCTGCTTTATCCTTAGTTCTTCAAGCCGGCTTGATACCCATGCAGAGGTATTTCACCTCCATGTAGTCATCGAGGCCGTAGTGCGATCCTTCACGCCCGAGGCCGGACTGCTTGACCCCGCCGAACGGCGCCACTTCGGTGGAGATGAGCCCGGTGTTGATGCCCACCATGCCCGCCTCCAGCGCCTCGGCCACCCGCCAGACGCGGCTGAGGTCGCGGGCGTAGAAGTAGCTCGCCAGGCCGAACTCGGTATCGTTGGCCATGCGGATGGCATCGGCTTCGTCGGTGAAGCGGATCACGCCCGCCAGCGGCCCGAACGTCTCCTCGCGCGCCAGCTTCATGTCCGGCTTCACGCCCGCCACCACGGTGGGGTTGAAGAACGAGCCGCCGCGTTCGTTGCGCTGGCCGCCCGCCAGTACCTTGGCCCCTCCGGCGATGGCATCCTGAAGGTGCTCCTCGACCTTCTCGACCGCCTTCTCGTCGATCAGCGGGCCGACTTCGGTGCCCGCGTCCATGCCGTAGCCGACTTTCATGGCCGAGACGCGCTTGGCCAGCTTCTCGACGAATGCGTCGTAGACGCCGTCCTGCACGTAGAAACGGTTGGTGCACACGCACGTCTGTCCGCCGTTGCGGAACTTGGAGATCATCGCCCCATCGATCGCGGCATCGACATCGGCATCGTCGAACACCAGGAACGGCGCGTTGCCGCCCAGTTCCATCGAGGTCTTCTTGATCGTCTCGGCGCATTCGCGCAGCAGGTCGCGGCCGATCTCGGTGGAGCCGGTGAAGGTCAGCTTGGCGACCTTGGGGCTCTGCGTCAGCGCCGAGCCGATCTGCCCGGCGCTGCCGGTAACGACATTGACGACGCCCGCCGGAATGCCCGCCAGTTCGCACAGATGCGCGATGGCGAGCGCGGAATAAGGCGTGGCCGAGGCGGGCTTGATGACGATCGTGCAGCCCGCCGCCAGCGCCGGGCCGAGCTTGCGGGTGATCATCGCATTGGGGAAGTTCCAGGGCGTGATCGCGGCGACGACACCGACGCCCTGCTTGATGACGACGATGCGGCGGTCGGCGGCATGGCCGGGAATGGTGTCGCCATAGGCGCGCTTGGCCTCTTCGGCGAACCATTCGATGAAGCTGGCGCCATAGGCGATCTCGCCGCGCCCTTCGGCCAGCGGCTTGCCCTGTTCGCGGGTGAGCAGTTCGCCGAGGTCGTCCTGATGCTGGATCATCAGGTCGAACAGCCTGCGCATCAGTTTCGAGCGTTCGCCCGCGGTCCTGGCGCGCCATGCGGGAAGCGCGCGCTCGGCAGCCTCGATGGCGCGGCCCGTCTCGTCCGCACCCATCTTCGGCACCGTGCCCAGCACCGCACCGGAGCCGGGATCGGTCACTTCGAACGTCGCCCCGCTATCGGCATCGCACCACTGGCCGTCGATGTAGCACTGCTGACGGAGAAAATCGGTGAAAGCCATGGTCGTGCAGGTCCTTGCTGGTTGCGTGCGCGCCACATTCCTGAGGCTGCGGGCTGCCGCGGAGATAGGCAGCACGGGATAGCGAGGCAACCGCCGGCGGGCCGTCCGGTTCCAGCCAGCGCCCTCGCGATTGACGCGGCCCATTTGCGCCGACAGTCTTTTTTCGAAAAGAAATTCGCAAAAGTGAATTATCTCGGAGTGGGCTGCTGGATGACGCAGGTTTCATTGACGGCGCGTTCGTGGCCCGGCAGGGCTCGGCGTTGGAGGTGCTCGATCCGTCCGAAGAGAGCGTCGCCGCGCGGATCACCGGGCTTTCCCTTGGACAGCTGGAGCAGGCTATCGAGATCGCGGATTGGGGCATCCGCGTGCATCCGCTCATCCGCTTCGCCCTCGACGAAAAGCGCCTCTCCGGTGTGATCCAAGTTCACCTCGGCGAGGTCATATACGGGCTGACGGTCAGCGAAGTCGTCGGCTCCGATCTCCCCAATTACGTGGTGGGGAGGCTTGTTGATGACCGCACCGGCTGGCGCGAATATGCCGTTGTCGCGCCGGACAAGGCCGATGGGCGACGGGCGCATCCGTTGTCCTGAAGCCGAGGTCGAAGGGCTGGGTGCTGCCGCCGGGGCTTTCGCCGGGGTGTTTTCTGGCAACACCCATCTAGGCAAGCTGCTGGTGAAGGTGTCAGGCTGACCGGCGAAAACACAATCGCAGGATGCCACCATGACGGTTCATTACCCGCCGCCGCCGCGCCAGACCGCCAATCCCGCTCCGCTGCGCTCGGCGAACTCGCTGCGCCGTACTTCCAGCATAGATGTCGCCTGGCCCGATGGCGTGGATGGGCAGCGCCTCTTTGTCGGCCGCGCGCGCGATTATCTGACCGGGCCGGACGGGCACGGCTGCACGCTCGCCACGGGCGAATTCTCGCTGCGGATGAGCGAGGACAAGACGATCACCCGGATTGCCGCCGAGCCTGCGCCGACGAGCATCGGTCAGCTTGTCGGCGCGCGGGCGGGCGGGCACTTGCGCATGGCGCTGCGCGAGATCATGCCCGAACTGATTGTCCGGGCTGATCCGCTCTACCTCGTGCTCGACGACCTTTCGGGCACCGCGCTGGTTTCGTCGTTTGCCTGGGGCCAATGGTTTCCCGAGCGGATGGAACTGCTCAAGAAGCGGCTGGGCGGGAGCGGCGAGGACAACCCGGTGCTGGCCCAGCGCGTCAATGTCTGTTGGGGGCTTACCGAGGGCAACAGCGGGGTTACCGGAGGCGCGGCGCTGGAAAACGTGGCGGACGCGGACGCCGGGCATCTGCGCAATCCGGCCGATCCTGAAGGCTGGCACGCGTTTCTTGAACACGATGGCCCCGGGTTTCGCCGCGCTCGTCGCATCGATGTGACGCTGGACAGGAGCGGAGGGAACGGCGGCCTGATCCGTATCGCCTCTGCCTTTCAGGACAGCGCTAGGCTGCGCGACGGCGGCCGCGTCGCCATCCATGAATACAACCTTGGCGCGACCGTCGATGCGGAAACACTGGAAGTGCTGGCCCTCGAGCCCGAAGCGCGGATTCTCCCGTTCCGTGAGTGTCCCGGTGCGCTTCGTAACGTTGCGCGCCTTGTCGGGCGTAACCTTGGCCAGGTTCGCGAGGATGTGCTTGAAATGCTGCGTGGCCCGGAAGGCTGCACCCACCTCAACGACGCCCTGCGCGCACTGGCGGATGTGCCAAGGCTGGTCGAGGCACTGCGCCAGTCGGCGTGAAGGGCAGGGAAAGGTGCCGGTGCCGTTCGACAAGCTCAGGGGATTCCCCGGGCCCGCAAAATGTCTTTGTCGCGCTCAAACCATCCGTGACGGGCTCCCCTGCCTGAGCCCTTTCCTCGCCCCCAACCGCACCCCCAATTGACCCCGACTGCGCACCGTGCGCTCCCTGCTTGCACCCCCGCGCGCCATCTGGAAGGCCGCGAGAAAGAACAGGACAGCCGGGGATTCAAGTGACCAGGACGGTCGTTACGCTGGAGGACAAGTACAGGCAGGCCGATGGGCAGGTGGTGCTCGCGGCGCTGCAGGGCGTGGTGCGCCTGCTGATCGATCAAGCGCGACGGGACCGTGCACGGGGCCTCAACACGGCGGGCTATGTCACCGGCTATCGCGGCTCCCCGATCACCACGCTCGATGCGCAGCTCTGGGCCTGCGAAAAGCTGCTGAGCGAACATCGCGTGCGTTTCGAGCCCGGCCTGAACGAGGAACTGGCGGCGACCTCGCTGCGCGGCACCCAGCAGCTGGGTTGGTATGGCAAGCCCCATGTCGATGGGGTCTTTGCGCTCTGGTACGCGAAGGGCGTCGGTGTCGAGCGTGCGGGCGAGGCGATCAAGGCGGCGAACCTGGAAGGCACGCACCCCCGCGGCGGCGCGCTGCTGCTCTGCGGGGACGACCATGCGGCCAAGTCCTCGCTGACCGCCCACCAGTCCGAACACGTGCTGATCACGGCGATGGTCCCGGTGCTTTACCCGGCGACGACCGACGAGATTCTCAGCTTCGGCCAGTTCGGCTGGGCGCTGTCGCGGGCCAGCGGGCTCTATGTGGCGATGAAGGCGGTGACCGACACGCTGGATCTGACCACGACCGTCACGCTGCCTGGGAATGACTTTCCGATCGTCCTGCCGGAGATCGCCGCCGGACCTTCGCCGAACTTGCGCATTGCAATGTCGGCGTTGGAGCAGGAGCGCATGGTGATCGAGCGGCGGCTGCCGATCGTGCCGATGTTCACCGCACTCAACCCGGTCGACCGCGTCAGTCATGCTGCATCCGGAGCGCGGCTGACGGTGGTGAGTGCGGGCAAGGCCTGGCTCGATCTCTGCCAGGCGCTGGCAGATCTGGGGCTGGACGAGGAGGGATGTGCGGCGCTGGGGCTGAGGGTCGTCAAGCTTGGTCTTGTCTGGCCGCTCGATGCCGTGTTTGTGCGGCAGGCCTGCAGGGGCAGCGCCGAGGTCATGGTGGTGGAGGAAAAGCGGCCCGTCATCGAGGATCAGGTCGCCCGCCTGTTCTATGGCCGTGCCGATGCCCCGGCGCTTTCGGGCAAGACCGCGCCTGATGGCGCTGCGCTGCTCTCGCAAGTGGGCGTGCTTGATGCCTCGGCGGTGCGCCGCGCGCTGCTGGTGCGCATGGCGGCGCTCGGCATGCTGCAGCCTCATCTGGCCACGCGCGATGCCATGCTGCGCGTGCGGGAGGACTCCGCCGCCGCGCTCGAACGCACCGCGATCCGCCCCGCCTTCTTCTGCTCGGGGTGTCCTCACAATACCTCGACGCTGGTCCCGGAAGGTTCTGCGGCAATGGGGGCGACCGGATGCCATGGCCTTGCCCATTACATGCCGGAACGCCGTACGATGCAGACGGTGTCGATGGGGCAGGAAGGCATGCCCTGGATTGGCGCGCAGCATTTTGTCGATACACCGCACATGTTCCAGAACCTGGGCGATGGGACTTACACCCATTCCGGACTGCTGACGATCCGCGCGGCGGTGGCGGCAAAGAGCCGGGTGACCTTCAAGATCCTCTACAACGATGCCGTCGCCATGACTGGCGGACAGCCCGCCGAAGGCGCGCTCAGTCCCGAGCAGATCGTGCGTGAACTGGTGGTGGAAGGTGTCCATCCGGTGGTGCTGGTGAGCGAAGATCCGGCGCGCTTTGCTGCATCCGACCTGCCCGCCGGAACCCGGGTGCTGCACCGCGACGAACTGGACGCGGTGCAGCGCAGCTTGCGCGAAATGCCGGGAACCAGTGCCCTCGTTTACGAGCAGACGTGCGCCAACGAGAAGCGCCGCCGCCGCAAGAAGGGGGCCTATCCCGATCCCGACAAGCGTCTCTGGATCAACCCGGCGGTCTGTGAGGGCTGCGGTGACTGTTCGGTGCAGTCGAACTGCCTCTCGGTCGTGCCGGTCGAGACCGAGTTCGGCCGCAAGCGGGCCGTCGACCAGTCGAGCTGCAACAAGGATTTTTCCTGCATCAAGGGTTTTTGCCCGAGCTTTGTCGAGGTCGCGGGCGGTTCGCTCAGAAAGCGCGGCATCGATGATGCTGCACTCACGCGCATGGTGGCGGCCCTGCCCGAACCGGCGGTTGCGGCCATGCCGGGCGGGGCCTCGGCCATCGTGGTGGCGGGGATCGGCGGGACGGGGGTGCTGACGGTCGGCGCGGTGCTGGCGATGGCGGCGCAGCTCGAGGGCAAGGCCGCCAAAGTGCTGGACCAGACCGGCATGGCGCAGAAAGGCGGCGCGGTGGCGAGCCATGTCCGTATCGGCACCGCTGCTGCGGCGATCCCCTCCGCAAGACTGGGGGCGGGCATGGCGGACCTGGTGGTTGCGTGTGATCTGGTCGTGGCTTCCTCGCCCGAAGTGCTGTCGCTGGCGCGGCCCGATACGCGGGTGCTGGCGAACGAGGACGTGGTGCCGACCGGCGAATTCCAGCGCGACCGCAATCTCGATCTTACCGCCAGCCGCTTTCTGCGCGCCATCGGCAAGCGGGTCGATCCGGCGATGATCGCCTCGCTGCGCGCCGGTTCGCTGGCGACGCGGCTCCTTGGGGATTCGATCTTCACAAACCTGATGATGCTGGGTTTCGCCGCGCAGAAAGGGCTTCTGCCGGTACGACTGGCCTCGGTGGCGGAAGCGGTGCGGCTGAACGGTGTGGCGGTGGGCGCGAACCTGGCCGCGCTGTCGCTGGGAAGGCTGGCGGCAGCGGGCGGGGAGGACCTGTTCGCACTCGCCGATGCTGCGCCCCGGGTGAGCGAATCGCCTCGCGATCTGGCGGCCGTGACGGCCAGTTATGCACGCCTGCTGACCGATTGGCAGAACGCGGCCCACGCTGCGGACTATCTCCGGTTTCTTGACGAAATTGCAGACGCGTTGGCGGCGCGGGGGCTGGCGCAGAGTGAGCCTCTGCTGCGCGAGATCGCATGCCAGCTGGGCCGGCTGATGAGCTACAAGGACGAATACGAAGTGGCCCGCCTCTACAGCGCACCGGCCTTCCGCGCGGGGCTGGCGGACACGTTCGATGGCAAGCTTCGCCTCAGGCTGCACCTTGCCCCGCCGCTTCTGGCCTTGCGCAAGGACCGCAAGACCGGGCGCCCGCGCAAGATCGCCTTTGGCAGCTGGATTCTGCCGGTCTTTGCCTTGCTTGCCAGGGCTAGGCGCCTGCGCGGCACCTGGCTCGATCCCTTCGGTCATTCTGCCGAACGCCGCACCGAGCGTGCGCTGATCGGCGAGTACCGTGATCTCGTGCGCGAGATTGCCGCCAAAGTGAGCGTCGTGACCATGCCGCTTGCGATCGAACTGGCGGCAAGGCCTTCGCTGATCGCGGGCTATGGTCCGGTCAAGGAGGCAGGGGTCGCGGCCTATCGTGCAGAAGTCGCGGTGCTGCGGGCGAAGTTCGATGGCGCCCGGCAGGCGCCGCAGCGGGCCTTCGCCTGATGTGACGCCGTGGCGGTATGTACCGCTGAGGATTTGCTCCACATCGCGTTTTCCCGCACCGTCTCGAGGCTTGATGAATGCAGGCCCGCGCCTGCGGGCGGGGAGGATGGATGGAGGCAAAAGAGTTCGCGGCGCGCTACGGCCCCTGGGCACTGGTCGCCGGGGCTTCGGAGGGCACGGGTGCCGAGTTTGCCCGTCAATTGGCTGCCGCCGGCCTGAACCTGATCCTTGTCGCTCGGCGTGAAGCTCCGCTCGAAGCGCTTGCCGATGCGCTTCGGCTTGCCCATGGCATCGCGTGCGTGACGGCCTCGATCGACCTTGCGCGCGAGGATGCCGCCGATGCGCTCATGACGCTGGCGGAAGGGCGCGAAACCGGACTGCTGGTGCTGAATGCCGGGGCCGATCCCAATGGCGCGCTGTTCCTCGATACGCCGCTGGACAACTGGAACCTGCTCGCTGCGCGCAATGTCATGACAACGATGCAGGCACTCTACCGGTTTGCCGGGCCGATGCGTGCGCGCCGGCGCGGCGGATTGCTCGTGGTGGGCTCTGGGGCCTGCTATGGCGGCTTGCCGGGGATTGGTGTCTATGCGGCGAGCAAGGCGTTCGACCTGGTGCTGTGCGAGGCGCTCTGGGCGGAACTGGAGCCATACGGCGTCGACGTCCTGAGTTATGTGATCGGCCGTACCGACACGCCTGCTCACCGCGAACTCATGGCTGCGCGCGGCATGGCGATGCCGGAAGGCCTGGCGGACCCGGCGAATGTCGCGCGCCTCGGTCTGGAGCGCCTGCCCCACGGGCCGGTCTGCAATTGGGGCGAGGCCGATGATGCTGCGGGCATGTCCGCGACATCGGCGGCGCAGCGGCGCGAGCGGATCCGGCATGTCGCGGCAATCTCTGCTGCTTATGCGGGAGCCGCGCGGTGAAGGAATTGCTGGAGGAACTGGCGGATCGGCAGGCGATTGCCGACCAGATCCATCGCTATTGCCGCAGCGTGGACCGCCTCGATGTCGCGCTCGGGTATACGGTGTTTCACGAGGATGCAGAGGCCGACTACGGCGAGCAGGGCTATCGCGGCAGCGGACGCGGTGCGATCGACTGGATCTGCGCGGCACACGCGGACCTGCTCCACCATATGCATCAGGCTGGCAACGTGCTGATCGAACTCGACGGAGACCGTGCCGGCAGCGAGACCTACGTCACCGCCACGCTGCGCATGGCACGCGAGGGCAAGGTCATGCAGCTCGAGACCCATGCGCGCTACTGCGACCGTTGGTCGAAGCGCGGTGGCCACTGGGCGATCGATCGCCGCGAGGCGGTGATCGAGTTCGATGCCATCCGCGAAGTCACCCCGATGAAGAGCCATGCCCACGCACGCAGGGACCGCGGGGATCCCTCTTATGCCGCACTGGAGATCAGGCCGTGAATGCCATTCGTATCAACGTCTCATTCGACATGCGCTCGCCGGGCTGGGCAACGCCGACGCACGAACTGTACCGCGCGGCTGTCGAGATGGCCGCCTTTGTCGACAGGATCGGGGCCGACCAGATCGGGCTGATGCAGCATCACGGCTCCGAGGACGGGTACCTGCAGCAGCCTTTCACGCTGGCGGCCGGCATGGCGGCGGTGACCAGCCGTATCCGTTTCATGCTCGGCGCGGTTGTGCTGCCGCTGCACGATCCGGTCGAATTGGCCGAGCAGATCGCGATTGTCGACCAGATGTCGAACGGACGGCTAAATGTCATTTTCGGCGCCGGTTATGTGCCGTCCGAATTCGCCATGTTCCGCAAGTCCCTGAAGGACCGGGCGCGGTTGATGGACGAAGGGCTGGAGGTGATCCTGCGCGCGCTGCGGGGCGAAAGGTTCGAGTTCGACGGTCGCCCGATCTACGTCCGTCCGCTTCCGGTGCAGGCACCGGAGGACATCGTCATGGTCGGCGGCGGGGTGCCTGCATCGGCCAGGCGCGCGGCGAAGTTCGGCGTCGGCTTCGGGCCGATGAAACCCGAACTCGTCGACCTCTACCTTGCCGAATGCGAGCGGCTCGGCCACGCGCCGCGCACCCATTTCCGCCCGACGCCGGGGATGCCGCTGGCAGTCCATCTTTGCGAGGACCCCGATGCGGGCTGGGAAGCCATCGCGCCCCACGCGGTCCATGTCATTACCGAATATGCCAAGTGGGCCGAGCAGGAAGGCGATGGTTCGAACTCGCCGTTCAAGGGCCTTACCGATCCGGCGGTGCTGCGCCAGGCGGGCATGTTTGCAGTCTGGACGCCGGATCAGCTCGTGGAGAAAGTGCGCAGCATGGGCGGCGTGGGCCATGTCGGTTTCCAGCCTTTGCTGGGCGGACTTTCACCTGAGGAGGGGTGGAAAAGCCTCAAGCTGTTGGAAGCGACGATGCCGCGACTGAAGGTGGTTGCGGCTGAAGTTTGAAGGCAGGAAAGAAGTCCTGGGGCCCTTCGACCAGCTCAGGAGATCCCCCAGACCCGCAGAATGTCTTCGCCGCGCGCCACCTGGCCGGAGTCCGCCCCTTGCGGCGCAGGCAATATGTCTCCCGACGCCGCCATGAGCGCGCAACGCGGTTGGTCCGCGTAACCTAGACGATATTGGGGGTGCAGGGGGGCTATGCTCCCCTGCTTATTCCTTTTCTTCCCGATACAGCCGGCGCAAAATCTCCAGAAAAGCGCTCCGTCTCGCGCTCCCGGCGTGCAGCAGTCCCACCTCGCGCGTGAGTTCGAAATCGCGCACCGGCACGAACTGCACCGAGCCATCGGCGAACCCCTCCGGCATCATCCCGACCCCGGCGCCGCTGCGGATCACTGAGAGAACGCGCTCGTCGCTGGTGGTCTTGAGCACGAAGCGCGGGCGGACGCCGCGCTGGGTGAAGAAGCGGTTGATCTCCGGCAGGGCCTCGCAGTGGCGGCGCAGCGCCATGCGGTCCCTCGCGAGTTGTTCGGCGAGAATTTCGCGCTCGGCGGCCAGGGGATGGTCGGGCGGCAGTACCATCATGTAGCGTTCGCGGGCGAGGACCTCGGGCTGGTAGCGCGCGTGGTGGGGGCGAACGACCGTAAGGGCCACGTCGATCCGCCCGCGCTCCAGTCGCTCGGCAAGATCGCGCTCGCTGCCGTCGAGCAGTTCGAGCGCTTCGCCGCCGCCCTGTTCGTTATGCTCGGTCAAGGCGCGGCGTATCACGTAGGTCGGAATGGTGCCCAGCACGCCCACGCGCAGCAGGCTTGGTTCGGCGGCCTCGGCCAGTTCGACCAGCGCGTGCTCGTATTCGGCGGCGATGCGGCGGGCGCGGACGAGGAAACGGCTTCCCGCCGGAGTCAGGGCAACGCGCTGGCGATCCCTGTCGAACAGGCGCGCGCCCAGTTCGCGTTCCAGCTTGGCGATCCCGGCGGAAAGCGTCGGCTGGGTGACGCTGACCGCCCGCGCCGCGCGGCTGAAATTGCCGGTTTCGGCCACGGCCAGGAAATAGCGCAGCAGATATTGGTCGATCATAGGTGTCATCTATTACGAAGGGCGGAAACTTTCAATTTCCGCTGACCTTTCGGCTTGTCTACATAAGTGGGGCACATCACTCGAACGTGGGAAGCGGCCTGAGCGGCCCGACCGGAGAAGGAAGCATGAGCGCACCAGTGCTCCAGACCAGCCTGAATCTCGACAGCCCCGAAGCGCAGGCGCGTGATCGCCATAACCGCGCGCTGGTGGCCGAACTGCGCGGGAAAGTCGCCAAGGCGGCGCTCGGCGGGAACGAGAAATCGCGCGAACGCCATGTCGCGCGCGGCAAGCTGCTGCCGCGGGAACGCGTGGAGCGGCTGCTCGATCCCGGCTCGCCATTGCTGGAACTGGGGCAGCTTGCCGCGGAAGGACTCTATGAGGACGACATTCCCGGCGCCGGGCTGATTACCGCCATCGGCACGGTTTCCGGTCGTCAATGCATGATCGTCTGCAACGATGCCACCGTGAAAGGCGGCACCTATTACCCGATCACCGTGAAGAAGCACGTCCGCGCGCAGGAAATCGCGCAGGAAAACAACCTGCCGTGCATCTACCTTGTCGACAGTGGCGGCGCCAATCTGCCGCATCAGGCCGAGGTGTTTCCCGATCGCGACCACTTCGGCCGCATCTTCTTCAACCAGGCGCAGATGTCCGCGAGGGGCATTCCGCAGGTCGCCTGCGTGATGGGAAGCTGCACCGCCGGCGGCGCCTATGTTCCGGCGATGAGCGACGAGAGCGTGATCGTGAAGGAGCAGGGCACGATCTTCCTCGCCGGGCCGCCGCTGGTGCAGGCGGCGACGGGCGAAGTGATCTCGGCCGAAGACCTTGGCGGCGGCGATCTCCACAGCCGCAAGTCGGGCGTGACCGACCACCTTGCCGATAACGACGAGCATGCGCTGACCATCGTGCGCGATATCGTCAGCCATCTCGGCCCGCTGCATCATCACGATCAACCGCTGCGCGCGCCGCGTCCGCCCAAGTACGACCCGGAAGAACTCTATGCCATCGTGCCGGAGGATGTGCGTGCGCCTTATGATGTGCATGAGGTGATCGCCCGCATCGTCGATGGCAGCGAGTTCCACGAGTTCAAGGCGCTCTACGGCACCACGTTGGTCTGCGGTTTCGCGCATATCCACGGGCAACCAGTGGCGATCCTTGCCAACAACGGCGTGTTGTTCTCGGAGAGCGCGCAGAAGGGCGCGCACTTCATCGAACTGGCCTGCCAGCGCCGCATCCCGCTGCTGTTCCTCCAGAACATTTCCGGCTTCATGGTCGGCGGCAAGTACGAGGCGGAGGGCATCGCCAAGCATGGGGCCAAGCTCGTCACGGCTGTCGCCACCGCCACCGTTCCGAAGATCACCGTGCTGATCGGCGGCTCGTTCGGCGCGGGCAACTATGGCATGTGCGGGCGTGCCTACGATCCGCGTTTCCTGTTCACCTGGCCCAATGCGCGTATCTCGGTGATGGGCGGCGAACAGGCGGCTTCGGTGCTGGCGACTGTCCACCGTGATGCCGCGACGTGGTCGCCAGAGCAGGCGGAGGCGTTCAAGGCGCCGATCCGCCAGAAGTACGAGGATGAGGGCAACCCCTATTACGCCACCGCGCGCCTGTGGGATGACGGCGTGATCGACCCGGCGCAAACCCGCGACGTGCTGGGCCTTGCGCTGGCGGCCTGCCTTGAGGCACCGATCCCCGAGAAGCCGCAATTCGGCGTGTTCAGGATGTGATGGCGATGGCCAAGGATACTCTTTTTGTGCTCGATTTCGATTATGCCGATCCGGCTCTCGGCGGCGAGCGCCGATTCTATTGCAAGGATTGCGTGACGGTCGAGGGCCTCCTGGCGCTGTTCCCCGAGCGGGCGGGCAATATCGAGGTTGTCCGTGTCGGCTGGCCGCGCCCGCGCGCGGCGGTGGTCGCCATGCTGGGCGAGGCCAATCAGAACCTCCCCGCGCTTGCCTTTGCCGAGGGCGGTTTCGCGGGCGACATCGAGGGCGTCCTTGCGGCGCTGCATACCCGCCACGGCTTTCCGGAGCGTCATCCATGATCCAGTCGTTGCTCATCGCCAATCGCGGCGAGATTGCCTGCCGCGTCATCCGCACGGCCCGCCAGATGGGTATCCGCACTGTTGCCGTCTATTCCGATGCGGACGCCGATGCGCTGCATGTGCGCGAGGCGGACGAGGCCGTGCATATCGGCCCTTCACCGGCGCGCGAGAGCTATCTTGTCGGTGAGAAGATCCTTGCCGCGGCAAAGGCGACCGGGGCCGAGGCGATCCACCCCGGCTACGGCTTCCTGTCCGAGAATGCCGAGTTCGCGCAGGCGGTGATCGACGCGGGGCTGGTCTGGGTCGGGCCGAACCCGTCCTCGATCACTGCGATGGGCCTGAAGGACGCGGCGAAGAAGCTCATGGCCGAAGCCGGGGTGCCGGTGACGCCGGGCTACATGGGGGCTGACCAGGACCCTGCCTTCCTGGCCGACGAGGCCGCCAAGATCGGCTATCCGGTGCTGATCAAGGCGGTGGCCGGCGGCGGCGGCAAGGGCATGCGGCTGGTCGAGGCACCGGATGCCTTCATCGACGCGCTGGCCTCGTGCAAGCGCGAGGCGGCGTCGTCGTTCGGCAACGACCATGTGCTGATCGAGAAGTACATCGCCAGCCCGCGCCACATCGAAGTGCAGGTCTTCGGCGACAGCCACGGCAACGTCGTCCACTTGTTCGAGCGTGACTGCTCGCTCCAGCGCCGCCACCAGAAGGTGATCGAGGAAGCCCCCGCCCCCGGCATGGATGCGGCGACGCGCGAGGCGCTTTGCGCCGCCGCCGTGCGTGCGGCCAAGGCGGTGGACTATGTCGGCGCCGGCACCATCGAGTTCATCGCCGACGGTTCGGGCCCGCTTTCGGCCGACCGCATCTGGTTCATGGAAATGAACACGCGCCTGCAGGTCGAGCATCCGGTGACCGAGGAGATCACCGGGGTCGACCTCGTCGAATGGCAATTGCTCGTCGCCAGCGGCCAGCCGCTGCCCAAGGCGCAGCAGGACCTCGAGATCCATGGCTGGGCGATGGAGGCGCGCCTCTATGCCGAGGATCCGGCCAAGGGCTTCCTGCCCAGCATCGGCACGCTCGAACTGCTCGAGTTCGGCGAGGCCGAGGGCGGCCGCATCGACACCGGCGTCTACGAAGGCGCCGAAGTCTCGCCGTTCTACGACCCGATGATTGCCAAGGTCATCGCCTGGGGCGAGGACCGCGAGGAGGCGCGCGGGGCGCTGGGCGAGATGCTGGAGGACACCGCCGTCTGGCCGGTGCGCACCAATGCCTCGTTCCTCGTGAAAGCCCTGCAGCATCCCGACTTCGCCGCGGGCAAGGTCGACACCGCCCTGATCGGCCGCGATGGCGAGGCGATGGCCGAGGCGCCCGTGCCCTCGGACGAAGTGCTGGAGGCTGCCGCCAACTCGCTCGTGCCCGTCACCCCGCTCGCCGGTTTCCGCCTCAATGCTGCGCCGGCGCGGTCAGCATGGTTCTCGCTCGACGGCGAGAAGGTGGAGATCGCGCTGACGGGTGAAGGCAGCGACGAGCCCGAGGCGGCCGTGCTCGTCACCGAGCAGGGCCAGGCCTGGCTGCTCACCCCCTGGCGCCGCGACGGCGTGCATGGCAGCGCCGATGCCTCGGGCGCGATCCTGGCGCCGATGCCGGGCAAGGTGATCGCCGTCGAGGTCGCCCAAGGCCAGACCGTGACCAAGGGCCAGAAGCTGCTCACGCTCGAGGCGATGAAGATGGAGCACACGCTCACCGCGCCGTTTGACGGCACGGTGGCCGAACTCAACGCCGCTGCCGGAGCGCAAGTGCAGGTCGAAACCCTGCTCGCCCGGATCGAGGAGAGCGAATAATGCCCGGCAAGTTCTTCGACGAATGGACCCTCGGCGAGCGCATTACCCACCAGCCCAGCCGCACCGTTACCGAGACCGACAACCTCCTGTTCTCGGCGATGACGCACAACATGCAGCCGCTCCATCTCGACGCCGAGTTCGCGAAGCAGAGCGAGTTCGGCCAGATCCTCGTCAATTCCACTTTCACCTTCAGCCTTGCCGTCGGCCTGTCCATCGCGGACACCACGGTGGGCACGCTCGTCGCCAACCTCGGCTTCGACAAGGTGGTGACGCCCAGGCCCACCTTCATCGGCGATACGCTCACCTGCCATTCCGAAGTGGTCGAAATGCGCGAGAGCAAGTCGCGCCCGGCGCAGGGCATCGTCGTGTTCAAGCACGAACTGACCAACCAGCGCGGCGAGATCGCGCTGTCGATGCTGCGCACCGTCCTCCTCAAGAAGCGAGACGCCTGATCCGGCCCGGTTGACACTGTTGACACGGTCCAGAGGAAAAAAACCGCCTCCAGGCCGTGAAACGTGTCACCTTGCGGGTTGAACCGTCATCTTGTGCGCGAAAAGTGTCACCTTGTGACCGCGCAAGGCGACACTGTCCGCCGGTGCGTGTCACTTTGTGAAGCCCCGCGCCCGCTTTTCCCACGATGTCAAAGATCGCCTCGCGCGGGATCATGGCAGGGCGGGGCGATGTAGGAAAACGCTTTGCATTTGGGGGCGAAGGGAAAAACGCGAGGGTTAATCGCCGCCACCTCCACAGCCGCCGCCGCATGAGCTTCCACAGGAGGAGCCGCAGGCGTGAGAAGCGCTGCAATCGTGTCCATGCGAGGCGTGGTCGTTGCCGGAGGAGGAGCAACTTGTCGTCCCGCAGGAACTCCCGCCGTCATTCCGGCGGTTTTTCGGGTCTGCAGGGGCTTGCTCCAGACGGCTTGTGACAAGCGGGAGCACCAGAAGCGCGCCGGCGGAAACGACGATCCCCACGGCAAGGGCGGCAAGGCCCCGGGAGGCCAGGCCGATCGCGAGGATCAGGCAGATGACAAGGATCGGGGTGATCGGGTTCAGCGCGAGTATCGCGGATCGCCGCGCGGGTCTGACCGGCGGGGCAGCGTTCGAGGTGCAAGGCCGGGGCCAGACGTCGATGGGGGGATGCTCGCCGAACGTCGCTTCGTACCGCCGCAGGGTTTCAAGATAGGCGTCGCGGTGTCGCCCCGTATCCTCCGCGCTACCGGAAGAGGGTTCGTGGTGGAGGTCCGTTTCGAGAATCGTCCGGCACAGCACTTGCCAGTAATGGCGCGTGTGCAGAAGGTGGAGGTGCCATGCGCGATCGATATCGTCTGATGGCACGACCATCGACGGCGCTGTTGCCGCCAGCGCCAGAAATCGCAGGTACTCACTGTAGGCGCGTTCGGAGCGCGGCGAAGACCAGCCATTTTCAGCGGCCAGCTTGATCGTGAAATCGCTCCGGGCACCGGGGCGCACGATCTGCATGGTGAGAAGTTTCGCGTGAATATCGAGCGCGCGGCGGGCAAGCCCGTCGGCGTGGACGTTCCTAGCGTCACTCATGTCTGGATATCCCGTAAGGAGGGTGGAGCGGACCGGAAGGACGGGCGTTTTTGCCTGGGTTCAGGCAGGATAGGATCGCCCTGGGGGTGTCTCTGGTCCACGGCGTCATCATAGCGTATCGGCGCTTATTGTCTACTATTTTACTTGAGAATTATATTTCCGCCCTTCAACGATGTCGCCGGGCACTGCCACCAGTGCGGATCATGGCGATGCGGTCACGCGTGCGTCAATCGGGACATGTCGACGCGCTGCCCGCAGGCACGGGGTTACGATGACCCTGTAATCTCGATAAAATCTTGCAATTGCCGATGCTTAGCTAACGCTATTGATCCCGTGCGAACGGGGCGGCACCGGCTTCCCCCAACCATCGACATACAGGTTATCAAGATGAAGTCTGCTTATCGGCTCCCCGATCCGGGGCACATCCTGCCGGAGAGGGCGGTCGCGATCCGGCGGCACGGATTTGCCGACCATTATCGCCTGCTGTTCATCAGCGTTGTCCTGGGGCTGGTTTCGATCGGCACGGTGGTTGTCGTCTGGCCCGGACTCTACGCCGATTATCGCATCAGGCAGAACCCGGTGGAGGTGCCCGAGGCCTCGCTCGCCAGCAGCGAGTGCAAGACCAAGAACATCAGCGTCAATTGCAAGGCGGGAATCGCCTATCCGCGCGATGGACAGACCCAGATCCGTTCGGTCGAATTCTCGTTCATCAGCCTCGATCGCGGCGATTTCGAAACGACGGTGGTTGCCGAGCGCGGCCATCCCGACAACATCACCCTGTCGCTGGCGATCGACGAGCTGTGGAACCGCTTCCTTGGCTCACTGGCGATCGTCGTGCTGCTCGGCTGGACCGCGATCCTGATGGCGCGGCGCTTTATCCATGTTTCCGCCGCCGTGAAGGCGTTCAGGCAGCCGGCGGTGCTGCAGCCGGTCTGGGCGCGCATCACCATGCGCGGCAAAGGCAATCGCTGGGGCTGGGGCGGCGGCAGGAACCGCATCACCTATTTCCCGGTCACCGGGCTGCGCAAGGGCATGGCGATACCGACGCTGTTCACCAAGGCGGAGACGCCGTGGATGCATTACGATCCCGCGCAGAACGAGACCTTCGCGCTGGCGGCGCTCCATCCCGGCGCGATCCTGCCGATCATGCTGGACGAGGCGTTTGACCGCCTGGAACTGACCGATGACGAAGTGCGCCAGGCCCGCGTGGTCCGCGACGGGCTGGCGGCCCGGATCGGGGAGTGAGGCGCGCTGTGGGCTGCGCGCCGCTCAGCCTGCGAGATGGTCGCTGAGCGAGCGTGCCGCGCCGACCAGCGCCTGTTTTACCCGCTCCATCTCGCCGCGCAGGGTGGCGCCGATGCCGATGGCAACGAGGGCGTGGGTCGGCACGCCATTGCCGCGCCCGCCCTTCCACACCGGCGCGGCGATCACGGTGACGCCGGCGATGTAGTGGCCCTCGTCCACGGCAATGCCGGTCTGCCGCGCTTCGGCGACTTGCGCGCACCATTCTTCCCATGACGGCGCATGGTCCCAGCGCAGCGCCTCGAAGCGCGGGCGCAAGCTTTCGAGGTCGGAGACCCCAAAGGCGGCGATGCAGCGGCCGGTGGCGGAAACGAGCGCGGGGAAGCGGCTGCCCACTTGCGTCGAGAGCTGGAACGCCTCGCTCGCCTCAGCCATCGCCGTGACGATGATGTGGTCGAGCCCGAAGACCTGCACGCCCAGCGTGGTCAGCCCGAACTCGCGCGAGATGCGGTCGAGCGGGCCTTGCGCAAGATCGTTGAACTGGTCTCGCTTGAGCCAGCCACGGGCCAGCGTGAGCACGCCGGCATCGAGCGCGTAGCGCTTGGTATCGGGGTCAAAAGCCACGAATTCCTCGGCCACCAGCGCCCTCAGGACATAGAGGCAGGTGCTGGGCACGAGGCCCAGTTCGCGGGCCACGGCCTGCACCCCCATCGGCGATCCGCGCTTGCCCAGCAGGCGCAGCACGGCGGCCGCCCGGGCGATGGCGGGGGCCTTGCTGGCGCGCACGGCGTCTTCGAGGGGGTCTGTCTGGCTCATTGTTCAATATATAGAATAACATTCAATATTTACAAAACAAGCGCGTTTCATCACCATTGCTGAACACAAGGACAAAAAGCCGATGCGCGAGTCGTGCAAGCGAGTCGTGTCGGCGGGCAAGCGGGATGAGCGATGGTGAAGTTGACCGATCTTTCGAGCTATGCCGATGCGCAGGCGCATGCCTCCTCGGCAGCGCTGTGGGAACTGTTCGACGGCGACCGCGACGTGCTCAACATCGCGCATGAGTGCATCACCCGGCATGCCGATGGTTCGGGCCGGGCGGCGGTGCGGATCGCCCACGCAGATGGCCGCGATGAAATCCTCAGCTTCGACCTGATCGCCGCCGGAGCCGCGCGCTTTGCCCACTGGCTCGATGCCGAGGGGGTGCAACCGGGCGAGCGCATCGCCTTCATGCTGGAGCCCTCGCTGCCGTTCTACGTCTGCCTGTTCGGGGCGATGCAGACCGGGGCGATCTCGGTGCCGCTGTTCACGCTGTTCGGGCCCGACGCGCTGAAGCTCAGGATCGACGACTGCAAGCCCTCGATCCTCGTCACCAATGCCGAGAAGGCGGAGCTTGCACGCGGCGCGGTGACGGCGGAAAACGGCCTGCGCGTGATCGTCGCGGACGAGGGCCTGCTGGACGAGATCGCGAAGTTCCCCGCGACGTATGCGCCGAAGACCAGGGCCGGCGACCTCGCCGTGTTCCAGTACACCAGCGGCACCACGCGCGAGCTGCCCGAAGCGGTGAAGCACACGCACAAGGCATTGGTCACGCTGATGTTTGCGGCGCTCTACGGCACCGGGATCCGTCCGGGCGACGCGTTCTTCTGCCCGTCCTCGCCCGCATGGGGCCATGGTCTCTGGCACGGCACGCTGGCGCCATTAGGTCTGGGCGTCACCACCGGCACCTTCGCGGGGCGCTTCGATCCGGTGCGGCTGATGAAGGCGCTGGATGACTACGGCATCACCAATATGTCGGCGGCGGCAACGCACTACCGGATGATGAAGAACAGCGGCGCGGCGGGGGACTACGCGTTCCACTTCCGCAAGCTGTCCTACACCGGGGAGCCGATCGATCCGGCGACGCTGGAATGGATCGACGAGACGTTCAGGGTGCCGGTCTGCTCGATGTACGGCACCACCGAGATCGGCGTGGTGCTGGTGAACTACCCCGGTGCGGCGGACTTCACGGTGAAGCCGGGGTCGCTGGGCAAGGCGGTGCCGGGGCAGAAGCTGGAAGTCCAGCGCGCCGATGGCACGCCCACCGCCCCCGGCGAGATCGGCGAGCTGATGCTCTGGCGGGGCGGCGCCTGGATGACCACCAAGGACCGCGCGAAGATCGACGACGAGGGCTATTTCTACCACTGCGGCCGCGCCGATGACGTGATCATCTCGGCCGGCTGGACGATGTCCGCCGTCGAGATCGAGAACACCATGCTGCGGCATGACAACGTGCTGGAATGCGGGGTGATCGGCGTGCCCGACGCGCAGCGCGGGCAAGTGGTGAAGGCCTTTGTCGTCGCCGATCGCGCGGGCGACGATGGCTTCGTCAAGGAGCTTCAGGACTTCACCCGCGAACGCCTCGCCCAGCACGAATTCCCGCGCATCGTGGAGTTCGTGGACGAGCTTCCCAAGAACCCGGCCGGCAAGGTCCACCGCAAGATGCTGCGCGACCGCGAGGCGGCGAAGGCCGCTGAAGCGGTAGCAACTGTGAACTGACCCTTCCCGTCGTCCCCGCGAAAGCGGGGACCCCGCTTTTCTTGGCGGGCGCAGCGAGAAGGAAGCGGGGCCCCCGCTTTCGCGGGGGTGACGAAACAGAGTTTGAATATTCAGGAGAGTACCGAAATGGCAACGACAGCAGAGCCTACCACCAAGTTCCCCAAGATCACCGAGGCCGGTCTCGATGACCTGCGCGCCCGCATCGGCGTGAAGATCGAGAACACCGTCGAGCCGTGGAACTACGAGGCCACCCGCGACGCGATCCGCCACTATGCGCACGGCATCGGCGACGACAATCCGCTGTGGTGCGACCCCGAATATGCCGCGAAGACGAAGTACGGCTCGCTCGTCGCGCTGCCTTCGTTCCTGTTCACCACCAGCCGCATCGTCTCGGGTTACTGCGGCGGCCTTTCGGGCGTCCACGCGATGTGGGCGGGTGCCGACTGGACCTGGCACAAGCCGGTGCTGCGCGGCGACACCATCAGCACCGTCGCCTACCTCAAGGATCTGGTCGAGCATCAGACCAAGTTCGCGGGCCGCTCGTTCCAGCAGATCTACCACGTCGATTTCTACAACCAGCACGGCGAGCAGGTGGCCGGCGCGGACTCGTGGGTGTTCCGCACCGACCGTGACGAGGCGCGCGAGCGCGGCACCAAGTACACCGAAGCCCGCGGCCGCGTGGAGCCCTTCACCCAGGCCCAGCTCGACGAATTCTACGACATCTACGACCAGGAAGAGATCCGCGGCGCCGCCCCGCGCTACTTCGAGGACGTCAACGTCGGCGACAAGCTGCCGCCGATGATGAAGGGCCCGATGACCGTCACCGGCTTCATCTGCTACGCGCAGGGCTGGGGCGGCCTCTACATCCGCGCCAACAAGCTGGCCTACAAGATGCAGAAGGCGCATCCGGGCCTGGGCATCCGTAACCGCTTCAACGTGCCGGACTGCCCCGAGCGCGTGCACTGGGACGAAGCCTTCGCGCTCGAAGTCGGCGCGCCGGGCGCTTACGACTACGGCCCGGAGCGCTGCTCGTGGCTGACCCATCACATGACCGACTGGATCGGTGACGACGGCTTCCTCCACAAGTCGAACTGCCAGATCCGCCGCCACAACCCGGATGGCGATGCCATCATCATCACCGGCGAAGTGACGCGCAAGTTCGAGGAAGGCGGCAAGAAGTACGTCGAAGTGGCGCAGAAGGCGACGACCCATCGCGGCGAGCTTTCGGCCTTCGGCACCGCCGTGGCCGAACTGCCCGGCAAGGCCTGATGGTCTGAAGCCCCGAACAACGGGGGAGCGATTTCGGCCCGGACCTTTGCGCAAGGTCCGGGCCGTGTCGTAGGAATGCTGCCAAACGCAACGGGAGAGAGCATGGGCCAGAGCTATCATTACGGCCTCCACAGGCCCGAAGGGCGCGATGCGGTGGCCGCGATCCGTTCCCTCTTTCGCGAGAACCTGTCCCGATGAGCACGGACACGCCTTGGGCGGGGCCGCTCGCCGGGGTGCGGGTGATCGATTTCACCCGCGTGCTGGCAGGGCCCGCAGCCAGTCTGGCATTGGCCGACTTGGGCGCCGAAGTGTTCAAGATCGAACCGCCCGGCAGCGGCGACGAGACGCGCACCTTCCCGCCCCTGCGCGAGGGCGAGAGCCACTATTACCTCGCGGTCAATCGCGGCAAGAAGTCCATCGTTGTCGACCTCAAGAGCGAGGAGGGACTGGCGCTGGTGCGCGATCTCGCAGCCAAGTGCGACGTGCTGGTGGAGAACTACCGCCCCGGGGTGATGGACCGGCTCGGCCTTGGCTACGAGGCGATGAAGGCGATCAACCCGCGGCTGATCTACTGCTCGATCTCCGGCTACGGCCAGACCGGCCCGCTCAGGGACCGGCCCAGTTTCGACATCGTGCTCCAGGCCATGTCCGGCGCGCTCTCCATGAACGGCGAGCCGGACGGGCTGCCGACCAAGCTGGGCATTCCGCTGGGCGATCTGGTCGGCGGCATCAACGGGCCGATCGGCATTCTCTCGGCGCTTTACGAGCGGGAGCGGAGCGGCAAGGGGCGGCATATCGACGTCAGCCTGATGGACGGGCTGATCGGCATGCTCGGCTACATCGCGCAATTGGCCTTCTTCAACGGCAGCGATCCCAGCCGGGTGGGGTCGCAGCACCCCAATCTGGTGCCCTACGGCATCTTCCCGGCGCGCGAGGGATCCATCGTCATCGCCTGCCTGACGCCGGGGTTCTGGAGCCGGATCTGCCGCGCGATCGAGCGGCCGGACCTGACCGAAGATCCGCGCTACGACACGCTGGAAAAGCGCCGCGACGCGCGGGCCGAGGTCAACGCCATCGTTTCCGCCTTTACCGAGCGCCGCAGCGTGGACGAACTGGTGGCGATCTTCACCGCGCATGAAGTGCCGCATGCGCCGATCCTGGGCGTCACCGAGGCGCTGGCGCAGCCGCAGGCGGCGGCGCGCGAGATGGTGGTGGAAACGCAGCACAAGACGCTGGGGCCGATCCCCATCGTGGGTCGTCCGATCCGCTTCACCGACGCCCCGCAGCCGGTGCCGAGCGCGCCGCCGGTGCTGGGCGAGCATACCGATGCCATTCTGGAAGCGGTGCTCGATCTTTCGCCGGAGCGAATTGCGCAGTTGCGCCGCGCCGGAGTGGTTGCCTGAGGCCGTGCTTCGGGCAAGGCTGGCGTAAAGAACTCGAGAGGATTTCCCGATGGCCGACTTGCGCTTCGATGACCGTGTTGCCGTGATCACCGGCGGCGGGCGCGGTCTGGGCCGCGCCCACGCGCTCCTGCTGGCGAGCCGGGGCTGCAAGATCGTCGTCAACGATCCCGGCGTCTCGATGGCGGGCGATGCCACCGATGAGGGCCCCGCCGAGGCGCTGGCCGCCGAGATCCGCGCCATGGGCGGGGAGGCTGTCGCCAACACCGATAGCGTCGCCACCCCCGCAGGCGGCAAGGCGATCATCGGCGCGGCGCTCGATGCCTTCGGGCGGATCGACGTGCTGATCCACTCGGCGGGCAACGTGCGGCGCGGCAGCCTGAGCGATCTCGCCTACGAGGATTTCACCAGTGTCCTCGATGTCCACCTCAAGGGCGCCTACCACGTCGTGCGCGAGGCGTTTCCGCTGATGATGGCGCAAGGCTACGGGCGCATCGTGCTCACCAGTTCGATCAACGGGCTTTACGGCAAGTCGGACAATGTGACGTATGCGATGTGCAAGGCGGGCTTCATGGGCCTGTCCAACACCGCCGCGATCGAGGGGCAGCACAATGATGTGAAGTCCAACCTGATCGTGCCCGCCGCCGTCACCCGCATGTCCGAAGGCATCGATACCAGCCAGTTTCCGCCGATGGAGCCGGAACAGGTGGCGCCGATGGTCGGTTATCTCTGCCACGAAAGCTGCACGGCCTCGGGCGAGATGTTTGTCGCCATGGGCGGCCGCCTGGCGCGGGCCCGGGTGACCGAGAACGCGGGCGCCTTCCGCCAGGACTGGTCGCTGGAGCAAGTGGCGGACCAGATCGAGGCCATTCGCGATGGCGGCGCGGTTCTGGCCTTCCCGCCGGTGCCCGACGGCCAGCTTGAACATCTGCTCTACGGTTTCGGCATGATCCGGCGCGAGACGGCGGCGGTCTGAGGACAGGCCTCGAAAGTCCGCCTCCGGCCCGCTGCTGGCATCACCGTCCGGCGGCTTTCGGGGCCGGGCCTGATTGCGGTTAAATTCCTGCAAGGCTTGCGGTATGGCGAGGCCATGGTTCCGGCGCTCCCGATCTGTACCTGTCTTGCGGCCCTGCTGCTGATCGCGCCTGCCGCGGCCCATCCCGGCGGGCTCGATGCCGCCGGGTGCCACACCAATCGCAAGACCGGCGGCTACCATTGTCACGGCGGCCGAAGCGCCGCTTCGTCATCGCCGAAGGGCCCGTCATCGCCATCGCCATCGCCATCATCGCGGGCGCGGCGCATGCCACTGTCCGGTTCCGGCTATTACCCCAATTGCGCGGCCGTGCGCGCGGCGGAAGCGGCGCCGTTGCGGCGGGGCAGCCCCGGTTATCGCGCCGGGCTGGACCGCGACGGCGACGGGGTGGCCTGCGAATAGACCTCGGAGTCTGGCCGGAAAATGCCCTTGCGGGCTGGCGCCGCGAAATTCGCTTCTCGTGAATTTCCAAAAGGTCTCTCAGCCGCGCAAGTCCTCGAGGCAGCGGGTGAACCAATCGGCGACTTGTCGGCGTTCGTTCTCGCCGAAGCCGGTCAGCGGCAAGTGCCTGAGGAAAAACACGAAGCCGATCGAGAGGATCGAGATCTGCAGCGCCTTGACCGCGCCGCTGTCGCCGCCGATCGCCTCGGCGAGCGGTGCGATGCAGCGGCGGGCAAAGACGCGGGCGGCGATCTCGGCGGCTTCCGGCGCGCCCGAGGCCATGGCAATCATCAGCATCGGCTGGACCGATTCCGCCCGCCCCAGCAGTTCCCCGGTCACATGGCGGGCAAAGTCTTCGGGCGCAACCGCGAGCAGCGGGTCCACCGTCATGGCCTGGTCCAGCGCCGCCTCGAACAGGCCGGCCTTCGATCCGAAGTAGCGCAGGAGCAGCGGCGAACTGATGCCGGCGCGCGCGGCGATCTCGCGGATGCCGCTATGCGAATAGCCCTTGGTCGAAAACAGCTGCTTGGCGGCATCGAGAATGCGCGCACGGGTGGCTTGGGCATTTCTGGCGCCGCTGGGGGGAGGGGGTGCTTCCATCGCCGGGAGGCTATCGCCCGGATTGACAGAAGGGCAAGGGCGCCTGAAGTTACCAGTCGATAACATAGGGCGGGGAGAGGACGAAAATGGCGACATTTGTACTCGTGCACGGCGGCGGTCATGGCGGCTGGTGCTACAAGCCGGTGGCGCAGGGTCTCAGGGCGCTGGGGCATGAGGTCCATGCGCCCTCGCTCAGCGGCCTTGGCGATCGCAAGCATCTGCTGGGCCCGGCGATCGATCTCGACACCCATATCGACGATATTGCCCAGTTGCTGGAATACGAGGACCTGCGCGAGGTGATCCTGGTCGGCCACAGTTATGGCGGCATGGTCATCACCGGGGCGGCGGATCGCCAGCCGGGGCGGGTGGGGCACCGGGTCTATCTCGACGCGGCCTATCCGTGCGACGGCGAATCGCTGCACGACCATGCCTTCGTGATGATCGATCAGGCCCGCCAGACGATGCGGCAAGTGGACGGCGTCGAGGTGGTGCTCGAACCGGCACCGGGGTTTGCCGCCTTTTTCGGCGTGATCGATCCGGTCCTGGGGGCCTGGACCGATGCGCGGCTGACCCGGCAGCCGTGGAAATGCTTTGCGCAGAAGATCGTCTTCACCAACGAATCGGCCATGCGGGCGATTCCGGAGAGCCATCTCATCTGCACATCAACCATTCCCACCCGGGACATGTCCTTAATCACCGAGCGCTCGCAAGGGCGGGTATGGGATATCGACACCGGGCACGATCTCATGCTGACCAAGCCGGAATGGGTCTGCGAAAAACTCGATGCGATCGCCAGGCTGGAAAATTAACTCGATAATGGAGGCGGTTGTCGTGGAAAGTGCGGCTGCAGAAGCGTGAATACCGGTTTCACCATGAACGGAGAGGCTGTAGCAACCTGATACGGGGTGAAAGCCCACGTTGTTTGTGCGGATTGACAGTCGGGCCCACTTGGGGACTTTGGCGCATCCGCATGGACCGGGTTAGCAACGATGGCGAGTTCCGTGATCGAACGAGTTTCCGAGACCGACGTATGGACCGCGCGCCTGCGCGACTTTCTCCACGACTGCGCGGGCAGCGCCCCGGCGGAGGAGCACGATCGCATTCGCGAGGCGGTGCTGCTGCTGCATGATCCCGACGGGCTGGTCGGCCATGCCTTCGAACCGGCGGCGATCGCCGCGATGCTGGCCTGCGGGGCGGGGGAAAGCGCGGTGCTGGCGATCCTGGGGCCGGACCTCAATTGCATGATCTCGCGCGGGAGCGCCGGTTCGTGCCTGGCCACGCTGGTGCTGGCGGATGGTTCGGAAGAAGTGATCTGCGAAGGCTCCACGCTCGCGCTGGCGCTGCTGGCGGCCTATGTCTCGATGCTGCTGGCCGGTGCCGAGCGGGAGGATGAGGCCGTCAGCACGTTCACGATGCCCGCGGGCGTCCGGTTGCACTGACGCAGCCGATCCACTCTGGCACCCACTCTGGCCAGCCCGGCGTCGGCTGGCGCGGGCTATCGAGTGCATGATGCGATGGGTGAACGGGACGGCGCATCCGGGGGGTCGCACGAAGACCGGATGCGCCGCCAGTCGGGGTCATGGGGTCTCGCGGCGGTTCCGGCCCGGAGGGTGTCAAGGCCTGCCGCCTCGCCCCGGGCGGAAACCGCGGGTGCGAGACCGATGCCGGCGGAGTAATCAGGTGGCGTGCCGGCCTTCGGTTATCTAACGCAGCACTCGCTAAACCTTCGTGGGCGGCATGCTAAGGTCTATTCCGGGGCGGATTGCCAAGGCGAGTCAGGGGCCCTCGACGCTGATGCCATCGGACTCGCGCACGCAGGCGACGTCTTTGCGCCATTGTCGGCCGTTCCGGGCCTCATTTGACGGGTTTGGGAGTCGACCGTCCGTTTTCCCCGGCCGACTAGGTTCGCCAGCGGTGCCGAGGGGTGGAAAGCGAACCCACTGCTTTTGGACCTGTCGTGCGCATAGCCGACATCATGTGGCGCTAGTGCCCTCTGTCGGCGTGAAGCCACCTCTGCTACTCAGCCTCATCTTGAGTCGGCTGCGTGGGTCATAATCCAGCTTGATAGTGACGCAACGACGTTTCACGAAAATCTGAAAAGATAGGCGGCGGCGGAATTTTCGTCCTGAACCGCCTGATGAGGAGGTGACAGATGACAACGGACAGGGTGCACATAGTTTGGGATAATTCTAACATCTTCGTTTCTGGTAAAAAGCTTTGCGACCGGCAGGAGTATAGACCCGGACCTTTCCGCATCCATTTTCAGCACCTCATTGATCTCGCGGCGGACGGCCGACCAATCGAACAGGTATTTTGCGTCGGGTCGGTTCCTCCTCCTACTGACGCGGTCTGGGGGCACATCGAGCGACTTACCGGGAAGAAGCCCGAATTATATGAGCGGGGTGCGGCGTCCGGTACAGAGCAAGCCGTCGACCAAGCGCTCCAAACACGTATGTTGCGGTTAGGTTATGATTACGACCCGCCCGAGACAATCGTACTACTTAGTGGTGACGGAAGGGGATTTGAGGAGGGTATTGGCTTTTTCGCGGACATTCGGCGCTTGCATCGTGTGGGATGGAACGTGGAGGTCCTTGCCTGGAACGATAGCGTCAAACGAGAGATGCGCGACTGGGCAGAATCTGCGGGCATCTTTGTTCCGCTCGACAGCTTCTATTCCTCTGTTACCTACTTGGAGACGTTGCGTCCCGTCAAAGCGCTGAATTTGGCAGATCGGCCACGTAAATCAGAGGTATGATAGAGACGAAAGTTCTTTGCTTTGAATATCAATCTAACAATGTTGCTGATCGTTGAATTGGTTAACGATCAGCAACATTGTAGCTGGTAGCCAACGGCTGAATTTTCGATTCGTAGGTTCCAATCCCGACAGTCGCCTACCGGCCCAAACCGGCCCCTTGTCGAGGACTGGATCTGCCTGTGCCGCGTGACTCCTGGGGATTGCGGGTGGGGTCCATGGTCGGGGCATTGCAGGGGCCGTCGCTTGCCTTGCCTTGCCTTGTTGTCTCTCGCGCCAATTCAGTGGCGCGCCAGCGATCGGAGCGGGGCCGTGCTGGAGGGCGCGGTTTGTACATGGCACTGGATCTGGTCGGTTCCGATCGGCAGGCGCGCTGGGCGTTGTTCCGGGCGACTGGGTTTCCGGGAGCGGTGCCTTGCAGTGCCGGTTTTTATGGGCGCCGCTCCCGGAGACTTTCGGGGCCGAGATGCTCTGGCCAAGCCGAAGGGTAGATGGCCCCGGCCATGGCGGCCGGGAGGCATGGTTCGCGTTTTGCCCGCTGCTCCGCCGTCAGGCCGGTACCGGGCCCCGGCTCCGGCCCCGGCCCACGGCACTGGCATTGGCGGCGGGCGGGCGGTCAGTTCACCAGCGCTGCCTCGATGGCGATGCGGATGGCGTCGGAGGTGTGGTTGGCGCCCAGCTTGTTGAGCATGTTGGCGCGGTGGATTTCCACCGTGCGCGGGCTGATCGAGAGCTTTTCGCCGATCAGCCGGTTGGACAGGCCGCTGGCGACGCCGCCCAGCACTTCGCGTTCGCGGCGGGTCAGACGTTCCACCCGGGCGCGGGCCATGACTTCGCGCAGCTTGGCATTGCCCACCGTTTCCGCGCGGGCAATCGCCCGGGCCAGCGTTTCGTTGAGTTCGGCGGCGCCGATGGGCCAGGCGATATAGTCGATCGCGCCGTCCAGAATGGCCGCGACGATGCGGTTGGCGGAAGGGTCCTCGCTGAAGGCGATGATCGGGAACCATTCGCCGTGGTGGGCCATGGCTTCGATCAGGTCATCGATCACCCCGGCTTCGTCATGGATGAGGATCACGCCCGAGCGGGGCCAGGTGCTGGACAGTTCGCTAATGTTCTCGAACGGTTCGACGTGGATATTGCCGCTGGACAGGGCATGGCTGATCGCAGCCCGGCGTCGCATGTTGTTGTCGATAAGGATAAGGTTCGAAATCCGCTCCACGGGTATCCTCCCGATTCGGCATCTGCCTTAGGGGAGATAACCCATGTTGCGGAGCAGGCAGCCGGGCACCTGATCCGAAACCGAGGTACCGGCGGGCCGATCGGGGAAGGATCCGTACAAACGGCAGGAAACCGGTAACCAAAATGGAAGCAGCTGGCGGGGGCGACGGTGTTCAGCCGCCTTGCAGGGCGCGGCCGATCTCCGCGAAATCGCTGCGGAGCGTCTCGATTCGGCGCGGCTCGAACTCCACCGCGCTGTCCAGGATCGTGCGCTGGGCGGCGGCGTAGAGCTGGGTCAGCGCGCCGGCCATGCTGCTTTCGCCCGAGATGCCCAGTTGCAGCGCGGTGATCGCCGTCAGCGCCCGGGTGAGCGAGCGGCTGCGCAGGCCATTGTCGCCGATGCCGTGGGCATGGACAGCGGTGCTGAGCGCGCTCACCAGGTGTTCGTAGCACAAGTGCACGAGGTCCGCCGGCTTGGCGCCGTTGACGCGGGCGTCGAAGTCGACGCGGCGATAGGCTTCGTGCGGGTTCTGTTGGCGACGCATGGGCGGTTTCGACCTAGCTTGACTTGTTCCACTGGGCGATCTGGTTCTGCAGCATCGTCAGTGTCGATTTCGAGGTGCCGATGCGCGTTTCCGACACGGTGAATTGCGAGACCAGCCGCGCCCGCAGGGTTTCCTGCTGGGTGGCGAGGTCGCTCTGGTCGGTGGTCACTTTGGCCAGCAGCTTGGTGTAGCGGCTGATCGAACCGCCCAGCGAGCCGGTATCGGTGGTGGAACTGGCGGCGCGGTAGATCTTGTCGATCGCCGCGAAGACGCCGTTGATGCCATTGGTGAACATCGCCGAGACACCGTCGGGGTCGGCCGCGAGGGTGGCGTTGAGGCGGGTGGTGTCGAGCGTGAACGAGCCGTCGCGCTGGGTCTTGAGGCCGAGGTCGGCCAGGGTCCTGGCGGCGCCCGTGGCACCGGGCATGATCTGGGTGCCGGCGAGCGCCGAGAGCGAACGCTTGAGCGCGCGGGCGCCGGCGTCGTTGGCAAGGTCGCCGCCGATGGCCGTGGCGGTGCCGAGCGCGCTGGTCACTTCGTTGAGCGCATCGACGAGGTCCTGCATCGACGCGGCGATCGAGGTGGTGGGATCGGCAAAGCTCACCGTTGTCGGCGCGCCGGCATTGGTGGCCTTGAGGGTGAGCTTCACGCCGGGGATCACGTCGGTCAGCGTGTTCGAGGTTGCCGTCATCGACAGGCCGTCGACCTTGTAGGCGGCGTCGCTCGCACTGGCGAGCAGGGTGGCGTTTGTCGAACCGGCGCTCCAGGCAAGGCCGGCAAGACCGGGATTGGCGCTGTCCTCGGCAGCCTCGATGGTGAAGCCGTTCTTGGCCCCTTCCGCGCCCTTGATCACCAGCTGGGCGCCGCTGGTGGTCTGGGCGACATAGGCGCTGACCCCGGCGTTGGCGGCGTTGATCTTGCTGGCGACGTCGGCCAGCGTGTCGGTGGCGCCGATGGTGAGGTCGAGCGCGGCATGGGCCGTGTCGGCGGTGAAGCTGCTGCCCGAGACGGTGCCGAAGCGCAGCGTCAGGGTGCCGGCGCCGACGAGGTCGGTCCTGGCGGTATAGGCCTTGCTGGCAAGCTGCTGGCCCGAGGCGAGCTTGCTGACTTCCAGCGAATACGTGCCGGTGGGCGTGGTCGAGCCGGTCAGCGCCCCGCTGGCCACCGCGCTGTTGGCGATGCTGGGGGTGCGGGCAAGGTCGCCGCTGCGCACCAGGGTGCCGAGCGAGGTGTCGATCGCCAGCAGCATCGACTTGATGTTCGAGGCGGTGGAGATCTGGGTGTTGAGCTTTTCCGCCTGGGTGGTCAGCCGGTTGTTGCGGCTGGCGAACTGGGCCACGGCGAGGTTGTTGGCCAGCGCCGTCATGTCGACGCCGCTGCCGCCGCCGAGCGCGGTCACCAGCGAACTGGTGGTGAGCGTGGACGCGGCGCTGGTCGTCGAGGTGGTGCTGGTAACCATGGGCGGGGAGAACGGCAGCGCGCGCGCTTGTTTAAGCCCCCGGACCGCCCATCCGGGCGATTTCCAGACGGCCCCTCAGGTCTGCATCAGCATGCGGCTGACATTGCGCGAGAGCAGCGGAATCCGCGCGGCGGCGCGCAGGCCGAGGTGGCGGGCGGCGCGGGCGGCGGGGCGCTCGGCGGTGTAGAGGCCGACGATCATGTTGGTGGCGGTATAGATCGGCCGGCTGGCAAGGCGGTGCGCGGCCTCGTAGCGGCGCAGCAACAGCGAGGAGGCGATGGCATCGCTGCGGCCGCCGCGATGGGCCTCGGCCACCAGCCGCCCCAGCGTGCTGGCGCTGGCAAGGCCGAGGTTGAAGCCATGCGCGGTCACCGGGTGCATGCCGACCGCGGCATCGCCGATGAGGGCGGCGCGGCGCGCGGCGAAGTGGCGGGCGTAGGTTGTCGCGAGCGGGTAGACATGGGCCTTGCCGATCAGGCTCATGCGCCCGAGCCGTCCTTCGTAGCGGCGGGTGATCTCGGCGGCGAGGCGGTCGGCATCGAGCGCGGCCAGCCGCTCGATCTCGGGCGCGGCAAGGGTCAGCACGGCGGAGGACTCCCGGCCGCCGAGCGGCAGCATGGCGATCGTCTGGCCATGGTCGAACCATTCGGTGGCGACACCCTCGTGATCGAGATCGTGGGCCATGCGGCAGACCATCATGGCGCGGCCGGTGCGGTTCACTTGCGCGCCGATGCCCAGTTCCTCGCGCACGAAGGAGAAGCGCGAATCCGCGCCGACCAGCAGGCGGCCGGTCAGCCGGGTGCCGTCGGCCAGTTCGACCTCGGCCCGCTCGCGGTCGGTGCCGAGCGCGGCCACCGCCTGCCCGGCCAGGATCTCGAGATTGCCCTGCGTCTCGGTGGCGGCGAACAGCGCGCGGCGGATGCGGTGGTTGGAGACGAGGCAGCCCAGCCGGTCCTCGCCGCTGCCGTCGGCCCCGAACGAGAGGGCGAAGGGCGAACCGCCGTTGAGCACGCGCGCCTCGCGCAGCGGCGAGACCTGCCGCGGGTCGATCCAGCCCCAGGCGCCGAGCGTTTGCAGCGCACGGACGGAGCGATGGGTGAGCGCGATCTCGCGGCCGTCGACCGCCGGCTCGATCAGCGCTTCGAGCGGCTGGCGCTCGACGATGGCGATCCGCAGGGCGGTGTCGGCCAGCGCGGCCGCCAGCGCCAGACCGGCCGGTCCGCCGCCGACGATTATCAGGTCATGGGTCATCGCGCGGGGCTCCAACGATTTATCCGGGATTGGGAAGATAGAAGATAGGAGCGCAAGCGGTGCCGGGCACATGCGATCTGCGCCATGATTCACGTCAAAAATGGCAAGTCCGTCTACAGGCTCGAAGGATCGGGACGGCCATCGGCGTCGAAGCGCACGGTGACCGGCACCGAGATTTCCGGCGCCGCGCGCCGCTCGCCGCGCCTGAGCGAGAGCACGAAGGCCAGGATCGCGGCGACGGCGACATAGTGTTCCTCGCGGATCATGCGTCTCTCGCGGCTGGTGTAGAACACCGAGCGGGCCAGCGCGGGATAGGACAGCACCGGCACCGCGTGTTCGGCCGCCAGCTCGCGCATGGCCAGCGCCTTGTCGCCGCGCCCCTTGGCCAGGACGATCGGGGCGGGCGCCTTGGCCGGATCGTAGGCGAGGGCGACCGCGAAATGGGTGGGGTTGGTGATGACGAACTGCGCTTCCTGCATCGCCGGCACCAGCCCGCCCATGGCGATGCGGCGCTGGCGGTCCTTGATCGCGGCCTTCTTTTCCGGCGCGCCTTCGGCATCCTTGTTCTCGTCGCGCAGTTCCTGCAGCGTCATGCGCAGGCGCATGATCCGCCGCACGATCTGCACCGGCAGGTCGAACATCGCGATCACGAATAGCCCGCCGGCCAGCCAGAACAGCAGGTGGGTGATCGTGCCCCAGGCCCGCGCCGCCTCGCCGATCAGGTCGCCGCGGCCTAGCTGGACCAGGGTGGCCAGCTCGCCGCGCGCCCAGAACCAGGTGATCGCCGCCAGCAGCGACACTTTGGCCAGCCCCTTGGCCATCTCGATGGCGCCGGTCGGCCCGAACATGCGCTTGAGGCCGGAGAGCGGGTTGATGCGCGAGGCCTTGGGCAGCATGTTGCCGCCGACCCAGCGCCCCTCGCCGAACCCGAGCTGCGAGATCAGCGAGACCAGCATGACGCCGAGCCCCAGCACCAGCACCGGCGGCAGCAGCGCCAGCAGCACGTCGAGCAGGCGCTGGCCGGGGGTGAAGTCATCGAGGTCGGCGCGGCTCCAGGTGAAACCCGCCCGCAAGGCGCGCAGCAGCCGGTCGAGCACCCAGGGACCGGCGAGCAGCAGCCAGGCCCCGCCCACCGCCATGCCCGCTGCCGTCGCCATCTCGCGCGAGCGGATGACGTCGCCCTTCTCGGCGGCGTCCTTGCGCCGCTTGGCGGTGGGGGCAAAGCTCTTCTCGCCGTTGTCGTCGCTCATGGGGGGCTCATGAGGGGCTCACGGCTGCAGCACGAGGGCGGCCTGGTCGATGGCCATGGCGGAGAGCCGGGCGACCAGGTCGGTCAGCACCGGGGCGCTCACCAGCAGCGCGGCAAGGCCGCCCAGCACGCCGGCCGGCAGGCCGAGCGCGAAGAGGTTGAGCGCCGGGGCCGAGCGGCCGAGCACCCCGGTGACGACCTGCACCACCATCAGCACCAGGCAGGCGGGCAGGGCGATGGCGGCGCCGGTCACGAACGTGCGCGCGGCAAAGGAGGCGACGAGGGCAAAGCGTTCCGGCCCCAGCCAGGTCTGGCCGGGCGGGAAGGCGCGGTAGCTGTCGACCAGCAGCGCGAACCATTGCAGGTGGGCGCCCAGCGCCAGGAACACCATGGTCATGACCACCGCGAAATACTGGCCGAGCGCGGGGGACTGGGTGCCGGAATTGGGATCGACCGCGACCGCCATGTTCATGCCCATCGATCCGCCCACCACTTCGGCGGCGAGGATCGGCGCGGCAAAGGCCAGTTGCAGCACGAACCCCAGCGCCAGCCCGACCGAGACCTCGCCGCCGACCGCCAGCAGCCCGGGCAGCGACAGCAGCGCCGGGGGCGCGGCGACCGGGCTCCAGGCGCAGACCAGCACCGCCACCGCCCCGGCGACGATCACCCGCACTTGTGCGGGCACCCCGGCAATGCCGAACATCGGCGCGGCGACGAGGGCGGCGCCGATCCGCGTCATCACGAAGAGCAGGCGCCAGAATTCGGCCTCGAGCGGGCCGAAGCCGAAGTCGAGGCCGATCATGGGCGGGTCTGTTCGGCCTGCCCGGTGCGGGCGACCTGGGCAAAGACTTCCTGCGTGAAGTCGCCGATCAGCGTCATCATCGAACCGCCCAGCACCACCAGCACCAGCGCCGTCACCGCCAGCTTGGGCACGAAAGTCAGCGTCTGTTCGTTGACCGAGGTCGCCGCCTGCACCACCCCCACCACCAGCCCCACCGCCAGCGAGGCGAGCAGCACCGGCGCGGCGACCAGCGCGGTGACCCACAGCATCTTGTCGGCAAGGTCGAGCAGGGCGCCGATGTCTTCCATGGCTTCTCTCCCCGCTAGCCGAAGCTGGCCGCCAGCGAGCCCATCAGCAGGGCCCAGCCATCGACCATCACGAAGAGCAGCAGCTTGAACGGCAGCGAGACCACCATCGGGCTCATCATCATCATGCCCAGGCTCATCAGCACCGAGGAGACGACGAGGTCGATCACCAGGAACGGCAGGAACAGCATGAAGCCGATCTGGAAGGCGGTCTTGAGCTCGCTGGTGACAAAGGCGGGCAGCAGGATCGAGAACGGCACTTCGGCGGTGCTGGCAAAGCGCGGGCCGCCGCCGGGACCGGCGGGGTTCGCGCTGGTGCTGTGCGCCATGTCGGCAAACATGGTGAGGTCGCGCTCGCGGGTCTGGCGGATCATGAAGGCGTGGAATTCGCGCCCTGCCGCCGCGATCGCCTGCTGGGCATTGATCCGGTCGGCGGCATAAGGGACGATGGCGGAGGCGTTGACCCGTTCCAGCGTGGGCGACATGACAAACAGCGAGAGGAACAGAGACAGCCCGATCAGCACCTGGTTGGGCGGCGATTGCTGGAGCCCGATCGCCTGCCGCAGGATCGCCAGCACCACGAGGATGCGGGTGAAGCTGGTCATCATCAGCACCAGCGTGGGCAGCAGGGTCAGCAGCCCCATGATCAGCAGGAGCTGGAGCGAGAGGCTCATACCCGGGCCGCCGGGGCCGGAGCCGGTTCCGCCGATGGCGCCGAGGGCACGGTCGAGCGCGCCCGGAACGGCCGAGGGAACCGCGGACTGCACGGCGGATTGGGCCTGGACCGCCAGCGGCAGCAGCAGCGCCGCAAGCGCCGCGCCCAGGACGGCGATCCGCTTCATGGCGCCATCTCTGCGGCAGATCCGGCGGCACCTTCCGGGGTGGACGCGGTGCGGGCGGGGGCCTCTGCCAGCGTGGTCAGCCCCTGGCGCGAGGCGGAGACGAGGATCTCGCGGCCATGGAACTCGATCACCGCCAGCCGCAGCGTCGGCGAGAGCATCAGCGTCTCCACCACCCGCAGCGAGCGCCCGGCGGCGGGACTACCGGCCCGTTCCTGCAGGCGCCGCGCCAGCCACAGGCAGCCCCAGGCCATGGCGCCGATCAGCGGCAGCAGCAGGATCAGCTTGAGCAGATACCAGGCCATCGCCGCCTACTCCGCATCCGAGGCGGCGGGATCGGGCAGCACGGCATCGCCGGTTTCGCCGCCCGCATGGCCCCCCGCATGGCCCCCCGCATGCCCCCCCGCATGGCCGCCGCCTTCCGCGCCGCCGTCGCTTTCGTGCCCGGTCATCTCGACGATCCGCAGGCCGAAACGGCCATTGTGGGCGATCACCTCGCCCTTGGCGATCGGCTTGCCGTTGACCATGACGTCGAGCAGTTCGTCGGTCATGCGGTCGAGCACGACAAGGCTCTCGGGCCCCAGCGTCAGCACTTCGCGCAGTGTCAGGTGGGTCCGCCCGAGTTCCACCGAAAGGCGGACATCGACGTCGCGCAGGAAGTCCAGACTGCGGGGATGGATGTTCATGGGGCTTGGCTTTCCGTTCTAGAACGCGATCTGAATCTGGACGGCGACACGGTCGTCGAGCTCGCCGACCGCTCCGGTGGCAAACGTGCGCCCGCCCAGTTGCAGCGGCACGCTGCGCGCCACCGCCACCGGCAGCACGTCGCCGGGGCTGAGCGCGGAGAGGCGCGCCATCGGCACGGTCATGTCGACCAGCAGGGCGGTGACTTCGACCGGGATCGAGGCAAATGGTTCGCGGCGGGCATCAGGGCGCATGGGGGGGCGCCTGCCCTGGGCGCGGCCCTTGCTGGCGGCCGGACGGCGCGGCGGCAGGGTCACCGCGGCCAGTGTCGCGACCGGAAAGGAAAGCCGCAGCGACCAGGGGGCAAAGCCGGTTTCCTCGACCTCGAGGGTCAGCATGAGCAGGTCTTCGCCGCGCGGGAAAGGATCGAGCTGGCGCAGGCTGGTGTCGCGGCGCAGGCTGCGGGCAAGATAGGGGGTGGGCCCCTCCAGCGCGGCGCCAAGCGCCTGGCCCAGGCAGGTCTCGATCTGGTCGACCAGCAGCAGCGCGGAAAGCGGGAAGGCCTCGGGAATCGGGTCCGGCAGCACGCCGCGGCCGCCGAAGGTGCGGTCCACCAGGCGAAACACGGTCTCGGCCTCGAACGTCGCCAGCAGCGGCAGGCCGCCGGGATCGAGCACCATGAGCGTATGCGCGGCGAGCCCCTCGAGGTCGCCCTGCAGGCTGGCCAGGGTGCCGTCCATCGGCATGCCGGCCGAGACCACCGGCGGATCGCCGCCCGCAAGCCGGGCCAGCGCGGCGGCAAGCGTGCGGCTCAGGCGTTCGCCGATCAGCGAGAGCGCGGGCACCAGTTCGGCCAGGCTCGGCGCCTTGCCCAGCAGCTCGGTGCAATGCGCGGCCTTGCGGTACGTGCCGGAGAGGGTTGCGGGGGCGGAAGAGGCCATGGTGGCGGTCACTGGATGATGAAGTTGCGGAAATAGACGTTGTCGACCCCGCCGAAGCCTTCCTTCTGGATCAGCACCCGGTTGATCGCATCGGTCATCCGCTTCTGCAGACGGCCCTTGCCCTCGATCGTGTAGATGTCGTCCTCGGGGGTATCGGCCATGATCGCCAGCAGCGCCGAGCGGATCGCCAGTTCGTGCTTCTTGATCCACTGCAGCACGCGCCCGTCGTAGCGGGTCGAGCAGGCCAGGCTCAGTTGCAGCAGGGCGTCGGATTCCTTGAGGTTCGAGGTGAAGTCGTCGGTGAAGGTGTAGTAGGCGGTGCGATAGGGATCGCCGCCCTCGCCTTCGGGTTCCTCGCCGCCTCCCCCTTCGCCTTCGCCGCCTTCCTGCTTGGGCATGAAGGGGTCGGCCTCACCCTTGCGCACCAGCTTCGGGCGGTTGTCTTCCTTCACCTCGTGCTTGCCGCCGCCGATCACACCGGTGGCGACCAGGGCAAAGGCGCCGCCGCCGCCCACTGCCAGCATGCCCACGGCGACCAGGATCAGGCCGAGCTTGCCCTTGGATTTCTTGTCGCCCTCGCTCTCGGTTGCTGCCTTTTTGCTCACAATGCTTGCCCCTCGTCGCTGGTCGGATCAGGCGTAGATGCCGCTTCGGCCGGGTCCGGGGCCGGGTCCGGCGGCCGGGGGCCGGGTGCTCCCGCTGGCCTCGCCGGAGGCCTGGACGATGGTCGCCGCGCTGCCCTGGCGGGCGCGCTCCTCGTCCCTTGCTCCGGACTGCGCGGCGGTTCGATCTTGATTCGGGCGCGAATCCGCTCCGAACGAACCGGCCGCCCCCGGCCCGGAGTGGCTGGCGGACGCCTGTTGCCAGGCCTGCCGGGCCTCGCCGCTGCCGTTGCCGCTGCCGTTGCCGTTGCCGTTGCCGTCCGCAAGGGCGCCATTGCCGGCGCCCGCCGCCAGCGTGGCGGCGAGGCCGGTCTGGACCGCGCTGGCAAAAGCCGGATCGGCATTGGCCATGGTGACGCTGAGGGCGCCGCCCTCATGCCGGAACTGCAGCGATATGGGGCCGAATTCGCCATGGGTGATCGCCGTGCGCACGAGATGGGGGCTGGCCGCCTCGCGCGCCTCGCCCAGCTTGCTCACCAGTGTGGCGAAGTCCTGCGGGCCTTGCGCGGTTTCGCCGGTGCCGCTGGCAGGGGGCGTAAATGCGGAGGTGGGAGGGGCGGCCGCGCTGCTGCCGGAGGCGCCGATGGCGACGGTGTCCGGGGCGCTCTGCGCCAGTGTCACCGGCGCGGCCGGGAGCGCGGGTTGATCTGCCAGCGGATCGGCAGAGGAATTGCCAGAGGAATTGCCAGAGGGATAGGAGGCGCTGCGGCGGGCCTCGGCCAGCCGGGCGCTCGAATCCGGGGGCGGCGCTAAGGCGGGAGTGCCGGTACCGCCCGCGGTGGGCGCGGCCGGGTCTGTCGCCAGGGAAAGCGTTGCCGGCGCGGGATGGGCGCCGATACTGGTGTCGGTACTGCTGCCGGTACTGCTGAAGTCTTGTCCCGCAAGCGGCGAGGGGCGCAGGGCCGGCACTATCCGGGCGTTCATGGCCAGACCCCCGGCGGCCACCGGGGCCTTGTCCGCCGGCAAGGCGGTCTCATCCGGGCTATCTGGCGCTGGGGTGGGGTTGCGGTTTGCCGGATTTGGGGGGGCCGGATTTGCGGGGGCCGGATTGGCGGCGGCCGGATCGTCCGCAGCCGCATCGACGGGAACCAGTTCGATCGCCGCGAGAGCCACAGCCTTCGGTGCGACCGGGGCGCGTTCACCCGTTGCCGGGGCAAGTGCCGGGTCGCTCGACAACGGCGTCCCGGCAGGCACGGCGGCAGGCAGCGCGGGCACTGCCCGTGCGGGAACAGGCCGGGGCTCGGCCGAGGGCGAGATCGCGCGTGCCTCGCTGCCTTGCGGGGCCGCGGACGCTGCGGTCGCGGCAAGGTTCGGCACCAGCGCCAGGGCGGCGATCGCGGCCGCCAGCGGGGATGGATCGGGGGCCATCGGATCGGCAGCCAGCGGTTCGGGGCGGGGGATGTCTTGCACCGCGCCGCTTTCCCGCGTGCCGGGTTCCTCGCCTTGCGCCTTGGTGACGTCGTTTGCAGCCGCTTTTGCAGGCAGGACCGGCAAATCCTTGCCGGTCGGCTTGCCGCTCCCGATGCTGCTCCCGCTCCCGATGCCGCCCGCGATCGCCTGCGGGCCGGCTTCGGCGCCGCCGAGAATGGCGGCAAAACCGCCGCTTTCGGGGGGCGGTCCGGCACGCGTGCCGAGGCTGGCGGTGGCGGCGCCGGAAGCGGTAGGGGCGGAAAGCGGGGTCATGCCGGTGAAGTCCTCCAGTCGCGCGAGCGGATGCGGTGCCGGGGACTATTCAAGTCCCGTGCCAGACGGGCGACGCGCCGCCAGCGAGGGCACCTGACCGGCTTTGGCGATCATCCGTTCCTGCAAGGCGGCGCGTTCCTCGATGGCGGCGCGGCGGCGTTCGGCCTCGGCCAGTTGCAGCTGCTTGGCGTCCGCAATCGATTGCGCACGCTGCGCGTCGCCCTGGGTGCTGCGCGAGATCGCCGCCAGCCCGCTGGCGAAGCGCCCGACCTGGTGCAGCGCCGCGCCGTCGGCCATCTCGCGGCGCTGGCCGTAGTCCTCGGCCAGTCGCCGGGTGCGTTCGCAGAGCCCGCGCAGCTGTGTCAGCGTGCTTTCTGCCTGTGCGGCCTCCAGCGCGGCATTCTGCCTGGCGACGGCACGGATCTTCTCGAGCCGCCGAAGGCGCAGCAGGCGCTGGCGCTCGGCGTTCATGCCGCCAGCAGGTGGGCAAGCTGCGCGGTGCTGGCGGGCAGGTCGACGACGTCCCCGGCGGGCTGGCCGAGGAAACCGCTGAGCGCGCGGTGCATGGCGATCGCGCGGTCCAGCTGCGGGTCGGCCCCGGCGCGGTAGGCGCCCATCAGCACGAGGTCGCGATTGGCCTCGTAGCTGGCCGACAAGGCCCGGAACTGGCGGGCCAGCGCCTGATGGTCGGGCGGGACGATGTCGTTCATCACCCGGCTCAGCGAGGCGGCGATGTCGACCGCCGGATATTGCCCGCGCTGGGCCAGATCGCGCGACAGCACGATGTGCCCGTCGAGGATCGAGCGGGCGGTGTCGACGACGGGGTCGTCCTGGTTGTCGCCATCGGCCAGCACCGTGTAGAGACCCGTCACCGAGCCGCCGCTCGCGGCCGAATTGCCGGCGCGCTCGACCAGCTTGGTGATCGTCGCGAGCGCAGAGGGCGGATAGCCGCGGGCCGCGCCGGGTTCGCCCAGCAGCAGGCCGATCTCGCGCGCGGCGTGGGCGACGCGGGTCAGGCTGTCCATGATCAGCAGGACCCGAAGGCCCCTGGCGCGGAAATGCTCGGCCATCGCGGTCGCCAGCAGGGCGCCGCGCAGCCTGAGGTTCGGCGCATGGTCGGCGGGAACCGCCACGACCACGGTACGCTCCTTCTTCTCGGCATGCATGTGCCGCTCGACGAAGTCCGACACTTCGCGCGCGCGCTCGCCGATCAGGCCGACGATCACCACGTCGGCGCCGCCGGTGCGCGCCGCGCCGCGCGCGATCATGTCGATCAGCACCGACTTGCCGACACCCGATCCGGCCATGATGCCGATCCTCTGGCCGACGCCGAACGTGGTCAGCGCATTGAGCGCGCGCACCCCGGTATCGAAGGGCAGGCGGACCGGGCTGCGGTCCAGCGCGGACGTGCGCACGCCGCCGGCGGGCCATTCCTTCCGGGTGTGGATCGGATAGCCGCCGTCGATCGGCAGCCCCTCGCCATCGACCGCGCGGCCGAGGAACGCCTCGCCCACCGGCAGCAGCCCGGGGCGTCCTTCGGCCCAGACGCGGGCGCCGGGCCGCAGCAGGATGGTGTCGCCCAGCAGCATCATCATCGTCCGCCCGTTGCGAAAGCCGATCACTTCGGCGGCCAGCGAGGCGCGGGGGCCATGCGAGACCCGGCACATCGCCCCGACCGGCACCGAGAGCCCGCTCACTTCGAGCAATCCGCCGTCGCAGGCGGCAACCAGCCCGAACCGGCGCGGCGCCAGGTCGATGGGCTCGGCGGCACAGTCGGACAGGATGGAATCGAACAGGCTCAGCACTGGTCGAGCGCTTCGGCGATGGCGCGGCGCCAGGTCGCCGGGCCATCCTCGACCCCGCCGCTGGCGGTCTCGATGCGCACGGTGTCGCGCAGGCGCAGGCGCAAGTCCTCCTCCAGCTGGCTGTCGATCCGGGCGAAGGCAAGGGACAGGTCTTCGCGCGCGCGCGCGTCGATCTCGGCGCGGTGCCCGGCCTCGAGGCTGGCCTGGCGGTGGCCCTCGGCAAACCCTTGGGCAAAGGCCTCGCCCACGGGGTCGGGCCGGTCGGCTTCCGGCTCGGCGGCAGGTTGCGGCGCGGCGGGTTCCTCGGCGCCCGCGCCAGCGGGGCCGAAGCGGGCATCGGGACGGAAGGCGGCCGGCCGGGCCAGCGCCGCGAGGAGCTGCGCGACCGAGCCTGCGGGGCTCGCCCGGTCCGCGCCGGGAAACCCTTTCAGCGAGAAGCCGAGGTCAGACATAGTCGTCGTCTCCCGAACCGAACACGATCGCGCCGTCGGCGGCGAGCTTGCGGGCGATGGTCACGACTTCCTTCTGCGCGATCACCACGTCGGCCAGCCTGGTGCGGCCGCGCGCGGCGATCTCGTCGCGCACGCCGTCCGCCGCGCGCGAGGACATGGCGCGGAAGAAGACGTCGCGCTCCTCCTCGCTGATGCCCTTGAGCGAATCGATCAGCACTTCGCTGGGCACGTCGCGCAGCAGGGTGCCCATCGACTTGGGATCGAGCACGAAGAGGTGTTCGAACTTGAACATCTCGTCCTCGATCTGGCGGGCCAGCACCTTGTCGCGGCGGACCAGCTCGCTCATGACCCGTTTCTCGACGACTTTGCCGACGCCGTTGACGATGCCCGCCGCCTCGCGCACGCCGCCGACCTCGAAGGGGCGCTGGCCGTGGCACTCGGTGATCCGCCGCGCCAGCAGCTCCTCCAGCATGACCAGCGCCTGCGGCGAGATCGGCCCGAGCGTGGCGACGCGGTGGACGATCTCGGACTGCGCCGGTTCGGGCTGGGCATGGAGCACGGCGGCGGCGATGTCCGGGTCGAGCTGGACCAGCAGCACCGCCAGCGCCTGGGGATGCTCGTCGCGCACCAGCGGGATCAGCGATTCCGCCGTCAGCCAGCGCGCCAGTTCGAGGCTGGAGTGGCGCGGCGCCTCGGGGACGATGCGGCTCATCAGGTTCTCGGCCTTCACCTCGCCGACCGCGCGGGTGATCATCGTGCGGACCTGGCCGACCCGGTCATGGGCGACAAGCCCGAGCGCCTCGGTCTTCTCGATGAAACCGGCAATGGCCTCGGCGATCAGTTCGGGGCCGATCTCGCCCAGCGCGCACATCTTCTCGCCCAGGCGGCGCAGTTCGTCGGGTTCGAGCTCGGCGAGGATGTGCGAGGTCTGCTCGTCGTTGAGCAGCATCATCATCACCGCGGCATTGTCGGCGGGCAGCAGGGAGGCGGGCTCGTCCATCAGGCGGCCTTGGTTTCGTCGCTGCCGGGATCGTTGATCATCTGGCGCAGCGCGGCGACGGCGCTGTCCGGCTTTTCGGCGACGAGGCGCTGCGCGAGGTCGACCTGGCGGGCGAGCAGGTCGGAACGCGACACGTCGCTGTCCATGTCGATCACCCCGGCTGCGGGAATCGCCTGCCGGCCGAGCGGGCGTGCCCCTTCGGTGGGGGGGAGGATGTCGACCCCGTCGCCGTCATCCTCGTCCTCGTCGTCGGCGGCGGCTTTGCCCCTGGCGGTTTTGCCTTTGCGCTTGCCCTTGGTGCCGCCCGCGCGCTCGCCGCGCAGTGCCCGCACCATCGGCCGGACCCCGATCAGCAGCACCAGCAGCACCGCCAGCACGGCGGCGCCGTTGCGCACCAGCATCGCGAACCACGGGGTCTCGTAGAAGGCCAGCTTGTCGGCGGGGGCGGCGGCGTCGAAGGAGCGGATGACCACCTTGACCTGATCGCCGCGCTGCGGATCGGCGCCGACGGCGGCGCTGACCAGCGCCTGGATGTCCTGGATGTCTTGCGGCTTGGCGCTCTTGAGCGCGGCGGCGCTGATCGCGACCGCGACCGAGATCCGCTTCACCCCGCCGGGGCGCGAGCTCGACACCGAGACCTCGCGCCCCAGTTCGTACATGCGGCTGGAGGAACTTTCGCCGTTGGTCGGCGGCGGGGTCGCTCCGGGGGGAGCTCCGGGGGCGGCACCGGGTGCGGGCGCATTGCCCTGCGGGGCGCCGGGCCGGGCCTGGGTGGGCGGCGGCGGGGTGTTGGACAGCACGCCGGGAACGCCGGCGGCCGGGCCGGTGCCGGACTGCTGCGACTGCTGCTGGGTCTCGGAGCGCACGACGCCGTCCTTGTCGTAGCTTTCGCGGGCCTGGGTCACGTCGGCCATGTCGAGCTCGACCTGGGCCTGGGTGGTGAAGTTGGGTTCTCCCAGCATCGGGATCAGCAACTGGCTGACCTGGTCGCGCAGCTTGGCTTCCATGCGCGATTGCAGGTCGAGCCGGTCGGAATCGACGCCGCCCCCCGATCCGCCCCCCGTTCCGCCGCGCGACAGCAACCGGCCGTGCTGGTCGGCCACCCGCACCGCGTCGGGCGAAAGGCCGGGGATCGATCCGGCGACCAGGTTGACGATGGCCGAGACCTGGCTGTCCGCCAATTGCCGTCCCGGCTTCAGCCGCACCATGACCGAGGCCGAGGGCGCCACGTTGTCGCGCACGAAGACCGATTTCTCGGCTTCGGCGATATGCACGCGCACGCCCTCGACGCCGTCGATCTCGGCGATGGTCAGTTGCAGGTCGTGTTCGCGTGCGGCGCGCAGGCGTTCGCCCTCCAGCGTGCGGCTGGCCCCCATCGGCAGCTTGTCGAGCAGCTGGTCGCCGCTTTCCGGCGTGGCCAGTGCCCCGTCCGAGGCGACCAGCATGCGGGCGCGGTAATAATCGCCCTCGGCCACGGTCAGCGCGCCGGTCTCGTTCTCGATGCGGTAGCCGATGCCCGCCTGGTCGAGCGCGGCGGCGACGCCGGCCCGGTCGGCATCGCCAAGCTGGGAATAGAGGATCCGCTGCGGCGAGGGGGCCATCGCGTCCCAGGTCAGCAGGGCGCCGCCGACCGCCGCCAGCGCGACGAAGGCGGGCATGATCCGCCGCACGGCGGGCTGGGCGGTGAACGAGCCGATGCGGGTCAGCACCGGCCCGCCCTGGGGATCGGCGAAGGGGGCAAACAGCGATTGCGGAGCCGGCAGCTGCCCGGAAGTCGCAGGCCCGCCCGCGGCGCCGGGGATGTCGGGAACGGCGGGATCGGCCATGGTTCAGTCAGACCCCCAGCCGCATGATGTCCTGGTAGGCGGACAGCAGCTTGTTGCGGACTTGCAGCGTGGCCTCGAAGGCGACCCCCGCCTCCTGCCGCGCCAGCATGACCTTGGCGACGTCGGTCACTTCGCCTTTCTGGTAGGCGTCGGTCAGGGCCTCGGCCCTGGACTGCACGCCGTTCACGCCGTCGAGCGCGTTGTGCAGGCTCTGGGCAAAGCCGTTGGCGGGGCTGTCGAGCGGGATGGAACCGCTGGCGGTTGCAGTCTGGGCGCTTTCCTGCGCGGCGTGGATCTGTTGCAGCAGGTCGCTGCGCTGGATGATCTGCTGGCGCATCGCCATGATCTGCTGGATGCCGCCGGCATTGCCGGCAGCACTTCCGACGAGGCCGGAGATCGCGCTCATCTGCCGCCTCCGGCGGCGCGGCTGGCGATCACGCCGGACAGCGGCGTCACCACGTTGCGGCCGATCTCGATGCCGGCCTCGCGCAGCGAGGCCAGCCGGTAGCGCAAGGTGCGTTCGGAAATGCCCAGCGCGCGGGCGGCGCGCACGCGGCTGCCGCCGCAGGCTTCCAGCGTCTCGACGATGGCGCGGGCCTCGGAGATCTGGACGATGCTGGAGAGGCGGCGCGGGCCCGCGTCGTCGTCGGCGATGAGCGGCACGCCGGGGATGAAGGCGCCGGGGATGGAGGCACCGGGGATGGATGCGCCGGGCAGGGCGGCGCCGAGCAGGCGGGCCGGGCAGTCGAACACGATGTGTTCGGGGGTGATCATTGGCCGTCCGTGGGCGAGCAGCAGCGCGCGGCGCATGACGTTTTCCAGTTCGCGCACGTTGCCGGGCCAGGCATGGAGCTTGAGCATCGCGATCGCGCAGTCGGACAGGCACGGCACCCGCGCCGGATCGGGGGCATGGCGCAGGGCCATCGCGAAGGCGAGCGGGGCGATGTCGTCGGGCCGCTCGCGCAGCGAATCGAGCATCAGCGGGAAGACGTTGAGCCGGTAGTAGAGGTCGGCGCGGAAGCGCCCTTCGGCCACTTCGGTGGGCAGGTCGCGGTTGGCGCAGGCGATCACCCGGATGTCGACCTTGATCGGCCGGGTCGACCCGATCGGCACCACTTCCTGTTCCTGCAGCGCGCGCAGCAGCTTGGCCTGGAGCGGCAGCGGCATCTCGGCGATCTCGTCGAGCAGCAGGGTGCCGCCGTCGGCCGCGCGCATGAAGCCCTCGCTCGACTGGGTGGCGCCGGTGAAGGCGCCCTTCTGGTGGCCGAACAGCATGGCCTCCAGCATGGTTTCGGGCATCGCCGCGCAGTTGACCGCGATGAACGGCCCGCCCGCACGGCTGCTGCGGGCATGGATGAAGCGGCTGAGCACTTCCTTGCCGGTGCCGGTGGGGCCGTTGATGAGCACCGGGATGTCGCTCGCCGCCAGGCGGCTGGCGAGGGCAAAGATCGAGAGGCTGGCCGGATCGGCGGCGATCGGCGCCTCGGGGCCGGACATCGCCGCCAGCAGCATCGCCAGCGAGGCCTCGCTCACCGGGTCGGCATAAGTCACGGCGATGGCGCCGGATGCCGCGCGCGACAAGGCGGGGGCCTGTCCCCGTGTCAGGCGGACCTGACGGGCACCGGAGGCCATTGCCGCCTCGCGGTGGCCGGTGCCTGTCGCGGCGTCGCTCAGGACAACGCCGTCCGGGTCCAGCAGCGAGGCCGTGATGATCGCCGCACGGCGTGCCAGAGGGCCGTGGCGACGCTCGAATTCGGTGTCGAAAGCCTGTTCGGCCATGTCTCCGGTTTCCCCATGGAATTAATGTTCTTCCAAGGGATGGTATGGGTCCCAAACGGCGAACCCTTCGAAAATTTAAGTCCCCGTAGCCCCCCGTAGTTTTGCCCCGCGAAGCGGCGGGATCGCCGGTCTTTTTGCCGGCCTGCGGCAAGCATCCGGCAAGCAGGCGGCTTAATTTTGCCGGTCGCTTGCCGGTCTAGGGTCCGACAGCCGTGCCGGATGGGCCGGCATCAGGGCTGTTTCAAACTTCGGGACACGCAACGGGAGCATTTACATGTCTGTTATCAATACGAATATCAGCGCCATCAAGGCGTCGAACGCATCCAACACGGCCAACAAGATGCTGGGCACCGCGATGGAGCGCCTGTCGACCGGCAAGCGAATCAACTCGGCCAAGGACGATGCCGCCGGTCTTGCGATTGCCACCTCGATGACCGCGCAGGTGCGCGGCATGAGCCAGGGCATCCGCAACGCCAATGACGGTATCTCGCTGGCGCAGACGGCGGAAGGCGGGCTTTCCGAAGTCTCGAACATGCTCCAGCGCGTGCGGGAACTGGCGGTCCAGTCGTCCTCGGGCACCTACCAGTCGTCCGACCGCACCGCGATGCAGTCCGAAGTCACCGCGCTCACCAGCCAGATCAGCGACGTCCTTTCGCAGACCAAGTTCAACGGCAACGCGCTGTTCTCCACCAGTTCGGGCAGCGACGTGACGTTCGATATCCAGACCGGTGCCAATTCGGGCGAGACGATCACCCTGACCTCCTCGGCGATCGACGGCACCAACATCGACGCTTCGGCGCTCGACGTGACCACGGCCACGGCGGCCTCGACCACGATCGACAACGTCGATGCGGCGCTGGCCGACGTCAACGCCACCCGCGCCTCGCTCGGTGCCGGTCAGAACCGCCTCGAATCGGCGATCAACAACCTCACCAACAACGTGACGAACCTGTCGGACGCACGGTCGCGAATCGAGGATGCCGACTATTCGAGCGAAACCACCCAGATGGCCAAGGCGCAGATTCTCAGTCAGGCCTCGACCGCGATGATCGCGCAGGCCAACCAGAGCCAGCAGAACGTGCTCTCGCTGCTGCGTTAAGGCGTTGTCCGATCAGGTGTAATCACCTGGTCGGAAACGGCTCCAAGCCTGCGTGAACCGGGCCGGTCCCCACGGACCGGCCTGCCCAGGGCCCGGCGGGTGTTCCCCTGCCGCCGGGCCCTTTCGGGCGATTCGCGGCGGCGGCGATCCCGTGGTACTCTCGCGCTTGTGGGGTGGGCCTCGGTGAAAACCGCAAGCGAGAGGGAAACCACCATGTCCGACCGGATCGACGAAGCGAAGCTGCACGCCTTCATCGGCAAGATGCTGGGCGACCTTGGCGGCGCGATGAGCGTGCCGACCGTGCGAATCGGCATCAGGCTCGGCCTGTTCGAGGCCCTGGCCGGATCGCCCGCCACGGCGGGGGAACTGGCCGAACGCGCGGGCGGGCTGCATCCGCGTTACGTGCGCGAATGGGCGCTGGCCCAGGCGGCGGGCGGCTATGTCGACTACGATCCCGCGAGCGAGCGCTTCAGTCTCTCGCGCGAACAGGCGATGGTTTTTGTCGTGAAGGACAGCCCGGTCTACCTTGCCGGAGCCTATGAACTGGTGGCGGCGATGATCGAGGCCGAGCCGCGCGTCGAACAGTGCTTCCGCGACGGCCGCGGGGTGCGCTGGGGCGACCATGCCGGGTGCCTGTTCTGCGCGACCGGGGCCTTCTTCCGCCCCGGTTACGTCAACAACATCGTCCAGAACTGGATCCCGGCGCTCGACGGGGTGGAGGCGCGGCTGCAGGCCGGGGCCAACGTGGCGGACGTCGGCTGCGGGGTCGGTTTCTCCACCCTGCTGATGGCCGAGGCCTGGCCGCAGAGCCGGTTCGTCGGCTTCGATTTTCACGAACCCTCGATCGCCGAGGCGCGGCGCCATGCCCGCGCGCACGGAATGGAGGACCGCGTCCGCTTCGAAGTCGCGAGTGCCAAGGAGATCGCCGAGAGCGGGTTCGATCTCGTGACCATGTACGATTGCCTGCACGACATGGGCGATCCGCGCGGCTGCGCGCAGCACGTGCGCGGCATGCTGGCGCCGGGCGGGCACTGGATGGTGGTGGAGCCGATCGCCGGGGACAGCCCGGAGCAGAACCTCAACCCGGTCGGTCGGCTCTATTACAATGCCTCGACGATGATCTGCGTGCCGACCTCGCTCGATCAGGAAGTGGGCGAGGGGCTGGGCGCGCAGGCGGGCGAGGCGCGCATCGCCGCGATCATGCGCGAGGCGGGCTTCGGCAGCGTGCGCCGGGCGACGGAAGGACCGTTCAACATGGTGCTGGAAGCGGCCTAGGTCGCTGGCCCGTCTTTCTGGTCCATCTGGCGCCTCCATCTGGTGGCCAGCCCGGTGCCTTGGGGCCGCCGCCTAGCCGCCTAGTTGGCAAGCGTGATCGAGATGCGGCGGTTGCGCGGGTCGTGGGGGTCCTGCGGGATCAGCAGTTCCTGGTCGGCGACGCCTTCGATGCGCTTGAAACGGTCCGCCGGCACGCCGTCCCGGATGAGCTGCTGGCGGGTGGCTTCGGCGCGCCCGGCCGAGAGGGACCAGTTGTTGCCGGGAACCCCGTCGCGATAGGGGACCGCGTCGGTGTGGCCGCGGATCGTCAGGGCGCCGCCGTCCGGCCCCACCGCCTCGCTGATCGCGGTCAGCAACTGGAGCGCCTGCGGGGTCAGGATCGTCGTGCCGAGCTGGAACATCGAGAAGTCGGCATCGTCGACCATGTCGATCCGCACGCCCTCGGTGGTGTCGACCATGCGCAGGTTCTTGGCGAGACGGCGCAGGGCCTCGGTCGACTGGAGCTTGCGCGACAGCGCCTCCTTGGCGCGCGAGACCCGCTTGATCTTGGTGCCGCCCTCGCGGTTGCCGCCGGTGGTGTCGCGCGGGACGGTGATGGTCTTGGTGCCGGTGCCCCCGGCATGGGGCAGGTTGTCCTTCTCGGTCAGCGACGAGCCGCCGAGCAGGCCGTTGCCCGAACCCGCGCTGCCCTGCTTGGTCTTCACCAGCGTCGGCGAGAAATAGTCGGCAATGCCCTTGCGCTGCTTTTCGGTGGTGGCGCCGACGATCCACAGCAGCAGGAAAAACGCCATCATCGCGGTCACGAAGTCGGCATAGGCGACTTTCCAGGCGCCGCCGTGATGGCCGCCGGCCACCACCGTCACTTTCTTGACGATGATCGGCTTGGGGGCTTCCTTGGGTTTCTTGCTGGCCATCCGGTGTTCTCAGCGCCCGCGCATGGCGTCGAGCAGTTCGGACAGGCCCGGGCGGAACGCATGGCCCAGCCCCGAGCGCGCCGATTCCACCACCAGCGGCTGCGGCCAGCCGTGGAGGCTGGCGATGATGACCTGCTTCACCGCCTGGAAGATCTGCTCGTCCTGCTCGTTGATCTGCTTGAGGCGACCCGCCATCGGCGCGACGATGCCATAGGCGAGCAGCACGCCCATGAAGGTGCCGACCAGCGCCGAGCCGATCATCCCGCCCAGCACCGAGGGCGGCTTGTCGATCGAGCCCATCGTCTTCACCACGCCCAGCACGGCGGCGACGATACCCAGAGCGGGCAGCGAATCCGCCAGGTTCTGCAAGGCGTGCTGCGGCTCGTGATGCTCGTGGAAATGGGTCTTCATCGCATTGTCCATGACATCCTCGACCGCGTGGACTTCCAGCGTGCCCGAGGAGACGACGATCAGGGTCAGTGTGTCGCAGATCAGGTGGACCAGCGCCTCGTTCGCCAGCAGCCGGGGAAACTCGGCGAAGAGCGTGGAGCTTTGCGGCTCGTTGACATGGCTTTCGAGCGCGACCGGGCCTTCCGAGCGGAGCAGCTTCATCAGCCTGACGGTGAGGATGATGGCGTCGACATGGTCCTGCTTGTTGTGGCGCGGGCCCTTGAACACTTTGCCCAGGCCCCCGCCCAGCGCCTTGATCTCGTGCATCGAGTTGCCGGTGACGATCGCGCCGATGGCGGCGCCGCCGATGATCAGCATCTCGTGCGGGATCGCGTGCATGACCGGGCCGAGCGCGCCGCCGGTCATGGCAAAGCCGCCGAATACCATCACCAGCAGGATGACGACGCCGATGATTGCGAACATGGTTAACGTGTCCCCCCGAAAGGAAACCCGGCCATCCCCGCTGGCCGGGTCGTGAAATCAGCCGAGCTGGCTGAAGAGGTTGAGCGAAGCGAGCTTGCCGAACGTGGCTTGCGAGGCCTCCAGCACGGTCATGGTCTCCTGCAACTGGGCGATGGTGGTGGCGAGATCCGCCGCGCCGATGTCGGATTCCTCGGTCGAGCGCAGCGCCGAGAGGTCGGTGCGGCGATCGCCGGTCACCTCGATCCAGGCGAGCCGGGTGCCGATCACGGTCTGCCCGGTGGTCAGCGAATCGAGCCCGGTCTTGAGGTCGGTGAGCGCGGCGGCGGCAGCGCCGGTCGGATCGCTCGCGGCGCCCTGCAGTGCCTCGGCAAGGTTCCTGACCACCGCGAGCAGGTCGGTCGCGCTGCCGCCCGAGCCGGTGAAGGAGAGGAATTCCGGCCCGGTCATCGAGCGGGTGACGCTCTGCCCTTCGCCCAGCGGCAGGGTGCCCGAACTGGCGGTGCCGACATAGACCGCGTTGCCCGCGGCATCGAGCGAATAGGCATCGCCCGAACTGGCCCCGCCGAACAGCGCATGGCCGTTGGAATCGCGGGCATTGGCGAGCGCGAGCAGGTTGGTGAAGATCTGGTCGAGTTCGGCGCCGATCGAGCTGCGCTGGTCGTCGGACAAGGTGGAGTTCGACGCCTGCGTTGCCAGTTCCTGTGCGCGGATCAGCGCATCCGCCATGTCCGACATCGCCGAATCGGCCAGCGAGAGGTCGGCATTGGCGCGCTCGGCATTGCTCTGGTCGATGTCCGATAGCGCCTCCAGCCGCGACAGCGTGCGCAGCCGCGAGGCGGCGACCGGGTTGTCCGAGGAGCGATCGATCTTCTGCCCGCTCGACAGCTGCGACTGGTAGTTCTCGGCCTGGGTGCGCAAGTCCTTGATGTCGCGGCGCGACCTTTCGAAAAAGGCGGCGGTGCTGGTCGAGACGATCGTCATGACGTGAACAACATGGCACGGGCTCCGGTCGGACTAGCGGATCGAGAGGATGGAATCGAAGATGTCGGAGGCCACCTGCATGACCCGGCCATTGGCCTGGTAGGCCTGCTGGAAGCGGGTGAGGTTGACCGCTTCCTGGTCGAGATCGACGCCGGACTGCGCCTCCAGCGCGACCTTGGCGCTGCCGGCGATCGACTGGAGCGCATCGCGGGTGACGCTGCGCCCGGCCACCGCGCTGGAAATGCCGAACAGCAGCGAGTTCATGCCGCCCGCCGGGTCGGCGCTGTCGAGGGCGCTGCGCATGGCCTCGAGGTTGGATGCATCGCGGCTGTTGGCGCCGGCGCCGGCCGGGGCGGTGGCGATCTGGCTGCCGCTGGCGAGGGCGATGGCCATGCTGGCGGCATCGCTGCCGGAAAACATCGGCTGGCCGGAATTGCCGTTGAGGTCCACGCCCGAGGCTTGCGCGCCGTTGACGGCGGTGATGATGCCGGCGGCGATGGTGTCGAGCTGGCCGCGCACGTTGGCGAGTTCGGCGAGTGCCTGGTTCTTGCCGGCGATCGAGCCCGAGGCGATAGCCGCCGCTGTCCCGCCGAGCGTGAAGGTCAGGGTGCCGTCGCTGGCCGTCGCCATGGCCAGGCTCGCGGCGGTGCCGCCGCTGACGAGGTCGGGACCGCTGCTGCCGCCCAGGCGCAGCGCGACGGTGCCGTCGCCGGCAAAGGTCGTCGAGGTATCGACGTAAGTGCTGATCTTCTCGAGCAGCGAATCGCGCTGGTCGAGCAGGCTCGACTGGTCGCTCGACGAATCCGACGCGCGCGAGAGGCGCAAGTTCACGCGAGCGAGTTCGGCGGCCAGCGTGTTGACCTGGTCGACCCCGTCCTGCGCCTCGAACCGCAGCCCTTCGCCGGCGGCATCGAGGCTGGAGGCGGCCGTGTTGATGGTCTGGGCCAAGGTGCGCCCCTGTTCCAGCGCGGAGGCGCGCAGCGAACCGTCGACCGGATCGGACAGCAATTGCTTCAGCGCCGCCTCGAAATCGACGATCGAGGTATAGACCCCGGTCTGCTCGACCGCGGCCTCGACGTTCTCCAGCCCCTGCACTTCGGCATCGGCGCGGGAGGCGTCGGCACCGGTGCGGCGCACTTCCGACTGGCGGAACATGTCGGCGTTGCGCACGATGCCGGCAACCCGCACCCCCGCCAGGTTGATCGCGGTGGGCGCGGCGCTGACCGAATTGACCGCCAGTTCGGCGAGCGAGACGCTGCGCCGGACATAGCCGTCGGACGAGGCGTTCGAGATGTTCTGCGCGGTGATGTCGAGCGCCGCCCGGGCGGCGCGGGCGCCCGAATTGGCGATGGCGATGAGGTCGGCGGCCATGGCTTATGCGGCTCCCTCTCCGGCTGGCGCGGGTGTGGACGCGGGTGTGGACGCGGGTGTGGGCGCGGCTGTGGGTGTGGGGGTGGGCGCAGGTGCGGCGCCGTTCTGCGTGGCGGGCAGGAACCGCGCCATCTGCGCCTCGAGAATGGCGGCAAGGCCCAGCGTGCCGCTCTGCGCGGTGACGTCGGCGAAATGCTCGTCCTGCATCTGGCGGAAGGTGTCGAGCGCCTGGCTGCCGAACAGCGCATCGCCGCCGAAATCGGCCTTGCGCGCGGCGGCCAGCATCTGGCGCACGAACATCGCCTCGAACTGCTTTGCCGTGGCGGACAGCCTGTCGCGGTCGCTGGCGGCAGGAGGCGGCGTGAGACCGGAAAGCGGGGGCGCGATCATGCTCATATCACCACCATCTCCGCCTTGAGCGCGCCCGCCTGCTTGAGCGCTTCGAGGATCGCCACGAGGTCGGACGGGGTGACGCCGAGCAGGTTCAGCGCATCGACCACCTTGGCCAGCGAGGCGCCGCCCTTGAACAGCATGACCGCGCGCTTTTCCTCGTCGACCGAGAGTGTGGAGTTCTGCTCCACCGCCGTCCTGCCCTGGCTGAAGGGCGCGGGCTGGACGACGGTGGGGCGTTCCTCGACCCTGACGGTGAGCTTGCCGTGGCTGATCGCGGCAGGCGAGAGCCGCACGGCGGAATTGATGACGACCGTGCCGGTGCGGCTGTTGACGACAACCCGCGCCGGGGTCTCGGCGGGGTCGACGTCGATCATCTCGATCGCGGCCATGACGCTGGCGCGGGTGTCGGGTTCGGGGGGCAGGCGCAGCGCCAGCGTCACCCCGTCCTCGACCGAGGCCGTGCCCGGCAGGCGGCGGTTGATCGCATCGCGCACCCGCGCGGCGGTGAGGAAGTCGGCATCGAACAGGTTCCAGCGCAGCACCGCATTGCTGTCGAACCCGGTGGCGACCGCCCGCTCCACGCTGGCACCCTCGGCGATGCGGCCCACGGTCGGGATGTTGACGGTGACGTTGGAGCCGTCCTTGCCCGAGATGCCGAGCCCGCCCACCGCCAGGTTGCCTTGCGCCATCGCGTAGATCTGGCCGTCGGCCCCGTAGAGAGGGGTCATGATCAGCGCGCCGCCGCGCAGTGACTTGGCCTTGCCGATGGTCGAGACGGTCACGTCGATGCGCTGGCCCGGCTTGGCGAAGGCGGGCAGGTCGGCGGTGACCATGACGGCGGCGGCGTTCTTGAGGCCGGGCGAGACGCCGGCGGGCAGGGTTAGGCCCATGCGGCCCGACACCCCCTTCATCGCCTGCGTCAGGTATTCGAGGTTGTCGTCTCCCGAGCCGGGCAGGCCGACCACGATGCCGTAGCCGGTCAGCTGGTTCTGGCGCACGCCCTGGAACTGGCCGAGGTCGCGCACCCGCTCGGCATGGGCGTGGACGGGGGCGAGGAAGGCGATCAGCGCGATCATGCCGAGCAGCAGCAGCACCGGCACCGACACGGTGACCAGCCGGCTGGGCGGGATCGGGGGGAGATCGGGATCGTGGAGCATCAGAACGGCGAGATCATGTTGAAGAACTGGCCGAGCCAGCCCTGCCGCCCGGCGCGCATGATCGCGCCCTTGCCGGTATATTCGATCTGCGCGTCGGCCACCCGGGTCGAGGCGACCTGGTTGTCCGCGTCGATGTCGGCGAGGCGCACGATGCCCGAGAAGCGGACCCATTCGTCGCCTTGGCTGACCAGCATCTTCTTCTCTCCTTTGACGAGGGCGGTGCCGTTGGCACGCACTTCGGCGATGGTGACGGACAGCGTGGCGACCAGCGTACTGGTCTGCGCGGCATTGCCCTGACCATTGAACGACGAGGTGGAGCCGGCGTTAAGCGCGTTGGGATTGAGGAAGGACAGCGGCCCCGCGGTCGGCGGGGTGATCGCGGCGCTGCCGCCTTTCTGGCTCTTGGAGCTGACGGTCTTGGCGGCGGTGGTCGTCTCCACCAGCAGGATCGTCACCGGATCGCCGATGCGCGCGGCGCGGGTGCCGCTGTAGAGCGGGGCATAGCCGGCGGAGACGTTGAAGATGCCGCCGCTCGCCTCGCCCGGCATTGCGGAGGGCAGAGTGGCGGGCGGCAGGGCGGCGGGCGGAAGGGTCGCTTCGAACCCGCTCGGCCTGGGCTTCTTGCGGGCAAGGGCAGGCGGAGCGGCCAGCAGGGCCAGCGCCGATGCGGCCAGCAGGAGGGCGCGCGCGGCCATCGTCACAGCGTCTGGTTGGCGTTGCGCAGCATCTCGTCGACCGCCGAGATCATCTTTGAGTTGATCTCGTAGGCGCGCTGCGTCTCGATCATGTCGACCAGTTCCTCGACGACGTTGACGTTCGAGGCCTCCAGCATGCCCTGCCGGATCTGGCCGCGTCCGTCCTGCCCGGCGATGCCCAGCTGGACCGGGCCGCTGGCGGCGGTCTCGAGCAGGAAGTTGTCCGAGGCGGCCTGGAGCGCTGCCGGGTTGGTGAAGCTGGCGATGGTGATCTGGCCGAGCTGGCTGGGGTCGGCCTGTCCCGCGAGCTGCGCCGAGACGGTGCCGTCCTGCGAGACGGTGACCGAGGTCGCGCCTTCGGGAACGGTGATCGGCGGCTGGACCACGTATCCCTGTGTCGTCACCAGCTGGCCTTCGGAGGAGCGGGTGAAATTGCCCGCGCGGGTATAGGCGAGCTGGCCGCCGGGCAGGCTGATCTGGAAGTAGCCGTCGCCGTCGAGCGCAAGGTCGAAGGTGTTGTTGGTGGTCTGCAGCGAGCCTTGCGTGTCGATCCGCGAGGTCGACTGCACGGCGACCCCGGTGCCGAGGTTGAGCCCGGTGGCATAGACCGTCTCGGTCGACGACTGGGCGCCGGCGACACGCGCGTCCTGGTAGGCGAGCGTCGCGAAGTTGGCGCGATCGCGCTTGAACGAGGTGGTCGAGACATTGGCGAGGTTGTTGGCGATCACGCGCATGCGCGTGTCCTGGGCCTCGAGACCGGTACGGGCGACCTGAAGTGCGGAACTGGGCATGGCTTGCTATCCTCAGCTGTCGATGCGCATGAGCCGGACACCGCCCTCGTCGACCTGACGGGCGGTCTCGACCAGCTTGGTGCGCATTTCGAAGAGGCGCTGCGCCGAGATCATTTCGACGAGTACCTCCGAAGGGTTGACGTTGGACTGTTCGAGAGCCCCGGGAATTACCTGGGCATTTTCATCCATCGGCAGGGCTCCCCCCGGGGCGCCGCCGATCACGCGGAAATTGCCTTCGAGGTCCTTGGCGATCTGGCTGCCGGCGGGGCTCACCAGCTTCAGCCGGTCCACCCGCTGCGGCGGCTGGTCGGGCGTCGCCGGATCGGCAACGAGGATGCCGCCGTCCTCGGCAATCGTCACCGTGCCGCCGGGCGGGATGGAGATCGGCCCGGCATCGCCGATCACCGGCAGGCCGTCGCCGTTCTGCAGCACCCCGGTCGCGGTGATCGAGAGGTCGCCGCGCCGGGTGTAGACCTCCTGTCCGTCGCCCGCCTGCACCGCCAGCAGCGCCTCGCCCTGCAGCGCGACGTCGAGCGGATGGCCGGTGCGGTTGATCTCGCCCGGCTTCATCGAGGCCCCGGTGACCGCGGTGCCGGACAGCGCGCGCACTTCCAGTTGCGGGCCCTCCAGCGTCATCGGCGTGGCCTGCAGGATCTCCGACTTGAAGCCGATGGTCTGGGCATTGGCCATGTTGCTGGCGGTCACCCGCTCGCGGTTGAGCGAGGCGTTGAGCCCGGAGACGGCGGTATAGATCAGGCGGTCCATGGTTCAGCGGCCCCGCGTCAGGTGCGCAAGTTGATGATCGTCTGGGAGATCTGCGTGGCGGTATCGACGGCCTTGGCATTGGCCTGGAAATCGCGCTGGGCGGTGATCAGCGAGACCAGTTCCTCGGCCAGATCGACGTTGGAACGTTCGAGCGATCCGGCCAGCAGCGAACCGTAGAGCCCCGAACCCGGCTGGCCGTAAGTGGCCGCGCCGGAAATGCCGGTGGCCTTCCAGCTGGCATTTCCCAGCTGCTTGAGCCCGGTCGGGGCGATGAACGAGGCCAGCGCCAGCACGCCGACGGTGGTGTTGGAGCCGTCGGCATAAGTGGCGACGACCTGCCCGGTGGAACTGATGGTGACGCCCGCGAATTCGGAGCCGGCGGTGTTGGTCGAGGGGATCTGCGCGCTTTGCAGCGTGGTCGAGGAGATCGCCCCGGTGGAATCGACCGGGAAGACCTGGAGCCGCGACCCCTGCGCGTTCTTGACGTAGCCGTTGCCGTCGACCGAGAACGAGCCGGCGCGGGTATATTCGGTCTGGCCGGAGGTGGGCGAGACCACCGTGAAGAAACCCTCGCCGTTGATGGCGACGTCAAGCGCCGAGCCGGTCTGTTCGATCGGGCCGAGCGAGAACTCCTGCTTGATCGAGGAGACGCGGGCGCCGATGCCCACAGTCAGCGCCGGGTCGGTGAGGATCGAGGCCGAGACGATGTCGGCGAACGAGGCATCGCTTTTCTTGAAGCCGTCGGTTTCCGAGTTGGCGATGTTGTGGGCGATGACCGAGAGGTCGGTCTGGGCGTTCTTGAGCCCGGTGAGCGAGGTGTAGAAGGACATCGTGGTCTCCTGCGAAGAGGGGGGTCAGGCGGCGGCCGAAGAGGTGTCTGCGGAACCCGTGTCTCCGGAACCGGTGTCTGCGCTCGCCGTCGCCGCGCTCACCAGTTCGGCGAGCGAGGCCTGGGTGGCGGCCTGTGCTGCGGTCTGGGCGGAGACCAGGGTGTCGAGCTTGGACGAGATCGTGCTCAGCGTGTCCGCCATCGTCGTGGTGGAGGCGAGCGAGGAGAACTGCGCCATCTGCGCCAGCATCTCGGTCTGGTCCATCGGGTTGAACGGGTCCTGCTGCTGCATCTGGGTCATCATCAGCTTCAGGAAATCGCCCTGGTCGAGGTCGGCCAGAGAAGTCTTGGCGGCCGAGGTCTTGGCGGCCGAGGTCGAGGCGGTCGTGCTGCTGGTGTTGGTGATGGTGGTGACGGTCATTTCATCCTCACGGTGTCGAGCATGAGCTGCTTGGCGGTCGAGAGGGCCTCGACCAGGTTCTGGTACTGGCGAGAGGCTTCGAGCATCTCGACCATCTCGGCATTCTCGTCGACGGGGGCGACCCAGACGTCGCCGTTGGCATCGGCCAGCGGGTGGCCGGGGCTGTGCTGGCGCACCGCGGCGGCCTGCTCGCGCTGGACCGCCTGGACATCGACCGAGGCGAGGCCGCTGGCGGCGTCGAGGTCCTCGGCAAAGACCGCGCGGATCGGCTTGTAGGCCCCCTGTTCGCTGCCCGCGACCGAACCCGCGTTGGCCAGGTTCGAGGCGGCCGCGTTCATGCGCACGAGCTGGGCCGACATCGCCCGCTGCGCGAGCGCGAACATCGTCATCGGCGGCTGCCCTCCGCTTGCCTGCCCGCCGCCTGCCCGTTCGCCCGCCATCGTCAGTCGCCCCTCAAGGCGCGCGTCACGGTGTCGACGCGGGCGCGGATGAATTGCAGCGTGGCCGAATAGCCCACCGCGTTTTCGGAAAAGGCGATCTGCTCGTTCTGGAGCTCCACCGTGTTGCCGTCGAGCGAGGGCATGACCGGGACGCGGAACTGCGTGGCGCGGTCGGCGGCGGCGGCGAGGGGGCCGCCGGCCTCGGCGGACTTCAGCGCGGCGGTGAAGTCGATGTCCCTCGCCTTGTAGCCGGGGGTGGCGGCATTGGCGATGTTCGAGGCGATCAGGCCCATGCGCCGGGAGCGCAGCTCCAGCGCCTCGGCATGAATCCCGAACAGGTCCTGCGGCATCGTGACTGGCTCCTCAAGGCGTGGGCCCCGTTCACAGCAAGGGGCGTGCCAGTTGCCGGATCGCCGGATTCCGGGCGGCAGCGGGCGGAAGGCGCGGCGGCGGGGCGGCAAGCGCTTGCCGGTTCCGGCAAATCGCCGCCTCCGCCTGAAACCTGCCGGGGCGTGCCGTTCTTTGCCTCGAAGGGAGAATGGGCGCGTGATCGATCCGCATAACCTGCTCGACACCACCAGCGCGGTGATCGTTGTCGGCGGCACCGTGCTGGCGACCCTGCTGCGCTGCGGGATTGCCGATAGCCTGGCCGCCTGCAGGGCGCTGCGCGGGCTGTTCCGGCGCCGTTTCTCGGCGGCGCGGGCGCGGACCGGCCTCGCCGTCCACATCCAGGAGATGCAGCGCGACGGGGTGATCCGCACCGAGCCCTACCGGACCGGCGATGCCGAATTCGACGAGGCGACCAGCCTGCTGATCGGCAAACGCTCGATCGAGGCGCTGCATGTCGCCCATGCGCTCCACAAGCAGCGCCGCGTCGAGGCGACCCAGCGGGCGGTGCGTTCGCTCAACCAGGCGGCGGACCTTTCGCCGGTGTTCGGGCTGGCGGGGACGCTGGTCTCGCTCAGCCAGTTGCCGACCGGCGCCGCGGCGGAGGGGGACTTCACCGGGGCGATCTCGCTGGCGGTGCTGACCACGCTTTATGGCTTGCTGCTGGGCAATATCGTGTTTGCCCCGCTGGCCCGGATGGTCGCGCGCCGGGCGGTGGAGGAAGAGCACGAGCGTCAGCGCGTGCTCGACTGGCTGGAGGCACAGGTGATCGACGCGCTGCCCAGCAGCGCGCGGTCCGCGCGGGCTTCGCAGGTCTCGGCGGCGATGGAGGCCGTACCCGGCGGTGCGCCCGAACCGGCGGCCGAGGTGGAACTGGAGGACGGCGAGGAAAGCCGGCCGGACGGAGAATGGCCTTGGTGAGCGCGCGCACCGCGACGAGCTGGCAGACGTCGCTGGCCGATCTCTCGCTGATCCTGTTCATGCTGATGGCGGCGGCCCTGGCGCATCGGCCGGCGCCGCCGCGCACGGACGCGACAACGCAAACCGCCCCCCCCGATAGCGCCCACCCCCAAGCCCCTTCCGCGCAGGGCGAGCCCCTGGCGCTCTATATCGCCGCTCCGGGGGCGCCGCCGCTGGCGCGCTGGCTCGAGAGCCAGCCGCGCGATCCCCGCCAGCAATTGACCGTGACCCTGGCCTATGGTCCCGGTGCCGAGGCGAAGGCACTGGAAACGGCTGCGGCGCTGGTGCGGGAGCAGGGCGATTCCCTGGCTTCGGCGCGCATCGTCATCGAACCGGGCCCGGGGCCCGGAGTGGCGCCCTTGCGCGCGGCGCTCGCCTTCGACGCGCCTCCACGGGAGGCGCCAGCAGGGGTGGCACGAAGTTTGCGTCGCGCCGGCGAACAGACCAGCCACGGACGCCCGCCACGATGACCCTTGCCATGCTTGCCCTTGCCGCTGCCGCCTCGGGCGGTTTTGCCGATCTCGATGCGATCGACCGTCAGGTCGCGGCCTTTACCGGCATGCCGATCGGCGAGATCGGCGGTGCTCTCGGGCCGGTCGACCGCCGCTTGCGGCTGGCACCCTGCCATAGCGGCATGGCGCTGTCCTGGCGGGGAAGCGCGCGCGATGGCGGGCAGGACAGCGTGGTGGTGCAATGCGGCGATGTCGGAGGCTGGCGGCTGTTCGTGCCGGTGCGCCGTCCGGCGGCGGCGGCTGCCGATGTCCCGATCGCGCCGGTGATCCGGCGCGGCGATGCGGTGGCCATCGCGGTGGCCGGGGAGGGGTTTACCGTGACCCAGCCCGGCATGGCGCTGGAAGCGGGCGGGCCGGGCGACTGGATCCGCGTGCGGCCGCTGGCGGCGGCGAGTGCGGCGGGGCGCGGCCAGGAACTGCGGGCGCAAGTCACCTCGCCCGGCACGGTCTCGCTGCCAATTCCCTGAAATCATGTCCGTTGCGCCGGCTCTGCGCAGATACCCGGAGCCGCTGCGGGCGGGGGACTTAAAACTTTGTGCGCCGCACCGTTCTTCGCTGTGGAATTTGTGAAGGAGCGGCACCATGCCACCTATCGAAGTGGGACCTGCGGGCGCGGTCGGCGCCGCCAGTGCACGGCTTGCCCGCACGGCGGCCGGTGAATCATCGTCCGGCGCAAACGGCGTCACCGTCAGTTCGGAAGCCAGCGCCGCGCGGGCGACCGCGCCCGCGGCCAGCACCGCGGTCGAAGCCAGCGCGGCGCTCGATCCGGGCCAGATCCCGGTCGACACCGACCGGGTCGAACTGATCCGCAAGGCCGTCCAGGCGGGGACCTACCCGGTCATCCCGACCCAGATCGCCGATGCCATGATCGCAGCCCAGGTGCTGCTGTGGAGCCACGAGGGATGACCCAGTCCGACATCAGCCTGGCCCCGCCGCCGGAACTGCACGAAGCCCTGCGGCAAATGCTTGCCGTTCTGGAATGCGAGCGGCAGGCGCTTGCCGGTCTCGACCTCGATGCCATCGTGGGCGTGACCCAGGCGAAGGACCGGCTCTGCGGCACCCTGGACAGCGCCGGGATCATCGAGCTCGACGAGGAATGCCGGGGCATGCTCGAAACCGCGCGGCGGCTCAACGAGGTCAACCGGCAGGTGCGCAACATCATCGCGGCCAATGTCGCCAAGCGCCTGGACGTGCTGACCGGCACATCCCGGCTCTACCGTGCCGGGGCGAGCTATACGCTGGCCGGTGCGGCCATCGTTACCGGGCGCGGTTGAACGCGGGGCGGCGCGCGCCAGCCTCGGCCGGACGGGCCAGCCTCCCGCGGGATGAGACCGCCTCCGCTGCCCCGTCTGGCACGGCTCTTGCTGAAACGCTCCCGGAACGATCCGGATCGGGAGCGAGGCGTTGAGCTCAGGACAAGTTACCGGCGCGAATGGCACAGGGGGTGTCGGCACCACCGTGACAGCCGGGAATCCGGCGAAGGGAAGCGCGGTCCAGGCGGCGATCGCCCGGGCGGCGCAGGCCACCGGCGTCGATTTCCGCTACCTCCTGGCGCAGGCCAGGCTCGAATCCAGCCTCGACCCTTCCGCCCGTGCCGCCACGTCGAGTGCGACCGGCCTGTTCCAGTTCACCGACGGCACCTGGCTCCAGACCCTCGGGCGGCACGGCGGCGACCACGGCATGGCCTGGGTGCAGCAGGCCATTGCCGGCGGCGATCCGGCGATGCGCGCGCAAGTCCTGGGGCTGCGCTACGATGCCGATGCCTCGGCGCTGATGGCCGCCGAACTCGCCAGCGACAACAAGGCCGGGCTGACCGCCCAGCTCGGCCGCGAGCCGGATTCGACCGAACTCTACCTCGCCCATTTCCTCGGCATCGGCGGTGCCGGCCAGTTCCTCTCGGCGCTGTCGCGCGACCCCGCCCGCAGCGCCGCCTCGGTGCTGCCGCGCGCCGCCGCCGCCAATCCGGCGATCTTCTACGCCGATGGCGGGGCGCGCAGCCTCGAAGGGGTCATGGCGCTGATGCGCGGCAAGGTGAACGGCGCGATGCGGCAGGGGGAGGGGCTGGGGCTGGGAGAGGGCGTTCCCTCGCCCGATGCCCTGGCCGCGTCGGCGTCGCCGCGCATCGGCTACGAGGCGGTCGCCGCCGAATCGTCGGGCCTTGCCGTGGGGGGCGTTACCTTGGGCGGCGCCGTCACGGCGGGAGTCGCCACGGCGGGCGGGCCGGTCGCCCGCGCCTTTCGTGCCCGCGCCGCGCAGCCGGTGCCGGCGGCGGGCGGGAGCGGCGCGTCGATGGCGGATACGCTGCAGAGCATGTTCAGCGCCGCCGGAGTTGCGGCACCGGCCAATGTCCGCGCCGCCTATGCCCGGCTTGCGGGGCTGGGCCTGTGACTGCCCCGCTCCTGGCTCCTCTCCTGCCCCCCCTTTTCGCCCGCCTCGGCAATCCGGCGGCGGCGGCGCTGCCCGCCGGGATCCTCACGCTGATCGTGCTGATGATCGTGCCGGTCCCGGCGTTTGTCCTCGACGTCTCGTTCGTGCTCAACATCGCGCTGTCGCTGGCGGTGCTGATGGCGGCGATGAATGCCCGCAAGCCGCTCGACTTCTCCTCGTTCCCCTCGGTCCTGCTGTTCGCCACGCTGCTGCGCCTGGCGCTCAACGTCGCCTCCACCCGCGTCGTGCTGGTGCATGGCCACGAGGGCGAGGAAGCCGCCGGCAAGGTGATCGAGAGCTTCGGCCGGTTCCTGATCGGCGGCAATTTCGCGGTCGGCATCTTTGTCTTCCTGATCCTCATCATCATCAACCTGGTGGTCGTGACCAAGGGCGCCGGGCGCGTTTCGGAAGTCTCCGCGCGCTTCACGCTGGATGCCTTGCCGGGCAAGCAGATGGCGATCGACGCCGACCTCGCCGCCGGTCTCCTGACCGCCGACGAGGCCAAGGCGCGCCGCCGCGAGGTGGCGACCGAGGCGGACTTCTACGGGTCGATGGACGGCTCTTCCAAGTTCGTGAAGGGCGATGCGATCGCCGCGCTGCTGATCCTGGGGGTCAACATCGTCGCCGGTTTCTGCCTTGGCATGATCAGCCACGGGCTGTCGGCGGGCGCCGCGGCGCAGACCTACATCACGCTGGCGATCGGCGATGCGCTGGTGGCGCAAGTGCCCGCACTGCTGCTCTCGATTGCCGCCGCGGTGATCGTCACCCGCGTCGCCGACGACCGCCAGGGCGAGGGACGCGACCTTGCCGCGCAGATCGGCGGCCAGTTCGCGGCGCCGTCCACCTGGCTGCCGGTGGGGGTGGTGCTGGCTGCCATCGGCCTGATCCCGGCGATGCCGCAGTCGGTGTTCCTGCCCGCCGCCGGACTGGCGCTGTGGATCTGGCGCACCATGCGCAAGCGCCAGGCGCTTGCCGCCATGCCGGTGGTGGAGGCGCCGCCCGAGGTGGACCCCGCGCGGATCGACCTCGAGGACGTCTCCGACCACACGCTGGTGACCATCGAGCTGGGTTATGGGCTGGTCCAGCTGGTCGACGAACGGCGCGGCTCGCCGCTGGTCAGCCGGGTGACCGGGGTGCGCAAGCAGCTCAGCCAGACGTTCGGTTTCATCGTCCCGCAGTTTCGCGTGCGCGACGCGCTGGACATGCCGCCGCACGAGTACCGGGTGCTCCTGGGGGGCGTGAACCTCGGCGGGGCAAGTGTGCGGGCCGATCGCATCCTCGCCATCGACGCGGGCGAGGCGCGCCCCGGCCACACCCTGCGCGGCGAGGCGACCCACGATCCCAGCTTCGGCTGCCCGGCGCTGTGGATCGATCCCGCCGCGCGCGATCACGCCATCGCCGAGGGGTTCCTTACCGTCGATGCCGGTACGGTGATCGCCACCCACCTCAACCAGCTCCTGACCGAACGCGCGCAGGACCTGCTCGGGCCGGACCAGGTCAAGGCGCTGGTCGATGCGCTGAAGATCCATTCGGCCGGGCTGGTCGAGACGGTGCATCCCCAGCCGCTGTCGCTGGCGGCGCTCACCCGCCTGTTGCGGGCCCTGCTGGAGGACGGCATCCCGATTGCCCATCCGCTGCCGATCTTTGCCAGTATCGGCCGCGCGGTGCAGCAGACGCTCGACCACGAACGGCTGGTGGACCTGCTGCGGGCCGATCTCGGGGCGCTGATCGTCGGGCGCATTTGCCCGCCGCACGAGCGGCTGCCGGTCGTCACGCTCGATGTCGCCCTGGAGACGGCCATCGTGCAGGGCATGGTCGATCCGGCCAGCGGCCAGCCGGTGATCGAGCCCGATCTGGCGCGCATGATCGGCGAGCGGATTGCCGCGCTGGGGGCCGAGCGCGGGCCCGGCGCGGTGCCGCTGACGCTGGTGGTCCAGCCGCGGGCGCGGCGGGCACTGGCGGCACTGCTGCGGCTGCGGGCGCCCCATTGCCTGGTGCTCTCGATCTCCGAACTGCCGCCGACCCAGCCGATCGAGGTGGTCGACGTGGTCGGCGCGCCGCTGGCCGAGCAGCCGGTGCCCGGTCTTCCCCAGCCCGATTCCGACAACGATCCAGCTGAAAGCATGGCCGCATGAAACAGGACCAGAGGGCCTTCGTAGCCGGAGCCTACGCCAGCCGCGTGGCGGGCGCCTATCAGGGCGACATCGCCGACCGGGTGCGGCGTTTCCTGCCGATGGTGCGGCGCCTGGCCTGGCATGTCCATGGTTCCGGGCGGCCCGGAATCGAGGTGGAGGATCTCATCCAGGCCGGGCTGGTGGCGCTGACCGAGTGCGCGCAGAAACACCAGGGGCCGGGCGAGGACGGCTTTGCCGCTTATGCCAAGATGCGGGTGCGCGGGGCGATGGTGGACCTCATTCGCCGCACCGTGCCGATGTCGCGCGGGGCCAGCGAGCGGCGGCGGCAACTGGCGCTCAAGGAGCAGGAACTGCGCGGCGACCTTGGCCGGGAGGCGCTGCCGCACGAACTGGCCGCGGCCATGGGCATCGACGAGGCGGACCTCGCCGCCTTGCGCGATTCCAGCCATCCGCTGCGCTTCGATTCGATCGAGGAGACCTATTCGGACCAGAGCATGGCCTTTGCCGATGCCGGTCCGGACAGTCTCGAACTGCTTGCCAGTGAGGAGCAGCGGCGGGCGGTGGTGGCGGCGATTTCCGATCTGCCGGAACGGCTGCGGCTGATCGTGCAGCTTTATTTTGTCGAGGAACTCAACCTCGCCGAGATCGCCGGGGTCCTGCAGGTCTCGATCCCGCGCGTGCACCAGTTGAAGGCGCAGGCACTCGGCAAGTTGCGCGAGAGCCTGGAAGGGGTGGCGGATATCCTGTGACGGGGCGCCGGTAGGGGGCAGGGGGAAGGGGGCAGGGGCGGGCGATCTTGCCCGCCCCTGCCCTGAACGTCAGCCGTGGTAGATGCCGGCGGGGTTGCCGGTCACGCCCGCATCCACTTCGAACAAGGCGCCGTCGAACTCCGATTCCGGCAGGTCCTTGGCGGCCGAGGTCACGAACATGCGTTCGAGGTTTTTACCCGCGAAGGCGATGTTGGTGATCCGCCGGGCGGGCAGCTCGATCGACCGGACGCGGGTGCCGTCGGGGGCGAAGCGGGTGATCCGGCCGCCGTCCCAGTGGGCGACCCAGAGGAAACCTTCGGCATCGGTGGTCATGCCGTCCGGGTAGCCGTCTTCCTCGGTGAAGCGGATGAAGACCTCGCGGTCATGCGCGCTGTCCGGCGCGCCGTCGGCGCCCAGCTTGAAGCGGTAGATCGTCCGCAGCGCCGAATCGGTATGGTAGAGCCACTGGCCGCAGGGCGAGAAGGCCGGGCCGTTGGGCACGACATAGCCCGAATCGACGACCTGCCATTCGCCGGACGGTGACAGCCGATAGAGCGTGCCGATGGCGTTCTCCTCGGCCATTTCCAGGGTGCCGCACCAGATCGCGCCGTGGCGGTCGGCCTTGCCATCGTTCATGCGGTTGCCGGGCAGGTGGGGTTCGGGATCGTTGCGCTCGGAAATCGTCAGCGGGTCAAGCGTGATGCGGGAAACGCCGTCCTGGAAACCGCCGACGAGGCCGCCTTGCGCATGCTCGGCAACCCAGCCGAGGCGGGCGGGCATGTCCCAGCGGGTGACGGTGCCATCGGACAGGCTCAGGCGGTTGAGCGCGGGGGCAAGGATGTCCACCCAGTAGAAGGCGTTGTCCCGCGCGCACCACAGCGCGCCTTCGCCCAGCGTGTCGCGCACGTCACGATCGATCTTGCGCCAGAGTGTCATCCCAAGTCTCCCTCATCGTCGGTTTGCGGATCTGGATACGGTTCCGGCCCACTCTTCCACCAGCCCCCTGCCTTTTGCAGACTCGGTGGCAGGACCAGTGGGAGAGTGGGCCGGGACCCGCCCGGAAACCCGGGCAATTCGGTGCAGTGTCCGGGCTGAAACAAACGTTTCAGCCCGAAAGCACGGCTTAGTGGTTGTCGCGCTTAGTGGTTGTCTCTGGGCAGGCCCTTGGTCTGGGCGATGCGCTGGTACTTCTCGGCGCCTTCGAGGATCGCGCCGGTGTCCATCTGGCCCACGACCGAGCGCTGGATTTCCTGCCAGGGGGTCTGCGAGGCCGGGTAGGCATAACCGCCCTTGGCTTCGAGAGCTTCGCGGCGGGCGGTCAGTTCCTCGTCGGAAATGAGCACGTCCACGCGGCCCTTCTTGAGGTCCATGCGCACGCGGTCGCCGGTTTCGAGCAGGGCCAGACCGCCCATCGCCGCCGCTTCGGGCGAAGCGTTGAGGATCGAGGGGCTGCCCGAGGTGCCGGACTGGCGGCCGTCGCCGATGCACGGCAGCGCGGTGACGCCTTCGGTGATGAGGTAAGCCGGCGGGCGCATGTTGACGACTTCCGCCGCGCCCGGATAGCCGATCGGGCCGGCGCCGCGCATGAACAGCAGGGTGTCGGGGGTGATGCCGGTGGCCGGATCGTCGATGCGGTGGTGATAGTCCTCGGGACCGTCGAACACCACGGCCGGGCCTTCGAAGGCGTCCGGGTCCGCCGGGTTCGACAGGTAGCGGTCGCGGAACTCCTTGGAGATCACGCTGGTCTTCATGATCGCGGCGTCGAACAGGTTGCCCGACAGCACCAGGAAGCCCGCTTCCTCGACCAGCGGCGTGTCGAAGGTCTTGATGACCCGCTCGTCCTCGATCGTGGCGTCGCGGCAGTTGTCGCCCATGGTCTTGCCATTGACGGTCATCGCGCCCTCGTGGATCAGGCCCTGCTTGATGAGCTGGGCGACCACGGCGGGCACGCCGCCGGCACGGTAGTAGTCTTCGCCGAGGTATTCACCGGCGGGCTGCAGGTTCACCAGCAGCGGGATCTTGTGGCCGACGGTTTCCCAGTCCTTGAGCGGCAGGTCCACGCCGATGTGGCGGGCGATGGCGGCAAGGTGGATCGGGGCGTTGGTCGAACCGCCGATGGCGGCGTTGACGGCGATGGCGTTGTGGAACGCTTCCAGCGTCAGGATGTCCGAGGGCTTGAGATCCTCGTGCACCATGTCGACGATGCGCTTGCCGGTGTAATAGGCGCATTCCTGGCGGTCGCGGTAGGGCGCGGGGATCGCGGCCGAACCGGGCAGCATCATGCCGAGCGCTTCGGCGAGCGAGTTCATCGTCGTCGCCGTGCCCATGGTGTTGCAGTAGCCGGTCGAGGGGGCCGAGGAGGCGACGAGCTTGATGAAGCCCTCGTCGTCGATCTCGCCCGCCGCCAGCATCTGGCGGCCCTTCCACACGATCGTGCCCGAGCCGGTGCGCTCGCCCTTGTGCCAGCCGTTGAGCATCGGGCCGACCGACAGGGCGATCGCCGGGATGTTCACGGTGGCCGCCGCCATCAGCAGCGCCGGGGTGGTCTTGTCGCAGCCGGTGGTCAGCACCACGCCGTCGAGCGGGTAGCCGTAGATCGCCTCGACGAGGCCGAGGTAGGCGAGGTTGCGGTCAAGACCCGCGGTCGGGCGCTTGCCGGTTTCCTGGATCGGGTGGACCGGGAATTCGATGGCGATGCCGCCGGCCTCGCGGATGCCTTCGCGGATGCGCTCGGCCAGCACCAGGTGGTGGCGGTTGCACGGCGACAGGTCGCTGCCGGTCTGGGCGATACCGATGATCGGCTTGCCCGAGCGCAGCTCTTCCAGGCTGAGGCCGAAGTTCAGGTACCGCTCCAGGTAGAGCGAGGTCATGTCGATGTTGTCGGGATTGTCGAACCAGGCGCGCGAACGCAGCTTGGGTGCAGTCTTTTCGGTCATGGGGCGTTCGTTTCGTTCTGTCAGCGCGAAGAGGTGGAGACGCGGTAGATCATGACATGCTTGTAGGGCTTGCCGGGATCGACGCGGGTGGACGGGAAGTTCGCGTGGTTCGGCGAATCCGGGAACTTCTGCGGTTCCAGCGCGATACCGTCGCCCATGCGATAGAGGTGGCCGTTCTTGCCGATGAAAGTGCCATCGAGGAAGTTGCCGGCATAGAACTGGACGCCCGGTTCGGTCGTCAGCAGTTCGAGGACGCGGCCCGAAACGGGATCTTCGAGACGCGCGGCCAGTTCCGGCGTCTTGGTCACGCCCTTGTCGAGCGCGAAGTTGTGGTCGTAGCCGCGGCCCATGACGATCTGCTCGTCCTTGCCGTCGCGGATGCGTTCGCCGACGACGGTGGCCTTGCGGAAGTCGAACGCGGTGCCGGTCACGTCGCGCAGTTCGCCGGTCGGGATCAGCTTGTCGTTCACCGGGGTATAGTGGCTTGCCGGGATCGTCAGCAGGTCCTGGATGGCGTCGCGCGGGCTGCCTTCACCGGCCATGTTGAAGATGGCGTGGTTGGTCATGTTGATGACCGTGGGCTTGTCGGTGGTCGCCTCGAAGACGATCTGCAGGTTGCCCTTCTCGTCGAGCGAGTAGGTGACCTTGGTCTTCACCGTGCCGGGATAGCCCGAATCGCCGTCCGGGCTGACCAGCGTGAAGACGGCGGTGGCGACGGGGCCGGACTTGACCTGCTCCACCTTCCAGTTCTGCACGTCCCAGCCCTTGCCGCCGCCGTGCAGCGACTGGCCGTGGTCGTTCTGGGGCAGCTGGTAGGTCTTGCCGTCGAGGCTGAACTGGCCGTTCGCGATGCGGTTGCCGTAGCGGCCGATGGTGGCGCCCCAGTAGTTCGGACGCTTTTCGTAGCTGGCGATGTCGTCATAGCCGAGCAGCACGTCGGCGACCTTGCCGTCGCGGTCGGGCACGTCGAGCTTCCACAAGGTGGCGCCGAAGCTCAGGATCGTGGCGGAAACGCCGTTGGCGGCCTTCAGCGTCACGGCGGTGACGGGGCTGCCGTTCGACAGCGTGCCGGCAGGGGCCTGCGAAGCGTCGGCAGCCAGAGCGGCACCCGGAATTACGCAGGCAAGAGAAAGTGCGGTCGAAGTCACAAAAGCCTTGCGCAGAATCCTCATTCCCGTAGCTCCCATTTTGATTTCTGTGTGAGGACGAATCTCGTTGTGGGCGTGGCTGTCGCCCCATGCACAAGGCATTGACGAGGCCGTTTCGCGCATATAGTCCGACAAATAGAAAGAGCGCAAGCCGGTTTGCCCCAGATTGGATAATCGCGGTCCGGCAGCTTTGTTACGAGAGGATAGACATGCCCCCAGTGGTATCATCTGCCGATGCCCCCGTGGCGCACACGCCGCAGGCGGGTGTCCGCTACGGCCCCGCGCTGGCGCTGCTTGCCAGCCTTTTCTTCATGTGGGGCTTCATCACCGTCATCAACAACACGCTGCTGCCGCACCTGCGCAGCGTGTTCGAGCTCAGCTACACGCAGACGACGCTGATCGAATCGGTCTGGTTCATCGCCTACTTCTTCGCCTCGATTCCCTCGGCGAAGCTGATCGAGAAGATCGGCTACCAGAAGTCGCTGGTGATCGGCCTGCTGATCATGGCGGCCGGCGCCGTGGGCATGATGGCCGCGGCGAGCATTCCGTCCTACGGCGTGACGCTGGTGATGCTCTTCGTGATCGCCAGCGGCATCACCCTGCTGCAGGTCGCCGCCAACCCTTACGTCGCCGTCGTCGGCAAGCCGGAAACCGCGTCCTCGCGCCTCAATCTGGTGCAGGCGCTCAACTCGATGGGCACCATGCTTGCCCCGATGTTCGGCGCCTACCTGATCCTCGGCCGTTCGAAGAGCGGCACGGCCACTGCGGGAACCGTGCTGAGCGAGGCCGATCGTCTGGCTGACGCGCACTCGGTGATCCTGCCTTACGCGCTCGTTGCGGTGGTGCTGGTGATCCTGGCCGTCGTCATCGCCAAGTTCCCGCTGCCGGCGATGAAGTCCGCCTCGCCCGCCGACAAGGCGAAGCGTTCGGGCCTGATCAATCCGGAGCTGTTCAAGCACCGCAACCTGGTCTTCGGCATTCCCGCGATCTTCATCTACCTGATTGCGGAAATCGGCGTCGCCAACCTCTTCGTGAACTTCGTCAGCCAGCCTGACATCGCCAACCTGACGCACGAGCAGGCCGGCAAGTACCTCAGCTTCCTGTGGGGCGGCATGATGGTTGGCCGTTTCGCGGGCTCGGCGATCATGCAGCGCTTCGATGCGGGCAAGGTTCTGGCGTTCTTCTCGATCGGCGCCTTCGCGGTCATGATGATCACCGTCTTTGCGCATGGCCCGCTCGCCATGTGGTCGCTGATCCTCGTCGGCCTGTTCCACTCGATCATGTTCCCGACCATCTTCACGCTCGGCATCAAGGGCCTTGGCCCGCTGACCGAGGAAGCCTCGGGCCTGCTCGTGATGGCGATTGCCGGCGGCGCGCTGGTGGTGGTGCAGGGCTGGCTGGCCGATACCTACGGTCTCCAGACCTCGTTCCTGCTGACCGCGATCTGCGAACTCTATGTGCTGTTCTATGCGCTCTGGGGCAGCAAGACCACGCATGCGGAGCCGGATCTGGTTGTCGAAGCAGCCGAGTAACCCCGGGCTTCGAGCCATAACAAAAAAGGCCCCGGCGAGCGATCGCCGGGGCCTTTTCTTATGCGTCTTTAGGAGGGGCGGTCACGCCCCGTCCGGCTGCCCCATTGCGGTGCGGGTATCCTCGAGCGCCAGGTCGACCAGCACGTTCATCGCCTCGGCCGCCCCCGCCGCATCGCCGGCGGCAATGGCGTCGTAGACGCGCACGTGGTCGGGGATCGGGTTGCGGGGCAGGGCGCGGGCGCGCTGCTTGAACTGGGTGGTCCAGTTCACCGCCGCGCCGATCGAGGCGCTGAGCACCAGCAGCGCGTCGTTGCGCGTCGCCTGCAGGATCGCATTGTGGAAATCGCGGTCCGCCGCCCGTCCGGCCTCGGTGGTGAGGGTGTGGCGGCGCATCGCCGTCAGCGCTTCCTTCATCGCCTTGAGGTCGTCCTTGTCGCGGCGCTGCGCGGCAAGGCGGGCAGCGGCGGGTTCGACGATGGCGCGCAGTTCGAACAGGCTGCGCACGAACTCGATGTCCGGCTCGCCCGCAAAGGCCCAGCCGAGCACTTCGGGGTCGAGCAGATTCCACCGGTCACGGGGCAGCACCCGCGTTCCGGCCTTGGGGCGGCTGGCCACCAGACCTTTCGCGGTGAGCACCTGAATGGCCTCGCGATAGGCGCTGCGCGAGACCTGTAACTCCTCGGCGAAGGCGACTTCACCAGAAAGAATGTCTCCGGGCGCATATTTGCCGGACAAGATGGCCGTTCCCAGTTTATGGGCGATGGCGCCGTGCAGGCGGCGGCCCGGACCCCGGGCCTCGTCGGCCGGCCTTGCACTTTCTTCTTCGTTCACGAAATTGGCTTCTGACACTGGTAATGGCACCTCCCGAAAGGAACCTAACAGCCCTTTCAACGCGAAGGAACGACAAACATTGCGTTTCGCCTTCGCTGGGAATATGTCGGAGTAAATAGGGAGACCCCAAATGACCGAATTCCGTTCCATCGTGGCCGCAACCGGCGAACCCCAGGGTGAACCGCTGGCCGTGAACGGCACTGCCGATGTCGCTGCCGCCTGCGCCGCAGCCGCCGCGGCCTTCGATACCTACCGCGCCACCGACCGTGAAACCCGCGCTTCGTTCCTGGAGCGAATCGCCGACGAGATCCTCGCCATCGGTGAGCCGCTGATCGAGGCCTACATGGCCGAGAGCGGTCTGCCGCGCGGCCGTGGTGAAGGTGAGCGTGGCCGCACCATGGGCCAGCTGCGCCTGTTCGCCGATGTCGTGCGCAAGGGCCAGTGGCAGCAGCTGCGCATCGATCCGGCCCTGCCGGACCGCGCCCCGCTGCCCCGTCCGGACCTGCGCCTGCGCATGATCCCGGTTGGCCCGGTCGCCGTGTTTGGCGCCTCGAACTTCCCGCTCGCCTTCTCGACCGCGGGCGGTGACACCGCTTCGGCGCTCGCCGCCGGTTGCCCGGTCGTGGTCAAGGGCCACCCGGCCCACCCGATCACCGGCGGCCTGATTGCCGGTGCGATCGCCAAGGCGGTCAAGGATGCCGGCCTTCCCGAAGGCGTGTTCCAGCACCTCGTCGGCCCGTCGAACGAACTCGGCGCCGCGCTGGTCCAGGATCCGCGCATCGCTGCCGTCGGCTTCACCGGCTCGCGCGGTGGCGGTCTTGCCCTCGCCAAGCTGGCCGCGGCCCGCGAAGTGCCGATCCCGGTCTATGCCGAAATGTCGAGCATCAACCCGGTGCTGCTGCTCCCCGAAGCGCTCAAGGCGCGCGGTGAAGCGCTCGGCACCGCGTTCGTCGGCTCGCTGACGATGGGCGCCGGCCAGTTCTGCACCAACCCCGGCCTGATCCTGGCCGTCGAGGGTGAAGGTCTGGACGCCTTTGTCGCCGCCGCCACCGGCGGTGTTGCCGAAGCCAAGCCGCAGACCATGCTGACCACTGGCATCGCCGCCGCTTATGCCAAGGGCGTCGAAGCGCTCGAAGGCAACGCGGGCGTCGAGACCATCGCCAAGGGCGAGGAAGGCAGCAAGACCACCGGCGGTGCGATCCTGTTCCAGACCACGGCCGCCCAGTTCCTCGCGGACAAGGCGATCGGTCACGAAGTGTTCGGCGCCGCGTCGATCGTTGTCGTCTGCAAGGACGAAGCCGAACTCGCCGGCCTGCTCGAAGGCCTCGAAGGCCAGCTGACCGCCACCCTGCACATGGACGCAGCCGACGAAGCCGCCGCTTCGCGCCTGCTGCCGGTGCTGGAGCGCAAGGTCGGCCGTATCCTCGTCAACGGTTGGCCGACCGGCGTCGAAGTGTGCCACGCGATGGTCCACGGCGGCCCGTTCCCCTCGACCACCGACCCGCGCACCACGTCGGTCGGCAGCCTGGCGATCGACCGTTTCCTGCGTCCGGTCAGCTACCAGAACTTCGCACAGGCCCTGCTTCCGGCGGAACTGCGCGACGCCGCCTACGGTGACGGCGCGCCGCGCCTGATCGACGGCACGCTCACCCTCTAATCTGCCAACCCAACTGCCGCGGCGCGCTCCCCCAAGAAGGCGCGCCGCGGATCCGGGAGAGATCTCCATGACCTACCTTCGCCTGCTCCAGCATCGCGCGCCCGACGGCGTGCGCTCCGTCATCCTTGCCGAGGGCGATGCCGCCCACGTCCTGCAGGGCGTCACCACCACCCGCGAACTCGCGCTGCGCGCCATTGCCGAGGGTGTGACGCTGGCCGAGGCCGCCAAGGCTTGCGCCGCGGGCGAAGCGGTCGACATTGCCGCCGAATTCGCCGCCGGCACCCTGCTGGCCCCGATCGACCACGACGATTCCGCCCACCTGCTGCTGACCGGCACCGGCCTCACCCACCTCGGTTCGGCCGAAGGCCGCAACAAGATGCACGCCGCCGCCGCCTCGGGCGAGCACGTTACCGATTCCATGCGCATGTTCCTCGAGGGCCTCGAAGGCGGCAAGCCCGCCGACGGCACCGAAGGCCAGCAGCCGGAATGGTTCTACAAGGGCGACGGCCAGCTGCTGGTCGGCCCCGGCGACGCGCTGACCATGCCTGCGTTCGCCAAGGACGGCGGCGAAGAGCCGGAACTCGCCGGTATCTACCTCGTCGGCGAAGACGGCACCGTGTACCGCCTCGGCCTCGCGCTCGCCAACGAGTTCTCGGACCACGTGACCGAGCGTCACAACTACCTCTGGCTCGCCCACTCGAAGCTGCGCCAGGCCGCGCTTGGCCCGGAACTGCTGCTCGGCACCCCGCCGGAAAAGATCGAAGGCACCAGCAAGATCGTGCGCGACGGCGAAACGATCTGGGAAAAGCCCTTCCTCTCGGGCGAGGCGAACATGTCGCACACCTTCGCCAACCTTGAGCACCACCACTTCAAGTACGACCTGTTCCGCCGCGCCGGCGACGTGCACGTCCACTTCTTCGGCACCGCCACGCTCTCCTTCAGCGACGGCGTGACCACGCAGGAAGGCGACGTCTTCGAAATCTCGGCCGCGCCGTTCACCCTGCCGGTCGCCAACCCGCTCGCCCGCGCTGCCGCCCCGGCCGCGGCGACCATGACCGTGAAGGCGCTCTGAGCCATGGATCCGATCCGCATTGCCATCGTTGGCGTGGGCAAGATCGCCCGCGACCAGCACATCCCCGCGATCGAGGGCAACCCGAACTTCAGCATCGGCGCCACGGTCAGCCCGAACCATCGCGGCCCCGAAGGCATCCCGCACTTCAGCAGCCTTGAAGAGCTGATCGAGAGCGGCCCGGCGATCGACGCGGTGGCGCTCTGCACCCCGCCGCAGGTCCGTTACGACCTGGCCGCGCTGGCGCTGTCGAAGGGCATGCACGTGTTCCTCGAAAAGCCGCCGGGCGCCACGCTGGCCGAAGTGGCCGCGCTGGAAAGCCGCGCCGAGAAGGTGGGCGTCACCCTGTTCGCCTCGTGGCACTCGCGCTACGCCGCCGGTGTCGCTCCGGCCCGTGCCTGGCTGGCCGAGCGCACGATCAAGAGCGCCAGGATCGTCTGGCGCGAGGACGTGCGCGTCTGGCATCCGGGTCAGGACTGGATCTGGGAGCCGGGCGGCCTTGGCGTGTTCGATCCGGGCATCAATGCCCTCTCGATCGCCACCCACATCATGCCGCGCCCGTTCTTCCTCAAGGAAGCGACGCTCAGCCTGCCCGCCAACCGCGCCGCACCGATCGCCGCCGACATCGAGTTCCGCGACACCGCCGGGGCCGAGATCCACATGGACCTCGACTGGCGCCAGACCGGCCCGCAGTCGTGGGACATCATTGTCGAGACCGATGCCGGAACGCTCAAGCTCGCCAATGGCGGCGCCGTGCTCACCCTGCCCAGCGGCACCGAGCACAACGAGGACATGGAATATCCGGGCCTCTACGCGCGTTTCGCCAACCTGATCCGGGGCGGCCGCAGCGATGTCGACATCGCGCCGCTGCGCCTGGTGGCCGACGCCTTCCTGCGCGGCAAGCGTGCGCTGGTCGAAGAATTCCACGACTGATATTTCCGGGAGAGGACAAGAAATGTTGAAGGCGCTCCGCCGCACCACCGCCGTCGTCCTGCTGAGCGCCACCGCGCTCGCAGGCACGGCACAGGCCGACACCAACGGCCAGCCGACCACCGCGACGATCGCAGCCGACAAGCCCGGCCCGGTCTACCACAAGGAAGTCTTCACCCAGTTCGCCGAGCACCTCGGCACGGGCATCTACGGCGGCCTGTGGGTCGGCAAGAACAGCAAGATCCCCAACACCAACGGTTTCCGCAACGACGTCGTCTCGGCGCTGCGCGAGCTGCAGGTGCCGGTGATCCGCTGGCCCGGCGGCTGCTTTGCCGACGAATACCACTGGCGTGAAGGCATCGGCGCGCCTGCCAAGCGCCCGGTCAAGGTCAACACCCACTGGGGCGGCGTGACCGAACCCAACGCGGTGGGCACCCACGAATTCTTCGAACTGCTCCGCCAGGTCGGCGCGGAAGCCTATATCGCCGGCAACGTCGGTGACGGCACCCCGCGCGAAATGGCCGAATGGGTCGAATACATGACCGCGCCTGCCGGCTCGCTGGCCGACGAACGCGCCAAGAACGGCCACAAGGAGCCGTGGAAGGTCGCCTACTTCGGCGTCGGCAACGAGCTGTGGGGCTGCGGCGGCAACATGCGCCCCGAGTTCGCGGCGGACGAGACGCGCCGCTATGCGACCTTCGTGAAGGCGCCTGCGGGCACCCGGATCATCAAGGTCGCCTCGGGCGCCAACGTCGACGACTACAACTGGACCGAGACGATGATGCGCGTCGCCGGCGGCAACGTCGACGGCCTCTCGCTCCACTACTACACCCTGCCCGAAGGCGGCTGGCCGCCCAAGGCCGATCCGGTCAACTTCGACGAGCACGGCTGGGCCGATACGCTGAACGAAGCGCGCCGGATGGACGAGCTGATCACCAGGCACTCGGCGATCATGGACAAGTACGATCCCGAGAAGAAGGTCTTCCTCGCGGTCGACGAGTGGGGTTCGTGGTATGCCCAGGATCCGGGCACGCATCCCGGCTTCCTGCGCCAGCAGAACACCCTGCGCGATGCGCTGATCGCCTCGATCAACCTCGACATCTTCGCCAAGCATGCCGACCGCGTGCGCATGACCGCCATCGCCCAGATGGTGAACGTGCTGCAGGCGATGATCCTGACCGACGGCAACAAGATGGTGCTGACGCCGACTTACTGGGTCTTCGACATGTACAAGCCGTGGCAGGACGCGACGGTGCTGCCGATCGAGATCAAGTCGCCGTGGTATTCGAAGGACCAGTTCACGATGCCCGCGATCAGCGGCTCGGCGGTGAAGGGCAAGGACGGCAAGATCCATGTCGGCCTGTCGAACCTCGATCCGAACCAGTCCAACACCGTGACGATCAAGCTCGACGGCGTCGCGGCCGGCGGTGTCACCGGCAAGATCCTGACGGCCCCGGCGATCAATTCGCACAACACCTTCGACGCACCTGGCGTGGTGAAGCCGGAGGCGTTCTCGGGCGCGAGCGTCCAGGGCGGCCAGCTTGTCGTCACCCTGCCGGCCAAGTCGGTCGTGGTGCTCGAACTGCAATGAGCGTGAAGCACGTCGTCGGAGACTGGGGCACCACGCGCCTGCGGCTGTTCCGTATGGATGGCGGCGATGTCGACGCCCGGCTCGATGGGCCGGGCGCGCTCGCCGGTGATGCCGAGGGCGCGCTGGCCGAAAGGCTGGACGTCTGGAAGGCGGAAGGTGCTTTGTCCGAAGTCGTGCTGTGCGGCATGGCCGGTGCGCCGGGCGCGCTCGTCGCGGCAGGCTATGCGGCCTGCCCGGCGGACGCCGCCCACTGGCTGTCCTCGCGCACCCGGCTCGAAGTGGCGGGGATCCCGGTCTCGGTGCTGCCGGGGCTGAGCTGCACGGATTCCGAGGGCGTGCCCGAAGTGATGCGGGGCGAGGAGGCGCAAGTCTTCGGCGCCCTCGCGCTCCATCCCGAACTTGGCCAGGGCGAACACCTGATCGCGCTGCCCGGCACCCATTGCAAGTGGGTCTCGGTGGTCAACGGCACGATCGTCGGCTTCCGCACCCACCCGACCGGCGAACTCTATGCGCTGCTGGCGGGCCAGTCGACGCTGACCGGGCCGGATACACCGGGTGAGGGCACGTTCGACGACGGGTTTGCCCGCGGCACCGAACGCTGCGAGGAACCGCTGACCGGCGCCCTGTTCGAAGCCCGCGCCGCGCGGATGCTCGATGGGCGCTCGAAAGACTGGTCGCGCGGCTATATCTCCGGCCTGCTGATCGGCGGCGAAGTCGCCGCGCAAGTGCCGGAAGGCATTTCGGTGGTGCTGATCGGCGACCAGGCGCTTGTGGCGCTTTATGATCGCGCGCTGGCGGCCCGTGGCTGCACCTCGCGCAAGATCGATGGCGATGCGGCGGTTCTCGCCGGGCTCGCCATCGCGAAAGGACAGAAGGCATGAAGATCGAAGACGTTCTGGCCGCAGGCCATGCACCCGTTGTGGCGATCCTGCGCGGCATCCAGACCCATGAGGCGGTCGCCATCGGCGAGGCGCTGGTGGAAGCCGGCGTGCGCATCATCGAGGTGCCGTTCAACTCGCCCGATCCGGCCGGCTCGATCGGCGCCATGGTCGAGGCGCTGGGCGACCGCGCGGCCATCGGCGGCGGCACCGTGATCGGCACCGACCTTGCCGAAACGCTGGCGGGCGTGGGCGGCACGTTCATGGTCTCGCCCAATGTCGATCCCGCCGTCATCACGCGCTCGATCGAACTGGGCATGGACGTCCTGCCCGGCTTCCTGACCCCGACCGAAGCGTTCGCCGCCGTGGCGGCAGGCGCCCGCGACCTCAAGCTGTTCCCCGGCTCGGTGCTGGGCAGCGGCTACATCAAGGCGATCCGCGAAGTGCTGCCCAAGACCAGCCGCGTCTGGGCGGTGGGCGGCGTGGGCGCTGCCAATGTCGCGGAATACCGCGCGGCGGGCGTCTATGGCATCGGCGTCGGTGGCAGCCTCTACAAGCCCGGCTTCGATGCCGCGACGGTTGGCGCCAAGGCGGCCGAACTGGTCGCCGCGTGGAACGCAGCCGGGGGCTGAGCATGATCCGCAAGTTTTCGTTCCTGCTCGGTCTCGCCGCGCTGGGCCTGACCGGCAGTGTCGGCGCGCAACAGACGGACGGAGCGCCGACGCTCAATTCGCAGATGACCGGCGACCTCGTGGTCCACGATCCGGTCATCATCCGCGAGGGCGACACCTACTACGTCTTCTCCACCGTGGGCCGCTATGTCGGCATCAAGACCTCGAAGGACCTCAAGAGCTGGAAGGACGCAGGCGTCGTCTTTGCCGAGATTCCGGCATGGGCGAAGCAGGCGGTGCCCGGCACCGAGGGCATCTGGGCGCCGGACATTTCCTATGTGAACGGCGAATACCGGCTCTATTACTCGGTCTCGACGTTCGGCTCGAACCGCTCGGCGATCGGTCTTGCGACCAGCAAGACGCTCGATCCCAGGGCCAAGGGGTATGGCTGGAAGGATCAGGGGCTGGTCGTCATGTCCACGAAGGACGATGACTTCAACGCCATCGACCCGAACTTCGTGGCTGACGATCAGGGGCGCCAGTGGCTTGTCCTTGGCAGCTTCTGGTCGGGCATCAAGCTGTTCCCGCTCGATCCGAAGACCGGCAAGGTCGCGCCGGGCACCGAACCCTATGCGATCGCCCGCCGTCCGGCCCCTGCCGGCGGTCCCGCCCCGATCGAGGCGCCGTTCATCATCCCGCACGGCGGCTGGTATTACCTGATCGCCAGCTACGACTATTGCTGCAAGGGCGTGAACAGCACCTATTACACGGTCGTCTCGCGTTCGAAGAAGATCACCGGCCCCTACAAGGGCAAGGACGGCAGCGACATGATGCAGGGCGGCGGCACCATCCTGCTGCGCGCCGATCTGGAGGAGAAGCAGCGCTTCCGCGGCCCCGGCCACGCGGGCGCCTTCACCGACAAGGACGGCACGACCTACCTCGCCTACCACGCCTACGACAAGGAAGCCGAAGGCCGCCCGACGCTGCGCATCGCGCCGATCGTCTGGGGCGCCGACGGCTGGCCTACGGCGCAATACTGAGACCCACCAGCTGACACCCCGGCCCCTGCGCCGGGGTGTCCTTTTCCCCGGAGCGATCCGGGACACCAGAAACAAACCCGATAACGGAAGAGGACCGTCATGAATTTTCCCCTTTCGCGCCGCGCCTTTGCTGCCGGAGCCGCGCTGCTGCCGATGGCCTGCACCTCTGCCGGAAAGGGCGCGCTCGGACCGAGCGCGGCGCCCTCGGCAACGCCGGTCCCCGTCAATCCGCTGGTCCGCCAGCGCGCCGACGCGCAGGTCTTCCGTCATCACGACGGCAACTATTACCTGACCGGCTCGGTGCCCGAGTACGACCGCCTCGTGCTGCGCCGTTCGAAGACCGTCGCCGGCCTTGCCACCGCCGAGGAACGTGTGCTGTGGCGCCATGAGAAGACCGGCCCGATGTCCGGCTTCCTCTGGGCGCCCGAACTGCACCTGATCGACAACCGCTGGGTCATGTACTTCGCGGCTGGCCCCAGCGGCGGCGGCGAGGACGTGTTCCGCATCCGCACGTTTGCCGTGGTCTGCGACGGTCCCGACCCGATGACCGGCAACTGGAGCGTTCTGGGCGAGTTCAAGGCGCCCTGGGACAGCTTCAACCTCGATTCGACCAGCTTCATCCACCGCGGCGTGCGCTACTTCTCGTGGGCGCAGCGTGAGCCGGGCATCGAGACCAACTCGAACCTCTACATCGCGCCGATGAAGGACGCGCTGACGCTCTCGGCCGCGCCGACGCGGCTTTCGGTGCCGACGCTCGACTGGGAAATCCGCGGCTACAAGGTCAACGAGGCCCCGGCGGTGATCGAGCACGCCGGCAAGCTGTTCATGACCTATTCGGCCAGCGCCACCGACGCGCGCTATTGCCTCGGGCTGCTGTCGATCGATGCCGAGGCGAACCTGATGGACGCCAAGGCCTGGACCAAGTCGCCCGAGCCGGTCTTCGTGACCTGCCGCGAAACCTCGGTCTACGGCCCCGGCCACAACAGCTTCACCGAAGACGAGCAGGGCCGTCCGCTGCTGGTCTACCATGGCCGCGACTACGAGGCGATCCAGGGCGATCCGCTGTTCAACCCGGACCGCCACACCCGCGTCCAGCGCCTCTATTTCGACGACAAGGGCATGCCCGATTTCGGCGTGCCGGTGGGCAATGGCGCGATGCCGGACCGCTTCGTCTCGGTCGCCCGCCCGGGCACCTACATGGCGCACGAGGGCACCCGCATGACCAGCGCCAGGGTGGCACTGCCGCAGACCCAGTTCCGCGTGGAGGATGCGGGTGCGGGCACGGTGACGCTTTCGCCGATCCTGCTGTCCGATCATTGCCTGACGGCGACGGACGATGGCGGCGTGGCCGTGGCGCCGCGCTCGGCCGCGCCGGGGCAGAAGTTCCGCCGCGTGACGGCAGGCGGGGGCGCGGTGCGATTCGTTTCGGCGAGCGATCCGGCCAAGGCCCTGACAGTGGCACCGGACGGTCTGCGGCTGGCGCCGGGCCAGGATGTCGCGAGCGCCTGGAAGGTCGACTGACGCGCTGAAAGCGCGTCATAAACTCAGACCAGAAGCAAACGAGAGCCCCGCCCGGCAGCTGCCGGGCGGGGCTTTTCCGTGGTCGCCCAGGGCCATGTGCGTTAAATGTGCCACACTTATTTCATCATTTTTGCAGCGTTTTTGCTTTTCCGCTTGCGTGAGATTAGTCCGACTAATAATTAGTCTGAGTAATCTAAGGGGCATGGTATGGGCCAGCCCCACATGGGAGGGTTGATCCATGGCGCTCAAGCCATTTGCTTTCTGCACGGCATCCGTTCTCGCGCTCGGCCTCGCCAGCGTTGCCCAGGCGCAGGACACCGCACCGCAGGCCGTTGCCGACGATGCCGCTGCGCCCAGCACCGAAGACATCATCGTGACCGGCGTGCGCGCCTCGATCGTCGGCGCGCTCAACAGCCGCAAGAACAACATCCAGATCGTCGATTCGATCGTGGCCGAAGACGTCGGCAAGCTTCCCGACAACAACGTCGTCGAGGCGCTCCAGCGCGTGACCGGCATCCAGGTGACCGACCGTGCGGGCGGTGAAACCGGCACGATCACGATCCGCGGCCTGTCCGATCCCGTCACCACCTGGAACGGCCGCAACATCTTCACCGCTGCGGGTACCTCGTTCGCGCTGCAGGACATTTCCTCGAACCTCGTGCGCAAGATCGACGTCTACAAGACGCGTTCGGCCGACCAGCTCGAATTCGGCCTCGCCGGCCAGATCGACGTCGCCACGCGCCGTCCGTTCGACTTCGACGGTTTCACGATCTCGGGCCTCGCGCGCGGCGTCTACAGCGAACTGGCCGACAAGTTTAATCCCAACGTGGCGCTGCTGGTCAGCGATCGCTGGGAAACCGGCATCGGCGAGATGGGCTTCCTGATCAACGGCAGCTACACCCGCGCCAAGTATCGCAACCAGAACGTGCAGGCCGGCGCGCTGGTGCCGTTCGCCACCGAAAATCCCCCTTCGGGCACCTGGCTGACGCCGCTCCAGCGCATCTTCCCGCGCACCGACCCGGACAACCCCTACTGGACCCCGGGCCTGAACGCGGGCCTGCCCACCACCCCGGGTTCGACGCTGAACATCGACGGCGTCGAGGTGCCCTACTACCTCTCGCGCGACGCGGTCATCAGCTCCGACCTCTATGGCAAGCGTGAGCGTCCCTCGATCAACGCGGCCTTCCAGTGGGCACCGAACGACCGTTCGACCTACACCGCCGAGTTCTATTACACCGGCTTCCGCGGCACGACCTTCAACTCGATGATGTTCAGCTATGCCGACTGGTGGGGCGATCTCGGCAGCGATCCGGGCTCGACCTTCGAGCTTTACGACGGCACCAACATCATCAAGTCGCGCACGATGGGCGATGTGGCCGGCTTCAACAGCGCCGACTATGCGACCAACAAGACCGACAGCTATGTCTACGCCCTGAACGCGGCCTGGGACGTGGGTGCGCGCGGCAAGATCACCGCCGACCTCGCCTATCAGGACAGCAAGAACGAAACCTCGTTCTTCGCGATGCGCACCAACCGCGGTCCGCTGGATCTCGACGTCGACTTCAACGCCGGCGGCGGCATCCCGTCCTACAGCTTCGGCACGCCCGAAGTGCTGACCGATGCCAATGCCTGGACGGTCGGCGACCTGTTCGACAATGGCAACAAGAGCAAGGGCAGCGCCTGGACCTTCCAGCTCGACGGTTATTACGAGTGGGACGAAGGTTTCCTGCGCCGCATCAAGGCGGGCTTCCGCTACGACAACCGCAGCGCCAGCACTTTCGTGCGGGAACAGAGCGCGGGCGCTCTGGGCGGCACGCTGGCCTCGCTGGGTGACGATTACACCTTCACCAACAGCGGCTTCTTCGACGGCCGCGCCGATGTGCCGACCAGCTGGGTGCTCGCCAACGGCCCGGCGCTCTACAAGAACGCCGATGCCATCCGTTCGCTCTATCAGGCGGTGAACCCGAACCTGCTGCTGTCCGACCAGATGTCGTTCGGCCGCGTGTTCGACATCAACGAAGTGACGCTGGCTGGCTACGTGATGGCTGACGGCCAGATCGACATCTTCGGCCGTCCGCTGATGATCGAGGGCGGCGCGCGCCTCGTCACGATCGATACCGACTACAACTATTTCGATCGGTACAACGGCTTCGCCCGTACCGGCGTGTCGACCGGCGAGGCCAAGCTGCTGCCCAGCTTCACGGCGCGTTACGAGATCACGCCGAACCTGCGCATCCGCTTCAACTACGGTGAGACGCTGCGCCGTCCGGCCTTCGGCGACCTCAACCCGAACGTCTCGCTCACCGGCGACCTTTCGGGCCTCGGTTTCGGTACCGGCAGCGCGGGCAACGCCAACCTGAAGGCGACCACCTCGAAGAACTACGACCTTGCGATCGAGTGGTACTTCGAGCGCAACAGCGCGATCTTCGTCACCGGCTTCCGCCGCGAGATCAAGGGGCTGGTGGTGCCGCTCACCACGCTGGAATACATCCCCAACAACACGATCGAGGGCAGCACCGCGACCGACTACTTCCAGGTCACCCGCCCGACCAACGCATCGGACGGCGTGCTCAAGGGCGTGGAAATCGGCCTGACCTACTTCCCGACCTACCTGCCCAGCATCCTCGACGGTCTGGGCTTCCAGGGCAGCGCGACGATCCTCGATTCGGAACAGACGATCCCCGAAGTCGATGCGCAGGGGAACACCACCTATACCAAGTCGGCGTTCTTCGCGGTGTCGAAGTTCTCCTACAACGCCACGCTGGCCTACCAGCGCGGCCCGGTCGGTGCGCGTCTGTCCTATGTCTGGCGCAAGGGCTTCCTCAACAACAACGAGGCGCGGGCCTTCGCCAACCCGATCGGCATGTGGCGCAAGCCCGAGAAGAGCCTGGACTTCCAGCTCACCTACAACATCACCGACGACATCGGCCTGACCTTCGACGCGGTGAACCTCACCAAGGCGAAGCAGCAGAACTACTACAAGTACGACACGGCCGGCGGCCCGGTGACGATGAACTCGAGCACGCTGCTGATCGACCGCACCTTCGCGGCGGGCGTTCGCTTCAAGTTCTGATCTGATACCGGCAGGCCGCAGCGGATCGCCATTCGCGTTGCAGCCTGCCACCAGCGGCCGGTTCCCGGGGATTTCTCTCCCAACACGCCCCGGGAACCGGCCGCTCTTGTTTTTGCACGATGAATGTTGCCAGTCGCTCGCCAGACCATGAAGGGGTAACGATGCGCGGAAACCTACGCAGGATCCTTGCCACCGCGGCGCTTCTGGCCACGGCGGCCAGTCCGCCAGCAAGCCCGCCCACCAGCCTGGCCGCCGCTGTTTCCACGCCCTCTGTGGTTGCCGGGCGCGCGGCCCCGAAGCTCGACATCGCCGCCATTGCCAGGGCCCGCTTCGGCATGGACGCGGCCTGGTACGAGGCGCGCATTCCCTTCTTCGAAAGCGCCGATCCGAAGATCGATGCGGTCTATTACTACCGCTGGGGCCTGTTCCGCGCCCACCAGCGCGACCTTGGCGCGCAAGGCTACATCACCACCGAATTCGCCGACGACGTGGGCTGGCAGCGCGAGCCTTTCGCCAGCCTCAACGACGCCAGCGGCTTCCACATCGCCGAAGGGCGCTGGCTGAACGACCGCCGGTTCACCGACGACTACATCAATTTCATGTACGAAGGCGGCAACGACCGCCACTTCACCGACTACATGGCCGATTCGGTCTGGGGCCGTTACCTCGTTGACGGCGACAGGCAGGCGCTGCTCGCCCACCTCGGGACGATGCGCCATGTCTACCGGCTGTGGGACGAGAAGTTCGACTTCGCCAAGGGCCTCTACTTCGTCGAACCGCTGCTGGACGCGACCGAGTATACCGTCTCCTCGATCGACGCATCGGGCGGCAAGGACGGGTTCCGGGGCGGCGATGCTTTCCGTCCCTCGATCAACAGCTACATGTTCGCCAATGCCCGCGCGCTGGCGAAGATGGCGGAACTGGCCGGTGACGCCGCAATGGCGCAGGAATACGCCGCGCGGGCCGAGGCGCTGCGTGCGCATGTCCTGCAGGACTTGTGGAACCCGAAGCTCGGCCATTTCACCGACCGCTATCAGGTCAGCAACCCTTTCGTGAAATACTGGGAGCCGATCCGCAATCGCGAGCTGGTCGGCTACCTGCCCTGGATGTTCGACCTCGTGCCGGATGAGGCTCGGTACGCCTCGGCCTGGTCGCACCTGCTCGCCCCCGATGCGCTGGCCGGCAAGGCGGGCATGCGCACGGTCGAGAAGAGCTACGAATATTACATGCGCCAGTATCGCTACCTCGGCGATGCGCGCGAGTGTCAGTGGAACGGCCCGATCTGGCCTTACCAGACGACGCAGGTGCTGGCGGCGATGGGCAACCTGCTCGATCACTATGACGACCACGGTCCGGTCACCCGCAGCGACTACATGCGCCTGCTGCGCCAGTACACGCAGCTGCACTATCAGGGCGGCAGGCTCGATCTGGAAGAGGACTACGATCCGGAGACCGGCAAGCCGATCGTCGGGCTGGACCGCAGCCATCACTACTTCCACTCGGGCTACAACGACCTGATCCTGACCGGCCTTGTCGGCATCCGCCCGCGTGCGGACGACGTGCTGGAGGTCAATCCACTGCTGCCTGCCGCCGGCGACGCGCAGGCGCTGGCCTGGTTCCACATCGAACGCGTGCCCTATCACGGCCACGCGGTTTCGGTGACCTGGGACGCCGACGGCAAGCGTTATGGCCGCAAGGGCCTGACGGTTTCCGTCGACGGCGCAGAAGTGGCCCACCGCGACGACCTTGGCCGCGTGGAAGTGCCGCTTGCCCGCAAGGCCAACGCGCCGATCGTGCGGGAGACGAACCTTGCGGTGCAACTGGTGCGCGGCACTTTCCCCAAGGCCGCGGCCTCGTCCGGCACCGGGGCGGAGAACCTGCACGATGCCATCGATGGCCGCGCCTGGTTCTATCCCGAGCTTCCCAATGGCTGGGATTCCGCTGCTGGCAGGACCGACCAGTGGTACGCGGTGGACTTCGGCAAGCCGGTCACGCTCGGCAGCACCGAACTCGCCTTCTTTGCCGACGGCGCGAAGTTTGCCGCGCCGCGCAAGCTGGTGGTCGAGGTCTGGGCGGGCGGCCGCTGGCAGCAGGTCGCCGCGCCGACGGCGGCGCCGCTGGCCAATGGCGTGACGCGGCTCGTCTGGACGCCCGTCAAGGCAGAACGCCTGCGGGTGACGATGACGCCGGCCGGGGGCAAGGCGATCCGCCTGGCCGAGATCAAGGCCTTCGCAGGTGGAAAAATTTAACCTTACTTACGCGTAAACCCCAGGCTTGAAGGCGGAATTAACCGCGATTGCGCGCATATGAGGCCATGTCGCATGGTTATCCTCTTGCATCGCTTGTCGCCGGGGCATCGGCCTATGTGGACTTGTCCCTGCTGATGCCGGGCTGGCTGGCAGGGATCGCCTCGCTCCATCTGGTCTGCGCGGTTCTGTTCATGGGGCTGCTGAAGCAGGAAATGCAGTAGGCTCAGCCCCCGGCCTGGCGGGCGAGAAGGTCGCTGGTCAGCACTTGCGGCAGTTGCACTGCCTTGCCGTCCCTTCCGTACCAGACGTAAAGCGGCACGCCGGCCGCGCCCTGGGCGGTGAGATAGCGGGTGATCGCGGGGTCGCGGCGGGTCCAGTCTCCGCGCAGGACCACGACCCCGGCCTTGTCGAAGGCGGCCTTGGTTTCGGTGCGCTCGATGGCGACTTCCTCGTTCACCTTGCAGGACAGGCACCAGTCGGCGGTCATCCACACGAAGACCGGCTTCCCGGCGGCGCGCGCATCGGCCAGTGCCGTTTCGCTGAAGGGTCTGGCGCCGAGGATGGAGTCGACGCTCGCGGCAGGCGGCATCGGCGGGGGCAGGACAACAAGCGCGAAGACCGCCACGGCCAGCGCAATCGCTGCCGCTGGCCGTGCAGAGCCGCCCTTGCGCTGGGTGCGCCCCATCACGAAGAGCGCCGCCATGACCAGCGCGAGGCCAAGCAGGGCCTCGCCCGCGAACCACGGCCCGCCGACCTTCCACGTCAGCCAGGCGAGCGCCAGCGCGGTGAGGCCCATCGGCACCGCCAGCCAGCGGCGGAACGTCACCATCCAGGCGCCGGGGCGCGGCATGCGGCGGCGCAGCGGCGGAATGAAGGCGATGGCGAGGAAGGGCAGCGCGATGCCCACGCCCAGCGCCGCGAACAGCGCCATCGCGGGCAGCACCGGCAGCAGCAGCGCCGCGCCCATGGCGCTCGCCATGAACGGGCCGGTGCAGGGCGTTGCCACAAACGCCGCCAGCAGGCCGGTGACGAACGCGCCGCGCGTGAAGCTGGAGGGGGATCCGCCCGAGACGAAGCCCGGCACCGTCAGCTCGAACAGGCCCAGCAGGTTGGCAGTGATCGCGGCGGCCAGCAGCAGCAGGGCGATCACGACCAGCGGCTCCTGCAACTGGAAGGCCCAGCCCACTTCCTGACCGCCGGCGCGCAGCGCCAGCAGCACCCCGCCGAGGGCGAGGCAGGCGGTGACGACGCCTGCGGCATAGGCCAGCCCCTCGATCCGGGCATGGGCCTCGCTCTCGCCCGCGCGGGCGAGGCTCAGCGCCTTGAGGCTGAGGATCGGGAAAACGCAAGGCATCACATTGAGCAGCAGCCCGCCCGCCAGCGCGGCCAGCAGCAGGAGGGGCAACGGAGCAAGGGCTGGCGTTGAAGCGGTATCGCCGGCCAGCGGTGTGCCGCCGGTCGGCACGGCGCCGGGCCGGGCGGAAAAGGCGATGCCGTTGCCGTCGCCGTCCAGCCGCAGCACGCCGGTCAGCGCGGAGGCATCGCGTGCGTCGATCCTGGCGCGGGGGATGGTGACGATCAGCCTGTCGCCATTCCACGCGAAAGTCTGCCTCGCGGCATAGTCGACCAGCTTGTCCTCGCCCAGGAAGACATGCGGCGAGGCCAGCGGCGTGGTGGCGGGCAGGGGGATGGCGAGGTGCAGCGCCTTGCTATCCAGCGCAAACGTGGCGCTGGCGTCCAGCGGCGCGGGCAGGCGGCGCGTCCATTCGGCAAAGCGCGCATCGGGCGCAGGGGCGGCGGCGACGAGGGGCAGTTCCACGGCAAGCTCGGCGCGCTCGGGCACGCAGATCTGCTCGGTGCAGGCCAGCCACTGCGCGGCAAGGCGGATCGGCAGGCGGCTTCCCGGCGCGGCGTCGGCGGGCACGGTGATCGGCACCAGCACGGCGTAGTCATGTTCGAACACGTGGTTCATCAGGCCCGAGACCACCAGCGTCTGCGGCACCGGATAGCGCGGGGTTCCCGCCTTCGCGCCCTTCGGCAGCGTCCAGTCCAGCTCCATGCCGAGCCCGGCATCGCCGGGGTTCGACCAGTAGCCGTGCCAGCCCTTCTCGGGGGTCATGTGGATGGCCACCATGGCCTCGCTGCCCGGCGCGGCGGGGGCGGCGACCAGCTGGGCGGCGATATGCGGCGGGGCCCCGGTCTGCGCGCGAACGGCGATGGGCATCAGGACAAGCGCCAGCAATTGACACAGGAGTGTCACGGAGAGGCGATAGCGGCGCTTTTTCATGAATCTCCCACGAGTTGCCGAGGGTTGCGTTGAGCCGGTGATCCGGTCCAACCAGCATCTGCGCCCAACGCCTCCAGATTTCAAGGAAGACCCCTCGATGCGCTTTCTCTCCGCCTCGCTGGCCTCGATGGCCATGGCTCTTGCCGCCGCCCCGCCCGCCATGGCGAAGGATGCGCCCGGCGCGACCATTGCCCCCAGTCTTGCCATGCCCGCCGTGACCGAGCAGGTGCCGCAGGATGCGCCCAGGCTGATCGTGGCGATCTCGGTCGACCAGTTCTCCGCCGACCTCTTTGCGCAGTACCGCCAGCACTTCACCAAGGGCTTCACCCGCCTGCTGCAAGGCGGGGTCTATGCCCAGGGCTTCCAGTCGCACGCCGCGACCGAGACCTGCCCCGGCCACTCGACCCTGCTGACCGGCGTCCATCCCGCGCGCACCGGCATCACTGCGAATTCCTGGTACGTCCCCGGCATCGGCCGCGCGGACAAGGAAGTCTACTGCGTCGAGGACGAGAGCGACCCCAGGTCCACGCCGGACGTTCCGGTGGTGAGCCCCAAGCACCTGCTCGCCCCCACGCTGGGCGACCTGATGAAGAAGGCCAATCCCAAGACCATCAATGCCGCCGTCTCCGCCAAGGACCGCGCCGCGGTGATGATGAGCGGGCACGATACCGACGCCGTCTACTGGATCGGCGACAAGGGCTTCACGACTTTCGCGGGGCGCCGGATTTCCAAGGCGGCGGAGGCGGAAAACGCCGACCTCGCCCGCCGCATCGCTGCCGGTGACGGCCCGCTGGCGGTTCCGGGCTGGTGCGGCAGGGTCGACCGGGCGACGCCGATCGGCAACTTCACCATCGGCACCTGGCGCTTCCCCGCGACCGCAGGCGACTACAAGAGCTACGTCAACGGCCCGCGCATCGACACCGCGACGGCCGAGATGGCGGTGCGCATGGTGGACGAACTGGGCATGGGCAAGGACGCGGTGCCGGACGTGCTCTCGGTCAGCTTCTCGGCGACCGACAAGGTCGGCCATGCCTTCGGCACCGAGGGCGTGGAAATGTGCGTGCAGATGAACGTGCTGGACGAAGCGCTGGGTTATCTGTTCGACCAGCTGGATGCGCGCGGCATCGACTACGAAGTCGTGCTCAGCGCCGACCATGGCGGCTTCGATGCGCCCGAGCGCCAGCAGCTTCGCGGCAATCCCGATGCCGTGCGCATCGATCCCGCGCTCAGCGCCAAGGCGCTGGCCGCCGCCGTCTCGCAGGATACCGGCGTTACCGTGAAGAACGGCCCGCTGTTCTACGGCGCGGGCGAGGCGGGCAGCGTCTGGCTCTCCGCCGAACTGACGCCGGAACAGAAGGCCAAGGTGATCCCGGCGCTGGTCGCCCGTCTGAAGGCCAATCCGCAGATTGCCGAGGTCTACACGCAGGACCAGATCATGCAGTGGCCCGAACCCAAGGGCCATCCGCAGGACTGGACGATGGAGCAGAAGGTCCGCGCCTCGTTCGTGCCGGGCCGCTCGGGCGAAGTGCAGATGCTGACCGTGCGCGGCGTGGTGCCCGGCAAGGCGGCGCCGTTCAAGGTCGCCTCGCACGGCAGCCCGTGGGACTACGACCGCCGCGTGCCGATGCTGTTCTGGCGCAAGGGCATGACCGGCTTCGAACAGCCGAACCCGGTGGAGACCGTGGACATCGCGCCCACCCTTGCCGCGACGGTCGGTTTGTCCGCACCTGCGGGCACTTGGGACGGAAGGTGTCTCGACATCGACGCGGCGGAGGCCGATAGCTGCCGTCGATGAACGACTCGGCAGCAAGGCTCGATATAGCGGCGGATCGCCGCGACCTGATTATCCTCGGCGGCGGTCTCGTCGGCATGACGCTGGCGCTGGCTGCTGCCAAGGCGGGGATCACCAGCCACGTGATCGACCGCGCCGATCCGGCGGACCTTACCGCCGAGGGCGCGGACGGCCGCGCCTCGGCGATCTCGACCGCCAGCTGGAACCTGTTCGGGAAGATCGGCCTCGCGCCCGCGCTCAGCGGGCTCGGTTGCCCGATCGATTCCATTGCCGTCACCGACGGGATGAAGCCCGGCCGGATCGATTTCACCCCCAAGCCCGACGAGGGCACGCTGGGGCGCATGTTCGCCAACCGCGACTTGCGCCTCGCGCTGTTCGATGCGGCGAAGGATGAGCCCAGCATCGCCTGGCACGTGAAGACCGAGGCGGTGCGCCGCGATCGCGGCCCGCACGGCGTGGACGTGGAACTGAGCGACGGGCGCGTGCTCAAGGCCAGCCTGCTGGTCGCCGCCGAAGGCCGCCAGTCGCCCACCCGGGACGAGGCCGGTTTTGCGCTCGCCAAGTGGGACTACAAGCACCGCGCGATGGTCGCCGGGCTGTTCCACGAGAAGCCCCACGGCAATACCGCCTGGGAAATCTTCTACCCGGCCGGGCCCTTCGCGCTGCTGCCGCTGCTGGACGATGCCGAAGGCCGCCACCGCAGCGCGCTGGTCTGGACGGTGTCGGAAAAGGATGCCGCCGGTGTCATCGCCATGAGCGATGCGATGTTCGTGAACGAGGTGGAGCGCCGCATGCACGGGGTGCTCGGCACGATCTCGCTCTCGGCCCCGCGCATGAGCTATCCGCTGCGCTTCCACCATGCCGGCCATGTCATCGACGAGCGTCTCGCGGTGATCGGCGATGCCGCGCACGGGATGCACCCGATTGCCGGGCAGGGCCTCAACCTTGGCCTGCGCGACGTCGGCGCCCTCGTCGAAGTGCTGCGCGAGGGCATGCGTCTGGGCCTTGAGCCGGGCGACATGGAACTGCTCAAGCGGTACGAGAAGTGGCGCAGCCTCGATTCCTTCATGGTCATGTCGGTCACCGATGGCCTGACCCGGCTGTTCGGGGTGCCCGGCCGTCTGCCCAGCGCGGTGCGGCGGCTTGGCATGGGGGCGGTACAACGCCTGCCCACGCTCAAGCGCTTCTTCATGGACGAGGCGCGGGGCATGTCGGGCTCGCTGCCGGAACTGCTGCAGGGCTGACAGGAAAAAAGGGCGCCGACGGGCGCCCTTTGTACTCGTTCGCGGCCCGCTTGCCTCTGGCCGATCAGCCTTCGGTCGCCTCCGGGCTGGGCTCTTCGCTGGGCTGCGCACCGGGAGCGGCGAGCGGGCTGGGCTGCGTGACCGTGTTGCCCGCCGAATCCTGCAGGCGGTGCGATTCCAGCATCGCAGTGGTCTCCAGCAGGTCGAGCGCGTCCTGCGCGTCCTGGTAGCGGCGCGCGTCGGCGATCCAGATTTCGGCGGCCTGGGCATTGGGCAGGCGCTGGACTTCGTTGATCGCGCTGGGGATGCGGCGCGCCGTCAGCATCACGCGGGCGCGGTCGATCCGCGCGGTGGGCGTCAGCAGGGTCGAGGAATCGCGGTGGACCGTGAAGAGGCCGGACAGCTCGCTGCGGGCGCGGTCCCACAGGCTCTGGTTGCTCTGGGTTTCGCTGAGTTCGGGCGACAGCGCCTCGAGCCGGGCGGTCAGTTCGTCAAGCGTGACCGGGTTCTTGGCAAAGGCGATCACGGTATCGACGGCGCGCGGCTGGGCATTGGTGAAGCGCAGGCGCAGCTGGTCGGCGACGTAGCTGAGCGGTTCGCCCCGGTCGATCATGCGGCGGGCGGCAAAGGCGATCAGCAGGCCTTCGGCCCGCGCGGCATTGCCCGAGGCGGCATTGGTTTCGAAATCGACGCGCGAGAGCCGGTCCTCGATCAGCGCGAGACGGCCCTCGACCACGCCGATCGCGGCCAGATCCTGCGGCGAGGAGGGCGCCGGAACCCTGGGCGCGGGGGCGGCCGCGGGCGCGGTGACGGCCTGCGCGGGCGGCTGGTCGTCCTGCGCCTGGCGGCCCGGGATCAGCCGGTCGAAATAGCCATCCTGCACGGCCCAGAGCGACAGGGCGCCGCCCAGCACGAAGGCCAGCAGCGCAACGAAAAACCCTCCGGCGCGCGAACGCGGGCGGTGCGGCATCGGGGTAGGCTGGGAAGTCTGGTCCTGCATCACGCTCGTTTCTGTAAGATCACGATCCCGGCGTAAACCCTTGGCACAACTCTTTGGCCAAGGCCAGCAATGCGGCATCGGTGGCTGTGGGTGCGGCAGCGAGCCCGGCCCAGCCGGTTCCGGCCGCCGCGGCAATGCGCGGACCGAGCGCGGTGACGTGGATCTGGCTGCGGACTATGCCGGCGCTGTCGCATAAGCGGGCGAAATGGCGCGCCGCCTCGGCGGAATGGAGCAGCACGAGGCACGGGGCGCGGAGCCGCGCCGCCAGGGCGCCGGGCAGGGGCAGGGCCTGGCTGGCATAGACCTCGCGGGTCAGCACCGTGACATGAGCCGGTATTTCAAGGGAAATACGCTCGCGACCGGCCAGCCGCAAAAGGCGGCGATGTGCCGGATCGATTTGCACGAGCAGTCCTTGCAGTCCCCCCGTGCCGGTGCGCACCACGTCGAGGCCGGCCGCGCGGGCCGCGGCCGCCGTGGTTTCGCCCACGGCATAGGCGGGCAGGCCGCGATAGCGCGCGAGGTCCGCCCCGCCATGGCGCAGGGCATTGGCGCTGCCGAGCAGCAAGGCGTCGACTTCCGTGCGCGCCGGAGCCTCCCAGCGCAGCGGATGCACCGCAAAGAGCGGGAACGCTTCCGCCTCCAGCCCCAGTGCCCGCGCCGCCATGCAGGTGGCCTCGGCGCCGGGCGCGGGCCGCACGACGACCAGCGGGAGCAGGGCCTTGTTCAGCTATCGGCTCCCGCGCCGCTGAAATGCACGGCGATGGCAGGCACCGCTCGGGCCAGCAGCCGGGCCGCGAGCGCGGCGGGGCCGGTGCCGTCGGTGGCCGCGAAACGGGCTTCGCCCTCAACTTTTTCGGCCCCGTCGGGGCTGTAGAGGGCCGCGCGCATGATCAGGTCCTCACCGTCATGGCGGGTCAGCACCGCGATCGGGCTGTGGCAATTGCCGCCGAGGCCGGCCAGCAGCGCGCGTTCCGCCGCGACGGCGGCGTGGCTGGAGGCGTCGTCGACGGCGGCGAGGAAGGCCCTGGTGCGAGCATCATCGGCGCGGCATTCGATCATGATCGCGGCCTGGGCGGGGGCGGGCAGCCAGTCGTTCTCGTCGAGCGCATGGCCGGTGCCGGTCTCGCCCAGGCGCCGGAGCCCGGCGGCGGCGAGGAACGTGGCGTCGGCCTCGCCCGCCGCCAGCTTGGCAAGGCGGGTGGCGACATTGCCGCGGAAGGTCACCACGGTGCAGTCCGGGCGGGCATGGAGCAACTGCGCGGCGCGGCGCGGGGCGCTGGTGCCGACGATGGCCCCTTGCGGCAGCGCGCGGATCGATTCGGCGCCGACCAGCACGTCGCGCACGTCCTCGCGCGGCAGGATCGCGCCGATGGTGAAGGCTTCGGGCCGGATCGTCTCGACGTCCTTGGCCGAATGGACCGCAAAATCGATCTCGCCGCTGGCCAGCCAGGCGTCGAGTTCCTTGGTCCAGAGCGCCTTTCCACCGATTTCGGCAAGCGCCCGGTCCTGGATGCGATCGCCGCTGGCGGTCACCGCCACGATCTCTATATGCGCTGCATCGATTCCATGCGCGGCGGCAAGCCGGTCGCGTGCTTCCTCGGCCTGTGCGATCGCCAGCGGCGAACGGCGGGTGCCAAGGCGGAAATGGGTCTCATGTGTTTTGGTTGGCGTCGTCATCGGCGGGTTGTGCTACCCGCCAATGTCGTCCAGTGGAAGGGCCGTTCAGGGTAAACCGATAATGACCACGATTTTGGGCATCGAAAGCTCGTGCGACGAGACGGCGGCCGCGCTGGTAACCGGCGACCGCACGATCCTTGCGCAGCGCATCGCCTCGCAGGACGAGGCGCACCGGCCCTATGGCGGTGTCGTGCCCGAGATCGCCGCGCGTGCCCATGCCGAACGGCTGGCCCCGCTGATCGAGGCGACGCTGGCCGACGCCGGCATGACGCTGGACGATGTCGACGCGATTGCCGCCACCGCCGGGCCGGGGCTGATCGGCGGGGTGATGGTCGGCCTGGTCACCGCCAAGGCGCTGGCGATGGCGACCGGCAAGCCGCTGATCGCGATCAACCACCTTGAAGGCCACGCCCTCTCGCCGCGTCTGGCCGATGGCGATTTGCAATATCCCTACCTGCTGCTGCTGGTCTCGGGCGGACACTGCCAGATCCTGCTGGTCGAAGGCGTGGGCAAGTTCCGCCGCCTCGCCACCACCATCGACGATGCGCTGGGCGAGGCTTTCGACAAGTCCGCCAAGCTGCTCGGCCTCGGCTATCCCGGCGGCCCGGCGATGGAGCGGCTGGCGCTGGCGGGCGATGCGAAAAAAGTGCCGCTGCCGCGCCCGCTCAAGGGTTCGGACGAGCCGCACTTCTCGTTTGCCGGGCTCAAGAGCGCGGTGATGCGCGCCAAGCAGTCGGGCCAGTACAGCGATGCCGATATCGCCGCTTCCTTCCAGCAAGCCGCGATCGACTGCCTGATCGACCGTGCGCGCCGGGCACTGGCGGCGGCGGGGCCGGTGAATGCGCTGGTCGTGGCCGGCGGCGTTGCGGCCAACAAGGCGATCCGCGGCGCGCTGGAGGCGCTGGCGGCCGAACACGATCTCGATTTCGTGGCGCCGCCGCTGGCGCTGTGCACCGACAATGCGGCAATGATAGCCTGGGCCGGGGCGGAGCGTTTTGCGCTCGGCCAGTCGGACCCGCTCGACGTGGCCGCGCGGCCGCGCTGGCCGCTCGATCCCGAAGCCGATGCCGTGCGCGGCGCCGGGGTCAAGGCGTGAGCGCGGCGCTGGGCGTCATCGGCGCCGGGGCCTGGGGCACCGCGCTGGCGCAGGCGGCTGCCGGTGACGGCAGCGAAGTGCTGCTCTGGGCGCGCGAGCCGGAGCTTGCCGCGCGCATCAACGCGGAGCGCTGCAACGCGGTCTATCTGCCCGGCGCTGCCTTGGCGCAAGGTGTTCGCGCCACTTCGGATCTCGCCGAACTGGCCAGCTTGCCGGCGCTGCTGGCGGTTGTTCCCGCCCAGTTCCTCGGCGGCGTGCTGGCGCGGCTTCCCGCGCTGGGGTTCGCCGGGACGCCGCGCGACCTGGTGCTCTGCGCCAAGGGCATCGAGGCCGGATCGGGACGCCTGATGGCGCAAGTGGCGGCCGAGGCCGTGCCGGGCGCCGAGATCGCGGTGCTCTCCGGCCCGACGTTCGCGCATGAAGTCGCGGCGGGGCTCCCCACCGCGGTCACGCTCGCCTGTTCGGGCGGGCGGGCGCAGTGGGCGCGGCTATCGCCCTTGATCGCAAGGCCCGCCCTGCGACCCTACTACTCCGACGACGTCACCGGCGCGGAAGTCGGCGGGGCGATCAAGAACGTGCTGGCGATTGCCTGCGGCGTGGCGGAAGGGCTGCGGCTCGGCCAGAACGCGCGCGCCGCGCTCATCGCGCGCGGTTATGCGGAAATGCTGCGGTTCGGCCTGGCGCGCGGCGCGCGGGCGGAAACGCTGTCGGGCCTGTGCGGCCTTGGAGATCTTGTGCTGACCTGTTCGTCCACTTCCAGCCGCAATTTCTCGCTCGGCCTCGCGCTGGGCGAGGGGCAGACCGCCGGGCAGGCGCTGGCGGGCAAGGCCACGGTGGCTGAAGGCGCGGCTACCGCGCCGGTGCTGCGCGATCTGGCACGGCGCGATGGCATCGAGATGCCGATCGTCGAGGCGGTGTGCCGCCTGCTGGAAGGCAAGGCGCCTGCCGCCGAAGTGGTCAGCGGCATTCTGGCCCGTCCCCTGCGCGCCGAGCAGGAGCCCAGTCTTTGACCGACGGCATTATCGCCCGCGAGGAAGGCGTGCGGCAGGAAAAGGAACGCGACGATATCGCGGCGCTCGCCAAGGGTGGGCGGACCAATCTGTTCGGCTTTTTCCTGCGCCTTGCCGCGCGCATCCCGTTCCTGTTCATCGCCGGCCGCGCCTCGGTCTATGGCCCCGCCGCGCTGGGCCGCTTCGCCTCGGCGCTGGTGGTGATCGAACTGACCTCGATGATCTGCACGATGGGCGAAAAGCGCGGCCTCGCGCTGCGCCTGTCGAACAGCGAGGGCAAGGTGCACCCCGCCAATGTGGTGGCGGACGGCTCGATCCTGGCGCTGCTGGCAAGCTGCGCGGCGGCATTGTTCTTCTACCTCGTGCCGGCGCCGATGTTCCCGGGCGGCCATTATACCGAGATGGACCGGCTGATGGTGATCGCCATCCCGCCGCTGACGATGACCGAGATCTGGCTGGCGGCGCTTGCCTATCGGCTGCGGGTCAGCCCGACGGTGTGGTCGCGCGCCATCGTCGAGCCCTGGACGATCTCGATCCTGGCCGGGGCGATGATCTGGCTGGCGCCGCACAGCGGCCTGTCGATCGCCTATATCGGCTCGATCTGCGCGGCGGCGCTGACGGCCTTCATTCCCTTCGTGCGCGCATACGGCATGCCGCAAGGCTGGCGTCCCCGCCCGCGCGAGATGCGCAAGCTGGCACTGCGCTCGGCGCCGATTGCGCTCGCCGACACGATCGAGTGGGGTACCCGCCGCGTCGACATCTTCCTGCTGGGCTTCCTGGCGCCGGCCTCGGCGGTCGGCGTCTATTACGCGGCGCAGCAGGTGGCGAGCCTGCCGCAGAAGCTCAAGACCAGCTTCGAGCCGGTGCTGGGCCCGGTGATCACCCGCAACCTGAAGGAAAAGGACTATGCCGCGATTGCCCGGCAGGTCTGCCAGGTGGGGTTCTGGATCACCGCGGCACAGGCGGGCATCGCGCTGGCTTTGGGGATTCCGGGCGAGGGTGTCATGGGCCTTGTCGGCCGCGAGTTCGTGGGCGGCACCGGGGCGCTGGCGTTCCTGCTGGCGGCCGAAGTGGTGGCGGCCACCGCCGTCGTCAGCGAGGCGGCGCTGATCTACGTCGCCAAGATGCGCAACCTCGTGGTGTCGCTGGTGACCATCGGCGTGCAGGCGGCACTGACTTTCGGCGGTATCCTGCTGATGCAGCACTGGGGCTACAATTCGCTCTACCAGGCGGCGACGGCAGCGGCGGCGCTGATGGTCTCGCTGGGCTTCGCCTCGCTGGTGAAGTCGCACATGCTGGCCAGGTTCCTCGGGCAATCGATCAACAACTGGCGCTGGGCGCTGGTCTGGGCAGCGGTTCCCGCCGTGGTCATCGGCTACCTCGCGACCCGCTTCCTGCCGGAGTGGGCGGAACTGGCCTTCGGCATTCCCGCGATCCTGGGGGCCTATCTGCTGGTGATCTGGAAAAAGGCGTTTGGCCCGGAAGACCGCAAGCTGTTCCAGAAAACCAAGTCGGCCTGAGTATTTCCGCGCAGGTTCGGCAATTTTCCGGGCGGCTGTTTCCAGAGGCCCGAAAATTCGTCTAGGCTGAAGGCATGAATCCTCGCCGTGCTTCCATCGTCGCCGCCGGCGCCGCGCTCTGCCTTGCCCTCTCGTTCGTTTCCACCCGGTTCGAGGGCCCCGCATTCATCGACGGTCTTGCCGGACAGGCGCTGGCGGTGCGCGATGCGGCGGGCGGGCAGGCGGTCAGTGTCGATTTCCGGGACCGCTACGGCTGGCTGACCCGCCACCCGGTCCTGCGCGGCGGCCAGAAATTGAACGATGCAACGCGCAGCAGGGTGGCCGCCGCGGTGGCCGAAGTGCCGGGCATCGGCGGGGTGAGCTGGGGCGGGCAGGAGAGCCCCTCCGCCAAGCTGCGCTGCCAGGACGACGTCGAGGCGATCCTCGCCACCCGCTCGATCCGCTTCACCGAGGCCAGCGCGCAGATCGATCCGCAGAGCGCGCGGCTGCTCAACGAAGTGGCGCAGGCGCTGCGGCCGTGTGTGGGCAGCATCATCGCGGTGACCGGCCATACCGATGCCGGCGGCATCACCGAGGCCAATGTCGCGCTGTCGCGCGCGCGCGCCGAGGCGGTGCGCTGGGCGCTGATCGGGCGCGGCATCCCGGCCGACGGGCTGCGGGCGACCGGCGTCGGCCCCAGGTCGCCGATCCCGGGGCTCGATCCCTACGACCCCGCCAATCGCCGCATCGAATTCTCGGTGATCGCCTCGGCCCCGGTCAAGCCCACGCCGATCGACACGCCGGGGCCGAGCTGAATGCGTAATTCACAGCAGTGCGCGGGCCTGCTCGGAAATGCTATGAAAGGAGCCGCCCATGCCGCTATGGCTTGAAATGGCCGTCTCGGTGCTGCTGACCTACCTAGCGGGGTTCGGCATCGGCTGGCTTGTATGGAACCGGAAGGGATAGTTTCGTGCTGCAAATGATCCAGGCCAACTGGCTGGTCTTCATCGCCGCGCTGTTGATCGGCATTGTCGTCGCCTACTGGCTGTTTGCCCGGGCGTCGAAACCGGCGCCGCGCGTCCATCGTCCCGACGTGCTGGACGAAGGGGCCGCCCCCGCGCAGCGCAACCAGGCCCTGATCGACGAGGCGCCGCCCGCCGCGCAGTTCGCCGCGCCCGCCCCGGCGGTACCGGCCGCCGCGCCCGCGCATGTGCACATCGATCCGCCGGCCATGGCCGGAACGATGGCGGGGATCGGCGAGGTGATCGCCGTCGCCGCGCAGGAGGAAGTCGACAACGCGGTGCCGCCGCAGACCATCGCGGCAGAGACCGAGGCCGAACGGGCCGCCGATGTCGCTGCGCAAACGGCTGCAGAGGCGGCTGCACAGACGGCTGGCGAGCCGCTGTCGGCGCCTGAACCGGCGGTCGCTCCTGCTCCGGCCCCCGCTGCTCCGGCGGCAAGCGAGGCGGGCGACGACTTGCGCAAGATCAAGGGCCTCGGCCCCAAGATGCTGACGCTGCTCAATTCGCTGGGCGTTACCCGCTTTGCCCAGATCGCGGCCTGGAGCGATGCCGACCTCGACGATCTCGACGGCAAGCTGGGCGCCTTCGCGGGCCGCCCGCGCCGCGACAACTGGGTGGAGCAGGCCAGACTGCTCGCCAGCGGCGACACCGGCGATTACGAGGCGAAGTTCGGCAAGCTCTGAGCGGTAGGCGCGAACACGAAAAAAGGGGCCGTGCCTTGGCTGGCACGGCCCCTTTTTGGTGTCTGGGAGGAGCGGTCCGAAGACCGCCCCCGATACTTGGGTTGGACGCGTTTTCCGAGTCATCAGGTGATTCCACCTGATTGGAAAACGCTTTATCACGCCCCGGCGCGATAGCTTGCCATGATGTCGCGGCGCAGCGCCGCGCCGCTGTCGGTGCGCGAGTAGAACATGTGACCGCCCGGGTACATGTGCAGGTTCACGCGGTCCGCGCGGCCGAACTCGGGCATCTGCGAGATGATCAGGCGCGAGCCGAAATAGGGGCACGAGAGGTCGTCCCAGCCGTGGACGATGTCGACGGTCATCTTCGGATCGATCGAGATCGCCTGGCGCAGGTCCTTCACCGGGTTGTCGGTGTTGTCGCGGTCCCAGGCCTCGTTCACCTCGAACGACAGCGCGTTGTAGCGCGCATCGACCTTCCAGCCGACCTGACGGGTCACGAAATCGACCATCGCCGAGGTGGTGGGCGCGATCAGCGTGGTCAGCAGCGGGTCGCCGTATTGCGGGCGGGCGCTGGCCGGGAACGGGTCGAACGCGGTGAAGTTCGAATCGTAGACCGAGCCGACCAGGCCCTGGTCGCGGCGGATTTCGCGCAAGTACGTGCCGATGTCGACACGCCCGTTCATGCGGCGCACCAGCGCCGGATCGAGCCCGGTGATCTCGGCAACCCTGGCCGAAAGGCGGTCTGTCGCGGCCTTGTCCTTGGGACCGGCGAGGAAGTCGGCGACGTATTCGGTCTTCAGGTACTGCTCGATCGGCGCCATGGCCTCGGCGCTGAGCTTGCCCTCGCGCTCGAGATGACCGGCGGCCATCGCGGGCAGGTTGAGCATCCAGGGCAGCGGCGAGAGGCCGTCGTCGTCGCCGATCGCCGGCGGGTCGAGATAGGGCGAGACCAGCGTCATGCCGTTGATGCCCACGCCCATCTGGGTCTGGAGATAGTAGGCGAGGCGCGGCACGCGGTAGCCGCCGTAGCTTTCGCCGGCGAGGTACTTGCGGCTGGTCAGGCGGCCGTTCGTGTTCAGCCAGTCATAGACGATGCGGCTGAGGTACTTGATGTCGTTCTCGGAGGTGAAGAACGCCTTCTTGGTCGCCTCGGCATCGACGCGGCTGCGCGAGAAGCCGGTGCCGATCGGGTCGATGAAGACGAGGTCGGTGAAGTCCAGCCACGAGTTGGCATTGTCGTGCAGCACCGCCGGGTCGGAAGGGGCGTCGCCCTGCGCGCCGAACTGCACGCGCTTGGGGCCGATGGCGCCGAGGTTCAGGTAGACCGAGGCCGCGCCGGGGCCGCCGTTGAAGGCGAACGTGACGGGGCGGTTGGCGGGGGCGCCGGGCACCGTGTAGGCGGTATAGACCACCTCGCCGATGGTCTTGCCCTTCTCGTCCTTCACCGGCAGCGAACCGACCGTGGCGACGTAGCTCACGGTCTTGCCGCCGATCACCGCCGACTGCTTGATCGACTTCGCCGCGGGGAAGGGCGCGAGCTGGCTGTCGTCCTTCTTCTCGTCCTTGGTTTCGGGAGCAGGCTTGTCGGCCGCGTAAGTGGCGGCCGGGCCTGCGGCGAGGGCGAGCGAAAGCGCCAGGCAGGCGAGGGAAACGGTGCGCATCGGGAAGGTCGACCCCTTGTTGAGTGCGCCCGCGACGGGGGCGCCTATGGGGGCGATACCTAGAACGGGTAAATAGTATACGGCAAGGGGCTCCGAGCCTAAAATGCGACATGGGCGCCGCACTTTTTCTTGAAGCTCGTCACATCCGTGACGAGCTTGCGGCACCGGCTCACTCCCCCACCCATCAGGATACACTCGTGGGTGGCAGGGTGGGGGAGTGGGCCGGTGCCGCAAAATTCGCCTGTGGCGAATTTTCAAGCAGTTACGGCAGCATCGAGCCCGTCTCGATGAAGCGCTGGTGCCACGACAGCGCCTCGCCCGGCAGCGAGGGCGACTGCAGGCCGTAGGAGCCCTTGAGCGCGCGGGCGTAGTAGTCTTCCAGCAGCGGGCGGTAGTCCGGGTGGGCGCAGTTGGCGATGATGACCTTGGCGCGTTCCTTGGGGCTGAGCCCGCGCAGATCGGCCAGGCCCTGCTCGGTGACGATCACCTGCACGTCCTGGTTGATGTGATCGACATGGCTGGCCTGCGGCACGATGGCCGAGATCTTGCCGCCCTTGGCGGTCGAAGGCGTCATGAAGATCGAGATATAGGCATTGCGCGCGAAGTCGCCCGAGCCGCCGATGCCGTTCTGGATGCGCGAGCCCATGACGTGGGTGGAGTTCACCGCGCCGTAGATGTCCGCCTCGATCAGCCCGTTCATGGCGAGGCAGCCCAGGCGGCGGATCAGTTCGGGGTGGTTGGAGATTTCCTGCGGGCGCAGGATCATCTTGTCGCGGTAGCGGGCCATGTCCGCATTCACGCGGGCGGCCGCCTCGGGGCTCAGCGAGAAGGCGGTGGCCGACGCCATGCGCAGCTTGCCCGAGTCCAGCAGGTCCAGCATGCCGTCCTGGATGACTTCGGTGTAGGAGGTCAGGCTGTCGAACGGCGCGTCGACCAGGCCGGTCAGCACGGCGTTGGCGATATTGCCCACGCCCGACTGGATCGGCAGCAGCGCCTTGGGCAGGCGGCCCAGCTTCACTTCGTGGTTCAGGAATTCGAGGATGTGGCCGGCGATCGCCTTGGCCTTTTCGTCCGGCGGGCTGAACGGGGCGTTGCGGTCGGGCCGGTCGGTCTCGACGACGGCGACGACCTTGGCGGGATCGACCTTGAGATAGGGCGAGCCGATGCGGTCATCGGGCTTCACCAGCGGGATCGGCACGCGCGCGGGCGGCAGGGCGGTGCCGTAGTAGATGTCGTGCATGCCCTCGAGCGCTTCGTTCTGCCACGCGTTCACTTCGAGGATGACCTTCTCGGCGCGGTCCAGCCAGGTCTTGTTGTTGCCCACCGAGGAGGAGGGGATCAGGCTGCCGTCGGCGCGGATGCCGGCCACTTCGATCACGGCGGTGTCGAGCTCGCCGAGGAAGCCCTGCCAGGCCATCGGCGCGACCTGCGACAAGTGCATGTCGAAGTAGTTCATCTCGCCCTTGTTGATGCGTTCGCGGGCGATGGGGTCGGAGTTGTAGGGCAGGCGGAATTCGATGCCGTCGGCCTTGGCCAGCGCACCGTCGAGTTCCGGCCCGGTCGAGGCGCCGGTCCACATGCGGACCTTGAAGCCGCGTCCGGCGGCATGTTCGGCCTCGATCTGGGCGGCAAGGGCCAGGGGAACCGCCTTGGGATAACCCGAGCCGGTGAAGCCGCTCATGCCGACCGTGGAGCCGCTGGTGATGAGCCGGGCGGCGTCCTCCGCGGACATGACTTTGGAGCGAAACTCGGCACTCTCGATGCGCATGGCAACCTCTTCGTTTCTGACTGACGTTGCTTGCGCCAGTCGGCTTCAAGGGGCGACGAATCCAGTGCAAAGTCCACCTGGACGATTGCGCAAGATGCATGACAGTAATCGCCCCTCCCGTCACCGTGCAAACTACGGCCGGGCAAGTTGCCGAGGCGGATCAACGGGAAGCGAGTTCGATCACCTCGCGCGCCATGGAGACCAGCACCGCCTCGCGGTTGACGCCGCATTTCTGGAAGATCGTGCGCAACTGGCTGATGACGGTCTGCACGCTGACCCCGCGCAAGTTGGCGACGGCCTGGCGCGAATGGCCCTGTACCAGAAGCGAGACAACTTCGCCTTCCGCCAGCGTGAGCCCGAGCGCGGTGGCAAGGTGGGCGGATTGCTGCGCGGTCGGCCGCAGCGGCGTGCGCAAGGTGACGATGGCGCGCGGGGCGGTGCCGAAGCTCCAGTCCTGCCGGGGCAGGCTGCGCACGTCGAGCAGCAGCGGGGCATCGGCGCTGCGCAGCCAGAGGTCGGCGGCGCCGTCCTCCCGTCCCGCAAGCGCGCGGCCGATGCGGGCCTGGAGTTCGCGGTCCACATCCGGCCGGGTCGCGTGCAGGGTGGCGGCCCGGATCTGCAGGGAATCGGGGCCAAGCAGCGCCTGTGCCGCCGCGGTGACGCCGCAGACCTTGCCGATGCCGTCGAGCAGGATCGCGGCGCTGCGGATCGCGTCCAGCGAACCACGCAGCAATTCGATGCCCTGGTGCTCGATGGCGTCCTGCATGCGGATGGCGGCGAGAACCGCGGGGGCCGCCTCGGCCAGGACGGCGCGCTGTGCCTCGTTGCTGCGGCCCACGCCCTGGCCGCGCAGGATGGCGAGGCCGAAAAACACGCCGGGACGCTGGCTGAGCACGACCTGCGCGCCGAACTCGGCATCGTTGCGGCGGACATAGTCGAGATAGGCCTCGTCGGTATGGGCCTTGCGGATCGCGTCGTAGTGATCTTCCCAGGTCACCTCGAAGGGCATGCGTGTTGCCGCGACGCGGTAGTTCACCTGGGGGTTGAAGCCGTCGATCGCGAGAAATTCGTCGAAGTAGTCGGGAATGCCCTCGGCATCGGTGACCCAGTTGAAGGCGGCGTGGCGCTCGCCCAGCGCGAGCAACTGCGAGCGGGTCGATCCGGTGGCATCGGCCAGCGCTTTCAGGGCGGCGTCCCAGCCCCCTTCCTCGAAAGGTGCGCGCGCAAAGAGATCGGCGATCCCCTCGGCGCGACAGCGGTGATCCCTGAATGAGCCCACCGGCGCATCATGTAAGGTGAAGCGGCGATTAACAAGTACCGTCATCCATCCCTGAAATAAGGGACTCTACCATGTTCATGGTATGCTGCGGGTTACATGTCGATGCACAATGCCGTCGCGACCCGAGGGATCGGTACTTGCGATCCTGAGACTCTCAGCCCGGGACCTGGCAACAGGTCCCGGGCTCTTTTTTCGAGGAGGAGGGCCGGGACCCGGCAACAGGCCCCGGGCTCTTTTTTTCGAGGAGGAGGGCCGGGACCCGGCAACAGGCCCGCGGGCTCTTTTTTCGAGGAGCAGTGGCCGGAATCCGGCAAAGGCCCGCGGGCTTCTTCGGGACGTTCAGGCGGGGGTTACTTGCCCCATTTCTTCTGCATCTTGCCGTAGCGGGTCTTGCGGGTGCCGGGTTTGCCCTCGTTGCTGCGGCCGACGATCGGCGCCTTCCTGTGCTCGTCCGGGATGCCCAGTTCGCTGGCCTCCAGCTTGCGGATCTCGTCGCGGATGCGCCCGGCTTCCTCGAATTCGAGGTCGGCGGCGGCGGCGCGCATCTTCTTTTCCAGCTCCTCGATATAGGCACGCAAGTTGTGGCCGACGAGGTTGTTGGCGCCGTCGTCGGTCTCGATGTCGATCAGCACGCCGTCGCGGCTGGCGGTATCGGCGACGATGTCGGCGATGCGGCGCTTGATCGTCTGCGGGGTGATGCCGTGCTCGGCGTTGTATTCTTCCTGCTTGGCGCGGCGGCGATCGGTTTCGGCGATGGCGCGCTCCATCGATCCGGTCATGCGGTCGGCATAGAGGATCACGCGGCCGTCGACGTTGCGCGCGGCGCGGCCGATGGTCTGGATCAGCGAGGTCTCGCTGCGCAGGAAACCTTCCTTGTCGGCATCGAGGATGCAGACGAGCCCGCACTCGGGAATGTCGAGCCCCTCGCGCAAGAGGTTGATGCCCACCAGCACGTCGTAGACCCCCATGCGCAAGTCGCGGATCAGCTCGATGCGTTCCAGAGTCTCGACGTCGCTGTGCATGTAGCGCACGCGCACCCCGGCCTCGTGCATGAACTCGGTGAGGTCCTCGGCCATGCGCTTGGTGAGGGTGGTGACGAGGGTGCGATAGCCGCGCTCGGCCGCCGTCTTGCACTCCATGATGCAGTCCTGCACCTGGTCCTCGACCGGGCGGATCTCGACCGGCGGATCGATCAGGCCGGTCGGGCGGATCACCTGCTCGGCAAAGACGCCGCCGGACTCCTCCATCTCCCACGATCCCGGCGTGGCCGAGACGGCGATGGTCTGCGGGCGCATCGCGTCCCACTCGTTGAAGCGCAGCGGGCGGTTGTCGATGCAACTCGGCAGGCGGAAGCCGTATTCGGCGAGCGTGATCTTGCGGCGGTGGTCGCCTTTCGACATCGCGCCGATCTGCGGCACCGTCTGGTGGCTTTCGTCCACGAACAGCAGGGCATTGTCCGGCAGGTACTCGAACAGGGTCGGCGGCGGTTCGCCCGGCAGGCGGCCGGTGAGGAAGCGCGAATAGTTCTCGATCCCCGCGCAACTGCCGGTGGCGGCGATCATCTCGAGGTCGAAATTGGTGCGCTGCTCGAGCCGTTGGGCTTCGAGCAGGCGGCCTTCGGCTTCGAGTTCCTTGAGCCGCTCGGTCAGTTCGAAGCGGATCGCCTCGCTGGCCTGCTTCATCGTCGGCCCGGGCGTGACGTAGTGCGAATTCGCGTAGACCCGCACCTTTTCGAGCACCGAGCCCTTCTTGCCGGTGAGCGGATCGAATTCGGCGATCTCCTCGATCTCGTCGCCGAAGAACGAGATGCGCCAGGCGGTGTCCTCAAGGTGGCTGGGAAACAGTTCCAGGTTGTCCCCGCGCACGCGAAAGGTGCCGCGGGTGAAGGCGGCATCGTTGCGCTTGTACTGGAGGGCGACGAGCTTGCGGATGATCTCGCGCTGGTCCTGCGTGTCGCCGGTCTTGAGGTCGAAGATCATCGCCGAGTAAGTCTCGACCGAGCCGATGCCGTAGAGGCACGAGACCGAGGCGACGATGATCACGTCGTCCCGCTCCAGCAGGGCGCGCGTGGCCGAGTGGCGCATGCGGTCGATCGCCTCGTTCACCGAGCTTTCCTTCTCGATGTAGGTGTCCGACCGGGCGACGTAGGCCTCGGGCTGGTAATAGTCGTAGTAGGAGACGAAGTATTCGACCGCGTTCTCCGGGAAGAAGTCCTTCATTTCGGCATAGAGCTGGGCGGCGAGGATCTTGTTCGGCGCCAGGATCAGCGCCGGGCGCTGCAGTTCCTCGATGACCTTGGCCATCGTGAAGGTCTTGCCCGAGCCGGTGACGCCCAGCAGCACCTGCGTCTTCTCGCCCTCGCCCGCCGTGGTGACGAGGTCGGCGATGGCGGTCGGCTGGTCACCGTTGGGCTCGTACTCGGACACGACCTTGAAGGGCCGGCCCGGCATCGACTTGTCCGGACGCGCGGGCTTGTGGGGGACAAACGTGCCCGAGGTATCCGGTTCCTCAAGGCCCCGGCGGATGATCAGCTCTGCCATGGAAGAACATATGGGGTATATCGTAGCAGCCCGCAATGTCTTGCCGGAAGGGGCTCGCGGGAAAGGCGCGGCGATGATAGGTCCTCGCCTCCCGGATCAGGTGCGAAAGGGTTCGACTCCATGAAGCGTATGGCAGCAGTTTCGGCAGCAGTTTCGATCGTGGGGCTGGCACTCGCGCTGGCGGCGTGCGGCTCGAAGGAGCAGAAGAGCGGCGAGCCCAAGACGATGGACGAGGTGAAGGAGGAGGCGGCGCAGCTGCAGCGCCCCCGGCCCGGCCAGTACACGCAGAAAGTCGAGATCACGAAGATGGACGTGCCCGGCATGCCCAGCGAAGCGGCGGCGCAGATGAAGACGATGATGGCGAAAGGACAGGTCAACCAGTTCTGCCTGACCCAGGCGGAGGCCGACAAGGGGTACCGCGACATGTTCGACGGGATCGGCAAGGGCCGCGAATGCAGCTATTCGCGCTTCGAGGTTGATGGCGGCAAGCTGGATGCCCAGATGGAGTGCAAGTCCGCCGATCAGGGAACCGCCCGGATCCAGTTGGCGGGCACCGTGAGCGACCAGGGCTCGGATGTGACGGTGGACATGAACATGTCCGGCGGCCCCGCGCCGATGGGCGAGATGAAGATGGCGATGCACATGACGACTGCGCGTCTCGGGGACTGTCCTTAAAGTGCAAGGGGCCCGCAAGGTGCAAGGAGGCCCGCAAGGCTGAGGATGAAGGTGGAAGAACCGGCTCCGCGACAGATCGACATGATGCGCAGCGCCATCGCGCGCCGTGCAGCGCTGGCGCGCGAGCCGCATCCCGAAGGCGTGCGCAAGCCCTCGCTGCGCCTGTTCCTCGCCGAACTGGCTTCGTTGGGGCGGGGCAAGAAGAAGCCCATTGTCGTGGACAAGGCGCAGCATCCGCAGCCGGTCATGCTGCTGCCCGGCTTTGGAGCGCATCCCAACCGGATGCGGCCGATGGCCGATGCCCTCGCCGAGGCGGGGCATGAGGTCCACGAATGGGGGCTCGGGCTCAATCTCGGGCCGAACCCGCAGAACTTCGCCTTCCTGATGCGGCGGGTCGGCACGCTGGCGCGCCAGCACAAGCGGCCCATCGCGCTGGTCGGCTGGAGCCTTGGCGGCCTTTTCGCGCGGGAGATCGCGCGGCGCGAGCCCGATTGCGTGTCCAAGGTCATCACCATGGGCACGCCGTTTTCGGGCGATCCGCGCGCCAACAATGCCTGGCGGGCCTATCAGATGGTGACGGGGCACTCGGTCAGCGCGCCGCCGATCGACTGCGATTTCACCGCCAAGCCGCCGGTCCCGACGATCGCGCTATGGAGCCCGCGCGACGGGGTGATCCATCCGCGCTCGGCCTGCGGCTGGCCCGGTGAGCGGGACCGGGCGGTGGCGATCCGCTGCGCGCACCTTGGTTTCGCCAGCGATCCGCGCGTGGTGGCCGAGGTCTTGCGGCAACTCGACGCCGAGGATTAAGCCATCACATCGTCGCTCGGACGGGCAACCGGCGGGCGCGAGGCCAGCGAGCAGCCCGCGCTGGCGCCGATCATCATCGCGACCGCCAGCCATTGCAGCATGCTCAGCCGCTCGCCGAGGACGAGGAAACCGACGATGGCGCCCAGCGCCGGGGCCATGCTGCTGAGCAGGCCGACGATGCGGCTGGAAAGCTGGCCCATCGCCCGCATCTCCAGAACGTAGGGCAATGCGCTCGACAGCACCGCGACAATGGCGCCCAATGCCAGGGCATGCAGCGGCAGGCTTGCGGGGGCAGAAGCGAGGCCGAACGGCACGGTGACGCAGCAGGCGACCACCATGCCCACCGATACCGCGACCGAACCGCCCACTTGCGAAGCGCGCCGGCCGCAGAGGATATAAAGTGCCCAGCAGGCGGCCGCCGCCAGTGCGAACACGATGCCCAGCGGATCGAGCGCATGGGCATTGCCCTGCCACGGGATCAGCAGGGCCATGCCGCCCACCGCCAGCGCCAGCCACAGGAAATCCTTCACCGAGCGCGAACTGGCCAGCACCAGGCTCAGCGGGCCGCAGATCTCGATGGCGACGGCGATGCCGATGGGGATGCGCCTGATCGCCCAGTAGATCATCAGGTTCATGCAGCCGAGCACCAGCCCGTAGAGCAGCAGCCACTTGAGCTGCCGGCTTGTGAATTTCACGCGCCACGGACGGGCGATGGCCAGCAGGATCAGCGCGGAGATCGTCGTGCGCAGCGCGGCGACGCCTTCGGGGTCGACCAGCGGGAACAGGCTCTTGGCGAAGGCCGCGCCGAGGTTGATCGAGCTTTGCGCGACAACGATGGAAAGGCCGGCAAGAAGGGCCGTGCGGTCGGTCTGCGAGGTCATGTCGGGGCGATGCCAGTTGGAGAGGCAGAAAGATAGAGAAGTCCTGGGGCCCTTCGATACACGCAGGAGATCCCCCAGACCCGCATAATGTCCCCGTTTCGCCCAGCCTATCTGTCTAGGCGGCGTGGACAAATTCCTCGAGGTCACGACCGGAGGCAAAACCCGTCAATTCAAGGAGGCGAGGCGCAGGACTATGGTTAGCGATGCGAGCGCCCCACGTAGACGGCGCTGATTGCTGAGCCAATGACCCTGCCTTTGAATTGGCAGCGGAGATGGCAAGATGCTCGATGATGACGCCAGTGGTTTGAACGGCGATTTAAACAGTGCGGCACGGTGTGCGAATACGCATTGGAACGGTGTGCCGCATAGTGCGAAGTCGGATGTAGCCGAAGCGACAATCCTGGGCCCGCAGAAGCGCAACCGACGGTGGGATGCACACGAGAAGGCGCGGATCACTGCGGAAAGCTTTGAGCCGGGCGCCAACATCAGCGCGGTGGCGCGGCGCCATGGCATGAGCCCGGGCTTGCTCCATTACTGGCGGCGAACGGTGCGCGACCGGGCGGCGATGGAGCCGATCTCGTTTGTGCCGCTGGAAGTCGACGATGGCACGCGGGCTCCGGAAGGCAGTCTCGAGATTGGGTTCGACGGCGCCCACGTCGTGGTGCGCGGCGCGGTGGACGCCGGCGTCCTGAGGGTTGTTTGCGAGGCGCTGCGTCAGCGATGATCGGCGGGCGCAGCGATCTGAAAGTCGTGCTGGTGTCGGGCCCGATCGACTTCAGGGCCGGTATCAACAGGCTCGCCTCGCTGGTGGCCAACGAGTTGGGCCGAGATCCCTATTCCAGTGATGTCTTCGTGTTCCGGTCGAAGCGGATGGACCGTTTGAAGCTCCTGCATTTTGACGGCTCCGGAACCATCATGGTGACAAAGTGGCTGGAGGCTGGGAAGTTCTTCTGGCCGCCCGTGACAGGCGGGGTGATCAAGCTGACCTCGGCGCAGATGACGCTGCTGCTGGGCGGAATGGACTGGCGCCGCCTTGAGGAAAACCCGATAAAAAAGCCCGACATGGCAGGGTGAAAGTGCCGGTTTTTATGGGTTTTTGCGCGATTGTGTGCTAACAAAATCGGGTGACCCGACCCCCGGAAAATCAGGCTGACGCACTCGATGCGATGACCCGCCGGGTGGCGGAACTGGAGGCCGAACTCGCGGCGGCCTCCAGGCTGTTGCAGACCTATAAGGCGATGTTGTTCGGTTCGCGCTCCGAAAAAGCGCGCGTCGTTCTGGACGAGCAAGGGTGCCTCGATCTGGGGGACCTGAGTGCCGTTCACGTGGCGCCAGCAGCCAACGATGATCCGATGCCCATGGGGGTAAAGCCTCGTGCCAGGCGCAACATCGGCGCTCTACCCAAGCATCTGCCCCGGATCATTCACGTCATCGAACCTGAAAGCACGCAGTGTGCCTGCTGTCAGGGCGGCATGCATAAAATCGGCGAGGACGTGAGCGAGGCGCTCGACATCGTGCCGGCCATCCTGCGTGTGATTGCGACCGTCCGCCCCAAGTACGCTTGCCGGACCTGTGAGGGCGGCATCGTCCAGGCACCGGCGCCGCGCAGGATGATCGAAGGCGGAATGGCGACAACCTCGCTGATCGCCTGGATCGTGACACAGCGCTTCGCATGGTATCTTCCGGTTTATCGCCAGGCCCAGATGCTGGCAGGGCATGGCCTGCAGATTGATCGATCGACGCTGACACGCTGGCTGAAGTGCGCAGCCTGGTGGCTCGAAGGCCTCTACGATCTGCAACTGCGGGCAATCCATAGTCATCCCCGCATCCACGTCGATGAAACCCGGATGCCTGTGGTTGGAGGTGGCAACGGCAAAGTCCGCATCGACCAGTTCTGGGCCCATGGAACCGATGATCGCCCCTGGAATGGTCCGGCACCGCCGGCGGTGTGCTATGTCCATGCCCGTTCCCGAAGCCATCGCACGATATCCGAGCAGCTTGGACGCTATCAGGGCGTGCTCCAGGTCGATGGCTATCGTGCCTATAAGGCCTTCGAGAACCCGGACGAGTTGTCCGGAGATATCCGGCTCGCGTTCTGCCTCGCGCATCTGCGGCGACGCTTCGTGGACCTTCATAAAAGCACCCGATCGCCGATCACCGCGCAGATCATCACTCTGCTCAGTCGCATTTATCGGATCGAGGCGGAAATCCGTGGCACCAGTGCCGAGCACCGGCTGCTCACGCGGCAGGAGAAGTCCAGGCCGATCATGGAGGAACTCAAGGCGCTGCTCGACGATACCTTGCCGCGCGTCTCGCAGGTCTCGGATCTGGCTGGGCACATCCGCTATGCTCAGGGCCACTGGCGCGGCCTCAACCTGTTCCTCGAAGATGGCCGCGTCGAGGTCGATAACAACATGATCGAGCGGCAAATGCGCCCGATTGGAATCGGACGCCGCAATAGTCTGTTCGCCGGCAACGAAGGCGGGGCCCATACGTGGGCGGTGCTCGCTTCCCTGCTTCAGACAGCAAAACTGAACGGGCTCGATCCCTACACCTGGCTGAACGATGTGCTGGCCCGGATGGTCTCGGGTGAAGTCCTCAGCAATGATCTCGAGCAGCTCCTGGCATGGAACTGGCGCCCCGCTGAACCGACCGCTATGCGACTGGCCGCATGAGTAGCACCAGTCGCTTCAAGCGCCCAAAGAAGCCCAGAAGAGCGCGCATCCTCACGCATGAAAAGCTTGAGGAATGGCTGGCCACTCGCGAGCATCCGATGCCGGGCGTATCGATGATCGACGGCTATCTCGCCGCGCTTGTCGTATCGCCCCAGTTCATTCCTCCCGAAGACTGGCTGCGCCCCATAGTCGGAGACGGCATCGCCTGGGCGCCGGATGGCAGTATCGAGGAGGCTGTCCGCAACACGATCTTCCAGCGGTATAGCCAGATTGGCGCGACCCTGTCCGGCGGACCGAAGCGCTATGCCCCCATTTACATGCGCACGGACGCTGGCGAAGTTCTCCTGGAGGACTTCGCCAATGGCTTCTACCTCGGCATGCGGCTCAGCATCGACGACTGGAAGCCGCACATATCCAATCCGGAAATCGGCCACCCACTGACCGCCATCCTCGGTCATTGCACGACAATGATGCCCGAGGATCAACGCCAGAACGCACTACGCGGCCAGGCCGGCGAGATCCTGGCTCAATCCTGGAAAATCGTTCCAGAGCTGGTCGAGATGCTTCACGTCAGCATCGGCGGCGCCCGAAACATCGAAATCCGATAACCAGCAGCGTCAACGTGGGGTTCTCGCACCGCTAACGGACTATGTCGATAGTTCAAGCCGAACCGACGCCGAAGTGGCGGGTTTTGGTCCGGCCCCTTCGGGGTAGCCCCCATGTGCCCCCCGGCAGCGTTGCACGGCCTTGAAAGAGAACCACTCTTCCCGCGTCCGCGCGCCTCGCCGGGGGGCACATGGGGGCTATCGTGACCTCGAGGAATTTGTCCACGCCGCCTAGCGCTCCCTGCGGCGCAGCCAATATGTCTCCCGACGCAGCCGTGGGTGCGCAACGGAGTTGGCCTGCCTGACCTAGACGGTATCGGGGGTGCAGGGGGGCTTTGCTCCCCTGCTTTTCCCTTTCTTCACCCCCTCGGCGGCTGCCGCCGATAGCTGAGTGCTTCCGCCACATGCACGCGGCCGACTTCGGCGCTTCCGGCAAGGTCGGCGATCGTGCGCGCCACGCGCAGGATGCGCGTATAGCCGCGGGCCGAGAGGTGCATCGCCTCCGCCGCCTGCATCAACAGCTTGCGCCCGGGTTCATCGGGCGTGGCGTGGGTTTTGAGCAGGTCACCGTCGAGTTCGGCATTGGTGCGCCTGCCGGTGCCGGAAAGCCGCGCGGTCTGCACGGCGCGGGCGCGGGCGACGCGCTGCGCCACTTCGGCGCTGCCTTCCTTGGGCGGCGGCAGGGCGAGGTCCACCGCGCGCACCGGGTCGACCTCGACGTGGAGGTCGATGCGGTCGCGAAGTGTAACTCTTTTCAAGATGGGCGTTACCCGGAAATTTCACGCAGCTTCTTACGGAATAGAGCTTGTAAAGCAGAGCCTCTTGCAAGGGGTTGTGTGTTCAACAGGTCAATAATGTTTTTATCAGTAAGTGTGATCAGGATGCCGTTCTGCGCTTGAAAGACATCCTTGCATCGCTTGGTAAGCACCTTCTCATCGTCGACGGCGCGGCAGACAATGATGCCAAATCGTCCCCGTCTCGGATCGAAGCGGCCCGCCAACTGATCTATTTCTGGGTTGGCAATGTCATCGCTATAGTTCTTTGCTTCAATGATGACTTCCCGTGATGTGGTAAAAGGGTCATCTTTGCGGTCTTTGAAAAAGCCTTCTTCTGCCGAGTTCAAAAATGTCAGATCAATTCGTTTCCTCCCGTCGTTGATCTCGCGCTCCAGCGACGGACTGATCAAATCTGGGTAAAACAGGTAAGTGAGCACACCGGTGATAAAATGGTGATAGGCCGTGGCGTGCCGCTTGCCCGTTGGAATTGCGGCCAGCGTCTTTTTAAGACCTTCATCAAATGCCGTCTGGTGGAATACCTCACCATTGGCTTCGACAAGCGTTCTAATCCCCACTGGCGCGTGACGATCTAAGACGGTTCGGAATTTTTTATATTCGGCAGGGTGATCGTTAGAGAAACTTGCCAAGAACGACTTTTTAAGTGGAAATTTCTCTCGTATCTTAGACTTACGAACGACCCTCCTTGTTGTATTTTTTGTTTTAACAACCTCTACAAGTGAGCCATTCGTTCTAAGTTGCTCGTCTTGAATGAAATTTGTGACAAAATGATTATAATATTTTGACGCAGCTTGCTGGAGCCCCCCCTTCCAGCGAACATACCGTTTTGGGACGAGAAGAATCTTATGGTCATTTATGACTGGAATATTGTCATATTCGTCTTTGATCCAATCCCTGCCCACCGAATCCCAAATGAGGCCAGCGGGGACTTTATGGGGTATTTCTCGCCCCAAAATTTCAAACTGATCTTTCGTATATTCAATCAAGTGACGGCGGATTATATTCGTTGTCATATCTGAAATTTTGTCAGCGCCGATGCCGTCAATAAATAGGGCTGCGTCCGTTAAATCCTGAAGAAGGCCGGATTTTGCTGCGGGTGACGCCTTAAGGCTATCGAAGACCTGTTTTGCTTGTCCCGGACCGAGGCCTCGACCGTTCGGCTCACCGGATGATACACCGAGATGCGTTTCGTTGGGCTCTCGGAGCCCTTCGAGCAATTGCGTCCCCTTTGTATCATTTCCCTTTTTGATAGCCTTCAGAACGGTGTCGAAAAAGCTTCTAATGTCATCCTGACATTTTTGCGCGAATTCGTCGCGTGGCTTAAGAAAGCTGGCTGGATCGATGTATAGAGGAAAATCTAACTCAAGATCGATGTCAACAAAATCAAGTAGGGGCTGCGACTGATTTAGGCCCAGCGCTTTCGATAACAGCATTTACCACTCCGCCCATTTCACAACGATAAACGCTAATGCATCGTTGCTGATCTCTGCAACCGAATCATACATGTCAAAAAAGTCAAACATCTTTTTTCGAAACAATGTGTCTTCCTCGGGGGAGTTCGGCTGGGTAGCCAACTGCCTTCAATGCCTTTGTGGCCCCTCATCGTTAAATCATTAGCCTTACTGATTTTTCATGCAGGTCGATGCGATTCAACAATATTGCAGTCGGTGGAATCTCTACAAGTATCAGAAAGGTAGGGCGAATTTTGACGCAGGCTGCTGCTGCGTTGGCAAGGGCACTGTTTTCAAGTAGAAGGTTGCTATGCTCGCTATCGCTTACGCCCGCTGGTCCTCCATGGAGCAAACCAAAGGCTCGACGCTCGTCCGCCAGATCGAAAACACCACCGCATTCATCGAAGCATGGGGGTGGCAGAATGTTGCCGAGCCGATGATCGACCGGGGCAAGTCCGCCTACACTGGCGCAAACATCGAGACGGGCCAACTCGGCAAGTTTCGCGACAGCATCATGTCTGGGCGGCGAGAGGCAAGCAATCTGGTCTTGGTTGTCGAAGAATTGGATCGCCTCTCCCGTCAGCCCGCCGACATCATGTTGTCGTGGCTCTCTCCGCTGGTTCGCAAGGGCCTCACCATCGCGGTGGTGAACACGGGCCAGATGATCACCCGTGAGATGCTCGACCACGACATGGGCGGGCTGATGATGATCTTGATCACGGCTTTCGGTTCGCACACCGAATCCCGCAAGAAGGCGAAGCGGGTCGCGGCAGCTTGGGAACAGAAGCGCGAAGCAGCGCGGAATGGCGAGGCCAAAATCCAGCGCAATCATCGCCGACCGAAGTGGGTTGAGATCGATGATGCGGGCCAGTTCTATGTACCGGAGCACAAAGAAAAAATCGTCAAACTGATTTTCGAGAACCGGGTGAATGGGATCGGCAAGGGCCTCACCGCCAAGCGCCTCAATGAAATGGCCCTCACGGATTCACGCTACGCCCCTTGGGAATTGGATGCCGGGGAGCGCAAGGCACCCTCGATGTGGACGGCGACCTACATCGGTCGTGTTCTGCGCAACCGGGCGGTGATGGGCGAATGGCAACCATACCGTCGTCCACGCAACGGTGAGGTGACGGCCCTCGAACCGATTGCTGATTATTACCCACGCATCATCGACCCCGCGCTCTTCATGCGCGCGAACGAAAAACGGATTGCGGACGCATTGAAGCACCAAGGTCGAGGGCGCGGTCTATCCAATTTGCTCGGCACGAAAGCCATTTGCGCCGAGTGCGGCGGGCAAATGTCAGCGCTTGGCTCTGCGGCTTACTTCACGAACAAAAAAGGTGAGAAGCACCGCCACTACTTCCTTTACTGCCGCAACGCCAAGGTGGGGAAGACCTGCGAGAACCAGCGTGGATGGACCTATGATCGCGTCGAAGGGCCGATCCTCGACCGCATCCTCACCCTCGCCATGGATGATCAGCATTTCGCGAGCGACGATCAGGACACCGTTGCGCTGGAACTGGCGGTGCATTCGACGAAAGCGTCGATTGCTGAGATTGAGCGGAAAATCGAAAATGTGCTCGATGTCATCGAGGGCGGTGGCGGTGCGCAGGCAAAGGGACGCTTGCTCAAGTTACAGCAGGAATTGGAACACGCGCAGGAAGCGCACGAGAAGGCCGTTGAGAGCCTTTCCAGTGCTCGGGGTGCTGTGAGCCCAAGTGAGCACATCAAGCGTGTAAGCGAAGTCAGAATGCTCCTATGGAGCGATGACGAGGATGAACGCTTCCAAGCTCGGTCGAGAGTTAAGGCAGCGCTACAGGCTGTGTTGCAGTCGATCCGTTTCCATCCCCGCACGGGCAATGTGACTGTGCGGTTGGTGGCTAATACGCGCATGTTTGCCATCAATCATGGCGGCGAGATCATCGACGACATCGATCTCGGCGGGCCACACTTTGAACCGGTGACGGTGGTCGATTTGATGACCGGCGACACTGAAGTGAGAAACAATCTCGATCTCGATCAGCGACAGGCTGCGAAAGACTATCAGCGTCGAAAAGAGACGACCGACATCAGGTAGGAGCTTGGTTGGTTGATAAGGCGCACTTGGAAATTATGCGTTCTGGCGGTGTTATCCGCGCCACTTCGTCACTCGGTAAAGCTGCTCAAGCTCACTTCGTGAAAACCGCAGGAAGAACGCATCAAAGGGAACGGTCGTGATGTCGCCTTCCCGGTGGTGAGGTGGGATCGGATCGGCGGTCAGCGCGAGCATATTCAAATATCGGACGGCGGCGCGGTGCCAGTGGACCCGTCGCCTGCGGCCTTCCTTGGTGGAGAGGGTGGCGAGATCGGCGTAGAAGTGTTCGAGAAGGGTCATGGATGAGAAGGGCCGCTACCATGGGAGTGATAGCGGCCCGAGGAGACAGGAGTGTGGGCGGCGAGGAGAACCAATTGCTTACCGCCCACACCACTATTTATCATGCGGCCATCGAGATGATGACGGTGGAGCGAACCCTGCCACGCGGGACGAAGGCGAAATCGCCGTGAACTTCCAGCGCTGCGCGGAGATACGCCTCGGCGGCTTCTTCTTCGCGCTCGAAGGTGCCAAGGTAGACAGCGCGTCCATTGACGCGGATGTAGGTGCGCCATTTTTTGCCGGAGCGGCTTACGCCTTTGAATTTCGACACGCCACGCAGCTTCCTTGAGATGATGTTTTGACCGCGTGTTGCGATCCGCAAATTTGAAATCGCGTTATTCGTTTTGTCGCCATCGCGGTGATCAATTTCACCATCAGGCCATTCACCAAAGTGCAGTGCCCATGCTATCCGATGACCGAGTAGGCACTGTTTGCCGACGCGAATCCAGCAGTATCCTTGATTCATCATGTCAACCGGCGCGCAAAACTGACCCCCTATCGGCGCCCAATATTGACCCCACCTTTCGGTAGTCTGGCGGTTATCCCGGTAGTCGATAGGAGGGGCCCACGGACGACGACGCGCACCGTCAGGTGTGCTGGCGGCGGCGTCCGTGGGAGGTCCCTGTTGACCCACCGGGTTAACCGCCGGGGATGGGGGTCCGGGGGAAGGGGTTTTCGGCTCAGTTCCGGTTTTTGAACCGCCAGCTGTCATTGCCCGTCTCGATGATGTCGCAGTGGTGCGTGATGCGATCGAGAAGAGCGGTGGTCATCTTGGGGTCGTGGAAGACGCTCGGCCATTCGCCGAAGGCGAGATTGGTCGTGATAATGACCGAGGTCTTTTCGTAGAGCTTGCTGATCAGGTGGAAGAGCATCTGGCCACCGGACCGGGCGAACGGCAGGTAGCCGAGCTCGTCAAGCACCACGAGATCAAGCCGCGAGAGTTGGGTGGCAAGGCTGCCGGCCTTGCCCAGGCGAGCCTCTTCCTCAAGCCGGTTCACCAGATCGACCGTATTGAAGTATCGGCCTCTGGCACCGGCGCGCACCACTGCGGCGGTGATGGCGAGAGCCAGATGAGTCTTGCCCGTGCCTGTTCCGCCGATCAGCACGATATTGCGCCGTTCCGGCAGGAACGAGCCCGTATGAAGCGAGCGGATCAGTCCTTCGTTGATCGGCGTGCCATCGAACATGAACCCATCCAGGTCCTTGATCGCCGGAAGCTTGGCTGCGGTCATGCGATAACGGATCGATGCCGCATCCCGGTGCGCCGTCTCCGCACGCAACAGGTCGCCCAACATCTCCATGACCGTTCTGTCTCGGCGGATGCCGTTGGTGACGGCATCATCGAAGGCCGCCACCATGCCCTTGAGCCCCAGCCCCTTGAGGGCGGCCATGATCTCATGCCGCTGCATCGAGGTCTCGCACGGTATCGTAGCGGCCGCAGTTCGCCTCTGGCGGATGCTTGAGCTTCAGGTTGACGACGACGTCCATAGCCTGGGCATCATGAGGCTCGCGGCGACGGGACAGGATGTTGAGGATGATCTCGTCGCTGATAGTACCGGCGCTGAGTGCCTCGCGCACTGCGGCCTCGACAGCCTCCAGGCCATCTTCGGGGACAGCGGCGAGGACGCGTACAAAGCGCCGGTCGGCATCGTCGCCCTTGCCCAACTTACGCCGCAATTGGGCCAGTGCAGGTGGGAGAGCCCAGTCCTGGAAGGGAGCACCATTGCGCAACGCACCGGGCTTGCGGGCGAGGATGGGCAGGTAGTGCCATGGATCGAAGATTGTCTGGTTCCGGCCGAAGACCCGTTCGTGTTCGGCCACGACAGCGCCGTCGCAGCGGATCACGATGCGCGTTGCATAGGCCCGCACCTGCACAGCCTGATGGGCCGCCTTTGCCATCACCGAGTACCGATTGCGATCGAAGCTCACGAGGCACGTCGAACTGGCTACGTGTTCGCTCTCGAAGAACCCGTCGAAGGGAACCGGTAGCGGTTGCAGCATCGGCCGCTCCACCTCCAGCGCCTGCGCGATCGTCATGCCTTCCTGGTCAGGATGCTGGTTGCGTTCCGCCCAGCGCCGGCACTCGGCTTCCAGCCAGATGTTCAGTTCCTCGAGGCTGGCAAAGCGCAGGCGCGGCTTGAACAGGCGCTCCCTACTGGTCTGAACCTGGTTCTCGACCTGACCCTTCTCCCACCCTGCGGCAGGACTACAGGCCACCGGCTCAACGCGATAGTGGTCCGTCATGATCAGAAACCGCCGGTTGAACAGGCGTTCCTTGCCGGTGAACACCGTCGTCACCGCCGTCTTCATATTGTCGTAGATGCCGCGCGTCGGAATCCCACCGAAGAAGGCAAAGGCGCGGGCATGTGCGTCGAACACCATCTCTTGCGTCTCGCGAGGATAGGCACGGACAAATGGTGCCCGTGACCAGCAAAACCGCATATGCGCGACCTTCACGCGCATTGGCTTGCCGGCGATCTCGACGTCCTCATGGCTCCAGTCGAACTGGTAAGCCTCGCCGGGCCGGTACATCAACGGGATGAACGCCTTGGTCATATCGCCGGCGTCAACGCGACGCTCACGCTTCCAGCGTGCAGCATAGCGCCGCACAGCGTCATAAGAGCCGCCAAACCCTTCGCGCTGAAGCAGATCATGGATCCGCGTCATGCGAAGCCGGTCACGCCGGGGCAGCCCTTCGTTCTCTTCAAGCAGTTCTTCCAGGCGAGTGCTGAAAGGGCCGGTCTGCGGCCGATGCTGTTCCTTGCGCTCGTAACTGGCATCCGCGTTCGGCGCCCGGATCGCCTTGCGCACCGTGTTGCGCGACAGCCGCAAATCCCGCGCTATCGCCTTGATCGGCTTACCGTCCCGGTGCTCCCGACGGATCCTCGTAATCGTCTCCACAACCAACATCCCTGTACCCGCCGTCCGGAACCGAAACGGCGGCGCTTCTCACAATGAGATGAAGGGGGTCAATTTTAGACGCCGATCACCCCGCTAAGGGGGTCAATTTTGCACGCCGCTCCACACTAAATAGTTGAAAATAATGATAATTTATTCTTGAGTCGTGATTCTCGCTCGATTAGTGGGTGTCCTCCGGTGCAATTCTGCACGTGATTTACGGGGGGACTTTTATGAATGACGGGTGCGTTGAGCTTTGCGGCGAAACTTCCGTGGAGCTTCACGACATGGGGGACGAATGCCTTGTCCTGTGCGCCACCAATGACGCGGGAGAGGTCGAGAAGATCGCGTTGGAATGGGGGCAACTCTTGCAGGCCGTGGAGGCGCTGCGTCCGCGTTACGGCACCACAGCGAAAAACACAGAGCCAGCCGTGATGGCAATGGCGGGCTGACCCATGGGCGTGGCGCGGGGGAAGGGAACGCAAAAAACGTAACCGGTTAACCCCCCGCCTCCCCCTCGTATAGCGTAGGGCTGAAGTCAGCCTTCGGTGATACAGAGGATGATACAAAGAGATATTCTCCATAGTCATCACCTCAGGTCACTCCCTCAGGCAGACCCCAGCCCTTCAGCCTTCGATCACAGGGGAAACCCCCAGCCTATCCTTGAATATCTCTCCTATGATCCTCTTCACCAAGCCAGCGGAGGCCGTAGGGACAATCAGGCTGTCGTGGACAGGCAGGGCAGGAATATCATGCTCATAGGCCAGTGTTTCCATAACGCTCAGAATGATCTCACTTTCTAGGAATTGAAGCTCTCCCCAGCCAACGGAAGCGTTGGTTCCACCGCCTAGCGGAAGGGGTAGCTTCTCAAGGATTCTGTCTCCCGTCTCCTTTATCGGATACTCCTTGATTGGGTCGATGCCGTACTTGGCTGTTAGGTCCGCAGCCGCCTCCTTCGGCCATGATCGGTGGCGCTTTCCGTGGCTGATAGTCATTGTGACCCATTGCTTCACGATTGCCCTAGGTATCCCATCAATCGTGTATGGGTCGCCCTCCAGGCACTCCTTCGGCACATGTCCTAGGCCAGCGAGAATGGTCAGATGGCTGGAGCGAAGGTCTAGCTCGACTGTAGACAAGCCGTTGAGCGTAATGGCCTTGCGGGCCTCTCGCTTGGCGTTCTGATAGTTCCCCCTACTGAGGGCGTAGAGTCTCCCGCCATGCCTCCATCCATGGTCGGGAAGCTGACCCTCCGCGAATATGCGCTTCAGGTGGACGGTAGGGCCGAACGGCTCGATGGCCTGATTGGATAGAAAGCCGTTGAGCTTCTCCATCCGGGCAATCATGGCAGCGGTCATAGGGTCTTTCGGGTCTATAGGAAGCGAAGGGCGCTTGCCGATCCCGGTAGACCTAGGAGGCTTTCCGCCCCGTAGGATCAGGTAGGCTTGCGGCTTGCTCTGTGCCTTCGCCAGTGCGTCAGCGTCAGGGCCGAAATGCTCATGCCAATCGGCAAGGGCGATGCCGCGATCTTCAAACCACTGGCGTAGGGCATCGGTCGCCCGAAAACGGGTGGCTTGCTGACCGGCGATTTGCCAGTTGCCCCCGGTCAGTTCCCCCTTTGCCATGCGCTGCTTGCCCAACTCCACTTCAATGAACCTGTCTGCGGTCATGGCCTCGAAGATGGGGCGAACGACCCGATAGCCGATAGCCTCTCCGGTGAACCCCTCCGGACGAATGGCACGATAGAGCCAGCCGCCATTGTCAGCAGGGTCGCGATGAAGGAGGTCAGCAATCAGCCCGCCGAACGCCTCCTTCTGTTTCTGTCGCGGCTTAGGCTTCTGACGGTCCCTCAGGAGGCATTCCAGCAAGGCGTTGCATAGGCCCTTCGCTAAATCGGATTGGGGCCGGTCTAGGAGGGTGGCGAAGGTCGCCATTGCGTGCTGCTGGGGAAGTGAGAGAGGCAAGGATAGGGGCATGTGGTCAAGTCACGGTTATGTTGATGGAATTACAGCCCTAGGAGGCCGTCTAGGGCGCAAAGACTAGGTGGTATGAAAGGCCAGCACCATGTTCCTTTGCGCCCTGTAGGGCCTCCTAGGCGCTCCTAGGGCTTATCGTTTTATCTGCTCAATCAAGGGCGTAAGGACGCTGCGGCCATAGTCCCTGTGATCCGCCCCAAGGCGGTCCAAGGCGTCGGTCGCGATACCCTGTGCCTTCGCACGGCTGGACGTATTGCCGATGGATGCCACCGCTGTTGCAAGCGCCTCCTTCGCGTCCGATGGGAGCGCGGGGTGATCCATCACGGTGCGGAGAGTCTCCGAAACACGTTGCTGATTGCCCCGAGCGGTCGCGGCGTAGGCCAGCGGATTGCGGATGGTTTCCGCACTGGCCTGCCGTGCCCGTAGTTCCGCAAGCTGCTGGCGCACTTCCCCAGCCTTAATCAAGTCAGGGTCGGTCGCTGCCTGCTCGGGGTACACTTCGCTGACGCGGGCGTTCCAAGCATTCTGACCCTCACCGCCAGACATGGTAACAGGGTCGAGCCTGTCCAGTTCGGCTATCAGTTCGGCCTCTCGGGCAGAGAGCTTAGCCAGACCTTCGCCATAGGAGGCTGGGGCTGCTTCTCGACTTGCAGCCTGCGATGGTGGCGTCCACTTCGGGTCCCGCTTCAAGACTCCATTATCTGCCATGCTGCCGAGACGGTCGATTAGGGCGTTGCCTGCATTGCCCGCCATGAGCTTCGATGGGTCATCCAAGTGCGCCTTGAACTGATCGGACGTAATTGCACCGTCATTCAGAGCCTTGAGTGCCCCTGCGTCCTGCTCGGCAGGCAGGAGGCCGGTCCTGTCATAGATCGAACCGCGATAGCCTCCGGACGGCTTCACGTTATCCCGAGCGTTGGCAATCCCGACCTTACGGCCTTCGGCGTTGAGACGATCCGCTTCCGCCTGTGCTGCCTTCTTGGCGAGGTATGGGGCGTCAAGGGCGTCAGCAGATAGGCGAGACAAGGAATCTGACCCATTTGCACTTTCCCTTGCAGCAATGACTTCCGGCAGATTGGCAAATCGAGAGGCCTTTCCGGCGAGAGACAACGCTTCCGCTACCTGACGGGAACGGCTCCGAGACATGGCACGCCCAAGGTTTCCACCGATGGCACCCCCGATGGGGCCTCCTACCTTCCACCCAGCCGTAGAGCCGATGGTGCCACCAATGTCGGCAGCGATGCGACTACCGGAGGCGTTCCGGCCCTCAGGGACGTAGGCCCTCAGGCGGCGGGATTTCTCGACTGCTTCCGCCACAGCGTCTCCGGCTGGCGTTCCGTCCCGCAGGGATTGGACCTCGCTATCGGACAGAAGATGGCGCTTTGCCATAGCTGTCTGAAGGCGGGCCTTAGTTGAGGGCGGGAGGTCCAGCGACTTCAATTCATCCACCGGCAGATAGGAGGTTTCAAGATCATCGATGCGGCTAAGGAGGGTCGATTCCTGCGCCTTCGAGAGCTTCTGCTTCGCATTGCCTACGCTGAGCGTCCTGACGATCTTATCCAAATCGTCGGAGACTTTCGCGTCCGTCAGCGCGTGAGGGTTCCCAGCCTGAGCTTTTGCGAATTGGGCATCAGCGAGTTTCGGGAACAGTCGGCGGGCCGCAGGGCTTAGGATCGCCCCGGTTGCCTTAGTGGCACCGTGCAGTGCAGTGCCGCCAATCGCGCCCAGCGCAGCGCCCGTGGCAGCGCCGTCCAGCCGATCAGTGATGCCACCTTCGTCAGAGCCAAAGCCATAGGCGGCACCGTATGCGGCCCCCGTCTTTGCAGCGGCCCCCAGCTTCCCGAGGGTGCCAAGGGCCTTTGCGCCCCCAAGTCCTCCGGTGATGGGAAGCAGACCCCCAGCAAGGCCACCGCCAAGGAAATAGCCGAAATGCTCATCCTCTGCGGCTTTCTTCACGCCACGATAGGCGTCAATGTTCTCATTGGCCGCGTCTGACAGGCTCTTGCCGTCCCATATCGAGCTTTTGCCGATGCCGGGAATAACAGCCGCAAGGCCACCGCCGATTTCGTCGTCCAATCCGAAGGAGAGACCGTCCAGAGCGCCAAGGCCGAAGGCACCAAGACGAGAGGTCTGCTCAGGGGTGGGAGGCGCTGCGGTGGGCGACTGTGGTAATGGCGTAGGCTGGGGATGCTTCAGGCTCGCTTGATAATCAGCTTCCTGCTGTTTGACCCAATCGTCATTGAAGCCGCCTGTTTCGGGGTTGTAAGCGTTACCTCCGAAACCGTCAGGGGCGTAGATTTCGGGGTCCTTAGGCTGGGGTTGTGCAAGGGGTTGCCGGTTGGCTGCTTGGGGCGTGGGCGTTATGTGCCCCTGTGGGCTTGCTTGCGTTGATTGGACAATCTCATTGATCGTGGCTTCCTGTTCCTGGGGGGACATTTTCAGGAAGGTGTCATCGACTTCGACGCGGCCAAGGCCGTCGATTTCGAGAATGGGCATTAGTTTTTGGTTTTCCTAGGAATATGGCCTCTCTTTGGCTGCGCCTGAGAATGTGTGCACACATGGAGATGCGGTGCGGGCGAGAGGCGGGGGTTAGATTGTGTTGGGTGGGAGGTGACGGGGTTAGGCGTCAGGATCGGATTTCCATTCGCGTATCCATCGCCGTGTCGTCGTGGCGCTAACGCCGAACACGGCGGCCAGCGCAGTGCCCGTGCAATCGGTCGCAAGCCAATGGCAGTGCGCGGCCTCTTCTCGCTGAGAGTAGCGGGTAGCGTTGGTGACGCGCTTGTGTTCCGAGCAGGATAAGACCCGCAAGTGTTTGCGGTTCACGCACCCCCTGTTTCCGCAGATATGGTCTACTTCATAACCGGGCGGTATCGAATCTGGACCGTACTTCGAGAGGTATGCAAGCCGGTGTGCGCCTACATGGCTCCTTCGCGGTCCTGTGCGGGGGCGTAGTTGGAGATACCCTTTTCGATTCCGTGAATGGCTGACGATCTCGATGCAGGACTGGCGCATCGTGGGGTGAGGGATGCGGGCAAACTTCAATGGGCGCTTCTGACGACCACTTTTCCTAGCTGCGCTCAAAGGCCCGCGTTCCCGGCAAGCTCTGGATGGTAATGGGTCAGCAGTCGCTTCGCCCATTTCTTGCGCTTGCTCATGCCTCCGGGGGACCTAACGATTGTCAGGGCCTCTATGGTGGCCTCCGCGCCTTCCGTGTCGTCGGGAGCAATGACCCCTCGGGCTTGGAGGGTGGAAACAAGGGCGTCGGCTTCTAGTCTTGCTGCGGTCTTGGCAACGGCTGCGGAGCGATGGTCCCAGCCTACAGGGGTGCCGTGGAATCGTCCTTTGCGAGCCATGTTCTTAGGGTCGCGTCGGGAGGCGAGTTCCTTGGCGTAGGCCGAGCGTTCCTCAGGGGTCTTTAGCTTGTCCCATATCCCGGCCTTCCGATTCGGAGAGCGGGGCTTGGCGGCTGGGGGAGGCGGTGGGGCCATCGGGGCCGCGAGGGCCTTTTCGATGAAGCTGGCGACTGTTTCCGGCCTCTCTGGACGGGGCGTGCGTGGAGGTTTCCGCGACCGCTTGGGCCGCGCGAATGATGGTGTGGTCATTGGTGCTTCTTGGAGTGTGGCGTGAAGGCTCCTGTGGGCGAGCCTGACGCGGTTTGCTGGATGTATCCGGCTTTTACCCCGGTCGGCAACAAGAGTGCCGCCCTCAGGATATAAAAGGGGTATATTCCAAACGGCGGTTTTCTGGGGTTTTCGGCAGTGCCGAGTGCGCTGGAAATGCCCCGGCTCTTGTTGCTCTCAGGGTATATGTGGGGTTTAGTTCAGCCAGCAACAAAAGCACCGCCTTCTAGATATATCGGACTTTTAGTCCAAATGGCGGATTTCTGCGGGTTTGCGAGTGGGCTTCAAGACAGGCGGGTCTTGTTGTCTACCGGGTATATCAGCAGGCAGTCCGAGGCAGATAAAATCCAGTTTCCATTTTGCTTAAAAATCGGCGGATTTCTGCGGATTTTGGCCTGATTTTGGCCCTAAAAGGCAAAGGGCCTTCGCAGGTTTGGAGAGAGGGCTTTTAAGATCGAATAGGGACTGTTTGTCATATGTCTGCCATTTGTAATCATATGGGCTGGGGCGGGCGGGCAAATTGAGGCCAGTCGGAAGGGAAGTGGGGGTTGTTGTGGCCCGCGCTACATGGAGACATTGCGCCTGTTGTCACCGGCAAGGCGCTCAGCCAGATATCCATCGAAAATTCGCTATTCAGTTGCCCTTGCATTCAATCACGTGCTTCTTAGTACTAAAATTCACTGCACTTAGATGGCGAAAACCTAAAAATCATATTTTCGGGGAACCCATGAAGCTTATTTTCAAATATTTTTTAGAAGAGCGTCTCGATGATGTATTTTTGCGCGATGGTCACGTAGGCATAAAGTGCTCACTACCGCAGGAATATAACGACCCATATGAACTATTTCTAGGCGTGGATTTCGATCAGGGATCTGAACTTTTGGCGACCTATAGTGAGGTCGTGCAGGAAATACCTTCACAGCTTACTAGCTGCTTCTCGAAGTCGCCGGTGGTGGCCCCTATGTGGGCACACTACGCGAACGATCACCGAGGATTTGTTATCGGATTTGACGTTGCTCAGTTCCAAGAAGCGTTCCCCGAATTGTTGGTGAGAGAAATCTCTTATCTACAGCGTCCGAGCGAAAGTTTAGTTGGGTTCACGGAGATGGCCGCCCACCGTAGAAAGCCAAGAGATGCCATGCGTTTGCGGGATGCGGTGAGATATCATAGCTATTTCTCGAAGTATAAAGAATGGAGCTACGAACAAGAGGTCCGAGCGGTCAACTTCGAGGACTACGTTGAAGACGTTCATGGTCACAAGATAATCTACGTACCCAAGCAGTGCGTCGCGGTCGTCGTCGCTGGTGCAAAGTCCACTGAGAGGCCGTTTCGAAAGGAGTTGAGCGGCTGAGGTTCGTGTGATTCCGGGGGTTTTGCAGACAACCCGGAGATCTTGATGTGGACCCCAGCCACCCGCGTGCAGCATACGCGTGTTTCGAAGCGTTACCAGACGGATTTGAGCGATGCTGAGTGGGCGCTGATCGCGGCATTTGTTCCCGAGGCGCGCACGACGGGGCGGCGACGGCAATGGCCAATGCGCGAAATCGTGAACGCCATCTTCTACGTTCTGCGCGGCGGGATTGCATGGCGGTTGCTGCCCAAGGACTTCCCGCCGTGGCAGACGGTCTACCGCTGGTTTGCCCGGTTTCGTGACGAATGCCTGTTCGAGCGGATCAACCATGCGCTGGTCGCGCTCGATCGCGAGCGAGCCGGAAGGGACGCCTCGCCAAGCGCAGCCATCATCGACAGTCAGAGCGTCAAGACCACCGAGAGCGGCGGACCGCGCGGCTACGATGCTGGCAAGAAGATCAAAGGTCGCAAGCGCCATGCTCTGGTCGATACTGACGGCAGGCCGCTGCTTGTCGAGCCGCACACCGCCGATGTCCAGGATCGTGATGGCGGCGGCGCGTTGCTGCAAATCTCGCGCGGCCTCTTCCCGTTCATCGAGAAGGTCTGGGCCGATGGCGGCTATAACCATCACCGTGTCACCGAGGCGACCCGCATCACCGTCGAGATAGTCAGCAAGATCGCCGGGCAGTCCGGCTTCGTCGTCCTCCCTCGGCGCTGGGTGGTCGAGCGGTTCTTCGCTTGGGTCAATCGAAACCGCCGTCTGGCCAAGGACGTGGAAGCCACCCTCAAATCCGCCGCAGCCTTCCTCTACGCCGCCGCCGCCATGCTCATGCTACGCCGTTTGGCTCGGTCAGCGTGAGTTTCGAAACCGACTCTGACAAGACGAAAACCACTCTCGGCGAAGCTGCGGCTAAACAGGAGGCTGAGTTTTACCATGAGAAAATTGGTCGCAGTTTCCCGATGCCCTACCTAATCGATGGTAGCGGAGCGGCCAGCGTATTTAGCAATGAAGAGATCGCCGCGCCGGAGGGGGCGTGTGAGGAATGTCGCGAGCCACTAAAGTCGAAGGGAAAGCGTTGCGCGTGGTGCGCAATCGATGATGTGCAGCGAACCAATGCTGCCAATAATAACCCATTAAGAATGTTGGATAGCTATGGACTTCTTGATGAGTACATGGCGAGTTTCCCGCGAGGCCCGCGTGTCCCTTACAAGTAGACTATCTAATATTAATGTACCTTCGTCACTGGCCAAGATGAGGCGTTTCGCGAACGTCAGAAAACTCCAGGTGCCGCAAGGGGCGGGAATTAGGTGTCAGAGTCTAACCACATCGTCTCACGCCGGTAGGCGATATTTACGATCATAGTCCTCTACGCGGACCCTGCGGATAACGCTGCCAGCAGATTTCAATTAGCTCCCTCTCGAAATCCGCCAATTCATCACTGACTTGTATCTGTCGGCGGGGTAGGCAGGGTGTGCCGCGTGAACCATCGCCTCAGGAAATAGGGTCTTGTAGTCTCTAACAGGAGGAGGTTGTGCGATCCGGCGGCGGCGATCTCCAGCGCGCGGCGGGCGACTTCCTGGCCCTTCACCTGCTTGAGATCCGGCCCGCGCTCGGGCGGATCGGCCTTGCCCGGTTCGGGGCTGGGCAGGACCTGCAGCCCCTTGAGGTGGTTGAGCAGGCTGATCAGGTTGGGGGCGGCGACCACCGGCACGCCTTCGGCCCAGCGCGCTTCGGTGCCCTGCGCGGCGGGGCAGATCAGCCCCTTGTCGAGCGCGCTGGCGTGGAGTGCGGCCAGCAGCACGCCGGGGGAGGGGATCACCCGCCCGTCGAGCGCGAGTTCGCCCACGGCGACAAAATCGCCCAGTTGCTCGGCATCGATCACGCCCATCGCCGCCAGCAGCGCCAGCGCGATCGGCAGGTCGTAATGCGAGCCTTCCTTGGGCAGGTCGGCCGGCGAGAGGTTGATGGTGATGCGTTTGGGCGGCAGCGCCAGCCCCATCGCCGTAAGCGCGGCGCTGACCCGCTGGCGGCTTTCGCCAACCGCCTTGTCGGGCAGGCCGACCAGAGTGAACCCGGGCATTCCCGGTGCTACCTGGCATTGGACTTCGACCGGGCGTGCCTCGAGACCGAGGTAGGCAACGGTCGAAACGAGTGCGACCACGAAGGACCCTTGGCTCCTGGAGTAATACGTAGAATTACTTGGCTTGGGGCTGGGATGACATCGGCGTCCGGCACTGTCGATATGGAAAAGAACGTCTAGGCCAAACCTTACAGCCTTTTAACCGAATGTCTCACGGTTTGGGTAAGTTTCCCGGTCGCACTCTGGCCGCATGCGACCCATCCTGCTTTCCATGCTCGCCGTGCTCCCTCTGGCCGCTTCGCCGGCCCAGGCGCATGTACCGGCACGCACCGCGGCGATCGCCTATGAGATCGTGCTGTTCGAGGAGCCCGGTTACGTCCAGCAACCGGCGGCCTTCGTGGCGGACGAGGCGCCTGCCTTCACCGGCGGCGAGCGTCTGGTCGGCAGCGGCGGCGCCATTGCCTGGCAGCCTTCGGCGCCGGCGGCGATCCCCCGGGGCATCGCCGCCTACGGCCCGTTCCGTGTGGTCGATGCCCGGCATGTCGCGCTGGTCGACGTTACCGATTCGCGCAGCCCCGCCCAGTTCGCGGCCCTGCTGAACGACTGGCCGGCGATCGCCGAACTCGAGATGATCGAGTGTCCGGGCACCGAGGACGATCTGGCGAATTTGCGGCTGGGGCGGATGATCCGCGCGCGCGGCATCGCCACCCGGGTCCCGAACGGCGGTTCGGTGCGTTCCGGCGCGGTCGAGCTGTTTCTGGCGGGGGCGCGGCGTTATGCCGATTCGGGCGCCGAGTTCGCGGTCCATTCCTGGCTCGACGATTCGGGCCGCGAGGCCGGCGACTATGCCGCCGATGCCCCGGCGAACCGGCGCTATCTCGACTATTACCGGCAGATGGGCATGAGCGCGCAGGAGGCCCGTGCCTTCTATGCGATGACCAATTCGGTGTCCTTCGAATCGGCGCTGTGGTTCGGTGCGGCGGAAATGGGGCGCTGGGTGGCGCTCGACCGCGAGGTCGTGCCCGCGCGTGCAAAGGCCCGGATCGATCTTGCCGCCGCCTGGATCGGCTCGCTACAGTGAGCGGGCCCGGTAATACTGCCCCCTGGGGCGAGGCGGCACCGGCTTTGCCTTGACTCTGTTTGCGCGCTCCAGTATCGGCGCGCTCTGTTTTGCGGTCGTCCCGGTTGGACGGCCTCTTTTGTTCGGATTTTCGAGGACCGTCATGAAGCGCACTTTCCAGCCCAGCCGCCTTGTCCGCGCCCGCCGTCACGGCTTCCGCGCCCGCACGGCGACCGTCGGTGGCCGCAAGGTTCTTCGTGCGCGCCGCGCCCGCGGCCGTTCGAAGCTCTCGGCCTGATCGAGACTTTTCCAGCCTCACGGCTGGATGCGGCACCGGCCCGTGCCGCTATCCGATCCCTCGCCTGCCCCGTTGCGTGGTGAGGAATCGGGTAGCGGCACGGGCCGCCGCCGTTTGTACTTTGCAGTTCCCCTCCCTATCTGCCGGCTGACATGACCGCCGCCTATACCACCATGACCCGCCGGGCCGACTTTGTTGCGGCCAATGGCGGCCTTCGCGTGGCGCGGCCGGGATTCGTGCTTCTGGCCAGGCCCAATGGCGGGCAGGGGCAGCGGGCGGGCATCACCGTCACCAAGAAGATCGGCAATGCCGTCGTGCGCAATCGCATGAAGCGGCGCTTCCGTGCGCTTCTGCGCGAGCTTCTGGCCGGGCATGGCCTTGCCGATACCGACCATGTGCTGATCGGCCGCGAAGGCGGGGTGGAGCGCGATTTCGCGCTGCTGCGCGAGGAACTGCTGGCGGCGCTGGCGCGGGCCCAGGCCGGCAAGGGTGATCCGCCCCGGCGTAAAGGCCCGAGGAAGCCGCGTAAGTGAAGCGCGTGTTCGCCTTGCTTGCACGCCTTCCGGGCTTGCTGCTGATCGGCGTGGCCCGCGCCTGGCAGCTTGGCCCTTCGCAGGTCCTGCCGCCCTCCTGCCGCTATTCGCCCTCCTGTTCGCAGTACGCGATCATTGCAGTGCGCAAGCACGGTGCGATTAAGGGTGGCTGGCTGGCGTTCAAGCGTCTATTGCGCTGCCAGCCTTGGGGTGGGCACGGCTACGACCCGGTGCCGGATTGACTTGACTTTGAGGTAGCGGAGGGCGCGTCCCGGCCGCTGCCACCGACGGGATTACGACAGGAAAGCCTTCGTGGAAAAGCAGCGCAACATCATACTGGCGGTCGTCCTGACCGCGCTCGTGCTCTTCGGCTGGGAGCAGGGCGTCGCCTATTTCTACCCGAACGCCAACAAGCCCAAGGTGGAACAGACCGCCGCGCCGAGTGCCGATCCGGCCAGCGCCGCCAAGCCGACCCGCGAGGGCGGACTGCGTGACGCCGCCGAAGTGGCGCTGGAGCAGCAGGACCTCAAGACCGCGCTGACCCACGGCGGCCGCGTGCCGATCCAGGCGCCCGGCGTGTCGGGCTCGATCAACCTCACCGGCGCGCTGCTCGACGATCTCGTGCTCAACCGCCACCGCGAGACGGTCGAGAAGAACTCCGGCCCGGTCCGCATGTTCTCGCCCTCGGGCACCCCGGCGCAGCAGTTCGCGCAGTTCGGCTGGGTCAGCCCGGGCAGCATGGCGCCGAGCGCCGGCACCGTCTGGAGCGCACCTGCCGGGGCGAAGCTGACCCCGGCTACCCCGGTCACCCTGACCTGGGACAACGGCCATGGGCAGGTCTACGCGCTGACCTTCAAGGTCGACGACAACTACATGATCACCGCCGACCAGCAGGTGGTGAACAAGGGCACGGCGCCCGTCACCGTCCAGCCCTTCGCGCTGGTCAACCGCACCGATCGCACCGCCGCCGCCTATGCCTGGACGCTGCGCACCGGCGGCATCGGCGCTTTTGACGGCTCGGTCGAGTTCGGCCCCAAGTACAGCGATCTGGTGACCGCCGGTACCCAGGACCAGGCCGGCAAGGTCGACTGGATCGGCTTCACCGACGTCTACTGGATGTCGGCGGTGATCCCGGTGAACGCCAAGGCCACCGGCTCGTTCCGCTCGCTGGGCAACCAGCTCTACCGTGCCGATGCCGTCTACGAGCAGAGCGTGATCCAGCCCGGCCAGGCGCTGACCCGCGAGACCAAGCTCTTCGCCGGCGCCAAGGAGCACGCCGTGCTCGACGCCTACGAGAAGCAGGGCGTCACCAACTTCGGCCTCGCGATCGACTGGGGCTGGTTCCGCTGGTTCGAGAAGCCGATCTTCTGGCTGCTGGTGAAGCTCTTCGCGCTTGTCGGCAACTTCGGCGTCGCCATCATCCTGCTGACCGCCATCGTGCGCGGCATCATGTTCCCGGTCGCCCAGCGCGGCTTCGCCTCGATGGCCGCGATGCGTGCGATCCAGCCGAAGATGAAGGCGATCCAGGAGCGCTACAAGGACAACAAGGAGCAGCAGCAGCTTGAGATCATGAAGCTGTACAAGGAGGAGAAGGTGAACCCGCTCGCCGGCTGCCTCCCGATGTTCCTGCAGATCCCGGTGTTCTTCGCGCTCTACAAGGTGCTGAACCTGGCGATCGAGATGCGCCACCAGCCCTTCGTGCTGTGGATCAAGGACTTGTCCGCGCCCGACCCGCTGCACATCCTCAACCTGTTCGGCATGCTGCCCTTCACGCCTCCCGCCTTCCTCGGCATCGGCGTGCTGGCCCTGCTGCTGGGCGTCACCATGTACCTGCAGTTCAAGCTGAACCCGCAGCAGATGGATCCGGCGCAGCAGCAGGTCTTTGCCCTGATGCCGTGGTTCATGATGTTCATCATGGCGCCCTTCGCCTCGGGCCTGCTGGTCTACTGGATCACCTCCAACCTGCTTGCGATCGGTCAGCAGAAGCTGCTCTACGTGATGCACCCGCAGCTCAAGGCGCAGGCGGAGAAGGAAGCCCAGGACAAGGCTCGTGCCCGCGAGCGCGAGAAGAAGGCCTGAGAATAGACATGGAAGAAGAACAGGCAGAACTGCTCGAGCAGGCGCGAAAGCTCTTTTCGGGACCGGTGACGTTCCTGAAGAGCGCGCCCGCGCTCAAGTTCCTGCCCGAATCGGGCGAGCCGGAGATTGCCTTCTGCGGCCGCTCGAACGTCGGCAAGTCCTCGCTGCTGAACGCGCTGACCGGCCGCAAGTCGATCGCGCGCACCTCGGTGACGCCGGGGCGCACGCAGGAACTCAATTTCTTCGACGTCGGCGAGCCCTTGCAGTTCCGCCTCGTCGACATGCCCGGCTACGGCTTCGCCAAGGCGCCGCCCAAGGTCGTCGAGACCTGGCGCCGGCTGGTGCGCGACTATCTGCGCGGCCGCGTGGAACTGAAGCGCACGCTGCTGCTGGTCGATTCGCGCCACGGCGTGAAGGATGTCGATGCCGACATGATGAAGATGCTGGACGAGGCCGCCGTCGGGTACCGCATCGTCCTCACCAAGGCGGACAAGATCAAGGCGAGCGAGCTGGAAAAGGTCCACGCCGAGACCATCGCCGAGGCGCGCAAGCACCCGGCGGCCTATCCCGAAGTGCACATCACCTCGTCGGAAAAGGGCATGGGCATCGCCGAACTGCGTGCCGCGGTGTTTGCCGATTCGCTGATCTGAAGGCGTCCGGCGCCGGTCGCCGGGCGTTTTCCACCGAATCGCCTCTTTCGCCGGATCTGGAAATCGAACGACGGTAAGGCTGCCGCAATGGCATGTCCTTTCCGTCGTTTTTTCTTTTTCCTTAAGCTCTTGAGCCGGTTCCTCAGGGCGCCGCCGTCATGAAAATATCGCAATGGGCTGTCAGCATCGGCCTGCGAAGTGCGAATGTCAGGCGGTCTGCCGGCGGCCGGCCCCGGAAAACCATCAATGTGACGATTGCGTGACGAGGCGGCTTCCCCTAGGGGCACGCGGTCGCGCGTCAGAGAAGAAAGGAGACTCGCCATGCGCCAGATCGCCGTTCTTCCCTATCGTACCATCGGCCCCGCGGTCGATGCACCGATCCAGATCCTGCTGATCACCTCGCGCAATTCGCGCCGCTGGGTCATTCCCAAGGGCGGGCTGATGAAGGGGCTGCTGCCCCACGCCGCCGCCGCCGCCGAAGCGGAAGAAGAGGCGGGCGTGCTGGGCGCGGCCTGTCCGGTTCCGCTGGGCTCGTACCGCTATCGCAAGCAGCGCGCCTCGGGTGCCTCGGTCTGGGCGGATGTCGACGTATTTCCGTTCGCCGTCACCGAAGAGCTTGACTCGTGGGACGAACAGCACCAGCGCGAACGCCGCTGGTTCTCGCTCGCCGACGCCGCTAAGGCGGTCGACGAAGAGGATCTTCGCGCGCTGATCCGCTCCTTCGGTGCGCGCGAGTTCCGCGCCGCGGCCAGCCCCGCGCGCCTGATCGGCGCGATGGCTGACCGGATGGCCGACAAGACAGGGATCAATACAATGTTTGCCTGGTTCCAGAAGCTGCTTCCGCAGCAGGGCAATTTCTTCGATCTGTTCGAACAGCAGGCCGCGACGCTTGTCGCCGGTGCCGACGCGCTGGCGCGTCTGGCGCAGGGCGGCCCCGGCCGCGCGCAGCACATCCGCGAGATCGAGGAACGCGAACACGACGCGGACAACATCACCCGCGAAGTGCTCCAGACCGTGCGCCGCACGTTCCTGACGCCGTTCGACCGTTCGGCGATCACCAGCCTCATCACCACGATGGACGATGCCATCGACGAGATGCAGCAGGTGGCCGGCGCGGTGAACCTCTACGAGGTCAGCGAGTTCGAGCCCGAGATGCGCGACATGGCGGCGATCATCGTCGACGCCGCGCGCCTCACCGCCGAGATCATGCCGCTGCTGCGCAAGATCGCCGACAATGGCCACCGCCTGCACGAGCTGACCGAGCGCCTGGTGCGCATGGAAGGCCATGCCGACGAGATCCACGCCCGCGGCCTCAAGCGCGTGTTCAAGGAAGACACGGGCCCCAACGGCAAGACCGGCGACGCGCTGCACTTCATCGTCCGCCAGGAGATGTTCAAGCGTCTCGAACGCGTGGTCGACCGGTTCGAGGACGTCGCCAACGAGATCGACGGTCTCGTCATCGATCACGCCTGACGGGCCGCTCCCCCCATGGACCATTCGCTTGCCCTGCCGCTGCTGATCGGCCTTGTCGCGCTCGCCCTCGCGTTCGACTTCCTGAACGGGTTGCATGACGCGGCCAACGCCATCGCCACGGTCGTCGCCACGCGCCTGCTCTCGCCGGTCGTTGCCGTGCTGTTTGCGGCTTTCGGCAACTTTGCCGCCTACTGGATCATGGGCCTCCACGTCGCCGAGACGGTGGGCAAGGGCATCATCGACAAGGATGCGGTGACGCCGGCGGTGGTGTTCGGCGCGCTGGTCGGCGCGATGTTCTGGAACGTGCTGACCTGGATCAAGGGCATCCCGTCCTCGTCCAGCCATGCGCTGATCGGCGGCCTGCTGGGCGCCGGCATCGCCGCGGCCGGTCCGGGCGTGGTCGAATCGGAAGGCACCTTCAAGACGGTGATCGCCATCGTCGCCTCGCCGGTCCTGGGCTTCGTGATCGCGATGGCCATGATGCTGGTGACCTCGTGGCTGTTCAAGGGCACCACGCCGCGCCAGTCGAACAGCGTGTTCAAGACGCTGCACCTGTTCTCGTCCGCCGCCTATTCGATCAGCCACGGCGGCAACGACGCGCAGAAGACGATGGGCATCATCGCCGTGCTGCTCTATTCCACCGGCCACCTCCAGGGCGGTTTCCACGTGCCCGAATGGGTCGTGCTGGCCTGCTATACGGCGATCTCCATCGGCACGCTGTCGGGCGGCTGGAAGATCATCAAGACGATGGGATCGAAGCTCACCAAGCTCAACCACCACTCGGGCTTCTGCGCCTCGACGGCGGGTTCGATCGTGGTGTTCGGCGCCAGCGCCATGGGCATTCCGGTCTCGACGACCCATGCGATCACCGGTTCGGTGGTCGGCACCGGCGCCGCCCGCCGCGCCAGCGCCGTGCGCTGGTCGGTGGCGAGCCGGGTGATCGTCGCCTGGGTGGTGACGATCCCGGCGAGCGCCGTGGTCGGCGCGCTGTTCTACGAGATCACGCGGCTCTTTTGATGGGTGCGCCTTCGACATCCGTCGAAGGCTTGCGGCAAAGTCTTTCGGCCGTCAGGCCGAACAAAAGACTCTCTGTTCATCCTCGACTTGTCGCGCCTGAACCGATAGGTCCCCGCACTTGGACCTATGGGGAATCCGCGTAAGTGAAGCTGATCATCGGCAACAAGAACTACTCCAGCTGGTCGCTGCGCGGCTGGCTGGCGTGCAAGCAGTCCGGCCTGCATTTCGACGAGATCACCGTTCCGCTCTATGGCGACGAATGGGATACGCAGCGCGCTTCCAACGACCTTGCCCCCAGCCATGGCAAAGTGCCGATCCTGTGGGACGGCGATGCCGTTGTCTGGGACAGCATGGCCATCGTCGAATACCTGGCCGACAAGGTGGGCCGCGACCGCTTCTGGCCCAAGGCCGACGACGCCCGCGCCATGGCGCGCTCGATGGTCGCCGAGATGCATTCCAGCTTCTTTGCGCTGCGCCGGGCCTGTCCGATGAATGTCCGCATGCGGGTGGAAGGCGTGACGCTGGGCGATGACGTGCGCGCCGACATCGTGCGCGTGCTTACGCTCTGGGCCGAGGCGCGCGCCCGCTTCGGCGGCGGCGGGCCGTTCCTGTTCGGCACCTTCAGCGCCGCCGACGTGTTCTACGCGCCGATCGTCAGCCGCTTCCTGACTTACGGCATCGGCGTGCCCGGCTTCGCGCAGGCCTATATGCAGGCGGTGTGGGAGCATGAGTGGATGCAGCAGTGGATCCACGCCGCCCAGACCGAGGAATGGGTGATCGAACAGTTCGAAGCACCGGTGAAGTGAGTTCCATGAAAAAGACGATGACGACGCTGGCCGCGATGGCCGGGCTTGCCGCCGCCACGCTCGCCACCCCGGCCATGGCCTGGGGCGCGCTCGGCCACCGCACCGTCGCGGCGATCGCGCTGGAAAACGTGAAGCCGGGCACGCGCGCGCAGATCGCCGCGCTGCTGCGCCACCAGGGCGAGCTCGATACCCCCGAATGCAGCGCCAGGACGCTGCAGGATGCCGCCACCTGGCCGGACTGCATCAAGAACAAGGACGAGCGCTGGCGCTTCGCCTTCACCTCGTCCTGGCACTATCACGACCAGCCGGTCTGCGGCCTGTTCGACCTCAAGACCGAATGCCGCGACGGCAACTGCGTGACCGCGCAGATCGACCGCAACGAACGCCTGCTCGCCGACCGCAAGCTGGCGACGGCATTGCGGCTCGAGGCGCTGATCTTTGTCACCCATTTCGTGGGGGACGTGCACCAGCCGCTCCATGTCGGCGAAAACCACGACCAGGGCGGCAACAAGGTCGAGACCGGCTATGGCGAGGCCACCGGTTTCAATCTCCACTACGTGTGGGACGGGCTGCTGGCCGAACGCGCCATAACCGCGGCGAACCCGCCGCTGGTGCGCCGCTATTCCGCCGAGGAAAAGGCGCGCCTCGCCACCGGCAAGACCGAGGACTGGGCGCGCGAATCGTGGGAGATCAGCCGCGACGTGATCTATCCGGCGGCCTATGGCGGCACGCTTCCCTGTGACCTGAAGGGGGGCGACGTGAAGGACGCCAAGGCGACCTGGAGCGAGGCTGCCATCGAGGCGGCGGTGCCGATCGTCGACAAGCGCATCCAGCAGGCGGGGCTGCGTCTGGCCAGGATGCTCGACGAAGCGCTGGGCTGACCCTGGGCCGTGGGGCGTGCCGGTTGCGCGCCCTATGGTCATGCGCGCGGACCTGTGCAATGGCGGCGGCATGACCGAGACCGTGCAGTCCACCACCGATGTCGTCGCGCTTGCCGAAGCGCTGATCGCCTGCCCCAGCGTCACCCCGGCCACCGGCATGGTGTTCGATTGCCTGGAGGCGCAGCTGGCGCCGCTGGGCTTTGCCGTGCACCGGGCGCTTTCGGGCGAGGCACCGGACGGCCCGGTCGAGAACCTCTTTGCCATCCGCAAGGGCCCAGAGGGCTCGCGCCACTTCGCCTTTGCGGGGCACCTCGACGTGGTGCCGCCGGGCGAGGGCTGGTCGAGCGGGGCCTTTGCTCCCGAAGTGCGGGGCGAGCTGCTCTACGGCCGCGGCGCCGTCGACATGAAGGGCTCGATCGCGGCGATGGTGGCTGCCGCCGCGCAGGTCCCGGCAGAGGCAGGCACGATCAGCTTTGTCATCACCGGCGACGAGGAAGGCCCGGCCCGCTACGGCACCCTCGCGCTGATCGAGCACATGCGCGCGGTGGGCGAAATTCCCGACCTCTGCCTCGTCGGCGAGCCGACTTCGGTGCACCGCCTTGGCGACATGATGAAGATCGGCCGTCGCGGTTCGGTGAACATCTGGCTGGAAGTTGCCGGTGTTCAGGGCCACGTCGCCTACCCGCACCTTGCCGATAACCCGATTCCCCGGCTGGTCGCCATGCTGGCCGAACTCGACGCGCTGCTGCTGGACGAGGGGACCGACTGGTTCCAGGCCAGCAACCTCGAAGTGACCGACCTCACCGTCGGCAACCCCGCCACCAACGTGATCCCGGCCAAGGCATCGGCGCGCATCTCGATCCGCTTCAACGACCTGCATACCGGCGAAAGCCTGTCCGCGCGGGTCACCGAGATTGCCGAGCGCCACGGCGGCACCGCCCGTCCGGTGATCTCGGGCGAGGCGTTCCTGACCGAGCCGGGCGATTTCTCCGCCCTGCTGGCCGGGGCCATCCGTGCCGAGACCGGTGTCGAGCCGGAGCTTTCGACCAGCGGCGGCACGTCCGACGCGCGCTTCCTCAAGGATCTGTCGCCGGTCATCGAGTTCGGCCTGTGCAACGCGACCATGCACAAGCGCGACGAGGCAGTGGCGATCGCCGATCTGGAAGCGCTGGTGAAGATCTATCGCCGCGTGACAGAAGCGGCGCTGTCTATCTGATTGGAAAATGCCCGTTTGGGCATTTTGGAACGGCACCGGCCCGCTCCCCCACCCGATCGCCCACGAGTGTATCCTGATGGGTGGTCGGCCCCCTCAGCGAAAAGGTCCCCCGGATCTTTTCGTGTTCTTTGGAACGGGAGCGGGCCGGTGCCGTCAAAATCCGCCTTCGGCGGATTTTCAATCAACGCCGACCCGGCTGATTTTCGCGGAAAATCGCAAGAAAACCGCCGCTCCCGGCGTTGACCGGGGGCTCCCCGCTGTTAGTGTCCGCCGCAAATTCAGAACGAGGTGGGCATGGGTCGGCGGCTGACGCTTTATATCATTATCGGCATGGTGCTGGGCATCGCCGTGGGCTGGCTGCTGCACGCGACGATCCCGGCGGACGATCCGCGCCTCGTGCAGTGGGCCGACTACTTCAAGCTGCTGCCCGACGTTTTCCTGAAGCTGATCAAGATGATCATCGCGCCGCTGGTCTTCGCGACGATCGTCACCGGCATCGCCGGCATGGGTGACAGCGCCGCGCTCGGCCGGATCGGCGGCAAGGCGCTGGGCTGGTTCATCACCGCCAGCCTGATCTCGCTGGGCCTCGGCCTGGTGCTGGTGAACCTGTTCAAGCCGGGCGTCGGCGCGGGCCTCACCACTGGTTCCGACCTCGGCAAGCTGGAAATGGGTGAGCTGACGCTGCGTCATTTCATCCTCGAGATCTTCCCGAGCAGCGCTGTCGACGCGATGGCGCAGAACAACATCCTGCAGATCCTCGTGTTCTCGGTCTTTGTCGGCGTGGGCCTGACCGCGATCGGCGAGAAGGGCGCGATCATCGTCAAGGTGAGCGAGGCGCTGTCCGAACTCATGCTGCAGATCACCGAATACGTGATGCGCTTCGCGCCTTTCGCGGTGTTCGGCGCGCTCGCCAGCGTGATCGCCAAGCAGGGCCTGGGCATCATCGTCACCTACGGCGTGCTCGTCAGCGAGTTCTACTTCGCGATGCTGCTGCTCTGGGTCATGCTGTTCCTGGTCGGCGGCGCGTTCCTGCGCGGGCGGGTCATCACCCTGTTCCGCTATATCCGCGAGCCGCTGCTGCTCTCGTTCTCGACCGCATCCTCGGAAGCGAGCCTGCCCAAGCTGTTCGAGCAGCTCGACCGCTTCGGCGTGCCGCGCCGTATCTCGGGCTTCATCCTGCCGCTGGGCTACAGCTTCAACCTCGACGGCTCGATGATCTACATGAGCTTCGCGTCGATCTTCATCGCGCAGGCCTATGGCATCCACGTTCCCATCGGCACGCAGATCCTGATGCTGCTGACGCTGATGGTCAGCTCGAAGGGCATCGCCGGGGTGCCGCGCGCCAGCCTCGTGGTGATCGCGGCAACGCTCTCGCAGTTCGGCCTGCCGGTCGAGGGCATCGCGCTGCTGCTCGGTGTCGACACCTTCCTCGACATGGGCCGCTCGGCGACGAACGTGGTGGGCAATGCGGTGGCGACGGCGGTCATCACCCGCAGCGAAGGGATGCTCCAGCCGCTGGTCGATCCGGACGAGGAAATGCCCAAGGCTCCGGCGCATACCTCCTCGGATGGCCGCGCCGGGCTCAATATCGATCCGGTTCAGTACGAAGATTGAAGGGGTAAAAGCAGGGGAGCATAGCCCCCCTGCACCCCCAATACCGTCTGGGTCACGTGGGCCAACCACGTCGCGCGCCCATGGCGGCGTCGGGGGACGTAAGGGCTGCGCCGCAAGCGGCGCTACGCCTAAGTGGCGCGCGGCGTAGACGTTCCCAGGGTCTGGGGGGCTGAGCTTGTCGAAGGGCCCCAGGACTTCTCTGTTTCTACTGCTTGAGCTTCACCGGCGTAAACGGCGCCAAGCCGCACCCACCGCCGCGCTGGAAGCCGTTCCCCACCCGCATCAACGGATAGATGATGTCCTGCCGGCAAAGCTGCGACAGCGACGTGCTGTACGTAAAGCTGTCCGCCGACCTCAGCCCGGAGCAGCGGTTCGCCAGCGTCACCCGCCACACGCGATTGCCGGCGCCGCCGATGAAATCGACGGTCCAGTCGTCGCGGATGCGGGTGCTGGAGAACTGGGTGAGCGGCAGGCAGTCCTGCGCGGGGCCGACCGCTTCGGCGGCAGGGCTGACCGGAGGAGGCGCGGCGGGTTCGTGATCCGAGCAGGCGGCCAGCGCCAGCGGCGAAAGCATCAGGACAAGGCGACGGCTAGCCATAAGAGACCTCCCGTTCAGGCGGCTTTCTTCGCACCCTTCTCCAGAACCTTGTCCTTGTAGTCGCACAAGTCAACCACCGGGCAGCGCCAGCATTCGGGCGTGCGGGCCTTGCAGATGTAGCGGCCGTGCAGGATCATCCAGTGGTGCGATCCCACCCGGAAGGGCTGCGGCACGCGTTTCTCAAGCTGCTTCTCGACCGCCAGCGGGGTCTTGCCCTTGGCGATCCCGGTGCGGTTGCCGACACGGAAGATATGGGTGTCCACCGCGAAGGTCTCCGCTCCGAAGGCGCAGTTCATCACCACGTTGGCGGTCTTGCGGCCGACGCCGGGCAGTTCGACCAGCGCGTCGCGGTCTTCCGGCACGTCGCCGCCGTAGCGCTCGACCAGGATCTCGGAGAGGGCGATGACGTTCCTGGCCTTGGAATTGAACAGGCCGATGGTCTTGATGTGCTCCTTCAGGCCCTCTTCGCCCAGTTCGACCATCTGCGCGGGCGTCTTCACCTCGCGGAACAGCGCCCGCGTGGCCTTGTTGACGCCGACGTCGGTCGACTGCGCGGAAAGCACCACGGCGACGAGGAGCTGGTAAGTGTTGCCGAATTCCAGCTCCGTCTCGGGCGAGGGGTTAAGCTCGGCGAGACGGCGGAAGAATTCGAAGATCGCGGCCTTGTTCAAAGGTCCAGCACCTCGGGCATCGTGTAGCGGCCGGCGTGCTTGTCCTTCAGCCACTGCGCCGCCTTGACCGCGCCCTTGGCAAAGATCGTGCGGTTTTCGGCGAGGTGCGAGAACGAGAGGCGCTCGTTGTCGCTCAGGAAATGGACGGTGTGGTCGCCCGCCACGGTGCCGCCGCGCAGGGCCGCGAAACCGATCGTGCCCGCCTCGCGCTTGCCGGTGATGCCGTCGCGGCCGCGCACGGCCGCGTCGGACAGGCTGACCTCGCGGCCCTTGGCGGCCGCGTCGCCCAGCAGCAGCGCGGTGCCGGAGGGGGCGTCGACCTTCATGCGGTGGTGGGTCTCGACGATCTCGATATCCCAGTCCTCGCCCAGCCTGCTGGCAGCTTCGCGCACGAGGTGGGCAAGCAGGGTGACCCCCAGCGAGGTGTTGCCGGTCTGGAGCACGGGAATGTGCTGCGCGGCGGCATCGATCAGCCAGTGGTGGCGTTCCTCGAGGCCGGTGGTGCCGACAACGATGGGAATGCCTGCGTCCACCGCGGCATCGAGGTTGGCTTCGAGCGCGGTGGGGCTGGAGAAGTCGATCAGCACGTCCGAATGCGCGGCCAGCCCGCCAAGGTCGCCGTCGCGGCCCACGCCGCCGGCAAGGTCTTCACCTGCGTCCGCGATGGCCAGTGCAATGGCGTGCCCCATGCGTCCCGCGCTGCCGATAATTCCGATTCGTGCCACTTGCCGTCTCCGTTGAAGGCTGGTCTCATGGCCGGGATGAAGGACATCCGCAACATCGTCATCCTCACCGGCGCGGGCGTAAGCGCCGAAAGCGGCATCGATACCTTTCGGGATGGCGGCGGCTTGTGGGAGCAGCACCGGGTGGAGGACGTGGCGACGCCCGAGGCTTTTGCCCGCGATCCCGACCTCGTGCTGCGTTTCTACGACATGCGGCGCGAGTCGATCCAGACCAAGCAGCCCAACGCCGCCCACCACGCGCTGGCCAGGCTGGACCGGGAGTGGGAGGGCGACCTGCTGATCGTCACCCAGAACGTCGATGACCTGCACGAGCGGGCAGGAGCCAAACGCGTGCTCCACATGCACGGCGAGCATCTCAATGCCTGGTGCACCGCCTGCGACGCGCGCGTGCCCTGGACCGGGCCGCTGATCGGCCGTCCGGCCTGTCCCGAATGCGGCGCGGCGGCGCTCAGGCCCGATATCGTCTGGTTCGGGGAAATGCCCTACCGCATGGACGCAATCTTCGCGGCGCTGGAGCGGGCGGACCTGTTTGTCTCCATCGGCACTTCGGGCGCGGTCTATCCCGCCGCCGGCTTCGTGCGCAACGCGCGCGAATTCGGGGCGGAGACGCTGGAACTCAATCTCGAACCCTCGCAAGGCACGCCGTGGTTCGACGAGGCGCGCCATGGCCCGGCGAGCGAACTGGTCACGGCATGGGTGGACGAAGTGCTCGGCGCATGACCTGCCGGGGAACCTGCCACTGCGGCGCCGTTACACTGGAACTGGCGGACACGCCGCACGAGATCTGCGACTGCAACTGCTCGGTCTGCCACCGGTTGGGGGCGCTGTGGTCCTATCACAGCCCCGCGAACGTGCGGATCGAGGGCGAACTCGTGGGCTATCAGACCGGCGAGAACGTGCTGACCTTCTGGCACTGCCCGCAATGCGGCTGCACCACGCACTGGAGCGCGGTCGATCCGGCGAAGGACCGGATGGGCGTGAACATGCGCCTGTTCGCGCCCGAACTGCTCGCAGGGCTATCGGTCTACAGTTACGACGGTAGGGCTGCCTGAACGCCGCAGGCCGAACAGCCCGGATCCTTGGCAATCCTCAGCGGGCGCATCGAAGGGGCCATGCCGTCGATCAGGTGCAGGGTGCCGAACTGCGGCTCGCCCAGCGCCGACCGGCCCGCCAGCAGCACGCGCATGGCGTGCATCGCCGCAAACGTGCCGACCATGCCGGCCATCGCCCCCAGCACCCCGTCCGCCGCGCACGTGTCGCAGTCCTGCGCGTCGAAGGCGTCACCCACGAAGCAGCGGTAGCAGGCCTCGCCCGGCAGATGTCCGGCGAAATTGGCGACCTGCCCCTGAAACCGGCCGATTGCCGCCGTGCTGAGGGGAATGCCGAGATTGACGCAGCAATCTGACACCCGCAGGCGAGTCGCGAAGTTGTCACAGCCGTCGAGTACGACGCTCGCGCCGGAGAGTATCTCTGCCACGTTGTCATCCCCAAGGCGCGTTACGTGCGGCAGGACTTCAAGGCCAAGATCAAAGCGCCGCACCCATTCGGCCGCCGCTTCCGCTTTAGGCTTGCCGATATCCGATGGCGCGTAAATCGTCTGGCGTTGCAGGTTGCTGACGTCCACCGTGTCGTCGTCGACCAGCGTCAGGCGTCCTATCCCGGCTGCGGCGAGGTACTGGAGCGCAGGGCTGCCGATCCCGCCGCAGCCGACCAGGACCACATGGGCATCGGCCAGCGCCACCTGACCCGCGCCGCCCACTTCGGGCAGGACGATGTGCCGCGCAAAGCGCGCAAGGCGTTCTGGCGAGAGCGTCATTCTTGTCCTGCCTCGCCGGGATTGGCCGCAGGGCCGGTTTCGGCCGCAGGCAGGCGTTCCTTCACGAAACCGTGCATGCCGAACCACCACTGGGTGGCGATCACGCCGCCCTTGGCCGGTTGCAGCATCGCCAGCATCATGACCACCGCCAGCGGCACGACGATAGCGAACATGCCGGCCACGCCCATCGCGAAGTCCTTGGAGAGCATGATGATCACCGGCGCCATCAGGTGTCCGGTCACGATCATGGCGATATAGGCCGGGAAGTCGTCGGCGCGCTGGGGCGTCAGGTCGAGCATGCAGGCCGGGCAGCGGTCCAGCGGCTTGAGCCACTTGCGAAACAGCAGGCCTTCGCCGCAGCGCGGGCACCGGCAACGCATGCCGCGCAGCGCGGCCTGGCCGTAAGTGGCGGGAAGCGTCATGACCACAGCGCCTACAGCATCGCGGCCACGCGGGCAAACCGAAGATGCCGCCCGGCGGTGATGGGGCTGGCCGCGCCCCGAACTTGCGGTCAGGCGCTTTCGGCCACGTGCACGCGGTTGCGGCCATTGCTCTTGGCGGCATAGAGCGCGGCGTCGGCGCGGTGGGCGGCATCGCCGAGCTGGGCAAAGCTGCGCAGCGTCGCCAGCCCGCAGGAGAAGGTGACCGGCCAGGTATTGCCGGTGCTCTCGGGCCCAAGCAGCGGATCGAGCGCGACATTGGCGCGCAGCCGTTCCATCACCAGCCGCGCCTCGTCGAGTTGGGTATTGGGCAGGAGAACGACAAATTCCTCGCCGCCCCAGCGCGCCGCCATATCGCTGTGGCGCAGCCCGCGCTCGAGCCGCTGGCCGACCGCGCGCAGCAGCGCATCGCCGGCGGCATGGCCGAAGCGGTCGTTGACCGACTTGAAGTGGTCGATGTCGATCATCGCCAGCACCGAATTGCCCTCGCCGATCAGCACGCGTTCCGAGGAATCGAGAAAACCGCGGCGGTTGCGCAGGCCCGTCAGCGGGTCGCGCGCGGCGGCTTCGACCAGTTGCTCGGTGCGGACCGCGTTGGCCGCGGCCGAAGTGGCAACGGCGGTGAGCAGCTGGCCGACCAGGTCGTCACCGCCCTTGGGCACCCGGCCCAGGCGCGCGCCGTGCTGGGCCGCGCGCAGCATGGCGGTGGCTTCGCCGACCGGGGCCAGCAGCGCCCGGATCGCCAGCATGCCCAGCACGGTTCCGGCCAGCGTCGCGCCGAGCAGGACCAGGAGGGTGCGGATCTGCCAGTCGCCGGTCATGGCCTGGACAAGGATGGCGGCGATCAGCGGCAGATGCACCGCGCCAAAACATACGAGGAGGATGCGCCATTCGTAGTGACGCGGAAACAGGAAGGACGTGGCCCGGTAGAAGCGCATGGGGGGATGCTCCTCTCGTGCGGCCGGGACAGGCCCCGGTCACTGCGAGAAGCTAAGGGAATACCCTTATTCAAAGTTTAAGAAATCATTTTTCGTCGCATAAGCGGCACTTTTTGCCGGTTTTTGGGGCGATTTGTCGCTTGTTCCGAAGGGTTGCCATCATGCATTACAGTAAATGTTAAATATAGGATGGGAATTTACTTGGAGGCGGACGCGGTCTCTCAAGCGCGCCAACGGCTGATATTGGCGCCGTCCTCGCATCGCAAATACGTTTCATAACAGAAGCATGGATATGCGACTGCAGGGGCAGGCGCAGTGAGTCGTCTGCCCCTGTCATGTCCATGGCGCTGAAACGAACCGCGCGCGGGAACCGGATGGTTCCCGCGCGCGGACAGGTGCGACCCTGTGGGCAAGC
>NZ_CP029762.1:0-323809 GCF_006874585.1 Sphingomonas sp. IC081
TGCGGACACCGTCTCGCAAGGCACTCGAATATAGGTTCGCTGAAAGGCAGGGGCACAACGTCCCTGCCTTTTTTCTTGCCTAAGCTCCAGTGGTTTCCCCGGGGAAACAGTTTCCGAGCTCCCCCCCCCCCGCCCAGCGACATTGCTCTGGCATGCACGGGCTTTCCCCGCTCCCTGTTGGCCGAGTTCTTCACAGCCGCAACACCCCGGCGATTTGCCCTCCCCTGCCCGCATCGCCATGATACCCGGGAATCACCCGCTCTCACGAACACCGGCGTTTCCCTGGGGAAACACCGGCACCGCGTTGTGCGGATCAGTGCCGTCCAACCACGTCAAAACGCCAGTCGGAAACCCAACATGAGTCGCCAGAAGCCCGAAGCGGCAACAGAGCAGTTCGACATCTTCCTGCCCTACATCGTCGAGCTTCCGCTGCGCGATCAGCGCGAGATGATGGAACGTCCGTTCTTCAGCCTTGCCAAGTCGAAGCGTGTGAAGCCGATCGACTACACCAGCCCCGACGGCAAGCTCTGGGTCCACGTCAGCGCCAATCCCGACTATGGCATGGCGACGATCTGGGACGCGGACATCCTGATCTACTGCGCCAGCATGCTTGCCGACATGGCAAGGCGGGGAACCAACGATGTGCCCCGCAAGCTCCATCTGATGCCCTACGACCTGCTGCGCGCCATCGGTCGCCCGACCACCGGGCGTGCCTACGAATTGCTCGCTCAGGCCCTGGATCGTCTCGTCTCAACCACCATCAAGACCAACATCCGGGCCGAAAACCGCCGCGAAGCGACCTTTTCCTGGCTCGACGGCTGGACTCAGCTGGTTGACGAAAAGACCGAACGATCGCGCGGAATGACCATCGAGCTATCCAACTGGTTCTGGGAAGGCGTGATGATGAAGGGCGGTGTGCTGTCTATCGACCGCGCCTACTTCGACATCACCGGTGGACGCGAACGCTGGCTCTATCGCGTCGCACGCAAGCACGCCGGCGGGGCAGGGGAGGGCGGTTTTGCCATTTCTATGCCTGTGCTGTTCGAAAAATCCGGTGCCGAAGGGCAGTATCGCCGCTTCAAGTTCGAGATGCTCAAACTGGCGGAGAAGGACGAGCTACCTGGTTATGCGCTCAGCGTCGAAACCGCCAAGGACGGTGAACCGATGCTGCGCATGCGCCGCGTGGACGGCAAAGGCGGCGCAGGAACCGTACTTTCCGAAGGCGCCGCCTCCACGCCCGAGGCCAAGGCGCTATCACCCGTTTCCCCGGGGAAACCCGCAGAGGCTCACAGACAACGTCCTGCGGCCGTATCCCCCAAAACCTCGTCCGCGGCCGCGCTCGGCCAGGTGGGTGATGACGCCGCCATCGATGCCCGCAAGCTCATTCGCTCGACCGTGGCCGGCCTCTCCGATGCGGCCACCCGCGGCTTCATGACCGATGAGACGATCGATCTGCTGCGCCGCGAATGCCCGGGCTGGGATCTCCACGCCCTGCATGCCGATTTCGAACGTTGGGTTTTTGCCAGCTCCGAACGTACTCCGGCGGACTGGCAGCGCGCGTTCATCGGCTGGGTACGTCGGCATCACGCCAAGCACGGTCGCCAGATCCGCGGTTGAGGGCAGGGGGGAGATGCACCGATCCCGCGACCGTTTCAGCCGAACGGCAAAGGGCGTTCCCGAAGTGTCGCGTATTCCCCGCCACCCCGCCAAATCGGCGATGAGCGCTTCAGGCTTCGTTTGCCGATTGAACCTTGTTCGCAAGCGTCCTCATCAAAGTGATTCAACTCAGCCTGCAAAATCGGCGATTTTTCGGGACCTTCGACACTCCGGGAACAGCTTGAGGTGGATCTTCGACCCTTCAGGAACACCCCTTCGACACTCCGGGAACGTTGCTGTCGACACTCCGGGAACACATTCACGACATTTCGGGAACGGCCCTTTTTCGCGACTCATCGGGAAACCTGCGGTTTCAGAAGCAAGCGGGCTCCCTAACCTTGTAACAGATTCCCTAAATAGCTTTCTAACCTCGCAGAAGTCTCAGTCTTATGGAGATTTTTAGATGGGCGCGATGCCCCCGGCACAGCGGCAGACCCACTATCTCACTGCCATCGGCAAGCCTTCAATGAGGCCTGATCCGTCTCCCTCCGCACACAGGCCCTAGCGGATGCCCGCCAGATCGCCTTTTACCAGCCACGATCTCGACACCCTTGCCGCATGCCCAAGGCGTCTTTGGTTAGAACGAAATGTCCAGGCTGAAACGACACAGGTTGCCAAGCCTGCCTTTGCCGGCCACCCGGAACGTGATCAGATCCTGCATGCAGCTCTAGCAGCCACCCCGGAAGGACAGCGGATCTGCGATGGCCCCGACTTGCAAGCGGCCGTAAACGAAACCAACCGCCATCTGGGCCACAACGATCATCGTCCCTTGTTCAACGCGTGCTTCATTGCCGCAGGCCTTGCGGACGCGGTCACCCATGATCCGGCACCCGCCATCACCGTAACCGCCGATATGCTGTTACCTGCAGGAGAAGACAGCTGGATCCTGGTCGAGATTCTGCCAGCCTTGCGCATTCGCGAGCGAAGCCTCGAACGGGTCGCCCACAAGATCGCGGTACTCGAACGCTGCGGCATTGAAATTGCCGGAGCCATTATCCGCACGATCAACCCGGATTTTGTTCTCGAACGCCCGGGGGAATATCGGGGGCTCTTCAGCGACCATCATGTTCTCGGCCGGGTCCGTCACCTCGTGAACGACGTCCCGGGAATACTGAAAGCAGCCCAAGCTGTCATGAAAGAACCCGAGCCGGAATTACCACTAGGCCCCCATTGTACCAACCCGGCACCGTGTCGGTTCCTACCGCACTGCACGGCGCACGCGCCCGGACCGCAATGGCCGGTCACGATCCTCCCGGATGGGGGCTGGAAAAAGTGGAAACGAAAAGGATACGATGATCTGCTTGCTCTGGATGAGCACGAGATAAAGCCGCGCGAGGCGATGATCGTTGCAGCTACCCGATCGGGTAGGCCCTTTCACGACCTCGAGGGCGCTCGTGAAGCAATCGGGCAATGGACCTATCCCCGTGCATGGATCGACTTCGAAGCGGCATCGCCGGCACTTCCGCGGTGGATCGGGACACAGCCATTTCAACAAGTGCCCTTTCAGTTCTCACTGCACCTCGAGCAGGCTGACGGGAGCATTTCGCACCACGAGTATCTATGCTGCGACGGAAGCGATCCGCGAAAGGGATGCGCGCAAGCACTGGTCGCCGCTATTCCCGTCGACGCCACATTGATTGCCTATAATGCCGGTTTCGAACGCAGCGTCCTGCGACGACTCGCGCGCGATGTGCCCGACCATGCGGCGCCCTTGCTGTCCATGGCGGAACGGACAGTCGACTTGCAGCCAGTGGCCCGCAGTTGCTGGTATCATCGGGCGCAACGCGGTTCGTGGTCTATGAAAGCCGTGCTGCCCAGCGTCGCTGATCTTGATTACGACAGATTGGAGGTAAAAGGCGGTGCCATGGCGCAGGACAGGTTTCTGGAAGCCATTGACCCTTCCACCACCCGGGAGCGCCGTCAGGAGATCGAGGCGGCGCTTAGAGCCTATTGCCGGCAGGATACCTGGGCCATGATCCTGCTCGCCCGCCGACTGACTACGGCAGCTTAACGTGGTGGGAGTAGCTCAAACTTGAGATCGGACTGGCGTACAGGCCCGTTCGAGACGCGCGTGAAACGTCTAACTGCTAATCCCCCGCGGGTGGTGAGGCCTTGTCGAGAAGGGCCTCCAGAGCCTTCATGGAAGCTTCAAACTCGTCGAGCGATTGCTGCGAGAATGCAAAGCTCTCTTCGTTCGGTTGCGGCCCCGGCGCTTTCGGCCGACATTCGGCATAGCGATAGAGCATGGTACGGTTGTGTGCCGCCTCCGTAACCAACTGGCCGGACTCGGCAATCGTCGCAAGGATCGTGCGCACACCAAGGCGGGAGGCGCCCAGGACAAGCTCGATCTGGCGGCCGCGCATGGCCCCAAAGCCGGCCAGCATTTCCAGCACCGGACCGGATCTGCCCGTCGAACGGCGGCCGGCACTCCGTTCGGCAATCGTGCTGGCGCGGCGCTCTGCTTCCCATAGCCACTGCTCTAGCTGCCACAAGGCGGATCGCAGCGCGTCGGTGCTCTGCTGTTGCAAGCGGCGCTGCGTATCCCACAGGTCATCATCGCTTGGATCTTGGTTGCACTGTCCATGACCGGGAAAGGAGAGGAAGCCAGGCAGGGGAATGGGCAGCGGCAGGCGCCCAAGCGGCGAGGCCCAGTCCGACGCAAGCCTTGTGCCGACCAGCAAGTCGAGTGCCCATCGGCAATTGGTCGGGGTATCTGCTTCGCGGGCGATACGACCGGATCCGGTCTCGAGAAGTTCGTATCCGCGCTCCTGCTGGCCGAACCGCGTGCTCGCGCCGACGGCTTGCAGGAGCGCCGAGATTGCGTTGAAGGGCAGGTCCTCTGCCTCAACAGGGATCGCCGCGAGCAGTTGATGTGCCTCCTCGATAATCGCATTGATCTCTGCATGGGCGGCAGTGGGCGAGGGGGATGTCATGGCGTCCGGAACATCGGACAGGGCGAGAAACGCACGTTGGATCTTCTCGGCGGCATCGGCGAGGAGGGGCCATGAACTGTGCAAAAGCTCAGTCAATATCGCTTGGCATATGGCCCTGGCAGGGCGTAATCTGTGCTGAGGAAGGTCGGACAGCGTCTTTAGTCCCGCGAACCATTCGTGGAAGCGTTGTTCGGTAAAGGCATGTCCCTCCTGCCGAAGGGCTGCGATCAGGCATTCACGGACGACCCGGAGCCCTAGGATCTGCAGGCAGCCCTGCGAGGCTGTTCGGAGGGCACTTTGAAGGCGGCCGAGATAGAGTGCGGCAAGAACCGCGCCGGACGGGGTTTCGAGAGGTGCAGACATGATGGAAGTCCCGGTTTCTGGGGGTTTTTCCAAGGTGTATAATTAAATGTATATAGCTATACACCTTCTTTGAGCAAAGCAGAAGGCACTATCGATAATGATAGGGGCGGCCTTTAGCCCCCCAACTGCCTTTAGAGAAACCGTTAGGCGGGCGGCACGGTGCGGTGCTTTTTCGCGAAGGCATTTTGCCCGTTTCATACCGTGGCCCGAACGCGGGACAAATGGGTCGCGGTTTGGCCGTCAGCCGGGCAGGGCCTATTCCGAACCGGCGAAATCCCCATGATCATGGGAACCACCGAAGTGTTGGAGGGATTCGTTCAACCCAACCGGAGTTAAGACCGCTGTTCCTAGGCCGCAAACTCATCAACGGACCATCGAGGTGCCCAAATGGCGAACAACTCGGGCCGAAGGTGTCGCCGGGCGGGCTGGTTGCCCATCCAAGGTCGCGTCGGTTCGAGATGGAAGCCGTTTTGGCGTCCCTGCGAGATCTACCTTACGGTGAGCTTCGCTTGATCAAAACGCCCAGCGCCGCGTCGGGAAGTCTTGAAATATCGAAATATTCAAGCGCCTTCCCTCCTGCCGCTGAGCCAGCTTGCCTCAAATCTCGATGGTGCCGCTCATGCGTTTATGACCTAATAGCCGAGCGGCTTGACTTCGCGAATGAGTTCGATGAGGAGCCGCAGCCCCGCTGGTACCTGGCGCCGGCTCGAGTAATAGATGTGATAGCCCGGCCCCATGCAGGACCAGTCTTCCAGCACGAGGCGAAGCTCGCCCCGCTGGAGATAGGGCTGGAAAATGGCCTCGTTTCCATACATGAGGCCCGCACCGGCAACCGCCAGGGGCATCATGGCTCGCCCGCCTCGCACCGTGATGCGGTTGGGAACGGCGATGGCCATGTCGCCGTCGGGGCCTGCAAATTCCCAGTGGTAGACGCGGTCGTCGCCCAGCCTGAAGCCGAGGCAGCGATGCTCGCGCAGGTCTTCGGGTCTTTCGGGCGTGCCATAACGCTCCAGATAGGCAGGCGCGGCCGCGACGCACCAATGCAGGTCTTGCGAGAGGCGCTGCGCAATCATGTCTTCCGGAACGGTGCCGCCGTGACGTATGCCCGCATCGAAGCCTTCTCCGACGATGTCGACCATCCTGTCGGATGCGACGATGTCGATCTCCATGTCGGGATAGCGCTCGAGGAACAACGGCATGACCGGTGCCAGCAGCAGTTCCGCCGCATCGCCAATCACGTTGAGCCGAATGCGCCCGGCCGGGGCATCCCGGAAACGATTGAGGGCTTCGGCAGCGGTTTCGATCATGTCGAACGGTTGCGCGATGACCGAACGGAGTTCCTCGCCCGCCGACGTCAGCGTCACGCTGCGGTTGGTGCGATTGACCAGTCGCACGCCGAGGCGACCTTCCAGGCCCTTGAGCGCGTGGCTCAGCGCCGAGGCGGTGATGCCGAGTTCAAGGCCGGCGAGGCGAAAGTTTCGATGCCGTGCAATGGCGAGGAAGTAGGAGAAATCGGCAAGATCGGTGCGGTTCAACGGCATCGCGGCATCATGTTCGATCCGCGCGATCATCGCAACTCCGGCGTCCGGACAAGTGGGGGCAAGTCCGGGCGGAGCCCTCTCGTCTGCTCCGGCTCGGCCCAGAAAGCCGGGCGATACCGGTCAGGCTCCAAGCCTCCGGGCCAGCGCGAAGGCGGCCAGTGTGGCAGCAACGAGCAGCCCGGCACTGGCGAGGAATTCGACCCGGGCGCCAGCCATGTCGAAAACGACGCCGCCCAGCGTAGCGCCCAGGGTAATGGCAAGCTGGACGATCGCGACCATCAAGCCGCCGCCGGCCTCCGCCTCGTCAGGCAACGTGCGCGCGAGCCAGGTCCACCATGCCACGGGCGCCGCCGTACTTGCAAAGCCCCAGATGGCCAGGAGGATCGCCGTTATCGGGAGCGAGGCGCCGAACGCGGCGAGCAGGGTGGCGGCGGCAGCCATGGCCGCGGGAAGAACGCCGAGCGTCAGGAACAGCACCTGCGCCTGTCCTTGCTGTTGCACTCGCCCGAGTAGGCGGCCGATGACGATCGTGCCCATAAACCCCGATGCTCCGACGATCAGCAGCATCAGCGAAAGCATCGACACGCCGATCTGGGTGATCTGCTCGAGGAAGGGCCGCAGGTAGGTGAACAGCGCGAATTGGCCCGCAAAAAGCAGTGCTACGGTGAGCAGGCCGAATACCAGCGGCGGGCGGCGGAGCAGGCCCACCATGGCACTATCGCTGCGCGCCCTTTCGCCAGGCAAGGGAGGCAGGCTGGCGACCTGCCAGACGATGGCCAGAACCGCGATCGGGACGATGCAGAAAAACGTGCCGCGCCAACCGATCAGGCCGCCCACAAAGCTGCCGATCGGTGCCGCGAGTGTGGAAGCCAGGGCGTTACCGCCGTTGATGATGGCAAGGGCCTTGGGCACATCCTGCGCTGGAACCAGTCGCATTGCGATCGCGGCGGACATCGACCAGAAACCGCCGATCGCGATACCGAGAATGGCGCGGCCGACCATCAGTACCGGATAGCCTGGTGCAAAGGCGACCATGGTGCCGGAAACGACCAGCATGGCGATAAGCGCAAGCAGCACCCGGCGCCGGTCCGCACGGCCGAGCAGCGCCGATATCGTCAGGCTGGCAATGACCGCGAACAGTCCCGATATGGCGATGGCCTGGCCCGCCTGTCCCTCGGTGAGGGCAAGCGTTGCGGCAATCGGGCTGAGCAGGCTGACTGGCAGGAATTCCGATGCCACCAGCACGAAGCTGCACAGCGCCATCGCGTAGACGGCGCTCCATCTGGCCGGAGCGTGGGTGGCAGGATCGCTGCCGGACGTCGCCGTTTGGGCGGTGTTGAAGCTGGCCATGGGCCCTCCGATGTCTGGTGTGGGCGGCGCACCTGTCGGCCTTGGTGCGAACCAAGGGGCCAAAACCGGAGAATCTGCCGGGCAGGGCGTGCGTGGCAGCGGAGCGGGGGGCCTCGGTGCCGCGCCGGGAATTAGGCGGTCGCCGCGGCTGGGGCAATCGGGCCTGTGTTTGATGAGGTAATGAGTAGGGCTCATCGTTTTGGCGTTTGGATGCTTTTGGATCCGGCTATATCTGACCGTAACGTTGAGATTACCTCATCGCCCCATCAAGTCCCCCCAGTCTGTTGGTGATGCTGCCGGGGCGCTATTTCCCGTTGGCACCGGCCTTTCCGCCGGGGTCAAGCGACACCAAGGCACCCTAGATGCAACGCAGAAACGCCGTGAAGCTCAGCGGTGCCGCCGTGCTGGCCCTTGCGGCGGGCAAGGTTCTTCCCGTTCTTCCAGCAAAGGCCCAGACCATGTCCAACCTATGGGACAAGACCTTCCCCCAAAGCACCAGGGTTGACCACCAGAAGCTCCGCTTCCCCAATCGCTATGGCATCACTCTCAGCGGTGACCTCTACCTTCCCCGGGATCGCGCGGGCGAGCCGCTCGCCGCCATCGTGGTGTGTGGACCGTTCGGGGCGGTCAAGGAGCAGGCGTCCGGTCTCTATGCGCAGATCATGGCCGAGCGCGGCTTTGTCACGCTGGCATTCGATCCCTCGTTTACCGGCGAGAGTGGCGGCGAGCCGCGCAACCTCGCCTCGCCCGATATCAATACCGAGGACTTCAGCGCCGCGGTCGATGCGGTCGGCCTGCTGCCGTTCGTCGACCGGGAGCGGATCGGCATGATCGGTATCTGCGGATGGGGCGGCATGGCGCTCAATGCCGCGGCTGCCGACAAGCGCGTCCGGGCGGTTGCCGCCAGCACGATGTACGACATGGGCCGGGTCATGTCGAAGGGGTACAATGACAGCGTCACGCCCGAACAGCGCCGGCAGACGCTGGAGCAACTTGGCCGGCAGCGTTGGGAGGATGCCCAGCGCGGCGCGCCTGCCCATGGCCCGGTCTCGCTCGAACTGAAGGGCGGCGAGCCGCAGTTCGTGGTCGACTATGCCGAATACTACAAGACCCAGCGCGGTTTCCATCCGCGCGCGATCAATTCGAACGCGTCCTGGACGCTGACGACGCCGCTGTCGTTCATGAACATGCCGCTGCTTTCCTATATCCAGGACATCTCGCCGCGACCGATGCTGCTGATCCACGGCGAAAAGGCCCACTCGCGCTATTTCAGCGAGACGGCTTATGCTGCCGCTGCGCAGCCCAAGGAATTGCTGATCGTGCCCGGGGCCAGCCACACCGATCTCTACGACCAGGTGGATGTGATCCCCTTCGACACGCTGGAGGCGTTTTTCCGCCGGCACCTCGCCTGAAGGGGCGCTTCAGCCGCATCCGGCAAAGGCGACGAGATGCCGCCCGCAGGGCTCCTGGCGCAGCGCGATCGGCCGGCCGAGGAAACGCTCGGCCAGTGCGATGGCGGTCAGCAGATGGCCGCTCGGCTTCACCGTGGTGAAGGAGCCGCTGCCGGCCAGGGCAAAGGGCAGCACCAGCTGGTCGGCCAGATAGGGCCCGGCAAAGGCGCTTGAAGAGAGGTACCCCTTCAGGCGCCCCGCTGCCACCCGCGCGACCCGTTCGGCCGGTACGCCCAACTGGCCGAAGCCGCTGGCCAGCTCGGTCACCGCGTCCTTGCGGGCCGCGATCATCAGGATGACGCCGGGGCCCTGGTCGGCGGGAAGTTCGCGCAGGACAAAGGCCTCGTCGGGCCATTCGGCCAGTTCCTTGCGGGCACGCGCGATCATGCGCTCGGCAATGTCGCGCGGGAGTCCGGCAAACAGGACTTGCGCGGTGCCGCCATCGAACGCGCCGCCATCGTGCAGATCCAGCGGCTGCAAGGGCGCCGGGGTGATGTCCACCTCGATCCGTCCGCCGCCGCGCGGGTAGAAACCGTGGCGCACGAGCCGCGCTTCCACTTTCGGGCCCATGCGGTTGACGACCGGCAGGAAAGTGCGCTCGATGAAGTCGAACGGCGGCGCCAGCATGGCGTGCGTGCCGCCCTCCAGCACCAGGCGGGAAGGGGCATCGGCCAGCGCCAGCGGCATCAGCACCGTCTGCAGGACGAGGCCCGTGCTGCCGGCGGTGCCGATGGCGAAGTGGTACTCGCCGGGCCGCACCGTGCCGGGGTGGAATTCGAGTGTGTGCGAACCCACTGCGGCGCCGGTCACCTCCGCCCCGCCGATCCGCGCCGCCGCTTCCACGGCGGTGACGTGCTGGCGCATGAGGCCGGGTTTCGAACGCTGGCCGCGCACATGGGTAATGCGGAAAGGCTTGCCGGTGACCAGCGAGAGCGCGCAGGAATTGCGCACCACCTGCCCGCCGCCTTCACCGTCCGAACCGTCGATCTCGATCATGGTATTCCCTGATATTCCAAAGGGCGCTGCGTGAAGGGGATCACCCCTTCACGCAGACCACCTGTTTTAAGGTGTGGACGATCTCGACGAGGTCGGCCTGGGCCGCCATCACCGCCTCGATCGGCTTGTAGGCGCGCGGCGTCTCGTCGATGACGCCTTCGTCCTTGCGGCATTCGACGCCCGCCGTATCGGCCAGATGCTCTTCCAGCGAGACGAGCTTCTTGGCCTGCGTGCGGCTCATCACCCGGCCCGCCCCGTGCGAGCAGCTGTTAAAGCTCTCCGGGTTGCCGAGCCCGCGCACGATGAACGATTTCGCGCCCATCGAACCCGGGATGATGCCCATGGCGCCCGTCGCCGCGCGCACCGCGCCTTTGCGGGTGACGAGCACGTTCTCGCCGAAGTGGTTCTCCCGCGTCACGTAGTTGTGATGGCAGTTCACCGCTTCCAGTTCGGCCTCGAAGGGCTTGGCGATCCGGCCGCGCAGGGCCGCGATCACGTTGGCCATCATCATCCGCCGGTTGAGCGCGGCGAAGTCCTGCGCCCAGCCCACCGCCTCGACGTAGTCGTCGAAGTGATCGGTCCCTTCCGGGAAGTAGGCGAGGTCCTCGTCCGGCAGGTTGATGTGCCATTTGCGCATGTCCTGCTTGGCCAGCTCGATGAAGAACGTGCCGATGGCGTTGCCCACCCCGCGCGAGCCGGAGTGCAGCATGATCCAGACCCGCGCCTCCTCGTCGAGGCACAGCTCGATGAAGTGGTTGCCCGTCCCCAGCGTGCCCAGGTGCGTGAGGTTGTTGGTGTTCTTCAGGCGCGGATGCTTGTCGCACAGGCGCTCGAAACGCACGGCAAGCGTCGCCCAGGCCTCGACGATGGCGGGCGGCGGCGCGCCCCACGATCCGTGGTCGCGCTGGCCGCGTCCCACCGAGCGCCCGTGCGGCACCGCCTGCTCGATGGCGGAGCGGAGCCCTTCGAGGCTGTCGGGCAGGTCGTGCGCCATCAGCGAGGTGCGTGCCGCCATCATGCCGCAGCCGATGTCGACACCGACCGCCGCCGGGATCACTGCGCCCTTGGTCGGGATCACCGAGCCGACAGTGGCGCCGATGCCGACATGCACGTCGGGCATGGCCGCCACATGGCGGAAGATGAACGGCATCCTTGCCGCGCGGGCGAGTTGCTCGTGCGCCTTCTCGTCCACGGGCACGCCTCGGGTCCACATCTTGATGGGCACGCCGCCTTCGACCTGCCGGAATTCGAAACTGGTGTCGGTCATCGCCGATCTCCTTGAAAATACGTCATAGATGCTGGCGACGAGGTTTGGCGAGACACCCTGAATGCTCAGGCGCGGGGGCGAACCCGCATCTCCCTTCGGGCCTTGCGGGCCTGCGCGGCAGGAACCGCGATGCGGTGCCGGCGAAAAGGCGCTTCACGGCCATGGCGAAAATCCTTCGTCCGGGGAGTGGAGGCGGCCAGCCCATTCCGGCCGCCCCGCTTTCCCGTTTCCTGCTGCCGGGCTGTTCGACAAACCCGACGAGGATGGAATTGCAGGAGGCGTGCCAAATGCCCGGAGGGTTCCGCGAAAAAACTCAAAAACCTCGGAATTTCGCGGATTTCGAGCGGCAATCCATCCGGTTCGGCCACGATCGTTGCCGACGCGGGTCCCGCGATTTGTATATGTCTATATAAGTGGATATATGATTGTATCATGAAGCCGCTTACCGTCATCGGGTTTCTCGGATCCACCCTGGATGCCGCCAAGTTCGGCCCGTCGCGCTGGATGAAGTGGCGCCCATCGGTCGCGCTGACGATGCACGAGGACTTGCGGGTCGATCGTCTGGTCATGATCCATGGCAGTGCCCACCGCCGGCTGGCCGAATACGTCACCGCCGATATTGCCGATGTCTCGCCGGAAACCACGGTGGAGCGCCACGTCATCGATTTCGCCGATGCCTGGGATTTCGAGGAAGTCTACGGCAAGCTGCTGGATTTCACCCGCACCCTGCCGCTGGACCCCGATGCCGAGGATGTGCTGGTCCACATCACCACCGGCACCCATGTCGCCCAGATCTGCCTGTTCCTGCTGACCGAGGCCCATTACCTGCCGGGTCGCCTGCTGCAGACCCAGCCCAGCCGCAGGACCGACGGGACCGCGCCGGGCACCTGGTCGATCATCGACCTCGACCTGTCGCGCTACGATTCCATCGCCACGCGCTTTGCCGAGGATCGCGCGACCGGCACCTCGTTCCTGAAATCCGGGATCGAGACACGCAATGGCGCCTTCAATGCGATGATCGACGAGATCGAGCAGGTCGCCTCGCGCACCCGCGCGCCGATCCTGCTGATGGGGCCGACCGGGGCGGGCAAGAGCCAGCTGGCGCGCCGCATCCACGATCTCAAGAAAGTGAAGCGGCAGGTCGCGGGGCCGTTCGTCGAGGTCAACTGCGCCACCTTGCGCGGCGACAGCGCGATGTCGGCGCTGTTCGGCCACCGCAAGGGCGCCTTCACCGGCGCCGCCTCGGACCGCGCGGGCCTTCTGCGCAGTGCCGACAAGGGCATCCTGTTCCTCGATGAGATCGGCGAACTCGGCCTCGACGAGCAGGCGATGATTCTGCGGGCGATCGAGGACAAGCGGTTCCTGCCGGTCGGTGCCGACAGTGAGGTGGCGAGCGATTTCCAGCTGATCGCGGGCACCAACCGCGATCTTGCCCGCAGCGTTGCGGAAGGCACGTTCCGCGAGGATCTGTTCGCCCGCCTCAACTTGTGGACCTTCGCGCTGCCCGGCCTTGCCCAGCGGCGCGAGGACATCGAGCCCAACCTCGACTACGAGCTTGACCGCCACGCCGAGCGCGAGGGGGAGCGTGTCTCCTTCAACAAGGAGGCGCGCGCCCGCTTCCTTGCCTTTGCCGTATCCCCGGCAGCGCCGTGGAACGGCAATTTCCGCGATCTTGCCGCCAGCGTCACCCGCATGGCGACGTTTGCGCCCAAGGGGCGGATCGACGTGGCGACGGTGGACGGCGAAGTCGCGCGACTGGCGCGGCTGTGGTCCGGGGGGCCGGACGGCGATGATGGGCTGGCGGCAGTGCTCGATCCGTCGCAACTGGCCGCGATCGACCCGTTCGACCGGGTCCAGCTGGCCTATGTCGTGGCGGTATGCCGGGAGAGCTCTTCGCTTTCCGGCGCCGGGCGGCGCCTTTTCGCCGCCTCGCGCGAACGCCGCGCCAGCACCAACGACGCCGACCGCCTGCGCAAGTATCTGGCGCGGTTCGACCTGGACTTTACCGGCTTGCGCTGACCCGTTCCCGGCGGGTGGCACGCCCGATGGCTTGCAAAATGCGTTGGATGAAAACCGGGAGCGGCCGGTCCGGTGCAATCGGATCGGAAATTGCTCTAGAAGGGGGGCTCGCATAGTCGGGGCGCGGATATGGGAAGCCGGTTTGGACAGGATCATCAGCATCTATGCGCCGGGTGAGGCGAGCGTGCCGGTGCGCGGCAGCGGACAGGCCGCGGACCGGCTGGCGCAAGTCGTCGCCCTCGTGCGCGAGCATGGCGGTGCGGTCGATGCCGACTTGCGGTCCGTCCTTGCGGCGCGCGCGCCCGCGAGCCTCAAGGCCCTGGTCAACGACTTTTCCGATTACCGGGCCTTCATCGCCAGGATGGAGGGGCGCATCGATGGGCGCCCGTTGCTGCCCGCCGATCCGGCCGAGGTCCTGGCCTATGTGCAGGATTGCCGGGTGCATGGGCAAAAACCGGCGACCATCCGGCGGCGGCTTGCGTCGCTGCGGGCGCTGCATGGGCTCGCCGGGCTGGCGGACCCGACCGGATCGCCGCAGCTTCGTGCCATGCTCAGGGGGCTGGCGGCGCAGGGCGTAGCGGCGCCTTTGCAGGTCGGCAGCCGCGAGCCGGCATTCACGCTGGAGATCCTTCTGGAGGCCTGCGAGGACACGCCGCCGGGTCTGCGGGATGCGGCCTTGCTGGCGGTGGCCTGCGAGGCGGGCCTGAAGGTCTCGCAGGTCCTTGCGCTGGAGGCGGGGCAGGTGGTCCCCGCTGCCGAAGGGCAAGGCCTGCTGCGGCTGGCGGGCGTACAGGAGCGGGTGCTGACGGGCGAGACCTTCCAGCGCGTCGACCGCTGGTGCCGCGCGGCGGGCATTGCCGAAGGGGCGCTGTTCCGCCGCGTTGCCGTCGTCCGTGCGAAGGGGAGGGAAGGGCGCGGCCCGGTTCCGCTCGCCAAGCTCGCCTGGAATGCGCGCGCCGGCGATGGCCATCTGGGCGAGCGGCAGGCCCGGGCGGCGCGGACCGACTATGTGGTGGGCGAGAACGGGCTGACCGCCGCGGCGGTGCGGGACATCGTGCGCAAGGTGGCGGGCCGTGCCGCCGATCTCGGGCTGGTGGCGCTGCAAGGGCGCGAGCGGGAGGCGGCGATTGCGGCGCTGCGCCTGCAATCGCTGTGGTGCCGGCGCGCGCCGGACGAGACGGTTGGCGGCGATTGAAGGCGAACGGCAAAGGCCGCAACCGGGGGAAGCGGTTGCGGCCTTGTCATTGGGTTTCAGGCGCCGGTTTCAGGAGCCGGATTAAGGGGCGGGTTTGGGGCCTTTCGGCGTCATTCCGGTTTCAGCACGAACCATCCCGAGTATCGCGGTGTCGGGCCGCCTGCTCCCGCGTCGATGCGGTGGAGTTCTAGCCCGTTCGCGGCCACCAGCGCGTCGATGGCCGCCACGATGTCCGGACGCTCTGGCCCATAGCCGTTTCCGGCAAAGATGCAGCCCGGACGGAGCCTTGCGAACCAGTCGGCCAGCAGGGTTTCCGCCGCCGCGCCGCTTTCGTGCAGGCAGGCGTCGACGTGGATGAAGTCGAGCGTTTCGGGATCGAACATCTCGAGCGCATCGGCAAACCCCATGCGGACCAGCGAATTGCGCTCGCGATAGGGATCGAGGTCGAGCAGTGCCTGCTTGTAGCACGCGATCTCGTCGCGGGCGCCTTCACCCTCGCACTCGCTCCAGCCCACGGTGAAGAGATAGCCCGCCTGCCCCTGGTCGAGGACATGCCGCGAGAAGGCACTGGAGGCATCGAGCGCGACCGCGGCGCTGCCGGGCGGGATCAGCCGGGCGACGTCCTCGTGCCGGGCGAAGCGCGCCGCGACATCGCGCAGGCGGCGGTTGATCCGGACGTAGTCCTCGGCATCGGGGACCGTCGGCGCCGCCGCGAGGGGCACCTCGGCGATCGAGGCCGCAAGCGGGGCTGGTGCCGAAGCCGGACCAGCTACCGGAGTGCCCATCATCATGTCGGGTTCGGAGCGGTATTCCTGGCCCTTGATGTAGAAGGTGAGCGCCAGCGTGTTGCGCGCGCGTTCCTGCGGGCCCAGCTCGCCGACACTGTGCCAGCTTTCCTCGCTGCGGACGAAGGAATAGGCGGCGTTGGGCTTGAAGTCGTTGGTCTTGTAGTCCGCGAAGCCCTTCGGCGTGCGGGTGTGGAAGCGGGTGCCGAGATGGCGCTGGCTCTCGTCCGCGGGCAGGTAGAACTGCAATGTGGCGATCTTCGAGGCGGCATCGGGATGGATGCCGATGCGGTAGCCGGGGAAATCGCGGTAGAGCAGCGGCACCGCGACGAGTTCGGGCAGTTCCTCGCCGAACCGGGCGCGCAGGGTCTTGCCGAACTTGTCGACGAGGGCGGCGGCCAGCGCGGGATGGGTGCAGATCTGCGTCATCGCCTGCCAGAACGCACGGTCCTGGGGGGCGATGCGGCCCAGCGTGGCCTCGGTAAGGTCGAGCAGGCGGCGGGTAATGCGCCCGTCGGCGGCAACCGCATCGGGGTGGACGATGGGATCGAGCACATCATCGGCGGGCAGCCGCGCGACGATTTGTGCATAGAGATCGGCGGGGAAGACCTCTTCGAGGTAGATGTTCTCGCTGGGCACGGCGTCGATCGGGGCCTCGGCGATGCGGCCGACGATGCCAGCGACCACGGCGTCGACATCGACAACGACATCGACATCCGCGGGGCTGGGATCCCAGTTCACCGGCACGCTGGTGGCAGGGGCATCGCGGCGGAACAGGTAGTTCAGCACGTCGCGCGTCTGGGGTGTCGCGAACGCGGCGTTCTGTTTCTTGTGCTGGAACTGCAGCCCGGCAGCGGCGAGGATCTCGGTCACTTCATCCACTTGCGCGGCGTCGGTTTCGATCAGTTCGATCGAGACCGACTTGACCTCCTCGCGCGCCAGCATCTGCGCGGCGCCGCGCACGATCGGCAGTTCGATGCCGTCGACGTCGATCTTCACGTGGTTGGGCACCGCCATGCCGAATTCGCCGATCAGGCTGTCGATGTCCTGGCCGACCATGCCCTGGCGGAAGGCGGGAGCGTAAGGATTGCCCCGGAAGTCGAGCGCTTCGCCGAAGCTGCTCATCGAGGTGCCGAAGTCGACGCTGGCCAGGTTCATCGCCGCGATCGCCTTGCGGTCGGTCAGCGCCAGGCAGAGCGGGGTGACGCGGTCCTGCAGGCCGTTGAGGCCGATGTTGATGCACAGCTGGTAGTAGTTGGCGAAATGCGGTTCGAAAGCGTGGACGCGGGTGCCGCGCACCCCGGCATAGACGCTGTAGATGCCGACATTGGCGCCGATGTCCCACAGCGTTTCGCCCGGGCGGAAGCTGTCGATCCACTCGATCGTCTCGGGCTCCTTCTGGAGCAGCGTTTCGTAGCGCCAGCCCGAGCCTTGCGCCATGTAACGGATCTCGCGGCCGCGGGCTTCGAGCCGCCCGACGTTTCCGGCACCGAGCTGCCGGCTTACCTCGCTAAAGAATCCTGCCGTGCCGGCGTTCATGACATGCCTCCAGAAAATCCATCGCCCGCAAGGATGCGGGCCGTCTGAGGATTTATAGACTGGAAACGACCCCGAGCCGGATGCGCGGCCCCGGAAATGCGGGGCCTCGGCATCGCATGACCGGGGCGGGAACTCTGCCCGCCCCGGCCGTGCATCGATCCGGACTGCGGATCAGTACTTGAAGCTGACCGTGCCGATCACCGTACGGCCCGCTGCCTGGTGGGCATAGTGGGTCGAATAGGCCTGGTCGTAGTAGAGCTTGTTGGTGATGTTCAGCGCATTGACGCGCACCGCGATATTGTCGGTGATGTCGTAGCTGGCGTTGGCATCGAAGCGCCAGTAGCTGGGCACGTACGTCGCGCGGGTCTTGACGATGGTGAACACGCCGTTCGTGTAAGTACGGGTGTCCGAGAAGCCGCCGTAGACCTTGTCCATGTAGATGGCGCCGCCGCCCAGGGTGAGCTGCGGTGTCACCTTGTAGTTGGTGAACAGCGTGAAGCTGTTCTTCGGCGTGTTCGGGAAGGCGTGGCCAGTGGCCGCCGCCGGGGCGTAGTACTTGGCCGCCGCGCCGCTCGCATCGGTGCCGGTGGTGGCGGTCAGGCCGGCGTTCAGCACCTTGGAATCCATGTAGGTGTAGCCGCCGAAGACGTTCCATTCCGGCGTGATATTGCCGCTGAAGCCCAGTTCGAAACCGCGAATGCGCTTGGTGCCGACATTGAGCACGCCGCCGTCGGGGTTGGTGGTGCGGGCATTGGTGGTGCGGGTCTGGAACACGTCGAAGCTGAGCGCCAGCGCCTCGCCGAACAGGTTCCACTTGGTGCCCGCTTCATAGCTCGTGGTCTTGGCGACCTTGAGATCGTCGGTGCTGACGCCGGCGGTCGTCAGGCCGTTGTCCTCGCTGCCCTGGGCAAGGAACGAGCCCGGCGGGATCGCCGAAGTGGCGGTCGAGACATAGATCGTGCCGTTGGACATCGGCTTGAACACCAGTCCCGCCTGGTAGGTGAACAGGTCGTCGGTGCGGTGCTGCCAGGTACGGGCGGCGGTGAAGGGCTTGGCGACGGCGGCCGAGGCGTCGGTGTCGTAGTGGTCGTAGCGGCCGCCGATGTTCAGCTTCCAGTGCTCGCCCAGGCTGATCGTGTCGAACAGCGAGGCCGAATAGGTTTCGCTGCTTGCCAGCGTGCGCGAGTTGGCCGGGCCCTTGACGATCGAGCCGGTCCAGCTGTCGTAAGGATTGGGATTGGCGAGATCGGTGCAGATCGCGTTGCTGCCCGAAGTGGCGGTGGCGCAGGTGACCGCGGTGGGCAGCGCGGTGTAGCTGGTGCTATCGGCATAGTAGCTGCCGTAGCCCGATTTCTGCCAGCTGTATTCGAGCGCGGCGGTGAAGCTGTGCTCCAGCACGCCGGTGGCGAACGTGCCCGACAGGTCGAGCTGGTCGACGAGGCCCTGCTGCTTGGAATAGCGCGAGTTCACGCGGCGCGAGACGGTGCCGTAGCTATAGACGTTGCCCTTGGAATCGTCCGGCTGGGTCCAGAGGTACTTCTGGCTCGAATCCGAGAAGCGCGCGCTGTTGCGCAGGGTCAGGCCGTTGTCGAACTCGTGCTGGAAGCGGGCGGTGAACTGGTCGACCGTGGTCTTGCGAAAATCGCGGTCGGCCAGCCCGTAATAGGCATCGCGCGAACGAACCGAAGTGCCGGCGGGCGCGGTCTGGTCATTGGCGCCGGGCTGGTTCGAGATGGTGGTGAGGTAGGGAATGCCGGTGTCGGGCAGTTCGCTGGTATGAAGGTGATACCAGTCGAGCTGCAGGCTGGTCGGGCCGTTCAGGCCGAACGTGATGGACGGCGCCACGCCCCAGCGCTTCTGCCACACCGCATCCCGGCCGGCGACGTCCTGGTCATGCCACATGCCGTTGATGCGCACGCCGATGAAGTCGTTGAGCGGCTGGTTCACGTCGACGGTGATGCGCTTGTAGTCGTCGTTGCCGTAGCTGGCGTCGAGATGGGCGAAGCGGTCGGCCTTGGGGGCCTTGGAGACGAGGTTGATCGAACCGCCGGCATTTCCCGAACCGTTGGTGACGCTGTCCGAACCCTTGGTGACTTCGATGGCTTCCACCGCGAAGGTCTCGCGGCTCTGCGCGGCGATGTCGCGCACGCCGTCGAGATAGGTCGAGGCCTGGCTGTCGCTGCCGCGAATGAACGGACGGTCGCCCAGCGCGTTGCCGCCTTCGCCCGCGCCCATGGTGATGCCCGGTACGGTGCGCAGCGCCTCGGCGAGCGAGGTCGAATTGGTGTCGCTCAAGAGCCGGCTGGAAATGACCGTGATCGAGCGCGGGGTATCGATCAGCGGCGCGGTCGCCTTGGGGCTGGAGAGGGTGTCGACCTTGTAGCCGTCATCGTCGATCGCGGTATCGGACACGGTCATGCCGCCGAGGCGCGCGGGCGCGGCTTCGGTGCTGTCCTGTGCAAGCGCGGGCGCGGCGCTTGTCGCCAGTCCGATGCAGCTCAGCGCGAGATAGGCCTGCGCTGCCGTGGCGGACGAATGACGGAAACGGGAAGTGGACACGGTGCCTCCTTGTTGCAGATGATTATTATTTGCGATGGATGCGCGGATCGCTGGCGAAAATGGCTTTCGATCCACGGAAAACGGGGCAGGAACGGCAGGCGGCAGGAACGGCAGGCGGCAGGTCGCCGCAAGCGCTGCGAGAACGGGCTCAGCGCATGGCGCGGCCGTGGCGTAAAAACACCCTGACGTTCCGGCACGCGGGGCTGGAACCGGCCGTGATCCTCATGTCTGTCCTGCCTGACTCGTTATCTATTGAGAGCGATTATTAATAGCGACAACCGGACCGCGCAAGCTGGACATTTGTATCAATCGTCGCACCCGCCCCCGCTCCCCCCGGCCGAGCCTCTCGCTTTCACCCGATCCCTCAGCGCAGGCCCATCCGGTCCATTTTCTTGAGCAGCCCGACCCGTGACAGGCCCAGTTCGCGGGCGGCATGGGTATGATTGTGGCCGGTCCGCTCCAGCGCTTCGGTAATGCGCAGGCGTTCGAGCGCGGCGATTTCAGCCTCCAGCGACAGCGGAGGCATCGCGGCAGGCGGCGCCATCGCCGCCGTGATGGCCTCTCCGGTGGCGAAGGCAAGGTCCTGCGCCGCGATGGCGATTCCCGCCGCGCCGCGCGGGGCCAATGCTGCCGCGCACTCGACCGCGGCGCGCAGTTCGCGCACGTTGCCGGGCCAGGGGCGCGTCGCCAGCCAGGTCAGGGCATCGGGCGTGAACCGCGCCTCGCCTTGCGCCGCGCGGCGCAGGAACAGGCTGGCGAGCAGGGGCACGTCTCCGGGCCGTTCATCCAGCGCCGGCGTGCGCAGCACGACCCCGCGCAGGCGGTAATAGAGGTCCTCGCGGAAGCTGCCGTCGGCGACGGCGGCCTGAAGGTCGCGGTGGGTGGCGGCGACCACACGCACGTCGGCCTTGCGCATCGCGCGCGCGCCGACCGGCTGATAGGTGCCATCGGCCAGGAAACGCAGCAGCTTCACTTGCATGGCAGCGGGCATCTCGCCGATCTCGTCGAGGAACAGGGTGCCGCCCGAGGCGGTCTCGACAAGGCCGGGGCGGTCGGCATGGGCGCCGGTGAAGCTGCCCTTGAGGTGGCCGAACAGTTCGCTTTCGAGGAGGTCCGCGGGCACCGCGCCGCAGTGGATCGGTACCAGCGGCCGGGCGGCGCGCGGCGATGCCTGGTGGAGCGCGCGGGCGACCAGTTCCTTGCCGGTGCCGCTCGGCCCCAGCACCATGACCGGCAGCGGGGTGGGCGCCACGCGGCGGACTAGATCGCGCAGGGCGGTCATCGCCGGGGAACTGCCGGCCAGCCCCATGTCCTCGCTGCCGACCGACTGCGCCTTGAGCTGCGCCACCTCGCGAGCGAGCCGCGCCCGCTCCACCGCACGCGCGACAACGACTTGCAGCATGTCGGGATCGACCGGCTTGGCGAGAAAGTCCCATGCGCCCGCCTCGATGGCCTTTAATGCCAGCGCGTGGTCGGCATGGCCGGTCATCACCACCACCGGGGCCGGGGCAAAGGCGGGGATCAGCGCCAGCCCCGCTTCGGGGGCGTGGTGCGGCGGCATGGCGAGGTCGAGCAGCACGACATCGGCGGGCGAGCGGGCAAAGGCGGCGCGGGCGGCATCGCCGTCGCCCACGGTCTCGACGTCATGGCCCAGGCTGCGCAGCCACCGGGCGGTAAGGCGCTGGAACGCGGGTTCGTCGTCGGCAAGCAGGATCATGTCGGGTTTCCGAAAGTGAGGCGCAGGCAGGTGGACCAGCCGGGCCGCGCGGCGAGCGTGACGGTGCCGCCATGCGCCTCCATCACGCGCCGGACGATGGCGAGGCCGAGCCCGGTGCCGCCGGGGCGGCGCGAGACGAAGGGGCGGAACAGGCTGTCGGCGATCTCGGCGGGAATGCCGGGGCCATCGTCGCAGATGTCGATCGTGGCGGGCGGGCCGGGCGCGGCGATCAGGGCGACCGTGCTGCCGAGCGCCCGCGCATTGTCGACGAGGTTCGCCAGCGCCCGGTCGAGCGCCATCGGGTCGGCGGTGACGGTCATGCCTGCGGGCACCTGTGCCTCGATCCCGAAACGCCCTGCCAGCATCGTCACGTCGAGCGGGCGGGGGCTGAGGGTCCAGGCCCGGGCATAGTCGAGGATGTCGGTGATAAGGTGGTTCATGCGCGCCACCTGTTCGGCGATCTCGCCGCGGACATCGGCGGGGGCGCCGGTCGCGGCCATGGCGACGATGCCCAGCGGATTGCGCAGGTCATGCGCGACGGTGGCCGCCAGCGCGCCGATTTCGGCAAGGCGGGCCTCGCGTTCCTCGGCAACGAGGCGCTGCGCGGCGGTCAGGCGGCGGGCGGCTTCCCCGACCAGCGCGGCGAGGCGCTCGGCGATGTGGCGGGTGGCAAGGGGGGCGTCGTCCCACCCGGACAGCGTCACCGTCTCGCCTGCCAGCACGAGGTGGGGGCCGTCTTCCGGCAGGCCGAGGCGGGTGCGCAGCAGGGTGTTGGCCCGTGCCGCAAGACTTGCCGTGTCAGCCGGCTCGGCCAGTTGGTCGCGCCATGTGGCAATATCGGTTTCGCTGACTTGGCCGCCGGGAAAGACCAGCCTGTCGACCCATCGCTTCATCGGCGTCAGCACCGCCATGCCCAGCAGCAGCGTGGCGGCGAGCGCGGTCCAGGTCGCCAGGAATCCGGCGGGGCGCCCGGCCAGCGCCAGCGGTAGCGCGGCGATCAGCGCGCTGGCCATGCCGGCGCCGGCCAGCAGCAGCACCCACACGAGCGCGCGGCGCGCCCAGAGGTCGACGGCCATGAAACGGTGGCGCACGATGCCGTAGACCAGCGCCACCGAATAGAGCGGCAGCAGCAGCACCGGGAAGGGATAGATCGCTATCCCCAGCGCCGGAAACGCGAAGCCGGTGAGGGCGACAAGGCCGAGGCCGCTCGCCACGAAAACGGCGCGGGCCTGCTCGCTCTGGCGCCGGATCTCGCCGCTGCCCCGGCGTTGCCCGAGCCAGGTCCGGAGCAGGCGCAGGTGCCCGGCGAGGGAGAGCAGGCCTGCCGCGCCGAGGACGCCCCAGCCGCAGGGCGAGGGCACGAAAAAGCCCGGAAAACCCCGCCATGGCACGACCGCGCCGACGCCGAACACCAGTCCCACCGTCGCCGCGAAGAGCGCCGCGGCATAAGCGGCGATAGCGACCGGGCGTTCGCTGGCACAGCGGGCATAGGCAAATACCAGATGGACAAAAGCTGCGGCGGGGAGCGGGGAGAGCGCGACACACACGGTGCTGAACGTCCCCGAGGCAGGGCCGAGCAGCGCCGGTGCGGCCTGCGCGATGCTCCAGAGGGCAACACCGCAAAGGAACACCACCAGCAGCCGTCCACCCGGCAGCATCCGCGCGCGCAGCGCCACGAAGACAGCCAGCAGCAGGCTGGCGAGCGCGGTCAGCGCGAGCGCGCCGACATAGGCAAGGATGCCGAGTGCTGTATCCATCGTTAACACCATACCACGGCTTCCTGTTTACATCGTTTACATTTCGCTCTGCTCCGCGGCCCCGCTTTTCGGCGAATTTGCGGCCATGCTCATTAGGCACAGCAATTGGCGGGCCAATTGGCACGGGCGTTGCAATTCACCTTTTGCGCCTGCCGATCCCCGGCGGGCCGACGAAGGGAACCCACGCCATGCTGGCTCCGATCTCCGCCTTGCTCCTCACTTATGCCCTGACCGCGCTGGTCGCCACGCTCGCCGCCGTCGTCCTGTGGCGGCCGCTGTCGATCCTGCTGGCCGAACTGTGCGGCACCGAGGAGCGCTCGCGCTTCTGGACGGTCTGGTCGATGGTGATGATGGTCGCCACGCCGATGCTGTTCGTGTCGATGAGCAGTGTTGCCGTCCGCCCGGCCGATCTCATTCGCGGCACGATGACGAGCGCGCTGATGGGCGTCTTGCTGGCGCTGGTGGGCATGGGCCTTGCGGTCTGGACCCGCAGCCCGCGCCGCGACGCGTGAGGGCGGCGGCGATGCATGTCCTGATCGTCGGGGCTGGCGGCTTCATCGGCCGCCACGTCGCCGGCCGCTTGCTGGCCGCCGGTGCGCGCGTGACCTTAGCCGCGCGCGCACCGGAGCGGCTGCGGCGGTCCTTTCCCATGGCGCGGACGCTGGCCTGCGACCTCGCCCATGACCGGGCGGCGGACTGGGCGCCGCGCCTTGCCGGCATCGACGCGGTGGTGAACTGCGCCGGGATCATCGGCAACCGCGTCGACTATGCGGGGGTTCACGACCGGGGCGCGCGGGCACTGTTCGATGCCTGCCTGGCGGCGGGGGTGGGAAGGGTGATCCAGATCTCCTCGCTCGGCGCCGACGAGAGCGGGGTGACCGCCTATCACCGCAGCAAGAAGCGGGCGGACGATCACCTCATGGCCCTCGACCCGGCGGGCGAGCGGATGGGCTGGGCGGTGCTGCGGCCCTCGCTGGTGATGGGGCGCGGCGGGGCCAGCACGGCGCTGTTCACGGCGCTGGCGGCGCTGCCGCTCCTGCCCCGGCTCGGTTCCGGGCGCTGGCAGGTGCAGCCGATCCATATCGACGATCTGGCACGGGCGGTCCTGCGGCTGCTGGAGCGGCCCGGGCCGCTGGCCTGCGCGCTCGATGCGGTGGGGCCGCAGGCGGTCAGCACCGATGAGCTGACCGAAGCGCTGCGCGGCTGGCTGGGGCTGGCGCAGGGGCGGGCGCCCAAGCTCTCCTTGCCGAAACCGCTGCTGGCGCTGGTCGCCCGGCTCGGCATCGGTCCGGCCACGCGGGAGAGCCTGACGATGCTGGCGGCGGGCAACACCGCGCCGTCCGCGCCGTTTGTCGCCGCGCTGGGCTTTTGCCCGATGACGCTGGGCGAGGCGCTCGCCCGGTACCCGGCCTGCGCGGCGGACCTCACCGAAGCCCGCCTGCGCGCGCTGGCGCCGGTGCTGGCGGGATTGCTGGCGCTGGTGTGGCTGGGCGGCGGGATCGTCTCGCTGGCCCTTGCGCCGACCGCCACGGTTGCCCCGTGGCTCGGCCGGGTCGGCCTGGCCGGACCCGGGGCGACGGCGGCGCTCTGGGCCGGATCGCTGGCGGACATCGCCGTGGGCCTCGGCCTGATCCTGCGCCGCCGCGGCGCGCCGCTGGCAGGGGTGGTGCTGATGGCAGTCTATACCGCGATCCTGACCGCCGCCGCTCCCGAACTCTGGGCCGATCCGTTCGGCCCGCTGGTCAAGAACCTGGCCGTTCTCGGCCTTTCGCTGGCCCTGTTTGCGATGGAGGGGCGCCGTGGCTGACTATTTCCTGCTCAAGACGATCCATATCCTCAGTTCCACGCTGCTGCTGGGCACCGGGCTCGGCACGGCGTTTCACGGCTGGATGGCGAACCGCAGCGCCAGCCTCGCGGCGCGGCGGGTGGTGAACCGCAATGTCGTGCTGGCGGACTGGCTGTTCACCGCGCCTGCGGTCATCGTCCAGCCGGTGACCGGGGTGTGGCTGGCGCGGCTTGCGGGCTTTCCCCTGAGCAGCGGCTGGCTGGTCGCGGCCATGCTGCTTTATGCGGTGGTGGGGGCCTGCTGGCTGCCGGTCGTGTGGATCCAGATCGCGATGCGCCGGATCGCCGACGACACGCCCGAGGGCGCGTCCTTGCCGCCGCGTTATCACCGCCTGGCGCGCTGGTGGTTTGCGCTCGGCTGGCCCGCATTTCTGGGCGTGATCGTGATCTTCTGGCTGATGACCGCCAAGCCGGAGATCGCGTTGTGACCCGCGCGCGCTTGCGGGCGGCGCGGGCGGGCGCTACCAAGGCGCCTGCCGAAGCGTGCTCATGCACGTTGCGGCATGATCGCGCCGGTGCCCCGAAAGGGGCTTAATAGGGAATATGGTGGGAGGGGATTTCCCCTCGAATCCGTGGCTGTCCCTGCAACTGTAAGCGGCGAGCGCGATGCATATCGCGGCGGGGCAAGGATCTCGCCGCAGCCACTGGGCCGGACGCTAAATCCTGCGAGGCCCGGGAAGGCCGTGCATCAAGCGATGACCCGCGAGCCAGGAGACCTGCCGGCGCATGGTCGCTCTTGCCTTGGTCCAGGGGATGGCCGCGGCACGGAAACTCCGTCTGAGCGACGCATGTGCGGCGGGGGCCGCACCGGCATTCGTGCCGGGCGTCAGGTGGCGTCCGTCCGGCACGGCGATGCCGGCCGCAGGCGCGGCAGGCTCCCCGTCCGGTTTCGCTGGCGCCGACGGGGTTTTTATGGGTTTCCTTTCCTTCACCTTGCGCCGCCGCATCACGGTGCTGTTCGCGGCGCTGATCGCCGCCAATGTCCTGGCCTGGGTCTGGGCCTTTGCCGCCTTCCACGGCAATACGCTGATGCTGGGCACGGCGCTGCTGGCCTGGAGCCTGGGCCTGCGCCACGCGGTCGACGCCGACCACATCGCCGCGATCGACAACGTGACGCGCAAGCTCATGCAGGACGGCCAGCGCCCGCTGACGGTGGGCCTGTGGTTCGCGGTCGGCCATTCCGCGATCGTCCTCGTCGCGGCGACGACGATCGCGATTGCCGCCAGCACCCTGTCCGACTTCGAGGCGATCGGCGAGGCGGGCGGGGTGATCGCCACGGCCATCTCCGCCACCTTCCTGTTCACGATCGCGATCATGAACCTGGCGATCCTGCGCGGGGTCTGGATGCGGTTCCGGCAGGCGCGGCGCGGCGAGATGCCGAATGAGGACGATCTCGACATCCTGTTGGCCGGGCGCGGGCTGATCGCGCGGATCCTGCGCCCGCTGTTCCGGCTGGTGCGATCGAGCTGGCACATGGCGCCGCTCGGTTTCCTGTTCGGGCTGGGGTTCGACACCGCCACCGAAGTCGCCATCCTCGGGCTGTCCGGGGCCCATGCGGCGGACGGCATCGCGCTCGGCACGCTGCTGGTCCTGCCGGTGCTCTTCGCGGTGGGCATGGCGCTGATCGACACCGCCGACGGCGTCATCATGCTGGGCGCCTACGAGTGGGCTTTCGTGAAGCCGATCCGCAAGCTCTACTACAACATCACGATCACGGCGATCTCGGCGCTGGTCGCGCTGGTGATCGGCGCGGTCCAGACCGCCGGGCTGTTCGCCGAGAAACTGGCGCTCGAGGGCCAGCCCTGGGACGGCGCCCGGGCGCTGTCGGAGCGCTTCAACATGCTCGGCTTCCTGATCATCGGCCTGTTCGTGGCCTGCTGGGCAGTGAGCTATGCGATCTACCGCTGGCGCCGCTTCGACGAGATCGAACTGGGGTAGGCGCGTCTATCCGGCGGCTCCTCCCCTTGGCGCTCAAGGCTCGCCGATGTGGACCGCGAGCCAGATCGTGGGGCTGGCGGTGCGGGTGACGAGATGCGGCATGCCGGCGGGGATCATCAGGTGTTCGCCGGCTGCCAGTGTGCGGCGACAGGTGCCGTTCAGCAGCAGTTCGGCCGCGCCTTCGAGCACCAGCACCCATTCGTCCCAGTCCTGCACATAGGGCTGGTCGGGCGGGGTGGTCTGGCCATGCGAGACGATCCGCTCGATCCTCACGCCCGGCGCGCGCAGCAGGTCCTCGAAGCGTTCCTGCGCCTCGTCCCCCGGCGCGACGGCCAGGAGATTGCGCGGGGCCTGCGGCGGACTGTCGCTTGCCACGGCGCGACTAGGCCGCCGGTTGCGGGATCGGCTGGATGACCGGCTGCGAGATCATCTGCACGGGGGCCGGAACGGGAGCGGGTGCCGGTTCCGCTGCCGGTTCCGGCACCGCGGGTTGCACCGGCTGGCCCGCCTGTTCCTGGCCTGCCGGATCCTGCGCCGTCTTGCCGCCGGCGGTGGGCATGCGCGGGCCGTAGACCGGCACGACATCGGGCAGGGTGCGGCCATGCAGCGCCTCGATCTCGGCCTTGCGCTGGCGCAGGTAGAGTTCGCGATAGGCCGCGTAGGGGCGGTCTTCCTTGCGGATCTTGTTGATCTCGTCGTCGAAGGCGGCGCGCTCACCCAGCTGGTTGAGCACGATCATCGGCAACGCCACTTCCGGCTTGGTGAAGGGCTTGCCGAGCAGGGCCGGGGAGGCAAGGTTGTCCACCGAATCGCCGATCAGGTCGCGCAGCGTCGTCGGGCCGATGATCGGCAGGTACATGTAGGGCCCGGGGCCGACACCGTAATAGCCCAGCACGTTGGCGAGGCCATTGGGACGATAGGGCAGGTGGAAGGGCTTGCGCTTGGCCACGTCCATGACGCCGCCGACGCCCAGCGTGGTGTTGATCGCGAAGCGTCCCACGGTCTCCATCGCCTTGCCGGGCTTGAGTTCGAGCAGGAAGGCCACAAAGACCACCGGCTCGCCCAGGTTGGTGAAGAAGTTGCGCAGGCCCTGGCGGATCGGGCGCGGCAGGCCCTTGTTATAGGCCTTGGCGACGGGTTCGACCACCGCGCTGTCGACCGCCTGCACCGCCTTGAACGACTGTTCGTTGATGCGCTCCAGCGGGTCGCCCGGCGGCGGCGGCTTGCGGCGGGTGACGAGAATGTCGTCGCCGATCGTCTCGTTGTCGGCGCCCTGCTCGCTGGCCGGCTCACCGGCCTGCTGTTCGGCAGCCGCGGCCGCGGGATCGATCAGGGGCACCGGGGATGCCGCAAAGGCGGGCAGGGGGACGCTGACCGGTCCGCCCGTGACCTGCCCGCCTGCGGCCGGTGCGCCTGCGACGGGCTGGGCGGCGGGGGCGGCATCGGTCTGGGGAAGGTCGCCCCCTTCAGGAAGCGCGGAACCCATCATCAATACGACAGCGGCGGCCGTCAGACTCATTCGATCGTCCTTGTCGGGTGGCCGCCGGATGCGGGGCCAGCCTTGCAGAGTAGAGCATGCTCCCGGCGCGGTCTCGACGGGGAATCGAGGGGGCGGATCGCGCGGGGGGGCGGCAATTACGTGAGCGGCCTTGCCGGGGGGCGCCGCAGGTCGGGCGGCAATGTTCGATTGCCATTGGACATGCGGCTATGCGCGATTGCCGCTTTCGTCAATCCAGTGCCAGATCTGTCGAGGATCCTTTCGATGAATGGGGCGATGGAACGGTTTTTGGACGCTATTGCCTGTCGATATTGGGGCCGGTGAGGGCGCCCGCAACCCCATCAACGCCAGAAAGGCCTTGCGGTTGCGACTTCGTCGTAGTCGCTGGCGGCCGCACGCAGCAGGCGGGCCTGCTCGGCCTTTTCGGCATCGGCGGTCGGAATCCGGCGCGGCGCAAGGCCCAGCCGGGCACGGACCGCCGGCGCGGTGACCCGGTCGTTGAGCGTGCCGAGCCGCTCCTGCAGCCTTTCCACGCGGGCGACAAAGCGCCTGGCGCGGCGGCCTTCGCGTTCCTGCGGATAGAGCGCGGCAAAGAAGTCGGCCGCATAGCGCAGCTTCTTGGCGGCCTTGCGGACGTCATGGCGGGCTTCGTCGCCGAGCGCCGCCAGATGGCGGCCGCGCTTGCGCAGGACCTTGCGGCGACGGGTCAGCACCGCGGCGGCAAAGGCGCCGAGGGACGGCTCGCCCAACGCGGTATCGGGGGCCGCCTCGGGGGCTGCATCGGGAGCGGCGCGGCGCCAGCGGCCGACCGCGATCCATTCGGCAAGGTCGAGCATCAGCATGCGGCACCGCTTGGAGCGCAGCGCCGCCGCCGCTTCGCCCGCAGCCTTGCGTCTGGCGGCGCAGAGCGGGGCGATGGCCTCCGGATCGTCGTCGTTCGCGAGCAGCACGTCGATCTCGCGCATGGCGCCCAGCTTTCCGGCCAGCCATTGCAGCTCGCGCTGGAAGCGGGCCACCGTGCGCGGCTCCTGCACCACCGGACGGTAGAGCGAGAGCGCCGAGCGCAGCCGCCGGATCGCGACGCGGGCCTGATGCAGCGCATGGGCGTCGCCATGGTCGAGCAGCGCGGGCAGGTTGCGGTGAAAGTGGCCGAGACAGTGGCCGACGATCAGCGCGAGCGAATCCGCCACGCTCATCTGCGGGGTCAGGCGGACCCGCCCCGCCTTGGGCGCGGGCGCCGCCGGCCCCAGCAGGCGATAGCCGCGCTCGGCCTTGCTGAGCACGCAGATCCTTGCGGGAACCCGGGCCTCGATCTCGCGGGCCAGGGCAAAAAGCGCGTCAAGCTGCGCGCCCTTGCGCTCCAGTTCCACCTCGCAGAGCGGCGCCAGACGTTCGCCCGCGACGATCCGTCCCTCATCGAGCGCGATCTCGATGCCGTCCCGGTTCCACACCCGCCGCTCGTTCTCGACCACAAAGACCGGCGCCAGCAGCGCGGTGCGGTGGCCGAGCAGGGCGGTCACCGGATTGTCCTCGTCGAGCACCGGCTGGTTGCCGGCGATCTCGCGCTCCCATTCGCTGCGCACGAGCATGCCGGCGGCACTGCCATCCGCCTTGATCGTCTGCTTGTGGCGCCGCCCGCTGCGCCGCACCCGCAGCGACAGGCCCGCGCGGGCCAGCGCATGGTCCGGCGTGTCGAAATAGGTCGATTCCTGGGAAACCAGCCGGGGCGCACCGCCCAGCAGCCCGCAGTCGGCCAGCAGGTCGGCATCGTAGGGCGAGAGTTCGAGCTTGAGCTCTTCTTCCAGTGCGCTGGTGTCCGCCATGGTTTCCCCGTCTTGCGTTCAGCCTGCCGCGCGGATGCGGGCCTGCCCGTTGGTCTGGTCGCCTTTCCCCGCCGCGCCGGGCGCGAGGGCACGGTAGATCCGTGCCACGCTCCGTCCGGCGGCATCCCAGGAATAGACGGCGCTGTTCCGGCGGGCCGCTGCGCCCATGGCCCGGCGCACGTCCGGGGCGGCGGCCAGCGCCGCGAGGCGGCCGGCATAGGCCGCCAGGTCCCGGGGCGGGCAGAGGTAGCCGGCGGGAGCCTGCCGCTGCTGGCCGGGACCGAGCAACATGCGGGCGCTGGGCGCATCGGCGCTGACCACCGGCACGCCCGAGGCCATCGCTTCGAGAATGACGTTGCCGAAGGCCTCGGTGGTGCTGGGGCAGAGCATGGCATCGGCGCTGGCGACAGCCCGGGCCAGCGCGTCACCGGCGAGATGGCCGGTCATCACCGTGCCGGGCAGCGCGGCGAAGGCATCGGCCGCCGGTCCCGCGCCGACTACCAGCGCGCGGGCGGGAACGTCCTTCTGCAAGGCGCGCATCGCGGCGGTGAACGTGGCGATGCCCTTTTCGAGCACCAGCCGGCCGAAGAACAGCACGACAAAGTCCTCGTCGCGCAGGCCTTGCGCCCGCCGCCATGCCATGTCGCGGCGGGAGGGGTGGAACAGGCTGCGGTCGATCCCCCGGCTCCAGACGCTGACGTGATCGTCGCCGCGCAGCCGCGTGAACTGCTCGGCAAGGGCGGGGGTGGGGGCCAGCACGTGATCGCTGCGGCGGTAGAACCGGTCGAGATGCGCGCAGATCAGCGGGCGCAGCCAGCCCAGCCGGTAATAGTCGAGGTAGGTTTCGAAACGGGTGTGCATGCTGGCAACGACGGGGATGCCGCGGCGCAGGGCATAAGTCTGGGCGCGGGTGCCGAGAATGTCGGGGGCGGATACGTGGACGATGTCAGGCCGGAACTGCTCCAGATCGCGGCGGACGCTGCGCGGCAGGCCGAGTGCCAGCCGGAACTCACGGCGCCGCGGCAGCGCGACCGAGGGGACCGGGACCAGCGTGCTGGTCGGCTCGAAGGCGGGGGTCCGGGTGACCGGGGAATAGGCGCGGACCTCGCAGCCTTCGTGCGTTTCGAGATGGGCGGCCAGCCTGTTGAGCGCCTGGTTGGCGCCGTCGCGAACGTAATTGTAGTTTCCGGAGAAAATGGCGATCCGCATGAGTCAGACCTGCCGGAAGTTGAGAACGGCGTTGAGCAGGAACACGGCCAGCCCGGCAATGACCGAAACGAGGGTACGGGCAATCAGGTAATGCATCGGCGTGAAGCAGAGCAGCGCGGCAAAAAGCGCCATGGTGAGGAGCAGCCCGATGCCCGAATTGGCCAGGAACAACCAGTATCCGGCATGTATTCCGCGGGCGCTTCCGGGAAATATCCACGCACGCCCAATGACATAGTGCAGCGAGTTGGAGACCAGGAAACTGACGCCGGCAGCGCCCACCGCGCCCACCGCGAGCCGCTCCACCAGCAGCCACAGGATGCCCAGGCCGACCAGGAACACGCCGATGCTGACGGCCGTGTTGCGGGCCAGCATCGCGGCGACCCGGCGCGACAGCAGGCGGCCGGCGAGCGCAGGGCCGCCGGCAGGCTGCAGGGGGGCGCCGGCAGGCTGCAGTGGGGCGCCTTCGGGCTGCGCCAGCGGCTTGCTCATCGCTCCACCGCCGTTCCCGGCGCAATGGGGCCAGCGGCCGTTTGCGCATCGGCGGCATCCGGCCAGTCGGTCCGTCGGCGCTGGAACGGGTTGAGGAACAGGACCGGCAGTTTCAGGAACAGCAGCTCGGAATGGATGAAGGTGTCGGTCCAGCGCTCGCGGCGGCGATAGGGGCGCGAGCGACGCCGTTCCAGCCAGCCCTCGTAGGGCGCCCAGTGGCTTGGCTCGTCCTCGCGGATCACGCGGAAGATCCGCATCATTACGGGATCGCTGCGCACGAAACGGTTGGCCAGCAGGGCCTCGACCTGGCGGTAGCCGCGCTGCTCGGTCAGCGAGATCACCCGGCACAACCGCTCGAACAGGTCGTCGCGGTCGATCACGGCCTGGGTATCGAGCCGGTCGATGGTCCGGCCGAAGACGAGTTCGACGAAGCGGTCGATGTGGCCGAAACGGCGGCCGAGCGCGAGCGGCATGACCCCGCGCCGTTCGAACCACCTTCGGAACATCACGTAGTGCTTGCGTTCGTCCCGGCGGTGCTGCTCGATGGCGCGGATCAGTTCCAGATCGCCGGGGGAGCGGGCGCGCACCGCCTGCAGCACCCGGTCGATCGCGGTGTAGCCGCGATGTTCGTTGTAGAGGTAGATCGATCCCAGCACATCGAGATAACGCTGCCTGATCCCGCTCGCCATGCCTGCCTCCACCCAAAGCGTTCTGAACGCGCTTCCTCAGGCGGAAATCATGAACCCAAACGCGCGGGAGGGGAAGGGGCGCGCCTTTCGCCCGTCATCGCGGCCCGTCATCACTGTGGCGCGGCGCGCCCGGACTGCCCGAGGCGCCGATGCCAGCCGATCGCCGCCTGCCCGGCAATCGTGCGCAGGTCCCGCAAGGCGCTGCCCTGTTCGGCCAGGCGGAAGCGGCGCGGCAGGCGGCCGACATCGTGGAGGGCGATCTCCGCCTCGACGCTGGCCAGCCCGGCGCGGCGGCGGGCGGCCTCGATCTCGGCGACCGGCCCTTGCGCCTCCACGGCGTCGAAGTAGGCACGGTTGGCGGCGATGCCCTCCGCGATCCGGACCTTGAGCGAGGCGCCGAAGTCCGGCCAGAGCAGGAACACCGCCAGCAGCGCGGCGAGGCTGCCGATCACGTTGTCGACGATCCGCGCACCGGCAATGCCCGCGCCGGGCTGGAGCATCTCGGTGACGATCACGAAGAGCATCGTCAGGAACACCACGAAGGCGGTGTAGTTGACCGAACGCAGCGCGATCGCGTCGCAGGCGAGCGCCAGGGCCAGCAGCGAAAGCGCCAGCGGGCCGTGGAACACCAGCAGCAGCGCCATCGCGATCAGCCCGCCGAGCAGGCTGCCGAGAATGCGTTCCAGGCAGCGCGTCCAGGTCACCCGCGCGCCGCCCTGCAGCACGACCACGACCGCCATCGCCGCCCAGTAGGGATAGCCGAGGTGGAGCACGATGGCGGCGTAATAGACTGCGATCAGCCCGGCCGACTGGCGCAGCGCCTGGCGCAGCGCGGGCGGCGCGAAGCCCTTTGCGGGCGTGGTGGGGGCCGGGTCGGGAGGCGGGGCAGGCGCAGGGGCCGGGGCAGGGTCGGGGGCAGGGGCGGGGGCAGGGGCGGGGGCTGTCAGGCTTTCCAGCGCCCTGGCAAAAGCCAGCGTGCAGCCGGCAAACAGGCTTTCCCCCAGGCGCGGCCGCAGCCGGTCCAGTCGCGCCGCCGCCCAGCGCAGCGGGCGCGGTCCGTGGTGCCCGCGGGTTAGCGACAGGCGCCAGGCCAGCAGGGTGGTGCGGCAGGCGCGGGCGGTGGCGAGCCGTTCGTCGACCGGGCCGATCCGGTCGATGTAGGCCTGGTCGAGCGCGATCAGCGCTGCGAACAGGGTTTCGGCGGCACGGCAGGCTCGGGCGTAGGGGCCGGTCGCCGCGGGATCGCCGGCATAACGCTCCAGCATCGCCCGCAGGCGTTCGATCGCCATGCGCACGGTGCGGCGGTGTTCGGCATGTTCGCTGTGCCAGCGGTCGTCCCGGTGCCGCCCCTCGCCCAGTACCACGAGGCTGTCCGCCATGTCCTGCAACCGTACCACGACCGCCTCGCTGGCGCGGGCGAGCGGCAGCAGCGGGTCGATCCGCCAGAGGTGGTTGATGAGCAGGTAGGCCCAGGCCGCGCCGCCCAGGAAGGCCGCCGCCTGCACGCTCGCCAGGGCCAGCGGCTGGCGGAAGCCCACCGCGACCACCGCGACGACGGCCAGCAGCGTGCCCAGCAGGCCGCCATAGGCGATGCGCGAAGACCACAGGACGGCGGCGAAGACAAACAGCGGCCCGACGATCATGCCCGCGAAGGGTGCGGCAGCGGCGATCCACGAGCCGGTCAGCGCGATCAGCGCGCCGCAGACCACAAAGGTGCCCAGCAGGCGCCGCCGCAGGCGGTCCGGCCCGGGGGCGTCGCACAGGCAGGTCCAGAAGGCGGCAAATACCGCCCAGCCCATGCCGGGGTGGCCGGTGCCGACCGCAAGGGCCAGCGGCAGCGCCACCGCGAGCGCCGCGCGCAGTCCCTCGGCATGGCTGAACTGCTCCGGCACCAGTCCGAACGAGCGCAGTTCCAGCCGCCGCGCCGCCCAGCGCACCAGGGTGCGTGCCTGGGACGGCTGGGCGCGCGGGCGGGCGATGGCAGCGGGGCGGGACGGGGCGGAAGCAGGGGCGGCTGGATCGGTCATGACGGTTGCCCGACCCTGACGCCTGCCGCCCCGCGCATCAACCCGATTTCGCAGCGGCAAGGATCGTCCTGGTTCGAAGAGCCCGAAGAGCCCGAAGGGTCCGAAGGCAAGCTGTGCATGAGGTCCTACCAATTTATCTTGCTTCGCCGTTTAGACTATCAGATAGAGCGAATCACGCCGTTTGTTTGGTAAAAATGGTAGGACCAATTGAGCCGATTGCATGTCCTTGATGAAAGGAGCGCCGCATGAGCGCCTTGCCCGACCGGCTTGAGGCGATGATCGCGGCCCGCGCGCTCATGCCGGGGGACCGGCTGCCTGCCGAACGCACGCTGGCGGCGCAGCTCGGGGTGTCGCGCTCGGCCTTGCGCGAGGCGATCAAGCACCTTGCCTCGCGCGGGCGGGTGGTCAGCCGCCAGGGCGGCGGCACTTACATCGCGGCGGCGCAGGAGGGCGAGCCGCTGCGCGACGCGCTGCTGGAACTGGCGCCGCTGGCCCGGGACGAGGCCGGCTACTGGCGCGACGTCCTGGAAATCCGCAAGTCGCTGGAGGCCGATGCCGCCGCCTTTGCCGCGCGCCGCGCCGACGAGGCGGACCGCGCGCGGATCGCGGCGGCCTGCGATGTACTGTCCCGCGCGCTGCAGTCGGAGCGGGGCGATCATGCGGCGGCAGAGGCCCCGCTGGGGCTCGCCAGGCTCGACGCCGCCTTTCACATGGCCATCGCCCGCGCGGCGCACAATGCCGTGCTCCATCAGGTCATGATCGGCCTTCAGGGGCTGCTCGAAACCAGCATTTCCGACAGTCTGGCGCGGCTCTACCGGTTGCCCGGCGTGCCCGGCCAGCTCGATCTCCAGCACCGCCGGATCATGGACGCGGTGCTGGGCGCGGACGCCGAGGCGGCGCGCGCCGCCGCCATTGCCCACCTCTGCTACGTCGAGGACCGGCTGGACGACATCGAGAGCGATGCCGCCCGCCAGCAGCGCTCGGCGCAGGCACTACGACACATCAGGAACACCGAGGACGCCCCGTCATGATCATCTCCTCCACCACCGACTACCGCGAGGCGGCCCGCCGCCACCTGCCGCCGTTCCTGTTCCACTACATCGACGGCGGCGCCTATGCGGAGCAGACGATGCGCCGCAACATGGCGGACCTGCAGGATCTGGCGCTTCGGCAGCGGGTGCTGAAGGGGGTGGGGCAGGTGGACCTGTCCACCCGCGTGCTTGGCGAGGACTTCGCGCTGCCGGTGGCGCTGGCGCCGGTCGGCCTCACCGGCATGTATGCGCGGCGCGGCGAGGTGCAGGCGGCCCGCGCGGCGGCCTCGCGCGGGGTTCCCTTCACGATGTCCTCGGTCTCGGTCTGCCCGATCGAGGAAGTGCAGCCGGCGATCGACCGGCCGATGTGGTTCCAGCTCTACGTGCTCAAGGACCGCGGCTTCATGCAGAACGCGCTCGACCGGGCCTGGGCGGCGGGCGTGCGCACGCTGGTCTTCACGGTCGACATGCCGGTGCCCGGCGCGCGCTACCGCGACCGCCATTCGGGCATGTCCGGGCCCAACGCGGCGCTGCGGCGGATGCTGCAGGCGGTGACCCATCCCGGCTGGGCCTGGGACGTGGGCTTGATGGGGCGTCCGCACGATCTCGGCAATGTCTCGGCCTATCTTGGCAAGGCAATCACGCTGGAGGACTATGTCGGCTGGCTCGGCGCCAATTTCGACCCGTCGATCGGCTGGCGCGATCTCGAGTGGATCCGCGAGAGCTGGAAGGGGGCGATGGTGCTCAAGGGCATTCTCGATGCCGATGACGCCCGCGATGCGGTGCGTTTCGGCGCCGACGGCATCGTCGTTTCCAACCATGGCGGCCGCCAGCTCGACGGCGTGCTGTCGAGCGCGCTGGCACTGCCGGTGATTGCCGATGCGGTGAAGGGCGAGCTTACGCTCATGGCCGATTCCGGCATCCGCTCCGGCCTCGACGTGGTGCGCATGCTGGCGCTGGGCGCCGATGCGGTCATGCTGGGCCGCGCCTTTGTCTATGCGCTGGCGGCGGGCGGCGAGTTGGGGGGCGAGGCGGGGGTCGCCAACCTGCTCGACCTTGTCGCCAGCGAGATGCGGGTGGCGATGACGCTGACCGGCGCGCGCGCGATCGGCGAAATCTCGCGCGACAGCCTGGTCAGCTCGGGGCTGGTCTCGCCCTGATCCGCCTGCCGGGCGGGGCGCCGCGATGCAGCCCCGGGAGTCCCGAGAGCCCCGGCAGCGTTTGGCATTTGCATTGCCGGCGGCACGCGGTCATGGGCAGGAGCGATCATGAACGAGCCTATCCTCTACAGCTTCCGGCGCTGCCCTTACGCCATGCGGGCGCGGCTGGCGCTGCTGGTCTCAAGCATGCGCTGCCAGCTGCGCGAAGTGCGCCTCTCCGCCAAGCCGGAGGCCATGCTCACGGCCTCGCCCAAGGGCACCGTGCCGGTGCTGGTCCTGCCGGACGGCACGGTTGCCGAGCAGAGCCTCGACATCATGCACCTGGCGCTGGCGCGCCGCGATCCGGAAGGCTGGCTGGCGCGCGAGGATGCCGCGCTGATCGCGGTCAACGACGGCGCGTTCAAGCACGACCTCGACCGCTACAAGTATCCCGAGCGGCACGATGCCGACCCGGCGCGGCACCGCGCGCGCGGGCTGGAGATCCTTGGCGAACTGGACGCCCGGCTGGCGCGGGCGCCATTCCTGGGCGGGGCCTCGCGCGGGTTCACCGATGCCGCCATCGTCCCGTTCGTCCGGCAATTCGCCGCGGTCGACCGGGCGTGGTTTGCCGGGCTGGAACTGGCGCACCTGCGCCCGTGGCTGGAGGCCTATCTGGCATCACCGCTGTTTGCCGCCGTCATGGCGCCGATCAAGCCGTGGTCGCCCGAGGCGGATCCGGTGTACTTTCCGGCATGATCGGCGGGCCGGCATGATCGGCGGCGGCCTGAGGGCAGGCCGTCCCGGCATATCCCGTCCCGGCAATCAAGCAGACCGGTGAAAATAATGCGGCGAACTGTCTCGCCCCGGCAACAGACGCAATAAACGAATATCGATCGGCGCGTATGATATCCTAACGTTTATGCCCTAGGGCGGGAGGCAATGGTTTGCGAATCGTTAGTCCCGCGCCTGATTCGAAAGGCCCTGGCTGCCTCCGGCATGATCCTGCGCATGATCGTGTGCATCATCATGTGCGGGGGACTGTTCGGGCTGGGCTGGGCTGCGCCGGCTGCTGCCGAGAGCCTGCGGATCGGCGAGCCGCTGTGCCATGCGGTGAGCGGGACCGTGGCGGCAGAGGGCGCCGAGCCGCCCGCATTTTCCTGCAGCGGGGAGCCGGCCGGCTACCAGCAGGGCACGCTCTGGTTGCACGCGATGCTCTCGCCCGAGGCGGGAACTGTGGATGGCGAGCGTGACGATCTCTCGCTCATCATCCACAATTCCCGCTTCGACCGCCTGATCGTGACGTTCTTCTACGCCGATGGCGCGGTGGAGCGGCAGGACGTGCGCAGCGGCGATTTCGGCACGCACTGGCGGGCGGGGGGGCAACTGGCCTTCCGCGCGCCGCACCGCGATGTGCCGCTGGTGGGCGTGACGATGCAGTTCGACAAGCTGGCCAGCGCGCGGCTGCTGCGCATGCGGCTGGTCGAGCGCGGCGAGGAAAGCACCCAGACGACCGGCCTTGCCACCCTGATCGGCGCGGCGCTGGTGCTGCTGCTGGCAGGGGCGATCTACAATGCGTCGCTGGCATTTGCGGCGCGGCGGCAGTTCTCGGCCTGGCAGTCGGCCTGGGCGGTCTGCATGGTCGCATGGGGGGCCTGCTGGTCGCAGCTGCACTTGTTCTTTTTCCCCGCGATGGCCGGGGCGATCTCCGCGCAGATCTGCACCGGGCTGTCGTGTCTCGCCATTGCGCTGGCAACCCTGACGGCCGTCACCGCGCTGGAAGCGCCTTGCGTCAGCCGCTGGCTGAGGCGCAGTGCGCTGGGGCTGACGGGCAGCGTATTCGCGCTGGGCATCCCGCTGTCGTTCATGAGATCCGGGCCGATCGATACCCTTGGCAGCGTGCTTGGCATGCTGGTGCTGGCCAATCTGGTGGCGGTTGGTGCGTGCATCGCCCAGGCCTGGCGGCGCGGCAGCGCCGAGGCCCGCAACTTCGCCGGGGCCTGGGCGGTGCCGATGATGGTGCTGGGATCGACCAGTTTCTTCGATGCGGACTCGATGTTCTGGGGCGGAGGGTCGCAGATCCTCGTGCTGTTCGCGGCGGCCTGGCAGACGCTGTGGCTCTCGGTCACGGCCACGCGCTCGCATGCCTTGCTGCGGGCGGAACGCGACCTGGCGCGTCAGGCCGAGGCGCGGGCGCAGGATCTTGCCCGCCGCGATGCCCTGACCGGCTTGCCCAACCGGCGCGGTTTCATCGAGCGGGTCGGCGCCGTTCTCGCCGCCTCCCGGACCAGGGGCGAGCCGGTGGCGCTGCTGGTGATCGACGTCGACTGGTTCAAGTCGATCAACGATGCCTTCGGTCATGAGGCGGGCGACGTGGTGCTGGAGCGCATCGCCCGCTGCATCGCTCCCCACGAAAGCGCCACCTGCACGGTCGCGCGGCTGGGCGGCGAGGAGTTCGCGATGATGCTGGCCGGGATGGCCGGTTTCGATCTCATGCGGTTTGCCGAGAGCCTGCGCCAGCGCATCGCGGAGCAGGAGCACGGCGCGGTGATCCGCGGGCGCAAGGTCACCGTGAGCATCGGCATGGCGACCACGTCGGGCGGCGCCGATTTCCGCACGCTCTACCGCCTTGCCGACGAGGCGCTCTACGAGGCCAAGCGGGCCGGGCGCAACCAGGTGGCGATCCGCCTGCTCGAGGGGGCCGAGCCCTTTGCCGACGATCAGCACCTGACGGGCGGCCCCGACCTTCCGGGCGGCCACGACCTCGACCTGCGCAAGGGCTGAACGTGCATCGGGGACGCGGGCCGGGCGCTCCTTCTCATGGGCTTGTGGGGCTCCGGGGCTGCGGACTTTCCGGGTGATGCCCCAAAAAACAGGGGCGGGATCCTGCGATCCCGCCCCTGTCGATCGGCTGTTCTGAGCGAAGGGGCTTACTTGGCCCCGCCGAACAGGTCGGCCAGCTTGAGGCGGGCACCCAGGAAGAAGTAGCGGCCGACCGCGCTGATCGGCGTGTTCATCGAACCCAGGGCGGGCTTCTGGTCGAACAGGTTGTTGATGCCGCCATAGACCTGGAACTGGTCGTCGATGTCGTAGGTCATGCTGAGGTCGTGGGTGAAGCGTTCCTTGAGCTTCAGGTACTTCGGCGCGACCACGTCCGGGTTGTTGGCGATGGTCTGGCGGTCATAGCGATACATCGCGGACATGTAGTTGACCTGCCAGTCGAGGCTGACCGGCCCCTTGGCCCAGGTGAGGTCGGTGGTGACCTGGAACTTGGGCGAGACGTTGCCGGCCACATAGGCATCGTTCACCGTGTCCGCGCCCGGGATCGGCACCGAGCTCAGGCGGTGCAGGTAATTGCCGACGACGCGCGCACCGAACGTGCCGTACTTGTCGGTAGGCACGATGTAGTTGACCTGGAAGTCCAGCCCCGCAGTACGGATGTTGGCGACGTTCAGCGGGCCGACGACAAAGCTGGTGACGTTGCCGGCCGAGGCGATGCCGTTCGTGCCATTCTGGCGTGTGATGGCATCGCAGTACTGGTTCTGAAGCGTGGACTGATCGACGCAGAGTTCTGTCACGGTCTGCGGGTCGACGGTCCGGATCGCGTTCTGGATGCGGATGTCGTACCAGTCTGCCGTGATCGTCAGGTGGCGGATGAACGAGGGCTGCAGCACGATGCCAGCCGTCCAGGTCTTGGCAGTCTCTTCACGCAGACCGGGATTGCCGCCCTGGAAACCGGGGAGGTTCGAGCTTCGGGCGTCGACGTATTGTGAAGGATCGGCCACTCCCAGCGAAGAAAGCAAGGCCTGGCAATTGGCGACGCGGTACTGCGTGCCGTTTTGCAGGTTTTCGTGGTTACAGGGATCGTTGATGAATTCAAACGTCTGCGAGACCTGGCTGAAGAGTTCGCTGATGTTCGGCGCGCGCACGGCCTTGGAATAAGTGCCGCGCAAGGTGATGTCGCGCACCGGCGCCCATTCGCCGCCGACCTTCCAGGCATTGGTCGAACCGATGCTCGAATAGTCCGAATAGCGGAAGGCGCCGTTGACGCCGAGGCGCTTGGCGAAGGGCATGTCGGCCAGGATCGGCACGTCGACTTCGGCGAAGGCTTCCCAGACGTCGAACGACCCTTTGGTATTGCCCAGCGAGTTGGTGAAGGTGAGGCCTTGTGCCGCCAGTTCGTCGGCGACGAAGCTGCTCTTCTCCTTGCGGTACTCGCCGCCCAGAGCGAACGAGATCGCTCCGCCGGGCAGTTCGAAGATGCCCTTCGAGTTGCCGGTGATGGCGCCGCTCAGCACATGCTGGGTCAGCGTGGTGCGGTCGACGGTGTCGGCCATGATCCAGTCCAGCGCCGCCTGGTTGCCGGACGCGTTCTCGCCGAACAGGTTGAGCGGCATGCAGTCGCCGGGCGAGAAGGTCGTCGGGGCGATTTCGCTGCGGGTGTAGTTATAGGGCTGATACGGGGTCCAGCTCGGGTCGAGGTTGGCCCGGCAGGTTACCCCGCCGTTGCCGTCGCTGACCGCGTCGATCGCCGCATAATAGCGGTCCGTGATCATGTTGTTGGTATAATGCGATTTGATCTTCGAGCGGCCGTAGACGTACGACAGGTCGTAGGACAGGTTGGGGCTGAGGTCGCCGCGTGCGCCGATCACGCCGCGCACGGTCTCGCGGGTGATGTCCTCCCCGCGGCGACCGAAGTCGAAGTTGTCGCGGTTGACCAGAACGCCGCCGTTATCGGGATCGATATAGGGCCGCACGGCGGCCGGGATGTAGGGATTGTCCTCGGGAATGAAGAGGTAATAGTCGTACGTGGGCTGGCCGACCGAATAGGAGCGCGTGCGGGCATACTTGCCTTCCGCATAGAGCTTGAAAGCGTCGCTGAAGTCGAAGTGGAACACCGCGCTGACGATGTCGCGCTTGATCTTCGGCAGCAGGTCGTTGCCGTAGTCGGATACGAGGGTGCCGGAGCCACCCTGCTGATAGAAGTTGGGCACGAACGTGCCATTATCGAAGGGGCGTCCATCTGCACCGACGAAGTCCGGCATGTAGTCGAAGTCGACATCGATCCCGGCTTCGCGTGAAGTGTCGTTGTAGCGGATGTTCTTGAGCGGAATGTAGTCCGGGATTCCGTCGTTGTTCTCGCCCTGTGACGCATCCTCGGTATCGGCCGAGTTGCGATAGAAGCCGACCTTGTTTTCCCCGTCCAGCCACTTGCGGCTGTGCGAGCTGAGGCGGTCTTCCTCGCCGTGCTCCCAGGCCACCGCGAAGTTGCCGCGCCCGTCCGCGAAGTTATGGCCGGCGGTGATCGCGATCAGCCGCTGGCCGGCATCGCCGTACTTCGACAGGCCGTTCTGCACGCGCGCGGTCAGGCCTTCGAAGTCCTTCTTCTGGATGAAGTTGACCACGCCCGAGACGCCGTCGGCGCCGTAGACCGCCGAGGCGCCGCCGGTCAGCACTTCGACGCGCTCGATCAGGTCGGTCGGGATCGTGTTGATGTCGACCGACTGGGTGCCGTCCACCGAGGCGACCTGGCGGCGGCCGTCGATCAGCACCAGCGTGCGCTGGGTGCCGAGATTGCGCAAGTCGAGCAGGTTGAGCCCGGTGGCGCCGATGCCGGCGCGATCACCGCTGTTGTTGTAGGAGCTGGACGAGCCCTGCAGCGCCGGGATCGTCTTCAGGTAGTCGGTCAGGTTGGTCGTGCCGGAATTGGTGATGTCCTGCGCGGTGACCACGGTGACCGGGTTGGGCGAATCCAGCTCGGGACGCGCGATGCGCGAACCGGTGACGATGATGGGTTGTTCGCTGGCCTCGTCGTCCCCCTGGACGGCCTGGGCCAGTGCCTGCATCGGCGACAGCAGGGCCAATGCGGGGAGGGCCGCTGCACCGAGCAGCAGCCGGTCCTTGCGCGTAAACATGTCTGCATTCCTTCGGTTGCCCCGAGGCCGGATCCCGGCCACCGGTCGGTTCGCGCATCATCGAGACGACGACGCACTGAATGTGTGCAAACGTCTGCAATCGTGAGGAATGTGCAATGCAAATGTTACATGCTTTGCAATAATCCGGACATCCGTTGCAATATTGCAACTTTCGGATGATCTTTCGGCAAGTAGCGCGGTGGGCACCTGTTCTGTGCGACGGGGACTGCCGTTGTTTGCCGTAACCCGTGCATTCGGCTCCCCCACCCGCCCCCCACCCGCCCATCACCAGTTTCCTGCGCGCGCGGGTGGGGGAGCGGGGCAGGCGTCAGTCGGCCACTTCGAAGCTGGCGCTGAGCGCGGCGGTAGAACTGTCGCCGACGTAGACGTCGAACGTGCTGGCATCCTGCACGAAGGCGCGGGTCGAGGCCGCCCAGTAGCTGAGGTCCTCGGGGCGCAGCGTGAAGTGCACGGTGCGGGTCTGGCCCGGCTCCAGCGTCACGCGTTCGAAGCCCTTGAGCTCACGCACCGGGCGCGCGGCGGTGCCGTAGCGCTGGTGGATGTAGAGCTGCGCCACTTCGTCGGCCTTGCGGCTGCCGGTGTTGCGCACCTCGACCGAGACCGGCACCGCCTCGCCGCGCGCGACCCGGGTCTTGTCCAGCCTGAGGTTGGAAAACGCGAAAGTCGAATAGGACAGGCCGTAGCCGAAGGGATAGAGCGGCGTGTTGGGCTCGTTCCAGTAGCGCTCCTCCACCGTCTTGGGCTGGTGGGTGGTGAGGTGCGCATAGGGCAGCGGCAGCTGGCCGATGTCGCGCGGCCAGTTGTAGGGCAGCTTGCCGCCGGGCGAGACCTTGCCGAACAGCAGGTTGGCCACCGCCGTGCCGCCCCGGGTGCCGGGATACCAGATGTCCATGAGCGCCGCCGGCCGGGCGCCCTTGAGGTCGAGCGGGCGCGCGCTCATCAGCAGGACAACGACCGGCTTGCCGGTGGCGATCACCGCGTCGAGCAGTTCCTGCTGGCGCCCCGGCAGGTCGAGCGAGGAGCGCGAGGCATTCTCGCCGATCATGATCTGGCCTTCGCCCAGCACCATCACGGCGACATCGGCATCCTTCGCCAGCGCCACGGCGCGGGCGATCTCGGGCGTGTCGTCGACGTTCCGGGCCTTGCCGGCGGCGAACTCCTCGTCCGACTGGAAGATCGACTTGTTGACGCGTGCGGGCAGGGTCACGCCCGGCGAATAGGAGACCTTCACGCCGCTGCCCAGTTCGGCCTTGATGCCGGCGAGCACGGTGACGGTTTCCTTGTCGTCCTGGTCGAACACCCAGGGGCCCACGGTGTCGCGCGCGGAATCGGCAAGCGGGCCGATCACCGCGATCGACTTGAGCGCGCTGCGGCTGAGCGGCAGCGCGGCGCCCTCATTGCGCAGCAGCACGGCGCTGCGCTCGGCCGCGACGCGTGCGACCTCGCGGTGGGCAGGGTCGGCCAGCACGCGGGCCGCCTGCTTGAGGTCGACGTAGGGCTTCTCGAAAAGGCCCATGCGGATCTTGGCTTCGAGCACGTGGCGCACCGCGTCGTCGAGCTGGGCCGCGGTGATCCTGCCTGCCGCCAGCGATTGCGGCAGCGTCCTGAACGCGGACTGGCCGAACGGCGGCGCCATTTCCATGTCCACGCCCGCGCTCAGCGCGCGCACGCCCGCATCCTCGGTGCTGGCGGCAAAGCCATGGGTCTTGAGGTCGAAGGCGGCGCCCGCGTCGGTGACGACAAAGCCCTTGAAGCCCCAGGTCTTGCGCAGCACGTCGGTCAGCAGCCAGCGGTTGCCGGTGGCGGGCACGCCGTTGACGCCCATGTAGGCGCTCATGATATTGCCCGCCCCGGCATCGACGGCGGCCTTGAAGGGCTTGAGGTAGACGTTCCACAGCTCGCTGTCGGACAGGTTGACCTCGTCATAGTCGCGCCCGCCGATCGAGGCGCCGTAACCGGCGAAGTGTTTGGGGCCGGCGATGATGCGGCCGGCGCTGCCGATATAGGCGCCCTGGAAGCCGCGCACTTGCGCGGCGGCCATGGCGCTGCCGAGATAGGGGTCTTCGCCCGCCCCCTCGACAATGCGGCCCCAGCGCGGATCGCGGGCGATGTCGACCATCGGCGCGAAGGCCCAGTGCAGGCCGGCGGCGCGGGCTTCGGCGGCGGCGACCGCCTGGCCGTCCTCCGCCACTTGCGGATCCCAGCTGGCGGCCACCGCGATCGGCACCGGCATGATCGTGCGCAGGCCGTGGATCACGTCAAAGCCGAACAGCAGCGGGATCTTGAGCCGGGTCTTCTCGACGGCGATGTGCTGCAGGCGGTTGAGTTCGGCGGGGTCGTGCACGAAGAGCAGCGAACCGGCCCGGCCGGCGGCCATCTCGTCGGTGACGCGCCGGGCCTCGTCCGGGGAATCGGTGAAGTCGAAATACTGGGTGATCTGCCCGGCCTTCTCCTCCGGGGTCATCTGCGCGATCAGGGCATCGGCGCGGGCGCGCACCGCTTCCTCGCTGGGCGGGGCCGAGGCTGCCGCCTTGCCTTGCGCCATGGCCGGGCCGGATGCGGCCAGCGTGGCTGCCAGGGCAGCGCCGGTAAGGGCCTTGCGGCGGAACTTGCTTTTCGAAGTCATTGCGGATCCCTGTCGGTCATTGGGGAGGAGGAAGGTCGAACAAGGGGAGTAAAGCTTCCGCCGCGCGGCAGAAAGAGGGCGCGCCGATCGCCGCCGGTCCTTTACCCCCGTCCAGCCTCGCCGTTTGCGCCACTCACCCGCTCCAGTTCCTGCTTGCGCGCGGGATTGGGTGATTTATCGTTAAATCACAAGGGCCAATTTCGGAGCCGCTTTCACGCCGGGCCTCGTTCGATCATTTCGAACGGCGCCTTCTTGGTTTGCGCCCCCATAGTTTGCGGGACGCCCCTCGTTGGTGCAGAGTTTGGACGGCGGCGCCGACAGGGCGCCGGACCGGACAGGCAAGGATGGCAGGCAAGGGATGGCAGGAAAGGGATGGGCAGGAGCGTGGCAGGCATGAGGCCGCAGATCAGGGGTGGGGCGCTGCTGCTGGCACTGGCATTGGCCGGTCTTGCGCCCGGCGGATCGTCCCTGGCTGCCGCTGCGCAGGACCGCACCAGCGGGCCGGTCGCGCGCGCTGCGACCCGCATTCTCGACCAGGAGGGCGCGCGGCGCCTGCTGGCGAACAAGGGGCTGACGCTCCAGTGGATCGATTGGGACCATCGCGGCGCACTGATGGTCAGCCGGGAAGGCGGGGTGTGGAAGCTGCATGGGCGCCAGGCCGATGCCAACGGCCCCGGACTGCTGGCGCTCGACGGGACCATCACCGAGATCGGCGCTGACTACTTCACGTTCCAGGGCCGGATCAGCATCACCAACACGCCCGATCCCGGTCGCGCCTGCTCGGCGGACAAGACCTGGCGTTTTGCCGTGACCCAGAACCGCCGCTATTACCGGCTGCGCGAATTCGAGTGGTGCGACGATCTGACCGACTACGTCGACATCTATTTCTGAGCGGGGCGCGATTTCGCCACCACGCTGCGCAGCGTGGCGCCGTCGATGGCGCCGGGGATCAGGTAATCGCCGATGACCAGCGAGGGCGTGCCCGAAAGGCCCAGCGTATCGGCGAGGCGGGCGGTCCTTTGCAGGGCGGCGTCGATCTCGCCGCCGTGGCGGGCAAGATCCGCCTGCAGGCGCGCCCAGTCCACTTTCGCGCGCGTGGCGGCCTGGCGGATCGCCGCCGGATCGAGCTTGACAGGCCCGGCCATCAGCGCGTCGTTAAAGGCGGCGTGCCTGCCCTGATACCGCGAGGCCATGGCCACGCGCGCCGCCTCGCGCGAGGCGGCGCCGAAGATCGGCCAGTCGCGGTAGACCACGCGCAGCTTGCGGTCGCTGGCGGTCAGTTGCTTGAGGTCGGCGTGGAACTTGCGGCAATAGGGGCACTGGTAGTCCGAGAACACGACGATGGTGACATCGTAGCCTTGCGGGGCGAGGCTGGGCACGCCGGGATCGTTGGCCAGCGCGTCCTTCATGCGGGCGCGTTCCTGGGGGGAGGCCATGGCCGTCTCGGCGGCCTGGACCGGCGCGGGGCTCCATGCGAGCCCGGACAGCGCCGCGATCCCGATCGCCACAGCGGCAAGGCGCCGTCCCATGTTCATTTTCATCATCCTGAAATTCCAAACGAAGACGTGTGCGCGGCGCTGGGCCAGATCGGGCCGGACTGCAAGCCCCGAATGCCCGCCGGTTATGTCTGCTGCAATGCGATAATGCGAATCCCTTGCAACAAAGTCGCAAAATGTTACAGGGCCTTCCAAACATGAGGGAAGCCATGCTGTTCACATTTCGACGTTCCTTGCTGGTCCTGCCCATGCTGGCGGGCAGCGTTCCGGCCTTCGCGCAAGTCTCCGGTGCGCAAGCCGATCCGGATGAAGCGATCGTCGTGACCGCGGCGCGCACGGCGCTGCCGGTGAACGCGCTTCCGCTCACCGTCGACGTGATCGACAACCAGTCGCTGAACCAGCAGGTCGCCATCGGCGGGTCGGTTGTCGATGCGGTCTCGGCCCTGACCCCCTCGTTCTCGCCGACGCGCCAGAAGCTTTCGGGCGCGGGCGAGACGCTGCGCGGCCGCTCGCCGCTCTATGCGATCAACGGCATTCCGCAGACGGCCCCCTTGCGCGACGGCGCGCGCGACGGTTTCACCATCGATCCCTTCTTTGTCGACCGGGTCGAGGTGATCTACGGGTCGAACGCCCTGCAGGGGATCGGCGGCACCGGCGGCATCGTCAACCAGGTCACCGTCGGCCCGCCCCGGCAGGACGGCATCTCCGGCCGCGTGCTGGTCCAGGGCAATGCCGATACCGGTTTCCACGGCGATGGCATCGGCGGCAAGGTCGCCGGCCTGATCGGCTGGCGCGAGGGGCGTTTCGATGCCACCGTCGGCGGCGCCTTCGAGAAGCGCGGCGTGTTTTACGACGGGCACGGCGAGCGTATCGGCACCGACCTTACCCAGGGCGAGACGCAGGACAGCCGCTCCTGGTCGGTATTCGGCCGGTTCGGCTATGCGGTGTCGGACAGCGCGCGGCTCGACCTCATGGTCAATCGCTTCGAGCTCAAGGGCGATGGCGACTACGTGGCCGCCAACGGCGATTACACGAAGAACCTGCCGACCACTTCGGTGCGCGGCACCCCGCCGGGTGTGCCCGCCACCAACCGCACCGAAAGCGCGGCGCTGACGTATACCGACAGCGACCTTTGGGGCGGCAACCTGATGGCGCAGGCCTTCTTCAACCGGTCGCGCGATACCTACGGCGGCGAGATCGCCCCGATCGCCACGTTCCAGGATGCCGCGCTTGCGCCGATCGGCACGCTGTTCGACCAGTCGCAGAACCGCAGCCGCAAGTATGGCGGCAAGTTCTCCTACGAACGCAAGATCCCCGGCTTCGAGGCGCTGACGGCCACCGTCGGCATCGACCTGCTCTACGACAAGACCGAGCAGCGCCTGATCGCCACCGACCGCGTCTGGGTGCCGCCGGCCGACTATCGCAGCCTCGCGCCGTTCGCGCAGTTCAACCTGGCGCTGCTGGGCGACCGGCTGCGTCTTGCCGGGGGCCTGCGCCACGAGGACGTGCGCATCACGATCGCCGACTATCACACGCTGGCCAGCTACGGCGGCGGTTTCGACGTGACCGGCGGCACCCCGCGCTTCAGCGATACCCTGCTCAACGGCGGGGTGATCGTCGAGCCGTTCAAAGGCATCCGTGCCTATGCGAGCTACGCCGAGGGCTACACCGTGCCCGACGTCGGCCGCATCGCCCGCGCGGTGAACAAGCCGGGCGTGGAGATCGACAACTACGTCAACATCGCGCCGATCGTCTCGAACAACCGCGAGGTCGGCGTCGAGGTCAAGCGCGGGCCCATCGACGCCAGCGCCGCCTATTTCTGGTCGACCAGCAAGAACGGCTCGCTGCTGGTGCAGACCGGCGGGGTCTTCGAGGTGCAGCGCCAGCGCGTCGAGATCCAGGGGCTGGAGTTCAACCTCTCGGCGCAGACGCCGGTGCCCGGCCTCGTGCTTTCGGCGGGCTACGCGCACCTGATCGGCCGCACCGACGGTTCGGATGACGACGTGTTCAAGGTCGACCGCGATCTCGACGGCGCCAACATCTCGCCCGACCGCCTGAACCTGGCCGCCAGCTACCGGCACGGCCCGGTCTCGGCGCGGGTGCAGACGCAGTTCTTCCTCTCGCGCAAGTTCGAGCGTTCGCCCGGCAACTGGAACGACACCTACAGCTTCGACGGCTACAACGTGACCGACCTCAGCCTGCGCTACGAGACCGGTTTCGGCGCGCTGACGCTGGCGGCGCAGAACATCTTCGACCGGTTCTACATCGACTACTATACCCAGACCGTGCGCCCGACCGACAATGCCCACTTCTTTGCCGGCCGCGGGCGCAACTTCACGATGAGCTGGGACTACCGCTTCTGATGAAGCTGCTCGACAGCCTGCACCGCTGGACAGGGGGCCTGATCGGCCTCCTGCTGGCCCTCCTGGGCCTTACCGGCACGATCCTGCTCCACCGCGATGCCTGGGTCATGCTGCCCAATGCCGGTGACGTGCAGGTCCAGGACACCGCGGTGCTGGCGCGCACGACCCAGCGCCTGATGCAGGGCGATGGGCCGCAGCCTCGCGCGATCACGTATGCGGGGGCGGATTTCGGGCTCGACCGGCTGGCCTTTGCGGACGGGGGCGGGGCCTACGTGACCCAGGCCGGGGATCCCGTGGCGCGCTGGGACAGCCAGTGGCAGCGGCCCGAACTCTGGCTCTCCGACTTGCACCAGCACCTTTTTGCCGGGGATGCGGGCGAGACGGTGATCGGCATTGCCGGGCTCTGCGGGCTGTTCTTCGTGGTGAGCGGGACGGTGCTGTGGTGGCGCACGCGCCGCACGTTCGAGTGGCGGCTCTGGCCCGCGCGCATGACGCGGCCCGCCATCGTGCGCCACCACCGCGATCTCGGCATCGTTGTCGCCCCGCTCTTGGCGCTCTCGCTGGTGACGGGGGCGGTGCTGGTGTTCCGGCCGCTGTCGGCGGTGCTGCTGGGCCCCGGCGCCCCGCAGGAGATCGACCGGCGGCTGGCCGCGCCCAAGGTGCCCATGCGCAGCCTCGGCGCCGACCTGGACTGGGCGGCGATGATCGTGCAGGCGCGCGCGCGGTTTCCCGATGCCGAAGTGCGCAGCCTGTCGCTGCCGCGCGGTGAGAGCGGCCTCATCACCTTGCGCATGCGCGGTCCCGGCGAATGGCTGCCCAATGGCCGCACCACGGTGTGGTTCGCGGCGGACAGCGGCCGGATCGTCGCCACCCGCGATGCGGCCGCGCTGCCGGCGCGGGTGCGGGGCTACAACCTGCTCTACCCGCTGCACGCCGCCAAGGTCGGCGGGCTGGCCTTCCGGCTGGTGATGTCGCTTTCCGGGCTGGCGCTGTCGCTGCTGGGCACGCTGGCGGTCTGGACGTTCTGGTTCAGGCGGCCTGTCCGGCGAGGGTCCTGAGCGCCGCGACCAGGCGGTGCACCGCCTCGTCCGGGGTGAAGATCGCCGGGGTCACCCGCACACAGGCGCCGCTTGCCAGGCCTTCGCGCTGGACGGTGAAAATGCCGAAACGCTCCAGCAGCGTGGCGGCGAGCGCCTTGTTCTGGTCCGCGCCGTTGCGGCCGCGCAGGCGGAACGAGGTGAGCGCCGATGTCAGCCGCGGATCGGACGGGGTGAGGATCTCGATGCCCGGATGATCGCGCAGGGTTTCCGCCCACAGGCCGCGCAAGTGGCGCAGGCGCGCTTGCTTGGCGGTGATGCCGATCGCCTCGTGGAAGTCCAGCGCATCGGCCAGCGCCAGATAGCCCGCGAAGCTGGCGGTGCCGGTATGGACGCGGCTCAGGGTGCCATGGTCGGGATTGCCGGTTTCGCTCATGTTCGGGTCGATGTCGGCCAGCCTGTCCTTGCGGATGTAGACAAGCCCCACGCCCATCGGCGCGCCGATCCATTTCTGGCAGGTGAGACCGACAAAATCGGCGCCGAGATCGCCGATGGTGAAGTCCAGCTGCCCCCAAGCATGGGCGGAATCGAGGATCACGTCGACCCCGCGCGAACGGGCAAGGGCGATGATCTCCTTGACCGGCATCACCAGCCCGGTGCGGTGGCCGACATGGGTGAGCAGCATCAGCCGCACCCTGGGGTGGGCCTCCAGCGCCGCCGCATAGGCATCGATCAGTCCCTGATGGCTGGCCGGTTCGGGCATGGCGACGGTCACCAGATCGGCGCCGCGCCGCTGCCTGAGCCAGCGGAAGGCGGCCTGGGTGCTGTCGTAGTCGAGGTCGCAGCAGAGCACCTGGTCCCCGGGGCGCAGGCGGTTGTAGCCGGCGATCAGGGTCTGCAGCGCTTCCGTCGCCCCGCGGGTGAAGGCGATCTCCTCGGGCAAGACGCCGAGCATGGCGGCGGCGCGGGCGCGGACCGGCAGGATGTCCTGCCAGAAGCCGCGCCGCGCGTAGTAGGAATTCTCGGCGTTGACCCGGGCGAGCCTGCGGGCATGGGCCTGCGCGACCGGCCGCGCCATCGATCCCCAGTTGCCGTTCTCCAGCTGGACGATGTCGTGCGTCACGTCGAACTGGGCCGCCACCTGGGCCCAGTAGGCGCTGTCCTGCGGGGCCGCCGGGACCGCGCGGCGCAGCGCGGCCCCGATCGGCCCATTTCCCGGCCCATTTCCCGGCCCCGCATCTGCGGAGGCCAGGGTGCCGGACAGCAGGCCCGAGGCCATGGCGCCGGTCATCCATGCACGGCGATCGAACTGCGCGGGCCGCCGCTGGGCCATGGCTTCGCTTCCTTCCATCAGAACGCCACGTCGAGGCGGGCGTAGTAGTTGCCGCCATTGGTGTCGTAAGGGGCGTTGCGCGAATAGACGAGGCCGCGGCTGGCCTGGAACGTCGCCTTGGCGGGGTAGGTGTTGAACAGGTTTTCCGCGCCGACCCGCATCGACAGGCCGGGGCGCAGCGCATAGGTCACGCCCGCATCCACGAAGGCGATGCCGCCGAAGTCCTGGAAGATGTCGCCGGTGGAGTTGCCGCTCGAATCCGTCCAGCCGCCGTAATAGCGCAGGCGGCCCATCAGCGAGACCTTGCCCAGCGTGTAGGTGATCGTGCCCACCGCGTTGTGTTCGGGCAGGCCGTTCTGGTACTTCACGCGGGTAGTGTCGCTCTGGGCGATCCGGCTCGAGACGACCCGGGTCTGGGTATAGCTGTAGGAGGCCGTGGCATCGAGCGTGCCGGGGCCGACCGGGTGCTTGTACGAGACCACGAAGTCGACCCCGCGCGAACGGGTGTCGTAGTCGTTGGTGAAGAAGGTGATCGTGCGATAGTCCGCCGCCTGGCTGATGCCCTGGGCGATGAGGTCGGCCTTGATCGCATCGGTCAGGACATGGCTGGGCGAGACGCTGAAGCGGTTATCGACCCTGATCTGGTAGGCGTCGATCGAGCCGGACAGGCCCATGCCGGTGCGCCAGACAAAGCCCGCCGTGGCGGTCTTGGAGGTCTCCGGCTTCAGCGCGGTGGCGCCGAAATACTGCGCAACCGGGTTGAGCGGAGAGAGGCGGCCGGTGGTGTAGAGCAGCAGCGTGGTGGTATCGAGACCCTGCGAGGTGCTGGTCGAATGGAGCTGGGCCGGGGTCGGCGCCTTGAACCCGGTCGAATAGGACCCCCGAACGGCCAGTGCCGGGGTGATCTCGTAGCGGGTCGAGACCTTGTAGTTGAAGCTGTTGCCGAAGCTCGAATAGTCCTCGTCGCGCAGCGCCGCCTCGACGCTCCACGCGCGGGTCACCGGCACCGTCACGTCGAGATAGCCGGCGTAGCTGGTCTGGCTCCACGAGCCCGCCTGAAGGTCGGAGAAGCCGGGAAAGCCGTTGGAACCGGCGGCCAGGCCATAAGCCGCGCCGGCGCCGACGGCATAGGAGGCTTTGTCACCGGCGCGGATCGTGTAGGTCTCCACCCGGCGCTCGGCACCGAAGGCCACCGTCACCGGGCTGGCGAAGACCGGCAGGGAAAGCGTGTAGACGCCGTCCGCATTGAGGTTGAACTCGCGCTGGATGTTGCGGCCGAGGTAGAAGTCCAGCGGGCTGTCCGGCCCGAGCGAGGCATTGATCGAATTGTGCAGGTAGAAGGCGGTGGCGTTCTGCCCCAGCGAGGCGGAAAGATCCCAGTGGAAGTCGCCGCCCTTGCCGCCGCGAAGCCCGCCCACGGTCTGGAAATCGGTATAGCGCACGCCTTCGCTGGGGGTGAAACCGGCGGGATAGATGGCGTTGACGTCGAAGCCGGGGAAGGCGGCGGTCTGTTTGTAGACCGACGTGGTGGTCGCCGGGTTGCGCCAGTTGATGTCGGACCAGCCCTTGCCCTTGCCGAACGTGCCGAAGCCGTAGATTTCCATGTCCTCGCCGATCGGCTCGGCGGCGTCGGCGGCGAACTTGATCGTCTGGAGCTGCGGATTGCCCCAGCGCTGGACCGGGGCCTTCACGGCGATGCCGGTGGAATTCGCGAAATCGATGGCGTCCTGGCGCTGCTGGCTGCGCGAGGTCGGGTTGGTGTCGGCAAATTCGCCGGTCACCACGAAGTGGCCGCCGCCGGGCAGGGCAAAGCCCGCGCGGCCGCCCAGCTGCACCTGCCCGCCGTCGCCCTTGTAGTACTGCGAGCCTTGCGCATAGGCGGAAAAGCCCGGCTTGGTGTCGAACATGACGTTGATGACACCGGCAATCGCGTCCGATCCGTACTGGGCCGAGGCGCCGTCGCGCAGCACTTCGACATGGCCGATCGCGAAGGAGGGGATCTGCGCCAGGTCGGTTGCCTGGGCGCCACTGTTGAGGAACGAGGAGCGGTGGAAGCGCTTGCCGTTGACCATCACCAGCGTCATGTCGGGCGAGAGGTTGTTGAGCGAGGCGGGGCGGATGAATTCCGGGCCGTCGGAGGCGGGCAGCTTCTGGACGATGAAGGCGGGGACAAGCTGCGTGAGCTTCTCGTCGAGGCGGGCGGTCACGGTGGCCCTGACCTGCTCCTGGGACAGCGTGTCGACCGGGGAGAGCGCGGTGAACACCGTCTGTGCCTGCGCGCGGGTGCCGGTGACGATGATGTCGGAGGCGTCTTCCTCGGCGGGAAGGGTGCTGCGGCCGCCGCGCGGGGCGGGCTCGGAACGGTCGTCCTCGAGGCCGAGGATCACGGTCCTGCCGTCGTCCTTTTTCACCGCAAGGCCGCTGCCGGCAATCAGGCGGGACAGCGCAAGCTGGCGCGGCATCCGGCCATTGAGCGCGGGCGCGCGCTGGGCGGCGATGGTGGCGCTGGGGAAGAAGATCTGCACTTTGGCCTGGCGGGCAAACAGCGTCAGCGCGCTCGACAGCGGCTGGGCGGGAATGGCGAAGGCAGGCTGCTCGGCAGCCATGGCAGGCGCCGCGAAGGTGGCGGATGCGGCGCAGACAGCAGACGTGGCAAGCAACGCCGCGAAAAGCGGCGCGCGGCGAAACCGTGCGGACATGGATGAACGACCCCTTTGACAGGCGCCGACCGGCGCCTCTGCCTTTCCAGACGATCCGGCCGGGCCGAACCGCCAAGCGGCGCCGAAATTTTTCAGCGTGTCAGCACGAAGCCGCCGCCGCTGGGGGTGGCGCGGATGCCGAGGCCCAGATCGAGCGCGGAGAGGAACGCGGCCGGATCGGTCGAGGTGAAGCGCCCGCCGACCGGGATGCCGGTCAGTTCGGGATCGGCGATCAGGATCTTGCCCGTGAGGTAGCGGTTGTACTCCTGCACGGCGGTCTGCAGCGGCTGGTTGTCGAACACGATCTCGCCCTGCTGCCAGGCCAGCGTTGCCGCCAGGCGCTGCGGGCTGGCGGGGCGGACGGTGGGCCGGGCGGCGGAGAGCAGCAGCCCCTCGTTGGCGGCGGCGACCTGGCCGGGCGCATCGATAGTGCTTTGCCCGCTCCCCGCCAAGGCCCGGCCGGCGAGCACGGTGACGTCCATCGCCTCGGGCTGGATGCGGACGTTGAAGCGCCCGGCCGAGAGCAGGGCGACCTGGCCGTCGCCGTGGACGCGGGCGGCAACACCGGCCCGCAAGTCCAGCGCCACTTCGCCGCGCAGGATCCACAGGCTGCGTTCGCTCTCGGAAAACCGCCATTGCAGCTGGCTGTCGGTGTTCAGCATGGCGTGGCTGCCATCGGGCAGGATCAGGCGCTTGCTTTGCCCGACATCGGAGCGAGCGCTTTGCCAGGCATAGGCCCGCGTGGTGACGCCGCCGGCGGCCAGCAATCCGGCGAGGCCGATGCCGCCGAACGCGGCCAGCGCCCGGCGCCGCGACAGGCCTTGAGCCGGTGCGGTGCCGTGTGCGGGGGCATGTGTGGGGGCATGGACATCGGCGGCCCCGGCGCGGTCCGGTGCGGCTGCCCGCCAGACCGAGAGCGCGCGGGCGAAGGCGATGGCATTGCCGGGCGCGGCGCCGCGCCATGTCTCGAAAGCCGCTTCATCGATCGTGCCGGCCTCATGGCGGGCGAGCCAGACCGCCGCTTCGCCGGTCGCCTTGCGGCGCCGATGCCGTTTCTCGTCGAAGATGCTCATGGTTCCGGATGCGGTAAGTTCAAAGGCCGGAACAGAAGACGAGCGGCGCGTGCAAACCCGCCAAGTCCGCGGCCGATTTATTTTTTACCGCTGGCGCCGCGCCTGGGCTTCGCCGGCACCGGGCGGTTCCGCCTCCGCGTCGAGACGGGCGCGGGAGAGCAGTTCGATGGCGCGGGCCAGCCGCTTTTCGTACGTCGACAGGCTGATGCCGAGATCCCGCGCGATCGCCCGCGAGGATTCCCCCTCGATCCGGCGGCGGACAAAGACGGTGCGGCAGCGTTCCGGCAGGCCGGCGATCAGCTCCGCCACCCGGCGCAGCCCGTCGCGTCCCGCGATGATGCGGTGCTGGTCCGGCGTGTCGTCGGCGAGGGCGAGGTGATCGACGTCGGCGAGCTGCCGGAAATCGACGATGCGCTGGCGGCGCATCCGCTCGATGGCGATATGGCGCAGCATGCGGATCACGTAGGCGCGGGGATTGTCGATGGCGGCCCAGCCGTCCAGCGTGAAGAGCCGGGCGAATGCCTCCTGCACAAGGTCCTCGGCCTCCTCGCGCGCGCCGCAGATGCGCAGTGCGGCGGCGAGGAAGCGGCCTTCGTGGGGAAGCACCTCATCGGCGAACCAGATGTCGATCGGGCGAATGACAGGCACGGGAGAACCGGTGAAGCTTGCGGGACGGCGGCTCTCCTATGGCCTGCCGGTGTCAGATCGATGACGGTGGGACGGTTGCGGCCCGGTCAGCCCCTGCGGCCCGGTCAGTCCTTGCGGCGGAGCGCGGTCAGGTCGATGCCGTGCTTGTTGACCTTGTAGTAGAAGGTCTTGCGCGGCAGATCGAGTGCGCGGATGGCCGCACCGATCTCGCCGCCCGCCGCCTGCACGGCGGCGATGATCTCGTCCCGCTCGAAGGCATCGACCCGTTCGGTCAGCCCCTTCGCCGCACCGGGGGCAGGGGCGGGATCGCCCAGTCCCAGCACGAACTGTTCGGCGAAATTGCCGAGCTCGCGCACGTTTCCGGGCCAGTCGTGCCGTTCGAGCATGGTGCGCAGCGGCGCGGTGATCACCGGCAGGTCGCGGCCGAGCCGCCGGGCGGCATCGCCCGCGAAACGGGCGAACAGGGCTGGAATGTCCTCCCGCCGCTCGCGCAGCGGGGGGATGCTGAGGCGCATCGCGGCGAGCCGGTAGAACAGCGGCGCCAGCAGCGCCGGCGGCGGCCCTTCCGCGGCGTTCTGGCTGGTCGAGATGACACGTATGTCCACTGGCACGGCCTCGTCGCGGCGGCGCAGCACGCGCTGTTCGGCAAAGGGCAGCAGCCGTTCCTGCAGATGGGACGGGGCGCGGTCGACGTCGTCGAGATAGAGCGTGCCGCGATGCGCGGCGGCCAGGCCGGGTTCGGCATGGCCGCTGGCGGTGAACAGCGGATCGGCCAGCGCCTGCGGCATCGCGGCGCAGGCGATCGGCAGGAAACGGTGGCGCGCGCGCTTGCCCGCGCGGTGGATCAGGCGCGCCAGCAGGTCCTTGCCGGTGCCGGTCTCGCCTTCGATGAACAGGTCGATATCGGCATTGGCGAGCACCGGGATCATCTCGCGCAGGCGGCGGATCGCGGGATTTTCACCGAGGAACAGCGGCGCGTCGTCGGCTTCGGCAAGGCTGCGCAGGTGGCGGTTTTCCAGCGTGAGACCGCGCGCGGTGGCGGCGCGCCGAACGGCCGCGATCAGGGCGTCCGGGGCGAAGGGCTTGGTCAGGAAGTCCCAGGCCCCTCCCTTGAGCAGCTGCACCGCCATCGCGATGTCACCGTGCCCGGTCACGAGGATCACCGGCAGTTCGGGATCGCGGTCATGGAGCTGGCGAAACAGGTCGATGCCGGAGATGAGCGGCATGCGCACGTCGGTGACCACCACGCCCGGCCAGTCGGCGGTGATGGCGGCGAGCGCCGGGGCGGCGGCGGCAAAGGTCTCCACCGCGAAACCCGCCAGCCGCAGCAATTGCGCGGTGGCGCGGGCGAGGTCGGCATCGTCCTCGACCAGCGCGACGCGGGGGGCATCGCGGTTTTCGGAAGGGCTGGCGGGAAGGGGGCTGTCGGTCATCAGGCAAGTCTCAGACGCAGTTCGAACGTGGCGCCGCCGATTCCCGGCATCGTGTCCGGCATCGCGCCCGGAATCGCGTTCCGTACGGCTTCATCGGGGAGCAGGCGCAGGGAGCCGCCGAACTCCTGGGCGATGTCCTGGGCGATGACGAGGCCCAGGCCCAGCCCCAGCCCTTCGGCGCGGCTGGTGGCAAAGGGAGTGAACAGGCGGGCGGCGATCTCGGGGGCGATGCCGGGGCCATTGTCGGCAATGACGAGGCGCAGGGCCTGCGCCTTGCCGTCCTCGTTCTCCTCGAGCGCCAGCGTGATCCTGATGCGCGGATCGGGGTGTCCGGCCAGCGCCTCGGTGGCGTTCTGCAGCAGGTTCACGAGGATCTGTTCGATCCGCACCTTGTCCCCCCGGACAACGAGGCCGGGGGGAATGTCCGGTGTCTCGTAGCGCACGGCGGCCAGCCGTTCCTTGAGCAGCAGGCGGGCACCGTCGAGCCCATCTGCCAGCAGCACCGATCCTGCCCCGCCTCCTGCGCCGCTACCCTCTCCGGCAATGCCCTTTCGCGCGAACCCGCGAAGCTGCGCGGTAATCACGCCGATCCGCTCGGCAAGCCGGTCGATCGCCGAGAGGTTCTCGCGCACCTCGTCGCTGGCACCCTGGTCGAGCAGGTGGCCCGCCGAAGCCGCATAGTTGCGAATGGCGGTCACCGGCTGGGCGGTTTCATGCGCGACGCTTGCCGTCACCTGGCCCAGCGTGGCGAGGCGGTTGGCGAGACGCAGTTCCTCGCGCAGGAGCGCGGCGCGGTGTTCGAGCGCGGCGCGCTCCTCCATCTCGCGGCGCAGTTCGGCGGTCCGCTCGGTCACCGCGGCTTCGAGCAGGGCAGTGCGTTCGCGGCGGCGGCGGTTGCGCTGCGCCAGCCACCAGACCGCGCCGACGGCCAGCAGCGCCAGCAGCGCGGCCATGATCTGGGCGCTGCGCATCGGCGTCGTCACCGCGACGCGGATCGGCAGGGCGAGGTTGACCCGCCAGCCGTCGCGGCTGGGCGGGCTGCTGGCCAGTTGCAGGGCGCCGGCGCGCTCGCCCATGCGGACCAGCCCCTCGCGGTCGATCGTGTAGGGCGTGGGCTTCAGCCCCGGCGCGCCGATGTCGGCGGCCACGGCCTGCTGCGCCGCGGTGCCGATCGGCGCGGTCATCGCGAAGCGCCAGGCATCGCGGCTGGTGACGAGGATCACGCCGTCGGCATTGGTCACGAAGGTCTCGCCGCCGGCGGTGCGCCACTGCGCCTCGATCCGGTCGAAATCCAGCTTGATGACAAGCACGCTGCTGCCGGCCACCTTGCGGGCCAGGTAGAGCCCGGGGTGATGGCTGACCGTGCCCAGCGCGAACTGCGCGCCGCCGCCGCTGCGCATCGCGTCGCGGTAGTAGCGCCGGAAGCGATAGTCGCGCCCGCTGAAGCTCTCGCGGCGGTTCCAGTTGCTGGCGGCCACCGAAAAACCGTCCGGCCCGATGAGGTAGATGGCCGAGGCGCCGATGCGGTTGGCAAAGGTCTCGAACTTGGCGTTGAGCCGCTTGACCGCGCCTGGCTGGGCCCGCGCGGCGGCGATCACGTCGCGGTCGTCGGCCAGCGCTTGCGGCAGCAGGCGGAAGCGGGCGATCTCGCTGTCGAGTAGGGCCTGTCGCAGGCGCGCGTCGGCGGCGACCGAGGCCGCGAAGGCGGCCGCGGAGCGGCGGCGCACCACTTCGCCCGCCACGCTGCCCGCAACAAGGGCGGCGGCGAGTGCGGCGACAAGCCAGTAGAGACCATGGCGGCGATTCACCCCCCGGACGGTAGCCGCAGTGGCAGCGATGTGCAAATTGTTGCACATCGCTGCAGTGCAATGTGCCGATTTCCGCCCATCGCCATCGCCGGCTCCGCCGCGAAGTGCCCGGAATCCGGCGGTTTAAATGGATTGCAAAAATGTCTTTGGCCGCAGCGTGGAATCGAACAGCCTTGGCCCAGCCCGCGATAAGCATAAGTCTTGCGCGTGCAGAGAGAGGAAGAAAGGCCTGCCATGCACACCCCATTGCCCGATACGCACGAGTCCGCCGCGCCCCGCCGCTGGTATGCTCATCTCTACGTGCAGGTGCTCATCGCCATCGCGGCGGGTGTCACCATCGGCCACTTCGCGCCCGCCACGGGCGAGGCGCTGAAGCCGCTGGGGGATGCGTTCATCAAGCTGGTCAAGATGGTGATCGCCCCGGTCATCTTCCTGACCATCGTCACCGGCATCGCCTCGATGCGCGATCTGCGCGCGGTCGGCCGGGTGGCAGGCAAGGCATTTGCCTATTTCTTCTTTTTCTCGACCCTGGCGCTGATCGTCGGGCTGGTCGTGGCGAACGTGGTTCGCCCCGGTCACGGCCTGAACATCGATCCTGCCACGCTCGATGCCTCGAAGGTCGCACTCTTCTCCGAGAAGGCACACGAAACGACGATCACCGGGTTCCTGACGGGCATGATCCCGGACACGTTCCTCTCGTCCATGACCGAGGGCAATATCCTTCAGGTCCTGGTGATCGCCATCCTCTTCGGCATTTCGCTGGCCATGCTGGGGGACCGCGGCGCGCCCGCGCTCTCGCTGCTGGAAACCGTCTCGATGGTGTTCTTCAAGCTGGTGTCGATCGTCATGAAGGCGGCGCCGGTCGGTGCGTTCGGCGCGATGGCCTTCACCATCGGCAAGTACGGGGTGGGCAGCCTTGCCAACCTCGCCGGGCTGGTGGCGACCTTCTACGTCACGTCCGCGCTGTTCGTGGTGGTGGTGCTGGGCGTGGTGGCGCGGCTTGCCGGGTTCTCGATCTTTGCGCTGATTTCCTATCTCAAGGCCGAATTGCTGCTGGTGCTGGGCACCTCGTCCTCGGAAAGCGCGCTGCCCTCGCTGATGGAGAAGATGGAGCGCGCGGGCTGCCCCAAGAGCATCGTCGGCCTGGTCGTGCCGACCGGCTACAGCTTCAATCTTGACGGCACCAACATCTACATGACGCTGGCGGCGCTGTTCATCGCCCAGGCCTGCAACGTGGAACTGACGCTGGGCCAGCAGGTGCTGCTGCTGGGCGTTGCGATGCTCTCGTCCAAGGGCGCGGCGGGCGTGACCGGCGCCGGTTTCATCACGCTGGCGGCCACGCTCTCCATCGTGCCCGCGGTGCCGGTGGCGGGCATGGCGCTGATCCTGGGGGTCGACCGGTTCATGTCGGAGTGCCGCAGCCTGACGAACTTCATCGGCAATGCGGTGGCAACCGTGGTGGTCTCGCGCTGGGAAGGCAAGCTCGATACCGCGCGCTTCAGGGCCGTGCTTGCCCAGCGCGACCCCGCTGCCGCCGAGCCCGTCGCCGCCGAGAACCGCGCCCTCGTCTGACCGCTTGCACGCGCCGCTCGCGGGAGAGCAAGCGGCGCGCCCGACCTGAAGCCGGCGCCGAGGCCGGCCTGATTTCCGCCTGAACCAAGACGGGGCAAAAGCCCCGCACAGGATCCCCCCGAACATGACCATTCTGTCTGCGCGGCTGCTTGCCGCAACCCTTTGCTGCGCCTCCGTCACGGCGCATGCCGAAGAGGCGAAAGCCCCCGCCTACCCGGTTTCCGCCAACGGCGACGGCGCCGTGACCAACGGCTACAGCATCTCGCGCTGGGCCGAGGACTGGCGGGTCATGGCCAGCAAGGCGAGGCGCGACGATCCGCTCGACCGTCTCAAGTTCCTGCCGCTGACCGGCGATGACAGCGTCTACCTGACGCTCTCCGGCGAACTGCGCCTGCGGATGAACCAGACCACCAATCCCAACTTGCGCGAGGGTGAGGCGCAGCGCCAGGACATCTCCCGCGTGGTTGCCGGCGCCGACCTGCACGTGGGCCCGCACGTGCGTTTCTACGGCGAACTGGCGCGTGGCGGCCTCGGCGGCGAGAACCTCGGCAAGCCTTCCAGCAACTTTCGCAACGGTCTTGCCGCGCAGCAGTACTTTGCGCAAGTCAGCGAAGAGGTCGGCGGGCTGGAGCTCGGCCTGCGTTATGGCCGCCAGGAGTTCGTGGACGGCCCCAACCTGCTGACCTCGCAGCGCGACAACAACACCATGCATTACACCCTGAACGGCGTGCGTGCCTGGGTGCGCGGCAAGGCCGTGCGCGCGGACGTGTTCGACTTGCGCCCCACGGCCTATGGCGAGGATGGCCTGCGCGATGACAAGAGCGATCCCGAGCGCCGGTTTTCCGGGGTGACGCTGGGCTTCGCGGTGCCGCCGACGTTTCTGGGCGGTTCGAAGCTGTTCGTCGATCCTTTCCTCTGGCGGCGGCAAAACGGGGTTGGCGCCTGGGGCGGGCGGGTCGGCCCGGCGACCCGCTATTACGGCGGTGTCCACGTCTACGGCGATGCCGGGCCGGTCAATCTCGACTGGACCGTCAACCACCAGTGGGGCGAATTCATGGAGCAGCGGATCGATGCCTGGCAGGTGCTGCTGGCCCAGTCACTGCGGCTGGGGGCCGGCAAGGCGGCGCCGCGCATCGGCGTGAGCGCCGACTACGCCAGCGGCGGCGGCGGTTACGGCGATGGCAAGCTGCGGGATGCCTACTCGCCGTTCGGCAACAACGTCTACTTCAGCTACCAGCTCTATCTGACACCCACGAACTTGCGCTCGCTGGCGCCCACGTTCAGCTTCGCGCCGCTGCAGTCGGTGAAAGTCAGCGCGGAGTACCGCTTCGCCTGGCGCGACAGCGTGACCGACGCGGTCTACCGCGCCAACGGCCAGGCCTTTGCCGGTACCCAGAACGGGCGCGCCCGCAAGATCGCCGAACTGGCGCGCCTGCAGGCGGTCTGGACGATCTCGCCGCGCGTGACCTTTACCGGCCGCTACGAGCACCTCCAGGCCGGTCCCGCACTGACTTCGGCAGGCTACCGCAGTTCCGATTTCCTCGCGGGCTGGCTCAGCTTGCGCTTCTAGGGCTTGCGTTTCTGGGGCTTGCGTTTCTGGGGCTTGCGTTTCTGGGGCTTGCGTTTCTGGGGCTTGCGTTTCTGATGCCTTCGAGGATCCGGGGCAGGCGGGGCCGGACGTGCGCGCCACCCTTGCCATGGCGCCCAAGCGCAGCGCGTTCAAACGGGCGACGATTGCCGCCTGAACGGCCGCCGGCGCTTCGCCATGGGTGGGAGCGGGGCGGTCAGGTGCGTGTCCGCGCGCGCTGCCAGGCCCGGTAGCCGATCACCGCGAGCCCGATCATCGCCGCATAGAGGCCCGCCGTCAGCCACAGGCCCTTGAACACGAACATGCCGACGTAGAGCACGTCCACCGCGATCCACAGCAGCCAGCTGGCGGCATGGCGGCGGGCGGTCCAGTACTGGGCGACAAGGCTGAAGCTGCTCAGCATCGCGTCCATCCACGGCAAGGCCGCGTCGGTGAAGCGGCTGGTGATCCAGCCGATGGCGAGGCCGCCGAGGGCGCCGAGGGCCAGCCCCGCCGCCGCCCGCGACAGCGCGAGCGGCCTGACCACCACTTCGCCGCTATCCTGCTTGCCCCGTGCCCAGACGAACCAGCCGTAGAGGATGGCGAGGCCGAACAGCGCCTGCAGCACCATGTCGGCATAGAGCCGCACGTCGAGGAACAGCTTGAAGTAGAGCGCGCAGGCCAGGAGGCTCACCGGCCAGCACAGCAGCCAGCGCCGCGCGGTCATCCAGATGCCGAGGAAGCTGACGATGACGGCGATGATCTCGAGAGCCGACATCAGGCGAGGTGCCCCTGCTCAAGTGCGCCGAGGAAGGCCTGTCCGGCGGCAGAGAGGAACCAGTCGGCATGATCGATCAGGTAGCCTTGCCAGGCAAGATCGGCCTGCGCGTGATCGCCGAGGATGCCCGCAAAATAGTCCACTTCGGAAAGCGCGAATTCGATGTGCACCAGCGGCAGCAGGCGCAGGAGAGTGACGAGCTGGCCCTGGCTGAGCGGCAGCACCGCACGATAACCCGACAGCAGCGCCAGCGCGGCGCGCACATCGGCGGGACTGTCGCGGCCTTCGGCAATGTCGAGCCAGGGGATGGCGGTACGCTCGATCGCGGTGGCAAGGTCGTGCAGCGCACAGGTCTGCGTGGCCAGTCCGAAATCGAACACCGTGCTCACCATGCCCTGCTGTGACCACAGCAGGTTGGAGGGATGCCAGTCGTTGTGTGTCCACAGCAGCGGCTCGTGTTCGAGCCGGTCGGCAAGGCCGCTGCCCAGCGCCGCGAACAGCCGCGCCAGTTCGGCCTGCCACGGCCTGTCGGCCAGATAGGCGCCCAGCGCCGGACGGGCGCGGACATAGGCCTCGGCCGCCAGCAGCGGATCGCGGGCGGGCAGGATGGTGAAGCTGGCGACCAGCGGGTGCCCGCCGCGCTCGGGGGCCGCGAAGCCGCGTGCCGCCAGGTGCAGCCTTGCCAGCGCGGCGCCGGCCTCGCGGGCATGACCGGCGCAGAGGAACGGTGTCCACGACTGCCGGTCGCGGTAGAGATCGTCCCCTTCCGAGCGCCGGTGCAGTTCGTAGCTCCATTCGCCCCGCGTCACCGCGCCGGAGCCGTCCCGCGCGGGCATGACGTCCGGCACGCCGAGGCCCGCACCGCGCAGGTGCGCCATGAAGGCATGTTCTTCCGCGAGGGCTTGCCGCGTGCGCAGCCGCCGGTGATGGCGCTTCAGGAAAAATTCACCGCGGTCGGTTTGCGCCAGCACCGCAGCCGAGAACGGGCGCGGCGAATGCCAGCGCAGTCCGGCGAAGGTCCCCGCATCCGGGAAAGCATCGAGGATCGCGGCGGCCTCCCCGGCCGTGATCGCAGGCCAGGTCGGCGCCTCCCAGGCCGTGCCCATCCCGTGCACCCGATGAGGGCCATCGGCCGGACGAGGTGCCGCGCTGCTCATGGTCAGAAGGCGCGCGAGAGCGTCGCCACGAAGGCGCGGCCGCTGCCGACGTAGTAGGTCGGCGCCGAGCCGGAGATCAGCGTGCCGCCGCGCGCCGTCGTATCCAGCGCATTGGCGGTGATCGCCTGCACGCCGGACAGCACGTGCGGGTTGGTCACGTTGATCGCGTTGAGCCGCAGGTCCATGCGCTGCGCATCGATGAGGCCGGCGAGATGCACGCCGATCGAAAGGTCGAGCGTGGCGTAGCCCTTGATGCTCTCGTCGTTCATGAAGGTGGCGTACTGGCGGCCGACGTACTTGAGCGCGGTGCTGCCGAACAGGCGGCCGTCGTCATACGTCGTGCCCATGGCGAACTGGAACTGCGGGCTGGCGACGGCACGCTTGCCCCTGGTCGGCAGATAGTCGCCGCCCACGGCAAGATCGTCGTCCTGGCGGGTGTGCAGGTATTCGCCCGAGAGGTAGACGCTGACGCCCCTGGCCGGGCGATAGTCGATCTCGCCGTCGAGGCCGTAGGAGGTCTGGCTGCCGCCGTTGATCGTCGAATTGACCAGCGCGCCGCCGCTGTTCACCACGGTTGCCACCTGCCGGTTGCGGAAGTGGTAGTGGAAGGCGGTCAGCGAGAACGACAGGCTGGGGCCGATGTAGCGATAGCCCAGTTCCTCGGAGACCGAATATTCGTTCTTGAGGCCGCTCGTGCCCTGGCTGACCAGCTCGCCCGCGTAGTAGCTGTTGTAGAGCGCGAACTCGTTGGGCGTGCGGAAATTGGTGGTGACGTTGGCGAAGAGCTGCTGCCGCTCGTCCAGCGTGTAGTGCACGGCGGCGCGGGGCAGCGCGGCGAAACTGTCGCGGCGGACCTTGTCCTGCGGGCCGGGCAGGTAGTTGCGGCCATTGCGCAGCACGTCGACCCCCTTGAAGCCCAGCTCGACGCCGAGGCGCGGGGTCACGGCGATGCTGTCGGCGACAAAGAAGCCCTTGGTGACGGTTTCCGTGCGGGCATTCTCATAGGCCAGCAGGCGGCCGTCGGCGGTGCGGATCGCCTTGCTCTGGTAGCCCCACTGGTCGAGCGGATGGCCGCTGGCGTCGATCGAGGTGTAGGACTGGGTCACGCGGTCGGTGCCGTAGTCGAACCAGAGCCCGGCGGTGAGCGTGTGGGCGCCGGCGGTGACGGTCAGCTTGCTGACGTCGCCGACGCGCCGCTGCTTGCCGGTCCAGTTGCCGAGCACCGTCGCCGTCCCGTCCACCGCGCCGGGCAGCGTGATCGGCTGGGTCAGTTCCTCGGTGCCGAGGTAGTTGCCGGTGGTCGTCAGCTGGGTGCCGTAAGGGGCGTTGCCGTGGCCGAACTGGAGGTAGGCGGTGGTGTCGAAGGCCAGCCGGTCGCCGAGGTTCAGGTGGATCGGCGCGGAGACGTAGAAGTTGCGGAACGGCGCGCGGTAGAGGCGCCAGTAGGTGGTGCTGCCCTCGCTGTACTGCTTGTCGTAGTTGTAGCCGCGGCCATAGGCTTTCCAGTCGGCCAGCGAGGGGCTGGCATACGTCGAGGTCTTGGCGTCGTTGTACGAGAAGGCGATGGCGGCGCGGTTGCCCTCGCCCCATTCGCGCAGGAGCTTGGCGTCGACGTGCTGGCGCTTGTCGAAACCGGCGCCGCGCCAGTTGTCCGCGCGGTTGTTCGAATAGGAGATGAAGGCCTTGATCCCGCTGGCGCCGAGCGTGCCGGTGTCGAAGCGCACGAAGGCGCGGCGCGCATCGTAGGAGCCGAGCGAGAGGTTGACGAGGCCGCCCATCTCCGCCTTGGGATCGTCGAGCGTCAGCGACAGCAGGCCGCCTGCGGCCGCCACCACCGGGGCGTCAATCGAGGCGGCGCCTTGCGCCAGCGCGATCTGCCGCACGTTCTCGGCATCGGCGAACTGCGAGGGATAGGCGTAGAAATAGCCGATGTCGTTCTGCGGCGCGCCTTCCATCAGCACGCCGATCTGGTCCTGGCCAAGCCCGCGCATGGTCAGGCTGGAACTGGTCGAAAGCCCGTAGGGATCGCTCGACGAGACATTGGCGCCGGGCAGCAGGTTGACCAGCTGGAAGGCGTTGAGCGTCGGCGCCTGCTTGACGATGAAGTCGGACGAGATCGCGCTGATCGCCTTGGGGGCGGTCTGGTCGGGCAGCAGGCCTTCGGGATCGGGGTGGCCGATGACCCTGATGTCTGCCTTGCCGTCGGCGCCGTCTGCGGAACCGGCTTCGTCGGCCAGCGCCGGAACGGCCGCGAGCAGGGCAGGGAGCCCGAGGGCCAGGCGGGAAATCGTACGGAAATTGCCGGTCTTCACTTCGTGTCCACTCCAATCGGAGGGACAACGGATCAGCCGCCAGCCCTCCCTACGCCGGTGTCAGCCGGATCAGGTTCAGCGGGTCGTGGTCTGCTGACCACCTCTCAGTCGCGCATGAGCGGCCCCCCGGGGATGGCGCGCCTCTAGTCGTTCGCGGGGGCGGTGGAAACCCTTTATTGCATTTCATGGCAGGCCGCCGCCCAAGTGATCGCGCGAGCGGGGGCAAGGGCGCGTCAGGCCCCGGGGGCATTGTCGCCGTGGCGGGGGACGTGGTTGGGGGCGGGGCGGTCGGTGGCAACGACCACGCGGTCGCGTCCGGTTTCCTTGGCCCGCAGCAGGGCAGCGTCCGCCGCCGCGATCAGGGTGTGTGCGGTGCCATGACGGGGATAGACGGCAAGGCCCATCGACACGGTGATCGGACCGATCGGCTGGCCTTCGTGCAGGAGGTCCAGTTCGGCGATCCGCTCGCGGATGAGGGCGGTGCGCTCAAGCCCCCGTTTCTCGTCGAAATCAGGCATCAGCATCAGGAATTCCTCGCCGCCGTAGCGGAACACCAGTTCGTCGCTGCGCACCACGCCGGCGAAGGCGCCTGCAACCGCCCGCAAGGCGAGGTCGCCGACATCATGGCCGTAGCGGTCGTTCAGCTGCTTGAAGTGGTCGATGTCCATCATCAGGCAGGCGAGCGGGGCATCCGTCTCATCGGCGGCGATCACCAGCCTGCGCAGCGTGGCGTCCAGCTCGTGGCGGTTGCGCAGGCCGGTAAGGGGATCGTGCAGCGCCTTGTCGCGCAAGGCCTCGCGCAAGTTGAGATTGGCGAGCGCGAGGCCCACCGTCTCGGACATCAGTTCGATGTAGGTGGTGGTCGACGGCGCCGGCTCGCCTGCTGCCGAGAGGTTTTCGAGCACCAGCAGGCCGATCGTCTCGCCCTGCGCGGTGAGCGGCACGCACATCGTCGCCTGCACCGCCTCGAGCGCGACGTGGCGGCAGGGCACGTCGGTGAGGTTGTGGCCCGGGCTGTGGATCTGCCCGCGCCGCAGCGCCCAGCAGTCGTCCGGGCTGAAGGCGAGGTTGCTGCCGTGGGGCGTCAGCCACTGCGCGGCGCAGGCCATGCGCGCGTGCCGCTCGTCGAGGATGAACAGGCGGCCGGCGAGGTCGGGCGCGATCTTCGGCGCGAAGAGCTGCACCACCCGGTAGAGGTCATCCACCGATTCGCAGCCCTGCAGGCGCTGGGTCATCCGGGCGAGCAGGTCGCGCACCGCCCAGTCGGCATCGCGCTCCTTCTGCAGGCGCTGGCGTTCGAGGCCGTTCTCGCGGAAGATGCGCACTGCCTGGGCCATGTCGCCGATCTCGTCGACTTGCGAGATCGCGGGGGGCTCCACTTCGTAGTCCTGGTCGGCCAGCCGGTTCACCACGTCGCTCAGCGTGACCACCGGTTTCAGGATGCGGCGCTTGAGGATGAAGCCCAGCACGAAGAGGAACAGCACGGCGGTAAACGCCACCATGACCTCGGAGATCGTGCGCAGGCGCTGCGAGGCGGTGGCGGCTTCTTCCACGGCATCGTCGGAACGCTCGTCGAGCATGTAGCGGAAGCGGCCGAGCAGGAAGTGGGTGCGTTCCAGTTCGCGTTCGTATTCGGGGCCAAACACGATCTTGCGGGCCACGGCATCGTCCCCCTTGCGCATGGCGGCGATGGCGGCCTGCTGTTCGTCTTCCAGCGTACGCGCCTGCCGCAGCGCCTGTTCCAGCGAGCGCAGTTCCTCCTCGCTCGCGCCATTGTCGCGCAGCTTGGCCATGCGCTGCTCGACCGGGCCGAGTTCGGTGCGCAGGCGATTATAGGCGATGGCGTGGCTGGGATCGCCGGATACCGCGAAGAGGCGGGCCTGATCGGTCAGCTCCGAAAGGTCGGTCTCGACCTCGGCGGTGAGCTGGTCGAACAGGTCGCGCTGCACGATGGCACCATGTTCGGCGCTGTCGGCACTGGAGGCCATGACCATGGCGACGCCCGCGGCGATGGTCAGGCAGACAGTGGCGCCGTAGGCCCAGTTGGTGATGGTCGCGATACGCATGCGATCGGCCCCTTCAGGTTTATCGCTAAAGACGGAAGCGCCCGACTGTTCTTTCATCGGCGCCGAGTTGGCAAGCGTTCAGGGGCTGGTGCCGCGAAATGCGCTTTTGGCGAATTTCCGAACGGTCTCTCAGCCTTCCTGCGGGGAAGGCCTGGCGCCTTGCGCTGCGGTGTCGTCCGAATGGCCGCTGATCTCCGCGCCTGCCTCGGGCGCAAAGCGCAGGTTCCAGATCGTTGCCGAGAGCGAGATGGCGGTCACCACCCAGAACGCGGCCGAAAAATCGCCCAGCGTCGGCAAGGCATGACCGCGCGCCAGCATGGCGAGGTGCAAGGCGACCGCGGCCACGCAGATGCCCAGCGAGAGCATCAGCTGCTGGAAGGTCGCGTAGAACGCGGTGGCATTGCTCATCTGCTGCTTGTCGATGCCGTCGTAGGCGATCGTGTTGTAAGCGGTGAACTGGAACGACATGAAGAAGCCCGCCACCACCAGCACCGCAAACATCGCCCAGGTCGGCCAGGCCGGATTGAACAGGCCGCAGATCGCGTAGCCTGCCGTGGCGATCACCCCGTTGACGATCAGCGAGCGGCGGAAGCCGAAGCGGCGCAGGATGCGCGGGGCAAAGCTCTTCATCGCCAGCGATCCGACCGCCGTGGCGACCGTGATCGTGCCGCTGCGCGCGGCGGAAAAGCCGAAGCCCACCTGCATCATCAGCGGCAGCAGGAAGGGCTGCGCGCCCTGGGTGATGCGCGTCACCGATCCGGCGATCACCGAAAGGCGGAAGGTGTCGTCGCGCAGCAGTGCCAGGTCGAGGATCGCGCCTTCGCGGCGGCGGGCATGGGCGACATAGGCGATGCCGGCAAGCAGCCCGACGGCGATCAGCGTGCCTGCCAGCACGGCCTCGCCGGGACGGCTGACCATCTCGAAGCCGAACAGCAGGCAGCCGAGCGCGATGCCGCTCAGGATGAAGCCGGTGACATCGAAGGGGTTGGGACGCTCTTCGCGCACGTTGGCGATGAAGCGGCCGGTCAGCCACAGGCCCAGCATGCCCATCGGCAGGTTGATGTAGAAGATCCAGCGCCAGTCGAGATAGGTGACGATGAAGCCGCCGAGCGGCGGTCCGACGATCGGGCCGATCAGTGCGGGCACCAGCAGCCAGGACATCGCGTTCACCATGTCCTGCTTGGCCACCGTGCGCAGCAGCACCAGACGGCCGACCGGGATCATCATGGCCCCGCCAATGCCCTGCACGAAGCGCGAGAGCACGATCATCTCCAGCGTCGGCGATTGCCCGCAGGCCAGGCTGCCGAGCATGAACAGCACGATCGCGGTGCGGAACACGGTGCGCGATCCGAAGCGGTCCGCCAGCACGCCCGAGGCGGGGATGAAGATCGCCAGCGCCAGCAGGTAGGACGTCAGCGCCACGCTCATGTCCTGCGGGCGGACGCTGAAATCGCGGGCCATCGTCGGCAGCGCGGTGGCGAGCACCGTGGCGTCGACGAATTCCATGAACAGGGCGGAGGCGATGATGAGAGCGACCAGCCGGTAATTGGCGCCGGGCGCCTGCGCGCTGCGATCGGGCGTCATCGCGATCCTGCCCGCCGCCGGGACGATGCCGTCGCGCACTTCGGCGTTGACCGAGGCGATCCCGCGGCGGCGGGGCCTCAGCACGGGGTGTCCGGTCTGCGGGGGCGGGAGAGGGGGGCTGGCATCAACATGATTCGACGTGTCATATAGGACGCCCGGCCCCCGCTCGCCCGATCGAACTGCGCAAGTGCGATTTCATTTATGCGAACTGTCGTGGCCGCCCGAGCGGCCAACCGGCGGCAAAACCGCCCCTGTTTGCGCGCGGCGCAACTGCCTGCGCGTGTCCGGATTTGCGGGAAAATGCCTTCACGGCGGCGGGCAAGGCGTTAGGGTAGGGGCATGGACGAAGTCGGCGCGATCGTGGTGGGGGCAGGCGTGGTCGGGCTCGCGGCGGCGCGGGCGCTGGCACTGGGCGGCCACGAGGTGATCGTGCTCGAACGCGAGAAGCAGTTCGGCATGGTCACGTCCAGCCGCAACAGCGGGGTGATCCACGCCGGGCTCTATTATCCCGACGGATCGCTGAAGGCGCGGCTCTGCGTCGAGGGGCGACACCGGCTCTATGACTTTTGCGAAAAACGCGGAGTGCCTCACCGGCGTTGCGGAAAGCTCATCATCGCCGGCGACGAGGCCGAACTGGCGGCGCTGGACACGGTGATGGCGCGCGGCGCCCGTGCCGGGGTGGAGGACCTCGTGCGCCTCACCGCGCAGCAGGCGCGCATGATCGAACCGGCGCTGGCCTGCGCGGGGGCGGTCCATTCGCCGTCGAGCGGCATCGTCGACCAGCACGGACTGATGCTGGCGCTGCTGGGGGAGGCGGAGGCGCATGGGGCGATGCTGGTCTGCGAGACCGGGGTGGATGCCATCGTCCGGGCCGGATCGCTCTGGTGCGTGCAGGTCGGCGATACGCGGCTGGCGGCGCCGATCCTCGTCAATGCCGCTGGGCTGGGGGCGCAGGCGCTGGCGCGGACCATCGAGGCGCTGGAGCCGGGGCTGGTGCCGCCGCTGTTCCATGGCAAGGGCTGCTATTTTTCCTATTCCGGCAAAGTGCCGTTCTCGCACCTGATCTATCCGGTGCCCGGCCCGGCGAGCCTGGGCACCCATTTTACCCTCGATCTCGACGGGCAGGCGCGGTTCGGGCCGGACATCCATTGGGTCGATGCCATCGACTATACCGTCGATCCCGCGCTCAAGGGGGAATTTCTCGCCGCCGCGCGGCGGATCTGGCCCGAGGTCGAGGAAGAGCGCCTCCAGCCCGCCTATGCCGGGGTTCGCCCGAAGCTGTCGGGGCCGGGCATGCCGGCGGCCGATTTCATGCTGCAGGGCGAGGCGGACCACGGCCTGCCGGGGCTCATCAACCTGTTCGGGATCGATTCTCCCGGCCTGACCTCGTCGCTCGCTATCGCGGAGCGGGTGGCGGCGATGGCGGGGCGGCGGGGCAGCTGATCCGGAAATGCGCGCCGGTGGCGGCGGGCAGCAGCGCAAGGTCGCCGCCATAGGCCCCGAGCAGCGAGCGGGCGATCGGCAGGCCGAGCCCGGTGCCGCCCTGTTCGCGCTTGCTGGTGAAGAACGGCTCGAACACGCGGGGGCGGTCGGCTTCGGGGATGCCGGGGCCATCGTCGACAAGATCGATCCGCACGCCGTTGCCGTCGCTGGCGAGCGTCACGGCGAGGCTGCGGGCTCCGGCTTGCCGGGCATTTTCGGCGAGCGTGGTCAGCACCGCTTCCAGCGCGTCGCCGTCGATGGACACCGCGGGCATGGCTTCGGGCAGATCGAGCGTGACGGCAAAATGTTCGCCCGAAAGCGCGTCGGCAACCGCGGCCAGGATCTCTCCCGGCTGGGCGGCGGCTTGCGCTGCGCCGACGTGGACGTCGGCGCGGGCCAGTTCCATCAGCCGCCCGACCAGCCGCGACAGGCGCCGCGCGTCGGCGGCCATGTTGGCGAGGAACCGCTCGCTATCCGCAGGCGACATCTGCGCGCCGTGATCCTGCAGCAGTTCGATGGCGCCGGAAATGCCCGCCAGCGGGGTCTTGAACTCGTGGCTCAGCGAGGCGGCAAAATCGCGCAAGTAGCGCGAGCGTTTCTCGATGGCGTCGGCCATCTGCTCGAAATCCTCGTAGAGGGCACGGATCTCGACGACTTGCAGGGTCGGCTGGCGGGAGGGGACGCGGCGGCCCGAGGCAAGCGCGCGGGTGGCCCGGCTGAGGCCCTCGATGGGTCGCACGATGGCGCGCGACAGCACCGCGGACAGCACCAGCAGCATCGCGAAGATCGCCGCCACGCCCAGCGCGATCTTGCCGCGGTCCTCGTAGATGCCCAGGAACAGCGCGCGCGGCGAGCGGGAGAGGAGCAGGACGCCCACCACCTTGCCTTCCACCACGACCGGGCGGGCATGGTGCAGGCGGATGTTGGCGGCGCGGCTCAGCCAGTCGAGTGCGTGGCGGGCGGGATAACCGGCGTTCTCGCGCAGCACGGTGGTCGGCACGCCGGCCAGCGCGGCATGGACTTCGGGCAGCGTGGCAAGGCTTCCGCCGGCTTGCGGGCCATTGAGCAGGATGCCCTGACGGTCCAGCATCAGGATCGAGGCGAGCGTCGTCACCTTGGTTTCCTGAAACGCCGGCATCATCCGCCAGGCCAGCGCCACGGCGGCGGGATCGGCCACCGCCCCTGCTGCTGCCCTGGGGCGGGGCGGCAGGATGGGGGAGGAGCGCAAGTCCACCTCGGTCACGCGGTCGTGGTAGCGTTCGGGGACGGCGGGCGGCGCGGCTGGCAGCGGGGCGGGAAGCGCGATCCCGCTGCCCACCACGGCGGCGCTGGCGGCGAGCGCGGCGCCTTGGGCGACCAGCTCCGCCTCGGTCCGCCGCACCAGCGCATTTTCGTAGACGCGCAGGAAGATCGCCCCGAACCCCGGCAGCGCGGCGACAAACAGCAGCGTGCCCAGCAGGATCGTGCGCAGGCGCAGGATCGGCCAGCGCCGGGCGACCGCGGCCTTGGTGCGGGCCCAGAGGCGCATCATCCCGGCGCGGCCGCTCCGCTGCAGGCGCCGAGCCGGTAGCCGATCCCGGCGCGCGTCTCCACCAGGTCGCAGCCGCCCGCTTCGGCGAACTTGCGGCGCAAGTTGCGGACATGGCTGTCGATCGTGCGGTCGGTCAGCGCGAAGCCGGGGCCGCGCAGCCGGTCGATGATCTGGTCGCGCGAGAAGATGCGGGTGGGCCCGGCGAGCAGCGTGCGCAGGATGGTGAATTCGGTCACCGTCAGGCTCACCTCGCGGCCATGCCACTGCGCGGTCCAGCTTTCGGGATCGAGACTCAGCAGGCCGTGGCGCAGGACCGCGACGGTTTCGGCGGGCGCGGCAGCCGAGGCGCCGCGCGCGCCGGTGCGGCGCAGGATCGCCATCGCGCGGGCCACGACCTCGCGCGGGGAAAAGGGCTTCACGACATAGTCGTCGCCGCCCAGTTCGATGCCCAGCACCCGGTCGATCTCGTCATCGCGCGAGGAGAGGAAAAAGATCGGCACGTCACTGGTCGCGCGCAGGCGGCGGCAGACTTCCAGCCCGTCCATGCGCGGCATGTTGATGTCGAGGATCACCAGATCGGGGCCGTGACGCGCGACCTGGGCCAGCGCGTCCTCGCCGTCGCCCGCCTCGATGGTCTGGAGACCGGCCTTGCCGAAGGCGAAGACCAGCAACTGGCGGATATGGGGATCGTCGTCGACGAGAAGGATCGTGCCGGGCATGGCGGCCATGTTCATTTCCTGGAAGGTCCGTGTCAACGCGGCGCAGCGGGTTGCGTCGGGGATTGTGCGGGCGGCGCCGGAGACGGCGTCGGGGCTGATGCGGGTGCCGGTGCCGGTGCTGGGACGGGTGACGGCGGCTCGGCGGGGAGCTCGGTGATCACCGCGCCGTCGCAGTCCCGCAAGCCGCCGCCAAGGTCGGGCCGGGGCAGCGTGGCGGCGATGGTGCGCGCCTGTTCCTGCCGGCGCATGTCGATCAGGCCCAGGGCGACCGGCTGGCGTTGCTGCGCGTCGAGACGGACCGCCTGCACGCGCGCATGGAACCCGGGATTCAGGCCGCGCCGCTGTTCGAGTTCGAGCAGCGGCAGCAGCGCCGAGCCGCCCATGCGGTTCAGGTAGCACAAGTCCAGCGCGGCGCCGCGGCCGCCCACCTCGCGGGCATGGCGCACGTTCCAGCGCGCCGCCATGGTGCCCAGGTCGACAAAGCAGAACCCCGTCAGCACCAGCGCGGTGGCGGCCAGGTTGACGTTGACCAGCCAGGCCGAACTGCGATTCCGCAGCAGCCGCCAGCAGATCGTGGCAAGACCGAAGGCGACCAGCACCATCCACGCCAGCGCGGCGATGCGCAGCCTCGTCAGCGAATAGGCTTCGATGTAGTCCGCCGTGCGCTGGATCGAGGAGGCGACCAGCACGATGTTCTGCATGATCCACAAGGTCACCAGCCTGCGGATCGCGGGCGAACCGGCGGTCTCGGAGCCCGGACGCAGCGCGATCAGCACGAACAGCGCGGCAAGAAGCGCGGTGGCGATCAGCGGGTAGGCGCCGCGGTGCGCGTAGTCGGCCAGGGTCATGCCCGGCGGCAGCGCGGCCATGCCCCAGAGATAGGCGGCATCGAGCAGGTTCTGCACGGCGAAGATGGCGTTGAAGACCACCAGCGAGAGGGTGATCGAGGCGGGCGAAAACCCGGGCAGGCGAAGCTCGCCGCGCCCTTCGAACAGCGGCAGCGGGTGCCTGAGCAGGCCCGGGCGCAGCAGGCTCCAGGCCATCGCGAAGACTATCGTCCAGAGGATCGCGCGGCCCCCTTGCGCGACCAGCGAGGTGTCGATCGACAGCAGCGAGGAGACCGCGCCGGCCAGGATCGGGTTGGCGGCGCAGAACAGCGCGACGATCACCGCGCCGCCCAGCAGCGGCATCGTCAGCAGCGATGCCGCCCGCCGCAGGCCGATGCGCCTGCCGTGCCCGGCGGCACGCACCTTCGCGATGCGCCGCATGTCGAGCAGCGGAGCGAACGGTGCGCGCAGGGCCTGCCAGAACAGGCGCTGCGCCCAGCGCCAGCCGTCGTCGAACCGTCCGGTTCGCGCCAGCAGGGCGGCCATGCCCGCCGCGAGCCAGAACAGCGTCCACGCCAGCGGCCCCGGATCCCAGGTCAGCGCCAGCGCGAACAGGCAGGCGGCCAGTGCGGCGGGCAGGCCGGGCTTGCTGCGGCGCAGTGCCGGGGTTCCGGCCAGCAGCGCCGCCAGCAGGGCAAGGGCCAGGAGGCCCCACGATCCATAGGCAAGGCCGCGCTGGTAGAGCAGCCAGTCCCCCACCGCGACCACGGCCAGACCCAGTCCGAGCTTCCACCGGAAGCTGGCCCCCAGCGGGGCGGCGGCGAAGTGCATTTGTGTGTCTCCCTGATTGACGGGAGCCATCATTCGGCGGGCGGCGGGCAGTTTATCGCGGGATCGCGGTCAATTGTCGGCGCAGGCGCGTTGCAGAAATGGTGCAGGCAGAAATGGTGCAGGCCGAAGCGGTGAAGCTCCTGCGGCCGGCGCCCGCAGGCAAAGGCTTTGCATTCGGCGCGAGGCGCGATAGGCGCGGGGGATGATGAACATTCCCTGGGACCAGCCGGCAACGCTGATCGATCTGGACGGCAAGACGCCGGTGATCGGCGTGATGCTCGAATGCGTGATGCATTTCGCGCTTTTCAAGCCTTTCGCCAAGGAGCAGGCACGTATCCTGCTCACGCGGCCGGTGTTTCGCGAAGGCCGCAAGACCCGCACCTGGGTGCTCAATCCCGACGAAATCGAAAGACTGGTGGAGCGGCTCAAGGCCGAACGGGAGGCGTCCCGGTAGGCCGGCGCGATCAGGCGGCAGCACCTGCGGCGATCGCGGCGGAAAGGGTGAGGATCGTGCGGGCGTGGCGCCAGGCCACGGCTTCGCGGTCGGCGCCGTAGCCGCCGCCCAGCGTGCTCGCCAGGGGAACGCCGCGAAGCCTGGCCTCTGCCGCCACAAACCGATCGCGCGCGGCAAGGCCCTCGTCGGTCAAGGACAGCCTGCCGAGCTTGTCGTCCGCGTGGGGATCGACGCCGGCCTGCAGCAGGATCAGGTCCGGCCCGAAATGATTGAGCGCCATGGGCAGCGATCCGGCAAGGGCATCGAGGTAGCCGGTGTCGCCGGTGCCGTCGGGGAGGCCGACATCCAGCGAGGAGCGTGCCTTGCGGGCCGGGAAGTTCTTCTCGGCATGGATGGAAAGCGTGAAAATGTCGCCGCGCCCCGCGGTCAGGGCCGCCGTGCCGTCGCCCTGATGTACGTCCAGATCGAGGATGAGGATGCGTGAAGCGCTGCCTTCCTCGATCAGCCGGTTGGCGGCCAGCGCCAGGTCGTTGAAGACGCAATATCCCGCGCCGGTATCGGCCAGGGCATGATGGCTGCCGCCGGCGGAATTCGCGGCATATCCGTGCTGCAGGGCGAGCTTCGCGGCGAGCCAGGTTCCACCGGGCGAGAGCTGCGATCGCCGGGAGATGCGTTCGTCGATCGCAAAACCGATCCGGCGCTGCTTGGCTTCCGGCACCGCGCAGCCGATCACTTCGTCGACATAGGCCGGGTCGTGGACGGCCTCGAGCCATTCCCGCGGCATGACGTCCGGGGTGTGAACGCGCATCGCCGCGCCGCTTTTGCCAAGCGCCTGCATGACCAGCGCATACTTGTCATGCGGGAACGTGCCGGTGCGCTCGGTTGCGACCACGTAGCCGGGGTGATGGACGACATGCAGCATGGCCATCGCGGTAGAACACCGAGGAACACAGGTCGAGCATGCATAGGCGCGCCGGGCCTCCCGGCGGCGGCCGGTGCTACCCGGGCTACCGGGGCGGCAGCAATGCCTTGTCGATGCGCGCGGCCACGCCGACACTGCGGCCTGCGAGGTTCGGGATCGAATAGCGCACCGCGCTTCCCAGGACCTTTGCCGCGTCGGACAGGCTCAGGCCGTAGTCCTGTTGCAGCCACTGTATCAGGCCCGTGGTCGCCGCCCGTGTCGCTTCATCGAGCGAGCCGGCCTGACCCAGCGTCATGATCTCGCCGGCCGTTTCGACCCGCGGCATCATGATGGCGGTTCCCTTGATGATCTCGACCGAGAATTCGACGTCCATCGAGGTCTCGAGTGCATATTGGGAGGTCTCGCCGTCACCCTGTAGGGCGTGTGCGTCGCCCAGGTAGAGCAATGCGCCGGGCTGCTGCACGGGCAGGAGCACCGTGCTGCCCGCGACCACCTCGGGAAAGTCCATGTTGCCGCCCGCACGGCCGGTATCCCCCGTCGACAGCGGCGGCGAGGCGAAACCGCTTGCCAGCCCGACCCCTCCCAGCATCGGTCGCAGCGGGACACGATAGCCGTTCAGCCGGCTCCCGGGCTCCTCCAGCGTCGCAAGGCCGTTTTCCCGGTCGAGGTGCCAGCGCACCGGGCGGCCAAGCTCGGAAGCCTTTGCGCTCAGGCCCGCCCCCAGCACCCGTGTCACGATCGTGTCGAGGCTCTCCGCCCAATCCCGGTTGGGGGTCAGCTTGCGGATGTGGATGGCCAGCGTGTCGCCTTGCCGTGCGCCCGCGACAAAGAAGGGTCCGGTCTGCGGATTGCCGAACAGGGCGCGGGTGACGCCCTGCGCGTCGATGCCGCCGGAATCGACGGTCGACGTGCGCACGATATCGCCGGGCCAGATCGTCAGGACCGGTTCGCGCTCCGCCGAGAAGCTGTTGGCAAACGAGTGCGGGGCATAGTCGATCACGCGCGGCCGAGCGGTCGGGCGCTCGGGCACGGCACGGGCGGAAATGGTGAATGTCTGGCGCCTGTCCGCGAAATTGTTGTCAGGGTAGTCGGCGGTGCCCGATAGCCGGCCATTTTCCAGTCGTACCTCGAAGCGATACTCCGCCCCGCGCTGGTCGGTTGTCCGGAACCGCAGGGTCCGGCCGTCCACGGTCCCGGACAAGGGGGCACCGTCCCAGTCGCCGGAGACGACATTGCGCCGGATCGACAGGTCAAGCGTCGAATATTCCGGATTGCCCCATCGATCGACCGTCAGCACCCACTGACCGTCCAACGCGGACGGAGCCGGGGGCGAGGCCAGTGCCACGCTTGTCGACAGGCACAAGGCGCCAGCGGCTGTCATGGAACGCAACATCGGCTTTCTCCCTTTACCGACTACATATGTAATCAAAAGGGGCGTTGGCAATGCGGAATGTGTTTACGCCGCCTGGAAGCGTGCCGCCGGCCGTTGCCGAAGTCCGGCCAGCAATCCCTTCGTGTGCGGGGCAAGAGATAGGCCCTGCCTCACAGAAACTGCAGAGGCAGGGCCTGAGGTGGTATGCCCGGTTTTGCCCGGGTCAGATTGCACCTCTGACGCAGTGCATGGGGTGGTGTGCTGGGGTCAGCACTTGCGATCAGAGTGGTACAGCGCCCGAGGCGGTGTGACAGGCGCACCCTAAGCGGAAAATCGGCTGAAGTGGTGTAAAGCAATGTAAAATTGCCGTTCACCCGGTTGCCAGGCAGGCACAAGGTGGGGTTACGATCTGGGAGGGGGTGTCACCTGCAAGGAGTTGGACGTTGACGAGTGCAGGAAGCCAGCAAGTGCGGTTTGGGGGGCGGTGTTCCGCCGTGGTCGCGTTGGCCATGCTCGCGGGATGTGCAGGCAAGCCGCCAGTGGTTGTCCAGACCTTTGGTGCCCTGCCGCCGCCCGGAAGTGTCCGGATGCTGGTGGACGGCAATGTAACCCGGCCTTTGGCTGACGAACTGGAGGCCGGGCTGGTCGCGCAGGGGTTCTCCGCTTCCGATCGGGGCGCGTATCTCGTGCAATTGACGGTGTCCGATCTTCCCGGCCGGGCGGGACTGTTCGCGCCGAGCGAAGGAGGGGCGTCGGCAGGTGCGTGGCTTTTGGCGCCCAGCCGTTCCAGATCGAGGATGCAGCGGGTTGTTGTCCTTTCGCTCTCGGACAGGGCGACCGGCCGAAACCTCTACCGCGTGCTCGCCAGCGAGCCCCGCAAGGCAGGCAGGGCTGGCAAGGCAGGACGGGCAGGCAAGGCAATCTCCGACGCGCGGATCGTGGAGGCGGTCGCGTCCAGGCTTGCCGCTGCGCGTCAGGCTCCGGTTGAGTGAGTTTGCGATCTGACGGTCTGGAAACCGCTCTAGCCGATGATCGGCAGGGCGAGGGTGAAGGTTGCCCCCTGGCCCGGTTCGCTTTCGCAGCGAATGGCACCGCCATGCCGCATCAGCACCGTGTGCACGAAACTCAGACCAAGCCCGACGCCATCGGTCTTGCGCCCGCCCCCCAGCGGGGCGCGGTGAAAGCGGTCGAATATCCGAAGCTTCTGTTCCGTCCCCAGCCCCGGGCCTTCATCGGCAATCGCACATAGCGCCCAGGCCCGGCCATCGGCGTCGACCTCGCGCTCCAGTGTGCAGCGGATGCCGCTTCCAGCCGGACTGTACTTGATCGCATTGTCCAGGATATTGATGAGCGCCCGTGTCATCAGCGAGCGTTCGACCTGCACCATCAGGCGCGCGTGCGTCTCGCTTGTCTCGAGGTCGAGCGACCTGGCGGAAAGCTGCGGCCATAGATCGTCGACGGCGTCGATCATCATGTCGTTCAGCGACACTTCCTCCAGGGTATAGTCCAGCGCTTCCGCCCTTGCGAGCTGGACGAAGCCATCGGCAAGGCCCAGCGTGCGCTCCGCGTAATGCCGTATGCGCCGCGCAACCTCGGGGGCGATGGTTTCCGCCGGCGCCGTTTCCAGCACGGCAAGGATGGACGCCTGCGGAGAGCGCATGTCGTGGGTGAGCAGTTCGAGGATGTCGTCGCGCTGCCGCTGGGCTGCCCGCGCTTCGCTCACGTCCATGAACTGGACGATCCAGCCAAGGAAATTGCCCGCCAGCGAGCGTTGCGGCGCAAAGCGTATGGCAAAGGAGTGGCCGTCGCGCGTCAATGTGTCATAGGCCACCGGGGCACCTTCGGCGCGCAGGGGCTGGGCGGCTGGCGGGACGCGGCTGCACGTTTCCCCGAAACGCCCGTGGCGGATGAAAGCGCCGGAACCGACATGCTCTATTCTTCGGGCACGACCGGACGGCCCAAGGGCGTAAAACCACCGCTCCCGCAAGGCCCGCTCGATGAAACGACCCCGCTCGAGACGATGGGAACAGGTCTCTACGGGATGAGCGAGGAGACGATCTATTTGTCGACCTCGCCGCTCTACCATGCCGCTCCGCTGCGCTGGGCGATGACGATCCACCGGCTTGGCGGCACGGTCGTCGTCATGCAGCGCTTCGATGCCGAAGCCGCGCTGGCGATGATCGAGGCGCACCGCATCACCCACGCCACCTGGGTGCCGACGCACTTCGTCAGGCTGCTCAAACTTCCCCCGCAAGTCCGCGCCCGCCACGATCATTCCTCGCTGCGTGCCGTGATCCACGCCGCGGCGCCGTGTCCGGTCGCGGTCAAGCAGGCGATGATCGACTGGTGGGGGCCTATCGTGCACGAATACTATTCGGGCACCGAATGCTGCGGCATCACGGCGCTGGCCTCGGACGAGTGGCTGGCAAGGCCGGGCTCGGTGGGCAAGGCCGTGCTGGGCAATGTCCGGATTCTCGGACCGGACGGCGAGGAACTGCCGGCGGGCGAGACGGGGGACGTCTATTTCGCCGACGGTCCTGCGTTCGCCTATCACAACGATCCGGAAAAGACCGCCGCTGCCATCAATGCCCGGGGCTGGGCGACACTTGGCGATGTCGGGCATGTCGACCGGGACGGTTATCTCTATCTGACCGACCGTCGCAGCTTCATGATCATCTCGGGCGGGGTGAACATCTACCCGCAGGAGATCGAGAACTGTCTGGTCACCCACCCCAGGGTCGCCGACGTCGCCGTGATCGGCGTTCCGGACGAGGACCTGGGCGAAAGGGTCATGGCGGTGGTGCAATTGGCGCCCGGCGTGGTCGCGGGGCCCGAGCTGGCGGACGAGCTGGCGGACGAACTGGCAGGCTTCACCCGCTCCGCGCTGGGCGGGGTCAAGACACCCAAGGCATTCGTGTTCCGGGATGAACTGCCGCGCGAGCCGACGGGAAAGCTCATGAAACGCAAGCTCATCGACGAGTTCCGCGCCGCATGAGCGGCGCAGCGCAGGGCTGACCCATGGAACGCCGCATCTTCGAAGTGGAGCATGCCCTGTTCCGCGCCTCGGTCGCCCGCTTCATGGCTGCCGAAATTGCCCCGCATGCCGAACGCTGGCGCCGCGAGGGGATCGTCGACCGGGACGCCTACCTGAAAGCCGGGGCAGCAGGGCTCCTCTGTCTTTGGGCGGATACCGCCCATGGGGGCGCGGGGATGGAGGACCTGCGCTTCGACCAGATCGTCATCGAGGAGAACGTGCGCGGCGGGGAGACGGGGTTCTATCTCCACCTGCACAGCAACCTCGCGGCGCCCTATATCGCGAAACTCGGCGCGCCTGCCCTGCGCGACCGGCTGATGCCGAAGATCATTGCCGGGCAGACCATCCTTGCCATCGCCATGACCGAAGCGGGCGGGGGAAGCGATCTGCGCGCGATCCGGACCCGGGCGGTGCGCGATGGCGATGGCTGGCGGCTCAACGGCGCCAAGACCTATATCTCCAATGGCATTCTTGCAGACGCCGTGGTTGTTGCTGCGCGGACGGGGCCGGCACGTAAGGAGGAGGCGGGCGGCGAACAGCTCGGCCTCTTCGTGGTCGAGCGCGGGATGGCCGGTTTCGAGCGGGGGCGCAGGCTTGGCAAGATGGGGCTCGCCGCGCAGGACACCGCCGAGATATTCCTGAGCGATGTGCAGGTTCCCGCCGAAAACCTGCTGGGCGATCCCGCGCGCGGATTGGCCGTGCTGATCGAATTCCTGGCGACCGAGCGCCTGATCGCCGCCATCGCCAGCATGGCCACCGCGCAGACGGCGCTGGCGCTGACCACGGACTTCGTGAAGACCCGGATCGCGTTCGGTCGTCCCGTTGGCCTGTTCCAGCACAACCGCTTTCGTCTGGCAGCGCTGAAGGCGCGGATCGACGCCGCGCAGGTGTTTGTCGATCAGCTGGTGCTGCTGGCCAATGCCGGGCAGCTTTCCGGCGAAGCGGCCGCCGCCGCCAAGCTCATCGCCAGCGAACTGGAGGGCGAGATGACCGACCTCGGCGTGCAACTGCATGGCGGCGCCGGGTACATGGACGAATTCCGCATCAGCCGCATGTATACCGACGCGCGGATCAGTCGCATCTTTGCCGGATCGAACGAGATCATGCTGGAAATCATCGCCCGCGGCATGGGGTTCGACGAGCGGGACTGGCCGGGCCGAGATCACAAAACGTAAAAATCGATGCAAATTTTTGACAAGGCATCTCGCCGTGAATTGGGGTATCCCTCTCGGATCGAAAGAGCAGCCTGACTGCCGAAACGGGAAGAGGAATGGATACGCATGAGCGTTCCTGACGGGCATTCGCGGCCCTTGCGGTGGCGGCCATGATGGCGGGTCGCGGCATGGACGTGCCTCACGTCTGGCATGGCGAGGCCATAATCGCCGACACGTTGCAGCGCGGTCCGGAAGTCAGCCTGGCATCGACCGACGGCCGCTGGCGTTTCAGCCGCTGGCGCCAGTTTGTCGGCAGCTACGCCCTGCCGGGGCTGCCCGATCCGCTGTTCGTGGTCCAGCTCGCCGGCAAGACCAGCGTGCGGACCTGGGAGCGGGACGGGTGGAGCGAGGACGCATCCTATCCCGGCGCGGCGACGATCGTACCGGCGACGATGGCGACGCGCTGGCTGGTCGACGGCGAGCTCGATGTCGTGACGCTCAGCATCGATGCGGACGAACTGCGCTCGGCGGCCGTGCTCGACCAGTTCTCCCACATGCGCTTTGCCTTCAACGATCCCCTTGGCTCGGCCTTGTCGCGCCAGATCCTGGCCGAACTCTACGAGCCGGAATCGGGCGCGCGCGATATCTACGTGGCGTCGCTGATCGATGCGCTCAAGCACCACATGATGCGTGGTCCGCGAAAGACGCTCGCGGCGGATTTTCCGACGTCGGCCTTCTCCTCCTACCGCATTCACCACATCATGGATTCGGTGAGGCAGAAGCCCGAGGCGGAGCACAATCTGGAAAACATGGCGGCGAAAGCGGGAATCACCGCTTCCCACTTCTGCCGCGTGTTTCGCAAGGCGACAAACATGACGCCGCACCAGTTCGTCCTCAAGGTGCGGCTGGAACGGGCGCAACAGCTTCTTTCGCAGTCCGAAACCCCCATGAACGCCATCGCCGAAATGCTCGGATTCGCCAGCCAGAGCAGCTTCAACCGGGCGTTCCTCAGGTTTGCCGGCGAAACGCCGACCGCTTTCCGCAACCGGCGAGGGGCCGGCAGTCGGGGCTGGGCCGCAAACGCCTGAACGGCCTGGGGCGGCGTGGACGGGCGATCCGCGGCCATCGCATCGCATGTACCTCCCCTTTTATGGCCGTCGATTGTTCGTGTAATGTCGGTGCAGGACGGGTGCAGGCCGAAGCATGGGTTCCGTGAAATTCGGGTTGCCGCTCGCCAGCCGTCGTTGACGTCCGGTGCATGCATCGGATTGACGGCGGCGGCGTACTTGTAGGTCGCGGAATTGCCGAACTATTTCATCTCCACGAAACTGGTGGAGAAAGCCCGTGCGATTGCGTCTGATAGTGTGCTGCCCCCTGGTCCCGGGACTGATGCTGGCGGGCTGTGGCGGTTCGAGACCTGCCGGCGAGGCGGGGTACGAGGCGATGGCGGGGAACGCCGAAAGCGGCGAGCGATACGATGGCAAGGCGGTCAGCCCGATCCACCGGGTCGCGAGCGAGCCGGTCTCGACGTTCGCGGTCGATGTCGACACGGGCTCCTATGCCAATGTCCGGCGCATGCTGATGGGCGGTCAGCCGGTGCCGCCCGAGGCGGTGCGGACCGAGGAAATGATCAACTATTTCCGCTATGACTATCCCGCCCCGACAGACCGCTCCACGCCCTTCAGCGTGACCACCGATCTTGCCGTCACCCCGTGGAATCCCGGCACCAGGCTGCTGCGCATCGGCCTGCGCGGTTACGATGCCCCGCGCGCCCAGCGACCGGCGGCGAACCTCGTGTTCATGGTCGACGTTTCGGGCTCGATGGATGCGCCGGACAAGCTGCCGCTGGTCAGGCAGGCGCTGTCGATCCTTGCCGAGGGCTTGCGCGCGGACGACCGCGTTTCCATCCTCACCTACTCGGGTTCGGTGGAGACGCTGATCGAGGGCAGCCACGATCCGGCGGCGATCAGGGCGGCGCTGTCCGGGCTGACGGCCGGGGGCGGCACGGCGGGCGGCCCGGCCCTGTCGATGGCCTACGAGCTGGCCCGTGCGCATCGCATCGCGGGCGGCATCAACCGGATCGTCATGGCCACCGACGGGGACTTCAACCTTGGCCTGTCGGACCAGAAGGGGCTTGAGGCCATGGTCCGCCAGAACCGCGAGGACGGCATCAGCCTGACCACGCTCGGCTTCGGGCAGGGCAATTACAACGATGCGATGATGGAGGCGGTGGCCGATCTCGGCAACGGCAACCACGCCTATATCGACAGCGCCATGGAAGCCCGCAAGGTGCTGGACGAGGAGCTCTCCTCCACCCTGTTCACCATCGCCAGGGACGTGAAGGTGCAGGTGGAGTTCAATCCGGCGGCGGTCGGCGAGTACCGCCTGATCGGCTATGAGAACCGCGCGCTGCGCGAGGAGGACTTTGCCGACGACAAGGTGGACGCGGGCGAGATCGGGGCGGGGCATCAGGTCACCGCGCTCTACGAGATCGTGCCTGCCGGTCAGCAGGGGTGGTTGCCGGCGCGTAGGTATGCCGCCAATGGCGCGCCGCCGCCGGTTCCGGCCGGCGATGCCTCCGAAGCGGCGACCGTGCGGCTGCGCTACAAGTTGCCGGATGGCACCGAAAGCCGATTGATCGAGGTGCCGGTGGCGGCGGGCCGTCTTGCGGCGGCAAAGGCGCCGACGGGGGACATGGCCTTTGCCATTGCGGTGGCCGCTTTCGGGCAGAAGCTGCGCGGCGATACCCGGCTGGGCCGGTTCGACTATGGCGACATCGCCAGCCTGGCGGGGCCGCAGGGCGATTACTGGCGCAAGGAGTTCGTGGAACTGACGCGGCTTGCCGCCAGCCGCGCGCCTGTCGGGGCGGAGACTTCCGCCGCAGAGTAACGCGGCGACTTTCCCCACGATCGCGCGCGTTCCTCTGGCCAGCCCGATCCGCCCGTGCCATCAGGGCGGATCGGCGCAGGGCCGGATCGAAGGTACAGCAAGAATGACAGGCATTTCCGAGGCCACGCCAGCCAGCGCGCGGCCGATGGCGGAACTCACGCTGCGCGGCGTGCTGCTGGGCGGGGCGATCACCCTGCTGTTCACGGCGGCGAACGTCTATCTCGGGCTCAAGGTCGGGCTGACCTTTGCGACCTCGATTCCCGCCGCCGTCATCTCGATGGCGATCCTGCGCATGCTGGGCAATTCGACGATCCTGGAAAACAACATCGTCCAGACCGTGGCGAGTGCGGCGGGCACGCTGGCGGCGATCATCTTCGTGTTGCCGGGGCTTGTCATGATCGGCTGGTGGCAGGGCTTCCCTTATTGGACCACGGCGGCGATCACCGGCACCGGCGGTATCCTGGGCGTGCTGTTCTCGGTGCCGCTGCGCCGCGCGCTGGTGGTCGATACACCGCTTCCCTATCCCGAAGGCCATGCCGCCGCCGAAGTGCTGCGGGTCGGTTTCGCCAGCGAGCAGGGCGCGGCGGAGAGTGCCAGGGGCCTCTCGGTGCTGGCCTGGAACACGGTGGCCTCGGCCGCCTTCGCGATCCTGACGCAGACCAAGCTGATTGCCGCCGAAGCTTCGGTGTGGTTCCGCACCGGGGCCGGGGCGACCGGCATTTCCGGCGGGCTTTCGTTCGCGCTGCTGGGGGTCGGCCATCTCGTCGGGATCTCGGTGGGCATGGCGATGCTGCTGGGCCTTGTCGTCGGCTGGTGGGTGCTGCTGCCGATGCTGACCGCCAATCATCCGATGCCGGGTGCCAGCGTGGAAGACTGGGCGGGCAGCGTGTTCAGCGCCGATGTGCGCTTCTTCGGCGCGGGGGTGATTGCGGTTGCCGCCATCTGGACGCTGCTGCGCATCGCCGGGCCGGTGGTTTCGGGCGTGCGCTCGGCGCTGGCGGCCAGCCGGGCGCGCAGTGCCGGGCAGGAACTGGCGCTGGAAGAGCGCGACATGCCGATCGGCATCGTCGCTGCCGCGACGCTGGCGATGCTGGTGCCCATCGGCATCCTGCTCACCAGCGTGCTGTCGGGCGGACCGCTGGCCGGTTCCTCGCTCCTTCTGGTGGGCGGCGCGCTTCTTTTCGTGCTGGTGATCGGCCTCTTGATCGCGGCGGTCTGCGGCTACATGGCGGGCCTGATCGGGGCGTCCAACTCGCCGGTCTCGGGCATCGGCATCCTGGCCGTGGTGGCCGCCTCGATCCTGCTGGTGGGCCTGTTCGGGCGTGACCAGAACGCGGATACGACGGCGGCGCTCGTCGCCTATGCGCTGATCGTGACCGGCGTGGTGTTCGGCGTGGCGACGATCTCCAACGACAACCTGCAGGACCTCAAGACCGGCCAGCTGGTCGGCGCGACGCCGTGGAAGCAGCAGGTGGCGCTGGTTATCGGCGTGGTGTTCGGTTCGCTGGTGATTCCGCCGGTGCTGAACCTGCTGAACATGACCGTCGGTTTTGCCGGAGCGCCCGGCGCGACCGCCGAGGCCCTGCCCGCCCCGCAGGCGGCGCTGATCTCGGCGCTGGCCAAGGGCGTGCTGGGTGGCGATCTCAACTGGGCGATGATCGGCTGGGGCGCGGCGGCGGGCGCGGCCTTCGTGGCGCTCGACGAAGTGCTGGGGCTGACAGGCCGCCTGCGGCTGCCGCCGCTGGCGGTCGGCATCGGCATCTACCTGCCGATGAGCGTGATCCTGCCGACCGTCACCGGAGCGATCGTCGGCTGGTTCTACGACTGCTGGGCCGCGCGCCGCGCCGATCCCGAGTTTGCCCACCGCATGGGCGTGCTGACCGCGACTGGCCTCATCGTTGGCGAAAGCCTGTGGGGTGTCGGCTTCGCGCTGATCGTCTGGGCGACCAACAGCGAGGCGCCGCTGGCACTGGTGGGCGACCTTGGCAAGATCCCGCTGGTGGCGGGCACGGTGCTGTTTGTGCTGATGGTGGCCGGGCTCTACCGGCGCACGCGGGGGCTGGTTACCGCCCCCGCCGCGTAAGGCGGCACCGGCCGGTGCGCACCGGCCGGATCATCGCGAATTAGTCGGCGCGTACGGCTCCAACATGCGCAACGCCGCGCGTGGCGGCGAGCATTTCCTGGCGGTGCCGCTCGCGATAGGAGGCGCGCTGTTCGTCCGTGCGTTCGGCGTGGCAGGCCGGGCAGCACACGCCTTCCTCGTAGAGCGGGGAGGCGACGTCCTCGGCGTTTACCGGGCGGCGACAGGCGTGGCACAGCACGTGCGAACCTTCGACAAGGCCGTGGCCGATCGTCACCCGCTGGTCGAACACGAAGCATTCGCCGCGCCACAGGCTCTCGTCCTCGGGCACGGTTTCGAGGTACTTCAGGATGCCGCCCTTGAGGTGGTAGACTTCGTCGATTCCTTCCTGCTTGAGGAACGCGGTCGATTTCTCGCAGCGGATGCCGCCGGTGCAGAACATCGCGACCTTGGGCGTCCTGCCCGCTGCCGCTGCGGCGCTCTCGGCCATCAGGCGGTCGCGTTCGGCGCGGAACCAGGCGGGAAAGTCACGGAAAGTCGCGGTTTTCGGGTCGATGGCGCCTTCGAACGTGCCCACCGCCACTTCGTAGTCGTTGCGGGTATCGATGACGATGGTGTCGGGATCGGCGATCAGCGCGTTCCAGTCCTGCGGCTCGACATAAGTGCCCACGACGGCCAGCGGATCGACTTCGGGCTCGCCCATGGTCACGATCTCGCGCTTCAGGCGCACTTTCATGCGGTGGAACGGCATCGCCGAAGCGCGCGAGAACTTGACGTCGAGGTCGGCGCAATCGGGCAGCGCGCGGATGTGGTCCAGCACCGCGGCGATGCCCGCGTCGCTGCCGGCGATGGTGCCGTTGATCCCCTCATGCGCCAGCAGCAGGGTGCCGCGGATGCCGTTATCGCGGCACACCCGGTCAAGCGGATCGCGCAAGGCGGCGAAGTCCGCGAACGGGGTAAAGCGGTACAGCGCGGCCACGCAGAAGGTGGCCGCTTCGGAGTCGCGGCTGAGGGTATCCATCGCGCGCCCATAGCGTGAACGCGCGCGGATGCCAAAGAGGGAGTGGTTCATGCGAAATTCGCGGAAGAGCGAATTTCGGTTCGGACTCTCACACTTCTACGCCGTCGTCCTCGTCTTCGTCCTCGGCGGTCCATTCGGACAAGTCGGCGGACTGGCCGATCAGCGCGAGGCCGTGGGCGATCGAGGTCAGTTCGTCGCCGGTGGCAATCCGGCCTTCGCCGAAGCGGCGTTCGAACAGCGCGCGCACGGCCGGGATCAGCGAGGAGCCGCCGGTCAGGAACACGTGGTCGATCTGGTCCGGCTGCAACCCGGCCTTGGCCAGCGCGCGGTCGACGGTCTGGTCGATGCGCTGGAGGTCGGGGGCGATCCAGCGCTCGAAATCGGCGCGGCTGACGTCGGCGTCGATGGTGAGGTTGTCGCTCTCGAAGCGCAGCGCGCCCTGCTCGGCGCCCGACAGCGTCCGCTTGAGCCGGCCGACCGCCTCGTAAAGCCCGAAGCCCAGTTCATGCTCGACCACCGCGATCATGCGGTCGATGGCGGCAGGGTCGGTGGCGCCGTGTCTGAGGCGGGCCAGCTGCTCCAGCGTGCGGCGGTTGCGCATCAGCGCGAGGCGCGACCAGTCGCCGAAATCGGCGAAGTGGCCGGGCGGAATTTCCAGCACCTTGTCGAACGAGCGGTAAGTACCGCCCTTGCCGAGCAGCGGCAGCACCAGATGGTCCATGATCCGGTAGTCGAAACGGTCACCGGCAATGCCGATGCCCGCCGCGCCCAGCGGCACGCAGCGCCGCGCGGCACCGGGCGCCTCGACCCGGACGATGGAAAAGTCGCTGGTGCCGCCGCCGAAGTCGGCCACCAGCAAGGTTGCCGGTTCGGACAGGCGCGAGGCAAAGCTGAAGGCGGCGCCCATCGGTTCGTAGACGTAGTGGACCGGGCGGCCGAGCATCGCGAACATCGCGTCGTAGCGCTTGCGGGCCAGCGCCGCGTCAGGCCGCGCGCCGACGTAGCGCACCGGGCGGCCGATCACGATCCGCTCTGGCAGGTCACGCAAGGGGGCGCCGCCGTGGGCCATCAGGTGGGTGAGGAACACTTGCCCGAGTTCCTCGAAGCGCAGGCGCTTTTCGAAGAGGTTGGCATGTTCGAAGGTGGCGCTTGCCGCGACCGACTTGAACGATTGCAGGAAGCGCGAGCCTTGCGGGAAGTCAAGGAATTCGGCGATGGCCCAGGGGCCTGCCTCATGCGCCAGCCCGCCTGGGAACGGGCCGCCCTTCACCGCATCGTCCTGCCAGAAGCACAGCGCCGAGCGGAACACCGAGGACGGCCCGCCGGGTGCCGCGAACTCGACGAGGTCTGCCTCGCCCGGCGCGCCGGAGAGGGCGATGACCGAATTGGTCGTGCCGAAGTCGATGCCGACGGAGGAGGGCGCGGTCATGGGGGATCCTTGAAACGGTCTTGGGAGCAGGGGCTTCGCGAACGCTGGCACAGGAATCTCGCCAGCGAAAGCGGGCGGCGCCTATTGCAGTCCTTTTGCGGTCCCGCAAGCCATGGCGCAAACGACTTCCCCCGCGCGCCTGCGGGGAGGCGCGCGGGGGAAGCGGGTCTGGTCAGGGTGCGGGGCTTTCGCCCGCTTATCGGTTTACCAGGTGAAGCCGATGGTCCCCTGCACCGTGCGGCGGCTGCCGTACCAGCACCAGCTGTAGTTGGCGTAGCAGCTCGTCAGGTACTTCTTGTCGAACAGGTTGGTGACGTTGGCCGAGAGCGTCACGCGCTCCATGCCGGTGCCGAGCTTGGCGAGGTTGTAGCGCAGCAGCGCATCGAACACCGTGTAGGACGGGGTGTTGTAGGGCGTCTCGGTGCCGTCGGCATTGGTGTAGAGATCGGCGTAGGTGCGATCCACGTGGCGCACGCCGCCGCCGATGGTGAGGCCTTCTGCCGCGCCCGACTTGGGCGACCATTCGAGATTGGCGCTCACGCCGCCGCGGCCGACGGTGGCAAGGCCGCGGCCCTGGCGGTTGGCGTAGACGTCCTCGATGTCCTTCACGTCCTGCGTGCTGTAGGCGAGGCGGAAGCTGAGGTCATAGGGCAGCGAGCCGCTCGCCTCCAGCTCGAACCCGCGCGAGCGGACCTTGCCGATCTGCTGCGAGGTGTAGGTCACCGGGTCGGAGACGATCACGTTGGTCTGGCGGATGTTGAACCAGGCGCCGCTGATCAGGATGTCGGTGCCCGGAACCGTGTACTTGGCGCCGATCTCGAGCTGCTTGCCGAGCGAAGGATCCGCCAGCGAGCCGTCTTCCAGCAGCGTCGTGCCCTGCGGTTCGAACGAGGTCGAATAGCTCACGTAAGGCGAGAGGCCGATGCTGGTCTTGTAGAGGGCGCCGGCGCGGTAGGTGAACTTGCTGTCCTTCTTGACCACGCCTGCCTGCGTGGCGCGGGCCCAGTCCTGGCGGCCGCTGAGGATCACCCTGAGGGCGCCCAGCGAGATCTCGTCCTGCGCATAGACGCCCTGCTGGCGCTGGCGGGCGGTGACGAGCTTGGGATCGGCATAGCCGACCAGGCTGTAGTTGAGCACGTGGTAGGGATCGCTCGGCGTATCCATGGTGCCGTAGACGGGGTCGTAGGCATCGATGGTGGTGCCGCCGCCGAAGGCATAGAGTTCGCGCGAGTGGGCGACCTGCCGGTCGGCGCCGAACATCAGCGCGTGGTGCAGCGGGCCGGTGTCGACTTCGCCGGAGAGGCGGTTGTCGTACGTCCAGTTGTTGAGGCTCTCGTCGGTCGCGTAGGAATAGCGGGTGTAGAGCGTCGGGTCGGTGTCGGGCGAGGCCTGCGGGCCGCCGGTGTAGACGAGGCCGAGCTCGCTCGACACGTACTGGTAGCGCGCCGAGGAACGGAACTTCCAGCCGCCGCCGAAATCGTGGTTCAGGATGTAGGTCAGGCCGAACTGCTCGCGGCTGAAGCGGTCGTTCGGCTCGCCGCCGTAGAACGAGGTGGGCAGCTTGCCGGCCTCGTTGGCGATCAGCGTGCCGACCGTCGGGAAGGCGCCGTAGTTACCGTTGTAGGGATCGTGCGAATAGGCGGCCAGCACGGTGAAGTCGGTCGAGGTGCCCGCGCCCAGCGTCACCGCGCCCGATACGGTCTGGCGTTCGCGCTTGCCGAAGTCCTGCTGGGTGTCGGCGCCGTTGGCGCTGCCGTAGAGGCGCCACAGCACGCTGCCGTCGCCATCGCCGATCTTGCCGCCGACATCGGCGTCGAAGCGGTAGAGGTTGTAAGTGCCGTAGCTGGCCGAGGCGGCGCCGTAGAAATCACGGTCGATCGGCAGCTTGCTCTGTTCGTTGACGAAGCCGCCCGGGCTCGACGCGCCGTAGAGCGCCGAGGCGGCGCCCTTGACGATCTCGATGCTGTCGATGCGCGAGACGTCGACCTGCGGCACGGCATAACCGGTGCCGCTGGAAAACATCTTGAGGCCGTCGAGATAGGTCGGCACGTCGAAGCCGCGCAGCTTGAACTGGTCGTAGACTTCGGCCGAAGTGCCGCGCGTCTCCGGGGTCACGCCGGCAACGTAGCGCATCGCCTGGTTGAGGCTCTGCAGGCCGAGCCCGGCAATGTCGCTGGAGGTGATGACGCTGATCGACTGCGGGGTGTCGGCGATCGGCAGGGTCGACTTGGTGGCGGCGTTGATCGTCTGCCCGCCGCGTTCGGCGGTCACGACGATGTCGTCGCGGCGGGGGCGGGCGTTTTCCGCGCCGTCGGCACCGGAATCTGCGTCTGCGGCTGCGGCTGCGGCTGCGGCGGAGAAGAGCGTTGCCGCGAGCAGGCCGGTGGCGGCGCCAACCAGCAGTCGGCTGCGAACCGTGTTGAAAGTCATCGTGTACGAACCCTGAGCTGTTATTGGAGTCGCTTCCCTTTCGCTGGCGGCTAGAGATATTGCGATACATTCGCAATAGCAAAAATGGAAAACCGCGTTGCCGTTCCGCCTCTTGCGGGGCGCGGTGCGGCTGGTGCTTCAGGCGAGGTAGAGGGTGTCGCCCCGCCGCTGCGGCCGCAGTCCGAACAGCGCGCCGATCAGTTCGAGCGACTGTTCCGGCTGGTCGAGCCGGAACCGTCCGCTGAAAGTGAGGCGCCCCAGCTTGGGATCGGCGATCCGCATCGGCACCGGGCTGTAGCGGGCAAGCCGTTCCACCGCGAAGCCGAGCGGCATGGCATCGGCATCGAGCCAGTCGTCCTGCCAGTCCGCCCTGGCGGCGGGATCGAAGCGGCCGCTGGTCACCCGTGCAGCGCCCCCGTTTTCGTCCCCATTGCTCTCGACCAGCGCCCAGCGGTGCGCCGCCACCTCGAGCCTGTCGCGCTGCGGCACCTCGAGCCCGACCCGGCCCGAGAACACCCGCAGCTCGCTGGCCCGGGCCAGCCGGTCGACACTGAAGCTGGTGCCGAGCGCAATCATGGCGGCATGCGGGGTGTGGACCGCGAAGGGACGGGCGGGATCGTGGCGGACGTCGAAGCGGGCCGCGCCCTGTTCGAGCACGACCCGGCGCGCGGCTTGCGAGAAGTCCACCGCCACGCGCGAGGCGGCATCGAGCAGCAGCCCGGATCCGTCCGGCAAGGTCAGCCGGCGCCGCTCGCCGACCTTGCTGGCAAACCGCAGCGGCGCCGGGGCGTCGGGCGCTGCTGCCTCCATGAACCCGTAACCGGCAAGCGGCAGCGCCAGTGCCCCGGCGATACCGGCGGCAAGCGCTTGCCTGCGGGTCAGGGCCGGGCGGGCCGGTACCTGCAGGCGCCTGCGCGGGCGGAGCGCGTGGCCCGTGTCCGGGCGCAAGCCGGGCAGCGGCGGCAACCCGGCCTCGGCACGCGCCTCGCAGGCCTCGATCAGCGCGCTGTCGCCCATCAGGCGGCGCATGCGGGCAAAGGCGCGGGCATGGCTGGCGGATTCTTCGAGCCAGGCGGCCAGTTCGCGGCGCTCGTCGGGGGTGAGGTCGCCGAACCGGTCGGCCCAGTCCGCGGCCAGTTCCAGCGTATCGTTGAGGGGCTTGTCCATTGTCTTGTCAGTCCTCTGCGGCCGTCTCGAGATCGCTCTCGAGCGCCAGCGCAAGGTCGGCCATGGCGCGCACGAGGTGCTTTTTCACGGCTTCGAGGCCGAGCCCCAGTTCCTCGGCGATGTCCTGCCGCGATTGGCCGTCGATGTGGCGCATCCGGAACACGGTGCGCCGCATCGGCGTCAGGCGGGCCAGCGCGGCTTCGAAGCGGGCGAAGCGCTCGCGGTAATCCAGCACCTCGTCGGCGAGCGGCATGTCGCAGACCAGTTCCAGCGGATCGAGTTCGAGCGGATGGGCATCGGCCTGCCGCCCCGTCGGCGATCCGGCCCGGCGGTGCTTGCGAAGGTCCGAGACGATCACCGAATCCGCCACCCGGAAGGCATAGGCGAGCGGCTGCTCGATCGCCTGCCTGCGCTCCTGTTCCATGACCCGCGCCAGGGTTTCCTGCACCACGTCCTCCACACCCTCGGGATCGCGCATGCGCTTGCGGACATAGCTTTTCAGCCGTGTCATTCCCGCCAGCAGGGGGCTGGCGGCATCGCTCATGAACATGTCGGGCATCCCGATACAGGAGCGCCGGACCGGCGGCGCCGTTGGTGTAGAGGTTCGCGGCGGGCAAGCGGGGACATCCCGGTTCCCATCGTCAGAATGTCGAGCGCAGGCCGAGCGCGAAGACCCGCCCGCTGCGCGTGCGCGCGAGCAGGCGGTGGGCGTCGCGGTCGGTGTACTGGGTGATCGGCGCGTCGGTCAGGTTGCGCGCCTCGAGCGAGGCCTGCATGGCGGCGGTGATGCGCAGGTGCGCCGCGAAGTCCAGCGTCATGCCGCCTTCGATCCATTCGCCGATGTTCCCGTTGTTGCCGATGTCGATGCGGTAGGTGCCGCGCCAGGCCGCGGCGAGGCGGGCGTCCCAGCCGCGCCCGGTGTAGTAGAGCGTGGCATTGCCCGACCAGCGCGAGAGATCGATCAGCGGCAGCTGGACGGCCTTTCCGTCGTAGATCACCTCGCTGCTGCCCGAGGCGAACGTGAGGTTGGCCTGCACGCCCAGTCCATCGAACGGGGCGGGCAGGAAATCCAGGTCGCGCTGGATCGCGGCTTCCGCGCCCAGGATCGAGGCGCCCCTGCCGCCAAGTGGGCCGCCCAGTGGGCCGTTGAGCGGGCGCACCACGTTGTAGAGCGCGGTCCCGTCCAGCCCGTCGTAGAGGAAGGCCAGCGGCAGCCCGGTTTCGGAATAGGCCATGACCGTGGTTTCGGAGATGATGAACGAATCCATCCGCTTGTAGAACAGGCCGAGCGAGGCATAGCCGTCGCGCCCCATGTAGCGCTCGATGGAGAGGTCGAACGCGGTGGCCCTGAACGGGCGCAGCGCCGGGTTGCCGGTCTCCACGGTGCCGCCGAACGGGGTGGAATTGACCGAGGCGGCGGCGCGCAGGTCGGCAACGTCGGGCGGGTTGAGGTTGCGGCTGGCGGCAAACCGCAGCCGCAGGTCCTTCGCAAGGTCGAGCCGGGTCTGCAGCGAGGGCAGCCAGGCGCCATGGCGGCTGTGCTGGACCACCGAGACCAGCGTGGTGTCGTCGCTCGCCTCGCCGGCCGAGCGGGTATCCATGCGCAGGTATTGCAGGCCCAGTTCCGCATCGAGCGGCAGCGTGCCCAGCGTGAGGTTGAACCGGGCGAGCGCGAAGGCGGCAAAGGCGTTCTCGCTGACGCGGTAGGCGGTGCCGGGCAGGTTGTCCGCCGCGGTCAGGTCGCGGGACTGGCCGATGCGGGCAAAGGTCGCGTCGAGATCGGCCACGACATAGCGGGCCAGCGAGCGCGCCTCGATCAGGCCCGTCGCGGCGGCTTGGCTGCCGGACCGGTAGTCGGCGGACACGCGCCGCTCGTAGCCGTCGTTGCCGTAATGGCGAAAGCTGGCGCCGACCCTGAGCTCGATGCCCGGGGCGAGGCGGCGGATCACGTCGAGGCGGGCGGTGGCGTTTTCATTGACGATGGCATCCTCGCGCACGTCGGCGCGCATGAGATCCCAGCTTGCGGCATCGGCGAGGTCAAAGGCGTAGCGGTTGCGCGGATGGCGGCCGGTGGCGACATAGGAAAAGGACTGGCCGGTGGATTCGAGGAAGACCTTGTCGAACACCGGTTCCTCGAAGTCGGAGCGCGCATAGCCGGCGCGCGCCTCGATCCGCGTGCTGTCGCCGAGCGGGCGTTGCAGCGCGAAGACCGCCTGGTTGAAGTCGGTGTGGTCTTCGGTGACCTTGCGCTCGCTGCGCATGTCGACCCCGGAAAAGTCCGCCGCGACCATCGTGTCCCCGGCGATCCGCACCGAATTCAGGACTTGCGTGCCATCGACGGTGCCCGCGGTGAGCCCGTTGGTGCCGGCGGCGGCCAGCGAATATTCGCCGCGGTGGTTGGCGAGCCGGGCATGGATCAGGTCGAGCGTCATGTGCAGCCCGCTGTCGTCCTCGCGCTCGAAGGCGGCGACGAGGTTCAGGCGCTCGAAGCGGTTGGTCCAGGTCGAATAGGTCTGCCCGCGCGACATGTAGACGGGATCGCCCGAAGCGCCGGTCAGCCGCGCGCGGTCTGCGGCGTCGACCGCTGCGCCGATGTTGTCTTCGCCGAACGTGACCGGCACCCAGTCCCAGTTGCGGTAGCCGTATTCGGTCACGCGGTTGCGGCTGTAGGAGAGCGCGAGAAGCGCGCCCCAGCTGTCGCTTCGCCGCGACACTTCGGCAGTCACTTGCGGGGTCACGCCGCCTGCATCGCCGGAGCTGCGACCCTGCACTGAAACCAGCGTGACGTTGCCGGGGCGGTCGAAGGGGCGCAGCGTATGCAGGGCGACGGTGCCGCCGATGCCGCCCGCGTCGCGGTCGGCCGACCAGGTCTTGCGCACCTCCACGCCCGAGAACAGCCCGGCATCGAAGACCGAATAGTCGAACTTGCGCTGGCGGCTGGCGGAACCCCGGTTGTCCATGCCGGAAGCGGTCGTCGCCAGCGCCTCGATGCCGTTGAGCGTGGTGCGGGTGAACAGCGGGCCAAGGCCGCGCACGGAAATCTGGCGGCCTTCGCCGTTGTCGCGGCTGATCGCCACCCCCGGCAGGCGCTGGAGCGCGTCGGCGGCATTGTGGTCGGGGAAGGCGGTGATGTCCTCGGCGCGGGTCGCCTCGAGGATGGCGCGGGCGGAGCGCTTCACCGCCATGGCCTGCCGCAGGCTCTCGCGGTAGCCGGTGACGACGATGGGCTGGCCGAAGGGATCGGCAAGGACGAGGGCGAGGGCGAGGGGCTGCGGGGCTGCCTTGCCATCCGGCGGCGGCACGGGGGCGGAAGCAGGAGCGGAAACGGCAACCGGCGCTGCCGGAGTTACGAGATAGCCGCCGGGCACCTGCCGGACCGTCACCGGCAGGCCCTGCGTCACCTGGCGGATGGCCTCGCTCACCGCGAAACGGCCGCGCACGGGGTGGAGGGTCCTGAGGTCGGCGGGCGCCGAGGTGACGATCTGCATGCCCGAGCGGCGCGAGATCTCGGCCAGGGCATCGGCCAGGCGCCCGGCCGGGACATGCAGGCTGACCGTGCCTTCGCGCGGCGTGGCCGCCTCGCGCGCCTGTGCCGCTGCCGGTGGCAGGGCAAGCACGAAGCCGGACAGGATGAGGACGGCCCTGAGCCGGCCGCCTGTCGGAAGCGAAGACACGGAGGATGCGCCCTTTCGCCGGCGCGGCTATCAGGGCTCCATGACAGTGGTGTGACCTCGCTTGCCGGTATGAACGGCGGAAGGACGAAGCGCGCGGCCCGTCCTTCCGCCGCCGCCTCGATCAGAACTCGAAGCGGACGCCGCCCATCACGGTGCGACCCGAACGGGTGTAGACGTAGAGACGCTTGGAGGTGTCCGAATACTGCTTCTCGGCCTGGTTGGTGAGGTTGATGGCATCGAGCGTGAGCTGGATGCGGTCGGTGATCTTGTAGTGCGCCGACATGTCGACATAGACCGTCGCGGCATAGCCCGAGAGATCCTGGTCGACGACCGTCACGCCGTTCACGGTGGTGGTGATCGGCGCTGCCGAATAGACGTAGCTGGAGCGGTAGTTGGCCGAACCGCGCACGTCGAACCTGGCGTCCTGATAGTAGAGCGTGATATTGCCGTTGTACTTGCTCAGGCCTTCAAGCGTCGTCCTGGCGGCGATGTCACCGTAGATCGTCCGGTAATCGTATTGCGACTTCACATAAGTGAAGTTGGCCGCGACCCCGAAGTGATCGAACGGTGCGGGCAGGAAGGTGAAGTCGCTCTGCGCCGCCAGTTCGAGGCCCCACAGGTCGGTCTTGCCGAGGTTGATCGGGCGCGAGTAGCTCGAAACCACGGTATTGGCGGTGAGTCCGTCCATCAGGTCGGTGGAGAGACCCGTCTCGCCGTAAGTCGTGTTGGTGACGGTCTTGGTGCCGATGAAGCCGTCGAGCGTCTTGTAGAACAGCGCGCCGGTGATCGAGCCGTGATTGCCGAGGTAGTATTCGACCGAGAGGTCGAGGTCGGTCGACTTGTAGGGCTTGAGGTTGGGATTGCCCGTCGAGACCGAGACTTCGCCGCCGTCGCCGCTCCTGACGGTGCCGTTGACGGCCAGCGCGCTCAGCGTCGGACGGTTGATGTTCCGGGCCGCGGCGGCGCGCACCACCAGCTTGTCGGTCAGCTCGAAGATCAGGTTGGCCGCCGGCAGGAAGCCCTGGTAGCTCGAGGTGCCGCGAATGGTGTTCAGCGATCCGTCGACCGTGCCCACGCCGACGGAATCGATGCCGGTGTGGTAGAAGCGGCCGCCGATATTGCCTCGGAATGGCACCGAACCCAGCATGTGGTTCCAGTCGTACTGGGCATAGACCGCCCAGGTGCGCTCCTCGACGGCATATTCGCTGCCGCGGTTGGTCAGGTAGTCGCCGCGATCGATGCCGAGCGCGGAAAGCGCCTTGTCGTAGTCGACGATGACCCACGACTGGCCGGAATAGCCGTTGTAGACCTTGGAATAGTCGCCGATGTCGGCACTGACGGCGCCGGACTTGAAGCTGCTGAGCAGCACGTCGTCGGCGGTCAGGGTATAGCCGCTGTTCTTGAAGCGGCGCCATTCACCGCCCAGGCTCAGCTTGTCGTCGGGCGAGAACTGGTATTCGAGGCTGCCGCGCACCGTGTCCATCGCGGTGTCCTGGTAGGACGCCGACATGTCGATCTCGTGGGCGTGGTAGTTGGCGGCGTCGCTGGTGTCCCAGCCGTAGGTGTTCTTGAGGCCGTAAGTGCCGGTGTACTGCGAGATGACGTCGCCGTAGGCCTCGGTATAGAACTTGTCGCTCATCGGCATGTCGTAGCTGGAGCGCTCGATGCCGCCGAGGAAGCGGAACGTCAGCTTGTCGGTCAACCCGGTGTCGCCGCTCAGCACCAGCTGCTTGAAGGTGTTGCTGGTCTTCTGGGTGCGGGTCTCGGTGGACGTCTGGCCGCCCGAGACGTCGAGGTAGGTCACCTCGTTCTCGTCGTTCCAGCCGATCGCGTTGATCCTCGAGGCCGGGTAGGTGACGCCGGCGAAGGTCTGCGCGCCGCCAAGCCAGGTCGAGCCGCCCGACCCGCGCGAGGCGAGGTGGGTCTCGAAACGGTCGGCCTTGAACTTGCCGTAGAGGCCGTCGAGGGTGATGTGGGTGGCCTCGCCGGGGTTCCACTGGATCGAGGAGGTCACGCCCAGGCGGTCCTGCGTCGAATCCCAGACCGACAGGCGGTTGCCGCGTGCGAAGCGCAGCGTGCCCGAGGTGATCTTGTCCTGCTCCTCCTGCGTCAGGCCGGAAATGTCGGAGCCGTTGGCGCCGTTGGTGCGCCAGCGGTAGGTGTCGACACCGGTCTCGCGGGTCTGGCGGTGGCTGTAGGCGGCCGAGACGAGAATGCCGAAATCGCCCCAGTTCTTGGAAACGAGGCCGGTCAGGCGCGGCTGGAAGTCCTTGGTGTAGCTGTTGGTGCCGGCCGAGGCCGACACGGCGATCTTGTCGCCCGCATAGTCGAGCGGGCGTGCGGTGTAGAGGCCTACGGTGCCGGCCAGCCCGCCCTCGGTCTGGTCGGCCGAGTAGGACTTGCGCACGTCGACGTGGTTGAACAGTTCGGCGGCGAAGATGTTGAAGTCGAAGGCGCGGTCGCGCGTGCCCTGGCCGCGGCTGTCCTGCGGGCTGTCGACGTTGCCCAGCACTTCCATGCCGTTGAGCTGGACGCGGGTGAAGTCCGGGCCGAGGCCGCGCAGCGAGATGCGGCGGCCTTCGCCGGCCTCGCGGTTGATGGCGACGCCGGGCAGGCGCTGGAGCGCTTCGGCGAGGTTGAGGTCGGGGAAGGCGGCGATGTCGTCGGCGACGATCGAATCCTGGATGATCGTGGCGTTGCGCTTCGCATCGCGCGCGCCCAGCAGGCTGGCGCGGAACCCGGTGACGACGATCGAGCCGCCGTCCTGCGCCCCGGCTTGCGCCCCGGCTTGCCCCGCGTCTTGCGCCGTGTCCTGCCCCGTGTCCTGCGCTATCGCGGGCTGCGCCGCGCAGGCGAGTGCCGTCGATACCAGCCAGAGGCTGCGCTTATGCCACATTGTCTTACCCCTCATTGCAATTTGTCCGTCCTTGTTCGCGAGCGGAAAAGGTCGTCGCGATCGCAGGTGAAGAGCGCGGCGGGATACTGGCGGGGACACATAAAATTATGAAAGTTCAAAGACTATTTGTGACGTTTTTGTGAATACTGTTGTAGTTGTTTAGTTGTTTCGTCTGATCTGTTCTGTTTTTGAAATTTCCGCCGGTGCTGTTTCAAAATGTTTCCCTAATGCGCGGGGCGAAAAAAATACCGCGGCAGGGTTTGCAATCCCGGACTGGCCGGGCCATGGTCCCTGCTCAGCCCTTGCCTGTGTCCGTCCCGGACATTTTCGGATTATCGACCTGCGGCTGGCGACGGGCCTTGAGCCTGTCTTCGCGCGGTCATTTCCATGCAACTCAAAGGAGCCCCGGTTTGGAGTCCGTTTCGGTCGTGCTTTTTCTGCTGCTGGCGGTTGTCGTCAGCGGTGCGGTGTCGCGGATGTTGCCCTGGTCGGTGCCGACGCCGCTCGTGCAGATCGTGCTGGGCGGCGCGATCGGTCTGTCGACATCCTATAGCGTCTCGCTCGACCCGGAGCTGTTCCTGCTGCTGTTCCTGCCGCCGCTGCTGTTCCTCGACGGCTGGCGCATTCCCAAGGACGAACTGTTCAAGGACGTCTCGACCGTGGTCGAACTGGCGCTGGGGCTGGTGCTGACGACGGTGATCGGCATGGGGCTGTTCATCCACTGGATGATCCCGGCGATGCCGCTGGCGGTGGCCTTCGCGCTCGCCGCGGTGGTCTCGCCGACCGACCCGATCGCGGTTTCCGCCATTGCCGCGCGCGTGCCGATCCCCAAGCGCATGATGCACATCCTCGAAGGGGAATCGCTGCTGAACGACGCATCGGGCCTCGTCTGCCTGCGTTTTGCCGTCGCGGCGGCGCTGACCGGCACGTTTTCGGCGGGCGATGCGGCGCTGAGTTTCCTGTGGGTGGCGGGCGCGGGCCTGGCCATCGGCGTGGCGGTGACGGTGGTGGTCTCGCGCGCCAAGGCCTGGGTGACGCGCGGCTGGGGCGAGGATACCGGCTCGCAGATCCTCGTCAGCCTGCTGATCCCCTTCGGCTCCTACATGCTGGCCGAGCATTTCCATGCCTCGGGCATCCTCGCCGCCGTCGGCGCGGGGGTGACGATGACGTTTGCCGAAATCTCGCGCGAGGCCATGGCGGTCACCCGCATGCGCCGCAATTCGGTGTGGGACACGATCCAGTTCACGCTGAACGGCATCATCTTCGTGCTGCTGGGCGAGCAGCTTCCGGGCATCCTCTATGAAGCGCGGCAGACCGTCGCGGTGACCGGGCACAGCCAGCCGGGCTGGCTGGCGCTATATGTCGTGGCGATCGTGGCGGGTCTTGCGGCGCTGCGTTTCGCCTGGGTGTGGCTCTCGTTCAAGTTCACGATCCTGCGTCGGCGCCAGACCGGATCGCTTCCCGATTCCGCGCTGCGCAGCCCCAACTGGCGGCTGGTCGCGGCGATGTCGTTCGCGGGCGTGCGCGGCGCCATCACGCTGGCCGGTGTGCTGACGCTGCCGCTGGCGCTCGGCGACGGCACGCCGTTCCCGGCGCGCGATCTGGCGATCTTCCTGGCGGCGGGGGTGATCATCGTTTCGCTGATCCTCGCCAGCATCGCCTTGCCGGTGCTGCTCAAGGGGCTGACGATGCCCGGCGAGCCCTCGAAGCAGGCCGAGGAAGATGCCGCCCGCGTGGCGACGGCGGAAGCGGCGATCCGCGCGATCGAGCGCCACCAGCACCGGCTCGCCGAAGAGCGCGGCGATGCCGACCGTTTCGCGGCGGCCGGCGGCCGGGTGATGGATCTCTACCGCGAACGCATCGAGGGGCTGAGCGAGGACGAGCGCGATGCCGTGCGGGCGCAGGAAAAGCTGTTCCGCGAATTCCGCCTGGTCGGCGTCAAGGCCGAGCGGGCGAGGCTGGCGGACCTCATCCGCAGCCGCCAGGTCGGCAGCGCGACGATCCGCAAGCTGACGCGCGAACTCGATCTTTCCGAGGCGCGTCTCAGGGGTTAGCCGTTTCCTGGACGGGGTTCGACGGGGCCGGATTTCACAAATCGTGAAATCCGGCTTTGCGATTTGTCGATGGTGACCGCGTCCAAAAGCCGCCATTTAGCATGCCATATCCTCGCAAATCGCCGAATCCCGGTTTTCGGGCGGAGCGGTAACAAGGAAATGGATTGATGACGGCTTTGACTGAAACGCGCTATGTCTATCGCTTTGGTGGCGGTGTCGACGACGGCGGCAAGGGCGACAAGAACCTGCTGGGCGGCAAGGGCGCCAACCTCGACGGCATGGCCGCGATCGGTCTGCCGGTTCCCCCGGGTTTCACCATCACCACCCAGATGTGCACGCGCTACTATCAGGACGGCGGCGTCTATCCCGAAAGCGTGAAGGCCGAAGTGGCCCAGGGTCTGGCCCATATCGAGCAGGTGACCGGCAAGCAGTTCGGCAACACCGCCGATCCGCTGCTGGTCTCGGTCCGCTCGGGCGCGCGCATCTCGATGCCGGGCATGATGGATACCGTGCTCAACCTCGGCCTCAACGACGAGACGGTCGAAGGCCTCGCGGCGACGTCGGGTGACGAGCGTTTCGCCTGGGACAGCTATCGCCGCTTCATCCAGATGTATTCCGACGTCGTGCTCGAACTCGATCACGGTGCCTTCGAGGAAGCGCTGGACATCGCCAAGGAAGATCGCGGCTACGAGCTCGATACCGAGATGACCGCGGCCGACTGGAAGCTGCTGGTCGCCGAGTACAAGGGCATCGTCGCCAAGCTCTGGAACAAGCCGTTCCCGCAGGACGTGCACGACCAGCTCTGGGGCGCGATCGGCGCCGTGTTCGGGTCCTGGCAGTCGGACCGCGCCAAGGTCTATCGCCGCCTCAATGCGATCCCCGGCGAATGGGGCACGGCGGTCAACGTCCAGGCGATGGTCTTCGGCAACATGGGCGAGACCTCGGCCACCGGCGTTGCCTTCACGCGTGACCCGGCGACCGGCGAGAACGCCTACTACGGCGAATACCTCATCAACGCGCAGGGTGAGGACGTCGTGGCCGGCATCCGCACCCCGCAGTACCTGACCCGGGCCGCCCGCGAGCGCGCCGGGGCCAAGCCGCTGTCGATGGAAGAGGCGATGCCGCAGACGTACGCGGAACTCGCCGGTGTCTTCGAGATCCTCGAAAAGCACTACCGCGACATGCAGGACATCGAGTTCACGGTGCAGCAGGGCAAGCTCTGGATGCTCCAGACCCGCTCGGGCAAGCGCACCGCCAAGGCGGCGCTGAAGATCGCCGTCGACATGGCGCGCGAAGGGCTGATCAGCGAGGAAGAGGCGGTCGCCCGCGTCGATCCCGCCGCGCTCGACCAGCTCCTCCACCCCACGCTCGATCCCAAGGCGCCGCGCGACGTGCTGACCAAGGGCCTGCCCGCCTCGCCGGGCGCCGCTTCGGGGGCGATCGTGCTCGATGCCGATACCGCCGAGAAGCTGGCCGAGCAGGGCAAGGCGGTGATCCTCGTGCGGGTCGAGACCAGCCCTGAGGACATCCACGGCATGCATGCGGCCCGCGGCATCCTCACCGCGCGCGGCGGCATGACCAGCCACGCCGCGGTGGTGGCGCGCGGCATGGGCCGTCCCTGCGTCTCGGGCGCGGGCAGCCTCTCGATCGACGGCACCGCGCGCACCGTGCGCATGGAAGGCCGGGTGCTCAAGGAAGGCGACATCGTCACCATCGACGGTTCGACCGGCGAGATCATGGCCAACGAAGTGGCGACCGTGCAGCCCGAGCTGGCGGGTGATTTCGGCACGCTGATGGAATGGGCCGACAAGGTGCGCCGCCTGCGCATCCGCGCCAACGCGGAAACCCCGCAGGACTGCCGCACCGCGCGCGACTTCGGCGCCGAGGGCGTGGGCCTGTGCCGTACCGAGCACATGTTCTTCGACGCCGCCCGCATCACCGCCGTGCGCGAGATGATCCTGGCCGAGGACGAGGCCGGCCGCCGCGCCGCGCTGGACCGCCTGCTGCCCGAACAGCGCGACGATTTTGCCGAGATCTTCATGGTCATGGCGGGCCTGCCGGTCACCATCCGCCTGCTCGATCCGCCGCTCCACGAATTCCTGCCCCATGCCGACGCCGACTTCGAGGACGTGGCCCGCGCGGCCGGGGTGGCGGTGGACACGCTCAAGCGCCGGGCGGCCGAACTGCATGAATTCAACCCGATGCTCGGCCATCGCGGCTGCCGCCTCGGCGTGACTTATCCCGAAATCTACGAGATGCAGGCCCGCGCGATCTTCGAGGCGGCGCTGATCGTCAAGGAGCGCACCGGCGAGGCGCCGATCCCCGAAGTGATGATCCCGCTGGTCGCCACGGCCCGGGAACTGGAGCTGATGAAGGCGATCGTCGACCGCGTCGCCACCGAAGTCTTCGCCGAGCGCGGCGCCTCGGTCGACTATCTGGTCGGCACGATGATCGAACTGCCGCGCGCCGCGCTCAAGGCGGGCGAGATCGCCGAGATCGGGGAATTCTTCTCGTTCGGCACCAATGACCTGACCCAGACCACCATCGGCATCAGCCGCGACGATGCCGGGCGTTTCCTGACCCAGTACGTCGACAAGGGCATCTTCGAGCGCGATCCTTTCGTCAGCATCGACGTCGACGGCGTCGGCGAACTGATCGAGCTGGCGGCCGAGCGCGGCCGCAAGACCCGCCCGGGGATCAAGCTGGGCATCTGCGGCGAACATGGCGGCGATCCGGCCTCGATCGCGTTCTGCGAGAAGATCGGCCTCGATTACGTCTCCGCCTCGCCCTACCGCGTGCCGATCGCGCGTCTGGCGGCCGCGCAGGCGGCGCTCGCGGGCCAGTAAGCCCGCGCGGCGCCTGAGCGTTCCAGGCTGCGTTGCGCTTGCCTCATCGCAGTCTGGTATAAGGCCAACCGAGGTAAACCGTGTCGGGGAGGAGGAGCGACCCGACCGGGAATGCGGACCGCATGCGCCAGCGTGCGGTCCGCATTTGCTTTCCGGGTGCCACAGGCCGCTGGTGCCGCCCTCACAATGCCCGTTCGGGCATTTTGAAACAGCCCGTCAGGCCTTGGCCGCCGCAAAACCGGCAAGGCGCAGGGCGCCGTCGAGGGAATCGCCCAGCGGTGCGCTCAGGCGTTCGACCGTGCGGGCGCGCAGCCAGGGCTGCATGCGCGGGGCGAGGCCGCCGACCAGCGAGCAGCGGGCGGCGCCGCGCTCGAAGATCGTCTCGATGAAACGCTCGATGTGCCCGGCGGCATTCTCGACGATGGAACGGGCGATGGCGTCGTCCGCCTCGGCATAGCTCATCACCAGCGGCGCGAAAGTGCCGTAGTCGCGCGGGGTGGCGTGGTCCATCCAGGCGATGGCCTGGGCGGTGTCGTGTCCGAAACGCTCGGTCACGGCGGCGCTGAGCGGGGTCTTGCGGGTGCGCCCGTCGAGCGCGCGCAAGGCGTGGCGCATCGCCGACAGCCCTAGCGCGGCGCCGCTGCCCTCGTCCGAGATGGGGAAGCCGTAGCCGCCGATGGTGAAATCGCGGCCCTCGACGCGCAGCTGGGCGGCGCTGCCGGTGCCGATGATGAGGATCGCGCCGTCCTCGCCGCCATGGGCGCCGAGGTTGGCGATCTGCGCGTCGGTGGCGTAAGCGGCCGAGGCGAAACCGAAATCGAGCTCTGCCAGCGCCTCGCGCACGCCGGGGCGGGTGATCCCGGCGATGCCCATGCCGGCGTGGATGGTGGCGCGCTGGGCCGGGGTCAGGCCCGCCTCGGCGACCGCCTGATCCGCGGTCTCCCGCAAGGTGTCATAGAGCGCCTCGATGCCGATGCGCGCGTTGGCGGTGCCGGACTTGCCCTCGCCGATCGCGCGGCCCTGGGCATCGACCAGCCGGGCGCGGCAATTGCTGCCGCCTGCATCGATGCCGAGGTAGTAGGTCATGGGTGTTCTCCGTGGGGCCCCGCGCAGGCATGGTCGTTCCAGTCGCGGCCACGGGGGGTATGGCCGATACCGGGATTGAGCTGGTTGCGCGGATCGATCTCGCGGTAGAACCGCGCCAGCTCGGGCCGGGCAACGTAGAGGTGGCCGACGTTGTGCTCGGCCGGATACTGGGCGCCGCGCGCGTCGAGCAGGGCCCAGAGCGCGTGTTCGAAGGCGAGCGGATCGGTGCCCTTCGTGACGATGTAGTCCTGGTGGAACACCTGGCAGAAGAAGTGCCCGTAATAGAGCGTGTGGACCGTGCGGGCGGCAAGCTCCGCGGGCAGCTGCTCCACCCAGTCGCGGGTATTGCGCGGCAGCGCGACGTCGAGGGCGACGATGTCTTCCACCGTGTCGCGGTGGACGGCGCGGTAGCGCACGGCGGCACCCGCCGCGACGAAGCGGTGGAGGAAGGCCTTGGCGGCCTCCTGCGCGGTGCATTCGAAATGGTCGGCCTCGCCGCCGCCGGGGAACAACTCGCCGAGCAGTGCGCGGGCGGCATCGACCTGCTCGCGCGGGACTTTCAGGATCAGGTGATGGTCGAAGCGGGCGCGGTATTCGCGCATGCGCGGCGGCAGATGATCGGGGATGAAGCGGCTCGACCATTGCATCAGGCGGTCGGACAGGCCGCCTCCGAACAGGCTGCCGAACAGCCCGTCGAAGCGCGATTTGGCGGCAAACAGCGCGGGCAGCCGGTCGGTGCCGAGCCGCTCGATCGCGAAGAACATGTCGCGCCCATAGCGGTCGGCGACGTCGAAGGCCTCGGCGTGCATGTATTCGCCGGCGATCGGCAGGGTGTCGAAATCGCGCAGCATCGTGCGGCGCAGCGCCGTCAGCCGGTCGGGCCGGCTGGTGCCGATGTAGAAGGTGCTGGTCTCCTCCTCGCGCGCGAAGGTGTCGAGGCGGACGGCAAAGACGATCAGCTTGCCCGCGCTTCCGGCGGCTTCGAACAGGCAGCGCGGGTCGGCGTTGAAGCGGGCGGGCACGTCGCTGTCGATGTCGCGCACGTGGGCCGCATAGCTGTGGTCGTGCGCCCACTTGTCACCGGCGGGGTCGATGTCGGCTTCGGTGAACTGGCCGCCGTCGAGCCGGGCGAGCATGGCCTCGGGCGCGTCACCCAGCGCGATGCCGAGGTGGTTGACGAGGCGCAGGCTGCCGTCCGGCTGGACCTGCGCGTAAAGCGCCAGCTGGGTATAGGCGGGCCCGCGCCGGATCAGCGAGCCGCCCGAATTGTTGCAGACCCCGCCCACCACCGAGGCGCCGAGGCAGGAGGAGCCGATCACCGAATGCGGCTCGCGCCCATAAGGGCGCAGCGCCGCTTCCAGCGCGTAGAGCGTGGTGCCGGGCAGGCAGAGCACCTGCTCGCCGCCGCGAATGACTTTCAGCGCCGAGAGCCGCGTCGTGCTGATGATGACGAGGCCGCCGGGATAGTCGTCGCCATCGGGTGTCGAGCCGCCGGTGAGGCCGGTGTTCGAGGCCTGCATGATGATCGAGACGTCCGCCGCCACGCAGGCCTGCACCGCCCGCCACAGTTCCACCAGGCTGCCCGGGCGCACCACCGCGATCGCCGGGCCCTCGCCGGTGCGATAGCCCTTGCGGAACCGCGCCGTCGCCCGCGCCGAGGTCAGCACGTGGCGCCCGCCGACCGCGCCGCGCAGTTCGCCCAGCAGCTTGCGGTCTCGTGTCGTGGCGCTTGTCGTCATCGCGTGTTTCCCGCTTACTGGGTCTGGACCTCGTCGTCGGTCATCAGGTCATCGCCGTCCAGCCAGCGCAGGATCTCGCGCGCGGCGGGGTGATCGATGTCCCGATACCGTGCGCGCAGGCGGTCCGCCCGTGCGCCGAGGCGCTCGTAGCCGACGTCCTGCAGCGCCGGAAGGTCCTGCCGCAGCCGCTGCGTGAATTCCGCGCCGAGCAGCGTGCGCGCGGCGGCATCGAACGCGGCGCCATAGGCATAGCGCTCCCCTTTCGCGTAGAGCATCGGCAGCGTCAGCGCCGGAATGCAGCCGAGGTGCGCCTGGATCGCCGGGTTGACCGCATGGCCGCTGATGTGTTCGGCAATCGCCGCCGGACGGCCGGTAAAGGCGCGCAGGTGCAGGAAGCGCGACATCCGCGCCCCGTCGTTGACCGGCCAGTTGTCCCACAGGCAGACCTTGCGGCCGAGCTCGCCCGCCACGCGTTCGAGGTGCGCCGGGCCGATTTCCTTCGCGCAGACTTCCTCGCCGGTCCAGTAGACCTGCACGGCGCTGTCGAGCAGCCGCCCGAGCGTGCCGAGATAGTCCGCCGGACGGTCCGCGAAGACCAGGTCGAGCACCGGATCGTCGGAATAATAAGTCGGGCAGGTATAGACCCGCGTGGCCTTGGTCAGCCCGGCGCAGAAGTTGACGACATCGGCCTGCCGCTCGGCCAGCTGCGGCATGTCGCCGCGCAGATCGTCGAACAGCACCGCCAGGTCGTCGATGCCGATGGCGTCGAGGTCGGCGATGCGGCGGGCAAGGTCGGCCCGCGCGGCATCGTCGAAGGGATGGGTGGAGCCGACCGGGGTGATCGCCATGCCGAAACGCATGCCCGCCGCGCGGCATTCGGCGGAAAGCCGGGCGAGCGCCTCGCTCTGGGCGAGGTCATGCGCCTTGCGCCATTCGCGCCGCAGTGAACGGTCGGCCTTGGGGCCATAGTGGTAGAAACCGTAGCCGGCCCCGGCCAGCGTGCGCACCACGTGGCTGCGCTCGGCCGCGTCCCAGATCCGCCCGAAGCGGCCCTCGATCAGCCCGAGCGGCGGGGTCACGCGTCTTCTCCCAGATCCTCGCGCGCGCCGCCGATCCAGGTGGCGCGCACGCGGCGCGCCTCATCCAGCAGCACGAGGTCGGCGCGCAGGCCCGGCGCGATGGTGCCGGTCTCGTGCTCCAGCCGCAGGAACCGCGCAGGGTTGCCGCTGGCCATGCGCGAGGCGGTGACGATGTCGCAGTAGAGCATGTCCATCGTGTTGCGCAGCGCCTCGGCCATCGTCAGCGCCGATCCCGCCAGGGTGCCGTCGGGGCCGGTGCACTTGCCGTTCGCCACGGTGATCTCGGTGCCCATCAGCGTGAAGGTGCCGCGCGTGCCGCCCACCGGCGGCATCGCGTCGGTCACCAGCATGATGCCCTCGGTGCCGCGCGCCTTGATGGCAACCCGCATGGCGGCGGGGTGGACGTGGAAGCCGTCGACGATCAGCCCGCAGTAGCTGGCGCGGTCTTCCAGCGCCGCGCCGACCATGCCGGGATCGCGGCTGACGAACTGGGTCATCGCGTTGAACAGGTGGGTAAACCCGGCCAGCCCTTCGGCCAGCGCGGCGTGGCTCTGCTGGTAATCGGCCATGCTGTGGCCCGCGCAGACAAGAATGCCCGCCTTGCTCAGCGCGCGCACCGATCCCGCCGGTGCCAGTTCGGGCGCCAGCGTCACCACCCGGCGGCCCAGCGTCGGCGCGGCGAGCCGGGCGATCACCTCGGCATCGACCGGCGCGAAGCGGGTCTGGTCGTGGATGCCCTTCTTGGCGGGGTTGAGGTGCGGGCCTTCGATATGGACGCCGAGCACGCCCGGCACGCCTTCGGCCAGCGCTGCCTCGCCGGCCGCGATCGCCACGTCCACCGCCTCGGCATAGTCGCTGATCAGCGTGGGCAGCAGGCCGGTGGTGCCATAGCGGCGATGGGCGCGGGCGATGGCGCGGATGCCCTCCACCGTCGGGCTGTCGTTGAGCAGCACGTCGCCGCCGCCGTTGACCTGCACGTCGATGAAGCCGGGCAGCAGCCAGCCGCCGTCGATCTGCTCGACACGGCAATCCTCGGGCAGGGTATCGCGCGGTGCGAGGCCGAGGATGCGATCGCCCGCAAGGAGCAGCGCCTGATCCTCGACCACGCGGTCGGCCAGCACGATGCGGGCGCCGACAAGCGCGGTAAGGGGGCGAGCCGCCTCGGGCATTGCGGGAGTCGTTGCGGGGTTCATGGCGGGGTTCATGGCCGACAGGCTCATAACGTGCGTGTCACTTTGTTGAGATGGGGCGGATTGTCCGGGTTGCGGCCGCGCGCCAGCGACAGGGCATTGGCAAGACCGTAGAAGCTCTGGATCGCGGCGATGGCGCCCAGCACCGGGTGGACGTCGCTGCGTGAGGGCAGGGTGAGCGCGGCCGGGGCGATGTCCTCGGCCATGCCGGCGGCGATCACTCTGGCGCCGCGCGCGGCAAAGTCGTCCAGCCGCTCGCGCAGGCCGGTGCGGGCGACGTCGAGCGGGGCAAGCACCAGCACCGGATCGCCCGCGCCGACCAGCGTCATCGGCCCATGCGCGACTTCGGCGCTGCTGAAGGCCTCGGCATGGAGGCTGGAGGTTTCCTTGAGCTTGAGCGCGGCCTCGCCGGCGATCGGCAGGGTCGGGCCGCGGCCCAGCACCAGCATGTCGCCGGCATCCTTCAGCAGTTCGACCGCCTGGGTCCAGTCGGCCGCGGCGGCGGCTTCGAGAACCTCGCCCGCGGTCTCGAGCGCGGCGAGCAGGGCCGCGTCCTCGCTCCATTCGGCCACGAGATGGGTGAGCGCGACGAGCGTGCAGACAAAGCTCTTGGTGGCGGCCACGCTGGTTTCGGGCCCGGCGTGCACCGGAATGACGATCTCGGCGAGGTCGGCCAGCGGCGACTGCGCGTCGTTGACCACGGCGATCACCACCGCGCCCTGCGCCTTGGCATCTTCGGCGGCGGCGAGCAGGTCGGGGCTGCGGCCGGACTGCGAGATCGCGATCAGCGGGACCCCGGCAAAACGCGGCGACGTGGCATGGTAGAGCGAGCCGACCGAAGGCGCGTGGCTCAGCGTGGGCACCCCGGCATGGGTCTCCAGCAGGAACTTGGCAAAGGCGGCGGCCTGATCGGAACTGCCACGGGCAAGGGTGGCGGCAAACGGCGGGGCCAGCGCGCGCAGGCGGCGACCGGCCTCGCGCACCAGTTCGGCATTGCGCTGCAATTGCTCGGTGCAGCGAAGCGGGGCCTCGCGGGCTTCCCGGGCCATCAGGGTCTCGCCCTCAGTGGCCTCCAGGTGCGTTTCTGGTGCGGTTAGGTCTGGCTTGGTCAGGGTCATATTGGGAAGATACCACTTTCGAATTGCGATACAAGTGGCATTAAAGTGGTTTTATTCCTCCTGACCTCATGATACCGGTTCGGTGTTCCGCAAGGGATGCCGGAGTCGCAAGCTGGGAGAAGCCGATGCTCAGGATCGAGATTGCCGCCACCGATGGCGCGGGCAGCGTCAAGGGCGGAGTCAACGAGGATTGCGTGGGCCACCATGGCAATGCCGCCTGGGTGATTGACGGGGCGACCGGCATTGGTCCCCGGTTGCTCGATGCGCCCAGCGATGCCAGCTGGCTGGCGCAAAAGGCCAATGGCCTGCTGGCCGAGGGGCTGGCGCAAGACCCCGATATGCCGACCACCGAACTGCTGCGCCAGGTCATGCGCCAATGCGGCGAGGCTTTGCAGCGCGAGCAGACCGGTCCGCGCGCCGAGGCGCACGAGCACCCTTCGGCGGCCTTCGCGATGGTGCGGGTGATCGGCGGCGAGGCGGAGATCACGACGCTTGCCGATTGCCGTGTCATTGCAAATCAGGGGCAGGTTTTTGGCAGTTCGGCGCTCGACGCCATCGAGGCGCGCACGATTGCGGCCTTGCGGCAGATCCTTGCCGAAGAGGGGGAAATCTCGCCCGAGGCGTTCAAGGCGCGGCTGCTGCCGGGGCTTCTGGCCAATCGCCGGTTGATGAACCGCGCCGGTGGCTACTGGGTGCTGGGCACCGAGCCGCGCGCGGCGGATCATGTCTGGCAGGTGCGGTTCCCGGTCCGGCCGGGCGCGCGTTTCGCCCTGGCCAGTGACGGTTTCCTGCGCCTGTTCGAACTTTTCGATGCGGCCGAGCCCGCCGATCTGCTGGCCATTTCCGGGCAGCGGGACTGGGCGCATTGGCTGGCGCGGCTGCGCGAGCTGGAAAGCGCGCCGGAATCCCTGCGGCAATTCGCGCGGGTCAAGCGGCACGACGATGCGAGCCTTGTCATCTGTAGTTGGGAGAATGACGGCTGATGCTGGTCATGGGGTACATGAGCGGAACCTCGCTCGACGGCGTCGACGTGGCGCTGCTGGAAACCGATGGGGAACGGATCGCGGCCTTCGGGCCCGGGGCGATGACCGCCTATTCGGCGGCGGAGCGCGATGCGCTGGAAAAGGCCACGCGCGATGCGCTGGCCTGGAACGGGTATGGCGCAAGGCCGCATTCGTTCGCGCTGGCGGCCGAAGTGATCGAGGCGGCGCATCTGCGCGCCGGTGAACAGGTGATCGCACGGGCCGGGCGCAGGCCCGATCTGGTCGGTTTCCATGGGCAGACGCTGCTGCACCGGCCCGAGCGGCGGCTGTCCGTGCAGATCGGCGACCCGCAGGTCCTCGCCGATGCGCTGGGCGTTTCGGTGGTTGCGCAGATGCGGCAGGACGACCTGCTGGCGGGCGGGCAGGGCGCGCCGCTGGTGCCCGCCTATCATGCCGCGCTGGCGGAGCGGCTGGGCCTTGCGGGGCCGATCGCGTTCCTCAATCTCGGCGGCGTGGCGAACCTCACGTGGATCGGCGCGGACGGGTCGCTGGTGGCGTTCGACACCGGGCCGGGCAATGGCCTGATCGACCAGGTGGTGCAGGCGCGCGGGGCCGGTCGTTATGACGAGGGTGGGCGGATCGCGGCGGCGGGCGCGGTCGACGCGGCGGTGCTGGCCATGCTGCTGGAGCACGAACATTTCCGGGGATCGGGTCCGAAGTCGCTTGACCGCTACGATTTTCCGCTCGAATGGGCGGGCGCCCGTTCGCTGGAAGATGCGGCGGCGACGCTGACGGCGTTCACGGCGGAAGCGGTGCGGGCGTCGCTGCGGTTGCTGCCGGCGGCCCCGAAAGTGTGGATCGTCTGCGGCGGCGGGAGCCACAATCCCACGCTGATGCAGGCGCTGCGCGCGCGTCTCGGCGATTGCCGGACGGCGGACGAGGTGGGCCTGCGCGGCGACTATGTCGAGGCCGAGGCGATGGCCTTCCTGGCGGCGCGCAGCCTGCGCGGATTGCCGCTGACCTATCCCGGCACCACCGGGGTCGGGCGCCCCCTCACCGGCGGCGCGATCTGGCGGCCGGACGCGGCTCTGGCCGGAGTGGTCTGAGGGGCCTCCAGAAAACTACGACCAATAAAATACCAGCGCTTTACATATCCCATACAGGTATGCATGGTGCGAAAATGTGCCGGAGCAACGAACTCCGGCGCCAGGGAAACGACAATGAGGAAGTCAAAAATGGTTAAGTTTCAAAGGACCATGGTCGCCACCACAGCGCTGGCGATTGCCCTGTCGCAAGGCACGGCGTTCGCACAGTCCGCCGATTCCGCCCCCGCCGACGATACCAGCGCCGCCGCTGAAATCGTCGTCACCGGCACCCGCATCTCGGTGGCCGGCCTGACTTCCAGCAGCCCTGTCGTTTCCACCGGCGAGCAGCAGATCAAGCTGCAGGCGGCGCTGACGGTGGAGGACTTCTCCACCAAGCTGCCCCAGCTTTCCGGCGGTGTCCGCCAGGGTTCGCAGGGCAGCGACGCCTTCGGCGCCCAGGTTCTCGAACTGCGCAACTTCGGCCAGAGCCGCTCGCTCGTGCTCATCGACGGCACCCGCGCGACTCCGTTCAGCTTCCGTAATTCGGCCGACGTCAACTCGATCCCCGCCTCGCTGATCAAGCGGGTCGACGTGCTGACCGGCGGCGCTGCCGCGGTCTACGGCGCCGACGCGGTGGCCGGTGTCGTCAACTTCATCCTCAACGACGATTTCGAAGGCATGCGCGGCACCGCGACGAGCCGCCTGTCCGAACATGGCGGCGCGCAGTACGGCGGTTCGCTGATGGTCGGCACCGGTCTTGGCGATCGCGGCCACATCGTCATCGCCGCCGACTACACCCAGCGCGACCTCATCCGCGCCGGCCAGCGCGACTGGGCGGAAACCCCGAACCAGACGATTCCCAGCATCGGCGGCGTCTTCACCGACGTGGCGAGCGGCCGCAAGTTCGGCTTCACCGACAGCGGCGAGTTCACCACCAACCCGTCCGCCACCTCGAACATCTCGAACCGCTATCCGCTGGTCTCGCCGCTCAAGCGCATCAATGCCGCGGCGCTGTTCAAGTACGAGATCACTCCGCAGATCGAGGCCTATGGCCGCGTGATGTACAACAATTCGCGCACCCAGGAGACCGGCACCCCCGGCGCCACGCCGGTTTCGGTGAACCGCACCGTCTCGATCAGCGAGAGCAACCCCTACCTCACCGACGACATCCGCAACCAGCTGACCTTCGTCAACGGCGCGGCGCAGGTGAACGTCTCGCGCTCGCTGGCCGAACTCGGCCTCATCAACTACGAGACCGAGCGTAACACCCTGCAGGTCCAGACCGGCCTGCGCGGCCCGCTGACCGGCGCCACCAAGTGGAACGTCTACGCCCAGTACGGCCGCTCGACCGAGCACACGCTGATCACCGGCGACGGCCTCGTCACCAGCTCGACGGGCGCCAACAAGTTCGATTCCATCGTCAACAGCGTCAACATCTTCGGCCCCAACCAGAGCGGGATCGCCGAAGCGCTGGGCAGCTCGATCGAAGGTTTCGACCGCAAGCGCGACCAGTTCGTGACGGCGGCGACCTTGAGCGGCACGCTGGAAGAGCTGTTCTCGCTGCCCGCCGGCCCGATCGGCTTCGCGGTCGGCCTCGAATACCGCCGCGAGACCGCCAGCATCAACCAGGACACCGCGCTGCTGACCGGCAACACCTACCGCCAGGGCGTGCAGTCGGCCTACAGCGGCGACTTCGACGTCAAGGAACTCTACGGCGAAGTGCTGGTGCCGGTGCTGCGCGACCTGCCGCTGATCCGCAAGCTGGACGTGGGCGGCGCCTATCGTCTGTCGGACTACAACATGTTCGGCACCCACGGCACCTGGAAGGTCGAGGGCAACTGGGAAGTCGACGGCAACCTGCGCCTGCGCGGCACCTACCAGCGCGTCCTGCGCACGCCGAACTTCGGTGAATTCGCCGCCGGCATGTCGTCGCTGCCGTTCAGCAGCCTGGTCACGGTCGACCGCCTGAAGCCGCGCTACGGCGGCGATCCCTGCGTGCTGGGCACCGGCGATGCGGCCCAGTGCGCCCGCTTCGGCGCCCCGGCGGTGGGTTCGGCCAACTCGACTTCGGCCAGCTACCTGACCGGCAACTACTATTATGGCGGCAACCCGGACATCAAGCCGGAAACCGGCTACACCACCACGCTGGGCGCGGTGTTCACGCCGCGCTTCCTGCCGGGCCTCAACGTCACCGTCGACTGGTACGAGCTTGACCTGCGCGGCGCGGTGGGCGTGATCCAGCCGATCGCGGCGATCACCAGCTGCTACGTCACCAACCCGACCGCCAGCAATCCGCTGTGTTCGCTGGTGACCCGCAATGCCGACGGCACCTTCAAGGACGCCTATGTCAACAACCAGAACCTGGGACGCCTGCTCCAGCGCGGTTTCGACATCTCGGCCAGCTACACGCTGCATCCCGCGTTCCTGCCGGGCGAGGGCCTGCGCCTGAGCTATCAGGGCAACATCGTCACCTCGTACCTGATCCAGGCCAACTCCACCGTTTCGGCGGTGCAGTGCAAGGGCACCTTCGGCGCCACCTGCTCGAGCGACGGCACCACGCTGGTCCAGCCCGATTACCGTCACACCGCCGGTCTTTCCTGGCTGTTCGACAAGGGCGTGATCCAGTTCGACTGGCAGCGTATCGGCAAGGTCAAGTCGAGCACGGTCGGTTCGACCGAGACGATCTCGGCGCAGAACACCTTCGACCTTTCGGCCTCCTATGAGTTCACCGACGCGATCACCTTCAGCGCCGGCATCTACAACCTGTTCGACAAGAATCCTCCTTATGTGTCGACGGGCGGTGTCTTCAACACCTTCCCCGACACATACGACATCCTCGGACGCACGATCGGCTTCTCGCTGACCGCGCATATCTGAGGAAACCCCACCCTGCGCGGCGCCCGGTCACCCCTCCTCCTCCGACCGGGCGCCCGCTTTTTTGTCGGGCCCTGAGCACCCGCGTTCAGGGCCGGGTCCGGAGACGAGTTCGATGATGTTGCCTTTCACGACGGCGGACTGGCTGGTGATCGCCGGCTATCTGCTGCTGCTGCTCGCGGGAGGCTGGATCTTCACGCCGCGCAAGACCGAGTCCGCGCATGACTACTTCCTGGCAGGCGGCAGCGTCCCCGCCTGGCTGGCGGCGGTTTCGGTGCTCTCGGCCACGCAGTCGGCCGCGACGTTCCTGGGCGGGCCGGACTACGGTTATCACGGCGACCTTACCTATCTCAGCGGCAATATCGGCGGACTGATCGGCGCGATCTTTGTCGCCAAGGTGATGATCCCGCGCTTCTACGCGATCAAGGCGACCACCGCCTACGAACTGCTGACCCTGCGCTTCAGCGAGAAGGCGACGCGCTGGGCGGGCGGCATGTTCCTGATCGGCCGCGTCTTTGCGGGCGGCGCGCGGGTCTATCTGGCCGCCATCGCGCTGGCCATGGTGATCACCGGCACGGTCGAGGCGCAGGGCATCATGATTGCCGCGGCGCTGCTGATCGTGGCGAGCGTGCTGTTCACCTTTGTCGGCGGCCTCAAGTCGGTGCTGTGGAACGACCTGATCCAGTTCGTGGTCTACCTGGGCTCGGCGATCGCGGTGCTGGTGTTCCTGCGGCTTTCGATCCCCGCCTCGACCGGCGAGATCATCCAGGGCCTTGCCCATACGCCCGAGGGCGTGAACAAGCTCAAGATCCTCGACTTCTCGCTCGACACCTCGCACCCGTTCTCGGTGCTGGCGATCGTGCTGGGGCTCTCGCTGCTCTACATCGCCAATTCCGGCATGGACCAGGACACCACCCAGCGCCTGCTCGCCTGCAAGGACGCCAAGACCGGTGCGCGCGGCCTCTATCTTTCGGTCTTCGCGACCGTGCCGGTGGTGGGCATGTTCATCGTTATCGGCCTGCTGCTCCATGTCTTCTACGACCGGCCCGACCTGATGGGCGGGGCGACGGCAGCCGCCGGAAACCAGTTCGGCGGCGAGAAGATCAGCATCTTCATGCACTACATCCTCACTCAGCTTCCCGGGGGGCTGCGCGGTCTTGTCACCGTGGGCATCTGCGCGGCGGCAGTGGCCACTACCAATTCGGCGCTCAACGCCATGTCCTCGGTGCTGGTGCAGGACTTCTACCGTCCCTGGCGCGAGAAGCGCGGCGCTGCCGCGCCCGAGCATCACTTCGTTTCCGCCGGCCGGGTGGGCATGGGCGTGATCGGCGCGGCGATGTTCGTCATGGCGGTCGTCTCGTTCTACTGGCAGCGCTATACCGACATGGGGCTGCTGGAGTTCGCGCTGCAGGTCATGGTCTTCACCTATGCGGGCCTGCTGGGCGTCTATTTCACCGCCCTGTTCACCGGGCGGGGGACGACGGGTTCGGTCATCGCCTCGCTCCTGATCGGCTTTGCCACCATCCTGTTGCTTCAGCCGGGCATCGCCCATGCCATCGGCATGCCGGCCATGCTGAGCAAACTTTCGTTCCCGTTCCAGCTTTGCATCGGCACGCTTGTCGCATTCGTCGTTTGCGCGGTGCCTGCCGGATCGGGCAAACTCATGGCTCCGGCCGAATGACGATCCCGAAATCGGGAACAAGGATATCATGAATACTGAAGCGCTCGACGCCCGTTATCTCGATCTCGACCTCTGGCCGACCGAACTGGCGGTGGAGGCTATGCTGGAAGGGCAACTGGCCGCCATCGCCGCCGTCCAGTCGCAGACGGCCGCCATTGCCGCTGCGGCCGACGCCGCCGCGGCGCGGCTCGGGGACACCGGGCGACTGGTCTTTGCAGGGGCCGGCACCTCCGGCCGGCTGGCGGTGCAGGACGGCACCGAACTCTACCCGACCTACAGCTGGGGGCCGGAGCGGCTGGTGTTCCTCATGGCCGGGGGCGCGGGCGCGCTGACCGAGGCGGTCGAAGGGGCCGAGGACGATGCCGAGGCCGGGCGGGCCGCCGTCGTACAGGACGCGATCGGCCCTGACGACGTGGTGATCGGCGTCGCCGCGAGCGGCCGGACGCCCTATACCCTCGCCGTCATCGAGCAGGCGCGCGCCGCCGGGGCGCTGACGATCGGCGTGGCCAACAATCCGGGTTCCGCGCTGCTCGAAAGCGCCGAGCACGGGGTGCTGGTGAAGACCGGCAGCGAGGTTGTCGGCGGGTCCACCCGCATGAAGGCGGGCACCGCGCAGAAGGCGGTGCTGAACCTCTTGACCACCGCGATCATGATCCGCTTGGGCCTTGTCTATCAGGGGCGCATGGTGGCGATGCGGATTTCCAATGCGAAGCTCTTGCAACGCGGCAGAAACATGGTCCAGGATATTGCCGGGGTAGAGGCCGATGCCGCGGAGCGTGCGCTGGCGGCGGCGGACAACGACATCCGGCTCGGCGTCATCGCCGCGCTGGGCGTGCCGGTGGCGGAAGGCAAGGCACTGCTCGATGTGCACAAGGGCAATCTGCGGCACGTGCTGCAGGTGCTCGAAACGCGGGACTGATCGACGATGCGTGACATTGCCTGGACCCGCAGCGAGGAGGGCACGCCCCTCTACCTGCAACTCGCCCGCAGCCTGCGTGAACATATCAACAGCGGGGCGATCGATCCGGGCAGCGCGGTGCCATCCGAGCGCGAGCTGAGCGAGATGGCCGGCCTCTCGCGCGTCACGGTACGCAAGGGCATCGAACAGCTGATCGGCGAAGGCGTGCTGGTCCGCAAGCAGGGGTCGGGCACGTTCGTTGCCAAGCGGATCGAGGCGCCCGGCGCGCGTCTCAGCAGCTTCAGCACCGATGCCCGACTGCGCGGCGAGGATCCGGGCGTCGTGTGGATCTACAAGTCCTATGCCCAGCCGACCGAGGAAGAGGCCGCCGCGCTCGGCGTGCCGGTGACGGCGCGGGTGGCGCGGCTTGGCCGCGTCCGCCTGTCGGGCGGCGAACCGCTGGCGATCGAGCATGCGGTGATCCCGGCCGAGTTCATGCCGGATCTCGAAAGCCTGGGGGACTCGCTCTACCAGGCGCTCGAGACCCATGGTTTCTGTCCGACGACCGGAACCCAGCGCGTCCGCGCCTCGCTGGCGACGCCGACCGAGGCGGGCATCCTCTGCGTGAAGCAGAATTCCGAAGTCCTGCGCATCGAACGCACGACCCGCATTCCCGATGGCCGCATCGTCGAGTTCACCCGCTCGGTCTATCGCGGCGACCGCTACGAGTTCGTGACCGACCTCAAGGAACTGTGAAAACGCGCGCCCGCCGGGGTTTCCGGCGGGCGCGCGCCGGTCTCAGTTGACCGAATTGGTGACGGCGACGACCGAGAACGCCGCGCTCGATACCGTGTTGATGAACTTCTGCAGGTCGACCGCCGGCGCATTCGAGACAAACAGCACGTCGCGATCCTCGATGGTGAAGTCCTGCGCCAGGAACAGGCTCTGCGCTTGCGACATGTCGAGGCGGTAGATCACCGGGACCTTGCCGTCGCGCGTGCGCCGGGCGGTTTCGGCCATGGCCGGGGCGAGCGCGGCGGGGTCTTCAAGACGGAACACGAAGACGCCGCGGACATTGGCCTGCTGGTCGATCAGCCCGCCGACCCGGCCGAGCGCCTGCGCCAGCGAAAGGCCGCCGCCCTCGAAGGGTACTTCGGAGCTCCGGCTCACCGCACCCAGCGCGATGAAGCTGTAGGGCTGGAACATCACGGTCAGCACGTCGCCAGGCTGGACGATGATGTTCTGCTTGGGATCGCGCACGACGGTGTCCAGCGGCATGCGCGCCACGGCGGTGCCGCGGGCGAGCTGCAGGGTGGTCTTGCCGACCGGCTGGCGCGGGCCGCCGCTGCTGGCGATGATGTCGAGCAGGCGCTCGCCCCGCGCGGTCAGCGGTACGCGCCGGCTGGCGCCGACTTCGCCCAGCACGGTGACCGTCCGCGCCTCGTTCTGGACGAGGCGCACGACGACCTGCGGATCGTGGGCGCGCCCCTTGAGGCGCGCGGCGATGGTGCGCTCCACCTCGGCCGGCGTGCGGCCGAGCACCGGCACCTGGCCGACAAAGGGGATGGTCACGGTGCCATCCTCGCCCACCATCTGCTGGGGGATCGCCGCGCCCTGGGCAACGGCCATGCCGGTCTCGACCCGGGCGCTGCCGAACAGCACCGCAGGCGGTGCTTCCCAGACGCCGATGTCGAGCACGTCGCCGGTCCCGATCACCGTGCCGACCGGCGTGCCCGTGCCGAACAGGTCGGAGAAGTGCCGCGACTGCGCGTAGTCGCGCCCCCGCCCGATCACGGCATCGCTGAGGTCGACGACGTGGATGTCCGCGTCGGCCTGAGCGGTCTTGCCATGCGCGGTCTTGCCCGCGGCCTTTCCAGCCTCCGTAATCGCGCCGGTGGACGGGCCGGAACTGCCGAAACTGGCGCAGCCCGACAAGGCGGCAAGGCCCAGCGCCACGGCGGCGGGGCGCAGGAGCAGGGCCACACGGCGGCAGCGGCTGGCGGGGACTGTCACAGGAACCTCCGGTAGAGTTCGTCAAGGCGGGCGCGATAGGCCTCGGGCGCGAATTTTCGCGCCTGGATGAGGCCCCTGCGGCTCAGTTCCGCGCGCAAGTCGGCATCGGCGCAAAGCGTGCGGATGCCCTGGCAGATCGCGGCGGTGTCATAGGGGTCGACCATCAAGGCGGCATCGCCCGCGATCTCGGGCAGCGAGGCGGTGTCGGAGCAGAGCACCGGCGTGCCCAGCAGCATCGCCTCCAGCGCCGGCAGGCCGAAACCTTCGTAGAGCGAGGGGAACAGCACCCCGCGCGCGCCCCGGATCAGGGTGATGAGCATGGGGAAGGGCACATAGGGCAATTGCACCACGCGCTTGCGTGCCTTTTCGCCCAGCTTGCCTTTCTGGTTGAGGACCTGGAGTTCCTGATCCGACTTCCACGCCTGCGCGCCGATCACCAGCAGCGGCACGTCGACCTGGCTGGCGAGATAGGCTTCGAGCAGGCGGCCGATGTTCTTCTTGGGTTCGATCGAGCCCCAGAACAGCAGATAGTCGCGGTAGCCGAGGTCGGCAAAACCCTCGACCTCGCGGGCCACCTGATCCTCCGGCTTGTCGCGCAGCGCGGCGGGGATGTCGACCGACTGGTAGGTATTGGTGATCCGCTCCGGCGCAATGCCCGCCACTTCGACGAGGTCCCGCCTGGAGCATTCGGACACCGTGACGAAATGGTCGGCGCTGCGGTCCAGCTTGCGGATCAGCCGGAGGTAGGCGCGCTTGTCGTCGAGCGTGGTATAGGGCAGCCGCAGCGGCACCATGTCGTGCAGCGTGTAGATGTTGGGCCGCCCGGCCAGTCGCAGCGGCATCGGGTAGGTCCAATGCGCGAGATCCGGCATTTCGGGCGGTTTGATCGCCGACAGCTTGCCCCACAGCTTGAAGGCGCTCTGGGCGCGGCGGAACACGTCGGGGGCGTTGAACACCCGGTCGTAGTGGGGAAGCCTGGAGGCAAAGGTGCGGGTGACGACCTTGCCGGTGGTCGGCACCGCACGCGCGGTCTGCCCCAGCGGCCCGCGCAGGGCGTAAAGGCACTGCTCCAGCGCGTTGCCCCACGTGCCGGGATGGCGCTGGGCGTCGGTATCGAAGAACGAGACCTCGCGCAGCAGCGGGTCCGGGGACATGTTCGAGCGGTTGCCGTAGAGCACGGCGACCTCGTGGCCGATGCGGCCGATCTCCTTGCTGAGGTTGCGGGCATAGGTGGCGACCCCGGTGCCTTTCTGGAGGCTGAGGTTGTAGCCGTCGATGAGGATGGTGCGGGTGCTTGCGGTCATGACTTGAACTCGGGTGTTTGCGCCTGTTGCAGGGCCGCCTGGGTCAGCGGCCAGTCGGCGAAGCCACCGGCGGCGAGGAGGTGCCGCCAGGCATCCTCCATGCCGGTGATCGCCTGCGCGGCGGCAACCATGCGGGGCAGGTCGGCGGGAGCGAAGGCGACGGCGCAGAGCGCGCGGATCCAGTCCTCGCCCCCGCTGGCGCCTGCGCCTGCGCCTGCGCCGCCCTGCGTGCCGGAGTTCGCGGCTACGGCGCGGGAATCGCGGATCATCGCGGCCAGCAGCGCGTCGCAGGTGGCATGGGTGCGCAGCAGCCGGGCGCGGTCGCCGTCGCTTATTCCGATCTGGGGCTCGCAGCGCCACACGGCGCGGGCAAGGAGGTCGATGTCCGCCTGTCCCGGCGCCTGCCCCGCCACCTCGCCCTTGCGGTAGCGCCCGGGCGGCGCGGCATCGATGTCCAGCCCCTGCTGCGCCATGACGAAGGCGAGGTGCTCTTCGACGTCCTGCACCGGCTCGCCCAGCGCGCAGGCGGTGCGGTAGGAAATCTCGGCGCGTTCGAACAGGCCCTGTTCCTTGCTGACATGGCCGTGCTGCACCCAGTAGGAGCGCTGGAAGGGATAGAGCGCAAGGGCGGCGGCATAACGCCCGGCCGCCTCGTCCCAGGCCCTGGCATCGCGGCGCCAGTCCCCTTCCATGACCAGCGCGCGGAAGCGCTCGTCCTGCAGGGCCCGGTGCTGTGACACCTCGATCAGGGCGCTGCGACCGGGGGCAATGCCGTGGCTTCCGGGCAGCGATAGGCTGGCCTTGCGATTGCCGAGGCCGATGTGTTCGCGGAAGTCCTCGTAGGCCTCGTCGAAGTCCTCGTAGTGCGCGAGGTGGCCCTGGTGCAGCACCGCAAAGCGGTTGCAATGGTCGCGCACATAGGCGGCATCGTGGGAGATGATCACCATCGCCCGGTCGCCGCGCTTGCCGAACAGTTCGTGGTTGCAGCGGTCGTGGAAACGCGCGTCGCCCACGGCGCCGATCTCGTCGATCAGGAAGCAGTCGAACTCGATGATCATCGAGATCGCGAAAGCCAGCCGCGCGCGCATGCCCGAGGAATAGGTGCGCACCGGCTCGCGCAGATAGGCGCCGAGTTCCGAGAATTCCTCGACGAAAGCGAGGTTGCGGGCAAAGTCCTGATCGTAGATGCGGCTGATGAAGCGGATGTTGTCCACCCCGGTCAGCATCGTCTGGAACGCGCCGCCGAAAGCGAGCGGCCAGGAGACCGACATGGTGCGTTCGATGCGGCCGGAGGTCGGCCGCTCGGCGCCGCTGATCAGGCGCATCATGGTCGACTTGCCCGCCCCGTTGCGGCCGAGCACGCCCAGCCGCTCGCCCATGTGCATTTCAAGGCCGATCCCGTCGAGCACGACATTGTGCCCGAAGCGCGTCCGGTAGACCTTGCGGACGTCGGTGAGGCGGATCATTCGGGCACCACCCGGGCCGAGACCCAGCGCACCGCCAAGAGTCCGGCGAGCGTCAGCACGAGGCTAAAGGGGATCACGTAGGCGAGATCGTAATGGGCATGGGCGCGGGTCCCGAAATAGCCCTCGCGCACGATCTCGGTGCCGTGGACCATCGGGATGTAGAGCACGTAGTCCTGCGCGATCTTGGGCAGGGCGTCGACCATGAAGGCGGCGCCGGACATCGGGAACAGCAGGTAGGAGAAGGGGTGCCACAGCTTGTCGACCAGCTCGCTCTCGTGCGAGAGCGCGCCCAGCGTGACGGCCAGCGCGCCGCCGAACCAGGCGATCAGCAGCCAGCCGCCCGCCACTTCCAGCACGTTCTCGGGCGGCTTGAGCCAGCCGACCGAGATGAACAGCAGGCTGAGCGTGGCGAACGAGATCGTCGCCCCGCCGAATTCGAGGATGACGCGGGCGGCATAGATGTCGAACACGCGGATGTTGCGGTGGTAGAGCAAGGACAAGTTGCTCCACAGCGCGCCGATGCAGCGCCCCGGCATGTTGCGCCAGAGCAGGACGCTGGAATAGCCGGTGAGCGCGAAGGCGACGATCGGCAGGTCGCTGCCGTGGACCGACTTGGTGGCGGTCCACAGCGCGGTGACACCCAGCGTGAACATCATCGGTTCGACAAAAAGCCAGAGAAACCCGATGTTGTGGCGCCCGTAACGGGTCAGCATCTCGCGGATCAGCAGGGCGCCGAGGACACGCCGCTGGATGCTGAGGCTCTGGCGCAGCGAAGGGGGCGGCAGGGTGTGCGGGGCACTGTCGGTTGCGCGCGCCATCAGTCGCGGTGCTCGCGAATGCCGACCAGCAGCGTCGACAGCACGCCCCAGGCGATCAGGCCGAGCAGCAGGGCCGCGAAGATGCCGATCACGCGGCGCGGCTCCATGGCATAGTCCGGCGTGCTGGGATCGGCGATACGCTGCACATAGGCACGCTTGCGGCTGGCGTCGTTGCGCGCGTCCTGCAGCGAGGCGAGCGCGGTGGCAAGCTGCTTGCCGGCGATCTCGCTGTCGAGCTGCAGTTCCTGATAGCGCGCGGCAGTGGCCGAGAGCGACTTGCGGCCGCCGGCGATGCCGCTGGTCTGCTGGTCGATCTCCGCCTGCAATGCGCGTTCCTGCGTGCGCAAGTAGGGGATCTGCGAGGCCTCGGGGGTGTAGCTCTGCAACTGGCTGAGCTGGGTGCGCACCGAGAGCAGTTCGTCCTGCAACTTGGAGATCATCTGCAGGCGGACCGCGGCTTCCTTTTCCGGGTCGATCACGCCCTCGTCGTTGCGATAGGCAGCCAGCGCGCGGGCGGCGCTGCGGGCGCGCTCCTGCGCCGCATCCGCTTCGGCCTTCGCGGCGGCGACTGCATCCGCCCGCGCGCGGTCCGACAGGCGGTTGACCAGTGCCTCGGAGCGTTCCAGCAAGCGTTCGTTGATCGCGTGCGCCTGCTTCGCATCGTAGGCCCGCACGGTGAGGTAGACCACTTGCGTGGTGGTCTCGTTCTCCACTTTGACGCGCTTCAGGTAGTATTCGTAGAAGTGCTCGCGGTCACGCTTGCCGCCGAAGCCGAACCGGTCGAGCCAGAAGATCGCGGGCGCGGTATAGGCGCGGGTCAGGAGGCCGTCGCTGTCCGCTTCCTGCAAGGCCAGGCGCGAGCCGAGGTATTCCTGCACGGCATTGCTCTCCTCGCTCGCCGCGCTGAGCCCGCTGCCGCCCAGCATGAGGCCGAGCGGGGACATGCTGCTTTTGTTGGCGCTGCGCACCACGAAGCGCGATTCCGAGATGTAGACGTCGCTGGCGAAGACGCCGAAATAGAGGATCGCCAGCAGCGTCGGGATCAGGACGGTGCACAGGAAGATCGGTTGGCCGAGTGTTTTCAGGCCGGACTGGAGGCGGGACAGCGCGGTATCCTTCATCGTCGAACGGGGGGGCAGGGGATCGTACGCGGTGTGCGAACTCAGGGTGTCCATGCGTCTTTCACTCCGCGTGCGCGGGGGCGGTGCCTAGCGCGGAAAGCCAGGTCTCGACGCGGTCGAAATGGCTCTCCCATGTCGGGGGGCGGAACCGCGCCATGGCGGCGTGCTGGCGGTCGTGCTCGGGGGTGCCGGGGGCAAAGCCGGCGATGGCGGTTTCCCAGTGCAGGCTGGCGTTCACCGGCAGGAGCGTGGGGATGCCCTGGCCGACTTCGTGGAAGCAGGGCAGGTCGCTGGCGATGACCGGCGTGCCCGCTTGCAAGGCCTCGACCATCGGCAGGCCGTACCCTTCGGCGAGCGTGGGCAGGAGCAGCGCGGTGGCCGCGGCCAGCAGGCGCGCGACCTCGTCGTCGCCGCAGCGTTCGAGCAGGGTCACCCGTCCGTTCAGCGCCGGATGGCCAGCGAGGCGACGGCGCACCGGATCGGAGCCCGCGCCCCACTGGCCCGCGATCACCAGTTCGGGGGCGTGCTCGCCGAGCCTGTGCACGAGCATGCTCCAGACATCGAGCAGAAAGCCGTGGTTCTTGCGGCTTTCGATGGTGCCGAGGCACAGGAAGAACGGGCGGCGAAGAGCGCTATGGGGAGACGTGCTGGGGGAAGGCGCGCTGGAGGCAGGCGCGGCGAGGCGCTGTCCGGCGATGGGCGCCACCAGCACCGGCGGCACTTCCAGTCCTTCGAGGCGGGCAAAGTCCCGCAGGTCCCGCGCAACCGCCGCGGTGCTCACGACAATGCCCGTGCCGTGCCGCAGCGCCCCCAGGACCCGCCCCCGGTGGCGGCGGACGGCATGGGGGCGGCAATGGTCCGCGTGAGTCAGCGGGATCAGGTCGTGCAGCAGATAGGCGCTGCGCAGCCCGGCCGAGCGGGTCCAGCGCTGGTGGCTGGCAAGGTCGAAGTCGGTGTGGTTGACGTTGAGGTAGATCGTGCCGTGGGCGGGGCGCGGTGTCCGGCCCCAACCCCAACTCCAGCCCAGCGCGCGGGGCGCGAAGGCGGTCATGCGGCGGCGAAAACCGGCGTCGCTGCCCAGCAGGAGGTCGAACAGCTCGCGCGAATGGGGCCGGTCCAGCACCCGCACGACGCCTCGGTGCTGGACGACGGCCTGCGCGCGCAGGGCAAAGCGTCGCAGGTAGGCCTGGCCGACGCGGTCGATCCCGGTCGGCAAGCGGCGCGACCAGCTGCGCGCGATCAGCCGCGTGACGTCGAGCAGCAGGGGGCGGTCCTCGGTCATCGCCGGATCAGGCGCCTGCCTGCGAGGGAGCGGCCATTCCGGCTGTTGTCAGGCCGGCTGCGGCCATGGCGGGGCCGCGCGCGCCAGCCCTTGCGTAGATCCCGGGAAGTTCGCGCGCCACCATGCTTTCGGCAAGGGCGTGCATGGCGGCATCGTCGACGTCGATCCACCAGGCGGAGCCGATGTCCATGGTGGCGGCGCGGCCCCGGTCGGCCAGCACCTGCATGCCGTCCGACAGGCTGCCCGCCCGCCCGGCGGCGATCGCCGCGCCGATGGCTTCGGCCAGTTCCGGCGTCGCGAGGAAGGCGCCGCAATCGACGGCATCGTAGTCGGCGATCGTCTTGCCGATGCGGGCGATCCTGTCGTCCTGGCCGAGGCGCACCCAGGTGGCATCCTCGGGATCGACCATGGGGCTGTCGGTGCGGCGGTCGATCGCCAGCGTCACCCCGTGCTCGCGCCTGCCGGTCCGTGCCAGCCCGGCAAGGATCGGCGCGGAGAAGATGTGGTCGGCCATCATCAACAGGTAATCGCCTTCGATGGCAGCGGCGCCCGCCAGGACCGACCATCCGTTGGGACGCGACCAGTCCCCCACGCGGCGGACATCCAGCAGGACGCCCGCGCGCGCGGCGATGGCGGAAAGCGCGGCCTCGAGGCGGTCCGCTTCGTGGCCGGTCGCCACGACCACGCGTGCCACCCCGGCCGCAGCCGCCTGCCGCATGCCCAGTTCGATGAGCGGGATGCCGGCTACCGGCGTCAGCGGCTTGGAGGAACCCAGCTGGCGCAGCCTGCTGCCGTAACCGGCCGCGAGGATCAGCGCGTCCCTCGGGGGGCGGGGCGCGCCGAGGGTCATTCGGCGGCCCGCAGCTCTTCGTCGAGATAGCTGTCGAGCAGGCGCATCGCCGTCTCGTCGGCGAACTGCTGCGGCGGATGCTTGCAGAAGCTGGCCGAGGGGGCGATCAGCGCGCCGCTCTCGCCGCGTTCGAGCGCCAGCTTGCAGCAGCGGATCGCGTCCATCACGCAGGCCGCGGCATTCGGGCTGTCCTCGACCGAGAGGCGCAGTTCCAGGTGCATCGGCACGTCGCCCCACTGCACGCCTTCCATGCGCAGGAAGCAGATCTTGTTGTCCTTCTGCCAGGGAACGTATTCCGACGGGCCGATAAGGATATTCTCGTCAGCAAGCCTATGCGCCAGCGCTGCCTGTACGGCTTCTGTCTTCGATTCCTTCTTGCTCGACAGGCGTTCTCTGTCGAGCATGTTCATGAAGTCGGTATTGCCGCCGGTATTGAGCTGGTACGTGCGCTCGGTGGTCACGCCCCGCGCGGTGAACAGGCTCGAAAGCGTACGGTGGACGATGGTGGCGCCGACCTGGGCCTTGATGTCGTCGCCGACGATGGGCAGGCCGCGTTCGCGGAAGCGCGCTTCCCATACCGGGTCGCTGGCAATGAAGACGGGAATGCAGTTGACGACGCCGAGCCCGGCCTCGAGTGCGCATTCCATGTAGAATTCACTGGCCTTCTGCGAGCCGACCGGGAGGAAGTTGATCAGGATATCGGCGCCCGAGGCGCGCAGCGCCGCGACGACGGCGGCCTGGTCGGGTTCCGCGGCGTCCGAGACGATGAAGCCGCGCGGCCCGGCCGTGGTCATGTGGCGCGCGACACCGTCCAGTGCCACGCCCTTCATGACCGTCACCCCGGTCGCGGGCACGTCCCGGTGGAACACGGTGGTGTTGTTCGGGGCCGCGAAGATGGCATCGGCAAGGTCCAGGCCGACCTTGCGGGCATCGATGTCCACTGCCATGACGAACTCGACGTCCGCCGCGCCGTAGCCGCCGATGCGTTCATGGATCAGGCCGCTGCTCGATCCGGTGGCTGCATAATGGGCCACACCCTGAATCAGCGAACTGGCGCAATTGCCTACACCGATTACCGCGACCTTGATTGCTGTCATTGCAGGCTTAACTCCAGATCATATCAATGTGAATTCTGTATGGGTTGACGTCTGATTCAAATTGGAATGGCAGATGTCTGAATAGTGCACGTAATTTTAGGGTCGTGATTCGCGAAGACGAGGGGGAAACGCCCCGGGCACCGCTCGCGATCGGCGTGATGGCCATCCAGAAGAGGCGCGATGAACATGCTTGCCGTTTCCTGCCGTGATCCTGCCCTGAGGGATGAGGGCGTCAGTTCACGTGCGTGTTTCGATAGTGTTTCATCGGTTCGTCTCTTGTCGGCCCGGATTAGGGTAATTGTCGGTATTGTGTTGCAATGCTTCCGGCGGGGTTTCGAGGGGATGACGGAGCCGTTGCCGGACAGCCTTGAATTTAATTTCCGGTGATGTTTTTGTGATGCGCTTGCTTGCAGCGGCCTGATCCTGCTGCCATCAAGGCGGCGAAATCGCTTCTCGCCGCGCTCTCGCGGTTGCCCTTCGAAGGCCCGGCGCTCCATGACCACCATCTGCATCGACTGCCGCTATATCGGCGCTCGCCCGAGCGGGATCGGCGAGGTCGTGCAAGGGCTGGTGGACTGGGTGCCCGTGCTTGCCCCCGACCTGCGCTTCCTGCTGCTGCGCAGCGCCCGGCGCAATACGCCGCTCAGTACCGCGCCGAACGTTGCCGAAGTGATCGTGCCCCATGCCGCGAACGGGCCGGCAACGATGTGGTGGCTGCGCCATGTCGTCGACCTCAAGGGTGTCGATCTGTTCCATGCACCGGCCAACATCATGCCCGCGGGGCTTCCCGTGCCCTGTGTCGTGACCGTTCACGACGTGATGTGGCTGACCCACCCGTCATGGTGCCGCTCGGGTGTGCGGGGGCTGATCGACCGTGCGTTCTACCGGCACGGCATCCGCCGGGCGCTGCGGGACGCGGTGGCGGTGGCGACGGTCAGCGCCGCCAGCGCGGGCGCGATCGCGGCACTGGCGCCGTCAGCGGCGGCGCGCACGTCGGTCACCCTGTCGGGGGTTTCGCCGCGCTTTGCGCCGGTCGGCGGCATGGAGGGCAGGCTCGCCGCGCTGGGGCTGGCGGCGGGGCGGCGCCATGTCCTGACGGTTGGCCAATATGCGCCCTACAAGAACCACGACGGGGCGCTGCGGGCATTTGCGCAGGCGTTTGCAGGGCGTAGCGATGTCGATCTCGTGCTGGTCCAGCGCATGGGCCGGGGCGCCAGCGCGCTTCTGGCGTTGGCGGAGCAGCTGGGGGTCGGCGGGCGCGTGCAGGTGCTGGCGGGGGTGGCCTTCGAGGACCTGCTGGCGCTCTATTCCTCCGCCGCGGCGCTGCTGCACCCCTCGTTCTGCGAAGGTTTCGGCAATCCGCTGGCCGAGGCCATGGCCTGCGGCTGCCCGGTGGTGACCAGCGACGTCTCGGCGATGCCGGAAGTGACCGCGGGCGCGGCGCTGCTTGCCAGCCCGTACGATCCAGGCGCCATCGCCGCCCAGTTGCGGCGCGTCGTCGACGATGCCGGGCTGGCCGGAGCCATGCGGCAACGCGGCCTGGCGCGGGCGCGCGAACTCAGCTGGCGGCGGTTTGCCGAAGCCAACCTTGCGGTCTACCGCCGGGTGCTGGGGGCCGGCGCATGAGCGAGGCCGAGCGAAACCGCGCGCTCGCCGCGCGCCGCGCGCAGGATCGATGCGAGCAGCAGCAGGTTGAGCGCGGCCGCTTCATAAAGGAAGTACCAGAGCGGCGAGCCCGCCAGCATCGAGAGCCCCAGCCCGATGGTCCGGTAATTGGCGCCCAGCAGCGGGCTCGGCGGCAGCAGGGCCTTGCTGGCGTCCCGTACCGCCTGCCGCACGCGGACCAGCGCCTGCGCGTCGTCGGCGGCCCCGGCAATCGCCGCATCGAGCGCCTCGCTCCTCGGCCCGGTGCGCTGGGCAAGTTTCAGGTAGGCGGCGCCGAGCCAGGATGCGCGCGGTCCGCGCTGGTCCTGCGTCTGGCGCAGCCATGGCACGCCGTATGCCCACCACTGGTATTGGCGGCGCCGGGTTTCGTACCAGTTCGCCTGGACCACGCGGCTCAGTCCCGCGCCGAGGGTCGGCAGCCAGGCAATCGCGCCGAGGCTCTGTTGCAGCTGGAAGCCGAGCAGCAGGTAGAGCACGATGTGGCTGGCATAGTCGCAGATGCCATCGACCAGTTCACCGGAGGGGCTGCTGCGGCCGGTCAGGCGCGCGAGATCGCCGTCGGTGCCGTCGAACACGTGCCAGCTCATGTGCAGGCAGAGGCCGGCCAGAGCCCCGACCGGCCAGGGCAGGCCGACATAGGCAAGCCCGGCCATGACGACGAGCAGCGCGCCCGCGACCGAGACCGCGTTGGGTGTCACCGGCGTTGCCGAGAGCTGCACCGCGAGCCGCCAGGCCAGCGGGTGGTAAAGCCGGTGGTTGAGCCCGTCCTGAAGCTCGCGCGGGCGGGCCGGAGGGCGCTGGCGCGAAGCGGGCGCTCCATGCGATTGGCGAAGATCTGCGCTCATCGTTCCTGTTCGTTGGTCGCCGCCTGCGGCTGGCCATATCCGGCGTTGCCTGTTCCGGCGGAGCCTGTTCCGCCGCCTTATACGGCGCTCCTGCCCGGCGCCAAGTGTTCCCCCGAAATCCGGAGTCCCTCATCGTGCAAAGCCTTGTGATCGCCTTCCCCTCCGCGCGGGCGGCGGCCTGTCTCGTGGCCGGCATTCCTGCCGCGGTCCGCGCGGCGGTCCAGGCGCTGGCCGGGGATCGTGGGGACGGCGCCGCGTGCATCTTTGTGACGCCCGAGCCATGGGAGCCGAGCGCCCATTGCCGGGCGCAATGGGCGCGGCTTGTGCCCGGGGCAGTGTGCCGCACCGCGCAGGAGGGCGGGCAGCCGCAAGGCGGTGCCCCGGTGCTCGACGGGGTGGCGCTGGTGCTTGCCGCCGCGCGCATCGACATGCCGGCGGCACCGCGCGGCGCCGCGCAGCCGCTCGCGGCCTTGCGGGCGGCGGGTGCGGCGCTGCTCGCCGCCACGGCAAAACCCGGCGACGGTATCGTGTCGCGCCATCTCAACCGCCCGGTATCGCAGGCCATCTCCCGCCAGCTCCTGAAAATCCCCGGGATCACCCCGAACCATGCCAGTGTCGGCACGGCGCTGCTGGGGCTTGCGATGGCGGCATGCCTGCTGCTGGGCGGGGAGAGCGGGCTCATGGCCGGGGCGCTGCTGTTCCAGGCGGCCTCGATCTTCGACGGCGTCGATGGCGAGATCGCCCGCGCCACGTTCCAGACCTCGCCGCGAGGGGCGATGATCGACAGCCTGATCGATGCGGCGACAAACCTTGCCTTCATCGGCGGCGTGACGGCCAATCTGGCATTGGCGGGGCATTCCGGCGCGGCGATGGCGGGCGCGGCGGGCCTCGTCATGCTGGCGAGCGGGCTGGCCGCCATCGGCATGCGTTCGGCCCGGCAGGGCGGTGCCTTCACGTTCGATGCGGTCAAGCACCATGCCGCGCGCAAGCCCTCGCGGCTGATGCAATGGCTGACCTGGCTGACCATGCGCGACTTCTTTGCCGCCCTTGCCGCCGTGCTGATCCTGTGCGGTCTGGCGCCGCATGCCCTTGTCGGTTTTGCCGTCTGCACCGCCCTGTGGCTGGCCTATACGCTGACGGTGCTCGGCGCGACCCGGAAAGCGGCCTGATGCGGGGCGGCACCGTGCCGTGAAAATTCCGCACGTGCGGGCGCATTCGTCGCACCGGCAAAAAGCGCTGCGCACGGGTTGCAGGGCGCGGCGTGGCCCCCGATATGGGGCGCCCGCCTGCCGGCGCCGCAGCACGCTGCCGGCCGCGTGCAAAGGAGTTCACGAATGGCCTATCCGGATACCCAGCTCTTCATCAACGGTGCATGGCGCGATGCCGCCGATGGCCGGACGCTGGCGGTTCGGAACCCGGCCACCGGGCAGGAGATCGGCCGGGTCGCCCATGCCGGGCGTGCCGATCTCGACCTGGCGCTGGACGCGGCGGCGCGCGGTTTCGAGGTCTGGCGCGACTATACGCCCGCCCGGCGCAGCGTGATCCTGCGCAAGGCCGCCGCGCTGATGCGCGAGCGTGCCGACACGATTGCCGCGGTGATGACCCAGGAACAGGGCAAACCGCGGATCGAGGCGCGCAGCGAGGCGATGGCGGCGGCGGACATCATCGAATGGTTCGCCGAAGAGGGCTTCCGCGTCTACGGCCGTCTGGTTCCGCATCGCAGCGACATCACCGTGCGCCAGATGGTCATCAAGGATCCCGTCGGCCCGGTCGCGGCCTTCACGCCGTGGAACTTCCCGATCAACCAGGTGGTGCGCAAGATCGGCGCCGGGCTTGCCGCGGGCTGCTCGATGATCGTCAAGGCGCCGGAGGAAACCCCCGCCAGCCCCGCCGCGCTGATCCGCGCGTTCGAGGAGGCGGGCCTGCCCGAAGGCGTGCTCAACCTCGTCTACGGCGATCCCGCCGGGATCTCCGAGTACCTGATCGCCAGCCCGGTGATCCGCAAGATCACCTTCACCGGCTCCACGCCGGTGGGCAAGCTGCTGGCCGGTCAGGCGGGCAGGCACATGAAGCGGGTGTCGATGGAACTGGGCGGTCATGCCCCGGTGATCGTCTGCGAGGATGCCGATGTCGACCTGGCCGTGCGCACCGCCGGGCGCGCCAAGTTCCGCAATGCCGGGCAGGTCTGCATCTCGCCCACGCGTTTCCTCGTGCATAACAGCGTGAAGGACCATTTTGCCGAGGCCATGGCCGAAGTGGCGCGGGGCATCGTCGTGGGTGACGGGCTCGACGAGGGCACGCAGATGGGCCCGCTCGCCAACGAGCGCCGTCTCGCCGCCATGGCCGAGTTCCAGCAGGATGCCGTCGCGCGCGGCGCGCGGGTGCTGGCCGGCGGTGCGCGGATCGGCGAGAGCGGCAACTTCTGGCAGCCGACCGTGCTGTCCGACGTGCCGCTCGATGCGCGGCTGTTCAATGACGAGCCGTTCGGGCCGGTTGCGGGCATTCGCGGTTTCGACAGGCTGGAGGAAGCGATCGCCGAGGCCAACCGCCTGTCCTTCGGGCTGGCCGGTTATGCCTTCACCCGTTCGCTGGCCCATGCCGACCTGCTGACGCGGCGCGTGGAAGTGGGCATGCTGTGGGTCAACATGCCCGCGGCGTCCTCGGCCGAACTGCCGTTCGGCGGCATCAAGGATTCGGGCTACGGCACCGAGGGCGGGCCGGAAGCGCTCGACAACTACCTCAACACGAGGGCGGTGGCCGTCGCCAACGTCTGATCGGCCCTGTTCCCGCGCCGCCCACGCTGCCCCCGTAGGCGGCGCGGGGGCAGCGCGGGCCTTGGGGACATGCGGCCCGAGGCGGTCCTTGCCCGCTTCAGGCGGTCGCGGTCGGCCGCCTCATGTGGAATTCGTTCTCGGGGCTGATCGCGAAATAGCTGGTGGGGCCGCCGGCGCGCAGGATCGGCTCGGCGCGGGCGGTCTGGTAGACGCCGTCCTCCAGCAGCGCGCGGTCGATATGGACCCCCACCACTTCGCCGAGCACCAGCCAGGTCTGCACCGTGCTGCCGTCCCGGCCTTCGAGCTGGACCATTTGCGTGAGCATGCATTCGAACGAGACCGGGCTTTCGGCAACCCGCGGGGCCGCGATCAGCCGGCTGGGCGCGCTGGTCAGTCCGGCGAAGGCGAATTCGTCGCGCTCGGGGGGCAGGGGGGCGCAGCTGCGGTTCATCGGCTCGGCCAGTGTGCGCGTGGCGAGGTTCCATGCAAAGGCACCGGTCGCGGCGATGTTGGCGACCGTGTCCTTCCAGCCGATCGAGGCGAAACCGATGATCGGCGGATGATAGTTGAAGGCGTTGAAGAAGCTGTAGGGGGCAAGGTTGGGCACGCCGCCGGCCGAGAGTGACGAGATCCAGCCGATCGGCCGCGGGCCGATGATCGCGTTGAAGGGATCGTGGGCGAGGCCGTGGCCCTGCTCGGGCTCGTAGAAATGCCAGCGGCTGTCATCCATCGGGAGTGCTTTCCTGCGCAGAGGGGGGAGGAGTGCGGCCTGCTATGATCCCCCCGGCGGCCTTCGGCAAGTCAGCCCGGTCTTGGCGTGGCTTCGAAAAAGATCGTCTCGATCGGCAGACCGAACAGGCGGGCGATCGCGAAGGCCAGGGACAGCGAGGGGTCGTGGCGGGCGTTCTCGATGAGGTTGATGGTCTGGCGCGAGGCGCCGACCTGGCTGGCCAGCGCGGCCTGGGTCAGGCCGTGCTGGCTGCGCAATTCTCGCAGTCGGTTGTGCATCATGGCCTCTCCCGGATGAATGGACGGCGGCGGGCGCCGTGTCAGGCGTCTGCGGTCTGGGTGTCCGTGCCCTGCCGCCAGAACATCGCGAAACCGAACAGGCTCAGCAGGCAGAGGGCGAACCAGGTGGCGGCGTAAGTCAGGTGGTTGTTGGGGAAGGCGACGATGGTGAGCCCGCCGCGCGGCCAGGCGCTGGCGCCAGGGGCCAAAACAGGAGCTGCCTCGGCGTCGATGAAATAGGGGGCCATGGCGGGGAGGCCGCGCGCCCGGGCGATGGCGGCAACGTCGCGCGCGTACCAGCGGTCCTGGTCCGGCCGGTTGGCGCGCAGGAAACGGCCTTCTGGCTCGCTCATGCGCAGCAGGCCGGTGACCCGGACCGTGCCGGTGGGCAGGCTCTGCGGGCGGGCGCTGCGCGGGGCCAGGCGTTCGGGCACGAAGCCGCGATTGACGAGGATCAGGGTGCCGTCGGCCTGTTCCAGCGGGGTCATCACCCAGTAGCCGGGGCCGAACTCGGTGGCGGTCCGGACCAAAGTCTCGCGGGCATTGAGGAAGTGGCCGGTGGCCACGACGCGGCGGTACTGGTCCTTTGCCGCCGAGACGCCGCCCCACGCGGAAGGGGGCGGCGGCGGGGCCGGCTCTGCGTGGATGCGGCTTTCCACCGCCTCGATCAGGGCCAGCTTCCAGACGCGGCGCTCGAGCTGCCAGACCCCGAGCGCCGCAAAGGCAGCGGCAGCGAACAGGGAAATGGCAAGCATCACGATCCGCTTGGCGTTCGATGTTCGCTGCATGGCCTAATCCACTTGGCTCAGTGCACCGAGCCGTCCATCGGACCGCCCGGCATCGGCATCATGTTGGCGTTGAGGTGATACATGACCCAGATCGAACCGGCGATCGTCAGCACGACGATGATCGTCGTGAACAGGAACGCCAGCAGCGTCCAGCCACCTTCCGAACGGGTGTCGAGGTGGAGGAAGCAGAGCACGTGGACAACGATCTGGATGAACCCGAGCGCGAAGATGATCGGCGCGATGATGCCCCGGTCGGGCAGCACGTTGGTCATCACCAGCAGGAACGGGATCGCCGTCAGCAGGATCGAGAGGATGGAGCCGGCGCGATAGGCCGCCCGGCTGCCGTGAGAGCTGCCATGGTCACCGGCGTGACCATGGGCGACAGGGTGCGAGGAGGTGCTCAACGGATCACTCCATACAGGTAGACGAAGGTGAAGACCCCGATCCAGATGATGTCGAGGAAGTGCCAGAACATCGAAAGGCACATCACGCGGCGCTTCATCGCCTCGCTCAGGCCCTGCGAGCCAAGCTGGATCAGCAGCGTGGCGATCCAGATCAGGCCGACGGTGACGTGGGCCCCGTGGGTGCCCACCAGCGCGAAGAACGAGGACAGGAACGCGCTGCGGTCCGGACCCGCGCCTTCGGCGATCATATGCGAGAACTCGTAGAGTTCGACGCCCACGAAGGCCGCGCCGAGCAGGCCGGTGATGGCCAGCCAGAAGCGCGTCGGCCCCACCCGGCCCGCTTCCATGTGCGGGATCGCCTGGCCGAAGGTGATCGACGAGGCGAGCAGGAACGCGGTGTTGAGCGCGACCAGCGGCAGATCGAAGATCTGCCGTGGTCCGGGGCCGCCCGCGAAGGCGGTGCTCACCACGCCGAACATGGCGAAGAGCGAGGCGAAGATGAGCGCGTCGCTCATCAGGTAGATCCAGAAGCCGAGCCCGGTGGGGCTGGCGGGGTGTTCCTCTTCCGCGAGGTGCCAGACGACTGGCTCCTCGCGGGCGATCATCACATGCTGCGTCATGGTCAGGCTCCCGCGCCCAGCGGCAGCGGCCGCTTGGCTTCGGTTCGGGCGACTTCATCCTGGGGGATGTAGTAGTCGCGCTTGAAGTTGAAGGTGTGGCCGATGGCGGTGACGAGCAGGCCTGCGAAGGCGAGCGCGGCGAGCCACCAGATGTACCAGATCATCGCGAAGCCGAGCACGGTGGCAAGGCCCGCCAGGATGATCCCGGCCGCGGTGTTCTTGGGCATGTGGATCGGCTGGAAGCCCGAAGCCGGACGGCGATAGCCGCGCGTCTTCATGTCGTGCCAGGCGTCGAGGTCGTGGACCACCGGCGTCACCGCGAAGTTGTAGGCCGGCGGCGGCGAGCTGGTCGACCATTCGAGCGTGCGGCCGTTCCACGGATCGCCCGTGGTATCGGCCAGCTGCTTGCGCTTCACGAAGCCCATGACGATGCTCATCACGAAGCCCAGCACGCCGATCAGGATGACCACGGCACCGATCAGCGCCACGATGAAGTAGGGCTGGATGCTGGGATCGTCGAAGTGGTTGACGCGGCGCGTGTTGCCCATCAGGCCGACGATGTAGATCGGCGTCCAGGCCAGCCAGTAGCCGATCACCCAGCCCCAGAAGCCGACCTTGCCCCACCACGGGTCGAGCTTGAAGCCGAAAGCCTTGGGGAACCAGTAGACCATGCCGGCGAAGAGACCGAAGACGACGCCGCCGATGATGGTGTTGTGGAAGTGGGCAACCAGGAACAGCGAGTTGTGAAGCACGAAGTCCGCCGGCGGAATGGCGAGGAGCACGCCGGTCATGCCGCCGACCACGAAGGTGATCATGAAGGCGACCACCCACATCATCGGCACGTCGTAGCGGATGTCACCCTTGTACATGGTGAACAGCCAGTTGAAGACCTTAGCGCCGGTGGGGATGGCGATCACCATCGTGGCGATGCCGAAGAAGCTGTTGACCGAGGGACCGGCACCCATCGTGAAGAAGTGGTGCAGCCAGACGAGGTAGGACAGGATGGTGATGACGACGGTCGCGTAGACCATCGAGTTGTAGCCGAACAGGCGCTTGCCCGTGAAGGTGGAGGTGATTTCCGAATAGATGCCGAAGGCGGGCAGGATCAGGACGTAGACTTCCGGGTGACCCCAGATCCACACCATATTCCAGTACATCATCGGCGCGCCGCCGAGTTCGTTGGTGAAGAAGTGGGTGCCGACGTAGCGGTCGAGCATCAGCAGGAAGAAGGCGGCGGTAAGCGCGGGGAAGATGGCGATGGCCAGCACGTTGGAGCACAGCGCCGTCCAGGTGAAGACGGGCATCTTCATCATGGTCATGCCGGGGGCGCGCATCTTGACGATGGTGGCGACCATGTTGATCGCCGACAGCGTGGTACCCACGCCCGCGATCTGCAGCGACCACAAGTAGTAGTCGACGCCGGTATCGGGGCTATAGGCCAGTTCCGCCAGCGGTGCGTAGGACAGCCAGCCGGTACGCGCGAACTCGCCGACGAACAGCGAGATCATGGTCAGCACCGCGCCCGAGACCGTCAGCCAGAAGCTGAGGTTGTTGAGGAACGGGAAGGCCACGTCGCGCGCGCCGATCTGCAGCGGCATCACGAAGTTGATCAGGCCCACCACCAGCGGGATCGCCACGAAGAAGATCATGATCGTGCCGTGCGCGGTGAAGATCTGGTCGTAGTGCGACGGCGGCAGGTAGCCGGGGTTGGAGCCGAAGGCGATCGCCTGCTGCAGGCGCATCATCAGCGCGTCGGCAAAGCCGCGCAGCAGCATGATGATGCCCAGGATAATGTACATGATGCCGATCTTCTTGTGATCGACGCTGGTGAACCACTCCTTCCAGAGATAGCCCCACAGCCCGAAGCGGGTGACCGCCCCGACCACGCCAAGCCCGAGCAGGACAACGACGATGAAGGTGCCGAGCAATATCGGCTCGTGAAATGGTAGGGACTCCCAACTCAGGCGTCCGAACACGGTTTTTGCTAACGTGTCTGTCATGATGGTTCCGATAGGGCGAGGTCAGGCCCGCTCTGCGCGCACGGCGCCGGGGAGGAGGAGGGTGTCGGTTGCGGAGACTTTGGGATCACGCGCTGCGGCGGGTTCGGCCTTGGCCGCCTTGGGGGCCGCCTTGGGGGCCAGCTTGCCGTCCTTGTCGTCGCAGGTCGCGGGGCGTTCGCCCATGTGCATCTTGCCGGCCAGCATGTCGCGCCGCATGACGTCGATCATGCAGGGCTTGCCGGGCGCGGCGCAGGCATTGACGATGCGGTCGAACAGACCGGCCTGGACCGAGGAATAGCGCACGACCGGGGCCTTGGTGGTCGGCTTGGTGAGCGCGACGTAAGTCTCGGTCGAAAGCGGGGTGCCCTTGGCCTTGGCCTCGGCGATCCAGCTGTCGAACCCGGCCTTGGTGACGCCGCGCAGCTTGAAGCGCATGTCGGAATAACCGGCGCCGGTGTAGTTGCCCGAATAGCCCCAGCTGTCGCCGGTCTTGTTGAGCACGGCGTTCAGCTCCGAACGCATCGTCGGCATCGCATAGATCATGCCGGCCAGCGTCGGCGCGGAGAAGGTGTTGAACTGGTCGGTGGAGGTGATCGAGAAGCGCACCGGCACGTCGACCGGCAGCGCGAGTTCGTTGACCGTGGCGACGCCGAGGTCGGGGTAGATGAACAGCCACTTCCAGTCCATGGCGACGACCTGGACGTTGAGCGGCTTGGTACCGGCGGGAATGGGCTTGCCCGGGGCGATGCGTTCGAGCGGGCGGAAGGGATCGAGCTGGTGGGTGGAGGCCCAGGTGACGGCGCCCAGGATGGTGATGATGGCGAGCGGGCAGGCCCAGATCACCAGTTCAAGGGTTGTGGAATGATGGAACTCGGGATCGTAGTCCTTGTTGGGATTACCGCGACGGTATTTCCAGGCGAAGGCCACGGTCAGCGCGATCACCGGAACGATGATCAGCAGCATCAGTCCCAGTGACAACAGGATGAGGTTGCGCTGCTGCATGGCGATATCGCCTGTTGGGTTCATCACGACCATGTCGCAGCCACCCAGCAGCATGGGCAGCATAGCGACCGATAGGCACAAGGCCCGGCGAGGGTGTCTGGAGGTTGGAGGTTGCATGCGCAACGCGCTAGGCGCGAATCTTCTGCAATCGTTTGATCTCGATCAAGGAGTCCCGATTTTCCTAGGTGAAACCGATATTTGACGGTGGTCAATGTGGAAGCCGGGCGCGGCGTTATGCCTTCGCCTCATGCAACATCTGGCCATGCCTCAATGGCTGTCGCGCACGGCAGCAAGATCAAACATGATCGATGATGAAGACATCGTCGATCTGGTGATGGATCATGCGCGAATACGAAAGATCTGCGAGGCGCTTACTGTCATTGTCGCCGATTTTGTCGTCGGCAAGCCGTGCGAAATACGGACGTTCATCGCGCATGAACTGGAATCCGCCTTCGATCGGCGGGTCCGGCTGGCGGACGATGTGCTGCATACGCTGTTCGGCGGCAGCCCGGCGGCCTGCGAGGATTCGATCCTGGCGGTGATCCTGCGCCGGCAGATCCGCGACGCGCTCGACGCGCAGGAACTGGGCAGCCTCCTGCGCCTCGATCCCGATGCGGTGGCGCTGCGGGAACTGCACCGTCTGGTCAGCGATCTCCAGGAAAACGCGCGCCATACCCTGCACCTCGAGGCGCTCTCGCTGCTGACCCTGCTCGACGAACGGCTGACCGGCCGGGCCCGCCAGTCGCTGCGCGGGTTGCTGCACCACGGCGCGGAAAGCGGTCTGGCCTGAGAGCCCGTTTGGAAATTCGCCTTTCGGGCATTTCAAACAGCCTCTGAGGCCGGCAGGCGGGCTTCAGGCGCCGTGGGGATCGAGCAGTCCGGCGGCGGCCACCACCAGCACGACGGCAAGGCCGCAGGCCATCTCCAGCACCAGCGAGCGGGCCAGTCGCCGCGCGGCGCCGGGCATCCGTGCTTCGAGCGCGGGCACGAGTATCCAGCGATTGCGCGCGGCCAGCCCCAGCATCAGCGCGAACAGCACGATCTTCAGCGCGATCAGGCGGGGCCAGGACCCCGACGGCCAGCTGCCGCCGCTGATCAGCCAGGCATTGGTCGCCCCGGTCACCAGCAGCACGGCCACGACCAGCGTGCCGGTGCGGGCAAAGGCGGCGAGGCTGTGGGCCACGCCGGCCTCCCGCCCGTTGCCGCGCATGTCCGCCAGGAACGCAAGCATCGCCCCCAGCCAGAGTGCGGCGGCGGCCAGGTGGAGCACGTCGCCCGCGCGCAGCAGGTCGCCGCCAAGGGCTTCACCGGCTCCGGCATGACCCGCCCAGGCGGCGCTGGCGAGCGCGGCCAGTGCCGGGGGGGCCAGCAGTGAGGGGGCGGGGCGCAGGACGAGGGCGGCCACGAACAGGGCCAGCGCCGCGGCGCGAACGGTGAGCAGCGTGCCCAGCGGAGTGGCGCCGATCACGGCGGTGAATGTCTCGCGGTCGAGCTCGGCCAGCGGGATTGCCGCCATCGCCGCGACATTGGCCATTGCCCACCACAGCGATGCCGCTGCCGCGCCGGCGGCGAGCACCGCCAGGGCGAGGCGGGCGGGCGTGCCGAAGCGGGCCCCGGCCGCGGACCGGGGCCCTTCGATCAGGGCGTGGAACGGCAGGCCCGCGGCCATCAGCAACAGCGCATAACTGACGAAGCGCGCGGCGACGAGACTGCCGTTTTCCATCGGCTCAGCGAACCGTGAAGCTGTAGGAGCCTTCGATGCGGTGCTGGTCGGCGGCAACCGCGTGCCAGGTCAGCTGGTAGGTGCCGGTCGGCAGCGGACGCGGGAGGGCGACGGTCATCGTCTTGCCCTTGGCCTTGGCGGTGATGCCCTTGATCGGCATCGGCTGATGGTTGGCCATGCCGGGCATGCCGGTCATCACCAGGTCGATGCCCGAAAGCGGGGCAACGAGGTCTTCCGAGAAAGTCAGCGCGATCGAGGTCGGCTTGGCGACCGCCGAATTGGCGGCAGGCGTGGCGCTCAGCAGCTTGGGGTGGGCAAGGGCAACGGCGGGAACGGCGGCAACCGCGAGAATGGCGGCGGCAAGTGCAGGAAAACGCATGTGGGGGCTCCGATCCTTGAGGTCCGGGCGAACGAGCTTGCCCGGACTTGCAGGAACCCATACGCAGGGCGGGACGGGCATCCCTCAAGCCCGGCGCAAATTTTTCGACGCGACGATGAGGGATGACGCTGCGCCCGCGCGTATCGGCGGGTGAGAAGCGAAATACGACAGGCAGACGGGAACAGGCCGATGAACGAAGTGGACCAGATGTTCGCGCTCTTGCGCGGCGAACCGCTGCCCGGCGCGCTGGGCGGGATCGACGGCGCGGTCATGGCCGGCCTCGCCTCCGGGCGGGAACGCCGGGCGGTGCGCCGCGGACTGGTGCTTGCCTGCAGCGTGGCGGCGGTGGTCGGGCTGGGGGGCGGCCTCGCCTTGCCGGTCCCCGCTTTCGAACGGGATCACGGGCACGGCGAGCCGCTGCTGGGCATGCCGGCCGCAGCGCCGTCGCACTTGCTGGCCAGCTGACCGATGCGCAGTGGCTATCGGTACGTTCTGGTCGCGCTTGCGGCGTTTCTGGTCGCTCTAGGGGCGCTTTGGCTGGGGCAGGCGCTGCGGGGCGAGGAGCCTCAGGAAAGCCGCATCCATGTGCTGCTGCACCGCGAGCTGGACCTCGATTCCGGGCAGAAACAGAGGATCGAAGCGCTGGAGCGGGGTTTTGCCGCCCGTCGCAGCCAGCTGGAAGGCGAACTGCGCGCCGCCAATGCCGATCTCGCCCGCGCCATCGAGCATGAACATGCCTATGGCCCGGACGTGGAAAAGGCAGTCGATCGCTCGCACATGGCCATGGGCGAATTGCAGAAGGCGACCCTCCAGCACGTCTTCGCGATGCGCGCCGTATTGCGCCCGGAGCAGACCGGCCGCTTCGACAAGGCCGTCGCCGAAGCCCTGACCAAGCCGCAGGACTGACCCGGCGTGGCCGCGCCGCAAGGGGACGATAAAGCCGCCGTCGCGGCCGCGCTTGCCGGGCGCCAGGCGGGCTTCACCGCGCTGATGGATGCCCACCGCGACGCCGTGTTCCGCATGGTGCGCGGCCACCTCGGCAACGAGGCGGACGCGCTGGACGTGACGCAGGAGAGCTTCGTCGCCGCCTTCCTTGCCCTGCATCGCTACGATCCGGCCCGGCCCTTCCGCGGCTGGATCCTGCGCATCGCCCTCAACAAGTGTCACGACTGGGCGCGGCGCCGCAAGGTTCGGCGATTTTTCGCCTTTGCGCTGCCGATCGAGGAGGCCGCGGGGGTTGCGGATGAGGGCCACGATCCCGAGCAGGCACTGGCCTCGCGCAGGGAAGTGGCGCGCATCCACGCCGATATCGCCGCATTGCCCGATGCCTTGAAGGAGCCGCTGCTGCTCTGTGCGCTGGAGGGCCTGTCGCAGGAAGAGGCCGCCGCGATCCTCGGCATCAGCCGCAAGGCCGTGGAAACGCGGATCTATCGTGCGCGCAGGCATCTTGCACATTGGAACGGGGCAGGGAATAGTGATGCGGGCGGCGGCGATCCATGACGGGTACAGGGGGCGGCGTGCAACCGTTCGCAGGATTGTGCATTGAGGATTCCGGGGCGCACGAAATTTGTCGTATAATAGATAGAATTTATGGAAAATTCGATCGATTAAACCCTTAGGCCAATCCAAGCGTCTATTTTAGAGACAGCGCGGTGCGCTAACGAGGATCGCAGATGGACACCCCCCGCCATTCCCCCGTGGCCAAGCGAAGTACCGGAGCGATGGTCGCAATTTCTGCGATGACGCTCGGTGCGGCGGTGAGCTTGTGGGTTGCCGCGGGTGCCTTGAACAGCCGGGAGTCCCAGCGCCAGGTCGAGCAAGTGCGCGGTGCGATCTCCCGTGCGCGGCATAATTCCGACGAACAGGCCAAGGCGCTGGGTCAGCGGCATGAACTTGCCCGTCAGCTGGCCGCCAACGGGCCCGACGGTGCGGCTGAATGGCTCGACGAGGAACTGGGCCAGCCGGCCACGGCAACGGTGAGCACGAAGACGGTCCTGATCGCCGGGCGTGACGGTGCGGTCTACGGTTTTGCCGAAGGCGGTCGCCTGTCCACCCGCGAGATGGAGCCCCTGGCCCAGTCGGTCTCGGACATGGTCCATGCTGGCGGGGCGACCACCGATGTCCGCAACATCAACGGCGTTCCTGCCGTTGTCTCCGCCGCGCCGATCGCGCCGTCTGCCCCGATTTCCGGGGGCGAGGGCAGCGCGTTGAAGCTGGTCACGTTCACCTACTTCGATGACCCCACGATCGCCCGCTGGGCCAACGCGTTCATGCTGGAGCGGCTGGCGCTGCTGTCGCCGCGCCGACCCGTGCCGGCCGGCTGGCGGCAGGTCAGGCTGGCCGGAAACGGCGGCGAAACCATCGGCAGGATGGCCTGGCAGCCCGACCGTCCCGGCGATGTCCTGACGCGCTACATCCTGCCTGCCGAACTGGTGTTCGGGGCCATCGTCCTCGCCTTGTTCTGGGGCATGGCGCACCGGGCGCGGACTTCGACGACGCGGGTGAACTATCTCGAGCGGTTCGATCCGACCACGGGTCTCGTCAACCGCGCGACCTTCATGATGCGGCTCGACCAGATTGCCGGCAATCACCCCTGCCAGCTGCTCCGGCTCGACATCGACGATTTCAGCGCGATCAACGATGCGTTCGGCCTGCCCGGCGGGGACGAGGTCATTCGGGAATTCAGCAAGCGGCTGGTCAAGGTGTTCAGCGCCGACCGCTGCCTGATCGCCCGGCTCGATGGCGACGAATTCGCCATTCTCGTGCTTGGGGCGGGCCAGATTCATTCGCTGGGCCCAAAGGCGACGCAGGTCTTTGTCGAGAAGCGGCGGCGCGGGCATCCCACCACGACCATCACGCTGTCCGCGGGCATCGCCGCGGCCCCCGAACATGGCCATACCGCCGAAGACCTCATGCAGAATGCCGACATCGCGCTGGGTGCGGCCAAGGCGGCGGGATCGGCCCATCACGTCATCTTCGATCCGGCGCTGGGCCAGGCGTTCAAGTCGCGCAAGGATCTCGAAGCGCAGATGAAGCAGGCCATCGACGAACAGGGCTTCGAACTGTTCTACCAGCCCATCGTCGATCTGCGCACGATGCGTCCCAACGGGGTCGAGGCGCTGCTGCGCCTGAAGCAGGGCGCCTCGGCCACACCGGCGGAATTTGTGCCGGTCATCGAGAAGCTGGGGCTGATGCCGCAGCTCGGCGGCTGGATCATCGCGCAGGCCTTTGCCGACAGCCGCAAGTGGCTGGGGCTGAAGACGTCGATCAACCTGTCGCCGCTTCAGCTTGAAAATCCGGCGCTGCTCGACCAGATCGACTTCCACCGCGCCCGCTACAACGTCAGCCCGGCCTCGATCGGGTTCGAGATCACCGAAGGCATTCTCCTCGCCGATTCCGACACCGTCCGCAGCAATCTCGTAGGTCTGCGCCAGCGCGGTTATACGCTGGCGCTGGACGATTTCGGCACCGGCTACTCCTCGCTCAGCTACCTGTCGGAGTTCGACATCCAGCGCCTGAAGCTCGACAAGAGTTTTGTCAGCGGAGGCCGCACCCAGAGCGAACGCAGCGCTGCGCTGGTCCGCGGGGTCATCGACATCTGCCACCGCCTCGGGATCCAGGTCGTGGCGGAAGGCATCGAGGAAGAGGAAGAGGCCCGCATCCTGCAGGACTGGTCGTGCGACTATGCGCAGGGCTATCATTTCGGGCGCCCCGCCCCGGTTTGGGCAACCAAGCGCACGATTGCCATGCTGCGGCAGAAGGTTGCCGAAAGCGAAGTGGCCGAAGGCCCGGAGCAGCGTTTGACGATTGTCTGACGCCGGGGCTCCCCATCGCCGCAACCGGGGGTGGGGCACTTGCAGCGGTGTTTTTTGACGGTTGCGTGAGGGATACCTGCCAAGGGCGCGTATCCCATGCATGATGCCGAACGACAGTTTCCATCGCTCCCTGCTGCAGCGCAGGCGTTTCCTGGCCCTTGGCGGCGCCTTTGCGGGCAGCCTCGGCATGGCGGGCCTGTTCCCGGCCTGGGCGCGAAGCGGCACGCCGGGCATCGTTCACGCCAGTACCGATTCCGGCGTTCTTTCGGGCAATTCCATCGCGCTGCAGATCGGGGAGAGCCACTTTTCGACCGGTGGCCGTTCGGGGCACGCGGTAACCGTCAACGGCACGCTGCCGGCGCCGCTGTTGCGCCTGCGTGAAGGCGAAAAGGTGCGGATCGCCGTCACCAACCGCCTGAAAGAGCAGACCTCGATCCACTGGCACGGGCTGCTGGTGCCGTTCCAGATGGACGGCGTTCCGGGCGTGAGCTTCCCCGGCATCGATCCCGGCGAGACGTTCGTCTACGAGTTCCCGCTCATCCAGTCGGGCACGTACTGGTATCACTCGCACTCGGGCATGCAGGAGGCGGAAGGGCTGTTTGGTCCGATCGTCATCGATCCCGCCGGTGCCGATCCGATCGCCTGCGACCGTGAGCATGTGCTGGTGCTGTCGGACTGGAGCCCGATCCATCCGCACGAACAGATGCGCCGCCTGAAGATGATGGGCGGCTATTTCAACCGCCAGCGCCAGACGCTGTCGGGACTGCTCGCGGGCAAGGACCAGTCGCTGGCCGACCGCCTCGCCTGGGCCAAGATGCGCATGGACGCGACCGACATCTCGGACGTGACCGGCTCGACCTACAGCTTCCTCGTCAACGGCCACGGCAATGCGGAGAACTGGACCGGGCTTTTTGCACCGGGCGAGAAAGTGCGCCTGCGCGTCATCAATGCGTCGGCGATGACCAACTTCAACTTCCGCATTCCCGGCCTGCCGCTGACCGTGGTGGCGGCGGACGGCAATCCCGTGCAGCCGGTCGAGACCGATGAAGTGCAGATCGCGATTGCCGAGACTTACGACTTCATCGTCGAGCCCGGTTCGGCGGAAAGCTACGGCGTGATCGCCGAGGCTATCGACCGCTCCGGCCAGGTCCGCGCGACACTGGCGCAGCGGGTGGGCCTTGTCGGAGAAACGCCGAAGCTGCGCGAGCGGCCGGTGCTCACCATGCGCGACATGGGCATGGACATGGAGGGGATGGACATGGGCGAGGGCGGCGTGATCGACCTCAGCAAGCCTGCCAACAGTTCGATGAGCGGCCACTCGATGTCGATGCGCGATCCCTCGGTCGCGCCCGGCGTGAAGATGGGGCCGGGCGTCGCCACGCTCTCGCCGATGCCGGTGGACCGGCTTGCCGACCGCCCGACCGGGCTGGAAAGCGCCGACCACCGCGTGTTGACGTATGCCGACTTGCGCTCGCGCGACCCCAATCCCGATCCGCGCGTGCCGAGCCGCCAGATCGACGTGCATCTGACCGCCAACATGGAACGGTACATGTGGTCGATGGACGGCGAGGCGATGTCGGAAAATCCGGCGCCGATCCCGTTCCGTCTGGGCGAGCGCGTACGCGTCAATCTCGTCAACGACACGATGATGCCGCACCCGATCCACATCCACGGCCACTTCTTCGAACTGGTCAGCGGCGAGCCGGGAAACCGCGCGCGCAAGCACACCATCAACGTGCTGCCGGGCGGAAAGGCGTCGTTCGATCTCACGGCCGATGCCGAGGGCGACTGGGCGTTTCACTGTCACATGCTTCTGCACATGCATGCGGGGATGATGCGCGTGGTGACGGTGCGCCGGGAGGGAGAAGCCTGATGGCTCGGTTCTTCCCGGTCCTCACCTCGCTGCTGCTGGCGACTTCTCCTCTGGCCGTGCAAGCGCAGGAGGCTAATCCCACACCGCCTCAAGCCGACGAACATGCCGGAATGGATCATGCCAGCATGGACCATTCGCAGATGGACATGTCCGGCATGGACATGAGCGCGCCGGATATGAAGGGCATGGATCACTCGGCCCACGCCGTGCCCGCAAGCACGGTCTCCGACGAGCCGGGTGATGCCCCGCCGCCGCCGGTGCCGACCGACTTTCCTGCCGAGCGCTTCTTTGCGCCTGGTCGCATGGCGGCGTCGCGCGCGGCGATGGTGAAGGAGATGAAGTTCAGCACCTTCGCGCTTCAGGTCGATCAACTGGAATTCCGCACCGGCAAGGGCGGGGACGGTTTCGGCTGGGAAGGGCAGGCGTGGTACGGCGGCGATATCGACCGGATCGTATTGGCCAGCGAGGGCGAAGGCACATTCGGCGAGCGGGCCGAACGTATCGAGCTTAATGCCTACTGGCGCCATGCGCTCGATCCCTGGTTCAACCTGCAACTCGGCATGCGGCAGGATTTTCGACCCGATCCGCAGCGCACTTACGCGCTGGTCGGCATCGAAGGGCTGGCGCCGTACTGGTTCGAGCTGCAAGGCCAGTTGCTCGTCTCGAACAAGGGCGATGTCCATGCGCGCGGCAAGGCGGGCTATACCCAGCGCATCACCCAGTCTTTGGTGCTCGAACCTGAAGCCGAGGTGGATTTCGCCTTTCAGGACGTACCGGCGCTGAACGTCGGAGCGGGCTTCGAGCGCCTCGAACTGGGCGCGAGGCTTCGCTATGAACGCAACCGCTCGCTGGCGCCTTACGTGGGAGTCAACTGGGAGCGTAAGCTTGGCGGAACCGCCCGGATTGCGCGGGATGCGGGTGAGGGTGTGTCTGGCGTCTCGGCGGTTTTCGGCGTTCGTGCGATGTTTTGATTGCAGCGCTGAATCGTATTGGAATGGGCGCAATTTGTAATGATTGCGTACCCCCGCAACCACTGATACCGACAATGGCGGAGCAAGAGACCCGGATATGAAGGCCATTCCGGCCGTTTCGTGTTGTGATGCCCATTCCATAATAGCTCCGAACTCGCCGTGAAGCGTGGCAGTCATCTCGCCACGTTTAGCTCCGGGAAACAGTATGACGCGCTCGATCAGACCGCGAATGGCACATGCGGCTTCATCCCGTTCAGACGGATGCTGCAGCGCCTCCGCTAGGCGTTCGACTTTCTTCCGGTAGAATTCCGCAATGTTCGGGTGGATGTCCGGGGTAACATGAGGCGCCTCGCTCATGCGCGCCCGTATGGCATCTTCCTGTGCTTCCAACGCCAGCAGCTTATCGATCAGACCCCGTGTCGACTCACCATCGGCTGCCATGTTCACCAGACGCTCTATGGCCTTCACGACCTTTTTTAGTTCCGCCTTGTCGGAAATCCCTGCGGCGCGCTGCTGTTGATTGAGCCGGTTGGTTTCCTCGACATAGGCATGAATCGCTTCAGCAACAATCTCGGGAGCCATCAACCGGTGGCGCAGACCTTCGAGTACACGCGCCTCAAGCACTTCGCGTTTTATCGAACGAGCGTTTGAGCACGAGCGCCGGCTAGCATGCGCCGAACATGCGAAACGATCCTGTCCGCGCAGAGATACCGGGCCATTACACGCTCCGCAGACGAGCAGACCGGATAGCAACGACTTTGGACGCCGCTGCATATGCAGTTTTGCCGCTGCGTTCTCGCCTTCGATGGAACTAGTGAACTCAATTCGCTGCGAGGTTTGGCGCGCCTTCACAGCCTGCCACAAGTCGTCATCGATAATTCTGAGTTCGGCGACTTCTGCTGTAATCCACTCGGACTGAGGATTGAGGCGTGAGACGCGCTTACCGGTCTGAGGATTCTTCAGATAACGTTGCCGGTTCCAGACGATCCGGCCGATATAGAGCTCGTTGTTAAGGAGGCCAGTTCCGCGCTTGGTGTGTCCGCGTAGTGTAGTGGCCCCCCAGAGCTTACCAAATGGGCCCGGAACTCTCTCTGCGTTGAGCCGCTTGGCTATCGCTAACGGGCTAATGCCGTTCGCATAGTCACGAAATACGCGGCGGATGACCTCGGCTTCTGCTAGGTTGATTGTGCGCTCGCCGCGGATCGGTTCGCCACCAGCGTCAAGGCGCCTCACCAGATCGTAGCCGTAGGACAGGCCGCCGCCAGCCTTTCCCTTCTCGACCCGCCCACGCAAGCCGCGATGTGTCTTCTTCGCAAGATCCTTCAAGAACAGCGCGTTCATCGTGCCCTTGAGGCCGACATGGAGTTCGGAGATTTCGCCTTCGGCGAGAGTGACGATGGTTATGCCGGCAAACTGCAGATGTTTGAAAAGTGTCGCGATGTCGGCCTGGTCACGGGAGATACGATCAAGTGCTTCCGCCAGCAGAAGATCGAACTTCCCCGTCCTGGCATCTTCGAGCAATTGTTGAATGCCTGGACGCAGAGTCACGCTCGATCCGGAAATGGCGGCGTCCATGTAGCTTCCGATCACGCGCCAGCCTTCTCTGGCGGCGTGTTCATGGCAAATGCGCAGTTGGTCTTCAATCGATGATGGACTTTGCCGGTCGGTGGAGTACCGGGCATAGAGCGCAGTGCGGATCATGAAATAGCTCCCGACAGCGGAAGGCCGTCATGCACGCATGACGCCTGCGGCGCCCTTTCCCCCTACGGTTTATTGATTGCGGGTTTCTCTTGGTCGTGAGGCGGAGGTTGTGTCGCGTTTAACTCGCGGGCGATCTGGCGTCCCAGCAGGCGAGCAAGGCAAACCAGGGCATCACGAGTTCGGTTTTGCTGCTCGTCAGCAGGTTCGGGGGCACCATCAATGCCCGCGTCAGTCTCCGGGCGGATCAACGCGCACACCTGTAGGTTCGCAGTCCGGCAAAAGGCTTCTGATTCGTGCACGCTTTGGTGGGCTAGCTCTTCAAATAGTGGCTGACTTCAGCGTCTCGAGGCGCAGTCGACCCAAGGGCTCGGAAGGTGCCGAGTACCTCTCCGAAAAGAGCGAAAGTGTCCAAACTTCGTCGGAGAACGGACATGGAAAACCTACTGTCGAAGAGGCGATCTGTCAGCAATGGGGGCGCGTGATTGAACTTCAAGAGGCTCCAAAGGAAGGCCTTTTCTTGGAATCGTCCACCCGAGTTCCAAGGCGTACACAGGGGCTTTGATGGCTTCGAAAAAAATTTTCACCGACTGGTGCGGATGATTTCGAAAAGGCTTTCAAGATAACGCGATGTCCATTCGCCTATTCTCACCTTTTTATGGGCTGTCCAATGCATGCTCTGGCGCGGAGCATTCATCTGGTCAGTAAAGCCAAGTAAAAAGTACGGAAATGGACACGCGATAATTGCAGTTATCATATAAGCGGATTTGACGCCTTTCTATAAGGTGTTGTCGTTTTCAGGATACGACTGGACGCTCCGGCGCCGCCCAATTTCTGGATCCTGCGTTGAAAGAATACGGCTGGATTCAGGGAAGAATACCGCCGGACGCCTGGATGCTGCGTGGCTGATCTCCAGCGTTTTTCGGCGACACTTTCTTAGCGCATTCACAGGCTAGCCTCTCTTATTCACGACGCTCGGTTTCGGGCCCGCTCTGGGCATTTGCTGCGGCTGGCTGTATTGCGCGGACGACCGGCATCGCTGGCGTTTGTTTCACCGCATTCGGATTGATGGGCTTTTCGGGTTGAAGGGCTGGGCTCGGAGTTCTGCGGCGCTGCCGCATGGGCTACGTCGGCGCAGGCTTCAGCCGGAGAACGAGGGCGCGGAACAGGTCGGCATCCGGACAGGCGGAAGCGAAGGCAATGCGGATGCGGCTAGCACTTTCTACGACGCGCGCAGCGACCTTGAGCAGCCGCAGGCGCAAGGTGGTAAACTCCGCGCTTGCCAGAGCAGCGGTCCTGGGCATCGCCTGCTGGATGCGCCATAGCAGCCAGTATGCGGCAGTGTGCAGTATCAGGCGCATCTGATTGGCATTGGCCGAGCGGCACGAGGTTCGGTCGCTGGCGAGCTGGGACTTGTGGCGCTTGATCAGGTTCTCGGCCTGACCACGCGCGCAGTAGAGCGTGTCGTAGATGTGCTCGGCCGATCCTGTTGCCAACGAGGTGACGACATAGCGGATGTCCATGCCCAGCGTGCTGGCCTCGATCCGTGCAACGACGCGACGCTGGCACTTCCAGGTCTTTGCCCCATAGCGGGTCTCGGCATAGTTGCGCAGGACGGGACACTGACGCTGGGCGCGCTTGACCGCGCAGGCATCGGCGACCGCAACAATGGCGGGATCGGCGCGCAGCGCTGAATTGGTGGGCAGGCCGAACACGTAATCGACGCGGGCCGCATCGCAGTAGGCCATGACCTCGGGTCGACCATAGTGCCCGTCGCCGCGGATAGTGATGTGGGTATCGGGCCAATTACGGCGCAGGTGACGCACCAGGCGTCGGATGTGCCCCGCCGCCTCCTTTCCAGAAGGCGTCTTGCCTGTGCGCAGCAGCATGGCCACCGGCCTGCCGGTCGCGGTGTCGTAGATATGGATCGGTAGGAAGCAGCGCTCCCCATGATGCCCGTTCCAGAACGAGAGCTGTTGATAGCCATGCACGACGTCGCACGTGTCGTCGATATCCAGCGTGACCGCTGTCGGAGGGGCGGGATAGCTGGCGCAGTAGATGTCGATCATCGCGGCCATCATGCTGGCCAGTTCGCGCGTAGTCGGTGCATTTTCCCACCGGCTCATCGTCGGTTGGCTGGCCAGCCCCGCGCCCGATTCCGGCAGCTTGCCGAGCGCCAGGCGGAAGCCTGGATCGTCGCGCAGAGCATCGAGATCATCGGCATCCTCATAGCCGCACGCAATCGCGAACACACGGGCACGCAGAATGTCATCCAGGCGATGGATCACCCGCGCTGGATCGCGCGGATCGGCAATACAAGCCGCCAGGCGCTGGCAAATCCCCATCGCGCGCTCGGCCTGTGCAAGCAGTAGAACACCGCCATCCGAGGTAAGCCGGCCACCGTCGAACGCAGCTGTGATTTTCTTGCGGCCGACTGCTGGGAATCCAAATGAGCTTGCGATATCATCGTTCATGGCGGGTGTGGCCCGTGGCATTTTCTGCCCTGCGGCAGGTTCGGCTTAGACACCCAGTTCCTAATTCAGATCAGAGGCTTACGCCACTCCCGCCAACCCTTCAGGACACTTTTGGTGAATAAGGCGGGCTAGGACAGGCGGGGCAGGGGGCTTCTCTCAACGTCCGCACACTCGGTTCAAACGGGATGGGTGCCAGGCATCTGATCCGCCTCGGACGATGGTCAACCGGGGCTCAAGCGATTACCATACGGGGACAACCGGTCGGTTGACCCCGTTAGATGGATTGTGACAAATGCCCTTGATCGGTTACGCCCGCGTTTCTACCGACGAACAGGATACCTTCGCCCAGATTAGTGAGTTAAGACGCGCAGGCTGTGTAACCCTATTCGAGGACCGGGCCAGCGGCGCTAGCCGCAGCCGTCCGAAACTGGCCAGCGCGCTCGCAGCGGTGGGACAGGGGGACACCCTCGTGGTTGTGCGGATCGATCGCCTCGCACGATCGTTGTCACATTTGCTGGAAATCGTCGAAGCGCTCCGCGCCAAGGGAGCGTATTTTCGCTCGATCAATGATCCGATCGACACCAGCAGCCCGCAAGGGATGCTGATGACACAGATGCTTGGCGCCTTTGCGGAGTTCGAACGTGCGCTTATTCGCGAGCGGACGCGGGCAGGGCTGAAGGCCGCGGTTGCGCGCGGCGCCAGACCGGGAAATCCGAAGATGCGCGCGAGAGACCCGTCGGCGATAGGCGACTTGCGCCACAGTTTGAAGGAAAAGCATCTTCACGAATTGGTCGATGGCCGGCTTCGATGGCTGCCAATCGTCGAGCGGTTGCGACCGCACTTACCCTGGAGCTTGGTGCTCCGGCGTATTCAGGCGCTTAAGCCGCCGGTGCGGTCGTTCTCCGAGCGTACCCTGGTGAAGGCATGCCGAACGTTGGTCGAAGCGGGCTACGCTGATCGGGTGATACTCGAGGCGGCGCCGCGATTGGCTCCCGACAGTCGGATCGCATTGCTGGTGGCCGACAAGCTCAACAACGATCCAGATGCTACTCTTCGCAGCCTCGCGACGTGGTTGAGCAAGGATTTGCGAGAGCCAACGCCGCGCAAAGGTACGCAATGGTCGCCTGAGGGGGTGAGGCGCGTGATTTCTCAGGCGCGGAATTTGGGCTTGATCGTCGTGCCGAAGTTACCGGCGACCTTATCGCCGTGAATGCCGGAGAAGGTCGGCTGCGGGCCGAAAGGCGACTGACAGCTTCCAGCGCAGGAGAGGCATGAAGTTGCCGTACAGATCCACCTCCGCATGCGTTGCTGCTTGACCAAACGCATTCGCCATACGATATGCGCCGGCAAGGCGATGGATTTCCGCCGGGCTTCGGCCGAACCGCCTTCGGGCTGATGATTCCTACCTGATGCGTTTTCGCAACAAGGAGGAATCGTGCGCGCTAAATTCGCAATATTGCTGTCGAACCTGAACGTCCTGACCTTTGTTCGGGACCGGCACGACCATGCTCTGTCCGTGTTGCGTTGGCTGGCGCTCCTTGTTCCCATGGCGGCGGCGGTGGGCAGTCTCTGCGCAGCCTTCCTCTGGAGCCTGGATATTGCCACGCGCACGCGCTTTGCGCATCCATGGCTGCTGTTCCTCCTGCCGGTCGGCGGGTTCGCGGTCGGGCTGCTCTATCATCTGTTTGGCCGCAGCGTCGAAGGCGGCAACAACCTGATCGTCGAGCAGGTCCATGAACCGGGCGGCGGCGTACCTTTGCGCATGGCGCCGCTAATCTTCCTCGGCACCGTTGTCACGCACCTGTTCGGCGGCTCGGCCGGGCGAGAAGGGACGGCTGTGCAGCTGGGCGGCAGCCTTGCCAGCGCCTTCGCCACGATGTTTCGGCTTGATGCCGAGAGTACCCGCATCATCCTGATGGCGGGTATTGCCGCAGGTTTCGGGGCCGTTTTCGGCACACCGCTGGCAGGCGCCGTTTTCGCTCTCGAAGTGCTGGCAGTCGGCCGTGTGGAATATCGGGCGCTGGTGCCGGTACTGATAGCTGCGATTGTCGGCGACTGGACCTGTCACCAGTGGGGAATCCACCACGGATTGTACCATATCGACTATCTCCAGCGCGCGGTCGGACCGATTGCCGTCGACCCGGTGCTTCTGCTCGAGGCGGGCGTTGCCGGTGTGGCGTTTGGACTGGTCGGCCTGCTGTTCTCCGAACTGTCGCACGGCTTCGGCGACTTCGTGAAGCGCCACGTCCGCTTCGGGCCGCTGCGTCCCTTCCTGGGCGGCCTGGCGGTGATCGCTCTGGTCTATCTGCTCGGTACGCGCGACTATCTTGGCCTCGGCGTCTGGGCGCCCGACGCCTCGACACCCACCATCGCCGGCTTTTTCGCGCCGGGGCCTGACTACTGGAGTTGGGCGCTCAAGCTGCTGTTCACGGTCGTGACGCTGGGCACCGGCTTCAAGGGAGGCGAGGTAACGCCGCTGTTCTTCATCGGCGCGGCGCTCGGCCACGCCCTTGGCACCCTATTCGGCGCTCCTGTCGATCTTTTTGCCGGTCTCGGGTTCGTTGCTGTCTTTGCCGGGGCAGCGAACACGCCTTTGGCCTGCACCATCATGGGCATCGAACTGTTCGGTGCTACCCATGCCGTCTACATCGCCGTAGCCTGTTTCGTCGCCTATCTGTGCTCAGGCCACAGCGGCATCTACCTGTCTCAGCAGATTGCCGTCCCCAAGCATCCGCGCATTTCCATCAGCCCCGGCATTACGCTGCGGAGCGTTCGCGCCGCGCGCCCTCAGATCACAAAGCAGGATCTTCGTAAAAATGACTGACACGGCTATTCTCACGTCCAGCGAGATCGGCATGCTGCGTATCTACATGGCGCCGCGTGATACGGCAGAGCCGCGCAAGGCATGGAAGCTGTGGTCAGCACGCCCGCTCTATCGTGAGCTTGTCGTCCAGGCCAAGGCTGCCGGTCTGATGAACGCCGTAGCCCATCATACCCATTACGGCTTCAGCAACCACGGGCCGGTGCTCGATCAGGGCGCGGAAACGAGCAATCCCTATCTGACCATGTGCGTCGAACTGATCGGCCACCGCGCCGATCTTGAACTGTTCTGCCAGCGGCATGCCGCCCTGCTGTCGACGAAGGTGGTCATCTACAAACAGCTCGAACATTGGTCGATCGAAGCCCCGGCAAGGCCGCATCAGGAGAGCAAAGCATAAAGATCCTTTCCGTCATCGTCGGAGCCGACAGCACTGCGACATGCCTCAATGCAGCCGTTCTCGCAGCGCAGAGCGTGGGGGACTGTACAATCGAAGCGCTGAATGTCGTGGTCGATCCCGGCCTGCTCGTTGCCGCCAGCGAAGAGGTCGATATGCAGCGTCTGCGCGAACATTGGGAAGGCACGGCCAGCGAGCGATCGGCCGCCTGCCACACGGCTTTCGTGGCATGGACCGCAGGAGCCGCCCAGGACGCGCCACCCGTTGCCTGGCGAACCATCGTTGGGGATGAGCAAGTCGTGGTGACGCAGGAGGCGAACAATGCCGACCTGCTGGTCGTGATCGCCCACGAGCGAAACATGGACGGCGGGGACGCCCTGCATGCCGCGCTGTTCGATAGCCAGAAACCGGTGCTGATCGTCCCGGTTTCCTGGAAGCCCCAGCCCGGTCAGAGCTTTTCGCGTGTGGCTGCCGGCTTGAGCGACTCCGATGCGGCAAGGCGCGCCATCGAGGCGGCCACGCCCTGGTTGGAAGGCGCCACTGACGTCACCGCTATTCGGATCGGCGATGCAGGTGATCCGGCGCTCAAGCTGGAAGCGCTGCTCGACGATGCAGGGATTGCGCACCAGCTCCACGTCGTGCCGCGCTCGCACGAAAACCTTGGTCAGCAACTCCTGACTGAGGCCCATCTGGCGGGAGCGGATATGCTTGTGACGGGAGCCTATCGGCATAACCAGCTGATCGAATGGTTCGCAGGCGGAACCACCCGGCACCTGCTCGCCAAGGCGGACATCCCGCTCCTGATGGTTCGCTAAGGTTGAAGGGGGCGTGATCTGACGGGCGCATCGACACGACGCAGCAGAGACAGGTAGCATCGCGCGATGATCTCCATCCCGAACCTGACGCTCGCTTATCTGCTGCTCGAATGGGCGATCCGGCTCATCATGGTGGTGGTCATTCCGGTGCGGCGTCCGCCCGAAGCGGCGCGCAGTTGGCTGCTTCTCGTGCTGTTCTTGCCGGTGCCCGCCTTCATCCTGTACCGCCTGATCGGCCGGGCCGCGTTCCCATCCTGGCGGCGGGACCGCTTCAGGCGGGCGGCGCCGGAGCGGGAGAGTGCCGGGCAGGCGCTGATGAGCAGCAAAAGCGCGCCTTCCCGGACAGCTGTGCTTGCACAATGGCTGGGCGGTTTTCCAAACTGTGGGGGCAACGCCCTCCATCTGCTTGAGGACTATGACGGCACGATCGACGCTATGGTGACGGCGATAGATGCAGCCCATGTTCGGGTGCATCTGCTGACCTACATCTTCGCAGACGACCGGACGGGACAGAAAGTCGCAGATGCCCTTGGCCGCGCACATGCACGCGGCGTCGATGTCCGCGTCCTGATCGATGCGCTGGGCTCGCGCCCTTGGGCAAAACGCAGCCTACCGATGCTGGCGGACCGAGGCGTCACTGCCCGCCTGGTCCTGCCGGTTCGCTTCGCGGCGCTTCGCCGTGCGCGAAGCGATCTGCGCAATCACCGCAAGCTGTGCCTGATCGATGGCAGGGTCGCTTTCGTAGGGTCGCAGAATATTGTGAACCGCGATTTCAAGCCCGGGATCGTAAATGACGAACTCGTAGCGCGGGTTGAAGGCCCGGTTGTCTGCGCGCTCGATGCGGTCTTTGCCAGCGACTTGTTCCTTGAGACCGAACAGACCATCGCGGCCTTGCCCGTGCCCGATGCCTCAGGCGCCTCAGAATTGCAGGCGATGCCCAGTGGGCCAGACTACCGCGTGCCCGGCTATGAGCGATTGCTCGTCGAACTCGTTCACGAGGCGCAAGAGAATATCACCATTGTCTCGCCCTATCTGATCCCAGACGAAGCCCTGCTGACCGCGCTCAAGAACGCGGTCGCACGCGGCGTCGCGATCGACCTCGTCGTTTCGCGTGTCGTGGACCAGCGGCTCGTGAACCTTGCCCAGCGATCCTATTATAGCGAACTGCTCGAGGCGGGCGTACGCCTCCACCTCTACCGCGACAGGTTGCTGCACGCGAAGAACGTATCGATCGATGGCCGCATGGCCGTCATCGGATCCAGCAATGCCGATGTTCGCTCCTTCATGCTGAATGCCGAGATCAGCCTGATCTTGCATGATGAAGCGTCCACCGGACCTCTCGCGGATGTCCAACGGGGATACATCCGCCGAAGCGACTGACTTTTGCTGGAGGAATGGCGTGATCGCCCGCGTGTTTCCCGCTTCTGCGAAAATCTAGCTCGCCTCGTCAGTCCTTTGCTGTGACCTCGCGCCTGCGGTGCCGGAAGTGTGCGGCGAGGCCGACGAGGAGCAGCACCGCGAGTACGGGCAGCAGAACATGGCCCACATCGCGGACGCGGCCAAAAGCAGCCTCGATGCCCTCACCGAACAGGTAACCCAGGGTCACGAAGACTGTCGCCCAGACCACGGCCGCCAATGCGTTGATAGCCATGAAGCGGGAGGCAGGAAGCGCGGTCGTGCCGATCGCGATGGGGCTGACAGTGCGCAGGCCATACAGAAAGCGGAAGCCGAACACGAACAGCACTGGCCGCTGCTCGAACACATCGATGGCGCGGCGGAACGCGGCTTTCTGCTGGACGCGCTGAACGTAGCGATGATTGCGGAACCGGCGGCCGAGGGCAAAGAAGATCTGATCCGCGACGAAGGAACCGAGCGCCGCCGCTGCTATGGCGGCGGGGTACGCGATCAGGCCACGGTGGACCATCACGCCGCCCAGCACGACTACCGTCTCGCCTTCGATGCCCGCACCAAGGAACAGAGCCGCAAGGCCGTACTGGCTAAGGATCGCTTCAAGCGTCACGGCTTCTGCCGCTGGACCACCGCGCCAGCCTCATCCGGCGCGCCGGAACGGATTACGAGGAAGCGGCGCTCTGCAGGCGCGGCATCCTTGACGATCTGCCGGATCGGGCCAACCGCATTGACGATCGCCGCGCCTGCCGGATTGGTCATGAACTTGGCCAGCGGCTCGATTGTACCGGTGCCATCCTGACGTGCCGCCAGACCCAGCGTAAAGGTCTGCTTGGGCGCCAGTCCGGCGACGGCAGCCTGCAGGATCTGGACCTGCCCCTGATCGAACAGCGACACCTGGCTCTGTCCCTGACCTTCCAGGACGACCTGCGCTTTCCCCTGCGCCTTGGCGAGCGGCACGAGGTTGTCGAGGCCTTGCCCCGAAGGCACGGCGCCGGGCACATAGGCGACGCCCTGCGGGCCCTGTCCGATCGGGATCGTGGCAATGACCTTGTTCGTGGCCGTATCTATGACGGCGACTGCATCGTCATTTTCCAGCCCGACATAGATCCGGCTGCCATCGCCTGAGGGCCAGAGCCCATGCGGCAGCGCGCCGACCGGCACCGAGGCGACTTGTTCGAAAGTGTCGGTCCGGAAGACCTTGACGATATTCTGCGTGCCGACCGTTACATAGGCGAACTGGCCTTTAGCTGTCCTGGCGATGTTGACGTGGTTGGTGATCGGCCCGGTGTCGATCGTCTTCATCACGGCGAAGGGCGGCTTGGCGTCGAAGACCATCACCTTGCCGACGTCCTTGAGCGTCAGCCATACCTGCTTGCCGTCAGGCGTGGCGGCGATGTCGGGGCAGAAGGGGCTGTCCTGCTTCACGCGGCCAACGATGCGCTTTGACCTGGTGTCGATGACGACGGTTTCTGGCGAGAAGCTGGAACAGACGTAGCCATATTTCCCATCGGGCGAGAAGATCGTCATGCCCGGCCCGTTGGGGACAGCAATACGGCCCGTCTCCTTGAAGGTGGTCCCGTCGAGCACCGCTATATAATCCTCGCCGCGCACGCTCACCCAGGCTTCTCGGCCATCGGGCCGGAAGAAGGCTTCATGCGGGGAGCGCCCGACATAGGCGGTGTGCTTCACGGCATTGGTCGCGGTATCGATGAAGCTGACCGAGTTGGACCCGATCGACACGACCGCCAGGGTACGGCGATCAGGCGAGAAGCCCATGCCATGCACCAGAAGCTGGCCGCGATAGAGCGGGCTGAGATTTGCAGGCGTAGGATCGCCGAGCTTGATGACACCCAGCAGCGTGTTCGTCGACGGATCGATGACCGATACCGTGTTGGAAAACTGGTCCGAAGTGTAGAAGCGGTCCTGCGCACTGACTGCCCTGTCGGGCTGGGCATTGGGGACCTGCTGCGCAGATGCCGGGAGTGCGACCAGGGCAGCCGCTATCGGCAAGGTGCATGACACGATGCTCAGCGTCTTGTTCATTTGTCGTCTCCCATGTGATGATGCGCGCCGGCAGCGGGGCCGGTCTTTTCGGCGAGGATGTCCTGCATGACGGCGATCTCCTGCCGCTGCTCGACGATGATGCCCTGAGCCAGACGGCGCAGGCGTTCGTCTTTTCCATACCTGAGTTCCGCTTCCGCCATCTCGATTGCGCCCTGGTGATGGGGGATCATTATTGCCGCGAAGTCGCGGTCCGGGTCGCCCGATGGCGCATTCATCATCGCATGGTGCATCCGCTCCATGGAGGCTGCCATCTGGCTTGCGAAGCCATCGGGCGATGTCGCCAGTGCGGCCGCCGATGCTGTCGCCGCGCAAAGGCCGGCCAATCCCCATAGCAGTTTCAAGTGAAGCCCTTTCGTCATGGCGCTCCGGCGATAACGCCCACAGCGGACGCAAGTGTCATCGTCGCAGTGCGCAACGGAAAAAATGCGAGCTGCTGAGGAGCATGTGCGCCAACGCAGGCGTTGCCTATCGAACGGATGGCGCAACCGTCGCGATCGATCCAACCGATGATTTTTGTAGTTTCGACAGGATTTGACGATCAATGGTCTGGCTGGATGATCCCGCGTTGATCGCCGAACGCAAAGCGGCTCTTGGTGCGCCGCACATCGCGCCGCTGGAGATATGGCGTGAGGGGCTCGTTGGCGCAGGACACCCGGTGCCGCATTTCGACCCGTTCGATGGCGGCATAAATGCGCGCCTTCTCCTGCTTCTTGAGACGCCGGGGCCCGGGCCTGATCGCACTCGCTTCGTGTCGCGGGACAATCCGTCAGGCACAGCTCGGAACCTTCGCCGCTATCTTGAGGCTGCAGGCATTGGCCGAAACGACATCGTTCAGTGGAACTGCGTGCCCTGGATCGTCCACGCCCCCGGCGCCCGCAATCGCGCACTGCGCCGCGCAGAGATTGCCGAGGGTCTCGCAACGCTTCCCGGCCTGCTTGCGAAACTGCCGTGCGTGCGGGTCTGCATATTGGCGGGACGGGTGGCTGCAGGTGCGGAGGCGCTTATCAAAGAGGCGCGGCCCGATGTATCAATCATCACCATGCCCCATCCTAGTCCGGCCAATGTCTGCAACAGTCCTGATGTCGGCCAACGGATCGCGAGCGCGCTGGTGGCCGCCAGGACCGTACTAATCGAATGATCTTAAAATACGATTGGAATGATATAATCAATGCGTTGGAGTGATTGATAGGGCTGAGGTATCGATGGTGACAGGAGATCACCATGACCCTTGAACAATTGCGCATCTTTGTAGGTGTCGCCGAACGCGAACATATGACGCGGGCCGCAGAGGCACTGGGCGTGACCCAGTCCGCCGCCAGCGCCGCGATTGCCACACTGGAAGCCAGACATGACGTTCCGCTCTTCAACCGCGTGGGTCGCGGCATCGAACTGACCGAGGCGGGTCGCATGTTCCTCGATGAGGCACGCGCCGTCCTTGGCCGCGCCGCGACGGCGGAGCTTACCCTGGCCGAGTATGGCGGCCTGAAGCGCGGAACCCTGCGCCTTGTCGCCAGCCAGACCATCGCCAGCTACTGGCTCCCTTCGCGCCTCGCCCAGTTCCACAGCCGTCACCCGGCGATCCGCGTCGAACTCGCAATCGACAACAGCGAAGGTGCGGCAGCGCGGGTACTGGATGGCCGCGCGGAACTGGGCTTTGTCGAAGGTTCGATCGACCAGCCCGCACTCGCCCACTGGAAAGTCGGCGAGGACCGGATGCTGCTTATCTCGGGGCAGGCTGTCGATACCATCAATGAGGACTGGGTGCGCGGCGCCAACTGGATCGTGCGAGAGCACGGGTCCGGCACGCGGTCGAGTTTCGAGGATGTGCTGCGTGATCGCGGTATCGATCCGGCAGACCTGGACATCGCCATGACGCTGCCGTCCAACGAAGCCGTACGGTCTGCTGTCGAGGCCGGCGCTGGCGTCGCGGTCCTGTCCGAACTGGTGGTGCGCCGCGCGCTTGCTGCGGGGCACCTTCATGAATTGCCGCTCGCGATGCCAGCCCGTCCATTTGAGGCGTTACGCCACAAGGAACGGTATCGCACTCGGGCAGCCGACGCGCTGACCGAACTGGTCAAGGAGTTTGGATGATGACCACGGATATCAAGCCCATCCTCGAAGGGATGCGCCCGCTCAGCCGGCTCGATCACCCGCGCGAGATGATCCGCCAGTTCACGCCCAACTGGTTTGCCGCAACCATGGGCACGGGCATCCTTGCGCTGGCCCTCCCGCAGATGCCGGGCATCGGCGCTTCGCTCAAGCCGATGGGAGAAGTGATGTGGTTCTTTAACATCGGGCTCTTCACCCTTTTTACCGCGCTCTATACCGCGCGCTGGATCCTGTTCGGCCACGAAGCGCGGCGCATCTTCGGGCACAATACCGTATCGATGTTCATCGGCACGATCCCGATGGGCCTCGCCACGATCATCAACGGCTGTCTCGCATTCGGTATCGCGCGCTTCGGCGAGGGCATCGTGCCGGTCGCCACGGTCTTGTGGTGGATCGACGCCGCCATGGCGGTGAGCTGCGGTGTGCTGATCCCGTACTTCATGTTCACGCGCCACCAGCATTCACTCGATGGGATGACGGCGGTGTGGCTGCTGCCGGTCGTGGCGGCCGAAGTGACGGCTGCCAGCGGAGGACTGTTGGCGCCGCATCTGGCGCAGGGCAGCGCACAGTTTGGGATGCTCGTCACGTCCTACATCCTGTGGGCCTATTCGGTCCCGGTCGCCTTCAGCATCCTGGCGCTGCTGATCCTGCGCATGGCGCTGCACAAGCTGCCGCATGAGGGCATGGCCGCATCGAGCTGGCTGGCACTCGGCCCCATCGGCACCGGCGCGCTGGGCATGCTGGTTCTGGGCGGCGATGCGCCTGCGATCATGGCCGGGCATGGGCTGGCCGATGTCGGCGCTGTCGCCCAGGGTATCGGCACAATCGCCGGCCTGCTGCTCTGGGGGTTTGGCCTCTGGTGGCTGGCGCTCGCCTCGCTCATCACCTGGCGCTACTGGCGGGCAGGTATCCCGTTCAACCTTGGCTGGTGGGGTTACACCTTCCCGCTAGGCGTCTTCACCGTGGCAACCTTTCGCCTTGGCACGACCCTGAACCTTGCCTTCTTCGGTATCGTCGGCACCGCCCTGACCCTGGCGCTCGCGCTGATGTGGATCGTGGTGGCCGCCAAGACCCTGATCGGCGGATGGCGCGGCAATCTGTTCGTATCACCCTGTATCGCCGCTACAAACTGATCGGGCATTGCGATCAGTAACGGCGTTCTGATCGCTTGCTTCTCACAGCAGCACCCGCCACCATTTTGCCCGAGAGGATACGACCATGGACAGACTGGATGCTGAGCTCGCGGCCGAAACAAGCCGCCGCCGTTTCCTGCAGAATGCCGCGCTCGGCGGTGCAGCCATCGCTGCCGCACCCGCTCTGGCGCAAGGCATCACGCAGGGTCTGACCGACCTGCATCTCCCCGGCGGCAATGCGCAGCGCCCAATGACGAGCGCATTTCCCGGCAAAGGAAGCATGATCCTCCAGCGCGTCCATCCGCCGTTGCTGGAAACACCGATGGATGTCTTCGACCGAGATGTGTTCACCCCCAATGACCAGTTCTTCGTGCGCTGGCATTGGGCGGACATCCCGACCTCGATCGACGTCGATGCCTTCCGGCTCACTATCCGCGGGCACGTCAACAAGCCGATCGCAATCAGCCTCGAACAGCTGATGCGCCTGCCGCGGGTGGAGATGGCCGCGGTGAACCAGTGCTCGGGCAATTCGCGCGGGCTGTTCCAGCCCCGCGTCCCCGGCGCGCAGTGGGGCAACGGGGCGATGGGCAATGCGAAGTGGCTCGGCGTGCGCCTGCGCGATGTGCTCGATCTGGCCGGGGTGAAGGCGGGGGCGGTCCAGGTCCGGTTCGGGGCGCTCGATCAACCTGTGGTCGCCGGTGCCCCGGACTTCGAGAAGGCGCTCGACATCGATCATGCCCGCGACGGCGAAGTGATGATCGCCTTCGGCATGAACGGCACGCAGCTGCCGCTCCTCAACGGCTTCCCGATCCGGCTGATCGTGCCGGGCTGGTACTCGACTTACTGGGTCAAGATGCTGAACGACATCGAGGTCTTGCCCGGGCCTGATGACGAATACTGGATGGCCAAGGCCTACAAGATCCCGGCGACGCCGGGCGCCAATGTAAAGCCCGGCGCCAAGGACTTCCCAACCGTTCCGATCAACCGCATGATCCCGCGTTCGTGGGTTACCAGTCTGGGCGAAGGTCAGCGGATCGCACACGAGGCCTCGATCCCGCTCGGCGGTATTGCCATGGGCGGCGACTGCGGCGTGGCACGGGTCGATGTGTCCACCGACGGCGGTCGCCACTGGTTTGCAACCAAGCTCGGACCGGACCACGGGAAGTACAGTTTCCGGCGGTGGGACGCCCAGGTTCCCTTGCCCGGCCCCGGAAAGACGTCGCTTATGTCGCGCTGCTGGAATACGGCAGGCGTCGCACAGCCGATGGCGCCGATCTGGAACCCTGGCGGTTTCATGCGCGGCAATATCGAAACCACTACCATCGTGACGGCATAAGGAGCTTTGGCATGAAAGCGCCAACCCCAGGCATGCTGGCCGTCGGACTGCTCGGCGTGACCGTCTTCACCCTCATGATGGTGGGCCCTCCCGGCAGCTACACCCCGCTGCCCGAACCCCAATCCACAGGGCCTACACCCAGCAGCATTTCCGTGAACGGCTTTACCATGACCTCGGATACGGTCGATCTTCCTATCGATGAGCAGCAATATCCCGATGGCCCTCATGCCGATGTCATCAATGCGAATTGCACGTCTTGCCATTCCGCCAGCATGGCGATGACCCAGCCAGTGCTTTCAGCGGACCAGTGGAAGGCAACGGTCACCAAGATGAAGGATGTCTACAAGGCTCCCGTGGCGGACAAGGACATTCCGGCTATCGTCGACTATCTGACGGCGATGAGTGCAGCGCAGGATGGGGCGCCGACCGGAAAGGCTCAGGATACCGCCCCCGGCACCGCGCCGGATGCCTCCGGAGGAACGGGTTGAGGCGCCAAGCTGCGTAACGTCTGCTTTCAGGCGCTACCCTAGGAGCATTGAGCGGCGGGAATGGGCGCATGTTGCCCAATCGCGGGACGGAATGGAATTGATGAAATCCAGCAGAAGCGCCGCATTCAGGTGCGCGCCGCCAACCTCCTAAGTTAATGGACACTTGCCGCTAAAAAGCGTGCGGCCAGCTAGAGGCCAAATGCGCCTGCCATCCGTAGGCTCGCGGGTACTTAATGGCGCGAAGAGAACGCATTTCCGGCCGCGTCACGGAAGAGAGTTTTGTAGGCCGTCGAGGCGCTCCGTAACGCGGACATCCGCTCGACTTTTTCGTTCCGATGGCACGCTGCTTCCACTGTTCTTTTCAACGTCGGCGAGCACGCCTGACGATCTTGGATGAACTGTTGGAGTGCGATGCTATCGACCATCCGCGCCCATACGTCGACAACCGGCTCGTCCTCGTTTCGCACCGTTGGGTCACAGTCTGCATCGAGCATCGCGGCGCAGATTGCGATAAGGCAACGACGCATTGAGGGGCTGGCAAGCGCGAGCGGCATTTCACAGGAAGGCTCGTTGGGGCAAACGTTATCGAGCGTGAGCACAGGCGCCGCAAACCGATGTAGGAGTCTATCACGCAGTCTCCAGCGCCTGTGGGCCCTTGCGAACAGTAGACAGATTCTGGCGGATTCTTCGAGCAGCTGACCGGCTGAAGTGTCGTTGAAGCGAAATTGATCTGGGACCTTTCCCCTAAGCGCACCCCTCAGCGCGGCTTCAAAGGCTACGATATTGATCCAGATGGGCTGCGCTGCTGGCTCAAGCTCGAGCGCCCTGGGGTGCGCCCGTTCGAGGCCCCGACGGCAGCGAATACAGCACAATCTTGGCGGCCCCTGCGATGACCGCTTAATCGCCCAATGACTACTCCCGCAAGACACGCATCGATCGACGAGTGGCCAGTGGTGCCGGAAACAGAAGCCCCACGCAGCCATGGCCCAGTCCGCACGGATATAGGCGGGGCGGCCAGCGGCATAGTCCTCGGCAAGGCAACGACTGCACCAGCTCAACCGGAGGGTAAGAGCGGGCGCGAAATCTCGGCTAGGATCATCGGATGGAACGTGGTGCCAGGCTACAAAATCCGGGGTGATCCTCGGATACCGATAGCAAAGACCGAGTTCGGCGACACTGTTTTCCGTGAAGCCCTCGCTTGCGGCAAGCTCAGCGATCATCGATTTTTTTGGGTTTACATCGGGATGCCGCCAATGGCCTGCGCGATTTCGATAGGCGCGCAGCAAAGGCTCACCCGGAGCCCGCTGATCGCGCACGCGCGCCAGCCATGAACTGAGAAGTTCATCCGCGAATGGCTCCACGAAACTCATACGGTCGCCCGGCCGATTGTCCTTCGCTTGCCTGCCGACGTAAACATGGAGACGAGAGGAAGCGTCACGTCGTTGGCCTCGAAGCTTGCGGCATCAAGCATCTCGCGGCCATCGCGGATAGCCGTGACAGCGGCTGCCTCGATGAGCCGGAATATTCGGCCCGTCACACCCTGGGTGAGGGCCAGCACGCGTTGCCGCGCTTCGACGGTGTCGAGCATCGATGGGCGTCTCAGGGGCAGCAGGCCCGAGAAGCTCGCAAGCAGCTGGCGCAGGGCATGATCGTTGCGCCATGGCATCAATTCGAACGCCCCAAACCGGTCGGCAAGGTTCGGATCCATCAGGACCGCCATCCGCGCGTCCTCGGTCCCTGCGCAAACAATTGGAATTTTCAGATCGTTGGTCAAAAAGCGGATAGTATTGAGGAACACCCGCTGCTGGCGAGGAGTGCCGGCGAGCATCTTGTCGATTTCATCCAGGACGAGCACCTTGGTTTCGACTTCGGCAAGCAGTTGCCTGGCTTCCGCTCGCATCGATCGCACGGACAGTCGGCTAAGGTCGACGCAATTTAGCGCGGTCAGCACCTCGGTGTAAAATTGCTCCTCACTCGGCTCTGGCGGTATCTGCGCGAGCAACACCGGCATCTTGCTGAGCCCGGTCCTGATATCGAACTGAGGAGCGTGAAGTTTCGAGAAGCGGCTGACAATTTCGGTCTTGCCCATCCCGGTGGCGCCAAACAGTAACAGGCAGGGCATTCGCCCTCGCGGCGGATAGATTACCAGGTCTTCAAGGTGGCGGAGCGCGGCCTCAGCCTGTGGCAACGATATCCAGCGGTCGCGGCGTAGCCAGTCGATCCGGGCCTCATCGGTCAATTCGGCATACTCGCGATAAGCCGGGAAGATATGGCTGTAGAGCACGTTCATGACTGCTCCTCGATCGCGAGTGGTACAACCGGCCCGTCGAGATTTGGCGGTGTCAGCTGCGCGTTGGCCTCTTGGTGCTGGACAAAGGCCGCAGGCGGTTCGTCGCGGATGAGCGCATCGACGATGCGTTGGGTTGATCGTCGAGCTCCGCGCGTCTTCTCTACGGCCCTTAGCACAATCCTGCGCTGCGTGCTCACCATCTCGAAAAGCATCTGCTCATCGACGGCGGTTCGCCCGCGCTCTCGAAGCGCTCTCAGGGCTTGGTCGTGCTCGAACTTGGTAATTGCAGGACGCCGCTTATCGCGAAGAGGAACTGTGACATGCTCGCCGCCGGGCAGTTCGAGATAGACGGCCGAGAGGTTGAGCGGATTGTATTTGATCGGGAATTTATGAACGCTGTTCGCGACCAGCGTGGCCAAAGCGCCATGCCAGTAGAAAACGTGGAAGAGTTTGATGCCCTCGCGCCGGACCCGGCGCATCTCGAACGGGAGGAAGTCGAGCAGAAAACGTTCTTCATCGGCCGGCAGGCGCAGGGCTGCAACACGCTTACCTTGATCGTCCTGCCACGCTGTCATCGGGGGGACGCCAAGTGAGCTGTGAATGGTGCGATGATAGATTCCCACCTGGAGGGCGAACCATCGCTCGAATTCCTTGAGGGTCATGCAGGCTTTGCCCTCAGCGTCGTAGTCTCCCTTGTCCTGGATGTTGGAGAACGTAGTACCCGGAAGAAGGTGAACTTCGCCGATGGCGGTGCCGATCATGCGCTCGATGTGCCCGCCAAAGTGCGGAGTGCGCGGTGGACGGTAGTGAAGCTCGATCCCAAATTGCTGGCAGCCCCGAGTCAGCGCGCGTGAGTGAAATTCCGAGGCATTGTCGAGATGGAGGATGTCTGGCAGGCCGAAGACAGGCCATGCGAAGGTGAGCTCTCGATCGGCCAGCCAATCATTCTTGGGCAGTACTGCATGACGGATCGCCATGCCGACCGAAATCGCGGAAGGTCGTTCCAGTGAAATGTAGAAGCCGGGTATCACCCGCGTCGCTACGTCGATCTGCAGGGTCAGCGTTGGCCGCCCGACCGGTCTCCTGAGATACTCATCGACGATGATGATATCGACCAGCGTGTGGTCCATCTGTACGACCTGAAGAGGGTACTGCGCCTCGTATGAGCTGACGACGGGTCGGAAGCGGTCTGCTGCGGCTTTGGTCCCATCACGGGCGCCTGTCAGGCGTGTCCGTTCCACGGCGTTGACCCGCAGGACAACAGTTTGCCGTGCTGGAGGTCGCAGATTCTGCTCCAGGCACGAAAAGCGAATTTGACGGACCAGTTGTGCGATGGTGGGCTTTGGACGGCTGAGATAAAATTGCTCTATTTTGGCATCGATCAGGCGTTCCACCTCGCAAGGGAGGCGAGAGCGCCCTTTGGGAAATCCATCGTGCTGGTCGACCAACGAACTGGTCACTGGGTTTTCCCGGTATCTCGCGAGCAGTTCGTAAATTCGGGACCGGTTGAGGCTCAGCTTCAGGCCGGCCTCAGCAATCGCTTTGCGTCCGAGCCGGGGCTCTGCCGTAAGCGCACGAATGATAGGCTCGCGCTCACAAGCTTTGCGCCATTCTGTATGATCAACCGTCGTGAGGGCAGTGCCTGTTTCGGCCATGACCTATCCCCGATTTTCGCCAGGGACTCGTGTTGCCGGGTCCGGTCGTTTTGTAGCAGAATCGCGCTGTCAGGTCGAACGTCCGGAGGTATTCTTGTACATGATCCACGCAACTCGGCCGTTTTCTCGTCCGCCCGTATTCTTTAAGTGACAAGGTGGGCTACAAGCGCGGCTGAGGAGCGAGGCGCGTCGTGAGCACCGAAACCGCCCGGGAAGGGCCAGAAATCCCCGTAGCGCCGCCTGAGGCTGTCCTGCCGGCGGTCAGGGCGCCGGCCGACCTTGCGCGGACGATCGTGCAGATGCGCGCCGGCGAGCGCATCACCGTCAACGAGGGCCTGATCGCCGCCTATCAGGCCGCTTCATCGCCCCATAGCATCCGTGCGCTCAAGTCCGACGTCGAGGCGTTCGATGCGTGGTGTAGGCGCAACAACCGGATTGCACTGCCGGCCACGCCCGAGATCGTCGCCGACTATCTCGACGCGCGGGCAGGGCAGGGGGCCAAGCCCGCCTCGCTTGGCCGCTACAAGGCGTCGATCGCCAAGATCCATCAGCTGCTTGATCTCAAGGATCCCACCCAGGCTGATCTCGTGAAGCTGCGGCTACGCGCGATCCGGCGCGAGAAGGGCACCGCGCAGGCTCAGGCGCGTCCCTTGCGCTTCAAGGGGCCAGTGCGAGACGTGGAGCGCGACAGTCCTCGCGGACTGAATGTGCGAGCTTTGCTGGAGGCGTGCGCGGGCGATCTGCCAGGCCTGCGGGACCGAGCCCTGTTGTCGGTGGCCTATGACACGGGGCTCCGTGCATCGGAGCTCGTCGCAATCAGCATCAATGACATTCTCGAGGCGCTTGATCCCGAAGCGCGCCTCCTCGCCATCGCGCGAAGCAAAGGCGATCAGGAGGGCGAGGGAGCCACAGCCTATTTGTCGCCCCGCTCTGTGCGGGCTGTCGCGGCGTGGAGAGAGGCCGCTGGGATCGACGCGGGGCCGTTGTTCCGGCGGGTGCAGGTACGGCGCTACAAAGCGCGGGCGGCTGTGAAGGGTCGTTCGATCGACAGCATCTCGGGCCGTGAGACTTGGGATCTGCGCAAGACGCTGTCCAAGCCCGCTGTGAAGGCGCGGGTCGAGTATGACATCGGCGCCGCGGCGCTCCATCCGGGATCGATCGGCCCGATCTGGCGGGCAATCATTCAGCGTGCGTTCGATCGCGGCGCGCTGCCCGATTTGACGGCGGACGATCTGGCGCGGTTGCTGAAGGGGATCAGTGCGCACTCGACGCGGATCGGGCTCAATCAGGACCTGTTCGCCAGCGGGGAGGATTTGGCCGGCATCATGGACGCGCTGCGGTGGAAGTCGCCGCGGATGCCGCTCGCTTATAATCGCAATCTCGCGGCAGAGCAGGGGGCGGCGGGGCGCCTTATGGCGAAGATTGGCTAGTCATGACGGCCTAAATAGGTCTTTGGATGATGCCGTGCGACCACACGACGGCGGCAGGTAGATCGAGGGATTTGCGCAGCGGCAAGAACCGGAGAAGGGAGGCTGAGCCCCCGGGGTCTTGAGCTACAACGTTAAGCCTAAGAAACGGGCAGGGGCCTGGTAGCGCGTAGTGTATGAGCGAAGCCACCATCGCTCAAACTCATCAGCACAGTCCAATTTCGAAGAGGAAACAAGAAAGTGGTTCCGGAAACGGTATGGATCTTATCCTGTGTAAACGCTCGCGCTAAATGGCGGCGTTCTGATCGCGCTATTTGTCAGTTGCCGGGTCCGATGACGAGGCAATCGCGCGCGGCCTGAACGATGTCAGCGGTGACCTCCTCGACGCGGTTGAGGGTCATGATCCGCCGCATCTGCGCGAACAGGCGCTCCATGAGCCGGAAGTTGCCGCGCGTGATGCGGATCACGGCTGCCTGCGCTTCGATCGCGTCGAGTTGGGCCGGGTCGAAGCTGATCCCGAAATCGCCGGCGTGGGTCGCGAGCAGCAGCCGCATTTCGGTCTCGGTAAGCGGTTTGAACTCGTGGACGAAGCCGATCCGCGAGTAGAGCTGGGCATAGCGGGCGAGGCGCTTCTCCAAGCCCGGCATACCCATCAGGATCAGCCCGAAGCCGTGGCGATCGGCCATGTCGCGGAGATGTTCGAGCGACTTTATGGTCAGGCGGTCGGCCTCGTCGACGATGACGAGGGGGCAGGCGATGCGGGCGGCGTCATGGGTGATTTCGTCCTGCGAGCCGCCCGCGACCGTCAGCCGGGCATAGCCCAGCTTAATGAGGTTGAGGCCCAACACCGCGTCGATCGTCTTGGGCGTGTTGCTGACCGACACGGTGTAGAAGACGGCGCGGCAGCGAGCGACCTTTTCGCCAAGGAGCGCGGCAATGGGACGGAGCGCGGCATATTCCCCCAGGTCGGGGAAGCTGGAAAACTCGCGCGCCGATCGCGTCTTTCCGACGCCCGGCCGGCCATGACACACGCCGATATAGCGGTAGTGCGCGCAGGCTTCGGCAAACTCGACGAACCGGGCATGTTCGCGGGTCGCCAGGAACGGCTGCTCGACCAGGAACTCAATCGTCAGCGGCGTAGAGCCGGAGCCCTCGGTAGGTGGTGGGCCGGAAAGCCGTATCCTCTTGGTCGCCATCGAAGGTCTCCGTGGGGGCAGGCACCTGCTTGTCGCGCTCCTTCGCGCCGCGCCGGGCGCGCTGGATCGCGCGCAACGACGGGTGCCCAGCGTGCTCGGAGCTGAGCGCACGGCAGACGAACCGGCCCTGGTGGTAGACGTGGATCTCGGTCAGGTCGCGGGGGTCATAGACCGCCTCGACCTGCTCGCCGACGAAGGCCGCGAGCGTGGGTTCGACATAGCGCCTGCCCATCAGACGGATGCCGTCGCGCAGCACTTTACGGGGCTTGGGCACGTGCACGAGCAGCATGTCGAGCTGTTCAAGGCTGTCGGGCATTGCGGGCAGGAACCCGCCCTTCTGCCAGCGCGTGATCGGCGGTTCGCCGGTGCTGCCATGCGGGCGACGATGATAGACGCCGCACACGAACGCCTCGAAGCGGGCGCGCAGCTCGTCGAGCGTGAGCACTGGCGCCGACAGCGGCTTGCCCGCGATCAGGTGGCCGGGCAGGTCGGGCAGGAACATGTCGTTGATGGTGCGGAACAGCCGCTCGATCTTGCCGCGCCCGCCAGGACGCCCCGGCAGCGAATGGATGAGGCGGATTTTGAGGGCGATGCACGCCTGCTCGATATGCTCGGAGATGAAATCCGAGCCGTTGTCGACGTAAAGCTGTTCGGGAATGCCGCTGACGATCCATTCGGGATTGGGCTTGCGCCAGATCGCCTGCCGCAAGGCGAGCGCCGTGTTGAGGGCACTGGGGGCATCGAGGCTGAGGAAGTAACCGGCGATGGCTCGGCTGTGATCGTCAACGATGACGGTCAGCCAAGGACGCACCGGGGTTCCGGCATCATCGAGCACGAGAATGTCGAGAACGGTATGATCGGCCTGCCACATCTCGTTCGAGGTCGCGGCTTCGCGCCGATGCACTAGCTCGTGCTGGTCGCGGTAGACGGCCGGATCGGAGGCTGCGGCGATCTGGCTTGCCGGTATCGCCCTGACGACACGCGCGACGGCCGCATAGCTGGGGGTTCGGTGTCCATGCGCGATGGCGAGTTCCTGCACCTTTCGGTGAATGGCGGCGACCGGGGGTCGCGGGCGCTTGGTGGCGAGAGTGCGGGTCAGTTCGACCAGATGTTCCGGCAGGTGCAGCCTGCCCCGATCGTTGCGCGGCAGACGCGCGAGACCGGCAAGTCCTTCGGCACGGTAGCGCCCGAGCCAGCGCTGCAACGTCCGCTCGCTCAGCGTGCCGGTGCGGGCGAGGTCCGCGAGCGGGATGCCATCGGCGAGGTGCGGTTCAAGGACGCGGTAGCGCTCGATCGCCAGCGGCGGGACAAGCGCCGGATGCGTCACCGCCGACGGTCCGTGTCGCAGGTAAGGAAAACGGAGATTTGCCTGCCCATCGCCATGCGAGTCCGCTCGCGTTGCCAAACCGGCCTGTTCGACGTAAATCTACCCGGTAAAGAAAACTAGGGCAACATAGACCTGCCGATGACGACTTTCTTCCCAAACCGCGCCCGATCGGGGCGCCACCGGCCCTACGCATGAAAATCGGTTACGCCCGCGTATCGACCGCCGAGCAGAACCTGGACCTCCAGCGTGATGCGCTGAAGGCTGCCGGCTGCGAGAAGGTCATCACCGACAAGGCCTCCGGGGCGACTGCCGCTCGCCCTGGATTGGAAAAGGTGAAGGAGCTGCTTCGCGCCGGCGACACACTGGTGGTCTGGCGCCTCGACAGGCTCGGCCGCTCGCTCCGTGATCTGATCGGATGGATGACCTACCTCGACGAGGAAAAGGTCGGGCTGCTGAGCCTGCACGAGGCGATCGACACGACCACCACGTCGGGCAAGCTTACCTTCCACCTGTTCGGGGCATTGGCGGAGTTCGAGCGCAACCTGATCCGCGAGCGGACCCAGGCCGGTCTCACCGCAGCCCGCGCTCGCGGCAAGAAGGGTGGCCGGCCGGCCGCACTCGGCAAGGAAAAGCGCGACCTGCCCGTCAGGCTCTACCACGAGAACACGATGCCGATCGCCAAGATTTGCTCGATGCTCGGCATCTCCAAGCCAAAACTCTACGCCTATGTGCGATCGGCCGAGACCAAGCCGGTAGCCGCGTAGCGACGCTCGCCGACAAATAGCGCGATCAGAATGCCGCCACTTAGCGCGAGCGTTTACACCGTTCGCGGTCCCGATCGGCCCAGCGTCCCCCGGAACCGTTCGTTATCGGGAAGGCATCTAAGCGGTCTGCACCATCCTTCATCTAAAGTTCTCCAAGCGCTTCTGAGGATTTTCGGGCGCACCAAAAGCACTTGCTCCTCCAGTGGCTGGAGCATGTAACCGCAATTTGCTCTCCTGCGGACGGGGGGCTGGAGGTGGCTTTTTGACGGCCCGTGTTGAAGCAATCGGTATGTCTCGACGCTCATTAGTGGCGCGGCTGGTGGCCTGTGGAACCGGCTTGGTGCTCGGTTCTCCAACGCTCGCGCGACAGACTTCCCGGTCTGCGGGCTCGTGGAACTTCGGTGCGGCTCACCTCGAATGGGAGCCGCTGGAAGTCGGCACGGGTGATACCCTCCTTGTTTCGGCACAAGTGCGCGGAGTGCCGGTGCGGGCGGTGCTCGACAGTGGCAGCGGCGCGTCGATCATGAGCACGGCGCTCGCGGCGAAGCTCGGCTTGAACGATGGTGAGCGGCGCATGATTAGCGGGCTGAGCGCCAAGGCCCCGGTGCTGCTGGTCCGCGACATCGACGTACAGCTCGCCCGCGAAACCCGTCGCTTACCCTTTGCCGTCGTTGGTGATCTGAGTTCAGTGTCGGCGGCCTTCGGACGACCGATCGATATCCTCCTCGGTGCCGATATGTTCACGGGTAGCTGCATCGCGCTCGATTTCGCGAAAAGGCGTATGGCGGTCGTCAAGTCAGGCACGTTTCTCGCCGGTCCCGACTGGCGCGCTGTCGCGCTCGGGCGCGGTGCCAAGCAGGAGCTGTTCATTCGAGCTTCCGTCTCGGGTTTGCCTCCCGTGCCCTTGATGATCGATCTTGGCAGCTCGGCCGCGCTGATGCTCTCGTCGGCCTATGCCCGCGATCAAGGGCTGTTGAACGGGAAGCTCGTCTCGACCGCGGCGATCGGCGGCGTCGATGGTGTGCGTATCAACGATGCTTTCACGATCCAGAACATCAACATCGAAGGGCTTGGCGTCTCGAACGTCCCCACACTCGGGATGAGAGCTTGGCTCTCCACCAGCACGGTTGGCAATGTCGGCCTACCGCTGATCGCTCAATTCGACGTGGTGTTCGACGTGACCGCCGGATTCGTGTGGCTCCGGCCACTCGGTCCTCGTCGTCGCCTGCCGATGCTGAAGGACCGTAGCGGCCTTGGCCTCGCAGCCTCACCAACGGCGCTCACCGTTGTTCATGTGGCGGCGAACAGTCCCGCGGAAAAGGCTGGCTGGGCGGTCGGCGACCGGATCGTGGCGGTGAACGGCCATTCGATCGATGCGAACTATACGCGTGGGGAGCTCTGGCAAGTGCGCTCCCGGCCTGCTGGCACCCTCGTAAAGCTGACGATGGCCTCGGGTGATGTGCGCGAGCTCAGGCTGGCCGATTATTATTGATCGGCTTGAGGGTGGCCTTTGCCGATCGCCTTCATGATCCGACAATCGGCCATGCGCGCCTTGGTGCAGCTCTGGCTGAGCATTGCCAACTCATCCCGCAACACCGCGAGTTGCGCCAGTCTCTCCTCCACATCCTTGAGGTGCTGAGCAGCGATAGCTGAGGCGGCACCACAATCCTGGTCCGGGTTCTGCGCCAGCCCCATCAACGAACGGATCTCGTCGACGGAGAAGCCAAGCCGGCGACCGTTGCGGATGAAGTGCAAACGCTCAATGTCACTGGCATCGTAGGTTCTGCGACCCGACGCCGTGCGAGGGGCGGATCGGAGCAACCCGATCGACTCATAAAAGCGGATCGTCGTCACCTTCGTCGAGGTCTCGCTGGCGAGCTGCCCAATCATCACCGGCTTCATCATGCCATCCTTGCTTATGCGAACGTGTCGCACATTTCGCTTGCTTCTACAGCGACTGGAGGTGGTAAGGAAGGCCGCATGAATGCTTCTACCGAAAGCTGCGGGTGCCACGGGGAGCCCGCGCGCGCGCAAACCGATCCGGCCTATCGCCGTGCGCTGCTGACCGTCGTGGTGCTCAACCTCGGCTTCGGAGTCGCCGAGCTGTTCGGCGGGTTCATCGCCGATAGCCAAGCGCTGAAAGCGGATTCCCTCGATTTTCTCGGGGACGGGTCGATCAGCCTTATCGGTCTTCTCGCGCTTGCCTCGTCCGCACGGGCGAGGGCAAAGGTCGCGCTGACGCAGGGGTTGTTTCTCGGTGCGCTTGGCGTGGGCGTAATCGGTTTCGCGATTTGGCGCGCCCTGAACGCAACCGCGCCCGATGCCGAACTGATGGGCACAATCGGCGTTGTCGCGCTCGCGATCAATGTCGTGTCCGCCTTGGTGCTTGCGCGTTTCCGGGAATGGGACGCCAATGTTCGCGCGATCTGGCTGTTCAGCCGCAACGACGCGCTCGCCAACGTGGCGGTGATCGCCGCGGCCGGTCTGGTGGCGTGGACAGGAAGCGCCTGGCCGGACCTCGCCGTCGCCGGCCTCATCGCCCTCCTGTTCCTCCACTCCGCTTATGAAATCGTCACTGGCGCTCGGCGCGAATTGGGAGAGCGGTAGTGCGTCTGCTCGCGTTGATCCGGGCAATGCTCTCGTTGCGGCTGCTCTCCGCGCTCGCGGCGCTGCTGATCCCTGCTGCGGCAATCGCCGAACCCGGCGACGTGCAAACCGCATGGCGGCTGCTCGACTATATGGCCGTCGATTATGGCGGCGCGGTCGCCAACGGTCGGATCAAGAGCACGTCGGAATATGCCGAGATGACGGAGTTCGCCGCGTCGGTCTCGACACGGTTTCAGGGCCTGCCGGCGAAGCCGGAGCGTCAAGCCCTCATCCAGCGGGCTGCCAACCTCCAGGCGGTGATCGCGGAAAAGGGACCGACTGAACAGGTGGCAACATTGGCGCACGGGCTCGCGGCCGATCTGTTGCGCGCCTACCCGGTGCCGCTCGCGCCCGATAAGGCTCCGAACCTCGTCTCCAGCGATGCCCTGTTCCGACAATCCTGCGCGTCCTGCCACGGGATGACGGGCAACGGCCGTGGCCCTGACGCCGCCAAGCTCGCTACGCCCCCGATTGCTTTCACCGATGCCGAGCGCGCGCGCCAGCGCAGCGTGTTCGCGCTCTATCAGGTGGTGACGCAAGGCATCGACGGGACCGCGATGCAGAGCTTCGCCGATCTGCCCAACGATCAGCGCTGGGCGTTAGCATTCCGAGCCGGGAGCTTCGCCTTCACGGATGCGCAGGCGCGCGAAGGCGAGCGGCTTTGGAAATCCGACCCGACCCTTCGCCGGCGCATTCCGGACCTGAAAACCCTGGTCGCGCTCACCCCGGCCGCGCTCGGCGCGGCGATCGGCGACGCCAAGGCTGACCCAGTGCTCGCGTTCCTGCGTCGTCATCCCGAACAGGTGATACAACAGGCTCCCGGCTCGCTCGCGGTCGCCCGCGCCAAACTCGCCGAAAGCGTGGCGGCTGCGCGGCGCGGCGATGCGCGCATGGCGAAAGAGCTGGCGCTGTCGGCCTATCTCGATGGGTTCGAGCCGATCGAGCCAACACTCACCGCGCGCGACGCGACGCTGATGGGTCGAATCGAGGGCGCGATGGGGGAGTTCCGCGCCTCGATCGACCGGGGCGCGTCGCCCGATGATCTCGCGGAGAAGGTCGCAGTACTGGGCGGCCTTTTCGACGATGCGGAAGCGGCGCTCGCGCCTGATGCCGCCACCGAAGCGTCCACGTTCCTGGGCGCGTTCACGATCCTGCTGCGTGAAGGGCTCGAAGCCCTGCTCATCGTTGTCGCCATGATCGCGTTCCTGCGTAAAGCCGAGCGCGGCGAGGCGCTGCGGTACGTGCATGGCGGCTGGGTCAGCGCGATCATCGCGGGCGGGATCACCTGGGCGGTCGCCACCTATGCGATCGGGATCAGCGGTGCGAGCCGGGAGCTGACGGAAGGGTTTGGCTCGCTGTTCGCCGCGGTCGTGCTGCTCTCGGTCGGGATTTGGATGCACGGCAAGGCGCAGGCCGATCAGTGGCAGCGCTATATTCGCGAGAAGATGTCGCGGGCGCTCTCGGGCGGGTCGGGCTGGTTCCTGTTCGGGCTGGCGTTCGTCGTAGTTTATCGCGAGGTCTTCGAGACGATCCTGTTCTATGCCGCGCTTTCGGCGCAAGGTGACAACGGGATGCTTCTCGCGGGGGCCGGGTCGGCGATTGGACTGCTCAGCCTGATCGCTTGGGCCATGCTTCGCTACAGTCGCAAGCTGCCGATCGCGCAGTTCTTCCGCTATAGCTCCTGGCTCATGGCGGTCCTGACCGTCGTGCTGGCGGGTAAAGGCGTCGCCGCGCTCCAGGAAGCCGGCCTTATCAACATCGCACCGCTCGCGGACGTGCCACGGCTGTCGATGCTCGGCGTGTTTCCCACTTGGCAATCGGTGCTGGCGCAACTCCTGATGGCGGTCGCCATTGCGGTCGGGTTCGCCTGGAACGGGCGCGACCGATCCCGCTCGGGTTCCGGCTCAGTGACCCTTGGTTCGAATTAGTGCAATGACATGAAAACCCTTCCGTGATAGAGGCAAGCTAGTGCGAGCCTTTTTGCCTTTCCTGACATGCCTGATGCTGGTCCTGACCAGCTTCTCCGGCATGGCCCATGCCGCCGATCTGGCGGGGGGAAGCATCGCGGGCGTTGAGTTCACGGTCCATACCGCCGGTGACATCGATCAGGTGCCATCGGACTCGGACAAGAATGTCCCGCATCATCACAATTATTGTCACGGACACGACGTCGGCGCGCCTGCGCGCACGACGATGGAATATACCCCCGTCCTCACAGTGCTCAAGCCGACAATCTCCGCCTCTGCGTCGCTCGACGGCCGCACCGGCATGGTCCATTTGAGGCCCCCCCAAGCCTGACGTCCGATTTGGGCGTGCGTTGGCGCGCCCCTGTCGATCATCGTCAGGAGTCCTATTTTCATGAATCGTATCCTCGCGGCCATGCTGGCCGCAGCGTCTTGCGCCACGATGGCGCAGGCGCAGGTCGGACCGTCCGCGCCTGTTGCGCAGGATGCGCCGGTCTACACGCTTGACCAAGCGGTCAGTGCAGCGGGCGGTTCGGCCCCTGCTGCGGAAGCGGCGACAGCTGGAATCGACGCGGCCCGTGCAGGTCGCACAGTCGCCGGCTTGCGGCCCAATCCGGTGGTTCAAGGCCAAGTCGAGAATGTCATCGGCTCCGGGCCGTATCGGGGGGTCCGCAGCGCGGAAACCACGGTCGGCTTTGCGATCCCGATCGAGCTAGGCGGCAAGCGCGGCGCCCGCGTCGCGGTCGCCAATGCGCAATTGTCCCGGGCCGAGATCCAGGCCGCGATCATCGCGGCGGATGTCCGGCTTCAGGTAACGCAGCTCTATGTCGAAGCGGTCGCGGCCGATCGCCGGGTAATGACAGCCCGCGATCAGGCCCGGATCGCCAGCGATGCGCTGCGGGCCGCGAGCGTTCGCGTGCAGGCAGGGCGGGCATCGCCACTCGAGCAACAGCGCGCGGATGTCGCGCGTATCAATGCCGACGCCAATGTGGAGCGGCAGCTTCGCTTGGCCGAGGCGGCCCGCGCCAATCTGGCGCGTCGGATCGGACGGCCGATCGACGGCCTGCTCGATGACACGCTGCTCGATCGCCTTCCCGGTGTGAACGTCTATGGGCCGTTGGCACCGGTCAACACGACCGGCACACTCGCGCTGGCGGCAGCCAACGCGGATTTCTCCATTGCCGAAGCCGGCGTGCGGCTCGCGCGCGCCAATCGCGTGCCTGACCTGAACGTCGGGCCGTCGATCCGCCGCCTGGAAGCGACCAACGACATGGCGGCGGTGTTCAGCGTGTCGATCCCGATCCCGGTGTTCAACAATGGTCGCGCCGCGATTGCGCAGGCGACCGCGCAGCGGACCCAGGCGGATGCGCAGCGCCGCGTGACCGCGCTCGACATCGAACAGGCGATCACGGACGCGCAGGCGCAGGCGGCCAATGCCGCAACGACGGCTCGTGCGGCGTCGGGGCCGGCGCTGGCGGCTGCACAGGAGGCCGCCCGCATCGCGCGGATCGGCTATCGCGAGGGCAAGTTCGGCCAGCTCGAATTGCTCGATGCTGAACGCACGCTCGCCGAAACGCGGGTCGCCGCGATCGACGCGCTTGCCAATTACCAGAATGCCCGCGCGCAAGTGGAGCGACTGACCGCTCGTGCGCCCAATGGGGGGAATCAGTGATGAAGAGCTTTTATCTCGCGGGCGCGGCGTCGCTCGCCCTGCTCTTGGCTGCCTGCGGCGGCAAGGATGGCGGAAACGAGGCAACTGCCGAAGGCGCAGCTGCCAATGAGACGGCAGCGGGCACGGAAAAGGGCGGTGCTGAAGGCGGTCATGCCGGTGAAGGCGTCGTCACATTGGGTGCCGACCAGATCGCCACAGCGGGCGTCCAGGTCGGACGGCCGATCATCGGCGGGGCCGGGACGATCGAGCTGCCCGCGATCATCGAGGGCGACCCACAGGGAACGCAGGTCGTCTCGGCCGCAATTGCGGGACGCGTGGTCGCGCTCACCCGTAACCTCGGCCAATCGGTCGAACGCGGCCAGACCATTGCGGTCATCGAAAGCCGCGAGGCGGCGCAGATCAAGGGCGAGGTCGAGGCGGCGCGGGCGCGGCTTCAGCTCGCTAATTCGAACCTCGCGCGCGAACAGCGGCTGTTCGCGCAGAGAGTCTCCCCTGAACAGGATCTGATCGCCGCCCGCACAGCGGCGACGGAGGCGCGGATCGCCCTGACGCAGGCGCAGAGCATGGTTTCGGCGGCGGGTGTCGGCGGCGGCGGGCTCAACCGGCTCGGCATTGCCGCGCCGATCTCGGGCCAGATCATTGCGCGCCCCGTGACGCTGGGACAAACGGTCGCGGCGGATGCCGAACTCTATCGCATCGCCAACCTGAGCCAGGTGTCGATCGCGCTTAATCTCAAGCCCGAGGATGCGGGCCGGGTGCGTCCCGGCAATACGGTGCTGGTGAAGGCGGCAGGCCGTCAGGCGACCGCCCGCGTGACCTTCGTGTCGCCGGCGCTTGATCCGCAGACGCGGCTCGTGCCTGCGCTCGCCACCCTCGACAATCGCGGTGGCGAATGGCGGGTCGGCGAGCCTGTGACGGCAGCCGTGCAGCTCACGGGCAGCGGCGGGAGCGGGGCGGTCCGCGTGCCGACGACGGCGGTCCAGAGTTTCGAGGGCAAGTCGGTCGTGTTCGTGCGCACGCCCACCGGCTTCAAGGCGACCCCGGTCCAGCTCGGCGATGCGTCGGGCGACACGGTGATCGTCCGGTCGGGCCTGACCGGCAACGAACAGATCGCCACCACCGGAAGTTTCACGCTCAAGGCCGAGATCGGCAAGGGCGAAGCGAGCCACGAGGATTAAGCCATGATCGCCCGTATCGTAACCTGGGCGGTCGAGAAGCGCTGGCTAGTCCTGCTCCTCACCGTCATCGTCGCCGCCATCGGCGCCTTTTCCCTCTACCGGCTACCGATCGACGCGGTGCCGGACATCACCAACAATCAGGTCCAGATCAACGTCCGCGCGCCTGCCCTCTCGCCCGAGCTGGTCGAGAAGCAGGTGTCGTTTCCAATCGAAACCGCGCTCGCCGGCACCCCCGGCCTGGAATATACGCGCTCGTTGAGCCGCAACGGCTTCGCGCAGATCACGGCGGTCTTTTCGGACGCGACGGACATCTATTTCGCCCGCCAGCAGGTGGGCGAGCGTCTGCGGGGCGTGCAAGAGAATCTGCCCGACGGCGTGAACCCTGAAATGGGTCCGATCGCGACAGGCCTGGGCGAGGTGTACATGTACACCGTTCGTCTCGATCATCGCGAGGACGACAAGCACAAGCCCGGTGAACCGGGCCAACAGCCCGATGGCAGCTACATCACGCCAGAGGGCGAGCGACTGACGACCGAAGAGGACAAGGCGACCTACCTGCGCACCGCGCAGGACTGGATCGTGACGCCGCTTCTGAAGACCACACCGGGCCTCGCCGGTGTCGACTCGATTGGCGGTTACGCCAAGCAGTTCCTCGTCGTGCCCGACGTGCAGAAGCTGGCCTCGCTCGGCATCACGCTGACGGACCTGGGAAATGCGCTGGAGCGCAATAACACCAGCGTCGGCGGTGGCTTCGTCAATCGCAATGGCGAAGGTCTGGCTGTTCGCTCGGATGCGCTCGTTCGCAATGCCAGCGAGTTGGCCAGGACCGTGATCGCGACACGTAACGGCGTGCCGATCACGGTCGAACAAGTTGCGACTGTGAAGACGGGTCAGGCGATCCGCATGGGTTCGGCATCGGAGAACGGTACCGAAGTCGTCGTCGGCACGGCGATCATGCGGATCGGCGAGAACAGCCGCATCGTGTCGACCGCGGTCGCTGAGAAACTGAAGACGATCAACGCTTCGCTGCCTCCTGACGTCGTAATTCAGCCGGTGCTGAACCGCACCGAGCTGGTCAATTCGACGATCAAGACGGTCGCGAAAAACCTGTCCGAAGGCGCGGTGCTGGTCATCGTCGTGCTCTTCCTGCTGCTCGGCAACTTCCGTGCGGCCCTGATCGCGGCGTTGGTCATCCCGATCACCATGATGCTGACAGGCTTTGGTATGCTGCGCGCTGGGGTCTCGGCCAATCTGATGAGCCTTGGGGCTTTGGACTTCGGTCTGATCGTCGACGGCGCCGTCATCATTGTCGAAAACGCGCTGCGCCGGCTTGCCGAGCAACAGCATCATGAAGGCCGATTGCTCAGCGTCAAGGAACGGCTCGCGACCGTGGCAGCCGCTGCGCGTGAGATGATCCGTCCCTCTGTGTACGGGCAGGCAATCATCATCCTCGTCTACGTACCGCTGCTCACGCTGACCGGCGTGGAGGGTAAAACGTTCGGACCGATGGCGCTGACCGTCATCATCGCGCTCGCCTTCGCCTTCATCCTCTCTCTCACCTTCGTGCCGGCGATGATTGCGATCTGGCTGTCGAAGAAGGTCGAGGAGAAGGACGGCCGCATCATCACGTGGCTGAAGAAGCGCTACGAACCCGGTCTCGACCGGGCCATGAAGCGCCCGGCGCTGACGATCGGTGCGGGTGTGGGAAGCCTTGTGGTGGCGGCGCTTGCTTTCACTACGCTCGGCTCGGTGTTCCTGCCGCAGCTCGACGAAGGCGATTTGCTGATCCAGTCGCTCCGCATTCCGGCAACGTCGGTCCAGCAGAGCCAGGCGATGCAGGTGCCGATCGAGCGGATGATGTCGAAGCAGCCGGAGGTGCAATTCGTCTATTCCAAGACGGGCACCGCCGAGCTGGCGGCCGACCCGATGCCGCCGAACGCGACCGACATGTTCGTCATCCTGAAGCCGCGCAAGGATTGGCCGGATCCTGAGCTTCCCAAGGAGGAGCTGGTCAGCCGGATCGAGGGTAATCTCGCGAAGATTCCGGGAAATGCCTACGAGATCACCCAGCCCATCCAGATGCGCTTCAACGAGCTGATCGCCGGCGTGCGCGGCGACATCGCGGTGAAGGTGTTCGGGGACGACTTCAACCAGATGAACCGGACGGCCGAGCAAATCGCGGCGGTGCTGCGCAGAACGCAAGGCGCAGCGGACGTGAAGGTGGAGCAGACGACCGGTCTTCCCATGCTCGACATTCGCGTCAACCGCGACGCGATGGCGCGGTTGGGCGTTACGGCTCAGGATGTGCAGGACACCGTGACTGCGACGATCGGCGGGCGAACATCGGGCCAGATCTTCGAGGGCGACCGTCGCTTCCCCGTGGTGATCCGCCTGTCGGAGGCGCAGCGTGCCGACATCGGCCTGCTCCAACAGGTGCAGGTGCCGGTGGCAGGCGGCGGCTATGTACCGCTGTCCAGCGTCGCCGAGATCAAGGTGGTCGATGGTCCGAACCAGATCAGCCGCGAGAACGGCAAGCGGCGCGTGGTGGTGCAAGCCAACGTGCGTGGCCGCGACGTCGGATCCGTCGTGGCGGATGCGCAGGCGGCGATCGGCAGCCAACTCCGGCTGCCTGCCGGCACCTATCTCGAATGGGGCGGCCAGTTCGAGAACCTCCAATCGGCAAGCGAACGGCTGAAGCTGGTCATTCCGGCTTGCTTCATCTTGATCCTGCTGCTCCTCTACGGGGCGTTGGGATCGGTCCGCGACGCCGCGATCGTGTTCACCGGCGTGCCTTTCGCGCTGGTGGGCGGCGTCCTGTTGCTGTTCCTGCGGGGCATGGACTTCTCGATCTCGGCGGCAGTGGGCTTCATCGCCCTCTCGGGCATCGCGGTCCTCAACGGCCTCGTCATGGTCAGCTCGATCCAAGATCTGATCCGATCAGGGATGAGCCGCGAGGAAGCCGCGCATGTTGGCGCGATGCAGCGTCTGCGACCCGTCATCATGACCGCGCTAGTCGCCAGCCTCGGCTTCGTGCCGATGGCGCTGGGCGAAGGCGCCGGCGCAGAGGTTCAAAAGCCTTTGGCGACGGTCGTCATCGGCGGTCTGATCTCGGCGACGCTTCTTACGCTGTTCGTGCTGCCGACACTCTATGCCCGGTTCGGGCAGAAAGTGATCGAGAAACCCGAGCACTACAATGAGGAGCATGAAGGGGACGACCACGGTCAGACCTTCGTGAACAACTTGGCCTGATGGATGGGCGGGGCGATCCGCGATCGCCCCGCCCATCTCTGGGAGATGGGGATATGCCTCGCACCATAACCAGCTCGATGCTTCACGGCGGGCCACTGCGCATCTGGTCGGCACTCACCGATCCGGATCATCGCCGGGCGTGGAGTCCGCTCGTATTTCTCGATGATCCGTCCCGGCTCGGCGACACAGAATGCACCTTTGCGATCCAGGGCATCACCCGGCCAATTCGGACGCCAGCACGGATTGATCGATTCGATAAACCGCACGCCTTCGCTTGGTCCTGCGGCATCCCCTATCTGTTCACGCTCGAAGAGCGGTACGAGCTGGCGGGGGACGATGGCGGCACCAGGCTAACGCATAGCTGCACGCTGCGCGGGGCGCTCTCCCTGCCGTTCGCGGCGATGATGTTGCGCCGCCTGCGATCCCTGATGGTCGAATCTGACGATCGCCTCGCAACCTATCTCCGCTGGCGGGTAGGTCAGCCTGCCCGGGCTATCAATCGTCAGCGCGTCCCCTTCCGCTACAGGAGGAAGGCGGGATGATGATGCACTGTAAGCGGGTGCTGCCCGCCGTCATCCTCGTTGTCGGACTCGCGGCGTGCTCGGAAAGAAAGCCGCCAGCCCCGCCAACGGAGCAGCAGTTCCATTCGTCCGACAGCGCCGTGGCGACCGGGGAAATGGGGCGGCATAGATATCGCTGTTCCGACGGGGAACCGCTGTTCGTCGATTACAAGGACAACGGCCTGCAGATCGATTTGCGGCGCTCCAACGGGGGACCGCCGATGATGCTGACCGCGCCAGCGCAGGGCCTGCAATATGTCGGCGAAACAGCCACCGCGACCTTCAAGGGGTCGCAGCTCACCATCGTGGAAGGCGATGGCCGTACCCGGATCTGCGAGCGGGAAGGCACGCGATGAACTGCCCTGCCTTCGAACGCCACAGGGCGCTTCGTCGGAAGAGACCGATGTCTGACACGTCGATTTCAAATGTGACAACCTTGTGCGGCCTGAATCGGGCCGGTCTGGCGATCGCGCGCCTCGGCGTCGTTCTCGTCTCCGGGGCGGTTATAGGGGCGTGTAATCCAGCGCCGACCCAGCCTACCGAGCCGGCGCATGAAAAGCATCTGACGTCGAAACTAATCGCGCAGCGCATCATGTACTGCGACGACGGCACACGCGCCGATGTCGACTTCATCGATGACGGCTTGAAAATGGCCGTCACCTGGCTGCCGAAGGGCAGGACCGAGATCCTGCGCGCACAGCGAACCGGTGACGAGTTTCGCGGCGACCATTCGCGGGCTGTCGTGGCGGGCGGATCGATCGCGTTCACGCGACGCGGGAAGATCCGCGTCTGCCACCGAACCCCGGAGGAGTCCTAGGAAATGCAGGCACTGCTCTATACGCTTGCGCCTGTGCTGGCGGTCGTGCTCGGCGCGATTGTCGCGAGCCGCACCAAGTTGAAACCTGGCCTCGTGGCGGGCCTACAGCATCTCGCTGCCGGCGTCGTGTTCGCGGCGGCAGCGACCGAAATCCTGCCGCAGGTCAAGCATGAGGCATCGCCCAGCGCGACGTTGATCGGCGGGGCGGCGGGCGTCGCGACCATGCTGGGGCTCAAGGCTCTTGAGGCCCGCTTCAAGGGGCCGATGGCGCTACTCGCCGCGATCGGCATCGACATTCTGGTCGACGGCCTGGTGCTCGGCCTCGCTTTCGTGGCGGGCGAGAAGGCAGGTCTCCTGCTGACGATCGCGCTCACTCTGGAAGTGTTATTTCTGGGACTGACGCTGACCGACGAGCTGGCGGAAACCTATCGCTCGCGCTTGCGCATCATCGTGATCGTCTCGGCATTGGCCCTGCTGCTGCCGATCGGCGCGCTCGCTGCCGTGCCGGTCGCCGCGCTGTCGCCGGTGATGATCGCCGGCTTCCTCAGCTTCGGGCTGATGGCGCTGCTCTACCTCGTCACGGAGGAGTTGCTGGTCGAGGCGCACGAGAAACCCGACACCCCGCTCATCAGCTCGATGTTTTTCGTCGGCTTCCTGGCCCTGCTGACACTTGAGGAGATGATGGGATGATCCCGGGCAACGACAACAATGGCGGGCAGGAGCGCCGCACACTGTGGATCGTCCTGCTGCTGAACGCGGCGATCGCTGCGGGCTTCTTCGTTTCCGGCTTCTTCGCGGACTCGAGCGCGCTGATCGCCAACGGCGTCGACAACCTGTCCGATACGGCTGTGTATGCGCTGAGCCTTGTGGCGCTCACCCGGGGCCAGACATGGAAGACACGCGCCGCGGTCGCTTCGGGCGTCATGCTGCTGATCTTCGCGGGCGGCATCTTGATCGATGTCGGACGGCGCTACGTGCAGGGCAGCGAGCCCATCGGACCTACCATGATGGTCATGTCCGCGATCGCCGGCGTCGTGAATTACCTCTGCCTGCGGCTGCTCCAGCGCCTCAAGGATCCGGACGTCAATCTCCGGGCCGCAACCACCTTCAGCTTCAACGACTTCATTTCCAACGGCGGCATCCTGATCGCCGGCGTGCTGGTGCTGTGGTTGGGTACCAATTGGCCGGACCTGCTGGTCGGCTTCGCCACCGCCATCATCGCCATCAAGGGCGGTGTCGAAATCCTGCGCGACGCGCGCGCCGAAACCAAGAAAAGCGAAAGGAGGTCGTCATGAACGACAAGCTCGAACTCGACATTCCAGTGTTGTTGCCGGACCTTCCTGACGCGGCCGATGCCTGCCTGGACCGTCTCGTATCAACCCTGTCAAAGCGCGAAGGTGTCGAGCGGGCGCATGTGATCTGTCTCGACGGCAACACGCCAGCGGCGCTGTGCATCCATTTCGATGCCGCCAAGCTGCCGCTGCCACGGTTGCGCGAAATGGTGCGCGCCGCAGGTGCCGAAATCACCGAGCGCTACGGCCATGCGATCTGGCAGGTGACGGGGATCAACCACGAACGTCGGGCGCGCACGGTCAGCGATGCGCTGTGCGCCTTGCCCGGCGTGGTCCAGGCAAGCGCCAGCACCAGCGGGTCTGTCCGGGTCGAATATGATCGCCGCGAAACCACCGAAGAGGAGGTGCGCGCTGCGCTTCGCAAGCTGAAGGTGAGGGTGGGCAAGCGGGTCGCTGCCGATGAACATGCCGGCCACGACCACGGCCCCGGGGGCCACGGCGCGGGCGAAGAGAAGCACGGCCCCGGCGATGGCCACGACCATAGCCACGCCGAATTTCTCGGCCCCAATACCGAGCTGATCTTCGCGCTCGCCTGTGGCGCGCTGCTGGGGATCGGCTACGCGATCGAGAGGCTGGTCGCTGGCGCGCCCGAATGGCTGCCGACCGCCTGCTATATCGCAGCCTATTTCTTCGGCGGATTCTTCACGCTGCGCGAGGCGATCGACAACCTCCGGATGAAGAAGTTCGAGATCGACACGCTGATGTTGGTCGCTGCGGCCGGCGCCGCTGCGCTGGGCGCATGGGCCGAAGGTGCGCTGCTGCTGTTCCTGTTCAGCCTCGGCCATGCGCTTGAGCATTATGCAATGGGCCGCGCCAAGAAGGCGATCGAGGCGCTGGCGAAGCTCGCGCCCGAAACCGCGACCGTGCGACGCGGCGGGCAGACCAGCGAAATCCCGGTCGAGCAGATGGTCGTCGGGGACATTGCCATCGTCCGCCCGAACGAGCGCCTGCCTGCCGACGGCTTCGTCATCAAGGGCACCAGCGCGATCAACCAGGCCCCGGTCACGGGTGAAAGCATCCCGGTCGACAAGGTGCCGGTCGCAGATGCCGCAGCGGCACGCGCCAAGCCCGATGCAGTCGACGCGGAAAGCCGGGTTTTTGCTGGTACGATCAACGGCGGCGGCGCGATCGAGATCGAGGTGACACGCCGTTCCAATGAAAGCGCGCTTGCCAAGGTCGTGAAGATGGTGAGCGAAGCGGAGACGCAGAAGTCGCCGACGCAGCGCTTCACCGACCGGTTCGAACGGATCTTCGTGCCCGCCGTCCTGGTCCTGTCAGTGCTCCTGCTGTTCGCATGGGTGGTCGTCGACGAGCCGTTCCGCGACAGCTTCTATCGCGCGATGGCGGTGCTGGTGGCGGCAAGCCCGTGCGCGCTCGCGATCGCAACGCCGAGCGCGGTCCTGTCGGGCGTTGCCCGTGCAGCGCGGGGCGGCGTGCTCGTGAAGGGCGGTGCACCGCTCGAAAACCTCGGGTCGCTCAAAGCGATCGCTTTCGACAAGACGGGCACGCTGACCGAAGGTCGTCCGCGCATCACTGATGTCGTGCCCGTCGATGGCGCCGATGAAGGCGAGTTGCTGGCGCTGGCTGTCGCCGTCGAAGCGTTGAGCGACCATCCCCTGGCCCAAGCGATCGTCAAGGACGGCCGCGAACGTCTGAACGATCGTGCCGTGCCGACTGCCGGCGACCTCAAGAGCCTGACCGGTCGGGGCGTCACCGCGAGCGTGGATGGCGAGACGGTGTGGATCGGCAAGGCCGAGATGTTCGGAAGTGAGGGCATTCCGGCGCTGGGGCAGGGCGCGCAGGACGCAATCGCGAAGCTGCGCGAGAACGGCCGCACGACAATGGTGGTCCGCAAGGGGGACCGCGACCTGGGCGCGATCGGCCTGATGGACACGCCTCGCGAAGCTGCCAAGACCGCGTTGCGTCGGCTGCACGAGATGGGCGTGTCGCGGATGATAATGATCTCCGGCGATCACCAGAAAGTCGCCGAAGCGATCGCCGACGAAGTCGGGATCGACGAAGCGTGGGGCGACCTCATGCCCGAAGACAAGGTTGCCGCGATCAAGAAGCTCGCCGGCGAAGACAAGGTCGCGATGGTGGGCGACGGCGTGAACGATGCGCCGGCGATGGCAAGCGCCACGGTCGGCATCGCGATGGGCGCGGCGGGGTCGGACGTTGCGCTGGAGACAGCCGACGTGGCGCTGATGGCCGACGATCTGGCGCACCTGCCATTCGCAGTCGGTCTTAGCCGCCATACCCGTGGAATCATCCGGCAGAACGTCTTCGTCAGCCTGGGTGTCGTCGCCTTCCTGGTGCCTGCTACCATCCTCGGCCTCGGCATTGGGCCAGCGGTGGCGGTTCATGAGGGATCGACGCTGCTCGTCGTCATCAATGCGCTCAGGCTGCTCGCCTACCGCGATCCGGCAGGGAAGGCGGCATGAAGTGGCTGATCGCCTTCGACCTCGACGGCACGCTTGCCGAGAGCAAGCGGCCGTTATCGGAGGATATGGCCGCAATCCTCGCCCGATTGCTCGCCATCACGGATGTGGCGGTGATCTCGGGCGGGGACTGGCCGCAGTTCGAAAAGCAGATCGCCTCGCGCCTTCCTGCCGGCGTCGCGCTCGACCGTCTCTGGTTGATGCCGACCACAGGCACGAAACTCTATCGGTTCATCAATGGCGCTTGGCGCGCGGTCTATGCCGAACTGTTCGACGACGCGGAGAAGGCGAAGATCCGCACGGCCTTCGATCAGGCGCTGACCGATGCCGGTCTCGCCGACGAACGTATCTGGGGCGAACGGATCGAGGACCGGGGCAGCCAGATCACCTTTTCGGGCCTGGGGCAGGCAGCGCCGCTGAAGGAAAAGGAAGCGTGGGATCCTGACCGAAAGAAGAGGACCGCGTTGCAGGCCACGTTGCGCGCGAAGCTGCCGGAGCTCTCGATCAATCTCGGTGGCACGACATCGATCGACGTGACCAGAGCAGGGATCGACAAGGGCTATGGCCTGAAGCGCCTGAGTGCCGAGAGCGGTGTCCCGCTCGACGGGATGCTGTTCATTGGGGATGCGATATTCCCCGGTGGGAATGACTATCCCGCTGCTGAAATCGGCCTCGACACAGTGAGGGTGCGCGACGTCGCGGAAACCACCGCCGTCGTGACCGCCATCATCGCGTGTCTGCACCGATAGGATCAAGATACATGGTCGGCTCCATCGCGGAATGCCGCATTGTCAAAGCTCTGGCTTCTGTCGTGAGAACGGCGGAGCAATATTCGGCCACGCTAGCGGCGGGATAGTCCCGCTGCGGGCGGCGTAAAAGTCGTCCACCTTGAAGCCTTTCTGCCAAGTCAGGGAGGTGTGGGGATCTACAGCGTGGAACTTTATCTTCAGGTCCGTTTGGCTTGCGCGGATGGCATGAGCCAACGGGCGGCGGCGAAGCGTTTCAATGTGTCGCGCGATACGGTGCGCAAGATGCTGTCATTTTCATCGCCACCGGGTTACCGGCGTCAGTCTGTACCGCAGCGCCCGAAGTTGGACGGGTTTGTGGCGATCATCGATGGATGGCTTGAAGGGGACCGCAGTGTCCCACGCAAGCAGCGCCATACGGCGAAGCGGGTATTTGACCGTTTGCGCACCGAGCATGGTTTCACCGGCGGCTATACGATCATCAAGGATTACATCCGCGAGCGCGAGCAGCGCAGCCGGGAAATGTTCGTGCCACTGGCGCACCCGGCGGGAGATGCGCAGGCCGATTTCGGGGAAGCTCTGGTGGAGATCGGCGGGGTCCTGCAGAAAGCCTACTTCTTCGCGCTCGATCTGCCGCACAGTGATGCCTGCTATGTGCGGGCCTATCCGGCGGCAGTGGCGGAGGCCTGGGTGGACGGTCACGTTCATGCCTTCGCGTTCTTCGGGGCGGTGCCGCGATCGATCGTCTACGACAACGACCGCTGTCTTGTGGCGAAGATCCTGCCAGACGGCACGCGCAAGCGTGCTACGCTGTTCAGCGCTTTCCTGTCGCATTACGTGATCCGCGACCGCTATGCCCGCCCGGGCAAGGGGAACGAGAAAGGCAATGTGGAAGGGCTGGTTGGTTACTGCCGCCGCAATTTCATGGTGCCGATCCCGAAGTTCCCGACCTGGGAGGCCTTCAACATGTGGCTGGAGGAGCAATGCCGCAAGCGCCAGCAGGACAAGGTGCGCGGACAGAGCGAGACGATCGGTGAGCGCTTGCAACGCGATCTCGCGGCCATGCAGCCTCTGCCCGCTACACCCTTCGAAGCCTGCGATCAGGCGGGCGGGCGGGTCTCCTCGCAATCCCTGGTGCGCTACAGGACCAACGATTATTCGGTTCCGGTGGCCTGGGGCCATCAGGAAGTCTGGATCAGGGCCTATGTCGATGAGGTGGTGGTCGGCTGCCGCAGCGAAGTCATCGCCCGTCATCCTCGTTGCTATGCCCGCGAGGAGGTTATCTTCAACCCGCTCCACTATCTCCCGCTGATCGAGCAGAAGATCAACGCATTCGACCAGGCCGCGCCTTTGCAGGGCTGGGATTTGCCCGAAGCGTTCACGACACTGCAGCGGCTGATGGAAGGGCGCATGCACAAACATGGCAGGCGCGAATATGTGCAAGTGCTGCGCCTGCTGGAAACGTTCGCCATCGCCGATCTCCAGGCGGCGGTGGAACAGGCCATCGCCCTTGGCGCCATCGGCTTCGATGCCGTCAAGCACCTCGTCCTGTGCCGGGTCGAACGCGTACCGCCCAGGCTCGACCTGGACGTCTATCCCTTCCTGCCACGCACAACGGTCGAGAAGACTTTTGCCAGAGCCTATCTGAGCCTGCTCTCCGACAGGCAGGAAGCCGCATGAGCGATCAGGCCCCGGAGCTTCTTCTCGCTCATCATCTCAAGGCACTCAAGTTGGCTCTGTTGCAAAGATTGTCCGCGAGCGAGTGAGATCCGCCGCTTCATGGCAATCAGGCGGCCGCGACCAAGTGTTGGTTGAGTAGTTCCATGGTCTCGGTCAGCGCTGACGGTCCAATGCCGAAAGCTCGCTCGACAAGACGCACCTCGCCCATGATCCCTGGTTGCTGGCACCACGGTCGGGCCTGTCCTTTGCGTAGGGCGCGCATGACCTCGAAGCCTTTGATCGTGGCGTAGGCTGTGGGCATCGATTTGAAACCACGGACGGGCTTGATCAATATCTTGAGCTTGCCATGATCAGCCTCGATCACATTGTTCAGGTATTTCACCTGCCGGTGTTCAGTTGCCGCCGCGAGCTTTCCTTCTCGTTTCAACTCAGCGATTGCGGCGCCGTAGCTTGGTGCCTTGTCGGTGTTGAGTTTCGTCGGCTTTTCCCAGTCCTTCAGACCGCGAAGGGCTTTTCCCAGAAAGCGCTTCGCAGCCTTGGCGCTGCGGGTCGGTGACAGGTAGAAATCAATCGTGTCGCCCCGCTTGTCGACCGCCCGATACAGGTAGGTCCATTTGCCCCGCACCTTGATGTAAGTCTCATCGAGGCGCCAGCTCGGATCAAAACCACGCCGCCAGAACCAGCGGAGTCGTTTCTCCATCTCTGGCGCGTAGCGCTGCACCCAACGATAGATAGTCGTATGATCGACATCGATCCCACGCTCAGCCAGCATTTCCGCGAGATCACGATAGCTGATGCCGTATCGACAATACCAGCGCACCGCCCATAGGATGACCTCTCCGGTGAAGTGCCGCCCCTTGAAATCGTTCATCGCAACCGATCCTGCCAATCCAGCAGCCCAATCTTGGCGAATGCGCCAGAGTTTGCAACAGAGCCCGACTGCAAGCACCTGCCGTCCGGCGTGTGGTAGCATTTGCGAAGAGGGATGATGGAATTGAGTTAAGAAGATCCTTTCTGGGCTTCAGAAGGGGGGCAAGCAAAGGGCCGTGTGGAGATCATCGCGCACTGGACGGGGCTGGAAGTTTTCAGATTCCGAGTAAGCAACGATCCCTGCCAAGGCTCTGAGGACGCTACTTTTCATGTCTCAATGAAATGTCGCAACGAGAGGGTCAGTCCGGCTCCCGTGGTCAGCGTCGGCCGAAGTTCTGCGATCCGTTCAGGTCCACGGGTGGGCAGATGGCTGTAAGGCAGGTTCGCAAGGCCCGAATTGGGCTGGCGAACGGCGGCTTTGCCGGCGGGAGGCGCTAAGCCGTCTACGTCAGCGTTAGGTTTTTCAGCCGGTTGTGATTTCTGTCCGACCAGTACTGCCGCGGACAATCAGTTCGACCGGGCATAGGATCGTGCTGTTTTCCAAGACATCAGGCGAAACGAGAATAGCCACGGCTTTGGCAGCGATATCGGCGATCGGCTGGCGCACGGTAGTAATGGCGGGCCAGCAGAGGCGGGCGGCTTCGCTGTCATCGAACCCTGCAACCGATAGCTGGCCCGGAACGGCGACACCGAGGTCCCGTGCGCCCGAAATCAATCCCGCAGCCAGTTCGTCGTTATAGGAAAAGATCGCCGCCGGGCGGTCGGGTCCGCCGAGCAGTTTCGCCGCCGCCGCGCGTCCAAGGTCCATACCGGAATGCAGACCGGGCCCCATCTCCCGCCTCAGGTTCTGCATTTCAAGGATCGTGATGTCGGACAGGTTGCCGCCGCTCTCGACGATTCCGGCGACGAAGCTGTCGCGGCGGATCGGGGAGGAGGCCTGATGCGGCAGGCCGGTGACGATACCCAAGCGGCGGTGCCCGAGCGACCAGAAGTGCTGCGCCACCGCGCGCGCGCCCGATGCGTGATCGGAGATGATCGCAGGTGCGCGCTCTATCTCCTTCGCGGGCGAAATGCGGACGTAGCGCACGCCGTCGGCGTCCAGCGCGTCGAGTAGGGGCAGATCGTCGCAGACCGGCGAAGGCAGGATCATGCCGTCGCATCGCAATGCTCGCAAGCCCCGGCGGTAAGTGTCGACGACCGTGGGCGCATGCATGTCGAACTCTTCAACGACCAGATTGTGGTCATGCTTTCGGCAGGCGCGGATCGCCGAATGGGTCAGTTCGCTGAAGAAGTGAGACAGGCCGGAGGTGGGGGTGAACAGGGCGATCAGGCTGGACCGCGATGTCGCGAGCGAACGGGCGGCCAGGTTCGGCCGATAGCCCAGTTGCCGCACCGCTTCCTCTACCCGCTCGCGTGTTTCGGGGCTGACGTGGGCGTCGCCGTTCACCACGCGCGACACAGTCTTACCGGATACGCCTACCCGTGCAGCTACGTCATCCAGCGTCACCGGCCGCATCTGCGCCTCCTAGCCTCATACAACCACGGCGCTACGCGCCGCCTGGCGATGTTGTCCATAGAAAAAATATCAGCCGGCAATGTATTTTCTACTTCTTTGGTAGACAATGTGCAGCTAACTGATGTCAGCGCTGACATGGGGGCGGTGCATGGCGCCATGTCGCGCACAAATCTTCCCCCTCAGCTTTGCCGACCGGACGAACCGGAGGTTTGAGCCTTCCCACGTGGAGGGCCGCGAATCCGAGATTTCGTCAGAGGGGCAAAGACATGAAGTCGACCTTGAGTTCGATTGTGGCATTGAGCGTAGGAAGTCTGGCGGCGGCGCCGGCCTTCGCGCAAGTACAGGTAGCCGATAGCGCGGCACTGGCGGCCGATGCGCCGGCGGAAGAGGCAATCGTCGTTACCGGCATCCGCGCCGGCCTTGATCGCTCGCTAGGCGTCAAGCGCAATGCCGACAGCGTGGTCGATGCGATCAGCGCCGACGATGTAGGGCATTTCCCGGACGTCAACATTGCCGAATCCGTTCAGCGCATCAGCGGCGTGCAGATCAACCGGGTACGCGGTGAGGGGCGCAGCGTGAACATTCGTGGCCTGCCCTCCAACTTCACGCAGACGACGCTGAACGGCCGCGTTCTGCCCAATGCCAGCGGCGATTCCGCTGGAAGCCGCACGTTCGACTTTTCCATCCTTCCGCCCGAATTCGTGCGGACCCTGTCGGTCTACAAATCGCCGACGGCCGATCTGGAGGAAGGCGGTCTGGCGGGCACTGTCGACGTTCGCACGCCGCGTCCGTTCGATATCGGCAAGCGGGTCTTTTCCGCCGCCGCGCAGGCCGAATATGAGACCAATTCCGGCAAGGCATCGCCGCGCCTGTCTGCCTTCTATTCGGACACGTTCGCCGATGACCGGCTCGGCATCTCGCTGGGTGTCTCCTACAACCGCCGCCAGCCGCAGACCCAAAGCGCCAGCGCCAGCTATACGACGGCCAAGGAAGGCAGCGGCGTTGCGCCGGCCGATCTCAATGGCGATGGCGTGATCGACAAGAACCTGACTGTCCGTTTCCCCAACCAGATCAACTACTACCAGTATGACGAGGATAATCAGCGGCTTGCGGCAATCGGATCGCTGCAGTTCCGTGCGTCGGACGCGCTGACCTTTTCGCTCGACGGTTTCTACACCCGCCTCAAGGTGCAGGCGATAACCAACGAATTCCTTCAGATCTTCGCCAACGCCCGCAACGTCGTTAGCGCGACGACCGAGGTTATCGACGGGCTGCCAACGGTGACGCAGATGCGCGTGACCGACCTTGACATGCGCGGCGGCGGCCGGTTCGAGGATCGCGTCAGCAACACGTACTCGCTGGTCGGCGGTGCACAGTACGATGCCGATGGCTGGACCGCCTCGCTCGACGGGTCCTATGCCTCCTCTAAGCAGCATCTGAACAACCTGAACATTGCCGATATCGCCACGGGCGAGGGCGAGTTCATCTCGAACCCCGGCGATACGCTGTGGTCGATGAACTATTACAATGGTTTCGATACGGCTCGGCTCGATCCGAACAGCTACCGGGTGGCCAGCATCAACGGATCGTTTGGCCGCCACAGCTCGGACCGGTTGTGGGACATCAAGGGCAATGTGCGGCGCGAGTTCGGCGATCAGGGGCTCACCGCCTTCCAGAGCGGCTTCCACTACAGCGACCGCAAGATTTATCAGGACAACAATTCGCTGACCATTCAGGCGGCCGGGGTTTCGAACCTCTATGCCGCGTTGACCGGTTCGCCGCTGGGCGCCGGCCCGATCGCCGGTTCCTACAGTGCCGCGCCCTTCATGCAGCTGATCACGGCGGGGAAGGGCAGCTATCTTGGCAGCTACGGCGGGGGCGCGAATTTCGCGACGAGTTGGCTGGCGTCCGACACCCGGTCGTTCATCTCCAACTTTTCCGATGATGAGCTGATCGCGGCCGGCACGTACACCAATGATGCCACCGGCATTACCGATGTTCAGGAACGCGTATTTGCAGGCTATGCGCGCGGCGATTTCGTGTTCGGCCAATTGTCCGGCAATGTCGGCTTCCGCGTAGTGCAGACGCGGCAGGCGACCGTTGGTGTCAGCCCGGATCTGACCGCCATCACTGTCGAGCCCGATGCTGGCAATGTCACCCGCGTGCCCGCCTCTGCTCCGATCACGGTGAAACGCGACTATTGGGATTTCCTCCCCGCGCTGAACCTCAAATGGCAGGCGACGGACGATCTGCTGTTCCGTTTCTCGGCCTCGCGCACGATGACCCGGCCCAATCTCAGCCAGATCTCACCCACGACCACCGCCAGCGGAACGGCGCGGACGATTACGCAGAACAATCCCGACCTCGACCCGTTCCGCGCAAACAATCTGGATGCCACGGTGGAATGGTATTTCGGCAAGGATTCGCTGATCGGCAGTTCGCTGTTCTACAAGGATCTGAAGTCGCTGATCCGCAATCAGACCACCGTCCAGGCGGTGCCGGTGACCTTCGTCTATTCGAACGGCACACGGGTGAGTTCCGATCTGGATTTCACCGTGAGCAAGCTGGTCAATGGCTCCGGCGTCACGGTCAAGGGTTTCGAAGTCTATTACCAGCAGGCGTTCCGCTTCCTGCCCGCGCCGTTCGACGGGCTGGGGGCCGTGCTGAACTACACCTATATCGACAACAGCGATCCGACCCAGCTGACTGGCGCGTCCAAGCACAATTACAACGCGACCGGTTACTACGAGAAGGGCCCGATCGGCATCCGCCTGTCCTACTCCTGGCGCAGCGGCTTCCTTTCGAGCGCGGCGGTCGTGCCGGCGATGAGCCAGTATACACGCGCATACGGCACGCTCGACGGCAGCATAAATCTGCAGCTGAGCGATCGATTCTCGCTCGTGCTGGAAGCGGTTAACATTCTCGATACCGATGAGCGGGTCCGCTACACCAACGGACTGCCGGCGTCCTATCTGGATGCAGGCAAGCGCATCTTCGGCGGCATCCGGTTCGCGATGTGAGCCGGCGGATGAGCGGATCACGCAAGCTCGCGCGCCGTGCCTTCCTGCTGGAAGGCGCGGCTACCGGCGCCCTGTTAGTGGCCACATCGCGCGGTTCCGCGCTGCCCGTGCCGCGGCGCCGGCCGAACATCGTTCTGGTGCTGCTCGATGATTTCGGGATCGGCGACGCGCAAATCTACAACCCTTGGTCGGCGATCCCGACGCCGAATATCGACCGACTGGCGGCGCAGGGCATGCGCTTTGCAGACATGCACGCCTCCTCCGCGGTCTGTACGCCAAGCCGCTACTCGATCCTCAACGGCCGCTATTGCTGGCGCTCGCGCCTCAAGTCCGGCGTGCTGGACGGCAGCGGCACCGACCTGATCGAGGAAGGCCGCCTTACGCTGCCGGGCCTGCTGCAAAAGGCAGGTTACCGCACCGCCGGGATCGGCAAATGGCACCTCGGCCTGGGATCGGGCGAGGCTACCGATTACGGCAAACCGTTGCGCCCCGGGCCGATCGATCATGGCTTCGACAGCTATTTCGGCATTCCCTCCTCGCTCGACTTTCCGCCCTATCTCTACTTTGAGAACGATCATGTGGTGGAGGCGCCGAGCGGCCACACCGAAGGCAGCAAAGAACCGCGCGGCGTGTTCTGGCGCGCAGGCGGTATCGCGCCGCACTTCCGCATGGAGGAGGTGGTGCCGACACTCACTGCCAGGGCCGTGGACTATGTGAAGGTAGCGAAGAGGGACAAGCCCTTCTTCCTCTACTTCCCCCTGCCGTCGCCGCATACGCCTTGGGTGCCGCTGCCCGAATACAAGGGCACCTCGAACGCCGGCGATTACGGAGACTACGTCGTCGAAACCGATGCCATGATCGGCCGCTTGCTCGATGCGATCGATGCGCGTCCGGACGGAGACGATACGATCGTGATCGTCACCAGCGACAATGGTGCCGACTGGAAGCCGGAGGATGCAGCCCGCTTCGCCCATCGCGCCAATGCCGACTGGCGCGGCGAGAAGGCCGACGCTTGGGAAGCGGGCCACCGCATACCCTTCGTCATTCGCTGGCCCGGCCACATCGCGCCCGGCACGGTAAGCCGGGAGACGGGATCGCTGACCGACATCATGGCGACCGTCGCCGGCGCGCTCGACCTGTCGCTTCCTGACGATGCGGCCGAGGACAGCTTCAACCTGTTACCCGCGTTGCAACAGACCGGGCATGCGCCGATCCGGCCCAATATCGTCGACCATTCGCTGGAAGGGATGTTCACCATCCGCGAGGGCAACTGGAAGCTTGTGCTGGGCTTGGGATCGGGCGGTTTCAGCGCGCCCAAATCGGTTGCACCCGCGGCTGGCGGACCGAAGGGGCAATTGTACGATCTGGATGCCGACCCGCGCGAAGAGCGCAATCTTTACGATGCCCATCCAGAGATCGTGGCCCGCCTCTCGGCCACGCTCACCGAACTTCAGCAATCGGGCCGCAGCCACCCACGCCGGGGCATCTGACACGCTGGGCGGTTCCGCCCGACCGCAAGCACTATAAGGAGACAGTATATGAAGGGATGGAAGATCGCACTTGGCGGCCTTGCGCTTGCCGGCTTGATGGGGGCCAGCGCGCTGACGCCGGTCGCCGCCAAGGCGCCAGCACGGGTACCCGCACCTGCACGGGCAGAGGGCAGGCCCAACATCGTTCTCATCGTTCTGGACGACACCGGCTTTTCCGATCTTGGCGCATTCGGCTCGGAAATCCGCACGCCCAATATCGACGCACTGGCGCAGGCCGGCCTGCGCTACAACCGGTTCGACAGCAAGGCGATCTGCTCCTCCAGCCGCGCGGCCTTGTTGACCGGGCGGAACAACCAGACGGTGGGCATGGAGGATCTTGCCTCCAACGCAGCGCAGCCCGATCCCGCGATCAATCCCTCGCAGCGCGGTGAATTGCCGCGCAATGCCGAAACCATTGCGCAGGCCTTGGAAAGCGCGGGCTATTCGACCTGGGCGGTCGGCAAATGGCATCTGGCGCCGAAGTACGATGAAGCGCCGGGCCATGACAAAGGCAGTTGGCCATTGCAGCGCGGCTTCCAGCATTTCTACGGCTTCCTGAGCGGCTGGACAGATCAGTACAAGCCTGATCTGGTGCAGGATAACGCCCATATTCCAACGCCGAACGCCCCCGGCTATCTGCTCGCCCCCGACCTGATCGATCACGCCATCGCCGCGTTCGATACGGACAAGGCCTCGGGCAGCGGCAAGCCCAGTTTTGTCTATGTGGCGCTGGGCACTGCCCATGCACCGATCCAGGCGCCCAAGTCCTACATCGATGCCTATGGCGATACTTATGCCAAGGGTTGGGATGCCATCCGCGCAGAGCGCTTCGCCAGGCAGAAGAAACTGGGCATCATCCCGGCGGACACGGTGCTGCCGCCGATCAATCCGGGCGATCGCCCGTGGTCGTCGCTCAGCGATCAGGAAAAGACGGTTTTCGCACGCTTCATGGCGACTTACGCGGGGTTCATCACCCATGCGGACGACCAGATCGGCAGGCTGGTTGCACATCTCAAGCAGACCGGCCAATATGACAATACGCTGTTCGTCGTCCTCTCCGACAATGGTGCCGCACCTGAAGCCGGGCAGAACGGCGGGTTCTGGAGACCTTACGATCCCAGCACGTCAGTCGCGGAGATGGCTCAAAATCTCGACAAACTCGGCGGTCCCGACACCCAGTCCCTCTACCAGCGGCCCTGGGCTATGGCGGGGGTCACGCCATTCCGCCGCTACAAGTTGTGGCCCTATGCAGGCGGGATCCGCACGCCCCTCATCGTCTCGTGGGCGAAGGGCATCAAGGCGCAAGGAGTGGTGCGAGGGCAGCATATCGATGCCGTCGATGTTGGCCCGACCCTGCTCGACGTTGCAGGGACGGAATTTCATCCCTCGGTGAACGGCGTGGAGCAATTGCCCGTGGCAGGCCATTCCTTCCGGGCGTCCTTCACTTCGGCAAAAGCGGGCGGCCGGGACGTGCAATTCTTCGAATTACGGGGCAATCGCGCGATTACCGCCGCCGATTGGAAAGCGATCGCGATGCATAGCTATGGCACCAGCTTCGATGAGGATCGTTGGGCTCTTTTCAACGTGGCGAAGGACTTTTCAGAAAGCCAGGACCTGTCCGCGAAATATCCCGAAAAGCTGAAGGAACTGCAGGCGCTCTGGTGGAACGAGGCGCGCAAATACAGCAATCCACCCTTGGCCGAACCTGCACCGCAACTGCGTCGCTTCCGCCAGTTTGACGACGACTTGCCGGCCCAGCCGCAGCAGCCATGATCCGCACGGTCAGACAGCTGGCATCAGCGGGTGCCGGCTGTCTGCATATTTGGCGCTGGACTCTTTGCGAGAAAATCGCCGCGCGTGGCTGAACCAATGGCAAGTTTCAGTACATCACTCTTGCGTCAGCAGCGGCCGCTATGGGGGCGATTGCCGTCCTGCCAAGGTGATCGAATACGCCTGTCTGCTTGGGGCAGATACGGTCGGAAAGGCGAGAACGAGTTTCGCGCCTTTCCGTGTGGATGTGATCGAGTCCGGCTGCGGCCACCTCAAGCCGCTGATATTGAATTCGACTGAGCGATCGCCTTCAAAACCAGAGCGCTCGGCTTGGGAGACCGCTTGAACGTAACCGGATCGACGCTGGCAAGCCCGAAGGCGCCGTGGCCGATGCCAGCGCCCCACTCGTAATTGTCCATCAGCGTCCAATGGATATAGCCCTGTACCGGAACGCCTTCGGCGATCGCCTTGTGGAGCTCTCCCAGCCCATCGCGAATGAGGTTGACGCGGATCGTATCGTCGTCGGTTCCGACACCGTGCTCGGTTATCAAGACCGGCTTGCCGGTTGCTTGATGGGCGTATCGGGCGGCACCGGCCAAGGACGGAGCATAAACTTCGGCGCCGCGGAAATTGCGCGGCGTCCCATCCGGGGCGGGAAGGCGCCCATCCTTGCCCCACAGGATCCGTTCGTAATTCTGGATCGCGACGAAATCGTCGTCGCGCGCCACGGCCAGCCAGTCTCCATAAAGTTCGGCCCGCATCCGGTCTCGGATCGAATTCGGGCCGACGGGCTGGTCGTCGGCGATCGACAGTGTGAAGCCGACGGGAAGATCGGGGCGCACTGCCTTGATCGCGGCGCGCGCACTTTTGTGGCCCTTGATCATCGCGGCGGTCAGGGCGGGGACGTCCTCCGGCAAGACGGTATTGGCCACGAGATAGCGCGGTACGCCCGCAGCCTTTGCGGCTGCCGCCAGATTGGCGCGCAAGCCTGCCATGAACTGCGGGGGCAGAACGAAGGGTAGCAGGCGGGGCAGGTTCGGCTCGTTCAAGGTCGTCGCGACGGCGATGCCGCCTGCCAGATGCTTGGCCGCCCGTTCGCAGAAACGGGTGAACAGGTCGCTTGCATCGGGATGCAGCCATCCGCCCTGAGCGGCGAACCAGCGCGGCGTCGTATAATGATTGAAGGAAACCACCGGTGAAATACCGCGTTCCCGGCAGCCATCGATGATGGCCTTGTAATGGTCCAGCATGGCACGCGAGAACATTCCCGGTTCCGGCTCGATGCGTGGCCACTCAAGGCTGAAGCGAAAGGCGTTGAGCCCCATGCTTTTCACAAGGTCAAGGTCGTCTCGCCAAAGCTCGAAGCTGTTGACAGCATCCCCCGACGGCGCGCCGGTGATGGTGGGCTTCACATTCTCGAGAAGCCATTGGTCGGAATTCGTGTTGTTGCCCTCGTTCTGGTGGCCGGCGGTAGCCGCGCCCCACAGGAAGCCGGAAGGGAAACTGGCCGATCCTGGCAAGGCTCGCTTCTGCGCGGGAGCGGCGACCGCCTTTCCGACAAGCGTGGGCGCTGCGGCGAACGCGGCAGCACCGGCGATGAGTGAACGTCGGTCGATCATAGAGAGTCCTTGTTGAAGAGGCGGGCAGGCACGCCCAGTCATGAAATCGGACAGGCGGTTGTTCAGGAGCTTATGCAGCCGAATGAAGCCTGAAACGCGCCGCCATGTCCCTGAATGTCAGCCCCGCATCGAGGTAAGTGTAAACCCGCATTGGACGTCCACCCGAACGTTCTTCATAGCTTCCGTTGTCGAGCAGCCTTGGCGTTGGCAGCAACCTGTACCGGCTTGAAGTGGCGTCTGGCTGCATTGGCGGAACCAGCGCGGTCAATGTTACCAACGGACTGTCGCCAAGAACGTAGGCGTCGGTCATGGCCACTGGCGGCACGCCGGGTATCTTGGCAAACATCTCTGGTATCGCATCGACCCTGGCCTTCAGATAGGCCCCCAGACGGCTCTGCGCGCCGAGTTCTTCAAGCTCGGCCGTGCTGAACAGCATCTGGCTGTAAGCATCCGAGGGCACTTGCCAGATCTCGATATCGGACTCGTTGAACAGCACTTGCGCGGCTATCGGATCGATCGAGAAGTTGAATTCCGGTTCGCTGGGTTTGGCCCCCGGATTTCCAAAACCCGCATGCGTGTTGCCGCCGATCCAGATCAACTTCACGCGGCGACCGATACGCGGTTCAGACAGCCAAGCCAGCGCGAGATCGGTCAGCCCTGCGCCGGCCGCGTAAATCAGCGGCTCCTTAGCGTCATCCCGCATCGCCTCGCGGACGATGGCTTCCGACGCTGCGCTGGGTTTCCAGGTCGTGCGTGACGGGATCGGCGTCTCGGATCCAGCCATGACGTTAAACTTGTCGGCAAGGCTCATGATTTGGAGAACTTCGTCCACCCGCGCAGTCGCATCCCGGGCGTCGTGCCCACTGCCGAACCTGGCGGGAAGATGCGATCCCACGATGAGAGGAATCTTGACCGATGAACACAGCACATGGTGGGCAAGTTGAAACAACCCATCCGGATCGCCGGCGAAGTCGTTGTCGAGGATTACCCGCGCCAAGGCAGGTTGCTTGCCGAATGCACTTGCGGGCATGGCGAGAGCGCTAGCGAGCACCATCGTCGACCCGACAAAGCTTCGGCGACCCATTTTATGGGGCAATCCACCTCTCCTGTTTGTTTTCTCGCGTTTTGTCACCCATTCAAAACATCATGTAAAATAGGTATTTTTTGCATAAGCATAGGCTCTGCCTATGCCTGACGTACGAAACTGGGAACACTCGACTCCGGACCTGTAGCCAAATCGAATGGCCGGTTTTTGGATTGGCTGACAACGCCCTCAACGTCTGCGAAGGGGGCGAACGCGGCCGGAATGATTGTCGGAATTGCGCGAAGCTTCCGCCATTAGCGTAATGAAACCGTCTGCGTGCGATGCATCGAGGCCTCCGCAGAACTCTGGTCGCCAATGCGTAGCTGTGCTGTTATCGCTTCATCCCCGCATCCTGAGCCAGGCTCTGCGGCCTTGCGTGTTACGTTCACTCGCGAGGATGGGTTACTTCGGACGTAGATTGGGGTGCTTGAAAGATGTCATTCGACAGGGGAAATCGCGGCCATGGGCGCGATCGGTTCGGCGGTGGTGATGATCGTTGGGGCGGCGGCGGCGATCGCTTTGGGGGTGGCGGCCAGCGTGGTGGCTTCGGTGGATCCCGAGGCGGCGGTTTTGGCGGTGGCGGTTCGCGGGGCGGCCCAGGGCAAGTCGTCGGCCAGGGCCGGGGGACGGTCAAGTTCTTCAATTCGGACAAGGGCTTCGGCTTTATCCAGCTTGAAGACGGCGGCGACGACGCATTCGTGCACATCAGTGCCGTGCAATCCGCCGGCCTCGAAACACTCGCTGAAGGCCAGCAGTTGGAATTCCAGCTGGTTGAGCGAGGCGGCAAGGTCTCCGCGTCTGAGCTGACCATCGTCGGTGAGATCATCGTGGCCGAACGCCGTGAGCGCGCTCCGGCTTCGAACCAGCGTCAATCGACTGGTGAGAAGGCTACAGGCACGGTCAAGTTCTTCAACGGCACCAAAGGTTTCGGTTTCATTGTGCGCGATGACGGCCAGCCTGATGCGTTTGTTCACATCAGTGCCGTTGAGCGTTCCGGTCTGCATGGCCTTTCGGAAGGCGACCAGCTCGAATTCGAGATCGAGATCGATCGCCGCGGCAAGGCATCTGCTGTAAATCTGATCCAGCGCTGATGGATCCGGCCATGGCTGCCGCAGGTGGCCATGGCCTCAGTTCCGGCTGCCCCCGATCGCATGGCGATCGGCAGCGGAAGGTACCGAAGCCCCTGATCCAGGCCGCCCTCCACCGGTTGCCTTCAAGGACATTGCTTTGCCCCCTTCAGTCGTATGGACGGAACATCCTGCTCCGGGACCAGCTTCCTTCTGGAAATGACGTCCGACCACATTACATAAAGCCCCAACCAGAAGTGTTCATCGCTGTCTGTGAAACTGCCCGTTCAGTGTCACCATCAGGCTGATGCCCTCGAAACCCAGGCTTGTCCTGACGGAATGATCGTCATGAAAATGCCTTAGATGACAATGGATTGCATGATTAACGACGATCGCAGCGGCGACAACGACTCTCCTCTTCTCGATATGGACAAGGGTTCCGTTCAGCGCTTCATCGCGCGTGCCAAGAAGCAGGGCGTCATCTCGGTCAAGGAGTTGAATGCCGCCCTGCCGCAGGACCAGATGACCGCCGATCAGATCGAGGACATCATGGCCGCGATCTCGGAAATGGGCGTCAAGATCATCGAGAACGACGACGATGACGATGAGGACGGCGAGCAGGAAGACGGTGTGGACGCCGCCGACGGTCGCGACGATGACTCCGATTTGGAATCCGAATTAGACGAAGGCAATTCGCGGCGTCGGCCCGGTGAGAACCGCAAGGCGGACACGGCAGGACGTTCCGACGACCCGGTGCGGTTGTACCTGCAGGAAATGGGATCCGCCGAGATGCTCAGCCGCGAGGGTGAAGCGGCCATTGCCAAGCGCATCGAAGCCGGCCGGGACATGATGATTATCGGGCTGTGCGAAAGCCCCATGACCTTCCATGCGATCATCGGTTGGTCCCAGGCACTCAACAACGGCGAGATGCAGCTTCGCGAGATCCTCGATCTCGACGCGATGCTCTCCAAGGATCCGCAGCCCGAAAATCTGGGCGAGGACGGTGAAGGCGACGGCGAGATTTCCGCGGCCATCGCAGGGCCTTCCTTCAAGGACGATGACGATTCCGGCGAGGACAACTCGGAGGAAGTCGACGAGGATGGCAATCCGATCCCCAAGCGCAAGGTCGAGGACGATGAAGAGGACCACACCCTCTCCCTCGGCCAGATGGAAGCCGCACTGACGCCGGAAGCGCTGGAAAAGTTCGCGCTCATTACTGAACTGTTCCGCACCTTCGAAGAGGTGCAGGCCCAGCGGCTCGACGCTCTGGCGCTGGGTATCGATTTCCCGGCCGCCAAGGAAGAACGGTACCATTCGCTGCGCGAGGAACTGACAGCGCAAGTGGAATCGGTGCAATTCCACGCGGCCAAGATCGAGTATCTGGTCGACAACCTCTATTCGTTCAATCGGCGCCTGACGGCGCTAAGCGGGCAGATGCTACGTCTGGCCGAACGTCACAAGGTCAAGCGCGCCGATTTCTTGGAAGCCTACACGGGCCGCGAACTGGACGACGCCTGGGTCGCCGAAGTGGCTAAGACGGACAAGAAGTGGGCAGCTTTCGCGCAAAACGAGGCAGAACCTGCCGAGCGCATCCGATTGGAGATATCGGACATCGCCGCGTCCACCGGCATGGCACTGTCCGAGTTCCGCCGTATCGTGAACATGGTCCAGAAGGCGGAGCGTGAAGCACGCATCGCCAAAAAGGAAATGGTCGAGGCGAACCTGCGCCTGGTGATCTCGATCGCCAAGAAATACACGAACCGCGGCCTGCAGTTCCTGGACCTCATCCAGGAAGGCAACATCGGCCTGATGAAGGCGGTCGACAAATTTCAGTACCGTCGCGGCTATAAGTTCTCGACTTATGCCACCTGGTGGATTCGCCAGGCGATCACGCGTTCGATCGCTGACCAGGCCCGCACGATCCGTATCCCGGTGCATATGATCGAGACGATCAACAAGCTGGTCCGCACCAGTCGCCAGTTCCTTCACGAGCAGGGCCGCGAGCCAACGCCGGAAGAAATGGCCGAGCGTTTGTCTGTCAACCGGCGCGCAAAACTGACCCCCTATCGGCGCCCAATATTGACCCCACCTTTCGGTAGTCTGGCGGTTATCCCGGTAGTCGATAGGAGGGGCCCACGGACGACGACGCGCACCGTCAGGTGTGCTGGCGGCGGCGTCCGTGGGAGGTCCCTGTTGACCCACCGGGTTAACCGCCGGGGATGGGGGTCCGGGGGAAGGGGTTTTCGGCTCAGTTCCGGTTTTTGAACCGCCAGCTGTCATTGCCCGTCTCGATGATGTCGCAGTGGTGCGTGATGCGATCGAGAAGAGCGGTGGTCATCTTGGGGTCGTGGAAGACGCTCGGCCATTCGCCGAAGGCGAGATTGGTCGTGATAATGACCGAGGTCTTTTCGTAGAGCTTGCTGATCAGGTGGAAGAGCATCTGGCCACCGGACCGGGCGAACGGCAGGTAGCCGAGCTCGTCAAGCACCACGAGATCAAGCCGCGAGAGTTGGGTGGCAAGGCTGCCGGCCTTGCCCAGGCGAGCCTCTTCCTCAAGCCGGTTCACCAGATCGACCGTATTGAAGTATCGGCCTCTGGCACCGGCGCGCACCACTGCGGCGGTGATGGCGAGAGCCAGATGAGTCTTGCCCGTGCCTGTTCCGCCGATCAGCACGATATTGCGCCGTTCCGGCAGGAACGAGCCCGTATGAAGCGAGCGGATCAGTCCTTCGTTGATCGGCGTGCCATCGAACATGAACCCATCCAGGTCCTTGATCGCCGGAAGCTTGGCTGCGGTCATGCGATAACGGATCGATGCCGCATCCCGGTGCGCCGTCTCCGCACGCAACAGGTCGCCCAACATCTCCATGACCGTTCTGTCTCGGCGGATGCCGTTGGTGACGGCATCATCGAAGGCCGCCACCATGCCCTTGAGCCCCAGCCCCTTGAGGGCGGCCATGATCTCATGCCGCTGCATCGAGGTCTCGCACGGTATCGTAGCGGCCGCAGTTCGCCTCTGGCGGATGCTTGAGCTTCAGGTTGACGACGACGTCCATAGCCTGGGCATCATGAGGCTCGCGGCGACGGGACAGGATGTTGAGGATGATCTCGTCGCTGATAGTACCGGCGCTGAGTGCCTCGCGCACTGCGGCCTCGACAGCCTCCAGGCCATCTTCGGGGACAGCGGCGAGGACGCGTACAAAGCGCCGGTCGGCATCGTCGCCCTTGCCCAACTTACGCCGCAATTGGGCCAGTGCAGGTGGGAGAGCCCAGTCCTGGAAGGGAGCACCATTGCGCAACGCACCGGGCTTGCGGGCGAGGATGGGCAGGTAGTGCCATGGATCGAAGATTGTCTGGTTCCGGCCGAAGACCCGTTCGTGTTCGGCCACGACAGCGCCGTCGCAGCGGATCACGATGCGCGTTGCATAGGCCCGCACCTGCACAGCCTGATGGGCCGCCTTTGCCATCACCGAGTACCGATTGCGATCGAAGCTCACGAGGCACGTCGAACTGGCTACGTGTTCGCTCTCGAAGAACCCGTCGAAGGGAACCGGTAGCGGTTGCAGCATCGGCCGCTCCACCTCCAGCGCCTGCGCGATCGTCATGCCTTCCTGGTCAGGATGCTGGTTGCGTTCCGCCCAGCGCCGGCACTCGGCTTCCAGCCAGATGTTCAGTTCCTCGAGGCTGGCAAAGCGCAGGCGCGGCTTGAACAGGCGCTCCCTACTGGTCTGAACCTGGTTCTCGACCTGACCCTTCTCCCACCCTGCGGCAGGACTACAGGCCACCGGCTCAACGCGATAGTGGTCCGTCATGATCAGAAACCGCCGGTTGAACAGGCGTTCCTTGCCGGTGAACACCGTCGTCACCGCCGTCTTCATATTGTCGTAGATGCCGCGCGTCGGAATCCCACCGAAGAAGGCAAAGGCGCGGGCATGTGCGTCGAACACCATCTCTTGCGTCTCGCGAGGATAGGCACGGACAAATGGTGCCCGTGACCAGCAAAACCGCATATGCGCGACCTTCACGCGCATTGGCTTGCCGGCGATCTCGACGTCCTCATGGCTCCAGTCGAACTGGTAAGCCTCGCCGGGCCGGTACATCAACGGGATGAACGCCTTGGTCATATCGCCGGCGTCAACGCGACGCTCACGCTTCCAGCGTGCAGCATAGCGCCGCACAGCGTCATAAGAGCCGCCAAACCCTTCGCGCTGAAGCAGATCATGGATCCGCGTCATGCGAAGCCGGTCACGCCGGGGCAGCCCTTCGTTCTCTTCAAGCAGTTCTTCCAGGCGAGTGCTGAAAGGGCCGGTCTGCGGCCGATGCTGTTCCTTGCGCTCGTAACTGGCATCCGCGTTCGGCGCCCGGATCGCCTTGCGCACCGTGTTGCGCGACAGCCGCAAATCCCGCGCTATCGCCTTGATCGGCTTACCGTCCCGGTGCTCCCGACGGATCCTCGTAATCGTCTCCACAACCAACATCCCTGTACCCGCCGTCCGGAACCGAAACGGCGGCGCTTCTCACAATGAGATGAAGGGGGTCAATTTTAGACGCCGATCACCCCGCTAAGGGGGTCAATTTTGCACGCCGCTCCACAGGTCATCGGCGTAGTGGTCCATATCGTTGCCGTCCCACGGCTGGCTCGAACGACCATGGCCGCGGCGGTCGTGGGCGACGACGCGATAACCTTGATTGGCGAGGAAGAAGGACGCGCTTTCCCAGCTATCGGAGCTCAGGGGCCAGCCGTGGCTGAGTGTGACGACCTGTCCGTTGCGGGGACCCCAGTCCTTATAATACAGGGAGACGCCGTCCTTCGTGGTGATTGTGTTCATTGTAACCACTCCTTTTAGTGCTTGGGGGGGGATTTTGGGGGCGGGGGCGGCAAAGGCCGGTCCCGCAAGACCAACTGCGGCTGCGACACCGATCACGGATGTTGCCGCCAACATTTCGCGGCGATCCATGCGGGCAAATTTCTCATCTGGCATACGAAGTCCCTTCCTGTTGCTAGGTTCTCTTGATGGGAGGCGGAGGTGCGGCGTTGGACCGGCGACCCGAAGGCGCGAGATCGCATTGGCATCGTCGATCGGCCGGTTCGTTCGCAGGCACCTTGAGGCTGCAGCACCGAGCCTGAGCCGATACGAGTTCAGTGTCCGGCATTCGGAATCCGAGACCAAAGATCACTATGAACATCGGCCCAGGCCTCCGTCACATCACTGCTTGTCCTGGGTGGCCGAGTACGCCGCCAATGCAGCCGCAACGCCCTCGCCGTACTCGGAGTCGGCCTTTCGGCAGTTCTCGATGTGGCGCTGCTGGATATCGCTTGGAGCGTCGTAGATTGATCGGGCGGTGTTCTCGAACAGGGCCTGGCGCTGCTCACGATTCATCAGGCGGAACAAATTGCCGGGCTGTTCCCAATGATCTTCGTCTACCCGGTGATCCCAATGGGCCGCGACGCCGTCCAGCTCGAGGGCAGGCTCCTCAAGGCCTGGAGCGACGTCCCACACGCCCGCGCTATTGGGGAAATATGTCTTGGTTGCGCCCAGATTCCCATCGGTTCGCATGGCGCCATCTCGGTGGTAGCTCTGGAACGGGCAGCGAGGGGCATTCACGGGGATGTGATTGAAGTTCACGCCCAGCCTGTAACGCTGCGCATCTCCATAGGAAAACAGGCGTGCCTGGAGCATCCGGTCTGGAGAAAAGCCGATGCCGGGAACAATGTTCGCCGGCGAGAAGGCAACCTGTTCAGTCTCGGCGAAGAAGTTGTCCGGGTTTCGGTTGAGCTCGAGAGTTCCCACGGGATGGAGGGGATACTCCCCCTTCGGCCAGACCTTGGTAACGTCAAAAGGATTGTGCCGGTGCGTCCTGGCTTGATCGTCGGTCATGATCTGGATGCTGAGGTCCCACTGCGGGAAATCGCCCTTCTCGATGGACTGAAACAAGTCCCGGCCATTGCTTTCCCGGTCCGCAGCGACCACTGCCCCAGCTTCGGCATCGGTGAGGTTCTTGATCCCCTGTCGGGTGCGGAAGTGAAACTTGACCCACACGCGCTCGTTGTCAGCATTGATCATGCTCAGGGTGTGACTGCCGAAGCCATGCATATGGCGGAAACTTGCCGGAATGCCTCGATCCGACATAATGATCGTGACCTGATGAAGTGCTTCGGGTAACAGCGACCAGAAATCCCAGTTGTTCTCGGCCGAGCGAAAGCCGCTGCGGGGGTCGCGCTTCACCGCGTGGTTGAGATCGGGGAACCGAAGCGGATCGCGGAAGAAGAACACAGGTGTGTTATTGCCGACGAGATCCCAGTTGCCTTCCTCGGTGTAGAACTTGATCGCGAAGCCTCGGATATCGCGCTCGGCGTCAGCGGCGCCACGCTCTCCGGCGACAGTGGAAAATCGCATGAACACCTCGGTCTTCTTGCCGACTTCGGAGAAGATTTTGGCACGGGTGAGCGCTGTGACATCATGCGTAACCGTAAAGGTACCGTGCGCGCCCCAGCCTTTGGCGTGCATTCGCCGCTCAGGGATTACCTCGCGATCGAAATGGGCGAGCTTCTCGATGAGCCACACGTTCTGAAGGAGAGCAGGACCCCGAGGGCCGGCAGTCATGATGTTCAGGTTGTCCGTAACGGGAGCGCCTGCGGCGTTGGTAAGCGTCTTGTTGGAAGTCATCTTCGCTCCATTCCCAAAGCGTGTTCGGGTGAAATATTGCGCCTTGGAGCGTAGGTTTGGGCATGGTCGGAGATCGACTGGGTTGAGGGCGGATGGAGGGCATACGGAAGAATAGGCTAACCCATCGGCCTTGGCGGCAGCATTAGCCCCCAAGCCTAGGTAAGAAGCCATCAACGATCGGTCTGGATAGGAGCTTGCGCCGGTTTAGGGAGATTCTTGAGCTCGACGCTCAATATCCGGCATACGGCCTGAGCCGACGTCGGCACCTGCGTCGGCTGCCCAGCAAACATGCGCGGGCACCAATGCACCTATCGAAAAGGCGGAAAAACCTACACCTCGGGATGGTTACATAAGTCTCCCGGATATGGCCTGATATGAGCTGCAGGATCTGCGTGCCGCAAGAGGGGAGGCTAGGATGCGAAAGCTGATACACAATAGCCCTCAGCCGATGATCTGCTTGTGCCAACTACCCGTCAGTGAGGTCACGTACTGAAATGGAAGCACCGTCCGTTGATCAGCCTTGGTGGACGCTCGATATTTCCGGCGTTCGCCCACTCGTGGACAGAATAGGCGCGACGAAGAATGCTCCGGATTGGGCAGAGCAGATTCTCGCCGCGACAAAGGTAGTATGTTGATTGCCACTGAGATGTGACCCAGGGTTTCCATTGAGAATTGACCCGGGTGGGTATGGGTTATGTGCTGCCGTATCCTGGCAGGTTCAAGATGCTGGCTTCTCCTTTCTGGCTTTTGGCGCAGCGGTGCTGGCACGGAAGCGGAAGCTGTCGTTTCCGGTTTCCAGGATGTGGCAGTGGTGGGTTAGCCGATCGAGCAACGCGGTGGTCATCTTGGCATCGCCGAACACGCCAGCCCATTCGCTGAAGCTTAGGTTGGTGGTGATGACGACGCTGGTGCGCTCGTACAGCTTGCTGAGCAGATGGAAGAGCATGGCTCCGCCCGATGGGCTGAAGGGCAGATAACCCAGCTCGTCGAGGATGAGCAGGTCGAGACGTAGCAGGCGTTCTGCCAGCTGGCCGGATCGGTTCATGGTCTTTTCCTGCTCAAGCGCATTGACCAAATCGACCGTGGAGAAGAAGCGGACCTTCTTGCGGTGATGCTCGACGGCCTGGACGCCCAGCGCAGTTGCGATATGGCTCTTGCCGGTTCCGGGCCCGCCAATCAGCACGACATTGTCGGCGTTTTCCATGAAGTCGCCCTGATGAAGCTGGCGGACGAGGGCTTCGTTGATCTCGCTGGCAGCAAAGTCGAAGCCAGCCAGATCCTTATAGGCCGGGAAGCGGGCCGCCTTGATTTGATAGGCGATGGACCTGACCTCGCGTTCGGCCATCTCTGCCTTCAGGAGTCCAGCGAGCATCGGCACGGCAGCATCGAAGGCAGGCGCGCCCTGCTCGATCAGTTCGTCGGCGGCCTGAGCCATGCCGAACATCTTGAGGCTGCGCAGCATGACGACGACCGCGGCGCTGGCGGGGTCATGACGCATGGCGGATATCCCTCAGCCTGTCATAGCGAACGACATTGGCCTCGGGCTCCTGCGTCAGGCGCAGGGCTTGAGGCGCATCGATCGGCGAAGCTGGAGGCGCCTTGCCGTCGATGAGGCGATGTAACACGTTGAGAACGTGAGTCTTGGTGGCGACACCGGCCCCCAAAGCCAACTCGACCGCGCTCAACACAGCCTGTTCGTCGTGATGCAGAACGAGAGAAAGTATCTCGACCATCTCCCTGTCGCCACCAGGGCGCTTGAGCAGATGGCCCTGTAACTGCCGGAAGGCTTCGGGCATCTCGAGGAAGGGAGCGCCATTACGCAAGGCGCCGGGCTTGCGCTGGATTACCGCCAGATAATGCCGCCAGTCATAGATTGTGCGTCCCGGCTTGTGATGAGAGCGCTCGATGAGCCGGGCATGTTCGCACACGATCTGGCCTTCGGCCGCTATGACCAGACGATCAGGGTAGATCCGCAGGCTGACCGGTCGGTTCGCGAAGGAGGCAGGTACCGAGTAGCGGTTGCGGTCAAAGGCGATGAGGCAGGTCGGCGACACGCGCTTGATCTGCTCGACAAAGCCATCGAAGGGCCGGCCCAGCGGCATCAGGCAGGAAACTTCCTCGGCATGCGCATCGGCCACCGTGCCGGGCATGACGCCATGCTGGATATCGCTCCATTGGACGATGCATTGCTCTTCCAGCCAGGCGTTCAGCTCAGCCAGGCCAGGGAAACTGGGCATCGGTTGCCACAACCGGCGCCGAGCGTCCTGGACGTTCTTCTCGACCTGACCCTTCTCCCAACCAGAAGCCGGATTGCAGAAATCCGTCTCGAACAGATAGTGGCTGGCCATGGCGGCAAATCTTGCGTTGACCTGCCGCGCCTTCCCGGTCCCGATCTTGTCGACAGCGGTCCTCATATTATCGAAGATCCCACGCTGGGGCACGCCGCCCAGCACTCGGAACGCCTGCGTCAGCGCGTCGAACAGCATCTCATGGGTCTGGAGCAGATAGGCGCGGACGATGAAGGCGCGGCTATGCGCCAGTTTGGTATGAGCGACCTGCAGCTTCGTGGGCTTGCCATCCAGTACGGCATAGTCCTCGCTCCAGTCGAACTGGAACGCCTCGCCAGGCTGGAAAACCAGGGGCACGAATGTTCCACGCCCGCTGGTCTGCTGCTCATATTGCAGCTCGGTCCGCCATCGTCGGGCAAAAGCGGCAACCCGGTTATAAGAGCCATCGTATCCCAGCTCGACCAGATCAGCATGCAACTGCTTGGCAGTCCGCCTTTGTTTACGGGACTTCTTGGATTCCACTCGCAACCAGGCCGTCAGCTTCTCGGCGTAAGGGTCGAGCTTGCTCGGCCGGATCGGAACCTTGAAGCTCGGCTCAATCGCGTCAGAACGCAGATATTTGCGGATGGTATTGCGGGACAGGCCGGTCCGCCTCTTGATCTCCCGAATGGAGATCTTCTGCCGGAAATGCCACCGGCGGATCACACTGAGTAAGTCCATGTCGATCACTCCACGACCCTCCGACTGGCAGCCGGAGGCGAGGGAAACATGGGTCAATTCTCAATGGTAATTTATACGCCCCCCGGGTCACATCTCAGTGGCAATCAACAGCGATGGGTCTCAATCTCGTCGAGGTTTCTCGTTGCCCAAGCTCCAAGCTCCATCACTGGCTCGGAAAGTGAATTCCCCAGCGTAGTCAGCGCATATTCGACCTGCGGAGGGATCGTCGGATGGACCGTGCGCGTCACCAGGCCGTCTCGCTCGAGCGCCTTCAACGTCCGGGTGAGCATCTGCTGAGAAATGCCGGTTACCGCGCGCTTGATCTCGTTGAAGCGCTTCGGCGAACTGAGGAGGGTTATGACGATCAACACCGTCCACTTGTTGCCAATCAGATTGATGACATCGATGAATCGGTGATGATCGGTGTCAGTTTCCGGAAGGCGGCGTACCGACATCTGATGCTATTCTCCAATGACCCTATTGGCCTGAGGACGATGAGGCCCGACGAGGAAGGCTGCCATAATCAGGAATGGCAGCTCCCGCGAAGGCCGCAGATCTCCGGCGACGAGGAAACCCGAGCCGGACCGCGCATCGGCCCATGAGTCTTCCCGAATACCGGGTGCAAGTCGCCGCCGTTGGCGAACCCCGTTTGTGGCTCGCGAAGCGAGGGATGTCATGCTCATGAATAGGGCAGGGAGAGCTCGATGCTTGGATAGCCATCACTGAGCTTTGGGATGATATCATCCACCCCCCAGCGCGTGGCACACGGGTTATTTCCCATCTTGCTGAGAGCAATTCCAATGCGCAAGGCTTGGCTAGCCGCCGCCCTTCTTCTCGTGACCGTGTCTCCCACGACCGCCATGGCTTCGCCGCCGACGGCAGATGCCAAGGCTGCAATTCAAGACGGCAAGATCGAAATCAATGGCGTCCAGTATCACTATCTGATCGCCCACGGCCGCGGCGAGCCGATCGTTCTTCTCCATGGCTGGGGCGAGACCTCCTACATGTGGCGCTACGTTATGCCTGCGCTCATTGCGCGTGGGCACACGGTTATCGCTCCTGACATTAGGGGGTTGGGGGACACCGGACGGCCCGCGGATGGGTATGAAAAGGCAAATGTGGCCCGGGACGTTCATGCGCTGGTTGCAGCACTCGGACTGGGGGCACGTGTTACCATGGTGGGGCACGACATAGGCGGAATGATCGCTTACGCCTATGCCGCGCAATATCGGAGTGACGTCTCGCGTCTCGTGATCATGGATGTGCCTCTTCCAGGCGTAGACCCCTGGAAAGAGATATCGGCGACGCCGCGGACATGGCACTTCAAATTCTTCGGCGTGCGTGACCTTCCCGAGATGCTGATCACGGGGCAGGAAGGTGAATTCATTCGCTGGTTCAGGAACGTCGAGGCTGTGAACACCAGCGCACTGACACCGGAATCGGAAGACTATTACGCGGTCGCTTATGCGCGGCCGGGCGCGCTGCGAGGTGGCTTCGAGTATTACCGCGCCTTCGCGCAGGACGAGCTTGATAATCGCGAATTTTCGAAGAAACCGCTGGCTATTCCCGTGCTGGGGGTCGGGGCATCCGGGGGGCTTGGTGAAACCATCGGTATCCTCCTGCGTAATGTCGCAACGGATGTGAAGACGGTAACGATCACCGACAGCGGGCATTGGGTCGCGGAGGAACAACCGCAACAGGTCATTGCGGCTGTTTCCGCTTTTATTCCGGCTCCAGTGGCGCGGTAAAGCGCCAATCCCGCGCCGTGAATTACGGGTTTGAGCCTGCTTGCAATGGGGATTGGGTGATGGCGCCGTCGAACGGAAATGCTCGCGAGATGGCCCCGCATTTTTGGCTAGGTCTCAGCCATCGGTGCTGATTCCATCCTTTGCCTCACTGCGCGTACGTTCAGTGACTGACGGCACCGGGGTCTTGTCAGGAATGAGCCATATGCCGACTTCCTCGTCATCATTTTGTACCATCACGATTTGACCGTGGAGGCCCGCGATTTTGACGTCGCAACTCGCGAAATTGTAGGACTTCCCACCCCCGGAGTAACGGTGGAGATCGAAAGACGACACTGTCCGATCGATCTGCAATGTGGTTCGGGCCATGATGTGATCCAATTGCCAGATTTTCCCGAGATCGTCCTTCATGGTCCATCCAGGACAGTTCATGCGAAGCGAGACAGGGATCAGCTTCCCGATTTTATCATCGACATCGTCCGGTAGCGGAACAAGATTTGAAACCATCTGTACGATTTGATCTTGGCTCACGGTGGCGCCGGTCACGTCATGCACTGCTCCGACGGTCTCGGGAGCCTCAAGCTCGAACATCAACCGAAGGTCTACGTGGCCGAAATTCTTGGTGTATCCGAACACGCAGGTCGGAATTGGAAGCCAGTCGAAGGCCCCCGCATCCTCGAGGCTCATGCATAGGATGCCGCAAGCATCCGCCTTCTCCCTCGCGGAATCTCTGAAACCCCGGGCTGATACGATCACACCGTGATTAACGCCGGTCCTTTCACACTTTTTGGCGAAACTCTCGACTTCCGGGACGCCAACGGGCCGCGAGCGGTCCCGGCATTCAATAGCGGTGATCAACACGTGATGCCCAAAGTCCCACGTGATGACCACGTCATGCTCTCGGCGGCGGTTGGTGTCCCGGTCCTTCAACCGCCGGCACGGCGCTTCGATTGTCGCATTCGATGACGCTAGCGTGCGCTCCAATGAGGCAATGAGCCGCTCCAGTTTCTTCCCCGGCCGGTCACTCTTTCTCAAATCTGGGCCCTCGGTCGCGCACGCTCGCAGTGCTGGAGATTATGATGCCAAGCGTATGCTTCAGTAGAGAATTCCTAAGGTTACGCCAAACTTGTTCTCATCCGCGAAGCTTTTGGTTTCGATGCCATCGGCGAAGGTGAGCCCGAAATCGACCGCGAGCTTGTTGATCCACCATCGGTATTTGAGGGTCAGATCCAATCGGTCGATACTGGGCGCGTCGCCAGCAATGGTTTGTTGGTAACGATAGGTCACTCCGCCGACAAGGCCATCGCCTGGCTCGTTGCCCCTCAGCGGCGGACGGAATTCGAATCCGAGTTCGCCGCCAAGCGCCAGAATTTCGTCCTTGGCAGTGAGTTCCGCGCTTCCTGCCTTGAGGACCTCACTGGCATCGGCGCGTAGGGCGCCCGTGCATCGCGCCTCGAGCGGTAGGCCGAAGATGCTGTCCGAGTAGAAGCCGACGCCGCATAAGGGATATCGCGCCGGCCCGATGGTCAGCGTTGAAAGGACGGGTTGAAAGCGGAAGCCGGCAACGAGGCGCCGTGCGCCATGCTCGAAATCGAATACGCCGCCAGCTCGGACCGAACTGCGAAGAATGAAGCTTTGGGAGATGCCGATGGGCGCGGAGGCATAAGCGCCCACTTCCAGGGCGTTGACGTCATCCTTGCTGCCATCCTTTTCCTCGGGGGTCGGGGTTGGCGCAGAGCGTTTGCGCACCTGATTGAGCGCATAGTCCCCGTAACCGTAGAGATAACTGCTCTTGGAATCGCCGGCAACGCGGAGCGCGGCCACGCCCTGAACGGCTATGGTTTTTGTCCAATTGGTTTCGCCGTCGAGATCGGTCGAACGTGTCCGTGCATAGGAGCCCTGGAACGAGCCGCTCGCATCCTTGGAGGCCACGGTGGCATCTTCAAGCTTCGCACGGAGAACGAAACTGTTCTCGCCCTTTCCATGCCCTTCCTTGTCCTCACGAGGAACGACTGCACCATCTATGCTCGCCAATTCGGTTTTGCCCGGACAGACGAGCTCCAGGCCATCCTCGAAAGGCGACTGATCTTTGCGAGCGCCTCGGACGACCAGCTTCTTGATAAGGAGGCCATCGTCATAGGTGAGATTATTGGCCATCGTCGCTGTGATGGCGTCGACCTGATCGGCGACGGCCTTGGGAAGCAGCGACGTATCGCGCACCAGCAGCAGTGCGGTTGCGGATAGCTCGTCGCTGCTGGGTGGGCGTCCTAATTTGGCTGTTACAAGACCGAGGAGTTCCGACGGCTGAAGCCCGGCGATCACCAATGTGACCTCGGCAAGCTTGGCCTGCTTTATGGGAGTGGCTGACGTTATGCCAGCACATGCGATATCTATGCTGCTGGTGGCGGAGGCTAGGTCGTCAGCCTGCGCGGGTGTTGCGATCAGCAACGTCACACCGCTCAGCAGCAGGGGAAGCGTCACTTTACGCATCACGGAGCGCCTTTGCGAAATCCAGTAGCACTTTGTCGACATATCCGCGCTGCTTGGTGTCGGATATGTCGATCGGCGCCGCAGTGACCCCTGCATCATTGAAGCGCTTGACCATGGCCCTTGACCAGATCAACCAACCATCGGCGTCCAGTCCGAAGCTTTCCGGTTTCACTGCTGTCCAGACATGCTGCCGCGGCCGATGTGATCGCACCTCATCTCGAACAGCAGACTGTGCTGCTTGCCAAATTTGCGCACGCGTTGCCATGTGCTTTGCCCCCCTTGATGACGTGCCCCCGCACGCCGTCTAACGCTGCTAAATCGTTAGAGCCCGATCCAAAAGTTGTTGAGCAATACCAGCATGTTATGATTCACGCCGTCCTTGCGAGAGATGGAGTGATCAATGGCATGGACTGGCATTGCTCGAGAGGAGCATAGCCGCAAGGGACTGCGTTATCCAAGCGACATGACGGATAAGGAGTGGGCGCTGGTGGCCCCGTTCATTCCCCCGGCAAAGCAAGGCGGTCGGCGGCGCAGCACGAATATGCGCGAAGTGGCCAACGCGCTGCTCTATCTGGCTTCGGCCGGGTGTGCCTGGCGCCTGCTGCCCAAGTGCTTTCCACCGGTCTCGACGGTTCGGCGCTATTTCTACGCCTGGCGTAACGCGGGATTGTTCGAGGTGATGAACACGCTGCTGGTCATGAACCTGCGAGAGATCGAGGGGCGCGAAGCCTCTCCCAGTGCGGGCATCATCGATAGCCAGAGCGTGAAAACGACCGAAAGCGGCGGCCCGAGTGGATATGACGCGGGCAAGAAAGTCAAAGGCCGCAAGCGTCATATCCTGACCGACACCTCCGGTTTTCTGATCTCCATCCTCGTGCACACCGCCGATATTCAGGACCGTGATGGCGCCGTCGACGTGCTCAAAGGCATATGCCAGCGCTTCCCCTGGCTGCGCCATATCTTCGCCGATGGTGGCTACGCCGGAGACAAGCTCAGGAGAGCACTCGCCAAAGTCGGGAATTGGGTAATCGAGATCATCAAGCGTTCCGACAAGGCCGAGGGCTTCGAAGTCCTCCCGCGCCGCTGGGTCGTCGAGCGCACGTTCGCCTGGCTGGGGCGGTGCCGCCGCCTCGCAAAGGACTGGGAGGCGACCATCGCCTCGTCTACCGCCTGGGCCACGATCGCTTCTATCCGCATGCTCATCCGCAGAACCGCAAGATATTGCTACGCTTGAGACACTTTTGAATCGGGCTCTTAGACGGACTCCATCATCTGCGAATATCGGAGGGCAGACAAGATCGATAATGATCATGATTGGCCGTTATCTATGAAAAACGGCTGGTCGATTGCGTGGCTCCGAGAAGCTAAGTGAAATCCCATGGATAAACGGGCTTGAATGGCCAGAATGATCTCTGTTGATCTTGCGTCGTTCTCTGCTGCTGCGGGAGATTTCGTTCTGTGCAGATCCCGTTACCGGCTCGGTTTGAGTGAAGATATGCAATCGAATGAAGTCCGTTTTTTTATTGGGAAGTCGTTGAGGCGACGCTTGGGTTAGCCGGGCCTGAGCGGGAAGACGTAAAAGAAAGGCATTTTTTCCGAAGCGGTTGTCGCTGCTGGTCGTCGTGATCCAGAACGAATCCGGCAGCCCCTTGAACTGGCGGTTGCGAGCTATCGATTATCCTGCGCTCGGGAACCCTCGCGCCGATCGACGAACGCAAGGTTCACCTTCATCCCAACTGCAGCAAGCTGCAGGGCACATGCCGACTATGTGATCATAGTACGGTACCTGTCCTAGAGGATAGATCGCGCACTGCCTCACGCCAATCGTTTCCACCATAGCACGGCTGTAGCTTCGCCCTCGTCTTGATCGAGACAAGATTTTCAGAAGGACAGGAAGATGCAACTCCACAGCAACGTCGAAACCCCCGAAGGCGGTGCGGAAGAACTCGTACCCTCGCGCTACGGCCTTATGGTCGGTGACATCGAGGTCATCGTTGTCCGTCGTCAGAACATTTGGCGCAGATCGCGGCGTAGAATAGCGGAGAGCGGGCCTCGTCTGGGGGTTGATGTTATGCGGCGAGCTTGCGGTGTTGCAAGCGCCGATGTTCGATGGTCTGTCGCTTGATCCTTTCACGCTGTTTGATGATGGCTGCCGCTCTGCCGAAGTAGGCGTCGGCGGGCGTCACGTTGTTCAGGCTCTCGTGGTATCGCTGGTGGTTGTAATGCTCGACGAAGGCCTCGATCTGGGCCTCAAGGTCGCCGGGCAAGAAGTAGTTCTCCAGCAGGATGCGGTTTTTCAGGGTCTGGTGCCAGCGCTCGATCTTGCCCTGGGTTTGTGGGTGCATCGGGGCGCCGCGCACATGGCTCATCTTCCGGGCCTCGATGTATTCCGCCAGTTCGCCGGCGATGTAGCTGGGGCCATTGTCGGACAGCAGCCGAGGTTTGTGCAGCACCGTGGCGCTGTCGCAGCCCGAGGCAGCAAGGGCGAGGTCCAGCGTGTCGGTCACATCCTCGGCCCGCATGTTGGTGCACAGCTTCCAGGCGATGATGTAGCGCGAGAAGTCGTCGAGCACGGTCGAGAGATACATCCAACCCCACCCGATGATCTTGAAGTAGGTAAAGTCGGTCTGCCACATCTCGTTCGGCCGGGTGGTCTTGGTGTGGAACTGATCGGCGGCCTTGATCACGACATAGGCCGGGCTGGTGATCAGGTCGCGGGCCTTGAGCAGGCGGTAAACCGTGGCTTCGGACACAAAGTAGCGCGTTTCGTCGGTAAATCGCACCGCCAGCTCGCGCGGGCTGAGCTCGCTGTGATCCAGCGCCATTTCGATGATCTGATCCTGCACCTCGGGCGCGATGCGGTTCCACACCCGGCTCGGGGCCGATGGCCGATCTTCCAGCGCCTCCGGCCCGCCTTCGAGGTAGCGGTCGTACCAGCGGTAGAACGTCCGACGGGCGATGCCGAGCTGCTCCAGCGTGCGCTTGGCGGGCAGGTGCGACTGCTCGACGATCCGGATGATCTCCAGCTTCTCGGATGCAGGATATCTCATTCGTCGTCGCCCCCATCCGCAATCATGCTTTTTTTCAGCAAGCGGTTTTCCAGCGTCAGGTCGGCCACGCATTCCTTGAGCGCCCGGGTCTCTCGGCGCAGGTCCTGCACCTCGCCGGTGGTCGCGGCGCGGGCGGTGTCACCGGCCAGGCGGCGTTTGCCGGCCTCCATGAACTCCTTGGACCAGGTGTAGTACAGGCTCTGGGCAATGCCTTCCTTGCGGCACAGCTCGGCAATGCTGTCCTCGCCGCGCAGGCCGTCGAGCACGATGCGGATCTTGTCCTCGGCCGAGAAATGGCGCCGGGTCTGGCGCCGAATGTCCTTTACCACCCGCTCAGCAGGGGCCTTCACCGGCGATTTTTTCAAGGAGGGTTGGGACTTCATCTTCGTTCCTTCGTCACTACGACGAAGCCCCAACCCTCCTTAAATCACAACCTCAAATCTGTGCCATGGGTGCTGACGGGGGACAGACGCGGAAGTCCAGGAGACGCACAACGTGGAGCGGCTTCGCCGCCTGTTACCCCCTGACGTGCAGCACTTGGTGGCGTTGAGCGCCCCGGCAGTGCTGGCGGTGGGTCTGGTTGGCCGGAATCCTGCGTTTCAGGGCTCTCACCCAGGGCTTCAGTCGATGAACCGCAAATATGTTGTGACTGGTGCGACCCCAAGAATACGCGCCGAAGCGCGGTGCGAACTTTTCGCTCGGGATGTTCTCGGGCTTCAGAAATAGCGCGCTTCAAGCTCGCTTTTGCACGAACCTGCCGGGGTACGCGTGGTGAATGTTGTGCAACGAGTGGGAACGGCTAGAGGATGGCCGTTGGCGAGAACTGGCCCTGAGACCGCGTAGGGAAGGAAGCGAGTGAGCTGCTACTATCAAGGCTGTACAGCGAAGGGAACGACGACGGAACACGTGCCGCCTAAGGCATTTTTTCCGAAGGATGAGCGGTTTCAGCTTCTTACGGTGAAATCTTGCCACGCCCACAATACCGGAAAATCTCAGGATGACCTATATGCTATAGCGCAGATTTGCATGAACGCGTCGCCGAACAACAGGGCGCGCGAGGTGTGGATGAGGTCTGTCGCACCCCAGTTGAAGCATCAGCAAGGCAAACTTCGCAAGATGCTTTCGGAAGGCGCAGTGAAAGCTGGACAGGGGGTCGCGTATCGCGTTGATATCAGGCGGCTTGATGGCTTTTTCACCGCCCTGTCCTTGGGGCTGATATCCGCCTCCAAGAAGAGGTCGCTTCCTACCCATTACGTCATCCATCACATCTACCATAGCCTCTCTTCTGATGACGGATCGGAAGACAAACTTGAGGCGGCTATAGAGAGTTTCTATCGCGGGAAACCGGTTGCGGCGCTTGAGTTTGGAAAACCCGATCTAAAAAATGAGAGAATTTACACCGCTGAAATTCATGGCCGGCCAAATTTCGCGGGCAGCATAACTGTGGAGCGGCGTGCAAAATTGACCCCCTTAGCGGGGTGATCGGCGTCTAAAATTGACCCCCTTCATCTCATTGTGAGAAGCGCCGCCGTTTCGGTTCCGGACGGCGGGTACAGGGATGTTGGTTGTGGAGACGATTACGAGGATCCGTCGGGAGCACCGGGACGGTAAGCCGATCAAGGCGATAGCGCGGGATTTGCGGCTGTCGCGCAACACGGTGCGCAAGGCGATCCGGGCGCCGAACGCGGATGCCAGTTACGAGCGCAAGGAACAGCATCGGCCGCAGACCGGCCCTTTCAGCACTCGCCTGGAAGAACTGCTTGAAGAGAACGAAGGGCTGCCCCGGCGTGACCGGCTTCGCATGACGCGGATCCATGATCTGCTTCAGCGCGAAGGGTTTGGCGGCTCTTATGACGCTGTGCGGCGCTATGCTGCACGCTGGAAGCGTGAGCGTCGCGTTGACGCCGGCGATATGACCAAGGCGTTCATCCCGTTGATGTACCGGCCCGGCGAGGCTTACCAGTTCGACTGGAGCCATGAGGACGTCGAGATCGCCGGCAAGCCAATGCGCGTGAAGGTCGCGCATATGCGGTTTTGCTGGTCACGGGCACCATTTGTCCGTGCCTATCCTCGCGAGACGCAAGAGATGGTGTTCGACGCACATGCCCGCGCCTTTGCCTTCTTCGGTGGGATTCCGACGCGCGGCATCTACGACAATATGAAGACGGCGGTGACGACGGTGTTCACCGGCAAGGAACGCCTGTTCAACCGGCGGTTTCTGATCATGACGGACCACTATCGCGTTGAGCCGGTGGCCTGTAGTCCTGCCGCAGGGTGGGAGAAGGGTCAGGTCGAGAACCAGGTTCAGACCAGTAGGGAGCGCCTGTTCAAGCCGCGCCTGCGCTTTGCCAGCCTCGAGGAACTGAACATCTGGCTGGAAGCCGAGTGCCGGCGCTGGGCGGAACGCAACCAGCATCCTGACCAGGAAGGCATGACGATCGCGCAGGCGCTGGAGGTGGAGCGGCCGATGCTGCAACCGCTACCGGTTCCCTTCGACGGGTTCTTCGAGAGCGAACACGTAGCCAGTTCGACGTGCCTCGTGAGCTTCGATCGCAATCGGTACTCGGTGATGGCAAAGGCGGCCCATCAGGCTGTGCAGGTGCGGGCCTATGCAACGCGCATCGTGATCCGCTGCGACGGCGCTGTCGTGGCCGAACACGAACGGGTCTTCGGCCGGAACCAGACAATCTTCGATCCATGGCACTACCTGCCCATCCTCGCCCGCAAGCCCGGTGCGTTGCGCAATGGTGCTCCCTTCCAGGACTGGGCTCTCCCACCTGCACTGGCCCAATTGCGGCGTAAGTTGGGCAAGGGCGACGATGCCGACCGGCGCTTTGTACGCGTCCTCGCCGCTGTCCCCGAAGATGGCCTGGAGGCTGTCGAGGCCGCAGTGCGCGAGGCACTCAGCGCCGGTACTATCAGCGACGAGATCATCCTCAACATCCTGTCCCGTCGCCGCGAGCCTCATGATGCCCAGGCTATGGACGTCGTCGTCAACCTGAAGCTCAAGCATCCGCCAGAGGCGAACTGCGGCCGCTACGATACCGTGCGAGACCTCGATGCAGCGGCATGAGATCATGGCCGCCCTCAAGGGGCTGGGGCTCAAGGGCATGGTGGCGGCCTTCGATGATGCCGTCACCAACGGCATCCGCCGAGACAGAACGGTCATGGAGATGTTGGGCGACCTGTTGCGTGCGGAGACGGCGCACCGGGATGCGGCATCGATCCGTTATCGCATGACCGCAGCCAAGCTTCCGGCGATCAAGGACCTGGATGGGTTCATGTTCGATGGCACGCCGATCAACGAAGGACTGATCCGCTCGCTTCATACGGGCTCGTTCCTGCCGGAACGGCGCAATATCGTGCTGATCGGCGGAACAGGCACGGGCAAGACTCATCTGGCTCTCGCCATCACCGCCGCAGTGGTGCGCGCCGGTGCCAGAGGCCGATACTTCAATACGGTCGATCTGGTGAACCGGCTTGAGGAAGAGGCTCGCCTGGGCAAGGCCGGCAGCCTTGCCACCCAACTCTCGCGGCTTGATCTCGTGGTGCTTGACGAGCTCGGCTACCTGCCGTTCGCCCGGTCCGGTGGCCAGATGCTCTTCCACCTGATCAGCAAGCTCTACGAAAAGACCTCGGTCATTATCACGACCAATCTCGCCTTCGGCGAATGGCCGAGCGTCTTCCACGACCCCAAGATGACCACCGCTCTTCTCGATCGCATCACGCACCACTGCGACATCATCGAGACGGGCAATGACAGCTGGCGGTTCAAAAACCGGAACTGAGCCGAAAACCCCTTCCCCCGGACCCCCATCCCCGGCGGTTAACCCGGTGGGTCAACAGGGACCTCCCACGGACGCCGCCGCCAGCACACCTGACGGTGCGCGTCGTCGTCCGTGGGCCCCTCCTATCGACTACCGGGATAACCGCCAGACTACCGAAAGGTGGGGTCAATATTGGGCGCCGATAGGGGGTCAGTTTTGCGCGCCGGTTGACACTCTTGGCTCGCAAGGAAGGCGTCCATAATCTCGGCTTCCCTAGCCGCAGGTGCAACGTCCAGGACTACCGTTGCTCCAAGTTCGACGTCGGGGTGAAAAGCACATTGTCCGGCGAACCACATTGCCTCCGACAATGGTTCGATAGCGTGCCATGTCGTCATTACGAACTTGTGGTCGGGGATATCACCAAAATCGAACTCTTCGAGGACCGCCCAATCAACGGAATCGTGCCAGTCTTCGCACTCAAGACCCCAAGCAATGACATATAGGCAGCCGCTCGCCACAAGCCATTTGGCGATGCGATGCCGCCATTCTTTTGTAACCGTCACATCGGAAACAACCAGGGCGCGGAACGGGCCGCAAGTTAGTTCTGGCGGGCTTTGTTCCGGCGATAAATGCACATACCTGAGTTCCATGCCTGAGGCTTACCGCATTCCAGCCAATCGGCAATTCCCTCAGACTGCTCCCGGCCGGTTTCTGAAACTGGCTGATCTGATCTGTAGCGCGACAAACAGGATGAGGATTGCGCGTCAATCAGGATGAGAATGTGATTGTCGCGGCGCGTCATTCAGTGCCGATTTTAATTGTCGCTGGCAAGGACCTCGTTCTCATCCTGATTGTCGCGGATGGTCTCGAGGACTTTGGGTGTGGTGTAGGCGGCAGGACGTCCAGCCCCGGTGCGGCGGGCCTGGGCTGTGCGCCGGCGATAGCTTTCGACGTTCATCTCGAAGATCGTGGCGTGATGTACGAGCCTGTCGACTGCAGCGAGCGTCATTGCCGGGTCCGGGAAGACGCGGTTCCACTCACCGAAGGGTTGGTTGGCGGTGATGAGCAAGGATCTGCGTTCGTATCGGGCGCTGATCAATTCGAAGAGGACGGAGGTTTCCGCCTGATCGCGCGAGACGTAGGCGAAGTCGTCGAGGATGAGCAGATGGTACTTGTCGAGCTTGGCGATGGCGGATTCCAGCGTCAGTTCGCGGCGAGCGACCTGCAGACGCTGAACGAGGTCGGAGGTGCGGGTGAACAGCGCTCGCCAGCCATTTTCCACCAATGCCAGGCCGATCGCCGCCGCCAGATGGCTTTTACCGCCGCCTGGCGGGCCGAACAGGATGAGATTGGAACCCTGGTCGAGCCAGCCATCGCCGGCGCACAGGGCCATGACCTGAGCCTTGGAGATCATTGGCACAGCCTCGAAGGCGAAGCAGTCCAGTGTCTTGCCCGCCGGCAGGTGGGCTTCGGCAAGATGACGCCCGATCCGGCGGCGATCGCGTTCGGCGAGTTCGTGTTCGGCGAGAGCTGCAAGGAACCGGCTCGCGGGCCATCCTTCCTTATCCGCCTGGGCCGCAAAATCTCCCCAGATATGCTTGATGGTTGGCAGGCGCAGTTCATTGAGCATCAGGCTCAGGCGCTGTGCGTCGATCATGGGAGCCGTGCTCATGCTGCTTCTCCCTGTTCGATCAGCCCGTCGTAGATCGAGAGCGACACCATCTCGACTACGACTTCGGGTAAAGTGGCGGGATCGGGGCTGAAGCGTGCCCGTAATGCCGCCAGGCATGGGATCCTGCGGATCGCCAGGTCCTCCTCCAGGAGATGGGCGAGCTCCGCCTCGCAGGCGCGCTCGTGGGCCATGGCCAGAAGCTCGACCATGATCCGGCAGGCTTCTTTCTCGCCCACGGCGTCCAGCAAGTGCTCGAACATGAGGCGGTAGGGCGCGCGGGGGAACAGGCTGTCACGATAGACCAATCCCCGCAGGGCCATCGGCTTGCGGCGCAGGGAATGAATGACATGACGATAATCGACAACGTGGCCGTGCTTGCCGTTCGCACCGGCGCGGCCGCGCTGCAGGGTCATGAGCCTTGTGCCGCCGATGAAGACATCGAGACGGTCGTCGTAAAGGCGCACTCGCAGGCGATGTCCGATCAGGCGCGAGGGGACCGTGTAGAACACCTTGCGCAGGGTGAAGCCGCCCGAGGACGTCACCGTCACGAGGACTTCCTCGTAATCGGTTGTCCGCATGTTTGGGAGGGATCGCAGCGCCTTGCGTTCGGCATCGATGCCGGGACCATGGCGCCGGTTCCTTGCGGTCACGACTTCGTCGATGAAGCGGCGATAATCGGCAAGGTCGGTGAAGTCCGTGGTTCCGCGCAGCAACAGCGCGTCCTTCACTGCGGCCTTGATATGGCCGTGGGCGCTCTCGATCGCACCGTTCTCGTGAGCAATGCCTGTGTTGTTGCGCGTCGGCTCCATTCCATAATGGGCGCATAGGGCGTCATACCGCCTGGTCAGGTCGGCCTTCGTATCGGCGTCCAGATTGCGGAAGGCGGCCGACAGGCTGTCGGTGCGGTGGAGCCTGGGCGCTCCGCCGGCAGACCAGAGCGCATTCTGCAGCCCTTCGGCCAGGGCGACGAAACTCTCGCCGCCCAAAATGACATGCCCATGTTCAAAGCCACCGCAAGGCAGGCGGAAGTGATAGAGCAAGTGATCCAGCGGTGCCCCGGCGATGGCGACGTCCAGATCGTTCATGCACGTAAAATCGGACATGCCGAGCCGACCCGGTTCATGAACCTGCCTGAAGATGACTTCCCGATCCTGGCCGTTCAGAGCGCGCCAGTCGCGAATACGCCTCTCCAGGGTTCGTCGTGAGCCGAACTCGGTATCCGGGTACCGGCGGCGCAGTTCCTCGAAGATCGCGACAGGACGAAGACCGGGGGCGGCCTCCAGCATCGGCACGACGACTTCTTCGAAAATGCCTGATAGCGGATCAGGCCGCCGTCGGCCGCGCGGCGCCTGTCGCTGGGAACGCAGGCGCGCATCCTGCAGCACCCGGTAGCCGGTCGCCGGGCTGAAACCGGCCTTGGCCGCCGCCAGGGCGACGGGATCGTTACGTCTGTGGGTCATGAAAAGTCTCACCTGATGATCGTTGATGTGTCGGCCCGCCACACGTCAGGTCCTCCTCCCTGGGAAAACCCAATGCATAGCGACCACCACGACCATCACAGGCACCCTTCAAAAGGCGCCTCCTGCGTTCCGGGATCGGCTACGGGCTACGCCCTTCGCCAATCCCGGAACGCAGGATTCTCATCTTGTTTGTCGCGCTTTCTCAACCTGAATGTCGCGCGACACTGATCGATAAGTAAAGCGAACTGTCAGATTTCGGGTGCTTCAAATCCGCCCTACAACGACCGACAAGGGCGCTAGGCAATCGCCGAATCGGAGCCTTTGCGGAAGTCGAGATACCAACGTAGGCTCTTCGGCCAAGCTAATTGAAAGAGCCTCGGAATGCGATTGCCCATTCGAAATTACCTGGCGACCCCACTTACGATTTTCATCGAGCCAATTTGCGATCAATACGAGGTCCCTCCGGGTGGCGAAGCTGCAGTAATTCTCGATGATGGGCATCCTCATTCAATTGATGTGCATCCCGACAACTGGGTTTCGATCTGGAACGAGGGCGATAGCTTGGCTCAAGTCGAAATTTTTGACCGGCACCAGTTCGGCACACCATCTCGCCCAATTTCGTAGTTTTCCGGCATGACCGGTTTCGGGAGCGCGCCTTCGAACACTGAGCGACCAACTTGGGCGCGTGGCAGAATTTCCACTTGCACCCCGTTGCAGCCGCAACATTGCCGCCGCTGCTCCATCGTCAATAGACCTCGACGGGGGTGACGATGAGAGTGCTGCTACTAAGCGTAGTGCTGACCGGATGCTCCACGCCGGATATCTATCCGTCGCGTGACCATGCCTACTGGGATCAGCCCACCACAGGATGGTATTGGGTCGCCGAGGGCGTTGAAGCTGCTGCAGTTATAAAGGCAGCGGCGGGTTGTGGCGCGAAGGTGGACGGCAGCACCGCCAATCATGGGCTAGTGCCGCCCGGCTTCTCTACGGGCGTTTTTCGTTTCGTTGGTGAGAACAGCGCGTCGGCTCGCGAGTGCACGATCAGCCGCCTGGCAGCCGTTCCGGCACTGACTACCTATCTGCGATCACAGCGATGAATCTGGCATTCGCAAGATTCCCCACACCTTCTTCCCAACCAGCGCAACGACTGACCGACGGGCTGGCATTGAATGGCTGCTTCCAAGGTCATCAGATCGCGCCTAGAGCATCTGGCTAGGGCGCAATGCGGGCCAGCTGCATACGCCCCATTGCGGTCATCGCGTCAACCCTGTTGCAGAGGTTCTAGATTTGGCTAGATGCTCGGGGAGCAATTAACATTCATGGACGGATTGCGGCATGCCTGCTCGTGACTTCTGGAAATCCGCTCCACAGGGCATGATAATTTGTGCTGTTCTAATGCTGGTCACACTTATTCCTTCGGCTCTGAATTACTATCTGAGCCTTGGTTGGTTCGGCTCTCACGACCGATTGGCATTCGGTGCATCCGCAATTTTTGGCCTAATTTTAGCTCGCCGCATCCAGGTTTGGCATGCCGAAGGGCGATGACTTAAGCGTCCGCTTCCCACCCATCTAAGCTGCTGGTCGATCTGGTCGGCAAGGGAAAGCGGACGGGCCGCTCCCTGACGCATCATATCGGCCCTCGAGCGGCCTACTTGGGCGCCAAACGGTCCAGTGCATGCGCGTCCTTAGCTTCCCCGCTGTCGACGGAAAATGATGCTAGAAAGCGCGGGCACCACCAACATCACACCGAAGACGCCAATCGCGCCGATACCGATCACAAGCATCTCGGCAGTGGCGTCAGATAGATCGCGGGTCGCAGGCATCACTGCTCCCGCAAATGCCGCGCCAAGCGAAACCATTATTGCAAGCCCACCGCAAGCGATGAGCTTTATGGGGGCGATCTTGCCTTGAACGAAATATGCGATGAGGGCCAACGGCAGTATTGCAATGCAGAGGCTTTTTTCCATCCCTTCAACATAGCTGCTGCCTGGCTGAAAGCCAGTCAATCCGGCTGTTGACGAACCTAGTCGAAAAGGAAACCAGACCGACCGCAGCTCGGCGCGTCAAATTGGCCTCTGAACGACCAACTTGGGCGCGTGGCGGAATTTCGGCACACGCCCCATTGCGGACATCAACTGTGTGTGTGATCTTCAATTCGTGAAGTCATATTTCCCCCTCGCATTCCTGTTCTTCCTCGCTGCTTGTGACAGTCCCGAGGGTATTTCGATCCTCCCCACCAAGGGTGATGTCGATGCGCATATGCAACTGGCCGCCGGCCTGCGCGATAACGTGCGGTTCGGGTACTATGAGACAGGCCATATGGCCTATGTCGATGCCAGCGCCCTGTCGGCCATGAAGCGCGATCTCGACGGCTTCTACGCAGGTGCCGTCAGGCCCTGAAACGTCAGGGCGTTTCGGACAGGATTTCCGCCAAGCGCTCCATCGTGGCGTTCAGGCGCTGGAGGTCCTTGATGCCCAGTTCGCGCTCGATCCGTTCGTAAAGCGGATCGAACTGCGGCACGATTTCGCGTACCAGTTTCATGCCGGCCGGCGTGATCGCGTGGAGGTAGCGACGCGCGTCCTCCTTGCTGGCACGTCGCAGGATCAGGCCGCGCTCGGACAAATGGCGGACAATCCGTGAAAGGCTCGGGCCCAGCAGGAAGGCACGGGCGGCAAGGTCTGCCGCGTCGATTTCGTCTTCGATGCTCAGCAGGCGCAGGACGCGCCATTGCGGATCGGTCAGATTGTAAGGATCGAAGATCAAGCGCATGCGCGTGGCCATTGCATCGCGCGCCCGGTGCAGCAGGACCGGAACCTGCCGCGCCTCCGTATGGCCCGCCCCCTGAAAAGGATGGGGGTACGACCGTGCAGTCTGTTTCTTGTCGTCCGGGGCCGGGATCGTCGGCTGCATTGCGGTGCTACCTCGCTCTATATCGAGGCTCTATACTGGCTGCACAGTGCCGGGGATAGTCCGGCTTGCTCTATCGCATGATGTTTGGATGGGGCAAAATGTATGCGCATCCTTGGGCGGCCTGGACAAATTCCGCATCGCACGGTTGCCCTGCAAGCTGCGCCAGCAAGGCGCTCGTCAGGGTCTGCGCTCGGCCGATACCTGAAGTCTGCGGGCGTTCAGCCAAGTGGGGCGCGGGCGGCCAGGAATTCCACCAGCAGGCGAGCCGGGCCGCTCAGGCTGGCGGCGTCGGCGGCGAGCAGCATCTGCCGCAGCGCCCAGGGCTCGTCGAGTTCGACCAGCTTGAGGCCCATCGGCACGATGAAGTTCTTGGCCGCCTCGCTCGGCAGGATGCCGATGCCGAAGCCCGCCTGGATCATCCGGCACACGGCGTCGTAGCTGTCGACCGCCGCGCGCAGGCGGAAGGGCCAGCCCTGTTCGTCGGCGGAGCGGGCGAGCAGGCGGGTATTGGCGGTGTCATAACCCATCTGCACGAATTCGTGCTCGGCCAGGTCCTGGAAACGCACCGAATGGGTGCCGAACAGCACGTGCGGCGGGGCGACGACGGCGAGGCGGTCGCAGCGGTATTTCCAGGTGTCGAGCCCGAGCGTGCCGGGCTCTTCCATGATGACGCCCACTTGCGCCTCGCCCGCGCGCAGGCGGCCGACGATTTCGGAGGAATAGACTTCCTGGATGTTGAGGCGGATCTTGCCATTGTCCTGGCCGAAGGCGGCAAGGTCGGCGGGCAGGAACTGGGTGATCGCCGAGGTGCAGGCGAGGATGTCGACGCTGCCCTTCAGCCCCTTGGCGTAGTCCGACAGGTCGGAGACCGCGAGGCCGACTTCGCGCATGATCCGGTGGGCATGGACCAGCAGCGCATCACCGGCCGGGGTCAGCGCCACGCCGCGCCCGTTGCGGACCAGCAACGGGACGCCGAGTTCGTGCTCCAGTTGCGAGAGACGGCGGCTGATCGCGCCGATGGCGAGGTTGGCATCGTCCGCCGCGCGCGACAGGCTGCCCAGTTCCGCCACGCGGATGAACAGCTTGAGGGTCGTCAGGTTGAGCATGCAGCGTCGCTTGTATCGGCTATCTCTAGGCTTCCATACGGTGCAATGATCTCAGCGGCGAGTCCTCAGCGCTTCTTCTTGGTGATCGGCGCGGTGAAGTCGGGATCCTTGTTGGCCACCCAATCGACGAACTTGCGCACGGCCGGATTGTCCAGCAGCCCTTCGACGTTGGTGCCGTGGCGCTGGAGTTCGGAATTGGTGAAATTGGCGATCAGCGTCTGCTGGCAGATCGAGTGCATCGGCACCACGTCACGCCCGCCCCGGCTCTTGGGCACCGGATGATGCCACACGATGGTGGTGCCGGTAGGGCGCCCGCAGAGCCAGCAGGGGACGGGCGGGGGCGCCGCTTCCTCGTCGTCATGCAGGTCTTCGAAGGAATCGCGCTTGGAATGCTTGCGGGCCATGGGTCTGCCGGAATTGTCTGTGACTGCGGCGCTCCCCCTATCCGAGAGAGCGCCGCATGACCAGACGCCGTGTTCAGGCCCCGAAGCCACCGTCGATGGTCTGCATCGATCCGGTGATCATCCCGGCATGGGGGCCGGCGAGATAGGCGGCAAGTTCGGCGATTTCCTGCGGGCGCGCGTGGCGCTTGATCGCCATGAAGCTGTGCATGGTCGCCGCCATCGGGCCCTCGGCCGGGTTCATGTCGCTGTCGGTTGGTCCCGGCTGGATGCTGTTGACGGTAATGCCGCGGTCGCCGAAATCGCGGGCGAGGCCGCGCACCATGCCCTGCACGGCCGACTTGGTGAGCGCGTAGGCGGCGCCGCCGGCAAATGGCATGCGGTCGCCGTTGACCGAGCCGATGACGATGATGCGGCCGTTGTCGTTCATCGTGCGACCGGCCTCGACGGCGGCGTGATAGGGCGCGCGCACGTTGACGTCGATCATGTGGTCGACCGCGTCGGCGTCGAGCGTCAGCGGATCGCCCAGCACCAGCGTACCGGCGTTGATGACCAGGACATCGAGCGCGCCGCGGGCCGCGACCGTGGCGACCAGCGCATCACGCGCGGCGCTGTCGGCCTGGATCGCCTCGGCGCCGGTTTCGGCGGCAAGGGCCTCGGCGGCATCGCGCGACCCGGCATAGGTGAAGGCGACGCTGGCGCCGCCCTGTGCGAAGCGGCGCACGATGGCGGCGCCGATGCCCCGGCTGCCGCCCAGGACCAGTACGTTCTTTGCGGTGAATTCGTCCATGTCAGATCTCCGTTCTCGATAAGGTGTTGCGTGGGTTGCTGTTGGCACCCGTTCGGTCGGGAGCCTCTGGACGGGAAGATGCTATGCGGGCATCGTTCGCACTAGCCGGAAGAATTGGAACCTTGTCGACGGGATTTCCGAACGATGATGAAGCTCGATGGCGTGGTTGCCTTTGTCACCACGGTGGAAGCAGGCTCGATCAGTGCGGCTTCGCGGCGCCTTGGCCTTGCCAAGTCGGTGGTGAGCGAGCGGCTGGCCGAACTGGAGCGCACGCTGGGGGCCACGCTGCTTCAGCGTTCCACGCGGCAATTGTCGCTCACCAACGGTGGGCAGACCTTCCTGCCGCGGGCGCAGCGCATCCTGCGCGAGGCGGAAGAGGCGGCGGCGGAACTCGCCGCGCGCAGCGGCACGCTGGCGGGGCCGCTGCGGCTTTCCGCTCCGGTCGGCTTCGGCATCCTCCATCTCGGCGCGGCGCTGGCACGGTTCCTTGAGGGTCATCCGCAGATCGAGGTTTCTCTGGAACTCGACGACGGCTTTGTCGATGCGACGTCGGGCGGTTTCGACGCCGTCCTGCGGCACGGCGCGGTGGGGGATGGCAGGCTGATCGCGCGGCGGCTGACAAAAAGCCGCCGCCTGCTGGTGGCCGCGCCAGCCTATCTGGCAAGCGCTGGGGTTCCGGCATCGCTGGCCGATCTCGAGCGCCATCGCGGCATTCTCTATGCGAACCGGTCGGGCGACTGGCGCTTCGCGGCGCCGGGGGGATGGTCGGTCGTGCGGCCGGTCGCCGCGCTACGGGTGAACAACGGGATCGTCATGAGGGACGTGGCCGTGGCCGGGCTCGGCATCGCCCTGCTGCCCTCGTTTTTCGTGCACGAGGCGCTGGCGCAAGGGACGCTGGTGGAGATCGACGTCGGGCTCGAGGCCGAGGGTGCCGAACTGTTCCTGGCCTATCCGCGCGATCACGGCGCCTCGGCCAAGATCCGGGCGTTGGCGGACAGCCTGCGCCGCAGCTTTGGCGATCCGCAATACTGGGAGCGCTGATCCGTCGGGCGTGACGGATAGCGGGATCCAGACCCGAGCGCGAGGCCCGGGTCTGGTCGCTGGGGGGTATCAGCTCACGAGCACTTGGTGAACTGGCCCTTCTTGGGACCGGACGAGAAGCGGCACTTGCCGTCCTTGCCCTTGGTGACATTGGCCGGGGTGGCCTTCTTTTTCACCGGAGCGGTCTGGCACTTGATGAACTTGCCCTGCGCATTGCGACACGTGCTGGCAGCCATGGCCGGCGTTACGCCCATGAGGCTGGCAATGGCGGCAGCAGCAACGATTTTGCGGAACATGAATGTTTCTCCTTAGGCGTTTGCGCGCACCCGCAGGTTGCCGTTGTGCGCGGGACGCTTTCTGGAGGCTGAACCCTGCCTTGTGTTTGTCAGGGACAGGGGCTGCGACGACGGCGGAAGTCCATCACTATCCGTGGCGAAGCCGTCTATCGCTTGGCGGCAGGCGACTGGCTTTGCAGATAGGCGATGATGTCGGCCCGGTCGAGCGCGTCGGGCACCCCGGAAAACTGCATGGCAGTGCCGGGAACGACCGCTTGCGGGTTCTTCATCCAGCGCTCGAGGGTGGGCGCGTCCCATCGGCCGCCGGCACTGCGCAAGGCGGCGGTGTAGCCAAAGCGCTGGCTGGTCTGGCCCATTGGCTGGCCGTAGACGCCGTAAAGGTTGGGGCCGCCCAGGTCGGGGGCGCCGGGTGTGGTGCGGTGGCAGGCGGCGCATTGCCCGAACTTGCGTGCGCCGAGATCGGCGTCGGCGACGGCCAGCAGGCTTGCGAGGGTCGGGCGAGGACCCGCCGCGCGCAGGCGTTCCTCGCGGCGGTCGTCCTTGCACCCGGCGAGTGTGGCGGTCAGGCACAGCGCGACGAGGGTGATCACGGCAGGGGTGATAACGGCAGGGGTGATCGTGGGCAGGGTTCTGTTCGCGGCCATGCCCGGGCGGTTAGCGGGCCGTGGGGACCGTGACCAGCGGACGATTTGTCCAACCGGCCACGGCCCTTGCCGCGCGCCCGCTTATCCGGCGCGCTTGCCGAAGCGGGCATAGAGTGTCGGCAGCACGAACAGCGTCAGCAGCGTGGCCGAGATCAGCCCGCCGATGACGACGGTCGCCAGCGGTTTCTGCACTTCGGCTCCGGCACCGTGGCCAAGCGCCATCGGCAGGAAGCCGAGGCTGGCGACCAGCGCGGTCATCGCCACCGGCCGCAGGCGCGCGACGGCACCTTCGCGGGCAGCCTCACGCGGGGGCTCGCCCTCCTCCATCCGCTTCTGGATCGAGGTCAGCATGACGAGGCCGTTCAGCACGGCGATGCCCGATAGCGCGATGAAACCCACTGCCGCCGAGATCGAGAACGGCATGCCGCGCAGGAACAGTGCCAGCGCTCCGCCGACGAGCGCCAGCGGCACTCCGGTGAAGACGATGGCGGCATCGCGCAGGCTGCGCAAGGCACCGTAGAGCAGCAGCATGATGAGCGCGAAGCAGGCGGGCACCACCACCATCAGCCGGTCGCGCGCGGAGGCGAGGTTCTCGAACTGGCCGCCCCAGGTCAGCCAGATGCCCGCGGGCAGTTCCACCTCGCGGGCGATGGCGCGGCGGGCCTCGGCGACGACGCTCGAGACGTCGCGCCCGCGCACGTTGGCCTGCACCACGACGCGGCGCTTGCCGTTCTCGCGGCTGATCTGGTTGGGGCCGTCCACCACCTTGATCTGCGCGACGCTGGCCAGTGGCACAAAAGCGCCGGAGGGCGTGGGCACGGGGGTTTGTCCGAGCGCCTCGAGATCGGAGCGGCGGGCATCGTCGAGGCGGATCACCACCGGGAAGCTGCGGTCGCCCTCGCTGATGCGTCCCGCCTCGCGCCCGCCCACTGCCGTCGCCACCGTATCGGCGACGTCCTGCGCGGATACGCCGATCCGGCCGGCGCGGTCCTGGTCATAGGCGATGTCGAGCATGGGCAGGCCCTCGGTCTGCTCGACCTTGACGTCCTCGGCGCCCGGAATCCGGCGCAGTACCGCGGCGATGCGGGTTGCCGCGGCGTTCATCTCGGCAAAGTCCTCGCCGAAGACCTTGATCGCGACATCGGAGCGCACGCCCGCGATCAGTTCGTTGAAGCGCATCTGGATCGGCTGGGTCACTTCGTAGCCATTGCCCGGCACGGCGGCGAGGCGATCCTCGATGCGGGCAATCAGCGCGGCCTTGTCCTCGGACGGGTCCGGCCAGTCCTTGCGGTCCTTGAGCATGATGAAGGTATCGGTGGCATTGGGCGGCATCGGATCGGCGGCAACTTCCGCCGTGCCCGTGCGCGAGAACACGGTGCGGATTTCCGGCATGCCGGCGAGCGAGCGCTCGATCTGCGATTGCATCTTCTGGCTCTGCTCGACCGAGGTGCCCGGCACCCGGAAGGCGGAGACGAGAATGTCGCCCTCGTCGAGTTGCGGCAGGAATTCCTGACCGAGCCCCCAAAACGCCGCGGCGCCGAGCGCGAGTGCGCCCAGTGCCACGCCAAGCGTGGCCTTGGGCTTTTTCAGCGCGCGGTCAAGGCGGGGTTCGTAATGCCTGCGCAGCCAGCCGACCAGGCGGTTTTCCTTTTCCTCCACCGGCCTCGACAGCCAGACCGCGATGGCCGCCGGAACAAAAGTGAGCGACAGCACAAAGGCGAAGGCCAGCGCGATGATGACCGTCAGCGCCATCGGTTCGAACGTGCGACCCTCCACGCCGCTCAGCGTCAGCAAGGGGACGTAGACCAGCATGACGATTGCCTGCCCGTAGACCGAGGGCCGGATCATCTCGCGGGTCGCCGCGGCAATGGTATCGAGGCGCTGCGATGCCGAGAGCGGGCGGCCTTCGGCGTGTTGGCGCTCGCCAATCCGGCGCAGCGCATTTTCGACGATGATGACCGCGCCGTCGACGATGAGTCCGAAATCGAGTGCGCCCAGGCTCATGAGATTGGCCGAGACGCCCACGCGCGCCATGCCGAAACCGGTCAGCAGCATGGTGATCGGGATGACCATGGCGGCAATCAGCGCGGCGCGGAAATTGCCGAGCAGCAGGAACAGCACGGCAATGACCAGAAGCGCCCCCTCGGCCAGATTGCGCGCGACGGTGGAGATCGTCGCATCGACGAGCTTGGTACGGTCGAGCACCGGCTCGATCACGATGTCGCGCGGGAGCGCGGGGGCGATGGCCTTGAGCTTGGCGTCGACCCCGGAGGAGACCGTACGGCTGTTCTCGCCGATGCGCATGATTGCGGTCCCGGTCACGACCTCGCGGCCGTTTTCCGAGGCTGCACCCATGCGCACGGCCTGTCCCAGCCGCACTTGCGCGACCTGGCCGAGCGTGATCGGCGTGCCTTCGCGCGAGGCGATCACGCGGTCGCGCAATTGCGCAAGGCTGAGCACGCGGGCATCGGCGCGAACGGCCAGCCCTTCGCCGTTGCGGTCAACCGTACCGCCGCCGGTGGCGACATTGTTGCGCTCCAGCGCCGTCGCAAGGTCGGCAAGGCTGAGCCGCAGCGCCGCCAGTTTCTGGAGGTCCGGCGCGACGCGGTATTCCTTCTCGAAACCGCCGAGGGAATCGATCCCGGCAACACCGTCCACGGCCTTGATCTGCGGGGCGACGATCCAGTCCTGCACGGTGTGCAGGTAGGTCGCCTTGTCGGCCTCGCCGACCAGCCGGTCGCCTTCCGGGGTGATGTAGCTGCCGTCGGGCTGGAGGCCGGGTTCACCGGGGCGGTGCTGCTCATGCGCTCTTTCGGAATAGCGCAGCGTCCAGATATAAACTTCGCCAAGGCCGGTGGCGATCGGGCCCATTTCCGGCCGGGCGCCTGCGGGAAGGCTCTCCTGCGCGGCGGTCAGGCGTTCCTGCACTTGCTGGCGGGCGAAGTAGATATCGGTGGCATCGGTGAAGACCGCGGTGACCTGGGCAAAACCGTTGCGGCTGAGCGAGCGGGTGCTTTCCAGTCCCTTGATCCCGGCGAGCGCGGTCTCGATCGGGAAGGCGACCTGCTTCTCGATCAGTTCCGGCGAAAGCGCTGGGGCAAGCACGTTGACCTGCACCTGGTTGTTGGTGATGTCGGGCACCGCGTCGATCGGCAGGCGCGACAGGCTTACCGCGCCGACGATCGCGGCGACGGTGGTCAGCAGCAGGACCAGCCAGCGCCGCGCGACCGCCCATGTGACGATGGGTTCGATCATGGCTCAGTCCTCATGCCCGGCTTCGGCGGCGCCGAGCGCCGATTTCAGCGTGAAGCTGTTCTGCGCGGCGATCCGCTCACGCCCCGCAAGGCCGCTGGCGACGATCACCATGTTGCCGTCCTGCCGCCCGAGCGTGACCGGAGCGGCCCGGAATCCCGATGCCGTGCGCACAAAGACCACGGTCTTGCCTTCGACCGTCTGCACCGCCGTGGTCGGCACCCGGATTGCCCCGTCGCCGGCATTGCTGTCGCCAAGCTGGACCGAGGCGGTCACCGGTTCGCCGATGCGCCAGAGCCCGGCGCGGTTGTCGAGGCGGGCAAGCGCGGGGACCAGCCGCGTTTCCGGATCCAGTGCCGGGGAAACAAAGGAAACGCGGGCATTGGCGGTCCTTCCCCCCGCACTGACGATGACCGTTGCGCCGGGGCGAACCTGTCCGGCATCGGCGGGCTGGAGGGCGAGCTCCAGCGCCACTTCGCCAAGATCGGCGATCCGGTAGAGCTCCGCATCCGCCGTCACGGTCTGGCCGAGCGTGGCTGAACGCTGGATCACCTGGCCCGAGATCGGCGCGGTGATGGCAATGCGGTTGAGATTCCCGCCCGAGCCGGGCACGCCGGCCGCCGCCAGTTGCTGGCGGGCGAGCCGTAATGCGATGCGCGCTTCACTGGCGGCGGTGCGCGCGGCGATCAGGTCCTGCTCGGGCGATACGCGCTGGGCAAAGAGGCGCCTTTCGCGCGCGTAGGTGGTCTCGGCCAGCGCAAGACGGGCCTGTGCCGCCTCGATCTCGCCGCCGAGCTGGGCGGCTTCACGGCTTTCGATCACCGCAAGCGGCTCGCCGCGCCGGACCGACTGGCCGAGATTGCGCGAAAGCGAAACCAGCCGCCCGCCGATCGCCGCCGAGACCACTTGCGTGGCTTCGGGGTCGCCGGCGATCGTGGCGGGCAATTCGATGGCGCCGGTATTGCCGCCGATGGTGGGGGAAACCACCTCGATCCCGGCGCTGGTGATCTGCTGCGCGGTGAGGGCAACGACGCCTTCTCCGGCATGTGTGTCCTTTTCGCCGGTTTCGGTTTCGTGCTGCGAAGGCGGGACATCCTTGCCGCCGCAAGCGGCCAGCACAAGGGTGACCGCAAGCGCAAGCGGGCCGGCTATGGTGGTGATCGTCTTCATGTTTCAGTGTCCCTGTTCGGGCGCGGGAGCGGTGAGGCGCTCCAACCGGGCCCGGGCATTCTGGTAGGCGGCCAGCGCGTCGATCGCGGCGAGGCGCGTTTCGGCAAGCGTGCGCTCGGCATCGAGCAGGTCGAGCTGGCCGAACTTGCCCTCGCGGTAGCCGATCCGGGCGATCCGGGCGGCTTCCTGGGCGGCGGCCAGTGCCGGGCCGGACGCCGTGCGTGCGGTGGTGGCGGCATTGTCGGCTTCGGTCGCGGCTTCGGCGATGGCCTGCTCGGCATCGAGCGCGGTCATGCGGCGCTGGGCTTCGGCCCGGTCCCGCTCGGCATTGGCCTGGGCGAGAGCGGCACGGCCCGAGTTGAACAGCGGAATCGGCATGGAGAGGCTGAAGACCGCCGCGGTCGCGTTGGTGGCTTCCAGCCGCCGCACAGCCGGGCCCAGCGTGAGGTCGGGTACGCGCTGCGAGCGGGACAGTTGCACTCCGGCCTCGGCAATGGCCAGATCGGCCTCGGCAGCGGCCATCACCAGCGTGCCGGCGCCGGATGTGTCGGCGGGGCCGGCAGTCCGGGAAGGCAGGCTTTCGAGCGCTGCCGGGTCGAGCGGCCCCGTCAGCCTCTGCCCGATCCGGCGGGCGAGATTGCCGCGTGCCGTTTCCACCAGTCGCTGCGCGCGTTCCAGTGCGGCTTCGGCGTTGACGCGGCTGACATCGGCGCGCTGCTCCTCGAGCGGCGAGGCGCGTCCAACCTTGACCCGGATCTGCGCACCGTTCAGCGCCTCGCGCGCAATGCGCAGCTGGTCTTGCGCGGTCGCGCGCCGCCGTTCGGCGGCGACCGCCTCGACGTAGAATTGCGTGACCTGAAGGCGGATGTCGGCCTCGGCGATCGCGGACAGCAGCTGTGCGCGCGACGTCTGCGCATCGGCGACGGCGATCCGCGCCGAACGTTTGCCGCCCAGTTCGATCGGAATGCTGAGCCCGGCGGTTGTCTCGGCCTGGTCGAAACGCCCGTATGGGCCGGAACCCATGACGTTTTCCACCTGGCTTTCGAAGCTGGGATTGGGCCTGAGGCCCGCCGCCGTGCGGGCGGCCCGGGCGGCTTCAACCCCGGCGCGGGCGGCGTCTGCGGCAGGGGCGCCGCCTCCGGCCAGCGCGATGGCGCGCTCCAGCGTGAGGACAGGTTCGTCTTGAACCTGTGCCTGCGCCGCCGGGACGCAGAACGATACGGCCGCGAAGGCCGCAAGATATCTGAACATGTCGAATTCCCGATTGAGGCCCCGCGTTCGAGGCTACGCACTGCCCCGAGGGCAGCAGCGGTCAGGTGCAATCAGGCGATCGGGGGGCGCAGGTCGGGTGCGATCCGGGGCAGGCCGAGGAAGGCGGTGTTGGAGGGACGGTTCACCGATCCGGCGATGATGACATGAAGCGATGTCCGCTCCGCTTCCGGCAGGAAGGCGGCGGCGACGTGGCAGGTGGCGTGGTGCTGGATGGGCTGGCCGTCGTCGCTGCCCGAGCGATCGTCGCTACTGGCTGTGGCGGCGTCGGTGTGGCCGGAGCATTCGAGTTCCACGTTCCCGGCGTATTCGCGGGCATGGAGAGTGCCGCTGGTCGTCAGCGCAGCCAGAAGCAGGGCAAGCAGCAGCATGCCCCGGCGCCAGTTCGGCAAGCGGCTGAGCCCGATCATCACCGTCCGGTCATCTCGGGCCGGTGGCTGCGGCGGTTCGGGCGGAGTGCCCGATGGCCGCATGCCGGCTGGTTGCAACTGCAGTCGTGGCCATGCCCCGTCCGATTCCTGTCGATACGACCTGCCCTATGCACCGGGAAGGGGCCGCCGGGTCAAGTGCAAAGTGGATGGCGCGCGCGGCATGAAATGCGCAGAGGACAGGGTCATGGCTGCCGGGTGCACTCCTCCCGCATCCAGTCGCGGAAGGCGGCGAAGGCCTTCGTCTTGGGGCTGCCTTGCGGGAATGCCAGCCAGTAGCTGCGTGCATCGCCGGGCGGGGTCTCGGGTGACGGAGTGTCGAACGGGATCACCAGTTCGCCCGAGGCCAGTTCGGGCTCGATCAGGAAGCTGGGGATCAGCGCGGCGCCGCCGCCCGCCTTCACGGCCTGTGCCAGCATCAGGAAGTGGCTGATGCTGGGCATCGCGCCGGCTTCGGGGGCATCGAGACCGAAAGGCCGCAGCCAGCGCGACCAGGCGTCCTTGCGCTGGGACTGGACGAGCAGCGGAACGCGCAGCAGGTCCTTCGGGCGGCGGACTTCCTGTTGATCGGCCAGCGCGGGGGAGATGACCGGCACGACATGCTCGCGGAACAGCAGATCGTGCTCGGCGTCCGGCCAGTCCGGATCGCCCACGTGGATGGCGGCGTGGAACGGTTCGCGCGCGAAGTCGAACAGGTCGACGCGCGAGGCGATGTTGATCACCAGATCCGGGTGCTTCTGCGTCAGTCGAGGCAGGCGCGGGGCCAGCCAGCGCATGCCGAAACCGGGCAGGACGGCGAGTTCGATGACATGTTCGGGCGCGGGCTCGAGGAAGCGCCCGGTGGCCCGGCGGATCGCGGCAAGGGCGGGGGCAAGGTCGTCGAGATAGTCCTGCCCCTTGTCGTTGAGGACGACACGGCGCCCATGGCGGTCGAACAGCGCGGTGCCCAGCCATTGCTCGAGATTGGCGACATGGCGGCTGACGGCGCTTTGCGTGAGGTTGAGGGCCGCACCTGCGCGGGAGAACGAGCCGAGCCGGGCCGACGCCTCGAAGCAGTGGAGCATGGCCATTGGCGGCAAGCGGCGCCGGTCATCGTAGTTCATTCCAAAAACTCATGAAGACATGCGTATTATCGGGCTATTTAATGCGTTCCGGATCGGAAATCATGTGAAATATGCATGAGGAGATGCCCGTGACCAATTCCGTCCTGCCTGTCTACAATCCCGCGCCGATGAAGCTGGAGCGCGGCCGCGGCGTCTGGTTGTTCGACGAGCAGGAGGCTGACTGGCTCGATTGCGTCGCGGGCATTGCCACCAATGCGCTGGGGCACTGCCATCCGCGTCTGGTCGCGGCGCTCGCCGAGCAGGCGGGCAAGCTCTGGCACGTGTCGAATGCCCTGGCGATACCGGGGCAAGTGGCGCTGGCGGAGCGGCTGACTGCGGCCTCGTTCGCCGATTATGCGTTCTTCACCAATAGCGGCGCCGAATCGATCGAGGCGGCCATCAAGATCGCCCGCCGCTATCACGCGGTGGGCGGCGAGGCGCAGCGGATCGACGTGATCGGCTTTGCCGGCAGTTTCCACGGGCGCACGTACGCCGGCATCAACGCCAGCGGCAGCACGGCGCTGCTCGACGGGTTCGGGCCGCGTCTGCCGGGCTACCTGCAGCTTTCGCTCGACGATCATGCGGCCTTTGCCGAAGCCGTCGCGCGTCCCGGAACGGCGGCGGTCATCGTCGAGCCGGTGCAGGGCGAGGGCGGTGCGCGCGCGCTTTTGCCGGAAGAGCTTCTACGACTGCGCGAACTCACCCGCCGTCACGGCGTGCTGCTGATCCATGACGAAGTGCAATGTGGCATGGGCCGCACCGGGCGCCTGTTTGCCCATCAGTGGGTCGAGGGCGCCGAGCCCGACATCATGGCGCTGGCCAAGGCGCTGGGCGGCGGCTTCCCGGTCGGCGCCTGCCTTGCCACGGCAGAAGCCGCGCGCGGCATGGTGTTCGGTTCGCATGGCAGCACGTTCGGCGGCAATCCGCTGGCCATGGCGGTGGCCCAGGCCGCGTTCGACGAGATCGCCCAGCCGCAGCTGATGGCGCACGTGGAGGCGATGTCGGCGCGCCTGCGCGAAGGGCTGGAGGGGCTGCGCCAGCGTCATCCCGGCGTAATCGAGGCCATTCGCGGCAAGGGGCTGCTGATCGGCGTGCGGCTGGCGACACCGAACAAGGCGTTCATCGTCGCGGCGCGCGAACATCGCTTGCTGCTGGCGGGCGGCGGCGACAATTGCGTGCGCCTGCTCCCGGCGCTGGTCATCACTGCCGAGGAAGTGGATGAAGTGATCCGCCGGTTCGAGGCGACCTGCCGCTCGGTCGAGCGCGCAGGCGCCGACGCGGCGCTGGTGGCCGGCTGATGCTTACCTCAACCTGCCCCGCCACCGGCACGCTAGTCTGGGGAGGCCGCAGCGATGATGCCGATGCGGTAGACCGGGCGATCGGCGCTGCGCGACGTGCATTCGAGGACTGGTCGCAGACGGACTTCGAACACCGCATCGCCTGTATGCGCCGCTACGCCGGCAAGCTCGAGGAAGCGGCTGGCGATCTGGCGCGGATGATCGCGCGCGAGACCGGGAAACCCTTGTGGGAGGCGTCAGGAAGTCGCCTCGATGATCGGCAAGGTGGAGATCTCGATCCGCGCCCAGGCCGAGCGCGCGGGCTATCGCGAGGAGCCGCAAGGCTTCGGGCAGGCAGTGCTGCGGCACCGTCCGCATGGCGTCATGGCGGTGCTGGGGCCCTATAATTTCCCGGGTCATCTCCCGAACGGACATATCGTACCGGCCCTGCTGGCCGGCAATGTCGTGGTGTTCAAACCCTCGGAGGAGACCCCGGGGACCGGAGCGATGATGGCCGCGTTGCTGCAGGCCGCGGGTCTGCCTGAATGTGTCCTCAACCTGGTCCAGGGTGGGCGCGGGACGGGCGCGGCGCTGATCGCGGGCGATATCGACGGGCTGCTGTTCACCGGCTCCGCTGCGACCGGCACCCTGCTGCGCCAGGCCACCGCCGATCGGCCGCATGTGATCCTGGCGCTCGAACTCGGCGGCAACAATCCGATCGTCGCCTGGGACGGTGATGCCGAGGCGGCGGCGTCCATCGTCGCACAGTCGGCCTTCGTCACCGCGGGCCAGCGCTGCTCCTGCGCACGCAGGCTGATCGTGCCGGATGGGGCCGTGGGCGAGCGTATCGTCAAGGCGGTGGCCGCGATCGCGGCGCGGATGCGGATCGGCGCGTGGGACGCGGTGCCGGAGCCGACATTCGGTCCGCTCGTCTCGGTCGCCGCGGCCGAGCGGGCGCGCGAGGATGTGCGCGCGCTCATCGCCCTTGGCGCGCGGGAGGTGTTGCCGCTGCGTGATCCTGCAGGCCTGCCGCCTGCCTTCATGGCGCCGGTCATGCTGGACGTGACCGGGATCGCGGTTCCGGACCGGGAGATCTTCGCGCCGGTGCTGCAGATCCGCAGGGTGGCCGATTTCGACGCCGCGATCGCCGCGGCGAACGACACGGTTTACGGCCTTTCTGCGGGGCTGGTTTCTGAGGATCCGGCGCTCTGGCGGCGCTTTGCCGTGCGGGTGCGCTCGGGCGTGGTCAACTGGAACCGCCCGACCACCGGCGCCAGCGGGGCGATGCCGTTCGGCGGCCTCGGCGCCTCTGGCAATCACCGGCCGAGCGCATACTATGCCGCTGATTACTGCGCCTATCCGGTCGCCAGTTTCGAGGCAGGGGCGGTCGTTGACGTGAGCGGCGAGATTCGCGGGCTGATGCCCGCCCGGAAGGAAAGCGGGGTGAACCAGGATGCGTGAGATCAACTTCGATGGCCTGATCGGACCGAGCCACAACTACGCAGGGCTTTCGCTGGGCAACATCGCTTCGGCCACCAATGCCGGCGGGGTTTCCGCCCCGCGCATGGCGGCCCTGCAGGGCATTGCCAAGATGCGGCGGATGCTGGCGCTGGGCCTGCCGCAAGGCCTGCTGCTGCCGCATGGCCGTCCCGATGCGGACTGGCTGCGCACGCTCGGCTTTGCAGGCGACGACGATGCCGTGTGCCGCGCCGCCTGGGCGCAGGAACCGGCGCTTCTGCGCAATGCCTTCTCGGCCTCGGCGATGTGGACCGCCAATGCCGCGACCGTTTCCCCTGCGCCCGATACCGCCGATGGACGCTGTCATTTCTCGGTCGCCAATCTCTCGACGATGCTCCACCGCAGCGTCGAGCACGCCGAGACCTTGCGCCAGCTGCGGCTGGCCTTTGCCGACGAGCGCCACTTTGCCGTCCACGCTGCCCTTCCCGCCGGCCTCGGCGACGAGGGTGCGGCCAATTTCATGCGTCTGGGCGCCCGTCACGCCAGCCCCGGCCTCGAACTCCTTGTCTACGGCGAGCGTAATGCCGCCTCTCCCTTCCCGGCCCGCCAGCACCGTGCGGCGAGCGCGGCGATCGCGCGCCGCCACGGGCTGCGCGACTTTGCCCTTGTTCGCCAGAGCGATGCCGCCATCGCTGCCGGGGCTTTCCACAACGATGTCGTCGCGGTCGCCAACGAGCATGTCCTGTTCACCCACGAACAGGCCTTTGCCGACCGCGACGGGCTCTATCGCCGCATCCGCGAAAGCCTTCCCGGCGCGGTAATTGTCGAGGCTCCTGCGGCGCGGGTCAGCCTCGATGCGGCGGTGCGCTCCTACTTGTTCAATTCGCAGCTCGTCACCTTGCCCGATGGCGGCATGGCGCTGGTGCTGCCGCAGGAAGCCCGCGAGACGCCAGAGGTCTGGGCCTGGCTGGAGGACGTGCGGGCCGGCGACAATCCGATCCGGCACCTCGAGGTGGTCGATGTGCGCGAATCGATGCGCAACGGCGGCGGCCCGGCTTGCTTGCGCCTGCGCGTGGCGGTGAGCGAGGAGGCCCATGCCGCGATCGACCACCGTTTCCTGCTCGACGACGGCAAGTGCGACCGCATCGCCGAAGTGGTCGAGCGGACATGGCCCGAACGGATCGCTCCTGACGACCTTGGCGAGCCGGACCTCTGGCACCAGTGTCGCACCGCGCGTGCGGCACTGCTCGGTGCCCTCGGCTTTGCGGCGGGCGAACTGTGAGTGCATTGCCTGCGGGTCGGCCCTTTGTCCGCCCTGTGCGCGAAGACGATCTCGATTCCCTGCTAGACCTCGCGGGCCTGACCGGCGGCGGCATGACCAACCTGCCGCCCGACCGCGCGACGCTGGCCGAGAAGATCGCCCGCAGCGAGACGGCGCTCGGCGCGGAGATCACCGCGCCGCAGGATGAATTCTACCTGCTGGTGCTGGAATCCGGGCAAGGGCAGGTCGTGGGCACTGCCAGCCTGTTCTCGCGGCTGGGTGCGAAGTGGCCATTCTACAGTTACAAGGTCAGCCGTGTCACCCACGTCTCGCGCGATCTGGAGCGCACGTTCTCGACCCGCATCCTTCACCTCGTCAACGACTTCGACGGGGCATCGGAAGTGGGGGGGCTGTTTCTCCATCCCGCGGCGCGCTCTGGCGGGCTGGGCGCGCTGCTGGCGCGCAGCCGCTACATGTTCATCGCCCAGCATCGCCAGCGCTTCGGCGAAGTGGTGATCGCGGACTTGCGCGGCTGGGTGGAGAACGGCACCAGCCCGTTCTGGGACGCGGTGGCAGGGCCGTTCTTCGGCAGCGGCTTCCTCGAGGCGGACCTTCACAACGCGGTCCACGGCAACCAGTTCATCGCTGACCTGATGCCGCGTTATCCGATCTATACCAGCATGTTGCCCGAAGCTGCGCGTACCGCCATTGGCAGGCCGCACGAAAGCTCGGTGCCCGCCCTGCGGTTGCTTCAGGCCGAGGGCTTCGCGCACGAGGGTTACTGCGACATCTTCGATGCCGGGCCGACCGTTCAGGTCCGTACCGACCGCATCCGCACCGTCAGCCTGTGCCGCCCGGTCGCGGCGGCGCTGCCGACCTTGCGTACGGACGAGCCGCAGGCGCTGCTGGCGCACGGGCAGGGCGCGGGCTTCCGGGTCTGGCAGGAGGCCGACTGACCTGTCGAGGGGCCCTCCCGGACGCTGCACTGCACAAGCGGCGTTGACGCGGTGGCCGTGCTGGGCGATGTGCGACAGGGGCTGCCGGTCGAGCGGCCGGTCGGCCAGACGGCCCAGCGGGGTGAAATGAGAATCGTCATCATCGACGACAGCGGCTTGCGCGCGACGGTGCTCGAAGAGGGGCTGCGCGAGGCGGGCTACGACGATATCCATATCGTCCCGCCGCGCGGCGCTTTCGTGGCGCGGCTGGAACGCATGGCCCCCGATGTCGTGCTGATGGACCTGGGCAGTCCGAGCCGCGACACCCTTGAGGAAATGCTCACCGTCAGCCGCGCGCTGGCACGGCCCATCGCGATGTTTGTCGACCAGTCCGACGAGGCGATGATCGGCGCCGCCATCGATGCCGGGGTCTCCGCCTATGTCGTCGACGGGCTGCGCAAGGAGCGGGTCAAGCCGGTGCTGGAACTGGCGGTGCGCCGGTTCAACACGTTCTCGCGCATGCAGAGCGAACTGGAGGAAGCGCGCACCGCGCTGGCCGATCGCAAGGTGGTCGACCGGGCCAAGTCGATCCTGATGAACCAGCGCGGGCTGTCGGAGCAGGATGCCTACAACCTCTTGCGCACCAGCGCGATGAACCAGGGCAAGAAGATCGTGGATGTGGCGCAGGCGCTGATTACCGCCAGCGACCTTCTGGGAGGCGGATTATGACAACAAGCCTGCGTATCGCCTTCCTGCCGCTCAACGACGTGGCAGTGCTGGCGGCAGCCCGTGAACGCGGTTTCGCCGAAGACGAAGGAATCGCGCTCGACCTCGTGCGCACGACGAGTTGGGCGACCTTGCGCGACCGGCTGGTCTACGGGCAGGTTCAGGCCGCGCACATGCTGGCGCCGCTGGCGGTTGCGGTGACGCTGGGCCTCAGCCAGCAACCGGCGGCGCTGGCCGCGCCCTACAAGCTCGGCGTCAATGGCAACATGCTGGTCATGGCCCGCGATTTTGCCGCAGCGCTCGATCCCGATCCGGCGCGGCGCCTGGCCGATCCGCTGGGCACCGCGCACGATTTTGCCGCAGCCATCGGGCTCTGGCGGCGCAAGCCGGTGATCGGCGTTGTCCATCGGTTTTCCAGCCACGCCCTCATGCTGCGCTACTGGTTGGCGAGCGCGGGTATCGATCCCGACCGCGACGTGGTGCTGCGGGTGCTGCCGCCCTCGCTGACGGTCGAGGCGATCCATGCCGGGGAGATCGACGGGTTCATCGCCGGGGAGCCCTGGGGCGGTGCCGCGATTGCCTCGGGCCGGGCCGAGGCGGTCGCCATCGGCGAACGCATCTGGCAGCGCGGGGTGGAGAAAGTGCTGGCCTTCCGCGAGCCCTGGCTTGAGGAAAACCCCGATACGGTCGACCGCTTGCTGCGTGCGCTGGCGCGGGCCGCGGCCTGGTGCGACGAGCCGGACAACCGCGAAGGGCTCGCCGAGATCCTGTCGCGTGCTGACTATGTAGACCAGCCGGCGGACCTGATCCTGGGCGCGCTGGGCGGCCGGATCGCGCCGCGCGCCGGAGATGCGCCGCTCGATTGCCCCAATTTCGTGCTGTTCTCGCGCGAGGCGACGCCGTTTCCCTGGCGCAGTCAGGCGCTGTGGATCTATTCGCAGTTGGTGCGCTGGGGCATGGTCGAGGCCTCGCCGCAAGCCGCCGCGCAGGCCGCTGCGGTGTTTCGTCCCGACGTGTTCCGCCGGGCGCTGGCCGGCAGCGACGTGCCGATGCCCGGGGCCAGCATGAAACTGGAAGGTGCGCTGGCAAGCCCGCGTGCGGTCGGCTCGCGCGGGGGCGACCTTACGCTGGGGCCGGACCGCTTCTTCGATGGCCGTGTCTTCGATCCTGAGCGGATCGACGACTATCTGGAAGGCTTTTTGCAGTTGCGCTGAAAAGATTGCGAATTTTGTGCCTTGCAACATCGGGCGAATCACGGAATTATATGAACACCGTGCGATGAAGCACGACCATACCGGATAGGCCGTTCCAAGGGCGGGACGCCATCCTCACCGATATTCGCAGCAAAGCCGCTGACCGGGCTCACCGCAAGGGTGACGTCCGGCCTGCGGCTTTTTTCGTGTCCGTTTTATGGGGGACGTTCGATGGCATCCGCATACTGGGAACGTGATGGAAAGGCCGATCCGGCCGAAAATGCACCGATGAGCGCAGCGGCGACCAGCTTCTGGAAAGCCGGTCATACGCCGACGCTGATCGCCGCCTTTCTTTACTTCGACCTCGCCTTCATGGTCTGGGTCCTGCTGGGGCCGCTGGCGCCCGAAATTTCCAAGACGCTGGGCCTGACGCCCGCTGAAAAGGGCCTGATGGTGGCCGTGCCGACGCTCGCCGGCGCGCTGCTGCGCGTCGTCAACGGCCTGCTGGTGGACCGCATCGGCCCCAAGCGTTCGGGCGCGATCAGCCAGGTCATCGTCATTGCCGGACTGTTCTTCGCCTGGTTCATGGGGGTGAGCAGCTTTGCCGGAACCCTGGCGCTGGGCGTGATCCTCGGTTTTGCCGGGGCCAGCTTCGCGATCGCCTTGCCGCTCGCCAGCCGCTGGTATCCGGCCGAGCATCAGGGCAAGGCGATGGGCCTTGCCGGCATGGGCAATTCGGGCACGGTGCTCGCTTCGCTCTTTGCACCGGTGCTGGCCAAGATGTTCGGCTGGAACGCGGTGCTGGGCCTTGCCTGCATCCCGCTGAGCGTCGTTTTTGTCGCCTACATGCTGATGGCCAAGGATTCGCCTAACCAGCCCGCCCCGCGCAAGCTGGTCGACTATTTCGAACCGCTCAAGCACGCCGATGCCTGGTGGCTGATGGGCTTCTATTCGGTGACGTTTGGTGGTTTTGTCGGTCTTGCCGCCTCGCTGCCGATCTATTTCACCGACCAGTTCGGCCTGACCACGATCACCGCCGGTTACTGCACCGCTGCCTGCGTCTTTGCCGGTTCGCTGGTGCGCCCGATGGGCGGCGCCCTGGCTGACAGGATCGGCGGCGTGAAGGCGCTGATGATGGTCTACACGGTCGCCGCGATCGCCCTTGCCGGGGTGGCGCAGGCCCACTCCCTGCCCGCGGCGCTGGGCATGTTCGTGATCGCCATGCTGGCGCTGGGCACCGGCAACGGTTCCGTTTTCCAGCTCGTGCCGCAGCGCTTCCAGGCCGAGATCGGGGTGATGACCGGTCTGGTCGGCATGGCCGGCGGCATTGGCGGCTTCTACCTCGCCAGCTCGCTGGGGCTGGCCAAGCAGCTGACCGGCAGCTTCGCCCCCGGGTTCCTGATCTTCGCAGGGCTTGCCGTGGTGGCGCTCGCTTCGGTGGCGCTGGTCAAGAGCCGCTGGCGCGCGACCTGGAAGACCGTCGCCCGCATATAATGGGAGAGCAGCGCGGCGTTCCGGCCTGACGGTCGGGGCGCCGCCATCCCTTGCCCCCAGGAGATCAGCCGAATGCGATACATGCTTGGAACGGTGGCCGCGCTGGCCGCCGCCGGGTCCGCTCATGCCGAAGAAGTGGACCTCAAACCCATTGTCGAAGCGCGGGCGCGCTACGAACATGTCGACCAGGACGACATCGACAAGGCCGCCGATGCCCTGACCTTGCGCCTGCGCGCCGGTGCCACCGCGACGACCGGCGCTTTCAGCGCCACCGTCGTCGGCCAGGGCACGCTGGCCGCGGTGGATCACTATTATGACGGCCTGAACGGTGTGGCCAACCGGCCCTTGGTGGCCGATCCCCAGGACATCGCGCTCTACCTCGCCCAGCTTCAGTACAAGACCAAGGGCGTGACGCTGACGGCAGGCCGCCAGAGGATCGCCCTCGACGACGAGCGATTTGTCGGCAATGCCGGTTTTCGTGACAATGCGCAGACCTTCGATGCCGTGCGTGCCGAACTGACCCCGCTCAAGGGGCTGAAGCTCGACGTTTCCTATGCCTGGAGTGCCCGCACCATCTGGGGCATCGACGGCCACGGCGCACGCCAGCAGGCGGTGAGCGGCGACAATGTCTTTGCCAACCTTTCCTACGTGACGCCGGTGGGCACCCTTTCGGGCTTTGCCTATCTGGTCGACCAGGACGAGGCGGCCGTGCAGGGCTACCGCCTGTCGAGCCAGACTTACGGGACCCGTCTGGCCGGCAGCCATGCCTTCGGCAAGGATGCCAAGCTCTCGTGGCAGGCCAGCTATGCCCGCCAGTACGACTGGCACCATAATCCCAATAACTACCACGCCGATTACTGGCTGGCCGACGCCCTGCTCGACGTGAAGGGCTGGAAGCTCAATGGCGGCTATGAAGTGCTCGGCGCCAGCAGCGGCGCGGCGCTGACCAGTTTCCAGGTCCCGCTCGGCACCAATTTCAAGTTCCAGGGCTGGGCCGACAAGTTCCTGACCACGCCGGCCAACGGCGTGCGGGATCTCTACTTCGGTGGTGGCTACGGGATGAAGCAGCTGGGCCCGCTTTCGGCGGTCGCCCTGCAGGGCACCTGGCACCGGTTCGACGGCGACCGGCTGGACCAGCACTATGGCAACGAGCTTGATCTTATCGCGAGTGCGAAGGTCAGCAAGACGACCGTTGCGCTGCGTTATGCCCATTACGACGCCCGCCAGATGGCGGTGGACACCGATAAGTACTGGATTCAATTCGACTGGGCGATCTGATCGCCGCTTTTGACGGAATCGCTTGAGCCTTCGGGCGATTCCGTTTATTGTGCAATGCAAAGGACGACGGTGTCCTTCCTACATCACCGAAGCGACCCACCGGCGGGTCGCGGAGGCCCATACGATGGCAAGGCCGCCATCCAGACTTTCGGTTTCAAACCGAGGGTCCGGATGGCGGCCTTTTTCTTTTTCTCCCTCGAATTTCAGGAGATGCGGGGATGGAATTTCAGGACGGGATCGACGCTTCGGCGGATTACGAGGACAGGCTGATCGTGCCTTCGGCCGATGTGCGTGAGCACCTCGTTGTGGTCGGTAACGGCATGGCGGGCTGCCGCGCGGTGGAGGAACTGCTGGCGCGCGACGCTTCGCGTTACCGCGTCACCATCTTCGGCGCCGAGCCGCACGTGAACTACAACCGCATCATGCTCTCGCCGGTGCTGGCGGGCGAGAAGACCTTCGACGAGATCGTCATCAACAGCCGCGAATGGTACGACGAGAACGACATCGCCCTCATCACCGCCGATCCCGTCACCGCGATCGACCGGGCGGGCAAGACCGTCACTTCGAAGTCGGGCCGCAAGGTCCACTACGACCGGTTGCTGATCGCCACCGGCTCCGATCCCTTCATCATCCCGGTCCCCGGCAAGGACCTGCCGGGCGTCATCTCGTTCCGCGACATGAAGGACGTGGACACGATGCTGGCCGCGGCCGAGGCGGGCAAGGTCGATGGCGCCAGCGAGGCAGCGGCCAGCGCGGTGGTCATCGGCGGCGGCCTGCTCGGCCTTGAAGCCGCGCACGGGCTGACGCTGCGCGGCATGAAGGTCACTGTTATCCACCTGATGCCGACGCTGATGGAGCGCCAGCTCGACGAAGCGGCAGGCTGGCTGCTCAAGACGGCGCTGGAAGGGCGCGGCCAGACGATCCTTACCGGCGCCGACACCGCGGAGATCTACGGCGAGGGCAAGGTCGAGGGCGTGCGCCTCAAGGACGGGCGCGAGATTCCCGCGAGCCTGGTGGTCATGGCGGTCGGCATCCGGCCTGCGGTGGCTCTGGCACGCGAGGCGGGGCTTGAGGTGGGCCGCGGCATCAAGGTCGACGATCACATGGTGACGAGCGATCCCGCCGTGCTCGCGGTGGGCGAATGCGTCGAGCATGACGGCAATGTCTACGGCCTCGTGGCGCCGCTCTGGGACATGTGCCGCAGCCTGGCCGACGGCCTGACCGACCAGCACAGCGGCTACAAGGGTTCGGTCACTTCCACCAAGCTCAAGGTCGCGGGCCTCGACGTGTTCTCGGCCGGGGACTTCTCGGGCGGCGAAGGCTGCGAGGACATCGTCCTGCGCGATGCCGCGCGCGGGGTCTACAAGCGCGTCGTGGTCAAGGCGGACAAGGTCGTCGGCGCGGTGCTCTATGGCGACACTGCCGATGGCGGCTGGTACTTCGACCTGCTCAAGAAGGGCGAGGACGTTTCGGAAATCCGCGACCTCCTGATCTTCGGGCAGGCCTTTGCCGCCGGAGGAGCCGGGCTGGACCCTAAGGCCGCCGTTGCGGCGCTCCCCGCAGATGCCGAAATCTGCGGCTGCAACGGCGTCTCCAAGGGACAGGTCGTGGCTTCGATCGAGGGCGGCGCCTGCAGTCTCGATGCCGTGCGCGCCACCTGCAAGGCCTCGGCCAGCTGCGGTTCGTGCACCGGCCTCGTCGAGACGCTGCTGGCACTGACGCTGGGAGAAGAGGTACAGAACGGCCCCAAGACCCTGTGCAAGTGCACCAGCTTCACCCACGACGACGTGCGCCGCGAGATCGTGGCGCAGGAGATGAAGTCGATCCCCGAGGTGATGCACAAGCTCCACTGGTCGACACCCGACGGCTGCGCCTCGTGCCGCCCGGCGCTCAACTACTATCTGCTCTGCGCGCTTCCGGGCGAATACGTCGACGACCAGGCCAGCCGCTTCGTCAACGAGCGTATGCACGCCAACATCCAGAAGGACGGCACCTACTCGGTGGTCCCGCGCATGTGGGGCGGCCTTACCAATCCGAAGGAACTGCGCGCGATCGCCGATGTCGTCGAGAAGTTCAATGCGCCGATGGTCAAGGTGACCGGCGGCCAGCGGCTCGACATCTTCGGGATCAGGAAGGAGGACCTGCCCGCGGTCTGGGCCGACCTCAACGCCGCCGGCATGGTCTCGGGCCACGCCTACGGCAAGAGCTTGCGCACCGTGAAGACTTGCGTTGGGTCCGAATGGTGCCGCTTCGGCACGCAGGATTCGACCGGCCTCGGTGTCCAGATCGAGCGGATGACCTGGGGCTCGTGGATGCCGCACAAGTTCAAGATCGCCGTCTCGGGCTGCCCGCGCAACTGCGCCGAAGCCACGATCAAGGACTTTGGCGTGGTCTGCGTCGACTCGGGCTACGAACTCCACGTCGGCGGCAATGGCGGCATCCACGTCCGCGCCACCGACCTCCTCTGCAAGGTCGCGACCGAGCAGGAGGCGATGGAGGTCTGCGCCGCCTTCATCCAGCTCTACCGCGAGGAAGCCCGCTATCTCGAACGCACCGCGCCGTGGATCGAGCGTGTCGGCCTTGGCTACGTGAAGGGCAAGCTGCTCGAAAGCGACGGCGCGCCTGCCGATGCGATCGCGACGTATGCCGCGCGCTTCCACCATTCGCAGAGCTTCTCCCAGGAAGATCCCTGGGCCGAGCGTGCCGCCGGCGACCGCGCCGACCTGCACCAGCCGCTCGAACCCATCGCAATTGCCGCGGAGTGACAGACATGACCCAGTGGATCGAAATCGGCTTGCTGTCCGACATCCCGCTTCGCGGCGCCCGCACTGTCCAGCTTGAGGGCGAGAAGGAAATCGCGGTGTTCCGCACCGGCGACGGCGAGGTCTTCGCGCTCGTCAACGAATGCCCGCACAAGAAGGGGCCGCTCAGCCAGGGCATCGTCCATGGCCACTCGGTCGCCTGCCCGCTGCACAACTGGAACATCGCGCTGCGCACCGGCGAGGCGCAGGGCGAGGACAAGGGCTGCACCCCCACCATCGCGGTCAGGCTCGAGGGTGAGCGCGTGCTCATCGCCCGTCCGGAACTGGTGGAGGAGGCAGCCTGATGCGCGCTGCGGTCCGCACGACTTGCGCCTACTGCGGCGTCGGCTGCGGCATCGCAGCGACGCCGAATCCGAACGGGGCCGGCGAACGCTCGGTCGAGATCCGGGGGGACGAGGCGCACCCCGCCAATGCCGGGCGCCTGTGCTCCAAGGGCACGCACCTGGGGGAGACGGTCGCCCTCACCGGCCGTCTCCTCACCCCGATGATCGGCGACAGGCGCGCCTCCTGGGACAAGGCGCTCGACCTCGTGGCCAGGCGCTTTGCCGAGACCATCGCCCGCCACGGGCCCGACAGCGTTGCCTTCTACGTATCGGGTCAGCTCCTCACCGAGGACTACTACGTCGCCAACAAGCTGATGAAGGGGTTCATCGGCTCTGCCAACATCGACACAAATTCGCGCCTCTGCATGTCGAGCGCGGTCGCCGGCCACATGCGCGCCTTCGGCGAGGACGTGGTGCCCGCGCGCTACGACGACCTCGAAGCGGCGGACCTCGTGGTGCTGGTCGGCTCGAACACCGCGTGGTGCCATCCGATCGTCTACCAGCGCATCCAGGCGGCCCGCGCCGCGCGCGGCAGCAAGCTCGTCGTCATCGACCCGCGCCGCACCGAGACCTGCGAGGGCGCCGACCTCCACCTCGCGCTGCGCCCGGGCAGCGACGTTGCCCTCATGAAGGGCCTGCTCGCCTGGCTCGCGGCCGAGGACGCGCTCGACCGCGACTATCTCGCCGCGCATGTCGAGGTTCCCGGTGGCTTCTGGGAAGAACTGGAGGCGACATCCGACCTCTGGACCACCGCGAAGACCTGCGACCTCGATCCGCAGGCGCTGCTGCGCTTTTTCGAACTGTTCCGCGACAATCCGCGCACCGTCACGGTGTTCAGCCAGGGCATCAACCAGTCGATCCGCGGCACCGACCAGGTCAACGCGATCCTCAACCTGCACCTTGCCACCGGCCGCATCGGCAAGCCGGGTGCGGCGCCTTTCTCGATCACCGGCCAGCCCAATGCCATGGGCGGGCGCGAGGTCGGCGGGCTCGCCTCGACGCTGGCCTCGCACATGGATTTCGCGCCCGAGAACGTCGCCCGCGTCGGCCGCTTCTGGGCCGCACCCAATATGGCCACCAGGCCCGGCCTCAAGGCGGTCGACCTGTTCCGCGCGATGGGCGAGGGCCGCATCAAGGCGGTCTGGATCATGGCGACGAACCCGGCGGTCTCGCTTCCCGATGCTGCCCGCGTGCGCGAGGCGCTGGCCAAGTGCCCCTTCGTGGTGGTCTCCGACGTCATGGCCGAGACCGACACCGGCGCCCATGCCCATGTCCGCCTGCCCGCCGCCGCATGGGGCGAAAAGGACGGCACCGTCACCAATTCCGAGCGTGTGGTGAGCCGCCAACGCCGCTTCATGGCGCTTCCGGGAGAGGCCATGCCCGATTGGTGGATCATCAAGGAAGTGGGCCGCCGCATGGGCTGGAAGGGCGAGTTTGCCTATGACCACCCAGCCGACATCTGGCGCGAACACGCGCGCCTCACCGCTTATCAGAACGACGGCCCCGCCAGTGGCGGCCGCGTCCTGAACCTCGCCGACAAGGCCGCGATCGGCAACCAGGCCTACGAGGACATGGCGCCGTTCCGCTGGGGCGGGACACCTTTTGCCGACGGGCGCTTCTCCACCCCTTCGGGCAAGGCGCGTATGCTCCCCGTGGTGCAGATGGAACTGCAGGACCCGCTGCGCGACTGGCCGCTCACGCTCAACACCGGGCGCTACCGCGACCAGTGGCACACGATGACACGCACCGGCCTTGCGCCCAAGCTCGCCCGCCACCGCGAGGAACCGCTGGTCGAGGTCAACCCCGGCGATGCCGAAGTGATGGGCCTCAGGAGCGGCGATCTCGCGCGGGTTGCCACGCCGCAGGGGGACAGCCTGTTCCGCGTGGCGCTGTCGGACGGCCAGCGTCCGGGCGAGATCTTCACGCCGATCCACTGGACCGACCAGACCTCCACCGGCGGGCGCACCGGCCTCTTGCCGCGCCCGCTGGTCGATCCGCACTCGGGCCAGCCGGGCTTCAAGTCGACGCCCGCGCGGCTCGCCAAGGTCGCGACCGAATGGAAGGGCTTCCTCATCCTGCGCGGTGAGCACCCCGTGAAGGTGCCCTGCCTGTGGGCGACAAAAGTCGCGGTTCCCGGCGGCGCGCTCTACGAGATCGCGGGCAACGGCGATCCCGCCCGGATCGAGGCCTGCCTGCCCAGGGGCGAGCGTGTCGAGGCGATCGACCAGGCGCGCGGCAGCCGCCGCGTGGCCGTCATCGTCGAGGGGCGGCTTGCGGGCGTGCTGTTCCTGACCCGCACCGGCCTGCTGCCATCGCGCGACTGGCTGATCGGTCAGCTGGCGGCCGAGGGCGTAGGGGCGGCCGTGCTCGCCGCGCGCGGCCCCGGTAGCCAGCCGGACAAGGGGGCCACGATCTGCGTCTGCTTCGACATCGGGCTCAACCAGATCGTTGCCGCCATCCGCGAGCAGGCGCTGGTCGACGTGCCCGCCATCGGCAAGGCGCTGGGCGCGGGCACCAATTGCGGCTCCTGCCGCCCCGCGCTTGCCAAGATCCTGGTCCAGACGAACGAGGAGGTTCTCGATGCAGCCGAATGACCTGATCCAACCGGGCGAAGTCTGGCTGGTGGGTGCCGGGCCGGGCGATCCCGACCTGCTCACCCGCAAGGCCGAACGCCTGATCGGCGCGGCCGACGTGGTCTTTTTCGATGCCCTGGTCGGCGCTGGCGTGCTGGAGCTGATCCCGGCCGGGACCGAGCGGGTCAGCGTCGGCAAGCGCTCGGGCCGCCACAGCAAGGCGCAGGGCTCGATCAACGACCTGCTGCTGGAAGCGGCGCTTGCGGGCAAGCGCGTGGTGCGGCTGAAGGGCGGCGACCCCTCGGTGTTCGGACGTTCGGCCGAGGAGATGGATCACCTTGCCGCAGGCGGCGTAGCGGTGCGCATCTGCCCCGGCGTCACCACCGCGAGCGCGGCGGCGGCCAGCGCGCAGGCCTCGCTCACCTTGCGCGGCGTGGCACGCGGGATCACGCTGGTCACGGCCCACCTCAAGGCCGGCGAGCCGCTGCAGCTCGACTGGGCGGCGCTGGCCAGCCCCGGCGGCACGCTGGGCGTCTACATGGGCCGGGCGGCGGCGGGCGAGATCGCCCGCGGGCTGATCGCCGCGGGGCGGCATCCCGATACGCCGGTGATGGTCGCGGTCAATGTCTCGATGGCGAACGAGCGGCTGATCCGGGGCAAGCTCTCGGCGCTGGCGTTCCTGGTCGCCACCATCAGCGACGACGACCCCACCCTGCTGCTGATCGGCGAGGCGGTGGGCGCGCGTGCCAGTGACGCCGCCCGGGCCGCCGTCCGTGCCGCCGTCGGGGCGGCGATCCCGGCGGCGACGCCTGCCGCGTGATCCAGGATTGTTCGCCCGCCCGGCTCGGCTTTGTCGAGGCGTTCGCCGCGATTTACGCCCGTGTCCTGCCGCTGGGGTGCGAAGCGGTGGCAAGCCACGCGGCGAGCGGACGTATCCTCGCCGAGCGGGTGTTCGCCCAGCGTGACCATCCGCCGTTCGACATGGCGGCCATGGATGGCTTTGCCGTGGCCCGGGAGGACGCGGGCGGCTCGGGCGAGCGCCGCCTGCGCCTTGGCGCGCCGCAGTTCGCAGGCGACCGGGCCGAGCCGCTCGCGTGCGGCGAGGCGCGGCCGATCTATACCGGCGCCGAAATCCCGCCCGGCGCGGCGGCGGTACTGGTACAGGAACGGGCCAGGATCGCGGGCGCCTCGCTCCTGCTGGCCGAGCCGCTTGCGGACAACCTCAACATCCGCAGCCGGGGCGAGGATGCCCGCTGCGGCGAATGCATCGCGCCCGCCGGGCTGCGGGTGAACCCGGCGATTGTCGGCGCGCTGTGCAGCTTCGGGATCGCCGAGGTCCGGGTGCGCCGGATGCCGCGCGTCGCGCTGGTCACCACCGGGGCGGAACTGGCGCCGGTCGGCACGGCTGCCGGCGGCGCGGTGATCGACGCCAACGGCCCGATGATCGCCGCCCTGCTGGCCGAGGCAGGCTGCCTCCTGACGGAGCGCCATCATGTCGCCGACGATGAAGCGGACTTGCGCGCATGTCTCGCCGGGTGCCGGGCAAGCGGGGTGGACATCATCGTCACCACCGGCGGCGCCTCGGTCGGTGCGCGCGACCTGGTGCGCGGCGCGGTCGAGGCCAGCGGCGGCGTGGTCCACTTCCACGGCGTCCACATGCGCCCGGGCAAGCCGGTGCTGTTCGCCTCCCATGCGGCGGGGCCGCTGGTCTTCGGCCTGCCCGGCAATCCGGTGGCGGCGCTGGTCGCGGCGCGGTTTTTCCTGCTCCACGCGGTGCGCGGCCTGCAGGGGCGCGAGGCGGAAGCACCGCTCACGCTGCTGCCGGCTTCAAAGGCCGGTGACGGCTGGATCGAGAGCGGGCCGACGCGCGTGCTCAAGGCCCGGATGAGCGGTTATGGCGCCGATGGCCGGGTGGAGGTCCTGCCGGGCCAGCAGTCGCACCGGCTGCGTCCGCTGCTGGAGGCCAATGCCTGGCTTGTCACCGGCGGCGGCCTGCCCGCGCGCCTGTTTCCCCTGTTCGATCACGCCTGATCCGCGCAAAACGCCCCGATCCACTGCCGCCTGAGCGGAACTCTCTATAAATCAAACGTAAGTGCGAATAGAGTGGTGGAATGAATCATGGGCACGCACCATCGTGGTCCGGCATGGTGAGGGGCACGGTGCTGACCAGTCTGCTTGCGGGCATCGGTTATTTCCTGCTGGCAGCGGGCACGATCCACCTGACCAGCAATGGCCGCGACATCGCGACCGTGTGGGCAGCCAATGCCGTGCTGCTTGCCCTCCTGCTCGATCGGCCCAAGCGGCGTTGGGGCGCGATCCTGGTGGCCGGGTTCATCGGCAATGCGGCGGCCAACCTCGTCACCCGCGGCACCATCGAGGCGCCGCTGTTCTATGGGGTCGCCAATATCGTCGAGGTGGTGATCGCCGCCCTGGGCCTGCGTGCCAGCACCGAGGAAGGCGGCATCCTGCATCGTCCCACCAACGTGTTTCGCCTGTTCCTCTGGGCCGGGCTGCTGGCGCCGCTGGCCAGCGCCTTCCTTGGCGCGGGAACCGCCGTGCTGGTGTTCGATGAACCGTTCCTGCGCTCGCTGACCACCTGGTATGCCAGCGATGCGCTGGGCCTGCTGATCTTCACGCCGCTGCTCTATGCCCTGTTTCGCGGGGACTACGGCAGGAGCATCTATGCAATGACGCCCCTCCAGCGGCTGGAGATGGGCGGCGTGCTGCTGTTGACGGCGGCGACCTGCATCGTCGTGTTCCGTTCGCATCAGCTGCCGATCCTGTTCCTGGTGGCGATGCCGATCACCCTCACCAATTTCCGGGTGGGGGCGCTGGGCACCAAGCTGGCGATCCTGATCACCGCGGTCATCGGCGGGCTCTACACGATGCACGACCTCGGGCCGATCACGCTCGCCTCGTCCGATCCGCGGGTCCAGGCGCTGTTCTTCCAGTTCTTCCTGGCCTGCCTGCTGCTGGGCGAACTGCCGGTGGGGGCCGCGCTCGCGGCGCAGCAGAGCCTGCTGCAGACGCTTGCCGAACGCGAGCGGGCCATGCGCCTGATGGCCTCGCAATCGCCCGACCTGCTGCTCAGCTTCGATGAGCGCGGCGTCTGTCGCTACGCACTGGGGGCGGCACGGTCGCTGCTGGGCGATGTTCCCAAGGCCTTTATCGGGCAGGGGATCGAATGCCTGACTGCCGATCCGGCGGTGCTGGTCGAAGCGTCGCGGCAGGCGCGGGAGGACCGGCAGGGGGTCTACCTTGCCGAGTTCCAGCCGTGCAACAAGCCGGACCTTCATCTGGAAGCCTCGTTCCGCGCCACCGTGGACGATCGCGGCAATTTCCTCGGCACGCTGGCCTCGATCCGCGACATCACCGCGCGCAAGCAGCAGGAACTGGCGCTGGTCCGCTATGCCCAGACCGACGACCTGACCGGCCTGCTCAACCGTGCCGGTTTCCTCCAGAAGCTGGGCACGGCGATTGCCGGGGACGAGCGCGGCGATATCTGCATCGCGCTCATCGACATGGACCATTTCAAGCGGATCAACGACAACCGCGGCCATCAGGCCGGCGATGCGGTGTTGCAGGAAATCGGCGCGCGGCTGTCCTCGCAGGTTCGGGCCACCGATGCGGTCGGACGGCTGGGCGGCGACGAGTTCGTGGTGCTGATGCCGCGCTGCGGCTGGGATACCGCGCGCGAGATCGGCAACCGGCTGGTCGCGGCGGTCGGCCGCACGCCGATCGTGCTGCCGGACGGCGGCCCGGCGGTAACCGCCAGCATCAGTTGCGGGATCGCCCGCTACCGCAAGGGCTGGACGATGGCCCAGTTCCTCAGCGAAGCCGACCGGGCGCTCTACGAGGCGAAAGGCGCCGGTCGCGACCGCATCATGTGCGCGTGAGGCGCGATCCCGGGCGAAAACCCCGGCACGGCGGGAAACGCCGGTCGCTCATGAACCTATAACCGGCGGCTATCATTCTGTGAACCAACGCATTCACAGCGGCTCGCGGCGTTGACAAGCGCCCGGCGAGGCCCTTGTGTCGCCGCGGATTGCGGAGGCACGATGGACGTTACAATAATGAATGGTACAGGCGAAGAGGCGCAGGCGGCCCCGGCTGCAACGGCCCCCGCCGCAACAGCAGGTCCGGCGCGGCGGATCCTGGCGCTTTACCTGTTGCTCGGATTTTCCGCGGGCCTGCCTTTCTACATGTTCAACGCCGTCCTCACGCTGCGCCTTGCCCGGCACGGTGTGGACATCGTCGTCATCGGCTTCTTTGCCTGGGTGGCGCTGCTGCCGACCTTCAAGTTTGCCTGGGCGCCGCTGCTGGACCGCTACGACATTCCCGGTTTCTCCCGCTTTTTCGGGCGGCGGCGCGGCTGGATCATGCTTTCGCAGCTCGGCATCTTCACGGCCATGGTGGCCATGGCGCTGACCTCCGGCGACACCAGCCTGCCGATGACCGCGCTGTTCGCCATCCTGCTCGCCTTCTGGACAACGACGCTGGAAGTCGCCGCCGACGGCTGGCGCATCGAACTGGCGCCGACGCAGGCCGAACAGGGGCCGGTGGTGGCCGCCAATCTCTGGGGCTACCGGGGCGCGATGGTGGCGGCGGGCAGCGGGGCGGTGTTTGCCGCCGCGCGGCTGGACTGGACCTGGGCCTACCTGATCATCGCCATCGCCGCCTTCCTGCCGTTCCCGATCCTGGCCGCGATGCGCCCCGATCCCGAGGCGCGCGGCAGGCGTTCGGCGGCGCTGGCGGGCGGGCTGGCGACGAGCGCGGCGATCCTGACGCTGAGCGCGCTGGCCACGGCCGCGGTCGGCTGGGCGATCCTTTCGGCGGCAGCCAGCGCGGGCTTTTCCTCGAAGACCAACGTCACGCCGATCGTGCTGGGGATTGCGATGTTGCCCTTCGCGGCGTTCGCGCTGTTCCTGCCGCGCATCCGCCGCCTGCCGGCCGGGGCTGACCGGTCGATGAACGGCCTGCTGGCGCCTTATGTCGAGCTGTTCTGGCGTTACGGCTATGCGGTGCTGCCGGTGCTGGCGTTTGTCTCGTTCTACCGCATGGGCGACGTGCTGACGCTGACCCTGTCGCACCCCTTGTGGAATGCGGCTGGCTATTCGCTCGAACAGATCAGCATGGCCGACGGCGCGGTGGCGCTGGTCTGCAGCATGGCCGGCGTGGCGCTGGGCGGACTGCTGGCGGCGCGGCTGCGGCTGGCGGCGGCGCTGGCGATCGGGGCCCTGGCCTCGGCGATCAGCAACTGGATCTTCGTGTGGCTGTGGTGGCAGGAGCCGTCCTCGGCGGTGCTCTACATCTCGGCGGGCATCGACCAGTTCGGCCACGGCTTTGCCGGGGCGATCTTTGTGGTCTACCTCTCGATGCTGGTCAGCCCGCGCTATCCCGGTACGCAATATGCGTTCCTGTCGGGCTTTGCATTCCTGCTGCCGCGCCTGCTGGCCGGTGCCGCCGGCGCGATCCAGACGCGGATCGGCTACGACGGTTTCTTCATGCTGTCGGGCAGCCTCAGCCTTGCGGCGGTGGTCTTCCTGCCGGCGATCGCGCGGGCCCGTGCCCGCGGCGCCGAAGTGCCAGAAGGAGAAGAGGCATGATCGAGGACGTCTGCGAGGAGGCCTTTGCCGCCGCCGCGCGCCATGTCGCGGACGGGCGGATACCCGGCGCCGCTCTGGGGCTCGTCACCGCCGATGGCGCCCGCGCGGTGCGCCTCGCCGGACTGGCCGCGCGCGAGCCGGAGCCCGAGGCGCTCACCCGTGAGCACTGGTTCGACCTCGCCTCGGTCTCCAAGGTCATCGCCACGACCACGATGATCCTGAGGCTTGCCGAGGCGGGCAGGCTCGATCTCGACCGGCCGCTCACCGATGCCATTCCGGACTTGCGCCAGTACGACCCGCTCGGCGCCGCCGAACGCCAGCTGACGTTCCGCGATTGCCTCGCGCATCGCACCTTTTTCCCGGCGGTGGAGCCGATCTACACCTATGGCGACGACCCTGCGCGGCTGCGCGCCTTTGTGCTCCAGCGCGAATGGCGCCATGGTCCGCCGGTCTATTCCGACATCAACTTCATCCTTCTGGGCATCGCCATCGAGCGGATCACCGGCGTGCCGCTCGACCGTTGGCCGCAGGGCGAATGGCCGCTGGGGGAGGGGCTCTGCTATGGCCCGCCGCCGGGCCCCGCGGTGGCGACCGAGCGCTGCATGTGGCGCGGGCGCATCCTCAAGGGCGAGGTCCACGACGAGAACGCCGCCGCCCTCGGCGGGCGTCCCGGCCATGCCGGCTTGTTCGGCACCGTCGACGGGGTGCTGGGCTTTGCCGAGGCGCTGCTGCGCGGCGAGGTGCTGGGGCCGGCGATGCTGGAGGAGATCCGCACCGCGCAGTACGAGCATCGCACCTGCGGCTGGGAACTGCCGTTTGCCGGATGGTCGGGCGGGCAGGCCTGCTCGCCGCTGACGATCGGGCACACCGGCTTTACCGGCACCGGCCTCTGGGTCGATTTCGAGCGCGGGCTGGCCTGGACGCTGCTGACCAACCGCGTCCACCCGACCCGCCATTTCGACAGCGGCATCTTTGTGCTGCGCCCCGAAACCGGCGAGGCGGTGGTGCGCGGCTTCGACCGGCGCGGCTGAACCGGCGGCGGGGCCCGCCCGTCATGCCCTGCCTGCGGACGGACATAACCTCAGGGTATGAATGCAAAATCAGGCGCTTGCGCGGGGCCGCCGGGCCGCCCTAGTCATGCTGCATGACACGTTCATCTCTTGCCTTCGGGACCGCGCTGCTGGTGCCGTTTGCCGCTCTCGCCGCCGCCTTGCCGGCGCTGGCGGCCAGCTCCGCGCCCGTTTCCATCGAAGCGCCGGCCGCGCCGGACATGCTGGAGGCCAACCTGTCGCTGCCGCTGGCCAGCGGGCTGACCGGGGCGGCCAAGGCTCCGGTCTTCGCCTGGGTGGAGAACCGGGCGGGCGTGCGCAACGTCTGGCTGGGCGGGCCGGGCACGGCGGGCCGGGCGCGCACGGCCTACCGCGAGGATGACGGGATCGAGATCTCGGGTCTGGCGTTCAGCCCGGACGGCACCCGCCTTGCCTTCGTGCGCGGCGGCGACGCCGAATTTCCCGAGGACAAGCTGCCCAATACCGGCACGCTCCCGCAGGGCCCGCGCCAGACGCTCTATGTGCTCGGCACCGAGGGTAGCGACGCGCCGGTGGCGATCGGCGAGGGGTACGGCGCGGTGTTCAGCCCGGACGGGCAGCAGCTTGTCTATACCCGCGACGGCGAAATCAACCTCTGGGCGCAGGGGGCATCGCCGCGCCGGCTGGCCAAGGTCGGCGGGACGGTGGGCGATCTCGGCTGGTCGCCCGATGGCCGCCTGCTGGTGTTTCGCGAATGGCGCAGCGGCCACAGCCTGGTCGGCCTGCTCGACGTTGCGGCGGGGAGCCTGCGCTATCTCGGCATGACGCTGGGCCACTCGGCCGACCCGGTGTTTGCGCCGGACGGGCGCTCGGTGGCCTTCATCCAGCTGCGCGATCCGCCCGCCGAATTGCCCGACAGCCGCGCCTCGTTCTGGTCGGTCCGCATCGCCGATGTCGCTACCGGCGCGGTGCGCACGGTGTGGAGCGCGCCGGAGGGCGAGGGCGGCCAGTTCTACGGCACGCGCGGGCGCAACCTGTTCTGGACGCCGACCGGGCACTTGCTGTTCCCTTCCGAGCGCAGCGGCTGGCTGCATGTCTGCAGCGTGGCGGCCGACGGCAGCGGCCTCGCGCGCGACCTCACCCCCGATGCCAACGAAGTGGAGAATTTCCGTCCTTCGCCCGATGGCCGCTCGCTGGTCTACTCGGCCAATCCCGGCGATCTCGACGCGCGGCAGATCTGGCGGGTGGGCATCGCCGGCGGCAAGCCGCAGCGGCTGACGGCGCCGGACCGCTTCGCCTTTTTCCCGGTCTACGGCGGCAATACCCTGGCCGCGACGGTGACGGACGCCACCCACCCGGCCTATCCGGTCGCGGTGGAAGGCATGAAAGCGCTCGGCCCGGTCGCCTCCGCCCGTGGTTTCCAGCGGCCCGAAGTCGTGGTCTTCACCGCGGCGGACGGGGTCAAGGTCCATGGCCAGCTGTTCCGCGCGAAGGGCGCCGGCAAGCACCCGGCGCTGGTCTTTGTCCACGGGGGGCCGCGCCGGCAGATGCTGCCGGGCTTCTCGACGATGTACTACTACAACAACGCCTATGTGCAGAACCAGGCCTTTGCGGCGGCGGGCTACACGGTGCTTTCGGTCAATTACCGCAGCGGCACCAACTATGGCCGCGCTTTCCGCGAGGCGCCCGAGACCGCGCGGGGCGGCGCTTCGGAATACCGCGACGTGCTGGCCGGCGGCCAGTGGCTGGCCTCGCAAGCCGACGTCGATGGCGAGCGCGTGGGTATCTGGGGCGGTAGCTGGGGCGGCTATCTCACCGCGCTGGCGCTGGCGCGCGACAGCGGCCTGTTCAAGGCGGGGGCGGACTTTCACGGCGTGCACCAGATGGTGCGCCCCGTCGATCGGACCTTCGCGCCCGACGCGGTGCTGGCGCAGCAGCGGTTGCAGTGGCAGTCCTCGCCGATGGGGGCGATCGAGCGCTGGCGCTCCCCGGTGCTGATCGTCCACGGCGACGATGACGGCAATGTCGATTTCGGCCAGTCACTGCTGCTCGCCCGCGAACTGACCGCGCGCGGCGTGCCGTTCGAGGAACTCGCGATCCCGAATGAACGCCATGATTTCTTCCGTTATGCCAACTGGTTGACGAGCTACCGGGCAATGGCCGGATTTTTCGACCGCAACCTGAAGGAGCGCCGATAATGCGCCGCCTGCCTGCCCTTTGCGCCCTGATCGCCGGTCTCGCGACCCTTTCCGGGGCCAGTGCCCTGAACGCCGCCGATGGGCAGGCCACGCTGCTGATCCGGGGGGCGCGGGTGTTCGACGGCACCGGCGCTCCGGCGGTCAAGGCCGACGTGCTGGTGCGCGGGGATCGCATCCTTGCGGTGGGCCCCGGCCTCAAGGCGCCGCGCGGCAGCCGCATCGTCGATGCGTACGGGGAGACGCTGCTGCCGGGCCTGCACGACCTCCACACGCACTTGCGCTCGCCGGGCTATTCCGCGCCGGAGGACCTCGGCAAGGCCTATGCCGGCTATCTCGTGCGGGGGATCACCACGGTCAACGACTACTCGGTCTCGGCTGAGATGCTGCAACCGATCCGGGCGATGGTCCGCCAGCCCGGCGGCATCTGGGCGCCCCATCTCAACCTCGCGATCCGTACCGGCGTGCCGGGCGGCCACGGCACCGAATATGGCTGGGGCGACTTCTTCACGATGAAGGCCTCCACCCCGCGCGCCGCGCATGGGGTGATGGCCAGGGCGCTGCCCTACCGGCCGGACGAGATCAAGGTCTTCACCGACGGCTGGCGTTATGGCCGGGGCGGCGACCTCAATTCGATGAACGAGGAAACGCTCGCCGCCATCGTCGGCGATGCCCACAAGGCGGGCATTCCCGTGGTGACCCATACGGTGACGCTGGACGGGGCCAGGATCGCCGCGGCGGCGGGGGGCGATTCCGTGGTTCACGGGGTCGGCGACGCGCCGGTCGATGCCGACCTGATCGCGCGGATGAAGGCGCGCGGCACCGCCTATGTGTCGACCATGGTGGTCTACGAACCGCAGCAGACCCGTGCCTTTTCGCCTGCCGAATGGGCGAGCCTCTCTCCGCCCGAGCAGGCCCACGAGAACGCGCAGCGCGCCGAGGCCGAACACGAGCCCAAGCACGGGCCCAAGCACGAGGAAGCGGGTGAGGACGGCGCGGGCGCCGTCGCTGCCTACGATGCGCGGCGCTGGGCGATGTTGCAGGGCAACTTGAAGGCCATGCACGCCGCCGGCATCCCGATCGGCATCGGCACGGATTCGGGTATCGGCGGCGTCTATCACGGCCCCGCCGCGATCCGCGAGATGGTGCTCTATACCCGCCTCGGTTTCACCCCTGCCGAAGTGCTTGTCGCCGCGACCCGCACCAGCGCGGCGATCATGGGGCAGGCCAAGGACCACGGCACGATCGCGCCGGGCATGCGCGCCGACCTGGTGCTGGTCGATGGCCGCCCCGACGAGACCATCGAGGACATCTGGAAGGTTGCGCGGGTCTGGGTCTCGGGGCGCGAAGCCCCGCTGGGCAAGCTGCGCGGCGAACTCGCCAGCCCGGCCATGACGCCGCTGCCGACCGTGCGCATGGCCGGGCCGATCTGGACCGGCACGCGCGCCGACGGGCGTACCGATCTCGACACCCTGCCGGTCGACGCCACCGATTCCGGAGCCGACCACAGCCATATCACCTTTGTCCATCCCGAAACCGGACCGGAGGGCGAGCGCCCGGTGTTCATGGCCGCGCAGTTCGGTGCGGCGCCCCGGCCGTTTGCCGAACTGGTGTTGCCGCTGACGCGCGGTGCCATCGATCTGGCCGATGCGCGCGGGTTCACCGGCATCGCCTTCACGGTGAAGGGGGCGGGGGACTATCGCCTGCGGCTGGAAAGCTACGGCCTCGATGCGGGGCACTGGTTCGCGGCGCCGTTTTCCGCGCATGAAGGGGCGGCCGAAGTGCGCCTGCCGTTCTCGGCCTTTGCCGGTGCGCCGGGCGCCGAGGGCCAGGCGCCGCAGCTCGACCTGGCCGCCCTGCGCGCCTTGCGGTTCCAGCTTTCCGGTACGCCGGGCGGCACGGCCTGGCTGGAACTGGGCCAGGTTCGTTTCTACCGAGGTTCCTGATGCGATCGTTGTTGTTCCCGTTCCTGCCGCTCGCCGCGCTCGCGGCCCCCGTTCACGCCGCTGCGGCCGAGACATCGCCGGTCGCGGCGCAAGCGGCGGTGGGCTCGTCCTCTTTGCCTGTCGCCGCGCAGGACCCCAAAGTGCGCGATGCCGTGGAGAAAGCGCTGGCGTCAGGGCCTGCGGGAACCCGCTACGGCATTCTCGTCACCACGCTGGAGGGCCGGGAACTGCTGGCCATCGCGCCGGACCAACGGTTCATGCCCGCCTCCAACACCAAGGTCTTCACCACCATCACCGCTTATGCCGGTCTGGCCGCGCTCGATGCGGCGGCGCAAGGGACCGGGGTGGCGCTGGAATCGTCGGGACACGGTGCCCCGGATGCGGCGCTGTTCGGGCGCGGCGATGCCCGGCTCTCGAGCGCGGAGGACTGCACGCGCGATTGCCTGGCGACGCTGGCCGATGCCGTGGCCGCCCGGACCCGCAAGGTACACGACGTCATCGGCGACGATACCTGGTTTGCGGACGAGCGCTGGAGCCCGGGGATGAGCTGGAACAACATCCCCTCGCGCTACGGCACCGGCATTTCCGCGCTGACGCTGGACGACAACGAAGTGGCGGTCACCATCACGCCGGCTGCGGCGGGGCAGGCCGCTGGGGTCGGTCCTGCGGCATTCTACAGGGTCGAGAACGGCGTGAAGACGGTGCCCGGCAGCGGCAACACGCTGGAGGTTTCCCGCTTGCCGATGAGCGACGTGCTGGTGCTGACCGGCACGATCGGGGCGGAGGCCGCAGCGGTGACGCTGCATCTGGGGATCGACGATCCGGCGCGCTGGACGGCCTGGCGGTTCCGCCAGTTGCTCGAAGCGCGCGGGGTTCGGGTGGGCGGGCAGGTGCGGGCGCGCCACCGTGCGCCGCAGGCCGATCCCGCCGCCACCGCGCCGCCGGCGATGCTGGCGCAGCTGCCGCCGTTGCCGCTGGCCGAGGACATGCGCATCATCAACAAGCTCAGCCAGAACCTCCATGCCGAACTGATGCTGCGCCGGGTCGGGCGCGTGGCAGGCAGCGGTTCGATCGCCGATGGGCAGGCCGTGCTGCGCAAGGTCATGGCCGAAGCCGGGGTGCCGCAGGAGGGGTACTTTTTCGCCGACGGCTCGGGCATGTCGAGTTACAACCGGATCTCCCCGCGTGCGGCGGTGACGCTGCTCGGCTGGGCGGCGCGCCAGCCCTGGGGCATGGCCTGGCGCGAGACGCTGCCGGTGGGCGGCGTCGACGGCACCTTGCGCGGCCGGTTCCGCGACACGCCGCTCGGCGGCAAGCTGTTTGCCAAGACCGGCTCGCTCAACGCCTCGCGCGCGCTGTCCGGCTATCTGGTCACGGCGCGGGGGCAGACGCTGGTGTTCTCGACGATCGCCAACGACGTACCGGACGAGCGTGACGGCGAGGCGACCGCGGCGATGGACAAGGCGCTGCTGGCGGTCGCGGCGGCTTACTAGGCCGCTTATGAGTCTACGACCTGAGGCGGGGGGCGCTTTCCTCCTCCCCCCCCCGCTCAGGTCGGGCAGTCCCTTAGGCCGGAACGATCTGCAGGCGGCTCATGGTCGCGGCGCGCACGGCTTCGGCGGAGAAGGGCAGCTTCTGCATCTCGCCCGAGAGCCATGGCTGGTAGAAGTCCCGGTAATGCGGCGAGGCGGGATCGGCGGACTGGCCCGGCAGCAGCAGGAAACGCGTGTTGTCCCAGTCTCCGACATCGGCGACCATCAGGTAGCTGGCACCGTGGCGCACGGTGTAACCCTGTTTCGCATTGAAGCCGCGCGCCATCACGGTTGTCCCGTCGCCGCCCGAACGGCCTCCCGAAATCGGAGGATAGGCCGCGGCGATGGCCGGAATGTCGGCCAGCGGATGGCGCAGGGTGACGCGGTGCAGGTCGCCCCAGCGCCACTGCGCGGGATCGCTCCCGGCCAGTTGCTCGGCCTTTGCCCAGCCCGCCGCCAGCGCGGCATCGACCAGCGCGTCGCGTGCCGCCGCCGGATCGGCGCCCAGGCGTGGGTCGGGCAGGGAGAGGGCATGGAGCATCTCCGAAAGGTTGACCGAGGTGAGGAGGTCGCGCGCCTCGGCGGGGATCACGGCCTTGCGGAAGCGGTCCGACAGTTCAGGCACGACGAGTTCGTAGAGCAGCGCCGCGCCGCTCTCCGCGCCGATCCTGCCGTCCCAGCCCTGTAGCAGCGCGGCGGCAGGCGCCGCGGCGGGGGAGGGGCGCGGTGGCAGCAGCTTGCGCAGCGCCCGCGCGGGCAGCGATTGCACGTCGTGCTGGAGCGCGACGCTCTCCTCGATGGAGTGGGGCCCGGCGGCGCGCAACACTTCGGCGATCCGGTCGTGGCGGAAGGGATCGCTCCAGGAAAAGCTGATGATCCGCTCGCGATAGGGATAGTCCGCCGGCAGGTTCATGGCATTGGCCGAGGCGATCCAGCCCTGCTCGGGATTGTAGAGGCTGGGCATGTCCTCGACCGGGAGGATGCCGGTCCAGTCGAACGAGCCGTCGCCGGGGGCGGGGAACAGGCCGTCATGGCGCGGGCGCCTGGGCGTGAAGCCGATCGCCTGCCAGCCGGTGTTGCCCTCGATGTCGGCATAGTGGAGGTTGGTCGGTGAGACGTGCAGCCTTGCCGCTTCGCGCAAGCTGTCCCAGTCGGTGGCGAGATTGAGGGCGATGATCGCGAACTGCATGTTGGCGCCGGGCAGCATCGCGGTGGTGGCGAGCGCGATGGCCCGCCCATGCTGCGGATCCTGCGCCACCACCGGGCGCCCCGCGGCATAGCGGAGCGTCACCGTCTGTGCGGGCTCGCCCTTGACCGCGATCGTCTCCTCGTAGGTTTCGAAGCGCTTCCATTTGCCCTCATGCCAGTACTGTTCGGGATCTTCCGGCCGGGTGCGCAGCACGAAGAGGTCGGTCTGGTCGATGTGGAAGTTGGTGCGCCCGAACGCGAAGCGGTCGGTATGGCCCTGCATGATGCCGGGCAGGCCGGGATAACCGGCGCCGATCACGTCGAGCCCCGGCGCGCTAAGGTGGATCATGTGGCGCGGGCTTGCCCCGCCGATCGCGAGGTGCGGATCGTTGGCGAGGATCGGCCGTCCGGTGGCGCTGCGCGATCCGGCGATGGTCCAGGCATTGCTGCCCTGCGCGGCATGGTCGCTGCGGCTCACGTCCCGGTCCCAGCGCGCGAGTTCGGCCTGCTCGAAGGGCAGCGGCTTGCCGACATTCCGCAGGAAGCCGAGGTCGGCAACCGAGACCGCCGCGCAGTCGAGACCTTCGGGCACGGTGAACGACCAGGCCGGGCGCAGCGGGTCCATGTAGTGGTCGAGGTCGAGCTGTCCCCGCGCCTGCAGCATGGCGCGGCGCACTTCGTCGTCGGCATCGCCCGCCCCGGCCCCGCGCGTACGCAGCATGTCCTCGATAGACCAGCGCAAGGGGCGCATTCCGGTGATTGCATATTCGGGAGGCAGCAGCGCGGGGTCGGCCTCGGTCTCGGCGATCCGCGCGTTGATCCCGGCGACATAGCCGCGCGCGCAGTCGGCGACCTCGGCGGGCAGGGCGGCGAGTTCGGCGGAAAGGTCGCCGCGATAGTGGAAATGGCGGGCGGCGCGGTCTGCTTCCGCGAATTTCGGGCCGAACACTTCGGCCAGCCGCCCAAGCTCGCGCCGATTGTCGAAATCGAGCTGGAACAGGCGGTCGCGGGCGACCAGATAGCCTTGCGCGAAGAAGGCGTCGTGGCGGGAGCGGGCCTGGACATGGGCGATGCCCATGCGGTCCTCGCGGATGTCGATGGGCGCGCGGGCGCCGGCAAGCACCGCCTTGCGCCGTGTCCCGCGCACCTGCGGGGCCGCCCGGGCAAGGCCGATCGAGGAGAGGGCCACAAGGGCGGCGGAGGCCATCAGCAGGGCGCGTCGCTGCATCATTCGCACGGGTTTCCGGGACTTTTGCTTTGGAGTCCGGACCTTAACCCGCCCAGCCGGTTTGCGCGCATAGTTTGGCGCAGGAAGGGCATAGCCTGTGGTTATCCCCTGCCAATTCGGCCTCCGGCCGCCGCCGCAGCTCCATGAAAGCCCGTATCCGCGGGGAGATTTCAGTCTCCATGCCCTCCGGCTATACCTTTGCTAAGTCATGGAAAGGCGCGGCTATTGACCCGCAGGTCCGGGCCTGTACCGTCCTGACTTGAAAATGTCATCGACCACTGCGGTGGTGGTGTTTTCCCATCAATCAGGCCGCGCGAACAGGCCATGAGGGACTGTCGCGCAAGGTCGTCCGGAGAGGGGACTGGGAAGATAACGGCGCCGTTCGCACCGGGCGGCGCGCATGAAGTTTGAATACGGCCTGACCGGCACCGAGCGGCATTGCGATGACCCGTCATGTGGGTTGGCATGCTGCCGGGCGTCCGGCGTCATAGGGGGGTTTCGATGTTCGATCTGATACGAGTCAACAAGGTCACTGTGTCCCGTCTCGCCATGGGTGCGGCATTGGGCATGACGGCAAGCGCCTGGTGCGCACCGGCTTTCGCGCAGGACACCGCCGCGCCGGATGCGGAGAAGGCGAAAGAGGAAAACGTCGTCATCGTCACCGGTTCGCGCATTGCCCGCCAGGGCTTTGAATCGCCGACCCCGCTGACGGTGATGACCAAGGAAGACATCCAGAACCAGTCGCCGTCGAACAACCTGGCGGACTTCGTCAACCAGCTTCCGGCGCTTGCGGGCAGCACCCGTCCGTCGAACTCGCGCCTGGCGCTGAGCTCGGGCCTTGCCGGGATCAACGCGCTCAACTTGCGCAACATGGGCGAGATCCGCACCCTGGTCCTGCTTGACGGTCGCCGCTCGGTCGGTTCGAGCGTGACTGGCCTGGTCGACATCAACACCTTCCCGCAGCAGCTGGTGAAGAGCGTGGAAGTCGTCACCGGCGGCGCCTCGGCGGCCTATGGCTCGGACGCGGTGGCCGGCGTCGTCAACTTCGTGCTCGACAAGAAGTACGAAGGCCTCAAGCTCAGCGCCGATACCGGCATCACCCAGTACGGCGACGGCGCGAACTACTCGTTCCAGGCCGCGGGCGGCTTCTCGTTCGGCGGCGGGCGCGGCCATGTCCTGCTGAGCGGCGAGTACGCCCATACCGACGGCATCTTCAAGACCTCGCGCAAGTGGAACGCGCATGGTGATCGCATCATCGCCAACCCGGACTATACCGCCACCAACGGATTGCCGCGCTACATCACGGTCTCGCCGGGCGGCACCAACAACGCGTTGCCGGGCGGCATCATCAACTCGTCCTCTGGCACCACGGCCAATTCGCTGCGCGGTATCTACTTCGGTGAAGGCGGCTCGGTGAACCACTATGACTACGGTTCGCTGTCGACCTCGTCGGTATCGGTCGGCGGCGACTGGGCCCTGGCGGACAACGGCCGCAACATCGGCCTTGGCGCCGAGGATGACCGCCGCAACGTCTACGGCCGCGTCAGCTACGACGTGGCGGACTGGATCTCCGTCTGGGGCGAGGCCTCGTACAGCTGGACGCGTTCGATGTTCAATGCCGGGCCGCAGCTCTCCTCGGCGCGCACGCTCTCGGCCAGCAATGCCTATCTGATCAATGCGCTGGGCGGCGATGCGCTGGCGGGCGTGACCTCGGTATCGCTCGGCACCACGGCGTCCGACCTGCCCTACCGCGTCACCAACAACCAGCGTGACGTCCAGCGCTACGCCCTCGGCGCCGAGGGCGAGTTCGAGATGTTCGGCAAGTCGGCGGTGTGGAGCGCCTATGGCCAGTACGGCGTGACGCATACCCACGAGAAGATGCGCAACATCATGAATACCGCAAAGACGACGCTGGCGTCGGACGCGGTGTTCGACAGCTCGGGCAACATCGTCTGCCGTTCGACGCTCACCGACCCGACCAACGGCTGCGTGCCGGTCAACTGGCTGGGCACCGGGGTGATGACGCAGGAGATGGCCGACTATATCCTCGGCGATCCCTATCGCAACCAGAAGCTGGAGCAGACCACCGCGGGCGTGAACCTCTCGGTCACCCCGTTCGCCACCTGGGCGGGCGACGTCAGCCTTGCCATCGGCGGCGAATACCGGCGCGAGGAAGTCTCCGGCTACGTTCCCACCGAGTACCAGAGCGGCTGGTCGGTCGGCAACTTCCTGCCCACCTTCGGCAGCTACAACGTCAAGGAAGCCTACCTTGAAACCGTGGTGCCGCTGGGCCTCGGCCTCGAATTCAACGGCGCCGTGCGCGCCACCGACTATTCGACCTCGGGCTACGTGACCACCTGGAAGGCGGGCGCCACCTGGCAGCCGATCCCCGACTTCCGCCTGCGCGTCACCCAGTCGCGCGATATTCGTGCGCCCAACCTGTCCGAACTCTATGCGGCGGGCACCTCGCGCACCAATTCGCTGACCGATCCCAACACCGGCACCGTCTACACCTTCCTCGAGACGACCACCGGCAATCCCAACCTGAAGCCCGAAAAGGCGGATTCGACCGTGATCGGCGGCGTGCTGACGCCGCGCTTCCTGCCGGGCCTGTCGTTCTCGGCCGACTGGTTCCAGATCAAGCTCAAGGACGCGATCAGCCAGTACTACTCGCAGGACATCTACAACCGCTGCATCGAGGGCCATACCGACTTCTGTGCAGGTTATACCCCTGACCCGAGCGGCCAGCGCGATTACCTGTTCACGGCCAGCCCGTTCAACTTCAACCGGATCACCACGCGCGGCATCGACTTCGAGCTTGGTTATCGTCGCCCGCTCGGCGACGGGGCGATCTCGTTGCGGGCGCTGGCGACGCATTATATCGACAACGTGGTCAACGACGGCATCACCACGCCGCTCGATACCGCGGGAACCAACGGCGGCTACGGTCCGCCGAGCTGGATCTACCGCTTCTCGGCCACTTACGACACGCCGACGTTCAGCCTGACCGGCACCGCGCGCGGCATCAGTTCGGGCCGCTACAGCGCCAGCTATACCGAGTGCACCTCCAGCTGCCCGGCTTCGACCACGCTGGTCTCGACGATCGACGACAACCATGTCTCCGGCACGTTCTACGTGGATGCCAATGCCACCATCAAGCTGGGGGATTCGCTGCTGGGCAAGTCGGAGTTCTTCCTCAACGTGACGAACCTGTTCAATGCCTCGCCGCTGCTGCTGCCGGAAAGTGGCATGGCTGCGAACACCACCTACAGCGACATGCTGGGCCGCTCGTTCCGCCTGGGCGTGCGTTTCGAACTGAAGTGATCGGGCCTGCCGGGCCGAGCGCAGGCTCTGCCCGGCAGCCGTTTTACCACCGATTTCCCGAGCCTTCGGGGTCGCAAAGCACCGGTCGGCGAGAGCATCGCCGGCCGGTGCTTTTTTGATGTGCGCGTAGAGACCCGCCGCGGCGGCATGCGTGGCGCCGGCAGGCTCGAAGCCGGGGGGCGGCGATAGCTGGCGCTCATGCGGTTACGGTCCAGGCCGTTTCGCATCGTCCTGCCGCCAGCTCACAAAAGCGGAGTTCGCCTTCCTCGCGCGCGGCGGCAACGGCCATGGTGGTGGCCGATGCTTTTTGGTCCCGTCAGTTCATCTGGCCGCGAAGGAACGCGATGAGCTTCGGATCGCTGCCGGTGCGCTCAAGGACGGGCAGGATGATCCGCCAGCCGTTATCGCTGTTGGTCAGGATGACGATCCCGTCACCGCTCACGCGGTCGATCGCGGCAAATGTGAAGGCTCCGGCATCCTTGCCGGTGTGGAGCATCGTCGTGCCATCGGGAAAGCCGAGGAGCTGCCAGCCGAGGCCGAAGCCGGTCCAGGGTGGACACGTGGCCGCTTTCGTTCCGGCACATATCTCGGGCGTAAGGTCGGCCTGCGATTTGCTGCGCTGTGCCGAGACAGATGCGACCAGCCCCCGGTCGTTGCGGGCATCGATGAGGAAGTGCGCATAGTCGCGCGCCGTCGCGTGCGCCAGATCGGCAGCGTTGTATCGCGTCACCGGCTCGACCGGCAGCGGCTTGCCCGCGTCGTCGTATGGCACGGCGATCGGCTCCGTGGCGCCTTGCGCCGAGACATAGCCCGAGGCGCGCATGTGGGCGGGGGTAAACAGCCAGCGGCCGGCAAGCGTCTCGAACGACTGTCCGGTGCGATGCTCGGCGTAGCGGGCTGCATATTGATACCCCTCGCCCGAATAGCTGGTGGTCGTGCCGGGATCGTGATCGAAGGCCAGCCCCGTTGCATCGCGCCAGTTCGGCAAACCGGTGCGGTGGCTCAGCGCCATGCGGACCGTCAACTGCATCCGCCGCGGATCGCGCGACAGGTCGGGATCGCTCCAGTAGCGATCCATCGGTTCGTCGAGCGACAGCTTGCCGGCCGACACCAGCCGCAGGATGACCTCTGCCGTCAGCGGCTTGGTCAGCGACGCGAGATTGTAGGGCGTGGAGGCGCTCGCCGCGCGGCCCGGCCCTGCCATGCCCCAAGCCCCGGTCGAGACGATCCGCCCCTTGCGGATCACGGCGACCGACGCGCTTTCCACATGCTCTTCGCGCAGGGCTGTGGTCAAATCCGGCAGCGCGCTGCTTCTCGCGGCGTCTGCCATCGTCGAGACGCAAGCCGCCAATGCGAATACGCTGACGTACATTATCTGCTTCAGAGCGCCGCCGGTGTTATTCATAAGCAACAGCTAGCGGTGTCGAAGTCTAGCTGCAACTTGGATTGTATGGTTCTATTGATGCACCGAACGTAAGGACTGCTTCGAGATTACCGAAACGCCATCGTGTCCGGAGCCGGCTTTGGCGTGTTTCCCATTTGCGTCCGTTACCGAGCCGGACAGTCCTTTGGCGTGGTGCGCAGCAGCACGCGCCCGGCGGAGGCGCCGGTGGCCTGGCTGTCGGATACCGCGAGCTTGCCGTTGACGAACAGTGCCTTGACGCCGGTGCTGAGTTCGCGGGGGTGGACGTAGTCGGCGCGGGGCGCGAAGCGATCGGGGGAGAACACCAGCACGTCCGCGAAATTGCCGGCCTTCAGGTAGCCGCGATGATCCAGCCTGTAGATATCCGCGACGCGCCCGGTGGATTGGCGCACGAACGTTGCCAGATCGATGGTCTTGCGCTGCTTCACATACTTCACGTACTTTTCGGGGAAGGTCGCGTACATGCGCGGGTGGCCGTTGGAACCGTCCGAGGAGGTCACGATCCACGGCTGCTTCATGAACAGTTCGACATCGCTTTCGGCCATGTTGAACGAGGCGACGTCGGTGCCGCCGCCGCCCTTTTCGGCGCTCTGGCGGATGATCTTCAGGGCGGCCTCGATCGGATCGATCTTCCATTCGGCGGCCATCTGTTCCAGCGTCTTGCCGGTCCAGGGATACCCCTGCGCGGTCAGCAGCAGCGAGGGCGCGCCGCCGCGGCGGCGCAGGTTCTCGACCATCTCGGTGCGAATGCGGGCTGCGGCCGCCGGATCGTCCAGCCGGGCGAGCAGCGCCTTGTCGCCGCCATCGACCGACCAGCGCGGCAGGAGCGAGGCATCGAGGCTCGATCCCGAGGCAAGCCAGGGATACTGGTCGGCGGTGACGTCCTGTCCCGCGGCGCGGGCCTTGTCGATCCGCGCGATCACGGCCGCCGCCTCGCCCTGGACGTCCACGCCCAGCGCCTTGATATGCGCGAAGTGGACCGGCATCCCGGCCTCGCGCCCGATCCGCAGCACTTCGTCCACCGAGCCGAGCAGGCCGATGGAATAGCTCGATTCGTCGCGTTGATGGGTGTCGTAGAGGCCGCCGCGCACGGCCGCCTCGCGGGCGACGGCGATCACTTCCTCGGTCTTCGCAAAACTTTGCGGGGCGTAGAACAGCCCGGCGGAAAGGCCGGTCGCGCCCTCGCACATGGCCTTGGCGACAAGCGCCTTCATCCGCGCGAGTTCGGCGCCGTCGGGCGCGCGGGCATCTTCGCCCAGCACCCGCTGGCGCACCGCGCCGAAACCGACAAACGGCACGGCATTGGTGCCTATGCCCGATGCTTCCAGCTTGCGGGCATCTTCCGCCACATCGGGCGTGCCGCCGCCGTCAACGCCGATCATCACCGTGGAGACGCCCTGGTCCAGCCAGGCGGCATTGACGCGCTGGGCCGGATCGGCGGAGCGGATGAAGACGTCGGCATGGGTGTGGGCATCGATGAAGCCGGGCGTGACGATCATGCCTTTCGCGTCGATGGTGCGGGCTCCCTTGCCGGGCGCCTTGGGCCCGACATAGGCGATCTTGTCTCCTGCCAGCGCGACATCGCCGACAAAGGGCCTGGCCTCACTGCCATCGTAGATCGTGCCGCCGTGGATGACGACGTCGTATTCGGCGGGGGCTCCCGCTCCTGCTCCCGATCCGATGGCCAGCAGCGAACCGGTGGCCATGAGCCGGAACAGCAGGTGACACGGACGCGCAGCGCGCAGGGAAGGGGGCATGGGCTGTTCCAATCTGTTTGACGCGACCTCATGGCGCCGCCCGCCGAGGCAAGGCGAACTGCGCCGAAACGTGCTCAACTCATCAGGCAATTCGTCAAGTCAGTCCAGTTCTTCGACTTTTTCTGACCATAGCCGCAATGCATGGCTGTCCACCCGCAGGGCCTTGCCTATAGTGCCGGACCTGCGCGAGGCTTCGGTGCGCCCGTAGCCCCGCCCTCTTCATACCCAGTTGCAAGGCCCGTTTGATGAACCTGCGCCAGATCGAAGTCTTCCACGCCGTCTACCTTCACGGCACGGTCAGCGCGGCGGCGCGTTCGCTCGGCGTGTCGCAGCCCTCGGTCACAAAGGTCCTGCGCCATGCCGAAAAGTCGATCGGCATGCCCTTGTTCGAGCGTGCCAAGGGCCGCCTGATCCCGACCCAGGAAGCGCGCGCACTGTTCGACGAAGTGACCGAGATCCAGGAACGGGTGCGCTCGCTGCGCCACGCCTGCCACAACATGCGGCAGGGGCGCGGCAGCCTGCTGCGCATTTCCGCGCTGCCCTCGCTGGGGCTCGGCGCGCTGCCCGATGCGGTGGCGCGGTTCATGGGCGGGCACGAGGACATCCTGTTCGACCTGCAGACGCTCCACCACGACGAGATGGTGCGCAAGCTCTACGAGCAGGAAACCGACATCGCGATCAGCTTCGAGGTGCCGCCGGCCGCGCCGGTTGCCCACCAGGTGATCGGCGAGGGCGAACTGGTCGTGCTGTTCCGTGAGGAGGATATTCCCAATGCCCCCTCGCGGCTGCACCTCAACGAACTGTGCGACCACAAGTTCATCTCGCCGGTGCAGAGCGGGCCGATCGGGCAGATGCTGGCCAGCGAACTGGGGCGGCTCGATGTCGTGCTCGACGAGGTGGTCTCGGCGCGCACCTACTATGTGGCGGCGGCGCTGGTGCGGGCCGGGGTGGGCATGGCAATCGTCGACAACTTCACCGCCGCCGCCTGGAGCGAGCCCGGCCTTGCGAGCCGCCCGCTGCAACCGGCGCTGACCTTCGACATCAACGCCGTCTACCTGCAGGACCGCCCGCCTTCGCGTGCGGCGGCGGATTTCCTGCAGATGCTGAGCGAGGTGATCGAAGAACTATAACCCGGTTCTATAGGGTCCGTGGCGTTGGATATTGGGGGCTTGGCGAGCCATTCGATAGAAGAGGGGCAAGACGCAAAAGCAGAGCGAAAGCCACATGATTGCAACGCCCTATCTTCTCTACCTTGGCCACTCCAGCGATGACATCGGAATCAAGACCTCGCGGGGCCTTGCGGTGTTCCGGCCCGACATTTGCGTGGGGGAATTCCGCCACGACGATTGTCCGCTCACCCTTGGCCTCGCACGGATGGACTTTGCCGAGGCGGTGCGCGCGGGCGCTCGCACGCTGGTGCTCGGCATCGCCAATGCCGGCGGCACGCTGGGCGAGGACCTGATCGCGGACTCGATCGCGGCGATGGAAGCCGGGCTCGACGTCGCCTCGGGCCTGCACAGCCGCCTCAAGGACGAACCGCGGCTGGTCGAGACCGCGGCCCGCACCGGGCGCAGCCTGCATGACGTGCGGGATCCCCGGCCCGGCATTCCGGTCGGCAATGGCCGCCCCCGTGCCGGCCACCGCCTGCTGACCGTGGGCACGGATTGCTCGGTCGGCAAGATGTACACCACCTTGTGCCTCGCCCGGGCGATGGAACGGCGCGGGATTGCGGCGGACTTCCGCGCCACCGGGCAGACCGGCATCCTGATCGCGGGCAGCGGCGTGCCGCTCGATGCCGTCGTGGCCGACTTCATCTCGGGCGCGATCGAGCAGATCGCCCCGGCGCGAGAGGACGGCGGCTGGGACCTGATCGAGGGGCAGGGCTCGTTGTTCCACCCCTCGTTCGCCGGGGTTTCCACCGGTCTGCTGCACGGCGCCCAGCCCGAAGTGCTGGTGATGTGCCACGATCCCGCGCGGACCTCGATGCGGGGCCTGGCCGGCCGCGCCCTGCCGGGCCTTGCCGAATGCATCGCCGCCAATCTGGCCGTGGCGCGGCTGACCAGCCCCGACGTGCGCATCGCCGGGATCGCGCTCAACACCTCGGCGATGGCGGAGGAGGCCGCGCTGGCGCTATGCGCCGAGGTCTCGGCCGAGACCGGCCTGCCTTGCAGCGACCCTTACCGCATGGGCGTGGAGGCGATCCTCGATGCCGTGCTGGATCCGGCGTTCGCGCGCGCGGCCTGAGCAGAGCCATGGCCCGCACCCTCAGTGTCCTTGCCGAGACGTTCCCGCTCCTGCGCCCGTTCCGCATCTCGCGCGGGGTCAAGACCGAGGCCCAGGTGGTGACTGTCGTGCTTGAAGAGAACGGTGTGATCGGGCGCGGCGAATGCGTGCCCTATCCCCGTTACGGCGAGAGCGTGGATTCCACCCGTGCCGCCATCGAGGGGCTGCGCGGAGCGGTGGAGGCGGGCGCGACCCGGGCCGATCTGCTGCGACTGTTGCCTTACGGCGCCGCCCGCAATGCGCTGGACTGCGCGATGTGGGATCTTGAGATGCAGCAGGCCGGCACCGGCATCGGCGCCGCGCTGGGGCTGCCGGCGGTGTTGCCGCCGGTGGCGACGGCGCTGACCGTCGGCCTCGACACGCCCGAGCGCATGGGCGCGGCGGCCCGCGAACTGGCACGGGTGCCGCTCATCAAGGTCAAGGTCGATCGCAGCGATCCTGCGGCGCAATTGCGCGCCGTGCGGGAAATGGCGCCGCGCCCGCGCCTGATCGTCGATCCCAACGAGAGCTGGACGATCGACGAGGTGGCGAACCTGCAGGGGCTGATGGCGCAGCTGCGCGTCGACCTGCTCGAACAGCCGCTGCCGGTGGGCGAGGACGGGGAACTGGCAGGGTTCTTCTCGGCCATTCCGATTGCCGCGGACGAATCCGTGCATGTTGCCGAGGACCTCGAAACCCTTCCCGACGGCTACCGCGTGATCAATATCAAGCTCGACAAGGCCGGCGGGCTGACCGCCGCGCTGGAACTGGCCGAAGCCGCCAGAGCGCGCGGGCTCACACGGATGACCGGCTGCATGGTCTGTTCCTCGCTGTCGATTGCGCCCGCGCTGGTGATAGCTGCGGACAGTGCCTTCGTCGATCTGGACGGGCCGGTCTGGCTCGCGCAGGATCGCCAAGGCGGGGTGACATGCGAACGTGGCATGCTGCTGGGGCCCGAACGTGGTTTCTGGGGCGGACTTGAAGCCGCGCCTCGGTAATTGCCAAGGGTCGCGGGTCACGCATTGGAGTCTTGATGAAAGCCCTGTTTCGTAGCTGGTTAGGCGTGCCGCTGTGGCGGCGGGTGATGATCGGGCTGGCCTGCGGCGTAGCGATAGGGCTGTTCTGGCCGGCGGCGACGCCGTGGATCGGCTGGATCGGCGAGCTGTTCGTGCGGCTGATCCGCATGCTGGTGGTGCCGATCGTCTTTGTCAGCATCGCCTCGGGGGTGACCGCGCTGGCCGACCCGCGCAAGCTGGGGGCGGTGGGCGCGCGCACGGTGCTGCTCTTCGCGGCGACCACGGCCTGCGCGGTGAGCATCGGCATGATCGTCGGCCTGCTGGTCGAACCGGGGGCGGGAGCGGCCATCGGCAATGCGCAGGCCCATGCGCTGGGCACGCCCAAGTCGGTCCACGACCAGCTCATGGGCATCGTCCCGGTCAACATCGTCCAGTCACTCGCCGATGGCGACATGCTGGCGATCATCTTTTTTGCCATGGCCTTCGGCTTCAGCACGGTGCTGGCGGGCGAGCCGGGCAAGCCGGTCGCGGCCTTGCTGCAAGCGGCAGGGCGGGTGCTGTTCCACCTCGTCACGCTGGTGATGGAAGTCACGCCGTTGGGCGTCATGGCGCTGATTGCCGGTGCGGTGGCGGAAAACGGCGTGGCCGTCTTCACCAACATCGGCATGCTGGCGCTTTGCGTGGTGCTGGGGGTGATCGCGCAGATCGTGCTGGTGCACCTGCCGCTGATCAAGCTGGCGGCGCGGCTTTCCGTGCGCGGCTTTTTCCGCGCCGCCTTCGATGCGCTGGTGGTGGCCTTCTCCACTGCCTCCTCGGCGGCGACCCTGCCGGTGGCGCTGCGCATCGCGCTGGAAGACCTGGCGATCGAGCCGGGCGTCGCCTCCACCGTGCTGCCGATCGGCGCCAGCATCGGCAAGGACGGCACCGCGATGTACGTCGGCCTGCTCAGCGTGTTCAGTCTTCAGGCGCTGGGTGTCCATGTCGATGCGGTCATGCTTGCGCTGGTGCTGCTGACCGGATCGCTGGCCGCTTTCGGTACCGCGCCGATCCCTTCGGCCTCGCTGTTCATGCTGGCGGCAGTGCTGGCGGCGGTTGGCGTCTCGGCCGAGCAGACCGCGCTGGTGGTGGGCTTCGTGCTGCCGTTCGACCGGCTGCTCGACATGACCCGCACGGTCGCCAGCGCCAGCGCCAACCTGACCGTGACCGCCACGGTCGCCAGGCTGGCGCGGGATGAGGCGCCCTCCCGGTCCTAGCCGGATCCTTCGACCAAGCCGGCGGGCAGCAGGGCGAGGTTCTGGATCGCCGCCAGCCCCCACTGCGCGGCGCTGTTGGTGGAAAGCCCGGCGATCTCGACTTGCCCTGCGGCCACGGAGCGTGCCGTAAGCCGGTCCGGCAGTTCGCCCGCGTGAAACTCGGTCCAGGCCCGCCGTGCCAACGCCGGATCGCCCAGTGCATGGGCGGCATAGGCGGTGAGGCGTGAATGGGCCTGCCGCAGGTTGTGGCCGCGCGGTGGTTCCCCGAAGCGCCGCTTCCAGTCCGCGGCGGGCGCATTGTACCAGGCGCAGTAGTCAATCCAGGCGGCGCGATAGCGCGGCGCATCGACCAGCGGCAGGACTTCGGCCATGATCTCGACCACGCCGAACACCGCATTGAGATGGCTGACGCTGATCTGCTCGCCGCCGGAGACGAAGCGGCCGCTGGTCAGGTCGAAATTGGCGCCGCCTGCCCACCACTGGCGCGGCAGGGCGGCGATGCTGTCCATGCCGGCCAGGATACGGTCGCGCCAGTGGCGCTCGCCGGTGCGTTCCCACTCGGTGAACCAGGCGGCGACCAGGTTGCCCCAACTGGTGCCGAACTGCAGCTGGATCACGCCTTCGGGCAGCCCCTGTGGCTTGGTCACCGCCGCGATGCCGCCGGGCGGCAGCGATTCCGGGGCGCGGTCCGCCACCTTGCGGCCGATGTCGACTTTCTGGAGCGCACGGTCGGAGTGGATCAGGGCGCGCATCAGGTCGCCCACGCGTTCGTCGCCGGTGAGGTAATAATAGATGCGGCGATAGGCCGCGTTGGAGACGCGCGGCTGCTTCGAGCTGTCGCTCCAGTGCTGGACGCCGTGGCGGGTGCCGAGCCCGGCCCATGGACCGGCGTGGTAGACATCGACTTCGCCGGTATGGCGCGTCATCGCCTCGGCCATGCGAAACAGGTCGGCGCGGCCGGTGCGCAAGTAGCTGTACCAGAGCCAGAGGTCGGTCGAGAGTTCGCTGTTGTCCCAGGCATAGCCGCCGATGTCGTAGCGCCACTGGTGCCGGTCGGCATCGTAGGTGTGCATGACGTCGCCGTGGTTCCAGAAACCGTACCAGTGCCGCCGTTCGATCTCGCCCTGATAGTGGCCGAGCAGCAGGTCGTTCTGGCGTTCCACAGCCTCGGCCGCCGGGCCGCTGGCGGCGGGCAGGGCCCAGTCTCCAAACACCCCGGCAGCGCGGATCTGAGCGGGGCTGGCCTGAAGGCGCGGCGGGCGGGCGACATGGGCAGCGTAGCTTTCCAGTGTCGCCGCATCGGGCGTGGCGGGTAGCGCCCAGAGCCAGAGTTCATTGGTGCGGGCGATGCCCCTGGCGGAATCCCAGCCCGGCTCGTAATCCTCGTAAGTCACGTCGAGACCCCGGTTCTGTGCCGGATAGTCGGTCATGCCCAAGACGTCGCGGTAGGAGCGCATGTCCATCGCCGGGGCATCGGGCGCCCAGAGCCATGCGGTGAGTTGGGCTTGGTCGCTGGTCGCTTCGGCTATGTCGAGCTGGACCGGATGGCGTTTCCAGAAGTCCGCCATGCCGATCGCCGCCCCGCCTTGCGGCGAGCCGACATAGGCGAGCCCCCGCGCCCGGTGGCCTTCGAGCGACTGGATCGGCGCGCGGCCCTTGCGCGTGCGCTTGGTCAGCACAAAACCCTCGGACGAGCCCTGGAACAGCCGGAAATCGCCCCAGGCGGGAATGCTCTCCAGCAGCGGCGCGAACTTTTCGGGCAAGGCCGCCAGATCGGACACGGCGCGGCCGTCGATCTGCGCTTGCCGGAATGCCTCGCCGGGATCGCGGCGCAGGCCGGTCAGCGGACGCACGGCTTCGGCAAAGAGGCTATTTTCGGTAGCAAGGCGGACATGACGATCATGCAGTCCCCCGCGCATGGGTACATGTGCGGTGACGCCAAGGCCCGAAAGGAACTCGTGCTCGGCATCGCCGTCCCAGATCACGCTGTGGACGATCCGCACGGCATCGCTGCCGCTGGTAAAATAGAGGCGCAGACTGAAAGGCAGCCAAGCCCGCGCTGCTCCGGCATGGACGCCGCCGACCTTGAGCACGGCGCGGACCGGGCCGGTTTGCTCGACGGTCACGCTATCGATGCGGCTGGTGAAATGCTGCTGCGAGAGGGTATCGGCCTCCTCGCCCGAGGCGGCATCCTGCGCGCGGGCGACCAGCGCAACGTCGCGGAGCAGCACCCGGCCCTCGCGCTCGGCAGAGGCGATCACCGCGCTGCCGGTTTTCGGCACCCGCCAGCGGGTGGGGCCGACCGTGACGATCACGGCTTCGGCCAGCTGCTCGACCGAGACCGTTTCGCCCGGGTTCGCGGGGCGTCCTGCGGTGATCTCGACCTGCTCCGGCGCATGACGCCCTGATGGGAGCGCATGGCCGCTCCATTTGATCGAACCGTCCGGCCAATAGGCGAGCGGCCAGCTCTGGATCGGCAGCGGCGCGCCATCCCCCGTTCGCGCGGCAAGGCGCCCCGCATAACGCAGCGTGCCGCGCGGCCAGGGCACGCCGAAGCTCTGCCCGGCGTCCCATGCGGGCGGCGCACCGTCGAGCCAGTGCAGATCGACACTCGCCCCTTGCATCGGTGCCGCAAGTACGCGAGCCGGGAGGGAAAGCGCGCCGCCGCCAAGGAGACCGGCACGCAGCAGCGCACGACGAGAGCAAGGCATCGACATTCCTCAGATCAAACGAGGCGGGAGACGGTGAAATTGCGCAGCCGCAGATGGCTGGCGGTGGTGCGCAGCGCGAAGTGACCGCTGGTCAGGGGGCGGGGATCTTCGAAGGCGAACAGCGGCTCGCCGTCGTGGAAGAAGCCGATGTGCGGTCCGTCGGCGGTCAGGCGGATGCGCTGCCATCGGTTGGCGGTGAGCATGTCCGCCGCGCCGCGCCGGTCGTTTTCCGGCAGCAGCGGCCGCACGCCGGGCTTGCCGACATAGCGGCGAAAGCGTGTGGTGGAATTGCCGTTGCCGCCAAGGCCGACGTAGTAGGTTTCGAGGTCGTCGTAGTCCTCGAACTTGCCCGAACGCGGGAGGGCCAGCGCATCGCCTGCGGGCGCGGCGGGATCCTGCGCCATCCAGAAGCAGTTGAGGTCGCTCACCCGGTCAAACGCGCCGCCTGCGGAGACGGCCTGCGCCTCGTAGTCGATGGCGATCCGGCCTTCGAGGCGGGGCAGGAACCACAGGGTCAGCCCGGCGGGCGCCTCGATATCGAGCACGCCCTCCGCCACGGAAACCTGTGCCGGGGCCTCCGCCTCGACCCGCCACTGGCGGAGGCCGTGGCGGAAGTCGTCGGTAAACAGCCTCCGATCACCGCCGCGTGCGAGGGCCGGGACCGGCAGGAGACAGGCTCCCGCCAGCCCCGCGACCACCGCGCGTCGGGACTGGTCCGGAAACGTCACAGCTTGGCCCGCACGCCGAAGTAGATGCGGCGGCCATAAGTCTCGATCACGTTGCGGCGATAGACGCTGTTGGCGTTCTCGATGCGCGTGGAATCGGTGAGGTTCACACCTTCCAGGAATACCGAGACATGCGGGTTGATGATATAGCTGGCCGAAGCGTCGAACTGGCCGAAAGCCTCGCCGAACGAGGGGTTGTTGCCGCGATCGACCGCGTTGATCAGGTAGCGGCTGCGCCAGTTGTACGACCCGCGAATGGCGAAGTGCCCGTCGTCATAGAACACCGAGGCATTGTAGCTGTTGCGCGAGACGCCCGGGAACGGCAGCGAGGCGCCGGTGAAGTAGTCCTTCCCTTCGTAGCCGCTGTCGGTGTTGAAGGTGTAGTTGGCCGTCACGCCGAGATTGCCCAGCAGCCCCGGCAGGAAGTCCAGCCCAAGCTGCGCGCCCGCCTCGAAGCCCTGGATGGTGACGTGCTGGGTGCCGTTGATCGGCATCTTGATCGTATAGACCTGCCCGTCGATCTCTTCCTCGTGGCTGGCGGTGTCGATGAACGACTTGATGTCCTTGCGGAAGCCGGTGATCGAGACGTAGTTCGTGCGCGAAATATAGTATTCGAGCCCGAGGTCGTACTGCCAGGCACGGTAGGGTTTCAGGCCCGGATTGCCGCGCGATCCGGTGAGGCCGACCGAGTCCAGCTTGACGTTGGGGGCCATCTGCGAAGGCGCCGGGCGCGCCAGCACGTCGGACGCGGTGGCGCGCACCACCAGCTTGCGCGGGATCACTTCGGCGCGCAGGTTCAGCGAGGGCAGCAGCACGGTATACTCGCCGGTATAGCGTGCCGGCGTGATGACGCCGTCGGTGCTCTGGCTGCCGGTCGAGACGGTGCGCGTATGCACGAGGCGCGCGCCGACCACGCCGGTGAGGTCGAAGCCGAGGTCGGCCTTGAACGCACTCTGGACGTATCCGGCGACCGTGCTTTCCTTGACCCGGTAAGTGTCGAGCGGGGAGATGCTGGTGTAGGGATCGGGAATGCCGACCGCATTGGCGAGACTGTTGCCCAGGTTCCACCACCGGTCGATGCCCGAGAAGCCGAGATCACCGGTCTTGAAGAAGCTGCCGTCGCCCATGCCGCCATAGGTGTCGAGCAGGCTCCGGATATTGGCGAGCTGTGCGGCGGGGGTGGTGGTGGCGAGTACTTGCGTGCCGCTCACGCCCGAGCGGGTCAGCGTGGTCTGGCCGGTGATGCCGTTCAGCGTATAGACCGCGTTCTGGAAGCGGCTGCTGGACACCAGCTGGTTCAGTTCGATCCCGCTCTTGAGCGAGGTGAGGAATCCATTGCCGTCGGGGCGGTACTCGGCATCGAACTTGCCGCCGGCCTCATGCTGGCGGTTGAGGCGCGGGCGGGCCTCGACGGACAGCGTGTTGATGCCCTCGGTGGTGGTCGTGTCGATCGGCAGGATGATCTGCGGCGCGTGCTGCGGGTTGTCGTAGTCGATGGTGATCCACGGCAATGCGTCCTTGCCGGAGACCGAGGCGGTCACGTCCACTTCGTCATTGAGCACGCGCGAGGCGGCATACGTGCCGCGTGCGGAGAACTTGAACTTGCCGGTGGTCCACTCGGCGCCGAGAATACCGTTGAAGGTGCGGCGGTTGAGCGTGCCGATCACGCTGCGATAGTTCACGCTCGGTCCTGAACCGGCGTTGGAACCGTTGATGAACGTCACCGTCTGCGCGGTCTCGTCACGGATGACGACGCCGGTGGGATCGATGCCGCCGTTTGCCACCGACTGGGTGGTGCTGAGCTGGAGGTACTGGTCGTCCGAGGTGGTGTCGCTGCGGGTGTAGGTGCCTTCGACATAGGCGCGGAAATCGTCGTTCGGGCGCCATTCGAGAATGCCGTTCACCGCATAGCGCTTGGTCGGCTCGGTCGCGGTGATGTAACGCGGGATGTCGGGGTAGAAATCGCCGAAGCCGCTGCCGTCAAGGTCGACGCAGCGGGCCTGATTGCGGCCCGAGAGGCAGTTTTGCGCAGCAGGCGTGGCGGGCTGCGTGGTCTCGACCTGGCGCCAGCCGGTGGTGCGTGCCTGATCGTAGCGGATCGTGCGGTTCTCGTAAGTGCCCGAGAGCAGCACGCCGATGGTATCGTGGGCGAAGAGCTTCGAGCCGATCAGCGCGAACTTGGGGTCCACCTTGTCGGCCAGTTCGTTGTAGATGCCCTGCGCGGAACCGGCGAGATAGCCGTCCTTGCTGTCGAACGGGCGGCGGGTGATGATGCGCACGGTGCCGCCGAGGCCGCCCTCGGTCATGTCCGGCGTGGCCGATTTCAGCACTTCGAGGCGCGAGACGAATTCAGCGGGCAGGTCGCGGAAATCGACCGCGCGGTTGCTGCCGTTGCCGGCCGCTGCCGCGATCGAGGTGGAGAGTGCCGACTGGCCGTTGATCTCGACGCGGTTGAGCGAGGGGTCGGCGCCGCGAATGGTGATCGCTGAACCTTCACCGCCGCTGCGGGTGATCTGCACGCCGGTCACGCGCTGGAGCGCTTCGCCGATGTTCTTGTCGGGGAACTTGCCGACGTCCTCGGCCGAGATGGCGTCGACGACTTGCGCGGAATCGCGTTTCACGGCCAGCGAGTCGGCCAGGCTCTTGCGGATGCCGGTGACCATGATCTCGGCATGTCCGGCAGGATTTTCGGCCTTGTCCGAAGCGTTCGGGACCTGCGCTTCCTGCGCGAGGACGGACGTGCTGGTGAGCAGGAGCACGGCGGCTCCGGTGAGACGATACAAGATACGCACCCCTTTTTGTCGGACTAATCCGGGTGCGCATGGCTAATCTCCACTGATTTGGTTGACAATAAAGTTTTGCTATCCGCGTCCCAAGTTGGCGGAAATCCGGGAGAATTGCCGCAAGCCCTGGCCTTGTTCAGCCGGGAAGGTCGTCCACCTTCGGGGCGGCGGCCATGCGGTCTTCCCAGGATGCGCGGCTGGCGAAACAGATGTGGGCATCGGGCACATTGGCGATCTCGTCATCGAGACTGCCGGCCGGAACCACCAGCAGGGCGCCGTCCATTTGATCGTCCATCTGTAGGCAGGGCACCGGCGATCCGCAGACCGAGCAGAAGCTGCGGGCATGCCGGGTCTCGGGGAGGCGGTAGTGGGTGATCAGCTCGTTTCCGGCGCGCCAGACCACACGGGCGGATGCCGAGAACAGGTTCGCGGCATGGGCGGAGCCGGTGTCCTTGCGGCAGCGCGAGCAATGGCAGAGAAAGAAGCTCTCGAATGGTCCGAGGATTTCAAAGCGCACGGCGCCGCACTGGCAGGAGCCGGAGGTGAGAACGGTCATTGCCCATGCCTTTGTCCGTTGGGGATACGGCATGCTGCGCCGGAACGCCGCGCAAGTACAGCTTGCGCGGCCCTTCGGGTGTCCGGTCCTTTCTACGCTGCCGTAAAGGGATCGCTCGTCGTGGGGCGACCTTCCAGATCGACGCGTCCAGCCAGTCTGCGCCGCCAGGACGGCGTGCCGTCGGCGGTGACCAGCACATCGTACCAGCCCTGTGTTTCCCGCAAGGAGATCGTGGCATGGCGCGTGATGACCTGCTGATGGCGGTGCTCGGCCGCGGGCAAAGCGGTAGCGACATGGAATACCTGCGCGTGCCTTGGCTCCGGATCGGCGGCGTGGAGGTCGAGGCTGCGCGGCCCCAGTTGCCAATTGAGGGCAATCGGCGGATCGTCGTGGTGCCCGGCAAAGTGGCGGTGGAATCCGTTCGGGCCTAGCACCCAGAGGTCATAGCCGCCGCTTTCGCTCCAGTCCCACTGCCCTTCGATCCTTTGCCCCGCACCCACGGTGTAGCGGCGCGGCGGCTGGGCAAGCCTGTTGCGGTCGTAGACGTGGAAGACCGCGCCCGCGCCATCGGCGGCAAAACGCAGTACTGGACCGGCGGCGTCGATGCGGTCCGTCACCTCGAGCCGGTAGGGCAGCGTGCGTGAACGGCGCGGGCCGGGTTCCTGTGCAGGGTGCGCGCTTGCGGTGCCGGGGGCCGGGGCCGGCTGGTGCGTGATGCGGCTGGCCCGCGCGGCATCGGCGGCGGGATCGGGCAGCGGGGCGAAGGGATCGCGGTCCGGCGCGGTGAAGTCGAAGGCAGAGGTCAGGTCACCGCAGACGGCTCGGCGCCAGGGCGAGATGTTCGGCTCATGGAAACCGAAGCGGGTTTCGAGGAAACGGATCACCGAAGTATGGTCGAAGACCTGCGAATTGACCCAGCCGCCGCGGCTCCACGGCGAGACGACGTACATCGGCACGCGGGGGCCGAGGCCATAGGGACGCCCGCGCAGGTCCGGCCTGTCGATCTTGTCCTCGCCGGGGGCGGGGTGGCGGTGGTATTCGCCCGCGAGATCGATGGTGGAGCCGCCCAGCAGTGCGCCGTCCGCTGCCCGCGCGGGCGGTGCGGGCGGCGGCACGTGATCGAAGAAACCGTCGTTCTCGTCGAACATCACCAGCAGCACGGTGCGGGCCCAGAGGCGCGGGTTGGCGGTCAGGGCATCAAGCACCTTGGCCGTGTAAAGCGCGCCCTGTGCCGGGCTGGAGGGGCCGGGGTGCTCGCTGCCCTGCGCATCGGCGACGATCCAGCTGACTTGCGGCAAGGTTCCCGCCAGCACGTCCGCGCGCAGGCGGTCGAGCGCCTGGGTGGTGAGCGCGCGCTCCTTCAGCGCCGCGTCGCCCCGGCCCCGGTTCGCCTCGCGGTAGGCGCGGAAGCCGACCAGCGGGTTGTCGGTGAAGTTGTCGGCCATGTCCTGATAGATGCGCCAGTCGATCCCGGCGGTCTGGAGCCGCTCGGGCACGGTGGCCCACAGATAGTCGTCCGCGGCGCCGCCCTGTTCGGGGAAATTGTCGTGCGAATTGCCGATGGCGGGGCCGCCGTGGGTGCCTTCGGGATCGTTGGTGCCGGTCCACAGGAACAGGCGATTGGTATTGGTGCCGGTCTGGATCGCGCAGTGATAGGCGTCGCAGATCGTGAAAGTCTCGGCGAGTGCGAACTGGAAGGGAATGTCTTCGCGGCGGTAATGTCCCATGGCGCGACGGGTCTTGGCCTCGGCCCAGTTGCCCATGCGTCCCTCGTCCCATGCCGCCTGCGCATCGGGCCATGTGTGGGGCGTACCGGCTACGCGCATGACGTCGAAGGCGGCGCGGGTGTCGAGATGGAAGGGCTGGGTGAGGCGGGGGGCGCCTCCGCCAGGCCGGTCGAGCTGGTCCCAGACCGTGCGGGGCTTTTCGTCAATCGGGGCGAGCGGGATCGGGAAACGGTCACCCAGGCCGCGCACCCCGCGAAGGGTGCCGAAGTAATGATCGAAGCTGCGGTTTTCCTGCATCAGGATCACGACATGGGCGACGTCCTCGATCGAGCCCTTGCGCACGTCCGGCGCGATGGCGGCGGCACGGGCGATGGAGGCGGGCAGGCCGGCCAGCGCGGCGGCGCCAAGCAGGGAGCGGCGGGTGAGGTCGGCCATGGACTGTCCTTCGGGAAACGACATACGCGCCGCACCCTAAGGTACGGCGCGTATGAGATTACAGGTCGATTGTGGTGATCAGAAGTCGAAGGTGAGCGATGCCGTCACCGTGCGCGGGGCGCCGAGGAAGGCCGCACCGCCGCCGCCGCCGCCGAGGTAGCGCTTGTCGGTGAGGTTGGTGGCCTGGATCGTCAGCGAAGCGCCGCTCAGCTGGTCGGAAATGCGGTCGAGGTCCATGCCCACGTAGCCGCTGAGCAGGGTGTAGTGCGGGGCGACGTCGCCGCCGACATCGTCGATGAAACGGTCACCCACGTACTTGGCGGAAAGCCCCGCCTTGAACACCGAGCGGCGGTAGTCTGCCGAGAGCACCCACATGTTGCGTGGCGAGCTGCTGACCTGCACGCCGGGCGTGATGCCGACGTCTTCGTCCTGCGCGGCATCGCCGGTGCCGATGTAGACGGCGTGGTTGTAGCTGTAGCTGCCCGAAAGCGTCAGCCCCATCGGGAAGCGGTAGGCGAGCGCCGCCTCGATGCCCTTGGAGCGGATGCCGCCGACGTTGAGGTAGACGCTGTCCTGCTCTTCCAGATAGTCGATGCCGGTCACCAGGTTCGACGAGATCGAGACGATGTGGTTGTCGAACTTGATGTCGTAGGCGGTGAGCGAGGCCTGCAGACGGGGCGTGCTGTAGCGGGCGCCGATCTCGATGCTGTCGGCGGTTTCGGGCTTGATGCGGTCGATCACTTCCTGCGCTTCGCCCAGCAGGCCGTTGCCGATCGACGAGAAGTTCTGCGCATAGCCTGCAAAGAGTTCCAGCCCCTCGACCGGGGTGGTCCAGGTCAGGCCCGCCGAGATCAGCGGGTCGGAGTGCGAGTTGCTGCGTGTGCGCGGCTCGCTCACCAGCAGTTCCTGGCGCTTCTGGTCGATGAAGTACTGCTTCACGCCGAAGGCGGCGGTGAGGTTGCCGTATTTCACCTGGTCCTGCACGTAGTAGACCAGTTCGTCGGTGTTGTAGTCGACGCTGAACTGCACCCAGTAGGGCTGGGCATCATAGGCGGTGCCGAGCAGCGGGTTCTTGATCTTGTGCCAGTCGCGCAACTGGTTGGCGGTGATGTTCTCGTACCAGGCGCCCGCCCGCAGGCTGTTGGTCACCTCGCCGAACTCGTGCGTCCAATCGGCATCGGCGGTGAAGCCGAAGCGGTTGTTGCGGTAGTGCGTGTGGCGATAGGACATGACGGCGGTGGCATCGTCGGCGTAGCAGGTCGGCGAATAGGCGGCGGGAACGCCTGCCGTGCCGGTGCAGCCGGTGATCATCGTCGCTGCCGCGCCGGTGGGCGTCACGTAGTAGATCTGGCCCAGCGACGAGCCGCCGTAGACGGTCGAGCCGCCGGCATATTCGCTTTCGGTCGCGCCGGCGCCGTCATTGGTGACGTTGACGAGGTAGGGCGGCATCCAGTCGCCCCGGCCGCGCATGCGGTGGTAGTAGCCGGTCAGCGAGAGCTTCACTTCGCCAAGGTCCGCCTTGCCGCGCAGATAGCCGAACAGGTTCTTGCGCAGCGCTCGCGAGCCGGAGCGGTAGTTCTGGTCGATATAGGGCAGGCCGGTCCAGGTGTCGGTATAGACGTCGTGGTTCGGATCGTTCTCGAACGAGGCGACCGAGACCGAGCCGAATTCTGCTTCGTCGGCATCGTCGTACGAAAGGAAGCCGGTGAGGTCGATGTTCGAGATCCGGCTGGTGATCTTGGCGCTCAGGTGATCGCGGCTGGTCTTGCCGGCACCGCCGATCCAGTCATGCGCTTTCGAGTGCGATGCGCTGATATAGGCCTTGGTGTCGGGCGCGATCTCGCCGGTGTCGACGCGGGCGTAGAACTTCTGCGCACCGAAATCGCCCGCCGCGCCGGACAGGCGCACGCGGAAATCGCCAAGCGGGTCGGCGGTGATGTAATTGAGCGTGCCGCCCAGCGCCTCGTTCGAACGCGAGGAAATGTCGGCGGTGCCTTGCGAGACTTGCACGGTCTTGAGGTCGAGCACGTCGATGTAGCGGTTGGCCTTGGAGCCGCCGCCGTAGCCCGATCCGCCATTGGGAAGGCCGTCGATGGTGGTGCCGATCTGGGTGAATCCGCGGATCGAGATCTGCGTCGCCCAGTCGGACGAACCGAAGGCATCGCCTTCCGAAACGAACACGCCGGGCAGTTCGTTGATGACGTCGTTGACGCTGGTGAGTGCCGACTGGCGCTCGATCATCTCGGGCGTCACGCGGGTGTTGGCGAAGTGGGTGGCGGTGCCGGTGACGACGATATCCTCGTCGGCCTGGGTGGCGGTGTCGGCGCCGGAGGCCACATCGGCTTCGGCTGCGCTGCCTCCGGCCTCGGTTCCGGCGTCGAGGGTCCGTATAGTCTGGGCCTGGGCATGCGTGGTCCCTGCCGCGATCGCCAGGATCGCGGTGCCGATCATCCAAGTCTTCATCAATGTTCCCCTGCGTGACGATTTCGCCATGGAATCGGCTGCTTGTCGATCCGCCTGACTGTCAGCGGCGAGCTAGGGCCCGGGAATTACGGTTGTGTGACATAATGTGGATTATCGAGCTATTGGCGGATCAAAATGTGGGTTTGTGTGGTAAATGCCACTTGAAACCACAAGGGATGCGGCCCACTGTCGACCGGGAAGCGGGGGCTCCGCGTCCGGCTAGGGGAAAACGACGTGATACAGGCCGACCGCATTGCCGCGATTCTTGTCGCGCTGGAGGAACAGGGCTCGTCCAGCATTGCCGGGCTGGCGGAACGATTTGCGGTTTCAGAGGAGACCATCCGCCGCGATGTCCGCCAGCTGGAAGGCGCGGGGCGCGTACTCAAGGTGCATGGCGGTGTCACGCTGCCCTCGCCCAGGCTGGAGGCGCCCTATCGCCGCCGCCTGCGCGATCAGGTCGAGGCCAAGCGCGCGATCGCACGGCTGGCGGCGGCCTTCGTGGAGGAGGGCTCGACCGTTTTTGTCGATTCGGGCACGACGTCCTATTGGGCCGCGCAGGAACTGGGCCATCTGCGCGGGCTGACGCTGGTCACCAACAGCCTGGAAGTGGCAAGCGAGGCGCTGGGCCGCGCGGATCACCGGGTGTTCCTTGCGGGCGGGGCAATGAACGCCGACTATCGCTCGGCCTTCGATGCCGATGCGATCGGCTTTGTCCGCCGTTTCGTGCCCGACGTGGCGATACTGTCGATGGCGGCGATCGAGGCGGAGCGGGGTTTCCTCGATCTCGATCCGGCCGAGGCGGCGTTCAAGCGGGCCGTGCTGGACCGGGCGCGGCGGCTGGTCGTGGTGGCGGATCATGGCAAGTTTTTGCGGCAGGGCACCGTGCATGTCGCCGATTTCGGAGAGGTCCACGATCTTGTCACCGACCGCGCGCCGCCGCCGCATATCGGTGATGCCGCCCGTGCCGGCGGCACCGCGCTTCATCTCGTCACCCCCGCCGCCTGAGAAACCAGAGGAGCGAGATCGGCGCCGAGATCGCCAGCAGCACGCTCGTTGCCAGGCAGCCGTTCGCGTAGACGGCGATGGCCTGGGCCTTGGCATGTGTCTCGCCGCCAGAGCTGTAGACCAGCATCAGCGCGAAGCTGCCGCAGTAGCCGAAGGCATCGGCCAGATAGATGAGAAACCCGGCATTGCCCGGGTAGCGGGTAAAGGCCATGATCCGTTCGAACAGCACCACGCTGAACGGGGCATAGGCGAGATAGAGGCCGGTTCCGCTCAGCGTGATCCAGGCGACCGGTCCGATCAGGCCGAAGCGCCAGGCCATGGTCGACATACCGAGGATGGCCGCGCCGCACAGGATCAGTCCGTAGACCGCGACAAGCGCCGCACGGTTTCGGCGGATCCAGCCGATCGCGGCGAGCCCCAGCAGCACCGACAGGGTCACCGGGATCTCCGTCTCGATGAACAGGCCGGGCGAGCCGCCGTGGCCCAGTTGCTCCCAGATATCCGCGGCAAAATTGTCGCGATAGTCGCGCAGCGCCACCAGCAGGCCGTATCCCGCCAGCAGCAGCCCCAGCGGCACCGCATGGAGCATGACGAAACGCCGTCTCGCGGCGCCGTCCATGGGGACACGGGTGCCGCGTGCGCGTTGGTCCCGTTCGTCCGGGGGCGGGATCCGCGAAAGGACCTGCAGTGCGGCGACCAGCAGCGGCGCAAACAGCAGGCCGGTTGCGGCGGGCATCCACACCGCGGGCACGCCAGCGGCCAGCAGGGCGCTGCCCGCCGCCTTTACCACACCGGACGAGACAATGAAGCTGGCGGTCAGGATCGTGGTCAGGATCTCGGTCAGCCGCCGTCCTTCCAGGTAGCTGACGACCAGCCCCCAGATCATGCCGAGCGGCAGGCCATTGAGGATCATGCACAAGGGTGCCCACCGCGCGGGCAGCAGCGCAAGGCCGAGCAGTGCGACCCAGGAAACGGCGATCAGCCCCAGGATCAGTTCCTTGCGGCGGTTGCCGCGCTGCGCCGAGACGACGCGGATGCCGATGATCTTGGAGCAGGCATAGCCCAGCGCCTGGGCCATGATCAGCGCGGTCTTGAAATCCATCCCCCAGAGCGGCGGCTCGCCCGCGAAAGTCGCCACCGCGACCGGCTTGCGGAACGCATACATCGCCAGGTAGACCCAGAAGGCGGCCAGTCCTGCCGCAATCAGCCCGCGCGGCAGCGGCCCGTCCGCAGTGGAGGCTTGCGGATAGGATTCGCCCGCGCGCCGCCCGTGTGGCTTGTGGGGCCGGACTTGCAGCCGGCTGCTGGAAAGAACTCTCGGCGGCACCCGCCTGGCGCTAAAACAGAGTCTTGACGCTCTTATGACCGGGCGCGCGAAATCAGAGCGCGCCGACCTTGACCTTCGATCCGTCCACCAGGCGTGACAGGCGGAAATGCGAGGCGTCGACGGCCAGGCTCTCGTTCGCGGCCATCTGGGCGACCAGATAGCCGATGCCCGGGCCAAGGCCGAAACCATGGCCCGAACATCCCGCCGCGAGATAGAGCCCCGACAGTGCGTCCACCGGCGAGACCACCGGCACGGCATCGGGCGTGCAATCGACAAAGGCGCCCCAGGCGTGGTCGATCTCGACATCGGCGAGCTGCGGGAAAGTGCCGCGCACGTTGTCCATGATCGCCTTGACCAGACGGCGCATGGGGGCGGGATCGGCCGCCCGGGTCCCGGTGAAGACCTCAGGATTGTCGGTCAGCAGGGCCGAGGCCGAATCCGGGCCGGTGATGAAGCTCTTGCCCAGCCCCACCTGCACGGCTTTCAGGCGCTGGATGAACTGGGGCATGAACTCGCGCGCGAAGCGGATGCCTTGCGGGGTAAGCTCCAGCGTGGCGCGGCCGCTGATCGCCAGCGTGTAGCTGCCGTCGAGCCTGCGGGTCATCGCGAAGTCGGAGGAATAGAGCACTTCGCCGACATTGGCGGTGGGCTTGGTGCGCAAGGCGGTCTGGCGCACGCTGGCCTGCGGGAAGACGATTCCGTGAGGGCGCAGGAAACGCGAGGCCCAGGCCCCCGCCGCGCAGATCACCGCGTCGGCGCGGATCAGGCCCTGTTCGGTGTGCACGCCGGTCACGCGTCCGTTGGTGACGTCCAGGCCATAGGCCGCGCAGTTCTGGTGGATCGTTGCCCCCAGCGCCCGCGCGCCTTCGGCGAGGATCGGTGCGGCAAGGGCCGGCTCGCCTTTTCCGTCCGCCACCGAATGGAGCCCGCCCACCCATTTGCGGCGGGTTTCCGGAATTCGCTCGGCTGCCTGCGCGGCATTCAGCATGTGCGTGTCGACACCGAATTCCTCGGCGACGGGGCGCCACGATGCCCAGCCTTCGAGCACTTGCTCGTCATCGGTCGCATAGACCAGGCCGGTGCGGCGAAAGCCGAGGTCCTTGCCGATTTCCGGGGCCAGCCTGTCCCACAAGTCCATCGACAGGACCGAGAGCGGCATCTCGCGGCGGTCGCGGTTCTGCTGGCGGCACCATCCCCAACTGCGGCTGGATTGTTCGCCGGCGACGTGGCCCTTTTCGATGAGGGCCACCGAGAGCCCGCGCTGCGCCAGATAGAACGCCGCGGCGCATCCGACGATGCCGCCGCCCACGATCACGACGTCCGCCGCTTCGGGCAGCACTTCGTCACTGGGCAGGCGGTGGACGGCAGGGTTCATGCGAAAGGGCCTCGGTTCACGGTTTCCGGTTGCTCATAGTCTTTGCACCGCCGGCGCGGAAGATTGCGCCGAATGATGCACGATTTCGGCATGGCGGCTGCGGTTTGCGGCGGCTCTCCCGTCCCTTGCCGCAGGTTATGCCGCGGCACGCGCGGAAGTGTCCGGGGGCGCGGCGGGGCGGGCGCAAGTTCCGAAGCTAATGCCGCATCGCAGGGCCTATCCCGGATAGGCCAGACAGCACTGCACGGAGATCATGGTGACCGCTCAGACGACCGCGAACTGCCCCACATTCCTCGATCTGAAGGCCTTCTCGCTGGACTTGCCCGCAGGTGGCAGCGATGATCCGCTTGGGCGCGGCGCACGCATCCTGCCGGTGCGGGCAGGCGACTGCGAAGTCTTCGTGAGCAGTGTTGCGGCCGGTGAAGGGCTGCACCGCGAAGAGCGCGGGGATACCTGGGTCATGGTGCTGGAAGGGGGCCTGCGTTTCCTGAGCGCAGACGGCGAGATCGACCTGGTCGAAGGCGAGAGCCTGGTCATTGCCCGCGGGGCGCAGATCGGCTGGCGCGCTTCGGTCCCGGTCAAGCTGGTTGGCATGCGTTATCTCGCGGCGCCGGATGGCGATGCGGGCGTTTACCGGATCGACAACGGGGCGCCGCTTGCGCCTTCCAATCCTCCGGGCGACGATGTCCTGCTGGGCGAGAAACCGTCGTGCCGCTCGGGCAACCAGTTCACGTCGGCGGACGCGGTATTCAAGTGCGGGGTCTGGGATTCGACGCCTTACCGCCGCCTGCCGATCCATTTCCACCACAGCGAACTCATGCACCTTCTCGCCGGATCGGTGACTTTCACCGATGCCTCGGGACGGACTGCCAGCTTCGGCAAGGGCGATACCTTCATCATCGAGAAGGGGGCCGACTGCAGCTGGGACAGCCGCGAATACGTCGCCAAGGTCTACGCCTATTACCGGCCCTGAACGGGGCCTGCCGCCAAGAGGAGGGGGCAGGGCGGATGCCCGCCCTCCGTTCGATTACGCGCCGCTGTCCGGCGTGAAGAACTTCTGGATCACGTCGCGGGCAAGGCGGGCGGGGCGCTTGGTATCGGCATCGATGCAGCACCAGCTGGACTTGACCTCGGCCAGCACTTCCTCGCCGCGGCGGATCACGGTTTCGTAGAACGCGCGGGCGCCCTGGACCTTTTCGAGCAGGACCGTGGCGATCACGTCATCCTCGAGGAAGGCGGGCTTGCGGTAGGTGATTTCGTGCTTGATCGCGACCCACAAGTGCTGCGCGATCGCTTCTGCCGGGGCGAGCGCCCGCCAGTGATCGAGCACGGCCTCCTGCACCCACTTGAGGTAGCTGGCGTTGTTGACATGACCCATGAAGTCGATGTCACCCGGATCGATGCCGATCGGAAAGCGGTGGGGAATGGCCTGGTTCACGTATACGTCAATACCACGGAGATCGGCTGCGAGATAGCGCAGATCGCAACCGTTACGGTGAATAATTCAACCGGCGGCGGATTTGCCGCCCGCCTCCTATTGCGGGCGGGCGCTTTGCCCCGCATGAACGCTCCGGCGCTGGCTGCCACGGGGCTGCCATGTCCGCCGAAGGGGAGCACAAGATGATATCGAAGCGCGGTTTTCTGGCCGGGGCGATGGCCAGCGCGGGCATGGCATTGGCACCGCGCCTCCAGGCGGCGGCATCGCCGTTGCCGGTTCTTTCCGCAGGCGCAGACGTGAAGCCGATCTCTCCCGAAGAGCATGCGGCGCGGATCGCCAGGCTGCAGGGGCTGATGCGCGCGGCGGGTGTGGGGGCGATGATCGTCGAATCGGGTTCGACGCTGCGCTACTTCACCGGCATCCGCTGGGGGCGCTCCGAACGGGTGACGGCGGTGGTGATCCCGGCCGAAGGTGATGCCGTGGTGGTGACCCCGGCCTTCGAGGAACCCAGCGTGCGCGAGACGCTGCGCATTCCCGCCGAAGTGCGTCCCTGGAACGAGGACGAGGATCCCGAAGCGCGCATGATCGGCGTGCTGCGGGACAGCAAGGTCGCCGGGCGCAAGCTGGCGATCGAGCCGACCACGCGCTTCTTCATCGTCGATGCCCTGAAGCGCGACGGGCTTGATTGCGAGATCGTCTCGGGCGAGGGGCTGATCGCGCAGTGCCGGCAGATCAAGTCGCCGGCGGAACTGGCGCTGATGCAGCGCGCCAACGACATCACACTGGCGGCGCTGCGCCATGTCCACGGCGAAGTGCGCGCCGGGATGACGCAGCAGGACATTGCCGACCTGATGGACAAGACCTCGGCAGCGCTGGGCGGCCCGCCGGAGTTCTCGCTGGTGCTGCTCAATGAGGCGAGCGCCTATCCGCACGGTTCGCACAAGCCGCAGGCGGTACGCGAGGGGTCGGTGATCCTCATGGACTGCGGGGCTCAGGTCCATGGCTACCAGTCCGACATTTCGCGCAGCTGGGTTTTCGGTGAGCCGACGGCGCGCCAGCGCAAGGTCTGGAACACGGTCCGCCGCGGGCAGGAGATCGCGCTGGAAACCGCAAGGATCGGCGTGCCGGTGGGCGTGCTCGACGATGCGGTGCGCAGTTTCTATACCAGGGAGGGCTGGGGGCCGGGTTACCGCTTGCCGGGGCTTTCGCACCGTACCGGCCACGGCATCGGTCTCGACGGGCACGAATCGGCCTATCTGGTTCATGGCGATGCGACGCCGCTGCAGGAAGGCATGTGCTTTTCGGACGAACCCGGGCTCTACATTCCCGGCGAGTTCGGCATTCGCCTGGAGGATTGCTGGTACATGACCGCAGGCGGGCCGAAGCTGTTCACGCCGCTGGCCAAATCACTCGATCAGCCGATCTGAACGGCACGCAAGAACGGGGCGGAAGATAACGATCTTCCGCCCCGTTTTTTGTAAGCCGGTCAGCCAGCAGGGCATGCCCCGCCGGCAGCAACCATCAGAACTTGAACTTCACTTCGCCGCCGATGATGCGCGGTTCGTTGACCATGCTCGTCAGGTTGTTGAAGTCGATCGCGCCGATGATGCGGATCTGGTTGGTGATGTTGCGGGCAAATGCCGCCACTTCGACACCCTTGGCATTGTCGCGGAAGCCGAGGCGCAGGCCGCCTTCGAGCGAGGGCTTGCCGGTGAACTCGATCGAATCGTAGAGGAACAGGTTCACCGAGCTGCGATAGGCCCAGTCGGTATAGGCGAACACTTCCTGGGTGTCGCTGACCGGGATCGTGTAGCTGGCGGTCCAGTTGGCGATCCAGCGCGGGGCCTGCGGCAGGCGGTTGCCGTCGATCGAGACGAACGAGGTGCCGCTCACGACGGGGTCGAGCACGGTGCAGCCGCCCGAGCACGGCGCGACCATCAGATCGCGGTCCTTCAGCTTGGTGAAGTTGTAGCTGCCGCCAGCCGTCAGCGCGAGGCCTTCGACCGGGGTGAGCGTGACTTCACTCTCGACACCCCAGCCGATCGCCTTGCGGGCGTTGATCAGCGTGGTGGTGTTGGAGGAGCCGCCGACGGCGGTGAGCTGGATGTTGCGGGTGTTCATGTAGAACACGTCGGCCGAGTAGCTGACGAGGCCGCGTTCGTTGCCCTTGAAGCCGGCTTCGAACGAGGTGGTGGTCTGCGGCTTGGCCTTGGTGGCGACACCGGCGGTGACGTCGTTCTTCAGCGAGGCGCCGAGGTAGCCCGACGCGGCGCGGGCATAGACCGAGTGATCGGTGTCCAGCTTGTAGGTCGCGCTGGCATCCCACGAGAGCTTCGAGCCCTTGGCATGGCCGTCCGACAGCAGCACACCGGTGACGTCGTTGAGTTCGCTGTACTTGCGGTCATGCGACCAGCGCAGGCCGCCGCGCAGGATCAGCGCGTCGATCGGGGTGTACTCGAGCGAACCGAACACCGCGTAAGTCTCGTTGTCGAGGTGGCTGGTGTTGCCGTTGGTCTGGACGTTGGTCGTGTTCCAGCTGTAGGCGGCGGTGTCGAGGTTCTGGTTGAAGTAGTAGGCACCGGTCTGGAAGCTGACGTCGCCGAACTTCTCCGAGGCGAAGCGCACTTCCTGCGTGAATTCACGCGGCTTGGCGCGGCTGCCGGTCTCTACCGAGAAGGGCACGGCGGCGGGATAGCTGCCGTCCACGTCGCCGCGCGAGAATACGCTGGCGCGTTCCCAGCCGGTGATCGAGAACAGGGTGCCGAGGCCGTCGAAGGCGTAGCTTGCCTGGACGTTGGTGCCCCAGCTGTTGAGACGCTGCGGGTTGGCGCCGTTCTGGGCGGTGTGCTCGACGTCGAAACCATCGACGAAGTCGTTGGTGCCGGGCTTGATCGAGTTGCCGCGGAAGACGCGGGCCGAACCGCGCAGGCGGCGGCCATGCAGGTTGACCAGCACGTTGAGCGGGCCGCTGTCGTATTCGAGCAGGGCACGGCCGGCCATGTCGTTATAGCCGTCGAAGCTGTGCTCGTTGAGGGTCGCGGCGTAGTCGTTCTTCACCCAGTCGTCGCGGTGCTGGAGCAGGCCGGCGACGCGGAAGCGCAGGGTGTCGGTGATCGGGCCGCTGAGCGCGACTTCGCTGTTCACCGTGTTGTAGGTGCCCCACGAGGCGCTGGCGTGGCCGGTGTAATGATCGGTCGGGCGCGCCGAGGTCAGCTTGATGACGCCAGCCGGGGTGTTGCGGCCGAACAGCGTGCCCTGCGGCCCCTTGAGCACTTCGACGTTCTCGAGGTCGAAGGCAAGCATGGCTTTCAGGAACGGGCTTTCCAGCGCGATGTTGTCATAGACCACCGAGACCGGCTGCGCGGCGTCCGAGGAGAAGTCGGTATTGCCCAGGCCGCGGATGTAGAAGCGCGGGAAGGTGCGGCCGAACGAGGATTCCGCCAGCAGGCTGGGCACGCGGCCCGAAAGGAAGCGGATGTCCTGACCGCTGGAATTGATGACGGCCAGCTTTTCGCCCGAGAGCGAGGAGACCGCGATCGGCACGTCGACCGCGCGTTCCTCGCGGCGGGTCGCGGTGACGACGATGTCGGTGCTGGAGGTGGTTTCCGGTGCGGCCGAAGCGCTCTGGGCCTGTGCGGCGACAGGAAGGGCTGCGATAGCGGCAGCAAACGACGCGGTGCAAAGCACCGTGGTACGGTAGGCGTTCATGCGAGTCCCTCGATGTTTCCCTGGAGTTTTTTATGCGCGGCCCGCTAGAGCGGGGCGGTTGCTCGCACAAGCAATAAAATGTCCTTTATGACATTCGGCATCATGAGTGTTGCACTATGGTTGCGGTCTCGCAGGCCCGGAACGCGGGCGGTCGGGACAGGGGGCGGTGAATGTTGCAGTGCAGTATGCGCCGGATTCCGATGCGATTATGGGGCCCCCTGGTGACCGCCAGTGCCCGGTGCGAACAGCACGCTGACATGGAGGCCGGGATTCCCCTCGCGCATCTCGAGCCGCGCACCCAGCCGCTCGACGGTCGCCTGCACGATCGCGAGACCAAGGCCGCTGCCGCTGGGGCCCTGTTCGCCTTGCAGGCGCACGAATCGGGCCTTGGCGCGTTCCCGGAGCGGGGCCGGTATGCCGGGGCCGTCGTCGGCGACGGTCAGGCGGGTGGTGGAGCCGTCGGTCTCGAGCACGATGGCGGCGTGGCCGCCGCGCCGGTTGTAGCGGATTGCGTTGTCGACGAGGTTGGAGACCATCTCGAACACCAGTGCCCGGTGGCTCTCAACTTCGAAGGGGCCTTCGTGGTCGGTATCGCCGACGCATTCGAGCGTGAGGTCGATTTCTGCCTCGATCGCCTGGTGGATGCGCCGGGTGATGACGCGCTGGCTCACTTCGCGCAGGTCCACGCGCTCCAGCGGGGGCAGGGTGCCCGCCTCGTCGGCGCGGGCGAGGGTGAGCAGCTGGGTGAGCAGGCGTTCCAAGCGGTCGCTGGCTTCCTCGATTTCCTGCAGGGCCTCGGTCGAGCCGCGCCGGGCGAGGGCGACCTGAACCTTGAGCACCGACAGCGGCGTGCGCATCTGGTGCGAGGCGTCGGCAGTGAAGCGGCGCATGCCGGTGGTTGCGTGATCGAGGCGTGCGAGCAGGCTGTCGAACGAGCGGGAAAGCGGTTGCAGCTCGATCGGCAGCGGGCCGGTCTGGAGCGGTGAGAGATCGGGCGAGGCGCGGGTTTCGCGCGCCTCGATCGCGGTGCGCAGGTCCGCCAGCGGGCGCAGGCTCCACCCCAGTGCCGGACGGATCAGTGCCAGGGCTGCACCCAGCAGCACCAGTTCGCCGAGCAGCAAGGCGGTCATCAGCCGCCAGCGCAGCGCCTCGCGGTTGTCGAGCGTCTCGGCCACCTGCACCACCACCGGCGCCTCGATGCGTGGCAGCGCGCGCAAGGTTTCGCCGATGCGGATGCGCTGGCCCCGATAGTCGGCATAGCGGAAATGCGGTTCGTCGGCGGACAACGCGGCGATGTCGGGCGCGGGAAGGTCGGCATAGCCGGTGAGCAGACGGCCGCCCAGGGCGATGCGGTAGTAGACATTGTCGCGCTCGCTGTTTTCCAGCATGCCGAAGGCCGCGGGAGGCAGGTCCAGCGTGACTTCGCCGCGTTCCACCTGCACGGTCTCGGCAATCGCGCCAAGCGCGCCGCCCAGCACCCGGTCGTTGGTGCGGCGAACGACGTCGGAAACCAGTGCCCAGCCGATCGCGCCCAGTGCCAACGCGGCAACCACCAGCGGGCCGAGCATGGCGATCGCCATGCGGCGGCGTAGCGGCAGTGCCCGTTGCGGTGAGGGGGCCGGCGTCACGGACGGTCGAGCATGTAGCCTACCCCGCGCACGGTGCGGATCGCCGGGCCGTCCGGCGCCAGCTTGCTGCGCAGGCGGGTGACGTTGACTTCGAGGGCGTTGGAGCCAACCGGATCGTCGAACCCGAAGACTTCGGCCTGCAGCGTCTCGCGCGAGACGATCTGGCCGGCGCGCGCGGCAAGCGCTTCGAGCACCGCCCATTCCCGGCGGCGCAGTTCCACCGGCCGCTCGCCCACTTCGACGCGTCCGGTAGAGCGGTTGATCGTCATCGTGCCGATCCGCATTTCCGGTGCGGCCTCGCTGCCGCCGCGCCGCCGGCCGAGCGCGCGCACGCGGGCTTCCAATTCCTCCACCTCGAATGGTTTGCGCAGATAATCGTCGGCGCCGAGGTCCAGCCCCCGCACGCGGTCGTCCAGGCCATCGCGCGCGGTGAGCATCAGCACCTGGACCTGGTCGCCGCGCGCCCGCATCCGTGCCAGCACCTCGAAGCCGTCGATGTCAGGCAGGCCCACGTCGAGGATGACCAGCGAATAGGGTTCCTTTGCGGAGACCGAGAGCGCTTCTTCACCGTAGGCGACATGATCGACCGCATGGCCCGCCGTGCGCAGCAGGGAGGCCACGCCGCGCGCGAGCTGGGCGTCATCCTCGACGATCAGGATGCGCACGGAACGCCCTCGGGCAAGAAATTTTCATGAAAGGCGCCGTGAAAGGTGAGTGACAGCTTCGGATCGTAGATCATGGGGCAGAGCTTATCCGCCATCGAGACGCGGAAAGCGAGAGGATACGGGATTGCGCAAGATCATCACCATTCTGGCATTCGCGGGCGCGCTCGTCTCGCCGGTCGCCACGGCACCGGTGCTTGCCGATCGGCCTTCGGGTTATCCGCGCTCCTACGAGAGCCTGATCGCCGATGCGCGCGCCGAAGGCACCGTGCGGATCTACGCCAATGCCGACAAGGCGGAGATGGTGCCGGTGGTCTCGGCCTTCCGCCGTGCCTATCCGGGCATCCAGGTGCTCTATGCCGATCTCGGTTCGGCGGAACTCTATCGCCGCTACACGGTGGAGACGCGCGCGAAGACCTACTCGGCGGACATCGTCTGGTCTTCGGCGATGGACCAGCAGATCAAGCTCATCAACGATGGCTACGCGCAGCAGTACGCCAGCCCCGAAAAGCCGGCGCTGCCCCAGGCCGCGGTGTGGAAGAACATGGGCTTCGGCGTCACCGCCGAGCCCATCGGCATCGTCTACAACAAGAAGCTGGTTCCGGCGGCATGGGTGCCGCAGAGCCACCAGCAGCTGGAGCAGCTGCTGCGCCGGCGCCGCGATGCCTTCATGGGCAAAGTGGCCACATTCGATCCGGCGCGCTCGGCCGTGGGTTATCTCTATCTCTCGCAGGACTTCCAGATCACCCGCGACACCCGCAGTCTGGTGGATGCGATGGCGGCGACGCGGCCGGTGCTGTCCACGCATACCGAGGAAATGCTGCAGGGCGTCGCTTCGGGCAAGCTGGCCATCGCCTACAACGTGATCGGTTCCTACGCGCTCGAACGGGCGCGGCGCGATCCCAACATCGGCGTCGTTTTCCCGCGCGACTACACGATCGTCACCTCGCGCATCGCCTTCATCTCGCGCGATGCGCGCCATCCGGCGGCGGCCCGGCTGTTCCTCGATTTCCTGCTTTCCCGTGCCGGGCAATCCCAGCTTGCCCGGCACAGCCTCTGGCCGGTGCGCACCGATATCGCTGCGCACCGGCTCCCTGTGGGGCAGGCGCGCCCGGTGCGCGTCGGCCCGCAGCTTCTCGTCAATCTCGATCGCCTGACCCGTGAGCGCTTCCTGCGCGACTGGAATGCGGCCCTTGCTTCTGGACGTAATACCCGATGAAAACCCTGACTTTGGGCTCGGCCCTCGTTGCGCTGGTCGCGGCGAACCCGGCGCTTGCCGAAACGCCGAGCAAGGAAGATCTCGCCGAACTGGTGCGCGCGCAGGCGGCCGAAATCGCCTCGCTGCGCCAGCGGGTGGAGAAACTGGAGGCGGAGCGTTCGGCGCCGGCCGTGGCTTCCGCGCCGCAGGTCCCGGCGGCTTCCGTGGCCGCCGCGTCGCCGCCGGTAGAGCCCTACGCCCCGCAACTGGTGCCGCCGGGACCGGCCGAGCGCGATGTGGAGCGCGTGCGCGCTGCTGCCGTCGCCGCCTCGGGCGTCAGCACCGAATGGGGCGCGGGCCTGCCGGTGTTCCACTCGGCGGACGGCATGTTCAGCTTCAAGCCGCGCGGGCGCATCCTCACCGATGTCAGCACCACGACCGGCTCGAAGTATTCCGGCCGCAACCTCACCACCACCGGCATGCGCGCGCTGCGCCTTGGGCTTGAGGGCACGGTCGGCACGCACTTCTTCTACCAGTTCGAGAGCGACTTCTCGGAGAACGAGGTCGATATCGTCACCGCCTTCATGGGCTGGCGCAACCGCATCGCGCCCGGCATGGACTATGACGTGCGCGTCGGCCACTTGTTCAACGACCGCAGCTTCGAAGGCTCGACGGGATCGGATTCGACGCCCTTCCTCGAACGCACCGTGGTGGCCACCGCGATCATTCCGCAGCGGGGCTTCTACGGCCTTGGCGTGATGCCGCGCCTGTTCTGGAAGACCGGCCATGCCTCGCTGACCGTCACCGGGGACCGTATCGACGGCGACCAGAGCACCTCGGACAACCGCACCGTGCTGGCCCGCGCGCACTGGAACCCGATCAAGTCGGACCGTCAGGTGCTGCACCTCGGCGTGTGGGGCTTCGACGAGCATCTGCAACCGGGCAAGAACATTCTCACCCGCAACACCGTGATCGGCGGGCGCTTCAACGGCGCGCTGCGGCTTTCCACCGGCACGCTGATCGGCGGCACCGGCACCACCGGCTACGGCGTGGAACTGGGCGGCTATTCCGGCCCGGTCTGGCTGATGGGCGAGGCGGGCGAGCGCCATGCCCGGCTCGACAATGGCCGTCCCGATTACGTGACCCGCGCGTGGAGCGTTTCGGGCGGCTGGTTCCTCACCGGCGACTTGCCCCCCTACAACCCGCGCCTCGGCAGCTTCGGCCAGCCCAAGGTGCTGCACTCCGTCTTCGACGGCGGCCCCGGCGCGATCGAGCTGACCGCCCGCTACGAAAACCTGGAGTTCGACGACATCACCTCGCCCGCGCAGGGCTGGGCGGCGACGCTGGGTGTGAACTGGTATCTCAACAGCTTCACCCGCTTCCAAGTCAACGCGATCCACTGGAACACCCAGAACACCGCCGGTGTCTACACCGGCAACGATGACGGCGAGACGCTCAGCGCGCGTGTCGGCGTCACGTTCTGATCCGTCCCATCCATCCATGACAGACATTCGGGGACAATCATGAGTCTCGCCCTTATCGGCTTCCTGATGGTGGCCACTTTCATGACGCTCATCATGACCAAGCGGATGACCCCGCTGGTTGCGCTGGTCGTCGTGCCCACGCTGTTCGCCCTGCTTGCCGGTTTCCATGCCGGGCTTGGCGACATGATGATCGAGGGCCTGACCAAGCTGGCGCCCACCGGCGTCATGCTGCTCTTCGCGATCCTGTTCTTCAGCACGATGACCGACACCGGCCTGTTCGATCCGCTGGTGGGCCGCCTGATCCGCTTGGTTCACGGCGACCCGATGCTGATCCTGATCGGATCGGTGGTGCTCTGCGCGCTCGTCAGCCTCGATGGCGACGGTTCGACCACCTACATCATCACGATGGCCGCCATGCTGCCGCTCTACAAGCGCTACGGCATGAACCGGCTCTACCTCGTCTGCCTCTTGATGGTGACGAGCGGGGTGATGAACCTCACCCCCTGGGGCGGGCCGACCGCGCGCGCGGCCAGTGCGCTGAAGCTTGATCCCTCCGCACTGTTCCTGCCGCTGATCCCAGGCATGATCGCGGGTCTTGCCTTCCTGATCCTGCTGGCGATCCATTTCGGCCGCAAGGAACGCCGCCGCATCGGCCGTGTCGAGAAGGCGACCCCGCGCGAGCTGGAGGACTTCGCCGTCTCGCAGTGGCCGGAGGCGCGCCGCCCGAAGATGCTCTGGTTCAATGCCGCACTGGTCGTCGCGCTGCTGGTGCTGCTGGTGTGGGGCGTGCTGCCGCTGCCGATCCTGATGATGCTGGCTTTCGCCGTCTCGATGATCGCCAACTATCCCCAGGTGAAGGAGCAGAAGGAGCGCATTGCCGCCCATGCGGGCAACGTGCTGGCTGTCGTCTCGCTGATCTTCGCGGCGGGCATCTTCACCGGCATCCTTTCGGGCACCGGCATGGTGGAGGCGATGAGCCGCGAGGTGGTGAACTTCATTCCGCCGTTCCTTGGCCCCTACATGGCGCCGATCACCGCGCTGATCAGCCTGCCGGGCACGTTCTTCATCTCCAACGACGCGTTCTACTTCGGCATGCTGCCGATCCTTGCCGAAGCGGGCACGCATTACGGCGTGGAGCCGATGGCCATTGCCCGCGCCTCGCTGATGGGCCAGCCGGTCCACCTGCTGAGCCCGCTGGTGCCTTCGACCTATCTGCTGGTCAGCCTTGCCGGTGTGGACCTTGCCGACCACCAGCGCTTCACGCTGGTTCCGGCGGCGCTGTGCTGCCTCGTCATGACGATCACGGGCATGTTGTTTCTGGCCTTTCCCTTCGTGGGGTGACAGGAGGCGCGCATGACAGCCCCAGCCCCCCGCGAACAGATGATTGCGATCCTTTACCGGCGCGCGAGCCGCCGGTGATCGGCATCATCGCCAAGCCCAGCCTGACCGGTCTCGGCTGCCCGGGGTGCGAGGACGAAGACAGTCTATCCACCATCGCTGCAGCCGCTTGTCGCTGGAGCTATTCCGATTTCCTCGTGGCGACCGCGCGCGGCGCCTGGACCAACAGGACTATTTTTGCATGACCGACTTGTGGCAGCACATCGTTGCCGATTTCTCCAACCTCGGCTCGCCGGCCGCGCTTACCGCGTTCGGGCAGGTCGTGTTGATCGACGTGATGCTGGCGGCGGACAATGCCATTGTCGTCGGCGCGCTTGCCGCCGGCTTGCCTGCGGCGATGCGCCGCAAGGTGATCCTCATCGGCGTGTTGGCCGCGCTGGGGCTGCGCATCGTGTTCGCGCTTGCAGTCACCCAACTCATGCAGTTGGTCGGCCTCGTCTTCGCGGGTGGACTCCTGCTGGTCTGGGTGGCCTGGAAGATGTGGCGCGAGTTGCGCGTCGAGGCGGGTGAGGGCGATGAAGCAGACGTCGTTAGCCCGACCGTGCCGCGCTCCTTTGCCGCTGCGGCATGGGCCGTGGCGCTCGCCGATGTCAGCATGAGTCTCGATAATGTGCTCGCCGTGGCGGGTGCTGCGCGGGAACATCCGGGCATCCTGGCCATCGGCCTGATCCTTTCGGTCGCACTGATGGGCCTTGCCGCCAATGCCCTTGCCCGTGTGATCGAGCGGTATCGCTGGATCGCCTATGTCGGTCTGGCGGTCATTCTTTGGGTCGCGGGCAAGATGATCTGGGAGGGCCTGTTCGATCCTGCCCAGGGCCTTCTGACGCTGGTGTGAGCGCTGGCCTGAAGTCCGGATAAAGCAAGCGCAGCGGGCGTTATGCCCGCTGCGCCGCTTGAGCCGTTGGGGGGGCAAGGCGGCTCAAATCGGGATCGTTGCCATCAGGAATGGAAGTTCCGGCAGGAGGGAATATTCTGGTGCAGGACGCCGCGCACCCGGACAAGCGACCGGGCATGGCGTGGATACGCTCGGAGACGCCTGCGCTTTCGTGGCCATTGCCGGAACCCTCGCAAAGCCCGTTCGGGCGTGGAATGCACACAGCATCGGCTACGCGCACATGCTTTCCGGAGCGATTTGCGATCCGGTCTTATCGGATCCACTGCTCCAGGATTATGATTGTCCGCGTTTCTCGATTCGTCAGGTGCATTCACCTTTTTAAGAATCGTGAAAGTCGCGATGAAGGCGATATTTTATTAATGTAATGAACTATTTTTGAAAAATTCAGTTTATGAATTTTATTCTTGCAGCATGAAATGTTGTTGGAGTTCGTCAAAACTCTGTGGATTTCGATGCTGTCTACAGCTGTGGGTCGAACAAGATTTTTCCCGCTCTGTCGGATGCGTCTGAAAGCAAAATTGCCTATCAGTTGGCGGGTTGTCAAATGGGCCAAATTGCGCACTGCATTCTTAGCGTTCGCCCCGAAAATGCCGGAAAACGGGGGCGCAGCGTCTGTCAGGCAAGCCCTATCCGCGCCGGATGCCGGGGGGTGCATCCGGCGCGTGTGGCTGCATGTAGCCAGCCGCACTGGCTTCAGCTTGGAAGCGCGATGTTCTCTTCGTTGCGACCCGAAGGAGATACGACGATGCGGTTCCAGCATCCGTAATGTTCCCTGTGCCGTGGGCCCAATCACAATTCATCGGTACTCCATAAAGCCCCCTTATGGGCGGGGCGTGCAACCGCGGCGCCTGGAGGCGAGACTCGTCGCGATTCTCGAGGATTCGTTCGAGGTAGCTCGGACAAGGACACGGAACCGGGCCGCGGCCTGAAGCGCGGCAAAGGCCTCGGTGCCATTTTCGAACTCCTGCATTTCCAGCGGAATGCGCGGTTGGCGGCATGGCCGGGCCCCCCGCTTGACGGCACCTGATTCTCACCTTAATTAGAATGCGTATTCCGGTTTTATATAAGGCGCGACCAGCATGGTACGCGCCGGTATGGGAGAGAGAAATGAGACTGGCATTCGTGCTTCTTTCGACGTCGGCGCTGGCCGTTCCCGCGATGGCCCAGGCGCAGGCGGCAACCGACGCGCCTGCGGCCCAGGAGCCGCAGCAGCAGGAACAGGGTTTTGGCGAGATCATCGTGACCGCCAACCGCACCGCATCGTCGGCGCAAGACACCCCGATCGCGCTCAACGTCTATTCGGGCGACGCCTTGCGTGACGCCGGCATCTCGTCGGTGCGTGATCTGGCCGCCATCGACCCCAGCGTGAACATCTCGCCTTCGGCCGGCGCTGCCTATGTCGCCGTGCGTGGCATCGCGTCCACCGACGTGACCGAAATCGGCGATCCCTCGGTGCCGATCGCGCGTGACGGGTTCTACACCAACCGTCCTTTTTCGATTAATGCGTCGATGTACGACCTTGCCCGCATCGAGGTGCTCAAGGGGCCGCAGGGCACGCTCAACGGCCGTAACTCCACCGGGGGCTTGATCAGCCTGATCACCAACCGCCCCGCTTTCACCAACGGCGGTTACAGCACGGTCGAAGTCGGCAACTACGGCGCCTTCACCGGCGAGATGGGGGCCAACCTTGCCTTGAGCGATCATTTCGCGGTGCGCGCTTCGGGCACTTTCATTACCCATGACGGCTACCGCAAGCTCGACGGCCCGGCCAAGGACGGCGATGACGAGAATTTCGCCTCCGGCCGTATCCAGGCGCTCTACAAGAACGACGGCTTCTCCGCCTGGGTGTCCTACCAGCACGATTCCCGCAGCGTGAACGGTGATGCGCAGTTCAAGTCGACCCTGGGCGGCCCCAAGCCTTCGTTCAAGAACCTCGATCCGTTCCCCAACGACACGCTGACATCTACCCGCCTCGAGGGTGACCGTTTCCGCTGGGAGCTGGCCTACGCAACGCCGGGCAATCTCAACTTCGTTTATGCCGGGGGCTACGACAAGCAGCACTGGACCAACGTGCTCGATGCTACCGGCCCGTCCTATCCTGCCAACCGCCAGTTCCGCCAGAGCGAGACGCCGACGACCTGGAACCATGAGTTCCGCGTCAGCAACGATTCCGCCTCGCGCCTGTTCATTCAGGCTGGTTACTTCCGCTTCCAGGAAAACAACACTGTCGATTCCGGGCTCTACAACCTCGACATGACCGGTGATTATGCCGCTGGCGGTCCGCTGGAAAGCTTCGGGCAGCCCGATCAGTACGGCATCAAGTTCGATTACAGGATCAAGACCCGTTCGCAGGCGCTGTTTGCCCAGACGGACTACGACATTACCGACCAGCTTCAGCTCACCGTCGGGGGGCGTTACACCTGGGACAAGAAGTCGCGTTCGGGGCAGGCGGTGCTGTTCCTGCCGGCGCTCGCCAGCCCCTTCGCTCCGGCGCTCACGCTTACCACGCCCGGCGAGGGCAAGCTCAGCGAGAGCCAACCGACCTGGCATGTCGGCCTCAACTACCGTCCGATGCCCAACACGCTGATCTATGCCAAGTACGACCGCGGCTACAAGTCGGGCGGGTTCAACTCGAACGGCAGCGCCGCCTCGGTGCCTTACGGGCCGGAAAAGCTCGACGCCTTCGAACTCGGCACCAAGAACTCGTTCATGGGCAACACGCTGCAGGTCAACGCCGACGTGTTCTATTCGGACTACAAGGGTTATCAGGCCTCGCAGACCTCCAGCGTGGTTGATGGCGGCAGCGGCACCTTCAACGTCGGGAGCGCCAAGATCCTCGGCGCCGAGGCGGAAGTGAAGGCGCTATTGGGCGAACATACCCGCATCGGTGTCAGCGCCGCTTACCTGCACACCAAGTTCGGCAGCGGCATCGTCGTCAACGATGGCGACGGAAACCCCATCGACATCAGTGGCAACCGCCTGCCCAACGCACCGAGCTTCACCACCACGGCTTCCATCGATCAGGACTTCGCGGTGGGCGGTGGCAAGGTTACCGCGCATCTCGACGGCAAGTATTCGTCGAGCTATTATTTCTCGGTGTTCAATCTCGACGACGTCAAGACTTCGTCGTTCTTCATGGCCAACGCGTCGCTCAGCTACGAACCGGAGGTCGGCGGCTGGAAGGTACAGGCCTTCGTGCGCAACATCTTCGACAAGAACGTGCTGGCCTATGCGCAGCAGAACTTCGTGTCCCATACCGACAACTACCAGTTCCAGCCGCCGCGTACTTATGGCGTGCGGGCCAGCGTGAACTTCTGATGATCTGATCGAGGCGGCGCGCAACCGGGGTGTTGCGCGCCGTCATTCACCTCTCAAGCGCGAGCTTCTGCATCCAGCAGCGCCTTTCGCGGTTTCCGATCCGATTGCATCGGATCAACTGCTCTACGGTTGTGGTTTTACGCGTTTTCCAATCAGGTGTTTCCACCTGATTGGAAAACGCTCTTGGCGCGGTCCGGGAAGGGTAGCGGGCCTTCGAACGCCCTTGCGGCGCGTACGCTTTCGCGTGTCTCGAAACGCTCCGAGAAGCGGGCGAGGGCATCGAGCCCGGCCAGTGCCTCGCCGAAATGCGGCAGATAGCTGACAAAAATGCCGAGATAGGCATCGGCAATCGTGAAACGATCCCCCACCAGCCAGTCATGCGCCGTCAGTCGCTGTTCGAGCGGCGCATAGGCTTCGCGCAGGCGCTGGCGGGCGGCCTTGCGGATACCCTCGTGTGCGGCGGGATCGTCGGAATAGAGATGCGGGCGATTGCCGACGCGCTGGGTGGCGCCATGGATTTCCGAATTGATGTAGCCGATCCACGACTGGATCTCGGCGCGCTCGATGGATCCCACCGGGGCCAACAGCGCTGTGCCGGGGGCCAGGTCCGCGAGGAAAGGCAGGATCGCGCTGTTCTCGCCGATCACCTTGCCGTCGGCGAAGCGCAGGGCGGGGATGCGGCCATGCGGCGTCAGCGCCTTGAGATCGTCGCCGCCGGGGCCGAGCCGCAGCAGCACGACGTCGATCGGCAGCGCCAGTTCGCGGATCACGACATGGGCAGGCAGGCTGGTGGCGCCGGGCGCGGCGAGCAGTTCGAGCGGCAGTTCGGCACGCTGGGTCATGCATGGCTCCTTCGGTCGGCGAGAGCAGGGCGGGGGGCGGTGTCGGCGGAGAAACCGTCTGCCGGGCGGGCAAGGCCGAGGTTTCCGCGCAGTGTGCGCCCCGCGTATTCGTGACGGAACAAGCCGCGCCGCCGCAGTTCGGGCAGGACCAGTTCGATCACGTCGTCGAGGCCCTGCGGGAAAATCGGGGCGAGGATGTTGAACCCGTCCGCAGCGCCGCTCTCGAACCATTCCTCGAGCTGGTCGACGACTTCGACCGGCGTGCCCACCAGCACCAGATGCCCGCGTGCGGCGGACATGCGCGAGACCAGTTGGCGCACCGTCAGCCCTTCTTCCAGCGCGAGGTCGTAGAACAGCTTCTGGCGGCTCTGCCAGCCTTCGGTGAACGGCGGCGGGGGCGGTGGCGCGTCGAGATCGGCACCGGTCAGGTCCCACTCGAGGAAAGTCCTGATGCTCTGGAGCGCCCCGCCCATGTCGACGAAGTCGTGAAGCTGCGCGAGTTTGGCTTCGGCCTCCTCGCGCGTCGGGGCGACGTAGATGGTAACGCCCGGCAGCACGAGCACATCGTCGCGCGACCGGCCCAGCGCTTCGGCCTGGTCCTTCAGCCCTTGCACGAAGGCCCGCGAGGCAAGGCGGCTCTGCTGGGCTGTGAAGACCAGTTCGGCGGTGGCCGCGGCGAGCTTCTGGCCGTCTTGCGAGGAGCCGGCCTGCACGATAACCGGATGGCCCTGAACCGGGCGGCCGGTCTGCAAGGGGCCGCGCACACGGAAATGCTCGCCCTCGTGGTTCACGAAGCGCAGCTTTGCCGGATCGTAGAAGCGGCCGCCGGCCTTGTCGGCGATCACCGCGTCATCGGCGAAACTGTCCCACAGCGCCTTCACCACTTCGACATGCTCGGTAGCGATCTGGTAGCGGTTGTCGTGGCTGAGCTGGCGGTCGAGGCCGAAGTTGGCCGCTTCCGCGTCGCTGCCCGAGGTCACCAGGTTCCACCCGGCGCGCCCGCCCGAAAGCTGGTCGAGCGCGGCGAACTTGCGGGCGACATGGTAAGGCGCAAGGTAAGTGGTGGAAACCGTGGCGATCAGGCCGATGTGGCTGGTGTGCGTGGCCAGCGCCGAAAGCAGCGTCAGCGGTTCGCCGGTGTAGACCGGCGGTGTATAGGCGATGGTCTCGGGCGAGCCGCCGAACAGCGCCACGTTGTCCGCCAGGAACACCGCATCGAACTTCGCCGCCTCGGCCTTGCGGGCAAGGTCCAGCCAGTAGTCGAAGCGGAACGGCGCTTGCGGGTCGACATCGGGGTGGCGCCAGGCGGCGGCGTGGTGGCCGACGCCGAACAGGAAGGCGCCGAGGCGCATCTGGCGGCGGGGTCTTGCCGTGTCTGTCATCGGTCAGAACTTTCGCGAGATGGTGAGGCCATACGTGCGCGGATTACCGAAGACTTCGGTGATCGGCGCGGAGGCCGAGGCCGGGGAATAGGCAACGGCGTAGCGTTCGTTGGTGAGGTTCTTGACCCAGACCTGTGCGGTCCAGCTATTGTCCTGTGTGCGCAGGCCGATACCGGCATTGGTGATCGCCACCGCGTCCTGCCAGCCATAGATCGAGCGCGGGTTGATGAGCGCGACCTTGCTTTTCCAGCTGGTGTTGACGTAGCCGGTGAGCACCCAGTTGTCGTCGATCGGCTGGTCGAGGTCGATCCCGCCCTGCAGCGTCCATTTGGGGGCACCGACGATCTGGTATCCGGTCAGGCTGAGCGGCACCGAGGCGCCGCCGTTGGCGACCTGATACTCGACCGGCGCCGGGGCATCGCCGTAATCGAGGTACTTGGCGTCGTTGTAGGCGGCGTTGAAGTTGAGGCCAAGCGCGGGGACCGGGCGCAGGGCGGTTTCCAGTTCGAAGCCGCGCAGTCGCACCTTGCCGACATTGGCGAGGTAGCTGCCGAAGGTGGCATTGCTGCTGTCGACGCGGGCGGCCTGATAGTCCTTGATGGTGTTGTTGTAGAGGTTGAGGTTAACCGTCGCCTTGCCGTCCAGCCAGGTGGACTTGATACCGCCTTCGAAGTCGGTGGACTTCTCGGGCCTGGTGATGACGAGGCTTGCCTGCGAAGCGGTGGCCGAGGTGTTGGCCGCGCCCGACTTCTCGCCATAGCTGGCCGAGGCGTAGAGCAGCACGTTGGGGGTCACCTGCCAGGCCGGATTGGCCAGCCATGCCCAGGACCCGCGGTTCACCGAATCCGAGATCGAGTAGCTACCCGCCGCGCTGCCCGAAGTGCCGCCCAGGTTGTTGAGCAGCGCCGTGCGGTAGGCGGCCAGCGCCGATGTCAGGGTTGCCCCGCCAAGGCTGTAGCCCTCGACGTCGACCGACTTCTTTTCGTAGGTATAACGCAGGCCGCCGGTCAGCGAGAGCGTGGGGGTGACATGGAATGTTGCCTGGCCGAAGCCGGCGATGCTGTCGATGTGCAGGCGGCCGTCGCGGTCGTACTCCAGCCCGTCGGTCACCGAGGAAGGCAGCGCGGGGGAGAGGAAGAAGGCGGTGGAATCGGACCCGAAGATCGTGCGCAGGTTGCTGCGCAGGTCCTCGTGCAGGTAATAGGCGCCGATCTGCCAGTCGAGCACGTCGCTTGGCTTGGAGGCCAGGCGCAGTTCCTGCGAATACTGGTTCACGTCGACGTCGTAGCCGGCGCGGTAGATGTCGTAAGGGGTGTAGTCGCTGTCGTTATAGGGGCGGAAATAGAGGCGCCGCCAGGCCGATACCGACGTCAGGTTCACGCCGCCGAGGTCCCAGTTGATCTCGTTGGAGACGCCGTCGGTGCGGGCGACAAGACGGTCCTGGTTGTTGAGATTGGCGTTGTGCGGCGCGTTGAAGTCGGGCGTGTAGCCGAAGGCATTGGCCAGCTTGCTCGACCAGCCGCTGCGGGCAGAGACGACCGCGCCGGTGTTCGGATCGAGGTTCTGCGTCACGTCGCCGATGGCCGGATAGAAGTTGTTGCGTTCCTGGCTGTCGTAATGCTCGACGATCAGGCGCGAGGAGATGTCGCTGGTCGGCGTGAACAGCAATTGGCCGCGCAGGGACCAGCGGTGATTGTCGAGCAGCTTGTCGCCGTTGTACTGGTTGGTTACCCAGGCGCCGCCGTAGCTGTTGGCAAAGGTCAGGCGGTAGGCCAGCTTGTCGGCGATGATCGGGCCGGTGGCATTCAGGCGGATCTGTGCGGCATCGTAATTGCCGTAAGTGCCGGTGACGGTGAGCGAGGGATCGAAGCTTGGCTTGGCGGTCTGCACGATTACCGCGCCGATCGTGGTGTTCTTGCCGAGCAACGTGCCCTGCGGCCCGCGCACGACCTGGATGTTTTCGAGATCGACAAAATCGAGCCAGGAGAAGCCGACATGGGTGAAGAACACGTTGTCGACGATGAGGCCCACGCCGCCCTCGGCGCCGTCGTTGCTGGCATTGCCGCCAAGACCGCGCACGTAGAGCCCGGATACGCGGGTGTTCTGTTGCAGCGCGCTGAAGTTGGGGACCTTGATGGCGAATTCGCTGACGCGCTCGATGCGCTTGGCGGTCAGTTCCGCGCCCGAGACAGCCGAGATCGCCAGCGGCACTTCCTGCAGGCTCTCCTCGCGGTGGCGGGCGGTGACGACGATGGTGGTGCCCTCATCGCCCGAGGCGCTGTCGGCGGCCGGTTCGGCGGCAGGCGCGGCGGTTTCCTCGGCATGGGCCATGGCGGGCAGCGACAGCGCGCTGGAGGCGAGAAGCAGTGCGCCGATCTTCGCATGGTAGCGATCAGCCAGAATATTCGACATCTTCGTGTAAACCCCAAGTCGGGCACGCGCCTGCGCTCCGCCGGCCGCGACTACGCGGGGGCGGGCATCGCAGGGCACGCGCCGCGCGTTCCTTGCGCGGCTATCGGCCCGTGAATTTGCGTGTATCGTGCGGTGCGTCGTAGCCGGCGCACAGGCAGGCGGGGGAACGGCCCCCGCGCGGCATCGCGGTGTGGTCTAAACCTGGATACGCATCGTATCACCCCTTGCTGGTGGGGAACACGAAGCCTGGCGATGTCGCCTTAGCGTCGCGCGCTTTAGCCGTTGGTGACGCGGAGCAAGCTGCTTCCCGATCAAAAGCCGCGGACTGGAGAAGGGCCTCACGGCAGAACCGTGTGGGCATGACGAGCCAGTATCCCCTCGTCTTGTTTCTCAACCTATTTAATAGACATTGAGCCGTCAAGCGGGGGGCGCCGCTCCGGACCCGCAAAGGCCCAAACCAATTCTATGCCGGGCGCAAGGTGACCTTATCGCCAGTCCTTGGCCTGTGCTGCTTTCTCCTGCGCCGCGTCGAGCGGGTCGCCGGCCATCATGTCCTGCGCGGCGGCCATCAGGCTGGCTTCGGCGGACCCTGCCTGCCGGTACGCGCCGGTCTGCGCGGGAGCACCGGTCATCGTGCGTTCGAGCAGCCAGTTGCCGTCCTGCTTGCAGGCGATGCCGGACGTGGCAGCCCCCGCAAAGACGCGGCAATAGCTGCCGTCCTGGCGCTTGAAGCTGGCGAGGATGCGCATGTCGGCGGCAGGTTCGGCCGCAGCGAGCTGGCGGTCAAGCCCGCGCGCCAGCGAACCTGAGGCGACCAGCCCTGCGCTGGTCTGGGTGATCGGCCCGCTGCCGCCGTGGAGCTGGGCGCCCAGCATGAGGCCTACCACCAGCGAGGCGGCAATCGCGAAACCCATGCGGCGATCCGCGAAGATCGGCACGCGGGGACCCTTGGCAGCGCGTTTGCGGGCCTTTTCGGCTTCGTCCCGGCGTGTCCTTGCGGCGGCGAGATCGACGACCTCGGCCGGTTTCGGGCGGCTGGCGCTGGTCGCAGTTTCGGTCAGGCCGTGCGCGCTGTCCTCGGCTGCGGTGCGGGCGACAAGCGCGGTCAGGGCAGCGGGCACCGGTTCGTCCGCCACCGGATCGAGATGGCCGCGCAGGGCGGCGCGCAGGCTGCGCTCCGCCTCCAGCCGCCGGGCGAGGGCGGGATCGGCGGCGACAGCCGCTTCTACACGGGCCGCTTCTTCGCCGGACAATTCGCCGTCGGCCAGGGCCATGAGCTCTTCGGGGGTCACGCTCATGCGGGTTCTCCAAGTTCCTTCAAGAGTGCCTCGCGGCCGCGGCCGAGGCGGGAGGTCAGGGTGCCTTGCGGAATGCCGATGATCTCCGCTGCTTCCTTGTACGAAAAGCCTTCCACCAGCACGAGCACCACGGCTTCGCGTTGCTCGGCGGGCAGGCGCGCCAGCGCCCGGTCGACATTGCCGAGTTCCACGCGGTTTTCCGCATCGAGATCGCCCGCCACGCCCACGTTCGCGCCTTCGTCCTCGTGCACGAACGTCTGTGCGCGGCGGCTGCGGGCCCTGGTTTCGTCGATCCATTGGTTACGCATGATCCGGTACACCCAGGCGTCGAGCCGCGTGCCTTCCTGCCACTGGCCGCGCGCCACCAGGGCGCGTTCGACGGTCGTCTGGCACAAATCGTCGGCGTCTGCCGCGTTCTGTGTCAGCCCCCGTGCGAAACGCCGCAAGCGTGGCAGCAATGCCGTCAATTCGTTGCAGAAGCTGTGCGTACTCATCGAAATATCGTTTCCGTGAGGATGAAACGTCCCGATGGCACCGTTTCATCCTTGAACGCTACCGATTTTTGCTGTGGGAACGAGGAATGGGTCGAAGGTCTGAAATGTGTGCGGGGCTGGCCGCGCTGGTTATGGCGGCATTCGCCGCACCCGCCGGTGCGCAACTGGGTCTGCCGGGTGGGCTCGATCCGCTGGGTGCGATCGATCGCACGCGGGGGGCGGTGTCTGGCGCTGCGGAGGACGTGGTGGACCGCTCGCTGTCTGGCGTGTCGGCGATTGTCGGGGATGCCCGCCAACTGGCGCAGGACCGGCTCGGACGGCTGCGCGATTTCGTCTCCGCCCGGCGTGACAGCGTGGATTGGGATGACCGGCACGAACCGGCCCGTGCCGGCGAACTGCTGCTGCTCGACCCCGATGTCGAGAGTCTCGCGCGGGCGGCGGACACGGGTTTTGCGCTGATCGAACAGGGCGAGATCGGGGACCTTGGCATTGCTTATGCCCGTCTGGCGACCCCGCGGGGCGAACCGCTTGCGCGCGCCATTGCCCAGTTGCGCCGCGCCTTGCCGGGGCATGAGATCACGGCGGACCAGTTGCATTTTCCTTCGGGCACCGCCTCTGCAAAAGCGAGCGGCCGTCCAGCCGCGGCGCTGCCCAAGGGCGGGACGGTGGGCGTGATCGACGGCGGCATTGCCGGATCGGACCGGCTGGCAGGACAAGGCGCCTTTGCCACGGGCGGGCCGAAGGCGAACGACCATGCCTCGGCCATTGCCTCGCTGCTCAAGGGGGCGGGGACGGCGCGGATCTACGGCGCCGATGTCTACGGCACCGATCCGGCTGGCGGGAACGCGCTGGCGATTGCCCGCGCGCTCGGCTGGATGGCCGCGCAGCGGGTGCCGGTGGTCTCGATCAGCCTGGTCGGCCCTGCCAATCCCTTGCTGGCCCGCGCGGTCGGTGCGGCGCGGGCAAGGGGCATCGTGGTCGTCGCCGCCGTTGGCAATGACGGCGCGGCGGCACCGCCGGCCTTTCCGGCGTCCTATACCGGCGTCATTGCGGTGACCGGCGTCGATGGGCGTGGGCGGGTGCTGATCGAGGCAGGAAAGGCTGCTCATCTCGATTATGCAGCTCCGGGTGCGGACATGACGGCGCTGGTGCCCGGCAAAGGGCGGATCGGGCTGCGCGGAACCTCGTTTGCTGCCCCGCTCGCGGCCGCACGTATCGCTGCGCGGATCGGACAGGGTAAAGATGCCGGGGCGGCCTTGCAGGCGGCCAATGGCGAAGCGCTGGCACCGTCGCGGCGGACCGGGCGCGGGGTGCTTTGCATGGTCTGTCGTACCGGCGAGTAACCCCTTTCCCAATTTTTTCGCCGGGCCGACGGATGAAACCGGAAAGGCCATCCGTTCCTCTCTCAGACCCATCGCAATGGCGCCTCGGCGCGGCGGCGGACAGGACAAGCAGAGGAAAGGAACCGGAACGATGAAGCGCATCACTATCAGCAAGGCAAACCTCGGTGCGGCTCTGGCGGCAGTTGCCGTCGCCATGGTGCCCGGTGCGGCGCAGGCCCAGCTTCTGGGTGGCGGCGGTTTGGGGGGCAGTCTCGGCGGGGCGCTGGGCGGCTCGCTGGGCGGCGGCATCGGCTCGGTCGGCAGCACGCTCGATGGCATGGGCAGCGCAGCGGGCGACATGAGCATCACCCGCAGCGCGCGTTCGGCAAACGCATCGGGCTCGGGCAGCGGCAGTGGCCGCGCCAGCAAGAAGGTGACGGCGCCTGCGGTTTCCGCGCCCGATGCTTCCGGTGCCGGCGATGCCGTTTCCAACGCACGCACGGCGGCCAGCAGCCTTGCCGGTTCGGCGGTTTCGGGCGCAACCTCGCGGGCGGGTTCGGCGCAGGGTACGCTGAGTTCGCTTGCCGGCAATGCGGCTACTTCGGGGAGCGGTGCGACCTCGGGCGCGGCGAGCCATGGCGCTTCGGGCACGACTGCGAACGGTTCCGCCACCGGTAACGGCGCGTCGAGCGGCAACCTGGCTGCCCCGACGCTGCCCGATGCGACGGGTACGGCCAGCGGCGCGGCCTCGCAGCTGGCCGGAGCCGCCGGTTCGGCCCGCGATGCGGCAGTGAACCGCGCATCGAATGCGGCTTCGACGGCACAGGACACGGCTTCGAGCGCCAATGCGCAAGGTTCGGGCAACGGTTCCGGCACGGCCACGGCGGGCAAGCATAGCGCCACGGCAGCTGGCTCGGGCTCCGGTTCTGCTTCCGGCAGCGGCGGCTCGATCAGCCTGAGCGCTTCGGCCAGCGGTAACTGAACCGACACAGACCCCCCGCGCGCCGTCGTC
>NZ_CP029762.1:324421-334421 GCF_006874585.1 Sphingomonas sp. IC081
AGGTTCCGGCACCCCAAGGTCGGCTGCGCACAAGGGGCCATCCGACGGGATGGAACGATGGCGCGGAGCCCGCGAAAGCCTTACCCCGGCTTTCGCGGGCTCTTTCTCGTGTTGCCTCCTGCGATCTGCCGCCGCATAGGCGGGCCGTGGAGCGAGATCAGTCTACCGAGAACAATCGCCGAGAGATCCTGAGGATCGCGACGGCGAACTTTGCCGACAAGGGCTTTGCGGGTGCGCGCGTGGACGAGATCGCCGCCGCCACGGCCACCTCGAAGCGGATGATCTATTACCATTTCGGCAGCAAGGAGGGCCTCTACCGCGCCGTCATGCGCGAGGCCTATCGCGGCATCCGCTCCGCCGAACTTGATGCCGGGCTGGAGGATATGTGCCCGGTCGCCGCGCTGGAGCGATTGACGGCGCTGACGTTCGACTATCACTTCCATCACCCCGAACTGGTGCGGCTGGTGATGGACGAGAACATGCGCCACGGCCCGCATGTCGGCGCGGTGGATGAGGCGAAGAACGACCTCGTGCTGCCGCGCACGCAAGCGCTGATCGATCGCGGCGTCGCCGAAGGCAGCTTCCGCGCGGGGCTGGATCCGGTGGACTTGCATATGACGATCAGCGCGCTGGCGTTCTACTTCGTGTCCAACCGCTACACCTTCCGCGCCCTGTTCGACGTGGATCTCACGAGTGAGGCGGTGGCGGAGCGCCGCAAGGCACAAGTGGTGGAAACCGTGCGGCGCTACTGCCTCGCGCTGTGAACGGGCGCGAGGCTTATTTTCAAAACGTCATCCGCACCTGGAAGCCCAGTGCCAGTGCATTCGGCGTCGAGCGGAAGCTGAACGCGCCCGGCTCGACAATGTACTGCACGTCGGGCCGGATTAGCAGCCAGCGATTGGCCTGGAACCCGTAGCTCAGTTCGATGGCTGTCTCCCCGGCGGGCAGCGAGGCGTAGCTGCCGGGGATCGGGGCGGTGTCGACGTGGAGACGGCGCAGGCGGGGGTCCACCACGGCGTGGGTCACGCCAAGGCCGATGCTGTCGGCATCGCGGCCCTTGAAGGTGCCGGTCTTGACCAGACCGCCGGCGTACCAGCGGGTAATCTGCCCAGAGACTTGCGGATTTGCGGTGAACTGGCCGAACAGCGACAGCCCGCGGTTACCGGTGCCCTCGCGCCAGATCATCTGGTCGGCAAGGATGTAGAATCCGTGGCGCCCCGTAACGGTGCCGCCGCCGCCCTGCTTGGTCACGCGCGAGGTGTCGTAATAGAAGCCGATCTTGTAGTGGCCCGGGAGTACCCGGCTGCCCTTCCTCACGCCGGGGTCGTATTCGACTTCGACGGGCAGCACGACGCCGATGGTGCCGCCCGCGAAGGGATCCCAGGCATTGTCCTCGTCGTTGAGGCGCGGATTCACCTGGTAGACGCCGGTGCGCAGGATCACGTCATGGCGCAGCTTGTAGCGCACCGCTGCGCCCCAGCGCGCATTGGGATAGTTGTACCAGCCGCTGTCGCCTGACATGGACAGGGGATGCGCGCAGAAGGCGGCGTTCACGAAAGTGCAGCCGATCGGCATGCCGCCCAGATCGTTGCCCATCGCGAAATAGCCGAGCCGCAGATTGAGCTTGCCGCCCATCAGGTTCTGCTCCCAGCTCGCCTCGGTGAGGCGGGCGTAGTAGCCGCCGGCAGCCTCCTGAATGGGCAGGCGGTTGCCCACGAAGTCGGACGAGATGCCGACGCCGCGCCGGTCGTTGAAGGTCACGTGGACGATGCCGCCCTCGATCCCGGCAATGCGGTCCATGTCGAAGTCGGCACCGAGGCGCACCTGATGGACGTAGCTGGTGCCGCGTCGCTGTCCGCCATCGACCGCCGAGAAGGTCTCAGACACGTAATCGCCCCGGACCGTCACGCCTGCGTGCTTGAGCGAGGTGCGCAGTCCGCCCCAGTCGCCGGTCAATGTGTCTCGGCCGTTGGCAGGTGGGGCGGCGGGCTGGGTGGTCGCTGCAGGCACGGCGACAATTGGCGCCGAGACCGGCGCGGGCTGTTCCTCGCCCGCTTCGGTTTCTTCGGCGCGAACTGCGGTTGCCGTGAAGGGCTGGGCCAAGGCGAGACCGCCGGCGGCGAGCGTGAGAGTGTGGATACGCTGGGCCAAGGCCCCCTCCTTCCCGCGGCCTTCACCGGCGCGGGTCTACTTGATGTGGAACAGGATGTCCGGGGACGGAGTTGGGAATCCGCCCCCGGACCGGTCACCGGACCGGCGTGATGGAGGCTCCGGGAGCCTTCACTTCAGCGCGTAAGCGATCACGTAGTCGCCGCGGTCGGGCGACTGGCGCGCGCCGCCGGCGGTGATCACCACGTACTGCTTGCCGGTCTTGGGCGACTTGTAGCTCATCGGGCCGCCCTGGCTGCCGACCGGCAGGCGGGCCTTCCAGACTTCCTTGCCGTTCGCCGCGTTGAAGGCGCGCAGGTAATAGTCCTGCGTGCCGGCGATGAAGACGAGGCCGCCCTGCGTCGCCAGCGTGCCGCCCAGCGTCGGCATGCCGATCGGGATCGGCAGGCCCATCTTGATGCCCATCGGGCCGGTGTCGCGCACGGTGCCGACCGGGACCTGCCATTTGATCTGGCGGGTCGTCATGTCGATCGCGGTGAGCGTGCCGAACGGCGGGGCCTGACAGGGAATGCCAAGCGCCGAGAGGAAGCGGTCCTTCACCACCGAATAGGGCGTGCCTTTCAGCGGAACGCTGCCCATGCCGGTGTTGATCGCTTCACCGGCCGCGCCGGACTTGCCCTGCTGGGCCTTGGTCTGCGGGAACATCTGCACCCATAGGCCGAGGCGCATGTCGTTGGCGAAGATCGTGTTGGTGGTGGGATCGATCGAGAGACCGCCCCAGTTCATGCCGCCCAGCGATCCCGGGAAGCTCAGCGACTTGTCGGTGCCGGGCGCGGTGTAGAGCCCTTCGTAACGCATGCCCTTGAAGGCGATGCGGCACATCAGCTGGTCGAACGGCGTGGCGCCCCACATGTCGGCCTCGGTCAGCTTGCCGGCGCCGATCTGCGGCATGCCGACGGACTTGGGCTGGGTGAGGGCATAGGGCTCGTGCGGGATGTTCGCGGCCTTGACCTTGACGTTCGCCACTTCGGTCAGCGGCTTGCCGGTCTGGCGGTCGAGCACATAGAGCTGGCCGGCCTTGGTGCCGAAGACCAGCGCGGGCACGCTCTTGCCGTCCTTCCGATAATCGAGGAAGGTCGGCTGCATCGGCAGGTCGAAGTCCCAAAGGTCGTTGTGGACCGTCTGGAAGTGCCACTTTTCCTTACCCGTGGTCGCATCGAGCGCGAGCATCGAGGCGCCGTACTTGTGGTCGAGCGAGGTGCGCGGCACGCCGTAAAGGTCGACCGAGGAACTGCCCACCGGCATGAAGACGGTGTTGGACGCCGGATCATAGGACATCGCCGACCAGACGTTGGGGGTCGAGCGGGTATAGGTCTGGCCGGGGGCAGGCATGCCGGTGATCGCCGGGTTGCCCGGATCGAAGGCCCAGCGCAGCTTGCCGGTGACGACGTCGAAGCCGCGCATCACGCCGCCGGGCATGTCGGTCTGCACGTTGTCGGCCACGCGGCCGCCGACGACCACGGTGGTTCCGGCAAGCGTCGGTGCGGACGTCAGCTGGTACTGCGGATCGGGCGCATTGCCGAGGCCGGCCTTGAGGTCCACGCGGCCGCCATTGCCGAAGTCCGCGCAGAACTTGCCGGTATCGGCGTCGAGCGCGATGAGTTCGGCATTGATGGTGTTCATCAGGATGCGGCGCTGGCACGGCGCGCCTTGGGGCACGGTGACGGCGGTGACCGGTGTGGAGCCGGGCATGGCGGGCTGCTGGATCGGCGCCCTGGCATCGAAATAGGCCAGGCCCCGGCAGCGGTTCCACACCGAGGCGCGTGCGTCGATCCGCGCCTTCCACTTCTCGCGGCCGGTATCGGCATCGAGCGCGATGACATTGTTGTGCGGGGTGCAGATGTAGACAGTGTCGCCCACCTGCAGCGGGGTGTCCTGATCCTCCGCGCCGTTACCGTCGCTGATTGCCACGTCGCCGGTGCGGTAGGTCCAGGCGACCTTGAGCTTGCTCACATTGTCGCGGGTGATCTGGTCGAGCGCCACGAAGCGACTGCCTCCCGGCGTGTTGCCGTAGGCCTGCCAGTTCTGCTGTGCATGGGCGGGATCGACCGGCACCAGCGCGCCTTCGGTGCCCGTGAAGGGAACCGTGGGATGCGGTACGAACATGCCTGCAAAGCCGGCGGCGGAGCCGAGCCCGACCACGGCAGCGACGGCCAGAGCGGGCTTCCAGTTGGGAGCGAGCCCTTCGGCGCGGCGCAGCAGGGGATAGGAGAGCGCAACGACGGTGCCGCCGACTCCGATTGCCAGCAGGCGCGAGATCAGCGGCCAGAAGGTGAGTCCGACTTCCCACAGCGACCACAGGACGGTGCCGAGGAACACTGCGCCGAACAGCAGTGCACCGGCGCGCTTGCGACGGATGAGCAGGAGGCCCGAGGCCAGCAGGACGAGGCCGGCGATCAGGAAGTAGAAGCTGCCGCCCAGGCTGACCAGCTTGGCGCCGCCCAGGGTGAAGAAAAGACCGGCGGCAACGATCACGCCGCCGAGCAGCCAGAGCCAGGCCCTGGTGGCTATTCCGGCGCGGGCTGGGCCTGAGCCCGGTGTACTGACATGCTTGTGTGTGCCTGACATGCGGCACCTCCTCATGTTTCTATGTACGTGCAGGAAGGTGCCGCCAATCGGGGGGTGACGGCAAGCCTGCATCGAATGATACGAAATAACGAGAGCGGTCATGCCGTCATCGAACGTGTGTACCAATTAGTACACAACGGTTACGGGCACAAGTTTAGCTGGAAAATCAAACCTAACAGATTGATATAGATCAATATTGTTGGCGTCCTGGCAGGCTGGTCCCGCGAGTCGGCGGGGTGCCCTGGCAGGCGTGGAAACGGTTTTGCAATCGCATGTGTTGCTATTGCGAATTGGTTGCATTAACTGCCTCATCGGTGCGACGGATTCGATGTGGCCCGAAGGAGGCCGCACGGTAGCCGCGCCGGGTTGCAAAAATCGGGGTTTGGGCCCCGTCGATGGGGCACGATCGAGTTGGCGCGCAGGGTACTGTTTCAAATCCACTGGTTCCTCGGCATCACCGCGGGTCTTGTCCTTGCGGTGATGGGGATCACCGGCGCGACGCTGAGTTTCGAGAACGAGATCATGCGGGCGCTGAGCCCCGGCGTTGTCCGGCTTGCGCCGGATGGCCGCGTGGCCCTGTCGCCGCAGGCGGTGCTGGCGCGGGTGCAGGCGCAGCGTCCCGGCGAGCGGGTGGAGCGGTTCACGGTCGTGGCGGATGCCGGCAGCGCCTGGGAAGTCCGCTTCGCTGCGCTCGAAAAGGGCAAGCGGGGCGAACGCGCCCGCGTCGATCCGCGCGATGGCCGCCTGCTCGGCAAGGCGAACGGTGAGGGCTTTTTCCAGACGGTCGAGAATATCCACCGTTGGCTGGCCTTGCCCGAGGGGCCGCGCGGGATCGGGCGCCAGATCACCGGGTTCGCCGCTATCTCGCTGCTGTTCTTTGCGCTTTCGGGTATCTATCTGCGCTGGCCGCGCCGTGCGCTCGACTGGAGGGCGTGGCTGGTGCTCGACTGGCGCAAGAGCGGGCGCAATCTCTACCGCGCGCTGCACGTCGTGATCGGAACGTGGGTGGCACTGGCCTACCTGCTGTCCGCGCTGACGGGTCTATGGTGGTCCTACGAATGGTACCGGGAGGGCGCGCAATATGTGTTGACCGGCAAGGTGCCGGAGGGCGGCCACGAAGGCAGGCAGCCAGCCGGTGAGATCGAAGGCGAAACGGCGCCTGCCACGACTTCACTGGCGCGCGCCTGGCCGACATTGATGACGGCGACCGGCGGGCGGTTCGATGCGGTCCAGGTTACAATGCCCGAGACTGGATCGGAGGGGCGTTTCCGGGTGCTTCTGCCCGGCGCGCGGCACGATCGGATGACCGACGACTACAGCATCGACCTTGCCGCCGGTCATGTGCTCAAGGTTGAACGCTATGCCGACAAGCCGCTCGGCACTGTTGTCGCCACCAGCATGTACGAGGTGCATCGCGGCGCGATATTCGGCCTGCCCGGACGTATCGTCATCCTGATCACAAGCCTGACGATGCCGTTGTTCACGGTGACCGGACTGCTGCTCTATTTCGCCCGCCGCCGTCGCAAGCGCGCGGTACAGGCGGAAGCCACCGCCGATGTTGAGGGCACAAACGCCACGACACTGGTCGCCTATGCCAGCCAGACCGGCGGCGCGGAGCGCCTTGCGCGGCAGACCGCGGCGGCCCTCGGCGGGGCAAGACTGGTGCCGCTGGCCTCGCTCGACGAGGGGCAACTGGCCGGCGCGGAGCGCGCGCTCTTTGTCGTGAGCACCTATGGCGAGGGCGAGCCGCCGGACACCGTGCGCCGCTTTGCCCGTCAGACCATGGCGGCGCCGCCAAGCGTGGCGCATCTCGACTATGCCGTACTGGCGCTGGGCGACCGCGAATATGCCGAGTTCTGCGCGTTCGGCCATAAGGTTGACGGCTGGCTGCGCTCGGGCGGCGCGACGCCGCTGTTCGAGACGATTGAAGTCGATGGCGAGGATCCTGCCGCGCATGGCCGCTGGCAGCACAACCTTGCCCTTCTTGGCGCCAAGGATACCGGGGCCTGGGCTGGCGAGACGGACCGTCCCTGGCGCCTGGTCGAACGCGAATTGCTCAACCCGGGCTCGGCAGGCGGGCCGGTCTACCGGGTGGCGCTGGAGCCTGCAGACGGCAAGGTGGCTGATTGGCGGGCGGGCGACATCGCCGAAGTGCTTCCCGGGGGAGCGGTGGAGGGTGCGCCGGTCAGCCACCGCGAGTATTCGATCGCTTCGATTCCCGCCGATGGCCGCATCGAATTCATCGTTCGTCAGGTCACTCGCAGCGACGGCACGCTCGGGCATGGTTCGGGATGGCTGACGGTCCATGCCGGGATCGGCAGCACGACCGCGATGCGGCTGCGTTCGAACAGCGGTTTTCATACCCCGCGAGAGCCTCGCCCGTTGATCCTGATCGGCAACGGCACCGGTATCGCCGGCCTTCGCAGCCACTTGCGACAGGCAGCCTGTAGCGGGCAGGGCGGCCACTGGCTTCTGCTTGGTGAGCGAAACCGGGCCCATGACGCGCTGCTCGCCGATGAACTTGCAGGCTGGCTGGCGGACGGCACCCTGACCCGGCTCGACCGCGCCTGGTCGCGGGATGCCGATTGCGGGCGCTACGTGCAGGACTTGGTTGCCGATGCCGCGCCGGACATCGCCGAATGGGTGGACCGGGGCGCGGCCATTCTCGTGTGCGGCAGCCTGCAGGGCATGGCCCCGGCGGTCGATGCTGCCCTGCGCATGGCACTTGGCGAGGACCGCCTCGACGGCATGGCCGAAGCGGGCCTCTACCTCCGCGACATCTACTGATCGCCTTCGGGTTCTCGCCCGCAGTCTCCTATGTGTTTTTGAGGACTTCCTCCGATGCTTTCCCCCCGTTTCGTCTCGCACCTGCCCTTTATCCTGCCTGCGCTCGGCATGAGCGGGCTCATGCCCGCCCATGCCGAGGAAGCGGCCGAAATCGGCGGCGGCAACGAGGGGGAGACGATCGTCGTCACCGCCCGCGCGCAGACACTCTACCGCGTCACCGAAACCGAAGTGGGCAAGATCGCCGCCGATCCACTGGATGTGCCGCAATCGGTGCAGGTCATCAATTCGGACATGATCGAGGACCAGGGCGCGCGCGACATCCGCGATCTCTATCGCAACGTGCCGGGTGTGAGTGCCAACAACTACGCAACCGTCACATATCGCGGTTTCAGCCAGGACGTGACGTATTATGACGGGCTGCGCGGTGACCCGTTCCAGACCTTCTCGGTCCCCCAACTCTTCACCATCGACCGCGTCGAGTTCCTCAAGGGGCCGGCGGGCATGCTCTATGGTGCCGGTTCGCCGGGCGGCACGATCAACTACGTGACCAAGAAGCCCTCCGACCAGTTCGCCGCAAACATGCGCGCCATCGTCGGCGGGCGCAATCGTTATGGCGGCTCGTTCGACGTGACCGGTCCGCTCGACAAGGACGGTGTGCTATCGGGCCGCGCCGGCCTGTTCTACGAGGATTACGACAGTTACCGGGCCCACGCGAGCAGCCGCACGCTGGTGGCCGATGCCGGGCTCACCGCCAGGATTTCAGACGACACCAAGCTGACGGTGCAGATGACCGACTACGATCAGGACCTGCCGGGCAACCGGTTGCGCGGAATCCCGATCGATGCCGATGGCAACTTCCTCACCTACCGCAGCTGGAATCACAACGATCCGGGTGATTTCATCCGCTACAATGGCCTCGTCACGCAGGCGCGGCTCGACAGCAAGCTGTCCGATGCGATCTCGTTCAATGTCGCCGGGCGCTGGTTCCGCTACAACGAGGATCAGGAATACCACGAGCCGGTAGCCCTGCGCGACACCGATGGCGACGGTGTCTACGACACGGTCACGCGCGAGTTCCGCAAGCAGCACCGCCATGTCGAAGGGTTGTCGCTGGGCGCCAACCTGATCGGCAAGTTTGTCACAGGGCCATTGGAGCATACCGTGCTGCTTGGCGGGGACTGGTACCGCGAGGATTCGACCGGCCAGAACTACGCCACCCGCAACGTCCCGGCGCTCTCGCTGATCGATCCCGATTACAGCGATTCCTCCAAGCCCGATCTTTCGGGCGTCACACCGTCCTACACCGATGCGCGTGCGCTGCGCCGCGGCGTCTACCTGCAGGAACAGCTGGGCATCGGCGAGCATGTCATCCTTGTCGGCGGCGTACGTCGCGACTGGTTCGATGACAACGACTATATTGCTGGCGACAATGCCAGTTCGGCGGCCACTACCTGGCGGACGGGCGCGATCTACAAACCGCGCAAGGACGTGTCGTTCTATGTAAGCTGGTCGCAGGCTTTCGAACCCCAAGACGTGTCAGACCAGTCACCGCTCGCCGGCGGCCCGTTCGCTCCTGAAACCGGCAACCAGATAGAGGCCGGCGTAAAGACCGATCTGCTCAACGGACGCATCCAGACGACCCTGGCGGCCTATCGCATCGTTCGCCGCAACGTGCTGCAGATCGACGACAGCCAGGACGCCGTGAACGGAGTGGACCAGTTGGCTCCGATCGGCGAGGTGACCAGCAAGGGCGTCGAAGCCACGGTAACCGCGGACGTCACCCGTGACTGGGTCGTTTCGCTGAACTATGCGTATAATGACACCCGCATTACCGGGACTGCCGAAGGCCAGTCGATCGACAATTCGGTGGGAGATCGTTTCCCCAACACGCCGCACCATCAGGCCGGTTTCTGGACGCGTTACCAGGTGCAGGCGATCGAGACGGCATTTGCCTTTGGGGGGCAGTACGTTTCCGATCAGATCGATCGCTCGGGCGACAGGCTGAAGCCTTTCACGGTGTTCGACGCTACGGTCTCGCACGATTTCGGCTTTGCCGAGGTCAAGTTCCGGATCGAGAACATCTTCGACAAGTATTACGCGGTATCCGGCTTCACCGGCGCCAAGGGGGCCTACCTCGGCAATGCGCGGAGCTGGTTCGTGGAGTTCCGGCGCAGGTTCTGAGCGCTGGAACCGGTCAGGAGGCGCTGTCGCCGCTGTCGGCCGCCGCGATTTCGGTGCGGGCGTCGCTGCCCTGGGGATAGATGAACCCGAAGACCGGGTTCACGCGCGAACCCAGCGCCCGCGAAGGGGCATACCAGACACGAACCTCGCTCCAGTCTCCTGCGGTAGAGACGTCTTCGGCCAGAGCGCCATGTTCGATCATGCCGGGTGAAGACCAGTTGGCATGGTCGAGCAGGATGTGGCGCCCGTCGACGACTTTCTGCACGACGGCAACATGGCCGAGCGGCATCGCCGA
>NZ_CP029762.1:341921-797421 GCF_006874585.1 Sphingomonas sp. IC081
AGGACACCATTGCGGAGCGTTATGGTATTTCGAAAAGCGCGGTAAAGCAGCAGATTGCCAAGGCCATGGCCTTGCTCGCCTCCCGCATGGGAGATGTGAAATGAGGGATGCCGTCATTACCGACACTCCCGATCCGCGCGTGGCAGAAGCGGCGGTCTGGTATCTGTCGCTCGCGGACGGCTCGCTCACCGAAGCCGAGCAACTGGCGTTCGACGAATGGCTTGCCGACCCGGAGAATGCCGATGCCTTTGCCGACATGTCCCGCATGTCGCGCATGTTGGATGGGCTCGGTGAGGAACCAGAGGTCATTACGCTGCGGACCGCGGCGCTGTGTGACTACGAGAACCGTACGGACAGTGGCCGCCGCCGGGGCGAGGTTCGAAGGTCACTTTTCGCGGCAGCTCTGGCGGCCTCGATCATGCTGGTGTTTGTTGGCGCGTTGTCTGTCTTGTCCGGGCGATCGCGGCATTTTGTCACCGGGATCGGCGAACAGCGTGTTGTTCTGCTCGACGACGGTTCACGATTGACGCTGGATGGGGATTCTGCGGTGGACGTCGATCTCGGGCGCTATCGGCGCTCGCTGGTGCTGCTTCAGGGGCGCGCGCGGTTCAACGTTGCCAAGGACCCCTTGCGCCCCTTCACCGTCACGGCAGGCAATCGCATCGTGGTTGCGACAGGCACGTCCTTCTCGGTCGAACTGCTTGGAAAGGATGTACATGTGCAACTGTTCGAAGGCCATGTAGCGGTGGTCAATCGCACGGCGGGACGCGGGGGGATGCAGGCTGAGCAGTTCCGTCCGAGCCGCCTCGCCGCCGAGCCGCAGCTCAGCCCGGGCAACGAGATGGTTGCGCTGGCCGATGGTGGCGAGCCGCCAAAAGTCGCGGCTTTTCAGATGGCCCCGGCCGAGGCCTGGGAGGATGGTGAACTCGTGTTCGAGAACGAGACGCTTGCAGCCGCAGCGGAGCGCATGAACCGCTATTCGCGCCGCCGCATCGAACTGGCCGATGGTGAGACCGGGGCGCTGGTGGTGAACGGGGTGTTCCGGGCAGGCGATGCCGGTGCCTTCATCGATGGACTTTCTGCGCTCTATCCGCTGCGGGTGCAGGTCATGGAGGAAGGCTGGCGGATCGAGAAGCGTTGAGGCGTCAACGCACCAACGCGCCTTTTTGAATTTTCTCGAATTTCTGTCTGTCCCTTTACGGATCTGACGCGTCTTACCGTTCGGCAACAATCGTTCAGACAGGGGTCGTCAAATATGGGGAAGTTTCATTCTGCATCCCGCTGGGGTGCAGGAAGTGTCGTGATTGCGGCGCTGATGGTTCAGGTCGCACCGGCATTCGGGCAGGAACAGCGCATTGCTTTCGACATTCCTGCACAAAGCCTGGCAGGCGCGCTGCGCAGCGTCGCGTCGGCAGCGCACCAGCAGGTGATTTTCGACGGCGGGGCGGTGAAGGGGCGCAAGTCCGCCGGGCTCAAGGGCAGCTATACCGCGCAAGCCGCGCTGACGCAGTTGCTCCGCGGGACCGGGCTCTCGGTGGAACAGGGCGCCTCGGGCGTGTTCATCGTTCGCCGTCCCGCTGCCGTGCAGACGCCGGCCGCCGAAACGCTGGCGGTTGACGATCACGACGGGACAGCACCGACCGAACTTGTCGTGACGGGATCGCGCATTCGCCGCACCGAGTTCGATTCCCCGATTCCCGTCGTCGCGCTCCAGAAGGAGGACATTTCCGAGCACGGTTATCGCGATCGTAACCGTCCGGCCTGACCCGCTTGCTCGGTTCGGGATGTGTGGTCAGGACGTCCTATTGGTCGCTCATTTGAGCGTACGATAGGACGATCATGACGCAAGTGACGGTGTTGAATGGTGCGCGACGGCATCGGGATTGGTCGGACGAGGAACGTCTGGAGATTCTCCGTGAGGCATTTTCGCCGGGCGCAGTCGTTTCGCAGGTGGCGCGGCGATACGATGTTTCGCGGGGGCTGATTTACATTTGGCGCCGAGCGGCCATGCGGCGGGCGGAAGCGGCGTTCGTCCCCGCGGTCATCGAGGAAGTTTCGGAGCCAACCGTGACTCCCACTGGGCTGTCCGAACCGGAGGCGGCGATCGTGCTGGAACTGCCTGATGGCCGGCAACTGCGCATTTCGGCATCGACGCCGCCTGCCTTGGCCGCAGCCGCGCTGAAGGCGCTACGGTGATCCCGTCGGGCGCGCGAGTGTGGATCGCGATGGGCCACACCGATATGCGTAGGGGCATGCAGGGTCTGGCCGCGATGGTCCAGCAGCACTTCACCAAGGATCCGTTTGCCGGCGATCTGTGGGTCTTTCGGGGACGCAGCGGCACGCTGGTGAAGATCATCTGGCACGATGGGATCGGCATGTCGCTTTACTCAAGGCGGCTTGAGAAGGGGCGTTTCATCTGGCCCTCGGCGAAGGATGGTGTGGTGTCGCTGACGAGTTCGCAACTCGCCTGCCTGCTCGACGGTATCGATTGGCGCAACCCGCAGTATTCCTGGCGGCCACAGAGCGCCGGATAGCTAGTAAAGCGATCGCATTTCGGGCTTGATCGGAGGGGCTGACGATGATTCACTCCCTTCATGGAAGCCGCTGCTTCGCCCTTTCCAGATGACGCTGATGCGCTCAAGGCGCTGCTGGCGAACGCGCTTCTGAAGGCCGACGAGGCAGAGCAACGCGCCGCAGCCGTCGAGGCCGAACTGGCCAATGCCCGCGCTCTGGCGAGTGCGACCGAGGCCATGATCGCCCATCTCAAGTTGCAGAACGCCAAGCTACGCCGCGAGCAGTATGGCACCAGCGCCGAACGCACCGAGCGGCTGCTTGCGCAGTTCGAGCTTGAGCTCGAGGACCTCGAAGCCGATGCGGCCGGGGACGAACTCGCCGCCCAAGCCGCCGCCGCGAAGACGACGGCCATTTCCGCCTTCGAGCGCAAGAAGCCGGTCAGGAAGCCGTTCCCCGCTCATCTTCCGCGCGAACGTGTTGTCGTTGCCGCGCCGTGCTCGTGCCCGGCCTGCGGCGGCAACCGGCTGTCCAGGCTCGGCGAAGATATGACCGAGACGCTGGAGGTGATCCCGCGCTCGTGGAAGGTCATCCAGACGGTGCGCGAGAAGTTCGCCTGCCGGGATTGCGAGAAGATCACGCAGCCGCCAGCACCGTTCCACGTCACCCCGCGCGGATGGGCCGGCCCCAGCTTTCTCGCCATGCTGCTGTTCGACAAGTACGGCCAGCATCAGCCGCTTCACCGTCAGGCCGAGCGCTTTGCCAGCGAAGGCGTGACGCTCAGCGTCTCGACGCTCGCCGACCAGATCGGCGCGGCCTGTCTTGCGCTGATGCCAATATACCAACTGATCGAGGCCCACACACTGGCCGCCGAGCGCCTGCACGGCGACGACACCACCGTGCCGATCATGGCCAAGGGCAAGACGATTACCGGGCGATTGTGGGACTACGTACGCGACGATCGGCCCTTCGGCGGCAATGATCCCCCTTCGGTCGTCTTCTACTATTCGCGCGACCGGCGCGGCGATCATCCACGACGCCATCTTGCGGCCTGGTCCGGGATTCTGCAGGCGGACGCCTATGGCGGCTACAACGAGCTTTACGCTCCGAACCGGCAGCCGGGGGCGATCCTCGAGGCTGGATGCTTCGCGCACGCGAGGAGGAAATTCTTCGAGCTGGCCGACGTCGAAGGTGCCGCACGTAAAAAGAGCCGCGGCGAGAAGGCCGGGCTCGTCTATCCGATCGCGCTCGAGGCCGTGCAGAAGCTCGATGCCCTGTTCGCCATCGAGCGCGACATCAACGGCAAGAGCCCGGCCGAACGTCTCGCAGCCCGTCAGGAACTCAGCGCGCCGCTGATGACCGAGCTCCACGAATGGCTGAACGCACAGCTCGCCCGAATCTCGCGCAACCACGATCTCGCCAAGGCCATCAACTACATGCTGCGCCGCTGGAGTGCGTTCACCCGCTTTCTCGACGAAGGCAGGGTCTGCCTCTCGAACAACGCCGCCGAACGATCGCTGCGCTGTGTGCCGCTCGGACGCAAATCGTGGCTATTCTGCGGTTCCGATCGCGGTGGCCAGCGGGCGGCGGTCGCTTATTCGCTGATCCAGACCTGTCGCCTCAACGACGTCGATCCCCAGGCGTGGCTCGCCGACGTCCTCGCCCGCATCGCCGATCATCCCATCAGCCGGATCGACGAGTTGCTCCCGTGGAACTGGCGGTCCGCTAAGGTCGATCTCGCCGCCTGACCCAACTTCGCCGCGGTCCTCGGCGTATGCTTACCGCATCACCCTCGCATCAGTGCAAGCACTACAGCTTGCACCAGTGCTTACCTCCAGGGTCTGGATTCAACCTGCAAGGCGGCCCTCAGCGGAGCCGTACTCGCGATCTTGCCGAGGCGCTTCAGGATATTCCCGGAGTCGATCAGGGGCTCAACCTTTCCGCTGGACAGACCTCGACGCAGACCAATGGCCTCTCGACCGTCAGCCTGCGCGGCCTTGGCCAGAACCGCACGCTGACGCTCATCGACGGACACCGCACCGTCTCCAACGTCGGCAATTCGAACGCCGTCAGTCTCAGCACGATCCCGACGTTTCTCGTTGACCGGATCGACGTGAGCACTGGCGGTGCCTCGGCGGTCTACGGATCGGACGCGATTGCCGGCGTCGTCAACATCATCACCGATGAGGGCGTGAAGGGCATCAAGGCGAGGGTTGCCGGCACCGCGACCAACGACGGCGGCGGTGACGGAACCGAATACTCGCTGGCGGCCGGGGGAAAGTTTCTCGACAACCGGCTCTACCTGATGGCTACGGCCACCTACGAGAAGCAGAACATCCTGCGCGCGAAAGATCGCCAATGGGCGCTGCAATCGGTTGCCTACGATGCGGACACCAATACGGTATCCTCTCCCTCGCTCAGTTCCTACACGCCGGGAGGGCGGTTCCTCAACAGTCGGGGCGCCTACTACTATGACGAGAACGGCCTTCAGTCCGGCTTCGTGACGGCCGAGAACGGCTACGATTCCCGCGTCAACGGCACGCTGATCGTCCCGCGCGAGAGCGTGAGCGCGGCCGGCAAGATGGGGTACGAGTTCAGTGACAGGCTGAAATTCAAGGCGACCGTGCTCTACTCGCGGATCACCACCCATTCGGTGCGTGAGCCCTATTACATCTCGAACTCGTCCACTTACGGAACCGAGGACGAGTACACGCTGGGACGAATCTCGCGCAGCAATCCCCTGGTGCCTGCGGAGATTGCGGCCGCGTCCACCAGTACCGGCATCGATTTCCGTCGTCGCCTGACCGAAGTCGGCCAGATGGCGATCGACAACAAGCGCGAGACCTGGCGTGGATGGGCCGGGTTCGAAGGTACTGTCTTCGGCAATTGGAACTGGTACGTGACGTACGGTTTCGGCCGGTTCGAGCAGAACCAGGTGCGCACCAACGGCGTCAATTACCAGCACGTGCAGTACGCGCTCAATGCCACGAAGCTTGCCGATGGCTCGATCGTCTGCGCCGATGAAGCGGCGCGCGCCGAGGGCTGCGTTCCGCTCGACCTGTTCGGCATCGGCTCGATCAGCGATGCGGCTGCCGACTACATTCGCGGGAATGTCTGGTACCAGGCGATCAACAGCCAGCATACGCTGAGCGGCAACCTCACCGGTACACTGCTGGATCTGCCTGCCGGACCGTTGCAGATCGCCACCGGCTTCGAACTGCGCCGCGATCATACTGAAACCCACACCGACGAACTGACCGCCAACGGCTACAGCAACTTTGCCTACATTCCCGAATATGCGGGCACGGTGAAGGTCGGCGAAGCCTATGTGGAAGCCAATGTGCCGGTGCTGCGCGATGTGCCGCTGATCTATCGCCTCAGCCTTGATGGTGCGCTGCGCGTGGCGCACTACAACCTTTCGGGCGTCGGCACGACGATGAGCTATCGCATGGGGGCCCAGTGGGAGCCGGTTCGCGGCATGAACCTGCGCACCACGTTCAGCCGGGCCCAGCGCGCGCCGGATACGACGGAGCTCTACTCGCCGCCGCGTGACGACTACGATACCGTCGTCGATGTCTGTAGCGGGGTTACGGCGGCAACCACCGGCACGATCGCGGAGAATTGCCGTTCCAACGCCGGCATCGCGGCTGCCATCGCGGCGGACGGCGTGTTCAAGCACGACAGCACCAGCGTCAACGCTCCCAACGCGGGCAATGCCGATCTGAAGGAAGAGACCGCCTATACCTTCACGGCGGGTGTTGTGGTCAATCCCGCGTTCCTGCCGGGCTTCCAGGCGAGCGTCGACTACTACGACATTCGCGTGAAGGACGCGATTTCCGCGCTGTCGAACACCAACCAGATGCTGGAGTGCTATTCGGATACCTCCGGCACCGACAACCGCTTCTGCGAAGCGATCACCCGCGATGGCGACGGGCAGATCACGCGTCTGGTCAACCAGCAGGAAAACCTCGACGAACTGCGCGCGCGGCATCGACGTGGCGGTGGCCTTCCAGTTCCGCCCGGAAGTGATCCCCGGAAGCATCCAGTTCTCCCTGAACTACAACCATCGTCTGGAACTGGGCACCAAGTACCAGGGCATCGCCAGCCAATCCTCGGATGACTGGCTGGGTGAAGTCGGCACGTCAAAGGATTCGGCAAAGGCCAGCATCGGCTGGAGTTCCAAGCGCTTCATGCTGAAGTGGACCACGGTCTACATCGGCAAGGCAGTGGACAGCAACGAGGCCGCCGAGAGCTTTGCGCAAGCCGGGATCACTGATCCGCTCTACCTCAACGTCCCGGCTTACTGGCGCCATGACCTGAGCTTCCGCATCACTCCGCCGCTGCGCAATCCGAACCTGAGGATCTTCGGTTCGATCCGCAACCTGTTCAACAAGTACGGACCGTTCCTTCCCGACGGCACCGAGAGCGGCAACACCTACAACTACAACTCGGTCTATGGCGTGACCGGCCGTTCGTTCACGCTCGGAGCGCAGTTCGCGTTCTGATTTTCCCGCCGACAATCCATCCCCGCCCGGCGGCTCCGCAAGAGCCGCCGGGCAAGTTTCTGCGAGACGTTCATGGTCGCCTTTTCCCGCGTGTTCCGTTCCACCTTGCTGGCTGCCGTCCTGTCGTCGGCCCTGGCCCCGTCCATGGCCCAGGCGGGTGAACCTGCAACCACGCCGGAAACGATGGGCGCGGTGGATCTGCTGAGCATCGCGCGCGCGGGAAGCTCATTGCCGGCGAATGACGGATCCTCGATCCTTTACCGGGTGACGCAGGCGGACTGGGAAAAGAACCATACGGTCAGCGAACTCTGGCGCGTCGATACCGCCTCGGGCAAGGCGCGGCGAATGCTGGGCGAGGGCGGCAGCGGTGCGGCCTGGTCGCCCGACGGGAAGACAATCGCGTTTGTCGACCGGCGCGCGGGGGACAAGGTCAGCCAGATCTATCTTCTGCCGGTCGATGGCGGCGAGGCGCGCAGGCTGACCACGCTCGGAACGGCGCCCGCCGATCTGGTCTGGTCGGGGGACGGCAAGTCGATCTGGTTCCTCGCCAGCCTGCCTGACGACAAGGATCTCGCCAAGCGCAAGAAGATGCGCGACGACATGTTCGCCTTCGAGGCCCCCGGCATGCGCCGGGCCTTGTGGAAGGTCGATATGGCCAGCGGCAAGGCGGGAAAGGTCATTACCGGTGACTTCGAGGTGCGCGGTTTCGACCTTTCCGCCGATGGCCGCGTAGTGCTCTATCGCCGGGCGACCTCGCGGCTGCTGGACGACCAGTCCGCTTCGGAACTGTGGGTGCATGGCGAAGGCGCCGAAGACCGGCGCCTGACCGACAACGACTTTCAGGAAATGAGCAGCCGCCTATCGCCAGACGGTCGCACCGCCTTGTTCCTCGCCAATGCGCGGGATGGGCATTACGGTACTTTCAACGCCAACCTCTTCGTGATCGACATTGCCAGCGGCAAGATTCGCGAACTCGCCGATGGCCCGCCCTGGGCGGTCGAGGAAGCGCTGTGGTCGGCGGATGGCCGCACGATCTATTTCACCGCGCAGGAAGGCGTGCGCACCGGTCTCTATGCCGTGCCTGCCGGCGGCGGCCGCTGGCGTAAGCTGGCAGGGGGGGACAGCGTGATTTCCGCCATCGCCTTGTCGCGCGACGGGCGCATGCTGACCTACACCGAACGCAGCGCACTCCAGCCCGAGGAGGTGGTGCGCCTCGATCCGCGCCATCCGCGCCCGGTCCGCGTTACACACCTCAACGACGGCATTGCCGGGCGTTTCCGCCTGCCGCGTCAGGAAGCGATCCGCTGGACCGCAGCTGACGGACAGGCATTGGAGGGCCTTGTCACCTATCCGCTCGATTATGTGGCGGGCCGGGCATACCCTCTGATCGTCCAGAGCCACGGTGGGCCGCGTTCGGCGGACCAGTTCAACGTCTTTGCCTACGGCCGTTTCCAGCCGCTGCTGGCGGCGCGCGGAGTCATGGTGCTGAGCGTCAATTATCGCGGCGGCACCGGCTATGGAGATGCTTTCCTGCAAGGCATGAACGCGGGCTATTTCCGCCATGCCGACAAGGATGTGCTGTCCGGCGTCGATGAACTCGTGCGGCGAGGCATGGCCGATCCCGAGCGCCTGGGCATGATGGGCTGGAGTGCGGGCGGCCACATGACCGCACGGCTCGAAACCGTGACCGACCGCTTCAAGGCGGCAGTGGTCGGTGCCGGTGCGGTCGACTGGCCTTCGATGTACCTTGGGTCGGACACGCGCTGGCAGCGCAAGGAATGGTTCGTGACGCCGCCATACGGGACCACGGCGCGCCGCGATCTCTATCAGGACTATTCGCCGCTTGCCTCGGTGGACAAGGTGAAGACGCCGACGCTGATCCTGGCCGGTGCCGAGGACGAGCGTGTGCCTTCGGCCCAGGCGGTGATGTATTACCGGGCGCTATCGGCGCTCGGCGTAGAGAGCGAACTCTATCTCGCGCCCCGGGAGCCGCACAATTTCCGCGAACTGCGTCACCGCCTGTTCCAGATCAACGTGCAGATGGACTGGTTCTCGCGCCATGTCCTGGATGCCGCTTACGAGGCGGAAAAGGCTCCTTCCGCCTCGGGGAGAACGAACGACCCGCTGGAGGAATCCGGTTCAGTCGAATCCGATTGAGACTGGGCACGCGGGTATCGAGGGGCGTGACATGAGGTTCCTCCGGTCAAGGCGGGCTTCCTGAGGATCAGCCGGGGCCGCGCTGGGGCCCGATGCGGACGCTGGCAGCCGTCGCCGCCGGGCGCGCTGTCATCGCCGCGTCAAATAGTTCTGCCCTTCGGGTTTCACCATCGGGCACGCTATTACCGGAGTCGTATCATGTCGCCATCCATCCGCACTTTGTCCCTCATGCTGTTGCTGGCGGGTTCCTTATTGCAGGTGGGAACGGTGCAAGCCCGTGCTTCCGCCTCGAAGCCCCGCTCCTGCCGCCTGGATGCGCCCGATGCCGCCTCGGCGGGCGAAGGCTGCGCCAGGGCGTGGATGGACCGCAATCTCAAGATGAACGACGTGACCACGGTGGGCACGCACAACAGCTACAAGCAGGCGATCCCGCCAGCGGACTATGCGCTCTTCGCCAAGGCCGCACCAAAGATCGCGCAGGAACTGGACTATGCGCACAAGTCCCTGACGGCGGAACTGGACGCGGGCGCGCGCCAGTTGGAGATCGATGTCGTCTACGATCCGCAAGGCGGTCGCTATGCCCATCCCGCAATCGCACGCCAGACCGGCACGGCGCTGCCCGCGGATTGGACCAGGCTGATGGAACAGCCCGGCTTCAAGGTGCTGCATGTGCCCGATCTCGACTTCCGATCGAGCTGCGTGACGTTCCGCCGCTGCCTTGGCGAGATCAAGGCCTGGTCCCAACGCCATCCCGATCACGCACCGATCATGATCCTCGTCAATGCCAAGGACGGCAATGCCGTCCCCGGCGGGGTGCCGCTGATCCCGTTCGACGAGGCCGCCTTCGATGCCTTCGACGCCGAGATCCGCTCGGTCCTGCCGGCGCACATGCTGGTCACGCCGGACGATGTGCAAGGCCGATATGCCACACTGCGCGAGGCGGTCCTCGCCGGAAACTGGCCGAAACTGGGCGGTGCGCGCGGCAAGCTCTACTTCGCGCTCGACGAGAACGAGGCAAAGGTCGCGGCCTATCGGGGCGCGCGCCAGGCGCTCGAGGGCCGTGTCGCCTTCGTCAATACCGACGAGAGCTCGCCCGCCGCAGCCTATCTGACGCTCAACAACCCGGTCACGCAGGGCGCGCGTATCGCTGCCGACGTCAAGGCGGGCTTCATCGTGCGCACGCGCGCTGACGACAATACCTGGCAGGCCCGTTCGAATGACGTCGCCCATCGCGCTGCGGCGCTGGCGAGTGGTGCTCAGGCGGTCTCGACCGATTACCTATGGGCGGATCCGCGCTTCCCCGGCGGCTTTGCGGTGCGGTTGCCCGGTCATGTGGCGGCGCAATGCAACGCGATCAGAACGGCAAACCGCTGCGCCGGCCTGCCGGTGGAGGAAGCCGGCGCCGCTGATCTTGCCGCAGCCCAGGCAGCACCGATGCTGTGGCCCGCGCCCCGCGTGGCCGAAAGGCAGCCGTGACCGGTTTCCTGGCTATCGTGTCGAAATAGCGATTGCTTGTTTCCTCTCCCAGTCGCCGATTCATGCCGAAAGCTTCGGCGAACACCTGATCCAGCCATATTCGGGCCGGCCATATTGGGGAGGGCGCGCCACGAACGAGGTGGCAATGCCGTGCCAGCATGCGCGATGGCGCTCGCAGGGAGCCCTTGCGTATAAAAGACCGAAAGACACAGTACAGCGCCAGAAGTCTTCCGCCGCATTGCCGAACGAGCGATCGTTGGTGAACCATGTCGAGGAGCTTTGGCCGTGTGGACGGACAATCGGACTTTGCCGCCGCTTGAGGCCGCAGGGGGGACATACTGCCATGGCTCCCCTGCGCGGGTGCGATGTGGGGCTGGATGGGATCGGCGCCTAAGGTTTACCTTTACGCGATCAATTCATCTGATCTATTGTCATTAGATGGTAAGGCCAATAATGCGGCCACTGAGATGATAGAGCGGCGGGCAGGTGCCTGCAGGCGCCAAGGGAGATGAAGCCGTGAAGATTATTTCCGCCAAGGTTATCGTGACCTGTCCCGGACGCAATTTCGTTACCCTCAAGATCATGACCGATCAGGGCGTGTACGGGATCGGCGATGCCACGATGAACGGGCGAGAGAAGGCGGTGGTCGCCTATCTCGAAGAGCACGTGATCCCCTGCATCCTCGGCATGGACCCGCGCCGCATCGAGGACATCTGGCAATACCTCTACAAGGGAGCCTACTGGCGTCGCGGACCGGTGACGATGCGCGCGATCGCGGCCGTCGACGTGGCCCTGTGGGACATAAAGGCGAAGATGGCCAACATGCCGCTCTACCAGTTGCTGGGCGGCCGAAGCCGGGATGGCGTCATGGTCTACGGCCATGCCAACGGCAGCGATATCGCTGAGACGGTTGATGCCGTGGGCCACTATATCGAACTCGGCTACAAGGCAATCCGGGCGCAGACCGGCGTGCCGGGGATCAAGGACGCTTACGGCGTGGGGCGCGGCAAGCTCTATTACGAACCGGCCGATGCCGCGCTTCCCTCGGTCACCGGATGGGACACGAGGCAGGCGCTCAACTATGTCCCCAGGATGTTCGAGAAGCTGCGCGAGACGTACGGTTTCGGCTATCATTTGCTGCACGATGGCCATCATCGCTATACCCCGCAGGAAGCGGCGAACCTGGGCAAGATGCTGGAGCCTTACCAGCTTTTCTGGCTGGAGGACTGCACGCCGGCCGAAAACCAGGAGGCCTTCCGTCTCGTGCGCCAGCACACTGTCACCCCGCTCGCGGTGGGCGAGATCTTCAACACGATCTGGGACGCCAAGGACCTGATCCAGAACCAGCTGATCGACTATATCCGATGCACCATCGTCGGCGCTGGCGGGGTCACGCACTTGCGCCGTATCGCCGATCTCGCCGCGCTCTACCAGATCCGCACCGGCAGCCACGGTGCGACCGATCTTTCGCCGGTGACCATGGGGACCGCGCTGCATTTCGACACCTGGGTGCCCAACTTCGGCATCCAGGAGTACATGCGCCACACGGCGGAGACCGATGCGGTCTTCCCGCACGACTACCACTTCGAGAAAGGCGAGCTGTTCTGCGGCGAAACGCCCGGCCACGGTGTCGACATCGACGAGCAGTTGGCGGCGAAGTATCCCTATAAGCCGGCCTTCCTTCCCGTCGCCCGTCTTGAGGACGGCACGATGTGGAACTGGTGAGGTCCGCGGGCTGGCTCTGGCGCGGCGCAACCTCGCCGTTGGATGGGCACGGTGATGCCGGGGTGGAATGGCGAGCAAATTGGTAAGATGTCTTGCTGTCGTGTGCCGCTTGTGACAATGCCTTCGCATGACAGGGCGTGTAAAACTGTACCAGCGAGTGGCTTGCGAACTTGAGCAAGGGATGCGCGACGGGCAATTTTTGGCGGGTTCACGCCTTCCGCCGGAGCGGGATCTGGCAGAGCGCTTCGGCGTCAGCAGGCCGACGGTCCGGGAGGCGATGATCGCGCTCGAAATCCAGGGCCTTGTCGAGGTGCGTCACGGCTCGGGGGTGTACGTTGCGGAGCATGTGCCTCTGTCCAGGCCCAAGGATGAGCTCGACGTCGGTGCATTCGAACTGATCGAGGCGAGATTGATGTTCGAGGGCGAGGCCGCCGCTCTCGCCGCAACCGTGATGCGCGATGACGAACTGGTCAATCTTGGGCAGATTCTCGAACGCATGGAAGCCCTGGGCCCGGCATCCCCCGCGGAACTGGATCTGGACCGGCAGTTCCACCTCGCCATAGCCGAGGCGACCCAGAGTTCGTTGGTTTTTCAGGCGATCGAACGCCTGTGGGACTTGCGGGAAAAGTCGCCGCTGAGCCGGCGCATGTTCGAGCAGGCGAGGCTGGCCGGGATCACCCCGCGGTCGGATGAACATCGCAAGATTTATGATGCCCTGGCCGAACGCAATGGAGAGCGTGCACGACAGGCGATGCGGGCGCACCTGATCCGGGTTTCCGAGGATCTGCTGGCCGTCACCGAACTGGAGTTGATCGAAAAGGCCAGGCGTGAAATTGGCGACAAGCGTCGCCGTATCGTCGGTGTGGGATCTACGGGCGCCTAGGTGTTTGGTCTCAGCATGTGATCGCGGCTGCGCCCGCCGCTGGGCTGGCGACAAATTCACCCCATTCCACGCTGGGATCAAACACTTGGGCCGTGACTCCTGGGCCGTGACTCCTGGGATGGCAGCGTCGATGCGGCCAAGCGGCGAACATACCGGGTTGCGGCGTCGGCGAGTGCGCTGCGGGGCGCTTCGCGATGCAGGCCTTGTGCGCGTCCCTTCGGGATTTCCCCAAGATGGTCCATCAATGCGTCAGGAGGTCTTGAATTATGGATATATTTCGGCACCTTCCTGCCCGGTACTGTGCCAAGTTTTCCCAAGTCGGGATGGCAGCGATCGTGATACCACGACCTGACTGATGTCCCGTGGGTGAAGATCGCGCTGCAGTGTCTGTAGACCCCGGTGTCCCGGCACGCGCCCGGCCCATGAACTCGACGGACGGACAGTGATGACGTTTTGTATTGATCGCCGCGCGCTTTGCCTTGGCGCGACGGCATTGGCGGGCTGTGCCACCGCGCGTATGGGGGCGCAGCCGGCGGATGGCCCGCTGCTCTTTGCCTATTTCAGCACCGGCAAGGGGGAGGCGGACGGGCTGAAGCTGGCCCTCAGCGATGACGGTTTCGCATTCAGGACGCTCGGCGGCGGCAGGCCCTTCCTGGTGCCGCATGTCGGCGAGAAAAACCTGCTGCGAGACCCTTTCCTCTGGAGGGGGGAGGGGGTTGATGCGCCTTGGCACTGCATCTGGACTACGGCCTGGCAGGGGGTGACGATCGGCCATGCCACCACCCGGGATTTCATCAACTGGACGCCGCAGCGGGCTCTTCCGGTCATGGCTTCGGTGCCGGGTACGCGCAATTGCTGGGCGCCCGAAGCGATCTTCGATCCCGCTTCGGGCCGAACGGTGATCTTCTGGTCCAGTACGGTTGACGGCCGCTTCACGGAAACCGCGAGTACGTCGGAAAACGGATACAATCACCGGCTGTGGTACACGACCACGGCGGATTTCGAGAGGTTTGCTCCGCCGCAAGTGCTTTACGATCCCGGTTTCAGCGTGATCGACGGCACGTTTGCACACGCGCCCGATGGCGGTCTCTGGCTGGTGGTGAAGGACGAAACCGTCATGCCGCCCCGCAAATGGCTGCGTGCCGCTTCGGCGCGCAGTCCGCTCGGCCCATTTGCACCGCTTGGCGTGCCATTCACGCCATCCTGGGTGGAAGGTCCCATGACCGTGCGGGTTGGTGATGAATTGATCTGCTATTACGATGTCTACCGCGACGGCCGTTGGGGCGCGGTATCGACACGCGACATGATCCATTGGCAGGATGTCGGGGAGCGCCTTGTGATGCCGCAAGGCGGCCGTCACGGGTCGCTCGTGCGGATTGCGCCCGATCTTGCCGCTTCGCTTGAAAAATCCTGAAAAGGCGGCTCCCGGATGGAGGATCCGGGAGCCGTGAGTGCCGGCGCGGGAGGGCCCCGCCGGGAACTGGGAGGTCAGAATTTCACATTGACGCCAGCCGAGATCGTGCGCCCGACGCGGGTCTGGAACAGGGTGTCCTGCCGCTGGCTGTCGGTGTAGAGGCTGTTCTGTTCGTCGGTTAGGTTGGTGCCCTCGACGATCAGCTTCACGGTGTCGGTAAGATTGTATGAAGCGGAGGCGTCGACAAACGTGGTTGCCCGGTTGCCGACCAGATCACTGCCGGGCGAGGCGGGAATGCCGCGAATGAACGGCCCGCGGTAGTTGATCGTGCCGCGGATCGAGAACTTGGCGTTCTCCCAGTAGAGCGTGCCGGACGCGGTGTCCTTCGACAGGCCGACAAGGTCGTCCTTGGTTGTCACCGTGCAGACGCCGCCGGAGCTGGTGAGGCAGTAATTGATCTTCGACATGACATGCGTGTAGTTCGCCAGCACGCCGAAGTGACTGAAGAAACCGGTCATGAAGTTGAACGGGATCTGGGCGTTCAGCTCGATGCCCTTGAGCGGGCCGCCCGGCGTGTTGGTAGGGGTGGCGATGTTGAACAGTTCGTCGGGCATCGTATTGCTGCCGGTGAGCAGAGCATCGGGCAGGCCGAGCGAACTGAACGGCACGAGCGAGTTCACGCTCTGCACATATGTCTTGATGTCCTTGTAGAAGAACGCTGCCGACAGCAGGGCACCGGGGCGGAAGTACCATTCCACGGCTGCGTCGAAGGTGGTCGCACGGATCGGTTCGAGCAGGGGATTGCCCAGCGATCCGGAGCGGGTCACCGGGTTGATCGTCACCGTCGGCGCCAGCGCGGTCAGCGCGGGGCGCGACATGACCTTGGCGGCGGACAGGCGCACCAGGAGGTTCTGCGTCGGTTCGATGACGAGGTTGGCGGAGGGCAACCAGTCGTCATAGCTGCGCGAAACCGCGCGGAACTGGCCGGCAAGGCCGGTCGGCGAGGTCGCGTCGGCCAGGTTGAGGTACCCGGTCGAACGCTGCCATGTGTGGATGTAACGCAAGCCGACATCGCCGCGCAGGCCAAAGCCCACCGCATCGCTGAAATCGAACGTGCCCATGAGGTAGGCGCTCGATTCCTCTTCCTTGACGCCCGGATTGATCTCGCCGCAGCCGGTGCAGGTGCGGGCGTCGAACAGGTTGAAGGTATTCGCAAGCTTGCGCCAGTCGAGCGTGGCCCAGCTCGACGGAGCACCATGGCCCCAGAGACTGTCCACACCGGTGATCTGCTTGGTGAGATCGGCCAGTGAAGTGCCGGATAGCAGGTTCTGGACCAGTGTATCGGCAGTGTAATAGGTCGTCAGGCGCTGCTTGAAGTCGCTTGAACGGTATTGCCCCCCGATATGAACCTTGAATGCATCCGAGACTTCGTAATGAGCGTTGATCTCGCCCAATACGCCGTTGGTGGTGTTGGTGGCGGGTTTGCCCTGAAGGCTGAATCCGCCGGTGACCACCCCGGCGCCCGGTGAGACGCCGTAACGGAACTGCGTGGGATCGGAGACGTCGAAACCGAAGCCCAGTACCGGCGTCTGGCCGCCATCCCTGTAGTCGATCGAGAAGTTGTCGGTATCGAGCGCATCCATGTAGTACTGCATGCGGACCTTGTCGCGCCAGACGGAGCGGTTGAGGCCGACCTTGCCGTCCACCGTCAGCCGGTCGCCGAAGCGGTGCATGAAGTTGAGGTTGGCCTGCTTGAACGTGGTCGAGTATTCGGAGTGCAGGCCTTCCGAGCGTACGTCGACGCCGTCGAGCAGGGCATATTCTACCGATCCCAGATCGGAAAGCTGGACATCCTTGAGCGACATCATCGGGTAGCCCTGGTTCGATGCCGAACGACCGAACGATATCGCCTCGATGTAATTGTCGTCGCGCGTGACGTTGAAACGGGAGTACAGCAGGTCGAGCGAGATGTCGGTATCGTCGTCCGGCTTGTACTGCAGCGTCATCGTTCCGCCGATGCGCTCCTGCGACTGCTGCGAATTGATGTAGCGGGGAATGCGCGGGAAGAAGGCGCCGCTGCCGGGGGTATTCGGCAGATCGTCGCGGCGGGCGTCATAGACGGTCTGGTAGGCTGCAGGATCGCTTGTGCGCGGATTGCCGGTGGAGCAGTTCGCGGCGCTGGCGCCGGTCGTCGCGCTGGTGACCGGGGTCTGCGGGGTAAAGCCCAGCGGAGAGCAGAACATGCCGTTCTGGTTGGCCGAGAGAATGTCGACCGCCGAATAGCCCACTTCGCGCGTATGGCGCCTCTGGTAGGCGATCGAACCCAGCACGCCGAAGCCGCTGTCGCCGAACTGCTTGGAGACCAGGGCGGACGCGCGCGGATCGACCTGCTTCGACAATTCGTTCCACACGCCGCGTGCGGTGGCCGAGAGGACGAAATCCTTGGCGGAATCGAACGGCCTTGGTGCGCTGAGATCGACGGTCGCGCCCAGCGAACCCTCCTCGACATCCGCCGATGGTGTCTTGCGCACGGTGAGCGCGGAGAAGATCTCGGTCGGGAAGACGTTGAAGTCGAAGCTGCGCCCATTGTTGCCGGCCCCGTAGATGTCCGAGCCGCCGGTCTGGGCCGCGGATTCCATGCCGTTGATGCGCACGCGGGTGAAGTCGGCGCCAAGCCCGCGCACGGAGATGTTCTTGCCTTCGCCGCCATCGCCGCGCTGGAGAGCGACGCCGGGAATGCGCTGCATCGATTCGGCCAGATTGGAATCGGGAAACTTGCCCAGGTCTTCGGCCTTGATCGTGTCGATGGCGGCGGTCTGATCGCGCTTGTCGGCCAGCGCCGCGTTCAGCGAGGCGCGGAAACCGGTGACAATGATGTCCTCGGCGCTGGGTGGCTGCTGGGCGTTACCGTCTGGCGCTGCAGCTTCCTGCGCAAACGCCGGAAACGACACTGTCATCATCGCCGCCATCGCCAGCATCGATGCCGACGTCCGGTTGCACCTGATGGACCTCGAGGTTGCCCTTCCCATTTTCACACTCCCGTTATTGTTTTATAATGTCCCATTATGTGGGATCAAGTTTTACCATATATCTCAAGTTCGCTCATTTCCAGTCAAAATCGCTGTTGATCGATCTGTCTCGATATTTTTCCCGCAGAAACGGAGCGTCTCGTCGCGGGGAAACGACGTCCCTTGGATTGACTTCCTTGCATCCCTTTATATGCATTAATGGTCCTTCATATGGGATTGTCCCGTTATCAAGGCGGTTCACGAAAAGGAGAGGATGACGATGTCCCTGACCACGGCGCTGGCATTGGCTGTCGCTTCCGCAACCAGCGGCGCGCCGATCGTCGACATCGATCTGGCCGGCAAGGTGCGACAGGAAATGCCCGGTTACCAACCGGGCGGAAACGGGGCCGAGCGGCGCGATCCTTCCGGTGAATTCTTGTATTCCGTGTCGCTGCCGCAGGGCACATACCGCGTCACCCTGACCCTTGGCGACAAGCGCAGCGCGGGCCGAACCACCGTCAAGGCGGAGAGCCGCCGCCTGTTCCTGCGTGACGTCGCGACGCGGCGCGGAGAGATGGTGACGCGTACGTTCCTTGTCGATGTCCGCGACGCCCGGCTGCCGCGCCAACCGGCAGGGGCACCCCGGTTCGGGCAGGCAGTACTGCTGGATGAGCGCGATCTCGCCAGTTTCAGCTGGGACGACAAGCTGACGTTGGAATTCCTTGGCCAGCCGCGCGTCGCAGCCATCCACATCGAGCCCGCTGATGCGCCGCGGTTATTCCTTGCCGGTGATTCCACCGTGGCGGACCAGTATGCCGAGCCTTTCACCAGTTGGGGACAGATGCTGCCGGCAATGCTCGACGATCACCTGGTAGTGGCCAACCACGCCAAGTCCGGCGCGACGATGAAGTCCTTCATCGCCCAGCTGCGTTTTTCCAAGGCGCTGACCCAGATGCGCGCGGGCGACTGGCTGTTCATCCAGTTCGGCCACAACGACCAGAAGGCCGAATGGCCGATGACCTATCTCGATCCGGAACTGACCTATCCCGCCTACTTGCGCAGTTACATCGCCGAAGCGCGCCGTCGCGGCGTACATCCGGTGCTGGTCACCTCACCCGAACGGCGCAATTTCGACGATACCGGCAAGATCAAGGACACGCTTGGCGCCTATGCCGCTGCCGTGCGCAAGGTGGCGGCGGACGAGAAAGTCCCGCTGATCGACCTTAACCGCGACAGCATCGCGATCATGCAGGCGCTCGGCCCCAATGTCTCGCCGCAGGCCTTTGCCGATAACGGCAAGGACCGGACGCACAACAACAATTACGGCGCCTGGCTCTTTGCCGCGGCGATTGCGCGGCAGGTGGCCGAGCAGATCCCAGAACTCGCGCCTTACGTGGTGCTCCGGAACTTCGATCCTTCGCACCCGCCTTTGCCGGATGCCATGCCGATCGCGCCGAGCATTCCGCTGGATGAAGGCAAGCCGGAAGGGAGCTGACGCGGTGGATCTGCCCCGCCGCCAATTTTGCGTGTTCAGCATGATAGGGTCAGTGATGCCGCGATCCGTGCTTGCCGCGCAAGGGCGCTTTGACGTTCGCCATTTTGGCGCCAAGGGCGACGGCGTGGCCATCGATAGCCCGGCCTTCAATGCGGCGATTGCCGAAGCCGCGCGCATCGGCGGTACGGTTGTGGTGCCGAAAGGTCGTTACCTCTGCTTCTCGATCCGCCTCAGGAGCCGGATCCGGTTGCTCTTCGAGCATGGGGCAACGATCATCGCGGCGGACCCCGCGCTTCACGGTGGAAGCTACGACCCGCCCGAGCCCGCTTCAGGCCTCTATCAGGATTTCGGCCATAGCCACTGGCGCAACAGCCTGATCTGGGGTGAGGACGTGGAGAACGTCGTGATCGAAGGCTCCGGCCTGATCCACGGCCTGGGCCTCACTCGCGACGGCCCCGGCGCGCGCTGGCAGGCGCAGGCCGGAGAGCGTCCGCTCTCCATGCAGGGCATGAGCGCCAGGGAAATCGGCCTGCTGGAGCCCGCCATTGCGGCGATGGACGGCAAAGGCAACAAGGCGATCGCGCTCAAGCGCGGACGCAATATCCGTCTTTCGGGCTTCACCGTAAGCAAGGGTGGGCATTTCGCGATCCTTGCCACCGGCACGCGCGGCCTGGTGATCGAAGACCTCACGATCGACACCGATCGCGACGGTATCGACCTCGACTGCGTGCAGGACACGGTGGTGCGCGGTTGCAAGGTCAACTCCCCCAACGACGACGGCATCGTCGTCAAGTCCAGCCTGGCATTGGGCGAGCCGATAGCTGCTCAAAACGTGGTGATCCGTGATTGCGCGGTGTCCGGCTACGACATGGGCACACTGATCGACGGGACGCGGACAAGGACGCAAAAATTCGCACCGGACCGCGACCGCGTGACCGGCCGGATCAAGCTCGGTACCGAAAGCAACGGCGGCTATCGCAACGTTAAGGTGCAGGACTGCAGCTTCACCCATTGCCGGGGCCTGGCACTGGAAACGGTGGACGGCGGCATGATGGAGAACATCGTCGCCACCCGTCTCACCATGCGGGACGTGACGACGGCCCCCTTGTTCGTGCGCCTTGGTGACCGGCGGCGCGGGCCGGACGGCACCGGCATCGGCGGGGTGCGGCAGGTCCTTCTGTCGGAGATCGACGCGCGGGGAATCGATCCGCGCTTTCCTGCGGCCTTTGCCGGACTGGCCGGTCGGCCGATCGAATCGCTGGTCATGCGAGACATCCACCTGGTCTATGGCGAAGCGGGTACGGTGCCGGGGAGCGCGCCGCAAGCCGAGGAAAACATTGCTGAACTGGCGGCTGCCTATCCCGAGCCCAGCATGTTCGGGGTGCTCCCGGCCTGGGCGCTTTGGGCCCGTCATGTGGAACGCCTGACCGTGGACAAGTTTCACGCGGAAACGCTTCTTCACGAGGTGCGTCGGCCCATCCGGCTCGAAAACGTCGCATTTTCGGCCTTTTCGAACACCCCTTTGCATAAGAATGGCGATTGACGAGCGGGGTGGGACTGGCTACCAAATAACGGCATTGAAATCCATATAATGGAACATGGGAGAGTCGTGGTGCCGGATAAGGGGATGGGGTCGATCCACGCCTTCAGGATGCAGTTGAAGCCCGGCACGGTCGATGAGTATCGCCGCCGGCACGATGCGATCTGGCCCGAACTCTCCGCGTTGCTGAGCGAGGCGGGCATTCGCGACTATTCGATCTTCCTTGACGAGCAGAGCCTCGCGCTTTTCGCGGTGCTGCGCGCGCTTCCCGGCAATACCCGCGATACCCTGCCCGATCACCCGGTGATGCGCCGCTGGTGGGACCATATGGCCCCGCTGATGGAAGTGGAGCCTGGCAACCAGCCGAAGGAATGGCCGCTCCCGCTGCTGTTCCACATGGACTGAGCCGATGAAGCGCGCTTTCCTTCTTGCCCTGCTTCTTTCCGCTGCTCCGCTGCCTGCTCTGGCGCAGGACGCGAAGCCGACTGCCGATCTTGCCGCGCCGGTCCAGACCTTCGGCCGTATCTCGTTCGATGCGCGTTCACTGATGATCGACGGCAAGCGGCAGGTGATCTGGTCGGGCGAGTTCCACCCGTTCCGCCTGCCCAGCCCGGATCTCTGGCGTGACGTGCTGCAGAAGATGAAGGCCAGCGGGTTCAACACCGTCGCGCTCTATTTCGACTGGGGCTACCACTCGCCCAAGCAGGGTGTCTACGATTTCAGCGGTATTCGCGATCTCGACCGCCTGCTGACGATGGCGGAGGAAGAGGGCCTCTGGGTCATGACCCGTGCCGGGCCTTACGTGAACGCGGAACTGTCGCGCGGCGGATTTCCGGGTTGGCTGGTCAACCAGAAGGCCCGCGCCCGCACCGACGATCCCGAATATATGGCCGCCGCCGACGAGTGGCTGACGCGGGTCAACGCGATCATTGCGCGCCACCAGATCAACGGCGACGGCAAGGGCCATAAGGGCTCGGTGATCCTCCACCAGATCGAGAACGAACTCGCCCTGACCACGCCCGCGCAGCGTCGCTACATGGATCACCTCTACGCCAAGGCGCGCGCCGAGGGCATTACCGTGCCGATCTTCCACAACGATCAGGGCCGTAACGGCTACTGGGTGCCGGAGGGTTCGCCGGTCGACAAGGTCGTCCACGGCCCCAACGACATGTACGCGTTCGACGGTTACCCCGGCGGCACCTGCACGGTGGAAGGCAAGCCGACGCGCAGCGTGGCCGCGCCGGACTGGGGTTTCTACGGAACCGGCGGGGCGAAAGGCGGTGCCTCCGCTTCGCCGAAAACGCCCGGATTCCTGGCCGAATTCGGCGGCGGCTGGTTCGATTACTGGGGGTCCAACGGCGGCTATGCGTGCAACGCGGTCCAGCGCGGCAAGCGGTTCCAGCGGGTGTTCTACGGCACCAATCTGGCCAACGGCATCGGCATCCAGAGTTTCTACATGACTTATGGCGGCACCAGCTGGGGCTGGCTGCCGGCTCCGGTGGTGTTCACCAGCTACGACTATGGCGCCGCCATTTCCGAGGCGCGGAACCTGCGCGAAAAGGCGCTGGAGATGAAGCAATTGGGCGGCTTGATCGCCTCGGTCCCTGACCTTGCGGGCATGATCCCGGCGGGCGCACCCGAGGTCTCTTCGCCCAATATTCAGGTCTATCACAACAAGAGCCCGGAGACCGACGCGCGCTTCTTGCTGGTGGCGCACAAACCGTCGAACGGGCAGAGCGATGACCGCTTCACGGTGACCGCGACGCTGCCGGATGGACGCTACACATTTCCGATGCAGCTCAACGGCTTCGATGCCAAGTGGCTGGTCGCCGGGGTGAACCTTGGTGGGCAGCGGCTGGTCTATTCGACCTCCGAATTGCAATCCGTGTCCAAGGCCGGAAACGCCGACCTGCTGCTGCTTTACGGCCGTGCCGGGGAGCCGGGCGAGACCGTGCTGCGCTATGCCTCGGCCCCGAAAGTCACGGTTCTGGAAGGCGCGGCAGAAACCGCCTTCAACGACACCAAGGGCGACCTGAAAGTCACCTACGCGCACGCAACTGGGCATGGGGGCCGCACCGTGCTGCGCCTGACCGGCGGCGGGCGCGGCGACCTGATCCTGATCCTTGCCGACGAGGCCGAAGCCGCCCGCTACACCCGCGTCGAATCCGCGGCAGGCGCCGTTCTGGTGCGTGGTCCGCAGCTGGTCCGGCGCGCGTCGTTCAAATCCGGTGCGCTGGCGCTGACCGGTGACACCGGCGAAGCGGCCGGTCTCGAAGTCTGGGCCCCCGCCGCCGTCCGCGCGCTGACATGGAACGGCGCGCCTGTCCCCGCCAGGGCATCCACCGTCGGCAGCCTCGCCGCAACCATGCCTCTTGCCGGCCCAGCTCCGATCACGCTTCCCGCGCTCAGCGGCTGGCGCATGGCCAAGGGTTCGCCGGAGGCCGATCCGAAATTCGACGACAGTGGCTGGCAGGCCGTCGGCGGCAGCCGCCCCAATGCCACGATCACCCAGCGCCCGGACGGCCAGCCCAACATGGCGATGGATGCCTATGGCTTCCACGAGGGCGACGTCTGGTATCGCGGCAAGTTCGAGGGCAATCCCGGCGCCAGAACCGTCTCGCTGTTCTACGGCGCGGGCGGCTCGGGGCTGGTGCAGGCCTGGCTCGACGGCCAGTTCATCGGTCAGGCCGAGACACCGGGCGGCCTCCCCCGCCCGATCACCACCGGCACCGTCACGCTGGACCTTCCGTCCGAGGCGCGGGCCGGCGGAAGCCATGTGCTTTCGGTGATGGTGCGCAACAACGGCCACAACTGGGACCTCGATTCCGACGACTTCCACAAGGAAGCGCGCGGGCTGATCTCCGCCTCGATCTCGCAGCCCGGCGGGCGCAGCTTCGCGGTGCCGATCGCGTGGAAGATCCAGGGCCAGCGCGGCGGCGAGGACCTGGCCGACCCGGTGCGCGGCCCGGCCAACAGTGGCGGCCTCCATGGTGAGCGCATGGGCTGGCACCTGCCGCTGTTCGACGACAGCCGGTGGACCGCCGCGCCAGTACCGGCGACCAGCGCGGAGCCGGGCACGACATGGTATCGCACCGCATTCGACCTCGCCGTGCCCATGGGGCAGGACGCCACCATCGCGCTCGCCTTCGGGGATACCGAGACGCCGCGCTCGGCCGCGAAGTACCGTGTGCTGATCTTCGTCAACGGCTGGAACATGGGCCAGTTCATCGCCCACGTCGGCCCGCAGCGCCTGTTCCCGATCCCCGAGGGCATCCTGAACCACCACGGCGCCAACCACCTGGCGCTGGCCGTCACCAGCGACGGCGCCCCCGGCGATGCGCTGGAGGCGGTGAAGCTCGTCACCCTGCACAATGTCAGGGGCGGCGTGCCCGTCCGCATGGTGCCCGCCCCGCAGACCCCGGCAGAGCTCAAATGAGCCGCCGCCCCGTCCTTCCGCGCTCCGCGAGCGCCCCCGAAACCATGACCAGGAGACCTTAATTGGCCGCGCTTACGCACGACATTCCGCGCGCGGAAGTCACCGACGCCATCGGCAAGCTGATGCACAACCTCGTTCACATCAAGGACGAGACCGGTGAGTTCCTGCTGCACCTCGACGATGGCCGCGTGATCGACACCAAGGGCTGGGCCGGCTGGGAATGGACCCACGGCGTCGGCCTGTTCGGCATGTGGCGCTATTTCGAGCAGACCGGCGACACGGCCGCGCTCGCCATCATCCGCCAGTGGTTCGCCGACCGCTTCGCCGAAGGCACGCCCACCAAGAACATCAACACGGTGGCCCCCTTCATCACGCTGGCCTACCTCTACGAACTGGACGGCGATCCCAGCTACATCCCCTATCTCGACACCTGGGCCGAGTGGCTGATGGCGCCCGACGGCCTGCCCAAGACCGAGGAAGGCGGCTTCCAGCACATCGTCTACAACGACGAGAATCCCGGCGAACTGTGGGACGACACGCTGATGATGAGCGTGCTGCCGCTGGCCAAGATCGGGCTGCTGCTGGACCGGCCGCAGTACATCGAGGAAGCCAAGCGCCAGTTCCTCGTCCACATCAAGTACCTCGCCGATCGCAAGACCGGCCTGTGGTTCCACGGCTGGGACTTCACCGGGCGCCACAACTTTGCCGAAGCGCTCTGGGCGCGCGGCAATTGCTGGGTGACGATCGCCATTCCCGAGATCATCGAACTGCTCGATCTCGAACCGGGCGATGCATTCCGTTCGTTCCTGATCGACACGCTGGCGGCCCAGGTCCGCACCCTGGCCGCCACGCAGGATGCCGAAACCGGCCTGTGGCACACCCTGATCGACGATCCGACCAGCTATCTGGAGGCCTCGGCCACGGCGGGCTTTGCCTATGGCATCCTGAAAGCCGTCCGCAAGGGCTACCTCCCGCGCGAATACGAGGCGGTGGGCATCCGCGCGGTGCGCGGCGTGCTGGCCAACATCGACGATGCGGGCGAACTCCAGCAGGTCAGCTTTGGCACCGCGATGGGCGACACCCTGCAGTTCTACAAGGACATCGCGCTGACCTCGATGCCCTACGGGCAGAGCCTGGCCATCTGCGCGCTGGCCGAGTTCCTGCGGACCTACATCTGATGGAGTGGCCGGGCGGGCGGCAATGCTCGCCCGGCGATTACTCCGACAAAATACTGGCGAACCGCGTGTCATTATTTAATATGCTCTGAAAAACGAAAGAGCGCGTGCAAATCCGTCCGAAAACAGAGGCGGGTCACGTGCGGAATTACGGTGAAGGATCCTGCTGTGCCCGAAAGCCAGACTCTGGCCCTGCGCCCGGTGCGCCTGAGAAACTACCTCGCCTATGGCTCCAACGACGTGCTCGGGGCCGGGTCGATGGCGGTCATCTCGGGCTGGGTGCTGATCTTCTACACCCAGTTCTGCGGGCTTTCGGCCGGGCAGGCGGCGCTGATCTTTGCGGTTGCGCGTGTGCTCGACGCCTTCGCCTCGCCGATGATCGGCTATATCTCCGATCATTTCGGCATGACCGCGCTCGGCCGCCGGTTCGGGCGGCGGCGCTTCTTCATCCTCGCCGCGATCCCGCTGCTGCCCAGTTTCGCCTTGATGTGGCTGCCGGGGCAGACGTTCTGGTACTATCTTGTCAGCTATGTGCTGTTCGAGCTGGTCTACGCGATGGAGATCATCCCGTTCGAGACGCTCGCCGCCGAGATGTCGAGCGACTATCGCACCAAGGCCAAGTTCGCCGGCTGGCGCATCCTGTTCGGGCAGGCTTCGGCGATCCTGGCCGGTTTCCTGCCGCTCTGGCTGATCGAGGCGCTGGGTCGGGACAGTGCCGACACCTTCTTCTACATGGGGCTGATCTTCGCGGCGCTGTTCATGCTGACGGCGGCGATGCTCTACCTGTTCAGCTGGGAGCGTCACGGACCGGGCAGCGCGCTGCCGGCTGCGGGGCCGCGCCCCTCGGCCGGGCCGCTGGAGGCGCTCAAGGCGCTCTATCGCAACTTGTTCTCGACCATGCGCATCCGCGCCTTCCGCCTGCACCTCGGCATGTATCTGGGCGGCTACATCAGCCAGGACGTGTTCAACGCCGCGTTCACGTTCTTCGTGATCTTTGCGCTGGCGGGCAGCACGGCGATCGCTTCCGGCTTGCTCGGCACGATGTACATGGTCCAGTTCGTGGCGGTGATCATCGCCATCAACATGGCGCTGCGGGCCTCGCCCAGCCGCGCCTACCAGATCGCCGCCGCCAGCTTCGGCGCCGGCGCACTGACGCTGATCGGGCTGTGGATCGCCGGGATCACCGCCAGCAGCGCGATGATCTGGCTTCCCATCGCTCTGGCGGGGCTGGGCCGGGGGGCGCTCAACTACATTCCCTGGGCGACCTACAACTACATGGCCGACGTCGACGAGATCGTCACCGGCCGCCGCCGCGAGGGTGCCTTTGCCGGGGTCATGACCTTCGTGCGCAAGGCCACGCAGGCCGCCGCCGTCGCCGGGGTCGGCTTTGTCATGCAGGCGGGCGGTTTCGTCTCGGGCGCGGCGCAGCAATCGCACGGCGCGGTTGTCACCATCGCGGTCCTGCTGGGGCTGGGCACGGTGGGCATGCTGCTGTTCGGCGTGCTGGTATCGCGCCGTTTCCGCCTCTCGCCCGCCACCCACGCGGTGCTGATGCGCGAGATCGAGCACTTGCGCGCCGGCGCCCGCACGCCGAGCAGCCCGGAGGCCTGCGCCGTCGTCGAGGACCTGTCGGGCTGGCGCTACGACCAGCTCTGGGGCCGTAATCCGCTGGTCGAACAGGACGAGCGGAGCGGCAATCTGGGGCAACCGGTCAATGGGGTGAACTGAGCGAAAGTGCGCTTGCCGGGGGGCTTCGACCGGCTCCGCCTGAGCGGAGTGGGGGCTGGTTTGGGTGGGAAGTGGTCAGTGCTCGGTCCATCCCACGTAACAGTCTTGCTCGATCAATCCGACAAGCGTTCGACCATCTGCACCCTTGAAACTAACTTTAGCCACGTAGTTGGTGGGGTCCTCCGCCAACTCGGCGACGTCAGACGCGAAATTGCGCTGATAAGGAAGGGAAGAACGGCTTAGCATTCCGCGCTTTTGTTCTCGTGCCAACTCCACTGCATCTGAATTTGACATGCCCTTGCAGGCCATTGATGAGATGCTCGGCGAGCATGCTGAACCCATCCATGTAAATGTGGCAATAAGAATGGCTCGAACGGAGGTCACGGCGCAAGCATGGCACACTCGGCCGGCGTCCGCTATGGGGCGCGTCCTGCCGCTCCGTGTTTTAACCCAACCCCGCTCAGGTTGAGCTTGTCGAAGCCCGCACGCGGGGCGTGCCATCCGCTGGTCGGCCTTGTCACAGCGCGTTGCTGCGCGGGCTTCAACAAGCCCGGCCTGCGCGGGATTGCGAGGTCAGCAAACGCGGCGTTCCTGTTCGCCGCCCCCGACCGTTCATCCCCGCGGCGCGCGGTAGCCGACGGCCTCGCCGATCTCGCCCGCCGTGGCGACGATCGCGGCGACGAGGTCGTCGACGATGTCGTCGGTCAGGTAGTGCGCGGCGCTGGCGATGGAGAGGGCGATGCAGATCTGGCGGCGGGCATCGCGGATCGGCGCGGCGATGGAACGCACGCCGTCGCCCAGTTCGCTGTCGTGCAGCACATAGCCCCGCGCCTTGTGCACGCGCATCTGCGCCACGTAGTCCTTCATCGCCCTGGCCGAAACCTTGCCGCCGCTCGCCTGGCGGTAGAGGTCTTCCCAGACCTCTTCCGGCTCATCGAGCAGCAGCGCCTTGCCAAGACCCGTCTCGGCGATCGGGCGGCGGTCGCCCGGGGCGGTGGCGACGCGCAGGCGCTGGCGGCCGGTCACGCGGTCGAGGTGGCGGGACCAGTCGCCCTCGCGTTTGCCCACGAAGACGCAGAAGCCGGTGTCCTCCGACAGCTTTTCCATGAACGGACGCGCCACGCGCACGTAGTCGATCTGCTGGGTGGCCATGACGCCCAGTTCGAGCAGCTTGGGGCCGAGCCCGAAGCCATCATTGGTCACCGAGAGATAGCCGCGCGATTTCAGCGCCTGGGCAAGGCGATGCGCGGTGGTCTTGCTCATGCCCAGCTTGCGGGCCAGATCGGCGGCGCGGATCGGGCCGTCGATCACCTCATCCATGATGTCCAGCGCACGCATCAAGGTCTGCGTGCCTTTCACTTCGACATCGGCCTTGTCTTCGCGCTGTGCCGTCATAGTTCGTAATCCGTTCGTTCGCCCCACTTAGAGGGACGCTTACCCACCCGTTCCACATGATCTAGTGCCTGCGCCGCCAAGGTCAACCGCATTGCACGGCCGCCGCTATCCCCGCCCATTGCAGCATCGTCGCGATCAGGCCGTCGGCGGCAGGATTGCCCGGCCCCGGCCCGATCACGACAAATTCGACGTCCGGCAGGGCAGGCAGGGTGGCTCCCGCAGGGACGACCGCCAGCCCGCGCGGCATCAGCCGTTCCGAATGGGGCATGATGCCGATCCCCGCGCGTGCCGCCGCGCTGAGCCCGGCGAGGCTGGCGCTGGTGAAGGCGATCCGCCAGTCACGCCCGCAGCCTTCCAGCGTTTCCAGCGCCCTGGCGCGGGTGACGCTGGGCGGGGGGTAGAGCAGCAGCGGCAGCGGTGCATGGGCATCGAGGTGAAATTCCGGATGCGCGATCCAGCGGATCGGCTCCTGCCATGCCCTCGTGCCGCGCCGGTCACCGGCCCGGCGCTTGACGAAAATGACGTCGAGCCGCCCGGCGTCGAAGGCATCGTAGAGGTCGTGGCTGAGGCCCCCGCTCAGTTCCAGATCGACCTCGGGATGGCGCCGCGCGAACGTGGCGAGCACGTCGGGCAGGGCGGACAGCACGAAGTCCTCCGAGGCCCCGAGGCGCAGCCGCCCGCGCAGGGGCGCTTCGGACAGGGTCTGGCCCAGCCGGACATGCGAATCGATGATCGCGCGGGCCTGGTCCAGCAGCCGCTCGCCCGAGGGTGTCAGCGCCATGCGGTGCGTGTCGCGGTCGAGCAAGCGCCGCCCGGCGAGCGTTTCGAGACGCCCGATCTGCTGGCTGACGGTCGACTGGCGCAGGCCGAGCGCGCGCGCCGCGCGGGTGAAGCTGCCGGCGTCGACCACTGCCACGAAGGCCTGGAGGAGATCGACCGGAATGAGGTTCGGAACGGACATGGTCATCATTATTCATGATAAGTGTTATCGTGGCTATCGGGATTGTCGATCATTGCCCGCAAGCGCAGATGGGCCGTCTTCCCAGACGAGACTTTCCATGGCCCTGCTGACGACGATCCGTTCCCGCCTCGATCCCTACCTGCTCTTGCTGATCGGCACCGTTGCGCTTGCCGCGCTGATGCCTGCGACGGGGCGGGCGAGCGGGGTGGTCGACCGGGCGGTCAACCTTGCCGTCGCCCTGCTGTTCCTGCTCTACGGGGCGCGGCTGAAACCGCAGGCGATCTGGTCGGGACTGTCGCACTGGCGGTTGCAGGCGCTGATCTTTGCCAGCACCTACATGCTGTTCCCGCTGATCGGCATCGTCATGACGCTGCTGCTGCGGGGCCACCTGCCGGGCGATATCGTCACCGGGCTGCTGTTCCTCTGCCTGCTGCCCTCGACCGTGCAATCCTCCATTGCCTTCACCGCGATCGCGCGCGGCAACGTGCCCGGCGCGCTGTGCAGCGCCTCGCTGTCCAACGTGCTGGGCGTGTTCCTGACGCCGATCCTCGTCTCGCAATTGCTGCCGGCGGCCAGCGGCGGCTTTTCGCTGCAGGCGTTGGAGGACATCGCGCTGCAGATTCTGCTGCCCTTCGCGGTGGGACAGGCCCTGCGCCCGTGGATCGGCGCCTGGCTCTCCCGTCATGCGCTGCTGACCGCGGTCGTCGATCGCGGATCGGTGCTGGTGGTGGTCTATGCCGCCTTCAGCGCGGGCATGGTGGCCGGGATCTGGCACCAGCTTTCGCCCGCCAGCATCGCGCTCGTGCTGCTGATCGACCTGGCGGTTCTGGCACTGGTCCTGCTTGTCACCACCTGGGCCAGCCGGGCGCTGGCCTTCTCGAAGGAGGACGAGATCGCCATCGTGTTCTGCGGATCGAAAAAGAGCATGGCGGGCGGCATCCCGATGGCGGCGATCCTGTTTCCCGGCCATGCCGTGGGCCTGATCGTGCTGCCGCTGATGCTGTTCCATCAGGCCCAGCTGTTTGTCTGCGCGGGGCTGGCGCGGCGCTACGGCCGGCGCCGGGACTCCGCTTTGCAAGGTGCCCGCAGGATACCATGAGCGGGTGGCAGGCTGGGGGATTACTCGTAGGCCGTGCGCCCCAGTCGTCCCACTGCCCGCAGCAAGCCGGCCTCAGCCACCAGGACGTCCGATTTCGCGAGGGCGACGGCCAGCTGGGCGGCGCGCAGGCTCTGGTCGGCGACAAGGATGTCGACGGTCGAACGCAGGCCGAATGCATATTCCGCCCGCACCCCCTTGAGCGCAAGGTCGGCGGCGGCCAGCCCCTCGGTGTTGGCGCGCAGGCGCGCCCCGGCTGCATTCAGCGCGGCCCAGGCGGTGTCGGCGCCGCGCATGGCGTCGCGCTCGGCGGCATCGGCCTGAAACCGCTCGGCACGGTTGTTCGCTTCCGCCTGGCGTACCCGCGACGCGACGAGGCCGCCGGTCAGCAGGGGGACCCGCAGCGTGATCCCCACCGATGCGGCATTCTCGAAATCGTCGAGCCTGCCGTCCGTCCAGCGCTCGCCCCGTCCCAGCGCCCCGCCCAGATCGATCAAGGGGGCGCCTTCCGCCCGCGCCCGGTCGACCCGCGCCGCCGAAGCGGCAACCGCGAGGCGTTGCTGGAGCAGGGCGGGATTGGCAGCTTCCGCCGCGCGCCGCGCCTCGTCCCTGCTCGCCGGTAGCGCCGCCGGCGGCGGCACATCGGGCACCAGCGTGCCCGCGTCGTGCCCCACCGCCGCGCGGTACGTCGCCTCCGCCGTGGCCAGCGCGCCTTCGGCATCGGCGAGGTTGGCGACGACGGTGGCGCGCTGCGCCTCGAGTTGCGCCACGTCGGTGCGGGTCGCCTGTCCGAGGTCGTAGCGGGCGCGGGTCTCGGCCACTTGCGTGTCGAGCCGCTGGATGCCGACGCGGGCCACTTCCACGGCCTGCTGGTTGTAGAGCAGCGCGGCATAGGCGGAGACAACGCCCTGCAGGATGGCGGCCTCGCTGTCGCGCAGGGCCTGCTCGCCGGCGGCGACGTCGCCGTTGGCCGCGCGCAGGGCCGAGGATACGCGGCCGCCGGTCCAGATCGGCAGGGCGAGGTTCGCGGTGAGCGAGGCCGCCTTGCCGTAGCCCTGCCGGTCGTACCCGCCATTGCCCTCGACCGACAGCGTGGGCCGCGCCAGCGCGCGTTCCTGCTCGGGCGTCTCGGCAAGCGCTTCCTGCCGGGCGCGGGCGGCGGCCAGTTGCGGGTTGGTCTCGTAGGCCGAGGCGATGGCCTCGCCGAGGGTCTCGGCCGAGGCCCGTGGGATCAACGGCAGGAGCAGCAGCAGGGCCGCCCCGCAGGACAGGGTGCGCCTACTCATGGCGCAGCGCCCAGGCCGGAGCCGCGCGGCTGGCACGCAGCGATTGCCCCAGCACCGTCAGCACCGCGATCACCGTCGCCAGGACGCTGCCGCCGATGAAGAACAGCGGCGAGAGCGCCACGCGGTCGTCGAAGCCGGTGAGCCATGTCCGCATGGCGACAAAGGCCAGCGGCCAGGCCACGAGATTGGCAAGCAGCACCGGCCGCAGGAACTGGCCGACCAGCAGCCTTGCGATGTCGGCCGAGGAGGCGCCCAGGGTCTTGCGGATGCCGATTTCCTTGATCCGCATCTGGGTATTGTACGAGGCCAGCCCCCAGAGCCCGACGCAGCCGATCAGCACCGCCAGCCCCGCGCCGATCGCGAAGAGCCGGGTCGCCCGGTCGTCCGCCTCGTAGAACTTGGTAAGCTGGGTATCGGCGGTCGCCGCCTCGAACGGCACTTGCGGCACGCTGCGCTGCCAGATCGTGCGCAGGGCATCCATCGTCACGCGCGGATCGCCGGTGTAGCGGATCGAGACGACCGCCGTGAAGGCCTTCTCCGGCTGGCTGTAATAGACATAATAGGTCGCGCTGTTGGGCTGGCGCGGGGAAAAGAAGCGCATGTCCTCGACCACGCCGATGATCGTGCGCGGGCGCTTTCCGCCGACGGTCTTGCCGATCGCCTCCTGCGGCGAGCGGAAGCCCAGCGTCGACACGGCCTGGCGGTTGATCACGATGTTGATGCCGCTGGCCATGTCGCGCGCCAGTGCGTCGTCGTCGCGGTGCGCCGCGTCGAACACGCGCCCGGCCAGGACGCGGGCGCCGTAGACCTTGAAGAAATCGGGCCCGGTGATGATCCAGCGCAGCGACGGCCCGTCACCGGCAACACCGGGGAGAGGGACGTTGTCGGCATTGTCCTCGCCGCTGCCGCCCGCCGCATTGTTGCCGATCGCGGCGCTGCGCACCGAGGGCAGGTCGCGGATCGCGGCGGCGATCATGCGGGTCCGGTCCGCGCCGACCAGGTTGTCGCGGGTGGAGAGCAGCAGCATCAGCCCCTCGCGCTGGAAACCGAGGTCGGACTGGCGGACATGGCGGGTCTGCGCGACCAGCACCGCGGTGCCGACCATGAAGGCGATGGCGAGGCCGAACTGGAGCACCACCAGTCCCTCGCGCACGCGGGTGCCGACGCGCCCGCCGCCGGGCGAGCGGGCGGAAGCCAGCACGCTGGCCGCCGGATAGCGGGAGAGCAGCAGCGCCGGGTAGAAGCCTGCCAGCAGGCCGACGACCAGCGTCAGCACCATCAGCGCGGGCACCACCAGCGCATAAGGGATGGTCAGCGAGAGGCCGCCCGCCGCATTGACCAGCGGCAGGCTGAGTTCGGCGAGAATGAGGCCGAGCAGCGCGGCGATGCCCACGGTCAGCACCGCCTCGCCGAGGAACTGGCGCACCAGGGCCAGCCGGTCCGCGCCCAGGACCTTGCGCATGGCCACTTCGCGGGCGCGCAAGTTGGCGCGCGCGGTCGCCAGGTTGACGTAGTTGACGATCGCCACCAGCAGGGTGAGCAGGCCGACGATGGCCAGCGTCACCACGGTGATCTTGGCGCTGGCGCTGGCCGACCCGGCCGGTTCCAGATGCATCCGGGTGAGCGGGAGCAGCGTGATTTGCTGGATCTTGGAGGCATCCTTGCCCATGTCGGCGAGGCCGCGCCGGTCGACGAAGGGCGGCAGCTTCTGCTCGAACGCGCGTGCGGCCTGAGGCGTGTCGAAGCGCAGGAAGGTCTGGAGTGAGGAACTGCCCCAGTGGAACCATTGCTCCGAGGGCGGCGTGGCGGGCAGCGGCACCAGCAGCGAAATCCGCAAGTCGCTGTTGGCGGGCAGGTCGCGGAAGACACCGGCGACGCGGTAGTTGACGGCCTTGTCCACGGCGATGGTCAGGGTCTGGCCGATGGGATCGCTGGTGCCGAAATACCGGCGCGCCAGCGTCTCGCTGATGAGGACGTTGGCGGGCTGGCGCAGCGCGCTGCCGCTGCCGCGCACCATCGGCAGGTCGAAGACATCGAAGAACGAGGCGTCGACCTGCGCGACGTCGGCCGATGTGGCGACCCCGCCGCGAATGACCGTGCCGCCGTTCCGACCGCCCCGGATGCGGGTGCCGACGACCCCGGGAAAGTCCTCGCGCAGCTGTTCGAGCAGGCCGCCCATCGTGTAGGGATAGGCGCCGTTGAACGGGCTTTCCGGCAGGTTCCAGACGGTCTGCGCCACGTAGACGCGGTCATGGCGGGGCAGCCATTTCTCGTAGCTGGTCTCGAACCGGGCATAGAGCCCGAGGACCAGGAACACCGCGATGCCCACCGCCAGCCCGCCGACGTTGAGCGCGGCATAGAGCTTGTGACGGGTGAGCGAGCGGTAGAGCGAAAGCAGCGCGAAGCGGTTCATGGCAGGCCCCTTCAGATCGCGCGCATGGCCGAGGCGACGATGCGCCCGTCCAGCATGTCGATGCGGCGCCGGGCCATGTCGGCATGGCTTGGCGAGTGGGTGACCATGACGATGGTGGCGCCTTCCTCGTTGAGCGCCTGCAGGATGTTCATCACCTGCTCGCCGTTGGCCGTGTCGAGATTGCCGGTCGGTTCGTCGGCCAGGATCAGCTTCGGATCGCCGACGATGGCGCGGGCGATCGCGGCGCGCTGCTGCTGGCCGCCCGACAGCTGGTGCGGGAAGTGGCGGGCGCGGTGGGCGATGCCGACTTTGTCCATCGCCTGCGAGACCCGGGCGCGGCGATCCCCGCCGTTGGCCCGGTAGGCAAGGCCGAGGGCGACGTTTTCCTCGATCGTCAGCTCGTCGATCAGGTTGAAGCTCTGGAACACGAAACCGAGCATCGCCCCGCGAAACCGGGCGAGCTCCTTCTCGCCCATCGCGGCCAGGTCCTGGTCGCCGAACAGGTAGCGTCCCGAGGTCGGGCGGTCGACGGTGCCCAGCGTGTTGAGCAGGGTGGACTTGCCGCAGCCCGAGGGCCCCATCACGGCCAGGAATTCGCCGGCGGCGACCGCGAGGTCGATGTCGCGCAGGGCCGTCGTCTCGACTTCGTCCGAGACGTAGCGGCGCTGGATCTGTTCCAGTCGGATCATGTGGATGTTCCCTGTTACCGAAGATTGAGGATGTCGCCGGTGATCGACGCGGTGTTGGATGTGACGATGCGCTCGCCCGGCTGGAGGCCGGACAGGATCTCGACCTGCTCGGGATTGCGGCGGCCGGTCTTCACGGTGCGGCGGCGGGCATGGGCACCGTCGGCGTCGAGCACAAAGACCGAGGTGCCGGCGCCTGCCTCTAGCCAGCCGCCGACCGGGGCGACCAGCGCCGGGGCGGTGCTGCCCAGGGTGATGCGGATGTCGACCGTCTGCCCCCGGTTGAGCCCGGCAGGCGGGGCGCCGGCGAAGTCCAGCTCGGTGCGGAAACGCCCGTCCTTCACGGCGGGCAGCACTTTCGAGACGGTCAGGCGCGCGCCTTCGGCCACTGCCTTCTGGCCGGGAGCCACGCGGCGCAGGTAATATTCGTCGACATCGGCGGTCAGCTTCCAGGAGCCTTCGCTGTCGACCTGCCCGGCCGGGTCGCCCGGTTTCAGCGCCTGTCCGGGCTGGATCGTGAAGTTGGTGAGGCGTCCGCCCATGGGCGCGCGGATCGTCAGCGCATCGAGGCTGGCGCGCACGGCGGCAAGATTGCTTTCGAGGCGCGCGCGGGTGTCGTTGAGGCGGGCGCCCTGGGTGGCGGTGATCCCGGCCTCGCGGGTGCTGCCCGATTGCAGCTGGGCCAGCCGCTTCTGCTGGTAGGCGGCCTCTTCGGCGTAGCTGCGCACGCCCGCGTCGGAGAGGTAGCCCTGATCGTAGAGCTGCTGGCGGATGGCGAGTTCGCGGCGCGCCCGGATGAGGTCGTAATTGGCCTGGGCGACCTGCCCGGCGCGGTCGATGCGGTTGCGCTCGATCCCCAGGTTCTCGCCCGCCACGCCGCCCAGCTGGCTGGCGATCTGCGCCTCGCGGGTCAGCACGTCGAGCCGCAGTTCGGGGTTGGCGAGCACGGCCAGCGGCTGGCCTGCCGAAACCATGGCGCCGTCCTGCACCAGCAGTTTCTCGACCTGCCCGCCGGAGAGCACCCCGACCAGCGTCGTCACTTTGGGAGCGACCGTCGCGCGCACCGGCAGGTAGTCCGCAAAAGGCGCGCGGGTCGCGGTGCCGATCTCGATCTGGGCGGCGGCGATGTCGGTGGATCCGCTGGCCGGCAGCATGCGCCACAGCAGGACCGCGGCAACCGCGCCCCCGGCGATCGCCAGCACCATGGGCCGCCGCCACAGCGGCGGGCGGCGGCGTTCCACCTTGCGGTCCATCAGGGCGCCGGGCGCCGCCTCGGGGGAAACAGTTGCATGTGCGGGCTGTTCGGTCATCATGAGGACAGTGTCCCTCAACTCTGCTTGAAAGCCTAAACATCGATGAATGCTGGACTTTTTGAAGGGCGCAGCGCCGATGGCCGTCCGCAGGCGGACATGGTGTCCGAAAATGGACACTCCGGGGGACTGTCAAGCGACAGCGCGATCCTGCTGGTCGATGACAATCCGGCCGTGGCGGGCGCCATGCAGATCGCCTTTCGCGTGGCGGGGCGCCGGATCGAGACCGCCAGCGGGCCGGAAGAGGCGTTGTCGCGCCTCGCCGGCCGCCGCTTCGATGCGATCCTGCTCGACATGAATTTCACCCCCGGCCAGTCGAGCGGGGAGGAGGGGCTGGCCCTGCTCGCGAGGATCATCGCGGACGATCCGGGGGCATGCGTGCTGGTCATCACCGCGCATAGCGGCATCCGCATCGCCGTCGCGGCGATGCAGGCCGGGGCGCGGGACTTCGTGATGAAGCCGTGGCGCAACGGCGACCTCATGGCCAAAGTGGAGGCCGCCATCGCGCGCGGACCGTCGGTGGGGCCGGGCGCGGTAGCAGGTGCGGTAGCGGGCGGGGGCGCCGGTTCCAGTTCCGGCGCGGCCGGTCCGGTCGGGCTGCTGGGGGAAAGCGCGGTGATGCAAGGCCTGCGCGATCTGGTCCGGCGAGTCGCGCCGACACCGGCCGGGGTGACCGTGACCGGGCCCTCGGGCAGTGGGCGCATGCTGACCGCGCTGGCGCTCCATGCCGCCTCGGCGCATGGCGGTGGCGAGCCGGCGCGGATCGACCTGCGCGACGGGAGCGCCTGGGCCGGTCTGCCGCAGGGGCCGGGAACGGTGATCCTGCGCCATCCCGACCGGCTGGGCGAAGTGGAACAGGCCCGCCTGCTCGACCGCCTGCCGCCGCAGCTGCGCTGCATCGCCATCGTCGACGACCTCGGCGGCTTGACCCCGGCCATGCGGCGGCGGATCGCGACGGTCGAGATCGCGGTCCCCCCGCTTGCGCAGCGGGAAGGCAACGCCGTGCTGCTGGCGCGCCATTTTGCGCGGCTTGCCGCGGAGCGTTTCGCGCGTCCGTCCGCCCGGCTGACGGCGGCGGCGGAAGCGGCGATCGCCGCGACACGCTGGGACGACGAGGTGCGCGGCCTGGCGCTGGCGGTCGAGCGGGCGGTGCTGCTGGCCGAGGACGGGACCATCGATGCAGCCGCACTGGCCGCACCGGCCACACTGGCGGCGTCGCGGCTTGCCGAAGGCGCCGACGCCAGTTTCGACCTGACCGATGCCGAACGGGCGATGATTGAGGCCGCCTTGCGTGAGCATCGCCACAACGTCACCCACGCTGCCGCCGCGCTGGGGCTCAGCCGGGGTGCGCTCTATCGCCGCATGGCGCGCCATGGGCTCTAGGCTGTTCCTGCAGGGCCCGCCGGGATGGCGGGCATTGGTGAGCGGGATCGGGCTTGCCCTCAGCGGCGTGGCGGCCTGCGAGGCCTGGCACCGGGCGATGTGGGGCAGCTTGACCGGGGCGGGGCTGGTCGCTGCCTGGATCATCCTGCTGCAGGTCTGGCGGACCGGGCGCGGCAACGTGCCAGCGGCGGCGGCGGAACTCGATGCGGAGGCGGGTGAGGCGGGCTTGCATCGCCTGCTGCTCGATGCGGCGCCGACCCCGATGCTCGCCATCGAGGGGGAGGCGGCGCGCGCGCTCAACCGTGCGGCGCGGCGTCTCTTCGCGACGGATGACAAGGTTCTGCCGATGCCCGCCGCGCTTGCCGATGGCGCTTGCGGCCACTGGCGCCACGCGGGCCGCAACTGGCGGCTGGACCGGGTGGTGCTTCCCGCCGAAGGCCGCACCGTCGTTGCCCTGATCGACATCGAACAGGAGGAAAACGCCGCCGAGGCGCGCGCGACCGCCGAGATGATCCAGGTGCTGGGTCACGAACTGCTGAACGGCCTGGCGCCGATCGTGTCGCTGGCGGACAGCGGCGTTGCCGCGATCGCTGGCCCTGCTGCTGCTGGCCCCGCTGCCGCCGGCCCCTCTCCCGATGGCCCCGCGCCCGACACGGCGCTGCTGCGCGAAATCCTCGGCACGCTGGCCCGGCAGGCGGAAGGGTTGCAGCGGTTTGTCGAGGTCTACCGCATTCTCGCCCGTCTGCCGCCGCCGCAGTTGCGCCCGGTGGCGCTCGATCAGCTGCTGGAGGACCTCACGCGCCTGTTCGTCGGACGCTGGTCGCAGGTGGCGTTCTGCGTCGATGCCGCGCCGGGCCTTTGCTGGCCGATGGACCGGGACCAGATCAGCCAGGCGCTGTGGGCGCTGATCCAGAATGCGGTGGAAGCCGCCCTTGCCGATCGCGGCGAGCATGCCCGGATCGGCCTTGCCGTGAGCCGCTCCGATCGCGGGCTCTGCCTGGAAGTTCGGGACAATGGCAACGGCATCGCCCCGCAGGACGCGGCGCATGTGTTCCGGGCGTTTCACACGACCAAGGCGGATGGGACCGGCATCGGCCTCAGCCTCGCGCGCCAGATCGCGCAAGTCCACGGCGGCACGCTGTCGACCTATCGCAGCGATCTGACGGTTTTCCGGCTGCTTCTGCCGGAGCCTCGCGGGTCCAGCCAATTTCTGGCTTGATCGCTGCGGCATTCACGATGGACTTGCCGCCGCGCATTCCCTAGCCCCTCACACCTGACCGGGAAACGATTGCAAATCCGGCGGGAGAGGGGTTTGCGTGAAGGAAATGCAGAGCATTGCCGCGTCCGAGGTGGATGTGCAGCGGCCGGAAAAACCCACCTGGGTGCGTCAGCGGATCATTGCGCTGATCTTTCTGATCACCACGATCAACTACGCGGACCGCTCCACGTTTTCCATCGCCGGTAGTGAGGCCTCGCGCGAACTGGGGCTCGATGCGGTGCAGACGGGCTTTATCCTGTCCGCCTTTGCATGGGCCTATGTGGCGGCGCAGATCCCGGCGGGCCTGCTGCTTGACCGCTTCGGAACGCGCAAGGTCTATACCATCGCGATCGCTTCATGGTCGCTGCTCACCATGCTTCAGGGATTTGCCGGGCTTTTCGCGCTGCATGTCTTTGCGATGCTGTTTGTCATGCGCCTGCTGGTCGGCGCGGCGGAAGCGCCGTCGTTCCCGGGCAATGCGCGGCTGGTGATCGCCTGGTTCCCCGGCAGCGAGCGCGGGACTGCCTCGGCCATCTTCAATTCCGCGCAGTATTTCTCGCTGGTCGCCTTCGCCCCGCTGATGGGCTGGCTGGTCCATTCCTTCGGCTGGCGCAGCGTGTTCTGGGTGATGGGCGCGATCGGCCTTGCCGGAGCGGCCACGTTCTGGCGCTATATCCGCAGCCCCGTCCAGCATCCGGCGGTGAACCGCGCCGAACTCGACATGATCGAGCAGGGCGGCGGCCTGATCCATATGGACGAAGGCGGCCGCGCGGCGCGTGCTCCGAGCCTGCGCGACATGCGCCGCCTGCTCGCCAACCGCATGCTCGCGGGGATCTATTTCGGCCAGTACTGCATCAATGTGCTGACCTATTTCTTCGTGACCTGGTTCCCGATCTACCTCGTGCGCGAACGCGGCATGAACATCGTCGAGGCCGGTTTTGCCGCCGCGCTTCCGGCGCTATGCGGCTTTGCGGGGGGGCTGGTCGGTGGTTATGCCTCGGACGCGCTGCTCAAGCGGACCGGCTCGCTCGACATTGCCCGCAAAGGGCCGCTGACGGTCGGCATGGTCATGGCGAGTGCGATCATCGCCTGCGCTTTCGTGGAGGCGCAGTGGCAGGTCATCGCGCTGATGGCGTTGGCCTTCTTCGGCAAGGGCGTGGCCTCGCTTGGCTGGGCGGTGATGTCCGACGTGGCCCCGCGTGAGCAGTCGGGCGTGGCCAATGGGCTGTTCAACATGTTCGGCAACATGGCCGGGATCGTGACGCCGATCGTGATCGGCTACATCGTTGCGACCACCGGATCGTTCGACTGGGCGCTGGGCTTCGTCGGCCTGCACTGCCTGCTGACGATCGTGGCTTTCCTGGTGATTGCCGGACCGATCCGCCGGGTTACTCTGGCGGATTGAAGCCTGTTTGGAAAATGCCCCTGAGGGGCATTTTCGTAGCGGCACCGGCCCACTCCCCCACCCGACCACCCACGAATGCATCCTGATGGGTGGTCGGCCCCCTCAGCGAAAAGGTCCGCCGGACCTTTTCGTGTTCTTCGGGACGGGAGTGGGCCGGTGCCGCTAAAATTCGCCTGAGGCGAATTTTCAAAGCAGCGTTTCGAAGCAGAGCTGGCGCATCACGTCGAGCGCGGGGTTCTCGTTCTCGCGGTGCCAGGCCAGCAGCAGTTCCGCCGGCGCCTCGGGCGTCGTGCGGATCGTGCGCAAGTGCACGTCGGTCATGTGCAGGCTCTTGGCGGCTTCCGGCACGATGGCGGCGGCAAGGCCCGAGCGCACGAGGCCGAGCATCGAGTGGATCTGCGTCACATGCTGCACATAGCTGGGCGTGACCGAGGCCTCGGCGAACAGCTTCACCAGCATCTCGTGGAAATACCCGGCGCCCTGACGGCTGTACATGATGAGCGGCTTCTCGTCGAAGTCCGCAAGGTCGAGCGCGGCCTTGGCCTGCCTCGGGTCGCCGGAGGGCAGGGCGGCCAGCATCGGCTCGCGGTGGATCAGCACATGGTCGAACTCGGCGCGGTCGATCGGCGGGCGCACGAAGGCGAGGTCGATCAGGCCCGTCAGCAGCGCGTCGAGCTGCTCCGACGTCACCATCTCGCGCAGTTCGAGTTCGATGTTGGGCAGCTTGGCCAGCGCCTGCGCGACGATGCGCGGCAGCAGGTCGTAGCCCGAGGCGGCGGTGAAGCCGATCACCACGCGCCCGGCATCGCCCTTGGCAATCCGCCGGGCGGCGAGCGCGGCGCCTTCGGCAAGGCGCAGGATACGGCGGGATTCGATCAGGAAGGCGCTGCCGGCAGGAGTCAGTTGCACCTGCCGGCTGGTCCTTTCGAGCAGGGTGACGCCGAGGATCCGCTCCAGCAGCTGGATCTGGCGGCTGAGCGGCGACTGGGTCATGTTCAGTCGCCGCGCGGCGCGGCCGAAATGAAGCTCCTCGGCGGCCGCGACAAAGCAGCGCAATTGGCTGAGATCGAACATCGCCAACCGACTAGGCCATCCGATCTGGCCTGTCACCCTGTGACACTCACGCTATCGAGCGATCAGGCCGCAACCGGCGCCACGTCCGCTACGCGCGCGATCAGGGCGGCCAGTTCCTCGTGCTCGGCGGCGGTGAGGTCGGCCAGCGGCGTGCGCACCGGCCCGGCATCGCGGCCCACGGCGCGCATGCCCGCCTTGACGATCGACACCGCATAACCGCGCCCGCGGTTGCGCAGGGCGATGTAGGGCAGCACGAAGGCATTGAGCTGCTCGACCACGAAGGCATGGTCGCCCGCGCGGACGGCGGCGTAGAAACGCAGCGCCCATTCGGGCAGGAAGTTGAAGATCGCCGAGGAATAGGTCGTCACCCCCATCGCCAGATAGGGGGTGGCGAACGTCTCGGCAGTGGGCAGGCCGCCGATATAGGTCAGGCGGTCGCCCATGCGGGCCTGGATGCGGGCCATCAGCTCGATGTCGCCGACGCCGTCCTTGAAGCCGACGAGGTTGGGATTGCGCTCGCACAGGCGCGCCAGCGTCTCGTCGTTCACGATGCCGTTGTCGCGGTTGTAGACGATCACGGCGAGCCCGGTCGCGCGGCAGACGGCCTCGATATGGGCGGCAAGGCCCTCCTGGTTCGAGCCGATGAGATAGGGCGGCAGCAGCAGCAGGCCGTCGGCCCCGGCCTTTTCGGCCTTGCGGGCGATGTCGGCGGCGATCGCGGTGCCATAACCGCAGCCCGAGATGACCGGGATGCGCCCGGCGGTCTCGGCAACGGCGGCGGCGACCACCTGGCCCACTTCGTCGGGCGTCAGCGAGAAGAACTCGCCCGTGCCGCCGGCAGCGAACAGGCCTGCCAGTTCATGCTCCAGCATCCATGCGCAATGCGCGCGATAGTCCGCTTCCAGGAACCGACCCTCGGCGTCGAAATGGGTGACGGGAAACGACAGCAGGCCGGTCCCCAGCTTCGATCCGACTTCCACGGGGCTAAACATCGTGAACTGACCTCTTCCAAAACAGTAAGGCACACCTTTGTGCCAGTGGGCGTTATGGCAGGGGGTGGATCGGGTCCAACCCAATTAGGCAATCGATCGATGCCCTTGTTGGCTGGATCGACATTCTTCACCGCATGTAATCGCCGGGAATGCCCGTGTTGGCGGGCATTGTGGCCTCGCTCCGCCAGGCGGGCAATCGTTTGTCAGTGTGCGTTCCGCATAGATCAAGCCAGAATTGGCATTGGTATTTGTGCGACAATTCCCGCAATGAGCCTTCCACCGCCAGCACGGCGGCACAAAGCAGAGAGCAGGCCGGACGATCAGCCGGCCGCCAATCGCGGGGAGTGACGATGGATCGCAGGAACTTCATGCTGGCAGCCGGTGCGGGCGCATCGCTGACGCTGGCCGGTGGGGCTCAGGCGGTCTCGGCGCGCTCCGCAAGGCCCGTTGCGCCTGCCGCTTCGGGCCGCAAGCCCTATCTCATGAAGCTCGGCTGCCAGAGCATGCCCTCCAGCGAGGCGCACTTTGCCGATTTCGCGCGTTTCGGCGTCACCAATATCTGTGCCCGCGCCTCGGTTGCGGACGGGCGGCTCTATCCGACCGTCGATGAGCTCCTGCGCCTGCGCGACATGGCGCAGCGCCACGGCCTCAGCCTCGACATGCTGGAGCCGGACCTGCTGGCCTCGACCCACATCGACCGCGAGAAGCACCCTGCGATCATGCTGGGCGACGGGGCCGAGCGCGACCGCGACATCGAGGCTTTCGCGACCACGCTGCGCAACTGCGCGGCGGCGGGCATCCCGGCGGTGAAGTACAACATGAGCCTGCTCGGCGTGCTGCGCACCGCGCCGGCCGAGGGGCGCGGCGGTTCGCATTACTTCGCGTGGGACTTGTCGAAAGCGAAACCCGCAACCCCGCTGACCCGCGCCGGGGTGGTCGATGCCGACCTGTTCTGGGAGCGGATCACCTATTTCCTCGACCGCATCGTGCCGGTCGCCAACGAGACCAGGGTGCGCATTGCCTGCCACCCGCAAGACCCCGGCACCCCGCCCGGCGGCTATCAGGGGGTGACCAATGTGCTGGGCACGGTCGAGGGGCTGCAGCGCCTCGTCCAGATCAACGAGAGCCCTTATCACGGCCTCAATTTCTGCCAGGGATCGGTCTGCGAGAACCTGACCGATCCGGCCAGCCAGATCTTCGACGTGATCCGCTGGTTCGGCAGCCGCAAGAAGATCTTCAACGTCCACTTCCGCAATATCCAGGGCCACCGCGACCGCTTCAACGAGAGTTTCCCGGACGAGGGCGACATCGACATGGTCCGCGCGCTCCAGACTTATGCGGAAGTCGGCTACGACGGCATGATCATGCCCGATCACGTGCCCGGCATGGACGACCCGCAAGTGGTCGACGGCAAGCCGGTGTGGACGCCTCGGGCCGAGAATTTCGCCTTTTGCTACGGCTACATACGCGGCCTGCTGCAATCGGCCCAGCGTTTGACCTGAGAATACAAGAACGACGCCCGGCGGGCGATCCAGACAAGATCCTTTGGAGGGGAGTTTTCCTAAGATGATGAAGCGGTTTACCGTTCTTGGCGGGGTGTCGGCGCTCGCCCTGTTCAGCCACACGGCAGCGATGGCGCAGGATGCTACTCCCGCTGTTGCTGAAGATGCGCAGGATTCCGGGGCTTCCGTCACCACCGAAGATATCGTGGTGACCGGCAGCCGCATTCCGCTGTCCGGCTTCAACCGCCCGACGCCGGTGACGGTGACAAGCGCGGCGCAGCTCAATGCCGCGGCCCCCACCACGCTGGGCGAAGCGCTCAAGCAGCTTCCGGCGCTCTCGTCCTCGGCAGGTCCGCGCGGTGCGCAGACCTCCAGCGGGCAGGGCGGCGCCTATCTCAACTTGCGTAACCTCGGCACCACCCGCACGCTCACCCTGTTCGACGGCCGCCGCTTCATTCCCAGCGACGGCAGCGGGCAGGTGGACACCAACATGTTCCCCCAGGCGCTGGTCGAGCGCGTGGAAGTGGTGACCGGCGGCGCCTCGGCGGCCTATGGCTCCGACGCGGTGGGCGGCGTGGTGAACTTCATCATCAACAAGAAGTTCACCGGCCTCACCGGCAACATCCAAAGCGGCATCACGACCTACGGCGACAACGACGAGCAGAAGATCGAGCTTGCCTATGGCGCGCGCTTTGCCGACGACCGTGCGCATTTCCTGATCAGCGGTGAATACTTCCGCAATGCGGGCGTGGATGACCGTCTGGCGCGTCCGTTCTCGCAGAAGAGCTGCCAGCCGATCTCGCTGCCTTCGGGTTCGGCCACCAAGCGCGATTTCGCCTGCGACGTGCGTGTCGCCAATGCGAACTTCGGCGGCCTCATCACCAGCGGCCCGCTGAAGGGCACGACGTTCGATGCCGGCGGCAATCCGGTGGCGTTCAACTACGGCACCAGCGTCACGAGCTCGACGATGGTCGGCGGCGATGGCCCGCGCCCGCAGTTCGCGCCGCTGATCGCGGGGCTGGACAAGAAGATCGTCTATTCGCGCCTCGCCTTCGATGTCAGCGACAGCTTCACCGTCTTTGCCGAGGGCAATTACGGCAAGACCAAGAATGACTACCAGGTCGGCTCCTACTCGAACCAGCTGGGCACCACGGCGCTCAAGCTCTCACGCGATAACGCCTATCTGCCGGACGCGCTGGCCGAAATGATGGACGAGGCGGGCGTCACCACCGTGACCATGGGCCGCTATGACGACGACCTGCCGCGCACCCGCGTGAAAGTCGCGAACGAGACCATACGCGGCGTGCTGGGCGCGGAAGGCAACGTACTGGGCGGGCTCAAGTGGAACGTCTATGCCGAAGCCGCGCGCAACGAGCGCAATCTGGCGCTCCACCACGATCTTATCCAGGCGAATTACGTCAATGCCGCCGATGCCGTGGTCGATCCTTCCAGCGGCGCCATCGTCTGCCGTTCCTCGCTGGCCAATCCGGGCAACGGCTGTGTTCCGGTGAATGTCTTCGGCACCAATACCGTGTCCAGCGATGCCCTGAACTACGTGACCGGTACCAATACCGCCGATCAGGTGTTCAAGGAATTCGTCGCCGCCGCCTCGATCGCGGGGGCTCCGGTCACGCTCTGGGCAGGTGACCTCGGTTTTGCGGCCGGTGTCGAGTACCGCCGCCAGAGCTTCAACCAGGTCGTCGATCCCTTGTCGGAGGCCTACAACCCGATCACCAATGCCGAAGGCGCCTACCGCGTCGGCAATGCCAAGGCGCAGAGCGGCAGGTACAACGTCAAGGAGGCGTTCCTCGAACTCGACGTGCCGCTGCTCAAGGACCTGCCGCTGATCCGCGCGCTGGACTTCAACGGCGCGGTCCGCCGTACCGATTACAGCACCAGCGGCGCGGTGACGACGTGGAAGGCCGGCCTGACCTGGCAGCTCTACGACGACCTGCGCCTGCGCGTCACCCGTTCGCGCGACATCCGCGCGCCCAGCCTCTACGAACTGTTCCAGCGCGGCACCACCAGCTATCAGCCGCAGGTCTACGATCCGTTCACCAACACGACCGCGACCAACGTCCGCTCGGTGGTGCGCGGCAATCCCGACCTGCGTCCGGAAGTGGCCAATACGCTGACCTTCGGTGCGGTCTATTCGCCCTCGTTCCTGCCGGGCTTCAACGTCTCGGCGGACTACTACGACATCCGGATCCGCGATGCGATCGCCTCGCTTTCGTACCAGCAGGAAATGGACGATTGCTACAACGGCAGCGCCTCGGCCTGTGCGCTCATCAGCCGCGATGCCAACGGGGTGCTGACGCAGATCGACATTGTCACCCAGAACCTGGCCTCGTTCAATACGCGCGGCATCGACTTCGAGGCGGGGTACCGTTCGAACCTGCCCTGGCTGGCGAAGGACGCGGCGATCTCCGCGCGCCTGCTGGGCAACTATATCGACAAGTACGAGCAAAGCTCGCCGGGCGTCGCGGCGATCGACCGTGCCGGCCAGATCGGCACCGCGCCGCACTGGCGCCTGACCGGGCAGGCGGACTTGCGCATCGGTGCAGTCTCGCTGTTCAACCAGGCGCGTTTCATCGGTGGCGGCGCCTATGACAAGAGCACGCTCGCCAGCGATCTGCCGCAGCGCCATTTTGCCGGACAGGTGCTGTTCGATACCCGGATTTCGGCAAAGCTGCCGGTCGATCACGACTGGGAGGCCTATCTGAGCGTCACCAACGTCTTCAACCAGCTGATCAATCCCTATGTGGCCAACGGTCCTTCGGGCATCTCGGACTTCGACGCGATCGGCCGCACGTTCCGTGTCGGCGTGCGCTTCACGATGTGACGGCCGGATAAAGACGGTCTGGATGGAGGACGCCATCCAGACCGTCTGGCTACCAGCTCCCATATCAACCCGAAATATGACCTTTCGTCCCGAAATGTGGTTGACGACTGCGAAATGAGGCATCATCTCTAGTCCGACAATTAGGCCGTAAACTCATCAATGGCGTCATCGAGGTTTGAAGCAAAATGGTTCAGCGCCAGGAAGGAAGGCGAAGGAATATGTCCATATTTCAAGGCTTCCTGACGCAGCGATGGACCATTTTGGTCAAATCCCGAAGGGACGCCCAAATGGCTTCCATTTCGAACCGAAGCGACCTTGGACGGGCAACCAGCCCGCCCGGCACTCACTTCGGACCGAACTGTTCGCCATTTGGGCGCCTCGATGGCGCCATTTATGAGTTTACGGCCTAAAAGGAGGGGAGATGTCTCGATCACGCCGGAGCCTGGCCTGCGGGTTTGCGCTGCTGCTGGCGGCGAGCGGCATGACGTCTCCCGCCAGTGCCAGTGCCAGTGCCAGTGCCAGCGCCGGAAGCGATGGCGGGGCAAGGTCCGCTTCGGGCGCGCGCACCACGCTCCAGTCGCGCGCGACCGTATCCGTAGAAGCTGGCGGCCCCACCATCGATCCGAACATCTACGGCCAGTTCGTCGAGCATCTCGGGCGCGGCGTCTACGAGGGCATCTGGGTCGGGCCGGATTCGCCGATCCCCAACCTGCGCGGCATCCGCTCCGACGTCGTTGCCGCGCTGCGGCGGGTCAGGGTGCCGGTCATCCGCTGGCCGGGCGGCTGTTTTGCCGATGGCTACCATTGGCGCGACGGCATCGGGGCGGCGGACAAGCGGCCGCGCGGGATCAATTCCGCATGGGGCAGGACGCCCGAGACCAACGCCTTCGGCACCCACGAATTCATGGACTTCCTCGGCCAGATCGGGGCGAGCGCGTTTGTCTCGGTCAACCTCGGCAGCGGCAGCGTGCGGGAGGCGGATGACTGGCTGCGCTACATGACGGCCCCGCAGGACAGCGCGCCCGGGCAGGAGCGGGCGGCCAACGGTCACCCCGCGCCCTGGCAGGTCCCCTACATCGGTGTGGGCAACGAAAGCTGGGGCTGCGGCGGCAACATGAGCGCCGACACGTACGCGGCGGCATTCCGCCACTACGCGGCCTTCCTGCGCACTTATTCGGGCGCGCGGGCAAGGCTGATCGCCGTCGGCGCCGATACCGACGACTATGCCTGGACCGAGCGGGTGATGGCGCAGGCCATGCTGTGGCGGCCGGAACCGACGCCGCTTGGCCTCACCAGCGACACGCCCTTGATGTGGGGGCTGTCGCTGCATTTCTACACGTTTGCGGGCAACGACTGGCACGCCAAGGGCCGCAACGTCGGGTTTGACGAGAGCGGCTGGGCGGCGGCGCTGGCCCGGGTCGCGCTTACCGACGAACTGATCCGCCGTCATGCCGAGATCATGGACCGCTACGATCCGGGCCGGCGTGTCGCGCTGGCGGTGGACGAGTGGGGCGGCTGGTTCGAAAGCGAGAAGGATGCGCCTTCCCAGCTCTATCTCGAAAGTACCCTGCGCGATGCACTGATCGCGGCCAAGAGCCTCAACATCTTCAACCGTCACGCCGACCGGGTCAGGATGGCCAACCTCGCGCAGATGGTGAACGTGATCCAGTCGCTGGTCCTGACGCGCGGGAGCGCGATGGTCGTCACCCCGACCTACCATGTCTTCGACATGTACAAGGTCCATCAGGGGGCCACGGCGCTGCCCGTGCAGGTCGAGACGCCGGACTACGTCCATGGCGATGTGCGGCTTGCCGGCATCGACCTGTCCGCCTCGCGCGATGCCGGCGGCAGGCTGCACGTCACCATCGCCAATCTCGACCCGGCAAGGGCGAACCGCCTGCGGATCCATCTGGACGGTGGCCGCTGGCACCGCGCGGGCGCGCAAGTGCTGACGGCGGACGCCATCGATACCCGGATCACCTTCGACAAGGCGGATCCCTTCGTGCCGCGCCCGTTGGCCGTGCACCTGTCGGGCGGCGAGGTGGAACTGGTGCTGCCGTCGAAATCGGTCACCGTGCTGGAAGTCGAATGAAAGGCCCCGCAGGGCCGGGCAAGCGGAGAGAGGACATGAAGGCAGGGGTTGTGGGGCTGGTCGCCTCCGGATTGGCCGCGCTTTGCGGCGCGCCGGCGGTCGGGGAGGCGCAGGTCACGGCCGGGGGTGCCGCAGCCAGGTCGGCTGCCGGCGCAGCGAGGCAGCTCGAGATCGTGCCGAGCCTTGCCGGGCAGAAGGCGGCGCCGGTGCCGCCGGAGCGCGCGCGCACGGCCTACCTCATGGTCTATCCGGGACGAGACCCATTCGCTGCACATCGCCGTCTCGCGCGACGGTTACACGTTTACCGACGTCAACGGCGGCCAGCCGGTGCTCAGCGGCCGCGGCATTGCCGAACAGCAGGGCATTCGCGATCCGCACATCATGCGCGGGCCGGACGGCGCGTTCTATCTCAGCATGACCGACCTGCACATCTACGCCCAGCGCGAGGGCCTGCGCGATACCGAATGGGAACGTCCCAAGGCGACCCACGGCTGGGGCAACAATCGCTCGCTGATCTTCATGAAGTCGCGCGATCTGGTGCACTGGACCCATGCCATCGTCCATGTCGACCGGCTTTTTCCCGAAACCGCCAATCTGAGCGCGGCCTGGGCGCCGGAGACGATCTACGACCCCAAGGCGCGCAAGATGATGGTCTATTACACCACGCGGGACGGCGCCGGGACCGAACACATGGTCTATTCCTATGCCGACGATGCCTTCACCACGCTGACCCGGCCGCCGCAGGCCCTGTTTGCCTATCCGAAGCCGAACGTCGGGTCGATCGACGGCGACATCACCCGCATCGGCGGCAAGTTCCACTTGTTCTACGTCGCGCACGAGCGGCCCGGCCATCTCCGGCAGGCGGTTTCGGACAGGATCAACGGCGGCTATGCGTTTGATCCCACCCCCGTCGACCCCGAGACGGTGGGCACCGAGGCGCCCAACCTGTGGCGCCGCTCGGGAACGGATACGTATGTGCTGATGTATGACGTGTTCGGCGCGAAACCCAACAACATGGGCTTTTCCGAAACCAGCGACTTCAAGCATTTCCGCAATCTCGGCCGGTTCAACGAGCCGGGATCGCCGATGAAGGCGACCAATTTCGCCGGGCCCAAGCACGGTGCGGTCATGTCCATCACCCCGGCGGAAGCCGACCGGCTGGAGCGGCATTTTGCCGCGCCCTGAGCCGGAAAACTACCGCTTCACCCGCGCCTTCATGCCCCGCATCCAAGCCATTACCGGGAGAGTGCCCCATGCCGAATGACCGCCGCCTGTTCCTGACCTCGCTGGGCGCGCTGGCCGCCGCCCCGCTGCTGCCGGCCCGCGCGCTGGCGCAGGCGGGCGAAGGCCCTGCGTTCGAGCGTTTCCCGATCTGGCCGGGATCGCCGCCGGGGCTGCCCAAGGGCGGCGTGAAGGAGGAGCGGGTGCTGCGCTCCAACAAGAACAATCCCGACGATTTTGCCTGGCCGCACGTGGCGACGCCGATGCTGACGGTCTGCCCGGCGACCAAGCCCACCGGGGCGGCGGTGCTGATGTTTCCCGGCGGCGGTTATGCGCGGGTGGCGATGGGCACAAAGCCGTCCGCGATCTCGCGCTGGTTCGCATCGCAGGGGGTGACGGCCTTCGAACTGCTCTACCGGTTGCCGCATGACGGCTGGGCGGGCGGGCCGGACACGCCTTTGCAGGACGCCCAGCGCGCGATGCGGCTGATCCGCGCCAATGCCGCGAAGTGGCGCGTCGATCCGGCCAATGTGGCGACCATCGGCTTTTCGGCGGGCGGACACCTCTGCGGCAGCATTGCCACGCGCTTTGCGGCCAAAGTCTACGATCCGGTGGACGCCGCCGATGCGCAGGATGCGCGGCCTTTGGTGGCGGGCATGTTCTTCCCGGTCGTCAGCATGATGCCGCCGCTCGCCCATGGCCAGTCGCGCAGCGAACTGCTGGGGCCGAACCCGGGCGAGGACCTGTCGCGGCGCTATTCGCTGCAACTCGATGTGCCCGCCGCGACCCCGCCGATCCTGCTTGGCCATGCGGCGGACGATACCGTGGTCGATTGCGGCAACAGCCTTGCCATGTTCGAGGGATGCCGGGCCGCAAAAATTCCGTCCGAGCTTTATGTGATCGAGAAGGGCGGCCACGGCGCGCCGCTGTTCGAGCCGGACGGCCGCGCGGGCCTGTGGCTGACGCGTTTTGCCCGCTTCGCGGCGCGCCATGGCTTGAAGATCCCGTCCGAGGGAGCGTGATCGGCACTGGAGGCCGCTTCCGAGCGGTCTCTCAGCGGCTCGTCCCAAGCGGCACGACGCGGAAATTGCGGATGCGCAGGTGGCTTTTGGTTGTGCGCAGGGCGAACCAGCCCCGGCGGTAGGGCGCGGCGTCGGTCATCGTGAAAAGCCGCTTGCCGCCGAAGTCCACCGTCACCGTCCCGCCATCGGTGGCAAGCCGCACCGGCACCCAGCGATTGGCCACCAATAGCGCCGCCGGATCCGCCCGGTCGTGCTCGGGCAGCAGCGGACGATTGCCCGGTTCCCCTACGTAGCGGCGCATTCGCGTAGTGGTGTTGCGATTGCCGCCGATGCCCAGGTAATAGGTCCTGAGCGTGTCGTAGTCGGCAAAGGCCCCGCTGCGCGGGCGGGAGAGGGGCGATCCGTCCGGCGCCGCCGGGTCGGAGGCCATCCAGAAGGCGTTGACGTCGCTCACCGCATCGTTGGGCCCGCCCGCCGACACGGCCATGACCTCGTATTCGATGGCGACGGGCGCGCGCAGTTCCTCGCCCCACCAGACCGAGATCCCTTCGGGCGTATCGATGTCCATCACCCCGTCCCGCACGGTGACGCGCGAGGGCGCTTCCGCCTCGACGCGCCAGTGCGACAGGCCGTGGCGGAAGCCGTCCGTTTGCGGCGGCGCCGCTGCCGACAGAAGCCCAAGCAACAGGACGGCGGCGAGGCGTTTCACTCCAGCGCATCCCCGATCAGCGTCAGGTTCACGGCGGCGGCGATGCCCCACTGCGCGGCGTCGTTGGTGGAAACTTCGGCGATCTCGTCCACCGGCTTGAGCACCGTGGCCCCGGTGACCTTGTGTGCCCCGCGCGACTGGTCGCGGCCTTCGCGGTCGCCCGCGCCGAAGAATTCGCCCCAGGCACGCCGGACCAGTTCCGGCTTGCCGAGTTGCACCCCGGCATAGGCGGTGTAGCGCGAATGCGCCTGCGTCAGCGCGCGGCCCTTGCCCGATGCGCCGGTGCGGGCGCGGAACTCCGCCTCGGGGGCGTTGTAGAGCTCGCAGTATTCCAGCCAGGTCTTGCGGAAGGCCGGTTCGTCCACGAGCTCCAGCAGTTCGGCGGTGATCTCGAACACGCCGAACACGCCGTTGAGGTGGCTCATGTTGACCTCCTTGCCGCCCCCCACGAAGCGGCCGGAGGCGAGATCGAACGCGCCGCCGCCCGCCAGCCAGCCCTTGGGCAACGCGGCGATGGAGCGCATTCCGGCCACGATGCGGTCGCGCCAGCGGGTGTCGCGCGTGCGCTCCCACTCGGTCAGCCAGGCGCCCAGCAGCGAGCCCCAGACGGTGCCGAACTGCATGAAGATCTGGCCCTCGGGCAGCGGCTGGTCGGCCACCACCGCGCCGGTTCCGGCGAGCGGTTCGGCCCGGTGCAGCACCTTGCGGCCGATGTCGACGGTCTTGAGCGCATGATCGCTGTCCACCAGGGCGCGCATCAGGTCGCCGCAGCGCTCGTCGGTGGTGAGGTAATAGTAGAAACGGCGATAGGCGGCGTTGGAGATGCGCGGCTGCTTCGAACTGTCCGCCCAGTGCTGCACGCCGTGGCGGGTGCCCAGGCCCTTGAAGCGGCCGGCATGGTAGACGTCGACCTCGCCGGTGTGGCGGGTCATCGCCTCGGCAAGCCGGAACACGTCGGCGCGGCCCGTGCGCAGGAAGCCGTACCACAGCCACATGTCGGTCGACAGTTCGCTGTTGTCCCAGGCGAAACCGCCGATGTCGTAGCGCCACACGTGCCGGTCGTTGTCATAGCTGTGCATGACGTCGCCGTAGTTCCAGAAGCCGTACCAGCGCCGCTGCTCGACTTGCCCGATGTAGAAATCGAGTTCCTGTTTCGCGCGCGCCTCGATCTTGCCGCGCAGCGCCCCTCCCGCGGCGATCGGGCTCCACGGCCCGAACAGCCCGGCCGCGTGGACCCGCGCGACATTGGGGACGAGGCGCGGCGGGGTGGCAAGGCCCTTGCCCATGTGCGCCAGTCGTTCGCGCGGCGGCGTGGCGGGCAGCGCCCAGATGCGGAATTCGGTGGTCCGCGCGATCCCGGAGGCATCGCCCCAGCCGGGTTCATAATCCTCATACGTCACGTCGAGGCCGCGGTTCTGCGCCTCGTAACTCTCCATGCCCATGACGTCGTGATAGAAGCGCAGGTCCATCGCCGGGGCATCGGGGGCGTGGTACCAGATCGTGAAGCGCGCGGTGTCCCCGGCGGCATCGGCGATGTCGAGGCCGACCGGGCAGCGCTGCCAAAAGTCGTGCATGCCGAAGGCGACCCCGCCCGAGGGGCTGCCGACATAACCCAGCCCCGGTGCGCGCCCGGCGGTGTCGACGTCTACCCAGCCGCAGCCCGGCCGGGTGCGCTTGACGATGGTAAAACCGTCCGAATTGGGTTGGCGCAGGCGGAAATCGCCCCAAGCCGGGATATATTCGAGGTTCTGGCGCACCGCCGCGCCCATCTGGTCGAGCGGAGGGACGGCCTCGCCCGCCACTTGTGCGTCGCGGAAAGCCTTGCCGGGATCGCGGCGCAGGCCGGTCAGCGGGCGCACCGCCTCGCCCCAGAGGCCGCCATTCTCGCCCGCGAAACGGACGTGGCGGTCATGCAGCGCGCCGCGCATCGGCACGCCGCCCTCCAGGGCCAGTCCGCGAATGAAACGTGTGGCCGGGTCGCCGTCGAAGATCATCGAGTGGACCAGCCGCACGCTGTCCGATCCGGCGTGGAAGTAGAGGCGGACGCAGAAGGGCATCCAGTCGCCCGCACTGTCGCTCGCCTCACCGCGATGGCGGCCGTCGAGCTTGATGACGGCGCGGATCGGGCCGCTCTGTTCGACCGTCGCGCTGTCGATGCTGCTGGTCCAGCGGGTCAGCCCAGGGGCGCCGTCCTCGTCGTCGGCGCGGTCCTGCGCGCTGGCGAGCAGGCGCACCGATTGCAGCACTTGCGCCGAACCGACGTTCGCGGAGCGGATCAGCGCCTCGCCCGAACGGCCGACCGTCCAGACGGTCTGCCCCACGGTGACGGTGATGGCATCGCCTGCCTCGCGCAGGGAAAGCGTCTGTGCGGGCCGGGCGCTGCCGGGCGCGACGCGCAGGGAACCGGCGCGGGCGCCGTTGGCGGCGGCCGCGTGCCCGGTCCACTTGATCGAGCCGTCGGGCCACCAGGCCATGGGCCATGTCTGCAGCGCCTCGCGGGTGCCGCCGGCGCCTTCGAGAACGTAACCGCGCCTGTCGAATCGGGTGCCGCGCGGCCAGGGCTGGCCCCATGACTGGCCTTCGTGGGCGAAAGGCGCGCTGCCATCGAGCCATACCACGTCGTCGCCCGGTGCGATGCCGGAACCCAGCGGCTCCAGTGCGCCTGCGGGAGCGGCCTTGGCCTGCCCGGCGGTGAGCGCCATCGACGAGACGACGGCCGAGGTTGCCAGACTTTGCGCCAACATCTCGCGGCGGCTCCAGACCAGCTTGCTCATGCTCTCTCCCATTTTGAGCGATGTCTTATGTGGGATGGTATTTCATCATGTGGTCTTTATCGTCAACCGCTAGCGAAAGAAAAAAGTGCCCCATGCGGCGCGGCGGGATCCGTTGCGCGCGTGTTCCGGCAGGTCTTGCCGCGATTGCCTTCGGAAGGAGGAGTGCCATGCAAATCAATTTGTATTGATGCACTCAATTTTGCCATGCGAAGCGTTGGAGCAGGTGCGCGGCGCGTGCCAATCCTTTCAGCGTAATCCGAACAGCTTGGCGCGCAGTGCCCGCAAGTGCTCGCGCATGGCGGTTTCGGCCGCTTGCGGGTCGTGCTTCCGGATCGCCTCGACGACCTTGTTGTGCTCGTTGTCGGTGTTTTCCTTCGGGCCGGGTTCCGCCCCGAAAACCTGGTCGATCCGCCGATCGAGCGTGAACTTCATCTGGGCGCGGAGCGTATCGTAAAGCGTCACCAGCAGGACGTTGTGGGTGGCCTGCGCGATCGTGCGGTGCAGCTTTTCGTCCAGCCGTTTCCACTGCAGCATCGAGTGTGACAGTGCCATTTCGGCCAGGCATGCGTCCATCGCCGCGAGATCTTCGGGCACGGCGTGGATGGCCGCTTCGGCCGCCAGCTGCGGTTCGAGCACGCCGCGTGCATGCAGGATATCGTCGACGCTGAAGTTCGCCGCCACGGCGAGGGGTTCGATGAACTGCCGCGGGCCGATGAACGTGCCCTTGCCGACATGGCGCCAGATCGCGCCCTCGCTCTCGAGGTGCTTGAGCAGGGTTCGCAGGCGGCCGCGGGTTACGCCGAGTTCCTCGCTCAGACGCGGTTCGGGCGGCAAGCGCTCCTCGCCGCGCTCGATGGTCTCGTCGAGCAGGGCGCGCAGCCGGACTAGGTCTTGATCGGACACGGAAAGCTCCTTTGCGGCCGAGGTACCACAATGCCGGACAGCTGAGGATAGCAAATCAATAATCAGATTGACATGCTTCAATAGTGAAATTATTCGCCGCAAAAGTTACGCAGGCCATGGCCCTGCGGCGCAGGGCCGGGAGAGGGCATCATGCAGCGCGAATTGTACGAGACCCTGGTCCTGTCGGATCACGAGGTGAGGTCGGTCTTCGATTGGACCGGGGCGGTGGCCGCGCTGGGCGCGGCTTATGCAGCGCCCTTGGCGGAGGCGGGGTTCCCGCCAAGGACAATGGCGCGTGGAGAAGGGGTGTGGCTGCGTTCGCTGACCGGGATCATGCCGGGGCAGGCGGTCATGGGGGCCAAGCTGATCGCCGCTTCGCCCGTGGCTGGGGCGGCGTCCTACCTCATTTCGCTGTTCGACGGGCAGACGATGGCGCTCGATGCCTTGCTCGACGGCAATGCCATCACCGGCTTTCGCACGGCGGCCACGTCGGCGCTGGCCGCGCGGCGGCTGCTTGCCCAGTCACGGCCGCGCGTGGCGGTGATCGGTTCCGGCTTCGAGGCGCGGACCCATCTCGAGGCGCTGGCACAGTCGGGACCGCTCGCACAGGTGCTGGTCTTCAGCCCGCGCGAAGCCAGCCGGGCCGCGTTCTGTGCGGCCATGGCGGAAAAGGGCATCGCGGTGACGGCAGCCGCCAGCGCCGAAGCGGCAGTGGCGGCCAGCGATCTCGTGATCTGTGCGGCGCGGTCGCGCGACGAGACGCCGACACTGCTCGGCCGCTGGCTGCGCCCGGGCATGACCGTTGTCTCGATCGGCTCGACGCTGCCCGAGCAGCGCGAGATCGATTCCGTGGCGGTTGCGCGCGCCGACCTCATCGTCGCGGACATGGTCGAGGAAGTCGCCCATGACACCGGCGACATGATCGCCGCACACAGCGAAGGCGTGGCCTTTGCCGACAAGCTGGTGTCCCTCGCGGAGGTGGTCGGCGGCCGGCACTCCGGGCGCGGCGATGCGCGCCAGATCATGCTCTACAAGTCGGTGGGCGGGGCGATCCAGGACCTCGCCGTGGCCGGGATGTGCGCCGCGCGGGCCCGGCGGCTCGGGATCGGTTCGACCATTCCAGCACCGATCCGTCCCGTTTCGAAAGGCAAGTGATCGCCCCAGTTCTCTAAAACCTTCGGAGAGTTCGCAGCATGCCCGTCTACACCAAGTCCGAAGCCCGTGCCTGGGCGCGCGAGAAGATGCTGGGGGTCGCCAATGTCGTGATCCCGACCGTGACCGGCGATTGCACCGCCCTCAACGAACAGGCTGCCCGCCACGATGTCGAGACAACGATCGCGCACGGCTTCGTGGGGGCGCTTGCCTGTTCCGAAGTGGTGATGTCGATGGAAGAGTACCGGCGTTTCGTCGAGGTGATGGTGGAGCAGGCGGCGGGACGGATCTTCGTGGTCCACCACGCGGTGTTCAACACGCTGGAGGACAACATCGTCGCCGCGCGGCTTGCCGCGGAGGCGGGTGCGGAGCTTGTCCTGCTCGGTTATCCGCCCTGCTTTTACCCCCAGTCGCTGGAAGAGGTCTACGCCTATACCAAGGCGTTCTGCGACGCGACCGACCTTGCCGTGATGCTGTTCCCGATCCCGACCTGGGGTTTTGGCCGGTTCAGCCCGATCGACATGCCGGTCGATCTCCTGCGCCGCCTTGTCGACGATTGCCCCAATGTCGTGGCGATCAAGGCCGAGGGCGGCATGCCGCATATCATGGGACCGATCGAGGTGCACCGCGCCTTTCAGGACGAGGTGGTGATCTCCTTCCCGATGGAGCACGAATTCATCCCGCTCGCCCAGCTGATCGACGTGCCCTTCTGCGGTACCAATTTCTCGGCCTTTTTCGGGCCGGTACTGCCGCGCGTGTTCGACATGATCCGCGAGCGCCGCTTTGACGAGGCGACGGCGGAATTTCACCGCATCGATCCTGCCCGCAAGGCGTTCGCCAGCGTGCCGCAGGCCGGAGGCGGCCTGATCAACCGCTTGTTGTGGAAGTACGAGGGCTGGCTGCAGGGCTACAACGGCGGCCCGCTGCGCCATCCCACCGCCCGGGTCTACCAGCGCGACATGGCGGCGCTGCGGCGCGGCCAGGAAGCGGCCGGGCTCGATCCCACCCCCGATGCCGACGCGCTGTTTTTTGTCGGTCGCAACCCCGCCTGAAAGGACGCGCCATGGAACAACCCGTAACCTTGCCGCTGGCCGATCCCGATCTGCTGCGCCAGGCGATGCTGATCGGCGGCGCCTGGCTGCCCGCCGACAGCGGCGAAACCATCGATGTCCGCAATCCCGCCAATGGCGAACTCATCGCGCGTGTCCCGAAAGCCGGGGCGGCGGAAACCCGGCGCGCGGTGGCGGCGGCAGAGCAGGCGCTTCCTGCCTGGCGGGCCATGCTCGCCAAGCAGCGCAGCGTGATCCTGCGCCGCTTCTTCGAACTGATGCTGCGTCACGCGGACGACCTGGCCCTGCTGATCACCTCGGAACAGGGCAAGCCGCTGGCCGAGGCGCGCGGCGAGGTGCTCTATGCCGCCAGTTTTGCGGAATGGTTCGCCGAGGAAGCCAAGCGCGTGGATGGCGAGATCATTCCGCAGAACCTCGACGGGCGCCGGATCCTGGTGCAGAAGGTGCCGGTCGGGGTCTTTGCCGCGATCACGCCGTGGAATTTCCCGGCGGCCATGATCACCCGCAAGGCCGCTCCCGGCTGGGCGGCGGGCTGCACCGGGGTGATCAAGCCCGCGAGCCAGACGCCGCTGACCGCGCTGGCGCTCGGCGTGCTGGCCGAGCGCGCCGGGCTGCCGGCCGGGGTCTGCAATGTCGTCACCGGGGCGGCCGGGGCGATCGGCGGCGAACTGACGGCCAATCCGGCGGTGCGCAAGCTCTCGTTCACCGGGTCGACCGAGATCGGTGCGCTGCTGCTGGCGCAGTGCGCGCCGGGCATCAAGCGGACCAGCATGGAACTGGGCGGCAATGCGCCGTTCATCGTGTTCGACGATGCCGATCTCGAGACGGCGGTGGCGGCGGCGATGATGGCGAAGTTCCGCAACAGCGGCCAGTCCTGCATCGGCGCCAACCGGTTTCTCGTGCAGGACGGCATCTACGACGCCTTTGCCGAGCGGCTGGCTGCCGAGACCGCCAGGCTCGTCGTTGCCCCCGGAACCGTGCCCGGCAGCGCGATCGGCCCGCTGATCGACGCGGCGGCGGTTGCCAAAGTCGAGGAACATGTCGGCGACGCTCTGGCGCGCGGTGCGCAGCTTGCTTGCGGCGGGCATCGTCATGCGCTTGGCGGCACGTTCTTCGCGCCGACGGTGCTGAAAGACGTGCCGCGCGACGCGAAGATTTTTGCCGAGGAAACCTTCGGTCCGGTCGCCCCGCTCTTCCGTTTCGCCGCGGAGGAGGAGGCGGTGGCGCTGGCCAACGATACGCCCTTCGGCCTTGCCGCCTATGTCTGCGCGCGCGACATGGGGCGCATCTTCCGCGTGGTGGAAGGGCTGGAGTTCGGCATGGTCGGCGTCAACGAGGGGCTGATCTCCACTGAAGTGGCGCCGTTCGGCGGCGTCAAGGCATCGGGCCTCGGGCGCGAGGGGGCGGCGGTCGGCATCGAGGAGTACCTCGAGATGAAGTACGTGGCGCTCGGCGGCATCCGGGCAGAGGCACCCGCCGCGCGGGCTTGACCAACCTGCGATACGTCAAGCCCCACGCAGGTCGGTGTTACGGTTTTACGCTAAGGGCATCGAGGCGGGCGGTCCCGCTCAGCGCGGCATCGCCGGCGAAATGGCCGATCCGCAGCGGATAGGCCCTGGCATCCACGCTCCAGCTTTCGGTGCCGTCGCCGGTTCGCTGGAACCGGGCGATGACGCGCGGATCGACCGTGAGCGTCACGTGGCGGGTCTCGCCCGGGGCCAGGCGGACTTTCTCGAAACCGGCAAGGCGGTAGGCGCGGGTGCCGGCGGCACTGGCCGCCTCGACATAGAGCTGCGGCACGTCGGCGCCTTCGCGCTGGCCGCTGTTGGTGACATCGAATTCGACCGTCAGCCCGGCGCCGTCGGTGACCTTGAGATTGGCATAGCCGAAGCGGGTATAGCTGAGGCCGAAGCCGAACGGGAACAGCGGTTGCTGGTTCCTCGCCGCATACCAGCGATAGCCGACATCGGCGCCCTCGCGGTAGTCGGCCGAGAAGGGCGCGACGCCGCCGCTCATGCCGTAGACGGTCTTGTCACCGGCGTCGCGGCGTGCGTCGGCGGCGTGCAGTTCGGCAAGGCCGAGCGGCTCTGGCCGGGGCGCCTGCGCGGCGCTGGCGGGGAAGGTGATCGGCAGGCGGCCGGAGGGATCGACCTTGCCGAACAGGATATTGGCGATCGCCTCGCCGCCGCGCTGGCCGGGATACCAGGCCTGCAGGATCGCCGGGACGCGGCTTGCCCAGGGCATCAGCGCCGGGCCGCCGGTTTCCAGGACCACCAGCGTCTTGCGGTTTGCGGCGGCGACCGCTTCGATGAGCGCATCCTGGTTGTCCGGCAGGGCCATGCTTTCGGGGTCCTGCGCTTCGGTGCGCCAGGCCCAGGCGAAGACCATGGCGATGTCCGCGCCGCGGGCTGCCTGTGCCGCGGCCTTGGGATCGCTGCCGTCGAGGTAGACAACCGTGGCACCGGGGGCGAGCGCCTTGATGGCCTTGAGCGGCGAGGAGGCGTGCCAGGTGATCCGCGCGAAGGAGGCGGCGGCGCCTTTGGTGAGCGGGATCTCCACCGGCGCGCCGCCGACCGAGCGGACCTGCGACGAGCCGCCGCCGGACAGCACGCCGACATCGGCATGGGCGCCGATCAGCACGATCCGTTTCGCGCTGCGCGCCAGCGGCAGCAGGTCGCCTTCGTTCCTGAGCAGCACGATGCCCTCCTCGGCGGCGCGCTGGGCGACCTCGGCATGGGCGGCATAGTCGATCGGCTGCGGGGTTTCGGGCACCGGATCGTCCATCAGTCCGCTGTCGATCACGCCGAACAGGATGCGCCGGACCATGTCGTCGAGGCGGCTCATCGGAATGCGCCCCGCCTTTACCGCCTCGGCAAAGCGGTCGTCGAAGAACATGCGGTCGTCCAGTTCCTGCCCGGAATCCTGGTCCAGCCCGTTGATCGCGGCCTTCTCGGTCGAATGGACCGCGCCCCAGTCGGACATGACCCAGCCCTTGTAGCCCCAGTCCCGCTTCAGCACGTGGTTGAGCAGCCAGTCGTTCTCGCAGGCATAGTCGCCGTTCACCTTGTTGTAGGCGCACATGACCGAGCCGGGCTGGCCCTGCTCGATGCCGATCTCGAAGGCCAAGAGGTCGCTTTCGCGCAGCGCCGCCGGATCGATGCGGGCGTCGAGCACGGTGCGGCCGGTCTCCTGCGAATTGAGCGCGAAATGCTTGATGGTGGAGACGATGTGGTTGCTCTGTACGCCCTTGATATGGGCGCCCACCATGATCCCCGCGAGCAGCGGGTCTTCGCCGAGATATTCGAAATTGCGCCCGTTCCAGGGGTCGCGGGTGAGGTTGACGCCGCCTGCCAGCAGCACGTTGAACGTCTTGGCGCGCGCTTCCGCACCGATCATCGCCCCGCCCTGGTAGGCGAGGCGGGGGTTGAAGGTGGCGGCGGTGGCGATGCTGGCGGGCAGCGCGGTGGCGACGTCGCCCTTGCGCTGCTCGATCTGGTTGGCGACGCCGAGGCTGGCGTCGCTTTCGCGCAAGGTGGGGATGCCGAGGCGGGGGATGCCGGGGATGTGCCCGGCCGACGGGATCATGGCGATCGGCGGCACCGGTTTCGCCAGCGGCGGGAAGTAGCCGTGGATCAGTTGCAGCTTCTCGTCCAGCGTCATCGCCTTGACCAGCGCTTCGGCGCGGGATTCCGCCGACTGGCTGGCGGTCGTCTGGACGGGTGTCTGGACTGGTGTCTGGGCCTGCACGGGGGCGGTCAGGCCGGTGCCGAGGGTGAGGGCGGTCAGCAGGGCGGCAATCTTCGAAGTCATCGGGAAACCTTGGCTGGAGCGGTGCCCGTGCGGGCGTGATAGTGGTTCAGCAGGCTGCGGTGGTCGGGCAGGGCGCCAAGCGCGCCGCTCTGCGCGGTGCGGACGCGGGCAAAGGCCTCGCGGGCTTCGCTGGCACCGGGATAATGGCGCTCGCCCGCCGCAAGCCGGGTCTCGAAACCCATGCCGTAGAGGATGTAGTGGTAGCTTGGCGGCAGGAAGGTCTCGAGGTCGACGACAAAATCGAACCGCGAGGGTGGACGGCGGCGCCACTGCAAGAGCATGTCCTGCAGGCTCTCGGGGATCGAGGCGGGATCGGTATTGTCGCGCCAGTAGGCGGTATCGGTGCGGCGGGTGATGCAGTAGTGCAGCTTGAGGAAGGTGACGATGTGCTCGAACCGCGCCGCCATGAGCCGGTTGAAGCTGCGGGCGGCGGCCTTCCGGGCGGTCTGGTCGGCGGGGACGAGGAAGTCGCCGATCATCTTCAGCGCCGCCTCGATCAGCATGATGCCGGTCGATTCCAGCGGCTCGAAGAACCCGGCGGACAGGCCCAGCGCCACGCAGTTGCCGATCCACTGGGTTTCGCGGTAGCCGGTCTCGAAACGAAGCGGGCGCGGGGCGAGGGCGGCGCCCTGGGGGCCGAGGTAGCGGCGCAAGGTCGCCTCCGCATCCTCGTCCGAGCAGTGGCGGCTGGAATAGACATAGCCGATGCCGCGTCGCTCGCTGAGGCCGATGTCCCAGGTCCAGCCCGCGTCATGCGCGGTCGCCAGCGTATAGGGGCGCACGGGGGCGTCCGGGCAATCGTAGGGCAGCTGCAGGGCCAGTGCCCGGTCGTTGAACAGGTGGTCCGCGCAGGAGGTGAACCCGGCGCCGAGCGTCTTGCCGATGAGCAGGGCGGAAAAGCCGGAGCAATCGAGGAAGAACCCGCCTGCGACGCGGCGGCCGTCCGTCAGCATCAGCGCCGCGATGTCGCCATCGGGCGCGCGTTCGGCGCTAGCCACCGTGCCTTCGATCCGGGTGACGCCGGCGGCGATGGAAATGTCGCGCAGATAGTCGGCAAAGCGGGCCGCGTCGAAGTGGTAGGCGTAGTTCATCGGCCCCGAGAAATCGGGATCGCCGGGCCGCTTTGGCGCACGGCCCGCGCGGATCAGCCGTTCCTGCACGGTCACCGCATCGGCCCATGACGGGCGGGCGGGGTCCTCGGCGGCGGCGATCCAGTGCGGCAGCAGCGCCTCGTCCTCGCCGCCCACCGGCATGTTGAAGGGGTGGAAGTAGCTGTCGGCACCCGTGGCCCAGCCTTCGAACAGCACGCCCTGCTTGAAGGTGGCATCGGCGCGGGTGAGGAATTCCGCCTCGCCGATGCCAAGGCCCGCCAGCGTGGTGCGGATGGTGGGAAACGTGCCCTCGCCCACGCCGATGATGCCGATCCGGCTGGATTCCACCAGCACGACGTCGCGCATCCCCAGCGTGCGGGCAAGGTAGGCGGCGGCCAGCCATCCGGCCGTGCCGCCGCCCAGGATGACGATGCGACCGGAAGAGGGATCGTCGCTCGTCATGGTCCTGTCCTTTCAGTGGCCGGTCAGAAGCTGGCGCGGGCGCGCAGGCCCCAGGTCCGCGGCGGCTGCAGGTTCGAGAGGAACACCGGATCGTAGCGCGGCGCGCCAAAGGCGCCGGCACCGGTGCGGATGTGCCCGTTCTCGATGTTCTGGACAAAGGCCTCGACCGTGTACTTGTCGTCCGCCGTGGTGAAGCGGATCGAGGCGTCGGAGCGGAAGTAGGCCTTCTGCTTGTCCCACGAGGTGCCGTTGGTGCCGCGATCGGGCATGTTGTCGTCCGGATCGTTGGCATTCACGAAGGGATTGGCATCGCCGTTGAAGTAGCTCAGCCAGCTGCGTGTCTCGTAGTGGGTGGTGACGCGCGGGGTGATCCGGGCGCCGCTCGCCAGCACGAAGTCATGCTCGTAGCTTGCCGTTGCCGAGAAGCGCGGGGCATGGGCCAGTTCGTTGCCCCTCAGCTGCACGATCGAGGACTGCTTGCTGCCGTCGTAGAGGCGGCCGTCGACGCTTTCGAGATCCTCCAGCCGGGTCTTCTGCAGGGTGGCGGAAAGGTTCAGGCGGTCGTTGCCAGTCAGCGCCGCGCTCATTTCCGCTTCCAGGCCGTAAGCCTTCGCGCCCTTGGCGTTCTGGGTGATCATCTGGCTGCGGATGACGTTGCCTTCATCGTCGCGGAAGGTGACCGCCTGGTTCACCTGGTATCCCTTGAAGTCGGAATAGTAGGCGGCCAGGTTCAGCGTCAGGCGGCGGTCGAACATGCGGGTCTTGAGGCCGACTTCGTAGTTGGTCAGCGTTTCCGGATCGGTGAGGCCCGCATTGTCCTGGATGTTGCCCGACTTGAAGCCGGTCGAGATGCTGGCGTAGCCCAGCGTGTCGGCGGCGATGTCGGCATCGACGCGGGCAAGGTAGGTCAGCTTGTCCCACTTGCCTTTCACATCGTTGCTGGAGATCGCGTAGCCGGGCAGCAGGTCGACCAGTTCGGCGGCCGTCGCACCCGGATAGGCGCCGAAGATCCCGCCCTGGCAGGCGTCGGCGGGCAGGGTGTCGGGGCAATGGTCGAACATGACGTTGCGGCCGCCGACGTCCTTCTTCTTGTCCGAAGTGTAGCGCAGGCCGCCGGTCACGCGCAGCCAGTCGGCGGCGTGCCACACGGCCTGGCCGAAGGCGGCGCGGCTGTCGATCTGGCGATCGGCCTGGATGAAGCTGCCCGCCCAGCTGAAGGTGCCGTCGCGGTAGCCGTTGCGCTGGTCGATATCGAAGCGGATCTTGTTCTTTTCGTGGCTGTAGTAGGCGCCCAGGATCCAGTCGATGGCGTTGTCGCCCGAGGACTTGAGCTGGAGCTCGTGGCTCTGGAAGTCGTAGCGCGACCAGACCGTGGCGTTCTCGTTGAAGGCGCCGAGCGGCAGGTCGTTGCCGCTGGCGTCCACTTCCCCGGTTGGCGGGAGCGCGCCGGCGTCGGCATCGGTGCGGGTGCTGCCGCCGATGCGGGACCAGCCGGCGATGTAGCTGAGCTGGATGCCGTCGGTGACGTCATAGTTCATGGTACTGCGGACCGCCACCGAGTAACGGTCGGTATCGGGCGCGGTATCGCTGAGCGTCGACCAGCGCCTGGTGCCCGCGCGCGGGGTCTGGAGCAGGCCGATCACCGGGGCCCCGTCGTCCCAGAAGGCTTCGCCGGAGAGGTTCCAGGAAAAGCGCTCGCCCGGCTGCCAGAGCATCGAGACGCGGCCCGAGCGCTGGTCGGCGGCGTAGTACTTCTTGCCCGAGGTGACAAAGGCGGACTTGTTGATGCCGGCGACATCGGGCGCGGGCTGATAGTCGGCATAACCGTCATGCCGGTCGCTGACGAAGGCAACGCGGAAGGCCAGCGTGTCGGTGACCGGGATGTTGATCGCGCCGCGCACGCCGAACCGGTCGTAATTGCCCGCGGTGACTTCGACATTGCCCTCGAACACGCCGAGCCTGGGCTTGGCGGAGATCAGGCTGAGCGCGCCGACGGTGGCGTTGCGGCCGAACAGCGTGCCCTGCGGCCCGCGCAGCACTTCGACGCGTTCCATGTCGTACATCAGCACCGAGGCGCCCTGCGAACGCGGGGAGTAGATGCCGTCGACATAGATGGCGACTTCCGGGTCGGCCACTTCGGTATAGGCGCTGTCGTTGCCGATGCCGCGCAGCGTCAGCAGCACGGCGGACTGGTCACCCTGCTGGTTGAACTGGAGCGAGGGCACGAAACGCGCAAGGTCGGTCACGTCCTTCACGCCGTTCTTGGTCAGGGTGTCCTGGCTGAAGGCCGAGATGGCGATCGGTGTGGACTGCAGGGTGGTTTCGCGGCGCGTGGCGGTGACGATGATGTCGCCGTCGGAAACGGTCACCGGCGCGGCGGCCGGCAGTGCGGCTGCCTGCGGTACAGCTGCCTCTTGGGCGTGCGCTGCGGATACGGAAAAAAGACAAGCCGCGAGCGCCGTGCCCGCGACGAGATCGTGCCTCGTCATGAAATCCTCCCAATGTGTTTCTACTTTGTGAGGCTGCAATGACCCGATCCTGACAACGATGTCAACCGTCATTCTGACATCGTTGTCAGTTTGGCGGCCGTCCGTGTCGATTTTGTCGATCTTGCGATTTGCCATCTCTGGAGCGGTGCCATAGGTCTGCACGATGTCTTGTGCCGCCTCTTCCAGCACGATCCCGGCGACGGCTTCGGACCCCGCCGAATCCGTGGTCCGGCGGCTGCTGGCGCTCTCGGTCGGGGTGTTTTTCATCGGCGGTTTCCTGAGCGCCTCGGTCAGCCTGCTGGTGCCGCAGCTCAAGTCGGTTCTGGCGCTGGACTACGGCAAGGTGCTGCTGGTCCAGTTCGCGTTTCATGCCAGCTACCTGCTCTTTGCGCTGCCCGCCGCGCTCGCCGTCGTGCGAATCGGCTACATGCGGGCGATCGCCTCGGGGCTGGCGGTGATGGCGGCGGGCTGCCTGGCCTTGGCGGCGGCGCAGGGCCTGCGGGACTTCGCGCTCATTCTCGGCGCCCTGTTGCTGCTGTCCTCGGGGCAGACGGTGTTGCAGATCGCGTCGAATACTGTCGTCACCGTGATCGGGCCGTCGCGCCGCTCCGCGTTCCGGCTCAATCTGCTGCAAGGTTTCAATTCGCTGGGAACGGTGCTCGGCCCGCTGGTGAGCGCGCCGTTCCTGCTCGCCGACGTTTACCGGGGAGAGGGGCGGGACACGGCCGCGGCCTTGCCGTTCGTGGCGACCGGCGCGGTTCTGGCGGTTCTCGCGGTAGTCTACCTGCGTCATCGCCGCTTGCTGGCGCGGGAGGACGCTGGGGGCGGGACGCGGGCCGATAACCGCCTCCGGCAGATCCTTGCGGTGCTGCGGGACCGCCAGCTGTGCTGGGGCATCTTTGCCATCTTTGTCTACGTCGGCGCGGAAGTGACGGTCGGCACACTGATGACCAACGTGCTGATGCTGCCAGAACGACTGGGCCTGTCGCCGGTGAGCGCCGGGCGGCTGGTCAGCTTCTACTGGGCGGGCGCCATGGCCGGGCGTTTTGCCGGAGCCTGGCTGATGACACGGATCGCCGAGGCGCGGCTGCTGCTTGTTGCGGCGGTGGCGGCGGGCGTTCTGGCAGCGGCGGCGGCAGGACTTCCCGGCGCGGCGGGGGCTGCGGCGCTCATCGCCATCGGCCTGTGCAACGCGATCATGTATCCCACGATCTACGCCCTGGCGATGCCCGCCGATGCGGCCGACGCGCCGCTCGCGTCGATGTGGCTGTGCATGGCCGTGGTGGGAGGCGCGATCGTGCCGTTGTTGACCGGGGCGGCGGCGGATGCCATCGGCCTCCTGCCGGCCTTGCTGCTGCCCGCGCTCTGCTATGCCGGGGTCGCGCTGTTTGCGGCGATGTGTCTGCGGCCAGGAAAGATGTCGGCATGAGTGTTGTCACGATCAAGGATGTCGCGGCCCGCGCCGGTGTCTCGCCCAAGACGGTGTCGCGTGTCATCAATGGCGAGGCGCACGTGCGCGCGGAACTGCGCGAGGCGGTGCAGCGGGTGGTTGCCGAGCTGGACTATCGCCCCAACGCCTTTGCCCGCAGCCTGTCGAGTTCGCGGTCCTATCTGCTCGGGCTGTTCATCGACGATCCGGTGTCGGGGTATGCGGCGGATATCCAGCACGGGGCGCTGATCGGCTGCCGTTCGCGCAGCTATCACCTGGTGGTGGAACCGGTCGACCTGTCCGTCCGGGGCTGGGCGGACGAAGTGCGGGCCGCCATCGCGGCGCTGCGGCTGGACGGCGCGATCGTGGCGCCGCCGATCTGCGACGATCCCGAATTGATGGCGATCTTTGCCGAGGCAGCCGTGCCGACCGTGCTGGTGGCGCCGAGCGCGGCGCCGCCCGGGGTGGGGACGGTGCGCATGGACGACCGCCTCGCGGCGCGGGAGATGACGGAGCACCTGCTGGGCCTGGGGCACCGCGCCATCGCGTTTATCCAGGGGCCGGTGACGCACAGTGCCTCGGCCCGGCGCGAGGAGGGGTTCCGGGCGGCGATGGCCGGAGCGGGGGCCGGAGCGGGGGCCGGAGCGGGGGGCGCGGTCGACGAGCGGCTGGTCGTGCGCGGCGATTTCACCTCGCGCGCGGGGATGGAGCTTGGCGAAAGCCTGGTGACCCTGCCCGAGCCGCCGAGCGCGATCTTTGCCTCGAACGACGACATGGCGCTTGGAGTCCTGATTGCGGCGATGAAATGCGGGATTCCGGTGCCCGAGCGCCTCTCGGTCTGCGGGTTCGACGATGCCCCCTCGTCGCGCACCGCCTGGCCGCAGATCACGACCGTGCGGCAACCCAAGGCGGAGATGGCCAAGGCGGCGGTGGACATCCTGGCCGATCCGCGTTTCCGCCGCGAGGGAAGTGCGGCCGGGGCGGACTTCCAGTTCAGGCTCGCGCATGAACTGGTGCTGCGGGGAAGCACCGGCCCGTTGTTTCCCCGCTGAGCGTCTGTTCGGAAAATGTCCGAAAGGGCGCTGTGAGAGCGGCGCCAGCCCGATGATCCGGGCGCAGCCATTGCTGCGGCGGTCAGGCTCACTTGCCGCCGGGCGGCGGCGCGCCGAGGTAGAAGCCGGTGTGCGGCGGCTGGTTGTAGGCGGTGTTCTGCCAGGCCACGCCCGCGCGGTAGACCGGGTCCTGCATCAGCGAGACGAAACGATGCGCGGTCGGGTAGGGCGTGGTGTAGATGCGCAGTTCCCGGTTGTCGGCGCGGCGCCAGATCACTTCCTCGCGCCAGTCGCCGATAAGGTCGGCCTGGAGCGCGGGTGTCGCCTTGGTGCCGTTGTTCGCGGCGAGTCCTTCCGGGGCCAGCAGCGGCGTCGCGACGCCGCGCTCCCAGTCCCACTTGGAGATCGTCGTACCGTCCAGCAATTCGCGCAGCAGGTCGCCGTCCCACCAGATCGCGAAGTTGGTCTGGCGCGGACGCGGGCCGATCGGCTGGCCCCGGGTGTCCAGCAGGCGGTCGGAATTGGAGGCCCAGAACTCCTCGCCGTAATGGCGCGGATCGATATCGGCGGAGAGGCCGCGCCCGGTGTCTTCGCGGGCGGGGGTGGTCCACAGCACGTCGCCGCTGCGCGCATCGAGCAGCGCCGAACCGATTCCGCCGTTGCGGCGGATATCCTCGAAGACGCCGAACTTTTCGAGGCCGGGGCGGGCGGGGTCAAGCTCGCCCACATGCATGGTGTCGCCGTGGAACAGCGGCCGGGTCCACAGGCCCTTGCCGTCGTCGTCGAGCGCCATCGAGCCGTAGATCACCTCGTCACGGCCATCGCCGTCGACATCGGCGACCGATAGCTGGTGGTTGCCGCGACCGGCATAGTCGGCGTTGCCGGGGCTGGAACTGTCGAACAGCCACCGGCGGGTCAGCTTGCCGCCGCGCCAGTCCCACGCGGCGACGGCGGTGCGGGCGTAGTAGCCGCGTCCGAAGACCATGCTGGGCAAGCGCCCGTCGAGGTAGGCGACCCCGGCGAGATAGCGGTCGGAGCGATTGGCGTAGCCGTCCCCCCATGCGGCGGCGAGTTGTTCGGGTGTGGGATTGCCGCCGGGATAGCGCGGCGGATCATACGGTGCGGTGGCGAGCGCCTTGCCGGTCAGGCCCTCGAAGACCGTGAGGTACTCCGGCCCCTTGACGATGCGTCCCTGCATCGGGGCGACCTTGGTGCCGTCGGCGAGGACCTTGGCGCCGGTGCGGTCCTGCTGCGGCACTTCACCGCCGCTGCTGCGCCAGTCCGCCGCGGGATCGCCGATCACTTTGCCGGTGCCGTCGAGTGTGCCATCGGCGGTTTTCATTGCGACTTCGGCGCGGCCGTCGCCGTCGAAATCGAAGACGAGGAACTGCGTATAGTGGGCGCCCGCGCGGATGTTGCGCCCCAGGTCGATGCGCCAGAGCCTTGTGCCGTCAAGCTTGTACGCGTCGAGGAAGACGTCGCCGGTATAGCCGGTGTGGGCATTGTCGTGGCTGTTGGTGGGATCCCACTTGAGCACGATCTCGTACTGCCCGTCGCCGTCGAGATCGCCTGCGCCGGCATCGTTGGCGGTGTAGGAATAGGCTTCGCCTGCCGGCGTCACGCCGTCGGCGGGCGGAACCAGCGGGATCGAGAGGTAACCCCTGGTCCACGACATCGCAGGCTGCGGACCGGCACGATCGCCGATGCGTTCCACCGCATAAGTGCTTTGCGGTGTGCCCTTCACATCCACGAACGCCGTCGCCGCGCCGGGGCGGGTGACATGGACCGGCTTGCCGTCGCGCAGCACGCGGAAACGCGCATCTTTCGGATCGCTGGCAAGCAGCCGCCAGTCCACGAGGATGCCGGAGGTCTGGGCCGGAACGGCGACCGCGCCGCGATCCAGCCGTTCCGCCGGGCTGCGCTCATCGGCAACGCGCGCGAGGGCGGGCTGTGCGCTTGCGGCTTGCGGGAGGATCGGCTGGATGGCCACAAGGCCGAGCAGGGGCGCAAACGTGCGGATCGGTGCCGCCATTTCGTACATCCTCCGGGCGTTGGATCGCCATGATCCAAATTATAATATTGCATCCCACATATCGGTTTGGCAGGCGGGCGTCTAGGCTAACCATGCCGCTGCGATCGCGCTGGACATCGCCGGGCGGCCGGATGCGGCACCGACATGACAATGTGTCCACGGCGTGGAATGGCGGGGAAGACCTGCTATCGGTATGGACAAGGGGAGCGGCTGCGTGTCATTGCCCCGTGCCGACGGCGGCTCACCGGCAACGGACCGCGTCAGGATGATGGGTTTCGATCGTTGATGCCTTGCCAAACGTTTGCTCTTGCAATCGAAACAGTAAGGCCTAGCGATGGTGCCGGTATCTCTGCGGGCGAGCTTTCGCGGGGGCACTTCCCGCAGTCGCCGCGTTGCACCGCGGTGAACGGCTGGTGGCGCGGCTGGTCTTTGCCCGCGAAAGAAACCGGGTCTCCGGCTTGAACTCGATGCGTTTGGCGGAATTATAGCTTCATGGATTTCGAAACGCTCCTGTCCCGTTCACCGAATCCCTACATCGTGGTGGACCGCGATCTGACGATCGCCTGGATGAATGATGCCTACCTGCGCGCGACGATGCGGGAGCGGACGGATCTGGTCGGCCGCTATCTGTTCGATGCCTTCCCGAGCGAGGAATCCTCCGACAGCTACAAGTTGCTGCGCTCGTCGCTGGACCGGGTGCTGCACACCGGCAGCCTCGATGAGATTGCCCATATCCGCTACGACATCGCGCGGCCGGACGGCGTGATGGAACAGCGCTACTGGAGCGCGACCCATACCCCGCAGCTCGGCAGCGACGGCGAGGTGGAATTCATCCTCCAGCACACCGTCGACGTGACCGAGTTGCATGGCCTGCGCAAGCTGCGTGACGAGGCCGGTCTGGTCGGCCGCGCCAAGGCGGTGCAGGCGAGGTACTTCGATCTTGCCCGCGAGGCGGAGTGGCTCAAGGAAGTCTTCGACCAGGCGCCCGGTTTCATTGCCATCCTCGACGGGCGGGACCATCGTTTCATCGTCGCGAACCAGGCCTTTCGCGAAATGTTCGGCATCGCCAATCCGGTCGGCCAGCGATTGTCGGACGTCCTGCCCGCTGACGCGGCGACGCCGTTCGCGGGGCAGATCGACGAGGTCCTGCGCACCCGGCTTCCCTACATCGGCGAGAACATTCCCTTCGATCTTCACGCCGATCCGCAGGCCGCGGACGCGCAGCGCCGCGTGGACGTCATCTGCCAGCCCATTCTCGCCCCGGACGGCACCTCGTCGGGCGTCTTCGTGCAGGGGCATGACGTTTCCCTGCAAGCCAGGGCGCGCGAACGTCAGCGGGAGCTGATCGAAGAGCTGAACCACCGGGTCAAGAACAACCTGGCCGTGATCCAGGGCATTGCCCGGCAGACATTCCGGTCGCTGCCGGGGGCCGGCAAGGCGAGCACGGCCTTTGTCGGGCGGTTGCACGCGATGGCGGCCGCGCACGAAATCCTTGCGAGCCAGGACTGGGAGCCGGTGGCGCTGGGGCAACTGGCGGAGAAGGTGATCGCCCGCTCTTCGGCACGAGACGAGACTTCCCGCATCGCGCTCGACGGGCCGGATGTTTTCATTCCAGCCCAGATGACCGGCTCGCTGGCCCTGATCCTCAACGAACTGGCGACCAATGCCGTGCTTCACGGCGCCCTCGGCCGCGAGGGGCAGGTGACGCTGACATGGTCGCCGGACACCGCAGGCGGCGCGTCGAGGCTGTTGTTCGAGTGGATGGAGACCGGTTGCCGACCCACCGACACGCCCGTCGGCCCCGCCGGCGTCGGCACGATGCTGCTGCGCAACCTGCTCCCTTCCGGCGCCGAACCGCCGGAACTCGACTTTCGCCCCGACGGGTTCCGCTACCGCGCGGCATTCCTGATCGGCTAAGAAGCAGTCTGGAAATTCGTGAAACGCGAATTTCGCGGCACCCGCCCACTTCCCCTCGACCATTCACAAGGATGCTGCCGATGGGCGGCCGGGTGATCGTTGATCTGGATGAGGCGGTCCCGGCCGTGTCACGCGCTCGCGGTCCTGTTCATGGACAAGCACCAGGAGCCGGTCGATATGCAGGTCGTCGCTATCGGGAAGACCGAACAGCTTGCGTTCGCGCTCGTCGAAGAGCATGCGGCCTTTCCAGCTCGAGCGCCTTGGATATGTCGGTGTAGATCAGCGCCGCCCCGTCGTCCGGACCTCACGAAATGCTGCCATGAGCGGCGATGCAGAGTACCTGCCGTCAAAAGAACCCACTGCATTGTAACGCTATTTTTACAATCGCACTGAATAGGTCGTGGCCCTCTGGGGCATTTCAGACATGCGCCTGAGACTTTTCAATAGGGGGTTCCATGAAGTCGATTTCGGGCGCAGCGGCGACTGCTGCGGCCATCATTCTGCTTTCGGCCTGCAGTGGCGGGAAGCCGGCACCTGAAGCATCCGCAACCAGCGAAGCGGCGTCCGAGGCGGTCGATACCACGGCCAGCGTGGATAGCCCTCAGGTGCCAGATGAGCAGCCGGTAGACGGCGCGCAGTACGCTGCCAACGAGCCTGATGACGGCTTCCTCGACAGCTGCGTTCTCTCTGCCTTTCCCACCGGTGGCCTCGTGCTGAATGGATATGCCCGTGTCGGCGATTTCACGACGCTCATGGCCAACGGGGGACAAGACTTCGGTTGGGAAGCCGACGGCCCCAATCGCTTTGTGTTCCACGCGAACAGGAGCGACAAGCTGACTGGCAAATCAGCGACTGTCTCTGCACGTCTGCGCCTGGTGGATGGCAAGCCGATCGAAGGCCAGGCTTGCGGTCCTCAGGTCGTCGTCGTTGAAGGCTTTGCGATCGGCGATCAAGCACTGCCGCCGATCCAGATCTACGCAACGACCAAGCAAGGCGTTACCCGCGCGGCGCGCATGCGAGACAACGGCGACTTCGGCGTGATGCCGTATCATGATCCGGCACCTGTCCGTCCCGGTCCGTACAGCGAGACATATGGCAGCGAGCAAGGCGCTACCATGAACGGCGTTGCTCGAGAGATGGGGCGCTGACGATGGGCATACGGATGAAGTCCGTCGTCGCGACCACTGCGCTTGCCATGGTTGCACCGTCGCAGTCCGCACTCGCGCAATCCGCGTCCGATGCCGCAAATGCCCTCGGGGCGATCATCGGCGCCTTTGGCGAGGCATCAGTTCAAAGCCGCCTCAGGAAAGACGTCGCGTCGATGTCCGCGCCATTGGTGTTCGAGACGGCAAATGGCCCCCTCGATCCCGCCGATGTGTCTGACCCTCGTAATTTCGACATTGCGGGAGTCCGGCTGGGCATGACGCCGGACCAGGCCAAGAAGGCGATCGCGGCCGGCGGCTACACGATCAAGAACGTTGGCGAGCAGAACAGCTTCGATACCGAGGTCAGGAGGATGGTTTCGATGGGACCGAACCTCACCCGGATCAACGTTCCCCTCTACATCAACGCCAGTGGCAAGAATCAGCAAGAGCTCTCCGTTGAGTTCCTCGCGCTCCCGGAGGGGCCGAGAGTTCATCGCATCGAATATCAGATGAACAGCATGGATATGACGCAAGACGCGTTTCGTGCCCAGATCCTTCGGAAGTACGGGGATACCGCCAGCATCGATGAAGGCTCATCCCTCAAGTGGTGCACGGCGAACAACTCCGAGTGCCACCCGCTGACGGAGCAGGCGAACATGGAGGTCGACCTGGAGCGCAAGTTCATCCGTCTTGAGGACGAGGATGAGGCGCGCCAAACGGCGCTTGATGAGCGGCTGCAGTTCGAGATCGATAAGCGCAAGCCGAAAGTCGAGGAAGCTCAGTTCTGAACTGGTTGGTTGGAGGTCCGCGGCGTGAGACGCCGGCCTCCAACCAATCCACTGCCGCCTTGGGTTGATCTTCCTTCGGACCAACCGTCAAACGGTGTTCAGACGGATGGGGCCACGTCTCTGGGATCTTTCGCTCGGTCCGCTTCGGAGTACACAACTCAAGAATCCAGACGCTCCCAGCGTTTCGCTTGCTATCAGTTTTATGAAGGCAACTGGAGTGAACCCCACAAGCTGGACCACGAGACATCCATCGAACTAAGCCGCTTTCTGGGCGATTAGCGCTTCGAATTCCTCGGGCGGGCGGTATCCGAGCGCCGAGTGCAGTCGCTTGGCATTGTAGACGCGTTCGATGAAGACCGGCAACCGCTCAGCGACATCGGCAAAGGTCTCGTAGCCGCCGATGTAAACCTCCTCAACTTTCAGCGTCTTCATAAAGCTTTCGGCTTGAGCATTATGGTAAGGATTGCCCACGCTGCTCATGGATCCGCGCAAACCGGCAGCGTCCAGAGCATCGCGGTAGAGCTGGGATGCGTATTGGCAGCCTCTGTCCGTATGATGAATGCATCCCGGCGGTGGTTTTCTGCTGGTTACGGCGGAGGGCTTTGTTGCATAACGCGTGACAGGCGTAAAATTATGATTACTTGTAATTATTATGCGACCCGTACGGTGTTGGGCGTTCCGATTTGCGAGAAGCGATTGAGGATTGCAGCACGGACTTTGAGCTCGGTTATCTGACGCTCAAAGGTGCGCGCGGCGACGCGCGGACCGAGCAACTTGAAGCAGTGCATCTTGGTCTCGACCAGGCTGCGTCGATGGTAGCCGCTCCATTTCTTCCAAATTGCCCTGCCCAGGCGTTTCATCGCGCGCAACGTCTCGTTGCGGGCCTCGACGCCGGGGCCGTCCTCGGTCCATGCCTTGCCGTTGCGGCGAACCGGGATGACCGGGTCGGCACCGCGCGCATCGATGGCCGCGTGGCAACCTCTGGTGTCATAGGCACCGTCGCCGCCGACGGTGACAATGGTCTCATCCTCGGGGATCTGCGCCAACAGATCGGGCAGCGTCTGGCCATCGCCGACGGCATTGCTTGTGACCTCGATCGCTCGGATATCGAAGGTTTCCGCGTCGATGCCGATGTGCACCTTGCGCCACTGGCGGCGGTAAGAAACGCCGTGTTTCCTCGCTTTCCATTCCCCCTCACCGATCATCTTGATCCCGGTGCTGTCGACCAGCAGGTGCAGGCCTCCCGCGCTGGCGCGCGCGCCCAGATCAACCGACAAACTCTTCTGGCGCCGGCACAGCGTCGTATAATCCGGTGCCGGCCAGTCCAGACCCGCCATCCTTAGCAGGCTCTCGACCAGACCCGTCACCTGCCGCAGCGGGAGTTGGAACAACCCTTTCAGCGTCAGGCAGAACTCGATCGCCCGGTCCGAAAACCGCAGCGGCCGACCAGGCCGACCATCGGGCGCCGCAAACCAGTCCATCCCTGGGTCGAACCACACATCCAGCGAGCCTCGCCGCCGGAGCGCTGCATTATATTCGGGCCAATTGGTCGTGCGATACTTCGGCGGGGTCGGTCTGGGCATCCGGCCCATCTATGACATCCGATTCCTCAAGGGAATCCATCACCTTGTTATGCAACAAAGCCACGGCGGAGTGCAGAGCGGCCAGTGCAAGCGGCGTGTCGAGGCGCTGCGACAGTGCATATCCGACGACCTTGCGACTGCAGGCGTCCAGGATGATGGCCAGATAGCAGAAGCCTTGGGCGACACGGATATACGTAAAATTGGCGACCCAGACCTGGTCGGGCTGATCCGGGATGCAGTTCTGGTAGAGGTTCGGATGGATCGGCTGATCATGTCGGCTGTCGGTCGTGCGAACGAAGCGTCGCCGCGGCCTGATCCCCAATTCGCCCAAGCGCATAATCCGCGCCACTTTCTTGTGGTTCACGAGCAGCCCGCGACGCCGAAGCTCGTGCGTGACACGCCGGTAGCCGTAGCGAGGAAATTCATCCTGAATGTCTTCAATCAAGGCGATGACTTCAGCATCGGTCGGTCTACTCTCCGACGATACCGAGTGATAGTAAAAGGTGCTGCGCGGCAGGTTCATGGCTTTGCACCCCCGTCTGACCGAGCAGTCTCGGGGCCGGTGACGATGAAGGATCTCCCGCTGTCGGTCCCGGTCGGCGGGCGCGGCGTTTTTTTGACAAGGTCGAGTTCCAGTGTCAGTTGCCCGACCTTGCGCTCGAGCGCGGCGATCCTGGTCTCATACTCGGCGATCACGCTCGCCTCGGCTTCCTCGTTGGTGAGTTCGCCCCGATCGAATTGCGTCAGCCACAGCTGGATGAGGTTGGCGGAGATAGCGTATTTCCGCTGCGCATCCCTTCGGCCGATCACTCCCGCTCGGATATCCTGGCAGAGCTGAAGCTTGAACGGCGTCGAATGCCGCCTGTAGGGTCCTCGTGATGACATGAGCCTTCTCCAAACAAGGCCCATTCAGCGTATCAGTTTTTCAGGTTCCCGTGGTCCAGCTTGTGGGGTTCACTCCACTGCTCGCGACCGCTAAAGCCTCGTCAGATATGGGCGATCCGTTTCTTTCTCGACCAGCATGGGCGGATCCGGGACCGTGCCCTCTTTGATTTGGCCATCGGTTCGCCCTGCGAGGATTATGGCACCCATTCTCTGCGCCGAACCATGGCATCGATCATCTACAAGGCGACTGGAAATCTCCGTGCGGTCCAAATCTTGCTGGGGCACACGAAGATCGAAAGCACGGTCAGATACCTCGGAGTGGATGTGGAGGATGCCCCGACGTTGGCAGAGGGCACCGAAATCTGAGATTACCTGGCTCCTGCCGGCGCGAGGAGCCAGGCTCCGGTAACTGCTATTCACTACCATGCGGCCTTTGCCCGGCCTCAATGGAAATTCCGCGACTTTGGGAGGATGCGGACATCGCGCGGGTGCTTGCGAAGTTCGCGAGGGGCTTGCAGGCGATGGATTTCGTCGCCGGCAGAAGCCGTGATTGCCATAGCTTGCGTGTGATCGTCGAGGGCGTGCAGCATTGCGCTGCGGTCGACGATCCGGCTGGCCATGAGGTGGACAACGCCTTCCTTGCTGTGCTGGATTTCCCCCTCGATCACCATCAGCCTTGCCGCCATCACGGCGCGGCGCTGCTTTTCCATCTCGCGCGACCACAGCAGCGCGTTGACGATACCGGTCTCGTCCTCGATGGTGATGAACACCGCATTGCCCTTGCCGGGGCGCTGGCGGATCAGCACCACGCCCGCCACGCGCAGCTTGCGACCGTCTTTGGCGCGGTTCGCCTCCGCGCAGCGTGTCACGCCTTCGCGGTCAAGTGCTTCGCGCAGGAACTGCATCGGATGGCCCTTCAAGGAGAGCCGGGTGGTCTGATAATCGGCCACGATCTCCTCGGCATGGGTCATAGCGGGCAGGTCCGCATCCGCCTCTTTGCCCAGTTCAGGCGCCTGTGTGGCGGCGAAGAGCGGAAGCTGTGCAGGCGGCGTGCGCCGCGCGTCCCACAAGGCCTCGCGCCGGGTGAGGCCGAGCGAACCCAAGGCATCCGCGTCTGCCAGTTTGCGCAGGGCGGCTGGAGGAAGATCGCCGCGCGCCGCCAGATCTTCCATCGAGACGAAGCGGCAGGATTGCCGCGCCGCCACGATCGCCTCCGCCCACTGTGGACGAAATCCGTCGAGGCGGGAAAAGCCGAGGCGCAGCGACAGCTTTCCATCTTGGCCCTCACTGCGTTCGAGCGTGCAGTCCCATTCGCTGGCGTTGACATCGATGGAGCGCACCTCGACCCCGTGATCGCGGGCATCGCGCACGAGTTGCGCCGGGGCGTAGAAACCCATGGGCTGGCTGTTGAGCAGGGCAGCGACGAACACCGCCGGGTGATGGCACTTGAGCCATGAGGAGACATAAGCCAGCCAGGCAAAGGCCTGCGCATGGCTTTCGGGAAAGCCATATTCGCCGAAGCCGCGGATCTGCTCGAAGCAGCGTTCGGCGAAGTCCTGCGTATAGCCGCGCCTTGTCATGCCGCCGACCAACAGGTCGCGATAATGATCGACCGTGCCGCGATTGCGGAAGGTTGCCATGGCCCGGCGCAGGCCATCGGCCTGCGCCGGGGTGAACCCGGCGGCAACGATGGCCAGTTTCATCGCCTGCTCCTGAAACAGCGGGACGCCCAGCGTCTTGCCCAGCACCTCGCGCAGTTCATCGGGATCGTGCGGCGGTGCGGGGCGAGGGAAGATGACTTTCTCCTCCCCGTTGCGGCGGCGCAGGTAGGGATGGACCATCCCGCCCTGGATCGGCCCCGGTCGCACGATCGCCACCTGGATCACCAGATCGTAGAGTTCTTTCGGCTGCATGCGCGGCAGCATGGCCATCTGTGCGCGGCTTTCGACCTGAAAGGTGCCGATGCTGTCCGCGCGTTGCAGCATCCGGTAGGTTTGGGCGTCTTCAAGCGGAACCGTGGCGAGGGCCAGATCGCCGAGGCCATGCTGCCGCATCAGATCGAAGCTCTTGCGGATGCAGGTCAGCATGCCGAGCGCGAGCACGTCGACCTTCATCAAACCAAGCGCGTCGATATCGTCCTTGTCCCACTCGATGAAGGTACGGTCCGGCATGGCGGCATTGTGGATCGGCACCAGTTCGTCGAGCCGCCCTTCAGTGAGCACGAAACCGCCGACATGTTGCGACAGGTGCCGGGGAAAACCCAGCAGCCGGTCGACCAGCGTCTTGAGGCGCGCGATCTGCGGATTGCCGATATCGAACCCGGCCTCCGCCACGCGGCTTTCGGGGACGTCATCGCCCCAGTTCCCCCAGATCGTGGAAGATAACCGTGCCGTCACATCTTCGCTCAGCCCCAGCGCCTTGCCCACTTCGCGCAAGGTGCTGCGCGGGCGGTAGTGGATGACGGTGGCAGCGATGCCCGCACGCTCACGCCCATAGCGGGCATAGACGTACTGCATGATTTCCTCGCGCCGCTCATGCTCGAAATCGACGTCGATGTCGGGGGGCTCGTCGCGCTCTTCGGACAGGAAGCGCGAAAACAGGAGCTTCTCGCGCACCGGATCGACCGAGGTGATACCCAGGAAAAAGCAGACCAGCGAATTGGCCGCGCTGCCGCGCCCCTGGCACAGGATCGGCGGATCGAGGCTGCGGGCATGGCGCACGATGTCATGTACGGTGAGGAAATAGCAGGCATAGCCGCGCTGGCGGATCAGCCTGAACTCCTCGGCCAGCACGGTGCGGTAGCTTTCGGGCAGACCGCCGGGAAACAAGGCACGCCCACCTTCTTGGGCGAGCTGCTCCAGCCAGCCTTGAGGCTCCCATCCTTCCGGCACGGGTTCATGCGGATATTCATAGCGCAGGTCGTCGAGCGTGAAGGAAATCCGGCTGAGGAGGTCTGCCGTGGCAGCGATGGCCTCCGGGCAGGCGCGGAACAGGCGCGCCATTTCGGCAGGTGGCTTAAGGTGCCTTTCGGCATTGGCGGCCAGACGCCTGCCTGCCGTATTGATGGTCGCGGCCTCACGGATACAAGTGAGGATGTCCTGCAAGGGGCGGGCGTCGGCATCGGCATAAAGCGCATCGTTGGTGGCGATCAGCGGCACCTTGAGTGCGGCGGAGATGGCTCGCAGCTCGGCCAGCCTGCGCGCGTCGGCACCGGCGCGCGGCATTGTCGCCGCCAGCCAGACCCGCCCCGGACACGCATCGCGCAGGGCGCGCAGCGTCACCCGGTCCGGATGGGTGACGATCAGGGCAAGATCTTGCGCGTGATCCAGCAGGTCGTGCAAGTGGAGCGTGCATTCACCCTTGCTGGCGCGCCGGTTGCCAAGCGTGAGCAGGCGGGTCAGTCGCCCCCAGCCATGCCGCGTCATCGGATAGGCGACGATGTCGGGCGGCGTATGTCCATCGTCGGGATCGGGCGAGAACACCAGTCTTGCCCCCACGACCAGCCTGAAGCCGCTCGCGGCATCGCCGATCTCGCGCCAGGCGACATGCGCACGAACCACTCCTGCCACGGTATTGCGATCGGCAATGCCGATGCCGGCCATCCCGAGTTTCCACGCCCGCACCAGCATTTCCCCCGGATGCGAAGCACCGCGCAGAAAGCTGTAGTTGCTGGCAGCCAGCAGCTCCGCGAAAGGCAAGCCGCCCTGAGCGGAAGCAGTTCCCCTCATGCGAACAGCCCATGCATGTACCACTGCGGATCGGGCTTCTCGTCGTAGAGCCCGTGCCGGAATATCCAGTACCGTCGTCCCTGAACATCCTCGACCCGGTAATAATCGCGGGTCAGGCCACCCTGGCCTGCACATTCCCCGCCCTTGTGGCGCCACCATTCGTTGGCGATCCGCTCTGGCCCTTCATAAAGCCGCACCTCGTGCAGCTTGCGCCGCCAGCGAAAGCGGTGGGGTGGACCATCGGGCACTTCGGCCAGCACTTCGACGCGCTGGGGCGGGGCGAACAGGAACAGCGGACGCATCGGCGGCTCGCCCTCGGGCGGGCGCGGCCAGGGAACCGGCGCGCGTGCATCCATCGCCGGCAGGGCCAGCTGCGCCTGTTCCGGCAAATGGCTATCCCGCGGAATAAGGCGCTGCAGACAGTCCGACCCCAGTCGCGTGCTGAGCCGCTCGATCAACTCTGCCAGCTCCGCCTCATCCTTTTCCCTGCCTTCAAGGCTCGGCTGGCTGGCTGGTAAAGGGTCGGTCGCGGGCAGAAAGAGCCCGATGCGATCATAGCCAAAGCCGGGATCGAGCGGGTCGGCAAGGCTGGCGATCCGCTCGTCGAGCAGACGCAGCACCAGCGTGGGATCACGGGTTGCTCTCCCCGTCTCGATAGCCAGACGATGGCGGGCTCCATCGCTGCGATACAGCGTCAGCACGAAACGGCGCCCCCCCAGATCGCGTTCGGCCAAGACGGTTGCGGCCTCCTGCAATAACGCCATGAACACCGCCGCGATCGTGGCCTGCAACGCGATGGGTTCGGCAAAACGGCGCTCGAAATGCAGCGGCTCGGGATCTCGCAGCACATCGATCGGAGCCTGTTCCTCTCCGGTCAGGCGGTAAAGTGCGCTCATCGCACCTGCGCCGAAACGGGCTGCGATGGTGGCTGACGGTCGTGCTGCCAGATCGCCGATCTGCCTCAGCCCCGCGCGGTTGAGCGCCAGCGTGGAGTTGGCATCGAGCCCCAGCGCCAGCACTGGAAGCGCACGGATCGCCGCGCGCTCGTCACGGATGGGCAGAGCGCCATGACGCGCCAGCGCCTGTGCCGCTTGCGGGGTAGAGGCAATGGCATGGCGCAGCGTCATGCCGATGGCCGCCATCGCCGCCTCGATCTGCGCGCACAGCCCGTTTTCCCCACCGAAGAGGTGATCCACGCCCGCGATATCGAGCGTGATCCCATCCGGGGCCGCCAATGTGACACGCGGCGACCAGTCAAGGCAATCGCGTGCCAGGCGGTCAAGCCATTGGCGATCCGCACCTTCATCCATTTCGGTGATGACAAGTTCCGGCTCCAGGGCGCGGGCGTCGGCCAAGGTCATGCCCGGGGCAACCCCCAGCGCCTGTGCCCTGGCATCCACCGCCGCAAGCCTGAGCGCGCCTCCGGCCTTGGCGACCATCGCCAGCGGCGGCAGCGACACATCGCTCGCCCTCTCAGGCTGCGTGACGCCCCCCACCAGTCCACTGCGGCGCATTTTCCTGATCCGCCAGCGGTCGGTCGAGAGGAACGGAAACCACAGCGCCAGATAGCGGCGCTTCACGGAAATTGTGTCGATCACGGTCCCACTCCAGACGCCAGTGCAGGCCGGAAGGGCCGGAGCGCTGGCGTAACAGGGTCAAGTCGAATGTCGGCAGGCCCGGGGCATGGCCCGGAAGGGCGCGCGAAGGCGCGGACGCCACCTGCCAACGCGTTCGCGCGGCACTGGCCGAAGGCGTCGCATCGATACGCAGCAGGAGCAGGGGCACGCCCGATTTCTCCGCCGCCAGCACCAGCCTGCGACTGGCCGTCAGGTCAAGCGCGGGCATTTTCCCCCAGCCTTCGAGGACAACGGCCCCCAGCCTGCCGCAATGCAGAGCCTCGGCTGCGGCGCGCAGCAGCGAAAGCGTATCGGGAACGACACCCACCAGCCCCTGCTCGGGCGCACCACCCAGTTCGGCCCAGCCATTGGCCTGTAGAAAACCCGCAGACTTGAGCCAGCGCCGCTCCCGCAACCAGAGCACCGACTGTTTCGGCCGGTCCGCTCGCATACACATGCCCATGGCGACGGCCATCGCGAACCCCGCGGTTGAACTGGCATCGTCCGGCTCGGCTGCGTAGATTTCGTGGACCTGCCCATAGCCAAGCCCTCCCCCCAACGCCTCGTCCAACGAGGCTATGCGACTCGCCCAAGGCTTAACCTCGCCCAAGGCTGCAGACATAGAGAGGGCATCGACGATTCGCATTCGTTCTTATTATGTTCTATTCTCGATGCCATCAAGAGCATAGGGAGCTTGCTCCAGTCCAGCCCGATTCCTGATGTCGCGAGACTAGGCGGCGTGGGCAAATTCCTCGAGGTCACGATAGCCCCCATTTGCCCCCCCTGCAGCGCCGGCAGAAGGGCCCCCGCGCGTATTCCTCCATGCTCGAGGTGAGCACCACGAGCATGGAGGATACGAGCCGTCCTGGCGAGCATGAGCGCGTTGCGCTTCATTTCCTCGATAGGAAGCGAGCTCACCCATTTCATCGTGCCGACCTGGTGATCGATCAGCAGCATGGCGGCATTGGCGCCGGTGAAACGTTCGAGCGCCACGATCCATGCAGGCATGATAGACCCCGATGAAGGACGCGATCCTCGCCGCACAACACCTCAGCGCGAAAGTGCTGGCCATGTTTGAAGTGTTGCACGGCAAGGGGCGCAGGCATCGCGAGCCTCCCTCAGGCGATAAGTGCCGGATAATCGGTGTAGCCCGTCTCGGTGCCGCCAAAGTAGCTCATCCGATCAGCCTTGTTGAAAGGAGCGTCGGCCTCGAGGCGAGCCACGAAGTCGGGATTGGCGAGCACCATCTGTCCATAGGATTCAAGGTCCGCAAGGCCGGTCGCCAGATCCCCGCCGATCTCGGCGCGCGGGCGCCCCGGGCGGTTGACGATCAGGATGCCGCTCCACAGCTTGCGGATATCGACGAGAAGCGCCTCGTCACCCTGGTCCATGATGTGGAGATAGGCGAGCCCCAGATTGTCGAGCTCGGCGACGAGATGACGATAGAGGTCCGGCCCCTCAGGCCCCTCTACGATGCCCCAGAGCGGAGTGCCGGGCGACAGGCGGATGCCGGTGCGGTCGGCGCCGATCGCATCGGAAATGGCGCGCGCCACCTCGATGGCAAAGCGCGCCCGGTTCTCGAGCGAGCCGCCGTAGCGGTCGGTGCGCTGGTTGGCGCTGGGGGCGAGGAACTGCTGGATAAGATAGGCATTGGCGCCATGAATCTCCACCCCGTCGGCCCCTGCCTCGATCGCAGAGCGCGCCGCGTGCGCGAAGTCAGTAACCGTTGTGGCCACTTCATCGGTCGAAAGCGCGCGCGGTGTCGGCGCGTCCTGAAGGCCCGTCGGCGTGAACATCTGCGCGCCCGGCGCGATCGCGGACGGGGCGACACCCTGGCGGTGGTGCGTGTTGTCCGGATGCGACATGCGGCCAGCGTGCATCAGCTGGATGAAGATGTGCCCCCCCTTGGCGTGGACGGCTTCGGTGGTCGCGCGCCAGGCCGCGACATGTCCGTCCGTGTAGATGCCGGGGGTCGTCATGTAGCCCTGCCCGTCGTCGGAGGGCTGGGTGCCTTCGGTCACGATGAGGCCGATGCTGGCCCGCTGCGCATAGTAGTCGGCGGCAAGTGGACCTGGGGTTCCGTCGAGGTTGGCGCGGCTGCGCGTCATCGGAGCCATGACGAGGCGGTTGGGCAGGGCATAGCGGCCGACACGGACGGGTTCGAAGAGGGTGCTCACGGGGTTTCTCCGTTGGGGGGATTGCTTGAGCGCACTATCGCCCTGCGAACGATCGGGATAAAGACGGCAAACTGGAGAAGATTGATCCACTGATGGAGCAATTGGGTGATGCATCTCGACGACATGGCGCTCTTCGTCGAAGTGGTGAAGGCAAGGAGCTTTCGCGGCGCTGCCGAAGTGTTAGGCATGCCCAACTCGACGGTCTCGCGTCGCATCGGCATGTTGGAAAAGGCTCTCGGCCTCAGGCTCCTCCACCGCACGACGCGTCGGATCGAGCTCACCGAGGCGGGCCAGGTCTACTTCGAGCGCAGCAAGCGCATCGTCGAGGAAGCGCGTCTCGCGCATCTCGAACTGGGCGAGATGCTGGCACAGCCCACAGGGGTGCTGCGCGCTTCGCTGCCGGTGGACTTCGCGGTGACATACCTGGCGCCGCTCATCGCAGAATTCTCGCAGCTATACCCCGGTATCAGCTTTGACATCGACCTGACACCGCGCCGCATCGACCTCGTAAGCGAACGCTTCGACATCGCCATCCGCATGGGAGAGCCTGCGGATTCCCACCTCATCGCACGGCCGCTGGCCCGGCTGGTGTCGCACCTCTATGCCGCACCGTCGTATCTCGCGCAGCGCGGGGTGCCGACCAGTCCGGAAGACCTCGAGCAGCACGATTGCATGGGCATGATCCGCGAGGGGCGCTGGACGCTCACCCGTGGCGACAGCCGATGCGAGGTTCCCGTGGGCGGACGCTTTCACCTCAACAATGTCGGCATGATCAAGCGGCTGAGCACCCTGGGCCTCGGCGTCATCCTTGTTCCCGAGGAAATCGTGGCGGACGAGCTTGGCTCCGGCCAACTGCGACGCATCCTGCCTGAATGGCAGGGCAAACCCATGTCCGTCTACGCCCTGACCGAGACCCGTCTGCTTCCAGCCAAAACTCAGCGTTTCATCGAATTCCTGAGGGAAAAGCTGGCCTCGAAGCGCTGACCCGGTCGCGCCCCGAAATGGGCACGAGACCCGGGCCGCATACCATGACGGACCGGCCGGACCTGTGATGCAGAAGTCGACTGCTGAACGCCAGCGATGGGTCGGTTCTTCATATGGCGCCCCCGAATAGTTAATGGGGAATGAGCAGGGAAATCTACAATGCAGCTCCGCCGCGTCGTAGCTTGCTGATGCCTGGCTTGGTTTCACGATGCAGTGGTTGTCACTGCCGGCCAGCACGGAGGTATAGGAAATTACTATGGGATTGCAAAATATGCCTATTTGACCCTTTACGTTTGTAGATGTCATTCACCTTCCCAACAACAGGGGAGATGGTGGATGGCAACTGGTAAATCCGCATATTTTGTTATGGCAACAGCATGCGTAGCAGCAGCAGGGAGTGCTGCTGCGCAGCCTGCCGACTATCCTGCACCCGCTCCGGCAAGCGCGCCGGTCGAGACGGGCGCCCTCCCGCTCTATGGCGCCCAGACGCCAGGATCTGCCGACAACGAGAACTGGGCCCGATACTTCGGTAAGGACTATGCGGTTCGCAATGTCACGCGGCCCACCTTGACCCCGATTCTTCCCGATCCCGCCAAAGCGACCGGCGCCGCTGTGATCGTGGCGCCCGGCGGCGCTTTCATGGCGCTTTCCATGTCGCACGAGGGCTGGGATGTAGCTCAGGCCCTTGCAGATCGCGGTATTGCCGCGTTCGTTCTGAAATATCGCCTGTTGCCAACCCCCAAGGATGAAGCCGAAGCCGGGAAATATGTTTGGACCAAGATGATGGAGGGCATTCCCGATCCGACCAAGCAACCGGTGCTCACCAATCCGCAAGCGACTGAAGATGGCCTTGCCGCTCTGAAGATGGTGCGCGAACATGCCGCCAAATGGGGCGTCGACCCCGCCCGCGTCGGCATGATCGGTTTTTCGGCAGGCGCCATGACCTCGCTCCAGACCGTCCTTGCCGCGAAGTCGGGCGAACGCCCTGCTTTCTTCGGGTACATCTATGGCCCGCAGGCAAAGATCGACGTTCCGGCAGACGCATCGCCGATGTTCGATGCAATCGCTCTCGACGACCCCCTGTTTCCCTCGATGGGCTTTCCAATTGCGCAGGCCTGGCTCGCAGCCAAGCGGCCTGTCGAAATTCATGGCTACCAGCAGGGAGGCCATGGTTTCGGGCTCGGAAAGCCAAACACCACGACAACGCTCGTGCTAGACGAATTCACCGCGTGGCTTTCTATGCAGGGATTCCTGACCAGAAAGACAGCCCCTGACCAGTGAAGTGCCCGAGACCGGGAAGTCTCTTCACGGCATCCTCTCGGAAGGGCGATGGGAAAGCTGCCGGTCCGTTGCTGGGGAGCGAAACTGGAGCGCTGAGTGACCGGGAGGGGTCGTACTCAGCGTCAAGATCTAGTTGTCGCCTGCGCTTTTTACGCTCTTCGCTAGCTGCTGGCGCAGCCAGGCCATTGCGGAATCGTGGTGGGTCCGTTCGTGCCAGACCAGAATCTTCGTAAAGCCGGGTACCGGCAAAGGGGGCTCCTGAAGATGCAGACCTTTCTGACCTTTTACCAAGCGGGCGGGAAGTAATGCACAGGCGTTGGATGTGCGTACCAGATCGAGGACCAGACCAAAGTTGGGGGCCGTCATGATGACCCGCCTCGTGCGGTTGAGGGCCGCCAAGGCATGATCGGTCGCACCCTGGAACCGAGTGCCGTCGTGCGACATCAGGGCGTGGTCCAAGGCACAGAACGTATCGAGGTCCATAGCCTGCCCCGCTGCCGGATGATCACGGCGCAGGACGCAGGTATAGTGTTCCTCGAACAGGTGGCGCGCACGCAGGTTCTCGGGCGCCATCTGCGGGGTGACGAGCGCGAGGTCGGTCTTGCCCTGCTCCATATCGAGCGCCAGCGTCTCCATCGCAACGTGCCGGATTGCAATCCGGATGCCCGGCGCGCTCGTGCGCAAGGCGCTCAGGAATGGGAGAAGTACGACCTGCTGTGCGTAATCGGTCGCGGCGATGCCGATGGTCCGCTCCGCCGTCGCGGGATCGAAGGCATCGGGTTGCAGCAAGGCCTCGATTTCGCCGAGCGCGCGCCGAAGCGGTTCCGCGAGAGCTTCGGCTCGAGGTGTGGGCAGAACCCCGCGCTGGGCGCGAACGAACAGCGGATCATCGAACGTCTCGCGAAGCCGGTTGAGCATGCCGCTTACGGCCGGTTGGGTCAGGCCAAGCCGCTCGCCCGCCTGTGGAGCGGCGTGCAAAATTGACCCCCTTAGCGGGGTGATCGGCGTCTAAAATTGACCCCCTTCATCTCATTGTGAGAAGCGCCGCCGTTTCGGTTCCGGACGGCGGGTACAGGGATGTTGGTTGTGGAGACGATTACGAGGATCCGTCGGGAGCACCGGGACGGTAAGCCGATCAAGGCGATAGCGCGGGATTTGCGGCTGTCGCGCAACACGGTGCGCAAGGCGATCCGGGCGCCGAACGCGGATGCCAGTTACGAGCGCAAGGAACAGCATCGGCCGCAGACCGGCCCTTTCAGCACTCGCCTGGAAGAACTGCTTGAAGAGAACGAAGGGCTGCCCCGGCGTGACCGGCTTCGCATGACGCGGATCCATGATCTGCTTCAGCGCGAAGGGTTTGGCGGCTCTTATGACGCTGTGCGGCGCTATGCTGCACGCTGGAAGCGTGAGCGTCGCGTTGACGCCGGCGATATGACCAAGGCGTTCATCCCGTTGATGTACCGGCCCGGCGAGGCTTACCAGTTCGACTGGAGCCATGAGGACGTCGAGATCGCCGGCAAGCCAATGCGCGTGAAGGTCGCGCATATGCGGTTTTGCTGGTCACGGGCACCATTTGTCCGTGCCTATCCTCGCGAGACGCAAGAGATGGTGTTCGACGCACATGCCCGCGCCTTTGCCTTCTTCGGTGGGATTCCGACGCGCGGCATCTACGACAATATGAAGACGGCGGTGACGACGGTGTTCACCGGCAAGGAACGCCTGTTCAACCGGCGGTTTCTGATCATGACGGACCACTATCGCGTTGAGCCGGTGGCCTGTAGTCCTGCCGCAGGGTGGGAGAAGGGTCAGGTCGAGAACCAGGTTCAGACCAGTAGGGAGCGCCTGTTCAAGCCGCGCCTGCGCTTTGCCAGCCTCGAGGAACTGAACATCTGGCTGGAAGCCGAGTGCCGGCGCTGGGCGGAACGCAACCAGCATCCTGACCAGGAAGGCATGACGATCGCGCAGGCGCTGGAGGTGGAGCGGCCGATGCTGCAACCGCTACCGGTTCCCTTCGACGGGTTCTTCGAGAGCGAACACGTAGCCAGTTCGACGTGCCTCGTGAGCTTCGATCGCAATCGGTACTCGGTGATGGCAAAGGCGGCCCATCAGGCTGTGCAGGTGCGGGCCTATGCAACGCGCATCGTGATCCGCTGCGACGGCGCTGTCGTGGCCGAACACGAACGGGTCTTCGGCCGGAACCAGACAATCTTCGATCCATGGCACTACCTGCCCATCCTCGCCCGCAAGCCCGGTGCGTTGCGCAATGGTGCTCCCTTCCAGGACTGGGCTCTCCCACCTGCACTGGCCCAATTGCGGCGTAAGTTGGGCAAGGGCGACGATGCCGACCGGCGCTTTGTACGCGTCCTCGCCGCTGTCCCCGAAGATGGCCTGGAGGCTGTCGAGGCCGCAGTGCGCGAGGCACTCAGCGCCGGTACTATCAGCGACGAGATCATCCTCAACATCCTGTCCCGTCGCCGCGAGCCTCATGATGCCCAGGCTATGGACGTCGTCGTCAACCTGAAGCTCAAGCATCCGCCAGAGGCGAACTGCGGCCGCTACGATACCGTGCGAGACCTCGATGCAGCGGCATGAGATCATGGCCGCCCTCAAGGGGCTGGGGCTCAAGGGCATGGTGGCGGCCTTCGATGATGCCGTCACCAACGGCATCCGCCGAGACAGAACGGTCATGGAGATGTTGGGCGACCTGTTGCGTGCGGAGACGGCGCACCGGGATGCGGCATCGATCCGTTATCGCATGACCGCAGCCAAGCTTCCGGCGATCAAGGACCTGGATGGGTTCATGTTCGATGGCACGCCGATCAACGAAGGACTGATCCGCTCGCTTCATACGGGCTCGTTCCTGCCGGAACGGCGCAATATCGTGCTGATCGGCGGAACAGGCACGGGCAAGACTCATCTGGCTCTCGCCATCACCGCCGCAGTGGTGCGCGCCGGTGCCAGAGGCCGATACTTCAATACGGTCGATCTGGTGAACCGGCTTGAGGAAGAGGCTCGCCTGGGCAAGGCCGGCAGCCTTGCCACCCAACTCTCGCGGCTTGATCTCGTGGTGCTTGACGAGCTCGGCTACCTGCCGTTCGCCCGGTCCGGTGGCCAGATGCTCTTCCACCTGATCAGCAAGCTCTACGAAAAGACCTCGGTCATTATCACGACCAATCTCGCCTTCGGCGAATGGCCGAGCGTCTTCCACGACCCCAAGATGACCACCGCTCTTCTCGATCGCATCACGCACCACTGCGACATCATCGAGACGGGCAATGACAGCTGGCGGTTCAAAAACCGGAACTGAGCCGAAAACCCCTTCCCCCGGACCCCCATCCCCGGCGGTTAACCCGGTGGGTCAACAGGGACCTCCCACGGACGCCGCCGCCAGCACACCTGACGGTGCGCGTCGTCGTCCGTGGGCCCCTCCTATCGACTACCGGGATAACCGCCAGACTACCGAAAGGTGGGGTCAATATTGGGCGCCGATAGGGGGTCAGTTTTGCGCGCCGGTTGACAGCGCTGGGCGATGGCAAGGCCGATACCGGCCGTCGATCCGGTGACGAGGGCGGTCTTTCCGGTGAGTTTGAGGTCCATCTGGGGCATTCCTTTACGTCGGGGGGAGAGGGATGACCGGAAGATAGGCGAAGTCGGCATTGATGATTAGATCGAGGCAATGCATCTTAGAAGTGCATTGGAATCACGAGTAAGGCCATGGACAACCGCTTAGGCGACATGCAGATTTTCCTCGCCGTGGCGCAGTCGGGCAGCTTTGCCGGTGCCGCTCGGGCCCTTCGGCTGACGCCGTCCGCGGTCAGCCGGGCGATCTCCCGGCTGGAACTCCGCCTCGGCGTGCAGATGGTGAGCCGGACCACGCGTGCCTTGTCGCTGACCGCCGAAGGCGAAGTCTATCGTGAGCGCGTCTCCGGGCTCATCGCCGAAGTTGACGAAGTGGAGCGCGGCTTCATGGCAAACGAGGAAGCCCCGAGGGGGCCGCTGCGCGTCAACGCCTCGGTGCCGTTCGGGACCCAGTGCCTGCTGCCGATCCTGCCGCGCTTTCTGGCCCGCTATCCGGCAGTGCGGGTGGAACTGGCGCTGGCCGATGAACTGGTCGACCTGGTCGAGGCGCGCGCGGACATCGCGATCCGCATCGGCCCGCTGCGGGACACCGGGCTGAAGGCCAAGAAGCTGGCTCGCAGCGCCATGGCGCTGGTGGCCAGTCCCGCCTACCTTGAGGCGCGGGGCATGCCGGGCCACCCGCGCGACCTCGCCCGGCACGCCTGCCTCCAGTTCAGCTTCCGTCGCTCGCTCGACAGCTGGCCGTTCCGCATCGATGGTGCGCTTGTCCAGCGGTCGGTCGAGGCCGCGTTCCTCGGCAATTCGGGGGAGGTGGTACGGCTCATGGCGGTCGCCGGCGGCGGGATCGCCCGGCTCGGGCAGTTCCACGTCGCCGCCGATCTGGCGGCGGGGCGACTGGTGGAAGTTCTCGGCGCCTTCAATCCCGGTGATCACGAGGAGATCCACGCGCTCTACGTTGGTCATCGGCGCATGGCCTCGCGCATCCGCGCCTTCCTGGATTTTCTCGACGCGGAGCTGCGGTTCATCTAACGCTTTTCGATATTATCGAACATTTGGATTTATATTATCGCGATTTCGCGAAAACCTGAAAAGGCGCATCTGCATCTGCGAGCCGGACGTCCGATGAGGCGCAGCCTCCGGTACCCCATGCAGGAGCAGTGCCATGACCCGGATGATCGAGAACCTTCATGAACGCGCCCGGCCTTATGCCAATATGGCCCAGCCGGTGATCATCGCGCTGAGCACGGCGGGTCTGACCGGCGGGACGATGGCCGCACTGGGCCTGATTGCCGATCACGCCTGGCGCCGCCGCAAGGCCGGAAGCGCGCTCGTCAACTGAATAGCTCCTCCGCCGGGCTCGTCAGGCGCGGGACCACGACCCCAATCACGACACGCCATTGTCACCCCGTCGGCACGGTATGCCGGCGGGTGTTTTTTTGCCCGGCGCACCGCCGGGCATAAACAGGGTGCGGCCCGGGTGGGTGCGGGCGCCAGGCCCGCACCCTTTTCATACCTTGTGAGGCAAGGCCGAGACCGGATCGCGGGCGAACAGCGCCGTGCTGCCGACCACCAAGATGCTGGCCACGACCAGCGGTACCGCGAGGTTGAAGCGCAGCAATGCCGCGCCAAGGGCCGCGCCAAGGAAGATCGACAGCACCGCCGCAAAACGCCGCGCGAAGTTGGGAGAGGCCGAACGGCCGGTCTGGTCGGCGGCGATGCCGGTAATTGTCAAGGTCAGCACGGTGGTGGTGAGATCCGGAACCTTCAGGGCACGGATCGTGGCGTTGCGCAGGCCCATTGCGAAGCCCGTCAGCACGATCACCGTCAGCACGGCCGCTTCCGGCGCCTGGGCTGCGACGTCGATGGTCAGCGCGACCAGCGCGGCAGCGAGAAGCAGGCTGCCTTCGACAACCGCAGCGCGCAGAAGCCAGCGCCGCAGCGGCAAGGCGGCATGGGCGCGGGCTAGCTTGCCCGCCCCCCATGCGCCGCCCATGAAGGCCAGCAGCGCCATGACCGCAGGCAGAACCTTGAAGCCGGGCGTGCCGACCGCGGCGAATCCGAGGAACACGACATTGCCGGTCATGTTGGCGGTGAAGACCTTGCCGAGCCCCAGCACCGACGCGGCGTCGACGAGGCCGGTGGTGGCGGACAGCAGCAACAGCAGCCGTGGGAGCGAAGAGGATGAGCTTGGTGGAGGCGGTGTTGCTGTCATGGCGATCTCCGGGGGGGAAAGAGAGGTAGTGCCGCAGGTCTAGGTCCATGCCGCAATGGCCGGTATCCGCATAAGATCGTTCGTTTCGTTCGAAACGATGGAATGCCGATCAGAACCGGAAGTTGCTTTCGAGACCAAGCATGCGGATCGTTTTGGCGGAGCCGGTCTCGCGGATGAAGCGGCCGGGGGCAAAGGCGGAAAGCGATGCGGAAAGTTCGAGTTCGGCCGTCGCCTGCCAGGCGAGCGTCGCTTCCACTTCCTTGCCGACGAATTTCGCGCGGCTGTTGCCGGCATCGCGGATCAGGTTGCCGGGGATGTCGTATATCCCGTCTTCCCGCGAATAGCGCCAATAGGCCATGGCGGCGAAGCTGGCCGAGACATCCGGCGCCAGCTGCATGCCAAGCGAGGAATAGACATTGACGATGTTGTAGGGGCCGACCGGCGAGAGTTCGCCGAAATACTTACCCTTGGGGAATAGCGCATTGAACGTGCCGAGCCGGTTGTCTGACCGGTTCCTGTCGCCGCTGACGACATTGACGCGCAGCGTGAGATCGGGCGTCAGCGGGGCGTCCGGGAAGGCACGGCCGAGTTCGGTGCCGAGCGTCCAGGCCGAGATGGGCCCGTCCGCAAAGCGGCCGAACTGGTAGACGCCCTCGACGTTCCAGTGCCAGTCATCCTGCTTGCCGTGCCAGCGTGCGCCAAGGCTGTGGCGGGTTTCGGTGCCGGTGCGGGTGCCCCAGTGCGCCGCATCGTTGCGGTAGCCGAGATAGTAGAGGTCGAGCGTCGGCAGCGTGGCATAGGCGCCCCAGAGCGACTTGTCAGGCGAGGTGCGGTCGTTGAAATCACCCTTGCGTGCCTGAACGGGCTTGACCGCGAGCAGGCTGACGGTGGCCGCGCCCAGCGTGACATTCGTGCGCAGGCCATCGAAGGCGAGCGGCACGTTGGGGCCGTAGCGGGTGCCGATCAGCCGCTCGGTGCCGAGCGAGAGCATCTGCCGCCCGGCGCGCAGGGTGATCGCGCCGAGGTCGGCCTCGACGAAACCTTGCAGCAGGTCGACGCCGGTGCCGTCCACCGGGCCCGGCGAGGGCGCGACGCTGGCCGATGTCGAGGCGATCGGCTGAACGAAGGCCCGCAGCTTGCCGACATGGAGATCGGCATAAGGCAAGGCGCGAAACCAGACGTAGCTGTCGTTCGGCGCCTCAGCGCCGCCCCAGAGGTTGTTCTCCAGATTTTCGTTGCGCACACGCAGTTCGATGCCGGTGGAAAGCCAGACGTCATCGCTGATGGGGATGTACTTGAATTGCCCGGTCCAGTGGTGCGCGCGCTTTTCGGTATCGGCGAGGTCCGACCAGTCTTCGTCGTAGCGGGTGATCGAGAGGGTAGGCGCCTGCCATGCCTCGGTGGGTTCGGCCTGCGCGGCCGTTGGTGCCATACCCGGCAGGACTGTGGCCGCGAGCAATGCCAGCGGAAGAAACCTAGGCACTGCGCTGCGCCCGGTAAGCAAGGATCGCGACCAGAATGAACCCGCCGACAAGGCCCATATGCTCGAAGAAGGCGTTGGTGGCGCCGAAGCGCTCGGGACCGGCGGGCATGGCCCAGAAGGCATTGGCGACCAGCGCGGCGAAGAAAGTGAATACGCCGAGCATGCCTGCGCCCAGCCAGACGAGACGGCCCGTCAGGATCAGCAGGGGGGCGATCAGTTCCACCGCGATGGTGAGCGCCGCCCAGAGCGCGGGAGGCGTCAGGCCGAAGTGGGCCTGTTCCGCCACGGCGCCGGGCCAGTCGGTCAGCTTGGTAAGTCCGCCGACGAGGTAAGCGCCCACCAGCAGGAGGCGGGCGAGGAACCCCGTCGGTGCGAAGTCCAGCACCGATGCAACGAATTTGGGAGTACCGGTGCCGGACATGGCTCAGTTCACCTCGCCGGAATGAATCTCGGCGATGTAGCCGCCGGGGAAGCGGACGATGGCAGCTTGACGCTTGCCCGTCGTGTAGGGCGCGACCAGCGTTTCCACGCCGGCTGCCGAAGCCTTGGCAAGCGTTGCGTTGAGGTCACCGACCGCATAGCCGGTCATGTCGCGGCCATAGGGCCAGGGCAATTGGCCGTCCGAGACGTAGACCACCATCTTGCCGTAGCCGCTGGTGATCGCGACGCGGCGGATGGTCTTGCCGGGTTCGCCGATCTCGGCGCCATTGGCGGCCTTGTCGTCGGCGGTGATCTTGGCCTGGGCGAAGCCGGTCCAGCTCTTGATGAAGGTATCGGCGGCATCGACGGTCAGGTAGATGCGGTTTTCCGGCACGGTTTCGAGCGGGGTGTAGCTCGGCTTGGCGGTGTGCCAGTAAAGCTGCATGTTCACGCCGCCCGGCCATTGGATCACGGAATCCCGGCCGATCGGATCGGGGAAGGTTTCCAGACGGCGCACGGCGCCATGGCTGACTGCGGACTTCACCGCGGCGTCGAGGTCGGTGACCAGATAGCCGGTGCGCTCATCGCCGAAGGGGTAGGGGATCGGCGTCTTGAAGCCGAAAACCGAGACGGTGCCCGCCGGCGTCAGCACCAGCTGCGACTTGGTGAGGCTCTTGGTCGGCGTCACCTGGAATTCGCCCTGCTTGCTGGTGGTGCCGCCGAATGTGGCGACGAAGCTGGAAACGAACGTGTCGAACTGATCCTGCGGGACGTAGACGTGGGTGGTGTCGTACTGCGCGCCGACCGAATAGTCGGCCGAGGCGGCGGCAGGCTTGGCGATAGCGGCGGGAACTGCGATCGGGCTGGTGGCGATCACGGCAGCGGCGAAGAGGAAGGCAAAGCGCTTCATCGAAGGTCTCCTGAGGGGCGTTTCTCGGGGGCGAGTTTCATCGTCGTCTCGGACTGCTCCTCCCTGTTCTGGCCCCATATTCTGGGGATGGGCGGAGCTTCCGGGATCGGTGTAGGGCGCAGACGAGCGGCTATCGATCCGAATAATATCGTTCGATATGTTCGAGATTATGGAAATGTAGCTGATGTGGCCCCTCCTCGCCCGGAGGGGCCGCATCGGATCAGACGGCCCAGCAGCCGCAGCCGAGCGAACCCCAGAAGGTCTGGACATCGGCTGCGGGAACATTGGCGCCCAGCGCAGCGGCATGGTCGTGGCCGTGGACGCCGCAGGAACTGGCACAGCCGCAGGCCGAGGCCAGCTTCTGCTTGGCTTCGGGCGTCTGGTAATAGCCGCCGAACGTGGCGACCGGCGACCAGTCCGGCATCGGGCGCGGCAGTTCCGGCGCGAGCGGGCGATAGTCGCCCTCGCCATGCACCACCTTGCCGCCCAGCAGCGTCAGGATCGAGCGGATGTGGACGATCTCATTGTCGGGCACGCTGAAGTAATCGTCGGACAGCAGTGCGAGGTCGGCCAGCTGGCCCGCCTTGATCTGGCCCTTCTTGCCCACTTCGTTGGAGAACCAGGTGTTCTCGTGCGTCCACATGCGCAGCGCCTTCTCGCGGCTGACGCGGTTGTCGCCGCGATAGAGCGAGAGGCCGCCCACGGTGCGCCCGGTGACCAGCCACGAGAGCGAGACCCAGGGGTTGTAGCTGGCGACGCGGGTAGCGTCGGTGCCGCCGCCCACGGGGATGCCGGCAGCCAGCATCCGGGCGATCGGCGGCGTGCGTTCGGCCGCCTTGGCGCCGTAGCGCTCGAAGAAGTATTCGCCCTGATAGGCCATGCGGTGCTGCACCGCGATGCCGCCGCCGAGCGCGGCGATGCGGTCGATATTGCGGTCCGAAATGGTCTCGGCGTGGTCGAAGAACCAGTTGATGCCCTGTAGCGGGATGTCGCGGTTGACCTTCTCGTAGACGTCGAGCGCGCGGCCGATGGTTTCGTCATAAGTGGCGTGAAGGCGCCAGGGCCAGCGATGCTCGGCGAGCAGGCGGATGACGGGTTCCAGATCGCCTTCCATGCTGGGCGGCATGTCCGGGCGTTCGACGCGGAAATCCTCGAAGTCGGCAGCGGAATAGACCAGCATCTCGCCCGCGCCGTTTTGGCGATAGGTGTCGTCGCCCTGTCCGGGGCTGACTTGCTTCACCCAGTCCGAGAAGTCCGCGAGTTCCTCCTTCGGCTTCTGCGTGAAGAGGTTGTAGCTGATGCGCACGGTCAGCTGGTCTTCGGCGTGGAGCTTCTCGATGATGTCGTAATCGTCGGGATAGTTCTGGAAGCCGCCGCCCGCGTCGATCACCCCGGTGACGCCCAGTGCGTTGACTTCGCGCATGAAGTGGCGGGTGGAGTTGAGCTGGTACTCGGGCGGTAGTTTGGGGCCCTTGGCGAGCGTCGAATAGAGGATCGTCGCATTGGGCTGGGCGAGCAGCAGGCCGGTGGGGTTGCCGGCGGCATCACGCACGATCTCACCGCCCGGCGGGTTCGGCGTGTCCTTGGTATAGCCGACGACGCGCAGCGCGGCAGCGTTCAGCAGCGCGCGGTCGTAGAGGTGCAGGATGAAGACCGGTGTATCGGGGGCGACGGCGTTCAGTTCCGCGATGGTCGGCAGGCGCTTCTCGGCGAACTGGTGCTCGGTAAAGCCGCCGACGACGCGGACCCACTGCGGGGCGGGGGTGTTGTCGACCTGCCTCTTCAGCATTGCCATCGCCTCTGCCAGCGAGGTCACGCCGTCCCAGCGCAGCTCCATGTTGAAGTTCAGGCCGCCGCGGATGATGTGCATGTGGCTGTCGATGAGGCCGGGGATCAGGCGGTGGCCCTTGGCGTCGATCACGACGGCGCCTGGCGCGGCGGCTTCGCGTGCTTCCTGCTCGCTGCCCACGGTCAGGAACTTGCCGTCACGGATGACTACCGCTTCGGCTTGCGGGTTCTCGCGGTCGAGAGTGGTCACTTTGGCGTTGACGATGATCGTATCGGTCATGGGGGCTTCCTTGGATCGGACGGTCTGGCTGGTGAGCATGGAGGGCAGCAGGGAGGTGGCCGCCGCTCCGAGGAATGTATGGCGGCGGGTGATCACGCCTCGCCCTTGTGGTCGGAGGTGCGGCAGGGGAACTTGTCGCCCGGCAAGCGGCCGAGAACGTGCTTGCGGCAGTCGGTCTGGACGAACTGGGCGACTTCCTCGTGCGCCCAGATCTTTTTCGCCAGCGGCACGATCTGCTCGCCGAGCAGGATACCGAGAAGCCCGATCAGGGCAATCATCGGCGGGGCCGGCGAACGGACACCGAGGAGACTGTAGACCACGCCCACCAGCAGCCCGGCAGCAATCGAGAGAAGGTAGGGTTTCATGGCTCGGTCTCCCCGGTGGCTCTGGGTCAGGCCTGCACGAAGGCGAGCAGGTCGGGATTGATGATGTCGGCGTTGACGGTCAGCATGCCGTGCGAGAAGCCCTCGTAGATCTTGAGCGTCGCGTTCGGCAGGATCTCGGCCTGGAGCACGCCGGCGTTCTTGTAGGGGACGACCTGATCGTCATCGCCGTGGAGGACGAGGGTGGGGACCGTGATCGCCGCCAAATCGTCGGTCTGGTCGGTTTCCGAGAAGGCCTTGATGCCTTCGTAGTGGGCCTTGGCGCTGCCGGTCATGCCCTGGCGCCACCAGTTGTCGATCACGGCGGGCAGCACGTTCGCGCCTTCGCGGTTGAAGCCGTAGAACGGGCCCGAGGCGACATCGCGGAAGAACTGCGAGCGGTTGGCGGCAAGGCCTTCGCGCAGGCCGTCGAACACTTCGATCGGCAGGCCGCCGGGGTAACGCTCGGTCTTGAGCATGATCGGCGGCACGGCGCTGACCAGCACGGCCTTGGCGACGCGGCCCTGCGGGATGCCGTAGCGGGCGACATAGGCGGCCACTTCACCGCCGCCGGTCGAGTGGCCGATGTGGACCGCGTTCCTGAGGTCGAGGTGTTCGATCACCGCCGCGGCATCGGCGGCGTAGTGGTCCATGTCATGACCCTCGCTCACCTGTTCCGAGCGGCCATGACCCCGGCGGTCATGGGCGACGACGCGGTAGCCCTTGGAGAGGAAGAACAGCATCTGCGCATCCCAGTCTTCCGACGAGAGCGGCCAGCCGTGGTGGAAGACGATCGGCTGGGCGTCCTTCGGGCCCCAGTCCTTGTAGAAGATTTGGGTGTCGTCCTTGGTGGTTACGTATGCCATGATGCTGATCCTTGGGTGGGTTGGGAGAGGGATTTTGGGGAGGGAAGGGTGGGGACCGGCGACCTTCGGTGAGGGCCGGATGGGGGGATCGGCCGCCAGTCCCGAGCTTTAAATCAGTGCGCGCCTTCCGAAGCGCCGAACATGGTCTTGGCGTAGTTGATGCCGATGCCGTAAGCGCCGCCCCACTTCTTCGCGATGCCGGTGGTGCTGTCGTAGGTTTCGGTGCGGGCCCAGTCGCGCTGCAGTTCGAGCAGGTACTGGAGCGAGGTCATCGGCACGGCGCCGAGCTGGATCATGCGCTCCACCGCACGCTCATGTGCTTCGGTCGAGATGTCGCCGCAGGCGTCGGTGATGACGTAGGCTTCGAAGCCCTGGTCGATGGCCGAGGCAACCGGGCCGACGATGCAGACCGAGGTCCACAGACCGGCGAAGACGATGCGGGGCTTGGCGATGCGGTTGATCTCTTCGATCACGCCTTCGTCTTCCCAGGTGTTCATGCTCGTGCGGTCGAGCATCTTCTGGCCGTCGAAGGCTTCGGTGATCTCGTCGAACATCGGGCCGGAGAAGCTCTTTTCGGCAACCGTGGTGAGGATGGTGGGGACGCCGAACGACTTGGCGCCGCGCGAAATCAGGGCTGCGTTGTTGCGGAGGAGTTCGGCCGAAATGGACTTGGTGGCAAACGCCATCTGCGACTGGAAGTCGATCAGGACAAGCGCATGATTGTCAGGCGAGATCAGCGACTTGCCGGGGGTTGCGATAGCGGTCGGGGTTGCGGTGACGGTCATTGGTAAGCTCCTGTCCTCAAAGTGTCAGTGCCGGGGCGGCGTCTGGTGAAGCCTTTGTTGCCCGGTTTCGCCGAATGGAAAATCCGGATAAAATCGCTAAAAACATTCGATGAAATTGAAATGTCGTCGAACGCCGCGATTGTGCCCCCAAGAGCGTCCGCTGGGTATCAACCGTTGGTAGGGGCAACCTTGGTATGGGGGCGCTCATCCAACAGGACAGGTTTGGGTTATACCACGCGGTCAGCAGTGCGGAAATGTAATGGCGCCTGCGAAAAATGGGCGAGGCAAGGCCCGGTCGCGGTGCTAGGCGGCGTGGACGGTTTCACAGGAGAGAATGCGTGGTCGCCATCGGATGCCTTGCCCTTGTTGTCCTGCCGCTGATCGGGCTGGCGCTTGGCGGGTTTCTAGGCGGGCCGACCGGGGCCAGATGGGGTGCGGGGAGTGGTTTCGTGCTCGCGCTCGGGCTGTGCGCGATCAGCAGCTACGCCTTGCTCAAGGCGGCCCGCCGGAGATGAGGTCTGGGCCGCCGGATGTTCGGCAGGGCCTGGATACAAACAGGGCGCCGTTTCTTGCCGCGTTCCCTTCGATGCGGGATGTGCGGACAAGAAGCAGGCGCCCATGGTCCCGGCGGCGAGGCGGTCGCGGAAGGCAGCCTCGCCGTCGGTAGCCGGAATTACGCGGTGGGCGGATAGGGATGGAGCCCGAAGATCCATTTGGTGCGCGGATCCTGTGCCGGATCGGCAATCAGCACCTGGGCATCGTGTCCGGCCATGCCGGCCTGGTGGGCGGCATCGATCGCGCGGTTGAGCGCGGCCTTCATGTCCGCGAAAACGGCCAGGGCAACGCCGTGGAGCGTGACCGTCCAGTGGTCACCCTGCGGGATCACATGATAATCGTTCCGAGCCATTTGCGTCTCTCCTCTTGCGATACTTCCTCGTTCTGCCGCAGCCCGAAAGTCGGACGGGACAGTGGGAAGCGCGGAACGCTGGCGGGCGGTAATGCGCCTGCCGACGCTTCTTCGCTTCATTCTCAACTTTAATGGTAGAGAATTTAAAGTCAACGGAAAGCCCGGGCTCTGTCGCGGTCTCGTCGCGTCAAAGGCACCGTTGGACGCCAAGCTTGGCCAGTCGCCGCGAAGTCCATGTTTCAGTGCGATAAAATTTACACAATCCTTACATTCCTGCGCAAACTCTTAACCCACAAGACAGGGTTCTGCCGCCATACCGGCGTCCATGTCGACCAAGCGCCGTCTCGTGATCGGTGGCATCGCCGTTGCCGCCGCCCTTGCCCTGTTCCTTGCGTGGAAGCTGTTCTCCGGCCCCGCCGAGCCCGTTGTCGCGACGGCGAAAGTCACGCGCGGAGAAATGGAGCAGACGGTCGAGGCCACCGGCACGCTGGAACCGAAGGAGTTGGTCAGCGTGGGCGCGCAGGTGTCCGGGCGGCTGGAGCAACTGCATGTGGCGGTCGGCGATGTTGTCCATCAGGGGGACCTGATCGGCATGATCGACCAGCGGACCCAGACCAACAGCCTGGAAACCGCCAAGGCCGATCTGGCCAACATGCAGGCGCAACTGGCCGGGGCCAAGGCCACTTTGGCCAAGGCACAGCTTGCCTATCGCCGCCAGCAGGCACTGGGTTCGGGCGAGGCGACCTCGCAGGCCGATTTCGAGGCTGCCCGCGCCGAACTGCAGTCCGCGCAGGCCAGCTACGATGCTTTGCAGGCGCAGATCCGTGCGGCAACCGTCAGTGTCGATACTGCCGAAGTTCAACTGGGCTACACCAAGATCACCGCGCCGATGGACGGCGTGGTCGTCTCGGTCGTCACCAAGCAGGGCCAGACCGTCAACGCCAACCAGTCGGCGCCGACGATCGTCATCCTTGCCAAGCTGGACGTCATGACGGTGAAGGCCGAAGTGTCCGAGGCCGACGTCATCAACGTAAAGCCTGACCTGCCGGTCTACTTCACGATCCTCGGCGATCCCGACAAGCGCTATCAGGCGAAGCTTCGGCTGATCGAACCTGCCCCTGAATCGATCGTCAACGAGGTCGATTCCAGCACTTCGACTTCGTCCAGCAGCAGCACGTCGGATTCGGCGATCTACTACAACGCGCTGTTCGAGGTTCCCAACGAGGACGGCCGCCTGCGCGCGTTGATGACCGCCAAGGTCAGCATTGTTCTCGCCAGGCGTGCCAATGCACTGATGATCCCCTCGACCGCGCTTGGCACCAAGGGCAAGGACGGGACTTATACGGTGCGCGTGAAGGGTGATGACGGCAAGATCGCGGCCCGCAAGGTGCGCATCGGCATCGACAACAACATCAGTGCCGAAGTTCTTTCCGGCCTGAAGGAAGGCGAATCCGTGGTTGTCGGCGAGGCGAGCACGGCGACCAAGAGCAACCAGGGGCCGATGGGCCCGCCCCCGGTCTGAGCGGCGGGTCGAGAGATCGTCGATGACCGGTACCCCACTCATTTCCCTCTCGCACGTGCGGCGCGAGTATCCCTCGGGCGACGGCGTCTTTGCCGCGCTCAAGGACATCGACCTGTCGATCGAGGCGGGCGAGATGGTGGCCATCGTCGGCCAGTCCGGTTCGGGCAAGTCGACGCTGATGAACATCCTCGGCTGCCTCGACCGGCCGACTTCCGGTTCCTACAGGATCAACGGCCGCGACACCGGCGATCTCGAACCGGACGAACTGGCGGCGCTGCGGCGAGAGCATTTCGGCTTCATCTTCCAGCGCTACCACCTTCTGACCGACCTTCCCGCGCTCGGGAACGTCGAAGTGCCGGCGGTCTATGCCGGCCGCGCGCGCGGCGAGCGGGCAGGGCGTGCGCGCGAAATCCTCGCCCGGCTTGGCCTGGGCGAGCGCACCGGGCACCGGCCGGGGCAGCTTTCCGGCGGCCAGCAGCAGCGCGTCTCGATCGCGCGCGCGCTGATGAACGGCGGCGAGGTGATCTTCGCTGACGAGCCGACCGGCGCGCTCGATTCCGCGAGCGGCGTCGAAGTGATGCGCATTCTCGGCGAGCTTCACGCCGAGGGGCATACGGTCATCCTCGTCACCCACGACATGAAAGTGGCCGAGCACGCCGACCGCATCATCGAGATCCGCGACGGCGAGATCATCGACGATCGCCGCACGCGCGAAAGCGGCGTTCGCCCGGCGGTGCAGAAAGCCGCGCCGGTCGCCAGCGGCCTGCAGCAGGTGGTCGACCGATTCCGCGAGGCATTCCGGATGGCGGTGCTGGCGATGTCGGCGCACAAGCTGCGCACGTTCCTGACGATGCTGGGCATCATCATCGGCATCGCCTCGGTTGTCTCGGTGGTGGCGCTTGGCGGCGGTGCGCAGGAAAAGATCCTCTCCGACATCAGCAGCCTGGGCACCAATACGCTGACGATCTACCCCGGCAAGAGCTTCGGCGACATGCGCTCGGCCAAGATCGAGACGCTGAAGGACGCCGATGCCGATGCCCTGGCCCAGCTTCCCTATGTCGACAGTGTTACGCCCAGTGTCTCGACCAGCGTGACCGCGCGTTACCGCAACGTGGCGGCCACCGCGAACGTCAACGGGGTAGGCGCGGACTACTTCCGTGTGCGAGGCCTAGAACTGGTGTCCGGCGGCCTGTTCGATGCCCAGAGCGTCCATGAACTGTCGCAGGACGTGGTGATCGACGAGAACTCGCGCGACACCCTGTTCCCCAGTGGCGAGGATCCGCTCGGCAAAGTCGTGCTGCTCGGCAAGGTGCCCGCGCGCATCGTCGGCGTGGTCGGCACCCAGCAACAGGGTTTCGGCGGCAGCGACAGCCTGACGGCCTATGTGCCCTACACCACGGCGATGAGCCGTATGCTGGGGCAGACCTATCTCTCCAGCATCACCGTGCGCGTCAGCGACGATACCTCGACGGCAGCGGCGGAAACGGCGGTCACGCAGTTGCTAGCCAAGCGCCACGGCACCACCGACTTCTTCATCAGCAACTCCGACGACATTCGCCAGACCATCACCAATGCCACCAACACGATGACGCTGCTGATCGCCGCCATCGCAGTGATCGCGCTGATCGTTGGCGGCATAGGGGTGATGAACATCATGCTGGTGTCCGTCACCGAGCGCACGGCGGAGATCGGCGTGCGCATGGCCGTTGGTGCGCGCCAGTCTGACATTCTTCAGCAGTTCCTGATCGAAGCGGTGCTGGTCTGCCTCATCGGCGGCGTGATCGGCGTCGGCCTGTCGCTGGCGGTGGGCGTGGCCGTCTCGTTCACGCCGATCGACTTCCGGATGGCCTATTCGGTGACCTCGATCGTGGCCGCGTTTGCCTGTTCCACCCTCATCGGCGTCGTCTTCGGCTTCCTGCCTGCCCGCCGCGCGGCCCGGCTCGACCCGGTCGATGCCCTTTCGAGAGACTGATCCCGTGTCCGAGCCGAAGATCCTGCTCTTTCGCCCCGCGCTGCTGACCGCGCTGGCACTTGTACTAGGCACCGCGGGCTGTGCGAGCGTGACGCGCTCGCAATATGCCGCGCCGGAACTGCCTGTGGCGGCGACCTGGGATCAGGCCGCGCAGGGCTTGCCAAGGACCGCGGGCGCGCCGTGGTGGAATGCGTTTGGCGATCCCGGGCTGACCACGCTGGTCGACCAGGTGCTGGCCGCCAATGCCGATCTTGCGGCAGCGGGGCTCAGGCTGAAGCAGGCGCATCTTTCGGCCGAACAGGCACGGCAGGGCCTGTTCCCGAGCGGCGCGGCGAGCCTGTCCACGGATGCCTCCAAGGCGCTACAGGGCGGTTCGGCGTGGAGCAAGAGCAGTGCCGCTTCGCTTGGCGTATCCTGGGAACTGGACTTGTTCGGCCGGCTCGGCGCAGCGGCAGATGCCGCGCAATGGGAAGCCCGGGCGAGCGCGCAGGATCTGGCGGAAACCCGCCTTTCGCTGATCGCGACGACCGCAGAGGCATGGTGGCAGCTCGGCTATGCCAACGAGCAGATCACCATCGGTGAACAAAGCCTGGCCTACGTGCGCCGCGCGCTGGAACTGGTGCAGCGGCAATATGATGCAGGCGCGGTCTCGCGGCTTGAACTGCGCGATGCCCAGCAATCGGTCGCGGCGCAGGAATCCGCGCAGACGCAGCTGGTGCAGGCGCGTGTCTCGGCGCTCAAGACGATCGCCGCACTGCTGGACCAGCAGTCCTATGACGGTACCGAGCTGATGGTGCTGCCCGCGCAGCCATTGCCCGAAATCGCCGCCGGGGTTCCCGCTTCGCTGCTGTCGCGGCGCCCGGACCTTGCCGCCGCCGACTTGCGCATGCGCAAGACATTGGCGACCAGCGATGCGACGGCGGCGAGCTATTATCCCAGCTTCAGCCTTACCGGGGCGCTGGGAACCGCGAGTTCCTCGCTGCTCAAGTTCTTCTCCAATCCGGCCGCAAGCCTTGGAGCCGCCCTATCGCTGGCGGAACTCAATCCGGAGAAAGTGCGCCTCGGCACCGGCATTGCCAGGGCCGATTACGATATTGCCGTTCAGGATTTCCGCCAGACATTCTACGACGCGCTGCGCGACACGCAGGTTTCCCTTTCTGCGCGCGAGCAATACGTGAAGCAGGGTCGCTTCGCGCAGGCCAACTACGAGGCGGCGCGTGATGCCGAGGCGCTTTATGCGCGGCAGTACCGCGCCGGGGCTATTCCCCTGCGCGACTGGCTCGATGCCCAGGAACGCCTGCGAACCGCGCGAACCGGCCTCATCCAGAACCGTTACAATCAGCTGGTGGCGCAAGTCGCGGTCTATCAGGCGCTCGGCGGAGATCCCGCCGACGCTACGGCGCCGTAACAGGAGCGGGCAGTTCGCCTGCCGGTAGCTCGATCGTCACGACCAGACCGCCGGTGTCGCGGTTGGTGGCAAAGATCCGGCCGCGATGGGCCGCGACCGCACGCGAGGCGATGGCCAGTCCGAGTCCGAGATTGCTGCCTCCGGGCATGCCGCGCACGAAAGGCTCGAACATCGCGCCGGCCAGTTCCGCGCTGACACCGGGGCCTTCGTCGATCACCGAGATACGAAACAGGCGGGATTCCGGCAGGTACTCGGCGCGGACCGCGATGTGGCCGTCGCGCGGGGTGAAGCGCAGGGCATTGCGCACGACGTTGTCGACGGCGCGGTGGATCAGTTCGGCGTTTCCGCGCACGCAGGGCGGATCCTCGGCCAGCTCCGGAGGGAACGCCAGCGAGTCGAAAGAGATCTCGATACCGCGCGGCTCTGCTTCGTAGCGGGCGTCGGCGACGATGCTCTCGGCGATGCCGGTGATGTCGAAATACTCGTCGCCCGGGTGGTGATCGTTCTCGGCGCGGGCCAGAGTGAGCAGTTCGCCGACAAGCCCCTCGAGCCGGTCCACTTCGTGCTCGATCCGGTCCATCGAACTGTCGAAGCGTGATGGCGACTGGCGCGTAAGGGCGATGGCCAGCTGCAGCCGCGCCAGCGGCGAGCGCAGTTCGTGCGACACGTCGTGGAGCAGCCGGTCGCGGCTTTCGACGAGTTGCTGGAGACGGGCGGCCATGCTGTCGAATTCGTGGGCAAGGTCGGCCACTTCGTCGCGGCGACTGCCGATCTGGGGAGAGACCCGGGTCGTCAGTTCGCCCCGGGCCAGGCGCTGGAAGCCGCGCCGCAAGTGGTTGATCGGGCGTACCAGATACCAGGCGAGGAAGGCGCTGAAGATGATCCCGGCGAGCAAGCCGATGACCAGGAGCTCCGGTGGGATGTTGAAACGCCAGGGCGGTTCGTTCGCGTGATAGCGGAAGCGCAGGACGTAGGCGCGGCCGGCGGGGTCGCTGACCTGCCGGTCGATCACTGCATTCTCGTGGTCGTCTGCCGATGGTCTGGCCGTGCCCGGATCCAGCAGCAGGATGTGGTCACGCTGGTCGGGCGGCAAATCGGCGACCATGCTGTCGAACCGGGAACGGCCGCCGGCACGAACCGCCTGGGTACCCGCCTCCAGCACGGCGGGACCGATCTGGCTGGACATCAGGAACGGAGGGAGCTCACGCTCGCGGTCGTCATGGAGCGCAAAAAGCAGCCACACCGCCTGCGTCATCAGCAGGAAGGTGAAAATGAAACCCAGCAGGATCTTCCAGAACAGCCGCCGACGGGTCATTTCACCTGCAATCTGTAGCCGACACCCCGGATCGTTTCGACCCGCGCGCCGCCCTGCGAAACGGCTTCCAGCTTGATCCTGAGGTTGCTGACATGAACGTCGACACTGCGATCATAACTTTGGCGAGGTCGGCCAAGGCCGCGCAGCGACAGGTCGTCCTTGGTCGCCACCGCCTCGCCGGCACGCAGCAGCACCAGCAGGATGTTGAACTCGGATGCCGTCAGCTCGACCGGCTTGCCCTGCCACAATGCCTTGCGTGCGGCGACCTGAACTTCCAGCCGCCCGGCGGTGAGCATGGCAGGGGCCGGGGCGCCGCGTTCCGACGGCTGATGGCGACGCAAGTTCGCACGGATACGGGCAACCAGTTCACGCGGATAACAGGGCTTGGCCACGTAATCGTCGGCGCCCAGTTCCAGGCCGATCACCTTGTCCACCTCGTCGCCGCGTGCGGAAAGCATGATGACCGGAACTTCATTGGTTTCGCGAAGCTGGCGTAGCAGCTCGATGCCGTTGAGGCGAGGCAGCATGATATCCAGGACAATAGCGTCGTGTTCGCCGGACACGGCCCGCTGCATCCCGGCCAGTCCGTCTGCCACGATCTCGACGCGAAACCCTTCACTTTCCAGATACTCGCCGAGCATCGCGCCCAGTTCGAGATCGTCGTCGATCAGCAATATGCGTTTGGCGTCCTCTTCCACGCGATCCTGATGGCGCAATCGGCGCCGGTTGTCAGCCTGTGTCTGTGCGCATTACGAAAACTTTACGCAGGTCTTGCGAAGTCTTTACCCACAAATCGCGCATTGCCGGTCATATCGAATTAGTCAGACTAATTAAGCGGTCTGCGTCGTCGATATGGGGCATGGTAATCGGCCAGCCCCTCAGGGAGGGTTGATCCATGGCGCTCAAGCCAGTTGCGTTTTGCACCGTATCCATTCTGGCACTCGGCCTTGCCGGTGTCGCTCATGCGCAGGACTCTGCACCTGCAAACAGCGGCGATGGCACGGAAAGCGCCGCGCCCAGCGCCGAGGACATCATCGTCACCGGCGTGCGAGCATCGATTGTCGGCGCGCTCAACGTGCGCAAGGATTCGGTGCAGATCGTCGACTCGATCGTCGCCGAGGACGTCGGTAAATTGCCGGACAATAACGTCGTCGAAGCGCTCCAGCGCGTGACCGGCATCCAGATCACCGACCGGGCCGGCGGCGAGGCCGCCACCGTCACCATTCGCGGCCTTCCCGACGCGGCCACGACGATGAACGGCCGCAACATCTTCACCTCGACGGGGCAATCGTTCTCGCTTCAGGACATCTCGGCGAACCTCGTCAAGCAGGTGGACGTCTACAAGACGCGCTCGGCCGATCAGCTCGAGACCGGCCTTGCCGGGCAGATCGACGTCAAGACCCGTCGTCCGTTCGATTTCGACGGTTTTGCCGTCTCGGGCCTGGTGCGTGGAACCTACAACGAGATTGCCGACAGCTATAATCCCAACGTGGCGCTGCTGGTCTCTGACCGCTGGGAAACCGGGATCGGCGACATCGGCATCCTCGTCAACGGCAGCTACAGCAAGACCAAGTACCGCAACGAAACGGTGACGGCCGGCGCGCTGGTGCCGTTCGCGACGGAAAACCCAACGGATGGATCCGGGCTGTCGCCGCTCGAGCGAATCTTCTCGGGCTGGACGCCCGGGCTCAACGAAGGCTTGCCGACCACGCCGGGTTCGACGATCAACTACAACGGCGTCGAGGTGCCTTATTACCTCTCGCGCGACGCGGTGTTCTCGACCGACCAGTACGGTACCCGCAAGCGGCCGTCGTTCAATGTCGCCTTGCAGTGGGCCCCGAACAGCTCTTCGGTCTATACCGCCGAGATGTATTACACGGGCTTCCGCGGCTCGCTCTACAGCGACATGATGTTCAGCTATGTCGACTATTGGAGCAATCCCGGTGCATTCGAGACTTATGACGGCACCAACATCATCAAGTCGCGCACGGTGGACGATGTCTACGGGTTCAACAGCGGCGACTACACGAAGAACAGTACCGACAGCTACGTCTATGCCCTGAACGGCCAGTGGGACGTCGGTGACGGGCGCGGCAAGATCACTGCGGATCTCGCCTATCAGGACAGCGTCTACAAGACCTCGTTCATTGCCATGCGCACCGATCGCACGGCCAGCCAGATCACCGCGGACTTCAATTCCGGCGGCGGCGTCCCCTCCTATCACTTCGATGACGATTCCCTGCTGACCCAGGCCTCCACCTGGAACGTCGCGCAGCTTTACGACAACGCCGAGCGCGACAAGGGCAGCGCGGTGACGGCACAGCTGGACGGCTACTACAGCTGGGACGAAGGCTTCCTGCGCCGCATCAAGGCGGGTCTGCGCTACGACGACCGCAAGGCCTCGAGCTACAGCCGGACCGCCGACGCGAACAGCCTCGGAGTCAGCCTGACGACGCTGCCCGAGGCGGCCTATTTCACCAATTCCGGTTTCATGAGCGGCGAGGCCGATGTGCCCCGCAGCTGGATGACCGTGGACGGTTCATGGCTTTACAATAACGCCGACTATGTTCGTGGTCTCTACGGGCTGACAACGTCCGACCAGCTGACGCTCAACAAGACTTTCGACATCGACGAGATCACCATGACCGCCTACTTCATGGCCGATGCTCAGGCGACGATCTTCGGACGTCCGCTCGATCTCGAAGCCGGCGTGCGCTACGTCAACGTGGCGAGCGATTACAACTTCTTCGACCGTTACAATGACTATGCCCTGACCCGCGCGGGATCGGGTTCGGCGAAGTTCCTGCCCAGCTTCACGGCGCGTTATGCGATCACCGACAAGCTGCGCCTGCGCTTCAACTATGGCGAGACGCTGCGGCGGCCGAGCTTCACCGACGTCAATCCGACCTATTCGCTGACTGGAGACCTCACCAGCGTGGGCTATGGCAGCGGATCGGCAGGCAATGCGGACCTCAAGCCGACCCATTCGAAGAACTACGACCTTGCGCTCGAATGGTATTTCGACCGCGACAGCGCGATCACCGTTACCGCATTCCGCCGCGAGATCGACGGCCTTGTGGTCAGCCTGCCGGTAATGAGCTATATTCCCGACAACGGCATCGTTGCCGGGGCGACCGACTATTTCGTGGTGACGAAACCGGTCAACGCGTCCGACGGTGTGCTGAAGGGTGTCGAACTGGGTCTGACCTACTTCCCGCACTATCTGCCCAGCGTGCTCGATGGGCTCGGCTTCCAGGGCAGCCTGACGGTGCTGGATTCGAGCCAGACCATCCCCACCTCGGATTCGGCCGGCAACATCACCGGCTATACCAAGTCGGCTTTCTTCGATGTGTCGAAACTGTCGTACAACGCGACGCTGGCCTATGACCGGGGGCCGTTCAACGCCCGCCTGTCCTATGTCTGGCGCAAGGGCTTCCTGCACAACAACGAAGCCAGCCTGTTCGCGAACCCGATCGGCATCTGGTACAAGTCCGAGGAAAGCCTCGACTTCCAGCTGACCTGGAACGTGACGCACGACATCGGGGTGACGTTTGACGCGACCAATCTCACCAAGTCGAAGCAGCAGAGCTACTACAAGTTCGGCGATGCCGGTGGTTCGGCCACCGACAATCTTGCCACCACCCTGTTGGCCCGGACCTTCTCGATCGGCGCGCGCTTCACGTTCAAGTGAGCGTGAGCAATGCCGGACGCCGCGCGATGACATCGCGCGGCGTCCGGTCTGCTGCACGTGGCGGCGGGACGTTCAGGCTTCCAGTCGGTAAGTCATCGGCACCAGGAAGCTGAGCGCGGCTTCCGCAGCGCTGGAAGGTGGTTTCGGGAAGGGAGCTGCCTGCCGCAGTTGCTCAAGCGCGAGGCGATCGAGTTCGCCGAAGCCGCTGCTTCTGGCCAGCGTCAGGCGGTCGATCCGTCCTTCACGGGTGAGCGAGAAGCGCGCGAGCACGGTGCCTTCGCAGCCCTTGCCGGCGAGTGCGGCGGGGAACGCCTTGTAGCGGCGGATGTGCCGAAACACGCGCAGGGCATAGCCGTCGGAAGCGGCCGTGCGGCGAGTTGGAGGGGATTCGGCAGCCGAGGCTGCGGATCCGGTTTGCGGCATGGCGGCGGCTTTCGTTCCTGTAAGGAGCACGCGGCTGCTGTCGGCGGCATCGTCGGACGGCATCGATCTGTCCAGCGATGGCGGCACGTCGGCCGATCCCGGCATGGCCAGAGCTGCCGGTGTCTCGGTTCCGGGCAGCACCAGCAGCGGAGGCGGGACGTCCTGTCGCCGCACAAACGGAGAGGCTTCAGCACGCCTTGACACTTGCCGGGATGCCGCAGCCTGCGTCGGCTCGGCCTCTTGCATTAGCTGCTGCGGCGCGGCTAGCGACATCACTGTCAGGCCGTGCCGGGCGTCCGGGCCGCTCGTCGGCGCGGCATGCCACGAGAGCAGGAGTGCGGTCAGGAGTGCGGCGTGTACTCCACCGGCCAGCCCTGCGGAAACTGTTCGCGAACCCAACATGGCGCGATCGCTAATAGATATGCGAGTGACTCGCAATAGCATATTGTCTGTGAATACCGCGCATCGCGTTCAGAGTGTTTCCAGGAATGCAACTAGCGCGGCGCGTTCGTCCGCCGTCAGGTTCAGTTTCCTGACCAAGGGATCGGCGCTGGGCACGGGAACGTTCCCGCTGGGTTGCTGGCGGTCCTTGCCGCCACCGCCGTTGTAGAGCGCGACGACGTTGTCCAGCGTCTGGAACAACCCGTTATGCATGTAAGGGGCGGTCTTGCGCACCCCGAGCAGGGAAGCCGTGCGGAACCTGCCGACATCCTCGGGCTTGCCGGTTACCTCGTAGCGGCCAAGGTCCTCCAGACGGCGTCCGTAAAAGCTTATGCCGAGGTTGTGGAAGCGCTGATCGGACAGCAACGGGCCATTGTGACAGGCCGCGCAGCCAGCCTTGGTGCGAAACAGGTGCAGGCCGAGGAGTTCGCGGTCGGTAAGCACGCCCGTGCCCTTCTCGAAGACCTGCATCCAGCGCGAACGCGGCGGGCGCAGGGTTCGCTCGTGCGCGGCAAGCGCGGCGGTCACGTCCTTCATGGTGATCGGGCGGTCCTGCCCCAGTGCGGCATAGGCGGTGCGATAACCGGTATCGGCATTGAGACGCGGGAGCACCGTCTCGGTCGTTGCGGCCATCTCGGCGCCGTCGGTGATCGGGTGCAGGGCCTGTTCGGCAAGATCCGGGCTGCGCCCGTCCCAGAACAGCGGTGTCATCCAGGCGGCGGTATAGAGCGACTGGGCGTTGCGCCGCCCGCGTTGCCGGTCATGGCCGAAGGCGGTGCGCAAGCCGTCGCCCAGCCCCAGTTCCGGACTGTGGCACGAGGCACAGGCGATCTGGCCGGAACCGGAGAGCCGGGGATCGTCGAACAGGCGTTTGCCGATTGCCGCGAGCGCCTTCTCGCGCTCGCCCGGAGCGGGCAGCGAGGGCAGCGGTGCAAACTCGCGAAATTCGGCGCCGGGACCGAGCAAGGGGCGAGGCCAGCTTTGCGGCGGTCCGGCGTAGAGACGCCGGAGATCCATCGCCGACAAGTCGCCGGGTGTAGCGTGTGCGGTTTCCGGTCCAGCCGGTTCCTGCCGTAGCGCCGCCCTTGGCGCCTGACCCTCGCCCGATGCCTGCACGGCCACGAAGACCGCGGACGCCAGTAACAGCGCCCGCGGGACAAGTCGTTGCAGATTCATGCGCGCGCTCAGAACCGGTAGTTCAGGCCCACCCAGAACGAGCGGCCAAACTGATAGGGCTGGGTGGTCGCGACGCTGTTCGGCGAGGGGATGCGGTCGAGCAGGTTGGCGATGCGCGTTTCCGCCGTCAGCACGCCCATGGCCGAACGGATCACTTCGAACTGCGCGTTGAGGTTGACGTCGATCGCCTTGGGATAATGGATGTAGTCGTAGACGTCGTAAGCGGTGCCATCCACCGTCTGGCTTTCACCGGTATCCTCGATCTGGTCGAAGCCGCTGCGATAGCGCACGTTGAGGTTCGTGGTCAGCCGGTCGTCCAGCCAGCGGGCGGTCCAGGTGGCATTGATGATGAGCGGCGCGGCCATGTCGTCGCGCTGATTGAGGGCGGAAAGCTCGGCCAGCGTGGTGACATTGCCCTGGAACAGGACCGGCGTATCGTCGAACAGCTCACTGTCGATGGCGTCGAGATAGTTGTCGTTGCTGGACTTCGTTTTGGAGAAGTTGGTGTTGATCGCGAAGTCGTGCTTGCCGAAGCGGCGCGTCCATTCCACCGATGCGCCGCGGTAGCTGCTGAAACCGGTGTTGGTGACGACATAGCGGGTGACGGTGGAGGTCTTGCCGTTGGGCAGAATGATCGACTCGCGCTCGCCGGCCGCCCGGACGAATTCGTCCTTGCCCTCCCGGTAGATGCCCTTGACCCGCAGATCGCCGCCAAGAATGCGGGCGGACAGGGCTGCCGACAGTTCGTCGGAGTAGGGGGTCTTGGTCTTGCTTCCCGAGTAGCTGGTGGAATAGCTCATCGACGAAAGATACCAGTCCGTACCGGCGTAGGTCGTAAGCCCGCCGCTGCTGGTTCCCGTACGCAGATAGGTGGCGGCGGCCGGGTATTGTTCACGCAAGGCATAGGCCAGCATCGAGCGGCCGTAATACCGATTGGCGCCCAGGGTCACGCTCCAGCCGTCCCATGGCAGCGCATAGCTGGCCGAAAGGCGCGGCGAGAAATTGTGGTTGCCGAGAAAACTCTCGTAGTCGTAGCGCAGCCCGGCGCGCAGGGAGAACGCGCCGAACCGCGCGGAATATTCCGCCCAGCCTGCGACACTGTCGAGCGCAACCTCAGCCCGATAGGCCGAATAGACGGTAAATTGGGTAAGGGCGTATTCTCCGGTCACGCAAGTCAGGCTGTTTCCGTCGGCGCAGACGATGGAGGAGGCCGCCGATTGCGATGTTCCGCGCGAGTAGGCGCCGCCATCCACGGGACGGCTGCGCATGGCCTCGATGTGCTGGTAATCGAAGCCCATGGCCAAAGTGCCGGGACCGATGGACCGCGACCAGCGGCCGTTGAGGTTGTAGACGTCCTGTGTCTGGTCGATGTCGCCAAAGCCGCCGATGGTGCAGTTGGTGTTGCTGCAGACGCTGCCGTTGGTGCTCCACGAGGGCACCGAATAGTTGAAGGGCGAGGCATCGCGGCCGGTGTCGCTGTGCGTGAGGTTGGCCGAAAGCGACCAGTCGCTGGTGCCGGAGTGCGCCAGCCGTAGCTGGCTGGTGATGCCGCCGCCCCTGGAAACGACCTCATTGTCGACGCCGTTGGCCGATGCCGCTTCGCTGCGGTAGGGCGAATAGACGAATTGACCCGAGAGGGTGAGGTCGCCGGTGAGGTCGGCTTCCATCTTGGCCATGAAGTTGTCGCTGGTGCTGGACTGACCGAACGTGGTCGCGCCATAGGCTGCTCCGCGGGTGTAGACGACGTTGGCGGTCGAGCGATTGTAGGCCAGAAGCAGGCCGATGTTCGGGTTGACCGGTACGTCGAGGCTGACCCCGTAGCGCCACTTTTCGAAACTCGGCCGCGAGGGCATTTCATCGTCGGCCAGCGCGGCGCGCGAGGCTGGAGACACACGGTAGTGGGTGAGCGCGTCCGAGGTATAGGAAACGTTCGCGCTTGCGCCCCATTCGCGTTTCGGCGCACGGGTCTTGATGTCGAGTGCGCCGCCGGTGAAGCGTCCGTATTCGGCAGAGACGTTGGAATCGCGCAGCGTCACTTCGCCGACCAGATTGGTATCGACCCAGATGGATTGGGCGGTGGCACCTGCCAGTTCGTATGCGGCAAGCGCATTGCTGGTCCGGCTGGTACCGGTGATGTCGACGCGAGCGTTGGCATCGATGCCGTCGATGGTGATGAGGTTCTCGTAATAGCGGCCGCCCGAGATCGAGATGTCGGCGGGGCGAATGTCCTGAATGTTCTCCCGGGTGGCAAGGCCCTCGTCACGGGTGAACTGGACCGTGGGGAGCGCCTTGAGCAACTGGTTGGCATCGCCCGATCCGGCGGCGCGCGCACGGATTTCCCCGGCGGTGATGCGGGTTGTCCCGGCGTCGGCACCAGTGCCCATGACGTAGGCGCCGCCGTCCTGCCCGCCTTCGGCGACGACTTCTGGCAGCACTTGCTCGGTGCCGTCGGCGGTGCCGGTTTCCTGTGCAAACGCATTGGCGGGTGCGGCTAGCGCCGATCCCAGCAACAAAACCCTCATTTTCAAGCGCATGACGACCCCTGTTTGTCTCTGACGGGGGCGCCGCTAACGCGCTTGCCTATTTATTGCAAGCGATTCTCATTAGCACTTCTTTACTAAACAGCGTTTCAGCCATGCGCGACCTCGAACCCGGCGTCGCCGATCGCGGCTTCGATGGCTGCCCGGTCGGTGCTGTCGCTGTCGTAGTGGATCGCGACCTGCTTGAGATCACGCATCACATCGGCATGATGGATGCCGCCGCGGGCTTCCAGCACCCGCTTGAGACGGCTGGCGCAACCATCGCAGGTCATGCCCAGGACGGTCAGTTGCACGGCACTCATTACGAATTCTCCGGTTGGGGCTTGGGTTGCCAACGGCTCAGCAGCAAGGAATTGCTGACCACCGAGATCGAACTCAGCGCCATCGCGGCGCCGGCGATGACCGGGTTGAGCAGCCCGAAGGCGGCGAGTGGAATACCCAGGACGTTGTAGATGAAGGCGAAGAACAGGTTCTGCCGGATCTTGCCCAGCGTCGCGCGCGAGAGTTCCACCGCCGTGAGCACGCCGTGCAGATCGTTGCGTACCAGCACGACGTCGGCCGCCTCCACCGCCACGTCGGAACCTGCGCCGATGGCGAAGGAGACATCGGCCTGCGCCAGCGCCGGGGCATCGTTGATGCCGTCCCCGGCCATGCCGACGATTTCGCCGCGGTCCTGCAGGCGGCGCACTTCCTCGGCCTTGTTTTGCGGCAGGACTTCCGCGGCGAAACGGGTGATCCCGGCTTGCGTGGCGATGGCGGCGGCGGTGTGGTGGTTGTCGCCGGTCAGCATGACGACGGCGATGCCCGCAGCGCGCAGTTCGCGGACCGCCTGAACGGAACTGTCGCGCAGCCGGTCGGCAATGGCGATGAACCCGATCACGCGCCCCTCTTCGGCAAGGCCGACCACCGTCCGGCCCTGTGCTTGCGCCGCTTCCACCCGTTCGGCGAGGGCACGCGGCAGCGGCGCGGCAACTTCGCCGAGCCACAGCGGAGAACCCAGTTGGAGCAGCCGCCCCTCGATCCGGCCCGAGACCCCTTTGCCGGGCAGCGTGTCGAAGTGGTCGACATCGGGGAGGATGATCTGTTGTTCCTGCGCCTTGTTCGTGATGGCGCGGGCCAGCGGATGCTCGGACCCGCGTTCCAGCGCGGCGGCAAGGGCCACGAGGCGGGCGCCGTCCTGACCGTCGGCAGGAAGAAGGTCGGTTACCTCGGGCGCGCCGCGGGTCAGCGTTCCGGTCTTGTCGACTGCCAGGGTCTGCATCGCCCGTGCGCGTTCGAGCACTTCGGCATTGCGGATCAGCACCCCGTTCCTCGCGCCCATACCGGTGCCGACCATGATCGCGGTCGGCGTCGCGAGGCCCAGCGAGCACGGGCAGGCAATCACCAGGACGGCGACCGCATTGACCATGGCAGTCTGGAAATCGCCGCTCCACAGCCAGTTGCCTGCCAGGGTCACCACGGCGATGGCGATCACCACCGGCACGAAGATGGCGGTTACCTTGTCGACGAAATACTGGATCGGAGGTTTCGAGCCTTGCGCTTCGTCCACCATGCGGATGATCTGCGCCAGCACGGTATCGGCGCCGACACCGGTTGCGCGGGCGCGCAGCATGCCGTTCTGGTTGATGGTCGCGGCATAGATCCTGGCGCCCGGCTCCTTCATCACCGGCATGCTTTCGCCCGAGAGCATCGCTTCATCGACGCTCGAGCGGCCGGAAATCACTTCGCCGTCGACCGGCACGCTATCGCCTGCCGCCACCACGAAGACATCGCCGACCAGAAGGGTTCCGGCATCGACTTCGATAATCCGGCCCTCGCGCTCGATCCGTGCCGTCTTCGGGCGCAGCTTGAGCAGGGCGCGGATGGCCGAGGACGTCTTGCGCTTGGCATTGGCCTCCAGCAGGCGCCCCAGCAGGACCAGCGTGATGATCGCGGCTGATGCCTCGAAATAGACGTGCAGGTCCATCCGCCCGACGAGTGTGACGACGACGCTGTAGGCGTAGGCAATGGTGGTGCCCAGCGCCACCAGCACATCCATGTTGGCAGTGCCCGCCCGCAAGGACTTGAACGCGGCCTTGTAGAAGCGCGCGCCGATCCAGAACTGCACCGGGGAGGCCAGCGCGAACTGCCAGTAGCGCGGCAGCAGTTCGCCATGGTGTCCGCCCAGGGCGTGGCTCCACTGCCGCATGTCGAGCATCACCACCATCTGCGCGAAGAGCGGGAGGGTGAGGAGCAGCGCGACCGCAAACAATGCCCGTTCGCGGCGCCATTCCTGGCGGGAGGCGGCCTCGCGGTTTGCAACTTCATCCGCAGTCAGGTCACGCGCCTCGGCTGCCTGGTAGCCGCCCCTGGCGATCGCTGCGGCGAGCGCTGCTGGATCGGTCACGCCGGGAACATAGTCGGCGCGGGCTTTGCCCGAGGCGAAGTTCACGGTGCTGCCAAGAACACCGGGTACACGGCTGAGCACGGTTTCGATACCCGCGGCGCAAGCGGCGCAGCTCATGCCGCCGATGTCGAAGACCACGGTTTCCGGCGGAACTTCATAGCCCGCCGTCTCGACGGCCGCGATCATCTCTTGCGGCGATACTTGTGTAGGATCGTAGGCCACGGCGGCGCGTTCGGCCGCGAAGTTGACTTGCGCATCGACCGAGGGAAGGCGGCGCAGGACTTTCTCCACGGTGGCCGCGCATCCTGCGCAGGTCATCCCCCCGATGGGCAGGGTGAGCGTCACCTCTTGCGTCTTTGCCATCACGACGAGGCCTTGCCCGAGCCGCCCTCGCAGCATTCCGGCGCTTCCTCGCCATGCAGGGCGGAGAGAATCGGGCAGGCTTCCGGTTCGCCGCTTCCCGGGCAAGCATCGGCGAGCGCCTTGAGCGCATCGCGCATGCGGGTCATTTCGGTGATCCGCCGATCAAGATCGGCGATGCGTTCCTGGGCCCGTTGCCGGACACCTTCGACGCCGTTCTCGCGGTCGGTTTCGAGAGTGAGCAGCCCCTTGATCTCGCCCAGCGTAAAGCCGAGGCTCTTGGCGCGGAGGATGTATTGCAGGCGGGCTAGCGCGTCTGCGTCGTAATGCCGATAGCCGGATGCGAGCCGGTCGGGACTGCCAAGCAGCCCCTCGCGCTCGTAAAAGCGGATGGTATCGGCGCTGACTTCGGCCTGTTTTGCCAATGCGCCGATGGTCAGGAAACGCTTCACCGGATCGACCCCGTTGTTGTCTTCGCTGCCTGTCTAGCCCTTGGACCATGGTCCAGAGTCAACGGCTTTTTGCGGAACGAACGGAATATCGGGGCCAATCGCCCGGTATCAAGTCAGCGCGGGGCTCGCTGACGGGCTCAGGCCCTCGCGCTTCGAGACGATCAGCGTGACAAGAAGCTGCCCGGCAACGTTCACCGCCGTGCGCCCCATGTCGAGAATGGGATCGATGGCCAGCAGCAGACCGGCTCCCGCCAGCGGCAGTCCCAGCGTGGAAAGCGTCAGCGTCAGCATGACGACTGCCCCGGTCATGCCCGCGGTGGCTGCCGAACCGAAGACCGAGACCACGACGATCAGCAGGTAATCCAGCCCGTGCAGCGGCATGCCGTAGAAATTCGCCACGAAGATTGCCGCGAGCGCCGGATAGATCGAGGCGCAGCCGTCCATCTTGGTGGTCGCGGCCAGCGGCACGGCAAAGGCGGCATAGGCATTGGGCACGCCGAGACGTTCCGCCGCCAGTTCGGTGACCGGCATCGTGCCGACCGACGAGCGCGAGACAAACGCCAGCTGGATCGCCGGCCAGGCCTCGCGGAAGAATGCGCCGGGGCTGATGCCGTTGAGCGTCAGCAGCAGGGGGTAGACGACGCCGATAACCAGGAACAGGCCAAGATAGACGGCAAAGGCGAAGCCGCCGAGCTGCAGCAGGGTACTCCAGCCATAGGTCGCGATGGCAGCGCCGATCAGCGCCGCCGAACCGATCGGGGTCAGCTTGATGATCCAGCCAAGGATGGTGCGGACGACCGCGAGAAGCGAGCGCACGAAGGCGACAAAGGGCTCCGCCCGCGCACCGGCTTTGAGCGACGCAAATCCGACTGCAAGCGAGATGACGAGGATCTGCAAGGTGTTGAACGAGAGGCCGGTGGTGACCTGCCCGGTATCCGCGACCTTGGAGGATGCCGCAAGCCCGAGGAAATTGGCGGGGACCAGACCCTTCAGGAAATCGAGCCAGGTACCCACGGTCGCCGGGGCTGTCGCGGTCGCAAGACCCGGATGACTGCCGGTGCCGGGCTGGACGATGAGGCCGACGCCGATGCCGATCACGACGGCAATAAACGCCGTGATCGCGAACCAGATGAGCGTCTGTCCCGCCAGCCTTGCGGCATTGTCGAGATCCCTGAGATTGGTGATCGAACTGACGATGGCCGCAAAGATCAGCGGCGGGACGGTTGCACTCAGCAGGCCGATGAAGATGCTGCCCAGGGTCTTGAGCGCAACTGCCAGCTGGTTGGGGCCGCCCGTTGCGTCCGGGCCGATCCATCGCGCTGCAAAGCCCAGTGCGATGCCGATGGCCATGCCGACGAGGACTTGCGCGCCGAAGCTGAGCGTCCCGGCTTTGCCGGTGGGAAGAGATGGTGCGGTTTGAGCGGCGGTCGTCATGGGGGCACTCTTGAACTGGAACGATGCGCAAACGGTCCCGACGAGCCGACGCGCGTAATGGCAGAGATGGTGGCTGGAAAGGCGCTGCATAGGCGTGCGGACCGTCAGGCAGGCACGAGAATTCCTTCGTCTACGCCAAGTTCGGCTAGCAACGGGGCGGCCCGCCGCATTTTTGTTGGTGAACCATGCTGCCAGCGGCCGGACCAGGCAGGATGTGGGTTGCGGTGCTGTCGTGGTCGACCGGCACGCGCGTCATGACGATGACGTCATATTGTCGACCATATCAGTGGACAAAGTGCTGTCAATGGGGAAGGTAGGGGGATCGCCGGGATCGCCCTGGCAAGCGGGGATCGGCCCAAAAGGTGTAGCAGCGATGACAAGGCAGCAAACTTGTCTCATCAGCAGCGAATTAAGAACTCCATACAAAATATTGACTTTATCGGACTTTATGGGAAGTGCTCATTCTCTACTAATTGAGTTGATAATTGATCCGTAATGCGGTTAGGCTGGAGCTGACATGACACGGATGCCCCCCCAATTCGAAACCGAGGACCTTCCCGTCGCCGTTGTCGGCGCAGGGTTCAGCGGCACTCTCCTGACCATCAACCTCATCCGCCAGGGCGTGCGGGTGGTGCTGATCGAGCGCAGCCAGGCGCAGCTTGCCAAAGGTCTCGCCTTCGGCACCAAGGGCCCCGAGCACCTGCTGAACGTTCGCGCCGCAAATATGAGCGCCTTTCCCGACGATCAGGCCAATTTCCTGCGCTGGATCGGACAGGCCGGCGAGGAACAGGCCAATCGCTTCGTGCCGCGCCTCACTTACGGGCTCTACTTGCGCGAACTGCTTATCAAGGCACTGTCCGACGCCGGGCCAAAGGCGCAGATCGTCCATGCCGAAGCGCTTTCGGCGCGTTTCGGGGACCGCACAGTCACCGTCGTGCTGGATGACGGCAGCGAGATCGCCGCCCGTTCACTGGTGCTGGCGCTCGGTAACTTTCCGCCGACGCCGCATCCCGCACTCGCGGCGCTTCCGCCCGAACGGCGCTTTTCCGATCCGTGGAACCCCGCTGCGGTTGCCGATGCCGCTGCGCTCGATCATGTCCTGCTGATCGGTACCGGGCTGACGGCGGCGGACATGATCCTTTCGCTCGACAAGGCGGGGTTCAAGGGCCGCATCACCGCGCTGTCGCGGCGGGGTCTGAAGCCCCATGCCCATGCCGAGACCGGTCCCGCCGTGGACCATGTCCCCGCGCCCGATGCGCGCGGCTCGGCGCTGGTCCGCCAGATTCGCGATCGGGCCAAGGCGATCGGCTGGCGCGCGGCGGTGGACGAGCAGCGCCCGCATACCCAGAACCTCTGGCGCCGGCACGATCTTGCCGGGCAGCGCCGTCTCCTGCGTCATTTGCGCCCCTATTGGGACGTGCATCGCCACCGCCTCGCTCCCGACGTGGCCCGTCGTCTGGCCGAGCTGGAGGCAGAAGGCAGGCTGGAGTTCGTGGCCGGCAAGCTGGTCGGATCCGATGTGGCCGGGCGAGGGGTAGCGGTGGACTATCGCCCGCGCGGAGAGGAGGAATTCCGGCGTATCGAAGTGTGCCGGGTCATCAATTGCACCGGGCCGGAAGGCGATCTTCTGCGCAGCGGCCTGCCGCTGGTGAAAGACCTTGTCGCGCAGGGCAGGGTTCGGCCCGACGCGCATCGCTTGGGGCTGGATGTCGAGCATCTCGGCCGCGTGCGCGATGCCGATGGCAAGCCGCAGGACACGCTTTTCGCGGTGGGGCCGGTTACCAAGGGCGAGGCGTGGGAGATCGTTGCCGTGCCCGATATTCGGCGGCAAGTCTGGAACCTCGCGCGCTATCTGGCCGATGCGCATTGGGTCGGGGGTGAGGGGCTTTAAGAAGGAGGGAAGGAACAAGGGCTCCGGTGTTCTTCCGCGCTTCCATCCGATCCGCTTCCATCTTGCCGTGAACCAACTGGCGTCGCAAGGCGATAGCGTCGTTACGGCAGGCGTTCCCCGCGCGCGGTTTCCAGCACCTTGTACCATTCCGAAGCGGTCCACTGGACCTTCAGGGCATCGCGGGAGGAGAGAATGCGTTCGGGCGTCTGCGTGCCGACGATGGGGATCGGCCGCGAGGGGTGCGCCATGAGCCACGAGAGTGCGGCGGCGGCAGTGTCGGTGCCATAACGCTCGCCCTGCGCAACCAGTAGCTTGGCGACGGGATCTCGCCAGGCCGAAACCAGACGTCCCCCGCCCAGCGGGGACCACGCCAGCACGGCGGCATCGTGGGCCATCGCCTGGTCGAGGGTGCCGTCGTAAAGCGGGGCATAATGCATCGCCGAGAATTCGGGCTGGGTAGAAACGATCGGGAAGGGCAGGAAGGCCTGCAGCGCTGCGAATTCCGCGGGGCTGTAGTTGGAAACGCCGATGGCCTTGACCTTGCCGCTTTCGACCATGGCGGCGAGGGTTTCGGCCACATCGCGCGGATGGGCCAGGAAGTCGCGGCGGTGGATCTGGTAGAGTTCGACCGAAGGCAGGCCCAGGCGTTCGAGAGAGGCGTCGAGCGCCTTGTGCAGATAGTCCGGGCTCGAATCGTAAGGCACGCCCGGCACGATGCCGCCTTTGGTTGCGATCACCATCCGTTGGCGCAGGTCTGGACGACCGGCGAGCGCCTTGCCCAGCAGCCGTTCCGCGCCGCCAAAGCCCAGTGCCGCGTCGCAGCCGTAGATGTCCGCTGTGTCGAACAGGGTGATCCCCGCCTCAAGCGCCGCCTCGATACGCGCGACGATGGCGCCGATATCGTCATCGCCGTCCGCGCGGGCGAGCCGCCACATGCCCCAGGCTATCGGAAAAACGGAAATTCCACTCTTGCCGAGCGGAACGGATTGGGTCGACAGGGGGAGGGTCATGTTCTCAACCAGTGCGATAGAGGTTGCTGAAATAAAGGACGCTTTGCGCGACGGCCTAGCCAGCCGCCTTGCTGCGGCGCAACGGAGCGCGGCTGAGTTCGTTACCACTTGCCGTGACCCGCGACAGCAGCGCGACAAAGGTCGCCTGCTCTGCCGCGGACAGCGCGCCGAGAATTTCTCCTTGAACCCCTTCGACCAGGGGGACCGCTTCACCCAGCAGGTCTTTTCCCTGGTCGGTCAGCGCCAGCACGCGGGCACGCCGGTCTGTCGGGCTGGTTTCACGCAGGACAAGCCCTTTGAGCACGAGCCGGTCGACCACACCGCCGATGGTCACCCGGTCATAGGCGATCATGCCGGCCAGGGTCTGCTGGTCGATGCCAGGGTGCTGGCGGAGCGTCACGAGTGCGGCAAATTGCACCGGAGTGAGGTCGATCTCCGCTTCGCCCATCCGGTGCGTAAAAAGCGCGACGCAAATCTGCTGCAGGCGGCGGATCAGGTGTCCAGGCATGGTTTCGAGATCGCTCATTGCGCTACCTAGCGTGATGTTTGACCGCCGCTCAAGCCCGGCAGATAGAAATGTGCGGGCAAGGGCTGGCCTGAATTCGATTGTGACCGAAATCCGAAAAATGCAAAAAATCTCGGACTTCGGCGGTTACCTTAAGCGCCATCGATGGTTATGCCATGCCTATGGAGACGCAAGCCCTTGTCTTTGCATTGATCGGAATTCTCGGGATCGGTGCACAATGGATCGCCTGGCGCACCGGATGGCCCGCCATTGCCCTCATGCTGGCGGCAGGCGTGCTCGCCGGCCCGGTGACCGGCCTGATCGTGCCCGAACATACATTTGGCGAACTGCTGGAACCGATGGTTTCGGTAGCGGTGGCGCTGATCCTCTTCGAAGGCGGCCTCAGCCTCAATTTCCGGGAGCTGCGCAAGACCGAAGGCGCTGTGACGCGGCTGATGTTCCTGGGCATTCCACTGGGGTGGGTGCTGGGATCGCTCGCCTGTTATTACGTCGCCGGGCTGGTCTGGCCAGTGGCGATCCTGTTTGCGGGCATCCTGGTCGTGACCGGACCAACCGTCGTGATCCCGCTCCTGCGCCAGAGCAACGTGGCTCCGCGTCCGCGTGCGATCCTGAAGTGGGAAGCCATCGTCAACGACCCGTTCGGCGCCCTGTGTGCCGTCATCACCTATGAGTATCTGCGCAGGGTGGACGAAGGCGGCACACTGCTTTCGGTGGTGGCGGCGCTGCTCGGCGCGGCGGTGGTGGCCGGGCTGATCGGCTATGCGGTCGCACGGGCGGTCGCCTGGGCATTCCCGCGCGGCCATGTGCCGGAATACCTCAAGGCGCCGGTCCTGCTGGTGGCCGTGATCGGCACGTTCGTGTTGTCCAACCTGATCCAGCAGGAGACCGGCCTTTTGGCGGTGACGGTCATGGGCGTGGCACTGGCCAACATGCGGCTGGATTCACTGCGCGACATCCATCCGTTCAAGGAGAACATCACCGTTCTGCTGATTTCCGGCGTGTTCGTGCTGCTTTCCGCCTCGCTCGACCTTGCGGTGCTGCGCCAGTTCGAATGGCGGTTCCTGGCCTTCCTGCTGGCACTGCTGTTCCTGGTGCGCCCGGCGACGGTGCTGGTAAGCCTGGCTTTCAGCAAGATCCCGTGGAACGAACGCCTGCTGGTGGCGTGGATCGCGCCGCGCGGCGTGGTGGCAGTAGCGGTGTCGGGCCTGTTCGCATTGCGGCTCGACCAGCTTGGTTATGGCGACGGCAGCATTCTGGTGACGCTGTCGTTCTCGGTCGTCATCGCGACGATCATCGCACATGGTTTCAGCATCCGCCACGTTGCGCGCTGGCTCAAGGTCACCGGCGCGCGGAAGAAGGGCCTGCTGATCGTCGGCAGCACCCCCTGGAGCCTGTCGCTGGCCGAGCAGATGCGCCAGCTCGAAGTGCCGGTGATGATCTCCGACACCAGCTGGCAGCGGCTGTCGTCGCCGCGGCAGTCTGGCGTTGCTACCTACCACGGTGAGATTCTGGCCGAGTCCACCGAGGAGCGGCTCGACCTGACGCAGTTTCAGGTGCTGGTCGCAACGACCGACAACGAGGCCTACAACGCGCTCGTCTGCAGTGAGTTTGCGCCCGATATTGGCCGGGATTCCGTATACCAACTGGGCGGCATGGGCGATGACGAGGATCACCGCAGCCTGCCGGAAGCCTTGCGCGGGCGTGCGATGTTCGCCTCCGGCGTTGGCGTCTCGGAAATCGCCGAGCGCGAACGGGCCGGCTGGAGCTTTCGCAAGACCCGCATCTCCGAGCAGTTCGACTTTGCCGATGCCCAGGCCTCGCTCCCGGACGAGGCGGACATGCTGTTCCTGCTGCGCAAGGACGGCAAGATCCGCTTCTTCACCCATGCCTCGCGGCCGACGCCGCAGCCGGGTGATACCATCGTTTCCTACGGCCCCTCGCGCCATGGCGAGGTTCCGGAAAGCCCCGAGAGTTCCAACAAGAAGGAGGCAGCGACATGAAGAACGCGCCCGTCATCGCCGGATCGCTGTTGGTTGCGGTGCTAGCCGGATGCCAGCAGGGCCCGGGCAAGGGAGAAGCCGGTGCCGGGAGCGGATCGCCCGCCGCACAGAACAGCATCATGGACGATGGCGATGCCAGCGAGGCGGCTGTGGATGAGCCGAAGAAGTCCATCATCCGCCCGGAAATCGACACCGCGCCGCCGCCGGCACCGATGATCGAGGCGGTCGACCTGACCGTGCCTTATCCCGCGCGCGGCAGCAGCCCCGACGCGGCGGGGCGTGCCCTGCTCGACGGGTTGCTCGACGAGCCGGTGGTCAAGGCAGGCGGCAAGGTGACGATCTGGGGCCACAGCGACTCCCGCGGGTCCGATGCCGAAAACCTGGCGGCATCGCGCCGCCGGGCGGACGCGGCGCGCAGCTACCTCGAAGGCAAGGGCATCGCCAGGTCGCGCATCACCGTCATTCCATTGGGCGAGGCGCGGCCGATCGCACCCAACCGCAAGCTGGACGGCAGCGACGATCCCGAAGGACGGGCGCGGAACCGCCGTGTCGAGATCCGGGTCGATATTCCGGTGGCTGGGCCGGATCCTGCAGCTGCTCCGGCTCCTGCACCATCATCGAAGGCGCCGGGCGGAACCTGAGCGCGTCAGGCAAAAAATACCGGGTCGGGCAGTGACGCCCAACCCGGTCCCACAGCATCATCCAGCCTCTCGGTGGCATGTCGGATGCGCTGGTGGGGTTTTCGGAGGATCGGGGGGACGATCGTTCCGAATTCTCGAAAAGCCTACTTGAGACCACCGCCAATCGCGCGGTAGATCTCCACCATGTTGCTGGCGCGGGTCAGGCGCGTGGCAACAAGCGTCTGTTCCGCGTTGTAGAGCGTGCGCTGCGAGTCAAGCGCGGTCAGGAAGTCGTCCACACCGGCCTTGAAGCGCGCATCGGAAAGCTGGTAGCTCTTGCGCGCCGCATTGCGCAGCGAGGTCTGTGCTTCCAGCTGTGCCGTCATCGTCGAGCGGCGGGCGAGCGCGTCGGCGACTTCGCGGAAGCCGGTCTGCACGCTCTTCTCGTAGGTCGCGACCATGGCGTCGTACGTGGCCCGGGCATAGCGCAGGTTGCCCTGGTTCTTGCCGAAATCGAAGATCGGCAGGCTGGCCGAAGGGGCCACCGACCAGTAATCGCTGCCGGACTTGAACAGGTTCGACAGCCCCAGGCTCATCGTCCCGAACGCGGCGGTCAGCGAGATGGTCGGGAAGAAGGCCGCGCGCGCCGCGCCGATATTGGCATTGGCGCCGATCAACTGGTGCTCGGCGGCGGCAATGTCAGGCCGGCGCAGCAGCAGCGAGGAGGGCAGTTCGGCGGGCAGGTTGGCCAGCGTCACGTCGCTTTCGGGCAGGGCACCCGGCAGGTCCTCGGCGCCCAGGCTGGTACCAGCCAAGAGGTCGAGCGCGTTCTTGTCCTGCGCGACTTGCGTGGTCGCGGCGGCGATGTCCGAACGGGCCTGATCGTAGCTGGTCTGTGCCTGGCGCACTTCCAGTTCCGAGGCCACGCCCTTCGAGAAGCGTGCCTTGGTCAGATCGAGAGTCTGGCCAAAGGCCTTTTCCAGATTGCGCGCGATCTGGAGGCGCTCCTGGTCGGCGGCCATCGTCAGCCACGCGGTCGCCGTTTCGGCGATCAGCGCGGTCTGCGCCGCGTTGCGGTTCTCGACCGAGGCGAAGTAGCTTTCCTGTGCTGCCTTGGTGAGATTGCGGACGCGGCCGAACAGGTCGACCTCCCAGGCCGAGACGCCGACCGAGGCGGTGTAGATGTCGGTCCGACCCGATACGCCGCCGGTTCCGCCCGACGACTGCTGGGCAAAAGGCTGGTCCTGATAGGTGGCGCTGCCGTTCAGGCCGACGCCGGGCAGCAGGTCGGCACGCTGCACGCGGTACTGTGCACGGGCCTGTTCGACATTGGCGACCGCGATCCGCAAGTCGCGATTGTTGTCGAGCGCGGTCTGGATGACCCGCGCCAGACGCGGATCGGTGAAGAAGTCCTTCCAGGCGGTATCGGCCGAAACGGCAGACGCATCGCTCGCGCCGTCGACCGGCCCCGCAGGGCTGGTCTCGGGAACCGGAAGATCGGGGCGGACATACTTGGGCGCCATGTTGCAGGCCGCCAGCGCGAGCGCCAGCGACGTGGCGGTGAGCGCTTTCACATTACGCATTTTCATGCCTCCTGCGGCTCAGCCGAAGCCTTGCCGTCGAGATCGTTGCCCTCGTCGCCATGCTCTTCCTTCCCGTGATGTTCACGGAACAGGCGCTTCACCACGGTGAAGAACACGGGGACGAAGAAGATGGCGAGTACGGTCGCGGACAGCATGCCGCCGACCACGGCCCAGCCAATCGCATTCTGGCCACCGGCACCGGCGCCGGTCGACAGGGCGAGCGGCAGCACGCCGAAGATGAAGGCGAAGCTGGTCATCAGGATCGGCCTGAGGCGCAGCTTGCCGGCTTCGAGCGCGGCCTGGACCGGGGAGAGACCGTCGCGCATCTTCTCTTCCGCGAACTCGACGATAAGGATCGCGTTCTTGGCCGAGACGCCGATGGTGGTGATAAGGCCCACCTGCAGGTAGATGTCGTTGCTGAGGCCCACGAGCCTCGCCGCGATCACCGCGCCGAGCACGCCCAGCGGCACCACCAGCATGACCGCGATCGGTACCGACCAGCTCTCGTAAAGCGCGGCAAGGCACAGGAACACGATCAGCATGGACAGCGCGTAAAGCGCCGGGGCCTGACCGCCCGAGGTCTTTTCCTCGTAGGAAATGCCGCTCCATTCAAGACCGACACCGGCGGGCAGCTTGGTCGCCATTTCCTCGATCGCGTTCATCGCCTCACCCGTCGAGACGCCGGGCGCGGGGGCACCCATGATCTGCAGCGAGGACACGCCGTTGAAGCGTTCGAGCTTGGCTGGGCCATAAGTCCACTCCGTCGTCGCGAACGAGGAGATCGGAGCCATGACGCCGCTGCTGCCGCGAACATAGAACTGACCGATCGATTCCGGCTTGGTGCGGAACTGGCCGTCGGCCTGCACGAAGACCTTCTTCACGCGGTCGCGATCGATGAAGTCGTTGACGTAGGTACTGCCCATCGCGGTGCTGATGGTCGAGTTGATGTCCGCCTGGGCGATGCCGAGGGCACCGGCTGCGGCCTGGTCGACGTTCAGCTTGAGCTGGGGCGTATCTTCAAGGCCGTTGGGGCGGACCTGCGCCAGGCGCTTGTCGGCCATGGCCATGCCCAGCAGTTGGTTGCGGGCTTCCAGCATCTTGTCGTGGCCAAGGCCGCCGTTGTCTACGAGCTGGAATTCGAAGCCGGTGGCATTGCCCAGTTCCTGCACGGCGGGCGGTGCAAAGGCGATCGCCATGCCCGACGTGATCTTCTGGAACGCCATGTTGGCACGCAGCGCGATGGCACTGACGGTGTTGTCCTTGCCCTTGCGCTCGGACCAGTCCTTCATGCGCACGAAGGCAAGGCCCACGTTCTCGCCCTGACCCACGAAGCCGAAGCCCGAGATCGTGAAGACGTCGGCCACGTTGGCCTTCTCGTCCTTGAGATAGTGATCGCGCACCCGGGCGAGCGTGCGCTCGGTTTCCTCCATCGTCGTGCCGGCGGGCAGCGAGACCTGGTTGATCAGGATGCCCTGGTCCTCGTCCGGCAGGAAGCCGCCGGGCAGGCGCAGGAAGATGAAGGCCATGCCGGCCACGATCAGGGCGTAGACGAGCATCGTCCGGCCCCAGTTGCGCTCAACCTTGTCGACGGCCTTGCCGTAGCGTTCCACGCCGCGATCGAAGGTGGTGTTGAACCAGTGGAAGAAGCGGTTGAACACCCCGGCAATGCCGGTCTGCTTCCCACCCGCGAGGCCGGAGCCATGGCCGTGGCCGTCGGAAGCGCCCTTGAGGATGGTCGAGCACAGCGCCGGGGTCAGCACCAGTGCGACGATCACCGAAAGCACCATCGAGGAGACGATCGTGATCGAGAACTGGCGGAAGATCACGCCGGTGGAGCCGCCGAAGAACGCCATCGGCAGGAACACCGCCGAAAGCACGAGGCCGATGCCGATCAGCGCGCCGCTGATCTCGTCCATCGAGCGGCGGGCCGCTTCCTTGGGGCTGAGCCCCTCGGTCTGGATGAGACGTTCGACGTTTTCGACCACGACGATGGCGTCGTCGACCAGCAGGCCGATTGCCAGCACCATGCCGAACAGGGTGAGGGTGTTGATGGTGAACCCGGCGAGGTCGAGGACCGCGAGGGAGCCGAGCAGGACGACGGGAACCGCGATCGTCGGAATCAGCGTCGCGCGCCAGTTCTGGAGGAACAGGAACATGACGAAGAACACGAGCACGACGGCTTCGACGAGGGTGTGGATCACCTGCTCGACCGAGAGCTTGACGTAGGTCGAGTTGTCGACCGGGAACTTGTACTTCACCCAGCTCGGGAAGTTTTTCGAGAGCTGGTCGATCTTGGTCTTCACGCCGTCCACGGTGTCGAGCGCGTTGGCGCCCGGCGCCAGCTTGATGCCGAAACCGGCGGCCGGATGGCCGTTCAGCTTGGCGCCGAAGCTGTAGTTTTCCGCGCCCATGTCGACACGGGCAACATCGGCGAGGCGGACAACCGAGCCGTCAGTGTTGTTCCGCAGCATGATCTGGCGGAACTGTTCGGCGGTGCGCAGGCGCGACTGGGCCGTGATGGTGGCGTTGAGGGCCTGCCCCTTGGGCGAGGGCGATGCGCCGATTTGACCTGCGGAAACCTGCGCATTCTGGGCCTGGATCGCGGCGGTCACGTCGGTCGCGGTAACGCCGAGGTTGGCCATCTTGAAGGGATCGAGCCAGACCCGCATGGAGTATTGCGCACCCAGAAGCTGGGTGTCGCCCACGCCGTTCACGCGGCTGATCGGGTCCTGCAGCGAAGAGGCGATGAAGTCACCCGCGTCCTGCTGGTCGTGAATGCCGTCATCGGCATAGACGGCCATGACCATGAGAAAGGTCGAGGTCGACTTGGTCACGCGCAGGCCCTGCTGCTGCACTTCCTGCGGAAGCAGCGGCGTTGCCTGCGACAGCTTGTTCTGCACCTGGACCTGCGCGATGTCGGGGTCGGTGCCCTGCTCGAAGGTCAGGGTGATGGTGAGGTTGCCCGCGCCGTCGCTCGACGAGGCGAAGTAGCGCAAGTGGTCGATGCCCTTGAGCTGCTGCTCGATCACCTGGGTGGTCGTCGATTCCAGCGTCTGGGCGTTGGCGCCCGGATAGCTGGTAGCGATCTGCACCGCCGGCGCGGCGATTTCGGGGAACTGGGCCACGGCCAGCGAACGGATCGCCAGGGCGCCCGCGAGCATCATGACGATGGCGATGACCCATGCGAAGATGGGTCTGTCGATGAAATAGCGGGACATGGGTTACTGGGCCCCGCCGTTTGCCTGCGTGCCTGCCGCGACGGTGACCTGCTGGGGCATGCCGGGCTTGACCACGGTGCCCGGGCGCAGGTTCACCAGACCCTCGACGATCAGGCGGTCGCCGATGTTGAGGCCCTTGGTGACGATCCACTTGTCGCCGACCATGCGGTCGACCTCGATCTGGCGGACTTCGACCTTGTTGTCCTTGCCCACGACCATTGCAGTCGCACGGCCCCGCGGATCGCGGGTGACGCCCTGCTGCGGGGCGAGCACGACGTTCTGGCGCAGGCCTTCGACCAGCCTGGCGCGCACATACATACCGGGCAGCAGCAGGCCATTGGGGTTGGGGAAGGTCGCGCGCAGGATCACCGAGCCGGAGCTAGGGTCGACGGTGACGTCGGCGAACTGGAGACGCCCCTCGATCGGGTAGATCGAGCCGTTGGGCAGGATCAGCTGGATGCGTGCGCCTTCGGCCTCGCTGACGCCGCCCGAGGCCATCGCCTGCTTGAGGTCAACGATCTGCGCGGCCGACTGGGTAACGTCGACATAGACCGTGTCGGTACGCGAGATGACGGCCAGTGCGTCTGCCTGCGCTGCCGAAACCAGCGCGCCGGGAGTGAACAGCGAACGGCCGATGCGGCCCGAGATGGGGGCGCGGATACGGGTGAAGTTCTGGTTCACCTGCGCGGCCTGGACAGCACCTTGCTGCGCTGCGACATTGGCGCGGGCCTGCTGCGCGGCGGCAGCCGCATCATCATACTGCTGACGGCTGACGGCGTTGATCGCGATCAGGTCCTTGTACCGCTTTGCCTGAAGCGCGGTGGAATTGATCGTGGCGTTGGCGACCGCGAGCGAGCCCTTGGCCTGCGCGAGCGCGGCGCGATAGGGTGAATCCTCGATCTCGTAGAGCAGCTGGCCGGCCTGGACGTTGCTGCCCTCGGTGAACAGCCGGCGGCGGATCACGCCGGTGATCTGCGGGCGGACATCCGCAGTTTCCAGCGCGGCGATGCGGCCGGGAAGCTCGTTGGTGAGCTCGGCCGACTCCTTGGTGAGAGTGACCACGCCGACCGTCGGGGCCGGGGGTGCCGCCGGTTGCTCCTTGCTGCATGCACTGAGTGCCAGAGCCAGCGCAAGAGCCAGTGTCGGGGCCGAGGTACAGGCGCGAATGCCTGCAGTTACCGCCTTTTGCATGATGGGTCTTTCATCGCGATCGTTGGGGGGGATTTTGAGAGTGAACGATCATTCACATTGCATTGCCACTAGAAATCGGCCATGGAGAATTCAAGCGAAAAATACATATCGAGACAGAAAATGGGTGCAGTGCAGCAAAAACTGCCCAGCGCAGATCGCATTCGCATCGCGGCCAGAGAGCTGTTTGCGACCAACGGCTTCCATCAGACCTCCATGGCTGAGCTGGCAGCGGCTGCCGAAATGTCGGTCGGCCTGATCTACCGCTCGTTCAAGAGCAAGGCGGACATCATCGAGGCTATCGTTCGCACCGATTTCGACGAAAAACTGCTCGAAATCGGTGCATTGCGACAGCAACTCGCAGACGGCGAACTTACTGTTCTGGAGACCTTCCGGCAACTGTTCCTTCAGGTGATGGACGAAGGGGACGAGGCGCTGTCGTTCGACATTCTCGCCGAAGGGTTCCGCAACGAGCGCGTGGGCCAGACCATCGGCGAGATGTGCGAACGGTTTCGCGGTTATCTGCGGGAATTTGCAAGGGCGGCCAACGCGCGGCTCGACGGCGAGGACCTGGAAGGGGCGACCGAGTTGCTGCTGGGCTGCCTGTTCGGCCTGGGTCACCGAAGCATTTCGCGTCCGAGTCTGGACAGCGCGCATATCGCCGAACAGAGCGCGCGAATGATCGTAGCCGCCTTCAGGGACATGTGAAAGCCGCGCCGGCGGGACCTGTGCCTGACATGCTCATGCCGCGCGGGCCTGACGGCCCCGCGCGGTAGGATAGCTCAGGGCAGTTCCCAGCCGATTGGGAAATGCCTTAGTGGCTCTTGCGGTGCTTTCCGCCGTAGCGCTTGCCGCAGAACTGTTCGAGGCTGGCCATTTCGCGCGCGGCAGCGGCGGCGGTGGCGACATCGCAAGGCATGGCTTTTTCCGCCGCGGAAATGCGCGCGTCGACCCGGTCCTTGAGCTGTTCGATATCGGCCCTGCTCAGCACGTTCTTTTCGCGCAGGTAGCAAATCAGGCTCTGCAGGATGATGATGGCCTTTTCACCGGAATCGACTTCCATGATATCCATGCCTTCCATTGACGTCCCTATCCTTCCCAGGCTTCGGATTATGTTCCGAATGCCGCGTGCCGAGGGCGATGATTCTGCCCTTCTGGAGTAACAGCGTTGCGTGAAGCCGGGGTAAACGCAAGGGAAAGTTGCGGGGTGGTCGCGATGACTATGTCGGCAGGGGCCGATCAGCCCTGCAGTGGGGCCACCGGAAGGCTGCATCGATAGCGACCAATATCTTGAGCCGATTGATGAATTTGGCGCTCGACGGGCCATGGGTGTCAGGCCGCGATCCTGACCCGATTGATGACCACGACCGAACGGCCATGTGGCTCACCGGATCGCCGAGGTTACGGATTCTTCAGGTTCCGGCGAACTCGGCGCAATGTTCGATGGCGCAGCAGGGGGCTAGCGGCCCTCGCTCGGCCGTCGTTGCCAAGGCAACGGAACGTGATGAGACCCTCCCATGCGCCAAGCCCGCTTGCTGATAGCCGCCCTGTTGTTCGTGCCGCTGCTTCCCGTTGGCGCATTTGCCGCCGAATCCGTCCCTGACAAGGCTGGCGGTTCGGCCGGAACCGACCCGACGATCGACCAGATCCATGCGCTGGCCGCCAGCGGGCATGTCGATCAGGCGCTGATCCGCATGGACCGGGTGCTCAAGGACCATCCCTCCAGCGCCAAGGCCCACTATGTCGAGGCGGAACTCTATGCGCGCGAAGACCACGCGGCACAGGGCCGACGGGAGCTGGCCAGGGCCGAGCAACTTTCTCCGGGGCTGCCGTTTGCGGATGTCTATTCGGTCGCGCAGCTGAACCGTCAGCTCGCGCTGGGCACGGAATCGGCGGAGGGCATCTCCGTCGCGGCGAAACCGGCGCCACCGGCCGCGCCCCACGTTCCATGGGCAATGATCGCGGGGATCGGTGCAGCTCTGTTCGGCCTGTTCCTCTGGCTGCGCCGCCGACCGTCGTCGCTGGATACGCAGCAAACGCAGTCCGCATGGCACCCATCGGCCTATGGCGGTGCGGGTTTCGGAGTGTCCGGAGGCATGGGGTCGGGCCTGCTCGGCAACCTGGTTTCGGGCGCGGCGATGGGGGCGGGTTTTGCGGCGGGCGAGGAAGCGATCGACCACCTGTTCGCAGGAGAACGGCGCGAAAACCGAAGCGAACTGGGGATGCATGACAGTGATGTCGGGGGCTCCAATACCGACATGGGCGGCAGCGATTTCGGCATCGCCGATGACGGTTCCTGGGACGACAGCGCGGCGAAGAACGACGGCTGGTAAGCGCCGGGCGCGATAGGCGGCTTCTATGCCGACGCCTGGCGGGGCGAACAAAGGATCAGGACGTGCAAGGAATGACATCCATCCGGCCGACCCGGTGCGGGGCCGGGAAATGGGGCGCGATTGGCCGCGTCCGCAATACGGCAATTCTGCCGGCCATTCTGGTCGCGTTGGTCGCTGCACCGGCCATGGCGCAGGACGTGTCCGGCCGGCCGGATGACCTCAAGATCGGGGGCGACCGCATTTCGGTGGGCATCGGCATGGCGTCGACACCGGACTACATCGGCGCCGACAGTTCGAGCATTACCCCGACCGCCGCCATCCAGGGGCAGGTCTCCGGCATCAGCTTCAACACCCAGGGCACTGCCATTTACATCGATGCGGTTCCTTCCAGCGGCCAGCCGGGATGGAAGCTGGAGCTTGGGCCGCTGGCCGCGCTGCGCCTCGACCGGACCGGCAAGCTGGACAATCCTGCCGTGCGGGCGCTGGGCCGCCTCGACAAGGCCGTGGAACTGGGCGGCTCGATCGGGGTTCAGCGCACCGGGGTCGTAACCAGCCCATTCGACACCCTTTCGCTCAGCCTTTCCTACCAGCATGACATCGCCGGTGCGCATGGCAGCTACGTGGCGAGCCCCGAGGTCGACTACGACACGCCGCTGTCCGAACATGCCTTCGTGTCGTTCTCGGCCTCGGCCGATTACGTCGGCGCCGGCTTCGGTCGCTATTATTACGCCATCGACCGGGCAGGCAGCCTCGCCAGCGGCCTGCCGGTCTACCTCGGCGCCGACCGGGCCGGGTGGAAGGACTGCAATTTCAGCACGATGGCCGTTCATTCGCTGACCGGCAACCTGCTGCATGGATTGGGCGTGTTTGCCACTGGCGGCTACCAGCGGCTGCTTGGTACCTACCGCCGCTCGCCGATCGTGGCCGACGTCGGCAACGCCAACCAGTGGAGCGGTGCGCTCGGGGTGGAGTACAGCTTTCGATGAGACGCCGTGGTTTCCTGCTGTCTCTGGCAGCAGTCGCCGCACTGGCGGCATCCTTTCCGCTGACGGGCTGCCTTGATCGCAATCGCACGCCGCTCTCGCGCATCTATTATCACGGCCCCCGGTCCGATCATTTCGATGGGGAGCACTTCTTCAATCCGGAAGGCGAGGAAGGCACCGGCGGTGCCCAGCGCGACGGCATCGGCACGTTCCTGCGCATCGCCGAGGGGCGCGCCGGGCATCATGGCTGGCCGGCCTCGGTGCCGGTCGTCCAGAGCGTGCCGCCGCGCCGGGTGGCAGGACAGCGCATGCTGGTCACCTGGATCGGCCATGCCACCACGCTGGTGCAGACCCAGGGCATCAACATCCTCATCGATCCGGTCTGGGCGAGGCGAGATTCCCCCGTGCAACTGGTCGGACCGGAGCGGGTCCGCAAGCCCGGCGTGAAGCTGCGCGACCTGCCGCCGATCGATCTCGTGCTGATCAGCCACAATCACTACGATCATCTCGACATGCACGCGCTGGAGAAGATCGCGGCGCGGGACCATCCCACGATCATCACCGGGCTCGGCAACGATACCCTGCTGGCACAGTACGGCATCCCGGCCAAGGCGGGTGACTGGGGGCAGACCATTGCCTTTCGGCCCGGCATCGACGTGGAGATCACCCGCGCCCATCACTGGAGCGAGCGCTGGTACGACGACCGGGATCGTTCCTTGTGGTGCGGGTTCCGGGTCAGGCTGCCCTCGGGCGGGGACCTCTACTATTCCGGCGACACAGGTGACGGTCAGATGATCTGGGCACATCAGGCGGTCGAGCCGGGACGGCCGATCCGTCTCGCGATCCTGCCGATCGCACCCTACAAGCTGACCCAGGCGAAGACCGGCAATCACATCGACCCGGGCGGTGCGGTGACGGCTTTCGGGATCCTGCATCCCGCGTGGGCGCTCGGCGTCCATTGGGGGACGTTCGAACTGGGCGAGGAAGGGGTGAACGACGCGCCCAAGCGGCTGGCGGCCTCGCTGGCCGACCATGCCATCGCGCCGGAGCGGTTCCGCACGCTGGAGGCGGGGCGGGCCTGGGATGTGCCGGCCGATCGATGAAGCGGCGAGCCAGCTGCTATAAGGAACCTTGAGCTGCCGCGCGGATTTCCCGGTGGTCAGCGATGGGGTCCCGAACATGAGAATTGCGGCAATCGTTCTTTCGGCAACGGCGCTGCTGCCGGCCGCGGCGGCAGCGCAGGAGCGAAGCTATTGTCCCGACCGTCCCGGCATCGGCACGCCAGCCTGCACGATGGCACCGGGGCAGTTCTCGCTGGAACTCGGCCTCGGTGACTGGACGCTGGAGCGCGGCGAGGGGCAGCGGCAGGACAGCTTCACGCTGGGCGATGCGCTGCTGCGCTATGGCATTGCCGATCACGCCGAAGTGCAAGTGGGCTGGACCATGCTCGGCTTCGCGCGCACCCGCGACAGCGTCGGCCACACCGTCGATCATCGCAGCGGCACCGGCGACATGACGCTGGCGCTGCGCCGCAACCTGGTCAATCCCGACGGGTCGGGGTTCTCGCTGGCGCTCATGCCGTATGTTTCGCTGCCGGTGGGGCGAAGCCCGCTGGGCGCCGGGGACTGGGGGGCAGGCATGCTGGTGCCGGTGTCCTATCAGCTCAGCGACACCTGGAGCCTGTCCAGCACGAGCGAGGTCGATGCGGCCGTGGACGAGGACGGCCATGGCCGCCACTTCGCGGTGGCCGAGACGGTCGGCGCGACGGCGGCTGTCAGTGATGCAGTCTCGGCGACGGCGGAATATCAGATCCTCGGCGACAAGGATCCCCAAGGCCATAGCGTCCAGCATCTCGCCGGGCTGTCGCTGGGCTGGCAGCCGCAGGACGATCTGCAGCTGGATCTCGGCGTAAATGCCGGGCTGGATCGCGACGCGGCGGATGTCGAAGTCTATTTCGGCATCGCGCGGCGGTTCTGAGGCAGCGCTCGGGGAGCGGACCGGCCGCTCCCCGAAACGTTCATTCTGCGATCAGAAGCGGACCGTCGCCGAAGCGCGGATACCGTGGTCTTCGCCGCGGCTGCCGATCGAGCCGGTATAGCCCGCACCCAGCGAGAAGGCCGAAGTCGCGGGCCATTCGATGGCGGCGTCGAGGTTCACGCTATCGCGCGAGAGCGGTGCGCCCTCGACGATGAAGCTCGAACCGCCCTGCTGGAAGGCCACGCGCGAGCCGACGTCGACATCGCTGGTGGCATGTTCCCAGGCGATCTTCGTGCGCACCGCGACCGGCGCGGTGGCCGAGCCGAGGGTCATGCGCAGACCGGCCGAAGTCCAGCCATAGCCCTGCGTGCGCTGGCTGCCCTTGAGCGCGGCGGTGCCGCCGGTCTCGCGGAAACGGTCACCCGTGAGCCACAGGGCATTGAAGCCGGCGAAGGGTTCGATCGAACCGGCGCCGAGCGGCAGTACGTAGCCCGCCTCGCCAAACACCTGCTTGACCGAGCCGCCGCCCTTGCCATCGAGCGATTCCTCAAGCGAACGGTAATCGATGGTCCGCTTGGTCTCGGTGTCGAGGTCGGTATAGCTGGCGCCTGCACGCAGGGTCAGCGGACCGAAACCGGCGGCAGCGTAGATCGCGCCGTAGACCTCGTCGAGATCCGCCGTCGAGGCGCGGCGAGCGACCGTCACGTCCTGATGCGCGGTGCCACCGGCAAGGCCCAGCTTCACGCTGTCGCTGGGGCTCAGCTCCACACCGCCGACGAAGCGGTAACCCGAGGCGCTGACCTTGGCGGCATTGGCGTTGCCGTCCTTGTCGTTCCAGTTGCCGCCGACATCGGCCCAGAGCGCGATCTTGCCGCCGGTCACCGACGAAGGTGCGGCGCTGCGGGCACGCTCCAGCAGGGTGCGGCGCAGGTTCGCGGCATCGTCCGCCGCCACCGACAGCGTCGAGGCGTGAATTTCGCCCGAAAGCGCGTCGAGGCCCGAGCCGATCTCGCTCGTCGAGGAGCCCACCAGTGCGTCATAGATCGGGGTGCCGATCACGAACGTGCCGTCGATGGCGGTGCCCACGGCAATCTGGTTGGCGGTCGTGCCGGCCCCGGCGAACGTCACGTCGTTGCGTGTGAGCGTCAGCAGCACGCCATTGGCGGAGTAGCTGAGCGTCGGCACGAGGAACGCGAAGTTGCTGGTCACCTCGTCGAAGGTGCCGCTCACGCCGCCATCGGCGGAGAGGATCACGTAGCTGCCCTGGGGCTTGTAGTCGCCGGCTTCTGCCAGGACTTCGACCGTGCCGCCCTCGATGGTGGCGACGCCCGTGGTCGAGATGCGGTCACCCGCACCGGCAGCGTTGACTTCGACGGCATAGGTCGAGCCGACCTCGAACGTCAGGTCGCTGGCGACGTGAAGGTGGCCGATCGAGTTGCCCGGAGCCGCCGTGGCGCCGGTGCGGACGATGAGACCGCCGACCGTGCCGTTACCGCCCACGATGCCGCCGCTGTTCACGGTGACGATCGAGCCGGCGATCGAACCGTTCACCGCAAGGCGGCCTTCGTCGATGGTGGTGGCGCCGGTATAGTCGCTGGTGTCGGTGAGGTTGAGCGAACCCGCGCCGGTCTTGGTGAGGGTGCCGGTGCCGCTGATGCTGCCTGAATAGACGCCCGCGGCAGCCTGGTCGAATTCGACGTTGGCGGTATTGAGGATCGGGCCTTGCAGGCTCGACGTGTCACCCGCCAGCGTGCCGTCGGTCACCACGGTGCCGCCGGTGTAGGTATTGGCGCCGGTCAACGTCAGGGTGCCGGAACCGGTCTTGGCGAACATGCCGCTGCCCGAAACCGCGCCGCTGTAGGTGCCGTCGGTGGTCTGGTCGAACACCACGGTGCCGCTGTTGGCAACGTCGCCCTGAAGGCTGGCGGTCGTGCCGACCAATGATCCGTCCAGCACGGTGGTGCCACCGGTGTAGCTGTTGGCGCCGGTCAGGACGACGGTGCCGGTGCCGTCCTTGGTGAACGAGCCGGAACCGGACATGTCGCTGCCCAGGGTGCCGTCGCTGTCCTGATCGATGATCAGTGCGGCATTGTTGGTCACCGCGCCCTGGATGCTGGTGGTGTTGCCGACCAGCGTACCGTCGGTGATGGTGGTGCCGCCGGTGTAGGTGTTGGCGCCGGTCAGCACCAGCGTGCCCGCGCCGGTCTTGGTGATGCCGCCGTCGCCGCTGATCACGCCGGTCAGCGCCGCGTCGAAGCCGTTGGTGTCGATCGTGCCGTTGTTCGAGGTGACGCCGATGTCGCTCGAATAGCTGCCGGCAGCGTCAACCGTCAGGGTGCCGCCATCGATGACCGGCAGCACCGCGCCGTTGAGCAGATCGCTGGTGGTGTTGTCGCCGGTGATGTTGCCCACGCCGCCGACGGCTGCGGCGATGTCGGTGCCGAAGATGTAGGAATAGTCGAAGCTCAGCGACGCCCCGTTCAGCAGGTCGCCGAGCGAGAAGCCGAGGCCGATGGTGTTGTCGCCGTTGCCGACATTGGTGCCGGCGAGATAGGATGCGGTGTCGCGCGACCATCCGGTGACGGCGGCATTATGTTCATAGGTGGTGTCGGTATAGAGGCCGATCACGTACTTGGAGACGAGCGCCTCGGCATAGACCAGGTCGGTTGCCGGAATCGAGCCGTTGCCCAGGTAGTTGTTGGTGACGCTGGAATCGCCGGCAGCCGCAACCGCGTCGGGATCCAGTTCGCGCGAGAACGAGAGCCCGGTAAGGTCGCTCAGCGCAGTGATGCTGGTGGTGATGTTGACCTGCTGGTCGGTCACGTTGAAGTAGTAGTCGTTGGTGATCGTGAACAGGTCCGCCACCGTAGCGGTCCACACGGCGCGCAGGTCATAGGTGGTGCCGTTGTATTCGACGCCGTTGTAGTTGGTCAGCGTACCGCCGGTGATGGTGGCGGTGAAGGCATTGTTGTTGCTGATGCTGAACGCCGAACCGCCGCCAGTGCCTGCAACTACGAATCCTTCGAACGGTGAGCCCGGGGTCAGATAGTCGTAGCTGGGGTTGAAGGCTCCGGTCCCGGTGCCGTCGTAGAGAATGCCGGGCGATACGCCGCCATTGTAGCCCAGCGTGCCCTTTTCGTTGAGGCCGATGGTGATGTAGTTGCCTGCGAGCACTTGCGAATCCGCAAAGGCGGGCGCGGCAGCCAGCAGCCCGATGGCCGCGCTGGAACAGAGCGCAGCCTTAAATGCGGCGGCGCGGTATGCTAACTTCATGAATTTCCCCCTGATATCGGTGTGCACTTCACCGCGAAATTCGTATTATAGGACCGCCCCCGCGTGATCCGGGCCCGAGACAGGGATAAAAGCCGGCGACTAACGGGATATTCACCATGGCCCCTGTCAAAGGTCCGGAAGGGGTGTTTCCGGGGGGGCGGGGGGGTGATGCGCGCCAGGCGCGGCAGCCATTGACAACCCCGCGCCCGGGCCTATAGCACGCAATCAATGCGAATAATTCGCAATAGCGTTCTCTGGGCCAGATCGGGAGTGTCTCCAAATGCCGCCATGCGTCCCGACCGCTTCGGCTCGCGCCCACCGGCACCTCCTGCCGATCCCGTCGGTAGCCCGGCCGCGCGCTTGGCGATGACCCGCGCCGAGATGGCCCGCTCCGACAGGACCAGTCCCTTGCCAAGGCAGAAGGCTGCAAAAGGTATCAGCCGCGGCAATCTCGCCGCGCGGCTGCTGGCAGCCATTCCCGCCAATTACCTGCTGACCTCGCTGGCGACGGCAGCACTGGCGCGCCTGCTGGCGCAAGGACTGGGCGTGCCGCCGGTCGAGGCCAGCGAATCCGCCACGCTGCTGTCCTTCGCGGTGTTTGCGGTGCTGGCGATCGTGGTGTTCTCGGTCCGCTCCATCGCCCGGCTGTGGATCGGGTTCGTGCTGGCGGCTGCCGTCATGGGGGGCTGGTTGTGGCTCTCGCTGGAGACGGGGGGGCGACTGTGAGGGAAAGCCTGCGGCAATCGATGGCGCTGGTCCATACCTGGACCGGACTGGTGCTGGGCTGGCTGCTGTTCGCCATGTTCGCGACCGGCACCTCCGCCTATTTCCAGGACGAGATCACCCGCTGGATGCAGCCCGAGATTACCGGGGCGGCCGATCCGGTGGCGTCGGCGCAAGGCGCGGCGCGCTATCTCGAAAGGAACGCCGCCGGGGCGGGCTACTGGTACATGACGCTGCCCAACGGGCGCAGTGCCACCACCCAGTTGTTCTGGCAGCCTGCCGACGGCAGCGGTTACCGCGAGGCGGTGGTCGACGAGCAGGGCAGGGAAGTGACCGTGCGCGAGACCCGCGGCGGCTATTTCCTCTACCGCTTCCACTTCGACCTCCATTACCTGCCGGTGATCTGGGCGCGCTATCTTGTCGGCATCGCGGCAATGCTGATGCTGGTGGCGATCATCTCGGGCGTCATCACCCACAAGAAGATCTTCGCGGACTTCTTCATGCTGCGCTTCGGCAAGGGCCAGCGTTCATGGCTCGATGCGCACAATGTCAGCGCCGTGCTGGCCCTGCCGTTCCATGCGATGATCACCTTCACCGGCCTCGTCACGCTGGCCTCGATGTACATGCCCTGGGGTGTGCTGGCGAACTATGCCGCGCCCGCGACGTTCCAGGAGGCGGTCTTCGGTACCTCGCACGACGGTGTCGCCGCCGGAAAGCCCGCGTCCCTCCCCGAACTGGCGCCGCTGATGCACCGCGCCGCGGCGGCATGGGGCGGACGCGAGGTGGGGATCGTGCGCGTCACCAATCCCGGCGACGCGGCCGCGACCATCGAACTCACCCGCGCCTCGAAGGATGCACTTGGCTCGCGCGGGGAAGTGCTGGTGTTCGACGTGCAGGGGCGGCAGATCGGCGGCAGCCCGGCTCCGGGCCCTGCGGTGCGGACCGAAAGCGTGATGATCGGTCTGCACGCGGGACGTTTTGCGCAGCTTGGCCTGCGCTGGCTCTATTTCCTGAGCGGCATTGCCGGCACGATCATGGTGGGCAGCGGCCTTGTGCTGTGGACGGTGAAGCGCCGCCAGCGGCTGCCCGATCCCGAGCATCCGCATTTCGGCTTCCGCCTCGTCGAGCGTCTGAATGTCGCCGCAATTGCCGGACTTGGTTCCGGCATCGCCGCCTATTTCCTCGCCAACCGGCTGCTTCCGACCGGACTCGCGGCGCGGGCGGACTGGGAAGTGCACACGATGTTCCTCGTCTGGCTCGGCGTGCTGCTCTGGGCCGTGGTTCGCCCGCCCCGCCGGGCCTGGATCGAGGGGCTGTGGCTGGCGGCCGGGCTCTTCGGGGCGGTGCCTGTGGTGAACGCGCTGACGACTTCGCGTGGTTTCCCTTTCAACGTCCTGCACGGTGACTGGCTGTTTGTCGGTTTCGATCTGGTCATGGCCGCGCTGGCGTTTGCCTTTGGCGCTGCCGCCCTGAAACTCACCCGGCGCTGGAGCGCAAGCGCGCAGGCAGAAGCGGCCCCGCGGCGCAAGACGGCAAGCAGCAAGGCCGTAGAGGCATGATCCATTTTACGGCAATCCTGCTGGCGCTCGGCGGCTTCTCCGCGCTTGCCCTCTCGATGACGCGGCATCAGCGCGATCTGGTCGGGCGGACGCTGGCGGCGCGGCAGGCGACTGCGGCGCGGATTTCGGGATGGGTGCTGCTTGTTTCAGCGTTCGCGGTCGATGTTACCGCTCTGGGGGGAGGATACGGATCGGTCGCCTGTTTCGCGCATCTTTCCGTCGGGGCGTGGCTGACCATCGCGGTGCTTCACTGGCGCCGCCGGTAAGGACGCAGGCGTCCTCTCCGGCGCATCGAGAGCCCTCGCTCGCCTGTGAGGGCAGCCGATGACACTTATGTCACTTTACCAGCCTCCACCGGCAAAGTGACATGAGGGTAAAGTGACATAGATGGAAAAGTTCACCCACAATTCGCGCAAGATGCCGATTGTGGATTCACAGCGATTCGCATCTGTGCTTGATTCGTTCCATGTTGGAATTGCCGTTCACGCAGCCATTGCCGGTCGACCGCGGACTGGACCTGCCCGGGATCATGCGCACGATCGCCGATCACTCCGCCCGCCCGCGCTACACCTTCATGGTGCTCGACCTCATCACGCGGGTCGCGGGCAGGGGCGGGGCTGCGGGCCCGCTGGTTCGGGACGGCGAACAACTTGTGCCTATCCGAGAATGGCTTTCCGCTGCCATCGCGCCCAGTGCGGCCCGTCACCATTACCGCAAGGCGACCATCGAAGCGGTCCGGCGCGACCTTGCATCGCGAGGCATGCTGCCTGCCGATATGCAGGAAGCCGAGCGCATGGTGGAATGCGAGGTGGCCGACCGGGTGCGCATTTCGGGCATGACGGCGGTCAGCCGCGCGGTATCGGAACTGGTCAAGGCGGGGCTGGTGAAGCGCCATTACCAGGGATACCGGGTGGACCATTGCAACCGCGGCGCGCAGCGCCAGGCGGTCTATACCGTGCCGGGCCACGTGCTGGCCGCATTAACGCGCGGAGCCGCCACCTGAAGCAGCGACGGCTCCGCGCACCATTCCGGCTCAGGCGGCGCGCCGACCTGCAAGTGCGCTGGCGGCACGAATGTCGGCGGCAAGGTCGTTCACCACATCCGGCATCGCATCCCATGCGAACATGAACCGCGCGCCGCCGCCGATGAAGGTGTAGAAGCGCCAGCCACGCGCGCGCAGTTCGGCGAGGACTGCCTCGGGCGCGCTGAGGAACACGGCGTTGGCCTCGGCCGGGAAGATCAGGTCGATGTCGGGCAGATCGGCCACTTGCGCGGCAAGCGAGGCGGCGCAGGCATTGCCATGCGCGGCATTGCGCAACCAGGCTCCGCTTTCCAGCATGCCGACCCAGGGCGCCGAAAGGTAACGCATTTTCGAGGCGAGCTGGCCGGCCTGCTTGCAGCGATAAGAAAAGTCCTCGGCCAGCGCGCGGTCAAAGAAGATCACGGCATCGCCTACCGCCATGCCATTCTTGGTGCCGCCAAAGCACAGCACATCGACGCCTGCCTGCCAGGTGATCTCGGCGGGCGAGCAGCCGAGGCTGGCGCAGGCATGGGCAAACCGCGCTCCGTCCATGTGCAGCTTGAGGCCCAGTTCGCGGCAGACCGCGGAAATCGCGCGCACTTCCTCGATCGAATAGACAAGGCCGGTTTCGGTGGGCTGCGTGATCGTCACCACCCGGGCCTTGGGAAAGTGGATGTCCGATCGGCCGGTCGCCAGCGCGCGGATCGCCTCGGGCGTGATCTTTCCGTTGTCCGACGGCGCCAGCAGCAGCTTGGAGCCGTTCGAGAAGAACTCCGGCGCGCCGCATTCGTCGGTCTCGACGTGGGCCGAGGAAGAGCAGATCACGCCGTGGTAGGACTGGCAGAGCGAGGCGAGCGCGAGCGAGTTGGCGGCGGTGCCGTTGAACACGAAATAGACGTCGCAATCGCTGGCGAACAGCGTGCGGAAGGCATCGGCGGCCTTCTGGGTCCACTCGTCCTCGCCATAGGCCGTCGCCGAACCGGCATTGGCGAGCGTCATGGCCTCCAGCGCCTCGGGGCAGATCCCGGCGTAATTGTCACTGGCGAATTGCTGTACTCGGTTCACGTGCGTCTTCCCATGCTCAGGCGGAGCAGGGCGCAAGAACGAACGAAATGTGGCGCAGGAAACCCGTTTTGTTGCCGGTTCGGCCACATCCCTCCTTGCTGGAGGCACCACCTTGCCCGGTAGGCAGGTTGGTGTCGGACGTCGGCCCGACTCTTGATGCTGAAAGCGCCAATAGAAGCCGGCGGCGGGGTGGTCAAGAACCGATCCCGCCGCCGGCAAAAGGTCACACTTCGGGGGTGCGGGCGTTCATCCCTTCCTGCCCGAAGATGCGCAGGTAACGAGCGACTTCCGCCGCCGTGCCGGTGGCCTTGGCGGGGTTGTCCGACAGCTTCACGGCGGGCTGTCCATCGGCCTGCATCACCTTGGCGACCAGCGAGATCGGTTCGAGGCCGGCACCGCCGGCCGGATCGCAGCCGCGGAAATCGTTGGTGAGGTTGGTCCCCCAGCCAAAGCTCATGCGCACCCGGCCATGGAAGTGGTGATAGGTCCGCTCGATGGTCTCGATGTCCATGCCGTCGGAAAAGATCAGCAGCTTCTCGCGCGGGTCACGGCCGCGCTCCTGCCACCAGGCGATGATCTGCTCGCCCGCCTCGATCGGCGGCATGCTGTCGGGGCGGAAGCCGGTCCAGTCGGCAACCCAGTCGGGGGCGTTGCGCAGGAACGACGTGGTACCGAAGGCATCGGGCAGGGCGACCAGCAGGTTTCCGTCGTAATGGGCGCGCCACTCTTCGAGAACCTGGTAAGGCGCCTCGGCAATGGCCGCGTCGTTCCCGCCGCGCCCGGCGATCGCGGCCAGGACCATGGGCAGTTCATGGGCATTGGTGCCGGTCGCCTCGAGGTCGTTGTCCATCGCCAGCAGCACGTTGGAGGTGCCGATGAGCCGGTCGCCAAGCCCTTCCTTGAGCGCCTCCACGCACCAGCGTTGCCACAGGAAGCCATGACGCCGCCGGGTGCCGAAATCACTGATGGCAAGGTCGGGCAGGGCGCGCAGGCGTTCCACCTTGTCCCATAGCCGGGCCTTGGCGCGGGCGTAGAGCACATCGAGCTCGAAGCGTCCGCGCCCTTTCAGTACCGCGCGCGAGCGCAGTTCGTTGACGATGGCGAGCGCGGGGATCTCCCACATCGTGGTGTGGGTCCAGGGACCGGGAAAGCGCAGTTCGAACTGGCCGTCGACCTTACGCAATTCGTATTCAGGCAACTGGAAATCGGCGAGCCAGGCGATGAAGTCCGGCGCGAACATGCGCGCCTTGCCGTAGAAGCTGTTGCCCGCCAGCCAGATCAGCTCCTTCTTGGAAAAGCGCAGCGTCCGCGCGTGATCGAGCTGGTCACGCAGTTCCTGCTCGTCGATCACATCGGCCAGACGCACGGTGCGCGTGCGGTTCACCAGCGAGAAGGTGGCCTGTACGTCATCATGGAGATGACGGATCATCTGCAACATCAGCAGCTTGTAGAAGTCTGTGTCCAGCAGGCTGCGGACGATCGGATCGAGGCGCCATCCGTGATCGTAGGTACGCTTGGCGATATCGGTGACGTTCATGCAAGCTCCTGAAGGCTGATCTGCGCGTCTGCCGTCATGAACCCTGCGGCGCAAGGAGAGAGTTCGCCCGCATCGAACGCCATCTCGGTGATCTGATGCCGGGTATCTTTGCCCCCCGATCAGGTGTTGAGCAGCGAAAGCGTCAGTGCCGCGCAGCCCGCGACGAGCGCGACCAGCGGTGCGCCCATGCGGGCGTAGTCGCTGAAGCGATTGCCGCCGGCAACCTGCCAGATATTAGGCCGTTAGGCGGGATTGAACTGATAATATATCTTATGTTAAATGATGCTCACCCTGCGGTGACACCGCGCTCGTACCAGGGGCGCGTGCGCTTCACCATGGCGACGATGGACAGCATCACAGGCACTTCCACCAGGACGCCAACCACGGTGGCCAGGGCCGCGCCGGAGCCGAGCCCGAACAGGCTGATCGCTGCCGCGACGGCCAGTTCGAAGAAGTTCGATGCGCCGATCAGTGCCGATGGCCCAGCGACGCACCAGTCCACACCCAGACGCCGACTGAGCCCGTAGGCAATTCCGGCATTAAGATAGACCTGAAACAGGATCGGAACCGCGATGAGCACGATGACCAGCGGCTGCCGCACGATCTGCTCTCCCTGGAAACCGAACAGCAGGACCAGGGTCAGCAGGAGGCTGGCCAGGCTGAACGGTCCGACCGCCGAGAGAAAACGATCCAGGCGGGCACCTCCACCACGCAGCAGGGCGCGGCGCAGCACCTGCGAAACAAGCACCGGAACCACGATGTAGAGGCCCACGGACAGCATCAGCGTGTTCCAGGGCACCGTTATCGATGCAACCCCGAGCAGCAGGCCGACCAGCGGCGCAAAAGCAACGACCATGATGAGGTCGTTCAGCGCGACCTGGCTCAAGGTGTAGTTCGGCTCTCCGTCGACGAGGTTGGACCAGACAAATACCATCGCCGTGCAGGGTGCCGCGGCCAGCAGGATCAGCCCTGCAATGTAGGACGACGAGGCTCCGGCCGGCAGCAACGGCGCAAAGAGATAGCCGAGGAAAGCTGTCCCCAGCAGCGCCATCGAGAACGGCTTGATCGCCCAGTTCACCAGCAGTGTCACGCCGATGCCGCGCCAGTGCCGGCGCACGCTGTGCAGCGCGCCGAAGTCGACCCGCAGGAGCATCGGCACGATCATCAGCCAGATCAGCACGGCAACGACGAGATTGACCCTGGCCACTTCCATCGCGGCGATGGCCGCGAATGCCGCTGGCGCCAGATGACCAAGCGTGATCCCGGCAACGATGCACAGTGCCACCCACAGCGAAAGATAGCGTTCGAACAGCGACATGCGATCATTCCATCGTTGAATTGTCGGGGGCCGAGCCGGTGCCCTCCCCTAGCGCGATTTGCATATAGACCGTGTCGAGCCAGCGCCCGGCCTTCCAGCCCATGCCGGTCAGCCGCCCGGCGTGCTCGAAACCGCATGCCGCGTGCAGCGCGACCGAAGCAGGCTCGCCGCCGCCGATGACCGCGACCATGCAGCGAAAGCCGTGGGCCTCGGCCGCCGCCAGCAACCCTGTCAGCAAGGCCTTGCCGATACCGCCGCCACGCCGGTCATGGGCCACGTAGATGCTGTCCTCGCAGGCATAGGCATAAGCGGGCCGGTCACGGAACTGCGCGGCATAGGCATAGCCGACCAGTTCGGACCCATGGCTGGCGACGAGAAAGGGCCAGCCGCGCGCGGTGATGGCCAGGATCTTCGCCTCGGTTTCGGCTAGGCCCGGAGGCACCACGTCATACGTCGCAGTGCCATGGCGGACGTGATGGGCGTAAATCTCGGCGATCGCCGCAGCGTCGGTGCGCCGGACCGGGCGAAGCGACGGTGTCATCGCCCTTTGGTTCCCACGACCTCGCCGTCTTCCTTCACGAAAGCGGGTAGCGCCCCGGCGGGGAGCAGGTCGAGCACCATTTCGGAAGGCCGGCACAGTTTTACCCCAAGCGGAGCGACAACCAGCGGGCGGTTGATCAGGATCGGATGCTCCAGCATCGCATCGATGAGCGCGTCATCCGCAAGGCTTTCGTCGCCCAGCCCCAACTGCGCGAATGGAGTGCCCTTCTCGCGCAGCAGTGCGCGCGCGGTGATGCCGGCCCGCGCGATGAGCTGAACCAGCAGTTCGCGGCTCGGCGGCGTCTTCAGGTACTCGACGACATGCGGTTCGATGCCGGCGCCGCGGATCATGGCGAGGGTGTTTCGCGAGGTGCCGCAGTCGGGATTATGATAGATCACGATATCGGTCATGGTCGCCTCGTCAGCAGCAGGTGAGTTCGGCCAGCAGCGGTGCGCAAAGCTCGGTGCGCCCCTCGCAGCAGTCCCGGGCCAGGTAGACCAGCAAGGCCCGCAGCGCATCGATGTCGGCGCGCTGGATCTGTTGGCGCCCCTGCTTGCGTGATTGCACGAGACCGGCTTTCGCCAGGATCGCGAGATGGCTGGAAAAGGTGCTCTGGCTCAGCTGCGAGGCGTCGACCAGCGCGCCGGTCGCAAGGCCATCCGGCTCGTTGCGGACCAGCAGGCGAAAGGCGTCGAGCCGGGTCGGGTGAGCCAGCGCGGCAAGCATGGAGAGCGCGGATTCGGTATCCATGCATCGATATTATTCGATGCATGAGGTGCGGTCAACAACCCATCGATTAATCTCGATGCCTCTTCCTTCCGCCGGTCACCTTGCCGGAGCTGGACCGGTACTTTCGCGCCGCACGAGTTCGAAGCGGAACTCCGGCGCCTCGTCGACGTCGCCGACCAGCGCATCGACCAGCGCCCTGCCCATCTCCTCCAGCGGCTGGCGCACCGTGGTGAGCGGCGGCCAGGTGGTGGCGCTGGCCGACGTATCGTCAAAGCCGACGATCGAGAGATCCGCCGGCACTCTAAGCCCGCGCCGATGGGCGCAGGTCATCACCCCGAGCGCCATCGCATCGTTGGTGGCGAAGATCGCCGTGGGCGGCGGATCCTGGGCGAGCAGTTGTCCCGCCGCCTGCTCGCCCGAGGCAAAGTCAAAATCACCGGCAACAAACGTCGGGTCTAGCGCAAGCCCCGTCGCGGCGCTCAGCCCGTCGCGAAAACCCTCGACGCGGGCCTGTGCCGCCCGGTGACCGGCAGGCGGCGTGATCACGCCGATGCGCCGGTGGCCAAGTTCGATCAGATGGTCGGCGATCATGCGCCCTGCCGCCCGTTCCGGCGTCGGGATGTTGAAGCTTTCCGCCATGATCGAGCCGGCGAGCCGCGCACAGGACAGATTGAGTTCGGACAAATGCTGGAGCAGCGCCTTGTCGTCCGACAGCGGCGGGGCCAGAAACACGCCGTCAGGCCGCAGCGCGGCGACGAGGCGGTCGAGAATCTCGAAGCGTTCCGGCCCGTCCAGCGGCATCGGCTCGACGACGAGGTGATAGCCAAGCTCGCGGCACCGGTTGGCCGCACCGACCTGGAGGGCCGACGTATAGCCGGGGGTCGGATTGTTGTAGAGAAACGCCAGCATGAAGGAGCGGCCTCCCGCCAGGCGCCGCGCCGACTGATTGGGCCGATAGCCGAGACGTTCGATCGCCCCGCTCACACGGCTGCGCAGGTCCTCGCTGACGTTCGGCGCCTTGTTGACAACGCGGGACACGGTCTTGATGGAAACGCCGGCTGCGGCGGCAACGTCACGAATACTGGCCATCCGTCACGTGTGGCACACTCGCGTCGTCCTGAGAATGGCTTGTGGTCATCAAGACGGACTTGATCCCCGTGCCGATGCAGGCTAGACGCTCGGTACAACGTTGTCATCTCCTCCAAAACCGACAGCGTTGGCACCCGGGTGCAGGTCTTGCGCAAGCGATGCCTGCACCCGGATGACAACAACAAGAACGATATGGGAGAATAAAGCCGGACGCCGGCACGGTACCGCCAGGAGGGGCTTCCACGCAGCGGCTCATCCGGGGGGCATCCAGCGGCGACGCAGGCCATCGGACATTCCCATAAGTTCCTGAAACGTAGTCCTGAAACGCGCGTCCCACGCGCCCGCCAGCAACAGGTCGAGCCCTCATGGCCCTTACATCCGCTATCCCGCAGAGCGAATCGAACGACGAAGTGCCAGGTGGCTACGTCGACGCGCCTGAACTGCGCTATTTTGTCATGGCGCTGTTCTTCATCTTCGGCGGCATCACCAGCCTGAACGACGTGATCATCCCCAAGCTCAAGGAACTGTTCACGCTGGGCTACACGCAGGCGATGCTGGTGCAGTTCTGCTTTTTCACCGCCTATGCGGTAATCGGCATTCCCGGCGCGATGCTGGTGCGCAAGGTCGGCTACATGCGCGGCGCGGTTGCCGGGCTGGCGATCATGATCCTGGGCTGCCTCGCCTTCATTCCGGCTTCGCAGACGGCTACCTACTGGCTGTTTTTGGCTGCCTATTTCGTGCTGGCGGCGGGCGTGGTCATCGTCCAGGTTGTCGCCAATCCGCTGATCAGCCTGCTGGGCAAGCCGGAAACGACCAGTTCGCGGCTGACTTTCGCGCAGGCCTTCAACTCGCTCGGGACGACGCTGTTCCCGTTCGCCGGTTCGGTGCTGATCCTCGGCAGCCTTGCCAAGGTCTCCGCCCATGACCTCACGGGCGAAGCGCTGGATGCCTACCGCCGCGCGGAAAGCCAGGCGATCGTCCATGGCTACCTCGGCATTGCCCTCGCCCTCGCGCTCGTCGCCCTCGCGGTCTGGACCTTCCGCAATCGCCTGCCGCCCGAACAGCACGGCGATCATAACGGCTTTGCCGGTTTCGACCTGCTGAAGCGCCCGCGCTTTTCCTATGGCGCGCTTTGCATCTTCCTCTACGTCGGCGCCGAAGTCTCGATCGGTTCGCTGATCGTCAGCTATCTCATGCAGCCCCACGTCATGGCGCTGCCCGAACAGTCCGCCGGCAAGCTGATCGGCCTCTACTGGGGCGGCGCGATGGTCGGGCGCTTTGTCGGCTCTGCGGTGCTGCGGGTGCTCAACCCGGCGCTGGTCCTCACCTTCAACGCGGCTATGGCGATCGCCCTGCTGGCGCTTTCGGTAACGACGGCGGGCAATGTCTCGGGTTACGCGCTGCTGGCGGTCGGCCTGATGAATTCGATCATGTTCCCGACGATCTTCAGCCTGGCCTGCGAAAAGCTCGGCGCCCGCGCGGCGGATGGGTCGGGCATCATCAATGTCGCGATCTGCGGCGGCGCGCTGGTGCCGCTGGCGACCGGCGCCATTGCCGACCTGACCGGCGGCGACCTCGGCATCGCGCTGCTGCTGCCCGCGCTCTGCTATGCGGTGATTGCCGGTTTCGGCATCGTGGCCCGGCGCCCTGCCTCCGCCTGATCCGGCCGCCTGTGCATCGATCCCCGGCCGCCGTGCGGCGACCGGGGTTCGTGCGATCAGATCTGCGGCTGTCCGGCGGACTTGACGATCGCGCCGCCCTTCATGACGAAACCGACGTGCTCCAGTACCTTCACATCGCTGAGCGGATCGCCGTCCACCGCGATGACGTCGGCATAACGCCTCGCCTGAAGGGTGCCGACATCCGCGCTGCCCAGCAGGTCCGCGGCATTGCCGGTCGCGGTCTTGATCGCATCCATCGGTGTCATCCCGGCCGCGACCAGCAGCGCGAATTCCTGGGCATTCTCGCCGTGGCTCGAAAGACCGAAGGTATCCGTCCCGAACGCGATCTTCACACCGGCGGCATATGCATCGTGCAGGTTACGGCGCAGCAGCGGCGCGATGGCGAGCGCCTTTTCCGCCGTTGACGGGTTGAGCTGCTCGGGGTGCTCCCTGGCCCGCTGGTAGACCCGCTCGCCGACCAGCATCGTCGGCACCAGATAGGCCCCGTGCTGCTTGAACAGCTTGTAGCTGGCCGCGTCCGCATAAGAACCGTGCTCGATGGAATCGACGCCCAGCGCGATGGTGTGATCGATGGCGTCCTTGCCGTGGGCATGGGCCGCGACCTTCATGCCCAGCGCATGGGCGGTGTCGATCACCGCCTTGATCTCGTCGTCGGTCATCAACTGATGACGCGGATCGTCGCCGATCGACATGACGCCGCCCGAGGGCATGATCTTGATCAGGTCCGCCCCTTCCCGCTTCAGGCGGCGCACGGCGAGGCGCGCGGCATCGGGACTGTCGATCACGTTGTCGCTGACATGCGGGATGTCGGCAAATTCGGGCCGCAAGCCGTTGACCGCGTCGCCGTGGCCGCCGGTCGGGCCGAGCGGGGTTCCGGCCACCCACATGCGCGGCCCCGGCACCACGCCATCCTCGATCGACTTCTTGAGCGCGACGACAACCTGCGTGTCGGCCCCGCAATCGCGAACCGAGGTGAACCCGGCCAGCAACGTGTTGCGGGTGAACACGGTGGCCTCGATGGCATCCTGGTAGTTGGTCCGGGTCACGCTGTTGCGGATCGGGTCGCCGGCATGCCAGCCGGCCGTGATGTGATCGTGGGTGTCGATCAGGCCGGGCAGGACGGTCTTGTCCGAAAGGTCGACCACCTCCGCGCCTGCAGGCGTCACGAATCCGGGCTGGATCGCGGTGATGCGCTGGTCGGTGATGAGGATCGACACGTTCTGCCGGGGCGCCGCGCCGGTGCCGTCGATCAGCCGCCCGGCGTGGATCACCACGTCGCGGGCATCGGCCGTACCGATCGCGCTGGCCAGCGCCAGCAAGCTGCACGAGAGTTTCGTCACGCGGCGTGAGAGTGTTTTCCGGTTCATTGCACAGCCCCCTGAAATAGTGTGAAAACACGGTTGCCCGGCGCTTTGCCGCAGTCAATGTGTTTTCAGGCAGCCGCCGTCGGTCGTCCCCGCCTTGCGTGTTGCTCAGGCGATCCGTGCGCCGATTTCGGCCAGTGCGGCGGGACGTGCCAGGCAATAGCCCTGCCCGTAGCGGAACCCCAGTTCGCGCGCCGCTTCCAGCTGACCCTCGGTTTCCAGCCCCTCGATCACGCATTTCAGCGACATCGAGTGCGCCAGCGACAGGATCCCCCGGATGACCCGGCGCCCTGCCGGATCCTCGATCCGTCCGGTAAAGGTCTTGTCGATCTTCAGGATGTCGAGCGGCAGTTCCTGCAGCGAATTGAAACTGGAAAAACCCGTGCCGAAATCATCCAGCGCGATCTTGGCGCCGGACGCGCGCAGGCGCTCGATCTCGCGCACCGCCGTTGCGAAGCTCGAGATCAGGGCGGTTTCGGTGATCTCGAAGATGAACCGCCTGCCCGGTTGCCCGCTGCGGGTCATGGCATCGAGGATCGCGTCGACCGTCTCCGGATTGGCAAGGTCTCCCGCGGAAAGGTTGAACGAAACCCTGAGGTGCGCGGGCAATTGCGCACAGGCGGCAATCGCGCGGTCGAACAGCGCGAGCGTGACGACGCGCAGGATGCCGAGCTTCTCGGCCGCCGAGACCAGGGTTTCCGGCGGAACCGGCCCGGCGACCGGAGAGGTCCAGCGGGCAAGCGCCTCGACGCAGACCGCCGCCTTGCTCTGGATGTCGTAGATCGGCTGGAAGACCAGCGCGATCTCCTGGGCGAGATCGGCCGTTTGCAACGCGGATTCGACCAGTTGATCGGCGCGGATGATCTGCTCGAACAGGTGGGAGAATTTCACGCAGTGGCCGCGCTGGTGCCGTTTGGCGTGATAAAGCGCAAAGTCGGCGCGGTCGAACAGCTTGTTGGCATCGGTGCCCGAAAGCGGATAGGCGGCGACACCGCCGGAGGCGCCGACCGCGATCTGCATGCCGTCCAGCGGCACCGGCTCCTGCACCACCCGGCAGACCCCTTGCATGAAGTCGCAGGCCTCGTCGATTTCGGCCTGGATGATGAAGCCGAATTCATCGCCCCCCAGTCTTGCGACACTGACGCCCGGTTCGTGCGCCTTGCACACGGCGGCCAGACGGTCCCCGATCATCGCCAGCAGCCGGTCACCCTGGGCATGGCCGTGCGTATCGTTGACCGGCTTGAAGCCGTCGAGATCCAGCAACCCGATCGAAAAGCGGGTCTCCGTCGTCGCCCCGCTCAGCAATGCCTCGAGTTCCTCGAAGAATCGCCGCCGGTTCGGCAATTGGGTCAGCGCGTCGGTACGTGCCAGGCGCGCACTGTCGGCTTCGAGGCGCTCCGCCCGGCGCTGGCCGACGATCAGGGCGCTGCGCGATTCCTCCAGACTGACGAACGAGGCGAAGCAGTCGCGCACGACAAACAGGATGAGGATGGTGATCAGGCCGGTTGAGCAGGCGATCGACAACCGCTCCTCACTGCCCTGCTGCACGCAATAGAGCGTGAACAGGCCGATCGCGATCATCGAGATCGCCACCGCAGCTGTGGGCAGATAAGTGAGGCAGAAGATGCATCCCAGCAAAGTGGCGGCAATGAACAGCATCACGTGCCCCTGCTGGGCCGGCGTGCCGTACTGATCGAGCGCCAGCGCCCAGATCAGGAATCCCAGCGTCATCGTGATGCCGAGCACAGTCGTGCGGCGCATGATGGCGCGCGCCTGGTCGCCGGTGATCGCAGCAGGATCGATAGGGCGGGTCCAGGCGTAGATGCGCTGAAGACAGGCAAGCACAAGCAGTCCGGCAACCGCCACCGTCAGGTAGGGCGGTGCAACGTGACGGTGCGTATAAGCGAGCGCTGCCGCGTTGACCGCCAGCACGCCGTACAGCGGCGGGATATGCCGCCGAAGGCGCAGGAATTGCGCCACCGGCAGGTCGGGCAGGCCTTCCTTGTCCACGTCTTGATCCTCTGACGTCAAATCTTCGTTATAGGCAGATTGTTCCCGATTGCGGACGCGACGCTCAATTTGATGCGCCCTTTCATAAAAATAAGATAACAGTCGTAATCTCTGGGCAGGCAACGTGAGCAGGTCCAACAAGTCTTTAAAAATTGCCATGTATTTACTTGGAAATATGGGAATAAATCACCGCAGCCCAATCGAATTGGAGCGCTTGATTGACCGCTCCCGCGCACACCGCGACCGGCGGTGGGATGCCGCAATGCACAACGAAATGCGCGGATTTTGTCGAAATCGCTTTGCAGCGTGATTTTACAGTATATTAACCACTTTTAATCAGTATGGCGGAAGAGACTGGGGACCTGGCACCATGCGGATTGATGCAAGAAACCTTCTGGACCGGTTGGGCCGAAGCGATTTCAGTTACAAGGAATTCGAGGATCGGTTTACCGATCTGGAGCTCTGGCCGATCCTGGAGGCCTTGCTGCGCGATCCGCGCCTGCAGGCGCTGGATCAGGCCGCTCCGCAGGTTTCCAAGTCCGCCTCGCGCGGCACTGGCGAAGTTCCTGCCCCGGACGAGCGGGTGCCCGAAGCCCCCAAGGAACAGATCCAGGTCCTTTTCAGCCGCTACGAACACGGCTCCGAACCGGCTGCGAGAGCCTCTGCCCCCGCGCCGCGCCCCGCCGATTCGTCGGGAGACGTCCGGGCGCTGCTGCGCCGTCTTTCGGCCGCCGTCGAGACGGAAGGTGCCGCCACCGGCACTGCTCCGCGCGAAGGAGACGCCTGATGCCCGTCATTCTCTGCCACGGACCCAAGGGCGGCACCGGCACGACCTTTGTCGCCGCGCATCTCGCGATGGGGCTGTCCGCCGAAGGCGCCGACGTCACCGTGCTGACGTTTGCAGCGCGCGATACCATGCCGCTTCATTTCGGCCTGTCGCAGGCGATCAGCCTTCCTTCGCTGACCGCGCCTGCCGACGAGGCGGTGCTGGTCGGCGGCATCAACTTGCGCCACTGGACCCGTTCGGCCGACGACGCCGACCTGCTGCCGATGCTGAACGATCTTGGCTATCTATCGCCCGGCAAGGACCGGGTCATGGTGCTGGACGTTCCGTCAGGCGACTGGCGCGCCGCCCGGCGCATCGCCCAGGCTGCCTGCGCCCACGTCTGCCCCCTGACCGTGCAGCCCGACAGCCTCGCCCTGCTCCCGCAGATGTTCGACGAAGCCGGGACCGACGGCCTGTCGCGCACGGCCTTTGTCATCAACGCTCTTGACGAGACCCGCCGCCTGTCCCGCCACGGCGCCGCCTTCGTGCGCGAGCTGGCCGGCCAGCGGCTGATCGGCCGCATCCGCTCCGACGAAGCGGTGCCCGAGGCCATGGCGATGCTGCAACCGCTGTCCCGCTACGCCCCGGCCAGCGCCGCGCTCAGCGATGTGCGCGCGATTTCGGCCAAGCTGGTCGACGCGCTTCATTCCACCGATCCGGTCTGGATCGCCCCCTCCGCGGCGAGCCGCGCTGCATGACGGGTAAGGTTCTGCAGCGGGGAATACTGCGTTATCTCGTGATCGCGCTGGTCGTGGTGATCGCGGCGCTGGTCGTGAGCGTGCCGCTCGACAACAACGCGCAGTGGATCTTCGCAGCCGTCGCGGTTGGCGGAACCTTGCTCATGCGGCGCTGGCCGGGCCGGAAGGGCGCGCTGGCGCTTGGCCTGCTGGCGCTGCTGATGTCGACCCGCTACATGTTCTGGCGCACGACCCAGACCCTGGCCTTCGGCACTTTGCCCGAATTCCTGCTGGGCGGCGGGCTCTATCTCGCCGAACTCTACGCCTGGGTGATCCTGGCGCTTGGCTTCCTGCAGACCAGCTGGCCGCTCGACCGTCCGGTGATCGAGCCCAACGGCCCTTCCGAGGAATGGCCCACGGTCGATATCTACATCCCGACCTACAACGAAAGCCTCGACATCGTGCGCAACACGGTGTTCGCGGCGATGGACCTGGACTATCCGGCCGACCGCTACCGCGTCTTTATCCTCGACGACGGCAAGCGCGCGGAATTCCGCGCCTTTGCGCGTGAGGCAGGCTGCGGCTACATCACCCGCGACAACAACCTGCACGCCAAGGCGGGCAATCTCAACGCGGCGATGACAAAGACCGACGGCGAGCTCATCGCCATCTTCGACTGCGACCACGTGCCGACCCGCGCCTTCCTCCAGCTCACAGTCGGCTGGTTCCAGAAGGATCCGCGCCTCGCCCTGCTGCAGACGCCGCACCACATGTATTCGCCCGATCCGGTCCAGCGCAACCTCGCCGGCGTGATCGACGACATGGCGGGCGAAGGCGACTTGTTCTACGGCCCGGTGCAGGGCGGCAACGACTTGTGGAACGCGGCCTTCTTCTGCGGCTCCTGCGCGATCATCCGCCGCGAAGCGCTGATGGAAACCAATGGCTTCGCCGGTGAAACGGTGACCGAGGACGCCCACACCGCGCTCAAGCTGCAGCGCACCGGCTGGAACACCGCCTACATCAGCGCGCGGCTTTCCGCCGGGCTCGCCACCGAGCGGCTCGTGCTGCACGTCGGCCAGCGCATCCGCTGGGCGCGCGGGATGACGCAGATCCTGCGCATCGACAATCCGCTGTTCGGCCCCGGCCTCACCTGGCAGCAGCGCCTCTGCTACCTCAACGCGATGCTGCACTTCCAGTATCCGCTGCCGCGCATCGCCTTCCTGACCAGTCCGCTCGCCTACCTGATCTTTGGCCTCAACATCATCCAGGCCTCGGCCTCGCTGATCTTCGCCTATGCCCTGCCGCACCTGTTCTGCGCCTCGGCCTCGAACTTGCGCGCGCAAGGGGCGGACCGGCGGCCGTTCTGGGGCGAGGTCTACGAGACCATTCTGGCCTTCCACCTCGTCAAGCCGACCTTGATGACATGGTTCCAGCCCCGCAAGGGCAAGTTCAACGTCACCGACAAGGGCAGCCTGCTCGATCGCACCTATTTCGACTGGGCGATCGTCAAGCCTCACCTCATCACCATCGGCCTGCTGCTGGCCGGGATCGCGCTGGCCGTGATCAAATGGGCGTTTTTCCCCTACATGTTCAACGTCCAGACCGACACGCTGGTGCTGAACATCTCGTGGGCCGTGTTCAGTCTCGTGATCCTGATCGCCGCCGTTTCGGTGGCGCGCGAAACCCGCCAGGCCCGCAAGGACATCCGCATTCCCGTGGAGCTGCCGGTAACGGCCTATCTCGCATCGGGGCACGTGCTGGAAACGCGCACCCTCGACATCTCGATGGGCGGCGCCGCCCTTGCCCTGCCGCAAGGACGACCGGCGGGAGACAATGCCGTGCGGCACATCACCATGGCGATGGGCGACGAAGTCCTGTCGATCCCGGTGGAAACCCTGCGCACGACCGGCGACCGCGCCTTCGTGCGCTTCGAACAGCTTGACGTCCTGGCCGGACGCCACCTCGTGCGCGCCGTGATGGGCCGTGCGGATGCCTGGCAACCGGCCTCGCCGCACGTCCAGGTGACCGGCCTGCGTTCGCTGGCCGACATCATCATCGTCGACATGGTGACCATTAAACGTATGCTTCGCCTCAATTTTGCCGAACGCCGCGCCATGCGCCGGGAAGCCGAGCTAGCCGCACTCATCGCGCCTTCGGCCCCTGTCGCGGCCACGCCGTCCGCCCCTGCCTCTGTTTCGCCCTCGCCGACCCGCAAGACACGGGGCATCAGCCTCGGCAAGGCAGCCGCGCTGGCCTGCGCACTCGCGCTCGGTCTGGCGACGATCGTGCTCGGCTCGCGCGAGGTGCACGCCGCGCCCGTTCCGGCAAAGCCCGCCGCCGCTGCGGCCGACGGTGAAGCCGGGGCCGGAGCCGCGCCCGCGGCCGGCACCATTGCGGAGCGGCTGACGCTCAAGGACATGCGCATCACCACCCCGATTCGCCTCCAGGGCACCCAGGGGGAAATCGGCATACCGTTCGGCATGCGTCAGGACCGTGTGGTGACTTCGGCGGTCATGACCCTGCAGATGGCCTGGTCGCCGATGATGCTCGACAGCATGAGCCACCTGGTAGTGATCCTCAACGGCGAGGCGGTGCAGACGATCCCGCTCTCCCGTGCCGATGCCGGCGGCCGCGCGCTGCGCATCGCGATCAACCCCGCGCTGTTCCTGCCGGGCGACAACCAGCTCAACTTGCGCCTGGTCGGCCACTACGCGACCGACTGCGAGGATCCGTTCAACTCGGTACTCTGGGCGAATATCAGCAACGTGCGCTCGTGGATCGATTTCCAGTATCAGCCACTGCCCTTTGCGCCTGACCTTGCGCGCATGCCGCTGCCCTTCTTCGACAAGGGGCAGAACCTGCCGCTGACGGTGCCCTTCGTGTTTGCCGGCCAGCCCCGCAAGGGCGAGCTGGAAGCGGCAGCGGCCACCGCCTCCTGGCTGGGGTCGCTCGCCAGCTACCGGGGCTTCTCGTTCAAGCCGGTCTTCGGCGCCTTGCCCAAGGGCAATGCGGTGGTCTTCCTCAAGCAGGGCCAATCGATCCCCGGCCTCGCCATCGCGCCGCCCAGCGGCGCTTCGGCCGCCGTCATGCGCAACCCGGCCGATCCTTCGGGTACCCTGCTGGTGCTGATGGGCCGCAGCGACGGCGAACTGCGCCTCGCCGCCGGAGCCGTGGCGCTGGGGCGCGGCGTGTTCGGCGGCCAGCGCATGAACTTCGACGACGTCCGCATCCCGGCCTGGAAGCGATACGGCGCGCTGCGCTGGGTCTCGACAGACCGGCCGGTAAAGCTGGGCGAGATCATGCCCGCCTACGCGCTTCAGGGCATGGGCTTCCGCCCCGGCCCGTTGACCACCAGCTTCCGCGTCGCGCCCGATTTGTTCTTCTGGCCGCGTGAAGGCGGCAAGCTGAGCCTCGGCTATCGCTATCCGGTCGCCCAGTGGCTCGACAAGCGCGCCTCGCGCCTCGACGTCTCGCTCAACGGCCAGTACCTCAAGTCGCTGCCGATGGGCTCCACCTGGTGGAGCGCACTGTTCGGTGCGAACGGCGTGCGCAGCCAGGATTCCACGGCGTCGCTGCCGCTGCCGCGCTACAACCTGTTCGGCCAGAACGAACTGACGTTCGACTACAACATGGTCATTGCCGACAAGATGAAATGTACCGGCACCCTGCCCGAAAACGTGCGCACGTCGCTTGATCCGGACAGCACGATCGACTTCTCCAGCGCCTACCACGCGATCATGATGCCCGATCTCGCCACGTTCGCGGGTGCCGGTTTCCCCTTCACGGTGGCGCCCGACCTTGCCGAGACGACCGTCGTGATGGCCGATGCCCCCTCGGCGGCGACGGTCGAGGCGTTCCTCGGGCTGATGGGCCGCTTCGGCGATTCCACCGGCGTGCCGGTAACGGCGATCACGATCACCTCCAGCGTCGATCCCTCGCGGCTCGACAGCCAGGACCTGCTGGTGATCGGCGGCTCGCAGCTCGCCGGCGGCACCCTGTTCGACAGCGCCCCGGTGCGTTTCGTGAACGGCCATCTCCAGGTTTCGGAACGCTCGCCGCTGCAATACGTCACGTCGCTCTTCGGCGGCACGCGCAGTGACGATCCCGCCGACGCGGCACCGATGGTCTACAACGCCCGGGGCTTTTCCGGCATCGTCAGCTTCCGCTCGCCTTACGCCTCGGACCGCACGGTCGTTGCCGTCCTGGCCGACGATCCCTCGGCCCTTCCCGGCCTCGTCGACGGCATGGCCGACGTGAAGTTCAACGCCTCGATCCAGGGTGATCTCGCGGTCACCAAGGGCGACGGCATGGCCAGCTTCGCGATCGGCGACCGTTACTGGACCGGCTCGCTGCCGGTCTGGATGAAGCTGGCCTACTGGTTCAGCCAGCGGCCGATGCTGATGGCGATCTTCGCGCTTGCCCTTGCCGTGCTGCTGGCAGGGCCTGCCTATCTCTACTTCCGCGGCCAGGCTGCCCGCCGCCTCGGCAATACGGACGATACCGCATGACCGTAGCCCGCAAACCCCTGCGCCTGGCCTGCCTGGCGCTGCTGCTCGCCTCGACCGGGGCGGAAGTGGTGAGCGTGGGTGTCGCCTCGGCGCAGGATAGCGGCGTCGCCGCGCTGCTGCAGCAGGCCCGCTACTGGCGCTCCAAGGGGCGCGAGGATCTGGCCCAGCAGGCCTTGCGCCGTGCCCGCGCGCTCGATCCCAACAATCCGGCCGTGGCCCAGGCCATGAACGGCGGTGGCAAGGCGGCTCCCACGCCCGCCGCTCCGGCTGCGGCGAAACCCGCCGCCACTGCATCTGCCAAACCCGCTCAGCCGCGCCAGACCGGCAATGCGGCCTCGGCATCGCGGCCCGGCCCAACCCCGGCCAAACCTGTACAGACCAAACCCGCACAGGCCAAACCCGCCCCCTCCTCCGCCAGCAACCGCGCCGGGCAGGCCCGCGTGGCCGGTTTCGCGGCTATTGAAAAGGGCGACCTCGACGGCGCGGCCAGCCAGTTCCAGCGCGCGCTCGCGGTCAATCCGCGCGATGCCGATGCGCTTGGCGGACTTGGCATCGTGCGCCTGCGCCAGAGCCGCTTTGCGGAATCGGCCGATCTGCTGGGGCAGGCCTCGCGCCTCGGCCGCGCCGAGCAATGGAGCAGCGGCCTTGCCGCAGCGCGCTTCTTTGCCGGCCTTGGCGAGGCCCGCGATGCCCTGGCGCGCGGCGATCTGACGGCGGCGCAGACCACCGCCGAAGCGCTGGTCCACTCCGGTTATCCGCAGTCCGGCCCGGCGGTCGAACTGCTCGCCAACATCTACGAGCAGCAGGGCCGCCATGCCGATGCCGCCGAACTCTATCGGCAGGCAGGGCAAACCGGAAACGCCAGCAGCGCCGACGACCGGCGCCTGCAGGTCAGCGCGGCACGCAGCCGCGCGCTTGCCGCCGCCGCTGCCGGGGACGACCTGGGCGCCACGCGCGAGTTCCAGAACGGCCTTGTCGCCGATCCCGAGGATCCGTGGATCCGCTACGAATTTGCCGAGTTCAACATCAAGCGCGGCCGCGTCCCGGAAGCCGAGGCCTTGCTGCGTTCCCTGGTATCCAAGGGCAAGCCCGACGCGCTTTATGCCGCCGCGCTGCTCAACGCCGACCTCGACCGCCCGGCCGAGGCCAGCCGCCTCATCGACATGATCCCGGAAACCCAGCGCACCGCCCAGATGCGCAGTTTCGCGGTGGGCGTGAAGACCGACGAGGCAATCGCCCGTGCCAAGGCCATGGGCGCTTCGGGCCAGAGCGCGCAGGCCCTCGCCTCCCTGCGCCAGCTCGGCTCGATGAGCGGCATTCCGGTGGGCAAGCAGGCCGCGATCGCCAATGCGCTCTATGACCTCGGCGATACGGCCGGTGCCGCTGCCGTCGCGGAAAATGCGACGCACGGCAATGCCACCGGCATCGAGGACTATGAAGGGCTGATCGGCACGCTGGCCCGCGTCGGCCGCGACGATCTTGCCCGCGACATGCTGCAACGCGCCGGATCGCTGGCCGGCGGCTCGGCGGACAGCCAGCGCGCCTATGCCCGGATGAACGGGGCGCTGATGGTCTCGCAGGCCGACCGCGCCCGGCTCGAGGGGCGTTTTGCCGAATCCTTCGATATCCTGCAATCCGCCTGGAGCGCCGCACCCGACAACATGGACGTGCTGGCCGGGCTTGCCCGCCTCTACCAGAGCGGCCGGATGCCGGCACGCGCGGCGCAGGCCTGGCAGCTGGTGCTCGCCCGCAAGCCGGGGGACCGCGACGCCCTGCTCGGACTGGCCGATACCGCGCAGGCGGCCGGCGACGACGACCTTTCACGCAAGGCGCAGAACGATGTGCTGCGGGCCTTCCCGCAGGACTACGAAGTGCGCATGACCATCGCGCGCATCGAACAGTCACGGGGGAACAACCGTGCCGCGGCGCGCTACCTCAAGGAAGCGCGTGCGCTCTACACCGCCCGCCAGGGCGGCACCTCGATCGACGGGCTGGCAGGCGGCAATCCCTTTGCAGCGATGAGCCCGGCCGGCGGCGCCAATCCGTTCCGCAACCAGGCCGTAGCGGCGCCGCAGGCGGTCAATCCGTTTGCCCTGGGTTCCGGCACCCGGCTGCCCTCGGCCGCTGCGCCAGCCTATGCGCCTGCCCAGGCCTATGCCGCCGCGCCCTATCAGGCCCCGTTGGCAAGCGGCGCAGGAGCCAGCCCGGCAGGCGGAGCGATCGCCTATTCCTCGCCTTACATGTCCGAGCCGGTCCCGGCAGACGCGGCGAGCGCCTATCCCGCCGATCCGGTCATGGCCCAGATCCAGTCCCAGCTCGCCAACCTGACGCAGGAAACCGGACCGCGTGTCGATGTCGATACCGGCTACCGCCAGCGCTCGGGCGAAAAGGGACTGAGCCGCCTCGACGAGATCAAGGGCTCGGTCCGCTTCTCCACCGACGTGCCGACCGGCCGCGTCTATGCCAAGGCCGAGGCGACCGTGCTCGACGCCGGTTCGCCCAGCAAGTCCGGGCAGGCGCGGTTCGGCCAGAACGCCACGATCGAGGCCGACAACATCGTCGCCCAGACGGAGGCGCAGTTCGACGGTCCCGGCAGCGTCAATGCCTCTGGCGTGGCCTTCTCGGCCGGCTACGAAAGCGATTTTGCCCAGGCCGAAGCGGGCACCACGCCGATCGGCATGGGCAAGACCAAGGTCACCTTCCGCGGCGCCGTCACTCCAGAAGTGAGCCCCGGCTTCCGGGTGAGCGCGGTGGCCGAACGCAAGCCGGTGACCGACAGCGTGCTGTCCTATGCCGGCGTCGTCGATCCCGTCAGCAAGGAGCGTTGGGGCCAGGTCATGCGCACCGGCTTCGGCGGCGGCCTGTCCTACGACCGCGATGGCAGCGGCGTCTATGGCGAGGGGCGCTACTACCGGTTCAACGGGACCAGGGTCGTGCGCAATGACGGCTTCGAGGCCAACGTCGGCGGTTACCTGCGGGCCTATGCCAGCCCGCATTCGGCACTCACAGTCGGGCTCAACGTCAATTACCAGGACTACGACAAGAGCCAGAACTACTTCACCTGGGGCAACGGCGGCTACTTCAGCCCGCAAAGCTTCATCTCGGTGGGCTTCCCGGTCAACTACACCCTGAATAACGACCGGTTCGACATGCGCGCCTCGTTCACCCCCGGCTTCCAGAGCTACAGCCAGGATGCCAGCCCGCTCTATCCCACGGATGCGGACCTGCAGGGGCACCTCGACGATGCCAAGGCGGACGATAACGACGTCCGCTCCTTCTACGACGAGAGCAGCAAGACCGGCTTCGCGCTCTCCGCGCTGCTGTCGCTTTATTACAAGATATCGCCAACAACACGGATCGGGGGCGAAACAAGCTATAATACCTTCGGAACCTATAACGAGTTCCGTAGCTTGTTCAGCGTCAGGCAGAACTTCGGGAACACGGGCAGATGAAGTTCCAGTCATTTCCACCACCCAGGCACGATACCGACGTTTCCGGCATCGGCGGCGTCGCCTTGCTGGCAACCCTTACCGCCGCGGAGATCGGCGAGCGCGCGCCGCCGGCGCAGGCGCGGGCGTTCTTTTCCTCGGTGGGCAGGCGCGTCGCCGCGCTGGTCCCGCTGGATGACGTCAGCGACGTCGGCGTGCTCGAAACCCGGATCAACGCCTATTGGCGCGATCTGGACTGGGGCCAGATCGAACTCGTCGTGGGTGAGGATGCGATCGTCGTGCGCCATGCCCGCTTGCCGGAACCGGTGGTGCCCGACCTGCGTCATGCCTGGCAGGCGATGCTTCTGGGCATTCTCGAAGGCGCCTACGACGCCTGGTTCCGCGCGCTGGGCAGCGGCGCCGCGCTGACGACCAAGGCGCTTTGGAAGGATGACATCATGGAAGTGCGTCACGGTCGGTAAATCTTTTGGCGGTTATGGGTTTACGGCCCAGGCAAACGACGCCGAATTCGTGACAGTCGCAAGGATTTGAAGACCAGAATGACACGCCATACCCGGACCGAACCGTTTGCGGCCTTCCCCGCCCTCGATCGCCGGAAATTCACGCTCGGCGCGATGCTGGCGCTGACCGCTGCCTGCAACGGCGGCGCGCAGAGCCGCGATCCGGCGCGGGGGGGCTCGCGTATGCTGACCTGGACCGCCTATCGCGACAAGTACATGATGGCCGACGGCCGCATCGTCGATACCGGCAACAAGGGGGTCAGCCATAGCGAAGGCCAGAGCTATGGCCTGATCTTTGCCTACAACGCCAATGATCGCGACAGTTTCGAGCGGATCGCCCGCTGGACGCAGGAGCAGTTGTCGCGCAAGGACATCGCCCTCCATTGCTGGCGCTACGATCCCGCCGCCGCCGACCCGGTGGCGGACAAGAACAACGCCACCGACGGCGACCTTGTCATCGCCTGGGCGCTGCACCTGGCCGGAAAACGATGGGACCGGCCGGACTACATTGCACGCTCTGCGGCGATCCGCGCCGCCATTCGCAGCCACTGCGTGATCGAACGCTACGGGCGCCATCTGCTGCTGCCGGGCCTCCAGGGCTTTGTCACCGGCGGCGGCGTCACGCTTAACCCGTCCTACTTCGTGTGGCCTGCGCTCGACGCTTTTGCGCGCATCGACGGCGCCGGCATATGGGGACCGGTGATCGATGACTGCGCCCAGTTGCTGGGCCTTGCCCGCTTCGGCGCGCGCCATCTTCCCTGTGACTGGATGACCATCAGCGGCCCAGCACAGCTTGCCCCGGCAAGCGACAAGCCGCCCCGCTTCGGATACGATGCGATCCGCGTGCCGCTTTACGCCGCTTTGGGCAATCGCAAGGTGCTGGCAGCCGACGTCGCGGCCTATTGGCGCACCTGCCTTGCCGGGGGCAAGCCGATCCCGGCATGGGTCGACGTGGTCACCGGCGAGGAAGCGAACTACGCGCTTTCGAACGGCGGCGCGGCAGTGGCCGGGCTGCTGCTCGGCATGGCGCAGCCCGCCGCGCTCGACGACGACTACTATGCCGCCTCCCTGCAGCTGCTGGCAAAATTGCCGACTGGCCTGTAGCCACCCCGGCTGCCTGTTACGGGGTTCGGCCCTGGGGGCAATTGCCGAAGATGGAGCCGCCACGGCGGGCGGCTCCCGTGAACGCGCTTACTTGGGCGCGGGGACCTTCGCCAGATCGGCATCGATCTTGGCCAGGACCTCGTCGGTGACGGTGTCGGCCGAATAGGACTGGATCTGCTTCAGGGTCATGCCCCGCGCCATTTCGATCTGCGGGTTGCTGACGAGATCGGGAAGATACTTCTGGAGGATCGCCTTCGTGGCCGGATTGTCGAGCAGGGTGCCGATCGAACTGTCCGACGTCGAAAAGGCGGGGGCCACCGCGGCGGCCGCTGCGGTCCCGGCGCAGACCACCGAAAGCGGCGGGGCGACGAGGGCCATGGTTCCGGCGATCAGAATTTGACGAAGCATAGTTGCAATCCTCTCTTCAATGGTACCGGCCTGATCGCCTGCGATCAGGCCGCCTGTTCTTGTGCGGCCCTGAACGTTGACCGGCCAGTTTGCTGGCTCAGTCCGGCCGGTCAGGGCGACCGGCTGGACTGGACCGGCTAGCGCTTGCGCAAACCGGCCTTTTTGCGTCACACACGACCCGATGGCCGAAAACAAAAAACCGAATCGCGCTTTAGGCGATACCGTATCGCATAAATCCGAGCCACTGGCATCATCGAGATCGACCCATGCCCGCGCCTTGCGGTCCGGCAAGGCGCTGCAGGAAGCCATGCTGCAACTCCTCCAGCGCAAGCCCTTCGACCAGATCACCGTGCGCGATATCTGCGCCGAGGCAAAGGTCCATTACGCCACCTTCTTCCGTCACCACGAAACCAAGGAATCGCTGCTCGACGCCATTGCCAAGGACGAGATCGCCCGCCTCAACCAGTTGACGCTGTCGATCCGCGATGCCGAAAGCTACGAAGCCGGTTTCGAGGGCCTCTGCGCCTATGTGGCAGAACACCGCGAACTCTGGGCGATCCTGCTCAACGGCGGCGCCGGCGGCGCCATGCGGGAGGAATGGCTGCGGGTCTCGATGGAAGTGGCCAAGGGCGAACAGCCGATCAACGCCTGGCTGCCCACCGAACTGGGAACGATCTGCGCCGCCTCGCTGATCGCGGAGACACTGGCCTGGTGGGTCGGCCAGCCGGAAGGCACCTACAGCGTCTCGCAAATCGCGCGCATCCTTTACCGGCTGCTGTCCACCTCGATCATGGCGCCGGATTGAGGGGACTTCGCCCGGACGAAAGATCGCAGTCGCGATCCTGTGCGAGATCGAGCGTCAGCAGGCGCTCGATCGGCCTCAGCACCCGGGCGAGCGGGTCATGCTGCGGCGCGTCCGCTGCCAGATCGATCACCGGCGCCATGTACTGCGCCGCAAAGATCATGCTGAGGATCGAAAATGCGGCAAATTTCGGGACGCCGAGATCGGAATTGCCGAAACGCTCGGCGTCGTGGATGATCGGCAGCAGCGAGGCGAGAAACGGGCTCCAGACTTTGTCGAGAAGGTAGTCCTGTCGCTCTCCCGGCTCCGACATTTCACCGATGAACAGCGGCGCCAGTTCCGGAATCTCGATAGTGAGCCGCACGAAGGGGCGAAGCGCGGCGCTGGCCCTGTCCGGAAACGGCTGCGCCGCCGCGAACGCGCTGTCCATTGCCGCGCAGGCCTGATCGACCCGCAGGCCAAGTTCATCCACGAGCGCCTTCCACAGGCCGAGTTTCGAACCGTAGCGATAGAGGATCAGGGTCGGCGCGATACCGATCGAGGCTGCCAGTTCGCGAAGCCCCACGGCCGCGAACCCCCGCCGTGAAAAGGCCGCAAGCGCACTGCGTTCCAGACGGTCCAGGTCGGGGCCCTGCCCTTTCTTCGGGCGGGCCCGTTCCCGTCTGGCGACAGCGCCATCGTCTTGCTTCGTCATCATCAGGGACGCCCCTTGGCCCTCCCTTTCGCAGGAACCTTAGCGCGAGCCGAACGCAACGCGGAACGTCACGCCGAATTCACGCGGTGCGGTCACCGCCACACCGGCATAGCGGCTGCTGTAGACCGTCGATCCGATGCCCGAGACGCTGTAGGTCGGCGGGCTGAGATAGACGTCGGTCACCGAGGTGAACTGCGCGAGATCGTCCTGGCTCAGCAGCTTGGTCGTATCGAAGATGTTCTTCGCGTAGACCGAGACTTCCCATCCGCCATCCTGGGCCCTGAGGCCGCCGAACAGGTTCAGCAATCCATAGGCCTTGACGTTGTCATAGGGATTGTTCGAGTCGGTCCGGGACTTGCCCTTCCAGCTGAACAGCCCGCGCAGGTAACCATCGACATCGTTGTTCAGGGGCAGCGTGTATTCGGCCCTGAACACGCCCGACCATTCCGGCTGGAAGGTCGCCGACTGTCCGCCGCCCGCGCATTGCGCCACGCGCTCGCCGCCATAGGCCTGCTGCATCTGCGCCAGCGTCGGCGTGACCGTATCGGGAATGCCGTCGGAGCCGACCGCGCCGCTCTGGTTGTTCAGCGCGTCGGTGCAAGCCAGCAGCGCGTTGCCGATACGGCTGCGTGCGAAGTTGACCGTTGCCCCGAGATTCCAGCGCGGCGTCGGCGTGAAGGCGAGTTCGGCCTCGACGCCGTTGACCTTGATCGGCACCGCGCTGACGAAGTTGAAGTTGCCGATCGTCGGCGCGCCGGCCGAGTTGATGTTGATATAGGCGATCCCTGCCCCGCCGGAGCGGTAGGGGTAGTTCTTGTAGTCCTGATGGTACGCGGTCAGGTTGAACTGCACCTTCCGGTCAAACCAATCGGACTTCAAGCCGATCTCGTAGGACTTCGAACTTTCCGAAGGCAGCGAGATATGGGCGATCTCGTTCGCGGTGTAGTCCGCATGGGTGAAATTGCCGATCGCCACGACCGGGGGACGCCAGGAACTCCCCGTGGAGGCGTAGACCATGAGGTCCGGCGTGAAGCGATGCTTGATGCTGGCGCTGTAGATCGTGGCGTTCTCGTTGACGTCCGACTGGGTGCCGTTCTGGCGCGTGCAGTTGCCCGCCGCGTACATTTCGGGCGTACAACTGATGAACAGGCCATCGCGGTTGTCGGTAAAGTGGATGCGCCGCAATCCGCCCGACAGTTCCGTCGCTTCGGTGAGGTGGAAGGTCACGTTGCCGAAGAAGGAATCTTCCGTCGGCGTACCCTTGGCAACGTAGATCGGGGTGTCCGTCACGCTCGGCGCGGCGATCGGGAAGCCGAGTCCGGCAAGGCGCAACTGGGTTATGCTGAGGTCGTCGAGGTTGGTCTGCGACGGCACCGCATAGTGGAAGTACCCGGCGACATAGTCGAACAGCCCGGCAACCCGGTCGAGGTTCTGCAGACGCACTTCATGGCTGCTGGTCGTGCCCTTGGTGTCCGCGATCTGCGCGACGGCGAGATCCGGGAAGAAGTTCGCGAGGTCGCGCACGCCGTAGCTATGGTACTTCTGCGAAGTCGCCGAACCCACGTAGATCAGGCGCTGGCCGAGGACATCGACTTCGGCATTCCAGTTGTAGAACTGGAACTTCTGCGAGGTCGTGCTCGGGCGCGTTTGCACCGAGAGGCGGTCGCTGAGGCCGATCTCGCCGTAATCCGGCGCGCCCGCGGAGGGCACATAGTCGGGATCGTACTGGCTGACGGAACGCACCTGGTCGAACCGCGTGCCGGTGTTCTGCATGCCTTCGTAGAGGAAGCCGAGACGCAGCCACTGCGTCGGTTCGAAACGAACCGCGGCGCGGATGGCGTTGGTCTCGCTGCTCGGCTTCACGTCGCTGTTGACGCTGGTGACGCGGTTGCCGCGATCGAAGCTGTGGAGGCCGGCCACGCGGATGCCAAGCACATCGGAAATGATCGGAATGTTGAGCGCGCCGTTGATGTTGGCGGCCGAAGCCGAGGCCAGCGTGCCGGCCATGTAGCCGCCCGCTTCCACCAGATCCGGCTGGCGCGTGGTCGCCGTGATCGAACCCGACGGCGTCGAGCGCCCGCGCAAGGTGCCCTGCGGACCGCGCAGCACTTCGATCTGGCCAACGTCATACATCGTCTGCATGACGAAGTTCGAGGGAACCGGTGCGTCGTTGCGATAGTACTGGATCGTGCCGTTTTCGGCGCTGACGTTGACGTCGTGGTTGACGCCGCGGATCGAGGACGAGGTGCCGATGCCGTTCGCGTTGGGCGTGAGCTGGAGACCCGGCACCACCGCGTTGATCTCGGTGAAGTTGCGGATGTTCAGCTTGGTGATCGAATCCGCCGTCACCGCGTTCACGACCAGCGGCACATCCTGAAGGCTCTCGTCGCGGCGGCGCGCCTGGACGATGATCTCGGTCACAACCGAAGCATCGCTGGTGGCGCCGGCATGGGCGCCCACGGCGGCGGTGGTGCTTTCCGCCTCCTGCGCCCGCGCGGGACTGACCATGGCCAGCGCGCTCACGCCAGCAAGTATGAACGCGTCTTGTCTACGCATCGAATCCTCTCCCGATATGATTTTTCTTGTCGAATTTTGTGCGCCACTGTGTCGCATCGGTCAATCCATCAGGCTGGATTGGCTTGCCCGTTTCGCCGGGGCGAAGTTTTCGCGCCGCCTACGGCATGGGGCCGGTGGAAACCATGCAGGAACCCACCGGCCCGGATTGGTGGGCGGCCGGCTCAGGCCGCCGGCAGCACGGCGAGGTCGCGGTCGACGGCTTCGAGCGTTTCGTTGGTGAACTGGCCCGGCGCGAACTTCTGGATCGCACGCAGCGTCATCGACTTGGCCATGCCGATGCGCTTGTCGGTGGTGATGCCGGGGAAGTGCTGTTCAAGCACGGCCTTGGCGCCGGGATCGGCAAGGAGCACGGCAAGCTTGGTCACGCCGGTCGAGTAACCGGACGTCGCGACCGCCGCCGATGCCGGTGCCGGTGTCTCAGGCGCGACCGGCACTTCGGCTTCCGCGGTCTTCTGGATCACCGAGGGGCGTGTCGACGAGAGGTCAACGCCTTCGGCCGGGGTCAGCTTGAGGTGCAGTTCCGAAAGGCCGCGGATGATGAAGCTCGGCTCGAAGTTGAGCTTGCGGGCACCGCGCGGGCCATGCACCGCAGGATCGAGATCGATGTCGGACGTGTATTGCAGCAGCTTTTCCAGAATGATGCGCACCTCCACGCGGGCGAGCGGCGCCCCCGCGCAAGTGTGCGCGCTGCGGCCGAACGCGACGTGTTCGCGAATTTTCGGACGGTCGAGCCTGAACGCCTGCGGGTCTTCCCAGCGCGCCGGATCGCGGTTGGCAGCGGCGATCGAAAGCATGATCTTCGTACCGGCCGGAACCGCCAGATCGCCGATCCTGGTATCGCGCCGCGCCAGGCGGGCGGTCTGCTTGGTCGAACCTTCGAGGCGCAGGACTTCCTCGATCAGTGCCGGAATGAGCTTGGGATCGGCGCGCAGCCGGTCCTGCAGCCCCGGCTGATCGACGATGTAGCGCATCGCATTGCCCAGCAGCTTGGCGCTGGTGTCCTGCCCCGCCCCGAACATGAACATGCCCAGCTTGATGATCGCCATCTCGTCAGGAAGCGTGCCGTCGGGATAGAGCGCGTTGGACAGTTCGGAGAGGATGTCCTCGCGCGGATTGGCGCGGCGATCGGCCACATATTGCGCGAAGTACCCGCCCATGATCACGAACGGGTGGTCTTCGGCATTGAGGTCGAGTTCGCCGTCGAGATTGCCGGGAGGCGGCGCGTTCTCGATGAGGTCCATGAACTTCTGGCGATCCTCGGCGGGAATGCCGAGGAGATCGGCGATAACCAGCGTGACGAACGGCGTCGCGATCGTCCTGACCAATTCCACGCCGCCATTGGCCACTGCGTCCCGCACCAGTTCGTCCGAGAAGGCCTGGATGAACTCCTCGTTGGCCTTGAGGCGCGAGGGCGTGAACAGGCGGTTGACAAGCGATCGCAGCTGCAGGTGCGGATTGTCATCGAGATTGACCAGCAGGTCGCCGCCGTGAAACGCGTCGCGGTGCGCCTCGATCTGGGCGGTGATGTCGGATCCGTGCGGCGTGAACGGCAGCGGGGCGGAAGCGCCTTGCAGGCCGATAATCGCCGAGAAGTCTTCCGAATTGCGCATGATCTCGAGGGTTTCCTCGAAACCCATGACCATCAGATAATCCTTGCCCTGGGGCTGGTAGACCTGGCCCTTGCTCCGTACCGCCTCGAAATAGGCATAAGGATCGACAAGGATCTCGTGGTCGGTGAAATAGTCCCGATCGGCCAGTTCCGTCATTTTTCCCACTCCTGCTGCCTGGCCGCTCTGTCGGCGGGCAAGCGATATGTCTGGTTCAGTCTTCGGGCGCGATCCGCACGCGCAGTCCGTCAAGCGCCTCGGTGATCGGCAACTGGCATGAAAGTCGCGATTGGCCGCCACGCTGGCTCGACGAATCGAGAAGGTCGTTCTCGTCCTCGCTCATCGCCGCCAGTGCCTCGGCCGGACCGCCTTCGACGTGCACGTGGCAGGTCGCGCACGAGCAGCAGCCGCCGCACAGCGCCAGCAACTCGTCAAAGCCCGCGTCGCGGATCACTTCCATGACCGTCTGTCCGGTCCTGGCCTCGAGCAGCCTTTCCTCGCCGGACACGCCTATTACGGTAATCGATGCCATTTCTCGCCCTCTTCCAGGTTCCGGCCTCTTGCGGGCCTGCTGCGCCGCGCAAAGGCCGCAGCGAATTTTATGCGATACAGTGTCGCATACCGTGGCGGGACGGATAACGTCAACCGCGAAGAGGCCGATGCCATCGCGCCCCGCCCGACGCGAATGCTCGGACGAGACGGTCCAATGGCGCGATTCTCCGCGTCCGGGCGGAGCGCAGGGAACCGCCATGCCGCTGCGGCACCTCGCGGATGGCCGGTTGATCGCTGCGGCGTTATCCGCAGCCGTGCCTTCCGCTCCGGGGACGTTGCAGGCGCAATGCGGCATGACCTGGCTTATTGCATTGACCGCGATGGCCGGGATTGGCCTGACCGACTTGACAGCGCATATCGGCAACAATAGGCGACAGTGTGTCGCACAAAGAGGCGATTTCGGGAGAATGGCCAGCAGCGCCTCGAGCAGGTGCGGCTGCGGATGCAATTGGCAGGCAGATGACATCCATGGCGAAGAACGGGCAATTTCGGACAAGGTCGGCGCTGGTCAGGCTGGCGCTGTCGCTATCGGTTGCCGCTGTTTCGGGGCCGGTCTCCGCCCAGTCAGGGTCCCCGGCCGCGCCCGATCAGGCTGACCCGCTTGCAGGACAGTTCAGCGACCCGCCGATGGAGGCGCGTCCGCGGGTCTGGTGGCACTGGATCAACGGCAACATCACCGTGGACGGGCTGCTCAAGGACCTCGCCTGGATGAAGCGGATCGGCATCGGCGGCGCGCAGGCATTCGACGTCAATCTCCAGAGCCCGCAAATCGTCGACCAGCGACTGGTCTACATGACGCCCGCCTGGCGGTCTGCCTTCAGGGCCGCAGCGCGCGAGGCGGATCGCCTTGGCATCGAATTGGCGATTGCCTCATCGCCGGGCTGGTCCGAGACCGGCGGCCCCTGGGTGACGCCCGCCGACGGCATGAAAAAGCTGGTGTGGAGCGAAGTGACCGTGAGCGGCGGCAAGCGCCTCGCCCGCCCGCTCCCCATGCCGCCCTCGGTGACCGGCCCGTACCAGTCGATCGCGGCGACTTCGGGCACCAACTCGACGATCAACGAAAAGGCACCCGACGTTCCCGCGCCGTTCTACCGCGATGCCGTGGTTGTCGCGGTGCCCGCAGAACCGGCCCTTGCGGATGGCGCCGCAGCCACGTTTACGAGCGGCGAAGGACAGCCGGCCGATGCCGCAGCACTGACGGACGGCGACCTCGAAACCGGTGCCGACCTGCCGAAAGTCGCCAGGCAGCCGACACTCCTTACAGCCCGCTATCCGGCGGCCCGGACGATCCGTGCGCTCACCCTGTTCGTGCCCGGCGGCGCGGGCAAGTTCATCGGCGCCAACCTCAAGGCCAGCCTGGAAGCGCAAACCGCTGCCGGGCAGTGGACAACCGTAACCGACATTCCGCTCGGACGCGTACCGACGACCCGCAGCTTCGCGCCGGTGACGGCACGGGCCTTCCGCATCGTGTTCCAGGACGCCAGCAGCCTGCCGAACTTTGCCCCGCCGCCTGCGGGCGTCGACCTTTCGGCGCTTGCAGCCGGCTTTTCCGGCGGCAAGCCGGCGGCCTCGATCCGGGTCGCAGAATTCGCGCTGTCCGCCGAAGAGCGCGTCAACCGCGCCGAGGCCAAGGCCGGCTTCGACATCGTGCCGGACTATTACGCGCTCGACGCCGGTCTTGCCAATTCCGCCGGCGTGGCGCCGGACCGGATCATCGACCTGACCCCGCGCCTCCACGCCGACGGCACGCTCGACTGGACCGCGCCACCGGGGCGCTGGCGCATCATCCGCTTCGGCTATTCGCTTGTGGGCACGATGAACCATCCTGCTCCGCTGGAGGCAACCGGCCTCGAAGTGGACAAGTACGATGGCGAAGCCGTGCGCCGCTACATGGATCACTATCTGGCGACCTATCGCCAGACGGTGGGCGCGGACCTCATCGGCGCCAAGGGCGTGCGCGCCATCCTCACTGACAGCATCGAGGTGGGCGCGGCGAACTGGACGCCGCGGATGGTCGCGCAGTTCAAGCGGCTGCGCGGTTATGATCCGGTCCCCTGGATGGCCGCGCTGACCGGGACGATCGTCGGCTCGCGGCAGGACAGCGAGCGCTTCCTGCATGATTTCCGGCGGACCCTGGCCGATCTGCTGGCCAGCGAGCACTACGGCACGGTTGCCAGCGCAGCGCACGACAACGGGCTGGTCGTCTACGGCGAGGCGCTGGAAGATCACCGCCCGCAGCTTGGCGACGACATGGCCATGCGCCGCTGGACCGACGTGCCGATGGCGGCGATGTGGGCGTTCCAGCGTGACCGAGGGCCCAAGCCGACCTACCTTGCCGACATGAAGGGCGCGGCATCGGTCGCCCACCTTTACGGGCAGCGAACCGTCGCGGCGGAATCGCTGACCTCGATGCTGGCGCCCTGGGCCTTTGCGCCGGGCGATCTCAAGCGGATGATCGATCTCGCGTTCGCCTCCGGCATCAATCGCCCGGTCATCCATACCTCCGTCCATGTGCCGGTGGACGACCGGAAGCCGGGTCTGCGGCTGTCGATCTTCGGTCAGGATTTCAACCGCAACGAAGCCTGGGGCGAACTGGCGCGGCCGTGGATGGACTATGTCGCGCGCAATTCGCTGATGCTCCAGCAGGGCGTCAACCGGGCCGACCTTGCCTATTTCTACGGCGAGGAAGCCCCGCTGACCGCGCTGTTCGGCGACAAGCCGGTCAGCGAGGTTCCGGCCGGGACCGCGTTCGACTTCGTGAACGCCGATGCCCTGATCGATGCGCTGGCCAATGACGGCGGCGATCTGGTGACGGCGGGCGGGGCACGATACCGCGCGCTGTACCTCGGCGGCACCGCCGGGAGGATGAGCCTTCGTGTGCTGGCGCGCATCGCCGACCTTGTGGAGGCGGGCGCGACCGTCATCGGCGCGCCGCCGGTGGGCGATCCCGGCCTTGGCGCCGACCCTGCCCGCTACCGGTCGCTGGTGCAGAAACTGTGGCCGGGCGCGGCGGTCAATCCGGTCGGCCGGGGCCGGGTGATCGCGACCGGCGACCTGGCCGCAGGTCTTGCGCAGGCGGGTATCGCGCCCGATTTCACCTTCTCGGGCGGAGCGCCGGGGGCCGTGCTTCCCTTTGTCCACCGCAAGCTGGCGGACGGGGACAGCTACTTCATCTCCAATCAGTCGAACCGGGCCGAGACGATCACCGCGCATTTCCGGGTCCCCGGCAAGGAAGCCGAACTCTGGCATGCCGAAACCGGCCGCTCGGAGCCGGTGAGCTTCACGGCCGCGCAAGGGGTGACCTCGGTTCCGCTCACGCTCGGCCCGGACGAGGCGGTGCACGTGGTGTTCCGCAAGGACAGTGCGGCTACCTCCCGCACCGTCGCGCCGGTCGAGCTGCGCGAAGCGGCGGTCCTTGGCGGGGCCTGGGACGTCACGTTCGAGCCGGGGCGCGGCGCGCCGCCGCAAGTCCGGCTGGCCGAACTGGCCCCGCTCGGCGCGAACGCCGACCCCGCGATCCGCTATTTCTCGGGGATTGCCACGTATACCAAGGCATTCACGGCGCCGCGCGGGTGGAAAAAGGGCATGCCGCTGCTGCTCGATCTCGGCGAGGCGCGCGAAATCGCCGAAGTCCGCGTCAACGGACAGCTGGCCGGATACGGCTGGCACCAGCCTTACCGCATCGACATCGGCGCGCAGGCCCGCCCCGGCGGGAACCGCCTGACGATCCGCGTCGCGAACCTGTGGGTCAACCGGCTGATCGGCGACGCCCAGCCCGGCGCCGCAAAAGTGACCTGGACCGCCACGGCGACCTACCGGAAGGACGCGCCGCTGCGCCCGTCCGGTCTGCTGGGCCCCGTGCGCCTGCTGGAACAACGCCGGGACTGAACCGGAAACCGACAACAGGGAGAGTGGAAAGTGGGCGATTTCAAGCGGGTACTGACAGGCCTGATGCTGGGTTCGGCAATCGCCGCCACAGCCATATCCCCCGCGGCCGTGGCGGCGGACCGCACTGCGTCGCAGGCAGGCACGCAGGCAGCCAGGCAGCCAGGAACCGGGCGAGCGGCAATCGACCTGTCGCATGGCTGGCGCTTCCACTTCGGCGATGCTCCGGCGGCGGTCACCGCCACCGGCTTCGACGATCGGGACTGGGAGCAGGTCTCGGTCCCGCACAGCTGGAACCGCATCGGGGCCTATGCCCAGAAGCGCGGCGCCGAGACCGACAACCGGCAGGGCCTGGGCTGGTACCGCCTGCAGGTCGATGCGCCAAAGGCGAAGCCGGGCGACCGCCAGTATCTGGACTTTGCAGCGGTCGGCAAGCTGGCCGAAGTCTGGGTAAACGGCCACCATGTCGGCACCCACAAGGGCGCTTTCGCCCGCTTCCGCCTCGACGTTACCGATGCCTGGAAGCCGGGCCAGCGCAATCTGGTCGTGGTCAGCGCCGACAACAGCAAGGTGGAGCCCGGCAGCTCCACCTCCGAAGTCATTCCGCTCTCCGGCGATTTCTTCGTGCATGGAGGCATTTACCGCGAGGTTGCACTGCTCCAGCTTCCCGCCGCGTCCATCGATCCGCTCGATTACGGCGGACCGGGCGTCTACGCGCATGCGACGAGGATTTCCGCCGAAAGCGCGACCGTCGAGGTGCGCACCCGCTTGCGCAATGCCGGCCCGGCCCCGCGCAGCCTCACCCTCGCGACCGAGATCCGCGACGCGCGCGGCAAGGTCGTCGCCCGCACCGTCCAGCCGGTCACCCTGGCGAGCGGAACCGGCGAGCAGCGCACGGCGCTCGATCTGGCCCGTCCCCATCGCTGGGACGGACGGGCCGATCCCTACCTCTATTCGGTCACCGCCACCCTTTCGGACGGCAAGGCCGTGCTGGACCGGGTGTCGCAGCCGCTGGGCCTTCGCACCTTCCGGTTTGATGCCGACAAGGGCTTTTTCCTGAACGGGCGGCATGTGAAGCTGCGCGGTGTCTCGCGCCATCAGGACGCGCTCGGCTCGGGCTGGGCACTGACGCCCGCGCAGCACGCGCAGGACATGGCGCTGGTCGAGGAACTCGGGGCCAACACCATCCGCCAGGCCCATTACCAGCACGCCGATGCCTGGTCCGATCTCGCCGACAAGGCCGGCATGGTGGTCTGGGCCGAGCTGCCTTACGTCACCACCCCCAGCATTACCGGCGGCAAGGGCTCGGATGCGCTCTGGGCCAATGCCGAGCAGCAATTGCGCGAGCAGATCCGGCAGAACTACAACCACCCCGCGATCCTGATGTGGTCGGTCGGCAACGAAGTGGATTCGGCCAAGGGTTTCGGCCAGAAAGGCGCGCCGCCGCAGCCGCAGGCCCTGCTCGCCCACCTCAATGCCATCGCCCGGCAGGAAGACCCCGATCGCCCGACCACTTTTGCCGATTGCTGCGAAGGGCTGACGCTGGTCCAGACCGCCGGAGAGACGCTGGCCGGAACCACCGACCTGATCGGCTACAACCGCTACTACGGCTGGTATTATCCAAAGCCCCTGGAGGTCCGTCAGGACCTTGGCGACACGCTCGACAAGCTCCACCGCGAGCATCCGGGGCTGCCGCTTTCGCTCAGCGAATACGGCGCGGGCGGCGCGATCAGCCAGCACAGCGACGACGTGCGCAGCGGTTATGTCAATTTTGTCGGCCGTCCCCATCCCGAAGAGTACCAGGCATGGGTCCACGAGCAGTCCTGGCCGAGCATCGCCGCCCGCGATTTCGTGTTTGCCAGCTGGGTCTGGGCGATGTTCGACTTTGCCAGCGACCTGCGTGACGAAGGCGACGCGGTCGACCTCAACGACAAGGGGCTGATCACGGCGGACCGCAAGACCCGCAAGGATGCCTTCTGGTTCTACAAGGTGGCCTGGAGCGACAGCCCTGCCCTGCACTTTGCCGGAACGCGCTATCTGGACCGCGCCTATCCGGTGATGGACGTCAAGGCCTACGCCACCGCCCCGTCCGCGCGCCTGACGATCAACGGCAGGCCGGTCGGCGAAGTGCCCTGCCGGGACTTTGTCTGCGAATGGAAAGACGTGGCGCTGCGGCCCGGCGCCAATGCCGCCGTGGTGACGACCACGCAGGGCGGCAAGACCCTGACCGACCGCGCCACCTGGAACGGGCCCGACGTGGAGCGCGGCGGACTGCGCATCAATGCGGGTAGCCCAGCCGGTCTTGAACTGCCCGGTCTTGAACTGGCCGGCGGGCATCTCGGCAGCCGCCACTTCGGTTCGGACACGTTCGTGACAGGCGGCAAGCCGGTCGTGCTCAACCTTGTCGGTTTCGGCGGGCGCTCGATGGCGCCGATCCGCACGGTCGATGCAGCCGACCCGGCGTTGTTCGACTACTGGCGCGACGGGGATGCCTATAGCTACGACATTCCCCTGCCGAACGGCAGCTGGACGGTGACGCTGCACCTCTTCGAACCGCGCAAGACCGCCTCGTCCGATCAGGCCCTCACCGTCACCGCGAACGGAGAGGCGGTCATCCAGGGACTTAACATCGCCAGGGCGGCCGGGGCGCCGCTCAAGGAACTGCTCCGCAGCTTCCCGGTCACTGTCCGCAACGGCCGCCTCAAGCTCGATTTCACCAGCGTGTCGGGCAACGCCGCGCTGGCCGGAATCGAGATCGCGCATTGAATCCCGCCCATCAGCAAATACCGGAGAGACTGGCCATGTTGGATCGCCGCATGTTTCTGGCATCAGGCGCCGCCGCCGCGGCCTTGTCGGCCAGCGGGGCTCGGGCTGCCCGCGGGGCCGCCGCCCTTGCTGGCGAAACGGTGCGGGTCGATACCCGCACGGTTGCGGGCGCCCTGCCCCACGTCTGGGAGGAATGTGTCGGATCGGACCGCGCGGCGATCACCATGCGCGAGGAGTGGCGGCAGGACATGCGGCTCGCCGTGGCGGAGGCGGGCATCAAGCGCGCACGCTTCCACGGCATCTTCAACGACGAACTGGGGGTGTTCGGCAAGAGCATCCTCGAGATGCGCCGCAACGGCGGACCGAACTGGCTGAACGTCTACCGCGTCTACGACGGCCTGCTCGACCTTGGCGTGTCGCCCTATGTGGAACTGAGCTTCATGCCCGGCAAGCTCGCTTCCGGGAAAACCCAGTTCGGCTTCTACGGCGGCAATATCACGCCGCCGACCTCGGACGCCGAATTTGCCGGATTCGTCAGGTCTTTCACCACCGCGATGGTCGATCGCTACGGGCTGGAGGCCGTGCGCAGCTGGCCCTTCGAGGTGTGGAACGAACCCAACCTCTCGTTCTTCTGGACCGCCGACAAGCAGCGCTATTTCGACATGTACAAGGCCGTCGCGGTCGCGATCAAGTCGGTCGACCCGCAGATCAAGGTCGGCGGCCCCGCCACCTCGAAAACGGCATGGATCGGCGATTTTGCCGAGTGGTGCGCGGCCAACAACGCCCCCGTCGACTTCTTCGCCACCCATGTCTACGCCGGTGACAACCAGGACGAGGTCTTCGGCAAGGGCAGCCCGCGCCGCAGCGTCAATGCCGTCATCCCCGACGCGCTTGCCGATGCCCGGCGCACGATCGATGCCGGGCCGTTCGCCGGCAAGCCGATGTGGCTGTCCGAATGGTCGTCCGACAGCCCGGCGATGATCGCCCACGTCATCGCCGGCGGCATGGCGCACTGCGCGGGCATGTCGCAATGGACGCTGAGCGGCATGTACGAGGAACTGGGCGTCGACGACTACATGCTGAAGGAAGGCTCGATGGGCTGGAGCATGATGATCGACGGCATCGCCAAACCTTCGTTCAATACCTACCGGCTGCTGCACCGGCTCGGCACCGAGCGGCTCGCCGCGCAGGGCCCGGCGCTGGCCGCGAAGGACAAGCGAGGCAGGATCTGCGCACTCGTGTGGAATCTCGCCGAAGTCGATCAGCCCGGCGGCATTCCCGGCATGACCTCCGAACGCAAGATCGTCGGCGGTGCCAGGCGCCTGACCGTGCAGTTCGACGGGCTGAAGGGCGGACGGACCGCGCAGGTACACTATGTCGACTGGGAGCGCGGCTCGCCGATGCCGGCCTGGCGGGCGATGGGCTCGCCCCGGTACCCCTCGCGCGCGCAGATCGCGCAGTTGCGGCAGGTCTCGCGGCCGGTGGTGGAAACGCGCCGCCTCGGCGCCGACGCCTCGCTCACGCTCGACCTGCCCGCCGAAGGGCTCGCCCTGGTCGAGATCGCCTGATCGCATGGCGGGGCGTCCAGGGAAAATTGGTCCGACCATAACGGCAAGGCGGGAAGCTATGGCAGGTATCGCGGGTGCAAAGCCGCTCATCGGGCTGGATCCGGCAGGCGGGAGCGAGGGCAGGCTCTACCGCCGGGTGGTGAAGGCGCTGATCGCCGAACTCCAGTCCGGCATGTACGCGGTGGGCGAGCGCATGCCCGCGGAACGCGACATCGCGACCGCCATGGGCGTGAGCAGGCCGGTCGTGCGCGAGGCGATGCTGGCGATGGAGGTGCTGGGCCTGGTCGAGGCGCGCCTGGGGGCGGGCACTTTCGTGATCCGCCTGCCCGGTGACATCGACCGGGAACCCGAATTCACCGTCAGCCCCTTCGAACTCATCGAGGCACGGCTGCTGATCGAAGGCGAGGCCGCGGCGCTCGCCGCCCGCCACATCACCGACGAGGAACTCCACCGGCTGGAGCACCTCGTTGCCGCGATCGCGCTGGAGAACGCCGATGCGCGCGGCGAAGAGAACGCCGACGAGGCCTTCCACATGACGATCGCCCGCGCCGGCAGGAACAGCGCCATCGTCCGGACCGTCGAACAGCTCTGGACCTTGCGCTCCACTTCGCCGGAATGCCGCCTGCTGCTCGAACAGGCGCGCACCGCCAACGTCAAGCCGGTGGTGGCGGAGCACCGCGCCATCCTCGCCGCGCTGCAGCGGCGCGATCCCGCCGCCGCCCGCGCGGCCATGCACGCGCACCTCGACGCGGTACTCCAGCACCTGCTCTTCGCGGTGGAGGAGCAGGCCGTCGCCGCCGCGCGCCGGTCGGTTGCCGCCACGCGGGCCCGTTTCCTGCGGCCGGGCGCGGGCGAATAGAGGCGGCCCCGGAGCATTGCCCCGGGCCGCCCAAGTGCCCCCGCCCGCCAACCGTCAGGCCGCCATTCCGCCTTCGAGCAGCAAAGTGCTGCCGGTCATGAACATGGCCATGTCCGAGGCGCAGAACAGGATCGCCCGGGCAATGTCGTCGGCCACGCCGACCCGTCCGAGGCGGCTGCCGCCGATGCCGGGGATCGGGCAGTTCCTGATGGTTTCCTCGTCCCATTCGGCGATGAACATGGTCTTCTCGGTCAGCGAGAATCCCGGTGCCACCCCCAGCACGCGGATGCCGTGCCCGCCCAGTTCGATCGCCAGTTGCCTGGTCAGGCCGACAACGCCGTGCTTCGAACTGCAATAGGCAGCCTGCCCTTCGGAAATGCCGCGCACGCCGGCCAGCGAGGCGACGTTGACGATCACCCCGCCGCGCCCCCGCGCGATCATCCGCCGCGCCGCTTCCCTGGCGCCGACAAAGGTGCCGCGCAGATTGATCGCCAGGACGTTATCGAACTCCTCGACGTCGAGGTCGAGCAGCGGCTGAAACGACGGGATACCGGCATTGTTGACCCAGATGTCGAGCGTGCCGAAGCGGCTCTCGGCAAGGTCGGCAGCCGCCACGATCGACGCCGGATCACCCGCGTCGAGGCGGATCGAGACGACATCGACGCCGAACCGTCCGGCCAGTTCGCGGGCAGTTGCGGCGGCGGCCTCTTCATCGATATCGGCGATCAGCACCGACGCGCCGGCTTCGGCAAGCCGCCGCGCCGCGGCCTTGCCCAGCCCCCACGCCGCCCCCGTGACAACCGCGCCCCGGCCCTTCAGCGAGGTCAGCTGATCGAGCGAGCGATCCGAAACGTCTGGCACTGGCATCCCCATTTCTCCTGTTGTTTTCGGGCCCCGGCAATGGCCGCAACGTCGAATCGCGGCGCCGGATCCCCTCGCCGGATTGCCTATATCGAGGCTGGACAGCTGGCAAGTTGTGCGCCACATTATCGCACAAACAGGCGTAACCGGACAGGACGCCACACATGAAAAGGCGCCGGCCCCATCCTGCCGAGCGCCCAACGGGAGAGAAGATATGGTTGCCAATCGTGTCGTCGTCGTCACCGGCGGGGCATCGGGCATCGGGCTGGGCGTGTCGCGGCTGTTTGCCGCCAAGGGCCATCCGGTCGCCATGCTCGACGTTCAGGACGAAGCGCTGGAACGCGAAAGCGCGGCGCTGCGGGCGCAAGGAGCGCGCATCCTTGCCCGCAAGGTCGACGTCGCCGACCGCGCCAGCGTGGAGGCAGCTTATGCCGCCATCCGCGAAGAACTCGGCCCGATCGCGATCGTGGTCGCCAATGCCGGGATTTCCGAGGGCATCGGCTTCCTCGACGTCACCGCGCAGACCTGGCAGCGCATGATCGACATCAACCTGACCGGCGTGTTCAACACGGTGCAGGCCGCCCTGCCGGACATGGTCGCGGCAAGCTGGGGACGCATCATCACCATCTCGTCGCAGGCAGGCCAATCCGGCGCCGCAGACCGCGCCCACTATGCCGCCGCCAAGGCCGGGGTGATCGGCCTGACCCGCTCGCTGGCCCGCGAATTTGCCGCCAGCGGCATCACCGTGAACACCATCCCCCCCTCGGTGGTGGCGACGCCCATGGCCGAAGCCGGGATCGCGGCCGGGACCTTCCCGCCGCTGGAAGTCATCTCCCAGCACATCCCGATCCCGCGTCCCGGCACCCCGGACGACATCGCGGCAGCCTGCGAATATCTCGCCTCGGACGGCGCCAGCTATGTCACCGGCCAGGTCCTGGCCGTCAATGGCGGCATGTTCATCGGATAAGGAAGGCAGGCCGCCGCGATCTGCGCGGCGCGCCCGGCCCGCCAGCCCCCCCCTTCACCCGTCCGTCGCCGCGCCGCCGGATGGACCGCTTTCGAGAAGAACCGTCATGTCCCGATCCGCACGCATCCCCCTCGTTCTGGCCAGTCTTGGCACCGCGCTCGCGCCGCTTGGCGCATTTTCCGCGCCGGCTGCAGGCACGGCGGTGCCAGCCCCCCCAAAACCGGAACGGGTGGAGGTCTCCGCGCTCCCCCTGCCCCCCACCGCGCCGTCCGAAACGGCGGGCGCCTGTTCGAAGGCGGTCGCCCCGCGCGGGACCGGCTGCATGTCCGCCGCCGACGACGGGATTGTCGAGGGCCCTGCCTACATGGGTGATGGGCGGCACGTGCTGCTCACCGTCCAGTTCGCGGGCGCTCCCGCCGGGGATCCGACCCACGACGGGCCGCAGGTCATCGCGATCCGGACCGACGGCACGGTCTTTTCGAACGGCGATGGCTGGAAATGCATCACCTGCGGGGTTCCGGCAGAGGCGCGCCGCGATGCCAACCCGGCCGGCAGCAACGAGCATGGACGCACCGTGCCGGCGGGATCGCCCTGGCTGAGCCTCGATCATCCCCAGCCTTTCCCGGGCGGCACCAGGATGATCGCGGGAACCAACGTCGTCGATTGCGGGCCATACGGGCTTGCCGACGAGCGCTGCACGCCCGATCGCATCCGCATCTATCCGATCCGCTGGAACACCAGCGCGGACGGCTCCGGGCCGGGGGGCTCGATGCGCGAGCTGCGGCTCAATCCCGATGGCCGCCATCTGATGTGGAGCCACATGATCGCGACGGGGCCCGACATCGACCAGCACGGGCTGGTCGGCACGCTGCGCTTCAACCCCGCGCCGCGCCGCGGGCTGCCGCTGGCCCCGCGCTACGAACTCGGCGACGTCCAGGTGCTGACCAATGGCCGCTCCCCTGAGTTTGCCGCCTTTCGCGAAGATCCGAAAAGACCCGGCGTGCTGATCCACAACCCGGTCAAGGGCGCGATCGGCGAAGCCCGGGGCTGGACCCGCGACGGCCGCAATGCGGTCGGCATGGGCATTCCCGAATCCGGCAACGTCGACATGTTCATAACCGACCTGCAATCCGGCCATTCGCACCGGCTGACATCGGCACCCGGCTATGCCGATCCGATCCTGATGTCACCCGACGACAAGTGGCTCGTGGTCTTCGACAACCGCACCGTCGAGCGCCACATGTACTACGGCGCCATGCAGGGCATCCCGCCGCTGACCGACGAACTGACGCGAATGGTCATGCTCAGCGCGCGCTATGGCTATCGCAACGGCATGCGCCGGTTCTTCCAGCCGATCCTGATCGACCGCTGGGGCGACCGGGGCACCTATCGCGGGCAGCAGCTCAATGCCGGAAACGGCGCGCCCGGCAGCGCCAGCGATCCCGACTGGAATGCCCGCGCCGATCCGGCCTGGTCGCCCGACGGGACAAACGTCGTCTATTGGCAGGCGCAAGTGATCTCGCCCGATTGCGGCGGCGCCAATCCGCTGCCCTGCCCGGCTTCCAGCGAACCGGGCGGACGGCGGACCCGGCTGATGATCGCGCGGCTGCCGGATCGGACCGCCCTGCCGCCTGGCCGCAAGGTGGCGCCGGGGGCCATTGCGGTGCCCTGGGGAACCCCCTACCGCGCCGGTGATCCGATGCCCCGGCGCTATCCCTCCGCCCCGGCCGGGCGCTTCACGATGGACGGGTGGAAGGGCGGCAAGGCCGAAGTGGAGATCCGCAAGACCGCGAGCGGCCGCATTTCCTTCGTGTCGGCCCGCTACGCCGGCTTCACCGACGACGGCGCCCACGTGATCGACGGCACCGAAAGCGCGGAACTTGTCATGAAGGACGGGCGCGCCCGGATCGTCTGGCACTCGGACCTGCGGGCGAGCGGGGCCCAGACCGGCACCAAAAAGACCACCGAGCCCGGCGGTTTTGTCATCAGCCCGCTGGGCGAGCCGCTGGACGGCGATCTTGTCACCACCATCGACGGCAAGACATACCGCAAGCCCGCGCCCGGCACCTGAGGTCGCAGCCGACCGGAACCGGCGCAGGCGGCCGCCGCGCCGGTTCCATTTCACACCCTCAGTTGAAAGTCATGAAACATAAAGACGGATTATCCCGGCAATCGGGCGCGTCTATAGACGGCAGCAACCCGATCACAGGAGCATCCCCTTGAAAGCCCTTCCCTTTGCCGCTTCGCTCGCCCTGCTCGTTCCCGCACTGGCCGCGCCCGCATTCCTGTCCGCCGCAGCCCCCGTCGCCCCCGAAACCATCGAGGCCGGCAGCTACAAGGTCGAAAGCAACCACACGCTGACCCAGTTCGCGGTGAACCACTTCGGCTTCAACGACTACTTCGGCACGATCCCCGGCGCCACCGGCTCGCTCTCGCTTGATCCCAAGGCGCTGGGCAATGCCAAGCTGGACGTCTCGCTGCCGGTCGCGCGCATCTCCACCACCAATGCGACGCTCGATTCCGAACTGGTGAGCGCCGACTGGTTCGACGCCGCCACCTACCCCACCATCCGCTTCGTCTCGCAGAAGGTCGAGCGCACCGGCGCCCGCACCGCCCGCATCACCGGCACGGTGACGATGCACGGCGTCAGCAAGCCGCTGGTGCTCGATGCCACCTTCGGCGGCGCCGGCGTCAACCCGATGGACAAGGCCTACACGATCGGCTTTGCCGCCACCGGCACGCTCAAGCGCTCGGACTTCGGCGTGAGCAAGTACGTGCCCGCCGTCAGCGACGAAGTGCAGATCCGCATCACCGCCGCCTTCGAAAAGGTCGGCTGATCGCCTGAACCGGGAGGGGCCGCCAAGGCTCCTCCCGCCTCCATCCGAAGGATCCTCCATGCTGGTCGACGGCAAGTGGACGGCGGACTGGCAGCCGGTCCAGTCCACCGATGAAAAGGGCGGTTTTGTCCGCCAGGTCTCCGGCTTCCGCAACTGGGTCACCATCGACGGCGCGGCGGGCCCTACCGGCACCGGCGGCTTCCGCGCCGAGGCGGGGCGCTATCACCTCTACGTCGCGCTGATCTGCCCCTGGGCCTCGCGCACCCTGATCGCCCGCACGCTCAAGGGCCTCGAGGAAGTGGTCAGCGTCAGCGTGGTCGAACCGATGCTGACCGAGGAAGGCTGGCGTTTCGGCGACTATCCCGGCAGCGACCGCGACCCGCTCCACGGCGCGCTCTACATGCACGAGATCTACACCCGCGCCGATCCGCGCTATACCGGCCGCGCGACGGTTCCGGTGCTGTGGGACCGCGAGACCGATACCATCGTCAACAACGAATCCGCCGACATCCTGCGCATGTTCAATTCCGGCTTCGGCGCCCTCGCCAGTGACCGGTTCGATCTCTACCCGGCGGACCTGCGCGAAGCGATCGACGCCCTCAACGACGAGATCTATCCCCGCCTCAACAACGGCGTCTACCGCAGCGGGTTCGCGACGACGCAGCTTGCCTACGAGGAGGCCTTTGCCGACGTGTTCGGCGCGCTCGACGATCTCGAACAGCGGCTGGGCGGGGGTGGTCCCTACCTGTTCGGCAGCCGCGTGACCGAAACCGACCTGCGCCTGTTCGTGACGCTGGTGCGCTTCGATGCGGCCTATCACGGCCTGTTCAAGTGCAACTTGCGCCGTATCGCCGACTATCCCGCGCTTTCGGCATACCAGACACGCATGCTGGAACTTCCCGGCCTGCGCGAAACCGTCAGCATCGATCACATCAAGCGCGGCTACTATTCGATCAAGGCGCTCAATCCCAACGGGATCGTGCCCCTCGGCCCGCAGCTTGCCGACTTCCCCCCGGCCCAGACTGCGCCGATAGCGACCACCCCGGTGGAGACACCTGCGTGAACACGTCGCTTGTCATCCTGCTCCACGGCGTCGGCAGCAATGGCGCCGACCTTGCCGGGCTCGGCCAGCTCTGGCGGCAGCAATTGCCCGAAGCGCGGTTCGTGTCCCCCGACGCGCCCTTTGCGTTCGACGGCGGCGGGGCGGGACGGCAATGGTTCAGCCTTGCCGGTGTCACTGCCGACAACCGCCCGGCCCGTGTCGAGGCCGCCCGCGCCGCCTTCGACGGCGTGATCGCCCCGATCGTTGCCGCGCAGGGCCTCGAGGACCGGCTGGACCGCGTCGCGCTGGTCGGTTTTTCGCAAGGCACCATCATGGCGCTCGATGCGGTCGTCTCGGGCCGCTGGCCGGTGGCGGCGCTGCTCGGCTATTCGGGCCGCCTCGTTTCGCCCGGGCCGTTCGCGCCGTCACCGCGCACGCGCGTTGCCCTGATCCACGGCGGCAGCGATCCGGTGATCCCGCCCGCCGAAACCACCGATGCCGCCACCCGCCTTGCCGCCCTCGGCATCGCGGCCGGGAGCACGATCCTGCCGGGCCTCGGCCACACCATCAGCCGTGAAGGCGCGGAAATCGGCGCCGCCTTTCTCGCCGCATCCCTCGCCCCGACCGGCTGACACCGTCAGCGCAGGACATCCCCTTCGGGCGCGAGCGGGGGCGGCAGGTCCGCCTCGCCCAGGATCGCCAGCATCTCGCGCTCGATGGTGCGCGCCATGGCGTCAAGCGGCAGATCGTTGGGTTCGAGGCCGAACGGATCCTCCAGCTGGTCGCCCAGCGCATCGAGCCCGAAGAACGTGTAGCTGACCAGCAGCACCGGCAGCAGCGTCCACCAGCCCAGCGTGCCCGCCAGCGCAAACGGCAGGGCCAGGCAGAAGATATAGGCGGTGCGGTGCAGCAGCAGCGAGTAGCTGAACGGCACCGGGGTCAGCGCGATGCGCTCGCAGCCCGCCTGCACTTGCGCCATGAGGTGCAGCTGCTCCTCGATCAGCGAATGGTGGATCGGCGCGATACGGCCGTCGCGCATCAGCGTCAGGCAGCGCTGGCCGAGCCCGTGGAGCAGCGCGTCGGTCGGGTTCACCGCCGTCACCGGGGCGCCCTCGCAGTGGCGGGCAATGGCGGCCGGTTCATCGCCCCCGCGCAGCCGCGCGGCGAGCCCTGCGGCAAAACCAGCGGCACCCGTCAGCACCAGGCGGCGCTCGGCCTCGTCCAGGATCGAGACCCGCCGGGCCAGCGAACGGCAGGCAATCACCAGCGATCCCCAGAGCTTGCGCCCTTCCCACCAGCGGTCATAGCACGCGTTGTTGCGGAAGCTCATGAAGATCGACAGGGCAATGCCGATCAGCGTGAAGGGAATGGCGCTGATCTGCGCGAACAGGCCCGGATGCGCCTCGGCCGCAAGCACCGCGGCCACGGCAATCAGCGCGATGACCGCCAGCCGTCCCGCGATCCGGGGCAGGATCGACCCGCTGACCGCGAAGGCGACTTCCCACAGACCGGGCTTGGGCCGGACGATCATGGCGCCGCCCTATCCGCGCGCGCTGACGGGATCGCCGTAGACAAACGCCACCCAGCCCGAGCGCAGGGTCACCGGATGGCGGATATAGTCCACCTCGTAATCGTCGGCGCGGGCGAGTTCCTCGGCGGTGAGGCGGAAGACCACGCCTTCCACCGCATCCTCGGGATCGTCGCTGCGCTCGACCATCGGGTGCCAGCGCTTGCCGCTCTTGGCGATGACGTCGGGATCGGTGATCTCGATCAGGCGGCTGCGCCAGCCGGCCATGGCATCCGGCTCGCCGGTCAGCAGGCGGCCGAACAGCGCCTGCTGCACTTCGCTCTGGCGCAGGGTGCCATAGGAAAAGACGAGGATGTCCTTCACGCGTTCCACTTGTTCACTCACGCCCGTTTACTCGGCCAGCGCCACGTTGACGATGCGCGGCTGGGTGAAATCTTCCATGCCTTCTATACCTTGCTGACGGCCGATGCCCGATTGTTTTGCCCCGCCGAAGGGTACGTCCCACGGCAGGTCGAGATGACGGTTGACCCAGACCGTGCCGCACTCGATCCGCGAGGCGACCGCGAGGCCGCGCTCGGCATCGGACGTCCAGACGCTGGCGGCTAGGCCGTATTCGCTGGCGTTGACTTGCGCAATCGCGGCGTCGAGATCGTCGTAGGCCTGCACCGGCAGGACCGGGCCGAACTGCTCCTCGCGCACCAGGCGGGCATCGTCGGGCAGGTCGCGCACGATGGTCGGCGCGATGAAGAAACCATCGCCCGGAACCGGGGCGCCGCCGGCAACGATGGTGCCCTGCGCGCGCGCCTCGGCGATGTAGGCCTGCACTTTCTCGAACTGGGTGCGGTTCTGGATCGGGCCGATGGTGGTGCCCTGCTCCATGCCGTCGCCGATCACGGCCGCGCGGGCCAGTTCGGCAAGCGCGTCGCACAGCGCGTCGACCTTGCCGCGCGGGGCATAGACCCGCTTGATGGCGAGGCAGACCTGGCCGGAATTGGTCGTCGCGCCCGCGTAGATGTGCGGGGCGACCTTGGCGATGTCGGCATCGCCAAGCACCAGCGCGGCGTCGTTGCCGCCCAGTTCGAGCGTGAAGCGCTTGAGGGTGTCGGCCGCGCTGGCCAGCACTTTCTTGCCGGTCGGAGTGGAGCCGGTGAAGCTGACATGGGCAACGCCGGGATGACGGCTGAGCAGCGCGCCCAGGTCGTTGGCGTCGGTGAGCGTCTGGAACACCCCGGCAGGCAGCACCGAGGCAGCGACTTCGCCGAGCAGCAGCGTCGCCAGCGGGGTCGACGGGGCCGGCTTGGCGATGAGGACATTGCCGGTGACCAGTGCGGGGGCCATCTTCACGGCCAGCAGCAGCAGCGGGTAGTTCCACGGCGTGATCGCCGCGACCACGCCCAGCGGATAGCGCTGCTCGACGATGCGCTCCTTCGCGGTTTCCCGCAGGACACGCGGTTCGAGCTGCTGTTGCGCATAGTAGGCGAAGGCGGAAATGCTGGCGGCCACTTCGCCGCGTGCCTGATCGAGTGGCTTGCCCTGCTCCAGCGTCAGGATGCGGGCAAAATCCTCGGCCCGCGCCTCGATCGCGGCGGCCAGACGCTCCAGGAAGGCGCCGCGCTCGGCATAGCCCAGCGCCGCCCAGGCCGGAAATGCATGGCGGGCAGCGGCAATGGCCTGCTCGGCCTGCGCATCGTCGGCACGCGGCGCCTGCGCGAAGACGCGCCCGGTCGCCGGATTGACGACTTCAAGCGTCGAAGCGCCCGGCACAAGCGTGCCGCCGATGAGAAGTTGGTAATCCATGCGCATAACCTCGGGGGGCCGACAGAGGGGCCCGCAGGCGCATGGGCCAAAAGCCTGGCGGCGGCAACCCCGCAGGCGCGGTTGTCCGCCCAGAACCTGCAAAACTGCGCCGGATCCCATTGGCGCTCCGGTAAAAACCGCGCCAATGGGACGCTCAGGTCATGCTCAGCCCCTCTTCAGGGCTGTTCTACTTCCCGAAAAGGACGGACTTGGGCCACCATGTCAGCGTGTGCTGGTCATGCGCCGTGGTCCAGAGCCCCTCTGCCGTATAACGCAGCGCCCCGCTGCCGGCGGCCTTGCCAGCCCGCTTTTCGACCGTCATCGTCGCCGGATCGATGGCCACAAAGACCTGATCGTCAGTCGTGCGCAGCCAGACCTTGCCGCCGCCGGTATCGATATCGCCCCACTTGAGGTTGGCGCCCACCTTGACGCGGCCGGTAACGGCAACGCTGGCGGGATCGATCCGCGCGACCGTGCCATCGCCCTGTTCCTGCACCCAGACGCCGCCTTCCCCGGCCGCGAGGAAGCCCGGCTCCTTGCCGAGCGGCGCCTTGCCGACAACGGTGTTGGTGGCCGGATCGATGCGCTGCAGGGTCTGCTGCGTGGCGCTGACCGCCCAGAGTGAGCCGAGCCCGAACGCAAGATACCAGGTACCCGGATCGACCGTTACCGAACTCGCCACCACATTGGTGGCGGGATCGATCCGCGCGATCTTGCCCGCCGCGTCGCTGGCGACCCAGATCGAGCCCGCCCCGGCCACGACGTTCAGTTCACCTGCCGGATTGGCAATGCCGGTGGGGATCGTCGCCAGCAGCTTCGCGGTCTTCACGTCGATGCGCTTGACCGCGCCTTCCTTGCAATCCGCCACCCAGAGCGAGCCCTCGGCAATCGCCATGGCCCCGCAGGGGCGGGTCACCGGCACTTCCGCAAGTTTGCCCTCTCGCGACCATTGCTCGACCTTGCCGCGATTGGTCGCCCAGACGGTCTTGCCGTCCACCGCCAGGAAATCCGCGAAGCCCGGCACCTGGATGACCTGCTCTTCCTGAGCATGGGCGGTGGTCGAAATCGTCGCCAAAGCACCGGCTGCCGCCAGAGCCATCAATCCGAACTTGCGCATATGTCCCCCCTTCGGGCTTGGCGACAGGATCAGGCGGCGCGGGCGATGAAGGCGCGCCAGCCGCCGAGGCTGGTGATGTCTTCAGCGCCGGTGATCGCGCGCGGTTCGGCCACGAAGCCCTTCACGCTGGAACCGTCCGCCAGCGTCACCGTACCGATGGCAAGCGGGGCGGGGACTTCGACGACGAAGCTGCCGAACTCGGCCACGCCCAATTCGTAGACTTCAACGGCGATCGGCGCGCCGTCCTCGCTATGGATCAGCGCGGGCTTGGGCGGCACGCTGTCGGCCATGGCGTAGAGACGGTAGGTGGGTGCGGTTTCGAACGCGCCGACGAACTTGGCGTCGCGCGAGGTCAGCTGCCAGTGGAGCGGCATGTCCTTGAGATGGGCTCCAACGACGGCGAGTTTCACAGTCTGCATCTTTCCCTCCAGATCGAGTGATGGCGGCGGCGGAAGATCCGCGACCGAAAGGTAGGCGTCGGCCACGTCCAGCAGGGCGCGGTCGGTGTCGGCGGGGCCGATCAGGGTGATCCCGAAGCCCGTGGCATTGGCGCGAATGCCTGCGGGCACGGCCAGCGCGGCCATGTCGAGCAGGTTCACGAAATTGGTGTAGAGCCCGAGATTGCTGTTGAGCGCGACCGGCGCCGCCAGCAGTTCGGACACGCGGTACGTGGTGCCCGTGGTCGGGAAGGCCATCATGTCGATGTCCCCCCACAGCAGGTCCGCATGGCGCTTGATCGCGGCAAGGCGGTACATGCCGTTGAACAGCTCCACCGCGCTGACATCCGCGCCGGGCTCGACGATGGAGCGGACGGTCGGGTCGATGGCATCGGGGTTTGCCGTCAAGAGCGCCTCGACCGCAGCGGTACGCTCGGCCACCCAGGGACCGCCGTAAAGCAGTTGGGCAGCCTCCAGCAGCGGGGCGAGGTCGATCTCGACGAGTTCGCCAAGCTGCGCGAGGTTTTCCAGCGCCCGGTCGTAGAGGAATTCGGATTCGGCATCGCCGAACCACACGCGCTGCTCGCGGCGCGGCACGCCGATGCGCTTGCTGGCGAGCGGCTTGTCCGCCAGCGGTTTGGAATAAGCATCGGCCTCATCGAACGCCGCCACTACGCTGTCGACCAGCCGCGCGTCAGCGGTGTCGTCGGTGAAGACGGTGATGCAGTCGAGCGTGCGGCAGGCCGGGACGAGGCCCTGCGTGCTCCAGCGGCCCTTGGTGGGCTTGAAGCCGATCAAGTGGTTAAACGCTGCCGGAACGCGGCCCGAACCGGCGGTATCGGTGCCCAGCGCAAAGGCCACCAGCCCCGCCGCGACGGTGACCGACGAGCCCGAACTCGACCCGCCACTGACATAGGCAAGGTTGGAGGCATTGCGCGGAATGCCGTAAGGGCTGCGGGTGCCGACAAGGCCGGTCGCGAACTGGTCGAGGTTGGTCTTGCCGACGCAAAGCGCGCCCGCAGCCAGCAGCCGCTCGACCACCGTTGCCGAGGCTTCGGGGCGATAGGCAAAGTCCGGGCAGGCCGCCGTGGTATCGAGGCCGGTGACATCGATGTTGTCCTTCACCGCGAAGGGAACGCCCGCCAGCGGCAGGCTCTCCCCGGCGGCCACGCGGGCATCGATGGCGCGGGCGGCGGCGAGAAGATCTTCCCGCGCCGCGCGGCTGATCCAGATCTGCGGCTGAACCGCGTCGTAAGCCTCGACCCTGGCGAGGGTATCCTCGGCCACGGCCACGGCGCTGGTGCGGCCCGCATTGACGGCAGCGGCAATCTCGGCCGCGCTCAGGCGATCCGGCGCGCTCATGCGTGCTGCCTCAGCGCGAGCATGGGCGCACCGGGTTGCAGCGACTGCCCTTCGCGCATGTAGAGGACTTCGACCGTGCCCCGGCCGGGGCTTTCCACCGGACATTCCATTTTCATAGCCTCGATCACGGCGATCTTGTCGCCCGCTTCCACCACGTCGCCTGCCGAGACGAGCAGCATCGAGACGACACCGCCGTAGGGCGCCTCGACCAGATTGGAGCCATCCGGCACCTCGATGGCCGCTTCCACCGCCACGTCCGCTTCGGCGGCATCGGCGGCGTGATCGAACTCGCCCCGGCGCTGCCAGTCGGCGCGTTCCTCGTCGAAGGCGGCCTGCCGCTTCGCCTCGAACTCGGCGATGCCTTCGGCATTCTCGGCCAGATAGGCGCGGTAGTCGGCAAGGCGGAATTCGGAAGGCTCGATGCGGATCGAACGGCGACCCGCCGGGAATTCGCGGCGCCAGTCGGCCAGTTCGTCCGCGCTCACGGGATAGAAGCGGATCTGGTCGAAGAAGCGCAGCAGCCAGGGCTTGCCTTCGGTGAAGGCGTCGGTCTGGCGATAGGTGTTCCAGACCTGTAGCGTGCGGCCGAAGAGCTGGTAACCGCCCGGCCCTTCCATGCCGTAGATGCACATGTAGGCGCCGCCGATGCCCACGACGTTGGGCGGCGTCCACGTTCTGGCCGGGTTGTACTTGGTGGTGACCAGCCGGTGGCGGGGATCGACGGGGGTTGCCACCGGCGCGCCCAGATAGACGTCGCCCAGGCCCATCACGAGGTAGTTCGCCTCGAAGATCAGGTTCTCCACCGCATCGGCATCGGCAAGGCCGTTGATGCGGCGAATGAACTCGATATTGTCCGGGCACCAGGGCGCATCGTCGCGCACGGTCGCCATGTACTTCTCGATCGTCTCGATCGTCGCCGGATCGCGCCAGCTGAGCGGCAGGTGGACAATGCGCGAGGGGATCGCGAAGTCCTCCAGATCGCCCAGCCGCTCTTCCGCCGCGATCAGCATGGCGAGCGCGGCCTTCTGGTCCATCGCCTGCCCGTCGAAGTGCAACTGGAGCGAGCGGATGCCGGGCACCACGTCGATGATGCCGGGCAGCGCGAGCCGCTCCAGCTCGGTCATCAGCGCATGGACGCGGATGCGCAGCTCGATGTCGAGCACGATCGGGCCGTATTCGACAAGGATATTGCGATCGCCCTGCTGGCGATAGACCGTGCGCGGACGGCCCGGCCCTTCGGGGATTTCGGCAAGGATGGGCGAAAGCGTCTCCACCGCCCGCGCCGGGGACAAGGCCGGCACTGCGCCGGTTTCGACAAGGCCGCGCTGCATGGCATCGGCCTGGGTCGCATCCGCGATGTTCACCGGCACGAAGCGCAGCTTGTCGCCCGGCGTCAACTGGCCGATCTTCCAGCGGTCCGCCGCGATCACCACAAACGGGCAGACGAAGCCGCCGAGCGAGGGACCGTCGGGGCCCAGGATGATCGGCATGTCGCCGGTGAAGTCCACCGCGCCGATGGCGTAGGGGTTGTCATGGATGTTCGAGGGGTGAAGGCCCGCCTCGCCGCCATCGGTGCGGGCCCAGCGCGGCTTGGGACCGATCAGGCGCACACCGGTACGGTTGGAGTTGTAGTGCACCTTCCATTCCGCCGCGAGGAACGTCTCGACGTCATCGCCGGTGAAGAAGTCCGGCGCGCCGTGCGGGCCGTAGAGCACGCGTAGGGTCCAGTCGGTCGAGATCTCCGGCAGGACCACCTCGGGCAGCGGCGCGTCGGTGGCGTCATTTGCCAGATGCAGCGTATCGCCCGCAAGCAGACGGCGCGCGGCGTGGCCACCGAACTGGCCGAGTTCGAAGGTGCTGCGGCTGCCGAGGTAAGGCGCGATGTCGAGCCCGCCCGCGAACAGCACATAGCCGCGCATGCCGCCGCTCGATGCCCGGCCCATGGCCAGCGTCTGGCCCGCCTTTACCTCGGTGGGAACGCCCAGCGACACCGGCGCGCCATCGAGCGTCGCGCCGAAATCCGCGCCCATCAGGCAGATGCGCGCCGCCGCCACGAAGGACAGCGTCGGGCCGGTCACGGTCGCTTCCAGACCCGCCGTGCCTTCCGGATTGCCGAGCAGACGGTTGCCGAGGCGGAACGACTGGTCGTCCATCGGCCCCGAAGGCGGCACGCCCACGGCCCAGAGGTGCTGACGGCCCGGCCAGTCCTGCACGGTCGTCGCGGTGCCGCCGCTGACCACGCGGATCGAATTGGGGTGATAGGCCACGCCGTCCAGCACGCGGGTTGAAACCTCGCCGCTGGTGAAGGCGGGGGTGCGCACCACATCGCGCAGCCAGCGCAAATTGGTCTCGATCCCGTCCACACGGCTGGCGTCGAGCGCCTTTTGCGCCGCCTCGACCGCCACTCCGCGGCTCGGTGCGTGGACGATCAGCTTGGCCAGCATCGGATCGTACCAGGCGCTGACCGTACTGCCTGCCGAGCACCATGTCTCGACGCGGATATCCTCGGGGAATTCCAGCGCCGTCAGCGTGCCCGAGGTGGGGCGGTAATCGAGCGAAGGGTCTTCCGCATAGAGCCGCATCTGCACCGAATGGCCCTGCGGCTTCGGCGTCTCGCGGTCGAGGAAGGCGTAATCGCCCGCCGCGCCGCGCACCATCCATTCGACAAGATCGATGCCCATCACCATTTCGGTGACACCGTGCTCGACCTGAAGGCGGGTGTTCATCTCAAGGAAGAAGAACTCGGCGCGGTCGGCATCGTAGAGGAACTCGACCGTACCGGCCGAGCGGTACTTGGCAGCCTCACCCAGACGGACGGCGGCAGCGAACAGTTCGGTCCGCACGGAGTCCGGCAGCAGCGGCGCGGGCGCTTCCTCGACCACTTTCTGGTTGCGGCGCTGGAGCGAGCAATCGCGCTCGCCAAGCGCCATGACGCGGCCCTGCCCATCGCCGAAAAGCTGGACTTCGATATGGCGCGCACGGCCGATATAGCGTTCGAGGAAGACCCCGGCATCGCCGAAGTTGCTCTGCCCCTGCCGCTTCACGGCCGCGAAGCCTTCGCGCAGGGCCGTCTCGTCCTCGCAGACGCGCATGCCGATGCCGCCGCCGCCCGCGGTGGCCTTGAGCATGACCGGATAACCGATCTTCGCGGCGGCGCTGACCGCCTCTTCCTCGTCGGTGAGGAGGTCGGTGCCCGGCGCCAGCGGCACATCGTGGGCGGCAGCCAGCGCGCGGGCGCTATGCTTGAGGCCGAAAGTGCGGATATTGTCCGTGGTCGGGCCGACGAAGACGATCCCGGCGGCGGCGCAGGCCTCGGCAAACTCGACATTCTCGGCCAGGAAGCCGTAGCCGGGATGGATCGCCCCGGCCCCGGTCTTCTTCGCCGCTGCGAGAATGGCGGGGATGTTGAGGTAGCTGTCGGAAGCCTTGGCGCCGCCGATGCAGACCGCCTCGTCCGCCTCGGAAACGTGATTGGAGCCTTCGTCCGCCTCGGAATAGACCGCCACGGACTTCAGGCCCATGCGGCGCAGCGTGCGGATGATGCGGGTGGCGATCGCGCCTCGGTTGGCGATCAGGACCGTGTCGAAGCTCATGCGGTGACAATCATCCGGACGGGGGTGGGGTTGAAACCGTTGCAGGGGTTGTTGACCTGCGGGCAGTTGGAAACGACGACAACCACGTCCATTTCCGCCCTCAGGTCCACAGTCAGGCCCGGCGCGGATATTCCGTCGACGATACCCAGCGACCCGTCCGGCTCGACCGGTACGTTCATGAAGAAGTTGATGTTGGAGACGATGTCCCGCTTGCCGCGCCCTTCGGTGAGGTTGGCTTCGAGGAAGTTCTCCACGCAGGCGTGTTCGGCCTTGGTATGGTGGCCATAGCGCAGCGTGTTGGACTCGCAGGAACAGGCGCCGCCGATAGTGTCGTGGTATTCGACCGAGGTGGCGGCGATGGTCATCATTGGCCGTCCTTCGTTGGACAGCAGCTTCGTACCAGCCCGCAGGAACAGGTTGCCCTGCGCGGAGACGGTATCCTGCGCGCTGTAGCGTTCGGCATCGTCCTCGGCCGCATAGAGCAGGAAATCGACGGCCTGATTGCCTTCGAGATCAACGATGCGCAGCGTCTGTCCTGCGGCGATATGGTGCAGCCAGGGCGCACGGGCCGGGACGACGACATCGTGGATCACGCTGCCGTCAAGGCCGGACATGTGGGGATCGGTGCTCATAATCCGGTGTCCTTTCAGCGGCGGAAGTAGTCTTCGACGTTCTTGAAAGCGCGCAGGCCTTCGGGCGTGGCGGTGCGGACGGGATCGTCCTCGCCCGTCACCGCGCCGCGCCAGGCCGAGACGCGCAGCGGCGTCACTGCATAGTCCTCGCGCGGGTCAAGCACGTGGGGCACGTTGGCGATGACCACGATCACGTCCATCTCGGCGCGCAGGATCACGCTGCGGCCTGCCTCGTAAGGCCCCACGAGCGGGGTGATGGTGCCGTCGGCCTCGATCCGCGTGCCCTTGAACAGCGTCACGCAAGGATGCACGTCGCGGCGGCCGAGGCCGTGCTTGGCACTGCCGAGCAGGAAGCGGTCGCGGCCGTTGGGATAGAGGCCGCTGTTGCTGCCATCGCCGTACTTGGCGGCATTGGTGGCGGCGTTCGAGGTGCCGCAGAAGGTGTCATGCGTGCCCGCATCGTCTTCCAGAATGCTGAACAGCACCCGCCCCATGTCGGACAGCAGCAGCTTGCCAGCGCCGAGATAGGCGTTCCACTGCACTTTCACGGTATCGGCCACGTTGAGGCGCTCGGTCGGCATCTCGGCGTTGAACACCAGCAGCGAGGCACAGGCATCGCCGCGCAGGTCGATCAGTCGCAGCCGGGTGCCGCGCGAAAGACGCCGGGTGGCATAACCGCCCGCCGCGATGGTCTCTTCCCAGACGAGATCCTCCGGGGAGACACCTGCGGGCAGATCGTCCGCCACCGGGGGCAGCACCGGCATGCTTTCGGCCACGGTGCCTTCCATGCTGCGTGCATGATCGCGGGCGGCCAGCGGGTTCGCGAGGACTTCGGACATCAATGCGCTCCGTTCGAATGGGGGTGGCCGTCCTGCTCATGGAGCGGCGGCAGAAGAGCGGTGGTGGTGACGAGTTCCAGCTGCTGCACGCCGCGGACCCGCCGGATGGCATCGCACAGTTCCTTCAGCCGGACGGCCGGCCCCTGCACGAGAAGAACTTCAAGCGACTGGTCATCTTCCAGCACGACATGCTGCGAGGAGATGACTTCCTTCAGATAGGCGGCCTGGGTCTGCGACAGCAGATGGCGGACGCGGCCCTTTTCGCTGCGGTAAACGAGGGTGATGGTGCCCGCGAGCGTCTCGTCCGGGTGAACCAGCGAGCCATGCTCGGCAAGCGCGTGGCGGATCAGTTCGGCGATCAGCTGCGAACGGGACGGCAGGCCCCGTTCCGCAACCATCGTGTCGAGCTGTCTGAAGAGGTCTGCCGGTAGGCTCATGCTGAGCCGCGCCAGGCTTGCGGATTCGGAGCTCATATGCACCTCCTTCCAGTTATTACCTATTCAGTCAATGGTAATACTGACGCGCTCATCGGGAATATGCACGACGCGGTCCTTCAGCGGCAGGTCGTAGACCGCCGTGGCGCCGAAACGGTGCGGTGCGTGCGGATCGTGGCGACGCTTGTCGAGCGCCAGCACGCGGGTTCCGAGGCTGAATGCCTCGCGGATATCGTGGGTGACCATGACGATGGTCAGCCCGTAATCGCTCCACAAACGGCGGATCAGCGTGTGCATGTCCGCCCGGATGCCGGGATCGAGCGCGCCGAACGGCTCATCGAGCAGGAGGATGCGCGGCCGCTTCACCAGGGCCTGCGCGATGGCCAGTCGCTGCTGCATGCCGCCCGACATCTGCGCGGGGTAGAGATCGAGACTGTCGCCAAGGCCCACCGCCTTCAGCATCTCCACCGCTTCCTCGCGGGCAGCGCGGCGGCGGGCACCGAACAGCCGCGTGGCGATGGGCGATTTCTCGCATTCCATGCCCAGCATCGTGTTGCGCAGCGCCGAAAGGTGCGGAAACACCGAATAGCGCTGGAAGACGATGCCGCGATCGGGCCCGCACTCGGCACGGAGCGGGGTTCCGTCCATCAGGATCTCGCCCTGGGTCGGCGCTTCCTGCCCGAGGATCAGGCGCAGGAAACTGCTCTTGCCCGCACCCGAGGGGCCGACGATGGATACGAAGGAGCCGGCCTCGATGTCGAGCGTGAGTTTCTCGATAACGATCCTGTCGCCGTATTCGACCCAGACGTCCTTGAAACTGAGTAGCGTGTTCAATGGTTTTCTCCGTGTGCCCACGGGAACAGCCGCTTGCTGAGGACCGTCAGCATCACGTCCATCACGATGGCCAGCACCGCGATCCAGGCGACGTAGGGGATAATCACGTCCATCGAGAGATAGCGGCGAACCAGGAAGATGCGGTAGCCGAGGCCCACGTCGGACGCGATCGCCTCGGCCGAGATGAGGAAGACCCAGGCTGGACCCAGCGCCAGTCGCAGTGCATGTAGCAGCCGGGGCATCGCCTGCGGCAAGGCCACGCGGATCATCACCTGCCAGCTGCTGGCCCCCAGTGTCTGCGCCTTGATGATCTGCTCTCGCGGCAAGGAACCGACATGGGCGGCGATGTCGCGGATCATGACCGGCGCGATGCCGATGACGATCAGCGCCACTTTTGCCGTTTCACCCAGTCCCAGCGCGATGAACAGGATCGGCAGGAGCGCGATCGGCGGGATCACCGCGATGCCCGTCACCAGCGGCCCGAACGTGGCCCTGACCGGCGGCAGCACACCCAGCGCAAGACCGACCACCAGCGCCATCAGCGTCGAGATGCCGAGCCCGATGCCAAGCCGCTGAAGGCTGGCGAGCGTATCGGCCCAGAACACCAGTTGCCCGGAAAGCTGGTCCGGCACGAACATCAGCGCCGACATGCTCTCGGCCATGCTGGATGGCAGAGGCAGGATCTTGTCCGCCGGGTTCACCGCATGGCGGTTCGCCGCGAGGACAAGGTAGACCACGACCAGCAGCAGGATCGGCAGCGATCCCAGAAGCATACGGTCCCCTCGCCGGACTTGACGATTTACCCAACGCATAGCGGTCTTTTCACCTTGAGGATGCGAAAGTGCGAGACTCTCAGAGCTTGCCTTCGGCGGCCATCTTCATGAAGCTGTCGTCGAAGCGCAGCGTCACGTGCTGCGGGTCGCCGAGGGTCTTGCCGCCGGGGAAGGACATGCCCACCGCATCGGCGGACGTGGCGCCCTTGAACAGCCCCTTCGAGAAGCTGAAATCGCGCACGCGGGTCATCGTGGTGACGAGCGCAGGCGATTCCGTGGCCGCAACGGCGGCCTTCGGATCGGAGTAGAGGTAGGTGGTTGCAAGCTGGCCATCGAAGGCTTCGGGCGTCGATCCGGCAAGCTTGGCCATGGCCGCGCGCGCGGCCTTGCCCTCGGCATCCTGGCGCTTCATCAGCGCCACGGTTTCGTACCAGATCCCCGCCAATGCCTTGCCGAGCTTCGGGTTGGCCTTCAGCGTGGCGGTATCGACCGCCAGAAGATCGAGGATCTCGCCGGGAATATTGGCCGAACTGAAGACTTCCTTGGCGCCCGCCTGCTGCTTCATGACCGAAAGCTGCGGGTTCCAGGCGACGGCAGCCGTCACGTCGGGGCTGGCGAAGGCGCCGACGATATCGGCATCGGCCGTGTTCACGGTCTTGACGTCGCTGAGCGACATCCCGGCCGAAGCGAGGCCGCGAGCGAGCAGGTAGTGGGACACCGAAAGCTCGACGAGATTGATCTGCTTGCCCTTCAGCGACTTCAGGTCGCCGCCGCCCTTGAGCATGATGCCGTCATTGCCGTTCGAATAGTCGCCGACGATGATCGCGCTGGTGTCCTTGCCGCCAGCCGCCGGAATGGTCAGCGCGTCCATGTTGGCGACGGTGACGCCGTCCAGCTTGCCGGCGGTGTATTGATTGACCGATTCGACGTAGTCGTTGACCTGGACCACGTTGATCTTGAGACCGTACTTGTCCGCCCACTTCTTCACGATGCCGGCTTGCTGGGCATAGGGCCAGGGCATCCAGCCGGCGTAGATCGACCATCCGATGTTGAACTCCGTGCGCGCCTTGGGCGCTTCGCCGGATTGCGAGCAGGCTGCGGTAAGAAGCACGCCCGCCAGCAATGCGGCCTTGGATATTCTGCGGATCGATACGATCATGACTCGGGTCCCCTTTCGCAGTGCAGCATTGCCGCGATTCGAAAGGTTGTCCATCGAAAATTATTACGTGATGGCGATTCTGTAATAACCTCCACGTATCCGAGCCAATTGGACGGCCCGGTCAGGCCGTCGCTTCGCTTTTCAACTTGTGCCCGCGTGCGGCAAGGACCGGCCCGTCGTGCGCCGCGTCCTGCTCGTGCAGAGGCGGCAGGAGCGCGGTGGTCGTCACCAGTTGCAGTTGGTGAACGCCGCGAATGCTGCGCAGCGCATCGCACAGTTCCTTGAGCCTGGTCGCCGGTCCCTGCACCAGCAGCACTTCGAGGGACTGGTCATCCTCGAGGAAGACGTGCTGCGAGGAAATCACTTCCTTGAGGTAATCGGCCTGGCTCTGTGCCAGTTGCTGGCGCACCCGCCCTTTGTCCCCGCGATAGACGATCGTGATCGTACCGGCGAGCATCTCTTCCGGCCGGGTGAGAGCCTCGTGCTCGGCAAGCGCATGGCGGATCAGCTCGGAAATCAATTGCGAGCGAGAGGGCAGGCCGCGCTCTTCCACCATTGCATCAAGCTGGCGGAAAAGATCGGCAGGCAGGCTCATGCTGAGCCGGGCAAGACTGGCGGGATCGGCGCTCAAACTGCATCCCTTTCAACGATCATCGGTAACCTCGATTTCCAAACGTCCGGGTTCCAGCCAGCACAACGCGAAGAAATCGGCCGTACAGGATGAGTACCGGGGGGCGAACGTCAAGAAACCCGCCCTACTCCAAGGGTCTGCAACATGACAGTCAAATCCTCTCCCTGCCCATAAGCCTCCGCCCCGTCAAAAATGCCCCGGCGGCGCTTTTCGGGCCGGCTCTCAGGCAACCGCAATCGGATCGAGCGTCAGGGCGCTGCGATCCGCAAGCGCGTTGATCCGGGCCAGATAATTCTGGAAGTGCGCGCTCGCCCGATGGGCCTCCACCGCCGCGCGATCCACATAGAGCTCGTCCAGCACAAAGCGTTCAGGCGTGGTCTGGTCCACCCAAAGGTCATAACGCAGATTGCCCGGTTCGTCGCGGCTGGCCGCGACCATGCCGCCTAGCAAGGCCCGCAGGTCCGCCAGCCTGCCCGGCCGGGCGGTGAGAATTGCCATGATCTTCACGGTATCGGTCATCGTTCCTGTCCTTGCTGGCCGCCAGTCCGGCTGGCCCGTCCGGATGACCGGCGAAGCGCTGGCGAAGCGCCCCGCCGGTCATCCGCTGGTTCATGCATTCGCGCGGTCGAGAGCCTCGATCAAGGCCTTGGCGACGCCGTGGTCCGAACCCGGGTTCTGACCGGTGATGAGTTCACGATCGGTGACGACATGGGGTGCGAAGTCGACCGGGGTGACGATCACGCTGCCGCCCGCGATGCCCAGCGCCTGCGGCATCTCGAAATGCATCTTCGCCTTGAAGACATGCTCCTCGACAAAAGCCTCTTCCGACGCCGAGAATATCGTCATCCGGTAGCCCGCGTAAGGCCAGTCCCCCGCCAGCTTTCGGGCACCGGCCTCATCGCCGGCAATCAGCGCCGCACGGAATGCAGGGGCCTGCGCCATCGCCGCGATCAGCGCGATCGGACCGTGGCAGAGCAGCGCGGTAGGCTGGGAAGCAGCATGGAAATGACGCAGGATCGCACCGGCATCGGCATCCTGCATGAGATCGACGACCGGAGCATGCCCGCCCGGCACAAAAAGTCCCGCAAACTGGTCGAGCCCCTGCTCGATCACCCCGCCCAGGCTGAGGACCGCGTTCATCGAAGGATCGCTCTCGTAGAAAGCCCTGGCCCGCTCATGGGCGGCCACGTCATCGCCGAAATGCATTGGCGAATCCGAAACCGGGTCGATGGTCGGCTTGCCGCCGTCCGGCGTTGCCAGAACGATTTCGTAGCCGGCAGCGATCAGAGCCATGACCGGCACGACGGTTTCGTTGAGATACTGGCCGATGTCGGCGTAGCCACCCTGCACTTCGATCCGCGTGGCGTTGGAGCCGAGAACGAGAACCTTACCCTTGGTCATCTTAACCTCCGAAAATTCGCAATTGGCGGGCGATCCGCCGATGCCCGCAAGATGGCCTTCCCGAGATCATTTCAGAACTTTATTTCTTGGATTTTAGATATATCTATGAGCATATTTCTAAATGCGCTACGACCTCAATCTGCTGCCGACCTTTGTCGCCTTGATGGAAGAACGGAGCGTGACCCGCGCGGCCGAGCGGCTCGGAATGACCCAGCCCGCGCTGTCGAACGCCCTCGCGCGGCTGCGGACCATGCTGCAGGACCAGTTGTTCATCCGCGAACGCTACGGCATCCAGCCGACGCCCGTGGCGCTGGAACTGGCCCCTGCGATAGCGGACGCCCTTGCCCGCCTGGACGATGCCGTGCTCGGCCAGCAGGACTTCGATCCGGCGCATGCGGAACGGCTCTTCACGATCGCGCCCAACGGCTATGTCGAGTTCGTACTGGTGCCGGCCATCGTCGCGCGTCTGGCACACGTTGCCCCCGGCATAAGACTGCGCCTGACGCCCTACGGCAACGATCTGAGCGAGACCGGCGTCATTTCCGGGACGACCGCGATGGTACTTGGCCGCATCGTCGATCCGCCGGACAATCTTGTCGTCCAGCATCTCATGGACGAGAGCCTTGAATGCGTCGTGCGCGCCGGTCATCCCGAGGTTGGCCAGGCCATCACGCGCGATCAGTTCGAACACCTGCGCCACGTCAACGTGATGCCGCCCGGAAGGATCCGCGCGGGGGTGTTCCAGGCGCTCGCACAGCAGCAACTCAAGCGCGATGTGGCGATCTCGGTGACCAATTTCTTCGCCGTGGCGGAAATGGTCGCGGTGACCGACTATTGCACCACGCTGCCGCGCCTGATCTGCAATCGGCTGCGCCACGATCCGCGGCTGAAGGTCCTTCCCGCCCCGGTGGATCTTGGGCAGTTCCCGGTCGAGATCGCCTGGCACGTCCGCTATCGCCACGATCCGGCCCATCGCTGGCTGCGATCCCTGATCGGCGATGTGGTGCGGCAGCTTGCAGCCTGAAGGCCGGCTAGCGGCAAACCTTCTGCTCGATCACGCCGAACGGGGCCGTCCCGTCGGGCAGACGCGCTTCCATGCGAACGGTATCGCCATATGTCATGAACGGCGTTGACGGCTTGCCGTCGCGGATGATCTCGATCGCGCGCACTTCGGAAATGCAACTGGAGCCGACTTCGGCATAGTTGGCATTCGAAACCGTGCCCGAACCGATCACCGTGCCCGCCGCCAGATCGCGCGTCAGCGCGGCGTGGGCCACGAGTTCATGAAATCCGAAATCCATCGCCGCGCCGTTCGCCGCGCCGAACCGCTTGCCATCAAGATCGACGAGCAGATCCATGCAGACCCGCCCTTCACGCCATGCCGTGCCCAGGGCATCGGGCGTGACCGCGAAAGGCGCCATCGAGCAGGGTGGCTTGGCCTGTATCCAGCCGAACCCGGTCTTCATCTCGATCGGCGCGATGGCGCGCAGGGACCAGTCGTTGATCTGTACCACCAGCCGGATGTGCCCCAGAGCCTCATCCGCGCTGGTCCCCATCGGCACATGGTCGACGATCACCCCGAACTCGCCCTCGAAATCGATGCCGTGAGCCGGATCGGCAAACGGCACCGGTTCGCTGGGGCCATAGAAGCGATCCGAAATGCCCTGATACATCAACGGCCTGTCGGTATCGACCGGCGGCAGCCCGAACGCGATCTGCATGAGTTCGCCGTGGGTGCCGAAGGCCGATCCATCCAGCCATTGCCAGGACCGCGGCATCGGCGCGCGAAGACGCGCAGGATCGAGCCGCCCGCCGCCGCCTGCCTCCAGCAGCGCCGCCAGCCGCAGCAGGTCGGGCTGGGCGGCCTGCCAGCCCTCCATGGCCGAAAGCAGGCTCAATCCCGCCGTAGCCAGATAGCGGGCGCCGTCCGCCGAAACGACGACAAGTTCACCGTCCGGACGACCGTTCTCCAGCGTTGCAAGGCGCATGGTCAGTCCTCGAAGATCGCGACGGCTCGGGTCCAGCCCGCCGAGGCACCCTTGATCTTGTGCGGGAAACACGAGACCGTGAAGCCGTGCCCCGGCAGCACTTCCAGATTGTGCAGCTTTTCAAGGTGGCAATAGCCGATGTCGCGGCCCGCCTTGTGGCCTTCCCAGATCAGCGAGGTATCGCCGGTTTCCTTGACCTTTTCCGCGGTGTAGCTGAACGGTGCGTCCCAGGACCAGGCATCGGTGCCGGTAACGCGCACGCCGCGCTCCGTCAGGTACATCGTCGCTTCATAACCCATGCCGCAACCGCGGTTGACGTAGTTCGGCTCGCCCAGCGCCTTGCCCGCCGCAGTATTGACCAGCACGATGTCGAGCGGTTGCAGCTCATGCCCGATACGGGCCAGTTCGTCCTCCACGTCCTTGGCAGTGACCACGTAGCCATCCGGGAAGTGCCGGAAATCCAGCTTCACGCCCGGCTGGAAGCACCATTCCAGCGGTACTTCGTCGATAGTGATCGAGCGCTCCGGCTCTCCATCCCTGCCGTTCATGGTGGGGTGGAAGTGGTACGGTGCGTCCAGATGCGTGCCGCTGTGCGTGGTCAACTTCACCCATTCCGACGCCGCGAAACCGGCGCCATCCGGCGTATCTTCCGCCGTCACGCCGGGGAAGAACATGTCCAGTTCGCCCGCCGTGTCCATGTGGGTCTGGTAGGTGATTTCGGGCTTCAGGAACGGCGGATCGCTGACCACGTCGTTGCAGAGCGAGATCGAGAGATCGACGAAGCGGCGGGTCATGCGGTTTCTCCTCCGAGCGTCTCGGCGAACCAGTCGGAAATCAGGTCGCGCCCGTATGCCATGTTGTCGGCGCCGACATGCTCCACGCCGCCTTCGCGGTCGGTGAAGATCACCTTCTCGCGGCGCGGCGAGTTGACCAGTTGGTCGTAGAGATCATCGGCATAGCCCGCGCTGATCTGGCGATCCCTGGCGCCGTGGGTGACGAGGAACGGCACGCGGATGGAATCCATGTGGCCATTGAGGTTCATCGCCTCGGACCTGGCGAGGAAATCGTCCTGATCCTTGGCGCCGAAGGCCCAGTGAACGTGCGCCCAGTAGTGCGGCACCGGGTTCTCGCCCTCACGCGCCATGCGCTTGTCCTGCACTTCGCGCCAGTTGTGGTTGGCCCCCCAGACCGCGCCCGAGGCAAAGCGGGGCTCATAGGCGACTGCGCGCGGCGCGAAGTGGCCGCCGAGCGAGATGCCGGTCATGCCGATGCGCGCGGGATCGACTTCCGGCTGCTGCTCCAGCCAGTCCACCGCCTTGCTTGCCCAGCTTTCCGAATGGGGATCGACCGGCAGGCCCTGCAGGCGCAGCGCCTCGCCCGACCCAGGCTGATCGACGCAGAGCGTGGAGATCCCCCGGCGTGCGAGTTCCTGCGGCAGGCGGGTCCAGTAGAGCAGCTCCTTGCAGCTATCGAGGCCATTGCAGAACACCACCACCGGCTTGCGCCCGTCTCCCGGTGCACGCGTGAACAGCGCCGGCATCGTGCCGGTCTCCAGCGGAATTTCCACGCGCTCGCGGTTGAGTTTGCCCAGCGCCGTAGAGCGATCGAAAGCCTCGCGCGCCTTCGCGTAAGTCTCCTTGCGGCCAGGGTGGCCGTGGCCCTGCATGCGCTCTGCCGTGATGAGATAGAGCGAGGCCCGCTCCAGCTTGTTGGAGGCAGAGAACGTACGGCCCTTCGCCTCATCCTCGGCGGCAAGCTCCAGCAGCTTGTCGCCCATCGCCGCCCAGGCCTTCATGAACTGCGGCGTGCCCGCATCGGCACCGCTCCCCGCCGCGTCGCGGATCGGCTGGCACATATCGATGATCTCGCCGAGCTGCGCGCCCGATTCCATTGCGATCGCGACCGAGAGGTTCCAGATATAGTTCGGGAAGTATTCGAAGAGGGCCATCGATCAGAACTCCGCGGCCTGGAACAGCCGCGCGTCGGGCGCGGGATGCGGCATCGTCTGCGGGCCACCGACACCGGTGCCCCACTGGTCCATGACCTGCGGGCCGGGAATGTGAACCTTGTGCTCATGCGTCTCGAAATCGACCTCTTCGAGTTCCGAGGTGTACTCGACCGCGAAACCGGCAGGTGTCGTGAAGTAGCTGAAGGTATTGTTGCCCGCCGTGTGGCGCCCCGGCCCCCAGCGCAGATCGGTGCCGCGCTGCTTCAGCCGGTGGATGCCGCGCATCATGTCGTCCACCGAGAGCATGTCGTAGGCCACGTGGTTGAGGCAGGGCGGCCCGGGCAGGATGGCGACGCGGTGATGCGCCTCGTTGCAGCGCAGGAAGCACATGAAATCGCCCAGCCAGTCGCTCACCTTGAAGCCCAGCACATCGGTGAAGAAGGCCACCAGCGCCTGATGATCGGGCGAGTGCATGACGATATGGCTGATCTTCACCGGCATGCCTTCCCAGCGCGCCATGTCGCGTTTGCCGAGCCGTTCGACACCCGTCGAAATCTCGAAAGGCAGCCCGTCGGGGCTGAAAAAGCGGAAGCCATAACCGCCGCCCGGCGCGTCGAGGTCGCGCGGCGCGAAGATCACCTTGCAGCCCGCGGCGACGACCTTGCCGTGGAGCGCCTCCACATCCTCGCGGCTGTCAGCGGCGAAGGCGATCACTTCGACATGGTTGGCGGCGGACTTGTGCAGGCGGACGACATGATGCTCGTCATGCCCCTGCGTCTTGAACCACACATAGTCGTCGGAAGCGGCAACTTCCTCCAATCCCCAGTCCTGCGTGTAGAAGGCGCGTTCGGCGTCGAAATCCTCGACGCCATATCCGACATAGCGGATTTCGGTCACTCGGCTCATGGCTGCAATTCCTTGAATCAAAATGTCAAATTGGCTGGCTGACCACCGCGAACATCTCGGCAGTGGCCTTGTGATTGTCGACCGGCGGGCCCTTGCCGATCTGGCCGTGGCAGATCGCCAGCGAGGCCTCGACGATGTAGCGGCAGCGTTCGTAGCGACGCGCGCGATAGGCTTCGAAGGCCCGTTCCGGCGTGTCACAAGCGGAGAGTTCCTCCGCCAGCACGAGGGCATCCTCGATCGCCATGCCCGCGCCCTGCCCCAGATGCGGCGTCGTCGCGTGGACGGCATCGCCCAGCAGCACCACCCGTCCGCTGTGCCATGGCCCGTGCACCATCATGCCTTCCAGCGGACGATAGACGACGCCTTCATCCTCGGTGATCGCCTCGGCCAGTTCGCGGATCGCGGGCGCGGTTCCGGCCAGCTTGCTTCGCATCGTCGCGGCGAGGCCCTCCTGCGGATAGCGCGGATTTCCGGGCTCGGGCGTGGTCGCGTACATGTACATCGTCTCGGCCGACATCGGCACGAGGCCAACGCCGGTCGGGCCGTTATAGACGTGAAGGGCATCGAGCCCCTCGGCGCGCGGAAAGTTGTAACGCCAGACCGACTGGCCGGTGAATTCGGGGCTCTCGGCATGGGGCAACACCATGCGGCGGGTCTGCGAATAGACCCCGTCGGCACCGACGACGATGTCGTATCGTCCCTCGCTGCCGTCCGGGAAGCGGGCGGTAACACCCGTTTCATCCTGCTCCAGCACCTCTACCGTAAGCCCGAGACGTATCTCTGCGCCGAGTTCCCGGGCGCTGCCGCCCAGCACCGCTTGCAAGGCGCGGCGGCCGATGCCCACGTTCGACGGCTTGCCCTCGACCAGCGTCGGCGTCGGGATACGGGCCACGCGGGTGCCGTCGGGAATATAGATCTCCACTGCATCGAACCCGCAGGCGGCATCCAGAAAGGCATCGAGAACGCCAAGCTGGTCCATCGCCCGCACCACGTTCGATTGCTGGATGATGCCCACCCCATAGACCGACCAGGTGGGATCGCGCTCGATCACCGTCACCCCGTGCCCTGCCCGCCGCAGCGCGATCGCGGCGGAAAGCCCGCCAATGCCGCCGCCGACAACCAGCACGTTCAGGTCCTTCATCTGCCTTCCTCTCGCCCTCGCGGCGTGGGCCGCACGCCCGGCGTCCCCGGACTTGTCATGGCTTCGGGATGGGCCGGCACTTGCTACAGATCAAATTTTTTGTTTTTGTCGTTTATCACAAACAGAATCGATACCTCATGCGCCTCGACAAATTCGACCTCAACCTGCTGATCGCACTGGAGTTGCTGCTGGAGGAGCAGAACGTGACGCGGGCGGCGCAGCGGCTGAACCTCACGCAATCGGCCATGAGCGCAGCGCTCGGCCGCCTGCGGCTTGCCCTCAACGATGAGCTGCTGGTGCCGCACGGACGGCGCATGGTCGCAACGCCCCACGCGCTGGCGCTGCTGCCCATGGTTTCGGAAGCGGTGCGCAACTTGCGCGTGCTGATCTCGGGCGCGACCGCGTTCGATCCGGCGACCTCCGACCGCCGTTTCGAGATCGCCGCGTCGGACTATGTCGCCACCGTGCTGCTCGGTCCGCTGCTGCCCCGCCTCAAGGCCGAGGCGCCGCGGGTAGACATCAACATCGCCCTGCCGACCCGCCAGACCGGCGTGTTGCTGGAAGACGGCAAGCTCGATTTCCAGCTGACGCCCGAGCAGTTCCTGATCGCCGACCACCCCAGCGAACTGTTGTTCGAAGAACGCCACGTCGTCGTCGGCTGGGCACAAAACCCGGTATTTCTGGGGGACCTGACGGAAGAGCGCTACTACGCCTGCGGCCATGTCGCGGTACGGATCACCGGCGTGCCCTCGTTTGCCGAGCGGCACATGCTCACCACGGACGATCGCCGCCGTATCGAGGTGACGGCACCCTCGTTCTCGCTGGTGCCCTGGCTGCTGCCGGGCACGGGATTGCTTGCCCTGATGCACGAGCGGCTCGCGCGGGTCTTCGCGCCGCTGCTGCCACTGACGATCCGGCCCGCTCCGGCGTTTCTCCCGGCCATGCCGCCCATGCGCGAGATGATCCAGTACCACGCCGCCCGCGCCAGCGACGCGGGCATGCTATGGTTCAAGGACCGGCTGATCGCTGCCGCTCGAAACGATCAGGCCTTGCCGGCGTAAAGATCGGTCGCGCGGATCAACTGGTCGAGAATGCCCGGTTCCGAATAGGCGTGGCCGGCCCCTTCGATCAGATGGAAGTCCGCTTGCGGCCAGGCCTTGTGCAGCGCCCAGGCATAGTGTGCCGGGCACGGCATGTCGTAGCGGCCATGGACAATCGTCCCGGGAATCGCACCCAGCTTGTGGGCATCGCGCAGCAACTGGTCCGGTTCGAGCCAGCAATCGTTGACGAAATAATGCGTCTCCAGCCGCGCGAAGGCGAGCGCGAAGCGGCCATCGTCATGCTGCGCCGAGTTGGCGGGATCGGGCAGCAGGGTGATGGTCTCGCCCTCGAACATGCTCCAGATGCGGGCGGCCTCGATCCGCTCGGCTTCGGGGCCGGTTGTCAGGCGGCGGTGGTACGCGTGAAGGATATCGCCGCGCTCTTCCTCGGGAATCGGCGCAACGAGACGCTCGTATTTCTCCGGGAACATCTGCGAAACGCCGAACTGGTAGAACCAGTCCAGCTCTGCCCTGGAGCACATGTAGATGCCGCGCAGCACCAGTTCGCTGACCCGCTCGGGATGCTTCTGGGCATAGGCGAGCGAAAGCGTCGAGCCCCAGGAGCCGCCGAACACCAGCCACGTTTCCGCACCCATAAGTTCCCGGAATCGCTCGATGTCTTCCACCAGATGCCAGGTCGTATTGGAATCGAGCGAAGCATGCGGGACCGACCTGCCGCAGCCGCGCTGGTCAAACAGCAGGACGTCGTAGAGCGCCGGATCGAACAGCCCGCGATGCGCCGGGGAAATGCCGCCGCCCGGCCCCCCGTGCAGGAAAACCGCCGGTTTCGCGCCGGGCGTGCCGCAGCGCTCGTAATAGAGGGAGTGACCGTCGCCGGTATCGAACATGCCGGTCTCGTAAGGTTCGACCGGCGGATAGAGAGTACGAAGCATAGACTTATCCTGTGCCATCTGGCGGCAATTGGAAAGGGGCCGGCCGCGCATTTCGAACCGCACAGAACCCTACCAGAACGACACCTGGAGGTCCCCGGGCAACCCAAAGCCTGCCACTGGACATACCTTGCCCCGATCCGGCAAACCCCCGGCATGAACCTGCGCCACATCGAAGTCTTCCACGCCGTCTACACCACCGGCTCGGTCAGCGCCGCCGCGCGGTTGCTGCACGTATCGCAGCCCGCCGTCACCAGCCTGCTGCGCCATGCCGAAAGCGTGCTCGGCTTCCCGCTGTTCGAGCGCACCCGCGGCCGCCTGGTGCCGACCGCCGATGCCCATGCCCTCTACGAGCAGGCCGACGCCATCCAGGAGAAGGTCCGCCAGATGCGCGACACCGCGCGCAACATGCGCCATGGCCGGGGCACCACCTTGCGGCTGTCCACCCTGCCCGCGCTCGGCATGGAGCTGCTGCCCGAGGCGCTGGCGGGGTATCTCGCGCGCCATCCCGGCGTCTCGATCGAACTGCACACGATCCACCACGACGACATGGCCGCCAAGCTGCGCGCGCACGAGACCGACGTTGTCATCTGCTACACCCCGCCGCGCGATACCCTGCTGGCCAGTTCCCGTCTCGGCGAGGGGGAGATGGTCGCCTGCTTCCGCGAGGCCGACCTGCCCGATGCGCTCGATCCGCTGCCGCTGTCCGCCCTGTCCGGGCGCGCGCTGATCTCCACCGCCGACAGCGGCCCGCAAGGACGCGCCGTGGCCGACGAACTGGCGCGCCGCGAGATCGAGACCGATCCGGTCGGCGCCTCGCGTACGTTTTTCGTGGCGGCCGCCATGGCGCGTGCGGGGCTCGGCATGACCATTGTCGACCTGCACACGGCGCTGGCGATGCAGGCGCCCGGCATGGCGATGCGCAGGCTCGACCCGCCCCAGCCCTATGCCATTCACGCGGCCTATCTGGAGGCGCGCCCGCCCTCGCAGCTTGCACTCGACTTCCTCGATTTTCTGCGCGATCGCTTGCAAGTCCATAAGTAACGATTATGGATGGGCGCGGAATTGCGATGCCTACCCGGCGTCCAGCCGTGCTACGGCCCCGTCACACCAAGACGGAAAGCACTCTCCATGATCCCCGGCCCCTTCCTCCTCTACATCGGCGACAAGCGTAACCCGCTCGACATCAAGACCTCGCGCGGGCTGGCCACGTTCCGCCGGGCGGACTGCATCGGCGAACTCGGCGAGGCGGACAATACCCTGACCCTCGGCCTGCCGCGCATGACCGCCGTGGAGGCCGCCGCCGCCGGTGCCCGCTCGCTTGTCCTCGGCATCGCCACCAGCGGCGGCCGGCTCGAGGAAGCGATGATCCCCCATGTGCTCGCCGCGCTCGACGCCGGGCTCGACATCGTCTCGGGCCTGCACCAGCACCTTGCCACCGAGCCGCGCATCCGCGAACGGGCCGAGGCACTGGGCCGCCAGCTGATCGACGTGCGCGCCGCCCCCGAAGGCCTCAAGGTCGGCACCGGTGCCGCGCGTCCGGGCCGCCGCATCCTGACCGTGGGCACCGATTGTGCGGTCGGCAAGATGTACACCTCGATCCACCTCGCCGATGCCCTCAACGCCCGCGGCCTGCCCGCCCGCTTCCGCGCTACCGGCCAGACCGGCGTGCTGATCGCCGGTGAGGGCGTGGTCATCGACAGCGTGATCGCCGACTTCATCGCGGGCGCCGCCGAAGCACTTTCGCCCGCGCGGGAAGACGGTGTCTGGGACGTGATCGAGGGGCAGGGCTCGCTGTTCAATCCCTCCTTCGCGGGCGTCTCGCTCGGCCTGCTCCACGGCGCCCAGCCGCAGGCCATGGTGATGTGCCACGATCCCTCGCGCCCGCACATGCGCGGATTGCCGCACATGCAGGTGCCCGGCATTACCGCCTGCATCGAGGAGAACCTGCGCAGCGCCCGGCTGACCAGCCCCGATGCCGAATTCATCGGCGTGTCGATCAACGGCTCGCTGCTCGACGCCGCTGCCGCCGAGGACCTGCGCGCGCGGATCACCGCCGAGACCGGCCTGCCCTGCGTCGATCCGGTCGTCACCGGCATGGATGCCGTGATCGACCGCCTGATCGCCCGCTTCCCGGCGTGATCCGCCGCCTTTCGGCCTCGATCGCACACCACCCCCTCGCACGGCCCTTCGCCATCGCGAGGGGCACACGCGAGGCGATCGACCTGGTTCACGTGACCATCGAACAGGATGGGCACGTCGGCCGGGGCGAAGGCGCCCCCAATGGCCGCTACGGCGAATTCGCCCCCGATATTGTCGAGCAGATCGCCGCCCTCGCCCCGCTGATCGAAGGCGGCATCGACCGGACGGCCCTGCTCGGCGCGGTGCCGCCCGGTGCGGCGCGCAACGCCATCGACAGCGCGCTGTGGGATCTTGAGGCCAAGCGCTCCGGCGTGCCGGTCTCGGCGCATTTCGGCGCTTTCCCCCTTGCGCTGCGCACCGCCGTCACCGTCGGCATCGACCGTCCCGAGGCGATGGCCGCGCGCGCCGCCGCGATTGCCGCCGAGCATGGCGCGGGAGATGGCAACGAAGGCGGAAGCAAGGGCAATGGCCCCCTGCTCAAGATCAAGCTCGATGCCCACGAGGTGGCCGAGCGCGTCTCCGCGATCCGCGCCGCCGTGCCCCACGCGGTGCTGATCGCCGATGCCAACGAGAGCTGGAACATGGCCCTGCTCGAACGGGTCCTGCCGGCACTGGCACAGGCACGGCTCGAACTGCTGGAGCAGCCGCTGCCCGCCGGGGCGGACGACGCGCTGGAAGACTTCGATTCTCCGGTCCCGCTCTCCGCCGACGAATCCGCCCACGTCGCCGCCGACGTGGCCCGCCTGCGCAGCCGCTACGCCTATGTGACGATCAAGCTCGACAAGTCCGGCGGCCTCACCGGCGCGCTCGCCCTCGCCGATGCCGCGCGCCGCGCCGGCATGGGGGTGATGACCGGCTGCATGCTCTGCTCATCCCTCTCGGTTGCCGCCGCCTGGCCGCTCGCCGCGATGAGCCGCTTTGTCGACCTGGACGGCCCGCTCTGGCTGGCGCGCGATCTGCCGGGTGGATTTACCGTGCAGGACGGCGTGCTGACCGCTTCGGGGACGTTCGGCTGGGGTCAGCCCTAAGAGACCGTCTGCACATTCGCGACAAGAGAATTTCGCGGCACCAGCCCCTCACCCCAGATCGATGGCATAAAAGCGCGTATCCACCGCCATGCGCGGGAAACGCTCCGGCAGGTCTTCCGCCGCGACCGGCCGGAAGCCGCTGCGCTCGTAGAAGCGGTGCGCGGCGAGGAACCGGTCGGTCGTGCCGAGGTAGACCGTGCCGATCCCTTTCGCCCGCGAGGCATCCAGCAGGCTGTGCAGCAAGGCGGTGGCCACGCCCCGTTCCCGCCCGCGATAGTCCGCCGCCACGAACATCTTGCGCAAGGCGCCGCCGCCCTTGCGATCCGTGCCGGATCCGAGATCGCCGATGTCCTTCATCGCGATGGTGCCGACGATCCGGCCCTCATGCTCGGCGACGAGAAAGGCGCCCCGTCCGGTCTGGTACCAACTGGGGATCGCGCGCAAGTCGGGCTGGTCCTCGGCGGTTATCGCCACGCCGAATTCCTGCTGCGGGATCGGCAGGATCACGTCGAGGACTCCCTGCTCGTCGGCGGGCACGAAAGGACGGATCACGGGCTTGCTCATGGTTCCTGGCGCTAGGCCGTTTGGATGTTCGCGAAAAGCGAATTCCCCGCTCCTCCACCAGACAGCCTGTTCGCGGTATCCTCAAGGTGGTCGCGCAGCATCGCCCCATGCTGCTTTGCGATTGAATTTGTTGTTGAAATCGGGCTTGCCGCCCATCCGCGCCCTATCTCAGGATAGAGATCTTCCGACAGCCTGCAAACGCGGGCAAGAACGCATCCATGTGGGATTTGCATGAGCCGCCGCAAGATTGCCGCCATTGCCTCTTTGCTCGCCGTGCTGGCGGCAGTCACGCCACTGGCAGGCATCGCCATCTACGCGCGGCATAGCGCTGCCGAATCCGAAAAACGCCACCTTGAGGAATATGCCGGGTGGACCCTCAAGCGTACCGATCGAAGTCTCGACTTCGCCCGCGACGCCATCAGGCAGCTCGAACGGGAAGGGTTTTCCGATTGCGCCCCGGCGCACATCGCACGCATGCGCCAGCTTACCCTTGCGACACGCTCTGTAGAAGAGATCGGCTTTTTCATGAACGGGCATCTCGCCTGCACGAGTTGGGGCCGCGCGGAACAACCGATCGCGATGGGCAAGCCCGACCTGCAGTTGGACGATGGCTACGGCTTGTTCCTGAAGATGCCGGCACGGCTCTCCGGCGGCATCGCCATGAATGCGCTAAGCCATGGAAATTACAACGCGCTCATGCATCCCGCGCGCATGATCGATGTGTTGACCGACACCGACATGACGCTGGGAATCGCCTCGATCGATGGCCGGGTAATTTCCGTCAGCGGCCCGGTGCCGACAGACCTCCTTGAGCGCGTGGCCAGCCGCAAGGGGGCGGGGCGACAGGGCCAGTTCATGTTCGCCTCGATCGATGAGGGAAAGCTGCGGGCATTTGCGATAAGCGATCATACGCTTGCGGAAACACGCGCACAGAAGGAGTTATGGTATCTCGTCCCGCTCGGGCTCGTCACTTCGGCGCTTCTCGTGGCGCTTGTCCTCTGGGCATTACGTCAGCGCCTTTCACCGCACAAGGAACTGGCAATCGCGGTGAAAAACCGCGAGTTCATCACCCTCTACCAACCCATCATCGAGCTATCGACCGGCCGATGCGTCGGCGCCGAAGCCCTGATGCGGTGGAACCGGCCGGACGGGACGTCCATATCTCCGGAAATATTCATCCCACTGGCCGAGGAAACCGGCCTGATCGAGGCGCTGACCGACCATGCGATCGAGTGCGTCGCTGCCGATCTCGCGCGCTGGAAAGGCGAATGCGGGGGCGAGTATCGGGGCATTCACATTGCCGTCAACATCTCCTCCGCCGACATGCAAAGCGGGCGTTTCCTGGCCGTGCTGGCGAAATCACTGGCTGACGCCGACGTGGCGAGCGAACAGATCTGGCTCGAGGCAACCGAACGCGGCTTCATGAACGCCGCCGCTGCCCGTGCCACCATCGAGCGCGCCCGCGCGGCAGGCCATGTCATCGCGATCGACGACTTCGGCACCGGCTATTCCAGTCTGTCATTGCTGGAGACGTTGCCGCTCGACACGCTCAAGATCGATAAATCGTTCATCAGTGCGATCGGCAAGCAGGCGGCAACGAGCCTGGTCATTCCGCACATCATTGAAATGGGTCACAGCCTCAATTTCAAGATCGTGGCAGAAGGCGTCGAGACCGAGGCACAGCAAGCGTACCTGAAGGATGCCGGCGTCGAGTTTGCCCAGGGATGGCTGTACTCGAAGGTGCTGCCAGCAGACGATTTCGTGGCGTTTCATAATCGCACCAACAAGGCAGCGGCGTGAAAATGCGCGCCGCCCGTCCGCCTGCGAAGTACGGCTAAGGCTTATCCTAGATTTCCTATGTCCCGCAGGCGCTTCCCCGCCTTGACGGCATAATGTCAATCAAATAGGTCGACAAAGCGCGAGGGGATACTGGCGCGACTTTCCCGTCATCGGGGAATTCGCCTGAGTGGCAAATGCTGCGAATCGAGCACTCGCCAGTCAGCGTCAATGGTTCGGGACGCCGCCTTCCGCGCGTTTTCGTCCGGCGTTCCCGTCCAACAGGGCATGCGACAACGCAGCCCATCGTACCCGCGGCCGGGAATCCCCCCTTCCGGCCCGCAAACGTGACCACAGGGAGTTTTTCGTGAAAATCAGCCTGACCCGCCTCTCGCTGGGGGCAGCCCTCGTCTGGGCGCCATTCCCCGCGCTGGCCCAGACCGCGACCGGGAGCGGCGACGCCGCCGAACCCGGCGCCGACATCATCGTCACCGGCACCCGCGCCGAAGGGCGCTCGCGGCTCGACAGCGCCTCGCCGGTCGATGTGCTGAGCGCGAACAGCCTGCGCCAGCAAGGCACCACCGAACTCGGAAGCGCGCTCGCCGCCGTCGCCCCGTCCATCGATTTCCCCCGCCCCTCGGCCGTCGACGGCACCGACGCGATCCGCCCCGCCACCCTGCGCGGCCTCTCGCCCGACGCCACGCTGGTGCTGATCAACGGCGTGCGCGGCCATTCCGCCGCACTGCTCAACACCAATGGCGCCGTCGGGCGCGGCTCGGCCGCGGTCGACCTCAACACCGTGCCGACCGTGGCGCTGGAGACCATCGAGGTGCTGCGCGACGGCGCTTCCGCCCAATACGGTTCCGACGCCATCGCCGGTGTCGTCAACTTGCGCCTGCGCAAGGCACGCAGCGGCGGCGGCGCCAGCGTGACCTATGGCCTCTACGATACCGACGTGGACACCGCGCGCGGCAGCCGCAGCGTGACCGGCGAACGCGCGATCACCGCCTCGGCCTGGCAGGGCTTCGGCTTCGGCGAGGACGGCTACCTGACCGTTTCCGGCGAATACGTGAACCGCGACGCCACCAACCGCGCCGACTTCGACCCGCGCGTCAGCCCTTCGCGGGTGACCGGCCGCTTCGGTGACCCCGCCGTCGAGCAGTACAGCCTCTGGGCCAATGCCGGCACCTCGGTGGGCGACAACTGGCAGCTTTACGGCTGGCTGGGCTACCAGCACCGCGAAAGCGAAAGCGCGGCCTTCCCGCGCCTGCCCTCTGCCGCCACCGCCGTGTCCGAACTCTACCCGGATGGCTTCCTGCCGCTCATCAACACCCGCTCGAAGGACCTCAATTCGGCGCTGGGCCTGAAAGGCGACCTCGGCGACTGGAACGTCGACGTCAACGTCAGCTACGGCCGCAACCGGATCGATTTCCGCACGCTCGATACCGCCAACTACAGTTACGGCAACGCATCCCAGACCGACTTCTACGACGGCGCGCTGATCTACGACCAACTGGTCGGCGGCGTGGACGTATCGCGCAAGTTCGATGTGTTCCAGTCGCTCAACCTCGCCTTCGGCGTGGAGGGGCGCCGCGAGGGGTATGAGATCAAGGCGGGCGAGCCTGCCTCCTACGACTATGCCGACAATCCGGTGGCCGGTGCGGCGCCGGGTGCGCAGGGCTTCCTCGGCTTCTCGCCGCTCAACGAAGTGAGCAAGCATCGCGGCAACCAGAGCATCTATCTCGATCTCGAGGCGCAAGTGACCGACAAGCTGCTGGTCGGCCTGGCCGGGCGCGGCGAGCATTATTCCGATTTCGGCTCGACCGGGACCGGCAAGCTCTCGCTGCGCTACGACTTCAGCCCAGCCTTCGCGGTCCGCGGCACTGCCTCCACCGGCTTCCGCGCCCCCTCGCTCCAGCAGCAGTACTTCACCTCGGTCTCCTCGGTGGTGCAGAACGGCGTGCCGATCCTGACCGGCACTTATCCCTCGACCAGCGACGTCGCCGTGGCGCTGGGCGGCAAGAAGCTGCAACCGGAAAAGTCCACCAACCTCTCGGCGGGCTTTGTCGTGCGCAGCGGCGGCTTCGACCTGACCGTCGACGGCTACCGTATCCACCTGCGCGACCAGCTCGGCCTTTCGGAGAACATCCAGGCCAGCTTCAGTTCGCAAGTGGCCGACCTGCTGGCGCCCTTCAACGTCTCGGCGGCACGCTTCTTCATCAACGGCCTCGCCTCGACCACCAAGGGCATCGACGCGGTGGCCCACTACCGCCTGCATGCGGGGGAGAACACCTTCGACCTGACGCTCGCGGGCAACGTCAACGACGTCAAGGTGACCAAGGTGCCGACCTCTACCTCGGTGCTCGATCCGGCGCCGACGCTGTTTGCCCGCAGCCGCATCCTGACCATCGAGCAGGGCACCCCCGGCGAGAAGGTGACGGGATCGGTGGACTGGTCTAACGGCCCGCTGGGCGCGACGCTGCGCGCGACCTACTACGGCGACGTGCTGCAGGCCGGAACCACGGCGGCGAACGACTACAACACCGGCGCCCACACGATCACCGACCTGGAACTGCGCTATCAGCCCGCCAAGGGCGCGCAAGTGGCGATCGGCGCAAGCAACCTGTTCGACGTCTACCCGCACAAGGTGCCCGCCGCGCTGAACTCGACCGGCGTGCTGGGCTTCCCGTACTACTCGCCCTTCGGCTTCAACGGACGCTATCTCTACGTCCGCGCCGGCTTCAACTGGTAAGCGGGAATTGCCGCGGCGCGGTGCCCCCACCTCGCCGCGGCTTCCCCCCAAGGAATTCAGGCCCCTGAACGGTATCAGTCCGCAGGGGCGGGCACGTCCGCCATGGAGACCCAGCCGTCGTGGTCGGTGTCGTGGCGCAGGAACATGGCCCAGCCGCTCGCCGCGAATTCGGCGGTCGAGATGCCGCCGCCGTGATCGCTGTCGAGGATCCGGAAGCGCACATCGGCCTGGCGAAGCTGTCGGCTGCGCAAGTCCGCGCGCTCGGCTTCGGGACGTTCGAGCAGTTCGCGCTCCAGCCGTTCGCGGTAGTCGCCGACATATTCGTCGTGCGAGAGGACACCGTCGCGGTTGCGGTCCATCCGCGCGAATTCGGCGTCGCGGCCGCGCTGGAACTCGTCCTTGCTGACCTTGCCGTCCCCGTCGAGATCCTGCTCGCGGATGAAGGTAGCCAGGTCGTGCGAGGCGGCATGGGCCGCGCAGGGCAGTAGCAGCGCCGCGCAAAGGCAAAAGGCGCGGCGCAGGATGGTCTGGGTCATGGTCGTTCTCCCTCGGTGACGGAATAGCTGAGCGCGTACGTGTAGCTGCGCGCCGGATCGGCGCCGCTCGCGGCCACCCGGTGGCGGGTCATGGCGAAGTAGAGCCCGGCCCGCGGCGCGGTGATGGCAAAGCGGCCCTGCGCATCGCTGACGATCAGCGGCAGGCGCACATTCTCACCGTCTCCAGCCTGCGCCTCTTCCACTTCGACATCGGCCCCGGCGAGCGGCTTGCCATCGAACAGCAACTGGAATTCGGCAGGCTTGCCCGCCCGGATCGCGTCGGGATGGGTGATCGCACGGTATTCAAGGCCCTTGCCGGTCGGCGTGAGCGCGGCGGCCGTCGGCGCGCCGCGGGTGACGTAGGCCTCGGCCCTGGTCACGCTCTGCATGTCCACCGGCGCGACCCCGGCAGGCAGCGGGCGGCGCGGATCGATGAATTCCCAGACCCCGTCGATCAGCGCCGCCTTGGCGATCCGGCCCATGCGCGCGCCGCTGCTGATGCGATAGGTGCCCTGCATCGGGGTCGGCACTTCCAGTACCGTGAGGTCGCGCAGCACGACCGGTTTCAGCGCGGTGCGGGCGCCATCGGGGGCGACGACGTGGAAAAGGTCGGACTGCATGGCGATGGCGGGCACGAAGACATGCTCGCTGAACGCGGCCTCGACGCTGACATGGTCCTGCGCGGCGAGCGTGAATCCGTTCGGCAGCAGATAGGGTGAATGCGCCAGGGCCGGCGGGGCCGTGAAGGCGGCGGCCAGCGCGGCGCACGCCAGAGCCGACCGGTAGCGGGCTTGTTGTTTCATGGAATGTCCTTCCCTCTGGAAGCAGGCTGCGAAAGTTCGTGTCGCGCTGGTCCCACAAATCCTATTGCGAATCAATAGCATTAAGATAGAGGAGCGAATCAGGGGCATCGGACGGATGCCTTGCCCTCGCCCGCCATGCGCCTCGCTTGGCTCTCCGTTCGCCCGCCGTGTGCGCGGCCTGTGCCCAGCCTGTGCCCAGCCTGTGCCCGGCCTGCACTCGGCATGTCGGCCACCGGGGCGTGCCCGCTATTGGGCACGATCACGTCCATCTATTGCTATTGCTTCTCATTCGTGAAAGGGTCCAGAACATGATTACCGCGCTGCTGACAGGAACGAGCAGGATCGGCATTGGCCGTGGCACCAACGGGGGCACCAGCAGGGGCATTGGCGGGGGCATGGCCTCGGCCGCCGCGTTGATGCTTCTGCTCCCCGGCGCTCCGGCGCTGGCGCAGGCCGCGGACAGCCCGGACGATACCGTCCGCCTCGGTTCGTTCCCGGTCAGGGCCAAGGCCGAAGACACCGCCGATGCCGAGCGCAGCGCCAGCGGCAAGCCCCGCGTGCTCACGACCACGACGACCGCCGAGACCCTGCGCGAACGCATGGTCGACAGCCTGTCGGACTATGCCCGCCGCGTCGATGCCGGGGTAAACTTCAACCCGCAGAACCAGTCGATCAACATTCGCGGCCTCGACGCCAACCGCGTGCTCACCACCATCGACGGCATCCGCACCCCCTGGCTCAACGACGGCGCGCGCGGCGTGCAGGGCGGCGTCGCCTTGTTCGACTTCAACGCGCTCACCGCCATCGACGTGGTGAAGAGCGCCGATTCCAGCTTCTTCGGCACCGGCGCCCTGGCCGGCACGCTGGCGCTGCGCACGCTCGATCCCGAGGACCTGCTGGTGGACGGCAAGGTCCAGGCAGGCCTTGGCAAGGTCACGTATGACAGCGCCAGCGACAGTGCCTACATCAACCAGGCTGCCGCCGTGCGCAGCAAGGATACCCTGCTGCTGATCCAGGGCGGCTACCAGAACGGCAACGAGACCAGGAACCAGGGCGATACCGGCGGCACCGGATCGACCCGCACCGATGCCAATCCCGCCAGCTACGACCAGCTCAACCTGCTGGTGAAGCTGCACCAGTACCTGCCCGGCGGACACCGCCTTGGCCTGACCGGCGAGATCTTCTCGCGCGACTATGACGAGAACACGCTGACCTCGGTGGGCTCCACCTATTCCGCCTACAACACCCAGAACAAGACCAAGCGCAAGCGCATCTCGGGCAGCTACGACTACCAGGGCGACGGCGGCGCGATCCGCGAGGCGCACCTGACCGGTTACTGGCAGCGCAGCAACCTCGAAACCTACACCGCCGGCGAGCGCCTGACCGCGCCCATCGGCACGTACATCCGCGACAGCGACCTGGAGGTCGAGATGTACGGCCTGAGCGGCGCGATCACCACCGACTTCCAGACCGGCCCGTTCTCGCATGCGGTCACGCTCGCGGGAGAGGCCTATCGCACCAATACCAGCCAGTACGCCGCCGGGCAGGACAACTGTACCGCCGCGATCTATTCCTGCTCGTTCCTGCACGTGAACCAGTCGGACATGCCGACCGTGCACGGCACCGATCTCGGCCTCGTCCTCCAGGACCGCATCGGCGTCGGCGCGGCGCCGTGGCTGCACGTGACCCCGGGCATCCGCTACGACTATTATCGCCGTTCGCCGCAGGATACGCCCAGCTATACCGAGAATGCCGCCTACGAAGGGCTGCCCGCCAGGTCCTCGGACCACCACTGGTCACCCAAGGTGCTGGTGGAGGCCGAAGTGCTTTCCGGGCTGACGCTCTACGGCCAGTACGCGCAGGCCTTCCGCGCGCCTTCCGCGACCGAACTGTACCTCACCTATGGCGGCACCGGCAGCTACGTCAGCGTCGGCACGCCGGAACTCAAGCCCGAAACCAGCAAGGGTTACGAATTCGGCGTCCACTACGGCGATGCCCGCCGGGGCCTGCGCGTGGCCTACTATCGCAACAAGTACCGCAACTTCATCGACACCGTGACGACCACGGCGGCCGCCGCCGGCCTGTCGGGCAGCTATCCCTTCGGTGTGTTCAAGTACATGAACCTCGATCGCGTGCGCATCTACGGCATCGAGGCGAGCGGCAACTGGGAATTCTCGAAGCATTGGCGGACCTGGGCCTCGCTGGCCTATACGAACGGCAAGAACACCGAGGACGACTACCACCTGAACTCCATCCCGCCGCTGCGGGCGGTGCTGGGTCTTGGCTATACGCACGACACCTTCGGCCTCGACCTTTCGGGAACGGTCGCCGGATCGCGCAACAAGGTCGAGAACCCCGCGTCGGACCTCAACAAGACGCCGAGCTACGGCATCATCGATGCCAGCGCCTGGATCCAGCCCGCCTTTGCCAAGGGCCTGCGGCTCCAGGTCGGCGTCTACAACCTGCTCGACAAGACCTACTTCAACGCGCTCGACCTGCCCGACAGCGGCAGCATCCCGCAGCTGTTCTACTCGCAACCCGGCCGCACCGTGAAGGCGACCGCGCTGATCTCGTTCTGACCCCGCCCCGACCCGATCCTTCCCAGAAAGGCCCGCACCCCGTCATGCCCCAACCCGCCGACAACGCGCTGCTGCCCACGCTGGTTCACGCGCTCCGCACCGCGACCCACGACATGCACGATCGTCTCGACAAGGCGATCATGGCCGCCGATCCCTTCTCCAGCCTGCCGGGCTATGGCCGGTTCCTGGAAATGCAGTTCCTGTTCCACCGCGACATCGCCGCGCTCTACGCCAGCGAGGCGCTGCGCTACATCCTGCCGGGCCTCGCCGGACGCCAGCGCCTCGATCTCATCGAGGCGGACCTCGCCGATCTCGGCCGGCAATTGCCGACGGGTCATGGCACCCCTGCCTTCACGCCGGGCGGGCCGCTCGACGTGCCCGAGGCCCTTGGCTGGCTCTACGTGGCGGAAGGGTCGAACATGGGGGCGGCGCTGCTGCGCAAGGAAGCGGCCAGGATCGGACTTTCCGACCATCACGGTGCCCGCCACCTCGCTCCCGCGCCGGAAGGGCCGGCCGCGCACTGGCGTGCCTTTGTTGCCGAACTCAACGCGGCCGATCTCACGCCGGAGGAGGAACAACGTGCCGTCGCCGGAGCCAGGGCCGCCTTCGAACGGGTCCGGTCGCTTGCCGATGCCTGCTTCGCCTGAGCGGCCGAGCAGCACCGAGGACCTGCTCCGACGCGGGCGGGCATCCCGCTGGGCCTGGCTGGTGCTGGGCCTGGCGCTGGTCGGCATCGGCGTGGTCGGGATCTTTGTCCCGCTGCTGCCGACCACGGATTTCATGATCCTTGCCTTGCCCTGCTTCGCCCGCTCGTCGCCGAAGCTGGAAGCCTGGCTGCTCGATCATCCCCGCTTCGGCCCCGGGCTTCGCGCCTGGCGGGCGGAGCGGGCGATCCCGCGTCACGCCAAATATGCCTCATGGATCGGCATGACCATCGGCTTCGCCTCGTTCTGCCTCATCGCCCATCCGCGCCCGATCATCGCGCTCACGGTGGCGCTGGTGCTGCTGGGATGCGCGGTCTGGGTCGGCAGACGGCGCGAGCCGGGCCGGACGCCGCGCGAAACCGAAGCGGAAAGCGCCGAGGCCGTGAACCCCTGAACGGCGCCATCGAAGGCGCCCTTGCCCAATCGACCTTGCCCAATCGACCTGCCCACTACGACCTGCCCACCTGATGCTTGCCTGCACGGACCGTCCTGCGCTACAAGCCTGTTTCCCATCGACCGTGATGGCCACCAAGCGAACGGAACTGCAAGACCATGTGATCCCTGCCTGACCGCAATGCCCATCCCGCCTTGCCTTCAGGAAGTTCCATGTCCTTGCCCCCGTTCTCGCCCGCCGCCGGGCGTTCGCTCACCCCCATGCTTTCGCTGGCAAATGCCAGCTGGTCCGCGCCTGACGGCACGCCCGTCCTGTCCGGGATCTCCATCGACTTTGCCGCCGAACGCTGCGGCGTGGTCGGCCGCAACGGGGTGGGCAAGAGCACCGTGCTGCACCTCCTGACCGGCGCCCTCACCCCCGACCGCGGCCGGGTCACGCGCGCCGGATCGATCGGCACCATGCGTCAGATCGTGCAGGTGGACGCGCAGGAAACCGTCGCCGACCTGCTCGGCGTCGCCCCCGCGCTCGCCCTGCTGGAACGTGCCGAAGCCGGCATCGCCACCCTCGATGAACTGTCCGAGGCGGACTGGACGCTGGGCACCCGTGTTGGCGAGACGCTGCGCCGGGTCGGACTGGAACTGCCGCCGCAGACCCGGCTGGCCGCGCTTTCGGGCGGCCAGCGCACCCGTGCCGCGCTGGCGGGCGCGGTCTTCGGCGAGCCCGATTTCCTTCTGCTCGACGAGCCGACCAACAATCTCGACCAGGACGGTCGCCGCGCCGTGCTCGACCTCATGGCAGGCTGGCGCGCCGGGGCGGTGGTCGTCAGCCATGACCGCGAACTGCTCGAAGCCATGGATGCGATCGTCGAACTGACCACGCTGAGCGCGGCGCGCTATGGCGGCAACTGGAGCGCCTACCGCGCGCGCAAGGCGGTGGAACTTGCCGCCGCCGAACAGGACCTGGCAGGGGCCGAGCGCCGCCTCGGCGACGTGCAGCGCAAGGCGCAAGTCGCCCGCGAACGCCAGCAGCGGCGCGATGCCGCCGGCAGCCGCAAGGGCGCGCGGGGCGACATGCCGCGCATCCTGGCGGGCATGCGGCGCGACCGGGCCGAAAGGAGCGGCGGTGAACACGCCCGCCTCGCAGCAAGGCTCCAGGAGACCGCAGCGCAGGCCCATGCCGAGGCGGAAGCGCGGGTGGAACGGCTGGAAACGCTCGCCGTCACGCTCGCGCCCACCGGCCTCCAGCCCGGCCAGCGGGTGCTCGACATGCGCGGCGTCACGTTCGGCTATACGCCGCAGCGCCCGCTGCTGGACGGGTTCGACCTTGCCGTGACCGGGCCGGAGCGCATCGCCCTCGCCGGGCCCAACGGCACCGGCAAATCGACGCTGCTCGCGCTGGTCGAGGGCCGGATCGCGCCGTCACGCGGCAAGGTCGAGGTCCATGTGCCGTTTGCGCTGTTCGACCAGAACATGACCCTGCTCGATCCCGGCGCGACGATCGCGGACAATTTCGCGCGCCTCAATCCGGGCATGGACAACAACGCCTGCCGCGCCGCGCTGGCCCGGTTCCAGTTCCGCGCCGAGGCTGCCGACAAGGCGGTCGGCGCGCTCAGCGGCGGCCAGACCCTGCGTGCGGGGCTGGCCTGCGTGCTGGGCGGCGCGCATCCGCCGCCCTTGCTGATCCTCGACGAGCCGACCAACCACCTCGACCTCGCCTCCATCGCGGCGCTGGAAGCGGGCCTTGGCGGCTATGACGGCGCGCTGCTGGTGGTGAGCCACGACCCGGCGTTTCTCGCCGCCATCGGCGTGACCCGCCGCGTGGAGCTTCAGCCCGCGGTGCCGGCGGCGGACTTGTCGCCGCTCCCGGATAAGGCGGCCGCATCGGCATAGATGCCGTCAAGGACAAAGCGGGTCATCGCCGCCCGGATCGCGGCGTCGTCCGCCATGCCGTCGGGATAGAGCCAGTCCTTGAACAGCACGCAGCCCAGCACCGCGGCGAAGCTGATCCGCACCATCAATTCCGGCGGCAGCTTGTCCTCGCCGCCGGTGCGGCGGCGCACCACGTCGGCACCGCGCGCGAAGTAGGCCTGCAGCGCGTCGACACCGCCCATGCCGGGCACGTCCGCATCCTTGCCGGTCTCGGCCACGATGAGCGAACGGAACATGCGCTGGTGTTGCTCGATGAAGTCCTGCAATTCGGCGATGTAGGATCGCGCCTGCAGCTCCCTCGGCGCGGCACCGGCAGCCGGACTGGCCGCCATGAAGGCCTGCAGATGCTGGTCCAGCGGCCGCTGGATGGCTTCGCGGAACAGTTCCGCCTTCGAATCGAAGTAGCGGAAGATCTGGGTTTCGGTGGTCTGCGCAAGCGCCGCGATGGCGGCGGTCGTCGCCCCGGAAAATCCGAACGCGCAGTATTCCGCCTCGGCGGCCCGCAGGATCGCCTCGCGCAGCTGCGAGGGGGATCGTCTCTGCCGGGGCCTCTCGCCCTTCGTGGCTTCGTTGTTGCGCGGCAAACTCTCGCTCCGTGCGGCTACCATCGCCGCCTACGTTGGCATGCCCGGACGCGCCGGGCAATTTCCTCGCGCCGCTGGTCAGGCGTCACGACCGGCGTGTCGATGGGCAGGTACGCCCGAAGGTCCGCCAGTTTCACGCGCGTGATCGTCGGCACCGGCGCGCTGCTGCAATCGTACCAGCGCCCATAGATACCGCCCTCGGTATAGCCCGCCGGATCCAGCCAGTTCGGCACGCCGGGATCGCGAAGCGCGATGACGCCGCGAAACCGCCCGTCCGAGGAGAGCCGTGCCATCGCCCCGTTGGTGCTGGAAAGCCGGTAGACATATTCGAGCGCGTTGAAGAGCGGATCGTTGAGCTGAATGTTCCAGTACGGCGCGCGTTCGGGAATTTCGGTCTCGACGATCAGCGCCTCGTCCTCGGCCAGCTGGAAACAGGCGGGCCAGTAGACCTGCTTGACCAGCGCCCCGGGCATGCGCACCGGCTCGAAGACGTTGAAGCCCACGCGCTCCTTCACGCCGTTCTGCATGGGATAGTAGAGACGGGTCTTGCGTCCCGGAAAACGGGCCATCTCGCGCATGCGCCCGGCAATCTCGGCGGGCGACAGGCGCGGCTTGGGCGGTACCGGATCGAGACATTCGATCGTGAGCTGCGGGTCGGTCTCGGTTTCCCAGTCGTACATGCGATAGCGCACGTACATGCCGCCAGCCTGCGGATCGATCGGCGCCCAGTGCCCGGTGTGGCCGGCGGGGCGCTCGGCACTGAACAGGATCTCGAAGTCCTCGCCGGGCGCGATGCCGAGGTCGTCGCAGTCCACCTCGTTATGACCGCCGGGTTGCGGCATGTGATCGACGGTGCCGGACAGCGCCTTCTGCGTGGTGAACGAAAGTATCCGGCACGTGCCCCGGTTGCCCGCGACCCGGTAGCGCAGATCGCCCCGGATCGGGCTCTGCACGTAGATGTCGTCGGGATTGGGCTGCAGCGTATAGGCCGGGTTCCACAGCGGCGCCCAATCGGGATGCTCGGCATCGGCGTGGAAGTACATGAAATAGGCATAGGACAGGCTGCTCATCGTCTGTCGGTAGAGATCGGCGCGATAAGCCGGATCGTCCGGCCGCCAGGTCTGCCCGAGATTGGCCACCGCGCTTTCGAGATCGCTCAGGCATTCGAGGATCGATGCCGGAGCCGCTTGTGCTTCCGTTTCATGCGCCACGGGTCCACTCCCTTTGCCCATTTCAGCGAGGCCGTTCATGCGTTTTCGGCCTAGATAGTGTGCGCTACCTAAACGCCCCCCGGGCAAGGACCGCGCCTGCATGACCGCCCCCGGGATATGGCACCGCGGCCCAGCAAGACAGCATTGACTATCTTATCGCCCTACCGAACCATCCCGGCCGCAAACAGGAGCAGGCGGCGGCATCAGCAGCGCCCCGCCGCCATTGGTGAGAAGGCATGCCGTCATGGACCTGAGCTACGATCCCCCCAGCGCCTTCCGCCACGCCGGCGACAGGCTGCACGCATTGGTCGCCGCCGAAATCGACAGCGATGATTTCGGCCCCGGCGACTATCTCCCGGGCCTTGACGCCTACCTCCACGCGATGGACTACGACCCGCGCTTCCATGCCGAGGGCCGGCGCGCGGCATGGGGCAGGATCGTGTGCGCCCTGCGCGGCCGCGCCCATGCCTACCGGGCCATGCGCGAAAATCCTGGCTTCGCGGGCCACGATGTCGTCAGCCCGGTGGTCATCACCGGGGTTCCGCGCACCGGCACCACGCCCTCCACCGCCTGATTGCGCTCGACCCGCGCTTCCAGGGGCTGCAGACCTGGCTTGCCGATGCCCCGATGCCGCGTCCACCAATCGAGGACTGGAGCGACTATCCGCAGTTCCGCCGCACGGCCGCCATCCTACGCCCATTACCGGCGCTGCCTGCAATTGATCGGCAGCAGCGCGCCCGGCCGGCGCTGGCTGCTCAAGAACCCCGGTCATATCGAGAACCTCGACCTGCTCTTCGCGGTCTTTCCCGATGCACGCGTGATCCAGACCCATCGCGATCCGGGCAAGGCGCTCCCTTCCCTCGTCTCGCTGCTGATGAACCTGCATCCGATGTTCGAGCAAGGCCGCCTGCAGGAGCGCCGCGAGACGATGCTGATCCGCGAGGTCGCCAAGCGGGCGGAGGCGACCGAAAAGGCCGACCGGGTGCGGCGCGCTCATCCCGGGCAAGTGCTCGACGTGATCCATGCCGATTTCCATGCCGACCCGATGGCCGTGCTGGAGCGGATCTACGCGTTCATCGCCATGGACATTCCCGATGCCACCCGCACCGCCTTCGCGGCGAGGATTGCCGCCAGGCCCGAGCTGGCGCGCGGCCGGCACCGTTATGACATCGCCGACTTCGGAATGACCGAAGACCAGGCGCGCGAGCCGTTCCGCACCTATATCGAGCGTTACGACCTCATGGAGCCACGCCGGTGAGAGCGGCCATCTATCCCGGCCACGGCGGGCCGGTGACCATCGAGACCCTCGCCGATCCGCGTCCGGCCCCGGGCGAAGTGCTGATCCGCGTCTCGCGCTGCGGTATCTGCGGAACCGATCTTGCCATGACCCGCGGCGGGGCATGGGATTACGGCAGCGGCGTGCAGTTCGGTCACGAATATGCGGGCGAGATCGTCGAACTCGGCCGCGAGGTTTCCGCCTTCCGGGTCGGGGACCGCATCGCCGTGATGCCCTCCCTCGCCTGCGGACGGTGCACCGGCTGCCGCGCCCATGGCAATGCCGTGCTGTGCCAGGACAAGCAGGGCTCGGCCATACTGGGCTTTTCCGAACTGGCCGCGATCCCGCAAGGCGCCGCCACAAAGCTGCCCGCGGTGTTGTCGATGGCCGACGGCGCCCTGATCGAGCCGCTGGCGATCAGCCTTTACGGCGTGCAGCTGGCCGCGATCCGCCCGGGGGACAGCGTGCTGGTGCTGGGCGCGGGCAGCGTGGCGCTTTACGCGATCTACTGGGCGCGCCGGATGGGCGCGGGGCGGATCGCGGTCATGTCTCGCTCACCGCGCCGTGCTGCGCTGGCGCTGGACATGGGGGCGGAGCGTTTCATCGCCTTTGGCGAGAACGAAGCGGGCGAACGCCTCGAGGCGCTGGGCTGGGCCCCGGCCGTCGTGCTCGAATGTGTCGGCGCGCAAGGGATGCTGATGAAGGCGCTGAGCCATGTCGCCCCGCTGGGCCGGATCCTGAGCCTCGGCTTCTGTACCGCGCCCGACCCGGTGATCCCGGCCCTGGGCTCCCACAAGTGCGCGTCGATCCAGTTCTCGGTCGGCTATTCGATGCGCGAATTCCTGTACATCGCGGACCAGGTCGACAAGGGACACGTCGATCCCAAAAGGACAATCTCCAGCACCGTCACGCTGGACGAATTGCCTGCAACGCTGGCCATGCTGCGCAGCCCGAATGCCGAAACAAAGGTGCATGTGACGTTCTAGGCGGCCCCACCCCACCCCACCCCACCCGGAAGGCCCCACCCGTAAGGCCCCGCCCGGCAGGTCTTCTTGCAGCAGGTACTGCAACATTCGTGAAATATCGCGGCGTGAATTGCGAACTACAGCATCGGCGATCCGACCGGCCCGCCCCTTAAAAAGGGGCAAATTCCGCGGCCGACGGACCGGTTCTGACAAAGGAATGACCCTTTCTATGCGCAAGGTCCTGCTAGGCGCCGTACTGCTTCTCGCCGCCGCGCCCGTATTCGCTCAAAGCGGCGGCATGGGCGGAATGGGCGATATGGGTGGCGGAATGGGTGGCGGAATGGGCGGGGGAATGGGTGGTGGCCCGGGCGGCGCCGGGGGGCCTCCCGGCGGCGGCGGCGGCCCCGCGAGGCCCAAGCCGATGAAGCCGATCAAGCGCGAGGAAATCGCCAAGGTCGTCACCGCGATGTTCCAGGAAGCCGACAGCAATCGCGACGGCATCGTCACCGTCGCGGAAGTGACCGCAATCGTCGACCAGCGCCGCGATGCGGCCGTGCGCGACCGCTTCGCGGCCATCGACACCGACCGCAACGGCAGCATCAGCCTCGCCGAATTCCAGACCTGGCAGCGCGCCATGGGGTCGCTGGCCAGTTCCGATGCCGCCGCCGCCGACACGTCCGGCCTCGCGGTCGTGAACGGCATCATGCCCAAGCTCGGCAAGGACGCCGAGGACCGCGTGCTCTCGCGCCTGATCGAGCCGATCAACGGCATGACGATCGCGCAGGCCAACACCAATTACGACGCCGGCGCCTCGCTGGAGGAACTGCTCGCGCTCGAATACAAGCGCTTCGATGCCGCCGACCTCGATCACGACGGCTTCCTCAGCGAAGACGAGGCACGCCGACTGGACGGCGGCCCCCGTGGTCGCCCCGGCGGCCCCGGCGGTCCTCCGCCGGGTGGCGGCGGCAAGCCGCCCGCCTGCCCGCCCGGCGAGAGCTGCTGACCCCGGAACCGCGCCGCCGGACACGGCGGCGCGGCCAGAACGGCCCAGTCAACCCGGCAAGCGCTCCGGTCGCAGGTTGTTCTGCACGTGACGCACGCCGATGACCGCCTCGGCGAGATCCTCCGCCCGGCGCTTGTCCGCCCTGTCGCCGACGGTTCCCTCCAGCGTCACTTCGCCGCCGATCACGGTCACCCGGACATGGCTGGCGTCGAGGCGACGGTCGGCCGTCAGCATGTCGTTGACGTCCTCGCGAATGCGCTCGTCCGGCCGGGTGTAGTCGCTCGGGCCGCGTCCCCGGTGATCGAGATCACGGCGATGCGCGGCGGCATCACTGCCGAACCAGCTGGCGATCTCGTCTCCCGCCCGGCGCAGGAAACCGCGATGCTCGCCATAGGCGCGCCAGCTGCCGTAATCGTGGTCGAGCCCCATCCAGTGCCCCATGGCGTAAGTCGGGCGGTAGCTGTCGCTGGGGTGCATGCCGCCGGTGATCGCACCGCCAAGCCCGCCCGGTGTCGCCGAAAAGTCGCGTCCGCCGTAATGCTCGCTGGTGAATTCCGAAAACGTGGCCCCGTTCGCCGCGTCGAAATGGTGCAAGGGATAGGAAGGCTCGGCGCCGGAAGGGGATTGGCCCGGCTGGGACGCCGAACCGGTTTCCGGCCGCTCCGGCTCGGCCTGTCGCGGCGCCGATCCCGGTTCCGAGTGACCGCCCGCCTGCCGTGACGGCCCCTCCTGCCACTGCCGCGCCTGACGCGGCATCGCGCCGGCCTGCCCTTCCTGATAGCCGCCCGGCTTGCGGTCCCCGCCGACATTGCCGCCCAAGTCTCGCCTGTTCATCGCTGTTCTCCCGATGTTTCCGCGGTCTACGCGACGGGTTCGCGCAATCGGTCTGTTCGGGCCGGCGTGGACGCCATTTCGCGCTCCTCAGGACAAACGCGCAAGGCCCCGCGTTCTATCCCTCCCACGCGCTGCGCGGAGCGATTTTTTTTTGCGCGGGACGGCCCTCTAAGCCCCAGCAAAAAGGGCCGCCCCGGGGATCGGGGCGGCCCTTGGAAGATCATGGCCGGTCTTGCACCCAGACCGGCCATGGCGTGCGTGGCATCACAATCGTGGAGCGGTCGATCCGATGCGGCCGGATCGGAAAGCGCTCTAGAAGTCCATCCAGTCGTCGTCCTGGCCGGTGGCGAGCGCGACGGGCGCCGCCTTGCGGACCGGGGCGACCTGGCTGGTGGTGATCGCGGCCGGCACCGCGCGCGGCGCCGGAGCGGGCGCGGGCGCGGCGGCGCGCGGCTTGTAGCCGGCCACTTCGCCGCTCACCCGGAACATCGCCGCACGGTCGGCCAGCGCGGTCACCTCGCTGTTCAGGTTGCGCGCCGCGGCCGAGGTCTCCTCGACCATCGCCGCGTTCTGCTGGGTCGCCTGGTCCATCGTGCCGATCGCCGCGCTGATCTGGGTGATCGTCGAGGACTGCGCCTGGTTGTCGGTGGCGATGTTGCTGAGCAGCGAATGCACCTCGGAAACGTCGCCCGAGATGTTCTGCAACGCGCCGTCGACCCGCTGCACCGCTTCCACGGCGGTGCCGATGTCGGTCTGGGTCGCGGTGAGCTGTTCGCGGGCGCGCTTGGCTTCCTCTTCCGAGCGCATCGCCAGCGCCGAGACGAGGTCGGCCACGACCGCGAAACCGCGGCCCGCATCACCGGCCCGGCCCGCCTCGACGGCGGCGTTCATGGCGAGCACGCGGGTCTGGAAGGCGATCTTGTCGAGGCCCTCGATCACCGAGTCGATGCCCTTGGCGCTCTCGCTGACGCGGCCCATCGCCTGGACCGCCTCGTCGGCGATCGAGCGGCCGGATTCGACCACGCCCATGGCGCCGTCGGCCCGCTCCACGGTGCGCCCCGCCGCCGAGGCGGTGGCGCGCAGGCGGCCGTCCATCTGGGTGATCGCCGCCGAGGTTTCCTCGAGGCTCGCCGCATTGCTTTCGGTGCGGCGGGCCAGGTCTTCGGAGGCCTGGGCGATCTCGCTGGAGCCGGTGCGGATGGCGTGGGTGCTTTCGGTCACCGCGCCGATGAGGTCACGCAAGGCGCCGACGGCCGAGTTGAAGTTGGTCTTCAGTTCGGCATAGGCAGGCGGGAACTCGGCCTTGATCGACTGGGTGAGGTCCCCCTCGCTGATCGCCTGGAGGCTGGCGCGCAGCGTGGTGGTGACCACTTCCTGCTCCTGCGCATTGCGGGCGTCGATCTCGGCGCGCCCTTCGGCGGCAACGCGGAACTGCTCGACCGCCTCGGCGATCTCGCCGATCTCGTCGCCGCGTTCGCGGTAGGGCACCTCGACATGCCCGCCTTCGGCCAGCGAGGTGGTGACGCGCGAGATCCGGCCCATCGGCACCGCGACCGAGCGGTCGATCACCAGCCAGATCAGGACAATCACAGCCAGCCCCATGCCGGCCAGAAATATGGCGAGATAGGTTGCCGTCGTGGCCGTGGCCTCCCCGGCCTCGGCCTGGCGCTTCGAGGCCTCCCGCGATTCCTTGAGCAGCTTCTCGGTCTGGTCGATCATCGCGTGCGAGGCGGCACGGGCATCGCCCTTGAGCAAGGCCATCGCGCCCGCCATGTCGCCGGCGGCACGGCGTTCGAACATCCGGTCGTTGGCATCGTTGAGCGCGGCGACCTTCTGGCTCAGGACTTCCGCATCGTCCTTGAAGCTGTCATCCGCAACCTGCTTGTATTCCTCGACCGACTTCGCCAGCGCGGCCCGCGTGGTTGCCAGCCGTTCGCGAATATCGGCCTCTTCCTGCTTCGTGCCGACTGCCGCGTAGTAGGTATAGACGATGATCCGGGTCTCTTTGACCTCGTCGATCACATCGGCCAGCGCCGACATGCCGGCGATGCCGTGTTCGACGTGGTTCTGGGCAATCGCATTGAGTTCGCGGGTCGAGAAATAGCCGTTGAAGCCAACGGCGGCGAGCATGGCGGCAAGCAGCGAGAAAGCCGCGAGAAGCTTCCTGGGCAACCGCCAGTTGTCGAGAAATCCAAGCATGAGCAGTCCAATCGCACGGGAGGGGCGAGGCCGTTTCCGGCCAGGCTTTTCCGGCATTATAGGCGCAGCGGACGGTTCCCGGTCGGAGGCGCGGCAATCGAATGCCACAAACTGTCACAAACGCGTCGGCCTCGCGGCTGTCACCCCTCGCCGTCAGGCTGGCGCGCGGGATGCGCAGCCTGCACGGCGGGAAGCGCGGCCATGCGCGCGCCGATCGCCCGAAGCCGTGGATAAGGCGTCAGATCGACCCCGAAACGTTCGGCGGAATAGAGCTGCGGCACCAGATAGCAGTCGGCAAGGCTGGGACGGTCGCCGTGACACAGCCCCTCGCCATAGCGCCCCACCAGCACTTCGAGAGCCGAAAAACCCTCGGAAATCCAATGGGCAATCCAGCCATTTACCTGGCTTTCCGAGGCCGAGAAGTCGCTTCGCAGCTTTTGCAGGACGCGCAGGTTGTTGAGCGGATGGACGTCGCAGCCGATCAGCGCGGCCATTGCGCGAACAGCGGCGCGCCCGTCCCTGTCGGGCGGGAGCAAGGGCGGCGCCGGCCAGCGCTCCTCGATCCATTCGAGGATCGCCGGGCTCTGCGTCAGCGTCAGCCCGTCCGCTTCGAGCACCGGCACCAGCCCTTGCGGGGCAAGGCGGCGGTAGGCCGGATCGTCCTGCGCGCCCTTGCGCAGATCATGCGTCACTTGGCGATACGTGATACCCTTAAGGCCCAGGGCGAGACGAACGCGGTAGGCCGCGCCCGAGCGCCAGTAGCCGTGCAGGCGCGGATCGCTCACCGCGCCGGCTCGACAAGGGCCCGGCATTCGCCGAAGCCGATCGCGGCATACCCCTCGCGGCGGGCGCAGGCGCGCAGCACGATCTCGTCGCCATCCTCCAGGAAGGCACGCTCCTCACCGCCGGGGAGGACAACTTTCACCTTGCCGCCCTGGGACAGCTCCATCAGGCTGCCATAGCCATCCGGCGTCGGCGCGGAAATCGTGCCGGTGCCGAGCAGGTCCCCCGGCGCCAGATTGCACCCGTTCGAGGCGTGGTGGGTGACGATCTGCTGCACGGTCCAGTACATGTTGCTCGCCGGGCCGCGCGACAGCCGGTGCGGCGCCAGCCCCGCCGCGCGCATGGCCGCCGTGGTGATGAAGACCTCCAGCTCCACCCCCAGCCCGCCCTGCGCCTGATCGGCCTCGTCCCACAGGTAATCGAGCGGACGCGGATCGCCTTCGGGACGCGGCGGCTGTGCCTGCCGGAACGGGGCCAGCGCCTCGGCCGTGACCACCCAGGGCGAGATCGTCGACTGGAAGTTCTTGGCCAGGAACGGGCCCAGCGGAACGTATTCCCAGGCCTGGAAATCGCGCGCGGACCAGTCGTTGAGCAGGCAGAACCCGGCGATGTGATCGGCCGCTTCGCCGATCGGCACGGTTTCGCCCAGCGCATTGCCCGGCCCGATCCAGACGCCCAGTTCGAGTTCGTAATCGAGCCTTGCGCTGGGGCCGAACGTCGGCGCCGCGGCCTCGGGCGCCTTGCGCTGCCCGCAAGGCCGGCGCACCGGCACGCCCGAGGGGCGGATCGAGGAGGCGCGTCCATGATAGCCGATGGGCACGTGCTTGTAGTTGGGCAGCAGCGGATTGTCCGGGCGGAACAGCTTGCCGATGTTGGTGGCGTGGTGGATGCCGACGTAGAAATCGGTGTAGTCGCCGATCGCCGCCGGCAGGTGCAGCGTGCACTCGCCGGCCGGATGGAGGTGCGGCGCGACACGCGCGCGCTGGCTTTCGTCGCACAGCAGGGCGCTCAGCGCGCGGCGCAGCGCGTGCCGGTCGGCCGCCGGCAGGGCAAACAGGCCATTGAGCGTGGCCGCGCCCAGGAGATCGCGCCCGACCGGCAGGAGATCGGCGATCCCGGCCAGATCGAGCACCCGCTCGCCGATGGCGACGCCCAGCCGCCGCCGCGCGTCGCCGTGCGAGAACACCCCGTAAGGCAGGTTCTGCACCGGGAATTCGCCATGCCCCTGCGCCCCCTCGACCCAGCAGGTCAGGGCAGCGTCATGCGTCTCGTCGATCCGGGGGAAAGTCACGTGTTGTCATCTCCAGTGGCGCCGCTCGCCTGCGGCACTTGCGCCTTGCGGAAACCCGCCCAGCAGTCATCGTAATCGAGCTGGCACAGCGGGGTATCGAGCGCAAAACGGGTGGGCCGGAACATGTGTCGGCTCTCGAACATGAAGGCCATGGTATCCTCGATCCGGTGGGGCCGGAGGTCCGCGCCGACGGCCGCTTCATAACTCGCCCGATCGGGACCGTGGCCGGACATGGCGTTGTGCAGCGAGGCTCCACCCGGCGCAAAACCGCCCGCCTTGGCATCGTAGCTGCCGTGGACGAGGCCCATGAACTCGCTCATCACGTTGCGGTGGAACCATGGCGGGCGGAACGTGTGCTCCGCCACCATCCAGCGCGGCGGAAAGATCACGAAATCGCAGTTGGCGGTTCCCGGCGTGTCCGAGGGCGAGGTCAGGACCGTGAAGATCGACGGATCGGGATGGTCGAAACTCACGGTGTTGATCGTGTTGAACGCGCCGAGATCGTAGCGATAGGGCGCAAGATTGCCGTGCCATGCCACGACGTCGAACGGCGAATGCGACAGCGTGGTTGTCCAGAGCGTGCCGCCGAACTTCTGGATGATCTCGAAGGGCGCGTCGTCGTCCTCGAAGGCGGCACGCGGCGTCTCGAAATCGCGCGGATTGGCAAGGCCGTTGGCGCCGATCGGGCCAAGATCCGGCAGGCGGAAGATCGCGCCGTAATTCTCGCAAGCATAACCCCGCGCGGCGCCATCGGGCAGTTCCACGCTGAACCGCACCCCGCGCGGGATGACCACGATCTGCCGGGGCACGGCCGCGATCACGCCCATTTCGGTGACGATGCGCAGGCGCCCTTGCTGCGGGACGATCAGCAATTCGCCATCGGCGCTGTAGAATGCGCGCCGCTCCATCGAGCGGTTGGCCGCATAGAGGTGCACGCCGATGCCGACGCCGGTTGCCGCATCGCCATTGCCGCATAGCGTCACCAGCCCATCGACAAAATCGGTCGGCTCCGCCGGGATCGGCAGCGGGTCCCAGCGCAGCCGATTGGGCGTCGGCGGCACCTCGCCGAACGGACCGGTACGCAGCAGCGTCTCGCGCGCATAGGGCCGATAGGCCGGGTGATGGGCCGCCGGGCGCAGGCGGTAGAGCCAGCTGCGCTGGTTGTCCTTGCGCGGCGCGGTGAAGGCAGTGCCGGACAATTGCTCGGCATAGAGGCCGTAGGGCACCTGCTGCGGCGAGTTCTGGCCTTGCGGCAAGGCACCCGCGACCGCCTCGGTCGCGAAGTGATTGGCAAAACCGGTCATCATGCCGCGATCGGGACCGGCCAGAGGCGCACGCATCCGAGTCTCCCATCTGGTATCATTTGTTACCATCCTGCATGGTTGCGAGAATGGTGTCAAATGATACTATCCGCGGATGACGGACACGCCGCTCCAGCTCGACAGCTTCATTCCCTACCGCCTTTCCTATACCGCCGGGCTCGTCAGCGAATATGTCGCCGGGGCCTATCAGGCCTGGTTCCAGATCGGCATTCCGGAATGGCGGGTGCTATCCTGGGTGGCCCAGTCGGGCGAGATCACCCAGCAGTACATCTGCGCGCGCACCCGCATGGACAAGGTGACGGTGAGCCGCGCCGCCATCGCCCTGACCGCGCGCGGGCTGATCGCAAAACGCCGCAACCCGGGTGACAAACGCTCCCACTTGCTTGCGCTGACCGCCGATGGAAAGGATCTCCATGCCCGCATCGCGCCGCGTGCGCTGGAACTGGAGAGCCGTATTCTCGCGCGGTTCGACCGGGCGCAGCTTGACGGCCTTGTGGCCATGCTGCGCGAGATCGACGCCGCCGTGCTCAGCCTCGGGGAGACCGGCATGGCGGGCTGAACGTCAGCGGGAGCGGGCCGGTGCCGCCCGCAAGCACCCGCTCAATGCACCGCCAGTTCCACCTGCTTGTCGTGCAGTGCGAAGCGGTCGACAAGGTTGGCGCTGGCCTCGTTGTAGCCGACGACCTCGACCTGCGACCCATCGCGGCGCAGGCGGGCGATGACCTTGTCGAGCGCGCCCACGGCGGAGATGTCCCAGAAATGCGCGTCGCTCACGTCGATGCGCACGTGGCGCCCCGGTTCCGGCGTGAAGGCACGCGCGAAACGGGCAACCGATGCAAAGAAGATCTCGCCGCTGACCCGGTAGGTCACCCGGTCTGCGGCTTCCTCGCGCGCCACCGCGAACATGCGCTGCACCTTGCCCGCGAAGAACAGGCCCGAAAGCAGGACCCCCACCAGCACGCCGCGCGCCAGATCGTGGGTCGCCACCACCACCGCGACCGTTGCCGCCATGACCACCGACGAGGTCGGCGGATGGCGCAGCAGATTGGGGATCGAGGCCCAGCTGAACGTGCCGATCGAGACCATGATCATCACCGCCACCAACGCCGGCATCGGGATACGCCCGACGACCGGGCCCAGCACCGCCAGCAGGAACAGCAGGAACACGCCCGCGACCAGCGTCGACAGGCGGGTTCGCCCGCCCGAGCCGACATTGATGACCGACTGCCCGATCATCGCGCAGCCGCCCATGCCGCCGACCAGGGCCGCGGCGATGTTGGCACCGCCCTGCCCCATGCATTCGCGCCGCTTGTCGCTCTCGCTGTCGGTCATGTCATCGACGATCTGCGCGGTCATCATCGATTCCAGCAGGCCGACCGCCGCCATCGTCAACGCATAGGGCAGGATGAGCCGCAGCGTCTCGAGCGTCAGCGGGACATGCGGCAGGGACAGGCTCGGCAGGCCTTCGGGCAGGCGCCCCATGTCACCCACCGTGCGCACCGGCAAGCCGAGCGCGATGCTGATCGCCGCCAGCACGAGGATCGCCACCAATGGCGAGGGCACGGCCCGGGTCACGCGCGGCAGCAGGTAGATGATCGCCAGGCCGCCCGCGACCATCGCGTAAGTATGCCAGGTCACGCCCATGAACTGCGGCAGCTGGGCGATGAAGATCAGGATCGCCAGGGCATTGACGAAGCCGGTGACCACCGAGCGCGAGACGAACTGCATCAGCAGGTCGAGCCGCAGCAGACTGGCCACGATCTGGAACAGGCCCATCAGCACGGTCGCGGCAAAAAGGTAGCTGACGCCGTGATCGCGCACCAGCGGGGTGACGACAACCGCCACCGCCGCGGTCGCCGCCGAGATCATCGCCGGGCGGCCGCCCAGCAGCGAGATGACGATGGCGATCGCCACCGAGGCGTAAAGGCCGACGCGGGGATCGACCCCGGCGATGACGGAAAAGCCGATGGCTTCGGGGATCAGCGCAAGCGCGACGACGATGCCCGACAGCACGTCACGGCGTGCCTGTCCGGCGCTGGCGAACCATTCGGTCCGGAAACGGGAGGGTCTGGAGTTCATTTTGCCTGTCAAGAAACGCAACACATGGCGCAGCGCCCGCGAGCGGGAGCTGGGAAAGGCTGTCCATGTGGAGGTTGCCCGGCGGATCGGCGGCCGGGATAGCCACCCGGATTCTCACCGGGTCCTTGCGAATGACGCGCCCCTTACCCGAAATCGCCTGAAAATGGCAAGGGCCGGCGGGACATTCGTGTCACCGCCGGCCCCTGTCCGGGAAGGGCCGGGCCGCGTCAGGGCAGGCCCGTGTCAGGGCCGTGTCAGGGCCGGGGCGAATCCATCAGCTTCTGCGTGAGATAGGTCATCCACAAGGCGGTGGTCTTGGCCGACTGGCGTATGTCGGCGCCCGAGCCGTGACCGCCCTCGGTGTTCTCGTAGAAGTAGAACGGCAGCCCCAGCTCCTCCATGCGCGCGGCGAACTTGCGCGCATGCTGCGGACCGACGCGGTCGTCGCGGGTCGTGGTGAAGATGTAGGGCTCGGGGTATGTCACCCCCTTGCGCAAGGCGTGGTAGGGCGAGGTCTTCTCCCAGAACGCGCGCACTTCGGGATCGGCCTCGACATCGCCGTACTCGCCCTGCCAGCTGGCGCCGGCGGCGATCTTGCCGATGCGGATCATGTCGAGCAGCGGCACCTGGATGACGACCGCGCCGAACAGCTCGGGGTGCTGCGTCATCTCAACGCCCATCAGCAGGCCGCCGTTGGAGCCGCCGATGATGCCGAGCCGCTGCGGCGAGGTGATCCGGCTGTCGATCAGGTTGCGCGCGACGGCGGCAAAATCGTCATAGGCGACCTGCCGCCTGGTCTTCAGCGCCGCCTCGTGCCACTGCGGGCCGAACTCGCCGCCGCCGCGAATGTTGGCCAGCGCATAGGCGCCGCCCCGCTCCAGCCACAACTTGCCGTAGGTATTGAGGTAATGGGGCGTCGAGCTCGCCTGGAACCCGCCATAGGCGTTGAGCAGGACCGGGGTGGAGCCGTCCAGCGCGATGTCCTTGCGGTGCACGAGGAAGTAAGGGATCGCGGTGCCGTCGCTCGACACCGCCTCGCGCTGCTCGACGACAAGGCCGGCGGCGTCGAAGCGCGGCGGCAGGCTCTTGAGCGGCTCGGCCGGCGCGCTGCCGGCGGCATCGACCAGATAGAGCGTGCTCGGCGTGGTGAAACCTTCCGCCGACGCGAAGGTGAGATTGCTGCCGAAATCCGCCGAACCGAAGTTCAGCGCCATCTTGTCGGGCAGCGGCAGGGTCTGCTCGCTCCAGCCGCCACCGACCGCCGGCGCCAGCGACAGCAGGCGCCCGTTGACGTTGTCCAGCACCGAGAGCAGCAGCCGGTCGCGCGTGGCCGAGATGCCGTCCAGCGCCTCGCGCGCGGCGGGCTTCCAGGCCAGCCGGGGCTTCAGCACCTCGGGACGGGCCAGCAGATCGTCCAGCGGAACCGTTGCCACCGAACCCGCCGGCAGATCGCCCCAGGCCTCGTCCAGGCGGAACACCACCTGCCCCGCCACCAGCCCCGCCACCGCGACCTTCTGCGGCACGGCAAGGGCATGAAGCTTGCCGTCAGCGGCCATGACCAGGGTCTGCTGGTGGAAGAAGTCGATCGCCCGCGACACGTAGGCCAGGCGGTGGCCCTGCGCATCGTGGAGAACCGCCGGGAACACGCCGAGGTCGCTCTTCTGCCCGCGGTAGACCTCCACCGCCTCGGACAGCGGGCGGCCGCGGGTGACGCGCTTGACGATATAGGGATAAAGCGAGCCGGTCATGTCGCCCGGCGTCCATTCCGTGGCGACCAGCAGATGGTCCGCGTCTTCCCAGGCGATGCCCTGCTTGGCGCGCGGAATGTGGAAACCGCCCGGCACGAAGGCGCGGGTCTGCAGATCGAACTCACGCACTTCGACCGCGTCCTCGCCGCCGTCGGACAGCGAGACGAGGCACAGGCGCTGCTCCGGCTCGAGACAGTCCGAGCCCTGATAGACCCAGCTCCTGCCTTCCGCCTTGCCCAGCGCGTCGACGTCGAGCACCGTCTCCCAGCGCGGCGCGGCCGAACGGTAGTCCGCCAGCGAAGTGCGACGCCAGATGCCGCGCAAGTGCTGCTCGTCCTGCCAGAAGTTGTAGATCTGCCCGCCGAGGAAATGGGGCGCGGGAATACGATCCTTGGCGCCGGAGATGGCCAGCGCCTGATCGTAGAAGGCCTGGTAGCGCGGATCGCCCTCAAGACGCTTTTCGGTGACGGCATTATGCGCCTTCACCCAGTCCATCACCGGCTTGCCCTCAAGATCCTCCAGCCAGATCCAGCGATCGCTGGAGGGCTGGGCGGCGGGATCGGACGGTGTTGCGGCATGGGACATGGTGGTGAGACTCATCATCAGGAAAGACGTGGCGAACACGCCGCGCAGCATGGATTTCAAGATCGTGCCCTCAATCGACTGGTCGCGCGGAAACCTAGCGCGCGAGCGCCAACTGGCAAGCCCGGAGGCCGCACGATTGCGGCAAAAGCGCATCGTGCAAAATCAATGCGCTGCGGCCGGGAACCATCCGGCGACTTATACGTTAGAACCCTGATCCGGACGCGCGCATGGGATGGGGGCCGCGCCGTCTTGCCGCGTGCCGGTTTCCTCTCCCAGAGTATGACGATGACACCAGGCCCGGCATTCACGCCGCAGAACAAGATTGCCGCGGCGGTTACCGGCGCGCTCGTGCTGTGCCTTGCCCTGGACATCCTGGTGCCGCTCGGCACCGGCGTCAGCGTGCTCTATCTGCTGCCCACCGTGCTGGCTTATGCCGCGCAGCGCAAGATCATCCCGCTGCTCGCCGCAATCGCCGGCATCGGCTGCGCGTTCATCGCCTATTTCGTGGCCCCAGACGGCCTCGGCCCCGAAGTCGCGTTCATCAACCGCGCACTCTCGGGCACCACCAACCTGCTGGTGGCGGGCATCGGCTATCTGTTGATCCGCTACCGCAACGAGACCCGGCACGCGCAATGGCTCCGCGCCAGCGAGGCCGAACTCGCCCGCGCCACCGCCGGCAACCTGCCGCTCGCCGATGTCGGCAGCCGCGCCCTCGCCTTCATCGGCGAGCGTTTCGGCGCGATCGCCGGCGCCATCTTCGTGCAGGGCGACGGCAGCTATCGCCGCATCGCCACCTGGGGTGTCCCCGCCGACGCCGGGGTGCCCGAGGAGATCGCGCCCGGCACCGGCCTGCTCGGCGAAGTGATCACCCACGGCCGCACGACACTGGTGGAACAGGTTCCCGCCGGCTATCTCGCTTTCGGCTCCGCACTGGGCCGGGGCACGCCCGCCCGGCTGGTCCTGGGCGCCACAGTTGTCGACAACGCCGTCAACGCGGTTCTCGAACTCGGCTTCCTCGATACCGACGAAGCCCTCCCGCAGGACTTTGCCGCGTTCCTGGAACTTGTCGCCGGGCCGCTGGGCCTGACCCTGCGCGCCGCCAAGTACCGCGCCCGGCTCGAGACGCTGCTTGCCGAAACCCAGCAGCAGGCCGAGGAACTCCAGAACCAGAGCGAGGAACTGCGCGCCACCAACGACGAACTGGAAGCGCAGAGCAAGTTGCTGCTCCAGTCGCAGGCCCAGCTCGAAGAGCAGCAGGCCGAACTCGAACGCAGCAATTCGCAGCTGGAGGAACAGGCCCAGTCGCTGGAGGCGCAGCGCGACGAACTGACCCGCTCGCAGACACAACTGCGAAACCAGACCGAGGAACTGGAACAGGCCAGCCGCTACAAGAGCGAATTCCTGGCGAACATGAGCCACGAACTGCGCACGCCGCTGAACTCGCTGCTGATCATGGCCCGCCTGCTGGCCGACAACCGCGGCGCCAACCTGACCGACGAGCAGGTCCGCTACGCCGAGACCATCGAGTCCTCGGGCAACGACCTGCTGCTGCTCATCAACGACGTCCTCGACATTTCCAAGATCGAGGCCGGACGTCTCGAACTGCAACCGGCGGAGATGCCGGTCGGCACCCTCGTCCGCCGGCTGGAGGATACCTTTGCCGTCCCCGCCGCCGAGAAGGGCCTGCGTCTCTCGGTCGAGATCGCCCCCGGCGCCCCCGCCGCCATCGAGACCGACGGGCTCCGTCTCGAACAGGTGCTCAAGAACTTCCTCTCGAACGCGGTGAAGTTCACCGCCGCCGGCGAAGTGGCGCTGAGCGTGCGGGCCGGCAAGCCCGGCCATGTGGTCTTTGCCGTGCGCGACACCGGCCCCGGCATCGCCAAAAACCAGCAGGACGCGATCTTCGAGGCGTTCCGCCAGGCCGATGGCGGCATTGCCCGCAAGTTCGGCGGCACCGGCCTTGGCCTGTCGATCTCGCGCGAACTGGCCCATCTGCTCGGCGGGACGATCTCGCTCGTCAGCGCGCCGGGCCAGGGAAGCACTTTCGCGATCGAGGTGCCCGAACGCTTCGCCGCCGCCGAGACCGCCGCCCTGCCCCGCTCGGCCAGCCGATCGCCCGCCCCGCAAGTCGCCGCGCCCACCGCCGCACCGCGCGCGATCGCCGTGCCCGACGACCGCGAGGCGCTGAGCGGCGATTCCCGCGTCATCCTCATCGTCGAGGACGATGTGGCCTTCGCCCGCATCCTCGGCGATCTCGCGCATGAACTGGGCTTCCAGTACCTGATCGCCACCACCGCCGACGAAGGGGCCCTGCTGGCCCGGCAATACCTGCCCCAGGCCGTCATCCTCGACATGCACCTGCCCGATCACACCGGCCTTTCGGTGCTCGACCGGATCAAGCGCGATACCCGCACGCGGCATATCCCGGTGCACATCGTCTCGGCCGACCACGACGATCACGGCGCGCTTGCCAGCGGCGCGGTGGGCTACCTGTTCAAGCCGGTCACCCGTGAAACGCTGGTCACCATGCTCGAAGGCCTCGAGGCCCGCATGGCCCAGCGCCTGCGCCGGGTGCTGGTGGTGGAGGACGATGCCCGCCAGGCCGATGCCGTGCACCACCTGCTCGCCTCGCGCGATGTCGAGACGGTCGAAGTGCAGAGCGCGGCGGAATGTCTCGAACGGCTGGCGGACGGCACGTTCGACTGCATGGTGCTGGACCTCAACCTGCCCGACATGTCGGGGCTGGACCTGCTCGACCGGCTGGCCCACGACGAAAGCGTCAGTTTCCCGCCGGTCATCGTCTATACCGGCCGCGAACTCTCCGAAGAGGAGGAGATGCGCCTGCGCCGCTACTCCAAGTCGATCATCGTCAAGGGCGCCAAGAGCCCGGAACGCCTGCTCGACGAGGTGACGCTGTTCCTCCACCAGGTCGTCTCGGAACTGCCGCAGGACAAGCAGCAGCTGCTCGCCCGCTCGCTGGGCCGCGATGCCGCGCTGGAAGGGCGCCATATCCTGGTCGTCGAGGACGACATCCGCAACGTCTATGCGCTGACCTCGGTGCTGGAACCCCACGGCGTCTCGGTGCGCATTGCCCGCAACGGCATCGAGGCGCTGGCCGAACTCGCGCGCGCGGCGGACAGCGACGGGCCCCCTGTCGATCTCGTGCTGATGGACGTGATGATGCCGGAAATGGACGGGCTGGCCTGCACCCGCGAGATCCGCCGCCACGAACAGTGGGGCCGCCTGCCGATCATCGCGCTCACCGCCAAGGCGATGGAGCGCGATCACCTCGAATGCATCGAGGCCGGCGCCAACGACTACCTGTCCAAGCCGCTCGACGTCGACAAGCTGCTCAGCCTGGTGCGCGTATGGATGCCGCGATGAGGAGCCGCGCCCCGCGCCCCAAGGAAACCCTCGAGAACATCGAGGCCGACCTCATCGTCGAGGCAATCTGGCGGCGCTACCAGTACGACTTTCGCGACTATTCGCGCGCCTCGCTGCTGCGCCGGCTGCAACGGGCCCAGTCGCATTTCGGCTGCACGCACTTGTCGGGCCTGCTCGACCGGATCCTCCACGATCCCGACAGCCTCAATGCGCTGATCGGTTTCCTGACCATCCAGGTCAGCGAGATGTTCCGCGATCCGGAGTATTTCCGCGCCATCCGCGAACAGGTGGTGCCGCACTTGCGGACATGGCCGTCGATCAAGGTCTGGGTGGCGGGCTGCGCCAATGGCGAGGAGTTCTATTCGCTCGCCATCCTGTTCCGCGAGGAGGGCCTTGCCGAGCGCACGATGTTCTACTGCACCGACATCAACCCCGCCGCGCTGGCCAAGGCGGAGGCAGGCGTCTTCGAGATCGAGCGGGTCGCCGGTTTCTCGCGCAATTACCGCGAAGCCGGCGGGCGCGCCTCGCTGTCGGACTACTACACCGCCAATTTCGGCGTCGCCCGCTTCGATCCCTCGCTGCGCAAGCGCGCGGTCTTTGCCGACCACAACCTCGCCAGCGACGCGGTGTTCTCGGAAGTCCAGTTCGTGTCGAGCCGCAACGTCCTCATCTATTTCGACCGCGTCCTGCAGGACCGCGCGTTCGGCCTGTTTGCCCAGTCGTTGCCGCAAGGCGGATTCCTCGGTCTGGGTTCCAAGGAAACGGTGCAGTTCTCCGGGGAAGCCGACAGCTTCTCCGACTTCGCGCCGCTGGAAAAGATCTGGCGGCGCAATGCCCGCCAGGCAGAGGAGAACGCCTTTGCTCACTGAGCCGCTCAAGATCCTCGCGGTCGACGACATTCCCGACAACCTGGCCGCGCTGGAAGCCGCACTGGACCAGCCCGGCGTCGAACTGGTGACGGTCTCCTCCGGGTTCGAAGCCCTCGAAGCCCTGCTGCGCGAGGACTTCGCGCTGGCCCTGCTCGACGTCCAGATGCCCGAGATGGACGGCTTCGAGCTGGCCGAACTGATGCGCGGGACCGAGCGCACCCGCGGCGTGCCGATCATCTTCCTCACCGCCGTCGCCACCGACGAACGACGCAAGTTTCGCGGCTACGAGACCGGCGCGGTGGACTATCTGCTCAAGCCCCTCGACATCACCGAACTCAATTCCAAGATCGCGGTCTTTGTCGAACTCGCGCGCCAGCGCCGCGAGATTGCCCGGCAGCGCGACGAACTGGGCCTCGCCCTCGGCCGGGTCCGCGCACACGGCGACAATTCCCCGCTCGCGGTGCTGGAGATCGATGCCGGTCTGCGCATCGCCAGCTGGTATCGCAGCGCCGAGCGCGAGATCGGTTTTACCGCCGAGGACATGCTGGGCCTCGGCCTCAAGGACGCCCCGTTCCTGGCGGAAACCGGCCGCGCGGACTTCATCGCGGCGATGCGGGCGCTGCTCGAAGGCGGCGATCGCCGCGAACGTCAGGAGCATCGTTTCATCCGCGCCGACGGCGAGGTTCGGGAGGGTGAGTGGTACTGCTCGTCGCTGGCCGGAACCGGATTTCGCGGCGCCAGCGTCATGATCGAACTGCTCGACGTGACCGCGCGCCACCGGGCCGAGGAAACCCAGCGGCTGCTGATCGGCGAGCTTAACCACCGGGTCAAGAACACGCTGGCGACGGTGCAGGCCATCGCCTCGCAGGGGCTGCGCCATGCCGCCTCGCCGGACGCGTTCCAGACCACCTTCTCCGGCCGCCTTCAGGCGTTGTCGCGCGCCCATTCGCTGCTCAGCGCCGCGACCTGGGAAGCGGCCAGCCTCAAGGACCTGATCGCCGGGCAGGTGGCGATCGGGGCGGTCAGCGAAGACCGCCTGCACCTCTCGGGCGCGGACATCGACCTGCCCCCCGAACTGGCGCTGCGCTTCGCGCTCATCCTCCACGAACTGACGACCAATGCCCACAAGTACGGCGCCTTGTCGAACGAGACCGGCACCGTCACGATGCAGTGGCGGCGGGATGAACATCGTCTCGAATTCACCTGGCGCGAGCGCGGGGGACCGCCGGTCACCGCCCCGCAGCGGCGCGGTTTCGGCACCACGCTGATGGAAGAGGGCATGGCGGCCGATGGCGCCCGCGTCGTCGCGGACTATGCCGCCGATGGCCTCTGCTGGAGCCTGTCCCTGCCGATGGGCGACAGCGCCCCGCCTGCCGAAAACCGCAAGGAGCCGCGTGCCGCGATGACACCCCCGACCAGCCCCGAACCCGCCAACGTGCCAGCCGCAACGACAGCGGGGGGCCTCAAGGTCCTGGTCGTCGAGGACGAACCGCTGGTGGCGATGGAACTGTTCATGGAGATCGAGGATTCCGGCGCGATCCCCGTCGGCCCGGCAACAACCTGCGAACAGGCCATCGCCCTGATCCGCGAGGCGGCGCCCGACCTCGCCCTGCTCGACGGCAATCTCAACGGCGAGCGCATCGATCCCGTCGCCGACGAACTGGCCGCGCGCGAGACGCCCTTCGCATTCGTCAGCGGTTACGACCGCTCGCACCTGCCAGCCGGGCACAGCACCCGGCCGATGCTGGGCAAGCCCTTCCTCGGCACCGAGGTCAATGCCATGGTCCTGCAACTGGCGGCCGAAGCGGCGCAGTAAAGCGCCGCCCCCGCCCCTCCCTCAGAGCAGTTCCTAGAGCGGCGTTCCCGCATCGGCCGGCACCTCGGCGGCGGGCGGATGTGGAGGCGGTTGAAGGTCTCCTCCCGCGCGAAGTATTCCTGGGAGTGCGGCGGGCGCCCGTAAGGCTATTCCGGCTCGCGGCCGATGACCGTGACGGTTCCGGCAGAACCGTTCTGGCGCAGGGCAATGCCGTCCTGCGCACCGCCCCGGCGAGAGCCTCACCCCGATTGCCGCCATCACCCCGAAGAAGAGCGATGCCGATCCGCCCCTCGGAATGCTCGTGCCGCTGGCGGGCATCGGCGTCCCGATATTATTTCGCATGCTGAATTTTTGGTGCGCCAAGCGGCTGCCGGTCTGCCACAGCCGTGGTTCCGGTGCTTGCGAAGATCGCGAAGGCGACAAGGAAGGCAGCGGCGAACCACCGGCAGCGCAGGAAATCCCGCCGACGCCGAACAGGGGAGAGGACATGAAAAGGACTTGCGGATTCGTCCGTCAGCGCGCGTTGACCGGAACCTCGGAAGGCGCACTCTTGCCGCTCGGCGCTTTGCCCCGCACGGGCGCGACGGGCGCGACCGGCACGCTCCTCCTCGGCCTGGCCGGGGCTGCGGCGGCGCTTGCGGGGGCGATAACGCCGGTTCTGGCTGAAACCACGCCTGCACCGACGGCCTCGGCAGCAACCACGCCGGAACCAACCGCGCCCGCTGCAGACCCGCTTTTCGCCGAGCCCTATGTCGATGTCGACGAATGGCGCGATGCACCGGTCCGCCACCGCTATGTCCATGGCGGCTTCAAGGGCACCGACACACGCTTCTCGTTCTATTTTCCGCCCAAGTCGCAATACCAGGGCCGGTTCTTCCAGCACTTCACGCCGGCCCCGGACAACGAGAACCTGGCGCAGCACCCCACATCCCCGGCCAACGACAAGATCGGTTTCTCGGTCGCCAGCGGCGGATATTTCGTGGAAACCAATGGCGGCGGGGCAGCCGTTGCCGGCTTCGGCTCCAAGGACCCGACCATCGGCGCCTACCGCGCCAATGCCGCCGCAGCCCGGTACTCGCGGGTCCTGGCCCTGCAAATGTACGGGGGCAAGCGCCCCTACGGCTATGCCTATGGCGGCAGCGGCGGCGCCTATCGTACCGTCGGATCGATGGAGAACACCCGCGGCGTCTGGGACGGAGCGGTGCCCTATGTGCTGGGCTCCAGCATGGCCATCCCCAACAGCTTCACCGTGCGCATGCACGCCATGCGCCTGCTCGACGGCAAGTTCCCGCAGATCGTCGATGCCGTCGAGCCGGGCGGCAGCGGCAATCCCTATGCGGGGTTGACCGGCGAACAGGCCGCCGCCCTGCGCGAAGTGACACGCATGGGTTTCCCCATCCAGTCCTGGTTCGGATGGAAGACGATGGGCATCCACGGGTTTGCCGCGCTCTACGGCGGAGTGGTGATGGCCGATCCCTCCTACTTCACCGAGTTCTGGACAAAACCCGGTTATTACGGGTTCGATCACCCGGAGAGCTTCAGCGGCTACCGGATGCAGCACAAGGCGGCCATCGCCGCGCTGGTAACCGGCGCCGAGGCCCGGCGCCTGCATCTGGAAACGGGCGTTACCAACGGCAAGACCACCGGCAACGTCGATGACAGCTACGCCGCAATGCAGGACAAGGAGGCCAAGACCGTCGTCGCGGTGCGCCTGTCCTCGCCGCCGCCGTCGATCCCGTTCCTGGGCGGGGACCTCATCGTGCTGTCCGGCGCCGCAAAAGGCGCGCGGCTCACCCTGAGCAGGATCGAGGGCGACACGGCCATCTTCGGCATCGTCGATCCCATCGTCGCGGCCCGGCTCGCGGCGGGAGACGCGGTGCAGGTCGACAACAGCAACTTCCTCGCCGCCCAGACCTACCACCGCCATCAGGTGCCCGCCGCCGAATTCCGGGTCTGGGACCAGTTCAGAGGGCCGGACGGCAAGCCGATCTACCCCCAGCGGCCGATGCTGCTGGGCCCGCTGTTCACCAAAGCCACCGCTGGTTCGGTGCCGGAAGGCAATTTCGAAGGCAAGATGATCCTGGTGGAATCGCTGTGGGACCGCGAAGCCTACCCCTGGTCGGCCGACTGGTATCGCGCGCGGGTGGAAAAGCATTTCGGCGCCGCTACCGACGATCACTTCCGGCTGTGGTTCACCGACCGGGCCCTGCATGGCGACAGCGATACCCAGGAGGACCCGACCCGCACGGTCAGCTACGTGCCGGTACTGAACCAGGCGCTGCGCGACCTTGCCCTGTGGGTGGAGAAGGGAATCGCGCCCCCCGCCTCGACCCGCTATCGATACGAGGACGGGCAGATCGTGGTTCCCGCCGAGGCGACCGCGCGGCTCGGCATCCAGCCGGTGGTCACGCTCACGTCCAGTGGCCGCGACCGCGCGGACATCGCCGCTGGTCAAACGGTCACCTTCACGGGCACCATCGAGGTCCCGCCCGGTTCCGGCTCGATCGTTGCGGCGCAGTGGGACTTCGAAGGCGCCGGCACGTTCGCGGTCTCCTCACCGGTCAAGCCCGGCAGCAAGACCGCCACGGTCACCATCACCCACCGGTTCGACAGGCCCGGCACCTATTTCCCGACCCTGCGCGGCGTCTCCCAGCGCGAGGGCAGTCGCACGACCGTATTTGGCCGGATCCAGAATCTTGGCCGGATGCGGGTCGTGGTGCAGTAGCGGCGCGGCTGTCCGGCAGCGTTACCCGGTGCCGAGCGTGAGGAAATTCGCCCGTTCGAGACGGGCAACGGAATCGCGCGCCACCGGCGCCACCGCCCCGTTGACCAGGGTGAGGCTGCGATTGCGTCCGTCGGCCGCGATTCCGGCGATTGCGCTGCGGGTGATCCACCAGCTGCGATGAACCTGCTCCCCCGGCCAGTCGTCCATCTCGGCGATGGCATCGCGCAGCCGCATGAACACCAGTTCGGAACCGCGCACGCCGTGGACCCGCACGTAGTGGTCCTCGCTTTGCAACGCGATGATCGGGCCGTGAAAACCGGGAGAAAGGCGCGCGGCAAGACGCGGTGGGGGGCGCGGTGCGGGGCCGGACGCAGGCTGAGCATCACCCGGCGGCGGCAGCGGTGCGCCACCTGCCGCCGCGATCGCCGGCACCTCGGCCTGATCCGGCTTGAGCATGGCCGCCAGCCGGTGATCGAGACGGCGCGCACGATCCACGATCGCCAGAACCCCGATCGCGCTCAAGACCGCAAAGGGCAAGATACCCGCGAAGCCTTCAAGCTGGTGGAAGAACGCCGTCGCGCTCCAGCGCCACAGGAGCGCCAGCGGAAAGCTCGACAGAAACACCCCCCAATAGACCAGCATCTGCCGGGGCAAGGAGGTCGCCTCGGCCACCCGGGTCCACAGCAGGATCGAGGGCCGCACCAGCACGTAGGCGCCCATCAGGTGCATCCACCAGCGCCAGACCCGGCCCACGAAATCCCCCTCGAGATAGGTGCCGAAGGGGCCCAGGAAACCGATGATCGCGGCGGCGATCGCCATGGCCCAGAATTCGATCAGGATCCGGCGCAGCCAGCGCACGCAGCATCTCCCCATTCACGATGCGCCAATTGGAAAATCGCCGCATTTCCGCCGACTTTGCGGCGTCCTTGCCAACGTAACGTAAAACCGATTGCCCGCCAATCGCGGCCTGTCACCTGAAACCCGACAGGCGGTACCTCCCGTTGGGGCCGCACGAGACTTCAGGAGATCGCCATGCCCGCCATCCCGTATCGCCCGGTCCTTGTTGCCGGCATGCTTGCCGTGCTTGCCCATGCCATCGCCTTTGCCGTCGCGCTGGCCTGAGCGCCGCCATGATCGAAACGCTTTTCACCGGTGAACAGGCGCTCACCGTCTGGCTCTGGGCCTTTGTCGCCACCGGCGTGGTTGCCGGTATCGTCAGCGGATTCTTCAAGGCCCGCAAGATCCAGCCGCGCGGGTTCAAGTGGAAGACACTGCGCAACGAAGCGATCGTCGCCGTGATCACCCTGCTGATCTCGGGCAAGATCCTTGGCGCCGCTACTGGCTGGCTGAAGGCGCAGGGCTGGATCACCTTCCACAGCGGCCCTGCCCCCTGGTGGATGATCGCGCTGGAGTTCGGCGCGTACTTTTTCCTGTTCGACACCTATTTCTACTGGCTCCATCGCTGGATGCACAAGGAGCCGTTCTATGGCTGGGTGCACAAGCTTCACCACAAGTCGACCTCGCCCAACCTGCTGACGACACTCTCCGTCAATCCGCTGGAATCGATCATCAACGGCGGCTTCGTGCCGCTGTTCCTGGCGATCTTCACCGTTCATCCCGCCACGATGGCGCTGATCCTGCCGACCAACATCGTCATGGGTCTCTACGTGCACTCCGGATACGAGTTCCTGCCGCGCTGGTGGAACCGCACCTGGGCTACCAAGTGGTTCATCACCGCGACGTTCCACGACCAGCACCATCGCTACTTCACCGGCAATTACGGCGGCTACACGACGATCTGGGACCGTCTCTGCGGAACCATGCGCAAGCGATACGAAGCCGATTTCGACACGATCAAGGCGCGCACGGTGCCTGACCGCGGCCTCCCGGGATTGAACGCGGAAGGCGGCGAAGCCCAGGCGCTGAACTCATGACCCGGGCGTAAACTCCAGCTGCGTCCATTTGCTGTCAGACCCGGCATTGGCGACCACGCTTTCGACAAATGCCATGGTCCGCAGTCCCGCCGCGATGGATGGGAATGCGTCGTCCGGGCCCGGCGCATCGCCCAGGATACGGGCGGCAAAGGCGCGGTAGAGGTTTGCGAAAGCCTCGATGTAGCCCTCGGGATGGCCCGCCGGGGTGCGCAGCCGCTGCAAGGTGGACGGCGCCAGCCCCGGACCGCCGGATCGCACGGTTTCCATCGGCCGGTCCAGCCAGCGCAGCACCAGGCTGTTGGGTTCCATCTGCGACCACTCGAGACCGCCCGCCTCGCCGTGGATACGCAGCTTCAGGCCGTTCTCGTCCCCGGCCGCAACCTGGGTGGCCTTAAGCACGCCGCGCGCACCGTTATCGAGCCGCAGCAGCACGCTGACATCGTCATCCAGCTGGCGACCCGAAACGTGAGTCGCAAGGTCGGCACAGAGCTGCTCCACCCGGAGCCCCGATACGTGTTCGGCAAGGTGGAAGGCATGGGTGCCGATGTCGCCGAGACAGCCCCCCAGTCCGGCGCGCGCGGGATCGGTACGCCATTCGGCCTGCTTGTTGCCGTCCCGGTCGATCGGCTGGCTGAGCCAGCCTTGCGAATACTCGACCTGGACCAGCCGCACCTTGCCGAAATCGCCGCGCGCGACCCGCGCGCGCGCCTCCTCGATCAAGGGATAACCGCTATAAGTGAAGGCAAGCGCGAAGTGACGGCCGGAACGCGCCGCAGCCTGCGCGATTTCCTGCGCTTCCGCAGTGCTCAGCGCCATGGGCTTTTCGCAGAAGACGTGAAAACCGGCGTCCAGCGCGGCAATCGCCATCGGCGCGTGGAGGTGATTGGGCGTGACGATCGACACCGCATCCACCCGTTCCGCTTCGGGCAGAGCCGATTCCGCGGCAAGCATGGCCTCCAGCGACGCATAAGTGCGCGCCGGCGCAATGCCCAGCATGTCGCCCGAGCGCCGGTTGCGCGCGGGATCGCTGCTGAAGGCCCCTGCGACCAGTCGCCAGTCCCCGTCGAGCGCCGCCGCCGCGCGGTGGATCGCGCCGATGAAGGCGCCCTCGCCTCCGCCCACCATGGCCAGTTGCAGGGTCCGTTTCATCACCGCTCTCCCTTGTATTTTTCAGAATACCATAAAGTCATGAATTTCAGCCTTGATCCGATATGATTTACCGGTAAACATATGGCAATAAGAAATAAGACGGAGAGTCGAGGATGCGCATGACAGCACCCCTCAGCCTGCCCCCCATGACCCCGCGCCCGAGAACCCTCGCCGCAGCAATGATGCTGGCCGCCCTGTTTACCGCCGGCAGCGCCGCGGCGCAGACCGCCCCCGCCGCCTTCAACGCGTGCCGCGCCTGTCACAGCGTGGACAAGGGCGGCAAGAACGGTGTCGGCCCCAACCTCAACGGCGTGGCCGGACGCCAGGCCGCCGCTGCCCCTGGCTTCAACTATTCGCCCGCGCTCAAGGGCTCGAAGCTGAGCTGGGACGACAAGACGCTCGACGCCTTCCTCGCCGCGCCGGCCAAAAAGGTGCCCGGCACCCGGATGCCGATCGCCACGCCCGATCCGGCCAAGCGCGCCGCGATCGTCGCCTATCTCAAGAGCCTGAAGTAAGGGGCACAAGCACGATGCGTGGTCCGGCCATCTTTCTGGCGCAGTTCATGGGTGATGCCGCCCCGTTCGACAGCCTGGACAATGCCGCCCGGTGGATGGCGCAGGCCGGCTACAAGGGCATCCAGGTGCCCAGCAACGATCCGCGCTGCATGGACCTTGGGCTGGCGGCCGAAAGCCAGGACTATTGCGACGAACTGGCCGGGCGCTGCCGCGAGGCCGGGGTCGAGATCACCGAGCTGTCCACCCACCTGCAAGGCCAGCTGGTGGCGGTCCATCCCGCCTATGACGCCGCTTTCGATGCTTTCGCCCCGGCCGAGCTGCGCGGCAAGCCCGCGCAGAGGCAGGCATGGGCGGTGGATCAGCTCAAGCTTGCGGCAAAGGCCAGCCGCCGCCTGGGGCTGACGGCCCACGCCACCTTCTCGGGCGCGCTTGCCTGGCCGTTCTTCTATCCCTGGCCGCAGCGCCCCGCCGGTCTGGTGGAGGAGGCCTTCGCGGAACTGGGGCGGCGCTGGCAGCCGATCCTCGACAGCTTCGACGAGGAAGGGGTCGACCTCTGCTTCGAACTCCATCCCGGTGAGGACCTGCACGACGGCCTGACCTTCGAGCGTTTCCTCGATGCCGTAGGCGGCCACCGGCGCGCCAACATTCTCTACGATCCCAGCCACTTCGTGTTGCAGGCGATGGACTACCTCCAGTTCATCGACATCTATCACGAGCGCATCAGGATGTTCCACGTCAAGGACGCCGAACTCAATCCGACCGGGCGGGCGGGCGTCTATGGCGGCTATGCCGACTGGGTGGATCGTCCCGGCCGTTTCCGCTCGCTGGGCGACGGGCAGGTCGACTTTACCGGCATCTTCTCGCGTCTAACCCAGTATGGCTACGAGGGCTGGGCGGTGCTCGAATGGGAGTGCTGCCTCAAGCACCCCGAGGACGGCGCGCGCGAGGGGGCACCCTTCATCGCGGCACACATGATCCGCCGTCCGGAGCGGGCATTCGACGATTTCGCAGGGGGCGGAGATCCCGCCAACAACCGGCGCTGGCTGGGGCTGACCTGACGGCACGGCAAACACGTCCCCGATAACAGACAACACGGGGCCCATGGGTAGAGGATCGGGCATGACGGACATAAACCGGCAAAGGCTATTCTGGCTGAGCGTCCTGGCGCTCTTCACCGCGTCGATGAGCGCGTCGCTGCGCGCGGCGGTCGCCAGCAGCCTGAAGGCGCAGTGGATCGACCCCGTCGCGCCGATTTCGGCGGGCGAAATGATCGGCGCCGCGCTCGGCTCGGCGTTCCTCGGCTTCTCGATCACCGTCTTTGTGGTCAGCGCGGTGCTGGACCGGATCGGCATCCGCCGCGTGCTGATCGGCTGCGGGATCGCCTTCCTCATCGGCACCACCCTGATCGTCGGGGCGGGCCTGTTCGCCAGCGGCATGGCGGTCTACCACCTCGTCTGGCTGGGCATGCTGCTGAGCGGCATCGGCTGGGGCTTTGCCGAGGCATCGATCAATCCGCTGACCGCGCGGCTCTATCCCGAAGACACCACCCACCGGCTCAACGTGCTTCACGCCTGGTATCCGGGCGGGCTCATCGTCGGCGGGCTCGCCGGCGTGTTCCTGGCGCCGCTGCTGCCCTGGCAGGCGATCATGGCGCTGGTGTTCCTTCCCGCCGTGCTTGTCATCATGATCGCCGCCACGACCCGCTTCCCCGAGCCGCCCGCGGCGGCCGGCGAGCGGGCGATGAAGGACATGATGCTGGAAGTGGTGCGCCGTCCCAGCTTCTTCATCTGGTTCGGGGCGATGTTCCTCACCGCCTCTTCCGAGCTGGCGCCGGGCCAGTGGATCGACGTGGCGCTCAGCAACCGCGTCGGCATGCGCGGCATCCTGCTGCTGGTCTATGTCAGCGCGCTGATGTTCGTGTTCCGCCACTTCGCCGGACGGATCGCCGGCCGCCTGTCCAATCCGGGGCTGCTCTGGGTCTCCAGCCTGCTCGCCGCGATCGGCCTGTTCCTGCTTTCGCAGGCCCAGTCCCCGGTTTCCGCGATCCTGGCATCGACGGTCTGGGGCCTTGGCGTCTGCGCGATGTGGCCGACGATGCTGGCCTCGGTTGCCGAACGCTACCCGCGCGGCGATTCCTGGGCGCTCGGGCTGGTCGGTTCGGCCGGTGCGCTGGCGAGCTTCTTTGTGCTGCCGCGCCTTGGCGAGATGTTCGACGCGGCCAAGATCGAGCTTGCCGGCGGACCGGACGCCTTCACCAAGCTCACCGGCCCGGCGCTCACGGCGGTGGAAGATGCTGCCGCCTCGCAGTCTTTTGCCCGGCTGACCTTTGTCCCGCTGACGCTGCTGATCGTGTTCGGCGTGATCTGGCTGGCCGAGCGGCGCGCCGCCCGCAAAACCGGCGGTCTGGCGGAGGGCGCGGCATGAGCCTGACCCGGCGCACCGTGATCGCCACCGGGCTGGCCGCCGCTGCTGCACCGGCCCTTTCGGCAGGGGCGCATGCGGCTGCGGGCAAAGGCAGTTCCAACGCCGCCTATTTCTCGCTCGGCTATGCCCCGCACGAGGGCAGCTTTGCCAGTCGCGGCGCCTTGCTGGAGCAGATCGCCTTTGCCGCCGACCAGGGCTTTCGCGCCTGGGAGGACAACGAGGCCGCCAAGCGGCCCGTCGAACAGCAGGAGGCCATGGCCCGCGCCTTGTCGCAGCGCGGCATGACGATGGGCGTCTTTGTCGCCAGCATGCCGAAGTGGTCCGATTTCCGCCCCGTGCTGGGCAGCAACGACAACGGCGACCGGGAGGCGTTTCTGGCCGACATCCGCGCGTCGATCGCGGTCGCCAAACGGCTCGGCGCGCGGCACATGACGGTGGTCACCGGCTTCATGGACCGCAAGGTGCCCGAAGCGATCCAGACCGGCCGCATCATCGACTGCATGCGCCGCGCGGGCGACATCGTCGCGCCACACGGGCTGACGCTGGTGATGGAGCCGCTCAACACCCGCACCAACCACCCCGGCGTGTTCATGCACTCCATCGCGCAGGGTTATGCGGTCGCGCGCGGCGCAAACGGTCCCGGCGTCAAGATCCTGGCGGATCTCTACCACGAGCAGATCCAGTCCGGGAACCTGATCCCGACGCTCGAGAGCTGCTGGGCCGAGATCGGCTATATCCAGTTCGGCGACAATCCCGGCCGCAAGGAACCGGGAACCGGCGAGATCAACTACGCGACCATCACCCGGTGGCTGCGCGCCCGTGGCTATGACGGCGTGATCGGCATGGAGCACGGCAACTCCGTCCCCGGCCGCGAGGGCGAGGAGCGCCTGATCGCCGCCTACCGGGCCATCGACAAGACATGAAAGGGAGCGAGTGGATGCGACATGTCCCGATCGGCCTGGTGGTGGCAGGCTCCATCCTGACGGCCACGTGCGTGGAGGCGCAGGACAAGCCGGGGTTCAGGGATACGCCGATGCTGCCCGGCGGCACATGGCACGTCCACGATCCCGACCGGCCCGCGCCGGCCGAAGTCACCCCGGCCGCCGCTCCCGGCGCCCCGCCCTCCGATGCCATCGTCCTGTTCTCCGGCACCTCGCTCGATGCCTGGCACGGCGAGCGCGCGCCGTGGACGCTGGCCAACGGCGTCATGACGATCCCCTCGCGGGCGGCGAGCGGCGGCGAGAACAACCTCGTCTCGAACCAGGAATTTGGCGACGTCCAGCTGCATCTGGAATTCCGCTCACCCAACCCGCCCGAGAAGACCTCGCAGGACCGGGGCAACAGCGGCATCTGGTTCATGCAGCGCTATGAAGTCCAGATCCTCGACGGTTACCGCAACCCGACTTATGCCGACGGCACCGTGGGCGCGGTCTATGCGTGGAAACCGCCGCTGGTGAACCCCTCGCGGCCGCCCGGCGAATGGCAGAGCTACGACATCGTGTTCGAACGCCCGCGCTTCGACGCCGGCGGTGCGCTGCTGCGCCCGGCCTATGTCACCGTGCTGCTGAACGGCGTGCTAGTGCAGAACCACCAGGCCATGCTGGGCACCACCGTCTGGCGCAAGGTCGCGCAGTATCAGGCACACGCCGACAAGGCGCCGATCCAGTTGCAGGATCACAATTCGCCGGTGTCTTTCCGCAACATCTGGGTCCGCCCGCTGCCGGAAGAGGCCATCGCTCAGGACCTCCAGCAGGACCTCAAGGGGGCAGCACGATAATGGATCGCAGAAACGCGCTTGCAGGCATGGTCGCCATGTTCGGCGCCCAGCTCTTTGCCCCCCTTGCCCGCGCAGCCGGGAGCGCCGCCGGGATCACCACCGGAGCCGCGATGCCGGTAATCGACGAGGGCGCGGCCAGCATCCAGGTGTTCACGCCCGGGCAGCGCGCGCTGATGACCGCGCTGTGCGAACGCATCGTGCCCACCACCGACACCCCCGGCGCCATTGCCGCAGGGGTTCCCGCCTATGTCGAGAAGCTGCTGGCGGATTGGGCGCTGCCGGAAGATCGCCTGCCGATCCTCTCCGGCCTGGCCGAAATCGACGCGCGCAGCCGTCAGGACTACAAGCTCCCCGCCGCCCAGGCCAGCCCCGAACAGCAGGACGCGCTGCTGACCCTGGCGATGAACAACGCGTTTCCCGATGGCGAGGAGTTCTTCAAGGCGTTCCGGCAGATGGTTGTCGTCGGCTACTACACCTCCGAGATCGGCATCACCCAGGAACGCGAATACCTGCCCGTCCCCGGCGAATACAATGGCGCCTTCCCCTATTCCCAGGTCAACAAGGTCTATTCCGCATGATCATGAATCGTCGTTCCCTCATGCTGGGCGCCGGCGGCCTTGCCGCGCTTGCCAGCCAGCCCCTGCTTGCCGGCCTCGCCGGTGCCGCGCAGATCAAGAAGGTCGGCCTGCAGCTCTATACCGTGCGCGAGTTGTTCGCGGCCGATCCGGTCGCCACGCTCGAAAGCGTCGCGCGCATCGGCTACCGCGAAGTGGAATACGGCGGCGGCGGCTATGACACCATGGATCACGCGCGGCTGCGCAGCACCATGGACCGGCTGGGCCTCTCCTGCCCCTCCATCCACGTCGGCTACGATGCGCTGCTCGGCAACTTCGACGCCAGCGTGGCGATGGCGCGCACGCTGGGCGCGGACACCATCGTCCTGCCCTACATGGTCGACAAATACCGCAACGCCGAGGCCTGGGACGCGGCGCTGGTCAACATCAACCGCTTCGGCGAGAAGCTGAAGGCCGCCGGTCTCGGCTTCGCCTACCACAATCACGACTTCGAGTTCACCGTGAAGCCGGACGGCGTCAGCCTCTACGAGCGGATGCTGAAGGCGTGCAATCCTGCCTTCGTCCGCTTCGAACTGGACATCTACTGGGCCGTCCACGCCGGGGAAGATCCGCTGGCGCTGATCCGCCGTCTCGCCGGGCGCATCTACGCCTACCACGTCAAGGACATGCGGGCGGACCGCAGCATGACCGCAGTGGGCGCCGGCACGATCGACTTTGCCGGGATCTTCAAGCTCAACGGCCTTGCCGGCGCGCGGCACTTCTATGTCGAGAACGACCAGGCGCCCGCGCCCTTCCTGCCCGACATCACCAAGAGCTTCCAGACCCTCAGCGCCCTGCGCTTCTGACCTTCGATCCGGGAGAAGAACATCATGGCGGCAACCGACAGGTTCGATGCGATCGTCATCGGCTCCGGCATCAGCGGCGGCTGGGCGGCAAAGGAACTGACCGAAAAGGGCCTGCGCGTGCTGATGCTCGACCGCGGCCACATGGTCGAGCATCTTGAGGACTACACCTACGACGGCAAGCCCGCCTACGAAGTCCCGGCGCGCAACATCATGCCCGAGGGCCTGCGCGAGAGCGACTACTTCATCGCCCAGCACGGCTACGTCGCCCCCAGCAACCGCGCCTTCTACAACAACGACCGGCTGAACCCCTACGACTTTGCGCAAGGCAGCAAGTTCTACTGGATCCGCCCCGGCGCGGTCGGCGGCAAGTCGCTGATCTGGGGCCGCTGGAGCTTCCGCTGGAGCGCCGCCGACTTCGAGGCCAACAAGCGCGAGGGCATCGGCAGCCACTGGCCGATCGGTTATGACGACCTCCTGCCCTGGTACGGCTACGTCGAGAAATATATCGGCGTCTCGGGCTCGCGGGAAAATCTCGACTACCTGCCGGACAGCGAGTTCCAGCCGCCGATGCCCATGAACATCGCCGAGAAGTGGATGAAGCAGCGGCTGGAAACCGCCTTCCCGGGCCGCAAGATGATCAATGCCCGCCTGTCCAACATGACCGAAGACAAGCCCGAGCAGAACCGCACCCGCTGCCAGCTGCGCAACCAGTGCAGCAACGGCTGCTCGTTCGGCGCCTATTTCTCGACCCAGGCCGTCACCCTGCCCGCCGCCAGGGCAACCGGTCGGCTGACGCTGCGCTCCGATGCGGTGGTCACCAGCCTCGAATACGATCCCGCCAGCCGGAAAGTCACCGGCGTGCGCTTCATCGATGCCAAGACCGGGCAGGCGGAAGTGGTGCGCGCCAGGATCGTCTTCCTCAATGCCTCGACGATGGGCTCGCTGCAGGTCCTGATGAACTCCCGCGCCGAGGGCACCGGGCGCAGCCATTTCAACAGCAGCGGCACGCTCGGCCGCTACGTGATGGACCATATCTTCCGCGTCGGCGTGCAGGGCGACATTCCGGGCATGGAGGAGTTCATCGAATATGGCCGCCGCCCCGGCGCCATCTATGTCCCCCGCTTCCGCAACAACGGGCGGGACGAAGGCCTCGGCTTCCACCGCGGCTATGGCTACCAGGGCGCGGCCTACCGCGAACCGTCAAGGCCGGTCGGCTTCGGCGCCGCGATGAAAGAGGGCATGCGCCGCTACAGCGGCTGGAAATTCCAGATGGGCGCCTTTGGCGAATGCCTGCCCTACGAAGACAACCACGTCGCCCTGAGCGCGGACAAGGTGGACCGTTTCGGAGTGCCGCTGATGCAGTTCAACGTCACGTTCCGCGACAACGAACTGAAGATGATGGCCGATGCGCGCGAGCAGGGCGAGAGGATGCTGCGCGGCGCCGGGCTGACCAACGTGGTGAGCAAGGTGAAGGAACATGTGCCCGGCGATGCCATCCACGAGATGGGCGGCGCGCGCATGGGCGACGATCCGCACAGCGCGGTGCTCAACAAGTGGAACCAGGCGCACGACGCCGCCAACCTGTTCGTCACCGACGGCGCGCAGATGGCCTCGGTCTCCTGCGTCAATCCCTCGCTGACCTTCATGGCGCTGACCGCGCGGGCAGTGGATCACGCTGTCGCCGCGATGAAGGCCGGGACGATCTGACTTTGCCGTTTCCGGCGCTGGCAAGGCGGCGGAAACACGCTATCGGAGGCTATGGAGACAATGACCTGATGGCGCGGCGTAACGAGAACGGGGTGACGATCCGCGCCGTGGCACAGCGCGCCGGCGTATCCGCGATGACCGTGTCCAACGTCCTCAACGGCGCCGGCAGGGCCAGTGCCGCCACGGTGGAGACGGTCCGCGCGGCGATCGCGGAACTGGGCTATGTCCCCAACCTGGCGGCCCGGCGGCTGGCCAAGTCGCGCGCGACGACCGTGGGCCTGCTCTACAGCGACCGGCGCACGCCCTTTCTGGATGCCGTGCTGGTGGGCGCCCTGCGCGCGACCAACGCCCAGGGCCTGCAACTGCTGCTGCGCGACGGTGAGGGCAGCAGCCGCGCGGAAGCCGAGCGCATGGCGCAGGACCTCGTGCGCTCGGGCGCCGATGCGCTGCTGCTGATCCCGCCCTTTGCCGAACAGCTCAGCGGATCGACGGTGCTGGAAGAACTCGGCGTCCCCCTCGCCGCCATCGCCACGGGTACGGCGCTGGCCGATGTCATCACCGTGCGGATCGACAATCGCGGCGCCATGCGGGCGCTCACCCGGGACGTCATCGCCGCCGGCCACCGCCGCATCGCCTATGTCGCCGGGCCTGACCATTACAGCGTTGTCGGCGCCCGCCTCGAAGGCTTTCTCGAAGCCCTGCGCGCAGCCGGACTGGCGGAGGAGCCCGATCTCATCGTGCGGCACGGCGCGTTCGACTATGCCTCGGGCGAGACGGCGGCACGGCAGCTCCTCGCCCTGCCCTCCCCGCCGAGCGCCATCATCTGCAGCAGTGACGACCTCGCCGCCGGGGTAGTCGCCGAAGCCAACCGGCAGGGCCTGCAATTGCCTGGCCAGCTGTCCGTCACCGGGTTCGACGACACCGTCCTCGCCTCCCGGCTCTGGCCGCCGCTGACGGTCGTTCGCCAGCCGGTCGAGGACATGGCCTACCGCGCCGCCCAGTGCCTGATCGCCGCGCTCGGCAAAACCGGAAGCGACGTCAGCGACGAGATCTTCGACCATACGATCGTGACACGGGCCTCGATCGCCCCGCACAGGACTTCGGAGCCTTTGTCATGACCGCCGACACCGCCAACCTCGGAACAAGGACAACAAGACCATGGATGCAAGCAGACGGGACGTCGCGGCCATGATCGCGCTGGGCGGCAGCGCCATGGCGCTCTCGGCGGCCGGGGCCGAAGCCGCCGCGACCCGGCCCGGGCTGGTCCACCACGTGTTCTTCTGGCTCAAGCGCCCCGGGTCACCGGAAGACCGCGACCAGTTGATGGCGGGCCTGCGCACCTTGTCAGCCATTCCCGTGATCCGGAACCTGCAGATCGGCATTCCCGCCGACACCGAGGCGCGCGACGTCGTCGATGGCAGCTACGACGTCTCCGAACTGATGTTCTTCGATAGCGTCGAAGACCAGAAGGTCTACCAGGACCACCCGATCCATCAGGCCTTCGTCAAGGCTTGCAGCCATCTGTGGGCAAGGGTCGTGGTCTACGACATGGCCCTGAGATGACCCTTCAGAACCGCGCGCGCAGGCCCAGCGTGCCGGTACGCGGGGCGCCGGGCTGGACCCATAGCGGCGAGTAACTGTTCGCATACCAATGCGCATCGAACAGGTTGGCAACCGAGCCGAACAGTTCGAGCCGGTCCATCACCTCCACGCTGCCGAAAACCCGGAACAGGGTATGCGCGGGAAGCGTGAAGTCGCTGCCGGTCTCGCCGAGGCGCTTGCCCAGGTGCTGCATGCCGGCGCCGACCTGCGCCTGACGGTTCCCGATGGTGAAGGCCTTGGCAAGCTGCATGGCAAGGTTATGGCGGGGAATGTTGACCAGCGGATCGCCGGGATTGATCTGGAACTGAAAATTGGGATCCTGCATGCGTGAGCGTGCCTCGGCATCGAGGTAGGCATAGCTCACCAGCACCTCGATACCGCCCGGCAGGTGCCCGCCAAGATCGAATTCCACGCCCCGGCTGCGCGCCTTGCCGATCGCCAGCGAATAGCCCGGCGCATTGGGATCGGTGGCGAGCACGTTGGCCTTGGTCAGCTGGAACGCCGCGAGTGTCCCGCTCAGCGCCCCGCCCAGCACGGTGAACTTCAGTCCCGCCTCGATGGATTCGCTGGTTTCCGGATCAAAGATCGCTCCTGCCGCATCGGTGCCGACATTGGCACGGAAGCCTTGCCCGTAAGCGGCATAGGCCGTCAGCGGCGCACTCAACCGGTAGACGAGACCGGCCTGCGGACTGAACCGGCTGCGCCGGCGGCGGCTGTCGACGCCGCTCAGGCGGTTGTCGGTCTCCAGCGTCAGGTGGTCGTAGCGGCCGCCGATGCGAAGCTGGAGGCGCGCGTCGATCGTGATCTGGTCCTGGACATAGGCGCCGCTCGCGCGCTGCCGGTCGACGCGGTCGGTGATGACACTGGTCTGCGGCAGCGCGAAGCGCCCGTAGACCGGATCGAGGATGTCGATCACGTTGCCCTGCTCGTCGCTCGGGTCCGTGGTCAGGCTGGGCGGACGAAAGCGGCGGAACACCTGATCGTAGGTGAACGCGTCATGATCCGCACCGATCAGCACGCGGTGGCGCAGGCCCCCCGTTTCGAACTCCCCGGCCAGCTCGGCGCGGATGACCTTGTGGCTTGCATCGTAGTAGCGCGTCCGGCGCTGGCGCGAAAGCGAGCGGCCATCGCCGTAGAGCGCCTGGCGCGAGGGAACCGTTTCGGCATCGGACGAGGAACCGATGAGCAAGGTATCGCGAAGGCTCCCGCCAAGCAGCAGGCTCCAGCGGTCGCTGAACTCGTGCTGGAGGCGCAGCTGGTGTCCACTGGCGCGGGCGGTGGTATCGCCGTCACCCGGCTCGCCCAGGAAGCGCGAACGCGGCACCGTGCGGAAATTTCCGTCAAGCACCACGATGCCGCGATCGAACGGCACGTCCACGCGGGTCTTCTCGAAATCATAGGTAAGCCGCGTATCGGGGCCGAGCGCGAGGCCGATCGAGGGCAGGAACCCCCAGCGCGACTGGTGGACATGATCGCGGAACGTGTCGCCCTGCTCAGCATAACCGATCAGGCGCGCGGTGAGGCCGCCGGTCAGCTGGGCATTGACGTCACCGTCGCCGCGCAGGCGCCCCCAGCTCCCGTATTGCACCGAGGCGCTGCCGAAGCTGCGGCCGATCTCGGCCTGCTTGGTCACGAGGTTGACGGTGCCGCCCGGCTCGCCGCGCCCGATCAGCGCCGCCGCCGGGCCCTTGAGCACTTCGACCCGCTCGATCCCGGCGGTATCGCGCTGCCCGCCGAAGCCGCGCCCGCCGTTGAAGCCGTTCACCAGGTAGCCGCTCGGCAGGTTCTCGTCGCCGGTGAAGCCCCGGATCGCGAACGAGTCCCACAGCCCGCCCAGCGTGTTCTGCCGCACGACCGAGGCATTGAGGTCCAGCGCATCGGTCAGGCGCTGGATTCCGCTGCGCTCAAGGGTCTCGGCCGAGATCTCCCCGATCGACTGGGGAATTTCCGAAACCGCGAAATTGCCGCGATAGGCCTGGCGCACGCCGGTCACGGTGATCGCTTCGGCGCGCTCGTCACTCTCCCGCTGCGCTTCCTCGGCGGCGGCCTGATCGAACGGTGCGAACGGCGCCAGCGCGATGACAAGAGGCACGGTTCGCGCGAGCCGCCTGCGGTTTCCGGTAAATCGATGCATGCAGCCCCCCTCGAGAATTTGCCCGGCAAAAGCGGCGCACCGGCGCCGTGATCGGGCGGGCTTGTGTCAGGGCCGTGAGGTTCGGTCAATGTAATGTTGCATCATAACATCGAAATATTCACAGGAACCTGCCCACTGCAAAGGGACGACATCCTTCGAAATATTCACCAAAGCTTTTAGGGCCCGGCGTTCCCGCTCATCGCTTCACCCGACTGGCAGAGGGCCTTGCCGCAACGACGCATTACGCGTGCGCGGGATCACCGGCAGACCTCACGGACGCGATTCCCACTGCGCCATATCAAGCACTTAAATTTCACCGTAAGTATTGCGATTGCGACTTATTCGCATTAATGACCCGCCCGCATAACGACGCCGGGAGGGCCGGCGGGGGGAACAGGGGGCATCGAATGATCCGCATCACCACGCATTCTATTCGCTATTGCGTCGCATCCGCATTGGCATTCGCGGCGATGGACGTCGCCTCCGCCAAGGCAGAAACCTTGGCGCCCGAAACCTTGGCTGCCGAAACATCAGCGGCCGAAACCGCGCCGGCCGATCCGGAAAACGATACGATCGTTGTCACCGGCGAGACCGAAACCACCGGCCTCAGCCTCTCCTCGCGCGAAACCCCGCAATCGGTCACCGTCGTCGACAGCCTGCGGATGGAGGAGCAGGGCCTTTACGACATCTCCGCGGTGATGGAGCAGATCGTCGGCGTGCAGTCCAACCGCTCGAGCGCGCTCGGCACCGACGGCACCAATTATACCGCCCGCGGTTTTGCCGTGCAGAACTACCTTGTCGACGGGGTTGCCCGCCCGACCAACCTCTACGGCTTCACCGAAGATACCGCCGACATGATCGCCTACGACCGGATCGAGGTGATCCGCGGTTCGGCGGGCATGATGACCGGCACCGGCCAGCCCTCCGCCGCGATCAACATGGTCCGCAAGCGCGCCGCGGCCGACTTCAGCGCCAGCGCCGCCGCAACCGTCGGGTCCTGGGACATGGTCCGCATCGAAGGCGACGTGGGCGGCAAGGTGACCGCTGACGGGCGCATCCGTGCCCGCGTTGCCGGAGCCTGGCAGGACAACAAGACCTTCATCGACCGTGAACATGCCAAGCGCCAGGCGCTTTACGGCGTCGTCGAGGCGGACCTCACGCCCACCACGCTGCTGACCGCCGGTATCGAGTACCAGAACTTCACCAACACCGGTGCCTCGCGCGGGGGCGTGCCGCTGTTCTACACCGACGGCACGACGACCGACTTCGCGCGTTCGACCAACGGCGGCGCCGAATGGTCCGACTTCAACCGCAAGAGCGTCAACCTCTTCGCCTCGCTCACCCACGATTTCGACAAGAACTGGCAGCTGCGGATCGACGCCGAACACAAGGCCGGCTCCTATGACGAGACCATCGGCTACTTCTTCGGCCGGGCCATCGACAAGGACACCGGACTTGGCGGCACACTCTATTCCACCCGCTGGGCCTCCGACCTCACCCTCAACGCCGTCTACGCGAACCTGCGCGGCCGCTTCGAGGCGCTCGGCCAGGAACAGCACGTCGCGCTGACGCTGAGCCATGCGCAGTTCGACGACGACCAGACGCCCTATCCCGGCTGGTGGTCAGGCGGCGACTACATGAAGTCGGTCAACGCCTTCGAATTCTTCGCGACCGGCGAGACGGCCCGGCCCGACCTTTCGCCCAGCGGCGGCTACGCGGGCAACCGCGTAAGGACCACCGCCGCCTCGGGCGTCGCGCGGCTGAAGCCGATCTCTCCGCTTTCGGTCATCGTGGGCGGGCGCCTCACCTGGTGGCGGCAGGACAGCTACACGCAGGATGCGTCCGGCCCCCGCAGCTGGACGCCGGGATCAAACGAAAAGGCGGTGCTGACGCCTTACGGCGGGCTTGTCCTGGACCTCACCCGCACCGTGTCGGCCTATGTCAGCTATGCCAGCGTGTTCGAACCGCAGACCCAGCGCACCGTCGACGGCGACATGATCGCGCCGCTGGAAGGCAATACCTACGAGGCAGGCCTCAAGGCCGACTTGCTGGACGGTAGGCTGAGCGCCAGCGCCGCCCTATTCCGCATGAAGCAGGACAACTACGCGCTGGCGGACGGACCGGGCATCTTCGCGCCCGACGGCAGTTCGGCCTATCACGCGGTATCCGGCATGAAATCGTCCGGCTTCGAGCTCGAGGTCAACGGCGAGATCCTGCCCGGCTGGCGCGTCGCCGGCGGCTTCGCCAATGCCCGTGCCGAGGACCGCGACGGGGTTCGCCAGCTCCCGCAGATCCCCAAGAACACCTTCAAGATGTTCACCGCCTACCGGCTGCCCGGCGCGCTCGAGGCGCTGATGGTGGGCGGCAATCTCAAGTGGCAGGGCAAGACGACGGCGGACGGCACCGGCCCCAACGGCGAAATCTACACGCAGGGCAGCCTCGCCACGCTGGACCTGCTGGCAAGCTACCGCATCTCGGAGCGCTTCTCGGTGACCGCCCACGTGGATAACGTCTTCGACAAGAAGTACTATTCGGGCCTCTACATCGGCAGTTCGCGCTATGCGACACCGCGCGCGGCCACGCTGACGCTGCGCGGCACGCTGTGACGCCCGGCGGGTAGGCCGGCACATCGCGCAATGCCTGCGCCGCACCTCCCGTACCGGCTGCGCCGTCCGCCCCGACAAGGCGGGAACGGCGCGTCGGTGCGCGCCATGGCCCTTGCCGTCACCGCCGGGGTCCACGTGGCGGCGGTCGCGGTGGCCGCGCTCGCGTTCGGCTGGCTGCAAGCAGGCGGGGCCGATCACCCGGCGCCGCCCACCTTGGTGACCTTCGATGTGCACGCCCCCGATCCCGCCCGAAGGCAGCCCAGGGTCCCTGCGGCGCGCCCGCGGCAAGTTCCGGGCACGCCGCCAGCCGCTATGGCCCTGCCCCTGCCCGCGCACACCGCGGCACCGATCCGCCCCCCGGCCGGCGAGCAGCCCGCCCCTGCGGCAAACGGCGGCATGGCGGACGGTCTGCCCGACCTTGCCCTGTCCTATCGCCGCGCCCTGATGGCGCGGCTGGAAGGCCAGCGGCGCTATCCGGCGGCGGCGCTGCGCCAGCAGGCACAGGGGACAGGCTCGCTGCTGTTCCGTATCGACCGCGAAGGACGCCTGCTCGGCGCGGCCATCGTCTCCGGCACCGGTCATGCCGCGCTTGACCAGGCGGCGCTGGACATCGTCTCGCGCGCCGCGCCGTTCCCGCCGATCCCGGCCGGGTTGCCGGACGAACTGGCGGTGACCCTGCCCCTCGCCTTCCTCATCGACGATGGGCAGGTCGTGCCATGAGCGGGGGCGACACGGCCATCGTCGGTTGCCATCAGGCCGCCCTTTCCGCCTACGTCCGCTCGCTGGTGGATTCGCCTCCGGTCGCCGCCGACATCGTGCAGGAGACCTGGGCGCGGGCGATCCCCGCGCTGCGATCGGGGCGGGTCGAGAACCCACGCGCCTTCCTCTGCCGGGTCGCCCGCAATCTGGTCAACGACCGGGCGCGGGAGAGCGGCAAGTGGCGCCCCTGGCTGGCCGGCGAGGAAGCCGGCATCGCCGTAGCCGATGACAGCCCCGACGCCGAACGCCGCGTCCTTGCCGCGGACCGGCTGCGCATGGTGCGCGGCCTCGTCGCGGACCTGCCGCCGCGATGCCGGGAGGTGTTCACCTTGCGCAAGTTCGACGGGCTCGACCAGGCCGACATCGCCGATCGCCTCGGCATCACCCGGGGCGCGGTCGAAAAGCAGCTGCGCATCGCCCTGCTGACGCTGGCCAGCCGCCTCGGCGAAATCGAGGAGGAAGCATGATTCCCGCCGCCGTCGCCGAAACCGCCGCCGACTGGATCGTGCGCCGGGACGCGGGACCTTTGCCTGCCGAGGATGAACGGGCCTTCCAGGACTGGCTGGCCGAGCCCGCCCATCGCCGCGCCTTCGAACAGCTGGCCGCGCTGTGGGGGCTGATGGACGCCGAACCGGCCCCATCACTGGCGCCGCTGCCCGCCGTGCGCCGGACCATGCCCCGTCGCCCCCGCGTCCCCGCCGCCCCGCGTGCAGCGGGAACAAGGCGCTGGACCAGCGCGGCCGTCGCCGCATCCATCGTGCTGGCGGCCTTCGGCGCGCTCGGCGACTGGCCGGCCCGTTTGCGCGCGGACTTCGCCACCGGGGTCGGCGAACGCCGCGTGGTGACGCTGGAAGACGGCTCGCGCGTGACGCTGGGCAGCAGTTCGGCCATCGCGCACGACTTTTCCGGCAACGCACGCACGGTTACCCTGCTCGAAGGCAGCGCCTTCTTCGAGGTCGCGCCGGACCGCCGCCACCCCTTCACGGTCGAGGCGGCGGGAGGCAGCGCCACCGCTCTGGGAACCGCCTTCGCCGTGCGCGAACGGGACGGGAGCGCCGAACTCGTGGTGACCCAGCACCGGGTCCGGGTCCGCGCGGGAGGACAATCCGGAGTTGTCGACGAAGGCCAGCGGGTCGATTTCGGCGCGCAGGCACTAGGGCCCGTCGAGGCCGCCGGCAACGGCGCCACGGCCTGGACCCAGGGCCGCCTCGTCGCGGTGAACCGGCCGCTCGGCGAGGTCGTTGCCGAGATTGCCCGCCACCGCCATGGCTATCTGTCGGTCGTCGGCGCAGCGGCCCAGCTGAAGGTCAGCGGGGTCTACGACCTCGACCACCCGCTCGCCGCCGTGGACAGCATCGAACGCAGCCTGAAGCTCAGGTCCTTCCGGCTTTCGGATCGACTGATCGTGCTGCACCGCTGACGTGCAAGATTTATTTTCCGCCCATGGTCGTCTTTTCCGGATCCGCCCCGTCTTCATTATTGAGAATGCGTCGCAACATCGTGATTGCGCCGCCTCGTGAACATCAGGGGGTCAATCCAATGTACAAGAAAATCGGCCATGGCGGCGCGCGCCTGCTCGCCGCCGCGCTGCTGGCAGGCACCACCCTGGCAGGGGGCATGACCGCGTTTGCCGCCAATGCCGCCGCGCAGGACGTGAATGTCTATGCGATTCCCGCCGGATCGCTGAGCGATGCCCTGAACAGCTTTGCGCAGCAGAGCGGGCTGCAACTGAACTACGATGCCGCCTTGACCCAGGGACGCCGCTCGCCCGGCCTCAACGCCCGCCTGCCCTGGCGCGACGCACTGGCCCGGCTGCTGTCGGGCACCGGCCTTGTCGCCCGCACGAACGGCCCCGCCGCCGTGACCATCGCCCGCGCCACCACCGGGGCGATGACGCTCGACACGCTGCTTATCCCGGCCAGCGCGGAAAGTGCCGTCGCCGTCCCGTCCGGCGGGGACGAGAGCTTCGCTGCCGCAGACGAGGCGCGGCCGGACGGCTCGATCGTCGTGCTGGGCCAGACCGACACGATCGACGCGCGCTCGGCCTCCGGCCCATGGGGCGAAAAGCTGGTCATCGACACGCCCTATGCGATCAGCGTGCTCTCGCAGGACCTCATCGAGAGTGTCGTCGCGGGCGACATGGACCAGCTGTTCAAGATGAACCCGGTCGTCCAGAACTCCGCGCCATCGACCGTCTACGGCACGCCTTACGTCACCATCCGCGGCTTCGATTCCCAGAAGGGCGTGGTGGACGGCGTGCGCCTGTCCTCCACGCTCACCGGCATCTCGATGGAGGAACTCGCCAATGTCGAGATCATGAACGGCCTGTCCGGCTTCCTGTACGGCGTCGGCAATCCGGGCGGGGTGACCAACTATGTGCTCAAGCGGCCGACCTACAGCCCCACGCGCGACATCACCGTGGGCGATTATGGCAACCGGCAGTTCTTTGTCCACGCCGACCTCGGCGGCAGGATCGACCGCGACGGGGTGTTCGCCTACCGCCTGAACCTGTCCTATCAGGATGGCGAGACGGCCAAGCAGAACCAGAACGTCGCCCGCAGCCTGTTCAGCGGCGCGGTGGACTGGAACGTGACGCCGGACCTGCTGCTGCAAGTGGAAGCGGCGCATACCTACTACCGGATCGACGGCATCGATTCGCGTTTCTACGCCTATGCCGATACGAGTTATGCCGCGCTCGACCACTGGATCGAACCGCTGGACTCCAGCAAGACCTGGACGCCGGACTGGACCTATCTCCAGGTCAAGACCGACCGCATCGGCACCAATGCACGGTGGAAGCTCAACGATACCTTCAGCCTGCGCGCCGCCTATCTCTACAAGCGGGACGCGCAGGAATCGATCAACGTCTATCCCGCCTATTTCGAGGACGTGGGCTGGAAAGTGGGCTGGGCCTCGCGCAGCGCCCCGTCCTACAACACCGCGCAGGGCGCCTATGCCTACCTCGACAGCGAATTCGAGACGCTGGGCATCCACCACCGCCTGACGCTGGGCGCCTCGGGCGACGTGCTGCAGGTGCAGCGCCATGTCACCAACTCGGTCAGCGCCGGCTTCTCGCCCGCCTTCACCGACCCCGACGGCCTCAATACCTGGGCCATGCCCGATACGCTGAACACGTATTCCTGGGGCGCGCTCTACACGTCCAGCCGGTCGCGGAACACCAACGTGATCCTGGGTGACGACATCCGCTTCACCGAGCAGCTGAGCGCCATGGTGGGCGTCAACCGCAGCACCGTGAAGGCCCGCAACTTCGGCGCGACCGGCACGCGCACGTCGAGCTACAACGAAAGCGCCTATACGCCCACCGTCTCGCTGGTGTTCAAGCCCGCGCCGCGCGTGACCACTTACGCGACCTACATGGAAGGGCTGGAACAGGGCTCGACGGTCCCCGACGATGCCACGCTCTACAACAACCCGGGCGAGATCATGAAGCCCTACGTCTCGAAACAGTACGAAGTCGGCGCCAAGTATGCGCCCATAGACGCGCTCATGATCACCGGTGCGCTCTACCGTATCGAAAAGGCCAATTCCTTCGACGAGACGGTGAACGGCAAGATCACCCGCACCCAGGACGGCGTCGAGGTCCACCAGGGCGTCGAGTTTACCGTCACCGGCCATGTCACCCCGCGCCTCAACGTGATGCTGGGCGGCACCGTGATGGACCTCAAGGTGACGAAGACCAGCACCGCCGCGCTGCTGGGCAAGAAGCCCACCGGCGTCGCCGACACGCTGGCCAAGGTCTATGCCGATTACGAGATCCCCGGCCTCGACGGTTTCTCGGTCAGCGGCGGCGTCTATCACGCCGGCAAGATGTACAAGGACAGCGCCAATCTCCAGAAGATGGACGGCTACACGATCGTCGACCTCGGCATGCACTACAAGACCGAGATCGACGGTCATCCGATCCGTTTCGACCTCAACGTCGCGAACCTCGGCGGGCTCGATTACTGGGCAACGTCCTATTCGCTGGGCAGCCCGCGCAGCGTGGCCTTCGCGGTCAAGTACGGGTTCTGAGCGATGCGGTTCCCGCAACGGCGCGCAAGGAGCGCCTCATGAAGCAGAGCCTGCGCCAGTCGATGGCATGGCTGCACACCTGGGCCGGACTGGTGCCGGGCTGGGTGCTCTACGTCATCTTCGTGTTCGGCACCGCCGCGTTTTTCCAGCACGAGATCGATGCCTGGATGCGCCCCGAACTGCCGGCCGAAACCCGCGTGACCCCGCGTGCCCTCGCCGCTGCCGATGCCCTGCTGCGGACCCGCGCGGCAGGCGCGGAAAGCTGGTCGGTCTCGCTGCCCGCCGCGCGCGGCGGCAGCGGGCTGGAGCTATCCTGGCAGATGCCCGGGGCTGACCGGGGCCACGGCCGCCGCGAAGGCCCGCGCGTCACTCTCGATCCGGCAACCGGCGCCGAGATCCCGGTGCGCGAGACCCGGGGCGGCTTTTTCCTCTACCGCTTCCACTTCGACCTGCATTTCATGTCGGTCATGTGGGCGCGCTATCTGGTCTGCGTGGCGGCGCTGGCGATGCTCGTGGCGATCCTGTCGGGCGTGGTGACGCACAAGAAGATCTTCACCGACTTCTTCATGCTGCGCCTGCGCAAGGGCCAGCGCAGCTGGCTCGACGCGCACAACGCCGCCGCCGTTCTGGCCCTGCCGTTCCACCTGATGATCACCTACACGGGGCTGGCGACCCTGCTGTTCACGCTGATGCCCTGGGCGATCTCCGCCAACTTCCCGGACCGGCAGGCCTTCTATGCCACGACCTTCCCGCAGGGCCCCGAACGCGAAGCCAGCGGCGAGCCGGCGCCGGTTGCCCCGATCGGCCGGATGATCGCCGCCGCCCGCCAGCAATGGGGCGGCGCCTTGCCGACCTATATCTCGGTCACAAGCCCCGGCGACAGGGCCGGCGTGGCGACGCTCTACACCGCAAGGTCGCAATGGGGCGAAGGCCGGCCCGATTCCGTCTATCTCGACGCGGCGACGGCAACGCGGCTGCCGTCCACCCCGTCCCATCCCGGCGGCGCGACCGCGACACACCGGGTGATGGTGGACCTGCACACCGGATGGTTCGCGGGTTACGGCCTGCGCTGGCTCTACTTCCTCTCCGGGCTCGGCGGCGTCGCCATGGCCGCGACCGGGCTGTGCCTGTGGTGCGTGAAACGGCGAGCCAGGTTGCCCGATCCGGCCCGTCCGCATTTCGGCTTCCGCCTGGTCGAGCGGCTCAACATCGGCTTCATCAGCGGCGCACCGATCGGCATCGCCGCCTATTTCCTGGCCAACCGTCTGCTGCCCACCACCCTGCCCGGCCATGCCGACTGGGAAATCAACGCCCTGTTCATCGCCTGGGGTGGCACGCTGGTCTGGGCGTTCCTGCGCCCGGCACGGCGCGCATGGCTGGAGACACTGGCCGCGGCTACGGCCCTCTATGCGGCGATCCCGCTCGTCAATGCCGCGACCACCACGCGCGGGGTCATCCCCAGCCTGCTGGCGGGCGACCGGACTTTCGCCGTGTTCGACCTGATGATGCTGGCGCTGGCCGCCGGTTTTGCCTTCACCGGCTGGACCCTGGCCCGCCACAAGCCCCGCGCGATGCCCGCCCGCAAGCGGCGGGACGAGGAGGCCATGGCATGACCCATATCATCGTTGCGGGTCTCGCGCTGGCCGGCTTTGCGCTGCTGCTCCTGGCCATGCCCCGACACCAGCAGGACTGGCTGCGCCGCAAGCTGCCCGCCCGCACCAGTGGGCGGCTGCGGCTCGCCGGCTTCGCCCTGCTCGCCGGTGCCTTCCTGGCCGCAGGCACCGGCCTTGGCTGGGCCTATGGCACGGTTGCATGGTTCGGCTGGCTCTCGTTCGGCGCCGCCGTCACGCTCGCCGCCCAGACCAATCGCGAGGTTATCCTCGCCCGTCTCCGCCCCACAAAGCCGACAGCAAACCCGGACAACCGCGCATGACCAAGCCCCTCCCCGACCCCTCGCCGGCGCGCCGCCGCTGGACGGTCGCTTCGCGCACTTTGGCCGGCACGCTCGGCGCCTACGGCGTGACCGCAATCGGCACCGCGGCGCTCTCGCTTGTCCTCGCCGCGCTTGGCATGGACCGGGCCGAAGCGGTCACGGCCGCGACGCTGGCGAGCTACGCGGTGTTCGCGGTGATCGCCATCGCGGTGTTCCATGCCGCCAGCCCCGCCCGCGCCTGGGGCGGGCTGCTCGCTGCCGCCGCGCCGCTCGGCCTGATCTGCTGGCTGCTGGCGACCCCGCGATGACCCCGCTTTCCCTGCTTCTCGCCGGTGCCGCGGCCATGGCATCCGGCACCTCCGGCGACGAACCGCAGAGCGGCGATCCGGTGCCCGCAAACGCGGCCCACGCCCTTGCCCCCAGCGGGCCAGACCCGGTTTACCCGGCCGAGTTCTACAAGCCCTTCCAGCCCCAGACCGCGCTGGACATGCTGGAGCGCACGCCGGGTTTCCTCCTCACCGAGGGCTCCTCGGTGCGCGGTTTCGGCGGCGCTGCGGGCAATGTCCTGATCGACGGCCAGCGCCCGACCGTGAAAGGCGGCGGGATCACCGAAGTCCTTCGGCGGATCGGCGCCTCGCGGGTCGAGCGGGTGGTGCTGCTGCGTGGCAGTGACGCCGCCGAGGCGCAGGGCCAGACGCTGGTCGCCAACCTGATCCTGCGCGCGGATGCGGGCGGTTCCGGCAATGCCTCGCTGGCACTGGCGCATACCGCCGACGGCCATGTCTCGCCCGATGCCCGCATCAGCTACGCGCGGCGGGTCGCAGGCTGGCAGACCAATGTCGAGCTTTCCGCCCAGACCGTGCGCTACCCCACCCACGCCGTCTATCTGGAGCGCGATGCCGCCGCCGCCCTCACCCGCACGCGCCGCGAGCGGATCTCGGCCAATGCCCCGCAATATGGCCTTGCCCTCTCGACCTCGGGCGCCCTTGGCGGGGGGACGCTGACGGTGAACCTGCGGCTCGGCAAGGACAGTTACGCCTCGCACACCGGCTACGACATCTTCGACGGCGCCGAAGACGCAGTGCCCGATTCCGTCCGCACCATCGCCTACCGCGAAAGCAGCCGCAGCGGCGAACTCGGCGCCGACTGGACCCGCCACCTCGGCAACGACTGGAGCACCAAGCTGGTCGCGCTGGGCACGCTCGAACGCTACGTCACCGCGGACGATCTGGTCGAACCGGGCTATCGCGGCGTGTCCAGCCAGCGCGAGAAACCGGTCGAACTGGTCGGCCGCCTGACCCTGACCCGCGAGGGTGACCATGCGTTCCGGCCCGAATTCGGCGCGGAAGCGGCCTACAACCGCCTGACCAGCAGGCTCGACTATGCCCAGGACAGCGGCGCCGGCCTTGTGCCCATAGCGCTCAGCAACGCCGACACCCGCGTGTCCGAACAGCGCGCGGAGGCCTTTGCCAACCTCACCGTACGGCTGGCCCGCCGCGTCTCGCTGGAAGCGGGCATGGCGGCCGAATTCTCGAAGATCACGGTGAGCGGCGAGGCCGCCAGCGCGCAGAGCCTGTCCTACCTCAAGCCTTCGGCGGCCCTCGTCTGGTCGCCATCGGCCGAAACGCAGCTGCGCCTCGCCATGCGCCGCACGGTCGACCAGCTGGACTTCAGCGACTTCGCCGCCTCGGTCAACCAGACCGACGGGCGCCCGCTCGGCGGCAATTCGCGGCTGCGCCCCGCCCGCGTGACCCGCGCGCTGGCCCGGCTCGACCACCGCTGGGGCAAGGGCGGGGCCCTCGCCCTCGAAGGCTGGCACCAGTGGCACACCGGCCTGCTCGGCTATGTCCTGCTGCCCAGCGGCGAGGAGGCGCTGGGGACGATCGGCAACGCCCGCCAATGGGGCGTGACGGCGCAGGGCACGCTGCCGCTGGAGGCCGTGCTGCGCGGCGCCCGGCTGACCGTGGACGCCGCCTTGCGCCGTTCGCGCATGCGCGATCCGGTGACCGGCGAGGATCGCCGCATGGACGACGTGCTGCCGCGCAGCATCACCGCGGAGCTGCGCCATGACCTCCCCGCGCTCAGGTCCTCCTGGGGGGTGACCTACACCGCCGCCGAATATGCCGATGTGTTCTACACCGCCGAACGGCTGCGCTGGCGCGATGGCCAGAGCTGGGGCGGCTATGTCGAGACGACCGCGCTCCCCGGCTTCAAGACCACGCTCGCCGTCTCCGCGCTGGGCGGGCAGGACTTCTACCGGATGCGCCGTTTCTATTCCCCCAGCCGCGCGGGCACGCCGACCGGCAGCGAGGAACGACGTCGGCGGCAAGGCGCCTCGGTGACGCTGACGCTGGCCAGGGCGCTGTGAGAGAGGTCGGACAAAGCCTCTTTCTGCGCTGGTGACGCGGGCGGGGAACGGAACAGCGCCATCGCGGCCAGTCCCCGCCTCCCAGTCCCCGCCGTCCGCGTCAGGGGTTCCCGCTCCCGCTGCCATCCAGTTTGTGATTCCCTTTTCGATGCGCTCCATCAAGGCGTTGACAACAGCCCCGACCGGATCATAAAACAGAATTGTAATTCTAATAATGGTGCGCCGTCACGGCCCGCCCGGGAGAAGCCGTTTCCATGTCCAAGATCCAGCGGGGCGTCAGCCTCTACAGCTTTCAGGAAGAGATGTTCCTGGGCCAGATGAGCGTGGAGGACTGCGTCGCCTTCGCCGCCTCCATCGGCGCGAAGGGCATCGAGATCCTGCCCGAACAGAACATGCCGCGCTTTCCGAACATCGACGACGGCGAAGTGGCCCGCTGGCAGGACATGCTGGCCCGCCACGGCGCCCACTTCACCTGCTACGACATGTTCCTCGACACCAAGCTGCGCAAGGGCGAGACGATGTCGGACGAGGAGCAGGTCGAGAGCATCCGCCGCGATCTGGTGCTGTGCAACCGCCTCGGCATCCGCAACATGCGCGTGCTGGTCTTCGTGCGGCCCGACATCCTCGAGAAGTGCGTGCCCTATGCCGAGCAGCTCGACGTCCACATGGGCGTGGAAGTCCATGCCCCCTGGCATCTCGAACATGCCTGGATCCTGCGCACGATCGAGGTCGCCGACCGGCTGGGCACGCAGCATCTCGGCATCCTGCCCGACATGGGCATCTTCATGAAGCACTACCCGCCCGAATTCCGCGCCCGCTTCGAGCGACAGGGGGCACGGCCGGAAGTGGCGCAGTTCATCGTCGACCAGCACGAGGCGAAGATCATGTGCGAATACACGATCTACGAAGTCGCGGTGAAGATGGGCGGCAACAAGGCCGAGATCGCCATGGCCGAAACCCTGCGCCACGCGCCTTTCGCCAACCCCCGGCGGATCAAGGACTACGCCCCCTACTTCCGCCACATCCAGGCCAAGTTCTACGGCATGACGGAAGACTGTACCGACCCCACCATCGCCTATGACGAAGTGATCCCCGAACTGGTGAAGTGCGGCTGGGAAGGCACGCTTTCCAGCGAATACGAAGGCAATCGCTGGGTGCAGGACGTCATGCCGGTCGACAGCCGCGAGCAGGTGCGCCGCCAGCACGTCCTATTCGAAAACCTCATTGCCAGGGCCGAGGGCCAGCGGGAGATCGCCTGATGTTCGACAAGTACCTGATCGACGCCGCCTCGCTGCGCAACACCGGCCCCGAGGGGGCCCCCACCGGTTTCGCGTTCGAGGCCAAACTCGGCTATTATCGCGGCCTCGGCCTCTCGATGATCGAGAAACTGGACGTGTCCATCGATGGCGAGACCCTGCCCCGCGACGCGGTGCGCTTCGACGAGGGCGAAGGCGCCCTGTCGCTCGACGAGATGGAAACCGCCTACGAGCGCCGCTGGCCTTTCGGAGCTGCCGCCACGATCCTGGTGGCGCATCCCGGCGGCTTCCCTCAGGGCGAGCACGAGCTGGGCATGCTGCAGCAACTGCGGGTTTCCTACTTGCCGTTTCCGGCGGTCAACACCGATACCAAGACAGTCTCGGTGAGCCGGTAGGCTTGAGGCGCGGCGAGGCGGGGCGGGGCGGGGTGGGGCGCGACCAGCGCGCACAGGCCCCGCCCCGCCATATCACCGCGCCCTGGTTGCATGCGGGCGCACGGTCATTGCAGTATAATCAATACTTTGAAATACAAGGACTCCTTGTTGCAATAGGGGAAACACTGTAGCGCCAGCGCCCGCAATGCCTGTGCTCGTCAGCTAACTTTTCGGGATGCCCCTCCCCCTTCCGCCCCTCCTCACGGCGAGGTGCCGCGAGGCGCTCGCCGCGCTGCTCTGGGGCGGCAGGCGACTGCAGCGGGAGACCCTTGGCGGTGTCTCCACCCTGGTGGCGCTGTCGCTGCCGCTGGTGATCGGGGCGGTCGGTCTCGGCTACGATTTCAACCGCGGCTACAACCAGCGCCTGTTCAACCAGCGCGTGGCGGACATGGCCGCGCTCGGCGCCGCGCTCGAATACCGCGCCAGCGAAAGCGCCGACATCGATGCCGCCGCCCGCTCGATCTCGGTGGCCAACGGCCTGTCGGACGCCACCATCCGGACCGAACTGCTAACCGACTTTCCCAATGCCGGCGACACCTCGGTACGCGTCACCGTCACCCGTGCGGTGCCGTTCACGCTGGCTGCCGTGCTGGGCTTTTCCGGCAACTATTCGGTCGCCGCCGATGCCGCCGCGATCGTCAGCAGCGAGGCGCCTTATGCGGCGCCCTGTTTCCTGGCGCTGAGCAACGGCGCGGACGCCCTGCAAGTCCAGGGCGGGGCCTCGATCGTCGCCTCGGATTGCTCGGTCGCCGCGGCCGGGGACGTGTCCAACAAGGGCACGCTGATCAAGGCCAGCGACATCATCTCGGGCAGCGGCAGCATCTCGCTCGACTATGGCACCCTGACCGCCAATTCGCTGCGTTACGCCAACGGCCTCAACGTGCCGGCATGGAACACCAACCTGCCGCCTGCCAAGGACCGCCACAACGTCGCCACGGCGCTGTCGGACCCCTGGGCGAACAGCAGCGAACTGCAGGGCGCCATCGCCCAGATCGGCAATCATGCGCCCTTGCCCGCGCTGTCCGACCCGGTCACGCCCGCGGGCAGCGAATGGAACCTGTCGTGGAGCCCGAGCGCGGCCGTCACCGCCTACCGCACCGGGCCCTATACCGGCGAATACGTGATCCCCAAGGGCAACTACACGATCGGTGCCTTCATCGTCGGCGGCGGCATCAAGGTGACCTTCGCCTCCGGCTCGAACATCACCATCGCCAATGGGGTGAACATCGGCGGCGGCTCCACGGTGAACTTCGGCGACAGCAACATCTGGGTGAACGGCGGCTTCAACAGCGGCTCGAACGGGGTCACGATCGGCAACGGCACCTTGTGGATCGGCAGCGGCACCGTGACGTTCAGCGGCACCAACAGGAAGGGAAGCGGCGATGTCACCATCAACGCGCCGGTATCGCTGGGCGGCGGCATCTATCTCGACATGGGCGCGGGCAACCATGCCTTCCGTTCACTGACCCTCTCGGGCGGCGGCAGTTCGGCGCTGGGCAACGGCGACTTCTCGGTGCTGTCCGGCGTCAGTGTCGGCGGCGGCAGCGAACTCGTCATCGGCAATGGCAATATCGTCATCGGTGCGGGCAGTTCCGGCAATGCGATCACCCTGTCGGGATCGGCCAAGCTGCTGATGGGCGACGGGCCGTTCTCGGCGATCGGCAATGTCGCGACCGAAGGCGGCAGCCGCATCGTCTTCGGCCAGACCCCCAACCACACCATCGCCGGCAACATGACCATTGCCGGCTCCGCCTATTTCGGCGCCGGGCGCTATACCGTGGCGGGCAGCTTCACCAACGGCACCGGCGGCACCACCTGGCCCTATACCTCGCCGCGCACCGGCCTGACCTACGGCGCCAACGGTTCGGGCTACGACATGGTGGGCTATGACGTGTCCTTCGTGCTGTCGGGCGCGCTCAACCTTTCCGGCGGCGCCAAGACCAAACTTTCCGCCCCTGCCAGTTCCGTGTCCGGCGGTGCCATCGGCGGCCTGCTGGTGCACACCAATACCTCCAGCGCGATCAACTGGGGCGGCGGCTCGAGCAATGTCTTTGGCGGCGTGGTCCACGTGCCCAATGCCACCGTGACGATGAGCGGCGGCAACTCGACCGGGGATTCCGGCAATTCCGGCACCTGCTTCATGCTGATCGCCAACAAGATCAACGCCTCGGGCGGCACCACCACCGGGTCGGCCTGCAAGTCGAACATTGACGGCGCCAGCGGCAGCGACACCACCGCTCCGCAGATCCGGCTGGTGAAGTAGCATGGCCAGAGGCGCCCTGCTGGCCGACGAGCGCGGCGTCGTCGCGGTCGAATTCGCGCTGTGGAGCACGCTGCTGTTCCTGGTGATTTCCATCGGGCTCGACTTCGCGCTCTACTACATCCAGCGCTCCAAGGTGGACGAGGCGCTCTCGGCCACCGCGATCAGCGCCTTCAACGCGCGTCTCAGCGTGCCCTACGCCGAGCTTCCCGCCACCATGCGCGCCTTGTCCGAGACCCCCGCGCTGGACGTCGGCCTCAGCTGCAACGGGCAGGCCAATGCCTGCAGCAACACCGCGCGCGAATGTGCCTGCCTGCAGGCGGACGGCACCTATCACGCCCAGGCCTGCGCCTCCGCATGCTCGGGCATGACCACCACCGCCGGCTATTACCTGACGATCCGCGCCCGCGCGGGATACACCCCGTTCATGGTGCCGCGCTCGCTGACCAGCGACATCGTGCGGCAGACGACGGTGCGCCTGCAATGATCGCCCGCCGCCTCCGGCGCGACACCCGCGGCGCCACCCTGATCGAGTTCGCGATCGTCGGCCCGGTGCTGATCTTCATGCTGATCGGCCTGATCGAGACCGGGCGGTTCCTGTGGAGCCAGCATGTGCTCAAGGACGTCGCCTACGCGACCGTGCGCTGCATGAGCGTCTCGTCCGATTGCGCCACCAGCCAGACCCGGCTTGCCTATGCCGCCAACTGCGCCGCGAACGAGGGGCTGAGGGTCGCCTCCAGCAACGTGACGATCGCCGAGAACACCGCCTGCAAGGGGCTGACCGGCGCCAACCGGGTCGCCATCACGATCCCCTACAGTTCCGCGCTGACCGGTTTCGTCCCCGGCGCGCCCACCACGCTTTCCGCCGAGGCCTGCTTCCCGGTCCTTCCAAGCGAAGATTAAGCGGCCTCGCGGTAGTGCGCGACATCGAACGCGAACGCGGATGAACTCGGGACGTTCGCCGAAATTCCCGCAAACAGCACCGCCAGCGCATCGAACTGGCCGCGCGAGAAACCCGCCATGCGGAACCGCTGGAACGGCTCGGCGGCGATGCGGCCTTCGCGCAGCAGGATCGCCGTCACCCGCAGCACTTCCAGCCGGTCGTTCGCCAGGCAGAAGTTGAATGGCGCCCCGAACACCAGCGCCCGCCATCCACGCCGCCGGCGCTTGTCGAAGGCGATCGAAGCCAGCGGATCACGCGCGGCCAATGCCAGTACGCTGCGCTCCTGTTCATCGAACAGGGCCAGCGGCGAAGCGGCAACGGCCACCTCGGGCGCCTCGTTCCTGGCCGCGACCACTTTCATCCCCGCGTGTTTTTTGTCTTGCGTCATGGACACCGCCGTACCGCGCGGCGCCAGACGCGGTTAGTCCCGCTGCGGACGACAAATTGTTGCCACAGCGGATACAATCGCCAGACATCGTCAAGCGGAAATGGCCATGAGTGTGAGCGGATTTGCCCGCAATCACCGGCACGTCAAGCCTGCTAGATCAATGCCATGAGCACGATCGAAAACGCCCTCGCCCTGCCTTTGCAGCGCAACGTCAACCTGGTGCAGCTGGCCGCCGGCAGCACCGTCGCCGCCACCGGCGCCCTGCTGGCGCTGGGACAGCTATTCGCCCATTTCTGAGCCGCCGCGCACGCGCCGGAACTGCATTTCCCCTTCGGCGCGATGCAAGGTGAGCACGTCGCCCGCTACTTCGGCATAGCTGCCGGTCATGTCAACGACGCCGAAATCGTTTGGTATCAGCAGGAAGATCGCCACCGTCCCGTCCTTGGGATCGAGCGGAAGCGGCGGCGACTGCAGACGGACGGGCGCCATGCTGAAAGTCACGGAACGGGCGATGTGCGCTTCATCGCCCGGCACGACCCAGGGCCCGCCCGCCATGTAGGAAACCAGCGGATCGCCCTTGTCATAGTCAATCCGCAGATCGACCCCCGGCATGTCGTGGCCGTCAGGCGTCAGCAGGCGCAGGGAAAACGGCTCTCCCGGCGCGCTTTCCACTTTTCCTGCGGTGATCGTGGGCGCCACCGGACGCGGGTCGCTTTCGAATTCGATCCGGTTGCCGACCCATCGCCAGCGCCCCTGCGCCGTCTCGTCCAGCGCGCCGACGGTGAGGCCGTAGAGAAACCTGCCGTCCGCCTGCAGGCGGATCCCGGCAACAAGCTCCATCTCCGAATGGGAATAGTCGCCCGCGACAGAGGGCTGGTCCTGGTCCTGGTCCTGGTCCTGGTCCTGCGTCTGGGCCAGCACCGGCGTGCACGCCGTCCACAGCCCCACTGCGCAAGCAAGCACGCGCCCCCTGTGCAACCATGCCATTGGCGCCGTCTCCCATGTCCCAAACCCCGGCACTCTAGGCGGCGTGGACAAAGGGCACAATCCGACGCCGCGAAATCCCGTTTCGGTCGTCCGCGCGCGGTACCCTGACGCCCCGGGCTCAAGGCACATTCAGCACCGATCAGACCCGCTTCCGCGCCTTTTCCGTACCTGACAGCGCCGATGCATTCCGAGTGCGCTTTGCCCAAACGATTGAAACGCCACTGCTACTTGACATTCATATATCCGTAATATGGTATACGATTTACCGTAGACTCGGACGTCGGCGGTCAAACAGGGAGCAGATTGTTATGAAGTCCAGGGGAACGTCCCGGGCAGTGTTTCGCAGCGCCTTGCTGCTGAGCTGCCTCAGCCTGTCTACCACCGCGCTTGCGCAGGACCTGCCCGATGACGCCTCTGCGAGCGGCGACGGCACCGCGCAGGCGAACGACATCGTCATCACCGGTTCGCGCATCCGCCGCGCCGCCGCCGACAGTCCCTCGCCGATCGCCGTCGTCGATGCCGACCAGATCAAGGCCGCCGGCACCCAGAACATCGTCGATGTCGTCAACCAGTTGCCCGCGCTGGCGGTCACCCAGACCAACCAGACCAGCAACCTGGCCGGCAACGCCGGCATCAACGCCCTGGACCTTCGCGGCATGGGCACGCAGCGCACGCTCGTGCTGGTAGACGGCCGCCGTCAGGTCGCGGCGATCCCCGGCACGTCCGCGGTCGACCTCAGCAACATTCCCTCCAGCCTTGTCCAGCGCGTGGAAGTGATCACCGGCGGTGCCTCGGCGCTCTACGGCGCCGACGCCGTCGCGGGCGTCGCCAACTTCATCCTCAAGAAGGACTTCTCGGGGATCGAGGCCAATACCCGCTACAGCGCCTCGACCCGCGGCGACATGGACACTTACGGGTTCGACATGCTGGCCGGCGCCAACTTCGCCGACCATCGCGGCAACGTCACGCTCTACGGTTTCTACGAAAACACCCCCGGCACCGTCAGCGGTTCCGACCGCCCGTGGACGGCGGATGGCTATCCGATCTACTCGCGCTCCAGCCGCGACAATCCCTATGTCGTGCAGGACCACGTCCGCAACATCAACACCTCGGATTCGGCCCAGGTCGTGCTGGGCGGCAAGCTCTATGCGATCGACCGCACGACCGGCGCGCTGCGCGATCCGATCCTCGGCCCCGGCGGCTTCGTCAATGCCGTCCCGGTCAACCTCGACACCGCCACCGATCCGCTCGGCACCCTGCTGACCGACGGCGGCGAGTACAACGGGCGCTACGACGGCTGGTATCTCTCGGTCCCCTCGCAGCGCATCAACACCCGCGCCTCGGTCAGCTTCGAGGCCAGCGACGCGCTCAAGCTCTTTGCCAACGCCACCTTCGCGCACAACAAGTCCGAGGCCGGCTACCTGCAGATGACGGCGTTCGGCACCGATGTGGTCCCCGCCGACAGCCCCTACATCACCGATGCGATCAAGGCGGCCAGCGGCGGCACCGTACCCGCCGGCGGCGTCCAGTTCGCGCGGCGCTTCATGGAACTGCCCGCCCCCACCACCGAATACGACCGCACCCTGTTCCAGGCCGTGGCCGGCGCCGAGGGTGACTTCACCCTGTTCTCGAAGCCCTGGACCTATTCGACCTACTACTCCTACGGCAAGACCACCCAGAAGGTCCGCGACGTCAACTCCACCGCCTACGACCGCTGGTACAACGGCCTCGACAGCACCACCGACGCCAACGGCAACGCCATCTGCCGCAGCACCCTCACCGATCCCGGCAACGGCTGCGTGCCGATCAACCCGCTGGTCACCCTGACCCCGGAGATGATCGACTACATCACCTACACCTCGCACTGGTCGAAATCGACGCTGACCCAGCAGGTGCTTTCGGGTTATGTCACCGGCGGCCTGTTCGACCTGCCGGGCGGCGCGGTGCAGGTCGTGCTCGGCGGCGAATACCGCAAGGAACGCAACGACATCGGCGCGATACCCGAGTACAACCCGGACAGCCCGCTCTACGATCCCACGATCGGCACCACCGCCAGCACGCTGGTCGGCAAGTATTCGGTCAAGGAAGTCTACGGCGAACTCCACGTGCCGATCCTGAAGGCGGTGCCGTTCTTCGAGACGCTGTCCCTCGACGGCGCACTGCGCCTCTCGGACTACAGCACCGCGGGTTCCACCACGACCTGGAAGGTCGGCGGCGAATGGGCACCGATCCGCGACATCCGCTTCCGCGCGACCTACGGCCAGGCGGTACGCGCCCCCAACATCGGCGAACTCTACACCGCCAACAGCGTCTCGGGGCTGTGGATCACCGACCCGTGCAACACCTACAATCTGGCGAACCGCTCCACCCGGACCCAGTACACCGCGGCCAACTGCGCGGCGATCAACCCGGCCGACACCGCCAGCTACTGGCTCTACCGCGACATCATCGCCAGCGGCAATCTCGACCTCAAGCCCGAGACCGCCAAGACGCTGACGATCGGCGCCGTGCTGCAGCCGCGCTTCGTGCCCGGCCTGTCGTTCACGGTCGACTACTACAACATCGACCTGCGCAACGCGATCGACGCCTTCGGCGCGCAGACCCTGATCGAGAAGTGCGTGGACCAGCCCACGCTCGACAACATCTTCTGCCCGCTGATCCAGCGCGATGCCAACGGCAACCTGGAATCGGTCAAGACCCAGAAGCTCAACCTCGCGCAGTACCTGACGCGCGGCATCGACTTCGGCCTGGCCTATTCGCTGCCGCTGGAGCGGATCGGGCTCGGCGCCAATGCCGGCACGCTGTCGCTGGACGCCAACTACACGCGCCTGCTCAACCGCCGCTACACGCTCGACCCCGCCGATCCCAACTCGATCACCGAATATGCCGGGATCTTCGGTTCGCCCAAGTGGAAGGGCGTGGTGCGTACCAGCTACAACCGTGAAGGCTTCAACTTCACCTGGACGCTACGCCACTTCTCGCCGATGAAGAGCAGCACTTCGATCACCTCTGCACAGTACAACAAGGTCTGGACGCCGGACGTCTTCTACAACGACTTCTCGGCATCGGTTCCGCTGACGGACTTCATCGAACTCTCGGGCGGCCTCAACAATGCCTTCGACCGCAAGCCGCCGCGGATCCCCGGCGCCGAAGCGGGCGGCGCCAACTTCGAACTGAGCTACCAGTCGGGCGTCTACGACGTCATCGGCCGGACGTTCTTCCTCTCGCTGCGGTTCCACCGCTAAGAGAGGCCGGTTCCGCTCCGGGAGCACACACGCTCCCGGAGCGCCCCCTTTTTCCTTCCTTCCAGACAAGAGCTATGCCCCACCCATTCCCGCGCGGCCTGCTGGCCCTTTCGCTTTGGTCGGCGCTGGCCGCCGCCTCGCCGGGCACCACCGGGGCGGGCGCCGCAGTCGCCCCGCCGCCGGCCTCGCTCGGCCTCGATCCCTTCTACGCCAAGTATCTCGATGCCGCCGGGATCCCGGTCGTCTCGTCCGCGAAGGTTCCCGACGAGGCCCTGAGGGTAGCGCGGGACATCGTGCTGGCCGAAACCGCCAGGCGCCCCGACATCCGGGCGGAACTGGTACGCAGCGGCGCGCGCGTCGGCGTCATGGCGATCGACGAGGGCACCATGGACCTGCCCGAACAGCGCGACTGGAAAAAACCCGCCGCCGACGATCCGCGCCTGACACCGTGCGAACGGGCCAACTACGCCACCGGGATCGCGGCGATGACCGATGCCCAGTACTGGAACGCCCGCGCGCGCGGCATGGGCGGCCTCTACACCACCGGCGCCGCCGAGAACCTGCTCGCGGTGCCGGGCACGCGCTATTACGGCGAGAACATCCTCGTCCACGAATTCTCGCACAACATCCTCTCGGCGGTGGAGCGCATCGACCCGGCGCTCTACGGCCGCGTCGAGCAGGCCTACCGCCACGCCCTCGACCAGGGCCTGTGGAAAGGGGACTATGCCTCGGTGACGATCCAGGAATACTGGGCGGAAGGTACCCAGTTCTGGTTCAATTCCAACATGGCCTTCCGTCATGACGGTACAGTGCTGCTGTCCGACCGCGACCTGCGCGCCTACGACCCGATGCTCCATGCGGTTCTCGCCGAAGTCTACGCGCCCGGCCACCACATCGCCGCGGACGCGTTCTACAACCACCCTGCCCGCCTGACGCCGCCCAGACCGCGCAAGGCAAGCGCCTGCTGACGCCGGTTCGTCCGCCCGGCAACGCTCCTCGCGGTCCATCGTCTGGCGGCAGGCACGGGGCGGCATGGAGCCGTCCGGTGCCTGCCGGGAAAACGCTCTAGCGTTTACGAAGCGTCACGGAATCCAGATCCTCACCTGTCGCGGTATAGGCATGGTAGGTCAGCGCGTCCGGGCTGACGTCGATTACCTGAAACGCCTGGGTGCGCGAGGCCGACTTGCGCGCCCAGGGCAGCGCGCCGACATCGTACATCTTGGGCCCCGCCACCGAGACGGCGTAAGTCGCCCCTTGCCCATCGGCCACGGGACCGTCGATGCCGATCGCTCCGCGGGCATATCCATGGTCATGCCCCTGCAGGACAAGGTCGACATGGTACTTGTCGATCAGCGGTTTCAGCGCCGCCCGCACCTTGGGATTGTCCCGGTCGGGATCGCTGGAAAACAGCGGGAAGTGCAGGAACATGACCGTCCAGCGGTTCGGATTGTCGGCCAGCAGGCCCTCGAGCCAGGTCACGATCGCCTTGCGGGCGCTCTCGTCGCGGTCCACCTGCATGGAATCGATCGAGATCAGGCGCAGCCCCTGGTAATCGGTGTACCAGTTGGTTTCCCGCCCGGCCGGCACGTCCGCCGGGCCATCGTCCGGCAGCGTGAACTGGCGGCGCCACTGCCCGGTGATCGAGGAGCCGGCCCGCGCGGTTTCATCCTTCACATATTCATGGTTTCCCGGCGTCGGCATCTGCGGCGTCTGGGCATAGAGGAACCCGCCCGACGCGAACCATTCGCCCCATTCGGCATCGCTGTCGTGCCGGTTGACCAGATCGCCGGCGTGGATCACGAAAGCCGCATCGCCCGCCTGCCGGAACGCCATGCGCAAGGTGCGCGAGGCTTCGGACAGAATGTTGTTCTGCATGTCCCCCATGTAGATGAAGCGGAACGGCGCCGCCTCTTTCTTCGCGGTGCGGAACTGGAACCACTCGGACCAGTGTGCGCCGTCTCCCACGCGGTAGGCATAGACGGTGTCGGGATCGAGCCCCTTCAGGACCGCCGAATGATAGGCGGCGCGAAAGGCAGGATCCTCGCGCACGGGCAGGGTGGCGTCATCGGTCGTTGCCGCCTGTGTTTTCGGCGTCTTCACATAGTCGGGGCCGCTGGTCGCCCGGGCATATTGCACCAGTCCGGCCGATCCCGGAGCGGAACGCCAGGTCACCGCCATCTCGGTGGCCGACCGGGCGGTGAGATTGAGCACGATACGCTCGGGCGCGATGGTTGCCGCGGCGAGCGGAACCGGCGTCTCCTGTGCGTGCAGGGCGGCGGGAACAGCGGCGCCCAGAAGCAGGGCACCGGCAAGGATGCGAACGGTCATTGTCGATACCTTCAGAAGATCAGATTGAAGCCGAGCGAGATCGTGCGCCCGTTCTTGATGTAGGCGCGGCTCGCCCCGGTTCCGGACGATACGGTTTCCCAATAGGTATGCGCATCGAAGAGGTTCTGGACCTGAAGCTGCACCGAGGACTTCTTCAGGAAGGTCTTGCGCAAGGTCAGGTCCACGAAGCTATAGGCCTGTTCATAAGGGTTGTTGCCGAAGTCCTGGATGCCGCCCATGAACTTCGACTGGTAGTTCCATGCGCCGTAGACTTCCCAACCCTTGCGTTCCCAGAACAGCTGGAGGTTGGCGATGGTATCGGGTGTCTCCATCAGCGGCAGCGTATAGCCTTCCGGGTGCCACGACAGGCCGGTCACCGCCTTCGAGCGTTGCAGGGTCAGGTTGCCGCCGACGCCCAGCGAACTCAGCACGCCCGGCAGCCAGTGCAGCAATTGCTGGGCACTGAATTCAACGCCGTAGACTTCGGCCCACTTGCCATTGTTCGGCATGGAGATCGCCACGCCTTCAGGATTGACGTTCTCGCCCAGGGTTCCGTTGCGGATGTTGCTGGACGAGGAACGGAACAGGAAATTGGTGATGTGCTTGTAGTAGAGCGCCACCGAATAGGCTCCGGTCCGGCCCGCATAGTGCTCCAGCGACATGTCGAGGTTCAGCGAGCGCATCGGCTTCAGGTTCGGGTTGCCCTGCGAAATCGACGTCAGGATCCATTGCGAGATCGGGTTCTGTTCGCCGTCGCCATCGGGATCGGTGTCATAGCCATATTCACGCGCCGAGCTCATGCGGGCGATGTCCGGGCGCGCGAAGCTGGTCCAGACCGCGCCGCGCAGCTTGGTCTTGCCGTCCAGATCGTAGTTGACGTGGACCGAAGGCAGCAGGTTGGAGAAGCTGGAACTGTCGGTGGTGTAGCGCCGGCCCTGCACCTGGTCGAGGTTGTAGGCCTCGATCCGGTTGCGGGTGGCTTCGAGGCGCAGGCCGGCGATCACTTGCGCCTTGCCGAAGCGTGCAGTGGCCATGGCATAACCGGCGATCACGCGCTCGTTGAAGCGGAAGCTGTCCTCGTCGGAAATCTCGGCATTGGCGGGATCAACGGCGAAACCTTCGAAGATAGAGCTTTCACCCTTTTCCGCGCGCTGGAGTTCGGCCAGCATGCTGGAATTGTCGATCGTCGTACCCAGCCGATAGAGGCCGCTATAGGCGCCGCCGAACAGGCTGGTGACTTCCTTGCCGTAGAAATCGGAAAAGTCCGCCATGGTGCCGTCGGCTTCCAGTTCGAGGAACGATCCGGAAAACGTGTGACGGCGGGAATCGTAGAACTTGCCGCCCGCCTTGATCGATTCCAGCCAGGAAATGTCGGGCTTCCATTCGAGGTTGAGCTGGGCCTGCCAAAGCTTCTCGCGGCTGCCCCCCACTTCGCCTTCAAGACTGCTGAAAGCATATTGCGATGGATCCTGCACCGCCTCCATGCCGGCGGCATTCAGCAGCCACTTGGGGAAACGGGCATCGTCGGAACTGCTGAACAGCACCCCGGTGTTGCTCAGCCAGCCGTATTTGTCGCTGCGGAATTCGAGCGTATAGCCGTCGTCCAGATTGTCCTGCGACTGCGAATAGGACACATCGTAGTCGAGCGTCACCGTGCCGAACCGGGAAACGCCGCCAACGTTTGCGGTTGCAAGGTTGCCGCTCTCGTTGGTGGCTTCCCAGAACCGGCGCAGACGGAAACCTTGCGGGTCCCAGGTGCCCGATCCCCCGTAGAGACTGTAGAACGACTTGCTCTTGCGGTCGGCATCGGTGATCAGGCCGTCTCCATCCTGATCGACGATCTGCGCGGTGGTATAACCGTAGATGCGGCCCAGCTTGTCGTCATAGCCGACGACGGTGTCGTCCGGCTGGGCAAGCCCGGCATTGGCGGAATCGACCTGCACCAGCCGGGTCGAATTCTTGCCGGTATCGTTGCGAAAGTTCAGCCGGTTGAGGAATTCCTTCTTCTGGTACTTGTTGTACTGGCCGCGAACGTGGAAATCGTGGTGATCCGAGCGATAGTCGATGCTGGTGTTGAAGCCCCAGCGCCGCACGTCGGTTTCCCCGAAGCCCAGGTCCATGCCGCGCATCACGAAGCGGTTGGGATCCCAGCCCAGCGTCTCGCTGTCCGAATACCAGGTGTCCGGCTGGTTGTCGCCGTCGACCCCGTTCTGCTCGAACTGCGACTTGCGGTGGCTCCAGTTGCCCGAAACATAGACGCCGAAATTGTCGCTGAACTGGCGGGCGACGGCGCCCGAAACCTGCCCGTACTTGCGGTGATCGTACTTGTCGAGCATGCCTCCTTCGGCGGAAAGACGCACATACCGGGGATCCTGATCGAAGGCGGTGGGGGTGGAGATGTCCACCGATCCGCCCAGCGCATCGCCGTCGCGGTCCGGCGTCAGCGTCTTGTAGACGGTGATCTGCTTGATCCCGTCCGGCGGCAGCACCGAGAGGCGCACGCCGCGGTAGAAGTTGTTGTCCCGCGAACCGGCGCCGCCAAGGCGCACGCCGTTGATGGAGTAGTTGTTCAGTTCGGTCGACAGCCCGCGTACGGTGATGCGGTCGCCCTCACCGGTAGTGGCATCGCGCACGGCATTGACCCCGGGCATGCGCGCCAGCGCTTCGGAGACGTTGTTGGCGGGCAGCTTGCCCATGTCGTCCGCGGTGATCGTGTCGGACACCGTATCGTTGTTCCGTTTGGTCTCCAGCGACCGCTCGACGGCCTCGATATAGCCGGTCACCACGATGTCCTCGCTGGCCGGTTCCACCGGTGCAAGCTGGGCCCCGGCAGGCCCGAACGTCGCCGCACGACGGGCCGGCGATGCCACCGCCGCAGGGGTGACGGCAACCGGCAGCGGCTTGACGATGATCGTGCCGCCGCGGCGCTGGGCGGCGACATGGGCGCCATCGATCAGGCGCGCCAGTGCCGCTTGCGCCGACATGGTGCCCGCAATCGCCTGGCTGCGACGCCCCCGCAGCGCATCGGGCGAGGCGGCCACCGGCGTTCCGGTCACCCGCGAAAATTCCTGCAGGGCCCGCGCCAGGTCCTGCGAGGGAATCGCGAAAGCATACAGATGGGCATCCGCGGCCTGCACTTGCGGTGCAACGGCCAAACTGGCCGCCAGACCACCCATGGTCAAGGCAAGCGAAGACACCCCGGCAAAGCGCCCAGTGAAACGAAACATCGAAGAAAACCCCCTGTCAGTACAAACTGTTCAACCGGCAGACGGACCAGCACGAACAAACCCGACAAAATAATTTTCTTACATTTTCATGGCTTTACTATGAAAAAACGATGACACGGCAGTATCTCACCGGCGCACCACATAGCGATCCGCCATGCGCTGCCAGTGAAGATCGTGCAGCGCGCCGATCGCTTCCAGCACTTCTTCCGGCCGCTCGGTGCGGAAGCGGCCGGTCACCTGCAATTCGCCAAGTCCAGCATCGGCCAGCACGATCGGATGCGAGGCATTGCGGTTCACGTGCTGGATCAGTTGCCAGATCGGCGTGTCGTTGGCTTCGTACCAGCCATCGGTCCAGGCCGGGCGCACGCCGGTGACGTCACGCAGGCTGCGCACGCGGTGCCCGATCAGCTCCAGTCCGGTGCCCGCCGGCAACCGCCATTCCCGTCCGGCGCCGGCTTCGACACTGACCAGGCCGCGATAGACCTGGATCACGTGCGTCGCCGCATCGACCCGGTCCACGTCGAAGGCGGTGCCCAGCACGGAAATCCGCGCCGTGCCCATGTCCACCGTGAAGCTGCGCCAGCCTTCATGCGCCACGTCGAAAAAGGCCTCTCCCCGCGCAAGCGCGACCTGCCGGGACCATGGCGTGATGCGGACATGGATCCGGGTATCGCCATCGAGGCGAACGCGCGATCCATCGGCCAGCGCCACGTCCCGGGTCACCCCGCGCGGCGTGGAGAAGCTGGTCTCGCGCACCAGCATCGCCGGCATGAGCATCGCCGCCAGGGCCGCGCAGCCCGCCATCGCCAGAAACGCGGCGATCCTCGTGGTGCCGGGCGTAATCCAGTGCGCCGATGGCGCTTCGTCTTCTTCGACAGCCATTTCGGCCTCGCCTGCCGCGCATGTCATGCCCTGAGCCAGCCCCTCGGAGTGCCACAAGGCGCTCAGCCGGGCATAGCTGTCGCAATGGCGCGGATCGGCCAGGATCCACCGATCGAACGCGGCGGCATCGGCAGCGTCGAGCACCGGACTGTTCATGCGGTCGACCCACCGTGCGGCCTGAAGTTCGATCACGTTGCCCTCGCCCGCCATCACGCCTCTCCCCCCAGGTCGATCCCGGCTTTTTCCAGAGCCTTGCGCAGATCGACCATCCCGCGGGTAATATGCTTTTCAACGGCCTTGGCGCTCATCGACAAGTCATCGCCGATGGCCCTGCAACTTTCCTGATTGACCCGGCGGCGCACCAGCACTTCTCGCCGCAAGGCGGGCATCCGCCGCAGGCAGCGATGGAACACCTCGATGGCACGGCGGGAATCGAGCACACGTTCGAGCGAGGGCTCCTCGCTCCGCCAATCATCGTCCACTTCTTCCGATAGCCGGCTGTCGCGGCGATAGACATCGACCAGAAGATTGTCCGCGATCCGGAAGGCCAGCGCAAAAATGCTGCCGACCTGCTCCGCCCGCAGGATGTCGATGAGCCGCGTCACGGTCTCCTGCGCGATGTCCTCGGCAACGTCGGGCCGCGCGCCCCGGCCGCGCACGAACCGCAGCACCGCGGCGCGAATGGCATCCCAGTCGCGCCCTTCGGCGTCCCCATCACGCCTGTCGGCGGCGGGCTCGTGCTCGCCTGACACCTCCTTGATCGAAACCAGCACCGGCAGCCCCCCGTTCGCAAAGCGATGCCGTTAGCCAAAGAGCATGACAGTTTGAGTATGCACCGCGCGACGCGGCGGGTCTTACGCGGCGCTGGCCGTCGGGACTGCCCCCGCATGGACCGCCGCGCCGCCCTCTCCCGGCAGCGCCCGGTCGACGGTAACCGGATCGTCCCCCTGCACGAGGGCCACGGCTTCCGCCTTGGTTTCCACGGCCGGCGGCGATCCGCGCAGCGGCATCCCGGCGGTCTCTTTCACCGTCAGCATGGTGACAAGACCGATCGCCGCGGCGCCCATCAGGTAATAGGCCGGCATCAGCGGATCGCCGGTCCGCTCGACCAGCCAGGCGGTGATCAGCGGCGTCGTACCGCCGAACAGCGAGACCGAGACATTGAACGCGATCGACAGCGCGCTGTAGCGCACGGGCGTATAGAACAGCGCCGGCAGCGTCGCCGGCATGGAACTGGTGAAGCAGACCAGCGCCAGGCCCAGCAGCATCAGGCCCAGGAAGATCAGCCCGTCGTTGCCCGTGCCGATCAGCAGCATGCAGGGGATCGACAGGACGATCAGCGCGGCGCAGGCGCCGATGATCATCGGACGGCGCCCGAGCCGGTCGCTGAAGAGGCCGCCCACCACGTTGAGCGGCATCATCACCGCCATCACCAGGATGATCAGCAGCAAGCCCTTGCTCTGCGCATAGCCCATGGTGACGCTGAGATAGTTGGGCATGTAGGTCAGCAGCATGTAGTCGGTGACGTTGAAGACGAGAACCAGCCCCATGCACTTGAGCAGCTGCGTCCGGTGTACGCGGAACAGGTCGCCCAGCTTCGGACGCCCTGCCTCGCGCTTGTCCACTTCGTCGGCATAGGCCTGGAACGCCGGCGTTTCCTCCAGCTTGAGCCGCATGTAGAGGCCCAGCAGGCCAAGCGGCCCCGCGATCAGGAACGGAATGCGCCAGCCCCACGCCAGCATATCCGCGGGCGTGAGCGTCATCTGGAGAGCGGTGACCGTACCGGCGCCGGCGATGTATCCGCCAAGCGTGCCGAATTCCAGCCAGCTGCCCATCTGCCCCCGGCGGCGGTCCGTCGAATATTCGGCGATGAACGTCGCCGCGCCGCCGTATTCGCCCCCGGTCGAGAAGCCTTGCAGCAAGCGTGCGGCCAGCAGCAGGAGGGGCGCCGCCATGCCGATCTGCGCGTAGGGCGGAATAAGGCCGATGGCAAACGTGCCCGCCGCCATCAGGATCATCGTCAGCGCCAGGATCTTGTGGCGACCGTAACGGTCCCCCAGCGGTCCGAACACCAGCCCCCCCAATGGGCGGACAAGGAAGGCGGCCGTGAACGTCGCCAGAGTGGCGATCAACTGTGCAGTCGGGCTGCCGGAAGGGAAAAACACCTGCCCCAGCGTGATCGCAATGTAGCCGTAAACGCCGAAATCGAACCACTCCATCGCATTGCCAAGCGCAGCGGCGCCGACGGCACGGTTGAGAGTGGATCGGTCGACGACGGTGATGTCGGCGATGTGCAATTCGCTGCTACGTTTGAACCAGCCGAATTTGGCGCTGTGCGCCGGTCTGTCGGACATGTTTTTCTCCGTTCCCGCCGAAAGCGGGCGCGAAAGGACGCACCCGGCACATGGCGGATGAGGCCGATGTTCGACCATGGATCTGAAGCGACGCCGGGAAGCGGCATCTAGCGGGTCCGGGCGCCTCTAGACGGGTAATCGCATGCATGGGGACGTTGATGGACGAGCCGTGCGGCAGCCGGGGCAGGACGATCCCGCCCTTCATCGCGAAGCGGCGGGCGCTCCGGCATGCCACTTCGTCCCACTGCCCTGCACGGCATGTTCGAGGCGGCGAAAGTGGCATGCCGGGTTCGGGGCTTTCAGCTCGGCCTTAGAGCCCGTTTGGAAATTCGCGAAACGCGAATTTTGCGGCACCGGCCCGCTCCCCCACCCTACCACCCATTGGTAGTATCCTGCGGGTGGTAGGGTGGGGGAGCGGGCCGGTGCCGCCTAAAAAATGCCCTTAAAGGCATTTTTCAAACGGGCTCTTACCGGCCCCGATAGCCGATCTCTATCCTGTCCGCCTTCACGCGAGACACCCGCACGGGCAGAAATTGCGCGATCGTGCGGGCAAACCGCATGGGATCGTCGAGCCGGAACTGGCCGGTGATGCGCAAGGCCCCCGCGCGCGGATCGACGATCACCAGTTGGACGACATTGAGCGCATTGAACCGCTTGACCGCTTCCGACAGCGCCACATCCTCGAACTCGGCCAGCCCGCCGTGCGCGGCGGGAGCACCGACGGTGCCGATATCCGAGACGGTGTCCGGCATTCCGGTCCGGGCGACGAGCTGTTTGCCGGGAACCAGCATCGTCGGCGGATTGCCATTGCCCGCGACCTGCACGGAACCTTCGAACAGTGCCACGCGCAGTTCGTCACCGGCAATTCCGATCTCGAACCGGGTGCCGAAATCGACAACCGACCAGCGCCCGGCCATGACCTTGAAACGGTGCCGCGCATCGTGCGTCACCGAAAAGCGCGCCTGCCCCCGATCGAGAAACACCCGCCGTTCGCCCCCGGCAAAGGCCACGCGCGCCGCGCTGCCCCTGGCTAGCGTCATCTGCGTACCGTCCGCCAGGGCGAACGTCCTGCTCGCTTCGGGCGCGGTGTAGCGCTGGCCGCTTTCTTCCCCGGCCAGCATGTCCGGTCCGGCCGGCGCCCAGTCGCTCCGCCCGAAGAACAGGACCGCGCCCGCGACCAGCCCCAGCACCAGACAGGCGGCAAGTGCATGTTTCCATAGCCCGCCCGCGTTCCGCACACCGTCCTGCGGGCCTGCGGCCAATGCCTCGCGCCGGAGTTCGGCGAACAGCGGATCGTCGGCGTCCTCGAACAGCGACCAGGCCGAACCGAGCCGCTCCCATGCCGCCGCATTGGCCGCATCGGCAGCCAGCCATTCATCGAACAGGCCCGCCTCGACCGGACTCCCGGTGTCGCGCTGCACCTGCCACAGCGCGGCCGCCTCACCGGGCGAAAGCCGCGCCAGTTCGGCCCTGGTGATCCTGACCGTCATGGCCGCTCTCCAAACCCGGCAAGCCGCTCGGCCGCCCGCACCATGTGCTTTTCGACGGCGCTGACCGAAAGGTCGAGCTGCCTGGCGATCTCCTTGTAGGACATGTGCTCCAGCCTGCGCAGCACGAAGACCGTGCGCGTTCGTTCCGGCATCTGCGCGACCAGCGCCATCAATGCCCGCAGTTCCTCGCGCCCGGCAACAATCCGTTCGGGGCCGATCTCGGTCGGGGCGGACCGGGTCGGATCGAACTCGACATGGGCGTCATGATGGCGAACGGCGCACCGCCGGTTACGGTCGACCAGGACACTGGCCGCCACCTGGAACGCATAGCTGCGCAGGTTTTCGATATCCCCCGGCTGCACTCGCCCAAGGACCCGCACGAAGACATCCTGCACGAGGTCGGGAATGTCCTCCGTCTCCTTCACCCGCCACCGAAAGAAGCGCTGGAGACCGGTCCGCAGTTCCTGAACCTGGGCCGGGGTCAGACCTTCCTTTCCGGACGGGATGTCAGACGGAATCTCATCATCGGCCATGACGCGCGTTTGCGCCATCTCAAGCTCGAAATCCAGCCCTGCCCGGCACATGCGCGATTACGTCCATCCATAGAATTTCAGGGGCTTGCGGAACAAGGGACGCACCCGGACCGGCGATCCACATCGCCAGGCGCAATTATTTTCGTCCTGCCGTGCGGATTTGCGTTTTGTCTGCGTCCCTTCTTGTCGATGTCGAGATTTCATCCCTGGAGAGCAGAACGTGCCTGAACCGGCTGGACCTACTGGCGAGACGCACGGGCAAGCCTGCGTTCTCGACCCGCCCCTGCCATGCGAGGACACGGCGGACCTGATAACCCGCCTGCGCGGGCCGGTGACGAGCCTCTTGTTCATCGCCGGCGCGTGCAAGCGCTGGGTCGATCGCCAGGAACCGGACATCGAAGAGGTGCGCAGCCTGCTCAGGCTGCTGGATAGCTGCGGCAGCAGTATTGCGCAGATCATCCGCTCGGCAGAACAGGAAAGCCGGGAGACCGCTTGAAAATGCGCGAATGGCGAATTTCCAAACGCTCTCTCGGACCTCGACGCAGGCATCCATGTGCCGACGCACTATATCCCCATGGCGACGGTCAGTTCGAACCGGCGGCGCAGCGGATTGGCGTAATAGCTGTAACTTCCCTCGGCGGTGACGACGGTGGCAGGCTTGTGGTCGAAAAGGTCGAGCACGCCGAGGCGCACATCCATGAAACGCGGCCGCGAAGCATGGCCCTGCAGTTCCACCCGGTACGCCAGCGCAAGGTCGAAAATCGCTTGCGCGGCGATCCATTCCCGCCCCTGGGCAGCCAGGACTGAGGCTTTCAGGGAAGGCGCCGCGTCCGAGGGAATGGGGCGATAGCGGCCATAGAACTGTCCGTTGAAGGACAAGCTCATCGGCCCGTCCGTCCAGTCGATACCCCCATTGCCGCGCCACTCCAGCGCGCCATCGGCATAGTCCACATAGTTTACGGTTGGACTTCCCGCCGTGAGCAACCGGGTAAATCGCGGCTGCCAGGTCACGTTGGCGCGCAAGGTGAAGGCACCCAGCGCCGCCGTGCGGACAGGATAGCGCGCGCGCGCATCGACGGCATCGATGATCGTCCAGCCGAGATCGAGAAACGACGTGTCGATGCGGGTGATGACGCCGCCCGTATAGCCGCGCGCCGCATCTTCGGCCGTCAGCGGCAGACGCGTCACCCGGCCGGGGTAGTCATCCTCGTGGTACAGGAAATAGCCGGCATTGCCGATGAAGCGCCCGTCCACTTCACGGCTGCGGCGCAAGTGCGTGTAGTCGATGCTGAAGGAGGGGCCGTCCTGGCGGAACGGCGTGAACACCACGCCCGCGGACAGGGCCCGTGCCCTTTCCGGCGTGATCTTGCCGCCTGAGAACATCACCAGATCGTAAGGTGCCTGGATGACCGTGTTGCCCCGCCTGGGATCCGGACCGTTCTCGCCGATGACATAAGCACCGGTCAGTTCATGGATCGGCGGGGTCTGTTCGCCGGTGGCGATGCTGGCGCGCAGGAGGACGCCGGGAACCACGATGCCCCTGGCACCGAAAGTATAGGTCATCGCGGCCCGGCCGGCCTTGTCGAAAGCATCGGCCGCGCCGGTCCGGTCCTGGAGATAACCCGGTTGCAGCCTGACCTGCGTGGCATCCCGCCGTACCGCCAGTTGCAGTTCCAGCCCCCGGCCTTGCCCTGCGCGGCTCATGTTGCCCAGGATCGGCGCGCGCAGTTCGAGATAGGCCGAGCGGATGCGTTCGGAATAGCCCGGAACCGTGTCGCCGTTCGGGATGCCGTAGGGCGAAATCAGTTCGTCATAGCGGCTCTGCGCGACCTTTTCCTTGCGCTGTTCCAGCAGGATCGTCGCAGTGACCGGCCCCGCCCCGAAGTCGGCCAGCGGTCCGGCGAACCGCGCGGCGCCATCGGTCATCCGGTTGACCTGCCTGAAATCATAGCCTGCGGGGACCGCGTAAGCGCCCATGGCGGCCCCGAAATCCGCGGCATCCGCAAAGGGATCTATCGCGGGATAACCGGCCAGCGGAATGCCGTACAAGGCATAAAGCGCGTTCAATCCGTATGTCGTGCCGCTGAAGGCCGTCCGCTGGCGGACCGAACCCACGCTATAATCGATGTTGGATCGCCAGCCTTCGGGAAGTTCGACGATCGCGCCCGCACTCAGGCGGGTGGTCAATGTCCGCGTACCGCCGCTGGTGCCGATACCGGGCACTGCGCGAACGACCTCTATGTCCTGATCGAAAGGATTGCGGGGATCGCCCGCACTCAACTGCTGGTAGATCCCGCCTTGTGCGTACGCGATCCGCCCGCGATTGCCGAGCCGGACAAGATCGACGTAAGCCTCAAGCCCGGGAGCGAATGTGTGCCGCACGTTGAACAGCACCATGCTGGAGCGCTGCCCGGCGACCAGACTGCTCTCCCGGCCGCTCCTGCCATCCGGCAGGGACAGGTCGAGACGGCCGGCATGGGCGTTCAAGGCGGCGCCGACGCCGCCGGCCGAACGGGCATCCTGCGGCGACAGGTAGGTGATGTTGCTGCCGAGGGACTGGCCGCCGTAAGCCTCTTTCAGGATCAGCGCGCGCCCATCGAGACTGGCGACATTGGCCGAGTTCGACAACGGCAACTCGCTCCAGGAATAGGGCACGCCGCTCGCGTGGCGCAGCTTGCGCTCGTTCTCGGCGAAGCCGCGATCCCCGTTCGTCAGTCCATCGCCCCGCGCGCCGCTGTAGGTTATCTGGACATCGGTGGCGCCATCGTCGGGCGTGAAGCCCAGCCGCGCATCGACGCGCCGGTACAGGCCATCCCCGCGCGACGTCAGCCCGCTGGTCGCGGCAACCTCCGCCCCGCGATAGTCGCGGCGCAGGACCAGATTGACCACGCCGCCGATGGCGCCGGGACCATAGATGCCGCCCGCCGTGGACGTCAGGACTTCGGCGCGCTCGATCGCCTCGGGCGACAGCGCGTTCACGTCCGGCTGGCCGAGAACAAAACCCTGCCCCGGCACGCGCGGCATCGGCCGTCCGTCGACCAGAACCAGCGTGTCCTCGCCTCCGAGCCCGCGCAGGTTGAAATTGGAACGCGGCGCCCCGGCCGACGATAGGGGCTGCTGCGCCAACGTAAGCCCCAGGGCGTCCTGCGAGGAATACTTGCCCAGCAGTTCTTCCAGCGTTCGGGTGTGACTGGAGCGCACCAGTTCCCGCGTCAGCACCTGATAGGGCTGCACATCGTTCGAACGGCGCTGGATGTCGGTATTCTGCGTCCGCTTGCCGACGACCAGAATGTCCGGGACGGGAGGCGGTGCCGGAGGCCCGGCGATCTCGGCCGGCGCGATGACAAAACCCGCCTCGACCGATCCCTTCAGTTCCAGCCCCGATCCGGCCAGCAGCGCCTGCAGGGCCTGCTCGGCGGTGAAGTCCCCCGAGATTGCCGGGGCATCGCGCCCTGCCACGACATCGTTCGAAAACAGCAGTTCGATCCCGTAGCGCCGCGCCACGTCCTGGAGCGCCGCCTTGAGCGGCTGCGCGCGCACGCTGACGCGCTGCGTCGTCGCCGTCCGGGCAAGCGAGGGAGAAGACACAAGGGGCGCCAGCACGAACGAAGCGGTGAGGACGGTAGCGAGATGGCGCATCACCGCGCCTATCCCACATTTCGCACGTGCAACAAAGTGGCTACGGCCCTGCGAAAACCCCGCAATACCCGGATTTCGCAGGGCTCATGCGACGCTGGATTTGTCGGGCATTTCCGCCACGATCGCACGCAGCGCCCGTTCAAAAGCCTCCGGAGGCTGGCCGCCGCTGATCAGGTACTTGTCATTGACGATGACCGCGGGAACACTGCTGATACCCCGCGAGCGCCAAAGCTCTTGCGCGCTGCGCACCTCCTCGGCGAATTCGGTGCCGTCAAGGATGTGCGCCGCGCGTTCGGAGTCCAGACCGGCATCCTTGACGGCGGCCAGCAGGACATCGCGATCCGAAACGTTCGATCCATGCGTGAAGTAGGCCTCGAACAGCGCCAGCTTGAGCGCCAGTTCAAGCGGCTCGCGGCCGCCTTCCAGCCCCGCCCAATACAACAGCCGGTGCGCATCGAAGGTATTGTAGATCCGGCTGTCCGCCGACATGGCAATGGTAAAGCCCACGTCATCGGCGCGTTCCCGGATCATCGCCCGGGTCGCGGCCGACTGCTCCGGGGTCGAGCCGTATTTTCGGGCGATATGCTCCCCGATATTCTCGCCTTCGGGCACCATCTGCGGGTTCAGTTCAAAGGGCTGGAAATGGATCTGCGCCGCGACTTCGCCCTCGAGCCGCGTCAGGGCCGCCTGCAATCCCTTGAGGCCGATCACGCACCACGGGCACACCACGTCCGAGACAAAATCGATTTTCAGGTCTTGTGCCACGCCGTCATTCCTTCAACTTGAATGTCCGCCACCTCGGGCAGATGCCCCGCTCACATAGGAACACGGCAAGCCTTCGAGGAGGGGCTGCGTGAAATTCCGCTGGATAGCGCCAGCCTGCTGGAAGCCTGGATCGTCGAGACCGAACGCCGTTCCGGGTTCCTCTAGCAAGCAGCCGCCCGGCCACGCGGCGGGCTTCCCCCAACCAGCGTATAGTTACGGCGGGTTCTCCGCTCTGGCATAGGGTTGCACCATGACGTTATGAGAGCCTGTTCGGAATGTGCCCGCCCGCGCATTTCAAGGGCGGCACCCGCCCTGCGGCCTTGCCGGACGTAGCGATGGATCGAACGGGAGGGTATTGTGCCGGGATCACAACGAAATTGAAGGGCAAACCACTCTTTCGATCGGACCGATCGATCGGCCTGACCGCACTGGTCTCCGCACTGGTCGTGCTGTCGCTCGACATCGCCAGCCCCCTTCAGGGCGCGGTGGCCGTGCTCTACACCTCGACGGTGCTCATTGCCTCATGGTCGAACCGTCCGGCGGCGACACTTCTGGCGGGCGCTTCGTGCAGCCTGCTGGCGATGCTCGGCTTCTGGTACAGCCATTGGGACGAGCCCTTCGGCTCGCCCGCCATGCGGCTCGGCGTCGCTCTCTTTGCGATCGGCATGATCACGATGCTTTCGATCCGGCATCGCTCCGCGCGCGATACGCTGTCCGAACAGGCCAGGATGCTGGAACTGACCCACGATACCGTCGTGGTGCGCGGGATGGACGACACCATCCGCTACTGGAACGAAGGCGCCGAACGGCTCTACGGCTGGACCCGCGCGGAAGCCGTCGCCCGCCGCCGTTCCGAAGAACGCTACCACACCATATTCCATGCCGCCGGCCTTCCGATGATGGAAATCGACCTGTCCGCCGCCAAGACGACGATGGAGCAGGCCGAAACCCTCGACCTCGACGGGATCAACCGTGTCGCGGCCCGTTCCCTCGTCAGGGATGCCAACGCAGCGGCAATCCAGCTTTTCGGCGTTTCCGCGCCGGACAAGCTGATCGGTCATTCCCTCCTGCGATTTCATACCCCGGCCGCGGAGCGATCGCTCGGCCGCCTGCTCGGCGCGCTGGCAGCCGGTCAGCGCGACATCGAGGAAGAGGCGCAATTCCTTACCGAAACCGGCGCCATCGTCGATGTCGTCCTGCGCCTCACGGTGCTGGAGGATGACAACAACTGGAGCCGCCTGCTGATACTGGCGATCGACGTGACCGAGCGCTACCGCATGCAGCGGCGCCTCGCGCAGGCACAAAGCGAACTGACCGAAGTCAACCGCGCCACGACGCTGGGGCAGGTCGCGGCATTCATCGCGCACGAGATCAACCAGCCGCTGACCGCGATCTCGGCCTTTGCCAGTTCCGGCAAGCGCTGGCTGGCCCGCGAAGCGCCGGACGCGGCCGAGGTGGCCGACTGCCTCGAGAAGATCGCGCTCAGCGGCGCCCGCGCGGCCGACGTGGTCGCCCGCGTCCGCCGCCTCTTCCGCAAGGGCGAGGCCGAGCAGAGCGAACTCGATCTGGCCTCGCTCATCCGCGAAACCGCATCCCTGCTCGACCGCGAACTGCGCGAGAGTGCGGTTACCCTGCATCTAGACCTGCCGCCCGACCTGCCCCCGGTGACGGGCGACCGGATCCTGTTGCAGCAAGTGCTGGTGAACCTCATCCTCAACGCCGGCAAGGCCATGACCATGGTCCCGGACGGCCCTCGCGACCTGCGGATCGACGCCTTCCGGACCGCGGACAGCATCGCCGTAGACGTCGCCGACAGCGGCACCGGCATTCTCAGCGACCCGCAGACCATCTTCGAACCCTTCTTCAGCAGCCGCGAGGACGGCATGGGCATCGGCCTGTCCATCAGCCGGTCCATCGTCGAGCAGCACGGCGGTGCCATCTCGGCCGCCAACCGGGAGGAAGGAGGCGCGCGTTTCCGCTTTTCCATACCGATCACACCAGCCCATGAACCTGCCTGAGCCCCATGAAGATGCCCTCCCCCCCCTTTTTCCGGACAATGCCCTTGCGTCCGAGCCCTTCCCTCGAGATCGGGAGCGCATCGTGCCGGTTCCCCGCCTGATCGCCATCGTCGACGACGATCCGCTGGTTCGCGAATCCATCGACAGCCTCGTGCGCTCCGAAGGGCTGGCGACGGCGATGTTCGCAGGCGGCCGCCAATTGCTGGCATTCGAGCGGAGCGATGAAGTCGGCTGCGTGGTCACCGATCTCAACATGCCGGGCATGACCGGGCTGGAACTGCAAAGGAGGATCGCTCGGCAGGGCTGGCAGGTGCCGATCATCTTCATGACCGCGTTCCCCACCCCGGAAGCCGAGGCGCAGGCCCTGGCGGCCGGCGCGATGATGTTCCTGACCAAACCGGTCGATCCCGATGAACTGCTGGATGCGATCGCCAGGGCCATCGCCCCATGAGCCTTGCCTTCCCTTTCGAAATACGGGAGATCCCCCGTGACCGGGACAGCACGCAAAAGCACCCTCTCTACGGAGTCCATGGCATGAACGCGTGCAGTGGCGCGGCCGATACCGAAGCCGGCCTCGTGATCATTCTCGACGATGACCAACTGGTTCGCGAAGCCATCGACAGCCTGCTGCGGTCGGTCGGCCTGAAGACCCTGTGCTTCGGCACCGCGCAGGACGTGCTCGACGCCGCGCTTCCCGATGTCACCAGCTGCCTCGTCGTCGATGTCCGCATGCCGCAGATCGGCGGCTTCGAATTCAAATCCCGGCTGGTCGAGCGCGGCGACGACATTCCGGTCATATTCGTCACCGGCTATGGCGACATTCCGATGAGCGTGATGGCCATGAAGTCCGGCGCCGTCGACTTCCTGCCCAAGCCCTATCGCGATCAGGATCTGCTCGACGCCGTGACCACCGCCCTGAACCGGGACCGCGAACGCCGCTCGGACCGGCTCGAGGCGCAGGCCGGCCAGCAGCTTTACGACCGCCTGACCCCGCGTGAAAAGGAAGTGATGGCCGGGGTTTGCCGGGGCCTGCTCAACAAGCAGGTGGCGGGCGAACTGGGCATCTCGGAAATCACCGTCAAGCTGCATCGATCCAGCCTGATGAAGAAGCTGGGAGCGAAAACGTTCGCGCAGCTCATCCGGATCCACGATTTCCTGGCCCGCCAGAAGGCGTGATTGATGGGTTCCCGAGCCTATTGCCCGGCGCCTGCCCTGGGATGAGGCCGGCCCGGACCGGCGGCGCGCAGACGGGAAAAATTACATAGCGGCAACAAGGCCGGGGCCGGGGCGGCGGTTCATCCCGGAAAAGTATACCAATACAGCGGGATAATGCCCGGACACCGGCAACAACACCGCGCTTGCCGGGCCAGACCACCGTGCCCGGAGCGCGCGCAAAAGTCGGAATTTGCTGTGTTTGCGGACCATACCACCCATCGGCCGCCTATAACGTTTGCATAGCCTCCCCCGGCCCCACCGTCAGCGGCCTCGTCCAGCCCGCTGCCTCTGGATATGCACAACCATGACCTCCTTGCGCACCTTCCTTGCCCGACAGCACCTGTCTACCAAAGTCACGCTGATGACCGTCAGCGCGCTGGCCCTGCTGGCCGGCACCCTGTTCATCAGCACCCGCGTGATGCTGATGAGCTCGGCCCGTGAACAGGGCGCGACCCAGCTCGACACCAACATGCGCGTCGCCTGGAGCGTGCTGGAAACGCAGGGCAAGGGCTACAGCCTGCGCGACGGCGTGCTGCACGTCGGCAATACCCGCCTCGACGGCGACGATGCCGCGGTCGACCGGATCAAGGCGCTGGTCGGCGGCAATGCCACGATCTTCAGCGGCGCCACCCGCGTTGCCACCAACATCAAGAAGGACGACGGCACCCGCGCGGTCGGCACGCCGCTCGATCCCGGCCCGGCGCGCGACGCCGTGCTTGGCAAGGGCCAGCCCTACCGGGGCGAGACCCGCATCCTCAACAAGCCCTATTTCGCCGCCTACGACCCGATCCGCGACGACAGCGGCAAAGTGATCGGCATTCTCTACGTCGGCGTGCCCAAGGACAGCTTCTATGCGCACGTGACCCGGCTCGGCTGGCAGATCCTGATCATCGCGCTGGTGCTCACCGCGCTTTGCGCCGCGGTCTGCATGCGCGCGGCGAGGCGCCTGTTCCAGCCGCTGCAGTCGGCCACCGAGACGATGGCCAGCCTGTCGCAGGGCCATAACCACATCGAGATCGCCGATACCGCGCGCCCCGACGAGATCGGCGACATCGCCCGCGCCCTGCTGGTGTTCCGCGATGCGGCGATCACCAAGGAAGAGGCCGACCGCCAGCAGCGCGACGTCGTCGAGACCCTCGCCGCGCGGCTCGAACAGCTCTCCTCGGGCGATCTCACCGCCGCGATCGAACGCGCCTTCCCCGGTTCCTACGAGGAACTGCGCCTCAACTACAACTCGGCGCTGTCGGGCCTGCGCGAACTGATCGGCGCGACCACCGCCAGCACCCATGCGATCCGCGGCGGCTCTTCCGAAATCGCCCAGGCCTCCGAAGACCTTGCCCGCCGCACCGAAGCCAACGCGGCCAACCTCGAACAGAGCTCGGCCGCGCTGGTCGAGATCGACCAGCGCCTGCGCACCGGCACCGCTTCGGCCACGGCCACCGTCGCCCGCGCCGACCAGGCCATGACCACCGTCGACCAAGGCCGCACGATTGCCGCCCGCGCCGTCGACGCCATGCGCCAGGTGGCCGACAGCACCCGCGACATCGACAACGTGATCGAAGGGCTCGACAAGATCGCCTTCCAGACCCGCGTGCTGGCGATGAACGCGGCGGTCGAGGCCGGGCAGGCCGGCGATGCCGGGCGCGGCTTCGCGGTTGTCGCCGATCTCGTCTCGGCGCTGGCGATCCGTTCGGAGGAAGAGGCCCGCAGCGCCCGCGAGCAGCTCACCCTCACCCGCACCGGCATCCTGACGGCCGTGGGCGCGGTGGAGCAGGTGGACGAGGCCTTCACCGGCATCGCCCAGGACATGGGACAGGTCCATGCCCTGCTCGGCGGCGTCGCCGGCGACAATGCCGCCGCCTCGGAAACGGTCAGCGAGATCACCACCGCCATCGGCGCGATGAACCTCGCCACCCAGCAGAACGCCGCGATGGTGGAACAGACCTCCGCCGCCGCGCGCAGCCTGACCTCCGAAGTCGACCGCCTGGCCGCCCAGGCAAGCACCTTCAAGGTCGCGTAAAAGCGCCCTTTCCCATCACCTCGAAAAATATTTGCGCATTCCCGGAAGGAAATCCTCGCCCCCGGTCTCTTACGTGGCACAACGGGAATTGAACCCGGCATGTGAGGGAGGGCGATACGCCAGGGGAGGCACAACAGGAACTCGCGCGCAGGCGCCGGATCGCGATCTGGACCGCGCGCGAGATCGTGCCCCACGAGGCGCGGGTCCGGCGCTGGCTGGCCCGTTCGCGCCTCTCGCCGGAGGATATCGACGAGGTGATGCAGGAAGCCTATTGCCGCATAGCGATGCTGCCCTCGGTCGAGCACATCGACCGGCCGCTCTCCTACATCTTCGCGATCGCCCGCAACCTCCTGCTGCGGCGGATGAAGCGCCAGCAGGTCGTGGTGCTGGAAGCCTTCAGCGAGATCGAGAACTGGTATGACGAGGATGCCCCCACCCCGGAGGAGCAGGCCGCCAGCCGGATGAGCTACGAGCGCGTGCTCGCCGTCATCGCCCGCCTGCCCGAACGCTGCCGCCGGGTGGTGGAACTGCGCAAGATCGAGGGCTGGTCGCAGAAGGAAATCGCCGCCCACCTCGGCATGACCGAGAAGGCGGTGGAAAAGCAGGTGTGGAACGGCGTGCGCGCGATCCGTGCCGCCTTTGCCGCCTGCGAAGCCGAGAACGAACAGCGCCTCACGGATGGCCCGCGCCGGGAGGTCCGGCGATGACCGGCGCCGATGATCGCGCCGCCGCCTTTGTCGCGCGCATGGACGGCGCGGCATGGAGCGAGGCGGACGAGGCCGAACTCCAGGCCTGGCTGGCCGAGGATCCGCTGCGTCAGGGGCTGCTGCTGCAAGTGCAGGCGCAGTGGTATGCGCTGTCTGCCGCGCCCGCCGAAGAAACCGCTGCGCTCATGCAGGACAACGGGGAAGCGGCCCCCGCCAGGCCCGCCCGCTTCGCGCGGCGCGGGCTGCTGGGCGGGATCGCGGCTTCGGCGGCGCTCGTCATGACCGGCCTGCACTGGCGCGGCGGGCCGTCCGTCTACGCAACGAAACTCGGCGAGATCCGCCGCCTGCCGCTGCCTGACGGTTCGGTGATGACGATGAATTCGGGCAGCGAACTGGCGGTCACGATGGCCCCGCGCAGCCGCGAGATCGAACTTGCGCAAGGCGAGGCCTGGTTCGAAGTGGCCAAGGATGCCAGCCGCCCCTTCGTGGTGGCGGCGGGCGACGTCCGGGTGCGCGCGGTCGGCACCGCCTTTTCGGTGCGGCGCCGCGAAACCGGCGTGGAAGTGCTGGTCACCGAAGGCGTGGTCGAGACCTGGAGCACCGCGCCCGCGGGCGGGCCGGACCTGCACTTGCGCCTCGAGGCGGGCGACCGCGCGACGCTCAGCGCCCATGCGGTGATCGATTACGAAGCCGGCATTCCCACGTCGGTGGACCGCTCGCTGGCCTGGCGCGGCGGCATGATCGATCTCGACGGGCGCACGCTCTACGAAGCCGCAAACGAGTTCAACCGCTACAACCCCCGCCAGATCGTCATCGCCGACCCGCGCGTCGCGCGCGAGCAGTTCGACGGGCTGTTCCGCATCAACGACCCGGAAGGTTTTGCCGAGGCGGTGAAAGCCAGCCTTGGCGTGGCGCTGGACACCAGCAATCCCGAGGTCATCCGTATTTTCCTCGATACCGCCGAAGAAAATGCATTTTCCGGGAAGGATTTTTCGGCGGAGTGACTCTTGAATAGTACGGACTCGAAGAAGTCCGCAAAATCAATTTTTGGGGCGGATAATAATGTATAACAACAAGGTGCGTCACGCACTGTTCTCGACTGCGGCCATCGTCTACGCCGTAGCCTCTCCGGTCCAGGCGGCAGCCCAGACCCGCGAATTCGCCATCGATGCCCAGAGCGCCGAGACGGCAATCACCCAGCTGGGCCGCCAGGGGGACATCCAGATCATCGCCGCGCGGCGGCTGACCCGCGACGTGCGCACCAATGCCGTGCGCGGCGAAATGAGCGTCGACCAGGCACTGGCGCGGCTGCTGGCGGGCACCGGACTGGCCGCGCGGCGCACCGGCCCGGCCTCCTATGCGATTGTCGGCAGCGCCAATGGCAATGGCCGCGCTCCCGCCAGTCCGGTCCGCGCGGCTGCTGTCACCGTTCCGGTCGCGCTGGCGGCCGCGCCCGCCGCTGCCCCACAGCCGGTCGCGGCGGCCGAACCTGCATCTGCCGATCCGCAAGCGCCGGTCACCAGTGAGGACATCATCGTCACCGGCTTTCGCGGCAGCCTGATCCGCGCGCAGGACGTCAAGCGCCAGTCGATCAACGTGGTCGAGAGCATCATGGCCGAGGACATGGCCAAGATGCCCGACCTCAACCTGTCGGAATCGATCCAGCGCCTGCCCGGCGTCACCATCTCGCGCGAGGGCGGCGAAGGGCGCAACATCACGCTGCGCGGCTTCTCGCCCGACTTCACCCGCACCACGCTCAACGGCATGGAAGTGCCCGCCAGCAGCGACGGCCTCGATTCCGGCGGCTTCACGCTCAACGCCGGCCGCGCCTTCGACTTCCACGTCTTTGCCTCCGAACTGTTCAACCGCATCGACGTGCAGAAGACCCAGCGCGCCTCGATCGAGGAAGGCGGCATCGCCGGCACCGTCGACCTCTATTCGGCCAAGCCCTTCGACCATCCCGGCTTCCACGTCGTCGCCTCGGGCCAGGGCGGCTACAATACCGTCTCGCGCAAGATCGACCCGCGCGCCACGGTCATGGTCTCGGACACCTTTGCCGACGACACCATCGGCGTGCTGTTCTCCGCCGCCTATTCCAAGCGCACCGTCTATCAGGAAGGCTTCTCCAGCGTCCGCTGGACCTCGCCCTTCGTCAACGGCGACAGCTGGGCCGATACCGACCCCGAGGTCACCGGCACCCCCGAGAACTGCGGCGCCGCCGACAGCCTCGACTGCCTCTGGGCGCCGCGCCTGCCGCGCGCCGACTTCTTCGGCAACGACCAGAAGCGCCTCGGCCTCTCGGGCTCGATCCAGGCGCGCCCGCTCGACGGGCTGAAACTGACGTTCGACGCGCTCTATTCGCAGCTCGACAACGACCGTTACAGCTACAACTCGATGGAGTGGCTGCTCACGCATGGCCCGGCGGGCAATTATGTCGGCCAGACCCCGCTTTCCTTCACCGTCGCGCCGGACGGCAAGCAGCTCGTCGCCGCCGCCTTCGACGATGTCACCTCGTGGTACGAAAGCCGCCACCAGACCTCGACCTCGAAGTTCAGCCAGTTCGTGTTCTCCGGCGAATACGAGGCCAGCACGAACCTGACCTTCGACGGCATGATCGGCAAGGCGCGCGACAGCGCCGACCGCAGCGAACTGCGCTTCTACGCCCGCTCGGTGCCGCACTACTATGCCTATGACTATACCGGCAGCCGCGATGTGGCGTCGGTCGATTACGGCGACTACGATCCCAACGATCCCGAAAACTACATCAACGCGCTGACCGCGGCCAACCGGCTCAACAAGGTGGTGAAGGACAACTTCACCGCCAAGGCCAATGCCAGGTTCCAGCAGAGCCGCTTCACCGCGCTGGCGGGGCTTGCCTATAGCCGCCGCATGGTGCGCTATTCCGAAGCACAGGGCGCGCTGCCCAGCTTCGCGCCGCAGGACTACATGACCGCCTTCCCGATCAGCCACTTCGGCGACGGCGTGGTCTCGGGCGGGTTGCCGACCTTCGCGGTGATCGACTTCGATGCCATCGCTGGCTCGGGCATGTTCGACGACGGCTACACCGCCAATGTCGCTGCGGGGTGGAAAGTGGTCGAGAAGACCACCGGCGGCTACGGCGAAGTCATGGGCGACATGGACATCGGCACGATGATCCTGCGCCTCGACGCAGGCCTGCGCTATGTGCGCACCGACGTGGAATCGAGCGCGGTCATCGCCGGATCGCCGGTGGAGGTGAAACGCCACTACGACAACCTGCTGCCTTCGTTCAACGCCGCGCTCAACGTCACGCCGCAAGTGGTTGCCCGCTTTGCCTATGCCCGTTCGATGACGCGCCCGGGCCTCGCTTCGCTCAACATCGCCAGCCCGGTCTTCGAATATACCACCCGCACGGTCAGCAACCTCGGCAGTCCGGATCTCAAGCCCTACCTCTCGGACGACTTCGATCTCGGCCTCGAATGGTACTTCTCTAAGAGCGGTCTCTTTGCCGTGGGGCTGTTCCAGAAGAACATCATCCGCTCGCTCAAGACCTCGGTGGTCGAGCAGATGGTGCCGCAGGAATACTGGGCGGCGATCTACGCCGATCCGCGCTACGACGCCTCCTACAATGCCGATCCGGCCTCAGTGCCCTACACCTTCTACAAGGCGGTCAATTCGTCGGACGGCGACAAGGTGAAAGGCGTCGAGGTGACGCTCAACCTGCCCTTCACGTTCCTGCCGGGGATCTTCTCCAACTTCGGCATCGCGTCGAACTACACCCATGTCGAAGCGCACGATTCCACCGGGCTTTCGCCCAATTCGTACAACTTCACGGGTTATTTCGACACCGGCAAGATGGGCCTGCGCCTCTCGGTCAACAAGCGCGACGACTACCTGCTCAGCGAACCGGGCGGCAACGGCCACGTGCAGGAACGCAAGTACGGCCCGACGCAAGTGGATCTCTCGGCCTACTACAACCTGACCGAACGCCTCAGCTTCAACATCCAGGGCATCAACATCACCAACGAGCGCGAGCGGATCTACGGCACCGGCGACGGCACACAGTACCTCGTGCGCGAGTTCTCCCGCACCGGCGCGCAGTGGTTCGTGGGCGCACGCTACCAGTTCTGACGCGGCATCAGTTGCTCCCTGGGCCGCTGTCCTCCCCCGGACGGCGGCCCCCTTGTCTTGCTGAAGGAGACGTGATGGCCCATCCGTTCCGCCCGGCGTTTGCGCTTGCCATGACTTTGCTCGCCCTGCCCGCCCCGGCCCGCGAGGTGGACGATAGCTACACCGTGGACCAGCGCTTTGCCCAATACCGCGACCAGTATCCGGGCATCGCCTGGCCCGCCGTGACCTGGCGCGAGGGGCAATCGGTGCTGTTCGACCGTCCCTACAAGACGCTGGGCACCCGCACGCTGCATCTCGACGTGTTCCGCCCGGCAGCGGCCAACGGGCAGGGCCTGATGCTGGTCCACGGCGGCGCATGGCGCTCGGGCGCGAAAACGCATTTCTACGCGCTTGCCAACCTGCTGGCACAGCGCGGCTACACCGTGTTCCTGCCCGAATTCCGCCTCTCCGGCGAAGCGCCCTACCCCGCCGGAATGGAGGACATTGCCGAGGCGCTGCGCTGGGCCCGGGCCCATGCCGCCGAATTCGGCCTCGACGGCGCCCACATCGCGGTCGGCGGCGCCTCATCCGGCGGACAGATGGCCGCCCTGCTCGCTTATGCGGGGCCTTCCGGTCTTTTCGGCAAAGTGCATGCCAACGCCCTCGTCGACCTCGACGGCGTGCTCGACATGGCCGATCCCGACGCCCTCCATTTCGAGAACGCGGCAGGCGCCGAGTCCCCCTTCGCCCGCTGGCTGGGCGGCCGCTTCGAAGCCATGCCGCAGCGCTGGCGAGAGGCCGGCGCCGCCGGCCATGCAGGGCCGCAATCGCCGCCCACGCTGATCGTCAGCAGCGGCATCGCCCGCTTCACGGTGGGCAAGGACAAGGTACTGGCCGCGCTCGAGCGGCACCGCATCGCCAACCGCGAATTCGCCTTCACCGGCGCCCCGCACGACTTCTGGCTGTTCGAGCCCTGGCTCTCCCGCACCGCCGAGGAGATCGACACGTTCCTGCGCCCCCTCACCCCTGCAAAGGCCCCGAAATGATCGCCTTGCGCCTGCTCACCCTATCGCTGGCCTGCGCCGTCGCCCTGCCTGCCATGGCCGCTACGCCCCCATCCGAACTCACCGTGAAGCCGGACTGCAAGGGCAGCAAGACCCCCTGCTACACCTCGATCGGCAGCGCGCTCGAAGCCGCCGTGCGCGATGACAGCGGGCGCTGGATCACCATCCGCGTGGCCGCGGGCGACTATGCCGAAAAACCCGTCATCACCCGCGACCGGGTCCGCCTCATCGGTGCCGGGCGCGAAGCCACGCGCGTCCATTTCGGCGCCGTCGCGCAGACCGCCAGGGCCTATCACCGCAATGGCTGGGGCACGCCGGGATCGGCCACGCTCACCATCAACGCGCGCGAGATCGCGGTGCGCGACCTCACCATCGAGAACACCTACGACTACCTCGCCAACGACCGCCTGCCCGAAGGTGCCGAGGCCAGGATCGCCAACCCGCAGGCCGCCGCCCTGCTGCTCGACATCGACAGCGACCGCGTGCGGTTCGACCGGGTAGCGCTGCTCGGCTATCAGGACACGGTCTTCACCAATGGCGGCCGCGCGCTGATCCGCGAGAGCCTGATCGCCGGCAATGTCGACTTCATCTTCGGCAATGGACAGCTGCTGATCGAGGACAGCGAAGTGCGCACCCGCATCCGCGCAGCGCCCTACACACCCGGCGAATTCCAGTCCTTTGTCGCCGCCCCCTCGACCCCGCTGTCGCAGGCGCACGGCCTCGTCTTCTACCGCTCGCGCCTGACCCGCGAGGCCGGGGTGCCCGACCATGCGGTGGCGCTCGCCCGGCCCTGGCACCCCACCACCCGCTTTGCCGATGGCCGCTACGCCGATCCGCAGGCGGTGGGGCAGGCGCTGTTCATCGACTGCTTCCTGGATCGCCACATCCACCCCGACCACTGGACCGAAATGAACGGCACCGCGCGCGACGGCACGATGACGCAGGTGTTCCGGGCGCAGGATTCGCGCTTCGCCGAAACCGGATCGACCGGCCCCGGCGCCCCGGCCCACGCCATCGGCATGACCTGGGTCTCCCCCCATGCCATCGCCGCGATCCGGCGCGACATCATGGCCGGGATGCCAGAGCGGCCCTAGGCGGCCCTAGCGGATCGGATAACGCGCCAGCTTCACGTGCAGCACTTGCGGCGCCGCCGTGAAGTTGAGGCCCCAGTCCACCTGATCGCCGTTCCACACGCGTAGGAACTGCCACTTGCCTGCGGTATCGTAAGTGCCCTCCTCCACGCGGTCGAGGATGAGGTTGGCGGCTTTTGGATCGGTCAGCCCGAACTCCACGCGGGCGAAGTAGCCGGTGACGAGGTATTCGTCCGGCCCGATCTCGGCAATCGCGACGCCGCCGGTGGGCCGGGCATTGCCCTTGGGGTCGGTCGGCCCGAAGTCGCCGGTGCCGAAACTGGCGGTGGCGACGTATTTGCCCAGCGGGATCACCTGCCGGTGGCCATCGGCCGGGTCTTCCGGCTCGGACGCGCCCCAAACCTTGCCTTCGAAGGCCAGCTTTGCCCAGACGCGCGCCATCGGCGCGAACAGCGCGTAGTTGGCCGCGAACGGCGCGATCGCCTCGTCATCCAGCTTCGATCGGAGCGGCAGGCTCGGGCGATAGCGCAGCGGGTCGAGACCGAAGGGCGACCAGCCGATCGCACCTCTGCCAAGTGCGGCGAAGAAGTGACGCGCATATTCGGGCGCATGCCCCGTCTCGGGCACGAACAGTGCGTTGTCCGGCCGCGTGTAGGCGTCAAGAAAGCCGAGATAGGCCTTGTGCTTCGGATTGTAGATGTCCGGCGCCACCAGATCGAGGTGCGGGGCGGCGGCCTTGTAGACGTCGATCACGGTATTGGCCGGGCCGCCACTGGCGTAGGTGTTCGGGTCCTGCCAGGTGAAGGGATCGCCGGGCAGCGCGGCGTTGACGTACATCGGCAGCGGCTTCACCGCCTTGCCCGCCGCCGCGACCTTGTCGATGTAGCCGGCGACCTGCCAGGCATGGAAATAGAGTTCGGCATCGCGGCCGAACAGCGCCGTCCAGTTGCCGGCGGGCTTGCCGAGGCGCCTCCTCAGCGCTTCGGGCACGGGCGCGGCGAAGGCGGCATCAGCCTCGGGCGAGTGATCGCGCGCAAGGCCGTAGGAACCGGCCTCGTTTTGCACCTGCATCATGATGACGGTGTTCTGCCGGTCCACCTCTGCCAGACGCCTCATCAGCGCGGCAAAGGCCTTGCTGTCCGCCGCCAGCGTCGCCTTGCCGAAGGGGGAGAGCCCGTAATGCAGGGTGCCGTCCGCGCGGCGCATGCGCGGGAAGCGGGCATTGTCCAGCTTCACCCAGCGCGGGGTATATTGCGGGTTGGTGTTCTTCCAGGTGCCGAACCACAGCAGCACCAGCCGCACGTTCTGCGCGCGGGCCTGTTCGAGAAGCTGGTCGACGATGGCGAAATCGAAGCGGCCTTCCTCGGGCTCGATCTGCTCCCAGCCCACCGGCACCTCGACGGTGTTGACGTGCATCGCCGCCATCATCGGCCAGACCTTGGGCAGCGTCGCGGGCCATGCGCTGGAGTTGTTGATCTGCGCGCCCAGCATCAGGAAGGGAGCGCTATCAACGATCAGCGCATGACGGCCATCGCGGGTGACGATATGGGGCACCTCGTCGGATGCGGCCCATGCCGCTGGCGACGCTGCGGCCAGCGCGGCGCAGAGGGCCGCGCCAAAGATCGTGGCGGTTTTCCAGGTGCCTCTCATCGCGTTAGGTTCCTTTAGGGTATCGTTCTGTGCGTTTAGGGTCAGGCGATCCCGCGACCCTCGATCTTCACCACCGGCACCGTGCCGAGCCCTTGCGGCAAGTCGATTTCCATCGCCTCCGCCCCCTGCCGGAACGGCACCGCACCGCCGCCGAGCAGCGTGACGCGCGCCACCTGTCCCTTGCCCGCCTGCGCCATCGCGCGGCGGCCCAGCGCCTTTACGGAGAGCGGCTTCCTCGGCGCCGCCAGCGCAAACAGGTAGAGCGCGCCGTCCTTCACCGTGAAGCGCACGTCGCCCTCGACAAAGCCCTTGAATCCGCCCTCATTCTGCATGCCCACCGAAAGCACCGTCGGCCCCTCGCCATAGGTGTGCCAGGGCCGCGATCCGAACACGGCCTCACCGTTCACCGCCATCCAGCGGGCGAGGTCGTCGAGGATCTTCTCCTCCTCGCTATCGATGGTGCCGTCACCGCGCTGGGGGATCGAGAGCAGCAGGTTGCCGTTCTTCGAGATCACATCGGCCAGCCGCTGGAGCACGCCCTGCGCCCCGACATAGCTCTTCTGCGTAAAGCGATCGCGGTTGTAGAACCAGTCGCCGATGCAGGTGTCTGTCTGCCAGGGCTCGTCCCAGAGATGGTCGGTAAAGCCGCGCTCCACGTCCTGCACCAGCCCGAAGCGGGCGTAGGACTTCAGCTGCTTGGCGGTGAGCACCACGTCGATCTTGCCGTGCCATTCGATCGAGCGGTTGTAGTAGTCCGCCGCCGCCGCAAGGCCGTACTGCCCGAAAGGCAGTTCGTAGTTGTCGAAATAGCAGAAATCCGGGCGATACTTGGCTACGAGGTCCATCTGGCGCAGCAGCCACTGGCGCGCGAAAGTCTCGTCCCCCGGCGGCGCGGTTTCGAGCCACTGGCCGTCGTTCCTGTCGTGCCATTCGTTCATCGCCGCGATGGAATCGATGCCGTCGGGAGCGACCATGTGGCGGCCGGTATAGAGTTCCTGCGGGTCGAGGCCTTCCCACCACTTGCCCGCGCCATCGGCCTTGGTGAGGCGATAGGCGTCATAACGCTCGCCCTTGCGCGGGCCCTCGGGATCGTAGGCATAGGCCGGCTGATACCAGTGCCAGGCGTGCGAGATATGGTTGGAAACGCCGAATTTCAGCCCGGCTGCCCGCGCGGCCTTCTCCCATGTGCCGACGACATCGCGGCCCGGCCCCACGCGCTTGGAGTTCCAGGCGTGGTGCGAACTGTCGAAACAGTCGAGATTGTCGTGATGGCAGGCGAGCGAGACGAAGTACTTCGCGCCCGCCTTCACATAGCGCTGCATCAGCGCCTCCGGATCCCAGCTTTCCGCCTTCCAGCGGTTCTGGATCTCCATCATGCCGGTATCGGCCGGATGGCCGTAAGTCTTCAGGTGGTGTTCGTACATCGGATGCCCCTGCATGTAGAGGAAGCGTCCGTACCAATCGCCCTGCTCGGGCACCGCCTGCGGGCCCCAGTGCGACCAGATGCCGAACTTGGCATCGCGGAACCAGTCGGGATAGCGATAGTGCTCGACCAGCGAGGCCCAGCTGGCCTGCACCGGCCCGGCAGCCGCGCCCGTCGAGCCAGCAGCCGCGGCAAGCGGCCGTGCTGCGGCCCCTGCGGCAAGGGCGCCCGCCAGAAAGCGGCGACGATCCGGCCTCAGCCCCTTCACGGGGTGCACCTGCTGCGAAGGAGTGCGCCGGCCATCGTTTTAGATCCTCTTCCTGGTCCCGTTGAAATCTTGCCTGGCTATTGTTTGGAAAATGCCCGGATGGGCATTTTCGGCGCGGTACCGGCCCACTCCCCCGCCCGACCACCCATCACGGTACGCTCGTGGGTGGTCGGGTGCGGGAGTGGGCCGGTGCCGCAAAATTCGCCTTCAGCGAATTTTCAAACAAACCCTCAGCGCTTGGGGCGCTTCACCTGCAGCGCCTTGCCGGTCCAGCGCACTTCGCTGTCGAAGCCGTTCTGGTCGGTGACGGCGGTGCCGGGGACGATCCACTTGATCCGCACGGTGCGGGCCTGCGGCATGCCGGCATAACCCTTGCCCTCACGCGCGCCGATGGTGACGGTGCCGGTGGCATCGTCATAGCGCACCGGCATGCGCTCCCAGGCGCCGGTGCGGTACTGCTCCGAGCGGCCATCGTCGTTGTAGACCGAGAACGAACCGTCCGCGCCGGTGTAGACGACCAGCGTCACCGGGGCATCGGGCTTCTGGTCGGTGTACTGCATGACCGGGCCCATCGGCACGATCGAGCCCGCCCGCACGAACAGCGGCATGCGTTCGGCCGGGGCCGGAACGGTGGCGCTGCTGCCGCCCTGATAGGCCTTGCCGCTGGCAAAGTCGTACCAGGTCAGGCCCGCATCGCCGGGGAAATAGACCTCACGCTCGCGCGCCTTGTAGGTGGTGACCGGGGCGACCAGGAAAGCCTTGCCGAACAGGAACTGGTCATTGGCCTTGCGGGCCTTCGCATCGTTCGGGAAGTCCATCACGAGGCCGCGCATGATCGAACCGTCGTTCTGGTAGGTGTCCGCGCCCAGCGTGTAGATGTAGGGCATCAGGCGGTAGCGCAGCTCGTCATACCACACCATCGAGGCGCGCATGGGCGAGCCTTCGGGCGAGATTTCGTAGATCTCGCGCCAGGGCTGCTCGCCATGGCTGCGGAACAGCGGGCTGAAGGCGCCGAACTGGAACCAGCGCAGGTTCAGTTCGCGCCACTCGTCGAGGTCCGCCGCCTTGGGCTTTTCGGCGGCAAAGCGCGGTTCGACCGAGAAGCCGCCAATGTCGTGCGTCCAGTTCGGCAGGCCCGACATCGCGGTGTTCACGCCGGCAGAGATCTGCGCGTGCAGATCGTACCAGCGCGTCGCCACGTCGCCCGACCACACCGCCGCGCCGTAGCGCTGGAGGCCGCCAAAGCCCGAGCGGGTCAAGAGGAACGGACGCACGTCCGGCTTGAAGGCGCGCCAGCCGTCGAAGAACGAGCGCGCGTTCATCAGCGGGTAGGAGTTGAAGAACTCCGCCGCCGGGCCCATCGCCGTCGGGCCCATGGTATCGATGCGCTTGTCGATCGACAGGTTCGAATGCATGTCGGGCTCGCTGGCGTCCGCCCACCAGGCGTCGAAGCCGAACTTGGCGATGCGGTCTTCCACCTGGCGCCAGAAGATCTGGCGGCCCTTGGCCGAGTAGGGATCGTAGAAGGTATTCGCGTAACCGACGCCGACCCAGTCCTTGTTACCCTGACGCAGATTGCCGTGATAGATCGCGCCCGCCGCATCCAGTTCCTTGAACGTGTCGGTGGTCGGATAGAACTTGGGCCAGACCGAGATCATGATGTTGGCGTGATCGCCGTGCACCATGTCCACCATCGCCTTGGGATCGGGGAAACGGCTGGGATCGAACTTGTGGCTACCCCAGGAATCGTCGGTCCAGTAGCGCCAGTCGAGCACGATATTGTCGAGCGGATACTGACGCTTGCGGTACTCGGCGACGACGCCTTCCAGTTCCTTCGCGGTGTCATAGCGCTGGCGCGACTGCCAGAAGCCATAGACCCACTTGGGCATCATTTCCGACTTGCCGGTCAGCTGGCGATAGCCCGCCACCGCGCCGTCCATGTCGCCGCCGGCGATGAACCAGTAGTCCTTGTCACGCGCGACCTCGCTGGTGAACCAGACCGAATGGCGGTCCGCCTCGGGCAGCGGATCGTTGTGGAGCAGCGCCATGTAGCCCGCGTTGGGGTCCCATTCGATGCGGATGTGCGCGGGCTTGCCCGCCGTCATCGGCACTTCGAAATTGGCGTACCAGGGGTTCCAGTTCTGGCGCCAGCGGTCGAGCTTCAGCTCCCCGTCGACATAGACCTTGTAATAGCTCGATCCGTAGAGCTGGAACTTGTGGGTGCCGGTCTTGTCGGGCTGGAGATCGCCTTCCCACACCACCTTCTGCGTCTGCACGGCATTGCCGGCGGTGTTCTGGCCCTGCTCCGAGGCGACGGTCCTGGCCTTGGCGGCTTCCGGCCACTTCGCCTGATCGTCGAGGTACTGGTAGTCGATCGAGGTTTCCTGGCGCTCCACCGCCAGCTTGTCGTCAAGGTAATAGCGCGCGGTGAAGCCGGGCTTGCCGCCGCTCGTCACCTTCATGCCGGTCTTGTCGCCAACCAGCGTATAGGGCGCCGGGTTACCGAAACGCGTGATGCTCTCGTTATCCCAGAGCAGGCCGTAGCCCTTGCTGGAGACGACAAACGGAATGCCGATGTCCATGTTGTGCTGGGCGAGCTCGACGTCCTCGCCGTTGAAGTCCATCACCGCCTGCTGGTGCTGGCCAAGGCCGTAGAGCCCCTCGCCCGTGCCGCGGTTGAACTGCTGCGAAACGGTGACGTAAGGGGTGCCGTCCGCCCTGGTCTGGGTGAAGACGGTGGAGGCCGTCTCGCCCAGCAGTTCCTTGCCGGCCGCGTCGAGGAAGCGCACCTGGCCACTGGCGAGGTCGATGTCGGCGGTTGCCTTGGCCGCCTTGACCTGCACGTGGCCGCCGCTCTGGCTGACCGTGTACTTGCCCGAGGCCGGGGGATTGGGCGCCATCAGGCTGGCGCTGGCGGCCGGGGCCTGCAGGCCGCGCGGATGGGCGACGACGTGGAAGATGCCGTCACCGTGCAGCGTCACCTCGACGCGGTCCGAAGGGCCGCTCTGCGGCGTCACCGCCACGCCGCCGGGCACGTTCTCCACGCCGCCGTCGGCCGCCAGTGCCACGGCCGGGATCAGGCCGATTGCCGAACCTGCAAGCAGCGCGGCCATTGTGAATTGCTTCATGTTAAGATCCTCTGCCAGTTCAGGCGATTACTTGGAAGAATAGAAACCGGTGGTGATCTTGAGCACTTGCGGCCGGTCGATCAGGTTGATGCCGTAGTCGGTCTGGTCGCCGTTCCAGACCCGCGTGGTTACCCACTTGCCGTCCTTGAACGTGCCTTCCTCCACGGCGACGATCACGCCGTTGCTCTCCCCCTTCGCGGGCGAGAAATTGACGCGGACGTGATCGCCCATGACGAGGTATTCGGTGTCCGAAAGCTGGGCCACGGCCACGCCGCCGACCGGCTGATCGGCCCAGGGCGCGGGCTTGGTGGGGATCCAGGTCCAGTCCTTCTGGCCGAACTGCCACTGGCCCCAGTCGGCCGAAATCTTCCACTTGCCCATTACCGTTTCGCGCACCGCGCCGTCGTCCGGCTTGGCGGCGCCCCAGGTGGGACGGTCATAGGCGATCTTCGCCCAGTCGCTGGCGATCGGCGCCAGCGCGCCATAGGGCAATGCGAAAGCGGCCAAGGTCTCCTTGTCCAGCGCGGTCGCGCCGAGCGGGTAGTTGAAGTAGCCGGTGTCATCCATGCCGAAAGGCGCAAAACCGATGCCGCCGCGCCCGATGGTGGGCCAGAAGAAGCGCGCGAATTCCTTCGCATTGCCGATTTCCGGCACCATCAGCGCATTGTCCGGGCGGGCATACTTGTCGAGGTACTGGACGGCGTTGGCGCTGTTGCGATCGTAGATGTCGGGCGCGGCGAAGTCGATCGCCGGAGCGGCGGCCTTCCAGATGTCCAGCACGTCCCACTGCGGACCGCCGCTGGCGACGCCGGTGGGATCGGGCACGTTCGACGGCCCGGCGAGCGAGGCGTTGACGTACATCGGCAGCGGCTTCACCGCCTTGCCCGCCTCTGCCAGGGCATTGACGAACTGGGCGACGTACCAAGTGTTGAACGCGCGCGGGGCCTGCTTGCCGAAGGCGGCGTCCCACGAACCGGACTTGCCGACCTTCTTCGCCAGCGCGGCCGGGATCGGCTTGGCGAAGAGCGCGTTCGCCTCTGCCGAAAAGTCGCGCGGCACGCGGTAGGAGCCGGTCTCGTTCTCGGGCTGGACCATGATCACGGTGTTCTGCCGGTCATGATCGCGCAAGTATTCCATCACCTTCACGAAGGCGCGGCGGTCCGCCGCCATGGTGCTTTGCGACAGCGGCGTCAGCACGTAGTGGTCCGAACCGTCCGGCGCCTTCATCCGGGGAAAGCGCTTGTTGTCCAGCTTCACCCACGACGGCGTATAGCTCGGGCTGGTGTTCTTCCAGGTGCCGAACCACAGCAGCACCACCCGCTTGTCATGGGCGCGGGCGGCGTCGAGCAGGTTCTGCAGGTAAGTGAAATCGAACTTGCCCTCGACCGGCTCCACCTGCTCCCAGGCCACCGGGATTTCCAGCGTATTGGCGTGCATCGCATCGAGCACCGGCCAGACCGCATCGAGCATCGCGGGATAGTTGCTGGAATTGTTCGCCTGCGCACCCAGCATCAGGAACGGCTTGCCGTCGACGATCAGCGCGTGGCGGCCGTTCTTGCTTTCAAGGCGCGGCACTTGCGTGGCGGCATCCTGCGCCTGAACCGGCGCGGCCACGCCGATGGCAGCCGCGAGCATGAGCGATGCGATGAAATCCTTGCTTTTCATTCCGTCCCCTCCGCAGGCCCTGTCTTGGGATCGCCATAGACGATCCCCCGGCCATCGGTTCCTATGTAGATGCGCCCGAACTGCCGCGGGTCGCCTGAAATCACGCGGATGCGCAGGCCCCATTGGTGGGCCTCGTCATTGATCCGCTGCCATGTCGTGCCGCCGTCGATGGAGCGCCAGACCGCGCGCAGCCCGCCCAGCGTGCCCAGCGCAAAGAGCGCGGCATCCTTGCGCCCCGGCGCAGCCTTGCCAAGCCCGTAGCGCTCGATGGTGATGGCCTGCCCGGTGCGCTGCCAGCTGTCCCCGAAGTCGGCCGAACGATAGAGCGCGCCGCCCAGATTGAGCCACAAGGCCCCGGCGCGGTTCGGATCGGCGAGGATCGGCGCGGGCGCTTCGCGGTTGGCGCTGTGGGCCGCGGAAAGGTCTGCGGGCAGGCCCTTGCCTGCGAGCGCGTGGAACCGGGCACCGCCATCGTCGCTGCGCACCACGCGGTTGCTTGCGAAGTCGATGGCGTAAAAGCGCTTGGCGTCCTGCTTGTCAGACGTGACGCGGGTGCGGCTGGGCAATCCGCCCACCACCTGCCATGTCGCGCCGCGATTCCGGGTCAGGCGGGGCTGGTCGGTCTCGACAAGGAAGGCCGTGCCATCGGCCGAGACGGTGATCGCGGCATTACCGGTCTCCTCCGGCAGCGGCGTGCCATCGCCGTGCGGCGCGCCCTTGGGCACGTGCAGCGGGCTCCACGTCGCGCCGCCATCGGCCGACCATGCCAGCGAGGTATCGGGCACCACCCGTGCATGGGTATTGCCGCTGCGCACCATCACCAGCGGCGCGCGGCCGCCGTAATCGAGCGTGTTGGTGTTCGACAGGAACGGGTTGATATGCTGATGCGCGGGCGAGACGGTGAAGTCGTCATGGCGGAAGCCGCCGATGTCGCCGAAACCCGAAACCAGATGCGCGCCGCCGGTGGGGCTGACCAGCGTGATGATCGCGGTCTGCTCGATCCCGCCCGTCCACGGCGCCCATTGCATGGTGCCGCTCTTCTGCAGTTCACCCGTCGCATAGACCGTCGCGCCGGTGACATAGGCCGCGTGGTTCGCGTCGAAGGGATCGATGGCCAGACCCGCGATCCAGTGCCCGAAGTTCGCCTTGCCGCCGAAATCGAGGAAGGGCGTCGCCGAAACGTCGCGCACCGAACGCCTCCAGAGTTCGTCCCAATGCGCCCCGCCGTCATGGCTGAGCCAGACGGTATCGACCGGATTGCCCCGGTCCACGGTGCTGACCGCGATGGTCTGCGGATCGCTCGCGGCTACCGCCACGCCCATGTAGCCGCCGACGGGAGCCTGCGGCCCCCCTATAGGCATGACTTTCGGCGTGACATCGCGCCATGCCCCGCGCGCCGGGTCAAACCGCCAGACCGCGCCGCGCGTGATGCCGTTGGGGCCGATGCCGTCGCAATAGGTGATCGTCAGCAGGCCGTCGCTGCCGATGACGGCCTTGACCGGCAGCATGTCGGCCGCCGGACCGCCGGCAACCGCGCTCCATGTCTTGCCGCCATCGTCGGAGCGCAGCAGGTGGCGCTCGCCCGGATCGGCACTGCCCACGAAGACGCGGCCGCGCACATTGGCGTCGAAGACCACGAACGACAGCCCGCCATGCGTCTCGCGCCGATTGGTCGGCAGGCCCAGCCCGGCAAGCGGGAAGCCATCCAGCTTGCGCCAGTTCGCCCCGGCATCGTCGCTGGCCCAAAGGCCCTGATGGCGCGATCCGAACAACAGGCGGCCATGTGCGAAGGGATCGATGGCAAGCCGCTCGCCCAGCCCGCGTCCGTTCTCGTTGCCGCCCATCGCAAAGGGCACCCGCGTTTCCCGCCAGGTCTTGCCATAGTCGGTGGAACGGAAGATCGCGGCAGGCGCCGACCAGTTCATGCCGGCGGCAAGGTAGACCGTCCCGGCATCGACGGGATCGGCAGCAATGCTCTCGATGCCCATGAAGCTGCTTTCGGACACGCGATCCTGCAGCGGCACCCACTGCCTTGCGGCCGCATCCCAGCGATAGGCCCCGCCCATGTCGCTACGCAGCCAGGCCAGACCGCGCTCGACCGGGCTGAAAACGATGCCGGGCGTGAACCCGCCGCCGCCCACGCGCACGCTACGCCAGTCGTAGGCTACCGCGACTCTTGGCGAAGAAACGATTCCAGAAGTCGGACTGGAGTCTGCGGACACGGGCACGGCGCCTGCAGCAAGCCCTGCCGCAATCGCCATTGTGAGCGCCACAAATGACGCGCCCCTTGCCCCGCTGATGCTCACGACCTCCCCTTTTTCCTCTCGCTTCCAAACCAGCGGGCGACGGCTTCCTTGACCCGTCTTGACGTTGCGCTGCTCGTCGTAGATAACGCTAACACACCTGGAGAGGAATAGCGGTGACAAAAAATAATGGTTCGGTTGCAAATCGCGGCCTGCCCGAAGACTGGCGTGACGGAATCTTCCTGGGACGCATCGAGACCGCCGAAGGTCCGACCCCGATCCTGATTCGCGGCGGCCAGGTTTTCGACATGGCCCGCGTCGCCCCCACCACCTCGGCCCTGATCGCCCTCGATGCCCGCAGCGGCGGCGAACTCATGGGCGGCATCGAAGTGCTGGAAACCGCACATCTGCTGAGCCCGGTCGATCTCCAGTGCGTCAAGGCCTGCGGCGTGACCTTTGCCGTCTCCGCGCTGGAGCGCGTGATCGAGGAACGTGCGCGCGGCGATCATACCGTGGCTGCCGAGATCCGCAGCAAGATCGAAGCGGTGCTGGGCGGTTCGGTCCGCTCCACCGTGCCCGGCTCGGCCGAAGCTGACGCCCTCAAGCAGACCCTGATCGACGAAGGCATGTGGTCGCAGTACCTCGAAGTGGCCATCGGCCCCGACGCCGAAGTCTTCACCAAGTGCCCCGTGCTGGCCTCGGTCGGCCACGATGCGCCGGTCGGCGTGCGTTCGGATTCGGGCTGGAACAACCCTGAGCCGGAAGTGGTGCTGATCGCCGGCCCCGACGGCAAGGCAGCAGGCGCGACGCTCGGCAACGACGTCAACTTGCGCGACTTCGAAGGGCGCTCGGCGCTGCTGCTGGGCAAGGCCAAGGACAACAACGCGTCCTGTTCGCTCGGCCCGTTCATCCGCCTGTTCGACGATGGCTTCTCCATGGAAGACGTGCGCACGGCGGACGTTGCCATGACCATCGAGGGCGAGGACGGCTATGTCCTCGAAGGCCACAGCACGATGCGCGAAATCAGCCGCGATCCCGAGGACCTGCTCCGCCAGTCGATGAGCGAGCACCAGTACCCGGACGGTTTCGCGCTGTTCTGCGGCACGCTGTTCGCCCCCACCCAGGACCGCGACGAACCGGGCCGCGGCTTCACCCACAAGGTGGGCGATACCGTCACCATCACCAGCGCTCGTCTCGGCACACTGGTGAACCCGGTCACCACTTCGGCCGAGGCCGCACCGTGGACCTTCGGGATCGGCGAACTCTTTTCCAATCTGGCGCGCCGCGGCCTGCTGGCGGCATGACGGACCATAACAGAACCATGCTCACTCAGACTTCCTCGGGCGGCCTCACCGCCATCTACCCCGAACTTCAGGATCGCCGCGTCATCATCACCGGCGGCGCCACCGGCATCGGCGCGGGCCTTGTCGAAGGCTTTGTCGCGCAGGGCGCGCAAGTGGTCTTTGTCGACATCCAGGATGCCGAAGGCGAGGCACTGGCCGCACGCCTGGCGCAAAGCGCACGCCACGCGCCGGTCTACCGCCATCTCGATCTTGTCGACATCGACAGCGTGCGCGAAACGATCGCCGCGATCGTCGCGGAGTTCGGCGGCATCGACGTGCTGGTCAACAACGCCGCCAACGACGACCGCCACCAGATCGCCGACGTCACGCCAGCGTTCTGGGAAGAGCGCATGAACGTGAACCTGCGCCACCTGTTCTTTGCCGCCCAGGCCGTGGCGCCGGCGATGCGCGAGGCCGGCGGCGGCGTGATCGTCAACTTCGGCTCGATCTCCTGGCATCTCGCCCTGCCCGACCTGGTGCTCTACCAGACCACCAAGGCGGCGATTTCCGGCCTGACCCGCAGCCTGGCCCGCGATCTCGGCGGCGACAACATCCGCGTGAACACCATCGTTCCCGGCAACGTGAAGACCCCGCGTCAGGAAAAATGGTACACCCCCGAAGGCGAGGCCGAAATCATGGCCGCGCAGTGCCTACCGGGACGCATCGTGCCGCAGGACGTGGCCGCGCTGGTGCTGTTCCTGAGCTCCGATGGCGCGCGCATGTGCACCGGCCACGACTACTTCGTCGACGCCGGCTGGCGCTGATCGCCATGCAGGCTGAACATCTCCTTTCGGTCGGCGCCGAACTGGGCGAAGGCCCGGTGTGGATCGACGGCGCCCTGTGGTTCGTCGACATCAAGCGCAACACCGTGTTCCGCTTCGATCCCGCGACGCGCGATCTGGCAAACTGGCCCGCTCCCGAGCATGTCGGCTGGGTGCTTCCCTCTGCGAAAGGCGGCCTGATCGCAGGTCTCCGGAGCGGCCCGCACCGCTTCCTGCCAGAATCCGGCACGTTCGAGCGGATCGCCCACATCCAGGCCGACTTGCCCGACAACCGCCTGAACGACGCCGCCATCGATGCCGGGGGCCGCATCTGGTTCGGCACGATGGACAACCTTGAGGAAAGCGAGACCGGCAAGGTCTTCGTGCTCGACAACGGCGCCGTGCACGAGGCCGGGCTCGCTGCGGTCACGATCACCAATGGTCCGGCAATCTCGCCCTGCGGATCGCATGTCTACCATGTCGACACGCTGGCCCGGAAGGTCATCCGTCACGCGATCACGGAAGACGGCATGGCCGATGCGGGCACGCTGTTCCTCGACTTCAACGGCGAAGACCGTGCCGACTGGGGCTATCCCGACGGCGCGATCTGCGATGCCGAAGGCGGCGTCTGGCTGGGTTTCTATGCCGGCAGCACCGCGCGGCGGTTCGCCCCGGACGGCACCCTGACCGACGAAGTGCGCTTCCCGGTCTCCAACGTCACCAAGATCGCGCTTGGCGGCAACGACGGGCGCACCGCTTTCGCCACCAGCGCGCGGCAGGGCCTTTCGGAAGAACAGCTTGCCAGCCAGCCACTTGCAGGCGATCTTTTCACTTTCCGTACGGCCGTCCCGGCCGCGCCGCCTCGCAAGGCGAACACCTGAATTCAACCGGGCCCAGCCATAGACAACAGCAGGCGGGCCCCCGGGAAAGGACATCCTGATGGACAGGATCGATATCAACAAGCGCCTGGTCGCGCTCGTCGTCGCGGTCGCGACGATCGGCGGCTTCATGTTCGGCTACGATTCCGGCGTCATCAACGGCACCCAGAACGGCCTCGAAGCCGCCTTTGCGCTGGGCCGCCTGGGCATCGGCGTCAACGTCGGCGCGATTCTTGTCGGCTCCTCCATCGGCGCCTTCATCGCCGGACGCCTGTCCGACCTCATCGGCCGCCGCGGCACGATGATGCTGGCCGCCGTGCTGTTCCTGGTTTCCGCGCTGCTGGCAGGCGCAGCCGGCTCTTCGGCGATCTTCATCATCGCACGGATCATCGGCGGTCTTGGCGTTGGCGCTGCCAGCGTCACGTCACCGGTCTACATCTCGGAAATGACCCCGGCGAACCTGCGCGGGCGTCTTTCGAGCGTGCAGCAGGTAATGATCATCTCCGGCCTCACCGGTGCCTTTGTCGCCAACTTCGTGCTGGCGCGCTGGGCCGGCGGGTCGACCGCGAGCCTCTGGCTGAACTTCCCCGCCTGGCGCTGGATGTTCTGGCTCCAGGCCATTCCCGCCGCGATCTATCTCGTGGCCCTGCTCTCGATCCCGGAAAGCCCCCGCTACCTCGTCGCGCGCGGCCGCAAGGATGAGGCGCACGCAGTGCTGACGCGCCTGTTCGGCGAGGCGCAGGCCACCCGCAAGGTGGCCGAAATCAACGCCTCGCTCGCCGCCGACCATCACCGCCCGCGCCTGTCGGACCTCGTCGAAAAGACCACCGGCAAGATCCGCCCGATCCTGTGGGTGGGCATCGGCATTGCCGTGTTCCAGCAGCTGGTCGGCATCAACGTGGTGTTCTACTACGGTGCGACGCTGTGGCAGGCAGTCGGCTTTACCGAAGACAATGCGCTGCAGATCAACATCCTGTCCGGTGCGCTATCGATCGGCGCCTGCCTTGCCGCGATCGCGCTGATCGACAGGATCGGCCGCAAGCCGCTGCTGCTGATCGGTTCGGCGGGCATGGCGGTGACGCTCGGCCTTGTCGCCTGGGCTTTCTCCACCGCCGTTCCCGGCGCCGACGGCGCGCTTGCCCTGCCCGGCCATTCGGGCCTGATCGCGCTGATTTCGGCCAATGCCTATGTCGTGTTCTTCAACATGAGCTGGGGCCCGGTCATGTGGGTCATGCTGGGTGAGATGTTCCCCAACCAGATCCGCGGCTCTGCGCTTGCCGTTGCCGGTTTTGCGCAGTGGATTGCCAACGCCGCGATCTCGGTGAGCTTCCCCTCGCTCGCAGAACGCCCGGGCCTGGCGGTGACGTACGTGTTCTACGCCCTGGCCGCCGCCGTCTCGTTCTTCTTTGTGCGGGCCACCGTCACCGAGACGCGCGGGCGCGAGCTTGAGGACATGGAAGGATGAACAGCACCGGGGTGGTCCTGAGCGCAGGCGACTGGCGCCTCGTCCTCGATCCCCTTCATGGCGGCATGGTCCGCGCCCTCACCCGGCGCGGACAGGACATCCTGCGGCCGATGCCCGAAGGCGCCGAGGCGCCTTTCGACAGCGCCTGCTTCCCGCTCGCCCCTTACGCCAACCGTATCGCGGGCGGACGCTTCACCTGGCGAGGCCAGTCCCATGCGCTGGCGCCCAACGCGCCGGGGCAGAAGCATCCGCTGCACGGCACCGCATGGCTTGGCACCTGGTCGGTGGAAACCGGAGCAGCAGACCGCGCCACCCTGCTCCACCACCATGCCGCCGGGCCTGACTGGAACTGGGCCTTCACCCTGCGCCAGCATTTCCGGCTTACCGCCGAGGGCCTCGAAGCGCGCCTGGAACTGACCAATACCGATGACAATGCGATGCCTGCAGGCCTCGGCTTCCACCCCTGGTTCACCCGCCGGGGCGTGAGCGCGATCGCCTTTACCGCCAAGGCCGTCTGGCTGGCCGATGCCGAGATGCTGCCCACCGTGCGGGCCACGGCGGATACGCTGGGCGACTGGAAACAGGGCGCCGCCCTTGAGCGTCCCGACCTTGTCGATCACTGCTATGCCGGTTGGGCGGGGCAGCTGCGCATCGAGCGCGGCGACGGCGACATCGTGCTCGAGGGCGAGGACACCCCGTACTTGCACCTCTACGTGCCGCCGGGGCAGGACTTTTTCTGCGCCGAACCGCAGAGCACGATGCCCGACGCCGTCAACCGCGAGGCCCCGGCACCGCTGCTCCCCGGCGAGACCCGTACCGTCACGATGCGAATCCGCAGCGCCTGAGGCCGCCGCTCTGCCCCCTCGCGCGAGGGGGCGGATCAGTTGCCCAGGGACGGGCGCAGGACGGGGCGGCGGCGCGGGGCGGCGTCGGACTGACGGCGCACCAGCTTGTACTCGATCTCGATCCGCTGGTCGCCGATCTCGGCCTTGCGCTTGTTGCGCAGCATCGTGACCAGAAGTTCCACCGCGCGGCGGCTCATCTCGACGATGGGCTGCTGGATCGTGGTGAGTTCGGGCCAGATCGTGGTTGCCAGCGCCACGTCGTCGAAACCGCAGACGGTCAGGTCGCCCGGCACGTCCAGCCCGCGGCGATGGGCGATCGCCACGGTGGCGGCGGCCATGTCGTCGTTGCTGGCAAAGATGGCCGAAGGCTGGTCCTCGAGCGACAGCAGTTCCTCGGCCGCATCCAGCCCCGAACGATAGGTGAAATAGCCCTGGGCAACGAGCGCCGGATCAAAGGCGATGCCCGCTTCTGCCAGAGCCTCGCGGTAACCTTCGAGACGCGCGCCGCTCGCGGAAAGATCCGGGTGGCCGAGAATGAAGCCGATCCGGCGATGACCGAGGTCGATCAGATGCCCGGTCATCTCCCGCGCGGCGCTGCGGTCATCGATCATGATCGTGGCGATGCCCTCGTGCGGCTCGGCGGTGGTCACCGCCACGGTCGGCATGTTGGCCTTGCGCAGCACCGAGAGCACTTCCATCGCCTCGTTGAGCGGCGGCGGCAGGATCACGCCGTGGATGCCGCCCGCGACCATGCGCTCGGCCACTTGCGCCAGATCCTCCCCGTCCTCGACCTTCTGCACGATGATCTGAACATCGGACCGTCCGGCTTCCTCGAGGCTGCCGACGATAAAGGCGCTGAGGAACGCCTCGGACGGGTTCGAATAGAGCAGCCCGAGCCGCAGTTGCGAGGCCCCGGCAAGACTGCGCGCCGCGCGATTCGGAGCGTAGTTGAGCTGCGCGATCGCCGCGTTGACGGCATCGCGGGTGGCCTGGCGCACTTTGGGCTCGGAATTGATGACGCGCGAAACCGTCATCATCGACACGCCCGCAAGCGCGGCCACGTCGGCAATCGTCGGGGCCCCGGTTTGGCGGGATTTCGAGCTGCGGCGTTTGCGCTCACTGTCGGACATGACCGTCCTGTAGCACGACTTTCAATCCTGCAAAGCGCCTGCGTGACGCAAACCGGAAAAACCGCGGGAACGGTTTATGGTAGCGCAATCATCATGGATCGCCTAGACAGGGCCCATTGGGAAATATCGAGGATGTCATGAAGCGTATTCACCGCGTGTTGCAGACTGTTGTCCTGGCTTCGTGCGCCTCCATGGCGCTGGCCCAGGCTGAAACGCCCAAGGCGCCCACCCCGACCCCGGTCCATCCCGAGCTGTGGCCTGCGGCAAAGAGCCCCGGACTCGTCGATGCCAGGACCGAAGCCCGCATCACCGCGATCATCGCGCGCATGAGCCTGCGCGAGAAGATCGGCCAGATGATCCAGGCCGACACCGCCTCGATCAAGCCGGAAGATCTCAAGCAATACCCTCTCGGCTCGATCCTTGCGGGCGGCAATTCGCCGCCGATCGGCGCGCCGGATCGCTCGCCTGCCTCGGCCTGGGTTGCCACGTCGCGCGCCTTCAATGCGGTTGCGCTGGAGAAGCGCGCCGGGCACGAGCCGATCCCGATCATGTTCGGCATCGATGCCGTGCACGGCAACAGCAATGTCGTGGGCGCCACGCTGTTCCCGCACAACAGCGCGCTGGGCGCCATGCATGACCCCGCGCTGATGCGCGAGATCGGCAAGGCCACCGCCGCCGAAACCGCCGCCTCCGGCATCGACTGGGCTTTCGGGCCGACCCTTGCCGTCCCGCAGGACGACCGGTGGGGCCGCGCCTACGAAGGCTACTCGGAAGACCCCACCCTTGTCGCCGCCTATGCAGGGCCCATGGTCGAGGGCCTCCAGGGCGCGCCCGGCACCCGGACCACCATCCAGGCAGGCCGCGTGGCCGCCAGCGTCAAGCATTTCCTCGGTGACGGCGGCACCCACGACGGCATCGACCAGGGCGACACCCGCGTCGACGAGGCGACGCTGATCCGCATCCACGACGCCGGTTATCCCGCCGCCGTCAACGCCGGCACCATGACCGTCATGGCCTCGTTCTCCAGCTGGAACGGCACCAAGATGCACGGCAACAAGGCGCTGCTCACCGATGTCCTGAAGGGCCGCATGGGCTTCGATGGCTTTGTGGTGGGCGACTGGAACGGCCACGGCCAGATCCCCGGCTGCACCAACACCGATTGCCCGGCGACCTTCAACGCGGGGCTCGACATGGCCATGGCGCCGGACAGCTGGAAGGGCCTGTTCGATTCGACCCTCGCCGCGGCCAAGGCGGGAACGATCCCGATGAGCCGCATCGACGATGCCGTGCGCCGCATCCTGCGCGTGAAGATGAAGCTCGGCCTGTTCGACGCCGCGCGTCCGTTCGAGGGCAAGCCCGAGGAAATGGGCTCCGCCGCGCATCGCGCCGTTGCCCGCCAGGCCGTGCGCGAGAGCCTTGTCCTGCTCAAGAACGAGGGTGTGCTGCCGATCAAGAGCAGCGCCACCGTGCTTGTCGCCGGCGACGCCGCGGACGACATCGGCCGCCAGTCCGGCGGCTGGACGCTCTCATGGCAGGGTGACGGCAACACCAATGCCGATTTCCCCGGCGCCACCTCGATCTATACCGGCATCGCCGATGCCCTGAAGGCCGGCGGCGGCAAGGCCGTGCTTTCGCCCGACGGCAGCTTTACAACAAAACCCGACGTCGCCGTGGTCGTCTTCGGCGAGGAACCTTATGCCGAACTGCGGGGCGATATCCGCTCGCTGGAATTCCAGCCCGGCAACAAGAAGTCGCTGGCGCTGCTGAAGAAGCTGAAGGCCGCCGGCATCCCGACGGTGGCGGTGTTCCTCTCCGGCCGCCCGCTCTGGGTCAATCCGGAACTCAATGCCTCCGACGCCTTCGTGGCCGCCTGGTTCCCGGGCTCAGAAGGCAACGGCGTGGCCGACGTGCTGGTCGGCGGCAAGACCGACTTCCGCGGCACCCTGTCTTTCTCCTGGCCCAAGACGGCGGCCCAGTTCAATCTCAACAAGGGTCAGGCGGGTTACGATCCGCTGTTCGCGCTGGGCTATGGCCTGACCTATGCCAAGGGCGGTCATGTCGGCGTCCTTGGAGAGGAGCCGGGCATCGACGCTTCGGCCTCCAATTCCAGCCTGTTCGTGGTTGACGGCATCGTTGCCAAGCCGTTCCGCCTCGAGACCGGCGCCGGCGTCACCCAGAAGCTGGTCGACAGTGCCAACCGGCAGGAAGGCGCGATCCAGTTGGCCTTTGCGCCCACCGGGAAGGCCTCGGTGCTCGGCCCCAACCTCACGCTGGAGCGCGAGGCCAACGCCGACATGAACGTCGAGGTGGTCTACCGCGTCGACAAGGCAGCAACGGGGCCGGTCACGCTGGCGCTGGGCTCCGGCCCGGTCCGGATCGACACCGCGCTGGCACAGCCGGGCAAGTGGGCCTCGCTGCGCATTCCCTTGAAGTGCTTCGGCAATCACGGCACTTATCTGGGCGGCATCAGCCAGCCCTTCACCCTGAGCGCAAGCACGCCGTTCACCATCACGATTTCCGACTTGCGCATCGCCACCGATCCGGCCGGTGCCGTCTGCCCCCAGTAATCAAGGAAGCCTCGTCGTGAACAACAAACCCTCGACTTCGCGCCGCGCCCTTCTGGGCGGAATAGCCGCTGCCGGCATGGCGGCGGCGATGACCTCCGGCAAGGCCATGGCCGGGCCGACCGCCATCGGCTATTCCGGCCCCTCGCTTCCGCTCTGGCCCGGCAAGGCCCCCGGCGCACCAGCCAAGCTGCCCGTCCGCAAGATTCAGCAGCAGAGCAAGGACGCGGCCTGGGATGACCGCTGGGTCACCGGCATCGCCGCCCCCAGCCTCGAAGTGCGCCAGCCCGCCTATCGTGACGGCTCGGCGGTGATCCTCTTGCCGGGCGGCGGATACGGCTTCCTCGCCTGGGACAACGAGGGGGAGGAACAGGCCCGCTGGCTCACCGCGCGCGGCGTCACCTGCTTCATCCTCTCCTACCGCCTCCCCTGCGAGGGCTGGGCGAACCGCGAAACCGTGCCGCTGCAGGACGCTCAGCGCGCGGTGCGACTGGTGCGGTCGCGTGCCGCCGAATTCGGCATTGACCCCAAGCGCGTGGCCGTGCTCGGTTTTTCCGCCGGCGGCCACCTTGCCGGGTCGATCGCCACTCGGTTCGACGAGCAGGTCTACGCGCCTGTCGACAAGGCCGACACGCTTTCGGCCCGCCCTGACCTTGCCGGCCTGATCTATCCGGTGGTCAGCCTTTCGCAGCCCTTCACCCACGGCGGCTCACGCGACAATCTGCTCGGCCAGAACGCAAGCGAGGCCCTGCGCCAGGCCGGTTCGGTCGAAAACCGGGTGACCGCGGACACCCCGCCGGTCTTCCTCACCGCCTCGAGCGACGACGGCCTCGTCCCCATCGGCAACAGCATGGCCATGTACACGGCCATGCTTGCCAAGCAGCGCCCGGTCGAGTTCCACGGCTTCGACAAGGGCGGGCATGGCTTTGGCGCCCGGCTCGGCAACGATACCCCCGCCCACGCCTGGCCGGACCTGTTCCACGCCTACGGCAAGCGCCACGGGGTCTTCACCGCATGAAGGCCCCGAAGGCCCCCCTTGCCCTGTTGCTGCCCGCGGCCGTGCTGCTGATCGGCGCTGGCGAACCGCAACATTACCAGTCCAGCCCCGAGCGCCGCACCGTTACCGACACGCGCGACTGGGGGCCATGGGCGGGTCCGTTCCGCGAAAAGCTGGTACCCTCGATGATGCAGGACTTCGGCGAGCGCTATCTCTACGCACCCGCCAATGCGGCATTGAAGCCCGCGACCAAGGGGGACGATCGTGTCGTTTTCCTGGGCGATTCGATCACCGACATGTGGGACCTCGGCCGGTACTTCCCCGGCAAGGCTTACGTGAACCGCGGCATCGGCGCCCAGGTCACCGCACAGATGCTGGTGCGCTTCCAGCAGGACGTCGTGGCCCTGCAGCCCCGCGCAGTGGTGATCCTGGGCGGCGTCAACGACGTTTCGGGCTTCCTCCAGATGGAGAGCGAAGACGGCATCGTCGCCAATATCGAAGCCATGGCCGACATCGCCGATCGCCATGGCATCCGCGTGGTGCTCTGCTCGATCCTGCCGGTCACCAACACGCCCACGGCGGACTACGTCATCCGCGAGCGCAAACCGGATGAACTGCGCCGCATCAACACGCGGCTTCAGGCGCTGGCAAAGGCGCGCGGCTACGCCTTTGCCGACTACTATTCGGCGCTGGCGGACAAGCAGGGCCTGATGGATCAGCGCTTTACCAAGGACGGCGTCCACCCCCTGGCCGAGGGTTACGCCCGGATGGCACCCATCGCAAAAGTCGCAATCGAACGGACGCTAAGTCGCAAATAACGGCAACGCCGGCCACGGCTGACGGGCGTTCGCCCGACACAGTGAAGCAAAATCGACACAGTTTGCCGCAAGATGTTAGCGGTCAACAAATCGCATGTTGCGCCATTATTACGCCGATGGTAGTGGCAATCCTCATAGCGACGGCAAATCTGTCAAAGAATCGCCGCAAAGCTAGATGTAATACGAAGTGATAGCGCTATCACCATGTTGCAGCGCAATATCACATGGGACCGGAGGGGACACAGTTATGGCGTTTTTCACACAGATTCGTCGCGGAATCGCGACTCTTGATCGTCGCAGCGCGCTGGGTTTGAGCGTTTCCGCCACAGCGCTGTTCGCATGTGCAGCACCGACTGCGGCCTTTGCGCAAGACGATGCCGCGCAGGCGCCGACCACTGCCGAGGCCGACGCCATCGTCGTCACCGGTCGCCGCGCCGCGCTTCAGTCCGCCGATGATCGCAAGAAGAACGCGATCTCCATCGTCGACTCGGTCGTTGCCGACGATGCCGGCAAGTTGCCGGACAACTCGATCACCGAAGTCCTGCAACGCGTCCCCGGCGTTACGATCGTCCGCTTCCAGTCGCTGAACGACCCCGACCACTATTCGGCCGAAGGCTCCGGCATTCAGGTTCGTGGCATGTCCGGCGTCGCCTCGCGCCTCAATGGCCGCGACATCTTCAGCGCCAATGGCGGTCGCTCGCTTCAATTCAGCGACGTCACCCCCGAACTGATGCAGGCCGTGGACGTCTACAAGTCGTCGACCGCCGACCAGATCGAAGGCGGTACCGGCGGCGCGGTCGACCTGCGCACCAAGCTGCCGTTCGACTATGGCTACGGCCTGCACTTCGCTGGCAGCGCGGACCTCAGCATGGGCGATCTGTCCCAGAAGTCGGACTATTCCGCCTCGGGCCTGGTCGCCGGCAAGTTCAACACCGGCATCGGCGATCTCGGCTTCGTCTTCGACTACGCGCACAGCCAGCTGTCGACGAAGTCGCAGTTCGTGCGCATGGAGGAGTTTTACCGGACCAATATCCAGGGCAACGACTACTTCATTCCGGGCGGCTACACCTACGGCGAGGAAAACTACCAGCGCAAGCGCGACGGTATCTACGGTGCCGTGCAGTGGTCGCCGACCCAGGACCTGACGCTAACCGGCATCTACTTCCAGTCGAAGTACAGCAACACCGACTTCGAGTACGGCTCGTTCGTCACCTCGCAGAGCCTCGCAGTCGATCCGTCGCAAAGCCAGTTCAACGAGAATGGCGGCCTGATTTCCTCGCCGGCCGTATTCCAGCGTGACCCGGCGACCGGCCTGCCGACCGGCGCACCGATTTCGAGCGGCGGCACTTCCGCGTTCTGGAAGGGCAAGAACAAGACCGAAGACATTTCGGGCTCGTTGAACTGGAAGCCGGCAAACCTGCCGATCACCGTCCAGGCCTCGTACCAGCACACCAAGTCCACCGCCTCGGTTGACCGTATCTCGGTGTTCCGTACCGTCAACTTCCCGACCAGCTACGGGCTCGACCTGAGCGGCAGCCTGCCGCAGATCTCGGTACCCGACAGCACCCAAGCCGCGCTGCTCGACCCTGCCAATTACGCATGGCAGGCGGTGATGCCCCACAACAACGACAACGCAGGCAAGATGGACTCCGCACAGGCGGACCTCACCTATGACGTCGGTGAAGGCTTCTTCAAGGCCGTCAAGGTCGGCGGACGCTGGGCGAAGCGGACCGAGCGTGACCTCGATAACGGCTACGCGTGGTCGGCACTGGGCCAGGGCTGGAACGGCTCGCCGGTGGTGTCGTTTGCCGACGGGCGTTCGGGCGACTACGAATCGCACGTGTTCAAGGACTTCTTCCGCGGCGATATCCAACTGCCCGGAACGCAGTACTTCCCTGCCATCGACTTCATCCGCAACACCAGCGTACAGGGCTTCTTCGACCTGTACGGCGGTTCGCCGGGTCGTACGCCCGGGTTCATCCTGCCGGGCGACCAGACCAACTACTCGACCAAGACACTGGCCGGTTACGCCATGGTCAACTTCGGCACCAACTGGGGTGAATCCGAACTGACCGGTAACCTCGGCGTGCGCGTGGTGAACGTGAAGAACCAGAGCACGGGTTACTTCCAGCAGACCTCGACGCAGTTCGAACGCGACGGTGTGATCTATACGGTCGCCAATACTGCGGAAATCCGCAGTGCCGGTGCAGAATACACCCGTGTCCTGCCCGCCGTGAACGTGACGTATGCCCCCGTGGAATCGGTCAAGGTTCGCGCCGCATACAACATCACGATGGACAACGCCTCGTTCTACGACCTGCGCGCATCGGGAACCCTGGGGGTCAACACGATCGCCGGTTCGGGTGGTAATGGCGCTCCCAATACCTTCGCCAACTACACCACCACCAGCGGCGATCCGACGCTGAAACCGACGATGTCGAACAACTTCGACCTGTCGCTCGAATGGTATCCCAAGCCCGGGACGACGCTGCACATCGCCGGCTTCTACAAGAGCATCAAGGACCTCGTCGTCTTTGGCGCCGCCCAGCGCGCCATCACGGTTCAGTTCGCCGACGGCACATCGGAACAGGCGCTCGCCACGACCAACGATGCCCACACCTCGGATGAAACCGCAACGGTCAAGGGCATCGAACTCGGCGGCCGCACGTTCTTCGACCAGCTTCCCGGCTGGCTCGCAGGCTTCGGCGTTGAAGCGAACTACACCTTCATCGACAGCAAGAACCCCGGCGACCTCTACTTCGACATCGACGGCGTGAAGCGTAACGACGTGCCCTTGAAGGGCCTGTCGAAGCACAACGTGAACGCCGCGCTCCTTTACGAAAAGGACCCGTTCTCGCTGCGCATCGCCTACAGCTGGCGCTCGCGCTATCTGCAGTCGACCACGGCAAGCGGCACGAACAACAGCTACGTCTATACTGACGCTTCGGGTGCTACCACCAGCGTTGCAACCAACCTGCCGGTCTATGGCGCCAGCTACGGCACCCTGGATGCCGGCATCACCTTCCGCGTGAACGACCATTTCAACTTCCAGCTTCAGGCCCAGAACATCCTGAACGCCACGCAGAAGACCGTGATGGGCGGCTACCCCGGCGGCGAACTTTACGGACGCAGCTGGTTCCAGAGCGACCGTCGCTACCGAATGGGCATCAACGTCACGTTCTGATAAAAGAAACATCGGGCGGGCCAAACGGTCCGCCCGATCCACATCGGGGAGCGTGTGGTTTCATGGATGCCAAGGTGAAGCGGATTCTCGTGGTAGGCGGCGGTACGGCTGGCTGGCTTACGGCCGGTTATCTCGCCAAGATGCTGGGGGCCGATCTGCCCGGCGGGATCTCCATCACACTCGTCGAATCCCCCGACATCGGGATCATCGGAGTAGGCGAAGGCACGTTCCCTACCATTCGCCGCACGCTGGAGCGTATCGGCGTCCGTGAAAAGGACCTGCTTCGCCGCTGCGAAGCGACCTTCAAGCAAGGCGTGAAGTTCGTCGACTGGCTGCACCCCGCCGGTCATGGCGGTGCCGACAATTATCTTCACGGCTTCCAGGAAGCGGACGATCGCAAGGGAGGGCCGGAATACCTGCCCTACTGGCTATTGGGCGAAGCCGGCGACATGCCCTGGGATGAGGCCAGCACACCTCAGAAACGCGCGGTCGACGCACTGCGTGCGCCCAAGTTGGCCAATCATCCCGAATATGCCGGGGTACTTAACTACGCGTTCCATTTCGATGCCGGGGCGCTGGCGTTGCTGCTTCGTGACCAGGGCATCGCCAACGGTGTTCTGCACATTGCCGATACCGTGCAGGAAGTGCTCTGCACCGAGGACGGCGCCATCGCGGGTGTGCGCACTCAAGCGCACGGGGTGCTGGAAGCCGACCTCTTTATCGATTGCTCCGGTTTCCGAGCCGAACTGATCGGCAAGGCATTGGGGCAGAAGTGGAAAAGCTGCACCGACGTGCTGTTCTGCGACAGCGCGATTGCCGCGCAGGTGCCTTACGACACGCCGACCACCCCGATCCAGTCCTGCACTCTTTCCACAGCCCGTGATGCCGGCTGGATCTGGGACATCGGCCTCCAGACCCGGCGAGGCACTGGCTATGTCTTCTCCTCTGCCCATTGCGATCCGGAAACGGCAGAACGAACCCTGCGCAGCTATCTTGGCACGCACGGCGAAACCGCCTCAACGCGGCGCCTGCAGTTCAATGCCGGATATCGCGAAGTCAACTGGTACAAGAACTGCGTCGCGGTCGGACTTTCCAGCGGGTTTTTCGAACCTCTGGAGGCAACGGGCATCGTCTTTGCGGAAATCGCTGCAGGTGCGATTGCCAACCTGTTCCCCTGGGCAGGCGACTATGAGACTTCGGCGCGCCAGTTCAATAGGGGCATGCTCGAACGGTACGAACGCGCCCGTGATTTCCTCAAGCTTCACTACAGCCTGACACAGCGCCGGGACACCGATTTCTGGCGCGACAACGTGCGGGCTGAAACGGTTCCGGACAGCCTGAACGAACTGCTCGACCGATGGCGTCACCGGCCGCCGAACGAGAAGGACTTCAACCCCAACGTCGACATCTTCCCCGCCACCAGTTGGCAATGCATCCTCTACGGGATGGGCTGGAAGACCGATCTGTCGGCAAAGGCCGGAATCATGCGCCTGAGGCCCGAAGCCCGCGAAGCCTTCGAGCAAGTGCGGCGTCAGAGCGAATATGCCGTAACGAACCTGCCCGGCAATCGCGAACTCACTCGCCAGATGCTCGCACCGCAACCGGGATCAACGATCCAGGCCTTTGCCGGGATCCGCGCGTAGCCTCGCAGGACAGGAACAGCGACTAGCGGCGGCAAGAACCCGTTCTTGCCGCCGTCCTAGTAAACGGGTCCATCAAGCCGAAACGCCAGCGACGTGACACCTTGCAATCAATAATGATTGCGCTAACATTCCGCAAAACAGCAGCTCGGATCTGCTTGAGGGAGATGCATGAAAACTCTGGCCCTTTCCATCATTGCGCCGGTCACGATGCTCTGTGCCGGACCGGCTGGCGCCGCCAGCTCGGCCGAACGTGTAGTCCGCATCGACGCTGCCCGTGCCGGCGCGCCGGTCGATCGGTTCTACGATCTTTCGGTCGGATCGGACTACCCCGGCACTCTGAGGCGCGTCGACAGCCAGGCGCAATTGCAGGTCGCCTCCGACGAACTCGGCTTCCGCTACATCCGTTTCCACGACATCTTCCATGATGTGCTGGGTACCGTCCGCAAGGAAAACGGGCAGATCGTCTACGACTGGAGCGGCATCGACGCGCTGTATGACGCGCTGCTCGCCAGAAAGATCCGACCTTTCGTGGAGCTGGGCTGGAGCCCGGCCGCGATCCGCACTTCGGACCAGCAGCTGTTCTACTGGAAGGGCAATACCTCGCACCCCCATCCGGCAGAGTGGCGCAAGCTGATCCATGCCTTTGTCACCCATCTGCGCGCGCGCTACGGCGCCGAGGAAGTGCGCAGCTGGTACTTCGAACTGTGGAACGAACCCAATCTCGACGGGTTCTGGGAAGGCGCCGACCAGCGCGCCTATCTTGACCTCTACGCCGATACGGCAAGGACCATCAAGGCCATCGACCCGCGCCTGCGTGTCGGCGGCCCGGCAACCGCCGGGGCGGCCTGGGTCCCCGAATTCCTGGCCTTTGCGGCCGAGCACAAGTTGCCGGTCGACTTCGTGGCGACCCATACCTACGGCGTCGAGGGCGGTTTCCTCGACGAACAGGGCAAGCAGGACACCAAGCTCTCCTCCTCGCCCGACGCGATCATCGGCGATGTGCGGCGCGTGCGCGAGCAGATCGAGGCTTCCGCCTATCCCGGCATCCCGCTCTATTTCACCGAGTGGAGCACCAGCTACACCCCCCGCGACTTCGTGCACGACAGCTATGTCAGTGCGCCCTACATCCTCACCAAACTCAAAAAGACCGCCGGCATGGTGCAGGGCATGAGCTACTGGACCTACACCGACCTGTTCGAGGAGCCCGGTCCGCCGCCCACGCCCTTCCACGGCGGGTTCGGACTGATGAACCGCGAGGGCATCCGCAAGCCGGCATGGTTCGCCTACAAGTACCTCCATGCCCTGCGCGGCCGGGCCATCCCGGTGGCGGACGAATTCACGTTCGCCTCGCGCGAGGGCAAGGCCGTCAGCGCGGTGGTCTGGGATTGGCACCAGCCCGAGCAGACCCTGAGCAACAAGCCGTTCTACACCCGCCTCCAGCCATCAAGGGCGAGCGATCCGGTAACGATCCGCTTCGAGCACCTCGCGCCGGGCCGCTACCGGCTCGAGACGCACCGCACCGGTTATCGGCACAACGATCCGCTCTCGCTCTATATCGACATGGGCATGCCGGAATCCGTCGATGCCGCACAGCTCGATCGCCTGCGCCAGGAAACCGCCGACACGGCGGAAACCGGCAAGACCATCTCCGTCGGCCGTGACGGCACCGCCTTGGTCGAACTGCCGATGCAGACCAACGACGTCGTGCTCGTAACGCTGAAACCCGCCTCGTGACCGACCAGGGAAATACCATGAGCCTGACCCGCCGCACCATGTTCAAGGGCGCGCTTGCCGGCGCGGCCCTGCCCGCCGCCGTTCCCCCCGCTCTGGCCGCTCTGGCCCCTGCACTCGCGAGCGAGGCGGCGGCACGCGCGCCTGGCCGCGCGCCGACCTGGGGAACAGGCCCCGAAGGCCAGCGCAAGGCCGATCTCGGCAACGGCACGTATCGCAACCCGATCCTGTCCGGCGATCATCCCGACCCGTCGATCCTGAAGGACGGCGACGTCTACTACATGACGTTCTCCTCCTTTGACTACTACCCCGGGCTGGTGATCTGGCAATCGCGCGATCTGGTGAACTGGTCGCCGATCGGCCCGGCCCTCACGCACAATCTCGGCAGCGTCTGGGCTGTCGATCTCGTGAAGCACAAGGACCGCTACTTCATCTATCTCCCGGCCGCCCCCGATGGCAAACCCTGGTCGATCTACGTGATCTGGGCAGATGACATCCGCGGCCCCTGGAGCGATCCGGTCGACCTCGACATTCCCGGCTGCATCGATCCGGGCCATGTCGTGGGCGAGGATGGGCGGCGCTATCTCTTCACCAACGGCATCCGCAAGGTCCGGCTGACCGATGACGGCCTTACCACCGATGGTCCGCTGGAAAAGGCCTACGATCCCTGGCGCTATCCCGACGACTGGATCGTCGAGAACTTCGCGCCGGAAGGACCCAAGCTGCTGCGCCGCGGCGACTGGTTCTACCTTGTCACCGCCATCGGCGGTACTGCCGGTCCGGTCACCGGGCACATGGTCATCACCGCCCGCTCCCGCTCCGTCCATGGGCCATGGGAGCATTGCCCGTACAATCCCATCGTTCGCACGCAAGGCACGGCGGAGCCCTGGTGGTCGCGCGGGCATGCCACGCTGGTCGAAGGACCGGCGGGCGATTGGTGGATGGTCTACCACGGCTACGAGAACGGCCTGCGCACGCTTGGCCGCCAGACATTGCTGGAACCGATCGAGTGGACCGGGGACGGCTGGTTCAGGGCACGCGGCGGCGACCTCTCGCAGCCGCTTGCCAAACCGGCTGGCGGCAAGCCGGGTCCATCGCTTCCAGCTCTGTCCGACGACTTCTCCGCGGATCGCATGGGCCTGCAGTGGACCTTTTTCGCGCCGGACGGCGATGCCAAGCGCTCGGCATACCGGCCCGGCGGCCTGGTGCTCGCCGCGAGCGGCACTTCCCCTGCGGATTCCCCGCCGCTCACCTGCATCGCCGGGGATCGCAGTTACCAGGCCGAGATCACGCTCGACCTGCTGAGCGAGGATGCCGAGGCGGGCCTGCTGCTGTTCTACAACCACAAGGCCTTTGTCGGGCTGGGCTTCACGGCCAGGACGCTCAAGCTCTTCGAATACTCGCAGGAGTTGCCGTGGGCCGGGATCCCCCATTCCGCCCGTACCTTGCGCCTGCGCCTCACCAACCGGGAAAATGTCGTGACCTGGCACTTCTCACATGACGAGGGCCGCAGCTGGCAGCGCCACGATACGCGCATGGAAGTCTCGGGAATGCACCACAACACCTTCGGCGGGTTCCTCAGCCTGCGCCTGGGCATCTATGCCGCCGGAAAGGGCGAAGTGCGCCTGCGCGACTTCCGCTACCGTGCCAATGCCATGATCGCATAGCACGTTGCGCGAGCCCGGCTTGCCGGAAGCGGGGCCCCGTGAATATTCCGGGTTTCCCGCTTCCGACAAACCGGCCAAAGCACGTGCCGTGATGGACTGGACCAAGACGATTTCCGCGAAGGCAGGCGACGCACAGACCGGCGCGGCAGACCTGACGGCGGATCTTGTCCGCAAGTACGCCTCGGATCTTCTGCTGCTGGCGCTTTACGGGCTGGCCTTCGCCGCATTGCATTGGGCTGCCCACCCATGGGGCGGAGGCGGATTCTTTTCGCTATGGTATCCCGCCGCCGGGCTGCGTTTTGCGGCACTCTGGCGGCGAGGCCTGGCGATCACCCCTTGGTTGATGGCCACGGAACTCTGTGTCGATGCGATGACCGGGGTGCTGCCGCTCACCGGCTCCGGCGTCATTCACGACAGCATCAACATCATGCGCCCGGCCCTTGCCTACGCTGCCGCGATCGCGATTGCCCGCTCCATGGCCGGCCGCCTGTCGGGCCACCGAGCCGAAGGCGGCAGCGAACCGGTTACCGCTGCCCCCATGCGCCTGGGTATCGCCGCGCTGCTGGCCCCAGCCCTCAATGCGCTGCTATTCGTACCGCTGGAACTGGCGCTTCCTGCCACGGCGGGACCATCGGCAATCCGGGTGCAGCTGGTGGTGTCGCTGACCGGCCTTGCTCTCGGCGACCTGCTCGGCATCATGGTGCTGGCACCGCCGTTGCTGTCACTCGCACGCTTCTATCGCTCGACCGAACCCCGCGCCCTTGCCATGCCCGGCTGGCGCCTGCTCGTGCCCGGCGCCGTCATCCTCGGCGCCTCCATGTGGCTGACCGTCGCGCTATGGCGCGCCGGTCTCGGCGCGCAACCGACACCGCTGCTCCTGGCAGGCGCCTGGATCGGCCTGCGCCACGGCCGCACCGCCGCCTGGTTCACGATCCTGGCCGTCATTGCCCTGTTCCTCCCCTATTCCGCCGGGCCGCTCGGCGATGGAGAGCGGCTGAACCTGCACCTCAGCCTCGCCGCCGTCGCCATCGTCACCTGGCTGTCGGGCTGTTACGCCGACACCCAGAAGATTGCCGAGGACATGCTCGCCCGGCGCAACCGCCTGCTGTTCCAGGCGGAGCGGCTGAAGACGTTGCGGGCAATGTCGGTGGCGGTGATCCACGAGATCAGCCAACCGCTCTCCACATTGGCGATCGAGGCAGGCCATCTCAGGAGCCGCACGGCCGACCTCGATGCCGACATCGCGCAAAGCGCAGCACTGGTCGACCGCAAGGCCCATGCCCTTTCCGAACTGGTCCGGCGGCTGCGACGGTTCGGCGGCCGCTCCGTGGACGAGCCGTCTCCCCTGCCGCTGTGCATGCTGCTGCAATCATCCGTGCAGATGGTCGCGCCGGAACTGCGCAGCGCGGAATGCCAGCTCGTGCTGGCACCGGTTCCGCCCGACCTCACCGTCCATGCCCAGGAAATCGAGCTCTCGCAGGCGATCGTCAACCTGCTGCGCAATGCCATCACCGCTGCTGCGGACCGCACCCTGCGGATGAGCACGCAGATGCGGGGCGACGATGCCGTCATCCGGATCACCAACGCCGTTTCGGCCCGCCCCGTTCCGCCCTCGGCCTCAGGGGCCGGGATGGGCATAGGCGTCATCATCGCCCGCACCATCATCGAGGCCCACGGCGGCATGCTGGTCCGCGACGACGAGCCGGGCTTCGTGCACATGGTGGTTTCGCTGCCACTCTACACGCCGCGTTCCGGAACCCCGACATGACGATGCAATCCCCTCACACGGCGCCCCCGCCCGCCATGGTCGCCGTGCTGGACGATGATGAAGACCTCGCCTGCACCATTGCCCGGCTACTGACCCGACACGGCTTCGCGGCGCAGGCGTTCTTCGACACCGCAACCGTGTCCACGGCACTGGACGGACAGGTATTCGGCTGCCTCGTCAGCGACATCCAGCTCGGCACCACCGATGGCTTCGCTTTCGCGGAAAGCCTGCGCAGCCGCGTCCCGGCGCTCGCGCTGGTGTTCATGACCGCCTGGCCGACCACCACCCACGCCGTCGACGCCGTGCGCCGCCATGGCGGGCTCGACTATCTGGAGAAGCCGATCGACACCGACCGCCTTGTCAGCGCCGTCTCCGAAGGGCTGAACTGGTCGGAACGCGAACGGCGGATCCTGACCCTGACGTCCCTGTTCACCCGGCGCGAACGGGAGGTTTTCGACCTGCTGGTGCGCGGACACAGCAACAAGGAAATCGCCGACCGCCTGGCGATCTCGGCACGCACCGTGGAGGACCACCGCGCCGCGATCGTGGCCAAGACACAGACCAACGGGCTGGCCCAGCTGATCGCACTCAGCCGCGGTGAGGGAACGCCTCCCCTGCCGCGATAACGTCTCCGGGAATTTCCCGGATGGTACTCCCTTCAGCCATGCAGCAGTCCCTGTTTCCAGAGGCTGCAGCGCGATCCGCGCTTTGCGCCAGGTGCGACGATTTTACGAGGCGACCCGAAGGGCGACCCGTTTCACGGGTTTACCCTGGACTGGCTGGCGGGATGGGCGACCCCATCCTGTCAGCCATTTTTCGAAACCAGAATTTTAGAGCAGCTGATCCGATGCAATCGGATCGGAAACTGCTCAAGGCCGCGAACCCGCTGGCCGTCGCAGCAGATAGATGTCCATTATCCAGCCATGCTTCTCGCGCAGCATAGCCCTGAGCGGGGCTATGCGCGGCCCGGCCTCGGCCAGCGCCCCGCTGACGAGCGCTTCCTGCGGCAAGCCCAGGAAAGCCCCCCACCAGATCTCGATACCTTCCGGCGGCAGCGTTTCGAACGCACAGCCCCCGTCAAGCATCACCACCAATGTATCCGCGCCGTCCGGCCAGCCCCGTTCGCGCAGCCGCCGCCCGGTGGTGATGGTGACGGACGAGGCCAGCGTGTTCAGCGGGATCGCATGGGCCGCCGTCAGCAGTTGCACGCTGCTGATCCCGGGAACGACATGGGTCCGCAGATCGAGTCCTTCGCGCTGCAATCGCGCGGCAATGCGCAAGGTGCTGTCATAGAGCGAGGGATCGCCCCAGACGAGCAGCGCCAGCTTGCCCCCGCGCGGGAGATGGGCATCGATCTCGGCCCGCCAGGCCGCGGCGATGGCGGCATGCCAGTCGCGCACCGCCTCGATATAGGGCCCCTCGGCGGCGCGAGCGGGAAGATCGAACTCCACCACACGCACCGGCCGGGTCAGCACGGCGCCGCAAAGGACGCGGCGCAGATCGACGAGATCGCTTCTGCCATCCCCTTCCCCGCCCTTGCGCGGGAGCAGGATCAGGTCGGCCCCGTTCATGGCCCGGATCGCCGCCATCGTCAGGTGATCGGGATTGCCGGTGCCAATGCCGATCAGGTGCAGATCGATCATCGCCCCGCTCAGTCCTCGCGGCCGGCAAAGACCGACTGCGCCGATTGCGGGCGGAAGCGGCGGTCGTAGCCCGCAGCATAAAGGCTGCTTTCACCTTCCACATGCGCGCCCAGCGAGGGCCCCACAAGGATCAGCGCGGTACGCTCCATGCTGCCCGCCACCGCCGCCTCCGCCGTTGCCAGCGTGGCGCGCACGATCCGCTCGTCCGGCCAGCTCGCCCGCCAGACCACCGCCACCGGGCAGTCGCCGCCGTAGGAAGGCAGGAGATCGCGCACCACCGCCTCCAGATTGTGGATCGAGAGGTGGATCGCCAGCGTCGCGCCCGTCGCGGCGAAGCGTTCCAGGCTTTCGCGCTCGGGCATCGTGCTGGCCCGGCCGGGGGTGCGGGTCAGCACCACCGACTGGGCCAGCGCCGGTACTGTCAGTTCCGTTTCCAGCGCGGCGGCAGCGGCGGCAAAAGCCGGAACCCCCGGCGTCACGGTGAAGGGAATGGCGAGCGCGCGCAGGCGCCGCACCTGCTCGCCCATGGCGGACCAGACCGAAAGATCGCCCGAATGAAGCCGCGCCACGTCCTGCCCGGCCTCATGCGCCTCGCGGATCGTCTTGATGATCGCGTCGAGGTCCATCGGCGCGGTGTTGACGATGCGCGCGCCCGGCGGGCAATGGCCAAGCACGGCGGCGGGCACCAGCGATCCGGCATAGAGGCAGACCGGGCTGGCGGCGATCAGGTCGCGTCCGCGCAAGGTAAGCAGATCGGGCGCGCCGGGACCGGCGCCGATGAAGTGGACAGTCAAGACAAGGCTCCTTCGGCAATGGCGCAAGTGGCCATCCGGTCTGACGAAACGATACGGGGGACGATCAGGCGTGACGGCGCGCCTATCGCGGCGAGCGCGGAGGCTTCGGCCACGCTGCCGGTACGGCGGGCGGCGAGGCTGGCGGCAGACCGGGTGACTGTCGCCGCCGCCTCCAGCGCGTGCGGGGCGATGCCGAGAACCGGAAGTCCAAGCCGCGCGGCCAGTTCGGCCACCAACCCGCACTTGTCCTCAGGCGCGGCGAGCATGGCGATGCGCACGGCAGGCACCTGCCCGCTGGCAAGCTCGAGCGCATTCTCGAGCGAGGCCAGAGTCGCCCCTTGCCGGCAGCCGAAACCGGCCACGATCATCGCACCGCGCTCCACTGCACCACCGGATAATGCGCCTTCCACCCGCGCCGCGTGCCGAGCGGGGCCGCTTGCGCGAGTTCGATCCGCAGCAATTCGCCGCCCTTCTCCGCCTGCCACTTCGCGAGCAGGGCTTCCGACTCCAGCGTCACCGCATTGGCGACGATGCGTGTGCCCTTGCCGAGCAACCCCCAGAGCGTTTCGAGCAGGGCCTCGCTCAGCCCGCCGCCGATAAACACGGCATCGGGCGGCGGCCGGTCTGCCAGAACTTCGGGCGTGCGCCCTTCCACCACCTCCAACCGGTCCACCCCCAGCGCCCGGGCATTGCTCCGCGCCCGCTCCGCCCGCTCGGGATCGGCCTCGAACCCGGTCGCCTGCATGGCGGGATGAGCGAGCAGCCACTCGATGGCAATGGAGCCCGACCCGCAGCCGATGTCCCACAGCCTTTCGCCGGCACGCGGCGCCAGCCCCGAGAGCGTGAGCGCGCGCACGGGGCGCTTGGTGATCTGCCCATCATGCTGGAACCAGTCGTCAGCCACTCCACTGGCTCGGGGCAGAACCGCCCCGTCCCCTGCGAACCGGATGCCAAGCGCCACTGGATGTACGGTGTCGGCAAATGGCTCGGCATCCGCGCGCATCGATCGAATGCGCTCGCGCGGGCCGCCCAGCGCTTCCAGCACCGTGACCTCGGACGCGCCGAAACCTTGCGCTGTCAGATAGGCCATGAACTCCGCCACCGCCGCGCCGTCCCGCACCAGGACCAGCACCTGCATGCCCGGCGCCAGATGGGGGCGCAATCGCGCCAGCGGGGCCGCATGAAGGCCAAGGCAGACGGTCGTTTCCAGCGCCCAGCCCAGCCGCGCCGCCGCCAGCGAAAAGGTCGAGCGTCCGGGCATCGCCGTCCACTCGTGCGGCGCCAGATGGCGCGCGATCACCGAACCCGCGCCGAACCAGAACGGGTCTCCCGACACCAGCATCACCGTGCGCCGCCCGCGCTCGGCGAGCAGGCCGTCGACGCCGCTGGCAAAGGGCACTGGCCATGTCCGGCATTCGGCCTTAAGTCCGCCCACCAGCGCCATGTGCCGCTCGGCGCCGGTCACCAGATCGGCTTGGGCCAGCACCGCGCGGGCATCAGCGCGGAGGCCGGAAAGGCCATCCTCGCCGATGCCGATCAGCGTCAGCCAGGCCCGCCCGGGAGAATCAGTCATGTCCCATATCCTCATCCTGGGCGGCACCACCGAAGCGAGCGCACTCGCCCGCGCCATGGCGGATCGGGGCCTCGACGCCACGCTCAGCTACGCCGGACGCACCGAGGCGCCGCGCGCCCAGCCGATCCCGGTGCGGATCGGGGGCTTCGGCGGAGCGGACGGCCTTGCGCAGTACCTGCAGGACCACCGCGTCTCCCACCTGATCGATGCGACCCATCCGTTCGCGGCCACCATGAGCCGCAACGCTCTGGCCGCCGCCGAGGCGACCGGCACGCCGCTGCTCACGCTCACCCGCCCCGGCTGGGCGCCGCAGCCGGGTGATCGCTGGCAATCCGTGCCCGATGTCGCCGCCGCCGTCTCCGCGCTGGCCGGACCGCCGCGCCGGGTGATGCTGGCGCTCGGCCGCATGCATGTCGAGGCCTTCGCCGCGCAAGGCCAGCACCATTACCTGCTGCGCTTCGTCGACCGGCCCCGGCAGCAGCCCGCGCTTCCCGATCATCATCTTGTCGGCGATCGCGGCCCCTTCACGGCGGAAGACGACATGCACTTGCTGGCACAGCACCGGATCGACGTTGTCGTCTGCAAGAACGCGGGCGGCAGCGGCGCGGAGGCCAAGCTCATCGCCGCGCGCCGCCTCGGCATTCCGGTCATGATGATCGAACGCCCGGCCGCCGCGCCGACCGAGACCGTGCACACCGTGGAGGCCGTGTTCGACTGGCTCCCTCATTCCGCCGATCTCGGCGTGTAGAGGATCGGCGCACCCTCGCGCGGGATCAGCCGCGTCCGGCTCGACCCGACAATGACCACGGTGCGCATATCGGCCATGTCCGGGCTTGCCTCGCCCAGCGTCGTGACCCGCAGGTGTTCCTCGGGCGTCGACACCGCGCGGGCAAACAGGATCGGCCGATCCGCGCCGCAAGCCTCGCGCAGCACGTCCAGCACGCGGGCGAACCCTTCGGGGCGGGACTGGGAGCGCGGGTTGTAGAATGCCATCGCGAAGTCCGCCTCCGCCGCAAGACGCAGGCGCCGCTCGATCAGCGCCCATGGCTTGAGGTTGTCCGAAAGGTTGATCGCGCAGAAATCATGCCCCAGTGGCGCCCCCGCGCGGGCGCTGGCCGCCAGCATCGCGGTGATCCCCGGCAGCACGCGGATGTCCAGCGAAAGCCACTCCGGCGGCCCCTGCTCCAGTGCCTCGAACACGGCCGCGGCCATCGCGAAAACCCCCGGATCGCCGGAAGAGACGACCACCACCCGCCTCCCTGCCGCCGCCATCTCCAGCGCATGGGCGGCGCGCTGGAGTTCCACCCGGTTGTCGCTGGCATGGAGCACCAGCCCCGCGCGCGGGGCGACCCGCGCGACATAGGGGATGTAGCCGACCACATCGCTGGCCTCGGCCAGCGCCTGCGACACTTCCGGCGTGACCAGCGTCTCGCGGCCCGGGCCGAGCCCGGCGATCGCGATCCACCCGCTCACGGACGGCGGCCCTTGCCGTGGATCAGCAGGATCGAGAAATAGGGCGTCACGGCTTCCGCTTCGACCAGCGGGGTGATGCGCTGCTCGGCCATGGCGGCATGCTCGACCAGCCATGCCTCATGCTCGCGCCCCGCCGCCGCGACCGCGCGGCGCAGCTTGGCGAGATTTCGGCCGATCTTCATCACCACCAGCGCATCGGTATCGGCGATCCGCCGCGCGAGATCGGCTTCGGGCAGCGTGGCCATGAGCACCGTCAGCACATCGTCACCCCAGGTGATCGGTGCACCGCTGGCGGTCCATGCGCCCGACATGCCGGTGATGCCCGGCACGATTTCCACCGGAACCACGCCCGAAAGCCGTGCGTGAAGGTGCATGAAGGAACCGTAGAAGAACGGGTCGCCCTCGCACAGGACGACAACATCCTCGCCGCGGCGCGCCAGGGTGCCGAGATGCTCGGTGCAGGCGGCATAGAACTCGGACAGGCAGGCGTTGTAGCGCGGATCGGCCAGCGAGATCTCGGTCGTGACCGGGTATTCCATGGCGAACTCGGCCACATCGGCGTGCAACATGCCCTCGACGATCCGGCGCGCCTGTCCGGGGCGGCCGGCCTTGCGGAAATAGGCAAGGTGGCGTGCGCCGCGCACCAGCCGGTCGGCGCGGACACTCATCAGGTCCTGCGCGCCGGGACCAAGCCCAACCCCGTAGATCGTTCCGGTCTTCACCGCGACGTTCGCCTCGATTCTCGTTTCCGCGTTCATTCCGCCTTGCTCCCGATCGCATTGACCGCCGCAACCGTGATGGCGCTTCCCCCCAGCCGCCCTTCGACCACGCAGCACGGCACCGGCTGCTCCGCCCACAAGGCCGCCTTCGATTCCGCCGCGCCGACGAAGCCGACCGGACAGCCGATGATCGCCGCGGGACGCGGGCATTGCGGATCTTCCAGCATGTTCAGCAGATGGAACAGCGCGGTCGGCGCATTGCCGATCGCCACCAGCGCCCCGTCCAGATACGGCCGCCAGAGTTCGAGCGCGGCGGCCGAACGGGTATTGCCGATCGCCTGCGCCAGCGCCGGAACCTCCGGCGCATTGAGGGTGCAGACCAGCGGATTTCCCGCAGGCAGGCGGGCGCGGGTGATGCCTTCGCTGACCATGCGCGCATCGCAGAGAATTGGCGCCCCGCTCGCCACCGCCGCCATCGCCGCAGCCGCGAAACCCGGCGAGAAGCGGATGTGCGCGGCGAGGTCTACCAGCCCGGCAGCGTGAATCATGCGTACCGCGATGCGCTCCTCGTCGGCATCGAAGCGGGCGAGATCGGCCTCGGCGCGGATCGTCGCGAAGGACTGGCGATAGATCGCCGCGCCGTCGGTCTCGTAATGGTGCGGCATCAATCGGCTCCGAAATGCGTGAGAATCTGGTGGGGTGTGAGCCCGGCGATGACCGCCGGGGCGCCTGCGCGAGTATCGAACGAAAGATCGAATGCGCCGCCGCGTCCGGTCAGGGTAACCGCGGCAGGAAGCGACCGGGCGCAGCCTTTTGCGCAGCCCGAGACATGCAGGCGCCCGGCCACATGGGGCGCGAGGCGCTCGGCGAGAGCGCGCGTTTCGACGCTCGCCTGCGGGCAGGCCGGCATTCCGGGGCAGGCATCGACACGCAGCGACGGATCGGACGCCTCAGTGGCGAAACCCTCAGCCGGGACAAGCGCGGCGTTCTCCAGCAGCAGCACGCGCCATGGCGTGAGCCGGACGGCGCGGGCCTCGGTCTTGTCCAGCAGTTCTGCCAAAGCCTCGGCGTGCAAGCTGCCGAACGCCACCCCGAACGCGGCGCCAAGCGGGTGAAGGCCCGGGTCCAGTGGCGCGCGCGGGGCAGCCGGGCGAACAGCCCCCTGCGCCCAAGCGGGGAGCTCGGCGTGATGGCGCGCCATCCGCCCCGACACCGCACCGCCGCTATCCACGAACCAGTGGGCAAGATCAACCAGCGCTTCGGCGGCATGGTCCATGGCGATCGGCACCCCGGTCTCGCGGCCCTCCGCGCGCAGGATCAGCGCGCCGGTCTCACCGCGTTCAATGCGCAAATCGGCCGGGATCAGTCCCAGAACCGGCTGCGAACCGGCATCGATGGCAAATCCGACTTTGCCCGGCAGCGGGGGTAACCGGTCCAGCCGGTCCATGAAAGCGCGGGCGATACCCTCGGTCTCGTCGCCCTCGGACCAGTCCGGTGCCAGTGTCAGATTGCGCCGGGCCTCGCGCTCGGCATCGCCGTCGATCAGCCCCAAGGCTGCCAGCCCTTCGAGCAGCGGGCGCAAGGCCGTTTCTCGCACCCCGCGCAGCTGAAGATTGCCCCGGCTCGTCAGGTCGAGCGTGCCGCTGCCATGGCCCAGTGCAAGGCCGCACAGGCCCAGCGCCTGCGCACGGGTCATCCGGGCCAGCGGCGGGCGCAGGCGCACGATCAGCCCGTCGCCGGATTCCATCGGCCGCCAGGCCGAAGGGCACCATCCACGCACCACGAAGGGGCTCGCACATTTGGTCGTCCCGGAAACGGGCATGCCAAGGGTCCACGCGCGCAGCGACGATGGCCGGGGCCTGCCGGCTCGCGCCGGTCCGCACACAGGGAGGGGGCGCGCGCATTACGCCCTTCCCTGCGCGCCGATGCAGCCCCAGCCGCACGGTTTCGTCGCTCACGCGGAGTACCGAGCCATGGCCTTTCCCTGGACCAAGGCAAGAGCGACCGACGCGCCGGCAGGTCTCCTGGCTCGCGGGTCGAAGCTCGATGCACGGCCTTCCCGGACCTGGCAGGTCCAGTGGCCGGCCTTCCCCTCAGGAAGACCTCGTCATCTCGCTCACCGCTTACAGTTGCAGGGACAGCCTCGGCTTCGGATGGAACGATCCACCCGCACCGCGTTCCCTTTTAAGCCCCTTTCGGGGCACCGGCGCGATCGTTGCCCGGCAGGCCGAAGCCTGCGAGCGAGCATCGCTTATTACAAAAACCCGCGCTTGCCAACGCGCCTTCCCGAAATCAGGCCGTGGCCGCACGTGCGGTGGCAAAAACCCGCCGCTCAAGCCGGTCGACGGTGAAGCGCAAGGTGCCTTCCGCCCCGGTATAGGCCCAGTCGAGACGGTTCTCGCCGGGGCGCTCCCAATCAGCCACGGTCATTTCCCGGCCGTCCGGGGCATGCCATGCGCCGTGATCCTCGAAGCGCTGGAAGGCGGCCAGATAGGTCATCCGCGCGGCACCGAGCCCGGCGACGTAATCCTCCAGTTCATGGTCGCGGCCTTCCCAATCCACCCAGCCGATCGCATTGTCCTGACAATAAGCGTTGTTGTTGCCGTGCTGGGTGCGGCCGAATTCATCGCCCGCGGTCAGCATGATGGTGCCGGTGGAGGCGAACAGGGTGCCGAGCATGGCCTTGAGATCGGCCTGGCGCGCCGCCAGCACCGCCGCATCGTCGGTGCTACCCTCGACGCCGTGGTTCCAGCTGAAGTTCTCGCCGTGGCCGTCACGGTTGTTCTCGCCATTGGCCCAGTTGTGACGGCGCTCGTAAGCGACGGTATCGGCCAGCGTGAAGCCATCGTGCGCGGCAAGGAAATTGACCGAACGGCAGGCGGAATGCGGGGCAAGCGGGCCGAACACATCGGACGAGCCCGCCAGCCGCGTCGCCAGCTTGCCGATGCCCTCGTCCCCGCGCCAGAAACGGCGCACGTCGTCGCGGAAGCGGTCGTTCCATTCGAGCCAGTTGGCGGGAAAATTGCCAAGCTGATAGCCGCCCGGGCCGATATCCCACGGCTCGGCGATCATCACCCGCGTCGAGAGCACCGGATCGGCGGCGATCTCCGCAAAGATCGGCGCGGCAGGATCGAACCCGGGTCCGCGCGCCATGACTGGCGCAAGGTCGAAGCGGAAGCCGTCCACGGCGCAGGCGCTCGCAAAATGCCGCATCGCGTCGAGCGCCAGCCGCCGCACGGCCGGATTGGCGAAATCCAGCGTATTGCCGCAGCCGGTATCATTGATGAGCGCACCATCGGGCGCATGGGCGTAGGCGCCGTTGTCCAGTCCGCGCAGCGAAAGGATGCCGCCCGACCCGTCGCTCTCGCCGGTATGGTTGAACACCATATCGAGCAGCACGCCGATCCCCTCGGCATGGAGCGCGGCGACCGTATTGCGCAGCTCTGCCACCCCGCCGGGACACAGCCCAGGATCGAGCGCCATCATCGCCACCGGATTGTAGCCCCATGCGTTGACGAGGCCGAGCGGCGGCAGGTGCCTCTCGTCCACCCAGGCAACGATCGGCATCAGTTCCACCGCCGTCACATGCAGCTTCTTCAGATGTGCGAGCACAGCCGGATGGGCCAGTGCCGCGACCGTGCCGCGCATGTGCTCGGGCACATCGGGATGGAGACGGGTGAAGCCGCGGACGTTGAGTTCGTAGACCAGCCCGCCCGAGCGGAAGCGAGGCGGATCGAGTGCCGGCGGCGGCGCGGCGGCGGGTACCAGCGCGCGCGGAACGATGTCTGCGGTATCCTCGCCGTGGACGGCAAGGCGCGGGTCCTGCACGAAGCGGCGGTCCAGTTCCACCGCCCGGGGATCGACCAGCAGCTTGGCCGGATCGAACCACAGCCCGCGCTCGGGCGCCCACTCCCCGGCAGCGCGATAGCCGTAATGCGCGCCGGTCAGGTTGCCCGGCAGCGCCAGCGTCCATTCCGGGCCTTGCCGGAGCATCGCGTGGCGCGTTTCCTCGGCGCCGGAAAACAGGCACAACCAGACCATGTCGGCCAGCGGCGCCCGCACCGTGAAGCGCGTGGCGTCGGCCCCGATCTCGACGCCGAGCGGGTTCATGCAGCCAGCTTGCGGTAAAGCCGGGCGTAAGCCGCGCCGCTCGCCGTCCACGAGAAATCGGCCTTCATCGCGTTCTTCTGGAGCGCGGCCCAGACGTCCGGTTCGTTCCACAATTCCACCGTGCGGGTCAGCGCCGCCGAGAGTGCGTCGTAATGCACGCCGTCGAACTGGATGCCGGTGGCAACACCCGCCGCGAGCGCGGCCGGATTGGCATCGATCACCGTATCGGCAAGACCGCCGGTGCGGGAAACAACGGGGAGACAGCCATAAGCCAGGCCATAAAGCTGGGTCAGCCCGCAAGGCTCGAACCGCGAGGGAATGAGGATCGCATCGCCGCCGCCCTGCATGCGGTGCGACAAATCCTCGTCGTATCCGAAACGCAGGCCCACCCGGCCCGGATGGCGCGCCGCGCCTTCGCGCAGTTGACGCTCGATCGCACGGTCTCCCGAGCCCAGCAGCGCCAGCCGTCCACCGATGCCGACGAGATGATCCAGCACTTCGGGCAGCACGTCCATGCCCTTCTGCCAGGTGAGGCGCGTGACCGCGATGAACAGCGGGCCGTCATCCTCGTCGAGGCCGAACTCGGCCTCCAGTGCGCGCTTGTTGGCCTTGCGCTTGTCCAGCGTCCGAGCGGAATAACGCGCGGCGAGCGCGGCGTCCTCGGCCGGGTTCCACAGCGCGGTATCGATGCCGTTGAGAATGCCGCTGACGGCATTGCCCCGCGCGATCACCAGCCCTTCCAGCCCCATGCCGAAGTTCGCCGCACGGATTTCACGCGCATAGGTGGGGCTGACGGTGGTGACCGCATCGGCACAGGCGAGCCCGGCCTTCAGCATGCCGAGACCGCCGTGATATTCCACGCCCTCCATCGTCCATGCCTCGGCGGGCAGGCCGACACCGGAGAACACTTCGGAACCGAACCAGCCCTGAAACGCCATGTTGTGGACCGTGACCACCGAAGGCACCCGCCCCTCATCTCCGCCGAACGGAGCGAAGCGCAGATAGGCGCAGGCCATCGCCGCCTGCCAGTCGTGCGCGTGGACAACGTCATAACGCTTCGCCTTGCCCCGGCTGACCATGGCGCCGCCCGCGATGTCGGCTGCGGCGCGGCCAAAGGCGGAAAAGCGGTGCCAGTTATCCCCCCAGTCGCGCCCGGCGCCATCGGTGTAGGGCGCGCCGTCGCGGGTGAACAGGGCCGGCGCATCGAGCACCAGCAGCGGATGGCCGTCAATCTTCGCGGAAAGCAGCCGCGCCGGCACCCCCAGCAGCGAATCCCACGCATGAACCGCGCGGGACCGGCCGATCGCCTTGAGCACCGAGGGGTAGCCCGGCAGCAGCGTCGTCACTTCCACCCCGTTTGGCGCCAGCGCCGAGGGAAGCGCGCCGGCAACATCGGCCAGCCCGCCGGTCTTGATCAGGGGAACTGCTTCGGATGCGACCGACAGAACCTTCAATGCACTCTTCCCTTCCGGTGTCTGAAAATCCGCCTGTGCCGGAATCTTCAAACAAATCCTTAGATTTCCAGCCGCTCGATCATGCGCTTGGTAATGAGGCATACGCCATTGTCGGTGCGGCGGAAACGCTGGCCATCGAGAACGGGGTCTTCTCCCACCACCAGCCCTTCGGGAATACGCACGCCGGAATCGATGATGACCCGGCTGAGCCGCGCATGGCGGCCGATGTTGCAGTAAGGCAGGATCACCGCTTCGTTGACGGAAGAATAGCTGCCCATCTTCACCCCGGTGAACAGCAGCGAACGCCGTGCCAGCGAGCCGGAGACGATACAGTCCTGGCTGATCAGCGAGGAAATCGCCTCGCCGCGCCGTCCTTCCTCGTCGTGCACGAACTTGGCGGGCGCGGCGACGACGGTGTCGGTCCAGATCGGCCAGTCGCGGTCGTACATATTGAGCTTGGGCACGGTGTCGGTCAGGTCGAGATTGGCGTCGAAATAGGCATCCACGGTGCCGACGTCGCGCCAGTACTCCTCGATCTCTTCCGCCGCGCGGATGCAGGAATTGGTGAAACGGTGCGCCTGCGCCTTCCCGTGCCTGACGATGTAGGGAATGATGTCACCGCCGAAATCGCGCCTGGAATCGGGATCGGCGGCATCGCGCCGCAGTTGCTCGAACAGGAACTCGGTATCGAAGACGTAGATGCCCATGGAAGCGAGGCAATTGTCCGGATCGCCGGGGATCGTCGGCGGATCCTTGGGTTTTTCCACGAACGAGGTAATCACGTCGTGCTCGTCGACATGCATGACGCCGAAACCGCTGGCTTCCTTCTTCGGTACGACAAGGCAGCCCACCGTCACGTCCGCGCCCGAATTGACGTGCTCCTGCAGCATCAATTCGTAGTCCATCTTGTAGATGTGGTCGCCCGCCAGGATCACCATGTACTTCGGGCTGTAGGATGCGATGATGTCGATGTTCTGGAACACCGCATCCGCCGTGCCTTCGTACCACAGCATCTCGGAAATGCGCTGGCTGGCGGGCAGGATGTCGAAACTCTCGTTGCGCTCCGGCCGCATGAAGTTCCACGCGCGGTTCATGTGGCGGATCAGGCTATGCGCCTTGTACTGCGTGGCCACGCCGATGCGGCGGATGCCCGAATTGATCGCGTTGGACAGCGCAAAGTCGATGATGCGGCTCATGCCGCCGAAATAGACCGCGGGCTTGGCCCGGTTGTCGGTCAGTTCGGCAAGCCGGCTACCCCTCCCCCCCGCGAGCACATAGGCCATGGCGTCGCGTGCGAGCGGCGATCCCGAGGTACGCATCTGAAACACTCTCCTTGCACATCTTCGGCCCCGTGCCGAACAGGGGGCCAGTTCACGACCTGATCAGTTTTCGTCGAATTCCAGCATGATCGTGGCAAGTGGCGGCAGCGTGACGGTCGCATAGCCGTCAGCCGCCTTGACCTGCCCCATGTTGCCCTTGCCGGTGCCGCCGTAGATCAGCGCATCGGTGTTGAGGATCTCGCGCCACTTGCCCGCATGGGGCAGCGGCAGGCGGTAACCGGTGAGCATTGCCGGGGTCATGTTGGCGACGACCGCGACCGGCTTTGCACCCGCCGCCTTGCGCAGCCATGCAAAGACAGAATTGGCGGCATCGTCGACCACCAGCCACTCGAACCCGCCGCCATCGCAGTCCCCCGCGTGGAGGGCGCGCTTGGTGCGGTAGAGGCGGTTGAGATCCTTCACCAGGTTGCGCACGCCTTCATGCGCGGGGGCTTCGCGCAGTTTCCAGTCGAGCGCGCGCTCCTCGCTCCACTCGCGGCGCTGGGCGAATTCCTGGCCCATGAACAGCAGCTTCTTGCCGGGATAGCCCCACATCAGCCCGTAATAGGCCCGCAAGTTGGCGAACTGCTGCCAGTCATCCCCGCTCATCTTGCCAAGCAGCGATCCCTTGCCGTGAACCACTTCGTCATGGCTGAGCGGCAGGACGTAGTTTTCGGAAAACGCGTAAGTCAGCCCGAACGTGATGTCGTTGTGGTGGTAGCGCCGATGCACCGGATCGCGCGCCATGTAGCGCAGCGTGTCGTGCATGAAGCCCATGTTCCACTTGAAGCCGAAGCCCAGCGAACTGGCGCGTCCCGCACCAGCCTGGCCATCGTCCGCCTCGTAGGCGGGCTGGGTGACGCCGGGCCAGGCGGTCGATTCCTCGGCGATCGTGATGACGCCGGGGTGCTGGCCGTAGATCGCGCGGTTGACCGCGCGCAGGAAATCCACCGCCTCCCAGTTCTCGCGCCCGCCTTGCGCATTGGGGATCCATTCGCCTTCCTTGCGCGAATAGTCCCGGTAGAGCATCGAGGCGACCGCATCCACGCGAAGGCCATCGACGTGATAGCGCTCGGCCCAGAACAGCGCGTTGTTGACGAGGAAACTCACCACTTCGCGCCGGCCGAAGTTGTAGATCAGCGTGTTCCAGTCCGGCTGGAAACCCATGCGCGGATCGGCATGCTCGTAAAGCGCGGTGCCGTCGAAACGGACGAGGCCGTGCTGGTCGGTCGGGAAATGTGCGGGCACCCAGTCGAGGATCACGCCGATCCCGGCCCGGTGCGCACCGTCCACGAAGCGCGCGAACCCCGCCGGTTCGCCGAAACGCGAGGACGGCGCGTAGAGCCCGGTCGCCTGATAGCCCCATGACGGGTCATAGGGATGCTCGCTGATCGGCATGAACTCGATATGGGTAAAACCCATCTCGACGACATAAGGGATCAGCTGCTCCGCCAGATCGTCCCAGCTCAGGAACCAGTTGAAGCGGTCGCGCTGCCAGGAACCGGCGTGAACTTCGTAGATCGAGACCGGAACCTTGCGCGGATCGACCGAGGCCCAGTGATCGCGGTGCGCCTCGTCGCCCCAGTCCAGCTTGGCCGGATGCGCGGTCATCGAGGCATTGGCCGGGCGGATTTCCGACATGAACGCGAATGGATCGGCCTTGAGTGGCTGCACCACCCCGTCGGCGCCGACGATGTGATACTTGTAGGCGCGATAGTCCCCGATGTCGGGGATGAAGATTTCCCAGACGCCGATGTCCTTGCGATCGCGCATGACGTGGCGCTTGGGATCCCAGTCGTTGAAGTCCCCCACCACGCTGACGAGCCGGGCATTGGGTGCCCAGACCGCGAAGTGAACGCCCTTGGCGCCCTCATGCGCGATGATGTGGGCGCCCAGCTTGTCGAACAGGCGGAAATGCGTGCCCTGCGCGATCAGGAGGTCGTCGATGGGCCCCAGCACCGGACCGAAGGTATAGGGGTCGGTGACCAGCCAGTCGTTCTCTCCCGCCGAGCAGCGATAGCGGATCGGCTGCGGCTTTACGCTCAGCCGCCCTTCGAACAGCCCCCGGTCGTCGATCTTGCCGAGGCGCCCCATCCGGCGCCCGTCGAGGCTGAACGCCTCGACCTCCTCGGCGCCCGGCAGGATCGCGCGCAGGAACGTGCCGTCCGGTCCAGGCAGCACGCCCAGAAGCGAGAACGGGTCTGCATGAACGCCTTGAAGGAGAGCCTCAATTGCACTTTCGGGTGGTTTCAGACTTTCCGGTGACGTCACAGAACCTTCCAGATCTCTCTCGCGTACTCGGCAATCGTCCGATCGGACGAGAACCAGCCTACATTCGCAATATTGCGTATCGCCGCGCTGCGCCAGCGGGAAGTATCCTCCCACCAGGCATCAACTGAACGTTGCGCCGCCGCATAAGCATCGAAATCGGCCGCGCACATGAACCAGTCATGGTCGTAAATGCCGCCAACCAGATCCTTGTAGCGATCGGGATCGTCCGGAGAGAATACCCCGGACGAGATCGCCGAGAGCGCCTGGCTCAACTCGCGCGATCCCTCGATCACTTCGCGGGGATTGTAACCGTCCGCACGCTTTCTGGCGACTTCTTCGGCAGTAAGGCCGAAGATGACGATATTGTCGTCGCCGACATGATCCTTGATCTCGACATTGGCGCCGTCAAGCGTACCGATGGTGAGCGCGCCGTTCAGCGCGAACTTCATATTGCCGGTGCCCGAGGCTTCCATTCCCGCGGTCGAGATCTGTTCGGACAGGTCCGCCGCCGGGAAGATCCGCTCGCCCAGGCTGACGTTGTAGTTGGGCACGAACACCACCTTCAGCAGCCCGCCCACCGAAGGATCGGCATTGACGCGCCGGGCTATGTCGTTGGCCAGCTTGATGATCAGCTTGGCGTTGTGATAGCTCGGCGCCGCCTTGCCCGCGAAGATCTTCACCCGCGGCACCCAGTCCCGCTCAGGATGGCTGCGGATCTGGTCGTAGAGCGCCACCGTCTCGATCAGGTTGAGCAGCTGGCGCTTGTATTCGTGGATACGCTTGATCTGCACATCGAACAGCGCATCGGGATCGAGGCGCACGCCCATCGTCTTCTTGATGTAGTCCGCCAGCGCCACCTTGTTGGCGCGCTTCACTTCGGCCACGCGCTCGCCCAGCTGCGCATCGCCCGCAAGCGCATTGAGGTCGGACAGTCTTTCCGCGTCGTCAAGGAAACCATCGCCGATGGCATCGCGGATCACCCGGGTCAGGCCCGGATTGCACTGCTGCAGCCAGCGGCGCGGGGTGACGCCGTTGGTCTTGTTGTTAATTCGCGTGGGATAAAGCCGGTGGAGATCGGCAAAGACCGTCTCCTTCATCAGTTCGGTATGGAGCGCGGCCACGCCGTTCACCGAATGCGACCCCACGAAAGCCAGGTTGGCCATGCGCACGCGCCGCTCTCCGCCCTCGTCGATCAGCGAGATCGCCGCGATCTGCGCATCATCGCAGCCCGCCTTGCGCGCCTCCCTCAGCACGCGGCTGTTGATCGCATAGATGATCTGCATGTGGCGCGGTAGCATCCGCTCGAACAACGGCAGGGGCCAGGATTCCAGTGCCTCGGGCAGCAGGGTGTGGTTGGTGTAGGACACCGTCTGGCGGCACAGGTCCCAGGCCTCGTTGAACTCAAGGCCGTTTTCATCGACCAGCAGCCGCATCAGTTCGGCCACCGCGACCGAGGGGTGCGTGTCGTTGAGCTGGATCGCGACCTTGTCCGGCAAAGTGCGGATATCGCCTTCGTACTGGACGTGACGGCGCACGATGTCCTGAATGGAAGCGGCGGTGAAGAAATACTCCTGCCGCAGCCGCAGTTCCTGCCCGGCAGGGCTGGAATCGGCGGGGTAGAGCACCCGCACAAGGCTGTCCGCCCGCACCTGCTCCGCCAGCGCGCCGAAGTGGTCGCCCGCATTGAAGGCATCGAGCTTGATCGGATCGAGCGGGCTCGACGTCCAGAGCCGCAGCGTGTTCACGCGCTTGCCACGCCAGCCGACGATCGGGGTATCGATGGCGGTCGCCTCGACCTGCTCGGCCGGGTGCCAGAACACGCCCTCGCCCTCTGCCACCACTTCACCGCCAAAGCCGATGCGGTAGGTGCTTTCCACCCGCTCGAACTCCCAGGGGTTGCCGTGGGCCAGCCATGTCTCGGGCAGCTCGACCTGCCAGCCATCGTCGACGCGCTGGCGGAACATGCCGTTCTTGTAGCGGATACCGTAGCCGTAGGCCGGGATGTCCAGCGTGGCGAGGCTCTCCATGAAGCAGGCAGCGAGACGCCCCAAGCCACCGTTTCCGAGCGCCGCGTCGGGCTCAAGCTCCTCGAGCGCCGCCAGGTCCAGCCCGTGCGCGGCCAGCGCCTTCTCGAACTCGCGCGTCATGCCCATGTTCGAGAGCGCGTCGCGCAGCAGGCGACCGATCAGGAATTCCATCGAGAGGTAATAGACCCGCTTGCCCCCGGTATCGTAGGTGCGGCGGGTCGATTCGAACCAGCTGTCGATGATCTTGTCGCGCAGCGCGTAGATCGAGGCGGTGTACCAGTCGTACTGCTTGGCCGCGCGTTCGTCCTTGCCCACGCGGTTTCGCAGGACGCGAACGATATGCTTGTCCATTTCGGACGGGGTTTGCACGCAAGCCAGCGGAGAAGTGTCTGACACAGGATCGGTAGCCACGGGCACACTCCTGAACAGGCCGATCGCCGGACTGAAAAAAGTCGGCGGAAACGGCGGTTTACGTCATCTTCGGGACGCCCCGAACCCGGTGCGCGCCCATCTCTTCCCGACTTCCTCCACCATGGCTAGCACAGCATCGCGACGCGGCAAGAGCGATTGTGCGGTGCCGCAAAAAATTCGCCAGCGAAGATCGCGGCTGTTATACCGGACGCTTCCGCCGGCCTTCGCGAAAGGTGCGCATGACTCTCGATCCTACCGACGCGGCTTCCCCCGAGACCGTTCCTGCGGCAACAGCCCAAGAAACACCGCCGCGGCCGTGGTGGCAGGGCGCTGCAATCTACCAGATCTATCCGCGCAGCTTTCAGGACAGCGATGGCGACGGCGTCGGCGACCTTGCCGGGATCACCCGCCGGCTGGACTATGTGGCGGCGCTGGGCGTCGACGCGATCTGGATCTCGCCGTTCTTCACCTCGCCCATGCGCGATTTCGGCTACGACGTAGCCGACTATCGCGGCATCGACCCGGTCTTCGGCACCATGGCCGATTTCGACGCGCTGGTCGCGCGCGCCCACGAACTGGGCCTTAAAGTCCTGATCGACCAGGTCTACGCGCATACTTCCGACCAGCACGCATGGTTCGCGGAAAGCCGCCAGAACCGCGACAACGCCAAGGCAGACTGGTACGTCTGGCACGATCCGAACGAGGACGGCACCCCGCCCAACAACTGGCAGTCGGTGTTCGGCGGCCCGGCCTGGACCTGGGACGCGCGGCGGCGGCAGTACTACATGCATACCTTCCTCAAGGAACAGCCGCAGCTCAACATGCACAACCTCGATGTGCAGGACGCGATCATGGACGTCGCCCGGTTCTGGCTGGAGCGCGGGGTGGACGGGTTCCGTCTCGACGCGCTCAACCACGCGATGCACGACCCCGAACTGCGCGACAATCCGCCCGCGCCCGAGGATGGCCGCGTGCGATCCCGCCCTTTCGACTACCAGATCAAGAAATACAGCCAGTCGCACCCGGGCATGGTTGCCGTGGTCGAGAAGCTGCGCGGGGTCTGCGACGAATTCTGCGCCATCCATACCGTCGCCGAAATCGGCGGCGACCATCCTCAGGCGGACCGGCGCGCCTATACCTCGGGCAATCACCGGCTCAACAGCGCCTATGGTTTCGACTTCCTCTATGCCCCGGCACTGACGGCAGGCATCGTGGTCGATGTGCTGGACCGCTGGGAACTCGCGCCCGGAGAGGTTGGCGGCTGGCCAAGCTGGGCTTTCGAGAACCACGACGCCCCTCGTGCCGTGTCGCGCTGGTGCGCGCCGGAGAACCGCACAGCCTTTGCCCGCGTGAAAATGGCGCTGCTGACGGCGCTGCGCGGCAACGTGATCGTCTATCAGGGCGAGGAACTCGGCCTCGTGCAGGACGAGATCCCCTATGAACAGCTTCAGGACCCCGAGGCGATCGCCAACTGGCCGCTCACGCTGTCACGCGATGGTGTCCGCACGCCGATTCCATGGGAGGACACTGCGCAGGGCGCCTTCACCACCGGCACGCCGTGGCTACCGATGTCCGCTGAAAACCTGTCGCGCGCGGTGGCCGTTCAGGAAGCGGACCCGGCATCGCTGCTGCACTTCACCCGCCACCTGCTGGCCTTGCGCAAGGCGATCCCGGCACTCCGCCATGGCTCGCTGGTCGACTGGTCCGCAGACGGCGACCTGCTCATGTTCGAACGCGATGCCGGGACCGCGCGTGTGCGCTGCCTGTTCAACCTCTCTGCCAGCCCTATCGACCTGCCAGAGTCCGCCACAGGAATGATCGTGCTATCGGTAAACGGGGCCGATCACGACCATCTCCCCGCCTATGGCGCCATATGGCTGGGAACCAACTGAACAAAAACGATAATTTGCCCTATCCCTGCACTCCGGTTAACCAGAAATCCGTCTATAATACGTGAACTTACCGAGCCTTGCGCGAACGCCGGGAAAGCCTTGTTCGCGCTATCCGCGAAGTAGGCTCCTCCACTCGCGGGTTTGGAATGGTTCTCAAGCGCATATTGCCGTCGCAAGTCGAAATGGGAATGTACATCCAGTCGTTCCAGGGCAACTGGCTGCGCCATCCGTTCTGGCGCGCCAATTTCGTGGTGGACGATCGCGAGCGGCTGGACATCGTGAGGGCCAGCGAGATCGACGCCGTGATCATCGATACCGAACGCGGTATCGATGTAAACACTCCTGCCGAAGCGGAAATGGCCGTTGCCGCAGCCCCGTCCGGACCGCTCCGCATGCGCCCCGCACCGCGCCGGGTCATGCCTCCGCTACGCGGATCGCCGGTCGCCAACGGTGCTGCGCTGCGCTCCGGCCCGATTCCGATCACCCGTGAATTCGGCAATGCCCGGCTGGTGGCAGGCAAATCGCGCAAGGTCATCTCCAGGGTCTTCCTCGAAGCCCGGCTCGGCAAAGCCCCCCGCGTGGTCGAAGTGGCACCGGTAGTCGAGGACATCCACGCCTCCATAGAGAGAAATCCCTATGCCTTTTCCGGCCTGATGCGCTGCAAGTCGGAAAACGAACCGATCTATCGCCACATGCTGGCGACCAGCGCGCTGATGGTCTCGCTCGCCCGCCAGATGCGCCTGCCGCCCGGAGAATCCCGCCTCGCCGGACTGGCCGGGCTCCTGCTCGACGTCGGCGTCAGCCAGCTCGACATCGAATTTTCCGAAGGCATGGGCATCGCCAGCGAGGTCCCCGCCGAACTGTGGGCCCGTCACACCGTCGTGGGGCGCCAGTTGCTGGAGGCGGCGGGCGACATGCCGGGCGAAGTGCTTCGGGCCGTCTCGCGTCACCACGAATCCGTCGCCAATGCAGGCAGCGAATTCATGGTCGCGGGCGGCGACCTCGACCTGTTTTCGCGCATGGCGGCGATCTGCGACCATTTCGACCTCGCCGTCGGCGGCGCGCTCACCGGAATTCCACTCGACCCGGCGCAAGTGCTGCGCGACATGGAGAGCCAGCCGGAGCGCTTCGACGCGAAGATCGTTGCCCGCTTCGTGGAATCGCTGGGCGTCTACCCGATCGGCACCTTTGTCACGCTGCGCAGCGGCCGGATCGCGATGGTCGTCGATCAGGACCCCGAGGCGCCCGAACTCCCTGTCGTCCATGCCTTCTTTTCCACCGCGATGGGCCGCCATGTCGCTGGACACACCATTCCGCTCGGTCATTGCTTCGGCGAGGATGCCATCGACGGCATCGCCGACCTCGAAAGCCACGGCCTGCCATCGGCTACCGCCTTGCGTGAAAAGGTATTGGCGACCCTGCAGCGCACCCTTTGACGCCAGCGCCGCGTCAGCCCGGCTGCTGGGTCCATTCGACGCGGTAGAGATCGAACCGGCGGTCCTTGAGGTTCTGCACCGCGCCGGACTGGCGCGCGGTCAGCAGTGCATCGAGGCTGAGATCGGCAATCGCGATCGTCTCGGTATTGGGCGCCGTATCCGCCGCCACGCCGTCCCGCGCGAAGGGGAAGTCCGAAGGCGTCAGGATCGCGCTTTCGGCGTAGTGGACGTCCATGTTCTCCACGTTCGGCAGGTTGCCGACAACACCGGAGGTGACGACGTAGCACTGGTTCTCCACCGCACGCGCCTGGCAGCAGTAGCGCACGCGCAGGAAGCCCCGCCGCTCGTCGGTGCAGAACGGCACGAACAGCATCAGCGCGCCCTGGTTGACGAGGTGGCGGGAGAGTTCGGGGAACTCGCTGTCATAGCAGATCATCACGCCGATCGGCCCGCAGTCGGTGGGGATCACATTGGCGCCGTAACCGCCCTTGATGTTCCACCACTTGCGCTCGGACGGAGTGGGGTGCAGCTTCTGCGTCTCATGCACCGCGCCGTCGCGCAGGAAGGTATAGGCGATGTTGCGGATCTCGCTCTTGCCCCCGCCCAGCTTCACACGGGTGGGGTGCGAGCCGCCGATCACGTTGATATTGTAGCTGACCGCCATGCGCTGCATGAATTCCACGAAACGCGTTGTGTAGTCCGCGATCTTCTCGATGGCGGCGGCGGGTTCCAGCTTGGTTTCCTCGATCGAGAGCAGTTCCAGCGTGAAAAGCTCCGGGAACACCACGAAGTCGCTCTCGTAATCCGAAGCCACGTCGATCCAGTATTCGACCTGCTCCTCGAACTGGTCGATCGTCTCGATCTTGCGCATCATGAACTGCACGGTGGCAACGCGCACGCTGGAGGGCACGCGTTCCTTGAAACCCGGGATGGCCTTGCCGGTATCGCGCGGGGCAAGCGGGTTGGTCCAGTACATGATCACGGCGTTGCCGCCGCTTTCCTTGTCGTTCGGGATATAGTCCGGCAGGATCCCGCGCGGCTCGTACCCCTCGTTCATCTGGAACTGGATGACGGCGTCACGGACCTTCTTGTTCTTCACCGCCTCCAGGTAGTCCGCCGGGTTCGGATACTGGCGCTTGCGGCGGGAATAGCCGGGCATCCGGCCGGCGAAGGCGATGCCCTTGAGCTCGAAATACTGGCAGACTTCCTTGCGCTTGCGATAGAGACGCTGGCCGATGCGCAGGCGCCGGTAATCGGGATCGACGCAGACCTCGAAACCATAGAGCACGTCGCCATCGTCGGCCGGCGGGCGGCCATAACCGCCATTGCTGATCTCCTCCCAGGTATGCGGACGGAAGGCCTGATCGGCCGTGACGATCATCGTCGCGCAGTGCCCAACCACCTTGCCCTCGTACTCGGCCACGAACTGGCCTTCGGGGAAATTGATCACCTGCCCCCGAATCTCCGCGCGGGTGAAGGCATCGGCGGTGCCGTAGACCTTGCTGGAGAGGCGGGCGATGGCGGGAGCGTCGGCGACGGTGGCGGGACGAATGATGAGCTTGGCTTTGATCTGGTCCATGGAGCAACCTTACGCGCGGGACGGCGGAGGGTTCCAGCCCTGGCGGCGACTCTTTTTTCGCGCCCTCACGGGATATTTCCGGCGTCTTTGCCGTTCTTTGGGATGAAAGGAGAGAGACTTGAGCACCACTCTCATCGCCCTTGCCCTGTTCGGCTGCAGCGACGACGGCTCTGCCTGCCAGCGCCTCGCCGTTCCCGTGCAGACCTTTCCGACCCGTGCCGCCTGCGCCGCGCGGCTGGAAGAGGCGCTGGGCTCGGACGTGGCACTGGGGGCGGATGCTCCCACCGTGCAGGCCCAGTGCCTGACCACGCGGCAATTGGCCGCTCTGGGCAGCAGGTCGATCGATCTCTCGAAAATCAACAGTCTACGCTAAGGTACGGCTTGGAGAGGAGCCAAGGCCAACGTCGCCCGACGCGGACTTCCGGGGAAACGGCCAGCAAGGCCGTCTGGAGGGAAAGATCGGGGAATACGGGAGCGCCGGAACAGACCGGCGCTCCCGTTTCATCGGCAATCGGGAAAGCTCAGCCCCGGCCGCGGTAGCCCTGAACGCCCTGATCGGGAACCCACAGGCCTTCCGGCGCCGTGCCGGACTGCCAGAACACGTCGATCGGAATGCCGCCGCGCGGATACCAGTAGCCGCCGATGCGCAGCCAGCGCGGCTTCATCTCGTCGAACAGACGCTGGCCGATGCCGACCGTCACATCCTCGTGGAACCCGTTGTGGTTGCGGAACGAGCCGAGGAACAGCTTGAGGCTCTTGGATTCGACGATGGTCTCGCCGGGCGCATAATCGATCACGAGATGCGCAAAATCGGGCTGGCCGGTGACCGGGCAGAGCGAGGTGAATTCCGGCGCGGCAAAACGCACCAGATAGAGGCTGCCCTGGCGCGGATTGGGAACGTAATCGAGCACGGCCTCCTCGGGCGAGGTGGGCAGCGGCACGTTCTGGCCGAGATGCAGCGGAGCGATGGATGTGTCGGTCATGAGCGCCTTGATAATTGCCCGCCCTGCTTCCTTCAAGGCTTGGCGCCCCATCCGGGGGCTGGCGAGCCATCGGCGCCCTTCTAGCCGGGCCGCAATTCGGCTATGATGCCCCTCGCCTCATCGCGCCGATGGACTATATGCGACCTCCATTAAGACAAGGTTCAGCGCGCGAAGGCTTCCGCACTGAAGGGATGATGCGGGGCAAGATGATCAGGACGGCTACTCTTTCTACAACGGCGGCGCTGGCGGGCGTCCTTCTCGTCGCGGGCACGACGCCCGCACTGGCACAGGCGACATGGAGCCTTCAGCCCGGCGCCGATTCCACGCAGGCCCCGGCGCGCCCTGCCGGCCCGGTCGATTCGCAAAATCCGGTCGTCACGCGCCCCGCCAATACGCCCGAGGAAACGCCCAGCACGAAGGTCACGCTGCCTGCGCCGCCGCCCCCGGCGATCGGCACTCCGACGGCCAGGGCACCGGAGAAGCCCGCCGCAAAACCAACCGCGCCCGCCGGTGAAGCGGCTCGCCGCACCGACGCGCCTGCCCCGCGCGCGGGCACAAGCCCGGCGGCCCCGACCCCGAATCCGGCTCCGGCTCCGGCCCCGGCCCCGACACCAGCCCCGCCCGCCGCCCAGCCCGCGCCTTCGGCATCGCCGCTCGCAGCGACGCCGAGCCTCGCCGCGGCCGATGCCCCCAAAACCGAGCCGACTGCCGCACCGTCAAATCACTGGCCGGAATGGTGGCTGGCAATCCCGGTCGCGCTGCTGCTGGCAGCGGGCGGCGTGTTCGCCCTGTTGCGCCGTCGCGCTACCCCGGCAACGGCCTGGACAGAGGCCGGCCTGGAGCCGGAGCCGGAGCCGGAACCCGAAGTCGGCGATACTGCCCAGGCACCCGAAGCGGAGGTCGCACCCGCCACAAAGGTGCCGACAGGCCCCGTCATCACCGCGCCCGCTCAGCCCAAGGCCGAAGCGGCCACGACGGTGCCCGTTACACCTGTCACACCTGCCGCCCCGCCGCGCGCCAATCCGCTGCTCGCACCGCTGCTGGTCCCTGCACAGGTTCCAGCCGCGACCACCACGCCTCCCCTCGCGCCCTCTCCCGCCGACATTGAAAAGCCGGAAATCGCTCTTGAAACCGTGCTGATGCGGCAGTCGCTGGTCTATGCGACACTGGTCTACCGCGCCGCGCTGACCGCGCCGGCCGACGGTATTCCCGAAGGCGCGGTGATCGCGGCGGACATGATCTCCGCCCACGCCTCGCTCTCGCAGGCCGAGCAACTCGCCCCCGATCCCGCCTCGATCCCGGTCCGCCACCGTTTCGATGCTCTTGCACCGGGCGAAACGCGCGAAGTGAAGGGGGAAATCCAGCTTCCGCTCAATGCCATCCGCCCGTTGCGGCAGGGCAATGCGACGCTGTTCGTGCCGCTGCTGCGACTGTTTGTCGCTCTGCCCGACGGGTCGATCGAGCGGCGCGTGTTCTCGCTCGGCCAACCCGGCGAAGGTGCAGGCCTTGCCCCCCTGCGTATCGACACCGGCCCGCGTGACCATGCACCGATCCAGGCCCGCGAGATCGTCGGCGCCCGCTCCCATGCCGGGCCCGCGCCAGCAGGCGGCGTTCCGCAAGCAGCGGAGTGACGCAGCCCCTCGACCGCTCGGATCGCCGCGTCTAGGGTCACGCTCCCCAAAGTGCGATTTGAAATCCGCCAGGGGCGGATTTTGCGGAGATTCCCTTGAGCGATTTCGAAAATATCGGCGACCTGTCCCCCGCAACCAAGCTCGTTGCCGGCGGGCGCCGCAAGGACTGGACCGGCGCGGTCGTCAATCCCCCGGTCTGGCGCGCCAGCACGCACCTCTACGAAAATACCGCCGCGCTGGCCGAAGGGCCGCGCCACAATGAGGACGGCCGCTTCTTCTACGGCCGCCGCGGCGCGCCGACGCAATGGGCGCTCTGCGATGCGCTCACCCAGCTCGAACCCGGCGCGGCAGGCACGGTGATCTACCCTTCGGGTGTTGCAGCCATCGTCGGTGTCATGCTCACCCTGCTGCGCCCCGGCGACGAACTGCTCATCACCGACAATGCCTATGACCCGACCCGTTCGATGGGCCTCGGCCTGCTGACCGACTTCGGCGTCACCACCCGGTTCTTCGATCCGCTCGACCTTGCCGCCTATGAGGCCGCCTTCACGACAAAGACCCGCGCGGTGATGCTGGAAGTGCCCGGCAGCCTGTCGATGGAAGTCTGCGACGTGCCCGCGCTGACCCGCATCGCCCGCGAAAAGGGCGCACTCTCGGTACTCGACAATACCTGGGCCAGCCCGCTCGGCTTCCAGGGACTGACCAAGGGCGCGGACGTCGTGGTGATGGCGCTGACCAAGCATGTCGGCGGCCATTCGGACCTGATGATGGGCTCGGCCAGCGCCGGGGCGGAACTCTACGGCAAGCTGCGTGAACGCGCCCAGCAGCTCGGCAATATCGTCTCTCCCGACGATGCCGCGCTGGCGCTGCGCGGCCTGCGCACGCTGGGCGTCCGCCTCACGCAAGGCACCGAGACCGCCCTGAAGATCGCCCAGTTCCTGTCCCAGCGCCCCGAAGTCGCGCAAGTGCTCTGCCCGATGCTGCCGGGCGCCCCCGGGCATGACCTGTGGCGGCGCGATTTCACCGGCGGCAGCGGGCTGATGAGCGTGGTGTTCAAGGACGTGACGATGGCCCGGCGCAACCGCTTCGTCGATGCGCTGAAGCTGTTCGGGATCGGCTATTCATGGGGCGGCTTCGAAAGCCTGTGCATCCCCATCGCACCGGCTGGCTATCGCTCCATCATGCCCTGGCCGCCGGAAGCGGAAAATCCCGCCGACGTCTACGGCGTGCGCTTCTCCATCGGGCTGGAAGATGCCGGCGACCTTATCGCCGATATCTCACAGGCTCTGGAAGCGATGGGACAGGGCTGATCCGGAAAGAGCCGCGTCCGGCTGCATCTGCACCGCACGCGGCTTTTCCATCTCAAGCCGGTTGCGCCCTTTCGCCTTGGCGAAGAACAGCGCGAGTTCCGCGCGCTCGATCGTGCTGTCGAGACTGTCGCCGATCCGCGCGACACTGCCGCTGGCGGTGATCGCCATGCGACTTTCGCCTACGGTCTGCCGCAAGTCCGCCAGCGTCGCCACCACACGGCTGCAGATCGCCTGCGCCTGTTCCGGGCTGGTGCGCGGCAGCAGCACGGCAAAACGCTCCGAACCGATCCGCGAGATAAGGTCGTCGCTGCGCAGCATCTCGCGCAGCAGGTCGGCAAACACGCGCAGCACGTCGTCGCCGGTATGCTGGCCGTACTTCATGTTGATGGTGCGGAAAAAATCGATCGAGAACATCGCCAGGCAGCCATCCATCTGCGTGTCGATCATGTGTTCGAGCATGGAGATGAAGGCCGCCCGGTTGGTCAGCCGGGTCAGCGGATCCGTGTAGGTCGCGGCGAACAGCTGGTCCTTCAGCACACGCTTCTCGTCGATGCTGCGCATTACCGCCAGGGCGCCATAGACCACGCCTGCATCATCGAGCAGCGCCCGCGCCTGCAATTCGTACCAGGTATCGCGCTCGTCAAGGCTGATCGCGGGAAATTCGACCCAGTTGCCGGTCTGCGCGCCGGCGAGTGCCGCGTCGAGCGCCTCGGCCACTGCGGCGCGCGCAGAATCCGAGACGACATCCAGCAAGTGCGGACCGGTGACGGCCGGATCGATACGCACCCCGAGCCGGGCAATACCGGACGAGGCCTGCACGATGCAGCCCTGCAGATCGGTCTTGAGAATGATATCCGAGGTCGTCTCGGCCAGCAGGCCGAAAAGTGTCCACGACTCCCGGAATGTGAATTCCATTCCCATACTCAAAAGTGCCCCAGTGCCATTGGGCCGCGAAACGACCCCAAGGAACAAGCAGCCATCAGAGTGAGCCGACCAGCAGATACACACCCATAAAAATGAGTTGATACACCCACCATTCGAACGCCCCCCGCAACGACCCGAACAACGCCTTAACTGAAAGGCGGATTAGTTCTGTTATTCAACCTTTATAGAAATAAATTCTTGTTATTCCGATATTTACCATCAACATTTCAAGCCGGCCAGAGAATTTGCGGGCACCGCCGGACGGATGCCCGCAATGCCCCCGGTCACAGTTCAATCATGATGCGGATCTTGTCCGGCGTGGTTTCCACCGCTGCCGCGATCTGCTCGCGGCAACGCGCGATGAGCTCGGGCAGTCCCGCCACGGTTCGTCCCGGGCGCAGATCCGCGATATTGACGCCCAATTCGCGGGCGATGGCCTCAAGCCGCTCCTCGATCGGACGGGCACGGCCCTGCTCCCAGGCCCAGACCGTGGGCTTGCTGACACCCAGACGGGCCGCGAGTTCGCCTTGCGTGAAGCCGCGCTCCTTGCGCAGGCGATGCAACCGCTCGCCCAGGCTTTCGCCGCCGATGGCCGCAGGCGCATTACCGGATGTCTCGCCCGCGCCGGACTGATCGCCCAGCGCTATGCCCGGCTGGACGGCACTGCGCAGTTGCGCCGCGCTCAGTGCCGATTTCGGCAGGATCCGGTCGAACGCGCAGCCGTAGAGGTTGCCGCTGGTCCAGATCACCCGAGCCGGCGTCTGCCCCGCTTCGGGCAGTTCGAGCTCGATCGTGTCTCCCACGGCCAGCGCCGTGGCGCTTTCAAGCAGGAGCCCGCTTTCGGAGAAGTTGTGGATGAGAACGGGCATTTCTGCCCCTGACGAACTGGCCCCCTGGGTCTCCAGCATCAGCTTGCGACGAGGCGCACGGGCGCGATCGCCGACGAATGCGGCAGCCTCGGGGTTAACTTCGAAATGTGCCTCGATGGGCATTGCGCATTCTCCAGGAGGCAGAAAATCCCCTCCCTGGGTTAAGATTCGGTTAGCGCGCCGACTAATACCCTCCCTATCCGGAGCGGCCCGATCTGCTCGGCCCGGCCGAATTGGAGCGCCAACCCGTTCGATCCACCCACGACAGCGACATCTGGAAAAATGTCGTAACCCACAGTGGATGTATACGCAGAACGGGTCAGGTCGAGAAGTCCGTTAAGACCTCCGATACGACCAATGCGTTCGTATCCACGCCATGTTCATCGATGCGAAGATCAATTCCGCATCAAAAGCGGCTTCAATTACTACGGATAGCCATCCGCCTTTCCTCGAATCATCGTCACTCACCCCTCGCCATGCCGTCACGAACCGGTCACGACATGGCGCACATAGTTAATAATAGCAGATGCCGCGACTTAACGTGCACAAACGCCCCGACAAAACGCACGAAACCCGAAATTCCGGCCAAAACCGGACAAAATCGCGCTCCGCTCATACCCCTAAAACCCTCCCTTTCTGCCTGCAAAGCCATTCTGGCTGGTATCCCCGGTCTTGCGGTATCATGTGCGCCATCATGCAAGCGAATCCCGCCTCTCCCGGACGAGTCTTCCTGGTCGGCGCCGGCCCCGGCGATCCCGATCTGCTTACCCTGCGCGCCGCGCGGCTGGTGATGAACGCCGCGCTGATCGTGCACGACGGGCTGGTCGATCCGGCGATCCTGTCGATGGCGCGCCCCTCCGCGCGCCTGATCTCGGTGGCCAAGGCCCGCTCGCGTCACACCATGAAGCAGGAGGAGATCAACGCCCTCCTCGTGCGCGAGGCGCTGGCCGGCCATGACGTCGTGCGCCTGAAGGGCGGCGATCCCTTCGTGTTCGGCCGCGGGGGCGAGGAAGCCGAAGCCTGCCGCGCCGCCGGGGTTCCGGTGGAAGTGGTGCCCGGCATCTCGTCCGCGCTGGGCGCCGCCGCCGCCGCGCAGATCCCGCTGACGCACCGCGACCACGCCTCGATCGTCAGCTTCGTTGCGGGCCAGTGCAAGGGCCTGACCGATCAGGACTGGTCCGGCCTTGCCGGCAAGGGCCGGACGCTGGTGATCTTCATGGGCCTTGCGACCGCCGCCCAGATCACCGAAAAGCTGATTGCGGACGGCCTGACCCCCGAGGTTCCCGTCGCGGTGATCGAAAAGGCCACGCGCGGCGACATGCGCGTACTGCGCGCGTCGCTTGCCGGCCTTGCAGAGCTTGTTGAGCGGGAACGGGTGGCCAGCCCCGCGCTCATCGTCATCGGTGCTGTCACCGCGCAGCCCGACACCATCGTAAGCGCAACAGCGCTGGAGGCAGTACAACAGTGAAGATCCTGACGGGCAACGACCTCAAGACCGGGGCGGTCATCTGGTGGACCGGCGTAAGCTGGTCGCTGGATGTCAACGATTCCGCCGATGTCGGCGACCATGGCGCCGCCCTTGCCGCGCGTGAGGAAGGGGCCCGCAATGTCGTCGGCGCCTATGTCGTCGACGGTGCGAAGACCGAAGAAGGCGTCCGCCCCGCCCATATCAAGGAGCGCATCCGCGCCCTCGGGCCGACCGTCCGCCTCGACCTGACGCTGAAGCCCTCCGACCCCGCAGCCGCAGACTGGGTAATCTGATGTACAAGTACGACGAATACGACCAGCAGATGGTCGATACGCGCGTCGCGGAATTCCGCGACCAGGTGCGCCGCCGCCTTGCCGGCGACCTGACCGAAGACCAGTTCAAGCCGCTGCGCCTGCAGAACGGCCTCTACCTCCAGCTTCACGCCTACATGCTGCGCGTCGCGGTGCCCTATGGCACGCTGAATTCCGCGCAGATGACGCTGCTGGGCGATATCGCGGACAAGTATGACCGCGGCTACGGCCACTTCACCACCCGCCAGAACATCCAGTACAACTGGATCAAGCTGGAAGACACGCCCGACATCCTGGCCGAACTCGCCAAGGTGGAGATGCATGCCATCCAGACCAGCGGCAACTGCATCCGCAACATCTCGTCCGACCAGTATGCGGGCGCGGCTGCGGAAGAAATCGTCGATCCGCGCCCTTATGCCGAACTGCTGCGCCAGTGGTCCAGCTTCCACCCGGAATTCCTGGTGCTGCCGCGCAAGTTCAAGATCGCCGTCATCGCCTCGGAAACCGACCGCGCGGCGATGCGCCTGCACGACATCGGCATCAAGATGGTGCGTAACGACGCGGGCGAGATCGGCGCCCGGTTCTACGCCGGCGGCGGCATGGGCCGCACCCCGATGATCGCCCCGCTGATCCGCGATTTCGTGCCGCTGGACCAGCTGATCACGTATGCCGAGGCCTGCCTGCGCGTCTACAACCGCTATGGCCGCCGCGACAACAAGTACAAGGCGCGCATCAAGATCCTCGTCCACGAACTGGGCCGCGACGAATATGTCCGCCAGGTCGAGGAAGAGTTCGCGCACCTGCTGACCCAGCCGATCGAGCCGCCGCTGGCCGAGCTGGAGCGCATCAAGGCGCACTTCGTCGATCCCGGCTTCGAAGCCGGCGCTTCGGACGATCTGGACCTGACCGATCCCGACTTCCGCCTCTGGGTGGAACGCAACACGCATGCCCACAAGCAGGCAGGCTATGTGATCGCCACGGTTTCGCTGAAGCCCGTGGGCGGCATCCCCGGTGACGCCAGCGCCGACCAGATCCGCCTGATGGCGCAGCTGGCCAAGGACTACAGCTTCGACGAACTGCGCGTGACCCACGCCCAGAACATCGTCTTCCCGCACGTGAAGAAGGCCGACCTCTACACCGTGTGGCAGGCGCTGGACGAAGCGGGCCTTGCCACCGCCAATCTCGACACCGTGGGCGACATCATCGCCTGCCCCGGCCTCGACTATTGCGCGCTGGCCAATGCCCGCTCGATCCCGGTGGCCCAGAAGATCTCCGAGCGTTTCGGCAGTGCCGAGCGTCAGGCCGAGATCGGCGAGCTGAAGCTGAAGATTTCCGGCTGCATCAATGCCTGCGGCCACCACCACGCGGGCCACATCGGCATCCTCGGCGTCGACAAGAAGGGTCTGGAAAACTACCAGCTCCTGCTCGGCGGCAGCGAGGGCGCGGATACCTCGCTCGGCCAGATCACCGGCCCCGGTTTCACCGAGGACGGCGTGGTCGATGCCATCGAAAAGGCCACGCAGGTCTATCTCGCCAACAAGCAGGGCGAGGAACGCTTCCTCGACACCTATCGCCGTATCGGCATGGCTCCGTTCAAGGAAGCGATCTATGGTTGAAGTCCAATTCCGCTTCCGTGAAGACGAAGCGGTCAACGATCCGGCGGTGACCGTCGATGCCTTCGCCGCGCAGACCAACGCCACCGCCGTGCGCATCGAGCCGGGCGACGATGCGCGCGACCTGCTGCCGCATCTGGACCGTCTCTCGCTGGTGGAAGTCAGCTTCCCGGCCTGGACCGACGGGCGCGGTTACTCCTCCGCCCGTATCCTGCGCGAAGCGGGCTACCAGGGCGAGATGCGCGCCGTGGGCGATCTCGTGATCGACATGCTCCATCACCTCAAGCGCTGCGGCTTCGATGCCTTCGCGCCCGACAAGGCGCTCAACGATCAGGACGCCCGCACCGCGTTCGACCGTTGGGAAAACGTCTACCAGGCCACCGCCGTTGACGGTCGCCCGGCGATCTGGGCCAAGCGCCACGGCTGATTTTCCGCTCCAGAGCAACCGGAAAACCGCCGTCAAAAGGGACCACCCGATGACTCATACCGAAGTGACCCGTATCCGCGACCGCATCGACACCGGTCCTCGTTTCGACGAGGCCGATGCCGTGCGGCTCAACCGCCTGTTCCGCGGCACCGACACGAGCGAGATGCTCGAGACGCTGCTCAAGGAAGGCATGGCGGGCGACGTCACGACGGTATCGAGCTTCGGCGCCGAAAGCGCGGTGCTGCTGCACCTGCTGGCCGCGGTCGACCCTTCCGTGCCGGTGCTGTTTCTGGAGACCGGAAAGCACTTTCCCGAGACGCTCGCCTACCGGGACCTGCTGGTCGAGCGTCTCGGCCTGACCAACCTCATCAACCTCGTCCCCGACGCTGCGGAACTGGCGAAGAAGGACGAGAACGGGCTGCGCTGGTCCTACGACCCCGACGGTTGCTGCGAGATCCGCAAGGTCAAGCCGCTGGAAAAGGCGCTGCTGGGTTACGACGCCTCGTTCACCGGTCGCAAGGCCTTCCAGAACTCGGCCCGCGCCACGCTGCCCCGCTTCGAGATCGACACCAGCGACACGCAGGGCCGCCTCAAGATCAACCCCCTGATCGACTGGTCGCCCGAGCGCCTCGCCGCCTATATCGCCGAGCACGACCTGCCGCCGCACCCGCTGGTGGCACAGGGCTATCCCTCGATCGGCTGCATGCCCTGCACGAGCAAGGTCGCACCCGGCGAAGACCCGCGTTCGGGCCGCTGGCGCGGGTTCGACAAGACCGAGTGCGGCATCCACGTCGCCCTCCCGTCAGACCGCACCGGCCAGAGCGCTCCCGAATTCGATCTGGATCTCTGACCCAGCCTCAACCGAGGCGATCGGCAACCCACCACTTCAGCAGGTAGGGACGCTCGATCAGCTTCTCGGCGGCATAGGGCCACCAGCCGGGGCCGAATGGCCAATAGAGCCGTACCGGCACGCCGAGCCGCGCCGCGACCGCGGTGCTGCGCTTCATCGGCAAGCCGCGCAATTGCTCCAGTTCGCAAGGCGTTCCCGAGGGTTTCAGGATCTCCAGCGCGGCGCGGGCAAGCGCCGGATCGTGCGTGGCGACACCCACCGGCGCCTTGCGGCCCGCGAGCATGCGCACGAGATTGAGGTAAGCCTGCCCCGGTTCGCCGGCGTCCCCCTCGGGGTCGGGCCACTCGCCCTTGACCAGGCGGAGACGCACCGGCGTTTCGCGCAGCCGTTCGGCATCGGCAAGGCTGCGCCGCCAGCGCACGGGCAGCGCGGCGCCGCTGGCGCCGTAGGCCTGGGCCATCCACTCGACCAGATCCAGCGTCGGCCCGGCCTGAACGTGGGTGAGTGCATCAAACACCACCGTCATGCCCGCCGATGCCGCGGGACTGGCCACGGCGCGCAGCAGGTCCTTGTCGAAATGCAGCGGCGATGCCTTGATGGCAAGGCACGTACCGGGAGCCCCTTCGCCCAGCGCCGCGGACAACGCTTCACCGGCTGCGATGATGCCCTCTGGCTCTCCGTCCCATGCCGGGAAATAACTGAGCGTGGCAGCCATGCCGCGCGCTTGAAGGGCAAGCGCCGCCCTCGCCGCCGCAGCCGCGTCCGGCGCGGGCGCCAGCGCCTCGACCGTGCGCGACAATCCGGTGCGCAGCCTTGTGCCCAGTCCTGCGCTCATGCGGGAACCCTGCGTCCCGGTCGCCGCTGCCACACCCAGTTGCCCGCCTCCGCCACCAGCGCGGCGAGGCCGTGGAGATTGAACGGATAGGTCTGCAACCGGAGACAGGCGATCGCTTCCCGCGTCCACCCCTCGATGATCCAGGGCTCCACTTCACCCAGCAGCTCGATGCCGAGCAGTCCGCGCGCGGTGGCATCGCTCAGCGCGTGAAGCATCAGCAGGTTGCCGGGCGAAACCCGAGAGAACGCACGGTCGAAACCGATCTTGAACAGCCAGTAGCGCTGCTGGAACTCCACCGCGAGCTGTGTCGCGACAGCCTTGCCGTCGATCCGCATGAAGGCGATGCGGCAGGCCCCTTCATCGCTGGCGCGGCCCAGAAAATCGCGAAAGAACGCCGCCTTCACCGGATCGCACGCCAATGCCGTGCCGGCATCGCCCTTCCAGCCGCGACGCTCTATTTCCATGGCCTCGTCGAACAGCGTGCCGAATTGCTCTCGCGAGGGCGCGTGCAGCTCGAACGTGACCGCCCCTTCGGCGTCCGCCTTGCGCCGGGCACGGCGAAAGTCGGAACGCCGCCCGGCATTGAAGCGGGTTTCGGGGTCGCCGCCACCGGGCTCGATCGCGATCGTCGGGCAGCCGGTGGCCGGCCGGATCACCAGCACGCCCCTGCCCTTCATCGCCGCCCGCAGCGCGCCGACCAGCAGCGAATCCTCCGGGATGCGTTCCAACCGCAAGGGGCGCCGCAGCCGCGCAAGTTCGCGGCCCAAGGCCGCGACCGCCGCCCCGTCACGGTAGAGGGCGTCCACCGGCTCGTAGACCTGGCGTTCCCCGGCGGCATGCCAGCGCGACATCCATCCACGACGGCGGCAGAGCGGCAGCAGCGCGACCGTACGCCCGTGATCGCGCACCCGGGCAAGCAGGCCAACGCGCCCTGCCAGCATCGTCACACGCAAGGCTTCGTGAAACGCGAGAAGCTGTGAAGGCAACCGCGCGTGCCGTTCCAGCCCCCGCCAGTCCTCGTCGGCGACGCCGGAAACCTGGCGGGAACGCGCGCCGTTTACCGACTTTGCAAGGCCGGACAGCGCCCCCAGCAATGCTTCGCCCACTCCTTCGGCCACCGATGCATCGTGACGCATGGCCTCGTTCCCCTCGCGGCTATCTCGCAGCCCTCGAAGAGAATAGCGCAAATCTGCTTATCCGAAGTTAAAATCTGCGCAACCTCCCGTCCTTGTCCCGGATCAGCCGGGATGCCTGCCCGCACGCTGCGGCAGGACCGCCACCATGACCACGATGGCGCAGGCGAGGAGAGAACTTGCCCAGGGTCGACTGAGGTCCAGCCCGCCATGCGCAAGCGGCTTGTCGAGGAAATCGCCCAGCGTCGCCCCCAGCGGCCGGGTCAGGACAAAGGCCGCCCAGAACAGCAGCACCGGGCTTACCGGCGAACACCTGCGCAGCACCTCCAGCGCCGCCAGCGATCCGCCGAACAGCGCGGCGCCGCCAAGATAGCCCAGCCCGCCGTCATCGGCCGCCCAGTCTCCCAGCGCGGTCCCCAGGGTTTGCGAAAAGGTGATCGTGATCCAGTAGAACCACTCCGCCCGCGCCGAGACGATGCTTTCGACCGCGATCGTCCCCGTCACGTGCTTCCAGGTCAGCAGCGATGCCATGACCAGCGCCCCCAGCAGCAACGAGCCGCCGAGATAGCCGATCCCCAGCGAGCGCGTCGCGAAATCGGCCATCGTCGTCCCGGCCGTGGTCGAAGCGATGATGGTCGCCCAGTAGAGCCAGCGGATGAACCCTCGCGCGCGCACCTGCAGCAGCACCAGCACGACCAGCGGCACCACAAAGACAAGGCTGCTGAGCAGGTATCCCATGTCGCAGGTCATCGACAGCGTATCGCCGCCGGTCTCACCCAGCGTTGTTGCAAAAATCTTGATGATCCAGAAGCCAAGCGTGACCTCGGGAACCTTGCTGAGGACCGTGCCGGCCTGATTTTCCTGCTTCATATCCTGGAGGACGTAACCGGGCTCCCGCTCCCCCAGTTGCAAGCCGCGAATTTTCAGGTGCAAAAAACGCACACACATCATCCCTTGGCTTTGCGCCGGGCTCCACTAAGTGCCAAATGCCCCCAATATTGCAGTGCAACATGACCGATCAGCTTAACAAGACCGTCCATACTCACCCTGCCCTCGTCACCTTTGCGCTGGCGATGGGTGCCTTCGCGATCGGGACCACCGAATTCGCGGCGATGAGCCTCGTGCCCTATTTCGCGCGCGACCTGCACCTGACCGAGCCGCAGGCAGGCCACGCGATCAGCGCCTATGCGCTGGGCGTCTTTGTCGGCGCGCCGATCATCGCCGTGCTGGCCGCCAGGATGGGCCGCCGGGCATTGCTGATCGGGCTGATGGCGCTGTTTGCGCTGGGCAACGGGCTTTCGGCGCTGGCACCGAGCTACCCGATGCTGATCGCGTTCCGGTTCCTTTCCGGACTGCCGCACGGCGCCTACTTCGGCGTCGCCGCGCTGGTGGCGGCCTCGATGGTGGCGGAGAACCGCCGCGCCCAGGCCGTGGCCATGGTCATGTCCGGATTGACTGTCGCCACCATCATCGGGGTGCCGGCCGCCAACTGGCTGGGGCAGGCGCTGGGCTGGCGCGCGGGCTTTGCGGTGGTTTCGGTGCTGGCGCTGATGACGATGGCATCGGTCGCGCTGTTCGCTCCCCATCAGCCGCCCGCCGCAGGCGCCAGCGCCGCGCGCGAACTCAGCGCGCTGCGCCGCCCGCAAGTGCTGCTGACGCTGCTGACCGGCGCCATCGGCTTTGGCGGGCTCTTCGCGGTCTATACGTATGTTGCCTCGACGATGATCGAAGTTACCAAGGTGTCGGAAGGGCTCGTCCCGGTTGTGCTTGCGGTATTCGGGGTGGGCATGACCGTGGGCAACCTGTTCTGGGCCTGGGCCGCGGACCGCGCACAGAGCCGTGCCGCCATCGGCGCCCTGCTGTTCAGCGCCTTCAGCCTTGCCCTGTTCCCCTTCGCCGCGGGAAGCCTGTGGTCGCTGATCCCGGTGATCCTGATGGTCGGTTTCTCCGGCGGGCTCGGCACGATCCTCCAGACCCGCCTGATGGACGTGGCCGGCGAGGCGCAGGCGCTTGCCGCCGCCGCGCACCACAGCGCCTTCAACTTCGCCAACGCGCTGGGGCCGTGGCTGGGCGGCCTGGCCATCTCGGCAGGGTGGGGGCTTACCTCCACCGGCTGGATCGGCGCGGGCCTGTCGCTCGGCGGTCTGGCAATCTTCCTGCTGACGCTGGTGCATCACAAGCGGGGGGTGGAACTCGACGCGGTGCCCGCCTGCGCCTGAAACCGTTGCTGCCCGATCAGGCCTGGCAGCGCCGCTCCAGCCGCATGTGGACGGCGCTGGGGGTATTCTCCATCTCGGACACAAAATAGTCCGCGAAAGGCATGTCCTCGTCGAACAGAGGAGCGCCCCTGCCAAGCGTGCGCGCCATGACGTGGAGCCAGATCTCGTCGGTCCTGCCGGTGCTGAGCGCAGCAGTCACCGTGCGGGCGCCACCGATGACCAGCACCGCCTTGTCCCCCGCCTCGCGCTCGGCCGCCGCCAGCGCCGAGGCAAAATCAGGCAGAAAATGAAAGCGCAGCCGCGCATTTTCGCGCGGGGCGGGCACCGGAACGCGCTCGGTCACCACGAAGATCGGTACCTGAAGCTCGTAGTTGTCGGCATACCAGTCCGGCTCGCCGGCGGCGGCAAAGGCCTTTGCGCTCATGACCACGGCCCCGCAGGACTGCGACAGACGCGCCACCATGCGAGCGCGGCGCTGCGCATCGATGGGAAAAACGCTGACGCCTTCGGCATCGACCCAATAGCCGTCGATGCTCGTGGCGGCCTCTACGATCATCCTGCCCATAGGTATTTCTCCGCTAGACACCATACTCCTGTGGTGGCTCGCCGCCTACTTGTGAAGAATGCCCATATCCGGAATCGGAAAGAACAAGGACGAGTCGGTCGCAGAACGGGGTGCGGCGATTGTTGCGGGGGACTATCGTTTTCCTACCTAGCCATGTTCTGGCAGGCTGCCGCCATGCTCCGAACGACGAATCTTTCATGTTCAGTTTGAACGGCTTGGCCTCTCGATGAGGGACAAGGTGACAGCCCGGACTTTTTTGCCGTGGACCGTGTCAACTGTGTCAACCAGCCCAGCCTGCTGGCCGCGAATGCGCCGTTCAAACGACAGCAGGCCGCCCCCTGCGAAGGGAGCGGCCTGCCCGAATCGCAGCAATGACGCCGCGCCTCAGCCGATCATCATCAGGCTGGCATTGCCGCCCGCCGCCGTGGTGTTGATCGAGGTGGACACCTCCTCCAGCAGCCAGGCGCCATTGGGTCCGGCACTGACATGCACCGGCACGATCGGCCCCGGCAGTTCGGCCACGGCCTCGCAGGCCGCGCGCACGGCCTCGGCATCCCCTTCCACAAGGCAGGCCGCGAAGGCTTCACCGGCGTGGAGGTGGAAGCGCGCCTCGATCCCGGCAGGCAGGCCGCCGGGAACCGCCATGCCCTCGACCGTCGCGGTGTTGCCGGTGGCGAGCACCGCCGCCATCTGCGCGAAGAGGCCCGCGCGGGTCGCCGGGCGCAGCAGCACGCGGCCGCGCGGATGCAGCGCGTAGAGGTTGCGCTCACCCACCGGGCCGGTCAGCTCGGTCTCGGTGCCGAGCGCGGATGCCGCACCGATCTTGCGCGCCTGGGCAGCCGCGCTCGCCTCGCCCACGCTCTCCAGCCACGCGGCGAAGGCCTCCACCAGCGGCGCGCCATGTCCTGCCGGGCCGAGCACTTCGGGTGCCTTGGTGACCAGACGGCCGAGATAAAGCGGGCCGCCCGCCTTGGGGCCGGTACCCGAAAGCCCGCGCCCGCCGAACGGCTGCACGCCGACGACGGCGCCGATGGTGTTGCGGTTGACGTAGAGGTTGCCCGCCTTCACCGCCGAAGTGACGCGCTCGACCGTGGCGTCGAGACGGGTGTGCAGGCCGAAGGTCAGGCCGTAGCCGGTGCCGTTGATCGCATCGATCAGGCCCGGCAGATCGTCGCGGCGGAAGCGGACGACGTGGAGCACGGGGCCAAAGACCTCACTGCCAAGCTGGGCGATGCTGTCGATCTCGACGATGGTGGGCGCGACGAAAGTACCCCGCGCGCAGTCGGCGGGGATCGCCACTTGCTCCACCTTGCAGCCGCGCGCCTTCATCGTCTCGATATGCGCAGCGATATTGGTCTGCGCCTCTGCGGTGATGACGGGACCGATGTCGGTCGCCAGCGTCTGGGTGTTGCCGACCGAGAGTTCGGCGAGCGCGCCCTTCAGCATCTTCAAGGTGCGGTCGGCCACGTCTTCCTGAAGGCACAGCACGCGCAGCGCCGAGCAGCGCTGACCGGCGGAGTCGAAAGCCGACGCGATGACGTCCGCCACCACCTGCTCTGCGAGCGCGGAGGAATCGACGATCATCGCGTTCTGGCCGCCGGTCTCGGCAATCAGCGGAATGGCGCGGCCATCCGCCGACGTGCGACCGGCAAGCTGCTTCTGGATCAGGCGGGCGACTTCGGTCGAGCCCGTGAACATGACGGCGGCCACCTGCGGCGCGGCCACAAGCGCGGCGCCGACCTTGCCGTCGCCCGGAACCAGTTGCAGCGCGTCGGCCGGAACGCCGGCTTCGTGCAGGATGCGCACGGCTTCGGCGGCGATCAGCGGGGTCTCTTCGGCGGGCTTGGCCAGCACGGTGTTGCCGGCGACGAGCGCGGCGGCAACCTGCCCGGCGAAGATCGCCAGCGGGAAGTTCCACGGGCTGATGCAGACCACCGGGCCAAGGGCGACTTGCTCGACCCCGAACGTCGCGCGAGCCTGTTGCGCATAATAGCGCAGGAAGTCGATCGCCTCGCGCACTTCGGCAATGGCGTTGGCGGCGGACTTGCCGGCTTCGCGGATGACCAGGCCCATCAGCTCACCGATCCGCGCCTGCATCGCGTCGGCGGCGGCATCGAGCATGGCGGCGCGGTCGGACACCGGCGTACCGCCCCAGCGGCTGATGGCAGCACGCGCGACCATGACGGCGGCGGCTGCGGGCGCCACTTCCATCACCTTGCCCACCACGTCGCGGTGGTCGGCGGGGTTCAGCACGTCCCGCACCTTGCCCTGCGCATTGGCGGGCATGGCGAACCATTCGCGCGTCACGGAAGCCTGAAGCGCGGCGGTCAGCGCGGTGAGCGCCGTCTCGTCGGCCAGATCGATACCGGCCGAGTTGCGGCGGCCGGTGTAGAGACCGGCAGGTGCGGCAATCTCGCTATGGCGCGCGCCGGGGTGCGGCATGGCACGGACCACGTCGACCGGATCGGCAACCATCTCCTCCACCGGCACCGCCGGATCGGCAATGCGATTCACGAACGAGGAGTTCGCGCCGTTCTCCAGCAGGCGGCGCACAAGGTAGGCCAGCAGCGTCTCATGCGTGCCGACCGGCGCGTAGATGCGGCAGGGACGGTCGAGCTTATCCTTGCCGACAACCTGCGAATAGAGCGGCTCGCCCATGCCGTGCAGGCACTGGAACTCGTACTTGCCGATGGCAAAGTCCGGCCCGGCAAGCTGGTAGATCGTCGCCAGCGTCTGCGCGTTGTGGGTGGCGAACTGCGGGAACACAGCGTCCGGCGCGGCCAGCAGCTTCTGCGCGCAGGCGACGTAGGACACGTCGGTATGAACCTTGCGGGTGAACACCGGGAAATCGGCAAGGCCATCGACTTGCGCGCGCTTAATCTCGGCATCCCAGTAGGCACCCTTGACCAGACGCACCATCATGCGACGGCCGGCGCGGCGGGCCAGATCGATGATCCAGTCCAGCACATAGGGGCAGCGCTTTCCATAGGCCTGCACCACGAAGCCGAGGCCGTCCCAGCCTGCCAGATCGGGATCGAGCGCCAGACTCTCCAGCAGGTCGAGCGAGAGTTCGAGACGGTCCGCTTCCTCGGCATCGATGTTGAGGCCGATGTCGTAGCCCTTGGCGATCACCGCCAGCGCCTTCACGCGCGGCAGCAGTTCGCCCATCACGCGGCTCGCCTGCGCGCGGACATAGCGCGGGTGGAGGGCGGAAAGCTTGATCGAGATGCCGGGGCCGCCATAGACGCCGCGCCCGGCGCTGGCCTTACCGATGGCGTGGATCGCGTTGACGTAGTCGGTGTTGTAGCGGTCCGCGTCGGCCGCCGTCGTCGCCGCTTCGCCCAGCATGTCATAGCTGTACTGGAAGCCCTGCGCTTCCAGTTCGCGGGCACGCTTCACCGCTTCGTCGATGGTTTCGCCGGTGACGAACTGTTCGCCCATCAGGCGCATTGCCATGTCGACGCCGCGGCGGATCACCGGCTCACCGGCACGCGCGACAAGGCGCGTCAGCGCGGCGCCAAGGCCCTTGTCGTCCACCGAACCGACCAGCTTGCCGGTAACGACAAGGCCCCAGGTGGCGGCATTGACGAACAGCGACTTGCCCTTGCCAAGGTGTGCGCCCCAGTCGCCGCCGGCAATCTTGTCGCGGATCAGCGCGTCGCGGGTGGCATCGTCGGGAATGCGCAGCAGCGCCTCGGCCAGACACATGAGCGCGACGCCCTCCTCGCTCGACAGCGAGTATTCCTGCACCAGCCCCTCGACACCGGTCCCCTTGTGATTGGCGCGCAGCGTAGTGACGAGGTTGCTGGCGGTCGCACGAACTGCGGCGCGGGTGGCGTCGGGCAGCGTCGCGGCGGCCAGCAGCGGGGCCATGCATTCGGCCTCGTCCCTGCGATAGGCAGCGGTGATGGCACGGCGCAGTTCGGTGGGTTCACGAACGGCAGGAGCGAAAGCGGCAAAAGGCGCGGTCTGGGTCATGTGCGCAGAATATCGCGAGTCCGCTTGGCAATCCGACTTTTCATGAGGTAAAATCAGTCCATATGGACTTATGTTCCGGATCAACGTAGGCAAAATGAATGGCAAAAACAGTCAAATCAGTCACCCTGGATGAGCACGATCGCAAGATCATCGCCGCGCTCAGAAACGACGGGCGGATGAGCGTCACCGAACTCGCCCGCGTGGTCGGCCTGTCCAAGACGCCGTGCCAGGTACGTCTGCGCCGACTGGTCGATTCGGGCGTGATCCGCGGATTCCAGGCCGTGGTCGATCCAGCAGCGCTCGGGCTCGATCACGTGGCCTTCACCGAAGTGAAGCTCTCCGACACCCGCGAACAGGCCCTCACGGAATTCAACGCCGCGGTCCAACGCATTCCCGAGGTCGAGGAATGCCACATGCTTGCCAGCCACTTCGACTATCTGCTCAAGGTACGTACCCGCGACATCCGCCGTTATCGCGAGGTTCTGGGCGAAAAGCTGTCCAACCTGCCGCACGTCTCCAGCACTTCCACTTATGTGGCGATGGAAACGGTCAAGGACACCGGTAGCTAGGCGGCGTTGACAAATTCCTCGAGGTCACGATAGCCCCCATTTGCCCCCCCCGGCGAGCCGCGCGGACGCGGGAAGAGTGGTTCTCTTTCAAGGCCGTGCAACGCTGCCGGGGGGCAAATGGGGGCTACTCAGTGTGACACCGGCTTCGCCTAGCCCAGGTGCTTCTCGAAGAACGGGATGAGCTTTTCCAGCGCTTCACCCACGGGCTCGGGCTGATCGTAGAGGTCGTAGTGCGACGAGCCTTCGACGACGACCAGTTCCTTGTCCGTCGAGGCGGCGCGGCCGTGGATTTCGAGGCCATCGCGGTAGGCTCCGAAACCGCCGGGCTTGTCCCCGACCACGACCATCATCGGCTGTATCAACAAGGTCTCGGCAAAGGCAAAGGCATCCCAGGCGATGGCAGGCGCACCGTGCGAGACCAGCATGCGGGTCCCCGATCCTTCCGCCACGCAGCGGTTGCGATAGTAGTCGGTCGCCTCGAGCACATCGATGTCGGTGATGCCCACGGCCTTGCCCTCCTCGACACTGGCAGGAAGGAAGTTGTTGACCCGTTCATCGCCGCCCGCAATCTGGGCCGAACGCTGTGCGGCCATGCTTTCAAGCGCCGCTACCGGATCGAAGGCGCTGAAGCCTTCGCGGAAAAGCCGCCCAAAATTGACGCCGGTAATCGTGACCAGCGCCTTGATGCGCTTGTCGATGATCGTCGCCTTCACCGAGTAGCCGCCGCCGCCGCAGATCCCGAGGATGCCGATCCTTTCGGGATCCACATAAGGGAGCGCCTGGGCGTAATCGATGACGTCCCGATAGTCCTTCACGCGCTGTTCGGGGTCTTCGATCCAGCGCGGGCTTCCACCGCTCGCGCCCTGGAAGCTGGCGTCGGGCACGATGACCACGAAGCCGGCCCGGGCCAACGCCTCGCCGTAAACGTTGCCAGCGGTCTGTTCCTTACAGCTACCGATTGGGTGGTTGGATATAACCGCTGGATAGCGCTTGCTGGCGTCAAACGCGGGCGGGACGTGGATGTTGGCGGCAATGTCCCAGTACATGCCGGGATTGCGAATGCGGACCGTTTCCATGGAATTCTCCTGCCTATTGGCCGAGGTCTGTTCGATCACTGTGCGACGGTTTCGACGGCGGCGGCTGCCGCAAACCTGTCGCGGAAGAAGGTCCCGAGTACGGCAACCGCCTCTTCGACGAAGGCTGCGCCATCGTAGAGGTCCATGTGGTTGGCCCCTTCGACGACATGGATCGCCTTGTCGGTCGCGGCGGCCCGGTCGAACAGGTCATCACTCATCCACTTGCTGCCCGCCACGGAGCCCGCGACGATCTGGAGCGGCTGCGTAAGATAGACGTCAGCCATGTGGTAGGCGTCGTAGGTGATGATCTGGTTGAGGCTGCGCAGCGTCGCAAAGCCGGGAGCGGTTGGATATTCCGCGCGCGGCGTGTGGTAGTATTCCCAGGCCTGGCGTAGTTCCTCGTTCGGCGCATCCGCCTCGCTCATCGGCGCCAACGGCATCGTGGCGATGTCACCACCGGACGCATCGGCCGTGCGAGCATTCGAGCCCGCCTCGACATAGGGCAGCGCATCGATCGAGCGGACCGAATTGTCCCAGCCGTTGCGGAACATCGAGCCGATGTTGACCGCGCTGACGGTACCCAGCGCCTTGATCCGGCGGTCCTGGATGGCGGCATTGACGGTGTAGCCAGCACCCGCGCAGATACCCATGGCGCCGATGCGTTCCTGGTCAATGAAGGGCAGCGTCGAAAGGTAATCGATAACTGCGCTGACGTCCTCGGTGCGGACATGCGGGTTCTCGAGCTGGCGCGGCGCGCCGCCGCTTTCGCCCTGGTAGGAGGCGTCGTAGGCCACGGTGACGAAGCCGAGTTCGGCAAGCTTGCGCGCATAAGTCCCGGCGGTCTGTTCCTTCACCCCGCCACCAGGATGCGAGACGACGATGGCCGGGTAGCGGCAGCCGGCGTCGAAGCCTTCGGGAACGTTGATGACAGCTGACATGACGAGTGTCGGGTTGTTCGAATTGAAGAAGCTGATCTTTTCCATTTCCAGTCTCCTGCGGGTCCGTTCCGCGCTGGTCGGCATGTGACCGGCTTCCCGGCTCGCTGCTGACAAGAAGCAACCTAGACCTTCAGGATTGAACCGATTAGATGGATAATTTGTATTGGTTTCATCATTGAGGTGATCAATGAGGCGCGACGAAATAGCCGATCTCGCGACGTTCGTGGTCGTGGCGGAAGAACGCAGCTTCACGCGTGCGGCTGCGCGTCTTGGCATGGCGCAATCCGCCGTCAGCCAGATCGTGAGGCGAATTGAGGGGCGGCTTGGCGTGCGGCTCCTTTCGCGAACCACGCGTAGTGTTGCACCAACCGAGGCCGGAGAGCGCCTGATCGCGACTCTGGGGCCCATGCTGCATGATCTTGATACGGCCGTGGCTTCACTCAGCGACTTGCGCGACCGCCCCACCGGAACGATCCGCATCACCGCCGTCGAGCATGCCGCAAAGACCATTCTGGTCCCCGCCATGAAACGCCTTCTGATCGACAATCCCGACATCACCGTGGAAATCACCATCGACTATGGCCTTGCCGATGTCGTAGCCGATCGCTTCGATGCGGGCGTCCGACTTGGCGGCGAGATCGCCAAGGACATGATTGCGGTCCGCATCGGGCCGGACACGCCGATGGCCATTGTTGGATCACCCGATTACTTCAGCAGATCTGCACCGCCCGTCTCTCCAGCCCAACTCATCGACCATCGCGCCGTCAATCTGCGTCTGCCGAGTTCAGGCACTCTCAATGCATGGCGTCTCGTCGGAGCAGATCGGGAGACGCGCGTGCGCGTCGACGGCCCGCTGGTGCTGAACTCGATCGACCTCATCCGCGATGCCGCTCTCGATGGCCTAGGGCTGGCCTATCTCCCGCTGGATCAGGTTCAGCGCGATTTGAACGATAGCCGCCTGATCCGGATCCTTGATCGGTTCACGCCGGACCTGCCCGGCTATCACCTCTACTATCCGCACCGTCGGCATTCATCGGCCGCATTCACGATGTTGATCGATACTCTACGCCACCGAGGCTAGCCGAGGTCGCCCCTTCCAAGGCATTTAGCCGCCGATTTTGGCTCTCCCGGAGCGGACCGGCCGCTTTCCCTTTCCGCATGCGGAAGACGAGCGAGTAGCGGAATATCTCGTCGTTATTGGGGAAGGGGAGACAGCTGTCCGTCTGCTGAGTCACTTGCCTAAGAGCCCGATCCAAAAGTTGTTGAGCAATACCAGCATGTTATGATTCACGCCGTCCTTGCGAGAGATGGAGTGATCAATGGCATGGACTGGCATTGCTCGAGAGGAGCATAGCCGCAAGGGACTGCGTTATCCAAGCGACATGACGGATAAGGAGTGGGCGCTGGTGGCCCCGTTCATTCCCCCGGCAAAGCAAGGCGGTCGGCGGCGCAGCACGAATATGCGCGAAGTGGCCAACGCGCTGCTCTATCTGGCTTCGGCCGGGTGTGCCTGGCGCCTGCTGCCCAAGTGCTTTCCACCGGTCTCGACGGTTCGGCGCTATTTCTACGCCTGGCGTAACGCGGGATTGTTCGAGGTGATGAACACGCTGCTGGTCATGAACCTGCGAGAGATCGAGGGGCGCGAAGCCTCTCCCAGTGCGGGCATCATCGATAGCCAGAGCGTGAAAACGACCGAAAGCGGCGGCCCGAGTGGATATGACGCGGGCAAGAAAGTCAAAGGCCGCAAGCGTCATATCCTGACCGACACCTCCGGTTTTCTGATCTCCATCCTCGTGCACACCGCCGATATTCAGGACCGTGATGGCGCCGTCGACGTGCTCAAAGGCATATGCCAGCGCTTCCCCTGGCTGCGCCATATCTTCGCCGATGGTGGCTACGCCGGAGACAAGCTCAGGAGAGCACTCGCCAAAGTCGGGAATTGGGTAATCGAGATCATCAAGCGTTCCGACAAGGCCGAGGGCTTCGAAGTCCTCCCGCGCCGCTGGGTCGTCGAGCGCACGTTCGCCTGGCTGGGGCGGTGCCGCCGCCTCGCAAAGGACTGGGAGGCGACCATCGCCTCGTCTACCGCCTGGGCCACGATCGCTTCTATCCGCATGCTCATCCGCAGAACCGCAAGATATTGCTACGCTTGAGACACTTTTGAATCGGGCTCTAAGAGGCTGTTTGAAAAATGCGCGAAAAGCGAATTTTCAAACGGGCTCCGCGGTCGATCAAGCGAGAATCTGCTGGCCGGCTAGAGCCGACATATCGCCACGGGCAGTTGATCGCAGAGATGCGCTATGTAATTAGAAACTCAATTTGAATACTGGGGCTATCTATGATTTTTCTGCGATCTGAGCATGCGAATATGCGCCCTGTGACCGTTGCGGCTTTGGCGTTCGTCCTCGCTGGCTGCGACCCTTCCATCTATACAGGTCGCTCAAAAGATCCTTCTGATGAATTTAGCTACGAGAGCAGGAGTGATGATTTTACAAAAATCACCACCTCATTCTCAAAAAAATCATTCTGGATTAATGAGGATGAGCTGCAGTACGTAGATGTAACAATCGAGTGCATCAAAAATAATTCGGATGACAGTCAATCCACGCTATCCATTTACCTTTCGTCTATGGCCGACAATAAAGCGGCAACATCAGACAACAGCCCCTATCTTGACGCTTTGATGTACAAGATCGATAATTCAGATGTTGCAATCTACGACCCTTCAGACATGCTGGCGACGAAGAATTACAAGATCGATCTGTTCAACATGGTACCAAGGGATGGAAGCCCGATTCCACACAATCTGGGGTTGCGTGTCGTTTATGGTGCCCCGCCCGCTTCTTTTGACCGGACAGTGCAATTCTATTCGCAATATCCGTCTGTGGACATGGACATCCCTTTGACGGCTGAAGGAAGCGGCAAGGTCATCGCGGACTGCGTTAAAAAGGTCCAATAGCGTCTAGGCGGCGTGGACAAAGTTCCGCGCTGCCGCGAGGCAATGCGCAAGTCGTTCCTCCAATGGAACTCCGGCCAATTCCTGCGAGCGCTGCGGCACTTCCAGGCCGACGATCCGGTCTTGCGGCAGCAAGGCAAGCAATTCGACCAATGGCAGGTCCCCCTCGCCGCACGCCAGGCGTTCGCAGATGGCCTCCTCCATGTAGTCGGCCAGAACCCGCTGGGCAGGAACGTCGCAAAGCTGGATATAGCCGATCACATCGGGATCAAGGGCTGCGAGATCCGCAGTACGCCCGCCCGTCCGGCAGAAATGCATTGTGTCAAACACCACCCGGCAATCCTGGCGGCCCACATGGGCGATCGCGCGTTGTGCTGTTTCCAGATTGCAGATCGGAAAGATCGGCACGAATTCGATCAGCGTCTCGATGCCAAAAACCGCTCGCCAGTTCGCACAGCGTCGCCAGATGATCGAAGCTACGGGGCAAATCGGGATCAAGGCTGACGACATTGATGCGGGGAATGCCGAGCCCCTCCATGATCACCAGATCGCCCGCATAAAGATCGCGCACATCGTGTTCCGGCACAATCGCAACCCCTTCACCGGACGCAATCGTTACGCCCGTTTCCGCCATCGCCGCACGCAGATCCCGGCGTAGCACGATGTCATCGCGCAGCGAGAAACGCTGATAACCCGCAAGGCTGGCACGCGCAGGCTGAAGTGGCGTACTGATGTGCCGGAAGCCCAGCCGAGAGCCAGCCGCACGGCCTCGACCGGCGGCAAACCAAAGGTGCTCGCGAATTCCAGGCTGATCGGCCTCATTCTCACTCTCGCGGTCGGCAAAAGAACGGGCATGCTATCCTGTTTCGTCGGGAGCTACTCCGGCATCACCGAAAATCGCTTGGGCGGATATTACCCAGCCAGCTCGACAGTCCGCATAGGTTCAAGGAAGACGCTGGCATGGGCAAGATCGCAGCGATGGTCGTGGGAACCGGTTTCGGCGTCCGTGTTCACATACCCGCGCTGCGTGCCGCCGGCTTCAATGTCTTGGCGCTTGTGGGCCGCGATACGGAGCGCCTACAACGCAAGGCTTCGGAAAATGCGGTTCCGGCCTGCTTCACCGACCTCGACGAAGCAATCTCCGCCACGGGAGCCCGGCTCGTCACCATCGCGACGACGCCCGATACCCATGCCGCGCTCGCGCACCGCGCCATCGCGCGGGGATGCCATGTGCTGTGCGAAAAGCCCTTTGCTTTCGATGCCGTGGAAGGCGCCGCGCTGCTCAAGGCCGCCGAGGATGCGCGGATCGTACACATGGTCTCGCATGAGTTTCGCTGGCTTCCGGAACGCGCCCTGTTCGGGCAGGCTATCCGTGAGGGCCTGATCGGCGAGCCGCGTTTCCTCGCGATGGATCAGTTCATCCCCTTCTGCGCCGACCCGGCCGCCCGCTTGCCGCGTTGGTGGTTCGACAGGCAGGCAGGCGGCGGCTGGCTCGGCGCAAGCGGCTCGCACCTGATCGACCAGATCCGCGCCTGGCTGGGCGATTTCGAGTCGCTGAGCGCCAATCTGCTCACCATATCGGACCGGACCGATGTGGCCGAAGACACCTATTCCATGCGCTTCCTCACCAAAGGCGGGGTCGAAGGCACGATGCAGCAGAGCGCCGGGGCATGGGGGCAAGGCGCTGGTCTGTGCCGATGCGCGGGATCGAAAGGGACCGTCTGGATCGAGGCGGGCAAGGTTTTCGTAGCGAACCGTTCGGGAACCGGCCAACTGGACGTACCGCCAGAGCTTGCCCTGCCCTTGGCGGCAGACGCCCGGACGTCCTTCGAACTGGAGCCTTTCACCCGTCTCGCCAAGGCATTGAAAGCGGCGATAGAAACCAAAGCGCAGCCCGGCGCGATCACGCCGCCCACGTTCCATGACGGCCTCGCCTGCATGATAGTGATGGATGCCATGCGCGCCTCCGCCGCCGAACGCGGGGCGCTTCAAATATTAGCGTAACGCCGATCAGGCCCGCGTCGTATCGCCCGGCGCCCAGAGCGGTGCGCCGCGCGTATCGCGCAGGGATGCGACGACCTTTCCGTCCCGATCGGTCACGCCATATTCCGCCGCGAGTTCGGCATTGATGAAAGTTCCGCCAGAGCGCGCAGCGACCGCCGGATCCATCGCCAGCGCCGCGATCACCCGCCCCGGAAACTCCGGCGAGGACCCTGCGGTGCTGCCAAGTTGCGCTGCCATACCCGGCACGAACTTGAGGTTCTCGGTCGCCCGCTCGGTGAACGTGAAACCCTGCCACAACGACAGCGCCGTCACGCCGGTTCCGCGCAGGTCGTGGCCCATGTCGCGCATCATCCGGTCGGTCGCCGCCTTGGTGGTGCCGAACACGACATCATAGGTATAAGTCACGCCAACATAACCCGACAGGGCCGCGATCAGACCCGATCCTTGTGGCACCATGATCCTTGCGGCATGCCAGGCCGCGACATAGGCCGCGCGCATACCGGTATCCCATATCTGCCATTCGTCCAGCGGCTTTTCCCAGAACCCCTCACGCCCGGTCATCGTCTCGGGAATGGCCATCGCGTTGTTGACGAGGATGTCGAGCCGCCCCTCGTCCCGGCGCACCTGCTGGAACAGCGCGTCTATCCGCGCATCGTCCATCAGGTCGAGCGGCACCGCAACGCCCTTGCCGCCACGCGCTTCGACTTCCTCGACGGTCTGTGCCAGGGTCCCCGGCAAGACGCTCTGCCCCTCGGCAACCGTGCGGCCGGTGATATAGACCGTCGCCCCATGGTCCGCGAGCGCACAGGCGATGCCCTTGCCGATCCCGCGACTGGCTCCGGTAACGACCGCGACCCGGCCCGCCAATCCATCCGAAATGCGCGCCATGCCGCTCACCCCTTCGCCGGATTGGCAGGGGCACGCCGATTTGTAAGTGGCCGCTGATACGAGGGGTCATCCTTGCTCCGGCACGACACGCCGTTGAGCGCAAGATCGGGCACATCGGCAAAAGGTACCGGCATTGGCGGCGGCAGGCAGCCCCATTCGATCACATTGGTGCGCAGCGCGATCTTCCATTCGCCGCCGCGCCGTTCGAACCGGTCGACATACCGCCCGCCGGCGATCCACAGGCTCTCGTCGCGGTTGCGGCCGACAAACTGGTAGTACGTCTCGCTATGGGCAGTGTCACCATCCAGATCGATGCTGCTCTGGAGCAAGGCGTGGTGGGTGAGGAGCTGTCCCGCTTCGTGCATCGGCGCAGCCCAGTCCCAACAGTCGGCGGCACTGCCCACAAAAGGCCCCGCCGCCATTTCCGCATCGCCCCAGAAGGCAGAAAGGTAGATGGCCCGGTCGAACCGATCCATCCCGCGCGAAAAGCGGGCGAGGCATTCTAGGATATCCTGCTTGTCGAGCAAGGCATCGATCCGAGCGTCACGATCCGCCGTCATGCCTCCACTCCTTGCGCGATCGGCTGCCAGAGCGGCGATCCGCGCAAGGCCCGCGCGGAGGCTATCACTTGTCCGTCAATATCGGTCAGCCCATAATCCTGCGCCAGTTCCGCCGTGATGAACTCCCCGCCGGAACGCTTCATTACCTCGGGATCGGCGGCCAACGCAGCCACCACACGGCCGGGATGCTCGTCGCTGCTTCCCTGCATCTGGGTGATCGACGTCGTCATCCGCTCACCCATCCTTGCCAGATTGTCCCTGGCTTTCTCGGTCAGCGTAAGTCCTTGCCAGAGCGTGAGCGAGGCGACGCCATGCGGCTCGAGCTCCACCGCCATGTCCCGCGCCATCCGGCCTACCGCCGTCTTCGACGTCCCGAAAATTACCCCATACGTGTACGTGACGGCGGCAAAGCCCGAGATCGCCACGATCAACCCGGATTTTTGCGGCACCATCAGCCGCGCCGCATGCCAGGCGGCAACATAGTTGGACCTGACGCCGACATCCCACATTTCCAGATTGGCCAGCGGCTTTTCCCAGAAACCCTTAGGTTCGAGCAGGTCGTCGGACAGCGAGAAGGCGTTGTTGACAAGAATGTCGAGTTGCCCTGCCTCGGCAGCGATCCGCTCGAACAGAGCCGCGACAGCTAGGTCATCGCCATGATCGCAGGCGACCGCAATACCGCGTCCACCGCTCGCCGCCCCGCGCACGTCGCATTCGGCAGCGGTCCCACCAACGGTGCCGGGAAGATAATAATCCCCCTCGTTGACCGTGCGCCCGGTGACGTAGACCCTCGCCCCCTGCTCGGCCAGCACCAGTGCGATCCCCTTGCCGATGCCCCGGCTCGCGCCGGTGACCAGCGCAACCTTGCCTGCCAGCGGCGCGCTCATCCGACGTCTCCCGCGAACCAGCGCTCGCTGTAATCGCCATTGGCCCGGCCGGTGAAATGCCCTGCACCGAAGGGATAACCCATAACTCCCTGCGACCAGTCCGCCGCTGCGCCCCAATCCTGCTCCCAATCGTAGAGCATCACCCGATCGGCAATGCGCCATTCCCCGCTGCGCTTTTCGAAGCGATCGAGATAGCGTCCGCCGATGCAGGTATCGCGGTCTCCCTTTCCCATATCGATGCGGTGATAAGAGAATACGTGGGTCTCGGCCTGCGCCACCTCGCCGGCGAGTTCGATGACCGACTGCCCGATCAGATGCTGGGTATCCTTGATCGCATCGGCGCCCGGCACCACCCAGGCCAGATAAGCCTCGAAATTGCCGCTGTGCACGCCGTAGTCGAAACGCGCTTCCGGCCACCAGCAGGTCCGGATAACGTCAGCACTGCGCCGATCCTCTCCGCGGGCGAGACGGGCGATGCAATCGCGGATCATCTCGCGGTCAATCATCCGTTGGACCAAGGCTTCCATCTGTCCTCTCCCGAAGCCCTCCTTGCCGGAGTGGCCAGAACGTCGTCGAGCGCAGATCCATGGAGGCCGCCCGATTCCCGCCCATTCATGGAGCATGTGGTCATGGCCCCGCTTGTTGAATCCGGACAATCCGCCCTGCCCGCCAGCCACGACCCGCACCCTGGCCGGAAAACGCACAGGCGACGCGCTCCGTGCAGACATAACGACAAGAAGGGGGCAAGCTCCCGGTTCGTCGTCTCGGTCGGCTCCATGATGAGAGCAAGAAGCAGACCGGATCGGCGGGCCGCGCGAGGTGGAGATGCAAGACTATCGCAACACGCACAGGGGCGCCAATCACCGCAGTGCATGCCTGCAAGGCGACGACTTCATACGGGCCCGGCTCCTGCGCCATTTCCCCGAATTGGTCGCCAGCCTTGGCGGCAAGTCCGCCGAAATCCTTGAAACGGCCGGGATCGAACCATTTGGCTGCGAGGAGGAAAACGCAGTCACCTGTGCCCAGTGGATCCTCGCCATGGAAACCGCTGCCGCGCGCCTCGGCCTCCCCGATTTTGGCATGCGTCTTGCGCGGCGGCAGGGCGGACAGGGTGCCCACGCCGTCGTTGGCAGGGCGATGCGCCATTCGCCAACTTTTGGTGCAGCAATCGATCAGGCCGTTCGCCATAGCGGCGCGCATTCGCGCGCCAGCCGGATCTGGCGCGGGCAAAGCGCCTCGCGAGACCATGTCTTTGTCGGCCATGACCTCCTGATTTCCGGCCATTCCCGACGCAGCCAGAGCATCGAGCAACTTCTCCTGTTGGGTCATCTGGGCGCCCAGGCGCTGACCTCCGGACGCGTTCGGGCGCGCGCGATTCACCTGCGTCACAACGCGATTGCTTCCCCCGGAACCTACCGGCGCAACTTCGGATGCGATGTGCGCTTTGTCCGGGACGAGGACGGCATCGTCTTTCGTGCCGACGACATGGCCTGCCCGGTGCACGAAGCCGATCGGCACGAACTGACACGGGCCGTGGCACACCTACACAAAAACCACGGCGGATCGCCTCACCCAGCCAGCATGCAAGTCCGCGCGATCATCATGCCACGGCTTTGGATGAACGGCTGCAATACCGAACTTGTGGCAAGTCTCCTCGGCATGCACCCGCGCACGCTGAACCGCCGCCTTCGCGAGGAAGGTCTGACATTCCAGCGGATCAAGGATGAGGTCAGGGCCGACCGCCTGCTCTTCTATCTGGAGCAGACAGATCTCCCGATCTGCGAGATCTCCCAAAAGCTGGGTTTCGCCGAGCAATCTGCGCTGAGTCACTTTTCCAGACAGGTCTTTGCCATGAGCCCCACCGATCTACGAACCGCAGCTTCAGGCAGGCCGTCGAACCATGGGAACGTCGCAACAGGTCAAGGGGTTTCGCCCCGCATCGACAGTGCCAACTGCAAGAGCGCATGATCGCTCGTCTGCGCGACGTTGATCCTCAGAAACGAGGTCGCGCTCTGGCTCGGGCTGAAGACATTGCCGGGCGCCAGAACGACGTCTCGGGCCAGACAGCGCCTGGCAAGCAAGGCACTGTCCACCCCATCGGGCAAGCGGCACCACAAAGTGAAGCCCCCCACTGGCTCTCCCTGCGGCACGATCCCCATCGCCGTGAGGCGAGGCGCCATGGCCTGCCGCGCCCTGGCAAGACGGCGGCGAAGTTCTTCCATGTGGCGTCGAAACCCCCCGCCGGCGAGAACCCTGCTAATCGCGCTCGTGGCGAGCGGCGGCGGGCCGCCGAAACCTGTCGCCAGTTGCAGGTCGGTCAAGGCATCGATCCACTCCGGCCGCGCCGCGATGTAGCCGCAGCGCAAGGCGGCCGACAGCGTCTTCGAAAAGCTGCCGATGCGGATCACACCCGAAAGACCATCAAGCGCCGCCATGGTAGGCACGCCCGGCGCAAAATCCGCAAAGATATCGTCCTCGACGATCACCATGCCATGCGCCGCCGCGATGCCCGGAAGCCGGTGGGCGGTCGTCAGGCTGAGGCTGCCTCCCGTCGGATTATGAAGGTTCGAATTGGTGATGTAGAGGCGCGGCCGCTGTGCCGCGACAACCGCCTCGAACGCGGCGGGATCAGGCCCGGAGCGCAGAAACGGCACACTGACGGCCCGCACCTTGTGGGCGGCGATCAGTGCCTGATAATTGAAGTAGCACGGATCGTCGAGCAGCACCGTATCACCGGGAGCCAAGAGCAGGCGGCAGATCAGGTCGATCGCCTGCGATCCCGACTGGGTCAGCAGGATCCGATCCGGATCGCACTCCAGCCCCTCGGCGGCAAATCGCAAGGCGATCTGGCGCCTCAGCACGGGGTCACCTGCCGTGGTCCCGTAAAGCGTCAACAGATCGCCATCCCGACTGACCTCGCGCAGCGCCTTCTGCAAGGCGCGCTGCGGCATCCAGTCAGGCGGCAACCAGCCGCAGCCCGGTTTGTCGCTCGACTGGGAGGAATCGAGCGACTGACGAGACACCCAGAAAGGATCAATCTCATGCTCTCGCAAAGGCGCATGGGCGGCCGGTCCCTGCGGTGCCCCCGCCAGATGGCTGACAAAAAAGCCCGAGCGGGGGACCGCCGCGATCAGGCCTTCGGCAACCAGGCGGTCATAGGCCTCCACCACCGTAGCCGGTGAAACGCCGAGATCGGCCGCGCTGCGCCGAACCGAAGGCAGCCGGTCCCCCGCACAGAGCGACCGCGTCGCAATGCGACTGCGGATGCCCTCGATGACTCGTCCAGTCTGGGTTACCTCAGCCAATTGTATCGCTCTCTATATCAGTACAGATGAATCATTCTGTATCGCTCTGTAGCTGGCAAGACCAGCGGCTTTCGCTAGATCACGCCCCCTCGGACCTGGAGAGATCACACATGCAGAATTCCTTTAGAGGCTGGGGAAGCGGCCTCATGGCCGTCATCGTCTTCAGCGGCTCGATGCCGGCGACGCGCCTTGCCGTGCTGGGAATATCACCTCTGCTGCTGACCTGCGCACGTGCACTGATTGCCGGCCTGCTGGCCGCCCTGCTGCTGCTGGCACTGCGCCAACCGCTTCCGACAGGACGGCAGTGGCAAAAACTCTCGGTTGTCGCGGGCTGCTGCGTAATCGGCTTTCCCTTGCTGTCTGCGCTTGCCCTCCAGCACATGTCGTCGGCCCGTTCACTGGTGTTCATGGGCCTGCTCCCCCTCAGTACCGCGATCTTCGGAGTAATCCGTGCCGGTGAGCGCCCTTCTCCGGCGTTCTGGATCTTCGCCCTGATCGGTGCGCTCGCGGTGGGTGGCTTTGCCCTTACCAACGATGGACATTCCTCGGCCGCTGGCGACGGTCTGATGATCCTGGCCATCGCCGTATGCGGCCTGGGCTATGCCGAAGGCGCGGTGCTGACCCGCGAACTTGGCGGGTGGCAGGTCATCAGCTGGGCCCTGGCGCTGTGCATACCACTCGCGGCTCTCGGCGCCATCCAGTTCTGGCCCCAGGCCGGGCTCGCCGCAATCGGCACATCCAGTTGGCTCGGGCTGGCCTATGTCTCGGTCTTCTCGATGCTGGTGGGCTTCATCTTCTGGTACCGCGGACTAAGCCTGGGCGGAATCGCACGGGTCGGACAACTGCAACTGCTCCAGCCATTCCTCGGCCTCGGACTCGCGTCCGTGCTTCTGAACGAGCACGTCTCATCGCTCATGCTGGCAGCTACGATGGTCGTAATCGGCAGTGTCGCTGGCGCAAAGCGCTTCGCTTGAGAGACCGTTTGAAAATTCGCGACATGCGAATTTAACAGCACCGGTCCTTTCCCATCCCCCGCCACCGATCGATAATGTCCTGCGAGTGACAGGGGTATGGGAAAGGGCCGGCACCGCCTCGAGAAAGCCCCTGCTGGCCATTTTCGAACGGCCTTTCTGAACAATATTCCTTATTTCGACAAAATAACCACCAAGTGTCATCAATATTTCTTCACAAAATTAAGGTAATGACAAATAGCAACAGTAATGAAATAAAAATGAATGTTGAAATTTACCGTTGCCAATAATCCTCACTTCAAGAATTTCACAACAAACGCCGCCAAACCACTGCACCACTGTCTCGACACTGTCATGCAGGGGCGATTATGACTTCGGCAGCAGCGACGCCCTGGCTGCTGAAGACGACCGTTGGCGGACGATTGTGCTTCCAGGAGCTTGGAGACGCATGCTGAAGCCATGACGCTCCCCCTTGCGGGGGAGCACCTATGAGGTCGTAGATCCAATGCAGAAACGCTCCCTTCTCGTCGCTTCGGCGGCGAGCCTCGCGATCGCCTGCGCGCTCGGTTCCGCCCCGGCGCGCGCCCAATCCACCGGTTCGCTCGATTTCGAGAATTCGGACATCGTCGTCACCGGCAAGGCCCAGAACGACATTGCCGGCATCGTCATCCCGGCCACCCCGAAGGCCAAGCAGGTCCTGACCAAGGACGTGATCGGCCGCGAGACGCCGGGCCAGTCGATCGACGAAATCATCAACCTGATCCCTGGCGTCAGCTTCCAGAGCTATGACGGCTATGGCTCCTCGGGCGGCAGCCTGATGATCCGCGGTTTCGATGATACGCGCATTTCCCAGACCTTTGACGGGATTCCCCTCAACGACACCGGAAACTACGCGCTCTATACCAATCAGCAGCTTGATCCGGAATTGATCGAGCAGGTCAACGTCAATCTTGGCACCACCGACGTCGATTCGCCGACTGCATCGGCATCGGGATCGACCGTGAACTACCGTTCGATCGATCCGAGTCACGAATTCGGCGCTCGCATGGTCGGCACGGTTGGCGACTACGGCAAGATGCGCATCTTTGGCATGATCAACACCGGCGATCTGAATTCGTCCGGGACCCGCGCATGGGTCTCGGCCTCCAAGGACACCTACAACGCCCTTTACGGCGGTATCGGCAAGATCGACAAGACCCAGTTCAACGCCAAGGTCTACCAGCCGATTGGCAACAACGGCGACTTCATCGCGATCTCGGGCCATTACAACGTCAACCACAACACCATGGCATCAGACTGGGCGCTGACCAATACCAGCGGCATTCCCACCAATGCCGATGAGCGTGACGCCTATACCGTCGCGCGCTGCACCATCCCTTCCGGCACGGAAAGCGTGGCGGATGCCGCCAGCTCTTGCGGTTCGGCCTGGGAATATCGCTACAACCCGTCGAAGACCGCGAACATCCGCATCAATTCGCGCTTCACGCTCAGCGACAAGCTGACGCTTACGGTTGATCCCTACTTCCAGTACACCTCGGCCAACGGTGGCGGCACCGTGGTGGCCAAGGAAGGCAGCTACAGCAGCACCATTGCCAGCGGATACATCAACGGCACCCCCTACTTCGGCGGCGTCGACCTCAACGGTGACGGTGACACCCTGGACTCGGTCCGCCTCTCGGCCCCGAGCCAGACCGAAACCTACCGCATCGGCGTGATCGCCTCGCTCCGCTACGACCTGTCCGACAACCAGCGCGTCCGCGTAGCCTACACCTATGATCGCGGCCGCCATCGCCAGACAGGCGAACTGGGCTACCTCGATTCCGACGGCTTCGCGTCGAACTACTTCAACACCAGCGACGCCCTGACGGACGTCAACGGCAACGTCCTGCAAAAGCGCGATCGCCTTTCCTATGCGATCCTGCACCAGGTTTCGGGTGAATATTCGGGCGACTTTGCCAGCAACGCCCTCCATCTTGTCGCAGGCCTGCGTGTGCCGTTCTTCCGCCGCAACCTGACACAGAACTGCGTGACCTATACCAGCACCGGTTCGGTGAACTGCCTTGCCGACGCCGACAGTCTGGCCGCTTACGAAGCCGGCCTGACCACGACTTACGCAGCGCCGCAGAACAAGGTGTTCGACTATAGCCGGGTCCTGCCGAACGTGGGCTTCACCTACGACTTCACCCCGGCACTGTCGCTGAACGCCAACTACTCGAAGGGCCTTCAGGTCCCGGGCACCGACAATCTCTACACGAACGCATTCTACTATTCGGACGGTTCCGCCGATCCGAAGCCCGAAGCCACCGACAACTTCGACGTCGGCCTGCGTTACCATTCGGGAATGTTCCAGGCCTCGGTCGCGGGCTGGTACACGATCTTCTCGAACCGCCTTTCCTCGGCCTACAACCCCGATACCCAGACCTCTACCTACACCAACCTCGGCACGGTCGACCGTTACGGCATCGACGGCAGCCTGGCATTCCGGCCCGAGAAACACATCTCCGCCTATCTCTTCGGCTCGTATCTCTGGTCGAAGATCCGCGACGACGTACAGACCGGCACGTCCACTTACGCTGCAACGTCCGGCAAAATGGAAGGCGGCGTCCCGCACTACACCGTCGGTGGCCGCCTGGAAGGCAATGCCGGCCCCGCATCACTGGGCGTGGAAGTCAAGAAAACTGGCTCGCGTTACTACAACAGCCTGAACGTTGCTGTCGAAGACAGCTCGGGCAACAAGCTCTGGGATGCCAAGGTGCCGGCCTATACCGTCGTCAATCTCGACGCGCGCCTGAATCTGGGCTTCCTCGGCCTGAACGACAAGACGTTCGTTCAGCTCAACGTGACCAACCTGTTCGACAAGTTCTATTACGGCGCTTTCGACGATGCAGGCATCACCAATACCGCAACGACCTACGCCTACATCGGTGCTCCGCGCACTTTCTCGGCATCGGTAAACTTCCAGTTCTGATACGACAACAACAGGCCCGGAGCTTTCGAACTGGAACTTTCGAACTCCGGGCCTGACTTGCGTCAGCGTTCCTGCTCTGGAAACAATGCGCTGGGCAGTCGGATCGCTAAGCCCAGCGCCATGACCAGCAACACCTCGATCACGGCAATGGCAGGCAGCATCGTGCGCCCGCTTCCGGCGAAGAACGCCGTTCCGACCATCGCGACACCAAGAGCCATTCCCAGTTCCTGGACCGTCTTGACGATGCCGCTGGCCACACCGGCGTGCGCTGGATCGACGCGCGCGAGCATCACCGGCGTCAGCGGGCCGCTCGTCATGCCCATGCCCACCCCTGCCAGTCCAAGGCATGGTAGTGCCCATATGTAGGGCATGTTGCCCTCGATCCAGCAGAGCGTCATGCCCGCAAAGATCGCCATCAAGGAAATGCCGCCGAAAATGACCCACCTTCCGTAGAAAGCCAATAGCTTTCGGCCAAGAAACGCGATCCCGAACATCACGCCGACACTGAAAGGCACGTGCAAAAGTCCAGTTTCAAGCGGTGAATATCCACGCAAGGTTTGCGCGCCGAATGCAAAGACAAAAAGGAATCCCCCCGTCGCAATTCCGAAGGCAAGCGCAATCGAAAGCCCCATCACGAATTGCCGCTGCCGCGCCAACGCGGTCGGAAAGACCGGCGCCTCCCCCTTGCCCTCCCGGCGGACAGTCCGCCGCCATACCAGTGCCAAGGCAATGGGCGAAGCTGCCAGCAACGCGAAATGCCATGGCTTCCAGCCAAGATCGTGCCCGCGCACGAGCGGGTAGAGCAAAGCCGCCATGGCCACACCCAGCAAGGCCGTACCGCGGCCGTCAATCCCCCGCGGAAGCGGGGAACGTGCGCCCGGGAGGAGCCGGGCAGCCAACATCGTCGCTGCCAGCCCTACCGGCACGTTGATCAGGAATACGCTGCGCCAACCGGTATCGAACAGGTTTGCGTGGATCAGGATCCCGCCGAGGATCGGCCCCGAAATCGCGGATAGTCCGCCGATCACACCGACCCAAGCCAGTTTGGCCACCCGCTCCATCGGGCCGTACAGCACCTGGATCAGCGCCATCACCTGGGGCGCCATCATCGCGCCCGCACTGCCCTGCAGTACGCGCGCGGCGATCAATTGCCCTGGACTCGCGGATAGGCCGCACAACAGCGACGCCAGTGTGAAGCCGGCCACACCGCCAATGAACAGGCGGCTGTAGCCGAAGGCATCGCCCAGCCGCCCGCCCAGCATCAACAGCAATGCAAATGCCAATGAATAGCCCGCCGCCACCCACTGCGCCTGCGCTGCCGCCGCCCCGAAATCGCGCTCGATGACCGGCAGCGCAGTGTTGACGATCGTAACGTCGACGATCTCCAGCACCAGCGCGACCATCAGCGTCAGGTAGGCAAGCGACTTTTGCCGTTCGGTCAGTTCCGCCGGTAGTGCCGACGACACGATCGCCGTCAAATCACGCCTTCCTTCAGCATCGAAACCGCCGTCGCACAGGCCCGCGCGGTAAGCGCCATGTACGTGAGCGAAGGGTTCTGACAGGCCGACGAACTCATCTGCGCGCCGTCGGTGACGAACAGGTTCGGGATATCGTGGGCCTGACTCAAGCGGTTGAGAACCGAGGTTTTCGGGTCCCAGCCCATGCGCGCGCCGCCCATCTCGTGGATCGAGGTGCCACCGTGACCGGGCCGGTCGAACCCCATGATGACATGCCCGCCCGCTTCGGTGAGCATCGCGGTCGCCTCGCGGTGGGCATCGGCCAGCGCGGCCAGCTCCTCCTTGCCATGCTCGAAGGCGATCTCGAGCTGGCGCACGCCGCGCGGATCGGCGCGCTTGCTCAGCGTCAGGCGGTTGCTGGCGCGCGGCATCGAATCCGCGAAGACCACCAGCACCATCGTCCACGGGCCGATCTTGTGCAGTTCCTCCTTGTAGTCCTTGCCGATGCCACCCATCCGCTTGCCGCGCGTCCAGGTGCCCTGCAGCGCACCGCCCTGGAATGAATAGCCGCGCGTGAAGCCGTCCCCGTCCAGCGTATCGAGATTGCGGAAGCGCGGGATGACGATGCCGGTCGGGCGGTTGCCGAAGCTGGTGCGCCCTTCGTAACCGGGCATCACCGCCATGGCCGCCATCGTATTGGCATGGTCCATGATATGCGTGCCGAGCACGCCGCTGGAATTGGCAAGGCCATGCGGCATCGCCTCGCTGGCCGAGTTCAGCATCAGATGAACCGAATTGAACGCACCTGCATTGAGGAACACGACCCGCGCATAAGCCACTTTGTGCTCGCCGGTTTTGGTGTCGATCCAGCGTACTCCGGTGACACGGCCGGTCTTCGGGTCGTAATCGACCTTGTGGACCTGCGCATCGGTAACGACCTTCAGCCGCCCGGTCTTCTTCGCCGCCGGCAGCGTGGCCGATTGCGTGGAGAAATAGGCGCCATAGGAACACCCCCGCGCGCAGATGCTGCGGTACTGGCAATGTCCGCGGCCTTGCTCCGGGCGCGCTTCGGTGAGATTGGCGGTGCGGCCGATGGTCATCACCCGGTCCGGGTACTTCGCGCGAATACGCTCACGCGCGGCCTGCTCTACGCAGTTCAGTTCCATCGGCGGCAGGAAGCGCCCATCGGGAAGCTGAGCCAGTCCCTCCGCCGCGCCGGAAACGCCGACGAATTCCTCGACCTTGTCGTACCACGGCGCCAAATCGGCATAGCGGATCGGCCAGTCGGTGCCGAAACCGTCGCGCTTGTTGGCACCAAAATCATAGTCCGACCAGCGATAGCACTGCCGCCCCCATGTCAGCGAGCGACCGCCAAGCTGGTAGGAGCGGAACCAGTCGAACTCCTTGCCCGGTGCCTTCTGGTAGGGCTGTTCGGTATCGTTGACGAAGTGGTTCTCGGTGAACTCGTTGAAATGCCGGTTGAGCATCTGCACCGGGTATTCACGGGCGTAGAGCGCCGCGTCGCCCTGCCCGCGATATTCCATTTCCCACGGAGCCTTGAGCTCGGTCTCGTAGCCCGTCTGATGCTCGATATTGCGCCCGCGCTCTACCATGAGCACGGTTAATCCCGCCTCGGTGAGTTCCTTGGCCGCCCAGCCCCCGGTTATGCCGGAGCCGACGACGATCGCATCGAATTGCGTGTTGTTTTCCATTGTCAGCCGAAATCCACTGCAGTCCAGTCGCTGGAGAAAGCGCGCATCTCCGGGGTGAGCGGGATGTCCCATTCCCATTTACCGGGGACCAGTTCGTAACGAAGCTCCTGCGATCCGCCTGCCTCGCTGGTGTAGTAGCCGGTGAGGATCAGCCCCTTCAGTGCGTTCCACGGCGAAGGCGGCGCGCCCTGCGCAAAAGCCGCATCGTCGAGTGCGGTCAGCAGGCGGGTGCGCTCGGCGGCGCTATGGCGCAGGAAATCGCCGCCTGCCGCACGGTCGAGCACATGTTCCAGCCAGGGCAGATAGCGCAGCGATCCGTCCCGGCGCCGGAAGGGAGCGGTGGCGGCGGTTACCATCTCGGCAGCCATCGGCGTGCGCGTTCCGCCAAGCCCATGGGCAAGCGCCAGCACCACGAAATCGCCGACGCCGACCTCCATCGCTCCCGGCGTATCGGTGCGCGGGATCACGAGGTCGGACACTTCCGCGATCAGGCGGCGCTGGCGATCACTCGGCAGGTCTTCGGCATCGAGATCGGTGAGCTTCACGCCCGCCGCGGGGATGCCCAGCGCCAGCGCCAGCAACGCCGCGCCGGCCGTGAACTCACGGCGGTTCCAGCCCTTGTGGGCTCCGCTCATCGGCCGCCTCCCATCAGTTTTGCGTTGCGCGCGAGATCGTTGCGGCTGGGCCGAGCAGTCATTTCGAGGAGGCGCATTGCGTGCTGACCATCGCCCATGCCGGCACCCCCTTCGATCTCGGGGCCCGGTTTGGCGGCGATTCGGGGCATCAGGCCGATGGTTATCCCTGATCCGCCGGCCACCATACCCGTTCTCAGGCGCGGACTTGTCATGCTTCCTCTCACATTTTTTATAATTATCGTTCTAATTTTAGATGAGGCGATCGGTCAAGGCCTTCGATTGCATTGACCGCGATCAAATTCGCCGATAACAAACAGGAATACAAATTCTAATTAAGTGCCGGGCAGCGGCACGGGCGGAGAGGCATGAACCCGGTTTCCCGATTCTTCAGAAAGCTCACCATGAAGCCGCAGGGCATGACGATCGTCATCGCGGCTTTCCTCCCGATCTTCGCGATCGTCTCGATGTTCCCGATCGTGGCGTCGATGATCGCGCACTTCAAAACGGACCCCGATGCAGCGGCAAAAGTGCCTCTGATGGTCACTGCGCCGGGCCTTACCATCGCGATCCTCGCACCATTCGCGGGCTGGTTCGTGGACACCTTCGGCCGCCGGAGGCTGCTGCTGATCTGCACGTTTTTCTACGGGCTGTTCGGCACCCTGCCGTTCTTCCTCGACGACCTGAACCACATCTTCGCCAGCCGTCTGGCGCTGGGCGTGTGCGAGGCGGGCATCCTCACCATCGTAAACACCCTGATCGGCGACTACTGGGATAACGAAAGCCGCCGCAACTGGCTGTTTCTGCAAGGCGTGATCGGGCCGTTCCTGGCCTCGGGCGTGATCCTGATGTCCGGCCTTGTCGCCTCGGTCCGCTGGAACGGCGGCTTCCTCGTCTACCTCGTCGCTTTCCCGATCTATCTGGCGATGCTGGTGTTCCTCTACGAACCCCAGGGCCGTGCCGCGCATGACGAAGCGCCAACCGCACCGGCGGGCGAAAAGGCCCGCTTCCCGCTCGGCGCCGCGCTGGGCGTCGGCGCGCTGACGCTGTTTTCGGCGGCACAGTATTATGTCTTCATCGTCAACGGCAGCATCGCCTTCGGCGAAGTGGGCGTGACCGATCCTGCCGCCGTCGCCAAGATGAGCTTCCTGCCGAGCTTGTTCGTCATCCTCGGCGCGCTGCTGTTCCGCATCCTGTCGGGCCGTTCCAACGGCGTGCAACTGGGTGCTTTCCTCGCCATCCTCGGGACCGGCCTTGCCGTCATCGGCCTGGCTCGCAACCCGGGCGAGATGATTGTCGGCCTTGCCATCCAGCAGACCGGCGCCGGCATGGCCGTGCCCTCGCTGATCGCCTGGGCCCAGACCAAGTTCCCCTTCGAGCATCGCGGCCGGGGCATGGGCATCTGGACCGGCTCATTCTTCTTCGGCCAGTTCATATCGCCCGCACTCGTCCATCAGGCCAGCGGCGCGACCGGCTCCATGCAAGGCGCTTTCGTGACGGCGGGCACCGTGTCGCTGGTGGTGGCACTGGCCGCACTCGGCGTGGGCTTCACGGGCGGCAAGACGCCGCACGGAGCCCCGAACGCGGCCTGATCCAGAGCCTCAACAGCAGCGCCCGCCGTTTCTTCCACCATAGCGGGCCTGCTGCCGATCACGAAAAAAGGCCTTCCGGTCCATGACCGGGCGGTCGGGGTGGCGGGCCTGCATGTGCCTGACGTAATCCTCGTAATCGGGCATTCCGACCATCAGGTGCAGCGCCTTGCGCAGCGTGGCGAGAGGATCGCTCATGCCGCCGCCACCGTTTCATCGATCACCTCACAGGCAGTCGGCACGGCGCTGCGACGCGCCGCAAGGACGCTGCGCAGGCTGAACACCAGCAAGGCAAGGACCACCGCCAGAAACACCGCGACAAGTGCGGCATCGATACGGTCATTGAGGATCACCTGCCGCATTTCCGACAATGACTTTGCCGGCGCCAGAACCTGCCCCCTGTCCGCCGCCGCCTCGAACCTGGCGGCATGAGCCAGGAAGCCCACCTTGGGATCGGCTGCAAACAGCTTTAGCCAGCCCGCCGTGCCCGTGCACAGCAGCAGCCATGCCGCCGGGAGAGCCGTCACCCAGACATAACGATCACGCTTCATGCGGAACAGCACCACCGTCCCCAGCATCAGGGCGATTGCCGCCAGCATCTGGTTGGCGATACCGAAGACCGGCCAGAGCGTGTTCACCCCGCCCAGCGGATCGGACACGCCCTGATGGAGGAAAAACCCCCAGGCCGCCACACAAAGCCCTGTCGCCACAAGCCCGGGCACCACCCCTTCGTTCTTGCCGAAACGCGGCGCGGCGATGGCGATCAGGTCCTGTAGCATGAACCGTCCCGCGCGGGTGCCCGCATCAACGGCGGTAAGGATGAACAACGCCTCGAACAGGATCGCGAAGTGGTACCAGAACGCCTTCATCGCCGGCCCGCCGACAACATGCGAGAAGATCTCCGCCATGGCGACCGCCAGGGTTGGCGCCCCGCCCGCGCGTGAAATGATCGTGTGCTCCCCCAGATCGCGCGCGGTCTGCACCAGCGTGTCGGCGGACAGCGGATACCCCATCGCGGTCACCGCCTGCGCCACCTGATGCGGCTCGGTGCCGATCACCGCGGCCGGGCTGTTCATCGCGAAATAGATGCCGGGATCGAGGATCGAAGCGCCGATCAGCGCCATGATCGCCACGAACGCCTCCATCAGCATCGCACCATAGCCGATCATCGGCGCATCGGCCTCGGTGGCGATCAGCTTGGGCGTCGTGCCGCTGGCGATCAGCGCGTGGAACCCGGATACCGCGCCGCAGGCGATGGTGATGAACAGGAACGGGAACAGCGATCCCGCCCAGACCGGGCCGCCGTCCGCCGCGAATGCGGTCACTGAAGGCATGCGCAGCGCAGGTGCCATGATGACGATACCCACCGCCAGCGCCGCGATCGCGCCGATCTTGAGAAAAGTCGAGAGGTAGTCGCGCGGAGCGAGCAGCAGCCAGACCGGCAGCACCGAGGCGACCGCGCCATAGCCGATCAGGATCCAGCACAGCTGGATCGGTGTCAGCGTGAACAGCGGCCCCCAGAACGGCGACTGCGCCACCCACTGCCCACAGACCAGCGCCGCGATCAGGCCGATCAGTCCCAGCACCGAGACTTCGCCGATCCGCCCGGGCCTGATCCACCGGGTGTAACCGCCCATCGCCAGCGCCAGGGGCACGGTTGCCGCCACGGTGAACAGCCCCCATGGGCTGGCCGCCAGCGCCTTGACGACAATCAGAGCCAGTACCGCCAGGATGATGATCATGATGAGGAACGCCCCGAAGAGCGCTATCACGCCTGCCGCCTGGCCCATTTCCATGCGCACCAGCTCCCCCAGCGAGCGCCCGTCGCGACGCATCGAGATGAACAGCACCATGAAGTCCTGCACGGCACCGGCCAGCACCACGCCCACGATGATCCACAGCGTGCCCGGCAGATAGCCCATCTGTGCGGCCAGCACCGGCCCCACCAGCGGTCCGGCCCCGGCGATAGCGGCAAAGTGGTGCCCGAACAGCACCCGCTTGTCGGTCGCCACATAATCCAGCCCGTCGGCACGGTAGACAGCCGGGGTCGCTCGTCCGGGATCGAGGCGCATGACCTTCCGGGCGATGAAGCGCGCATAGAAGCGATAGGCCACAAGGAAAGAACAGACCGCCGCGACCAGAATCCACAGCGCGCTGATCGTCTCTCCGCGCGACAGGGCCACGACCGCCAGCGATCCGGTCGCCACCAGGGCCATGACGATCCAGCCAATTCGATGCACGGTCATATCCTCTTCCCATATCGGCTCGAAATGCCGTTTGCGCAGGAATGGGCTGAGCCTGCAACCCCCTGTCGGCCGCTTGCCACTGACGGGACTTGGCCATACCTCTCGTCCGGTGACGAAATTCGAAGAGATCGGCGCCCCGCTTGCCCGGCGCATCGCCCTTGCCGCGCAGGGCTTTGGCGCCCGGCCTGCGCGCGCGCCGAAACCGGCCGACCTGCGCCGCGTGCTGGGCAAGGTTCACCTTCACCAGATCGACAGCGTCAACGTGCTGGTCCGTGCGCATTACCTGCCTGCCTTCTCGCGCCTCGGCGCTTATGATCGCGCCGATCTCGAAACGCTGGCCTGGGGCCCCAGGCGCCAACGCGCACTGTTCGAATACTGGGCGCACGAAGCCTCGCTGCTGCCGTTCGAATTGCAGCCACTGCTGCGCTGGCGCATGAACCAGGCGGATCGCGGTGAAGCCAGCTGGGGACGGATGCGGCTCTACGCCAGCGAACGACGCGCCGAGGCCATGGCCTTGCTTGACCGCATCCGGATCGACGGCCCGCTCGCCGCATCGGATTTCGAAAGCCACAAGGGCAAGTCCGGCTGGTGGGAATGGAGCGACACCAAGCGCGCGCTGGAATGGCTGTTCTGGGCGGGTCACATTACCACCGCCGCACGGCGCGGCAGCTTCGAGCGCCTCTATGACCTGACCGAGCGGGTGATCCCTGCCACCGTCATGGCGCTCCCCACGCCCGCCGATGCCGACGCCCACCGCGCGCTCATCGCCCATGCCGCCGCCGCCCACGGTATCGCCACCGACAAGGAACTGCGCGACTACTTCCGCCAGTCGCCCGAACAAGCCCGGCCCGCGATCCATGCGCTGGCCGAGGAAGGCGTGCTGATTCCGGTTTCCGTGGCGGGCGGAAAGCATGGCTGGCTGCACCGCGATGCCCGCCGCCCGCGCCGCATCGACGGCCGTGCTCTCCTGGCCCCCTTCGATCCGCTGGTCTGGGAGCGCGACCGCGCCGAGCGCCTGTTCGGCTTTCGCTACCGCATCGAGATCTACGTGCCTGCGGAAAAGCGCCTTCACGGCTACTACGTGCTGCCGTTCCTGCTGGGCGACCGTTTGGTCGCACGGGTCGACCTCAAGGCCGACCGCAAGGCTGCAATGCTGATCGTGCAATCGGCGCATTTCGAACCCGACGCGCCAGAAGATGCAAGAGAGCAACTGTCCGCCGAACTCGAAACCATGGCTGCGTGGTTGGGGCTGGAACTCGCACCGCTGAAGCCATGAGCCTGCCGATGCGTCAGCCCGCCTTCCAATCGAGCTGGCCTTCCTGATATCTCAGAGAACGCGGAAAACAGGAATTTTATGGAACGTGACGCGATACTGCCGGATCGGAAACGGCGCGCATCCGCGCGAGTTCGGCGGGGATCGGCCAGCCCCATTCCTCGTAAAGCCGTGCGAGCAGGGTCAGCAATTGGCGCAGTTCCGGCGCGGTGTCATCTTGCCTGAAACGCATCAACAGCGGCGCTGAAATCGGTTCGGCGATGTCGATGAAGGCCACGTCACCCCGGCCGTGATGCCGCACCGATTGCGGCACGATGCATGCACCGACGCCCGCCGCCACCATGACCAGCCCGGTCTGCAGTTCCCGCACTTCCTGGATCTGATCAGGCATCAACCCGTGCGAAACGAACGCCGAGAGTACCAGGTCGGCAAAACTCGGACGCGGCTCGCTGGGATAGAAGATCAATGGCTCCCGGCAAAGCCTTGCCAGTTCCACAGGCTCCCCCAGCAATGCCAGCGGATGGTCCTTCGCGACTGCGACCACAAGCGGTTCATTGCGAGCCAGCACATGACGGATACCCGGATCCTCGACAACGATCCGGTCGAAACCGATATCGATGCGGCGATCCTTCAGCGCCGCCATCTGCTCCTCGGTGCCCATTTCGGTCACGCCGATCTCGACTTGCGGCACGATCTCGCGGAACTGCCGGATTACCTCGGGCAGTCGCGCATAGAGCGTCGAGGGCACCAGCCCGAACACAAAGCGCGGTGATTTCCGCGCCGCCAGGTTCTGCATGGAGACCTGCAGCTGCTGCATGCCGCGCATGACCATGCTGGCCCGCTCATAGAGCAGCTTGCCCGCCTCGGTCAGCTTCAGCGGGCGAGTGCCGCGCTCGAACAGGGTCAATCCAAGCGAGACCTCAAGTTCCTGGATACGCTGGCTGAGCGGCGGCTGCGTCATGTGCAGTTGCTCCGCCGCGCGCGTGAAGCTGCGTTCGTTGGCGACCGCGAGAAAATAGCGCAGCTGGCGAATGTCGATGTTCTGCATTTCACGTCGCTCCAGAGCCGCTCGTTGCGGGCCAAGCGCTCACCATCCATATCGCAGCGATATAATGTCAGTTCAACACAGTCCTTCCATCGACTCGGTGAAAGGTCCAGGGCAGCGCGGTCGGCGAGACCGACAAATCCTGGACAGGTTGCCGCCGAACAGGCGGACTTCCCCCTAAACTGCGCTGATGTTCATGCCCCAAGACTGCAACGGTGGATATAAGACAACAAGAGTTGCCTGTCTTGAACCCCGCATCGGCGTGCGCCTACCCCCGGCGGCAACCTTATCCAGCCATATCGTTCCGATGACGGCCTGACACCATGGCCGTCGGCACCGCGCGTCTGCAAAGCATCACCACGCCAGCCTTGCCGCGTTCCCGGGAAACAAGTCCCGTTCTGGCGGAAACGCTGACCGGGATGGCGGATGCCCTGTTTTCCCTGAAGACTTACGCGGCGGCGATCCTGGCCTACTACATCGCGCTGCGGATCGGCCTGCACCGGCCTTACTGGTCGGTCATCACCTGCTACATCGTGGCCCAGCCGCTGGCCGGCGCCATGTTGTCGAAAGCGGTCTTCCGCATGATCGGCACCGTCTTCGGCGCGCTTGTCGCCATCATCCTCGTCCCCCAGTTCGTGAACTCGCCGGAGTTGCTGACCTGGGTGCTGGGCCTTTGGCTGGCATTGTGCACATATGTGGCGATGCTGGACCGCACCCCGCGATCCTACGTGTTCCTGCTCGCCGGATACACCGCCAGCATCATCGGCTTCGCCGCCGTGAGCCACCCGAGCACGATCTTCGACATCGCCAGCCTGCGCGTGCAGGAAATCATCATCGGCATCTGGTCCAGTGCCGTGGTCAACGCACTGATATTCCCGCGCACCGTCTCGGCAAAGCTGGCCGAACGCGCCAGCCAGATCCTGACCGACGCCGAACGCTGGTCGCGCGATGCGCTGTCCGCGCAGGACAATGCAGAGGACGCGGCGACGCTCGACCGCGATCGCCGCAGGCTCGCTCTTGATCTCCACGAATTGCACCAGTTGGCGGTCCAGCTGCCTTTCGATCTCTCCCGCTTCACCGTGCGGGTCGCGGTTCTGCGCGTATTGCAGGACCGACTCTCGATGCTTCTCCCGCTGGCGAGCGGCATCGAGGATCGCATCGGCCAGCTTCACGCCGCTGAAGCCATGCCACCGGATATCGCAGCCCTCATCGCCGACATCACCCTGTGGCTGAACGACCTTTCCTCGGCCGCCGAGACCATACCCCAAGCCGACGCGCTTATCGCCCGCGCCCATGCACTGGAACCGCGGGACGAAAGCGAATGGGACTGGGAGACCGGGCTGTGTCTAAGCCTGCTCGACCGCTTGCAGGATCTGATCCGTATCCACCGCGATGCGCGTGAATTGCATGCGATCATCCTTTCCCCGACCACCGCGCCATCACCGAACATTGCCGCCGCCATCCGCAATGCCCGCGCCATGCCGCTGCACCGTGACCATGGCCTGGCGCTGCGATCGGCGCTGGCGACGATGGCAACCCTGGGCATCGGCACAGCCATGTGGATCGCCACGGCCTGGCCGGATGGCAGCACCGCCGTGGTGATCGCGTGCATCATCTGCGCCCTGTTCAGCCACCTCGACAACCCTGGACCGACCGCCAGCCGCCTGCTGTACGGTACCCTTGCCGCCATGCCGATCGGCGCATTCTACGCCTTTGTCCTGATGCCCCGGCTCAGTGACTTTCCGGCAATGGTCGGCGTTCTGGCGCCGGTCATGCTGATCGTCGGCAGCCTTCAGGCCCGCCCGTCGACCGCGATCTTTGCCATCGGCATCATGCTGACATTGCCGGGCCTCGTAGGCCTCAACGAGGAATACGACGCCAATTTCCAGACCTTCACCAACTTCGCCATCGCGCAAATCGTAGGGGTTGGCATTGCCGTCTTTGTACTCAATTTCGCCAGTTCGGTCGGAACACGCTCCAGTGCGATCCGGCTCGTGCGTTCGGGCTGGCGCGAGCTCGCGGGCATGGCGGGGGGCAGGGACAGCCTCGACCTCAATGCCTGGATCGGCCGTATGATCGACCGCGTGGCGATGTTGACGCCGCGCCTCAAATACCTCGCAATCGACCCTACCCAACCCCTGCTCGACATCCTCGCCGACACCCGCATTGGCATGGCCATCCACGACCTTCGCACGTTCCAGGAACGTGCATCGCCGTGGAGCGCCCGGCAAGTCGCGGTCGTGCTCAAGCACGTCGAGCAGCACTTCACGCAGCTACGCGACGACCGGCCGATCGACCCGGATCCTGCCTTGGTTCGGGCGATCGACCTGGTTCTGGCGAAAGTGGCGGCGCTGGAAGATCTCGAGCAGCGCCGCCTTGGCGTGCTGGCGCTTACCAGCCTCAGGCGCAATCTGGCATCCTACGCGCCGCCTCCACCGGCCATGCGCCGCCAGCGGGAGGATGGCTCAGCCGTGCTCCCGGGATAGATCCAGGGCAGCTGCGTCAAGCGCCATGCCCGCCTCTTCGCTGTGGCGCGCCACCCGCAGGCCGAGGGGGCCGGCAAGGTATTCCCACCCCTCAACGCCCCAGCGTTGCAGTGCGCGGGGTTCCAGCGGTACCGATACACGGCGGCTTTCCCCGGCGGCCAGGGCTACCTTGGTGAAACCCACCAGCGCGCATTCGGGAGAATCGCGGTAGACCTGCACGACGTCGCTGCCGTCGCGGTCCGAGACGTTCGCGACGGTAAGCGTTACCACGTTGTCCTCGATCCGGGCATCGGACCAGGCAAAGCAGGCGTAACCAGCGCCGGAACCGAACGGATGCCGCGCCGCCTTTCCTTTGGCGACAAGTCCGCGATAGCCCAGCAGAGTACCTTCCGAATAGGCCAGCGTCCCATCGGCGGCAGGTTTCAGCCGGAAGGCGGGGTAATCGTCCTCGCTGGCCGCGAACGTTACCGGCAGGCGTCCGCCAGGCTCACGAGCGCCCGACAGCACATCGGCGAGCGCCCGGGCGAAGCCTTCTCCCGGATACCAGACCGAGAGCAGCGCGGCCGTCCGGTGCTCCCAGGAGCAGTCGAAGGCATGGCCGACGTTGACGATCACCGCGGTACGGGGATTGGCCGCCGTCACTGCGTCGATCAGGCGCAGTTGCTCGGCCGGCAGCAAAGTGTCCGCACGGTCCTTGCTTTCGACGCTGGAGTCGGATGTTTCACCCACGATCAGGAATACCGCATCGGCCGATCGTGCGGCGTCGACAGCAGCCTGCAACATCTCTTCCGCACTGCCGGGACCGCGCAGCCCGTACCAGAGCCCCTGCACGCGCCCGCCGATCCACGAGAACTCGACCGTCACCGTGACCGTCTGCCCCTCGGCCAGGTCCAGGGCCAGGACATCGGAATCACCGCGCTTGAGCACGCCCATGACGTCACCTGCCGGGATTTCGCCACCCGCGCGCATCACTTCCTCGCCATCGACAAGAATACGCGCGGCGCCCGTGGAGCCAAGGTGCAGATTGTGCATTCCGCTGCGGGTTGCCTTGTAGCGCCCGCTTGCCCGCACCGAACCGGGCGTCGCGAAATCGGCCTGATCGTGCACGCCGACAAACCAGACCAGCGAATTCGTATCGCGTGTCTCGCGCGACACCACTTCACCCGCACAGTCTGGCGCGCCAAAGTATTCGAGTGTCATTCCGCGCGTGGAACCATCGCCGATATCCAGCGCCGGCACAACGCGCATGCTGGGCAGGCGCGGCTGCGGATCGACGCCAGGCTCGAACAGGATCTCCGAACAGCCGCCATACGTCTCGCGCAGCACCTCGACCGGCGTCGGCGCATCAGGCGAGATCGAGATCTTGGCGAAAGTCCCGCCCTGAAAACACGGCGCCCAGGCATTGGGGCCGATCACGGCCAGACGCTTCACCGCCCCCGGAGCGAGCGGCAGCATATCCCCTTCGTTGCGCAGGAGCGTAAAGCCGGCAGCCGCCGCCTCCACAAGCAGAGCCTGCGCCGCATCCGGCGACACCGGCTGGGACTTGTTGCCGGTGATCCGGCGCGCCACCGATGCGACGCGGGCTGCCGCGTCTTCCACGCGCGCGGCGTCAACCGCGCCCATCGCCACCGCCGCCTCCAGCTTTTCCCCCATGAAGCGCGCAGGGCCGGGCATTTCCAGATCGAGCCCGGCATTGATCGTGCCTTCGCTGGAATGGGTGCCGAACCAGTCGCTCATGATGAGACCGTCGAAGCCCCAGTCCTGCTTGACCACTTTCGTCAGCACATGGGCCTGTTCCGAACACCACGCCCCGTTGACACGGTTATAGGCCGCCATCAGCCCCGCACAGCCCTCGCTTGCGGCATATTCAAAGGGCAGCAGGTACACCTCGCGCAAGGTCCGCTCGTCGACACGAACGTCCACCTCGTCGCGCGCAGTCTCGCTGTCGTTGCAGACCATGTGCTTGGCGATCGATCCGGTGCCGGTCGATTGCAGGCCCTTGACCCATTCCGCGCCGAGCACCCCGGTCAACACCGGATCTTCCGAAAAGTACTCGAAGGCCCGCCCTGCCAGCGGGCTGCGAGCGAGATTGAGGTTGGGCGCCAGCACGGCATCCACGCCGCGCGAAACGGCCTCGCTGCCAACCAGCGCGCCAATACGGCGGGACAGATCGCGATCCCAGGTCGCTCCAAGCAGCGTCGAGCAGGGGCTAAGCAGGGCAATATCGCGTTCGTCCACCTTGCCGCTGGCGATCCCAAGCGGGCCGTCGGACATCGTGAAGGAGGGAATGCCCGCCTCAGGCACCGCACACGAGGACCACATCGCCTCGCCTGCCGTAAGCGCGCAGGCCTGCGAAAGAGAAAACGCGCTCATGCCAGGGCCTCCACCCGGAAACCCATGATCTGCTCAGCCTGGGCGCGCACTGCACGCGCAACCGCTTCGTCGATCAACGAACCGTCGGGCGCAAACGGCCTCTGCTCGGCCGAATTGACCCCGACACCTACCGGCGTCGGCCAACCGCGCATGGCATGGACAACGTCGCGCAGTGCCGAAAGCGTGGTTCCACAGGCCTGCCATCCGGCCGCCGTGACAACCAGCCCCACAGGTCGTCCATCAAAATATACACGGGCATCGCCGCGCAAGTCTTCCAGCAGGTCGATGGCGTTCTTGACGAGCCCCGAATAGCCGCCGTGATAGCCGGGGCTGCCGATGACGATACCGTCCGCCATCCGAACCGCTTCGACAAGCGCCAGTTCTTCCGCCGTACGCTCCGGCTGCTCCGGATTGAAATGCGGCAGCGCCGCGAGCGCGGGACCGTCGAACATCACGGTTTCGGCGCCCATTGCGGCGCATTCTGCCAGTACGGCGCGCACGATCCGTTCGCTGGATGAGGCCTGACGGAAGGTTCCGCCCAGCCCGACGATCCGCCGGGGCGCGGCGGTCGAATTCTCGGTCATCGCTTTCTCCTCAAGCGGCGCGGTCTTCTTGCGGGCCGCGCCATCCTATCCTTGTTCAGGCCGGGACCGCGGCCTTGAACGCCGGCATCACCTTTTCCGCCATCAGCCGCAGCGTCTGATCGCCGTAGGCCAGCCGCTGCTCGGTCAGCGGCCCGGTGGTGGTGCCGCACAGCACGTTACCGATACCGAGTTCAGCATAAGGCGTGAGGTGCTCCAGCACCGTCTCCGGCGAACCATACAGGCACCAGGTACCGATCCAGTCGTCGGTCAGGGCATTGGGCGTCCTGTCGGTCTTCCTGTTGGCATCGTCGCTTTCGGCGCGCGCGTTGAATTCGGCTTCACGCTCGATGGCATCCTGATAGCTGCGCAGGATCACTTCCAGTTCCTCACGCGCCTGATCGTCGCTTTCAGCCACGTGGACGACCTGATAGGTGTGCGTCGTCCAGTCGAGCGCGGATTTCACCACGTCCTCGCTGTGCCCGGCTTCCAGCAGGAAACCCTTGTAGATGTCAAACCACTTCTTGACGTGGGTGAACGGCTCGGTCCCGCCGATCGTTGGCGGAGTGAAGGCGGGAATGAACGCCGGCCAGCCGTTTTCGGCCGCGCGGCGCGAACTGGCTTCCTTCATCGCTACCGGCATCAGCCGCGCATGGCCCGGCGTGAACGGCGACGGCGTGATCCGCTGGAGAACACGCCCCTTGTAGGGGCCGTTGTCGATGACGACGGCAGGATCTTCCATCTGCTTGGCCCAGAGCTGTTCGACCAGCGCCAGGTTGTTGTCAGAGATGCGGCCGGCATCCTTGTAGTCGACCGCGAAACCGATCATTTCTTCCGGCGTCGTGCCTGAACCGACGCCGACCAGCAGCTTCCCGTCGGTCAATTGGTCGAGAATATTAATTCGCTCGGCAAGCCGCACCGGGTGGTGGAGCGGCACCGAAACGACCGAAAAACCGAAATGCATCTTGGGCATCTGCGCGGCAAGGTAGCCGGCAAAGATGAAGCTGTCGCTCGCCACCGGCATGTACCCGTTGAAGTGGTGATCCGGCAGGAAAATGGCGTCGTAATCGAGATCCGCGGCCAACTTCGCATGGGCCTCCAGATCCTTCATCAGCTTCCGGTCCTGATCCGGACCGAGCGAACGCGCATTCAGAAATACGGAAAAACGCATCTTCTCCCCTCCCTTGGGGCATCGCCGCCGCCGCGATGGCGTACGGTCTCATGTGAAACAAGATCGAATTAGAATTGACGTTCGCATTTCGATAGGCTGTTTGTTGCTGTCATGTCAACACGCCCAAAACCCAAGACCGCCAAAAAAGAACTGGCGGTCGACACCGTCAGCCGCACACCGCAGCAAGGACGCAGCAAGGCCTCGCTCGAACGCATGGTTTCCGCTGCGGAAAAGCTGATGCTTGAGCGTGGCAGCGAGGAATTCACCCTCCAGGAGGTAAGCCAGACCGGCAATGTCTCGATCGGCTCGATCTACCTGCGGTTCGAAAGCAAGGAGAACCTTGTCCGCGCGGTCATCGGCAACCACTTGCAGCGCATGGAAGAGCGTGAAAACGCGATGATGGAGCGCGTGCGCGAGCAATCATCTTCACTGGCGACGGTCGTGCCTGCATTCGTTGAAAACTATGCCGAACTGCTGCGTGAAGAGGCCCCGCTGCTGCGCCAGAGCATGGCCCGCGCCGCCTTCGACCCCCTGGTTGCCGGACCTGGCAGGGAGAGCGCCAATCGTGCCGCTGCGCTGGGCATCAACGCGATGCTGGAATATCGTGACCAGTTCGGAGGCTCCGATCAGGAGCGCAAGGCCAACGCCGCATACCAGATCATCTTCGCCACCCTTGCCCGGCAGTTGAGCCTCGGTTCAACCGGCGAATCGGTTCATCCTCAGGACTGGAAGGAACTCAAGATAGAGCTCGGCCGAATGTGCCTGGCCTACCTCACCACAAATCTTTGAGGCAGCACCCGAACGACCATCGGGGAATGTGCGAACCATGAATTTCGCAGCGCCGGCTACGAACGAAGCCCTTGGAGCAGTTGATCCGATGTAATCGAACCGACTGCTCCAAGGGCCTTGGTTTTCCGCATTTTCCGATTCATCAGACAATGCGGATCTGTCGCAAGCTAGGTCGTAAACTCATAAACAGCACCATCGAGGTTTGAGGCAAAATGGCTCAGCGGCAGGAGGGAAGGCGCTGGAATATGTCGATATTTCAAGACTTCCCGACGCCGCGCTGGGCCATTTTGGTCAAACCCCGGAGGGGCGCCCAAATGGCTTCCATCTGGAACCGAATCTGCCTTGGACGGGCAACGAGCCCGCCCGGCGGCAACTTCGGCCCGAGCTGTTCGCCATTTGGGCGCCTCGATGGTGCCGTTTATGAGTTTACGACCTAGAACAACCCGTCGTCGAAGTCGTCATCGTCCCCGTCGACAGTGGCCGTCAGTTCCTCCGTTTCGCTACCAGGAAGGTAGCGGCGATGGACTTCGCGTTCGCGGGCCATCGTGTAGCGCGCGCCGATCGTGCCCAGCAGCGCCTCCAACATGACCTGGCCCTCCTCAGGGATGTCCTCGCTCTTGCTGCCGAGAATCGCCATCCGGTCCGCGATCTCAATGAGCGCCGTTCCCACCTCGGCCTCGCAGTCGACCTTACCGGTCGTCTCCGCGATGATCTCCGTTACCGCGTGGGCGCCCTGATCGAGCGCGGTGAGGCCTGACTGCATGCGTTCACCGCCGTCACGGATGCAGCCGAGCGATTCCGACAGCGCGACCCCGGCGTCAGCTGGGGCCTCGTGCTCGGCACCGCGCATGACCACTGCCGCCAGTTCCAGCGCCTCGAACGATTGGGCGATACCGCTGGCGATCGACCCCAGGGTGGCGGCGAACCCACGGATTTCCTGCGCCACGACGGCAAGACCGCGACCGTCCACACCCAGCCTGTAGCACCTGAGATCGGTGTTCCACGCCATCTGCTGCACGTCGCGGGTAATCCGGTGCACGGTAGCCAGACGCTGGGCGAGATGCTCCGCGGTAGTCGAGGCTACATGACTGAGCCGGGTCGAGCGCGCGTCGGCTTCACTCAACCGTTCGGTGACGCTGGCGACTTCCTCCACGCTCTGTTCCAGCTTGCGCAGGAACACCCCATCGTCCGCTCCGCCCCCGGTCTCTTCGCCAGCCGCGCGCAAGTCGAGCAAGCTCGCCGCCTGCGGCCCGAGACCGCGCAGACTGCTGGCGAGCAGACGGGATTCGCCCTGGAACGCTTCCAGCGTATCGGCCGCCTGCGCCGCCAGAAGGGCCACTGCGTGGCCGCTCACCACTTCGGCGGTCGCGACGGGAAGCCCTGCGGGCTCGCCCAGGAACAGCTCGATGTCGTTGAGGCCGTCGGCCACGTGTTCAAGCCGCTGGCGGGTGATGTCACCGATCTGCAGGGCACCGAGCGCAGTGCCTACCTGGTTGCGAATCTGGCGAGCGACATCGGCGATCCTGAGCGCGCGCTCCGCAAGCGCCGACTGGTGCTGCTGAAGCCCGGCGGCATCGTCGGCCAGACGCTGCGGGATATGAGGAATGACCCGCGCACATTCAGCCCCGAGCTGCGCCTCGACCTCGTACATGCCGGGCACGGCTTCGGTAAGGCATCCGATCTCGCGCGAGATGCTGGCCATTTCCGCCTCGCCGAGATCGATCTTGTCGAACATCATGTCGGCAAAGCCCGAGAAGTCGCCGGAACCCGCCGCCGCCACCTTGATGTTGAGGCCGCAGATGCGCAGGAAGCTCAGCGTGCGGTTGACCTGCTCGATCTGCGCCGCCAGCGCCGCGCCGGCCTTTTCGATGGCGACAAGCGCACCGCGACGGTCGGACTGAATCTCCGGGAGACGCATCAACCGGTCGGCGGTGCTGCGCATATTGCCCACAGCCGCCTCGGCCTCATCGCGCTGGAAGGCGTTGGTGACGCTTTCCAGCGCGCCGATCAGGGTCTCGACGATTTCATAGGCCCGCGCCAGCGCGGTGCCGGCCTCCACGAAGCGTGCGTCCAGTCCACTGGCGATCGCGAACAGCCCGTCGCGCAGTTCGGCCAGCGACAGCGGGGCCTGGGCGGCATCCTCAGAGAGCGTGGCGAGATACAAGACATCCTCCGAACCGGACGACGCCGGGCTTTGCAAATGGATCGTGGTGAAGCGGCAAAAACGGCACTCGCGGCGCCGATGGGACGCAAAGGCGGCGAATCATCGCGCGGTCGCCGTCATGACTTCGCGGGCGATGGCGCCGAGCGGGATAACCCGGTCGGCAGCGCCGCGGGCGATGGCTTCCTTGGGCATGCCAAAAACGATCGATGTCGCCTCGTCCTGCGCAAAGGTGCGCGCCCCCGCCTGCTTCATTTCGAGCAGGCCGCGCGCGCCGTCGTCACCCATGCCGGTCATGATGACGCCCACCGCGTTGGACCCGGCCGAGCGCGCCGCCGAGCGGAACAGCACGTCGACCGAAGGCCGGTGCCGCGAAACCAGCGGCCCGTCGCGGACCGAAACATGATACCGCGCGCCCTGCCGTTCCAGCATCAGGTGCTTGCCGCCCGGCGCGATCAGCACGTGGCCGCGCAGCACCGGATCGCCGTCGGCAGCCTCCTTGACGCCGACTTCGCATAGCCCATCGAGGCGCCTCGCAAAGGCCCGCGTGAAATTCTCGGGCATATGCTGCACGACAACTACGCCCGGGGCATTGGCGGGTAGCGCCTCCAGAACCTCCCGCAGCGCCTCGGTACCGCCGGTGGACGCGCCGAGACAGACCACCATTTCGGTGGTTCGGCTCATCGCCCGCCCGCTCGGCGGTGGCAGCACGGCATCGGCTGTGAGCTTCTTCGCCGGCCCGTCCGGCTGCGCGTCGCGCCCGCCGTCACGTTGAGCGGGGCGGCCGCGCACGCGGGCCCGCGAGGCGCCTTTCACGACATCGCGGATCTGGAGATGATGCTCGGCGAGATGGTCGGCCACACCGATGCGCGGCTTGAGGATAACATCGACCGCGCCCGCCTCCATCGCCTGCAGCAGCGTTTCCGAGCCCTCTTCGGTGAGCGAGGAACACATCACCACCGGCACCGGGCACTGCGCCATCAGCTTGCGCAAGAACGTGATGCCGTCCATGCGCGGCATCTCGACGTCGAGGGTGATGACGTCGGGCACTTCCTCCTGGATCCGGCGCGCGGCGCTGAAAGGATCGGGCGCCGCGCCGATCACCTCGATCTCGGGGTCTTCCTGGAGGATCGCCGTCATCGTCTGGCGCACGCTGGCGGAATCGTCGATGACGAGCACGCGGATCTTCTGGCCCAGCGGCATGGGATCAGGCCTTCCGGAACACGGTATTGGCGACCTGGGTCAGCGGCAATCCGTGGCCGGTGATCGATTCCGAATGCCCCAGGAACAAGTATCCGCCCGGCTTCAGGCAATCGACGAGGCGCGAGACGACCTGGCGCTGGGTCGGTTTGTCGAAATAAATGAGGACATTGCGGCAGAACACCAGATGCATCGGCTCGCCCACCGGGTAATGGGGCTCCATGAGGTTGAGGCGCGCAAAACCGATCGCGCTGCGCAGCTGCGGCACCATGCGCACATCGCGCCGCACCGGATCGCGCGAGGTCATGATGTAGCGGCGGCGCAAGTGCTCGGGCACGGGCTCGACCAGTTCACGCGGATAGATTCCGCTGCGCGCGGTTTCCAGCACGTCGGTATCGAGATCGGTGGCGAGGATGCCGTAGGCCGGACCGCCATGGCTTTCGGCGTGGTCGTCGAGCACCATGGCCATGGTATAGGGCTCCGGCCCGGTCGAGCAGGCTGCGCTCCACGCACGGATGGTCCTGACCCCGCGCGCGGCGAGTTCGGGCAGGATCACCGCGCTCAGATATTCGAAATGGCCCGGTTCACGGAAGAAGTCGGTCTTGTTGGTGGTCACCGCGTTGATCAGTGCCGAGCCTTCTTCGGCCAGATTGTCCTGCGCGAACAGGTAGTCGCAATAAGCGTCGAGCGTCGCGGCACCAGCCGCGCGCTGGCGCCGCCGCAGCCGCCCTTCCAGCATCGTCTGCTTGCTTTCGGGCATCTTGATGCCCGAATATTCGTAGATATAGGCCGCCAGCCGCGCGAAGTTGCGCGAACTCAACCGGTCGCCCGCGACGGGTGAACCGGATGCACCGCTGCGGGCAGCAGGCGGCGAGGAAGCGAGGGGCGCGGCGGCAGGCATGGCTCAGGCCGCCGCGGCAGCGCAGGAGGACAGCTGCGCCACCTCCTGCGAGGAAAAGATCCGCGCCATCTCGACCAGCACGGTGAAGCCTTCGTCGCGCTTCACCACGCCGCCGATGTAGTCCGACGACCAGCGCACACCGACATCGGGGGCCCCGCCGATCTGGTCGGCGCGGAAGCTGGTGACCTCGATCACCCGGTCGACCACCAGCCCGAGCACCAGCACGCGGTCCTCAAGCGGAATGTCGATCACCAGGATACGGGTGGCCGGCGTCGGCGCGACCGGCGACAGGCCGAGGCGCAGCCGCAAGTCGATGGTGGTCACCCCTTCGCCGCGCATGTCGGTGAGCCCGAGCAGGTAATCCGGGCCGCCCGGGATGCGGAAGGTCTCGCGGTAGTCGAGTATCTCGCGCACCAGCGTGACCGGCACCGCGAAGACTTCCGCCCCCAGGCCGAACGTCACGGCCTGGATTTCCTGCGTGTCGTTCATGCGTTGTGCATCCCGAAAGCGTCGTCGCGGTCATCGGCCCCGCCCATCGCGAGATCGAGTGCAAAACCGTTGGAGCGGGCATGGCCATTGACCGGAGCCGGACGCTTGGCGCCCGTGCTTACGGAAGCCTTGATCGCGCCCTTGACCGCCGGCTTGCGAGCCGGGGCACCGCCGCGCGCCGCGACAGCCGGGCGGCCGGAAGCCTTGATCGCGACATCATCGACCCGGAAGTAGGCCATGCTGGCTTGCAGTTCCTCGGCCTGCGCGGCCAGTTCCTCGGAGGTCGACGAGATCTGTTCGGAAGCGCTGGCGTTCTGCTGGGTCACCTGGTCAAGCTGTTGGATCGCCTGGTTGATCTGACCGGCACCGATGTCCTGCTCACGGCAGGCGGCACTGATTTCCGAGATCAGTTCGGCAGTCCGGCGGATGTCGGGCACCAGTTTGGAAAGCATCTCGCCCGCCTCGGTCGCCGCATCGACGGTATTGGCCGAAACCGCGCTGATTTCCGCAGCGGCACCCTGGCTGCGCTCGGCGAGCTTGCGCACTTCCGAGGCGACCACCGCGAAACCGCGGCCATGTTCGCCCGCGCGCGCAGCCTCGACGGCGGCGTTGAGGGCCAAGAGGTCGGTCTGGCGGGCGATTTCCTGGACGATGCCGATCTTCTCGGCGATCGTGCGCATCGCGCCAACCGCGCGGTCGACCGCGATGCCGCTGGCTTCGGCGTCCTGCGCCGACTGGCGCGCGATCTTCTCGGTCTGCGCGGCGTTCTCGGCGTTCTGCTTGATGTTGGCCGACATCTCTTCCATCGAGGCCGAGGCCTGCTCGGCGGCCGCGGCCTGTTCGGTGGCGCCCTGCGAGACCTGTTCGGACGTCGAGGACAGTTCCTGGCTGCCGCTGGCGACATTGTTGGCGGCCACGCTGGCATCGCCGACGACGCCGCGCAGGCGGTCAATCATGCGCACCAGTGCATGGCCCAGCGTGTCTTCATCGGACAGCGGCTTGTGGCTGACGGTGAGGTCGCCGTCGGCGATCTTGTCGGCCAGACCGGCGCTCACGCGCAAGTTGGCGGTCATGCGATTGACGGTATCGACCAGATCCTTGATCTCGTCGTTCGAGGTTACTTCGACGTCCTTGTCGAGATCACCGATGGCCACCGCGTCGATCACCGTGGCGACACGGGCAAGGCCGCGCGAAACGATCAGCGAGATCCAGACACCACCTGCCAGCGCGCCGAGAATGGCGATCGCGGCCACGGTCAGCAGCGTCGCGCGGGCGGAGGCATAAAGCGCGTTGGTGTCCTGATCGACCTGCTTCATGTCGGCGCGGGCACGCTCGACCAGGAGGTCAGCCTGCTTGTTCACCTTGTCGAGCACGACCCGTGCCGGGCCGAGGGCAAGCCTTGCTGCTTCCTCGTTGCTATTCGCCCGCGCAAGATCGCGAATGCGCGTATCGACCGGCTTGAAACTGTCGAGCGCGGAGCGCATCTCACGCCAGGCCTGCACGGACGCAGGAGGGGCATCCGCCTCGCCTTCTTCGTTAAGGCGGTCGAGTTCGGTCAGGGCACGCACGACCTTTTCGTCGAATTCCTTAACCTGGACCGGATCGTTGGTCATCGTCATGCTGCGTTCGTTGCGCGCTGCCGTGCCGAATGCCACCTGAACCTGCTGCGCGCGCTCGAGCCGGGCCGCGGGGCCCGCGATCAGGTCGGTGATCGCGGTATTGAGCGTGCTGAGACGCGAGACACTGACGCCGACGAGCACCGCCAGCAGGATGAGGATGATGCCGAAGGTGACGGCAAGCTTCATTTTTATCGTTGCGCGCATGCGAGTTGGAACCTTGGAAACCCTGCTTCGAGGGTAATTGCCGAAAAATCAGTGCAGATCAGGCCGCGTGGCTGCTGAAGGCCTCGTCCTCGCTGTCCGGACCACCGGTCGAGAGATCGAGGGCAAAACCTCGGGCGCGGGCCTGCTGGTCGGAAACCGACAGCGCACGGGCGGGGCGGGAGGACGCCGGCTTGCGAACGATGCCCCCGGTCGGGCGGACCGGCTGGAACCCGGCCCTGGGCTGGCCCTGCGGACGGGTAGTGGTACGCCCTCCCTGCCCGGAAACCTGGAAATAGGCGATCGAGGCCTGCAGCTCTTCCGCCTGGGCGGCAAGCTCTTCCGAGGTCGTCGAGATCTGCTCGGAGGCCCCGGCGTTCTGCTGGGTCACCTGGTCGAGCTGCTGGATCGCCTCGTTGATCTGCGCGGCACCGATGTCCTGTTCGCGGCAGGCGGAACTGATCTCGGACACCAACTCGGCGGTGCGGCGGATGTCCGGGACCAGCTTGGTGAGCATCTCGCCCGCCTCGGCGGCGGCCTCGACCGTCTCGCCCGACACCGAGCTGATTTCTGCGGCGGCCTGCTGGCTGCGCTCGGCCAGCTTGCGCACTTCCGAGGCGACCACCGCGAAACCACGGCCATGTTCACCGGCGCGCGCGGCCTCGACGGCGGCGTTGAGTGCCAGGAGGTCGGTCTGGCGGGCGATTTCCTGGACGATGCCGATCTTCTCGGCAATCGTGCGCATGGCGCCGACCGCGCGGTTGACGGCAACCCCGCTGGCTTCTGCATCCCTGGACGACTGGCGCGCGATCTTCTCGGTCTGCGCCGCGTTGTCGGCGTTCTGCTTGATGTTGGCGGCCATCTCTTCCATCGAGGCCGAGGCCTGTTCGGCAGCAGCGGCCTGTTCCGTGGCCCCTTGCGAGACCTGTTCGGAATTGGCCGACAGCTCCTGACTACCGTTCGAGACGTTCTCAGCCGCCACCGTGGCATCGCCGACAACGCCGCGCAGCCGCTCGATCATCATGTTCACATGGCCCAGCAGATCGCCGATCTCATCGTTCGAGCGGACCTCGACCGTGCGCGTCAGATCCCCTTCGGAAACCTGGCGCATGGCATCGCCGGCAGCGTTCAGCCCGCGCGAGATCAACAACGCCAGATAGCCGGCTGCCATCGCCGTCAGCGCAAAGGCCGCCACGCCGATCGCGATCATCAGCGAGCGCGCCGCGCCGTATGTGACTTCGGTATCGTCATCCGCCCGGGCCATGGCCTGCTGTTCGGCCTGGATCAGCGCTTCCACCGTCTTGCTCGCCACCTTGGCGCGCTCGCGCGATTCGCCCAGGGTAAGGGCGACGGCGGCGGCCTTGTCGGACTTACTGAGTTCGGCAACCTGGGCATTGACCGGCTTGAAGGCGTCCCACTGTTCGCGCAGCTGCGCCCAGGCAGCCTTGCTTTCGGGCGAGGCGTTGTTTCCGCCATCCAGGACTTCTTGCTCAACCTTCTCGCGCCAGGTGACGATCTGCCCTTCGAGGTCGCGGCGCGCCGCAGCGTCGTCGACCAAGGTCAAGTTCTTCTCGGCGCGGATCATCATGCTGATGCCGCCATCGACGGCCCGCGCCCGGTCGAGCTGCTTGGCTGGTCCGGCGACAAGCTCGCCGATGGCATCGTTGAGCGTGGTCAGGCGGGAAATCCCGACAACGATGGTGGCGGTCATGAGGATCAGGAGGAGCACGAAGGTCCCCCCGAGCTTCAGCTTGATGGTTGCGCGCATGGAACCCCCGGCTTCAGTGAAGAGTGGATGACGGGCTGACGGCGGCCTCGGCGGCGACGGTCAGGGAACGGAAAATCGCGGCGAGATCCGGCAGCACGACCACGCCGTCGCCGCGGCGCACCAGTTCGCGCACGAAATCGCGGCGCCAGCGCATGCCGACGGCGGGCGGCTCCTCGCTGGCATCGCGGCTGAGGGTCGCTACTTCGTGTACCTTGTCGGTGCGGATGCCGATCTGGAAGGTCTCTCCCTCGGTCTCGGTCTCGATCACCACGATGCGGCTGTCGAGCGTGGCCTCGGCCGCAGGCATCGCGAACGCGAGCCGCAAGTCGGCGATCGGGATGATCTTGCCGCGGAAGTTGACCACGCTGCCCAGCAAGGGCGCGGCACCCGGGACCCGGGTTTCCGGCAGGAGGTCAAGGATTTCGCGAACCAGCGTGGCCTCCAGCGCGAAGGTCTCCTCGCCGAGGTTGAAGGTCAGCACTTCGAGATGGCCGTCGGCATCCCAATGCTTGGCGGACTGGGCAGGATTTGCTTGAGGCATCGTTATCCGGCGGCGCGCAGCCGCTCCTCCTGGTGCTGGCCGAGGGTGACGAGCTGGACGACATCGAGGATCAGCGCGACGCCGCCGTCGCCGAGGATCGTCGCCCCGGCAAAGGTCGCGACGTCGCGGTGCAGCGGCGACATCGACTTGATGACCGTCTGGTGGCTGCCGATGATCTGGTCGACCACCAGCCCCACCCGCTCGGCGCCGGTGGCAATGACGACGATCTTCTGGTGCGGATCGGGCCGCGTGCCGGTATCGAAGATCTCGCGCAGGCGCAGGAACGGCACCAGCCGGTCGCGCAAGGTGATGAAGCTGCGCCCGCGTGAGCGCAGGTCTTCCTCGAGGCTGAGTTCGAGGCATTCCTCGACCGCACCGAGCGGGATCACGTAGCGCCCCTCGCCTACGCGCACGAGCAGACCGTCGATGATCGCCAGCGTCAGCGGGATCCGCAGCACGACGGTTGAGCCCTCGCCCGGCTTCGAGGTGACGTCGATGGTGCCGCGCAGGCTCTCGATCGTGCGCTTCACCACGTCCATGCCGACCCCGCGCCCGGAAAGGTTGGTCACCTGCGCGGCGGTGGAGAAACCGGGATGGAAGATCATCTGCAGCAGGTCGTGGTCGGAAATCGCCTGGTCGGGCTGGATCAGCCCTTGCGCCTCGGCCTTGGCGCGGACCCGCTCGCGGTCGATGCCGCGCCCGTCGTCGCGGATGGTGATGAGCACCTCGCCGCCTGCCTGATGCGCGGAGAGATGGACCTGGCCTGCAGCCGGCTTGCCCGCGGCAAGGCGGTCCTGCGGCGTTTCGAGACCGTGATCGCAGGCATTGCGGATGAGATGCACCATCGGATCGGCGAGCCGCTCGATCATCGTCTTGTCGACCTCGGTGGTCTCGCCCTCGGTCGACAGCGCGATGGTCTTGCCGGTCTCGCGCGCAAGGTCGTGAACGAGACGGCGGAAACGGCTGAACAGGCTGGCGACCGGCACCATGCGCAGCACCATCATGGTATCGCGCAGTTCGCCTGCAAGCCGCTCGATTTCCTCGGAAATCGAGCGCAGCGCCAGCTCGTTTCCGGAGGCCGAAGCCTGCCCGCTTGCGAGCTGCGACAGGCGGCTCTGGACAATCACCAACTCGCCCACCCGGTCCATCAGCTCGTCGAGGCGTTCGGCTGGCACGCGCACGCTTTCACCGGACTTTGGCGCAGCACTCGGCGTAGCAGCGGGGGACTTTCCAGGGGCTGCGGAATCGGTCGCGGCCAAGACAGGAGGGGCGATATCCTGAACGGCAGCCGAGCCATCGGCACCGGCGACGGGAGCCGCGCCCGGACCGTCGTCCGCCGCAGCTTCCAGCGGTGTCACGGAAAGCTCCATGTCGTCCATCACGAAGATAAACACATCGTCGATGTCCGCGCGCGAGATGTCCCCGCGCAGCTCGACGTCCCAGCCTATATGGCATTCGGTCGGCACCAGGTCGGCAAGCGGCGGCACCTTGTCGGTGCGCGCGACGATGCGGCATTCGCCAAGCTCGCGCAGCTCGTCGAGCAGCATCAGCGGATTGGTGCCGTTGGCCATGGCATCGGCGGGGAGGCGGAACGACAGGCGCCAGCCACTACCAGAACCCGCAGCCGCCATCGGCACAGCCGGAACCGCCCCGGTGGACTCCGCTACCAGCGGCGCATCCGACACGCCATCGATGGCGGCCTGAAGCTCAGCAAGGATGGCCGCGCCGGTAGCTTCAAGACCGCTGCCGTCGCCGTCGATCAGCGCACGCATGTGGTCGCGCGCGGAAAGGATAACCGCCACCAGTTCCTGCGTCGCCGGGGCCAGCCCCTTGCGCACGCGGTCGAACGCGGTCTCGCAGTGGTGGGTGAACTCGGCCAGCGCATCGAACCCGAACATCGCACCCGAGCCCTTGAGCGTGTGCAGCCCGCGGAACACTTCGTCGACAAGGTCCCGGTCGTCGAGCCGGTGGCCGAGATCGAGCAGGCCCTGCTCGATCTGGTCAAGCAGTTCGCCCGCCTCGATGCGGAAAGCTGCGACCGGGTCCTGCGAACTCACCGGCCCAGCACCTTGCGCGAAACCTTGATGAGCTGTTCGGGCACGAAGGGCTTGACCAGCCAGCCGGTGGCGCCCGCCGCCTTGGCCTGCTGCTTCATGGCATCGTCGCTTTCGGTGGTGAGGAAGATGATCGGCACGCCCGCCTGCTCCGGCGCCTTGCGCAGTTCGCGGATCATCGTCAGCCCATCCATGTTCGGCATGTTGAGGTCGGTGATGATGAGATCGAACTTCTTCGCGGCGGCCGCGCTCAGCCCCTCCACGCCGTCGCCCGCCTCGGTGACGTCATAGCCCGCGCCGGTCAGCGCGATGCGGATCGCCATGCGCAGACTGGGGGAATCGTCGACGGTAAGGATAGCGGCAGTCATTGCGGAAGGTCTCCGTGAAACCAGAAATCGATGTCCTGGGGGGTGGGCTCGGCAAGGAATCCCGCGCGCCGAAGCAAGGCGACGACCGGCTCGGTAACGGGTGCGACGAGGCGCAATTCCCGTCCGGCCCGGGCCCATTGCTCACGCGCGGCGTAGAGGATCTCGACAAAGGCAAGATCGGCCTCAACGACGGCGGATACGTCGAGAACGGCGTCTTCGCCATTTTCAAAGCCGGCAAGAATTGCCTGCACGAATTCATGCGCACTACGCACGGTTACGGAAGATGGTACAGTTATGGCCTGTTGCATCGCTTCCACTGGACATGAAAGATGAGTGCGAACGTGTCGGAACGCGGGGATGTGTGTTTTTTAGAAAGAAATTCCGACCTCACCGCACGGCGATGAACATTTTTTAGCATTGAGCCAACTTCGGGAAACGAAAGGCTGGCCCCGATCCGCGGCGGCACGCGTCTGGTTCCCGCAAGCCGCCATCGGGCGCCTCGCGAAGCATGGCTTTCAGGGTAAACGAGGATGATGCCGGCGCATCAGTCCCCGGGAACGTTCAGGTGCGGTACCGCAGCGCGTCGATCAGGAGCGCAAAGGCAGGCTTCGGCTGCCTGCGGCTGGGGTAATAGAGGTGGTAACCTGGGAACGGGTCGCACCATTCGTCCAGCACGCGCTCCAGCCTTCCCTCGGCAATGTGCTGTGCCACATAGTCCTCGGGCACGAAGGCGAGCCCGAACCCGTCGATCGCGGCATCGATGATGACTTCGACATTGTTCGAGGTGAATTGCCCCTCCACCCGCACGTTGAGTTCGCGGCCGCCCTTCTCCAGTTCCCAGGCATACAATCCGCCAGCGGTCGTCAGGCGCAAGTTGATGCAGCGATGCGCGGCAAGATCCTGCGGTGCATGCGGGATGCCATGGCCGCGCAAATAGCCGGGCGCGGCCACGGCGGCCATGCGCAGTTCGGGGCCGATCGGCACCGCGATCATGTCCCGTGCGACCTGTTCGCCAAGGCGTACGCCAGCGTCGAACTTGTCCGCCACAATGTCGCGCAGCCCGGAATCCACACTCAGTTCGATTTCCACCTCCGGATAGTCCTGCATGAGCCGGGCGACGACCGGCCAGAGCACGGTGCGGGTGGCATGGAGCGGCGCAGTGATGCGGATCAGGCCCGCCGGTTTCTCACGCAGTTCGCCCAGCATATCGAGATGATCCTCGATCTGCGCAAAAGCCGGGATGAGGCCGCCCAGCAGCCGTTCGCCGACATCCGTGGGCGAGACACTGCGCGTCGTGCGCGAAAGCAGGCGCACGCCGAGCCGTGCCTCCAGCCGGCGGATCTTGTGGCTCAGCGCGGATTGCGAGATCCCCATCTTGGCCGCCGCGCGGGTGAAGCTGCGCTCCTCCGCAATGGCGATGAAGGCGTGAAGGTCGTTCAGTTCGTCGCGCTGCATTGATGACTCATGTTGATAGCCGCATGCATCAATGATGTACTAATCACACAGACGCGCGCAACCTATCTTCAGGTTCAGCCCAAAGCCCAGGCCCGAACAATGTTCAAAGCCACGAACTCGGCGGGCATGTAACCAGGAGTTATCCATGCAGAAGCGCAAACTCGGTAAGAGCGGCCTCGAAGTCTCGGCCATCGGCCTTGGATGTATGGGGCTGAGCTACGGCTACGGCCCACCGGTCTCGGAAAGCGACGGTATCGCGCTGATCCGCGTGGCCTTCGACCAGGGGGTGACGTTCTTCGACACCGCCGAAGCCTATGGCCCTTATGCCAACGAGGAACTGCTCGGCAAGGCGCTTGCCGACGTGCGCGACGAAGTGGTGATCGCCACCAAGTTCGGCTTTTCCGGGGGCAAGCCGATGGACGGACTGGACAGCCGCCCCGAAACGATCCGCGCCATGACTGAAGCCTCGCTCCGCCGTCTCGGCACTGATCATATAGACCTGCTCTACCAGCACCGCGTCGATCCTGCCGTCCCGGTCGAGGAAGTTGCCGGCACTGTGCGCGACCTTATTGCCGAGGGCAAAGTGCGCCACTTCGGCATGTCCGAGGCAGGCGCGGAATCGCTGCGCCGTGCCCATGCAGTGCAACCGGTTGCCGCGCTGCAGAGCGAATACTCGCTGTGGTGGCGCGAGCCCGAGGCGGAGATCCTGCCGCTATGTGAGGAACTCGGTATCGGTTTTGTCCCGTTCAGTCCGCTCGGCAAGGGTTTCCTGACCGGCGCCATCACTGCCGAGACGACCTTCGGCGGCGACGACTTCCGCAATGTCGTGCCGCGTTTCGAAGAGGAGAACCGCAAGGCCAACGAAGCGCTCGTCTTCCGGCTCAAGGACATCGCCGAGGCACGCGGCGCCACCCCGGCGCAAATCGCAATTGCCTGGCTGCTCGCCGGCAAGCCGTGGATCGTGCCGATTCCGGGCACCACCAAGCGGCATCGCCTGACCGAAAACCTCGGCGCAGCCGCCATCACCCTCTCCCCTGCGGACCTTGCCGAAATCGAGGAAGCGCTCGCCGCCTTCCCGGCGCAAGGTGCGCGCTATCCCGCCTCGATCGCCGGCCGCGTCGGCCGCTGATCCAGACGTCCGAAGGACATCCTCGTATGAAACTCATCCGCAACGGTAGTCAGCCCTCGATCAAGGGGCCCGCCGACTGGTTCACCGGCAACGTGCGCATCGATTCCCCGTTCCAAGGCGAGCCCCCCGCGCGCGCCGGCGGCGCCATCGTAACCTTCGAGCCCGGCGCTCGCACCGCCTGGCACACCCACCCGCTTGGCCAGACGCTGATCGTCACATCGGGCTGCGGCTGGACCCAGTGCGAAGGCGAAGCCATCGTCGAGATTCGCGCCGGTGACGTGATCTGGTGCCCGCCCGGCCACAGGCACTGGCACGGCGCCACGCCGACTACCGCCATGACCCACGTCGCCATTGCCGAGATGCTCGACGGACGTGCCGTCGACTGGCTGGAACAGGTCAGCGACGACGACTATCTGGCCGGACCGCCGACGGGCTGACCGCCCAGGTTCCTAATCTGGCGCTGAAGCAGGCGTTGCCGGTCAGGACCTGATCGGCAACGCCTGCTCGTCCTTGATCGTCTCCATCGAGATGTAGGCGGAAACGTCGTTCAGATCGAGCCGTGCGATCAGGCGCTTGTAGACCGCGTCGTAGTGCGCGACGTCCCTGACCACGACCTTGAGAAGATAGTCGAAGTTGCCCGCCAGCCGGTGGCATTCGAGCACTTCGGGAATACTCGCCACGGTCGCACGGAAACACTCCAGCCAATCCCCGGAATGACGGGCGCGGATGATCACGTAAACGGTGCCGCGCAAGTCCAGCAGCGGCCGGTCGAGCACGGCGACGGTGCGACGGATGTAGCCATCGTCGCGCAGCCGGGCGATGCGCCGAGAACAGGCCGAGGGCGAAATGTTGACCCGTTCGGCAATGGCATGGACCGGCATGTCCGCACCGCTCTGGAGCATCTCGAGAATGCGATAGTCACGGTCGTCGAGCATGAGGACAGTCCACGGATTCATCACGGAATCCCACTCCAATGCACAATTAACGCGCAAAAGTCAAAAATACCGCATCACACGGAAGCCAATTCGCCTATTTTGCGCAAACTTCGCACACATTTTCCACGCCAAGCGCACTAAAGTCAGCGCAGACGAGGAGTAGCGCGCATGGCACAGGACATCGAATACGCGGCGGAGCAGGACCACACTGTCCGGGAATGGCAGACACAGGCCATCGCCCACCTGCGCGCCGAGCAGGCGAGCGCACCCGAAACACCGCTAATCGAGTTGCCGCTCACCGATGCACCGGGTATCCGCCTGTTTCTCAAGGATGAATCAGCCCATGCCAGCGGCAGCCTGAAGCACCGGCTGGCCCGCTCGCTGTTTCTCCACGCGCTCTGCAATGGCCGCATCAGCCCCGACACGCTGATCGTCGAGGCATCCTCGGGATCGACTGCGGTTTCTGCGGCGTGGTTCGCGCGGCTGCTCGGCCTGCCCTTCCTCGCCGTCGTGCCCGCCTGCACCGCGCGCGAGAAGATCGTGCAGATCGAGGCGCTGGGCGGCACATGCCGGGAAGTGGCCGATCCCCGCACGATCCAGTCCGAAGCTGCCCGGATCGCCAGCGAATGCGGGGGCTATCACCTCGACCAGTTCACCCTCGCCGAACGGGCCACCGACTACCGCGCCAGCGGCAACATCGCGCAGGCCATCTTTGCACAGATGGCCCAAGTGCCGGGCGGCCTGCCGCGCTGGATCGTCTGCGGCGCGGGCACCGGCGGTACCGCCACCACGCTTGGACGCCACATCCGCTACATGGGCCATTCCGCCCACCTTGCCGTGGCCGATCCCGAGGCGTCGGTGTTCCATCGCCACTTCGCCGACCGTTCGGTCTGCCGCGTCGAAGGCGCGCTGTCCTGCGTCGAGGGGATCGGCCGCGCCAAGGTGGAACTCTCGTTCACACCTGAAGTCATCGACCGCATGGTGGTTGTGCGCGACGGCGCCGGAATGGCCGCAGCGCATCATCTGAGCGCGCTGCTGGGGCGGAGCTGCGGCCCCTCGACCGGCGTCAACCTTCACGCCTGCATGGAGATCGTCGCCGAGATGGCAGCACGCGGTGAAACCGGCAATCTGGTGACGATCCTGTGCGATTCCGGCGAACGATACCGTTCGACCTGCCACGATCCGCAATGGTGCGAGGCGAGGGGCTTCACCCCTGCCGATGCCCATCCCGGGCTCGGCCACTTCCTGCCGCTGATGCCGGATCTTGCACGGCGGGCGGCCGCCTGACTTTTTCCGAAGCGAAAGCGCGCCGGCACCGGCTAGTCCCGGCCGCCGGCACGCTGCTCGCCTCAATGCATCTGCAGAACGATCACTTCGCTGCTGGCCGGATCGGTGCGCTTGCGTAGCTTACGCACGTCCTTGGCCGAAACCGTGCCGCCGGTATTACCCCAGGAACTGCGGACGTAGCTCAAAACATCGGCGATCTGCTGATCGGACAGCTGGTTGCGGAAGGGCGGCATCCGGTAGGCATCGGGAACGCCCTGCGCGACGACGCGCGCCGACCCGTTCAGCACGGCATTGATGCCCGAGGCCGCGCCCTCGCTCGCCAGCGAGGAGGCGGAACCGGCCAGCGGCGGAATCCACTGCCCCTGCCCGCGCCCGTCGACGCCGTGGCAGAAGCTGCACTTGGCGAGATAGGTCTGCGCGCCCGCGCGGTTGTCCCCCGCGGCCGCACTGTAGCTCCAGGCCGCGCCGTCCTTGCCGGGATTGCCCGGAAGGGACTTCAGGTAATGCGCGATGGCCCGCAGATCCTCGTCCGGCATGAACTGCAGCGAGTTGTTGAAGGCCTCAGTCATCGAGCCGAACACCACCGCGTGGCGATTGCGCCCGGTCTTCAGGAACTGGTGCAGTTCCTCCTCGCTCCAGCGGCCGAGGCCGGTATTGCTGTCGCCGCGCAGGCTCGGTGCGTACCAGCCGTCCAGCAGCCCACCCGATAGGTAGAGACGGCTGCCTTCGTGATAGGCCTTCTCGTTCATCGCCAGCCCGCGCGGGGTGTGGCAGCTGCCGCAGTGTCCGGCACCCTGCACCAGATAGGCTCCCCGGTTCCACAGGGCATCCTTGTCCTTGCGCGCCTCGAACGTGGCCGAAGGCGCGAAGACCCCGCTCCACAGTGCCAGCGGCCAGCGCATGCTCAGCGGCCAGGGGATCTCGCTGTCACGGTTGGGCTGCCGCGCGGCCGGCACCCCGGCCATGAAGAAGGCATAGAGCGCCTTCACATCGCCATCGGTGAGCTTGACGTAGGAGGGATAGGGCATCGCCGGATAGAGCCGGTGGCCGTCCGCCGCGACGCCCGCGCGCAGCGCGCGGTCGAAATCGGCGAGGGTGTATTGGCCGATGCCGGCCTGCTTGTCCGGCGTGATGTTTGTGGCAAAGATCGAGCCGAGCGGCGTCGCCATCTCCAGCCCGCCACTGAACGCAGGCTTGTCCGGCAGGCCGTGGCAAGCCACACAATCCGCCGCGCGGGCGAGTTGTTCGCCCTGCCTGACCAGCGCCGGAGTGAAGGCGGGTGCGGCCACACCGTCGAACGGCGAAGCCGGGGTGCGGTTCACATACCAGGCCGTCGCGGCTGCCACGACGGCAAGCGCGGGCAGCAGGATCTTGTATCGTGTCTTCAACGCCGCCTCTCCTTACGCCGCATCGAAGCTGTGGCGGGACAGCGGCATGCTGCGCACGCGCCGTCCGGTCAGCGCCGAGACCGCATTGGCAACCGCCGGCGGCACCGCAGGCAACGGCGGCTCACCGATGCCGCCCATCTTTGCACCGCTCTCGACGATCTTCACATGCACGCGCGCCATGCGGTCGGGCGGCAGGATCGGGTAGAGATCGTAGTTGCGCGCGGTCGGCATGCCGTTTTCGTAGACGGTCTCCTCGAGCAGTACTTGCGAGAGCCCGAGGGTAACGGCCGAATTGACCTGCGCCTCGACGATGGCCGGATTGACAATGCTGCCCGGATCGATCGCTTCCCAGACATCGTGGACCATGACCTGGCCCTTGACGATCGAGACTTCGGCAATCGCCGCCGCCTCGGTCCCGAACGGCGAGGCCATGGCGATGCCTCGCGCCCGCCGGCTACCGTCCGCCGCCGTGAAGGGACCCCGCTTCCAACCGCCCGACAGTTCCGCGACGGCATGGAGCAGGTTGGTCAGTCGCGCATTGCCTTCCAGCAGCGCAAGGCGCAATTCATAGGGGTCCTGCCCGCCCTTGTCGGCCATTTCGTCAAGGAAGCACTCGTAGAAGAAGTCGTTCATCGAATTGCCGACCGAGCGCCAGTAGGCGAGCGTCGTCGGGTTCTTGACGAAAAGCTGGGCGATCCGCTTGTCGGGTATCGCGTAAGCCTTCTTGGTGATGCCTTCCAGCGCGGAATCGTCCAGTTCGGCGCTGCGCTTGTTGGCAATGCCCTCGCTCGGCCCTTCGGTCACGCTGACCGCTTCCAGCGCCACCGGACGGCCCTTGTCGTCGAGCCCGCCGCGGAACCGCACGACCGCCATCGGCCGCAGCGGATCGCGCAGGAATTCCTCCTCGCGGCTCCAGATCAGCTTGACCGGACGGCCCACCGCCTTGGCCAACTGGATCGCCTGCGGATAGGGGTTGCCGCCGGGATAGAGGAAATGGCGGCCGAAGAACCCGCCCAGCAGCGGGCTGTGGATCTTGACCTGTTCGGGCGCAAGCCCGGCAAACTTGGCCACTTCCGCCTGGAACATCTCCGGCGCCTGGTTGGGCATCCACAGTTCCAGCGAACCGTCCGGGTTGAAACTGGCCAGCGCCGAGGGCGGCTCCAACTGGGCATGGTGGACGTACTGGCTGCGATAAGTCGCCTCGACCACAGTGGCAGCGCCGGACAGCGCCTTGGCCGCGTCCCCGCTGATTTCCGCGTCCTGCCCATTGCCCTTTTCATTGGCGAGACGCTCGGCAAAGGCCTCGGTCGAAAAGTCGGCGGGCATGTATCGGACATCGGTGTCCTTGCCCGGATCCTGCCACTCCACCCGCAGCGCCTCGGCCGCACGCTTGGCGTGCCACCAGCGCTCGGCAACGACGGCCACGGCCCCGCCGATACGGTGTACCGAATGGACCCCGCGCATGGCCGCGACTTCCTCCTCGTTGGCGATGCCCGCCACTGTCAGGCCCAGGCGCGGCGCATGCTGGACAGCTGCGTGGAGCATGCCCTCGACCTTGCAGTCGATCGCGTAGATCGCCTTGCCGGTGGCCTTGTCGTGCATATCGAGCCGCGCGACCGGCTTGCCGATCCAGCGGAACGTGGCCGGGTCCTTGAGCTTGACGATCGCGGGATCCGGCACCGCGAGGTCGAGCGCGCCGCCCGCCAGTTCGCCATAGGCCAGCGAACGCCCGGAACCGGCATGGAGCACCCGCCCGGGCTCGGTGGTGAGTTCGGCCGCGGCCACGCCCAGCCGGTGCGCCGCCGCCTCAAGCAGCATCATGCGCGCGCTGGCGCCGAGCCGCCGCATCGTCTCGTAAGTCAGGCGCACCGACATGCTGCCGCCGGTGATGCGCATGCCCCCGTCCATGACCTGGAACACCTTGCCCGCAGGCGCCGCCTCGACCACGAAGCGTGCCGGGTCCATGTCCAGTTCTTCGCCGACGATCTGCGCCATCGCGGTGAAAACGCCTTGCCCGCCTTCCATGAACGGGCTGAGGAATCGCACGGTGTTGTCGGGGCGGATTTCAAGGAACGCGGGGACGCGCACCGGAATCGGCGCAGGGGCTGCGGCCTGCGCGCGGGCAGTGCCCACAGGCAGGCCGAAACCGATCACCAGCGCGCCGCTCGCAGCACCGGCCGTGCCCAGCAGCACGCCCCGGCGCGAGATGTTGACCGGATCCTGCGCCACGAAGCGAGCCTCGCTATCGGTTACGGTATCGCTGTCGAGGAGAGTGGCCATCACGCGTCCTCCTGTCCATCCGCGGCGCCTTGCCCGGTCTCGCCTGCCTTGCCGCGCCGGGTCAGCAGATAGGCCGAGCCCGCGACAACCGCAGCGCCGCCTGCCACGGCGGCAGCCACTGTCGCGGTCGACGGCCCCTCACCGCCTTGCGCCCCGTCTGCAGGCACGGCGGCAGCGGTGTCGGAAAGCCCGGCAAGATCGGTCAGCGCCGCATGGATGGCGTTGTAGGTGCCGCAGCGGCACAAGTTCACCATTGCCGCGCGGACATCCTCCTGGCTGGGCCTTGCCTTTTCCTTGAGCAGCGCCAGGGCGGCCATGACCTGGCCAGACTGGCAATAGCCGCACTGCGGCACCTGGTGCCGGACCCAGGCATCCACCACGCGCTTGCCAAGGCCATCTTGTTCCACCGCCTCGATCGTGGTCACGGCCTTGCCCGCCACGCTTTCCAGCGGCGTCACGCAGGAGCGGGTGATGACCCCGTCAACCAGCACCGAACAGGCGCCGCACTGGGCCAACCCGCAGCCGTATTTTGTACCCGTCATGCCGAGTTCGTCGCGCAGCACCCAAAGCAACGGCATGTCCGCCTCCGCCTCAAGCTCATGCGCCTGTCCGTTGACCTGGAGTTGCATCGTGGTTCACCTGTCCGCCAATCGTGCGACCGCCAGCGAACATCATCCGCGCCGCGCCGGCGAAATAGACGTCACCCGTCGCCGATCGAAACGCGGATCTGGCCGATATTCGGGGCGATCCCTGTTGCACATTGTATCGCGCGCGTTCGCTGCCAAGGCAATGCCGCCGCGATGTTTTTCGCTGCCGGACCGGACCGTTCCGTTCAACAGAACGATGAGCCCATCTCACCACCGCGCGGTATGGCGCTGATACCATTTATTACGGGTCCACCCATGGTGCCTTTATTGCAAATGCTACGCAATCGCCGTAATCGACGGAACAGAGGGCCTGCACGGCCTTTCGCACCGGGGGAGCTCGAAAGGGGCGGCGCAGCGCATGGCGGCGCTTCGGGATGACGCTGTCCCGGTGATCATTGCATTCACGAAGGGAAGCGTAATTCCGATGCGTCACGCCAAGTTTGCATTGCTGACCGGCGCGCTTGTCGCCCCTGTCACCCCGCTCGCCAGCCCAGCGTCCGCCGCCAGTGTCACCGTCACCTTGCCGCGCGTGCCTGTCGCCGAATACAAGAAGCCCTATGTCGCAGGCTGGCTGGAGCCGGTGGGCGGCAATGGCCAGATCCGCTCGGTCTTTGTGTGGTACGAGGTAGCCAAGCGCGGCGGCAACGAGGCGGGCACCAAGTGGCTCACCGACCTGCGTTCGTGGTGGCGCAAGGGCGGACGCTCGATGCGCCTTCCCGCCGACGGCATCAGCGGCGCGACGCGCAGCCCCGGAACGTACACCATTCCGCTGCCCAAGGACCTCGCCCCCGGCAATTACGTATTCAACGTCGAGGCTGCGCGCGAACACGGCGGGCGCGAACTCGTCTCGGTGCCGATCACCGTACCCAAGAGCGGCGGCCGGGCCAGCGGCAAGACCGAACTGGGCGCCGTCACCGTCTCCACCCGCTGAGGAAGCCAGGACCATGATTTCGCCCCTTCGCCGCTGGCGCCGATCCGCCGCCCTGCTCGCAGGCCCCATGCTCGCCGCAATTGGCGCGCCTTCCGCGCAGGCGGACAGCCCGTTCATCCTGCCTTCGACCACCAGCCTCGCCGGAACCAGCGGCGTGGTAACCTTCGACGCCGCCGGATCGGACCACGTCTTCTCGATGGACCACCGACCGATCCAGCTCGCCTCGATCACCGCCACCCGTCCCGATGGCACGCCCGCCGAGCCCTACAACGCGGTCCAGGGGCGGTTCCGCTCGGTGTTTGACCTCAAGATCGACCAGGAAGGTACCTGGAAGATTTCGAGCGGCCAGACGCAGGTGAGCGGCACCTTCATGCTGGACGGCGTGGAGCGCCGCGTCGGCGGCCGCGGTGGTCCGCCGCGCCCGGCTGGCGCCCCTGAAGGAATGGCCGGCCCCGGCGGTCCGGGAGGCCCCGGTGGCCCAGGGGGCCCCGGCGGCGAACGCCGCCTGCCGCCGGTTGCGCTGCAGGACATCCCCGCCAACGCGACCGACATCCACCTGACAGAGAACATCTCCAAGACCGAAACCTTCGTCACGGCGGGCGCACCGACGGACACGGTGTTCAAGCCCACCGGCACCGGACTGGAATTCGTCCCGATCACCCACCCCAACTCGGTGGCGGCGGGCGAAGTGGCGCAGTTCCGCTTCCTGATCGACGGCAAGCCGGCGGCCGGGGTCAAGGTCACCGTCATCGCCGGCGGTGTGCGCTACCGTGAAGAGACGGGTGAAACCGAACTCACCACCGGCGCCGACGGCGTCGTGACGATCAACTGGCCAAGCGCCGGGCTGTACTGGATCAGCGCCGAGGCCCAGGACAAGCGCCCGAGCGACAAGCGCGCGGAGGCCCGCAAGATGTCCTATGCCGCCACGCTGGAAGTGATGACGCCGTAAATCCGGCCGACATCCGCCGCCCGGAAGGCGAGAACGGCCGGCAGACGAGGTCCCGATCGAGACCTCGTCTGCCGGCCTTCTTCGTGCGTGCCCCTTGCGCAGACATCATGGCGTTGCCCGCGCAACGCACGTGACGAAGCCGCAGCAAACCGGCTATAGCGCTCAGGCCTTTGGAAAAGACATCATTGTGACCGGACGGGAAACAATACCTTGAAAAACATCAGGCAAGACGCCGTCTAGCACACCGCCGCGAGACGTAAAATCCCTTGAAAATCTCATAATCCACGGGCAATCTTACAGGAATCTGCGCATTACCATGTTTCCCTGGGGAAATATTCTGTATCTCCAAGGGATACAATCAAGGCAATGGCAACAACCGCACAGGGAATGACGCCGGATGGATCTCGAGGACTTGCGCAGCTTCGCGATGGTGGTCCGTCACGGTGGATTTTCGGCGGCGGAGCGCGTCACCGGCGACGCGCGCGGCAAGCTGTCGAAACGGGTGGCGAAGCTGGAACGCGATCTTGGCGCACGCCTGCTCGAACGCTCCACCCGCAGCGTGCGCGTCACCGATGTCGGGCTCGAAGTCTACCGCCAGTGCGAGATCATCGAGGAAGGGCTCGCCGCCACGCGCGCAGTGGCCCAGCGCTCGCGCGAGGATGTCAGCGGGCTACTGCGCATCGCCTGCCCGCCCGGACTGTCCCGCTTCCTCGGGGCCGAGGGCCTGGCCTCGTTCCTCACCCGCTATCCGCAAGTGCGGGTCGACATGCACCTCACCAGCCGCCGGGTGGACATCATCGGCGAAGGCTATGACATCGCCTTGCGGGTCGAACTGGAAAAGGAAACCGACCTGTCGCTGACGATGCGCCAGCTAGGCCGCGGCCAGCGCATCCTGGTGGCAAGCCCGCGCTTCCTCGCCGATCTCACCGCACCGGTCTCGATCAACATGCTGGCAAAGATGCCCACCCTCTCCGTCGGCGAACATGCCGAGCAGCACCGCTGGGAGCTGGTCGACGACGAGGGCGAGCAGCGGCGCATCCTCCATCATCCGCGCCTTTGCAGCAACGATTCCAGCATCGTGCGTGACGCCGCGCTCGAAGGCCTTGGCGTCGCCCTGCTGCACGAACGCGCCTGCCGGCAGGACGTTGCTGCCGGCCGCCTCGAACGGGTCCTGCCGCAATGGCACACTGCCGCCGCCGTGCTGCACATGGTCTTCGCCACGCGCCTCGGCATGTCGGCGGCGCTGCGCGCCTTCATCGACCATTATGCCGATCAGCCGTTCTTCACGCTGGAAGCCCCGCCGCTCGCAACCCGTTGAAGGGTGCGGCCTCGGATCACGTCACGACTTGCGGCTCCGCATTTCGAACGTCACCCGTTTCGGCCCGGTCCTCCTCGAAGCGCTGCTTGAACAGGTCGAACGGCTCGTTTGCCGGGTTGGCCTCCCGGAACTTGGTACGCCCCTCGTCCTTGAGATAGTCGGCGTAAAGCATCGTCGTGGTGCCGACGCGGCGTACGGAAAGCACCGTGTCCATCTGCTCCATGAACACGCCCAGCTTCTCGATCGGCGCGCAGGCGAAGACCTGGAGGTTGAACTCGCGCAGCAGCGCCAGGCATGAATTGACGTTACCGCCGTCGAGCGCGTTGAACGCCTCGTCGAACAGGATGATGCCAAGGCCAAGGTTGTCGCGATTGTCCTCGGTGGAATGGCACACGCTCGACATCGCGCAGGCCATGGCGATGTAGAACGGCACCTGCTTCTCGCCGCCCGAACCACTGCCCTGCCGCTTGGCATAGTCCGAAGTCACGCGCTGGCCGTCGAGCGTCGTCGTCACCAGTTCGAATTGCAGATAGTTGCGATAGTCGCTGATCTGCTCGACGTTCTCGCCCTCGTCGATCATGCGCTTGATGCGCTCGACGCCCTTCATCAGGCTGGGTTCGAGACCCGACGTGGCGCCGCCCTCCTCGAACAGCGCGCCGACGTCGATGCTGTTGAGCTGCACCCGCCGCGCGATCTCGACGATCTCGGCATAGAAGCGGTCCGGCTTCACCTCGATGCGGTAGAGTTCGCCGTGGAACGGCCGCAGTTGCAGGCTGCGGTTGAGCGTGCGAATCTGCCGCTTGGCGCCCTCGATCCGGTCGTGCAGCTTGACCAGCATGTCGGTCTTCAGCGAGGTCTCGATCGAGGTCCGCGCTTCCTGCGCCTGATCGCGGTATTCGCTCAGCGTATTGTTGACGATGGAAGCCTGCTGGCCTTCCAGCCATGCCAGCTGCGCCTCGGGCCCGGCCTCGCGGTCGAACTGTCCGGCGATCCCGGCATCGTGGGCATAGGCATAGGCCTTTTGCGGCGCCTGTCCCAGCAGCTGGTTGACCCGCGTGCGGGCCTTGGCGGCCTGATCTTGCGCGGCGTTACGCAGGGCGGGCAGCACCTTGCCATGTTCGGCCAGCAGGAAATCGAAGTCCCTCAGCGCGGCTTCCCGCTCGGCGGCGGCAAGGACATCGCGTTCGGCAAACATCGCTTCGGCCTTGGCGAACTCGTCCCGCGCGACCGCGAGCTTTTCGGCGGCGCTGCCGACGAGGTGGCCGGAGACGCGCTGCGCCTTCTCATCGTTCTTCAGTTCCTCCTCGTATTCGGCAAGGTCCGCCCTGAGGCCGACCAGCCGCTCGCGGATCTCGACCGGGCGCTCGCCTTCGAGGGTGCGGATATTGTCGCGGATCTGGGCGACGCTTTCAGCCGTGCTCTGGCGGGCGCGTTCGAGGTCGTCGAGGCTGCGGCTTCCGGCGACATCGAGGAAACGCTGGATGTCCTCGACCAGCGCCTTCAGCGCACCTGCCTGCGCTTCGCTGCTGGCGAGCGAGCGCTCCTGCCCGGCGACCAGTTCTTCCAGCACCGGGATGTTCTTGCGGCTGGCTTCCTTGCCCAGCCGATGGACCTGCGCGGGGCGGCGGTTCTCGATCGAGCCGCCCGAGGCGAAGAGGCAATCCGGGGTGACGGCGCGGTCGTGCCGCAACAGGTCCTGCTCGGTCTCGACCCGGCGCACGGTGTTGAGGCGGCGGTTGATGAAGGCCCGCGCGTGGGGATTGTCCGTCTCGATCACGTCGGCAAGGCTGCCCGCCGTGGCGCTTTGCGTGCCCTCGCCCGTCTTCGTCGTGTTGACGATCTGGGTGCCGGGATAGTCGCGGCGCTGGCGGCGCAGCAGGGCGATGGCTTCCTGCGCCTGACGCGGCTCGACCACCAGCGCATCGCGCGCGGCGCCCAGTAGCGTTTCGGCCGCATCAACCCAGCGCTCGTTGGTCACCTCAACCAGTTCGGCAATCGGCCTTGCGGCAATGCCGTGCGCTTCAAGATAGTCGATCAGCCGCGCCGTGGGGCCCTCGACCAGCGCACCCCCGCGGGCGAGGGTCTGCAACTGCTCGCGGTTCTCGCGGAGCTGGCCGCGCAGCGTGGCGCCGGTCCGGAGATGGCCCTCGCGCGCGTCCTGCGCTTTGGCCACATAGCGCGCCAGCGGATCGACAAGGCGGGTAACGATCTGGTCGATATCGCGCGCGGCAAGCCCGGCCTCGCCCGCAACCCGGCTGCGCAGCGCCTCCAGCGCTTCCTTCGCGCGCAGATATTCGCCCTCGCCGTACGTCAGCACCAGCCGGTCGGCGAGGCCCGCCGCGCCGCCGATGGCGGCGAAATAGGCCTGATAGTCCTTGTCCGCCTCGGCATGGGCGCGCTGGGCGATGGGCAGGTTGAGGTCGCGGAACTCGCGGATCGCCTGTTCGCGCGTGTCGTTTTCCAGCGCGCGCGAGATCTCGCGGATTTCCTCGGTCACACGGGCAATGGCCTCGCGCGTGCGGGTCAGGCGGCGGTCGGCCAGCGCCTGTTCCTCCAGCTTGCTCTCGTGCTGGATAGTGACGAGGCGCAAGTGCTCTTCCAGCCGGTCACGCTCGGCCTTGCCGGCCACCCAGCGCAGCCGGGTTTCCTCGGAAGTCTTGTCGGCCAATTCACGGTAGGCGGCAATCGCCTCGCCGACCTGCTGCTTCTGGACTTCGAGGTCCTCGATCTTCTTGAGCAGCCCGCGCCACGTCGAGACCGACTTGCGCAGCGCCTCCACATCGAGCCCGGCGGGATCGAGCAGGAATTCGCGCACGAATTCGGTGGCCGACTTCATCTCGCGGATGCGCAAGCCGTTCTTCAGCGTCTTGAGGAACTTTTCCGGGTCCGCGTGATGCCCCTTGCCGCCCAGTACCGTGAGCACACGGCGGGTGAAGTGGGTGGGCCGGTGGCCAAGGTTCTCGAAGCCGGGAACCTTGCGCAGCCGCGCCGTTAGTTCGCCCCAGGGCAGGACGTAGGGCGCACCGTCCACGTCCTCCAGAAAGTCGCTGTCGCGCAGCGACTGGTCGGGGGCGATGAAGGCGCCGAGCACTTCCTCGTTCTGCTCGCCATCGACCGCGCTCATGCCGATGCCCACGGTCCAGCACTTGCCGTCGTGCTCGCGCTCGAACACCAGCGAGACGTAGCTGATGCAGTTGGAGCGCAGCGTCTCGCCCGCCACGCGGCCCAGGCAGTAGTCGAAGACCGAGCGGTTCTCGCCCACCTTGCGCGTCTGCCCGGCCGTGACATTGGCGCTGGCGTTGAGCTGGAAGTAGTTGCGGTTGTTGCCGGTCAGCACGACCTGGATCGCGTCGAGAATCGACGACTTGCCCGCGCCGTTGGGGCCGATCAGCGAGGTGCTGCCCCTCAGGTCGATCGACAGGCGTTCGAAGGTGTACCAGTTGATCAGGTTGATGCGGCTGAGCTTGATCATTCCGCAATCTCCTGTTCGCGCGCTTCAATCGGGGCTGCTTCTTCCGCATGGCTCCCGGGCAATTGCCCTTGCGCCTCGGCGGCGAGCCTTGCCTGCGTCGCGGCGATCCATTCCTCGATGCGGGTCTGCCAGGCATCGCCGGTCACGCTGCGGATCGAGGGACGGATGGTGATGCCGACGCCGTTTTCCAGCGCGATCTCGTCGCCCAGATCGATGAAGCGGCGGCGGCGGAACGCGTCTAGGATCTTGCGCACGCGCGCCCATGGCGGACGCGGCCGGGCGACCCACTGGTCATAGCGCTCCATCACTTCCATCGAGGTCGTCTCGATGTGGCCGAATTCCTCCTGGCTCATCGTCAGCACGCCCTGTTCGAACGTGGCGCGCAAAGCCAGCAGCACGATCGTCTCGTCGACCGAAAGCACGGTGCGCGAAAGGCTCTCCTGCGGGCGCAGCTCGATCATCATCTCATCGGCCCGGATCACCAGATCGCGCCCGAGCGCATCGAACAGCCCGCGAAAATAGGCCGCGTGGCGCACGACGAGGTCGTAGGTGCCAGCGGCATTGTAATCGTCGCGGAACAGGCATTGCTGGGCGAGCAGGCGATCCGCCGCGCGCACCATCATCTCCTTGGAGACATCGCGGTTCTGCGGGCGTTCCAGCAGCTCTTCAAGGTCGTACAGCGTGGCGGCGGTCATTGTTCTGCACTCGGGTAATCGGGGGAAATGCGTTCGATGCGGAAGGCGGAAAAGGCCGACCAGTCAGTCTCGACGACGCGGCCCGGATCGTGGACCACGCGGAAGCGCCGCAGCAGTTCCTTGTTGCCAAACATGTCGAGCTGGCGGGCGCCTTGCAGCAGCAACGCCTGCTCGGGGCTGTCGATACGGAACTGGCCCGCATCCAGCCCCTCGCGCGCGCCCAGATTGCGCTCGATGTAATCAGCGATCTTCTGCGGCGTGACCGCCAGTTGCAGCAGATAGACCTTCTGCGACTGGTCGTAGGCAATAAGCGCAGGATCGACCTCGGCCCGGCGCACCGGGCTGGGCGCCGCGATCGGCCGCCGCATCGTCGGCGAGGCAAGGCTTTCCGGCCCCCAGTGCCGTACCGGATCGGTGAGTTCGGACGGAACCTCGACAGGCTCCTCCCAGTCGCAGGGCACGGCGGCCACATCGCGCAGCAGGTGCGTGACCCGAAGCAGGCTCGAACCATCGACCTCGTTCATGTAGCTGACGGTGCGGGCAATCCGCTGTTCGAGGCGGCTGCGGAAGGCGTCGATATCGTCGAGCCGTTCCTCCGCCGCATCGAAGATCCGCTTCACTTGCGCCAGATGCTGCCGGACCTTCGACAGCGCCGCCTCGTGGCTTCCCGCCAGCCCCTGCGCCACGTAGCCCTGCGCAAAGGCCGTCACCACGGCAGGATCATGCTCGTAGTCGGATATCATCTGGATGATCCGGTTACGGTGGCGGAACGGATTGTTGGTGGTCTTGATGACCCGGTAATCCGAGATCAGCACGTCCTCCACGAAGTGGAAGAAACTGGCCAGGATGCGCGTGGGCTGCGGGTCGGAAACAATGCGCTGCTCGTGCGCGCGCAAATTGCCGATGATCGCCGAAAGGTGCTGCTGGAACCGCCGCGCACGCAAGGCCGCGTCCGCCAGCGAGGATGCCTTGTCGAGCGGATTGTCGCCCAGCCGCTCGATCACGCTTTCGAGCGCGGCGATGGTCCCGCCGAAGTGGACCGCCTCGCCCTCCTCGATCGCGCTCAGCGTTTCGAGCAGCATCGAGACCGAGGCGTCGAGATCGACCATCTGCACATAGCCGCGCGAATGCTCGACCAGCCAGCCTGCCTGCTTCAGCCGGAGGTAGACGTTGTGCGGATTCTGGCTGGCATCGGCATTGGCGGCATCGGACGAAAAGTCCTCGGCAATGTCGGAAAGCCGGTCGATCTGGGTGGCGATGAAGGCGACAAGATCATCCTTGCGGACCTGGTCGGCGTAGTTCTCGCCGAAGAACGCGCGGTAGACCCAGAGGATCAGGCGCGCATAGTCACGCCGCGCGGGCGAGGACAGCACCCCGAAAAGGCTGGGCGGCAGGTGCCCGAACAGCGCATCCCGCTTTTCCTGCCCATTTTCTCCAGTACCGCCGCTCTGCATCGAAATCCCATGATCGCCTCCGCGAGAATCAGCGGGTCGGCGCAAGGGGGCGGCACATAGGAGCGCGCGGCAGCCACGGCAACTGCATGGAGCAGACTGTAAACAGGGCGATCAACAGGGATGCGGCGACCCGTTCCGCACGCAACGCCACCCGGCGGATGTCCGCTCCTACACCACCGCCACCTCGGGGTTTTGCGCAAACACGGCATCGACACCGCTGACGATCCCGCGCGTCAGCGCCCTTGGCACTGCAACTGCAAACCCGCGCGTGACCAGCCCCTCTACCGCCCAGCGCACGCAAAAGTCGGCGGCGACACCGACGACCGTGACGCTGTCGATCCCCGATGCCACCAAGGTCCCGAAAAACAGGTCCCGCTCTATGCGCGTGCCCTGTTCCGTCACCAGTTCCAGGCCGGGCTCCGCCCACATGTCGAACACCCCCTTGTCGAGCGTATAGACAGGAATGCCCGCATCCACGGCGGCAATGTCGAGCACGCTCTGCCAGCCCGGCGTCGCCTTGTCGCAGTGGATCGGAAACTGCCGGGCCTCGCTGGAGGCGGCATAAGTCACCGGATCATGCGTGTCGAAGGTCAGCAGCACGCCGGCCGTTTCCGCAGGCGTCAGCGCGGCAAGCCATTGCTGCATGGGCGCTACGATGGCCTCGGCATCCGGCACCGGCAGCGCGCCAGAGGCTTCGACAAAATCGCGCTGCATGTCGACGACGATTACGAAACTGCGCATGGCGGATGGTCCTTCATCGGTATTGGGCTGTGAAATCATTGTTAGGCGAGGCGAACTGCACGGCAAGCGGCAAGCCCGCCGCCGCCACCAGTTTTGCCGCAAGTGCATCGGCATCCCCAGTGACAACCGTGCCCTGCTCAAGCCAGGCGAGACACCCGCCCCGCGCCTGATCAAGGCAGGTCAGGGCCAGCGAAGCGGTGATCGCCAGTTCCCCGCCCAGGCCGCGACCCAGCCCGAGATCGGCGGCAATGCGTTCGCCCAGCCGTTCGGGGCAGAGCAAGCCGAACCGCAGCGTCTCCTGCCAGGGGTTGGCATGGTTGGTGGCATCCTCCACCACGAACCACCCATCGATGGCACGTTCATCCTCCATCGGCCCGCGCCCGTGCCGGGTCAGATAGCAACGCGTGGCGTAAGTCACCTCGAGCGCGGAAATCCCCGCCTCGCCGGCAATCGCGGCGATATTGGCCAGCCCCGTGCTGGAGCGGGTAACAAAGGGGAACCCCTCGGCTCCCTGATCGAGCAGCAGCCCCTGCGCCGCCTCGAAGATCACCGTCCCCTGCCTGCCGAGCACGGCATCACCGGAGAGTTCCACGCGTGAGCGGAAGGCGGCGCATTGGTCCAGGAAACGCTCCAGCACGCCATCCGCCGATGCATGTTCCAGCGGGCCGCCATGCGGATCGAGGCCCAGTTCGGCTGCCCGAGCGCCCAACCATGCACTCCGGATCGCGTGCAATTTGCCGCGCAGATCCGCGCTCCACAGATCGGCGACAGTGAGTGCAAAGGCCGTCTGCTGGCAGCGCCCCACCGTCTCCCCGAACCCGAGGCCGCAGCTGCCGTGCCGCCTCTTGCCGCGCGCCAGTTCGGCCGCCTGGTTGACCATCATGTCCCAGGGCGTCGTCACCCAGCCGCGCGGATCGGCGGTGATAAGGGGTGCGAGGCCCTTGGCGCCCAGCGCCGCGCACTCCTCGGCGAGCAGGATCGGGTGCGACACCATGAAGCGAGAGAAATGCGTGGCCGCGCCGCGAAATGCCGCCGAGCCGATATGGTGGAACACGTGCCGCTGCCCGCCGGTCTCGACCGTGTGCCCGGCCTGCGCACCGCCATTGCTGCGCACCACGACCACCTCCGGGCCAAGCGAGGCAGCGAGCCAGTCGACCGTGCGCCCCTTGCCCTCGTCACCGTAGCTGGCGCCGATCACCGCCTGCGCGCGCATGTCACTCGCTCCCCCATCCGCGGCCGCCAAGCCCGCCTTCGGCAAACCGCCGCAGCGGCTCCGGCAGCAGCGCGGCCAAGCCTCCGGCAGCGCGGCGAGGACGACCACTCGCCGCCTCGATGGTGGCGACAATGGTTTCCGCCAGCCGCGTGGGGTCCTTTAAGTGGATCACCCGCTCCGGCAGGATCGCTTCCCAGGACGCCCTGACCTTGGCCATGTTACGCGCCGCGTAGCTGCCGTCGACGATGATGTGAAACACCTCGTATCCAGCGCTCGCCAACCGCACCGCCTCGCGCCCGGAAATGCCGCGCCTTGCATCAAGACCCAGGACCCGTACCAATTGGTCACGCTCGATCCCGTCAAGCACCGGCTCGTCACCCACCGTGAACAGGAAACCCTTGCGACCGCGTCTTTGCTGCGCGTCATGCACCGTCTTCAATCCGGCAAAGGCATGGGCAAGGCAATAACTCTCGCCGTCGTTGCCACCCCCGCCGCCTTCCAGCCAGAGCTGGCGGAGCTGCTCGACGATGCGCAAGTCAGCCTCGAACTGGGTGACCTGCAGTGGCGCCCGGTCGCAATAGGCATCGCCGATCGCCATGGCCATGACGTGCGGATCACTTACCGGGCGGCGGTCCATCAGCGCGGTGAACGTTTCATTGAGACCGCGCACGACCAGTTCCTCGGCGAGCATGCCCATCGATCCGGTGACGTCGACGCCGATGATGATCGGCGTCGCTTCCGGGTTTTGCCCGCTGTCGCGCGATTCCCGCAAGGTCACGCGGGCGGGATCGTAAGCCTTGTCCATGCCCAGCGCGCCGAACAGTTCGCGGCGGCTCCGCCCGTGGATCGATCCGGCAGCATAGGCATCCCAATCCCGCGCGCTCCAGTTGCCATGTCCCATCGCTTGGTCTCCATCTTCCGACTCAATAAACGTCATTTTGCATTTTAATTTATAAGATGCAATATGCAGTTTATGAACAATCAATCTGATCGACCGATCCTGACTGTCGACGTCGTGCCCCTGACACTCGCAAATGGCCGTCTCTGCGTGCTGCGCGCAGTGCGTCCCGAGGCCCCGTTCGCGGGCCGCGCGGCGCTGATCGGCGGTTACGTCCACACCGACGAGGACCGCCATCTCGGCGATAGCGCCCGCCGCGTGCTGGCCGCCAAGGCCGGGCTCAGCGCACTCTACGTGGAGCAGCTATCCACCTTTTCCGGTCCCAATCGCGATCCGCGCGGCTGGTCTGCCAGCGTCGCCTATTTCTCGCTTTCGCCGCTCGCCGCGCTGCAACCGGCGCTGGAGGTCCCCGGCCTCGAACTGGTGCCTGCGAACGAGGCGGGCGGCATGCCGTTCGACCATGACACGATCCTCGCCGCCGCGCTGGCGCGGCTGCGCGGCAAGGGCGCCTATTCCGACCTGCCCGCGCGTTTTCTGGAGGCGGAGTTCACCCTCGCCGAGTTGCACACGGTCTACGAGATCGCGCTTGGCGAAGCGCTCAACATCGATGCCTTCCGCCGCAAGGTGATGGAGCGTGGTTTCATCGAGGAAAGCGGCGCCAAACGCCGCGAGCCCGGCGCCAATAGGCCCTCCCTGCTCTATCGGCTGAAAGCGGGTCACGCGGTGTTCGACCGCCGGATGTAACCGCTACCGCCCCCCGACGCGCCCTGCGCTGCTGCCACCTTTTCCTGACCGGCGCGGGCCGCTATCGATTGTTCCAATGCCTGCTTCCCCCCAAGCCGCAGCCCCCCGCGCGGCATCCGCCCACGATCTTGCCCGCGCGGCCGACTTTCTCGCCACCTGCGAGGACTACCGCGTGCTGCGCAAGCTGCGCCCGATTGCGCGCTTCCACGTGCCGCGCCCCGGCAGCGAGGGCCGCATCGGCGTTGCCCTCGACGTCGAGACGACCGGGCTCGACCATGAGGCGGACCGCATCATCGAACTCGCCGTCCAGCGTTTCCGCTACGATGAGGCCGGACGCATCGTACAGGTCGGACAGCCCCGCGTCTGGCGCGAGGACCCCGAGCGCGTGCTCGATCCGCGCATCACCAAGCTGACCGGGCTCACCAATGCCATGCTCGACGGACAGGCGATCGACGAAGCGGCTGCCATTGACATCCTGGCCTCGGCAGACCTCATCGTTGCCCACAATGCCGCATTCGACCGGCCCTTTGTCGACAGGCGTCTGCCTGCCATCGCCGACAAGGCCTGGGCCTGTTCGATGGCCGAACCCGACTGGCTGGAACTCGGTTTCGACGGGCGGGCACTGGCGTACCTCGTCTCGCAATGCGGCTGGTTCTACGAAGGCCACCGGGCCGAGAACGACATCCTCGCGCTGATCTACCTGCTGGCCCACGGCCTGCCGGACGGCCGCACGGTGATGGCGGAACTCATCGCCCGCTCCGAGCAGCCGGGCTGTCGCGTCAATGCAGTGGATGCCCCATTCGGCGCCAAGGACCTGCTCAAGGCCCGCGGCTACCGCTGGAATGCTATCATGCGCTTCTGGTCGAAGGAAATTCCCGAAGCCGAGCGCGAGACCGAGGAACTATGGCTGAAGACCGAGGTCTACACCGGCCACGGCAGCCCGGCGCTGCACCCGGTCACCGCTTGCGACCGCTACAAGGGCTTTTGACCGGGGGGGGGGGGGG
>NZ_CP029762.1:797606-847606 GCF_006874585.1 Sphingomonas sp. IC081
GGGGGGGGGGGGGGAGCTCATCACCGGGCAGGTTCATACTGCATCTGCCGGGCCGTCTTGCGCGCAAGGTCCGGCCCCGCAAAACGGGCGACAAGATGCAGGCTCATGTCGATCCCGGCGGAGATCCCCGCCGAGGTGACGATGGCGCCCTGATCGACAAAGCTCACGCCCTCGGCCACCCGGACGGCGGGGAACATCCGCCGCATTTCCGGGATGTCTTCCCAGTGGGTCGTCGCCTCCCGCCCATCAAGAAGTCCGATCCTCGCGAGAATGAAAGCCCCGGTGCAGACCGAGGCGGTCAGGGCCGCCTGGCCAGCAGTCCGGCGCAGCCAGTCCAGCGTGACGGGATTGGCCAGCGGTTCGTCGACGATCCCGCCAGGCACAATCACCACGTCGCATCGCGGCGCATCGTGGAAGGCATGATCCGGCATGACCTTCAGCCCGTGACGCGCGGACACCGGCGCCGCCGTCTGCGCGATGGTGACGACTGAGAAAGGCCCGTGCTCCTGCCCTGGCCGGCTCGGAGCAATCCGCGCTGCGACCGAAAAGACCTCGTAAGGCCCCGCGAAATCGAGCACCTCCACGTCCCGGAACAGCAAAATGCCCACGGTCAGGGGGCGTTCTGTCCTGTTGATCGAGGGCGAGGGTACTGGCTTGGTCATCTCGGCCAGCGTAGCGTGGATGGGCGGGAATGTCTGCCCGCTCCCGAACACCGGCAAGGCCGGAAGCCGCCGGTCCTGTCCGCGACCGGCAGCTTCCACGGCCAGCGATCAGATTGGCATGCCGGGCGGGATCGCCGGAGCCGCGCCGGGGGCGATGGCGCGGGCAAGCGCGTCCTTGTCCTCGAGCATCTGCGCCGTTCCCCGTGCCCAGCGAGCATCCTCGCCGCTGCCGCTCACTTTCGCGAGGCCGCGCGCTTGCTCGTGAAGCTTGTCAGTGAGAATCGCGGCAATGTCGCCGGGCATGTCCTTGTCGTGCGCGGCCCGGGCGATCGAAACCAGCGTACGATAGGCGATCCGCCGCCCGACCGCCGAGCTGCGCCCGTCGAGCGTGGCCGCAATCAGCTTGTCGACCAGTTCATCAACGCCCAGCAGCGATGCTTCGTCCTGGTGCTGGAGATAGACGCGGGTCAGCCGCGCCGGCGCGAGCAGCGAATCCAGCGTGACTTGCGCGGCGACGTCGGCCGCCACCAGCGGATCGAACGCGGAAGCCCCGGCCGTATCGAGCACTTCGGTATCGAACTGCGCATCCCCGCGCCCGTTGACGCCGTAGGACAGCAGGGGCAGCAGCCGCGCCGGTACGGTCAGTTCCTTTTCGGATAGCGTCGCCAGCAGCGCCGAAAGCGCGGCTTCCTGCTTGTCCGCCGCCGCAGGCGTGGGTAACGCGCTGCCGTCTCCGGCCACCGCATATGTATAGTTCACGCCGCCCACCAGCTTGCCGACAGCGTCGATCTCGTAGCGATGGAGCAGCCACATCGGGACGAATTTGCGCCGCAAGTCGGACAGCGCCTCGCCCGGACGCAGGACCGCCGGGCCGAAATTGTTCATGGCGATGCGGCGCACTTCCATGATGTGCTGGAGGTCCGGGGCTTCGTCCGCGCCATCCGTCCACATGCTGTCGCCCGGCACCCCGAGGTCGGCGCTCCGCCCGTCGATATCGGTCATATAGCGCATCCCGGCCTGCTGGATCGGCATCGGGCGGCAGGATCCTGACCTGGAAGGCATCGATGTAGCCTGCCGCATCGAAGGCCTGGTTCCACCACGCCACCCCTTCGGCCAGCGCGGTCCGGATCGGCTCGGGGGCCGCTCGGTCGATATAAAAGACGATCGGCTTGCGCACCCTGGAACGCGGCGCGGCGGGACCGAGCTTGTCGAGGCGAAAGTGGTTCGCGAGCTGATACTGCACATCCTCGCCAAGCGGGGTGCCGAAATCGTAAACCTGGGTACCGTGCGAGCCGGAACGGATGTCAAACCGGCGCACGGTGAAGCCGGCATCCGGCAGCCTCACCAGCGAGTGATGCACGACAAAGCTGACCTTGCGGCCGTCCGGGGCAATATTGTCCACTTCCTTGCCGGGACTGTCGTTGGAATAGGTCTGCACCGCCTCCAGTTCAATATTGTCGGGAAACACCTTGACGGCGGAAGGGTCTGCGGCGCTCAGGCTCTCGTCCAGCTTCCAGCCCTTGGCGTCCTGGCCCAGCGCGCGCGTGATGTTCATCGTGTCATGGGTGAGGAACGGCGCGATGTCGATCGTCACCGCGCCGTCGGCATCGGCGGCGACAACATCAACCATGCCCACCGTGCTGAAGGGAAAGCTCTCGCGTGCGCCCTTTTCGATTTCGGCAGCACCACTCGCGCGGAAACGCGGGTTCTCGTAAGTGATTGCCATCTTCCTGCCGAAGCGCCGGAAGGCGAGCAACTGCGTATCTCCCAACATGCCATGGTCAAGCCGGACCGGGGCAGAACCGAGGCCTACCTTGAGCGCCGTGGCATACAGGAAACGCCCGCTCACGCCGTCCTTGTCGGGCGCAGGCAGCTTGAGCAGGATGCGCCCGCTTTCCTTGTCGACGCTGACCGGCAGCAAGGCGCCATCGCTCGAAGCCACCGTCACCGGAGCCGCCATGGCGGCAAGGGGCAGCGCGGCCCCGCCCAGCAACAACCCCAGCGGGAAGGCAAGCATCGCGGCGCGCGAACGGCGCGAAGAATGACGCAAGGTGCGACACGGCATGTAATATCTCCCTGAAATTCACGGCGAAAATCCCGACCTTGCGCCATCCGGACCCTGTACGACAATCTTTCGTGCCGCTGCGATCAAGCTATCACAACAAAGCATGCGTAACCCATCAAAGTGCGGCAATTTTCACACGGGTATTGATCGATTCATGTGCAGATCGATCAAAAGCAGGGGAAAGTCGAAGATGATAGAGATCGAAAGGACCGACTATCGCATCTTGCAGGAGCTGTCCCACGACGGCCGCATGTCGGACGTGGCACTGGGCGAACGCGTGCACCTTTCCAGCACCGCCGTGGCCCGCCGCCGCAAGCTCCTCGAGGAACGCGGCGTCATCAAGGGCTACAACGCGCAGCTCGACATGGGCACGCTCGACCTCAATATGGTCGTCATCATCATGATCGAACTGACTTCCCAGGCCGAACATGTGCTCAACGAATTCGAGCAGGCCGTCGTTGCCTGCCCATCGATGTCCTATTGCAGTTTCATTTCGGGGGAAACGGACTTCCTGATGTTCGTACACGTCCGCTCGTTCGAGGATTATGACAAGGTCTACCGCCGCGAACTCTCCACCCTGCCCCATGTCGCCAAGATCCGTAGCAGCTTCGTCATGCGCAAGGTGCTGGAGCGGACACTACCGCCGGTGCTGTTCGGCTCCGGCGCAGGTGCGGCGAATCTACAGCGCCATCGGTCGATCGAGACGGTTTGAAACCCCAAGGCCCTGCCCGCGCTGCGCGCCGAAATCCTGCGCGCGACGGCATGATCGTGATGGATTCCGGCGCTGCGGCTGCGCAATTCGGCAAAATGAGCAAGGATGCTTCAGCGTAGTTATGTTATACATTTTGCCGGCAACATGAAATGTTCGATCACCGCTAGACGTTTTTTAAATGATAATATAACCAAACCTATATAAGCGACTAAACAAGTCTGTAGCACATAATGGCCAGAAGCGCCCTCCAGCGTCTTCGGGTCGCGTAAACATATAACAGAACAGAAATGGCGCCCTGCCCACAACGGACAAGGCGCTCGTGGCGAAGCCTGCTCATGAAATGGGGCGGCTGCGCGACGGGGAGAAGGTGTGCCCGGAAGCGTCGTGAAGACTGCCTATGAGGGGGCCCATTATGTTTTCCAGCACGACCGCCTATCCTGCGAACCGTTCCGGGGCGCGGTTCCATCGGGCTCGCTCGCTTGCCCATGTCCGTCTGACACTGCTTGCCGGCGCCGCATCGCTGGCGCTAGGCGCCGCCGCGGCCCACGCCCAGGACACCGCCACGACCACCGCCACGACCACCGGCGGCGATGAAGCCGCCGTGCCCGCAGGCGATATCGTCATCACCGGTAGCCGCATCGTGCGCGACGGCTACAGCGCCCCGACCCCGGTGACAGTACTGGGATCGCAGGAAATCAACGCCCAGAAACCGGCCAACATCTCCGACTTCGTCAACCAGCTTCCCGCCATCACCGCCGGCAGCACTTCAGCCAACAGTTCAGGCAGCCTTTCCAACGGCAACGCGGGCATCGCCTCGGTCAACTTGCGCGGCCTCGGCGCGGGCCGCACGCTGGTGCTGCTTGACGGCCAGCGCTCGGTCGCCTCGAGCGTGAACGGCACGGTCGACGTCAACACCATCCCGCAGGACCTGGTCGAGCGCGTCGAAGTGGTGACCGGCGGCGCTTCGGCGCAATATGGCTCGGATGCGGTCGGCGGCGTCATCAACTTCATTCTCAACAAGAAGTTCACCGGGCTCAAGGTCACCGCCGACGAGGGCCTGTCGACCTACGGCGATGGTTTCAACTACCGGCTTGGCGCCACCGCCGGCCTGTCGCTGCTCGACGACCGGCTGCACATCCTGCTCAACGGCAGCTATTTCAAGCAGAATCCGGTCACCTCGATCAAGCGCAGCTGGAACGACAGCGCCTATTTCCAGATCACCAACCCGAACTACACTGCCACCAACGGCGAGCCCGAACGCCTCGTCGGTTCGGGCTTTGCCCCCTATACCTACACGGCTGGCGGCCTGATCACCTCCGGCGCGCTCAAGGGCACCTATTTCCTGGGCGAGGGGCAGACCGGGCAACTCGACTACGGCACCTACAGTTCCACCTCCAGCCCCTACATGATCGGCGGCGATACCGACGTAACGCTGGCCGGACATGTCGGCACCAATTCGCTGCTTCCCGATGAAGGCCGGATCTCGGTGTTCAACCGTACCTCGTTCGACGTGACGAATTCGATCGAGATCTTCGGCCAGGTGTCCTACAATCGCTACCACGGCATCAGCTACTATCAGCAGACCCCCAGCACCGGCGTCTCGATCAAGTCGGACAACGCCTATCTGCTGACCCAATATCCTGAGGTCGCCGCGGCGATGGCGGCGAACAACCTGTCGTCGATCACCATCGGCACCAGCAATGCCGGCTTCCCGGTGCCGGGCAGCAACAATACCCGCGAGGTCTACCGTTATGTCGGCGGCGCCGACGGCACCTTCAACGCGCTCAACCGTGACTGGACCTTCAATGCCTATTTCCAGCACGGCATCACCAAGTCCCACGAAGAGCTGATCAACACCTGGAACACCGCCCGCATGGCGCTGGCGCAGGACGCGGTGCTCTACAACGGCCAGATCGTCTGCCGCTCGACCATCACCGATCCCGGCAACGGCTGCGTGCCGATCGACCGGCTCGGAACCGACGGTCCCTCGGCCGAGGCACTCGCCTATATCTACGGCGACGCACAGCCGCAGCGCGACCAGACGATCAAGCAGGATGTCGGCGCAGTCAGCTTCAACACCCAGCTGTTCGACATGCCCGCAGGCCCTGTGGCAGTGGCCTTCGGCGGCGAATGGCGCAAGGAATCGATCAACGGCTCGGTGGAATCGCAGTTCAACTCGGGATGGCTCTACGGCAACTATCTCGTCAACAAAGGGTCCTACAACGTCAAGGAAGGCTTCGTCGAACTCTCGGTCCCGATCTTCACCGGCTTCGACATAGACGCCGCCGGCCGCTATACCGACTATTCGACCTCGGGCGGCGTGACCACCTACAAGATCGGCGCGACCTGGCAGCCGATCCCCGACATCAAGCTGCGCGGCACCTACAGCCACGATATCCGCGCGCCCAACCTGCAGGAACTCTTCGCCGCCGGCACCGCGCGCACCAATACCGTGATCCTGCCCGACAATGCGCCGCTGACCGGCTCGCAGCAGTTCATCGAGAACACTGTCGGCAATCCCAACCTCAAGCCCGAAAAGGCCAATACCTGGACCGCAGGCGTGGTTGTCTCGCCCCGCTTCCTGCCAGGCTTCACCGCCTCGTTCGACTATTACGACATCAAGATCACCGACGCTATCGGCTCGGTCACGTCGCAGAACACGGTCGACAACTGCTACGAGCTTGGCCTGGCCGACTACTGCGCCAACATCGTCTATTCGGGCGGCGCCCTCAGCACGATCACCATCCAGCCGTTCAACTTCGCCAGCCAGCGGGAAAAGGGCTTCGACGTTGCCGCCAGCTATCGCACCGCAATGTCCGCCATCTCCGAGAAGATCCCCGGAAACTTCAGCATTTCCGCCAATCTCACCCACTACATCTCGAACGTGGTCGACAATGGCGTCTTCCCGATCGACTATGCCGGTGTCAACGGCGGCAGCCTCTCGGGCAGCTACTCCTCACCCAGCTGGGTCTATCGCATCAGCGCTTTCTACGACATCGATCCGGTGACACTCAACTTCGTCACCCGCGGCTTCAGCGACGGGGTCTACGGCAACGACTATATCGAGTGCACCTCGAACTGCCCGGCCTCGACCACGCAGTACCGCACGATCAACAACAACCACATCAACGGCGCGATCTACTTCGACACCTCGGCCAGCGTGAAGCTACGCAGCGCCGGGCGCGAGGCCACGCTCTCGGTGGTAGTCAACAACCTGCTGAACCGCGCGCCCGAACTGATCGGCAACGGCCCGAGCGGCAACAACGTACCCGCCTACGCCCAGACCAATCGCTCGCTCTACGACGTGATCGGACGGACCTACCGCCTCTCGATCTCCGTCTCGCTGTGATCCCCCCTGGCGGGGACTTCGGTCCCCGCCGTCCCCTTCGCGCTTTCCCCACTTATGCAAGGTTCGACGACATGATCCAGTTCACGCGCAAACCCCGCCATCTCGCCGCCCTGGCTCTCACCGCCGCAACGCTGACAAGCTTGGTTCCCGGCGCCGCCGCGGCCCAGAGCGCCGATGCCGCTGCGCTCAAGCAGGAAGCCGCCGCCGATGTCGATGCCCATGCCAAGATGATCCAGCAGGGTGTGGATTCGCTGTTCAGCTTTGCCGAGCCCGGCTTCCAGGAATTCAGGAGCTCCGCCTATCTCGCCGATATCCTCGAGAAAAACGGCTTCAAGGTGACCCGAGGTGTCGCCGGCATTCCCACCGCCTTCACCGCCACGTGGGGCAGCGGCACCGGCGGACCGACGATCGCGCTCGGCAGTGACATCGACGACTTGCTGGGCGTCTCGCAATATCCCGGCCTGCCTTACGCCAAGCCGATCGTAGAAGGCGCCCCGGGCCACGGCGAAGGCCACAATTCGGGCATGCCGATGATGATCGCGGCAGCCATCGCCGCCAAGAACGTGATGATCAAGCACCACATCCCCGGTCGCATCATGGTCTGGCCTGGCATTGCCGAGGAGAACCTCGCCTCCAAGGCCTACTTCGTGCGTGCCGGGCTGTTCAAGGACGTCGATGCCAACATCTTCGCCCATGTCGGCACCTCGTTCGGCACGGCCTATGGCGAGATGGGTTTGAACGGCATGGTCTCGGTGGAATACACCTTCAAGGGTCGGACCGCGCATTCCGCCGGCGATCCCTGGGACGGCCGCAGCGCGCTCGACGGGGTAGAACTCATGGACGTGGCCTGGAATTTCCGCCGCGAACATCTGCCGGTGACCCAGCGCTCGCACTACGTCATCACCGAAGGCGGCGGCCAGCCCAACGTCGTGCCGGGCGAGGCCAAGGTCTGGTATTTCTTCCGCGACCGCACCTTCGATACCGTCCGCTCGCTCTATGATACCGGCAACACCATCGCCGATGCGGCTGCGATGGCCACCGGCACTTCGGTGACGCACCGGATCCTCGGTTATGCCGCGCCCAACTTCGGCAACAAGCCGATGGCCGAGGCGGCGCAGGCCAATATCGAAGCCGTCGGCATGCCCAAGTGGACGGCAGACGACCAGGCCTTCGCCAAGGCCGCGCAGGTCAACTTCGAACGCAAGGTGGAGCCGCTGCACGACAGCGTCGATCCGCTCTCCACCCCCGAAAACCGCCCGCGTTCGATCGGCGGCGGCTCGGACGACATCGGCGACATCATGTGGACGGTGCCCACGATCACCGTGCGCTACCCCTCGAACATTCCCAACATGATCGGCCACAACCTCACCTCGGCGGTGGCGATGGCGACGCCGATCGCCCACAAGGGCGCAGTCGCGGGCGCCAAGGCGGTGGCGATGACGGTAATCGACCTGATGACCCGGCCACAGCTGCTGGCGGACGCCAAGGCCTATTTCAAGGACGTCCAGAACAAGGACCAGCACTACGATCCAGTGATCACCGCCAGTGATACCCCCGCCATCTGGCTCAACGCCGAAGTGATGAAGCGCATGCGCCCCGAGATGGAAAAATACTACTACAAGCAGGACAAGTACCCGAGCTACCTCGACCAGCTCGGCATCAAGTACCCCCAACTCGGCACGCCGCCCAAGACCTCGCAGGCCCCCGCGGACGTGACGGATGCCGCCACTCGCCCCGATGCCGGTGCACCGGCTCCGTCCCGCGTCGGCGGTTGACGATCCCGCCGGCCTGAACGAACCCACCCTGCCCCTGGTCGGAGCGAGTGCTTCGTCCAGCGGCCGTTTTCAGGCAAGCAGGTCCTCGTAGAACGCGCCGAAAGGACGCTCCGGGTGGCGGATCTGCATTTCGAGGATCCACAGCCCCTTGCCGGGCACGGCATCAAAATCACCGAGGTTGCCCCCCTTGTGGACCGAGTGCGGATAGTCGCTCACCCGGTGCCCCTTGATATCGATATTGAGCACCCAGCCCATCGCACGGGCTTCTTCTTCCGCGCGTTCGTAGAGCGCGCGGCCTGATACCGCGCCATGGTTCCAGATCGCCCGAACACGATCGAACAGCACGCGCACAGCCTCGGCACAGGCCTGCATCTCGGCGTCGCTTCCCACCGTGTAGGTCGCCCCGACGTCACCTTCATGCCCGAGGAATACCGGTCCCATGTCGATGAAAAAGATGTCGTTTTCGCCAAGCACCGCATCACCCTCGCTGCGGTCGCTGAATATCTTGAGCGTATTGGCCCCAAAACGGACGAGCAGCGGATGCCAGGTGCGCTCCATGCCCATTTCGGCGAGGATCGCCTCACCCGCCACGCGTACGTCGGCCTCGGTCATGCCCGGACGGACAAGCGCGGCGATGCGATCGAGCGCCTGCCACGACAGCCTCTGCGCCTCCGCGATCGCACTGCGCGAATAGGCGGGACCGACCGCTTCGCGCGGCTGGAACGAGAGGGGGGCGTGGGTGGTCATGACACGTATCTCCGCTAGGCCGGCCCCGCGTCTGGCGGCACGTCCCGCTTCCGTCAAGTTCAAGCCGGCTTGATACCCATGCAGAGGTACTTCACCTCCATGTAATCATCGAGGCCGTAGTGCGAACCCTCACGCCCGAGGCCGGACTGCTTGACCCCGCCGAACGGCGCCACTTCGGTGGAGATCAGCCCGGTGTTGATGCCCACCATGCCTGCCTCCAGCGCCTCGGCCACCCGCCAGACGCGGCTGAGGTCGCGGGCGTAGAAGTAGCTCGCCAGGCCGAACTCGGTATCGTTGGCCATGCGGATGGCATCGGCTTCGTCGGTGAAGCGGATCACGCCCGCCAGCGGCCCGAAAGTCTCCTCGCGCGCCAGCTTCATGTCCGGCTTCACGCCCGCCACCACGGTGGGGTTGAAGAACGAACCGCCGCGTTCGTTGCGCTGGCCGCCCGCCAGTACCTTGGCCCCTCCGGCGATGGCATCCTGAAGGTGCTCCTCGACCTTCTCGACCGCCTTCTCGTCGATCAGCGGGCCGACTTCGGTGCCCGCGTCCATGCCGTAGCCGACTTTCATGGCCGAGACGCGCTTGGCCAGCTTCTCGACGAATGCGTCGTAGACGCCGTCCTGCACGTAGAAACGGTTGGTGCACACGCAGGTCTGGCCGCCGTTGCGGAACTTGGAGATCATCGCGCCGTCGATCGCGGCATCGACATCGGCATCGTCGAACACCAGGAACGGCGCGTTGCCGCCCAGTTCCATCGAGGTCTTCTTGATCGTCTCGGCGCATTCGCGCAGCAGGTCGCGGCCGATCTCGGTGGAGCCGGTGAAGGTCAGCTTGGCGACCTTGGGGCTCTGCGTCAGCGCCGAGCCGATCTGCCCGGCGCTGCCGGTCACGACATTGACGACGCCCGCCGGAATGCCCGCCAGTTCGCACAGATGCGCGATGGCGAGCGCGGAATAAGGCGTGGCCGAAGCGGGCTTGATGACGATCGTGCAGCCCGCCGCCAGCGCGGGGCCGAGCTTGCGGGTGATCATCGCATTGGGGAAGTTCCAGGGCGTGATCGCGGCGACGACACCGACGCCCTGCTTGATGACGACGATGCGGCGGTCTGCCGCATGGCCCGGGATGGTGTCGCCATAAGCGCGCTTGGCCTCTTCGGCGAACCATTCGATGAAGCTGGCGCCATAGGCGATCTCGCCGCGCCCTTCGGCCAGCGGCTTGCCCTGTTCGCGGGTGAGCAGTTCGCCGAGGTCGTCCTGATGCTGGATCATCAGGTCGAACAGCCTGCGCATCAGTTTCGAGCGTTCGCCCGCGGTCTTGGCGCGCCAGGCGGGAAGCGCGCGCTCGGCAGCCTCGATGGCGCGGCCCGTCTCGTCCGCACCCATCTTCGGCACCGTGCCCAGCACCGCGCCGCTGCCGGGGTCGGTCACTTCGAACGTCGCCGCGCTATCGGCATCGCACCACTGGCCGTCGATGTAGCACTGCTGACGGAGGAAATCGGTGAAAGCCATGACCCAGATCTCCTCAGACCCGCTCGACCGCGAGGGCCAGTCCCATGCCCACGCCGATGCACAGCGTCGCCAACCCCCGGCGTCCGCCCGTGCGCTCAAGCTGATGCACCAGCGTCAGCGCCAGCCGCGCGCCCGACATGCCGAGCGGATGGCCCAACGCAATCGCCCCGCCATTGCCGTTCACATGCGGCGCATCGTCGGGGAGCCCCAGTTCGCGCAGCACCGCCAGCGCCTGACTGGCAAACGCCTCGTTGAGTTCGATGGCATCGAAATCGCCGATGCCCAGCTCCAGCCGCGTCATCAGCTTGCGCGTTGCCGGAACCGGCCCGATCCCCATCACGCGCGGCTCGACCCCGGCCGACGCCATGCCGAGGATCCGCGCGCGCGGCGTCAATCCATGCACTTTCACCGCCTCCTCGCTGGCGATAATCAGCGCCGCCGCCCCATCATTGATGCCGGAGGCATTGCCCGCCGTGACCGTGCCGCCCGGTTCGAACAACGGCTTCAGCCGCGCCAGCGTCTCCAGCGTGGTGCCGCGCCGCAAATGTTCGTCCACCGAAACCTCGACCATATCGCCGCTCCGGCGACCCGGCACCGGAGTGACGACGATCTCTTCGGCAAAGAAGCCCGCTTCCTGCGCCGCCGCTGCGCGTTCCTGACTGCGCAGGGCGAAACGGTCCTGATCCTCGCGCGCAATGCCGTGGTCCTTCGCCACGTTCTCACCGGTGCGCGGCATCGTCTCGGTGCCATAGGCGGCATCGAGCGCCGGATTGACGAAGCGCCAACCCATCGTCGTATCCTCGATCTTCTGGCTGCGGCCGAACGCGCTGTCCGCCTTGCCCATGACGAAGGGCGCGCGCGTCATGCTCTCGACCCCGCCCGCGAAGGCCAGTTCCATCTCGCCCAAGGCCACCGCCCGCGCGGCGGCGCCCACCGCTTCGAGGCCCGATGCGCAAAGGCGGTTGAGCGTGACGCCGGGCACCGTGTGCGGCAAACCTGCCAGCAGCAGGCTCATGCGCGCGACATTGCGGTTGTCCTCGCCCGACTGGTTGGCGCAGCCGTAGAACACTTCCTCCACCGCCGCCGGATCGAGCGAGGGGTTACGCGCCAGCAGCGCGCGCAGCGGCACCGCGCCCAGATCGTCGGCACGGATCGCCGCCAGCCCGCCGCCGTAGCGGCCGATGGGAGTGCGCACCGCGTCGCAAATGTAGGCAGGTCTGGTCATCGGCTGTCCTCGGCTGGTTTTCCCCCGCCTAGCAACGCGACGCGCCAACGATGCCCTTAACCGGATAAGCGGGAAGGAATATCACAAGCGGGAAAGACGCCGCTCGCGCCCGGGCATATTTGCCTCGCATGGCAGCATCCCGACAGTGCATCCGGCATATCGAAGGCGCAGTCGTGAGGGCTCGTCACGGTCGCAAGAGAGGATACCCATGGCCCATCGCACTCGCTTCAAGGCGGCAATCACCGCCGTCTCGCTTCTCGCCCTTGCTTCCGGTGGCGGCCTGAGCGCGCAGGACGGCGATTCCGCACAGAAGCCTGCCTCCGCCGCGACCTTGCGCTACTTCGAGGAAACCACCGCCAGCCTGCCGTGGAACGACAAGGAGGACTTCGACCTTGCCACGCGCGGCTTCGTCGCCGGCATTCCGGGCGGCGAGATCGCCAAGCCCGACGGCAAGCGCATTCGCGACCTCAAGGAACTGGACATCTTCAAGGGCCCGCGCCCGGACACGGTGAACCCCAGCCTCTGGCGCAATGCCCAGCTGCTCTCGCAATCCGGGCTCTTCAAGGTGACCGACCGGGTCTATCAGGTGCGCGGAATCGAACTGGCAAACCTGACCGTGGTGCTCGGCAAGACCGGCTATCTGGTGATCGACACGCTGACCACGGTGGAGAGCGCCAAGGCGGCAATGGACCTTGTGCGGGCAAAGCTGGGTAACAAGCCGGTGGTCGGTGTGATCTACACCCATTCGCACATCGACCATTTCGGCGGCGCGGCAGGCGTCATCAGCCCCGAGGAAGCCTCCGCGCGGAAGGTGCCGATCATTGCGCCGGGCGGCTTCCTGAAGGAAGCGATCTCGGAAAACGTGATCGCCGGGCCCGCCATGAGTCGCCGCGCGATCTACGCCTTCGGCCATCTCATCGGCACCGGCCCCAAGGCGGACATCAGCGACGGCATCGGCCCGGCCTTCAACCGTCTGGGCAATGCCACCGGCTCCGTCCACATGCTGCCCCCCACGCATGAGGTGACGAAGACCGGCGAGACCATGACCATCGACGGTATCGATCTGGAATTCCAGTATATGCCCGATACCGAGGCCCCGGCGGAGATGGCGATCTACATGCCGCAACTGCGCGTGTTGGACATGGCCGAGAACGCCAATTCCTCGCTCCACAACATCCTCACCCTGCGCGGCGCGCAAGTGCGCGATGCCAAGGCCTGGGCGGACGACCTCACCCGCTCCATCGCGCTCTACGGCAACCGCACCGATACGCTGATCACCTCGCACTTCTGGCCGCACTGGGGCAATACGAAGATCCTCGACTACCTCGGTGCGCACCGCGACATGTACAAGTACCTGCACGACCAGTCGGTGCGGATGATGAACGAAGGCCTGAACGGCGCCGAGATCGCGGAGAACCTCAAGCTGCCCGCGCCGCTGGCCAACCGCTGGTTCAATCAGGGCTATTACGGCACGCTCAGCCATGATGCCAAGGCGGTCTACCAGCGCTATCTCGGCTGGTACGACGGCAACCCCGCAACCCTCAACCCGCTGCCGCCGGAAGCGGCCGGCGCGAAGTATGTCGAGGCGATGGGCGGGCCGGAAGCCGTGCTTGCCAAGGGACGCGCGGCCATTGCGGCGGGCGATTATCGCTGGGCTTCGGAACTGCTCTCCCGCCTCGTCTTCGCGCAGCCGGACAACCATGCGGCAAAGCTGGCGCTGGCCGACAGTCTGGAGCAGCAGGGCTATCAGGCCACCAGCTCGATGTGGCGCAACGCCTTCCTCACCGGCGCCAAGGAACTGCGCGAAGGGGTGAAGACCGGCGGCTTCGATTCAGTGGCGGGGGCAATTCCCGCCATGCCGCTGTCCGACATTCTCGACCTGCTGGCCGTGCGCCTTGTTCCCGAGCGGGCGCTGGCGGCACCGATGACGTTCGACCTCGTGCTGGATGGCAGCGCGCCGGCCGAACATGTCGAGATCCGCAACGGCGTGCTGGTGCATCAGCCGGTCGGGGCGGGCGTTCCCAAGGCTGCGGAACTGAAGCTCACGCGAGCGCAACTGGTGGCCGGGATCACGAAAAAGCCGCAGGACACCGCCCTGCCGCCGGAAGCCGCCACGCGCCTGAACGCCCTGCTAGCCTTGATCGAGGCCCCGCGCGGGACGTTCGGGCTGGTCACGCCCAATCCCTGAGTCCGTTTCAAAATCCACCGAAAGGGCATTTTCCAAACAAACCCTCCATCATATCCGTGAATATGGCCCGGCCGATGCGCCGGGCCTCCCTGCCCCGGCGAGCGCAGGCTTAAGCCTGCTGCATGTCCATCTCTCTGACCCGTGACGGCGCCGTCGCCGTCGTCGCTTTCGACCGGCCTGCCGCGAAAAACGCCTTCACTCTGGCGATGCGCGCCGAGTTCGTCGCCGCCTTTGCCGAACTGGAAGCCGATCCCGGCATTCGCGCCGTGGTGCTGACCGGCACCGGCGGCAATTTCTGTTCCGGCGCGGATATCGGCGAGATGGGCGAGACGCCGCCCGATGCTTTCCTTGCCCGCATGCGCCAGCTTCACGCCATGGCGCGCGCCGTCGCCCGCTTTCCCGCCCCGGTCATCGCCGCCGTCGATGGCGTCTGCATCGGCGCCGCCTGGGGTTTCGCCATGGCGAGCGACATCGTGCTCGCCAGCGACCGCGTACGCTTTGCCGCCACTTTCCGCCGCATCGGCTATGCGCCCGACGCCGGGCTCGCCTGGCAGTTCCTGCAAGCCATCACCCCGATGCGCGCGAAAGAAATCGTCTATTCGGGCCGCGAGGTTCATGCCGAGGAAGCCCGCGAGCTTGGCCTCGCCATGGAAGTCATGGCGCCCGAGGCGCTGCTGCCCCGTGCCATGGAACTTGCGCGGATGATCGCGGATGGCCCCGCCACCGCGCTCCACCTGGCCAAGCGCCAGTTCGCCGCCGCCCCGGCCATGAGCCTCGACGCCTTCCTCGACTTCGAAGCGACGATGCAGCCGCTGCTCGGCCAGACCGCCGACCACCGCGCCGCCGTTTCCGCCTTCCGCGAGAAGCGCAAGCCCACCTTCAACGCCGGCTGAACGCCGCGCGTCCCTTTTGCATGGAGTACACGATGATCCGCAGCGAACAGACCGGTCCGATCCTTCGGATCACGATCGACAACCCGCCGGTCAACGCCCTTGGCGCCGATGTACGCGCCGGGCTGGCGCAGGCCATCGCCGCCGCAGCCGAGGACGGAAGCGTCAGTGCCGTGATCGTCACCGGCAGCGGCAAGCTGTTCAGCGCCGGGGCCGATATTTCCGAATTCGGCAAGCCCCTCGCCGATCCGCAGCTTCCGGACGTTCTTGCCGCAATCGAAGCCTGCCCCAAGCCGGTGATCGCCGCGATCAATGGCACCGCGCTAGGCGGCGGGCTGGAGATTGCGCTCGCCTGCCATTACCGCGTGGCGCTCGCCTCCGCAAAGCTGGGCCTGCCCGAAGTGAAGCTGGGCATCCTGCCCGGCGCGGGCGGCACCCAGCGCCTGCCGCGCCTTGTCGGCGTGGAGGCCGCGCTGGAGATGATCGTTTCGGGCGATCCCGTCTCCGCCAGCGCCGCAGCGGCCAGCGGTCTGGTAGACACGGTAGTCGAAAGCGCCGAAGACCTGTTCGATGCCGCCGCCGCCTTTGCGGGCTCGCCCGCCCGCCCGACCTGCGCGCGCGCGGTTTCCGGCGATGCGACCAGCGCGGATGCCTTCGTCGCCGCCAATCCCCGCCTGTTCAGGGGCCTCACCGCCCCGCTCGCCTGCGTCGAAGCCGTCAAGGCAGCAGCCACCCAGCCACTGGCCGAGGGCCTTGCCACCGAACGCCGCCTGTTCCTCGAACTCGTCTCGGGCGAACAGTCGCAGGCCCTGCGCCATGCCTTCTTCGCGGAACGCAGCGCAGCCCGGATCGAAGACCTGCCCAAGGACATTGCCAAGCGCCCGATAAACCGCGTCGGCGTGATCGGCGCGGGCACCATGGGCGGCGGCATCGCCATGAACTTCCTCTCGGCAGGCCTGCCGGTCACCATGGTCGAGACCAGCGCGGAAGCGCTTGAGCGCGGCGCCGCGCTGATCCGCAAGAACTACGAGGCCACCGCCGCCAAGGGCCGCCTGACCGGCGCCCAGGTCGAAGCCGCCATGGCCCTGCTGACCCCCACGCTGGAATTCGGCGCGCTGGGCGAATGCGATCTGGTGATCGAGGCCGTCTATGAGAACATGGAGGTGAAGAAGCAGGTTTTCGGACGGCTCGACGCAGTGGCACGCCCCGGCGCGATCCTTGCCTCGAACACCTCGTACCTCGACGTCGACGCCATCGCCGCCTGCACCTCGCGGCCCGAGGATGTGCTGGGCATGCACTTCTTCTCGCCCGCCAATGTCATGAAGCTGGTCGAGGTCGTGCGCGGCGCCAGGACCGCGCCGGACGTGCTCGCCACGATCATGGCGCTGGGCCAGAAGATCGGCAAGGTGCCGGTGGTCGCGGGCGTGTGCTACGGCTTCATCGGCAACCGCATGCTGATCCCCCGGCAGGACAATGCGCTGGCGCTGGTCATGGAGGGCGCGAGCCCCGAGCAGGTGGACAAGGTCCACACCGATTTCGGGATGCCGATGGGGCCGTTCCAGATGACCGATCTTGCCGGTGTCGATATCGGCTGGCATCGCGATCCCAAGCGCATCGACGATCTCAAGGACGCGCTCTGCGCGCAGGGCCGCTGGGGCCAGAAGACCGGCGCCGGTTTCTACGACTACGATGCCGCCCGCAAGCGCAGTTCCTCCCCGGTGGTCGCCGCGCTGATCGAGGAATTCCGCAAGCGTGAAGGCATAACCCCGCGCGCCATTTCCAACGAGGAAATCGTCGTCCGCACGCTCTACACCATGGTCAACGAAGGCGCGAAGATCCTGGAGGAAGGCATCGCCCAGCGCGCCTCCGACATCGACGTGGTCTGGCTCTACGGCTATGGCTGGCCGCGCTGGACCGGCGGCCCGATGTTCTGGGCCGAACGCGAAGGCTTTGCGAAGATCGTCGCCGGACTGGAGCGCTACGCCAAGAGCATGCCCGAAGGCTTCTCCATCTCGCCGCTGCTGCGCGAACAGGCGGCCGCCACCGAAGAGCCCGTGGCGTGAGCAGCGCCTTCGCCTTTTCCTATGGCCCGCGCCTCGTCAGCGGCGCGGGCAGCGCGGACCGGATTGCCGACCTGCTGCCGGAAGGCCCGGTGCTGTTCGTCACCGACCGCCAGATCGTCAGCCTCGGCCTTGCCGAAGGTGCGCTGGCGGCGCTGCGCGCGTCCGGCCGGGATGTTACAGTGGCAAGCGAGGTCGAAGCCGACCCCTCGCGCGCCACGCTGGAAGCCGTGGTCGCGCTTGGCCGTGAAAGCCGTGCGGCCAGCGTCGTCGGTTTCGGCGGCGGCAGTCCGATGGATGTCGCCAAGCTGGCCGCCTACCTGCTCGGCTCGGGCGACGATCTCGACGCGATCTGGGGCGTGGGAAATGCCCGGGCCAAGGGCCTGCCGCTGGTGCTGGTGCCGACCACGGCAGGCACCGGATCGGAAGCCACGCCGGTCTCGATCATCACCCTGCCGGGGGACGAGAAGCGCGGTGTATCCTCGCAGGCGCTCATCGCGGGGCACGCCGTGCTGGACCCGGCGCTGACGCTCGGCCTGCCGCGCGCGGTCACCGCCGCCACCGGCATGGACGCGATGGTTCACGCGATCGAGGCCTATACCTCGATCCATCTCAAGAACCCGCTGTCCGACCTGCTGGCGCGCGAGGCGATGCGGCTGCTGGCGGCCAACCTGCTGGTCGCCTGCGAGGAACCCGGCAATGTCGGCGCGCGCGAGGCGATGCTGCTGGGCGCGCATCTGGCCGGCGTCGCCTTTTCCAATGCGCCGGTGGCAGGGGTTCATGCCCTGGCCTATCCGCTCGGCGGGCGCTTCCATGTGCCGCACGGCCTTTCCAACGTGCTGATGCTGCCGCATGTGCTTGCCTTCAACATGAGCGCGGCAATGCCGCTCTATGCCGAGCTTGGCCCGCTGGTCGATCCCGCACTGGAAGGGCTTGGCCAGCAGGCGCAGGCACAGGGGCTGCTCGAAGCCTTGCGCACGATGGCGGCGCGCGCCGGGATGCCCGCGCGGCTTTCCGCCGTGGGGGTAAGTTCGGCCGATCTCGACCAGCTTGCCGCCGACGCCATGCTGCAGGAACGCCTGCTGAAGAACAACCCGCGCACGATCACGCAGAGTGTCGCGCGCCAACTCTATGAGGCTGCACTGTGAGCCGTGACCCCCTGCGTCCGCGCGGCGCCTATCGCCATTTCACCCCGATCAGCACCCGCTGGCACGACAACGACGTCTACGGCCACGTCAACAACGTGGTCTATTATTCGTGGTTCGACACGGCCGTGAACGCCTGGCTGATCGAGGTCGGCCTGCTCGATATCGAGAACGGCAACCCCATCGGCCTCGTGGTCGAAACCGGGTGCCGTTATGCTGCCTCGGTCCAATTTCCGCAGAAGGTGGAGATCGGCCTGAAAGTGGCGCGGCTCGGCTCCAGTAGCGTGACCTACCACCTCGGCGTCTTCGTGGAAGGGGCCCAGGAACCGGCGGCGGAAGGGCAGTTCACCCACGTCTATGTCGACCGGAACAGCCGCCGCCCGACACCGCTGCCCGAACCCTGGCGAGCGATCCTGAATTCCATCGCCTGAGATACAAAAAGGGGCGGCGCGGTAATCCCGCGTCGCCCCTTTTTTGCGTCCTGTTGGGTTTTACCCCTCCGCCCGCTCCGGCGCGCGGCGCAGGGCCAGCCAGAGCAGCAGCGCGCCCAGCGGCCCGAACACCACCGCCATCGTCGTCAGCGCCAGATTGAGGCCCTTGGCGCCGTAGACATGATCGGTCATCAGCCCCACCAGCACCGAACCGAAGGCCCCGCCCGTGAGGTTCACCAGCGCCATGTAGAGCCCGGTATAAAGCCCGCGCAGCGTCGGCGGCACCACGGCCACGATCAGTACGAAGATCGAGGCCACCGACATCGAACTGACAAAAAGGTTGGCATAGGACATGAACACCGCCAGCCCGACCGTCGGCACGATGGGCCCGATGATGGTCGTCACGCTCAGCACCGCCATCGAGGTGAAGGTCAGCCAATAGGCCGCCTTGCCGCCGAAGCGCCGGCGCAGCCAGGCGTGATAGGGATGAACGGCCAGACAGCCGGCAATGCCCGCCAGCAGGAACGCCGGGCCGTAACTCGTCGCCACCATCGCCGGCGTCATCGCGTAGGAGCGCATCAACATGGCCGGATACCAGTTGAGCAGCCCATAATTGTTCATCGACCATGAGACGATGCCCAGCGCCAGCAAGGCGATCAGCGTGCGGTTCTCCCGCGCGAACGCCAGCGCCTCGCCCTTGGCGGGGGCGGCTGCAGTACGCGCGGCGGCGCTGTCGTCGCGCACCGTACCCTGCACCAGCAGGGCCACCAGCAGGCCCGGCACCGCGAGCAGCAGGAACACCACGCGCCATGGCTCTGCCGTATCGATGAAGGGCAGATCGTAAGGCCCCCCGGCGCTGAATTTCGCCAGCAGGTGCGCGCCCAGCATCATCGCCAAGCCCCCGCCCACGTAGAGCCCGGTGGTGAACAGCCCGATCGGCTTCTGCACCTTGTCACGCGGGAAACGGCTGGAGATGATGCCGATCGCCGCCGGATTGAGCCCCGCCTCGCCCACGCCCACGAACATGCGCGCGAGGAACAGCGTCAGGAACCCGGTAGCCAGACCGCTCGCCGCCGTCGCCACCGACCAGACGAGGATACAGGCCGCCAGAATGGTCACCCGCCGCCCCTTGTCAAGCATGCGCCCGATGAACACACCGCCGAACACGTAGAGCACGGCGAAGGCCATGCCGGTGATCGCGCCCAGTTCGGCGTCATTCAGGTCAAGGTCGCCCTTGATCGCCTCGACCAGGAAGCTGAGGATCACCCGGTCGACATAGCCCAGCACCGATACCGAAAAGAGGATCGCGACCACGTACCAGTCGTAAGCGCCCGCCTCTCTTGCAGGCTTGGGAATTGGGGCCGTCCCCGTCTGCGCCGTGCTCGCCATTCTCTTCTCCCGACCCATTCTTTGTTGTCGCTATAGCCCGGCTTAGCGGCCCTGGAACACCGGCACGCGCTTTTCCTTGAAAGCTGCAATGGCTTCTTTCGAATCCTCGGTCTTCGACAGGGCATTGGTGTTGTTCTGCTCGTAGCGATAGCCGTCGCGCAGGGTCATGTTCTCGATCGTGCGCATCGAATCCTTGGCGAGACGGGTCGCCATCGGGCTCTTGGAAGCGATGGTACGGGCCATGTCCATGACCCAGGGCATCAGTTCCTCGGCCGGAAGGCACGCTTCGATCACGCCCCTGCGGTAAAGTTCCGCAGCCGGTGCGCGCCAGCCGGTCAGCATCATGCGGCGCACCATCGAATGCGGCAGGATGCGCGAGGCATGCTTGCCGCCGCCCATCAGGCCCACGTCCACTTCGGGCAGGCCGAAGAAGGCGGTTTCGGAAGCGACGATGATGTCGCAGCTCGCGGCAAGGCCAAGCCCGCCGCCCAGTGCCGGGCCGTTCACGGCGGCGATCACCGGCTTGTTGCATTCGATGATGGCATAGCTCGATTCCCGCACCGCACGGTTGCGCTTCCAGGTCGCGCCGGGGGCGGAAACGTCGGGCCGGTTCTTGAGATCGGCCCCGGCCGAAAAGCACTTGCCCGCCCCGGTCAGCACGGCAACGCGCACATCATCGCGGTCGCTGATCTCGTCGAAGGCATCGGCAAGGCCGTGGATCATGTCCATCGACTGCGCATTGACGGGCGGGTTGTCCATCGTGACCACGGCCACGTAGTCGGCGATATCCAGCTTGATCATCTTCGGCATCCTTCCTGATTGCGGCCATCTAACCGCGCTCCCGCCGCCGCCGTCGCGCACCTGCGCGGTCGGCGCGGGAGAATCCCATATGCGATGCGAGATTCAGTCCACCTCGGCCGCATCACCGGCATCGCCAAAGGCCGACCAGCCGCCGTCAACCGGCACGATGCTGCCTGTCATGTAGGCCGAACGCGGAGAGGCCAGGAAGGCCACGGCATCGGCGATCTCCGCCGGACCACCAAGACGCCCGAGCGGAATCCGCCGCCGCACCGCGCGCAGGGACCGCTTGCCTTCCGCCTCCAGCGCCATGACGCCGGGGGTGGCGATATAGCCGGGCGCAACGGCATTCACCCGCACGCCATGCTGCGCCCATTCGCAGGCGAGCGAGCGCGTCAGTGCCTCCACCCCCGCCTTGGCCGCGCAGTAGCTGTTGCGCCGGGGCAGACCGCCCCGCGCGGCAATCGACGAGAGATTGACGATCGCCCCGCCGCCGCCCCGCAACATGACCCGCGCCGCGGCCGTCGCCAGTTGCAACGGCGCGACGAGGTTGATCGCCAATCCCCCTTCGAAAGCCTCGAGTTGCTGCTCGGTGGTCGGCGCAAAATCGTCGGCAATCGCGGCGTTGTTGACGAAGACATCGATGCGGCCATGCTGCGCAGCGATCCGTTCCATGACCTGCGCGACGGCAGCCTCGTCCGTTACATCCAGCCGCAGCCCGTGCCGGTCTGCGGGAAGCGCATCCAGCGCCTCGGCATCGCGGTCGAGCACCACCACGCGCGCGCCGTCTGTGACAAAACGATCCGCCGTCGCCGCACCGATTCCGCGCGCGCCGCCGGAGATCACGACGACCGGAGCCTTCTGCACCTCCGGCACCGGCGCGGCCGCGAGAGCCGCAGGCGCAGTGCCGCCATAAGCGCTGTAGCCGCCATCGACCGCCACGCTGGCACCGGTGACATAGCCGTTGCCCGCTGCCCAAAGCACCACCTGCGCAATGTCCTCCGGCCGCGCCATCCGCCCGAGCGGCACGCGCGCGGCAACCGAGGCTGGATCGACCCGTCCTTCAGCCACCAGCCCCTCGACGATCTCGGTCGCGACATAGCCGGGCAGCACCGCATTCACGCGCACGCCCTGCCCCGCCCACTCGCAGGCAAGCGCCCGCGTGAAACCCAGAATACCCGCCTTCGACATCGCATAGGGCGTCCGCCCCGGGATCGCCTGCAAGGCCGCGCCCGAGGACAGATTGACGATCACGCCGCCGCCATTGGCCAGCATCGCCCGCCCGGCCTCGCGCGCGGCAAGATAGCTGCCGGTCAGGTTGACGCGCAGGATTTGCGCTGCCGTGGCGCTATCCAGTTCCAGCGCCAGAGTGCCCGCCGGATCGACGATCCCGGCATTGTTCACCAGCACATCGATCCGGCCATGCCGCGCGATGACGTGAGCAATCCCCGTGACGATGGAGGCTTCCTCTGCCATGTCCATGACCAGCGCGCCGTGTGGATCGCCCAGTTCCGCCGCCGCCTCGCGCACCGCCGCCTCGTCGCGGTCGGCCAGCACGACGACGGCCCCCTCCCGCGCAAACAGCCGTGCGGTGGCAAGGCCGATGCCTCTGGCCGCGCCCGTCACCAGAACTACCTTCGGTCCGTTCTGCGTCACTATCTCTCTCCCGGCAGTGCATTTTCCCGGCGAGCGAAGCATTCGCCGCGCCGCCTCTCAACCAGCCGGAAGCGAGCCCCATACCTATCACCTATGGGATAAGCCCCCGCGCCGCCCGTCCCCGGCTTGGGCCCGCGCGCAAGGCCGCCTTATGCCGCCCACCGAGCACATTTGGCCAAACACATTTGGCCAAGCACATTACGGGAGAACATCATGTCGCAACGACTGTCCGGGCGCGTCGCGCTCGTCACCGGCGCCTCGCGCGGGCTGGGCCGGGCCATCGCCGAGCTTTTCGCAGCCGAAGGTGCCGCCGTCGCCGTGCTCGATCTGAAGGAGCACTGGGCGCAGACGGTCGTGGACGGCATCACCGCGCAGGGCGGCAAGGCGCTCGCCATCGGTTGCGACGTATCCGACCGGGAAGCCGTGCAGGCCGCCGTCGCGCGCACTGTCGATACCTTCGGCGGCCTCGATGTGACCGTCAGCAGCGCGATGTGGAACAAGTACGAGCCCATCGCCGATATCACCCCTGAAACGCTGGCGCGCATGTCCGGTGTAGGGTTCGACGGCATCGTCTGGATGACGCAGGCGGCGGCCCCGCACATGGCCCGGCGCGGCGGCGGATCGATGATCAACATCGCCTCGGTCTCAGCGCTCAAGGGCATGGTCAACGCACTGCTCTATTGCGGCATCAAGGCGGGCGTCGGCGGCCTGACCCGCGCGGCGGCAGTGGAACTGGGCGGGCAAGGCATCCGCGTCAACGCGATCTCCCCCGCGACCGTCGCCACCGAGGGCGTGAAAGCCATGCTTGACGAAGAGGCGCTGGCCCAGCGCAAGGCCCGCATCCCGCTCGGCCGTCTGGGCGAGACCGACGATATCGCCCAGACCGCGCTGTGGCTGGCCTCGGAAGGATCGGCCTTCGTTTCCGGCCAGATGATTACGGTCGACGGCGGCCTTGCCAACGCGATCCTTTGAACGACAAAGGGCTTCGACAGGCTCAGCCTGAGCGGAATTGAGAGCAGGCCTCTCCTTTCCGCTCAGGCTGAGCCTGTCGAAGCCCCCGCGTGCGGGGCACTTCACATCCAGCCCGGATCGACTTCCAGAACCTCCGTCCCAGCCGCGCAGCACGCCAGCCACGCATTCACACGCGGCAATTCGCAGGCAGCGTAATAGCCCAGCGCCGCTGCTGTGCCTTGCTCCAGCCGCTCTCCCTTGCCCCGCGCGCTGAGCGCAAGGTCGAGCCAGATCCAGCCCACCACCGCATGGCCGAAGGCAAAGAGGAACGGGGTCGCCACTTCCAGCGCCGCATCGCTCTCGCGCAGCATTTCCAGCCCCGCCTCGACGTCAGCCCACACGGCCTTCAGCGCATCGGCCTGATCGGCAAAGCCATTCGAAGCCGCCGCCAAAGTCGCGGCGATCCGTGCCTTGAGTATGGCAAATCCCTCGGCCTGCTTCAGCAGCTTGCGCCCCAGCAGATCGATGGCCTGAATGTCGGTCGTACCTTCGTGGATCGGGTTGAGCCGGTTGTCGCGGTACACCTGCTCGACATCGAAGTCGCGGGTATAGCCATATCCGCCGTGAACCTGGATCGCCATGGCATTGGCCTCCAAGCCCATCTCGGACGAGAAGGTCTTCACCACCGGCGTCAGCAGGGCCAACAGCGCCGCGCTTTCGGCATCTCCGGCGTCCACCAGCCGCGCCGCATAAAAACAGAGCGCCAAGGCGCCCTCGCCCAGCGCCTTCTGCGCCAGCAACATCCGTCGCACCGCCGGATGGGCCATGATCGGCACCGAGGCGCCTTCCGCGCCCCGACCCTGCAAGCGCTCCTGCGCATAGCCGAGCGCATGGCCATAGCCCCGGCAGGCCAGCGCCGCCGCGCCCAGGCCCACGGAAATGCGCGCCTCGTTCATCATCATGAACATCTGGCGCAGGCCCTGTCCTTCCTCACCCACCAGCCAACCGGTGGCCCCGCCATTCTCGCCGAATGCGAGCAGGCAATTGGGTATCGCGCGGTAGCCCATCTTGTGGTTGAGTCCGGCCACGGCAATGTCATTGCGCAAACCGTCCGGCAACACACGCGGCACGATGAACAGCGAGAGGCCTGCCGTTCCCTCTGGCAAACTGCCATCGGCCAAGGCCACTTTGGCCAGAACCAGATGGACGATGTTCTCGCCCACATCGTGCTCGCCGCCCGAAATCCACATCTTGGAGCCGGTCAGGCGATAGCGGCGGCCGAGGGGGTCCTCTCCCTCCCGCTCCGCGCGGGTGCGCACGGCGCCGAGGTCCGATCCCGCCTGCGGTTCGGACAGGCACATCGTCCCCAGCCAGCGCCCGGCGATCTGCGGGCGGGCAAAGGCATCGACTTGCGCGGGGCTGCCGAACTCGGCGATCAGGCGCGCATTGGCGACCGTCAGCATCGCATAGGACGAGGTGGCGATATTGGCCGCCGCGAACCACGCGAAGCTGGCAGAGGTTACCGTGAAGGGCAGGCCGTGCCCGCCGAGATCCTCCGGGAAGCCAGCCCCGAACAGGCCAAGCCCGCCATATTCCTCGATCGCCGCCTTCACTTCCGGGTGGACGGTGACGCCCTCCGGCCCGATCTGTGGCTCCTGCGTGTCGCCCGCCTTGAAGTGGCTGAGATAGCGTTCGCGGGCCAGCGTCTCGGAAAGGTCGAGCACGGCATCGACGGTCGCCCGCTCGGCAATTTCGCCCACCGCCAGCCAGTCATGCAGGCAAAAGTCCAGAAATTCACGGTCGAGAAGGCGGGTGCTCACGACAGCAGGACCAGCGCATCGAGCGGCACCACCCCCTCGCCCGCAGGCATGACCTTGAGCGGGTTGATATCCACCCCGGCCAGCCGATCCTCGTTGGCCGCTGCAAAGCGCGAGAGGGCAGCCAGCGTCTCGGCCAACGCCTCGATATCCGCAGGAGGCGCGCCGCGCACGCCTTGCAGCACCTTGCCCGCCGTCGTCTCGGCGATCATCCGGCGCGCTTCGGCGGTATCGAACGGCACAGCGCGGAAGGTCACGTCCTTGAGCACTTCCACCAGCACCCCGCCAAGGCCGAACATCACCACCGGCCCCAGCGTCGCATCCACGCTGACACCCGCGATCGTTTCCACGCCGCCGCCGATCATCGGGGCGACGAGAACACCCTCGATCACCGCATCGGGCATGGCGCTCCCCGCGCGTTCGAGCACGGTTGCAGCGGCTTCGCGCACGGCGGCGGCATCCTTCAGGTTGACGATCACGCCGCCCACCTCGGTCTTGTGCGCAATCTGGGGCGAGCAGATCTTGACCACGACCGGATAGCCGATGGCATCCGCCGCCGCGGCCGCTTCGTCCGGCGTCGTGACAAGGCGCTCGTCGGGGAAAGGCATTCCGGCTTCGGCAAGGACTTGCTTGGCCGTGCGCTCGCTCAGCGCGCCAGTCGCGGTGATCGGCACGGGCAGCGGAACCGGCACGGATCGCGGTGCGCCGGCCTGCGCAAAGCTTTCGGTGAAACGCATCATGGCGCCCAGCGCGCGGGTCAACGCAACACTGTCCTCGAAGACGAGAAAACCGCGTTCCTCGTAAGCGCGCACGACCTCGCGCGGCGCGCTCATGGTGACGGCGCGGATCAGGCCGTCGCCGCCGGGCCCGGCCGCTTCCAGCGCTTCGGCAAGGCGAGCCGAATAGCTGGGCAGCGCAGGCGTCGTCCCCAGGATCGCGACAAACATGTCATAACCGCCCTGTTCCAGCACTACCTGGATATAGCGCGTCATCAGCGGCAGGTCGGTCATCGCCTGCGCCGTCGCGTCGATGGGATTGACCGGTGAGGCATAGGGCAGCAGCGCCTTCAGTTCGGCCTGCGCCGCCTGCGGCATCGGCGTGACCGCCAGCCCCGCCTCATCGCCGTCGTCGGCCATCTGGATGCCGAGCCCGCCCGACATCGAGAAGATGCCCAGCCGGTTTCCGCGCGGCAGACCGGCACGGGCGATGGCATAGGCGATATCGATCTGCTCCGCCGTGCTGCGTGCGCGGTGGACGCCGTATTGGCGGCAGATCGCATCGAACACGCCGTCCGATCCGGCCAGTGCCGCCGTATGGCTGCCCACCGCATGCGCGCCCACTTCGGAGCGGCCCACTTTCAGCAGGACGACGGCGATCCCGCGCCTGCGTGCAAGGTCCAGCGCTTCGAAGAACACCGCGCGGTTCCGCACGCCTTCGGCATAGGCCATGACCACTTTCACGCCCTCACGGTCGATCACCCAGCGCAGGGCTTCGGCCATGTCGACGTCGCACTCGTTGCCGGTGGTGATCCAGTGGCGAATGCCAAGCCCGCGATTGCGGGCAAGCTGGGCGACATGCGAGCCATAGGCCCCGCTCTGGGAGACGATGGCGACCGGTCCGGGTTCGAGGAACCCGTCGTCCAGCATCACCGAGAACGTGCCGTAATAACCGATGGAGCTATCCGCCGCGCCCAGGCAGTTCGGCCCGAGCAGACGCAGCCCGCCCGCGCGGGCGATGGCGACGATGCGCGCCTGCTCCTCACGGCCTTCCTCTCCCATCTCGGCGAAACCGGCAGCGAAAATGATTGCCGCCTTCACGCCCGCCGCAACGCAGTCCTCTACCGCCTGCCGCGTGGAGGCGGCAGGGACGGCCAGCAGGGCAAGGTCCGGCACTTCGGGCAGCGCGGCGATGGAGGGCCAGGCCTGCTCGCCCTGCACCGTTTCGCGCCTGGGGTTAACCGGATAGACCCGCCCCTGATAACCGCTGCCCTTCAGGTAGCGCAGCGGACGCCCGCCGATCCGCGCGGCATCGTCCGAGGCGCCGACCAGCGCGATCGAGCGCGGCGCGAACAGTGCGTCGAGACCGGCGGTCGCTGCTGCGCCCTCAAGGTTTCCCGCAGGCCGGGTGTCATCGCAGATCGTCACGTCGCCTCTCTCTCTCATTCCTGTTTTCCGAGCGAAAAGGCCTGCCACGGGCGCTACCGCATCGTTACCGGGGACAAGGAAAGAGCCCCTGTTTCATATCCGTGATTTGCAAGCGGCGAACGTCCCGCCATCCCATCCGTGATAGCGCAGCGTTGCCGCCCCCGCCGCGCGCTATCAGCCTTGTGATATTCCCCTGCAGCACCCTGCCCGCGATTGAACGAAAGCCCCGCAGCGAGGACGTCGGTGTCCCGTCACGAGGCACTTGGCGCAGCAACACCGGCTTGCGCCAGCCGCCGAGAACGAAGAAGGCGCCAGACGCCTGGGGCCAATAACAAGGGCGCAAGACGCCGGGGTTTGTGGGAGAAGAAGAGTGAAGACGTCCTCGATCATCAAGTGCGGCCTCGTGGCGACCAGCGCCGGGTTTGCACTGTGCCAGGCTTCCGCCGCGCTTGCGCAGGAGGCAAGCGATGCGCCTGCGGCCAGCGCCCCCACCCTCGACGAGATCGTCGTCACCGCCACCAAGCGCGGACAGGCCTCCAACGTGCAGGACGTGCCGTTTGCCGTCACCGCTTTCGGCGCCCAGCAGCTAGAGGACCAGCACTTCACCACAGTGCAGAGCCTGAGCTACAACATGCCAAACGTGCAATTGAACGCCGTGGGCACGACGCCGGGCTATGCCAACTTCTCGATCCGCGGCCTCGGCATCAACAGCTCGATCCCCTCGATCGACCCGACCGTGGGCGTGTTCATGGACGGCGTCTACCTCGGCGTCAGCGCCGGCGTGGTGTTCGGCAACTTCGACATCGAGGGCCTCGAAGTGCTGCGCGGACCGCAGGGCCTGCTGTTCGGCCGTAACGTCACCGGCGGCGCGATGGTGATCCGCACCACTACGCCCAAGGACACGTTCTCGGCAGACCTGCGCGCCTCGGTGTCCTCGGGCCCCGAATACAAGATCAGCGGCGTCGTCACCGGGCCGATCGTCCAGGACAAGATCTCGGCCAAGCTGGCCGTCTACTACGACAAGGACACCGGCTATTACGTCAACGATTACAACAACAACCACGATCTCGGCAAGAACCGCACGCTGATCGTGCGCCCGGCCCTGCGCTTCACCCCGATCGACGGGTTCGAATCCGTGTTCCGCTACGAATACGGCAAGTACGACGGCGACGGTGCAGTGGCGAGCAACCACGGGCTCTATCCCCGCAACAGCTTCCACGTGAACATCGACGAAGAAGGCTTTGCCCACAACTACTGGCACATGGCCTCGAACGAGACCAACATCGACACCGCCTTCGGTGACGGCAAGATCACCAACATCATGGCCTACCGCGAATACAACGCACGGGTCTTCAACGACATCGACGCCTCGCCATCCTACGCCTTCCACTCGGGCAACACCACGCATCAGAAGCAGATGAGCGAGGAACTGCGCTGGGCCAGCACCTTCGGCAAGGTAGACGTGACCACCGGCCTTTATTACTTCACCCAGCGCATCGACTACAAGGAAGTGCGCAAGCTTTCGAACGGTGCCCGCACGCTGTCGGGCGGCGGCATCCAGAACCAGGATACCTACGGCATCTTCGGTTCGGCCGACTGGCACTTCACCGACACGCTGACGCTGAACCTCGGCGCGCGCTACACCACTGAGACCAAGGACGTGAAGGTCGCCAACCTCACCGCCACCGGCTGCGACTACGAAGCGCAGACCTGCAACTACACCTTCAACGACAAGCACACCTGGAAGGGGCTGACCCCGCGCATCGGCATGCAGTGGCAGCCCGACAGCCAGACGCAGGTCTACGGCTTCTGGACGCGCGGCTTCCGCTCAGGCGGCTACAACTTCCGCAACGTCTATACCCAGGTCGATCCCGGCCCGTTCAACGACGAAGTGCAGAACTCTTGGGAAGTCGGCGTGAAGAAGGACCTCTTCGGCATCGCCCGCATCAACCTGGCCGCCTTCTGGAACACCATCGACGACGTCCAGCGCGAGATCCAGATCCCGGTCGTCGGCGTCGGCACGGCGCAGGTCATCACCAATTCGGCCAATGCCCGCATCCGCGGCCTGGAAGGCGAATTCACGCTGAAGCCGGGCGCCGGATTCACCCTGACCGCGCAGGCCGGCTACACCGAGGGCAAGTACACCGACGTGTTCTACGACCTCAACAACGACGGCGTGATCGACGCCAAGGACTATGGCCTCAAGCTGCCGCGCCTCGCCCCGTGGAGCTATGGCAGCACGGTTGCATGGGGCGGCGACTTCGGCGATCTGGGCGTGGATGCCCGCGTCAGCGCCAACTACCGGGATGCCGACTGGTACAACGATGCCAACACCGGCCTGATGCGTGCCGCGACCATGGTCGATGCCAACCTGACGTTCAAATATTCGAACTACAGCCTCTCGTTCTACGGCACCAACCTCCTCAACGAGGCCACTTTCGGGGCTGAGGCGCCGCTGGCGTTCTTCTCCGGATCGACCTTCTCGCCGCTCAACAAGGGCCGTGTCTACGGCGTCGAAGTCGCCGCGAAGTTCTGACGCGCCTCAGGGGCGGGTCGCCAGCGATCCGCCCCGGCGCACGGGGGCCGGCGGGCCTCTCCACCCGTACCAACTGCCCGCCGGCCCTTCTTTTCAAGGGACATGCCTGAAGCGCGGCCTTCCCCGCTTCCCCCGCCCGGCATGCCGGCACCGCCGCGCGGCGCCCCGGACCGACGCGACAAACCACAAGCAAAAAGCGTCTGATCCCGCACGGGCACCACGTCCCCGAGCATCCCCAAGGGCCCATTTCCCCAGCATCCATTGTCTCCCCTGCGGAGACAGTCTGTCGACAATTTTCGGAATTATCCCGGCGCGATTGGAGGACCATATCGCCGCTGTCCCAGGAGGACAGCAATACAGGGATAACAAAAATGAAGACGTTCATCGCAGGGATTCTGGCCGCCGCATCGGTGTTTTCGGTAACGCCTGCTTTCGCGGATGCGTTCCAGGGCCCCTATGTCGGTGTGCAGGCCGGCTGGAACCATGACCGCGTACATGGCGCCGATACCGACATCGGTGACCTCGATGTTCGCGACAATCGCGATTCCTTCATCGGCGGCGCCTTCGCCGGCTACAACTACAAGATCACGCCGAACGTCGTGATCGGTGCCGAAGGCGGCTTCGACCTTGGCGCCAGCGACCGCGTGCGCGGTGCCGGCGGTGTGGTTGACCCCAACTACTCGTTCGACCTCTCGGCCCGTGCCGGCTACCTCGTTGACCAGAAGACCATGCTCTACGTGCGCGGCGGCTACGAGAACCTGCGTGCCCGCGTCTCGGACGGGGTCGTGCAGGGCCACGACACCTTCGATGGCTGGAGCGTGGGTGGCGGCGTCGAACGCGCGATCCTCGACAACGTCACCGCGCGGATCGAATATCGCTACTCGGACCTCGGCAGCAACGGCAATGGCTTCGACCGTCACCAGGCCCTGGTCGGCGTTGCCTACCACTTCTGAGGATTGAACAGGCAAAAGGCCGAAGCGCGACGATCGCGCTTCGGCCTTTCCTCTATCCCGGTGAGAGCGGGAGCGCCCCGCAGACCGACCGGCCCGGTCAGCCGACCGTTTCGCCTACGCCCGCCTTCTCGAATACCATGCCGCGCCAGTTGTCGTCGGCTGCGTCCTGGCAAGCTTCGCGGTAAGCCTTGAAGCCGCCGGTATACATCGTCAGGCCCCGCGCCTTGCCCGCCACGTTGGCGCCGGTGTACCAGGTCTTCGCCTTGCTCACGAGCGTATTGAGCGAGAGTTCGTGGACCAGGTCCATCCACTCCTGCTCGGCCTCGCCGGTGGGTTCCATCGCCGTCAGCCCGCTGCTGCGCATGTGGTCGATTGCCTGCGCCAGCCAGTTCACGTTCTGCTCGTTGATGGTGAAGATGTTCGCGAGCGCCGAAGGGCCGTTGGGGCCGCAGATCATGAACAGGTTGGGAAAGTCCTTCATCATCAGGCCGAGGTAGGAATGGGCGCCGTCCTTCCACTCCTGATTGATGGTCTTGCCGCCGCGGCCCACGACGTCGAAGGCCATCAGCGCGCCGGTCAGGCCGTCGTAGCCGGTGGCGAGGATCAGCATGTCCAGTTCGATCTCGCGCGTGGCGGTGCGCACGCCCTTCTCGGTCAGCCCGACGATCGGCTCCTTGAAGCAGTCGACGAGGTTCACGTGCGGCTCGTTGTAGGTCTCGTAGTAGTTGGTATCGAGGCAGGCACGGCGCGCAAAGATCGGATAGCCGCGCGGTTTCAGCGTCTCGGCGGTCTCGGGATCGTTCACGACTTCGCTGATCTTGCCGCGCACGAATTCGGCGACCTGCTCGTTGGCCTCCTCGTTCTGCATGAGGTCGGCAAACGAGCCGAGGAAGGTGTGGCCGCCGTTCTGCCAGGCCGATTCCATGATCGCCACGCGCTGTTCGGGCGGCAGGCTGAAATAGGGGCGCGTGGTCGCCGGGCGCACGCCGCCGAGCGGGCTGTTACGCGCCCCTGCGCGCATCGCGGCAAGGTTGCGCTTGATCTCGGCGGTGTATTCGGCGCTGTGCTTGTGGTTGCGCATCGGCATGGTGAAGCTGGGCGTGCGCTGGAACACCGTCAGTTCCTGCGCTTCCTTCGCCACCACCGGGATGATCTGGATACCGGTGGAGCCCACGCCGACCACGCCCACGCGCTTGCCTTCGTAGCTGACCGCCTCCTTGGGCCACCGGCCGGAGTAATAAAGCTCGCCCTTGAAGCTGTCGAAATCCTCGAAGTCCGGCTTCTTGGGCACCGAGAGCGGGCCCGTCGCCATCACCGCATAGGTCGCCTCGAACGTCTTGCCGGTGCTGGTGCGGAATGACCAGACCTGCCGCGCCTCGTCATAGGCGGCGCGTTCGACGCGGGTTTCGAACAGGTAGTCCTTGCGCAGTTCGTGGCGGTCGGCAACGAAGTTGATGTATTCGAGGATTTCCGGCTGGGCCGCGAACTGTTCGGACCACGACCATTCGGCATCGACTTCGGGCGAGAAGGTGTAGCAGTAGTCGATGGTCAGCAGGTCGCATCGCGCGCCCGGATAGCGGTTCCAGTACCAGACCCCGCCGACGTTATCGCCGGCCTCGATGCCCAGCACCGAAAGCCCCATCTCGCGCAGCTTGTAGACGGCGTAGAGGCCGCCGATGCCCGCGCCCACGACGATCGCATCGTAAGTGGCGTCGACGTTTCCATTCGTATTTTCAACCATTTCGCCCATCTCTCCTGGGAAACCCCGATCCGCCGATCATGCCGTAGCACCTTGCCGGAGGCCGAAGGTTTGGGGCCCGGCGGACCCAAAATCACATCCGTGCGGTGCGCCTCACGCCGCCGCGACGAAGCGCGCGAGGTGATGTTCGGCAGAGCCGTAGGCACTTGCGAGCATCATCTGCCGCTTGAGGTGGTGGCTGATGATCAGCTCGTCCGAGAAACCGACGCCGCCGTGCAGCTGCACCGCTTGTCGTCCCACATAGAGCCCGCATTGCCCCACCCGCGCCTTGGCTGCGGAGACGACGCGGCGGCGTTTCGGCGCCGGCAGGCCAAGGCTCAGCGTCGCGCGGTAGGACAGCGAGCGCGCCTCTTCGAGCGCGATGGCCATATCGACCGCGCGGTGCTGCAGGGACTGGAAGCTGCCGATCGCCACGCCGAACTGCTTGCGCGTGCGCAAGTATTCCAGCGTACCGGCAAGCGCCGCGTCCATCGACCCCACCGCTTCGGCAAGATGCGCGCAGATCGCCCTATCGACCGCGAGTTCCACGTCCGCCAGCGCGCCGTCTGCCTCGCCGATCAGCACCGCGGTGACGCCGCTGAATGTCAGGCGGGCATGGCGATGCTGGTCGATAGCGCGGAAACGCTGCACGGACAGCCCCGGCGCATCGGCACGCACGAGGAACAGGCTGACGCCTTCAGCATCCGAAATCCCGCCGCCGGTCCGGGCCGTGACCACGAACCAGTCGGCATCGGCGCCATCCTCGACATGCAGCTTCTCCCCGGTGAGCGTCCATTCGCCGCCGCTGCTGCGCTGTGCCGAAAGGCCAACCCACGCAAGGTCGTAGCCGCCATCGGGTTCCAGCAGCCCGGCTGCGACCTTGGCGGTGCCTTCTCCAATCGCGCCGAGCACTTCCGCAGCCGCATCCCCGCCATCGCCGAGCAGCGCAGGCACCAGCACCGCGCTGGCGACATAAGGCACCGGGATCAGATGGCGCCCCATGCCTTCCATCACCGCCATGACATCGACCGGCGATCCGCCAAGCCCGCCGTGTTCCTCGGCAATCGGCAGCATCAGCCAGCCGAGTTCGGCCATCTGCGCCCAGGTCTGCGCGGTGAGCCCGTCAAAGTTCTCCAGCAGCTTGAGCCGGTCGCTCGACGGCCAGAGATCCTTGCCGAGACGGTCGGCACTATCGGCCAGCATGCGCTGTTCGTCGGAAAATTCGAAATTCATGGCAGCCTCACAGACCCAGCGCGCGGCGGGCGATGATGTTGTGCTGGATCTCGCTCGACCCGCCGTAGATCGAGGTGACCCGCGAATAGAGCGCGCCCTGCATCGCATAGGGCATGTCGACAGGGCCTTGCCCTTCCAACGCGCGGAAATGCGCCGCTTCGGGACCCAGCGCCTCGATCCACAGCGCGGTGCCGCGCTGGTAGAGGTCGGACCAGCGCAGCTTCACCATCGACCCGCGCGGACCGGAATCCGCGCCCGAGGCAAGGTCGGCAAGCAGGCGCAGCACCATGGTTTCCAGCGCCATCGCCTCGATCTCGAGCTGGGCAAGCTGGGCGGCGAAAGCGGGCGTTTCAATCAACGGCACACCGCGAACCTTGCGTGCAGATGCGGCCTCGCGCACGCCGCCCAGCACTTGCGGCAGGTGGATCGCGGTGGCCGAACAGACCATCCGCTCGCGGTCGAGCAGCACCTTGCCGTATTCCCAGCCGCGCCCTTCCTCGCCGACGAGGTTGCCCACCGGCACCCGCACATCGTCAAGGAAGACTTCGTTGGTGGTGTACTTCTCGTCCATCGTCTCGATCTTGCGGATCGCGATGCCGGGGGTGTTCATATCGACCAGCAGCAGCGAGATGCCCTGCTGGCGCTTGGGTTCCTGCGAGGTGCGGGCCAGCACGAACATGTGGCTGGCGACTTGCGCATAGCTGGTCCACATCTTCTGCCCGTTGAGGACGTAGTGGTCGCCGTCGCGCACGGCGGTGGTGCGCAGCGAGGCGAGGTCGGACCCAGCCCCCGGCTCGGAATAGCCCTGGCACCACCAGTCGTCGGCATGGATGATGCCGGGCAGATAGCGGTCCTTCAGTTCCTGCGAACCGTAAGTGAAGATGATCGGGCCGATCAGTTCGAGGCCCTGATGGAACTGGATCGGCGCTCCCGCACGCGCGGATTCGCTTTCGAAGATGTAGTTCTGCGCAGGAGACCAGCCCGGCCCGCCATATTCGACCGGCCATGTCGGCGCGCCCCATCCTTTAGCGGCAAGCGCCTTCTGGTAGGCGATCAGTTCCTGCGGTTCGAGCCGCAGCCCCGCGCGCACGCGGGTAAGCCATTCGGCGGGCACGTTCTCGGCGAAAAAGGCGCGTACCTCTTCGCGGAAGGCCAGTTCGGCGGATGTGAATTCGAGGTCCATGAACAAGTCACTGCCTGCTCCCCCCGCCTCCTTGCCAGTACGAGGGGGCCCCGCGCCCCGCTAATTTCAAGTGTGATAGATCGCCTCGGTAATTCCCCTCGCGCCAAGCCCGGTGATCGCCAGCATCCGGCCCGCGTCCGGGTGATCGCTCTTCAGCTTGTGGCCCGAATCGGCGATGGTGGTCACGTAAAGCGTGGCCAGATCGGCGCCGCCGAACGCCGGACAGGCCGGATAGGGCACGGGCAGATCGATGGTTCGGAGAAGGTCTCCCTCCGGCGAGATGCAGCCGATCTGCTGTGTCGTGACCAGCGCGACCCACAGCCGTCCTTCACTATCGACCGTCGCCCCGTCCGGTGCCGCACCGATCATGCTGCAATCGAAAAATGCCTCCCTCGGCCCGAGCGCACCGGTCTCGGGATCATAGGGATAACGGCGGATCACGCCCTCCAGCGTATCCGACAGATAGAGCCAGCGCCCGCAGGGCGAAAAGCAGATCGAATTCGCCAGCTTCATCCCCGTTTCGAGCCGGGTCGCGGTGCCACCGCGTTCGAGGCGCCAGACGCCCGCCAGCGCCTCTGCTTGCCCGCCATGCTGCATGGTGCCGGACAGGAACCGCCCCTGCCGATCGGCCTTGCCGTCGTTGAAGCGGATGGCGCCCTCCCCGATATCCGGCGCGGCAATCGGCTGCGCATGGCCGTCATCCGCGATCAGCGCGAAGTGATCGGCAAAGGCCGCGACCAGAACCTTGCCGCCCATTGCCAGGCCGATCGAACCAACCGGCTGCGAGTATGTCCATTCGCGCTGGACAACGCCAAGCGCATCGGCGGCCATGACCCGGTTGAGGCGAATGTCGACCCACCAGAGCCAGCCGCGCCGCGCATCCCAGACCGGACTTTCGCCAAGATCATTGCGGCGGTCGGTGAAAAAGGCGATGTCCATCACGCTTGCTCCCGCTCCGCCGCCGCCCGGACGATGGCCGGGACACCTTCAGAGCAGGCGTGCAGGCCAAGATGGGCAACCAGTTGGAAGACCTGCGCGATCTCCTCAGGACTGGCCCCGGCATCCAGAGCCTCGCGCACTTCCGCACGCACTGCCTGCCGAGCAAGATGCGTGGGCGAGGAAGCCAGCGCCAGGCGGATCAGTGCCCGCTCCGCCCGAGTCAGCACCGAAGTCCGGTCGGCGGTTTCGAAAACCCCGGCCAGAGCCTCGGTCCATTCGGGCGAAACGGCGCCCATCGCCTCCAGCCATCGCGGCGATGCACCGCGCAAGGCTTCATGACGGCGCAGCGCCAGAGCCCCCTTTGCCGATGTCGTCAGGGCCTGCCCGCGCCGGGCCAGTTCCTCGCCCAGCAGGTCCATGCCCATGGCCACGCTGTCCAGCCCCTGAAGCGTCGCGATACAGAGCACTTCGATCAGTTCCGCCGGTGTACATCCCGCCTCGAGGGCAATGCGGATGTGGATTTCCAGCCCGGCTTGAAACAGATGCGTGGTGGAACCATCGACCGCAACGTAGATCAACTCACGCATCCGCGCCGAGAGCGGCCCGGTGCGCGCGGGCGTGGAGGAATAGGCGAGGTAGGCGTCCAACCACTCCGGCGCGTAGTCCAGCAGGCCGTCATTGAATTCGGCCCAGTACCCGCGCGCCTCGATATAGCGGCGCTTGAACGCCTGCTTTTCCGCTTCCGACTTCATCGTCTATCCTCTCTGCAAGGACAGGATGAAATCGGACGGCGGGAACGCCTGTCGATAACCGAACGCGCCCCCGCCTGAAAATCACCAGCGTGATCGAAACCTATTCGGCGGCCTCGGCGTAGTGCTGTTCCTCGCGGATCGCCTTGAACTCGGCGATGCACTCCTTCATCGTCTCGATGATGTCGTACTGGGCCTTCGAGATCCGCTCCGCCAGCCCGCCCACACCGACCGCGAGCGGGATGCCGTGGATCTTCTCGCCCAGCGTCATCGAGATCGAGGAGACTTCCGGCGTCGGCTTGTTGGCCATGTAGGCATAGCCGGTGTGCCGCGCCCAGCGGATCTCGCGCATCAGGTCGGCCAGATCGAAACGCTGGCGCTCGGCCAACTGGTAATAGTTGGTGTAGCGGCAGATCTTGTCGATCTCGCGGTCCTTCATCTCGCTCATCAGCGCGAGCCCTCCGGCGGAATCGACCAGCAGGCGCATCGTGCCCACCGGCGGCGGTACCTTGAACTCATGCTCGGGCGCCTTGAGGATGATGTACTGGACAAAGAGGTCGTTCTGGGTGCTGAGCCCGACCGTCTCGTCGGTTCGGCGCTGCAGTTCGTCCACCAGCCAGCGGTAGCTCTCGTCCGAATAGACGTAGCCCGGCAGCCAGTTTCCGAGCGCACCCACGCGCATCGTCGGCAGGTAGGTCCGCGTCATGCGGTTGTAGTTGAGGTAGCCCATCACGACCATGCTCTTGAGCAGGTTGGTCGCGCTCGACTGGGGGTAGTCGAGCGTCGTGTAGACTTCATGCAGGCGCATGGGCCTGCGCTCCTCGGCAAAGAGTTCGAGCACCTCAAGGGTCCGTGACGCCGATTTGACCGTTCGCCGGATCATCATCGCCTCTCCATTTTTCGGCCGGCTCTTGCGACCTTGTTTTATGCATTCGTTTGTAGACCTGGATCATCGCAAAACGGAATGCCCGTCAAGCCGTATCACATATGTGATATGTGCAGGACTCCCATCTGCCGGCGATGCGCGCCGGGAAGCGGATCGGGCGGTCATATTTCGCCTGTGATATTGGCCGCATGCTTCCGGCTCGCGATTGCCGGAAGGCCGCCGCGCTCTACCTCCCAATCCCTCAGGTCCGCACAGGACCGACCATGCGGGAACAGGAGTTTAAGGCGGATGATGGGCCAGATGATGGGGCTGATGCAGTATCTGCCGCTGACCATCGGCAGCGTGATCGACCATGCCGAACGGAACCACGGCGCCACCGAAGTGGTTTCACGGCGGCCGGACGGCGAACTGGAACGCACGACCTGGGCCTGCGTGGCCTATCGAGCGCGGCGCCTTGCAAGCGCGCTCGATGCGCTGGGCGTAGCGGCGGGCGAACGGGTCGCCAGCCTGGCCTGGAACCGCACGCCGCACCTTGAACTCTATTACGGCGTCCCCGCCAGCGGCCGCGTGCTGCACACGCTCAACCCACGCCTGTTCGAGGAGCAGATCCGCTACGTCCTCGCCGATGGCGGCGCGCGGGTGCTGTTTGTCGACCCCGACCTGCTAGGCCTTGCCGAAGGCGTGCTGGCGATCCACGACGCGCCCGTCACCGTGGTTGCGCTCTGTGCGCGCGAGGACATGCCACCCTCCTCGCTCCCCGGCCTGATCGCCTATGAGGACCTGCTGGCAGCCTCCCGCCCGCTCGCTGCATGGCCGAACCTCGACGAACGCGCTGCCGCCAGCTTGTGCTACACTTCAGGCACCACCGGCGCGCCCAAGGGCGTGCTCTATAGCCACCGTTCCACCGTGCTCCACGCGCTCTCGCTGCTGACGGCGGATTCGATGGCGCTGTCCGCCCGCGACAACGCGCTGCTGCTGCCGCCGATGTTCCACGTCAATTCCTGGGGCGTGCCCTATGGCGCGGCGATGTGCGGAGCGAAGCTGGTGCTACCGGGATCGCAGCTCGACGGCGCCTCACTCCATGCCCTGCTGCGCGACGAGGCGATCACGTTCTCTCTCGGCGTGCCGACCGTGTGGTTCTCGGTACTCGACCAGATCGACCGCACGACGACAGCAGAAGATCGCGCAGCCCTCAGGCTGGAGCGCGTGTTCATGGGCGGCGCCGCCACGCCGCGCGCACTCGTCCAGCGGTTTCGCGATACCCTCGGCGCCGAGACGATGCAGGCTTGGGGCATGACCGAAACCAGCCCGGTCGTTGCCGTCACCCGCCCGATGGGCCGCCACCATGGCCAACCGTGGGACGAGGAACTCGAACTGCGCGCCAAGGCCGGGCGCTGCCTCTTCGGCTGCGAAGTCGGAGTGGCGGACGGAGACGGCAATGTCACCGGCCCCGGCGCCGATGCCGTGGGCGCGCTGGTCGTGCGCGGTCACTGGGTCGCCAGCGGCTATTTCGGCAAGGAGCCGGGCTCCGCGCTCGACGCGCAGGGCTGGTTCGACAGCGGCGACATCGCCCGCATCGATGCCGACGGTTTCATCCAGATCACCGACCGCGCCAAGGACGTCATCAAGTCCGGCGGCGAGTGGATCTCCTCCATCGATCTGGAGAATGCCGCCGTCGCTCACCCCGCCGTCAAGGAAGCCGCCGTGATCGGCGTGCCCCACCCGCGCTGGCAGGAACGGCCGCTGTTGCTGCTGGTATGCCATCCGGATGAGGACGTGGGCCGCGAAGAGATGCTGCGCCACCTTGAGAGCCATGTCGCGCGCTGGTGGCTGCCCGACGACATCGTGATCGTCGACGAACTGCCGCACACCGGCTCGGGCAAAGTCGTCAAGGCCGATCTGCGCCAGCAGTACCGCCACCACCTCGACCCCGCGCACTGACCCTGAGGTTCCGATCATGACCACCATCTATGCCGTCGCCGCGGCCCGTACCGCCATCGGCGCCTTCGGAGGCGCGCTCAAGGACCAGACGCCGGGCGATCTCGGCGCCCATGTCGCCCGTGCCGCCGTGGCCCGCGCCGGGATTGCCCCCGAGGCCGTCGGCCATGTCGTGTTCGGCCATGTCATCACCACCCACCCGCGCGACCATTTCGTGGCCCGCATCGCCGCGCTCGGCGCCGGCGTGCCAGTGGAAACGCCGGCGCTCACCGTCAACCGCCTCTGCGGCTCTGGCCTTCAGGCGATCCTCTCGGCGGCGCAGGCGATCATGCTGGGCGACTGCGCGGTAGCGCTGGGCGGCGGCACCGAAGTGATGAGCCGCGCGCCGTTCTACCTCCCCGACATGCGCTGGGGCCGCAAGATGGGCGACGGTGCCGTCATCGACGGGCTCAACGGCGCGCTCACCGATCCTTTCCACGAGATACTGATGGGCGTAACGGCAGAGAACGTCGCGCAGCGCCACGGCATTACCCGCGAAATGCAGGACGCGCTCGCCCTCACCAGCCAGACCCGTGCCGCCCGCGCCATTGCCGAAGGCCGCTTCCGCGACCAGATCGCTCCGTTCGAATTGACGACCCGCTCCGGCACCCGGCTGTTCGAGGAGGACGAATATGTGCGCCGCGATGCCACGCTGGCCGATTTCGAGAAGCTGCGCCCGGTGTTCCGCAAGGCCGAAGGCACCGTGACGGCAGGCAATGCCTCGGGCATCAACGACGGTGCCGCGGCGGTCGTGCTGGCCAGCGAAGAGGCGGTGCGCCAACATGGCCTGACACCGCTCGCCCGGCTCGTGTCCTACGGTCATGCAGGCGTGGACCCGGCCTATATGGGCATCGGTCCGGTCCCCGCGACCCGTGCCGCGCTCGCCCGCGCCGGCTTAAGCGTGGCCGACCTCGACGTGATCGAGGCGAACGAAGCTTTCGCCGCGCAGGCCTGCGCCGTCGCCGCAGAACTCGGGCTCGATCCGGACAAGGTGAACCCCAACGGCAGCGGCATCGCTCTGGGCCATCCGGTGGGCGCGACGGGGGCGATCATCGTCACCAAGCTAATCCACGAACTGCACCGCAGCGGCGGCCGCTACGGCCTCACCACCATGTGCATCGGCGGCGGTCAGGGGATCGCGGCAATCTGGGAGAAAGTGTAGAGACTGCACACCCCATCTAATTTTTGCAACAAGACGTCAAAATCATTGCGTTTGATAGGTCATGGTAAATCGTCGATGGGTGGGCGCAACACTCCCCCTAGCGGACGAATACCATGGCCACTGCCGCCCAGATCGACACTCCCAAGCCCCCACTCCCTCGCCCTCCAATTCCTCATGGCTGCACCTTCGACGCCGATGACTGGTACGTGCTGGCCAGGCATTGGTATCCGGTGGCGCTGGTTCGCGAAGTCGGCACCGCCCCGGTCGGCACCAAGCTGCTCGACCAGCCGATCCTCGTCTACCGCGCGGGTGAGGACATCGTCGTCGCCACCGACGTCTGCCCGCATCGCGGCGTGCCGCTCAGCATGGGCACCCAGCAGGGCGACGGCGTGGTCTGCCCTTACCACGGCCTCAAGTTCGGCAGTGGCGGCAAGTGCGTCCACGTGCCCGCCCACCCGGCGCGCGACATTCCCGCCCGCCTGCACTTGCGCACGTTCCCGAGCGTCGAGCGCTACGGCCTCGTATGGACCTGCCTCGATGCCGAAAGCGACGTGCCGCCGCCGGGCGCCATCCCCGACATGCCGCACTGGGACGAGGCCGAATTCCAGCAGATCACCTGCCCGTGGATCGACATCAAGGGCTTCGCGGGCCGCCAGCTCGAAGGCTTCCTCGACGTCGCACACTTCGCCTTCGTCCACCACGAGACTTTCGCCGATCCCGACAATGCCGAAGTGCCCTCCTACACCACCAGGCGCACCGAATACGGCTTCGAGGCGGAATACTGGAGCAGCGTCGGCAATTATCCCATCGGCCTGACCCAGCGCGGGGTGCCGGGCTTCCGCTGGCTGCGCCACTTCCGCTGCCACCTGCCTTTCACCGCGACGCTGGAGATCCATTTCCCGGGCAAGGACCGCCTCGTCATCATGAACGCGGCTTCGCCGGTCTCTGCCCGCACCACCCGGCTCTTTGCGCCGATCGCCCGCAATTTCGACACCGACCTACCGGTGCAGGACGTCTACGACTTCAACCGCAAGGTCTTCGAGGAAGACAAGGCGATCGTCGAGGCGCAGATGCCCGAATGGCTGCCGCTCGATCCCACCGACGAAGCGCATATCCCCGCCGACATGAGCTCGATGACCTATCGCCGCGCGCTCAAGGCCATCGGCCTCAAGCGCTTCTTCGGGTATTGACGCGGCGCTGCGTCAGGCCTTGCTCGATTGCCGCCAGGCTTCTTCGGCGATCAGATAGGAACCGACAAGGCCCGGTGGCTCCGGCGAACGAGGCAGGAGGAGTGCCTCGTTCGCCTTCGCCGCGTCCCACTGGACGCAGTAGCCATTGAGCCGCGCCAGCGTTGCGGCACGGACCCGTTCGAGCAGGAATGGCCGGCTCATCACCCCGCCGCCCAGCACGATCCGCTGCGGCGCACTCGTCAGGATCAGGGTCATGCAGAGCTGCGCGAGATAATCGGCCTGCGCCTCCCACGCGGGATGGTCTTCGGGAATCTCGCGCGCGGTCATCCCCCAGGCGGCGTGCAGGGCCGGACCGCTCGCCAGGCCTTCGAGGCAATCTCCGTGATAGGGGCATACCCCCTCGAACCCGGCGTGGGCGGGGTGGCGCCGCACGGCGATATGCCCGCATTCCGGATGCCCCAGGCCGCGCACGCTATTGCCCTGGACCACGATGCCCGCACCGATCCCGGTCCCGACCGTGACATAGGCCAGGCTGTCGACGCCGTGGATACGCATCTCGGCAAGGGCCGCGGCATTCACGTCGGTGTCGATGCCCACCGGAACGCGGTAGCGCCTCCCCAGACGCTCCGGCATGTCGGTGCCTTGCCAGCCCGCCTTGGGAGTGGCGAGAATTTGCCCGTAACGCGGTGAAGCAGGGTCAAGATCGAGCGGTCCGAACGAGCCGAGACCGATGGCCGCAAGCGGGCCTAGTTCATCAATAGCTCCATCCAGAAATGCCTCGACGTCCGCCAGCGTGGCCTCTGGATCGCGGGTCGGGATCGTCGCCGTGCGAAGCGAACCCTTGCTGGTTCCGATACCACAGACAAATTTGGTGCCGCCTGCCTCGATCGCGGCGAACGTACGGGGCCCGGGCGCGCTCACTGGACCACCGTGGCCTGCGCGGCGCGGGCGCCGTCATTTTCAAGGGCATCCACAACCGGCGTGAGGCGGAAAGTGAAACGCAGCGGAGCAACCGGGACACGGTATTGCGGCAGCGGCCGCCCGACCTCGTTCCAGGTCGTGTCCCCGCCCACGCCGGACTGGATCCCATCGACCATCAGCGAGCCGGTCTCCTGCGGCACGATGTCGGTACTCCTGCGTGTACCCGGCGCGCGGCGGGAGAGGTCTGCATAAGGGAAGGCGAGCGCGTTCATCGTCAGCGGCCGGTCCCCGGCGATCTGCAAGGATGTCCCTTGCTCCGGCGAGAGCTGCATCCAGCGCACGTCGGTCTTGCTGCCGGTCTCCTGCGGGCGCTGGTAATCGTGGTTCTGCCCGGCAATCGCCCCGCGCCAGAGCGCGATCATCGCGCTGGTCTTGCGGTCGGCGTAGCTCTCATGCGGTCCGCGTCCATACCACTCGACGGTCTTGAAGCCGCCGACCGTGGCAAAGGCGAACCCGATGCGCAGCGGATCCGGCAGATCGGTGGCGACCGGCGTAAACGCACCTTCCACCTCCACGCTGCCGTCGCCCGCCATACGATAATGCGTCTCGAAACGGACGGCCTCGCCCTTCCCGGATTCGTCGGCGAAGGCATAACGCACCGTCACTTGCGCGCCGGTGGCCGTACGCGCGGCGGTGATCGCCGTCACCTTGCGCGCCGCCTCGATCGCTTCCCAACGCGCATCGGCGCCGTCGGGGCGGGTGCCGATATCGTTGTCGGTGAGGGCGCGGGTGAAGGACGGCGCGCCCCCCTTTACCAGCGCCTTGCCGCCGGCAGCATAGCTCGACACGAGCCCAGTCGTGCGGTCCACCGTCAGCATCGCGCCGCCGGCGGAAAGACGGTAGCTGCCCGCATCCTTTGCCAGCGTGACCTTGACCGGCCGCGCGACATCGGGTGCCGGACTGGAGCCGAGCGAGAACTGCTCCCAGCCGACCACCGCCCCGGCCTTTACCAGCGGCACAGACCCTTCCTTGGCCGTGGCGCGCACAGTGAGCATGTATTCCGAACCGGGATTGCGCGTGAATGCGGGCAGCGGCACCGCAAACGCCTGTTTCCCACGCGCCGGGGTGGAAAGCGCGGGAAGCGCGCCGTGGGCGATGGCCACGCCGTCCTCGTCCAGTTCCCACTCGAAGGAAAAGCCCGACAGGTCGCGGAAGTCGTGACGGTTCAACACTTCGATCCGCCCGGCTGCAGCATCGAGCGCTGCAAACTGGATCGGCGAATAGACCTTCTGCACTTCGAAAAGCTGCGGGTTCGGCGTGCGATCGGACTGGTTGAGGCCGTCGCCGAACTCGATCTCGCCGCGCGGATTGGGACCGAACGAACTGCCGTCGCCCCAGAAACGGCGGCCGTCCGCGGCATAGCGGTAGATCGACTGGTCCACCCAATCCCAGATGAAGCCGCCCTGCAGACGGTCCTCATGGGCATGGATAGTGTCCCAGATCTCCTTGAAATTGCCGCCGGAATTGCCCTGCATATGGGCATACTCGCATTGGATCATCGGCTGCGGATATGTCTCGGGATGCGCGGCATAATCGACCATCTGCTCGATAGTATCGTACATCGGCGCATAGATGTCGACGTAGGCGTTCGGGCGGTGGTCGCTGATCTGCGAGTGGCCGAGGAACGAGATCAGGCGCGTGGGATCCAGTGCACGGGCCGCGGCGGCGGCTTTCTCGAAGGTGGGGCCAACGCCCGTCTCGTTGCCGAGCGACCAGAAGATCACCGAGGCATGGTTCTTGTCGCGCTCCACCATGTTGGTGACGCGGCTGACGTGTGCGGCTTCCCAGGCAGGATCGTAGCCGAGCAGATAAGTGGCATTGTCCTTGGCGCGGTTGGCGGCGGAGAGGTATTCGTGGCTCTCGATGTTGGCCTCGTCCATGACGTAGAGGCCGTATTCGTCGGCCAGGTCGTAAAGCCGCTCATCATTGGGATAGTGCGAAGTGCGCAGCGCGTTGACGTTGTTGTGCTTCATCAGTTCAATGTCGCGGCGCATCGATTGCTCGGAGATCACGTGGAAGTGCTCCGGGTCATGTTCGTGCCGGTTGACGCCGCGAATGGTGATCGGCTTGCCGTTCACCGTAACGAGGCCGTTTTTGATCGCCACCGTGCGGAAGCCGATGCGCCGCGCGGTCGCCTGTACCGTCCCGCCGTTGCGATCGATCAGTTCGACCAGCAGCGTATAGAGATCGGGCGTTTCCGCCGTCCACGGACGCACACCGGGGATCGCGCCGTTCAGCCTGACCTCGCCGCCCGCTGCTTTCGCCCTGCGGGTGAGCAGGATCTTGTCACCGTCCAGCACCGTCGCCCGCACAGTCAGACCGCGCGCGGCGGGCGAAGTCTTGAGCGTCAGGTCGAGCGTGCCATCGCGGTAGTCGTTGGCGAGACCGGCGCGGGCGAAGACATCGTCCACCCGCGCGCGCGGCGCGGCGATAAGGTAGACCGAACGCTCGATGCCCGAAACGCGCCAGAAATCCTGATCCTCCAGATAGGAACCATCCGACCAGCGCCAGACCCGGATCGAAACCGAGTTGCGCCCGGGCTTGACGAAGCGCGTCAGATCGAATTCAGAAGGGAGCTTGGAATCCTCGCTATAGCCCACTTCCCGTCCGTTCACCCAGACCCGGTAGGCCGAGCCGGCCGCGCCGACATGGAGGATGACGTCACTGCCCTTCCAGTCCGCCGGCAGATCGAAATCGCGGCGATAGGAACCGACCGGATTGGCATCGTGCGGGATCAGCGGGCGATTGGGCGGGAACGGATACCGGACGTTGTTGTAGAGCGGGCGGTCGAAGCCCTGCGTCTGCCAGTCTGCCGGAACCTGGATCGGCTTCCATCCCGACACATCATAATCGGAACGGAAGAACCCTTCCGGCGCCTTGTCCGCATCCGGAGTGAAATCGAACTTCCACGTCCCGTCCAGCGAGAGATAGCGCTGCGAACGCACCGGATCATTGGCGATGGCCCTTTCACGGTCCTCGAACGGGAAGCCCGTGGCGCGGGCAGGCAACTTGCCCTTGGCGAAGACAGCCGGGTTTTCCCAATCGGGCCGTTCGGCGGACACTTGTGGCTGAATCGGCTTCGGCACCGGCGCGGCGGCAAAGGCGGACGAAGTGACGCCGATCGCTAGGCCGGCGCTGGCCAGCAGGAAATGTCTCGGCGGCATCATCGGGGAAAACTCCATTCAAGGATAGCGGCGGGGCCATCAAAGGCGATCCGCAAGTAACGGGCGGGTCCTGGCGACGGCAGCAGGATAGGAGAGCCGGACAGGTCCTTCATCTCCCGCACCGTGCGCCACTGCCTGCCGTCATCCGATGCAAGCAGCCGCAACGAAATCGGCGTGACCGGATCGGCCACGCGCAGTTCGCTAGCGCCGATCCGGCGCCTGCGCCCGGCATCGGCCTGAAGCCATGCACTGCCCTGCACTGGAGAGGCCCAACCGGTGGCGTAATTGTCATCGCCCGCCAAGGCAGCGGCATGGGCCGCATCCAGCACGGCGGACGCGCTGAGCCGGACAGGCTGCCCGGCACGGCGGCGCATCGCGGTGCCGGGAATATTCGGCCCGTCATGCGTGGGGCGGACCACCCGCAGGCGCTCTCCCTCGACCACGAGCCGGTCAACCGCGACCTGGCGCCGCACTTTGCCGTCCGCCGAAGGGAACGGCAGTGCCTGCCGGTGGTAGAGGATGAAGTCCTGCCCGCCCGCCGCAAAAACCGCATGATGGCCTGGGCTGATCACGCTACGCGCCGCATCGGTGGCAAGGATCGGCGCGTCCTCCGGCTCGGTGAACGGCCCCAGCGGCGAGGAACCCACAGCGTAGCGAACCTGATAGGTGTCCTTCGTGGTGTTGCCCCAGCTATAGGTCAGGAAGTAGCGTCCGCCGCGCTTGAACAGGAACGGGCCTTCGAAATAGTGCAGCGGGGTCACGTCCTGCGGCTCGCCGTCGAACGTCACCATGTCCGGCTTGAGGCGCACCACATAGCAGCGCCCGTTGACCCAGTTGAGCCCGGAGCCCCAGTAGAGATAGGCGGTGCCGTCATCGTCGATGAAGGCTTCGGCATCGATCATATGATAACCCGGCCGGTAATTGCCGGGGATCAGCGGGCGGCCATGATTGGCATCGCGCCATGGCCCGGCCGGGTGCTCTGCCACGCCAACCCAGACCTCGCTGCCGACCGAGACGTACATCCAGAACCGTCCGTCGCGCCCGCGCACGACCGAAGGCGCCCAGACTTTGCTCTTGTTGGAAGTGGCGCTGGTGGCCGCCAGCTTGGTCGGCCAGTTCGGCTCAGAGAAGGTCCAGTCGCGAAAATTGCGCGAACGCCAGAGGCCCAGCCGGTCGCCGCCCCAGGGATCCTCTGTGACGAAGATGAACCACTCGCCCTCATACTGCACGATCGAGGGATCGGCGAAGTAGCCGGGCAGGATCGGATTGCGCGCGCCCGGATCGATCGCCACCGCTTCCTTTTGCGCTGCCCCGGCAGGAACGACGCCGCCAAGGAGCGCCGCACCCGTGAGGCAAAGTGCCGCTGCAAGACGGATCATCTCTTACATGGCCTCGCCGATGGCTTCGAGCGAGCGGCGCTTGGTCTCGGGGAAAAACACCAGCACGGCCACGAACTGCAATGCCATCATACCCGCGAAAAGCCAGAACGGCAGGGCGCGGGCATGCGCGGCCATCAGCGGGAAGCCGAAAGCAATCACCGCATCCATGAACCAGTGAACCGAGGAACCGAGGCTCTGCCCGCGAGCACGCACGTCGGTGGGGAAGATCTCGCTGATGTAGACCCAGATCACCGCCCCTTGCGAAAAGGCGAAGAACGCGATGAAGCCGATCAGAAGATAGAGCAACCAGCTTTGCGGCGCACCGCCGCCGAAAATCACCGCGACCCCCGACAGTGCAGCGGTGAGGCCGACCGAGCCGATCAGCAACAGGGTCTTGCGACCGATCCGGTCGATCACTGTGAGTGCCAATGCGGTGAACAGCAGGTTGCAAGCGCCGATGACGATGGCCTGGCGGTCCGCCGAAACGCCGGAGAAACCCGCCGCAGCGAAGATGTCGTTGAGGTAATAGAGGACTGCGTTGATGCCGGAGAGCTGGTTGAATGCGGCAATGGCGATGGCCAGCAGCATCGGTCGGTGGTGCCGCTTCCAGCTGAGGCGCGGGGCGTGCGCCTGCTCTTCCGCACGGCGCCAGACGGTGATTTCGCCCGCGACATCGGCATTACCCAGCTTGGCGAGCACTGCGGCCGCTTCCGCCTCGCGCCCCTTGGCGAAAAGCCAGCGCGGGCTGTCTGGAATGGTGCGCATCATTACCAGGAGCACGAGCGCGGGAAGCGCCGTGATGCCGAACTTCACGTGCCAGTCAAGCGCACCGAGTTCGAGGCTCGATACGAAGTAGTTGCTGAGATAGGCAACCAAAATCCCCAGCACGACGTTAAGCTGGAAGGCGCCGACCATCATGCCCCGCCGCTCGGCGGGCGCGATTTCGGCGATATAGACTGGGGCCAGCACCGAAGAAGCCCCGACCGCAAAACCAGCCAGCACCCGCATGATCAGCAGCATCGCCCAATTCACCGCCAGCAGGCAGCCCACGCCGGAAACGAGATAGAGCAGTGCGATCACTGTCAGCGACGCGCGCGCGCCATAACGGTCCCCGGGAATACCGGCAAGCAAGGCGCCCGCCAGCGTCCCCCAGAGCGCACTGGAGACGGTAATCCCAACTCCGGTAGCGTCGAGACCGAAAGCAGTGCGGATGCCTTCCGTTGTTCCGGCGATGACCGCCGTGTCAAAACCGAACAAGAGCCCGGCGAGCGCGCCGACAAGCACGCCCCGGAATAGCGTTACATTCATCCAAACTGCCCTTCCCAACCAACATTCTGATTTTACAATATAACCTTAAAGAGCCCCTAGGGTGACACCCCAAAAGGTATCTCCCGCTGCATCTGACACGGCCGCGCATGGATAATCTACGAAAACCAGACTGCTGGATTGAAATCGAGCCACCGACATGATCACCATGAACATGGTCCAACCTCTCGTTCGATCACGCGGCTATCTCCCGCAGGTGGTTACTCGTCCGCCAATGCGCTAAGCAGACGCCTTTTCCGTGTCCATCGTGAATGATGCAGCGATCAAGTCAGAAATTGGCTGGAACATCGATCCCGGACCGCGCCGCACCTCCCACATGAGAAGGGGCACGTGACCGGAAACGTGCGGTATGGGCTCGTCATGCGACTTGATCCCATTCCGGAAATGCCCTGCCCATAGCTCATAACGAGAGTCTTGCAGTTGAAATGTAGCCATCCGGTGAAAGCCGCGGCGTAGCGCGGATCAGGTGGTGATCGAGCGCTGGGTTGGCTGCCAGTTCCATGGCAGCAGCTCGTCGAGTTGGCGAACCGGATGCTCAGCGATGCGAGCGAGCACGTCCGCGAGCCAAGCCTGGGGATCGATGTCGTTCAGGCGGGCGGTCTGGATCAAGGTGTAGAGGACAGCCGCGCGCTGACCGCCACGATCGGATCCGCAGAATAGCCAGGCTTTCCGGCCGAGCGGCACGCAACGCAGAGCGCGTTCTGCGGCGTTGTTGGTCAGGCAGACCCGGCCGTCGTCGAGGAAGCGGGTGAAGGCGTCCCAGCGCCGGAGCATGTAGTTGATGGCCTTGGCGAGATCGTGGTTGCGCGACAGCCTGGCGAGTTGGGTGGTGAGCCAGGCGTGAAGCTCGGCCATGAGTGGCCCACTCAGTTCCTGGCGCACAGCGAACCGCTCTGCCGCGTCATTACCGTTGATGCCGCGCTCGATATCAAACAAGGCATCGATCCGCTGCACGGCCTCGAGTGCGATCGGGTAGATCATGCCGGCATGCTCGCCACGGCCCTTCTTGCGGGCTGCGCTGGCAACGTCGGCGAGCTCGAAGAACTTGCGCCTCGCGTGGGCAAAGCAGCCGGCCTCAAGCACGGGCGC
>NZ_CP029762.1:855106-1007606 GCF_006874585.1 Sphingomonas sp. IC081
CGCTTCTTGCGATGGGGGAGCATGTTGCCCGTCTCTGTTGGCGACCTCAGCTAAACCGTGTGGTCCGCTGCGGTGAGAGGCCCTCTAAGACCCACCCGTGATTCGGTCAAACACCTTTTTCAAAAAAACGACATTTTGTTGAAAATCACATAAATTCAGTATTTTATTGATCCACCGACTTCCCCGCAGGACAGCCCCCCCGCCCCCCGGCACGCCCGCCTTCGAAAAATGCCGGAGAATCGCCGGATCACGCCCGCTGCAGACCCGGCTTCCCATGTTCGATGGCAAAACGCGCATAAGTCGAGAGGCTGCCGCCAGATGTCGTCACCCTGTCCAACACCTTGAGTTCGCCAACCCATTCGGCGGGAGACACGTCGCAAAGGAGATAGCCGCGCTGGTCGGTGGTCGCCCTGAGGAAGGCATTATCGGCCCGGATCTGGCGGCTATAGGCGTCTTCGTCGCCCTGCCCGTCGGCGCCCGACGAGACCGAGGTTGCCAGAAACTCGCTCGAAATCACCTTTCCATCGGCTCCCGGTGCATGTTCGTCCTGCACGAGATCGCCTGCATAATGACGGTGCGCGTCGCCCGTCACGTTCACGACATTGCCCGGACAGCGCTTGTCGATGCAGTCGAGCAGACGGCGGCGGTTGGCCATATAGCCCGGCCACTGGTCCATCGAATATGTCGCGTGATCGCTCGCGCCCTTCTTTGGCGAGACCTTCCGCTGATCGAGGTTCATCACCATGACCTGATGCGCGATCAGGTTCCAGCGCGTGTCGGATGCTCCGAGGCCCTCGTAGAGCCACTTCTCCTGCGCGGCGCCCATGATACTGCGTTCCGCGAAAGCCTCAGGGCCGAGCGGAGCGAGGGTATCCCCGTAAAGCTGGTCGGCACGATACTGGCGCGTATCCAGCACGAAGGCGTTCAGCAGATCGCCATAACGGGCCCCGCGATACATGCGCATATGGCCGCCCTGCGGCATTGAAGTGCGGCGCAGCGGCATGTGTTCGTAATAGGCCTGCATCGCCATCGCGCGGCGAAAGGCAAAGACTTCGGGCGGCGTACCGTCCTGATCGAAATCGGCGGCCCAGTTGTTGTCGATCTCGTGATCGTCGAAGCTCATCCAGAACGGCGCCGAGGCATGTGCGGCCTTGAGGTCGGCATCCGACTTGTAGAGCGCATAGCGGCGTCGATAGTCGTCGAGGGTATAGATCTCCCCGCCCACATGGCGGCGCACTTCGTCGTAGCTGCGGCCATTGGCCTTGAACGGCCCCGCACCGTGGTCCGGGCCCTCGTAAATGTAGTCGCCGTAGTGGAACACGAAGTCCAGCGCCTCGTCGGCGATATGACGCCATGCCGTGTAAAGGCCCTGCTCGTAGTGCTGGCAACCGGCGGCGACGAAACGCAGACGCTGGACCTTGGCACCCGCAGCAGGCAAAGTGCGGCTGCGGCCGGTCATGCTTTGCTCGCTGCCGACGCGGAAGCGGTACCAATAGGGCCGATCAGGGCGCAGCCCCGCGACTTCGACATGGACCGAATGGGCAAGCTCCGGATGTGCCAGCGCCTCGCCCCTCATGGCGATCGTCGCGAAATGTTCGTCCTCAGCCACTTCCCACAGCACCGCGACGGGCTTCAGCGCCATGCCGCCATAGGGTTCGAGCGGGTTGGGCGCGAGCCGGGTCCAGATCACGAAGCCGTCGCTTGCCGGATCGCCCGAGGCCACACCCAGCGTGAAGGGATCGCTGCCGAATTTCGGATCGGCCATGAGGTTGCGCGGATAAGGGCGCTCCTGCCCGAAAGCTGTAAACGGCAGGGTGCCGATCAGGCCGGCACCGCCGGCACCGAGCAACTGAAGGGCGTGGCGACGATCGAAGGGGCGCATGGGCTGGCTTTCTGCAGGGATCAGTCGGAAAGGCGGGTCTAGAGCAGTTTCCGGTCAACGGATTATAAGGTGGATGAAGGCGGTGCGGCCGTAATCGTCCACCTCGGTGTAGTGCTGGAGCTTGTCGCCCATCAGCCACTTCGGCTTCTCCCCCAGCACGTTGTAGAACTCGTACTTGAGTGTTGCGAACGAGGTGATCTTCTGGGTGAGGCTGAGGTCCACCGTGCCATAGCCCGCACGGCCTTCGTCCAGCCAGGGCGAGGCGCCGACGCTCTCGAGATACTTGCCGCGATAGTTGTAGCGCGCGGTGAAGGCGCTGCGCAGGAACGGGGTGTGCCAGGTCACCCCGGCATTGGCGAGGATCTCGGGCTGATAGAGCATCCGGTCGATGCTGCGGGTGCCGCTGTCGCTCACCACGTCCATGTGCCCCTTCATCCAGGTCAGGTTGGCGAAGAGGTCGAACTTCTGGCCGGCAAACTTGATGCCCTTGTTCTCGATCCGGCCCTCGATACCGAAGATGCGCGAACCGGAAGCGTTGAGGGGCTGGCTGATCTTGTAGGTGGTATCGTCAACCGTCGTGTAGCTGGTGAGGTCGTAGATGTCGTCGGCGATCCACTTGGCGAAGGCACTCACCCCGAACAGGCCCTTGTCGCCGTGGAAGCCCTGCGTGAAGGTCACGTCGAGATTGGTCGCCCGGCGGGGCTTGAGGTCGGGGTTGCCCTGGCTGATCGTGCAGCCCTCGCCGCCGTCGTCGGTCTCGCCGCAGCTCACGCTGCGGGCCTGGGCGACATCGCCGGGCGTCGGGCGGCCGATGGTGCGACTGGCCGAACCGCTGAGCACGGTGCGGCGGGCCAGCCTGTATTCCGCCGAGAACGAGGGCAGCGGGAAATCATAGCCGCCGCGATTGCGGGTCATGCCATCGATCGCGCCTTCCGAGACGTAAGGCGTGTCCGCCGCAAAGCGCGTATGGTCGAGCCGCACGCCCCAGACGAGCGCCAGCCTGTCCGTTCGGTAGTGCAACGCGGCATAGGGCGTCAGCGTGGTCTCGTCATAACGATAGTCGGAGATCAGGCTGTCGTAAGCCGAATTGCTCGCATCGACCGTCAGTTCCGCCATCTTGTCGACAAAGCGATAGTCGATCCACGGCATCGCCCCGATCGCCCCCAGCGCGGTATAGTCCGGCGTGAACAGGTAGTCGGTCATGACCATGCCGGTCTTGTATTCGGTCTCGTCGAGGTTGCGGCGCAGGATCAGGTTGCGCCATTCCGCGCCGACCGCAAAACCCAGCCCGCGATCGTCCTCCTCGGCATTCCAGGTATAGTCGATGCGCGCATTGCCCATGTCCTCGCGGGCGACGCGAAACATGTCGTAGGCCGTGCTGAGGTTGTAGGTCGTCTTTGCCGGATCGAGCGCGTTCACATCGCTGAGCGAGGTCACGTAAGGCAGATTGCCCGGCCCACCGTTCGAGGCATAGGTGATATAGGCCGATTTGGGATAGGCCCGCGCGACGATCGAGTACTGGTGATTGTCGTAGAGCGCCTTGTTGTAGCCGCCCCGGATTTCGAGAACACCCGCACCGGCCTTCCACGAAAGATCGCCGATCACGCCGAACAACCGGCGGTCCCAGTTGTCGTGACGATAGCGCGTATAGATCGAATTGAGCTGCTGGCGGCCGCCGTCCTCGGTCTGGTCATAGATCGCGCTCTTGGTGTAGTAGTCCTGCTTGTTCATGGTGGAATCTTCGTAGCGGCGCCGTCCGAAGACCATGATCGAGGCATAGAGGCTCTCGTCGGCCGACTGCCATTCGAGTTTGGCCGAACCGCCGTAAGAACGCAGCGTATTGGTATAGCTGGCATATTGCTGGTCGTACGGCACGATCAGGCCGTTCCAATTGGGATCCTGCGGGCTGGCCAGCTTCTTGCCGGCATCGCTGAAGTAGTACTTGGTTGCCTGCCAGTACTTGGCCGAGTTGCGGATGCGCTTCTGGTATTCACCGGAAAGCACGATGCCGAACTGGCCGCCGGGGCCGAAGCGATCGCTGACGACACCCTTGATGCCTTCGCCCCAGTGCGCGCCCGAACCCGTAATGGCGTTGATGTGCGCCGGTCCGCGATAGGTCGAATAGATGCCGTTCAGGTCGATCACCTTGTAGAGCCCGTCGTGATCGAAGGCGCTGCGGGTGGCGACGTTGACGACGCCGCCGATGGCGTCACCGGGAAGCTCGGGGGTAAAGCTCTTGTAGACCTCGTTTCCCGCGCTCATGTTCGAGGGCAGCAGTTGCAGGTTCACCTGCCGCGAACCATCGCCGTCCGAACCGATCGAGGCGATGGAAAGACCGTCGATGGTGGTCGCGTTGAGATTGGCGGAAATGCCGCGGATCGAGATGAAGCGCGGGGTATCGCCTTCCTCGATGCCGGTCACACCGGGCAGGGTGACCAGCTGCTCGACCACCGAGCCATCGCCGCCCGCCAGTGTCGCCACATCGTCGAACCGCACGGTATCGACCACCGCCGTCGCCTTGCGGGTCATGCGCGAGGGCACGCGGCGGGCTTCGACAAGGATCGCACCGCCACGGTTCGGCGCGGCAACCGCCGTGCCGTCACGCCGCCCCAGCGTGATGACGGTGCCGTCGATCGACATGACGTCCAGCCCGGTGCCGCGCAGCAGCCGGCCCAGCGCTTCATCGATATCCAGATTGCCCTTCACCGCATTGGTGCGCCTGCCCCGCGTCAGGTCCTTTTCGACAAGGACCTGCACCCCGGCCTGCCGCGCAAAGCTCTGGATGCCCGCGGCGGCGGGCTGGGCGGGTACATCGATCGATGCGGTGCGGGCCTCCACGGCCACGGGCGCGCAGATCGCTGCCAGCCCGGCGCCAAGCATCCATATCGAAGTACGCGAAACCGAAAACATGAAACCTCCACCTGTTGCTGCACAGGAAGAGTATCGACAAAAACAAACCCCTCACTTTTATTCAGAAAAATTTCAGATTACTATTCGATGACTATTTCATTTCCATTTGATGACACTTTAGCGTGCGTCAGACTTGCCAGCGCCTGTGCGAATTCCTGTGCCTGGCTGGTCTGGAAATAGCCGACCAGCCGGTACTGTGCCGCACGCGGGTTCCGGATGCGGATCGGGCGCAGGCTATAGCGGTTGAATTCCGCCGCCGCCTGCAGACCCGTCTCGCCATCCAGCCCGATCTCGCCCCGCCGCCAGGCCAGCGCCTGATCCACGTCCACCGCCACCGGCGGTGCCTGCACGGCGATGTCGGTGCGCAGCAGCGCCTCGTCCCCGCGCGCGATGGCCATGGGGCGTTGCCCCGAGCCGTCGACCCAGGCCAGAACCCGTCCTTCGCTGACGACCACCCGCACGCCCTGCGCGACACTGCGCACCGAAAACGCGGTGCCGGTAGCCCGCACATGCACGCGGCCCACCGTGACTTCGAACGGCCGCGCGCGGTTGTGCGCAACCCTGAACCACGCTTCCCCCTGCCGCAGCGTCAGATCGCGGCGCGCGTGCGAATAGGCAACGTCGAGCTGGCTACCGGTGTTGAGCGCGGCAAGCGAGCCGTCCGCCAGCGTGACCTGACGCTGTTCGCCGATTTCGGTGGCATAGTCCGGCGCGGTGGGCCCCAGCAGGAACAGCGCCAGTGAAGCAGCCATGGCGGCCAGGCCGCCCACCGCAGCCGCCACCGCAGCCGGGCGTATCCACCGCTGCCAGCGGGGCCCCGCCTGCTCCGCTTCCGGACGAGGCACCGCATCGAGCAGGTTCAGAACCGCCTGCGCGCGCACAAAAGCGCCGCGATGGCGGCGATCCGCATCGAGCCAGGCATCGAGTTCGGCCTGCTCCGCCGCATCGAGCACTCCCGCGTCGCCGCGCATGGCCCAGGCACTGGCGATATCGTCAATGGAGGGCATGGATGGCAGGCTCGTCTCGGGTATCGGGCTTCGGGTCGGGAGTGCGGGCGCTGTCGGGCTTGCAGTCGTCATGCCGGTCATCGTCACCGGCCATCATTTTCATCAGCAGGCGCAATCCGCGCAAGGCATTATTCTCGACCACTTTCTCGGTCACGCCAAGGTAGCTGGCGGTTTCCTTCTGCGAAAATCCATGGAGCCGGCGCATTTCCAGCGCATGGCGATAGGCCGGCGGCAGCGCGGCGATCAGGTCGAGCGCCCGGCGCAGTTGCAGCCGCGCGCCGACCGCCTGCTCGGGTGAAGGCGCTTCGTCCGGCATCCCGTCGATTTCGGCCTGATCCGCCGCCTCGAAAGGCACCAGCCGCGCCCGGCGCACGCCGTGGACAACGATCGAGCGAACCGTGGCGAAGAAGTAGGCACGGCCGTTCAGGATATGCCGGTGGTCTGGCAGTTCGGACAGCCGGCAATAGGCCTCCTGGACAACGTCGTCGACATCCCCCTGCCCGCGCAGGCTCCTGCGCAGCCACGCGCGGACTTCCGCCTCATGCGGCAATATCTGCGAGGTGATCCAGCGGATCCTCTCCTCGCGCAAATCCTGTGCGGACACCAGTGCGACCCATTGACCTAGGACCTGGACGGTCCGGCGCCCCAAAGCCACAACGGTGCGACACATTCATGACATTACGCGATTTTTTACGTCATCGTCCCAGCAGGGTCGGCGCATCGATGGTGAACTTGAAGCCGAAGATCAACGCGTCCTTGATGTCCCTGGTGCGGAAGGGCGCGCCGGTCTGGTCGGGATGCAGGATGTACTGGACATTGGGCGATATGCGGATCGCCGGGCCGAGCTGGGCGCCATAGGCCAGTTCCATCATGTACTGGTGACGCTGGATTTTGCCGTCGCCGCCCGCCGAGACCCGCGCGGCGCGCATGCGCTCCATGGCAAGGTCGCTGAAGCGCTGATCGCTGATCATGAAGCCGATGGTATCAGCATCGCGCCCCGCGAAAGTGCCGGTCTGCACCACGCCAAAGTCGAAGAAGCGGCTCTCCTCGACGCGGCCGGACAGGTTCGTCATCGCCACCCCAAAGACACTGAGGCCGCGCTCTGAATTGGGATCGGGCCGGGTCAGGCGCTGATCGAAGCGGAAGTAAATGCCTGAGCGGCCGTTGCGGGTCTGCGCCTCGCGCCCGGTGAGGATGGCGATGCCGCCCTGATCGTCACGCAGCGGATCGGCATAGTCGCCCCGGTCGAACCAGCCGCCGACGATGTAGTGGCCGGGCAGGCGCACGCCCTTGCCTTCATTGGAGTAGCCCAGTTCCCACGGCACGATCACGCCGGTGGCGTTCTTGATGCTCGGGTTGAAGCCGTGGTCGCTGGCCCGCTTGCGGTCCGGGTTGACCTCGTAAGCGCCGACATGGACGGTCACGTGCGGCAGGACTTCGGCCTTGGCGCGGATCATCCAGCTCGATGCCGGAAAATAGGTGAAGTTGCTGTTCTTGAAGACGAACGTCGGGTTGCCGCAGCCCGAGTTGCCCTGGAAGTTGCAGTAGATCGGCGAGTTCAGGAAATGGATGTTCGCCTGGCTGCGCCCCGCCTCGATCATCAGTCGGTCGTTCAGCAGCTTCTGCTCCCAGGTCAGGATCGCGAGGTGGGTGTTCTGGGTGCCCCAGATTTCCTGAACCGAGGTGTTGTTGCCCAGCGCCAGCGCCGAAAGGCTGTCGCCATGGCGGTTGGTGATCGCGGCATGGATGGTAGCGCCGCCGATGCCGACGATACGGTCCATGTCGAGGTCCGCCCCGACATAGATCTGCCCGGCATAAGCGGCATCGCGGCGCAGACCGCCGGTGACGTTCGTTGCCGCCTCTCCGGTATAGCTGAGCGCGAGGGTTATGCCGTCATCGGCCAGCGGCTGCCACGGCTTGGTAGCTTCAGCCTGTGTCTCTGTGGCCGTTGTGTCCTCTGAAACCGCCTCCTGCGCCATGGCAGCAGACATGCCAGCAGACATGCCAGCAGACAAGGAAAGGGCGATGGCACCTGCGCAGCAGGCGCCCTTGAGCAGTGCGAACCGCATCGAAACGTATCCTCTCATGGATCGGTCCGGTCTTGTGCCGGACCAGAATTATGTCAGCCGGCGGCAGCTTCCGCCGAGGCCGGGCGCGGCTTGAGCAGGCCGACAAGGACCCCGCTCACCAGCACGCCCGCCAGAATGGCAAGCCCGTAGACCGCCAGATGCGTGACCGCGCCGGGGATCGGCAGGACAAACACGCCGCCATGCGGCACCTTGAGTTCGACACCCGCCGCCATCGAAATCGCCCCGGCAATCGCCGAGCCCGCCATCAGCGAGGGGATCACCCGGAACGGATCGCGCGCGGCGAAGGGAATCGCGCCCTCGGTGATGAAGGCGAGGCCCAGCACGGCAGCGGCGCCTCCGGCCTCGCGTTCCTCGGTCGTGAAACGATCGCGGAACAGGCGGGTGGCAAGGCCCACGGCGAGCGGCGGCACCATGCCTGCCGCCATCGTCGCGGCCATCGGCGTGTAGACCTGACTGGAAATCAGCCCGACCGAGAAGGCATAACCCGCCTTGTTGACCGGCCCGCCCATGTCGAAGGCCGACATCGCGCCCAGGATCACGCCCAGCAGGATCGCGCTCGATCCCTGCATCGATCGCAGCCACTCGGTCAGGAACGCCAGCGCGGCGGCGACCGGCGTGCCGACCGCGTAGATCATCAGCAGCCCGGTCAGCAGCGTGCCCAGCAGCGGCAGGATCAGCACCGGCTTCAGGCCCGCAAGGTTCTTGGGCAGCTTGATGAGCCGGTTGAGCCATTCGACGCCGTAACCGGCGATGAAGCCCGCAACGATGCCGCCCAGGAAACCCGCGCCCAGATTGGCGGCCAGCATCCCGCCGATCATGCCCGGCGCGATGCCGGGACGGTCGGCCACCGAATAGGCGATATAGCCCGCCAGCGCCGGCACGATCAGCGCGAAGCCGCCCTGCGCGCCGATGCGGAACAGGGCACCCGCAAGTGTACCCTCGGCCGCTGCGTCGTTGGCTTTGATGCCCCCCAGCGCAAAGGCCATGGCAATCATCAGGCCGCCCGCGACCACGAAGGGCAACATGAAGGAAACGCCGGTCATCAGGTGCTTGTAGGGACCGGCCCGCTCGGCAGCGGCACCGGCGGTCTCGGCCGAAGCCGCGCCGCCCTGCACTTTTGCTTCGGTCAGCGCGCGTTCGATCAGCGCCTTGCCGCCCGAGATGGCAGGCTTGGTGCTCGATGCGAAGACCCGCTTCCCGGCGAAGCGCGCACGGTCGACCTCACGGTCCGCGGCGATGATGACAACATCGGCCGCAGCGATCTCTTCCGCCGTCAGCGGCGAACCGGCGCCGACCGAGCCCTGCGTTTCCACGCGGATCGCATAGCCCAGCTGCTTCGCGCCTTCCTGAAGGCCCTCCGCCGCCATGAAGGTATGCGCAATGCCGGTGGGGCACGAGGTGATTGCCACCACGCGCGGCGTATCGGTGGACGCCTGCGGTTCCTGCACCAGCGCGGCGGCCGGATCGGCCAGCACGGCCTCCAGCGTCACCCGGCGATGCGGGGCGAGCGGAAGCGCTGTTCCAGCCTCGTCATTGGCGGCGACCAGCAACAGCGTGTCGCCTGCCTGCAATTCCTCGGGCAGAGGGTTAAGCACGCCCTGTCCGGTGCGCACCTCGATCTCGATATCGCGGCCCCTGGCCCGCGCCGCCTTGCGCAGCGCCTCCCCGGCAAGCACGCCCTGTACGGCGGAATCCGCCGCATCGATAACTGCGTAGAGCTTGGCCATTATTCCTCTCCAGCCCCAATCCCCGTTGTGGCTTTCTGCTGCTCCATCCAGCCGCGCGGCATGAACGGGGCGACGCTGACTTCTTCGGCAAGCGCATGGACAGTCGGCAGATCGGGTAGGTTCGGCCCGGCCATGCCCAGCTTGGCGACCGCGAAAGCCGTGGCGAGGCGCGCGGTACGCTCAAGGCCCGCCCCCTCGCCCAGCGCCGCGACGATCCCGGCAACCATGGCATCCCCGGCGCCGACCGTGCTCGCCACTTGCCCGATGGCGAGGCGCGCCGTGGCTGCCCCTTCTGCCGAAAGGAACAATGCCCCTTCCTCACCCATCGACACGACCACCAGCGAAACACCGCGCGCGTGCAATTCACTGGCCGCTTCGGAAAGCGCCGCCAGATCGGGGAGAGGACGGCCCAGCAACTGCGCGAGTTCCTCCCGGTTGGGTTTCACTACATCGGGCAGCACATCGGCCGTCAGCGCGCACTTCAGCGGCAACCCGCTGGTGTCGAGCACCACACGGCACCCGGAGGCGCGCAGCCGCGCCACCAGCGTGACATAGCTATCCGGCGGACAGCCCGGCGGCAGGCTTCCCGCCAGCACCACCAGATCGCCCTCACGCGCGGCTTCGCAGATCGTCGCCGCCACCATTTCGGCGCGGCCTGCGTCGACGGCGATCCCGTCCAGATTGATATCGGTCGTGCCCGTCACATCGACCAGCTTGAGATTGACCCGCGTGGCTCCGGCAATGCGGATGAAGCGGTCCTCGATGGCCTTGGCGGCAAACAGCGCGTCGAAAGCGGCGGCGTTGTCGCTGCCGAGCAGGCCATAGGCGGCAACCGGCATGCCCCAGTCGGCCAGGCAACTGGCGACGTTCACGCCCTTGCCGCCCGCGTTCTGGCGCACCGAGCGGGCGCGGTGGACTTCGCCCACGACCAGCCGATCCAGCAGGACGGTCTGGTCGATGGCCGGGTTGAAGGTGACCGTAAGAGTGCGCATCAGCCTTCCCCCTGTTCGATTGCTGGCACATCGAGAGCGCGGATGTCGCCCGCGCTTTCCATATCGAGCGCCCTGGCAGCGAGCGTGCGCAGCCCTTCGAGGCTGGCGCCGCGAATGCGCGCCTTCACTGCCGGAATGTCGCGCGGGGTCATCGACAGTTCGCTGACGCCGAGCCCCACCAGCAGCGCCGCGCCGAAGGGATCACCGGCAATGCCGCCGCAGACGCCGACCCAGCGGCCATGCGCCTTTGCGCCCTCCACCGTCGCCGCGATCATGCGCAGGACGGCCGGGTGCAGGCTTTCGGCATCGCCCGCCAGTTCCGGGTTCTGCCGGTCGATGGCGAGGACATATTGGGTAAGGTCATTGGTGCCGATCGAGAAGAAATCGGCATGGGCCGCCAGCGAGCGCGCCTGAATGGCGGCCGCGGGAACCTCGATCATGATGCCCACCGGCACCACCGGCGCATCGAGTTCGGCGCGGATCGCCTCGCACCGGGCGCGCAAGGCAATCAGTTCGTGAACCGAGGTGATCATCGGGAACATGATCGAAAGATCGCCGCCTGCCTTGGCCGCGCGGTAAAGCGCGCGAAGCTGCGGCTCCAGCAAATCTGGCCGACGCAGCAGCAGCCGCGCGCCGCGCACGCCGAGGAAGGGGTTCTCCTCGCGCGGCAGGTCGAGATGCGGCACCTGCTTGTCGCCGCCGATGTCGAGCGCGCGGACGATCAGCGGGCGATCGCCGAGCGCCTCGGTCATGGCACGGTAGATTTCGGCCTGCTCATCCTCGCCCGGGCTGTCGCCGCGTTCGAGGAACAGGAATTCGGTGCGCATCAGGCCGACGCCCTCACCGCCCTGCGCCAGCGCGAACGCGACCTGATCGGGGCGGTTGACGTTGGCAGCGATCTCCACGCGGTGGCCGTCGCGGGTTTCGGCAGGCTTGCCGCGCTCGGCCTCTTCGGCGGCGCGCTTTTCGGCAAGGTCCGCGATCCACGCGCGGGCAGAGGAAAGATCGGCGTCGGACGGGTTCAGCCAGACGCGGCCACTGTCACCATCGACGATGGCGGTGGCTCCGGCGGCAAGGCCGAGCAGGTCCGCACCGCCCGCCACCACCGAAGGCAGGCCCAGCGTGCGGGCCAGGATCGCACTGTGCGAGGTCGGCCCGCCGAGTGCCGTCGCAATGCCGGCAACCCGCGCGGTATCGAGCGTGGCGGTATCCGAAGGCGAAAGGTCCGCGGCAACCAGCACGCAAGGCTCCTCGGGCAGATCGGTCAGCGACCCGGCCGCAAGCACGGGATCGATCTCGGCCAGAACGCGGCGGCCGATGTCGTGAAGGTCGGCCGCGCGGGCGGCGAGCACCGGATTGCCCAGAGCCGAAAGTTGCCCGGCGATCCGGTCCACCGCCTGATGCCACGACCATGCGACCCCGTGCCCCTCCACCATCAACTGGCAGGTGAGCGTGATGAGGTCGGTATCGTCGAGCAGTTCGGCCTGCGCCTTGAAGATCGCCGCATCGCCTGCGCCCAGACGGCGGGTGGTATCGTCGATCAGCGCCTTCATCTGTGCGCGGGTGCGGGTGAGCGCATCGTTGAGCTGGGTGCCACCACTGGCCAGATCGGTCGGCCGGTCGGGCACGTCGAGTTCCTGCGCGGAGAGCACATGGACCTTGCCGATGGCGAGGCCCGGGCTGGCGGCGACGCCGGCAATCATCTGCGGCTCGCCCACCGGCTTCCAGCCCCGGATCGGCGCGGCGGCCTTCTCGGCAGCGCGCGCGGCGTCTTCCTTCTCGCGCGCGGTCAGGCGGCGGACCACGGCGGCAAAGCTGTCCAGCGCCGCACGGCCCCCTGCCCCTTCGGCGGAGAGAGTCACCCGATCACCAGCACGCAGCCCCAGTTGGAGGAGGGAAACGAGGCTGCGAGGATCGGCGCTCTCCCCGCCGTGACGTACGCGCAGGCGCACGCCAGAGGCACGCGCCGCTTCGACCCAGGCCGAAGCGGGACGGGCATGGAGGCCGGTTGGGTAATCGACCGTCCATTCAATGGTTTCAGCATAGTCGGCCGCCGGTTCGGACGGGGAGGACGCCTCCCCGTCTTCCCACAGGGCGCGCGAAAAGGCGGCCGGATCGTCGGTAGCGACAAGCGCGGCAAGGCGCGGCTCGTCCTGAATGAGGCGGGTCAGGCGGCGCAGGATGGCAATGTGGCTGTCCGAATTGGCAGCAATACCGACCACCAGATGAGCGCGCTGGCCGGGGTTCCATTCCACCCCGTCGCGCAGCTGGAGGATCGCCACGCCGTCGCGGCGGACCAGCCCCTTGTCCTCACCCAGACCATGCGGAATCGCGACGCCCGCGCCAAGGAAGGTGTTGGCCACACCCTCACGGCGGACCATGCTGTCCTCGTATCCGGGTGCGACGCATCCGGCGGCGACCAGAAGCTGGCCGACCTGGCGAATCGCATCGACCTTGTCTGCCGCACTGGCGTCAATTCGTACGAGATCCTCGACCCCCGAGGCGGGCGCATCTGCGAGCATTTCAAGCCTCTCCTGACCGTTTTGATAACGAGTCTTCGATGACTCTAGAAAACGTTTTCTCGCGATCGTTGTCAAGAGAATGCTTGCGATCATGCGAAGAGATGAGGCATAGTCCGCCGCAGGAGAGGGGCGAAACGCTCCAGCAAGTGAGAACGATTTCTCGAATGGTGCACCACTGATGGCAGTTGGAATCAAGGACGTAGCCCGGGTCGCCGAAGTGTCGCCCGCCACCGTTTCGCGGGTGCTGTCGGGACGCAGTGTCGATCCGGCGATGCAGGAACGGGTGCTCGCCGCGGTCAAGTCCACCGGCTACCGCCCCAACCTCGCCGCGCGGCGGCTGCGCTCGCAGCATACCAACACCATCGGCCTGATCGTTGCCGATATCCGCAACCCCTTCTTCACCGCCGTCTCGCGCGCCATCGAAAACCTGGCCACCGCGCAGGGACTGCGGGTGATCCTGTGCAACACCGACGAGGACCCGGCCAAGGAAGCCGCCTACCTCGAACTCATGCACGAGGAACGCGTCACGGGGGTAATCTTCGCGCCCTGCCGCCAATGGGTGGAGAAGGCGGAGAGACTGGAGCCGGGCTTTCCCGTCGTCCTCATCGACCGCAGCCTGCCCTCGGCGGGGCTCGACAGTGTCCTGCTCGACAATGAAAGCATGGCCGCCGAGCTGGTCGCCCACCTCCACGCACAGGGCCATCGCCGGATAGCGGGGCTGTTCGGCGCCGCCAGCAGCACGGGCATCGAGCGTCGCGCCGGGTTCGAACGGGCCGCACGCAAGCTGGGCATGGAAGCCACCGCCGTGGAAATGCCGCATGCCACCGAGGCGGCACAGCGTGTCGTCACCGACTTGCTGTCCGGCCCGGTCCGGCCCGACGCGCTTGTCGCCAGCAACGGCGTCATGCTGCTGACGGTCCTGCGCGCCCTGCGGACCCTCGGTCTCGAAGCGCCCAGCGACATAGCCCTTGCCGGGTTCGACAACAACGACTGGATGGAATTCGTCGGCGGCGGCCTCAGCGTCATCGAACAGCCGGTCGAGGAGATCGGCCGGACCGCGATGACCATGCTGCTGGACCGGCTCGACCATCCCGATGCACCGGCCCGCAAGGTCGTGCTGGCAGGGCGCCTCATCACGCGTGGATCGAGCGGGCCCCGCGGCGCCGCCGCCCAACCTATCGGAGCCTGACCAACCATGACCGACTTCAGCGCCAAGCAATCGATCGGCCGCGACACGCATCTCTGCATGTCGCTTTCGGCACGCCCCGGCAACGCCGGGTCGCGCCTGCACAACACGCTTTACGGACTGCTGGGGCTGGACTTCGTCTACAAGTCCTTCTCCACTACCGATCTGCCGGCCGCCATCGGCGGCGTGCGGGCGCTTGGCATTCGCGGCTGCGCGATCTCGATGCCGTTCAAGGAAGCGGTGATCCCGCTGCTTGACGGGCTTGAGGATTCGGCCCGCGCGATCGACAGCGTGAACACCATCGTCAATGAAGACGGAGTGCTGACCGGCTACAATACCGACTATACGGCGGTGCGCGATCTGGTCGCCCGGCGCGGCATCGATCCCGCCACCCCCTTCCTGCTGCGCGGCAGCGGCGGCATGGCCAAGGCCGTGGCTGCAGCCCTGCGCGACCTCGGCTTCCGCGACGGAACCGTGATCGCCCGCAATGCCGAGGCCGGCCCCGCACTTGCTGCCCAATACGGTTTCCGCTGGCTACCCGAACTGCCCGAACAAAATGCGGCCATGCTGGTCAACGTGACCCCGATCGGCATGGAAGGCGCCCAGGCCGGCGAACTCGCCTTCACGCCCGCGCAGATCGCGGCCTGCGAAATCGCTTTCGACGTTGTCGCGCAGCCCGCGGAGACACCGTTCATCAAGGCTGCTCTCGCGGCCGACAAGACGATTATTTCCGGCGCCGAAGTAATCGTTCTTCAGGCCGTCGAACAATTCTTTCTCTACACCGGCATTCGTCCCGACGATGAAGCCATTGCCAAGGCCACCGCCTTCGCGCATGGCCCTGCCGTAGCCCAGCGGCTGCGCGACGCGGCGTAACGCCTGCCCCAAGGGGTGAACCCGCGCCGGCAATGCCATCGAACTGTCCGGAACATGGGGTAAGGGAACCATCATGAGACCAACCACACTCACCCGTTTCCTGCTTGAAAAGCAGCGCGAGCCGAACTCGACCTGTCCGCCCGAACTGCGCCTGCTGATCGAGACGGTCGCCCGCGCCTGCAAGGCGATCAACCATGCCATCGCCAAGGGCGCGCTGGGCGACGTGCTTGGCAGCCTCGACAGCGAGAACGTCCAGGGCGAAGTCCAGAAGAAGCTCGATGTGCTCGCCAACGAACTGCTGGTCGATGCCAACGAGTGGGGCGGCCATCTGGCCGGCATGGCCTCGGAAGAGATGGAGACGATCCACCCCATTCCGAACCGCTACCCCAGAGGCGAATACCTGCTGGTCTATGATCCGATCGATGGTTCCAGCAATGTCGACGTCAACCTGTCGGTCGGCACGATCTTTTCGGTTCTGCGCGCGCCCGAGGCCTGCGCCGGACGGGAAGTGCGCGAGGAAGATTTCCTGCAGCCCGGCACCGCGCAGGTCGCCGCCGGCTACGCGATCTACGGCCCGCAGACGCTGCTGGTGCTGACGATCGGTTCGGGCGTCTACGAATTCACGCTCGACCGTGAACTCGGCGCCTGGATCATGACCGACGGCCCGATGCAGATCCCCGCGGGCAACTGCGAGATCGCCATCAACATGGCGCGCCGTCCGCAATGGGCACCCGAAGTGGCCACGTTCATCGACGACCGCCTGACCTCCGGCAAGGGGCCGTGCGGGCGAGATTACAACATGCGCTGGACCGCCTCGATGGTGGCCGACGTCCACCGCATCCTCAAGCGCGGCGGCGTGTTCCTCTATCCCGCCGACCATCGTACCCCCGGCAAGGCCCGCCTGCGCCTGCTCTACGAAGCCAATCCGATGAGCTTCCTCGTCGAACAGGCCGGCGGCGCCTCGATCGACGGTGCCGGACGCATCATGGAGGTCACGCCGGTCGGCCTGCACCAGCGTGTCGGCCTGATTCTGGGCGACAAGGACCAGGTGGCCGAACTGCGCAGCGCAGTTCCCGCCTGACGCGCAAGGAGGCCGCGTCCGGAATTGGGCGCGGCCTCCTTTCCGTTCACGCGGCCGAAGCCAGCGGATAGCTGGCCGTCAGCGCTTCAAGCCGCCAGCGGATGTCCGCGGGCATCGGGAAACGGTCGCGGTTGTAGTCGCGGTGGCCGTTGCCGGCCTGCTCCACCAGATCGTCATGCATGCTGCCCATCAGCCCGTTGATGGCGCTGAGGAAGCGGGACATGCGATAGACCTGCTCGTCCGGTCGCAACGTGCGCATCGCATCGTAGAACGACACCTGCCGGCTCACGACCTTGCGCATCATGTGAAAACGGTGCCCGGTGAGCGCGCCTTCACCAAGCCAGGACGCCAGACGCCGGAATTCGAGCTTGCGGAAGGCGAGAAAGCCCATGGCATCGTCGAGACGGACCTGCTCGACCTCGCGGCGCACCGCCAGCCATGCAGGCCAGAGCAGGAGAAGGCGCAGCAGGAGCGCGTAAGCAGGCACCGCCAGCCGCCGCCGATTGCGGAAGGCATCCTGCAAGTGCCCCATCAGCGCCACCGTCGAGCGGAACAGCAGGGGTGCCTTGTGGCGGCGGCCATACAGCACCAGGGCAAAGCGCAGTTGCTTGTAGGAAGCGCGGATATGCTTGTAGCGCACCCGTGCATCCTGCGGCAGATCGCCGGTGACCAGCAGTGTCGCGACAAGATCGCATAGGGCCCGGCGGTCCGCATGTTCGTGCCAGAACTGTACGCAGAGATCGAAGCAGGCCTTCATGTCCTCCTCGCTGCAGGCGACGGGGACCGGGTCGGGAAGACTGACGACGGGATCGACCACGTCGTCCATCTCCACCGCCTGGAACAGCGCGGCAAGGGTCTCGGCCTTGTAGCGGTGACGCGCGCTCATGCCTGCGCCTCCGGCGCCATCACGGAAACGAGCATGTCCCGCTCCCGGTAGGCCCAGAGCGTGGGCAGCAACATGAACAGCGCCTTGAGCGACACCCCCGCCACATAGGCAAGGCCCGCGCCGGTGATGCCGAAGAAATGGATCAGCACAAACAGCAATAGCGCATAACCCGCCGCCGCCGTGCCTTCCGAGACCAGCGCGGAACGCTGGCGCCCGGCCATGTAGAGCAGCGATTCCAGCGGGAAACTGGCCATCGTCACGATCAGCGAAGCGGTCATCAGCTGAAGCAGGTCATAAGCCTCGACATAACGCTTGCCGAACACCAGGCCGATCACCGGTTCGCCGCCGACCATCACCACCAGCAGGATCAGGAGCCCCATGCCGCCCGAGATGAAGGCGCTGCGGATCGCCAGCTGCCAGGGATGCCGGCTGGCGGGGTCGAGGCGCATGATCTCGGGATAGAAGCTGCGCGACATGAGGTCGGCCGGCTTGCTGGCGGAATCGAAAAAGGTCGCGGCGATCTTGAACAGGCCCGCACTCGTCGGTCCGAGCATGGCGCCGACGATGAGGTTGCTCACCGGCCCCCAGGCCGCCCAGATCGAATGGGCGATGTTGGTCGTCCACACGAAGTTCCAGGCCGTCTTGAGCCGCCGTCCCGGACCGATCAGGCCCGGACGCAGGGCGCCGGCGATGCCGCGGCGCCGCAGTTCGATCACCGACATGATCCACAGGCACACGTCACCGGCAAGATCCGCGACAAACCAGGTGATCATGAAGCCGATGAAGCCGAAATTGCCGAAGTACGAGACCACGCCGCCCAGGGCCCGCAGGGCCGGGGTGACCAGCTGCTGCAGGGCCAGCTGGTCAAAGCGGTCCAGCACACGCAGGACACCCGTGGGCGTCGCGGCGGTCATCGTCGGGATCAACAGGCAATAGACCATGGCGAGGTGGACGTCCTCGGCCGGAATGTCGAACCAGTCGGCCAGAAACGGCAGCAGCGCCAGGCCGCCGACCAGGCCCACAAGCCCGCTGGCAAGGTCCAGCCCGAAGGCAAAGCCGGTCACGTCGCGCAGTTCATCGATATCCCCGCGCCCGAGCGCCGGAGTGCCGTAGCGCACGATGAACTGCCAGGTCTGGAACTTGACCAGCGCGCCCACGCCATTGGCATAGGAATGGATGATGACCAGCGTACCGAACAGCCCCGGCGTCATCCCCCGCCCGGCACAGGCCAGCGCGACAAGGCCCAGAAGCGCCGCCACCAGCTTGCCCGAGCCGAGGTAGGAGGCATTGCGCACGATCGTGCGGAACACCCCGTCGGCGAACCAGTGCTTCACGTTGAGCGTATTGCGGTTGAACGACTTGATCGAGAGGCTTTTCATCACGCGGCCTCCTGCGCAGGGGCCGCGCCCAGCGCAAGCAGCCGCTCGGCGATGGCAGCGCGGGCCTGTGCAAGAACCTGTTCCAGCGGCTGCTCCGCGTCGATTTCGACGATCGGCGCCCCTTCAAAGGTCAGGCGCGGCACGTCGGCGACCTTGCGGGCAAGCGAGGAGAGCCGGTGGTCGGGCTTGCGGGCGACCGCCACGTCGAGCGAGACATTGAGCCGCAGCACGAGATCAGGGCGATTGGCGACCATCGCCGCGTAACGCCGGTGTTCGGCCCGCGCGAGCAGGCCGACAAGGCCCGAGGCCTCCATCGAACTGGCCAGTCCCAGCCCGTCCATCGGCCCGGGGACCCCGAGCTGCGGGAAACGGTCGCCGATCACGGCGAAACCTTCGCGCCGCAGCTTCATCATGCGCGCAAAGCGGTACACCCGGCGCATCGAGAAGAGGTAGATCACCAGCGCCGCGAGCAGGCCGGGGCCCTTGTCGGTCTGGGCTTTCTGCGCCTTGGCATGGATCGACTTGTCGAGCCTGCCGCCGAGCAGCGGCAGGCGCGCGATGGCGCGGCCGATATTGCCGGACTGCTTGCCGAGGTGGCAGATCCGCGTGGGACGGCGCTCGTTCATCCAGGCGCAGAGCGCCTCGGTCACGGTCGACTTGCCCGAGCCGTCGCAACCGACGACGGCGATGAGGGGAGGCAGGGTTTCGAATTTCATGGAGGAACCTGGGGTACTCGAATTGCGGGTCAGGACGGCATGCCGTGGCGGCGCAGCACGGCGCGGATGCCTTCCAGCACGTCGTGATAGGGGCGGGTCGCATCGACATCGACGATCTGGGCCCCGCCGAAGCGCAGCGTCGGCACGACCGCGATCTTCTTTTCCAGCATGGCGCGCTGGTGGTCGGACTTGCGCGCCAGTGCGGTGTCCACGTCGACGTTGAGGCGGATCACCAGCGTCGGCCGATAGGAGGCCATGTCCTCGTAAAGCGCCCGTTCGCGCTGGGCGAGCCGCTCCACCAGCGCCGAGCCCTTGCGCGTCCACGAGAGGCCGGGGCCATCGAAGCTGCCGGGCACTTCGGCCTGCGGATAGCGATCGGTGATCACCTGCACGCCCTGCCGCCGATAGCCCAGCACCTGCCGGAAGCGCCGATAACGCGCGAGCGAGAAGCCGAACATCGCCAGCGCCGTGGCAAGGCCGGGCAGGCGCTTTTCCGTGTTGTTCCGGCGCGAAGCCGCCTGCCCTTCGTGCGCCTTGCTCGCCTTGCCGGTGAGGAAACGCTCGGCGATCGGGCCGATCAGCGGGATCCCGCCGATCCGCCGCCCGAGGTCGCCGGTGCCGAGGCCGAGGTACATCGAACGGGTCGGCGCCTCGCGGTTCAGCAGGGCCACGAGGTCGCTGGCGAGCGTCGATTTTCCCGAACCATCGCAGCCGATCAGCGCCACGCAGGGGGCGAGACCGGTACGGGGGCGGGCAAGTTTGCCGTCCGCCGCAGGCGCGAAGGCGGAATGGGACGCGAGCTCGCGGGGGGACTTGTGCAAGGTCATGATTTCGTTGGCCGTTTCTGGGCCTTCGCGAAGCGGGGGGCTGCGAAAAAGGCGCGTTTCTTCGGGTCGGGGAACCGCGGCTAGACCCCGAAACTGATGCGAAGCTGATGCGCCGGAAAAGTTTTTTGCCCGTTTGACGCCGGGGCAACAGCTGTCGTAGGTCCCGGGCTGAAACGCCCCTAGAGGGGGCTGAACCGACCCTAGACGGGCCTCAAGCGTACCGGAGCCCTCCCTTGCCGCGCCTGCTGATCGCCGAAGACGATGCCGACCTTGGCCCGGCGATGAAACGCGCGCTGGAGCTCGACGGCTACGTTGTCGACCTCGTCGCGCGCGGCGACGAAGTCGGCGCCGCGCTCGCCGCCAGCGCTTACGACGTTGTCCTGCTCGACATCGGCTTGCCGCACATGACCGGCCTCGAAGTGCTGCGCGAACTGCGTTCGCAGCGCAACGCGACGCCGGTCATCGTCATCACCGCGCTCGACCGCACCACCCACCGCGTCGCCGGGCTCGATGCCGGGGCGGACGACTATGTGGTCAAGCCCGTCGACCTCGAGGAACTGGCCGCCCGCATCCGCGCGCAGCTGCGCCGGCGCGACCGCCGCCATGACGACAGCCTGTGCGTGGGCCGGGTCACGCTCGACTTCGCGGGCCATGTCGCCAGCATGGACGGCGAGGAAGTCCCGCTCACCGCCAAGGAATTCCGCGTCCTCGCGCTCCTGATGCGGCGCAGCCGCCGCTTCGTGTCCAAGGCCGACCTCGAGGGCGAGCTCTACGACCAGGACCAGTGGGTGGAATCGAACACCATCGAGGTCGCCATCTCGGCCCTGCGCCGCAAGTTCGGGCGCGATTTCATCCGCACCGCGCGGGGGCTTGGCTACATGGTCGGCGGCATCGAGGCGTGAGGCGCTCCTCGCTCTCGACCCGGCTCTATCGCCGCGTGCTGATCCTGCTGGCGCTGACCGGGCTCGCCATGGGCGCGGTGATCTACTCGGTCGCCAATGTCGAAGTCGGCCGGGCTGCGGACGCCCAGCTCGTCAACGCCTCGCGCCTGCTCTACATGATGATGCAGGACGAACTCACCGCCGGAGCGCTGGCCGCACGCGGCGGGGGGCTGGGCGCCGAGACCGATCCCCTGCTCTCCTCCGAAGAGCGCAAGGCGTTCCACGCCTCGTACGACTGGTGCATGTTCGCGGTGTTCTGGCAGGGCCAGCCGGTCGCGCGGTCGGGCTGGGGGGCGCCGATCGACCTCATCCCCAGGACGCCCGGGCTGCACGGCTTCACCGCCATGGGCGACCGCTGGCGCGGCTACGGCCTGCTCGGCAGCGATCCGCGCCTGCTGGTGGTCGTCGCCGAGCGCGATTCCATGCGCCAGTTCTCGATGGTGCCGGTGATCCGCAAGCTGGCGGTGCCGCTGATCCTGCTGATCGGCGCGGCCATGATCGTGCTCTGGTGGACGCTGCGCAAGAGCCTCTCGGAAGTGGAGCGGCTGGCCTCCTCGCTCAGCGCGCGCTCGCTGGCCGATCTCACGCCGTTGCAGCCCGAGGACTGGTCGCGCGATCTCGGGCCGCTGATCACCGCGCTCAACACGTTGTTCGCCCGGCTCGAACAGGCTTACGAGCTGGAGCAGGCCTTTACCGACGATGTCGCCCACGAACTGCGCACGCCGCTGGCCGCCATTCGCGCGCAGGCGCAGCTGATCCACCGCACCGCGCCGGACGCGCTGCACGAGGACCTGCGCCGCCTGCTCGCCGCCGTCGACCGCGCCAATGCCCTGATCGACGGCCTGCTCACGCTCGCCCGCCTCAACGCCACCTCGGTGGCCAGCCGCTCGGTCGACGTCCATGCGCTGGTGGCCGACGTGGTGGCCGAAGCGGTGATGAACCTGCCCCCCGAGGCGATGGAATTCACCGTCACGCCCGATCACATCGTGCGCTGGCGCTGCGATCCGGGGGCCTTGCAGATCGCGCTCTCGGCGGTGATCGCCAATGCCGCGCTCCATGCCTGCGAGGGCGGCCACATCGACATCGCCGTGGTGCGCGGCGGCGACCGGCTGGTGATCACGGTCGGGGACCGGGGCAGCGGCGTCGCCAGCACCGATCGCGAGCGGGTGCTGCGCCGCTTCGAGCGCGGCGCCTCGCCCCGGCCCGGCAGCGGGCTCGGCCTGTCGATCGCGGTCAAGGCGATGGCGCTGGGCGGCGGCACCATCCGCCTCGAGGACCGGCAGGACGGACCCGGCCTGCTGGTCGTGCTCACCCTGCCCGCCCGTCCCGATTGACGCCCCGATTGACAGCCCTTCTGGACGTACCGCGCCGCTGAGGCGCCCCATCGCATCGCCCCGTGCGCAGCGCGCCCATCCGGCGTAGGATGATGGCGTGGGGAATCGTGTGCCTGAACGGAGGTCGCGAATGGCAAGATATACACTGAGATTCGATGCGGAAGGCCCGGGACCGGCAACCCAGATCGTGTTCGAGGCGCCGGATGCCGGCGGGGCCCTCGTGCAGGCGCACCGCGAGGCGCAGCTGCACGACCATCAGCCATGGCAGGCGGAACTGTGGCAGGGCGAGCGCAAGCTCTGCTCGATCATGCAGCCCGCCAACGACGTCTGGCGCGCGAGCCCCTAAGGCGGAAGAGCGGCGGTAGAGCGGCGGGAGGGCGCCCGATCAGGCGCCCTTGATCAGCCGGAACGCCCCGGCCATCAGCGCATCGACCGCCTCGGTGCCCAGCACGCATTGCGGCTCGTAACCAAGCCCTTGCCTGCGCACCTTGCGCCACTGGTCGACGTAGAGCCCCTTGTCATGGCCAAACACCGAATGGACGTGGCGGGCCAGCACCGGCGGACAGTCCCGCTCGTTGGCGCGGCGGAACAGCGCCAGCTCGGCAATGTTCGGCCCGATCATGACCCAGACGTGGCCGCTAAAGCCATCCGCGCAGACATCGGCCGCCGTCACCGGCTGGCGGCTGCCCAGCACCGGCACGCCGTCGACGGTCAGGGTTCCGGCAACCACCTGGATCGGCGCGTCCAGCACCCGGCCGAGCTGCACCGCAAAGGCGGCGGCGAGCTGCGCGCCGCTGCCCGGCGCCCGGGGGAACACTTTCAGCAGGTCGACCGCGCTGCCGGCGATGCGCGCGCGGTCGGCATCGGTCATCTCGAAGGCCTTGAAGGCCCGCGCCTCGTCCCAGCCCTGCGCCTGGGCGACGAGCTTGCCGAGCTGGATGAGGTCCTTTGCCGAAGTCATGAAATGTCCGAATGCCTGAGGGAAGAGAAGCCGTGCCCGTAGGCGACGGCGCCCACCCGGCCAAGCCCGCTTAGGGGAGATCCTGTTCCAAAACAAATTCGCCCCTTGCCACCGCCTTGCCGTTGACCAGCAGGTCGATCGCGTGGACGCCGGGATGATGCCGCCGCGTGGAAAAGTCGCGGATCGTCTGGCGGATGGCCAGACGCACCGTCTCGCCCGCGGCAAGGTCGAAAGTCCTGAGCTTGAACACCTTGGCAGCGCTCTTGCCCGAGGGCCGCGCATAGTGGAGGCGGTAATCCACCACCAGCCGCTGCACGTCCCGGCCGGTCGAGGTCAGTTCGGCGGCGATCGTGATCTCCCCGCCCAGCCGCAGCCGGGCCGGGGTGACGGTGAACTCGCCCGGTGTCACCTCCGCCCCGTGCCCGGCCCCGATCAGCGCAAGCGCGCGGGGATCGCCGTGCTTGATCAGTGTGCGCAAGGCATGGCGGACGATCCAGCGGGTCCGCGCATCGTCCTGCGGCCACTGGCCCAGCCGCGCGACGACCCAGTCCGGCGCGTCCTTGGCGATGTCGTTGAGATGATTGGCGACCGACTTGCGCACATAGAGGCTGGGGTCCGCCTTCAGCCGTTCGAGGATCGCCGCGGCCAGCGTGGGATCGGCGGTCAGCGCCGGAATCCGCCCGGCCCACGGCAGGCGCGGGCGGCAGCCTTCGCTGGCGAGGCGGCGGACATGCGCGTCCTCGTGCCCGCTCCATTCCAGCATCGTGTCCAGCGTGCGCGCGGGGTCGGCGGCCAGGAACGGCCGCACCGCGAATTCGGCCGTGCCGTGGCGGGTGAGGCGGGCGAGCGCGGCCATCGACAGGTCGAAATGATCGAGGCCGCGCCGGGCGACAAATTCGGTGACCGCGACGGCCTGGAAGGCATGGCCAAGGTGCGGCCCCATGGCGACAACGATCTCCAGCGCCTCGGGATAGGCCGGAGGCAAGGCCGCCGCCAGGGCATCGGCAATATGGCGCACCCGTTCCATGATCGAGAGCGATGCCAGCCCGGCCCGGGCGGTTTCGAGAAACCCGTCGTGATCGAACCGGCCAGAGGTTGCAGCTGCGGTGGCAGCTGCGGTGGAGGCGGCCGCCGCCGCACCGGCCGCCGCGATGACGCCGAGCGCCGCCTCGCCGAGCATGTCCTTCATCAGCGGCGCGGCGGGACGCGGCTCGCTCATCGTGCCTGCTCCGGCCCGCCCTCGGCCTGCACCACCGCTCGCGGCGGCGGGCCGCCCGCGGCCATGGCGGCCAGCAGCATGGCGAGCCCGGAGACCTGTGCCGCGGCGGCGGCGGTGGCGGTCTGGCCGTCGCGGGCGGCATCCCAGGTCGCCGCGTCGAGCGACCAGTCCGCCGCGATCCCCCGCGTGCCCGCCGCGCTCAGCCGCCATACCGCCTCGGCATTGGCAGCGGTCCAGCGGGCGAGTTCACGCCGCTCGGCGCTGTCGGGCATGGCGTCGAGCAGATGGCCCAGGTGATAGGCAAACACGCCCTTGAACATCAGCCCGTCGGCACCGAGCGAGCCGACCGGCTCGCGCAGGATTCCGGCGGGAGTCGACAGCCTGCGCGTCGCCGCCAGCGCCGCGGCCACCGCGACGCCGCGGTACTGCGGATCGCCGGTGATGGCCGTCAGGTCGTTCAGCGCGCCGATCAGCACGCCCTGGTTGTAGGTGAAGCGCGCCTGCCCGTTGTTGCGGCAAAGCCCGTCGAGCCCGTCGTTGACCAGGCCGTCGGCACCGATCATCGAGGAGGCGCGAAACCACTGCCAGCTGCGCAGCGCCCAGTCCCGGTAACCCGCCTGCCCCGTCGCCAGGTAGAGCTGCGTCGCGGCGTAGAACAGCAGTTCGTTGGTGATCGCGTTCTTGTAGCTGCGCTTGGGATCCCACCAGATGCCGCCACCGCAGCGATCGTCCCAATAGGTCGTCACCAGCGTGCCGAACGTCGTGCCCGCATAGTCGAGCAGCGCCGGATCGCGATCGACCTGCCAGGCATGGACACTGGCGATGACCGCCCAGAGCGCGTCGTCGTTGAGATAGAGCCCCTCGCGGTTGCGCACGGCCGCGGCGATCCGGGGGCTCCATTGTCGCTCGCCGGTGCGCTGCTGGTAGTCGAGCAGGGCATCGACGATCACGAAGCGCTGCCAGTTCTCGCTGGCGTTCCAGCCGCCCGGCCTGCCCCATTGCGCGTCGAGATAGGCCGCCGCCGCACCCGCCCGCTCAGCTGCCCGTGCGCCCTCCCGTACGCCGGCGCCGGTCTCGCCGGAAGCGCCCGCGATGGCGGGATCGGCGCCGCAAAGCGCAAGGGGCACGGCCAGCAGCAGCCATCTCGATTTCGGCACAGTCACTCCGCGCGGGTCAGTCATCCGCCTCCCGGATAGCGCCAAGTCCCGGGTCGATCCAAGCGCCCCCCGCACGAGAACGCGGGATAACCCTCCTCACCGGCATGGACGCCGCCCCCTGCCCGGCGCTAGCGGCGCGCGCATGAGTATCATTGCCCAGATCATGAATTCCACCACCGGCCAGCTCATCCAGAAGATGAAGTTCGAGCGCATGCCCAAGCCCTGGGTCACCTTCCACCTCGAAAACGGCGAACAGGTCACCGCCGACCGCGTCCACGTCGGCAAGCCGGCGCCGGGCAAGTTCATCACCCCGGTCGAGGTCTGGGTGACCCCCAAGGGATAGATCCCGCCGCCGCATCGCAAGACGAACACAAAAAAGGGGGAGGCCGGTCCAGGCACTCCCCCTTGCCATTTCACCGGACCCGCACCGGCGTCCGAACGGACGATTGCAATATTATAGCTTTACTTATCGGCCGTTCGCGCGGAAGGAACGATACCTGCTGTCCAAAATGGTATTCGGGAGCTTCACCGATGTCTGACAACGATCAACCGGAACTGGCACGCCTCACCGTAGAATTGCTGAGCGCCTACTTCGCCAACAACAGTGTCCCCAGCAGCGAGCTGCCCAGCCTGATCGAAGCCACAAGGACCGCGCTGCGCGGCGCGCCTGCGCCCGGCGAGGAGGTGATCGAGACTTACGTCGCCGCCGTCACGATCGAGGAAAGCCTGGCTTCGCCGCAGCACATCCTCAGCATGATCGACGGCAAGGGTTACAAGACGCTCAAGCGGCATCTGTCGAACAACGGTCTCACGCCCGAGCAATACAAGGCGCGCTACAACCTGCCCGCCGACTATCCTCTCGTCGCCCCGGACTATTCCGTATTGCGCCGCAACTTTGCCCGCAAGCTCGGTCTTGGCGGACGTCCGGCAGAGGCGGCAACGCCCGCCATCGCGGCAAAGCCTGCCAGCAAGGCGCCTGCCAAGGCTGCGACCACCAAGGCGCCGGCCACCGAAACTCCGCCTACCGAAACTCTGGCCGAGAAAGCTCCGGCGGCAAAAGCGCAGGCCGCCAAGCCTGCCCGCAAGGTGACTGCCAAGAAGGCCGCCGCCCCGGCTGCCGCCGCCGCCAAGGACAGCCCGGCGCCCGCGATCGCCTCGGCCCCGGCGGTTGCCGCGGTTGCCACCCCCGCCAAGGCTGCGCCCGCGACAGGCGGCGCCAAGAAGCCCCGCCGCATGGCCCGGCCCGCTTCGCCGCCATCCACGCCGGCCAAGGCCGCCGCCGCCAAGGCTGCGCCCGCCAAGACCGCTGCAACCAAGTCCAAACCCACTCCGGCCAAGGCTGCTGCCGCCAAGCCCCAAAGCGCCAAACCCAAGAACGCCAAGGCCGCGCCCAAGGACAAGCCCGTGGCTCCCGCAGCCAGGCAGGCGACGCCCGCGGAAAAGAAGGCTCCGGCCAAGGCAGCGGCAAAAGCAGGCGCCAAGGCCAAGCCGGATGCGACCAGGACCGCCAAGGAAAAGCCCGCCGCAAAGCCGGCCGCAAAACCAGCTGCGAGCAGCCCGGCCCCTGACGCGTAAAAGGCTTCGAGGCCGGTTCAGCCGGACCGGCCTCGTGATGCTCCTTTGCTCATGATGCGGCAGGGCCTGGAAGCAGAACCGGCATCAACCGGATCGTTTTCCATCCTGGGCTTCACGAATACCGTCTAGGATCGTGCGTGTTCCGGGACGATGTGTGCCAGTACAGCAGTGTCAGGTCCGATAGCATCGGAGCGACTGCGTCAGCACTGTTCACCGCCCCCATACGGCCGACATGACCGCGCAGCTCATCACCGCGCAGGGCGCGCAGGCGCAGACGCACCGTGTCTTCCCGACAAGCTCCGGTCTCGCCCGCCCCGTTACGGATCCCGTTACGGATCCCGTTACTGGCCCACCAGCCCCGGCGCCCTGAGGGCTGCACCGACCTTGCGCGCGTGCAGCTGCTCGGACAGATAGTCGATCAGTGGCTGTTCGAGATTGGGGTTGATGACCAGGAAGTGCCGCCGCCGGTCATGCTCGTCGGGCAGGCGGCACAGGACGTCTTCCGCGACAAGCCGCCGAACCAGCCGCAGGGCCGTGCTCATCGGCGCGCCCGAGGCAATGCAGGCGCTGGAAACCGCCACTTCGCGCCCCTCGATCTTGGCCAGCAGCAGATCCAGCAGCATTTCCCAGGCCGGATCGCCAAACAGTTCGCCCCCGCCGATCTCGCGGCGCTTGCTTTCCTTGCGCAGGATTTCGCGGATATAGGCGGTAAGCTCGCCCGGCTGGTGATCGTGCGACAGGCGGACGGAGGCCTGGGCCGGGCCGATCGGCCCGCCGGCAGCGCCCTGGGCGGCCGCGGCACCCTGCTGCTCCTCCGGTTCATCCAGCAATTGCGCCAGGCTGCGCAGTTCCTGGCTGAGATTGCTGATCTTGCCCAGCAGGTCCCCGCGCGCGCCGGGCGCATCGCGCAGCCCCTTGGTGCGCTGCAGCGCCCGCCGCAGATCGGCCTGCTGCACCGGCTTTTCCAGGAAATCGATCGCCGAGGCGCGCATCGCGTCAACCGCGACGTCCTTGCTGGCATTACCGGTGACCATGATGAACTGCAGCCGCCGCCCGCGCAGGTCAGCCCTTTGCGACAGCTCGTAGATCAGCGAGATGCCGTCCTGCCCGGGCATGTTGTAATCGACGATGACGATGGCGACGTCATTCTCGGCATAGAGGCGTTCCGCCTCGCGCGCGCTACCGGCCACCAGCGGGGCATATCCCATCGCCCGCAGGCTGAAGGCGCATTCCTCGCACCAGTCCGCATCGTCATCGACGATCAGCACCGTCTCGATCGGAAGCGAACCGGCGATCTCTTCTTCCACGGGTCTTGTCACCGTTGCGTTTGCCGGGCTGAGGATGGCCCCCAGCCGCGCTCTCCAGTTCGGTGTCATTTCATTCATATACGCCAAAGACCTCCGAAAGCCTTTTCGGTCCGTTATCCAGGCATCCCCCGATTATCGAACCAGCATCATGATCTGGCCGAATCCAGTGCAAAGTATCGCCATGACTGCGATAGCATTTGCATCCGGGCGCCTCCCTTTACTGCTTATGCTATAAATTGCCCCCATAATAAATAGCATTAACCCTGTTATCAATACCATGGCGCAAGCGGCGACAGGCCCGAGGTATAAGGCCGCCGATGACAGAAGTTTAATTTGTCCACCGGTGAGGATTTGCATTCCACTGGCAAACCGCAGTGCCGCAACCTGAGACAGGATAAGCGCAAGGCATGCCGCCCCGGTGGCAAGGGCCAGGGCCGCGCCTTCGGGGCCCGAGCGGGCAAAGCCAAAGGCCAACCCCGCCAGGGCGATCGCGGCATAAGCCGCATCCGGTGCCCGGCGCCCTTCCCATGGCAATACCACCGGCGGCAGGACCAGCACGATCAATACCGCCAGGCGGATATAGTCCAGCGCCACCATCTCAATAGCCGCCGTTGGTCACGGTGACGCTGGCACTGAGGTTCGCCGTCGGCAGCGGAACCATGTTGCCGTAACGCATGATCGGGCTCCTGCTCATGTCATAGCTGACCGCGACGGTGAAGGCGCCGGTGCCGTCGGCGCTGGCGGTGATAACCGGCGTGCTGCTGTTGCCGAGCAGCGTCTTGTAATTGTCCATCACCGCCGCCGCCCGGGCCCGGGCGAGGCTCGCCCGTTCCGGGGACGAGAGCCCGGCAACCGCCGCCCGCGCGCCTTCGGCAGCGGCCTGCCGCACGCCGATCAGCGCGCTGAAATAGATCGAATAGACGATGGTGCCGAAGACCAGGAGAAGCAGCGCCGGAGCCAGGAAAACGAACTCCAGCGCCGCCATCCCGCGCGTGCACCTCCGTAACCGGGACAAGCATCCGGCGGACATGCGCATGGCAGAACCTCCCGTTCAGGTCTGGTCGAACAGATGCCCGAATGCCGTCGAAAGATCGGCCTGGAACGCATCGCCGACCGCAACGATCCCGCCCACTACGATGGCGCCGAGAACCGCGTATTCAACGGCCGTGAGGCCGCGTTCATCGGTCTTGAGGCGGACCAGGAACTTGAGAACCATGTCCTTCATCGTATTTCTCCCCATTGCCCCCCTTGAGAGTACCGATGCCGGACGGGGGCTTGCCCGGCATCGGTGTCCGTGAATGTCACACCAGCACGGGCACCCCGCAGCGTGCCCCGGTGGTCCAGACCCGCGCGGTGCCGAGCTGGATGCCGAGCGCGGTCAGCACATTGGTCAGCAGCGGATCGACCACCGTGCCGACCAGATCGGTCACCGGCTGCACGAGCGCGGGCAGGACGGTGCCGGTGACGGTCGAAAGGCCGGTCGATTCCAGCAGCGAGCAGGCGAGCGGCAGGCAGGCCCCCAGAACGTCGAGCTTCACGTCGAGCCCGTCCGAGCGCAGCAGGCTGGTGGTGACGCTGCTGAGGGTCTGGCCGATCTTCACCGCATTGCCGATCGTCTGCGCATGCGTGGGCTGCGCGGGCGTGCCGGCGCCGGGGCCGAACGTCAGCGCCGCGCTCTGCGCCCCGGCGACCGGCTGCACCACCGCCCTGCCGCTGACGGTGGCGCCGATGCCCAGCAGCGAGATGCCGGCGATCTCGGTCTGCTTGAAGTCCGCCGCCTGCAGCGCCGGCAGCGTCCTGGCCATCGGATCGAAGGCAGGCACATCGCCGACATAGGCATTGACGAGGCCGGAACTGGCCAGGACGTTCACCGTGGTGTCGCTGGCCTGTTCGCCGGTGTCGGGGCAGTTGATCCCGGTCACTTGCGCCTGCGCCGCGGCAACGTCGAGGATGACGGGCAGGTGCACGTTGACCGAGGCGACCGCGAGATTGACCGGCAGGTCGATCAGCACCTGCACCCGCAGCGCCGAGGTGGCGACGAAAGTTTCCCCCGCAGGCCCGAAGGCGAAACGGGGACGATCGCCCGCACCGCTAGACACCAGGCCGATCCTGACGGTGCTGACCGGCACCAGCTGGCTCACCGCGGTGGAAAGGTCGACGGCGGTCGGCCCGGCCTGCACCGCGTAGATCAGCAGTTGATAGGCGTTCATCCCGGCACGCAGCGCCTGCGGATTGGCGGCGCCTCCCACCGGCATATTCTTCCACACGCCGAGGCCGAACAGCCCGCTGAACGGAACCTTGTAGCCATTGCCGACCTGCCCCGCAAAGACGGTGAGCGCGGCCCGGGTATCGGCGTCGGCCGCCGCCTCGGCCGCGGCCTCGGCGATGTCCTTCAGCCCGTGGGAGCGGCTCACCAGTTCGCCGTAGGTGCCCTCGAACCCTTCTTTCGCGGCGAGCTTGTCGAAGAACAGGCCCGCGTTGACATTGCCCTGCATCAGCCACTGCACGTCGGTCTTGCCGAGCGAGATCGGAATGCCCAGCAGCGAACTCAGCAGGCTGTTGAGCGTCGAGACCAGCGGCGTCGTGATCGAATCCAGCAGCGGCGAGACGACGTTCGTCAGCACGTCCGAGGTGACGCCGACGCCCGCCTCGTCGATCCGCGCCGCCGTGGCGGTGGCGGCCAGATCGGGGATCGGGTTGATCGGGCCGAGCAGCTTGGAAAAATAGCGGCGGCTCGGCTTGGTTGTGTGAATGCGCACCGCCGTGCTGAGGCCGTTGCCCGGGCAGCGCGCATAGCTCCTGTCGAAGCGGTCTGCCGCGTCGAGACCCGAATCCGCACAGTACCGGCCGACTTCGACCGATTGCAGGATGGTCGTATCGGAATAGCCGTTGCGCACCAGATAGTCCTGCGCGCGGGCGCCGGCCTGGTCGGGATACATGGCCGCGGCCAGCGCCGCCGCTTCGGTGGCCGAGCGCAGTTCGCGATTGCCGAAATAGTAGAGGCCGCTGTCCAGCGCCATGCCCGCCGCCGACAGCAGCATGACCCCCAGGACCGCCACCGCCGGCCCGACGACGCCCCGCTGGTCGCGCGCCAGCCGGCGGGCAAAACGGCGCAGGAATGCGTGCCCGGCGCTAGCCATGCTGCCCTCCCGTCTCGGCAGGGGCAGGGGCAGGGGCAGGGACAGGGCCAAGGACGGGGCCAGGAACAGCGGGCACGGGCGCTGCCAGCGACGGCGCCTGCGCGGCGACCTCGCGCCGGATCCGGGCGCGGGCGGCCGGGTCGCGCACCGATCCCAGCACGGTGTCGGCCTCGCCGCCGCGCCCCGCCACGGTGAGCGCGAGCACCAGATTGTTGCGGATCACCGCTTCGCGCGGGGCCAGATCGTACGCCGCTTTCAGCGCTTCCACCGCCAGCTCCGGCTGGCCGGAACGCAGCCGCGCATACCCCAGCGCATTGCCGATCAGGGGATTGGCCGGGCTTTGCACCAGCGCCTCGGCATAGTCTGTGGCGGCCTGCTGCCAGCGGCCTTGCGCGGCCGCGACATGGCCGCGCACTTCCAGCACGCCGCCGTCTTGCGGGTTTTGCGCAATGCGCTTCAGAGCCGCCTCCGCCGCATCGGTCTGGCCAAGGTCGAGCAAGCAATTGACGCGCAGCATCAGGGCATCGCGGTCGCGCGGATACTGGCGGTCGAAATCGTCGAGATAGGCCAGCGCCGCCCGTGCCCGCCCGTCCACCCGCGCCTGCCGGATCAGCGACAGGTAGAGCGTGCGGGTGGAGCCCTGCACGGCCGGATCGCTCAGCCCCGCCGCCGGCGAGCCGTGCTCGGCCGCCAGCGCCGGTGAGGCAGCGGGGGCAACAAGCGCCAGCGCCAGCAACACGCGGCCATGGCGACAAAACGCGAGGGGTACGATCATGGGGCCGAACTCCGCAAGGTATCGAGGATCGCGGCGACCGGCGGCCCGGCCAGCACGATGAACAGCGCGGGCATGAAAAAGACCAGCATCAGGATCACCATGCGCACGGTGATCGCGCCGATCGCCTCGCGCGCACGCGCGACCCGGCGCTGCGAGAACTCGCGCACGAATTCGCGCAAGGCCGGGACCAGTTCCATGCCGTGGAACAGCGACTGGCGGAAAACCGTGGCCAGTTCGCGCGAACCGCTCACCGCCACCCGCGCCGCCCAGCGGTCGAACGCAAGCTGGTAGTCCTGCCCGCGATCGAGATCGTCGACCAGCATGGCGACAAGGCGCGCATGGCGGGGCACCGCCACCTGTTCCTCGCGCGCGATGGCGCGGAAACACTGGTCGAGCGATACGCCGCTTTCGAGCATCATCAGCATGAGATCGAGCAGGAATGGAAACTCGGCGGTGAGAACCCGCTCGCGCCCCGCCGCCCGCATCCTGAGCACGTACTTGGCCGCGATGTACGTGAGACCGGCCAGCGCAAAAGTCGGGAACAGCGGCTTGAAGGGATTGCCGGTCACCGCAAGGCAGACGGCCATGCTGGCAAGACCCGCCATCGCCGCCGCGCCGACCCGCAGCCAGGCAAAGACCTCGATCGCGGACGGATCGAAATAGCCCGCCTTGCGCAGACGCTGCTCCACTTCGTCCCGGTCGCGCCCCCGCACGGCAAAGATGCGCGGCAACGGGTAGCGCAACAGCCCGCCTTGCGGACGCGGCGCGGCGGCGCCCCGCCCCGCCGCGTTCACCCGCTCCTGCAGCCGCGCATCCGCGCGCAGAAGCCGCAAGCCAAGCCCCGCCACGGCCAGACTGCCCGCAGCGAACGACAACAGCACAAGCGAGGCGAGCGAGGCCATCAGAATTCGAGCCTCATCATCCGCCGCACCACGACGATGCCCAGCGCCTCGAGACCGATGGCAAAGACCGAGAGCTTCTGCCCGCGCGGATCGCCGGTGAAGAAATCGAGGTAGCCCGGGTTCATGAACATCAGCAGCGCCATGGCGAGCAGCGGCATCGCGATCAGCACGCGCGCGCTGATCCGCGATTCCGACGTGGCCGCCGAAAGCTCGCGCCGGATCCGCACCCGCTCGCGCAGGATCGCGGCAAGGTTGGTCAGCGCGGTTCCCAGCGAGCCGCCGAACCGCAAGTTGGTGCGGATCGCGGCGGCCAGCATCGATACTTCGGGAACGCGCAACCGGTCGGCCAGCTGCTGCATGGTCTCGGCAACCGGCGCGCCCATCTCCAGCCGCCGTCCGGTCGCCGCGAAGTAGCCGCGCACCGCGTCCGGGGCATCGGCCAGCGCCCGTTCGAGCGCCTGCGCCAGCGAATTGCCCACCGCCTGCAGCTGCCGCACCCCGTCGAGATAGAGCGGCAAGGCATCGGTCAGCGCCTCGATCCGCTTGCGGGCACGGGACTGGAGCCAGGAATATCCGGCCATCGGCACGCCGATCACCAGCACCAGCGCCGCGACCGGCCCGGCCAGCAGCAACGCCGCCAGCACCACCGCCAGCGCGGCCAGCGCCAGATGGCGCAGGCCCTGCCGCGTCATCTCGACCTGGGCCTGCGCCAGCAGCGGCGCCATGCGTTCGGGCACCGAGATCCGCGCCGCACCGGGGGCCGCGGTCCGGCTCGGCGCGACCATCTGCGCCAGCCGCCGGTCCACCGCGGCGATACCGCGCGCCCGTTCGGCCAGGAGGTACCAGGCGAGGCCGCCGAGCGTCAGCAGCGCCAGCACGAGATAGGCCCCTGCCCTCACCACGGCGCGTTCCCCCCGGTGCCGCCCGGCGCGCCGGGCATGACAAAATCGCGCAGGCGCGCGGCGTGATAGGGCCGGGGGGACAGCGTGCGGAACGTGCCCTCGCCCGACAAAGGCGGCAGCTCCTCGAAGCGGAACAGGTCGTTGAGCGAATAGGCATCGCCCTCCACGCCGGTCACTTCGGTGACGCTGGTGATCCGCCGGGTGCCGTTGGCAAGGCGCTGGATGTTGACGATCACGTGGACGCTGTTGGCCACGAAACGGCGGATCGCGCGCACGTCGCTCTGCTGTCCGGCAAAGCCCAGCAGCATCTCGAGGCGGGCCAGCGCATCGCGCGGGGTATTGCCGTGCAGCGTCGCCATCGAGCCGTCGTGCCCGGTCGACATCGCCTGCAGCATCTCCACCGCCTCGATCCCGCGCACTTCGCCCAGGATGATGCGATCCGGCCGCATGCGCAGGGCATTGCGCAGCAGGTCGCGGGCGCTGACCTCGCGGCTGCCCTCGACATTGGGCGGGCGCGTTTCGAGGCGCACGACATGGCGCTGATGCAGTTGCAGTTCGGCCGCGTCCTCGATGGTGACCAGCCGCTCGCGCTCGCCGATGCAGCCCGACAGCACGTTGAGCAGCGTCGACTTGCCCGCCCCGGTGCCGCCGCAGATCAGGATATTCAGGCGCGAGCGCACGGCGGCCGAAAGATAGGCGGCCATCGCCGCGCTCATCACCCCGCCGCCCACGCAGTCTTCCAGCGTCAGCGCCTGCAGCCGGAACTTGCGGATCGAGACCAGCGGCCCGTCGAGCGCGATCGGCGGGATGACGATGTTGACGCGCGATCCGTCGGCCAGCCGGGCGTCGACAAACGGCGTCGCCTCGTCGACCCGGCGGCCGATCGGGCCGACGATCCGCTGGATGATGTTCATCAGGTGGGCATCGTCGCGAAAGCGCGTTTCCACCTGCTCCAGCAGGCCCGCGCGCTCGACGTAGATGGTGTGGGCGCCGTTGACGATGATGTCGTCGATGCCGGGATCGCGCAGCAAGGGCGCCAGCGGCCCGAGGCCGACCACCTCGTCCTCGACATCCTCGATCAGCACCAGCCGCTCGGCGCTGTTGAGCGCCAGCTGGCCGCGGCGGCTGCGGCTGGAGATGACCTGCTCGATCTCCTGGCGCAGCGCCCGCTGGTCGAGCGCCTCGGCGGTCACGCCCTGCGCTTCCAACTGGTCGATCACCTGCTGGCAGGTGAGCGCCTTGACCGCCTGATAGCTGTCGCTCATGCGCTGCGCGGTGGGCTGGGCCACCGCATGGCGGCGGCCGGAACCGGCGTGGCGCAGGATCTCGTCGTCTGCGGTCAGCAGGCTCATGCCCTCTTCTCCATCCGGCGCAGCACCGCCTGGCGCATCCTGTCGATCCTGAGGCGGGCGCCGGTGACCGGCGCGGCGATGTTGCAGGCACGGCGCACCGCCTGCACGTAAGGCCCGGCCTCGCGGTCGAGCAGCATCGGCCGTCCGGCATTGAGCGCATTGCGCGCCCGCACCCGGTCCACCTGCACGCCCAGCACCGCATCGATGCCCAGCACGTCCGCCATGCGCCGCCCGTCGAGCAGGATGCGGGGATCATAGTCCCACACGATCAGCCGCTGGCGCGCCGCCGTGGCGGTATCGAGCGCGGTCTTTTCCAGCAGGCGGCGGCAGGCGTCGAGTTCGCGGATCGACTGGCTGCACACCACTTCCACCGCGGTCGCCTGCGCCGCCAGCTCGCGCAGGAGCCCCGGATGACGCAGGCTGCCCGCCCCCAGCACGACCTGCCCGAAACTGGCGCGCAGCAGTTGCACCAGCCCGACGATGTCGCTCGGCCCGATCCCGGTCGGCTCGGCGCCGGTGCCGCCGTCGAAGGTGAGCAGCGACAGCCCGCTCGCCTCGTGCCGGGCCAGGGCATCGGAGAGCAGGCTGGTATCCATGCGGCCCAGATCGGCGACCGCGGCGGCAATGCCGTAATCGACCTTGAGGTCGAGATAGGCCTCCGCCGTGCTCGACGGCAGGCTGCAATCGATCAGCAGGCTGGGCGTCTCGTTCCGGCTGTGCGCCAGCGCCATGTCGGTCGCCAGCACCGCCATGGCCTCGGGATCGGTGCCCAGGACCAGGGTGAAGCGGCCGAGCCGCCCCTGCGCGGTCAGCGCCGTGTTGAGCAGCCGCGTCATGACCTCGCCGATCTGCCTGCTCTCGGCGTTGCGGGCAAAGACATCGGCGGCACCGGCGCGGATCGCGCCCAGCACGTGCTCGGCATACATGTCGTCGGTGGCGACCACCACGCTGCGCCCCGGCGCGCCGTGCAGCACCTGCCCGATCGACGATGCCAGCGAGCGCTCGGACGGAACCGAGGCATGATCGATGACGATGAGGCCCGGTGCGGACAGGTCCGCCAGTTCGAGCGACTGGATCATCTCGACCTCGACATGCTCGCCCACCGCCTCGACAAGGCGGCGTTCCAGCGCGCGGTCGACGGAAAGAAGGTTGATCGTCGGCATGTCAGCGCCTCACCACGCCAAAGGAATTGGTCGCCTGCTCGACCCCGTCGGTGTTCAGGACCATCTGGCCGATCGAGGGGTCGAGCGGTTTCATCGCCGCAGGCAGGCTGGGCGGCACCGCTTCGGGCTCGACCAGTCGCGGCGTCGCCACGATGATGAGTTCCTGCCGTTCCTTCTGGTTCTGCTGGCGCTTGAAGAACGCCCCCAGCACCGGAATGTCGCCCAGCAGCGGAACCTTGCCCTTGGTCACCTGGCTGTTGCTGTAGTTGAGCCCGGCGATCACGAAGCTCTGCCCGCTGCCCAGTTCCACCGTCGTTTCCGCCGAACGGCGGCGGATTCCGGGCACGGTATAGCCCTGAAGCTGGACACCGTTGCCATAGTCAAGCTCGCTGACTTCGGGCGCCAGCTTGAGAACAATATGGTCACTGGACAGTACATAGGGGGTGACCGACAGTCTTACCCCGAATTCCTTGTACTGGATCGAGATCGTGTTGCCGTTGCCGCCGTTGGACTGCGGCACCGGCACCGGAAACTCGCCGCCGGCCAGGAAACTCGCCTGCTCGCCCGAGCGCACCAGCAGCGTCGGCTGGGCGAGCAGCTGCGACAGCCCGTTCGACGACAGCGCGCTGAGCACCGCGCCGATGCCGTGTCTCGACGAGGACAGGAACAGGTTGAACGCGCTCTGGATCGGCGCGGAAGCGTCGATGCTGAGGCCGCCGCTGCCCGCGCTGAAGCCGTTGAGGCTGCTGGGCGAGATCACCGCGCCTTGCAGATCCCCCGCCAGCTTGGTGAAGCTGAAGCCCAGTTCCTTGAGCGTCGAACTGGAGACGGCGGCGAACTGCACGTCCACCGCCACGACTTTCTCGCCCGCCGTGAAGCCCGAACGGTCACCGGCGGAGGGCGCTTGCGCCCTGCCCACCGCCACCAGCGACTGCCCCAGCACGCTGCCGTCGGCGGCATAGACGGTCAGTTCGGCCTCTCCGGCGCCGATGCCGTTCACCTTGAGCGATCTGGAAGTCGGCGCCGCGACCGAGAGCACGCCCTCGCGGCTCACCTCGATGCGGCCGATGTCGCGCGGATAGGACAGGGTCCGCTTCTCGCCGACCTGCAGGGTGTCGCGCCGCGCGTTTCCGCCGTCCGCCTTTCCGCCGTCTGCTGCTGCGCGGGCCTGCGCGGCAGGAAGCGCAAGCAGCGCCGCTGCAAGCACGAGACCGGATGCCGTCATGGGTTTCACTGCGAGGCACTCCCGGAATAGATGGTTGCGCTGTTGCCGCCGACCACGAGTTCAATGGCGTGGGGCTTGGGGGCAGTAGGCGCGGAACGGGGCGCGCGCGGGCCGCCTGCGGGGGACCGGGCTGCGCCCCTGTGCGCGGTTCGCACCGGCGAGGGATCGCGCGGCACCGCCCGGGCGAGCGGACGCGGACCGTCCTCCCCGGCCAGCGCGACTTCGGCCTTGTCGTCGGGATTGCGCAGCGAAAGGTAGAGCGCGCCGGTGCTCTTCGCGAGCGAGAGGCGCGAGACCTGTTCGGGCGACAGCGCCAGCGTCACCGTGCGCGCCGGCGCCGCCGGGGCGCGGACCTCGGCAGTCCCGCCGCCCTGCCCGATCCCGCTCCCGATCCCACTTTGCCCGATCCCACTTTGCCCGATCCCGCTCTCCACGGAAGTACCGACAACCACGTCGCCCACGGCAAGGACCGGCACCATCTGCAGCAGCGTCCGCGCCTCGCTGCGGCCCATGCCGCGCGCGCCGGTGATCGCATCCTCGCCGGGATAGACGACCTGCACGTCGACCCGGTCACCCGGCCGCACGAGCCCCGCCACCGCGATCTCGGCGGTCGTGTCGATGCTGATCGCGCGCATGCCCATCGGCACGCGGATGGCCAGCTTGGTCTCCTCGCCGATCGCCTCGCGCGGGATCAGGGAATTGCCCGCAATGTCGCGCGTCGCCACTTTTCCGAGGATCTCGGCGGCCGAAACGGCGGTGGGGAACCGCATCGGATCGGCTTTGGCATTGCGGATCATGTCGGCGCGGATCGTCTCGCCGGTCCGGATCGGGCGGGTGGTGGCGACCAGCAGCGGCCTTGCCGGCGTGGAGGGCTGGACCGCGGCCCTGGCCGCCAGATCGGCCACGTCCCGTCCGGCCTTGCCCATCTCCCGCAGCCCGAGAGCCGCGAAACCAGCCGCCGCAACAAGGCCGATGCCGATCGTCAGTTTCGCTTTCGAACCCAAGCGCATGCAATAACCCCCAAAGATCTTGCGCTTACGCAAATCCCATCGTCAGCACCGACATCCACGAATGAATGTTTCCCCCGGTTGCACGATCGAATACCGATGTTGCGTGCACAGAGTATCCGGATCGGGATACATCGGGGCATGGAGAAAAAGCCGATGCGAGGGCATTGTTCGGTATACGATGACTTTACACTTGCCCGCACAAACCGATGCTTGCCTCAAACACGCGCCAAATGCTGGCTTCCGGACCGGTTTCCCAGCGGGGATCTGCTTCCGATCGTGTTCGGATTGGTTCTTTTACGGTGTGTTCTTGGTCCCCGTCCTGGTGGAAAAGAGTGTCGCAGCGCACAAATCGCCTGATTCATCGCCACTTCAACGGACGATCAAGGCCTTGATCGGCAGATGGACGGGACGCCAATAAACAAAATCCTGCGCATTGAAGACTTGCCTTCTGGTCCAAGGAAATATTCATGTTCATTACAGACGCGCAGCGGTGCTGCGATCTTGGCGCGATTGCAATTGCCGGCACGGCTCATGGCAATGAAGACTGAGCCAGCGACGTTATCGACTGCCGGTCGGCGTCAGCTTGCGGGAGTACACAGGGCATGACCAGATCAACCAGCACCGTGGTCGAACTGGCGGACTTTACCGCCCGGCGTGACCGGGATGCCGCCGATGGTGATCCCGGTGCGCCCCCGCCTGCCGGCAAGGTCCCGAGCAGCCCGGGCAAGAGTAAGGGCTGGGGTAAGGGCCGGGGTAAGGGCCGGGGCTCACTGATGCTGCGGATGCGCGCCTGGGAGGACGGCACCCGGTTCTTCCCGCTGGTCACCGCGCTGGGCACGATCGTCTTTGGCCTGGCGATCCCCCATGCACCGGAAACCGCCATGCTGGCCGCCCTCGCCGTGGGCGCGCTGGTGGTGCTCAACCGGCGGCTCAAGCTGGGGCTGGTCACGCTTGTCCTGGGCATCAACCTGCTGGTGAGCGGCCAGGCCCAGCAGGCCCCGGAATCCTGGACCCTGGTGGGCCTGGCGATGGCCGGTCTGTTCATGCCGCAGCGGCTGCTGACCCCTTCGCTGCAACCGCCCCGCTGGGCCTGGGTCGTGGTGCTTGCCCTGGTGATCGTCTGCCGCGCCGCCGCGCTGCAGCAATCCGGCCTGACGCCAATCGGCCTTTCCGACGCGGCCATCACGATCATCGGCATGCCCTTGGCCGCCTATCTCGGCGCCGGCCTGGCCCGTCATCTGGCGGTGGGCGACGCGCGCCTGCTGTCGTGGGGCGACGACGGGCTGGTGCCGGTCACCCGCGACCTGCTGCTTGGCCGCGTCACCAGCGGCATGCTCCACGATCTGGCCCAGCCGCTCAACGTCATCTCGATGGCCAATGGCAACATGGGCTACATCATCGACCAGCTGGACATCGACGCCCAGACCAAGGCCAATCTCGCCGACCGGATCGCCCGGATCTCCACGCATACCGAGGCGGCCGCGCAGATCCTCGCGCTGTTTCGGGGCTTCGGGCGCGACAGCCAGGGCGAGCCTGGCCATTTGGCCGTGCGCGACGTGCTGGCCCGGGCGATCGCCGCCACCAGGTCCAACGTGCGCCACCACGGCGTCGTGCTCGACATTGGCGGCGACGCGCTGGACCATCCCGTGCCCGCCCATCACGGCGCGCTGGAGATGATGGCGGTGGCCGCCCTGCTCAATGCCTTTGCCGCCTACATCCGCGCCGACGGCAGCAAGCGCAAGGGCACGGTGCGGGTGGCCGCCTCGCTGGGCCCTGCCTTCGTGTCGATCACCGTGCAATGCAGCGACGAGCACGGCCTGCCGCTGACCGGGCCAATGCTCGACCCCGCCACGCACTGGCTGGTCGAGCAGGTCGCCGCCGCCGCATCGGGCGACTTTCGCGTCCAGCACCGGGACGGCAAGGGTACCCGCTTCCTGATCCGGCTCGGCCGCGACGACATCTGAGCCGCGAATTTCCAAGCGGTCACTCAGGCGCAGCTGCGCCGCAGCGGCACAACCACGCCCACGCCCACACCAAGCCGGGGGGCAGGCCGAGGCGCCGCCGCAGGAGCCTTCGTCCGTGCCGCGCGCATCCTGCCGAGACGCTCCTCGCCAAGCGCATCGATGGCACTGGAAACCAGGGCCGCGCTGAGGTCGACATCGCTTTCGTCGAGAATGTCGAGCACGATGGCCAGAAGGCTGTGCGCACGCTGGAGGGCATCAACGCTCATGTCCGGTTCCTTTCTGTGACGTCAAGAGAACGGTCAGTGCCGAAATGCCCGTCGCATGGGCGGGCAGCGGCAGTGGATTCAGGGGCGCAAGCCGCTCGGGCGCCGGGCTGGCCGGGCGGGCGGCAGCCCAGCCCCGGCGGGTGCTGGCCCGATTGCGGCGGGCAGCGGCGATCCAGCGCACGCCCTGTTCGGCAACGATCGCCCATTGATCGGGCGTTTCCGCGCCATCGGCGATCACCGTCGTCGCCAGGCTTCGGGCAAGGCCGGCCAGATCGGCAAACCGCGCGCGGTTCGGACCGGAACTGGCGGCGGTGCGCAGGAAGGCGCTGTCGAGCTTGAGCGTGTCGGGCCGCAGCCGCGCCACCTCGCGGATCGAGGCGCTGCACGACCCGAACCCGGACAAGGCCAGCCGCCCGCCCAGCGCCCGGAACACGCCGAGAAACGTGAAAATGTCCTCGCGCGCGGCGCGGGCCGTACCTTCGTGGACCTCCAGCACCAGCCGCGCCGCCAGATCCGGGCGATGTTCGAGCCGCCCCATCAGTTCGGTCCAGGCGCTGTCCTGACCGTTGAGATCAAACGACAGGCTCTGCATCGAGATCTCCAGCGACAGCTCCGCGTCGGCATCGGCGGCAAGCTCGTCAAGGACTCGCGTGACCAGCAGCCGATCCAGCAGGTGCGCCAGCCCGAGCCGCGTCAGGGCGCGGTAGTAGCGCCCGCAATCGAACTGTTCGCCCCGCTCGCCCGCGTAGCGCAGCAGGGCCTCGTGGCGCAGGACAACACCGGGATCGTCCGGGCTGAAGATCGGCCGCCAGGCAAAAAACGTCTCGCCGGCGCGATGCCGCTCGATCAGCTGGGCGGCCAGTTGCATGTCCTCGCGGTAGCGGGCCTCGTCGCCGGGGTTGCACGGCAGCACCGCGCGCGCGGGCGCGCGGCTGCCCTCCAGCCGCCGATGCGCAAGCCGCCGGGCCTGCGCGTAGTGGCCTTCGGCGCCGACCTCGAAGGGATCGCTGTAGCCGGCCGAAACCGAGAGCAGGATCCGCGCCCTGCCGAAACGCAGCGGCGCGGTGCTGATGGCCATGCACAGCGCATCGGCCTGCTGGCGCGGGAACTCGGGGCCCAGCAGCGGTGCATGGGCCGTCGCGGTCAATCCGGCCGCGCGTGTCTCGACGATCTCGGCCGTCTCGATCTGCGCGCGCAGCCCGGCGCGGACATGGTCGAGCGCCGCCGACAGGGCGGCACTGCCATAGGCCGCCTCGATGGCGCGGGCATTGTCGATCCGCACGGCAAGCAGATAGTTGCCGCGGCGATCGGGCGGGGTGATCCGGTCTAGGTCTATCATGTCGAGCCTTCCCCTCTGTGGGGCCTGAAAAACGCGGTGCACGCGTTCCATCGCCCTCTCCGTCCGCAAACCATAGGGCGCGGCGACAGCGCGTGTCGCACCGAGAAGGAGCCGCCCCGGCCCTGTCCGCCGCTCCGGTGCGCGCATCGCCGCGCGGGGCGTGCGGACCGGCTGCGCGCCGGCACGCAAGCGGGCGCGGTGCATGCGCAAAAGCCGGGAAAACGGACAGGACGGGAACGCATACCGCCGGGCGCGGCACGCCAAGGCGCCGATGCGGCGGGAAACTCTGAAGGAATGGTTAAATCCCCACTCCGGTTCATTCTGATGGTACGCCAGGCCACGGCAGCCCCACAAAAAAGGCCCGGACCGCGCCATCCGCGCGGCCCGGGCCTGATCCCGAAATGAGGAGGCGGCCGGAGACACCGGGCCGCCCCCTCACCCCACCCCGTCAACAACCGGGGTGTGACGTGCTCGGCCATCGGGGGTTCCTGGGCACCGAGCACGTCAGGACACTATCTGCCAAGCAGCCCCCCGAGCAGTCCGGTCACCGGTGCCAGCGGCGGCTCGGTGCTGGTGGAACCGGTGCCCAGCCCGCCCAGCACACCCTCAACAGGTCCGGTAACGGGGGCCAGCGCATCGCCGCCGGAACCCGCCCCCAGCACCGTGCTCACCACGCCCGTGACCGGCGCGAGGATCGAACCGGCGTCCGTGCCCGCTCCCGTTGCCGTGCCGAGTTGCCCGGTCAGGTCTCCCAGCGAGCCGTTGACGGTATCGAGGATCGGCGCGGCCACGGTATCGACCGTTGCCGTCACCGTCGCCACCACCGGCGCCAGACCGCCGGCCAGCTGGTCGACCCCGCTGCCCACCTGCTCGCCAAGCAACGCGCCCGCCAGGTTGCCGACCGGCGCCAGCCCGGCGACGACGGCCTCGCTGGTGGTCGGCAGCGTCAGGTCGAGCACCTTGCCGTCCGAGAGCACGTCGGCCGTGACCAGCTGGCCGGACACCAGTCCCGGATCGCTGGACAGCAGGTTCACCCCGGCAAGGGTATCCGCCGTGCTGGCCCCGGTAATGGCATGGTCGGCGAGGTCGAGGCCGATGAGCGGTCCATTGTAGCTGCTCGCCGGATCGCCGCTGCCGCCAAGCGTACCGGTAAGGCCATCGACCAGCCCGCCAAGCGGCGCGGTCACCGGCGCCAGCACGCCGCCTTCACCCACGACCGGGGCCAGCAACCCGTTCACCGTGCCCAGCACCGGCGAAGCGATGCCGTCGACGGTCGACGTCACCGTGGCGACGACCGGCGAGAGCCCGTCGGTGAGCTGGGTCACGGTGCCGCCGACCTGATCGCCGAGCAGCGCTCCGGTCAGGGAGCCGACCGGCGCCAGGACCGCCTGGGTCTGCGCGGTGATGGTGGGCAGGTTGACGGCCACGACATTGCCGTCGCCGGTGAGCAGATCGACCGCCAGGCCGCCACCACTGGCCGTCGTCGTCGCAGGCGCCAGATTGACGTCGATCAGCGTGCCGGAACCGCTCGGCCCCAATAGCGCGCCGTCGCCGACGGACACCCCCGCGATCGGCCCGGTATAGCCGGACGACGACGGGTCCGAGGGACCGGTCGGGCCTCCGGGGCCGGTCGGACCGCCGGGGCCGGTCGGACCATCGGGGCCAGTCGGACCATCGGGGCCAGTCGGACCACCGGGGCCAGTCGGACCGCCGGGGCCAGTCGGACCGCCGGGGCCAGTCGGACCGCCGGGGCCAGTCGGACCATCGGGGCCAGTCGGACCATCGGGGCCAGTCGGACCACCGGGGCCAGTCGGACCATCGGGGCCAGTCGGACCACCGGGGCCAGTCGGACCGCCGGGGCCAGTCGGACCGCCGGGGCCAGTCGGACCATCGGGGCCGGTCGGACCGCCGGGGCCGGTCGGACCATCGGGGCCAGTCGGACCGCCGGGGCCGGTCGGACCATTGGGGCCACTCGGGCCGCTGGGTCCGCTGGGACTGCCAGGTCCGGACGGCGAACCACCGGCGCCCAGCTTGAAGCCCACGCCATCGGCGCATCCGGCCAGCAACAGAGCCGGGATCGCCGTTGCGCACAGCAATGCATGTCTGGTGATGGAGCGCATCGTTGCGCCGCTCCTTGCGCCCCTCCTCGCGCCGTTTGTCCGTTCGCCTCTCATGTTCACAACCTCCTTGGAATTTGCCCAGTTCGAAGGAGCCTAGGCAGTCCAATCGGTTGGATCGCGCGAAGAAGAAGCCACCGGGAATGTGGCGAGATGCCCGCCGTGCACCCCGTCCGCGCGCGTTTGCGCAAGGCGTCATCGCAGGCGCGCAAATGGCGACCGGCCAAGCCGCGTCCCGTGCTTGGGGATGTTCTGGCGAGGGAAAACCGCCGCAAGGGCGCCGCCTCGGACGCAAAGGGCGCCCCGCACCATTAGCGCCGGTGCGAGGGCAATTGCCGCGCCCTCAGGACGGGGGTGGTGGCCGCAAGGGAGATGGCTTCGCTAGGCGGCGTGGACAAATTCCTCGAGGTCACGACCGGAGGCAAAACCCGTCAATTCAAGGAGAGGAGGCGCAGGACTATGTCGATATTTCAAGACTTCCCGACGCAGCGCTGGGCCATTTTGCCATCAAACCTCGATGGTCCCGTTTATGCGTTTACGACCTGACAAGGTCATGCGTTGCTCGTAGGCTGCGGCCAGTTCCTCGATCGCAAATGCCACTCCGGCGAGCGGCGTGTTGAAGGCAGCCGCGACGCCTGCCGCACCGCCAGCGATGTAAACCGACGATTTCAGAGGAATTCGGAATATCTTGTGAATGCGGCCCATCACGGCAGCCGCAATCTGGACAGTGGGCCCTTCCCTCCCGACCGAAGCGCCGATCGGTAGCGCGCCGATCGTGAGGAAGAACTTGGCAATGCGATGTCGCCAAACTTCCGCTTCAGGACCATGCCGACGAAGAACTATTCACAGGCGGCCTCGCGCCACATCACGCTCAACCGGCTGGATGTCCACCTGGCAAGTCCGATATTTCTCCCCGCTCTGGATTGTTCCGCCTATCGCCGCTGCCGGGAACAAGCCGCTCTGTCAGTTCGGGCCTGCCACCTCGGGCGCGAGCAAGGCATCGAGCCGCTCGAGCCCGGCCAGGATCATCGCCTGTTCCCAGGCAGCAAGACCGGCAAACCCCTGACTGAAGCGCATCTGGAGCGGAAACGGCGAAGCCCTGAGCTTTTCCCGCCCCAGTTCGGTGACCTGCAACAGGACCTGCCGCTTATCGGCAAGACCGCGCGTTCGCGTTACGAGCTGCGCTGCCACGAGACGATCGACAATATTGGTGATCGTCGCCTGCCCAAAGCCCAGGACGCTGGCGACGGCGCTCGGCGTAATCGTCTCATGGCCGCCGATCTGCCGCAGCACCAATGCCTGCGAGGAGGTCAGGCCCGTCGCGGCAGCCATTTTCCGGTTCTCCAACTCGGCCGCGTCAAGAATTTTTCGCAGGGCCAGAAGGGCCGCCGGCGTGAGGTCGATTTCCATGCCCGACAGCTAGCTTTCCTGCGGGTTTGCGCCAAGCGTGAAGATGCTTCGATTGTCGAATTAATTGCACTTCAATGACAGCTTTGAGAGGTCATTTTCGACTCCGTACTGTTGCGCATCTTCTCGTAATGCCTATGGTAATGGCCGAGAACCACGGATGACATGGCAACAGCCAAGCACGCGAACGTGCTTCGGAGGGTGAAGTAATATTTGATGATGATGTAAACAATGCCCGCCTGCGGAGCGATTCCGCGGGCCCGATCCGCGCGCACGCCGTCGGCCGTCGCACTTCAGTGGACGCGGGCGCAGCGATTATCCTGCGCGAACCCAAAGCAGAGGATGGACCGGCCGTTTCCGCACTGATCGCCGCCTCGCCGCCGCTCGACGGCAACTCGGCTTATTGCAATCTCCTGCAGTGCAGCGATTTCGCCGGCACTTGCGTCGTTGCCGAGAGGAACGGCCGCATTGTCGGTTGGATTTCCGCCTATCGGCCTCCTTCGCATCCCGAGCGGCTGTTCGTCTGGCAGGTTGCCGTCGCGGCCGAAGCGCGCGGCCAAGGCCTCGGCGGGCGCATGCTCGACGCGCTGATCGTGCGCCCGGCATCGCGCGGCGCCTGCGAACTCACCACCACCATTACCGAGGCCAATCCGGCTTCCTGGGCCCTCTTCACGGCCTTCGCGCGGCGCCACGGCGCCGTGCTGACCCGCTCCGTGCGCTTCGATCGCGAAAGCCACTTTGCCGGAGCACACGATACCGAATGGCAGGCGTGCATCGCCCCCCTGCCCTTCAATTCGTCCAACTGAACGTCACTTCCAAACGAACAGGGGGTTTCCTCCACATGACGACGATTCCCACACCGAGCGCCGATGCGCCGGACACCAGCATCTATGACCGCCGAGAATCGCAGGTGCGCAGCTATTCGCGCGCCATGCCGCGCCAGTTCGACCGCGCCGAAGGCGTATGGCTGCACGACAGCAAGGGCGGGCGCTACCTCGACTTCCTCTCGGGCTGTTCCTCATTGAACTACGGTCACAACCATCCGGTACTGAAGCAGGCACTGATCGACTACATCGCGCGCGACGGCGTGACCCATGCGCTCGATCTGCATACCGAGGCCAAAACCCGGTTCCTGCGCGCGTTCGAGGACATAATCCTGGAGCCGCGCGGGCTCGATTACCGCGCTATGTTCACCGGGCCGACCGGGACCAACGCGGTGGAAGCGGCCATCAAGCTGGCCCGCAAGGTGACCGGACGCGAGATGGTCATCGCCTTCACCAACGGTTTCCACGGCATGACCCTGGGCGCGCTGGCCTGCACCGGCAATGCCGGAAAACGCAGCGGCGCCGGTGTCCCGCTGAGCCACGTCAGCCACGAGCCCTTCGACGGCTACTACGGACCCGACGTCGATACCGCGGACCTGCTCGAACAGCGCCTGTCGGACCCTTCGAGCGGGCTCGACTCACCCGCCGCCTTCCTTGTCGAGACCGTGCAAGGCGAAGGCGGCCTCAACGCGGCATCGCCTGAGTGGCTGCGCCGCATTGCCGCGATCGCCCGCAAGCATGGCGCCTTGCTGATCGTCGATGACATCCAGGCCGGCTGCGGGCGGACCGGCAGCTTCTTCAGCTTCGATGCAATGGGTTTCACACCCGACATCGTGACGCTTGCCAAATCGCTCTCGGGCATGGGCCTGCCTTTCGCGCTCACGCTGATGCGCCCCCACCTCGACCAGTGGGCGCCGGGCGAGCACAACGGGACGTTCCGCGGCAACAATCACGCCTTCGTCACCGCCACGGCCGCCTTGCGCGAGTTCTGGGCCGATCCCGCTTTCCAGGACGATATCACCCGGCGCGGCGATATCCTGGAGCGGCGGCTGGAACGCATGGCTACGCGCCATGGTCTCTCGACGCGCGGGCGGGGCATGATGCGCGGAATTGACGTGGGGAGCGGCGAGATCGCCGCGAAGATCACCTCCGCCTGCTTCGCGCAGGGGCTCATCATCGAGACCAGCGGCGCGCATGACGAGATCGTCAAGGTGCTTGCCCCGCTCGTCATCGACGATGCCGTGCTCAATGCCGGTCTCGACATTCTGGAAGAAGCCGTCGCCGAGGCGCTGCCTGCCTCGGCCGAGCAGCACGCGCTCGGCGTCGCGGCCTGAGCCTCCTCCCACCAAAAGGAATTCACGCATGATCGTTCGCAATCTCGAAGATATCCGCACGTCCGACCGCCACGTCGAGGGCAAAGGCTGGGTCAGTGACCGCCTGCTGCTCAAGGACGACCAGATGGGCTTTTCCTTCCACGTCACGACGATGTTCGCGGGCGAGGAACTGCACATGCACTACCAGAACCACCTGGAAGCCGTGCTTGTCCTTCAGGGCACCGGCACCATCGAGGATCTCGGCACCGGGCTCACCCACGAACTGAAGCCGGGCGTGATGTATGCGCTCAACGCCCATGACCGCCACATCGTCCGGCCGACGCAGGACATCCTGTGTGCCTGCGCCTTCAACCCGCCGGTCACCGGCCGCGAGGTGCACGACGAGAACGGCGCCTACCCGGCGCTCGCGGACTGAACAGGGAGGGACAGGTTCAAGATGCAGGATCTCTATCCGACCCGGTGCGCAAGCGAACCCCGGCTGTTGCCGCGCGGCGAACCCGTCGCGCGCCGGGACTGGACCCCGCAGGCGCCGCTGAGCGCGGCACAAATCGAACAATTCGACCGGGACGGCTTCCTCGTTCTGGAGAACGTGTTTTCACCGCAGGAAGTCGCCGCCCTGCAGGCCGAAACCGGAAGCCTTCTGGCCGATCCGGCCGGCCTCAAGGATGAGACGGTCGTGATCGAGCCCGGCAGCCGCGAAGTGCGCTCGATCTTCGAAATCCATCTGCAGAGCGCGGTGATGGCTCGCCTGGTTGCCGACGCGCGACTGGCGGGCGTGGCCAGCTTCCTGCTCGACGATGAAGTCTATCTCCACCAGTCGAGGCTCAACTACAAGCCGGGCTTCGCGGGCAAGGAATTCTACTGGCATTCCGACTTCGAAACCTGGCACGCCGAAGACGGGATGCCCTCCATGCGGGCTCTGTCGATGTCGGTCCTGCTGGCCGAGAACACGCCGAACAACGGACCGCTCATGGTCTTGCCCGGTTCGCATCGCACTTTTGTCTCCTGCGTCGGCGAGACCCCGCCCGATCACTACCGCCAGTCCCTGCGACGCCAGGAATATGGCGTGCCCGACGAGATGAGCCTTGCCGAACTGGCCCATCGGCACGGGATCGTCGCCCCTGTCGGCAAGCCGGGCACCGTGGTGCTGTTCGACTGCAACACGATGCACGGTTCGAACGGCAACATCACGCCTTTCCCCCGCGCCAATGCGTTCCTCGTCTACAACGCGGTCAGCAACCGGTTGAAAGATCCCTTCGCGGCCCCTGCCCGTCGCCCCGAATTCATTGCGACCCGCTTCGTTCGTCCCATCACGCCGGTTTCCGGCCCGATTGGCGGCATTACCCAGGGAGCACCGGCATGACGAGAACACACTGCGTCGAAAAGATCGGCGGCACATCGATGGCGGCAACCTCCACCGTGTTCGAAAACGTCTTGATCGCCGGGCGGGAGGGCGCGGAGCTCTACAATCGGATCTTCGTTGTCTCTGCCTATGCCGGGATGACCGACCTGCTGCTCGAAAACAAGAAGACCGGCGCCCCCGGCGTCCATGGTCATTTTCTCCGCAATGAAACGCCGGGTGCCTGGCGCACGGCCCTGACCGACGTGCTCGGCGCGATGTGGGCCCGCAATGCCGAGATGTTCGCCCGCCCGGAAAGCCGCGAGGAAGCGGACCGTTTCGTGGCCGCGCGGATTGCGACGCTCGATGCCTGCCTCGAGGATCTCGACCGGCTGCGCAGTCGCGGCCATTTCTGCCTCAGTGAACAGATGAGCACCGTGCGCGAGATGCTGGCAGGGCTCGGCGAAGCTCATGCCGCGCACTCTACCGCGCTGCTGCTGCGCGATCGCGGCGTCAACGCCGTCTTCGTCGACCTTTCCGTCTGGAACCACGACGATCTGGTCAGTCTGGATGAACGCATCCACGCCGCATTCGACACCATAGACCTGTCGCGCGAAATGCCGATCGTCACTGGATACGCAGGCTGCGAGGGCGGAATGGTCCGCCGTTACGCGCGCGGTTATTCCGAAATGACGTTTTCGCGCATTGCCGTCGTCACCAGCGCCCGCGAAGCCATCATCCACAAGGAGTTCCATCTCTCCAGCGCCGATCCGCGCCTTGTGGGTGAAGAGCGGGCGCGCAAGATCGGTCGCACCAACTACGACGTCGCCGATCAGCTCGCCAATCTCGGCATGGAAGCCATCCATCCGCGCGCGGGCCGGGGCCTGCGCCAATCGGGCATCCCGCTCAGGGTTCGCAACACCTTCGAACGCCATGACGAGGGCACCTTGATCGAAGGGGACTTCGTTTCGAAAACGCCCCGCGTGGAAATCGTCACCGGGCTCGCCTCGGTCCAGGCATTGCAGTTCTTCGAGCAGGACATGGTGGGGGAGAAGGGTTACGACGCCGCGATCCTCGAAACACTCACGCGCCATGGCGCCTGGATCGTCAGCAAGAGCTCCAACGCCAATACGATTACCCACTACCTCAGCGGAACCGGTGCCGAACAGGCTGCACGGATCGTCGAGGACTTGCGCCGGCAATGGCCGGGCGCGCAAGTGACAGCGCAGGAAGTGGCGATGGTATCGGTGATCGGCAGCGCCTTGTCCGAACCGACACTGGTGCCGCGCGCGCTCGCCGCGCTCGACCGGGCGGGCATCGGTCTTGTCGCGCTCCAGCACCAGATCCAGGGCGTCGACATCCAGTTCATCGTCGATCCGGCGGATTTCGAAGGCGCGATCCAGGCGCTGCACGCGGCACTCGTCGAGAGCGACGCCCTGACCGACCGCGCCGCGGCTTGATGGGAAAGCCCCCTTGCTGCCGCGACCGGCAGCAAGGGGGGCCGTTTCATGCTCAGCGCCATTCTTCCTGTCCGCAGCTTGCTGGCCGCCATTTTCCTGCTGATGGCGGGGGGCGGCTTCCTCAACACGCTCGTCGCCCTGCGACTGGAGCGGTCGGGAAGCGGTGCCCTGACGATCGGTCTTGTCGGCACGGCCTATTTCGCTGGCCTGACCCTGGGTTCGATCCGGGTTCCGGCACTTGTCGGCCGCATCGGCCATATCCGCGCCTTTGCGACGTTCGTGGCGCTGCTGAGCGCTGACACCCTCGCTTACGCGCTTTATACCCACGCGCTGTTCTGGGGAGCGCTGCGCCTTGTCGACGGGCTTTGCCTCGCCGGGATCTACGTTTGCATCGAAAGCTGGCTGAACGAACGGGCCAGTCCCGAGCGCCGGGGCGTAGTGCTGACAGGCTACATGATCCTGCTCTACGGCGGGCAGGCGGCGGGGCAATTCCTGATCCGCCTCGGCGCCGGCAATCCGGCCATGCCGCTGCTGATCGGCTCGATCCTCGTTTCCGTCGCGGCGATCCCGGTGCTCCTTACCCGTATCGCCGCACCCGATACCGGCGCACTGGCCCCGCTGCCATTTGCCGAACTCTACAAGGCATCCCCGCTCGGAATGGTCGGCGCAGGACTGACCGGCATGATGCTCGGCGCGTTCTACGCACTCGGTGCGGTGTTCGCGCGCCGGCTGGGCATGGACCTTGCCGATACCACCCTTTTCATGAGTGCGGTGATCCTGGGCGGCGTGATCCTGCAATGGCCGCTCGGCTGGCTGTCCGACCGTATCGACCGGCGCAAGGTGATCGTGCTCGTTCTTGCAGGTACGCTTGCCGCAGCGCTGACGATCGTCCTTGCGGCAGCCCCCGGATCGTTGCTGCTTGGTCTGGGCGCCTTGTTCGGCGGACTGAGCTTCGCGCTCTATCCCTTGTGCGTGGCGCACACCAACGATCACCTCTCCGCGGACCGGCGCGTGGCGGCAAGCGGCGGCCTCGTGCTTGTCTATTCGCTGGGTGCAGCGGCCGGTCCGGCGATCGGATCTCTTGCAGTGGCGCTGGCCGGAGCTTCGGGCCTGTTCCTGTTCATCGCCGCCTGCGCCAGCGCTGCCCTTTCGTTTGCGCTGATGCGGCAGGCCAGATCCGAGCCCGTGCCGGCTCATCTGCAGGAAGACTTCGTCATCCTGCCGCGCACGTCGCCGCTGGCCGCCTCGCTTGATCCCCTCGCCTTGGATCCGGCGACCGGATCGGCTGAGCAAACCAAAACAGGGAGCACCCATTGAACCCGCCCATCCCCAAACCCGCCAGCCCATCTGCAAACCTGTCAGCAAGTCCACGCGCACTGCGCCGGGCGATCGCCGCCTCTGCCATCGGCAATGCCACCGAATGGTTCGACTACGGCATCTATGCTTACGGTGTGAGCTACATCTCCGCCGCGCTCTTTCCCGGCGACACTGCCGACGCCACCCTGTTTGCGCTTGCCACGTTCGCGATCTCTTTCCTGGTTCGCCCACTGGGCGGCCTCTTCTGGGGACCGCTCGGCGACCGCTATGGCCGCAAGGCCGTTCTCGGGCTGACGATCCTGCTCATGGCCGGGGCGACCGTGGGCGTGGGCCTGATCCCCTCCTACGCTGCGATCGGCGTCTGGGCGCCGGCCCTCCTCATCGCGATGCGCATGCTCCAGGGTTTCTCCACGGGCGGCGAATATGGCGGTGCCGCCATCTTCATGGCGGAGTACGCCCCGGACGAGAAGCGCGGCTTCTATGGAAGTTTCCTAGAAGTCGGCACGCTGGCGGGCTTTTGTGCGGGCGCCCTGCTGATGCTGGGCTTTTCGCTGGCGCTGGGCGAGGAGGCCATGCGCCAATGGGCCTGGCGCCTGCCGTTTCTGCTCGCCGGGCCGCTCGGCCTTGTCGGCGTCTACCTGCGTGCGCGCATGGCGGAAACGCCGTTGTTTCAGGAAGCGGAAGCACACCGCGACGACAGCCCGGCCGGCCATGGAGGCCTCGGCCACCTGCTGAAGCGCCATCGCCGCCCGCTTCTGGCGATGAGCGGCCTCGTCATTGCGCTCAACGTCGTCAACTACACGCTGCTCAGCTACATGCCGACGTATCTCGAACGCCGGCTGGGCCTCGCCACCGACACCGCGCTGATGGTACCGATCGCGGGCATGGTGTTCATGATGGTTCTCCTACCCCTGGCCGGTTCGCTGTCCGACCGGATCGGCCGCAAGCCGATGTGGCGTTTCTCGCTGCTGGGGCTGATCCTGCTGGTCATCCCGCTCTACCATCTCATGGGTCTGGGCACGGCGCCGACCGCGATCGGCTACGTCCTGCTTGGCCTGCTCTATGTGCCGCAACTCGCCACGATCTCGGCAACGTTTCCGGCATTCTTTCCGACACCGGTTCGCTTTGCGGGTTTCGCGCTTGCCTACAATCTTTCCACCTCGCTGTTCGGAGGAACCGCGCCGGCGTTCAATTCCTGGCTGATCGATGTGACGGGCAATCCGCTCGTTCCCGCCTATGTCATGATCGCCGCCTGCCTCTGCGGCCTGCTGGCGCTGCGTTTCACACCCGAAAGCGCGGGAAAACCCCTTCCGCGCACCTGAAGCCCCTTCCGCCTCCCGTCTCGAGTATTCTCCCTTGCCTGACCAGCCTTTCGTATCGACCATCGTCTTCGCCGGCACCAACATGCCCTGGGCCCGCGAGCCCTGGATGCAGACGGGCCTCACGCTCCTCGCCCTTGCCGGAGGCGCCTGCCTTGCGAACTGGGTGGCCAAGCGCATCGTCCTGAAAGGCGTGCTGCGGCTGCTCGGCCGCAGCCCGTTCGAGGCCGAAGCGCAGCATGTCGGTGCCATCGTCGCGCGCCTGTCCAACATCCTGCCCGCACTGATCGTCCAGTCCGGAATCGCCGCGGTCCCCGGATTGCCGGCCGAATTGGTCGCCTTCGTCCACAGCCTGAGCGCCGCGTTCATCATCCTCACCCTGGCGCTGGCTGTGACGACAACGCTGACGCTGGGCAACGAATTGTACCAGCGGCGGCCCGATGCAGGTAACCGGCCGATCAAGGGCTATGTCCAGGTTGCCAACCTGCTGGTCTATGCCGCCGCCGCGATCCTCGTGCTGGCGGCGCTCATGAACCAGTCCCCGCTGCTGCTCCTCTCGGGGCTTGGTGCGATGGCTGCCGTACTCCTGCTGGTGTTCAAGGACACCATTCTCTCATTGGTCGCCTCGGTCCAGATCGGCTCCAACGACATGGTGCGCGTGGGCGACTGGATCGAAATGCCCAAGCTCGACGCCAACGGCGATGTGATAGATATCGCGCTGCACACGGTGAAGGTTCAGAACTTCGACAAGACCATCACCACCATCCCCACGCATCGGCTAATCACGGAAAGCTTCCGGAACTGGCGGGGAATGTCGGAATCGGGCGGCCGCCGCATCATGCGTGCGCTCATGATCGACCAGACCTCGATCGGCTTTCTCGATGATGAGGGTCTCGCCAAGGTCGCGCGCTTCGGCCTGCTTGGCGACTATCTGCGCGACCGTCAGGCGCAGGTCCGCAACTGGAACGAAAGGAACGCACCCTCGGAAATCCTCGACGCACGCCGCCTCACCAACATCGGCACCTACCGCGCCTACGTGCTGGCCTATCTGAAAGCCCGGCCGGACATCGCCGAAGACAAGACCCTGCTGGTCCGCCAACTCGCGCCCGGTGAACACGGCCTGCCGCTTGAGATCTACGCTTTTGCCGCGACCACTGCCTGGGCGCATTACGAGGACATCCAGGCGGATATCTTCGATCATCTCATCGCGATCATGCCCGAATTCGGCCTACGAGTGTTCCAGCATCCGACCGGGGCGGATTTTGCCTTTGTCCACGCCGCCTAGCCCTGAACGCACGTTCCTGTCGCCCGCCTCCATGTCCTTTCAGCGGAACCCCTGACCATGCCCCCCCGCCTCTCAACCCAGCTGATCGGCCTTGCGGCCGCCACCTGTTCGCTCGCGCCGAGCGCCGCTCCGGCTCAGGTCCGCTCCCATTCGGCGGATCAGGGAACATACGTCGACACGGTAGAGCTCTCCCAAAAGGCCGATCTGGTCGTACTGGCGAGGGTAACGCAAATGAAGCCTGTGCCGACCTCGACGCCAGGCGCACTGGTGCCAAGCCATCGCCGCTACTATGCAGAAGCCAGCACCAAGGCGCTGCTGTACGGCCAGAGCGGGATCGGGGGCTCGCTGCGATATCTGGTCGACCTGCCGGTGGCGCCAGGCCAAGGCAGCGCCGATTTGACAGGCAAGGATGTGTTTCTTTTCGCCTCGCCCGTTCCCGGCCGCCCCGAGGAAATAAAGCTGGTGGAACCTACGGCACAGCAACTGTGGTCGCCGGAACGGGAAGATCGGCTGCGCGCCGTCCTTCGTGCTCTGGTCTCGCCGCACGCCCCGGCCCCGGTCACGGGGGTCAGGGAACTCAGCTACGTTCCGGGCAATCTTGCAGGGCAAGGGCGCACGCAGATCTTCCTCGATACGAAAAAGGGGCCGGTGACCATCGCCGTTCGCCACCTGCCCGGCCAGGCCGAGACTTGGGGCGTCTCGCTTTCGGAAGTGACGGGAGGCGATCTGCGTCCCCCTGCCAGAGACACCCTCGAATGGTACAACCTTGCCTGTTTCATGCCGGCTTCGCCGCCGCAAAGTGCTTACGTGTCAGGCAGCTTTCCCTCCAAGCAGCAGGCTTATGCGGACTATCGCATGGTCCTTGCAGCGCTCGGCCCATGCGAACGCAGCCAGTGAATGATCCGAACCGAAACGCGCTTGAAAATTGCCGACTTTATGACGGAAACAGCATAATATCAGGGACGTTGTTACCCTGATCGAACAAGCCGACACGGAGAGCGGATTTGGACAAAGCGAGCGCGCCATTGCCATCGCAGGATAACGTGGCAGCACATTTCCAGCACGTGCCGCTCTATCGCTGGTGGCGGCGCGCGATCGTCGGCCGCGTCGATCACGCTCTCGTTCTGGAGCGTATCCAGGAGGATAGTGGCTGGTCACCGCGCTATGCCTTCATGGTGATGATGTCCGCGGGGATCGCAGTTCTCGGCCTGCTCCTGTCGTCTCCGGCAGTGGTAATCGGCGCGATGCTGATTTCCCCCCTGATGAGCCCGATCCTGGGGCTCGGCTTCAGCCTCGCCCTCTTCGATTTCTCCGAAATGCGCCGTTCGCTGACGGCTCTGGCCATCGGCGCGGTAGCTGCCGTCGTCTTCACCGCGCTTATCGTCGCGCTTTCGCCGCTGCAGGCCCCGACTGCCGAGATCATCGCGCGCACCCGGCCCAACCTGTTCGACCTTGCCGTCGCGCTGTTCGCGGCGCTCGCCGGAACATTCGCGATCATCCGGGGGCGCGGCGACACGATTGTCGGCGTCGCGATCGCTACGGCCCTCATGCCGCCGCTTGCAGTCGTGGGTTACGGCCTTGCGACCTGGAACATGCCGATCCTCGGCGGCGCCTTTGCCCTGTTCGTGACAAACTTCGTGACGATCGCATTGTCCGCCATGGTCATGGCGCGCTTCTATGGCTTTGGACACCACCTCAGCAGTCAGCAGACCTGGACGCAGACTTTCGTGCTGCTCTTCGTCTTCATGGGCATGGCAATCCCGCTCGGCATTTCCCTGCGGCAAATCGCCAGTGAAACCGTGACCCTCAACCAGACCCGGACGTTCCTGGCGCAGCGCTTCGGCGCGGACGCGCGCATTACCCAGCTCGACATCGACTTCGACAGCAAGCCGCTGGTCGTGCGTGCCGTCGTCATCGCTCCGCGCGCAAGCCTCGAACGATCCAGCGGCTTGCAACAGGATTTGACCGAAAGGCTCGGACGGCCGTTGAAACTGCGGCTGGATCAGGTCGTCCTGGAGCCAGGAGCGGGCGCCATCGATGCGCAGCGCGAAGAGCTGCGCCAGGCAGGTGAAGCCGCCGCAATCGAGAGCCAGCGTATTGCCGCGCTTTCGCAGGTTCTGGCGCTTACGGCCGGCATTGCCCCTGACAGTGTCACCATCGACCGCGACCATCACCGCGCCATGGCAACGGCGGGTCCCTTGCCCGGAGCCTCGCTGGCAACCTACCGCACATTGGAGCGCCGCGTCGCCGCGCAGGCGCAAGGCTGGGACATTGTCCTGATCCCGCCGCAAATGGCCTATCCGCAAATCGCCTTTGTCGGCACCGACGACCAGCTGGACGCGCCTTCTCGCGAGGCGGTCCTGACCTCGGCGTGGGCGGCTCAGCGCTGGAACGTCCGCGCTCTCGCGGTTCCAGGTCTTCCTGAAGCTACACCCGAGACACCCTCGCTCACCGAGCGACGCGCTATTACGATTGCGGCACTTCTGCGCGAAAACGGTATCGAACCCAAGCCCGCCCCGGCCGCAGGCAGCCGAATTGCGCTCCGGGCCGCCACTGCTGACGAGGAACGGCCTTGAGCCCTGCCCTCCTCAGCGCGCTGATCCTGCTCGGCGCGCTGGTCCTGTTCGTCTCGGAGCGAGTGCGGCACGATCTCGTGGCCCTGTTCGCGCTCATTGCCTGTCTTGCAGCCGGACTTGTGACGCCTGCCGAAGCCTTCACCGGCTTTGCCGACCCGGCCGTGATTGCCGTTGCCGCGGTGCTTGTGGTTGGCCGCGCCATCGAACTCAGCGGTGCGGCAGCGGTTGTCGCCAGCAGGATCATTCCTCCCGGCGCACCGTTCGCGATCCGCCTCTCCAGCCTGCTTCTGGTTGGCGCCCTGCTCTCCGCCTTCATGAACAACATTGCCGCGCTGGTCATAACGATGCCGATCGCCTCCGAAATCGCACGGTCTGCAAGACGCCCGCCGGCGGCGACACTGATGCCGCTTGCCTTCGCGACGATCCTGGGCGGCATGACGACACTGATCGGCACGCCTGCCAATCTCATCCTCTCCTCGGTGCGCGAGACCCGGCTCGGCGCGCCTTTCGGCTTCTTCACCATGACGCCTGTGGGCATTGCCGTCACGATCGTGGGACTTGCCTATCTGGCGCTCATCGGCTGGCGTCTCCTGCCGAAGCGTGGCGGCGAGGTGACAGATGAAAAGGCCCCCTGGCGCGTCTATGAACTCGAAGTGCGCGATGAGACTTTCGATTTTGCTGAATTGCGCCAGCGCCTTCGCCGTTCCGGTGCGCGGCTCCTTGCAATGTTCCGCGATATCGAGCGGATCGAGGGCATCGATCGGCTGTTGCCCCAGGATCGGTTGCTGGTTCTCTCGCGAGAGAACCAATGGTCCGTCGCGGCCAAATCGGGCCTGGCCTCGGACGTTGCTGTAGACCGCGATCCCGATGCCGTTACGGGTCGGGTCGTTGTGGCTTACGGTTCGCCCCTCATCGGCATGGGCTATGACGAAGTCCGTACGCGTAGCCTGCAGCAATTGCAGGTTGTAGCCGTGGGCCCCAGGGTCGCCAAGGAACGGGTTCAGCTTGTCGACATGCGCATCGGCCCGGGGGACCAGCTCTACATCCGTGGCCCGCAGCGTGTTCTGGGTGCTTTCTGTGCCGGAGCACGCCTCCTCGAGATCGATCGGCACGATCCGATATCCACGGCGCGCCCGCAGGCGCTCGCAATCCTCGCCATCTTTGCCGCAGCGATCGGCTCCATCGTCGCGCTGGGGCTATCCCCTGCCCTCGCGTTTACCGGGGCAGCCGTGCTCATCGCCGCAGCGCGCCTTCTCCCGGCCGAGGAAATCTATCGCTCCATCGACTGGAGCGTGATCGTCCTGCTCGCCGCGATGATTCCGGTCGGTCAGAGTTTCGAGCATAGCGGGGCGGCGGCCATCGCCGCACAGTGGCTGGGACAGGCCCTCGGCGGGATTCCGCTCATCGGTGTGCTGGCAGCGTTGTGCGCGGTAACCTTGGTGCTGTCGATTTTCCTCAACAACGTGGCGACCGCGATCATCATGGGGCCGCTGGCGATCGATGCGGCAAACCTCCTGCACGTCAGCCCGGATGCCGCGCTGCTGGCGGTACTGATCGGCGCGTCTTCGGATTTCCTGACGCCGATCGGCCACCAGAACAACCTCCTGGTCATGGGGCCGGGAGGCTATCGGTTCGGCGACTACGCACGCATGGGCGCGCCGCTGGTGGCGCTCGTCGTGGGCTGCGCGGCGCTTACCCTCTCGTGGCTCTACGCCTGATCCGGGACTTCCCGGTGCACCAGCCGCAAGACGACGAAGCCGGCGGCGAGGAAGGCGACGCGCAACTGCTCCGCATCATGGAGACGATGCAGGCCCTGCTGCGCAAAGGGCCAACCTTCCATCGTCCGCCGTTCGGTACCCTACGCCACCAACCGACCACCTTCGCGCAACAACCCGCGCAAGGAGCGCAACATGGTCTGATCTGCATCGTCGAAATAGAGCACGTTGAGCGCGAGGTCCTTGCCGAAGTCAAAAAGACCGATCGCGATCTCGAAAAGCTCGTCGACATCATGCTGCGAGGCGGCAATGTGGCCGAAGGCGTAACCGGCAAGCTGGCTTGAATGAGGATCGAGGATTTCTGATTTCAGATGGTTGCGTGAGGGTACGCAACCAAAGCAACGCATCCCGATTAGGCAGTGTATTCCCGCGCCAATCAGAACATCGCACGCACACCAAAGAGCCCGATCCAAAAGTTGTTGAGCAATACCAGCATGTTATGATTCACGCCGTCCTTGCGAGAGATGGAGTGATCAATGGCATGGACTGGCATTGCTCGAGAGGAGCATAGCCGCAAGGGACTGCGTTATCCAAGCGACATGACGGATAAGGAGTGGGCGCTGGTGGCCCCGTTCATTCCCCCGGCAAAGCAAGGCGGTCGGCGGCGCAGCACGAATATGCGCGAAGTGGCCAACGCGCTGCTCTATCTGGCTTCGGCCGGGTGTGCCTGGCGCCTGCTGCCCAAGTGCTTTCCACCGGTCTCGACGGTTCGGCGCTATTTCTACGCCTGGCGTAACGCGGGATTGTTCGAGGTGATGAACACGCTGCTGGTCATGAACCTGCGAGAGATCGAGGGGCGCGAAGCCTCTCCCAGTGCGGGCATCATCGATAGCCAGAGCGTGAAAACGACCGAAAGCGGCGGCCCGAGTGGATATGACGCGGGCAAGAAAGTCAAAGGCCGCAAGCGTCATATCCTGACCGACACCTCCGGTTTTCTGATCTCCATCCTCGTGCACACCGCCGATATTCAGGACCGTGATGGCGCCGTCGACGTGCTCAAAGGCATATGCCAGCGCTTCCCCTGGCTGCGCCATATCTTCGCCGATGGTGGCTACGCCGGAGACAAGCTCAGGAGAGCACTCGCCAAAGTCGGGAATTGGGTAATCGAGATCATCAAGCGTTCCGACAAGGCCGAGGGCTTCGAAGTCCTCCCGCGCCGCTGGGTCGTCGAGCGCACGTTCGCCTGGCTGGGGCGGTGCCGCCGCCTCGCAAAGGACTGGGAGGCGACCATCGCCTCGTCTACCGCCTGGGCCACGATCGCTTCTATCCGCATGCTCATCCGCAGAACCGCAAGATATTGCTACGCTTGAGACACTTTTGAATCGGGCTCAAAGACCGCCGAAACGCCGGACACCCCCTCACCCGCAGTCCGCGCAATCCGGGCGGTTCCGCCAAGCTTGCGCTCCCAGTTCACGCCCACGTAAGGGTCCAGCGATCGGTTTCGCTCGTAGCGCAGTCTCGCACCCATTTCGAGGCGCTCGAAGCCCGCTCCGACGTTCAGCGCCGGTACGTCCTGAAAGGCGAAATTGACTTCAGCCTCGGGTTCGAGCACCAGCGACTGGGTTATGCGCTGGGTATAGCCCGCCTTGCCGCGTGCGTGGACATCGCCCTTGTTCGAGACGAGCAACTGACCTTGCAGTTCGAACCAGTAAGGTGCCAGCCCCTCGATGCCGACCAGCGCGTAAGTGCGCTGCGGATCGGGCCGGAAGTCCTGCCGCATGCCGAGTTGCAGGTTGAACCAGGGATCGAGCGCGTGACGCCAGTAGGCATTAAGCTCGATACGCTCGGCCCGCTCGCCGAAGGTGCCCTCGCCCTCGCTGGCAAGCACGATCCGGTCGATATCGCCGCCGTACCACGCCTGCCCTTCCCAGCCGAAACCGTCCCCGCCCTTGCCGGTGCGGAATTCCAGTTGGTCGACCTGAAGGGCGAAAGTGTTGAACTTCATCTCCTTCACCATCGCCGCGCGCGACGCCGCCATGCGATCGGGCGCGAAGAAGCGCTGCGCAGGAAAGTCGGTCGGCACCGGTGGCGGCGGGGCATCACCCGGCTCGTCGGAGACCGTGCTTGCGGGCACGGCGTGAGCGGAGTGATCCATGCCCTTCATATCCGGCGCGCTCATGTCCATGCCGGACATGTCCATCTGCGAATGGTCCATGCTGCCATGATCCATTCCGGCATGTTCGTCGGCTTGAGGCGGTGTGGGATTAGCCTCCTGCGCTTGCACGGCCAAAGGGGAGGTCGCCAGCAGCAGCGAGGTGAGGACCGGGAAGAACCGAGCCATCAGGCTTCTCCCTCCCGGCGCACCGTCACCACGCGCTGAAGCGCCCCGGGTTTTCCGGAGGCTCCGATTTATGAGAAGGAGCTTTCGTTATGAGTAGAACCCGGAACAAGTTTTCACCTGAGATCCGCGATCGTGCAGTGCGTATGGTTGGCGAACATCGCGCCGATTACGGTTCGGAGTGGGAGGCGATGTCTTCGATTGCCGCCAAGATTGGCTGTACGGCCGAGACGCTGCGCCGCTGGTGCCGCGAGGAGGCGAGCCGACGAGCGGGGCCAGCGGCGCTTGCCGCTGATGAGAAGGCCAGGATCAAGCTGCTCGAGCGCGAGGTAAAGGAGTTGCGGCGCGCGAACGAGATCCTGCGCAAGGCATCGGCGTATTTTGCGCTGGCGGAGCTCGACCGCCGCGAGAGGTGATGATGTCGTTCATCGACGCGCATCGCGAGGACTTGGGTATCGAGCCGATCTGCCGCGAACTGGCGATCGCCCCGTCCTCCTATCGTGAACATGCTGCCCGTCTGGCCGACCCCGCCAGGCGTTCAGCACGTGCCCGGCGCGATGACGACATGCGCGAGCTGCCAGAGAAACTCCGTCAGTCACTCACGTGGGACCAAGGTGCCGAGATGGCCCAGCACGCAACGCTCCGGGTCGACAGTGGACTGAAAATCTACTTCTGCGATCCGCAAAGCCCATGGCAGCGTGGCTCAAATGAAAACACCAACGGCCTGCTCCGCCAATACTTCCCGAAGGGCACCGATCTCAGCCGGCACTCGATACCAGAACTCGAAGCAGTTGCTCACGCCATGAACACGCGCCCGCGTAAGACGCTCGGATGGAAGACACCTGCAGAAGTCCTCGACCAGTTCCTCGCCCCGCAGCAGGAAGCAGGTGTTGCGACGACCGATTGAATCCGCCCAATACCTTGCCATGAACTACACCCAGCGCCTTGCCGAAGCCAACCTGGTTCCTTCAGTCGGCAGTGTCGGGGACTCTTACGACTGTGAGAAGATGCGTGCAGTCTGGAAGGTCTGACCCGTGCTTACGACTGACCACGTGTCATGGCGTTGATCTGTCGGCCCTCCAGGCTGCACCCGGGGCGTCGCGAAACGTGACTTGATAGGAGCCTGAGGGAGTGCCGTCCCGTCACAGTCCTGTCCGCTCGCGAAGGGCCTTCGGGTTCCACCCGCCTGGAGGACCAATATGCATGATATCACACCAGACGCCGTCGTCATCGGCATCGACACCCATAAAGACGTTCACGTCGCGGTCGCGATCAACGGATTGGGCGCGCGGCTTGCCACAGCATCGTTCCCGGTAACCAGCAAGGGCTATCGCCAGGTAGCAGCTTGGGCAACCGAGCACGGAACCGTGCACGCGTTCGGTATCGAAGGAACTGGCTCATACGGTGCCGGCCTCGCACGTGCGTTGGCTGCGAAGGGTTGGCGCGTCATTGAGGTCGGCCGGATCAACCGGCAGCTCCGGCGTCGATATGGCAAGACCGATACCGTGGATGCCGAGTCTGCTGCAAGGGCCGTGCTTGCGGGTGACGCTGGCGGTGAGCCCAAGCTCGGTGATGGCACCGTCGAAATGATCCGTCACCTCAAGATCGCCCGCGACACCGCGCTCAAAGCGCGAACACAAGCCATGGTCACGCTCAAGACAATGCTGGTGAACGCGCCCCAGGCGTTGCGCGAGCGGTTCATCAGCATGACCGGCAAGATGACGCTTATCCACGCGATCGCAGCGCTGCGCCCGGGGGCACTGCTATCCACCACTGCATCGGCGAAGATGGCGCTACGCGCATTGGCGAACCGATGGCTGATGCTGGATGCCGAGATCAAAGAGCACGAAGCCGTCCTCGAGCAGTTGGTGCGTGCCCACGCACCGGCATTGATGGATGCGCCTGGCGTGTCGACCGGTACCATCGCCGACATGCTCATTGTCTTGGGCGACAATCCTCAGCGGATCCGATCCGAGGCCGCGTTCGCCAAGCTATGCGGCGTGTGCCCCGTGCCGGCATCAAGTGGCAAGACCAACCGTCACCGGCTCAACCGCGGTGGCAACCGGCGGGCGAATGCGGCTCTGTACCGCGTCGCCTTGGTTCGCATGCGCCACCATCCGCCGACCCGCGAATATATCCAGCGCCGAACCGCCGAAGGCAAGTCACCTCGCGAAATCCGGCGGTGCCTCAAGCGCTACATCGCTCGCGAAATCTACCAACACCTTTGCACTGAAAAGCCGCTCCCAGCAGCCGCGAAAGGCTCTTGACCAACATAGGAGCATCAACGCTTTGGCCGAAACAATCAATGGTCTCTACAAGGCAGAGGTAATCTGGCGCCAGCGCTCCTGGCCGAGTGCATCGGCCGTCGAAATGGCCACCTTGCGCTGGGTCCACTGGTACAACGAGCATCGCCTCTTCGGTCCCATCGGCTACATTCCGCCCGCCGAGGCAGAGGCAAATTACTATGCAGCCATCGAGACCCTCGATATGGCTGCCTGAGCCAAACCGGATAGCCTCCGGAAAACCCGGGGCGCTTCACTCCCCAAGGGAGACCGCGAGCGGGAGGGAATGGTTCCGCGCCGGAGACGCGCTCAGAGGCCGTTTGGAAATTCGCGAAAAGCGCATTGCACGCCGCCAGCCTTCAAAATGCCCTGCCGGGCATTTTCCAGACAGACTTCAATCCTCGCTGGCCAAGTCCTCGGCCAAGGCTCCATAGGGCGCTTGATCGGGCGTTTCATCAAGCGCGCCCTCCCGCGCCTCGCGCAGCGCCCGCTCGACCGCCTCCAGCACCCCGGCCAGCCCGCTGCCTTCGGCAACGAGAATCTCGACGGCCAGCCCCTCGCGCACATGGCGCAGGCGGCCGATCCGCGATCCGTCCAGCTCGATCGCCTGTTCGGCCTCGCGCAAGCGATCGGTCGTCTTGCCGGCCTGCTTGAGCCGTGCCAGCACGCTGGCCGCGGGGATCAGCCGCTCGCCAGTGGCGGCCAGCTTCTGCTGCTCCTCGGCGATGCCACGGGCCGCGCAGAGCACATGTTCGCGCTGCTGGGCCCGGCGCAGCAGCGGCGTCAGCACCTCGGAATGGCGGACGCGCAGTTCGTCCTTGGTGGCGAAGGCGTCTACCACCTCGTCCGGCATCTGTGCCAACGCCAGCAGGCGACTGAGCTGGCTGTTCGACAACCCGAGTGCTTCTGCCATGCGCGACTGGACGCCGCCGTAGAAACGATCGACCGCATTCTGATAGCTGCGCGCGCGATCGATCTCGGTGATGTCCTGACGTTCACGGTTCTCGATATCGGCAAGGCGGAACGCCTCTTCGTCCGACAGGTCGACGATCAGCGCGTTCAGGCGGATTTCCGGCCGCCCGTTGTGATTGAGCCAGTCTATCGCGAAACGGCGCCGGCTCCCGACCAGCAACTGGTAGGGCAGGTCGGCGCCCGGAGGGTTGCGGCGGACCAGGACGGGGATGCGATTGCCGTCTTCCAGCGCGATGGAATCGATCAGCGAGCGGCAACTATCGGCAGAGAGGCCCGGCACGTCGCGCGGGTTGCCGTCCCACACGCTGCAATCCGACGGCCGCATCGAGATCGCCCCGCGCGAACGGGTATTGTCCTGCACGAAATCCGACAGGCGCGCATCCAGCCGCGACAGCGCCGCGGCATCCGCAGGCCGCAATTCGGCCGGGGCAGGTTCGTAGGACAGGGTTGCGAGAATATCCTTGAGAAAACCTGCCATCAAACCCTCCGATGGTGCGCTGAAAAACCCGCACAAGGCGCCAGATCGGGACCGCCTGCCCCGCGCTTCGCGGCATTGCCGCCCCCTGGCCCGCCGATGATACCGCCTCGCAGCGCCGGTGCTGCCCGAAACTGTGTTCGTTTCGACTGCATTTTCGGTGGACGCTTGCGGTATCGGGCGGCGCGGGAACCTGCCGCGCCGCCCAGCCCGTTCGGTGGTGCGACCCGAGGGCTATTCAGAACCGCCTGCTGGCCGTGATCGCCAGCCCATGCACATGGCGATCGGCGGCAAATTCGCCCGAATAGGCAAGCCTTATGCTTATCCGCTCGCCGCTCGCCGCGGACAGTCCCGCCTTCACGACGGCGACGTCGCGGGCATACTGTGCCCCGGGCAAGACAAAGATCGGCGTATCACCGCCGGCAAACACGGCTTCGATCCGGCTATCGGGATGGCCGCGCAATTCGCGTTGCCATTGTGCCTCGACGTTCGGCCTTACGGTCCACGAACCTGTTCGGGCCTTGGTCGAGGCACGCAGGCCAATGCTGCTGCGAACGGACTGCGTCTTGTACTGCGCCACGGCCAGAGCGGCCGCACCACCGTGTTCGACAAAGCCGCTTAGAGCCCGATCCAAAAGTTGTTGAGCAATACCAGCATGTTATGATTCACGCCGTCCTTGCGAGAGATGGAGTGATCAATGGCATGGACTGGCATTGCTCGAGAGGAGCATAGCCGCAAGGGACTGCGTTATCCAAGCGACATGACGGATAAGGAGTGGGCGCTGGTGGCCCCGTTCATTCCCCCGGCAAAGCAAGGCGGTCGGCGGCGCAGCACGAATATGCGCGAAGTGGCCAACGCGCTGCTCTATCTGGCTTCGGCCGGGTGTGCCTGGCGCCTGCTGCCCAAGTGCTTTCCACCGGTCTCGACGGTTCGGCGCTATTTCTACGCCTGGCGTAACGCGGGATTGTTCGAGGTGATGAACACGCTGCTGGTCATGAACCTGCGAGAGATCGAGGGGCGCGAAGCCTCTCCCAGTGCGGGCATCATCGATAGCCAGAGCGTGAAAACGACCGAAAGCGGCGGCCCGAGTGGATATGACGCGGGCAAGAAAGTCAAAGGCCGCAAGCGTCATATCCTGACCGACACCTCCGGTTTTCTGATCTCCATCCTCGTGCACACCGCCGATATTCAGGACCGTGATGGCGCCGTCGACGTGCTCAAAGGCATATGCCAGCGCTTCCCCTGGCTGCGCCATATCTTCGCCGATGGTGGCTACGCCGGAGACAAGCTCAGGAGAGCACTCGCCAAAGTCGGGAATTGGGTAATCGAGATCATCAAGCGTTCCGACAAGGCCGAGGGCTTCGAAGTCCTCCCGCGCCGCTGGGTCGTCGAGCGCACGTTCGCCTGGCTGGGGCGGTGCCGCCGCCTCGCAAAGGACTGGGAGGCGACCATCGCCTCGTCTACCGCCTGGGCCACGATCGCTTCTATCCGCATGCTCATCCGCAGAACCGCAAGATATTGCTACGCTTGAGACACTTTTGAATCGGGCTCTTACATCAGCATAGCGGTAGTGCAGCCCGGCGAAGGGTTGCGCCCGAAGGGCGCCGAACTGCAGGATGCTACCAGCCTCGACGGTTGCGGCGGCGTTGTCTCCGCTCACGTTTGTCCTCAGCTGGTCGGAAAAGCCGCTCCAGCTGATCTGCCGGCGAAGCTTGTAATAACTGCGATTATAGACAGAAGTCGCGTCGATATAGAACGTGTTGGTCGAATAGCTGGCGTAAGGACCGATATCGACGTTGAACTGCGTGATCCGGGGGTGCTGCGACCGGTCGAGGTTGGCATCGATGCCGTCGATCCCCAGCGTTGCCCCCAGAATCAGGCCTTTCGCCGGCGAGACATCCAGGCCGGAGCGGATCGACCGGCTGTCCGAATTGGCCGCGGGCCGGTCGATCCGCTGCTTGTAGGCAGCCTGCTTGAGCCCGAAGCTGAGCATGAAGCGAACCGTCTGGTCGGCAGGCGGCGGCGGCGCCGCCGCCGCGTCCCACGCCTGTTCGCGCCGCTCGGCCAGATAGCCCCGGATCTCGCTATCGCTGGCATCCATCGACTGGATCGCCAGTCGCGGCAAGAGCCGGTAATTGCGCGGCGAAAGCTGGCCCAGCGCATCGGCGCGCTCCGCCGAACTGCCCAGGCCGTCGATCGCTGCGAGCATGTCGCCATAAACGGTCGTGTCGGGGCTGGCGATGCTGTCCAGAGCGCCGGCCACGGCGCCTTGCGCGGGGGTTGCCGCATCCTCGCCATAAGTGGCGGCCTGCGCCGCGCTTCCCAGCGAAACCGCTGCCATCAGCGACAAGGCCGCCACCGCGCTGCGCTGGAAAAAGATGGTATCGAAGCGCAAGTTCGCCTCCTTCCATGGAGCGTTTTCCAGTCCGGCAGGAACACCGGTTTGGAAAACGCGAAAGACCGCCAGACCATGATCCGGATGCCCGCGGCAACCTTCACGATAAGGACAGATGATCGGCAATATTTACAATGAAGCAACGTGAATTGAATTCTGATCGGATGGTTATTATTGATCAATACTTACAACAATCATCGATAACGCCGCGATAATTTCGCAATATCGTTCGTAATCCCGCTGATCGCGGAAAGATTCCAGAGCCTTTGCGCTCCACCGGCATTCCTTGCGCGCGCCCCTCGCCATGGCCGAAAAAAATACCGTCGATCCGGTTCCATTTTTTTCGTGGCACCGCGAAACCCAGATCCATCCCGTCGCGGCCATGATCCGGCACCAGCGCTCAAAATGCCCTTTCGGGCATTTTTCAAACGGACCCTCAACGCCAGTTCGGGCCTTCGATCCAGGTCACCAGGCTCTTGCGGCTACCCTGGCTGACGGACAGCACACGGTGCTGGAGAAACGAGGGAAAGATCAGCAGGCTGCCGCGATCGGCAAAGGTCGGCCCGGGGTTCTGGATGCCGAAGAACTCGAACTGCCCTCCATCGTAATCGCCGGGTGCCGAAAGCTGCACAACAACCGAAAGCTTGCGCGCGAACGGACGGTTCGATTCCAGCCAGACATCCTGATGCCAGTCGTAATGCCCCTTGTTTGTCGCGTGGTACTCGGTGAACTGCAGTTCGAACGGCGCAACGATGTCGGCACCGAAGTTCGAGCGGTTCGACGACTGCACAAAGGACATGATGCGCGAGACGATGTCCTTCTCCCGCCCCGCATCGAACCAGCGGATGGTCGAACTGCGCTGGATGTGATCGCTGCGCAGGTCCGCCGCAAAACCGACCGTCGCGTCCTGCGGAGCGTAATGCGCCGCGCGATTGACGATCGCGTCACACTCCGCATCGCTCAGCGCCTTTGGCCAGACTTCCCAGACGTTTTTCATTTCCCCTCCCACATCACAACTTTTCCTCATCGGACCATCGTCGATCCGGGACGCCGCTCAACCGTTTTGCGTATACGCAAAAGCGTTCAGATCGAGCGCGCCAGACTGAACAGGAACCGCGCTTTCTTGCTGTAATTCGGTGAAATACTCTTGACTGGGGCCGCCACTTGTGCCTCGACGATCCAGCCCGGAACCGGCGATACCCGCACTCCGCCGCCCGCCGTCGCCAGCGAATAATCGGCAGCCTTCAAGCCGTACGTCGGCCTGCCGTAACTATGGGCAAGCACACCATCGCTATAGACAAAGGCCGTCAGCGCCCGCTTGCCTTGCGCGCCGCCAACGAGCTGCCACGCCACTTGCACCTGTCCCGCCACCGCCTTGTCGGCGGTGACGATCCCGGTCCGGTAGGCCAGGCCCGCGCCTTCCCCTCCCAGCGAAAACCGTTCGGTCGTCGCCAGCCGGTCGCGTGTGTATTGGCCGCGCAGGGTCGCCTGAAGCGATACCTTGCCGCCGACCTGCTTGACAAACGTGGTCTGGGCATTGGCCTTGCGGAAATCGGCCTGCGAATAGCCGGCCAGCGGCCGCGCGCCGAGCGCATCGAGCCCCTGGCTGATCGTGGCTGAAACGGCGTAACCACCGGTCTTGCCGATCGCGCTCCACGATGCCCCAAGCCGCAGGGCGCGGGTGCGGAATTGCCCGAAGGCGGTATCGAGGTAGTAGTTGCTGCTGTTGGCGCCGTCGAGCGATGCATGCACCGTAAGGTTGCGGCGATAGGAGCGGATCACGGGATGCGACAGGGCGATGCCCACCTGGCGCGCTTCGCCGAGGATGTCGCTCGTGCGGGTGCGGGTGCGGACATAGGCGCCGCTCACCCCCAGCGTTGTTCCATCGCTGCCCAGCGGCGTCGCATGGCTGAGCGTGTAGAACTGATAATGCGCCGGCTGGAACGGCAGATAGGCGGAAGCACGCGTGACGTCCGCTTCGCGCAGCAGCCCGTTCGCCGCCACCGTGACCTGGGCCTGCACGCCGGAGGTCACGTTGACCACGCCGCCGTTGTTGAGGTTGACGCCCAGTTCGATCTGCTTGCGCTTCACGGCAAGGTCGAGCGCCAGCTCGCCGGGCCGGGCGGTCCGCCGCAGCTTCGCCTCGACCCGCTGTCCGGGAATGTCGCGCAGCAGCGACAGGGTCCGCTCCAGCGTGGAGCGGCGTGTCGGCATCTCTTTCATCAGCCGTTTCATGCGCCGGTCGATCAGCCGCGTGGGAGTGCTCGGCGTCCGGTGGCCGAGCGCATAATCGACGACCCGCCCCTCCACCGCGCGCACCAGCAGCACGCCGCCGGTCGGCGCCTGTGGGGGGATCGACACCGCGTAAAAGGCAATATCGCTGCGCGCATAAGCCGCGGTCACCGCATTGGCGATGCCCTGCAGCACCTCCTTGTCGAGAGGCTTGCCGATCCACGGGCGCACGCAGGCCGCCAGGGTTTCTTCCGCAAGGGTGCTGCCGTCGAAACGCACCGCGGTGAGCACGGCAGCAGTCAGCGGCCCGGCGGCCCCGGGCCCGGCGGCCTTGAGTTCGGCCGGCAGATCGACGGGCGGGGCGACAGTCTGCGGCGCAGGAACCGGATCGCCTTGCGCGGGCCGCGGCAGGACCGGAACCGCGCGGTCGATACGGTCGCGGTCAATCGTCGGCACGGGATTGGCCTGGTCGGCAATCTGCGCCTGCGCAGGACGGCTGAGCGGCACCGTCACCATCGCCATGAGCAGGGCGATAGCAAGCAGCACGCGGCCGCCGATCCGGGTCCACGCAGGCGATCCGGCACGCTCGCCCAACCGGCACGGAGGCAACAGGATGGGAATAGCCTCGACTGTCATTTCAGTACCTCCCGCCGGGATCACCCGGGCCGTGCAATCGGCGTGCACAGCGAATGCGCTCCGCTGTTCCTGCTCCGATCTAGGGAGTGCGGCAGGGCACCGCACGGCAAAGAGCAGCCGCTGCGAGGGTATCGGCGCGGGGCGCTCCGAACCGCACCGGCGGCGACATGTCCGGGATGAAACCAATCCCGGCGGGCCCACGCAACAGGCTTGCGGAAAGCCGGAAATACCTGTCGGCAGCGCTATCGCGCTGCGCACGATCAGGCCTGAACGAAACCCGGGAAAGGGGCCGTATAATACGCTTATTGAATTGATATAAAATGATTATACCTGCGGCACCGAAGATGCCTGGGCCATTGGGCCGCCGGGATCGCGCCTGCGCAAAGCGAGCGTCCAACCGGACAATGGCCGCCCCGATCGGCGCGCCGCAACAACCGGATCGGCGGCAAGACGCAGCCGGACCGGCTCAGACTTGCTCAACCTTGTCCGGCCGCCTCGCCCGGAAGAGCCTCGGGCAAAACCTCGGGCAGCGACGATCGCACCAGCCAGCGTTCGAGCGTGCGCATCAGCACGGCCGGATCCACCGGCTTGGCGACATGATCGTTCATGCCGGCCGCAAGGCATCGCTGGCGCTCCTCCTCGTACGCATGCGCGGTCATCGCGATGATCGGCAACTGCTCCACCGGCCAGCGCCTGCGGATCACCCGGGTGGCTTCAAGACCGTCCATTTCAGGCATCTGCACATCCATCAGGATCGCGGCATAAGCCCCCTGCCGCGCCTCCACCCGCGCGCAGGCGGCCAGGCCGTCGGCCGCACAGTCGACCTCCAGCCCGGCATCGCGCAGCAGTTCGGTGCCGATCTCGCGGTTGATCTCGTTGTCCTCCACCAGCAGCACGCGCAGCCCGCGCAGGCGCGGCGAAACGACCGGTGCGATCGGCCCCGCCAGAGCGCTGCCCTCCATGAAGCCCGCGCCGGAAAAGACCGCCACGATCGTCTCGAGAAGCGTCTCGGGCACCAGCGGCTTGGGCAGAAATCCGTCGATGACGTCCGCGCCGGTCCCCAGGACCGCTTCTTCGGTGCCGTAGGCGGTGACGAGGATCGTCTTGGGCAGCAACAGGCCGCGCAGCACCGTGCGGATCGCCTGCGCCGTTTCCAGACCGTCGAGCCCCGGCATCTTCCAGTCGAGCAGGACCAGATCGTAGGGCCGGGCGATCTCCTCCGCCGCCCGCAGCGCACTCAGCGCCTCGCTTCCCGAAGCCACGAGGTCGAGGGACATGCCCCATCCGGCCAGCACTTCCCGCATGATCTGGCGCGAGGCGGAATTGTCGTCGGCAGCCAGCACCCGCAGGCCCTTCACCCAGTCGGGGACCGACACGTCGCGCGGCCCGTCCGCCGCCCGCAGCATCGGTATCCGGCACGTGAAAGTGCTGCCCTCGCCCGGCGCGCTCGCCACCGCGATGCCGCCGCCCATCTGCTCCAGGATCTGCCGGCAGATCGCCAGCCCGAGGCCGGTGCCGCCGAAGCGCCGGGTCGTGGTGCTGTCGGCCTGGGTGAAGGAGGTGAACAGGCCCGCCTGCTGCTGCGCGGTCATGCCGATGCCGGTATCGGCCACGCAAAGCGTGAGGACCACGCGGTCCTCCTCGTCCCGCTCCGCCGCCAGCCCGACCCGGACCATGCCGCCGGGGGAGAATTTCACCGCATTGTTGAGCAGATTGAGCAGGATCTGCCCGAAGCGGATCTCGTCCCCGCAGAGGCGCCGGGGAACGTCCGCGGCGATCTCGGTCACGACCATGACGCCTGCGAATTCCGCATCGTGGGCGATCAGCTGGCGCTGGGCCTCGACGGCGGCGCGCACGTCGAACGGATGCGCTTCAAGTGACAGCTTGCCCGCCTCGTTCTTCGAGAAGTCGAGAATGTCGTTGATGACCCGCAGCAGCGAATTGCCCGCCTGGTTGATCTTGGCGACGTAGTCCTTCTGCCGGGCGTCGAGCCGGCTGCGGCCGATCAGATGGCAGAAACCCAGGATCGCGTTCATCGGCGTACGGATTTCATGGCTCATGTTGGCGAGGAACAGGCTCTTGGCGCGGTTGGCCTCTTCCGCCTCGCGGGTGCGTGCCTCCAGCGCCTCGTGCTTTGCCAGGATCTCGTCGGCCAGAGCTTTCTGCCGCGTGAAACTCTCGACCAGACGGTCGCTCAGCCAGACCAGGACCGCCGTCTGGAACAGGACGATCACGGCATGCAGGACGACCCGCTCCACGCTGCCGCCACCGGGGAAGACAACCAGGGGCAGGAGATAGAGCAGCACCAGGTGATGCAGTATCGTCGCCACGGCGGCGACGAGGATCGCCAGCCGGTCGCACCAGGCGATGGTCACCGCGAACATCGCGAAGAAGTACATGTGCATGTCCATCTGCCAGGGATGCCCCCGCAGCAGGACCAGCAGGACCGCCGGTTCCCCGATCAGCACCACCGCCGAAACATAGCGTGTCGCCCGCGAAATCCCGCGGCGGTGCCACATCAGGTGATAGCATCCCGCCAGCGCCACGCCGGCCAGCGCGGCGCGCCAGGCGGAATTGCGGGTCATCACCGCCACGCCCGCCAGCAGCGGCACATGGGCCCAGACGAGGAACAGCAGGAAGCGGCCGACCCGGTGCCGCAGCGTGTCGAGTTCCGTAATCATCCGCCCCCTCTCCCCGCCTTAGGTCGTAAACTCATAAACGGCACCATCGAGGCGCCCAAATGGCGAACAGCTCGGGCCGAAGGTGCCGCCGGGCGGGCTGGTTGCCCGTCCAAGGCAGCTTCGGTTCGAGATGGAAGCCATTTGGGCGCCCCTTCGGGGTTTGCCCAAAATGGCCCAGCGCTGCGTCGGGAAGTATTGAAATATCGACATATTCCAGCGCCTTCCCTCCTGCCGCTGCGCCATTTTGCTTCAAACCTCGATTGTGCCGTTTATGAGTTTACGACCTAGTGGATTGACTCCAACGTTTGGAACCCTCGATTTCGAGCCGCGATGATTTCGTCCGGATTGGCCTTCCAGATGAAGGGCTTGGGGTTGTCGGCGTTGTACTCCCGGATGAACCGGTTGATGGCAGCCTGGAGGTCGACGACGGAGTGGAAGACGCCGTGCTTAAGGCGCCGCCTGGTCAGCTTTGCGAAGAAGCCCTCGACGGCATTGAGCCATGAGGAAGATGTCGGCGTGAAGTGGAAAGTCCAGCGCGGATGGCGGGCGAGCCACTCCTGGACCTTGTCCTTCTTGTGTGCGGCATAGTTGTCGAGGATCACGTGGATCGCCTTGCCCTTGGGTACTTCACGCTCGATCCGATTGAGGAAGCGGATGAACTCCTGGTGGCGGTGGCGCTGCATGTTCTGCCCTATCACGGTTCCGTCGAGCACATTGAGCGCAGCGAACAGCGTGGTCGTGCCGTGGCGCTTGTAGTCATGGGTCAGGGTGCCGGCGCGGCCCTTCTTCATCGGCAGACCGGGCTGGGTGCGGTCGAGCGCCTGTATCTGCGATTTCTCGTCGATCGACAGGACCACCGCATGGGCGGGGGGATCGACATAGAGGCCGACGATCTCGGTGAGCTTTTCGGCGAAAGCCGGATCGTTCGACAGCTTGAAGCTGCGCCAGCGATGCGGAGCAAGCCCATGCGCCTTCCAGATCGACTGCACTGTCGAAACGGCAAGCCCGACCGCTTTGGCCATCGCGCGCGCCGTCCAGTGGGTTGCCTCATGCGGCGGCGGTTCCTGCGTAAGCCGGACAATTTCGGCCACGCGCTTGGGCAATACCGGCGCCTTGCCGGGCGGACGGGACTTGTCGCGGAGCAGGCCATCGACGCCTTCGTGCATGAAACGCTCCTGCCAGCGCCACACGCAGGTCTTCGACTTTCCTGTTGCCGTCATAATCGCCGAGGTGCCCAGGCCGTCGCTGCTCAAAAGAACGATACGGGCGCGCCAGACATGTTTCTGTGGACTCAAGGGCGCCGACACGATGTCGTGCAGGCGTTGACGGTCGGAGGCCGAAACGATGAAGCTGATCCCATCACGCATCCTCCGAGACTGACACGCCAGCAAGCCAGTGGGAATCCCCAACTGGACTCTTTCGTTCCGGTCAATCCACTAGTTGCCCTCGCAAGCGGCCCTTGCGCTCGTGCCGATCACCATCCACGCGCCGGCCTTGCGCATGGAGGATGCGAAATCGGGCGCCGCCGAATCCACCACCAGGCTGTTCGGCAAGGCACCCGCGCCGATCAGCCTGCCGTGCGAGCGCTGGACCAGCGTGACCGTCTCTCCCAGCCCCATGCCGCGCCCGGCCACGACCAGATAGCGCCCCGAATCCGCTGCCTGCATCACTGCTGCGGCGACAAGCAGCACCAGCAGCAGTGCCAGAATTCCGCCCGCGGGAGCAAAATCGCGGAGAGTGGGACGGTCGTCATCGCTGCGCTGTGCTACGGCCATTTACATGTTCAAGCACAGTTCGTTTCTTCATGGGTTAACAATTCGATCATTTTCCCTTCAATCGAGGGATCGTGACGATTTTACCCGGTGCAAGAAGCGGAAGGTGATTTCAGCAAGAGCCCGTTGGTTTTCGTTCAGGGGCGGACGGAAACCAGCGGGCCGGAGCCGGCGAGCCCGGCGCCGAGAAATTCGACTTTCGCGAATTTCCAAACGGGCTCTCAGGCCGGGGCGCGCATGGCCGCGACGAAGTCGCTCAGCAACAGGCGGACATCGAGTTCCTCGATGACACGAATGGTGCGTCCGGGAATTTCGTCGCCGTAACGGGCATCGTCGAGGATCCGGCGCGCCGTCTGGGTCCGGCTCCGGCTGGTCGCGGCCGAAATCGCGGTGAGCAGCACCAGTGCGCTGTCCCCGCAGCCGATCGCGCCGCCCAGTTTGACGAAGGGCGGCAGCGCGGCATAGCGCTCATAGAGCCACTGCGTCGTCGCCGAAATGTCGCGCACGTTGACTTCGAAGTCGGCGATCGAGATCTGGCACTGCGCGTAAGTGGGCATCGGGATCTGCCACAGGGCAATGCCCGAGCGTTCGATGACGTAGCGCGCGGCGGCCAGATCGGCAGAGAGGTTGTACTCGTCGCCGCCACCCGGATAGCCATCGCCGCCCAGCCATACGAGCGTCATGCGCGCGGCGATCCGCGGTTCGATCCGCAGCGCCTGCGCGAGGTTGGTCAGCGGACCGCCGCAGGCAAAGAACAGCGGCAGCGGGTCATCGCGCATGGCTTCGGCGACGATCGCCTGCGCAGCCTGGGTGCCGCCCTTTGGCCCCGACTCTGGCCCCGACTCTGGCCCCGGGCTCTCGCTGCCGGCCAGCACCGGGCACAGGTCGCTCCGGCCCATCCTGGCCAGAAGGTCCCGCGCCGCCTTTGCCCCTTGTGCGGCGGTGGTATCGGGATCGAGGCCGCCCATCGCCGCGAAGCGGCGATCAAGCGTGGAACTGGTGATGAGCACGCAGCGGCTCGAGCGCGACGCGACCTGATGGGCGAGCGCGATGAGCCCATCGGGATCGCCGGCAAAGTCGTTGTCGACAATCACCCGGGCGAGGGGTTCGCGGCGCACCGCCGCAAAAGCCGTGCCGGGGATGGCAGCGCCGGGACCAACGGCCAGCGCCAGGCCGGCCGCCTTGCCTATCAAGCTGCGGCGATCAAGTTTGCCCAACACGGCTTTGTCCAACAACGGCCTTCTCCCACGTTTTGCCGCAGGCCTCGCAGGACAATCCATCATCGTCAAATCGTTAGAATTGTCATTTCCATAGAAAATTACTATGGATTGGCAGCAGCCGGATCCTGACCATAAGCTCTCAGGAACGCCTCGACCGCCAGCGCGACGGCGCTTTCGATGTCGTAGTCGGGGGCCGCGCCGAACAGCTGCGGCTCGTAGATTCCCGCCTCGAGCAGCGCGCGCAAGTGCGCGCCGACGATCATCGGATCCCCCTGCCTGAGCTTGCCCTGCTCCTGCATACGCAAGACAAAACCGGCCATTTCGCGCGCGCCGCGCTTCGGCCCCAATTCGTAGAGCTGCGCGCCGAGCGTTGCATTCGCCCCTTCCGAGACCACCGTGCGGACGATGGACAAGTGCTCCGGCGCGGAGAGGAACCGCACATAGGCCGCCCCGAACCGGCACAACACGACCCTGACGTCATCCGAGCCGGAATCGAGCAGGTCCAGCATTGCCATGCCCTGCTCTTCCATCGCCCCGACCATGGCGGCGGCGAAGAGATCGTCCTTGTTCTTGAAGTAGTTGTAGAGCGTGCCCTTCGACCCGCCGACGCGCGCGGCGATGGCGGCCATGCTGGCGCGCTCATACCCCACTTCCCGAAACAGCGCGAGCGCGGTGTCAAGGATCGCCTGTCGGCGGCTGTCTGTCTTCACACGCATGGGTTGTCTTCCATTCCTGTACCGGACTGTACGCTTTTCGTTTGACGAGACAAGCGCGAATCCATAAATGACCGAACTGTACGGTTATAAGCCGATCCTCCGAACCGAGATGGAGTCGTTCGTGAAGCCACAGAATTCACGGCACTTGCGCAGCCTGAGACACGCTATGACGACAGGGCCGGCAACGGGGATCGCCTTGTTGCTTGGCGCCAATCTGCTGCTGTCAGGCTGCGCCGCCCTGCCCGCCAAAGCCGACCTCGAGCCGATCTCCGCGCCGCAGGCCTTCGCTGCCGACCGGAGCCTTGCCGCCCCGGCGGCCGACTGGCCTTCGGACAACTGGTGGAAGGGCTTTGGCGATCCCCAGCTCGACAGGCTGATCGCCGAAGGCCTTGCCGGAGCGACCGACCTCAGGGTCGCCGAAGCGCGCTTCGCCAAGGCGCGGGCCATGGTCGGCACCAGCCGCGCGGCCACCCTGCCCTCGCTCGATGCCAACGCGCAGGGCGGGCTCGCCCAGCAGAGCGACAACTACCTGTTCCCCTCCGGCTTCGCCCCGCGCGGCTGGCCGGACTACGGACAGGGCAGCCTGAACCTCAACTGGGACCTCGATTTCTTCGGCCGCAACCGCGCCGCGCTGGCCGCCGCGCGCGGCGATGCGGCCGCCGCAGGGGCCGAAGCGGCCTCGGCCCGCCTCGCAGTCTCGGCGGGCATCGCCGCCGCCTATGCCGATCTGGCCGATCATTACGCCCAGCGCGACGCTGCCGAAGGCGCGCTCAAGGTCCGCCGCCAGACACTCGACCTCATGCAGGGCCGCCGCGCCGCGCAGCTTGAGAACGAAGGCGCCGTCGCCCGCGCCCGCTCGGCCATGGCCAGCGCCGAGGGCGACCTTGCCGCACTCGACGAGACCATCGCGCTCGATCGCAACCGCATCGCCGCCCTGCTGGGGCAAGGACCGGATCGCGGCCTTGCCATCACCCGCCCGGCGGACATGGACCACGCCGCCTTCGGCCTGCCCGCCAACCTCCCCGCCAGCCTGATCGGCCGCCGCCCCGACGTGATCGCCGCAAGGCAGCGCACCGAAGCCGCCGCCGCGCGCATCAGGCAGGCACGGGCCTCCTTCTATCCCGACGTCAATCTCTCGGCTTCCATCGGCCTCCAGGCCATGGGCATCTCCCGCCTGTTCAAGACCGGTTCCGACTACGGCAGCGTCGGCCCCGCGCTCACCCTGCCGATCTTCGAGGGCGGCAAGCTGCGCGGCCAGCTGCACGGCGCCGAAGCCGACTATGAGGAAGCCGTCGCCCAGTACGACGGCACGCTGATACAGGCCCTGCGCGATGTCGCCGACGCCGCCGCCAGCCAGCGCGCGCTCGATACCCGCCTTGCCGCTGCGCAAAAGGCCGAACAGGCCGCCGAAACCGCGTGGATCGTTGCCGGTAACCGCTATCGCGGCGGCCTTGCCACCTATCTCGAGGTGCTGACCGCCGAAGACTCGCTGATCTCCGCGCGCCGCACCGTCGCCTCCCTGCAAACCCGTGCCTTTGCCCTCGACGTCGCTCTCGTCCGCGCGCTCGGCGGCGGTTTCCGTTCCGAAGGATAAGACCGCAATGAACACTCACGCTCACCCCGAAGCCGCCCCCGCCGCCCCCGCCGATAGTGAAAGCCCCGCCGAAGAGGCCGCCCGCAAGGCCAAACGCAAGCGCGCCTTCACCGCGATGGCCGCCGTCGTCGCCGTGCTCGGCGGCGGCGTCTGGGCCTACGAGACTTTTGTCGCCGCGCGCCATGTCGAGACCGACAATGCCTATGTCGGCGCCAATGTCGCGCAAGTGACGCCGCTGGTCGGCGGCCCGGTCGCCGAAGTGCTGGTGGACGATACGGTCCACGTGAAGAAGGGCGACGTGCTGGTCCGGCTCGACGATACCGACGCCCGCATCGCGCTGGCCAAGGCCGAGGCCGACCTTGCCCGCACCGAACGCAAGGTGCGCGGGACGATGGCCAGCCTCACCGGCCTTGGCGCCCAGATCGCCTCGCGCGAAGCCGCACAGCTTCAGGCCGAGGCGAACTATGCCTCTGCGAAAAGTTCGCTCGAAAAGGCCCGGATCGATCTTCAGCGCCGTCAGGGCCTTGTCGCTTCGGGCTCGGTTTCCGGCGATGAAGTGACCACCGCCCGCAATGCCTTCGAGACCGCGCAGGCCAACTTGCGCGCCAGCGAGGCGGCGCGCGCCGCCGCCCGTGCCGACCGCGCAGCCATGGTCGGCGACCGCGACGCCACCGGCGCGCTGGTCGAGAATGCGACCGTGGAGACCAACCCCGAAGTGCTCGCCGCCCGCGCGGTGCGCGATCAGGCCCGGGTCGACCTGGCCCGCACGGTGATCCGCGCGCCGGTGGACGGCGTCGTCTCCCGGCGGCAGGTCCAGCCCGGCCAGCGGGTGCAGGCGGGGCAGGCGCTGATGTCGGTAGTGCCGATCAGGGCCGCCTATGTCGATGCCAACTTCAAGGAAATCCAGCTCGCCAAGGTCCGCCCGGGCCAGAACGTGACGCTGGTGAGCGACCTCTACGGCGACGAGGTGGAGTTCCACGGCAAGGTCGTGGGTTTCTCCGGCGGCACCGGCGCGGCGTTTGCGGTGGTGCCCGCCCAGAACGCCACCGGCAACTGGATCAAGGTGGTGCAGCGCCTGCCGGTGCGCATCGCGCTTGACCCCAGGGAACTGGAACAGCACCCCTTGCGCGTCGGCCTTTCGATGGACGCGGACATCGACGTCTCCAACTGACCTGAGCCTTTCGGGAGGCCACGCATCATGAGCCAATCCGCAGCCGCCCCAAGGGGGACCGGCGCCTTCTCCGCGTTCACCGCGCGCGAACCGGCAGGCCCGCTGACCGGCGGCAAGCTGTTCCTTGCCGCGCTGGCGATCGGGCTCGGCAATTTCCTGGTCGTGCTCGATACCAGCATCGCCAATGTCTCGGTCTCGACGATCTCGGGCGCGCTCGGCGTCTCCTCGACGCAGGGCACCTGGGTCATCACCTCCTATGCCGTGGCCGAGGCGATCACCGTACCGCTGACCGGCTGGCTCGCGATGCGGTTCGGCGCGCAGCGGGTGTTCATCGCCTGCTACCTCGCCTTCGCGGTGCTTTCGGTGTTCTGCGGCCTGTCCACCTCGCTGGGCATGCTGGTGGGCGGGCGCGTGATGCTGGGCCTTGTCGGCGGCCCGATCATGCCGCTCTCGCAGCTTCTGCTGCTGCGCGTGTTCCCGCCGGAAAAAGCCACGCAGGGCACCGTCTTATGGGCGATGACCACGCTGGTCGGCCCGGTCGCCGGGCCGATCCTGGGCGGCGTCATCTGCGACAGCCTGCGCTGGAACGACATCTTCCTGCTGCCCGCCGTGGTCGCGGCCGCAGGCGGTCTGCTGACGATCTTCCTGCTGAGGGGCCAGCCCGATCCGCGCCAGAAGGCCTCGATCGACAAGGTCGGCTTCGCGCTGCTGGTGGTCTGGGTCGGCGCCTTCCAGATCATGCTCGACGAGGGCCGCAATCACGACTGGTTCGCCTCGCCCGAGATCTGCGCGCTGGCGGTGATCGCCGCACTGGGCCTGGCCGCCTTCCTGATCTGGGAGATCACCGAAAAGAACCCGGTGGTGGACCTCAAGATCTTCCGCCACCGCGGTTTCACGGCGTCCGCGATCACCTTTGCAGCCGGGTTCGGGGCGTTCTTCGCCAATATCGTGATCCTGCCGCTGTGGCTGCAGCAGAACATGGGCTACACCTCGACATGGGCCGGTTATGCGACCGGGATCATGGGTGTGCTCGCCATCGCCTCGGCCCCGGCGGTGGGGGCGGCCGTAAACCGCTTCGACCCGCGCCTGATCGTCTCGATCGGCCTTGTCGGCCTCGGCGGGATGACCGCGTGGCGCATGGGCTTCAACCAGGACGTGACGTTCCTGCAGATGGCGATCCCGACGCTGCTGACGGGTCCGTTCATGGTCATGCTGTTCGTGCCGGTCACCGGCATCGCCATGGCCAGCGTGAAACCGGAGGAACAGGCCAGCGCGGCGGGGCTCTCCAATTTCATGCGCACGATGGGCGGCGCCATCGCCACCTCGCTGGTCCAGACCGGCTGGTCGGATGCCGCGCGGGAGAACCAGACCGAACTGGCCGGCGCGATGACATCCGCGAGCCAGACGGTCGACAGCTTCGTGGCGGGCGGCATGAGCCAGGACGGCGCGACCGCCACGCTGACGAGCATCGTCGAGAGCCAGAGCGTGATGCTGGCAACGCTCGACATGTTCGCGATCATCACCGTCTGCTTCGCTTTTGCAGCGACGCTGATCTGGCTGGCCCCCAAGCCCAAGGGCCCTATCGACACCTCGGGCGGTCATTGACGCCCGGCGCAGGGGAAGCATGCTTCCCCTGCGCCATGCCACCATAAATCAGGCGGCGGGAATCAGGAGGCGGCGATGACCTCGATGGCCAGCGGGGCGCCGCCCGCCGCGATGGCGAGCAGGCGGTCGATGTTGGGATGGGCACCGGGGCGGCTGCGCGCATCCTCGGTATGCTCGCCGAACACCGCCATGCCCAGTTCGGCGGCCCTGGCGTCGAGCGTGCCGAAGCGCTGCTGGAGATACTGGTAGACGGCCAGCGAGCCCTGCTTGCCGGGACGGTTCTCGATGCTGTCGACGACGCTGCCGGCCGCGTCCACAAGGTCGATCCGCTCGATGCCGTCAATCGCAGGCAATTGCTGGAGATTGTCCTTGAACGAGGCGCCTGGCTCAAACATGTCTGGTATTTCCTGCATTCCGAAGTGAACTGGCGGGCGCTCTTGCCGCTTGCGCGCGCCTTGCGCAATCGCCAAAGCGGCGGACCGGGCGGGAGCGATGCATTGAGCGCCGCGGCTCCGGTGCCGCGAAATTCGTTTTTTGACGAATTTCCAAACGGTCCTTAAGCGCGGCGGGTTCGCTCCGATCCCTCCTGCCGCCAAAGGACAATGCCCCATGCACTTCTGCGACACGATCTGGGAAGAAGTGGCGCCGCTGCGCCGGGCCATTCTCGATCATCCGTTCCTGAACGCCCTCGCAGGCGGCACGCTGGAGCCCGAGAGCTTCCGCCACTACATCGTGCAGGACAGCCTCTATCTGGCCGAATATGCCCGTGTCCTCGCGCTCGCCGCCGCGCGCGCGCCCAGCGCGGCCGGGCGAGTCGAATTCTCGGACGGGGCCAAAGTCGCCGTGCAGGTCGAGGAAGCGCTGCATCAGGCCTTCTTCGCGCAGTTCGGCGTCACCGCCGAGATGGCGCACGGCAGCGAGCCGACGCCCGCGTGCCTGGGCTATACCAGCTACCTCTCCGCGCTGGCCGCCACCCGCAGCTACGAGGAACTGATCGCGGGCATCCTGCCATGCTTCTGGGTCTACTGGGAAGTCGGCTGCCACGTGAAGCCGCGCGCGGTCTCGCCCAATCCCTATGCCGCCTGGGTCGACACCTACGCCGCCCCCTCGTTCGGCGAGGCGACCCGGCGGGTGCGCGCGCTGGTGGACGAAGCCGCGGCCGCCGCCACCCCGGCTACCCGCGCGGGCATGGCCACGGCGTTCCGCAATGCCACCCGCTTCGAATGGATGTTCTGGGATTCCGCCTGGCACCGCGCCGGCTGGCCGATCTGACCACGATCTGACCGCAGGGCGTCGCGGGCCGCCGCCAGAAAAATGCCCTTGCGGGCATTTTTATGGCGGACCCTCAGCCCCGCCGGAACACCGGTGCGCGTTTCTGGAAAAAGGCGTCGAACGCCTCGCGGGCCTCGGCCGACTGCATCGCCTCGCGGAAAATCCGGGCTTCCTCGTCGATCCGCGCGAGCACCGGCGCCGTGTCGCCCTTCATCAGGCGGCGGGTTGCCAGCAGGGCCTGCGGCGGCTTGGCCAGCAGGGTCGCGGCAGCGCCGCGCGCATGGGCGAGCAGGCCGTCGCCCGGCACCACCGCCGTCACCAGCCCGGCCTGGTCCGCCGCCCGGGCATCCATCGGCTCGCCCAGCAGCAGCATCGCCGCCGCCTTGGCATAACCCAGGGTCGCGGGTGCCAGCAGGCTAGACCCGGCCTCTGGCACGATGCCGAGGTTGACGAACGGCATGATGAAGCGCGCATCCGGCGCGGCATAGACGAGGTCGCAGTGGAACAGCATCGTGGTGCCGACCCCCACGGCCAGCCCCTGCACCGCGGCCACCACCGGCTTGTCGAACGCCGCGATCGCGCGGATGAAGGCAAAGGCCGCACCGGCGCCTTCCGGCCCCGCCATGAAGTCGGCAAGGTCGTTGCCCGCGCTGAAGGCATCGCCCCTTCCGGCGATCAGGACGGCGCCGATGTCCGCACGCGCCGAAGCCTTTTCCAGCGCCGCCGTCATGGCCCCGTACATCGAGGCGGTCAGCGCGTTCTTCTTTTCCGGGCGATCCATATGGATTTCCACAAGCCCGGCCTGCCCGGTTACCTCGACACCTTGAACCACTGCATTTTCTCCCTGCCGCCGCCGATCCTAGCGCGGTGCGGCCCTGCTTCGCCGGACCATCCGAAAAATGCCCGCGACGGGCATTCGGGGACGGCACCGGCCTGTTCCCTCCGCTCAGGATAGAACACTGCCGGATGTCGGCAAGGGATGTTTGCCGCCCCCCCCTTCAGTTGACCGCGTCGGCGGGCCCATTGCGGTTGCCGCTCGACACCGCCGCGCGGGGCTGGCGCACGACACTGAAAGGCGGTACCCCATGGGTCAGCCAGACGTTGCCGCCGATCTCCGCGCCCTTGCCGATGGTCACCCGGCCCAGGATCGTGGCGCCCGCATAGATCACCACGTCATCCTCGACCACGGGATGGCGCGCGCTGGCCTTGGCGGCGGCCACCGAGCCATCCAGCGGATAGGCCTTGGCGCCCAGCGTGACGCCCTGGTAGATCCGCACGTTGTTGCCGACGATGGCCGTTTCCCCGATCACCACGCCGGTGCCATGATCGATGAAGAAGCCATGGCCGATACGCGCCGCGGGGTGGATGTCGATGCCGGTGGTGCCATGGGCGATCTCGCTCAGGATCCGAGCGACCAGCGGCGCGCCGAGCCCGTGCAGGACATGGGCGAGGCGGTAGTGGATGATCGCCAGCAGGCCCGGATAGCAGATCAGCACTTCGTCGATGCTGCGGGCGGAAGGATCGCCCGCATAGGCCGCCTCGAGATCGCGATCGAGCTGGCGGCGGATCGCGGGAAGCTGGCGGGAGAAGGCGAGGACAATCTCGTCCGCGCGCCGCTCGCCCGGCCCCGGCCCCGGCCCCGGCCCCGGCCCACCGTCCTGGCCGCCGATTTCGCCGGAATAGGCAAATTCCAGCCGGAGCTGTGCCTGCAACCGGCTGAGGGCGATCTGCAGCGACTGGGTGACGAACGTCTCCTCGTTGTGCGGCCGCACGAAGTCCGGGCCGAGCCGCAGCGGGAACAGCGCCCCGCACAGTTCGTCCGCCACCTTGGCCAGCCGCACCCGGGAGGGGAAGCCGCCCACACCGTGCTCGGCATGCGGACTGTTGGTGGCACGCCAGTGCTGGCGGATCTGCGCCAGTTCACGCACGATCTCGCCGACATGCCAGAAATCGGCATTATCCGGCGCCGCTTCCGGCCCCGCGTCCTGCGCTGCGGGGGCGCTGTTTTCCGTCGTCATTGTCCTACCCCGCGTGATCGTCGAGGGCGACGCCTTCGATGGTGATCCGGTGCATCTCGCGCCGATGGCCGTGATAGTCGTTATAGGCATAGTGCCAGGTCGCGCGGTTGTCCCAGAACGCGATCGAGCCATCGCGCCAGTGGAAGTCTTCCTGGAATTCGGGCCTGCGGCAATGGTCGTAGACTTCGGCGAGGAGATCGGCCGATTCCCCGGCGGCCAGCCCCTGGATGTGCAGGGTGAAGCCGGGATTGACGTAGATCGCCCGCTTGCCGCTGAGCGGATGGACGATCACCACCGGGTGGACCGGATCGTCGAGCAGGTCGGCGGCAGCGGAATTGCCGATGCGGCCCCCGTTGCCATCGGCGCCGCGGGTATCCTGCGCGGCTTCGTAAGCCGCCGCCTTGCTGCCGAAGACATGCCGGGCGGAATGGACGGCACGGCGCCCCTCGATCCGCGCCTTGAGCTTTTCCGGCAGGCCGTCATAAGCGGCATACATCGAGGCAAAGGCCGTGGCCCCGCCCTTGGGCGGCAGTTCGCGCGCGGCGAGGATCGAACCGAGCGCGGGTTCGAAATCGTAGGAATGGTCGGTATGCCAGCCGCCGCCGATGTTGTGCTGCTGGTCCGGCTCCTTCACCACCAGCGCGATCTCGGGATAGGCGGGATGCGCGGCGAAGAAGCGGTTGATGTTGATCGCCCCCCAGCGCCGCGCAAAGGCGATGTGCTGGGCTTCATCGATCGACTGGTCGCGGAAAAAGATCACGCCATGGTCGGCAAAGGCACGCCGGATTGCCGCAAAGTCCTCGCCGGACAAGGGGCGCGCAAGATCGATGCCGAGCACTTCGGCGCCGACGCGGCCGTGCGGGCGGATTTCCAGGGTCATGCGGCAAACTCCGCGGAAACGCGAGGGGCCGCCGTGAAGCGAAAGGTCATCGTATCACCTGATCGTTGGAGAACACGATGCCTGGCGTTGTCGCCCGGGCGCCGCGCGCTTTAGGCCGTAAACTCATAAACGACACCATCGAGGCGTCCAAATGGCGAACATATCGGGCCGAAGCGGGTGCCGGACGGGCTGGTTGCCCGTCCAAGGCCGGTTCGGTTCGAGATGGAAGCCATTTGGACGTCCCTGCGGGATTTGACCAAAATGGCCCAGCGCTGCGTCAGGAAGTCTAGAAATATCGACATATTCCGGCGCCTTCCTTCCTCACGCTGAACCATTTTGCCTCAAACCTCGATGGTGCCGTTTATGAGTTTACGGCCTAGCCGTTGGTAACGCGGAGCAAGCTGCTTCTCGGTCAAATGCCGCGGACTGGAACGAACGGACGCCGGCAGGCCAGGTCCCCCCGCCGACATTCTCAAGTTATTTGATTGAGAATTTACCGTCAAGCACGGTCGCCGCGCACAGGAGGCGGATCGGCGCAACCAATTCTACGCGCCCTCGAAGGCGTCCTTGGGGCGTCCCGGGCCGGGCAACGACGAATCAGCCGCCGCCCGGCGTTGCACGATTGCTGCATGCGCACACCGGCTGTGAGCCCGCCGCCGCGCATCCGGTGTTACCGGGCCGGCATGAAAATGACGGTTTTGCGTCATTTTCATCAGCCCGGACGGTCATGCCGCAAGTGCAGCATTAATACGCTTGACGCGAAACGTAATATCCATACCGTGTACCCATATCGCCGGTTCAGAGCGATGAAAGCGGGAAGGAGCATTCTGTAACAACAGGCCGGTCAACCGGTCTGGATGGGGGTTATTCGATGGAACGACTGCCGACCAGCAATGCAGTTCTCGCAGGCTACGCGCCCACCGGCGGCGCGTCTTCGAGCACCTCCTTGAAACAGCAGCTCTTCAACCTGGCTCCCCCGGCTTTTGTCGCCCTCGTCGTGCTGTTCTGGGCCTATGGCCCGAAGGCCTGGACCGACGATCCCAATTCGATCATCGTCGCCACCTCGCTGACGACGGCAGCGGTTCTCGCCCTCGAATGGGTCAACGAGCGCCATGCCGGCTGGCGCATGACCTGGCGCGAATTCGCGACCGACCTTTTCTACGTGGTGCTCAGCGCCACCGTGATCGCCTGGACCACCGCGACGCTGGCCGACGATCCGCTGGCGAGCCTCAAGGCCTCGCTCGGCATCACCACCCAGTGGGCGATGCACCTGCCCTTTGTCGTGCAAGTGGCGCTGGTGGTCTTCCTCATCGAGTTCGGCCAGTACTGGATGCACCGGCTGATGCACAACTGGACGCCGTTCTGGCTGACCCACGCACCGCATCACCACCTGACCCAGCTCAACGCGATGAAGGGCGCGGTGGGCAATCCGATCGAACTGTTCCTCATCAGCCTGAGCATCGTCGCGCTGTTCGACCTGCCGACCGCGGCGGTGTTCTGCGGGTTCAACGTGCTGGCCGTGGTCTCGACCTTCGCCCACGCCAATGTCCGGGCGGACCCGCCGCCGTTCTATGCCTTCTTCTTCACCACGATCCGCAACCACAGCCTGCACCACTCGACGGATTACGAAGCCACCCGGTGCAACTACGCCAACTCGCTCATCCTGCTCGACCGTGTCTTCGGCACGTTCCGCGAAGGCGAGGCCGCCATTGTCGGCCAGGACGAACGCAAGCGGCTCTCGATCGCGGAACAGTTCCTGTTCCCGTTCCAACCCCTGATCGCCCGCGCCCGGCAACGGGCGGGGGACAGGCGCGGCACGCCTACCCCGGCGGCCAATGCCCCGGCCGCCAACGCCCCGGCAACCAACGGATGATCTGCGGCGCATAGCCGACTTCGGAGGAACGCCCCGGCGGAATTTGACCACGCCGGGAGCAGCAAGCGCGTCGACAGAACCATCCGGCAAGCGGTGGCGGACGCGCGACAAGTGTCATCGCAAGCAGCACCCGAGAGGTTCTGGCGCAGCCGCGCCGGGGCGCGGGCAAGGTCGTACTCAAGTACTGGCATAATAGACAGGGAAGCACATGACATATCGCGCGAAACTGAAAGTCGGGCTGCTGTCCGCAACCATCTTCACCAACGTCGCCCTTGCCATGCCCGCGATGGCCGAGGAGGCCGCGCCTGCCGCCGAGGGCAGCGGCGGCGGCGGTGACGTGATCATCGTCTCGGCCACCCGCCGCGACACCACGATCATGGAAACGCCGATCAACATCAGCGCACTGGGCGGCAAGGACCTGCAGGACCTCCACGTCGACGACATGCGCAACCTCGGCGCCTTCACGCCCGGCGTGACCATCCTCGACACCGGCCCACGCGGCGCCGGCACCATCGTCATGCGCGGTCTTTCGGCCGACGACACGTCGGCGAGCGGCGGCGACAACAGCAACTCGGCGGTCGGCATGTATCTCGGCGAAGTGCCGATGTACTACGACTTCAAGCTGATCGACATCAACCGCGTCGAGACGCTGCTCGGCCCGCAAGGCACGCTCTACGGCCTCGGCACCCTGGCCGGCGCCATGCGCAACATGCCCAACCGTCCCGACGCGACGCAGTTCTCGGGCGAGGTCCACGGCCAGGTCTTCGACATGGCCCACTCCAAGGACACCGGCTACAACGGCTACGGCGTCGTCAACATCCCGCTGATGAAGGACCACATCGCCTTCCGCTCGGCCACCGGCTACTATTTCACGCCCGGCTATATCGACTACAACTACCTGCTGCAGGATCCCGGCGTCTCGCTGCCGCAGCCGGGCGACGCCAGCAACCCGCTCGGCACCGCCGAGCAGCAGGCCGCCAACTTCAAGTCGCGCCGCGACGCGAACTTCGAGCGCACCTTCACCACCCGCAACCAGCTTGCGTTCTATACCGACGACCTCAAGGCCTACGTCACTTACGCGCACCAGCGCACCCGCACCGACGGCCAGTCGTCCACCGGCGGCGGCTATTCGGGCGAGGGCAAGTACGAGGCCCCCTGGCGCTACCTCGAACCGGCCACCCGCACCGGCGACATGCTGAGCCTGGAGATCGAAGGCAACGTGCACGATGCGGTCAACGTGGTGTTCGTCTCGGCCTATACGCAGCGCAAGACCAAGTACCAGGCCGACAACACCGACCTGCTGCTCGACCTCGACTACGGTTACGAGGCCTTCCCGGCCTTCTCCAGCTACAACAAGTCGCAAGCCAAGGAATACGAGTTCACCAACGAGCTGCGCCTTGTCTCGACCTTCGACGGGCCGCTGAGCTTTGTCGCCGGTGCCTTCTGGAACCGCCAGCACTACAAGTCGAACTACGACGAATACGTGCCCGGCTTCCCCGAATGGGCCAACGATCCGGACAACTGGGACACCGCGTTCGTCACCGATCACAGCAATCCCGAATACGCCCACGAGTATTCGTCCTTCGTGCGCAGCACCAATGACGAGAAGGGGCTCTACGGCGAAGCCACCGTGCACTTCACCGACGACCTCCAGCTGACCGGCGGCCTGCGCTACTACAAGTACAATGCCTGGGTGAACGGCGGTTCCTACCTCCCGCTCTGGGACGACACTTACGCCACGCGTTCGGGCTCCACCGGCAAGGACGGTCTTGTCTACAAGATCAACGCCTCGTGGAACATCTCGCCCGAGTTCATGGTCTACGGCACCTGGTCGACCGGCTACCGCATCGGCGGCGTGAACCGCACCGCGCCCTGCAGCCAGGACGTGATCGACAAGTACAACGCCGGCTTGCCGCAGGACGGCCAGACGCTCTGCGCGCTGCCCAACGAACTCTCCTACGGCCCCGACAAGACCAAGAACGCCGAAATCGGCATGCGCGGCCAGCTCCTCGACAACAAGCTGAACTTCAGCATTTCGGCCTTCCATATCGACTGGGACGGCATCCAGCTTGCCGGCCAGACCTATTACGGCGCCATCGGCATCACCGTGAACGGCGGCAAGGCGGTGTCGAAGGGCATCGACGCCTCGTTCGAGGCCCGGCCGATCCCCGGCCTGTCGATCCGCGGCAACTACTCCTACCTCGACGCGCACCTGACCGAGGGCGTGGCCAACCTGCTGTCGACGCATGACGGGCTGGTCGACGCCGAGGTCGGCGACCGGCTGCCCGGATCGGCCAAGAACAAGGGGGCGATCGGCGTGACCTACGACCTGCCGGTGGGCGACAACAGCCTCGCCTTCGGCTGGACGGCGACCTATACCGGCAACATCCTGACCCGCGTGGGCGCCCGTGCCGGCGGCGAAAAGCTGCCCGATTACTGGATGCACCAGGCCAACATCACCTACAAGACGGCGATGTACGACATCGGCCTCTACGCCACCAACATCTTCGACAAGTATGCCGTGACCGGCGTCAGCAACGACCTGACCCGCGCCGGCATCGTCAACGACGGGGTGGTTTCGCGCTACTATGGCCGCTCGGTCGCCCAGCCGCGCACGATCGGCTTGCAGGGCACCATGCGCTTCTGATCGAAGTCCGGCACAAGCAACCAGGAAGCGGCGCGGGAAACTCCGGTTTTTCCGCGCCGTTTTCCGTCCGCTCAGTCGATCTCGATGCCCTGCGCGCGGAAATAGGCGGCGACTTCGGCCATGCCCTCGCCCTGGGTCTTCCAGCGCCCCACCGCGTCGCTGTTGAGCTTGCGCCGCACTTGCGCGGCGCTCGGCGTGGCGACGGCGGCGCGGTTCTCGTGGAAGGCAAGGCAGGCCGCGTCCCAATCCAGCCCGCAGTGGCCGAGCAGGCGGCGGGTCTGGCCTTCCTGGTCGGCGACCAGTCCTTCATAGCTCAATTGCAGCACCCGGCCCGGATAGAGCCGCTCCCACAATGCCATCAGCCGGTCGAAGCGCAGATAATAGCGCGCCGTGTCCATGAGATCGTAGGAGTAGCCGTAATAGGCCGAGAGGCTGGCAAACAGGTTCTTGTAGTTGCTCCACACCGTGTCCATCGGATGGCGGCGCAGGCAGACCACCGAGGCCTTCGGGAAGGCCCGCAGGATATGGCCGACATACAGGAAATTGGCCGGCAGCTTGTCGACGAACCGCGCCGCGCCTGGCGGGCGCTGGTGCGCGGCGCGGGCCATGTAGGCCTCGCCGACAAGACGGGGGTCGATCGCCGCGCTCGCCGCCACCGTCGCCGGATCGATCACCAGCCGCGAAGGCGTGCCCACCAGTTGCTTGACCGCCAGCTGCTTGACCGCCAGCGGCATCGCCTGAAGCTCTCCGGCCGAGCCGACCCCCGGATGCGAGGACAGGATGCGGTCGACCAGCGTGGTGCCGGTGCGCGGCATGCCGACCACAAAGATCGGCGCATCGTCGGCGCCCTGATAGCCCGGCCCCGGATCCGCCAGCCCCGCGCCGAACGTCGCCTCGATGGCATCGAAGATCGCCGCGTCCTGCGCAAAATCGTAGCGGATCGCCCGCTTGTGCGCGGCATTGGCGAGGGACAAGTGGCCAAACGCCGCCGCCGCCTGGCCGAGGTCTTCGAGTTCCTTGGCCAGCGCATAACGGATGCGCAAGGCATCGTCCGGCCGCGCCGCGGCGGCCAGCGCCGCTTCCAGCCGGGGCACGTGATGGGCCTCGTGCGTCTGGCGCGAGAGGATCGCCAGCGCATAATGCGCGCGCGCATTGCCGGGATCGGCAGCAAGGATCCGCTCGTAGTGCCCGCGCGCCTCCTCCACCCGCCCGGTGAACCCGCTCGCCGCCGCCAGGTTGTAGCGATAGTCGAGATTGTCCGGCTCGGCCGCAACCGCGGCTGCAAACGGCACCATCGACGCCTCGTGATCGCCCAGCCGCGCCAGCACGCAGCCGATGGTGTCGCAGGTCAGCGCATCGCCGGGCGGCAGTGCCATGGCCTGCCGCGCGGCCTCGGCCGCCTCGCCGTCACGGCGCAGCAGGATCAGCAGCCGGGCCAGATGCGCGAGGTATTCGGCGCGGGGCGCGCGCGCGGCCGCAGCCTCGATCAGCGGCACCGCCTGGCCGACCTGCCCCGCCTCGGCCGCGCTGATGCCGAGCAGGAAATAGCCCTCCGCGCGCTCGGGCGATGCCGCGATGAGACGGCGGGCCGCCGCCCCGGCCGCCGCCGGATCGCCGCGTCCCAGCGCCGCGCGCGCCTCGGCCTCCAGCGTCATGCGCCGCGCCCGGGGCAGGCGGACAGGGTCGGGACAGGAACAGGCCGGTGCAAAGTCATGACCGCAGGTCTAGCGGCTTTGCCCCGCAGGTCCAACGCGCAAAAGCACTGGCGCAATCGCCACTTGGCGCCCCTGCCGTGCCCGTCTAGAGCAGGCCCATGGCTCAGGCGACCCGCGCGACCAAGATGCTCGAACAGGCTGGCATTGCCTTCAGCCTGCACAGCTATGACTACGATCCCTCGGCAGACAGCATCGGCCGGGCGGCGGCCGAGGCGATCGGCGCCGATCCGGGGCAGGTGTTCAAGACGCTGATGGTGCTGGCCGACGGCAAGCCCGCCTGCGTGATCGCGCCGAGCAGCGGCGAAGTCTCGATGAAGCGCGCCGCCGCCGCGCTCGGCGTAAAAAGCGCCGCGATGATGAAACCCGCCGAGGCCGAGCGCCTGACCGGCTACAAGATCGGCGGCATCAGCCCGTTCGGGCAGATGAAGCGCGTTCCCGTCGTGATCGACGAGACCGCGATCCTGTGGGACGCGATCTTCATCAACGGCGGCCAGCGCGGCCTTCAGGTGCGCCTCACCGCGCAGGACGCCGCCGAAGTGCTGGACGCGAGACTGGCCGATATCTCCGCCTGAGGGACCGTTTGAAAAATGCCCGTCATGGCATTTTTGAGACGGCACCAGCCCGCCCCCCACCCAACCACCCGCGAGTGTATCCTGATGGGTGATTGGGTGGGGGAGCGGGCTGGTGCCGTAAAATTCGCGTGTCGCGAATTTTCAAACGGTCTCTGAAGGCTTGCCCTCCCACCGGTCGCCAGCTACGAGCGGGACCGTCCGAAACGCCGCAAGGCAGCTCGGACATGATCGCGCCGGTGCCCCGCAAGGGGCTTAATACGGGAACACGGCAAGGATGGTTCGCCATCCGGACCGGGCTGTCCCTGCAACTGTAAGCGGCGAGCGCGATGCACATCGCGGCGGGGCAAGGACCCTCGCCGCAGCCACTGGGCCGGACGCTAAATCCTGCGAGGCCTGGGAAGGCCGTGCATCGCGCCCTGACCCGCAAGCCAGGAAACCTGCCGGCGTCGATGTCGCTCTTGCCCGGGTCCAGGGGATGGCCAAGGCACGGTAACTCTTCCGTCTGAGCGACGTGATGCATGCGGCCGGGGCCGCAGCGGCATGCCGTGTCGGGCGCCCGTGCGCCGGTCCGACAAGGCGCGCCGCCTTCGCCGCGTGTGCGGCGGAAAGCCCGGCCGTTTCAGGTCGCTGGCGCGCGGGAGACGATTACATGAGCAAGGTTCCCACCACCGTCATCACCGGCTTCCTCGGCGCCGGCAAGACCACGCTGATCCGCCACCTGCTGCAGAACGCCAAGGGCCGCCGCCTGGCCCTCATCATCAACGAGTTCGGCGATGTCGGCGTCGACGGCGAACTGGTGAAAGGCTGCAACGACGAGGCCTGCCCGCAAGACGACATCGTCGAACTGGCCAACGGCTGCATCTGCTGCACCGTCGCCGACGACTTCCTGCCGACCATGCAGAATCTGCTGGACCGCGAGAACAAGCCCGATCACATCATCATCGAGACCAGCGGCCTTGCCCTGCCCAAACCGCTGGTGAAAGCCTTCCAGTGGCCCGACATCCGCACCCGCGCCACGGTGGACGGCGTGGTCGCGCTGATCGACGCCGATGCCGTCGCGGCCGGTCGCTTCGCCACCGACGAGGCAGCGCTGGCGGCAGCGCGCGCGGCCGATCCGATGCTCGACCACGAAAGCCCGCTGGAGGAACTGTTCGAGGAACAGCTGGGCTGCGCCGACATGGTCGTGCTCAACAAGACCGACCTCGTCGACCCGCAAGCCCTTGCCCATGTCGAGACGCTGGTGCTGGCCGAAACGCGCCCCGGCGTGAAGATCGTGCGCGCCGATCACGGTGCCGTCGACATCGCCGCGCTGCTGGGCATCACGGCGGCGGCCGAGGACGACCTCGATTCCCGCCCCTCGCACATCGATGGGCGGGACGAGGATCACGACCATGACGACTTCGACAGCTTTGTCGTCTCTGGTGGCGATGTGGTCGATCTCGAGGCGCTTCTGGTGCGTCTGAACGACCTGATCGCGGAGCACGACGTGCTGCGCGTGAAGGGCATGGTCGCGGTCGGCGGCAAGCCCAGCCGCCTAGTCGTGCAGGCCGTCGGCCCGCGCATCCAGCACTTCTACGACCGCGCCTGGCTGCCGCAGGAAATGCGCCGCACGCAGCTGGTCGTGATCGGCCAGAAGGGGCTGGACCGCGCCGCCATCGAGGCGGGGCTGGCGGGGGTTCTCGGCCCCGTGGCCGCTACCGCAGACGCCTGATGCACCTGCTGTCCGCCACGCCGGGGACGATCTCCAATGGCGAGGAAGCGATCGACCTCGACCAGTCCCCCGGCGACATGGTGATCCTCACCGTGGCGGACAGCGAACTCGCCTGCTTCGCGGGCGCGGCGGCGCGCATGCCGGACGGCGCACCCAGCATCCGCCTCGCCAACCTGCTGCAACTGCGCCACCCCTATTCGATCGACCTCTATGTCGAGAAAGTGATCGCGCACGCCAAATTCGTCTGCGTGATCCTGCTCGGCGGCAAGAGCTACTGGCCCTACGGCATCGACGAGATCGCCCGCACCGCGCGCGAGAACGGCATTGCCTTTGCCGCCATTGCCGATGGCCGCGAAGCCGATCCCGCGCTCGACCGTGCCTCCACCCTGACCGCCGATCTGCGCGAACGGCTGCGCGACTATCTGCGGCAGGGCGGCACGGCCAATGCCCTCTCCTTCCTGCGCACCGCCGCACGGACCATCGGTCATGACGCCGGCGCGCCCGACGATCCGGTGCCGGTCGCCGATGCCGGGCTCTACCTTGCGGGCACCGAGCGCGCAGGCCTTGCCGAAGTGCGGGCGGGCTGGACCCAGGGCCGCCCGCTCGCACTGCTGGTGTTCTACCGCGCGCTGATGATCGCGGGCACGCTGGACGCTGTGGACGCGATGATCGCAGCGCTGCACGAGCGCGGCTTCAACGTCGCCGCCGTCCACGTCCGCGCCTTGCGGGAGCCGTTCGCTGCGGACTGGCTCTCCGGCCTGCTGGGCGAGATCGCGCCCGACGTGATCGTCAATGCCACCAGCTTCGCCTCCTCCTCCGCAGGAGACGAGCGCAAGCCGGGTATTCTGGAAAAAGCGGATGGCCCGATCCTGCAAGTCGCTTTCGCCGGTGTCGAGGAGGCCGATTGGCACGGTTCCGCACGCGGCCTTGGGCCGCGCGATCTCGCCATGAACGTGGCGCTCCCCGAAGTGGACGGCCGCCTGTTCACCCGCGCCGTCGCCTTCAAGGCCGCCGCCCGCTTCGACGCGGTGACCCAGTGCGGCATCGTTGTCCCGCGCATCGCGCCGGACCAGGTGGCCTTTGTCGCGGACCTCGCCGCCAACTGGGCGAGCCTGCGCCGCACGCCGTGCCCCAAGCGCCGCGTGGCGCTGGTGCTGGCCAACTACCCCAACCGCGACGGGCGCATCGGCAACGGCGTCGGCCTCGACACGCCCGCCAGCACCGCGGCGATCATCGCCGCACTGGCCGAGGCCGGCTACGACACCGGCGCAGCGCCAGGAGACGGCGCCGCGCTGATGCAGGTGATGACCGGCGGCGTGACCAACGACCTCACCGCGCGGGCCCGAGCCGGTGAAGTCTCGCTGCCGCTTTCGGCCTACGAAGCCGCCTTCGCGAATGTGCCCGAAAGTGCACGCAAGGCCATGACCGAACGCTGGGGCGAGCCCTCAGCCGATCCCTTCGTGCAAGACGGCGCGTTCCGCCTGCCGGTCCACCGTTTCGGCAATCTCGCCGTCGCCGTGCAGCCCGCGCGCGGCTACAATATCGATCCCAAGGCCAGCTACCACGATCCCGCGCTGCCCCCGCCGCACGCCTACCTCGCCTTCCACATCTGGCTGGCGCAGGACTTCGGCGCGCAGGCGGTGGTCCATGTCGGCAAGCATGGCAATCTGGAATGGCTGCCCGGCAAGGCCATCTCGCTCTCGCGCGAATGCTTCCCGGAGATCTGCGCCGGGCCGCTGCCCCAGCTCTACCCCTTCATCGTCAATGATCCCGGCGAAGGCACGCAGGCCAAGCGCCGCATCGGCGCGGTCATCGTCGATCACCTCACCCCGCCGCTGACCCGCGCCGAGACTTATGGCCCGCTCAAGCAGCTCGAGGCGCTGGTGGACGAATATTACCTCGCCGCCGGAATGGACCCGCGCCGTCTCGACCGGCTGCGCCGCGACATTCTCGATCTGGCGCGCAGCCACGGCCTCGACCGCGATGCCGGGGCCAGCGGCGACGACGACGATGCGCTTTCGGCCATCGACAACTACCTGTGCGAGCTGAAGGAATTGCAGATCCGCGACGGTCTGCATGTCTTCACCCGGTCGCCCGAAGGCCGCTTGCGCCGCGACCTGCTGGTCGCGCTGGCCCGCACGCCGCGCGGCTACGACCATGCCGGACAGGCCTCGCTGCTGCGGGCGATGGCCGACGACTTCGGACTGGACTTTGACCCGCTCGACTGCCGGATGGGCGATCGCTGGAATGGCGTCCGGCCTGAAGCCCTTGCGGTCGTCTCCGATGAACCATGGCGCACGCATGGCGATACCGTCGAGCGGCTCGAACTGCTGGCGGCGGAATGGGTCAGCGAGATAGCCCAAACCCCGCTCGTCCTGAGCGTGTCGAAGGACCACAGCCCCGCATCAGCATCCTTCGACAGGCTCAGGATGAGCGGAGCGGGGGACAAGACGCTGGCCGTCCTCGATGCCATCCGCACCGACCTCGCCCCGCGCATCGACCTGTGCGGCCGGCGCGAGGCCGAAGCGCTGCTGGCCGGTCTCGCCGGCCGCTTCGTGCTGCCCGGTCCCTCCGGCGCGCCAACGCGCGGGCGGCCGGATGTGCTCCCCACCGGGCGTAACTTCTACTCGGTCGACACCCGCGCCGTGCCCACCGCCGTCGCCTGGGAACTCGGCCGCAAGTCCGCCGATCTGCTGGTGGAGGACTACCTCCAGCGCGAGGGCGAGTACCCCAGGGCCGTGGCCCTCTCCGCATGGGGCACCGCCAACATGCGCACCGGCGGCGACGACATCGCGCAGGCCCTCGCGCTGATGGGGGTGCGTCCGCGCTGGGACTGGACTTCGGGCCGCGTGACCGGCTTCGAGGTGATGACCGTGGCCGAACTCGGCCGCCCGCGCGTGGACGTGACCTTGCGCGTCTCCGGCTTCTTCCGCGACGCCTTCCCCGAACAGATCGACCTGATCGACAGCGCCGCGCGCGCGGTCATGGCGCTCGACGAGCCGCTCGGCGACAACCCCGCCGCCGAGCGGCACCGCGCCGAAACCGCCAAACTCGTCGAAGCTGGCGAGGCCGAAACGCAGGCCGCCCGCCGCGCCGGTGCCCGCGTGTTCGGATCGAAACCGGGCGCCTACGGCGCCGGGCTTCAGGCGATGATCGACGAGAAGATCTGGCACGAACGCGGCGATCTGGCCGATGTCTACCTCGACTGGGGCAGCTACGCCTATGGCGGCGGCGTCGAAGGTGATGCCGAGCGCGGCCTGTTCGCCGCGCGCCTCGCCTCGGTCGATGCGGTCGTGCAAAATCAGGACAACCGCGAGCACGACCTGCTCGACAGCGACGACTACTACCAGTTCGAAGGCGGCATCGCCGCCGCCGTCGAGCACCTCAAGGGCCGCGCGCCGATCAGCTATCACAACGACCACAGCCGCCCGGAGCGCCCGGTCGTGCGCACGCTGGAAGACGAGATCGGCCGCATCGTGCGCGGGCGCGTCACCAATCCCAAGTGGATCGCGGGCGTCATGCGCCACGGCTACAAGGGCGCGTTCGAGATCGCCGCCTCGGTCGATTACCTCTTTGCCTTTGCCGCCACCACCCACGCGGTGAAGGACCACCATTTCGACGCCGTCCACGCCGCCTTCATCGAGGACGAGGCGGTGCGGGACTTTATGGCGCAGGCCAACCCCGCCGCCTTGCGCGAAACCGCCGCGCGGCTTGCCGAGGCGCTGGAGCGCGGCCTGTGGAAACCCCGATCGAACAGCGCGGGCCTGACGCTCGCCGCCCTTGCAGGAGCATGACCATGGTGCAGCGCAGTGACGAACAGCACGCCGAGAAGATGAAGAAGAAGCAGGCCGCGCATGACAAGATCATGGCCGGAAAGACGGTCGAGAAGGGCCTGCTGATCGTCCACACCGGCAAGGGCAAGGGCAAGACCACCGCAGCGCTCGGCATGGTGGTGCGCGCCATCGGCCACGGCAAGAAAGTGGGCGTTGTCCAGTTCGTGAAGGGCGCGATGACCACCGGCGAAAAGGTCGTCTTCGATGCCTTCCCGGACAATGTCGAATTCAAGCCGATGGGCGAGGGTTTCACCTGGAACACGCAGGACCGCGCCCGCGACATCGCGCTCGCCCGCGAGGCGTGGGAGGAAGTGAAGCGCATGGTCGCCGATCCGGCCTATGACATGGTGCTGGCCGACGAACTCAACATCGTGCTGCGCTACGACTACCTGCCGCTGGGCGAAGTGCTGGACGTGCTGACCGCGCGCGGCGAGATGAAACACGTGCTCGTCACCGGCCGCAATGCGCCCGAGGCGCTGATGGAGGCCGCCGATCTCGTCACCGAGATGACGCTGGTGAAGCACCCGTTCCGCTCCGGCGTGAAGGCGCAGGCGGGCATCGAGTTCTGACCATGTCGCCGCGCTTCGGCCCCGACTTCCAGCAGGAACTGGGCGACCTGCTGGCCTGGCGCCGCGACGTGCGCCATTTCCGCAGCGATCCGCTGGAGGAAGAACTCGTGGCCGAATTGCTGAGGGCCGCCCAGCTTGCGCCCTCGGTCGGCAACTCGCAGCCCTGGCGTTTCGTGCGCGTGCGCTCGGGCGAACTGCGCGAGGCGCTGGCGGCCCATGCCGATGCCGAGATCGCCCGCGCCGGTGCCGCGATGCCCGAGGATCGCCACCCGGCCTATTGCGCGCTCAAGCTCCACGGCCTGCGCGAGGCGCCCGAACTGATCGCGGTGTTCTGCGACGATGCCACGCCCGTCGGAGGCCGCCTCGGCGCCGCGACGATGCCGGAAACGCGGGGATTTTCGGTGGTGCTGGCAGTCCACACGCTCTGGCTGGCGGCGCGGGCAAGAGGGCTGGGGCTGGGCTGGGTCTCGGTGGTCGAGCCCGGCCATGTGACGCGGCTGCTGGACGTGCCGCAGGACTGGCGGCTGATCGCGCTGCTTTGCCTGGGCCATCCGCTCGAAGAGGACCATGTGCCCGAACTCGAACGGCGCGGCTGGCAGGCCCGGCTCGACTGGCGCGCCAACGTCAGCGAGCGGTGAGAGGCCGCCCCGCCGCCTGCTCCGCCATGGCCCGCGCCGCCTTGACATAAGCCGGGCCGCCGCAGACCGTCCACGCCTGCGGGATGGTGATGCGGGCAATGTTCTTGAGGATCGGGTGATGGATCATCTCGGTGCCCTGATCCTCCACGGGCCGCGCGGCGCTGTCCATCAGGATGAAGTCCGGCCGGGCCAGCGCCATCTCTTCCAGGCTCATCTGCGAAAGCGACGGTTTTCCAAGCTTTCCGGCGAGATTGACCAGCCCCACCCGCGTCATCAGATCATCGACCAGCGTGCCGGTCCCGGTCAGGTAACCGCGCCGCTGGTAATAGGCGGCGACCTTGCCCCCGGGCACTTTCGGCAGCCCGGCCAGTTCGGCATTCATCCGCGCGATCATCGCCTCCCCGCGCTCCCGATGGCCGACCGCGCGGGCCACCTCGCGGATCGAGACGAGGATATCCTCGTACCGGTTCGCGGACCGGAGATCGAGCGCGGGATAGTGCTGCCCCGTCAGCACCGCGATGGCCGGATTGCGGCGGGCGGGCATTCCCACCACGAGGTCCGGGCGGGCGGCGAGGATCTCCTCCGCCGAGCCGCCGAAGACCGGCAGGCGGCGCGCCTGTGCCGCCACCGCCGACATGTCGGGGTCCGAGGCATAGCGGGTGAGCCCGGCGATCTGGTCGCGGTCGGCGAGGGCCACCAAAAGTTGATCGGCGCAAAGATTGAGCGAGACGATCCGGTGCGGACGCGGCAAAACCGGCGCGGCAGGCCGCGTCGCCGCACCATAGACCACGCCGCCGGCCATCGCCGCGAGCAGCAGGCAGGGGACAAGCCGAAGACGCCGATGGATTTTTCCGCAAGCCATGGCATTGGCTCTTACCCGGACCTGACCGGGACACAAGCATGACAGACAGCGACACAGACGTCACAGAAGCCGACGTCAAGCGAGGTTCCAGTGGAATTATCCGGTAGTCCGCCCCCGCTACGCCACCCGGCGCTGATTCCGCTGCTGGTCGGCGCCGTGATCGTGGTGGCGCTGGCGTCGATGAGCCTCGGGCCCATCTCGCTCGGCCTTGGCCAGATGGTGGCGGCGCTTGGCGGCACCGGCGAGCCGGTGGTGCGCGCGATCCTGCTCGAACTGCGCTTGCCGCGTACCCTGATCGGCCTGATGACCGGGGCCATGCTCGGCCTCTCGGGCGCGGTGCTGCAGGGCTACTTGCGCAATCCCTTGGCCGAACCCTCGGTGCTGGGGGCCTCGAACGCCTCGGCGCTGGGCGCGGTGATCGCGCTCTATTTCGGCATTTCGGAGTGGCACGCAGCGATGCTGCCGCTAATTGCCATCGCCTCGGCACTGGGCGCGATGGTGCTGCTGTTCGCGCTGGCGGGACGATCCGAAAGTCCGCTCGGCCTGATCCTGGCGGGCATCGCCGTCTCGACCCTGGCGGGCGCGGGGATCAGCCTCGCGCTCAATCTTTCGCCCAATCCCTTCGCGGCGATGGAGATCATGTCCTGGCTGCTCGGCTCGATCGAGAACCGTTCGATGGAGCATGTGTGGATCGCGCTGCCCTGCGTGGTGGTGGGGACCGCGCTGCTGCTGGCCGATCCGCTGGCGCTCGACGCGCTGTCGCTGGGCGAGGACGGGGCCCGCTCGCTCGGCGTCGACCTTGCCCGCACGCGGCTGCGGCTGATGCTGGGCGTGGCGATCGGCGTCGGCGGCGCGGTCGCGGTGTCCGGCGCGATCGGCTTTGTCGGCCTGATCGTGCCGCACCTGATCCGCCCCATGACCGACCGCAGCCCTTCGGCGCTGCTGGTGCCATCCCTGCTCGGCGGCGCGGTGCTGCTGACCGGGGCCGACATCCTCGTGCGGCTGATCCCGACCGATGCCGAACTGAAGCTGGGCGTGGTGACGGCCTTCCTCGGCGTCCCCGTCTTCCTCTTTCACCTGCTGCGCGAGCGGCGCCTGTGGTGACCCCGCCGATGATGACGATCACCCTCGACCAGCTTGCCGTCGAACTCGGCCGCCGCGAGATCCTGCACGGCATCACTGCGCAGCTTCATGCCGGTTCGCTGATCGGCGTGATCGGCCCCAACGGCGCGGGAAAATCGACATTGGTGCGCGCGCTCGCCGGCCTCGTTCCGGCGGCGAGCGGCACCATCGCGCTGGACGGCGCGGACATCGCCGCGCTCCCCCCGCGCGCGCTGGCCCGCCGCATCGCCTATCTGCCGCAAGGCCAGACGCTGCACTGGCCGCTCACCGTCGAACGCCTCGTCGCGCTCGGCCGCCTGCCGCACCTGGGGCCGATGTCGCGGATCGCCGAGGCCGACCGGCTTGCCGTCCACGAGGCGATGGCACGCGCCGACGTCGGCCATCTCGCCGCACGCATCGCCACCCAGCTGTCCGGCGGCGAGCGTGCCCGCGCGCTGCTGGCGCGGGCCCTGGCGGTCGGCGCCCCGGTGCTGGTGGTGGACGAACCGCTCGCCTCGCTCGACCCCGGGCACCAGATCGACGTCATGGAACTGCTGGCCCGCGAGGCCCGCGCGGGCGCGCTGGTGATCGCCGTGCTGCACGATCTCAACCTCGCCGCGCGCCACTGCGACCGGCTGCTGGCGATCGACCATGGCCGCCTGGTCGCCGACGGTTCGCCCGCCCAGGTCCTCACCGAGGCCATGCTGCGCCGCATCTACGGCGTCACCGGCTACCGCGCGGAGCTGGACGGCATACCGCTGGTCGTCCCGCTCGAACGGTGCCGGTGATCCGGGAGCGCTCCGCGGCGGATTTCGCGGCTGACGTTTACGGCAACATATCGTTACGCCGATAAACCATAGGCAAGCACGATTTCCATGCTTATGGGGGGGCCATGGACGACAAACTCCGCCGCGCCGCCCTCGATTACCACCTCTACCCCCAGCCCGGTAAGCTCAGGATCGAGCCGACCAAGCGCATGGTGAACCAGCGCGACCTCGCGCTGGCCTATTCGCCCGGCGTCGCCGCGCCCTGCATGGAAATCGCCGCCGATCCGGCCAAGGCGCTGGACTACACCGCGCGCGGCAACCTCGTCGCCGTGATCTCCAACGGCACCGCCGTGCTCGGTCTCGGCGCGATCGGCGCGCTGGCCTCGAAGCCGGTGATGGAGGGCAAGGCGGTCCTCTTCAAGAAATTCGCCGACATCGACGTCTTCGACATCGAAGTCGACACCACCGATCCCGACAAGTTCGTCGAAGCCGTCGCCCTGCTCGAACCCACTTTCGGCGGCATCAACCTGGAAGACATCAAGGCCCCCGAATGCTTCGCCATCGAGGCGCGGCTGAAGGAACGCATGAACATCCCGGTGTTCCATGACGACCAGCACGGCACCGCCATCGTCGTCGCGGCCGCCGTGCGCAACGCGCTGGTGCTGCAGGGCAAGACGCTGGCCGAAGCGCGCCTCGTCACCTCGGGCGCGGGCGCGGCGGCGCTGGCCTGCGTCGACCTGCTGGTCTCGATGGGCCTGCGGATCGAGAACGTGACGCTGACCGACAAGGACGGCGTCATCCATTCGGGCCGCGAAGGCATGCTGCCCAACATGGCGCGTTATGCCCGCGATACCAACGCGCGTTCGCTGCCCGACGTGCTGCCCGGCGCCAACCTGTTCCTCGGCCTCTCCGCCCCCGGCGTGCTCAAGCCCGAATGGCTGGAACTGATGGCGCCCAATCCGCTGATCTTCGCGCTCGCCAATCCCGAGCCGGAAATCCGCCCCGAACTGGCCCGCGAAGCCCGCCCCGATGCGATCATCGCCACCGGCCGCTCGGACTATCCGAACCAGGTCAACAACGTCCTGTGCTTCCCCTACATCTTCCGCGGCGCGCTCGACGTGGGCGCCACCGCGATCAACGAGGAGATGAAGGCCGCCGCCGCCGAGGCCATCGCCGCGCTCGCCCGCCTGCCCGCGCATGACAGCGTGGCCCAGGCCTATGGCGGCCGCAAGCTGGTGTTCGGCCCCGAATACATCATCCCGACCCCGTTCGACCCGCGCCTGATCGGCGAGATCGCGGTCGCCGTCGCCCGCGCGGCGATGGACAGCGGCGTCGCCACCAAGACCATCGACCTCGACGACTACAAGCGCGCGCTCTCGCACCAGAACACCCGTTCGGGCCAGCTCATGCTGCCGGTGTTCGAGGCCGCCCGCGGCAGCAAGCGCCGCATCGTCTACGGCGAGGGCGAGGACGAGCGCGTGCTGCGCGCGATCCAGGACGCGCTGGACGAGGAACTGGTGCGCCCCACCATCGTCGCCCGCCGCCGGATCCTCAAGGAGAAGCTGCCCAGCCTCGGCCTCAGCTTCGAGCTCGACCGCGACGTCGAGGTGATCGATCCCGAGACCGACCACGAGGTCATGACCGATCTGGTCGAGGCCTATCGCGCCATCGCCTCGCGCAAGGGCGTGCCCACCGACGAGATCCTGCGCCACGTCTATCGCCGCCCGACCATCACCGCGACGATGATGCTGCGCACCGGCCGCGTCGATGCCGCGCTGGTCGGCGGACGCTCGGAATACTGGGGCCAGGTCGAGCACGTGCTGCGGGTGATCGAGCGCGATCCCGCCAGCAGCCGCGTCTATGCGCTGTCCGGCCTGATCCTCGATGCCGGCGCGCTGTTCATCACCGATACCCACATGGTGCCGGACCCGACTCCCGAGCAGATCGCCGAGATGACCCAGCTGGGCGCCACCCAGCTCAAGCACTTCGGCCTGCGCCCGCGCGTGGCGCTGCTCTCGCACTCCAATTTCGGCGCCTCGCACAGCCCCAGCGCGCGCAAGATGCGCGCCGCGCTGGACATCGTGCGCAAGGCCATGCCGGACCTGCAGGTGGACGGCGAAATGCATGCCGACGCCGCGCTCAGCCAGCCGCTGCGCGACCGCCTGGTGCCGGATTCGCGCTTCGAAGGCCCGGCCAACCTGCTGGTCATGCCCACGCTCGACGCTGCCAACATCACGCTGACCGCGCTGTCGGCCTCGTCCAGCTCGCCCACCGTCGGGCCGATGCTGATGGGCCTGGCCCAGCCGATCCACGTGCTGACGCCGGGCGTCACCGCGCGCGGCATCCTCAACCTGACGGCGATCGCCGCCGCCCAGCTCGAACAGGGCTGATTGCCCTGCCGCCGGCCGGAGCAGCGCCTGCGCCCTGCTCCGGCCCAGCGGACCGTCAGCGGCTGCTGCCGACCCGGATCACGCCAACGCCGTGATCGATGGCGATGGTCGTGCCGTAAGGCTGCGACAGCGCCTGCAGCCGCGCCAGGATCCGCGCGCCGGTGGCCGCGTCCGCCATGTGCGGCACCCCGCGTCCCGCCCCGCTGGCATTCACGCCGAGATCGACCGGATAGAGCCGCACTTCGTCCAGCCGGCCGTCGCGGTAGTGGGCCGTGGCGATCACCGTCTCGTAGAGGGCGGGATCCGAGAACTCCTTGGCATTGCGCGCGGCGAGCAGTTCGGGCGTGGTCACGCTGCCGGGGGTGACGCCGAACTGGTCGTACATGTCGGCCGGCACGTCATCGAGCGAGTTGTTCATCATCGCGAAGTTGCCCAGCGAATAGAAGATCGGCTTGCCCTTGTAGATCTCGATCCCGCGCAGCTGGTGCGGGCCGTGGCCGACGTAGACGTCGGCGCCCGCATCGATGGCCTGATGGGCAAGGCCCTGCGCGAACCCGGCCGGGGTCCTGCTGGCATTGCCCGGCTCGTGGTTGTGCAGCGAGAACACCGCAAAGTTGCCGTTTTCCTTGGCCTGGCGCACCGCCAGCAGGTTGGCGGCAACGTCCTTCTGGTTGAGATCGTACTCGATCTTCATCGGCGAGACGGCATCGGCGGCAACCCGGTACTCGCGGCCCTTGAGCTTCACCGGCGCACCCTCCCTGGTGCCCGCGAGGCGCGCCAGCACCGCAAGGTCGGCCTGCGAAACGAGGCCGACTTCGGTGCTGCGGATGGTGTTCGCGCCGCCGCGGCCCGGCACTTGCCCCAGCGGATCGGCGGCGGGCGACATCGGCGTGAACGTGGTCGTCGCCGAGACCAGGCCGATGCGGCCATGGCCGCCGTCGTAGTAGGCCGGAGCGCGCGCGGCGCTCATCGAGCGGCCCGTCCCGGCATGGACGACATGGGCATCGTCGAGCAGGGCCAGCGTGTCGATCATGCCTTCCACGCCCCAGTCGGTCGCGTGGTTGTTGGCGTGGCCGACGATGTCGATGCCCATGGCGGCAACGTCGGCAGGGACCTTGGGATCGGCAAGCATCCAAGTGCCGCCGGATTCGGCCTGCGGCGATCCCTTGAAGGTCTTGAGATCGAGCGCGGTGGTCTCGAAGTTGCCGAACGTCACATCGGCGCCGCGCAGCAGGCGCAGCATGTCGGGAGACTGCTTTTCGAGCGTCGCCAGCATCGGGCGCAAGTAGATCAGATCACCCACGGCGGCAAAAGTGAAGTCCCCGGCGATCGGCGTGCTGGGCACGGCGGCGACCGGCGGCAGGGTGCCGCCCTCTTCTTCTTCTTCCGCAAGCGCGGGCATGGCGATGGCAGCGAAGGCGGCGGCTCCGGCAACAAGAAAGGCGCGCAAGGCGCGGCGGCGGATCGGCATGATGGATGTCCCCTTGGGCTGGCCCGATAATGGCGGTGCCTCAGGGGGTATCGACGGCGGCTGACATGAACCTGTCGCGCCCTTGTCACTCTGTGCAATTCATGCAGCTTCGGCGCGGAACTCCACCACGGCGCAGAGCCCCTGCCCGGTGCGCCCGTCCGCCAGCGTGAGCCGCGCGCCGAGCCGGTCGGCCAGGGCGCGGGCGATCGGCAGGCCGAGGCCGGTGCCGAAAGCCTGGCTTTGCCCCCTGACGCGGTAAAAGCGCTCCCACACCCGCTCGCGCTCTGCCGCCGGGATGCCGGGGCCGGTGTCGTCGATCTCGACAAAGGCATGGCCGCCGCGCCGGCCGAGGTGGACCGCGACCGCGCCGCCGGGCCGGTTGTAGCGGATCGCATTGTCCAGCAGGTTGCCGATCAGCTCGGCGGCAAGGCGGGGCTCGCCCATGGCCGTTACCGTGCCGTCGCTCTCGTTTTCGTAACTGATGTCGATGTGCGCGGGCGCCTGCGCGGCGCGGTCCGCCGTGACGGAAGCGGCGACGCCCGAGAGGTCGAAAGGCTGCAGCAGCGTGCCTTCCTGATCCTCGCTGCGGGCCAGCGAAATCAGCTGGCGCAGCAGTTGCTCCAGCGAATCGATGGAATGCGGAATATCCTGAAGCGCGGCCTGCCCTTGCGGCGATTCCGGGCCGTAGCGATCCAGCACGTCGAGCTGCACGCGCGCCACCGCCAGCGGCGTGCGCATCTGGTGCGAGGCATTCGAGGTGAACTGCCTCAGCGAATCCGCCGCCTTGTCGAGCCGCGCCATCAGCCCGTTGAAGGCCGCCACGAAAGGCCGCATCTCCACCGGCGCGGTTTCCGGCGCCTGCAGGCGGAACGCGGGCGAGGCGTCATGGCGGGCCTGCTCGACCTGCCGGGTCATGTCGAGCAACGGGCGCAGGCCCCAACGGATCGCCCACCAGAACAGCACGCCGGTCACCAGCAGGGCCGCCAATCCGATCAGCAGCACGCGTAGCGCAAAGTTCTGCTCATAAGCAGCGCGGTCGTCCACATAGTCGGCAATCTGGATGACCACGAGACCGGGCTCTCCGGCGGCGCGGCGCACTTCGGTGGCGATACGCACCGGTTTGCCGTGGAGCATGCCATCCCGCAGGTAGGCGGCCTGCGTCACCGCCGCCGCATCGGCCGGTTCCAGATAGCCGCGGATCAGGCGGTTTTCGCGATAGGCGTTGTAGAACGTCGCAGGCGCATGCCGGTCGATCACGCCGTCCCATTGCGGGGTGTAGTCCGCCGGCGGCAGCAGCGCCGGATCGCCGGAAATGACCTTGCGGCCGCTATAGACGCTGTAATGCACGACCGGACGGGCCCGGCGCTTGAGCAGGTGGATCGCCAGCGGCACCAGCCTTTCGCGCTCGCCGGGCGGACTGTTGTAGGCAAGGCTGAGCGTCCGCACCGAGCCGATCAGCACGCGGTCCACGGTATCGGATTCGGTATTGCGCGTGACCAGCACCGTCACCACGCCGAAAAACAGCACCAGCGCGGCCAGCGGCAGCATCACCGCGCCGGTAAGCCGCAGCCGCAGCGAAGGCGCCTGCTGGGAACGGACGTGCAACATGGCCCCTTGCGTCAGCTCAGGCCGCCTCGATCATGTAGCCGAGCCCGCGCACGGTGCGGATCGCCGGGCCGGACGGCAGCAGCTTGCGGCGCAGGCGGCCGACGTAGACTTCCAGGGCATTGGGGGTGACGGCATCGTCGAAGGCGAAGACTTCGGCCGAGAGGCGCTCCTTGGGAATGACCTTGCCGGGGCGGCCCATCAGCGTTTCCAGCACCGCCAGTTCGCGGCGGCGCAGATCGATCACGCTGTCGTCGAGCGAGACGGTGCGGCTCGACCGGTCGAACACCAGGGTGCCGATGCGCAGCACCGGATCCGGCGTGCCCTGGCTGCGGCGGACCAGCGCGCGGATGCGCGATTCGAGTTCGCGCGGGTCGAACGGCTTGGCCATGTAGTCGTCGGCGCCGCGGTCGAGCCCGTTGATCCGGTCGTCGACCATGTCCCGCGCGGTGAGGATGAGCACCGGGGTCAGCGCGCCGCGTGCCCTGAGCCGCGAAAGCACGTCGAGTCCGTCGATGTCGGGCAGCCCCAGGTCGAGGATTATCGCGGCATAAGGCTCGGCCCCGGCCAGTTGCAGCGCGTCTTCCCCGCTGTCCAGGCGGTCGACCGAAAAGCCGGCCGCCTCCAGCGAGGCGGCGACGCCGCGCGCCAGCCGTTCGTCGTCTTCAACCAGCAACAAACGCATCAGAAATTCCCCAGATTGCGACCCGTCTCCCTCCCCCGAGGATGTGATATTTCGCCATGCATGGCTCTACGCATAACAAATGCCAAGCCCTTACGTCAGGTTCTTGCAATTGATTGCACAAAAGCTTGACGCTGGGCGCATATGTCAGGTTCATGACAGCGGAGCGCTCTAGCTCTCCCCCTCGAACGCAACACCGCCTGCGCCCTGCGCGGCGGGTTGCGGGATCGAAGGGGATCTTGCGACATGAAGTTGAGCCTGACGCCGATTGCCGGCGTGATGACTGCCATTGGTCTTTCCAGCGTTGCCCATGCAGCGCCCGCCGCCACTCCGGCCGCCGCTCCGGCCGCCGCTCCAGCCTCTGCGGCCCAGATCGCCGCCGTCGACACCCTCTTCGCCCGCTGGAACCATCAGGATACGCCGGGCTGCGCGGTTGCCGTCTCGCGCGGCGGGCAGGTCATTGCAGAGCGCGTCTACGGCATGGCCAGCCTCGAACTGGGCGTGCCGGCCCGGCTCGATTCGATCTACGAAGCGGGTTCCGATTCCAAGCAGTTCACCGCCGCCGCCACCTTGATGCTGGCCCGCGAGGGCAAGCTCTCGCTCGATGACGACATCCGCAAGTATATGCCGGAAATGCCGGACTACGGCGCGCCGATCACGATCCGCCACCTGCTGCACCACACCAGCGGCCTGCGCGACTGGGGCTCGGTCGCCGCGATCGAGGGCTGGCCGCGCAACAGCCGCACGGCCGACAATCAGGACATGCTCGGCATCCTGGTCCGACAGAAGGAACTGAACTACGCCCCCGGCGCGCACTACCTCTACAGCAACAGCAACTTCAACCTGCTGGCGATCATCGTCCAGCGCGTAAGCGGCCAGTCGCTGACGGACTTCACGCACGACCGCATCTTCGTGCCACTGGGCATGACCCACACCCGCTGGCGCGACGACCACGGCGATGTCGTGGCGGGCCGCACCGGCGCCTACGACTTCGACAAAGGCCTCTATCGCAACGATCAGGTGATCGAGGACGCCTATGGCAACGGCGGGTTGCTCACCACCGTGGGCGATCTGGTGAAGTGGCAGGCGGCGCTCGACGACGACCGCTTCGGCCCCGGCTTCACCGAGGCAATGCAGCAACCCACCACGCTGAACGACGGCACCCGCATCGCCTATGCCCTGGCGCTGGTGAACCTCGACCACAATGGCGAGCAGGAAGTCAGCCACTCGGGCTCGACCGGCGGCTACCGCGCCTGGATGGCGCGCTATCCGGGGCAGAAGCTCGCCGTCTCGCTGCTGTGCAACGGCGGCAATGCCGATACGCCGACGCTGGGCCGCGCCGTCGCCGACGTGTTCCTGCCCGCCTTCAAGGCAAGGCCCTACACGCCCAAGGCGCCGCTGCCGACCGGCCTCTACGCCGATGGCATGACCGGCTTCCCGATCCGCTTCGCCGCCGATTCGCAAGGCCAGCTCACCGCCGATGGCCGTCCGCTGGTGGCGGTAAGCGCAGGCCGCTGGGCGCTGCGCGAGGACATTTTCGCCTTTACGAAATCCGGCCTCGTCCGCGAAAACCGCGAGGGCGAGCGCATCCCCTACCGCAAGGTCGAGCAGGTCACCGCCTTCGATCCGAAGGACTACACCGGCCGCTTCTGCGGCGTCGACACCGGCGGCTGCCTGACCTTCCGCCAGCAGGGCGATGCGCTGGTCTATGACGGTCCGCGCTGGTCCGGCCGCCCGCTGACGGTGACGTACGCCGACGTCTTCACCGGCGACGCGCTGCCGCAGTCTTCCGCCGTCACCGTCAAGTTCAAGCGCGATGCCAGCGGCAAGGTAACCAGCCTGCGCTTCGGCGAAAGCCGTGCCTACGACGTCGAATTCCGCCGCGCCGAAGGCTGACGCCCTCCTCCCATTTTTCACCAGGACAGCCGCTCAGGGGCGGCCGGACAAACTCAACAAGGGGTCCACAAAAATGCGTGATTATAACCGCAAGTTCCGCCAGTTTCTGACCGGGGGCACTGCCGCCCTCGGTGTGACCATCGCGCTTGCCCAGCCCGCCATGGCGCAGGAGAGCGTTCAAAATTCGGCGTCTGCCGATGAAGCCAGCGATGCCGGCTCCGCCATCGTCGTCACCGGCTCGCGCATCGACCGCAAGGGCTTCGACGCGCCGACGCCGACCACTGTCGTGGGCGAGACCGAACTGCGCCTCGGCGCCCGTCCCAGCATCGCGCAGGTCCTGAACGACCTTCCCCAGTTCCGCGCCACCCAGACCCCGGCCAGCACGGTCGCCAACACCAACTCCAGCGCCTCGGCGATGGACCTTCGCGGCCTTGGCGTCACCCGCACGCTGACGCTGCTCAACAACCGCCGCTTCACCGGCGCGGCCGACCTCAACACCATTCCCCAGGGCCTGGTGAAGCGCGTCGACGTCGTCACCGGCGGTGCCTCGGCGGCGTGGGGTTCGGGCGCCATCGGCGGCGTCGTCAACATCATCCTCGATGACGAGCTCGAAGGCCTCACCATCGGCGCGCAGAACGGCATCTCCTCGCGCGGGGACGGCTACCGCTACAGCTTCGACGGCACATTCGGCACCAGGTTCGCAGGCGGCCGCGGCCACTTCATGATCGGCGCCGAATACCAGAACGACGAAGGCATTCTCGACCGCAACTCGCGCAAGAACGTCGGCAGCGCGAACCTGTTCTCGCCGGTCGGCGGCGACCATGCCTATATCCTCGTGCGCGACGTCAACGCGTCCAACACCAGCCTCGGCGGCCTGATCACCTCGGGCACGCTCAAGGGCCAGACCTTCAACGCGGACGGCACCCTGCGCGCCTTCCAGTACGGCAGCCAGATCAGCGGCACCACCATGGTCGGCGGCGAGGGCGTTGCCACCAACGACGAATACGCCCTCACCAACCCCTACCAGCGCGTGAACTCCTACGCCCGCGCCAGCTTCGAGGTGGGCGACGCCACCTTCTGGGCAGACGGCAGCTACAGCCGCATCTGGGCCAGCTATCCCTTCTATGCGGAAAGCGGCACTTACACGATCTCGGCCGCCAACCCCTACCTTTCGGACACGATCCGCAGCCAGCTTGCCGCCGCGGGCGAAACCAGCATCAAGGTCGGCCGCGTGTTCGAGGACTACGGCTACCGCAACTTCGACTACTACCGCCAGAACGTGGAAGGCGCGATCGGCGTGGACGGCAGCTTCGCCGACGGCAAGTGGCGCTACAGCGCCTATTACAGCCACGGCGAAATGCGCAACATGCAGAGCTACCACAACCAGATCACCGGCACGAACCTGACCAACGCGCTGGATGCGGTGACGGATTCCAGCGGCAACATCGTCTGCCGCGTGGCGCTGACCGACCCGGATACCGCCTGCGCCCCGCTCAACATCCTGGGCACCGGCACTGCCAGCCAGGCCGCCATCGACTATGTCTTCGGCAACACCGCCCGCGCCGTCTACACCACCAAGCTGGACTCGATGGGCGGCAGCCTGCGCGGCGATCCGTTCTCGACCTGGGCGGGCCCGGTCTCGATCGCGGTCGGCGCCGAAGCGCGCTGGGAAGAACAGGTGACCAGCGGCCTTGACGCGGTTTCCGCCGCCAAGGGCTTCAGCCGCTTCAACTTCTCGCCGCTCAACGGCGGCTTCAACGTGCAGGAGTTCTTCGGCGAAGTCGCCGTGCCGCTGCTCGACCAGCCGTTCAGCAAGCTCGATGTCAACGGTGCGGCGCGCTACAGCCACTACAGCACCAGCGGCGGCATCTGGTCGTGGAAGCTGGGCCTGACCGACCGCATCTTCAACAACCTGCTGCTGCGCGTCTCGCGTTCGCGCGACATCCGCTCGGGCAGCCTCAGCGAACTGTTCACCACCACCACCACGAGCTTCTCGACCGTGGCGGAGAACGGCAACACCTACTCGGTCACCCGCTACGGCGGCGGCAATGCCGACCTGAAGCCCGAAATCGGCAGCACGCTGACGCTGGGCGCGGTGTTCACGCCCTCGTTCCTGCCGGGCTTCAACCTCTCGGTCGACTACTACAACATCAAGCTGCGCGACGCGATCACCTCGCTGGGTGCCCAGGACATCGTCTCGGGCTGCGACAACGGCAATACCTCGCTGTGCAGCCAGATCGTGCGCGATGGCTCCGGCGCGCCGACCACGATCTACACCACCTACATCAACCTGGCCGAATACAAGACCAAGGGCATCGACATCGAGGGCACCTACCAGTTCCCGCTGAGCACGATCGCCGCGAACCTGGGCGGCAACCTGCGCCTGCGCGGCCTTGCCACCTATGTTCCCAAGGTCCTGATCAACGACGGCACCACCACCGTGGACCGCGCGGGCGACGTCGGCGACAACGTCAGCTTCGGCACCCCGCACTGGCGTGCCAGCGGCATCGTCACCTACACGAGCGACACGTTCTCGCTCGACACCCGCGTGCGTTATGTCGGCGGCGGCAAGTTCAACCATGCGCTGGACATCGCCAACAACGACATCTCGGCCCGCGTCTACGTCGACCTCGGCGCACAGGTGAACATCGACAAGTTCACCCTCTTCGCCAACGTCAACAACCTGTTCGACCGCGATCCGCCGCTGACCACTTACGGCGCGATCCACTACGACACCATCGGCCGCTATTTCACCATGGGTGCCAAGGTTCGTTTCTGAACCACCCGGATGAAGCGTGAGGGATGGCGGCCTTTCGGGGCCGCCATTTCTTCGCTCCAGACGCCGCGCGGGCTTGCCCAGCAAGTTTGACGCACGTTGATATTACGTGCGGCAGCCCCCTCGGGGAAGCCGAAGATTGGCCTCCAGCCCACCCCCGGACCGGTTGCGCAGCCAGAGCGTGCCTTGATGGGCCGCGGCAATATCGCGGGCGATGCTCAAGCCCAGGCCGACGCCGCCGGACGCCACGTTCCGGGAATCCTCCTGCCGGTAGAACGGTTCGAACACCAGGTCGAGCGCCTCCTCCGGTATGCCCGGCCCCCTGTCCTGCACCGTGATGGCGATGTATGCGGGACTTGCTGAAACCACGATCTGCGCGCTGCCGGCATAGCGCAGCGCGTTCTCAACCAGATTGCCGATGCAGCGCCGCAACCCGTTCGGAAACCCGGCGATCCTGCCGTTGGCCGATCCGCTCAGCGTCACCGCCGCCCCATGGTCGCGCAAGTTCGCGACCATTTCCCCCAGCATCACGTCGAGATCGATATCTCCGGTCAATTCCTCATCGGCGCCGCCTTTCATGAAGGACAGCGTTGCATCGACCATCTCCTCCATTTCGACCAGATCCTTGCGGAAACCCGCCTTCTGCGCCTCGTCAGGCAGCATTTCGGTGCGCAGCCGCAGGCGCGTGATGGGGGAGCGCAAATCGTGCGACACGGCGGCCAGAAAGCGGGTGCGCTCCTCTATATGGCCCACCACCTTCTGCTGCATGGCGTTGAATGCCTCGGCGGCGCGGCGCACCTCGCGCGGGCCCGAGGTTTCCAGCGGCGGGCTGTGAATGTCGCGCCCCAGCGCCTCGGCCGCATCGGCCATGCGTTTCAGCGGCGTCATCGACAGCCGCACAGCGAACCAGGTCAGCAGCCCGACGATCAGGATGCGCAGGGCATAGATGCGCACCACATAGTCGGCGATGGTCCCGACCCGGTCCAAGTCGGCCCCGTTCTCATCCTCATGCCCCTCGGCCAGCAACCAGGGATCGTCGGGATCGCAGCGGACGGCGACGCGAAATTGCGCGGCCGGTTCCTGCGCGGACAGCATCGCCCAAGTGTTCGCGGGCCGCCCGCGGTCGTCCAGCAATTGCGCACTGATGACCCTCACCTCCACCGGTCGGCCCAAGTGCACGCGCATCGTGTGCTGAAGCAGCGCGGACGAGCGCTGCACGTCCTGCACCCCAGCTTGCGGCGCCGGCAGGTGCGGGGCGAAGCGCAGCGAAAGGCCCGGCGCCTGAAGCGCCGCCATCAATTCGGCGCGGTCGCCGGGCGGGCGGGCCTCCAGCAGGCGCAGGGCGTCGGCCACACGCGTGGCGAAAACGCGCGCCGGGATCTCCAGCATCTGGCGGCGGCGGCTTTCGAACCAGATGGTGCTGGTCAGCAACTGGGCGAGCAGGAGCCCGGCGACAAGGATGCCGGCAATCCGCGCCGACAGCGAGGCGGAGCGATTGCCCTTGCGGAAAATCGGCATCAGCGCGCCCCGTTCAGCCCCCGTTCGCCACATCCACCGCCAACACATATCCGCCATTGCGGACGGTGCGGATCAGCGAGGGGCTGCGGGCATCGTCGCCCAGAAGCTGGCGAAGGCGGCTGATGCACATGTCGATCGCCCGGTCGCTCGGATCGCGCTCCCGTCCATAGACCTCGCGCGCCAGAAAATCCCGGCTCAGCGTCCGGTAAGGGTGGCGCAGCAGCGTGCGCAAGGCAAGGAAGTCCGATCCGCCCATCGCCACGTGCGCGGCCCCGTCATCCTGCTGAAGCAGGTTGCGGCGGGTATCGAGCTGCCATCCGGCAAACCGGATCGTCTCGGGCTCAGGCGGCGGTGCCTGGAGCGCCGAGCGCGCTGCCCGGCGCAGCACGACGTTGATCCGGGCCAGCAGCTCGCGAGGATCGAACGGTTTGGCGAGATAATCGTCCGCGCCAAGTTCGAGCCCGACAATCCGATCGATCAGCGCGCCGCGTGCGGTGAGCATGATGATCGGAATGTCGTGCCGCGCCGTCAGCGCCCGGCAGAGCGTGAGCCCGTCCTCCCCCGGCAGCATGAGGTCGAGAATGATCAGGTCGGGCCGGTAGCGTTCCAGCAACTGCCACATCTCGTCGCCATCCGCGGCGCCTTTCGCGCCCATCCCCGCCTCGCACAGATACGTGCAGAGCAGTTCGCGGATGTCGGCATCGTCGTCGACGACCAGAATATCGGTCACGACGGATTTACCGCTGCATACCGGTGGATTTCAACGCCCGTTACATGACGTGACAAAGGGCCGGAAGACCTGACAAAATTGCACAATTCCACGGATTTACCCCAAGCCCTTCGGTGATAGTGGGCGCCCCTGTTGCGAATGAATTGCATTATAAGGGGCTTTCACCGTGAAACCAACCTATTCCGTGCGAACCGCTGCGCGCGGCTCGCTGGCAGCGCTTGCCGTCGCCCTGTGCTGGGCTCAGCCCGCCGCGGCCGAGGACGCGGACACCCCGTCGATCGTCGTCACCGGCCAGCGCACGGAAGAGACATCGTCCTACACCGGACAAGAAGCCAGCATCGCCATCGGCCTGCCGCTGACCCTGCGCGAAACGCCGCAGACCGTCACCGTCGTCACCCGCCAGCTGCTGGACGACCAGCAGATCGAGACGATCGACGATGTGCTGGCCACCACGCCGGGCGTCACTTCCTATTCCAACGACAACGCGGGGCGGACCAATTACCGCGCGCGCGGGTTCGAGATCACCAACTACCGCATCGACGGCATGCAGGTGGATGGCCGGAGCAGTCTGACCAGCGGCGGCGCCTCCACCAACATGGACCTCTATGACAGCGTGCAGATCGTGCGCGGCGCCAATGGCCTGCTGGGCGGCACCGGCGATCCTTCGGCCACGATCTACCTCCAGCGCAAGCAGCCGACGACCAAGCTGGGCGCGGCCGGCATGCTGACGCTGGGCAACTGGGACAAGCGCCGGGTGATGGCCGATCTCAATGCCCCGGTCACGGCCGACGGCACCGTGCGCGGCCGCCTGGTCTTCTCCGACGAGAGCACCGACACGTTCCGCGAGCGCGAACATATCGACCGGCGCGGCGTGCTGGCCAACTTCGCGGTCGACCTTGGCCCGAAGACCGTGCTGAACGGCGGCGTCCAGTACGAGCGCACCATCAACAAGGGCGCGACCTGGGGCAGCAACGTCTCGATCTGGTTTGCCGACGGCACGCTCGCCCACCTGCCGCGCAGCACCAACCCGGTCACCGACTGGAGCATCGCGCGCCGCAAGGCGACCACGGCCTTCGCGAACCTCCAGCATGAATGGGACAACGGCTGGCGCGTCCGGCTGGGCTATGCGCGCACGGACGGCAGCGCCTACAACAACATGGGCATCGCCAAAGTGAACAACGCGGCCCGCAACGTCGGCGGTTTTGCGGGCTTCTGGAATCAGGACGGCACCGGCGCCTACCTCAATGCCTTCCATTCCGAAGCGGATAGCGGACGGGACAACATGGATGTCTCCGCCAATGGCCCGCTTCATCTGTTCGGGCGCGAACACCAGTTGATGATCGGCATCAACGGCTATTGGGACCGGATCACGCAGTACACCTTCAGCAATGCCCTCGGCAATTGCAGCATCGCCGGTGTGACGCCCTACAGCGGCTGCCAGTACCGCGCGGCCGGCCTGCCGATCGACGACTGGCGCAGCTGGGACGGGTCCTATGCCAATTTCGAGACCTTCCGCACCGATGCCCGCTCGGTGGACAAGACCCGCAACATCGGTGGCTACGTGGCGGGCCGCTTCAGCCTGATGGACGGCCTGACCGCCATCGCCGGCGGGCGCATCAGCGACTACAAGGCCCATGGCGGCGATTACACGGCAAGCAACGTCTACACTGCCGACGCCGCCGTCACGCGGGAAAAGGGTGTGTTCACGCCCTACGCCGGGCTCGTCTACGACGTGACGCGCGAAATCTCGCTTTATGCCAGCTACACCGACATGTTCACGCCGCAGGGCAATCTGCGGGACGAGAACGACAAGCTGCTCGATCCCGTCACCGGCTCCAGCTACGAGGCGGGCATCAAGGGCGCGTTCTACGGCGGCAAGCTCAACACCTCGCTCGCCTTCTACCGCAACAAGCAGAGCAACGTTGCCGAAAGCACCGGCCTGATCCACGAAACCACGGGCGAGACGATCTACCGCGCCGTCAGCGGCGTGATCTCCAAGGGGATCGACCTCGATGCCTCGGGCGAGGTGCTGCCGGGCTGGAACCTGTTCTTCGGCTACAGCTACCTGGATGTGAAGGGCCTTGGCTACCAGCGCGATCCGCACCACGTGGTACGGCTTTCGACCAGCTATACGCTACCCGGCGCACTGGACCGCCTGACCATCGGCGGCGGCATTTCCAGCCAGAGCAAGACCGAATGGTCAACCAATCCCGGCCGCCCGCTGGGGGGCGGCCAGTACGATGCCGCCAATCTCAAGGTCGCCGGCTATACCCTGGTCAACCTGATGGCGCGCTATCAGGTGACCGACAACATCCAGATTTCCGCCAATGTCACCAACCTCACCGACAAGACCTACTACCGTCAGTACGGCTTCTACGACGGGCTGATCTACGGCGAGCCGCGCAGCTACAGCGTAACCCTGCGCGCGCGGATCTAGGCGGTAAATTCGTGCAATACACCATGCCGGGGCGATCCGCCCCGGCATGGCCTGCGCGGCTTGAGCCCCGACCGATTTTCGCCGGTCAGCCCTTCACGCCAAAGATCCGCGTGGAGCGGCTGCCCCGGGCAATCTGGATCTCGAAATGACCGGGTGCGACTTCACGGGCCTCGCCGGAGGCGGTATGCAGCCGTATCCCCGCGTCCTTGCCCGCAGGGGATGAAACGATCATCCGCACGCTGCGCGCCGGGCCCTGCGCGTGTTCGATGACCGCTTCCCATGCGCTCAGATCAGGTTTCAGGGCAATCGAGGCGTTGGCGGCAAAGCGGCATCCGCCCTGCACTTCAAGGTCGAGCCCGGCCGTGCCAAGGCGGGCATGGAAACGGCGGCGCACCCCATCGCGCGGGCTGACGAGCAGGCGGCCCTGCTCTTCGCGGAACTCTCCGCCCATCGCGATCCGGCCGAAAAGATCATCATCGACCAGCGTGGTGCGCGCCGCGCGCAAGGCCCCGCAAAAGCCCAGATCGATCTCGCACGCGTAATACCATGAGCCGTGCCGGTGGGGCTGGTTCAGCCATGTCTCACCCAGGGCGGCGGGCTCGAAACCACCGCCCGCGCCGCCATCATTGGCAGCGCCGGGATACCAGTAGCCATAGCCGCTGTCGGGCGTGCCGCTGTTGAGCAAGGCCCAGCTGCTGAGCGCGGCGGCATGGCCCAGACGCAGCAGGGGGCGCGGATCGTCGACGTCGTGAAGCGCATGGTCGAGGATCGCCCAACCGCCCATCTGCGCCATATAGCTGAGCGTATAGGCATCGCCAGCAGACGCGCGATAATCCGAGCCGAGGTAGTAATAGGAGGGCTGCAACCACCCGCGGCAGAACAGGTTCGCCTCCATCTGGGCGCGGTTGAAGGCGCGGACCTTGTCGGGCGCAAACCGCTCCGGCCGGTCCATGCCATAGCGGGCGATCGCCTGCGTGGATTCAAAGCCCGTGGAATCAAAGGCATATTCCGAGACGTAGAGGTCGCTCACCTCATTCACGAAATGGTGGACCTTGGCCTCCCACAAGGCGGCAAGCTCCTGGGCCTCATCCTTGCGCCCTTCGCGGCGCAGCGCATCGATCACATCGGGGATCACCAGTTCGTTGTAATAGCCGATCGAGTTGGCATCCCAGTCCGCGACCTGCCTGGGAATGACAAACATCGCCCTGGCCGTGCCAAAGGCGCGCTCCAGATAGGTGGCCGCCGAAAGGCGCGTACGCACGTCGGGGTGGTCGCGGGCGATCCGGTACAGCGAGAAATACATCACGGCGATGTGCGGGTAATCATAGACGCGCCAGATGTGCATCTGCCCGCGCGGGCCCGGATCGCTGCTGGTGCGGTTGCGGTGCCAGTCCGGAATGCCGTAAATGCCATAGGCCTGGCTTTCCGCTGTCGAGCGTTGCAGGCCGCCCCAGACGAAATGCTCGACATAGTCATCGAGCGCATCGATCTCGGCCTGCACCGGGAACTCGGCATTCTTGGCGGCGAGAAAGGCCGGTTTCGACAGGCCGGGATCATCGCAGGTGACTTCGTAGATCCGCCAGCCCGTGATGCGGTCGTAGTTGTCGGGCCCCAGGAGGGTCTGCGTCTCCATGTTCCATTCGGCCAGAAGCCCGTTGTACCATGCCGCGGGATCGCTGTGCCGGTGGGCGGCGATAAAGGCCCCGCGCTTGGCGATCATCGTCTCGACGGCCTGCGTAACGAAGAATTCGAGCGTGGTGATCCCGCCGTCCGCCTGACGCACGGTGATATGATTTTCGCCCAGTCGCTCGAAACGCAGGACATAGACCTGGCGGTTCGCGCGCTGCCCCGCCGCCGCGATCCTCGTCTCGGCCCCATGTTCGGCGATCAGCGCCTCCACCGGCACGCGTGAGCCAAACGAGAGGCGGACCTCGCTGCCGACAGGCACCGTCATGCCGGGCACGACCTCGACATCGAGCAGGCCATGGTCGGCGATGGCGCGCCGCATGGCATCCTGGCCATCGACGAGGAGAAAGCGGACGCCCATCTCGCGGCTTTCGCCCGCCGGAACGATCAGGCTGCTGGCAGGAAGGCGCCAGCGCGACCCCGCCTTGCGGACAGCGGCGACCTGGGCGGCGGCATGGAAATAGACGCGGTACAGATCGGACGAGTCCTTGGGCGCATCCCAATATTCAAGGGAAGAGCCCTTCTCGGGCAGCATGGCGAGCCAGGGCTTGCTCACATCCTTGTGCCGCCAGAAAACATGGGAAGACTGGCCCGCGATAAAGCTGTGCTTGAGCAAGGCGTCCGGGTCTTTGTTGGTATCGTCGATCCTGTTGATCGGCAAAGGCAGCGCCACGTCGCCAAACTCGACGGGAGCGGCGGTGGCGTTCTCGATCCTGACCAGGACCTTCAGGCATTCGCCATCGAGCAGGAGCCGGCAGGAGAGGCTCACCCCCTTGGCGAGCGGGTACTGGATTTCAGCCCCTTGCCCGGGCAGCGCCTCTATCGCCCCTGACATCCCGGCGGTATCAAAGCGCGACCACGCCCCCCCTTGCGTGCGCCACACGCCGCACAGGTTGCCCAGCCTTGCCCCCGCTTTCAGAACATCGCCGCTCAGGCGCCCGCTCGCATCGCGCAGGCTGGTGATGCGCCCCTTGTCGCGGCCCACGATGAAACGCCCGCCGGGAATGGCCAGCGTTTCGCTCACCTGACGCACCTGTGGCGTGGCGGCACGAAGCGGCCGCGTAGTGGCCATGGCCAGAGCGACAAGGCTGCTGCCCAGCATGGCGCGGCGATTCACCCTGGCGGCTGTGGCAAAGGGGACCACGGGGTGTGATCGACGGATTTTGAACATGTGCCGGCTCCATAGCTATGTGCTCGGCTGTTCAATTCAGGGGAACGACAGCGCAAACCTCAACAGAATGGTATTTAGTATACCATGCATGTCAAGCTCTGGCATGATCGCGGGGTAAGGGAGGTGCTAGGTCTCCTCGAACGCTCCGCCCGGGGCGCCGATCACAACGGCCCAGGTCCCGCGCGCACTCACGCGCGGGTGAACCGCCAGCGGTCGGGCTCGCTCGCCTCTTCATCGAAGCGATAGCCGTCGCTGTCGAAGCCGCGCATCGCCTCGATGTCGGTGATGTGATGCTCGCACATCCAGCGCGCCATCATCCCGCGCGCGCGCTTGGCGTTGAAGCTGATGAAGCGCGGACCGTTCGGTCCGGGCTCGCGGAAGTCGACGTCGACCACGCGCAGACCTTCCAGCTTGCCGGAGACCGCCGCGAAGTACTCCTGGCTGGCAAGGTTGAGCACCGCGCCCGAACCCTCTTCGGCCACCTGCTCACGCAAGTATGCGGCGATGCGGGAGCCCCACCAGTCGGTCAGGCTCTTGTGGCGCGGCGCCCAGCGGGTGCCCATTTCCAGCCGGTAGGGCCGGATCATGTCGAGCGGGCGCAGCAGCCCGTAGAGGCCCGAGAGCATGCGCACGTGATCCTGCGCGAAGGCGACGCCCGCCTCGTCCAGCGTATGCGCCTCGAAGCCGGTGTAGACGTCACCCGCAAAAGCGAAGAGCGCCTGGCGTTCGGGCAGTTCGGGGAAGTCGCGATAACGGTCCGCGTTCAGCTTCGCCAGCTTGGGCGAGATATGCATCAGTTCGGACAGCCGCTTCTGCGTCAGGTTCGACGCCGAACGGGCAAGGCCGAGCGCTTCCTCGGCAAAATGCGGGATAGTCGCGGCGAGGGGCGGCAGCACGCGCTCGAAGTCGAGCGTCTTGGCGGGAGACAGCAGGGCGATCATGGCGAGAGGCGGTAGCGATGGCGCGCGGCGCCGTCAAACCGGGGCGTTATGCCCGCTTGGCAAACCCTGCCCGGCCCTACCCTTCTGTTGCCCACCCATGTTGACATTGGATCCAATTAGAGGTTTATTGGATCCAATAAACAAGAATCAGGAGTGGACGGTGGAAGGTGAAACCCAGACCATGACCCGGGCGGCCGACAGGCCGGCACCGGCCAAGCTGGCGCCATGGCCCCGCAATGCGTGGTACGTCGCCGGCACGCCCGACGAGATCGCCGATGGCCCACTGGGCCGCACGATCTGCGGCGAACGCATGGTCATTTTCCGCGGCGCCGATGGCGAAGTGGCCGCGCTGGAGGATTTCTGCCCGCACCGCGGTGCGCCGCTGTCGCTGGGCTTCCTGCGCGATGGCGAACTCGTCTGCGGCTATCACGGACTGGCGGTGAACTGCCGGGGCAAAGTCGCCGGGATGCCGGGGCAGAAAGTCGGCGGTTTCCCGTCTGCCCGCCGCTTTGCAGCCTTGGAGCGTTACGGCTTCCTCTGGGTCTGGCCCGGAGACGCAGACAGCGCCGATCCGGCCGCGCTCCACCCTCTCGAATGGGCCGAGAGCGACGAGTGGGCCTATGGCGGCGGCTACTACCACATCGCCTGCGACTACCGGCTGATGATCGACAACCTCATGGACCTGACGCACGAGACCTATGTCCACGCCAGCAGCATCGGCCAGAAGGAGATCGACGAGGCGCCCGTGCGCACCCGCGCGGACGCCCGCGAGGTCGTCACCAGCCGCTTCATGGACGGCGTGAAGGCCCCGCCATTCTGGCAGATGGCGCTGCGCGGTGCCGGTCTTCCCGCGGACGCGACGGTCGACCGCTGGCAGGTCTGCCGCTTCTCCCTGCCCAGCCACGTAATGATCGAGGTCGGCGTCGCGCTGGAAGGCCGGGGCGGCTATGACGCACCGGACGCGGTCAAGGCCTCCAGCATCGTGGTCGATTTCATTACCCCGGAAACAGAGACCAGCCACCACTACTTCTGGGGCATGGCCCGGCGCTTCGCGGTCGCGGACACGGCGCTGACCGACACCATCCGCGAAGGCCAGGGCAAGATCTTCGGCGAGGATCTGGAAATGCTCGAAAGCCAGCAGGCCAACCTCTCGCGCTGGCCGGAGCGGCGCCTGCTCAAGCTCAACATCGATGCCGGCGGCGTCCGCTCGCGGATGATGATCGATCGCGCCATCGCCGCGGAATCGCCATCGTGCACCGGGGTTTGACAGAAACGCCCGTCACCGGCGAAAGCGGGTCATGGACACTGCGGACCGTACCGAAGCCAAGCCCGCCCCCAGGGCGCCTGACAGGGTGAAACCCGGCCAGCACGTGATCATCTCGCTGCGGCGGATGATCGCGCAAGGCCGCTTCGCCCCCGGCGAGCGCATCGGCGAGATCGCCACGGCCGAAGCCCTCGGCGTCTCGCGCATGCCGGTGCGTACCGCCCTGCGCGCGCTGGAGGCGGAAGGACTGGTCGAGAAGCTCGGCGCGCGGGGCTATGCGGCGCGTTCGATGACGGCCGCCGAAGTCGAAGGCGCGATCGAAGTGCGCGGCGTGCTGGAAGGGCTCGCCGCACGCCGCCTCGCCGCGCGCGGCCTGTCCGCCGCCGAGGCCGTGCGCTTTTCCGAGTGTCTGGCGCGCGGCGAGACGATCTTCGCCAAGGGCACGCTGGCACAAGACGAGGTGGACGCCTTCCACGACTACAACCGCGCGTTCCACGCCCTGCTGGTGGCGGCCAGCGGCAATCCCTCGATCGCAGAGGCCATCGCCCGCAACGATCACCTGCCGTTCGCCTCGTCGTCGGCGCTTGCGCTGGAAAGCGATCCGGCCAGCGAGTTTGCCCATCTCCTGGCCGCTCACCGCGACCATTGTGACGTGCTGGATGCCATCACTCACCGCGACGAGGAGCGCGCCGAACGGGCGATGCGTGCCCATGCCCGCGCGGCGCTTGGCAGTGAACGCCTGTTCCGGCGGCTGGCGCCCCAAGAGTCCGTTTGAAAATCCGCCGCAGGCGTATTTTGGCGGCACCGACGCTCTAAAATCTTAGGTCGTAAACTCATAAACGGCACCATCGAGGCGCCCAAATGGCGAACAGCTCGGGCCGAAGTTGCCGCCGGGCGGGCTGGTTGCCCGTCCAAGGCAGCTTCGGTTCGAGATGGAAGCCATTTGGGCGCCCCTTCGGGGTTTGACCAAAATGGCCCAGCGCTGCGTCGGGAAGTCTCGAAATATCGACATATTCCAGCGCCTTCCCTCCTGCCGCTGAGCCATTTTGCCGCAAACCTCGATGGTGCCGTTTATGAGTTTACGACCTTAGTTGGCAAAACTCTCCCAGCGGATGAACGGCAGGATCGAGGCGTGGTCATCGCTCCATGCCTTGGCGCCGGTATCCTCCAGCGGTGTCCAGGGATGGCCCGGACTGCTGCGCACCAGCGCCTCCAGTACCCCGGCCTTGCGCGACAGCGCGATCCAGCGCGAGGGCGTGTAGCGATCCCGGTCGGCAGGGTTGTCCAGCCGCGACAGCGCCGCCAGCCCGCCGTCCCGGGCATTGGCGGCAACCACCGGTTCGAGGTCGATGTAACGGTTGGAGATGTGCAGCATCAGTAACCCGTGCGGGCTCAGCGCGCGGGTATAGACCGCCAGCGCCTCGCGCGTCAGCAGGTGGACGGGGATGGCGTCCGAGGAGAAAGCGTCAATCACCAGCACGTCGAACGCGGCGGGCGGCAGCTTGCCCAGTTCCAGCCGGGCATCACCGATCACGACCCTTGCCTGCGGCGTGCAGTCGCGCAGATAGGTGAACTTTCCGGAGGTCGAAAAGCGCAGGATTGCCGGATCGATCTTGAAGAACGTCCAGCGCTGCCCCGGCCGGGCGCGGCAGGCGAGCGATCCGGTGCCGAGGCCGACCACCCCGACCCGCGCATGCGGCCCCTCGATCGCCGGTGTTGCCGCCAGCGCCAGCCAGACACCGGAACCGGGGCCGTAATACGTCAGCGCATCGCGGGCATGGGCGGGATCGAGCGACTGCTCGCCGTGCAGCGTAGTGCCGTGCGCCAGCGTGCGCATGCGCTCGCCCTGGCGGTCGTGGACGGTGTAGATGCCGAAATAGCTGCGCGTCCGCTCGCCCGACAGCGTGGCGCGGATCGTCCAGATGCCGCCTTGCGCCACCATCGCCAGCACCAGCACCGCCGCGAAGGCCCCCCGCCATGCCATGACCATCACCCCGGTGCCGACGAGGAAGATCGTCAGTCCCATGGCGACCAGCCCGTCCTCCGCGCGCAAGGCATACTGGTCGAGCTGCCAGCCGAGGAACGCCGCGAAAGCCAGCAGCATGACGAGGGCGATGCGCGCGGGGCCGCGGTCGATCGCATCGCCCTCGGACCAGCGCAGCAGCGGCTCCAGCGGCATCAGCAGGGCCGCTGCCAGGACCAGCAGCGGATGCTCCCAGGCCCAGTCGAACACCAGCGGCGCCACGAGCGCGGTGAACACCCCTCCCAGCACGCCGCCCGCCGACATCGCGAGATAGAAGCGCGTCAGTTGCGCCGGGCCGGGCCTCAGGTCGTAGAGGCGGCCATGCAGCGCGCTCGCCACGCAGAACAGCAGCAGGCACGTCCCGCCCGCGGCCCATAGCGTGCCCGATCCGTTCGACAGCATCGCATAGCTGCCCGCAAACAGCACCACCACCGGCGCGATCCGGGTCACCGCCCGGACCGGGCCGCGCCGGTCCGCAAAGGCGGTCACGAAGCTCAGCAGATAGAGCCCCAGCGGGATCACCCAGAGCAGCGGCATCGCGAAAATGTCGGTGGTGAGATGCGTGGTGGTCGAGAGCATCAGCCCGGAAGGCACGGCCGAGAGCAGGAGCCAGAGGCCCACGGTGCGCCAGCCGGGCGCGGGCCCTGCCGCTTCCTCCGGCACCGGCATATGCGCCGAAGGCTGCGCCCAGCGGCTCGCCCCGGCCAGCGCGACAAGGAGGACAAGCAGCGCAAAACCGCCGGTCCAGACAAGGCTCTGCCAGCGCAGCGACAGCAGCGGCTCGGCCAGCAGCGGATAGGCGAGTAGCCCTGCGAAACTGCCGAGGTTGGACGCCGCATAGAGCGCCCATGGCGCCCCCGCCTGCGGATCGGCGGCGAACCAGCGCTGCATCAGCGGCGCCTGCGCGGAGACCACGAAAAACACCGGGCCGATGCTGAGGCCCAGCAGCAGCGGCACCCACAGCGCCTCGGGCAGGCCCGGCAGCGGCGGCAAGGCGACCAGGCCGACCGGCAGGGTCAGCCCCGCCAGCACCAGCAGCCCAAGATGGACCAGCACCTGCCGGCGCAGCGACAGCCGCCCCAGCGCATGGGCATAACCATAGCCTGCCAGCAGCAGCGCCTGATAGACCAGCATGGCGCTGTTCCAGACGTTGGGCGCCCCGCCGAGGCGCGGCAGCGCCATGCGCGCGACCATCGGCTGGACAAGGAACAGCAGGAAGCTGCCGACCAGGATCGTCGCGACGTAGAGCCCCCGCGCCGCGCCTGTGCCTGCCTTCACGGATTCAGAAGTGCGCAAGATGCCCGCCATCGACGCCCAGGACCTGTCCGGTGACGTAAGACGCCTCCGGCGAGGCCAGGAACAGCACCGGGCCAACGATCTCCTCGGGCCGCCCCCAGCGCCCGAGCGAGGTGCGCCGGGCAAGGTGCTCGGCAATCGCCGGGTCGGCCACCATCGCGGCATTGGCCTCGGTCGCGAAATAGCCGGGCGCCACCGCATTCACGGTGATCCGGCGAGGACCGAGTTCGGCGGCCAGCGCCCGGGTCAGTGCGTCGAGCCCGCCCTTGGCCATCGTGTAGGCGGCATCGCCCGAACGCGCGATCTGCCCGGCGATCGAGGTCACGTTGACGATGCGCCCGCCCTCGCCCATCGCCGGAGCCAGCGCCCGGGAAAGTTCGAAGGCGGCGACGAGGTTGACCTCCAGCATCTGCCGGACCGCGGTCCGGTCCAGCTCGGCGAGCGGCCTGCGGTCGCGGTGTCCGGCGTTGTTGACGAGTATCCGGATCGGCCCGTGCTCGGCCTGGGCGGCGGCGATCGCGCGGTCCATCGCGGCTTCCTCGGCCAGGTCGAAAAGCACCGGGAAGGCACTGCCGCCTGCGGCACGGATCGCCGCGATCACCGGCGCTGCCCGCTGCAGACTGCGGCCGTGGACCAGCACCGTCGCGCCCTCCGCCGCCAGCCCCGCGGCGATTTCCCGCCCGAATCCGGCGCTCGCCCCGGTGACCAGCGCGGTCTGTCCGTCAAACCTCACGGCACGGCTCCGGGGAGGGCCGAGGAACCGAGAGGCTGAAAACGCGGGAGGAATCTGTTCATGCCTCCCGATACCTGCGGCAGCGCCGGAGGGCCAGCACCTTGGCGCCGCCCGAGAGTGACCGAGGCGCCACACAAACAGGGCACAAGGTACCGTTCGCACCACAGGACGTTGACTTGGCGCCGCTCCCGCCTAAGAAGCAGGCCTTGTTGCGATTGACTCGCAGTTGCATAAACAGGAGGAAACGGTGATCGACACCAAGGGGCGCCACAACAGCACATTCATCCGCAACGGCGCATCGCGCTGCGCGCTGGCCGTCATGGCATGCAGCGCCCTGCTGCCAATCACGGCGCATGCCGATGACGCCGACGCTGCCGGCAAGAAGTCCGACCGCGACATCGTCGTCACCGGTTCGGTGCCGCAGGACTATGTCGTCGACTCGCAGGGCAGCACCACCCGCCTCGACCTTTCGCTGCGGGAAACCCCGCAGGCGGTATCCGTCATCACCCGCGCCCAGATCGAGGACTTCGGCCTCAACACCGTCGACACCCTGCTGCGCCGCGCCACCGGCGTGAACGTCGACAGCGCCGAGACCGACCGCACCTATTACAACGCGCGCGGCTTCGACATCGTCAACTTCCAGTTCGACGGCATCGGCCAGCCGCTCAGCTACGGCCTCCAGAACGGCCAGATCGACACCTCGATCTTCGAGCGTGTCGATGTCGTGCGCGGCGCAACCGGCCTGCTGTCGCAGACCGGCAACCCGTCCGCAGCGATCAACTTCGTGCGCAAGCGACCGACCAAGGACCTCGGCGGCTACGCCAGCCTCAGCTATGGCTCCTACAACGAGGTGCGCGGCGATGTCGACGTCAACACCCCGCTTACCGAGGACGGGGCGATCCGCACGCGCTTTGTCGCCTCCTATCAGGACGGCGATTCCTACCTCGATTCCTACCACACCTCGCGCCTGACGCTCTACGGCGTCGCCGCCGCCGACCTCGGCCCGGACACCGTCGCCACGGCCGGCTACTCGTGGCAGGAAAGCGATCCGCGCGGCGTTACCTGGGGAGCGCTGCCCTTCGTCTACGCCGACGGCTCGGCGGCGCGTTACAAGCGCTCGGCCAGCACCGGCCAACCGTGGACACGCTGGTATTCGCTCGACCGCAACCTGTTCGGCGACATCACGCACGATTTCGGCGGCGGCTGGACCGGCAAGGTTTCGGTCCTGCGCCGCGCCCGCAATCAGGATTCCAAGCTGTTCTACGTCTATGGGGCGCAGGACACCACCAGCGGCGAAGGCCTTTATTCCTGGCCGGGCGCCTATCTCGACAGGCTTCGCGAAACCACCATCGACGCCAACGTGACCGGCAAGCTCGCCATCGCCGGCCGCGAGCATGACGTCGTGCTGGGCGTCAATTACGGCGAATCGCGCCTTGTCGAACAGGAAGCCAGCGATGCCGACGCCATCGGCGTCTCGCTGCCCGGCAATGCGGCGTTCGACGGCTCGTTCCCCTACCCGGACTTCGGTGACTACAGCGTCGCGGCCGACTACACGACCAAGATCACCAGCGCCTACGGATTGCTCCGCCTGTCGCTGGCCGATCCGCTCAAGGTCATGCTGGGCGCCAACGTGACCAACGCCAGGCGCACGGGAACGAGCTACGATACGCCCTATGCCTTCGACAAGACCAGGTTCCTGCCGTTCGCGGGCCTGACCTTCGACCTGGCGGGCAACATCACCGCCTATGCGAGCTATGCGACGATCTTCAGCCCGCAAGTCTATCTGACGGCCGATCGCTCGAACATCGCTCCGCTGGAAGGCGAGACGTACGAGGCCGGCATCAAGGGTGAATGGAATGACGGCAAGCTCACCGCGGCCATCGCCGTCTTCAAGACCAGCGAAGACAATGTCGCCGAATCGATCGGTTTCGACACCGATCTCGGGCAGACCCTCTACAAGGGCGTGAACGCAAAATCGCACGGCGTCGAGGTCGATCTGGCCGGTGAAGTCCTGCCCGGCTTCCAGGTTTCGGGCGGCTATGCCTGGACCGACATCGAGGACGATGACGGCAACAACGCCCGCGCCTTCATCCCCCGCCACACCCTGCGCATGAGCGCGACCTACACGCCGCAGTTCCTCCCCGCCCTGCGCATGGGCGCCTCGGCCCGTTACCAGAGCAAGATCCACAACGACTACATCGAGCAGGACGGTTATGCGATCGTCGACCTGATGGCCCGCTATCAGGTAACGAACAACGTCTCGCTGGCGGTCAACCTCGATAACCTGACCAATGTGAAGTACTGGACCAGCCTGCAGTGGGATCAGGCCTACTACGGCGCCCCGCGCACCGTGCGCGGCACGCTGGGCGTGAGCTTCTGAGCCGCCGAACCGCACGCATCACAAGCTTCAGTCGGGCCGAATGGCCCGACTGAAGCATGCCGCACGGTCTGCTCGCCGATCTTGCAACGCAGGCGCGCCCTTGCGCACACGGAGCAAGCCGAAGAACCGGCAACGGCAACGCTACCCCGCCCACCACGCTCGTCCACGCGGCAGACGGCTTCGACGCGTTCAGCCCGAGCGCAAGGCAAGGACAGAACACACGAGCATTATGCCATCGTGCATTGGCTAGCTTGGGCCGGTAGGCGACTGTCTGGATCGGAGCCGGGTTGCGAGGATAGCTGACATTCACGTGGAACCTGTAGCCGATCAACCCCGGCCATATTGAAATCTTCACCGAACGACTGATCTCGACAAAAGCCGGCGTCAGCGGAGCGGGAAATAGCCTAGCGGAACAGGTCGCGGTAAATCTCACGGATCGTCTTCCACTCAGCAACATCGGCATTGATGCGGTTTAGCGGCTGGATCTTATGCCGCACCTCTGCCTTCGATAAGGCTTTCCAAAATATCGCCGAGCCGCGCACACCCTCCGCGTTAGACATCGCCGCGGAGCTCCATGACGGCACCCTCGCACCAAGTCGTGATGATCCAATGTGTCTGAAAAAGTTCATCGAGGTCGACAGCGACTCCAACATAGGGCTTGCCGCTTCGATCCGACGGGTAGCGGAAACGATCGGCGAACGGGTCGAAGGCCTGCACCTGCGCGATCATCGACCGCACATTACGGGCGAGATCGTCGTCGTCGACGCAACCCTCTTCGGCTCGGATGTCAAGCAACTGCTGGAACAGCTTGTCGAGATCGTGCCCCGGCTTTCCGTGGATTGCGCCAGCCAGATCAAGGATCGCTGACTTGAGCGCCAGTTCGACGCTTTGACGCCACAGCGAAAGCAACGGCCGTTCTAGCAAACCGGAAGTGTCGACACGCGCCAGATCCCACAGCGCTTCGAATCCCCGCTCGAAGCTATAGGACACGAGATCCCACGAACCTGCCATGAGGTCGCTCGTCAAATCGCGCACGAACGGCTGAAGTGTGGGCTGCATCTGCACGATTTCTTCGACGAGATCATTGCGACGCTTATACGACATGGGCTACCCTCGCGGCGGCGGCATGACGGCCGCGTCAAGACGACGATGGATCAACGAGACCAGCGTTAGCAGGTCTTCTGCGTCGCTCTTGGTCATCGGCCATTTAATCCGCGCCTCATGCGCAGTCGGGTTACGAAACATGCCGAATGTGCCTCTTACGAGATTGGCGAAACCGCTTTGCTCGCTGCGTTCGCTGACACTGTTTCGGGCATTGATCGCCAACATAGGCGCATCCCCTCCGAAGACACGGTCTACGAGAGTTGCCCCGTCGTCATGCAAGCCGGTCCTCACCCGCATTTTGTCGGCGACACTCTTCACCGCCTCCTGAACAGCATGAAAATAATTGTCGGCGAGAAGTTCGGCGCGGCAAAAGCGGAGCACATCGGGATGGACGCCCCGCGTTTCCAGATCGAGGCGAAGCTCGCGAGCACGTCGCTGGGCCTCAGGAAGAGTCGCGGCAGCGGCAGTCGATTGGAGATCGCCAGACTCGAGAACTACGAGCCCCGCAAAGGCGAGTGCCTGATTCAGCTTCGCGCGCAGCGGCTCGAAGCGATGCGGTTCGCGAATGTAACGCGCGGGTTTCATCGCATGGCGTATGAAGCCGAGAACCAGCCGGCGATCCTGTCTTCGATTCTGGGCTTCCGCGAGCGCTTTGTAGATGCGCTGCCACTTGGTAATCTCGCCGGGGTCGACCATCTTGCAGGTGGCGATCAGCATCGCAATTTCTTGGCCCCGCAAGCCTTCCTCGGTATCGCCAAGTGCGCCGGCGATGGCTTCTAGCTGTGCCTGAGAAAAAAGTTGTGTCATCAGCAATCCATATCAAAGGGCAACTCGGTAATCACCTGCCCGCGTGCGCTGTGAAACTGGAAGCTGGATGTCCGAGGGCAACGATACTAAAGATCAGAGCGGCTTTGAGGAGGTCCCGGACGTTCCGGTCCACGTCCTCAATACCTATTCTCGTTTGTGGCAGCTCGAAACCTGGCTACGGACCATGGTCTATGTCGAGCTGCGAGCGTTGCTTGGTAATGATTGGGCGAAAGGCCTTAACCCCAACTCCAATTCGTTCCAGGCCGACAAATCTCTGGCCCATATGCCAACGCCCGAGATGAATGCGCTGAGCTACGCCCAGCTCAGCAAATTGACCGAGCTTATCGCGAACCATTGGGATTGCTTCTCGGTTTATCTGCCGCCCAAAGACCTCTGGGACGCGAAGCTCAGGGAGGTGGCGCAGATTCGTCATCGGGTAGCCCATTTCCGGGTGGGCCATGTCGATGACTTAGCGCGCCTCAAGCAATTCCTCCGCGACATCGACAAAGGCTTCTGGACGTTCTGCACCAGCTATAATGACATGAACGCGGTCATACCGCAGGAGAGCGACCCGATCGCCAAGCACTTCCTTCCATTTGATCCGCTGCCGTGGGTCGAGGTAGAGGAGAAGACGTGGGCTCAGGTAGGCTTCCGCGACAAATCGTTAGTGGTAGGATTGAGCATGCGATCACAGCGAAGACCATGGTGTCGGGAACCGCTAGAAGCGGGAATGCCGGGGCACCTCTACGATTTCTACATGTTCGCCCAAGACGGTCGGACTTTCGATCTGCCCTACCTTCTGGAGCGGACACGCACCCAGCACCATCACCTCGTCCATCTCTGCCTCGACGACATGGATCACTCTGTCCGCTTCACCGTGCCTGCTATACTCGGAGAGAATATGATCAAGGGGATCGTGCAGTCATGGTACGACATGGCGGTGAGTGCCTGCCGCCGGTCGCCACTCCGTCCACCCTCTGATCTCGCGGATCGTTGGCCCGAATATGTGATTGGCTCATCCAATCCACTCACCTTTCTCGCCCCCTCCATGCCGTGCTCCTTCTTCGGGGTTTGAGGAGGCTCGTTTCACGTCGAGCCTGGGAGAAGAGCTTTAAGCGAATCCACGAATGACCGGTGTCAACATAATTAGGCGTTCCCAATTGAGGCGCCAATCGGCAAGAAGGTCCCATTCCCGATCATAGCGGACTGACCGCTCATTTTCCTGCCACTTTTCCAATTGAACGTCTTGGATGGGCGCAAAGTCCCGTTAAATCGACAGCCTTAGCCAAAGAGCCTCAGCGCGCGCCCGCCTGCAAGTTGCCGCGCAGTACCTTTAGCTGGTCGTTGAGCGCGATCAGTTCCTCCACCGCCATGCCGGTCGCTTCCAGCACTTCACCGGGCACGCAGCGCGCCTCGCGCAGCACTTCGCGGCCTTGCGCCGTCAGCGCAAGGCGCACCACCCGTTCGTCGGCGGTGTCGCGGCGGCGGGTCAGGAGATTGCTTGCCTCAAGCCGCTTGAGCAGCGGGGTCAGCGTGTTGGATTCGAGGAACAGCGCCTCGCCCAGTTCCTTCACCGTCTGGTCGTCCCGCCGCGAGAGCGCGATCAGCGTGATGTACTGGAGGTAGGTCAGCCCCAGCCGATCGAGCAGCGGCTTGTAGAGCCGATTGAACGCCAGCCCGGTGGAATAGACCGAAAAGCACAGGAACTGTGCCAGCGGGCCTTCGGGATTGGCGATCAGGTCGTCGAGGTTCGGAGCTGCCTGGGTCATGCTCCACATATAAATCGCGCACGATTTAATCGCAATCCTTGACACGAATCGCTGTGACGAGCATTTAGATCGCACACGATCTAATCGCTAACGACCAAAAGGAGCCTACCATGTCGATCAATCCGCTCTACAAGACCAGCGCCACCGCCACCGGGGGTCGCGACGGCCAGGCCCGCACCGATGACGGCCGCTTTGCCGTCACCCTCGGCACCCCCAGGGAACTGGGCGGCAACGACCAGGGCAACAACCCCGAACAGCTTTTCGCCTCGGGCTATGCGGCCTGCTTCCTCGGTGCGATGAAGTTCGCGGCCAGCCAGGACAAGGACCTGCCCCGCGTGCCTGCCGACGCCAGCGTCAATGCCGCCGTCGGCATCGGCCCGCGTTCGGACAAGGGTTTTGGCCTTGCCGTAGCCCTGGTGGTTTCGCTGCCGGGCGTCGATCGCGCCGCCGCCGAAGCGCTGGTCGCGGAAGCCGACACCATCTGTCCCTACAGCCACGCCGTGCGCGGCAACATCGAGGTCACGCTGTCCGTCGCCTGACCTGCGGTTGCGACACCCTGCGTGTCAACCGGCGCGCAAAACTGCCCCCCCCTATCGGCGCCCAATATTGACCCCACCTCTGGGTAGTGCGGCGGTTATCCCGGTAGTCGATAGGAGGGGCCCACGGACGACGACGCGCACGCTGTAGCCTCATGCTGGCACAGCGTGAGGGCTTTCCCGTCTGGACGAGCGATCTCGCTCGGAAAACCTTTGCCAACAGTGTCGAAGTCAGCTTCGTGATGATCCGTTTGCCCGAGGTATTACCTCCCCAGTCTGGCGGCTCGCCCGCTTTGCTTTGCCTCAGCGCAGACGTCCGGCGATAAGTACGGCATAGCCCCAGTTTACTGAGTCAGATGCGGTTGCTGCCTCGCCTGGTTCCTGCGGATGGAACCGGATCACGCCGCTGACTTTCAAATCCGCATCGCGGCTGCCTGTACCGAACTTCCTGGCGACGAAACCGATCTGCCGCAGTTCGCCGGACGGGCTGCGATGCATAAGACCCTTGCCCGCGCCCATACCGGAACCGCCCAGTTCGATGCGATCACCGACGCGGACTTCACGCTCGATATAAGCTTGGCATTGTGCGGGATCCGAATTGAAGGCGCTGGCACTCATCGCCCAGCCCAAGCCAACCTCTTCGGGTGATCCCTCCAGCACCAGCCCTTGCATGGGCAGGCCGGCAAACGGCACCGGGCGCCGCCGCGCCCAGCACGCTTCGCGGTCGCCCATGAAGTACCACAGTCCGCGCTTGGCCCTCGTCATCGCAACATAGACCAGGCGGGCCTCTTCAGCCGAGGCGCCGACCAGATCCGGCGCTTCGCGGTTGCCCGCCATGCCAAATGGTGTGACGGAGGGCAGCACGACCACATTATCGAACTCCAGCCCTTTGACCTTGTGGATAGTCGAGACGGTCACCGATGGACTGCCGGCGGTATTGCCGGACAAGCGGATGATATCGTCGCCGTGCATGCCCTCAATGAAGCGGATCAGGGTGGAGATGTGGGGAAATTCGCGCTCCTGGCAGCATAGGTCCCAAAGCGCCTCGATCCCGTCGATGCGGTTCGGCGTGTCTTCGCTGCATTCGGGAATCTTGGTGGTCTGGCGGAAGGTGCCAACCAGCTGCCTTTTGAGGTCGTCCGTCAACGTTGCGTCGCGCTGTTCCAGTTCGCGGTTCAGGAACTCCAGCCACAGCGCATGATGGCGCAACGTAGCCGTGCGCAGGTTGGCAGTGCCTTGCACACGGATGCCGGGGATGTGCGGTTCCAGCAGGCGATGGGCCTGCGCCACTTCCGCGTTTGAGCGGCACAGGATCGCCAGCGTCTCGCCGCCCCGCGCCTCGGACTGCTGCCAGATTGCGGGGACTTGCGCGACCGCTTCTTCGAATGACTGACCGTTCCAGTCCACGCGTTCGACGGAGACGGCTTCAGGTGCAGCCTGGCTTGCAGTCAGGAGCGTCGTCTTGCGCCGGCGCGATCGCTCGTTTTCGGCAAAGAACGCGGCGATCATCTTCTGGCTGCGGTCGACGATCTGCCCGGCGGAGCGGAAATTTACCGCCAGCAGGAGTTGCGTCAGCGTCTCGCCGCCGAAATCCGTAACGAAGCGATCGAAATACTTTTCGGAAAAGGCGCCGTCCGGGCGGTTCCAGCGCAGGATGTCCTGATCATCGTCGCCGATCACCATCACCCCTGCGCGTCCCTCGCTACCCCGGTGAAGGTTGCGAAGGACGGTGTAGATGTCCTCGGTCACGTCCTGGAACTCGTCCACCAGGATGCAGCGCACGTCCCCGGCAACAGTGCGGCGGAAGGCCTCGTCGGCTTCCATGCGACGAGCGAAGGTCGGGAGCACGGTTTTCATGTCCGTTTCGCTCTGGTCCCCGCCGTCGCGCCCGAGATGGCGCAAGGCGAAGGAGTGGATCGTCGAGACGCGCACCCTCGACGCGTGCGCGGCATAACCGAGCGACTTGAACAGTTCGCGGATGCGCCGCCTGATCTCGAACACGACCGCGCGATTGAAAGCCAGGACGACGATCTGCGAGGGCTGAATCCGCTGTTCGCGGATCAGGTGGGCGATGCGCCCGACAAGTACGAATGTCTTGCCCGCGCCCGGCCCAGCGTTGACCAGCAGGTGCTGATCGAAAGGATGACTGACCGCCTGCCACTGGGCTGGTTCTTCTGATTGGCGGAACCGGTCGAACAGCTCCACCGCCTTGGTCGCACGCAGCTGTTCCTGCATCTGCGCGATGCGGCTGCCGGTCTGCCCGCCCGTCCCCTGTTCGCTTTCTTCGGGCTCGATTTCGCCCAGTTGGGTTTCGAGAAAGTCCTTCAACTGCCCGGCGTCGGGCTTCTCGAAATAGCCCCTGATGAAGCTATCCTGCGCATCGGGTCGCAGATTGGCGAAAACTTCCATCGCCAGGTTACGCGCTTCGGCAAGATCATTGATCTCGGTGAGTTCGCGCCAGACCGCCTCCTCGTCAGTTTCACCTTCATCGCGAAGCAGGACGACGTGCGAGAACTCGCGAAGCTCGGCGGACATGCTCACCAGCTTCAGGGCCGAGAGCAAACCGGCAGTCTGCTTCAGCGCGATGTGGCTGAAGCGCTTGTGTGCGTTTGCAGCGCGGACGCGATCGATTACCTCGGCAACCGCGATCTTGTCCTGCAGCGTGCGAACGACCGCAAAAAGCGACTGCGCCCCGGCGATCAGCGCCTTCCGACGGGCCATCGCGTTGACATTGTCCGAAACGGCCAGTGTTGCTTCCCATGGCACCGTCTCGTCAGGCATCACGATCTGTTGCAGCTTGACGTCGCATGCCCGCAGCACCGTGCGCAATCCGCTGATATAGGCCGCTTCGATATCCCGGTTGCGCGCTTCCAGCTTACGCATTTCCGCCCCGGTAGGTTGCTTTCCATCCGGCATGGGCGCCTGCATGTGTGGAGCGGCGTGCAAAATTGACCCCCTTAGCGGGGTGATCGGCGTCTAAAATTGACCCCCTTCATCTCATTGTGAGAAGCGCCGCCGTTTCGGTTCCGGACGGCGGGTACAGGGATGTTGGTTGTGGAGACGATTACGAGGATCCGTCGGGAGCACCGGGACGGTAAGCCGATCAAGGCGATAGCGCGGGATTTGCGGCTGTCGCGCAACACGGTGCGCAAGGCGATCCGGGCGCCGAACGCGGATGCCAGTTACGAGCGCAAGGAACAGCATCGGCCGCAGACCGGCCCTTTCAGCACTCGCCTGGAAGAACTGCTTGAAGAGAACGAAGGGCTGCCCCGGCGTGACCGGCTTCGCATGACGCGGATCCATGATCTGCTTCAGCGCGAAGGGTTTGGCGGCTCTTATGACGCTGTGCGGCGCTATGCTGCACGCTGGAAGCGTGAGCGTCGCGTTGACGCCGGCGATATGACCAAGGCGTTCATCCCGTTGATGTACCGGCCCGGCGAGGCTTACCAGTTCGACTGGAGCCATGAGGACGTCGAGATCGCCGGCAAGCCAATGCGCGTGAAGGTCGCGCATATGCGGTTTTGCTGGTCACGGGCACCATTTGTCCGTGCCTATCCTCGCGAGACGCAAGAGATGGTGTTCGACGCACATGCCCGCGCCTTTGCCTTCTTCGGTGGGATTCCGACGCGCGGCATCTACGACAATATGAAGACGGCGGTGACGACGGTGTTCACCGGCAAGGAATGCCTGTTCAACCGGCGGTTTCTGATCATGACGGACCACTATCGCGTTGAGCCGGTGGCCTGTAGTCCTGCCGCAGGGTGGGAGAAGGGTCAGGTCGAGAACCAGGTTCAGACCAGTAGGGAGCGCCTGTTCAAGCCGCGCCTGCGCTTTGCCAGCCTCGAGGAACTGAACATCTGGCTGGAAGCCGAGTGCCGGCGCTGGGCGGAACGCAACCAGCATCCTGACCAGGAAGGCATGACGATCGCGCAAGCGCTGGAGGTGGAGCGGCCGATGCTGCAACCGCTACCGGTTCCCTTCGACGGGTTCTTCGAGAGCGAACACGTAGCCAGTTCGACGTGCCTCGTGAGCTTCGATCGCAATCGGTACTCGGTGATGGCAAAGGCGGCCCATCAGGCTGTGCAGGTGCGGGCCTATGCAACGCGCATCGTGATCCGCTGCGACGGCGCTGTCGTGGCCGAACACGAACGGGTCTTCGGCCGGAACCAGACAATCTTCGATCCATGGCACTACCTGCCCATCCTCGCCCGCAAGCCCGGTGCGTTGCGCAATGGTGCTCCCTTCCAGGACTGGGCTCTCCCACCTGCACTGGCCCAATTGCGGCGTAAGTTGGGCAAGGGCGACGATGCCGACCGGCGCTTTGTACGCGTCCTCGCCGCTGTCCCCGAAGATGGCCTGGAGGCTGTCGAGGCCGCAGTGCGCGAGGCACTCAGCGCCGGTACTATCAGCGACGAGATCATCCTCAACATCCTGTCCCGTCGCCGCGAGCCTCATGATGCCCAGGCTATGGACGTCGTCGTCAACCTGAAGCTCAAGCATCCGCCAGAGGCGAACTGCGGCCGCTACGATACCGTGCGAGACCTCGATGCAGCGGCATGAGATCATGGCCGCCCTCAAGGGGCTGGGGCTCAAGGGCATGGTGGCGGCCTTCGATGATGCCGTCACCAACGGCATCCGCCGAGACAGAACGGTCATGGAGATGTTGGGCGACCTGTTGCGTGCGGAGACGGCGCACCGGGATGCGGCATCGATCCGTTATCGCATGACCGCAGCCAAGCTTCCGGCGATCAAGGACCTGGATGGGTTCATGTTCGATGGCACGCCGATCAACGAAGGACTGATCCGCTCGCTTCATACGGGCTCGTTCCTGCCGGAACGGCGCAATATCGTGCTGATCGGCGGAACAGGCACGGGCAAGACTCATCTGGCTCTCGCCATCACCGCCGCAGTGGTGCGCGCCGGTGCCAGAGGCCGATACTTCAATACGGTCGATCTGGTGAACCGGCTTGAGGAAGAGGCTCGCCTGGGCAAGGCCGGCAGCCTTGCCACCCAACTCTCGCGGCTTGATCTCGTGGTGCTTGACGAGCTCGGCTACCTGCCGTTCGCCCGGTCCGGTGGCCAGATGCTCTTCCACCTGATCAGCAAGCTCTACGAAAAGACCTCGGTCATTATCACGACCAATCTCGCCTTCGGCGAATGGCCGAGCGTCTTCCACGACCCCAAGATGACCACCGCTCTTCTCGATCGCATCACGCACCACTGCGACATCATCGAGACGGGCAATGACAGCTGGCGGTTCAAAAACCGGAACTGAGCCGAAAACCCCTTCCCCCGGACCCCCATCCCCGGCGGTTAACCCGGTGGGTCAACAGGGACCTCCCACGGACGCCGCCGCCAGCACACCTGACGGTGCGCGTCGTCGTCCGTGGGCCCCTCCTATCGACTACCGGGATAACCGCCAGACTACCGAAAGGTGGGGTCAATATTGGGCGCCGATAGGGGGTCAGTTTTGCGCGCCGGTTGACACTTTCCGCACTAGGCAAGCGCGAATTACTGCCTGAGCGTCCGGCATGGGTCGGTGTCAGGAACTGAATGAACCGTTCGAGTACGTAAACCGTCTTATTTCGAACGCGCAGTGACATAGGCCGTGGGGGAGAGTTTCAAGGTGCGCCGGAACATCGCGGCATAGGCACTGGGACTCTCGTAACCGTGTTCCAGCGCCACTTCGAGCACAGATGACGCGCCCGCAGCACCGCCCTCCTCGGGCGGCTGCGGGCGCATCGCTGTGCCGATGACAAGCGCCTTCGCGCCTGACACTGCAGCAGCGGCCCAATTCATTCGATTGCAGGGCAAGTCGGGCCACCGGGTTTTTCTATGTGGCCACCCGAAGCCGTGGTATTCTGCCGGCAGCCACCAATAGAGTGGACCGATAGGAGAGGCCCATGGAAGGCTTGGAAACCGTCTTTTGCGGATGCGAATTCCGTACTTTGTGCGCTGCGGTAGCCTGCACCGGCTCCTTCGCGCTGATGACGATCCTCTTGCTGACGTAATCCGTCAGGCCGGCAGACGCGCCGTCACTGCGGTGCGTGCAGTCACGTCTTTTCCGCCCCCTAACCTGCGGGCTCTCCCAATGCGCGCGGCGCGCCCATCTCGACCAGCCGATCGTTGAGCACTTCCAATGTCCGTAGCAGGTGCGCCTGCTCCTCGTCGTCCAGCACCTCGAAGAACTGCTCGATGAAGGCGTTCTTGTGCGGCTCCACCTCGCGGATCACGGCGCGGCCCGCCTCGGTCAGCGAAATCCGCTTGGCCCGACGGTCCTTGGGATCGGGCGTGCGCAGCGCCAGCCCTTCACGCTCAAGCCCGTCCACCGCCTCGGTCACCGTACGCGGGGCCTGACCCAGCGCATCGCAGATGTCGGTCGAACGCACCGAGCCGAAGCGCTCGATATAATGGAGCACCTTGAGCTGGGCGAGCGAGGCACCCTGCGCCCGCATCCGGTCGTTGAAGAGCCGATGCATGCGCATGTGCAGATCGCGCAGTTGCTCCATCGTCTGGAAGCGAATACTCACGGCAAGAAATATTGTGGGACCATATGAAATGCCATTGCCATATGCTCCGCCTGGGTGCAAGTGCGCAACCATCCCTGCTGCGATGCAATATACGCATTGCAGCACTAGAGGCGTGAGAAGCGATTGATGGCTAACGACGTGACCGATTCGGATCAGCAGGCCCCCACTTCCGAACCGAATCCCCCCTCCGCCGCGAAATCCGGCATGAAGCGCATCCTCATGGCGGGCGCCGCCGTCGTCGTGATCGCGGGCGGTATCTGGCTGTTCCATTACCAGACTCGCGGCAAGTATTTCGAGGACACCAACGACGCCTATATCCAGGCCGATGCGGTCACCGTCTCGCCCAAGATTTCAGGCTATGTCGATGCGGTGCTGGTGGGCGACAACCAGGACGTGAAGGCCGGCCAGCCGCTCGTGCGCATCGACCCGCGCGACTACGATGCACAGGCCCGCCAGTACCAGGCGCAGATCGATGTCGCCAAGGCCAATGCCGAAAACGTGCGCGCCACCATCGGCGAGCAGCAGGCCGCGATCGCCCAGGCGCGGGCGCAGCTGGTCTCCGCCGAGGAAGACGCCCGCTATGCCGAGCGCGAGGCCGCCCGCTACGCCCCGCTCGCCGCCAGCGGCGCCGAGACCAAGGAACACCTCGCCACGCTGCGCAACCAGGCCGCCAAGGCCCGCGCCGCCGCCGATGCCCAGCGCGCCGCCGTCACGTCCGCGCAGCGCCGCATCGGCGCGCTGGAAGCACAAGTGCAGCAAGCCGCCGCACAGGGCGAAGCGGCCAAGGCACAGCTCGCCGCCGCGCACGTCAACGTCGGCTCCACCGTGCTCAGGGCCAGCGTCGATGGCCGCATCGGCGATCGCACCGTGCGCACCGGCCAGTTCGTGCAGGCCGGCACCCGGCTGATGTCGGTGGTGCCGCTCTCCAAGCTCTATGTCACCGCCAACTTCAAGGAAACGCAGATCGGCCTGATGCGCCCCGGCCAGCCCGCGACCATCGAGGTCGACGCGCTCGACGGCACCGAGATCCGCGGCCATGTCGAGAGCATCTCGCCGGGCACGGGCGCGCAGTTCTCGCTGCTGCCACCGCAGAACGCGACCGGCAACTTCACCAAGATCGTCCAGCGCGTGCCGGTGCGCATCGCCATCGATGCCGGGCCGGAGGCGCGCCGCGTGCTGGTTCCCGGCCTCTCGGTGACGGTGACGGTCGACACCATCGACGCCAAGGGATCGCAGCACGCCATCTCCAACCAGGAAAAGGCGCGGGGGAACCAGGGCCAGTGAGCGGTTCTGCCGTGACGGCCGAGGGAGCGCCCGCCCCCCTCCAGCTGCCCCCGCAACCCACTGCCGAAAAGCCGGCGGACGCGGCGGCCTGGCTGGCCGTGGCAGCGGGCACGCTCGGCGCGCTGATGGCGACGCTGGACGTCTCCATCGTCAACAGTTCGCTGCCCACCATCCAGGGCGAGATCGGCGCCAGCGGTACCGAGGGCACCTGGATCGCGACCGCCTATCTCGTGGCCGAGATCATCATCATCCCGCTGTCCGGCTGGCTGGAACGCCTGCTCGGCCTGCGCACGCTGCTGCTGGTCGCCTCGGCGCTGTTCACGCTGTTCTCGATGATGTGCGGCTTTTCGACGACGCTGACGATGATGATCATCGGCCGTGTCGGCCAGGGCTTCACCGGCGGCGCACTGATCCCCACCGCCATGACTATCGTGGCCACGCGATTGCCCCGCGCCCAGCAGCCCATCGGCAATGCCCTGTTCGGCGCCACCGCGCTGCTCGGCCCGGTGGTCGGCCCGGTGCTGGGCGGCTGGCTGACCGAGAACGTCAGCTGGCACTATGCCTTTTTCCTCAACCTGCCGGTCGGCATCGCGCTGGCGACGCTGCTGCTGGTGGCGATCCCGCACCAGAAGGCCGATCTCGGCCTGATCCGCGAGGCGGACTGGCTCGGCATTCTCGGCCTCGCCCTCGGCCTCGGCGGCCTAACCGTCGTGCTGGAGGAAGGCGAGCGCGAGCAGTGGTTTTCCTCGGACCTCATCGTGATGCTGACGGGCGTCTCGATCTTCGGGCTCCTGCTGCTGGCGGCGGGGCAAGTCTTCGCACGCAAGCCGGTGATCAAGCTCAAGCTGCTGCTCGACCGGCAGTTCGGCAGCGTTGTCGCCATGGTCACCGTGGTCGGCATGGTGATCTACGGCACCTCCTACGTGATCCCGCAGTTCCTCTCCTCGATCGCCGGCTACAACTCGCTGCAATCGGGACAGGTGGTGATGCTTTCCGGCATCCCGGTCATGCTGATGATGCCGGTGACCCCCTGGCTGATCCGTAATGTCGACATTCGCGCCTCGGTCTGCTTCGGGCTGTCCGTGCTGGCGCTGAGTGCCTGGCTGGAGACCGACATCACCCCGCTGTCGGACGGCAAGGACTTTGTCGATTCCCAGCTCCTGCGCGGCATGGGCACGGTGTTCTGCATGATGTTCCTCAACCAGGCGGCGATCCGCTCGGTGCCGAAGGAGGAAGCGGGCGACGCCTCGGGCCTCTACAACGCCGCCCGCAACCTCGGCGGCTCCTTCGCCCTCGCCGGCATCGCGGTGATCCAGGACCAGCGCCTGTGGCTCCATGCCCGCCGCATGGAGGAAAGCCTCAATGCCAATTCCCTCGCCGTGCAGGACTATGTCCGTGCGCAAGGCGCGGGCGTGCTGCGCTCGATCGAAGCCAACATCCAGATCCAGGCGCTGGCGATGACGTATGCGGACATGTTCTGGATGATGTCGGTGGGCATCATGTTTGTCATTCCACTCGTCCTGTTCCTGCGCCCGCTTCCGAAAAACGCCCCGCTGGCGACCGGACATTGAGGATACCCATGCGCTCCTACCATACCCTGCCGCTGCTTGCCGCAACGCTGGCGGCCACCTTGTCGGGCTGCACCGTCGGACCGAACTATGCCGGACCGCCCAAGGCCGCCCCGGTCGAAAACACCGCCTTCGTGCGCGCCGATGCCGCTGCGGTCAGCACCGCCCCGCCGGTTGCGGAATGGTGGAAGACCCTCGGCGATCCCGCGCTCGACGATCTCGAAGCGAAGGCCCTTGCCGGCAATGCCGACGTCGCCGCCGCCGAGGCGAGGCTGCGGCAGGCCGCCGCCTCGCTGGGCGAGGAACGCGCGAACCGCGCGCCCAAGGCCAGCGCGTCCGCCATGTATGCCCATGCCCATGTGCCCGGTCTCGACCTCGGATCGAGCAGTGGCAATTCGGGAGACGGGGGCGGTTCGGGAGACGCCAGCGGAAGTGGCGGCGGGGGCGGCAGTTCCGACCTCAATCTCTACAACCTGGGCGTCAACGCCAGCTGGGAGGTCGACCTGTTCGGCGGCCAGCGCCGCGCCATCGAAGCCGCCCGCGCAAGCTACGAGGCCAGCGATGCCAGCCTTGCCGACGTGCAGGTCAGCCTCTCGGCCCAGGTCGCCAGCACCTACCTGAACTTGCGCGATCGCCAGCAGCGCATCGCCCTTGGCGAACAGTCGATCGCGCTGCAGGAAGAGGCGCTCGGTCTCACCCGCCAGCGCCGCGGCGCGGGCACCGCGACGGCGAGCGAGGTCAGTCAGGCCGAAGGCCAGCTGGCCACCACCCGCGCCCGGCTTGCCCCGCTCAAGGCGGACCGCGACGCCTATCGCAATGCGCTTGCGGTGCTGACCGGCCAGGAACCGGGGGCCCTCGACGCCGCGCTGGGCACGTCTGGCGACATTCCCCTGCCTCCCGCTACGGTTGCCGTCGGCGATCCCGCCGGCCTGATCGCCCACCGCCCCGATGTCCGCCAGGCCGAGCGCACGCTGGCGGCGGACACCGCCAGGATCGGGCAGGCCGAAGCCGCGCGTTTCCCGCGCCTCTCGTTCATGGGCCTGATCGGCATCGGCGGCACCAAGTTCGGCGACCTCACCAATCTCGATGACTTTGTCGGGCTGGCCGCACCGCAGCTGAGCTGGAGCTTCCTCGATTTCGGCCGCAACAAGGCCAAGGTCACCAAGGCCGAGGCCGTGCGCGACGAGGCCGAGGCGCGTTATCGCGGCGCGGTGCTGACGGCGCTGCAGGACGCCGAGGACTCGCTTGCCCGCTACCGCGAGGGCCGCATCCAGGTTGCCGAACTCGCCCGCGCGCGGGACAAGGCGGCCGAGGCCGAAACGCTCGCCGCCCAGCGCTTTGCCGCCGGAACCGCCACCCGCATCGCCCTGCTCAATGCCCGCAGCGACCGCAACAGCGCCGAACAGAACCTCGTCTCTGCCCGCGCCCAGCTGACGGCGGGTTATGTCTCGATCCAGAAGTCACTCGGGCTGGCCTGGAAGTAACAGTGAGGGCGCCCGTTCACCGGCGCCCTCAAGTTGCTGAATTGGTGCTGCGAATTTCCATCATTGTCACTTGACAGATGCCCTCGTGACCGGAACTCATCGGCCTGAATTGGCGAGAGGGAGCGGTCACGGATGCGCAGCTTCGGATGGAACGGCGCGGCGGCGCTGGCAGTCATGGCAAGCCTTGCGGTTTCCGGGGCGGCCGGGGCGCAGGCGGATGGGGCCAATGCGCAAGGTGACGTCTCGATCACCATCTACAACAACAACCTTGCGCTGATCCAGGATACCCGCCAGCTCTCGCTGCCTTCGGGCCGCAGCAAGCAGGACTTCCCGGACGTTTCCGCCGCGATCCGGCCCGAAACCGTGTCGATCCAGGCCGAAGGCGCGGGCGTGGTCGAACAAAATTTCGACTACGATCTGCTCTCCCCGGACAAGCTGATGGACAAGGCGGTGGGGCAGACCGTCACGCTGGTGCGCACAAATCCCGCCACCGGCGCCGAGACCAGCGAACCCGCCGAGGTCCTTGCCAACAACAACGGCACGATCGTGCGCGTGGGCAACCGGATCGAGATCCTCGGCGGCCAGCGGGTGGTCTTCCCCAGCCTGCCGCCAGGCTTGCGCGCGCGCCCCACGCTCTCCGTCACGCTCGACAGCAGCCGCGCGGGCCGCCGCCCGGTGACGCTCAGCTACCTGTCACGCGCGTTCGGCTGGAAGGCGGACTATGTCGCCCTGTTCGACGAAAAGGCCGGAAAGCTCGACATGCAGGGCTGGATAACCCTGACCAATTCCAGCGGCACCGGCTTCGGCAATGCCCGCGTGCTGCTGGTCGCCGGTAAACCGGCGGGCAGCGACGACGACGACGAAGACGACGATGATGGCAACGGCTACCGGCCCGCGCGTCCCTCGGGCAATCGCGCCGGGACCCAAAGCGCCGCGCGCGAACAGCTGGGCGACTATTACGTCTATCCCATCGCGGCACGCACCACCGTCGCCAATGCCCAGCAGAAGCAGGTCGGCTTCCTCGACACCGCGGGCGTTCCCGCGACCAAGGGCTACACCTTCCGCAATGCCTGGTCCGGCCAGTCGAACGACCCGCAAGGCGTGGACACGGTGCTGCGTTTCTCCACGGCCCGGGCCGCCGGGCTGGGCGATGCCCTGCCCCAGGGCACGGTGCGCGTCTACATGCGCGATGCGCAGGGACAGCCGCAGTTCATCGGCGAAAACACCATTCCCCACACGCCGATGGGATCGACGCTCGCGATCAAGACCGGCGAGGCCTTCGACGTCAAGGTCAAGCCCACCCTGGTCAGGCGCGAGCGGATCCAGAGCGACGAGTGGGAGCGCAGTGCCCGCTACCGGGTCACCGTGAGCGGCAAGCCGCCCACGCTGGTTCAGGTCGAATCCTCGCCCACGTACTGGCGCACGACGATGAGCTACACACTCACCAATGCGCGCGCCGAACCAGTGACGGTCGAACTGGTGCAGGCCGGGCTCGACCGTAGCTGGAGCGGCTGGGACGTGCGCGTGCCCAGTGAAAGCCAGACCGGCCAGCAGCGCTCGCAGGACGAGCGGGTGTGGATGGTGGCGGTGCCCGCGGGCGGCGAAGTCACGCTCACCGCCCAGTTCGACACGCGGTACTGACACCCCGGTTGCCTGCGGCCATGCGCCTCCTGCTGCCTCTCGCGGCCCTGCTTCTGGCCCTGTTCCCGGCCAGACCGGCAGCGGCGCAGGAGGTCGTCACCTCGCCCGCGCCCGACAGCGTGGCGGTGACGATCTACCGTGCGCCCTATCGCAGCCCCGGACAGGGCATGAACCTGGGCTGGCTGGAGGGTTATGCGCTGGTCACCGAAAAGCGCACGGTGGAGATCCCCGAAGGTCGCGCGGTGATCCGCTTCGAAGGGGTGGCGGGCGGAATGCTGCCCGAAAGCGCCATCATCTCCGGCCTGCCCGACGGGGTGAGCGAAAAGAACCTCGACGCCGACCTGCTCTCACCCGGCAATCTCTACGCGCGCAGCCTCGGCCGCCCGGTCCTGCTGCGCCGCACCGATCCCATGAGCGGGCAGATCCGCGAGGAACGCGCGGTGATCCGCTCCGGCCCCGAAGGCACGGTGATCGTGCAGACGCGCGCGGGGTTCGAGACGGCCAATTGCGGCACGACGCAGGACGAACTGGTCTACGACGCGGTTCCCCCCGGCCTCTCCGCGCGGCCGACGCTCTCGGTGGAGACGGCGAGCACCGCCGCCCGGCGCGTGACGATCTCGCTCTCCTACCTCGCCTGGGGCTTCGACTGGCAGGCCAACTACGTGCTCACCATGGCAGGGGTCGGGGCAGGGGCCGAAAGCGCCCGAATGTTCGCCTGGGTCACGCTGGCCAACGCCGACCCCACCAGCTTTGCCGATGCCGAGACGGCAGTGGTGGGCGGCAAGGTCAACCGCAAGAGCGATGTCCCCAGTTCGCCGAGCGGGCAATCGCTGGAATTCCACTGCTACTTCACCGCTCCGCCTCCGCCTCCGCTTGCGATGGCCTATGCGCCGCCCCCGGTCGCCGACATCGTCGTCACCGCCATGCGCGCTCCGCCCCCGCCACCGCCTCCTCCCCCGCCGCCGCCCGCTCCCGTCACCGTGCAAGAGGAAGGACTTGGCGACCTCAGGCTCTACCGGGTGCCGATGCCGACCACGGTCGCCGCGATGGCGCAGAAACAGGTGGCAATGTTCGAACTGCCCAAGGTCGCGCTCTCCGCGCACCATGTCGCCGAATTCTGGTCGAGCCAGCGCGGCACGGTCCCGGTCACGCGCCATCTGCGCGGGCGCAATAGCGTGAAGAACGGCCTTGGCCGGGCCTTGCCTGCCGGCCAGGTGGTCGTCTTCGAACCGCTGGCGGGACAGCCGATGCTCGCCGGACAAGGCACGCTGGACGATGCCGCGGTAGGGCAGGACATCGATATCGCCATCAACCGGGACAACAAGGTCACTGCCTCGCTCGCAGCGGTCGGTTCCGGCCCGGAAAGGCAGGGCCATACGAGGCGCGGCAACACGAAAGACGGCAAGGCGGCGGACAGCGGCGCCCCGGCCTGGACACAGACCCGCCTCACCCTCGCCAACGCGCACCCCTGGCCGATCCGCTTCGAGGCGAAGATCCGGCACCCCGCGGAAACCCGGGTCGTGCCGATCAAGGCAAGAACCAAGGCACAGGTCGAAGTGCTGGGCACGCAGGCGACGTGGAAAATCGTCATCCCGGCGCACGGCACCGCGCGCCTCGAATGGCGGGAGGTCAGGCCGAAATGAGCCCTCCAGCCCCGTTCAGACCCATGCCGATAACAAAAAAACCACGTTTTCCACGATTCGACACGCCAAGTTCTGTGGGAGAAGCGGTGAAAGTTGCCGAGAGGACATAGCGGCAAGCCGCGCCGCCATCTATGAGAGTGAAGTTCGCAAGTGAAAGGAACGCTATGAACACGACGGATCTGGCCGAAAAGATTGCCGCAGCCAACGGCTCCACCAAGGCCGATGCCAAGAAGGCGGTTGAACTCGTCTTCGCTGCAATTGCCGACGCTGCTGCCGCCGGTGAAGAAGTCAACCTGCCCGGCTTCGGCAAGTTCAAGGTCAAGGAAAGCGCTGCCCGCGAAGGCCGCAATCCGTCGACCGGCGAGACGATCCAGATCGCCGCTTCGCGTAAGCTCGGCTTCACGCAGGCCAAGGCGCTCAAGGACAAGCTGAACGGCTGACAGGCCCAAGGCTGAAACGGAAAAGGGGAGACGGGACGGCTGGTCCTGTCTCCCCTTTTTTCGTTGAAAATCCTCGGATTTACGAGGGCTTTCAGTCCTGCGCCAGCCAGTTGCGGAGCAGGAAATTGGTCTGCTCGGGATGCTCCAGCGCGGCCATGTGGCCGCAGGCGGCGATCTCGTGATAGCGCGATCCCGCCACCCGCTCGTGGATCTCGCGGGCGTGCTCGGGCGGGGTGATGCGGTCCCCGTCACCCACCACCACCATGGTCGGCACCGCGATCTTGGCAAGGCCGTCCAGCGAGTCCGGACGGGTCATGATCGCATGCTGCTGGCGGATGAACGCCTCGCCGCCTACGCGCGAGGCCATGCCGCGCATCTCGTCCGCCACCGCCCCGGTGGTGTGATCGGGATGGACAAGCTGGCCCAGCAGCTTGTGGGTCACGCCCACGAACTTGCCGCGGCGCAGTGATTCGATGGCCACGCGGCGCTGTTCGGTCCGCTCGGGACTGTCGCCGCGCGCGCTCGAATTGATCAGCGCGAGGCGCGAGACACGTTCCGGCGCACGGCGCATGATCTCCAGCGCGACGTAGCCGCCCATCGACAGGCCGACGAGCGAGAAGCGCGAAGGCGCCACCGCAAGCGTGCGTTCGGCCATGGCGCCGACGGTATCATCCAGCGTCAGGTCCGCGACCATCGGTGCGGCGACATCGGCCAGCGCATGGATCTGACGGCGCCACAGGGCCTGGTCGCAGAGCAGGCCCGGCAGGAACACCACCGGCTCCAGCGCCGATGTCCGCTGGGGGGCGTCCCAGTTCCAACCGGCGTGCATGCGCGCGCTGCCCCCGCTTGCGGCAACACCCGCTGTCCTACCCATATCGATCGCCACGCTTGCCATATCAAATCTCCTGACGGCGAAATGCGCTTGCGCGGCCTATCTGTCCAATTCATGATAAAGGCGATCTTGATACTTTTTTTATATGACGTGGAGCGGGCGCGCCGTGGAACTTCGACATATCCGCTATTTTCTCGCCGTCGCCGAAGAACGGCACTTCACCCGCGCCGCCCAGCGCCTCGGCATCGGGCAGCCACCGCTCAGCCATCAGATCAAGGATCTCGAGGCGGAAGTGGGCACCCCGCTGTTCCACCGCATTCCCCAGGGGGCCGAACTGACCGACGCGGGACGCGCCTTCGAAGAACGGGTACGCCCGATTCCCGCCATCGTCGCGGATGCGGTGAGCGCGGCAAGGCGCGCGGCGGCGGGGGAGACCGGCAGCATCCGCGTCGGCTTCACCGGATCGGCCGCCTTCAACCCGCGCGTGCCGCAGGCGATCCGCATCTATCGGCGGCGGTTTCCCGATGTCGAGCTGAGCCTGGCCGAGCACAATTCGATCGGTCTGGTCGAAGGGCTGAAGAACGGCAGCCTCGACGTCGCCTTCCTGCGCCCCGACGCGGTGGACAAGCGCGACCTCCGGCTGTTCCACCTGGCCGACGAGCCGCTGATCGCGGCGCTGGCCTCGGCCCGCATGCCGCATGGCGAGCCGATCTCGCTCTCGCAGCTCGCCCACGACCCGTTCATCCTGACCCCGCGCGCGCTGGGCCCGACACTGTTCGATGCCACACTCGAAGGCTGCCGCCGCGCCGGGTTCGAGCCCATGCTCGGCCAGTCCGCCCCGCAGGTCGCCTCGGTCCTCGCGCTGGTGGCTGCCGAACTCGGCGTGGCGCTGGTACCGGAATCGATGCGTGAGGCCTCGTTCAAGGGCGTGACCTATCACGACCTCGAAGGCGATTCCCCGATGGTCTCGCTCGCGCTCGCGACCCGCGCGGACGAACGCTCGCCCACGGTCGCCGCCTTTGTCGCCGAGGCCCGCTTCCCGAGCGAGCCGGACGCCGCCTGACCGCGGGCGCGGCCGGGACGATCAGCCGATGAAGCGCCAGCGAATGGTTTCACCGGCGTGGAACGGCACCAGGGTGATATCGCCGTCGACGATCTTTTCCGGAACGCTGACCTCTTCGCGCTGCAGGGTCACCGTGCCCTCGTTGAGCGGCAGGCCGTAGAAACGGGGGCCGTGTTCCGAGGCGAACCCTTCGAAGCGGTCCAGCACGCCCTCTTCCTCGAAGACCTGCAGATAGCTTTCGAGCGCGTAGGGTGCGTTGAAAATGCCAGCGCAGCCGCAGGCCGATTCCTTGCGGCCGATCTCGTGCGGGGCGCTGTCGGTGCCGAGGAAGAACTTGGGCGAACCCGATACCGCCGCCTTGCGCACGGCCAGGCGGTGCCGCTCGCGCTTGGCGACCGGCAGGCAATAGGCATGAGGCCGGATGCCGCCATCGAAGATCGCGTTGCGGTTGATGATGAGGTGCTGCGGGGTGATCGTCGCGCCGATCTGCGGCCCGCTTTCCGCCACGAAATCGGCCGCCTCCGCCGTCGTGATATGTTCCAGCACGATCTTGAGCGCGGGATAGTCGCGCACCAGCGGTGCCAGGATCTGTTCGATGAACACCGCCTCGCGGTCGAAGATGTCGACCTCGCGGTGGGTGACCTCGCCGTGGATCAGCAGCGGCATGCCGATGCGCTGCATCGTTTCCAGCACCCCGGTCAGCTTGCGGATGTCGGTGACGCCGTGGGCCGAATTGGTGGTGGCATGGGCGGGATAGAGCTTGCAGGCGGCAAACACGCCTTCTTCATAGCCGCGCGCGATCTCGGCCGGATCGGCATCGTCGGTGAGGTAGAAGACCATCAGCGGGGTGAAGTCCATCCCCGCCGGCACGGCGCTGACGATGCGGTCGCGATAGGCCAGCCCCGCCGCGACGTTGACGACCGGCGGCGTCAGGTTCGGCATGACGATGGCCCGCGCGAACTGGCGCGCGGTATGGCCGACGACCGCTTTCAGCATCTCGCCATCGCGAAGATGCACATGCCAATCGTCCGGGCGGCGGATCGTGATCTGGGTTGTCATGGGCTTGCCTCTAGCCCTCCGTCATGCCCGCGTCGATGGTGTTTCGATGGCAATGCCCCCGTTCCGGCAACGGAGGCCCCGGAGGCAGTTCAGACCGGCGCCGACTGCTTTCCGGCGCGGGCCAGCAGCCCGTCGATGCCGGGGCCTATGGCAACTTCCTCGATCTCCAGAAGGTCATCGGCAAATCCGGCGGACAGGAACGCGGTTCGCAGGCTCCCGGCGACATAGAGGCGGTGCAGACCCTCCCGCGCAAACGCCCAGCCTTCCATAGTGGGGCGCGCGGTCACATAGGCGACCATCCTGCCACCACCGCGCAGCAGGCGATGCATCGCCCGCAGCATGCCCTGTCCGTCGTCATCGAAATAGAGGACATTGAGGGCGAGCACGCCATCCAGACTTACCGAGGGCAGCGGCAGGTCGGCCAGCGATGCGGTCAGATAGCCGGCCCGCCCGCCCAGACGGCGCCGGGCGGCGGCAATCATCGTCGGCGAGAGGTCGGCGCCGATCAGCCGGCAATCCGCGCGGTCAAGCATGTGCGCCATCGCCGCCCCGGTGCCGCAGCCTGCGTCGAGGATGGTTTCCCCTGCGGCCGGAGCCAGCAGGTCCACCGCCCGTTGCATCGGCCTGCGATTGGCAATGTCCATGGCCCTCCCGAGCCAGCGACCGTATCGGCCGCGCGGAGGGGCCAGTTGACCGGCAAGGGCGCGCGCCAGGCTCATGGCCACAGGCGGCCGGGTTCACGGCGCAAGCTCGCGCGCATCACGCGGCCTTGCCCAGCAGCGCCCGCACCTCGCGCCGCCGCCCGGCGTCCCAGATCGGACGCGCCGCATCATGGGGCGCCCGCAGGGCCTTCTGCAGATATGCGCGCGCGCCGGCCTTGTCGCCCTGCTTGAGCAGGTAGTCGCCGTAGAAATAGTTGGAATCGAGCCCATTGGGATCGACCGACAGGGCCTGCTTGAGCAGCCTTGCCGCCTTGTCGTCATCGCCCCAGGCCAGAGGCGAACCCGGCACCTTGTAGTAGAGCACACCGAGGCTGAGCGCGGCCCCGCCCTGCGCGGCGCGGGGGTCTATCGCATAGGCCCGCGCGATCAGGTCGCGGGCCTGCGTCGCCAGGCCCAGCTTGTGGAAGAAGTTGGCGCGGTTGGCCTGCTCGCTGGTGATGATGCCCTGCCACAACAGCGGCTCCGCCCGCCCCGGATAACGCGCGACAATCACCGCCGCCTGATGCGCCAACTGGTCGAGCGCCTTGGTCTGGGTGCTGGATCCCTGCACTTCGTACGTGATGTGGGCCCAGCCATCGTTCACCGCCTTGACGTCGGAGGCCATGTCGGCGTGGGCGGCGACCGGCATGGCGGCAACCGCGACGGGGGCAACCAGGAAGCTCAGCAGGGTATGCTTGCGCATGGTAACGCGTCCTTTCTGTTCTGGGATTTACAGTCAGCCGAATTCGGCCTGTGCCTTGCGGATCTGGGGCGACAGGCCGGCATCGACGAGTTTGGGGGAAATGGCGTTGAGCGCGGCGTAGACGCGCTCCATCGCGCCGATGCTCACGGTCTCCTTGCGGGCCGCGATAGCCGCGACGATCCGCTGCGCCACCCATTCCGGCGCATCCGCCTTCATGCCGGCAAGCGTCAGGAAACGGTTCACCTCGCCATTGTTGAAGGCAGTGCGCGCGGCGCGCGGATTGATGTGAGTGACCGCCACGCCGCTGCCGAGCAGTTCGCGCCGAAGCCCCTGGCTCAGCGCCGCGAGCCCGGCCTTGCTGCTCGAATAGGCCGCGAACCATGGGTAGGGGATCGCTCCCAGGACCGAGCCGATGTTGACGATCTGCCCCGATCCGCGCCTGCGCATCGGCGGCGTGACGGCGCGCGCGAGCACCGCCGGCACCAGC
>NZ_CP029762.1:1015106-1036088 GCF_006874585.1 Sphingomonas sp. IC081
CCGCGCGGCGGCGTAATCGATGCGGGTGCCGAAATCGAACATGCCGCCATAGAAGCTGTCGTCGCCCATGGTGGCGCCGCCCTGGTCGAGCGTCCACTTCGTGCTGCCGGCCTTGTAGTCGACCTTGTCGTGGTCATCCGCCTTGTGGCGGTCGATGTACTTGGCACCGATCGCGAAGGTGGAACCGTCGCCGATGGCGATGGGGTGGGTGTAGTCGATCCGGCCTTGCCAGAGCTGCTCGTAAGCATGACGCTGCTCGAAATTGTACTTGCTGAATGCAAAGGACGAAGGCCTGGCGAACAACGCGGCGTCGCCTGCGACCATCGTGTAGGGATCGGTCGACCCGTCGTAATCGATCGCCGTCTTGCCCTTCGCCCCCGTGAAAGTGAACTCGCTGCGGACCGGGTCGTCCTTGGTCGCGCGGGTCCAGCCGCCCGACAGTTCGAGCTTGCCGCCCGCCACATCGTCGAACTCGCGGCCGAGCGTGACCGACCTGGTATTGTCGTCCTCCTCGCGGTGGCGGACGAGGGTCGTAGCGGTGCACATCAGTCCGCTTGCGTCGCCGGTCACCGCAAGGCGGTTCTGGTCGGGCAGCTTGCCCACGTCGTTGGCCTGAAGCGTCTCGACGGCGTTCAAGGCCTCGCGCTTTTCGGTCAGGGCCTTGCGCTGGGCAGCAAGATCGCCGGTCACGACGATCGTGTTTGCCGTATCGGCATCCGGCGCAGCGGCGTCCTCGGCCAAGGCCGGTGCGGCCGAGCCAGCCATGGCGGCCACGGCCAGCGAAACCAGAGAGACACGGCGAAGCAATGGAGCGCGCGGCAGCGACATGGGCGATGTGTTCCCTGAGCTCGGTTAGGCGAGCGGCCACTGCTCAGGGCCCATGACAGCTCGGTGACAAGGCCGCCGCATTGACATTCCCGCGACAATCCTGACAGTTTTGTGATGATTTAATGATGAAGGTTGGATCAGTAAACCGCATGGTGCGAGTGGCGGCATTGACTCCGTTTCCCGCCCGGCCTAGCCATGCAGCCATGACACAGACGTTTCTCACCGCGAGCAACTATTACCGCCGCTGACCCAGCGGTGAGTGTCTTATTGTTCTCAACCGCTGCGTAGCCAGCGGTTGAACATCCTCCTTACTCGACCATGGTTACGCAGCCTTTCTTCAAAAGGCTCGAACTCGTGGAAATCCGTAAATCCGCTTCGCAAGTCTCACTCGGGATCATCGGTCTCGGCGCTTTCGGCCGGCTCATGGCGGAGCACCTGGCGCCGCATTTGACTGTCCTTGCCCACGATCCGCATCCGCCGGAAATCGTTCCCGCAGGCGTGACGATGGTCCCCTTGCGCGAGGCATGCCGATGCGATCTCGTGGTGATCGCGGTTCCGCTCGCCGCTCTGGCGCACGTGTGCCGGGAAATGGCGCCCCTGCTTATGCCCGGAACGCTGGTCGTGGATGTCTGCTCCACCAAGGTGGAGGCGAGCGCCGCGATGCGGGCCGAACTGCCGCCATACGTGGACCTCGTCGCCAGCCATCCGATGTTCGGTCCGCAAAGCATCCTTGCCGGAACGCGCGGGCTGAAGCTGGTGCTCTGCCCGCTGCGCGGACGACGTGCGGGCCGCCTTGCCGCTTTCCTGCGCAAGCACTTCGGCCTGAAGATCCTGATCGCCACCCCCGACGAACACGACCGCGAGGCCGCCTTCACGCAGGGTCTCACCCACCTCATCGCCCATGCCCTGCTGCGCATGGACGAATTGCCGGGCCGCATCACCACCCGCAGTTTCGATCTGCTGAAGCAGGCCGTGGACATGGTCCGCCACGATGCCCCCGGCGTGCGGCAGGCGATCGAGAGCAATCCTTATGCTGCGCACGCACGCGGCCTGTTCCTTGCGGAGCTGGACGCCATCCGCGGCGAACTCGGCGGCGGCCCGGCATGCAAATAATGCGCCTGCGCTGACCGGAAACAATCTGGCGAAATCATATGGGGAGAGGCACAATCATCGCGCCGCTGCGTTTCCCCGTGGCTGGCAAAGCCGGAAGCCGAAAGAACAGACCCATGACCGATCGCAGCCCCCAGGACGTCCAAGCCGCCCAAGCCGCCATCGATGCAACGCCGGTGGAAGGCGTTGCCGACTATTCCGGCCCGGCAGGCGGCTGGGGTGCGCTGGGCGCGGTGGCGCGCGCCGTGCGCGAGCAGATGAAGACCAGCACGCACACGCGCGCCCTGCTCGAGATGAACCAGCCGGACGGGTTCGACTGCCCCGGCTGCGCCTGGCCCGATCCCAAGCACACCTCTTCGTTCGAATTCTGCGAGAACGGCGCCAAGGCGGTGACCTGGGAAGCGACCGTCAAGCGGGTCGATCCCGACTTCTTCGCCCGCCACACCGTATCCGAACTCTGGACCTGGAGCGACCACCGGCTCGAGGACGCCGGGCGCCTCACCCATCCGCTACGCTACGATGCCGCGACCGACCACTTCGTGCCGGTGACCTGGGACGAAGCCTTCCGCCATGCCGGCGCCGCGCTGCAGGCGCTGGAGCATGCCGACGAGGCGGAGTTCTACTGTTCGGGCCGCGCCTCCAACGAATCCGCATTCCTCTACCAGCTCTTCGCGCGCGAGTTCGGGACCAACAATTTCCCCGACTGCTCGAACATGTGCCACGAGGCGACCAGCGTCGGCCTGCCCCAGTCGATCGGCGTCGGCAAGGGCACCGTCACGCTCGACGATTTCGACCATGCCGACGCGATCTTCTGCATCGGCCACAATCCCGGCACCAACCACCCGCGCATGCTCTCGACACTGGCCGCTGCCTCCAGGCGCGGCGTGCCGATCGTCGTTGCCAACCCGATGCGGGAACGCGGACTGGAACGCTTCAAGTCACCGCAGCATCCCGGTGAAATGCTGCGCCCCGGCGGCGCCACGCCGCTCGCTTCGGCCTACCATCAGGTGAAGATCGGCGGCGACCTTGCCATGCTGAAAGGCATGATGAAACGGGTGATCGATGCCGGCGCCCTCGACCATGCCTTCATCGCCCAGCATACCGAAGGTTTCGAGGCACTGCGTGCCGATCTCGACGCGACATCGTGGGAATGGATCGAGGCCTCCTCGGGCCTGTCACGCGATGCCATCGAGGCGATGGCCGAAGTCTACATCAAGGCCGAGCGGGTGATCGTATGCTACGGCATGGGCATCACCCAGCACCGCCACGGTACCCAGAACGTGCAGGCCATCGCCAACCTGCTGCTGCTGCGCGGCAACTTCGGCAAGCAAGGCGCGGGCATCTGCCCGCTGCGCGGCCACAGCAACGTGCAGGGAGACCGGACCGTCGGTATTACCGAGATCCCCGCCGAAGCCATGCTGCAACGGCTCGATGCAGCATTCGGCATCGCCAGCCCGCGCAAGCACGGGCACAATGCCGTCGAGGCGCTGCAGGCCATGGCCGAGGGGCGCTCCAAGGCTCTCATCTCGCTCGGCGGCAATCTTGCCGTGGCCATGCCCGATCCGGAAACCTGCTTTGCCGCGGTGCGCCGGCTCGACCTTTCGGTCAGCATCCTCACCAAGTTCAACCGCACCTGCCTGCTCACGGCCAAGGAAACGCTGGTATTGCCCTGCCTCGGCCGCACCGAGCTGGACCTCCAGAACGGCCGCCCGCAATGGGTGACGGTGGAAGACAGCATGTCGATGGTCCACGCCTCGCGCGGGAAGCTGTCTTCGCCGGGCCCGGAAGTGCGTTCGGAACCGGCCATCGTCGCCGGACTCGCCAAGGCGGCAATGCCCACGAGCAAAGTGGACTGGGACAGCCTCGTCGCCGACTACGACCGCATTCGCGACAAGATCGAACAGGTTTACCCCGACTTTCATAACTTCAACGCCCGGGTCCGCGTGCCGGGCGGCTTCCGCCTCACCATCGCGCCGGACAAGCGCGTCTGGAACACGCCCAGCGGCAAGGCGCAGTTCTTTGCCCACCCCCACGTCGACGAGCGCGGCGATGCCAGGCTCCTGCTCACCACGATCCGCAGCCACGACCAGTACAACACGACGATCTACACGCTCGACGACCGTTATCGCGGCGTCACCGGGCGGCGCGACGTGATCTTCGCGAACGAGGTGGACCTCTCGCAAATGGGCCTCGCCCACGGCGACGTGGTCGATGTGGAAGCCGCTGGCGGCGCGGTGCTGCGGGGCTTCACGGTGATCGCCCACGCCATCGCGCGCGGCTCGCTGGCGGCCTATTATCCGGAAGCCAATTGCCTGGTGCCGCTGGGCGATCACGACCCGGTCAGCGGCACGCCAGCCTACAAGTCGATCCCGGTCACCTTGCGCGCGGCCGCCTAGGGCGGGTTATCCTCCATGGGAACCGCATGCTTCCGGTTTGTCATTGAGGTTTGATTTTCCGGCGATATGCTGTCCTCTCATGAGGGGACGGGGCGTTTCGTGACGATCGACTTGCGCGCGGTGGAACAGCTTGCCGCCGACCAATCCTCGCTCAAGGCCGCAGCGGGACTGACCAGGCCCGCCAAGTGGTCCGGCATCGGCATCAGCGCCGATGACACGCTGATCTGGGGCGAATGTGCAGGCTCCGGCGCCAATCCCTACCGCGTGATGGCGGACCTGCGCGACCTCGGCAACAAGTGCACCTGCCCCTCGCGCAAGTTCCCCTGCAAGCATGTGCTCGCGCTGCTGTGGATCCGGGCCGAGGCGATCCTGCCGTTTCCAGCGGCCGACACGCCGGAGTGGGTGAGCGACTGGCTCGGCCGCAGGCGCACGGGAGGCGCAGCCAGGCCCGCTGCCGCGCCCGGCGCGCCCAGGGACCTTTCTGTCGCACGCACCGCCGAACCCGAAGCCGCAGCTAGCCAAGACCCCAAGGCAGCGGCCCGCCGCGAAGCCGCATCGGCCAAACGCGCGCAAGATACCGAGCGCGCCGCTCTCGAGGCGATGGACGCGCTCGAACAGTGGATCGGCGACCAGTTGCGCATGGGCCTTGCCTCTTTCATCGACGAGGCGACCACGCGCTGCCGCCGCATCGCCGCCCGGCTGGTAGACGGCAAGGCGGCGGCCCTGGCCGGACGGGTCGACGAATTGCCCGCCCGGCTGCTGGCGCTACCAGCCGGAGACCGTGCACGCGGCGCTGTTGTCGAACTGGGCAAACTGGTCACGCTGGCCCGCGCCTTTCGTGCCGCCCCCCGCGATCCGGCCATCCTGCGCGCGGTGACCACTGCCGAAAGCCGCGAGACGCTGCTGGCCGCGCCCGATCCGCTCATCATGTCCGGCTCCTGGGAAGTGCTGGCCGAACATGTCCGCACCCGCCGCGACGGGCTCGTTTCGCAAACCTGCTGGCTGCTCGATCTGAACCGCGAGAGCGCAAGCCCCCGGTTTGCGATGCTGCAGGACTTCTTCCCGGCCAGCGCCGGACGGCGCGCTTCCGCCTTCACGCCCGGCGAGCGTTTCCTGGCCGACCTGCTGTTCTACCCCTCCTCTGCCCCCTTGCGGGCACTGCTGATCCAGCGCCGCTCCGGCGAAACCGAGAGCACATGGCCGCAAGCGGAAGCCGAGCCCATTACGGCGCTTGCCACGGCCTTGCGCCATGAGCCCTGGGCGCTGGACGTACCGATGCTGCTGCCGCCGGGCCGCCTTGCGCTCGACGCATCGGGCGCAGGCTGGTGGCAATCGGCCGACGCCGCCGTCACGCTGCCGCTGGCGGAAGAACCCATCCGCCTCGCCCTTGGCACCGATCTTCTTGGCGCTGCGGCGCTGTGGTCGGGCAATCGCCTGAGGCTGCTGGCCGCGCAGACCGCGTGGGGGCGGATCGACGGCCATGCCTGACCCCGCGCCCGAGACCATCCTCGACACCCTCGGCGCGGTCCTGCCGCGCTGGACCATGGGCACCGCCGCCGCGCCGCAGGCACAAGTCTGGCGGGCTGTGCTGGGCGACGATCCCGCAGAAGCGGAACTGCGATTGCTGGCAATGGCCGGGCAGTTCCTGGCGACATGTGTGGTAGCCCAGCCGCCCTCCCCGCTTCAGGTGCTGCCCGACGTGCCCCCGCTCACCTTGCCCGTGGTGCCCGAGAGGATCCGCCCGCTTGTCCGTCGCACCCTCGCGGCCACCCGGGAAGCGCGCCCTCGCACCGAACTCCTCCAGTTCCTCGCGCAGCGCGGCTGGAGCGTACACCCCGCCGACTGGATGCCGACCGCCAGCGACGAGGATGCGCCCGATGTCTACGCCCCCTGGCGCGACTGGGCGGATCGGAGCGCTGGCGCTTCTTCGGGCCATGCACAGGCAAGCGATCCGCTGACGGCTGAAAACTGGGACCATTTCCGGCCCGCTGCGCGCAAGGTGGCATTCACCGTGCTGCGTCAGCACGATCCGGATGGCGCCCGGGCGCTGCTGGAAGCGAAACTCGCCGCCCTCGGCGCGGACGAGCGGCTACGCCTTGTGGGCGTACTGGCCAACAGGCTCTCGCAGGCCGACGCGGAACTGCTCGGCCAGCTGGCGACCGGCGACCGGGCGCCCAAGGTCAAGACCATGTCCGCCATGTTGCACGCACGGCTGGGGCACGGCAGCGGCGCAGGCAGCGAAGATGCGGAAGAGCTTTGCGCATTCTTCGAGTTTCGCACCAAGGGCCTGCTGCGCCGCACGCGGGTGCTGGGTGCTTGCCCGATCAAGACCCCCGCGCAGGCCGCGCGGCGCCGGCAGCTTTTCGATATGGTCGACCTTGCCGCCTTCGCAGCAGCGCTGGGCCTTGGCGCCGATGACCTGCCCGCGCTCTGGCAATGGGGCGAAAGCCCCGATGCCGATGTCGGTCTTGTGGCGATGGTCGCCCGGTCGGGTTCGGACGGTGCCGTCGAAGCGGTCGCGCAAGTTCTGGCGGCCGCCATGTCCGGCATGGCGCCACTGGCCGCCGAACTGCGCCCTCGCCTCGGAACCGCCGGGCAAGCCGCCCTCGCCCGCGCCGCACTGGCGGCGGGCGAGACATTCACGGGCGTGCTTTCCCTCGCCGGAGGCTCGGGCATGAACGACAACGTCATCGTCTCCCCCGCAGGCAAGGCGCTGCTCGCGGCCCTCTCCGCCAACGACACACAAACGGCGCGCGGTACTGCTGTGGTGACCGGCGAACTTGTTGCGCTCGGCCTCATCGCCTCGCGCCGGGCCGCCGTGGATGCGCTCGAGAGAATTGGCCGAAACGGCATGGCCGCAGCCGATCCCCGCCTCGACATGCTGCGGCTCAATGCTGCGCTCGACCATTCGCCCGCCGTGGCAAGCAAGGAAGACCTGTGATGACCGAGAAGCTCAGGCTGCCCGCCGAACTGAGCCATGCCGCCGAACTGGCCGCCCTGGCCGCCGGCGATACCGGACACCGCCCGCCGGGCTGGGTGCTTTCCCCCAGGCTGGTGGTCACCTACCTGATGGGCGGCCATGCCGCCGACGGCACCGTGATCTTGCCCAAATACGTCGGCGACCGCCGCCTGATCGAAGCGGCGGTCGCCACGCTGGCGACCGACCGCGCGCTGCTGCTGCTGGGCGTGCCGGGCACGGCAAAATCGTGGGTCTCGGAACATCTCGCCGCCGCGATCACTGGCGATTCCACGATGGTCATCCAGTGCACCGCCGGAACCGACGAAAATCAGGTCCGCTACGGCTGGAACTATGCCCGCCTGCTGGCCGAAGGCCCCAGCCGCGAGGCCCTGGTGCCCACCCCGCTGATGCGCGCGATGGAAGGCGGCAAGCTCTGCCGGCTCGAGGAACTGACCCGCATGGGCAGCGACGTGCAGGACACGCTGATCACCGTGCTCTCCGAAAAGATGATGCCGATCCCCGAACTCAACGAATCGGTCTACGCCCGGCGCGGGTTCAACGTGATCGCCACGGCCAACAACCGCGACAAGGGCGTGAACGAGCTGTCCTCCGCGCTCAAGCGACGCTTCAATGTCGTTGTCCTGCCGCTGCCGGACAGTGCCGAGGAAGAAGTCGCGATCGTCGTGCGCCGGGTGGAGGAGATGGCCCACAATCTCGACCTGCCCGCCCCGCGCAACGTCGCCGAGGAAGTGGCCCGGGTCGTCTCGATCTTCCGCGAACTGCGCGCGGGCACGACCGAGGACGGCAAGGTCGCGCTCAAGTCCCCCTCGGGCGGACTATCCACCGCCGAAGCGATCGCCGTGGTGGTCGGCGGCATCAGCCAGGCAACGTTCTTCAACGACGGCAGGCTGACCCCCGAAACGCTGGCCGCAAACGTGATCGGCGCGGTCGTGAAGGACCCGGTGCAGGACAAGGCGGTGCTCGGCGAATACCTCGAAACCGTCCTGAAGAAGCGGCACGGCTTCGAAGGCTACTATGCCTCGCTGACCGACCTGATCTGACGCCATGTCCGCCCCGGTTTCCCTCTTCGGCATTCGTCACCACGGCCCGGGCTCCGCTCGCCGGCTGGTGGAGGCGCTGGACGCGCTCCAGCCGGTCGCCGTGCTGATCGAGGGCCCGGCGGACGCCTCGCACCTGCTGCCGCTGCTCGCCGATCCGGCGATGGAGACCCCGATCGCGCTGCTCACGTGGGCGGAAGAGAACCCGGCAAACGCGAGCTTCTTCCCGTTCACGGACTATTCGCCGGAGTATCAGGCCGCGCGCTGGGCGGTGCAGCATGGCGCAATGCTGCGCTTCATCGACCTGCCCGCCTCCGACCACCTCGGCGCCCACCACGACGACGCCGAAGAGCACGGCGGAGCGCAGGCTGACGATGCGGTCAGCCGCGATCCCATCGGCACGCTGGCCGCTGCCGCCGGTTATGCCGACGGCGAATCCTGGTGGGCCGACGTCATCGAGGAAAACCCCGATCCCGGCCCGATCTTCGCCGCGGTAGCCGATGCCATGAGCGCACTGCGCAGCGAAGGACCGCCGCTCTCCATGCGCGAAGCCGCGCGCGAGGCCCACATGCGCCTCGAAATCGGCCGTGCCGCCAAGGAATGCGACGGGCCGGTCGCGGTTGTCTGCGGTGCCTGGCACGTGCCCGCGCTTGCAGCAAAACATGCAGCAAAATCCGATCGCGAGATTCTGAAGGGCCGCCCGAAAGCCAAAGTCCGGGCCACCTGGGCGCCCTGGACCGCCCCTCGTCTCGCCCGGGCGAGCGGCTACGGTGCCGGCGTCGTTGCCCCGGGCTGGTGCGCGCATGTCTGGGCAGCGCACGAAGGCCCCGACCGCGCCGCCAGCTGGCTGACCAAAGCGGCGCACGCGCTGCGCGAACGCGGCCATTTCGTCTCGACCGCAGGCGTGATCGAGGCGCAGCGCCTCGGCGTCGCGCTGGCCGCCTTGCGCGGCCGCCCCGCCCCCGGCTTCGAGGAACTGCGCGAAGTGGCCATCGCCTGCCTGTGCGGCGGCGAGGCGGCGTTGTGGAACGAGATTTCCGCCGAACTGCTGATCGGCGCGCAAGTCGGCGCGATCCCGCCCGGCATTCCGCTCGCCCCGCTGCTCGAAGACCTCCAGCGCCAGCAGAAGACAACCCGCCTCAAGCCCGAGGCACTGGAACGCGCGCTGACGCTCGACTTGCGCAGCGAAAGCGGCCTCGCCCGCTCCACCCTGCTGCACCGCCTGCTCGCCCTCGACGTGCCATGGGGCAAGCTGGCCGATGCCGGGCGCAGCAGGGGCACCTTCCGCGAAAACTGGGTACTCTCGTGGCAGGGGGAATTCGCGGTTCGACTGGTCGAGAATCTCATCCATGGCTCCACCATCGCCCAGGCCGCCGCCGGGCGTTTGATGGAGGCGATGCGCACCGAGTCCGACCTCGGCAGGCTGGCCGCGCTGGTGCGCACGGCGATGACCGCCGATCTTGCCGCTGCCGCCGAATTCGGCACCGCAGCGCTCGAAACCCGTGCCGCGCTCACCAGCGATTGCGCAGCCCTGCTTGCAGCCTTGCCGCCGATGGCCGACATCGTGCGCTACGGCGAGGCCCGCGCCGGTACCGTGGCGCATCTGGCCGCGCTGATGCCGCGCATCGTCGTCGAGGCCGCGCTGGCCCTTCCCCATGCCGCGCGCAATCTCGACGGCGATGCTGCGGATACCTTGCGCAAGGCCGTTGTCGCCGCCGACAGCGCCATCGAACTGGCGCAGTTGGACAAAACCGTGGTCGCGACCTGGCAAAGCGCCCTGCGCGCCTTGCTGCACGACAATCACGCCACCCGTATCGTCTCCGGCACCGCCGCGCGGCTGCTCTATGCCGCCGAATACCTCGCCGCCGAGGAAGCCGCGACCTTGCTCGCCCGCATGCTCTCGCCCGGAACGCCGGTGACCGAGGCCGCCGGGTTCTTCGAGGGGTTCTTCGAAGGCGCCGGCCAGCGGCTGATCCACGACCGCGCACTTCGCGCCGCGGTGGACGACTGGCTGCTCTCGCTGGACGAAGACGCCTTCACATCCAGCCTGCCGCTGTTCCGACGGGTCTTTTCCGTGCTGGACCACAGCGAACGCCGCCGGCTGATGGACGCGCTGTTCGACCGCTCCCCCGGCGGCGTAGGCGGCGGCGGAGCGGGGTATCGCCTGGTGCCGGGCGCTGCGGCGCTGTGGCCCATGCAGGAGAAGCGCATTCTCGAACTTCTGGCTGCAGGAGCACCCCGATGAGCGAAGCGGAACGCAGCCGCCGCTGGACGCTGGCGCTCGGCATCGATCCCGAGAGCGGCCCCGATCCGCTGTCTCCATCGGATCGGCGCATGTCCGATGCACTCGGCGCGCTCTATGGCGGTGCCGCGGATGCGCCGAAGAAAGGGCGCGGCGGTCTTGGCGGATCGGCGCCGAGCGTGGCGAAATGGCTGGGCGACATTCGTGCGTTCTTCCCCGCCCCGGTCGTGCAGGTGATCCAGAAGGACGCGTTCGAACGCAAGGGCCTGCGCCAGATGTTGCTCGAACCCGAGTTTCTGGCGACCGTCGAGGCCGACGTGAATCTCGTGGCCGACCTGGTTTCGCTCCGCTCGGTCATGCCGGAACAGACCCGCGAAACCGCGCGCGAGGTGATCGGCAAAGTGGTGGCCGAACTGATGGCGAGACTGGAGGCCCGCACGGCAGAGGCCATTCGCGGCGCGCTCGACCGGTCGCGACGCACCCACCGTCCGCGCTTTGCCGATATCGACTGGCCGCGCACGATCCGCGCCAACTTGCGCCATTACCAGAGCGAACAACGCACGGTGGTGCCGGAGCGCCTTGTCGGCTTCATGCGCCAGCAGCGCCGCATCGTCGATCTCGACGAAGTCGTGCTCTGTGTCGACCAGTCCGGCTCGATGGCGAGTTCGGTGGTCTATGCCTCGATCTTCGCGGCGGTCATGGCCTCGCTGCCGGTGGTGGCGACAAAGCTGGTCTGCTTCGACACCGCCATCGTCGACCTCACGGAAGAGCTTGCCGATCCGGTGGAAGTGCTGTTCGGCGTCCAGCTTGGCGGCGGCACCGACATCAACCGCGCCGTCGCCTATTGCGCCGACCGGATCGAGCGCCCCGCCAAGTCGCACCTCGTGCTGATCACCGATCTCTACGAAGGCGGCGATGCCGATGCCCTGGTCGACCGGCTGGCAGCCCTTTCCCGGCTCGGCGTCAACGTGATCGTGCTGCTGGCGCTGACCGACACCGGCCGTCCGGCCCACGATCCGGCGCTCTCGGCCCGCGTCGCCGCGCTCGACATCCCGGTCTTTGCCTGCACGCCCGACCAGTTCCCCGATCTGATGGCGGCCGCCTTGCGGCGCGAGGATATCGCCCAGTGGGCCGCCACACAGGACATCAAGACGATCCGTCCGGACGTGGGCTGAGCAAGCCCCCCGCAAACGCCGCTTGCGGGGAGCCCGTGGCTCAGAACGTGTAGCGCGCGCCGATCTTGAACGTGCGCGGTTCGATCACGCGGCTGAGGCGGCCTTCGACCGGGCCGTCCGCATCGAAGGCGGGGATGTAGGATTCGTAATAGTAAGCAATGTCCTTGTCCCGGCTGTCGAGGATGTTGAGGACCTCGCCGTAGATCTCGACCTTGCGGCCCTTCCACGCCGCACGGGCGTTGAACACGGTGCTGCCGTGATCGCGCACGCTGTTGTCCTCGACCAGCGGATATGGCCCGAGATGACGCACGCGCAGGCTCACCTCCCATGGGTCGAGGACGATGGCCGCACCCGCCGACGCCGCATTCTCGAAGGCGTTCGGAATACGGTCGCCGTTGTCGTAGCGCGAGTGGTTGGCAATATAGTTGCCATCGAGCGCAAGCCACGGCAGCGGCCGCCAGAACGCGACCATTTCGTAACCATGGCGCCTGCTCGCCCCGGTCGGCTCGACCGCGTTGGAATCGCCGACGAAGCGCAGTTCGCTATCCACATCCAGCCACCAGTACGTACCCGTCAGCGAGAACGTGCCGGACTGGAAACGCGCGCCCAGTTCCTTGCCGGTGCCGCGCACCAGCACGGGCACCGGGGTATCGACATTGACCGCGCCGCGCACATCGTTCGAGTGAAATCCCCGCCCCCAGTTGGCATAGAGTTCCAGCTGCGGCGCGATCACGTACGCTGCCGAGAATTTCGGCGAAACGATGGAATCGTGCCCCTTGCCCGCGCCGAGCGCGACTGCGGCTGCGTCCCGTGCGCGCACCGAATAGTAGTAATAGTCGCCGCGCAAACCGCCCGTCAGGCGCAGGCCCGGCAGCGGTTTCCACGTCGCCTCGCCATAGAGCGCGCCGGACAGTTCCTCCACCTGGTAGCGCCCCAGCGAATAGAGCACCTGCCGGGCCGTAGTGCGGTTCACGCCAACGTTGCCGATATGGTCATAGCGGTTCTCGGTGCCGACCGAGAATTCGAGGGTGCCCGCCAATTGCCACTGCTTGCTGGCGGCAAGCCCGGTCACCCAGCGTCTGTCGTACTGGTCGATCTGCGCGCTGGTGCCGTCCGCCTCCGCATAAGTCGGGTTCGAATACATGGCCCAGTCGTAATACTGGGCATAGACGTTCGCGCTCCAGGTCGGCTGCGAGACCCGGACATTGCCGATCAGCCGCGTGCTCCGGCCCCGCGCGGTCGGATCGGGCGAACAGAACACATCACCGCAAATATCCGAACCGATGATGCGTTCGGGAATCTGCTCGGTCGGCCGCCATGTCGCCTGATAGGCATGGAACGAGACCTGAAACTTACCCTCGCCCAGCCCCCGCAGGTACTTCGCGAAGCCTGCGTAGTGTCGCAAATGCTCGTCATTTTCCCACGGGCCGTCGTAGCGCCTGGCCTGGCCGACCAGCGTCAGGTCGCCGCCGCCAAGGCCCTTGATCGTACCGCCCGCGGCAAGGCGGGCGGAGTTGAAGGAGCCCGCCTCGGCCGAAAGCCACGGACGGTCGAACCTGTCGATAGTGGTCATGGAGGCAGCACCGGCCAGCGCAAAGTCGCCACCATCTGCGCGGTAGGGACCTTTGCGGAAATCCTCGCGCGCGACGATCTCCGGGATCAGGCCATTGAGGTCGAGATAGCCCTGCCCGTGCCCATGGCTGCGCAAGTTCATCTGCACGCCATCGATATAAGTCGTGAAATCGGTGCCGTGATCGAGGTTGAAACCGCGCAGGAAATACTGGTTCGCCTTGCCGCTCCCCGAATGCTGCGCAGCAACCATGCCCGGTACCGCCTCCAGCAGTTCCGCCACGCGCAGCAATGGGCGAACCAGCAGATCCGACCCGCCCACGCTGCCTTCGCTGGCGGCATGGGCCGTGCCGATCTTTGCCTCGCCGCGTCCGAAGACGACGATTTCCGTCGCGGCTTCAGCATCCCCATCCGCAACATCCCCGGCCAACGCCGGTACTGGGCACAGCACGCACAGCGCCGCGCTCGCGCCAAGCGCGATTCTACCGAAATTCATCTCATTTCCCCCGGCGCCTGCGACTGGAGGCGGAGACGTGCCGTCGACGACGGTCAGCGCGCGTCGACGGCCGGACGCCCGGGGCGACCACGACACGAACCGATGCGGCCTCCACCGCTCGTTCGTCGCTCAGACGGAAAAATCACCGGGCCTCGGCCATCCCCTGGACCAAAGCGAGAGCGACCATACGCCGGCAGGTCTCCTGGCTCGCGGGTCATCGCTTGATGCATGGCCTTCCCAGGCCTCGCAGGAGTTAGCGTCCGGCCCAGTGGCTGCGGCGGGCGTCCTTGCCCCGCCGCGCTATGCATCGCGCTCTCCGCTTACAGTTGCAGGGACAGCCCCGGATTCAAGGGGTAACCCCTCTCACCGCGTTCCCTATTAAGCCTCTCTCGAGGCACCGGCGCGATCTAGCCCGTTTTCCTCGATACGAAGAAATCGGACGGCGCTGGCTAACCGAGACACCGCTTCAGTGCAAGCGCGGCGGCACGATCAGCAGCGCCCTCAGGCCAGGCCGGTTATCCTCCAGCCGGAACCGCGCGCCATGCACCTGGGCGATGGCCGCGACCATGCTGAGTCCAAGCCCTTCACCGGCACGGCCTGCCGTATCCTCGCCGCGCAAGAACGGCTCGGTCACGCGTGCGGCCTCCTCCCGCGAAAGACCGGGGCCGTTGTCGGCGATGCCGATGTGCAGCCCGCCCTCCCCGCTCGCAAAGGCCTCGATGCGGCCGCCGCCGGGCACATATTTGAGGGCATTGTCGAGCAGGTTGCTGAGCGCCTGGAACATGAGGTCGAGGTCCAGGTCAGCCACCAGCGGACGCTGCGCGTCAAGCACCAGTTCGATGCCGCGAGCATCGGCTTCGGGTTGGTAGAATTCGACAAGGTCCTCCAGCAGGTTGACGATATCGCAGCGCTGGATGTGCAGCGGATGCCGCCCGCCCTCCAACCGCGAGATGCGCAGCAAAGCTGCAAAAATCCGCTGGAGCCGGTTCACCTCGGCGATCGCGTTGTCGATCTCCTCGCGCGCGGGCGTGCCTTCCGGCTCCAGGTGTTCAAGGGCCTCCAAGCGGGTCAGCAACCGCGCCAGCGGTGTGCGGAATTCATGCGCGACATTCTCCGAAACCCGCCGCGCGGTGCCGAACAGGGCTTCGATGCGCGAGAGCATGAGATTGATCGTTTCGTTGAGGCGATCGAAATCGTCGCTGGTTCCACGCACCGGCACCCGCTCGGACAGATCGCCATCCATGACCTGCCGCGCGGTCCGGGCCAGCGTCTCGATCCGCTGGCCGATCGCCCGGCTCATCAGCCAGCCGCCGGCAAGACCAAGCACCAGGGTCACGCAGACGATCCACAAGGCCGCCGTGCGCAGCAATTCGTCTTCCCGCAGGATTTCCTCGACATCGCGCCCCACCAGCAGCCGGGTGCCGTCTGCGAAGGTGCGATCGCGCACCAGCGCGGTGTAATCGTCCTCGAAACCATCAAGGAACGTATCCGCCTCGATCAGGGTCATATGGCTGGACGGGCGCCGCGGCCAACTGGGCAAATTGGCCGAAACGATCTCGCCGTCCGGCGCGATCAGCGCGTGGAAGGACTTGCGCACCCCGGCGGACCGCATGCGCCGCTCCAGCGCAAGACGCGTCGCGTCGATACCCTCGTTCTGCAGGACCCTGGCCATCTCGTCCGCCTCGCGGTCGACTTCGCTTTCGATCTCCTGCATCGGCCAGGCGACCCAGACCCGGTAGCCGATGGCCGCAACCAGCGCGACCGAGACGCACAGCAAGACGGCATAGAACAGCGCCAGCCGGAACGACAGCGACCGGAACAGACGGCTCATTCGACGCGCATCACGTAGCCGACGCCGCGCACGGTGTGGATGACCTGCGCTTCGTCGCCTGTGGTGAGCTTCTGGCGCAGCTTGCTGATGTGCTGGTCGATGATGTTGGTCTGCGGATCGAAATCGTAGTTCCAGACGTTTTCGAGCAACATCGAGCGGGTGACGACGCGCCCGGCATTGCGGGCGAGATAAGCCACGATCCTGAGTTCCCTAAGGGTCAGCGGAATGCGCCGCGCCCCGCGCGAGACGACGTGGGAAACGAGGTCGATCTCGACATCGCCGACCCGCAGTTGCTCGGCCGGTTCCGCCGGGGCGCTGCCGCGCCGGCCCAGGCTCTCGAGCCGGGCGAGCAGTTCGGACATCGCAAAAGGCTTGGCCATGTAATCATCGCCGCCCGCACGCAGGCCCCGCACCCGCTCGTCGACATCGCCCAGTGCGCTCAGCAGCAGCACCGGCGTCGCATCGTCGGTCGCGCGCAAGGCGCCAAGCAGCTTGAGCCCGTCGAGCCCCGGCAGCATACGGTCGAGCACGATCACATCGAAACGCTCGCACGTCGCGCGGACCAGCCCGTCGCGGCCATTGTCGCAATGCTCGACCAGATGACCCGCGGCGCGCAGGCCGCTGGCGATGTGGCCGGCAAGGCGTTCGTCGTCTTCGACCAGCAGGACTTGCATCGGTGCTGCGCAAACCTTCCGTGTTGATGCGACCGGCCCCCGAAACTGGACCCGATCATGGGCAAAATCAAATGTTCGCCCCATCGGGCCGATATGCGCCCATGGCATCGCACCGCCCATGTCGCAATCGGTCGCCAACATGCCCGCCGGACAAGCCGGCTCGTTCTCGCCTTCCCCCGCCCATTCGAGCGGCAGCGATGCCGCCACACCGGTCCACGTGGTGGCCATCGGCGGCATCCACCAGTTTGCGCACATCGTCCCGGTCGCCTGCGAGATCGAGCGCCGCCAGCCGGGATCGGTCACCCTCTTCGTGCTTTCGCACAAGGACGCTGCGGCCGCAGCCACGGTGATCCGCGGAAACGGACTGGCCATGCCAGCGATCACGATAATGACGATACCGCTTGCGCTGCGACCGCTGGCCAAGGCCGGGCTCGGCAAGATCCTCGCACTGGCGACCTGGAGCGGCCATCTCGCGCGCGCGCGCGTCCTGCTCTGCGCCGAGCGGACCTCGACGATCCTGCGCCGCCTGCGCCCGGATTGCCCCCCCATCGTACACATTCCCCACGGTGCGGGCGACCGCGCGGTCGGCTTCGAGCCGCGCTTCAAGCTGTTCGACCAGGTACTGGTGGCCGGAAACAAGGACCGCGACCGGCTGATCGCCAGCGGCCTCGTCGCGCCCGAGGATTGCCTCGTCGCCGGACCGATCAAGCTGGCGGCGATCCTGGAGCGCGGCATCGCCCGCCCGCCGCTGTTCGACAACGCGCGGCCGACGATCCTGTTCAACCCGCACTTCTCGAAAAAGCACAGTTCGCTCGATAGCTTCGGACGCCAACTGGCCGAAGCGGTGCGCAAGGACGGGCGCTACAACCTCGTCATCGCCCCGCACGCCCGCATGGCAAAGTCGTGGAGCAAGCGCCGCCGGCTGAGCTGGCAAGCGCTGGCCGAAACCGGCCGGATCATCGTCGACCTTGGCTCACCGCGCTGCAACGACATGACCTATACGCTGGGTGCCGACCTCTATGTCGGCGACGTCAGCAGCCAGGTCTACGAGTTCCTGATCCGCCCGCGCCCCTGCCTTTTTGTCGATGCCAAGGGTATCGATTGGCAGGGCAGCGAGGACTACGCCATGTGGCATTTCGGCGAAGTGGTCGCGCCCGATTGCGCGCCCATTGCGGCCATCGACCGTGCCTTTGCGCAGCATGGTGCCTATGTTGCGTGGCAAAGGCAGCGCATGGCCTATTCCATCGCCGGCATGACCTGGGCGCCTGACGGTACCCCCCTCCTCGAAGGCACCGCCCCGGCGGCACGTGCCGCCGATGCCGTGATGCGCTGGGCCGCACTACCGCAGGAAGACGCCCTGCGCACCGCGGCCTGAGGCTCAACATCAAGATCCGGACAAGCGGGATTTGCTGAAGCACCGGCATGGGCTCGGGTCCGGCCGCCGTGTGAGCCGTCCGCTTTCCGCCCGCACCCGAAACAGGCGGCCATTGGGATGTAACACCCGGACTGGCCCTGATGGGTGCGATAGGCGTCTCCATTGCGGGCGACGACTTGACGCTGATCAACGGTGGAGGTTCCCCGAATGCACTGTGGACGCCCGTGCCCGCCACGCCCTTGTGCCCTTGCACAAGGGCGTGGCGGGCACGGGCGTCCACGGCACCATGCGCGGTTGCGATGCGATCCGCGCGCTCGGCATCAAAGTTCGCAACGGCACATTCGGCGGTGACTTGCATGAAGTGCTGCGCCCGGGGAGGCAAAGGGCGGCGGAAATTCCCGGAAACCGGGGGATACGCCCGTATCCCCGGGGAAACATCGAGCCCGGGAAAGCGGGCAGGCAGGTCATGAAAGCCTTTACCTCGGTACTCGGCAGCCGCATCCGTTGCTCTACAATGCGATCGTACCCGGCGAAATGAAGACCCAACAGCCCTTGTGGATCCTGCATATTCGCCGCGAGTGAATCATGCTGAAATAGCGGGATGGCGGCAGCAACACATGACGTAGAACGCGGTCGATCCCAGTGAATCACCCGCCCCTGTTCCTCCCGTCGTACCGCCGGAATGGCGGCAGATTCGCCCGGTAAAGGTGGCCGAAATCCCACAAGGTCCTTCGCGTCAAACGCGCTTTGCACTAGATATTGCGTCTCACGCGGTCATGTAGGCACCATAAGCAGGAATTGCTCGTGTCCCATTGCTCAATTGAATGAAATTGAATATTCTGTCCGCAAAAGTGCTTCAATGGAGTCCCGCGTGGCTGAATCGAATGCCGTAATTTCGCAGATCGGAGATCTTGCAGAAGCCGGCGAAAAAATGATCGAGCGGCTGCGGCGCAAAGCCTTTCTGCCAGAAAGCCGCAAGGGCCTCAACGTGCGTACCGGCATTGCCGAAGCCGCACAATTGCTCGGTTGTTCGACCAATCGCATCCGCATGGCCGAAGAAGACGGCCGCCTGCCCCCTCCCCCGGCCGGCGAAAATGGCCGCCGTCTTGGCTATTCGATCGAGGACATGCTGCACATGCGCGAAGTGCTTGGCGCTTCGCCAGCGCGCGCTCCGCTCGATGTGCCGGCAATGATCGCGGTTCAGAACTTCAAGGGCGGCGTCGGCAAGTCCACCGTCACCACGCATCTTGCCCACTTCTTCGCGGTGCATGGCTACAAGGTACTGGTTGTCGACTGCGACAGCCAGGCCACCACAACCACGCTGTTCGGCTTCAATCCGCACTTCAACATCACCCGCGAAGAGACCCTTTACCCTTATCTTTCAATCGATCCGACCCAGGCGGACCTGCTCTACGCGGTCAAGCGTACGCCCTGGCCTAACGTCGACCTGATCCCGTCGAACCTCGAACTGTTCGACGTCGAATACGAACTGGCTGCGGCCGGTTCGGACGGCCAATCGGTGCTCGCCGCCCGTTTCCGCAAGCTCAAAAAGGGTCTGACCGACCTTGCGCGAGACTACGACGTGGTGATTCTCGATCCGCCGCCGGCGCTGGGGACCATCAGCCTGGCCGTGATGCAGGCCGCCAATGCCCTGCTGGTGCCGCTGGCCGCAACCACGCCGGACTTCTGCTCGACCGTGCAGTTCCTCTCGATGATGGATCAGGTACTCGACCAGCTCACCGGTGTCGGCATCGAGGTCGACTATTCGTTCGTGCGGCTGATCTGCTCGAAGTTCGACGGCAACGATCCCAGCCATGAAATGGTCCGCACCATCATGGAGCAGACTTTCGGCCCCGCCCTCCTGCCGGTGCCGATTCTCGAAAGTGCCGAAATCAGCCACGCAGCGCTGCGCATGATGACGGTCTACGAGCTGGAAAAGCCGATCGGCACGCCGCGAACGCACAAGCGCTGCCGTGCCAACCTGGACGAAGCGCTGGGCCAAATCGAACAACTGGTCCGCGCCGGTTGGGGACGCAGCCAGAAAGTCGACGAGGACATGCTCGTCAATGGCTGACCTGAGCCCTTTCTCCTTCGACAGCGCGGCCTTGTGGCATCGCGCAGTTCCCTGTTTGTTCTCCACGAAAATCTCTGCCCGTCGAGTGGCAGAGTGTCGCTCGAGGTAAGCTCATGGCCCGCAAGCAATCCGATTATCTCGCCGCACTGCTCTCGGACGACGAAATAACGGCCGATCTCACGCCCAAGAATGAGGCAGAGTCCACCGCTCCCCCTCCAGTCGCGCCTACAAGGGCGGAAAGATCGCGTGGTACAACGCTGCTCGGACGTGAAAGCGCCCTCGCCCGCGTCGCCAGCGGTGAGGTACGCCAGGTCACGCAGCTGCTGCTCGACCCCGCGCGTGTCCGTATCTGGACCGGCAATGCCCGCAGCTATGTCCACCTGACCGAAGAATCCTGCCGCGAACTGATCGATTCCATTATCGCGGAAGGGGGCCAGAAGGTTCCTGCGGTGGTGCGCCGCATCGAGGGCGACCCGGAGCACGACTTCGAGGTCATCGCCGGAACACGCAGGCACTGGTCGATTTCATGGCTGCGCCAGCATTCCTACCCGGACATGCAGTTCGTGGCGCAAGTGGTCCAGCTCGACGACGAAGCGGCTTTCCGGCTCGCCGATCTGGAGAACCGTGCCCGCAAGGACGTGTCCGACCTTGAGCGCGCGCGCAACTATGCGGCCGCACTCAAGGAACATTACGGCAATCACATGACCCGCATGGCCGAACGCCTCAAGCTCTCCAAGGGCTGGCTGTCGAAAATGCTGAAGGTCGCCGCAATCCCGGACAATGTGCTGGAGGCCTTTGCGTCACCTGCCGATGTCCAGCTCAAGCCGGCCTATCCGCTCGCCCAGGCGCTCGACGATACCAGCAAGGCACCTGCAATCCGCAAGGAGGCACAGCGTCTGGCCAAGGAGCAGATGGCCCGGCGCAATGGCAATCGCCCGGCAGTTGCCGCCGCGGACGTAATAAAGGCCCTTCTCGCGGCCAACGATACCGATCGAGCGCGCCAGGATACGATGGCGGTCTTCTCACGGCACGGTCGTCAGATGGCTTCGGTCCAGTCGAGCAACCGCCAGGGCGTGACCATGCGGCTTCACGCCGGCTCCGGCGCCACCCGCGAGGAAATCCTCGAGGCGGTTCGCGAATTGCTAGGTCAGCTTGACGAGGACGGCCGCGGCTTGCGATCGTGATGCCGCAACCT
>NZ_CP029763.1 GCF_006874585.1 Sphingomonas sp. IC081
ATAGCGACAGGTACGGTCTCTCGCAGTGCAGCGTGACAGCGGCGATAGCCGCCGACAAAACGGTCGTTCCGCCACCAAAAACCGAGATTTGTTAGCTGCCTTTGTTTCATGCGCGAATGCCGGCTTCCGAAAACGTCGAGAAGCCGGTGAGGGATCAAATTTCGGTCCGTTCGGACAGCGTGAGAGGATCATCGACATCTACGCCGAGGTATCTGATTGTATTCTCGATGTTGGTATGGCTGAGCAGGATTTGTACGGCGCGGAGATAGCCTGTGGCTTTGTAAATCAGCGAAGGCTTCGTTCTTCGCATCGAGTGCGTGCCACATTCCCGACTGTCGAGACCAATCGTTAACACCCATTTGTCGACGAGACGTGCATATTGCCTTGCGCTCGAGTGACCGAGACAATCGATCCTGCTTGGGAATACAAAATCACGGGTCGTTCCGCTACGCCGCTCAAGCCATGCGTTTAGGCTCTTGCGTGCCTTTCCCGAGTTTCATGCACTGTTCTCGGCTGTGCAGACGGAACCTAGCAGGTGAGAGCGTGGCGGTCACTTGCAATCCCGTGCGCGGTCATCGCAGGAGCTCATCCGGAAGGTCAGCAAAAAGCGCGGCGGTGCGACGGACATGCGCTCGCATTCGCTGTTCGGCGGCCTCACCGTCACCTTTCAGAATGGTGTTGAGGATGCCGATGTGATCTTCGCGCGAGTGGCGCCATATGGTCGGCGACATTAGCCTGAAGAATATCGAGCTCAGCTCGGGAAGCTGCATTTGTACCAGTACGCGCTCGATGACGGGGCTTTCCGCCGCGTCGACGACAAGTTGGTGCAGATGCTCGTTTGCCTCCATCAGGATAAGGCCGCTGTCGTCGACATTCCGCAGCGATTCCTCGTCAAGCGCGCGCTCTATTGATTCGAGGTGAGGCGAGGTGGCCGCACGCAGCGCCGCGCGGCGCGCCGCAAGACCTTCCAGAAGTTCGCGAACTTCGAAAACCTCGACCATCATCGCCTTCGAGGCTCGCGCCACGACAGCACCTTTGTTGCGCTCGATCGCAACCAGACCTTCAGCGGCCAGCAAGCGCAGCGCTTCGCGTACAGGCCCTCGGCCAAGGCCCGTGAGGCTGCTGAGCTCGCTTTCCACAAGGCGCTGGCCGGGCGCGAATCGTGCTTCGAGAATCGCACCGCGGATGAAAGCTGCAGCCCGGTGTGCCGGCGATTCTTCCTTGTCGAGCGAAGTCATGGTCGTTGAAATCATGCGCCAATTTTCTCCTAGCCACCCACAAATAAAAGTGGGTTGACGATTGTTTTGAAGATTGTTAGCAATCTCGTCAACAATAACGTTGGGATTTTATAGGACGTGGCTAACCAACCATCAATCGCCGAGCGCAGAACCAAGGTTTGGGAGCCTTATATCCGTGCGAAACTCGGGTTCCGAAACCATTGGTATCCCGTTCGCCTCGCGAGCGAAATCGCCGAAGGTACTCCCGTTCCCGTCAAGCTCCTGGGAGAGAAGATTCTGCTCAATCGCGTGGGCGGCAAGGTCTATGCGATCCAGGACAGGTGCCTGCATCGCGGTGTAACGCTTTCCGACCGGGTCGAGTGCTATTCCAAGAACACCATATCCTGCTGGTATCACGGCTGGACATATCGCTGGGACGATGGCCGCCTCGTCGATATCCTCACAAACCCCGGCAGTGTGCAGATCGGCCGGCGCGCTTTGAAGACGTTCCCGGTTGAAGAGGCCAAAGGTCTTATCTTCGTTTACGTAGGCGACGGCGAACCAACGCCGCTTATCGAAGATGTGCCGCCCGGCTTCCTTGATGAAAACCGCGCCATTCACGGCCAACATCGGCTCGTGGCCTCGAACTGGCGCTTGGGTGCGGAAAACGGCTTTGATGCGGGGCACGTCTTCATTCACAAGAATTCGATCCTGGTGAAGGGCAACGATATCATTCTGCCGCTTGGCTTTGCGCCTGGCGATCCCGACCAGCTTACGCGTTCCGAGGTTGCTGCGGGCAAGCCCAAAGGTGTTTACGATCTGCTTGGCGAGCATTCGGTGCCGGTTTTCGAAGGCATGATCGAAGGCAAACCTGCAATCCATGGCAACATTGGCAGCAAGCGCGTCGCCATCAGCATATCGATCTGGCTGCCGGGCGTACTCAAGGTCGAACCGTGGCCGGATCCCGAGCTCACGCAGTTCGAATGGTACGTGCCGGTCGATGAGACCAGCCACCTCTACTTCCAGACGCTGGGCAAAGTCGTGACGTCAAAGGAAGCGGCAGACTCCTTCGAGCGAGAATTCCACGAAAAATGGGTAGGCCTCGCGCTTAACGGCTTCAATGATGACGACATCATGGCACGTGAATCGATGGAGCCGTTCTACGCTGATGATCGCGGTTGGTCCGAAGAAATCCTGTTCGAGCCGGACCGCGCAATCATCGAGTGGCGGGGGCTTGCCAGTCAGCACAATCGCGGCATTCAGGAAGCACGTTGATGGGCACGACCGCCTCCTATCCAGTAAACCGGCTGATGCAGGAGCTCTTTACAAACCCCGGCAATGTCGAATTGTTCAGGGCGGACAGAGAGGCGCTATACGAGCGCTATGGTCTTTCGAGCGCACAACGCGCAGCGCTTGACGAGGGCGGATTTGGCGCTCTCACCGCAGTCGGTCTTCATCCGGTTTTGCAGATGCATCATTTCATGCTGACAAATCCGATGGCGCCAGACTTCGTCAGCGTTAAGGCGTACCGGAAAATGGTCGATCGCAATGGCTGAAATCGTTGGAGTATTCGCCACCTCGCATGTTCTATTCGGTTCGCCCGATGGAGATGCCCAGGCGCTTCGTGTCGTCGAGGGCATGAACGAGATCGGCAGGCGTGTTCGCCTCTTGCGGCCAGACCTGCTGATCGTCATCGGCTCGGACCATCTTTTCAACATCACGACGCGTCTTCAGCCGCCCTTCACGGTTGGTGTTTCGGATACGTTCACTCCGCTGGGCGATATGGACATTGAGCAGCGGCCTTTTGCCGGAAACCGGGCCTTCGCGGAATCGCTGTGCGCGCGAGCGGCCGATCGCTTCGACCTCGCGCAGGGCGAAGAGCTTCGCCCGGATCATGGCGTGATGGTGCCGTTAATGTTCATCGACCCCGATGGCAGGATTCCGGTCGTCCCAATCTACGTCAACGCCAACATGACGCCGCCGCCGACTGCAGCGCGCGCGGCACAGCTTGGTGATATCGTCGCCGAAGCAGTCGGGCTCGACCTGCCTTCGCATCTGCGCGTTGTCGTGGTTGCAACAGGCGGTCTCAGCCATTGGATCAACATCCCGGGACATGGTGAAGTCAACGCGGAGTTCGACCGCCGCGTTATCGCCGCGTTCCAATCGGGCGATATGCGCTGGCTCAGGGCTATCGATACTGAAACGTTGCTCAAAAACGCGGGTAACGGCGGTCTGGAAATCGTCAACTGGGTGATGGCAGCGGCCACCTTGCCGGGCCGGAGGGCTGAGAAAATCTATTACGAACCGATGCCTCAATGGATGACGGGGATGGGCGGAATAGCAATCGTTTAGGCGTTTGGCGGCGGGTTCGCGCGCCTCAAGGGAGACAAGAACATGGTTTTGGCTGCAACAGCCGGACGGTCGGTGACCGTTCGCGGCATGGAGACGTATTACCACGAGCAAGGCAGCGGCGATGTCGTGGTGCTGGTTCATGGCGGCGGCGCTGGTGCCGACAGTATGGGCAACTGGCGCGGCGTTATGCCGGTCCTGGCGGATCGCTATCGCGTGATTGCGGTCGACATGCTTGGATTTGGACGCACTGCGAAACCCGCCGATCCATTCGTTTTTTCACAAGCGGCGCGAACCGATCACCTTGCAGGCTTTCTCGATGCGCTCGGGCTTTCAAATGTCGCGCTTGTCGGCAATTCGATGGGTGGCGCATCGGCGCTCGGCGTCGCGGTCGAACGGCCGGGACTCGTTCGCAAACTCGTCCTGATGGGCAGCGCCGGTCTGGTGTCGAAAATCGATCCTGCGCTCGAACCCGTGCTTGGATATGATTTCACGCGCGAAGGCATGATCCGTCTCGTCCGTGCACTAACGACCGACAATTTCCAGATCGACGATGCGATGATCGACTACAGGTATGCACTGTCGGTAGATCCGGAAACGCGCCGCGCTTACAGCGCCACGATGCAGTGGATCCGCGACCAGGGCGGCCTCTACTACGAAGACGATTATATCCGGCGCATCACCGCGCCGACTCTCATCGTAAACGGCAAGCTCGACAAGGTTGTTCCGCTCGCCAACGCATACAAGTTCCTTGAGCTAATTGGTCCGAGCTGGGGCTACATCATGCCCGACTGCGGGCACTGGGCGATGATCGAACATCCGGTCGATTTCGCGCGCACGACGGCCGCATTCATCGAGGCTGCGCAGTGATTGGCGGAAACGTCGGCGTTCCGGCGAAGGAGGTGACGCAATGACCGCAAAGGTCCGCGTGATCTTCCGCGCAGCCGGCGGCTTCGAGCATCTGGTCGAAACCGAAGCGGGAGTATCGCTCATGGAAGCGGCCGTTCTGAACGGCGTGGACGGTATCGAAGCCGTTTGCGGGGGCGCCTGTGCCTGCGCCACGTGCCACGTTTACGTTGGCCCCGAGTGGCTAGATGCGCTGAAACCGCCGAGTGAGACCGAAGACGAAATGCTCGATTGCGTAGCGGAACGTGCGCCGCATTCGCGGCTGTCCTGCCAGATCCGCCTTACCGACCTGCTCGACGGCCTGACCCTGGAACTGCCGAAGGCACAGTCATGAAACACAAGAAGAACACCAAAATTGTCGAGGGGAGAGAGATCATGTGCAAGCTTCTTATGGGCTCCGCGCTTGCGGTATTGGCCAGCGCATCGGCTCCAGCGTTCGCGCAGCAAACGGACGGTGTTGAAGTCGATGCGTCCGAGCTGGAGATTATCACCGTTACGGCGCGGCGCGTCAGCGAAAATCTTCAGGATTCGCCCGTCGCCATCTCAGCGTTTGGCGAGAACGCCATTCGCGAGCGCGCGATCAACAATGTGTCGGACATCGGCAAGTTCACGCCGAGCCTCAGCTTCGATTCCGCAGCGGCAGCTTCGGGATCGAGCAACTCGGTCACTGTGTTTCTGCGCGGTATCGGGCAGACCGACTTCAATATGACGGTAGATCCTGGTGTCGGCATCTACCTCGATGGCGTCTACATCAGCCGCTCGGTTGGCGCGCTGCTCGAGACGCGCGACGTCGAGAGCATTCAGGTGTTGCGCGGTCCGCAGGGCACACTGTTTGGCAAGAACACCATTGGCGGCGCTGTTATCGTCACGTCACGGCGCCCGGACGAACAGCTTGGCGGTAACATTGAGGCCACGACCGGCTCGTACAACCGGATTGACGTCGGCGCACGGATCAACGTGCCGGTATCCGAAGATTTCCGTTTCTACGTCAGCGGCCTTGCGCTGACGCGCGACGGTTATGTCGAGCGACTTGTCGATGGACAGAAGAAGGGCAACCAGAACAGCTACTCAGGCCGTTTCGTCGCCGAGTGGGATGCAACGCCCGATTTCAACCTTCTCTTGTCCGCCGATTATACGCGTACGCGTGAGCGCGCTGTTGCAACAACGCTTCTCGATGTCAATGAGAACGCCATTTTCCCTCTGTTTCACAACGTTTTCCTGAATGCGCCGGGCTGTCTGCCGCCATCACCAACCTCCAATCCTAGCTGCTACAACGCGCAGTGGCTTACTGGCGACAAGGATAAAACCAACGAAAGCGGCCCAAACCGTTCGGTGTCGGACGTGTGGGGCGTATCGCTGAATGCTTCGTGGGATGCGGGACCGGTGACCATCAAGTCGATCACCGCCTACCGTGAGCTCGATAGTGCGTTTGCGGTCGATATCGACCAGTCGCCGCTTGCCATACAGCGGACCGAAAACGACTACACGCAAAATCAGTTTAGCCAAGAATTCCAGCTTCAGGGCGACGGGTTCGGCGAAAAACTGAACTATACGCTTGGCCTATATTACCACCACGAAGGCGGCACCGATATCAACTCGCTGTTCACTGCGCCGACCGATTTCCGGAGCGGCGGTAGCGTCAAGAACGACAGTTATGCGGCCTTTGCTCAGTTCATCTTTCATGCGACTGACAATCTCAATCTGACGCTTGGCGGCCGCTATACAAGTGAGGACAAGCGGTTTTCGCCCGACCAAGAGGTGCTGCGCGTACATCCGGCTGCGCAGGCGCCGCTGCCACCGGGCTTCCCGACGCCGTTCTTCCTGACGAACCCGGTGACCAGCATGGCCGCCGGTTCACCACAGCCGCTGCGGGTGGGGGATATCGTCATGCCTGCAGTGCAGCGTACGACGTCGGCGAACGAGTTCACGCCGTCAGTGACGCTCGACTACAAGTTTACGCCCGACATGCTTGGGTATTTCACCTTCTCGCGTGGCTTCAAAAGCGGCGGCTTTACGCAGCGCGTGTTCCCGCCCGAGCCGGAAGCACCTGCGTTCGAGCCAGAATTTGCGCGTGTGCTCGAAATCGGCGTGAAGGTTGAGCTGTTCAACCGCCACCTGCGGTTGAACAGCGCCCTATTCGACACGAAGTACAGCGACCTGCAGATCATTGTGAATGACGGGTTTGCACCGAAGGTGCGCAACGCCGGAAAAGCGCGAATCCGTGGCTTTGAATCGGAAGCCCAACTGGTTGTGACGGACGCTTTCCGGCTGACCGGAGCGGTCAGTTATCTTGACGCCGAGTACCGCGAAGTGGATGCCCGCGCGGCGCCGGTGACGGTGGACAGTGCGCTGGCCAATACGCCAAAATGGACAGCAAATGCTGGGATTACAGTTGAGCCTTACGATGGTGAGGCAGGGCGCGTGGTGCTGCAGGGCGACTGGTCGTATCGAAGTGCGACGTACAAGGACGCGATCAACACACCTTCGCTGAAACAGGACGGCTACAGCGTCTTCAACATGTCGGCGACGTTCGATGCTGCCCAAGGCTGGTCGGTGACGGGTGGAATCACCAACCTGACCGACAAGCGCTACATTATCTCGGGATACTCGGACCTCAATTTCATCGGATCGACGTATGGGGTCTATTCGCGGCCGCGCGAATGGTACTTGAAGCTTGGGTATTCGTTCTAGGGCTTCAGGTGATCGGACGGTGACACCGAGAGCAAGCCGGCAACGCCGTGCCGCTCACCGCGATCTTCTGGCTCCTATGCTCGCTGGTCATGCTCGCCGCCGCCTTCCGCCCCAAGCCGCGACCGAAGCATTTGCTTCTAAGGCTTTTGGTCGTCAGCCTGGTGACCTGCCCGATAGACTTCCACTCGGTACATCGCGGAGGTGCGGCTTCCTGATCACTGCCGGCTCTTTAGCTTCGATAACCGATGCCTGGCGGCGCCATCCGCCGCCAAACCGGACGTTCACAGCCTGAATTGCGCCCGTCGAAACTTGCCATACATTCAGGCGCTGGTTGAGTAGCGCGAATGGCAAAAATGGGGAGATACCGTTGAAAAAGTCGCCTTCTCGGCGAAGCGGAGGGTACGGATCGAAACGGCTGAGCAGAGTCGCCTGACCTCATGTCATCGCCATCTGCCTGGCGATGCTGATCTTGGCGAGCTTGCGCAGGTTCTGGGCGGCAGCGGCGAGGTGGAACTCATCCTGGGCACCATTGGGTCCGCGTAATCGCAGCCGGTCGAGCCGCATGATGCGCTTCAGGTGGGCAAACAGCATCTCGACCTTCTTGCGCTCGCGGCGTGAGGCGATCCATTCATCTTCCTGCGACAGGGCCCGAGCGAGATCGCGAGCGCCCTCGTGGATGGAGCGGGTCACCTTGCGAGCCGGCAGGATGGGTGTGCATTGTGGCTTGAGCGCGCAGTTGCTGCAGTCCTGCTGCCGCGCTCGGTAGCGGATGAAGCCGTCCTGGTCGGCCTCCGGTCGCGGCGAGGTGAAATTGCGGTTACGCGGTCGCAGACGCTTGCCGGCCGGGCAGATATAGCTGTCATCCTTGTGATCGAAGGTGAAGTCGCTGCGCTCGAAAGCGCCATCGCTCCTGGCGGACTTGTCGAAGACGGGCACATGCGGCTCGATGCCACGCTCGTGGACGAGCCAGGCGAGCATGCCCGCAGAGCCATAGCCGGTGTCGCCGATCAGCTTGCGGGGCCATAGACCATGGCAATCGGCTGCCCGCTCGATCATCCGTTTGGCGGCGGTCACCTCGGCCTGGCGCACCGCCGTGCTCGCCTCGACATCAACGATCACCGCATTGTCGACGTCGATCAGGTAGTTGGTGGCGTAGCAGAAGTCGGCGCGGTTGCCGTGCGCCTGGGTATAGCGGGCCGCAGGATCGACAGGCGAAACGCGTTTGGGATCAACCGGCGTTGCGCCGCCGAAAACGGCATCGTCGAGTACGGCGAGATACTCCTCGACGGCACGCCCTGCCCGAACAGCGCCAAGCCCCTGCGTTCCCTCGACATAGGTCTGCCGGTTGGCCTCGGCGCGGATCAGGCTGGCATCGACAGCGAAGCCGTCGCCGCCGACCAGTCCTTCCTCAATGCAGCGCCGCACGGTGGCTTCAAACAACTGGCGGAACAGATCACTCTCACGGAAGCGCCCATGCCGGTTCTTCGAGAAGGTCGAGTGATCCGGCACGTCGCCGTCGAGACCCAGGCGGCAGAACCAGCGGTAAGCTAGGTTGAGGTGCACCTCTTCGCACAGGCGGCGCTCCGACCTGATGCCGAAGCAGTACCCCACGATCAGCATCCGCAGCATCAGCTCAGGGTCGATCGAAGGGCGACCAATCGCGCTGTAAAAGCCGCGCAGGTGCTCGCGCATCCCCGACAGGTCCACGAACCGGTCGATTGCCCGTAGCAGATGATCTGCCGGAACGTGTCGATCCAGACTGAATTCGTAGAACAAGGCCTCCTGCGCCACTCGGCGCTCGCCCATCATCGCTTGGCGTCCTTCAGCATGCTGATGCTGAATCAGACCGTCACCCCGACTGCAAGACCGACTTTTTCAACGGCATCGGGACAAATCTGCCGTTCATTGCAGCTCCCCTCTATGCCGGCTTCCGGTGCATGACCTGCCACTGGTTAGCGAAGCGCCCGCGCGCGCTATGCTGATGTGTTGACCTCGCCGCCCTGATCGGGCCTGTTCGCGAGATGCAAGAAGCTCCTCGACTATTCATCTCTTACTCCCACGATGACCAAGCACACAAAGATTGGGTGCTGATGCTTGCCACCCGGCTCGTTGCGAACGGTGTCGACGTTCTACTCGATCAATGGGACATGCGCCTGGGCTCCGACCTGTCCGCCGTCAGCACCAATGGCGCAGATTTGAGGTTGTGATTTAAGGAGGGTTTGGGTCTCGTCGTAGTGACGAAGGAACGAAGATGAGACCCAAACCCTCAAGCGCCAAAAAGCCTGCGGAGCAGGTGGTGAAGGACATCCGGCGGGCGGCCCGGCGGCACTTCTCGGCGGAAGACAAGATCCGGATCGTGCTCGATGGCCTGCGCGGCGAGGACAGCATTGCCGAGCTTTGCCGCAAGGAAGGCATCGCGCAGAGCCTGTATTACACATGGTCGAAAGAGTTCATGGAAGCTGGCAAGCGCCGCCTGGCCGGCGACACCGCGCGTGCCGCGACCACCGACGAGGTGAAGGATCTGCGCCGCGAGTCCAGTGCCCTGAAGGAATGCGTCGCCGATCTGACGCTTGAGAACCGGCTGCTCAAAAAAAGCATGATCGCGGATGGGGGCGACGACGAATGAGGTATCCCGGATCGGAGAAGCTCGAGATCATCAGGATCGTCGAACAGTCGCACCTGCCGGCCAAGCGCACGCTGGACCAGCTCGGCATCCCCCGCCGGACGTTTTATCGCTGGTATGACCGCTACCTCGGAGGCGGACCGGAGGCGTTGGAAGATCGGCCATCGGCGCCGAGCCGGGTGTGGAACCGCATCCCGGCGGGCATCCACGACCAGATCATCGAGCTGGCGCTGGAACAGTCCGAGCTGAGCCCTCGGGAGCTGGCCGTGCGCTTCACCGACGAGCAGCGCTACTTCGTGTCCGAAGCCACGGTTTACCGCCTTTTGAAGGCCCACGACCTGATCACCAGCCCGGCTTATGTCGTGATCAAGGCCGCCGATCAGTTCCACACCAAAACCACCCGGCCGAACGAGATGTGGCAGACTGATTTTACCTACTTCAAGATCATCGGCTGGGGCTGGATGTATCTGTCGACCGTGCTCGACGACTTCTCGCGCTATATCATCGCCTGGAAACTGTGCACCAATATGCGCGCCGAGGACGTCACCGACACGCTCGACCTCGCGCTCAAGGCCTCGGGCTGCGACAGCGCCACCGTGCTGCACAAGCCCAGGCTGCTCAGCGATAATGGCCCCAGCTACATCGCGAGCGAACTGGCTGAATATATCGAGGCCCAGAACATGAGCCATGTGCGCGGTGCTCCGCTGCACCCACAAACGCAGGGCAAGATCGAGCGCTGGCACCAGACCCTGAAAAACCGCATCCTGCTGGAGAACTACTTCCTGCCAGGTGATCTCGAGGCTCAGATCGAGGCCTTTGTCGAGCACTATAATCACCAGCGCTACCACGAGAGCCTGAACAACGTGACGCCCGCCGACGCCTACTTCGGCAGGGCCGCAGCCATCATCAAACAGCGTGAAAGGATCAAGCGGCAGACCATCGAGCATCGGCGCTTGCAACACCGCAAGCTCGCCGCGTAACATCAACCCCCAGACGAGGCCCGCACTCCGCTAATTTACGCCGCAATCCGTGCCGAATGTTCTGACGACGGACAGAATGCATCGCAGGTACAGCGGGCGCCTGGCATTTTAAGGTTCACGATCAGAAAATCACCCATCGCCCGAAGGGACGTTTCGGGTGCAATAGCGGGCATGCGGTCATGGAGGCCTGCGTTTCAGGTCTCGGTGACTGTCAGCTTCCCGATTTCTACGTCATGCCTTTTCTACAGCACGGTATGGTAGAGCTGTTGCTGGAATATGCTCAGCCCGATGACGAACCGATCTGGGCTGTTTATCCACAGCGCCGACATCTTTTGCCGAAGGTTCAGCAGGTAGTCGATTGCCTTGTTCAGGAACTCGGTCCTGCGATGAATAGCCGAAAGTGACAGCAAGATGCTTGGGGATGGGCGCCTTGCTAACTGCGATTAATCACTGCCGCATGTAACCTGTGATCAACTTAACGAACTCAGTGTCACATGCCCAGCTTTACTTTGAACTAAGCATAGGGGAGTTAATGAAGTGCCGGATTGCACCCCAATGTTCCTGCCGGTTAGAATATACACTTTCTGTCCCCGATAGAAATGACATCCTTTTGAGGACAGCAGGGTTGCGTGGAACCTTCGGGATAGCGCAATGCAGACCCTGCTGATGGCGTGACGTTTGAGTTGGCGCCGTCGAGCCGGCGTCCATTGATCTTCGCGGGAGCATCCGGCATCGGATAGCCTGGGGCGCGCGGGCTGATCCTGGCGGGCAGGGGCATAGGTGTTCCGCTGCCGGTGATGCGGCGCATTCGCCTGGATCTGCTTTGCCGCCCACCTACAATGAATCGATGCCGACGACAGTTTCAGCCCGCAGAAAGTCCGACACCTGCGTACCGAATTCGGCGGGGCGCTCCACATTGGCGAGATGCGCTGTGTTCAGCATGGCGAGCCGGCAGCGGGGGATCGTGGCGGCCAATGCTTCGCTATGCGGTGGCGGCGTGGCTGGATCTTGGCTACCACCAATGATGAGGGTTTCATTCCGGATCAGCGCGATAGTGGAACGCATGTCCATGTCCCGTATGGCGGCGCAACAGCCAGCATAGCCCTGGCTATCGGTCGATTGGAGCATCGCGACTATCGGCGCGATGGCGTCGGGTGAGCTTGCCACGAAGTCGGCGGTGAACCATCGCTCAAGCGACGCCGAGGTGAGGGGCGCCATGCCGCTTTCGCGCACCAGGGCGATCCGGGCGTCCCATGCCGAAGGCGGCCCCATGAAACTTGAGGTGTTGGCCAGAACCAGCCGGCGGACCCGATGTCCTTCGCGGATGCCCAGCCATTGGCCGGTCATGCCGCCAAGCGAAAGGCCGCAAAAATCAATCGTTTCTATCTCCAGCTGGTCGAGAAGTTCGATGACGTCTCGACCCAGCCGATCGAGCGAATAGCCGCCGACGGGCGCATCCGACGCGCCGTGGCCGCGCTGATCATAGCGCAGCATTCTGAAATGGGCGCTCCAGGCGGCAAGCTGCGGTTCCCACATCTGCATGTCAGTGCCCAGGGAGTTGGACAGCAGCAGGATCGGGGCACCTTCTTTACCATCGAACCGATAGGCGATGCGGCAGCCGTCTCCCGTAATAATGAACTGCTTTTCCATCGCCTTCGCCCTATCAATTCCGTTCGTGCTTAACCGCCCCTCCCCACAGATGGGGAAGGGCGGCTTTTGTTAAGGTCGCTTGTCAGACGGCCAAGCGGCTGCGAGCGGAGAAGCTTTCATCCGTTGCCTCAGCAGACTTCTGCAACTGGAAGTCGAACGCGATATGGACGGTGTCGCCCTGACGGTTCGGGACTGGCAGCAGACCTTCGCGGGTGCCGAACGCAAAGTCGTCGGCTGCGAACGGATCGTCACCGAAATTGATCTGCGTCGTCAGCGTGCGATAGCCCGGCGCTTCTACGAAGAAATGCACGTGGGCAGGACGGTTGCCGTGACGGCCGACGGCTTTCATCAGCTGATCGGTCGCGCCGCCGGGGGGCACGCTGTAGCCATTGGGCATCTTCGAATGGAAGGAATAGCGCCCGTCCTTGCCGAGCTTGATCCGGCGGCGGTTATTGAACGGCGTCTGCTCGCGCGTGGGGTCGAAATGCGAATACCAACCCATCGAATTGGCGTGCCAGACATGCAGAATGGCATCGGTGACGGGCTCACCATTCGGGCCGGTGACGGTGCCGGACATGTACAGCGTGCCGGTATCGTCCGCGTCGTCGGAAAGGTTGACGTCACCTTCGACCAGCGGCGCGCCCGCGACATAGAGCGGCCCTTCAATGGTGCGCGGCGTGCCGCCCGACAGCCCGGCTTCCGCGTCCTTGGCATCCATGTAGAGGTCAAGGAAATGTTCCAGGCCAACGCCCGGCACGATCAGGCCGAATTCACCGGCGCCCTTCTGGAAAAAGTCTATCGCTTTCCAGAATTCGCTTTCGTTGATGTCATGCTTGACGATGACCGTCATCACCGCTTCGACGAGGTCGCGGGTAATGGCCTTGAGCCGACGGTCGCCGCCCTCCACATCGACGCCGCTGGCGCGGTCGAGAAGAGTTTGGACGGGTTGAGTCTTCACAAAATCAGTATTCATCTGATCTCTCCTGGGAATATGATTCTTAGCGATCGTCTTCATGAATCGACGAAGGATGTCGGCACAGCGGCGCCACGCGGATATCCATGAACGGAAACAGAGGCAAAGTCATCAGCAGATCGTGAAGTTCTGCATTGCTTTCGACATCGAAGATACTGACATTGGCATATTGCCCGGCAACGCGCCAGATGTGCCGCCACTTACCGGCACGCTGAAGCTCCTGAGAAAGCGCCTTTTCAGCCGCCTTCAGTTCGTCAAGCCGCGCCGGATCGTAATCCAGCGGAATATTGACATCCATTTCAACCTTGAAAAGCATTTCAACCAGCCTTTGCTGTAGGAATCGATATGGTGGCGCGGGACGCGTCGCGCCGCAGGAACGACAAGCGATCATCGTCCAGCTCCACGCCAAGGCCCGGCCCCTTGGGCACGGCCAGCGAGAAGTCCGAATAATCCAACGGCTCTTGCAGAATTTCCTCCGTCAGCAGCAAGGGGCCGAAAAGCTCCGTGCCAAAGGACAGTTGCGGGAAGGTTGCGAAGACATGGGCAGACGCGATCGTGCCGATGCCCGCTTCCAGCATGGTGCCGCCATAGAGCGCGATCCCGGCCGCGTCGGCGATCGCCTGCACCTGCTTTGCGGCGAAAAGACCGCCCGACTGCTCGATCTTCACGGCAAAGACATCGGCGGCTGCCTGGTTGGCATGATCATAAGCGGTCGTAGGGCCTTGCAGCCCTTCATCGGCCATGATCGGAATCGCCGACCGCGCGGCCAGGCGTGCCATGCCGGCGAGATTATGCCGGATAAGCGGCTGTTCAACCAGGTCGCAGCCGACTTCCGCCAGCATCGCAACGCCGGTGCGTGCCGTGGTTTCATCCCACGCCATGTTGACATCCACGCGAACGCTGGCGCGGTCGCCAAGCGCTTTCTTGATGGCGCCGACATGGGCGACATCGTCCGCCACGGGCCGCTTGCCGATCTTCAGCTTGAAGGCATTGTGCCGTCCGCTGGCGATCATCTGCTCGGCTTCTTCGATATCCTTGCCGGTGTCGCCGCTGGCGAGGGTCCAGAGGACGGGCAGGCGATCGCGGACGCGGCCGCCGAGCAGTTCGCTGACCGGCAGGCCCGCACGCTTGCCCTGCGCGTCGAGCAGCGCGGTTTCGACGGCGCATTTGGCGAAATTATTGCCGACGACATGCTTGGCGATTTGCGCCATCGCGATGGCCGGCCGGGTGGGATCGCAGGCCTGCAATATCGGGGCGATATAGGCGTCGATGTTCGTCTTTATGCTTTCGGGGCTTTCAGGGCCGTAAGCCAAGCCGCCGATCGTCGTTGCCTCGCCCGTGCCGACGATGCCGTCGGAACAGTGGACGCGCACGATGCAAAGCGTCTGCCTGTGCATCGTCGCCATTGCCAGCACGTGCGGCCGGATAGTGGGTACGTCGACGATGAACGTGTCGACGCGATCAATTGTCACCATTGTCGGGTACCTTTCCATGAATGAAATAGCGGGTTGAACGGGATTCCAGAAAGACTTAGTCCGCATCCTATGATACCGGAGTAGTATAGTATGGAACTGCGCCACCTTCGATCGTTCATGGCCGTCGCGGCCGAGCAGAATTTCACCCGAGCCGCAGACCGCCTTGGTATCGCGCAGCCGCCGCTGAGCCGGCATATCAAGGAACTGGAGCAGGACCTGGGCGTGGCGCTGTTCGACCGGGGTAGCCGGCCGGTGCGCCTGACCGAGGCGGGCCGCATCCTGCATCAACAGGCAGCGCAGATATTGGCGAGCATCGACCAGATCCCCAAGACCATGCAGCAATATGCGTCCGCGCAGCAGCCGCGCTTCGTCATGGGCGTGGTGGGATCCATCATGCACGGCGCGCTGGCCGAGATGGTGCGGCGGTTCCGCGCCCATGCGGCGGACACGGACGTCGAGCTGGTGGAGATGACGACGATCCAGCAGGTCGCGGCGCTGAAGGCGGGCCGGATCGACGCCGGCCTTGGCCGCGTGCGCGTGGACGACCCGGCGATCCGCCGCGAGATATTGTTCCAGGAACCGCTGGTGGCGGCGCTTTCGCCCACCGACTTGCCGGCGCAGCCGGACACCGAGGTCAGCCTGGAGGCGCTGGCCGCCGGCACGCTGATCATCTACCCCAGCCAGCCGCGCCCCAGCTATGCCGACCAGCTGCTGACGATCATGCGCGACCATGGATGCAACCCCCGCCGGATCATCGAAGTGCGCGAAGTGCAGACCGCGCTGGGCCTGGTCGCCGCCCAGTCGGGCCGCGCCATCGTCCCGGCGTCGATGCAGAACATCCAGCGCGCGGACATATGCTATGTGCCGATAGCCGAGCGGCCAACATCGCCGATCATATTGAGCCAGCGCCACGCCGATACGACCGACCGCGCGGTGCTGATCCGGGATATCGGCCATGCGATCTTCAGGGAGATCGAGGCCGAGACGGCGCGATCCTGAGGATCAGGCCGGGCGCAGCAGCCCGGCGGTACGTCGCAGCGCCGGCAGCAGGCGCGCCTGCACATCGTCCATCGACACGCGCGCCGCCGACATGCCGACGTTCAGCGCCGCCATCACCCTGCCCCGGTCGATCACCGGAACCGCGATGGAGCGTAGCCCCAGTTCCAGTTCCTGATCGACCAGCGCGTAACCGTCCGCCGCCGCCCGCCTGATCGTCACCAGCAACCGGGGAATGTCGACGATGGTATGCGGCGTCAGCGCGCGCACCTGCGTCCGGGCGAAATAGGCGTCCTGCTCTTCATGCGATCGCCCGGCCAACAGCACCCGGCCCATGGAGGTGGGATAGAGTGGCAGGGTACTGCCGACCTTCAGCCCCACCGCCATGATGCGGGACGCTTCGGACCGCGCCACATAGCAGAGGGCGTCATCCTCCATCACGCCCAACGAACAGGATTCCCCCAGTTCATCGCGCAGCGAATCGAGCAGCGGCTGGGCGCGCACGGCAAAGGCGGTCAGCGAGAGGTAGGGATGGCCGAGCGCCGTCGTCTTGCGCCGCACCGAATAGCCGCGCAGATCATGGCCGACATAGCCAAGCTGATGCAGGGTATAGAGGCACCGCCGCACCGCCGCGCGGCTGAACCCCAGCGCCCGGCTGGCTTCGGCGATGGACACCGGCCGTTCACGTTGCGCCACATATTGCAGCACGGCGAGGCCACGGGCGAGTGAGGCCATATATTCGGGATCACCCGGCCTTTCGATGTCGCGCGGCGCTTCCACGGCAGCTCCAAAAATAACCGATTATCGGACAGGACGCCGATTATCGGTTGACTCAGGCGCGCGCAACCTCTGTTTCGCGCGGGAGCATCCGCACGGAGTTGAAGAGCGTGATTGACAAGAGCATGAGTTCCGCCGCGGCGGCCGTGGCCGACATTCGGGACGGCGCATCGGTAATGATCGGCGGCTTTGGCACGGCAGGCATGCCCGACGAACTGATCGACGCGCTGATCGCGCGCGGCGTCGGCAACCTGACCATCATCAACAACAATGCCGGCAATGGCGAAACCGGCGTCGCCGCGCTGATCAAGGCCGGGCGCGTGCGCAAGATCATCTGTTCCTTCCCGCGCCAGTCGGATTCGCACCATTTCGACGCGCGCTACCGCGCTGGCGAAATCGAGCTGGAACTGGTGCCGCAGGGCAATCTGGCCGCGCGCATCCAGGCCGCCGGCGCCGGGCTGGGCGCGATCTTCACGCCGACCGGATACGGCACGTTGCTGGCAGAGGGCAAGGAAACCCGCGAGATCGACGGCAAGCAATATGTGCTGGAACATCCCATCCAGGCCGATTTCGCGCTGATCAAGGCGCATCGCGGCGACCGCTGGGGCAACCTGACCTACCGCAAGACCGCCCGCAATTTCGGCCCGATCATGGCGATGGCGGCGAAGTGCACGATCGCGCAGGTGGCGCAGATCGTACCGCTGGGCGGCATCGACCCGGAAATCGTCGTGACACCGGGCATCTTCGTCCAGCGCGTGGTCGAAATCGCGCCCGCCAACGCCACAGCTTCGGCCTGATCAGGAGCCTGCACCCCATGCAACGTCTGAACCGTGAACAAATGGCCGCCCGCGTGGCGAAGGACATTCCTGAAGGCGCCTATGTCAATCTGGGCATCGGCCTGCCCACGATGGTCGCCAATTACCTGCCCACCGACAAGGACATCTTCCTTCAGAGCGAAAATGGCCTGCTGGGCATGGGCCCCGCCCCGGCGAAGGGCGAAGAGGATTGGGAACTGATCAACGCGGGCAAGCAGGCGGTGACGCTGCTGACCGGCGGCTGCTTTTTCCACCATGCCGACAGTTTCGCGATGATGCGCGGCGGCCATCTGGACATCTGCGTGCTGGGTGCCTTCCAGGTGTCGGTGAATGGCGACCTGGCGAACTGGCACACGGGTGAACCGGGCGCGATCCCGGCCGTGGGCGGCGCGATGGACCTGGCGATCGGCGCCAAGCAGACCTTCGTCATGATGGAATTGCTGACCAAGCAGGGCCAGAGCAAGCTGGTCGAAAGCTGCACTTACCCGCTGACGGGCCTCGCCTGTGTGTCGCGCGTCTATACCGACCTCGCCGTGTTCGAAGTCGGCGCGGCGGGCGCGAGCGTGGTGGAAATGGTGGACGGCCTGTCGCTGGATGAATTGCAGGGGCTGGCCGGCGTGCCGCTGCGCGCGGCTGAGGGAGCGCGTAACTGATGGCCGAAGCCTTTATCTGCGACGCCGTCCGCACGCCGATCGGCCGTTATGGCGGCATATTGGCCGGCATCCGGGCGGATGATCTGGGCGCGCTGCCGATGAAGGCGCTGATCGAGCGCAATCCGGGGCTGGACCCGGCGGTGATCGACGAGGTCTTCTACGGCTGCGCCAACCAGTCGGGCGAGGATAATCGCAACGTCGCGCGGATGAGCCTGTTGCTGGCGGGCCTGCCGCATGGGGTGGCGGGCGTGACGCTGAACCGGCTGTGCGCGTCCGGGCTGGAATCGGTGGGCGCCGCCGCGCGCGCGATCCGCACGGGCGAGATGGGCGTCGCTATCGCCGGCGGCGTGGAAAACATGACCCGCGCGCCCTTCGTGGTGGGCAAGGCGGGCAGCGCCTATGGCCGCGCCCAGCAGATGGAAGACACGACCATGGGCTGGCGCTTCGTCAACCCGGCGCTCGACGCGCTCTATGGCACCGAAACGATGCCGCGCACGGCGGAAAATGTGGCGCACGACCATGGCATCAGCCGCAAGGATCAGGACGCTTTCGCGCTGCGCAGCCAGCAGCGCGCCGTCGCCGCGCAACAGAACGGCTTTTTCGACGAAGAGATCATCACCGTCGTCACGCCCGGTCGCAAGCGGGGCGAGACGGTGGAGGTCCGCACCGACGAGCATCCCCGCGCCGACACGACGATCGAGGGGCTGGGCAAGTTGAAGCCGCTGTTCGGGCCCGAGGGCACCGTCACCGCCGGCAACGCGTCGGGCATCAATGATGGCGCGGCGGCGATGATCATCGCCAGCGAGGCGGCGGCCAAGGCCCATGGCCTGACGCCCCGCGCGCGCATCCTGGGCATGGCGTCGGCCGGCGTCGAACCCCGCGTGATGGGTATCGGCCCCATCCCCGCCACGCAAAAGCTGATGGCGCATCTGGGCCTGACGATCGGCGATTTCGACGCAGTCGAACTGAACGAAGCCTTTGCCAGCCAGTCGCTGGCGGTCGTGCGGCAGCTGGGCCTGGCCGACGATGCGGACCATGTGAACCCCAATGGCGGCGCCATCGCGCTGGGCCATCCGCTGGGCATGTCAGGCGCACGGTTGGCGATGACGCTGGTGCATCAGCTGGAAAAGAGCGGCGGCAGGCGCGGACTGGCGACGCTGTGCATCGGCGTCGGCATGGGGCTGGCGTTGGCGGTCGAGCGGGTCTGACGTGCGCCCCGCCCCTCGCTTGTCCCATCGAAAGGCATAGGCTATTGTCCACAGTGAGGACTTATCCTTATGACCCAGCGAGGGCCGAGGCGTCAGGCATGTCTGAACTTCAAATGATGGCCGGTTCACCAGGCAAGAGCTGGCGCCTGTTTGAGTCTTCGGACGTCGATGAAACGCGCGAGAAGATTTCGCGCGTGCTGCAACCGCATCGGCTGGCGCCCCTCAATCGGGGCAAGCATCAGGGGTCGATGAACTATGTCTCGCTCGGCAGCATCGGGATCGGGACGATTCGCTTCGGCGAAATGGCGATCGATCTGGACGAGGTCGAAGGCTATCATCTGTTCATCTTCTGCCTGTCCGGCAAGGCGGAACTCAACATCCATCGCGAAACCATGGACGCAAGCGGCACGCAGGGCGTCTATGTCGCGCCGGGCACCCCCCTGCGCGGGCGGTTCAGCCATGATTGCGAACAGCTGGTCCTGCGCGTCGACAAGCGGGCGCTGACCGCGGCCAATGAAGGCAACCTGCCGCATTTCCGCACCCGCATCGACATGAAGGCGCCCCTGTCCTCGCCTTGGGCCAGTATCCTCAATTCCCTGATCGGCGACGACAGCGCCATCGGCATGGTGCAGGGCGACGAACGCATCGCCCGCAATTATGAGCGGTTGCTGCTGAGCCTGCTGCTGGCGGGCGAGCAGGACGGCGCGCCGGCCCGCGCCAGCATCGCGCCGGCGGCGGTGCGCAAGGCCGAAGCCTTTATGCGGGAACATTTCGCATTGCCCATCACCCTGGGAGATATCGCCACGGCGGCCGGCGTGCCGGCGCGAACGCTGCTGGACAATTTCCGCAAGTTTCGCGACGAAAGCCCAATGAAGGCGCTGCGGCGATATCGGATGGACCATGCGCGGATGTTGCTGGAAACGGGCGAATGCAGCAGCGTCACCGATGCGGCGCTGGCGTCCGGGGTGTCGCATCTGGGCCGGTTCTCGCGCGATTTCCGGGAGCAATTCGGCCGGTTGCCGTCCGAGATCCAGATGAGCGACGCCTTCGCCTGCATCGGCGACAGCTGAAGATCCCGCGACCGACGCGCCTTTGAAAGGGACGACATATTTCGCGGCTAGGCTGACGGAGGTCCTTTGCAGGCCTATCCGAAAATATCTGCCATAATTGGATAATGCGCCCCAGAGGCTCGCGCTTGGCGGATAGCGGCGAAAAAGCCCAGGGCGTAGCGTCGGGATCATAAATTCACTGATGCGAGTCTGCTATCATGATCACTGAGAAAACGGCGCCATTCGAGGCTGACGGGTTTTTCGCCGAAGCCGACGGCTCACGCGTGCCCTATGCTGTCTTCAGTTCCCAGGAAATCTACGATCTGGAGCAGGAGCGCATCTATCGCGGCCCGACCTGGAACTTCCTGGGCCTGGAAGCGGAAATCCCCCATCCGGGTGACTACAAGAGCACCTTCGTAGGCGACACGCCCGTCGTGATGACGCGCACCGAAGAAGGCGGCCTGGCCGCATGGGTCAACCGCTGCGCGCATCGCGGCGCCATGGTCTGCCGCACGCTGCGCGGCAATGCGACGTCGCACAACTGCGTCTACCACCAGTGGAGCTTCGACACCAAGGGCAACCTGCTGGGCGTGCCGTTCCGCCGCGGTCAGAAGGGCCAGGCGGGCATGCCCAAGGATTTCAATCCCAAGGAACATAATCTGCGCCAGCTGCGCGTCGACAGCTATTGCGGTCTGGTCTTCGCGACCTTCAGCGAAGAGGTCGAGCCGCTGGACGAATATATCGGCGAAACGATGGGCGGCTACATCAAGCGCGTCTTCCACAAGCCGGTGGAATATCTGGGCTGCACCCGTCAATATTCGAAGTCCAACTGGAAACTTTACATGGAAAATGTGAAGGATCCGTACCACGCCAGCCTGCTGCACCTGTTCCACACCACCTTCAACATCTTCCGCGTGGGCATGAAGGCTCACTGCGTGACCGACGATAGCCATGGGCTGCACAGCATCATCATGGCGATCAAGGAAGGCCAGGACGAAACCGCCGGCGGCGACTACAAGGAACAGAATATCCGTTCCTACGACGAAGGCTTCCACCTGGAAGACGACAGCATTCTGGCGCTGGTCGAGGAATATGACATCGTCGCGACCAACCACATCCAGCCGATCTTTCCGCAGCTGGTCGTGCAGCAGATCCACAACACGCTGGTCGCGCGCCAGCTGTTGCCCAAGGGTCCGAACAATTTCGAGCTGATCTTCCACTTCTTCGGCTATGCCGACGATACGCCGGAACTGCGCAACCTGCGCATCAAGCAGGCCAATCTGGTCGGCCCGGCCGGCTACATCTCGATGGAAGATACCGAAGCGACCGAACTGGTCCAACAGGGCACCGTTCGCGACGGCCGGGAGACGTCGGTCATCGAAATGGCCAAGCATGAACCCGATCAGAGCAACACGCTGATCACCGAAAAGCTGATCCGCTCCTTCTGGCGCGGTTATCGCAAGCTGATGAAATTCGACCAATCTTCGGCTCAGGGGGCCTGAACATATGTCACACGCATTGCGCGCGGAACTGATGGCGTTGCAGGATGAGTATATCTCGACGCTCGACACCGACCGGCTGGAAGACTGGCCGACCATGTTCGTGGAAGATTGCTTCTACGAAATCATCCCCAAGGAAAATGTCGACCAGGGCCTGCCCGCGCCGATCATCTATTGCGACAGCAAGAAGATGCTGCGGGATCGCGTCGTCTCCCTGCGCCACGCCAACATCTATGCGGCGGTCATCTACCGGCATTTCGTGTCGGGCCTGACCTTTGCCGAACAGCCCGACGGCAGCATCGAAATGCAGTCGAGCTATCTGGTGATCAACACCAGCCAGCTGGGTGAATCGGTCGTCTACCAGACGGGTCGCTACAATGATGTGGTGGTGCGCGAAGACGGCCGGCTGCGCTTCAAGAAGAAGCAGTGCGTTTACGACACTTCACGTGTACAGACCCTGCTCGCGCTGCCGATCTGAGGAAAAGGATTAAATGACCAACTGGATTGACGTCGCCTCCGTCGAAGATGTGCTGGAGGACGAACCCTTTGCCGCCAATGCCAACGGCACGCCGCTGGCCCTGTTCCGTGTCGAGGACGAGTTCTTCGCGCTCTACGACCTGTGCTCGCATGGCGCGGCCAAGCTGTCGGAAGGGTTCATCGAGGATGGCTGCGTCGAATGCCCGTTACATCAGGGGCTGGTCTGCATCACCACCGGCGAACCCAAGTCGGCGCCGATCACCGAGGCCGTGCGCACTTTCCCTGTGCGCAGGAATGGAGACCGGATCGAGGTGGAACTTTAGAGCGGTTTTCGATCTGATTGCATCAGATCGCTGCTCTAAGTCTTTTGTTTACCGCGATTTCTTAACCAACGATCGATTCCGATCGCTTCGAAATCGCTCTAAGTGATCGGATGGGATGCGATGACCCTATCAACCCAATGTTTCGTGATCGTGGGCGGTGGCCAGGCGGGGGCATGGATCGCGCGCACGCTGCGGGCCGAGGGTTATGACGGCCGCATCCTGCTGATCGCGAAAGAAATCCACCTTCCCTACGAGCGGCCGCCGCTGTCCAAGGACATATTGAGCGGCAAGACGGAAATCGCTTCCGCCGCTCTGCTGACCGCCGACAGCGTCGCCACCCACCAGATCGAGGTGTGGACCGGCACCGTCGCGACGGAGATCGACCGGGATGCGCGGATCGTCCGCTGCGCCGACGGGCGATCGGTCACCTATGACCATCTGTTCCTGACCACCGGATCGCGGGTGCGCACCCTGCCCTTCACGCAAAAAGGCGAAGGGCCGAAGCGCGTGCATGTGCTGCGCGACCTGGACGATGCGCAGGGGTTGCGCACGGCCATGAAATCGTCGCGCCGCATCGGCGTGATCGGCGGCGGCTGGATCGGGCTGGAGGTGGCCGCCACGGCGCGCCAGATGGGCCTGGACGTCATCGTGTTGGAAGCCGCGCCGCGCCTTTGCGGCCGTTCGCTGCCCGAAGAGATTTCCGCCTATCTCGCGCTGATGCATAAGGACCATGGCACCGACGTCCGCACCGGCGCCGCGGTCGAAAAGGTGACGGCCACCGCCGATGGCGTGCAGGTCGATGTCGCCGGCGAAGCGCTGCATTTCGACCATGTCGTCATCGGCATCGGCATCGTGCCGGAAACCGACCTTGCCGCCGCCGCCGGCCTTGCGGTCGACAATGGGATATTGGTCGACGAATGCGGCCGCACACTGGACCCGCACATTTCGGCTGCGGGCGACGTCACCAGCCATCCCAACGCCTTCATGGGCGGGCATGTGCGGATGGAATCCTGGGCCAATGCGCAGAATCAGGCGATCGTGGCGGCCAAGGCGGCGATCGGCGCGGAAGCGGTGCATGCCGACATCCCCTGGGTCTGGTCCGACCAATATGACGCCAACTTCCAAATCATCGGCATGCCCGAGCGCGCCGCCACGCTGCACAAGCGCGGCAACGAGGCCGACGGCAAATGTTGCTGGCTGGCGGTCGACGCCGCCGGCAAGGCGATCGGCGCGGTATCGCTCAACATGCCGCGCGAACTGCGCCTCGTCCGCAAGGCGCTGGAACAGGACAAGACACCTGACCTCGACCAGTGGCAGTCGGACAAGATCCGGATTACCGAAGTCGCGCTGCTGCCGGCCTGAAGATGGGCTGCATTTCGAGAATAGCTTGGGCCTGGCTGCCAACGGCGGTCGGGCTCATCGCGTTGCGGGACGACCGATGGACCAAGTAACGACGCCTTTCCGGACGCGATCTGACAACTTTAATGTCTTCACCGACGATTAGGCGGCATCTCAGCATTCAGCCAATTGGCGGGGGTGATGGCGGCCGGGAAAGGTCCCGTGCAAATTGCATGGCCTGCTGGATGCGCGGTTGAAAGCTACCGCCTGATCCGTACACTGCGCGATCAACTATAATCGGAGAGCCCTGACCTTGTATCTGTTCACTTTTCTCTATCCCCGCCCGCAAGGCCGTGCATTCGGCTATGAGCATCATCAGAATGTCCACATGCCGATGGGCCTTGCGCTGGTGAAAAAGCATCTGGGCGTGCAGCCCGACTTCTACTGGGTCGAGCGCATCGGCGAAAATGATCCCGCATCGCAGGAAAAATATGCCGCCATCGTGCACCTCTGCTTCGCCAAGGAGGAGGATCGCGATCGCATATTGGAGATGCCGGGCGTGGCCGAAGCGGCACAGCTACAGGCCGATTACGCCAACTATACCGACACGCCGCCGGAAATCCGGCGCAGCAGGCTGGTCATGGTAAACGATATTGCCAAGGAAACCGCTCGATTCGGCGCCGTCTGATCGCTATCGTGATCAGGAACTGGCGCGCGGCAGGGCCGCATCGTCACGCGACGACCTGTGCTAGTGTCGGCGCGATGTCGACCTGACCCAGCTTGGTCAGCGCGCGAGACCGATACGTCTTGACCGATGTAGCCTTGATGGCGAGCGACCGCGCGATTTCGCGCGGTGGCATGGCCAGCGCGGCCCGCGCCAGCACTGCCCTTTCCATGTGCGACAAGTCCGGGAACTTCTCTTGCAACTTGCCCTCGATCCGACGCAGTGCGTCATCGGTCTTGCCGGCACGGCCCTGCCGCAGCAAACTAGCGATCGCGACCGTCGCCAGGGTTGTCAGTGACGTCAGCACATGCTCGAGGTCGGTCGCGCCTTTGCGGAATAGGAAGTTCAGAACGATCGTATGACCTGGCTGGCGCTGGACGAAGCTGATTTTGTGATCGAACAGGGGGCGGTCAAAACAGATCTGGCGATATTCAGCGAAGCTGACTTCCTCCTTTCCGATGACGTGCATGAAAAAGCCGGGCGAGCCGCCCTGCTCCGTCAACGGATCCGCCCGGAAGAAGCGGCCCGTATAACCTTCGACCCGCTTATGCTGATCGTCCAGCCACGATGCGGTCACGAGTGTTTTTTGCGGACACCCGTCATGCCGTTCCCACGCGAAAATCTCCTCTACAGCCGCCACTTCGGACGCCAGGTTCAGCAGCAATTCGCCAAAGGCCTTCGTGCCGCAAGACTCGATCAACTGCGCGCATCGCGCCGGATCGATTATTCCTCGGGACAAATGGGTTGATGGCGCAGGGGCGATGGTCATTGTCGCGATTTCCACTGAGGTGGCTGACTTGATGCATTAGGCGCGGATTCATGTCGTCGTCATTTTGGATGACAAGCCACCTTTGGGTCAATATTATTTATGACTGATTGGAATTCAAATCTCTAAGAGGAATTCATGGCCAAGCCTTTTGCATCGTCTGCCGATACTGCGCCCAAAAAGGAAGTGCTGGAGGTACTGGCCGACGGCGTTTACGCTCTGACCGCCGAGGGCGATCCCAATGTCGGCGCCATCGAGGGCGAGGATTTCCTGGTCTGCTTCGAAGCGCGCGCCACGCCGGCCGCCGCCCGCGACTGGCTGGTGAGGCTGCGCGAACATACCGACAAGCCGATCAAATATCTGGTCCTAACCCATTATCACGCGGTGCGCGTGCTGGGCGCGAGTGCGTTCGAAGCCGAACATATCATCACCAGCGAAACCACCCGCAACCTGATCGAGGAGCGTGGCGAGCAGGACTGGGCGAGCGAATATGGCCGCATGCCGCGCCTGTTCAAGAACCCCGAGGAGATCCCCGGCCTGACCTGGCCGACCCAGACTTTCGAGGGCAGCTATTCGATCCCGCTGGGCGGCGATCGCGGATCGGTGGAACTGTCCTTCTGCGGCCGGGGCCACACTGCCGGCGACATCGTCGCCTGGCATGAGAAGTCCAAGACGCTGTTCGCGGGCGACCTGGTCGAGGCCGAAGCGGCGCTCTACACCGGCGACGCCTTCCACATGGAGTGGGCGGGCGCGACGCTGGACAAGGTCAAGTCTTTCCGCGCCGAAAATCTGGTTGGCGGGCGCGGCATGGTGCCGCGCGGCACCGAAGCATGCGACGCGGCCATCGAACAGACCCGCGCCTTCCTGCAAGGCATGATCGACGAGGTCGGCGCCGTGCACAAGGCGGGCGGGACGCTGAAGCAGGCGTTCGAAGCCACCCATGAGCGGCTTGCCCCCAAATTCGGCATGTGGCCGATCTTCGAACATTGCCTGCCCTTCGACGTCCAGCGCCTGTGGGATGAATTTGACGGGATCGACTGGCCGCGCATCTGGACCGAAGAGCGCGACCGGGAAGTCTGGGCCCAGCTCCAGGACTGATCGTCATGGCCACCGCACCGGAACCACAAACTCGCAATAGCGGGATCCCTGTGTGGCGCCCGCTGGAAACGCCAGCGGCACCCGCAGAGGGCAGCGTGAGGGCATAGCGTGGAAAGTACGCTAAACAACGCTAAGCGAGAACGCATGGCGAACGCTCGATGCGAACGGACGGGCGCTTAATCAGGCGGGCCGTTCGATTCCCATCCTACGCATTTCGCGATAAATGGTCGATCGGCCGATGCCGAGTTGCCGCGCTGCTTCGGTAGGCGAGATACGAGCTTCGACCAGCTTGATGGCCGCATCCACTTTGGACATGTCCAGCGGCTGACGGCCAGGCTGTTTGCCCTTAGCACGGGCGGCGGCAATACCATCTCTGGTTCGCTCAGAAATCAGCCGTCGCTCAAAATGGGCGATGGCCCCAAACACATGGAAGATGAGCTCGCCGGCAGCTGACGAAGTGTCGATCTTTTCTTCAAGGCTCAGGAGCGCGATGCCCTGACCGCGTAGCGTCTCAACCGTGGTGAGAAGTTCGGCAAGCGAGCGCCCAAGCCGATCGAGGCGGACCACCGCCAGCGTGTCACCCTTGCGGGCATAGGCGATTAGCTCAGCCAGACCGGGCCGTTCCATGCTCTTACCTGAAATGACATCGGTGAAGATTTTGATGGCGCCAGCCTTCTCCAGACGCATGGTCTGGCCCGCAACGTCCTGATCGCCGGTGCTGACGCGGGCATAGCCCAGAATATCACCCATGCCGCACGTCTCCCAAACGGTCGTTCTGTGGACGATCTGAAGGGCGATCGCTTCGCCCCATCCATATCCGTCCACATACTATGTCTCTTTACTCATGGCTGTCCATAGGCCCAGATGACCTTTTGTGGACGGGAATCGGAATGACGAAGCGTAAGCATCAACTCCTGACCGAGAGCGAACGCGATCAGATCCTCGCCATCCCGAGCGAGCGCGACCATCTAGCCCGGCTCTACACCTTCGAGCCTTCGGACATCGAGATCATCGGCGCACGACGGGAGCGACGGAACCAGTTGGGTGTCGCGCTGCAACTCGCGCTCTTGCGGCACCCGGGCATCACACTGGCGCAGTTGATACAGGACAAGGGAGCGATACCCCATGATCTCGCCGCCTTCGTCGCGGAACAACTTGGTCTACACGTAACCGACCTGGCCAACTATGCAGCGCGGGATCAGACGATGACGGACCATGCCCGCGAGCTGGCGATGCGAGCGGGCCTTCGTGGACCAACCCGCGCCGACATTCCCTTCATGATCGAAGCGGCCGCGAAAACGGCATGGGCGACCGACAAGGGGATGACGATAGCGATCGGCGTTGTCACCGCCCTTCGCGAGGCCCGGATTCTACTGCCGTCCATCTCCACCATCGAACGCGCCAGTAGTGCGGGACGCGCGCGTGCCCGCAAGCAGGCTGCCTACGCCCTGATCGCTGATCTTAGCGCCGAACAGGTCCACGCCCTCGACCAGGTCTTTGACGACGCCGGCGGCATGAGCCAACTCGCTTCGCTCAAGACCATTCCCGTTGCGGCCAGGCCCGATCACATCCGCCAGATTCTCGACCGCCTGCGGCAAGTGCGGAAGATCGGCATCTCCCCGGACGTGGCTGGCCGCATCCATGCCGACCGATTTCGGCAATATGTCAGGGAAGGCCGCGCTTCGCCTGCCTATATGATCGAGCGATATATTCCCTCCCGACGGCGCGCTACGCTGGTTGCGTTCCTGCTCGACCTCGAGGAACGACTGACCGATAACGCCTTGGAGATGGCGGACAAGCTGATCGGCAGCATCTTCACCCGCGCGAAGAACGCCCAGGCGCGCAGCTATGCCACCACGTCAAAGAATGTGGCGCGGCTGATGCTGATCTTTCGCAGGACAATCGACGCATTGACCGATGCGGTCGATACCGGCGAAGATCCAATGGAGGCCCTGGACGCATCGGTCGGGTGGAACACCCTCCTGAAGGCGAGGCCAGAAGTGGCGACAATCGCGGAAACCGCCAACCTTGATCCGCTGACGGTGGCGGCCGACCGCTATGCGACGTTGCGCAAGTTCGCCCCCGACCTGCTTGAGGCGCTCCAGTTCAGGGCCGGAAAGGGCAGTGCAAAAACGATCGCCGCCATCGAGATGCTGCGCGACCTCAACAGGTCGGGCAAACGCGATCTGCCTGCCGACGCTCCGATGCCCTTCCGCAAGGAATGGCGGAAAATCGTCGTGGGCGATGACGGCAAGATCAACCGGCGTCTCTGGGAAATCGCGACGATCGCGCATCTGCGCAACAAGCTGCGTTCCGGGGATGTCTGGGTGGAGCGATCGGCAGGATACCGCCGGTTCGACAGCTACCTGCTCAGCGAACCCCAGGCGAAGCCGATCGTGTCGGCTCTCGGTCTGCCACCCACAGCCGGCGAATGGCTCGAACAGCGGGGCCGCGAACTTGACTGGCGGCTTAAGAAATTTGCCCAGCGCCTGAAGCGCGACGCTCTGGAGGGTGTGCGATATCGCGACGACCGCCTCCAGATATCCCCCGTTCGCACGATCGCGACGCCCGACGCCGAAGCGCTGGCCGACCGGCTCGATGCCATGATGCCACGCATCCGCATCACCGAGCTACTGCATGAGGTGGCGCAGGAAACCGGCTTTCTTGCGGCGTTCACCAACCTGCGTACCGGCGAGCCGTGTCCCAATGAAAACGCGCTGCTCGCCACGATCCTCGCCGATGCGACCAATCTCGGCCTGTCGCGCATGGCGGCGGCGAGTCAGGGCGTCACGCGCGATCAGCTCCTCTGGACCCATGACGCCTATATCCGCGACGACAGCTACCGCGCGGCGCTGGCCCTCCTCATCAACGCGCACCACCGCCTGCCATTCTCACGAGTATGGGGCGACGGCACCACGTCCAGTTCCGATGGCCAGTTCTTCAGGGCCGCGAAGCGCGGCGCGTCGGGCGGCGATATCAACGCCCGCTATGGCGTCGATCATGGCTTCAGCTTCTACACCCATAATTCTGATCAGCGCGCGCCCTACCACGTCAAAGTGATCTCGGCCGCGACGCATGAGGCGCCCTATGTCCTCGACGGCCTCACCAGCCACGGCACCGATCTCAGGATCGTCGAGCATTACACCGACACCGGCGGGGCGACCGATCATGTCTTCGCCCTGTGCGCGATGCTGGGATTTCGCTTCTGCCCGCGCCTGCGCGACTTCCCCGACAGGCGGCTCGCGCCGATCGCGCCGGTCACGGCCTATCCGTCCATCACCCCGCTGTTGGGCAAGCGTATCCGCACCGACATCATCGGTGAGCAATGGGAAGACGTGCTGCGCCTCGTAGGGTCGATCAAGGCCGGCCATGTCGCGCCATCGGTCATGCTGCGAAAGCTCGCTGCCTACGAACGGCAGAACCAGCTCGATGTCGCGCTACAGGAAATCGGCAAGATCGAGCGGACGCTGTTCATGCTGGACTGGCTAGAAAATCCCGATCTGCGCCGGCGATGCCATGCCGGTCTCAACAACAGCGAGCAGCGCCATGCCCTGACGCAGGCGATCTACACATTCCGCCAGGGCCGCATCATCGACCGCAGCCACGAGGCGCAGCAATATCGGGCGTCCGGCCTCAATCTGCTCGTCGCCGCGATCGTCTATTGGAACACGATCTACATGGATGCCGCCGCCCAGCATCTACGATCAACATCGGTCGCGGTGCCTGATGATCTACTCGCCCATACGTCCCCAGTAGGTTGGGAGCATATTGCTTTCTCGGGCGATTTCCTCTGGGATCGAGCAGCCGCTTCCGCTGGCCGCAAGGCCCTCAATCTGCCGCCGGATAGCCGCGCCGCCTAAGCGTTCGCTGATTGTTCGCCCTTAGCGTTGTTTAGCGTACCATCCACGCTATGCCCTCAAGCAGAGCGTGCCGCTAGCGCATTTGGCCGACCGCCTCGTGATAGGGCGACCGCGACTGCACAAGGTCATCCGGAAGAACCTGACGCTTAGAGATGAACTCCGGGACCGCCTGTTCGAGGCACTCGGAATTGATTGCGTGCGCGCCAAGTTCTGTGTTGCTTTCCTGCACGATCACACGGTCTACGATGATCCTGACGTATTTCTGGTTTGTGAGGGCCTGAAAGGCTTCTACTGTGAGATCATTTCACGCCGCCGCGGCGAAATCCAGGTGGCCCTGCGCCCGCCCATTATCCACGAAGCCCTGGGCCGCGCCTATGAACTGCTGCTATCTCACCAGGAGCGGGTCATGGAGAACGACCGGACCCTTCAGGCCTGATATGGCGACGGTGCGAAGATCAACCTGCCATGCGTGCTGAAGCGATCGAAGCCTGGACCCAGCTTTACGCAGCCGTCGGCCTGCTTGCCGTCATCTGCGCAAGCTGTGCGGCATTGAAAATGATCCTTGAGCTCCGAGGCGGCACCGTCGTCGTCCCACATACAACGTGGAAGCAGAAGTTTCTCTGGGTTCCGCGTCTCTGGTTACGGTTCCAGCTAAGCTACTTGAGCGGGTTTCCGTGCATCATGGGCATTGCCTTGCTCTATGCGCACTACATCGGGTTCGAAACGTTCAATCCATCGTAGCGTAACAGTTCGACGCTACGGTAACCTGACGCGAGCACGGCCGTCATGGCCACATTGCCCCGAATTTCGGCATCGGTGGTTTCGACGCCCAATCGTGTAAGTCGCGCCCAATTGGTGGTGATCGCGCGCACATAGTTCCGGGTTTCCGGGATAGCTGGCACGTAACCTCGTTTCAGAGCCCGCCGTTCCGGACCTGCATTGTAAGCGGCAAGTGCAAGGTCCACTCGTCCGAAACGATCGAGTTGTTGCCGTAGGTAACGTGCTCCTGCCCTCATGTTCGCCATCGGATTAAACGGGTTGGCAAGATCCAGTTGACGGGCCGTGCCCGGCATGATCTGCATGATACCCATGGCACCGGCACTGCTGATTACCCAGGATTTATAGCCGGACTCCTGGGTGATAACTGCGTCGAGCAGGTTGGTCGGGAGGCCGAACTCGCAGGCGATGGCGGCGACCGTGTCAAAATGGAGGACCCTACGGCCTTCAACTTCGCGCGAAAGCCACCAGGTTGGGAGGTAGCGGGCACCGCCGCAGTGCTCGAATGCCCCGAGCATGAAGCCGCTCTCGAATCCAAGCGGAATACCCGGCATAGCTTGCAAGGAGACGCGGCGACCCTGCATCCAGCGAGGAATGACGAGGTTGCTTGTCGGCAGGTTGTCTAAGTTCATGCTGGCCACTGCGGAAGCCAGGGGATTTCCGCCGACGCTGTTCTGGGCGAGATGCGAACGCATGGATCGGGCGACGGCTTCGCTCGCTCCGTCAGTTCCGAACTGATCGGTTACTACCGTGCCTCCTGGGTAGGCATTTGGGAGCCTGCTCTTGAAATCGAGCACATCCGGCTCGCGGGCATAGACACTTGATGCCCAAGCAACCGCCAACGGCGCCAAAAACAAACTTTTATAATATCGCATAGCACGCCTCCATACGACGTGCTGCCTTGGTTGGACTGCGCTAGATTCCGAAAACAGATCTTACCTTTGGAGTCAACACTGTGTCATTGATGATAACGGGTGAACCGCCCCGGCTTTTCCGGAGGCATTTTCATTTGAGTCATGCGACCATATCGAGGGTTTCAACGGCTGCATAGTAGTTGGCTTCGGCTTCGGCGGGTGGGATGTGCCCGATGGGGCCGAACAGGCGGTGATTGTTGAACCAGTCGACCCAGCGCAGCATTGCCATTTCCACGGCCGATACGCCCGGCCATGAGCGCTGCCGCCAGATGACCTCAGCCTTGTACAGGCCGTTGATGGTCTCGGCCAAAGCGTTGTCATAACTGTCGCCGACACTGCCGACCGAGGACACCAGATTGGCCTCTGCCAGGCGCTGGGTGTAGTTCATGGCCAGGTATTGGGCCCCTGTCGCTATGGTGGATCAGGCCATCATCTGGACTTGGCCTGCGGGCATGGATCGCCTGCTCCAGGGCATCCAGCACGAAGCGAGGTGGTGCCGGTTTTCTGGACAGGGTGTTAAGCTACTCCCGACCTGAGGGAATGGTACGGGAATGAACTGGCCTTGGTCGGTGGATCACCTATTACAACACCCAGCGTCTGGACTTGTAACGGTTTTGTGCCGGTCACCTATCTCATTATGCCACCTTGGCTTCGAACGCGAGCGGGCTGATGCCGCCTAGATATGAATGGCGGCGACGGGTGTTGTAGAAGCCATTGATGTACTGAAAGATGGCGGCTTCTGCCTGACGCCGCGTCGGCCAGCTCTGCCGCCAGATGAGTTCCGCCTTCAGGGATTTGAAGAAGGTCTCGACGGACGCATTGTCGTAGCAATTTCCCTTGCCGCTCATTGATGGACGCAGGCCATAGGCCTGCAGCTTTTTCTGATAGTCGTAGGAGCAATATTGGCTACCGCGATCCGAATGGAAAAGGCAGCCCTCGGGAGGCTGGCGCAGGCGCACCGCCATATCCAGCGCCCTGATCGCCAGGTCTTTCTTCATCCTGTCGCTGACTGCCCAGCCTACGACGCGACGGCTATGCAGATCGAGAATGACGGCAAGGTAGAGCCAGCCTTCGGACGTCCAGATATAGGTGATGTCGCCGGCCCATTTACGGTTGGGCGCATCTGCGGCAAAATCGCCGTCCAGCCAGTTCGCTGCGACACCCAGGCGATGGTGGCTGTCAGTCGTAACCTTGTGCTTGCGCGTGCGGACTGGCTTGATCCCGTTGATCTTCATCAGCCGCCCGACCCGGCGCTCGCCAACATCGAGCCCTACCTCCTTCAACTCCATCGTCATGCGAGGACGGCCGTAGCTGCCAAGGCTCAGCCTGTACTGTTCCCGGATATGGGCCAGCACTTTCATATCTGTCCGCTCCCGCCTGCTGATCGGGCGCGAGCGCCAGGAACGATAGCCGCGTTCACTGACATCCATGACACGGCAGAGCAGTTCAACGGGCCACCGGTGCCGCCAGCTATGCACAAATGCGAACTTCACGGCCTTTGGCTCGCGAAGAACTGCGTGGCCTTCCTAAGAAACAGCCATATTAGGCTCCGCAGGCATTTCGTGCAGGATGAAGCCGAAGGCCTTGGCACGTCGCTGCAGATTTCCGATCACCCGGCTGCGGTAGCGTTCCTCATATTGTGAGGCACCGGGATCATGATACGTCATGCCGTGGCGCAGACTGTTATAGAACAGCACCGCGATTTTGCGTGCGGTTGCGGTCACTGCCTTTGCTTTTCCGGCGCGCGCCGACAGCCTTCGGTAGAAAGCGCCCAGTGCGGTGTCACTTCGACCGATGGTGGTTGCGGCCAGGCGCAGGAGTGCTGCAGCACGACTTGAGGAGCGTCGGGTTTTCGACGACAGCAACTTACCGCCCGATATCTTGTTGCCCGGTGCCAGGCACAACCAGGACGTAAAATGCTTTGAACTGGGCCATGCGGCAAGATCGGTCCCGCACTCGCCAACCAGCTTGAGCGCGAGCGACGGGCCGATTCCGTGGATCTGCGTCAGGTCCACGCCCAGCACGCGATAGAGCGCGGACCGGACCTCGAAGTCAGGCGTGTTCACCTGTCGCCTTTTGGTCCGGACTTTTGGCAGGTGGCGAACATCATATCCCTCGTCGATTTCGAGCGCCTTGAGTGCAACCTCAAGCTTTCGATCACATTCGAGAACTTTGGTTTGGTAGAAGTCGAACAGAGCCAGGGACTGGCCAAGCGCGAAGATATGCTCGTCCCGCCAGTTCCCCGACAATGCCGCAGAGATGGTCTCAATAGTCGCATGACAGCGGACGTCGCGCATTTGCGCCAGCGTGTTGGGCGAACGCTCCCCGCTCACAATGGCCCTGATGATCCGCATGCCGGTCACGCCGGTGATGTCGGAGACGACGTGATGGAGTTGCACATTCATTTCCATCAGCGCCTTCTGCATATGCTGAATATGCGAGGCGGCGTATTCGATCAGCCGCTCGCGTTGCCGCAGATAGGCACGCATGGTCGCCACGCCCGCCTCCGGGCGGAAACTCCCCCGCAGCAGCCCGTAGCTGTGCAGGCGTTGCAACCATGCAGCGTCGCTGACGTCGGTCTTGCGACCCGGTACATTCTTGGCATATCGCGCATTGACCAGGATCACCTCAAAGCCGTGTCCTTCAAGCACTTCATAGGCTGGAATCCAGTAAACACCGGTCGATTCCATCGCGACAGTCGTGACGCCATATGCCTTGAACCAGCGGGCCATATCATGGAGATCGCCGGTGAATGTACCAAACGCTCGTACCGGATTATCATCGGCGTTCGGATTGATGGCCGCCATATGCATGGTCGACCCGATGTCGATGGCAGCGGCGCGTGGATTGACCATAGACAGCGCGCCAGATTTTGAACGTTCCATTCCAAGTCCTCCTTCAAAACAGGAGGGTATGGGCGATGCTAAACGTCATCTTCCTAACCGGGATCGCCGCAAAACGGCGTCACCACTCTCAAGTACGCAAACACCCACGGGCCACGTTTTTTAACGGGGTATCATACCTCCAATAAGCCATCGGCCGCGACCCTCCCGAACGCACCATAGCACGACCCGTTTCTACCGCGCACAGGCGGGCTCAGCCGGCGACGGTTTCCTAAGAAACAGCCATATTAGGCTCCGCAGGCATTTCGTGCAGGATGAAGCCGAAGGCCTTGGCACGTCGCTGCAGATTTCCGATCACCCGGCTGCGGTAGCGTTCCTCATATTGTGAGGCACCGGGATCATGATACGTCATGCCGTGGCGCAGACTGTTATAGAACAGCACCGCGATTTTGCGTGCGGTTGCGGTCACTGCCTTTGCTTTTCCGGCGCGCGCCGACAGCCTTCGGTAGAAAGCGCCCAGTGCGGTGTCACTTCGACCGATGGTGGTTGCGGCCAGGCGCAGGAGTGCTGCAGCACGACTTGAGGAGCGTCGGGTTTTCGACGACAGCAACTTACCGCCCGATATCTTGTTGCCCGGTGCCAGGCACAACCAGGACGTAAAATGCTTTGAACTGGGCCATGCGGCAAGATCGGTCCCGCACTCGCCAACCAGCTTGAGCGCGAGCGACGGGCCGATTCCGTGGATCTGCGTCAGGTCCACGCCCAGCACGCGATAGAGCGCGGACCGGACCTCGAAGTCAGGCGTGTTCACCTGTCGCCTTTTGGTCCGGACTTTTGGCAGGTGGCGAACATCATATCCCTCGTCGATTTCGAGCGCCTTGAGTGCAACCTCAAGCTTTCGATCACATTCGAGAACTTTGGTTTGGTAGAAGTCGAACAGAGCCAGGGACTGGCCAAGCGCGAAGATATGCTCGTCCCGCCAGTTCCCCGACAATGCCGCAGAGATGGTCTCAATAGTCGCATGACAGCGGACGTCGCGCATTTGCGCCAGCGTGTTGGGCGAACGCTCCCCGCTCACAATGGCCCTGATGATCCGCATGCCGGTCACGCCGGTGATGTCGGAGACGACGTGATGGAGTTGCACATTCATTTCCATCAGCGCCTTCTGCATATGCTGAATATGCGAGGCGGCGTATTCGATCAGCCGCTCGCGTTGCCGCAGATAGGCACGCATGGTCGCCACGCCCGCCTCCGGGCGGAAACTCCCCCGCAGCAGCCCGTAGCTGTGCAGGCGTTGCAACCATGCAGCGTCGCTGACGTCGGTCTTGCGACCCGGTACATTCTTGGCATATCGCGCATTGACCAGGATCACCTCAAAGCCGTGTCCTTCAAGCACTTCATAGGCTGGAATCCAGTAAACACCGGTCGATTCCATCGCGACAGTCGTGACGCCATATGCCTTGAACCAGCGGGCCATATCATGGAGATCGCCGGTGAATGTACCAAACGCTCGTACCGGATTATCATCGGCGTTCGGATTGATGGCCGCCATATGCATGGTCGACCCGATGTCGATGGCAGCGGCGCGTGGATTGACCATAGACAGCGCGCCAGATTTTGAACGTTCCATTCCAAGTCCTCCTTCAAAACAGGAGGGTATGGGCGATGCTAAACGTCATCTTCCTAACCGGGATCGCCGCAAAACGGCGTCACCACTCTCAAGTACGCAAACACCCACGGGCCACGTTTTTTAACGGGGTATCATACCTCCAATAAGCCATCGGCCGCGACCCTCCCGAACGCACCATAGCACGACCCGTTTCTACCGCGCACAGGCGGGCTCAGCCGGCGACGGTTTTTTTAGCACTTCCCTCTCCTCCCGCAGCACACGGTTCTCAAGGCGAAGGCGTTCATTCTCACGCGCCAGATCTGCCTGCGGCGCTGAAACCAGATCACTGGGCCGATACTGCGATACCCACTTGCCCAGCGTCGACTTCCCTATCCCCAAATCCGATGCAACCCGATCGCGCGGCAACCCGCTGGTCAGCGCGATCCGTACCGCCTCTTGCTTGAACTCTTCTGTATGCTTGATCATCTCGTCGGTCTCCTGTTGCGAGCTCTAATCGCTCAGGTGACCGGCGCAAAACCGTTACAAGTCCAGTCCGCACTCGGGCCTGTCCGGGAGAACCCCTATCGAGGCCTATCGGCGGATCGGGCCATCAGATCATGGGGGGCGTGAACGACAACCGGGATTAGCTTAACTCAGCCGCCAAACTGTCCAAGAAGGCGGGACCTCATTTATCGCCTTCTCGGGCCTTGCCGCCCCAGTAGGGAGCGATTATACAGCGCGGTTAGATTCTGGTCCGACCAATGTTCATGCCTTCCGAGCCGATGCTTCCGCCATGCCAAAGTCAATGGTGGCGCCAAGCTTCGCAGTCTTGAACAAGATCGAATTGGCATTCGACTCTTTGCCGTCGTGGTTGGATTCGCAGGATTCATTGACTAAAGACACAATGGGTCACAGTTGCCTTGGGTAGGTGGTGATGAATGGTAATCAATCAACTCGATTAGGGGGGGCAGGCAAGCTCTGGAGCGGCCATAGTCTGCCGCTGGCCAACTGCTCCAAGCTACGCAGTGACGACATTGATGTTGTGCGAACACACATGAGCAGTATGGTTTGCCCGCACAAACTGGATATTGACGGGGACAAGCCGCCGATCGCCTTTTGCCACAATTACGCAAAGCTGCGATCGCTGTCGTTTAGTGCAACAGATTACGGCAATCCCTACGGTAAGGTCACGATAGCAATACCACCATTGCTGGATTTTTTTGTCGTGCAAATTGTCTTGGCCGGCGAAGCGCGGATAAGCCAGGGCGAGGATAGTTACGTTGTCCGTGCTGGCGAACTGAATGTGATAGGCAGCGAAAAGCCATTCATCCAAGTGTTTGAGAGTGGCTTCCGAAATTTTTCGATGAAGGTTCCTCGGGCGAAACTGGATGAGCTTCTGATCGAGGAACTCGGTCTTGCGCCGGGCGATCTGCGGTTCTCCCATCGTCCAATGTCTCTTGATGGGGGAGCAAATTCGTTTGCCCAGATGAGTCTTGCGATCTGTAACGATATCGACCAGAACTATCGCGGTTTCTGCCATCCGCGCACTATCGGTACGGCCGAAGATATGCTCCAGCGGCTTCTCCTTGCCAGCGTGCCACACAACCATTCCAAGCTCTATGACGTCGCTGCTCGGCCCCCGGCGCCATTCCATGTTCGCCGGGTGGAGGACTACATACACGCTCGCGCGGATCAGCCGATTAGCCTCAGTGACCTCATCGCAGTCTCGGGGGTATGCGGTCGCACACTCCATAGCGCGTTCCGGCGCTTCCGCGATACGACGCCCATGAATTACCTAAAGGCCCACCGGCTTGAGCGTGCCCGGGCCGCACTCAGTAAGGGCCTGGATGGTTCAACGTCCGTAACAGCGGTGGCGCTGGACTCCGGTTTCACACATATGGGGCGGTTCGCTGCGGATTATTTCGCGCGATATGGTGAACCACCATCGGTGACGCTGCGACGCTCGCGCTAGGCACATTGGGCCCTCGTTGCAGATTCCGGAGCGGATCCTTAACCGGCCCGCGAAACCTGAGCGGTCGCGCCTGCTTTTGCGCCACGCCCTTTGAGAACCGACAAAGTAGCCTGCATTCTGCCTTGAATGCCATAAGCCTGCGCGTGACAGAGTTTGAAGTTGGTCTGAGCCCCGTAGTTTCCTCCAGATTTGAGTAGAGTCCGGCCCACCAAGGGAGTCGGACGGATGAAGCGAAGCAGGTTCAGCGAAGAGCAGATCATTGCGATTTTGAAGGAGCATGAGGCGGGTGTGGCGACGGCCGAGGTGTGTCGGCGCCACGGGGTGAGCAGTGCGACCTTCTACAAGTGGAAGGCCAAGTTTGGCGGTCTGGAGGTCTCGGACGCGAAGCGGCTGCGCCAGCTCGAGGACGAGAACGCAAAGCTCAAGCGCCTGCTGGCCGAGGCGATGCTCGACAACGCGATGCTCAAGGAGATCGCCGTAAAAAAATGGTGACGCCCGCCGCCAGGCGGGAAGCGGTAGCTCACCTCGAAGGTCTGTTCGAGGTGAGCCAGCGGCGGGCGTGCACGGTGCTGGGGGTGGACCGGACGATGGTGCGGTATCGCAGCCAGCGTGGCGATGATGCTCCCATCCGCGAGCGGATGAGGGGTCTGGCGGCCGAACGTCGCCGGTTTGGCTATCGCCGGCTGCACTGGCTGCTGGGGCGAGAGGGAGTAGCGATCAACCACAAGAAGTTCCGGCGTCTGTATCGCGAGGAGCGGCTCCAGGTTCGCCGCCGCGGCGGCCGCAAGCGGGCGCTGGGCACGCGGGCACCGATGGCGATCCCGCAGGGGCGCAACCAGCGCTGGTCGCTCGACTTCGTCTCCGACGCTTTCGCTTGCGGCCGCCGGTTCCGGATCTTCGCGGTGGTCGACGACTTCACCCGCGAGTGTGTGCGGCTGATCGCCGACACCTCGATCTCGGGGCTACGAGTTGCACGCGAGCTCGACTGGGCGATCGCCGAGCGCGCGCGGCCGGCAATGGTGGTCAGCGACAACGGCACCGAGCTGACCAGCAAGCGATCTTGCGCTGGTCGAAGGAGCGCGAGGTCGAGTGGCACTACATCGCGCCGGGCAAGCCGCAGCAGAACGGGTTCATCGAGAGCTTCAACGCGCGGCTCAGGGACGAGTGCTTGAACGAGACGATCTTCACCAGCCTGGCGCAGGCCCGGTCGGTGCTCGCCGCCTGGCGGCACGACTACAATCATTACCGACCGCACTCGAGCCTGGGCAATCTCACCCCGGCCGAGATGGCGGCCAGATCAATCGGCAAACCGGGATGGGGGTTAACCCCCATCCCGGTTGTCATCACGCCCATGCATGGGCATCAACTGGGCCCCAGGCTCTACTCGTAGATGGAGGAGCTTCGGGGCTCAGACCAAAGTGATGGGGTGGATGCCCCCTTCGACCGGCATCGTATGATGCCTGACCTGCACCATGGTGATGCCAGCTGTCAATGGGCACCGAAGTTTCCGCAGATGTGGGCGCCCAAAATTCCCTATGCTGGCGGTTAGGGACGGTCGGTGATCAGCCGTATTCGGGATCGGATTTCCCCTTCGTCGGTGGTCGGCCGCGGCGTTTTGGCGGTGGCGGATTGAAGGTGGAGCCGTTGCGCACATTTTCGGGCACAAGCGCAGCGTGCTCACGCATACGGTAGCTGGAGCCTTCAATCTGGATGACGACGGCATGGTGGAGCAGCCTGTCGAGTAGCGCAGTGGCGACTACGGCATCTCCGAAGACTTCACCCCATTCCGCGAAGCCGCGATTGGAGGTGAGGATCATGGCGCCCTTTTCGTAGCGGGCGTTGACCAACTGGAAGAACAGGTTGGCGCCGCCCGGTGTGACAGGCAGGTACCCGATCTCGTCGACGACCAGCAGCGATGCGCGGGCGAGGAACCGGATCTTCTCCCTTAGCGTGCCTTCGCGCTCGGCTTTGGCAAGTTGGGCGATGAGATCGGCCAGCGGGATGAAGTAGACCGCCTTGCCGGCGCGGACTGCCTCGACCGCGAGCGCGGTAGCAATGTGGCTTTTGCCGGTGCCGGGCGGCCCCAGCAGATGGACGACCTCGGCCCGTTCTATGAAGTCGAGACCGGCGAGTGCCAGGATGCGGTTCTTGTCGAGCGAGGGCTGGAACGAGAAGTCATAGCCGGCGAGCGTCTTCACGACAGGCAGCCGGGCCATGCGCAGGGCCGCCTTGATCCGCCGGTTCTCGCGTAGCGACAGTTCTTCGCCCAGCAGTTCATCAAGCGCTTCAATGCCGTCGATCTGGCCCTGCTCGATGCGGCGCAGGGTTGCATCCAGGATCTCGAGCGCGCGGGGCATCTTGAGACTGACCAGGCTCCGGCGGATGGAGTCAACGCGCGTGGATGGCGCAATACCGTTCATGGCCGCCCCTCCATGGCAAGGCTGGCTCCGATCGCCTCGTAGATGGCCAGCGAGCGCAACGGTACATGATCGCCGATCCGGCCGATCATCGTCATGGGGCGATCCGGCGTTCGCGGCTGCGGCCGCCCGGTGCGATGGCGCTGGTCGATACGATATTGCCGGCGCCCTTCGAGCACGGGGTGTTCGGCAACGACGATGCCGCGGTCGATCACGCGGATCAGGTCCGGCAGTTGCTCGACCTCGACGATCCGCCGCGTTCTGTCGGGCACGCTGTAATAGTTGCCGCCGACTGCTACGAGCCCGTCGTGGCTGACCCGCCGTTCGAGCTTCAGCACGGCATTGAAGCGGTGGTCCGGCAGGCGTTGCAGTTCCTCCTGCTCCGCGGCAAAGGCCTCGGCCACCACGCGCTGGGTCGTGCCATGCACCCGTACATTGGCAACCGTGTCGAGCCAGTCGATGAGCTGGGCGTTGAGATCCTCCATATTGCGGAAGGATCGCCCCAGGAAGAAGTCCTCGCGGATGTAGCGGAACGGCCGCTCGACCTTACCCTTCGTCTTCGCACGGTAAGGTCGGCACGCCCTGGGCTGGAAGCGGTAATGCTTCGCCAGCGCCAGCAACGAAGCGTTGTAGACGATGTGACCCTGATCGTCTTCGCCGGTCACCGCAGTCTTCATCCGATCGTAGAGAATCTCGATCGGTACACCATCCAGCGCCTCGAAGGCTTGCATATGGCAGCGCAGCAGCGTCTGCAGATCCTGATGCAGCACATAGCGGGCGAAGATAAAACGCGAGTAGCCCAGCACCATGCTGAACAGCCAGACGATACGCGCCACACCGGGCTCGTCGGTAAATTCCACGACGAAACGGGCGAAGTCGACCTGACCTTGCACGCCGGCCTTGGTCTCGAAGCGGACCTCGTAGGGCTTGGGATCATGCTCAGGCCGGATCGCCGCCAGATAGCGCTTCACCGCCGTATAGGCGCCCATGTAGCCCATCTCCCTGATCTCGCGGGTCAGCCGTGAGGCCGTCAGGTCGGGGAATGCCGTCACCCGGTCGCGCAGGAACTCCATGTAGGGGGCGATCTTGCTCGGCCGGCCTGTCGTGCGCGGACCGTAGACCGGAACCTCGACGCCCCGCTCGATGTATTTGCGCACGGTCTTGGGATCGCGCCCCGTTCGGCGCGCGATCGCGGTCACCGACAGTCCCTGCCGGTGCAACTCCAGTATCATCATGGCTTCTCCAAGTCGGATCATCGGCGCTGCCTCCCACAAGGAGGTTCATCGCGCCGATTTTGGCATTGCCCAATGTGCCGGGGTTAACCCCGGCACATTGGGCAACCAGGTCCAACAATCAGGGAATTTTCAAAGCCCACTTTTGCGGAGAATTACACGCCCACTGACAGCCAGCGAAGGAGGTTCAGATGGCAGACGCATACATTCTGGCGATCGACTTGGCGAAGCGGAGCTTCCAGGTCTGCGCGGCGGATCGGGATGGGGTGGTTCGATACAACCGCGTGATGACCCGGACGAAGCTGGAGCAGCTGCTAGAAGCGCAGGTACCCGGCATCGTGGCGATGGAGGCCTGTGCCACCAGCCACTTTTGGGACAGGTTCGCGCAAAGCTTTGGGCACGAAGTCTGATTGATCCCACCGAATCGTAGGGCGGTCGGCCACCCTTGGCACCGTCGCCATAAGTGTAGAAGTTTTGACTTAATCTGACAGACGGTGTCATAAGGCTCAAGGCTTTGCCGGGGCCGGGCGCGGAGTGGTCGGGGTTACGCAGCGCCCGGCCCCGGCTTTTCAAAGGACACCACCATGACCAAGGATCAGAAAGTCATTCGCGGCAAGGTCGGGCTGCTGGAGCTCGCCAAGCAGTTGGGCAATGTCAGCCAGGCCTGCAAGATGATGGGCTACTCACGCGACAGCTTCTACCGCTTCAAGGAGTTGTACGACACCGGCGGCGAGATGGCGCTGCAGGAACTGACGCGCAGGAAACCGCTGCTGGCCAACCGGACCCCGCCCCAGATCGAGGCCGTCATCCTCGAGTTGACCATGGAGCAACCGGCCTTTGGCCAGGTGCGGATCGCCAACGAGGTGCGCAAGCTGGGCCATTCGATCTCGCCGGCCGGCGTGCGCGGCGTGTGGCAGCGCCACGATCTGGAAACGATGAAGAAGCGCCTCAAGGCGCTGGAAGCCAAGGTCGCCCAGGAGGGCATCATCCTCACCGAAAGCCAGCTCGTCGCGCTGGAAAAGGCCAAGAGCGAAAAGGAAGCCCATGGCGAGTTCGAGAGCGAATGTCCCGGCTACTGCGGGGCGCAGGACACCTTCTACGTCGGCAACATGAAGGGCGTGGGGCGGATCTACCAGCAGACCTTCGTCGATACCTACTCGAAGGTGGCCTTCGCCAAGCTCTATGACCGCAAGACGCCGATCACCGCCGCCGATCTGCTCAACGACCGCGTGATCCCCTTCTTCGACGAGCGAGACGTGAAGCTCCTGCGGGTGCTGACCGACAGGGGCACCGAATATTGCGGCAACCCCGAGCATCACGAATACGAGCTCTACCTGGCCGTCGAGGACGTGGATCATTCCCGCACCAAGACCAAGAGCCCGCAGACCAATGGCATCGTCGAGCGGCTTCACAAGACCATGCTGAACGAGTTCTACCGGATCGCCTTCCGCAAGAAGATCTACCGATCCATCGCCGAGCTGCAGGCCAATCTGGACGAATGGGTTACGAGCTACAACGAGCAGAGGCCGCATCAGGGCCGATGGTGCTTCGGAAAAACCCCCATGCAGACCTTTGTTGACGCAACGCTGCTGGCGAAGGAAAAGATGATCGCGGCCTGATCCCACCGGAGAGGTCGACGCCGACCACTCGAAGACACCTACTGTCCGATCAAGTGTCAGCTTCTACACCATAAGCCAGCGCCGCAGCCAGCGCTGGGCGGAATACCTCGAAGTCAACAATCCGACCAAGCTCTTCTAGCGGATCCCCATAGGCCGACAGCTGCTTCAAATGATCCGATAAGCCAAACAATCCCGCCTGACGCATCCTCGCCTCCTGTCAGGCGCAATGAATCACGCTGATGCCGCTTTGGCGAGGGGGCTTTTGGATGCGCCCACCTCGCTGAACCGATGTGGCCTTCGTCCTTCGAACTGCATACCGGCCCGTGGCACCATTAGGCCGCCATGAGAGGCCTGACACACGACCGATAGAAGCGCCAAGCCCAGGAAAGTCAGAAAACCCCCTTGCAAAACCGGGGGCATCCACCCCATCACTTCAAAGTCCCGTTTGCGATGTCATTCGAGCACGATTAATAGGTCCTTTGCGTCGATCGCTTGGCCCGCGCGGACCAGTAATTCACCGATCACGCAATCGCGTGGTGCGAGAATGGCGGTTTCCATTTTCATGGCTTCTAGTGTCATCATCAGTTCGCCGGCCATTACCTCTTGCCCCTGACGGACAACCAGAGCACTGACTAGGCCCGGCATGGGCGCAGCGATCTGGTTCTCGTCGGCAGGATTGGCAATTCGCCGACGGGTTTGAGTCTGCCCATGCCGACGATCGTCCATGGTGATAATGCGGGGCTGGCCGTTCAGTTCGAAGAAGACCCGAACGGTGCCATCCTCCTCGACCTCGCCGATGGCGGTCAGACGAATGATGAGTGTCTTGCCGGCCTCGATGGTGACATTGACCTCATCACCCGGCCGCATGCCGTAGAAGTATACGGGCGTTGGAAGCGCGGAAATCGGGCCGAACTGTCGCGTCGTATCGCAGAACGACGCGAAGACTTTCGGGTACATCAGATAGCTTGCGAATTCCTGGTCGCTCAGAGTCTTACGACATTCAGCCGCCGCACGATCACGCGTTACATCTAGGTCGAGTTCGCCAAGCAAACTTCCCGGGCGCGCTGTGCTTGCCTGCTCGGTGCCCAGCACGCGTGCCTGTATGTCTTTCGGCCAACCTCCTGGCGGCTGTCCCAAGTCACCGCGAAGCATCTCCACCACGGAAGCCGGGAAAGCTATTTTGCGGCTCGCATCCAGCACGTCCCCCGGAGTGAGATCCTGCGCGACCATCATCAGGGCCATGTCGCCCACAACCTTTGATGACGGCGTGACCTTGACGATATCCCCGAATAGCTTGTTGGCATCGTGGTAAGCGCGGGCCACTTCGTGCCAGCGGGTATCGAGGCCAAGGCTGCGCGCCTGTTCCTTGAGATTGGTGAACTGGCCTCCAGGCATTTCGTGCAGATAGACTTCCGACGCACCGCTCGTCAAATCGCTTTCGAAGGCTGCATATTGGGTGCGGACCGCTTCCCAATACAAGCTCAGCGAACGGATCGCCGCCGGATCGATGCCGGTATCGCGGCTCGAATGACGCAGCGCTTCGACGATGGCGCCGAGACAGGGTTGTGACGTACTGCCGGACATGGCGTCCATGGCGGCATCCACGCTATCGGCACCAGCATCGATCGCCGCCAGGATCGTTGCGGCAGCTGCTCCGGACGTGTCGTGCGTATGGAGGGCGATCGGCAGGTCGGTGACGTCTCGGAGGACCTTGAACAGCGCCGAAGCGGCGGCAGGCTTGAGCAATCCGGCCATGTCCTTTACAGCGAGCATCTGGCAGCCGGAACGTTCGAGTTGCTTCGCTAGGTCGACATAATAGGCGAGGTCGTATTTGGCGCGATCAGGGTCAAGAATGTCGCCAGTATAGCAGAGCGCGCCTTGAGCGACCTTGCCGCTCTCAATGACGGCGTCGATCGCGACCCGCATGTTCTCGACCCAGTTCAGGCAGTCGAACACGCGGAAGATATCGATGCCCCGTGCAGCTTCCTTGATGAACAAGCGCACCACGTTGTCTGGATAATTCGTATAGCCGACGCCGTTGGCGCCCCGCAGCAGCATTTGCGTACACAGGTTGGGCGCGCGTTCCCGTATACGTTCAAGGCGTTCCCAAGGATCCTCCCAGAGGAAGCGCATGGCAACGTCGAAGGTCGCCCCGCCCCAACATTCAAGACTGAGTAGTTGTGGTGTCAGCTGCGCGTAGCTTGCCGCCACCTGCACCATGTCGATTCCGCGCATCCGGGTGGCCAGCAACGACTGATGGGCATCACGCATCGTTGTGTCAGTCAGCAGCGCCTGAGGCTGCTCCCTAATCCATTTTGCCAGTCCATCTGCCCCTCGCTGTTCCAGGATTTGCCTAGTTCCTTCCGGTGGTATCCCCGAAACTGGCGGCGCCTTGGCGGGGCGGGCGTGCACTGGCGGACGAGGCAGGTCTTTCATATCCGGGTGCCCGTTGACTGTCACGTCCGCGATGTAGGTCAGCAGCTTGGTTGCACGGTCGCGCCGCTTGCCAGGCGAAAGAAGTCGGGGCGTGTCGTCGATGAACTTTGTCGTGTAGCGGTTGGCGACGAAGTCGGGGTGCGTCAGCACATTCTCGAGGAACGCCAAATTCGTCGCTACGCCGCGAATGCGGTACTCACGTAGCGCCCGTGTCATCCGGGCAACGACTTCGCCCGGCGTCGGTGCCCAAACTGTGACCTTCTCAAGCAACGGATCGTAGTGGCGCGTGACCACCGCGCCCGAATAGGCGGTGCCACCGTCTACGCGCACACCATAGCCAAACGCCCCGCGGTAGGTGGTGATCCGGCCGTAGTCCGGAACGAAGTTGTTAGCCGGATCTTCGGTGGTGATGCGGCACTGCAGGGCATGACCGGACAGACTGATTTCGCCTTGCGGCGGCACGCCGGTTTCGTCAGCTTCGCCAAGCCGCCCACCCTCAGCGATCCTGATCTGCGCTTTCACGATGTCGATGCCGGTCACCATTTCGGTGACGGTGTGCTCGACCTGGATACGAGGATTAACCTCGATGAAGTAGAAAGCCCCATCGCTCTCATCCATCAGGAATTCAACGGTGCCGGCCCCCACGTAGCCAGTTGCAGCGCCGATCTTGAGCGCTGCTGCGCAGAAGGCCTGCCGAGCTTCAGCGTCCAGGTACGGAGCCGGTGCCCGTTCGATGACCTTCTGATTGCGACGCTGGATCGAGCAATCCCGCTCGTACAGATGGAACAAGTTGCCTCGGCTGTCGCCCAGCAGCTGCACTTCAACGTGCCGCGCGTGGCGAATGAGCTTTTCAAGATAGACCTCGTCGCGACCAAAGGCGGCCTTGGCCTCCCGCTTGCCTGAACGCACGGCTTCGATGAGACCCGCTTCGTCCTCGATAGGACGCATCCCCCGTCCGCCACCGCCCCAGCTCGCCTTGAGCATGAGAGGATAGCCGATGCTTGCGGCGATCTGCCTGATTTCAACTTCGTCGTCGGGCAGCGGATCGGACGCGGGGACGACCGGAACGCCTGCCTCGATGGCAATCCGGCGCGCGCAAACCTTGTCACCAAGCTGTCGCATGGTCTGCGGGGCCGGGCCGATGAATGTCAGTCCGGCTGCGGCACATGCTTCGGCGAAATCCGGGTTTTCGGATAGGAAGCCGTAACCTGGGTGGATTGCATCGACATTCGCCTGCTTGGCGACCTCGATGATCCTCGCCACGTCGAGATATGCCGCGATCGGACCAATACTGTCGCCGAGATGATAGGCTTCATCAGCCTTGAACCGATGAAGTGAGAGCTTGTCTTCCTCGGCATAGATCGCGACCGTCTGGATGCCGAGTTCGGCGGCGGCCCTGAATATGCGGATGGCAATTTCACTTCTGTTGGCGACAAGAATCCGCCTGATCTGGATTTTAGACAATTGAGGACACCATCTCTATCGCTTGAAAAGACTGTTTTGTGGCTTCGCTCAGCAAGGACTTCGACCCCGACGCAATAAACGAGAGCGAAGCAAAGCTCAGAATCGCAACGATCGCCAGACGCTGTTCGCCTCCGGCGGAGGAATCGGCTGAACGAAGGGAACTGCCGGTCAGCCCGCCTGCTTGAGCAAGTCCCGCAAGGAAACATTGGCGTCTGCCAGGCTTGCGGCGCTGGCGCGGGCTCGCCGTTCGACGAGCCGCTTGCCCACCCCCATGTCGGGGGCGCGGTTGACCGTCAGTACGCCTTCGATCGTTTCACCGGCCAGGAAGAAGGCCACAAATGCGTTGCTGTCCATCTCGCCGCGAATTGCGATATCGGCTTCTACGGGAATTTGCCCGCAGAACTGGATGTTGAGATCGAACTGATCGCTCCAGTACCACATCGGCTTGCAGTAGGAGACTTCATGCCCCAGCATCGCCAGGGCGCCCGCCTGCGCCTGGTCGGCAGCGTTCTGGTAGGTCTCCTGGCGGAAGCGCCCGCCGAAGAACCCGTCCTGCTCTGCGACGTCGCCCGCCGCGAAAACCACCGGGTTACTAGTCTGGCAGCGCCGGTCCACGATGATCCCGTTGTTGACCACGATCCCCGCATCGCGGGCCAGCGAAATGGCCGGAACTATACCGATGCCAACAACTACTGCATCACAGGGGATCAAGGTGCCATCGTCCGCCTCGACCGCGTTGACACGGTTGTCAGCAAACCTGAGGCCGGTCACTCCGCAGTTGAAATGGGTCACTACTCCCCGTTTGCGGTGTTCCTCGCCTAGCCATTGCCCAAAACGGCGGCCGAGCGCACGTTCCATCGGCACCGGCATAGGCTCGACGACAGTGACCTTACAGCCAAGTTTGACCGCACTGGCGGCAACCTCGGCGCCGATAACACCCATTCCGACAATCACTATGCTCGCCCCCGCGCGCAGGTCCTGCGCCATGCGTGTCGCATCGTCGCGTGTGCGCAGATAATGCACGTTCGCGCAATCGGCGCCTGCAAGGTTCAGCTTTCGGGCGTGGCCGCCCGTGGCGAGCAGTATCCGATCCGCCGACACCAGTTCGCCGCCAGCCAGACGGACACCGCCACCCGCAAGGTCTACCGCCTCGGCGCGAACACCCAGTCGCATATCAATGCGGTTATCTTCATACCAAGATTCGTCATGCAGAAAGAAATTGTCCGGAACGTTGGCCGGATCCCACAGTACTTCCTTCGACAGCGGCGGCCGCTCGTAAGGACGCCACGGTTCTTCGCCGATCAAAGTGATCCGCCCATCAAAACCTGCCTGCCGCAAAGCCTCGACGGCACGCCCACCGGCTAGATTGGCACCAACTATCGCAATCGAGCGCACCTTGCTCACTCCCCAATTAAAGTTCCGGTATGTTCTCAGCTGCCTTCCGAACGCAAACTCGAAAAGGATTGTTTAGCATAATCGAAGCACATACGGGGAACGCCGATCTAGCGGCACGGTCGACGCAAGCTAGCGCCAAACTGTCCAAGCCAAGCGCACGGCCACCCCTTGTAAATTCTATTCTACTGCGATTACCAAGTCTCCGGTCGGGAACAGTCGGCAAGCCAATGCAAAACCCGCCTCACGGTCACTTTCCGACACCTTCGCTGTGCTCATCTTGCCGGTTGTATAATTCCCTTCGAGCACCCTGACCCGGCAGATCCCGCAGCCACCGCCCCGGCAACCAACCCCGATATCGCCCGCACCGCAGCGTTCCATGGCGAGGAGCACCGGCTCGTCCTCTCCGCAGGTGAACTCTCCGCCGCCGAAGATCCGGATCCGATGCGGCCCGTTCATGGTACTAGTCTTGCCCGGCGGCCTTCGCAGCCGCCTTCGCCGCAAAGGATTGCCCGCCTACCGCAAAATGCCCGACCGGCATCTCACGCAAGATGATGCGAACGGATTCGCGCGGCGCGCCGATCGATGTGATCGCGGCATCGGTCAGCGCCTGAATTAGCCGCTCCTTGTCGTCCGGGGATCTCCCCTCGAGCATATTAACTTCGATGATCGGCATCTTAGGCCTCTACCTGGAACATGACCGCGCCCAGCCCCTGGATGGTGGTGCGAACAGTCTGCCCGGGCACCAGATTGGGCGCGGCGGTGATCCCGCCGGCCATGACGATGTCTCCTGCCGCAATCTCTTCGCCTGCCTCGGCGACAAGCCGGGCGGCCGCCACCAGCGAGCGCAACGGATGGCCGAGAATAGCCGCAGTCGAACCGACCTCAATCACCTGACCGTTGATTTCGAGGATCACCCCAAGGTTGGAAAAATCCTTGGCCGGATCGTTCCACGGTCCTATGACAAGACCAGACGATGAGGTATTGTCGGCGATCACGTCTGACAGCGCAAACTTGAAGTTCTCGTACCTGCTGTCGATAATCTCCATTGCCGGAGCAATCGCTTCCACTGCCGCCAGCGCTTGGGCAGCGGTGACCCTTCCGGAAAGCGGTGACTTCATCAGAAACGCGACCTCAGGCTCTACCCGCGGGTGAACAAATCGCGCGCGTGACAAGGCCGTGCCTTCCTCAAGAAGCATGGCGTCGGTCAACCGCCCCCAGGCGACCTCATCGACCCCGACCTGCTGCATCTTGGCGCGGCTCGTCAGACCCATCTTGACCCCGATCCGGCGCTCGCCACGACCCAGTCGGCGATCGACCGACAGCTTCTGGACCCTGTAGGCATCCACCACGCTCAGATTGGGATCGCTGTGGGTGAGCTGCGGGGTCGCGCGCGCGTGCAGCGCCGCGCTGTCCAGGATTTCGGCGTATCGCTCAAGTTTGTCCATTGCCATGTTCCTATGCTGCGCGGGCAGAAACGAGATCGAGCGCGACATCGACGATCATGTCTTCCTGCCCCCCGACCATGCGGCGCTTGCCCAGTTCGATCAGGATTTCCCGTGTATCCAGCCCATACTGTTCGGCTGCCTTTTCAGCGTGCCGCAGGAAGCTCGAATAGACCCCAGCGTACCCGAGGCTCAGCGTCTCGCGATCGACACGCACCGGGCGATCCTGCAACGGACGGATTATGTCCTCCGCCGCGTCCATCAGCGCCATGACATCGCAGCCATGGTTCCAACCCTTGCGATCAGCGGCGGCGATGAACACCTCGAGAGGCGCATTGCCGGCCCCTGCCCCCATGCCCGCGAGGCTGGCATCGATCCGCACCGCCCCTTCCTGCGCCGCGACGATCGAATTGGCGACGCCGAGGCTTAGGTTGTGATGGGCGTGGATGCCGCGCTGGGTTTCCGGCTTGAGCACACGGTCATAGGCCCGCAAGCGATCGCGCACGCCGTCCATGTCCAAGGCCCCGCCGCTGTCTGTGACATAGACGCAATGCGCACCATAGCCTTCCATCAGCAGGGCCTGCTGCGCCAGCGCTTCGGCATCGATCATGTGGCTCATCATCAGGAAGCCAGAGACATCCATGCCCAGGTCGCGAGCGATGCCGATGTGTTGCTTGGCGACGTCTGCTTCGGTACAATGAGTCGCCACCCGCACTGAGCGCACCCCAAGCGCATAGGCGCGGCGGAGTTCCTCTACGGTGCCGATCCCCGGCACCAGCAGCGTGGTCAGCACAGCCTTCTCGATCACGTCGGCGGCTGCCTCGATCCACTCCCAGTCAGTGTGCGCACCGAACCCGTAATTGAACGAGGTGCCATTGAGGCCATCGCCATGCGAGACTTCGATCGCATCGACGCCAGCATCGTCCAATGCCTTGGCGATGGTGCGGACGCTTTCGGTACCATACATATGAAGAATGGCATGCATGCCGTCACGCAGGGTAACGTCCTGGATGTAGAGTTTGCCGTTTTCGGGATTGAAAGTCATGCTGCCGCTTTCTCGAGATGCTGTTGGGCGAGACGTTCGCCGGCTGCCTTGGCAGCGGCGGTCATGATGTCGAGGTTGCCGGAATACTTGGGCAGATAATCGCCCGCGCCCTCGACTTCGAGGAACACGCTGGTCTTGAGTCCGGCGAATTCCCCGTAGCCAGGGATCTTGAGCGGCCGGTTCGAGCCGAACCGCTCGAACTGCACTTCCTGCTTCAGGCGATAACCGGGCACATAGGATTGCACGGTTTCCACCATTTGCTGCACGGAGGCGCGGATTGCCTCCTCATCGACCTGATCTGTGAGGGTGAAGATCGTGTCGCGCATGATCATCGGCGGTTCAGCCGGATTGAGGATAATAATTGCCCGGCCGCGGCCTGCTCCGCCAACCATCTCGATCGCCTTGGCCGTGGTCCTGGTGAATTCGTCGATGTTGGCCCGAGTTCCCGGACCGGCCGAACGCGAAGACACCGACGCCACGATCTCGGCGTAGTGGACCGGGGTCACCCGCGATACCGCGGCGACGATAGGAATGGTCGCCTGGCCGCCGCAGGTGACCATGTTGACGTTGCGAATTTCGCTGCCGATCACCCCGCCGACCGGCGGGACAAAGAACGGCCCGATCGCCGCAGGAGTCAGATCGACGACCAGCTTGCCGTCCTGCTGCAAGGCCGCGTCGTGCTCCTTGTGCGCGTAGGCGGAAGTCGCGTCGAATGCGATGCCGATTTCAGGATAGACCGGCAGGTTGCGCAGTCCCTCGATGCCCTCATGGGTCGTCGCCACGCCGCGTTCGCGCGCCATGGCAAGGCCTTCCGAGGCCGGGTCGATGCCGACCACCGCCGCCAGTTCAAGGACGTCGGACCCCTTCAGCAGCTTGATCATCAAATCGGTTCCAATGTTGCCGGAGCCGATGATCGCACATTTCATCTTGGCCATTTTCAATCTTTCCGTTCGGTTGCGTCAGTCGCCCTCGGCAGCGAAAGCTGCCCTGACCGTTCCGACACCGTTGATTCTCGCTTCCACGACATCGCCGCGCGCAACCCCGGCCATTGGCCCGAGCGCGCCCGACAGGATCACGTCGCCTTCGAGCAGCGGACGCCCGACCCGCGCCATCACCCGCGCCAGCCACAAAGAGGCGGTGATCGGGCTGCCCAGGCAGGCAATCCCCGCCCCGACCGAGATCGGTTCGCCCTTCACTTCCATCACCATGCCGCATTGGCGCAGATCGAGCGCTTCGAGCTTGCGCGGCACCGCGCCCAGCACGAACAGCCCGCTTGAGGCGTTGTCGGCAACGGTATCCCAGATGCGGATGTCCCAGTTGGCCACGCGGCTATCGACCACCTCGATCGCGGGCACGACATATTCGACCGCGCGGATCATCTCGGCCGTGGTCAGATCGGGATAGGGCAGGTCGCGGCCGATCACGATCGCGATTTCCGCTTCGACCTTGGGCTGGATGACCTGATCGAGCGAGATCGGAATTCCCTCGGGCACGTCCATGTCGGAAAACAGCATTCCGTAGTCGGGCTGATCGACCCCAAGCTGGCGCTGCACCGCCAGCGAGGTCAAACCGATCTTGCGGCCCACCAGCCGACGGCCGCTGTCGAGATAATGCCTCGTATTGATCTCCTGCACGGCATAGGCGGCATCCACCCCACCAGCTGAAATCAGATCGCGAATCGGCGCCACCGGCTTGCCGCTCGCGGCTGCGCCACGCAGCTGCTCGGCAGCCTGCTGGATGACCTTGGGATCGATGTTGGTTTCGCTTGTCATGGTTTCAGAGCTTCACGCAGATGTTTTCGGTTTCGGTATAGAATTCAAGACTGTGCACGCCGCCTTCCCGGCCGATCCCGGAATGTCCGGACCCGCCGAATGCTGTGCGCAGATCGCGCAGGAACCAGCAGTTGACCCAGCAGACGCCAACCTGCATCGCCGCCGCTACCCGGTGCGCGCGCGACAGGTTTTCAGTCCAGATGGTCGCGCAAAGACCGTAATCGGTGTCATTGGCCAGCCTGATCACCTCGTCTTCGCTGTCGAACGGGATCACCCCGCAACACGGGCCGAAGATCTCTTCGCGCATGACCGAACTGTCGTGCGCCAGCCCCGTCCACAGGGTCGGCTCGACATAGAAACCGCCCGCTTCGTCACCCGAAAGCGCGGGAACTCCGCCGCCTGTGACGACAGTGGCGCCTTCGGCCACGGCTCGCGCATAGTAACCAAGCACCTTTTCCTGGTGTTCGGCGCTGATCAGCGGACCGAGATAGGCCGGATCGCCGGTCGCCCCCGGCTTGAACCCCTTGGCCGCAGCTGTCATCCGCTTGACGAATTCCTCAAAAATCGGCCGCTCGACATAGACCCGCTCGGTTCCGAGGCAGACTTGCCCGGTGTTGAGAAAGACCGAACGCGACAGCACTTCGATCGCCTTGTCGAGATTGGCATCGGCGAAGACAACCGCGGGATTCTTGCCACCCAGTTCGAACGAAATGTCGCGCACCCCGACGGCGGCCTTTTGCATGATCGCCTGACCAGTGCCGGTCTCGCCGGTAAAGGTGATCGCATCGACGTCCTTGTTGGAGGTAAGGAATTCGCCGGCCGAACCTGACCCGAACCCGTGTACCACGTTATAGACGCCTTCGGGCATCCCCACCGCGTTCATGACCTCGCCCAACAACGCCGCAGTACGGGGGGTTTCCTCCGATGGCTTGACCACCACTGTGTTGCCGCAGGCCAGCGCCGGGCCGACCTTCCAGGTCATCAGCAGCAAGGGGAAGTTCCACGGGCAGATTACCGCGATGACGCCCTTGGGCTTGCGCACCACATAGTTGAGCGCCTGCCCGCCATCGGGCGTTGCCGTGGCGAACGATTCGGTGGGGGTGGTGGAAATGACATCGGCGAACATCCGGAAATTCGCGGCCCCCCGCGGGATGTCGATATGCGAAGCGACATGGCGGGGCTTGCCGGTATCCGCCACTTCCGCCGCGAGGAAATCGTCCGCGCGGCGTTCGATTTCGGCAGCGACGGCCGTGATCAGCTTGACCCGTTCGGCCGTGGTCATCTTGCCCCAGGGCCCGTTCAGAGCCGCCTTGGCCGCTGCCACCGCGTCAGCCACATCGGCCTCGCTCGCTTCGTGGACAGTGCCGATCCGAAGTCCGGTCGCCGGAGCGAAATTGTCGAATGTCTTGCCGGTGCTCCCGCGGCGGTAGGCACCGCCGATGAAGTTCAGGATCGTGTCGGTAACTGCAGGGGTACTTCCGGGTGTCATGGGCTTGTTCTCTCTTCACATTGCCTCAATGATGGGCGATCAGTGCTGCGTCGCGCCGATTGCGGCGAGACCGGCGTTGGCGCAGATGGTGTCGATCTCCTCGCTCGCACCGGAAACTCCGATCGCGCCGACGCATTCGCCGCCGATGTCGATCGGCAGCCCCCCGCCGAACATTGCGATGCCTGGCTTGGCCGCGATGCCGTCGCGCAGCGCCGGATTGCCGGAAATCATCTCGTACAGATCTGGCGTCGGCACCCGGAAGCTGGCGGCGGTATAGGCTTTGTCTTGCGCGAACTGGGTCGAGGGAAACGGCGCGCCGCTGGCGCGCAACAGCGCGACCAGCTCGCCACCTGCTCCGATGATTGCGGCGACGACCGGACAACCGCACTCGATGCCAGCAGCGACCGCAGCCGAGACCGCTTTCACCGCAAGATCGTGCCCGATCGTCCTGATTGTCGCCACTCCGTCCATGATCAGGTGTTCACCGTCATGAAGCGGTCGTTGAGCGCCTTTTCGTAATAGAAGATCGCCTTGCCGGCGTTTTCGGCCTGCCACATCCGGCGCGGGTTGTCGGGATAATAGAAGTAGCCGCCGCTGAAGGTCTCGTTGCGGTTGCCCGAAGGATCGAAGAAATAGACCGTCTGCCCGCGGGTAATCCCGTGGCGCGTCGGGCCGATGTCCAGCGCGATATCATAACGGCTGATAATATCTGCCGCGTGGCCGACATCGTGCCAGGATTCGAGATTGAATGAGACGTGATGAATTCGGCCATCCTCGGGGTATCCCAGGAACGCCACGTCATGTGCCTTATTGCTGCACGAGAGGAAAATCCCCATGCGCGCGCCCGTTGCTTCATCCAGAAGCTCCTCGGTCACAGAGAAATCCAGCGCCTCGACAAAGATCTTCGCGCTCGCCGAGATATCAACGCCGTTCAGCGCACAGTGATCGAAGCGGGTGGCGCGCATACCGCGCGGCTCGGCTACCCAGACATCGGGATTGCGGACAGCCGGCGCGGTTTCGGACAGCTCCATCTCGGCATAAAGATCGAAGACGTGCGCCGTGGGGGTGTTGAACCGGATCTTACGACCGACCCCGGGATCCTCCCCGGCCGCAATGACATCGACATGGACACCCATGTCGAGCAGCCGTTCGGCAAAGTGGTCGAGATCGGCGTCCCTGGCGACCTTGAACGCCATCCGGTCCAGTCCGGCCGAATCCGCCTCGCGCAGGATGATGCTGTGGCGATCGAACTCGTCAAACGCCTGCAAATAGGCCTTGCCGCCCTCCACGCTGACCAGGTTGAGCCCGATCCGATCCCGATAATGCTGAATCGCTTCATCCAGATCGAGGACACGCAGCTGGACATAGCCAGGGCGAAGTACTCCGGTCACTGCCATTTCAGTTCTCCTTGTCCCATCAGGCCTTGAGGCCGTTCTCGAAAAATTCGGCGACCATGCGGTTGAAACTGGCCATCCGTTCGATCTGCACCCAATGGCCGCATTCGGCGAAGACGTGCAGGTCGGCGCGCGGCAGCAGGCTGGCGAGGCGGACGGTGAAATCCAGCGGTATGACCTGGTCGAACAGGCCGTGCAGGATCAGCGTTTCATGCCGCAGCGTCGCAACGTCTTCTTCTCGGCTCGCCAGCATGGCGATATTTGCCTGGCGGTCGGCCCCGCCAAAGGTGGCGTGATAGGGCTCATGCGCACCGGGCCGCATGCTGGCCTCGTAGCGCGACTGGATCAGATCCTCGGTCAGGCGGCTATGATCCCAGGCGAGAAACTTGAGCGAGGCGCGCATTTCCTCGAGCGAAGGCTGGTAGCCCCAGACCTGATCGAGCGCCGGGGTAATCGGAAAATCCAGTCCGGCCGGCCCCATCAGCACCGCCCGATCAACCCGATCGGGATGCGCGATCATGAAGGCCAGGGTGATGCCCCCGCCGAACGAATTGCCCACCATCGAAACCTTGTCGATTTCCAGTGAGTCAAGCAGGGATACGATCTGATCCACCCAGATCTGCTTGTTTTCGATCCGCCCCTTCGAATCCGAATAGCCGAACCCGAACATGTCGGGAGCGATAACGCGAAAGCGCTTGGCGAGCTCGGGCATGTTGAGACGCCAGTTGGCCCAGGCGGTTACGCCCGGTCCCGATCCGTGGATGAGCAGAACCGGTGCGCCTGCGCCTACGTCGTGATAATTGGTCGTACTACCATCGACAGTCAGGGACTTGCCAATTTCCGGGCAATCGGTGGCGGTTAAGCCAACACTCATATACCGGCCTCCTCCTGTTTACTCGCTGTTCTTTCGAGGCGGCAGCCTCGAAAGAACATGTGTTCTCGTCCAAATGCTCGAGACACCGGGTCTTGACAACCGCCCCGTCTGCCGACTGTCCGACGAAGCCGCTTCAGCGATCTGCGCGCGACGCGCCCGCACCTCTCAAATCTAGGCCCGCCATGCAGCAAAGCATCGGAACAATCGACATTGCCGTCAATCCGAATAGCGGCAATTCCTGTCCGATTTCCGCCTCCAAATCGAGGCGCGGGCACCAAGCGTTGGAATCAATCCACTAGATGCCGTAATGGGCCGGCGTCTCAAGAGTAGCCAGGTTGGTGGCTGTCCCTCAGAATGATGGTGTTGAAAACGGGGTCCGAGTGATCGGCCCCAAGCATCATGAGAGGAACAGCCATGGAGTACTATGCCGGAATCGATGTCTCTCTGAAAGAGAGCAGCGTATGTGTCGTGGACGACCTCCGCACCAACATAGCTGTGCGATGATGTGGTCGTTGTAGGTTCACGTCAACCGAAATCTCCGCCGCCGCACGCGCCGCCACCCCAGCGCAGAAATACTTGATCAGTTCTTCCTGGACACCTCGCCGAAGGCAGCTCCTGCTGCCTCTCTCTAACCATATGACATACATAACCTTTATCTGCTATCTATGTCAGCCCCTAACTCATTGCTCCACCATGCCGCCCTGGTCGGGCACTTCGATAGCTATCCAGCCGTCATCCAGAACCACCTTATAAGTCTTTAAGGCGATCTGGCAGGGGAAGGCGGTCGGTGCCCCGCTTCCAATATCGAACGCTCCACCGTGGAAGGGGCATTCGATAATCATTCCATCTTGGTACCCATCGGTCAGAAATGCGTTGCCATGGGTGCAGGTGTTGTCTGTCGCAAAGTATCGATTCTCGAAACAGTAAACAGCTAGTGCGGGGAGTCCGTCCCGGTTAACGGCCACAGGCTCACCTTCTGTGACATCAGCGGCCTTGCACAGCCGAATCATTGTTTTCATATTAGTTTTCCTCTGACGTGCTCCCCTGATTGTTCATCAGTCAGAGGTAGAGTCCTTCCATTGTTTGAGGGTCCCCCGGTTGACGCACCCCTCTCTGAATTTGACCGTCCAAGGGCAGCGTCCGATATTGGAAGCGGGGCACACCCCTGCCGAGAGCGCCGGCCAACATGCTTGGGGGCATGCTCCCAGGCATGTTGCCATCACCTCAATCAACCATCATGAAGAGCGAGACTCTACCTCTGACTGATGAACAATCAGGGGCGGATGTCACCAGTATATACAAAAGACGCATGACCCTTGAAGATGCTGGCGACTTAGAGTTTCAATCACTATCTCCATATTACAGGCCGCGCTCTATTGTGCTAGACATCTTGGAAACCAACGGCGAAATCTATCTTCGATTAGGCTTCTTTAAGCCCGTTGACTGGATGGTTTCCGGTTGCACCATAGTAGCGATAGGGGAGGAACTTGCCCGACATGACGATCTTTACACGATCGCCCGCCGGATCGGGCAGGCGCTCCATGGCGAAGTCGAAGTCGATCGCCGACATGATGCCGTCGCCGAACTCCTCTTGGATCAGTTCCTTCCAACTCGTGCCGAAGATGTTGACAAGCTCATAGAAGCGATAGACCAGCGGGTCGGTCGGCGGCGTCGTGAAGGTGCCGCGATAGGGCACCTCCTGGATCAGCCGGGTCTCCGCCTCGGTCAGGCCGAACAACTCGGCGGCAGCCGAAGCCTGCGCTCTGGTGAAGCGCATTTGGCCGAGAATACCGGCAGTGACCAGGACGGGCGAGGCGCCGCCGATCGTCTCGCAGATATGTGCCCAGTTCCAGCCCTTCTCACGCTTGATGTCGAGCAGCTTCTCAGTGAGGTCCTGGCGTTTCATGGCTTTACTCCTTATTGCAAAGTTCGGCAAGAACCAGAAATACGCTCCAACAACAACTAGTAATGTGAGGATTACCCATCACCCATCTCATTATCCCGTTCCCCTCAGGACAGGTGAATTAAATCCGTCCGAGCTTTTTCGGTTAGTGTTTGAAGGCGCCCATTCATCGCCGAATGATCCGCTCAACTGTTTCGTGCAAGCGGCGGCAGAGCACTTCCTGATCCTGAAAGTAAAACTGTTTAATGACGCCGGATTCAGCTACGGCCTGGCAGTCCTCAAGCGTGCTGAAATCTTCCAGCCAGACATTGCTCGACATGACACGCGCATATTCGACGGCGAACGCCTGGGCGGCGGTTTCAGGCTCCGTCGAATACATGTTGATGCGCTGATACATGCGGCTGACCGAGACAGGCCAAAAATTGTGGGTCTGATATTGACCGTCGAACAGCGCGATCCAGAAATTTGGGAAAACGAAGTAAATATCAGCTGCCCATTCCTTGTCGCGCGTGGGGTTCACCCCACGCGGCATGTCCACGATCTGCCCACTATTATAGGAGCGAATCGAAGGGCCATACTTCGCCGCCAGCTCATCGATCGGGCCGCGCGTCGGGTTCGCTCCCGCCGGCATCGAAAGGCGATGATTTTCGCCGAATGCCGAGAAGTCCAGCATGTGAATCATGGGGTTTTTCTGGCCGCCGAGCGAGTTGCCGAGAGTACGCCGATGCAGCGTAACCGCATGATAGCCTTCGACCTGGGAATCGACGCTGAGCTTCCAGTTACATCCCACCTCTCCTTCATAGCCAAAAATGGGGCTGTAGGTACTGAAAGGATAGCCAGCCAGTTCCTCCTTCAGGCCACCCAGTTGCTCGTCGAGCGTGAGGTGAGGCGTCTCGTCGAGATTGACGAAAATGAAGCCTTCCCAGAAATCGATGGCTATCGGCAAAAGGCCAAGAGTACGCCGATCGATGTCAAAGAACTGCTCTTCGTCTGGAATGTCGACGACATCGCCCTTGTCGCTGAACACCCAGCCGTGAAATTCGCACACGAAAAACTTCTTGTTGCCGGTTTTCACAAAGGACGTCTTGTCGGCCAATTTTTGGCAAATCTTGTTGCCGCGGTGAGGGCACGCGTTGTGGAAGGCGCGAATACTTCCATCCCGCCCGCGTGTCAGCAGGACACTGACCTTTAGGAATGGGATGTCATGGACAATGTAGTCACCCGCCTTCGGGATATCGGATTCGCGACCCAAGTTCAGCCAGTAGCGACGAAAAATCTTGTCACGCTCTAGCTCGAATTGCGCCTGATCGGTGTAGACCTCAGGGCTGACTGGGCCAGTGCCTAGATTCAGCTTCTTTGTCCACGATTCGGCTGTTTGGATATTCATATTCAATTCCCATCAATGCTTTAGAGCATACTGACCTCAGCGCTGCGCACCCCGGATCGGGCCGTCGGCCCATCCTTTATCGTACGACGCCATCAGTCGGATGTTGATTTCGATACGGGTAAATTTCCATTCGCCATCAATCTTGCAGTAGCGGTCGAAATATTCACCGGCGAGCCAGACCCCCTCGTTGGAAGCGTCGGGGAAATCCATCGTTGCGGGCTCCCAAAGGTACCACGAGGCTTCTGCTGTTTGACCGTCGCCGCTGACATTGATGAGCGGTTGCAGATAATAATGCGTGGTCCAGCGCACACCGTTCACACGGGCATTGTCGCGATACATAGCTTCCAGCGCTGCGTGCCCCTTGTGCGCACCAGAAAACGGCGGATTGAGCACAACCTCTGCGTCCTCGGTGAACATTGGAAGCAGCAAGTCGACGTTATTATCGTCATCGCAGGCCCGGGAATATCGCCAGCGGAGCCGCTTGATCGCCTCAATGTCGTCGAGGCGCTCGATCTTCCGCTCCAGTTCGGCAATGCGTTCATCGATAGGTCTGGTCATCGCAGCAATCCTTAAACGAACGCCTCGCGCGCGACCGACATGGCCGGACGGTTCGCTACGGCCTCGTGGGTGGGCAGGAACTTGCGCGCGTCGAAGCCACAAACGACAGCCGGCTGATGGAAGAACTCGATTGCCGGCGCGACCATCGCCAGCCCATAGCTAAGTTGAAGCAGGTTGTTTTCCTCGTCGGTAAGATCCTCAAGCACCTTGGCATCGAAATCCTCAAGGATATCCGTCATCAGCGGTGTCATGGCATCGTAGAATTCTCGCAATTTCGCAATGCTCGTAGTAAGCCGCTTCTCTTGGCGTGCGGTCTGCGTCGGAAGGATCCAATCGCGCGCAAAGAGTTCCAGAACCCTGTATTTCTCAGGCAACATATGAGCGTTCATCGGAACTGCACTCCCTTCAGTATTTTCAACGATCAGTTTGGAGGTCTGCGGGCTTGAAGAAGTCGGCGCGCACATCGACCTGATTCCACGCTTCGAAGCAGCGCGAGATCTCAACGTAGGACATCGCTATTTGCAAAAGCGCATCATCCTCAGGCGTCAACCCCTCAATCGGAAGCTTTTCTAGGTAAGCCATCACAGCCGGCATCCGCGGCGACACCGCATCGTAAAACGGCCTGATTTCTTCGATTGTGCTGCCGGTTCGTTTGGCGAACCGCTGCCGCTCCGAGCCAAGCGCCCATTCGCTCACCCACGGATCAAGATCTCTGAAGTTTTGGGGCAGGTTGTTCGAGGTCACCCCCCGATTTGCGACGTCAGACATCGGCGTGACTCCTGCAATTCTCAACGTGTCTATGGATGGTCTCGTACTGGTGACGGACCGCGATTTCCTGATCACACAGGACAAACTCACCGTCAGGCTCGGCGACGCTCTGGATCGCAACGGCGGTATTCATGTCTTCGCGCACCACATCACGCAGCGAGACAACACCATATTCCTGGCTGACGCGCCCCGCAGCCGTGGTAGCCGTCGGTAGGTAAACTTCGAGCTCGCAATGAGTGCGGTTCGCGGCGACCGGCCACAGGCGAATGATTCCAAACAGATTGGCGCTCAGGAACAAGACCGAATTTGGAAAGACCTCGAGAATATCGAAAGCCCAGTCCTTCGACTTTGTGTTGTTGATTCCCGGCGGGAGCGCAACCCCGCCTTCATTATAGGCTGCCACGGCACCATACTGGAAGGCGAGCGCCTCCATCGGTGCAAGCTCACGCTCGCCTACATTTTGCGGAACTCCGACCACCCGGTGATCCTTAAACAGGCGGACCCAGTCGTTGGGCAGCCAGAGCGGATCGGGATTGGTTGCCGCAACCTGTCCAGTATTGTTGAACAAGTGGACATAGGCTGCATGATAGCCCTCAACCGAACTATCCAGATAAAGCTTCCAGTTGAAATCCAGAGTCCAGTTATAGTTTCGCACCGCCTGCCAGTGATCCGTTGCGAAAAAACCATGAAAATCATCGTAAAGCTCGCCAAGGAACACTTGCAGGCTCTGCTCGGGTTCGGGCGAGAAGTTCACGAAGACCAGGTCTGACCATTCCCCGACATTGACTGGCTTCAGCCCATGATCCGCCTTGTCAAAGTCGAAGAAATATTCTTCGCCGGGGATTCCAGCTACCTGGCCGCTCAGATCGAATGCCCAGCCATGAAAGGGGCAGTTGATCCGGTTATGCGTATGGGTTCCGGGAACGCACAATTTCATGCCGCGATGAGGGCACACGTTCTTGAAGGCGTGCAGTGCCCCGTCGCGCGTTCGTGTGACAATGACCGAAGTCGAGAGAGTCGGAATGTCTCTGACGAAATAGGAACCTGGTTTCGGCAAATCGCTGGTCCGCGCAATCTGGAGCCAGGTATTGCGAAATATGGCGTCCCGTTCCTTCTCGAAGTACGCTTGCGAACAGATCCGTGAGCTCGGGATCGGCTCCAGACTGAGATTTGGATAGCGGCTATGAAGCTGCTGGTTGAGCGGTTCGTTCATCATGAGTGTCCTTACATAAAGCCCTAGAATTCCTTGCGTAGCGACACGGTCCACCGGCGCGGCTTCGAATACTGGATTTCGCTGCAACCGCACAAAGTGGAAACGTCGAACGCAGTCTCGACGTACTGTGCTTCGAAGACGTTTTTCACGTAGAACTTTAGGGTCCATGCCGCGTCGGCGCTGGTCCAGGCTAAGCCGGCATTGACCAGCGCGTAGCCGTCGTGCCGCTGGCCCGCGAAGTTGCGGATATTGTCGTAAAAGCTGGAAATGTAGGAGCCATCGGTAAGCAACGACAGCTTTCCGCCAAGTGGTGCAAAAGGCAGTTCATAGGCCAAGTTGCCTGACAGCTGGAAACGCGGAGAAAAGGTGGGGCGGACATCCGCCAGCACCGCCGGTGCGGTCGGTGTCGCTGCGGCGATCGCCACATTCTCGACCGTCGCCTTGGTATAGGCCATCGCCAATCCGCCACGCAGTCGCTCGCCGATGGTGAATTGGGCATCCACCTCGGCGCCCCATACATGGGCATCATTGTTTCTGATGATGCCAGAGGCATTCTGGAGCGCGAACGTCTGATAGTCCTTGTAATCATAGTAGAATACGGCGGCGCTCAGGCGAAGGAGATTATCGAATAGCGCCGTCTTCGCGCCTAGCTCGTAAGAATAAAGGGTTTCCGGGCCGTAAGGGATTTCCGAAGGTTGCAGCGGCGGGCTGTTGTCGGGCAGCTTACCATTGAAAGCGCCGCCCTTAACGCCGCGATTGATACTGGCGTAGATTAGCGATCCATCCCCGCTACGATATTCGAGCGCAAACTTCCCCGCCCACAAGGTATCGTTCACGCGATTGCTCGTCGAAGGCTGAATGCCCGGTACCAGCAGCACATCCGTATCGATGGCATAATCGTCCGTGTTGGCAAAGATGCTCGACGCAAAACTGTACCGAAGCCGCTCATGAATCAGGCGACCACCAAGCACCACCTTAAAGTGGTCGGACAATGGATAATCCACCTGGGCAAACACCGAATAGTTGGTATTCTTGAATGTCACCTGATTGATCAGGTCCACACCGACCGGACCGGCTCCCAAGGACTCCGCGAACAAAGAGTTTCTCGGCGCCAAGAAGCCAATATTGGAGTCGGCGCTGACTGAGGAGAAGAACGCACCGGTCGCCCAACTGAGCTTGCCGTCGGTTTCGCCTGCAAGCCGGATTTCCTGCGTAAAGCTGTCCGAACTGTTGGCGGTGCCAAGCGCTAGGAAGTTGACCGCGCCGCCATCGACATCGACCGCAATCGACTTTTCGAAGCGCTTGTAGCTCGACACGGCAATCAGGTCGAACCCGTCGAACGCCAGATTCGTGTGGAGTGAAACATCATAGGACCGCAGATAGTAGCCGTCGCCGCGCGCGAAATCGGATGCTGTTTGCTGATGGTCAAGAGGCGCGACAAAGCCAAGGCCGTCCGGCGTCCCCGCCGGCGGGGCAACCGTACCGACATGTTGCCCCGCCGCATTGAACACCGGAACCAGGGCGCGCGACGTGTAGGGCGCGGTCCCGAGCTTCAGGCGGGCGGCCGTTCCGGCCAATCTCAGATTGAGGCGATCGGTGACGTCGGCTTCGATCTGCAATCGTCCAGCCAGCATGTCCTCCTTGCCTAGATCCTCGCCAAAACGTGGGGTCGGCGGCGCGCTGGGAAAAGCGAGTCCTGCTGGATAGACGTTTTGGAGGTAGCTGCCCTGGCGCGAATACAGCACCGAGGCACGAGCCCTCACGTCATCCGAAAGCGGGCCGCTGATCGCGCCTTCGCCCCGAACAGTGTCGAAGCTGCCGTAGCTAATTTCAGCGAAGCCTTCGAATTGATTCGTTGGCTGACGGGGAATGAAATGGATCAGGCCGCCGGTCGCATTCTTCCCGAACAGTGTGCCTTGCGGTCCCTTGAGAACTTCGACCCGCTCAAGATCGAAGGTCCCGAACACTTGCCCCTGTAGCGACGGCACGTAGGTGTCGTCATAGTAGACCGCGATCGGCCCCTCGAATATATCATTGAAGTCGTTCTGGGTCACTCCACGGATCGAATATTGCTGGCTCTGGCCAGCAGCAGCGTTGGACAGAAAAACCCCGGGAGTGAGCCGGACGATGTCCACGCCGGATTCGACGTTGAGCCGGGCCAACTCAGCGCCTCCGTAGGCCGACACCGCCATGGCAACGTCACGGACCGACTGCTCACGGCGGTTGGCTGTTACAAGGATTTCTGCGCCGGAATCAGCTTCGGTAGCCGACTGGTCGCTAGGAGGCTCGGCGACGCTTTGCGCGAAAGCAGGGCAAGCCCCCATGACCAAGGCTGTCGTGCACAACCAGACTCCAGCGTTTAGCGCGCCAATACCGGATAGAACATTCATGCAGTTTACTCCCTGCCCACCCTCTTCAATGTTTCCGGAGAAGTTACCGCCTTCTCGTCGCCTGAAGGATTTCTCAAGTCACTATGCAATCAAGACATGGTGTCCGTCTATCCGAACTAGGAAACATACTATCCGTTTCCGGCAGTGAAATGGGTGCAGGTGTTGACGTGATGTCGTGGACGACCTCCGCACCAACGTAGCTGTGCGATGATGTGGTCGTTGTAGGTTCACGTCTAGGAGTCGTTCCATGGAGCAGGAGATCGTTTGAGGTGGTGCCGGTTTTCTGGACAGGGTGTTAAGCTACTCCCGACCTGATGGATTGGTACGGGAATGAAGACGACGAGGAAGCGCTACAGCGCGGATTTCAAGGCCAAGGTAGCACTGGAGGCGATCCGGGGTGACCTGACCTTGGCGGAGCTGGCCGCCAAGCATGGCGTTCACCATACGATGATCGCGGCCTGGAAACGGCAGGCCATCGACGGGATGGCGAGCACCTTCTCCGGGGCCGGTGATGCGGCCAGGGCGGTCAGCGAAAGCGAGGTGGAGAAGCTGCACGCCAAGATTGGGCAACTGGTCGTCGAGCGGGATTTTTTAGCGAAAGCCTTCGGTCGATGAGCGTGGACCGGAGGCGAGCGATGGTCGAACCTGCTCACCGCCTGTCGATAGCGACCCAGTGCCGCCTGCTCCAGATCAGCCGCTCGTCCTATTACTACGCACCAGTGCCGGAAACCGACGAGACGCTGGCGCTGATGACGGTGATCGACGAGACGTTCATGGAATGCCCGTGGTATGGCAGCCGCCAGATGGCGCGGCACCTGCGTCGCAACGGCCACGAGGTAGGTCGTCGCCGTGCACGGCGGTTGATGGCGAAGATGGGGCTGACACCGATCTACCAGCGGCCGCGCACGAGCGATCCGCACCCGCAGCACCGGGTTTATCCGTACCTGCTGCGCAAGCTGGCGATCGAGCGACCCAACCATGTCTGGTGCGCCGATGTGACATACAGTGCGCCTCGTCCCGGATGGTCCGGGGTGCATATGACTGGAATGCAAAGGAGAAAGGAGGAACTGAACGAATGCCTTGCCCTCTGCTGTGAGGGGGCATGAGCCCAAGCGGCGGTGACCTGCCGTCAACTGGCAGGGTGACGTAGCCCGCAGGTAAAGGGGATTGAGGCGAAGCCGTTACGCCGAGATGGTCCCCGAGGCTGTAGCGCTGGAAGGTTGAGGAACACGAACCGGTTAATCCGCATCCGAGGGCTGAAATGTCGCCTTCGCCTACACGGCTTAACAGGCGGAATGCTGATGATGGCGCCGGAGACGTATGTCGGCGACATCCGAATGTGGCCGGAAATGTAGCCCGTCCGCATGGAGCCATGGAGAGAATGCAGCCAGGCCATGGCATCGGCATCGACTTGCGGGACGCAAGGACAAGGACTGCGACCGGCAGCCTCCCCAGCGCGCGAAAGTCCAGCATATGAACGAGGGAAGGCATGATGGAATGCCAAGGGAGTTGGCCCCGATGTCCACCGTGCTGGCGGAGTCCCCGTAGTAGTCCGCGACAGGGAAAGCCTGTCACATGGCGAAGGGGGACAGTTCAATCAGCTTGAAGTGCAAACTACCTGACCAAACGAGGTGAAGACCTTTGATAATCAGCGAAATGCAGCACAAGCTCGCGACGTGGGCCGAGAGCGACCAGAACCGCAAGTTCGATCGCCTTCTCCGGCTCATTGCCGATCGGGCGTGGCTTGCCGAGGCGGCTCGGATCGTGCTGGCGTCGAGTGGCGCCAATACGCCGGGCATCGACGGAATGGACAAGCGACGGATGCAGGCCGTACTGGCAGAACAGCTGGCCAGTCTGCGAACGGACTTGCTGACGGGGAGTTATCACCCGCAGCCGGTCAGGCGAATCTATATCCCGAAAGCCAATGGCAAGAAACGACCACTTGGTATCCCGACCCTGAAAGACCGCATCGTCCAGCGCGCGATGCTGATGGCCATGGAGCCGATCTGGGAAAGCGACTTCCATCGCCTCTCCTACGGCTTCAGGCCGGAACGCAGCGTGCATCACGCTGTCCGGACCGTGAAGATACAGTTGCAGGATAGTGGTGCCGGAGCGCGGGGCCGCTGGATCATCGAAGGTGATCTGGCGAGCTACTTCGATACGGTCCACCACCGGCTTCTGCTTCGCTGCGTTCGGCGGCGAATCCGGGATGATCGGTTTGTTGATCTGCTCTGGCGATTCCTGAAGGCGGGCCACGTCGACCGTGGCCTGTTCGTCGCCTCAAGCGAAGGTGTACCGCAAGGCGGCGTGCTGTCGCCGCTCCTGTCCAACATCATGCTCCATGAGTTTGATGCGTGGCTGGAGGCGAAATACCTGAGCGACAAGGCGCGAAAGGATCGCTGGGCATGGAACTTCGGCATCCAGCAGGGGCGCCCCATCACGGTTCGCGAGAACCGGCAATGGAAACCTGCTGTCGCCTACTGCCGTTACGCCGATGACTTCGTTGTCATCGTCAAGGGCACCAAGGCACATGCCGAGGCCATCCGCGAGGAATGCCGGGCCTTTCTGGAAGACGACCTGAAGCTGACGTTGAATATGGACAAGAGCCATATCACCCACGTCGACGACGGGTTCGTGTTCCTCGGGCACCGGATTATCCGCAGGCGGGGATCGAGCGGACGCATGTCCGTGGTCTCAACGATACCCAAGGAGAAGGCCAAGACCTTCGCTCGCCGATTGGTCGAGGCTCTCTCCGGCAATCATGAGGTTGCCGCGGTGGACATGATCGACGGTCTGAACCGCCAGCTGGCGGGATGGGCTGCGTTCTACAGGTTCACCGACTTCACGGCGCGCACATTCCGGCGCATCGACACCGTCGTGTTCTGGAAAATGGCGCACTGGTTGGCGCAGAAGTACCGGTCCCGTATCAAGCCTTTGATGCGTAAATGGTACCGCATGCCGGAAACCGGCCAATCGAAGACGTGGCTGGTCTACGGTCGAAGCAATCAGGGCAATGCCGTCGGCAAGGCGCTGCGACGACTGGTCACAAGCCAGAAGATGCAGTTCCGGTGGCGGAATCCGGAGCGAAATCCCTACATCTATCGGGACGAGCTCCGAAACACCGTCACCTCCCGCTATCGTGATGTCGCCATGGCCTTGGACCAAGGTTGAATAGAGAGCCGTATGCGCTGAAAGGTGCACGTACGGTTCGGGGAGGGGAAGCGCTTATGCGCTTCCTACTCCACTCCCGATGCGCCGGGGCTTCCTCTATCTGGTGGCGATCATGGACTGGGCTACCCGCAAGGTGCTGGCCTGGCGGCTGTCGAACACGATGGATGCCGGGTTCTGCGTCGCGGCGTTGGAAGAAGCCCTGGCCCGGTTCGGCAAGCCCGAGATCTTCAACACGGATCAGGGCAGCCAGTTTACCAGCTTCGCCTTCACCAGCGTGCTGCGCGACGCCGAGGTCCGCATCAGCATGGATGGCCGGGGCCGGTGGATGGACAACGTCTTTATCGAACGCCTCTGGCGATCCCTGAAGTACGAATGCGTCTATCTCCATGCCTTTGAGACCGGATCGGAGTTGAAGGCTGGCCTGGGCCGGTGGATCACCTATTACAACACCCAGCGCCCGCACTCGGGCCTGGCCGGGAAAACCCCGGTCGAGGCCTATCGGCGGATCGGGCAATCAGAACATGGGGGGCATGCCCCCCATGTTCTGATGACCAGAATGGCGGCATGAACGACAACCGGGATTAGCTTAACTTAGCCGCCAAACTGTCCAAGAAGGCGGGACCACCTCACGTTACCGTCGGATTGGATCTGGCGAAGAATGTGTTTCAGGTTCACGCCATCGCTGCCGATGGCGCAGTACTGATCCGGCGCAAGCTGCGCCGGTCCGAGCTTATGCGGTTCTTTGCGGAGTTGTCGCCTTGCCTGGTCGGCATGGAAGCCTGCGCGTCGGCGCATCACTGGGCGCGCGAGCTCATGGCAATCGGCCACGAGGTGCGCCTGATGCCGCCTGCCTATGTTAAGCCCTACGTGAAGCGCGGGAAGACCGATGCGGCGGATGCCGAAGCGATCTGCGAAGCGGTCACCCGGCCGACGATGCGCTTCGTCGCTGTGAAGTCGGTCGAGCAGCAAGCAGTTCTGATGCTTCACAAAAGTCGCGACCTGATGGTCCGGCAGCGCACCATGCTGATCAACGCGCTTCGCGGCCACCTGGCTGAGTATGGGATCGTGACGGGATTGGGTGCGGGCGGCTTAGCGGCTTCCCTGAAGGCGCTGCATGAAGAACAGGACAGGTTTCCCGTTCACGCGCGTTCGGCCCTCCATGGCATTGCCGCTCAGTTGAGGGCGTTAGCGAGCGAGATTGATCGGCTAGAGGCGCAGATCCTCGATTGGCATCGTAACGACGAGACAAGCCGGAGGCTGGCCACGATCCCAGGGATCGGCCCGATTACAGCCTCGGCTATCGCCGCCGCGGTGCCCGACGCATCGCTGTTCCGATCAGGCCGTCAGTTCGCCGCCTGGCTTGGCCTCACACCTCGAGCGAACAGCTCCGGCGGCAAGGAGCGGCTGGGCGGAATAACCAAGCAGGGCGATGGCTATCTTCGCCGGCTCTTGGTTGTCGGCTCGACTGCTGTCATGCGGATGACGCGCAAGAATCCGGCCCGCCAACCCTGGATGGCGGGCCTGCTCGAGCGCAAGCCCACGAAGATTGCGACAGTGGCGCTCGCCAACAAAACAGCCCGGATTGCCTGGGCCGTAATGACGCGGAAGGAGGTCTACGCCGTTGCCGCTTAAAGAGATCCCGATCGCTCGATAGTCGCGTGATGGGATGCGTAGGAGCAGCTTAGTAGTGATGACGAACCGGTCAGACCGGGGGTTGGTGAAACCCAGGGGGTCACAGCGCTTCGAGCGCGATGACGTGATTAGGGAGCCAGCCTGCGGACTTCATCAGGGCCAGCAGCCATCCGGTGCTGCGCGAACAGGCCGAACACATGGATGCACCCGACCGCAATCATCACTGCCGAAAAGCTCTTGCGCCGCGGAGGTCGTCCACACAGGGCACTACATCGCGCCGGGCAAGCCAATGCAGAACGGCTAGCGGTGCGCAGCCTGTCTGGCCATTGATCCAGGCGCGTGAACAGTCACAAAAACGCCTTGCCGGCGTGGTCCTCGAACAGCTCGGCCGCGCGCACATAGCCGAGCAGCACCTCGACCCTCTTGTGCCGCGACACTTCCTGCATCTTGGCGATGGTCGCGCCTGAGCGGGACGCTTCGGTCAAAAACCCCGCGCGTAACGAGTGCCCCCCAACCGTCTCCGGATCCAATCCCGCCCGCCCCGCATATTTCTGGATCAGCCGCGCGACCGAGCGGTCCGACATCGGCTTGTTTGTCAGCCTGCCCTGCGGGTCGATCTGGTAGAACAACGGCCCCGCACTGCTGCCACGGACCGCCAACCAGGCTTTGAGCCGCTCCACCGGTTTGAGGGTCTTGCCGGAGGGGACCGCGATCACCTGTCCCTCACCCTCCTGGTCGGTCTTGGAGTGGCGCAGCGTCAGTTTCAGGCCCTTGTCGACCAGTTCCACATCGCGCCTTTCGAGCCCGACCAGTTCCGACCGACGCAAAGCAGCCGCCAGACCCAAGGCCATGATCGCCCGGTCACGGATCGAACGGGTGCCTTGCCCGTCGGCGGCCGCGATCATCGCCGTCAGCTCGCTGGCCGTAATCGCCGCCTTCCTCGCGCGGGGCCGCGCGCGTTGCTCGCGGCGGATCCCGGCCAGCGTATCGGCGATGACCGTGCGTTCGTCACGGAGCGTCGGCGCGACCAGTCCGTCCTGCCGGTGCTTCCACCCGATCGCAGCCAGATGGCGGCCGATGGTGCTGTCGGCCTTGCCCGCCAGGGCGAGCGCGGCAAGATACGTTGCCACGGCTTCGGGCCGCGCGGGCAGCGGATTTAGGTCCCGCTGCCAGCACCAGCCCTCGAATTGGCTCCAGTCGCTGGTGTAGGCGCGGATCGTGTTGGCGGCCTTGGCCTGGGCGCGATAGGAGCGGGCCGCCGCGATCTCCTCTCCAAGAATCCGCCCTGGATGAGAGATTTCGGCAGCGGACGCCGCCATGTTCGGAATGAGCGGGGTCGGCGGGTACTGTTCGGCGGGATCCTCGCTTCCATCGGCCATTTTCCGCCCTTCCCCGCAGCAAACCGGCCCTGTCCTACCTCTATTTCCACTGTCCGTGAAGAGCCATTATCGGACAGTGAACGGACCGTACAAGCCGAGTATACTTTTTGCCGTTATGGTATATTCTGGGACCGATGGAACACGCCCCTCCCCCGTGGCAACTGGCCCTCGCGCGCCTCGAGGGCGCGCTGCCGTTCCTGTCCGCCGAGGTCGCGGACGGTCTGGCGCGGGCCTCGCTCAGGCGGCTGTGGCGCGTCCATGTCCGCGACTTTCCTCAGGAAAACCAAGGCCCCGAGCACAATCCGGGGCTTGAAGCGGCCGAACTGACCCGCTCGTGGTACGCGGCCGAACGGCAGGATTTCCTGTCGTGGATCGGCCGGCGCGGCCCCCCTCCCCTCGCCCGCGCCGCGCGGCTCGCCTTGGCGGCCAAGGACGCGCGCGAGAGCTTCTCGAGCGCCTATGCGGCCGCTGACCGCGCTGTCGGACGCCAAAGAAGAGCGCAGTAGAGAGCAATCCTTCGCAGCCGACGTGCCAAAATAGACTGCGGTGAAGATGCGCCCCGGAAACGTGCCGCTGCTTACCCCTGCTCGCTGAACCGCTTGGCCAATCGCGCGGAGGCACCGCTCTTCATGGCCAGTTTCGCCCCGTAGCGCATGACCGTGCGGGCGTCGCGCCAGCGGTAGGCCTGCATGATCGCGGGTAGCCCTTCTCCTGCCGCAAAGTTATCCTGCGCCACCCCGACCCGAATCGAGTGCGAGGACACCGCTTTCAGCCAACGATCAAGCTCAGCCTCACTCATCTCGCCAAGCAGGCGCTTTTCCCAAGCGCGGCGAACGAGACGCTTGTAGATCAGGCCAATGCTATTGGGGTGCAGCCGCGCCGCGCCGATCCTGTCGATCGAGCCATCGAAGTGCGTCACCACCCGGCGCAGCAGTGGGCCCTTGTCGATGCCGCCCACCTCGCGCCAGCGGGCGATGGCCACCATGGTCGCGGGTGCAAGATAGGCCTCACCGCCCTCCCCTGCCTGGTCGGTCTTGCTCGAGGGGATGTTCAGAATCCCCGCACCTTCGGCATCGGGCCCCTCGACATGCGCCACGTCGATCGCCACCAGCTCTGATCGGCGTGCGCCGGTATCGTAGGCAATGCGCAGCAGCGCTGCGTCACGCAGGCCCAGTGCGTCACGCCGACAGGCCTTGATGAGGTGGGCAAGGCAGACACCGCACGCAGGGCTGTCGAGATCGGCGATGTCGCCCTTGAACCGGATGGCCCGCGCCTGACGCTGGCGCACGCCCAGGTGCTTGCGCGCCGCCTTGCGCTCGAACTTCACCAAGGGATCGGCAGTCGGGTCGGGAAGACCCGCCATCCGGTAAGCCCATCCGACATGAACGAGGTAGCGCTCGATCGTCGCCGCTGCGCGCGGCGTCATGTCAGGGGTGTCGATCCCGGCGAGCGCGCGGATCCAGGCCGCCACATCCGCCGGCGAGGCTTCACACGCGGACACGCCGTGCTTGCGGCACCACCCATCCCACAAGGTCAGGTCAGAGCGAAACGCCCGCCTTGTGTTGCGCGACCAACCCCGCATGGCGGCGTCGAGCAGCGCGGCGTCGATGGCCTCACCACCGCCGACCAGCGCACGCACGTCAGCGATGAGATCGACAGGCTCGCAGCTCAACGGAACAATTGAGGTGGAAGGACGCTTTTTCGCCATGGGCGTGAGGATAGCCGGGCGTTTCTATAATGTATAGAGGCGTGATAACGATCCATTATCAACACTGAGCGTCAGAGCATACTTTACCCAGATTCCGTTTCAGTTCATTATTGGCTATGGACAACCGCCCCGCCCTGCCCCGTTTCGGCCCCGATTATACCCCGAAAATGGTCGCGGCGATAGCAGCGTGTTCGACAGCGATAGGGCGGCTCGATGCCCGGATTACCGCCAGTCCTGTGGCTAAACCGTGGGCGATGCGCGCAGCCTGGAGCGGCTATGCGAAGGCACTGCAATTGCAGTCGGGCGAGGTAGAGGAAATCGACGTATTTTCGTGGGGCTGTGGCCTGAAAATTCCCGGTCGCCCTCCCCTGCCCAGCCATGTCGACCTGTTCGACCGGTTGGACGATTGGCGCTCGGCGCTCGATAATCCAGACCCGCTCGCCTGGCGCGATGCGCTACCCACCGCGATCAGCGAAGCGATAGAGGCGAAGGACCACCCTCTCCTAGTGCGTGCCTTTGACACTGTGCGCCAACTCGCCCGGATCGATCACAGCATCATGGCCTGGCTTGGCCTCCCCTTCGCGCTTCGAGATCTTGGCCTGACCGCTACTCCCCTTCCCTGCCTCGCCGGCTGCGCCAAGGCGTTCAGGCTGAAATCTCGGCCGAACGAAGACGAATGGTTGGCGACGCTGCGCGCGCTCGAAAGAGCGGCCCGGATCGGCCTTGAAAGGCTGCACGGTCTTGAGCGTCATTTTCGCAATGCCCAGCGCGCGATTGCCGCCGAGTATCGACCTGGCGCACTCCCTGCGTTACTGGCACTTATCCAGTATCGGCCGCTCCTCTCCCCTCAATCAGTTGCAGAACTGCTCTCCATGAGCATCGCTGGAGCGAGCAAACTGATCGAGCGCGCTTCTATGGCAGGCCTTCTCGTAGAGATCACCCAGCGGCGGAGCTGGCGTCAATATCTGACTCCCGACCTCGCTGCGGATTTTGGCTATCTACCGGCGAAGCGGGGGCGGCCTACCAAAGAGCCCCCTCCCCTTCCCGTCGATCGCGATCTTGCTTCTGTCTTCGATGCATTCGACAGGGAAATGGCAGCAATAGACAATCTCCTCACCGGGGTGCGCTAGCCGAATTTGTTTTACGGCGCACTTCGGCATTCGAAGAAACTAGAAGTTTATCAACCATTTAGGCTTGTGCCGCGTTATGTGCTGCATACACCGCCGCGTATTGTAGGGCACGATGTAATGCGCTGTGTGCTGCGCCGTTGTCTGCGTATGCGCACTCGCCCGCGCTAGCGTCTGCGCGTTCCGCCGTGCTGCCGACCGCGCCGCTACCATGTGACGGTGATGTATATGTACACGCGCAGCAGCACGCGCACTCGTATGTGGGCGCGCGGCATACTTGCACCGCGCATATACACGCGCTATCACCGTCGCATACGGATGGTGCCGCGCATCCTTATGCGCGGTCGGCTACTGCCGCGCGGGCGAACGCGCGGCCTTGTATTGGAGGAGTTTAACGAATGCCGGTCATCACCATCGCACAGAGCAAAGGAGGTGCGGGCAAAACCACACTCGCTCTCGCGCTCGCATCCGAATTTGAGGCGCTTGGCGGCTCCGTATTCATGCTCGATGCCGACCGCCAGAATAGCCTGTTAAACTGGCACCGCGATCGCCGCGAAGAGGGGAGGGGAGGGGACTCCCTCATAACCGTCGAGGATGCCTCCCAGATCCGTGACGGCGAGATCGGCGCCGCAATCAAAAGAGCAAGGGAAAACGCGCAACTGGTGATCGTGGATTCTGAAGGCACGTCCAACTTCAAGACCGCATATGCCGCGATGGACTCTGACTTTGTGGTGATACCGACTCGCTCCTCGCGCCTCGATCTCGAAAGGACCGTCGAAACTAGCGAAATGCTGCAGAAGATGGGTGGCGGAGTGCCATACCGAGTGCTCATTACCCAAACCGGGCAGGTCGCCCGCTCGCGCGCCGAGTGGGAAATCGATGCCCAAATCAGCAGTGCATTGCCGATATTCAAGGAACAAATGCATACGCTCGATGCGTTCCGCGCCATGTCGAATTTCCGCATGACCCTCGCGGAGGTGGAGCAAGCCGGTCTCGCCAAAACCGAAAAAGCCCGGCGAATAGCCCAGAGCATCCTCGCCGACGTCCTCGGCGAAATTCAGAACAAGGAGGCATCCAATGGCTGAACCCAAACCCGCAGCCCCGGCCATGGGTGACATCATCGGCAAAACCCGGCAACGGCTCGAAACGCACGACGATCCAACCGAACGCCTGAAGAGCCTGATCGCGTCCACACCGCCAGCGGGCACAGCAGTCGATCAAACGCCGATCCGGGAACCAGTCCGACCAACTCCCCCCGCAAATTACTTCCCGCAAGTACACGCAGACACCTCCGCAATTCCCAAGCGCAAACCAATGCGCGGTCCGGCGCGGACCAAGCACATCACCATGCGTCTCTCGCAACCTGAACGGGACAGGCTCGTCATCTGGTGCGAAGCCAGAAATCTCAGCCTCCCCGATGGGATCATCGCCTTGCTCGATCTCGCCGAAGGGGAGGGCGCTCCTGGACCGGGGCCGGTCTGAGGCTCGGCGTCCGTTTATATGAGTGATCGGGGGCAGGGGCCCCCTATGCACGCCCACGTTGCTGCACGAAGGATTTACAAAACCCCTCCCACGACTTGTAAAGTGCATCCCCAACCAGGTTATCCAGTCGAGAACCCATCGTCTTGCGATACCCGCTCGCAATGAGATCCTTGTCCCAACCGCCGCCATAATCCGCAACGATCGTCAACAAACGCGTGTCGGGGCAGAAGTGCAGAGAATCGCGGGGAAACGGCTTACGCTCGATAATCTTCGGCCGATCCGCGATCGCCATCGTCTCCACCGTGCCCTCACGCCGCGCGCGCCGACCAACCCTGGGACGATCCAACTCGCGCGCGGTTTCCTCCTGATCCTCAAGATCCTTGGGGTGAAACATCAGTTTCACGGCCTCGACCGGCCGACCGCGGCCCGATCCCCGGATTTCCTCCCATTCAACCGTGAAATCCGCCAGCTGATCGATCTCCGCCTTCGACTTCGCCAGCACATCGCGCCGGAACTCGGCAAAGTTCTTGAAGCTGCCGTCAGGAACTCCAAGCTTCCGCCGCAGTTCATCGACCTTCATTTTGTACACCCGGTTCTGCCGATTGATGATCAGACACCCCAGATCGTAAAGAGAGAGAGCATAGCGAGACTGCAGCGCAAGCATCACACCAAGATTGACGCGCGCATAATAGTCGGAACGCTGCAACACGCGCTTGAAATTATCCGAGAACTGAAATTCGACGACGCTCATCCCGTCTTCGGAAATTTCCTCGACGCAGCTCGCTAGCAACGCCTGCGACATCACCGCAGGTTTACCCTTCGACGTCGTCGTCCGGATACGAACAATGACCCGAAGCAATTCATCCATCACGGTCTGAATACGCTCGTTACCCTTGTGGGAGCCTCGAAGCTCCTTCTTCGTAATAACGAACGTCTTGTCTTCAGAGGCTTCCGGACCAGCCTTGCGCAGCATCAACGCGAAAGCTTTGCGCGCAGCAGCGCCAAGCGAGCCGGTCTCGAACTCGGACTCGACCAATTCGCCGGGCTTGCTTACAAAATCGAGATCACGGCGGCGAATCACATCCGCAACGCGCAGCGTCCGGCTCAGACTCTCCAGCCCTGATGTTACCTCGATTTCCGATATGTCCGAATCGAGCTTCATATGAGTTGCATACCATCAGCGTGTCATAAAGAGAACCCGCCCCCGTTTACTCACATAAACGAACCCCCGCCGACTCATGAAAAGAGGGCAGGGCGCTCTGTCATCAACCCCCTGGTCCTCACATAAACGCGCCGCGAAACCGGCAGAAATACACGGGCTTAGGAGCGCCCCCCAATTCCTCACATAAACACCATAAGTTAGCTTAGATCATTCAGCTGCCGAGAGACCAGACAGTGCGTGCCCCCGGCGCCTCACAATAACGCCCCGCCAAGCTGCTGATCCGAATCGATTTTCAGGGGCACCCCCGTCCACTCATATAAACGCCGATCGAAAGGGCTGACCGCTTACCACTGCAAGCCCAGACGCCCCCGATCACTCATATAAAGAACCGCACGACCGGCGTCAGCCAATCCCGACCGCCACCATCGCCCTCAAAATCGACCCAAAATCCAGCACAGTCGGCCAACGAAACGATTCATTGGGCTGAATCAAACCCTTCCAGAGGCCACTTCATATCGAATCCCGGGCACCCCCAATCGCTCACATAAACCCCCGCACGCTCATCCAGTTGCCCCCTTGCGCTCGCATTAATGCCCCCTTGCGCTCACGCTAAAGCCCCCGCCAGCTCATATAGAGGGATATCAACGCATTGAGTTTCAACGACTAAATGGTCCCGAATCTTAGAATCATGAATCTATAGAAGCTCCCGCGCTCCGCTTGGGCGTTTTTTATAAGATGATTCTTTAAGGGGGATGCAACCGCGAGGTTGGCTCCCGACACCACCGGCCTGCCCAATCGGACGCCGTAGCCCACAGCGCATCAAGCAACGGCGCTAGCACTCTGATTACGTCAGAGGCAGCAAACTGTCGACCATCGCAGCGTACATCGCCTCCACCTCGGTTTGCGACGCAACGCGGCTATCAGGGCTATCGACTGGCGCTGTCCGCCACGGCATTCCTCTCATGACGCGCTTCGAGCGACTTCAAGGTCCGAATAAGAGGAGGGGGGAGGGCGGCTCACTGCCCAATGCAGGGTTTGCAATTGTCCCTTACCCTCATTCTGATGAAAGGCCCCTGCTATGCCGACTACTGCGGGATCGACCGCCGAGCGCAAACTCAACAGCTTCCAGCGCGCCTGGGAATATGCCTGCCGTCGGAGCGAGCGGGCCGGCTATCCCCAGACCATCGTACGAACCAGGCTTATCGAACAGCCCTTTCTGGTCACCACAACGCCAGACGACGACGCTGAGATTGCTGCGCAGGTTATGCCGTGACGGAATACCCCACCCGGCAACCTGCCATTCTCTTAACCGGCTGGAGCCCGGAACGTCCGCCATGATCGACCAAGCGGAAACGACGGCGCGAACGCGCCGACCGGGCCGTCCGGTTCCGGCGAAATATAGGGCGAGATCGGATCGTTCACGGCATGGTGGCGCGCTACGCTGCCCCGTGCCTTCAGGATCGCGGCAAGCCATTCGAGATCGTCGAGCATATGGGACGCACCGCGTCCAGCGAGCGCGTAGTAGATCGAGCGCTGATAATCATCGCCGCTCTCTCCCAGAATCCGGCCCAGCTTTCGCCGACCGTCTGGATGGCGGGTGCCGACAAGATGCACAGCCTCGAGCAGCTCTACCACCGAATAATAAGCGTCGTTCGCTTCGACACCGATCGACAGCGCCGCGATTGCCCGGCGTTCCGGACGCTGCACATGATCCAGCGACGCATCGACAAGCGTGATGTCGATATCGATCCGGCCAGGCAGTTTCTTCGGGCTGCTCATGTGACATCTCCTAGACAAGCAATAATCGGAACATAGCACGAACAAGGCCAATCGACCAGAGCAACTTCCTCCAGACTGTTTATCAGGCGAAACACCATGTGCTATGCTCCCCACCGAACGCCAGTGGACAGGAGAATGCGCATGCTGAGAGCATCAGCGGCATGCCCCCGATGTCGCCCTGGATCGTTCCATGTGGCTGGTTGATCGCGGGGGCAGGGGCCACCAACGAATCCCGATCGATCCGCTCGTTCGCGACGCGCTCGTGCGATGGTACATCGGGAAGGGAAACCACCACGACGAGGAAGCGGGCGTCGTCTTGGTGGAACAGGCCAGGCTCGGCGAAATGTGGATCGCTTGTGACTGCCTGGGCGCCCAAGTCGCTCCGCCGTTGATGACGCCGGCCTATCTCAGCGAAGCGGAAACCTTCTACCTCAGACGCCTGACGGGTCCGGGACGACCCGAGCATCACCTCGATTGTCCATTCTTCCATGCCCAGGCCGCGCCCGGACACATGGCGGCCGCCGATCCGGTTCGACCAGTCGACCGCCCCGAGGGCTATTTTTCGGTACTCAAGAGCGCTCCGGTTCGCCTTGCTCGCGCGCCCGAAGACAGCGCAAGCGGTCGTGTGCGCCAACCGCATATCCCGCGGCTTGCCCGATTGATGTGGCGGCTGATCGATCTCGCCGGTCGCAACCAGGCCATGCTGTCGCCCAGTGGCGAACGCGGCATCGCCAGCGAATTCGCAGCAATCCAGCAAGCCGCCGGTCATATCGAGGTTGCGCCAGGCGTCGAGCTGGCGAGGGTGTTATGGACGCACGGTTCAGCCTTCCGGCATCGGAGCGTCTATGCCGGTATTCGCGCGCTTGCTTCCCGCTGGCCCCGCGGACACGCCCCGCAAGGATTTCTCCTGCTGTTTGCCAACGGCATTGAGGGCAATGTTATCCATGCCGCCGGCTGCGATCCCATCGAAGTCGCGACCCGCATCCAGCACCCATCGATTCATGGCACGCCCGTCGCCGGCCCCTATCTGGCGCTGATCGTCATCGGCGAGCTGCCGCAGGTGAAGGGCTATGCGCCGTTGCGGGCCTATGCTCAGCCCATCTATTCGGGGCAGCGCTTCATACCCGTCGATTCCGATTTCGAACGCACCGTCCTGCGCGATCTGTTGCGGATTCAACACCGGCTTGACGAACATCGTTACGACAGCGCGATCACCAAGCCCCTGTTCGACATCCAGACGCCCGCCGGGAACTGCCGGCCCGACTTCATCATCGAAACATATTCTCGTGAAACAGGCGAGAACCGCATCGCCATAGTCGAGGCGATGGGCTTCGACACGGACGCCTATCACGACGCCAAGGCGATCACCCATCCGCGCATGGAAAAGATCGCTCCGGTCATCGACATCAATGATACCGACCTACGCGACGGCGCACTGCAAGCGCGTCTGTTGGACCTGATCACCAGCGCCTGAAGCCGCGGATGCGGGCTCCCTTTTTTGCCAAACGCCGGAAATCGACCAACCCGCTCTGAGGCCCGATGGGCCACGAGAGGGAAGGGGGAGGGGAGCGGATTGGACTCGCCGGATTGGAGCCGCATGGCCGCGAAGGACGGGTCCGCGACATTCCGCAAGGAGACGTGCCTTGGACGCACCAGAACCCGTTCCCGAAATCACTCTGCCGCTTTCCAAAATCATCAAAGGAGATAATCCGCGCCGCTATTTCGACCGCGCGAAGCATGAAGAACTCGTAGCGTCCATCCGTCGGCGCGGCGTCTTGCAACCGATCCTGCTCAGACCAAAGGACGGATTCTTCGCAATCGTCGCGGGCGAACGTCGTTATCGCGCCTCGCTCGAGGTCTATGGCCCGGAAGGCGAAATCCCGGTCGTCATTCGCGAGATGACCGATCGGGAAGCCCTCGAAGCCGCAATCGCAGAGAACCACGATCGCGACAACGCATCGGAGACCGAACAGGCCGATGCAGCAGTGCGGGTGCTCGCGGCATGCCAGGGTGACCGCGCGGAAGCCGCAAAGCGTCTCGGATGGTCCCGCACCATGTTCGATCGCCGGCTCGCCCTCGCTGAACTATCCGAACCGGTCAAAACGGCACTGGACGAACGCCGTATCAAAGTCGGTCATGCCGAACTGCTCGCCGCGGTGCCGAAAGACAAGCAGGACAAGGCGCTCGAAACCATTCTCACCGCGCAGCTCGACGTCGCCAAGACACAGGAGCTTCTCAAGCGGGTGACACAGGACCTTGCGTCTGCCTGTTTCGACAAGAGCGAATGTACCAAGTGCCCCTATAATTCAGCCACCCAGCGCGCGCTCTTTGAGACCCATGTCGACGACGGATACTGCACCAACGCCGGATGCTTCCAGATCAAGACCGAAGCTGCCGACGTCATCCGTTTCGAAAAGGAGGCCCAGGCCGAAGCCGCGGCAAGAGCCGCTCTCGCGACGTCTGCAGACGATGAGAGGGCAGACACCGCCGATACGGAACTCGATACCACGCCGCCCGCAGCCTCGCAGGATGGGGAAGGGGAGGGCGAGCCACCTTCGGTCCAATCCGAAGCAAATCCATCGTCGGCGCCAGCTCCGGTCAGCCCGGCAAAAGCCTCGCAAAGCGCCCCGAAACCCGGTGTGACGGCCAAGTCGCTCGCCGCGCGCACGAAGGAGCTTCGCGAAGCGACCTGGCGGACCGCGCTTGCCCGAGCGCTCGCAGGCAACGCAGATCACGCCCGGACGACCATCCTCGTTGCCGCGATGTCCGGCTCGCTGTCCCAGATCAAGGCCGAGACGCTGACGTCGCGCGCCAGTCTGCTTGTCGGCGATAATTTCCGGGATCTCGATTATGCGAACAGGATCGCCGAAATCCAGGCGCTGCCCGATGCGCGCTCGGCGAACATACTGTCCGTCATTGGCGCGGCTTACGCCAAGGACGTCCTCAACTTCAGCCACGTCGCGGATCTCGCGCGGGTGTTCGGGGTCGATCTGCGCGACAGCTGGCAGGTCGATCAGGCGTTCCTCGAGCGATACACCAAGGACGAACTCAGCTTCATCGCTCAGGAATGCGGCCTCGTTGCTCATATCGGCGCCAAGTCCTTCGCGCGCCTCCTCGCCTCCAAGAAGACGGAACTCATCACCGGCATGCTCAACCGTATCGGGTTCGACTGGGCCGGACGACTGCCCGGCGCAATGACCCTCGACAGCACCTATGGCCCGCCGCCGGACCCGACACCAGTTCCCGATGAAGCACCCGCGCGCGTCGCCGAACTCGTTGCCTGATTACCCACCCGTTCCCCACACGAAAGGACTGAACACCATGCTTGTCACAAGCCTGCTGCCGCTGCTCGCCCGTTATTCACTCACGCTCGACGTCGTCGCCGGACCTGACGAGACCGTCACGCTGACCATCATCCCGCGCAAGGCCGAGGGCGCTACCGCTACGCTCGACACAAGCGAGACGCGCCCGATCGCCATCACCGCAAGCGCCGCCGAGATCGATGCCGAACTCGCCAGGGGAGCCGAAGGCGCGCTCGGTCAACTCATCGCCGCACGCAAGACGCTCGCCGACCAACTGGCCGGACAGCGCGAGGTCGCCGAAGCCGCCAGGACGGCCGCGATCGATGCCGCCAAAGCGAAGTCGGCTTCAGCGCCCAAGCCCTCGGCATCGACAACCGCGGCAAAGACCCCGGCGCCGGCCACACCCCCCGCGGACGCCAAAGCGGACGAGCCCGCCAGCCTCTTCTGACCCCGGTCATTCTCCCATCTCAACGATCAGCCAACAGGAGACCTTCAATGCAGATCAACCAGCTCGAACGCACCTACCGCTACGATGGCATCGACTTGCCGGTCCCGCCCCATCTCGCGGGCGATCCTCGTGCGCTCCGCGCCTACCATGCGACCCTCTACCCGGCGATCCTCAATGCCGAGATGGCCGACGCCGGCGTGATCGGCGGCGCGCACGTGACCGAATATCGCCGCGCGGTCGGCACCAAGGGCTGACCATGGGCCGCCGCAAGTCCGCGCCCATACCGCCCGCACCCCGAAAAACCCTGCTCGAATGGATCGAATGCGATGATGGCGACACTCCCGGAACCCAGCTCCCCGCCTGCAGCCTCAAGGCCCAAGCGCTCCACGCGCGGATCGGCACAAATCCAACCCTGGCGGGGCCTGGTATCTCCGAACCAATGCGCGCGCCGAGAGGCCTTGCACTCCCGCCGCTCGGCTGACCTTGCCGGGCGGTCACCCGCGGTTTCGAGGGACATTCCGGTCCTCTTCGATTGTCCGCTGGCGCCCCACCACAAGTTGATCGGTCAATGGGTCGCGGCGCGCACTCCGGGCTCACAAAGCCTCACCCGCCCAGAAGCGCGGCGCCATATCGAACGGGTCTTCAGCGAGGCGGTTCACGATGTCCTCGGCGCAATCGACATGGTGGACCTGCGCACGGTCGTTCTCCACGGGCACGATCACGGACCGCCGGCAATCGCAATCATCTGCGATAGTCTCGGCCAGCTCGACCTTGGCTGGATCGAAACCGGGGATGCACCCATCCGCTGGCGCGCCGCGATCTACAAGGCACTGGGAGAGACATTGCGCCGCGCCCTGCCGATCTTCGGATACGACGACCTCTTCGAAGAAGTGTCGATGTACTACTGGGAAGGCGAGACCGACGACGAATCCGCCCGTCAGTCCATGATCGACATGTACGGTCCGGACGAGATCGAAAATAGCGAAATGACCCTGCCGTCGACCATGAACGCACGGCGTCCCGAATGGATGATCTCAGCCAATGCCGCGCGTCCCTCGCGGCTCCCGGCCCGATTGCGCCAACTGCTGAGCGAACTGCACGATGCCCACGACGCACTCGCACAGAGCCCGCGGGAATTGAATGCCTGGGACTACGATATCGAGACGGTCTTCGAATATGTTCCCGGCATCGAGGAATGCGCGACCCTGCCGCCGCTGACCCTCGTTCCCTTCGACCAGTTCGCGCGTGAACTCGACGATGTCGGCCGCCACGGCATGGAAATGGGCTTCATGGACTTTTGCGGCCTGTGCCCGCTGCCCGACGCCGACCGCATCGACAACTGGTTTGCCACATTGCGCGCCGGCGCCCGCTTCCTCGCCTGCGCCCAGGCCCTGCTCCAGTTCGACCCGGCAAGAAAGTGAGCCCGTCATGCCCGATTATTCGACCCATTTCGAAGCCGTCGACGGCAGTCTCGTCCTCGCGAACGCGATCCTGCTCTACCGCAGCGATGCGCGCGGCATGTCCCGTTCCTCCGGCCATGACAGCTTTGCCTTTGCCAGCATGCACGCGGTCAAGCTCGATGATGAGGAGCGCCCGACCATCGAAGCAGGCACGCCGCTGACCCGCGCGCATCTGCGCCAGTGGTCCGAAGCACTCGGCCGCACGACTACCCCCCAGCTCCTGCCCGATAACATGCTGGTCGCACATCCCGATCTTCTCGTCTGGTGGATACCCGAGCAGGTGCGACCCGCCTATTTCGCCTTGTCATCCCCGCCGGACGACCTGCGCCTGCTCGGCGAGCGGATCATCGTGCCCGTCCCCTATCCGGCGCATCTGTTCGTCGCGACCCGCTCCGGCCTCGGCATTTTCGCGCTTCCGGCAAATCAGCGACCCGGCGTGGACACCAGGCTGCTCCATTCCCCGATTCTCAACGTCTTTGTCGAAGGGCATCTTTGCTGGGGCAGCATCGCACGACCCAAGGAGCTTACCATTGCCTCCATCCCGCAATTCGAAAGCGCAGTGTTCGATAGCTGGTCGACGCATCCTAACCCCGGCCAGGAGTTCACGATAAAAGGGAAGGGCGGACTGATCGCTCTCTGGGATGACCTTGCGGCGCGGCGCGCACGCCGGTTCCCGGTGAGCCGCCTCAAGCCTTTTATCGCAGGCGCCCGCAAGACTGCTGCGCAGAAACAGCGCCCGGCGGCTGGCGATGCAATGACCCTCGGGCGGCTGATTGCCGCGCTCACCCGGAGATGAATATGCTCACCGACGATCCGACAGATGCGGCAGTGCTCGCCGCCGTGCCCTGCTACCCGGTTCCACCGTCCGGGCGCTCGCCCGCGATCGATGCCCTTCGCACCGCGCGCGGCGGTCACGGTATCGCCATCGGATGCGACAATGTCATGCTCATCCTGCGCCGCCCCTGGCTCGCGCTCGATGTGCCGATCACCGCGTCGATCGCCGCCTATCTGCCCTATGGCGCTGCAGGACCGTCAAGGGCCGACCTGCTCTGCGGGCTCATCCCACATGAGCATCGCGCGGCGATGCTCGATCACTTCCGGGCCGCCTTACCCAATGAGGCCGCTGCGTTCATCGTCTGGGACGAAGCAACCCGGGAGTTCTCACTGATCTTTCCGACAATCGACGAAGCGACGCCCTCGCGCCTCATCTACCGCACCCCGGTTCTTCCGCCGGGTTGCCACATGATCTGCGACGCACATAGCCACGCGCGCGCCCGCGCGTTCTTCAGCGCCACCGACGATGCCGACGACGCCGATGCAACCAAGCTCGCGCTCGTCTTTGGCAGGATCGACGATCCGACCGGACCGGAAATGGTCTCACGTCTGTGCGCCGGCGGAATGTTTCTCCCCCTGCCACGCAGTCCGTTCACAGGAGATCACCATGCAAACTGACCTGCCGCGTCGGCACTACATGCCCGCCGCCTTCAACAACCAACCGATCAGGATCCTGCTTGTCGGCTGCGGCGCGTCAGGCTCGCAGATGCTCATGGGGCTGGCAGGCCTCGATATAGCCTTGCGCGCCATCAGCTCTCGCTCGCTCGACGTTACGACCGTTGACGATGACATTGTCAGCGAAGCCAATCTCGGCCGCCAGCCCTTCTACCACGGCGATATCGGACATTCGAAGGCCCGCACCCTTACCGAGCGAATCAATCTGGCACATGGGCTGGACTGGAAGGCCGTCCATGGTCGCGCGCCTGGCACCATCAGGCCGGAAGCCGCCGAGATGCTCATTACCTGTGTCGACACGGCATCCGCTCGACGCGCGATCGGTGCCGCGATCGAGGATGAGCGCAACAGACCTACCTACTGGATGGATCTCGGCAACCGCGCGAATGACGGGCAATTTATCATCGGCTGCCCAGCGTCGGTGGGGGGCGACGATGGCTCGCGCCTGCCGACTGTTCTCGAGGCTTTTCCGGAACTCAGGGACGAAAGCCTGCCCGACGACGATTCCCCGTCCTGCTCGGTCGCCGAAGCGCTCGAACGGCAGTCGCTTTTCGTAAACCGCGTCGTTGCAAGCCACGCGCTCGCGCTTCTGTTCGACCTCCTCGGCCGCGGGTCCATTGGTCACGCCGGCGGGTTCATCAATCTCAGCACCGGGCAGTCCGTACAGATCCCATTACCAGATCCGCGATGACACGACCTGCCGGTTCGAATCCGATCAGCCAAAACTTGCAAAAATTGCCATATTTACTATTTTGGGGGCATCATCTGGTTGAAGAGAGTCCCATGGCCGATCCCGCTATCGCCACACCGCCGAAAAAGAAGGTTCCGCTGACTACCTTCCACAACCACACGGGACAGTATCTTGATCTCGGGCGCCGGACACCTGTCACGATCACCAAGCATGGAAGGCCAGACATCACCTTGGCCGAAGCGTCCTACTTCGAGCGGCTAGAGCGAATTGCAGCAGGTCAAATTCTCTCGGTCCTGGATCTGGTTGCCGTCGCCGCCGCCGATATGACCAGTGAGCACGCCGCCATCTTCGAAGCGGCCCGTCCGACGAGTGAGGAAATCGCGGCAGATCGTTGGAACGATGACCCCGCTTCCTAAAGTCGGTGACATACTCCACTACGTCTACCTCTTCACCCACGAACAGCAAGCTGGTCGCGATGAAGGCGTCAAAACGCGCCCTGTCATGGTTATCGCTACCCAGGGGCAACGGGTATTTACAGTCGCGATCACCACGAAGGCCGACCGGCAAACCTCAACCCTGGCAATACCCGATCAGGTAGCGGACGCTGCGGGGATCTCCCGCGGCACATCAGTCGTCGTCGACCAGTATAATCACTTCACCTGGATAGGCTTCGATATCCGGCCAGTGTCACCGGAACCTTCCTATATTGCCGGTCGCATGCCTCCGGGCTTCACCAATACGGTTATTTCTGCTCTCAAAGCCAACGCGACAGGTATCGACCGAGACTGAATCCTTACAGTGTTCACGCGTAGGCGTCCGCACTCGCGGTGATCGACACATGCACATCAGCCGACTCGAACCGTCCTCAGGCCCAGCGGGCCGCGAGAGGGTAGGGGGAGGGGCAATGGTGATCCAAGGGAGATCACCATCATGCTCACCACACGCAGCCAGCGCTGGCGCGACCGGCGCTGCCACTGGATACCGGATGCGACGGAAATTGATCCGAAGCAGCTCGCCGTCGATATCATAAGCACCAGGAATCAGGCGGCCCCGTTCGTGCGGGCGCATCACTACACCGCCTCGATGCCGGTCGCGCGTCTATCGGTCGGCCTTTTCGCTAATGGCGCAGGCGGCCGCGCGACACTGGTCGGCGTCTGCGTCTTCTCGCACCCGGTCAACAATGCCAGCGTTCCCAAGAGCGCGGGCCTAACCGATCCTCGCACCGCATGCGACCTGGGACGCCTGGTCATAGACGATTCCCAGGGCGGAAATGCCGAGACATTCCTGATCGCCCGCGCGTTTCGGCTCCTGCGCCGCGAGAAGCCCGAAATCCTCTCCGTGATCTCCTATGCCGATCCGGTCCGGCGCGTCGATCCCGATGGGCAGGTAATACTGCCTGGACATTGCGGCCTCATTTATCGCGCCGCAAACAGCCAATATTCCGGCAGATCGAGCCCCCGCACCGACCTCATCCTGCCCGATGGTCAGCCGATCTCCTCACGCGCCCTGTCCAAGATTCGCAACGCCGAATGCGGACAGCGCTATGCGATCGACGCTCTCCTCAGCGCCGGCGCACGCCCGCCCAATTTTGGCGAGGATCGTGCGGACTGGCTCGCCGATCTCGAGCGCACCGGCTTCCTGCGCAGACGGCGTCATCCCGGATGCCACACCTATCTCTTTCCCCTCACGAAGGCCGCACGGATCGCCGCGCGCAAGGTTCCCAGTCTCCCATATCCCGTGCTCGATCGCAGTGCGACGCAGGGCGATGTGACCGCCTTGCCGCTGCTGCAGCATGCGGTCTGAGCGCGCGCGCAAGGACCATTCGACATGACCGAGACCTTCGATCCCGCCGATGCGGCCTGCTGGATAGCGCGTGGCCGTCCTCCCCATCACGCCCATGCCATAGCAGACGCCTGGCGCACCTTTCCCGACCTTCCGATCGGGACTCCGCTCGAAGCGCGCATGGTGCGCACCCGCGAACGCACCGCAATGCTAAAGCCTCTCCATGAGCAGATAGCCCAGGAAGGCGAACAGCGCCGTCAGGCGACAAATTTCGCCTTTGTTGAGCGTAAAGTTGCTGAGGGCAGCACCGACAGCCGCGATGCCGGAATTCTCTACGCCCGCAATGTCCACGGCTATGACTGGGACGACGCGGTAGCCTGGGCATACGGCAATTATGCGGCCAGGGCAGGCTGGGAGGCCCGGCCACCGTCGCGTACGCGCCTGGGCGAACCCGACCGGCGGCGCGGCGCCTACAATCAGGGCTTTCTCGACGGGGGCGGGCAACCCGATGACATTTTCGACGTGGCCCGACGGTCCCTCACCGCGGTCACCCCCGCACCTGCCAAGGTCGCCAGCCCGTCGTCCTCACGTCCGCTTCCCAGCCAATGGCCGTCCCCGGCCGATCTGCCCGCTCCCGCATCCTGGCATCGGCGCCTGCTCATCCTCGGCGCGAGCGAATACAGCGCCGGTACGCTCGGCATCCTCGCTATGCTCCATGAGCGGCCGGGCCATGAGGAAACCACAATCTGCCTGATCGCCGCCGAGAGAGGCCTCTATCTCCTCTCCGAGGCAAATGGGATAGCCTCTGGTGATGACAAAGCCTTGCGCGACTATCTGTGGCAGCGCGACTATACCGACATAGTCGCGATCGCCAGCGAAGCCGAGTTTGCCCGGCTCGATGCCGCCGCACCCATCCTGCCGCTTGTCCGGACAATGGAGCGCACGCGCAACTCCTTGCTCCAGCAGCGTGCCCAGTTTCGTCTCTGGATTGCCCGTGGCCGCGCTCCCGGTGAGCAGTTCGCCGCTGGCCATATTCGCTGGAGCAAGATGGCCGCAGGGCGGCTTTGTTGCATAACGCGTGACAGGCGTAAAATTATGATTACTTGTAATTATTATGCGACCCGTACGGTGTTGGGCGTTCCGATTTGCGAGAAGCGATTGAGGATTGCAGCACGGACTTTGAGCTCGGTTATCTGACGCTCAAAGGTGCGCGCGGCGACGCGCGGACCGAGCAACTTGAAGCAGTGCATCTTGGTCTCGACCAGGCTGCGTCGATGGTAGCCGCTCCATTTCTTCCAAATTGCCCTGCCCAGGCGTTTCATCGCGCGCAACGTCTCGTTGCGGGCCTCGACGCCGGGGCCGTCCTCGGTCCATGCCTTGCCGTTGCGGCGAACCGGGATGACCGGGTCGGCACCGCGCGCATCGATGGCCGCGTGGCAACCTCTGGTGTCATAGGCACCGTCGCCGCCGACGGTGACAATGGTCTCATCCTCGGGGATCTGCGCCAACAGATCGGGCAGCGTCTGGCCATCGCCGACGGCATTGCTTGTGACCTCGATCGCTCGGATATCGAAGGTTTCCGCGTCGATGCCGATGTGCACCTTGCGCCACTGGCGGCGGTAAGAAACGCCGTGTTTCCTCGCTTTCCATTCCCCCTCACCGATCATCTTGATCCCGGTGCTGTCGACCAGCAGGTGCAGGCCTCCCGCGCTGGCGCGCGCGCCCAGATCAACCGACAAACTCTTCTGGCGCCGGCACAGCGTCGTATAATCCGGTGCCGGCCAGTCCAGACCCGCCATCCTTAGCAGGCTCTCGACCAGACCCGTCACCTGCCGCAGCGGGAGTTGGAACAACCCTTTCAGCGTCAGGCAGAACTCGATCGCCCGGTCCGAAAACCGCAGCGGCCGACCAGGCCGACCATCGGGCGCCGCAAACCAGTCCATCCCTGGGTCGAACCACACATCCAGCGAGCCTCGCCGCCGGAGCGCTGCATTATATTCGGGCCAATTGGTCGTGCGATACTTCGGCGGGGTCGGTCTGGGCATCCGGCCCATCTATGACATCCGATTCCTCAAGGGAATCCATCACCTTGTTATGCAACAAAGCCCCGCAGGGCTGTCAGGACGCCTTGGCGATTTCACCGTTCGCTACGCCGGGCCGGCGCGACCACGCGGTCACCGCATCATTGTCGAGGACGCCGACGGCATGCCCGCTTCAGGCTATCGGACAGCCCACGGCCGGGCACTCCATCCCGAACTGGTGATCGGCAACAAAAGTCACCTGCGAGCGGCAATGGCGGGGTTGTTGCGCCAATATGCCGCTGCCCTGCGGCTGGGTTGACCAGGCAAAGTGACGTTCACGGCACCCGCGCTTTGTGACGCAAGCAAATCCATACCGCGTGCGGAAGTTGCGCGATCCCGATCAATCCAACCACAGGCTTCGCCCACGCGGGAACGGGCAGAGGGATGTGATGGGGTGAGGCCCAGTATCGAGCCAGCTTCTCCGGCCTCAATCCCCCATTACTGGCCGCCACCGCGCTGGCCGATCCCCAGGAGACCGACATGGCCACCACCCCACCGTTCACCAAAGTCCTCGATGCCGTCGCGACGCACGCAGAGATGTTCGCATTGTTCAATCGCATTCCCGACTGCCATCCGGAGGAGCGGATGTCGGGACGCGCCTATGTCAACCAGTGGTTCGAGATAGAACGCAGTTCCTACGAGATAATGCTCGAAGTGCTACCGCCTCTGTTCATGCGTGCCGGGATGTTCGCCATGTCCGAACTCAAGGCCGGCTTCGTCGGCTCGGTCTTCTTCGACATCAGGATCGATGGCCGCGACCGCTGGTTCCATGGCTATTGCAACCTTGGTGACCCTGCGAGCCCCGACGCTATGCGTGCGGCGATCATCGGGCATGAGCAAGCCAACCTCCGGGCTCTGACCCGTGACGAAAAGCTCGAACTGATCTGGTCGCGCACCCATGCCGATTTCCGCGGGCTGGCAGGCCAGTTCGATCCCGAAGCCTGGCCCGCCGAGCAACGCGGCCAGCGTACCATATTGGTCTACGAGCCCGGAAGCGGGACGGTCCTCAAACTCCTCAACGACCTGAGCGATAACGAAATCGCCGAACGGCTTCCGCGCGATCGGACGATCTAGCGACGCCCCGAGCCGACGACATCCGATCCAACCGGTTGGCGACGCCGCCAACCCCATATTCGGGAACTCCTCCTCCATTCACACCAGCTTGCACCCTGACAACGCGGAGCAAGCTCCGCGCTGACCGGGAAGGGGAGGGGGCGAGGAACGGGTGCTTGCCATTGGAGCATCACAGGAGTTCCTCATGAAAATCGAATTGCGACGTATCTCCCACAGTGCCGCCCTGTCCCAGGAAACAACCGCCTATCGCGCAGAAATCTGGATCGACGGCGAACTGGCTTTCCACGCCCACAATCAGGGACATGGTTCCGCCGACTTCTTCGACAAGGTCGGTCGCTGGGACGAGTCCGAAGTCCAAGCATGGCTCAAGGTCAATCGGCCGCCGCGTGCACTGGGCGACACCACGATCGATCATGATCTCGAATGGGAAGTCAGCGATCTGCTTACCCATGCCCTCGAAGGGCGACGGCTCAAACGCCTGCTGCGCACCAATCTGGTCACGATCGAGAACGACCAGATCTTCCAGTATCCCCTCCGCAAGCGGCCGCTCGCAACCATCGCAGGCGCCGTGCTCGCCACCAATCCCGATGCCGTCATCGTCAACGGTGCGGCCGACGATGTCTTCGAACGCGCCCTCGATCTCCTGATCTCCAGCCATTGATCGACCAGGTCTGGCATCCGGCCTGACGACAACCTTGCGATGCCAATCATGCGGTCCGGACCGCCCGCTGGCGACCATCGCCTTCTCACCATCGCCTGAAAGGACGCCTCCATGCGAAACAGTGCATCCGCGCTGACGCTCCAGCTGTGCCTGGACTTCGACCAGCCCATCAAACCCGCTCCTGAGCCGCCGAAAGCCAGCCTTGTTCTCACCGACCTGTTCGACGTCACGGCAAAGCCGCCCGCCGCGCCGCCTGTCGATTTCTCCTACGCCGGCGGTCGGACGCTCGCCCCATCGTGGAAAGGCCGTGCGCACGACAATATCGAAGCCATCCGCCTTCTGAACCTACTCGACCGTGAAGGGCGCGGTGCTATACCTGCGGAGCAGGAAGCAATCGCCAAATTCATCGGCTTCGGCGCGTCCGAACTTGCCAACAACATCTTCGCCCGCCGCGGCGATGAATACCGACAGGGTTGGGAGGAACTGGGGCAGAGCCTTGTCGCCGAGACCAGCGATGCCGAGCTTTCCTCGCTCAAGCGCGCCACGCAATACGCACACTATACGCCTGAATATATCATCCGGGCCATGTGGGAGGCTGCCCGCATTCTCGGCTTCACCGGCGGCCAAATCCTCGAACCTGGTTGCGGCAGCGGCCTGTTCATGGGTCTGCGACCGGACTTCCTCTCCAGCGACACGCTGTTCGTCGGCATCGAGAACGATCCCATCAGCGCGCGCGTCGCCAGCGCCCTCTATCCCTTCCAGCTCATCCGCTGCATCGATTTCGACAAGGCATCACTGCCGGGCGATTTCGATCTCGCGATCGGCAATCCGCCCTTTTCGAACGTTACCGTCCAGAACCGCACTCCCCTCGGCCGGATGGGGTTCTCGCTCCACGATTACTTCATCGCCCGCTCGATCGAGCAACTGCGCCCCGGCGGCATCGCCATGTTCGTCACCTCGCGATACTCGCTCGACAAGAGCGATCCCGCAGCACGCCAGCATATCGATACGATGGCCGATTTCCTCGGAGCGGTGCGCCTGCCGGGGAAAGCCATGCGCGAGGAGGCAGGCACAGACGTCGTCGTTGATATCCTACTCTTCCAGAAGCATCAGCCTGATGCCTCACGCCCCCGGCGCGACTGGCTCGACCTTGCCGAAATTCCCGACAGTGATGAAGGAAGCGGTCCGCTTCGGATCAACCAGTATTTCCTCGATCATCCCGACCATGTGCTCGGCGTACACGAATGGCGTAGCGGCCAATATGGCATGGAATATGGCTGCGCGACCGCGCCGGGCGCCGACATACCTACCATGCTCACAGCGACGCTGACCGGGATCGCGACCGCTGAAGCCGACTCCTTCCGTCCGATAGAGCGCACGACTTCGCTTCGCGACCGCATCGATGTCTCGCTCGACCTCTCGGTCGGGACCGCGGCCGACGAAGCCGACTTCAAGGAGGGCAGCTATCTCGTCTCTGGTGGGGCGCTGCACCAGATCGTCGATGGCATCCCGGTGACCGTCGCGGTCAAATCGGGGCGGGGGGAGCCTGGCATCTTCGCCAAGCACGCCAACATCATCCGTGCGCTCGTACCGATCCGCGACACCGTCCGGGCGATCCTGCGCGCCCAACTCAATGACGAGCCCTATGCCATCCTGCAGGAGAGGCTGCTTACGCACTATCGGGCATTCACGAAGAAGAACGGCCCGATCAACCGCACCGTCACCACGGTCCGCACCGACCCGGACACGGGAGCGGAGAAAGAATATCAGCGGCGCCCCAATCTTCAGCCCTTCCTCGACGACCCCGACGTCTGGCTTGTCGCCTCGATCGAAACCTATGACGAGGCCAATGACGTCGGCGCCCCCGGTCCCATTTTCACCGAACGGGTGGTCAAGCCCCCCATTACTCATGAAATCCACTCCGCCCAGGACGCCCTCGCACTTTCCCTCCATGAACGCGGCCGTGTCGATATCACGCTGATCGCGCAGCTCCTCGGCACCAGCGAGGCCCAAGCGCTCAGCGACCTTGCCGACGACGTCTATCTCGACCCCATCCGCAGCACCCCGCATTTCAACAACTGGGTTCCCGCGGACGAGGCGCTTTCCGGCCCGGTCCGCACCAAGCTCGCCCTCGCGCGCGAAAAAGCCGATCTCGACCCCCGCTTCCTGGTCACCGCCGCGGCGCTGGAGGACGTCCAGCCGGTCGATCTCAAGCCCAGCGAGATCACCGCGCGCCTCGGCGCACCCTGGATTCCGACCGACGTCATCGAGGCCTTCATCGCTGAAACGATGGAGATCGAAACCCGCATCTTCCACACCGTCAACATCGCCAGCTGGACCGTCGACAAGACCCCCTTCGAAGGCCACGTCAGCTCGACATCGACCTGGGGCACCCCGCGCCGCAGCGCCGCCGACCTGATCGAAGACGCGCTCAACTCCCATATCCCGAAGATCTACGACATCATCCGCGAGGTCGACGGGTCCGAACGGCGAGAACTCAACACAATCGATACCGAGGCCGCCAAGGAAAAGCTGGCAGCCATCAAATCGACCTTCGAGACATGGGTCTGGCAGGAGAGCGATCGCGCCGACCGCCTCGTTCGCCTCTACAACGACGCCTACAACAACCTCGTACCCCGCGCCTTCAACGGCAAGCATCTGAAGCTGCCGGGCGCATCGAGCGCGATCTGGATGCGCGATCACCAGAAGCGCGTCGTCTGGCGGATCGTCGCGGCCGGCTCGACCTATGTCGCGCATTCGGTCGGCGCCGGGAAAACCTTCAGCCTCTGCGCTGCGGTGATGGAGCAGCGGCGGCTGGGCCTCGTGAACAAGCCGATGGTGGCGGTCCCCAACCATTGTCTCGCCCAGATCGCCCGCGAATTCCTGATGCTCTACCCGACTGCGCGGATCCTGGTCGCCGACGACACCAACTTCGTGAAGGAAAAGCGTCAACGCTTCCTGGCGCGCGCCGCCACCGGCAACTGGGACGCGATCATCATCACCCATGACGCCTTCAAGTTCATCCCGACGCCGGCGACGTTCGAGAAGGAGTTCATCGAAGAGCAACTCGCCAGCTATGAGGCGCTGGTCGATAATATCGACAACAACGACCGCGTCTCCCGCAAGCGCGTCGAGCGCCTCAAGGAGGGGCTCCAGCGTCGCCTCGAAAACCTGCGGTCGCGCAAGGACGATCTTGTCCATATCGGCGAAATCGGCATCGACCAGATCATCGTCGATGAAGCCCAGCAGTTCCGCAAGCTGACCTTCGCGACCAACCTCGGCGACCTCAAGGGCGTCGATCCCACCGGATCGCAGCGCGCCTGGGATCTCTATGTCAAATCCCGCTACCTTTCCGGCATCAACCCGGGACGGGAACTGATTCTCTCGTCCGGCACGCCGATCACCAACACGCTCGGCGAAATGTACACGCTGCAACGGTTCATGCAGCATGATGAGCTCTACGCCAAAGGCCTGCACGAATTTGATGCCTGGGCGGCCAATTTCGGCGACACGCGCACCGAACTCGAACTCCAGCCCAGCGGCAGCTACAAGCCGGTCACCCGCTTCTGCGAATTCGTGAACGTCGCCGACCTCATGGCGATGTATCGCACCGTCGCCGATGTCGTTCTGAAGGACGACCTGCGCCAATATGTCCAGCTCCCCACCATTCGGGGCGGCAAACGGCAGATCGTCGTTGCCCAGTCCGGCGAGCCCTTCAAGGCCTATCAGCGGGTGCTCGCCAAACGCATCAAGGCCATCGAATGCCGCAGCGGCCGCCCGCAGAAAGGCGATGACATCATATTGTCGGTCATCACCGACGGCAGGCATTCGGCGATCGACCTGCGCTTCGTCGACGTCGGCATCGGCAATGAAGAGGGCAACAAACTCAATCTCCTGATCGAGAACGTCTACCGCATCTGGCGGGAAACCAGCGAGCACCGCTATACTGACCCGGAAACCGATAAGCCCTATGAGTTGCCCGGCGCGGTGCAGATGATCTTCTCCGATCTCGGCACCGAGGCGGCGATCGAGACGCGGGGCTTCTCCGCCTATGTCTGGATCCGCGACCGGCTGATCGCGATGGGCATCCCCGCCGATCAGATCGCCTTCATGCAGCATTACAAGAAGAACAGCGCCAAGCAGCGCCTGTTCAACGACCTCAACCAGGGTCGCAAGCGCATCGTTCTGGGTTCGACAGCGACCATGGGTACCGGCGTCAACGCGCAGCAGCGGTTGAAAGCCCTGCATCACCTCGATGTGCCGTGGATTCCATCGGATATCGAGCAGCGCGAAGGCCGGATCGAGCGCCAGGGCAACCAGAATGACGAAATCGAACTCTATGGCTATGCCACCAGCGGTTCGATGGACGCGACCAACTGGCAGATGCTCGAACGCAAAGCGCGGTTCATCGCCATGGCCATGTCTGGCGACCGCTCCATCCGCCGCATCGAGGACGTCGGCTCGAATGTCAGTCAGTTCGCGCTGGCCAAAGCCCTCGCGTCCGGTGACGATCGCCTGATGCGCAAGGCCGGTCTCGATGCCGAAGTCGCCCGGCTGGAGCGGCTGCGCGATGCCCATGTCGATGACCAGTTCAATATCCGCAGGATGATCAGGCGCACGATCGACGCGATCGACGAGGGCAGGGCGCGGATCGTCAAACTCGAGCAGGACATCGCCCAGCGTATCCCGACCCGCGAGGAAGAGGTCATCCTCGCCTGCGATGGCCAGATCGTTTCCGATCGCAAGGCCGCCGGCGAACGGATCATCCGCAAAGCCCTCGACCTGCGCAAGAGCGGTGCGGACCGTGTAATCATCGGTTCACTGAGCGGGATCGACCTCAAGGTCACCAGCCATCCTGCACTGAGCGACGACGGCAGGCGCTATCTGCGCATTATGATCGCTCCGGTGCACCACGGGCAGGACCGCGCGTTCGAGATCAGCGAGAAAACCCGCCCGAGCACGGCGCTTGGCCGGCTGGAATCCTCGCTTGCCAATCTCGATACCGACCTAGCCGAGGTGAGGGCATCTCTCGAAGCCAACGAGCGGCGCTTGCCTTCCTTCCAGGCCCGCCTTGGGCAGGATTTCCCCGAAACCGCCCTGCTTGATGAAAAACAGCGTGAACTGGCCGAACTCGAAGCCGAGCTTGCCGCGACCAGGGGCCAGTTCGATGCTGATAATGATGACGAGGTGCTTCCCGAAGGGGATGACGGCGACGAAAGCACATGCGAGGAGCCGGTGCTGGACATGGTCGCCGGCGAGTGAGCCTGGCCGCGTTGGATGGTCCGGCCCGACGCGATCTCAGAGTCGTGACTACCAGTCGAGAGTCAACGCAAATGCCCCGACAATCGCAAGGATCACAGGCGTCCCGGTCAGATAAAGCTTCTGCCAACGCCACCATGTGCCCGGCACGAACATCACAACCGCGCGCACCGATCCCAAGTCGCGCCAGAACCGTTCGCGCCACAGCTGCACCGCCACCATCGTGCCCGACAGAAAGAGCGCCAGCATACAAACAAGAGCGGTCGCCGCATATAGCGCCGTCCAGTTCATGATTTCGGCCTGCGACATCTCTACTTCGCCTTTCGCATCTCAATTCCAAAGACCATGGGTTAAATCGCGAAGCTGCCTATTTCTCCTAGATAGGATGGGAGGCGAGCCATCTCAACAAGCCGGCGTTGATCTCGTTCGCGCAGCATCCGGGGTCCTGCCAACCGATCATCGCCGCTGCCAAACATAGAATCTCGCTTTTTGTCGCCGAGATCCTTTCGCCCGGTGGGCGTCGAGAGAGGAGGGGGAGGGGAAGGGGCGGCAAGGCGGATCGTGCATTGCAGTCCGGCCGTCTGCCCGTCCATCCCGGAGACAGATATGCACAAAACCCCTCAGGCAGGTTCCCGCACCGAGCGCATCGCCATCCTCAACGACCGCTGCCGGCAGGGCCTCGACCGCGGTTCACGCACCGTCATCACCCGAAACTGCCTCGCCCGTCTGACCGGAGACGGCGGCCTCGTCGCCGAACTGCTCGCACAGGCGGCGATCATGGCGGCCGTTCGCGGAGCGAGCTTCGATCGCGATAGTCCGGAACGCGACATGGGCGCGGTCACCGTCGGCGAGGTCAGGATACTTTTCAAGATCGATTACTATGACGAGAATCTCGAATTCGGCTCCGAAAATCCCGCCGACGCGGCAAAAACTACCCGCGTCCTCACCATCATGCTGCCCGAAGACTACTGAGTCCCAATAGCTCGGGCCGACGCCTGAGGCAGGTTTCTCGCAGCTTCAGTCCATCGGGCTGTGGCGCCCAGAGCGCCCCCAATCACTCATAGAAAGGAGCTTCGTTATGGGCTCCGTCGACCGCCACATCAAGGCGATCTGCAAGCTGTTCGAGGCCTGCCAATACCGTCACGATCGCTACACGCTATTCTCGGACTTCGTCGAAGCCGCAGCAATCAGCCTGTCTAACAATGTCGATCTCGCCCAGAGCAAAGCGCGCGAGGCGCGTTACATGGAGATTGTCGGGCGCTACGATCGCAACGTCATCGACACTTTCCCGCGCATCTTCGCCGAAGTCACCCTAGCGATGGAAGCCCGGACCTGTGACGTGTTGGGCCGCGTGTTCGGCGAACTCGGCCTCGCCAACGCCGCGCGCGGCCAGTTCTTCACCCCCTACAGCGTCTGCCGGATGATGGCAGCGATGACTGCGGACTCGTGCCCGGAAGATATAATAGCAAAGGAGGGATTTCTGACCCTTTGCGAGCCTGCCTGCGGAGCAGGTGCCATGGTAATCGCCACCTGCGAAACGCTGCGGGAGGCTGGAGTCAACTATCAGCGGCACCTCCATGTGACCGCCATCGATATCGATCCACGCGCGGTCCATATGGCCTATATCCAGTTCGCGCTGCTCCATGTCCCGGCCATAGTCATCATCGGCGACTCTCTCGCCGGAACCACACGCGAGCTCTGGTACACGCCCGCCCATATCCTCGGCGGCTGGAACGCAAAACTCGCGGCGCGTGCCAGGTGGCAGGCAGCAGATGCTCCGGCGGATGCTGAAGCGCCGACCCCTGCCGAGGACCAACCACCTTTCCAGCCACCGCCTGACAGCTCCGTCATACCGCACGTCCCCATCCAGCTGTCGCTCTTCCCGAGCCCGAGCGAGTCCTCGCAGCCCTGAGACCACATCTCTCCAGCCGCCTCCATCCCACGCCGCTCCATCCGGTTCCCGGACCCGCAAATTCGAAGAGCGGAGGGGGAGAAGGCGGAGTGGACCCAAGCCAATCAAGGAGACACGCCATGTCCGCACCGTCGATCTATGCCCGCGCCCCGCTCGGAGCGCTTGTCCGTTACAGCGATGGCCAGCCGATGCCGCCCGAACGCCACCGCAAGAAGCTCGCCGCATGGAAAAGCAGCAACGGATCCGGCCGCCTCGTTCGTAAGACGCATGCCGCAGTACGCCCCACCTACACCCACCCCGCCGGCTTCACGCTGCACGAAGGCAATTTCGGGAGCGATGGCGTTATCGTCCTGGTCGTTCACAAGAGCTTTTCCGTCACCAGCACGCTCACCTTTGAGATTGTCGAGGAACCCGCGCCCGGTTCGGTCCGCATCCTCACCAGCTTCCAGGGCGAAGACGAACTGCGCCACCTCGCACCGGACATGGTAGCCGCCGAAGACTGGCTTTCCCGCAATCACTACACCGGCGCGCGGCTCGAAGTTGTCGGAGAGCATGAAGCCAGCGCCGAGACCCTCGGCCAGGCTGCATGATGATGGCGGGGGGCAACAAGCCTCCTGACGAAGCGCGCATATGGCTTCTCGTTCAGATCCACGACCTCCTCTCCGCATACCTGCTCGACCATTGCCCGGAAGAGCAGAGCTGGGAGGATTTCGATGCCGACATCGACGCTCTGCGCACCGATGTGGCGAACCTGCGCGCGCAGCATCTGACGCAGGTTACCAGCCAGAACGCGGCGAACCCCTCACATCCGGGCAACCGGGTTTGAGGCCACGCCGGCACGACCGTTCCCTTCGATGAGGAAACCGCCTGTGACCATCACACACCACGTTCATGTCTATGCAGTCGTGCGCATCAAGCTTGCCGTGACCGCGGCCGATCATTTCGACGCGATGAAACGCGCTGACAGCATCATGACGGAGTCCAGCTATCCCTTGCGCCTCGTCCCCGGCGGACCACAGGTTCTCGACGCCGAACCCGCCGATGAAATCAGCGGCTACCTGGTTGATGAGACTGGTGACCCGCAGTTCGAGCGATCCCGTTTCTACGGATGCGACCACAAACCTTGCGACGTCGCTCAACCCGGCTCGTCGCCGGCGCAAGGAGAGGGGGAGGGAGAAGGGCGGAGCGTCGGCTGATCGTGGGATGTCCACCGGGACCGGCGCCCTTTCACCCCGAGCCGTCTTCCGAAAGGACCGCTGATGACCGAATAATCCTCCCGCGCCGAAGCCCGCTTGTGGAGCCAGACCGACTGCGACGACCGCGGCAATTTCGCCTACAGCGGCGACCTTTACATCGCGGCCGAGAACCTGTCCGACCTCTGCCGCAGGATCGATCTCCATCTGACCCGGACGATCACGGACACACAGTTCTCCGTTACCGGCGAGCGCTTCTCAGGCGGGCGCAGTGTCCGCGTTGAACTTCTCGATGCCCCCGGCGATCTTTCCGATGAGGTCGCGCGCCGCGCCTTCGAAACCCTGATCACCGACCAGGCGGAACGTTTCAATGTCGCGAACGGCAATCTTCTGCAGGACTATATGATCTGCTCATTCTTCCTGCGCGTGAGCATCGGCACAACCTATTGGTCAGCGCTATCCGCCAGACGCGGCCATGCCAATCCCGTCGAGGCTCGCATCCCACTCGCGCGGTTCAAGCGCCAGCTCAGGCCGGGCCACAAACTGAAACTGATTGCCGCTCGCGCCGGCCACCGGGCCCTTGGGACTATCCGCACCGTCACAACAGTCCGCTCAGGTGACCTCATTCTCGAAGACCGGTCCTATCTCTCCTTCCCCCGTGCATCCGCATTCGCCTGCGACGGCAAGCTCATCCGCATCGCGAACGGACGTGACGAGGATCCCGATGACCACCTGCTTTACGAGTGGATTCAGGACGCCGCCTGACCGATCGCTATCTCTCCCGCGCGCCTGCGGCGCACAAAGCGAAGAGGGATGGTGCGCTTTGATCATGCAGATCTTCGACGAACCCGACAACTCCAGCCTCTGATCCGCACGATCACATCATCCACAACCGTGACCACAGCCCGCGCCTTCGCGGGCTTTTTGCATTTGGGAGGGCCATATGCCTGGGCTACTCGATCAGCCGGCGGATCCAAACGCCGACACCAATCACTTCAGCAAGATCCTGGCATTGCTCCGCGCCCTCCAGATCAGCGAAGTATCCTACTCGCTCAGCGGGGGCGGCGATCAGGGCGAAACCAGCCTCGATCACGTGCGGTACCGCGATGGAACCGAAGCGACCGAGATTCCCGAAGTTCCCGTAGGGATTGACGCGGTCGGGCGACCCGCCATGCTCTGTTACGCACTCAGCGAATATGCCGCCGATCTTCCCGAAGGCGATTGGTGCAACAACGAAGGCGGCTACGGCACCGTCACCATCGAGCCCTTCGCCGAATACCCCTGCGACTGCGACATGACCTATCGCCAGGATGGGGACTGGGGCGACGACGAACTGGATGACGATTTCGAGGACTTGGTCCTCGAACCCGATACCGCAAATGCGGATTCAGGCCCGACCGCAATCATCATCGGGGAGACACAGGCATGAGGCTTAACAACCCATCCTTCGAGCGCTATCTCGCGCGCGCCGCAACCACCCTGCATCGCATCGTTCCTCAAACCGCGCAGCTGCGATCGGACCCACTCGACCTCGCGGCGACCCTGATCGCGCTATCCCGCTGCGAAATCCGCTTCACCCGCCATGATGGCGCGCTCGCACCCACGATTTCAATCCATCCTGATCCAGCCCACTCTCCCAAAGCGATGATGCTTATCGACCAGTTCAGCACCGCCATCCTCGAGACGATCTACAATCCCAATACCCATTTCTCGATCTGCCTCGAACAGACCGTCAACGACAGCGGATATCTCGATCTCGTCACCGATCTCCTTCTGTCGGGTGCCTACCACCGCCGGATCACGGACATGACGCAGGCGATCGGAACGGCGATCCTGCAACTGCGCGAGCGCCTCGTCGAACTTATGCAGACCCATCTGCGCGCCATCCTGTTTCGTGACCTTGGCTATCGCACTGGTAACAAGATTCTTTCGCTCGGGCGGATCATCCACTGGGCGCTCGCGACCGACCTCGAGGGTGACCCAGGCCGCAAAACCGTGCTGCGCAACCGCGGCCAGGCGCTCACCGTCTATGGTGCCATCGCCACGAGCATGCTCAAGCCTGAAATCACCGCCGCGATCGATGCCGGTCGCCCCCTCAAGCCGGTGCTCGCCGCCGCTGTCGGCATCAGCGAAGCGCAATTGCGCCGCCTTCACTGCGCGACTCCCAAGATCGCGGCATTAGACGCTCTCTACGACCATATGTCCGCCGTCCGCACACTGGTCCGCCATGAAGTCCAACTTGAACAGTGGCCGGCCGGCAGCGAATGGGGCCGCCGTGTCTGGGAGCAGAAGAACTGCGATCCCCTTATTAGGCCAGACTACCTCGATAGCTCGATCGAAACCCGCGATACCCTCCAGGCGCTGCGGGAGGATCTCCTCTATCCACTCGCCGGCGCACGTCTCGAAGCACTGGGCCTGTCACGCCGGATCCACGCCCTCGACAATTTCGTGATAACCCTGGGCGTTCCACTGAAGCTCTGCGACACCACCGCCCATCGCCAGTTCCTGCGTAGCCTGCACAGTGCGATCATCGGACCGCGCGGACCGCAATCGTTCCAGAGAGCCCTCGCGAAATGGCACCGCCGCGCAGCCAGCGCCGCGGCGCTGCGGCACGAGAACACCGCCGATCGACCCGGCTGGCCCGCACTATGTCCGCCTTGGCAGTCCCCATGCGGGCCACATAGCTTCATACCGATCACCAGCGCGCAGGCACTGGTCGAGGAGGGCAATGCGCTCTACCACTGCGTGGGCGGATATTATTCCCAATGCCGGCGGGGCGACACCCAGATCCTGTCGCTGCGGTCCGGCACCGACCATGTGGCGACCCTCGAACTGCTGATCACCGACCTGCCGGGCAATTTGCTCAATATCAACGTCGGCCAGTTCAAGGCCCGCGGCAACGCAAGGCCCGACCCCGAAGCCTTCGCAGTGCTGCGCGACTTCCTCGCCGACCTACGCGACGGGCTTCACCCGGTGGCTACGAAGGAACTCGCCGCGCATCGCGATGCCGTAGCCGATGCCGACGCATATTATCTTCGCCGCGACCGGCTCACCCTCGACCACGCCCGCCGTGCCTGGCCGCTATACCGCGTGTTGCTCCCGCGCGACGCGCCGGAGACTTACGACGAATGGTGCGAGCGATCCGGTCTTCCCTCGGCCCTCGACGACCTTCTGATCGCGCTTGAACGCTCCCTCTCCACCCCCGTTAAAATAGAGTTCCGCTATGAACCCTTTTGATCACGCCCGCTCTTCCGCACGCATCCATGGCGGCCGCTGGCAGGATTACCACCAGATTCACGCCTGGTTCGACGCCACCAAGGCCGCCCATTGTCATTTTACCCACCGCGCCCTGCGCCATCACCACGAAGGGATCGCCGAAGCTCTCGCCGTTTTCGGCGATACGATCACCAATGTGGACGGCGCTGCGGTCTCCGTCCACGCGGTCGGCGTCCAACATATCGAGGAAGACTGCCGCTATCTTCCCGCTGCCGTCGATTGGCTCAAGGATTTCGACACGCCTGATTGGCTCCACGCACCGATGCCCGGCGCCGAGCACATGGCCTGCACCAGCGCCCGGCGCTTCGGCGGTTCGCACGCCGACTATCTTCCGCTCCACCGCTGGTTTCTGGCAACCGCATCATGGGCCAATAGCGCCGCACACCTGATATTCCGGCACCACGCCTTCGGAATCTACGAGGCCGAACACCGGTTCGGACCCGCGATCGACAATGGCGCATCCGCTATACCGACGCGCGTCGTGGCCGAGCAACATGTCCGCACGATGCTCGGCCGCCTGCCTGCGGCGCCGGATTTTCTGCGGCGGCTCAAGGGCCAGCGTTGGATGCTTCAGGCCACCTCACCGGCATTGGTCGGCCTGACCTGATACTCCGCTGCACAAGCAATAACGGGCGAGAGAGAAGGGGGAAAGGGAACAGGCGGCGGGTCCGGAATGCCCGTCATTCCAACGGCATTTCAATTCCCCTGGAGGTCTGCACCATGGCAAATAACTATCTCAAACTCTCGTTTGTCCTGACGCCGACGAGCGAGGAAGAAGCACTGCTCGACGAATGCCACACGCTCTCGCAAGAGCTCTACGATGTCGACGAAATCGACCTGGCAGCACGCTACGATGCGATGTCGGATGCGTTCAAGGCTGCCTTCCCGCCGCCGCCGGATCAATCAGACAATCTGGATCAGCCTCCGCCCCATCCGTTCGTATCCTTTCTAAACCTGTTCAGCGATCACAATTTTCCAACCTTCGATTGCGAGTATTTCGGCAGTCCTGAAAGCGATGGCTATCTGATCGCCGGAACCCAGGCAGATCCCCATGCCATCGCCAGCCTGATCCAGAAATGCGCGCCCAGCGTCCTTCCCTTCGGTTTCGAGTGGTCGCAGGACTGCGACCGCCTGCGGCCCGGCGAGTTCGGCGGCGGCTATTACATCGTCACTGCCGACGACATCATCGGCGGCAGCACCAGCTGGCTTATGCAAGGGCAGATCGAGGCGCTGACAGCGCCCCCCATCACTCACACAAACACCGCGACGCTGAAAACCATCATAACCGATCCCCAGGCGCTCTGGGATCACGCCTTCAAGCTCTTCATCGATGCCCATCTGCCATTCAAGGTGCTCGATTCCTCCCAGCCCGAAAGGTTGGCTGAGGATCTTCTCGACAAGTTCACTGCGGAATGCGGCCCACGCGAGCATGCCGACCCCGCCGCCTGTCTGCGCCATGCCGTCGATCCTCGCAGCGAAATCCCTGGTGTCAACGTAGTCAGGATCATCGCTACCGCACAGGACGATCCCGGCACTCTCGATATCGAAACCTGCCTCGTGCTCTCGACCGGACATATCACCCAGCAAACCGCACACAAGCTCGACGACTGGGGTTCGCGCGGGCGGCTGGACGTTCCCCTAACCATCGGCAAAACGCCCTATGGCTGGTTCATCCCGGTGTCTTGCGCCAATCCCGACACACTCGGGGGCTTTCCCCCTGATCTTCTCGCGGTCATGCGTTTCGCCCGCACCCGCGGATGTCAGCATCTACTGCTCGACTGCGACGGACCGGCCGCGGACGGACTGACCTCTTATGACTGGTAACCGGCGGTTCAATTCAAGGAGCCTCATCATGCGCCCCGCCGATACTGGACTTCCCCGCCATGACGACGGCTGCCGAGATCGCCGTTACAGTATTCAGCTGGAGTTCTGCGGTTACCCGCGCAGACGTCATGTCGTGCGCTTTTGCGGAGATTATATCGGAAACACCGAATCTCAAGGCCAGGCCTGCGCTATTGCGCGCAAACATGCCGCCCGCCGGCGATCCGAACTTTCAGGCGCAGGAGTCGAGCGTTCCGACTGACGGCCAGAAGGCCGACGGGAGATCAGGGGGAAGGAAAGGGGTGTTCCCATTCGAAGGAGACACCTGATGTTCGATCCCGCCGCCCGTCACCACAAGGCTCTCGACGCCCGCTCCATCACCACGATCGCGGATGCGCTCACCGCTCTCAACGCCGCAGTCGCGGATTGCGAGAGAACACGGCACCCGATCGATCGGGATCCCGCCGTCCTCCTGCTTGCCCGTCATCTCGGCTGCCTCGCCCTCGAGGACCATCCAGACCATGCCGCCTTGCGCACCGGCTGCATGGAAGCCGTTTCCGCTATCGGCAAAACGCCGATACTGATTACTCTGGCCAGACGCGGCATCTCATATGACGCTGGCGCCAAAACCACTTTCCACGCCGAAGGACGCAAGGCTGTCAAACGCCTTGCAGCCGCCCTCGGCCTCGTCCGCGGAGACCATGAAGTGCGATCCTGCCAGGGCGGCATCGCCGTGTCAGGTGAAATCATCCTTCATTCCGATCACATTTACGTCCAGCTCTCCATCGGCCTGATCGGACGAGCGCATGACGTGATGTTCCGCCGCGTCGAGGGACGAAGCGACTATACGGGCGGCCCCAACCACTGGGCTTCGATCGACGAACTACTCGACCCGAACGCCTCGCCGCGCGCATCCGCCGCGAACTCCAGCTCGACGGCAGCGCCGATCTCGCCGCCTGACGCGCCGCGTTACTCGGCACCCCGATCATTTCAGGAGAACCGACATGCGTATCAGCCATCTCCAGGCACTCGCCGATATCGTCCTTGGCGACCCCGAAGCGCTCGCACTCGCCTACTATGAAACCATCACCGGCGCCGAGCCGGTGTTCGAAAGCGATGCGGCGCGCGGCCGCTTCGCCGTCGCGCTCAAGGCGGTCGGCATAGCGACCGACGCTGCGCGTTTTCAGGCTGCCTTTGCGAAACTGCAACAGACTGCCGGGCAGAAGGACAAGCCGCATGAACCCGTCTGCCGTGACTGTGGAAGCACCGATCTGACACGCGACGCCCTTGCGGCCTGGGATGCCGATGCCCAGCAATGGGTATTGAGCGCGATCTACGAGTCCACAGCCTGCTAAACCTGCGAAGCCGAAAGCGACGACCTTTGCCGCTGGCAACCACTTGCCGCCCGCTCCGCTGAACCACCATCGCAGGCATCGCAATGACCGCCGCTTCCGGGCCGCCAGTGATCGTCGCCTGGGGAGCAGGGGTCGATTCCACCGCCATGATCCTCGAAATGGCCAGCCGGCGCGAGCGCATCGACATGGTGCTGATCGCGCAAATGCCCGAAAAGCCCGAAACACAGGCGTTCATTCCGGCATTCCGGCAATGGATGGACGATCACGACGTACCCAATGAAATCGTCGCCAACCGGCCGCGCCGCTTCGGCGCCTCCCCGGCCTATTACGACCTCCTCGAGGCGTGTCTCGTGAACGGCGCTCTTCCATCGATAGCTTTCGGGCGGGGAACCTGCAGCCTCCGCTGGAAAGTCAGCCCACAGGATAGCTGGACCAAATCCTGGCCCCCGGCACAGCAGGCCTGGGCGACCAATCAGAAAGTGACCCGCCTCATCGGCTTCGACAGCAGCTCGCGTGACAGCAGGCGCTATGCCCACGCCGAAGGATATTCCAGCACCCTTTACACCTATCGCTACCCATTGCGTGAATGGGGCTGGGGCCGCGACGCCTGCAACGAACGTATCCGACAAGCCGGGTTCGAGGTGCCGGCCAGCTCGTGCTTCTTTTGCACGGGCATGCAGTGCAACGAGGTCCGTGCGCTCCCCGCCGCCTGCCTGAGACTCATCGTCCTGATGGAAGCCCGCGCGAAACCGCGTCTGCGATCCTGCGAGGGACTGTGGCGCTCGACCACCAAGGGCTTGCGCGGCCGTGAGGCACGGCCTGGATCGATGACCCAGTTCATTCGCGACGAAAAGCTGCTCCACGCTCACGAAATCGACTGGATCGCCGGCGAGGCAAACGCGCACCTCGCCGTATTTCTCAGACGCGCCGCCGCGCTTCCTCTCGAACAGCGCCCCACCATGCGCAGCTGGATCGACAGGTTCATCGCCCACGAGGTTCGCGCATACGACCCGCAACGCGAACAACAGGAGGGTGAAGGAAAATGTCAGGCTGAGCCGTGTCGGCTACTCCCGATCCCACCACCCCGGGCACGGAAGACAAGTCTTGATTCCTCCGCCCGCCGACCCGGCGAGGAGCGAAGGGGGAGGGGAGTGTCGGGCCGCGAAAAAGCGACCCCGACACATGGAGACTGACCAATGGCGACACAGAAGATGAACATCGGCCCCGTGCCCTACGACGAAGCCTGCGCCCAGCTCGGCTCGACACCCGACTTCGCCGAAGTTGCCCGCGCAGAGTGCCGTGCCTATCGCGCGGCGCTTATCGCCCATTACGGATGCCCGCCCGAAGGGGCTGAACTGAGCATCATCGGTTCGCCTCACGACTTCGGGACATATTACGAAGTCTATGTCGTCTACGACGCTGAGATCAGCGCCGCACTCGACTATGCCCTGATCGTTGAACTGGGCCTCGCCCGCTGGGAAGAGGCGGATTTTCCCGCCCCGTTCACCTATGGTGATCGCTCCAGCATCGTCGAACGCCATTTCGAGAGCACCACGCAGCTCGTTGCCGCCGTCATCGCCAAGTTCGATGCCGCCGGCCCGGAAAAAGGCGAAGCGCGCGAACGGCTCGCCCAAACATGGCCCGATGCGGCGGCTATCGCCGCATCGCCTGCCAACACCACTGACTGAGGTTCGAACGCCGACCGGGGTCGCTTCTCAATTGTCGCGTCGCGGCCCCGGCTCGGCCACGCTCCCGCAGTCCCGGATAATCGCAGCCCAGCGGTCGAGCAGCAGCGCCGCTCCCATGTCATGGCGCGCGATATCCAGGCCACGGGTTTCCATTTCTAGTGCAATCGCCTTGACGCAGCGCGCGCTTTCCTCGCGGACCGCACGTTCACTGATCGCCGCCATCACCCCAATCGCATGAGCGATGGCATCGCCCGGCAACGCATTACCCCCGCTTTTGTCGCCGCTGCACGGTTCCGCATCCAGTAGCGCCAGCACCGATCTCAAATGATAGGTCGCAGCTGCATCGCTCGCGATGTCGGGGATCCCTAGCGCTTCGCGCACCAACTCCCGCGCAGCCTCGCGATCCTGTCCCATGGTCACCACCGGATCCTTTGGGATACCCAAACATGCACAGCGTTCTACTTCCTCTATCTCAGCACCATCTCGCAAACAGCCGGTAGCGACCGCCCAACTATGGACGTCGCCAGCCCGAAACCGGACATTGGAAACCTGAAAAGAAGCAATCAGGCGCGAACACCTTTGGGCCTGGGCCTTGGACATACGTGTCCGCTGCCCGGTAACCGAAGCTGCCGGCTTGCTTCTTTAGGAAGGTTTCCACGCCTTCACCCGCGTCTCCGCGAGCTGTTTCAAACTATGGCAAAGTCGCTGGAAATACAATCGAACATTGCACCCTCCGATCGCCTGCGGCGGCGAGACGGGGAAAAGAGCTGAGGGGGAGGTGCATCGTTGAGAGCGCTCGTCCGGCTCGTTGCCGCATTAGCCACGTCGCCCCGCACGACAGGCTACCGGCCCCTCTAATCCCTTCCCGACGAAACATTGGTGCAGGAGACACCACCATGGTGATTAGCTTTCACTTCGGCGCAGCCGGCCACCCCGTCAGCTGGACCCTCTATGGGGTCTATGGGACTGCCTATGGCGTGGCGCTTGCCGCTGCGCGCACCTGGCATGCTCGCATGCTCGAAGAACGACAAACCAAAACGCCGCCGGGCGGACAGTTCGTAATTGCCGTCTATGGGGACTCAGTCGTCCGATCCGACCTCTTGTTCGAGGCCGATTATTTTCGCCACCATCAGGAGCCCGACGACTGCTCGTGGCTGTGCCAGTTCCAGGGATTTCCCCTCGCAATCCCCGAACAGGCCAAGCAGGTCGCAACCGAGGAACTGCGGCGACGCCTCATCGACATCGGATTCCTGATCCCTCGCGCCGAATGGGAAACCCGATACCCGGAGCAGGCCGACCTCTCGCGCCAGTTTCGCGCTCTCATGCAGCGCGATTGCTCTTCACCTTCCAACGATAGGAGTAGCCTGACATGAGCCGATACGAACCCAAAGCGCATGCAGATGCCGTCCGCAGGCATGGGCCGCTGACTATTGGCATTGGCTGGGACGCCCCCCTCAACACCTTTTTCGCGGCCGTCCATAGAGACAACGACAATGTCGACGACGAGCATCGCGAGATTCTCTGGGTCGGGACGTCTTACGGCGAGATTGCGGACCCGAAGACTGTCATCGACGCCATCGATCCCTTCGCGGATGTCGACGCCGACCTGGCCGCAACCCTTCACGCCGATCGGCTCCGGGAAGGCCACCGTCCGCGCTCGCCGTGGATCCGCTGAAACTTCATGACCACAGGGCGCGTTCGCGCCCGCCGGCAGGTGAGGGGGAGACGAGGCTGCGGGCTGCGATGATGCGGCTGCAAAGGAAACCGCGATGACCACAACCGCTCTGACAGAGCCTGCCCCGACAATCCCGCTGGGCCCCGGACGCTCGCGCCTACTGACGCATGCTGAGCGGGCCAACCCGATCCTTCAGCTCCCCGCGATGCACCGGCTCCGAGCCCTTGATCCCGACGTGCAAGCCTGCTTGCGCGACCTGTTGCTCGATCTTCAGTGCGATGCCCGCTTGCGGGCAATGGCCAGCTGGGACGCGCACAAGCCGCCCATGGCCGCCTACTGGGCCGCGGTGGGCGTCTATTCCGGTCATATAGCCCGCCTGCTTCGTCGAAACGGAAAATCGGATGGCCGGCACCAACCAGATTTGTTCGGGAAGGCCGTATAGCATGTCGTGCGAACCAGGCGCCCGCGCGACAGTGACCCCACGTCCACCGGAATGGGATGATCCGCCCGGTTACGACCACAAGCTTGGCCGGATCCGCACGCCGAGCGACGACTTCTACGACCACAGATTGCTTGTCCTCCAGCGCATCCGCCAATCCCTCGCCACATCGAGGAAATGATCACCTGCGCGCCCCGGGCCCGCTTGTCGGCCACAGCGATCACATCATCACCGCCACATGAACGGAGACATCATGCCCGAACCCATCACCGCCCAGACCGCTACTTCATCGGCACCCGCAGACGTCGGCGTCCCGCATATTTTCCTCGATTGCGACGGCGTCCTCGCCGATTTCGACACGTATGCCCACTTCTATTTCGGCATGCATCCGCGCGACGCGGAGGCCGAACTCGGCTCCAAACGCTTCTGGAAGATGCTCGAAGCCAAGGGCAACTTCTATCGCGATCTCCCACTGATGCACGACGCGCGAACCCTGTTCGACGCCGTTTCCCATCTCAAGCCCACGATCCTGACCGGGTGTCCCCGCGGCAACTGGGCAGAAGCCCAGAAGATCGCATGGGCACAGGCCCATTTCCCCGATGTTCCCATCATCACCTGCCGCAGTGCCGACAAGCGGGATCACGCCAGCCCAGGCGATGTGCTGATCGACGACTGGCCGCAATATCGTCACCGCTGGATCGAAATGGGCGGCGTTTTCATCAGCCATTATGACGCGGAATCGTCGCTGGCGGCATTATGGGCTCATTGTCCGGCGCTACGTCCATGACCTTTGAAAAGATGCTCCTTCACGAGCTGTTGCTCTCCATGTCCGCCAAAGCGAATCGGTTCGAAAGGCTGGCGGCCGCATCCGGTTACAATTCGATCGTGCTACGACGCGCATCGGTTGACTCGCCCAGCGACATCGCTGACGATCCCGTTCCATGAACGTCGCACCCATGATCCATCCTGAAGTTCGGCAAGCGGTGGCGCGATTGTTTGACCTCGCACAAAGCGACACCGGCCAGGCACGCCGGGTCGCGGATTTTCTCATGGCGTGGTGGAATGCGACGGATCTTGGCGGCTTCGACCTCGCCGACCTCTTTTCACTCGACCGTGCCGTCGCCGCCGACATGGCCACCGTCTTCGCCTTCCTCGGCAGCCACCCCGGCGGGATCTATGCGGACGCCTTCGATCTCGAAGACGCGATGAAAGGCCTTATCGCGCTCTGGCGACCTGACATGATCACAGAAGAGCACGCCGGCAACGCCTGATCGCACCGCAGCTCCAAACGGCGCACCGCGCCTGCCCGCGCTCCGCACGGCATACTGAACGCCTTCGACCCATCGGGTCATTTCGGTGATTGATAGACACCCGAATCGTCGTGACGGTCGCGTGACGATCGAACGCGCAACCTTGCGCTGATCGACCGCGCCACTTCGTAATCCCACCCGTGATGGTCCCATCCGGGCACCCCATGCCAACCCGCCGGTCCCGAAGGGACCGACGGCCGCAAATTGCGGACCTGCGCAAACGAAAACACGCGCACGAAATCCGGGTTTCTCGCCTCTCATTTTACCGGAAATCGCGCTCATCCCGGAGACTCATCCATGGCCCTTCGCAAAGCCGCGCGCTGGTCAGCGCGCGAACTCGCCCTGTTGCGCGCCCACTATCCGACCGAAGGGAGCGGTGTCGCCGCCCGGCTGCCGGGGCGCAGTCGCCACGCGATCCAGGTCAAGGCGCACAAGCTAGGGCTGGAGACCACCCACCGCGGTCCCGCACCCGCCACCCGGCTTCAGGGCGCTTCGCTCGACGAGGCAATCCGGCTGCGCGAAATCGACAAACTTTCGTTCGCCGCAATCGGGAGACACTTCGGGGTATGCGAAGCGAGCGCCTGCAACGCCGTAACGATCGCCCTTTGCGAGCGGCGCGGTTATCGTCCCGCCGAGCGAGACGGGCGCGGCTGCCTTGCGCCCGCCGGCATTGATCGGCTGCGTTACGCGCTCAAGAAAGGCATGAAGGGCATCGAAATCCAACTGCGCCTTGGCGTTTCGGCCGCATGCGTCTCCGAGCAGCGGCGGCGCTACAACCGCGAGTTGCTGGCCCGCGGCAAAGCTCCACTCCCGCCGCCCGGCGGCGGTGAGGCCTATTCGGGCGTCAAATTGACCTCAGCGCAGCGCAAAGCGGTCGAAGCGCTGTTCATGGAAGGGTTCGGAACCGCCAAGGTCTCCGAGCGGAGCGGCGTTTCCAAAACCAGCTGTATCCGGATCCGTGCCCGCCTCGTGCGGCGCCTGCACCGCAAGGGCCAGTCCCTGCCCGGATGTGACGCGGCCGGCGTTCGGCATATTCATGTCGAAAGCGCACGGTTCGTCACCGACGAACAGCGGCTATTGCTGCGGGAGATGTTGCTCGACCGCATACCTGTCCGGCGTGCCGCCCGCGATCTCGCGATCGGGGGCTCCACTGCCTATCGCATCCGCGACGAACTTGCCGCCGAGCTCTCCCGTGCAGGGCGCACGCTTCCCACACCCATGCTTCCCGGACGCGGCCGATCGCACGCCACGCCCAATCCGTTCTGGCCCCCGGCAAACCCCAAAGAGATATTCGCCTTCCGCCGTCTACTCCAGACAATGGGCTTTACAGAGGCCAAGGACCATTGGCGGGAGATACGACGCGAGGCCCGAAGGGCCGAGCGCGCCCAAAATACCTACAGGTCATTCAGCTTCGACGAACAGCTTGCGAGGGTCGCCGCGGGCGAAGTCGGTATTACCGGCGCTTTCGTGCGCCACCATCTCCAACCGTTGATCACCTCATAAAAATCATTCTCGCCTGATGCCGTGTAGCATCCGGGCATTGCCATGGCTTCGATCCCTATGCCGAGCAGATCGACGCAATCGACGCCATTCCCCTTCATTGCCGGACCAGCTCATATTGACCTCATCCTCGCTGATGGCGAACTGAGGGTTGATGAGGGCGAAGGTGCGGAATCGTCCGGGACTGCTTTTGGGGCGAGCGGAGATAGAAAAGATAGGAAAGGAGGGGGGGGCGTCACCCGATCTGCGATCGGGCCGGGCTCTATTGCGCTAGGCTCCCACGGCCGCTGCGCGGCCGCGCTCACCAAGCTCCACGGAACCTCGTCCTTCGGCCGAGTTTCCGCCCCTTCGGGGTCACGATCCCTGACGTGGCCGGCTTCGCCGCCTGACCAGACGGCCCTGGCGGGCCAGCGTCATTTGCCAGACCGGACGGTTCGAGGGCGAACCGCCCGGTATCTGCCTCGCACCAGGTCGTTCATCGCACCCTGCGCCACCCCCGCCAGTGTCCCGGCGTTGCAGACCCCCCCAGCGGGGTCGGCGGCAAAGGGGAATCGGCCGCAAGCGGCCGATATTTTTGTTTGTTTGGAAGCCGCCTCAACAGAAATACCGGGCCGCAAGCGGCCCTACGGTTTCCACCGCTGCGCGGCGGAGCCTCCGTCATTTCTGTTGCCCCCGCTGGCGGTGCCTGCGCCTTGGGCCACAGGCGAAGGTGGCTCCGGGTGCGATGAACGACGAAGCCCCCGCTTGTGCTCGACAGATCAGGATGGAGTTGCCCTGGCGGGCAACAGTTTTTTCGTGGGCCGCTGCGCGGCCGTTGCAGGCTCAGGTTCACCAGGCACGATGAAATATGTCAAGAAAACAATGTATTAGGCGTGGTTATGGGTCTTTGATATAAGGGGTTCACCGGAAGGGGACGGACCCCGGAAGGCTCAACCCCCCGGCGCTGGAACGCCGGTCCAAATGGAGTGAAGACTATGAACCTCGGTAATCTCAAGCTGAACGCCAACGGCTTTTTCGTCGGCAAGATCGCCACCGTCTCGGTCGCCATGACCATCTGTCTGCGCCCTTGGGAAGCGCGCAAGGAGAACAGCCCCCGCTTTGAAATCCTCGGCCTCACCCCCGCCCGCACTTGGGTTCGCGTCGGGTTCCTGTTCGAGCAGTCCATGAAGGACACCGGCGAGGCTTTCTTGCAGGGTTCGATTGACGACCCGTCGATGAGCAAGCCGCTCTATATCGCTTGCTTCCGCGAAGATGACGGCAGCTACAATGTGGCATGGAGCCGCCCGCGCCGCGCGCGCAATGATCTGGCCCCGATCGGTGACGCAGCCGACGGCCCCGCCGATGAAGGCGATGGCCTTGGCGAAAGCACCGCCCCGGCTGGCGACCTCGGCTTGCCCCCGGTCGAGCCGTCGAGCCGTCGCGGCCGCCGCGCCGAACAGGCGCAGGAGCAGCAGCAGGAGGAAGCCGCCAGCGCATAAGAGAAGGTTGGGCCGGGGCGCTGGAACGCTCCGGCCCGATCCGCGCACGCCATCCCAAATGGAGTTTGAAACATGGCCCACACGAACAAGGGGCGGGTTAGCAGGTTCGCAGACTTTGCGGAAGCCTATGCCGCCATGACCAGCGCGGGGGAGTTTCCCGCCAGCTTCACCGAAACCATCGACGAATCCCGCCTTTCCATCATCGACGACCCGACCCGCGACCCTATGCCCGACCCGGAACTGGCGCGCGGTTGCGTCGAGGATTTGACCGCGCAAATCTTCCGCTTGCTTGCCGGAACCCGGATGGAATCTTTCGGCCAGCCGGTTGCATGGGGTATCGTCAACAGCCTGCACTATGTCGCCAAGCGCACCAAGCGGCAGGAAGACGACGCCGCCGCCGAACTTGGCGAAATGGTCCGCGTGTTCGACCCGTCCGAAGTCTATCAATCCCGCATGGAGGAACTGCAACAGCGTTGCCAGTCGCTTGCCGAAGCCCGCGCCGCTTTGGAAACCATGTGCAACCATGCCGCCAACGTCTATTTCGTCGAAACCGGCAAGCCGTTCAATACCATCAGGGGAAGCCGCACCGGCACCGGCCTGACAGCTTCGCAGATCGAAGGTTTCGACTATCTCAAGGCCCGCGAAGCCGAACACAATGCCAAGCACTACCCCGCGCGTCCCGCCGTTCTGGTATCAGGTGGCGGCGACTGGGAAGATGCAGACATGATCTTTCGGCGGCTGGACATGGTGCGCGCGCGCATCCCGCACATGATCTTGTTCACCGGCAAACGATTCAAGGGGGCCGAGCAGATCAGCACTTGCTGGGCCAATGAAAGGGGCGTTCCGATTGTCGGTTTCTCGCTCAACAAGCGCGGCAGCAACGACTTTCGCGCAGCCTATCGGCGCAATGAGGTATGGAACCGGCTGGACGAGATTGTCGAGGCCATGATTTTCCAGCAATCCAAAGTGCAGGAAGATCTTGCCCGCCTGTTACGCGCCAGAGACGTTCCGCTCCACATCTTCCGCCTTGCCGAACAGAACAACGGCACCGGCCCGACCGACCTTGCCGCGCTGCGAGCAGAGGAACAGCGCCGCGCGCTCGCCTGACCCGGAACGCCCGCGCGCACCAGCGCCGGGCCTTCCCCCCAATCACTCACATGAAGCGCGCAGCCGACCAGCGCCATGCGCCGCCGCGCGCGCCGCGAAGGAACCCGAACCATGTATGAACTCACCCCCGAATGCGCCGAAACCCTGAAAGAACTTCTAGGCGACGAATGCCCGCTACTGATCGAGCAGCGCGCGGGCGAAGGCTGGTCCGATAGCGATTGGCTCGCCCTCTATCGCGATCAGGGATTTGAAATCTGAACGCTAGCGCGCGCTTCCCGCGCGCGCTATTCTCCACCGAAGGAAACCGCCATGATCGACTTTAGCCGCCTTGGCCGGATGACCCCAGAAGAACGCGCCGCGCGCGACGCACAGCGGCAGCAGGCCGAAATGGACGCCGATAGGAAACGCCGCGACGAATGGTCCAAAAAGACCGTCATGGCGCAACTGACGGACGATGTTGAATTGCGCTCGACGCGAAGCGGCGACCATGTGGCGACCTTCCGTTGCATCGAAGCCGGTAGCCGCGCTTTCACCGCCTCTTATTGGCTTCCGCCACACAGTCCCAATTCGCGCGAGTTTCTGGCGCGCCATTTTCGCGAAGGCGCAACCGTCGTCCTCAAGGGATACTGGAAACAGCGCGAATGGCGCGATCGCGACGGCCAGCCGCGCGCATCGAGGGAGTTTCAGGCGCAATACGTCGCGGCAGGCAGGGAGGCATATTGACCCGCCGCCAGCGCCGCCCAGGGGCGGCGCTGGATTCTGATGCCACGCCGGAAACGTCGCGCCCAGGTGCAGGGGTTGCGGCTCTTATTGCGGCCCGCTGCGCGGGCCGCGTTTGCGCGCGCGGGGCCGTCGCTCCGCTTGGCCCGCGCTGTTGAGCGGCGGGGTAAATCCCGCTCGATAGGCACAGGCCCGATACGGGAAAGGGGCGCATGGCATAGCTGCCATGCGCCCCTTTTTCATGCAGCGCGCCGCCCGTCAGGCAAGCCGCTTCATGGTTTCCGCAATGCCGAGCGTTCCGACTCTTTGCGCCAGCTTCGCAAACTCCACCTTGCTCAGATCGGCCAGACCCGACGACACCAGCGCGCCGCCGAACTCGCTTGCAATGCGCGTCACCATTTCCTTTTCGCGCGCTTCCAGCGCCGCCCTTTCGTCGGCCAGCGCGCGCAGTTGTTCCGAAGGCTTGAGGCTTTTTCTCGCCATGTCGCATATCTCCATAGTGCAAAATGGCGTTTGCTGATTTCCCCTATAGCCGACTTCGACCAAGACCGGAACTGCTGCCGGACGGCTACCCCGTCAGAAGCCCGACGCGGGCGCAGGAGCGCCGCGCTTTCCGGCTGGGGCATCATGGCCTGACAGCCCGGAATGGCTCACCTCGAAGCCGGGAGACGCTCCAGCGGATAGATCAAGCCGACACCCCCACGACGCGAGCGACAACATGGAGCAATCAAGCACACCGAACGCACCTGAAGGTGCATGGGGATCAAGCAATATCAAAGCCTTAGCTGAATGGGCTTCCGTATCCCATTGAAACACAAATGCACGACAATGGGATGTAGCTCAAGAAACGCGCGGATTTCTGCGATTTTGAAGTAACGTCGATGTAATGCAACGCAATGCGTCCACCGGGATGCAAAACCATTGCCCCGGCCCGAAATGTCGCATAGTATAAGACACTTTCTCAGCCCCGACCGGCCTCTGCGCGAAGAGGCTGGCATGAACAACAACGACCCCCAGATAACCCTGCGGCTCGATCAAAGCTTGTGTGATCGGATCGACCGCCTGGCTGCACGCAACGGGCTGACCCGTTCCGCCATGATCCGACATGCGCTGCGCTTGTTCGCGACCGAAGCGGAGTCGACCGGTGCCAGCCAAAGGCGCGTAGCGCGCACCATCGAATATGCCCAGTTGGCGCTCGACGTCATCATCCGCGACCAGTATCCCGATGTGCGCGACAAGCTCCTGGCCGAAACCGACAAGCGCGTGGAGCAGTATCATGCGGCGCGCTGATATCCGCTTCAGCGGCAAGCCCGTTCACCTGCGCCATCATTCCGCGCGCGGAACCGTCCAGCGCAACAGCGGCAACTTCACGCGCGGTAGCCAGCTCCTCACACACGAGGTGTTGATGTGGACATCGGGCGCGAAAATCCCGTTCATAGTCTGGCTGTTCTGCTTCGCCGCCGCATACTCCTTCATCCTCGTTGTCACCCTACGCGAACACGAGATCGAGCTCATCGGCATGAAGCTCTATTCGCTGTTCTGGAACTTCATGGAATTCGATCCGATGAAGCGGGTCAACGTCACCTTGCCCGACGGTTCGATCCGCGCGATCGTGATGGCGCAGGTCGCCGATGTCCCGGCCGTCATCGCCGCCTGGGCGAAGGCCATGCGCGGGCTGGTGGGCGCGATCCTCCTGTCGCTTCTCGCCACTATTCCGCTTGCGCTATGGTTCGTCGACATCTCGCGCAAGCGCGGCAAGTCGATCCTTCAGGAACGTCATGAGCGCGGCGCAATGCTGGTCGAGCGCGAGGTTCTGCATGCCGAGGTGGTTGCCCACAATCTGCGCGAGTTTGAAGCGGAATCCGCCTCGCTATTGCCAGGATCGACCCCCGCCCAGGTGCGCGCAATGCCGTTTGTCGAACGTAAGCGGGCGGGCATTCATCACCCCTATATCCTCGCCGGCATTCCCTATCCGCACCGCCTTGAGCAGTCGCATACGATGCTTATCGGCACCACCGGCGCGGGCAAGACGACTGAACTCCGGAGCCTGGTCGCACAGATGCGCGCACGCCGGGACAGTGCTGTTATCTTCGATCTCACCGGCACCTATGTCGAGAATTTCTATAACGCTGAAACCGACATCATCCTCAACCCGATGGACCAGCGTTGCCCGGCCTGGTCGATCTTCAATGACTGCTCGACTCACTCGGAATTCACAGCCGCGGCCGCCGCGTTGATCCCTTCGGATGGGGGATCCACCGAACCCTTCTGGGCGATGGCGGCGCGCACGCTGTTCATCGAAATGTGTATCAAGCTCCAGGGGCGTGGGCAGACGACCAACGCGGATCTCGCCGACAATCTGATGACCGCGGACCTGAAGCGCGTGCACCGTTTTTTGGCGAACACGATCGCCGATCCGCTTACCGCGCCCGAGGCAGCGCGCATGGCGGAATCGATCCGCGCCGTGTTCAACACCAACGCGCAGGCGCTGCGTTTCCTGCCCGACGAGGGCGAGCAATTTTCCATCCGCGAGTGGATCTGCCGGCCTGAGAAGCCCGGTTCGATCCTGTTCGTGACTTCGCACTATGTCGACCTTGCGATGAACCGTGCGTTGCTCACATTGTGGATGGATATCGCCATTACCCGCATCATGACGCTGCCGCGGACGCGGGGGCTGAGAACCTGGTTCATGTTCGATGAGCTGGGAGCCTTGCACCGGTTACCGGCGATCGAAAACGGCTTGCAGACGGCGCGCGCTTTCGGCGGCGCGATGGTCCTTGGACTGCACAGTTTCGAGAAGCTGATCGATGTCTACGGCGAGCAGGGCGCCAATAATCTCGCTTCGCTCGCGCGCACCAAGCTCATTCTGGCGACCGCTGATCTCGACACGGCTGAGCAATGCGCGCGCTACATCGGCAACCGCGAAGTGCGCCAGATGGATGAGGCGTACAGCTATGGATACAACCAGACGCGTGATGCTTCGACGCTGACACCGCGCAAGCAGGTCGAGCCGCTGGTGATCGCCGACGACATCACGAACCTTCCGTCCATGCATGGCTTCATCAAATTTCCGGACGGCTTCCCGGCGGCACGGATCAAGCTTGAATGGAGGGATTACCCAACAGTCGCTCCGGGCTTTCTCATCCGCGAGAATATTGCCCCGACGCGCCGACGGCGGGGGGGTGAACTGGTCGAGGAAGAAGGTGGGGAAGGGGGCGGCCGAGATGGCGCCGCCCAGGTCATAGAAGAGATCGATCGGCCCAATGTCGCACGTGACCTCGCCGCGGCAATCCTGTCCGTTCCCCCAGAGGAGATGGGACGGGACGATGGGCGCGAACGAGGCGATCAGGACCTCGATCGCGCGCGGCCGGGAGGGCAGGGCGCTGCCGGGCCGAACGGCACGCGCGGGCGAGGGCAGGTGCCTGGAGAGCCGGAGGGGCGCGAGGAAAATGACCAGCGGTCGCGCGATCGCGCCGAGCCGGGCAGGACGCGGGGACCGGAGATCGAGGACCAGACGCTGCGCGAATTGCGTGAGGATTATGGTCCAGACAGATCCGCCGATCGTGACGATATGGACATGGGGATTTAGGCGATGCTGTCGATCGCGGCGGTGCGCTCGGCTGGCGGAGCCGCCGGCTATTTCGCCAAGGACAACTACTACACGCTGGAGGAATCCTCCGATGCGAGCACCTGGGCGGGCGAGGGCAGTGCCGACCTCGGTCTTTCAGGCGACGTCGGCAAGGAAGGGTTCGAAAAGATACTCAACGGAGAACTGCCAGATGGTGAGAAGGTCGGCCAGGTCGACAACCGCAGGCCGGGTCTCGACATGACCTTTTCGATGCCGAAGTCAGCCTCGGTCATGGCCTATATCGCTGGCGACAAGCGTATTCTTGGGGCCCATATGGAGGCGGTCAAGGCGACCATGAGCTGGGTCGAAAAGAACCTCGCCGAGGGCCGCAAAGATATAGACGGGCGCAAGGTGCCGATCCGCACGGGTAATCTCGTCTATGCTCTATTCCAGCACGACACGAGCCGTGCGCTTGATCCGCAGGGCCATATCCATGCCGTGATCGCGAACCTGACGAAGATGCCCGATGGCAAATGGCAGGCGCTCCACAACAGCGCGCTCTGGAAGAACAACAGCGTGATCGGTTCGATCTACCACGCCTTCTTTCGCGATCGGATCGAGAAGCTGGGCTATGAAGTCACTTCGACCGGAAAGCATGGCACCTTCGAGATTGCCGGCGTCGCCAAGGAGGTGCTCGAGCTGTTCAGCCAGCGCCGCGCGGTCATTCTCGGCAAGGCGCTCGAGCTCGGCATCAGGACCGCCGAGGGTCTGCGAGAAATCACCAAGAACACGCGCGATCCCAAGCTTAGCGTGGGCGATCGCGAAGCGCTCGGCCGGGAGTGGATCGACAAGGCCGCGACGGTCGGATTCGATGGCAAGGATCTGGTAGCGGCGGCGATCGAGCGCGTGACCCGAAATCCCGACCGTGGCTTCATGGCGCGTGGCTATGAAGCAGTCGTTGAGGCGATCAGTTCCGCGCGCGGCATAGCCGCGAACTTCCTACGTCCGAACGATCCCCTGGTCGACCGCGGCCTTGCGCGCCTGACACAATCACCCGTCGAGGCGCGTGCGCAGCTTGCGGTTGCCTCGGCGGTCCGGATTCTCTCGCAGCGTGAGGCGGCCTGGGAACTCAACGTGCTGGCGAAGACCGCGCTCGACTTGCGCCTCAAGGGCGTGACGATCACCCATGTCGAGAGCCGGATCGGGAATTTGCTGGAGAAGGGCGCCCTGATCCCGGGTAAGTCGCATCGTCATGACGGGATCGTCACCATGGCAACGACGCCCGAAGCAATCCGCACTGAGGAAGCGATCATCTCCGAAATGGAGAAGGGCAAAGGGAAAGTCGAACCGATCATTGCCGCGGCCGACGCGCCCGCGCGCTTGCAGGCAGCCTCGAAGGTGACGCTCAATGCCGGCCAGCTCGCGGCCGGCGCCATGATCGTGTCGTCGCGCGACCGCATTGTCGCTGTCCAGGGTATCGCTGGAGCCGGCAAGTCGACGATGCTGCAAGCGGTGGTCGAGGTGGCCCACGCGGCGGCTAATATCGCGAGAGCCGAGGGGTACAATGTCCTGGGGCTGGCCTTTCAGACCAAGATGGTGCGCGATCTTCAGGACGGGATCGGCGCTCCCAGCCAGACGATCGCCTCCTTCCTCCTGCGCCACCAGCATGTTTTGCACAGGCAGGAGGGGCCACGATATGAGGCCGCGCGCGAAGCGCTCAGGAATACCGTTCTGCTTGTCGATGAGAGTTCCATGGTGTCCAGCGAGCAGACGCTGAAGCTGGAGCGGATCGCCAACCTGCTGGGCGTGGAGAAGCTCGCCCTGATCGGTGACCGGCAGCAGATATCCTCGATAGACGCGGGTAAGGCCTTCGCACTGGTACAGGCGGCGGGCGTGACCATCGCCCGAATGGACGAGAATCTTCGCCAGCAGGGCGATATTCTGCCTGTCGTGGCAGCGCTCGCCGATCGCGGTCAATCGGGTGAGGCCATCAGGGTCCTTGGCGAGAATGTGATCGAGGATAAGGACCATATCGACCGTGCAGCCGATATGTGGCTGGAGTTGGTTCCCGAAGAACGGGAAAGAACGGCGCTCTTTGCATCCGGCCGCGAGGCACGAGAGCATATCAACATGCGAATCCAGGAAGGGCTGACCGCGGAGGGGACGCTCGGCAAGGACAGTCTTGCGCTCACCATATTCGAGCGCGTGAACCTCACCCGCGAAGAGCTGCGCTACAGTCAGAACTGGCGGGCTGGCCTCAAGCTCGACGTTATGTTCCAGACCGACGAACTCGGGCTCGGCAAGGGCCTTTATGATGTCGTGAAGGTTCAAAAGAACGGGAAGATCGAGCTATCTGACGGAAAACGTCGGTTCCGGATCGACCCGCAAAAGCTCTCGCCGCATGTCAGCGAGGACCGGCTCGGACTCTCGGAGCCAAAATCGATAGCGATCCACGAAGGGGAGGCAATCCGCTGGACCGCGAATGACAAGGCACGCGGGCTCGACAATAGCGCACTCGCGAAGATTATCGGGATCGACGCGGCGGGCGTGACCGTCGAGTCGGCGTCGCGCGAGCAGCTGATGCTGCCGCACGGCGATCCGATGCTCTCTCGCCTCGATCTGGCCTACGCGCTGAACATGCACATGGCCCAGGGCATCACCGTCGACAAGGCGATCGCGGTCATGTCGTCTTTCGAGCGGTTCCTTTCGAACCAGCGGCTGTTCAACGTCACTGTCACCCGCGTGCGCGATGCGCTGACGCTTGTCGTGGATGACAAGGATCGCCTCATAGCTCAGATCGAGCGCACGCCGGGGAACAAGACGTCCGCGCTGGAAACGACCGGGAAGATCGACGTCGATGGGCGAAGCGAGCAATCGGCCGAAATGCTGGCGGGCATGCTAGGCGAGACGGTGGATTTTGATCCGGGCGAAATCCCGCTCGACGATCTCGCGGCGCCGATTGAGGGCTGGTCGCCAGACGATCCCAAGGGTGACAGGCAGGGGGGCGAAGGGCAGGGGAAGAAGGCGAAGCCGGGCAACGATCTTCGGGCGCCCGATCCTGACCCCATCGATCTCGACAGCCTGCCGCCGCTGCCCGAGCGGACATTGGGGCTCGACCTGTGAGCGGTCGGGATGTCCCGCGCCTGAATCTGGCATGTCGCCTCGGGGATCATATGGTTCGGCCCCGCCCAATCGCTTGCTCTTGCGACCTTCGACCTCAGTTCGCCGCGATCCTGTTCATCGCGGCGATCGCCCTGAACGGTTGCGCTGAAAAGGCAGAGTCTCAAGAAGCCGACGCCGTCATATGTGTGCGGCCGTATGTCTACGATGGCGACTATATTCGGTGCGACGGGTTCGGGCGGTCACGGCTCTACGGCATAGACGCGCCCGAAATGCCGGGGGCCTGCCGGCCCGGCCGGAACTGCGTGCCGGGCGATCCCTACCATAGCCGCGACAATCTGCGCGCGCTGGTTGCCAAGGGGAACATCAGGTGCCGCCAACGTGACACCGACCGCTACGGCCGGCCGGTCCTGCAGTGCTGGAACGAGGACGGCGATCTTTCCTGCCAACAGGTGGCGGCGAGGCAAGCTGTCCCGCGTTATGGTCGTTTGGAGTGCCCGCCCAGCTATCAATCACGCTCGCCGGAGTAGCAGCGATGCCAGATCGCATGTCGCAGGGTATGTCTCGCTTTGCTTAAAGCTCTCCCACCCACGCGCGTTCGGATGCCGCAAGCCATTCGACGGCCGCCTCAAAAGTTTCGGGAAGATCGTCAAGCGGTTCGGGCCACTTTATACGTTCGCCATTACGGTAAAGCCCGCTATGTGCTTCACGCAAGTCCAGCAGCGCCTTGCACACCAGCTTCGTCCATTCACTGTAGCGAGTAAGCTGGCCTTGAGGCAGGAGCCTTAGGCGCTCCTCCAGATTCTGCGCCGCTTCGGTAAAGGTTCGCCCCGTCACGACAGGCAACCAATTTGCAGAAAAGACGTAATCCATCGCTGGAAAGACGATTTGATCCTCGCTGTTCCACGAAAGGTCGCGCACAATATCAACATGGTCCTGCCAAAATCCGAGCGCGGCCCAAACACCCTTCCCATAGTGATCCTGCCAACTCTGGAAGGCATAGCCTTCTTCCGTTACCAGTTTGTCGATAAGTTCAAAGGTCATAGCGCCCCCTCTTGGTGATTGACCATATCGCCGATGACGAGGCTGTCATATCCCATATTCAAATCTATCATGCCGAGTTTCAGCGGTTTTCTTTCCGGAAGATCCTTCCGTAGATGATCGCATCACATGTTCAATTGCGCTATAGTTCGGTCCATGACCGAACTCGATCCTCACACGCTTCGCGTCGCCGCCTCGCTCGTGCGCTCGCGCATCGACAATCTCAAGCGTGATACGCGGCTGGATGGCCTCCAGCGCCTCGGAGCGCACCGTACGCTTACCCAGCTTGCTGTCGATCTCGAGGTGTCTGCCGAACATGTCGGACCGCGCCGCCGTCGCATGACATGACGCCGACCCGCCTTTCGGGCTGATCTCCGCGTTTAACCCGCGTCGGCGTCGTTCGGCGGCGCAAAGGCGGGTGTGAGAACAGAGCGCTTTGCGCGAGGTGTCCGGCCTGAGCCGCGTTCCGGCGTGGGACTGCCGGCCGCTGGCCCCTTTTTGGTTTTGGCCGCCGGAGCAGCCGCTACCTTCGGCTTGCGACCGAGACCGATCTTTTTGGCGAGCGCGCGGCGCTTCTCGGCATAGTCGGGTGCCACCATCGGGTAGTCGGAGGGCAGGTTCCACTTGGTGCGATATTCGGCTGGCGTCAGCTGATAGTGCGTCATGAGATGCCGCTTCAGCATCTTGAGCTTTTTGCCATCCTCGAGGCAGACGATGTAGTCGGGCTTCACCGAAGCCCGGATCGACACCGCAGGCTCCTGTTTCGCTTCCGGCACTGTATCGGCCTTGCCGAGACGGTTTAGCGCATCGTGTACATTCTGGATCAGCGACGGCAGATCGCTCACGGCAACACTATTGTTTGTGACGTGCGCGGCCACGATGTCGGCGGTCAATGTGATGAGTGTGCTGTCGCGTTCGGTTGCTTCGGTCATGCTTTGCTGGCTTTCCAGGCTAGGCAGAGAGGATCGGTGAAGCAGTGTGGCTAGCGGGAAGTGGCTTCCTTCGCAACAAGCGTTGCATCGTCCCGCATCATGGAGAATTGTGCCTGAAGCTTCTCCTTTTTTGAGGCAGTAACAAATGACATCTATGTCACTTTACCGTCGATGGCTTGGCTAAAGTGACATAGGTGGCAAAAGCGGTTCGCCAGTCTTCATGAGCAATTGGGGGATTCACAAGAGTCCCTCTTTGTGCTTGATTCGTTCCATGTTCCAGCAGGACCTCTTCGCATCGCCGGCCTCCCAGCCAACGACAAGCATGCCGGACATAGTCCGCACGATTGCGGAGCATTCCGCGCGGCCGCGCTATACCTTCATGGTGCTGGACCTTATTGCCCGTGTCGCCCGACCGAACGGGCAGGCCGGCCCTCTCGTTCGTGACGGCGAGGCATTGGTGCCGATCCGCGAGTGGCTGGCTGCGGCAATCGCGCCGAGCGGAGCGCGCTATCATCACCGCCGGGTGACCGCCGACAAAGTCCGCGCGGCGCTCTACGCCAAAGGGGAATTGCCGGATGACCGGGATGAGGCTGAGCGTCTTGTTGACACACAGGTTAGGGAGCGCATCCGGGAAACCGGCATGACGGCGATCAGCCGGGCTGTATCGGAGCTGGTGCGGGCAGGACTCATCATGCGCCATTACCAGGGCTGTTGGGTCGACCACGAGAACCGCGGCGCTCAGCGCCATGCGGTCTATACGGTAACGGACCCTGTCCTAGCCGCGCTTCACCCGAACATCGCTACCAGCGAAAACCAGCGGAAACCCTATGTGCGCGGTGCGCACAATCAACCTCGAGCGGCTGCAGCGCGGTAAGGCTTTGGAGGTTTGTGCATGAATTTTTAATAAGATTAGTTGCAAATTCCAGGCTGGAAGCATATCTGCGACGCATGGAAACAGGAAGCATGTCCGCCCTTGCGCAACTCAAGCGCCGCCTGCGCCCAGGTCAGGTTTACCGCCGCAAGGACTTGGCGCGCTGGTCGAACGCGGTCGATCGTCATGTTCGCCAGCTTGTCGATGAAGGGCGGCTCGAGAAGGTGTCGGCGGGCGTCTATATGGCGCCGCGCAAGACCCGGTTCGGTGTCGCGCCCGCGAAGCCCGAAAAGCTTGTCGAGACATTTCTCGGCGACGATCGGTTCCTGCTGGTCTCTCCAAACGCATTCAACGGGCTTGGCGTGGGCACGACCCAGCTCCACAATGAGCCCGTTGTCTATAATCGCAAGCGTCACGGCCGGTTCAAACTGGATGGCCGGATGTATGACTTCCGCATGCGGCCGGCGGTGCCCAGGCGGCTCTCCAAGGAAGTCCTGCTTGTCGACCTCCTGCATAACATCGACCGGCTGCCCGAAGACAAGGCGGCAATCCTTCCCCGTGCGCTGGCGAGGGCAGGGGAAATGGATCGTGGACGGCTCGCGCGCGCGGTGAAGGAATATGGCTCGGCTCGCGCCGAACGGCTCCTCGCGCCCGTGCTGCAGCCGGTCTGAGCGGCTGCGCCATCCATGTTTCTGCATGAGAGCAAAGACTTTTCCGACCTGCTCGCGGTGGTAGCGCGCGACCAGGCGATCGATCCCGGTCTGGTGGAAAAAGACTATTGGATCATGCACGGCCTATGGGGATTGCAGCAGCTGGGCTTTGTCTTTGAACTCAAGGGCGGCACGTCCCTATCCAAAGGGTACGGCCTGATTGATCGGTTCTCCGAAGATCTCGACCTCCTGATCCACCCGGAGGGTGACTTGCCGACGGGCAAGAACCACAACAAACCGATCCATGTGGACGCGCGACGGGCCTTCTACGACGGCCTGGTGCCGAAGCTTGCCATTGCCGGCTTCGAAGGCGCGGAACGCGATAATGCGTTCGACGACAGCCGGATGCGCAGTGCCGGGATTCGCCTTCATTACCCCAGTGCCAATGCGCTGCCGGAGGGCATCAAGACTGGTATCCTGCTGGAAACCGGTTTCGATCAAGTGGCGCCAAACCGGCCCTGCCTGATCAGTTCATGGGCCTATGACAGGGCTGTTGCATCCGACTTGAAGGGATTGATCGATAACCGGGCGGTCGACGTGCCGTGCTACGAACCCGGATACACGCTCGTCGAGAAGCTGCAGACGATTTCGACGAAGTATCGCAAATATCTCGAAGATGGTCGCATGCCGCAAAATTTCCTGCGCCATTACTATGATGTCTACTGCTTGCTGGCGGACGCTAGCGTCCAGGCGTTCATTGGGTCGCCGGAGTATATCGTTCACAAGGCCGCGCGTTTCCCGGCGGCCGACAACAAGAACATCGTCGAAAATCCGGCCTTCCATCTCGAAGACCCGGAAATCCGCAGGCTGTTCCAGCGGGCCTATGAAACCACCCGCGCGCTCTATTATCGCGGGCAACCGCCGCTCAGCGATATCCTCGCGAGGATCGGCGAACATGCTGCCCGGCTTTAGAGCCTCAGGCTCGACCGTCGGCTCCCTCCACGCGTCTGTGTCGCCGGGGTTGCCGTTAGCCTTTGGTCTCTCTGGGACGAACGCGCCGTGAGATCTTCGCCTTGAGAAGGTCCACCGTTTTCTGATCGCGTGCTCCGCCGAACCAGCGGTCGAGTGCTGCCGCGATCAGGGGATGCGCGCTGGCGGCTTCAAATAATGTCAGCGACGACTGAAGTTTCATCGCGTCGACCGTGCCGAAGACGGCAATCGAATCATTGGTTGCCAGGTCCTGTAAGGCCGTGACGCATTCGATATAACGTGGCCCTAGGACTGGATGATTGAAATAAGCTTGTGCCTCATCCAACGATTGAATCGCGAACTGCCTCGACGTCGAGCTTTGCCCCAGGCCTGTGAACTGTGGGAAAATCCACCACATCCAATGGGTGACCTTCTTGCCACGGCGGATTTCGACAAGTGCCGGCGCATAAGTGAGCATCTGCATTTCGGCGAAGCGGTCGAGCGAGTGATCGCTGGTCATAGAAATTCCAGCGGCACCCGGACCGGGAGCGTGAACTTCGGGCTGGGAACAAGCACCGCGCTGGGCCTGGTCCATAGATCGCGGGGACTCTCATCGGGGGTATCGAGAATCGCCAGTCGAAAAAAGTTCTGCATATTCCCCCTTGATCGATCAACGCTCCGCGCTTTGCCGCGAACGGATCGCTTCCCGCGAGCCATAGACGGGCGGAAGCCAGACACAAACAGGAGTCTTCAGTCATTTATATTGTCATCCTGCAAGCGAGGTAGAATGCTTAGAAATCCGCCCTCCCCGCGCGATTTATCACTTACCATAATGGGAGATTATGGTAAGTATAGGACCGTGGAACGGCAGGGAAGGGGCAAAATGACGATCGCGAGGATGTCGGTGCAACCACGCGGCACAGATGTGCCGCGCGTTGTGCCGCATGATCGCAAAGCCCGGCGCGTGGGTCGGTAACAAGCGATGGCCGAAAAACCCGCCAGCTTTCCCGACGCGGAAATCATCGTCGTCAGGACCGACGATGCGGCGCTACCAACGCGCTCGCGGAACGCGGACGCCGAAACTGTCGACTTACGGCTCTTGCGCACAATCGGCGCCATTGTGCCGGCCGACCTGCCCCCGATCAGCCAGCTCGGGCTCGAAACCGCGCTGGCGGCCATGGCTGACGCATCGAAAGCGGCGATAGCCTCCGATCTCGACTGCTGGCGCGACTGGTGCGGTGAGGAAGGCCGGACACCGCTGCCGGCCGATCCTGAAGATATGGTGCGCTATGTGAACGCGCTCGACGCCAGGGGCAAAAAGCCCGCAACGCTGGCGCGGCGCATCGCGAGCCTCGGATCGGTCCACCGGCTGATGGGTTTGGCCTCGCCTGCCGCGCCGACCGACGCCCCGATGGTCCGCGATGCACTCAAGGCCGTCCGCCGGCGTAGAGGTGCGCTCCAGCGACAGGCAGCCCCCTTGCGATTGGGCAAGGCGCTCGATCCCCATGCCGCAAAGGGCTTCACCCTGGCCGCCATGCTCGACGCCTGCGGTGGCGACCTTCAGGGCTTGCGGGACGCCGCTCTGCTCTCCATGGGCTATGATGCCGGCCTGCGGGTCAGCGAACTCACCGTGGTAGAGGAAACGCACATCGATCCGCAGGAGGATGGTTCGTCGACGCTGTTCATCCCTTTCTCCAAGACCGACCAGGAGCAGGAAGGCGCCTGGGCGTGGCTGTCCGCTGAGACGATGCGGCGGGTCGGCGCGTGGCTCGAAGCAAGCGGCATCAAAGAAGGCCCTCTGTTCCGCAGGGTCGGGGTCGACCGGCGGCGCGCGCGCGAGGCCGAACCGGAAACCGCCCTGGCGCGAACGACCTATTCCATTGGGACGGCGCCCCTGACGCGGCAGGGAGTCAACGGCATCTATCGCCGCGTTGCTTATGCAGCTTATGAGCAGGGACTGGTGACATTACCCGCAGGCAAGCTAACCGACGCGGTGAAGGCCCTGTCCACCCATTCGCTGCGCGTCGGCTTGACCCAGGATCTTTTCGCGGCGGGTGAGGATGGCACCGGCATTGCCCAAGCCCTGCGCTGGAGCTCGCCGACTACGGCTCTACGGTACGGCAGAAAACTGGTGGTGCGTAGCAATGTCGCCGCCCGCGTTCTTTCGCGAGTCCGCTGTTGAAAAGCCTCTGCTCGTTCCCGCATGCGGTATCGTACCTTAGCAGGACCGACACAGCATCCCTTTTACCTGGTCCGGCGGCGCTACCGATCACAAGCCAACGCGAAACAGGCCGCCCCAAGGGCCTTTGAGATCGCGGCCTTTCACCACAATTTCGAGACGGCTCGAGAAGAAATAGGGTGTGGAAACGATCGCGCGCGTATGGGCCTGCTGCGAAAGGAGAAGCACGGCAATCCTCGAATGGAACAGAGAACGCGGAACCTGCAGTCCATTCTCATAATAGGCTCTGACGCGCCCTGATGCGAGACGCTCGAGAAAATCTCTCATCTTCGAGCCTGTCTCGTTGTCCGGCAGATCATAGGACGGCGGGAAACGTAGATACCGGCAAACGCGCTCATCAAACCGCAGCATATGACGGTGGAAGATACGGCGCGCCTTTCCGGCGGCGCGTATACGCATCGCAGCACCAGCGTCTGATTCATCCGTCGCGGAAGGCGGCAATGAGGGCGGCATGCTTGAATTCCTCCGAAATGGCTTTGCGCGTTGCTCCGCATCGAAATCGATAGCGCGCGGATCGGAATCGTCGGCCCTCCGATGACGTCATCGTCGGGGCTTGGCATTTCTCGGCGCAATCGAGGAAATCCCCTCCGATTCACCGCGCCAGGCGCATGATGATTCAGGCAAGGCTTTGTCTGTGCCGACTGCGGCGGCTTGCCCGCGGGCTAGGCTGCGGCTCACCGCTCTTGGCGATCTCGATAGCATTTTTGCCGGTCTGCTTGGCGCGATACATCGCGAGATCGGCCGCATGCATCAATTCACTGGCATTTCGGGCGTTGTCGGGTGGAACTAGCAGCGCCCCCATACTGCATGTTACCGGATGAAGACCGGACGCAAGCAGCGCCGAGAGGCGAGCATGAAGGTCCAAGGCGAAAACTTGCCCTTCTGTCATCGACGGCACGCGAACGAGCAAGGCGAATTCGTCACCGCCGATCCGGCCTACCAGGTCTTCCCGTCGCATGATCGACGACACACCTTTTGCGAAGGCGCGCAGAACCTCGTCTCCAGCGCGATGGCCTTCGCGGCTGTTCACAGCCTTGAAGTCGTCCAGGTCGAGGATGATGAGAAGCAGCGCCTGGTCCGTATGTTTCGCGTCCTCGATCACCTTGGCTGACCGTCGGTGAAAGACCTCCTTGTTCAGCGTCCCGGTCATTCGATCCTGGTGGGCATGAAATAATTCGCGGTCATAGGAATAGCGAAAACTGGTGATGGTCGCTGCGATGAACAGGAACATCACGATCCTGACCGCGATGCGTATTGCCAGCAATGCAGGAGGAGCGGCCGGAGCTGCTTCCAGCGAGGGCGCAACTGCCAGGAACGCCGCGACGACGGCGACAAAATAGCCTGAGCGCGGCCCCAGCCTCCAGCAAGCGGCACAGATGACGGTCATGTAAACCGGGGCAACGCCAACCCCTGGCACCGCGCGATCGACGAAAGCGATTCCCGCGGTTACGATGACGATCGCCAACCAGACTTGTTCTCTTGACAGGGCTTCAAGGCGCTCGGCCAGTCGACCCACAGGTAAATGACTGTTCACGCAAGCATCACTCCTTGGTCTTCTTGCAACCCACCGTAAAGCATAGGCGGTGAATTGATGCTTAAAACCCGTCGCCTTATAAGCATCTTACGGGCGACACATGAAGGGTGAAACGCACCCATCCTGGAGAACTGCGACTGATCGTGGCCGCCAATATTCGCCGCTGCCGGAAGGAGCGCGGGCTTAGCCAGCAGGATTTCGCATATGATATCGAGATGGACAGGACGTATTTCGGCGGCATCGAACGGGGCGAGCGCAACGTTTCCATTGATAACATTGAAAGAATAGCGAAGGGACTGAATATTAGCCCGCATTTGTTGCTTCAAGAGCCCGAGAGCTGATTGAGGACGCCCAGGATATTCCAACTGACGCGATCGATGTGAATGTCGACAACGTTTTGTCGGCGGTTTTCCCGCGTGAGCGAACAGGAGTGCTTCACCCATTGCGATCGGCTCTCACATTGCCCCGCACATAAGGGCAAGTCTGAAGCGGCGTGACCTCGCCCGTCAGCGCCTGTTCGGCCCGACAGCGCAATACGAGGTAAAGCGTTCCGGCATCCCGCTCGGCATCCAGAGGGTCTCGCGTCAGCGCGGAACGCAGCGCGGCCTTGAGCCAGAAACTTGTCGCCGGATCGGACAGCAACTTCTCGAGTTCTGATCTCTTTCGGTTTGTCACATTTCCTCCGGTCCAGATAAAGTGCTTCGCGTGTGTCCCAATTGCTTTGAAAGCATCCTTGTTCGTGCTATGTTCAGGCCAGGAGGCAGTTCGATGAGCCGGTTCGATTGGGACACCTACAACGCAACTAAGGACTCACCTGCGGGTGCAGTGCATGCTACGAAAGTTGACTGGGCTGAGTACCTGCCGGCGGATGATTCCGTGGATGCGCCTAGTGCCGTGCCGACGACGTGGCAGGTTGTCCTCGGACTCGCTTTTGCCATTGGCATTCTTGCCTTTTTTGCGTTCGTCTCGGCTATCATTTGAGTGCATTCGTTAGTCGCGTAGTTTGGGATCGTTGAAGAAGCCGACATTCTGACTGTCCGATACTTCCGACCTTGCACGCGAACCTCCTTGCCTGTTGACCGCCCTTCCTGTCTGTGCGGCGGCGCGACCTTCGTCGATCTCCTTGCGACCTTGATCGATGATCGCCGCAGCCGCACCGGGATCGTTTCCGCCCCCCGGACCCGAGGGTCGCCGTCCACCTCCTGAAGGCGCGTAGTGACCGCGGACGTCGCTTTCTGACGCGACATCGGGACGTTGAACGGACACAAGGTTCGGCTCATGAATTTCCGACCGGATCTCTTCGCGAATGGTCTCGAGGCGATCGTCCATCCACCTTTCGATCATCGCGCTGCGCGTGGCGCGATCATGCGCCGACAAATCAGTGGCCCAGAGGTCGGGAACATTGATCGCGGGGTTGCGCGCCTGCTCCGCCCGATACCATTGGGCCAGGTCCTGGCTCAGGTTCTCGCTGAGATTGAGCCCATGCGATTCGGCATAGCTGGCGTCACGCGATAGGGACTGGGCGATCTCATCGAGCTTTTCGGCCGACCGTTGGTAGGACTGGGCCAGCGCAAGGCTCTCTTCGGAAATCCTCGCGCTTGAGTCCGTGACCGAAGACCGGCTGAAACTGCCCGAGCGATCGTAGGTACCAGCGGACTCGCTGGCGCTCGTCCCACTCGCATGATCATCACGAAAGCTGCTGGATGAGGAACTACGATCCTCGCTGGAGATATTACGGTTGGTCGAGTGGCTCAAATCCGATTGCTGCGTTCCGCGCGCGGAGGTGCTCGCTCCCAACGAGCCAGAAAACGGACCACCGCTGCCGCCACCAGCCCGCCCGCGACCCCCTAGTCCAGCACCGGCCTGACCTTCGACCGATTGTTGAACTATGGCTTGCCGCCCCCTGTTGTTCGCCACAGAGAAGCGATCACTATCCGCATTAGACTGCTCAATGCCTTCCGATGTATTCGCGGTCCGACGATCGAAACGATCGACGGATGTGGCCGACTGCGACCCGCTGGCACTTTCGACGCCTGACGTTGTTTCGCTGGAGCGCGTGTGAACCGATGCGTCGCGATCAGTGGCGGTAAGGAGCGTGCTTGCCGTGTTACGATAGGCCTCGGCCTGCCTCCTTGCTTCGGAGGCGACTTCGCGCATCTCGGCGACGCTGTTCGTCGACATGGTCGGCGTGAACGCAAGCCGCGAGATGGCCCCTGTCGTGTCGATGACCTCCTGGCCGTTGCCGTAGCTCGAGATGATCGCGCCGTTGTCGGCCCGATAATCCAATCTCGGGATGCCAGCCATGTAGCTCGGCGCCGTCGACCACTGATCGGACTGACGCATATTGGCCGAGCTGTTGGCGTAGCTGACATTTCCATAAGAGTAGTTCCCCGTCGTCTGCTCAAGCGCCGCCGCTTCGGCCGCGTTTTGAGCGGGGGCCAGCATCGCCATCGAATGGCTTGCGATCCCCATGGCGCCGCGCGCCATCCCCGCTGCAAGGAACGGCACGCTCATCAGGAGGAAGCCCGCGATGGTTGCGGTTTCCTCATTGACCGCCCCGATGCCGGCATAAGTCGAGAGCGTCACGCCGCTGGGCGCCATCGCAGTGGCCGAACCGGTTGCCCGGCTCATGATGATCATGTGCAGCACGACATAGAGCGGACCCCAGGCGGCGAGATAGAAGAATCCCGCCGTGTATCCTTTGAGGGTTGGCACGCCGGTCCGCGGCATCAGGAACAGCGGAAAGATGACTGGGAACATCGCGAAGAAGACGACCGTCAGCACGACGTTGAGGATCGGAACCCAACTCATTGCTTGCTGGGCGATCGAGCCATAGGTGTTGCGCGCCTGAATATCGGCCCGTGTCATGGCGAACGTGTCGATCGCCGCCGCGCCGGTGCTTCCCGACATCGAATTGCGTGCCTGCATGAACGCGTTGATCGCAGTGTTTTGGCGCAGGATGCTGACATGGCCGCCCGCGGTTCCGGTGAAGGCCTGGTTGATCACGGGCACGTCGTCGCGCAGCTTCTGGGCGGCAAGCGCATTGCTCAGCTTCGGGTAGAGTTCCTTGCCCCAGATCGGTAGGTTGGCCTCGATCATCGGCGTCCACTGCGCGTCAAGTGCCGCATAGGCGTCGCTGCAGGTGCGGATGTGGCTCTCGACGCCGCCGCCGGAAATACGTGTAATCCAGATCTGCGACCGGGCGGGCGAACCAGGCCCGATTGCCGTCCACAGATCGGAGGCATCGGCGAGATCGGTCATCGACTTGAAGCCGAGCATCACGTCATAGAAAACGCAGGCTTTGAAATGCTCCTCAAGGTTGGTCGAGAACTCGGCATCGCGGATACGCAAATTGCGCGTCGCATCGAACAGCCGCGCGCCATAGACCATGCCGTTGGTGGTATAATTGAGCGATGTCGGCATGACGAACACCGTCTCGGCGGTGCGGGTCAGATAGTCACCTACCTGGCTTGTGAAGCTGGCGATTACGCCGAGCCCGATCGGAACATTATCGATCGTCGCCGGTGCCAACGAGGGATTGAGGCGGTCCGTCACCTTGATGCCGACGGTGGGCACCATCAGGCACATGTAGATCGCGGTCGCTTGCAGGAACCAGTTCAGCCATGCCCGCCAGTCAAGGTTGAACGCCACTACGAGCAGGGAGTAGATGAGGCCCATCACCATGACGACGCGCAGCATCGACCGGTAGCCGCCTCCTCCAGCCCAGGCCGCAACCGCGTTGAACGTGTTGACGATGTATTCGCCGCCGCCGATCGTGAAGACTTCGAGCATGGCCGGCCTTCCTTTCCCGCTATTGGAGGCCCTGCGCGCTGAGCCCGCGGGAGAAGTTGAGCGCGGCCGACATCCCCGGCGTCATCGTGTTCTGAAGCGTCGATTCCAGCATGATCGAGCGATCGATGATCTGCATCGTCACTTGCAGTTTTTGATCGAGCCGTACGCCGCGCTGCTGAAACTTCTGGCGCGTGGCCGCGATCTGCTGGCGCCACTGCGCCGCGGTTTCCTGGTCGAAGGTCTGATAATGGATCTTCGCCTGCTCGACGCGATCGAGCATATTGTCGATCATGGCATTGAGGATATCGACCGAGACGATCTCGGCGAGCGTCTGGATCTCACCATCGGTCAGTGTGTAGCGCGCGGCAGACTGCACCGCGAGGATCTTGAAGAGCGGGATGCTCGACATATTGAGCAATTGCTTCTCGGCTGCGTCGATCGCCACATCGGTGCGGATCTTCGTCGCGATGTCCTTGATCATTGCGGCGATGCGCGGGCGCAGCGCAGCGCTCTCAGGGATCGAGAGGGTCTGGGTCGAGATGTTGAGACATAGCGTCTCTTCATCGCAGCGCAGGATATTGACCGTTGCGCCGCCTGATGTGCCGTCCAGCAACGCGGTCACGACCGCTTCTTCCGCTGGTCCGACCATCGTCACCTGGCCCCCGACACTTGGATCGGTCGAAGGTCGCGTCACGACGGTTCCTACAAGCGTCATGATGTATTCGCTGAATTCCTTGTCGAACGCGCCGAACTTTTGCGACTTGCGGAGCGCCTCCCAGGTATAGTTGTGCGGCTCGCCGACGAGCTGGTCCTTCATCGCCGGATCGCTGTTGGCCGCGATCGTCGAATCCCGCCGGTTGCCGTTGTTGCAGTTCTGCCGGGCGGCCGCCCAATCAGAGAATATGCCCTGGCTGTTCCCAACCGCCTCACAAATCGTTGCGCGGGTCGTATCCATTTGCGGCCAAATGCCGCCGACCAGAGCCTGCGCCGTCTCGCAACTCGAAATGTTCATCTGGTTCAGGAGTTGAGCTTTCTGCGCGAACTCGTCCATCACCTTGCCGATCTCTGGACTAATGGAATCGATCGCGAGCTTGAAGGCGAAGCCGAGCGCATTGTTCGCGGTCGCCTTCAGCATGGCGACGATCTCGGACGTGTTGATGAAGGAGAAGCTGCCCGAGAAGAGATCGATGCCGCCGCAGCCCGCCCGGGCCGATGGCAGCTGCAGGTTGAACGGCGAAACCGACTTCTGGGGAAAGCGCGTCCACAGATTGCCAAGCGAATAGTAGCCCGCCGACTGGCCTTCGAAGGCGCTGGGCCCGGTGACGTTGGCCGCGCCACCAGCGTCGTTGAAGAAAGCGTTCATCTCGCTCGCCACACCGGCATGCGCCGCCGGCACAGCGAGATGAAGCGAGGCAAGAAGGGCGGCCGCAGATGCCGCGGACCGGATTCGGGAGCGAAGAGAACGGCTCATCAGAAATCACTCCCCACAGTCGTGTTGGTGAGCGTGAAGATGCGGTCCATGATCTCGTCGGCCGAGAGGATGCCATAGCCCACGGGGATCGTCCGCTTCGTCACCGTGTCGAACAGGACGAGCGCCGGCGTTTCCTTGCCGGGGATGCCCATGCGCTCTCGTTGACCGCTGTCGACGAGATAGTGGGGAAAATCCTTCGATGGTCCGCCGTCCATCGACACGGCCATAACCGTCAGACGGTGGCTGTCCGCGACCGAACGCAGAATTGGTCCGGCGACATCGCAGGCGGCGCAGCTCTGCGCGTAGAAATAGAAGAGGCCATAACGCTCGCCGAGACGGGTCAGCACCGCGTCGCGGTCCGCCTTGCGGTTATCGATCCATGTCCGCTTGCCCAATGTCGAGACCGGGCGTTGCAACGTGTAATCCATATCCGGATGCTGCCAGATCGCCCGCTGCCAGACGTCGGAGAAGGTCGAAGCGCGGTCCAGCTGCTCGCGCTGGAAGCGGACATAGGCGACGACATTCTCTTCGCTCGGATCGAGGATCGCGCGTGCCTTCAGCTCATCAAGCGTGGCCCTAACAGCCGCGAGCCGTTCGGCCGCCGGCACCGGCGGGGACACCGGATTGTCTTTCGGTGCCCGCCGCGCGGGATCACAATAGAACCATGTGCCGAGCCGCCGTTCGCCGCAATAGAAGGGATCGCCGACAGATTGTGGCCCGCCTTCCTCGCCAGCAATAGCCTCTTGGCCGGAAGTGAACGCCGTAACGGCAATCGCCAATGCAGCCAGCAGGGCTGGAACAGGCGCGCGCGATACCCCGACCCTGCGGGAAGCGGAGTGCCGGCGCCGGAAGACGCCGGAGGTGCGAAGCGGCGAAGTGCGGCGCGGATCAGCCGCCGCCAGGAGCGGATCGGGCATAATATTCCTCTATCTTCTTCTGGATGTCGGACATGGTCTGGACTTCATCGGGTAGCTTCGCCGCGTCGATGAACTCGGCGTAGACTTCGGTGAAATCCATCTTCGACAGGTCGAGACTGGCGAATTCGTGGATCGAAAATCCGCGGCATTGCTCGGTCTTAGGCTTGCCCCAGGGCTTGCCGAGCTGGAGACGGCCCTGCTCCTGAAGGATGCGCGACAGCTTGCTTTCAAAGCAGCAATAGGCCGTGCGCCTGGTCTTGCAGATGCCGAGAAAGCTGCTCGAGCAATAGCTGCCGACCCGGTAGCAAAATCCCATGCGATCCTTGATATCGAGCATCTTCTCCTGGGTGGAGCAGGCGAACAGCGTGAGGAATGGCGTCGCAAGCGCCGCTATCGCAGCCGGTCCGCCGGCGAGCGCGGCCGCTCCGGCGCCGACAGTGAGTACGCCCGATACTTTGCCGGCGCAGCAGTTGATGAGGCCGAACACCGGCTTGTGGCAGGTTTCGCGCTCGCCGCTGAATACCGTCAATTCATCGGGATTGAACTCCTTGCCTGCCTGGCCGATCGCGTGCAGAGCGACCAGCGCGTCCTTGAGCTCGGTCGAGGCCTCGCGCTCGATGGTTTCGCACTCGCCGTTCAGGCAGTAGACGTCGTCGCCGCAGATATACTGCTTTTCGTCGGCGTCGCCGCCCGAGCCCGGCACAGGACAGCGGTAGACGCGCTCGCGCACCTCGCAGCCCGGAGAGCTCTCGTCGTCGTCCAGGCATTCCTCCCTCACGAACGTGCACTGAGCGTTGGCCTCAAGCGACGAACAGTCGTTGCCCGCGGAAGCGGTGTGGCACAGATAGCTCCGGTTCCATGCCCAGCAGGGCTGCGTAACCGGCACGCCGTCGACGATGCGTGTCACGGGGTCGCTCGAGCTGCAGACCTCCTCCTGCTGGACGCACATGCTGTCACCCGCGAAGGGTGCGCAGGCCCCCTCGTTGCGCGTGGCGGTGATGGTCGAAGCTTCCTCTTCCCTGGACAGCCAGTATTCGCCGGTCGCGAGCACAATCCCCGGATGATAGTAGCCGGGCGAAATCCCTTGCGCGGGCGCGCTGCATTTGAGTTCGTAGGCAGTGTGGCCGAGCGATGGGCAGGACGATGCCGGCGTGAACCCGAACGGCCCGAAATTACTGCAATAGTCGATCGCTCGCGTTTCCTGGCAGATTCCGCTCGCGACCTCGTCGTCGAATGCCGCTCGCGCGGGATAGACGCCGCCGTCCGTGGGCATCGTGCTCATGCGGCCGGTCCAATAGGTATAGGTCTCGCGTTTCTCGACGACCACGTTCAGCGGGATCGTGCACGAACGGGTCTGCTCGTTGAGCTTGGTGCCGATATTGCAGCTCGCCTCATACCACCCTTCCGGCAACTGGCTCGGCGGCAGCGGTATGCAGCTCCCCTGCCCGCCGCTGATGTCCTCGCCGTCGAGATAGGCTTGCGGGTCATCCTCGATCGCGCGACCGCGTGCGATATCCGCCTTGATCTCGGCGGCATCGAATTTCGGGCGGACGCGATCGCCCTCGATGATCGTCTGATATCCTTCGTGCGACGAGGTCTGCGCCGACGCTTCGGACACCATCTTGTCCGGATCGTCGAAATAGGTGGACTGCGGCAGCGTCGTTCCCTGATAGCCCGGAATCTCCAATGCCTGACCTTCGGTGTTGGGAACGAGCGACCCGTCCTGCCGGAAGGCTTCGGCCATCGCCTTGCCCTCGGCGCGTGCATCGGCCGTCGTCTCCTGGGCCAGCGCCGGAGCTGCCGTTGCCAGCATGGCTGCCGTCAGCGTGGCGATGCCCCGCCTCACGGATGCGTCTTCCGAAGATTGCCGAGCGCGACGGCCGCCACCTTCGCACCGGGGCCGCCGCCCTCGGCGAAGGAAGCGAGCGCATATTCGACCGTGACATTGCCGGTTAGGCGGTCACTGGGCGGGACGACGGTCTTGCAGCGAAAGCCCTCGCACAGGTCGAAATCGGAGCCGACGGCGACATAAGTCGGGACCGCCTGGATATCGAATGCCCGGAACAGGCGCGGGTCGATGCCGATGCTCGCATGATCGGCCTTGTCCTCTACGATGCGCGCGATCGCTGACTGGAACGCCTTCATCGAATTATCGGGGAAGCCCCGGAACACCACGACGCCGCCCGCGCGCGAGACGTCGGCGATCATCCGCTTCAGCGATTTCTCAGGCATGGACAGGCTTGCAAAGGCAATGAACTGCGGCGCCTGCCCCCGCGGCGCGTCGAGATTGCCGACCGCGCCTGCGACCAGCTCGTCGAAATCGACAGCGCCTTTGGGGCCTGCGGGCAGATCGGCAGGCGAGAGCCGCTTCAGATTCTCACGGCCTGCATCGGCTGTTGATGTCGCCTCTTCCCGGAGGGCGTCGCCGCGATCTTTTACATGCGCGACGAAGGCTTCAGCGTCAGCCGCCATGGCGGCTGCGCGTGTCTTGACCGCCTCGACATCGAGGTCGCCCGCGGTCTGCGCCCACAACGCGGCGCCACCGGCGAGACCGGCCAGAGCGATCGATGCAACAAGGATGGTACGCATCGCTCCCTCCCTAAAGCACGCAGCAGTTGCGCTTGCGCCAGACGAGGTAGCCCATGTCCTCGCCCGCCGCGGGATAGGCCCGCCCCGCATCGGGCGGCATGGTCGACGCCCCTATTGGCGAGCAGGCGTAACGTCCCGAGACGGTCGGGATCGGGTTCGTCATCTGGAACCGGTATTGCTGCTTCCTCATGATCGGCATGAGGTATTTCTTGCACAGGCCCTTCGAGCCCATCGTGCCCCAGGCAAGACCCATGCGGTGCATCTTGTAGGAGAAGCGCGACAGTGCGAGCCTTGAGGACTGCACATGGCCGATATGCGAGGGGATATTCCCGTTGAGCGGGTACATCGTGCCCTGACAGCCTGCGCACCAGAACAGGGAATCGAGCGGCAGGCCCACAGTGCCTGCGACGCAATCCCCGGCGCAGGCAGCGACTGCAAGCGGGTTGGCGAAGACCACAGCCTCGGGGTTGATGAGCGCGGTCAGCGTATCGTCCTGCCAGAGCGGATCGATCTCGGTCATGTAGGCGATGTCGAAGCTTGCCTGCTCGAAGCAGAGGAAATCTGTGAGAATCTCCATCCAGTACAAGAGGGGGTAAACGTACCAATGAACGTGCCATTTGGCGGTGTTCTGGCTCTTGCCGCCGACCTGGCTCGGCCCCGCGAGCATGCCCTGGCCGATGTCGAAACCGGGCGCGATCTTCTTGCCGCCGAGATTGACGAAGCACCACGGCTTCATCGTCACGTCGGCGAGCCGGACCGGCTCCCAGAAGCCGACCGAGATCCCGATGCGCGGCAGCGGGTCGGCGCAGGCGCAAATCGGCGACGCCGGGTTGTTCGTGTCCGGCCGACCACTGGGCCAGATCTTGAGACCACCCACGGAGAGCGGGAAAAGGCAGGACCAGCAAACGTCGGTCACCGGATTGACGAACTTGCCCGAGCATCCGGCCGCTTCCGCGCGCGCCGGAAGGAGCGCGACCGACCCGAACAGGGCCAGGATGGCGGCGAGGAGGCGGAACGGTTTCACCGCTCGACCTCCCCATGGCCACCTGCAAGCCAGGCATCATCGGCGGCACTCTTCGCCCGGAAGTAGCGGATGCCGCAAAGAAGCACGGCGAGCAGCAGCACGGCACAAACGAGACCCGCAGTATTGCCTGCGAGCGAACGAAGCGGTCGCAAGCAGAGGATCGAGGCCGCAAGCGCGATGCACAGCAGCTGCCACAAGTGGCGCCTGCGGCGGAGCATCCTTGTCTCGGGCGCTGCCATCGGCGTGCGCAGCATGTCGAGCCAGAGCGGCATCACTTCGCCCCCTGCCGCGCCAGGACATGCTCGCGCACTTGCATGACCTTGCCTTGCTGGCTCACGACCGCCGGCGTGTGGCGAATGCCGAACCGCTCGGTGAGCACACCATTCTGATCGAAATAGAAGCGGCGCTTGCGGTTGGTCATCTCATCGATGGGGGAACCGGCAACGAGAATGATCTTGGCATCCGTCGCATTCCAGCGCCCGGTCGCCCACGCCATCTGTCTGGCATCGTCGCCATCGACGAAGACGAGTGCCTGGCGCACCGTCACGAAATCGAGCGGGTTCACGCGCTGCCCCGCGGCTGCGATGAGATTGCCCTTCTGGTCGCGGATGTCCCGCTCGACGACCATCGCCGGATCGAATTGCCAGCTGCGCTCCCGCGTCGCGCGTGTGATGCCGGCGACTGGCTTCGGCCGACGCACGGATTGCTCGACGCGTCGCGCGAACTGTTGATTGAGCGCGTCGATTTGGCCCGATGACTGGAGCCGGGCCAAGCGAGCCTCGATCGTCGCCAGCAGGTCGGGTTCGATGATTGGAAAGGCTTGCGCCTGCGTTCCATAGTCGCGCGCCTGGGTGGACGCGGTGGCGCCGACGGCGACGAGAAGGCCTGTCCCGACCATGCGAAGGACAGGAGCCCTCACAGTACCGCCTCCCCGGTGCCGAGGATTTGCGGGCGGCAGATGAACCCGATTTCACCGTAACGGCTGTCGAAGCTGTCGGGATGCGGAGTTCCGACGAAATAGCAGCCGTCCGGCACCGTGCCGATCGGCCCGGGTGTCAGCTTCTCGCCCCGCCGCGTCACTTCCTTCATCGTGCCAACGAGGTGCCCGTTCACCAGCACTTCTGCGCCTCGATGCTCGATCGTGTCGCCGGCCATGCCATAGACGATCTTGCCGAACGCGCCTGGGTTCTCGCCGAAATGCGCGCGCACGAGCGCGTTCGCGGGCGGGACGAAGAAGAGATAATCGCCGCGCTTGGGTGCCCTGCCCCGATCGATGGTGAAGGCCCAGTTGGGCAGGGATTCAGAAGCGTTGATGAATAGTGCGTGGTCCTCACGCCAGGACGACAGCGCGCTCGCGGCGATGCCGCCAATCCCAATGAGGCCGAGCAGCAGCCAGCGCTGCCTGACCGGTCTGCGGGTTTCAGTTGGCGGGGCCATCGGACGCGCTCCCGAAAGGTGAGGCCGTTGTGGGTCCGGTTTGCGGTGCAGCCGGTCCGGGAGCGGGAGAGCCACCACCTATCCTGGCCTGGAGTTCGGCGGGAGAGGCAGGACGCGGAATTGCGATGCCGCTCGCATAAACCGCCCTTCGCACTTCATCGGTGATATCCGGGACATTGCGCGTGAGGACCGCTTCCGCGACCAGAACCGTCTCGCCCTTGGCGGCGCGCGCTGCCATCTGGCCATCGAGCGATGCCATGAAGGCACGCATCTCGTGCTCGACCTGCTCGGGCGGCGACGCGCTACGGGCCTGCGCCTGGATATACTCGCCGACAAGACCGGACAGTTTTACCGCCACGATGCGCTGTTGCGCTGGCGGTGAGAGCAAGGAGCGCGTTACCCACATGCCCCAGGCGAGAGTGGCAAGGAGGATCGCCAGGGCTGCGAGCTGCAGCACCGAAAGACCTGCAAACGCGGCTCGGCGCTTGCGCGGCTGCTCAGTGCCGGCAGGGCGTGGGAGATCGAGCTCAGGTTCGCGTGAAAGATCGGTCATGTTGTCTCTCCCCCCGAGGACTCGGATTGCCGCAGGTTGTGCCAGCGGAGCACGCTGACGATCAGGAGCAGAACGGCAGTCAGGCCGACCAGCAGCAGTTGGAACGAGACTTGCCGCCGTGCACCGGCCTCGAGATAGCGCGCCGAAAGATTGTGCAGCTGGAGGAAGAAGCCATCGAAGCTGAGATTGCCGAGCAAAGCCAGGAAGCAGACGAACAGGCCGAGGACGACGAGCATGTTGGTCGCAGCCCATCCTGCCGTGCGAAGTCCATGATAAATCAGCGCTTGCCAATTCAATGCCCGGCGATGCCGGGGAGGACGGTGGCGGTGCAGCACGATGCGTTCGGGGACCGGCATGGCTATTCCGCTGCGAGCGGAACCCCGCCGCTCGCCTCCTGTCCGTTTGCTTCTGTCGCCGGTTCTAGCAACCGTTCGATTGCTTCCTCGATCGTGAGGCCATCACGCACGCCTGCCTCGATCGCCGCGAAAGTGCGGGGGCTCGACGAATAGACCGCAGCAGAGAAGGGATCGAGCACGAGCCGGCCCAGCGCCAGCGTGTCCGGGCCTTTGATCATGATGTCGGAATATTCCGTGCCGTTGCGTTTCAACGAGCGGAGCAGCGCGTCGGTATGGCCATCCATGTCGAAGCGGTCGTGCTTCTTGAAATCGGCGATGGTTTCCGGCTTCTGCTGAAGGATGACGAACCAGTCGCTGTTTTCGAGCGCGGCCTTCGATCCGTCCGACTTGTAATAGTCGTTGAGCGATTGGGTCGCGGTAATGAGCGACGCGCCATATTTACGGCATGTCCGGCTGTAGGTCTCGATGAAATCGGCCATGGCGCCGCCACGCAGCATTTGCCAGGCTTCGTCGAGGAGCAGCGCCTTGGGGATCGCGCGGTCGATCCGGCGCATCGCCTGGGAAGACATGAACATGATCGCGGTCAGCACGACCGAACGCAGCTCCTCGCGCGATGCGAGGTCGGAAAGCTCAAATACAGTGAAATCGGCCTCGAGTTGGAAGCTCACATCGCCACTGAAAAAGCGGCCATATGTGCCTGCGCTTGAGAACGGGCGCATGGCGATGGCGAGATCTCCGGCAAGCATGTTGCCGGTGGCATCGAGCGCGGCGATCACATCGTCGATGCTGCCCGCCCTGCCCTTCTCGTTCCAGATCTGGTTGACCGCCCCATCGATCAGCCCCCGCTCGGTATCGTTCAGCCGGTCCATGTGGCGGGCCATCTGCGCGACGATCGCCTTCAGCATCGCCATGCAATCGAGCAGATAGTCCTCGTCCTCTTCCGCCCGCGCGCCGTCGATCATGGCAAAGGGATTGAGGCAGAAGCCCGAGCCAAGCGTGAACTCGACGAATGCCCCGCCCTGGAGTCTCGCAGAATGTTCGAACGAACGTCCGTCGTCGATCACCACCACTTTCGCCCCGGCGCCGCATAGCGATGCGCACAGTTCCTGAAGCGCAACCGACTTGCCCGAGCCCGACTTGCCGAACACTGCGACATTATGATTGCCGGCGGCGTTCTCGAAAGGTGACCAGAAGAAGGGCTGTCCGCGCCGGCCGACCAGCAGGAGATGCGGGATCGGACCGCCCAGATACTCCCCCTGCAGCGGTGCAAGATTGCAGGCCGTGGTCGTAAGCATGGTGCGCATGCGCTTCATGCGTTCGAGGTCGCGGGCGAGACCGTCAGCAAGCGTGATCGGCATGGCGCAGAGCAGGCCCATGATCTGCAGGTAGCGATCGTCGTGGAGATCCCAGCCTGCGGCTCGATAAACGGACTTCACAATACGCTCATGAGCGTCGCCTTGTCCCTTGGGCGAGAACGAGGTCAGCGAGTAGAAGCAACGCACGAGCTTGCGACCCTGGCGGAGCTCATCCTGGACATACTGCCATTCGCGCGACTGCTCGCGCAGCTGCGGCAGGAAGCGTGCCGACTTGGAATCGGCGAGGCTGGTGGTCCGCATGAACTTGTAGCCCGCCTTGCTCGCGGACGCCTGTTCGTCGGGATATTGAAGACAAAGCACGGTCGCGACCGGACAGGGCATGCGCAGCTTGTCCGTGAACAGGTCGCCGATCAGTCTCGCTACGTCCCACGGCGCCCAGCGGTTCGGCAGGTTGCGCACGGAGAAGGAGCGCAGGTCGAACGTGTCGGGATAGATTTCGCCGATCTCGGGCGCGCCGTCGACATCCGCACCCGTCGGACGGAAGCGTTCGGTACGCAGCAGGAGCCGGTCGGGCTCGATCCTGAGTTCGATGTCGCGCCGGACGGCCTGGTCCGCGATCGGGTCGAACGGACTGTAGCTGGTCGGATCATCACCCGCCGCCGTTGTCGGCGATGTCATGTCGTCAATGAGCGCGATGAGCGCGACGGGATCGAACACGCGGGTTGGTACGTCGATCGACTGGAGCGTCGAAACGAGGCCCTCTCGTACCGAAACCAATGCGTCGGTTGTTACCGATGCGGTATCGGGGACGCTCACCGAAATCACGATACGATGATTGCGAAGATGGAAGGGGGCGTCGGCCGACAGCGATCGCCAGACGCCAGCGCTCAGATAATCGGCGCGGTGTCGCGCCATGCGCTCGTAGATGCCACGCGCCCGGTAGCGGGGCACGAACCATTGTGAGACCCGGTCCCCGATCCGGGGAGACATCCAATGGAGAATCTGGACGCAGCATTGCGCTGGGATGGCCTCCGAGAAGAACTGGGTCAGGATCTCCGCCGTCCGCTCATCTCCGCCGACCAGTGGTGCCGCCTCGATTGCGAAACCCCGCGACCCGCTGTTGAAGAACAGCGACGTCTTCTGGTCGAAACTACGATAGGGCAGCCAATGCGCGAGCATTGGAACGCCGTGACTGGGCGGCCGCGTATCGGGCTTGCCGTCGACGCCGAGAACCCGCTCGACGATCCCGCTGAAGAGACCGGGCGCAGTCATCAATCCTCCTCCGGGGCGCCCGGCAATCCCGGTGCGCGTATGGGGACTGCGCCCGTAGCGCTGGCCTCAGGCGAAACGGCCTGCGAAGGAATGGAGGGCGGCAGCTTCGGTTCAGCGTCAGAATCGCGTGTTGGCCTTGCAAGCACCGCTTCGACTTTCGCGCGGACCTCTTCGACAGAAGTAGGTGGACGCACAGTTTTCGTCTCGACCTGCCCCGGTATCTCAGCATCTGCGGCTGATAGCGTATTGCTGTACCGCAAAGGCGGAGCTGCCATGGCCGTACCGGCAAGTGGCGCAGCGACGCGTGGTGTTGCACCGCTTATGACACCCGGAACGTGCGTCACCTCGCCTGCCGGCACCCAGTCTCCACTCTCGACGACGGTATGAATCGCGCTCGCTTCATGGAGGCGTCCGAGATCGTCGATATAGGATGGGAACATGATGCGCAGCACCTTCTCCCCGGATCGGCGCTGCGGTGCGTTGACAGCTCTAGCCACGGCGTTGTTGCACTGCCCACCGACGCAGCGGGCGGCCGCCGGCCTGACGTCCTCCGCGGTCTCTCCCACCAGCAGCGCGACAGCTGCATCGTCGATACGCGAGGTTGGCGCGCAGGTTCCGTCGGGCGCACGGCAGGCGAAATTGCCCTTCACATTGCCGTTAAGTATCGAGCAGCCGCCAAGCAGGCCAAGCACCAGGATAGGCGCTGCCATGCGCGCCCGAAATGCGATCGATCGGACCCGCATCACCGCGCTCCCTTCAACCAGGCGGCAAGCGCGTCTTTAGGGCGGTAGCCCTCGATCATCGCGCCGTCGCTGCGCACGATGACCGGTGTGCCTGCGATGCCGTTGGCGGCCGCGAACTTCTCGTTGGCATCAAGGCCTGAGGTATCGCAGTTTGCCGGTTCAAGCGTATCGCCGGCGTAAGCCCTGCGTAGCGCACGGGCCGGATCCTTCGCGCAGTAGACACGCTCACTCAGCGCACGGCTTCCAAGGATTGAGATCGGCCGCTCAACGACGCGCACATTGAGCTCGGTGAGTACGCCGCTGAGTGCCCGACAATAGCCGCATGTGAAATCGCTGAACACGGTGACCGTCGGGCCTGACAGATTACCCCAGATGATCGCTCCCGACTTGGGGAGCCCGGTGAGCGACAGGGCGCGGTCCGGTCGCGCGCGCATAGGCTCGCGCGCGGTCGCCGCTGGCGAAGCGACCGCGGGAGCTGCGAGATCTTCGCCATCAGAAGTCCCACTGCTGGCCGCGCCGCCGAGCAGCATGGCAGGATTGAGTTCGAGGAGGCGCGCAGCGGTTAGATCCTGACGCGATTCCATGTCGTAGACACGGCCGATCACCAGATAGCGCGCGGACGTATCGACATAGAAGAGATTGCTGCCAGCAACGACCTCACAAAGGCCACCGATCCGCGCGCAGTCGACCTTGGTGATCTCGGTCTTAGGCAGGCGCGCCTTGAGGAGGGCGGCGATCTTGTCGCCATCGGGCCAGGCAAGATCCTTCGCAAATGCGACGCCGACGCCGGCAAGCAACAATGCGCCGGCGGCCATCCCAGCGGGAATGAAATAGCGACGCAGCGGACGCCGAGGCTCAGTTGCGGACATAGGCGCCCTCCAGGAAAACGATTTCGACGTCGATGCCAGTCGGCATCTCGATCACCGGCTGATATTGTTCGGCGCGCTCGATCAGATATTGCGAGACCATGTCGCCGGTTTGCGCGACCCCCTCGCCGAACCCGCCCTCAAGGATCTCTCCGGTTGAAAGGCGTTGCCGCTTGCCGTCCGTCGAGATGTTGGTCCCGGAGAGAATGGAACTCGTATTGGCGCTGAACCCTCGGCCGAACCCGCCGACCAGCCCAGCGAGGAACGCCTGGGTGACGAGGGAGCCTTCGCGGCTCACGACACGTCCGCGTACCCCGGTCTTTCCAGCGAATGCGATGAAGCCCTTGACTTCAGACACCGCAACACGGCCGCCAGGCTGCTCGCAGGTCATTTTCTGGAGTTTAACGTAGACCTTCTCGGACGAAAGGTCGCCGCGCGCCGCGCCATTGACCAAGCAGCCCTCAATCCGTGTCGTCAGCACACGTCCGTTCTGGATGACCGAACGGGCCGGACCTGTAATGCGCAGGACCACGGGGAGCGGATCGGTTTGGCTGTTGACGCCAGCCCCTGCATCGACGCCGACGATGACACGCGCCGACGCGAAGCTGTTGGGCGGCAGGTAGTCAGGACTGTCCGAATAGACCGTGTTGCCCCGCTCGACGCGCGCGGCCCCTCCTGTCTCAAAGGCCACTACCTTCACCTGAGACACGGGCGCGGCGGCAACAGCTGCGCTTCCCGGAGGCTGCTGATAGGTACCCGGCGAACCCGAACCGTACATCGCTGCAGGTCCAGGTGTGGGCGTGACTGAGGAGGGGGCGGCCCTTGCCGCGTTCACCTGCGCGCGTAGCTGCTCGTTTTCCTGCTGATATGCGCTGAGCACCCGTTGGCCGTCGGCGGCCATCGACTGGTTCTGGCCCTGGAGGGCTGCCACCTGCTGCGCGAGCTGATCGATCCGCTGCTGCTGCATACTGACCGACTTCAGCTGGTTCTCGGTGGACTGGAAGCGGTTCTCCGAAGCGGCCATCCATTCGCGCTCGGACATGTTGCGGTTGACCATATCGTCGGTGGCAATCTTGACGTCCTGCGCCCCGGAGGTTTCACCGTCGGGCGTGTCGCCATCGTCGAAGATCCAGAAGGCCGATGCGATCAGGAGGACACCGGAAGCACCGCCAAGCAGCAGGCGTTGCCTGCGGCGCACGACCTCGTTGCCCGCAAGATCGTCACCGACCGGAGAAATGTCCGCGGCGTCGAGCGGCCTGCGCTCGCGCGAGAAAAGCGTGCGCAGGTTCATGGCCGTTCTCCGGTACGCGTGACGAGATAGGCGGTGGTCACCTGGCCGGGCGCCAGGCGTGGCTCGGCGACCGAAACGGCAACCGCGCTCGCAGGCGCTATCGTTGCACCATCGAGTTCGACCGCGTCCTTCCCGCGATTTTCGATCCGCAGCACCCGGCCGTTGAGTTCGGCGCCGCGATACTCCGCGATCATCTGCACCCGGAGCGTGCCGACCTGCACCGGACTGCGCACCGACTGGCGCATCTGGTAGCCGTCGATGACCGATTGCGAATACATCGCTTGCACCAGAGCCGCAGCCTGTTCGCGCGGTTCCACACGGGCATGCGTCGAGGCAGGAGCGCGCTGGCTCGCGATCGCCGGGTTGGAGATGAACACCTGGACGGCGTCCTCGCCGGCGATGCGGCAAACGAGCTTGTAGACATAGCCGCGCTTCGATGTGGCAAAGAAGGAGAGCGAGGGCCGCGAATAGCCTTCGGGAACCGAGAGGTAGATATCGCCGCGCACCGGCTCGTTGACCACAGTGAAATCTTCTGCGGGATTGCCAGTCGAGACCTTCGAGACCGAGGCGAACTGGTCCTCCACGAGGCTGATGCGGGTGAGATCGCGCGACGATGCCGCACAATCGACCCGGGACCCGTCGGCAGCCATCACCGTCTGATCCGCCCATGCTGGCCCGGTAAAGGCCAGGCTCGTGCCGATCGCCAGCAGTACGGCACCCGCTCCGCGGCTCATCAGGCACCAGGACCGCGAAGAAAGCGCAGTGCCTGCCGCAAGCGTACCGATTGCCCACATGACCATCAGCTCTTCTCCCCCGGCTTGTCGGTGACCATGCCGAAGCCGACCAGCTTGAGGCTGAGTCCGGTATAGTCCCAGGTGTAACGGAACCGCCGATTCTCGACCGAGATGACTCGGTTGCCGACGATCGTCTGCAACTCGCCGGCCACTTCGGAAACCAGCGCTTTGGGATCGACCTTCATCGACTGGATCGTGAAGGTCTGCGAAATACTTGAGCCGCGCTGTTCGTCGAGAATCTTCAGGAGTTCGCCCTTCACCGCCCCTTGCGAACCGGCATGGGTTATCTCGAGTACCTCGTTCATCCAATATTCGAGGTTGCGCGGGGACCGGTTCAAGGTCAGTACGGCAACGTCGCGCGTGATCATCTCGAGATAGTCCTTCGACACCCCGGCGCTGCTTACCGTCAGGTTCGAGCGCAGGACGGGCTGGAGCACGATCTCGCGGTCGCGGGCCGAAGCGATGAGGAAGAGAATGATGACGAGGGCGCCGAGAAGCAGCGTGGCGAGCGCAAGGAGGTTGCGCTGTCTGAGCACGCGCTGGCCTTGGGCGTGGCTGTAGCCGAGCTCCATGTCAGCCTGCCATCAGCCGAAGGTAGGAGGGTGGTGTCGCCCGGAGACCCAGGAAGCCTGCCGGCAAATACCAGTAGGCCAGATGGATCAGCCAGGAGGCCGCGCGCCCGGACTTCGCCTTTCTCAACCCCCACCAGCCAGCAAACGCCAGAAATAGACCGATAAGGATATGCTGGGTCAGGACGCCCCACGCGAAGGGGAGAACCATCGCGAGGAACTCATCCAGCGTCCAGAGCCCAATCAACTCGGGATCATCCAGATGCGCCGGAATGACGTAAGTGTCGGCCGCCATACACCACCCCCCTGTTGACCGGCGCGCCGCGGCTGGCGGCGACCGGCAACGGCTGTCGGTTGATCAGATCGTCGCGGTGACCGTGGAGGTGACGATCGGAATACCGGTGCCGGCACCGACGCCCACACCGACCGGGATAGCCACCTGGCCGAGGCTGAAGCGCCCGGAAGCCAGGCCGACGATACCGCCAGCGAGCGAAAGCACGGTGATGATCTTGCCGCCCGAGCCTTCGAGGAAGTCCGTGAACTTGGTGAGCGCGGTGTTGAAGGTCGTGTCGGCACCTGCATAGGCGGCGCTGGCCCAGAGCAGCGTCATGAGCGCCAGCGCGAGAAGCAATACGACGAGCTCCCCACGGGCCTTTTTCTTGATTGCGGTCATATCAGTCCCTTTCGAGGCAGTGGGAGAAGCCTCTTCGCCACTCCCTCGATGGAGAGTTGCGAGGATTGAGCGACTGGGACAGCATTGGCTGCCGGGGACGTGAACTTTTTTCCGTATGTGCGATGAACCGTTAATACTGTCCCGATATGGCGGACAGTGGATGGGCGAAAGCGGGACAAGCAGGTGAGCGTTTCAGGACAACATGTCCGGGATTTAGGGACACGCGCGAATCGGATAATCTGCTTCGAAGCGAGTCGCTTTGTTGGGAAGGCCGATCATTGGGCCGACACCCCGATAGAAGTGTCCATTTCGGAGGGAAGCTGACGATGCCGGGCCGTTCTCGCAGCTATGCGCTGGACATATCGGCGGAGCTTTTCAAGCTGACCACCGAGGGCATACGGCTGCACTCGAATGAGACGCATCGCTATCAGACGCTTGCGCAGCTCCTGATGCATCGCATCAACAAACTGACGGTGGCCGAGAGCCTCGATCCCGCAGAATTACGCGAGTATCTTGATGCCCTACCAACACGGGGAAACATTCGCATCCATCTCAATATCTCTCGAACCAGCGCGGATTCGCTCGTTGAAATCAAGAAGCGTCTCTCCCGAGCAATCGGTGATACGTTGACTGTCAGTGACGCGATCGCGCTTTTGATTTGCGACTACCTGGTAAAGCAGAGTGCAACGCGCGTTCTTCCAAAAGTCGGCCTTGGCGACTCGGGCAGCTCTGTCACGCCCACAAAATGATTGCCCTTCGCCGAAAGTGAATCGCAACGCCGTCGACTATCGCGGGCGTCGTTGCCGGGAGGTCACTGCACCTTGCTAGAATCGGCAATTTATGATTTTGTTAGCAAGCTCTGACGGCGCGGCGAGGGGACCACGCATGTCCTCAACGGACAATCCGGATCACACAGCGATCGACACGCAAGCGGCCGACGGCCGGAATGGGTATATTGAGCTCATTCTTCGCATCATGCGTATTCATCGGGTCAGCTTGCGCACGCTTGAGCACCGAACAGGTATCGGGAAATCAAGGCTTGGGCTGCTTCTGCACAGCGATCCGGCTCGCCGCCCGCCCATAAGCTTCGACGAATTGAAAGCGCTACTAGCCGCACTCGACATTGACGTGTTTGAAGCTGTCATCGTTGTCGAGGCCTTCAATGATATCGACGTGCTCGATGCGCCGCGCCATCGCGCGGTCATCGCCTTGTTGCGAGTGGTGTTTCGCTATCTACCGGTCGAGCTCGTTGCCGCGCTTGAAGAGTTTGACCACATCGACGGCTCTGATGTTCGTCCGGAATGGGCCGCCGGGCTGCAACGTGCTGTGGTGAGGAGATTGGTAAGCGAAATCACACGGATTGCAGCCGAGCGGGCGATCGGGTGGGATCGCGAAATCTGACGAATACTAGAAGATCTGTACCGAGGCCGCTCGCGCTGGCCTGGTAGGTATAGCTGAAAACGCCGGGGAGCCAGCGAACTCGCCATTCGGAAGAACCTGATGGTGGCCAGCCAGACGAGCCCACTTGCCCAGGACGTTGCGAACATAGTTTTTCGTCTCGGTGATCGGTGGGATTTGTCCGCCCTTTACGCGTCCTGGTCCCGCATTATAGGCAGCAAGTGCGAGGTGCACCTTGCCGAAACTGTCGAGTTGCGCGCGAAGATAACGCGCACCGCCGTGCAGGTTCTGGACCGGATCGTAGCGGTCGACACCAAGATCCCCTGCTGTTCCTGGCATGAGTTGTGTAAGTCCATAAGCTTGCTTTGGCGAGATTGCTCTCGGATTGTAGGCGCTTTCGGTCAGGACCAATGCATCGAATAGGCCAACTGGAATCCCAGCATCACATGCCGCCGCACTCATCGCGGTGTAAGCGGCGCGACGACGATCCTCGATGTCGTGTGCTAGGAAGCCCACTGGGCGGTATGGAACGGTTGTGCAGTCCGACGGGATATAGCGCCCCTCTGCCGGCCACACGGAAAGCAAGGGCGCCCTCATCCATGCGGGTACTGCGATATCGGAGAAAGGGGCGAGTGCATCGCGCTGGGTCATCTCGTCACCGTCCACGGCCAACGCGCCGAAGCTTGTCAGCATTGCATCACTGGTCCGCGCCCTCGTGAGATCGAGCAGGTGAAAACCACCTGCAGTCGCAGCCTTCTGTGAATTTTCTTCCTGTTCCTGCATTTCGGCTGGCGCGCTCGAACCCATGCGAATGATCTCGACGATACGCGTTGATGCGCCACTGGCGAGCGCCGGAGCGGGAAGCGCAAGCGCAAGAGCGGCTATGACCGCCGCGAAGTTATGTTGCATCATATAAACAACCCTGTTTCGTCAGCGTGCCGAAGACAATGGTCGTACTCACCGTAAGGCTGTCAACCCGAGGGCATCGCGGGCAATCTGGGCACCGGGTGGTTATCTGCCAACCGAGGCTTCGGCGATGAAGTAGAGCGCCTGGGTAGAACCAACCCAGGCTTCGACACGGATGAGAGGGTCAGGATCGGCGGCATCCTCAGGGAGATCCGCTTCCGCCCAATGGTCGTCGACATAGCGAACGAGCGCCTCCAGCGCAGCATCGTCGTTATCATGAAGCGAAAGATACTCGTGCTCCTGGCGCGAGATGAACAAGAGGATGTGACTCATCTTCAAGCCATGCCATAAAGAACGTTGTCATCCGAGGTCTCGGAAGCCGCACTTGTCTTGGCTACATCGCCAATCATGGGTTCATCCAGTATTAGAGATTGTGGTCATCCGATCCGCTTCATAGATCGAGCAAACTCACACATCAGAACTGGCGCAAATTTATCCACGCCACCTAATCATAGTTGGGAAGCTGAAACACTCGTCATCGGTCGCCATACAACTCCAAACCCTGTCGCCATCACACCGTTGGCCTGTGTGCAATGTAAGCGGCAAGCATTGTGCGCGGCCGCCTTCGTTCAGCGGCTCAAATTACTAAAACTCCTTTACAATATGCGCTGATTAGACAGCGTGGTTTCAACGATGATCCGCAAAGCTATGGCAAACTATGCCTCCCACGAGCTAGCTGCTTCGCCGCCGCCGCGTGATCATGACAACCTTAGACAAATCGCGCTGCATATCCCCCGTGAGCATTTCGCATTTCTGGAAGAGGTGACGCATCCCAACAGAGGGATCAATCTCGGCATTGTATTGGAAGCCGTTGGGACTTACGTGAACGAGGTGACTCCATCGCCGCTGCAATTGTCACTGGCAGAACTGTGGGAATCAGGCGATGCATTGTAATGTCATTCCTTTCCCAAGCGCGGCGCGGGCATGGGGCGGTAAAGCATCGGAAGTAGCGTCTCCCTCTTTGCTCAGGCAAAAAGCCGTGCGGCGTGCCAACGCAGATGGTCCCCCATGAAGGTCGAGATGAAATAATAGCTGTGATCATAACCCTCGCGTAAGGAAAGCGTGAGATCGACACCTGCGGTGTCGCAGGCAGCGCGCAGCAATTCGGGACGCAATTCCTTTTCGAGAAACACGTCGGCCGTACCTTGGTCTACCAGGATAGCGGCAATGTGGGCGCCATCCTCGATCAGGGCGACGGTATCGTGCTTGCGCCAGGCCGCCCTGTCTGAGCCGAGATATTTGCTCAGCGCCTTCTGTCCCCACGGCACCTGCGAAGGCGCGACGATAGGAGCGAACGTGGAAACGGCCTTGAACCGGTCGGGATGGTTAAGCGCGATGGTGAGGGCGCCATGGCCGCCCATGCTGTGGCCCATGATCGACTGGCGATCCATGTCAGCAGGGAAATTCTCTGCGATTAGGACGGGCAACTCCTCCGTGATGTAGGACCACATGCGGTAGTGCTGGTTGAACGGTGCCTCTGTCGCGTCGACATAGAAGCCGGCGCCCAGCCCGAAATCATAAGCACCCTCTGCATCGTCCGGCACGGGGTTTCCGTTTCGATCGGGGCCGCGTGGAGATGTGTCGGGCGCGACGAAGATAAGGCCAAGTTCCGCGCAGACAGCGCGGAACTCTCCCTTTTCCGTCACGTTGGCGTGGGTGCAGGTCAGGCCGGAAAGATACCAAACGACGGGCAGCTTCGTGCCCTCCGCATGCGGAGGCACATAGACCGAAAAGGTCATGTCGGTGCCGGTCACAGTGGAGGCGTGCTTGTACACACCTTCCACGCCTCCGAAGGCCCGATTGGCGCTGACCTGCTCCACGCTCATGCCTAGTTGCCGTCCGTAAAGGCGTAGGAGCAGATTTTATTGCCTGCCGGATCGCGCAGATAGGCGGCATAGGCGCCGGGGAGGTGATCGCGCGAACCGGGGGCACCTTCATCCGTCCCGCCGTTGGCGAGGCCGGCGGCGTGGAACGCAGCTACTTCCGCAGTCGAAGTGGCGGCGAAACCGACGGTAACGCCGTTTCCGGAAGCTGCTTCGCCATTGCCCGGCTTTGCGATGATGAACGCCGGCTTCTCCTTGCCGTAGAGAATCCAGCCATTACCGAATGGCCCAAGATTCTTGACGCCCAACGCGCCGAGCGCCGCGTCGTAGAATTTGGCCGATGCCTCGACATCGTTCGCACCAATGAAAACATGCGAAAACACACCGTCACCTGAAATCACTGCCATGAGTATTCTCCTTTGGTATAAAATGCTTCGGTATCAGTTTCAGAACACGACGACGGAGCGGATGCTCTCGCCGGCGTGCATCAGGTCGAACCCCTTGTTAATCTCCTCCAGCGTCAGGACATGCGTGATCATGGGATCGATCTCGATCTTGCCGTTCATGTACCAGTCGACAATCCTGGGTACGTCGGTACGGCCTTTGGCGCCGCCGAACGCCGAACCCTGCCAAACCCGGCCCGTCACAAGCTGGAAGGGACGCGTGCTGATTTCCTTGCCTGCCTCGGCTACGCCAATGACGGTGGAGACGCCCCAGCCTCGATGACAGGCCTCGAGCGCCTGACGCATCACCTCGGTGTTGCCGGTGCAATCGAAGGTATAGTCGGCGCCGCCGTCCGTTAGAGCCACGAGATCGGCCACAACCTCGGCCGTGGTTTTGCCCTTTGGATTGTAGAAATGGGTCATTCCGAAGCGAGTACCCCATTCAGCCTTGCCGTCATTGAGATCGACACCGACAATCTTGTCCGAGCCCACCAACCGTGCTGCCTGGAGGACGTTCAGGCCAATGCCGCCCAGACCGAATACGATCACGTTGCTGCCCGGCGTGACCTTTGCCGAGTTGATCACCGCACCAACGCCGGTGGTGACCCCGCATCCGATGTAGCAGCTCTTGTCGAACGGAGCGTCCTCGCGGATCTTCGCGACGGCGATCTCGGGCAGAACGGTGAAGTTCGAGAAGGTCGAGCAGCCCATATAATGAAAGATCGGCTTGCCATTGTACGAAAAGCGCGTCGTGCCGTCAGGCATCAGCCCCTTGCCCTGGGTCGCGCGGATCGCAGTGCAGAGATTGGTCTTGCCCGACAGGCAGCTTTTGCACTGGCGGCATTCTGGCGTGTAGAGCGGGATCACATGGTCGCCGGGCTTCACGCTGGCGACGCCAACGCCCACCTCGCGCACGATACCAGCGCCCTCGTGGCCCAATACGCTCGGGAAGATGCCCTCGCTGTCCAAGCCGTCGAGCGTATAGGCGTCGGTATGGCAGATGCCCGTCGCCATGATTTCGATGAGTACCTCGCCAGCCTTCGGTCCCTCGAGATCGAGTTCGACGATTTCGAGCGGCTTTTTTGCCTCGAACGCTACGGCGGCACGGGTCTTCATTCCAAACTCTCCCGAAAAAGTCACTTTGTTATAATCGTTGTCGAAATGAGATAAATAGGCCATTCGGCAAATAACTGTTGCGCCAAAGGGATAATAGATGTTTGCCTGGGCCGGTCTGGAGGAATTCGTCGCCATCGCCGACAGTGGGAGTTTCGTCGCGGCGGCGCGAGCTCTTGGCGTGTCGACATCTCATGTAAGCCGTGCAGTGAGCGGGCTGGAGCATCGCCTCTCGACGCAGTTGTTCGTGCGCACAACGCGCAAGGTCGCGTTAACAGAGGAGGGACGCGCGCTGGCCGATCAGCTTCGTCGTATTCTGCAAGAGCGCGATGAAGCACTTGCGTCGTTGGGCGCTGGATCTGCAATTGCCGGCGAACTTCGGGTGACTTGCTCGACCGCGCTGGGCGAACGGTTCGTCGCACCCCTTGCTCGCCGCTTCGCGGTCGATCACCCGCAAATACGGTTGCGTCTGGAGCTATCGAACCGGATTGTCGACATCGTTGGCGAAGGCTTCGATATAGCCGTGCGCACCGGCGGTGTCGCCGACACCCGTCTTGTTGCCCGGCGCATCGGTTCTCGACGGCTTATTATGTGCGCTTCGCCCGACTATTTGCAGCGTACGGGTGTTCCCTTGTCCATTGACGATCTCACGACGCATGAATGCCTGGTTGGCGCTCGTGATCGCTGGATCTTCGAGGTCGAGGGCGCAACCCGGATTTTCACTCCGCGCGGACGATGGAATTGCAATAGTGGGACTGCCCTGGCCGATGCCGCCCTCGATGGACTGGGTCTCTGTCAGATACCGCTCTTCTACGTTGCCGACCACCTACGTGCGGGGCGTCTGGTGTCCGTTTTGGAGAGCCTGCAGGGGAGCGACGAGCCGATCTGGGCCCTGGCGTCACCACGCCGCGCATTCATGCCGCGAGTGCGGCGCTTCACGCATCTCTTGGAACGCGAATTGCCGCATCTAATCGCCTCGCATTAGACTTGACGGCGCGCGCCGCCGCACAGCCGAACAGTAGCGCCGCCAGTGAAGGACCCCGCGGTTTCTGCAATTGCGGCGATTCGCGGTGCATCGCCGCGCCCAAAGGCCCGCATCAGGGCTTGGCCATTCAGATTGAGACTGATGACGCTCATGCGAGCGGCACCGCATAGGTCCAAAACTCGCGTCCAGTCAATGCATCGACCCGATACGGCGTGACCAAGCTCCCGCTCGGCAAGTGCGGAAGAACCCCAAACACTCAAGGGATTAGCACCACCGAGCTTCGCAATTGCAGATCCTGAGCCTAGAACTCAAGTCCGAGCCTAGCACTGATCTGCCCCCCGCTGAGTGGCCCAGAGACTATGATAGTCTGGACCACGAAAGGGACGATGAATGCCGAGCAAGAAGCACAAGCCGGAAGAGATTATCGGCAAGTTGCGTGAAGTTGAGATCGTGCTGGCACAGGGAGCGAGCACGGCCGAAGCCTGCCGCCGGATCGCGGTCAGCGAGCAGACCTATTATCGCTGGCGCAAGGAATATGGCGGCCTGAAGACGGATCAGGCGCGACGGATGAAGGATCTGGAGAAGGAGAACCAGCGTCTTCGCCGGGCGATCTCGGACCTGACCCTGGACAAGCTGATCCTGCAGGAGGCTGCACGGGGAAACTTCTAAGCCCCGCGCGGCGGCGACGCTGCATTGATCATGTGCGACGAGAGTTTCCGGTATCCGAGCGACGGATATGCCGGGTGCTGGGTCAGCATCGATCGACGCAGCGCAAGATGCCGCGCGGGGCGGATGACGAACAGGCGCTGACCGAGGACATCATCGCATTGGCGAAGCAATATGGTCGCTATGGCTACCGCCGGGTGACGGCGTTGCTGTGTCATGCGGGATGGACAGTGAACCATAAGCGGGTTGAGCGGATATGGCGTCGTGAGGGGCTGAAGGTTCCGTTGCGCCAGCCAAAGCGTGGGCGTTTATGGCTCAATGATGGTTCATGCATCCGCCTGCGGCCCGAATATCCAGGGCATGTATGGGCCTATGACTTTGTCGAAGGGCGCACGCATGACGGCCGCAAGTTCCGAATCCTGACCATCATCGACGAGGCCAGCAGGGAGTGCCTGGCGCTCATCGTGGCACGGCAGCTCAGGCACGAGGATGTTCTGGCGGCCTTGGCCGATCTGTTCATCTCGCGCGGCCCCCCGGCCCATATACGATCCGATAATGGCAGCGAATTTATCGCGACCGCTGTCCAGAAATGGCTGGGTCAGATCGGCGTGAAGACGCTCTACATCACTCCGGGATCACCATGGGAGAATGGCTATAACGAAAGCTTCAACGGGTCGCTTCGCGACGAACTGCTCAATGGCGAGATCTTCTACAGCCTCGCTGAGGCTAGGGTGCTGATCGAAGCCTGGCGGCGGCATTACAACACCGTCCGCCCTCATAGCAGCCTGGGATACCGACCACCGGCACCGGAAACGGCGACACCGCCATATCCGGCCTCCGGTTCCGCTTCGCTCCACCTCCGTCCGGATATGGCGGCGATCAGCTTAATCCACTAACACTCCAATCGGTCCACTCGGTGGGGGCAGATCAATTATCAATTGCAACGTCATTTTACTATTATGACTATAAGGATTACCAGGCTTATCTGTTCAGCAATGCTTCAGGCTTCGTGTCCAATCGCAAGGCTCGGACCTACGGCGCAGAATTGGCACTTTCTGCCCGCATTACAAGATCGCTGACGGCCTCGCTCTCCGGCTCGATCCTCAACGCGAGGGTGAGAGATGTCACGATCGCACCCGCAACGGCAACGGCAACGGCGATAATTGCCGACGTGAAGCCAGCCTTCGCACCAGAAAAGCAGGTAGCGGCACAGGCTCAATGGATCACGCCTTGGTCGGTTGCCGGCGGCGAAGTCGAGTTCGGTGGCGATCTCACCTATACGGGACACTTCTACCACAACATTCGGAACTTCTCGTCCAATCGCATTGGCGACTACGTCTTGGTTAACGGGCGGATTGGATGGCGGAATACCTCCGGACTCTCAATCAATTTCCTAGTGAACAACGTCTTCAACAAGCGGTATGAATCGGTGGGCTTCGATCTCACCACGATTAGCGCCAATACCGAGGTTGCCTACGGGATGCCACGCAACTGGGCAATCACTTTGAACCAGAAGTTCTGAGGGTGGATCGATAGTCGCATTGTGTCCCAAGGTTGAGATTGGACGCCGAGGCATAAAGCTGCTGGATCGGGAAAGATGATTTATATATCAGAACGTCGATCTCGGCGGCCTCAGCCACCGCGGGATTATTATAGAAATTATGGCCGATCATCTAAGTCGATGCATCAAATGCGCCCGCTGGGCTAAGGATTCCCATGCCAAGTATTTTAGTTACCCAACGCGACGGCTCCGAAAGCCGCATTGAAGCCCAGTCCGGCCTCTCCGTCATGGAAGCACTTCGCGACGGGGGGGTCGACGAATTGCTCGCCTTGTGCGGCGGTTGCTGCTCATGCGCGACTTGCCATGTCTATGTCGATGCCGATTTCATCGACCGCCTTCCACCTATGGAAGAGGACGAGAACGATCTTCTGGACAGTTCGGACCATCGCATCGACCGATCACGGCTCTCCTGCCAGTTGCCCTTCGGCGACGATCTGGACGGGCTCAGAATAACGATTGCTCCGGAAGATTGAACAGTCTTGACAGCGAACGAGCCACCCTTCCATCGATCGCGTGCCCGCTCGAAGCCGGCCCAGGGAATAATGGATCATGATCACATATGATGTTGTCATCGTGGGCGCCGGCCACGGTGGCGCCCAGGCGGCGATAGCGTTACGCCAGCGTCACTTCGAGGGATCGATCGCGGTGATCGGCGAGGAGCCTGATCTGCCCTATGAGCGGCCGCCTCTCAGTAAGGACTATCTCTCGGGGAAGAAAGCGTTCGAGCGCATACTCATCCGCCCGGCCACCTTTTGGGAGGAACGCGGTGTGAGGATGTTGACCGGCAGACGCGTCGCCGCGGTCAATCCTGCCGCACATACCGTCTCGACCGACGATGGAGAGAGTTTTGGTTACGGCCGACTGATCTGGGCAGCGGGTGGACGCCCCCGCCGCTTGACATGCACCGGCCATGATCTCGCTGGAGTCCATCAGGTGCGCACCCGCGCCGATGTAGACCAGATGATCGTGGAGCTTCCTGAAACGGCTCGAGTAGCAGTGATCGGTGGCGGCTATATCGGCCTGGAAGCGGCAGCGGTCCTTGCCGAAATGGGGAAGCATGTGACCGTATTGGAGGCGCAGGACCGTGTCCTCGCGCGTGTCGCCGGGGAAGCCTTGTCCCGCTTCTTCGAAGCGGAGCATCGGGCGCACGGGGTCGACGTGCGATTAGGTGCAGCTGTCGATTGCATCGAGGGACGCGACGGCCGGGCCGTTGGCGTTCGCCTCGCCGATGGAACGCTGGTTGCCGCGGACATGGTGATTGTGGGCATCGGTATCGTTCCGGCGGTCGAACCCTTGTTGGCTGCGGGAGCGCTTGGCATGAATGGGGTCCAAGTGGACGAGCATGGCCGGACCTCGTTGCCTGACATTTTCGCGATCGGCGACTGCGCGCTGCATATCAATGCCTTTGCCGACAATCTTCCTATCCGGCTTGAATCGGTCCAAAACGCCAACGATCTCGCGACGACCGTTGCCCGAACACTGACCGGCGATCCAGAACCTTACGTCTCGGTGCCGTGGTTCTGGTCCAACCAATATGATCTGCGCCTTCAGACGGTAGGACTGTCGGCCGGACATGACGCGGCAATAACGCGTGGCAACCCGGTGGACCGCAGTTTTTCCATCGTTTATCTCAACCAGGGCCGGGTTATCGCGCTCGATTGCGTGAATGCCGTCAAAGACTATGTCCAGGGCAAGGCGCTGGTCGCAACTCGTGTCGCAGCAAGTCCTGAGGCGCTATCTGACCCAGCGCTGCCACTGAAAGCATTTGTGTAATCAGTCCGGCTATCCTGGTATTCGGGTCCCTCTGCCCAACTTCGCGTGTCGCCTGGTCTCAGTCCTGAAGACCTGCAGGGCAGCGACGAGCCGATCTGGGCGCTGGCGGCGCCACGACGTGCGTTCCCGCCCAGGGTGCGCCGCTTCGTCGACCTCCTCGAACAGGAACTGCCTCTTACGGTCGCCTCGGTCCAGCCTGACCGAACACGCGATGCTCGATGGCGAGCGCACTCTTTCGCATACGCGCAATAAGGCCGTCGACATGCGGAATCGTGTCCGGCGCGAGGGTCGACACGGAAATGGCGCCCCGCGCCCTGCCGTCCGGCCAGCGGACCGGAACGGCAAAGCAGGTGAGATCGGGCGCGACACTACGGTCGTCCATTGCGAAGCCATCCTGGCGAACGCGTTCGAGTTCGTCGCGCAAGACGCCTGGGTCGGTCTGTGTGGTATCGGTCAGCGCGATAAATGGACCTGCGGAAAGGTAGCGATCAAGATCGGCCGCATCGAGATCGGCAAGAAGAATCTTTCCTATACCTGAGCAATAGGCTTCGAGTTGCATTCCTTCGCGTGTGAACAGCCTGTCCCCGTTCGAACCCGCCTTCACCAGGTAAGTGACCATGTCGCCTTCGAAGATGCCGAAATGCGCGATCCGCCGTGTTCGGCGCGCCAGATCGTCCAGTTCAGGGCGAACGAGCACGGCAAGGGATGAGGTCGAACAGGCCTCCGTCGCCAGCGCCCTTAGTGCAAACCCGACGCCATAGCGCCCTCGCGCGACCCTGCTTAGAAAGCCGCTATGGGCGAGGCCCGCAACGATGCGGTGGACGGTGGGAACGGGCAACCCGAGCTCGCCGGCCAGCGCGGTGACATTGTGCTCCGCCTGGTCGCTGACAATCCGGGAAAGGATCATCAGCGATCGCTCCAGCGAGCCACGGGGAGTTTCTCTTCTTCTCACTAGGTGAGATATAGAGGGTTAAGTGCCGTGGCTGCAAGGCTGCGGTGATGATATCTCGCTTCTCGAAGAGAGGACGTTGCATGGACATTCCAACGAAAGACCATATTCGAATCGCGGCCGACCGGCTCAAAAATGCTTATACCGGTCCCGCTGTTGCCCCGCTGCGTGATCTGCTCGATCCCGTGGGCATCGATGACGCTTATGCTATCCAGGAACGGAACACGCGTGCCTGGGAAGCCGAGGGTCGCCGCATCGTCGGACGCAAGATCGGACTCACCGCCAAGGCCGTGCAGGCGCAGCTCGGCGTCGATCAACCGGATTTTGGCGTTCTCTTCGAGGACATGCGTGTTGCCGATGGCGGCCGCGTCGGTGCCGGCCTTCTCCAACCCAAGGCGGAAGCGGAGGTCGCGCTCGTCCTGGGCCGAGATCTCACCGGGAACGCACCGAGCGAGGATGAGATCGCGGCGGCAACGGATTATGCCGTTGCGGCGATAGAGATCGTCGACAGCCGTATTGCCGATTGGAAGATCACGTTCGCCGATACTGTCGCGGACAATGGGTCGTCGGCGCGGTTCGTGCTGGGCAGCGAGCGCAAGGCGCTGCCGGGCCTCGATCTCTACACGTGCGGAATGGTGCTTGAGGTCAATGGCCAGCCCGTCTCGATCGGTGCCGGCGCGGCGTGCCTCGGCCACCCCCTCAAGGCGGCCGCCTGGCTCGCCCGGACGCTTGCCGAACGCGGCGAGCCATTGCGGGCCGGCGATATCATCCTGACCGGCGCGCTTGGGCCCATGGTGGCGCTCGCACCGGGGCAACATGTTCGCGCGATCATCGGCGGGCTGGGCGAGGTTCAATTTCATTATGACGGGGACGCGTGATGGCGAAGGTCAAAGTCGCAATTATCGGATCGGGCAATATCGGCACCGATCTCATGATCAAGATCATGCGCACGTCGGACATCCTCGAGATGGCCGCTTTCGTCGGCATCGATCCTGAATCCGAAGGACTGAAGCGCGCGGAGCGCCTTGGGGTCGCGATCACGTCCGATGGGATAGAGGGCCTCGTCCGCCTCCCGTGCTGGCCGGATATCGGCCTTGTCTTCGATGCGACGTCGGCGGGCGCGCATGCCCGGCACAACGAGGTCGTCACCTCGGCCGGCAAGGTGATGATCGATCTCACACCGGCGGCGATCGGCCCCTATGTGATCCCGGTCGTGAACGGCGATGCCCATCTCGACGCCCCGAACGTCAACATGGTGACGTGCGGCGGCCAGGCGACGATCCCGATCGTGGCTGCGGTTTCTTCGGTTGCCACCGTGCATTATGCCGAGATCGTGGCCTCGATCTCGTCCAGGTCCGCGGGCCCTGGCACCCGCGCGAACATCGACGAATTCACCGAGACCACGTCCAAGGGCATCGAACAGGTCGGCGGCGCGGCGAAGGGCAAGGCGATCATCATCCTCAATCCGGCCGAACCGCCGATGATCATGCGCGACACCGTCTTCACGCTCTCGAGCGGCGCGGACGAAGCCACGATCGAGGCTGCGATCGCCGCGATGGTCGACAAGGTCAATGCCTATGTCCCGGGCTATCGCCTGAAGCAGAAAGTGCAATTCGAGCGCTTCGGCTCGAACGAACCCGTCCGGATTCCTGGCCTTGGCACTTTCGAGGGGATCAAGACGAGTGTGTTTCTCGAAGTCGAGGGCGCCGCACACTATCTGCCGGCCTATGCCGGCAATCTCGACATCATGACTTCGGCGGGCCTGAAGACCGCCGAGAAAATCGCGTCGCGACGCATGCTGGAGGCGGCATAATGACGTTCGATCCCACGACCACGAAACTCTACATCCAGGACGTGACACTGCGCGACGGAATGCACGCGATCCGCCATCAATATGGCATCGAGCATGTCCGGCAGATCGCGAAAGCGCTCGACGAAGCAAAAGTCGACGCGATCGAAGTCGCGCATGGTGATGGCCTCAACGGCTCGTCCTTCAACTATGGTTTTGGGGCGCACACCGACTGGGAATGGATCGAGGCGGTTGCCGACGTCGTCAAGCATGCGAAGCTCACCACTTTGTTGCTGCCAGGCATCGGGACGATCGAGGAACTGAAGCACGCTTACGCCCTGGGCGTGCGCTCGGTTCGGATCGCGACCCACTGCACCGAAGCAGACATCTCCAAACAACACATCCAGGCCGCGCGCGATCTCGGAATGGATACGGTCGGCTTCCTGATGATGAGCCATATGATCGAACCCGACCAATTGGCCCAACAGGCGAAGCTGATGGAAAGCTATGGCGCGACCTGTGTCTATGTGACGGACTCGGGCGGCGCGCTCGACATGGACGGCTACCGGGAGCGGCTGCTGGCCTATGATCGCGTGCTCGACCCCGAGACCGAGCGCGGCATCCATGCCCATCACAATCTGTCGCTCGGCGTCGCCAATTCGATCGTCGGCGCGCAGCATGGCGCGATCCGGATCGACGCGAGTCTTGCCGGGATGGGTGCCGGCGCCGGCAACGCGCCGCTCGAGGTGTTCATCGCCGCGGCCGAGCGGAAAGGCTGGCACCATGGCTGCGATCTCTACAAGCTGATGGATGCGGCCGAGGAGCTGGTGCGTCCCCTTCAGGATCGCCCGGTGCGCGTCGATCGCGAGACATTGAGCCTCGGTTTCGCCGGCGTCTATTCGAGCTTCCTTCGCCATGCAGAGAAGGCGAGCCGCGACTATGGCGTCGATACGCGTGAGATCCTGGTGGAACTGGGGCGCCGGCGCATGGTCGGCGGCCAGGAGGATATGATCGTGGACGTCGCGCTCGACATGGCGGCAAGCCGCAATTGAAGGCATCGGGGCGGCGGAAACGATCCGTCGCCCCGATCGGCGGGCGCCTTGGTGGACGGGGTCAGGCGGAGACGAAGCCGCCGTTGACGGGTATCACCTGCCCCGAGACGAAAGCCGCAGCATCGCTCAGCAGGAAGACGGCCGTGCCGACCGTATCCTCCGGGACTTGCGGCCGCTGGATCGCGGCACCCTGCACATAGAGTTGCTTTCGCTGTTCAGGGACATAGTCGGTCGCTTCGACGCGGACGAGACCAGGCGCAATGGCGTTGACCGAAACGCCCGCCGCGCCCAATTCCCTTGCGAGCGACCGCGTCATGCTGATCACCGCGCCTTTGCTGCTAACATAGTGGAGCAAGTTCGGCGCGCCCCACAGCGCCGTGTCCGAGGCCAGGTTGACGACCCGGCCGCCGTGGGCGGAGGCCTTGAGCATGGGAGCGAAGGCCCTGGTCATGAGCCAGGTGCCCCGGACGTTGATCGCCATCACCCGATCCCACGTCTCGATGTCGATTTCGTCAAAGCCCTTGCCGCCGATGCCGGTCGCCAGCGCGGCGTTGTTCAGGAGGCCGTCGAGCACGCCGACATCTTCGGCGATCCTCCCTGCGAGACGCACGATCGACGACGGGTCGGCGAGATCGACTTCATAATGGTCAATGTCGATGCCGTCAGCGCGCAGGCGGGTCGCCGTTTCGGCGCCAAGGTCGGCGCGGATATCGGCGATCAGCACGCGCGCGCCTGCTTTCCCGCAAGCTTCGGCGAAGGCGGCACCGAGGCCGCGAGCACCACCGCTGACGAGGATTGTCCGGCCAACGAGGTCAATCGCCCCTTTGATTGTCATAGCTGTCCCCTGATATGTTCATACTATCCTCAAGCCGGCGTCAGGCGAAGCGGGACACGCCGCCTGCCACTTCCAGCGCGGCTCCCGTCGTGAAGCCGGACACCGGCGAGGCAAGAAAGACCAGCGCCGCCGCGGGCTCTTCGGGACGACCGAAGCGCCCGAGGGGAATCTGTTTCTCGGCCGCAAGCTCGGCAAGCCAGTCGTCCATCGTTTGCCCCGGCCGCGCTCGCTCACTGAACCGTCTTTCCCATTGCCCGCTGTTGACCGTTCCCAGCAGGATCGAATTGACGCGGACGGCGGGAGCCAGCTCAACGCTCAGCGACTTGACGAGATTCTGGACGCCGGCGCGCGCCGCGGAGGTGCAGACCATATGCGGCTCGGGCTGGCGCGCCAGCAGCGAGTTCACGACGACGATCGCCCCTTCGCTGCTTTCCTTCAGCATGGGCGCGAATGCGCGGATCGGGCGAATGACGCTGAAGAATTTCAGGTTCAGCTCGGCTTCCCAATCCGCGTCGAGCGTCGATGCGAAGGTCGAGATGCGCGCCTGGCCAGCATTGGCGATCAGTATGTCGAGGCGACCGAACCGTGTCTTGACCGTTTCTGCGAGACGGTCGATCGCCGATTGATCGAGAACGTCTGCCACCTGTGTGATGAAGCGATCAGGCCCAGCCCCTTCGGACGCCAACGCCGAAGCCGAACGATCGAGCCCTTCCTGCCCCCGCGCGCACGACACCACCCTCGCCCCTTCGCGCAGGAACTGACGAACCGTCTCCAAGCCTATCCCTGAAGATCCCCCGGTCACCAGTACTACCTTGTCTCTAAGTCGCAGATCCATCAGTTTACCCCTGTCGTTCGATCTGAGCCAGAAAGGTGGTGAGCGCTTGATTGAAGAGCGCGGGCGCTTCGGTCGCAAAGCCATGCCCCAGATCGGGGAAAGCGCGAGATGCGGCGCGCGGCGCAGCTGCGGCGATAGCCGCGCATCCCGCCGGAGGCGTGATCACATCGGATTCCCCCCACAGAACCAGCGTCGGCACTGCGAGACGCGACACCATTTCGCCAAGATCCGCATGGGCGAGCATGCGCGAGGCCTGCGTATAACCCTCGATCGTTACCTCGGACATCACGCGATGGATAAGTGCGCGGGCCTCCGGAGCGGCGTTCTCTGTCACGAGACGATGCGCGCGCCGATCGGCGAGTCCCAGCGGACCGAAGCGCTCGACTTCGGCGATGCGCTCGGCGACCCGCGGCGGAAGCACGTCATCGGGCCGAACCGCGTAGCCGCTCGCCGGGCTGGCCAGGACCAGGCCTGCAAAGCGGTCCGGCCCCTGCAGGGCTGCCGCCGTCGCCATGATCGCGCCCAGCGACTGCCCCACGAGCAAGGCCCGTTCGATTGCCAGCACGTCGAGAAGCCCGTGTAACGCGGCGCCATAGTCAGCCGCGGTCGGCGCAGCCATGGGAAGCGGCGTGCTACCGACATAGCCGGGCGCGTTCCACGCGACCACGCGACGCTCGCTCGCAAGCTCCGCGAACTGCCCAGCCCACGCGCTTGAGTTCGAACCGATCCCATGCAGCAGAACAAGCGGCAAGCCGGGACCGGCACCAGCCTGTCTGATAGTGACCTTCCGTTTGCCGACCTCGATGATCTCCGGGTCGGGTTCGACGTATCGGCTTCTCTCCACCCGATCAGTTCTTTGCGCGCTTGATCTTCGAAAGAGGATGATCCGGCGGATAGGTCGGCGTCTCGGGAACGTTTGTGCCAAGACAGACGATCATGAGCGCCTCCTCAATTCCCTCGTTGACCAGCCCCCGATAGATCCCGGCCGGAACCGATACGAGGTCCCGCTCGCGAACATAGGTCTCGCAATATTCGCCGTCGCACTCGAACATTAGCTTCACCTTGTTCCCCTTCAGAATGAAGAAGACCTCCTCGACGTCGTCATGGAGATGCAGGGGCCCCTCGCAACCGGCCGGAAGCACCATGGTGGAGAAGGTGAAATGCTCGGCCGGCACGGTGTTGCTGTCTGCCGAGACGCCGGTCGCGCCGGTGCCGACATAGCGCATCTGCGCGCGCTTGTACTTAGGATCATAGTCGGCCTGGAATTTAAGCGCATTCCAGTCGAGCTTGCGGGTTTCGTAGCGGGCCGTGCGGCTTTCCACCCAATCGGCCAGCGTCTTGCCTTCCGGCACGATGCTGTTTTTCGGTGCTGCTGCTGCGAGCGTATCGGTCATCTGTCGCTCCTGTGTGTCTAGGATGAAGGTCAGGCCGCGCGGGCCTGACGGCGCGTGTTGCCGTCGATGCCGCCAGCGATCGCCCACTCAGCGAAGAGTTCGGGTTTGCGCTCGAATTCGCGAGGCTCCCACGCGTTCGTGCACCAGTCGTCGTCGGCATAATATTCGAGGCTGCCACCGAACGGGCTCTTGAAGTACCAGAAATAAGCGGACGAGATCGGATGGCGTCCGGGCCCGATATCCGTTTCCCAGCCCCGCCGACTCATCGCCAGACCGCCGCCGAACACCTCGTGGATGTTGCTGACCGTGAAGGCGACGTGGTTGAGCCCGGGATTACCGGGCCGACGCAGGATGAACGCATCATGATGAGGACCTGGCGTGCGCGCCCGCAAGAAGGCGGCGTGCCCGGGATAGCTGTCGCTGACGGTGAAGCCGAGACGGTCGGTGAAAAAGGCCAGCATTGCTTCGAGATCGTCGACGAACAACACGATGTGCCCGATCGAGATCGGTCGTGCGCGGTCATATATCGGAGACCGGGCATCGACGCGGCGGACGACGCCCGGCCCGTTGACGTCCTGCGGATCCGCCTGGACCGGGACGCGCCTCGTGACACGGAAACCGTGGACCAGCCCGTTGGGATCGACAATCGAGGCGAGGCCGCCGAGCCGGATGGAGAGCGCGGTCAACTCATCCTCGTCCGCGACACCCCACACTACTTCGCGGAGGGTGGGACCATCCTGCATCGCTGACGGAAGGTCGGGATCGTCAATGGCGCGGACCACGACCTCGGTTCTGTCGCGGGTCAGGAAACGCAGGCAGTCCGTCGTGCTTCCAGCGTCCTCCAGACCCCAGTCCGAGAGAAAGCGGCGGGCCGCTTCCATGTCCGCGGCGCCGAACGTGACGCAGTCGATACCGCAAATAGTCATATCTGCCTTTCCAGAAGGGTGTCGCCGGCTTCCGGCATAGTCGCCGGCGCGCCGAGAAGGCGGGAGAGCTCCCGCGCCGCCGCGAGCACATGCGATGTGGCCTGCTCCATGCCAGAGCCATGATCGCCGACCGCCACGGCATTGATGGCGGCGACGATCTGCAATGACGCGTCACGGACGGGCGCGGCGACGACGCCCACGCCCGGCTCGTGAAAGCCGTTGCTCGCCGCGTAGCCCCGCTCACGATCCGCGCGAAGCATCGCCATGAAATCGGCGAAGGATGTCGCGCGGCGGGATTCAATCAGATTGTCCCATTCCTCGGCATACAAGGCGCGGAGCGCGGTCGGTTCGAGATCCGACAACAGAATTCGTCCCATGACGGTCGAGTGCGCCGGCAAGCTGGTCCCGACAGCGACATTGCGCGTGATCGCCTGCCGGCTCGCGAAGCGGCTGAGATAGACGATCGACCGTCCTTGACGCACCGCCAGGTGACTGGACCAGTCCGTCTGGTCGCGCAGGCGCTCGAGGATCGATGAGGCCAGATCCGTTATGGCGAGCGAACCGAGATACTCGAAACCGAGCGTCAGAACGCCCGCGTCGAGCGCGAAGCGCCCATTCGGCAGTCGACGGAGCAATCCCAGATCGACGAGCGCGTTGAGCAGGGAATGCACGCTCGATCGAGCCAGCCCGAGTTCGGTAGCAATCTCCGGTGCCGCGATCGACGCGCGATCGCGGCGGAACATCCGGAGTATCGATACCCCTCGTTCAAGGGCAGGAACGCTCATGTCACGCCGGCTCTGCGACAGGTGCCTGAGCTTCGACCTCGACCTGCTTTCTCGCTTCCGCTTCCATCAGGCGGCGCAGCCGGACCAGGCCCGCGTCATGCGCGTAGAGCGCTTCATTGTCGCGCGCGTCATCGAGCATGCCTTCGAGAATCATCCGGTCCTGCTCCAGCACATCCCAATGCAGGCCTTCGAGCCGGGCGCGGTAAAGGAACTTCCACGCGTCGCGCTGCCAGCCCTGTACCTTGCGGCAGCGCCAGAAAAACACGCGGCAACTGGTCTCATCAACCGGCGTCACGATACCGACAATGTAGAAGGAGCCGCCCGGCCCGGCGTTCTTGCGATAAGGGATGGCCAGACGCTGCCACCACGTCCCGGTCGCGCCGAACTCCGTCCAGTCGAAATTGATGCCGGCTTGATCCGTCTTTTCGAAGATGAAGCCGTTCTGGGTTGCCCGGGCCCGCATGACCGCCTTCTTGTCCCCCTCTGCCATCGAATGGGATATGGCGTGAAGGTAAGCGCCGTGCATGGGGTCCATGACGTTCTCGGCGGCATAGCGATAGTTGCAGTTCCAGTGGGCGGTGCAGAGGATTGCTTCCCAATCACCCCCATTGAGTTCGTCGGGCAGCAGAAGCGGTTCCGGTTCGATCCCGGGCGTGCCGAACCACAAGAAAATCGCGCCCGCGCGTTCGATGACCGGATAGGACTTGTTGCGGGCACGCTTTTCGGCTTCGCAACGCCCGATGGCCGGAACTGCCGCCATGCGGCCTTCGGCATCGACTTCTACACCATGATACCAGCAGGCGAGACGGCTGCCGACGTTCCAGCCCATCGACAAGCGCGCGCCTCGGTGCGGGCAGCGATCCTCGATCGCATGCACAGCGCCGTCCGCATCGCGCCATAGCGCAATGCGCTCGCCCAAGCGTGTGAGGCCGACCGGCGCATTCGCCACCATCCAGCTTGGTGCGACCGGATACCAGAGGTTTAGCACGCCGGTGTTGAGCCGCGCTTCGAATGCACTGTGAGCCAAATTCGTCATCGCGATCATCCTTCCGAAGCCGCAAAGAGGCCGTCAGCCGATGCCGCCATTTGCCCGGAAAAACTCTGCCCCGTCCACGGCGCTCCGGCGCGGTCCCGGCTTCCGGCAGCGTTGAGGCCGGCGACCACGTCTTCAAGCTCGACCGCGCCTCCATCGAATACCGTCATCAACTCGTCGGCGAGACGATCCTCGAACGGATCGAGCGGTCCGCCCCGGGTCTGGAAGACGATGTTCTCGACCGCTTTCGGCTCCTCGATGGTGGTCGGGCCACCCTTAGCTTCTGAACGCGCCGCAACGTGTAGAAAGGGATTGGTATGATGCATCGGATCGGTTCACTATCAAAACATAATCTAGCGGAATGAACACACACTGTCTCTCGCCGTGACCGTTGTCAATATATATCGCTGTGTTTCCTGTGATCCTGGCGTTATGGGTTGACTTTTCCCGGAGCATCGCTTTGCATATGAGACCGGTATCCATATGGAGATCATGTTTTGACAGCGATAGCGTGATCACGAAAGCGATGCAGAAATCCGAGAACACGCTGTCGTATCGCGGCTGGGGGGTCGTACTCGGGGCCGCAATCGGCCTGGCCTTCAGTCCTGGTCCGCTGATTTTCGGGTCGATCGGCCTGTTCGCGCCTCATATGCACGAGGCTTTCGGATGGACGGTGGGACAGATCATGTTGGCCCTCACCTTCCTCAATGTGGCAAGCGCTCTCGCTTCGCCGTTTACGGGCCACCTTATTGACCGATTGGGCGTGCGTCGCGTTCTCTTCCCGTCCATGCTTCTGCTCGCGGCAGGATTCGTTACGATCGCCTTTGCGGTGCAGAACCTAACGGAGCTTTATTTCGTTTGCTTTCTGTGGGGCATATTAACCGTCGGAACACAAAGCATCAGCTATACGAAGCTGATCGCCGGATGGTTCGTGCAGCGGCGCGGTCTGGCGGTTGGACTCGCCGCAGCTGGCCTCGGAATAGGTTATGCGATCGTACCGGTCGTCGCCGTCGGCCTTATCAAATTTGCCGGATGGCGCGCGGCCCTGGCGATGCTTGGAGGAATCGTCCTCATCCTGCCGCTGCTGGCGAATCTGGTTCTCGCCCGTCCGCGACCGGCCAGCTTTTCCGGGAATGGGGAAACGCTGCCAGGAATGACGCTTTCTGAGGTGCGCCGGACGGCGACGTTCTGGCAGATCATGTTCGCGATACTGCTTGCCTCAACCGCTCTCACCGGCGTTATCCCGAACATTGCGCTCTTTGTTACGGATCGGGGCTTCACCGCGTCTGAGGCGGCACTTGTGACCTCGACCTATGGGATTTCGACGATCCTTGGCCGGGTCCTGGTCGGGTGGCTTGCTGACCGCATACTCGTATCTCGCGTCGCGATAGCGTTTTTCTCACTTTCGGCCTTCGGTTTCGCGCTGGCGGCTCTATTCGCCGGTACGGCGAGTTTTCCGATGCTGCTATTGATCGCCTTGACAATCGGGCTGGGATTCGGCGCGGAAAGCGACGTGATCGCGCTTTTCATTGCCCGCTATTTCGGTCAACGGAGTTTCGGAAGGATTTATGGCTATATGTTGGCAAGCTTTGTCATCGGGGCGTCGCTGGGTCCGGTCCTGTTCAGCTTCGGGCGTGAGCAGTTCGGCAGTTATGAGGCACCGATGCTGATCGCAGCCATCGTAATGAGCGTGTCGGCGCTGGCTCTCGCTGGACTGTCGCGACGGCCGCCATTCGACGCAATCGATCGGTCGATCGTCGGAGCTGCGGCATGAGTTCCCTCGCCAAACTCGCCGCTGCCGTCCGCGAACGCCGCGCGATACTTTTCGCGGGCGCCGGCGTGTCGATGAGTGTCGGCTTGCCATCCTGGACTGAGCTGATCGATCACATGCGCGGCGAACTCGGCCTGGAAAACCTCGACGGCACCTGGACCTATCAAACCCTCGCAGAATATTACCGCCTCCAGCATGGCAGCATCGGCCCATTGCGTAGCTGGATGGACCGCACGTGGAGCGTGTCCCTTGAACGCGTCAAGGAATCGCGAATCCACGATATCATCGTCGAACTCGATTTTCCGATCATCTACACGACCAACTATGACAATAATCTGGAGCAAGCCTACCAGCTCCATGACAAGCGCTTCGTCAAGGTCGCCAATACGAGTGATATCGTGAACGCGGATATCGGCTTGCCGCAAATCGTGAAGTTTCACGGCGATTTCGATGACGATGAATCGCTCGTTATCGCGGAGACCGACTATTTCAAGCGCCTGGCATTTGAGACGCCGCTGGATACGAAGTTCAAGGCCGATGCGCTCGGTCGCACGTTGCTGTTCGTCGGCTATAGCATGTCGGACCTCAATATCCGGCTGACGCTGTACCGGATGTGGCAGACCTGGCGCGACTCCGGCCGCGAGCGTGACCGTCCCGCTTCGTTCGTCTTCACCGCCAAGGAGGATCCGGTCCAGGACGCCGTGCTCGAACAGTGGGGCATCACGGTCCTGCACGAGAAAGCCGATCATCCGGCCGAGTCGATGCTCGCCTTCCTCTCCCGGCTGCGGGACGCGGTTGCAGCCGGCTGAAATGGGCAGGTGAATCGACTATCCGCCGTTCAACGTGGCATCCAGCCTGACGATCGCGTCAACCTCGACCTTGAGCTCCGGAAATGCGAAACCGCTCACCGCGAGGAGCGTCGAACAGGGGTAAATCGGGCCAAACCGGCGGGCCCGGACAGCATTCACGGCATCCTTGTCCGCTATATCCGAAAGATAGACGGTCAGCTTCACAACATTGTCCCGCGTGCCGCCTTCCGCGAAGATCAGCGCTTCGAGCTTGTCGAGCGCCGCGTCGAATTGAGCCGCCGCATCTGCCGGCATCATTCCGTTCGCCTGCCTGGCATGCACACCCGACACGATCAGCTCTTCGCCGATCCGGAGAGCCGGCGACCAGCTTGCCGCAGCCGGAAGCGGGTCGGAGGGCGCGATCACAGGCCTGACCTTGATCATTTGCGATCCGCCGACCGGGGCATTTTTCCCGTCATTGCCCGCCCGCCCGGACACGCTCCCGAATTTTCTCGCGCACGGGCACGAAATCGTAGGCCGGATAGCATTCGGTCCGGAAGACGCCCCAGGCCGACCGCTCGAGCTCGACGTTGACAGTCGCAAGCATGGAGGAAGGCAGACGGAGCGTGACGATCTGGCCCAGGCCCATCGCCACCACCCAGGATACGATCTCGCATCCTTCTGGAGGAAAGCGCTCCCACCAGTCAGCGGCCTTAAGCTTCGACTGAATGGCGTCGAGGTCATTGGTCTGATCGTGCCGCAACAAGATCGTGAGCAGTATCGTCTCAGGAGTTTCAGTCATTTCCGCCCAGTCGTTTGAAGGTAATACACCGCCTGCGCCAATGCCCTCGACGAAGAAATATGGTTGTCGGGCGCAAAAGTATCATGAAACCACGTCAGGCCGCCTTTGCCGTACGGTAGCCCAGGCCGCGCGATATTTCTGCAGCCGCCGCCAAGACGGTCGCCCGGACCTGCGTGCTGAACGTCGCCTGGTCATAGGTGTTGATCGGGCAACTGACGGACACCGCCGCTTCGAGCTTGCCCGTCGCGTTGAAGATCGGCGCCGCGATGCTGGCGACGTTGCTGTCGTAAAATCCCCAGCTTACAACGCAGGCCTCGCGCCGGTCATTTTCCACCAGGCTGATCAGTGCGCCCATGCTGTCCGGCGTATCCGGCGTGTAGGTCTCGAAGCTGTAATCCTCATACAGCCGGACGACCTCGGAAAGCGGCAAGCCGGTAAGGAGCACCCGCCCCGGCGCGGTCGCATGGGCGGGAAGCCGGGTGCCGACCGTCATCGCGCTGATCAAAGACGTGCTTCCCTGAAAGCGGGCCACGTAAACGACCTCGCGACCTTCACGGACCGCGAGATGGGTCGATGCCTGAGTGTCATCGCGAAGCTTTCTGAGGATAGGCGTCGCGACCTCGATGAGGTCCTTGCCGGCCAGGAAGCTATACCCAAGTTCCAGAACGCGCGATCCGAGCTGGTAGCGCCGTGAATCCTCGATACGGCGAAGAAATCCGCACGCCTCGAGAGTGTACACTATACGGAAGGCGCTCGAACGCGATACCCCCACACGCTTGGCCATCTCGCCAACGGTTTGCTCCTGCCGGTCGCGGGTGAAGGACTGTAGCATTTGCAGGCCTCGCGCGAGCCCCGGAACGATATAGCGCTCGTCAATTGTTTCCTGATTCGTCTCGTCGGCCATCCGATACCTCTTTCCGTTCGGCTCCGACTATCACGCTTTGCCTGTAAAGCGAATATAGTTCATGCCCAAGGCAGCGGATGGGAGTCCAGCCCTAGATAGATGCTTTTCTGGCGCATATGGGCGCGAATTCCGTCGCGCCCCTTCTCAACGCCCAGACCGCTCTCCTTCCATCCGCCAAACGGCGTCGATATGCTGAACTGCTTGTAGGTGTTAACCCAGACCGTTCCCGCTTCGAGGCGCCGCGCGAGCCGATAGGCGCGCGGAAAATCTCGCGACCAAATGCCGGCCGCGAGGCCAAAGACCGTGTCGTTCGCCTGGGCGACGAGATCCTCTTCGCCGTCGAACGGAAGTACGACCAGGACGGGTCCGAAGATCTCCTCCTGACAGATCACGGCGTCGTTCGGGACGCCTGCCAAAATCGTGGGGCGATAATAGGCGCCTTGGTCGAATTCCGGGCCTGAAGGTGCCTCGCCGCCGCAAAGGAGGGTTGCCCCCGCAGCCAACGCCCGCTCGACATGGGCCGCGACCTGGTCGCGGTGGATCGTCGAGACAAGTGGCGCGACTTGTGTCTCGGTCGATGTCCCGGGCCCGATCCGCAACGCCGCCGCCCGCTCGACCAAGCGAGGGACGAAGGCATCGTAGATCGACCGATCCACGAAGAGACGCGAACCGGCGATGCAGGATTGGCCGGACGAGCTGAATATCCCGAAAAGGATACCGGCAATGGCCTGATCCATGTCGGCATCTTCAAGCACGATGGTCGGCGATTTGCCTCCGAGCTCGAGAGAGACCGGCATCAGCTTCTCCGCCGCTACTGCCGCGATGCGGCGGCCGGTCGTTGTGCCGCCCGTGAAGAGGATCTTGCCGACGCCGCGATGCCGCACGATCGCGTCACCGATCACGGATCCGGGTCCCGGAAGTACGGACAACAGCCCCCTCGGCAAGCCCTGCTGCTCGACGAGACGCGCAAGATGCAGGGATACCAGCGACGTCCATTCGGCTGGCTTCAGAACGACCGCGTTGCCGGCAGCGAGCGCGGGCGCAATCTTCTGCGCGTCGCTGGCGATCGGCGAGTTCCATGGCGTGATTGCTCCGACGACCCCGATCGGTTCATGGACGGACATCGTCAGATACGATCCCCGGGGGGACGTCAGCGTCTCGTCCATGGTTTCGAGCGCGGCCGCGAAATAGCGGAAGGTTCCGGCTGCGGACAGAGCAAGTGCCCTGGTTTCAGCGCGGGTCTTCCCGGTATCCGCGGTCTGAAGCGCGGAAATCGCTTCGACATCGGCCTCGATGGCGTCGCCGATGCGGGCGAGAATGCGCGCGCGCTGATGCGGCAGCATGTTACGCCACTCCGGATCCGCTGAAGCCTGGAGGCCGGCGGCAACTGCGTCATCGACATCGTCAACGCTCGCCACACCGCGGCGAGCCACGAGGCTGCCATCGGCCGGGTCTATGCTATCGGTGAGGCCGCCCCTGCCCTCGCGCCACTCGCCGCCGACGAAGATCTTTGTGAAATCCATTCGAGTCCCATTCAAATGACGACTGGCGAGGCCAGGCCCGACAAGATCCGCACGATGCTGTGTGCAGTGAGCGCAGACGTCTTGGGATTGGCGCGGGAAGGCTCGCCGCAGATATTGATCTCGAAGCGGCCGTCCGCCCCTTCGAACAGCAGTTCATGAACATTTTTCGCCGCTGTCGGGTCGGCGACAAGTTCCACCTCGGTGCGATCAAATCCGATGCCCGCGAGCGCAATCGTCGCCGCCACATTCGAGTTTTTCGGATACTGCAGCGCAGCATCGCGGGCCGATCCGACATAGAAGGTGGTCGGCTCGCGCAGCGAGGGAAGGTCCAGCAACTGTTCAGCCGGCGTTCCCGCCCAGGCAAGAGGCGGCTTGCGGCCGATATAGCGAACCTTGGTAAGTCCCCCCAGCCGGGCGGCAGCAAGCGCATCGATTCCTGCCATCGCGCCCGCCGCCAGAATGACATGCGTGCCGCCATCCTCGGCAGCACGCCTCAGGCGTGCCAGCAGACTTTCATCGGCGAGTGACCCGATCGAGACCACGAGCAATGGAATACCCGCGCGCAGGATGGGCTCTCCGAATTCGGATACGGCGGCATGACCGGCACATTCGACGACGATCTGCGGCGAAGCGGCGATCATTTCTTCTGCGGTGGTGATGCCTGGTCCACTGTCCGGGTAAGCCGGCGCCCGGCCTAGCACCGCGACGGTTTCATAATCCAGATCGGCGCATTCCCCCAAGGTTTCGCGCACCGAATGCGCGATACCGCCATCGCCTATGAAGCCGATCCGCAAAGGCGCGCGCGTTGCCATGTTTACTTCTCCAGCCTCGGAGGACCGGCGAACCGCTGCGGATAGGGCCCGATCGCGACCATATCGACTTCCACGATCGCAGCCCCCGGCAGGGAACGCGCGCGCGCAAGCGCCGCGGGAAAATCTCCCACCGACGATATCTTCTCGTGCCGCAGCCCCATTGCCGCGGCGATGGCGGAAAAGTCGGGTATCAGAATATTCGAGAACAGTTTGCGCTCGCCATATTCGACATCCTGGATGTTGCGGATTACGCCATAGCCAAGGTCGTTCATGAGGATCAGCGTGACGTCCGGCTGCTCCTCCGCAAGGGTTGCCAGTTCACCAAGGCAGAGGCTGAGGCCACCGTCGCCAGTCAGGGCGAAGGCCCCGCCCGGCGAAGCAAGCGCTGCGCCGATTGCCATGGGGAGGCCCTGGCCGATCCCGCCGCCGACTGCGTGCACACCCGCGCGCGAGTGCCCGATGCGAAGGTAGCGGTTACCCCATGTGCTGTTCGAGATCGTGACATCGCGGACCCATGCGGCGTTTTTCGGGATCGCGGACTGGGCTGCGTCGACGAGATTGGCATATTCACCAAGCCCGGTACGCAAACCCTCGCGCATCGACTCGCGGAGCTCTCCAATATGTGCCGAGAATCCTTCGTCAATGGCCAGCGCGTCTTGCGCGGCGAGCAGACCGGCCAGCGTCGTGCGGACATCGCCATGGACGAAAAGCTCGTTCTGGTAGGTGCGCCCGTTTGCGGACGCGTCGCAGTCGATGACGGCCACCTGCTTTGGCAAGCGAAGTTTGTAGGTCCAGGTCTCGTTACCGCGAAGCCGCGAACCGGCAACTATCAACAGGTCAGCCTCGTCATAAAGGGCCTGGACCTGCGGTGTGCAATTGAAAGCGCCGAGCGACATGGCATGATCTTCAGGGACGATGCCGCGGCCATTCGTGGACGTGATGATTGCCACACCCCTGTCTGCAAGGGCCGTCGCTTCAGTCTCGGCGCCTCTGGCGCCGCCGCCGAGCAACAGGACAGGTCGCCTTGCCTGACGCAGCAACGCCGCAAGCGAAGCGATTTCAGTCGGCGAGGTGGGCGGAACGCGAGGCTCGATAGCAGGTAAAGTCCGCGGCACGGACAACGGCGCCGCCTGCACGTCGACAGGAATCTCAATGCTGACGGGTCCGGTTGGCGCGGAGAGGGCGACAGTCGCCGCCTCTACCATCGTCGCCACCAGTTCATCTGGCGTGGAGACTCGGAAAGCCGCCTTGGAAACGGCCTTCAGCATGTCCATCTGGCGCGGTGCTTCATGAATATAGGCACGGTTGCGATCGAGATGCTCGGCCTCGACCTGACCGGTGATGTGCAGCACCGGCGAACCGGCGGTCAGCGCCTCGACCAGGGCGCCGGCTGCATTGCCGGCTGCCGTGCCCGTGCTGGTGAAGGCGACACCCAGGGATCCGGAAACGCGCGCGTAAGCGTCGGCCATGTTGAGTCCGCCCGCCTCACCGCGGGCGGGAATGAAGCGTATGTTCCCGCGCACGCCCAGCGGATCGAGGATTGGCATGTTGTGAATGCTGATTACCCCGAATGCATGCGCGACTCCCCAATGCTCGAGCAAGCGCACGATTACTTCACCGACAGTCGCTTCGTGCGACGCACTTTCTGCGGGCTGGTCAACAACTTCTGCCAAAACGTTCGTCATTCAATGCCCCGTACTTTCTAGGAGATTTCGAGTTACCAGCTGCGGCCGGCCTGCAAAGCCGACATCAACCATCGCGTGGAGCCCGGCTCCTAACCGCGTCAGTCGTGATTGATGTATGATTGCTTTGCCTATGAAGCAAGTAGTTTGTGTATGAGTTTCTATCAGCTGTCGCGTCTTGGGCATGAGCGAGAGCTGCGCCCCGCTGAGCATTATACCCTCTATATACCCGCATTGCCTCCACTATCCGTAGGCGCGGCCGCTTAGCGAAACTGGCAAGCGCTATTGGACCGTCCCTATGCGAGCTCAAACGATGTTGGCATTGCGACCGGAACCGTGGCCTGTCTGCCCCGCCGGCCTCGAGCCGGGCGCGTAGAGTAGCGAACCCCTTTTAGCGAGCCCGCCCGTGGCTTCGATTCTTGTTGACGCGGTTTATATGTGAACTTAGTGTTGCTCACCAAAGCGGTTCTGATCTGAGGGAGACCGCCACAGCCATGGAGCCGACGGATGTCGCGAGGCGCCGGCCAGACCCTTGAGTGTCTGCCAACCGCAATGAAGATAATTTGAAGGGGAGAGAGTAAATGATTTCACGTCCGGGCCGGATTCTCTACATGATGGGCGCGTCCATTTGGGCGCTCACCGCCACTTCCGCTTTCGCCCAGTCTTCCTCCACGGATGACGCCGCGCCGGAAGCCGCTGCCCCGGCCCAAACCGAGGCCGCTCCCGCTGCAGCGTCGGTCGAGCAGGCATCGCCGGTTGCCGACGCCCCGGCGGAAACGGCGGACGGAACCGAAATCATCGTCACCGCCGACAAGCGAGCCACCAGCATCCAGCGCGTTCCCATCGCCGTTACGGCTCTCACCGGCGAAGACCTCGCCCAGCGCGGCGTTATGGACGTCTCGTCCTTGGCGCCGCAGATTCCGAGCTTCAACTTCGGCGCGTCTTTCGGCGTCTTGAAGCTGGCAGTCAGGGGCATCGGCTTCAGCAACCAGGCGACAGGCGCCGAGAGCAGCGTCGCCTTCAACTTGAATGACGTCTATGTATCGCGTCCCGCCGCTCAGGTTGGCCAGATGTATGATATCGCGCAGGTCGAAGTGCTTCGCGGCCCACAAGGCACACTCTACGGACGCAATGCGACCGGGGGCGCGATCAACATCTACTCCGCACGGCCAGGAGCCGAGTGGGGCGGCTTCGCGCAACTCACCGTCGGCAACTATAACCAGATCGTGACAGAAGCCGCGGCGGGTGGCCCTGTCACCGATACGCTGGGCGTCCGGCTCGCCTTCACGAGCGAAGATCGGGATGGCTACGGCAAGAATGTTGTAACGGGCAACGATATCGACGATGAGAAATCGCGCGCGGCCCGGTTGACGCTCGAGTGGAAACCGACCTCGAACTTCAGCATGGCCTTGATCGGCGACATCCAGCGTGTGCGGAACCACTCGGGTGGCCAGCACGATATCGTGCAGCGCGGGCTCACCGGTGAGCCGGGGACTTCGGGCCTGCCGCTCATCGGTGTCCAGCTCGGAGGCAGGACAAGCGACCAGGTCAGTTACGATATTATTTCGGATATCGATCCCCAATATACGAGGCGCGGCGGGGGACTGACGCTCGACGCGAAGCTGGAGGCGGGCGATTTCACCTTCCGATCGATCACGGCCTGGCGTCACAGCCTCTACAAACTGATCAGCGACGTCGATGGCACCGATGCACCGGTCTCGTCGATCGTTTACCGGGAAAGGTCGGACACATACTCCCAGGAGTTCAACGTAAACTATAGCCGAGACCGCCTCTCTGTGACGGCGGGCGTCTATGGCTTCATAGAAAATCTGGATGGGCTCTTCGCTGACCCTTCGAATCCTGTCCTGGTCGGGGCGCCCTATGATCCGAACAGCGAGTTCATCTCCTATTTCGCGGCCGGCGGCCATCTGGTGAACCACGCCTTTGCAGGCTATGTGCAGGGGTCTTACGAGCTTACCGACCGCCTGACCCTGATAGTTGGGGCACGCTACAGCACCGAGAAGAAGAAGGATGACGATCTCTACACCGACTTCGTGACCGATGTGAAATGGCTTGAGCCAGCAAGCATTTGGGATCCCAATCCGCCGTTCTCCGGCCCGTTCACTCAATCCAGGCGCTGGAACTCCTTCACGCCGAAAATCGGCGTCAACTTCCAGGCCGACCCGTCAACCTTGCTCTATGGCTCGATCTCGAAGGGCTTCAAGGCCGGCCTGTTCAACCTCGGCGGAACACAGGTCATTCCCACGGATACGGGCGTGACGCTCAGCAACCCCCCGGTGCAGCCCGAAACGGTTTGGGCCTATGAGGCCGGCCTGAAAACGCGGCTGCTGAACAATCGGCTTCGCCTGAACCTGGCCGGATTTTACTATGACTATTCAGACCTTCAGCTTTCAAAGGTTCAAGGCACTCTTGTTGCGCTGACGAATGCAGCGTCTGCCCGAATCTACGGCCTAGAAGCCGAGACCGAATATACGTCGCCCGATGATCTGTTTCGCATCAACTTGAGCGCGAGTTGGTTACATGCGCGCTTTACCGACTTCCGGAACACCGATGTGGGACGCCTGGGGCTCGGCGAGCTGGACCTGAAAGGGAACAAGCTTCCACAGGCACCTGACTTCACGGTCAGCGGCGGCATTGAATTCGGCATTCCGGCTGCGCGCGGACGAATTGTGCCACGCGCCCAGGCCAACTACACGTCGAGAATTTATTTCGACGAGTTCAACGTAAGGCCGATTTCGCAGGCACCCTATGCCAAGGTAGACCTCTCGCTCGCGTATGAGGATGAGCGCGGCTTCTCAATCACCGGCTTCGTCAACAATCTCACCAACAAGCTTACGATCGATACGGCTTACCAGTCGTCGGAGATTCTGGGACATCCGGTCGGCGGCTTCCTTGCCCCGCCGCGGACCTATGGCGTACGGCTCCGTTACTCATTCTGACATCCGGAGGAACAGGGGCGATCATGGCCAGTTCACGGCGTATTTGCAGCTTGCTCGACTGGTTGGAGGCCCAGTCGCAGCAATCTCGGCCACGAAGGCTGCACCTGCGCGGATGGCGGTATCGGCGCGAGGCTCCGCCAGAGCGGGCGTGCACCGCACAAGAAATCGACGCTCGAACGCCGCGGCACCGTGAACGATTACATCGCCACATCCACGGCGCGGCGACCCTATTCGATTTATGACCGGATACGTCTTGATGCCCGTGTCAGGATCGATAACTGCCCCCGGCGCGCGCCTCGATGTCATCGAACGATGTAGTACGAGGGCTGGCCAAGACAGGGTGCAGCTATTCTTTTGGAACCGTGAACTCCGTCAAAATCTGGATGAGGTCTTTGATATTCTTGAACCGCGTTTGGCCGAGCTCCGCCAGCCATGCTCCGTCGACGGCCAATCGAACGATCTGAAGAACAGGGCCTGCATCTGTCGAAGCGTGTCGCTTCAGCCTCTTGTCCAACCATCCGTACCAACGGCCGTTCAAAGCGTTGTCATGAACGAGCGAACCCATGAGACCTGCCCAGATAAGACGGTCATGTTCATCCATGCTGAGGGCCAGGTTCACGTAGCTTCGTGTGAAGCGGCCATGTTCCATCGGATCACGCGCCATATCATCGTCAATGCGTCGATCCAAACGCTCAAGGAGTTCGTCGAACATCGCGAAGACCAACGCTTGTCGGTTCGGAAAATGATGGAAAAGGCCGCCCTTCGTCACCCCGGCAGCCCGTGCGACGGCAGCTACCGTCGCGGCACCCAGTCCTTCGTCCGCCGCGATCTTCGCCGTCTGTTCAAGCAAAGCTTGTCGAACACGCGCTGGATCTTTCCCGCGACGAACGTCAGACCCTCTGCCACTTCCGTTCTTATCCAAAAGAAACCTCCATGCGGCGGCGGATGGGACCGCCACTTCGCGCCAATATGCGGCGCTTCCTTGAATTTGCAACATACCGACCGGAAGGTATGTTGCCTAGCTACGTGCTGCTATGGTAGTATCTGGTCACAAACTAGGAGTCGCGGCGGCAAAGACATTGGCGCCAGCGCTTCGTCAGATGGAGAGGCGATGACGCTTGCCACCAACGACGGGCGTCTGCGCGGGAACAATGGCAGTCTCCAGGATAGAGATTTCGGAAATGAGACTGTTTATGCAGCGGCGTAGCTATGGACAAATAAGAATTACAGTAGCCGGCGCACTCATGTATTGCGCGGGGACAACGATTTTCTACTTTGTTCCGGCCTATCTGGGAGGCATCGAGCGCAAGTTCGGAGTGTCGCCCACGGACCTGGGCCTTCTGTCGGCAGCGGAATTATGGGCGATTGCTTGTGCATCGGCCATCGGCCCTCTGTGGATCAGCCGCTTCGACTGGCGTGCTCTTGCATGCTTCGGAGCTTTATCAGCACTGGCCGGTCATACAGCGAGTCTATTTGTAAGCAGCTTCGACTTCCTTCTCGCGATACGCGTCGCAACAGGTTTCTTTGGCGAAGGCGTGCTTCTGGCGCTCAGCTATGCAACGCTTGGCCATAGCCGCAATTTCGAACGCTCGTTCAGTATCACTTATGGCGTGGCAATCTTGCTTGGAATAGCCGGGCTGTCCGCCAGCCCCGAACTCGATCGTTACCTGGGAACGATTAGTGTACTCGCCATCCTCGCAGTGGCGTCTTTGGCGACCTTTGCCGCTGGATTTATCGTCCCATCCGGGCCGAAAACCGCTACGGTTGTAGATACGCCGGACCTTCCAGCGACGGAGTCTGCTCGGCGGCCAAGTATGGGAGCACTGGCCTTGGCCGCGCAGGGCATTTGGTATGCCGGGGCTGGAGGCTTCTGGTCCTTCTCCGAACAGATCGCGGCAACCAATGGCTTCACCGGTTCGCAGATCGCGCGCGCGCTTGGCGTCGGCACCGCGGGCGCGATCTTAGGGTCACTTCTAGTGTTGGTTGTGAGTAAAAAAATTGGAAGCACGGTCATAATTGTTGCTTCAACCGCGATCATGGGTGCTGCGATATTAGCATTTGTGTTGTCGCAGCAGCTCATGCTGTCATCCTTTTTCCTGGTCATGTTTAATATGTGCTGTGCGATCGGTACGATCTACATCACTGGCGCCATTTGTGCATCTGACGACACTGGACGGATTGCCGCTCTCGTTCCGGCATTTCAGGTTGGCGGGATGGCTATCGGTACCGCGACACTCGGCTATTTGATCAATGACTTTGGAATTGGTGCAGGGCCTTGGATGACAAGCGCATGCTTCATTGTGTCAATAGCAATATATCTCGTCGCACGGGGACGCATGTCGTGGGGAGGAGCACCACGCCTCCGAGGGTGAATACTTTATAATTTCCATGAGACTCTAGTTACTCGCCTGATAGTTAAAGGAATTAATTATGGCATCTACACAATTTTCATTCTCGTCAGCGCAAGAAGCAGTCGATCCACGCGGTGTGATCAAGAACGCCGTCGAAAGTGGCAAGACGCTTCCCTCGAGCTGGTATTCCGATGAAGATATCTTCCAACGCGAGCAACGGACGATATTCCGTCGTGCCTGGGAATATGTGGGTCACAAAGGACGGGTCGGTCGAGCAGGAGACTATTTCACCTGTGAGGTCGGCGGCGTGCCACTCGTCATCGTTTGCGGTAATGATAATAAAGTACGGGCCTTCCATAATATTTGCCGGCATCGGCATCATCCCGTGGCCAATGGTAGTGGCAATCAGGGGCTCCTGATCTGTAACTATCATGCCTGGACGTATGAGCTTGACGGCTCGCTCAGGGCCGCACCGAGAAGCAGGGAAAACCCCTCGTTCGATAAAAGTCAGCAGTGCCTGAAGCAGGCGTCGGTAGCGTTTCTCGGGGACATGGTTTTCGTCAATCCGATGGAGGACGCGCCTAGTCTCAGCACGGCCTTGGGGCCAATCGAGCAGTTGGTCCAAACTCGCAAGTTTCCAATGGAGACTGCCCGGTTCCGGGCGCGCCGATCAATTGAATTCAACGCGAACTGGAAGATCGTGTGGGACAATAATTGCGAATGCTATCACTGCCCCACGGTGCATCCCGCGTGGTATCGCAGCTCGCGTTTGGATCCCAAGCACATGTATACCTATCCCGTCGGTCCGCTCCAGATCGAGGGCACGCTGGATCTTCAGGAAGGCTCCCCGCCCGATTACGTATTTTTCGCTTGGCCAACGATCTGCTTTATGAGCTCTGGCGGTCAAGGCGCCCTTCCCGAAACCGTGATCGCAAACGAACCGGGCACTGGCGCAAGCAGTAAAGACCTTCTGCCAGGCTTCGTCGCATATCGGATCCATGCGCTGGGTGTTCGCCAAACGCGGATCGAGTTTGATGTCTACACCGTCAACGACCTAACCGAAGAACAGGCCGACGAATGGTTGCAGATGATCGTGAAGATACTGTCGGAAGACCGTGAAGTATGCGAAGGGGTGCAAAGAGGACATGACTCCGGTATTGCCGACATGGGAACCCTTCTGACCGCTATCGACAGTGAGTTCATGGCCCAGACATGGGAGAGATTGGTCTATCGGGCCGTGACGGACCCTGATGCCGGCCTGTATGATCCGATACTGGAACCATCGGAGAACGGCCCTGCGAACCTGTTAAGGTCTGGAGCAGCATAGTTCCGTTGGCTTGCACGGTCGGCGCTGATGCCACCCAAGTTGCGCCCGATCGCCATCGTACGGGCGGATCGGGTCGAGTTCAAGGCGGCAATGCGCCGCGTGGGCGCCCACAAGCGCACCGCGCGGCGTTGCGCGCAATCGTGGTCGGACTGGTCTCCTTTACCCAGATCGGAAAGAATTGGCCGCTCCCAATCTGCATATGAGATTTCGGGCATCGTCGATGCCCAACGCCAACCCGCTCGCGCGTAGCCAGATATCCGGCGCAACATATTCAACCGGCGTCTAACACACCTGCCAGCTCGCACCTGGTTGTAGCGTTTCCACACCATCCAGACTGATGTTGCTCCGATGGGCAACTCGAGCCATCGTACCCTCCATTGCTGGCGCGACGACGCGAATTCCTATCCTATACCGTCTTTGCGCCTTGTCGTTGCTACGATGCGCCGTCAGGCTTCCTGTTTCAGCCGGAACTTCTGTATCGCGGTTGTGGTAAATAGAGCGAGCAAAACGGCCGCCAAGAAGCCTGTTACGGCCCAAGGGACAGCGGCAATGCCCATGTCGCCAATGACGTGCCCGAGGATGAATGTGCCGAAAGCCATTCCGATCGTCTGGAACGCCGGCAGGAGAACTGTAACTTTGCCGCTGGCATCGACAGCACACACCGCTGCGATCAAGAAGATCGTCCCGCTCGCCCACGAAATGTTGAACAGTGCTAGCTCAACCGTGAGCGTCGCAAATTCACCGGACTGAACCACGCCGAATACGAGCGCCGACATGGCCAGTGCGGATACGACCACAGGCCATCTTCGACCGAAGCGATCTCCCACAGTCATGGCAAAGAGCGTGCCGAGAATGGCAAGTCCGGTTCCAATGGCAATCGACGTTGCAACCTGTGCATCGGGAAGGCCGTTGCCCGCGGCAATCTGCCCCGTAAACGCCCAAAACCCTCCCGCGCCCGCAAACCACAAGGTCGGAGCGGCAAGGGTCAGTGCGATTAGGCCGCGTGATACTGGACGCGAGGCAGTGATTTCCTGTTGGCTTTCCTCCGCGGAATTTCCGGACCCGGCCGGGAGGAATGAAGCGGCGACGAAGGACGCAGCAAATAGCACCGCCATGATCAGAAGGAGGCTGACGGTGCCCGACAGGCGGTCGAGCAGCGGACTGGCATAGATGAGAACCGTGCTTAGCACGAGCGTCGCGCCATAGGCGAGGCCAAAGGAGCGCTCCACATGGCGGCTCTGTGCGAGTACGGGATAGCTCACCGCCAGGACCAGTCCTTCGCCGAACGCGCCGGTGAGAAGGCGGACGATGACCAATGTATCGAAATCCCGTACAAAAAGGCTTGCGACCTGCCCGATCAGCGCGATCGCGGCGCCCACCCTCGCGATCGTCCGCCAATTGAAGCGATTTATCCAGAGCGGACCCGTAAGCGAGGCGGCCGCTATCGCCCAGAACTCCATTGCGGAGAGCATGCCTAGCTGGGCCGGTGACGCGTCGTACAACCGGGCGATGCTGCGGAGAAACGCTGGAACAATATAGAAGATGAGGCTTGCGGAACAGTATAGCAGGGCGCCCGCTACGATGGCTCGATTTTGCTGTGCCTTGATCATCGACTCTACCTGCACAAGGAGGCGGCAACCGCCTTCGAGGGAATGAATCCGCTGCACGACGGCAGAGGCGCTTACAGATCGGGCCGGCAAACTGGCACGCGGTCACCCAAAGGCTACGGGAGGCTGAGTAGCACTCCGCTCGCGAATGTGGAGGCGATCCGGCCAGGGAATCGCCTTCCTGTCAGCTCGATATTTTCAACAACGGGTCGAACGCATCAATAAGGCCGTTCCCCAAGCACGGTCGCTCGATTCATCGTGCGCCGGGCGGTGCCATAGTCGGCAATAGCGAAATGCTGGGTGCAGCGATTGTCCCACATCAGCAGGTCGCCTTCCGACCAGCGATGCCGGAACGTGAAATTTGGTTGCGAGCAATGTGCGTAGAGCCAGTTTAACAAGGGCGCGCTCTCCTCCACCGTCATATTCTCAAAGTGACGCGTGAAGGTCGCATTGACATACAGAGACTTGCGTCCCGTCTCCGGATGCGTCCGCACGACGGGATGCACATTGCTCGGTAAATCGGCGGGATCCATATCGACGAGTGGTCCGAAGAGTTCGCCATCGTGAACGGCCTTCAGGCCATCCAGCACAGCTTTGAGCCCGGCGGAAAGCCTGTCATAGGCCAGATACTGATTTGCGAAAATGGTGTCGCCACCAGCCGGCGGCAGGAGCTTGGCAAGCAGCAACGAGGCCATCGGCGGCCGCTCTTCCATGGTCATATCCGAGTGCCAGACGTCAGTCGTCGGCACGATATCACCATAATAATCGATCTCGATCACCGCTGGATGACCTTCGAGGCGCGCTTCGACAGTGGGCATGTAATGAAGTTCGCCCCAGCGGGCCGCAAACGCTGCCTGTTGTTCCGGTGTGATATCCTGCTTGGGGTACACAAGCACGCAATATTCAAGGAACCAGGCCTTCAGCTGGCTCATGGTCGCATCATCGATCGGATTTCTCAAATCTATCCCGTTCACCTGAGCGCCAAGGCTGCCAGCGAGCGGTGTTACGCTGATCTCGTTCATAACGGTTTTCTCCATAACGCTATTATTCTGCCATTTTGACGTAGTTCTCGGACCTTCCTGATCCGGTCGATGCCCGTCGCTTCGGGGAAAATGTCATCATCCTCGATTTCGTTCGCGACGCTTGTCGTGCTCCAAAGCAGTCAGCCGAGTCTCGCGCTGCGCGATCCAGCAGCTGATGGGCTTTTCTGAGGCTAGAAATGTGCTCTCACTCGCACTCCATATGTTCGTGGTGGCGCCAGGAAGCCATTGACCGGGTGCCCGAGCAACCCGGATGATTGGAAAGCCGTATCGATCGTGCGCTTGTTGGTGAGGTTGTTAACGAAGCCGGTCACCCTGAAGCCTCGATCGCTCTCATAAGCAAGCGAGAGGTCCACCTTTGCATAGGCAGGCTGCGAAACGACATTCGAGTTGAACTCGTCGAAATACGTGCGCGTAGCGTAGTTCGCCTGGGCACGTGGAACGACGAATCCCCCTCCGATCGGAACTCTGTATTCGATTCCCCCACTGACCGTGAATTCGGGTGACTGGGGTAGCCGATTGCCGCGCAGGTCGAGTTCGCCGAGACCAGGCCGACCTTGGTCGGTGTTGAAGAAGTCGGTGAAACGCGTATGCAACCAGCTCGCACTCAAATTCACGCGAAGTCCGTCATCAGGCGACACATATTCGGCCTCGCCTTCGAGACCGTAGAGTCGCGCCGACGCGGCATTGGTCAGGGTCACGTTCTGACCTTCCACCTTCGAGAGTTGGAGGTTCGAATAATCATAGTAAAAGCCAGCGAGATTCAGGCGAACGCGATTGTCCAGCAGCCGCGTTTTCAGGCCGGCCTCATAGGCCCAAACCGTCTCGGGATTGACGGGTTGATTGAAGAGGCTCACCTCAGTGAAGGTTTCGTTCGGCGTGACTCGCGTACCGCCCAAATTGAACAGCCCTGCCTTGAAGCCCTTTGAGACCGAAGCGTACAATAATGTAGATGGGTTGGCCTGGAAATTGATCCCAAATTTCGGCGTGAAAGAGTTCCAGCGCTTGGACTGCGTGTTCGGTCCCGCCAAGGGCGGATTGGGGTCAGTAATGCTGGCCGGCTCCATCCACGCTGTAGAAGTGAAATAGTCGGTATAGAGATCGTCGTCCTTTTTCTTCTCGGTGCTGTAGCGTGCGCCGACTATCAGGGTCAGACGATCGGTGGCCTGGTACGATAGCTGGGCGTAACCCCCGAACGCATGAGTGACGAGGTGTCCGCCGGCAGCATAATAGGCGATGGTGTTGCCGGGATCATAGACCCCGTCGATGAAGTAGGAATTGGCAGGATCAGCGAAGAAGCCGTTGAGATTCTCGATGAAGCCATATACGCCTGCTGTGATCGAGAAACGCCCGGAACTATAGTTCGCGTTGAATTCCTGCGAGTATGTGTCGGAACTCTCCCTGTAGACGATGGACGCGATTTCTGCATCGGTGCCATCAACGTCGCTGATCAGGCCATAGACGCTGCGGCGCCATCCGCTGACCGACCGCAGCGTCAGGTCCCCAAGCGCCAGGCGCGCGTCGAGCGTCAGACCTCCGCCGCGCCTCCGATATTGGGGATCAATATCGCTACGGATGTCATAGCCCCCGATCACCGCCTGGCCGCCTACCTGAACACCCACGACCGGGAGGCCCGATGTGCCTGGTTCACCAGAAAGCCCGCGCTGAGCGATCAGGTGATTGCCACCCGAATGGTTCGTATCGCGCTGAATGTCGCCGATGAGCGCGACGGTAAAGGTCGAACTGGGCTCGAACTGAAGGGTCAATCGTGCGGCACGTGACTTCACGTCGTCGATATCGTTGCCCGTCGCCACATTCTTGCCGTAGCCATCCCGGTCTTCGCTCGTGAAGGCGAGCCGGACGCCCAGCGTGTCGGAGATAGGCCCTCCCACAGCGGCTTCGGTCACGATCTGGTTATAGTTGCCGACGGTGAGTTCTGCGAAGCCCTCCCAACTGCTTCCGGGTCGAGCGGTGTGTACGTTGACCGCGCCGCCGGTCGCATTGCGCCCATACAGGGTGCCCTGGGGGCCGCGGAGAACCTCGACGCGCTCGATGTCGTAAAACTGTCCCACTTGAGCCGCGGGGCGCGAAATATACACATCGTTCAGATTGAACGCGACACTGCCTTCGGCGCCTGTCGACTGGTTGCTGAAGCCGATGCCCCTGATCGCCAGCTTCAAAACGCCGAACGTCTGGCCGAAGTTGAAGCTCGGAACCTGCGGGGCCAACGACGAAATCTCAAGAACGCCACGGTTGGAGAGATCTTGTCCGGTGAGAGCCGTAACGGCGATGGGAACGCGCTGGATGCTGGTGGCTCGCCTATCGGCGGTGACGATGATTTCGGTTCCGTCCGCCGATTCGACCGACGCTGCAGCGGGAGCGGACTCGGTTTGGGCCGGGGCAGCGGATTCCGGCGCGGCGTCATCTGCGGAGGAAGACTGCGCGAAAGCGGAAGTGGCGGTGAGCGCCCAAATGGACGCGCCCATCATGTAGAGAATTCGGCCCGGACGTGAAATCATTTTCTCTCTCCCCTTCGATTATTTTCATTGCGGTTGGCGGTCATGCGAATCGTGACGCTACGCTTGAGCTGCGCATGGCGCCTTCCCATGGATTTTGCGATTGTCTGACACGATGGCGAACGCTTCAATCCTAGCTCCAGACAAGCGCCCGCTTGGTTGGGCGCTTTGTAGCACAACACTATGTTCGTAATTAAACTACGTCAACAGGATTCAAAGCGATATGTCGTTGCAAGCCACTCCTGCACGCGCGGGTTCGATAGTGCCGTCCAGATGAGGCGTCGCAGTTTGGAGGCGGACGCCGTCGCCGCACGTTATATGATCTGGAATAAGCATGGGGCATCTGCGCCGGTCAGCGCTACGCTGCGATACCTAGAACGTTCGCGGGTCACGCCCGAAAGTGAGCTCAGCAGGGTAATTCACACTCAAACATCATGCTTCATATGCAAATCTACGCTGCGCCATTTCTGCATGGTTCAGCAGGGGCTTCAGCACGGCAGGACACGCTTACTCGCATCCATGTTTCAGCCATGATCTTGCTTAGGGAAGGCACAGACAGGGCGGCAACGTGCCGGATGTCCTGATTGAGGCAGGCATGAAAATTCCGTCGTCCGTTACATCAGAACCATATTGATCAGGTCGCGGTTGTCTCCAATCAGAAGATTGCCACCCGATGCATTTCGCGCGGAAAGGGGTGATAGTCATTGACGGCATAATGCTGGACCGAGCGATTGTCCCAGATCGCGATCGACCCCGGCTGCCACCGAAAACGCACCTGACGCTCCGGCACATTCGCCAAATTTGAGAGATAATCCAGCAGGCGCGCACTTTCCCCGTGTGGCAGCGGAGTGATGCGCTTGCAGTATAGGCTGTTGACGAAGATCAGCTTGCGCCCGGTTTCTGGATGCACCTTGACAACGGGGTGCTCGATGGGGGGAAAGCGCAGACGCATGTCGGCATAGCGCCCGTCGGGATCCTTTCCGGCCTTGATCGATGCGATGAGCTCTGGACCTTCCCAGTCGTGTACGGCCTTCAATTGCTCGAGAAGCTCGCGCACTCGATCGTCGAGAGAGTCATACGCGTCGGTCATGCTCGCCCACATCGTATCGCCGCCGGATTGCGGAACGTTTACCGCGTAAAGGCAAGCGCCGACGGGCGGATTCTCCTGCCAGGTCAGGTCAGCGTGCCAGATGTCAGTGCCCGTTCGCGATCCTTTGCTCTTGAGGATCTCGACATACTCATTGTCCGGATGACTGGGGAAAGTAGACGAAACGGGCCGAACGGAACCGAACAAGCGAGCCAGATTGACTTGACTCGCCCCATCGATCTTTTGGTTACGAAAGAAGATGACCTGTCGATCGAGAAAGAGACGGCGTAACTCGTCTCCATGCGCTTCCAACACACCGGGGTCGGAGAGGTCAATGTCGTGGACGATCGATCCGATAACCGGGGTCAAGTTTTCTATTGTCAACGTGCTCATCTATGATCCTCTCCTTGTATCTGGATTGTCCTCGCAGTGCCGCAGTGCCGCAGCGGCTCAAGCGGGCGAACGCAGGAACGTCCTCACCAGCTGATTGAATTCACCGGCACGCTCGAGCTGCGTCCAGTGGCCGCTACGCGAGAAGACGTGCAAATCCGCATTCGGCATCAATCGCAGGAGAATAAGGGAACTGTCCCACGGCACCACGCGGTCGTCGCGCCCATAGACCAGCAGGGTCTTGTGATGAACGTCCGCGACCCTGCGCCACAGTGTGTGCATCCACCCGATATTGAGCTCGCGATGGACGAGGAGCTCGGGCACGATCGCAGCCTCGTAGCGAACCTTGACAAATTCGGGCGTGACGAGGCTTTGGTCGAACAGCATTCCGCGGACGAAGCGCTCCATCTTCTCCGGCGTCGGATCACCACTTTCATAGAAATCGACGATGTTCTTGGCCCCTTCGGTCGGGAGTGGAGCGAACATAGGGAGCGAACCCGCCGTTCCCATCAGGATAAGCCGATCGATCAGTTCAGGGCGCGCCAGCGCTATTTCCAGAGCGACGCTTCCACCGACCGAATTACCCAGGAAATGGGCGGTCTTGATGCCGAGCGCGTCGAGCACGTCGACGACGACGGTCGCGTACCAAGCCGCGTTCATGAGGTTCGTCGCGGGCTTGTCGGACTCGCCATAGTGCGGCATGTCGATCGCGAGCACGCGGAAGTCCGCCGCCAGATCGGGAAGGTTGCCCCTGAAATTCCCCCAGGAGGAAGCGCCAGGTCCGGTTCCGTGAAGGAGCACCAGGACCTCGGAACCGGTTCCGGCTTCGTGATAGTGAATCTTGATGTCCTGGACCGTAATGGTGCGGGACGTATTCTCAGCCGTGTAGGTTGGTGCGTTCATGGTGCTTTACTCGCTCTTTCTCTCGTTCGCGCGGCAGGTCAGATATGCGCTGGCGGGGTGAACTTATGTCCCCAGATGCTGGGCTCCGGATGATGGGTGACGTGCCAGATCTCGTCATCGACGATCAGGCTGCCCCACCCGAACTCGACTGCCCATCCCGACGGCGTCATGACGTAGAAGGAAATGACCTTGTCATTGCTGTGCCGCCCGAGATCCATCAGGATATGCGCGCCGGCATTCTTCGCCCGATCGAGCGCGAAGCCGACATCGTCGAGTGAAGACGCTTCGAGCATGAAATGGTTGAACCGCTTGGGCAAAGGCATATTGCCGAGCGCAAGCGAATGATGACGCCCGTTCACATGGAAGAATGTGATATGCGCGGGCGGCCGCCCCGGCAGAAGCAGGTCGTTATAGTCGCTGATCAGAAAGCCGAGCGTCTCGTGATAGAATTTGACCTGGCCTTCGTAATCGTCGGTCGAAAGCACGATATGGCCAAATCCCTGCTGGCCGGTGATGAATGTCACGCCCTTGGGAGAGATGAAGGGCTCATGCTGAAATTCGGTCGCTCCAAAAAATGCTTCCACAACGTTGCCGTCGGCATCCTTGAAACGGATCAACTCAAGGACGCATCGCGCGCGGGCCTCACTTTCGCTGCCTTCGGTAAAGGGTATTCCGCGTGCCGTGAGATTGTCGCGAAGGGCCTGCAATTCCTCAGCTTTGAACGTCTCCCAGCCTGCATAGAGAATGTCCTCGCTTGGCCCCGGATGAAGGAATATGCGGGCCTTGTAGGAGTCAGACCGTAGAACCAGCGTGCCGTCCGCCAACTCCTCTCCGATCTGCAGGCCGAGGATTTCGGTCGCGAAATGCTTCCATTCATTTATCAGCAGAGTCTCGAAGCCGACGTAGCCGAGAGCGCGTATGTGAGGCATGTTATTCTCCCAATAGCTGTTGGACGGAACGGGCCGTTCACTCGGCAAAGCGTTCAGCAAGGCTCGTTCCGCCAGAAACGCCCGCGAGTCCGCGGACGCCGATCCCACCGTCGATCTGGATGACGGCGCCTGTTGCAACGGCCCCATCCTTGCGGGAGGCCAGAAGCACATAAGCGCCGGTAAACTCGGCCACGTCCGGAAGCCGGGCGAGCGGAACGCCGACCTTGAGATACTCTTCAAGCGGAAGATCCGAGCCGATAGCCCTTTTATCCTGACCCAGCGTGGCCAGCCCCCGAAGGTTCGTCGCGATAGCCCCTGGCGCGACCGCGTTCACCCGCACGCTCGGCGCCAGCTCGTACGCGGCCTGCCGCATCAGCCCGAGGTTGGCGTGCTTCGATGCCGTGTAAAGCATTCCGCCGCCACCAGGGTAGAAGGCAGCATTGGAAAGCGTCAATATGATGCTACCCGTCGCACGCACCAACGCGGGGGTGGCCGCTTTCATCGCCAAGAGGGACCCCTTGGTGTTGATCGAAAAAAGCTCGTCGAATGCGGCGTCGATCGCGCTGGCGGGGAGATCGACCAAGGACACGTCATAGTCCCAGATGCCCGCATTCGCGATCAGGCAATCGAGCTTGCCGAACCGATCGCAGGCCAGGCTCACGGCCGCTTCATTGGCGGCAAGGCTTCGGACATCGCCGATAAGTCCCGCCACGCGGCCTTCATACTCCCGCTCCATCTCCGCCAATGCATCCGCATTGCGATCAAGGATCGTGACGTGAGCGCCCTCGGCGAGGAAACGCGCGACGATCGCCCGCCCCAGCCCGGACGCGCCACCAGTGATAAGGACGCTTTGCTGATCAAGCTGAGGCACGGGAGAGTTCCTTTTCGATTTTGCGCAAATCCTTCGTCGGGTCCGAGAGAATGTCGGCCGACGGGGTCAGCCCCCTTGTGATCAAACGCATCGCTCCACGCACATCACCCTGCCTGTTCAGCGCGCAGGCCCCTACGAGGCTTCCGGCGCGCAGATGAAACACGGTGGCGTTGCCATCGGCGAGATTGCCGCGCAGGATGGTTTCATCATCGGCGCGCATCACCCCACAGCCTTCGATGTGCAGGTCATATTGATCCGTCCAGAACCAGGGCAGCTCGTCATAGGGCTGCCGATGTCCCAACATGGCCCTTGCAGCCGTGACGCCCTGTTCCTGCGCGTTGCGCCAGTGTTCCAGTCGCGAAGGCGTAGCCATATATCGGGTCTGATGCCGCGCGACGTCTCCGGCGGCATAGACGTTCTCGGCCGAGGTGCGACAAAAGGGGTCGATCACGATCCCGTCGCTGACCGTCAGATCTGCTTCCTCAGCCAGTTCGGCGGCGGGGGTTATCCCTATTCCGACAACGACCATATCGGCGTCGATCCGGCGGCCATCCGCAAGCTCGACCGCCTGGACGGATCGCTCTCCGATCAGGCGGACGACAAGCGCATTGGCGTGGACGCGAACCCCACGCTGCCGATGAACGTCCATCATCGCCTCGGCCAGCGGACGCGAGAGCGCCCGGGCCAAGCATAGTCCTTCCGCTTCGATCCAGTCCACTTCGCAGCCCGCCTGAACCGCGCTGGCCGCCACTTCCGCACCGATTAGGCCGCCGCCCACAACGGCGATACGCGCGCCGGGCCGCAGACCGGACCGTATGGCCTGTCCATCCCGCGCATCCCGAACATAATGCAGTCCGCCCAATTCCGCGCCAGGCACGGGTAAACGCCGCGGCCAACCGCCGGTTGCCAGCAGGAGCCTGTCACTGACCATCGTCCGCCCGTCGCTCAGCTCGATCTGGCCGTATCGTGCGTCGATGCGCTCCGCCCTGGTTCCCAAGAGAAGCTTGATGTTCAGTTCGGCGTAGCGCTGTTCAGGAATGATCGGCGGCGCCGCGCCCGTCAGGAGAATATCCTTGGATACCGCCGGTCGCTCATATGGCAGGTCGGTCTCGCCGCCGATGAGGGTGATCTCGCCCTCATAACCTTCGTCCCGCAGCGTCGTGGCGGCAGCGACACCAGCAGCGCTGGCGCCAACGATTGCGACGCTTCCGATCACGCCTCGGCTCCGAGTTCAAGCGGGAGACCAACGAGAATTCGGCCATCCACGACCTGTACGGGATAAGTCTCCAACGGCTCCGTAGCGGGCAGGCTCTTGGCCTTTCCAGTACGGATGCAGAACTTCGCCGCGTGCAACGGGCATTCGATCATCCCGTCTTCGACGAACCCGTCGGAGAGAGAAGCGACAGCATGCGTGCAGGTATCCTGGGTCGCGAAATAGCCGCCGTCGGTATGGTAGATGGCCAAGGGCCCGACATCGGCGTCGAATTTGGCGACCTCGTCGACATCGAGCTCAGCGGCTCCGCCGGCGTCAATCCAGCGCATCAAGTTTCCCCGAAATCAGCATCAGAAGAACAACGTCAGGTTGTTCGAGGGAATGACGGACTGATCGCCGATCACGACGCGTCGGGCGATCTTCCAGCCGCCATTGGCATCGCTCCTCAAGACGTCGTGGCGCTGGCCGGAGAAGAGCGTAGGCTCTTCGTCCATCCGCGACACGTAGACGAGGAAAACGGAGATCACTTCGATTTCCTCGGGCTGTTGACCCCTAGAGATCTGGACATTCGAGATCAGGTGCCGGACCCGAGCGCGCGGATCGTCTGACCAGGCGGTTCCAGACCGGAGACGCTTCACCCGGGTCCGAAGACGTTCGAGATTATCGTCGAATATCTTGACCTCTTCGGCAATGGCCTTGAGACGCCGCTCGTCCCGGCGAATCCGGTCTGTCCGAAGCGGCATCTGGTAGACGACGTCGTCAGCCATCAACGCGAGCCAGTCCTCAAAACGCCGGTCATCGAGAAGGCCGGCTTCAGCATATAGGAACTGCTCGATCTCCCACTGCAGTCGAGGACCAGGCTCCTCAGCGATAGCTGGCATATCGAGAGCCACGGGTTCAACGGACATGGCTGCACTCCTCGTCGTCGGTCGGGCTAGCTTCAAGCGCGTGGTTTGGCGTGCTCAGAAGCTGGAGCCATCGCGAGTAGAAGTTGCGGGCGGGGAATTCGCTACTGTCGAAACCCGTCATCCCCGGCCAACCCTCGAACGAAGTCGGCTCGCCCATCTGCATGTTGAGTTTCGTCCGCCGTGCGATCGCGCCGCCAAGCGGGCGCTGAACGTCCACCCAGTTGGCGGTATCGTCCTGTTCAAAGATCCCGGCCGGGCCGAAAGTCATCGCCGTTATCTTCGCCCTCTCTTCCATCAATTCGTCCGGTGAGCCGCGGTCGAAAAGCGTCCAAGCCCAGATCTCCATTTCGTCGGGACCGCGTGGAATCCACGAACGCAGCGTCCTGTTGGCATGGAGATATCCGGTCGAAGGAAAGAAGTTCGCAAAGGTCGGCGTGGCATTGGCCATCGCTTCGCCATACCGCTGCTCGACCGTCGGAAGCTCGACCTCCATCATGTAGTTACTGGCTGCCTGGCCCGTTGTCGTGGCGAGCGCTGTGGCAAAGCTGTCGCGTTCCATGAGGAAGCCGCCCCCGTGCCCCTTCGAACTCGTGAACACCCGACCGCGAACAATCGAGAATGGCGGCGCATCCTCAGGAGTCAGCGCGGTCAGCGCGGAAGAATGCGAAGTCAGGAAATGGAAATCATCGGTCGTGAACTGCTCGGCCGCGAGCTTCCAATTGGCTTTCACCCGCCATTTATAGACGCCGCCGTAGGTCGCCAGCCCACCCTCGGTCCGACCGAAATTAAGGTCGAAATATACGGCGGCTTCACCCAGCGATTCACGAAAACCGGGCGCATCCTCGTCCCAGCAACCAAATACGAGGCCGTGATGCACCTCCAGACGCGGGACACGCCGGGCACTCCATTTCGCGCGATTCAGCGGCGCCTTGTAGACGACCTCTTCGAATGGAACGCTCGTCAGCGTTCCGCTCGTGTCATAGGTCCACCCGTGATAGGTGCAGATGAAATTCTTGGTGTTGCCGGACTCTCCCCGGCACAGGGCGCCGCCACGGTGTCGGCACTGGTTGAGGAACGCCGCGATCGTTCCGTCTTGCTGGCGGACGACGATGACCGGATCCTCTCCCATATAGCTGACGAAATAATCGCCAGCGTTGGGAATCTGACTGTCCGGACAAAGCAACAGCCACGATCGCGCAAAGATACGGGAAAGTTCGAGTTGATAAATCTCGGGGTCGGAATAAACGGAAGCGTGGATCACCCCTTCATCGGGGCGAACAAGCTTTCTCAGCCTCTCAGCGACACCCATGGTGTCAACGCGGCCTGTAGGTACGTGCATCAGACTCTCCCACGTTTCGCCAACGTGAGAAACCACGCTCTTCCGATTGGGAGTCCCTTCGTAAGGAATCCTTCGCCAAGCTCGCTTCAGATGAAATACATCGCTCTCACGTCGGTCACCTTCACGTTGGTGTTGGTAACTCTTCGACAATCCATACCCCGGTCGGCAACATCACGTCATTGACCGATCGTTCCGATTTTTTGTCCATGAGTGTTGCTGCCGGCAGTCGAAAGACGATAATGTGTCGGGGAAGTTCGTTATCCGCGAGAGCGCTCCGATTGCGCTACACGAGGCCCGCTTACGCGGCGTTGTGGATCGGCGTGACGGCGCAGGGTCACGTGGAGATTCGAAATGGCAGATATATTTACTCGGAATCAGATCGTAGGAGACCCTTCCGAGTATCGGCCGGAGCTGCCGGTAGATGATCTCCTTCGCATGATCCGCCTGACCGGGATGATGCAGGTATTTTCCCATCTGACGGCACCGTGGGCCTGTGCATTCCCGCCCGAGGAGGATGCGATTGTTCTCCATCTGGTCACTGCCGGGAAATGCGTCGCGTATGTTACGAAGCGCGACGATCCTATTGCGTTGGTTGGGGGCGACGCCTTGCTCGTTACTCCGCCCGTAGTTCACACACTCGGCGATGGTCCCAGGTCACCTGCGGTACCGCTGGTCGATTTGGTTCCCTCACCTCTGAAGAACGCAGGGTCGGCCGACGAATACCTGTCGAACCTCTTCACGCAGGATTATCGCTTCGGTGGCGGTGGTGCGCCCGCGCTCATCTACACCCTGCGGATGTATCTCGATCGGAGATTCCCAACGGCAATCCTTCAAAGCCTGCCGAAATTGGTACGCCTCCCCGGTTTCGTCACGCGAAAAGCTCCCTTTGTTGAGCAACTGACATCCTTGATTGGTGAGCATGGCAAGCAGGGTTTTATGGGACTCGCGATAGCCACTCGATTGGCCGAGGGCGTTCTTACGGCCTGCATCAAAGATCATCTTGAAGCGACCTTTCAGATTGTCGACGTCGGTCGCGGGCTGAACGACCCTCTGCTGTCGGGCATGTTGCGTGCCATCCAGGAAGATCCCGGCAGAGACTGGACCATTTTGAATCTCGCCGAAAGAGCAAAGATGTCGCGCTCGGCGTTCATCAACCGCTTTACGCGCGTCACAGGCCAGAAGCCGAACGAATTTGTCACGTCCATGCGGATGATGCAGGCAATGGAATTGCTGGAGAAAAGCGGAACGCCCATCGCACATATCGCGACTGAGATGGGCTACAGTTCCGAGGCTTCGTTTACCCGAGCGTTTCATCGGTGGTTCAAAGTGACACCTGGTACGGTCCGGAGACGCCAGCCAGCAGGTGCCCAGGACACACCGCATCATCTTACTGAGCAACAATAAGCGTGTGGTTCCAGTAGCTAGAATGCCACGCCATATGCGCACCTCCATGTTTCGAGTGCCTAATCGATGGCGTCGCGGCTTCGCCCTGCTCGCCGCCCGACAGTCAACTCACCTTTCAGATGTGCCATGGCGCGCCCCGGAGCATGGCTGTCCGCGAGCCACGTCAGCACCATAACATCCCAGAGGCCCAACCGGGCGTGCGCAGATCTCCACCGCAAATCCTCGCGGTCACGCTCCACAACATCTAGGGTCACGTTACTACCGATGGGCGCCAAGACTTGCACTTCTGTGGTTGCCGTCCGATGCGCAAGAGGCTTTCGGTCTGAACGAGAAATGATCGAGTGCGGTCTTCTGTTTCGCCCTGCATGATAATATGATCGATGCCTCAAGACCACGCAAATCGAGCAGGAAATAAGTTGCCGCTATAGATCAAGAAAGTGAAGTGGAGATCGATTTTTTAACTTTGTCCAATTCGGGATGGTGCGCGCTGGAGGTACCTGCTGTCGTCCAGCCCCACACCGTATCGGCGGGAGATGATAGGTGCCCTCGAAACAGGTGGCATAGTCGTTCACCCGCGACTTTGTCGACGAGCACGAGATGGAGTCATTCGTGGGTAGCAACGATCGTGGGTAGGCGGAGATCGGCGTCGATTAGCCAGAACCGCGTGTGTCGGCTACATCTCGAGGTACAGGCGCAGAAAGCGCGGATCGTGGCCTTCGAAGGTCTCATAGTTAGTCAGACCCTGATCGAGAGTTCCGCCATTCCGAGGCCTGCCCCCGAATGCCGTGAGTCCGATCGAAGTGATCCAGGGCGCCCCTTTGAAATCGGTATCGGGCATGATCAGGTAGAACCGGTCCTCGACAAGGTCGCCGGTGAACAGGACGCCGAAGTCCGCAGCGAGGATGATCGGAGCGCCATGCGTATGAGCCGGAACCTCTTCCAGCATCACCTCCTCCCGCCAAGATCGATGGTTTTGCGACCGCGGTAGGTTATCCCGGTGCGCACAAACTCGCCGCCTTCAAGCGCCGCACGCTTATCGGCGCCGAAGGTCCGGAACATCTCCAGATAGTATGGTCCCTTTTCCGCCAGTCCTTCCGCCTGAAGACAGTTCAAAATGACATCGACTGCGGGAAACGCCGAGGCCCCGAAACCATGTTCAGGGTAAAAATTCTTGGTTGTCAGATAGATGTGCCGTTCACGGGCGATCTCCTTCGCCTATGAGAACAGGAGCCTGCCAATCGCAGGCCCCATACCGGTATCGACAACGAGGATCGCACGCGAGCCTTCCACAATCCCGATATTGGGCACGTAATCGATTCGCGGATCGTCGATGACAGACACGCCCTCGGCGATGGAACGGAGCGTTTCAAGTCGGATGGTCGGAGGGCAGCCCATGCGAATTGGAGAGGGGCCCGCATGAGAGGCATGACCAGCACGGACCGAAGCGACGTGATTTGATGGACAAGGATGTATCTCCTCAGCGGCAATAATGAGCTCGCCGTGCGCTGCCCCCGGAATGGTTCCGGGAAAAAGCGATAACCGCCGGGCACTGAGAGAGGCTATCAAGCCTTTGGACGACCGCCCCGACAGAAGTTTTGTCTTTCTCAGGGTTTGGGCGCGAAGCATGCAGCCGGTACGAAGCTTTTGTCGCAGTCCACCGCTACACTCCGAAAGCACGCATGAACGTGTTGATCGCAGCATCCACCGCAGCTTCATCGGCGAACCGCGCAGCGGCGCCGTACAGACGGGGTTCGACAAGGCCGGCCTCGAGCAGCGCCTTGAGATGCGCGGACAGAATCGCGGGATCCGCATCTCGAAGCGCGCCGCTCGCAACAAAGCGACTGAGATAGATGCCGATCTCCTCCCATCCCTGCTTTGCCCCGGCCTCATAAAGCGCCGGGCCAAGGCCGCTGCTGGCGCCATCGGCGATGGCGGTTCGCGTGATCGACAAGGCCCCGGGCGATGTCACGAACCTCACATAGGCAAGGCCAAAACGCCTCAACACGGCTGCGACGTCCCGATCGTCGGTTTCGAGCAGTTCGAGCATTTCGTCGCTCTGCTCTTCCATCGCGCCGATCATGGCGGCGGCGAACAACTCTTCCTTCGATTCAAAATAATTATAGAGCGTCGTTTTGGAGCCGCCGAGCCTTGTCGAGATCGCGGCCATGCTCGCCCGCTCATAGCCGACCTCACGAAATATCTGCGCGGCGGCGTCGAGAATGGCCTGACGCCGCTCGTCGGTTTTCACACGCATGTGGTCACCTTCCCAAAGGGCCGGTCGCCGTTGCTTTCGTTGACGATGGCCAGCAAAGCCTATACCTGAACCAATTAGTTCATTTATGCAACCCGCCGCCTTTGCCGTCGATCGCGCGTCCGGCTCGGGCAGGCACGATTGCGATCACGAGGAGGGAAGCCGCATGCACCCCGCCGGACCGGACCCGAATCCGCTGGACCAAGGCTCATCCGCAGTGAGCCGATCGAATGCCGGAGCGCTTCGCCGTCGACGCATCCTCTTGCTGGCGCGCCGCCAATTTCTGGAGCATGGCTATGCCGGGACCTCGATGTCGCGGATTGCGCGTGAACTTGGTGGCTCGAAGACCACCCTATGGTCCTACTTCCCGTCGAAGGCCGCGCTGTTCGCCGCGACGCTGGAGGGCGCCATCGTCACGCTGGGCGAACGTCAGCGGGATATGATCGAGCGAAGCGGAGGCGATCTGCGCAAGCTGGCCATCGGGCTGCACGCCGTCCGCACAGACCCTGAGGCCGTTGCGCTTTTCCGCCTCGCAGTCGGCGACGCCAGGCACGCTCCGACCTGTATCGAGCGCGAGTTGCAAGTCCCGGCACGTGCTGCCGTTGCCCGGCTTATGGTAAGGGCAATGGCTACCGCTCAACTTTGCCGTGCCGATCCTGAACAGGCCGCGCGCGAACTGTTGGCGCTGGTCTCTCCCTCGCCATTTTCAGCTACGCCCGCGCTGCATGCGCCGAACGCCCAGTCCGACCCGTATATCGACGCTGCCATCAACATGTTCTTTCGTGCGTATGCCATCCCCTGAACCCCATATGCCGAAGAGCCTGAACTATAGTGGACTGGCCGGTTCAGTTTATTATTGACGGCGAATATCGCTCGCTATAGGTGGACCGATCGGTTCATTTAAGCGGGCGGTTATGATTCGGCTCTCCTTCCTTCACTCATGTGGGCGCGTCGTTGCGATGCCCGCCGTCTGCTGCACCATGCTTCTCGCCGGGTGCGCCACTCTGCCCGAGAGGTTGCCCATCGCGCCGATCTCGTCGTCTGAAAGCTATGCGAGCGCGCAAAGCCTTGCGGCACCCGCGGCCGAGTGGCCTGCTGATGGCTGGTGGCACCAGTTCAGCGATCCGCAGCTCAGCCGGCTGATCGAGGAAGGCCTGTCCGGGGCAAGCGATCTGCGCATCGCGCAGGCCCGCTTCGCCCGCGCCGAGGCGCTGGTCCGGCAAAGCAGATCCAGGCTGCTGCCCTCCCTCAATGCCGACGCCCAGGGGGGCGTGACCAAGCAGAGCTATAATTACATCGTCCCCGGCGATTTCGCACCGCGTGGGTGGCCCGACTATGGCCAGGCCACGCTCAGCCTCGATTGGGAGATCGACTTTTGGGGCCGCAACCGCGCCGCGCTGGCAGCGGCCCGGTCCGAGAGCGAAGCCGCGGGTGTCGAAGCGCAGGCGGCGCGGCTGACGGTGGCGACCGCCATCGCGGCTGCCTATGCCGACCTTGCAGGCCTCCACGCCGAATTCGATGCAGCGCAAGAAGCGGTTGCGGTGCGCAGCCGCACATTGGAGCTGATGCGCGGCCGGGCGGGCCAGGGTCTCGAGAACCAGGGTGCGGTCGAGCGGGCTGCGTCGGCGCTCGCATCGGCCGAAGGAGAACGGGCGGCCCTCGACGAGGCTCTCGCGCTGTCCCGCCACCGGATCGCCGCGCTGATGGGCGCCGGCCCCGATCGCGGGCTTGCCATCGCGCGCCCCGCGCTCGACCTCGGCGGCGACTTCGGGCTGCCGGCCAACCTCCCTGCAGAGTTGATCGGGCGCCGCCCTGATATCGTCGCGGCGCGGCTGCGCAGTGAAGCGGCCGCCAGCCGCATCAGCGAGGCGCGCGCGGCCTTCTATCCCAATGTCAATCTGAGAGGCCTGGTCGGCCTCCAGGCGCTCGGCATCGGCGATGTCTTCAAATCCGGATCGGATTTCGGGACGGCCGGGCCGGCGATCAGCCTGCCGATCTTCGATGGCGGCAGGCTGCGCAGCCGGCATCGTGCTGCCGAAGCGGACTATGCGCTGGCCGTGGCGCAATATGACGGCGCCCTCACGCAGGCGCTGCGCGAAGTCGCTGACGCGGCCGCGAGCGAGCGGGCGCTCGCCGAGCGGCTCGACCGCGCACGCGCCGCGCAACGGGCGGCGTCATCCGCCTGGACGGTCGCCAACAATCGCTATCGCGGCGGCCTTGCCACCTATCTCGACGTGCTGAGCGCCGAAGACGCGCTGATCGGCGCCCGCCGCGGCGTCGCCGCGCTCCAGACCCGTGCCTTCGCCCTCGACGTCGCGCTTATCCGCGCACTCGGCGGCGGCTTCCGTTCCTGAAGGATCTTCCGCCATGACCACCATTGTCCACACCGTCGAACATGACGTCTATACCACCACCGAAGTCGTCACGCCCGAGGACGAAGCGGCGCAGAAGAGCAAGCGCAAGAAGCTGTTCCTGCTGCTGGCGCTGGGCGTCGTTGTCCTTGGCGGCGCTTATTATGCCTATGACGCGCTGATCGCCTCCCGGCATGTCGAGACCGACAACGCCTATGTCGGCGCCAATGTCGCGCAGATCACGCCGCTGGTCGGCGGCCCCGTCCGCGAAGTGCGCGTCGACGACACGCAGATGGTGAAGCGCGGCGATATCCTCGTGAAGATCGACGACACCGATGCCCGGATCGCGCTCGCCCGGGCCGAGGCCGAACTGGCGCTGACCGAGCGCCGCGTGCGCGGTCTTCACGCGACCGGAACCGGCCTCGATGCCCAGATCGCCGCGAGGGCCTCCGACCAGGCGCGCGCCGACGCGCAGCTGACCTCTGCGCGCGCCGATCTCGATCGCGCCCGCATAGACCTCCAGCGCCGTGAGGCCCTCGCGCAGTCCGGCTCGGTCTCGGGGGAGGAACTGACGATTGCGCGCAACGCGCTTGCGACCGCGACCGCCAATCTGCGCGCGGCCGAGGCGCTGCGTGCGCAAGCGGCCTCCAATCGCACCGCTGCCATCGGCAGCCGCGACGCCAACCGGGTGCTGATCGCAGACACCGCGATCGGCGATAACCCGGAGGTGCTCGCCGCTCGCGCCGCGCGCGACCAGGCGCGGATCGATCTCGAACGCACCGTGCTGCGGGCGCCGGTCGATGGCGTCGTCTCACGCCGCCAGGTGCAGATCGGCCAGCGTGTGCAGCCTGGCGCGATGTTGATGGTGATCGTGCCGATCGACGCCACCTTCGTCGACGCGAACTTCAAGGAAGTGCAGCTTGCCAAGGTCAAGCCGGGCCAGCCCGTGAAATTGCATTCCGATCTCTACGGCAAGGACGTCGTCTATACGGGACGCGTGGTGGGCTTTTCGGGGGGGACCGGCGCGGCCTTCGCCGTCGTTCCCGCGCAGAACGCGACCGGCAACTGGATCAAGGTGGTCCAGCGGCTGCCGGTGCGCATCGCCCTCGATCCCAAGGAGCTCAACAAGCACCCGCTGCGCGTCGGTCTCTCGATGACCGCCGACATCGACATCTCGAACTAATCCGACGGGGACCGGGTCCATGGCCATCGCCTTATCCTCGCCGGCGGCGCCTGCCGCTCCGCTCACCGGCACCCGGCTGCTGCTGGCGGCGCTGGCCGTGGGGCTCGGAAACTTCCTGGTGGTGCTGGACACCACCATCGCCAATGTCTCGGTCCCGACCATCGCCGGCGCGCTCGGCGTGTCCTCGAGCCAGGGCACCTGGGTCATTACGTCCTACGCGGTGGCCGAAGCCATTACCGTGCCGCTCACCGGCTGGCTCGCCAAGCGGTTCGGGACCCAGCGGGTCTTCATCACCTGCTATCTGTCGTTCGCCGTGATCTCGCTGCTGTGCGGGCTCGCCACCTCGATGGGGATGCTGATCGGCGGCCGCGTGCTGCTCGGCCTCGTCGGTGGCCCGATCATGCCGCTCTCGCAGATGCTGCTGCTGCGTATGTTCCCGCCGGAAAAGGCCACGCTGGCTACGACGATCTGGGCGATGACGACGCTCGTCGGCCCGGTTGCGGGACCCATTCTAGGCGGGATCATTTGCGACAGCATCGGCTGGGAATGGATCTTCTTCATCAAGGTGCCGATCGCCGCCGGCGGGGGGCTCGCGGTCCTGTATTTCCTGCGTGGCCAGGCCGATCCGACCGCACGCGCCTTTATCGACAAGGTCGGGCTGGCGCTGCTTATCGTCTGGGTCGCGGCGCTGCAGATCATGCTCGACGAGGGCCGCAACCACGACTGGTTCGCCTCCGCAGAAATCCGTGTCCTCGCGGCTGTCGCCGCGGTCGGATTTGTCGCCTTCCTGATCTGGGAGCTCACCGAGAAGCATCCGATCGTCAATCTGCGGATATTCCGGCATCGCGGGTTCGTCGCGTCATCGATCACTTACACCGTGGCGTTCGGCGCCTATTTCGCGACGCTCGTCATCCTGCCGCTCTGGTTACAGCAGAATATGGGCTATACCGCCACATGGGCGGGGTACGCCACCGGCGTGGTCGGCATCTTCGCCATCCTCTCCGCGCCGATGGTCGGCAAGGCGGTCGAGACCTATGATCCGCGCCTGATCGTGTCCCTGGGCGTGCTTGGGCTCGGCCTGACCACCGCGTGGCGCGTCTTCTTCAACCAGGACGTGACCTTCCTCCAGATGGCGTGGCCGACGCTCATCACGGGGCCGTTCATCGTGATGTTCTTCGTTCCGGTGACCGGCCTTGCGATGGCCAGCGTATCACCTGACGAACAGGCTGACGCTGCCGGCATATCCAACTTCATGCGCACGCTGGGCGGTGCCTTTGCGACTTCGCTGGTGCAGACGCAATGGGCCAACGCGGCGCGTGAAAACCAGACTGAACTGGCTGGCGCGATGCCGCAGGGGCAGGCGGTGATCGACGGCATGGTGTCCAGCGGCGCAACGCCGCAAGCCGCGACCGCGTCGCTCACGCATCTCGTCGAATCCCAAAGCGTGATGCTCGCCACCCTCGATGTCTTCGCGCAGGTAGCCTTTGTCTTCGTCATCGCGGCCCTGCTCATCTGGTTCGTGCCGAAACCCAAGGGGCCGATCGACACGAGCGGAGCGCATTGACCATGGCCGGCGCGACGCCCCTGCGTTCGAGCCTGCACCAAAATCTCTCCGATTGCGCGGCAGCCTCTCGACCTCGCCCGCGCCCCGTCATGGCAGCCATAAGCCCGTGGGGGACCGATATGGCCCTGCGCCGCTTGCGGCTGCCTGCCTGCCAGCCCAACGCCCCCGATCCCGGCGATCCCTCCCTTACCCCCCTCGCCGGGCCGGGCTGGCAGGCCCTTCTTTCTTGAGACAGGATAGGGATTTCGCTGTTCTCGATCTGGCCGGGTCATCAGCGTCTCTGGCCGGCAGCGGCACTCGGCGCTGTGGCGAAGCCTTGGGCCTATGGCCCGGGGATAGTCCGGGCGGAAGTTTTCCGGTCGACCTGACCCCGCTTGAAGAAAGCGCGGCCCTCCTTGGCATCATGGACGGAGTGAACGGACGGAGAATCCGTCCATCCGAACCGACTGGCCGCTTCTCGGCGCTGGTGCGCTTTGTCTTCGAACCCGATACCTTGCCTCCGCTCGCCAACCCCAGGCTCGAGGCGATACGAAGCCTCGCAATGCACAGCGTCGCCCGGACAAGCGGCAAGAACGCTCCCCCAGACACCCATATCCTTGATGTCGAGCTTGTCCGCGCTGTCCGCTGCTTCCTTGACCTCAGAACCGTCGATGCTGACCGTCTGAAAACATTCGGGTCTCAAGGAAGGTGAGCCGGCTGCGTCTGTCAACCGGCGAGGGTTTTACGCCGGTTCAAGGGCTCTTTTTCGGTAGGGTCATGCGGTTCAGGCAGATTAACGCATTATGACTCATTGTCTTGATAGGACGGTTGCGAACGGCGACCTCGAACAGCCAAGAGGCGGACCGGCGTTGAAGCTGACGAGAACATTGCGCCGGAGCGCCAGCGGGCAGCGCTCCATGCGGCCAGGGCGTAACGCTGCCTATATTTTCAGCACGCTTCTCGCTGTGCTGGCGCTCTGTCCTGCACGGGCCGAGGCCGCGCCCGATATTCTCATCAGCGATGTGGGACAAATCGATGCCGATGGCAGATTGTGTGTCGAACTGCGCATATTGAACGGCGACGAGCAGGCGCAGATCGTGACGTTGCCCGACAGGATCGAGGCCCGCATCGAAACGCACGGCGAATCCCGTTCTGTCTGGCTCGAGCGCGCGCCCGGGACAGGCGCAAGCCTTTCTGTTCCGGCTGCTGGTTTTGCGCCTGCGAGCTACCGGGCGAGGCTTGCGCCAAGCGCCGACTTCGATCACGCGATCCTCTCGATTCCGGCCTGGAGCGGCCGCGGCGTTGCGATCGCGCTTCGTCCCTCTTCCGAAACGACCGGGCCTGTCGCGATGGAAACCGCGGCTATGGCCGAGGCGCCGCAGATGCCGCAGGCCGCGCCGTCTCCCGCCGACCGTAGTGTCGGCAACAGCTTCCTCTCCAATCTCTCGGCCTATGAACCAATCTATGCGGTCTATGGTCCCGGCACCGATAGCGAAGCACGGATCCAGATCAGCTTCAAATATCAGCTCTTCGGATCCCGGCAGGCTGACGGCCTGCCGCACAGCTGGCGCGATGGGCTGCACTTCGCCTACACGCAGCGCATGTTCTGGGACGTCAGCGCGAAATCGTCGCCCTTCCGGAATATCGATTTTCAGCCGGAGCTCTTCTACCTCACCCCTTCGGCCACGCTGGCGAGCGGCGTAGCGCTGAGCGCACAGGCCGGCCTGCGTCACGAATCCAACGGTCGCGACGGCCCGGATTCGCGCAGTTTCAACACATTCTATATCGCACCCATGGCGGCCTTTCCGCTCGGCGGGAATTATCGCCTGACGGTGGCGCCCCGCCTGTCGCTCTTCATCGGGGACAAGTCGGACAACCCCGACATTGCCCGCTATCGGGGCAATGGCGCCTTGTTCGTGGAACTGGGTGATCCCGCCGGCCTTCGGCTGTCGGCCAATGGGCGCCTCAATCTCGATAGCGGCAAGGGGGCGGTCGCGGCGGACCTGTCCTATCCGCTGCCACGCCTCCTCGGGGGAGGACCGGACTTCTATCTGTTCGCCCAGAGCTTTGCGGGCTATGGCGAGAATCTGCTCGATTATGATCGCAAGGTAAGGCGTGTCCGGGTCGGAGTCGCACTGGTTCGATAGCAAAGCGCCGTCTCCGCCACAGGAGAAGCACATGACGAAGGTTCCAGGCCAACAGTTCCGGTTGAGGATCGCTCTCGGCATCGCCGCCGCGCTTTTCATTGCGACCATGCCAGCCAGCCTCTCGGCAACCGGCACTTCGTTCGGAACCTGGTCCAATCCGCAAGGCTCCGTGCATGTGCGGGTGGAACCGTGCGGCAGCGAGATGTGCGGGGTTGTTATCTGGGCCAATGACAAGGCGAAGGCGGATGCGCGCCGTGGCGGCACCGATCCGCTGATCGGCTCCGCTCTGTTCCGCGGGTTCGTTCAGGAACGGCCCGGTGTGTGGCGCGGCCGTGTGTTCGTGCCCGATATCGGCAAGACCTTTTCCGGCACAATCAGCGTGATCGACGACGACCATGTGCGCGGCGCGGGATGTCTCGTTGGCCGGATCGGCTGCCGCTCACAGATATGGACCCGGCGGAAGCGGTAGCCGACGGGCGCTGCCGGTCGGCTGTTCTCGATCTTTGCCTCAGCAGTGGGTTACGGCAGCAGCGGAAGCGGTTTCCAATAGATTTCGATATTGAAAGGCTGGACGCAGGTTCGCAATTCGGCGACTGCCCTGGTCTCCGCCGATGAAGGTCCTCCATCAGCGGAGTGCCCGGACGCCAAGGCTCAGAAGTCGATGACGACCTTCATCGCCTTTTCGGCAGCCGAGTTCTTGAACACATCATAAGCCTTCGGCAGTTCGGAGAAGGCGAAGTGGTGCGTCACCAGCTTTTCCATCGGGAACTTGCCCGCACAGCAGGTCTTGAGCAGCATCGCGGTGGTGTTGGCGTTGACCAGGCCCGTCGTGATGGTGAGGTTCCTGATCCACAGCTTGTCGAGCGCGAACGTGACCGGATGACCGTGGACGCCGACATTGGCGAGATGGCCGCCCTCTTTCACCACTTGCTGGCAAATGTTCCAGGTCGCCTCGGCGCCGACCGCTTCGATCGCGCAGTCCACGCCCCGCCCTTCGGTGAGTTCGAGGATCTTGCTCGCGGCATCCTCCGCGCCCGAGTTGATCGTGTCGGTTGCACCCAGATCGCGCGCCAGCGCGAGGCGATTATCGTCGAGATCGACCAGGATGATCCGCGACGGCGAATAAAGCTGCGCGGTCAGCAGGCAGCCCATGCCCACCGGCCCGGAGCCGATGATGGCCACCGTGTCGCCGGGCTTGATGTCACCATTCTGCACGCCGATCTCATGCGCCGTCGGCAGGGCGTCCGAGAGCATCACGGCGACATCCTCGTCGAGTTCGGGCGGAAGCAGGTAGAGCGAATTGTCGGCGAAGGGGACGCGGACATATTCCGCCTGCGTCCCGTCGATCATATAGCCGAAGATCCAGCCGCCGCCGTTGCGGCAATGGGCATAGAGTTGCTTCTGGCAATTCTCGCAGGTGCCGCAGCGGCTGACGCAGGAAAGGATGACCTTGTCGCCCTTGCTGAAGTTCTTCACTGCCGAGCCGACATCCTCGATCACCCCGATGCCTTCATGGCCCAGGATGCGGCCGTTGAACGCGCCGCTTCGCTCGATCTGCGTCTGCTCGATCTCGGGGTTCTTGCCCTTCCAGATGCCGAGGTCGGTCCCGCAGATGGTCGTTTTCACCATGCGGACGAGGACGTCGGTGGTTTCGATGAGCGCGGGCTTGTCACGCTCCTCGAAGCGGATATCGTTGGCGCCGTAATAGGGGGCGTTTGCGGGAGGGGGCGGAATCCTACGCCAAGCTCGCCCAGATAGCCGGCGCGAGATCTTACTTGTTGCTGCCTTCTACGGTCGCGCCAGAAAGGCGACGGCTCAGTTCTATCCGGCGATGGCTACGCATTTTGAAGGTGTCTGGCCCAACGCGCCGATACTCAATGAAGCCGAGAGAACGCCAAAATCGCTCTGCCGCTTCATTCGCTTCCAGCACGGCCAACCGAATCTCTGTGGCACCTCTCGCAGCGGCCCAGCTTTCGACCGTCGAGTAAATTGAGCGTCCGACGCCACGACCACGCTGTGCGGCATCTACGATCATGAAGCCGAGATACCATGTGCCATCACGCGGATAATCGCGGAGGATGGCCGCGATTGCATATAGGCCGCCAGGCCCCTTCCATCCCAGGACAGCTTGATTGTGGGCGCTCTTTTCGGGCGGCACATCGGAGAAAAGCTCGCGAGCATCGTCCAGCGTGGGCGCGGCCCCGTCCTGCAACAGGAAATAGTCGCTGCAACGGTTGTACAGGTCTGCAACGTCTGCGGCGTCCGCTTGGGTAAGTTTGATCGGGGCTCCCGTCATCATCATCGCGTTTTGGCAGCAAGCACGCGCTGACCGTAATCCCGGAGTTCCCCGTTGGGACCGACATAGCGGTAGAGAGTGACGCGCTCGATCCCGAGTTCCTTGCAGAGGTCGGAAACGGACGTGTCGCGTTGGGCCATAGCAGCCTGAGCGAGCCGCACCTGGGCCTTGGAGAGGGCGAACTTGCGGCCACCCTTGCGTCCCCGCGCGCGGGCAGCGGCCAGGCCAGCCATGGTGCGCTCGCGGATCATATCCCGCTCAAACTCCGCCAGTGTGGCAAAAATGCCGAACACCATCCGGCCCGATGGCGTCGTGGTGTCGATCTGCGCGCCCTTGCCGGTGAGCACCCGCAGACCGATACCGCGATCCGACAGATTCTGCACCGTGCTGACCAGGTGGGTGAGCGTTCGGCCGAGCCGGTCGAGCTTCCAAACGATGAGGACATCGCCGTCGCGCAACGATTTCAGGCAGGCGGCAAGACCGGGGCGATCATCACGGCTACCGGATGCACGATCATCATAGATATTGCCTGGCTCGACACCGGCAGCGCGAAGGGCATCGTGCTGCAGGTCGAGCGACTGCGAGCCGTCGGCTTTGGACACGCGGGCGTAGCCGATCAGCATGGATCACAAACGAAGGTTTGAGGCGGTGACGAACATGAGCACATAAGATTGGGCTATTGTGTATCTTAACCAGCATCTCAATCAAGCTATCTCAAACCGTAGCTCGGAAAGAATAAGGAGCATGTATGCCGCGTCGCGTGACCCTGACCGATCGACAGCGCGAGGCGCTGCTTCACTTGCCGGTCGATCAAGGTGAGCTGCTGCGGCACTATACCCTCAGCGATGAGGATCTCGGGCATATCCGCCAGCGCCGGCGCGCCCACAATCGTTTTGGCTTCGCGCTGCAACTGTGCGTCCTGCGCTACCCGGGCCGGGTGCTCGCTCCTGGCGAGTTGATCCCGGCGCAGGTATCGGATTTCATCGCGGCCCAGCTCGGCCTGACCAGCGACGATCTACTCCTCTATGCCGCGCGCGAGGAGACCCGGCACGAGCATCTGGCGGACCTTCGCCGAATCTACGGCTATCGCTCCTTTTCGGGGCGGGGCGCACGGGATTTGCGCGAATGGATCGCTCGGGAAGCCGAGGCGGCGACATCGAATGAGGATCTTGCCCGTCGCTTCGTTGCGGAGTGTCGCCGCACCCGCACGATCCTTCCCGGCTCCTCGACGATCGAGCGCCTTTGCGCCGATGCGCTGGTTGAGGCCGAGCGCCGGATCGAGGATCTTATCGCCCATCGCATCACGCCAACCCTGAGCGAGAATTTGGCTCACCTGTTGGAGGATACGGTGGATGGTCGCGTCACGCGCTTCGTATGGCTGCGACAGTTCGAGGTTGGCGCAAATTCAGCAGCCGCTAACCGGCTGATGGATCGACTGGAATATCTTCAAAGGTTCGATCTTCCGGCGGATTTGCTGGACGGCGTGCCGGCGCATCGTGTGACCCGGCTTCGCCGGCAGGGCGAGCGCTATTACGCCGACGGCATGCGTGATCTGCCCGAAGACAGGCGGCTTGCGATCCTCGCTGTCTGCACCCTGGAATGGCGGTCATCGCTGGCCGATGTCATCGTGGAGACCCACGATCGCATCGTAGGCCGTCTCTATCGGGCCTCCGAACGCCTTTGCAACACCAGGATCGCCGACGAAAAGGCGGCCGTTCGGGACACGCTGAAGTCCTTTGCCGAAATCGGTGGTGCTTTGCTTGGAGCGCAGGACGATGGCACGGCCCTGGACGGGATAATCGCCACCGGGCCTGGCTGGGAACGGTTCAGAACCCTTGTCGCCACGGCCTCCGCGCTGACCAACGTGCTCGCGGCCGACCCGCTCAGCCGTGTGCTGGACGGCTATCACCGTTTCCGCCTCTACGCGCCCAGGATGCTGCGCCTGCTCGACATGCAGGCGGCGCCGATCGCCACGCCTCTTCTGGCGGCCGTTGCGATGCTGCGTAACGGGATCAAGGTCGATCCGCCGGTGGATTTTCTACGTCCCAACTCGAAATGGCATCGTCATCTTTGCGCTGAGCCCAGCGGCGACCACCGGCTTTGGGAAATCGCGGTGCTGTTCCACATCCGCGACGCCTTCCGGTCCGGTGACATATGGTTGGCGGGATCGCGCCGCTATGGCGACCTCAAGCAGCTTCTGGTCCCGCCACAGGCGATAGAGCAGACCGCGCGGCTCGCCGTGCCGCTGCGACCCGGCGAATGGCTGGCCGAGCGCAGGGCTCGACTGGATACACGGCTGAAGGAGTTTGGCCGCGCGGCGCGAACCGGCACGATCCCAGGCGGCATCATCGAGAACGGCAAGCTGCACATCGACAAGCTGAGGGCCGACACGCCCGAAGGGGCCGAGGATCTCGTGCTCGATCTCTATCAACAGCTCCCGCCCGCGAGGATCACCGATCTGTTGCTGGAAGTCGATGAGCGAACCGGATTTTCCGAGGCGTTCACGCATCTGCGCACCGGCGCGCCCTGCAGCGACCGGATCGGCCTGATGAACGTGTTGCTGGCGGAAGGCGTCAATCTCGGTTTGCGCAAGATGGCGGCGGCGACCAACACGCACAGCTTCTGGGAATTGCTGCGGATCGCGCGCTGGCATGTCGAAGGCAGCGCCTATGATCGGGCGCTCGCCATGATCGTGGAGGCCCACGCCGCCCTGCCCATGGCCGCCTTCTGGGGACAAGGGCAATCGGCATCCAGCGACGGGCAGTTCTTCCTTGCTACCGAGCAGGGCGAGGCGATGAATCTGATCAACGCGAAATATGGCAACGTCCCGGGCCTCAAGGGATACAGCCATGTGTCCGATCAATATGCGCCGTTCGCAACCCAGGTGATCCCGGCAACGGTCAGCGAGGCTCCCTATATCCTGGACGGGCTGCTCATGAATGACGCGGGCCGCCGCGTTCGCCAGCATTTTGCCGACACGGGCGGCTTCACCGATCATGTGTTCGCCGCCTGCGCCTTGCTCGGCTACAGGTTCGCCCCCCGTATCCGCGATCTCCCTCAGAAAAGACTCTATGCCTTCACGCCCAACGCGACGCCGGCCAATGTGCGAGCGCTGGTCGGAGGTAAGATCAATGAACCGCTCATCGAGCGCAACTGGCCCGACATCCTGCGCATCATGGCGACGATCGCAGCGGGGATCGTCGCCCCCAGCCAGATTCTTCGCAAGCTCGCCTCTTACCCGCGCCAGAATGAGCTGGCCCTCGCATTGCGAGAGGTGGGCCGCATCGAGCGAACCCTGTTCATGATCGACTGGATTCTTGATGCCGGCCTCCAGCGCCAGGCTCAGATCGGCCTCAACAAGGGTGAGGCCCACCACGCCCTAAAGCGCGCCATCAGCTTCCACCGCCGAGGTGAAATCCGGGATCGATCCGGCGAAGGCCAGCACTATCGCATCGCCGGAATGAACCTGCTCGCCGCCATCATCATATTCTGGAACACCATGAAGCTCGGCGAGGTCGTCAATACCCGGGCCGCCAGCGGTACCCATATCGCGCCTGATCTACTCGCCCACGTCTCGCCGTTGGGATGGGAACACATCAATCTAACCGGGGAATATCGCTGGCCCAAATCCTTAGCGTAGGATTCCGCCCCCTCCCGCAAACGCCCCCTACGATTGAGAAGCGCGGCGGAATCTCTTAGATTGATCGCTGGAGGCTTTGTTCGCGGAGACGCGCACATTGCCTTCTTTTCGTTTTAGGAAGCGCTGCCCTAAGCGACAGAAGCCAGAGCTTTGACAATGCGGCATTCCGCGATGGAGCCGACCATGTATCTTGATCCTATCGGTGCAGACACGCGATGATGGCGGTCACGACGGCGGTGGTTTCCGCGACGTCGCGCACCCTCACTGTGTCGAGGCCGATTTCAGCAGCGGGATAGTCATTCCCACCGGGGAATAACGCATCCCCAATGAACAGCATCCCGTCGAGCGGGACACCGCTCTCGGCACTCAGGCGCTTCAGGCCATAGCCCTTGTCGATCCCTGCTCTGGTCACGTCGATCGATGTCGTGCCACCGAGATTGATCGAGAGCTCCGGCAGCTTCGCGCGCAACGTGGCCTGCAACGCGGTCCTCTTCTTTCGGTCAGGATCCCACGCTTCCTTTTCCTTCAGCGGCGCTGCCTGCCCCAGGCCCGAAAAGGTGATCTGGCTGCCCCGGTCCTCGATCCGTTCGCCCCAGATACGTTCGTCGGCGAGACCGGCATCGGTCAGCGCCTGATCGAAGGCCGTGCGGATCTTCGCCTTCTCCGCGTCGTCGAACAGTTCGGCATAGACCGCGCGCCAAGCGCCATTGATGAACCGATAGAGTTTCGTGCCTGTGGTCGGCATCAACCAGAGACGGTCGAGCGCGACGCCGGCAGGAAGGCGCGAGGCGATCTGCTTTTCGAACTGCGGCCAGTCCCCGCCCGAGATCACCGCCACATCCGTGATGGCGAGCAATCGGGCGAGGATTGCGGCCATATCCTCCGATAACGGCCGCTTGCTCTCGGCAAGCGTGCCGTCGAGGTCGAAGGCGATCAGCCACTTCATGCCGCCTTCCCTGCCGGATCGCGGTAGGCGAGCAGCCTGAGCGCATTGATGACGACGAGCAGCGTCGATCCCTCATGAACCGCCACCGCTGGCCCAATGCCGAGGCCGAGGATGGTAGCAGGCACCAGGAAGGCGACGACACCCAGGCTGACGAAGACGTTCTGCCGGATGATTCCACGGGTATGGCGGCTAAGACCGACTGCGAATGGCAGGTGCGCCAGATCGTCGGCCATCAGCGCCACGTCGGCTGTCTCCAGCGCAACGTCCGACCCCGCCGCGCCCATCGCGATGCCGACCGTGGCGCTTGCCATCGCCGGCGCATCGTTCACGCCGTCGCCCACCATCGCGACCTTGTCTTCGCCGGCGAGCTTCTTGATCGCGGCAACCTTGTCTTCGGGCATGAGGTCGCCCCACGCTTCGTCGATCCCGACTTCGTCGGCGATCGCTTCGGCGACTTTCTGGTGATCGCCGGAGATCATTATCATCCGCGACACGCCCATCTCGTGCAGCCGACGCAACGCGGTCTTGGCAGCTTCGCGAGGCGTGTCCATCAGGCCGATCGCGCCCAGGTCGCGGTCCCCCTTGCGGACCACCATTGTCGTGCGGCCGTTCTCGCGCAGCTTCGCGATTGCGTCCTGCGCGCCCTGCCCCAGCGCCGGAATGCCCTCACTTCCGAACATCTCGGCCTTGCCGATCCACACCGTCTCGCCATCCACGCTCGCGGTGACGCCCCGACCGGTCAGGCTCTTGAGGTCGCCGGCAGTCGGCACGGCACGATCGTTCAGACGTTCGCGGCCGTCCTTGACGATCGCTTGGGCCAGGGGATGGTCGCTCAACGCTTCGACGGCGACAGCCAGCGCCAGCAACTCGCCTTCATCGGCGCCATCGACGGGCACGACATCAGTGATGCGCGGACGACCTTCGGTCAGCGTGCCCGTCTTGTCGAAAGCGATCGCTTTGAGCGACCCGAGGTTTTCGAGCGGTGCACCGCCCTTCACGAGCACGCCGCCCCGCGCTGCACGGGCAACGCCCGACAGGACCGCGCTCGGCGTTGCGATCGCGAGCGCGCACGGGCTTGCCGCCACCAGCACCGCCATCGCGCGATAGAAGCTGTCGCGGAACGGCTCGTCGACGACCACCCATGCGAACAGCAGGAGCACTGACAGGACCAGGACGGCGGGCACGAAGATCCGTTCGAACCGGTCGGTGAAGCGCTGCGTCGGCGACTTCTGCGTCTCCGCTTCGCTCACCATCTTCACGACCTTGGCAAGCGCGCTTTCATTGGAACGGCGTGTCACCTCGATCTCGATCGCGCCGCCGCCGTTGATCGTACCAGCAAAAACCCGGCTTTCCGCGTCGACTGCATCGGGCTTGGCGCGTGCCGCTGCGGCATCTGCGACCGGCACCTTGTCGACCGGGATGCTTTCACCCGTGACCGGGGCCTGGTTGATCGCGCTGGTGCCCTTGATGACGAAGCCGTCGGCAGGCAGGCGCTCGTTCGGGCGGACGATGGCAATGTCCCCGACGACCATCTGCTCGACCGGGATTTCGCTGGTCTGCCCGCCGCGTCGCACGGTCGCGGTTTCGGGCGCGAGCTTCGCCAGCGCCTCGATCGCCTTCTTGGCGCGGCCCATTGCATAATGCTCAAGCGCATGGCCGAGGCTGAACAGGAACAGCAGCAGCGCACCTTCGGCCCATGCGCCCAGCGCAGCGGCGCCGGCCGCAGCGACCAACATCAGCGTGTCGATCTCGAACTTCTTCATCCGGAGGTTGTCGATCGCCTCGCGCAGCGTGAAGAATCCGCCGAAGAAATAGGCTGCGATATAGCAGGCGGTCGGCAGCCATTCGGGCGCGCCAGCGACCAGCCTCTCGATCGCGTAGCCGATCCCCAGCAGCGCGCCACAGGCGAGCGCGAAGATCAGCTCGGTATTGGGGCCGAGAAATTCGGCGTGGCTATGGTCGTGGCCATCGCCGGGGCCGTGCTTCTCTTCGCCCGCGCCGTGGCCCCCGGGGCCGTGGTCGTGGCCGGCATGTTCATCGGCAGCGACCCGCTTGCCCACCCTCACCTTCAGCTTGCGAAGCGCAGCGCGCACCTCCTCTTCGGTGGTTTCGCGGCGATCATATTCGACCCGGACAGACCCGCTGGTGCTGGCGCTTGCCTGGACCACGCCGGGCAAGGCGCACAGCGCATCGCTGACCGTGCGCGCCCGACGTTCGTGGTTGATCCCCGTCACCTGCCAGATCGCATGGCCGTAGCGCTCGGTGATTTCGGCACCTGCGGCGCGCACCATTTCGCGCAACCGTGGCAGCGGCAGCTTGGCGGCATCGAAATGGATGCACAGCGCCGCTGGCGTGTTGCCGTCGAGACAGATCACATGCGCCCGCTCGACACCTTCGCGCTTTGACAGGGTTGATACGAGACGGTCCAGGCAGGCATCGGCCGCGTCAGGAAGGTCCGGCAACAACACTGGAATGTCGAGTTCGAGCTTGTCGTTCATGACGACCTCCTTTCGCTTTTCTTGGTTTCGGCGCGCGCGTCGCGCAGGATTTCGACACCGCCCTTGATGGCGATGATGGCGGTGGCGAAGCCGACCAGCAGGTCCGGCCAATTGGTACCCAACCACAGCACCAGCACGCCGGCGATCAGGATGCCGCCGTTGGAAATGAAGTCGTTGAAGCTGAAGGTGGTTGCGGCCCGGAGATTGACGTCCGGATCCTTGAGGCGCTGGAGCAGCCGCAGGCAGAGGTAATTCACGACGCCGGCGATCGCGGACATGACCATCATGGTAGGTCCGATGGGCTCGCTGCCCTGCACGTAGCGCCGTCCGACATCGATCAAGATGCCGCCCGCGAAGATCAGCAGCATGACGCCCGAAGCGACCGCGGCGCGTGTCTTCCATGTCTGGCCCCGGGTGAGCGCCACAAGGCTCAGCGCATACACAGCCGTATCGGACAGGTTGTCGACGCCGTTGGCGATCAGCGCGCTCGAGTCCGCGAAGAAGCCGGAAACGAAGAAGCCCGCAGCGATCGCCGCGTTCAGCAGCAGGACGATCCACAGTGTGCGGCGCTCCTGCCCGCCATTGTTGTCGTTGCCCGGGATCATCCCATCATCTCCTCAAGTGTCAGCAGGGCCAGGAAGCCGACGAAAAACATCGAGCTGATGAGCGGGGTGTCGGGTTTCTCGTGCGCCTCGACCAGCAACTCCTCCGTGACGAGGTAGAGCAGCGCCATCAGCCCGAAGCTGAGGAAGCCGGCGATCATCACCGGCGACAGCGCGGCGACCGGCACGGCAGCGAGCGCGCCGATCGGCAGCAGCAGGGCCAATGCCGAGACGATCACGATGATGCGCAAGCGCGAGCGATAGGTTTCCGCCAGCTCGTCGGTCAGCGTCAGTCCCAGAAATAACACTTCCAGAGTGAGCGCGATCGTCAGCAGGAGACCTGCCTTCTCGCCCGCCACGAAAGCGAGGCCGAGCACCAGGCCGTCGACCAGAATGTCGATGCCGATCGCGGCGAGTAGCGCCATCGGCCCCTTGAAGCGGGCCTCAAGAGCCTTGAGCCCCAGCATGGTCGCGACGCCCGCCGCCCCGCCGATCAACGTCGCGCTGGGCGATGCCTCATGCTTGACCTGCGGCAGGATTTCGGTCGCTGCCGCCGCGAACACGACGCCGGCAGCGAGATGCTGTAGGCCCGCCACGAGGCCAGGTTTCAACTTGGTGCGGCTCGCGACAATCGCGCCGAGCACGACCGCCAGCACAGGCGCAAGCGTATAGAGCAGTGCCTGCATTTCCTAGGACTCCTCCGGGGTTCGGTGGCAGACGCGGATCTTCCCGCGTCGCGTGAACGCGATCGATCCGCCCGCCACGACAGCCCGCGAATGGTCGCCGCGAAACTCGTCACCGGTTCGCTGCGCGCGCAGGATCTCGGTCCTGCCCTTCGGCAGCCAGGTGACGGCCATTTTCAAGCCGTCATCGATGAAGTCGACATCGGCGCGTGTGCCGTCGTCGCAGTACATGATGCGCTGCGCGATTAGTTTCGACGTCAGATGCTTTTCATGCGCCGGCTCGGTAGGCTGGGTCGGCGCTGGATTACACGCCCCTATAACCGCCCCGGAGACGAGAACGACGCCGAGGCGCGCGATCGCCAGACCGGCCCGATTCAGGCCGCACAAGGTTGTCACATTTGAAATCGACGTGTCAGACATCGGTCTCTTCCGACGAAGCGCCCTGTGGCGTTCGAAGGCAGGGCAGTTCATCGCGTGCCTTCCTGCTCGCAGATCCGGGTACGGCCGTCGCCTTCCACGATGGTGAGCTGCGACCCCTTGAAGGTCGCGGTGGCTGTTTCGCCGACATATTGCAGGCCCTGCGCTGGCGCGGTCAGCATCATCGGCGGTCCCCCGTTGGAGCGCCGCAAATCGATCTGCAGGCCGTTGTCCTTGTAATCGACGAACAGCGGTTCCCCGTCGGAACAGCGATATCTATGCCGCCCCATTTCCCCGGTCGCCACGGCGCTGTCGGACGAATGGATCTGCTGCTCCGTTGGCGGGGCTGGCGGCTTTCTTTCCGAGCACGCCGCGAGCCCGACAACGAGGATGACGGCGGGCAGCACCCGCTTACAGTGCATCATCATCGCGCCTTCCTCCTGCAGCGGAAGGGGACGCGCTGACGATTGATAGCCCGGGCAGGCTGACCTACCCGCCAGCGGAGATAGGTTGCGAGGCGATCGTCAGATTCGACCATCAGGGATCGCAGGCGGCGCAACATCATCGCCGCGAACGGCAGGGAGAGCGCCCCGCGCAGCGTGCAGCTATGCGTTAGCCTGGTGCCGCCATCGTCCCCCGCCAGCTCGTACCGCTCTTCGAGCGTGAACAGATAGGGGATGCCGCAGGACCAAGCGAAGGCGTGCGGTTTATCGAATCGATCAATCCGTGCTGGCGTCCGAATTGGCCGGGTGATGCCCTGGATCGCAAAGGTGCATTCTGTGTCGCCGAGCCGGGACGGATCATCGAGAAATACGAGCGGACTCCACGCCCGGCGATGATCCGGATCGGTGAGTGCCGACCAGATGCGCAGTGGCCCGCCGTGAAGCATCGAGCTGGTTATGGTGCGAGGCATATCCCCATCTCCCAGAGATGGGCGGGGCGATCGCGGATCGCCCCGCCCATCCATCAGGCCAAGTTGTTCACGAAGGTCTGACCGTGGTCGTCCCCTTCATGCTCCTCATTGTAGTGCTCGGGTTTCTCGATCACTTTCTGCCCGAACCGGGCATAGAGTGTCGGCAGCACGAACAGCGTAAGAAGCGTCGCCGAGATCAGACCGCCGATGACGACCGTCGCCAAAGGCTTTTGAACCTCTGCGCCGGCGCCTTCGCCCAGCGCCATCGGCACGAAGCCGAGGCTGGCGACTAGCGCGGTCATGATGACGGGTCGCAGACGCTGCATCGCGCCAACATGCGCGGCTTCCTCGCGGCTCATCCCTGATCGGATCAGATCTTGGATCGAGCTGACCATGACGAGGCCGTTGAGGACCGCGATGCCCGAGAGGGCGATGAAGCCCACTGCCGCCGAGATCGAGAAGTCCATGCCCCGCAGGAACAGCAACAGGACGCCGCCCACCAGCGCGAAAGGCACGCCGGTGAACACGATCGCGGCGTCGCGGACCGATCCCAACGCCCCGTAGAGGAGCAGCAGGATCAAAATGAAGCAAGCCGGAATGACCAGCTTCAGCCGTTCGCTTGCCGATTGGAGGTTCTCGAACTGGCCGCCCCATTCGAGATAGGTGCCGGCAGGCAGCCGGAGTTGGCTGCCGATCGCCGCCTGCGCATCCGCCACGACGGATCCGACGTCGCGGCCACGCACGTTGGCTTGCACCACCACGCGCCGCTTGCCGTTCTCGCGGCTGATCTGGTTCGGACCATCGACCACCTTGATCTCGGCGACGCTGGACAGCGGTACATAGCCGCCGCCTGCCACCGGCACCTGCACCTGTTGGAGCAGGCCGATGTCGGCACGCTGCGCCTCCGACAGGCGGATCACCACGGGGAAGCGACGGTCGCCCTCGAAGATCTGGCCCGATGTTCGCCCGCCGATCGTCGCAGTCACGGTGTCCTGCACATCCTGAGCCGTAACGCCCAACCGCGCCATCGCGTCGCGGTTGACGCGAATGTCGAGCATGGGAAGACCGGTCGTCTGCTCCACCTTCACGTCCGCTGCGCCTTGCGTTCTGCGCAGCACCGCCGCGATTTGCTCGGCCGTCCGGTTCATCTGGTTGAAGTCGTCCCCGAACACCTTCACCGCGATGTCGCCGCGCACGCCGGCGATCAGCTCGTTGAAGCGCATCTGGATGGGCTGGGTGATCTCGTAGGCATTTCCCGGAATCTTCGCGAGATTACCCTCGATCCGGCTGACCAGCTCCTCCTTGGGAAGCTCAGGATCCGGCCAATCCTTGCGCGGCTTCAGGATGACGAACATGTCGGTCGCGTTCGGCGGCATCGGGTCGGCCGCCAGCTCGGCGGTGCCCGTCTTGGAATAGACGAATTGCACCTCCGGCTGCTTCGACATCATCCGCTCGATCGGCACCTGCATCGCCTGGCTCTGCTGGACCGACGTTGCCGGAATGCGGAGCGACTGGATCAGCAAATCGCCTTCGTCGAGCTGCGGCAGGAACACCGAGCCGAGCGTAGTGAAAGCAAGCGCCGCCACCACAAGGCTTCCCACACCCGCACCGATCGTCAGCGTCGGGCGCTTCATGGCCCGGTCGAGACCGGGTTCGTAGCGCTTCTTCAGCCACGTGATGATGCGGCCGTCCTTCTCCTCGACCTTCTTCGACAGCCAGATCGCAATCATCGCCGGCACGAAGGTGAGAGAGAGGATGAAGGCGAAGGCGAGCGCGATGATGACGGTCAGCGCCATCGGTCCGAACGTTTTACCCTCCACGCCGGTCAGCGTGAGCAGCGGTACGTAGACGAGGATGATGATTGCCTGCCCGTACACAGAGGGACGGATCATCTCACGCGCAGCGGCTGCCACGGTCGCGAGCCGTTCCTTGACGCTGAGCAATCGGCCTTCATGATGCTGTTGCTCGGCAAGCCGGCGCAGCGCGTTTTCGACAATGATGACGGCGCCGTCGACGATCAGACCGAAGTCCAAAGCCCCAAGGCTCATCAGATTGGCCGAGACCCCAGCGCGCAGCATACCAAAGCCTGTCAGCATCATGGTGATCGGGATGACCAACGCCGCGATCAGGGCCGCACGGAAGTTGCCGAGCAGCAGGAAGAGCACGACGATGACCAGCACCGCGCCTTCGGACAGGTTTTTCGCGACCGTCTTGATCGTCGAATTGACCAGCTCGGTGCGGTTCAGCACCGGCTGAATTACGACGTCAGGAGGCAGCGAAGCGTTGATCGTCTTCAGTTTCTCAGCGACCGCGGTCGACACGATGCGGCTGTTCTCGCCGATCCGCATGATCGCCGTGCCGACGACGACTTCGGTACCGTTCTCCGATGCCGAACCCATGCGGATCGCCTGACCCGTCTTCACAGTCGCAACTTGTTCGACCGTGATCGGCACGCCGTTACGTGTCGCGATCACGGTCCTGGCCAACTCGCTGGCATTACGAACGAGCGCATCCGAGCGAACAGCCAGACCTTCGCCATTGCGATTGACGAAGCCACCGCCGACGCTGGTGTTATTGCGCTCCAGCGCATTTCCCAGGTCCGTCAGCGTGATGCCGAGCGAGGCCAGCTTCTGCACGTCGGGCACGACGAGGAACTGCTTGGCGTAACCGCCAATCGAGTCGACACCGGCGAGGCCCGGTGTGGTCTTCAGAAGCGGCGTCACGATCCAGTCCTGCGCGGTGCGCAGGTAGGTCGCCTTGTCCTCTTCGGTCGTCAGTCGCTCGCCCTCTGGCGTGATGTAGCTGCCATCGGGCTGTTGGCCCGGTTCACCGGGCTTGTGCTTGTCGTCCTCGCGATGATCGAGACGAACGGTGTACATGTACACCTCGCCCAGGCCTGTCGCGATCGGACCCATTTCAGGGTTCACGCCGTCGGGCAGATTCTCTTGCACGCCCCGCAGACGCTCGCCCACCTGCTGGCGGGCGAAATAGATGTCCGTCGCGTCCGAAAAGACCGCCGTGATCTGCGCGAAGCCGTTGCGGCTCAACGAGCGCGTATATTCCAGGCCGGGGGTGCCGGCGAGCGCGGTTTCGATTGGAAACGACACCTGCTTCTCGACCAGCTCGGGCGAGAGGGCAGGCGCGCGGACGTTGATCTGGACCTGATTGTTGGTGATGTCCGGCACCGCGTCGATCGGTAGCCGGTAGAGGGAAAAGGCGCCGATGGCGGCGACGATGACGGTGAGGAGCAGGACTAGCCAGCGCTTCTCGACCGCCCAGGTTACGATACGGGCGATCATGGCTTAATCCTCGTGGCTCGCTTCGCCCTTGCCGATCTCGGCCTTGAGCGTGAAACTTCCGGTGGTGGCGATCTGTTCGTTGCCGGTCAGGCCCGACCGGACGATCACCGTGTCGCCCGACGCATCGCCGAGCTGGACCGGGGTCGCCTTGAAGCCGGTGGGCGTGCGCACGAACACGACCGACTTGCCCTCGAAACTCTGGACCGCCGTCGTCGGCACGCGGACCGCCCCGCTCCCGCCGCTGCCCGTGAGCTGCACGGCTGCCGTCACAGGCTCGCCGACCCGCCATTCGCCACCGCGATTGTCGAGGGTGGCGAGCGCAGGCACGAGCCGCGTCTGCGGATCAAGCGCCGGCGACACGAAGGTCACGCGGGCGGTCGCCTGACGGCCTGCCGCCTTCACCAGCACCGTATTGCCGGGACGCACCCGGCCCGCATCCTCGGGCTTGAGATTAAGCGCGATCGACACCTGGCTCAGGTTGGCGATGCGATAGAGTTCGGCATCCGCCGCGACCGTTTGTCCCAGCGTCACGGGGCGCGCAATGATCTGGCCCGAGATCGGCGCGGCAATGCCGAGCCGGTTGAGCCCGCCGCCGCCGACACCCGCCGCCGAAACCATGCTCTGCGCCTGCGTCAGGGCGATCCGCGCCTCCGTCGCCGCTGTGCGGGCGGCGATCAGATCCTGTTCAGGGGAGACTCTCTGCGCGAACAGCCGCTGTTCGCGCGCGAGGTTCGAATTAGCGAGCTGAAGCCGCGCCCGCGCCGCCTCGACCTCGCCCTTGATCTGCGCCGCCTCGCGGCTTTCGATGACCGCAATGGTCTGGCCGCGTCCGACCGATTGGCCGAGGTTACGGGTGAGCGCGACCACGCGTCCCGCAATTGCGGCCGAGACGACCTGCGTTCCCTGTGGGTCGCCCTCGATGATCGCGGGCAGCTCGATCGTCCCGGCCCCGCCGATGATCGGCCGTCCGACCTGGACGCCCGCTGTGGCGATCTGGTCGGCACCCAATGTGACGACGCCTTCACCGGCATGACCGCCTTCAGCACCGCCCTTTTCCGTGCCCGCTGCCGTCTCATTGGCAGCTGCGCCTTCGGCAGTTGCCTCGTTTCCGCCATCCTTGCCGCCGCAGGCAGCCAAGAGCAGGGCGAGCGACGCCGCGCCCGCGAGATAAAAGCTCTTCATCACTGATTCCCCCCATTGGGCGCACGAGCGGTCAGTCGCTCCACTTGCGCGCGGGCATTCTGGTAATTGGCAAGCGCGTCGATCGCGGCGACCCGCGTTTCGGCGAGCGTGCGTTCAGCATCGAGCAATTCGAGCTGGCCGAACTTGCCCTCGCGATAGCCGATCCGCGCGATGCGGGCGGCCTCCTGTGCAGCCGCCAGCGCCGGCCCCGACGCCGCACGAGCCGTCGTTGCGGCATTGGCCGCCTGCGCCTGCGCGTCCGTGATCGCCTGTTCGATGTCGAGCGCGGTCACGCGGCGCTGCGCATCCGCCTGGGTCCGCTGCGCGGTCGCCTGCGCAATCGCGGCGCGACCATTGTTGAACACCGGGATCGGGATCGACACGCTGAACACCGCCGCCATGTCGTTGGTCGCTTCCAGGCGGCGGATCGACGGCCCGACGTTCAGGTCAGGCACGCGATTGGCGCGCGCGAGCCGCACGCCGGCTTCGGCAATGGAGAAATCCGCGTTGGCTGCCGCCAGCGCGAGTGTGCCGGTCGTGTTGACCGGTGCCAACGGCCCATAGACGTTCACATCGGGAAGGCGATCGAGCAGCGTGTCATCGAGCAGGCCGTCGATCGGCCGTCCGATCCGACGCGCCAGATTGGCGCGGGCCGCCTCGGCCAAGCGAAGCTGCCGCTCCACATTGGCGTCGGCATTGATACGCGCGACATCCGCGCGCTGTTGCTCGAGTGGCGATGCCCGCCCTGCCTGCACGCGAACGCTCGCGGCCCGCAGCGCATCGCTGGCGATCCGGGCCTGATCGCGGGCTGTCATTACCCGGCGATCGGCCGCGACCGCTTCGACATAGAGCTGCGTTACCTGAAGCCGGACATCCGCCGCGATGATCGCGGCCTGGATCTCGGCCCGGGACAATTGCGCATTGGCGACCGCGACGCGGGCGCCGCGCTTGCCGCCTAGCTCGATCGGGATCGCAAAGCCGACCGTGGTTTCCGCGCTGCGGACCCCCCGATACGGCCCGGAGCCGATGACATTCTCGACTTGGCCTTGAACCACCGGATTGGGCCGCAAGCCGGCGACTGTGCGACCTGCACGGGCCGCGTCGATTCCAGCTGTCGCCGCTTCCGCAGCAGGGGCCGAACCGCCCGCTGCACTGACCGCTTGGTCAAGCGTGTAGACCGGCGCATCCTGCGCAACAGGCGCGGACGGTCCGACCTGCGCCTGCGCCATCGTGGCGCAAGACGCTGCGGCCAGCATGGCCGCGAGGATACGATTCATGAAAATAGGACTCCTGACGATGATCGACAGGGGCGCGCCAACGCACGCCCAAATCGGACGTCAGGCTTGGGGGGGCCTCAAATGGACCATGCCGGTGCGGCCGTCGAGCGACGCAGAGGCGGAGATTGTCGGCTTGGGCACTGTGAGGACGGGGGTATATTCCATCGTCGTGCGCGCAGGCGCGCCGACGTCGTGTCCGTGACAATAATTGTGATGATGCGGGACATTCTTGTCCGAGTCCGATGGCACCTGATCGATGTCACCGGCGGTATGGACCGTGAACTCAACGCCCGCGATGCTTCCCCCCGCCAGATCGGCGGCATGGGCCATGCCGGAGAAGCTGGTCAGGACCAGCATCAGGCATGTCAGGAAAGGCAAAAAGGCTCGCACTAGCTTGCCTCTATCACGGAAGGGTTTTCATGTCATTGCACTAATTCGAACCAAGGGTCACTGAGCCGGAACCCGAGCGGGATCGGTCGCGCCCGTTCCAGGCGAACCCGACCGCAATGGCGACCGCCATCAGGAGTTGCGCCAGCACCGATTGCCAAGTGGGAAACACGCCGAGCATCGACAGCCGTGGCACGTCCGCGAGCGGTGCGATGTTGATAAGGCCGGCTTCCTGGAGCGCGGCGACGCCTTTACCCGCCAGCACGACGGTCAGGACCGCCATGAGCCAGGAGCTATAGCGGAAGAACTGCGCGATCGGCAGCTTGCGACTGTAGCGAAGCATGGCCCAAGCGATCAGGCTGAGCAGTCCAATCGCCGACCCGGCCCCCGCGAGAAGCATCCCGTTGTCACCTTGCGCCGAAAGCGCGGCATAGAACAGGATCGTCTCGAAGACCTCGCGATAAACTACGACGAACGCCAGCCCGAACAGGAACCAGCCCGACCCGCCCGAGAGCGCCCGCGACATCTTCTCGCGAATATAGCGCTGCCACTGATCGGCCTGCGCCTTGCCGTGCATCCAAATCCCGACCGAGAGCAGCACGACCGCGGCGAACAGCGAGCCAAACCCTTCCGTCAGCTCCCGGCTCGCACCGCTGATCCCGATCGCATAGGTGGCGACCGCCCAGGTGATCCCGCCCGCGATGATCGCGCTGACCCAGCCGCCATGCACGTACCGCAGCGCCTCGCCGCGCTCGGCTTTACGCAGGAACGCGATCATGGCGACAACGATGAGCAGGGCTTCGAGCCCTTCACGCAGCAGGATCGTGAACGCGCCCAGGAACGTGGACGCTTCGGTGGCGGCATCAGGCGCGAGCGCCGCTTCCGCATCGTCGAAAAGGCCGCCCAGTACTGCGACCTTCTCCGCGAGATCATCGGGCGACGCGCCCCGGTCGATCGAGGCGCGGAACTCCCCCATCGCGCCCTCGATTCGACCCATCAGCGTCGCGTCGCGCGCGGTGAGTGTTGGCTCGATCGGCTCGAACCCATCGAGATAGGCCGACAGCGCCAGCTCTTTCGCCATGCGCGCATCGCCGCGCCGCGCAGCCGCCACGCTTTCGGCGAGTTTGGCGCGGGCGACCGCGAGCGAGCCGGGAGCCTGTTGTATCACCTGTTCGGGATGACGACGCAGGAACGCGAGCACTGGGTCAGCCTTGGCGTCGCCGATCGCCGCGCCGAGCGCGGCCGGGGTGAGCGCGACCAGGGTTTTCAGGTCCGGAATGCGCCGGCGAAGGGTCGGGTCGGATTTCCAAAGCCGCTCGCCTTCGCGCGCCTGCGCATCCGTGAAGGCGAAGCTCCCGGCTCGGAATGCTAACGCCCAGCGCTGATCGTTGGGCAGATCGGCGAAGCTCTGCATCGCGGTCCCGTCGATGCCTTGCGTCACCACCTGATAGAGCGCGAACACGCTGCGCTGGCGCGCGCGCTCGGCATCGGTGAAAGCAATCGGGGGCGTAGCGAGCTTGGCGGCGTCAGGGCCACGGCCGTTGCCCGTCATCCCGTGGCAGGACGCGCAGGATTGTCGGAACAGTGCATCGCTGGAGACGAGGTTCGGAGCCTTATCGGGCGCGAGCGGCACCGGGTAGGCGCGCAACAGATCGGCCGCGAGCCCGTGCGCCAATGTTGCCACCTGTTCAGTCGGTCCCTTTTCCGCGATCACCGCCTGGAGGTTGGCAGCCCGCTGGATGAGGGCTTGACGCTCCGGCTTCGCCGGCAGGCCCTGAAGCCGTGTCGAGACCGACGCGGCGAACTCCGTCATCTCGGCATATTCCGACGTGCTCTTGATCCGACCGTTGGCGACCGCGCCGCCATAATCGACGGCCATATAGTCGAGCAGCCGCCATGCGGTTTGCACGTCGCCGGGTTCGGCGATTGCCGCAGCAGGGATCAGCAGCGCCGCGAGCGCGGAGAGCAGCCGCAACGAGAGCATTGCCCGGATCAACGCGAGCAGACGCACTACCGCTCTCCCAATTCGCGCCGAGCGCCAGTGACGATTTCATAAGCGGAGTGGAGGAACAGGAGGGCGATGAGGCCGGCGACGGCGAGGTCCGGCCAGGCGCTTCCTGTCCACGCCACCAGACCGGCCGCGGCGATCACCGCCACGTTGGCGAGCGCGTCGTTGCGGCTGAACAGCCAGATCGCGCGAACATTGGCGTCCCCTTCCCGGAAACGCGCAAGCACCAAGGCGGACACGACATTGATCGCGAGCGCGACAACGCCGATTGTGCCCATCAGTTCGGCATCGGGCGCGGTTGCGTTCAGGGCGCGCCAAATCGCGAAACCGATTACGCCCACGCCAAGCGCACCGAGAAACAACCCCTGCGTCAGCGCGACCTTTGCCCTCGCCCGTGCGGACCAGGCAAGCGCGAGAAGACCGATAAGGCTGATCGACCCGTCCCCGAGAAAATCGAGGGAATCCGCTTTCAGCGCTTGGCTATCGGCGATGAACCCGCCGAACAGCTCGGCGACTCCGAAGCCGAGGTTGAGCACCACGACGGTCAGCAGCGCACGGCGATAGGCCGGATCGGTTTGCGCGCGCGCGGGCTCCCCGTGGCACCCGCAGCTTTCGGTAGAAGCATTCATGCGGCCTTCCTTACCACCTCCAGTCGCTGTAGAAGCAAGCGAAATGTGCGACACGTTCGCATAAGCAAGGATGGCATGATGAAGCCGGTGATGATTGGGCAGCTCGCCAGCGAGACCTCGACGAAGGTGACGACGATCCGCTTTTATGAGTCGATCGGGTTGCTCCGATCCGCCCCTCGCACGGCGTCGGGTCGCAGAACCTACGATGCCAGTGACATTGAGCGTTTGCACTTCATCCGCAACGGTCGCCGGCTTGGCTTCTCCGTCGACGAGATCCGTTCGTTGATGGGGCTGGCGCAGAACCCGGACCAGGATTGTGGTGCCGCCTCAGCTATCGCTGCTCAGCACCTCAAGGATGTGGAGGAGAGACTGGCGCAACTCGCGGTGTTGCGGGATGAGTTGGCAATGCTCAGCCAGAGCTGCACCAAGGCGCGCATGGCCGATTGTCGGATCATGAAGGCGATCGGCAAAGGCCACCCTCAAGCCGATCAATAATAATCGGCCAGCCTGAGCTCGCGCACATCACCCGAGGCCATCGTCAGCTTTACGAGGGTGCCAGCAGGCCGGGAGCGCACTTGCCAGAGCTCCCCACGCGTATAGTTCGCATCGATCGAATGGCCGTTCACCGCCACGATCCGGTCGCCGACCGCCCAGCCAGCCTTTTCCGCGGGACTGTTCGCCGCCACATGAACAACGGTGAGCGCCGTTGGTGAGGCTGCGAGGCCAAGGCCGCTACGGTCCTTCAGCATCGGCAGGCGACGACGAGGACCGAGTGGCCGGAGCCACACGAATCCGGCGGTCACGTCGAACACCACGTCGAATTGAGCGATCAGCGGTAGGCCGACATTGCCAACCGTGCTGGTGGAGAGCCAAGCTCTCATCCCGAGTGTGGGGACGTTCGAGACGCCAAGCCCTTCGATGTTGATGTTCTGGATCGTGAAAGCATCGTTGATACGCACACCATCGACGCCGCCGATCGCCGCGGTCGAGACGAGCTTCCCGTTCAACAGCCCTTGATCGCGGGCATAGGCCGACGAGAGCATCAGCGCGGCCGAGCTGCCAAGATCGATCATCAAGGGCACGGGAGGCAAACCCGAGACGGAAGCTCGAATGAACAGCTCCTGCTTGGCACCGCGCCCGAGCGCGACAGCGCGCCAGTCGGGACCGGCGAGAAACGTGCCTGACTTGACGACCGCCATACGCCTTTTCGCGAAATCGAGCGCGATGCAGCTACCCGTGAACATATCGGCACCGAGGAGGATATCGATCGGTCGTCCGAAGGCCGCCGACACTGAACTCAGATCACCAACGACGGCAAAGGGTAAGCGACGGGTTTCGCGGGCGAGCTGTACGTCGATGTCGCGGACCAGCAGCACCGGGGCCTTGGCGCTCAGCCCGCTAATCATGCGCCGCTCACCATCGTTCAAGCCGAGCTTCGCCGCGAGCGCCGTGCTCATGATCGACGCGCCGCTGCCACTGTCGAGCACCGCCCGCACCGGCACTCCGCGCACTTGTGCCGAAACAAGGAGGGTATCACCCGTGCCGACTTCCAGCGGCTCCCATTCGAGGTGAGCCGCACCGAAGTTCCACGAGCCCGCAGACCGGGAAGTCTGTCGCGCGAGCGTTGGAGAACCGAGCACCAAGCCGGTTCCACAGGCCACCAGCCGCGCCACTAATGAGCGTCGAGACATACCGATTGCTTCAACACGGGCCGTCAAAAAGCCACCTCCAGCCCCCCGTCCGCAGGAGAGCAAATTGCGGTTACATGCTCCAGCCACTGGAGGAGCAAGTGCTTTTGGTGCGCCCGAAAATCCTCAGAAGCGCTTGGAGAACTTTAGATGAAGGATGGTGCAGACCGCTTAGATGCCTTCCCGATAACGAACGGTTCCGGGGGACGCTGGGCCGATCGGGACCGCGAACGGTGTAAACGCTCGCGCTAAGTGGCGGCATTCTGATCGCGCTATTTGTCGGCGAGCGTCGCTACGCGGCTACCGGCTTGGTCTCGGCCGATCGCACATAGGCGTAGAGTTTTGGCTTGGAGATGCCGAGCATCGAGCAAATCTTGGCGATCGGCATCGTGTTCTCGTGGTAGAGCCTGACGGGCAGGTCGCGCTTGTCCTTGCCGAGTGCGGCCGGCCGGCCACCCTTCTTGCCGCGAGCGCGGGCTGCGGTGAGACCGGCCTGGGTCCGCTCGCGGATCAGGTTGCGCTCGAACTCCGCCAATGCCCCGAACAGGTGGAAGGTAAGCTTGCCCGACGTGGTGGTCGTGTCGATCGCCTCGTGCAGGCTCAGCAGCCCGACCTTTTCCTCGTCGAGGTAGGTCATCCATCCGATCAGATCACGGAGCGAGCGGCCGAGCCTGTCGAGGCGCCAGACCACCAGTGTGTCGCCGGCGCGAAGCAGCTCCTTCACCTTTTCCAATCCAGGGCGAGCGGCAGTCGCCCCGGAGGCCTTGTCGGTGATGACCTTCTCGCAGCCGGCAGCCTTCAGCGCATCACGCTGGAGGTCCAGGTTCTGCTCGGCGGTCGATACGCGGGCGTAACCGATTTTCATGCGTAGGGCCGGTGGCGCCCCGATCGGGCGCGGTTTGGGAAGAAAGTCGTCATCGGCAGGTCTATGTTGCCCTAGTTTTCTTTACCGGGTAGATTTACGTCGAACAGGCCGGTTTGGCAACGCGAGCGGACTCGCATGGCGATGGGCAGGCAAATCTCCGTTTTCCTTACCTGCGACACGGACCGTCGGCGGTGACGCATCCGGCGCTTGTCCCGCCGCTGGCGATCGAGCGCTACCGCGTCCTTGAACCGCACCTCGCCGATGGCATCCCGCTCGCGGACCTCGCCCGCACCGGCACGCTGAGCGAGCGGACGTTGCAGCGCTGGCTCGGGCGCTACCGTGCCGAAGGACTTGCCGGTCTCGCGCGTCTGCCGCGCAACGATCGGGGCAGGCTGCACCTGCCGGAACATCTGGTCGAACTGACCCGCACTCTCGCCACCAAGCGCCCGCGACCCCCGGTCGCCGCCATTCACCGAAAGGTGCAGGAACTCGCCATCGCGCATGGACACCGAACCCCCAGCTATGCGGCCGTCGCGCGTGTCGTCAGGGCGATACCGGCAAGCCAGATCGCCGCAGCCTCCGATCCGGCCGTCTACCGCGACCAGTGATCTGCCCCCCGCTGAGTGGCCCAGAGACTATGATAGTCTGGACCACGAAAGGGATGACGAATGCCAAGCAAGAAGCACAAGCCGGAAGAGATTATCGGGAAGCTGCGTGAAGTTGAGATCGTGCTGGCCCAGGGGGCCTCGACGGCGGAGGCGTGTCGCCGGATCGCAGTCAGCGAACAGACTTACTATCGCTGGCGCAAGGAGTATGGCGGCCTAAAGACTGACCAGGCGCGGCGGATGAAGGATCTGGAGAAAGAGAACCAGCGGCTTCGCCGGGCGATCTCGGACCTGACGCTGGACAAGCTGATATTGCAGGAAGCTGCACGGGGAAACTTCTGAGCCCCGCGCGGCGAAGGCGCTGCATCGATCATATACGACGGGATTTGCCAGTCCGGCTATCCGAGCGACGGATATGCCGGGTTCTGGGGCAGCATCGATCGACACAGCGTAAAGTGCCGCGTGGGGCGGATGACGAACAGGCGCTGACGGAGGACATCATCGCCTTGGCAAAGCAATATGGTCGTTACGGCTACCGCCGGGTCACGGCGTTGCTGCGCCATGCGGGGTGGACGGTGAACCATAAACGGGTCGAGCGGATATGGCGGCGCGAAGGGCTCAAGGTGCCGCAGCGCCAGCCCAAACGCGGGCGTCTATGGCTCAACGACGGATCATGCATCCGCCTGCGGCCTGAGTATCCTGGGCATGTGTGGGCCTACGACTTCGTCGAGGGGCGCACGCATGACGGCCGCAAGTTCCGCATCCTGACGATCATCGACGAGGCCAGCAGGGAATGTCTGGCGCTTATCGTTGCGCGACAGCTCAAACATGAGGATGTGCTGGCGGCCTTGGCGGACCTGTTCATCTCGCGCGGCCCGCCTGCACATATACGGTCAGATAATGGCGCCGAATTTATCGCCAATGCCGTCCAGCAATGGCTGCGGCAGATCGGCGTGAAGACGCTCTACATCGCGCCGGGATCGCCATGGGAGAATGGCTATAATGAAAGCTTCAATGGGTCGCTGCGCGACGAACTGCTCAATGGTGAAATCTTCTACAGCCTCGCCGAGGCCAGGGTGCTGATCGAAGCCTGGCGGCGGCATTACAACACCGTCCGCCCGCACAGCAGTCTTGGCTATCGGCCACCGGCACCAGAAACGGCGACACCGCCATATCCGGCCTCCGGTTCCGCTTCGCTCCACCTCCGTCCGGATATGGCGGCGATGAGCTTAATGCACTAACAAACCAATCGGTCCACTCGGTGGGGGCAGATCATCCTATGCGCACGAGCCTCGATCATCTGCCGCCCGCAAAGCAGCGCGAGCTTGAGCGCGTCGTCGAAATCCTGTTCGAGGAGTTCAATGACGTCCTCGCGCTCGCCAGCACCAGTGGAAGAAGAAGGGCCGCATCACCAAGGTCATTCTCTACGGCAGCTACGCACGCGGCGGCTGGGTCGACGAACCGCACACCGCCAAGGGCTACAAGTCCGACTTCGACCTCCTCGTCATCGTCAACGACAAGCGGCTCACCGACTATGTGAAATACTGGGCGAAGGCCGAGGAGCGTTTCCACCGCGAGTACGGCATCACGAAGAGCATCAAAACCCCAGTCAACTTCATCGTGCACACGCTGCAGGAGGTGAACGACGGCCTTGCCCATGGCCGGTATTTCTTCATGGACGTCGCCAAGGACGGCATCGCGCTCTACCAGAGCGACGACAGCGTGCTCCATACGCCAAAGCCCAAGACGCCGAAGGATGCGCTAAAAATGGCGCGGGAATACTTCGATGAGTGGTTTCCTTCGGCGATGAAGCGCTACAATATCGCCAAGTTTGACGTCGGGCAGGGCTACCTAAGAGATGCGGCCTTCGATTTTCATCAGGCAACCGAGCGACTCTACCACTGCGTGCTTCTGGTCTGCACGTTCTATACTCCACACGTTCACAACCTCGGTTTCTTACGGTCACAGGCCAACCTCATCGACCGGCGCCTGATGTATGTCTGGCCCGAGGACAACCGCAAGCAGCGCGTGATGTTCGAGAAGCTCAAGCAGGCCTATGTGAAGGCGCGCTACTCGAAGCATTACCGCATCAGCGAGGAAGAACTCACGTGGCTCGGCGAGCAGGTCGAGGAGCTCGGCCGCGTCGTCCACGCTGTGTGAAGCGAGCGGATCGCCGAGCCTGAAGTGGCCGCCAAGGGCTGATTTAGGCCG
>NZ_CP029764.1 GCF_006874585.1 Sphingomonas sp. IC081
TCTTCCGCAAGGGGGTTGGTTTTAGCCGCTAAAATTCCGGGTAGCTGCGGAGGATATGCCGGAGCGCGCGAGAAAGGAAGCGGTATGACGCCGAATATGATTGTTTATAGCATCATTTTTGGACGAGCCGGGCCGAGCGCGCGAGCGCGCATAACGGGTGGCAGCGAACGGATTGAAAGAAGAAAGTGACGCGCGAGAGACAAGATCAGGCTTCCGCGTAATTCTCTTTGGCGTCCATTCCGTAAATGCTCGCAGGATCGAGCGCAGGCCCCAAGATGCTAATTGCCGATCAGATCGCGGCGACCAATTTTGAAAATTACGGCTGTAGCGCGTAGCTCGATAATGTAAGGCTATAGCTTCGATTCTTTCAGTTGGTAGGCCCAAGAAGCCACTCGTTGATGCTCTTGAACTGCGGACTTCGACGTAAACGCAGACCGCTTTTCTATATATGTCTTTCAGTCGCCAGCATATTTTTTCAGCACTGAATTGCCAGAACCTTTAATGTCCTTTAAGCCGGGGCATTATGGCGAATCATACGCAACTCAAACCCTCCACGCTGTCCCAGCGCAAACGCGCCAAGGCACAGAGCGAGCAGGGCTTTAAGCGCATGAGTTTGGCCTTGTCCCCTAAAGCCGTCGAGATCGTGGAGAGGGTGAAAGCCAGCAAGGGATTCACGTCCCGCGAGGCTGCAATCAACGCGATCCTAGAGCGGATCGGGGACGATATGTTTCTGCAACAGGAGTTTCTGGCCGTGAGTGGATAAGAAAATGCCCGGCTCGAAGCCGGGCACCCTCAAAACCGCTTAGTGGGACAGTGCGCCAACACTGAACCTACAGACAATTTCCCACTTAGCGGTTTTCGGACTTCGGTTCAAGGGCGCTTGATTCGCGCAACGGGATTTTTTTGCCTGTCTCCCGGCCCTTCGCAAAGGAGGGACGACGATGAGTGACACCAGAAGAAAAGGGCCGCTGGCGATCGGGGAGCTGACCCAGCAGCTTTTCGGCCGAGCCTATGGCGACCGTAGCCGGGGCGGGAAGCACATCACCAAGGCCCGCGTGCGCGGCGGCAGCAAGGAAGCCGGGAGCGACGTAGAAAAGGGCTTCCTCGCGGCGCGAGACACCAAGACGCGCAAGGGATGCTGGCGTGCGATCAATCTGGCGTTTGAAAAGGGCCGCGCCCTGCGCGCGGAGCTGCGGCGCGAGCCGCGCGAGATAACGCAGTTCGAGCACTATTGCATGAGCATCACCAATTCCACGATCCGGGTGTATCAAGCCCTGTTGCGGATGGAGGAGCGTTTCAGGGGCAACGTGGTGCCCAGCTATGAAATGATAGCCGAATGGGCGACCGTCTCTAGGGCCACCGTCGCAAGGGCCTTGAACGCCCTTACCAGCATCGGCTTGCTGGCGCGCCTGCGGCGCTACGTCCACACCGTCACAGAGGACGGGGCGCGATCAGAGCAGACCTCCAATGCCTATCGGGTGGAATTGCCGAGGATGCTTCTCGAATTGCTCGACCGGCGCAAGCGCCCTGCCCCGGTGCCCGACGACGAGGCCCAGCGCCTACAGGACCGGCTTGAAGATGAGGCTTGGATGCTCTCCCGGTTGAGCAAGGCCGATTACATACGGGAGACGACGACATGCAAGGCCACAGCGGAGGCCCTAATCAGCCTATGGAACGGCATTTGCGCCCGTGATGGCGTTGTCGCCTAGCCGTGAGTCTCATAATGGTTCTGAACCTCCCCTTGAGTTTATTTATCTAAGGTGATGCGGAGTTGCGCTAGTCGCGCAACGCTTAATTGAGACTGTTTGAACACCAAAAAGGGGGTAAGGCTCCGATTTGGGGAGCTGACATGCGTGTCCATTCGGGGCGCGGATAGCGGCACTCTGTAAAACTGCGGGGCAGCGACCAAATATGCCTTGCGATGGAGGCCATTTTAGCGGCTAAAAGATTTTCATGGCGGGCGAGCGTAACTTGACAGCAACCGGGAAACCTCCAATATATCGGATATGGCCGGGCTATGGTGCCAAGGTCGAAACCGGAGAAGTCCGATGAGCAACAGAGAGAGAATTGCCGCCGTGCTGGTTGGCGAAGAAGACCGGATTATGTGCCTGCCCCGGCTGTTCGGGCTGGCGCGCATGATCGAGGTCGAGGCCGTCACCTATGGCTATATGTCCAAGCTATCCGCCGACTACACGGGCGCATATTGGCATTTCTACACCCTATCGAACGGCGGGTTCTACATGGCCCCCGGCGATCAGCCCCAATATCGTCTGGAATGGGACGGCAACGGCTTCTCTGGCGACGTTTCGGCCGACGCGGCGGGCCTTATAGCCACCCTGTTCATGCTGGGGCATATGCACGAAAAATACGGCGAGGATCAATTTGCCCAGCTCTATGCGTGGGCATCTGCCTATGCCGCCCAACATTCGGAAGCGGGGCCGATCGGTGCCGCGCTCGACTAGCGCCACAGGGGGGCAGCGTGCCCCCCTTCCCTTCCCTGCCTATCGGGCATATTCCTCATTCGGCCGCCATGAGGAGCAACGCCAGCGAAGGAACAGACGCGCGCATGATTGATGTTCGGCCAGATTGCCTATTGCCCGCCGATCAGGGGTGGCAGCAGCCGACGCCGGATGAGGTAAGGGCGGTCCTCAAAGCAGCGGACATGACAGGGGGCAGCGCGTCCAAGTTTCTAGGCTTGAGCAATACCCGCGTTATTCGGCGCTGGACGGGCGGCGACGATCAGATTCCCTATTCGGCATGGGCGCTGTTGTGCGCGGCTGCGGGCTTGGGAAATATTTGGGAACACCAGAACGACGATTTTAGCGGCTAAAATTATTGCCGTTCAGACTTTACGGGGGCTTGACACGGTTCGGGATGCTGTCATTATATCGGTTGTGACCGGGCAACCCGCCAAGGTCGAAACCGGAGTATTCCGATGAAGGCGAAAATTCCCCCGCTGCCCGCACGTTTTGCGGTCATGCGGCTTCCCAATCCTCCACCCGCATGGGAGGGCAACCGCGTGGATTACGTCATTGCGGCCGTCTGGACGTTCGGAGTCCTGATCTGGACCGTCGCGCGCTTCATCATCCCGCTTGTCGTCTTCTGGCAGTTCTGCCGGATGCTCTGGTATTGGAACACGCCGGATGTTCATGCCGGTTGGCAGTTCCTCGCCTATTATGCGGTCTATATCGCCCTCTACATCTTCCTTGGCGTCTATGAGCCGAAGCTATACCGCGAGAAGAATCGCGGCAGGCGCAATGGATAAACGCTTGAGCGCGTCGGCCTTTGAGCAAGCTGCTGGACGGCTCAATATCGCGGCGCGTCCGCTCGACATGGCGCGCGCCGTTCTGGTGGACGGCGAGGCCCAATCGGCCGTGGCGAAGCGCGAAGGCGTGTCCCGCAATGCCGTTTGTCTGGCGGTCAACCGGATTTGGAACGCGCATAGCGAGGTTCCCGAAGGTTTCGAGCGTGTGACGGCGATTTTACCGAAACATAAAGCCTTCCTTGTGCGGCAATGGCAGCGCGAGGCGGTGGAAAGATTGGACGCCAAACGATGAAAACACTTGTCATAGCGAACCAGAAAGGCGGCGTTGGTAAAACTTCAACGACCGTTCATCTTGCCTATTACTTCAAAGAACAGGGGTTGAAGGTCGCAGTTATTGACTTGGACACCCAAGGAAATGCCAGCTTCACCCTTGGCGAATATGATAGCGGAGCCTTGGCGAGCGGCCTTTTCGATGCCGTGTCACAATTCGACCTGGCTAACGCCGAGGGGATTGCTGTCTTTTCCGCCGACGCGCGGTTGGCCGATCTTGAGAAACTAGATCTCGGTGCGGCTGCTGGCGCGTTCAAGCGCAGTCTGGCCGTGATCGAGGCGGAAGGCTTTGACGTGTGCCTGATAGATACCCCCCCTTCCCTTGGGGTCCGAATGGCAGCGGCGTTGCTATCGGCCGACTTTGCGGCCTCGCCCATCGAGCTTGAAGCCTACAGTTTGCAGGGCATTGAGAAGATGGTGACGACGATCGCCAATATCCGGCGCGCGAACCCGGCGCTGCAATTCCTTGGCATGATACCGAGCAAGGTTGATGGCCGGAATCCCCGGCACGGGCAGCACCTTGACGAGTTGACCCGTGCTTATCCCCAGTTGGTCATTCCGACGCCGATCGGAAACCGGAGCAGCGTTGCGGACGCGCTGGCGTCGGGCTTGCCGGTTTGGTCGATCAAACGGACTTCGGCGCGGAAAGCGGCGCAGGAAATGCGAGCGATGGCCCGCCACATTCAAGAAAAGATGGAGATTTGACGATGGCCGACAACACCGAGGACAAGAAGGCGGGCAAATCGTCCACCAAGGCCACGCAGAAGCCCGCGCAGAACGCCGGGCTAGGGTTGGAGGGGTTGGGCGACCTTTCGAGCCTCCTAGCCTCTCCTGCGGCCCCGGAGGGCGGTTCTGGCGCTCCGCTCGAATTGGAGCTGGCGCTGATTGACGAAGACCCGCACCAGCCCCGCAAGCAGTTTGACGAAAATTCGCTGGCGGAAATGGCCGAGACGATCAGGGCGCGCGGCGTGAAGACGCCTATTTCCGTTCGGCCCAACCCCAAGGTGGAGGGGCGCTATCTCATCAACCACGGCGCGCGCCGCTATCGCGCGTCCCTGTTGGCCGAGAAAGTGACAATTCCGGGCTTCATCGACCCTGATTATACCGAGGCCGATCAGGTCATTGAGAATTTGCAGCGTGACGCTCTCACGGCCCGCGAGATTGCCGACTACATCGGCCGCGAGCTGGCCAACGGGAAAAAGAAGGGCGAGATTGCCAAGGCCATCGGGAAATCCCCGGCCTTTGTCACCCAGCACGCGGCATTGCTCGATTTGCCGGAGCCGATCGCCAAGGCGTTCCAGAGCGGGCGTTGCAAGGACGTGACGTTGATCTATGACCTTGTGGGCCTCCACAAGAAGCATAGCGAGGGCGTGGCGCGCTGGCTGGCCGATGCCGATCAGGAGATTACGCGCGGATCGGTGCGGCTCTTGAAGGAGTTCCTTGAGTCCGGCTTGAGCGGCGAGGCCGAGGAGGAGGCGGGCGACGATGAGGGCAACGGCGGAGCTGGTGACGACGCCGGGGCCGAGGAGGAGAAGGAACCGAAAGAGGAAGACCCGCTAAAGCTGAAAAAGGCCATTGTGCAGGTTTCCCATAGCAAGCGCCCTGCCCGTCTGATCCTGAATAAGCGGCCCTCGCGCGATGGCGTGGCGTGGATCAAGTATGAAGACAGCGGCGAGGAAACCGAGGTCGATCTTGGGAAAGTGCAGCTTCTCGCGCTTCTTGAGGGGTAATATTTGGAGGTATCTATGGCTACCGACGATTGGCAACCTATCGAGACAGCCCCATCTGGTGTTGAAATCCTTCTCGCATGGACGACCGGCGACACATGGCGGCCATATAGCGAGGGCTGCGATTGGATATGGACTCGCGGCGAATTGACAAATGGGGAATGGTTAGACGGGCCGTGGGGGCAACCGAACTGGTGGATGGCAAATCCGCACCCTCCCCCCGACATGCGTTGAGTGACGCATAGCATCGAGTTGATGGCCCCGCGCAAGCGGGGCCTTTTTTGTGGCGCGGTAGGCTGGAAAATCGGATATAGTGCAAGCTCGAAATTTTAGCCGCTAAAGGAACGGCCATGCAGGACACGCCGATTGCAGACCCGGACAAGTTCTCACTGGACGAGGGAACGGGCGACCCACAGGCCGATGCCGACCGGCTGCTAGACGAGGCGCGCACGCTGGATAGTCAGGAAACGGCAGCTATCGCCACCGCGCCAACCGAGGAAACCTATAACGCCCAGCTACAGACGGTCATTGAGGAGAAGGTTGAGCAGGCGAACCAGATCGAGGACCGCCTAGAAAGCATGATGGAGCAGCAAACCGCCCGCTTGCAGCAAATCCAGCAGCAGCCCCCCGGCTTCCTGTCCCTGCCCGGCAAGCGCCAAGCATGGCAGGCCCGGATTGCCAATGCGCAAGCGGCCGTGCAGCGGATCGCGGTAAGGCTAGAAGCCGTGCGCGAAATCCGCGACGGTATGGCCGTTCACGGCCCGCGCGTGGAGACGATCGCGGCGGCCAAACTCGAATATCGAGAGCCGAAACTTGTCGATGATTTCGAGGAGCTGATGCAGGCGCGCCGGTTGCATGAGCTGCACATGCGCGCGGAGCGGGAGAAAGAGCAGATCAGGGAAAAGACGGTCGAGCGCGGGGCGGACGATCGGAAACCGTCAGGCCGCACGCTCGCGCGCGGGTTGGCGAGAGACGGGGGATAGCGCGACCCACGGGGGGGAGGGGCCTTCGCTGGCGTCAATGATGGAACAGGGCAGCGGCCAACACTACCAGCGCCGCGATCAGCGTCAGGCCCGACGCTAGGAGATTGCGGTTAGCGACGGCCCGGCCATCGTTCAGGGGCTTTTGTAGCCCCGTCCCGATATGTTCTCCGACTTCCTTGATGATAGCCTTCGCGGCGGCCTCCATACGTTCATTCATGGCGGCTTCCGAGGCATCCAGCGCGGCGTTCAGCACCGATTCCGCCTTGTCGGTGATAGCAATCGACCAACGATTGCTCATGTCTTCCAGCTCGCTTTTGAACGCCTTTAGTTGCTCCTCCTGCGCATCGGCGCTTTCGCCCAGCAACATCGCGTTGATGGTTTGCAGGATCATCAAGGGATCATCGGCGGACAGCGTGACCCCGTGCTGGCGCGAGATTTCCGCGATCAGCGCCGCGATTTTTTCGTGATCGGCCATTACACGACCTTAGCCTTGTCGAGTTCAGCAAAGACCGCATCACGAACGCGGCCGAGGCGGTGACGCTGCATCAGGGCTATGTCGCCATCGGCAAGCGTTTCCTCAAAAGTCTTGCGCGCGGCCAGCATGTCCCGAACGTCCGCCCCGAAGGTTTCCTTTCTCAGATCGGGGAGGGTGACGATCGCGGCGACCCGATCCTTTAGCTCCCGGTAGGCTTTGAGCTGTTCAAAACTCTTACCCTCTGCCTCGACAGGCCCATGATAGGGGTTGAGCCACACGACGATTGCAGCCGGATCGGGGAAGGCTTCGGCTACCGAGGCGAAGCCTTGAAGCGTGTCGATCAGCGATTGCCCGCCTACGATAATGGTATGCAGGACGAGCTTATGGCCCAGATCGGCAATCACGTCAGGCGCACCGTTGTCGAACATATAGGAGGATAGGGCGCTGTAGCTGCTCGCGCCGCTGTCAATGACCACCGATTCCTTGGAACCGGCGATCATTTCCATCATGGCGTCGAATTTGCGCGGGTTTATGTCGCCGTTTTCCAGCAGCTCGACCTTGGACACGTTGAGGGACTGAAACCCGGCAAGGGTGGCGTTGATCGGATCGGTATCAATGCAGAGCGGGCTTTCGCCTCGCTTGGTCAGATATTGGGCCAGCATCGAGGCGGCGAGCGACTTGCCCACACCTCCCTTGCCCTGCAAAACTATGTGGACGTTGCTCATACCAAATCCTCTTTGTTCGGAGTGGCCGGGTGATTGAAGCGCGCCGGTTTGGGCCGGGGCGGCGGATCAGCTTCGGCCGAGGCCGTTGCTGATCGGGAAGGGGAGGGGGGCGCTGGCGATGCCTTGGGCGGTTCCCCGGTAGCTGGCGCGCGATACCGGCGAACGTATTTGGCGAACCACGCATAGCCGAAGCTAATGCGGCCTTCCTCCGTCAGCAGCTCCCATATGCCGCGCACCGGCCATCCTTCCGCAAGGGCTGCATCTATGTCCGATCGAGCGGCGAGGAATTGCGCGAGGTTCCGGTTTTTGCCCCCCGGCTCCCGTGAGGCCGCCCGTTCGCGCAATCGCTCCGTGAAGGATTTCCCGCTGTCTGTCATTTCCACCTACGATATTTTTCGGCGCATAATCGGCTATAAAGCGTTCATAAACCGGCCACGAACCGATGAACTCCCGCTATATCGTATTTTTCTGCCAGATTAGGCCGTGTGGCGCTAGATATTTTCGGGGGTGAACGATATATGATCGTTCCAGCAACAGTTTCTATTTGGCGTCTAAACGTCGAAGACGGGGCAAGATAGGTGATGGAGGCATCCACGCAAGCGCGGACACCCCCATCACTCCCCTTATTCGCGCCGGGGGCGCTCAACGGGATTCTTGCTCTGCGAGGCCGCCGCTACCGCAGCGAAGGGAAGGTGATTTGAACGACAGACCCAAGGCGAAGCGCGAGCGGCACCACATCAAGATATGGTGCAGCGCCGAGGACAAGGCGACGATTGAAGCCGCCGCACAGGCCAGCGGGTTGAGCGCGTCGGCCTATTTGCGTGTGCTTGGGTTGGGGCATCAGCCGCGCCCCATAATCGACATAGAACAGGGGCGTGAGTTGGTGCGCGTCAATGGCGACCTTGGCCGTCTTGGCGGCCTGTTGAAGCTATGGCTTACCGACGACGCCAAGTTGGAGGAAATGGCCCCCGAACGGATGCCGGTCATCATTCGGGGCGTGCTGTCCAAGATTGAGGCCAATCAGGAGGAGCTGGCCGGGATCATCCGAAAGGTCTTGCGGTCCCGGCAAGATTTTAGCGGCTAAAAAAAGGGCCGCGCGGATGATTGCAAAACACGTCCCCATGAAGGCGACCGCAAAGAGCGATTTCGGCGGGTTGGTGCGATACATCACCAGCGCGCAGGGGCGTGATGAGCGCGTGGGCGTGGTGACTGTCACCAACTGCCGAGGCGAGACGCCAGAAGATGCCGCACAGGACGTTATGCTTGTCCAATCGGCCAATCAGCGGGCGGCTTCGGACAAGACATATCACCTCATAATTTCGTTTCCTCCCGGCGAGAGTCCGAGCGCGGAAGCCTTGCGCGATATTGAGGAGACGATTTGCGCGGGGCTGGGCTTTGCCGAGCATCAGCGGATCAGCGCCGTTCATCACGACACCGACCACACGCATATTCATCTGGCGATCAACAAGATTCATCCGATCCGCCACACGATCCATACGCCCTTGCGGGATTATCGGACGCTTGCCGAGCTATGCGAGCTGCTAGAGGTCCGTCACGGTTTGGAGCGCGTCAACCACAACGCCCACCAGCGCGGCGGGGAAAACCGCGCGAAGGACATGGAGCAGATCGCGGGCACGGAGAGCCTGATAGGCTGGGCGCAGCGGAATTGCGCCGAACCCTTGAAGGCCGCCGCGAGCTGGACCGAGTTGCACCAGATCGCGGCCGACTTCGGCCTGTCCGTGCAGGCGCGCGGCAACGGCCTGATATTCGCTGCGATGGACGGAACGACCGTAAAGGCCAGTTCCATCGCGCGCGAGCTGTCAAAAGGGGCGTTAGAGAAACGCTTGGGAGCCTTCCAGAGCGCGCGGGGAGGGGAGGGGGCACCGAAAGCCCGACAGACCTATGAAAAGCGCCCCGTGCCCTCCCGTATCGACACCAGCGGCCTATTTGCTGCCTACCGCGCCCAGCAGGGCACGCGCGCCACGCGCCGAAAGGTCGAGCTGGCCGAGGCCGCAGCCAAGCGCCGCGCGGCCATTGAACAGGTGAAGCGCATCGGGAGGACGAAGCGGGCGGCGATAAAGCTGCTAGGTGGCGGCCCGGCTGTTAAGCGCCTCAATTACGCACTGGCGGCCCGGTCCACCAAGGCCGCGATTGCGAAGATTGTTGCCGCCCACGGGCGGGAACGGGAGCGCATCGCGTCTCGTAATTCCCGGCGCGGGTGGAATGACTGGCTACAGGAGCAGGCCAAGGCGGGCGACCGCACCGCCCTTGAGGCCCTGCGCGCGCGGGAGGGACGGCGCACCGCTCCCAAGGATGCGCTGCACATTGCGGCGATGCCGAGCGCAGCACACCCCGCAGCGATCCGGCAAGACCACATCACGAAACGCGGGACGATCATCTATCGCACCGCCAATGCAGCGGTGCGCGATGATGGCCAGCGCCTGCATGTATCGCGCGGGGCGCAGATCGAGGGCGTTGTTGCCGCCTTGCGGCTTGCGCACGAACGCTATGGCGACAGGCTGGCGATCAGCGGCAGCGATCAATTCAAGGCCCTTGTGGTGGAAGCCGCCGCCCGATCGGCCATGCCCATCACATTTGCGGACCCCGATCTAGAGGCCCGGCGTCAAAATATCAGGCAAGAGGAGCGCGCGCGTGACAGACAAATCGTTGGACGAGGAGATAGAGGCGGCGCTGGCGTTGCTGGGCGAAACGCCGTCAATGACGCTGGACGAGACGCCAGCACCACAGCACCAGGTCGAAACGGGACATTCCGACCCGGAGCCGTCAGCGCCGGAGGAACCGACGCCGGAACCGGCCTTGCAAGCGGAGGAGCCAGCAGCGCCGCCATTCGAGCTGGCCCCGCACAGCCCGCCAGAAATGGACATTCTAGCGCCGGAGGAGCCGAGGCCCCCAGCGAGCGCGCCGTTAAGCCCAACATTGGCCGCGTTGGACGAGAGCCGCCGCCCGAAAGCCGAGGTAGTTTGCGCGACCTGTCCCAACTCGGTGTGGTTCAGCACGCCGAGCGAGGTCGCTTGCTATTGCCGCGTGATGTTCATTCAGACGTGGACGACCAAAAAGCCCGGCCAGATCGTCTTGTGCGACGGGACGACGATCGGCCGCGAGTGAGCGACGATCAGGCCAGCGCAGCGGATAAATACATTGCGGAACGCAATGCGAAGCGTCACATTGGAATGGATATACCGGCGCATCGGCTGTTCACTGGCGATCATGGACCGCTGATTTACGCCGGGACGCGACAAATCGAAGGGCAGAAATTGATACTCCTAAGAGATGGCGCTGACATGCTTGTGCTGCCCGTGGACGCGCGCAGCGCCGCCCGCGCGGGCAAGCTGGCGATTGGCGAGCCGATCGAGATTGCCAGCAACGGCACCGTCAAAAGCAAGGGGCGCGGCCGGTAACGGCCGCGAGAAGGGCAAAGCATGGCAAAGAAGCGCAATACAGCCATCGGGCCGCAAGTGCGGGAGCGCGGAAGCAAGGGCGATAATCGCCCGTTGCTGGCGGCCCTTGTGGCCGGTTCCGCCCTTGGAGGCTTATGGAGCGCAACGCAGATGTTCGCGCACCAGATGGCCTATCAGGCTACCTTGGGGCCGAACGCGGGCCATATCTATGCCCCGTGGCGTTTCCTGCAATGGTTCAGCAAATGGAGCGAGGTTCCGGCGCTGAAACCCGCCTTCGGGCAAGCCGTGGGCGTGGGCACCGTGGTTTTCGGCGTGGGCGTCCTGATAACCGCTGCTGTCAAACTGGCGAAATCGAACGCCGGGAAGGGCAATGCCTATCTGCATGGATCGGCCCGCTGGGCCGACATGGAGGACATTCGCGCGGCCAGCCTCGTTGAAAATGATGGGGTCTATATTGGCGCATATCAGGAGAAGAACGGGAAGACGGTCTATCTACGCCATTCCGGCCCGGAGCATTGCCTAACCTATGCCCCGACCCGATCGGGGAAGGGCGTGGGCCTTGTCATCCCGACGCTGCTTTCGTGGCCGCATAGCGCCGTCATCACCGATTTGAAGGGCGAGCTATGGGCGTTGACCGCCGGTTGGAGGAAGCAGCACGCCAACCAGATCGTCATGCGATTTGAACCGGCCAGCTCGCGCGGCTCCGCCCACTGGAACCCGCTGGACGAAATCAGGGTAGGGACTGACAACGAAGTCGCAGACGTTCAGAATCTCGCTACGCTGATAGTGGACCCGGACGGGAAGGGGGTCGAAAGCCATTGGCAAAAGACCTCGCGGGCGCTTCTGGTAGGCGTGATCCTGCATGTCATCTACAAAGCCAAGCATGGCGGCAACGCGGCGACCTTGGCCGAAGTGGATGCCGTATTGGCCGATCCGGTTCGGCCCGCGCAGGAGGTTTGGGAGGAAATGCTTACGTTCGGCCATTTGCCGGGCGGCAAAAATCATCCCGTTGTCGGCAAAGCCGCGCGCGCCCAGCTCAATCGCCCCGATGATGAGGGCGGATCGGTTCTATCGACCGCGCAGAGCTATCTAGAATTATATCAAGACCCGGTTGTGGCCTCCAATACCGCGACTTCCGATTTCCTCATTCGTGACCTGATGAACAGCGAGAGGCCGGTTAGCCTCTACATCATCACCCAGCCCACCGATAAGGACCGGCTCCGCCCGCTTGTCCGCGTCATGCTCAACATGATGGTGCGTATCCTTGCGCCCAAGCAGGAGTTCGAGGAGGGCCGGGTAGTTCAGAGCTACAAGCACCGCGCCCTGTTTATGATTGATGAGTTTCCCAGCCTTGGGAAACTTGGAATCATTCAGGAGTCCTTGGCGTTCGCCGCAGGCTACGGCCTGAAATTCTATCTCATTTGTCAGGACACCAACCAGCTTAGGAGCCGGGAAACCGGCTATGGGCCGGATGAGCTGATAACCTCCAACGCTCATATCCAGAACGCCTATCCGCCCAACCGTGTTGAGACGGCCGAGCATCTTTCCAAACTCACCGGGCAGACCACCGTTCTTAAAGAGCAAATCACCAAAAGCACCGGACGCGGGGGCGGGGGTTTCTTTGGTGGCACCGTGTCCAAGACCGTGCAGGAAACCCAGCGCCCGCTTTTGACGCCTGATGAGTGTATGAGGATGCCGGGGCCGAAGAAGACCCCGGACGGAGATATTTCCGAAGCGGGCGACATGCTGATTTATGTCGCAGGCTATCCCATGATCTATGGCCGTCAGCCCCTCTATTTCCAAGACCCGACCTTTAGTGCCCGCGCCAAGATTCCCGCGCCGGATCGGAGCGACACGATCAGGGGCAATCACGCGCCGAAGCCGCCCGAAGGGGGCCGGAGGATCAAACTATGAAGCGGCCGAGCTTCGCCAAGGTCAGCCGCTATGCGGTTTGTGGCGTGGCGGGGGCCATGATCGCCATGCTTGGCGCGAAGGCGGCGGGCCTTCGCTTCAACGCTACGCCGAGCATCCCGGTAGGCGTCTATCGGGCGACGGGCGGGACCGCGCAAAAGGGCGATCTTGTGGCGTTCTGTCCGCCCGCAGCGCCGCCCTTTTTGGAGGCGTTGCGTAGGCGCTACATCGAACCCGGCGACTGCCCCAGCGGAAGCTATGAAATGATGAAGCGGATTTTAGCCGCTAAAGGCGACCGCGTTGAGATTGGCGGGCAGGGCGTGCGGATCAACGGCCGCCTTGTCCCCGACAGCGCCCCGCAGCTTGCCGATGGGGCAGGGCGGGCCTTGCCCCGGCTCAATGCCGCTTGGACGCTAGGCGATGGGGAAATCCTTGTCCTTGGCGACAGCGCGGCCTCTTTCGACGGCCGCTATTTCGGGCCGATCAGCGCGCGGCAAGTGACCGCCTCCATCAAACCCGTAGTGACGTGGTGATGGCATGAGCGGAGAGATCATCGTCATTGCCGAAAAGCCCGAACTCGCGCGGGCCATTGCCGAGGGCCTTGGAGGAGGGGCGCGACAAGACGGCTTCATAGATTGCGGCCGTCATTATGTGACGTGGGCGATTGGCCACATGCTTGAGCTAGTGGACCCGCAAGACCCGTGGAACATGGCGGCGCTGCCGATCAGCTTCATCCCGTGGGAAAAGCGGCCCGTTGCCAAGACGAGCGCCCAGCTCTGCACGATCGGCAAACTCCTCAAATCGGCGCGGAGCGTCATTCACGCGGGCGACCCCGACGATGAGGGCCAGCTTATCGTTGACGAGATTCTGCAATGGGCCGGAAGCCGGTTGCCGGTCCAACGCCTGCTAATCAATGACAACAATCTAAAGGTTGTGCAGCGGGCCTTGGCCTCCATGCGGGATAACCGCGAATATGCCGGGTTATCCGCGTCGGCCGAGGCGCGCAGCGTGGGCGATTTGCTCTATGGCGTGAACATGACCCGCGCCTATACCCTCGCGGCGCAGGCGCGGGGGTTTCAGGGCGTTCTTAGTGTCGGTCGCGTGCAGACCCCAATCTTGGGCCTTGTCGTCCGCCGCGACCGCGATTTTGAGGCCCACACCAAGAGCCATTACTACACGGTATCGGGGCAGTTCAGTTTCGCCGGGCAGACCTTCCCCGCGCGTTACCAGATCGGGGAGGGCGACCCTGTTGATGAGCAGCGCCGCTTGATCGACCGCAATTTCGCGACGGCCGTAGCCGGGGCGGTGCAGGGGCAACCGGCTCGCATCGCCAGCGCCAAAACCACCGCGAAAGAGGCAGCGCCGCCGCTGCCCTACAATCTCTTGAAGCTGCAAACCGATGCCGCGCGGAAATTCGGCTACAAGCCCAATCAGGTGAAGGACATTACGCAGGCGTTGCGGGAGAAGCATCGCCTTATCACCTACAACCGCAGCGACAGCGAATATTTGAGCGATGAGCAGCACGCCGACGCCCCCGGCGTGCTGGCGGCCGTCGCCGCGACGGTCCCGATGCTGGCAGCGATCGCGCAGCGCGCGGACCCGTCGATAAAAAGCCGGGCCTTCAACTCGCAGAAGGTTTCCGCGCATCACGCCATCATTCCGACCGAAGCCACGGCCGACTTTGCCGCGCTGACAGAGCCGGAGCAGCGTATCTATATGCTGATCGCGCGCGCCTATGTCGCGCAGTTCTGGCCCGCGAACCAATATGACCAGACCGAAATCGAGATAGAGGTTGCGGGCCACGCCTTTTCCGCGCGGGGCAAGGTTGTGACCAAGCCGGGTTGGACGGTCCTCTATAAGAACGATGTAGGTAATGAGGATATTGCCGAGGACGAGGACACCCTTTCGGCCGACTTGCGTTCGATCGCGTCGGGCATGGCCGGGCAATGCCTTTCGGCCAGCGCCGACCAGCAGGAAACCAAGCCCAAGCCGCTCTATACGATGGCCACGCTTTTGACCGACCTAACGCGGGTGGCGAAATATGTTCGGGACGAGCGGCTTAGGAAACTCCTGATCGAGAAGGACAAGGGGAAGGCGGGTGAGCATGGCGGAATTGGAACCCCGGCGACCCGCGACAGCATCATAGCCACGCTTTTCGATCGCGGGTTTTTGGTCGAGAAGGGCAAGAATATCGTCAGTTCCCCGCAGGCGCGTGCCTTCTATGACGCCTTGCCCGATCAGGCGAAGTTCCCTGACATGACCGCCATTTGGCACGAACAGCAGCGCGCGATTGCCGAGGGCAAGAGCGATACCATGACATTCGTTCGCGGACTGGCCGATTATGTCGGCCGCGAGGTCGCACGGGTGAAAGAGCAGGGCCTTGCCATAGCGATCGACGCGCCGCCTTGCCCGTCATGTTCCAAGCCGCTGCGCCGGATCAAAGGGAGCAAGGGCTATTTTTGGTCCTGCACCGGCTATGCCGACGGCTGCAAATTCACCGCCAACGACAAGGCGGGCAAGCCGGAACTGGCGAAGGCTCCCGCGCCCGTGCCGTCGCAGCAGCACAAATGCCAAGCGTGCGGCGCTGGCCTAGTGCGGCGTCCTTCCGCGAAAAAGAAGGGGGCCTTCTGGTGGAGTTGCAGCGCCTATCCCGGCTGCAAGCAGACCTATTTCGACAACAAGGGACAGCCCGATTTCAGCAAAGGAGAACGAGCATGACGGATCAGCCCAAGGCGCAGGACGCGCCCACCCTTGACGAGCTGGTGGCGCGCAAACTTGCCGACGCCGAGATTCCCGGCGCGGTTGTCGAGTTCGACCCGGAGGAAGCAGAGCGGGCAGGGGCCTTTGTCGAGGACGCCATGAGCGAGGCCGACGCGCGCGAGGCCGAGGAAGGGCTTGATGGTGACGCGGCACCGATCGCCACGGAACGCGGCGAATTGATCGCGGCAGCGCGCAACGCGAATTGATCTAGGGGAGGGCGAGGACATGGCCGAGGAGAAGAAGCCCTTTCACCAGCGGGTTGCCGACAAGCTGATAGAGCAGTTGAAGCAGGGCACCGCCCCTTGGCAGAAGCCTTGGGAGACAACCGGCAGCAGCGGATTGCCGTTCAATCCAACGACCGGGAAACGCTATCGCGGCGTCAATGTCCTCAATCTCATGTCCGAGGGCCGGGCTGATAATCGCTGGCTGACCTACAAGCAGGCCGCCGCCCAAGGCGCACAGGTGCGGAAGGGCGAGAAAGGCTCCCTTGTCCAATACTGGCAGTTCGAGGAGGAACGGGTAGTTCGGGACGAGAGCGGTAAGCCCGTGCTGGACGCCGAGGGCCGCCAGAGGAAAGAGAAGGTCGAGCTTGAGCGGCCCCGCGCATTTTATGCCGTGGTGTTCAACGCCGAGCAGATCGACGGGCTTCCACCTATCGCCACCACTACGCATGAGTGGAATCCGGTGGACCGGGCCGAGGCCATCTTGCAGGCGTCGGGCGCGAAAATCACCGAAGAAGCGGGCGACCGCGCCTTTTACCGGCCTTCGACCGACAGCATCACCTTACCGTTGCGCAGCCAGTTTCCGAGCGCGGATCGCTTCTACGCCACGGCGCTGCACGAGCTGGGGCACTGGACCGGCCACCCCAACCGCCTTGACCGGGATTTGGCGCACCCGTTCGGTTCGGAAGGCTATGCCCGCGAAGAATTGCGAGCCGAGATTGCGAGCCTCATAACCGGGCAGGAATTGCAGATCGGCCACGACCCGGAGCAGCACGCGGCCTATGTCGGATCATGGATCAAAGTCCTTGAGGAAGACCCGCTTGAGATTGTCCGCGCCGCATCGGACGCCGAGAAGATTCACACCTATGTTCTGGCGCTGGAACAAAAGCTGATTCAGCAGGTCGAGCAGGCGCAGGACCATACGCGATATTTCGTCAGCAATGAGAATACGCTTTGCTATCAGCAGCCGGGCATGACGATGCTTGGCGTCCTCGCCAGCAATATAGACGGGCGCAACCCGATTAACGGGCCATTCTATGCCAGTCCGCTAGATCAAATCCGGCCTGCTACGCGCGAGGATTTTGATAGGTTCCGCGTGACTTTGCCGCCAGACTTCCAGCAGGCACCGGAGCAGCGCCAGAATGATCTTGATGAGGGCGATCGGCTTGCGGTCGCGGCCGTGGCCGAGACGGTTCAAGCCTATGAGGAGTGGCAGAACGGCCCCCATTTCGATGGGAACGAGGAAGCGGACCTAGTAATATCCGATGACCTCAACATGGAGCTGGACGATCGTATCAAGGCCGCCTTCGCCAGACCGGCGCTTGCAGCGGCGCTTAATGATTCCGGGTTTACGGTCGAGCGGCTGACAGACCATAGCGGCGACAGATGGGCCGCCGCAGCCGGGGCCGTTGCCGCCATAGGCGATTCTATACCGGACCCGCAGCAGCACTATTCCGACCGCACTTTGCACGCGCTGATCGACAAGCACGGTTGGGAGCCGGTTGATAGTGGCGGGCCGATGCACACCGTTCGACGGCAATTTGAGGGCGTCGGGCCGATCGGCACGATGATAACCCCGAACGGCGAGCGAAACCTTATGGCGGGCTATTCCGCCGATAGCGAGCGCCGCCGCTATATCGCCTTGTCCCTTGGGCCGAACCAGATCAGCGATTTTGATGGCCGCGACCAGAACCCGGAGGAGATTGCCCGCCTTATCAATTTGAAGGCGGAGCAATATGCCGATGAGCGCCGCGAGCGGCAGGGCTTGGCCCCGCTTTATGCGGTCAATTCGCCATCCTTGGACATTGACGCGACTGACCACCGGGACGCCGCGCCAGCGCCTTCCACCCGCACATATCTTGCGGTCCCCTATCGGGAGAAGGACGAGGCGAAAGCCTTGGGCGCAAAGTGGGATAAGGCCGAAAAATCATGGTATGTCCCGGCAGGCGCTAATGTCGAGCCGTTCCAGAAATGGCTTTCAAGCGCCGTAGAGGCACCCGCAGAAGATATAGGCCAATCGCTCCCCGGCGAGCGCGCGCAGCGCCCCACGGCCCCGGAGCAGCCGCAGGAAGGGCATACGATGAAGGAAACCCCGCGACAGACGCGCGAATATCTGGCGGTGCCTTATGGCGAACGAACCCTTGCCAAAGCCAACGGCGCGAAATGGGATGCCGCGCGCAAGAGCTGGTATGCGCCGGAGGGCGCAGACCCGGAGAAGCTGGCGCGCTGGAAAATAGACAATCAGCCGCGCCAGCAGGAGGCGAAAAGCCCGGAGGTCGAGTTTGCCGACGCCATGAAATCCCTTGGCCTTGAGGTTCCCGCAGGGCACCCGATGATGGACGGGAAGACCCACCGCGTTCCCGCAGCGGGGGACGGCAAAGGCGAGGCGGCGGGCTTCTACGTCGCGTTCACCGATGGCCACCCCGCAGGCTATATCAAGAACAACCGTTCAGGGCTGGATATGCGCTGGAAAAGCACCGGCTACACCTTGAGCGAGGAGGAGAAGGCCCGCTTGAACGCCGAGGCGGCCACCAAGCGCGAGGAGCGCGATCGGGAACGGACGGCGACATATGACGCGACGGCCGAGCGCGTGCAGCAGCGCGCCGCGCAATGCCGTCAGATCGAGCAGGCAACGCCCTACATGGAGAGGAAGGGCATTGCGCCGACGATCGGCGCGCTCGCCAGCGCCAGCGATAATACAATCCACCTTCCGGCGATCGACACCAGCGGCAAGCACTGGACGACGCAATATATTCAGGAAGACGGCACGAAGCGTTTTGCGAAGGAGAGCCACAAGGAAAGCTGTTTCCATGTGGTCAACGGGGGCGTGACGCCGCAGGCCGCACTAGCCGCGCTCGACAAGGCCCCGCGCATTATGATTGGCGAAGGCTACGCGACGATGGCGACCGTCTCTAGCGTGGTGGACCATGCGACCGTCGCGGCGTTCGATTCCGGCAACCTTCCCGCCGTCGCAGCCGCGTTGCGCGAGCATTACCCCGACAAGCCGATTTTCATCATGGGCGAGGACGATCAGCGCGTCTTGGAGAAATTCGGCTACAATCCCGGCAAGGAGAAGGCGACCCAAGCGGCGCAGGCCGTGAACGGCGTTCCGGTCTTCCCGACCTTCGCCCCCGGCGAGCAGCAGGCCGACCCGGCACGCTTCACCGACTTCAACGACTTGCAGCAGAACAGCCGCTTGGGCCGTGAAGGCGTGGTGCGCCAGATCAGGGCGGCGATCGAGAACCCGCGTCAGCAGGAGCGGGAGGCTCCCCGGATCGAGCTGGACGACGAACGCGAAAGGAAGCGTTCCGGGCCGGTTATCGGAGACGATCGACCGGCCCAGCGCCGCAGCGTTCGACGCTAGATCAAGCGGAAACCAGCTTCCTAGAATAGTCGAGGGAACGGAGCGCGGTTTTGAGATGGAAGGCGGTTATGTCGTCGTCCATCTCCACCGCGATAACGAGGCTTTCCCGCGCGAGGTCTATAGCGTGGAGGAGGCCGCGATATTGTTCATCGCTCAGGTCCGTGTCTCGCATTGTTCTCGCAGTTCGCGGGGCCTCCGCTTCATCCACGGTCAGGGTGACAGGCTCCCGATCGTCATGGCCTTCGGCCTCTAGCCTCTCTTATTCACGACGCTCGGTTTCGGGCCCGCTCTGGGCATTTGCTGCGGCTGGCTGTATTGCGCGGACGACCGGCATCGCTGGCGTTTGTTTCACCGCATTCGGATTGATGGGCTTTTCGGGTTGAAGGGCTGGGCTCGGAGTTCTGCGGCGCTGCCGCATGGGCTACGTCGGCGCAGGCTTCAGCCGGAGAACGAGGGCGCGGAACAGGTCGGCATCCGGACAGGCGGAAGCGAAGGCAATGCGGATGCGGCTAGCACTTTCTACGACGCGCGCAGCGACCTTGAGCAGCCGCAGGCGCAAGGTGGTAAACTCCGCGCTTGCCAGAGCAGCGGTCCTGGGCATCGCCTGCTGGATGCGCCATAGCAGCCAGTATGCGGCAGTGTGCAGTATCAGGCGCATCTGATTGGCATTGGCCGAGCGGCACGAGGTTCGGTCGCTGGCGAGCTGGGACTTGTGGCGCTTGATCAGGTTCTCGGCCTGACCACGCGCGCAGTAGAGCGTGTCGTAGATGTGCTCGGCCGATCCTGTTGCCAACGAGGTGACGACATAGCGGATGTCCATGCCCAGCGTGCTGGCCTCGATCCGTGCAACGACGCGACGCTGGCACTTCCAGGTCTTTGCCCCATAGCGGGTCTCGGCATAGTTGCGCAGGACGGGACACTGACGCTGGGCGCGCTTGACCGCGCAGGCATCGGCGACCGCAACAATGGCGGGATCGGCGCGCAGCGCTGAATTGGTGGGCAGGCCGAACACGTAATCGACGCGGGCCGCATCGCAGTAGGCCATGACCTCGGGTCGACCATAGTGCCCGTCGCCGCGGATAGTGATGTGGGTATCGGGCCAATTACGGCGCAGGTGACGCACCAGGCGTCGGATGTGCCCCGCCGCCTCCTTTCCAGAAGGCGTCTTGCCTGTGCGCAGCAGCATGGCCACCGGCCTGCCGGTCGCGGTGTCGTAGATATGGATCGGTAGGAAGCAGCGCTCCCCATGATGCCCGTTCCAGAACGAGAGCTGTTGATAGCCATGCACGACGTCGCACGTGTCGTCGATATCCAGCGTGACCGCTGTCGGAGGGGCGGGATAGCTGGCGCAGTAGATGTCGATCATCGCGGCCATCATGCTGGCCAGTTCGCGCGTAGTCGGTGCATTTTCCCACCGGCTCATCGTCGGTTGGCTGGCCAGCCCCGCGCCCGATTCCGGCAGCTTGCCGAGCGCCAGGCGGAAGCCTGGATCGTCGCGCAGAGCATCGAGATCATCGGCATCCTCATAGCCGCACGCAATCGCGAACACACGGGCACGCAGAATGTCATCCAGGCGATGGATCACCCGCGCTGGATCGCGCGGATCGGCAATACAAGCCGCCAGGCGCTGGCAAATCCCCATCGCGCGCTCGGCCTGTGCAAGCAGTAGAACACCGCCATCCGAGGTAAGCCGGCCACCGTCGAACGCAGCTGTGATTTTCTTGCGGCCGACTGCTGGGAATCCAAATGAGCTTGCGATATCATCGTTCATGGCGGGTGTGGCCCGTGGCATTTTCTGCCCTGCGGCAGGTTCGGCTTAGACACCCAGTTCCTAATTCAGATCAGAGGCTTACGCCACTCCCGCCAACCCTTCAGGACACTTTTGGTGAATAAGGCGGGTTAGCCGGGGCCTGGACATACGCATCCGCCACCCGACCGAAGAGCTCTTCGACCAGCATCACCATCTTTTCCGGGAAATATCCGGATTGCCCTGCACCATCCCGCTGAGTGATCGAGAACGAAAAAAATTACTGGGCGGATCCCGCAGGACATGGTTAAAGATCAGCAGCGTATTTCAGGGGGAATTCGTGAAATCTTAAGTTGTTACGACAATCCTACCGCAGTGCGGACAGGCGCGGGATTAACATGCCAAAAGTTTAGAGACTTCAGCCAAAGTTAGAATGAGGAAAGTATATCAATGACGGTGACCCTGCAGAAGAACTCGAGCGTCAGCCTCCAGAAGCAAGCCGGCAGCGCCCTGACAGGTATTACTTTGGGCGTGGGCTGGGACGTGGCCAGCAGCGGCGGGATGATGAGCAAGCTCTTCGGCGGTGGCCAGAGCGGCAGCATCGACCTAGACGCATCCTGCATTCTCTTCGACGGCAACGGCAAGCCGCTCGACATCGTCTATTTCGGTCAGCTCAACAGCAAGGACGGTTCGGTTCGTCACAGCGGCGACAACCTCACCGGTGAAGGCGATGGCGATGATGAATCGATCGCCATCGATCTGACCCGGCTGCCGGGCCTGGTCGAAACACTGGTTCTGACTGTGAACTCCTTCCGGGGCCAGACCTTCGACAAGATCCAGAACGCCTATGGCCGCGTCGTGAACTCAAACGGCAAGGAACTGGCGCGCTTCGACATCTCGGACTCCGGCCCGCACACCGGCCTGGTCCTTGCGAGCGTCACGCGCAATGGCGGCGATTGGACGTTCAAGGCCATCGGCGCCCGTGCAACTGGCCGGACGGCTCATGACCTGACGGCCGAGGCCGCTCGCCACATCTGATGCCTTTTGGCGGGGAGACTAAAACTCCCCGCCTTCATTCTGGAGTAACGCATGCAGCTGCAGCGGGGGGAAAAGCGCGGCCTGTCTGATCTTGGTGTCGGCAATCGTCTGACGATCAAGGTGGATTTTGGCCTCGAAGGCGTCGATATCGCAGCCTTCGGCCTCAACAAGGAAAAGAAGATTGGGGACGACCGCTATGTCGTTCTCTTCTCCAACACGCGCACGCCGGAGGGAGCCGTCACGCTCATTCCGACATCAGACAGTGCCGTCTTCAACATCGACCTCGACCAGCTGCCAGTGGCCGTGGATCGGATCGTATTTACCGCGACCCATGATATGCGCCCGATCGCTGAATCCCGGCCACTGACTGTCACGATTGACGGTTCCAAGGCGATGTTCAACGTCGCAGAGCATCTCTCGTCCGAAAAGGCCGTGATGCTGATCGAGCTTTATCGCCACAGCTCCGGCTGGAAGGTTGGCACGATGGCCGCCGGCTTTGCAGCAGGGCTGGCCGCTCTCATCGAGCATTTCGGCGGGGAAGTAGCTGGAACCCCTTCGCCTGCGCCCACGCCGACGCCGGCCGCGCCTCCGCCGCCCCCGCGTCCTGCTGCGCCGCCTCCACCTCCGCCACCACCGGCAGCGCCTGTCTCGTTGAAGAAGATCACGCTGGAGAAATCCAATCCATCGGTCAGCCTCAAGAAGACCGGTTCGACATTCGGCGAGATCATCCTCAACCTGAACTGGAACCAGGGCGAAGCGAAGCGCGGCTTCTTCGGCGGCGGGTCCAAGAAGGTCGACCTGGACCTCGGCGTCATGTTCGAGATGCATGATGGCTTCAAGGGCTGCATTCAGGCACTCGGCGAGAGCTTCGGCTCATTCGACTTCGCACCTTGGATTGAGCTCTCCGGCGATGACCGCACCGGCTCGGTAGCAACAGGGGAAACGATCCGGGTCAACGGCCGCTTCTTCGACCAGATCAAGCGGATCGGCGTGTTCGCCCTGATCTACGACGGCGTGCCCAACTGGCGCCAGACCGACGGCATCGTCCGGATGAACATCCCGGGGCAGCCTGAGATCGAGGTACAGATGAATGAAGGGGATGATAACCGCCGTCTCTGCGGTATCGCCCTCATCGATAACGTGGGGGGAAACCTGCAGATGAAGCGCCATATGAAATATTATCGCGACCAGAAGCAGTTCGCCGACGACATCGGCATTCGCCTGCGCTGGACAGCCGGTTCGAAGGATTGAGCCGGCCACCTCATCGTTTCACATTTTTGCGGCAGGATTGACCAGATCCAGCCGTCCCACAGGGGGTATAAATGAAGAATTTCACAGGGTCATTGGCGTTTACCGTCTTTGCCCTCATTGCAGCCGGCTTCGTCGGTTACAGTGAGTCCGGGCTGCTCAGCGGCGCCCTTTCCATGGCTTTCCTCGCGCTGGTTCTTGGCGTCATGGAAACCTCGCTCAGCCTCGACAACGCGGTCGTCAACGCCACCGTCCTCAAGGACATGGATGAGGTTTGGCGCCGCCGCTTCCTCACCTGGGGCATGCTGATCGCCGTCTTTGGCATGCGCATCATTTTCCCGATCCTGATCGTCTCCTTCTCGGCCTTCGTTTGGCCCTGGGAAGCCGCACGCATCGCGGTCACCGACCATGAACTCTATGAGCAGATCGTCACCGGCGCCCATGTGGGCATTTCCGGCTTTGGCGGCGCGTTCCTGATGCTGGTCGGCCTCAGCTTCTTCTTCGACGATGAGCGTGAGCATCATTGGCTCGGCTTCATCGAAGGGCCGCTGTCGGCGTTCGCCAAGATCCCTTACTCGCCCTACATCGCCACTGTCGCGATCGTTGCCGGCCTCTCCTTCCTCGTCCACGGTCATGAACAGCAGACCTTCCTGATTGCCGGCCTCGCCGGCGTTGTGGTCTACTTCCTGGTGCAGTGGTTCGGCGACCTGGTAGGCGGCGAAGAAGATGCGACGGGTGCGGTCGTTCGTTCCGGCGCTGGCGCGTTCCTCTACCTTGAGGTTCTGGACGCATCCTTCTCATTCGACGGCGTCATTGGCGCGTTCGCGATCACCAACAACATCATCCTGATCGCTCTGGGCCTCGGCATCGGCGCCTTCTTCGTCCGCTCGATGACCATCGCGCTGGTGAAGGGCGGCCATCTGGCTGAATTCCGCTTCCTCGAACCGGGCGCTTTCTACGCGATCATCGCTCTGGGCATGATCATGCTGCTGAGCATCCGGATCGAGACGCCGGAAGTCGTCACCGGCCTGCTTGGCGCAGCCATCCTGGCGCTCTCGCTCTGGGCATCGGTTCGCCACCGCAAGCGCTTCCCGCATGAATATGAGGAAGGCGGTGAAGCCGAGGCCATTCTGCCCACCGGCCAGGTCATCGCCGGCGCCCACACCGCAGGTGCCGACGCAGTCGAGCAGGCCAGCCCGGCTGCTGCTCCGACCGGCAACCCTGGTCCGCAGACGGCATGATCGAGCAACGGGGCGCCGGCCGGCGCCCCGTCACATCACCTCCAGACATACGCAAGAGCCATGCAGCTTCAAAAAGGCGCTAACGCCGAGATCGATAGCAATATCGTGGAAATCAGCTGGCACGCCACTCCCGGCAAAGCCGAGGTGGACGTCTCGGCCTATCTTTTGACCGCCGCGCGCAAGGTCGAAGGTGATGCTGGCATGGTTTTTTATGGCCAACGCAGCGTCCCGGGTGCAAATCTCACGATCTATCAGGAACAGCGCGCAGCGGTTTTCGAGATCAACCCGGCCACACTGCCTGCGACCATCGAGACCATCGCTTTCTGCGTGGCGCTGGACACAGCCCAGGATCCGGCGCGCCGCCTTGCCGACGTCGGCGCTCTCAAAATGCAGATGGGATCGAACAGTTTCGAAATTCCGCTGGCGGGCATGTCCGAGCAGGCTCTCATCATCTGTGAAGTCTATAAGCGCAACGGCGCTTTCAAGGTGCGGGCTGTCGGTCAGGGTTTCAACGGCGGATTAGCCCCTCTAGCGACCAATTTCGGCGTGGATGTTGAAGGCGCCAATGAGCAAGCGCCCGCGCCAGTAGCCGCCCCGTCCACACCAGTGAGCGCTGTGTCCCTCAAGAAGGTCACGCTCGCCAAGAATGAGCGTGTGAGCCTGTCGAAATCGACTGGCAGCATCCGCGCCAAGCTCAAATGGGAAGGACGTGGAAAGGGAGAGGGCGACCTCGACCTTTATTGCTTCTACGTCCTCAAGGACGGGACCTGCGGCAAGGTTTACTGGAAGGACATGGGGCGCTCTCACGCGCTGCCCTACATCACCCTGTCGGGAGATTCTCAGGTAGCTGGTGAAGAAGAAATAGTCCTGCATCGTCCGGACGAGCTTCGCTACGCCCTGTTTGGCGCTTACAGCGCCGTCAGCAACGGAGCTGGCTCCTTCGAGAGCTATCGTCCCAAGCTCATCTTCTACGGTCAGGATGGCAGCGAGGTTACCGTCCCGCTGCTCAATCCCAACCGAACCTCCTACTGGGTCGCCATTACCCATCTCGATATCGATCGCGAGATCGTCATCCAGCATGTCGAGACATATGGGAAGAGCGGCCGAGCCTTTGTCGCCGCCGAACGGGCGCCCCGCCTTCATGCGGATGGCACCTGGGACATCAGCAAGGGGGCAATCGAATTCAAGCGCAAATAGCTTGATCATCTCTCGCGTGCTGCTGGGCGGGCGCCGCGCGGAACCACCAACGCCAAAATGAAAGGACGTTTGAAACATGGCAATTTCGCTTTCCAAGGGTGGCAATGTCAGCCTGTCGAAGGAAGATCCGACTCTCGACGAAATCATGATCGGCCTGGGCTGGGACGCGCGCGCCACCGATGGCTCCGACTTCGACCTCGATGCCTCGGCCTTCCTGCTGGCCGCCAGCGGCAAGGTTCGCAGCGACAGTGACTTCGTCTTCTACAACAACAAGGTCGTGGCCGGCGTCGAGCATCAGGGCGACAACCGCACCGGCGCGGGGGAAGGCGACGACGAGCAGATCAAGGTCACGCTGTCGAAACTGCCGGCCGACATCGACAAGGTCGCCATCGTCGTGACCATCCACGAAGGCGAAGCCAAGGGCCAGAGCTTCGGCCAGGTCTCGAACGCGTTCATCCGTCTGGTCAACCAGAAGTCGAACAACGAAGTCGTTCGCTACGACCTTTCGGAAGACGCCTCGGTCGAAACCGCGATGATCCTCGGCGAAGTCTATCGTCACGGCACCGACTGGAAATTCCGTGCCGTCGGTCAGGGCTTCAAGGGCGGCCTTGGCCCGCTCGCGACGAACTTCGGCGTCAACGTCGGCTGATCTGTTCGGGGGCGCAAGCGCGCCCCCGACCTGCCTCATACTTTCAAAACACAGCACCAGCAGGAGTCCTCAATGGCTGTTTCTCTCGTCAAAGGCGGCAACGTTTCGCTCTCCAAGGAGGCTCCGGGCCTCACCTCCGTCACGGTCGGCCTCGGCTGGGACGTGCGCAAGACCGATGGCCAGGCCTTCGACCTCGACGCTTCGGCATTCATCATCGGCGAGACCGACAAGGTGATCTCGGACGCGCACTTCGTGTTCTACAACAACAAGACCTCGCCCGATGGCTCGGTCGTTTATGGCGGCGACAATCGCACCGGTGATGGCGATGGCGACGATGAAACGATCAAGATCGACTTCGCCAAGCTGCCGGCCGACGTGAAGAAGGTCGTGATCGCGGTCACCATCCACGAAGGCGCCGAGCGCAAGCAGAATTTCGGCTCGGTCTCGAACGCCTATGCCCGCGTCATGAACGACGCCGATGGCAAGGAGCTCGCGCGTTTCGATCTGTCGGAAGACAGCAGCACCAACGCCGCCATGATCTTCGTCGAGCTGTATCGCAGCGCGCAGGGCGAGATCAAGGTGAAGGCGATCGGCGAAGGCTGGGAATCGGGCCTGGCGGGCCTGGCCGGCGGCATGGGCGTTAACCTCGGCTGATCCCCATAAAATGGCGAGGCGTACCGGCATAACATGTCGATACGTCCCCCATAAGATGTCGATGCGAACCGCCGGGGCCAGCCTCCGGCGGTTCACTTATCTCTTCCATTCACAGGATATCGAGCCTTGAACCAGATGAACCCCGGCGAAAAGCGTGCGATCGCTGACTTCACCACCAGCGATGTGATCAATGTGATCGTCAGCCATGATCCGGCCGACATCGACATTGCCGCTTTCGGGCTCGATGCTGCCAAGAAAATTGCCGACGACCGCTACACGGTCCTCTTCAGCAACAGTGCCAGCCCTGACAAATCGATCAATATGTCCCGGCTCGACAGCGGCACGCTCTTCTCGGTCTATCCCGAGAAGGTGCCCGCCCATATCGAGCGGATCACGATCACCGCAACCCACGATACGCTCCCGCTGCAACGCGCAACGGTGTTGAAGGCGACGATCAACAATGCCGTCACGATCGATGCCAAACCGCATCTGGGCGACGAAAAAGCGGTCATGCTGCTCGATCTCTACCGCCACAATGGTGCCTGGCGCCTGGGCGCTGTGGTTCAGGGCTTTGCCGGGGGTCTCGGCGCTCTGGTCACCCACTTCGGCGGAGAAGTAGATGACGGGTCGGCTTCATCCCCCGCACCGAGCACCCCTGCGGCTGCTCCCGTTGCCGCTGCTCCTCCATCAGCCCCAGTCTCGCTGAGCAAGGTAGATCTGCGCAAGCAGCAAGTCGGCGTCTCGCTCAAGAAGCTAGGGATCGAGAATGAGAAGGCCGAAGTCCTGTTCGTCATCGACGGCAGCGGCTCCATGGGCACCCTTTACCGCAACGGCACGGTCCAGGAGACGGTGGAACGCATTGCGCCGGTGGCCCTGCGGCTGGATGATGATGGCACCATGGCTACGTGGTTTTATGCCTCCAGCTGCAAGCAGGTCGAGGATCTCACTGCAACAAACCTTGAAGGCTTCGTCGCTCGCACGCTCCCTTCTCCTGGCGCAAAAATCGGCGCCCGCGAAACCGGCAAGAAGGGCTTCTTCGGGGGCGCGATCAAGGAAGGCGGCGACTCCATCGGCTACGGGAACAATGAGCCAGTGGTTATGAATGCCATTCTGGACTCCGAGCCGACCCAGCGCACCAAGCCGCTGCTGATCATTTTTCTGACCGACGGCGGCATCGACGGCTCGACCTCGAAGGAGATCATCGCGATCCTCAAGAGAATATCGAACCGACCGATCTTCTGGCAGTTCGTGGGCGTCGGCAATGCGAACTACGGCGTGTTACGCAAGCTCGACACCATCGAGGGTCGGGTGGTCGATAATGCCGGCTTCTTCAGCGTCGATGATCTCTCACGCATCAGCGACGATCAGCTTTACGACCGCATTCTGTCCGAATTCCCGGCGTGGCTGAAGGCGGCGCGTGCCGCTCGGATCATGCCCTGATCACCCTGTCTTAACCTCAAAAGCACCATCTCTCCTCTAGGACTTTCCCATGCGTATCTGGTTCAATCGCGGCTTCTCCCTTGCTCCTATCTCGGCTGCCATGATCGCAGCCGATCCGACGCTGGAGGTCTATGCGAGTGTGGGCGAGGGCATGCCGACCTATGAAGGGCCGACCGAAACCTGGGTCGAACCCAATTTGCCGGCGGCACAATATGTCGAATGGGCACGGGAGATGGTGATCGCCCGGGGCATCGATATCCTCATTCCGACGCGGTACCGCAAAGCCCTCTCGCAGGCAGACTTGCCGTGCCGGGTTGAACTGCCAGGCTCGATCGAAACCCTCGCGCTGCTCGAGGACAAATATGAGTTCGCGCAGGCGATCGAGGAGGAACCCTTCCACCTGCTGACCACGCCCGTGGCAACCACATGGCAGTTGGAGAGCAGCATCTTCACCTTCCCCCAGGTCCATGGCGAGGACGCTGAACCCTGCGTAAAGCCGCGCAAGGGCGTCAATGGCCTGGGGTTCTGGCACCTGACCAAGGTCAATCCGACCAGCCATCTCCTCAACCCCGACGAGCGGAAGATCCGAGTGGACCTCTACCTCGATGCGATGCGCGCACAGGAGGTGGACGGCCCGATCGACGAACTCGTGCTGATGGAATTCCTGCCGGGCCCAGAGATCTCGTTCGACATTCTCGCGCATCACGGCCGGCTGCTGAAAGCAGTCGCTCGCACGAAACAGGAGAACGGCCGCCAGCGCATTCAGTCCGAGCATCCGCTTAAGGACGCTGCCGCGCGGCTCATCGAGCTGTTCAAACTGCACGGCGTTGTGAACGTCCAGTTCCGGAAGGCCAAGGACGGCAGCTGGAAGGCGCTTGAGATCAACAGCCGTCCAGCCGGCGGCGTTGTCTATGGCGAGAAGGTCGGCGCGCGCATCATTGCAGATTGGGCGGGACTGCTGACCGGACGCCTTACTCCCGACAGCATCGATCGTCGTTCAATCGACACCGAGATCGCCATCTCAAGCACCGTTCTTGAAGTCAGCTAATCGAGGGGGCCTCTGGTGATCACTCCACAACCTGGTCAGCGCATCCAGCTCAACGATAATCCTGAATGTCATATCCGGATCCTGGGGCGCAATGCGGAACGATTGGGCGTCGCAGCGATCAACCTGCAGGGCGCAGTTCTGCCGTTCGAGGAAGGCCAGGAGGGGAACTGGTATCTCTCCTCCTTCGCGTCCCTTGGCGACCAGTTCGAGATCATCGCCTATATTCTCGACGACCGGTCAGGCGGTTTCGTCAATCAGAGCTATCCCATCCAGATGGAGATTTCAGGCGAGCAATATGCGCTGCCTGCTCCAGATGGCCAGCTCGCCGCCATTATCCTGGCCGAAATCTACATGAAATCCGGCACTCGGCGCATGAAGGTTTCGAACGAAGGCTATACCTTCGGCATCGACGCCTATCTGCGCGCCCGTAATCTCCCCTCTGTCGCCATGCCGTTCCGCCAGCAGAGGCGCTCGAGAGAAGAGCAGGATCGGCCCTCGCCCTTCGAGCCCGACCGTCACCGGCCGTCTGCGGAGCCTGGGCAGGTGATCGGGACTGGCAGTGGCATCATCGTTGCGCCCGACCTCATCATCACCAATGCCCATGTGATCGAAGATGGCGAGAGCTTTCGTCAAGGACGAACGCAGAACCTCCTCCGACCGGTCGCAGTCGATCCCAAGCATGATCTTGCGCTGCTCGAAGGCTCCACCAATGGCCAGCCTCTGCCCATGCGCATCGGCGCGCCCATCTGGCTTGGTGAAAGCGTCATGGCTGCCGGCTTTCCCCTGATGGACGTGCTGGGAGCCGATCTTAAGGTCACCACCGGCAACATCTCTGGCCTTGCAGGAAACCACGGCGACATCTCGCGCTTCCAGTTCACTGCCCCCATCGGGTCAGGATCCTCTGGCGGGGCGATCGTCGATGAATATGGCAACTTGGTAGGCGTCACTTCAGCGTCCCTCGCGCATGGCAATATGCGCGAACGGGGTTCGATCTCGGAAAATGTGAACTTCGGCATCCGCAGCAGCTTTGTGTTCGAAATGATCGCGGCCGCCGGCTTCACCGCGCCAATGCTTAGCCACCATTCGGAGAATAATCGCCGCGAGGTCGTCAACCGGCTGCGCGCGAGTGTCGTCAGCATCATCGTCAGCGCCTGAGGGGAGTCTCATGGGTTTTCGCTTCAGCAAACGTATTTCGATCTTGCCGGGGGTCCGGCTCAACCTCAGCGGATCTGGCGCCTCGCTGTCCGTCGGGCCGCGCGGCGCCTCGATCACCATGGGCAAGCGCGGTGTCTATGGCAATGTCGGCATCCCCGGGACCGGGCTGAGCTATCGCGAGCGGCTCGACAAGCCCAGCCGCAGGTCCACATCGAGCCGCCCGCCTGAGGCGCCGACGCCGCCGGAGCCGCAGATCCCCAATGGCCTCGTTGCTCGAATTATCGATGATCAGCTGGTGTTTCTCGATGGAGAGGGCCAGTCCATTGATCCTGCATTGATCCCGCTCATCAAACGGACCATGAAGGACGAATTGCGCGAGTTTCTTCAGGAAAATGTCGAAGCGCGCAATGATGCTGCCACCTCTCTGGCGACCATCCATCTCGACATTCCCCAAACGGTCGGCCAGATCTTGCGCTCCAGCGCTGGAAAGCCAAGCCGGGAACAATTTGCTTCTGGCGAGGATCACATGGCAGCACTCATGGCCTGGCGGGCCGCTCAAGCGAACGCTGGGCCCGATCTCGCTGCGGTCGAAGACGCATTGCTGCAGCGTCTCGGCTCGCTGGAATGGCCCCGTGAAACCAACATCGCGATCTCCTTCAACGGCGGACGGCTACTGCTCGACGTGGACCTCCCAGAAATCGAGGACATGCCCTCGGTCAAATGGTCCGCCGACTTCACACAGCTGGCATTCCGCCCGAAAGAGCTGACCCAGAAGGAGCGCGCAGCTCTCTATCTCGACCATGTCTGCTCGCTGCTGGTGCGGCTCGTCGGCCATTCCATGGCGGTCGCTGAGCATATCCATAAGGTCGCCGTCTCCGCCTACACACAGAGAAGCGGCGCAGTTGGGCAAGAACGAGACGAATATGTGGCTACCTTGTCGGTCGATCGGTCGGCCTGGGGCGAGGTCAATCTTGCCTCGCTTGCGCAGATTGAACCTCAAAATCTGCTCCGGCATCTCGGGGCAAAAATAGAAACCAACAGCAGAGGAATACTGCTGGTCCAGACGCCTCTGACATGATCAAATATATGCAGGCATACCCGGCTATCGGGTTCACAGATAAAGAGGAAATTTCTGATCCATGACGATCATGGTCGACGACACGCGCGTCGTGTCGCTTGAAAGCGGCACTCTCACCCTCAAAATTCACAACGACGCTTCGATCGACGAATTGTGCGGCTTTGCAGCCCGCGCCAATCCCAAGCGTGGGTTCCTGATCGTCTCGAAGGTTCTCGGACGCCACCTGCCGGCGGCTCCGGCCGCCATGCGCGGTTCCATGGATCAGCTGGGGGCTATGCTGCCCGCCGACTTACCCCAGCCGGTCGCCTTCCTCGGCATGGCCGAGACGGCGACAGCTCTTGGGCAAGGCGTGTTTGCCGCCTATCGGCGCACCAATCCTGATGTCTCTGCTCTCTACCTGCAGACCTCCCGCCAGCGCGTCGAAGGATCAACGATCATCGCAACCTTCGAAGAGGGGCACAGCCATGCGACCTCGCATCTCGTCCAGATCGCGGATGAGCAGCTGATCGCGCTTGCGCGTTCCGCCCGCACCCTCGTCATCATCGATGACGAATGCAGCACGGGCAACACCTTCATCGGCGGCGCGGAAGCAATGATGGCAGCCTTGCCGAACCTTGAGCGCATCGAAACCTGCTGCCTCACCGACTGGAGCGGCCAGGCCTATTGCAGCGCCATGCCGCTTCCCACCACCGGGCACGCGATCCTGCGGGGCGCAATGAACTGGGAGAAGAACCTGCACCAGGTGCCGCCCCAGTTGGCCAGCACCAGCAATGGTGTAGGCACGGCGCCGGCCACTGGCATGGGCAGCCGTTCGGGTCTCGTCGACCCGGAGCGCGCCTTCCGAGCGCCGGTGGAACCCAAGGCCGGAGAGCGCATCCTTGTGCTTGGCGACGGCGAACACAGTTATGAGGCTCTGCTCATCGCCGAGGAGATCGAGGCCAAGGGCGGGGTTGCCGCGATCCAGTGCATTACCCGAACACCCGCGCTGCTGGGACATGCCATGGAGACTGTGTCGCATTTCGACGATGCCTATGGCAGCGGCGCCCCCTGTCACCTCTACAACATCCTGGGCCATCAGCCCGACCGCATCATCATCGCCGCTGAAATCGCGGGTGAGCAGGTCCACCAGGCAAAGGCGGCCGTCGCCGCTCTTGGCAAGGACATACCGATTGAGATGGTCCTTTGCGGATATCACTCTGCGGAGGAAAAATAAGAATGACCGCGCCTGTTGTGTTTACCGATCTGGATGACACCCTGTTCCAAACTGCCCGGAAGTGCCCTGACAAGAAGGTGGATGGCCTCCGCCTGATGAGCACGCTCGTCGACGGTTCACCGTCGGGCTATGCCACAAGACGCCAAGAAAACCTGCTCAACTGGTTTCGCGCCGGCAAGGTCATTCCCGTGACCGCCCGCAGCACCGAGGTCATGGCTCGCGTCGACATCGAGCAAGCACCCGCAATCTGCTCCAATGGCGGCTGCATCACCCTTGAGGGAGGCGTGATTGATGATGAATGGCACAGCCATCTTCAGGCATCCGCTGCAAAGGAGCCGAGCATCTTTGAGATTTATGCTGCGATGACGGGTCCTCTCGACGAGGGGCAGTTCCGGCATTGGATCGTTTCGGAGTACGGCCTGCCACTCTACATCGTCATCAAGAGCAATGTCGACGATGGCGAGATTCTCGAGCAGCTGCGCGACTCGCATGCGTCGCTCACTCCGGCGGGATGGCGCCGCCACAAGAACGGCAACAATCTGGCCTATATGCCCTCGTGGCTGAACAAGCGGCATGCTGTCACCTATCTGATCAACAAGATCCGGACCACGGCCCCCCAAACGCCCATCATTGGCGTGGGCGACAGCACGTCCGACGTCGGCTTCATGGACCTGTGTGATTTCGCCATGGCTCCCACCAACTCGCAGCTCTGGCAGGCTGTCCGCAACGACAATGATTGGACCCGCTGATGAGCACGATCCTCGCTGTAAAACCCACCCTGTTCTCCGGATCCTATGATCCCTCGGACGTCCAGATCCTGCTCAAACCGGCCGCAATCAAGCATGTCGATGTCGAGGAAAAGGAGCGCCTGATCCAGTCTGGCTCTCGCCACTACTCCGAGATGCTGTCGCCCGAGAAGGTGCCGGACGAACGTTATATGACGCTCTACGCCGATGCGCTTCGCCGCAACGGCGGGACACTGCGGGCGCATGTCGAGTTCCTCGCCCGCAAGATCGCTGCCCGCCCGGAAACCGCCAAGGAGTGCGTCGTGATCTCGCTCGCCCGGGCAGGCACGCCGATTGGCGTCCTTTTGAAGCGTGCGCTGCTCCGTATCGGCATCGATGCCCATCATTATTCGATCAGCATCATTCGGGGGCGCGGGATCGATCTCAACGCCCTTCGGTACATCAAAGCCCGGCACGGCACGGAAACCTCGATCTTCCTCGATGGCTGGACGGGAAAGGGCGCCATCAAAGGTGAGCTTGAGCATTCGCTCGCCCAAGAATCGCTGGGCTTCTCGCCATATCTCGCCGTTATCGCCGATCCGGCCGGCTGCGCGGACCTGGCTGCCACGACCGAAGATTATGTCATCCCCAGCGGCCTGCTGAACGGCATCGTCTCCGGCCTCATCAGCCGCTCCGTGCTGACCGACGACCTTGTCGGACCAGGGGATTTCCACGCCTGCCTTTTCCAGGAAGAGCACGCGCCATTCGACATCAGCCGTGATTTCATCGCAGCCATTGAACAGGCGCCTATGCCTACGGCGATCTGGAATCCCTGGTCGCTAAATGCGGCCAAGGAAGCACGAGAAGGGCGCGAAGCCCTGCTCCGCGAGTTCGCCGTGGAGGGTAAGATCAGCGACGTGAACCGGATCAAGCCTGGCATCGCCGAAGCGACCCGGGCGATCCTGCGCCGCGTTCCGGATCGCATCTGCGTTCGCGATCTGCATGACCCTGAAGTCCAGCATATCAGGCATTTGGCAGAGGCTGTCGGCCTGGTGGTCGAAGAAATGGACCTGAAAAACTACCGCGCTGTGACGATCATCAAGCGCCTGCAGGGGGAACAGGAATGAAGGCAATTGAGTTGGGGGCAACCCTGTACGTCCCCGCGATCAAGGAGAATCTCCTCGACACTGCCTACGGAGCCAACCCTTCGGTTCGGTCCATTGTCATCTGTCTTGAAGACGCAATCCGTGAGGATGAGGTCACGCACGCTGAAGAGCGCTTTGCAGAAGCGCTGACCCGTTTCGCCGCGAGCGCAACGCCAGTTCTCGTGTTCGCACGCCCGCGCAATATCGAGATGCTGGTGCGCTTGCTGCGCATGCCCGGCATCGACGCGATTCAGGGGTTCGTGCTTCCCAAGATCACGACCCAGAACTTGCCCCAATGGCTATCCGTGCTTGTACACGGAAAACATGCCTTCATGCCCACCATCGAGGGTGAGGAGGCCTTCGATCGAACTGCGCTGAGCCGGCTGCGCGATCAGCTGTTGCCCTATGCGGATCGTGTGACCGCCATCCGCATCGGCGGCAACGACATCCTCAACATTCTTGGAGTCCGCCGCTCCAAGACGCGAACGGCTTATGATGGTCCGCTTGGCCCGGTCATCCGTGACATAGCCGGAACCTTCCTCCCTTACGGCTTCAGCGTCGCGGCGCCTGTGTTCGAACATTTCTCCTCAACCGATTTGCTCCGCAACGAGGTAGAGCAGGATATCGAACATGGGTTGCTGACCAAGACGGCGGTCCATCCCCTACAGATCGAAACCATCCAGAGCCTCTACCGACCGAGCGGAGCAGAAATGGCTGAAGCTCGGGCCATTCTCGAAAAGGATGCCCCAGCGGTGTTCGGTTCTCATGGCAGCATGTGCGAACCCGCTACTCACCTGCGGTGGGCCGGGACGATCATTCAGCGAGCACAAATTTATGGCACCGCGACACCGGTAACTGAGGCGCAATGCAGAGTGGCATAGGCTGGAGCACGCGCGAAAAATCGCCTAATCACTGAATGCAGAAAGAAAATTGGGGGTAATCATGAACGATCTCGTCCTTAAAGCGCCGGAACCCGTCGCCGCCATTCCGTCGGAAAAGGCTGCCGGCCTGGTACCGATCGAGTCCGACGTGAAAAGCAAGCTCGACCTGAAGGTCGATCAATATGTCGGCGAACTCGTGTCGCTCGACGCCAACAGCCCGGACTTCGGCAACAAGGTCAACCAGCTGGCCAACATCGGCCAGAAGGAAATCGTTGCCCTCACGAGCCAGAGCAATCGCTTCCTCGATCGCCCCACCAAGGCGATGGACGGCGAGGGTGGCGTCGGCAGCTCCCTGATCGAACTTCGCAATGTCATCGAGGGCCTCGATCCTTCCCGCGACGGCGGCCTGCTCCAGCCGCGCAAGCTGTTCGGCATCATTCCGTTCGGCAATAAGCTCAAGGCCTATTTCGACAAATATGCCTCCGCCCAGAGCCACATCAACGGCATCCTCACGGCTCTAACCCGAGGCAAGGATGGCCTGCTTCAGGACAATATCGCCATCGAAGCTGAGCGCCGCAAAATGTGGGAGATGATGGGCAAACTGGAGCAGATGATCCATATCTCCAAGACGCTCGACACCCGCCTCGAGGACAAGGCGGCGGATCTGGACGCGGTTGACCCAGCGAAAGCCAAAGCGATCCGCGAGCAGGCTCTGTTCTACGTTCGCCAGCGCACCACCGATCTCCTCACCCAGATGGCGGTCACGGTCCAGGGTTACCTCGCCATGGACCTGATCAAGAAAAACAACATCGAGCTGATCAAGGGCGTCGATCGCGCGTCAACGACGACCATTGCAGCCCTGCGCACCGCCGTGACGGTGGCCCAGGCGCTCGCCAGCCAGAAGCTCGTGCTCGATCAGATCACGGCCCTCAACACCACCACCTCGAACATGATCGAGAGCACCAGCGAACTGCTCAAGACCAACACGGCACGCATCCACGAGCAGGCCGCTTCCTCGACCATCCAGGTCGAAACGCTGCAGAGGGCCTTTGCCAACATCTACGCGACCATGGACGCCGTCGATGAATTCAAGATCAAGGCGCTCTCCAACATGAAGCAGACGGTCGATGTGCTCTCGGCCGAAACGGAAAAGGCCAAGGGCTACATCGCCCGCTCTGAAGGCGCATCGCAACGCGCTGCCGGAACGGATCCGCTACTCAGCGTCGCATGATCGCTGCCCTTGCGATCCTCATCGGTCTGATTGCTGCGTGGCACGTCCTGCAGTTGCTGCTCTACCAGTATCGCAATAAGCGTGCTGGTAGGGCAGAATGGGTGGCGTATGACGCGCGGTTGAAGAAAGATGGACGAAGGTCATGGCGAGAAACAAGACGCGAGCTGGAGGCTGAATTGAGCATTTTCGACAAGCTCAACCGTGCCCTTTTCGGCGGGCAGGCATCTGCATCAACCACGCCGACCAATGCCACCCCTGCAACCACATCGCCACTGCCACCGGCCCTCATTGACTATGAAGATGAACGCGTCCCAGGCCCGGCCAAAGACCGCATTCGCCGCATCCTTGCATGCCTGCAGCAGATCGAAGGGGCAATGGAGCGGGAAACCATTCCCGGCTTCTCCCGCGTTGATGTCGAGCAGATGCGCAGTCACCACCTGCCAAAACTGGTCAAAAGCTACATCGACATCCCGGCAGCGCACCGGTCAGAGATCTTTCGCAAGACCGGCAAATCAGCCAGCTTCATCCTGAATGAGAGCCTCGACAAGATGCAGGGCAGGATCGACGAAATCCTGCGCAATCTCGCTCAGCATGACATAGACGCCTTCACTCAAAATACCCAGTTTATCGGGCAGCGCTATGCGGATGAGGACAACCCCTTTTTATGATATCATTGATTGCCGCCGCTGCGATGATTGTGCCTTCTGGCGAGGTTTTCCAGTGTCGTCCCACTCACGTATATGACGGAGATGGACCGATATGGTGTGCCGAGGGTCCAAAAGTTCGGATCAGCGGCATAGCTGCCCGAGAGGCAGATGGCACATGCCGTCCTAATCAGCCTTGCCCACAAGCATCGGCGCAGCAAGCACGTGACGCATTGGTCAATCTGTTCGGAGGACCGAAAGGACGCATTGCGACTGGCCACGTTCAGGTGAGGTCAGTCCCGATGGTCTGTCGGTCAGTCGGAGGCGCTGGCGGAAGTCGTACGGCAGCCTGGTGCACTTTGGCCGATGGGCGCGACCTTTCGTGCGCAATGATCGCGACTAAAATGGTATTGGTCTGGCCTCGATATTGGCGTGATCACCGATGTTAGAGTGCGGCTAAAGTGCATGAACGGCCTTGTCCAGTCATTATCTCGCGCTAGCCGCGCCAAGAGTAGTTGGGCAAATCGCATAAAACTGAAGGTCTCCGGGACGAGCTTCCTGGCTGAGCGCGCTACCTGAGTCACTGATTGCACTATTGATGCAAAGAGTGACGCAAAGTAACGATCTTTGAACGGTTTGCGGCCAAGTTGCGCTATAAAATACAATGGGGGAAAGAATGAGTTCATCTTCAGCATCGGATCCGACCAGAATCCTTGAATTTCGTCCGTCAACCAAAGCGTTTCTGCTTAAGTCGGGTGGTGGCTGGCTTTTCCTCATCATGTCTGTTCCCGCCTTCATGATTACGCTGCCATTGCTCGCAATTTGGTGGCTTCGTAATAAGACGACGCACTACCGTATGGATAGTGAGCGGCTATTCATCCGATCGGGAATAATTTTTCGCCAAGAGGACGAGATTGAGCTTTATCGCGTCAAAGATATCAAGGTTCATTTCTCTTTTATTCAGCAGATGTTTAACTGCGGAACAATTGCAATCATATCGTCGGACTTCACGGGAGAGCGGCTGTCGGGAACTCGCCGTTTTGCTACATCCCACGAGATTAAGCACGTACCCGCTGCTCGTCAGCTCCGCGAAGATCTTCGAAATCGCGTAGAACGAATGCGGGGTCGAACGCGCACGCGCGAGATCGATTAGCGGATGAGGTGGATGGCTCCCGCTCACGGCATCTAAGTGCCAAGATGGGTTTGCTGTCATGCGACCCGAGAAGGAGCCACCCGCCATGGAGATTAGCACGATCGGCCTCGATTTGGCCAAAAACGTTTTTCAGGTTCACGGTATCAGCGCGACCGGAGAGGTCGTCATTCGCAAGGCGCTGCGGCGATCGCAGATGTTGCCGTTCTTCGAGAAGCTGCCGCCGTGCCTTGTCGGCGCCGAGGCCTGCGGGACGTCGCATCACTGGGCGCGCGAACTGACGAAGCTGGGCCATGAGGTGCGGCTGATGCCGGCGGCTTACGTGAAGCCTTATGTGAAGCGCGGTAAGAACGATGCCGCCGACGCAGAGGCAATCTGCGAAGCGGTCACACGTCAGACGATGCGGTTCGTGCCCGTCAAGTCGCGCGAGCAGCAGGCAGCGTTGTCGCTGCATCGCGTGCGTAGCCTGCTGATCAAGCAGCGCACGCAGCTGGTCAACATGATGCGCAGCGTGCTCGCCGAGCTGGGCATCGCGATCCCGGTGGGGATCGTGAAGGCACTGCAGATGGCGCGGGAGATCGCCGAGGGTGAGTCCAAGCTCGACCTGCCGACCGAAGCGGTGAACGTCGTCGCCATGCTGGCAGGACAACTGCTCCAGCTTCACGCCCAGTTGCGAAAGCTCGACCTGCGTCTCGCCGCTCTGCAGCGGAGCGACGACAGGGCCCGGCGCCTGGCGACGATCCCTGGTATCGGGCCGATCGGCGCGACCGCGCTTGCCGCGTCAGTGACCGATCCAAGCCAGTTCTCGTCAGGGCGCCAGTTCGCCGCCTGGCTAGGGCTGACCCCGCGGCAGAGTTCGAGTGGCGGCAAGGACCGATTGGGGCGCATTACCAAGATGGGCGACAGATATCTGCGGCAGCTCCTGGTCATTGGCGCAACCGCGCTTGTCCGATACGCCAAGCAGAAACCCAGCACGGTCGATCCGCGCTTTGTCGCTCTGCTCGCCAGAAAGCCTGCGCGCGTTGTCTCGGTCGCCATCGCCAATAAGATGGCGCGGATCGCATGGGCGGTCATGGCGCGCGGCGGCGTCTTCGAACGCGGGCATGCGCCCATGCTGGCAGCAGCATAGATCAAGAGTTTAGCTGAGGAGATCAGCTTCACGAGGTTGTGAGAGCGAAGGATGTGATGGCAAAACCGGTCGGACCGGGAACAAGGACAACCCAAGGACTGTCTTAGGCGTCATAGCCTGCAAAGCCGATCGGACCTTGTTCGCGGACACCATCAGGGCCAGCAGTCTACACCGACTGCATCAACAGGCCGGACAGACGACTGCACCCGACGGAACGTCAGATCATCACTTTATGCTTGCAACGCGGGATGCGCGGCGACTGACAGGATGCGAGCGTAGCGACAATCAAGATGAGAATCGGTTGTTGGGGTGTCGGTGAAGGGCGGAGGGCGTAGCCCGAAGCCCGTAGCCGAGACCCCAACAACCGATGGCCCTTTAATGGAGGAGCCGCAGATCGTCGGGGCCGACCCAATATTCATTGGCATATCCAGATTGGAGGGAGATGCCGTGAGTGCCGGGTTGCCAAGTCAACGATCATCAAATGAGGCTTTTCATGAAATTGCGACAGACCAACCCGGTCCCGGTGGCTGCGGCGAAGGCCGGGTTCAGCACCGCGACGGGCTACCGGATCGCGAGCGATCCGGTGCTTCCTTCACACCGTAAAGCGCCCCGCGGCCGACGGCGACCTGATCCGTTGGAATCGATCTTCGAGAGCGAGATCGTACCAATGCTGAAGGCGGCACCTGGCTTGCGGGCGGTGGCGATCTTCGAGGAGATGCGCCGTCGCCATCCCGATCTCGATTTTGGGGTTCGCCGCACGATGGAGCGTCGTATCCGTGCCTGGCGGGCCGTTCATGGCCCGGAACAGGAAGTGATCTTCCGCCAGACTCATGAGCCGGGGCGAATGGGCCTTTCGGACTTCACCGACATGAGGAGCCTCAAAGTCACGATCGCGGGTGCGCCCCTCGATCACCTGCTTTACCACTTCCGCCTGGTGTGGTCAGGCTTCGAACATGCCCATGTCATCCTGGGCGGCGAGAGCTATGTCGCATTGGCTGAGGGGCTGCAGAACGCGCTTTGGATGCTGGGCGGCGCGCCGGGCGAACACCGCAGCGACAGTCTGTCGGCCGCGTTTCGCAACCTTGATGCCGATGCCCGTGCGGACTTGACCACACGCTACGACGCCTTGTGCGAACATTATGGCATGACGCCGACCCGCAACAACCGCGGCATCGCGCATGAGAATGGCAGCGTCGAAAGCTCCCACGGCCATCTCAAGGCGGCGGTGGAGGATGCGCTGGCGATGCGTGGATCGACCGACTTCGAGGACCTCGCGGCCTATCGCAGGTTCATCGACGAGATCGTTGCCCGAAAGAACCGGCGCAGTGCCGCCCGCATCGACACCGAAAGGGCAACGCTCAAACCGCTACCTGATCGTCGCACCAGCGACTACGAGGAACATATCCTTCCCGTCACCTCGTCCAGCACCTTCGTTCTGCGCAAGGTGTTCTACACGGTGCCGTCACGGTTGATCGGGCATCGACTGCGTGTGCGCCTCTACGATGATCGGCTCGATCTGTTCCTGGGCGGCAGTTATCTCATGACCCGGCCACGCGGTCGCCCGAAAAGCGCTACCGAACATGGCTATGTGGTGGATTACCGTCACGTGATCCATAGCCTCAGGCGTAAGCCGATGGCCCTGCTGCAGCTGACCTATCGCGACCAGTTGTTCCCGCGCGAGGCGTACAGGCTCATGTTCGAACGGCTGCTCGAAGCCATGTCCGAGCGTGACGCTTGCCGCAAGATGGTCGAGTTGCTGTCCATGGCCCATGAACGGGCCTGCGAGGCCGAGCTTGCCGATCTTCTCGCCCAGGACCTTGACGAAGGCCGGCTGCCTGACATCGCCGCGTTGCGAACGCGCTTCTCGCCCGATCCGGCCGCGCTGCCCGAGGTGGTGGTCGAGCTTGGCCCCCTGACCGACTACGATGCCCTGCTGCTGGGAGAGGCCGCATGACCAAGGCCCATAACGTCGATGCCCAGCGCCTGAGCTTCATCCTCAACGAGTTGAGGCTTCCTGCCATCAAGGTGATCTGGCCCGAGTTTACCGAACGTGCCGACAAGGAGGGCTGGCCCGCCACCCGACTGCTCGCTGCACTTACCGAGCATGAAATGGCCGAACGTGACCGGCGTAGGATCGAACGTCATCTGAGCGACGCACGATTACCACCGGGCAAAACGCTCGACAGCTTCGCCTTCGACGCCGTGCCGATGGTCTCGCGGGCGCAGGTCACGGCCATGACCTCGGGCGACGGATGGCTGGAAAAGGGCGCCAATCTCATCCTGTTCGGCCCGCCGGGCGGAGGAAAGAGCCACTTGGCGGCAGCCATCGGCCTGCAACTTGTCCAGAATGGTTGGCGCGTGCTGTTCACCCGCACGTCCGAGCTGGTCCAGAAGCTTCAGCTCGCGCGCCGCGAACTGGCGCTCGAATCCGCCATCGCCAAGCTCGACAAATACCACCTGCTCATCCTGGACGACCTCGCCTATGTCGCCAAGGATCAGGCTGAAACCTCCGTGCTCTTCGAGTTGATCAGCGCACGCTATGAGCGCCGATCCATGCTCATCACGGCCAACCAGCCCTTCGGCGAATGGAACCGGGTCTTCCCGGATCCCGCCATGACGCTCGCGGCCGTCGACCGTCTCGTTCATCACGCCACCATCTTCGAGATGAATGTCGAGAGCTATCGTCGCAGGGCCGCCCTCCAGCGACAGACAGGGGCTGGAAGGACCCCAAAATACGCGACAATCAAATCCATCGAGAAAATGTCGATCAGCGACAATCAGAGCGAAGAATCGCCCTTGCCGCATTGCCTCACCTGAACTGCTCCCGGCGGGGATAACGTTGCCTCATCTAGAATGCTCCCGAAGACGATCGGGAGCGGACGATGAGGAAGGTGAGCATGGCAACGCGGACGGAGTTGGTTGAGGCGGTTGGCGAACGCTACCGATCGGCGGACAAACGCAGCAAGGGGCGCGTCCTCGATGAGTTCGCGGCAGTGACTGGTTTCCACCGCAAGCATGCGATGCGGCTGCTGCGCGCGAAGCGCGAAGCAGCGGAAGGCACACGCCCCGCACGACGGGTCTACGACGAGGCAGTTCGGACGGCGCTTGTGATGGTGTGGGAAGCATCGGACCGGTTGTGCGGCAAGCGATTGCAACCGCTCATCCCGATCCTGCTGGAGGCGATGGAACGGCACGGGCATCTGGACGTGGCGCCGGAGGTGAAGACCATGCTGACGCGGATGAGCGCTGCGACGATTGATCGGGCGCTGCGCGAGGTGAAGGTCGGTGGCCGTTCGCCGAAGCGGCAAGGTGTGGCAGGCACCGCGCTCAGGCGTAGCGTGCCGGTTAGGACGTTCTCCGACTGGAACGATCCGGCGCCGGGACACATCGAAGCCGATCTGGTGTCGCATAGCGGCCCGGTAGCGAAGGGAAGCTTCGCCTGGACGTTCACGCTAACCGACATCGCCACCGGCTGGACCGAATGCGCCCCGCTGCTGGTACGCGAACAAACGGTGCTGGTCGCGGTATTGAACGAGCTGCGCAAGTTGATGCCCTTTGCGCTGCTGGGATTCGATACCGACAACGACAGCGTCTTCATCAACGAGACGGTCCGGGATTACTGCTTGGAGGCCGGCATCGCGTTCACTCGCTGCCGCCCCTATCGCAAGAACGACCAGGCGTGGGTGGAACAGAAGAACGGATCGGTCGTGCGCCGGCTGGTCGGCTATCGCCGCTTCGAGGGGCTGGAGGCTACTGCCGCCTTGGCCGATCTGTACGCTGCTGCGCGATTATTCGTGAACTTCTTCCAGCCATCGTTCAAGCTGGCGGAGAAGCGCCGGGATGGCGCCCGCGTCCACAAGCGTTATCACTCTCCTGCAACGCCGTGCCAGCGCCTGATCGACGATCCGCGAACGGATGATGCTACCCGCGAACGGCTCCGGATCATGCAGGAGGGGCTCGATCCCGTTCGGTTGCTGCGCGATATCAGGTCCGCGCAGCAGCGGTTGGTCGCGCTCGCCGACATGACGGTCCCAACCAAAGTCGGCGAAAAGGCCTCACCTGAGCTCGACGCGTTCCTGTCGAGCCTCCGGACCGCATGGAAGAGCGGTGGCGGCCGTCCGACCGCGACCGACAAGCCCAAGGTCCCTCGCGGCCGCCGTCGACCCGATCCCCTGGTCGACGTGACGGAACAGTTGAAGTGTTGGTTCGAAAAGGAGCCGTGGCGGACCGGACGAGAGCTGCTTGAGAAGTTGCAGGCGGAGCAGCCGGGTGACTATCCCGAGGGCTTGTTGCGGACGGTGCAGCGCCGCCTAACCTCTCTTATTCACGACGCTCGGTTTCGGGCCCGCTCTGGGCATTTGCTGCGGCTGGCTGTATTGCGCGGACGACCGGCATCGCTGGCGTTTGTTTCACCGCATTCGGATTGATGGGCTTTTCGGGTTGAAGGGCTGGGCTCGGAGTTCTGCGGCGCTGCCGCATGGGCTACGTCGGCGCAGGCTTCAGCCGGAGAACGAGGGCGCGGAACAGGTCGGCATCCGGACAGGCGGAAGCGAAGGCAATGCGGATGCGGCTAGCACTTTCTACGACGCGCGCAGCGACCTTGAGCAGCCGCAGGCGCAAGGTGGTAAACTCCGCGCTTGCCAGAGCAGCGGTCCTGGGCATCGCCTGCTGGATGCGCCATAGCAGCCAGTATGCGGCAGTGTGCAGTATCAGGCGCATCTGATTGGCATTGGCCGAGCGGCACGAGGTTCGGTCGCTGGCGAGCTGGGACTTGTGGCGCTTGATCAGGTTCTCGGCCTGACCACGCGCGCAGTAGAGCGTGTCGTAGATGTGCTCGGCCGATCCTGTTGCCAACGAGGTGACGACATAGCGGATGTCCATGCCCAGCGTGCTGGCCTCGATCCGTGCAACGACGCGACGCTGGCACTTCCAGGTCTTTGCCCCATAGCGGGTCTCGGCATAGTTGCGCAGGACGGGACACTGACGCTGGGCGCGCTTGACCGCGCAGGCATCGGCGACCGCAACAATGGCGGGATCGGCGCGCAGCGCTGAATTGGTGGGCAGGCCGAACACGTAATCGACGCGGGCCGCATCGCAGTAGGCCATGACCTCGGGTCGACCATAGTGCCCGTCGCCGCGGATAGTGATGTGGGTATCGGGCCAATTACGGCGCAGGTGACGCACCAGGCGTCGGATGTGCCCCGCCGCCTCCTTTCCAGAAGGCGTCTTGCCTGTGCGCAGCAGCATGGCCACCGGCCTGCCGGTCGCGGTGTCGTAGATATGGATCGGTAGGAAGCAGCGCTCCCCATGATGCCCGTTCCAGAACGAGAGCTGTTGATAGCCATGCACGACGTCGCACGTGTCGTCGATATCCAGCGTGACCGCTGTCGGAGGGGCGGGATAGCTGGCGCAGTAGATGTCGATCATCGCGGCCATCATGCTGGCCAGTTCGCGCGTAGTCGGTGCATTTTCCCACCGGCTCATCGTCGGTTGGCTGGCCAGCCCCGCGCCCGATTCCGGCAGCTTGCCGAGCGCCAGGCGGAAGCCTGGATCGTCGCGCAGAGCATCGAGATCATCGGCATCCTCATAGCCGCACGCAATCGCGAACACACGGGCACGCAGAATGTCATCCAGGCGATGGATCACCCGCGCTGGATCGCGCGGATCGGCAATACAAGCCGCCAGGCGCTGGCAAATCCCCATCGCGCGCTCGGCCTGTGCAAGCAGTAGAACACCGCCATCCGAGGTAAGCCGGCCACCGTCGAACGCAGCTGTGATTTTCTTGCGGCCGACTGCTGGGAATCCAAATGAGCTTGCGATATCATCGTTCATGGCGGGTGTGGCCCGTGGCATTTTCTGCCCTGCGGCAGGTTCGGCTTAGACACCCAGTTCCTAATTCAGATCAGAGGCTTACGCCACTCCCGCCAACCCTTCAGGACACTTTTGGTGAATAAGGCGGGCTAGCTCGCTAATGTAATGCAGCGAATGGAGCGCGTGTTTCAGTTGAAAGGCTGATAGATCGTCGCCCAGCTCCGCCGCGATAGCGAGGCTTTCGCGCGTGAGGGCTATAGCATGTTGGAGGCGGTGATATTGTTCGTCGTTCAAGTCCATCATCACCCGACTCCGAAGCAGGTTCCAGAATGGCAATATACCTACGTTTGGACGATATGGCGCACCCGTTGAGCAAATTATTCGGGAAGCGGTTGAGGGCGCGGAGGCAGGCCCTCAAAATGTCGCAAGCGATGCTGCATGAGCAAACCGGCGTCACGGCCTCCTACATTTCGTTTATCGAGAACGGGAAGGCCAATCCGACCTTGGATGTTATGGCGCAGCTCGCGGACGCGATCGGTTGCCCTGTCTCGGAAATGTTGGCCGCTGAAGCATAGTCGCCGCTGTCTATGCGCTGCAGCATAGCCGCCCGCGTCTATGTCGCCGGTGGCATAGACGTTCCCGTCTATGATGCTGGCCGGTGAAGCCCCTTGCTGGCTTAGGAGGTTGCAGCATCGAGCCTGAGCCGTAATCATCCGGTGCCATGAAGGACTGGCCCGATCCGAACGACGATTCCGGCAGCGACTTGCTTATCCACATCGAGTTTTGGGGATTGCTGGCGCTTACCGGGCTTGCCTTCCTCGCGGGCGTTGGGCCGCCGATCGTCCGCTTTGTCCGTTCAGTCATCGGATAGGCGCGCACGCCTATGATGCTGTCCCGTGGCGGGGAACAATGTAGGCCCATATGCCGCCTTGGCTCGCCCACTCTGGATGCCGATAGTTATAGGCCATCATGGCGAGCGTGAACAGCAGCAGCAGAAGCGCCGACAAATCGCCGCGCGAAAAGGGCCTGTTGTTATCGCCGTTCATCGCCTCTTTTGACACAGGAGCGGTAATCGGACCCTTGCCCGCCTTGGTTAAATGTTGGTGGACGAGCTGGCGGCGCAGAAAGATGGACCCGACAGCTAATGCAGCCGGGTCCAGTGAAAGAACCTAAATGATCGAGAAAGGTTCTTCGGGTCGCAGGGCTGATCTAGGATGCTTTGGTTAATCATTTCACAACGGCAACGAGTGCGGCGCTGGCCTGCTATGAGTCCACTTCCAGCAGCGCGGCGAGGATCGCAATTCGCTCGCCCGCAGGCAGCTCGCTAAACATGCGTTTCCAACGTGCCGCCTTGCGCTTGATCCTCTGGCGATCGGTGAAATCCACCCCGGCATGGGTGGCCCAATGCGCCGCGTCGGGCGCATAGTTCATCCATAGACATTCGGTGCGCGGCCCGCCTCGCGTCATGGCCTGATAGGACAGGACGCGCCAGCGCGGCGCGGGCAGCAGTTCGCTATACAGGGACGAGGGATAGCCTGAAATCATCACCGAGGCGGGCAGCGCATCGAGGACGGCCAGCAGTTCCCTATGGTCCGCTTCCGTATAGTCATAGCGGTAGCGCGTGCCCGGATGGGAGCGCGTGGCGAGGACATAGGGCGGATCAGCATAGATCAGCACGCGCCCAGCGGCCGAAAAGTCGAAATCGCGCAGGAAGGCGAGGCAATCGACGTTGTAGGTTTCGACGGCCGCGCCATCGAACGCGCTCGATTCCTCTGCCGCGATCGAGCCGAAGCACTCAAAGGTAGCCGGATCAATTTCGAGGCCGATCGAGCGGGCAGCGGGAGGCTTGCGCCGGAGGACGATGCCGGAGCCTAGATGCGTCTCAATGTAGGTATCGTGCGGCGGCATATTGGCAATCACAGCCTGATATGCGCCCGAAACCTGTTTCGAGCCGAGATAGCCGGTCATGGCACCTACTGGAAAAGAAGGAGCAGGCGGGGGAAGCGTCCCCCTGCGATCGGGCCGCCCAGCGTCCCGCTCGACCCCCACAGCAAGGGGCCAGCCCCTCGCAACGCTCCCCGGCTAACACCAAACGGAAGGTTCGGGCTGGGGGCGTTCATCTGGAACGCCGGGGCGACGGCGGCTTAGGCAGGCCGTGGCCGATTTCGTTGGATTTGGTTTTGCCGTCGCCTTCGCTCTGGCCTGTCTTGAGGGCGTCGGAGAGTCCGGCGAGCGAGCTTCCCCGCGCCGCGTTCAGGAGAGACGTTCGGCCACTTTCCGGCGTAGCTTTTCGTCCGTCGCCATGTGCGAGGCTCCCACCAACATCAGGGCCTCCAATCGCGTAAAGTTGCCCGTGGGGAGATTGTCCTTTGAATTGGAGGGCGCAATCGGCGCTGACGCGGCCGAGCTGGTTGAGCCGGTCGAACTCTCTTTCAAGCCTTTCTTGGACAGGTCCATTTTCCAATTCCTTCCGCCAGATATTTACACCGTCCATGCCTTCTAGGCGATGAACATTCGCACGATCGCGCACGTCATGGACCGCAACCGAAATCTGATCGCCAAAGCGACCTAGAAGGGCCTCTAGGCCGTCAGGCGTGCCCTCCTGAATACGCACCATCACGGCCGCGCTCGCGCCCCTGCCTAGCTCCTCAAAGCGTTGGAACGTGTGCGCAAGCGCCTCCTCTGGCCGAGGCAGCACCGCTATTACCCCGACTCTGCATCCGGCGCTCAATGCCTGTTCGACCTTGGCGATGCTCGCTTGCGGATCGACAAGCTGGCCCTCAAAGATCGCGCGCACGTCACGGCCGAGCCGGTTTCCTTCATGCAGCGCCGCATACTGGATTTCAGAGGTTTTCCCGGCCCCCGGCATCCCGGTTACGAACAGCACCAGGTTGCGGGTCGGATCGGAGCTATCGGCTACTACGCGCCGGTATTGTTCGGCCGCCAGAACGGCCGCGGCATTGTGGACGGGCGCGTTGTATCGGCCGCGGGCCTCTCTTGAGGCGGTATATTCGGGAAGCAGCTCCTTCATGGCGTCCGCACAGACGTAGCGCCCCCCGAAAGTGCCGGGTCGGGCCGCATAGTCTGTCAGGAACCGTTCGGGCGCAGCTTGCACGGCATCGACCACGCGCCGTTGCACGTCCGCGCGATCGGCGTCCGCGAACTCCAATACCCTGATAGGTTCCAATGCCATCCCGCTTCCTCTGTCAGATCCGGCATAGACGCAGGCGTCTATGAGAACCAGAACTATTTGTTGGAGCGTGGTCTAGCACGAATATAAGAAAGCCCGACACAGGGCCGGGCTTTCGCACTTTCGGACACAACGGCGGGTTGTGCGCGACCCGAAAGCAGAGTTGTTGCAGAGCCGTATCGGGCAGGCACGGCGCTGGCAAGGCGAAGGAGCTGCGCCCGCGCGATATGCCCAGCCTTTATCGTCGGCAGGCTGTTAATCATGGTGTGCAACGGAAACTTACCATTCATCGTGCAGCGCGAGATTCATGGATAGCGATCCCGGAGAAGCGCGAAGGCTGCACGCGGTTGAGAACCGCGCAATGGCGCGCCGCATTGAGGCGGAGCGTTGGAAAGCTCTATGGGATGAGGCCCACCCCGCAGCGACGGAGGCCCCGGCCCCGGACCATGCAGCTCCCGACAAACCGAGCCGCTTGCGCTCGATATTAACGCTATTCCGAAGGGATGGCCTCTAGTCTCGCTTTTGACGCTGTTCAGGCTGGCCTAAAATGTGATCGTTGATGGTCACAACGGCAAGCGGGATCAGGTTGAATAGCTGGTAGGCGCAGATCGCGCCGACAAAGAACACCAGAAGCGGGTGTGCCTCAACCAGATCATAGTTGGCCCGGACAAAAACTGTCCCCGCTGCGAAGGCGAGGACATAGAGGATCATCGTCAAAGCCCCGTCGAATAGGCTGCGCATCGTCATGGGCTGATCCTAGCCCCTTTATTCGACAGGGGCGAGGGGCGCGCTGGCGCAATCGTCGCCACCGCACAGGAGCCGCAGCGCGGGCTTGCCCCATGCCTGCACGCCGCATGTAGGGCAGCGATATTTGATCCGGTTCGATCGGTTCCCCGTGGCGGGCTGAAGCACGTCCGCCAGATGGCCGCCGGCAGCGCCGGCGCCGGCGCCGGCGTCGATCGCCGGCGTCGGCATGATGGCCGGGAACCGATCGACCCACGAAATGCGGAAATTCTGCGTCAACAGGGCATCCGTGGCGAGCATGAAGGGGCCGCCCGGAATGGCATAGTCGGCCATTTTCTGCCCTGTCCTAGCGCCTCCGGGCTGGCCCGTGCTGGACGGCATGAGGCCGATCGCTTCCATTTTGTCGGCCCATTCCCGGTTATGATAGCCGGAGCGCGACGGGTTGCCGAAATGGAACTGCCATGCGTGGACCATTTCATGCGCTACGGTTTGGAGGACTTCGAGCAGGGGGACCACGGCGAAATATGCCGGGTTGATGGCGATTTCGTCGGTCTTGCTCTTGTCGTGATGATGCACGAACCGTTCCGATGAGAAATAGCCGTAGCTCCGCTTTTCCCTCTGCATCGTAATCAGGCAGGGGGGCAGCTCGCCCGCGAACAGCTCCCGGTTGTAATGGTCGAACGCCAGTTGCAATTCAGCATAGGCTTGCGCGGTCGGGTTGGTCATGCGCCCAGCGCCTTCGCTTCGGCCGCGCAGCGATCCTTATGGGAATACCACTCGCCCAGCGCGCTACCGCGACCACCTTTCCCGAACCATGTCCCGGAGCGCCAACCGCACTCGCAGCTTACCGAAACGCCAAAGCTATAGCTTGCCAGCTTGTGCCCCTTGAGGGGCTTTTCCTTCGCCATAATCAGACCCCTCTTTCATTGCGGCGTCGTTCAACATAGCCATCGGCCTTGCCGTCCTCGTAATGCTCCCAAAGGTCGGGGTTGGTCGGTTCGCAGCCCTGATAGCGGGGATCATCGGGCCAGCGGCCACAGTTCCACCCGGCGTTATAGGCGCGCTGCTGATCTTCATGGGTCATTGGCTGGCTCCCTGTTCAGCGAGGCGGGCCATGACGCGCACCATATTGTCAGAAAGCGACTTGGCCGAGCCTAGCGCGTCGTCGCGGTCATCCGTGTAGTAGGCGACCCGTTCGGCATGGTCCCGGTGCCAATCGGCATCATGGCGGCCCTGATCGGCCTCCACGATCGAGGCGAGCCGGAACGTCACCCGATACTCACCTTCCTTTTTGGTGATCGCCATATGAGGCAGCGCCCGAACGGCGGTGAACAACTGGCGGTCGGTTGTGACGGCCCGCGCCGCGCGCTCTTTCTTGCACTCCTCGCACACGCGGGATTTGAGATTGGCGGTTGGCTTTCCGCACTGGTTGCATGGCGGCAGCGGCTTGACGAGACGGAACAATCTGACCTCCTGCATTTGTATTGTGCAATACAATCTAGTGGCATTTCCCCTGTCCGTCAAACGGTCCTCTGGCGGCCAACAGGAATATGTCCGTTAACTCTGGACCTGCAACGGCGATTCGGACAAGATTGCATAATGACGGGAAAACGGACAGGATCGGACAGTCTGTGGCGCTGATCGGCTATGCGCGAGTCTCGACCGCAGACCAAAAGCTCTCGCTTCAGCTCGACGCGCTGAACAATGCCGGGTGCGACCGTATATTCAACGATCACGCATCAGGGGCGAAGGCCGATCGGCCTGGTTTGACCGAAGCGCTCGCCTATCTGCGCAGCGGTGACACGCTGGTGGTCTGGAAACTCGATCGTCTTGGCCGCTCCATGAGCCATCTGATCGAGAAAGTCGGCGAGCTGGCGGCGCGCGGCATCGGGTTCCGCTCGCTCACCGAAAACATCGACACCACCACTTCCGGCGGGATGCTGGTGTTCAACATCTTCGGCTCGCTTGCCCAATTCGAACGCGATCTGATCCGGGAACGCACCCATGCCGGCCTCAAGGCTGCTCGCGAGCGAGGCCGTCCCGGCGGGCGTCGGCCAGTGGTCACACCCGACAAGCTCCGCAAGGCACGCGATCATATCGCTTCCGGCCTCACCGTTCGCGAAGCCGCCGCGCGCCTCAAGATCGGCAAAACCGCCCTCTACAAAGCCCTCGAAGCCACGGAGAAGGACGCAAAGCCCAAGCGTTCCCGATCCGTTCACCCTTAGCGTGCAGATACGTCACTTTCGTGTAGTCACCCCTCGTTGGTGACGGGAGACACCCGGCATGGGCACCGGCGCCGGCTGTCAGGGACCGCGAAGCGGCCGCGTTAGCGGGCGGTGGGGGAGCCGATTTGCGCAGCAAATTGGGGGAACCGCCGATCCTTGAAAGCTGGCGCGCACCCATGCCAAAATGCCACGACACACAGAGAGAAGAGATTGCGCGGGGCGGGGTTCGATGCCCCGCCCCGCGCTCTGCATGGCACCGAGATCATCGGTTTCGCCCAGCGGGCGAAAAGGGGCGGGGTTAGCCCGCCCCTCCGGCGTCAGCCGGATTGGCCGCGCTTCGCCTTGGCCGCCAGCACGACCGCGACGACTTGCGGATAGACGCATTCGCCGCGCTCGATGTTGCGGATGCCGGGGCCGTCGAGCACGTCCTTTATACGGTCCTCGATGATCTGGCCCAGCTCGGCCGCAACCGCCTCGATGTCAGCACTCGTCTTGCCGATAAACATCGGGTCTTTCGGCCACATGCTTTCCGCGTCGAAATGATCCTTATCGTTCAACGCGGTCGCCAGCGCCTCGATCGCAGCATTTCCAAGCGCACGCTCGAAAGCCAGCTGAGCGAACAGACGATGAGACATAACAACCTCCTTGTTGCCGGAATTGGCAAGGCCAAGGGGAGGGCAGCGCCGGGTCGGGTCAGGGACCGCGAAGCGGCCGCGCTAGCGGGCGGTGGGGGAGCCGATTTGCGCAGCAAATTGGGGGAACCGCCGATCCTTGATGCGGCCTGGTGCAGCCCTCATGCTAGGAAGACACTGACGGGGGGATTTAACAAACTAACGCCCGCCCATCGAGCGGACCTTCACCCTGCGCCGTCTCGCGCCCGAACGATCGCGCTGTATTCCAGCAGCGTTTGCCGGACATTCTCATCATCCACCACATTGAGCGCATGGCCGGTGGCCGATGCCTGATCCGTCCGCATTTCGAGCCAAGCGATCCGCGCCGCGTTCGGCGCTACGCAACCATGCTCGAGCGCGATCTGCTCACTGTAACCGGCGATAACGTCGTTGATGGCCTCAAGGGCCGCCTCATAGGCGATGGCCTGATCTTGGGTCCACAAGGGCGCTGTCGGTGAGAGGGCAGTCACCTTGCCATATAGAGAGGGCAACTGGTCTCCCGGCAAGCGCAAACTACGCCATTTGCGCTTGCCGAGAGTGGGCGGCCCTACCGGGGGGCTTGGGCCGTTGCTGGGCCTATAATCCTCAAACTCACAACGCCAAATGGCGTTGGATAGATTGAAAGGGCGGCGCGACAAACAGATGCCCCCTCGAAGCGCATCGTGCGAAGTTGCGCATGGACCGCGACAATTCTCGCTCTCAGTTGTCGCTCAACCAAGCGAGCTGCTGACCGATTCCAAGCCCCTCCATCGGAACCGATGCGCGCCGTTCGATCTGCGGCCAAAGGGGATCGCGATAGTTGCGGCCTGCGAGAACGATCAGCGGCGCGGCGGCGTCGATCTGCTCGGCCATTGCTTCGATCACGCGCGCGCCCCAAAGGCGGCGCGCGCCTGCCTTCATCGCGCCTAGCGTTTCGTCATAGGGCGCGATGACGGTTTCCGGGGCGATCAGGCCATGCTTTGCTGACAGGATGAACCATGCGCCGCCCTGTCGTTCGACATAGGCACGGGCCTTCTGGAACCATGGCGATGCGTAAAGATCGCGCGCCGGGGCGGGGCGGTCCAGCTTCGCAGCAACGCAAGCGACAAGGAAAACCGGAGACGGGGACGGGGGAGGGTCGATGACAGACGGCGGCGCTGCCTCAAGATCGGCAATGACGGTGCAGCGGCCCCATTTCTGCAATTGGCGCTGCCATCCTTTCGGCGGTCCTTGGCGCTCGGCAACGTGGCTAAGGGTCGGTCCACCGAACAAGTCGGGTTGCTCCCCGATGCGCTGCACCGGGGGAACGTAGCGAGGTTCGCGGATGCAATGGCGGGCCATGCTCGATCCCCTCAAAAGGCGAAAGCGGTCTGGCCGCTCGCCTCGGTAAAGCTGGCGCTATCGCCTGCCGCGTAACGGTCGCGGCCCATGGGGGACCATTGCAGATGCCCGGAACGGTCATAGGAAAACCAACCATCCTCGATCCCGATGATGAAAGACCATGCCTTATCCTCGGCGCAAGGTCCGTGAAGATTGATCGGCCAATGCTCGGCCCCGCGTTCCTGCTGGCAGGGCGACGGCGCGGAAAAGCTGCGAAGCAACGCGGCGCGGTCGGTCGGCTCGGTAGCTCCCATTTCCCGCATGATCTGGCGGGCCTCGACGGTGCTGATGTGGCCGCTCGCCTTCCTGTCGGCGTGGTCCGAATAGCGAAGGCCATAGACAACGGCATTGAAGATATTGCGCGGCTCGGTGAACTCCTGCGTGGCGAGCAATTCGCGCCATTTCCCGGCGCTGATAAGGTCCACCGCATGATGCCAGAGCGAATGAACGCGGTTGCTGTAGCCGTGGCGGTTCGTCACGCCATCGCGGGCGATCTCGATCCCTAGCGCACGCTCGACGTGTTGCACGAAAGGATGGGCGGCAAGCAAAGGATGGCGAAGGCCGATCTTGCGCGGCTCGTCCTGCTCTGCGCGGATGACCTCGATGGGGAACTGAAACAGGCGCGACGGCAGATTCCACGGCGCGGAAAGGGGAAAGTCGCGGGGCACATCAAGCGCCCCGTTAATGTCCAGCACAAAGCCGTTTGGCGCGAAGCCTGCGGCAATGATCTGGTCGCCCAGCTGGTCGGCCTGCGCGGTGCGTATCGCGGCGGCGGCGCTCATGCGCTCAACTCCGCATAGGTGGCGCTGCACTCGTAGCGGATCGCATCGCCATCCCACATAGGACCGCAAACGCCCTTGAATTTCGGTGCGCCCTGCAACTCAGGCCGCTGGCTCGGATTGCTGTCGTAACCGCTGCATTGAAGCCCCTCGACCGCTGCCCGGCTGACGATGGTTTCAAAGGTCGCGCCCTCGATCTCGATCCGGTCAAAGTCCTGCTCGGTCTGGCGGTAGATACGGATTTTCATGGGCTTTCCCTTCCTAATTGAGCCGAAGGCGATGACGGGTCATCGACTTCTGCCGAAAGCGGGCGACGCTGGGCCGGGGAATGCCGCAAACGGGGCCGATCAGGGGGGAGGGGTATCACCCGCCCTGCACGGAGCGCAGCGAAGGAAGGGCGGGGAAACCCGCCTGGTCGCCAAGCGGAGCCGCGCAGCGGCGGAGACGGTCTAGCCCTTGCGGCAGGGGGCAGGAACAGGCCCCAAACCCGACAAATCAGCGCGGCGGCTTGCCGCCTCAATCTGCGCCAGGACAGGCGGTGGCAGTTGCCACCGCCTGCACCGATCAACCCGGCTTGCGGATCGCAAGCAAAACAGTGTTCACGTTGGTTCCGGCGTGGGCGAAAGAACCGGGGGGAAGGTCGATCCATTTGCGACCGTGGAAATAGATCGCCTCGCAACCAGCGATCATGCGGTGTAGCGCCTTGTGGCGCTGATCCTCGCCATACTCTGCCCGCGCGCTCATGATTGCCACCAGCACGCCTCCCGGTTTGAGAAAGGCGAGGGCATGGCGCACATGGTCACAGTCGCGGCCTCGATCAAAAGGCGGGTTCATTATCACCGCGTCGAACGGTGCGTAATGGGCCGGGTCCAATGCGAGAAAATCGCCCTCGATCGCATCGGCAAAGCCGTGGATTACGCGTAGTTCGTGGGCGAAGCCGGGTTGCAGCTCCACGCAAGTTACATCGGCACCAGCGTTGCGCGCGGCCGAAGCAAGCGCGGCCTTTCCCGCGCTAGGCTCTAGAACGCGCTGGCCTGTGCTGATCCTCGCATGTTCGATGACCTGGGCGGCGATCTCCGGGGAAGTCATGAACGCGCCGAAGTTCTTAGCGGGCGTGATATGATAGGCCGGGGCCGCTTCTGCCTCGGTCGTCTCATAGCCATCACCGATAGCCTCGCCGTAATATTCCGCGAGCAACAGATTCACGCTCTGCAGAAGGTCGTCACGCTCGAACCATATGTGCAGATTCCCATTCTTGAAGACGCGAACGCGGAAATAGTCGCCCTCGATCACGGTTGGCAGCGATCCGCGCACGCGTGCCGAATCGGCAACCTGTGAGGCGATGCTGTGGCCCTCTGAAACCGGGGGCTTTTCGTCCAGTTCCAGAAAGACGCGCTCCACGTCCCGCAACGTGTCGCGGCGCTCGTAGCGGTCCCATGATCCCCATTCGTTCAAGGCGCGGTCGATGATGAGACGCGCGCCGATCTTGAAACCGTTGTGCGAGCGAAAGCGGCGATCCAGCTTGGCGAAGACGTTGGCGATGCCGCGCAAATAAAGGTCGCGCCGGTTGGTCCAGATATTCCCGAAAGTGGCGGCGCAGTTGTCGGGCGTGAACGGCACGGGATCATCGCGCAAGCCGTCATGAAACTCCTTGCGGGCCTGCTGGTCTAGCAGCTGGTCAAAACCCAGCTGCTCCATGAGGGCCGCCCAGCACCGACGGTCCATCGTGTGCGTCAAGACGCGCTCGAAATTGTCGCGTGCGGCGATGGTCTGGCGCGCTCCCGTCTCCTTGTCGCGCTGCTCGATAGGCTGCGACTGGATAAAAGCGCGGGTCAACGTGTCCTCGGTCCAGTCGCGGCCACATGACAGCGACAGTGCGCCGCCAAGGGTCAGGCGCGCCGCCTCGTCGCGGGTTGCATGGTAGGTGTCATAGAGGCCCAGCCAAAGGGCTATGGCCTTGTCTCGGCCGTCGCAAATATCCGCGATCTGCGCGGGCGTCATAAGCTCCTGGCCCATGTTCACGCCCCCTCGACAATAAGAGCGCCAAAGCCGAAGCCCTCGGCGGCGTCCTCGATGGTGGTCACAAGGCCGTCAAAATCTTCCTCCGGGCCTAGTAGATCGGCAATCTCGATGACGGCGGGAAGGTCAGCGCCATGATTTTCGGCGAGGTCTTTGATGTAGCCGAAGCGGTCGAAATTGCCCTCTTCCTCATAGCGAGCGAGCGGGATGGTGCGGGCGGCGTTGATCCGAAGAATTGTTGCCAGCGGAATGTCGGTCATGTGCTGTTTTCCCTGCCTAGAATGGAGCCGAAGGCGATGACGGGTCATCGACTTCTGCCCAGCGGCGAGCAGGGCCGGGGAATGCCGCAAATCAGGGCCGATCAGGGGGGAGGGGGATCACCCGTCCTGCACGGAGCGTAGCGAAGGAAGGGCGGGGAAACCCGCCTGATCGCCAAGCGAGGCCGCATAGCGGCCGAGACGGTCCAGCCCTTGCGGCAGGGGGCAGGAACAGGCCCCGAAGTCGAACAGCGGGCACGGCGGCATTGCCGCCTCAATCTAGGGAAAAGCGCCCGCCAGGTCATAGCGTAGCGGCGACCTAGCGGGCGCTGCGGCATGTCGCCGGCGACATGCCCAACGGATAGCGCCGGAAGCATCCGAGTAATCGGATCCTCCGTCAGTTTAATTGCCCGAGCGGTTGCGCGACACGTCCGCATAAGGTTTGCGGCGGCACTGGCTGCACCGAAGCCGCGCGATGAGTTCGTATATGCGGGTATCGAAAGAAATGCGGCGTGAGCGGGCGAAGTCGCCCAGCGGGGCGACGACGCGGCGACCGCAAGCGCACTGGATGCGCAGATAGCAGCCTTGCCGATACCAGATAGGATCAATGGGCTTGGGGCGGTTGTAGTTCGCGGCCGTTGGGCGCTTATGCGCCAAACGGAACAGGAGGGGAACGCGCCGCGCGCACGCCGGTTATTGGATTGGCAAGGGAAAAGGGCTATATAGGCAATGCTTCGTGTGCTGATTCATTTCACGCACCTACCTGAACCCGCCGTGCTGTCACACGGCGGGTTCAAACTTTTAGGGCGGGCGGCCCTGTCAGACCACCCGCCCCGCTGGATCAGCCCTTATCGGACTTCCCCAGCTTCACAATTGCAATCACGAGCGCGACGGCTGCGATCGTCAATTGAGCTGCTTCATATGCTGTCAAATCACATCACCTCCTTTGAGCGAGAGGATTTGCGAAAGGCCGCTGTCACAGTCCTTCGCCCTCGCTCGATGAAGGCTATACAACGGACTGGCGAGAATGCGCGCGAAACGCTCTTCACATTTTCATAAAGCCGTTGGATGATCCCCGGCGACCGTTGATGAAAAGGGGAAGCTATGAGCCTCGTATCGCAGGTTAGTGCCGATGACTGGGAGAGCGCATGGCGAATAGTCCGTCATCGCGAAATCATGGAACGACTGATTCCGCTTTGGGCCGTGCTCGGCGTTGCGCTGGTGCTGATGGGCGTAGACCTGGGCGGGCGTCTGCTGTGGACGCTGCCGATGATCGGATATGTCTTTGGGGTGATGGCGGTCGATCACGGCCCTGATTACCGCGCCGCGAAATATTGGGTGCCGGTCCTGGGAAGCCAAGCGGCGGCGCTGCTGCCTCTCATCGCCAAATTCTAGATCTCTCTGAAAGCGGTGGCAGCTGCCACCGCTCCACGCCGGTCAAGCTCTGCCCTCGAAGCGGGCGATCAGCTGCCCTGCTACGGAAGTAATTTCGGCGGGGTCGGCGGTTTGAGTGCAATCGCCGCCTACAACAGCGCCGAGCGTGCCGCCGTCCAGTTGGACAACGTGGACACGCCACACGTCGCGCCGGAGTTCGTATTGATCGGGAAGCGGCCTCTGCATGATTTCATGAAACACTAGGTCAACCCATTGGCGCGCGTCCGGATCGGAAGACGCATCGGCGTAGTCGGCGCGGCTCGCCATGACGCTGTATCGGTCGCCTAGCATGAATTGGCGTTCGCGCGCGCGCCGGTCCTGCTCGATCCGCGTTACGCGATCTTTTTCCGCCCGCTTCATCGCCTGTTTCATCCGAACATCGTCGGCGCTGCGCGTCAGCGCCGCCATGATGTTGGGGACGCGCGCGGGCATATAATGCCCCGCGCGCTCGGCCGCCTCGATCACAAATTGCAAATCGCTGATCTCGGTAGGCGAGAGGGTGACGCGAACGGCGCTCGCCGTGTTGCTGATTTTCATGGCTGCGGCTCCGGCTCTTCTTTCGCCTTGTAGGCGGCAAGGCCGATCCATGATCCGTTGTCGCCGCGAAACTGGCGCACAACATCGCCGCCGTCCCAATGGCCGGTGAAGATGCCGCGCCGGTTGATGCCGCCGACGGGGCGCGTGCGCGCCGCCAGAAGGCGGGCGCGGCGCGTGTCTCGATCTAGGTGGCGCATGGGTTGCATGGTCAATCCTTCCTATTCGCTGGCGGTGTCGAGGTTTGTGCCGATCTCGTCGGCGTCGAAGTCTTCAAGGGCTGAAATCGCGCTTTCCAGTTCGGAAACTGCGGCGTCCATCGCCTGCGCACGTTCGCTGTCCTCAAGGCTGGGTGGTAGATTCTCGCGGGCGGCCTGTTCGTCATCCTTGACGGTTTCAAGCATGTCGCGCGCCTCATCCAACAGGGCTTTGCCCTTGTCGATCAGCACGCGGGCGGCGGCGATCTGCTTGCGGCGTTCGCGGTTCATGCCTCTGCCCTCACGTCGCCGCTGTCGATCTGGAATCCTGCGCGGGCCAGCTCGTCACAAAGGGCGTGCTGCCTCTCTTCGCGGGTGCCGCTGGTGGCGATATAGCTGCATCGCCCCCAATGGAACGCGAAGCCTGCACGTTTCAGGCATCCGCGAAACCGCTGGTGGGTGCGGTGGCTCCAATCCAGTGTGCCCGCATAGTTGCGGAAAGCGGCGACGGCGCAGACGGAACCATAATTCTCATCACGCCAGCTAAGCTCGATAACCGGGGGCGATTTGGTCATGATGGCCTCCCTCAATATTCACTGGTTAGGAGAATGGTGAGCACGCGGGTTGTGGCATCGGGATTCCACGGTTCGGCGCTGCCAAATTCAAGATCGCGGTCGTAATAGTCGAACTTCCACATGACCGAGAGGGCTGGGCGCGTGCTGTCGTCAGTCCAGCGGGTATGCCATTGGCCAATCACATCACGATAAAGGAAACCGGCGTCATGCTCGCCGTGCGGGTCGTTGTCGGGTGTGAAATCCTCAAAGCCCTCGATCATCTTGAGAATGTCGGACTGCGTGTTCTCGTCCAGCGCCGCGATGCCTTGCGTAATCACGGTGCGACAAGTCACACCCATCGTTCGCCGCGCAATGTCGTTCAGCGCCGCGATGGTGGCGATCTGGTCAGTTGTCGCTTCCATTTTCCTCACTCCTTTAGGCGAAGCCGCTGCCTGCGGCCTGCGGCTCTGACCCGCTGGCGAAGCGCGGGATGGGGAGGGGGAAGCAAAATCGATGGGAGTGGTGCGGGCGGCGCGTCTAGGGAGGCCCCGGCGCGCGCGAGCGCGCCGGAACTGGCCGAACTTGGCGTGCAACCCGGTCCTGTCGATTATGCTTCGGGAACGAAAGGGCGGGTGCCCTTGGTGTTCCCCCCGGTGGCAACTGCCACCACTGACGGGGCGCGGCCCTGGGCCGCTCGATCCTATGTGGCAGCTGACAGACTACTAGGCGCGCGGCCCTGGCCGCTCATTTTCAGCGCTCGCGGTCCTTTGATTTCTCGGCCGCCTGTGTCGGTGATTTGCCTTCGCGCAATGTTGCGGCGACATGCGCCTTTGCGCTTTCGACGATCTGCGCCAGCTGTTCCTTCGATGCGCCGCGCTCGGTAGCTGTCGCGACGCGCTTATCAATGGCGAGCTGGAATTGCGCGAACCTGGCATCGGCCCGGTTCTGCTCAGGCGAGTTTTTCTCGAATTGCGCGGCAAGGCGTAGATCAACCTGACTGACGCCGGGAGGCATGACTTGCAGACGTAGCGCGCGATCGGCGGCCTGAATGTCGCGGTCGGTCATTTTCGAAAGGAAATCTGCGGCGCCCGCGCTGATGGCGCGGACTCTTTGCAGCGGGTCCATGCCCTCGGACCAATTGACCTCGATCTGATGATAGCGGCGTTGCTCAATCAGCTGAAGGTGGTGCATCGGCCCTTTGGGATCGCGGAAAAAGGCAAGCTCCTGCGCTGAACGTGCGGCCAGCTGGCGCATGTCAGCGGACGTTTCCGCGATCCGGTTAAGCTGCTCATGCTGCCGCGACGCAACGGTTTGCGCAGTAGGTAGGTAACGGCTAATTTGATCCTTGGCCTGCTCGATACTCATTGCGCGCCGTTCGCCAACTGGCATGAGAGATTCCATCGAGGGCGGAAACGCGATGCCCGCTGGCCCACGCGCTGGCTCGACGCGGTTCTGTTCGAGCGGCATTGCATCGCGGATGACTTTGGCGAGGGAGGCGTGATTTCCGGTATGGAAGCTATCGCGGCTCGCCTCCATCCAGTCCTTCGGCCCCATTGCCTGGATCGAGACGAATTTTTCGGCCGCAAGGGAATGTAGCTGCAAGTGCAGCCGCATGGTGCGACCATTGCCCTCACGGAACGGATGAACGGCATTTAATTCGGAAATATGTCGCCCCATGGTATCGGCAAAGCGATCACGATCCATCGACTTGAGGGTTTGGAGGTCGGGCAGCTGCTTAAATTCGTGCTCCATGCTGCGGGCAATGAAGTGCGCTCGGGCAAAAGTGCTGCCGGGTTTGCTTATGTCCACGGTCCGAAAGCGCCCCGCCCAATCATATACGTCCTGAAACAGATGATTGTGCAGTTCGCGATACTCGCGCGCATTCGTCGCCGGCGCGGCGCGCTGCACGACCAGCTCGCCATGTCGGACAACCGAGAAGAAAGCTTCTCGCTCCTTGAGGATATTATCGTCGCGGATTCCCAGCTTGTTCCGAAGAACGTCGCTGTTACGCCAGGTGTAAGGGTCGCTCACCAATCATGCAGCAAGTTTCTGGCGGGACAGAACATCACGGTTGTAGTCCTGCGCCAGACCAATCACCACATCGACGGGAATTTGGGTTTCGACCAACAGCAAACAAAAAGAATGGTCATCCGAAACCAATTCAAGTCCTTCAATCTTGCAATTTGCGATTGCTTCGCAATAAGCTGCCATCACGTCAGGAATGTCTTCCTGCCGACGCGGCTCATACCCCATCGCCTTGATGCGATTCCTGTAGGTGTCGATGATATTTTCCATTTTGCACCTAAAAACGACCTGCTCCCGCCCATAGTTAACATGTCGGGATTTGTATATAAACCACATTGAGTAGCCCCCCATATTTCACTTTCCTGAAATGAGACGCCGCGCAAGCGCGGCGTCTCGTGCATTTTGCGGGGCGGGGCATTCAATCCGCTTGGTCGGTCATCATCGCCAATAGGTAGTCGGCGGCGTTCTGCGCCTCGCGGGCTGCCTCAAAAATGGCGCGCTTGTCGTTGCGGAGCGCGGTCAACCAGTGCTCGATATACGCGGCATGGTCTTCGCGTTCCTCGACCTTGAAACCGACAATCGCGCCGATGAAGGATGCGCCCAGCTCGGCCACGAGTTCGTCCCTCGCATAGTCGGCGCGGCTCGTTGAAATCAGGGTTTTTCGGTTGAGGCGGCTTTCATGCCCTGCATGATGCACGGCCTCATGCGCAAGCGTGGCATAGTAGTCGTCGGCGGAATGGAACGCTTCAAAAGCGGGCATTTGGATATAGTCGTCGCGGGTGTGGTAATAGGCTTGCGATCCGCCGATGCGAACGGTTGCGTCGATGCGAGAGAACATCACTTCAAGCTCAACGTCGCGGGTTTCGGGATTGGTGATGATCGGGGCGGGCGCGGGATATTTGCCGTCCAGTCCTTCGACCTGATCGGCATTGAAAACCGTGTATCGTTTCAAGAACGGAATGGCGCGCTCGTTGTCCGTCTCGGAGTCTTTCACGACAAGCTTGTTGGCATAGACAATGGTGGTTCCCTTGCTGCCCTTCCTGACATTGCCGCCCAGCTCCAACGCCTGTTTGAAGGTCAGCCAATAGGGCGAGGCGAAGCCCTGACGCATAGCGCTGGCCCAAAGGCTGAGGACGTTGATCCCACGATAGGCGACCCCATTGTGCCGGAGCGGAATGGTCGGCCCACCGCTCCACGGCTTCACCCACGGCTTGGTGCCCGCTTCCAGCATCGCAAGAATGTCGTCGGTGACGGCCTGATAAATGTCGATCCGGTTCGTTTCCTTAGCCATTTTTCACTCCTTTAGGCGAAGCCGCTGCCTGCGGCCTGCGGCTCTGACCCGCTGGCGAAGCGCGGGATGGGGAGGGGGAAGCAAAATCGATGGGAGTGGTGCGGGCGGCGCGTCTAGGGAGGCCCCGGCGCGCGCGATCGCGCCGGAACTGGCCGAACTTGGCGTGCAACCCGGTCCTGTCGATTATGCTTCGGGAACGAAAGGGCGGGTGCCCTTGGTGTTCCCCCGGTGGCAGCTGCCACCACCGGCAACGCGCGGCCCTGGCCGCTCATTATACGCGGCCGATTTTACCGGCTGCGTTCTGTAAAATGGGTGCGGTGGCAGCTGCCACCGCCCCGCAAGTTTGCGGGGAGCGCGGGAGTGAAGCGCGCTCCCCATGCCGTCATGCCGCTTGGCTTTCGCTATCAGCGGCATCGGGCAAGGCAGAGGGTCGAAGGGCGGGGGGCAGGATGCGCCGCCCCGCAAGGCGCTCGTTGACCGTCACGGCAAGATCAGAGCGCTTCATGGTCTGGCAATTCTCTGCGGCGTCGTTGCCGCAACCTTCGGCCAGCAGCTTCAAGAGCGTGGCCTTGCTAAGCTGGTCATAGAATACCTGATTGGGTTCCCACTTGTCGGCCATGTCGATCTGCGCGGCCGCGACGATCTGCGCCAGCTGGCGGTCGCGGTCGCTATGGAACGAAAGGCTCGTGATCTGCGAGGCCACGCAGTAGGCCAGCAGCCGCAATTTCGCTTCGCTGTCCATCTGGCGCATGTCGTCCAGCGTGGGTGTCTCGGCCAAGCGGGCAAGATCGGCCCCCGCGATTTCGTCAATGTCGGCAATCGTGGAATGGCCCATGATCGCCTCGTCAACATGGAAGCGGTTCTTCTCGGCGGTGATTTCGGCGGCTTGTTGCCACGAATAGGAGTTGCCGCGAACCTGCCCCAATAGGCCCGTCAAGAGCACGTCCAGCGCCAGCTCCGGGTCGCTGGCAAGGGCTTCCCGAACCGCCATCGTGCGGATGCCGCCCAGCTGATCCATGACCTTCTGCGAGTAGTCGGGCCGGGGAGGCTTGGGGCCATCGGCGGCGGTGCCCTTGGCGCTGCGCGTGAACGCAACCTGTTCGATACCGTCATGCCCGATGAAGACGATAAGCGAGTGCTCGGCCTTCTGCTCGGCGGTGAAGACGCGGCAAGCCGATACGATAGCGTCCTGCTTGCAGGTAAGGGCGCGCAACTCGTCGTCATAGTCGTGCTCGTCCTCGTCCACCTCGCTTTCCCGCTTGGCGATTGCCGCCTCGATCTCGACCAGCTGCGCGGTTTCTTCCTCGGTCGGATGGCGCTCGCCAGCGGGTTCCAGATGGCCGCGCATCCAGTAGGAATCAGGCCGGTAGAGCTGCCCTTCTGCATCGCGCCAGCCATCTTCGCGCGCCGCCTTGGCGATGGCGTCGAGCCGATCTTGCACAAGGTCCATGACAAGGCCCGCATCATCGCAATAGCGACGTTCTCCGAAAAGATCGGTGGTGAAGGTGCCGCCTGCGGCGCAATAGGCTTCCTCGCCTACAATGCGAAAATGCTTGTCGGTATCGGCAACCTTCTCCTGGGTGAGCATGGCGCGGATTTGGTGGGCGTTGTGGCTCTGTTGCAAAAATCGTGAAGCTTGAGCATGCTTGGCGGAGATTGGACGGACGGAACGATGACGGATTTCAAGTGGCGCCATTTCCAGGGTGATGTGATCCTGTGGGCGGTGCGCTGGTATTGTCGCTATCCGATCAGCTATCGCGACCTTGAGGAAATGCTGGCGGAACGCGGCATTTCGGTCGACCATACGACGATCTATCGCTGGGTCCAGTGCTACGCCCCGGAGATGGAGAAGCGGCTGCGCTGGTTCTGGCGGCGTGGCTTTGATCCGAGCTGGCGCCTGGATGAAACCTACGTCAAGGTGCGGGGCAAGTGGACCTACCTGTACCGGGCAGTCGACAAGCGGGGCGACACGATCGATTTCTACCTGTCGCCGACCCGCAGCGCCAAGGCAGCGAAGCGGTTCCTGGGCAAGGCCCTGCGAGGCCTGAAGCACTGGGAAAAGCCTGCCACGCTCAATACCGACAAAGCGCCGAGCTATGGTGCAGCGATCACCGAATTGAAGCGCGAAGGAAAGCTGGACCGGGAGACGGCCCACCGGCAGGTGAAGTATCTCAATAACGTGATCGAGGCCGATCACGGAAAGCTCAAGATACTGATCAAGCCGGTGCGCGGTTTCAAATCGATCCCCACGGCCTATGCCACGATCAAGGGATTCGAAGTCATGCGAGCCCTGCGCAAAGGACAGGCTCGCCCCTGGTGCCTGCAGCCCGGCATCAGGGGCGAGGTGCGCCTTGTGGAGAGAGCTTTTGGCATTGGGCCCTCGGCGCTGACGGAGGCCATGGGCATGCTCAACCACCATTTCGCAGCAGCCGCCTGATCGGCGCAGAGCGACAGCCTACCTCTGACTGCCGCCAATCTTTGCAACAGAGCCGTCGACGGTGTATCGGGAGATGAAACGGCTCGGCGTCGCGCGGCCAGCATGAGCCAAGCAGGGATTAGGAGGAATATGAAACGTCTTGCTCTCGCGGTCGCTCTCCTGGTTTCCACGGGGGGCGAAGCCCAAACATTGCGGCGTGTGCCTCTAACCGGGTATGTTGATCGTACTGGGCAGGTAGTCGAACCCGCCAAGTGGGAAGCTGGATCCACCCTCTTCCGTGGTGACTGGGTAGCTGTACGACGCGGAGGCAAAGCCGGATATTTCAATCTCCGCACGCGTGCGACTACCGGCCTCATTTTCGACGAAATCGGAGATGCCGCTTCTGACCACGCGTTGTTTGTTCATGGACCCGAGCCCGTTCGGATCGGCGATCAATGGGGCTATGCCGACGAAGCTGGCAAGGTTGTGATCGAACCGCGCTTCGCGGGCGCGCAGGCCTTTGATGAAGATGGGCTCGCGATCGTCAAGATACGCGACAAAGATGGCTTTGGCTTGTCTGCGGGCATGATCGACCGGACAGGACGCATCGTGGTGGAACCACGCTACGACATCATTCGGCCGTTCCGTGGTGCGGCGCTGACGGGGGTCAGCAAAGCCGGTCGTTTCGGTGCGATCGACCGCACCGGGCGTGAAGTGATACCGATGCGTTATGGTGGGATCGGTAGCTTCGCTGCAAACGGTCTCGCCCCCGCGACACTTACCGGCGGTTACGGAAAAGACGGGTCGCGTTGGGGCTATATTGATCGCAATGACCGGTTCGTGATTCCGGAGCGTTTCAGCTTTGCAGGCAACTTCACCGGTGATCTGGCGGACGGTGGGATCGAGGCCCCCACCGGCCTTGCACGCGTCGCGCTCGGACCTCGCGAGGTCGCCTACATAGATGCTAAGGGCGCGGTAGTGACGCGCTTCCCAGCAGGCGTCATAGTCTGGGGCGTCAGCCCAAATGGGCTTGTCCGTTTTCAGGATCTGGCAACTGCTCGCTACGGTTTCGCTAACGCCAAGACGGGCGCGATCGTCATCCCGGCAAGATTTTCGCAGGTCGGCGGCTTCGACGATCAGGGTCTTGCCGCAGCCAAGGAAGGCGAACGCGCAGGCTTCATCCATGCCGATGGACAGTGGGCATTCCCGCCTCGCTTCACCTCGACATACAATTTCGACGCCTTGGGGCAGGCCCAAGTCACCGAGGATGGTCGATCCGAGCTTATAGACCGCGACGGCAAGGTGCTGGCCACGCTGACGCACGGCGAAGGCTTTTTCCATCAAGACAGCGAGTTCGCCGCCTTCCGTGTTTTCCCAGGGCAGGAAGATGCGCCCACACAACGCTTCGGCACCTGGGCATTGGATGCGACATTGTACGCCGTTCCCGAGATACCATCGCTCATGCCGACCACGACGGGAAACGTCCGCCTCAGTTTCGCCAGCGACGATGCTCTCGTCCGCTGGCGGATCGAGACAGAGGGATGGGTCGTGACGTTGGTGAACGAGGAAGGGCCAAGTGGTGAGCCCGACGTGACTAGGCGAGACCGTCTGGCGGACTTTCCCCCTGATGCCGAGACGCTAGTCGCTCTACTCGTCCGGCAGTTTGAGGGGCAGTCAGCACTCAGCATCGCAACCAAGCCAGCGGTCACCGCCGCGCAAGCCGCTCAGGCAGAACGAGTTCGGCGCATCTCAGCAAATCATGCCCGCTACCTCGCCCAGCTACGCGCCTCGACCCCAGACTTAGCGCGAGCGCTCACCGCCATGCGTACTCGTGTATCTGATCAATTCGGAAAGCTGTCCGGGATGCCCTGCTTGCCGCCTCAATGCATTTATTGATCGGGTTGAGCGGCCGCAAGCGGATAGCCGCACTGCTAGCGTTCGCTGATTGTTCGCTCTTAGCGTTGTTTAGCGTACCATCCACGCTATGCCCTCAAATGTGGCAATTCATCAACACAATCCCAAAATTCATCTTCGGGAAATGTCATGCGCGGTGACGCCATGCACGTATCTATTGATTGTTGCAGATAACAATCTGCGGCTGAATCATCGACCTCAACGAGTATCGCAAGAGCTTTTTCCATGAACTCTAGGGCAACCGCTTTCTGTTGCTCTCGATAGATATTGGAAGAATCAACCATAGCCTAGTCCTCCTTTCGGTCGCTGTAGGGAGGACGATGACTCAACAATAGGGAAATTGCACGCGCAACTAGGGCCAGATTGAGCAGTAATTTTATTACAACGGCAAGCAGCCCTCGCCTGCCCGGACAGGGGCGGCGCGTGGCATCGGCTAGATTGTTTGTTGGTCTTCCGACGATGGCTAGTCCTTGCGGGCCATCGTCGGAAGTGGACGGCCGCACAAATTGGGGGGCGTGGGCCGCGCCGGGCCTCTAGCATAAAATTACGGCCCTGCATCCCCGGCGTTGATACATTCGTCGCGCAGGGCGCTCGATTGAGCCGCCCCGATCGCGGTCGCCTCAATCGGCATAGCGAGCTGGCAATATGCACATACGCGCATAATTTCCGCTTGCGGGTTATGTATATTTGTGCATAATAGCCGCGATGGATACGGAACGGCCGGTTCGATGGGTGGCATCGTCAAAGCGCGATTTTCGGGAGTTCCCGGACGATGTGCAGGACGTAATGGGCTATGCCCTGCACCTTGCGCAGCAAGGCGGGCAGCACGCCAGCACTAAGCCGTTGAAGGGCTTTGGCGGCGCTGGCGTGGTCGAGATCATAGACGACCACCAAGGCGATACGTTCCGCACGGTCTATACGGTCAAATTCGCGGAGGCGGTCTATGTCCTGCACGCCTTCCAGAAGAAATCCAAGCAGGGCAAGGCCACGCCGCAGGCCGATATGGATTTGATCCGAACGCGGCTGAAATCCGCCGAGGAGCATCACCGGCAACACCAGACCCCGCGAGGCACAGCATGAGCGCACAGGACGAAATCATTGAGGAAGGCAGCGGCAATGTCTTTGCCGATCTAGGCTTTGCCGACCCCGACACCCACCTTTTGAAAGCCCAGCTCGTTACCCGTGTGGCCGAGGCCATGCAGGAGCGGAAGTTGACGCAGATCGCCGCCGCCAAGGTTACGGGATCTACCCAACCGGAATTGTCGCGCATCCTGCGAGGCCAGTTCCGCAGCGTCTCGGTTGAGCGGCTTCTAGCCATGCTCACCCGGCTTGGCTGCAAGGTCGATATTGTCGTGCGCCCGCAGGGGCGGACCACTGAATCGGCCGTGATCCACTTCGCCTAATGTGCGATGATTTCGCGCAAGCCCGGCTCGATATGTTCGAGGCCGGGCTATTCGGCCAAGGGCCTGCCTTCTGGCGCTGGATCGAAACCGACGCGGCGCAACCCTATCTTGCCGCTTTCGCCGCCGATCGACGGCCGCCCGAACCCGGCGAACCCTTCGCTATCGACCTTGCGGCCGACGACTTGCTTGCTCCCGATCGCCTCGCCCAGCTCGCCCTACAGATCGAGGCCGACCATGCTTGATCCCAATCCGTCCGTAGCCGACCTTGACGCATTGCTAGATCGCCACCGCAATGACGATGCGGCTATGGAAAAGATCGTTCGCGGGTATCTCCGTTGCGCGATCTACAGCTATCAGAAGCATTGCGTTTGGCGCGCCTTGCGCCACATCGGCAAGGACGATTGGAGTTTCAAAGAGGAAGACGTTGCCGCCTTGAGGGCCGAAGGCGCGAAATCCATTTCGGACTTTCGAGACTGGCTCATTGAGGAGCTGGCCGGGATGGGGATCAGCGCCCACACCGGCTTGCCGAATTGAGCGCCTAGCGCGCCGTCGCTTCAATTGCTGGCGGTGATTGTGCGCGGAATAAATCGCGGGTCCGCCGTGGGATCGGTAGGCGAAGGATGCAGCATGTCGCGCCGGAAATTCACCGCAACGGAAATAGGCGCGGCGTTCGGCCGAGCCGCCATGACGCGGGCTTGTGGAGCTGGCGCAGCCTCATAGTTGGCCATCGGCTGCACGGCCGCCGAGGTTAGGCCCCCTACCCCGCGTTCCGCTCTGGCGACGACAATTTGAGCGCGATCGAGCGGCCGAGTCTGATCGCCGGTATAGAAAGCCAGATGCCAATGATCGGCATGGCCCCGGTCCCCCGGCCCCAGCAGCTCCGCCACGCGAATACCATGTTGCGCCATCACGGCGCGGATTTGCTCGCGCGTGATCGTGTGCAGCCCGGCACGCGGCACGAAATCCACCGCCTGCCCATATTTGTGAAAGCTGTTGGCGGCCCCGTAATTGGCTTCCAGCGCCCGCCACGTATCGGTTATGCGAGCATTGAACGCAGCGGCCAAGATCGAGGCGACATAGCCCGCCGAGGCGTCGGCGCTGCCTTCGGGCTGGACGATCGCGGGTTGCGCCGCGAGCTGGCCCCCGCCCGTCGCGTCGGCCGCCGTGATCGTGAGTGGGATCGAGGTCGATCGCGCAGCAGGAGCGCCGCCGCTTACCGGCACGCCGTTCACGCTGTAGGTATTATAGCGCGAGGAAAGCCACGCCTCCCAGCGCGCGCCTTTCGCCATAATCAGCGCCCGATAGCGGGCATTATGGACCGGCGTTCGGGAATGATAATTGGCAACCCGCGTCCACAGGTCGCCCTTGTCATCCCGGATATGGTTTCTGATACGCCATGCAGCGAGGTTGTAGGGATAGCACCCCGCCGCAAGCACATATTCGGGCCGGATGCCGTAGCGTGCCAGCGATTGAATATAGCTGGAATTGAGCTGCATCGAGCCAAGATCGGCGGTGTTATTGGTGTTCTGGACGCGCGCGCCGGGCCGACCGTTCTCTTGTTCCGCGACCGCCAGCATGACGTTCGCCGGAATGTTATAGCGCAGCGCCGCCGCGATCGAGCATTGCACCCGTTCTTCTATGACAACCGGAGGCAGATCAGCGGCCATGATTAGCTGTCCCCCCTTCTCTGGACGAAGGCCGCAACTTCATCCTCTGGCGTCTCCATGTCGCCCGCATCACGGGCGGCCGAAATGGTATCGCCCGCGAATTGCGCCGTGGGGGGTGGCGATGAATCGGACGAACTGGCGGGACTGCCCGCGCCGGTCGCGGGAGCGAGCGTTTCACTTCCCGACGATGCCGAGGCGGCCGACGCGCGGATATTGGCCGCCAGTCGGCCGCCCACCGTATTTCCCACCCGCTCTTTCAAAGCGCCCACCGCCATACCAGCGGCAGCGCCGCCGAGGATGCTTGCGGTTTTCGCCGCACGGCTAAGGCCGGTGCGTTGCGTGCCGCCAGTGTCGCCACTTTCGGGCGCGCCTTCACCTTGCGAGCTGGCGGAGCTGGCCTCCCCCTCCCCCGCAGGCGAGCCACCGGCAGCGCCGCCGCCGTTGCCGTCTTCACGATCGGCCGCCTCGCTACCCGCAGCGGCGCTTGCAGCCGTGCCACCGCCCGCGCTGGCGGCTTCCGAGCCGCCTTGAAGGCCGCTGTTGTCATTGGCCGGGGGGGAACCGCCATCGCCGCCCATAGCGACGCTAAGGGGCGTGCCGCCGCCCCCACCGCCACCGCCGCCGCCGTTATCGCCGCCTCCCGGCATGTCGCCCGCCGACGAAAGCGGTTGCCCGCCTCCCATGCCGGTTTGGCCGCCTTCACCACCGCTCCCACCAGCGGCAGCGAAGGCGGCCTTGATCGCGCTGGCTCCACCCGCAGCGTTCATCGCGCCAGCAGCGATCATAGCTCCACCCGTGGCCGCCGCCCCAGCGGCCATCCCGGCAGCACCCAGCGCGGCCCCTGCCCCAAAGGCTCCGATACCGCCCGCCGCGTGGATCGAGCCGCCGCTTATAACGCCCCCGACCATCGCGGGAACCTTGTTTACGAGCGCCAGAAGGACGACCGCGAAGACAAGCATGGTCCCTAAATCTTGGAGAGACGAACCCTCGCCCGTTGCGGCATAATATTGGTCAAGGAAGGTTTTGCCGACGCCGACGATAAGAACCATCGTCATCAGGGACGCGCCCACCGCGACCACCGTTTTGAAATAGTTCAGCGCAATATCGCTGGTCCACCGCGCGCCGCCGAAGCCCAAAAAGATAACCCCGGCATAGGCGAGGACATAGCCGGAGGCCAACAGCAGCAGCATATTCACGCCGACGAGAGCCAAAACAATCAGGATGCCCAGCGAAACCAAGATAGAAAGAGCGGAATCGACCGGAGTTAGGACGCTGGACGCTTCGACAGCTTGGCGGAAAATGTCGAAACCAATGTCCACAATACCCGATGGCGCGAGATTGTTAGGCAGGCCGGATGCCTGCGCACCCAACGAGCGCAGCCCTTCAATGATCGCCAAGCCGATCGCCGGGCCGTTGATGAGCAGCCACCAGAAGAAGCCGCAGAAGATGGCGAAGCGAATTGCTTCCGAAGCAAATTCGCCAAGATCGGCGCGGCGCAACGCCATTACCCCGAACGTCCAAATGAGGCTGACCGCCGCTAGTGTGCCGAATAGAATTGTCGCGTGCGTTGTGAAGACGCTCGCCCACGCCGCCGCCATGCTCTTATATTTGTTCAGAACATTATCGAGCATACCTTGCGATTGCGCATAGGCGGGAGTCGCGGCGAGCGTGAGCGCCACCCCCAAGGCGGACAGGTGTAGGCGAGCCAGAGCCTTCATAGTGCTATCCTCAATTCTGATAGGTTCCGATCGGCGTCGGCTTGGTTTCGTGCGCTAGTGCGCTGCCCGCTTCTTGGCACTCCGCGTCGGTTTCGACGCCGGATTTGCATCGGGCGACCTTCTCGCGGGCTTCGTCTAGGTGTTGAGAGTAATAGAGCATCGTTTTCGGTTCGGACTTGCCGCAGGCCGCGAGAAGAAGTGTAGCGGTGCAGCAGGACGCGGCGATAAGTTGACGCAATTTCGGCATGGGCTTTCCTTAATTCTGATAGGTTCCGATCGGCGTCGGTTTGGTTTTCCGCATTGCGGCCGATGCCTCTGTTGCCGCAGCATCGCGATCGAGCTGATATTGCGATTGAGCCGTCAGCGCGGCGCTTTGCGCGAGCAGGACGCCGCGAATTTTCTGCAACTCACTGGCTTGTTGGGCCGCAAATTGATTGGCGTAGGACAGGGCTTGCATTTGCCCGCTCGCACCCGTGGCATTGGCCTGCAACTGGTCGAGGCGCTGGCCGTCAGACGCAAGCGTTGTCATGGCGCTGTTGATGCCGTTCATAGCGTCGGCATTTGCGGCCATCTGGCTTGTCGTGCGGGCGCGAGTAGCGGACAGAGCCGCCGCGCGCTGCGCCGCCGTGCAGTTCCCGAACGTGCAAGCATTGGTCTGATAGTAAGACGGATTTTTGAATTGATTCATGTAGGTGTTCACGTCGCCAGCTTGACGAGCGAACGAGCTGATTTGATTGACCTGCCCTTGGAGGCTGTCGATCGTTTGCGTAGCCTGCTGCCAGAGCTGGACCGGCGCGCCGACCGTGTTCTGAATCATATTTTGGTATTGCTGTAGCTGCGTCTGATACTGCTGGATTTGCTTCGCCACCGTGGCGACGTTTTGCAGCGCGGAAACGGTTGTCTGGCGGACGTTCGCAACGTCGATAACCGAGATTTGCGCATTGGCGGACGGGGCCGCCAGCGCGAGAGTGATCGCCAAAGAAATTTTAGCGGCTAAAATTCGAGACTTCATTTTGCTTGCTCCCTTTCATCTGGCGTCAATAATCGAATGAGCGGTAAGGCTTTGAAAATGTGAGGTCTTTCACGACGACCACATTGAAGCGGAAGCCGGGCCGGATAATCAGCGTGGGCGATATGTTCAGATTGCGCTCAATCATCATCGCCGTGGTCTGTCCGAGCTGCTGGCCGAGAGCTTGGCTAAGGGCTTGGCTGGCGGACATGGTGCCATTGGCGTTGAGGCCGGTTTGCGGCTGACTAAGGGTTACGCCAGCGGTCACACCAGACATGAGCAGAGCGGAGCCGAAGATACGGAACCAATGCGCGTTCACTTGGTCATGGAACCCGGCATAGCCCGCGCTGTCCGACCCCGGCATAGCGCCAAGGTCGATCGCCTTGCCGTCAGGAAAGATGATCCGTTGCCACGCGATGAGCGCGCGCGTCTGCCCAAAGACCGGGTTGGAATCATACGCGCCGACAAGGCGGGAGCCTTGCGGGATCAGGAGATAGCGGCCCGTCGCGGTATCGAACACGTTTTGGGAAACTTGCGCGACAATCTGCCCCGGTATTTGCGAGTTGATGCCGGAGATCAGCGTGCCGGGAATTACGAAGCCCGCGCGGAGCTGGTAGCGGGAGGGCGCTTCTACTTGGCTGTTCGAGGCCCAGCGATTGCCACCCGCATTGTTGGCGAACTGGCCATAGTTGGCAGGCGGGCGGGCATTGGCGGCACCCTGCCCGGCTCCGGCTCCTCCCCCGGCCACTTGGTTTGACAGGGCCGTAAGGGTGGCAATGTCGGAGGCCGAGGGCTGGCGGCCCTGCGCCATTGCAGCGGCCATTTGCTGTTGCAGGGCGACGAGCTGGGTTGCCGGATCAGCGCCGCCACTCATGCCGCCAGCGCCAGAGGATGCCCCATTGCGGCCGTCCTGCCATTTCAGGGCGGTAGGAGAGCGCACGGCGCTGCCAAATTGGGCAAGGCGTGCTTCGCGTATCGCTTCCATGCGTGCCCGGCGCAGATCGGCCGCCGTGGGGCCGTTGGGTTGCGCTGGCGAGGCGGTGACGGTTGGCGGCGCATTGGGATCGACCGGCGCGACCGGGATGCCATCGGCAGGCGGCAGCGGGGGCGCGTTCGCCATCACTTCCGCAGCACCGCTTGGAGCGGTCCCCGCAACCTTGTTCGCAACATCGGCCGAGCTTTGACCGACAGCCGGTTGAACCTTGGTCGCCGCATTGTCCGAGGAGCGATCAATCATAATCGACACCACGATGGCGATGAACAGCGCCACAATGCCGAGGACGATCAGCAGCGGCGCATTATTGACCCTGCGAACTCCCGTCACCAAGCGCCCGCTGTTCCCGTCCGCTGCACCGCCCGGCGAGGCTTCCGGCGACATGCTATCAGCATCAGACATAAACCTACCCCCTTACCCGGCCTTGACGACGCCACAGCGCGCGGCACGGATGCCCTTGCACTTGGCGCGCGCCGTCGCGCTGGATTGAAACTGTCCGAATTGGATGCCGTGAGAGCGTCCGTTTTGGACAAAGCGCGGCGTCACGCTCGCCCACGAAGGGCGAAGGCGCGCCGTCGCGCGCCAATAGGCGCGTGCTGCGCTTTCGGAGGAGAAGCCCGTCAGGCTGACAGACCACGTTCCGGCCTCTGTTCCATTGCCGCCGAAGCCGGGTTGCGTGCTGGCGACGGGCGACGGAACGGGAGGAGGTGCGGCAGGCGCTACGGGCCGGTTCGCCCGTTCGATCAGCTCCGGCGTTGCGCCGGTCAGATCGAGCGCCCACCCGGCAGACGGGTAGATACCCTTTTCATCCACGCCATAGATGCGGGAGAAAGTTTGCGCGCCGACCCGCAGCGTCACGCGGTAGGAATCGGCAATTGGCTGATCGACGTAATAGCGCAACGGCGTGGCCGCAGGATCGGGCTTCACGCCCTTGCCCGCCTCAATCACCGCATAGCCTGCTTGGCGCATCGAGGAGCGCAAGCCGTCACCATAGGCCCCGCCCCCGGTAGTCGGGATCAGCACCCGGCTAATCGCAGGCGGGTAGAGTTTCACCAGCTCCGCCACGGAATCGTCAACGAGGGCTTGGGCCTGATCGGGAGGAGCCGGAACGGCGAAGCTGTCCCGGTGCGAAACGCCCGCGCAGCTCGTAAGCAGGAAAGCCACTGATACAAAAATCGCACCGCGCACGATCAGCCCCCCCTTGTGATGGTGACGCGCTCTTGGCGCTTGCCGACACCGGAGATGAGGACCGCTTGGTCAAAAATCTGATCGACAATGTAGCGGCCATCTTGGAGCCGATAATTGACGATGGAGGTATCAGCCGCCTTGGAGACGCTGCCCCCGGCCCGGACGATCAGCAGCGATGGCGCTTCCGTCTGCTCCATCGCGTGCGGCATTTCGATGATGGTTTTGACGCCATCATTGTAAACCCGGACGGGCTTCCAGCGTGCGCGGCCGTCAACGCTATAGTGGAAATCGAGATTGGAGAGATATTCGCTCCCTCCCCTGCCCGTCCCGCGCGCGCCATCGGGCACCGCCATCGTGTTTTCGGCGCGCGCCGTGTCCGATCGAGCGCGGAAAGCGGCCCATTTGGCTTGCGCTTCATCGGGATAGGTGAACGCCACCCGCGACATGAATTGCGTCCGGTGCGACACCAACCGGATATGGTAGGTGCGGCGATCGGTCGTCACGATCAGCGTTGTATTCAAGTTCGCATCGAGCGGCTTGATGATAAGATGCTGGGTTTCGTTCGGCCCGGAATTGGAAACGGCCGGTTCGATCAGCCAGCGGGCGCTATCGCCCACGTTGACCGAATTGATGTTCTCGCCCGGCTGCAACTGCACATCGCAGATTTGCAGCACAGCACAGACCACGGAGGGTTCGGAGGTGCCGAAGGCGAACAATACCGCGCCTTCGGTGCCCGGCACCGGCTTGATGCCTTCGGCGCTTTCCGCCTGCCAGCGCCGCGCGATCGACAGACCCTCGCGCTGGGTGCGCGTCAGGTTCGGATTGCGCGGGCTGATATAGGCATTGGGATCTACTTGCGCCCCTCCCCCGGCAGGCATGGGCGCGTTCGCGGGCGGCATGTCGTCGGGAAGCGGCGGACCGTCCTGCGCGGACGCGATCGAAGGCAGCGCCGCGAGGGCGGCGGCGAAATAGGCGATCTTCTTCATGTTGATTGTCCCTCCCATCAGAGTGTGCGCGACCAAGAGAAATCTTGGACGAACACGCCCAAGGGGTTTTGCTTAATTTGTTCCTCCGTGGTGGCCGAGCTGGGCGGCGCAACGCGGATCGTGACGAGCGCGCGCATTTTCGCCGGAGGCTGGATAGGCTGGCCTTGCCGATCGCGCTCCGTCTCGGTCCAATCGACCTGCCAAGAGGTCTTGGTTTGCTGAATTACCGAGGCGATTTCGACCGACACGGTTTCCCGCGCCGCGCGGGCGAAAGGCGTATTGTCGGGATTGCCGTTGAGATAGTCGGTCATCTTTGCCAACGCCGGATCGTTCGGCGCGAGCATCCCATAGACCCGGAAAATGGCTTGCTTTTGGAGTTCAACGTCAGCCGTCACCATGCGGGCCGACTGGATGAAGGAGCCGACTTGCGCTTGCACCACGCGCGCATCGACCGGCGAAGCCACATCGGCCCGCTGGGTCGCTATCGCGTCCCCCAGCGAGTCCACGCGGACCACGTAAGGGATGAATTTCGACTGACTGCCAATCGCTATGATGCCGCCGACAGCGGCGAGGACGATCAGCATCGAAAGGATTGCCATAGTCTGCCACAAGCGCCGCGAGGCAGCGATGCCGCCCACATGCTCATTCCATTGCCGCCGCGCGTTCAGGTAGGGGTTGGGATCAACCGGGGCGCTTTCCGCAGCTCGCCGCCCCCGCAGCTTGTCAAACAGACTCATGCAGCTTCTCCGAGGTATAGGGGGCCGCCGCCGCGCGGCCGATATTAATGGTGGATTCGACGCCACGGATGGCCAGCCACTCGTTGACCCATGCCGGGCCATAGGCCGCTTCAAGGGCCTTAATGGTGGCGATGGATTCCTTGTCGGTCGCGCCGACGAAGGACAGGGCCACGGGGCCTAGCGCCAGCTCAAAGAGCCGCCGCCCCTGTTCCGAGAGATAGTAATATTGGCGCTTGGGGATGGCCGTCGCCAAGATTTCAATCTGGCGTGTATTGAGGCCCATGCGTCTGTAGAGTTGGGCGGTATCGTCATCGCGCGCATAGACGTTCGGCAGGAAAATCTTGGTCGCGGTGGACTCCACGATAACGTCAAGGATGCCCGAATTTGCGGCGTCAGACAGGCTTTGCGTTGCCATGAGAACAAGGCAGTTGGACTTGCGCAGCACCCGGAGCCATTCGCGGATTTTGGCCCGGAAGGCGGGATGCCCCAGCATAATCCATGCTTCATCAAGGATGATCGCGGCAGGCTGGCCCTTCAAAGATCGCTCGATACGCCGGAAAAGATAGAGGAGGACCGGCAGCGCGTATTTTTCACCGAGGTTCATCAGCTCCTCGACTTCAAACACGGTAAATTCCGACAGGCTCAGGCCGTCATGTTCCGCATCGAGAAGATGGCCCATAGAGCCGTCCACCGTGTAGGTGCGGATCGCCTCGCGCACCGTTTCATCCTGAATCGTGACCACAAATTCAGAGAGGGTTTTGCCCCCGCTGGCGTGCATGTTGACGATGGCGTTGCCGATTTCGTTGCGTTGCGCGGGCGTGGTCGCCACGCCGTTGAGGGCTAGGATTGTGTCGATCCAATCCATTGCCCATGCGCGATCGGACTTGGTTTCGAGGAATTGGAGCGGGCAGAAGGCGAGCTTTTCGTCATCCCCGGCGACAGTGAAATGCGCCCCGCCCACCGCCTTCGCCAGCGGGTAGAGCGACAGGCCCTTGTCGAACGCGAAAATGGACATGCCGGGATAGCGGCGGAGCTGGGCGGCGAGCAGGCCGAGCAGCGTTGACTTGCCTGCGCCCGTGGGGCCGAAGATGAAGCTATGCCCCACGTCGCGGACGTGGAGATTGAGCCGGAACGGCGTGGAGCCGTTGGTGACGCCAGACATGAGCGGGGGCGAGCTGGGCGGATACATCGGGCACGGCGCATGATCGAGGCCGGTCCATATCGAGCTGGTCGGCATCAGGTCGGCTAGGTTCATGGTGTTGATGATCGGGCGGCGGACGTTTTCGACGCCATGCCCCGGCAGCGTGCCCAAGAACGCCTCTAGGTTGTTCACCGTCTCGATACGGGCCGCGAAACCGAGTGCGTTGATAGCCTTTTCAAGCTGGCGCGCGGCCTGTTCTACCTTATCGCGGCTTTCGTCCGTCAGGACGACGACGCCGGTATAGTATCCTTGTGCGATAAGGCCGGAGTTGACTTCCTCCAGCGCATTATCGGCATCGGCCACCATCGAAAGGGCGTCCTGATCTATCTTGCCGCTGTTGGTCTGGAAAACCTGATCGAAGAAGCCGCGAACCTTTTGCCGCCACTTTTTGCGGAAATCCTCAAGGTGTTTCACAGCTTCATGGAGGTCCATAAATATGAACCGCGTGGACCAGCGATATTCAATCGGCAGCTCGCCCAGCGCCGAGAGGATGCCCGGCGTCGATTCCATCGGGAAACCTTCGATCGCTACCGTCTGGACGAACTTGTTGCCGATGCGCGGGATTACGCCCGTCCACATTTCGACACCGCCGATGATGGAATCGAGATACATCGGGTTCGAGGGCAGCACGACCGGCTGATTTTTGCCGGTGACGCAGAATTGCAGCCACCGCAAAAAGTCGTCGTGCGTCACGGTCGAGCCGTCCTCATTTTCGACCTTGTGAGCGCGAAGGCGGGTCAGCTTCACGGCCGAGGACAGACGGCTTTCAAATGTGGTGATTTCGCGCTTGAAGCGTTCAACCAGGTCGGCCGTGCGTTGCTTGTTGTTCGGCCGCTCCCGATCGTCGTCAAACATCAGCTCGACAAACTTTTGCTCCGCTATGACCGGAGGGAAGTAGGTCGCGGTAATGACGAAATAGCCCTCATACATGGTGCCGAGGGACTGGAATAATTCGCGCCTTTCCTGATCTATGGCGTCCGTCACCGGGTCAGGAAAATGCGACAGACCCGCAGCCGAGTAGGCGGCAGCAGGGCGGCGCGGCGCGTCAACGTGGATCATCCAGCCATTGCCCAGCCCGGCGAGAGCTTGGTTGATCCGAAAGCTGACCATATCGCGCTGGCGGTCGGTGGAGGGGTGACTACACGAAAGTGAGTTTTACGTACGCGATACACGAACGAATGCAGTACGATTACGGGGGAAGGCTGCTACAGGCGCCAGCGCTCATCGGAACATAGAAGGTTTTGCGGGCCAAACGAACGGTAGCGAGCCTAGGATAAAGCCCAAAAACGTTGCCTGAAGCGGCACCGAAAAGCCAAATGCCGGAATGCTCAAAGCTACCAGAGCGTAGGTGTTTGCAGCGACGTCACCGATCATTATTGACGCGGCCAAAACCAATCCCGCCCGTCTGAAGCGCGATAGAAGTAGCACAATAGCAAGCGCGTCTAAGAATATCAGTGATGTCCAAAATAGCTCGAGTTGAAATGGTCCCCAATCATAGGGCCTCCATCCGTATGCTACAAAGTCTCGCGCATGATTGAAAAAACCGAGGCCGAAGCAGGCTATGTAGATTCCCATGATAACCCGAATACGTGCGTCTACGCGGGACCGCGCTGGTGTAGCGTGGTAACGGATCTGATCGATATTTGGTGCCATAGCTATTCCGCCGTTGCGCCTTCCAACGCTTTGTAAAGGGCGGTTTTTCCGATTTTAAGGCGGGCGGCGGCCTCCCGCACAGTAAGGCCTGCTGCGATGTGCGCCCGGGCCTTGCGCAGCTTGTCGGGAGTGACGACAGGGCGGCGACCGCCCTTGCTGCCGCGCTCGCGCGCGGCGCGCAGACCCGCCTGGGTGCGCTCGCGGATCAGATCGCGCTCGAACTGCGCGAGGGAGCCGAAGATGTTGAACACCAGCATGCCTCCCGGCGTGGTTGTGTCGATGTTCTCGGTGAGCGAGCGGAACCCGATGCCCCGCGACGCCAATTCACCGATCTTCTCGATCAGATGGCTCATCGAGCGGCCGAGCCGATCGAGCTTCCACACCACCAGCGTGTCGCCGGCGCGCAGATAGGCCAGCGCTTCAGCAAGACCGGGCCTGTCAGTCCTGGCGCCCGACGCATGATCGTCGAAAACACGGTCGCATCCTGCCCGCTCCAGTGCGTCGTGCTGAAGCGAGAGCTTCTGGTCGGGGGTGGATACCCGCGCATAGCCGATCAGCGCCACGGGCCGCCCCATACTGTCCGTTTTCCCATCATAATGCGATCTTGTCCGAATCGCCATCGAACGTCCAGAGTTGATGGACACATTCCCAGTGACCGTCCAACGGACGTCTGACGGACAGCGACATGGAGGGGTTCGACCTTGGCCAGAAGACACCTGCTAACCCGCGAGATGCTTGCGGGCCATTATGATCCGTCGCTCGATGAACGCGAGATCGCGCGTCACTTCACCTTGACCCGTGACGACCTCGAACTGATCGCATCCCGGCGTGGCGACGTCACCCGTCTCGGCTATGCGATGCTGATGCTGTATCTGCGCTGGCCGGGGCGCGTGCTGGAAGCCGGCGAAGTGCCGCCCATGCCGATCCTCGCGTTCGTGGCCCATCAGTTGGATGTGTCGCCCGCATCATGGCGCGACTATGCCCGCCGCGACGAAACGCGGCGGTCGCACCTCGCCGACCTGTCGCGGCGCTTCGGTCATCTCGTTTTCAGTCGTGCGGATTTCCACGCGCTGGTCGCGTTCGCCATGCCGATCGCGCAGACCGTCACCCAGTCCTCGCGGCTTGCGGGCATCGTCATCGACGAGATGCGACGCCGGCGATTGCTGCTGCCGCCCGTGACGGTGATTGAGGCGATAGTGCGACGGGCGCGGCAGCAGGCCGGAGATCTGGTCCATGACGTGCTCGCCGGAGATCTCGGCGAACCCGAACGCGCGACGCTCGACGCCCTCCTGTCGCGGCGCGACGACAAAAGCGCGACCTGGCTCTCATGGCTGCGCAACCCGCCCCTATCGCCGGCCCCGCGCAATATCCTGCGACTGATCGAACGGCTCGACCAAGTTCGCGCGCTGGGCCTGGCGGCCTCGCGCGCCGCGACCATCCCGCAGGCGGCATTCGACCGGATCGCCGACGAGGCGGCGCGCATCACGCCGCAGCATCTGGCGGAACTGCCCGACCTACGCCGTCATGCGATCCTTGTCGCTGCCGGCATCCGGCTTGAGGAAAGCCTGACCGATGCGGTGCTGACGATGATGGACAAGCTCCTGGGGAGCATGATGCGACGGGCCGAGAATCGGACCAAGGACAAGGCGATCGGCACGATCCGGTCATTGCAGGCGCAGCTTCGCCTGCTCACCGGCTCATGCCGGACATTGCTCGACGCGCGGGCGCGAGGCGTCGATTCTCTTGCCGCCATCAGTTCGATCGACTGGGAAAGGTTGGGAACGGCGGTCGTGGACGCCGAGCTACTGATCGCGCCGGAAACAATCGACCGCACGGCGGAACTGATCGAACGGCAGCGCTCGCTGCGCTCCGTGATCGGGCCGTTCCTCAACGCCTTTGAGTTTCGCGGGGCCGGTGCGGTGCAGGGCTTGCTCGATGCGGTTCGGCTGATCGCCGACATTTATCGCACCGGACGACGGCGCCTGCCCGATAACCCACCGCTCCGCTTCGTGCCGCCGTCATGGCGGCCGTTCGTGCTGCGCGATGGCGTGGTCGTCCGCGCCGCCTATGAGCTGTGCGTGCTCACCCAACTGCGCGACCGGCTGCGCGCCGGCGACATATGGGTGGCGGCGAGCCGTCATTATCGCGCCTTCGACAGCTATCTCCTGCCGCCTGCAACCTTCGATGCGATGCGCGCGCGAGGACCGCTGCCACTGGCGATCGATACTGATTTCGACAGCTTCGTCGCCGGTCGCCGCGCCAGTCTCGACACCGCGATCGAGCGGGTGACGATCCTCGCTCGACAGGGAGAACTGCCCCAGGTGCGCCTTGACGACAATGGCCTTGTCGTATCCCCGCTCAAGGCGATCACGCCGCCGGATGCAGAGAATATGCGCCGCGTCGCCTATGATCGGCTGCCACGCGTGAAGATCACCGATCTCCTTTTGGAGGTCGATAGCTGGACTGGCTTTTCCGAGTGCTTCACCCATCGCCGCTCCGGTCGCGTGGCGGACGATCGTAACGCGCTCCTGACCGTGATCCTGGCCGATGGCATCAATCTCGGGCTGACGCGCATGGCCGAGACCTGTCAGGGCGCGACCCTGCGTCAGCTCGCCCATCTGCACGACTGGCATATCAGCGAAGCCGCTTATAGCGAGGCGCTGGGGCGGTTGATCGACGTTCACCGCACCGTGCCGTTGGCCGCGCTGTGGGGCGACGGCACCACCTCTTCCAGTGACGGCCAGCTCTTCCATGCGGGCGGGCGCGGCGCCGCGATCGGCGACATCAATGCGCGCAACGGCAATGAACCCGGCGTCAGCTTCTACACCCACGTCTCGGACCAATATGATCCGTTCTCGAGCCGCGTGATCGCGGCGACCGCCGGCGAGGCTCCCTATGTTCTCGACGGGCTGCTATACCATGCCACCGGCCTGTCGATCGAAGAGCATTACACCGATACCGGCGGCGCATCCGACCATGTGTTCGGCCTCATGCCCTTCTTCGGCTACCGCTTCGCGCCGCGCCTGCGCGACCTGAAGGACCGGCGCCTGCATCTACTGCCGGGCCAGGAAGCGGGGCCGCTGCTGGCCGGTATGACCGGCGATCCGGTAGCCATCGGGCATGTCGCCGCCCATTGGGACGAACTGCTGCGCCTCACCACTTCGATCCGCAGCGGCACCGCCACCGCTTCGGCGATGCTGCGCAGATTGTCCGCTTACCCACGCCAGAACGGACTCGCGCTGGCCTTGCGCGAGGTCGGGCGGATAGAGCGCTCGATCTTCATGCTCGACTGGCTGCGCGATCTCGACCTGCGCCGGCGCACCCAGGCCGGTCTCAACAAGGGCGAGGCCCGCAACGCGCTCGCCCGCGCGCTCTTCTTCAACCAGCTCGGCGAGCTGCGCGACCGGCGGTTCGAGAACCAGACCTATCGCGCCTCCGGCCTCAATCTCCTCGTGGCCGCCATCATCCTGTGGAACACCCGCTATCTCGAACGGGCGGTCGGGGCGCTGGCGATCCCGGAGGACGTTGCGCGCCATATCGCCCCGCTGGGATGGGAGCATATCTCGCTCACCGGCGACTATCGCTGGAATGTCGAAAGCCGCCCCGATCCCGGCCAGCTCCGCCCGTTGCGCACGCCTTCCTCGCTCCTGGCCGCATGATGCCATTCACCCGCGTTCGCCAAAGGTTCCCCCCTGGCGTACGTAAAACGCACTTTCGTGTAGTCAGCCCGTGGAGCTGGCGTTATCGTCGCCCTCATAAATCCACGCGGCCATGAACGAGCCGTTCTTGCCGACGATTACGCCATCATCGACCATCGCCCCATAGTTGAGCAGATCGGCAAGCCCTTCATCCTTGGAGCGATACCGGGCCAGCTTGCGTTCGGCCGCGTTGGCGAAGGACGCAAAGGCGAGGACCGCGAGCAGGGCCGCCCCGAAGATCGCTATGACGACAGCGATTGTCTGGATCATTTTTTCTTCCCCGGTTGCCGGTAGCGGCGGAATTGCAGGCGGCCGTTCTTGCGGAAGGGCGTGGAGTGAGCCGGGTAGTAGGGGCGATAGGTGCGGTGCCGCATGTAAACGAACCGCATCAGCGGGTCCGATTTCGCCATGAGACGACAGGCCCACACGCCTGCAAACCAGATCAGCAGGCCAGCGGCCCACGCCTTCAAGGAATTGATGGCCGGAACGATCAGCGCCATCGACGCTAGGCCCGTGAGCATGACCAGCTCGCGGTCCCCACCCAAAAACAGATTGTTGCGGACGCCAGAGCGGCGAATAGGCACTGATCGCAGAGCCATGTTGACCGGCCCTCCCCTTTAGCCTGCCAGCGCGGGCGAAGCGGTGCCGGTAATCACCGCACCGCCGCCCGTGATGGAGGACAGGACCGAGTTAGCGCCGACGAGCATCGAGGCGACGAGGACGATCAGCAACAGCGTTCGCACAAAGCCGTTGAGATCGCCGCCGAAGATCAGGACACCACCGGCAACGACGATGCCGACGAGGGCGAAGGTATAACCGACGGTGCCGGTCATCGACTGGCGCACCTTGGTCAGATAGGATTCGTAAGGCAGGCCGCCCGTGGTATCCGAGGCCCAAGCCGCGTGAGGCCAGAGCAGGAGCATGACGAGCGCCAGCCCCAGCATACCCCATATGAGCGCCTTACGGCGGGCGGCGGCGTCATTCCAAAACAACGTCATATGTCATGCTCCTTCACAGTTTGCGCAAAATGTATTTCCCATCCACGAAGCCCCCGACTTCCAGCAGGCTTTCAATGCGGCGACCCTCTGGCGTGCGCGCGATGTGGACGATCAAATGCACCGCATCACCAATCAGCGGCTCAATCGGCCGTGGTGAATCGGGGTGCATACTGATGAGCATTTGGAGCCTGCTAAGGCCCGCTTCGGCGTTGTTGGCGTGCAGCGTGGCCGCTCCGCCCTCGTGGCCGGTGTTCCACGCCATGAGCAGGTCGAGGGCTTCCGGGCCGCGCACCTCGCCCACTAGCCTCTCTTATTCACGACGCTCGGTTTCGGGCCCGCTCTGGGCATTTGCTGCGGCTGGCTGTATTGCGCGGACGACCGGCATCGCTGGCGTTTGTTTCACCGCATTCGGATTGATGGGCTTTTCGGGTTGAAGGGCTGGGCTCGGAGTTCTGCGGCGCTGCCGCATGGGCTACGTCGGCGCAGGCTTCAGCCGGAGAACGAGGGCGCGGAACAGGTCGGCATCCGGACAGGCGGAAGCGAAGGCAATGCGGATGCGGCTAGCACTTTCTACGACGCGCGCAGCGACCTTGAGCAGCCGCAGGCGCAAGGTGGTAAACTCCGCGCTTGCCAGAGCAGCGGTCCTGGGCATCGCCTGCTGGATGCGCCATAGCAGCCAGTATGCGGCAGTGTGCAGTATCAGGCGCATCTGATTGGCATTGGCCGAGCGGCACGAGGTTCGGTCGCTGGCGAGCTGGGACTTGTGGCGCTTGATCAGGTTCTCGGCCTGACCACGCGCGCAGTAGAGCGTGTCGTAGATGTGCTCGGCCGATCCTGTTGCCAACGAGGTGACGACATAGCGGATGTCCATGCCCAGCGTGCTGGCCTCGATCCGTGCAACGACGCGACGCTGGCACTTCCAGGTCTTTGCCCCATAGCGGGTCTCGGCATAGTTGCGCAGGACGGGACACTGACGCTGGGCGCGCTTGACCGCGCAGGCATCGGCGACCGCAACAATGGCGGGATCGGCGCGCAGCGCTGAATTGGTGGGCAGGCCGAACACGTAATCGACGCGGGCCGCATCGCAGTAGGCCATGACCTCGGGTCGACCATAGTGCCCGTCGCCGCGGATAGTGATGTGGGTATCGGGCCAATTACGGCGCAGGTGACGCACCAGGCGTCGGATGTGCCCCGCCGCCTCCTTTCCAGAAGGCGTCTTGCCTGTGCGCAGCAGCATGGCCACCGGCCTGCCGGTCGCGGTGTCGTAGATATGGATCGGTAGGAAGCAGCGCTCCCCATGATGCCCGTTCCAGAACGAGAGCTGTTGATAGCCATGCACGACGTCGCACGTGTCGTCGATATCCAGCGTGACCGCTGTCGGAGGGGCGGGATAGCTGGCGCAGTAGATGTCGATCATCGCGGCCATCATGCTGGCCAGTTCGCGCGTAGTCGGTGCATTTTCCCACCGGCTCATCGTCGGTTGGCTGGCCAGCCCCGCGCCCGATTCCGGCAGCTTGCCGAGCGCCAGGCGGAAGCCTGGATCGTCGCGCAGAGCATCGAGATCATCGGCATCCTCATAGCCGCACGCAATCGCGAACACACGGGCACGCAGAATGTCATCCAGGCGATGGATCACCCGCGCTGGATCGCGCGGATCGGCAATACAAGCCGCCAGGCGCTGGCAAATCCCCATCGCGCGCTCGGCCTGTGCAAGCAGTAGAACACCGCCATCCGAGGTAAGCCGGCCACCGTCGAACGCAGCTGTGATTTTCTTGCGGCCGACTGCTGGGAATCCAAATGAGCTTGCGATATCATCGTTCATGGCGGGTGTGGCCCGTGGCATTTTCTGCCCTGCGGCAGGTTCGGCTTAGACACCCAGTTCCTAATTCAGATCAGAGGCTTACGCCACTCCCGCCAACCCTTCAGGACACTTTTGGTGAATAAGGCGGGCTAGGATACGATCGGGCCGCATCCGCAGCGTGGTTTTGAGCAGCGCCGTCATGGTGATTTGCGGGGACGTGTGGAACTGGACGTAGTTTTCAGCGGCGCATTGAATCTCGCCGGTATCTTCAATGATTACGAGCCGTTCGGTCGGGTCCGCGTCCACCATCCCGTTGATAATGGCATTCACTAGCGTTGTTTTGCCGCTGCCGGTGCCGCCAATCACCAGAATGTTGCGGTGCGCGCGGATAGCCTCATGGATGAGGCTGCATTGCTCCGCCGTCATAATCCCGCCCTCCACATATTGTTCGAGGGTAAAGATCGCCACGGCGCGTTTTCGGATGGCGAAGGTCGGCGCGGGCACGACCGGGGGCATCTGTCCGGCGAAGCGCGAGCCATCTATAGGAAACTCGCCTTCCAGAACCGGGGAGGCCCGCGTCACTTCCTTGTTATGATAGCCAGCGACCGCCTTGATGATCGCCTCGGCCCGGCTTGGGGCGACCTTACCGATGCAGATCATGCGTTCGCCAAGGCGTTCCAGCCATAGCTTGCCATCGGCGTTCAGGATCAGCTCAACGGTCTTGGGGTCGGCAAGCGCATCCAACATAAGCGGTTGCATGGAGCGGCGAAGCATCTCCTTCGCACGCTCTTTTACCGTATCTTGAGCGGGTTCCCCCTTGGCCTCCATGAAGCACCGTCCCTGCCAAAACAAAATGGACGCAAGGGATATACCGGAATTTTCATGGAGGCAACCAGAACGATTGCAAAGAATTAGGTTCAGATTGGGGGGATTGTCAGGACCGACGCAACTTAGCGTGGGCAGCCTTGTGCCATTGTGCTATCTGAAACGCTTGATGATCCGTGACGATAGCGGAAACGCGCTTATAACCGGGAGGAAGCCCCAGCTTTTTATCTTCTTTTGATAAGGTATCGGCTAGGCTGGCGTCCCAGCCATCGGTGCCGATAGGCGGCGGTTCCAGTAGCGCGACGAGCGGGACTTCCAGAGCATTTGCGATGGCGGCGATTGTTTCGAGCGACGGGTTTCCCTTACCGGCTGTAACGTCAGATACGAAGGACACAGACAGCCCCGCGTTCTCCGCGAGGTCTTTTTTCTTGAGCCGTCTTAAGGCCAAGAAGCGGTTAATGTTAATCGCGAGAACCTTCCGATACACAGGTTCGGTTTCTT
>NZ_CP029765.1 GCF_006874585.1 Sphingomonas sp. IC081
CCACAGCAAATGTTCGTGCTTTGACACGGAAAACTAAGCCGCGGAACAAAGCGAGATAGACATCGCACACCGTGCGAACCATGCTTTCGATCGCTAACCGCTCAAGGCACCTAGGTATGGATATCCAGCAACGCGACCTCTTCGAACTCGACAGCCCACTGTACGCGGACGTGCATGGGGAGCGAACGGTTGCGGAGTTTCCATTCTTTGCCCTCTCCAAACGGCCTCAAATGACCCCCATGGTCTTTGAAAACGGCTCCGCGCGGATCGAGATCAACCCCAGTAAAACAGGGGTTGCTACGATTTATGACAAGGAAATTCTTCTATATATCGCCAGCCTCATGGCTGAACGCATGGATCGCGGTGAAAGGGTCGACCGGGTGATGAGCTTCACCGCGAATGATTTATTTCGCGTGACGAGCACCAACCCGTCAGCCCGATCCTATGACATGCTCAAAGCTTCCCTGGCTCGCCTCCAAGGCACTCAGATCATCACGAACATTGAGACCGGGGGAGAAGGTTCGGACAGCGCTTTCTCGTGGCTTCTGAAGGCCGATATTAAGTACATCAAATCCAGCAATGGTGATCGCAGGGTCAAGAAAATCGAAGTGATGGTATGCGATTGGCTATATCGCGCCATCCTGCAGGACAAGCGCATTGCCGCTTACCATTTGGGATTTTTCAAACTCGGCCCGATTGAACGGCGATTGTATGAGTTGGCCAAATTCAATTGCGTTGACGAAACGGGCTTTGAAATTGACATGGAAACCCTTGCTGAAAGAGTTGGATGCGCAACTGATAAGCGGGGACTTGAGCACTTCAAAAGGCAACTACGCGTCGTAGCTGAAGACCAGACTCTGCCGGAATATGAGGTTCGCCTAGCCGAAGAGAAAATACCGTCGGCTCGTGGTGGGCGACCTAAGATAAAGACGATCGTGTTGTTCTCGTCCATCCCAATCACGCAATTGGACAATCAGACACTTCCATTGTTCGATTGATGCATGAGTATTGCAGTACAAGTCATACCTGAGCTCTACGTACTGCTTGAGACACGAACAAAGAACCCCATCAGAGGTTTTCCGTGTCAAAGCACGAATCGTCCGTCCCCCTGAAGCCGTCAACGAGATCGTCCCTCTCAGCAGGGTTTTCCGTGTCAAAGCACGAACTCTTGTTTGGGACCGGGGCGACCGGACTTGGCCTACGCTCGCCATCAGGTAGTTTTCCGTGTCAAAACACGAACTGTTCTGCGGAACGGGTGCAAGCAGACTCTGCCTACGATCATCGCAAGCACACTTTTCCGTGTCAAAGCACGAAAGAAAAATGAGTTTTCCGTGTCAAAGCACGAGTCAAACCTCTTTGGCTTCGACTGCGATGCAGCCATTCAATGAGAACCGATTCAATTGTCTTTCGCGCATGCATCAGCTCTCGATCGCATGCTTACACTACAGCGAGGCAATGCCGCATCGGTGGTGAATTGTTTCTGAAGCAGGAGTTTTTGGCTGTGACCAAATAAAGGAAAACCCGGCGCTAAGGCCGGGCATCCCATTTTCAGCGATCGAATTTCGATCGGGTATGTCAGCGGCGCCAACCGCTAACGGTCCATTACATTAGACCCGACATAACCGATCCCGGTCCCCGATGCAAGGATGCGCGTTCTGCGCCAAGGAACCTCTTTGCCTGGTCCAGCCTCCATCAAGGAGGATGACGATGGGGATCTATGCAGTCGGTGATACGGCACAAAGTGTGCTGTCCGGTGTCCCAGTTAATACTAAAAAGTCCCGTTCCGGCGCGAAGCATCGCACCGGGGCACCTGTAAGGGCGGGCAGCCTCGAGGCGAACACCTTCGAAGAAACCTTCTTCCAGGTGCCGAGCAAGGGCGAGCCTGATCGCATGCTGGCCAAGGCCAGGTATGCACTCGATGCCGGGAGGAAGCTGTTGCGCGAGCACAAGGCGGGCCTACGCAGCCTCACTGCATCTGAAAGGCTGCTCACGACCCTTACGGCCTCGGCTGTGCGCATCTACGAAGAGCTGACCAAGCTGGCGCGCCTGTGCGCCGGGAAAGTCTATCCCAGTTACGACCACCTCGTTGAAGCGACAGGGCTTGGCCGTTCCACAGTCAGGCGCGCTCTCGCCGTGCTGGAAGTCATCGGCTTCATCATCCGGCAGCGCCGGTTCAAACGGGTTGAAGCCGATGGGCCTGGACCTCGTTTCAAGCAGACTTCCAACGTCTACCGCATTCTAACGCCCAAGAGCGTTCATCGATATACGCCTCGCTGGATGCGCTCTGCACCACCCCCCGTTGACGATGACTGGCGCCGTTCGGATGAAGCCGAGCAGGTCAGCGCGATGGTCGCGTCCCTCTCATGCAAGGAATTTGCAAAGATGTCCGTGGGCGGCGTGCTCGGCGGCGTCCTTGCCCAGCTTGGCGCTGCAATGGACAATAAGGAAGACCGTGAACGTAAAGCATCAGCGAGGGCAAAGGTGGCCATTTCATGTGCTTCATAGCGCGAGGTTCATTATGGCGCTTAACCGCAAACCAAATATTATTTGTATAAGGGAAAATGGAGTTGGCCTAAGTCGGCCAACACGCCGACCTGACGATCCAAGGCAGCATCAACAGTTCACACAAGAAACCAACGCACAAAGCCGCACCCTCAGGAGTGTCGGCTACGCCGCCACGTGCTCCCAGGGGGAGCATGCGACTTCTTCCGCTCTCTTTTCATGCCCTCGCGCTTTACGAAGGGTTGGAAAGGCGCGAAATTCAAAGGGATCAGAATGCCGATACCGCTACGGTGCGGCCTTTGGGCTCAGGCACGAAACGGGCCCGTCGCTGTACCGCACCATATCCACGCAGCCGCGACCAATTATCGAGGATAGTCGCCACGTAGCCCTGCGTTTCCCTGATCCGCGGAACAACCCCGCCTTTAACCCGGCCCGGCCCGGCGTTATAGGCCGCCAGCGCCAGATGCACCTGCCCGAACGTGTCGAGCTGGGTCCGCAGATAACGGGCGCCGCCGCGCAGATTCTGGACGGGATCGTAGGGATTAACCCCAAGCTGGGCCGCAGTCCCCGGCATCAGTTGCGCCAGGCCGTAGGCTTTCATCTTCGAGGTCGCTGCCGGATTATACCGGCTCTCTTGAATGATCATGGCGTCGAACAGCCCGGTCGGAATGCCGTGCTCGCAGGCGATCGCACTCATCATTCCATAATAGGCGGCGCGGCGTGCCTCGGCATCCGGCTTCAGAAAACCCGATGGACGATAGGGAAGAGAGGCGCATCCCGGCGTGAAAGGGACTGCAGCAAGCGTAGGATACTGCCCTTTCATCCACCCTGGCACCGCGATCGAGGAAACCGGTTCAACCCCGGCCGCCGCCAGATCATACGAGGCTGCAAGCTCGCCCTGGCCCACTGCCGGCGCAGAAAACTCCTGCCCCATCTGATACTCAACATAGCGGCGCGACAGATCATGGACGCGGAACGCCTCGGGAATACCCGCGTCAGATCCAGCAACCGGCATTACCGGCGAGACGTCCGCCTCCGGCACAGGCTGCCCCATGACGACAAGCTCCACCTTTCGCGTCGTTTTTACTTCGCCCGCGCTCACACTATTGGGAACGATGCAAAGTAACGCGATCAGTCCCGATGCTCGATGTACACGCATATGAACCCTCCAAAGCCTTGATAAGAGAATTGGAGTTCACCGCCTTTGCCCTTGTCAACGCCGCCAAGCTCACGAACACTTTTTTAGAAAAAGGCTTTGGAAGGCTTCCAGCATGTGGCTCGTCCCCCGCGACACCAACGGCAAAGGCTCAAATCGCATCCCTCTGCCCCCCGATCTGCGCGCGGCGCTGATTCGATGGTACGTCGGCAAAGGCACGGTCCACGACGAACAGGCCGGCATCACGCTCGTCCAGCAGGCCCGGATCGGGCACAGGTGGATCGCCTGCGATTGTCTAGGCGCCGACAAGGCTCCCGCCATCCTGACGCCGGCCTTTCTCTCCGAGGCAGAAACATACTATCTGCGACGGCTCACCAGTTCGAAGCGGCCCGAGCATCTGCCCGACTGCCCGTTCTTCCGCGACCAGGTGACGATCCGCATCAGCGAGGTACGCTCGCGATCGACGCCGCTCGAGCCACCCTCAGGCTTCTTCGAGGTGCTTAAACCCGCGCCGGAGAAACTGGCGCAGCGCCCCGAGGACGATTCCAACGACGATCGCACCCGACACGCCTCGATCCCGAGGCTGGCCCGATTGCTCTGGCGCCTCATGGCCGCTGCCGGCGTCAACCGCATTGCTCCGCTCGCCTATCGGGAGGAATGGTCGATCCGGCATGAGTTCGCGGCGCTCACCAGAGCGGCGGGGCTGATCGAGATCGCGCCGGGAATCCAGCTGGAGAAAGCCTTCTGGACCCACCCGAAGCCCCTGCAGGCGCGCGCCGTCTACGCCACGCTGCGCGCGCTGGAGGACAGATGGCCCCGCGACCATGCGCCGCAAGGCTTTGTCCTTCTCTATGCCAAGGGCATTCATGGACAGGAAATCACGCTGCCTGACGGCGACACCGTCACGATCGCCAACCGCATCCAGTCGCCATCGGTGCGAGGCAACCCGATTGCGGGTCCGTTCCTGGTCATCATCGTCATCGGCAAATATCCCGAGGCCAAGGGCTACGCGCCGCTGCGCGCCTATGCCCAGCCCATCCTCAATGGGCGCCTGTTCGCGCCGGTCGATTCCGATTTCGAGCGCGACGTTCTCCGAACCATCCTGCGCACCCAGCAGGAATTGCACGGCCGCGGCATTGACCTCGCGATCGACAAACCGGTTTTCGACACCCTGACACCCGATGGGCCGTGTCGCCCGGATTTCCTGATCGAGGCAAGATCACGCGAGACCGGCGAGATCCGCAATCTTGTCGTCGAGGCCATGGGCTTCAAAACCGAGGAGTACGAGGCGAGCAAGGCCATCACGCATCCACGCATGGCGCATCTTGGGCAAATCGTGACCATCGACCGGCAGGACGATGACGCTCACACGGGACGGCGCGCGCTTCTTCGAGGGCTCGGCCTTTGAGACCGTCAGCGCCAGGAAAGGCTGGCCGCAAAATATCCGATGATGCCCAGCGTCACTGGCGTCGAGAGCAGATAGAGTTTCTGCCAGCGCCACCATATCCGGGGCAGCAGCAACGCAGCACCTTTGACGCTGCGCGCGTCCTGCCAGATCCGATCGTTCCAGATGCCGTGCAGCGCGACCGAGACCGACAGGACCATGGCAATCGCACAGCACAGGCTGGTTGCGAGGTAAATGGCCATCCAGTTGGCGATCTCGAGAGGCGTGAACTGTGACATCTATCCTTCCGCTATACCTGTAATTTTCTACCAGGGCATCCGATTCCGAAACCTACATTCTTACAGGTAAATCGATAATATCGTTGGACTATCAAGTATTTTCACAGACAAATGCGGCAAGAGTGGAGAGGGAAGAGAGGGAGTGGACCGAGCAGATCGGCCAAACGCCCTTCAACCATAAGCAGCTGCCTTACCGCGCATCTGCGTCATGGAGGTAACTCCCCATGGAACGCTTTGTTCTCTTCATCAGCGAGCCGGGATCTGATGACATCGTAGACATTCACCCCAGCAAGCCGGCGGCCGAAAGCGCGCTTGTCGACTATGTGCGCGCCCGCTCCGCCACCATCGGCTTGCCTGCCCATCCTGACGACGATCGGGCGGTGGCCTCCTATTTCCAGAACAGCGAAGCCATTTACGCGATCGCGCGTGTCATGCCGCTGGCACAGCCAGGCAACGATCAATGACTATCGTCGCCCGTCGCCCCTCGCAGCAGCTCATCGACATCGTCGGCACCCTGCGCGGCACCTGGCACGGAACCCGGGCCATGTGCCGCTGCCCGGCCCATGATGACCACACCCCCAGCCTGTCCCTCCGGCAGGGGGATCGCGGCATCCTCGTGACCTGCTTTGCCGGTTGCGATTCCATCGACGTGCTGCGCGAACTCGATCGCATCGCCATCACGCGCCACTACGAGCCGCCGCCAGACAATGTGCGCGCCGGCACCGCGAATATCGAGCGGCTCTGGTCCCAGGCGCAGTCCGTCGCGGGCACGCTGGGCGAACGCTATCTGGCCTCGCGATTCCTGCTTCCCGTTCCCGGTGACGTGCGCTTTCATCCGCGCTGCCCGCATGGCGCCAAGCCCAACACCGTCTTCAAGCCCGCCTTGCTGGTCGCGGTGCGCGAAGGTCAGCGGCTTGTCGCCCTGCAGCGGATCTTCCTCGATCCTGAAACCGCGCGCTACACCGCCAAGGCGACCATCGGTTCGCTCGGCATGGGGGCATGGCGCGGAGGCGGTATCGGCCCCACCATCGGGCTTGCCGAAGGCTTCGAGACTGCGCGGGCCTGGAGCCGCATCAACAAACTGCCGTGCTGGGCAACGCTCGGCTCGCGCCGGTTCGGCCTGGTGACGATCCCTGACAGCGTGACCGAACTTATCCTGGCAGGCGATTACGACACGGCCGGACGCCGGGCGGTAAACCGCGCATCGCACCGCTACGCCCATGACAACCGTGTGATCCGGGTCGATTTCCCGAAGGGCTTCAAGGATTGGGCCCAGGCGCTCGAAGCCCTCGAGACGCAGAAAAGGGGAGGGGGAGGGGAAGGGTGATCTGCCGTTCGGCAGAGAGCCCAAGGAGACCCCCATGCGCGACCTTCTCGATCTCACGCACGTCAATGATGCGCCGGCGGCATGCACGATCGCTACCCTTCTCGCCACCGGTGCCGCTATCTCGAGGCGCCACCTGAACGATGCCATGGTGGAGGCGTTCGGCGGCACGGATGCCGACGGGCGCTGGACCCAGCGCGACAGCTTCGAGATGCTCGAGCATGCCCTCGCCCTTCATCTCGCAAGCGACCGCCATCACATCAACGCCCCTGCAGACATCGCCATTTCGTCCGCGCTGATGCAGCGCCTGCCGACCCAGACCGTGCGCAGCGAGGAACAGATCGAGCTGCAGCAGTTCTCGACCCCCGCCGACATCGCGGCGCTGGCCATGCTGCTCGCGTCGATCGGCGCCGATGATGTCGTGCTCGAGCCAAGCGCGGGCAACGGCCTCCTGATCGCCCAGGCTCCGCGCGGCCGCATCCTCCAGCTCAACGAAATCGACCCGCGCCGCCGCGAACGGCTCGCGCATATCTTCCCCGATGCGACGATCACCGGCCATGATGGCGCGGCGCTGGTCGCCCTTCACGCGGATCTCCCGCGTCCAAGCGTCGTGCTCATGAACCCGCCGTTCTCGCGCAGCATCGGCCGCGGCGCCGATGACCTGGCGGCGCTGCGCCATCTGCAGGCGGCAATCAAGCGGGTCAGCCCAGGCGGGCGCGTCGTTGCCATCATGCCCGACTGGTTCACGCCCTGCGCGCGGCTTCGCACTGCCTACGAAGCGATCCTGAGCGGCTGCACGGTGCGCTCCTCGCTCCGCCTCGAGCATTGCTATCGCAAGCATGGCACCAACATTGCGGTTCGCCTCTATGTCATCGACAAGATCGCCGGCGACCTCATGCCCGCCGTCATCGAGCGCGCAGCCGTCCTCGACTTCCTCGATGCCGTCGAAATCCCCGCGCGCATCAATCTGCAGCCCACAGACGATCTTCCCGCTCGCGTCGCGCCCGCGAAGGCGACTTCACTGTTCGGCGCCGCGCGCAAGACCAAGGTGGCCGCGCCGCGCCCCTATCACGCGCCCAAGGCCAATGCGGTCCTGCCCGTCGGCTATCGCAAGCTGGACACCCCGGCACCGCTGGCGCAGCAGGTCGGCGTCTACCTGCCGTACCGGCCAAGCCGCATCGTCTTCGACGCTGCAGGAGAGCACCCCACCGCGCTCGTTGAGTCGGTCGCCATGGGCTCGATCCCGGCGCCGATCCCCGATCACATCCCCCATCTGCCCGAGCGCACCGTCAGCGAGCGGCTCCTCTCCTCTTCCCAGCTCGAAACCGTCGTCTATGCAGGCCACGCCTGGAACCAGACGCTGCCGGGCACCTTCAGGCCCGCCAAGGAGGGCGTTGGCCTCGACATCGACCCTGAAGGCCGCAAGTACCGCAAGGGCTTCTTCCTGGGCGATGGCACCGGCGCGGGCAAGGGCCGCCAGATCGCTGCCTGTATCCTCGACAACAAGCTGCAGGGCCGCCGCCGCCACATCTTCGTCACCAAGAACGAGCCGCTGCTCGAGGACATCCGCCGCGACGTCACCGCGCTCGGCGGCCTGTCGGCCGACGTGCAGCCGCTTTCGAACTGGAAGATCGGCCAGCCCATCACGCTCGAAGAAGGCACCTTGTTCGTCACGTATCCGGGGCTGCGATCGGGCCGCTCTGACGCAACGCGCCTACAGCAGATCCTCGATTGGGCCGGCCCCGACTTCGACGGCGTGATCGCCTTCGACGAGGCCCACGAAATGGGCGGTGTCGCGGGCGGGAAGGGAGCTCTTGGCAAGACCGAAGGCTCGCAGCAGGGCATCTGCGGCGTCCTTCTGCAGAACCATCTTCCCGATGCGCGCGTGCTCTATGCGTCCGCCACCGGCGCCTCGGACGTCAACAACCTGGCCTATGCCGTGCGCCTCGGCCTCTGGGGCCCGGAAACCTCCTTCCCGGACCGGGAATCCTTCATCTCCAACATCCGTCAGGGCGGCATCGCCGCGATGGAACTGGTCGCGCGTGACCTGAAGGCGCTCGGGCTCTACACGGCGCGCGCGCTCAGTTTCGCCGGCGTCGAATACGAAGTGCTGCGCCACGAACTGACGCCTGCCCAGATCGAGATCTACGACACCTATTGCCGGGCATGGCAGGTCATCAACACCAACCTTGCTGCCGCGCTCGAGGCGACAAACGTGGTCGACGCCCTCGAGGGCAAAACGCTGAACTCGGGCGCGAAGGCCGCCGCCCGTTCGCGTCTGGAAGGGACGCGCCAGCGTTTCTTCGGCCAGGTGCTGCTTTCCATGAAGCTGCCCACCGTGATCGCGGCGATCGAGGGGCACCTGAAGCAGGATCATTCGGTGGTCGTGCAGCTGGTGACAACGGCGGAGGCCATCCTCGACAGACGTCTCTCCGAGATGACGGCCGAGGAACGCGCCGAGCCCCAGATCGAGTTGTCGCCCACCGACCAGATCGTAGATTACCTCAAGCGCGCCTTCCCGACCCACCAGATGGAGGTCTTCAAGGACGACACCGGCGCCCTGCATTCCCGGCCCATGCGCGACGAGGACGGCAACCCGGTCCACAATCCCGAAGCCATGGCCGCGCGCGACAACCTGATCGAGCATCTGTGCGCGCTGCCACCCATCAAGTCCGGCCTCGATGCGCTCATCGAGCATTTCGGGCCGGATCGCATCGCCGAAGTCACCGGGCGATCCAAGCGGCTCATCACAGGCCCGGACGGCCGCCAGAAGGTCGAGACCCGCACCGCGCGCACCAGTCAGGCCGAGGCCAGCGCCTTCATGAACGATCAGAAGAAGGTGCTCGTCTTCTCCGATGCCGGCGGCACTGGCCGGTCCTACCATGCCAGCCTCGATGCCGTGAACCAGGACCGACGTGCCCATCTCCTGCTCGAACCGGGCTGGCGCGCCGACCGGGCCATTCAGGGGCTCGGCCGCACGCACCGCACCCATCAGGCATCGACGCCGCTGTTCCGTCCCGTCACCACCGACTGCAAGGGCGAGCTGCGCTTCACCTCGACGATCGCTCGCCGCCTCGACAGTCTTGGCGCTCTCACACGCGGCCAGCGCCAGACCGGAGGGCAGGGCCTGTTCGATCCTGCCGACAACCTGGAGAGTGAATACGCAAGGGACGCCCTCGTGTCGTGGTTCCACCTTCTTTATCTCGGCAAGCTCAAGAGCACCAACATGACCGAGTTCGTGGGTCTGAGCGGCCTTGAGATTTCCGAGGGCGACGGTGTCCTGAAGGAAGACCTGCCGCCAATCCAGCGCTGGCTCAATCGCCTGCTGGCCCTGCCGATCGCGCTGCAGAACAGGATCTTCGAGGAATACCTCACCCTCGTTGAAACCCGCGTCGCCGCCGCGCGCGAGGCCGGCACCCTCGATGTCGGCGTCGAGACGATCACGGCCGACAGCGCCCGCGTCATCAGCGACACGATCCTGCGGACCGATGCTGGCACCGGCGCCACCACGCACCTTCTCACGATCGAGATCGCGCGGCGCAAGAACCCGATCTCGCTCGAACGCATCCTCGACATGGTCCGCTGGCGCGACAACCCCGCATTCGTCATGAACGGCAAGTCGGGCCGCGTCGCATTGCGCAGCAGGGCAAACGCCTGGATGGACGACGAGGGCGAGCCGATCCTTCGCATCGAGCTGCAGCGCCCCTGCAGCCGCAAATCCATGCGCGAGGCGGATCTGTTCGAGACGGCATGGGAAGAGATCGACGAAGAGACCTTCCGGGCGAAGTGGCAGGCCGAAGTCAATGAGGCGGCCGAGCAGCTGGACACCGAGACGGTGCGCCTCGCAACCGGCCTCCTCCTGCCAATCTGGTCGGCGCTGCCTTCCGATCATCTCGCGGTCAACCGGATCGTCGACAAGAATGGCAACAGCTGGCTTGGCCGTATCGTCTTCGAGCACAGCATCGTCGACCTCTTCACCAAGCTGGGCCTTGCGAGCAGCGAGGAGATGCCCGTCGAAGAGATCGTCAATGCCGTCCTCGCCGGGCGCAGCGTCCAGGTGACGCGCCCGTTCCCGATGGCCTTCAAGCGCTCGCATGTGAACGGCAACCCGCGTGTCGAGATCGTCGACGCCCCGGCATCGCAGCTTGCGTGGCTCAAGTCGCTCGGCGCCTTCACCGAGATCATCCAGTACCGCACCCGCGTCTTCATCCCCGTCGCGCAGGCCGAAGCCATCATCACCGAGATCCTCAAACCCTCCTGACCCTCTTCGCCTCTTCATCCTGATCGAGCCCGAGCCCCGATGCAGCCGGGTCGGTCAGGAGAGGAGGGGGAGGAGGAAGGGTGTCCGTGAATTGGCCGGACGATGAGAAGAAGGTGTTTTCCCCATGATCCAGACCGTCAAGCTCGCGAAGCTGGTCCTGTCCGACATCAACGTGCGCACCCGCGGCGAAGACCTGATCGAACAGTTCGCCGCCGACATTTCCGCGCGCGGCATCCTGCAGAACCTGGTCGTAGCCTCGGTGAAGAAGCCGCGAGGTTCCTACGGTGTCATCGCCGGCAGCCGCCGTTTTCGAGCCCTGAAGCTGCTCGCCGAACGCGGCGAGATCAACGAAGCCGAATACGACGTGCCGGTCCTCATCCTCACCGGCGGCAACGACGAGCTTTCCGAAGCCTCGCTCGCTGAAAACTTCCATCACCTCAATATGTCGCCTGCCGACGAATGCCGGGCCTTCCAGCACTGCCTCGGCCAGGGCGGCGACATCGACGCCGTCGCCAAGCGTTTCGGCATCACCCGCCGCTTCGTCGAAGGCCGCCTGCGCCTCGCCAATCTCGCCGAGCCGATCTTCGAAGCTCTGAAATCGGGCGCGATGACGCTCGACATGGCCAAGGCTTATGCTTCGACCGAAAGCCATGAGCGCCAGCTGATGGTCTGGAACAGCTATGGCGCCAACAGCTACCACGCCAGCGCCGACACCATCCGCCGCGTCATCGCCAACGAATCCATGAAGTCGACCGATCCCGTCGCGCGGCTCGTCGGCGAGGAAGCCTATGTGGCCGCAGGCGGCATCGTCGATCGCGACCTGTTCAGTGACAACGGCGATCGCTGGACCAACCCCGAGATCGCGCAGGCCCTCGCGGCGGCCGCCATGGAGGCCGAAGCCAAGCGCATCGGTGAAGAACGCGGCCTCGCCTGGATTCGCCCGGTTGCCTCGAACTCGACCTGGGAAGCTGCGCGCGGCCTGTTCCACGTCCACCTGCCGAGCCTTCCGCTCACCGAGGCCCAGACCATCCGCATCAGCGAAATCGAAGCGCGCCTGAGCATCGTCAGCCTCGAGATGGAAGACGAGGATCTGGAGGAAGAAGCCTGGCAGGCCCTCGATGCCGAACACGATGCTCTCAGCGACGAACTGCGTGATGCCGGTCGCCGCGAGAAGATCCTCCCTCCCGAACTTGCGCCGCGTGTCGGCCTGTTCCTGACGCTCTCGCAGGACGGCCGGATGGAACTCGGCGACACCTACTACAGCGAAACACCGCTCAGCGTCACCATGGTCGAACCCGATGAGGACGACGAGGACGCGGCCGAGACCGGCGACGACGGCATCGAAAGCGAACCTGCCGGCGAAGCGGCCCCGCGCACTCCGACGTTCCGCATCGAGGAGGGCGAGACCGGAACCTTCACCGGGGGCACCAAGGAAGTTTCGCCCGACGAGGCTGCCCCTGGCGGCAAGGCACTCAGCCAGGTTCTCCTCGACCAGCTTTCGGTGCAGCGCCGCGACGTTCTGGGCGCTTCGATGATCGCCAACCCGGCGCTCGCGCTCGATTACATGCTGTTCGCCATGGTCGACAAGTCCACGGGGACGGACGAGACCTGCGGCACCACGATCCGGGCTTCGCACCCGGAAGATCCGGTTCGTGGTGCCGCCTATCCCAAGTCGGTCGCCCATGACTATCTGGCCGAAGTGCGCGAAGGTCTCGATGCGTCCTGGACCGAGCACAAGAGCATGGTCGATCGCTTCGACGCCTTCCGCGCGCTGGACGACGAGGTCAAGGCGGCATGGCTCGCGTGGATCGTTGCCCGGTCGTTCAAGGCGAAGGAAACCTACAGCCATCGTCAGAACGCCCTCCAGAACCACCTTGCCGGGCTGCTCGAAGTCGATGTTGCCAAGTGGTGGCGCCCGACCTCGGAGAATTTCTTCGACCGCGTTCCCAAGGGTGCTCTGCTCTCGCTGCTCGACGAAGTCGGCGGTCCCGCCCTCTCGGGCCGCCATGCGAGCCAGAAGAAGGGCGAAATCTCGACCTCTTGCGAGAAGCTGTTCGCCGGCGACGCGGTGATCGAGGCCGACGTCAAGGAAAGGGCACTGGCCTGGGTGCCCGCAGCGATGCGCTTCAACACCCCCGAGACGTCCACCGATCATGACGATGGCGACGAAGCCGGGGACACCGGCGAGGCGAGCGCACCTGACGACGTCGAAGACGATTTGGCCAGCCTGATCGACGCTGCCCTTTCCGGTCCCGACGACGGCGATGATGGCGAGAACGTCTCGATCGACGACGAGCACACCGGCGAAGGCGACGACGATCAGCAGATCGATGACGGCTCGCCGGCAGTCTACGGCGATAACGATGCCGTCAGCCAGTGGGCCGAAGCGGCGGAATAACGAGCGTCCATCCGACCCGACCGACGATCCGCCGGTGGGCTTTACGGCTCACCGGCGGCTTTTCTCGCCACACCGGACAAGGGACATTCCAGATGAAGACACCCCGCAATTCGCGCGACATCGCGCGCGAAGTCACCAATGCCATCGTTTCCCGGCTCGAGGCCGGCACAACCCCGTGGACCCGCTCCTGGTCGCTGACCGGGGAGGGCGGCCGACCGCTCCGCCATGAAGGCACTCCGTACAACGGCATCAACTGCCTCTGGCTCTGGACGATCGCCGACGCGCGTGGCTACCGCAGCCGCTACTGGATGACAGCCCGCCAGGCCGAGGAACTTGGCGCGCATGTGCGCCGCCAGGCCGATCCATCCATGTCGATCTACGCCTCCAGCTTCCGCAAGGCAGGGCAGCCGGGATTGCTGGGCGAGGCTACCGGCCAGCTGATCCGCTTCCTGCGTCACTACATCGTCTACAACGCCGACGAGATAGAGGGCCTGCCCGATTACTACTACGCGCGCGACGTACCCCCGACACCGACCCTGCTATCGCAGCGCCAGGACGCGATCGATACATTCTTCGCGGCGATCCCTGCCCGGGTTCGCCACGGCGGCGACGAGGCGTATTACAGCCCGCTCGGCGATTACATCCAGCTTCCCCGCCCCGGCTGCTTCAGATCGGGCGACGCCTACGCTTCCACGAGGGCGCATGAAAGTGCCCATTGGAGTGGCAGCAAGGAGCGGCTCAATCGCACTTTCGGCAAGCGTTTCGGTGACGATGCTTACTGCGTCGAGGAACTTTGTGCTGAACTAACAGCAAGTTACGTTTGCGCCGACCTCGGCTTGCCGACCGAGCTGCATGACAGCCATGCCAGCTACCTTGCTAATTGGATCAAGGTGCTTCGCGCTGACCACAGCGCCATCTTCACCGCCTCGGCCAAAGCCGAGCAAGCATTCAACTATCTGCGCGCCTTCAGCCTTGCCGAGGCGAACGCGCCTGCCGGCGATGCCCTGAAGGCCGCGGCATGACTTCCATTAGCAGGAGACATCACCATGGGCTGGCTCTTCATGAACAGGCACCACATGGGCGGGCACGCTACGCCCAAGTCCTATCTCGACGCCCAGTTCACCTTCATCAATGCGCCGGACGACAACGGAATCGCGCGCGGCGCTCGCGTCCTTGCCTCGTCCTGCCCCGGCAACCGGGTGTGGTACGCAGCGGTGCAATACTCCGAAAACGGCGTGCCGACCGAGGTCATCGCCATGGTCTGCCTCGTGAAGTGGAACCCGAGGGACAAGGAGGCCATGCACTTCGGGTTCAAGGACATGAGCGAAGGCATGGGCCCCTGCGAAGCAGAAGCACCCGAGAATATCCTTCGCCTGCTGACGCCGACCACCAACGAGAATGCTCTCGACTGGCGTCGGCGCTGCCTCGCCCGCCTGCAGAAGCGTTCCCGGAAGATCGTCGACGGCATGCGCGTCAAATTCCCGCAGGCGATCACATTCACCGATGGCTTCGCCGGCGACGAGTTCACCGTCATCAAGCGGGGCGCGACCATCACCTTCCGGCCTGTCGGCACATACGGCCACTACCGCATTCGCAATTTCCGTGACCTCGAATGGTCGATCGTCCCGGAAACGAAGGTCCACCGAACGGTCTTCGCCCCCCGCCCATCCGCTGCGATGCCCCCGCCATGAGCGCGGCATCCACCCTCTCGCCGCTGCGGGCACGGCTCTGCAGCCGCGAGAATGCCATCCGCGTCGCGCAGCGCATGATGCAGGCCGGAATCGCGGTCATGATCACCCCCGGCAATGACCTGCAGCCCTGGCGCGTGATCGAGCGCACTGACCTTTCGGCAAGCGAGGTCGCCGCGCGCATTGCCCTCAAGAGACAGGAGGACTTGAGATGCCCCGCCTGAAACCCGCCACACCGCGTTCGAAGCAACAAATCGACGACGCCCTGAAACTCATGCGCCGTGCCCGCGCCCTCTTGCGCGAGGCCGGGGCCTCCAAGGCCGCTGGCCGCCTTCACAGCGCCATCAACAGCGCCGAGGGCGCTCGGCGGCACTGCGAGCGGCGCCCCGTCGTCCAGAACATGGCGACCTGGCTCTCCGAGGCCGAATGAGGGGAGCGGGAAGGTGGAAGCGAACGATCGAGGAGAGTACACATGCCCGCATTCGCTTCCTCCCCCGCACCTGAGATGACCCGCTGGGGCAAGCCCGTCACTACCACGCAGCGGCTCCCCGGCATCTGGCGCGTCGTGACCCCGTCGCATGGCGGCTTTATCCTGTCCGAAACACGCCAGGCCGCGATGCCCGAGGCACTGCGCCTGGATGAACCCGAGTACGAGCATGACGTTGACTGGTCGCTCGTGATCGTGGCGTTCCAGACCGAATTTGCCGCTGCCGGAGATCCGCTCTTCGACATCGAACTCTCGCTTGCCACCAGCACCGTCAAATGCTGGCGGCCCGAGCGATGGGAAGCCTATGCCGGCGAAGCCGTAGAACCCCGCCAGAGCCATGTCAGGCGCGAGCGCGAAGCGTTCGAGGCACGCATCGGTCAGGTCGTTGTGACCACCGCCTACGGCGATTGGGCCGATTGGGTGCCGAGCGGCAAAGTCGGCGTGTTTGGCTACCGGCTCGCCAGCGTCGATCATCTGGCCCGTCCGACATACGCCGATCCCATATTCAAGGCCCTCGTCGATGCCGCCCGGTATGATGAGCGCGCCAGCGTCATCAGCTTCGACGAACTCGACGCCGAGATCCTGCCATGACGATCGAGGTGATCGTCGGCCTGCCCCATCTCAACGAAGGACCAATCCTTCAGCGCGCGCGGATCATACAGCAGCCCATGCTGATTTCCGCGAACTGCCTTTCGCGCTGGCGCACCGCATCAGGGGGCTGGCGCGAATGGCGAGGCTGGCGCACTGGTCAACTGACGAATGCCCACGGGCTCAACAGCCTCGACCTCGACAGCGCGGGCTATGTCCTGATGTCCAGATATGGCGGCTATCCATGGTCGATCGCCGACTACATGGCTCTGGCCGCATCCTATCCGTTCCGGCGCTTCGCGGCCGCCGACTATTGCTGCGAAGCGGAGATTGCCGCCGATCGCGCCGAAGTCCTCGACCGTATCGCCCGCACCGTGGCGACGAACCGCGAATGCCGATCGCGCGCGCATGACCTCGGCATCATCGACCGGTTCATGCCCGTCCTGCAGGGTCGCTATCCAGAGGACTACGAGCGTTGCGCCGAAATGCTGGCGTGGTCGATGAATCCCGGCACGATCGTCGGCGTCGGCTCCATGTGTCGCCGCGACATCCATGGCCCTGACGGATTGATCGCCGTTGTCGCGCACCTCGACGCGGTGCTGCCCAACCCTGGCCCCCGCCTCCACCTCTTCGGCGTGAAGGGAGCCGCCATCCCCTTCCTTCAGCCCTACGCACATCGCGTAGCCTCTCTAGATTCCCAGGCCTGGGGCACGGCCGCGCGCCGTGATGCCCGGCGCCGGCAGGTCTCGAAGACCGATGCCTTCGCGGCCGACCATATGGAGAGATGGACCATCGCCCAGCTCGATCGACTGCGCGAGCCTCATCGCCCGCTCACGATCACGATAGAACCGGCACCTTCACAAAGTCCGTCTGATCCATGGGAAGCCGCCATCTAGCAAGCACAGGCGGAGATCCGCGCGCTTATAGAAACCGGCGATCTTGCCCACGATGAAGTAACCACTGGCTGGATCGAAACGTGGGCGGCCGACATCTACCGCGCTCGCACCAGCATAGCTTGCCTGTAGCTTCTATTCATTTCCTCGCATACGCTTCACCCTGAAGGAGATCGTCATGACTGCCATCAATATCGATCACGCCAACGCTGCCGCCTCTCTTTCTCGCCTGATCGACGTTGCTCGGTCGGATACCGGACAGTCCGCCAAGGTTGCGAACTTCCTCCTTGCATGGTGGAATGGTGACGATTGGGGCCATTTCGACGTCTCGGACATCTTCGGCCTCGATCGTGCGATCGGCATCGATATTGCCACCATCATCGGTTATCTCGCGGATCATCCCGGTGCCGTTTATGCGGACGCCTTCGGTGAGCGAGAGGCTATGAGCGAATTGATCGGTCTGTGGCGGGCCAGGAAGTGCGCAACGACCTGAAATCCGGATCGCGGCCAAGAGAAAAGAGGGAGTGTTCTCAGCGCGAAATTCTTCGCGAGAGGAGTCCCTCCATGCCCGACTGCTACATCATGACCGGCGAGAACCCGCGTGCCCAATCCTATATTGCCGAGGCCGCGGACCAAAACCGGGCGCTTGCCGCATACCAGCGGACTGACCCCACGGCCTTCCTTCTCGACTGCGATGATTACTGGAAGGCCGAAGTGGCCCGCACGCTCGCGAAATTCCCGCTGACCCGCGTCACCGAGCGCTTTTACACCCACATGCTGGGCGTCCTCCCCCCGATCTATAGCCGCTTCAACCCCGGTTGGTTTGTCGGTGAAGCCGTCGTTGAGCGCGTCTACACGCAGTTCATCGAGCACAACGACCGTTTCTACGCGGGCTATGCCAATCTCGGACCCGGCGGTAGGCGCTGGCAGCTCGACGACATCGAGGCGCTCGAGGCCACCGGCACGATCACCGAGGCCGACTGGTTCCCCTCCGAGACCTGAAACAGCCAAGGGTCCGAGGCCGCAGAGGAGAGGGGGAAGGGAGGATCGAGCGCGGGAATGCGCTCGGTCTGACCCGGAGCCCTACCATGACCTACGACGTCCCGTTCCGTCACATGCAGGCGATCGACCCCAGCAGCCTCACGACCATTACCGCGACGCTGCATGCGCTCAACAGGGCGATGGAAGACTGCCGTATCGCCGGCGTCGACCCCGACCATGACCCGGCAATCGCGCTCCTCGCGCGCCACTTGGGGTGACTACACGAAAGTGAGTTTTACGTACGCGATACACGAACGAATGCAGTACGATTACGGGGGAAGGCTGCTACAGGCGCCAGCGCTCATCGGAACATAGAAGGTTTTGCGGGCCAAACGAACGGTAGCGAGCCTAGGATAAAGCCCAAAAACGTTGCCTGAAGCGGCACCGAAAAGCCAAATGCCGGAATGCTCAAAGCTACCAGAGCGTAGGTGTTTGCAGCGACGTCACCGATCATTATTGACGCGGCCAAAACCAATCCCGCCCGTCTGAAGCGCGATAGAAGTAGCACAATAGCAAGCGCGTCTAAGAATATCAGTGATGTCCAAAATAGCTCGAGTTGAAATGGTCCCCAATCATAGGGCCTCCATCCGTATGCTACAAAGTCTCGCGCATGATTGAAAAAACCGAGGCCGAAGCAGGCTATGTAGATTCCCATGATAACCCGAATACGTGCGTCTACGCGGGACCGCGCTGGTGTAGCGTGGTAACGGATCTGATCGATATTTGGTGCCATAGCTATTCCGCCGTTGCGCCTTCCAACGCTTTGTAAAGGGCGGTTTTTCCGATTTTAAGGCGGGCGGCGGCCTCCCGCACAGTAAGGCCTGCTGCGATGTGCGCCCGGGCCTTGCGCAGCTTGTCGGGAGTGACGACAGGGCGGCGACCGCCCTTGCTGCCGCGCTCGCGCGCGGCGCGCAGACCCGCCTGGGTGCGCTCGCGGATCAGATCGCGCTCGAACTGCGCGAGGGAGCCGAAGATGTTGAACACCAGCATGCCTCCCGGCGTGGTTGTGTCGATGTTCTCGGTGAGCGAGCGGAACCCGATGCCCCGCGACGCCAATTCACCGATCTTCTCGATCAGATGGCTCATCGAGCGGCCGAGCCGATCGAGCTTCCACACCACCAGCGTGTCGCCGGCGCGCAGATAGGCCAGCGCTTCAGCAAGACCGGGCCTGTCAGTCCTGGCGCCCGACGCATGATCGTCGAAAACACGGTCGCATCCTGCCCGCTCCAGTGCGTCGTGCTGAAGCGAGAGCTTCTGGTCGGGGGTGGATACCCGCGCATAGCCGATCAGCGCCACGGGCCGCCCCATACTGTCCGTTTTCCCATCATAATGCGATCTTGTCCGAATCGCCATCGAACGTCCAGAGTTGATGGACACATTCCCAGTGACCGTCCAACGGACGTCTGACGGACAGCGACATGGAGGGGTTCGACCTTGGCCAGAAGACACCTGCTAACCCGCGAGATGCTTGCGGGCCATTATGATCCGTCGCTCGATGAACGCGAGATCGCGCGTCACTTCACCTTGACCCGTGACGACCTCGAACTGATCGCATCCCGGCGTGGCGACGTCACCCGTCTCGGCTATGCGATGCTGATGCTGTATCTGCGCTGGCCGGGGCGCGTGCTGGAAGCCGGCGAAGTGCCGCCCATGCCGATCCTCGCGTTCGTGGCCCATCAGTTGGATGTGTCGCCCGCATCATGGCGCGACTATGCCCGCCGCGACGAAACGCGGCGGTCGCACCTCGCCGACCTGTCGCGGCGCTTCGGTCATCTCGTTTTCAGTCGTGCGGATTTCCACGCGCTGGTCGCGTTCGCCATGCCGATCGCGCAGACCGTCACCCAGTCCTCGCGGCTTGCGGGCATCGTCATCGACGAGATGCGACGCCGGCGATTGCTGCTGCCGCCCGTGACGGTGATTGAGGCGATAGTGCGACGGGCGCGGCAGCAGGCCGGAGATCTGGTCCATGACGTGCTCGCCGGAGATCTCGGCGAACCCGAACGCGCGACGCTCGACGCCCTCCTGTCGCGGCGCGACGACAAAAGCGCGACCTGGCTCTCATGGCTGCGCAACCCGCCCCTATCGCCGGCCCCGCGCAATATCCTGCGACTGATCGAACGGCTCGACCAAGTTCGCGCGCTGGGCCTGGCGGCCTCGCGCGCCGCGACCATCCCGCAGGCGGCATTCGACCGGATCGCCGACGAGGCGGCGCGCATCACGCCGCAGCATCTGGCGGAACTGCCCGACCTACGCCGTCATGCGATCCTTGTCGCTGCCGGCATCCGGCTTGAGGAAAGCCTGACCGATGCGGTGCTGACGATGATGGACAAGCTCCTGGGGAGCATGATGCGACGGGCCGAGAATCGGACCAAGGACAAGGCGATCGGCACGATCCGGTCATTGCAGGCGCAGCTTCGCCTGCTCACCGGCTCATGCCGGACATTGCTCGACGCGCGGGCGCGAGGCGTCGATTCTCTTGCCGCCATCAGTTCGATCGACTGGGAAAGGTTGGGAACGGCGGTCGTGGACGCCGAGCTACTGATCGCGCCGGAAACAATCGACCGCACGGCGGAACTGATCGAACGGCAGCGCTCGCTGCGCTCCGTGATCGGGCCGTTCCTCAACGCCTTTGAGTTTCGCGGGGCCGGTGCGGTGCAGGGCTTGCTCGATGCGGTTCGGCTGATCGCCGACATTTATCGCACCGGACGACGGCGCCTGCCCGATAACCCACCGCTCCGCTTCGTGCCGCCGTCATGGCGGCCGTTCGTGCTGCGCGATGGCGTGGTCGTCCGCGCCGCCTATGAGCTGTGCGTGCTCACCCAACTGCGCGACCGGCTGCGCGCCGGCGACATATGGGTGGCGGCGAGCCGTCATTATCGCGCCTTCGACAGCTATCTCCTGCCGCCTGCAACCTTCGATGCGATGCGCGCGCGAGGACCGCTGCCACTGGCGATCGATACTGATTTCGACAGCTTCGTCGCCGGTCGCCGCGCCAGTCTCGACACCGCGATCGAGCGGGTGACGATCCTCGCTCGACAGGGAGAACTGCCCCAGGTGCGCCTTGACGACAATGGCCTTGTCGTATCCCCGCTCAAGGCGATCACGCCGCCGGATGCAGAGAATATGCGCCGCGTCGCCTATGATCGGCTGCCACGCGTGAAGATCACCGATCTCCTTTTGGAGGTCGATAGCTGGACTGGCTTTTCCGAGTGCTTCACCCATCGCCGCTCCGGTCGCGTGGCGGACGATCGTAACGCGCTCCTGACCGTGATCCTGGCCGATGGCATCAATCTCGGGCTGACGCGCATGGCCGAGACCTGTCAGGGCGCGACCCTGCGTCAGCTCGCCCATCTGCACGACTGGCATATCAGCGAAGCCGCTTATAGCGAGGCGCTGGGGCGGTTGATCGACGTTCACCGCACCGTGCCGTTGGCCGCGCTGTGGGGCGACGGCACCACCTCTTCCAGTGACGGCCAGCTCTTCCATGCGGGCGGGCGCGGCGCCGCGATCGGCGACATCAATGCGCGCAACGGCAATGAACCCGGCGTCAGCTTCTACACCCACGTCTCGGACCAATATGATCCGTTCTCGAGCCGCGTGATCGCGGCGACCGCCGGCGAGGCTCCCTATGTTCTCGACGGGCTGCTATACCATGCCACCGGCCTGTCGATCGAAGAGCATTACACCGATACCGGCGGCGCATCCGACCATGTGTTCGGCCTCATGCCCTTCTTCGGCTACCGCTTCGCGCCGCGCCTGCGCGACCTGAAGGACCGGCGCCTGCATCTACTGCCGGGCCAGGAAGCGGGGCCGCTGCTGGCCGGTATGACCGGCGATCCGGTAGCCATCGGGCATGTCGCCGCCCATTGGGACGAACTGCTGCGCCTCACCACTTCGATCCGCAGCGGCACCGCCACCGCTTCGGCGATGCTGCGCAGATTGTCCGCTTACCCACGCCAGAACGGACTCGCGCTGGCCTTGCGCGAGGTCGGGCGGATAGAGCGCTCGATCTTCATGCTCGACTGGCTGCGCGATCTCGACCTGCGCCGGCGCACCCAGGCCGGTCTCAACAAGGGCGAGGCCCGCAACGCGCTCGCCCGCGCGCTCTTCTTCAACCAGCTCGGCGAGCTGCGCGACCGGCGGTTCGAGAACCAGACCTATCGCGCCTCCGGCCTCAATCTCCTCGTGGCCGCCATCATCCTGTGGAACACCCGCTATCTCGAACGGGCGGTCGGGGCGCTGGCGATCCCGGAGGACGTTGCGCGCCATATCGCCCCGCTGGGATGGGAGCATATCTCGCTCACCGGCGACTATCGCTGGAATGTCGAAAGCCGCCCCGATCCCGGCCAGCTCCGCCCGTTGCGCACGCCTTCCTCGCTCCTGGCCGCATGATGCCATTCACCCGCGTTCGCCAAAGGTTCCCCCCTGGCGTACGTAAAACGCACTTTCGTGTAGTCAGCCCCACTTCGCAGCCGTCACCGCCGACCGCGCCGATGATGACAGCCTGCGTTTCGCCTGCAGCCGCCGCGTCATCGAACTCGAACGCTTTCCCGCACTTCTCACCCTGGCCGTGCGTGGAGTGGCCCATGACCGCGTTGCCAAAGAGCGATTCCACAAGGACGGTGCCAAGGCCATGAAGGCGCTCGCGATGGAAATCGGCTTGGCGCCGGGCAGCTACTCTATCAGCTCCACACCCAGCGACCCGGCAATCGCGGGATATGTCGCGCTGTCGAGCGATGACATTTCGATCATGCTCAGCGTCGGCCCGCTCCATGAGGGCAACGAGGTGCAATACTTCGCCAAACGCGGTCCTGCATCCGGCCAGAAGCTGCGCTTCGCGGCAATGCGCGATTTCGTCCGGCCAATCCGTTTCGCAGCGCGCATCCGCCGTGATCTGCGGCTCGATGCCATCGTACCCTCGCCCGCGCCCATCGAGCCCCACACGCAGGCGCCGCGCGAGCCCATCGCCGCTTAGGGAGACATCCCATGCTCACCACACATCAGGTTCTCGATCTCGTTCGCAGCGATGCCGCCCGGATCGAACGCTTCACCCAGCGCCGCGAGGTTTCCTCGATGCGCTGGACTGGACAATGCTCACTTGTGAACAGGTCCACGAAGCTGCCATGCTGGACTTCATGCTGGAAGATGACCTTGCCGAAGCCCTCCAGCGGGTTTCCACGGCGGAAAGCCTCGCTGCCATGGGCATGCCCCTTGTCCCTGCCTTCATCCGCTACAATCCATTCCCGCGCCCCTGGCATGTGGAATGGCTCGCGCTGGCGAATTGAACGGAGATCCACCCTCATGAGCCGTTATGATTTTCCCGGAAAAGGCGTTGCGAGCAGCGTCGCCATCGGATGGGACCGGCCTTTGGGCACGTTCTTCGTCCAGGTCATGCAACCCCATCCCCGCATCGACGGCGAGGAAGCGACATACATCTGGAAGGGCGCTGCCCCCGGCGAACTTCCCACCGCAGCGGCCGCAATCACGGTCGCCGCCGAATATGCCGATCTGCCCGAGGATCTTGGCGCGACGCTGGAGACCGATCGCCTGAAGACCCTCGGCACATTCGATGGGCCTGCCCAGGAGGCTGCGAAGCCCTTCATCCAGGCATCGCCTCCGCCGATCCACACCGAGGCCGAAGCCCGCGAGGCCGGTTACACGCGCGCCGTCATCGCAGACAGTACCCACCATACCCTCGAATGGCTGATCGAACCTGAAGCCGACCTCGATGACACTTTCCTGGCCTTCGATCGCGGCACGAACGAGATGCTTCATGTGCATGGCTGGAACTTCACCATCGAGCCTGATGACCCTTGAGATGAGGGGGAAGGGGATGGGCGATCCATGGAGGATCGACGGAGGTTCCCTTGTCCTACACCATCGACATTGGCGCAGCGCCCGCGAACGCCGACTGCGCCCAGCTTGGCCAGACCCCCGATTTCGCGCGGGTCAACCGCTTCGAGATCGACGCCTATCGGATCGGCATCATCGCCATCCATGGCCTTCCTCCGCAGGGATGCCGCCTCACCAGCAAGCCTAACCGGCACGATTTCGGCACCTATCGAACCCTCGTCCTGCACATCGACGATGAAGACGATCCTGCCGTCGCCGCCTACGCCGAGGCCGTAGAAGACGGGCTCGGCTCCTGGATCGAGGCTGCGATTGCCTGTCCTGTCGAATATGACGGCAACGTCGCCTCCATTCCCCGGCCCGAACTCGACGAAGTGGCGATCGGCGCGCTGCTGACCACGCGGCCCGGCGCCAACGGTCGTTTCGCGATCCCCGCATTCGAGACGATCCACACCAACCTTTCGGCCGCATTCCCCAAACTCGCCGAGACCGCCTGCGCGCGTCTCGCCGGCGATCCCGCCTGACTGCTCAGGAGATCCATCATGGCAAACAATTACCTCTCCAGTTCCTTCATCCTCGAGATGACCGCCGAGGATGCCGAATTGGTCAGGCTGGCGCAGCGCGCGAGCGAAATCGTCGAGGATTTCGCGAGCGATACTCCCCGCGACCTCGAATACGACAACCTCGGTCCGCGCTTTGCCGCTCTCTTCCCGCCCAAGGACGGTGACGATTTCGGGAGTTTTCTCGACCTCTTCGACGATCCCGATTTCCCGTCGTTCGACTGCAGCATCGTCATCAGCGAAGTCGATGCCGAGGGACACTGCAAAGTCAGCTTCAGCGGCAACCAGTTCGGCGTCGATCAGGTGGCAAACCTGATCTTCACCGCCTGCAAATCCGCACTCCCTTGCGCATTCTCATGGGCGCACACCTGCGATGCCTTGCGGCCTGACGAATTTGGCGGCGGCTGCGTCATCATCACTGACGCCGGGATCGATTTTCACAGCACCACCGGCATCATCGGCCGCGTTCTCGGAACGGGCGCCGGTCCTTCCGAGACACCCAAGCCGGTCTTCGACCCCGCCCTTGTCACCATCGAGCAGAAGCGCTTCAGCGTCACCCAATGGGAGATCCTGGTCTGCTACAACGGGCAGCGCATCGAACAGTACGGCGACAAGATCAAGCTGGTCGGCAAGGAATACAGAGGACACCCGCGCGAAATGTGGATGGCGGTCGCCTACCGCGAAGCGATCGCGCGCGACCTCGCAAGCAGGCTTCCCGTCGTCGAGGAAGCGGCGATCACCACCCATCTGACGTCCCACTGATCCCATGCTGCATCAGCATTTGCAGCCTGCCGGCACCGCGCCGGCAGGACTGCCTTCGCTCGTCCTGCCTGCCGAGATCCGCGCCGCGATCAAGGCCGGGGCCTGGATCGTCTTTAACGTCTCGGGCGGCAAGGATTCCTCGGCCGCGATGTTCGCCGTCTCGATCATGCTCGATCAGCTCGGCCATCCCCGTAACCGTCGCCTGGTCATCCATGCCGACCTCGGCCGCGCCGAATGGGACAGCACCCCCGCCATGGTCGAACAGCTGGCAGCACTTGCGGATCTACCGCTCTGCGTCGTGCGCCGTAACGCCGGCGACCTGTTCGACCGCTGGGCACAGCGCTTCGAGAACGGCAAGCGCCGCTACGAGGCCCTCGAGACCTACAACCTGATCGGTCCATGGTCCTCGGCCTCGCTGCGCTTCTGCACCTCCGAGGCCAAGGCGCATGTCATCGGCCCGCACCTGGCGCGCACACTGCGTGGCGAGACCATCATCAACGTCCTTGGCATCCGCCGTGATGAAAGCACCGCGCGGTCCAAAGCCCCGGAATGGAAGGCTGACACGCGCTACGCCGGTGCAGGCAATGCCCATGGCACGCGCATGATGCTCTGGCATCCCATCGTCGAATGGACGACGGCCGAAGTCTTCGCCGCACACCGCCATCTCGGCATCCCGCTTCACGAAGCCTATACCTGCTACTCCAGTTCGCGGCTTTCTTGCCGTTTCTGCGTGCTGCAGTCGATCGCCGACGCCCGCGCATCGGCCAACGCTCCCGCCAACCGCGATGCACTGATCCACCTGTGCGACCTCGAGGCGACGTCCACGTTCTCGTTTCAGCCAGCGCGCTGGCTTGCGGACACCGCACCTGATCTCTTGCCGCCAGACCTGCAGATCCGCATCGCGGCCGCCAAGATCGACGCGCATCGGCGCCGCGAGGTCGAGGGCGCGATGCCCAAGGGTCTGCGATACGTCAGGGGGTGGCCGCCGCGCCTGCCGACATTGCCCGAGGCCGCGGCCATTGCCGAGGCCCGTGCGCCGATCCTCGCGCGCCACCAGCTTGCCAACCGCTTTCCGACCGCCCGCGCCGTGCGGGACCGCTTTGCCGACCTCATCGCCCAGCGCCGCGCCGCCTGACCGATAGCAATAGGAGACTGCCATGACCGCTTCCACGGACCATCCCGTCATGTCCCAGGCCGAGGCCGTCGCGCTCGGCTTTGCGGGCTTCAACGACGTGCCGCACAAGCCCATCGACGTTCCCGATGGCGAATACACCATCACTGCCCGAACGAGCGACGGCCGCCGTGTGACCTTCTGCTTCCTGCCCGATCGCGAACGAAGCCCGGCAGGATTCGTAGATATTCAGTACCATGATGCCGGGACGAAGTGCGCCAATGCCAATGGCGGACATTCGCCCACCTTCAACGCATTCGGCATCGGGCGGGGTGGCCGCCATATCCTCGATTCCCGCCCTCTGGATGAAGCGGATCGCCCCTCCATTCTCGTGCTGATGCTCGACAAGGCCGAGCCAAAGTCCTCGCCCCGCGCAAAAGCGCGCGACGCAGGCGGGCGCCGCGAAGTCTCGTGGTCGTTCGGCGAAGGCACGATCTTCCCCGGCTACACCGATGACCGTGAATGGAACGGCTTCCTCAACATCAGCGTGGCCGAACATACGTGGCCGCATGTTCGCGCCGAACTGCTTTCGAGTGCCGACGGCGACCGCGAGTTGATCGCATCAGTCAAGGCGCTGAAGGCCGAGGGTGGCTTTGTGTCGCTCGCCTTCGGCTACACCACACAGGAAGTCGAAACCCGGTGGGCTCTGCAATTCCCCGACTATCCCATTGCCTGCATGCCGCCCATTCCGGGAGACTGGACGGACAAAAGCTGGCGCAACGACACCAAGCCCAGCTTCGAAGTCTGCACCGGGCCGATGGGCGAGCCGGTGGAAATGTGGATCGACTATCCCGAGCCTGCGGTCCGCGAAATCGCGGGCGAACCCCGCTTTGGGCTCTATCGCCGCAATGCCGATGACGAGCTTGAGGCGATCTACACCGGCGAGGATTACGCCGAGGCCATGGAGCACGCGAACCGCGAAACGCTTGCCTGCGCCTTCGCCAAGGCTCTCGCCCACCAACTGACGCCTGACGAATGGCAGACCATGCGCCTCACCAACCAGACGATCACGCCGGGCTGCTGCGCCTCGCACGATCACCTCGATGCCAACATGGTCATGCTCGCCGTGTGGCTCACCTATCGCGGGGATCAGCTGATCGCCCGCGGCGCAATTACGGACATCGGTGATGACCTCGATCACGTCAACGCGGCATGGACGATCGCCAGGGAGCGTTACATGACCGCCAGCGCCGAAGGCGAACGCTTCGACCTGTGGCGCTGCACCGGCATCACTGTGCCCGACCTCGCAGCCGCCGGTTGCGAAATGGGCGACAACGAACCCTGCATCCGGCCTGGCCGTCTCTACGAACCCGGCCACATCGAACTGGATGAAGAGAAGGGCCTGATCGTCACCGTCGGAAATTCGATCCGCACCTTCGAACACCAGATCGAGGCCGAAGGCCATCTCTGGCGCGCCTATGCGTCTTCCGAGTTCACTGCCCAGCCCGGGGGCTTTACATAGAACGGGCACGGAGATGCGCTAGCGACCGCTGGCGTCGACAACACCTGTTTTCCGTGCACTCGCGGCAGACTGCCTTGGGCCGGTAGGCGACTGTCCGGTTCTGAGCCGGGTCTCGGCGATAGCTGACGATATTGATATCCGAAATGGTCGACGACGAATGGACCAAGCGGGCTGCAATCCCACGGACGAAATCAGTTCTTGGTTACGGTGCGGGCTCGCCCTGCGCGGGAGCCAGGGGCGGTTCTAGAGCGGCCTGCCGCTTCGCAAGGCGATCCTGCCAAGACTTTTGGAACGCCGGCCCTTTGCTGTCGGGCGGGGTCGCGGGGCGACGTACGAAGATCGGCACCGGTGCGGGCAGTTCAGGGCCGATGACCACAGCCTCGCCCGGTGCAAGCATGGGCACGAACTGAGCGGCACCGCGGTCGAGATCGCCACAGGCGCGCTCGACCGTCTCGCGGTCCTGATCATTGGTCAGGCGGTGGACGATAAGAGTGCCAAGTTGGCTGAGCACGTCCGGCGGCACGTCGCGCGGGCGCTGGGTCGCGAGCACGCACGTCAGCCCATATTTTCGGCCTTCCTTGGCGATAATGCCAAAGGAATCGAGTTTGATCGACGCATAATCGTCCCCGACGGTCCGGCCGAGAAATTGGTGGGCCTCATCAAGGAACACCACCAGGGGGTCGGTCCGGAAACGATTAGCGCGCGCCTCGCTGAGCAGAAAACGTCCGATCACGTTGAGAAGGATCTCGCGTGTATTATGCTCGAAACGCACCTCCTTGAAGGACACCACGGCGACATCTCGCGCGTCGTCCTCGAAGAAAGCACGAAGTTCGTCGACCAGCGAGACCCCGTCCTGTCCGAAGACGCATTGCAGTTCCTGCGACGCGAGGAGCGTGTTGATCCGCGCAGTCAGGCTTTCGCAGAAGGCGACACTGCCTTGGTCGGCATTGCCAAAATGGCCAGGCTCACCCGTCAGATAGATGCACTCGGCTCGGATCTGCTCTGCGAGGCGATGAATATCGAAAGCGCATCCAGGCGCATGCAGCGTGACCGCGTGATCGCGCACGGCTGTGAGGAATGGCGCGCGCGGCTTCGTGCGTTTGATGATCGTTCCGTCCGCGACAGTGACGCCCTGCGAGATGGCAGCCCCCATTGCGCTTACCAGCTTGAGACTGCGGATCGCTTCGCGCAGCTTGGGTCCCTGGCTCTGTCCCGATGGCCGGAACAGCGAAAATAGATCGTCCTCTGTCATGTGCCGATAGGGGAAATACGCTAACTCCTGACCCGCAGTCGGCTCCGCAAAGGTGAATACCGTGTCGACACAGGCGAGGTCGGAAAACTCGCCGGTCGGATCGAGAACAACCGCCTTGCCGCCGGCGGCCTTCACCTGCTCGACCAGCGTAGCGACCGTCCAACTCTTGCCTCCCCCGGTCGCGCCAAACACCCCGCAATGACGCCCAAAGAGGCGATCGGGGGGCAGGCAGACATCAACCCCATCGGCGGCATCGATCCGGCCGATGCTTAGGGTCAGATCGTCTGATCCTGCGACCGCATTGCGGATCAGGGTCGCGAGAAGCTGGGGCTGGGCGAGATAGACTGCGTCACCGATCTGCGGGAACTGGACAAGGCCTCGCTTCAGCCGATTGGAACGCTGTTCGACGGCGGCGAGCAGCTGCACTCGCCCGATCGGGTTGACCGTACCGCCATCACCTACCTTGGGCTCGACGGTCAGCCGCTCGCCGTCGGGCAGGCGGGTCTCGACGATGCGACCAAGTATGAAGGATCGTTCGCAATCGATGAATACGAAGTCGCCGACCGCTCCCAACGACGTTCCCCGGCTCTCGCGCCCCGGCACGGCGTTGGGCAGGTTCATATGGACATGGGACGCCGTGACTTGGGTCACCGTACCGACGTAGCGATCGGTCTCGATCGGATTGATCGGGTTCATGCCGGACCCGCCGCGCCTTGCTGGATAGCGCGCATGCGCTGGACATGCCGCTCGCGGTCGGTTTCGCCGATCAGGTCCGGCATCGCGGCGGCGAGATCCTGGAACCGGCCGTTCATCAAGTGCACACGGGCATCGCCACTGTCGGCTAGACGCCGGAACCGGGTAAGAAAGCGGTTGGGAAGCTCGGCCTTGCCCGCCAGATCGTGGGCCCCGAGCACCAGCTGCTCGTCAGGGATGAAAGCAAGATCGCAAATCGCGAGCCGCAGCGACATGTTGGATTCGATCGCGGACATGATCGGACTGCTGATATGATCGTCATTAAACCCGAACCCGGAAATCAGGAGCGCGGTATCTGGTTCGCGCAATGCCGCCTGGAAGGCCGAGAGCATGTCGAGATAGGGCGCGTCGAAACTCTCCTGATATTTGCTTGAACGCGGATAGATCAGGACCGGCTTGCCGACCTGCGCGCGGGTGCGCAGGATGTCGCCTTCGACACGGCGCCAGTCGATCGAGCCATGCAGCTTGTAGAATTGTAGGACATTGGCAACATAGTCGGGGTTCTCGCGGTGTCCCTCCCGACGCACGATATCGAGATCGAAATGGGTGCGATCGTAGGTTTGGTCGAGATTGTGCGAAAAACCGTCGATCAACGTGAAACGTGATCGGCGCGCCACCTCTTCAAAGCAGAGGTCATAATTAGTTGTGAAGAGTTTGGCGCGGGGTTTGCGTACCCCACGGCGTCCGATTTTGCGGATCAGAGCATCGTGAGCGTCGAGGCCGCTCTCTCGATCGATGAAATCAACGCGCGCCAAGATTGCCTGCTCGGCGGTTTCGACAAAAGCCTGCATGGATAGCACGGGCTCGCTCGTCTCGCCGTCATGAAGTTCGAGATAGAGTTTGCATAAGGTGAGCAGCTTCTCGATATTCTCGCTCACGCGCTCGGCGCCGAAGCTGGCAACGATCGCATCGAAAACAGCGTCGCCCGCCGCAGCGCGCACAGCGACCCAGACATCCCACATCCCCGCCGGAGTCGGTCGCCCTTGCGGATTGCTGACGCCGAAAGACGAGCCGGTGCCGGTGAGGACTACCAGATTGGTGGCGTTGAGGATGTTCAGTAGCACGCTGCCGACCGCGTTGGCCGACCCTGGAACCGGCGCGTCGTCGGTGTCGCCCTCCATGCTGACCGCCGCCCGCCAGCCCGCGCCGGGAACATAGAGTCTGATATCCGCAGCATTGGCAGCACGGCCGTCCCAGAATGGCATTTGGACCCCTGTTGTCGTTCACTCTGTTTCCAGGAGCTTCGCGGGCTTTTGAACTAAAGGGAAGCGATAGGCCTGCATTTTTCGACAGCTCACCCCGCCATCAGCGGGTGACCGAAGCTCTGGAAGCGAACCTTGGATGGTCTGCTGTGCGAACGTCAGCTCTTGCCAAAAAATTGCCACTTTGGGGGGCCGTCTAAAATGACAGCATTGTCCCAGTGAGGTGGTCCCGCTTTTCTGGACAGGATGCTAAGCTAATCCCGACCTGATGGATTGGTAAGGGAATGAAGACGACGAGGAAGCGCTATAGCGCCGATTTCAAAGCCAAGGTGGCGCTGGAAGCGATCCGGGGTGACCTGACGCTGGCGGAACTGGCAGCCAAGCATGGCGTGCACCACACGATGATCGCCTCCTGGAAGCGGCAGGCCATTGACGGGATGGCAGGCACGTTCTCCGGAGCCGGCGATGCGGTCAAGGCTGCCAGCGAGAGCGAGGTAGAGAAGCTGCACGCCAAGATCGGGCAACTGGTGGTGGAGCGGGATTTTTTAGCGAAAGCCTTCGGTCGATGAGCGTGGAGCGGAGGCGGGCGATGGTCGAACCTGCTCACCACTGCCTGTCGATCTCGGCGCAATGTCGCCTGCTCTCGATTGGCCGTTCATCGTATTATTATGCGCCTGTGCCGGAAGCGGATGAGACGCTGGCGCTGATGACGGTGATCGATGCGACGTTCCTGGACTGCCCTTGGTACGGCAGCCGGCAGATGGCACGTCACCTGCGGCGCGCAGGCCATGAGGTTGGTCGCCGCCGGGCCCGGCGGCTGATGGCGAAGATGGGCCTGACGCCGATCTACCAGCGGCCGCGCACGAGTGATCCGCACCCGCAGCACCGGGTCTATCCGTATCTGCTGCGCAAGTTGGTGATCGACCGGCCCAATCAGGTCTGGTGCGCCGATGTGACCTACATCCCGATGCGGCGCGGCTTCTTGTACCTGGTTGCGATCATGGACTGGGCAACCCGGAAGGTGCTGGCGTGGCGGCTATCGAATACGATGGATGCAGGGTTCTGCGTCGCGGCGCTGGAGGAGGCGCTGGCTCGCTTCGGCAAGCCCGAGATCTTCAATACCGACCAAGGTAGCCAGTTCACGTCGCAGGCCTTCACCACTGTGCTGCGCGAGGCAGAGGTCCGCATCAGCATGGACGGTCGGGGCCGGTGGATGGACAATGTCTTCATCGAACGCCTTTGGCGATCCCTGAAGTACGAATGCGTTTATCTCCACGCCTTCGAGACCGGCTCGGAGTTGAAAGCTGGCCTTGGCCGCTGGATCACCTATTACAACACCCAGCGTCCGCACTCGGGCCTGGCCGGAAAAACCCCGGTCGAGGCCTATCGGCGGATCGGGCAATCAGATCATGGGGGGCATGCCCCCCATGATCTGATGATCAAACAGGCGGCATGAACGACAACCGGGATTAGCTTAACTCAGCCGCCAAACTGTCCAAGAAGGCGGGACCACCTCACAGCCCCCGGCCACAACCGGACTTACCGCTCGTAAGGCGCGAGACTTTTCTGATTGAGCGGCCTGGATGGGCGCATACGGCACGCACGGGATTCATTATCCACCCAGCCCCAGTTCGAAGCCTGCGCCCGCATCCCGCAGCCGGTTGACCAAGACCAAAGAAGCTTGATGCGCCACAAGTGCCTGTTCGCGCGAGCACGCCTCCTCTCCGTACCTGATCTTCGGCGTGCATTGAATGTCGTCGACGAGCCGAGCATGGTCGAAAACCATGCCAAGTTCGGTAAGCTGATGGCACAGCTGCCCCAGATCATGCACGTACTTGAAGCGACCGCCTTTGAGCGCGATTGCGGCCTTCAGAACCTTTTCGGCTGACTGAAGCGACGCCCATTTCGAAGCGCCGAAGTGATCGTGTCGCTCCATCAGGTTCGATACCGCCATCTTTATATCGTTGCGCGCAATGGCCATCAGTTCATTCTGTGTGCTCATAAGGGTATAGAATGCAAGCAGGCCGATCTCGAACGAGGACCCAATTTCAAGCAGCGCCTCGTCAGATAGTCTTTGAGCCAACCCTGGTGTCATGCCGTCTACAAGCTGCACGACGTTGGTGGTTGCGGAACCGCGGCCAATTGGTGCCTTCTGGATCCACTCTCGCTCCGCAATGAAATTTACGCTGCCGACGAACTGAGGGATCCGCAGAGCGTACAGGTCGCCCTCGAGCAGTAGGACGATCTTGCCCACCGCCATGTCAATCTTGATCCGGTCTCCATATGTTTCGTAATACCAATTCCGTATCGCTCTCGCGAGCGGCCGGTAGCGCTCGATCTCTGGCGGTCCCCTAACGGCCCCCTCCCCAAGTGGGATAGGGATGTTCCCATAACGGATGCTCACCTCGCCAACGGCGGAGATTGGGCGGCTCGGAATGTCCACGCCTTTAGCTTTCAGCTCCGCATCGATCCCGCTCATCATTGCCTCGAAAGCGGGGCCTTCGGTCGGTACGTCTGTCATGCGCCAAGCTATAGCAGGCGTAGGGCATTCGGGTATCGGACTATTCTACGCGCTACAGCATGCCGATCAGGGAGCTAGGGATAGCGGACAGGCAGATATCGGCGACGCTTAATCGGTTCTCGAACGACCAAAATGGGCGCAAGCGTATATCAGTGCCCCTTTCATGTAATGCCCTGAGTCCTCGGGGGCCAGTGCCGAATTGAGGAGAGGGGGAAGGGACAGGCGAGCAACCCGAAAGGAGCCGCCCCATGTCCAACGTCGTGAAACTGCCGGGACCGCCAGCGCCGCCGCGCTGCGCGGTTCCCATCGGCCAAACGTCCTACGGCCCCCTCGAACTGGATCTCGACCGCGTCCTTGCGGGACGCATGCTTGTCCAGGGCGGGTCCGGTGCCGGCAAGAGCCAGACCATGCGCCGCATCGTCGAAGAGGCTTTCGACTACGTTCAGACCATGATCGTCGATCCCGAAGGCGAGTTCGGCAATCTCGCCGCGCACATCGGCGCGACGACGCTCAAGGCCGTTGAAATCGCTGCCGATGGCCTGACCGCCGCCGCAACCCGCGCGCGTCACCATCGCATCGCCCTTCATCTGGATCTCACCGACCTCGACCCCGAACAACGGATCATCAAGGCATCGGCCTTCTTCGCCGGCCTTGTCGGTGCGCCGCGCGAGGACTGGAAGCACACGGTTCTCGTCGCGATCGACGAAGGGCACCTGCTTGCCCCCCATCAAGCCGGTTCCGCCCGCGATGCGGAAACCCGCCGTCTCGGCGTCGCCACGCTCACCGACTTGTGCGCCCGAGGCCGCAAACGCGGCATCGCGCCCATCATCGCGACACAGCGCCTTGCCAAGCTCTCCAGCTCCGTCGTCTCCGAGCTTCAGAACTTCCTCATCGGCATCAATGTCTTCGACCGCGACATCATCCGCGCCGCCGACATTCTGGGATTCAGCCGCAACGAAGCCGAAAAGCTGCGTACCTTACGCGCCGGCGAGTTCTACGCCTTCGGCCCCGCGCTCACCCGCACCCCGATCATGGCCAAGATCGACCAGACCATCACCGAGCATCTCGGCGCCACCCCTCAGCTGCATGGCGCAGCCGACCTCGACCACTCCGAGGCTCAGAAGCTCCTCGACCTCGAGCATCTTCGCGAAGCGCCGAGCCAGCGCGACGACAGCCTGAAGTCTCGCGGCAGCCGCGCCCTCGATGCCTTCCTGCTCGATTCCATCGCACCCACCGCCACGGCAATTTGCCTGGCGCTGAAAGGCATATCCCCCAACGCCACGACAGCCAACGAACTGGCCAAGCACCTCGGCATCTCGCGCGAGGCCGTGGATCAGGCGCTGGACGTCCTCTCCGCGCTTTCGGCGGTGGATACCATGCCACGGGCCGATGACCGGATGGCACGGCTCCATACGCGGCTGCGCGCCCGTCTCAGCGATGTGCATGTGGTGGGTCTGTCATGAGCGACGACACCGCAGCCATCATCGTCGAGCTTGTTTCACTCGCGGACCCGTTGCCGAAGGCATCTGCGCCGCTGGGGGAGATGCAGTACCGATCAGACAGCTGGACCCCGCAGGAGGTTCGCACCCTGCGCCGGCTGTTCAACGATGACACCCCGATGCCGGAAATCGCCGAGGCCCTGGGACGCGGCCTGCATGGTGTCAGGGACAAGGTCTGCACCCTTGGCCTGCGCCGTCATTCGACACGGCCCTGGAACGAGCTTGAAGACCACGAACTGATCCAGACTTATGGACAGGAGCCTGCAGCCACTATTGCGGCGCGGTTCGGCCGCTCATGCGGCGCAGTCTATGCCCGTGCCGCGATCCTTGGCCTCAGCGAAGCGGCAGCACCGGCATGGACGCCATGGGAAGATGCACAGCTGCGCGCCGGCTTTGCCGCCGACATTCCGACAGCACAGGTCGCCCTGATAATCGGCAGACCCCATTCCGGTGTCTATAGCCGTGCCGGCAAGCTGGGCATCAAGCATGCCAGCACCCCCAAGGGCTGGACAAACGCCGAGATCGAACGCGCCATCGAACTTGTAGAAGCCGGACACAGCTACGCCGAGATCGGCACGATCCTTGGCACGGAAGGATTCCCGACCCGCACCAAGTCGTCGCTTCAGGGACTGATGAAGCGAACCGGGCAGGGCAAGGGTTGGGGCCGCGCCTGGATGCCCGAGGAAGATGAACTGCTCATCAAAGCCTATCGCGACAACGCCAGCCTGACGCCTCTTCGCAATCGTCTGGGTCGATCGGTCTTCTCGATCCGCTGGCGAGCGGAATATCTAAACCTTCGCGGCACCCATGCACGGCCCAAAGGCTTCCGCCTTGGTCCTGACTGGTCCGAGGCCGACGAAGCTCGGCTTCGACGCGACTACGGCAAGATCCCGACGCCTGAACTTGCCCGCCAGATGGGCCGGACGCGCGCGGCCATCTTCACCCGCGCGAATATACTCGGCCTTGCCCATGAAGGGCGTCAGCGCTGGACGAGCGACCATCTGGACGCGCTGCGGATCGCGCATGAGCACGGCATCAGCCTCACAGACCTTGCCGCGGCGCTCGGCCGGGAGGTCGATGCTCTGCACAAATATGCCGCAAAGCAGGGCCTCGCGTTCGGCCGTCGCCCCCGCAGGCCAGTGCCTCCGACACTCGCTGACATCCTGAATCTGCCCGAGGCCGCGAAAGGGAAGGGGGAGGGGTGAAGGCGAAGGCAAGGATTTTCCGCGCCAGCAGGAGATGCAGCATGTGCCCCAAAACTCAGCCGACTGCCGCCCCGAACGCCAACGAAGGCATCAAACTCGTCCTCTGGCCCGACGGAACCTGGTGCTGGCATGACGACTTCCGCGAGGAAGACTGGACCTTCATGTCCGACGATTACGAAGTCATCGACATGGGCGACATGCCGCGCGTCGAACGACTTGCCCGCGAGGATGCGCAGCTTTGCGCAAATGTCCTCGAAGAACTGCGCTGAGGGCGGGACCATGGTAGACCGCGTTTCCGCGTCGATCACGATCGGCGGCACCATCAACCTTTTCCTCTGGCAGACCCTCTCGGCCGCTATTGCGGCCGAGGCCCTGTCCACCGATTGGGACGGCGAACCTTTCAACGACAGCGACATTCCCGAAGGCCAGCCCCTGCGCCTCTATGCGCACGAAGTCCCCAATGGCACCTTCAAGGAACTGGAACCGATCTGCCAGGCCCACGGCGTACCGTTCGTGCGCTCCTCCTACGGCTTCACCGGGCAATGGGGCCCGGAGAAGGTGGTCTTTACCGGGACCGGCGATCCGATCATCTATCCCTGCAGCGAAGACGGCACCGCCTATGTCGATCGCGCCAAGATCGAGACGCTCGGCAGTCTCGCCGCGGTGAACGCCTATCTCGACGAGGCCGAATTTCCCGTGCCCCCGATCGTCGTCACCGACGAAATCGGGGAGGGCGCCTTCATCCCTCCCGTCGCACTCGCCAAGGCCGTCCACGTCCCGCCTCCTCTCGAGATCGCCAGGATACTCGTGCTCGGCACCGTCCATATGAGCCCCGCCACGGCCACGGACTGGATGCCGCACTGTCCCTGGACCTGCTTCGACAAGGACGACTATGGCTGGTTCATGCACGTCGGCGACGACGTCGGCATAACCGAGGCCGAGGGCGTTCCTCTCGAGATCCGTTCTGCCATCCACATCGCCAAGCGCGAAAACTGCGCATGGATCATGTGGGACTGCGACGGCCCCCAGATCGACGAACTGCCCGAGTTCGATTGGGACCAGCACCCCAGGGCCTCGACATGAGGGGTGGGAAGATCACAGCCAAGGCCGTGGACGTGGGCTCCCGCGTCCCGGACTACATCCTGCCGCCTCGGGCGCCGACTGTCCTCGCCTATGGCGTCGGTGTCGATTCCACCGCACTTTTGGTGGAGCTTGTCGCGCAAGGCAAAGTCCCTGACCTGGTATTGACTGCTGATACCGGTGTCGAGAAACCGTCCACTTACGAGTACCTCGACGTGATCCGGCCATGGATGGCCGCACGCGGCATCCGCCACGAAATCGTGCGCTACCAGCCCAAGCGCTTCAAACACTGGCCACCCTATTATTCCCTGCTGGAAATGTGCCTCACAAACGCGACTTTGCCGAGCAAAAGTCTCGGTGGATCAAGCTGTTCGTTGAAATATAAGAAGGCTCCACAGGACGCCTTCCTGAAGACATGGAAACCCGCCCAGGAAGCATGGGCTCGCGGCCAGCGGGTGATCCGCCTGATCGGCTACGACGCCGGTCCAAGGGACACCTTGCGCGCCAACCATGCCCTGTCGATCGACGATCCACTCTACGAATGCCAGTATCCCCTTCGGGAATGGGGCTGGGATCGCGATGCCTGCATCCGCCGCATCGAGGACGAAGGTCTGCCGGTGCCAGATAAGTCCGCATGTTGGCTCTGCATATCCAATCGTGCGCAGGAGATCCGCGAACTTCCAGCCTGGTGCTTGCGGCTGATCGTTCTGGTGGAGGCGAGGGCGGCACCGCGCCTGCGAACGGTCGAGGGCCTCTGGCGCAAGACCACCAAGGCGCGGCCGGGCCGCATGACGGATTTCATCCGGCACGAGGGGCTACTTCCCGCCGAGGACATCGACCGGATCATCACCGAGGCCCCGCTCGACCTGATCCGGTTTCAGGACGTCGCCGCTTCGATCCCCGTCGATGACCGCCCAACCATGCGCAGCTGGATCGAACGCTTCAACGCTGCGGTGCCCGCATCACAGCGTCCCCGTCTCGCCGCCTGACCTACAGGAGAATTGCCATGTCCCTCGCAACTGCCACCGCCGGCATGTCTGAGCGGGAAATCATCGCCCGTCTCAACGATCGTTGCCGCCACGGTCTCGACCGTACCGGGCGGATCATCATCACCCGGACCTGTCTTGGCACTTTCGCTGACAGTACCATGGCCGAGCTTGTCGCCCAGGCCCAGATCCTCGCCGAAGTCCGAAAGTTCAGCTATCCCGAGGACGACAGGACCGAGCGCGATCGTGGCCAGATCGATTACCGGGGAACGACGGTCTATTTCCAGATCGACGCCTACGACGCAGACCTGAAATGGGGTTCCCCTGACCCCACTGACGCCAGCGTCACGCGCCGCGTCATGACGCTTATGGTGCGCGAGGATCTCTGAGGCTCTGGTCTACTTCAGGATGCGGCCTTGATATTTGTCCGGAAAGTCCGTATTTTCCGGTGAGGAGATACGCTATGCAACCATCTGTTAGTTCCGTGGAAGCTTCGAAGTCATTTGGCCGTATCAGTCGGCAGGCCTTGATTGCCCCACTCACCATCACCCATCACGGGCACGATAGTTTGGTGCTCATGTCAGCTGCGGAATACCACCGTTTGAAAAGCCGTGACCGGGAAGTCCTCGCTATCAATGACTTCACCGATGATGATCGCGCTTTGGTGGCTGCATCACGGGCTCCGAGCCAAGCTGCAGATTTTGACAACGAACTGCAGGGTAACTGATGCCGCTTCCCACGCCGGTTCCAGGCCTTGTTATCCGTTATTCATTCCTGTGGAGCCATGAAGCCCAGAGCGGTAGCGAGGAAGGCAGCAAAGACCGCCCTTGTGCCATATTGCTGGCAACTACATTGAAGGGCGGCGAACACGTTGTCACCGTGCTACCGATCACACATACGCCGCCTACAGATGAACGCCTCGCCGTCGAAATTCCTGCAGGAACGAAAGCACGCCTCGGTCTCGATATTGACCGATCCTGGATCATCCTGACTGAAGCCAACCGCTTTCGCTGGCCTGGCCCTGACCTTCGTCCAGTCCCAGGTGATACCGATGCCAGCGTTGCCTATGGCCTGTTGCCAGCAGGCCTCTACGACATCGTTCGGACGAAATGGTTGGCAGCTTATGATGCCCGCTTGGTTGGGCAGGTACAGCGTACCTCTTGATCCGATGAAATGATGGCGGTGCCGGGCGGTCGCGTTTACCCGGCACCTGTCCGGCGCTCTAGCAGCGCCGAACACAAGTTCAAGTAATCTGCCATGGGCAGCGACGAATTGTCATAATCCTAACGGACTTCTACAGATCGATATTGCGCCGCTCGATTTCATTGAGAACGGCCTGTTCAAAATCGGTCAGATTTTCACCGTCGTCGACTTTGTCCCAGGCATCGACCAACTGTGCGTCGGTCATCTCTTTCGGGTCCATGATCCGTGTTCCTCTGTCATCGCAGGGCGATCATCCCATGCGCGCGGGCCATGTTCAACGCCCATCTGACACGGTGCGATAATAACAATTATGTTAAATATCAATGCCTTAGAGCGATTTCCATTCTAGGGCCACACCCGCTGTAGGTCAATCCTGGCCGCGAAAGCAGCACTTCAATCAGCCTCGAGGAGAAACCAATGCGTGAGCAATCTCGCAGCGATGAAGATTTGGGCGTCCGATATCTGCGAATGGCGCTCGAATACGGCCGTGCCACGCGCGCATTGCTGGACGGGAACCAGTGTGAAGCGCCTTTCTGGCAGAGCATGGGTCACGCCCTGGAGCTGTCGTTGAAATCGCTGCTCAAAAAGCACGGCTTCGACGAGATGGACCTCATGCATTTCATCAGTCACGATCTTTATGGGGCTGAGCGGTCCTACCTCAGGCAGTGCCCGGATTCCCAACTGATCTCGGCCGACGCATCACGGCTGATCCGTCATCTGTCGGATTACCATGCCCGTTTGGATTTCCGGTATCCCTGCCTTTTCCCGGCCGCCTCGCTGCCCGACCCGGCCGATGCTGAACGGGCGCTCGCTGCACATCTAACTGCGGTGGCCGGCCATTTCGGGGTCACAACCCATGACCGAAGCTAGCAAAGCGCTTCGCGCTGGGGGCATGCGATACAATCGCAAGCTCGCCACAGTGTCTCCCGAAGAGTTCGCTGAGCTTATGGCGATCGTCTATGCCGAACCTACGCCAGCGCGCGCCCTCACCCCTGATGACCACTGGCGCCGAGCCTATCAGCTCGAACAGCAAAGCAAGCGCGTCCTCGGCTCCCAGGCGGACTTGTTCAGCGGGCGAACCATCACCCACTACCGGCGGAACCGGCCTGCGGCCGAGGTCGAGACACCGGCCATGGAAACGATCGAAGCAAAGCTCGATCGCATCGCGGACGATCCCCTTGCCACCTTCGGGCCGGAACGGGCAGATCGCCCCGCCTACCTTTCAAGGGACGACAAAGCCGCGATTCTGCAGGGCGCAGCAAACTGGCTCCGGGTACGCCAACGGGTCCGCATCGTCGATGCTCCGGGAGCCGTAGATCCCGCGTATGGACCACACCTTTTCCTCGGCCGCGAGGGCGTCATCTGGAGATTGTGCAACGGCACCTTCGCTGACCACTGTTATGTCTTCCTCGACCCTGTCGGTGCAGAGCGCACCGCCAAGATCCGGATGGTCGAGGTTCGCGACATCGAGCCGATCCCATGAGTGCGCGGCAACCCGACCTGTTTCACGGCGACAAGCAACCACCTCGATCGGCGCCGCCGCTGCGCGCATATCGCAAGCCCGCGAAATCCACGCCCGCCGCGTTCGCCTGGGAAAGCATGGCTTCATGGGTCCGCCACATGCACCGCCTCTTCGCGATCGAGAGGCCGAGCAGCGATCATTACGCACGGGTGCGCACCACCGCGCGCGAACTGACCGTCGAGCGTATCCGTCAATGCCGGCACGCCGATGATCTCTCGCGCTGCGAAGCCATGCTTGTTCATGCCGATTCCGGTTGGCTCTACGGCCTCGATCGCGCCTTCACCCGCGCCGAGCGCGGTGAACGCCTCGTCGAAATCCGAAACCGCATCGTGTTGCTGGGCCTCGGCCGCATGGAGCCCAAACCGAAAGGACCACGCCTCGATCCCATGCGTCTGCCCGACGCCGCACTTCTACGCCTGATCCAGACACATGCCGATCCACACCTGGTCGAGCATCTGCGCGCCGAGCGTCAACGCCGCCTCGATACAATAACGGGGCCGAAACCGTAGCAGCGGCTTCGACCCCGTCGATTGAATGAGACCCATGCATTACCGTGGATCAGCCGTAGCAACGCCTCAACGTCGATTCCGGCTGCAAGCACGATACATCGCAATAGGTCAATTTAGCATGAACGAACCTGCATGGCTCGTTTCCGCGCATTTGCGAACATCACCCGAAGGACATCACCCGAAGGACAAACCTATGACTATCTCGTCTCTATCAGCCCGCCGCCGCCATCTCACCTCCTTCGAGAAGTGCTATGCCGTCGCCTGTCAGCTTCGCGACACCACCGGCGCCGACCAGTTCGTCGTGCGCACCGACAACCCCTTGCAACCCTTCCGCGTCTCACGGCATCAGCCGATCGAGCCGGAAACCATCCTGGCGCTCGTAGCCTGAGCGCTCAATTCCAGACCGTCTTGTCCGCCACCAGTTCGGCGGGCGTCTTGCCCACGACCAGATTGCGTGCCGCGACATGCAGCACATCTGCCCCCGATTCACGCACGGCCCGCGCCATGTACCCACGCCGGTTGGCAAGGATGGCGAGCCAGCGCATGTCCTTAACGGTCTCATTCAGATCGCGCTCGCAGGTCAGATACCACAGCTTCATCTGCAGCGGGTTCTTGTCCTTGAGGATTTCCTCGAAGGCCAAGTACCCTTCGCCGTAGCGAACGCCCTTGCGGACGTCGTTCCACAGATCGAAATAGGCATCGGCCATTTCGCGGGTCGCGAAATACCCGGCATCCAGGCTCTCACCCATAAGGGCTCCCGCCAGCAGCCGGCGAAAAGGTCGAAGTTCGGCATCGTTCATCGCGTCCATCAGGGGCAGATCGTAGTTGTACCCCTCCAATACGTCCTTCATTTTCATAGGTTGTCCTCCTTCGTTGAGACCTATGACGCATTTAGAACATTAAGCGAACGTGCTAGTCAAGGCTCACTGCCGTCATTCAAATGACGGCGGTTTTCATTATCGAGAACTTCCGCCTCAACCAAAATTAACCTTCCGTTAGGATTTGAAACTCAAAACTCTTCTCGCGAGCGAGATGCAGTCTTGTTCCCGCCGGTCTGGCAACCCCTACACCCCCTGTTCCAAACTTCTTGCCAGACCGGCGACCCGCTGATCGCCGCGCTATCGCTTGCCTTATTGGTCGACCGACTGCTTCAAGGCATTGAGACAAGCTAGGCAGCCCTTCCCGTCACCCCTGGTACAAATAGGAGCCCATCGATGCTGGCAAAGCTCTTGAATCGGCCCTTGTGGACGCCATGGATTGTCATCCTGGCGCCGCTCATCGCCAACTTCACAATCACGACACTGTTCGGGAACCTGACCGAACTACCGCCTCGATCATGGCAAACATGGTCCGTCATCGCGATCGTCGGATGGGCATTCATAGGCGCCGCGATCAACCTTGCCTGGGTCAACGCCCAGGACCAGCAACATGCCGAGGATGAAGCCTGACATGAAAGCTGCCCTCCCCGTCGCTGCCTACGGCGCCCCACGAGCGGCTTGGACTCTGTTCGCCGCCCTCGCCGCTTCGCTTATCTATGCGTGGCTCTTCATGAAAATCTGACCGATCGCTGCGCGATCGCTCCTGCAGCAAGGATCATCACCATGGAACCTCTGCGTCACCTCGATCGCGACACCCGCCGTGCCAGACTGCTGGCCGCTCGTACCCGACCCGTCGGCGGCATCAACAGGCGCGGAATCTTCACCGGCCATTGGGATCGCGGCGACGTCGTGCGCCAATTTCGCGGCGGCAACGGATCGTGGCTCGGCCTCGCAACTTACGTAGCAGGCGACCCGGCCACTTGATCGCGCAATCCCTGGCTCGGCCTGAACGTCACCACGCGCCGCGCTGATACCGGCACCTCCACCCCCGTCTTCGGATTGCGCCCGACCCGCTCGGCCTTATCGTTCAGCAAAAATGTCCCGAAATTCGTGATCTTCACGTTCTCGCCTGCGGCTAACGCATCCGTCATGCGCTCGAGGATCTGCTCGACCAGGTGAAGTGCATCGTTCCTTGAAAACCCAACCGCACGATGCAGCGCCTCCGCAAGATCCGCGCGCGTCAACGTCGATCCTTCATCTACCGGCATTTGGCATCTAATCCTTTGCTATCAACATATATGGGCCCTGCGGCCAACTGACGTGCGCCCGCGCGCTAGACGGCCTTCCCTTCATCGCGGCGCCGCTGCCGCAGCGGTGCCCCCTCGAGCGTCACCCTATCAAAGCTGAAAACGTGCTCTCGCGGGCTGTTTTGACACCGTCCGACAATCCGCCCCGGATACTCCAAGCCGCCACGCGCCAGCATCACCGTCTCAGCATCACATATCGGGCAATCCGCGAAATATCTCCTGATCACGATCGCCAGTCGTCCTTCACTGCCACGCTCGCAATTAAGAACCACCCCCCCGTCGACGTCCGCAACGTCGCCCATACCCAGCAGCAGAATGCGATCCGTGAACAACCGATTCCAGCGCTGCGACAAGGACCACACACAGCCTAAAGGCACCGCTAGCAGTGCCAGATACGTCATCGGGCCTGCAAACACGCCCTTTGCCGCAGAGTACAGCGCCAATGACAGCGCGGCCATGAATAACATGAACGTCACGCACAGAACGATCAGCGGCGTCAGAAACAGCCACCTTCGGTAATCCTTCGCGTGCAAACCCACGCCGGGGTGCGTCAGTCGTCCCAACCGTGACAACCTCGGAACAGTCTCGCCCGTTCGATAACGCAGGATCGAACCGGCTAGCTGAAACGGAACCTCCTGTTCCGGCTCCTCGATCACCCCCAAACGGTAGCGATAGGGCCTTCGATCCTGATCGCACCGGAACTCCAATAAGCCGGGCACCCCTTCCGAAAGGTAGGCTCGATGCGTATCGAACTGGCGGCGGAGCTTCTTTTCGTCAGCCCAGACGTTCGAGGTGAACTCAGTCCTTATAGGATCGACCTCGGCGACAATCTGCTTGCGGGTGAACTCGCCCGACCCGCCCATGGCGCTCAGGATTACAAGCCCCTTCAGAAATGCCTGAATGTCATGGCCATCAACACGTCGCTCGATAGATGTCTGAATTGATTGAATAATCTCAGGAGATAGTTTCGCTTCTTCAAAGGTCTTCATAGCCCTTTAGACTTCGCCCCGCTCATGCGCGCCTTACGCGGCTCCAACAACTGGAGCCTAACATGAGCAACGACAGCCTCAAGACCTACCGCATACCATTCGAGATCAAATGTCGAGGTATTGAAATCCAACTGAGCGCTATCGGCAGAAATCTCTCTTTGCGGATAATCGATGACCCATCAGATGATGGCGATTTCGAAAAGCTAATTCGTGTTGACGAATGTGCAGTTCTTCAGAGCGAACATCCGAAATGTTATCGTGCCTATCGGCTGACAAACGGGCAGTGGAAAGTCACTCGGCACCATATCGAACGCCTCGGGTTTCAGATCATTCATTGGATCCGTCCAAGAGATTAGGGGTCATCTCGCCTGCGGCGAGACCGGGCTCTAGTCGCCTGCGGCTCCCGGAGCCCCTGCGGGTCTCCGCCCTTCGGGTTTCGATCCCTTGCCCGGGCGCCCTGCCCTCGTCGTCATCCGGCCTGCAACGGGCGTGAGAGGCCCTGCGTCGCGCGAGCGCCCCCTTCCCTCTCCTCCAGCCTCCCACGGCGCCCTTGGCCCACGCGCAGCGCCAGTAGCCTGCGGCTGTTGTCGTCCCCTTCGGGGCCGGTTCTCTTATCCATGCTGGGGACCGGCGAGGACGCCGATCCCCAGCACCAACCTCGCGCCAGGTCATTCACCACACACTGCGCCACCCCCGCCAGTGTCCCGGCGTCGCACACCGGGTTGCTCAATCAAAAGCTGCCTCCGACCAAGCTGCGCTAGCCAATCCGCGCTGGCTGGCTTTTGTCTGCTTGTCGCAGACAGCCAGCGCGGATCGGCAAGCTCCGCTAGGCCGCAGCGCGACGTCTTTTGATCGAGCGATCCCCGGCGTGCCACTTGGGACACAGGCGAAGGTGGCTCCGTGTGCGGTGAATGACAACCCACCCCCTTGCGCTCTGTTGGTCAGTAAAGACGGCCCTGGCGGGCCGACGTTTATTTGTAATGTCGCTACCGCGACAACTATTTAGGCTCAGGTTCACCATGTACGGTAAATAGCTGTCAAGAAATCAATGCATTTCAATATTTTGAGTTTAGCGAGTAAGATTAGTGTGTCGGAAGGGAAGGGGAGAGGCCCCGGACCAAAGACTAGGGGATAAGCCCCGCACTATAGGAGTAATGCTCATGAACATCGGTACTTTCGCCCTCAAGAACGGCCAGCTCATCGGTTCGATCGCAACCCTCACTGTCGACCTTGCCCGCCTTGGCCTTCGCCCCGTCGAAAGCACGAACGAGAAGGCCCCCGCGTTCGAGATCATGGCGTTGAACGTCGCTCGCAAGTGGGTGCAGGTCGGCGCGCTTTGGGAAGCCACCAGCAATTCGACCGGCGAGGTTTTCTATCAGGGCAGCCTCGACGATCCCAGCCTGCCCGAGAAGATGGCAATCATGGTCTTTGGTGACGACGAAGACGGCTATCGCGTCGTCTGGAACCGTCCGGCCCCCATGCGCCAGAACATGGACGGCACCCGCCAGACCCGCCGCCGCCAGCGTGACGACAGTTTCGGTGAAGGCAACGCCACCGAAGATGGCCGGATCACGCAGACCGACGAGGATTTCGTCCCCGAGTTCTGATCCCCCCGACGGGAAGGGAGAGGGTTGCCCCCCTCTCCCGACCCTATTCGCTATCCCCTGCCAAGGATGAGTTATCATGACCAAGGAAACGAACAGCCGCAGCTATAGCAGCTTTGCCGACTTCGCAAAGGCCATCGGCACCACGCCCGCCGAACTGCGCAAGCAGTATCTCGACAAGGCGATTGCCGACACCATGCGCGGCGAGGATGAAGCCGGAACCGCAGCCACGCCCGACGAGCTGGCAGCGCTGGCCCGTGAGGCAGAGATTGCCGACATGATCGCGCAAGATTCCGTGCTCGACAGCTTTACCGAAGCATTCGGCGACGTGACGGCGCTTTCCATCCTCGACATGGGGGGCGAGGCACAGGAACTGGACATGCCCGAGCCCGCCGAGGCGCAGGCAGAATGCCATGCCATCATCAACACCATCTTTGACCTTTTCCGCGACACCCGCCTTGAGCCGAGCGCGCAGGCCATTGCATGGGGCATCGTCAATTCGTTTCACTACGAAGCTGAGAAGCTGGCCCGCGAGGAGGACACGCTTTGCCGCGACCTGAAAGACAGGATCGAGCAGGACGACCGCAGCGAAATCTATGCAACCGAGATGGAAGATTTGCAGCTTCGCGCCCGTACCAAGATGGAGCAGCGCGCCGCCATCGAATGCATGCGCGACTATGCCGCCAACTGCTACCGTTCGCAGACCGGCCGCCCTTGGAGCACCGCGCGCGGATCGAGGGTTTCGAGCGTCACCACCGCAAGCCAGATCGCATCCGCCGATTTCCTGAAAGCCCGCGCAACCGCCATGCGCGAAAAGCGCAACCCCACCGGCCCGATTGTCGTCTTTTCCGGCGGTCAGGAATGGCACGACTATCAGCAGCTTTACGCCCGCCTCGACCAGATCAAGGCCCGCATCCCGAGCATGACCCTTTGCACCACCGGCCAGCGCAAGGGATGCGACGCCATCGCCGCAGCTTGGGCCGCACAAGCTGGCGTGCCGATTGTCACCTTTGCCCCGAACGCGCAGCGCTTCGGAAAGAGCGCCGGTTTCAAGCGTAATGACCAGCTTGTCAGCCTCCGGCCCGTCGAAGCGATCATTTGCCAAGGCACCGGCATTCAGTCGCACTTGCTGGACGAACTGAAGGGCGCAGGCGTTCCCACCCACGCCTTCCGCTATGACGCACAGGCCCCCATGCCCGCCGACGCCAAGCGGCAGAATTGGGGATGAGATAACAGGGGCGGACCAGCGCCGCCCCTACCCTTTCCTTGGCAGGAGCATTGGGCCAGCATCGGAGCACGTCCCCGGCGCTGGCCCTTTGTCGTCCACGTCGCGCTAGGTGGGGGAAACCCTACGGTTCCCCCCACGCCAGGCCGCCGCGCGCGCCGCCGCCAACATCGCCCCCGCCGGGGCTCGCTGGCGACGCCGCGCGCGGCGACCTTCCCCCCTCCGGTAAGGAGCTGCCGCAAGCAAGACGATCGGCCCCGCGCCGCTCGACCTGGCCCCCAGATATCGAGGGCGGGGGAGCGCGCGCCGGGCATCGAACCCGGCGCGCGCTGCTGCCGCGAGCATGAACACAGATCCGCGCCGGTCTGCCAGCGCCGCGGCTTCCCGATCAGGACCATCGGGACCACCCTGCCCTCCCCCCTTCGGGTGGCATTTCGCTCTGTCTCCCATTGCGCCTTCGGCGTCCCCGATCCGTGACCGGATCGGCGCTGGAGGAGAGAGGGAGAGACGAGGCGAGTTTGACGAAGGAGCTTCCCGATGATCACTTTCCGCATCAAGGATGATGCCGAACCCGACAATCTGCGCCCCGTCATGATCGACCCCCTGCAGATGGGCGCCCTGCGCGAAACACTCGACGAATACGGCAAGCGCTATGGCCTCGATCTCATCATCCACGACTACGGCTCGCTCGACGAACACGTCTTCGCGTGGGAGGCCCGCACCGCCATGATGCCGATCGCCATGATCGCCCGCCACTTCACCTTCGACGTCGACGCGATCGCCCTGATCGAGACGGCCCAATTTCTCGGCCGTCGCATCCGCATCGCCCGCCGCGATGACGAACCCGACATCATGGTGACGCTCTCGACCAACCCGGACGCCGCGCCCGAGATGAACGTCTCCAACTCGAACGCCTACGCCATCCTCGCGATGCTCGGCCTCGACCTCGACAGCTGCGGCACCATCAGCATCGAGCAGCTGCGCGGCAGCCTTGCCGATCCCGTCATGGCAAGCCGGCTCGATGCCGAGCCGGGCCTTGCCCGATACCTGCCGGCACTCAACCAGATGGCCGCGATCACGTCGCCCAGCTGCGCCCTTCGCATGGTCTGGTCATAGCGCCCGGCAAAGTACTCCACCTTTCGGCGCGGGGTCGCCTCGCTTGCCTTGGCCTGACGGCCAGGGCTACGCATCGCCGCCCGCGCCACGCCGATAGGTAAAACCACCACACAGTCTTCCCATTGTGACCTCCGGCGCGCGGCCGCGTCAAGGACGGCGGGGCCCCACCATTTTCTTCGGCGGATCGACCTCGTCGCGCCAATTACAGCGCAGCGGCCGCCAAAGAAAATCGTGCCCCCCACCGCCGCTTCGCGGCGCGAAAGGCTCGCCTTTCGCGTCCCTGACCCGACCGCGCCCCGAAGGTCCGACCGTAACTGTCGTTTTGACTAAGGAGTGAGCGTTATGAGCACGTCAGTTACCCTCCCGGAAGACAAGATCGAGTTCATCGCCAAGTCGGATAAGGAGATCCGGATCGAGCATCGCATCGCCTCGCTCGAAGCCGAAATGCACCGCGCCTGTCGCATCCATGACCGCCGCGACGACTTCATCGAAATGATCGATTGGACCTCCATGACGATCGACGATCGCGAGACGGTCCACAACCATGCCGACCGCCTCAACTGGAGCATGATCGAGATCGACCATGAGATCATGCTCGCATCCGAAGCCCTCTACGTCGAGCACATGGAGAACCCGCTCAACTGGTGAGCCCAATCCGCCACGCATGGGAGGCGCAGCCCCACAGGGCCGCGCTTCCCTTTTTTTGTCTGATGCCGTCCAGATCGCTGCCGCGTCTGCCCCCGGCTCGCTCGCCTCGGCCTAACGGCCAAGGCTACGCATCGCCGGGGCCCGCCTCTAAAGGAATGGCCGCCCGAATGGGCAAGCCCATCCGCGCGGCCATCGGTCGTTTGTTCGGTGCCGGAACGGCTCAGGCTGACGCCTGAAGCCGTTTCTCCACCTCGTCCACGCCCAGCGTCTTCACCGCCTTCATGATCCGCTCCAGTCGATCATGCGGGAGCTTGAAAAGCCCCGCCTTCTCGACCGTCCCGATCGCCGCCTCCCGCACCTTCTGTTGATGCGCCTTGCGACGCTCCGACAGCTTACGTTCCTCGGCCTCGATCGCGGCCATTTCTGCGTCCAGTGACTTCGCCATTTTCATTACCTTCTGGTCAGGCTGATCGGCTCTGAACAGCACCACCATAACCGGACCTGGCGCACCGGAAAACCCGTGTCGTACTCCCCTACGATACGACTGCGAAGTCGCACCCTTCACTCACGGATGATCCATGCACTTGCGACCCCATTCGACCCGCGCAAAGCGCCCTTCCCCTTCGGTCGCTTCCGCCTCACGGCGGACCTTTGCCCCCCGGAAACCGGAGGCAAGCCCGAACCAGACGAGGATCAGAACACAACGAGGCTTCACGGACGATAAGACAGCTCAATAGGCACACCCTACGCAACGGTGTTGCAGGATTATGGTTGAATAACAACATGTTACCAACATATTTAATGTAATCCCAATCAACCCCATTTGTAATCCCATTCACTCCCATTGCAAATTATGCGATATTTCAGAAACTTGGCTGGGATTACATGGGATTACATGGATTTTTAGCGCCTAATTAAACTTGCTATCCGCAGGGAACGCGAGTAGTAAAAGCCCGCTTTCCGCAAAAGCTCACCATCCCCTCATTCGAGAGGATGGTTTGAACATGAGAAGTACCCAGCGATCCGTAAGGTTCGACAAACACGATCTTGACCGGCTCGACGCGATCGCTGCCGACCAAGACAGATCCTTTGCTGATCTCATAAGGTTCATAGTCAAGCGACACCTGGACGGCGGCGTATTCGATAATGCGAGCCACCTTCGACTAGCGCGAGTGTGTGAGTACACACAGGCTGCCGTCGACACGATCCTGCGCGAAGAACACCCCGATCATCGGAAACTCGTCCTCGAGGAAACGACCCGTCGCATGGAGCGGTATCATGGCGCGTAAGAAACGCGGCAAAGACCGCAAAGACATTCGCAGCGACGGTTCACCGAGGCCCCTGAAACACCATTCCGCGCGCGGCGACACGCCTCGCAACAATGGCAACTTCGTGCGCGGAAGCCAGCTGCTCAACACCCAGGTTATCATGTGGCTGCAGGGCGCGAAGATGCCCTTCCTCATGTGGCTGGGCATCTTCGCCCTATCCTATTTCACGATCCTCTCGTTCACCCTCGACGAGAACAATTTCCAGCTCATCTGCATGCGCATGCTGTCGTGGCTGTGGGACTGGTGCGCGCTCGATCCGATGAAGCAGGCCAACCTGCAACTCCCAGACCATACCGTGCGCCACACCTTCATGGGGTACGTGCCCTATGTCCCTGAGGTCGCCCTCGCCTGGCATAAGGCACTGCGCGGCGTCATCGGTTCGATCCTGATCGCCTCGTTTGCGACCATCCCGGCTTCGATCTGGTATGTCGATTTCTCGCGGCGGCGAGGCGGCTCGATCATGGAAGAACGGCACGAGCGCGGCGCCATGCTGGTGGATCGGGATCTGCTCTACAGGGAGATCAGCCAGCACAACCAGATGAAGTTCGTTGAGGAGGCCAAAGACCTCTTCCCCGGCAAGAAGCCCAAAGCTGTTCTCAAGATGTCGTTCGATGCCCGCAAGGCTGCCGGCATTCACCATCCCTATTACCTTGCCGGCATCCCCTATCCCCACCGCCTCGAGCAATCCCACACCATGCTCCTGGGCACCACCGGCACCGGCAAGACCACTGTCCTTCGGAAGCATCTGGCGCAGATGCGCGAACGTCAGGATACCGCCGTGGTCTTCGATCTTACCGGCGCTTACGTCGAGGCATTCTACGACCCCGAGCGCGACACGATCCTCAATCCCATGGACGTGCGGTGCCCGTCATGGTCGATCTTCAATGACTGCTCGACATACAGCGAGTTCACCGCTGCCGCAGCGGCGCTGATCCCCTCCGACGGCGGATCGTCGGAACCGTTCTGGGCCCTCGCCGCACGCACCCTCTTCATCGAAATGTGCATGAAGCTGATCGAGAAGGATCAGACCTCCAATCAGGCGCTCGCCGACAACCTGATGACGGCCGATCTCAAGCAGGTCCACCGTCATCTTCAGAAGACGATCGCCGATCCACTCACTGCCCCGGAAGCCGCCCGCATGGCGGAATCGATCCGTGCCGTTTTCAACACCAATGCGCAGGCGCTGCGCTTCCTTCCCGACGAGGGCGAGCCATACTCGATCAAGAAGTGGATCACCGGCGAGAAGAAGCCCGGATCGATCCTCTTCATCACCTGTACCTACACCGACCTCGAGATGAACAAGGCCCTCCTGACCCTGTGGTCGAACCTTGCCATTCACTCGCTCATGACCATGCCGCACACCCGTTCTTTGCGGACCTGGTTCATGTTCGACGAGCTGGGCGCGCTTCACCGCCTGCCCGCCATCGAGAACGGCCTCCAGACGGCCCGTAACTTTGGCGGAGCCATGATCCTTGGCCTCCACTCCTTCGACAAACTGGTGCAGGTCTACGGGGAAGAAAACGCCCGCAACCTGTCGTCGCTTGCACGTACAAAGCTGATGCTCGCTGCTGCGGATCTGGACACCGCCGAGCAGTGCGCCCGCTACATCGGCAATCGCGAAATCCGGCAAATGGATGAGGGCTATTCCTACGGCTACAATTCCACCCGCGACGCATCGACGCTGACACCGCGCAAGCAGATCGAACCACTCGTCATTCCCGACGACATCATGAACCTGCCCTCGATGCACGGTTTCGTGAAATTTCCGGATGGATTTCCGGCAGCGCGCATCCAGCTTGAGTGGCAGCACTATGCCAAAGTTGCCGAGGGCTTCATGCGCCGGCCACCGTCAAAGCCGGACGATCCGGACGGCAATGTTCGCGGAGGTGGGGGTAAGCCGAAGGGTGGGGATGACGGTGGGCGTGGGGAAAACATCGCGCTCAGCGAAGAGGAGGTGGCCGCGCGGGATAATCCAATCGCACTCGCCTCCAATATCCTTTCACAACCCTCAGAGCAGGAGCGTGAAGAGCAAGAGGGCCGCGATCCCAACTCTCGTGAAGCACTTGACCGTATGGACCCCGGTGCATCGCAATCCGGGACCGTCAAAGGCGAAGCTGCACAGGACAGTACCGTCGATCATAATGGTCTCGATACTCCAGAGCGGGAGAACGCCCGGCCAAAGGACTCCACGGCCAGACGAGACGCACAGGAAATCTCCTCTCGATCCTCCGATAAGGATGCCGCTACCCAGGCAAGAGGAGAAAATAGAGATACCGCCGAGGAAAATCTAGGCGTCCGTGAAGCGCGTGACGGTTTCGGCACGGGGGACGGAAAAGACCATAGTCACGATCATCCCGATCTGGGCGATTCAGATATGGGTATCGGAGACTGATCGATGCATTCCATTGCATCCGTTCGCTCCGCTGGTGGCGCCGCCAAATATTTCACAAACGACGATTTCGTTGCGGGTGATTATTATACAAATGAGCAGGCAGGGGAGGTCAGCCAATGGGGAGGCAATGGCCTCTCCGACAGCTCAATTGCAGAAGGATCAAGCGTCACCCGTGAGGCGTTCGAAAAGGTTCTCCTGGGTGAGACACCCACCGGGGAACAGATCGAAGCGAAGGACAACCGAAGGCCAGGCTACGACCTGACGTTCTCCGCGCCAAAGTCAGTCTCGATCATGGCCTACATAGCCGGCGACAAACGCATTCTTGGACCTGATGGCGCATTTGCTCTTTCGGTCAAGGATACCATGGCGTGGGTCGAGAAGAACCTTGCCGAAGGCCGCAAGACCGTTGAGGGCAAGACGGCCGCCATTCAGACAGGCAATCTCGTCTACGCCCTTTTCCAGCACGACACGAGCCGGGCACTCGATCCGCAGCTCCATATCCATTCCATCGTCGCCAACATGACGCGCATGCCGGACGGCAAATGGCAGGCGCTTCACGCCGACAAGATCTGGTCCAATAACACCGTTATCGGCTCGATCCAGCACGCCTTCCTGCGGACCCGTATGGAGGAGCTGGGCTACAAGGTTCAATTGGACGGCAAGCACGGCACCTTCGAGATCGTCGGTGTCCCCAAGGATGTCATCGACGCCAACAGCACACGGCGGGAAGAAATCCTGATCAAGTCCGAGCAGCTTGGGATCGTCTCACCAAAAGGACGCGACAGCGTCACCGTCAACACTCGCGATGCAAAACTGAATGTTGAAGATCGCGAAGGCATGGTCAAAGGCTGGATCGAGCGCGCTGCAGCACTCGGATTTGACGGGAAGGACGTCCTCGCCGCTGCGTTGCGGGCCTCTCGCGAGCAGCCGGAAAACCTCGCAGTGCGCGGTTACAAGGCCATGCTCGAGGTGGTGAACACGGCGCGGGAATTTGTATCCGGCCTCTTGCGATCCCCTGAACCACTGGTCGATGCTGGCATTGCGCGTCTGGCAGGCTCTCCTGGCGATGCTCGTGCCCAACTCGCGGTCGCTTCGGCCGTCCGCATCCTCAGCCAGCGGGAAGCCGCCTTCCAGGTCCATCAAGTCTCCAAGACGGCTCTCGATCTTGGCCTCAAGGGCGTCACGATCGACAACGTCGAAGCGCGCATCGACCGACTGATAAAAAATGGCGATCTCGTTTCTGGTCAAATCCAGCACAAGGGCCAGATGGTCGACGCTGTCACCACACCTGAGTCGTTGAAGGTCGAGCAATCCATTCTCGATCACGTCGAAACCGGCAATGGCAAAGGCACCTCGATCGTCGATGCCGCCAGTGCGCCATCGCGGCTTCAGGAGGCCGCAGCGCCCCGAGAACTGAATCAAGGGCAGCTCGCGGCCGCAACCATGATCGTCTCGAGTGAGGATCGCTACGTCGTCGTCCAGGGTGTCGCCGGCGCCGGTAAGTCTACCATGCTGCAGACTGTTGCTGCCGTCGCGCGCGATGAGGGCAAGCAAGTCCTCGGCCTCGCGTTTCAGAACAAGATGGTCGGCGACATGCGCGAGGGCATGGTGCCAAAGCACCTCACGGCCGAGGACATGGAAAAGGCGGGAGTTTCGGCACAGACCATTGCGTCTTTCGTGTGGCAGAACGAGAAATACCTAAGCGATCCCAGCAGTCGGGGGGCCCAGGATCGGCGCAGCGAACTCGCCGGCACGATCGTCGTCGTCGACGAAACCTCAATGGTTTCGAGCGAGGATATGCTCAAGCTGATGCGCATCACTGAAGCGCTCGGCATCGAAAAGGTAGCCTTCGTTGGCGACCGTCAACAGCTCTCCTCGATCGACGCGGGCAAGTCATTTGCCATGGTACAAGCCGCTGGCATCACCATGGCGCGCATGGATCAGAACGTGCGTATCAATCCGGACAACAAGCAACTCCTGACCGTAGCGGCGCTTGCGAACACTGGCCGCGCCGGCGCCGCGCTGAAAGTGCTGGGCGACAATGTCAGCGAACATGCCGAACCGGCTGCACAGGCGGCCGAGGCATGGCTGGCCCTGTCTGCAGAAGACCGGGCTGTTACCGCCGTCTTCGCCTCGGGCCGCGACGCACGCTCGGAGATCAACACCGAAATTCAGCAAGGTTTGCGTCAGGAGGGCACTCTGAAGGGCGACGGCCTGGACGTCATTGTCCATGACCGGGTGAGCAAAGAGCGCGAGCAGCTGCGCTATGCCCATCATTACACCGTTGGCCAGACCCTGACGGTGACGGGGCAAATCCGAGAAGTCGGGCTAGGGCGGGGGCAGTATCAGGTTAGCCGCATCTTCGACAACGGCAAGGTCCAGCTAACAGGCCCCAATGGGCGCAACCTGCGCTTCGATCCTCAGAAGATTGATTCCGGCATCACCCGAAGCCGTCTTGAACTCTCAAATCTCGAGACGCTCAAGATTTATGAGGGCGATACGATCCGCTGGACCACCAACGACAAGGATCGCGGACTGGATAATGCTGCTCTGGCAAAGATCGTGTCCATTGAGGGGGGGAACGTCACCGTCGAAACCGCGAATAACGAACGGCTAACATTAGAGCGTGGTGATCCGATGCTCAGCAGGATCGGCCTCGCCTACGCCCTAAACATGCACATGGCGCAGGGTGTCACCGCAGACAAGGGGATCGGGGTCATGCTCTCCTACGAGCACAACCTATCCAACCAGCGCCTTTTCAACGTCCTTGTGACCCGCGTGCGGGACGCCCTGACCATGATCGTTGACGATCGCCAGAAGCTGGAATGGCGTCTTAACTCCAATCCAGGCGACAAGACTTCCTCTCTCGAAAGCACCGGGAAGCTGGACATTGACGGTGTTGATGCCAAGCAGGAGGCGGCAGACGCTGCACTTACCGCCGCATTCGATGCACTCGAGGGTGAGAACGGAGCCGGTGGCGCGTCAAACGGCCTTGGCCGCGATGCCTCCGCCGATTTGGCCGACTTGCCCCCAATGCCCGCAGCCGATGCACACGAAGGCGGCGCTGGAACTGGCGCCGGTGGCGACGAGAACGCGGCCGATGGGCTCAGCGAAATAGAGAAGGGCCAGAACGGCATGTCCGGTCCAGAGTCAATGGACCTGGATGACCTGCCCCCGATGGGGCCATCGGAAACTGATTATTCCACCTTCGATGCCAGTGCCGATCTGATCTACGATCCCGGCGCTGATGATCCCCCTGCCCCCACGCAGGACAAGGACGACGTCGATCCGCTTAGGCAAGCACTGCTGGATCACCTCGAGGGCGATGGCCTCGGCGTTGTCGATACCACCGTTGATGATCTTACCGGCATTCCGCCGATGCCTGGTCGTGATGACGGCCAGATTCCGGGGCTGCCGGAAAAGAGCCTGGGACTCGACCTATGAGCCGTAAACGCCTGCCGATCGATTTTGCCACTAGCGACATGGATGCCGGGCATCTTGAGGCCATCATTGCCCGAACCCGCGAGGGCGGCCATCCGGCACAGGAACCGCGACGGGATGACGCTCGAAAATGCCGCGTTCTCGCAAGAAATCGACCAGCTGGGGACAAAGCTGGGCGCGCGCGGCCTGCTCGACGAGCCCGAGATCGTGCCCTTCGATACCTGGCAGCGCAAATGACAGGCCGCAGCGGACAAGCTGGGAGCGTCACACAAGCTGAGGCGCCAATCGATCTGCCGGTGGTCAGGGCCGCGCCGTGGATTGAACGCTCCATCATCAACACAAAGACCCCCGGCGATTGTCACCCCGCCGATTATTGGTTGGAAAGGATCACCCGATGTCTCTGATACTTATTGCCGCCGCCGCACTGGCGGGCTGCACCGTGACGGATGGCGATACGATCAGATGCAATGGCGAGCGCATCCGCTTGCTTGGCGTCGACGCTCCCGACGATCCGGGCAACAGCCGGTGCAGACCCGTGCCTAAACCCGGCGCGATCTGCGATCGGCAGCGGGCCGCCGCGAGCAAGGCATCGCTGCAACGGATCATGGCGGGGCCTCTCTCTATCGAACGCGTGGGCACAGATCGTTACGGGCGCACGCTGGCGATGGTCTACGCGCAGGGCCGGAGCCTGTCGTGCCACCAGATCGAAGGTGGGCAAGCCACCTATTTTGCACGGTGGGATCAAGGCGCACGGGTAGCTCGTGAGTGCCCGCGAGCGGCAGCAAGGGCGGTTAGATGATCGCCGTGCTGACCAGTTTTCTCCCCCCTCCCCACCTCAACGGCTCTTACAGGAGGACTCCGTGCGCGAGGATGTAACCCCCACACCACTCACCCCCCGCGATATTATGATCGAATATGCGCTCATCCTGCGCCGCGTTTCGGGGCGGATACACGGCATCCTCCGCGAGCCAGAGACGATACAGATGCCCGTTACCCTGCGCCGCTCCCTCACCGACTGCGTCAAGGCATTCGATGAGTGCATAGCCGACCTCGAGACGCTCGCATCCACGGCCGCAGCCACCGCTACCCCCACCATCACCCATACCCCCATGCGCGTGCCGACCTGGCGCGATGGCGCGAAAGTTGCGCTCGGCGTGCTCATCCCCTGCGCCGCTTTTGTCTGTCTCATCGCCTTGATCGCCTCCACCATGCCGATCGAACCGACCGATCCCGAACAGATCCAACGCGACGCGAAATGGCTACAAGAGCATGAGGATCGCTTCGAAGCGATATCCAGAGGCGGCCATGGGAATAAATGACCGCGACTACATGCGCGAGCGCTACCGCAAGCGCCGGGGTCTCGGGGGCACCCTTTGGAACGACCGCAAATCGCGCGTCGAGCAGGACGGAGCATGGTTTGCCGCGAAAAACCAAGGCTTTGATTATCAGAAGAACCGCTGGCGGCCGAAGCGGCGTAAATCTTCGGGCCAAATCGGATGGGCGATTGCAGGCGCGGTCGTACTGATCGCCATCGCCATCCCGGCCTGGCGCGACATCAAGCTAACGGGGTGGCTACCTGACAACGATCCCGAGATGCCCTTCCCCACCTCCGGCAGCGTCACCGTCAACCGGACCGTAGATCCCAAATCAGCGATCTCACAGCTTCGCATTATCTCTGCACATGGCAACGCCATCGTCCAGCTCTACGACCCCCACACATCGGCGCATGTCATCTCGGTCTATGCACGGCGCAATGCAGAAGTTGCCGTACCCGTTCCGCCCGGAACCTACCGTGTCAGGATCGTCGAAGGCGACAAGTGGCATGGGACACAACGATATTTCGGAATTTCGACAATCTCGCAGACTGTCAGCGCGCCCGTGCGCATAGACCCGCACTGGACGCGCGTAATCGACCTGCACCGCAGTCGCTGGGGCAATCTTCGCACCAGTTCCGACTTCCGCTCACCCAACCCTCTCAACTGAACAGGACGACCGGCTTATGCGACACATGCTCACCACTGCTGCCCACCTCAGCACCGGCCTTGCTTTCACACTCGCAGCGCTGGCCGCTACACCCGCCAATGCCCAGAAATTGGGTAAAGGTGGTATCGGCATCGATGAAACTTCAGAAGTTCCCCGCTGCGACGTCCCGCTCGGCACCATTGCGCTAGTCGAGGATCGCACCGCAGCGCCGAGCGAGGATGACATTCCTCCAGGGCTTCGCGCCATGATCCGTATGGCTGAGGCACAGAATGGCGGTGGCTCGCAAAAGATCGACCCATTGCCGCTGCTGAAGCTGCTAACTGCACAATCAAATTGCTTCCAGGTGCTCGATCGTGGCGAAGGTTTTGATGCCCTTCAGCGCGAACGTGCGCTCGCTTCGGGAGGCACCATCGCGAATGGCAATACGCAAGCGACATTGCTGGCTGCCGAATACCTGCTCACCGCCCGCGTTCTCTATTCTGACGGCAATGCCGGCGGCAGCGGGGGCGGGTTAGGCACCATGTTTCCAGGCGGGATTGGCTTCAAGTCGAAGAAGCTGGAGAGCCAGACGATGCTAACACTCGTGGAGGTGAAAACCGGACTGCAGAAAGTTGTCGCCACCGGCTCTGCCCGCAAAAAGGACATATCGATCATCGGCGGCGCGCTGATGGGCTCAGGTATCGGTGCGCTTGGCGGCGGCTACACCAGCACCGATATAGGCAAAATCACGTCCTTCGCGTTGCTCGACGCCTTCCGCAAGCTCACCAGAGACGCGCAGGGGCGCATCGCGCCACCTGTTGCGATGTCAGCTGCCCCTGCCCGTGTTGCGCCTCCAGCGGCGTCCGTAGCGGCACCTGTAGCCTCCACCGGCGACGCACAGGCAGCTGGAACACACGCGCAGTAGAAGGGGAGAGGGAATGGAAGGGGGAACACGACGGAGAGTGAGCCCCCCTGCCCTTCCTCCCCCAGCTTGGAGCCATGGATCATGAGCGCGCAGACGGATCTGTTCGGCGAGGAGCCGCTAAACGCCACGATCGAGGACGCCGCCATCACGCCCCAAGAACCGCTGGCAATGCCCTGTGGGTTCCTTGATCGCTCCAACACCCGCTGCAAACGGCTCGCTTCGCGGCCCGTGATGATGAACGGGAAGCAGTTGCACAGCCACGGCCGACCCATGCTCCACTGTGAGATGGCCTGCTTCAGCGCCTCCCATGGCATGCCTAGCGATCCAATGGAGAACCGAGGCAATGATTGAAACGATAGGACTGACCGGAACCATAGAGACATCGCAGCGCGGCCCGATGCTGAAGGACACGGATGGGATGTGGTGGCGGCTGATCGGCGAAATCGACACGACTGCCAAAAATGATAAACTTGTGCGCATCGTCGGCCGCAAGCGCGGCGCTGCCGTAATCGAGATCGATTACCTCGGCCCCGTGACAAACTGATGCACGGTCCCCGACACCTTCCCAAATGTCCATACTGCGGCCATCCAGTGCATGAGTGGCGGCGTGGTTCTCCTATTGAGGGATGCCGTCAGTGCCGCCGTCCCATGGTCTTGCTGCGCTATCCCCTGCCCTGGAGAAGCCCCTTGCGCCTTATCGGCCTGCTCGACCTAGCCTCGAAACTTCAGGCCTACGCCACGATCACAGTCGGCTCTCTGTTTGTCATCGGCGCACTGTCCCTTCTCGGCCTGGTCAAAGCCATCGCCATCCTGCTTTACGTCATTGGCTCGATCCTGATCGTCGACGGCACCCTCGGAATCGTCTCGGGCATCGACCGGACATGGAGCCAGGTACGCTATGCAGGGCCGGCCAAGGCCATGGCCTCTGGTAAGATCATAGCGGGATCGCTTGCCTTCATGCTTACCATTGTTGGCCTGCTCATATGACCCGCTCAGCCGATCTTCTCGACAGCGATCTTGTCACAGGGATAGCAGAGGCTCTTTTTGAGGCTGGCCCCTCCCCTCACGATGACCTCGAGCGACGTCAGCTTGTGACCACATTATTACGAACCCTATCCCCGCGTCTGGAGCGGTTGATCCGCCTCAGCTACGGTATCGGCGTCCCGCAAACCGGAGCGGCGGAAATCGCTGACGACTTCGGAATCACTAGAACCCGCATCGATATGATGCACCGTGAAGCTTTGCGGCGCATGCGGAGAGCGGCAAAGTATATCGCTGCGGCTGAGCCGGAACTTATAGCCGACCCTGCCTATCCGCTGCCGCGGGGCTGGAGCATGCCCGACCTCGAAATTCGTAATAGCCGGTTCGCAGACCGTTTGAATTACGCTCGGGGATTGCCGGTGGCTGTGGTGAAGAAGAGCAAGGATACGAAACCTCGAAAACCCAAGCCTCCAAACTTCGCGGCGCCGATGGGGACATGGACGCAGCCTCCGATCCGCCCCACACAAGAACCCGGCGCTGTGCATCGTGCAGGCTGTGTCGATGGTCTTATAGGCACCGGGCGGGTCTTCGTGCTCCCTGTCGGTGCCGGGGCCATTATCGCTGGGGCCGGGTATGGTGGATTCGTAGGGCTGCTCGCTGGCGTCATCGCCATGCCCGCCATGGCGTTTGCCTATGAATGGTGGGCGGAAAGGCGATAAGCAATATAAGCTCGAACGTGGCGGAAGCAGTTGCAGCCGAACTTTGCCCTTCCTAGCTCATGATATGATCGTGCCGATCGGCCGAGAGTTTGCAATCAGCGAATTGGCTCACCTCGTGTGATTTTTTCCGTCAGCGCTTGCAAGGCCATTTCAATCACCTCAGCGATTGCTGCACATTCCAGTTGGTCTGCGAGATCATAAATCTGATTGTTTGTATCGCGACGCAATTTAACGGTGAACGGCACATCCCGCCCCGTCGTCCTCTTTCGGCCGCGACGCTTTACCTCACTCCCCTCGCCCTGCTCTGCGCTTACGGGCTGAGATACGGGCTTAGTCTTGGCGACCGCATGGCGGCCGGTGAATCCCGCGTTATCGGAGGCTTCCTTTATCTGGGCCCTTGAGTCCGCGTCGATCTTGACCGGCTGAGGCTTGAACTCATCAAGGTCCAGGCTGATCTTTCCCGAAGTCATTTGCGCGCTTCCCTCAATACCTCGATAATTTCTTTCACGAACGCGGACGCATTGACACGAGCTTTATCGAGTCCCGGAACTTGTTCGTCTGTAAGGTCAGCAAGCGTCGCGCCGAAATTGACAACGCCTTTAAATGCCTCCCGCTCGACGACGCGGGTGTTTAGGAATGATATTCCCGCCTCTTCGAACTGCGTGCCCATATCTCGACCACTGCGTGTCTGATATGCTGCTGGTGCCCTACTCCATAGCACTCTAGCCGGAATGTTCTTGTTGGTGGTTTTCGACTGCCTCAGAATGAACTTCAGCGTTTTGGCCGCTTCGTTTGCATCTAATTTGGACGCCTGTAGCGGGATTAAAATAAGGTCGCTGCTACTGATTGCGTAGCCGCTTGAAAGGTTCGCAGAACCTTCAAGGTCGACAATGACGAAACTAACCTTGGCAGACTGCTCCTCGATTGTTTCGATGATATTTTCCTCGGTCACGCTTCCCACAACCGAAAGATTTGATGGGAGGTTTGCTTCCTCGGCCCACCTGACCAACGGTTGGTTCGGATCGGCATCGATCAGGCACACATCTGCGCCTTGCTCAGCTAATCCCGTACCCAAGAGAAGCGTAGCAGTGGTTTTTCCCGCTCCACCTTTCGTGGTCATAATGGAGATGACGGGCATATATAGACCTTACGTTTTGATGACCGGTCGACGCGCATTGAATGCATAAGCCGATTGGTGGTAACGCCTAGCGCATGCCGATTGCCTTTGTCAATCCATAGCACCCGAAAGCAAGATAACGGGTTTAGGTTTAGCAAAGGTATACCTTAAATAAACGTATACGATACTGCGATAAATTGATTGGCAAAAGACGGCGAGATGAAGGGCGTTCGAATGCAAAACATTAAGACGGAGTCACATGACGTGGGAAGGGGGGCGTGCAAAGCGCAACCTCCATTGAAAAAAGGCCTGCCATCGTAATGCCCAAGCTGACGCTGCCCGTTTAACCCGCAGGCCCAATGCGTTCCGTTAGCAGTTGATTATGCGGCCGGGGCCGTGGGAGCTAACTTTGAGCGCAAATACGCGGCCCAAGCTCGCTTGACCGCGCTCCGATCACGCGACCAGGGCTTAACTTTCATGCGCCGCTACTATGCGAAGGCCCTCATAGCGCCCGGTGGGCGCGATCATTCCGGCCTCCTCGAGAATGGCTGCGGCCTGTGAGGCGGTGCGCTTGGTCACGTCCAGCGCACGGGCGATCTCGGCGCGGGTGAGGGGGCCGACCCCCGCAAGCAGCAGCCACGCGTCGTGGGCGCGGGAGGAGCGCTTGATCTTCGCGAGCCGCGCCTTGGCAAGATCAATGGCGGCGCGGGCGCCGATGATGTCAGTGCGCACCGCGGTGGCTGCGCTGAGCAAGGCCCCAGCGAGGATCGCCGGGACCGATCTCTCGCGCATTGACTGGAATGCTTCTCGCGGGAGCAAGCCGGCAAGCGCGAGCGGCGCTGCACCTAGTGCAAACAGCTGCGGGCGCATCGCTACAGCCAGTGAGGCGGCCCAGGCGCCGCCGCGTGTGGGCGGGCGGTTGAAAGCGCGGCCCGCAGCCAGGTAGGTTTCCGAACCGCCCTCGACGAAGCTGTTCTCTGCCTCGCTCAGTGTGACGCGAAAAAATTTACGACATTCAAAGTATATTGTTGTGACTACGTGATAAAATGGCCTTCCGAGGGCGGAAATGCTTGTCACATGAAAAATGGCGCTATCTGCCGCGGTCAAAGTAGGCGACAGTAAGGGTGGCCAGAAAACGCCGGGATTCTCCCGATGATCGAACGCAAGCCGCCAAGAACAGCCAAGCTATCGGAAACCGCGCTGAAGCGGGGTGTGGACCTCTATCAAATCTTCCGAAAATCCGTGCCGCTGGATGAACCGCTGACCGCCGCGGCCGTGTCTGCGATCTCCAGCGAAACCGGCCTGGGTGCACGCCGGATCCGCGAGTTGGCACGGCGTTATCGCCATAAGCCGATTGCCGAGAGCTTGGCCTCATGGCCGCGAGGCCCAAAGCCGGGAAGTCGTCATGTGTCAGCGGAGATCCTCGAGGCGATCGACGGCCTGTTTGAGGAACTTGTCCTGACAAAGGTGCCGCTCAGCGTTCGGGAGGCGGCTCAGCAGGTTCGCTATTTGCTGATTGCGGACGATGGCGACTATGGCTTCGATCCGGGGATCGTGCCGAGCTTTCGGACGATCGAGCGGATGATCAACGAAATCAGCGAGCCGCAGAAGGCGCGCTTCATGGGTTCAAAGCGACGGACAGCTCACGAGGCGCATCCGGGCGAATATCAGAGCGATGGCTTGCTCGATGTCGTGCAAATGGATCACACGCCGGCCGACGTCATGCTCGTCGACAGCGTGCACCGTGTCGCTCTGGGCCGACCGTGGGTGACTTTGCTCATCGACGTTTGGAGCCGCTGCATTCTGGGCTTCTACGTGAGTTTTGGGGCACCCTCGATTTTTCGCTGCGGTCGGGCCATCGCCAATGCCTTGCTACCGAAGCAACCGCTTCTCGACAGCCTGGGTCTCGACATCGACTATCCGATGCATGGCTTTTTCAAGAAGTTACATGCCGATCACGCCGGCGCCCATCGCGCGGAAGCATTTCGAAGCGCGTGCCAGACTTATGGAATTGATCCCGACGTGCGGCCGCGTGGCCCCGCACACTTTGGCACGCACATCGAACGATTGATCGGCACCATGGTCCGGAAAATGCGGCTGTTGCCGGGGGCGACTGGAGGCAATGTCACGGCGCGAGACGGGTACGATTCGGAAGCGGAAGCCGCGATGACGCTTGATGAGTTTGATCGGTGGCTCCTTCGGGAGATTTGCCGCTATCACCACACGCCGCATGACGGCCTGGGCCAAATTGCACCTGCGCAAATGTGGGCCATGGGCGCCCAGAGCCACGGACCGCTGATGCCCCCCGGCGTCGATGTCGAGCAGCTGACGCGTCGATTTTTGCCGTGGGTGGAGCGGACGGTGCAATCAGGCGGCGTGAAGATCGATCACATCCGGTATTGGCATGAAAGCTTTGCACGGCGCCTGGGTCTCAAGATCATGATCCATTATGACGAGAGGACCATTCAGGCGGTCTACCCCGAGATCGATGGCGTGCTCCTCTCGGCAGGGGTGGTGGGATCCTACCCCAACGTGACAAAGCCCGAGTGGGATGTCGTTGTCGCTGCCCGGCGCCAGGCAGGAACGGCGTATCAACTTGCTGGCGGGCAAGCAGAAATTGCCCGATTAGTGCATGCCAATCGGCAGGAAGTCCTCAATGCCAAGGGCCGGACACGGCGATTGCGAGAGGAACGCAAGCGGCAAGAACGCGAAGGCATTTCGCACGCCAGACCGCCGGCAGAACCCGAGGTTTCACCAGAATCCAGCTGGGTGTCGGTGGCTGACCTCCATGATGAAGGGTGGCTCCAATGGAGGGAATAGATCCTGCGCAGCCGAAATTGCCGTTCTGGATTGACTTCAAAGAGGCGCGTCAGGCTGTCAATACGCTGGTTGGGGTCGCGCATGATGAACCGGATGAGCGGCCGCCTGTCATCATCCTCGTTGGCCAATCAGGTATGGGGAAAACCTCGATTTTGCGGGAGGCGAAACGGCGCATTGACCTAAATTTTCCCCAACCTCCTGGCTGGAACGATGCAAGGTATACGCCGATGCTGCGGACAGTGATCCCCGCAAGCCCAACCTCGCTGAAGATCAATTTGACGCTGCTCTGGAAGCAGGGCTGGCCGATCACCACCAGCATCCATCGCATCGCCGATCTGAAAGTTGTCGAATTGCTCGGTCGGCAGCGCACCAGGTTGGTGGCGGTCGACAACGTTCACGCGATCCTCACTGCTGGCGGCAAGGCGCGACGCGATACGCTTGATGCCTTTCGGTTCCTGATGAGCGAGGGTAATGTGCCGATGGTGGTTGCAGGCCTTGATGTCGCGGCGGATATTTTTGCCGAGGATGTTGAACTTGCCTATCGTTCCATCATCCTGAAACTGAAGCTCTGGCCACCGGGAGAGCCATCGCAGCAGCTGATTCAGGCCCTCGCTCGCGGTATGCATATGATTGAACCGGATCGATTTTTTGAGCCTGACACGGCCGAGTTTATCTGGCGGCACAGTCGTGGTGTAACCGGGAATTTCAAACGCCTCCTGCACTGGGGTGGCAAGATTGCGAAAGAGGATGGTCGCCAGCGGGTCGAGTTTGATGATTTACGTGCCGCGGCGGCGATGCTCCCGGCTCTGGCTTGATGGCTCGTAAATGGTCGCCAAACCTCGAGCCCGAGACGCTGGCGTTCCCGATAAAGCCGCGCCGACATGAAGCGTTCGACTCGTGGTTGAACCGTTTGACCGTCGCGCACCAGGTGCGCCGGTCACAGCTTTTCCGCCATCTGCAGATCGATCCGGTCTTGGCGAGCCTGGATCTTGCGCGGGGGCAGGGCGGTCTCGATCCTGCACAGCATTCCGCCTGCGACGAGATGGTGAAGCGGCTTGCCTGGGCGGTCGAAGTTGATCCCGAGCAGATCATGGCGATGTTTGTCGGGTGCGAGGCGGGTGCGCTTCTGCCAGGTCCGCATCGCCGTTACGTTTGCGCGCAATGTTGGTACGAGGCGCAGCGGGCAGGTGAACCTTTGATCGTGTGCCGGGAATGGATTTTGCGGGCGAGTTGGCGATGCCGAAGGCATGGGTTGCCGCTCAGCGACATGCGGACCATTCCGTCGGACGCCAGGGGACGGCAGCTTCAGGCGTTTTTGGCGTATGCGGGCATACGATCTCGTAAGCTCCTATTGAAAATCAGGCCGAATGCGCACGCGCGTGCGCAAAACAACGCCGTGCTTGATTACCTGATCGCACTCGGCAATTGGGAGGGGCTGGCCCCGCCATACCCGGCCTATCAGGTCCGGTTTGCAGCCAATCAATACCATTTCGCGCATGATCGGATCGCGATGCTGGCCCTGGCGCACAGCTCGCGTTCCTACAGCGCGCGTCGGTTTGAGCGCATGATCGCGGCCAAGCTGCCAGAGCGGCCGCTACCTGGTGGGGGAACCAAACCACCGGTTCGAGGCGCGTTGCGGCTGCGGACCTGCAGGCCTTCCAAACCCAAATCCACATGGACATGTGACATCTTTGCGCTGTTCGCCGCATACGGCGCGGTGCAACAGCGCCGGGACAGGGAAAGGGAACTGGCGGTGGTATTCGCGTGCCTCGATCGGTTTCCTCGTCCCGCGATAGCAGCCTGCCAGCCTAGCGATCTGCTTGGTAGCGCCAATCGGACAGTGCCGGGGGAAACCGGACGGTGCAGATGAAGGGAGCAAAGGGGCCTTGTCCCTGCACGAGGCGCTGGGCCTCCAACTGGCGCAGCAGCTTGCCGGCTCCCGCCTTGGTCGCAGGGAGCGCGCGGGCCAGTTGCGCGGCGGTCATGCCGCCAAGCCCGAACAGCAGCATCCAGGCGAGTGAGAGCCGCGAGTTGCTGCGCTGGTTTGCAAATGTGCGCGCGAAGATCTCGGCGGCACGAGACACCTCGACGATGTCGCGCGCGGCGGCGTGCAGGGCTTCGCGCAGGAAACGCGCCGCATCGTCCCGCTGCTCGTCGGCATGACGGTCTGCACGGAAGAGCCGGCGGCGGACGAGACCGGGGAAGGGCAGGGGGCTTTCGCTCAGGCCAAAGGCATCGCCGCGTGCGGTGGCGGCGAGGTTGATCGCCCAGCAGGGCGTGCGCGCGGTGGCCGAGAGTGGATCGCGTTCGTCACCGCGCGAGTAGCGGAACTGTTCGACGAGGTGGAGCAATCGCTCAAGCGGGTCGTCCGGCAACGCGCCGTGCTCGGATCCGGTTCGATCCAGGGCGGCGAACACCGCTTCGAGATCGTCGCTGCTTGCCGCGACGATCGCCGCGGTCTCGGCCGCCTCGCTTGCCATCGGCGCGATGGCGACAGCGCGGACGAGGCGGATGCCTTCGGGGAGCGCATTTTCACGCGGGGGGAGGGCGCGTTCGAGGAGGACGAGGAAGGCATCGCGCTCGGCGCTGCACTCGGCGCCGACGAGCGTACGCCCAAGCGTAATCGCGCGGTCGTCGCGGTACTGCGCCCAGGCGCGCGCAAGTGTGCGCAGCGCGAGCGAACGGCGCATTTGTGCGGAATAGAGCGAAGGCGAGCCGACGAGCACACGCGCCAGCGCATCGACCTGGCCGATCCCGAAGGCGATTTGTGTGGCTCCGGTAGGGCTGTTCAAGGCGCTCTCTCCTGCGGCGGCGAACCGCTGATCGAGCTAGCCCCAGCGCCCCCGATGGTCAATCGCAGAGTTTACCAAATTGCCAATTCAGTATCCCACGATTGCACATACTATTTACCGGAATTTCCATAATCGTACATTATGGTAAGTTCAATGTTGCCGAAACGACCGATTTTGCCCAAAAAGACCCGGTGAAACCCGCAGGAAACACCGATGTTCGCCGCACCTGATCCGCCGTTCCCGTCTGCGGTCGAGCTGGTGCTGCAGCGATTTGCGCCGCTGGTCGATGCACGCGGCGCCAGCGCGATCGGGTTCGAGGCTGCGGTCAAGGCGATGGCGCCGGCGACCAAGGCGGCGATCACCGCCGATCTCAAGTGCTACCTCGCTTGGTGCACAAGGCGTCGGCCGGTTGTCATGGCGGTCCCCGCCGAGCCGGAGACCTTGGTTCACTACCTAAACTGGCTGGCCAAGGGTTCGGACACGCGGCGCCCTGCGAAGCCCGCCACGCTGGCGCGTCGGATCGCCAGCATCGCCCGCGTCCACCGTATCCTCGGCTTCGGCGAAAAGGAGGCGCTGCCGACCCAGGCGGGAATGGTGCGCGATACCTTGAAGGGAATCCGTCGCGACAAGCGGCAACGCCAGCGACAGGCTGCGCCACTCCGGCTTGGTGAAGAGATGGCCGAAGGGCAGGGGGCTCCCGAAGGGGTGACGATCAAGGCGCTGCTCGCGTCGTGCGGCTCCGACACTATCGGTTTGCGTGACGCGGCGCTGATCAGCCTTGCCTATGACGCCGGCTTGCGGGTCTCTGAGTTGGTTGGCACCCAGGTCGCTGATCTGCGGCAGGTCGGCGACGGCAGCGGCCGGCTCGATATCGCTTACTCCAAGACTGACCAATTGGGGGAGGGGGCCAAGGCCTGGCTGTCGCCCGACACCATGGCGCGCGTGTCGGCCTGGTTATTGGCAAGTGGCCTTAGCGAAGGCCCGGTGTTCAGGCGGATCAATGTTCTGACCAGTCCGCCCGATGCTGCCGGACAGCAGATCGTGCGGCACTACATTGGTGCCAAGCCGCTGACCCGCCAAGGGGTAGTCGCCCTCCTTCGCCGACGGGTGCTCGAGGCTGTAGATCTCGGCCACGTCGAGTTCGAACCTGGAATGGAGGGAGACGCGGTGCGCGGTCTGAGCGCTCATTCGTTCCGGGTCGGGCTGACCCAGGATCTTTTCGCGGCCGGGGAGGATGGCGCGGGAATAGCATTGGCGCTGCGGTGGTCTTCTCCCACCACCGCGCTGCGCTACGCGCGCGAGCTCGCCGTTGGGAGCAATGCGGCGGCGCGAGTGCTTGGGAAGATGCGAGGCGCTGCCTGAGCTTCCTGCGATGTCGTCAATTTTGGCACTGAAGCGGTTAGAGGTGTTGCGACATTGACGTCAACTTTGGCGCATCACAACTGTCGAGCAACGTCAGCGCGCGGACGAGGGCAGGGGCTGCGTCCCAGTCTGCTGGGGGATCGAAGGTGAAGGGCAAGTCTTCGCGCCAGTGCCGCCCGGCCTTCTCGGCGAGTTGGGTCAGCCAGGGGGCAAAGGCGCCGAAAGGATCACCCGCCGTTTCGAGGCGAGGCCGCCCGGCAAGCTGAAGACCGCATTGCCAGGAAATAATATCGATTTCTTCGATTTCGAGATGCTGCAGGCTAAGCGCTTTGGCATAGCCGTTCCAGCTGGCGCGCAGACGCCAGGCCGGAGCGAGCGCAGTCGCGGAAATCCGGGCATCAAGCCGCCCGATCGCACCGCTGGCGTCGGCGAGTGCGCTCACCAGATCGGGCGTCCAGGCGAGCGCGCAGAGGGGCGGGAGAGGGCGGTTCACGGATCAATAATAGACGTAAACCCACCTTTCAGTCCACATGGATGGCATACTAGTGTTGATAATGGCTGCTTATCGTGCCCCTATACATTGAAGAATCGTCCGGTTATCGTCGCGTACATGCCGAAACAGCGCCCCAGACCCGCCACAGGCAGCGCCATCGTCCCGTTGAGCGCTGCCCCGGCCGATCTCGTCGCCGATGTCCGCTCCCTGATTGGATCGGGGGCCATTTCTGGCGGTCGTATCGACGAGGCCTTGCTCGAAGCAGCGATGCGGGGCTGGTCGGTCAATACCCGGCGCGCGTTCCGCTCGGACCTCGGCCTGTGGGGGAAATGGTGCCACTCGCGCCGGATTGCGCCGGGTTCGGCCGAACCCGCCGACGTAGCTGCCTGGATCCGTGCGCTTGCCGGGATCGATCCGTCGGATCTGAAAACCCGCGCCATGGCGACGATTGAGCGCTACCTCGTCCATGTCGGGTGGGCCTACCGGATGGCGGGGCTGACGGATCCGACCGCCGACCCGCTGGTCAGGTTCGAGCGCAAGGCTGCGCGCAATCATCTCGGCGTGCGCCAGAGGCAGGCGCGCGCCATCCGGTTCAAGGGCGACATCGCTGATCTCGACAGTCCCGCCTCTGGCGTGTGCCTCGTCCATCTGCTCAAGGCCTGTCGCCGCGACGAATTGGGGATGCGCGACGCGGCGCTGCTTCGCATTGCTTACGACACCGCCACGCGGCGCTCTGAACTGGTGGCGATCGATATCGGCCATATCGAGGGGCCAGACAGCGAGGGGGCCGGGCTGCTGCACATCCCCTCGAGCAAGACCGACCGAAAGCAGGTCGGAGCCGAGGCTTACCTCTCTCCAGCGACCATGGCGGCGATCGCGCGCTGGCGCGGTGCGGGTGGGATCGACAAGGGGCCGCTGCTGCGAAGGGTCAAGACGCACTTTGACGGCTCGATCGATAGCATCGGTACAGAACGCCTGCACCCGAACAGCATCACACTCATTTACAAGCGTCTCATCCGCCGGGCCTGGGAGAAGGGCCTGCTCGGTGAAATGAGCGAAACCGAACGAGATCGCTGGCTTAAGGCGGTCTCGTCACACTCGATCCGGGTCGGGGTAGCACAGGACAATTTTGCGGCAGGCGAGGATCTCCCCGCGATCATGCAGGCCTACCGTTGGCGCGATGCGCGCACGGTGTTGCGCTACGGATCAAAGCTAGCCGCAAAGAGCGGGGCGAGCGCCAGGCTGGCGAAGCGGTTTTCCGAACAGTAAGGTGCTTTGCCAGCGGTTGCGGTACGGGCTGAATGCAGTTTATTGTGGCGCGTGAAACCGGAAGAACTGCACGCCATTGCATTCTATTTTGGCGTCCGACACTCAGCTGCCTGACGAATTCGACCAGCGCGGCGAGCGGATCCTCGGTTGGTAATAGCGCATCAAGCCGCTCGGCCGCGGAATCGGCGATTGCGTAACTGCGGGCGAACACTTCGGGCGCACCCTTGGCGGCGAGCACGGTGGCGGCGGCATGGGCGAGGGGCGGTGCGGCGCGCCGGGCGATCCACGAGATAAAGGCATCGCGCTCGGCGACGTGGTAGCTGCGCACCAGCTCGGCGGCGTCGAGCCCTGGATCGTGATCAGGGCCAAGGTTTTCAAAGGGATAGGCGCTGACATGGTGGTTCCACAGGCGGCGGAGCGAGATGCGGGCGAGGAGCATGGCTTCCGTTCGGGAGAGCAACGGCAAGGCGCCGTCGATCCGCGCGACTTCCAAGTGCCACGATGATGGCGAGGCGTTCATGAGAATGAAAGTATAGGAACCGCCGAAAAGGTAAACTCCGCTTATACGGCTGATAGCATGTCCGATAAGTGCCCTTCACGGACAGCACAAACCAGGCTATGAGGCGAGGGGTTTTTGTCGGTTTCAGGATACGACCGGACTCCCCGCCACCGCTGAATTTTCGCTACCAGCCCCGCAAGAATACGGCCGGATTCAGGGAAGAATACCGCCGGCCGCCAATGTGCTGCGCGGCAGAGTTCCGGCATTTTCAGGGGCACTTCCTGGCGGTATCCGCAGGCTACGGCCGGCCGGGGCAGGGGCCTCTCTCAAGTTCCGTACACTCGGCTAAAATGAACGGGGCGGTAGACGCCTGTCCTACTGAGGGGTGATGGTCAAAGGCAGCTTACGCGTCTACCTTACGGGGGCAACCGAACGGTTGACCTCGTTAGATGGATTGTGACAGATGCCCCTTATTGGCTACGCCCGCGTATCGACGGACGAACAGGACACGTCTGCGCAGCTCGGTGAGCTTCAGCGCGTGGGCTGCGCAACCATATTTGAGGACCGGGCCAGCGGTGGCAGCCGGAGCCGACCTAAACTAGCCAGCGCGCTCGCAGCGGTAGGGCAGGGGGACACCCTTGTGGTTGTGCGGATTGATCGCCTCGCACGATCGTTGTCGCATTTGCTCGAAATGGTTGAAGGGCTTCGTGCGAAGGGGGCGTATTTTCGCTCGATCAACGATCCGATCGACACCAGCAGCCCGCAAGGCATGCTGATGACACAGATGCTGGGCGCCTTTGCAGAGTTCGAACGCGCGCTTATTAGGGAGCGTACGCGCGCTGGCCTCAAAGCGGCAGTTGCCCGCGGCGCTAAGCCGGGAAATCCGAAAATGCGCGCCCGGGATCCGTCAGCAATCGATGCCTTGCGTCACACCCTGAGAGAAAAGCATCTCCACGATCTGATCGATGGGCGGCGGGGTTGGCTGCCGCTCGTTGAGCGCCTGCGCCCGCAGTTGCCCTGGGCGGTGGTGTTGCGGCACATTCGGTCGATCAAGCCCCCGGTGCGTTCGTTTTCTGAACGCACGCTGGTGAAGGCGTGCCGAACGCTTGTTGATGCAGGCTATGCAAATCCTGTGATCCTTGAGACGGCGCCGCGCCTTTCGAATGATAGTCGCGTTGCCCTACTCGTTGCGGACAAGCTCAGGAGCGAGCCAGACGCGACGCTGCGCGGCATTGCGGCTTGGTTAAGTAAGGATTTGCGAGAGCCAACGCCGCGAGGGGGGATGCAATGGTCACCTGAGGGCGTGAGACGAGTCATTGCGCAGGCGCAAGGCCTAGGCATTCTTCCTGATAGATCGGCGGCCCGGGGAATTCGCGAATGAGCGTAGGAGAGCGAGCACGAGATCAGAATTCCGTTAGCGGCCCGGTGCCTGCCTCGAGCGGATCAAACAGCCCGATCCTGACGTAATTTGGGACTTCACGGTCGTTCCCGAGCGCGACCGTGAATGACGCGTTTCGCCGAAACCTGACATTGGCGGATACGCACCCCAAGGTCATCCCGCGTTCGGTTATTGGTCGGCTCGCGCCGTCAAACCGCGAGACTGCATCCACTAGATTAGTTCGTCGCACTAGTGGGCGCTAGTGGTCCCCTTCGGGTTCAGATAGACCCCGTGCGAAAGCGCTCATAGATGTGAAGCTCGGCCGACGCTACTGCCTCCCGCCAAGCTTTATAGAATTGCACAGGAGTTCGCCATTTACTCGTCGTCCGCCGCCACGACAATGAACGTAGGCGGCGCATCGGCGGGAACCGGCGTGCAAAGCCCGCCATAGATCAGGCTGGCAAAGTCCGGTGATCGTGCCCTACGGCGTGGTGTAGATTTCCGTCACCACCGTCCATTTCGGCATCGGGATGAACCGGTGATGCGCTAGGTACAGCCGAGAGCATGGCGATGGGATTGTCGCTGACGGGAGCCATAGTTTCAAGCGTCATATAGGGGGCGTGCTGGACAGCCCATTCGTCACTCTGCTCCATGAGGATGGCGCCGATCAGGCCCGTGAACACTCGCTTCGGCGCCCCCCCCAAAAAAAAGGCGCCTTCCACGTCGGCCCGGATACCCCTTCGGATGCCTTCAATCCCCGGCGCAACCGCCCGCACTCGCCAGCGGGCATTTGGCATGTCCGCCTGCTTCCTATCGGTCAGGCAATCGGGTCGGTCACGGCCGCGTTTCTGGCCGGATCGAAGTCATAAGGCGATCGGCCTCGTCGAGTTCCTCGAATCCCAGATCGCCGGTGGACGCTGCCAGCTTCAGCCGGGCCAGGATATAGTCGTAGACGGCCTGCGCGCGGTCGCGGTCGGTGGCGAAGCTCTGGCTCTGTGCGTTGAGCACGTCGTTCTGGGTGCGGATGCCGACGTCGCGCCCGGTCGCAGCGGCGCTCTGCTGCAGGTCGGCGGACCTGAGCGCGGTGTTGAGCGCGGCGACCCTGCGCGCGCCGGTCGAGGCAGCCTGCCACGCCTGCTGCGCCTGAAGGCGGGCATCGCGGCGCGCGGCGTCGAGATCGCGCAAGGCCTTGGTCGCGTTCGCCTGCGCCTCGCGTTCCTTCGACTGGATGCCACCGCCTGCATAGAGCGGGACGGTCAGGCGCACGCCTGCGGAAGCGGTCTGGATGCGGTCGGGCACGATGCCGTTGCCGCCGTCGCCGCCCATCCGGAATTGTCCCTGGTAGCCTGCGACACCCTCGATCACCGGCCGGCCCGACAGGCCGTAGCGGTCGATTTCCGCCCCGGCGGCGCGCGCGCTGTGCTCGGCGGCCCTGACGGCGGGCGCGCGGGTCTCGGCGCGTTCCTGGATGTCCTGCAGCGAACCGGTCGGCACCGGCGCGACGAAGTCGGCGGCGGGACGTTCGAGCCCCTCGGCGCCGAGGCCGGTCAGTTCGGAGAAGGCGGCGCGGGCATAGGCCAGTTCCGCTTCGGCGCCGATCCGCTGCGCTTCCGCCGCGTCGCGCTGGGCTTCCGCCTCGCGCACGTCGGTGATCCGCGCGCGTCCGGCGTCGAAGCGGGCCTGCGCGCCCTTGCGCTGCTGTTCCGCCGCCTCGACCTGCCGGGTGTAGGAGGTCAGCTTGTCCTCGCCCGAAAGCACCGAGAAGTAGGCGTCCGCCACGCGCAGGATGAGCGCCTGCTGCTCGCCTTCGAACTGGACGTCGGCGATCGCGGCCTTCTCGCGCAGCTGGGTTGACTGGGCACCCTTGGCGGCGTCGTAGATCGGCTGGACGGCCTGCACCGCCACCGAGGCGCGTCCCGAGCTGCGCTGGCCGGTGAACACCGGCGTGAGGTCTTCGGGCAGCTGGGCGTTGGTTTCGGTCATGTTGTACTGGTAGCCGGCCTGGACCTGCACGCTCGGTCGCTTGAGGGCGCGGGCCTGCACGGCGGCTTCCTGCCCTGCATCGCGCTCGGCCTCGGCGCTCTGGTGGTCGGGGTCGTGCAGGGCTGCGGCGCGCCAGGCGTCGACAAGGTCCGTCGCATGGGCGGGCGTCGAGGAAAGCATGGCGGCAGTGGCGAGGAACAGGACGCGGCTCATGCCTTCGCGCCCTCGGGGGAGGTGTCGTGCATCGGGGTCTCCGGCGTGGTGTCTCGCTTGCCCGCGCGGTCGAACACGAGTTCGTAGAGCGCCGGGAGGAACACGAGGGTAAGGATCGTGGCGACCATCAGCCCGCCCATGATCGCCCAGGCCATAGGCCCCCAGAACGTGGAGCGGGTCAGCGGGATCATCGCGAGGATGGCGGCGAGCGCGGTGAGCATGATCGGGCGCAGGCGATGGACCGCCGCCTCGCGCACGGCCTCGCGCATGGAGAGGCCGTGGCCCGACAGCGCGTCGATCTGCGCGATCAGGATCACCGAATTGCGCAGCACCATGCCGAACAGCGCCAGCGAGCCCAGCATCGCCACGAAGCCGAACGGTATGCGGAACAGCGCCATGATCAGCGCCACGCCGATCAGCGCGAGCGGTCCGGTCGCCAGCACCACGAGCATCCGCTTGACGTTCTGGAGTTGCAGCATCAGCAGGACCACGATCACCATCATCGCGGCCGGCACTGCGGCCATGGTGGCGCGCTGGTTGATGCTGCTCTGCTCCTGCGAGCCGCCGTTCACCAGCGACGCGCCAGCGGGAAGGTCCCGGCGCAGCGCCTCGACCTGGGGTTCGAGGCGCTTGGTGAGGTCGGTGGCCTGCTCGCCCTCGACGTCGGCGGCGATGGTGATCGTCGCCTGCCGGTTGCGCCGGTAAAGCAGCGCGGGCTCGCTGCTCGCGGTGACCCGGCCCAGCTGCGACAGGGCGACCGGGCCGCTCTGCGTGGCGATCGGCAGGTTGGCGATGCGGCCGAGGTCGGTGCGCTCGGCCGTGTCGAGGCGCATGACGACATCGAGGGCCAGATCGCGGTCGCGGTAGGTGGTGACGCCGGCCCCGGCGATCGCGGCCTGCAGGGTCTTCTGCACCGCCTCGGTGGAGAGGCCGAGGGCACGCACCTTGTCCTGGTCGAGATCGACGCGGACCGCCTTGAGCGGTTCGCCGAGGTCGCTGTTCACGTCGCGCGAATGGCTGTCCGCGCGGACGATCGCTTCCAGCTTCTGCGCAAAGGGCGCCAGTGCATCGAGGTCCGGCCCGGCGAGGCGGTATTGCACGGGCTGGCCCACCGAAGGCCCGTTCTCCAGCCTGCTGACGCGCCCGCGCGCCTCGGGGAACTGCGCGGCGAACAGGTCCTGCACGTGCGCGATCACCTCCTCGCGGGCTTCCTCGTCCTTCGTCTGGAGGACCAGTTCGGCGAGCGTGATGTCGGGCGTCTGGACGTTCAGCGGCAGGTAGAAGCGCGGCGATCCGCCGCCGATGTAACTCGTGACCGAAGTGACGCGCTCATCCTTGGCCAGCAGCTTTTCCATGCGCGCGGCGACGGCCTGCGTCTGGGCGAAGCTGGCGTTCTGGGAAAGCTGCAGGTCGACCACCAGCTCGGGCCGGTCGGACGCCGGGAAGAACTGGCGGGGCACACCGAACTGGAACAGGAACACGGAGCCCACGAACAGTGCGGCGGCCGCGGCGACGACGGTCTTGCGGCGATCGAGGCAGCGGTCGAGCGCGCGGCGGAACCAGCTGTAGAAGCGGCCTTCGTACTGCTCCTCGGGCTCGCCCGCGTCGTCTCGCGCATCGGCACGCTGGGGCAGCAGGTGATAGGCGAGGAACGGCGTGAAGATCACCGCGACGAACCACGACAGCACCAGCGACAGCGCGATGACCTGGAACAGCGAGATCACGTATTCGCTCGCCGTCGCCTTCGACATCGCGATCGGCAGGAAGCCCGCGACGGTAATCAGCGTGCCGACCAGCATCGGGATCGCGGTGGTGGTGTAGGCGCTGATCGCGGCGCGGGTGCGGGTCCAGCCCGCCTCCAGATGGGTGCTGACCGCCTCGACCACGATGATCGCATCGTCCACCAGCAGACCCAGTGCGATGATGAGCGCGCCCAGCGAAATGCGTTGCAGGTCGATGCCCATCCAGCTCATCCCGGCGAAGGTCATCGCCAGCACCAGCGGGATGCACAGCGCGACGACGATGCCGGGCCGCCAGCCGAGCGACAGGAAGTTGACGACAAGCACGATGACCACCGCCTCGAGCAGCGAGCGGGTGAATTCGCCGACGGATTCGTCCACGACCTTCGTCTGGTCCGACACCGTGTGGATTTCGACGCCGACCGGCAGTTCGTCCTGGTACGAGGCCACGGTCTGCTTCAGGTTCTTGCCCAGCCGCGCGACATTGCCGTCGTCGCGCAGGCTGATGCCCACGCCCACCGCATCCTCGCCGCCGAACCGCATCCTGAAGGTGGCGGGGTCCTTGGTCGTGCGCTCGACTTTGGCGATCGCATCGAGGCGCACGCTCTTGCCGTTGGCGAAGATCGGCGTCGCCGCGATCGCCTCCAGCGAGCCGTAGGCGCCCGCCACCTGCAGGCGCACGCGCTCGGCGCCCGCCTCGACCGTGCCCGAGGCCGAGACGGCGTTGGTGCCGTCGAGCGCGTCGGCGATGGCCTGCGACGAGATGCCCAGCATCGCCAGTCGCGCGCTGTCGTAGGTGACGTAGACCGCCTCGTCCTGCTCGCCGATCATGTCGGTCTTGGCGACGTCGGGCAGGGCCTGGATGCGGTCGCGCAGCGTTTCGGCGTAGCGCTTGAGCGTGGGATAGGAGAAGCCGGGGCCGGTGATCGCGTAGATGTTGCCGTAAGTCGTCCCGAACTCGTCGTTGAACGCGGGGCCGACGACATCGTCGGGCAGGTCCGCGCGGTGGTCCGTCACGGTCTTGCGCACGGTGTACCAGATATCCGGCACCGCGCTGCCCTTGACGGTGGAGATCAGCGTGACGTTGAGCGTCGCCTGTCCGGGACGGGCCTTGCTCTTGACGTAGTCGATGTCGGGGATGTTCTCGGTCAGCACCGTCTCGATCGGCTTGATGACTTGTTCGGCCATCTGGTCGGCGGTCGCGCCCGGCCAGCCGACGGTGATCATCATGGTCTTGACGGTGAACTCCGGGTCTTCCTTGCGCCCGAGCGAAAGGTACGAGAGCAGCCCCGCCACCGAGGCGACGGCGAGCAGGAAACCGACGAGTTGCTGGTGGCCGAGCGCCCAGCGCGAGAGGTTGAAGCCGGTCACGAGGCAGGCACCTCGGCTATGCGGACCTTCTCGCCGGCACGCAGCAGGTGGATGCCGGCGGTGACGATCGTCTCGCCCGGGCGCAGGCCGGAGAGGACCGTCAGCTTGTCGCCGCTCGCCTGTCCCACCTTCACTGTGCGGGGTTGGACCGTCATCGTGCGCCGGTCGACGACCCAGGCCTGCGCCTTGTCGTAGCCTTGGGCGTCGTGGCCTTGGGCGATCGCGGTGAGGGGCACGAGGATGCCGCTTGCCACACGCTCGTCCTCGATGCGCAGTTCGGCGGTTTCGCCCATCCGCAGCGTCTCGCCGGGGGCGATGATGGAGAAGCGCGCGGCGAAAGTGCGGGTCGCGGGATCGGCGGCGCCCGCGATGCTGCGCAGCTTCACCGCGTACTTGCGCGAGGGATCGCTCCACAGGGTGACGCTGAGCCGCTTCGCGCGCTGGACCGGGCCGAGCCCGCCCTCGGAAAGCGAGACGGCGACTTCGGGACGCGAGGGATCGGCGAACGTCAGCACCGCCTGTCCGGCACCCACGACCTGTCCCACCTCGCCCTCCACTTGCGTGATCACGCCGCCACGCGGCGCGGTCAGGACGGTGCGGCCGACTTGCGCGGCGGCGGTGCCGCGCTGGGCACCGGCGGCGCGTAGCTGCGCCTGTGCCTGATCGGTGGCGGCCTTCTGCTGGTCGAACTCGGCCTGCGAGATGAAGCCCTGGGCGAGCAGGTCGCGCGAGCGGGCGAGATCGGCGCGTTGCGTCGCCGCCGCCGACTGGGCCGCGCCGGTCTGCGCGGCCGCGCTGTCGAGCGCGCGGGCATAGTCGCTGCCATCGAGGCGGAACAGCACCTGTCCGGCGCGCACGCTGTCACCGGCGCTGACCGCGCGCTCGACGATCCGTCCGGCCACCTGGAAGCCCAGCTGGCTCTCGAAGGCGGAACGGATCTCACCGGCATACGTGATCGCGCTTTGGCCGGAGTTTGCGGTGAGCTGCTGGACGGAGACCGCCCGCCGTTCGTCCTTGGCCGGGGGAGCCTCGTGACATGCGGAGAGCAGAAGCGCCGCCAGCGGCACAACCAGGGCAAGACGCGCCATTGTGATCCCTTGCTTGAAACCCTGTAAAGACAGGGAAATTGCCATGTGAGGCGGGGCAAATGGCGAGGGCGGGCAACAAGGCGATGAGTGCCTTGTAACAGCTTGTAACGCCCCGGAGCCGCTACCTCCCGGCGTGCTCGAACGGCGGCGGCACCTCGCCGGGGGCGAGCAGGCGGAATGCGAAAGGATAGTCGCGGCCGTTCCAGCGCACCGTGACGCGCACGTCTTGCCCTGCTGCGGAGCGCGGCAGGGCGGCGGTCACGATCCGGCCGCCGAAGCTGGCCTCGGGGTCGACCGTGGTGGTCTGCAGGATCTGTCCGTCGATCTGCTGCATCGTGTAGTCGAGCCGCTGCTGGATCGAGCCCATGGCCATTGCGCCGCCGGAGATCGCCATCGCCGCGCCCGCCTGCCCGGCGCTGTTGTCCTCCCACACGATGGTGCGCGAGACCACGCCGCGCGGGGTCGCGACATGGCCGTGATAGGCGTAGCGCTCGCCGCTCGACGAGGCAGAGACCGCAGCCAGCGTGCCTGCGACGAGCACGGTGCCGATCCGGGCGCGGCGAGCCTTGCTTTCGGCAGCCTCGGCCAGCGCATCGCGGCTCTGCACGGCGATCGGCTGGTATCCGAGCGAGACGCTGACGTTCTCGACGCCGATATTGGCGGGAGCGTTGCCCCGGTTGTAGACCGCGATGTCGAAGACGAGGGCGCCGTTCTCGATGGGGCGCGGGGTTATCTGGACCGCGCCGTCGGGGGTCTGCAGGTCTACGGTCGGCACGCCGCGCGTGAAGCGGGCGGTCTCGTGGCCTACGCTTACCGGATAGAGGCTCGGCGGCGAGGCCGCGAGGGCGGGGTTTGCGGCCAGCGTCAGGATGGCCGCGGAAACGACATGCTTCATGAGGTGACACCATTGTGAAGAGGGGGGTGTGCGGCGCGACATGCCCTGGGGGAAGGCTGCCGCGCCGCACCGGCGCGCCCGAGGCGGGGGCGGGGGGTGGAAGGCGCGCCGAAACCGAACAGGTCTACCAGACTCGCGGAACGGTTCGCACGATCACGCCGGTGGTGCGCGATGCCAGCACGATGCTGCCGTTAGCGTAGATCCAGGCGTGTCCTGCGGGCGCCACGGCCAGTCCGTAATAGGCCGGGTTGACGACGTAATAGCGCCGCAGTTCCACCGGCAGGACGGCTCCCACGACCCAGACGCGGCCATAATAGGCGCTGGCGACGGGGTAATAGCCATAGCCGGGCGCGAAATAGTATCCGCGCCGGACACCGACATAGCCGACGAAATCGGGATGCCCGTGCCACCAGCCGGGATTGCCCGGATACCAGCGCACCGGTGGAGCGGGCCGCACCACGGTCACCGGCGGGCGGACGTATACCGGCGGCGGATGGCCATGCCCGGGCGGCGGCGGATGACCGTGCCCCGGCGGCGGGGTGTGGCCGTGCGGCGGCGGGCGATGGTCATCGGCGGTGGCGGGCGAGAGGGCCAGCATCGACACTGTCAGGACGGCGAGGCTGCCTGCCCGCAACGCCGCGTGCTTCATGGCAATGGACCAGGACGATCTTGGCATCGGGACTTCTCCGGTTGGCTACCTGGAGAAGATTGCCGTCGCTGCGCAACAAGGTGATCTGCGGATGGTAACACCGTGTAACGCCCGCCGTCTCCGGGCGCCGGTCAGGCGGCGGGCAAGTCCACCGAGGCGCTGAAGCCGCCCCCGTCGCGATTGCCGAGCGTCAGCGTCCCGCCATTCTGCTGGGCGAGCGCATCGACGATCGCAAGCCCGAGCCCGGCCCCGCCGGTGTGGCGCGCGCGCGAATGGTCGAGCCGGTGGAACGGGCGGGTCAGGTCCTTGAGGTCCGCTTCGGGCACGCCCGGTCCATCGTCGTCCACGCGGATCTCGATGCGGCCCTGGCGTTCGCGGACGGACAGGCGGGCCTGCCCGCCATACCGCACCGCATTGTCGACGAGGTTCGCGAGGATGCGCTGCATCGCCAGCGGGTCGATGCGCACGGCAAGACCGGTCGGCGGCGGCGACGTGGCGGTGACGTCCTCGCCCTGGAGCGCGCGTGCTTCCAGAACCGAGCCGATCATGGCGGCGATGTCGGTCGTCTCGTGGACCGGGCGCGGCGGGGTCGCGGAAACGCGTGCGAACGTCAGGGTATCGTCGAGCAGGGCGCTCATCTCGCCGAGGTCGGCCATCGCCAGCGCGCGCTGGCGCGGGTCGCCGATGTAGTCGGCGCGAAGCTCCAACCGGGTGAGATAGGTGCGATAATCATGCGCGACCGCCGCGAGGAAGCCGGTCCGTTCTTCCACCAAGTCGCGCAGGCGGCGGCGCATGTCGTTAAAGGCGATCGAGAGTTGCTGGATTTCGTGCGCGCCGGTCACCGGAAGGTCCGGGGCGGACAGGCTGGCCTCGTCGTTCTGGAGCGCGCGGGCCAGGCGGGAGAGCGGGCGCGTGGTCAGCCCCGCGATCAGGACGACGACAAGCACGCTCGCCGCCGAGACGCCGATCAGGATGGCGTTAAGGCTCATCACGAAGCCGGCGATCGCTGGCGGCGTGGTGCGCTCGATGATAAGGACGGTGCCGTCGTTCAAGCGCACACGCAAGCGGATCGGGCTCGCGGAGTACTGGCGGCCCCGGCCCAGGTCGGTCAGCCGCGCATCGGGCGGAAAGTCGACGTGGAACGGGCGCCCCTGCAGGGCCGCGCGATAGGCGGCATTGGCTTCCCGCAGATCGGGGTGGGTGTTGTCCCCGCGCGGCAGGCCGTCACCCAGCATGACCAGCGTGGTGTTCACGCTCAGCCCGCGCAGCACCGCTTCGCGCGCGGCAGGCGGGGTCGCTTCGACGGCGAGAGCGATGGCCCGGGCGTCTTCGGCCGGCACCAGACGGAACAGCTCGGCGTCCGGCTGGTTCTGCTTGCTGGAAATGATCGTGATCGTCAGGCCGACTACGATCAGGTGGACGAGGACGATCAGGCCCACCCGTACCCGCAGGCCGTCGACCGGACGCAGCCAGCGCATCGTCAGATCTTCAGCACGCTGGGCGCGAACAGATAGCCGTCGCCACGCACGGTGCGGATCATCACGGGTTCGCGCGGATCGTCACCCAACTTGCGGCGCAACCGGCTGAGCTGCACGTCGATCGCCCGGTCGTAGGGTGTCGCCATGCGACCGCGCGTCATGTCGAGCAGCAGGTCGCGGCTCAGCACGCGGCGGGGATGCATCACGAGCGCATGGAGCAGGTCGAACTCGCCTGTGCTGAGCGTGACGGGGCGACCGTCCGGGTCGATCAGGTCGCGCGAATCCACGGCGAGAGTCCAGCCGGCGAAGCGATAGAGCTCCGCCCCGGGGCTCTCGACCGCCTGCCCGGGCGCCTTGGTCCGGCGCAGGATCGCGCGCAAGCGCGCCAGCAGTTCGCGCGAGTTGAAAGGCTTGGGCAGGTAATCGTCGGCACCGCATTCGAGGCCGATGATGCGGTCGATGTCGTCGCCCTTGGCAGTGACCATCAGGATCGGCAACTGCGGAACCTTGACGCGCAGCGTCTGGCAGATCGAAAGCCCGCTTTCGCCCGGCAGCATCAGGTCGAGGATCAGGCAGTCGAGCGAGGGCACGTCCGCCTGGCGGAAGAAGGCGGCGGCATCGCCATAGCCTTCCACCACGAAGCCGTTGGCCCTGAGGACTTCGGCGACCAGGTCGCGAATGGCGACGTCGTCCTCGATGATGGCGATCGTTCCTTCGGATTCCATGGGGTCCTGACCTTGTGGAGTTCAGCCGAGCCGGCGTCGTAAGTCCTTCATGCTAGAGCATGATCCGGTCGGTTCAACCGGATCATGCTCTGCATCTCGGTGGCGGGTGGCACGTGGGCTTATTTGCCGTACTTGGCCATGGCGGCGCGCAGTTCCTCGGGCGTGACCTTGCCGTCCTTGTTGGCGTCGATCATCGTGAAGCCCCGCTCGCGTCGTCCGGCGGCCTTCCATTCCGCGAGGTCGAGGGCGCCGTCGGAGTTGGTGTCGACCTTCATGAAGGCGTCGCGAGCCTTGTCGGCTGCAGCGGGGTCCTGCGCATGGGCGGCGGCGAACGGCAGGCTCGCTCCCAGTATCAGCAATGTCAGTTTCAGTTTCATCGTGTCACTCCAGATGAGCCCGTAATCGAGCTGAGTATCCAATAGCCGCGCGGTTCACTGCGCATTGGGCACGAATGTTCGTCCTTGTAACAGTTTGTGCAGCCGGGCGTTGAAGGCGTGTTTCGCGATCTTTGCGAAAAATTTCGCACCAGACCGACGGAAGTTCGCTCAAGCTGTATTCAAGGAAGGCGGCCCATTGATCTGCCACCCGCTGAGTGAGGTGGTCCCGGTTTTCTGGGCAGGGTGTTATGCTACTCCCGACCTGAAGGATTGGTACGTGAATGACCACGACGAGGAAGCGCTACAGCGCGGATTTCAAGGCGAAGGTGGCGGTCGAGGCGATCCGTGGCGACCTGACGCTGGCGGAACTGGCACCAAGCATGTCGGGATGATCGACGTGCTGGTGCTGCCCGCGCTCGGTATCACTCCTTGACCCCATCCTCGAGAAGGCCACGCGAGATCGCTACCATTAAACGTTGATCCCCAGCATCGTCAATGTAGCCGGTAGCAAACCCGAGATCGCAGGATTGCAGCGTTCGCCGAGCTATCAAGGAACGAGCTGGAATCTGAACATGAGGTCACGCAAATGACCGGCAGCTTTCGGCATCATCGGCCTTTCTGGGCCCGCGAACGACTAACGTTGGTCGGTAGGCGACCTGCGTTGTAAAGATGTAGCCGGCTTGACCGGTGTCTTCTTCAGGCGTCTGCACGACGTGATAGGGGCGATTGGCGAAGTAGCGCTCACCTTCGAATGAGTCGGATCAATCCAGCAGCGACGAACTCTGCAGTCAGGCGGTTACTGGAACACCTTGCACCTTGGCGATGCCGTCGACGTCCGACGCCGGAAAGGACTCGATACGCCCGCCCACCTTCTCGCTCACATTTCGCCGCTCGGATGGGCACACACCCTGCTCACCGGCGAGTACCTTTGGCCCAAGGACGCCAGTGCTTAGGGTGTCAGTCCGCCCTCAGCCGGAACCGACCCCATGTCGGGGGCGGGGCGATGACTGCATAGAAGTCAGTCGATCGTCTTGTCGGCGACGACGCGCGCGCGTTGATCCGGGAACAGATCAGCCAGCACAGCGCCGGGTTGCACGCGGCGCTGGCGAAATCCGATCAGCAATCGGCCTTCTCGAGATGGTACGAGACGATCCGCGCAATCGAGGAATTCATCAACCTGCCGCGCCTCGGCCTGATGTCGGCTGACACCATGCGGCGGATCGCCGTCTGGCGCTTGGTAAGCGCGATCAGTGAAGGGTATTGTTTCGCAGGGGCGGGGTCGATCGCCGCTGCGAGCGTGCCAAGGAAATCGCCGATGCCCTCTGGGGTGAGACCGATGAAAACGGGGCGCTCCTGCGTATTACCTTCACCATCGGCACTACGCCCTGCACGCGCCAGGGTGTGACCGGGATCTACCGGCGGATCGCACTTACGGCCGCGCGTCCCGGGCTAGGGATTGCCGCGTTATAGAGGGTGAATTTGGCCGCCGTCCTTGTAAATATCGGCGGGCCGGTGCGCTGTGCATAGCGCCTCCACACAAAATTCATAATCGGTACTGCCAATAGGGATGCTGCGTAGAGGGGCCGCGGCAGCTTTATCGCAAACGGCTTCAACGTGTCCCGGATGGCGTCCCGTCTGTCGATTTTTTCCAAGGAATTACATGACGTTTTCGCGCCCTTCAGACAGGCCACTCAAGACACCGATTTCAGAGGGGGAATGCTTGAAGAACGGAAACCTGCCCGCTATGCGGACTGGAAAGCAGGCTCTCCTGTTGGTAGTGGGAGCCAGTTTGGTGGTGGCCCAGACGGCCTGCTCCCGGGGCGCCGCGAAAGTCGATAGGACATACGCGCAGCCGCCGCTTCTCAGTTCCGATGCATCGGCTGCGCTGGGACAACAGATCACCGCTCTGGGACAAGGCTTTGACGGTGACATCGGCATTGCGGTCGAGGACGTGCAGACGGGCGCAGTCGCCGAATTTGACGGTCGCACCTTCTTTCCGCAGCAGAGCGTGAGCAAGTTTTGGGTAGCGCTTGCTGCACTCGACGCAGCTGACCGTGGCAGAATAAAGCTGGACACGCCCGTTGTGCTGACACCATCAGACCTGACCCTCTTTCATCAGCCTATAGCGAATGAGATCCGCACCGCCGGGCGATACCGCACCACTCTTGGTGCCCTTATGAGCCGTGCACTGCAGCAGAGCGACAACACCTGTAATGACTTCATATTGCGGGCAATCGGCGGGCCCGGGTCGGTGCGAGCGTTCATTGATGCCAACAACATAGCCGGTGTTCGGTTCGGCCCGGGCGAGCGACTGATGCAGAGCCGCATCGCCGGCCTGACCTGGCACCAGGAATACTCTCTCGGCGACGCATTCTTTCGCGCCCGAGCTCAGGTTCCGCTCGCGCGGCGCCGTGCGGCGTTCGACGCCTATGTTGTGGAGCGGCGTGCAAAATTGACCCCCTTAGCGGGGTGATCGGCGTCTAAAATTGACCCCCTTCATCTCATTGTGAGAAGCGCCGCCGTTTCGGTTCCGGACGGCGGGTACAGGGATGTTGGTTGTGGAGACGATTACGAGGATCCGTCGGGAGCACCGGGACGGTAAGCCGATCAAGGCGATAGCGCGGGATTTGCGGCTGTCGCGCAACACGGTGCGCAAGGCGATCCGGGCGCCGAACGCGGATGCCAGTTACGAGCGCAAGGAACAGCATCGGCCGCAGACCGGCCCTTTCAGCACTCGCCTGGAAGAACTGCTTGAAGAGAACGAAGGGCTGCCCCGGCGTGACCGGCTTCGCATGACGCGGATCCATGATCTGCTTCAGCGCGAAGGGTTTGGCGGCTCTTATGACGCTGTGCGGCGCTATGCTGCACGCTGGAAGCGTGAGCGTCGCGTTGACGCCGGCGATATGACCAAGGCGTTCATCCCGTTGATGTACCGGCCCGGCGAGGCTTACCAGTTCGACTGGAGCCATGAGGACGTCGAGATCGCCGGCAAGCCAATGCGCGTGAAGGTCGCGCATATGCGGTTTTGCTGGTCACGGGCACCATTTGTCCGTGCCTATCCTCGCGAGACGCAAGAGATGGTGTTCGACGCACATGCCCGCGCCTTTGCCTTCTTCGGTGGGATTCCGACGCGCGGCATCTACGACAATATGAAGACGGCGGTGACGACGGTGTTCACCGGCAAGGAACGCCTGTTCAACCGGCGGTTTCTGATCATGACGGACCACTATCGCGTTGAGCCGGTGGCCTGTAGTCCTGCCGCAGGGTGGGAGAAGGGTCAGGTCGAGAACCAGGTTCAGACCAGTAGGGAGCGCCTGTTCAAGCCGCGCCTGCGCTTTGCCAGCCTCGAGGAACTGAACATCTGGCTGGAAGCCGAGTGCCGGCGCTGGGCGGAACGCAACCAGCATCCTGACCAGGAAGGCATGACGATCGCGCAGGCGCTGGAGGTGGAGCGGCCGATGCTGCAACCGCTACCGGTTCCCTTCGACGGGTTCTTCGAGAGCGAACACGTAGCCAGTTCGACGTGCCTCGTGAGCTTCGATCGCAATCGGTACTCGGTGATGGCAAAGGCGGCCCATCAGGCTGTGCAGGTGCGGGCCTATGCAACGCGCATCGTGATCCGCTGCGACGGCGCTGTCGTGGCCGAACACGAACGGGTCTTCGGCCGGAACCAGACAATCTTCGATCCATGGCACTACCTGCCCATCCTCGCCCGCAAGCCCGGTGCGTTGCGCAATGGTGCTCCCTTCCAGGACTGGGCTCTCCCACCTGCACTGGCCCAATTGCGGCGTAAGTTGGGCAAGGGCGACGATGCCGACCGGCGCTTTGTACGCGTCCTCGCCGCTGTCCCCGAAGATGGCCTGGAGGCTGTCGAGGCCGCAGTGCGCGAGGCACTCAGCGCCGGTACTATCAGCGACGAGATCATCCTCAACATCCTGTCCCGTCGCCGCGAGCCTCATGATGCCCAGGCTATGGACGTCGTCGTCAACCTGAAGCTCAAGCATCCGCCAGAGGCGAACTGCGGCCGCTACGATACCGTGCGAGACCTCGATGCAGCGGCATGAGATCATGGCCGCCCTCAAGGGGCTGGGGCTCAAGGGCATGGTGGCGGCCTTCGATGATGCCGTCACCAACGGCATCCGCCGAGACAGAACGGTCATGGAGATGTTGGGCGACCTGTTGCGTGCGGAGACGGCGCACCGGGATGCGGCATCGATCCGTTATCGCATGACCGCAGCCAAGCTTCCGGCGATCAAGGACCTGGATGGGTTCATGTTCGATGGCACGCCGATCAACGAAGGACTGATCCGCTCGCTTCATACGGGCTCGTTCCTGCCGGAACGGCGCAATATCGTGCTGATCGGCGGAACAGGCACGGGCAAGACTCATCTGGCTCTCGCCATCACCGCCGCAGTGGTGCGCGCCGGTGCCAGAGGCCGATACTTCAATACGGTCGATCTGGTGAACCGGCTTGAGGAAGAGGCTCGCCTGGGCAAGGCCGGCAGCCTTGCCACCCAACTCTCGCGGCTTGATCTCGTGGTGCTTGACGAGCTCGGCTACCTGCCGTTCGCCCGGTCCGGTGGCCAGATGCTCTTCCACCTGATCAGCAAGCTCTACGAAAAGACCTCGGTCATTATCACGACCAATCTCGCCTTCGGCGAATGGCCGAGCGTCTTCCACGACCCCAAGATGACCACCGCTCTTCTCGATCGCATCACGCACCACTGCGACATCATCGAGACGGGCAATGACAGCTGGCGGTTCAAAAACCGGAACTGAGCCGAAAACCCCTTCCCCCGGACCCCCATCCCCGGCGGTTAACCCGGTGGGTCAACAGGGACCTCCCACGGACGCCGCCGCCAGCACACCTGACGGTGCGCGTCGTCGTCCGTGGGCCCCTCCTATCGACTACCGGGATAACCGCCAGACTACCGAAAGGTGGGGTCAATATTGGGCGCCGATAGGGGGTCAGTTTTGCGCGCCGGTTGACACGCAAAAGAGGGAAAGCCAGATCGCTATCTGGCTGTAGATGTGCAGCGCCACCCCAACCCATGTGTACCTGCGTCGCAAGATAGCACCGCTGCCCACTGCGACAAAAAAGGCGATGACGACCGATGATGTGATCGAAGGCGAGCGATGCAAAGAGGCTTCTGCTATGGGTAATAGCCCTAGCGCCGATACAATTAGCCACGAAAACCCCAACGTGCAGTAGCTTATCCGATCATTGAACACTTCTGCGGAGGCGGCTTCATCCCTCGAGGTTGCCAATTTCACACCTTTATGCGATTCATGGTTTGGAGGTCCAAGCCATGAGTAAGATTGATTGGAACGTGTACGTTGCCACCTCGGACCGGGAGCAGGGGCCGTTAGTCACTTATGAACTGAACAGCTTTGATCGTGTGATCACGCCTTACACGGATGAGGATGGCAACGAAACTCTTGGTGGCCAGATTGGATATGTAATTGCATATGGCCTCATGGTTGGTTTTTTTGTCCTCGGGTGGCTCTTCATATAGCTATTCCCTCAGTTTCGGGTCGTTAAAGAAGCCTTTGTCCAAATCTTGATTCACGGCGCTTTGGACGGCCGCCCCCTTACTGACATAGCCAGCTCTCATCACCCGTTTGGCTTCTCCAATGGCCTCCAATTCTTGCTTTCCGCCTTCAACCTTAGCGGCAACATCCCCCGGCCCCGCAGGGCCGGATAGGGGCGTTACACCTCCAACACCTTGCGGATGGTAGCGTGCGCGAACATCCGCATCATCCGGGTTGACTGCAGAAGGATTGATATCATTCAATCGGGATGCCTCCATCTCCGGACCAACCATTTCCCATATCGCCTGGCTCCGCTCATCAAGGAACTTGGAAATCATTGCATCCCGGACCTGGCGTTCCTGCGCTGTAAAGGTTGTCTGATGAAGTTCAGGAGCAATGCCAGGGGGCATACGGTTCGCTTCCTGCCGATACCACTCAGCAAGTTCCTGGCTCAAATTCTCACTGAATTGCATATTATGACTTTCAGCATAGCTGATGTCATTAGTAAGTTGCTCGGCCAGCTCTTGAAGCTGCCGCATCCTAGTGGATTGACTCCAACGTTTGGAACCCTCGATTTCGAGCCGCGATGATTTCGTCCGGATTGGCCTTCCAGATGAAGGGCTTGGGGTTGTCGGCGTTGTACTCCCGGATGAACCGGTTGATGGCAGCCTGGAGGTCGACGACGGAGTGGAAGACGCCGTGCTTAAGGCGCCGCCTGGTCAGCTTTGCGAAGAAGCCCTCGACGGCATTGAGCCATGAGGAAGATGTCGGCGTGAAGTGGAAAGTCCAGCGCGGATGGCGGGCGAGCCACTCCTGGACCTTGTCCTTCTTGTGTGCGGCATAGTTGTCGAGGATCACGTGGATCGCCTTGCCCTTGGGTACTTCACGCTCGATCCGATTGAGGAAGCGGATGAACTCCTGGTGGCGGTGGCGCTGCATGTTCTGCCCTATCACGGTTCCGTCGAGCACATTGAGCGCAGCGAACAGCGTGGTCGTGCCGTGGCGCTTGTAGTCATGGGTCAGGGTGCCGGCGCGGCCCTTCTTCATCGGCAGACCGGGCTGGGTGCGGTCGAGCGCCTGTATCTGCGATTTCTCGTCGATCGACAGGACCACCGCATGGGCGGGGGGATCGACATAGAGGCCGACGATCTCGGTGAGCTTTTCGGCGAAAGCCGGATCGTTCGACAGCTTGAAGCTGCGCCAGCGATGCGGAGCAAGCCCATGCGCCTTCCAGATCGACTGCACTGTCGAAACGGCAAGCCCGACCGCTTTGGCCATCGCGCGCGCCGTCCAGTGGGTTGCCTCATGCGGCGGCGGTTCCTGCGTAAGCCGGACAATTTCGGCCACGCGCTTGGGCAATACCGGCGCCTTGCCGGGCGGACGGGACTTGTCGCGGAGCAGGCCATCGACGCCTTCGTGCATGAAACGCTCCTGCCAGCGCCACACGCAGGTCTTCGACTTTCCTGTTGCCGTCATAATCGCCGAGGTGCCCAGGCCGTCGCTGCTCAAAAGAACGATACGGGCGCGCCAGACATGTTTCTGTGGACTCAAGGGCGCCGACACGATGTCGTGCAGGCGTTGACGGTCGGAGGCCGAAACGATGAAGCTGATCCCATCACGCATCCTCCGAGACTGACACGCCAGCAAGCCAGTGGGAATCCCCAACTGGACTCTTTCGTTCCGGTCAATCCACTAGCCCGCCTTATTCACCAAAAGTGTCCTGAAGGGTTGGCGGGAGTGGCGTAAGCCTCTGATCTGAATTAGGAACTGGGTGTCTAAGCCGAACCTGCCGCAGGGCAGAAAATGCCACGGGCCACACCCGCCATGAACGATGATATCGCAAGCTCATTTGGATTCCCAGCAGTCGGCCGCAAGAAAATCACAGCTGCGTTCGACGGTGGCCGGCTTACCTCGGATGGCGGTGTTCTACTGCTTGCACAGGCCGAGCGCGCGATGGGGATTTGCCAGCGCCTGGCGGCTTGTATTGCCGATCCGCGCGATCCAGCGCGGGTGATCCATCGCCTGGATGACATTCTGCGTGCCCGTGTGTTCGCGATTGCGTGCGGCTATGAGGATGCCGATGATCTCGATGCTCTGCGCGACGATCCAGGCTTCCGCCTGGCGCTCGGCAAGCTGCCGGAATCGGGCGCGGGGCTGGCCAGCCAACCGACGATGAGCCGGTGGGAAAATGCACCGACTACGCGCGAACTGGCCAGCATGATGGCCGCGATGATCGACATCTACTGCGCCAGCTATCCCGCCCCTCCGACAGCGGTCACGCTGGATATCGACGACACGTGCGACGTCGTGCATGGCTATCAACAGCTCTCGTTCTGGAACGGGCATCATGGGGAGCGCTGCTTCCTACCGATCCATATCTACGACACCGCGACCGGCAGGCCGGTGGCCATGCTGCTGCGCACAGGCAAGACGCCTTCTGGAAAGGAGGCGGCGGGGCACATCCGACGCCTGGTGCGTCACCTGCGCCGTAATTGGCCCGATACCCACATCACTATCCGCGGCGACGGGCACTATGGTCGACCCGAGGTCATGGCCTACTGCGATGCGGCCCGCGTCGATTACGTGTTCGGCCTGCCCACCAATTCAGCGCTGCGCGCCGATCCCGCCATTGTTGCGGTCGCCGATGCCTGCGCGGTCAAGCGCGCCCAGCGTCAGTGTCCCGTCCTGCGCAACTATGCCGAGACCCGCTATGGGGCAAAGACCTGGAAGTGCCAGCGTCGCGTCGTTGCACGGATCGAGGCCAGCACGCTGGGCATGGACATCCGCTATGTCGTCACCTCGTTGGCAACAGGATCGGCCGAGCACATCTACGACACGCTCTACTGCGCGCGTGGTCAGGCCGAGAACCTGATCAAGCGCCACAAGTCCCAGCTCGCCAGCGACCGAACCTCGTGCCGCTCGGCCAATGCCAATCAGATGCGCCTGATACTGCACACTGCCGCATACTGGCTGCTATGGCGCATCCAGCAGGCGATGCCCAGGACCGCTGCTCTGGCAAGCGCGGAGTTTACCACCTTGCGCCTGCGGCTGCTCAAGGTCGCTGCGCGCGTCGTAGAAAGTGCTAGCCGCATCCGCATTGCCTTCGCTTCCGCCTGTCCGGATGCCGACCTGTTCCGCGCCCTCGTTCTCCGGCTGAAGCCTGCGCCGACGTAGCCCATGCGGCAGCGCCGCAGAACTCCGAGCCCAGCCCTTCAACCCGAAAAGCCCATCAATCCGAATGCGGTGAAACAAACGCCAGCGATGCCGGTCGTCCGCGCAATACAGCCAGCCGCAGCAAATGCCCAGAGCGGGCCCGAAACCGAGCGTCGTGAATAAGAGAGGCTAGTCTCATGCGAATACGCGTCGGTGAGGGAATCTTCGCTTCCTACAAAGCGTGAGTTTGAACTTGCTGAACGTGCAAACTGACCGCCGCGGCTGTACGAGCCGCTTGTTACAGCGTAGTTTTCACCGTTGTTTCGATCGTTTCGTATGCCGTCTGTGGCACTAGATCCGTCTTCGCTAACGAGCGCTCGGCCTGTACCGTGCTTCAGATCCCAACTCTGATTAGCAACCCAAGAGGCTTCTCCGCTGACGCCAGGCAGCGAACCCGCAATCTTGTCAATGATACCCTTTTTGCCTGCGCCGGCACCTTGGCCTCCGCCTGCCGCAGCGCCTTTGCCCTTGCCGCCACCGCCGCCAAGGGTTGCGTTCACGCCACCTTTTATCGAATCAATTTGTCCAGACCCTCGGTACACACCATTATCAACTTTAAGAGTGTCAGAGACGCCTGAACGGGTTTCGATTCCGTCGTGCGCACCATGAGTAGTTCGATCGAACTTTTCATGATTGTCACCCGATTGGGTGCCACTTGCATTTTCATATCCATGCGCGTTTTCGACTGAAGTATTTGTGCCAGACCTATTGGTATGCGCTGCAGTAACAACATGGCCCGCACTAACCTCATCGCTATGCATTTCCCGCTGCACTGCACTGAGTTGCTGACGCATCTCAGCCACACGAGAACTGTTGAGCGTCGAAGAGAATGCCAACTTTGACATGCCGCCGCTTACATCCGTGACGATTGACCCGTCCGCCGTGTGCGTATCGGTGGAGCCGTTATCATTTCTGACGGTGAAGGCGGACGCCCCCGTCGAAAACGTCGGTGCATCGGACCACTGGTTGCTTTGCCGCATATTCGACGTGAGGTTCGCAAAGCTGGTATTCCCGTAGGAATAATTGCCGGTGGTCTGCTCGACGGCCGCCGCCTCGGCCGCGTTCTGCGCCGGCGCCAGGATCGAGGTCGCCTGCCCGGAAATGCTCATTGCACCGCGCGCCAGACCCGCCGCAATGAACGGCACGCTCATGAGCATGAAGCCGGCGATCGTCGCCGTCTCGGCGTTCACGGCCCCGATTCCAGCATAGCTCGAAAGCGTGATCCCGCCTTCAGCCACGGCATTGGATGCGCTTTCTCCGCGCGTCATGCAGATCATGTGGAGGATGACGTAGAGCGGTCCCCAGGCGGCGAGATAGAAGAACCCTGTCACATACCCCTTGAGCGCCTGGACCCCGGTCTGGGGCATCAAGAACAGCGGGAAGATCACCGGGAACATCGCGTAGAAGACGACGGTCAGCACGATATTGAGGATCGGCACCCACGACATCGCCTGCATGGCGATCGAGTTGTAGGTGTTGCGCGCCTGGATGTCGGCGCGCGTCGCAGCAAAGGCATCCATCGACGCGCTGCCGGCACTTCCTCCCATGGCATCGCGAGCCTGCATGAAGGCGTTGATCGCCGAGGTCTGCCGCATCGCAGATGTGTAATCGCTCGACGATCCGGTGAAGGTCTGGTTCACGATGGGAACGTCTTGCCGTAGCTTCGCGGCCGCGGCCGTCTCGCTGAGGTTTGTGTAGGTCTGACGCCCCCAAAGCGGCGTCGAAGCATCGATGATGGTGTTCCATTGCCCTGTCAGCGCCTGATAGGCCGCCTGACAGGTGATGATGGTGCTGCTGACGGACCCGCCAGCCTCTTTCTGAAGCCAGACCTGCGATCGCGCAGGCGAGCCGGGCCCGATCGACGCCCAAAGGTCGGTGCTGCTCGCAAGATCCGTCAGCGATTTGAAGTTCAACAGCACGTCGCCGAACACGCAGTTCTTGTAGTGGTTCTGCAGGTTGGTCGCGAACTCGGCATCGCGGATCTGGAAATTGCGGGTCGCATCGAACAGCCGCGAACCGTAAATCATGCCGTTGTTGGAATAATTGAGCTGGCTCGGCATCACGAACACCGTCTCCGCCGTCCGGGTAAGCCAGTCGCCCACCTGGCTCGAGAAGCTGGCGATCACGCCCAGCCCGAGAGGGACATTGGCGACCGTCGCCGGCGCGAGGGAAGGGTTGATCCTATCCGTGACCTTCACGTCGACGGTCGGGACCATCAGGCAGGAATAGATCAGGGTCGAACCGAGGAACCAGTTGAGCCACACCCGGAAATTGAGCGTGAAAGCCACTGAGAGAAGGGCGTGGATCAGGCCGATGACCATCACCACCTTGATCAGCGATCCATAGCCGCCACCGCCCGTCCAGGCCGCAACGGCGTTGAAGGTGTTGACGATGTATTCCCCGCCGCCGATCGTGAAAACCTCGACCATGGCCCTACCTCCCGCTTAGTTGAGCCCGTGAACGTTGAGACCACGCGAGAAATTCAGCGCGGCCGCCATCCCCGGCGACATGGCATTCTGCAGCGTCGATTCCAGCGCGATCGATTTGTTGATGAGCGCAATCGAGATGTTCAGCGTGTTTTTCACCTTCAGATCGCGTTCGGCATACTTCGACCGCGCCTCGCCGAGTTGCTTGCGCCAGGTCTCGGCGGTTGCCTGATCCGCTGGCTGAAAATGGACCTGCGACAGCGTAACCCGGTCAAGCATGTTCTCGATCATCGAACTCAGGAGATTGACGGCCACGATCTCCGCGAGAGCGTCGGACTCACTGTCGGTGAAACTGCCGTGGGCCATCGCCTCGACCGCGAGCAGCTTATAAAGCGGTACGGTGGTCAGAGACAAAAGCTGCTGCTCGGCCGACGACAACGCAGCATCGGTGCGGATCTTGTCGCGCATCGAGGTGATCATGGCCTTGATGCGAGGACGCAGGGCGACATTCGTCGGAACCGAGAGGTTCTGCTCCGACACCTGCAGGCACTTGTCATCGTCCGTACACGTCAGGATTTTGGCCGTGTTGCCGGTCTGCGTGCCATCGAGGAGCGCCGTGACCACCGCATCCTCGGCGGGGCCGATATACTGGATCGAGGCGGGATTGCTGCCCTCGGCCTTGTTGACGATGATCGTGCCGACGACGGTCATCAGGTATTCGGAAAACTCGGCGTCGAAGGCACCGAACTTCTGGGACCGCTTCAGGGCCTCCCAGGTGTAGTTGCGCGGCTCGCCCGGGATATGCTCGTTCATGTTCGGGTCGTTGTTACCCGAGAGCACGTCGTCGATCTGGCCGTCGGCACCGCAGCCCTGGCGCGAACGCGCCCAATCCGAAAACACGCCCTGGCTGTTGCCCACGGCGGTGCAAATGGTTGAGCGCGCGCCCTGCATCTTGGGCCAGACCGCACCGACGAGGCCCTGCGCCGCCTCGCACGACGAGATGTTCATCTGGTTCATCTGCTGGGCGGCCTGCTGGAACTCGCCCATGATCTTGCCGATCTCGGGCGAGACGCTGTCGATCGCCAGCTTGAATGCGAACCCGAGGGCATTGTTGGCGGTCGCTTTCAGCATCGCCACCATTTCGGAGGCGTTGATGAACGAGAACGAGCCGGTGAACAGATCGATGCCGCCGCAACCAGCGCGGGCGCTCGGCAGCTGGAGGTTGAACGGCGACACGCTCTTTTGCGGGAAACGGGTCCATGCGTTGCCGAGCGAGTAGTAGCCCGCCGACTGGCCCTGATAGGCGGTCGGGCCGGTCACGTTGGCAGCGCCGCCGGCATCGTTGAAGAACGAGTTCATCGAACTGGCGACGTCCGCGCGCGCGATGCCGATCGGCACCATGCTGGCGGCCCCGAGGCTCAGGGCAGCGGCGGCGAGCCGCCGACGAAAGGCGCGGAAGCGGGGGGAGGCCAGGCGCTTGGCGCGAGGGGAGGGGGGAAGCTCGTCCATTAGTAGTCACTCCCGACCTTGGTGTTGGTGAGCATGAAGATCCGGTCCATGATCTCGTCGGCCGAGAGGATGCCGAAGCCGATCGGGACGGTCTTTTTGGTGGCCGTATCGAAGAGGACAAGCGCCGGCGTCGCGTTACCCGGCACGCCCATTCGTGCGCGTTGACCGGAATCGACCACGTAATTCGGGAAGTCCTTGCTCGGGCCGCCATCCATCGAGACGGCCATCACAGCCAGGCCATGAGAGTCCGCAACCGAACGCAGGATCGGCGCGAAGATTTCGCAGGCGCCGCAGCTCTGCGCGAAGAAGTAGAACATGCCATAGCGCTGGCCGAGGTGCGCGAGCACCTGGCCGCGATCGGCGGTGCGGTTATCTGTCCACGCCCGCTTGGCGACCGTCGAGACAGGCCGCTGCAGCGTGTAGTCGATGTCCGGGTTCTGCCACAGGGCGCGCTGCCAGGTGTCGGAAAACGTCGAGGCGCGATCAAGCTGTTCGCGCTGGAAGCGCACATAGGCGATGACGTTCTCCTCGCTCGGCTCGAGGATGGCGCGCGCCTTCAGCTCGTCCAGTTGCTTTGCGATCGCAGCGATCCGCTCGCTGGCGGACTGCGCCGGTTCGGCCGTCTTCTGTTCGCTCGGTTTCGGCTTGGGCTTTTCACAATAGAACCATTGCCCCAGCTTGCGCTCGCGGCAGTAGAAGTCATCGTTGTCCTCGCTTGCCTCGAGCCCTGTATCCTGCGGGGCGGCGAGCACCGGCAGGGGCAGGGCGGGGGCCACAGCCAACAGTATCGCACCAAGGCGGGCAATGCGCCCGGGCCACCTGTCAGCGCTGCCACTTGGGCGGATCTCCAGTGCGTTACGCTCATTGGTCATCATCGACTGAGTGCTCCCCATCGAGTTCCTGCATCGCGATGCCCAGGACGGACATCATTCGGGCCACGTCGAGCATGCTCGTGCCCTGATCCATCATCCGAACCAGACCGCGCAGGTGCGTGCGGCCGTGCCGTCGCCCGTCGAGCGTCGGACGAACACCGCCCGTCCGGCGAACGAGCCAGCCCTTCTCGATCATTGCGCGGAACCGCTGCTCGATCTCGAAGGCATCGAAGTGGCAATCGAACCAGTGGCCGAGCGTGGCGGAAACCTCGCCGGCAACCGCTGCCTTGCTGACGCGGTGGACCCGCATGAAGATCGCAAGGTCGAGCACGCTCATATCGATCAGGCATGGCACGCAGGTGCCAGCGCCGCCGGCGTCATTGGCTGGTGTGGATGTCATAGTAGTCCTGGATCTTGTCCTGGATTTCGCTGAGCGTGCTGACTTCGTCTGGCAGCTTGGCGGCGTCCACGAACTCGGAATAAACCTCGGTAAAGTCCATGACGGACAGATCGAGGCGCGAAAACTCGTCGATGGTGAAACCCTCGCACTGCTCCTTCTTGGGCTTGCCCCATGGCTTGTTCAGCTGGGGGCGGCCCTGCTCCTGAAGGATGCGCGAGAGCTTGCTTTCAAAGCAGCAATAGGCCGTGCGCTTGGTCTTGCAGATCCCGAGGACGCTCGAGGAGCAATAAGTGCCGACCTTGTGGCAGAAACCCATGCGATCCTTGATGTCGAGCATCTTCTCCTCGCTCGAGCACAGGAACATGGTGAGGAACGGGGTTGCGAGCGCGGCGATCGCGGTCGGGCCACCGGCAATGGCAGCAGCACCGGCGCCAGCGGTCAGTAAGCCCGAGGTCTTGCCGGCGCAGCAATTGACCAGACCGAAAACCGGCTTGTGGCAGGTTTCGCGTGTCCCGGAGAAGACGGTGAAGTTCTCTTCGTCGAACTCCTCCCCGGCCTGGCCCAGCGCATGCAGCGCAACCAGCGCATCCTTGAACTCGGTCGAAGCCTCGCGCTCGATCGTCTCGCAATCTCCGTTGATGCAGTAGACCTCGTTGCCGCAGACATATTGCTTGGGATCGTTCCCCGGCGTCGTCGGGACCGGGCAGCGATACACCTTCTGGCTGACCTTGCAGGCGCCAGGGGTGTAATCGGGATCGTCCTCGTCATCGATGCACTCGTCGCGGACGTAGCTGCATTCGGGCTTGTCATCGAGCTCGCCGCAGTCGTTGCCCTGCGTGATCTCGTTGCAGGTATAATTCGTCTGCCACGCCCAGCAGGGCTGCGTTACCGGCACGCCGTTGATGATGCGGGTTTGCGGGTCGCTGTCGGTGCAGACCTCAGCGCTTTGCGCCACGCATTGCGCATTGTTCTCGAGCGCCGTGCAGCCGTTGACCTTGTTTGTCGAAATGACGGGCGCCGCGTTATCGACCCTGAACCAATGCTGCCCGGTTGTGCGCGAAATCACCGGATATGTTCCGGAGAAGATAGTGTTGCCCTTAACGCTGGCCTGCACCGAGCACTCCATCACCTGAAGCAGCTGGTTGCCAAAATCCTTGTTGCAGCTACCCGCCGCGGTCGACCCATACTCGGCCATCGTGCCGCAGTACGATGCCGTCCCGACCGCCTTGCAGGTTCCCGCAGCGATCTCATCGGCCATGCTGTCGGGGTCGACGTAGGGGCCAATCGTGGACATATGGTAGTACCACAGCGTGCGGTTCTCGACTGAAACGTTGAGCGTCGACGTGCAAGTGCGCGGCACCTCGTCGAGTTTGGACCCGTAGTTGCACGTCGCCTCGTAATAGCTGACATTGCCGCCACCGGGGGGCAGGGGCGTGCAGCTGCCGGCCTGGCCGCCCAACTGCTCACCCTGCAGGTAGGTGTCCGGGTTCGCCTCGATCTCCGTCGCGCGCCGTGTCGTGTCGAGGATCTCCTGGGCGTCGAACTGCGGCCGCGTGTTGTTGCGATCGGTCGAGACCACGAATGCCTCGTTGCTGCTGGCCTGCGCGCCGGCATCGGCCACCAGCTTGTCAGGATCGTCGAAGTAGCCGCTTTGGGGTAAATCGGTCCCCTGATAGCCCGGCACCTGGTCACGCATGGTTTCGCTGGGCACCAATGCGTCATTGGCGCGCATGTCCGTCGCAAAGCTCTTGCCGTCCTCCTTCGCCTCCTGAACCGTGCTCTGGGCGAGCACCGCCCCGGCGCCGGCGAAAGCGATCGGGAGGATCAGGGAAAGGGCGAGCCGCCGCATCTCAGCTGGCCTTGCCCATGTTGCGCAGCGCCACAGAAGCCACACCAGCGCCAGGACCATGACCGTCTACGAAGGACTCGAGCACGTAATTGACCGAGACGTTGCCGGTCATGCGATCGTGCGGGGGTACCACCGTCTTGCAGTTGAGGCCGGCACACAGATCGAACTCGGAGGACACCGCGACATACGTTGGGACCGCCGTTACATCAAAGGCGCGGAAGAGGCGCGGATCGATCCCGACATTGGAAAGCTGGTCCTTCTCGGTGACCACCTTGGCGAGCCCGGAGGTGAACGCTTTCAGGGAATTGTTCGGGAAGCCGCGGAAGACGATGATGCCTCCGGCCTTCGACGTATCCGCGATCAACTGGCGCAGCGCCTTGGGCGGCATCGAGAGGCTGGCAAAGACGATGAACTGCGGCGCATCACCCTTGGTCCCCGCCACGTTCTGCGAAGCGCCCTGGATGATTTCGTCGAAGTCGAACGGGCCATCGCCGTTCATCGGCAGATCCGCCTTGGCCAGATCGGTCAGGCTGTCGGTGCCCTGCTGCTGGACGGCAAGCGCTTCTTCCCGGAAGGCATCGCCGCGACCCTTGACGTGATCGGCAAAGGTCTGGGCATCCTCCTGCATCGCGGCCGCACGTTTGCGCACCGCATCAAGGTCGAGGCCGTCGATGTTCTGAGCGATGGCCTGGATGCCGCCGATGGCGGTGAGGCTCGCAATCGCGCCCAGGACCATGGTTCTGCGTCGCATCGGATATGTCTCCTAAAGCACACAACAGTTGCGTTTTCTCCAGACGAGGTAGCCCATGTCCTCGCCCTGGACGGGGTAGGCACGGCCGGTCTGCGGCGGGAGCGTCGAGGCCCCGATCGGCGAGCAGCCCATCTTGCCGCTGACCGTCGGAATCGGGTTGGTCATCTGAATCCGGTATTGCTGCTTCTTGAGCACCGGCATCAGATACTTGTCGCACAGGCCCTTGCTGCCCATGGTGCCCCACGCGAGACCCTGCCGGTGCATCTTGAAGGCGAAGCGCGAAAGGGCGAGGCGGGAAGCCTGAACATGGCCGATCGACGAGGAGATGTTGCCATTCATCGGGTACATCGAGCCTTGGCACCCGGCGCACCAGAACGTCACATCGAGGGGGAGGCGCGCAGTGGCCGCGATACAGTCGCCGGCGCAGGCCGCCTTGGCGATCGGATTGGCGAAGATCACGACCTCGGGATTGATGATCGTGGTCAGCGTATCGTCCTGCCAGAGCGGATCGACCTCGGTCATGTAGGCGATGTCGAAGGACGCCTGCTCGAAGCAGAGGAAGTCCGTCAGGATCTCCATCCAGTAGAGCAGGGGATAGACGTACCAGTGGACGTGCCACTTGGACGTGTTCTGCGCCTGACCACCGACCTGCGAGGGCCCCGTGAACTGGCCCTGGCCAATGTCGAAGCCCGGGGCGATCTTCATTCCGCCAAGGTTCACGAAGCACCAGGGCTTCACCGAGACGTCCGCAAGGCGAACCGGCTCCCAGAAACCCGCGGCGATCCCGATGCGCGGGATCGGGCTGCCACAGGCGCAGATTGGCAGGCTCGGGTTATTGGTGTCCGGACGAGTGCTTGGCCAGATGCTGAGGCCCCCGATCGACAGCGGGAAGAGGCAGGACCAACAGACGTCAGTGATCGGATTCACGAACTTGCCGGTGCAGCGTGACTGCGCCTGCGCGGAAGGTGCGACCAGCGCAGAGGCGAAGAGGAGCGCGAAGATCGCGACAAGGCAGCGCAGCGCCTTCACGACACCGGCTCCTGCGAGGTCGCGGCATCGAGCCATGCCTGATCGGCCCGGTTCTTTCGTGCAACGTACAGCGCGGTGTAGACGGCCGTTGAAACCAGCAGCGCTGCAATGCCCACAGGCGCGAGCCTGCCCAGCAGGGTTGTCAGCGGCGAAATGAACGTGACACCCAGCGCGCACAGGATGCACAGCACCTGAAAGGTACGGCGCATGGCCTTGAGCCGAGGAGTTTCTGGCGCGGCCATTGGCGTCTTCAGCATGTCGAGCCACAGCGGCATCAGCTCGCCCCCTTCAGCTTGATTTCGGAAACCTTGATGATCTTGCCGTCCTGCTCGGCGACAGCGGGTGTATGGCGCACCCCGAACTTGCCGGTCAGGCGGCCTTCCTGATCGAAATAGAACCGCCGTTTGCGGGCGGTCATCTCCTCGATCGGCGAGCCGGACACGAGGATGATCTTGGCCTTGAGGTCGGAATACTGGCTGGTCGCCCATTCCATCTGCGCCTTGTCGTCACCATCGACGAAGACGAGGGCCTGATGCATCGCCACGAAGTCCAGAGGATTCACCGTCTGGCCGGCGCGAGCGACGTAGTTGCCCTTCTGATCCTTTACGTCCTTCTCGATGACGATCGTCGGATCGAAGGCCCAGACCCGCGCCTGCGTTGCCGGCGTGATCCCGGCAACCGGCGTCGGCCGACGAACCTTGGCCTCGGCGCGGCGGGCGAACTCGGCATTCATCCGGTCAATCCCGCCCGATGCCTGCAACCTGGTAAGGCGCTGCTCGATCACCGAGAGAAGATCCGTTTCGATGACCGGGAAAGTCTGGCCGACAACGCCGTGATCGCTGGCCTGCCCTGCAGACGACAAGGTCAGCGAGCACAGGATGACAAGGGCGCTGTTTTCGAGGAGGCGCTTCACAGGATCGCCTCCCCGACACCGACGATCTTCTTCGCGCACGCATAGCCGATTGCGGCATAGCGGCTGTCGAAGCCGTCCTTGTGCGGCGTGCCAACGAAGTAGCACTGCGGCGGGATCACACCCACAGGTCCGGCAGCAAGCGGCTCACCAAAGCGGGTGCGGGGCTTCATGCGCGCCACGACCTTGCCGTTCACCAGCACCGCGGCGCCGCGATGGCTGACGATGTCTCCCGGCATGCCGTAGACGATCTTGCCGAACAGCTGCTTCTTCGCGCCGAAGTGGCGCACGACCAGTGGATGAGCGGGCGGCACGAAGAAAACGTACTGGCCGCGCTCCGGCCTGGCGGTCTTGTGGATCACGAAAGCCCAATTGGGCAGCGATTGCGAAGTGTTGATGAGAAGACCGTGACTGTCACGCCACTCGCAGATCGCGGAATAGGCGGCGCTGCCTACGATCAGGAGACCGATCGGACCCCATAGCCGCATGTTGGGCCGCCAGCGGCGGGACTTTGTCTCGACCGGGAAGGGCTCACTGACCGCCTGCGCCATAAGGCCCTCCAAAGCTCGAGGCATCAGCCATCGGCGCCGCCGCTGCGGCGGCCGAAGCGGGGTCCGGCATCGGCCCGAATGGGCTTGCTCCAGCAGCAGCCTGAGGCGCGGGCGGATTGATCGGCACCTGCGGGATCGGACCTTCGCTGCCGCTCTGCATCAACTGTTCTGCAGAGGCGGGCGTCGGCCGCTTCACGCCCGAGGCATAGACCGCCTTCATCACGTCAGGAGTGATGTCCTCGACGCCCTTCGAGAGCACCGCCTCGCCGACAAGGATCACCTGTCCCGAAGCGCTGCGGCGCTGCAGCTCCCCATCGAGCGACGTCATGAACTTGCGCATCTCGGCCTCGACCTCCTGGGGAGGGCTGGCGCTGCGCGCCTGTGCCTGCACATAGTCGCCGACGATGCTCGAGAGATTGGCCTTTACGATCTTCTGCGGCGGGGTGATGATCGTGCGCGTCACCCACATGCCCCAGATCAGCATCGCGACCACCGCGACACCAAGGATCAGCTGGCTCGCGGTATAGCCGGCAAACACCGTCTTGCGCGGCTGCGCGGCGGCCATTGCCGGCGCTGCGGGAGCGGCGATAACTGGCGCAGGTGCGGATGTCGGTGCGGTGGCGGCAAGAGCCTCGCTCTCGGGGCCAGCTTCACTATTCCAGGTCGGTTCGCTCATGCGCCTTGCTCCAGGCTCAAAGTGTCGCGCGGCACGATGGCGTGCCGGCGAAAGAAGATGATCACACCGGCCACAACGAGGTGCAGCACGGCGACGAGAACCTTGAAATCGGCAGTGCGCGAAGCCTCGGCCGCGACGTAGCGGCTCGTGAGGTTGGCGAGCTGGTGCATCATCCCATCGAGGCTGAAGCCGCCGATCGCGACGAAGAAGAGAACGAACGCCCCCCAGGTCATCAGCAGGGTGACGGCGAGAAAGCCGATGGTGTGGAGCAGGACGTAGAGGAGGAACCTCGGGTCGGTCCCCCGGTCCTGCCCGTCCTGTCGATCCTGACGGGCCTTACGCTGCACCCCGATGCTCGCCATCACGCTTACTCCGCTGCGATCGGGACAGCGTCGTCACCGCCCCACTTTTCAGGATTGTTGGGGAAGGCGACCCGCTCGATCGCCTCATCCATCGACAGGCCCTGGCCGAGCAGATCGTGGATCGCGGCGAAGGTCTTGGGCGAGGAGGAGAAGACGGTGGCCGAGTAGGCATCGAGGACGAGCCTTCCGGTCGCCTGCATGTCCGGCCCCTTGATGAAGACATCCGAATACTCGATGCCGCTGCGCTTCAGCGACCGCACCAGCGCATCGGTATGGTCATCCATGTCGAAGCGGCCGAGCCGTTTGAAGTCGTTGATGGTCTCCTCCTTCTGGGCGAGGATGACCGACCAGTCGCTGTTCTCCAGCGCCGCGCGCGATCCGTCGGACTTGTAATAGTCGTTGAGGCTCTGTGTCGCCGTCACCAGCGAGGCCCCGTATTTGCGGCAGGTACGGGCATAGGCTTCAATGAAGTCGGCCATCGACCCGCCTTTCAGCATCTGCCAGGCTTCATCGAGCAGCAGCGCCTTAGGGATCGAGCGGTCCACGCGGCGCATCATCTGCGATGCCATGAACATGATCGCGGTCAGAACCACCGAGCGCAGTTCCTCGCGCGAGGACAGGTCCGACAGCTCGAAGACAGTCAGGTTCGCCTTCAACTGGAAGGAAACCTCGCCCTGGAAGAAGCGGCCGTAAGTGCCCGACGATGAGAAGGGACGCATGGCGATGCCGAGATCCACGCCGAGCGGATTGCCGGTTTCCGTCAGCGCCGCGATCACATCGTCGATGGAGCCCTGGCGGCCCTTGGCGCTCCAGACCTCGTTGACCGCGCCGTCGATCAGGCCGCGCTCGGTATCGTTGAGCTTGTCGACGTGACGCGCCATCTGGTTGACGATGGACTTGAGCATCGCGAAGCAGTCCATGAGGTAGTCCTCATCCCGCTCGGCCATTTCCATGTCGATCATCGAGAAGGGGTTGATGCAGAAGCCCGAGGACATGGTGAACTCGACGAAAGCGCCGCCCTGCAGCTTGGCCGAGTGCTCGAAGGAGCGGCCATCGTCGATCACCACCACCTTGGCCCCGGCACCGCACAAGGCGGAGCACAGTTCCTGCAGCGCGACGGACTTGCCCGAACCGGACTTGCCAAACACCGCGACATTGTGGTTGCCCGAATTGTTCTCGAACGGCGACCAGAAGAAGGGCTGGCCGCGACGCCCGATCAGCATCATGTGCGGCACATTGGCGCCGAGATACTCGCCCTGGATCGGCGCGAGGCTGGACGCCGTCGTCGTCAGGACCGAGCGGAAGCGCTTCATGTTTTTCAGGTCGAACGACAGGCCGTTGGCCATCGTCATCGGCATCGCCGCGAGCAGCCCCTGGATCTGCAGGTAGCGATCGTCGAGCAGATCCCATCCCGCGGCGCGGTACACGGACTTCAGGACGCGCTCGTTGGCATCGCCCTTGCCCTTGGGCGAGAAGGACGTCACCGAGTAGAACGCCTGGATCAGCTTGCGGCCCTGCCGAAGCTCATCCTTGACGAACTCCCACTCGCGCGACTGGTCTTTCAGCTGCGGCAGCATCCGCGCCGACTTGGAATCGGCAAGGCTGGTGGTGCGCATGAACTTGCGCGAGGCCCGCAGGCTCTCGCTTTCCGCATCGGGGAAATCGAGGCACAGGTTCGTCGAAACCGGGCAGGGCATGCGCAGCTTGTCAGCGAACATATCGCCGATCAGCTTTGCCATGTCCCACGGCGCCCAGCGCTGCGGCAGGTTACGCACCGAGAACGAGCGCACGTCGAAGACGTCGGGATAGATCTCGCCGATCTCCGGTGCCTCGTCGACCATCTTGCCCGTCGGGCGGAACCGCTCGGTGCGCAGGAGGATACGGTCGGGCTCGATCTTCATTTCCAGATCGTGCCGCACCGCCTGGTCCGCGATCGGATCGAACGGGTTGTAGATGATGTTGTCGTCACCGGGCGCGGTCGTCGGAGACGTGATGTCGTCGATCCACGCGATCAGCGCCTGCGGGTCCATCGGGCGCGCATGGATGCCGATGGATTCCAGCGAGGAGGTCAGGCTTTCGAGGACCGAGACGATTTCCTCGTTCGTCACCCGGCTCGTTTCCGGGGTGGCATAGGAAATCGCGAGGCGATGATTGCGCAGATGGAAAGGCGCGGCCGAGGACAGCGAGTTCCAGACCCCATCGAGCAGGTACTCGGTGCGATGCTTGGCCATGCGCTCGTAGACGCTGCCGGCCATGAAGCGCGGCAGATACCACTGCGACAGGCGCTCACCCACGCGCGGGCTCATCCAGCCATGGAACTGCAGCATTCCCGGCGTTGGCACGCCTTCGGAGAGAAACTGCGTCATGATCTCCGAGGTGCGCTCGTTCGCGCCCATCATCGGCGTCGCCTCGAGGACGAAACCCCGCGACGCGCTATTGTAGAACAGGTGCGTCTTGGGATCGTAGCTGCGGTAGGGCAGCCAATGGACGAGGCGAGGGACCGTGGTGTCAGGGCGCCCTGCCTCTGGCTTCGAATTGTCGCCCAGGATTGCGCCCATGATCTTGCTGAACATATTCATGGCTGCACCCCCGGAAACGACCCGGCCCGCATCACCGGCAGGGGACTGGCTTCCTTCGCTGCGGCCCTGGCTTCGGGCTCCGCTCGCCCAAGCGCACCGCGAATGGCCGGATCAGCTTCAACGGCCGCAATCGCAGCCTTGCCTTTCGCGCTCGCATGCTGTGGCACCGAGATCATCGGTCCCGTCTGCGCCACGCTACTGGCGACCCCGTCATTGCCGACCGGAGCAGGAGACGCGGATGTGAGGGGGGTGGCAGGCGCCGGTTGGGAGGCCGGCGCCTGCGCGACAGGTTTGGCCTGGGGCTTAGGCGCAACCTGACGCTGGGGCTTGGGAGTGGAGGACGCCGCGCGCGTGCGACGCGGCGCGGTAAGATTGCGGGCGACCTGATCCTTGATGTCGCCGACCGGATCGCTCGACTGGACTTCCCCGCCATTGCCCTGCGCGCGCGCCATGGCGACGGCCTCGGGGGTGGGAAGATCGGGATCGACTGCGAGCGTCTCGATCATCGGCGGCTCGGCGCGCTCGACAGCGGCCAGAAGCGTGTCGCGACCAGCGGCCGCGGCGACTTCCTCGGCCGTACCGGCCACCGCATTGCCGGCAAGCGCCTCGGACCATTCGCCGCGCTCGACGACGGCGTGAACCGCCGTCTGCTCGTGAAGCCGCCCGGAGGCGTCGATCTGCGCGGGGAAGACGATGCGCAGCACCCGTTCGCGCGTGCGAACCGGAGAGCTGGCCTTCTGGTAGCCTCGCCCTTCGCTTGGCGGTTCCACATAGGGTCCGGCAGGCGCGATCATGTGATCGCCTTCATCGCCCGAGATCATGGCCAGCGCCCGATCGTCGATGTTGCCGCTCGGCGCGCAGATCCCGTCAGGCGCGCGGCAGGCGAAATCGCCCTTCACGTTGCCACTCAGCGACATGCAGCCCGAGAGGCTTGCGCTACCCAGCAAGAGGCCCGCAAGGGCAAGACGCCCCCGCATCACGACTGGCCTCCCTTGAGCCAGTTCTCGAGAAACTCCTTGGGCCTATAGCCCTCGAGCACGCTGCCATCATCGCGCACGATGACGGGTGTACCGCCCAGGCCGTGCTTACGGGCAAACGCCTCGTTGGCATCGAGACCCGCCGTGTTGCAGGGGCCGGTGCCCTTGATGTCCTGGCCGGAGTATGCCGCGTGAAGCGCCTTGGCCTTGTCCTTGGCGCAGTAGACCTTGTCGGCGATGTCGCGGCTTCCCAGCACCGAGATCGGCCGCTCGACCACGCGCACGTTCATCGAGGCAAGCGTGTTGCTCAGCGCGCGGCAGTAGCTGCAGCGAAAATCGCTGAACACGGTAACGGTCTTGCCCGAGGAATTGCCCCAGACGATCGCCCCTTCCTTGGGCAGCTCACCCAGCGGCAGCTTCTGGATCGGCGCCGCCGCAGCCTTGGCTGCAGCGGCAGGCCGTGCCGCCAGCGCCGGCTCGCTGTCGTCAGCGCCCGCCGCGTTGGCCTTGGCCGAACCGCCCAGCAGCATGTCCGGGTTCATCTCGAGGAGCCGCGTCGCGGTCAGATCCTGGCGCGTCTCCATGTCGTAGACGCGGCCGATCACCAGATAGCGTGCGGTGCGATCAATGTAGAACAGGTTGCTGCCGGCAGTCACTTCGCACAGGCCATCGACCTTGTCGCAATTGACGCTCGTGACCTTGGTCTTGGGCAGGCGCGCTTTCAGCAGCTCGGCGACGGTCTTGCTCGGCGGCGCCATGAAATCGCGCGCATAGGCCAGCGTCGCGATCCCGCCACCGGCAAAGGCCAGCGCGCAGGTGAAATAGAGGAAGGCGTTACGCATGAGCGGTCGCTTCAGCTCCGTCTCCACGTCAGGAACGGCGCTCTCGGCGCTGCCATCAAGATGTTCAGTTGCGGACATAGACACCCTCCAGGAAGACGATTTCGACATCGACGCCGGTGGGCATTTCGATGACGGGCTGATACTGCTCGGCGCGCTCGATCAGGTACTTGCTGACCATGTCGCCGGTCTGCGAAACGCCCTCGCCAAGTCCGCCTTTGGCAATGTCGCCCATCGACAGATCCTGCCGCTTGCCATCGACGATGACGTTGGGCTGGTTGAGCGCATTGTTGGAATTGGCGGCGAAGCCGCGACCGAAGCCGCCGACGAGACCGGCGATAAATGCTTGGCTGACGAGGCTGCCCTCGCGGCTCACGACGCGGCCGCGAACGCCCGTCTTGCCGCCAAAGGCGATGAAGCCCTTGACCTCGGACACCGCATAGCGGCCACCGGGCTGCGGGCAGGTCATCTTCTGCAGCTTGACGTAGACCTTCTCGCTCGACAGCTCACCGCGCGCGGCGCCGTTGATGAGGCAACCCTGAATCTTGGTGGTCAGCAGCTTGCCGTTCTGAAGGACCGATCGCGCGGGGCCGGTGACACGCAGCACGACGGGCAGGGGATCGGTCTGGCTCTGCACGCCAGCTGCCGCATCGACCCCTACGATGACCTTGGCGGTCGCGAAGCTATTGGGCGGAAGGTAGTTCGGGCTGTCGGTATAGACCGTGTTGCCCTTCTCGACCTTCTTGGCGTTGCCTGTCTCGCCCCCGGTGAAGGAGACCATTTTGACTTCGCTGGACCGAACGGGGGGCACGTCCGGTCCAGCGTCGCCACCAGCGCCAGGACGCTGATAGGTCGGGGAGCCCGGGCCATAGAGGGCGGCAGGGCCCGGTGCTGGCGCAACTGGCGTAGCCCGCTCATTGATCTGGCGGCGCAGCTGCTCATTCTCGGTCTGGTAGGCACTGACGACGCGCTGGCCATCAGCGGTCATCGACTGGTTCTGCGCGCGCAGCGCCTCGATCTGCTCGGACAGCTGCGCGACCTTGGCGTTGGTGCCGCCCACCGACTTGAGCTGGTTCTCCTGGCTCTGGAAACGGTTTTCCGACTGCGCCATCCACTCCTGCTCAGAGAGATTGCGGTTGATCAGATCCTTGGTCGAGACCTGGACGTCCTCGATCTTGTCATCCGACTGCCCTGCGACCTTCCCGTTGTCCGAGAAGATCCACATGCTGGCGGCCACCACACCGACCACCGCCACGCCGCTCAGAAGCATGCGCTGCCTGCGGCGGGTTTCGGTGTTGCCGTCCAGCTCATTGGCTACCGGCGATACGCCCTCACCGCCCTCGGGGCCGTCGAGGGATTTGCGCGAGCGCGAAAAGATACCCTTCAAGTCCATGGCTCAGTTCCCGGTGCGAGAGACGAGGTAGGCGGTCGTGACCTTGCCGGGCGCGAGGCGGGGCTCGGCGATCGAAACCGCAAGCGAGGAGGCCGGCGCAACGCTGGCCTCTGTCAGGGTCGCTTCCTGCGTCCCCTTGTTCTCGATGCGCAGAACCCGGCCGGTCATTTCCGAGCCGCGATATTCCGCGATCATCTGGACCTTGAGGTCGCCCACGTAGACCGGGCGAAGCGAGCGCTGGCGCATCTCGTACCCATCGACGATCTGACCGCCGTACATCGCCTGGACCAGCTCGATCGCGCGATCCTGCGAGCTGGCTTGCTGCACGCCTCGCGGCCCGGCCTCGGCGGCATCGGCCTTGGCGATCGCCGGGTTCGAGATGAACACCTGCACTGCCTGATCGCCTGCGATCCTGCAGATGAACTTGTAGACGTAGCCGCGCTTGGAGGTCGCGAAGAACGACAGGGCAGGGCGCGCGAAACCATCGGGCACCGACAGGTAGATGTCGCCGCGAACTGGCTCGTTGACCACGCTGAAATCATCTGCCGGGTTGCCCGTGTTGATCTTCGAGACCGACGCAAACTCGTCTTCGACAAGGCTGATCCGGGTCAGGTCGCGCGCCGAGGCGCTGCATTCGACCTGGCTGCCGTCCGAGGCCATCAGCGTCTGGTCGCCCAGCGCCAGAGCAGGCGCCGAAATGCCCATTGCCGAAGCGGCAATGAGCAGCGCGCCCGTCATGCGGCTCACAATGCACATGCGCGAGCACAGCGCGGCGCCGGCGATGGCCGAGCCGATCAGGTATTGGGTGGGTGTCATGACAGCCCGCCTTTCTTCTTTTCTGGCTGGACCATCCCGAAGCCGATCAGCTTCAGCGAGAGCCCCGAATATTCCCAGGTGAACTGGAAGGTGCGAATGTCGCTGGAGACCACCTTCTGGCCGACCACCGTGTTCAGTTTGCCGGTGACGGTGGACCGCAGGTTCTGGGTGTCGATCTCCATCGACTGGATCTGGAAATATTGCGAGATGCTCGAGCCGCGCTGCTCGTTGACGATCTCGAGGAGGTCCGCCTTGATCTTGCCCTGCGCGCGCGGCGATACGATCTCGAGCACCGACTTCATCCAGTAGTCGAGGCTGCCGGGCGAGCGATCGAGCGTCAGGATCGCGGTGTCGCGTGTCATCAGCTCGAGATACTCGCGCGAGACGCCCGCGCTCGACAGCGTCAGCGGCGAACGCAGGACGGGCTGGAGCACGATCTCGCGGCTGCGCGTGACTGAGAAGAGGAGAAGCAAGGCGACGACGCCTGCCAGTACGAGGGCCGTGACCCCCAGCATGTTGCGCTGGCGCAGGATGCGTTGGCTCTGCGCGTGCTGATACGAAAATTCCATGTCAGCCCACCATCAGTCGGAGGTAGGAAGGCGGCGTGGCCCGCAGCGACGGAAACCCGCCTGGCAAATGCCAGTAGGCAAGATGGATCAACCACGATGTTGCCCGGCCTGCCTTGGCTTTCCGCAAAGCCCACCACCCCAGGAAGGCAAAGCCAATCCCGAAGACGATGTGTTGGGACAGGATTCCCCAGATGAAGGGGAGGACCATCGCGAGGAACTCATCAAGCGTCCAGAAGCCGATCAACTCGGGATCGTCGAGATGAAAGGGGATCACATACTTGTCGGCTGCCATGCCACGCCACCTTCCAAAAGGTGCCGGCGAAGCTGCTACTTCGCCGGCAGTCGGGTCAGATCGTGGCGGTGACGGTCGAGGTGACGATCGGGATGCCGGTGCCGGCGCCGACGCCGACGCCGACCGGGATCGCGACCTGGCCGAGACTGAAACGGCCCGAGGCGAGACCGACGATACCACCCGCGAGCGAGAGCACCGTGATGATCTTGCCGCCCGAACCTTCGAGGAAGCCGGTGAACTGCGTCAGCGCGGTGTCGAAGGTGGTGTCGGCGCCGGCGAATGCCGGGCCGGCGAAAGCAACGGCAGCTGCGGCAAGGCCGATGACTGCAGCTGCGGTGGCTTCACGGCTCACGCCGCGGTTGAGCAGGGTCTTCATATATGAGTCTCCTTCAATCGAGCGCATTTCAGCGCGCCCAAAGGAAGGCTGGCGAACACCTCACCACACCGACAAGCCGGAAAAGCAGGAACATGCTTGGGGACTGGACGTTCTTTTCCGACGAGCTGGAAATGTCGCCCCGAATCGGCCCTTTGGTCCCATTCACGGGACCGCTGTCCCACGCGCGGGACCGCCGTCCTGCATCCGGGACCCCTGTCCTACAAGCGGGACCGCTGTCCCGTATCCGGGACCGCCGTCCTACCAACGGGACCGCTGTCCTGTTGCAGGGACCACGGTCCTACCAGCGGGACTGCTGTCCCAAATGGGGGACAACCTACATTTCAGGGCTATCACGCTCGCATAAGTGCTTCACTGTTGAGCATAATCTTCATAACCCACATGGATCGTTGGAAATTTTGCAATCTATCCTATCGTACAAGGTTGGGGAGCAGCTGGATGGCTGATTCGAGCGGGGATCGGTAAGTAATTATGTCAAATGAACAGAACACATATCGAATGGATGTGTCGGAATACTACTTCCGTCTAACCACGGAGTGCATACGCCTGCACTCTAACAGTTCTCTCAAGCATTCATCATTTGGCGACATGATAAATGATCGCGCAAAACTTGCTAATTCAGTGACTACGAGGCGCAAGCCCCAGCACATAATTAAGCATCTTCAGATGATACCCAGTAAAGGAGAAATTCCTCTCGAAGTTGAAATCCTCGAATCAAGCTCTGACAAAATATCCACGTCATCCAAGGCCATTGAGGAGGCCATTGGAAGTTCAATCGAATTTGCGGACGCCCTCTCGGTAATCATGTTTGATTTCATGGTCGAGGCAAACCGGACGGAAGTTCTTCTTAAGATTGGACTTACATCGGACGAAGCCGCAGAATATCGCAAATTACTCAAGCCTGGCGCGCCCGGAGTAAAATCAATTAACTGACGGATTATAGTTATTTCTGCGATATTGCTTCTTCGCACTTGCGAGGGGTTTGCAACGGCCATTCCTTTCGGTATCGCTTAGAAGGCATTACCGGAGGATTGGCGATGGGGGCACCAACATTTGAAACGGACCAGCTTACTGAGAGCCCGGTCCAATCATTTGGTTTCGTTGACTATGTCTTATGCCGAATGAAGCAGGACGGCCTACAATACCGCGATCTGGCAGTTAAAATTGGTCTTTCAAAGACCCGAACCCATAACGTGTTCCACCCGGAACCCAGCAAGCGTCGACCGTTGTATATGCATGAGTTCCGCGCAGTAGCAGCTGCACTGGATCTCTCACCGCTCGAAGCCGCTCTTGTCAGTGACCTTTATAGCGGGGCAGGTGGGGCCAGCGAGGGTGTTGAATCTCAGATCAAACTCTACGCTGGCATCATCAATCGCTTCCACGACCAGATGAAGCAGGTGGTTGACCGGCTTGGCGGTTTGGAATGGGACGATGTCCGCGCCTCGCATGGCGAATGGATCATCGATCTCGTTATGGCTGAAATCGAGACTGCCTACGCGGACTTCGCGGATCGCAAGGAAGTCCGTCTCAGAGATCGGGCAACGTTCTAGCTAAGCGCAGCCGGACACACAGAATCAACAGGCTGGAGGGTTTTCCGTGCCAAAGCACGAATCCTGACCGTTGGGGCGCCATTAGGCGGCCCAAGGCGGACCCAGGCCATCATC
>NZ_CP029766.1 GCF_006874585.1 Sphingomonas sp. IC081
GTTTCCAGAAAGACCCGCAATAGGGCTACAAGCCGGCCGCTCTGGGTCATGGGCAGCAAAAGTGCGGGTAAACGGAGTTTGCGGCCTGCCTCATACGTAATGGCGCCGGGCGCGTACCGGCCGGCCGTCGAATGCGAAAGGCCACGCTTTGCAAGGTAATGCGCAGCAGGCGTGCCCTGGGTCGGAAGTGCGAGATCCCACAGGTGCCGGCATAGCGAGGTCATGTCGTTTGTTGGTTTGGCAGGCGCGTCGGCCGGTGCCGTGATCGTTGGATTTAATCGCTGAGCCCGTAACGCGCCGATTATCTCGTTTTGTGTGCAGCCTGCAAAACAGTGGAAGAGCACGGCTTTGCGGCCTGGCGTAATGGAAAGCGAAGCATGACGATCGTCGTGAGCTGGGCAGCAGACCTTGCCATAGCGGCCGTGCCAAGTACCTTTGAGGTCCCTTACGATCTGCCGCGCAGCGGATTGTGGGGTGGTTGCCATAGTACGAATATAGCATATAAACTAAATCCGTACAGTCTGCTGTCGGAGGTTGGTTCGCTATGATCTTTCGGTTTGAACGATGGCTGCGTGGGATTGAATTGGTCCCTCGGTTTCTTCCCGTCTTTTGGAATCCTCTTTCTAACAGTGCCGCTGCTTGCAGCGGAAGGTTTTCTGATTCTAAAGGATTCAGATTCAGGGGCCGAAAACGGGCGGTTTCCTGCGAGGTTGAAGGGGGTATTCCTGACCGGTTGGGGGAGTTTGCCTGCCTTATTGGGGGCCCTTTCCTGACCTGTCGGGGGTGGTTCCCTGACCGGTTGGGGCTATCCTGACCGTATGGGGGAGACACCAATGGCACTCCCATGCAACGTCCAGGCATCGCGTTGCGGCAGGGAATGGACCTCTCCGCGCACGATTCTCGCCCTCCCCTCCCCTGACAGCAACGACTCGCCGGAATCCGCAGGCCCGCTTCCCCTCGAGCGGCAGATCTATCCTGACCGTATGGGGGCTCAGGATGACCAATCCTGTCCTGACTTGACCATCCTGGACAGGTCAGGCACACCCGAGAACTTAAGTGCGAATCTCCTCGAGCGTTATGACATGGCCAGAAATCGAGCTTCCGACAATGCTGAGGATAGCGATGCGGGCCAGCCTTCTCCTGGCCGGGCGATGCGCGTTGCGGCAGCCTTGCAGGCAAAGGGTGGCGATGAGTTCGCAAAGCCGGGAAGCATTGTCGAAGTCAAGTTCGTCAAGGGCCAGTCGCTTAGCCTTACCGCGTCGCGCCTTCTTGCCCTGATGATCCTGACTGCAGGCGGCGATGCATGGGAAGACCGTCCACATCGTATGCGCAAGGCGGATATTCGCCGGGGCCACAAGGGCAATGAGCGCATTTCCGATATGCTCGAGGAACTGCACCGCACTCTGTTCGCGATCGACGACACGTCCTGGCGCGGCAAGAAGGCGACTATGCGTTTCTCACTGATCTCGTCTTCGCGCGAAGAGGTTGAAGATGAGCCTGGCGCCGAATCGGGGTGGATTGAATGGGAGTTTACGCCCGAAGCGCGCAAGCTGATCCAGGAATCTGAGACTTATGCGGTTCTCAATCGCCAGGCGGTTCTCGGCTTTCGCTCGAACTATGCCTTAAAGCTCTACGAGGTTGGTGCGCTGCGTCTGCACCGGCGCCAGTCGACTTGGAAGGGTGATATGATGGCTTTGCGGGCGCTGCTCGGAATTGGCCCGGATGTTTACAAGGACTTCGCCCAGTTGCGACGCAAAGTTCTGGAGAAGGCCAAGGCTGAAATCGACCAGCTTGCGCATTTCAGGGTTGAGTGGCGCGAAATCCGCAAAGGGCGCGCGGTCAGCGAGCTCGAATTTCGCTTTGAGCCTAAGGATGCGCCGGCGCAGATCGCGACCGTGGATGAGATTTCGCGTCATTCCGGCGGACGCAAGGCGCGGCGTGAGGACGAGGTCGAGACCGTCGAGGTAAAGGAGCTGACCCAGAACGTCGTCTCGACCTTGACGGGAAAGGGGAGGGGGGAGCCCTCCGAACTGCGCTTCCCGAGTGGAACGCTGCAATTTGGCGCCGATGAGCTTGCCGCGATTGCGCGGCGCTCGGGCGGAGGATGGGACATTGATCTTATCGCCAACGCCTACCGTGAACAGATGGGCGAACGTCTCTCGAAGCTGAAGGGCACCAAATTGATCGCGTCCTGGACCGGGTATTGCGAGAGCTTTTTTGCGCGTCGGGGCAGGCCCTGATCTGCAAATTGCACCGGTGCAATTTTCCATGAGGCCCCCAATCGGTCAGGATAGATGAGCCTGAGTTTGCCATTGCGCGTTGAAGCACGCGAAGGCTACCGGATCGGGGTGTCGATTTGCGAAAATGCATCGATTATTGACCGATAAGTGCAAACTGGCGTAAGCCATCCCTAGTTTCGAAAAGGGAGGTTGGCTTGGCCGCATCACTCGATATTGAAGGCGTGCAGGACGAGGTATCGGTCCAGGCGCTGGCCCAACGCACCAGCTCTGTCCTTGAGCGTCTTCGCGATGCGGCGCGTTCGGCCCGGGCCGATGACCGTCGCGAGCCCACCTTTCAGATTGGCAAGGCAGCGGAACTGGTTGGCCGTACGCCCGCAGCTATTCGGGAAGCCGAGAAGGACGGACGTCTTCCGCCTCCACCGCGCACCGAAAACAACCGTCGTGTAGGGTACACGCTCGCGCAGCTCAACGACATGCGGGGCCTGTTCGGGACACGTCCTTGGCGCGCGCCTGAAGATCCCTGCAGCGTCATCGCGGTCCAGAACTTCAAGGGCGGTGTGGGCAAGTCGACGTTGTCGGTGCACCTCGCGCAGTACCTGGCCATTCGGGGCTACCGGGTTGCCTTGATTGACTGTGACAGCCAGGCCTCGGCAACGACGTTGTTCGGCTATGTCCCTGATTTGGACCTGTCCGAAGACGACACCCTCTATCCGTTCCTGCGGCATGACGGCATGGATTCGCTCGACTACGCGCTGCGCAAGACGCATTTTGACGGGCTTGAATTGATCCCGGCAAACCTGCGCCTGTTTCAATCCGAGTATGAGATCGCCGCGCGTATGGCGCGCGGGCAGGGGAGCCTGATTGATCGCATGGCGCAAGGCATCGCGAGCATCTCGGATCGTTTCGATGTGATCGTGCTCGATCCGCCGCCGGCATTGGGAGCCATTTCCCTCTCGGTGCTGCGCGCGGCCAATGCTCTGGTAGTTCCCGTTCCGCCTACGGTCATGGACTTTTCCTCGACGGCGGCGTTTCTTGCCATGCTTGACGAGACAATTGAAACGCTGGCGGAGCGGGACATGGCACCTTCGCTTCAGTTTCTCCGCTTCGTTGCGTCTAAGGTCGACGAGAACAAGTCGATGCAAAAGGAGCTGATTAATCTGATGCGCAGCTTGTTCGGGCACGCGATCGTGCGCACGCCGCTCAAGGATTCCGCGGAGATCGATAATGCCACGGCGCGTCTCATGACCGTTTACGAGCTTGATGGCCCGGTTACGAGTTCGTCTGTTCGCAACCGCTGCCTGACCTATCTGGACGGCGTGAACAGCGAAATTGAGATTGATATTCGCTCGATGTGGCCGAGCCATCTGGCCCGGTTGCGCAAGGAAGGTGTGGTATGATGCGCAAGAATTGCACCGGTGCAATTTTGCCTGAGGGAGGGCTCTCGTGAGCAAGAAGAACGCGAATTTTGCAGCCGATCTGGTGGCTGGAATTGCGCCAGCTTCCCAAGCTCCAACGCCGCGTCGGACCGGTATCGGTTCGAGCGTTCTGACGGGCCGAGAAAGCCGTCTGGCCGAGCTTGCCTCCGGAAGCGTCGTGTCGCGCACGCACGAGCTCGTTGACCCGGCGCGCTGCCGGATGTGGGTAGGGCACAACCGCGAATATGCGCTTCTTGACGAGGATCGGTGCGCGGATCTTATCGAAAGCATGAAGGCGCAAGGCAAGCAGGAAATGCCCGCGATCGTACGTCGGGTTAAGGGCGAAGCCGACTACGACTACGAGGTTATTTGTGGCGCGCGGCGGCACTGGACGATCACCTGGCTACGCGCACATAACTATCCTGATTTCCGCTTCCTGATCGACGTTCGTGATCTGACCGATGAAGAAGCCTTTCGGCTTGCTGATATCGAGAACCGCGCACGCGATGATCTTACCGATCTGGAGCGCGCACGTGACTATCTGCGTGCGCTGGATGCCTACTACGAAGGCAGCCAGAAGCTCATGGCGGAACGGATCAACGTTTCCCAGAGCTGGTTGAGCCGCTATCTTGATCTGGCTCGGTTGCCGCGCGAACTGATGGTTGCTTTCTCGCGCCCCCAGGATTTGAGGATCAAGCACGTTACGGCGATCAAGCCTCTCTTGAAGCCGGAGGATCGTCGCGAGCGGGTATTTGCTCAGGCGGCGGAGCTCGCCGAACGCGAGAAGGGCGCAGAGCAGCTGATGCCGGTTCCCGACATCATTCGTGCTCTGGCACTTGCAGCTGATCCCCCCAAGAAGTCAGGATCCCCCAAAAGGTCAGGAAAGGCACAGACGGTCCGTTCTGAGGACGGCAAGCCGCTTTTGAAGATCGAGACAGTCGATGGCAAAGGCATCAAGTTGACGCTGCTGCCACGGGGAGGGGGCACACGAGGCGAAGCTGAAGCCGCTTTGAAAGACTTGCTCGAACAGCACTGGTTGTAGCTGCTTCAACGCCACGCTCTTGCCAAGCCTTGCGAGATCAGGAATTTGCCTACGTCTTGCCCGCGGACTGAAACTCGAGCAAGCGTACGGCCATACCGATCTGTACCTAGCCGTGTTATGGTAATGGGCGCATTTCCTACAAAGCGGATCAGGGCGTCTCGGCTCGCTTTGCCTAGGGAATAATCACACCAATGCGTCGAACGCTTCGTCCGCGAGCAGGAGGGTGATCCAGGTAATTCTGGGGCATCGATGTTGGCGATTCGAATGCGCTCACGTCCACACCGAAGAGTGTCTCCGTCGTGGATTTTGGGAGAGGAGCAGCTGAACGCAGCAGCAGCAAGGATAGACAGAAGCATCCAGCCTCCTTCTGCAAAAATGCACCGCGCACAAGAACTGAGTGAGGAGGGGGGCTGCTAAGAACCTTGGCGATTTCGGACTTTGGGACATTGTGCTCAGTCCGGTTTGTAGCAGCCAAGCTTAGTAAGCGGACCTAGCGGACGGCCTAGCCGTCGTGTTCTGGGCGGCGTTTTGAGGTTGGTAACCGATCCGCTGCGTGTGCCGGGATCAAAGCCGGCCCTGGCAAATGGCGCATTGATGCTGAAATGCCCTGACAATCAGCGTCTGGACCCGCCGCCGATTCACAGCCAACATTGCGGATAGCCGTCATGGAGCGCATATCTGAACCCGTTTACGTGCCGCCACCTACATGAAATCCAGAATTCTGCGCTTCCTATCGACTTCGATCGCCTTGATAAGCGTCCGACTGGACTTTTCGGTCCATTGTAACCTGTCGAGGGGCACGGGTACCCACGAGCGAACTCCGAACATGGGGCTCATTGTGCCATCCCCCTCTCTGACCCACTCCAGAGAACCGACGAACCGCCCGTTCCGGAAGGGCACCGCGAATCCGGGTTTGGCATCGTCCGGCACAACTTTTGGGAAAGCTCGCAAAAATCCCGGATCGAGTAGTTCTGCGGCGATGTTTTCCGGTGGCTGCAACGCTCTCTCGAACAGTCGAGCAAGAGCATGATGATGGATGACAAGTCCCATCAGTCGATATTGGAAAACAATCTCGGACAGTTGACTTCGCGGAACAAATCCCACCAATGAAATGGATGAATCGCTCCCCTGCCTGTCATCCTCGAAAAGTGTAGTCCTGCGCCATCCTATCAGCATGTCGCGGCGACGTTCTATGATCCTGGCATCGTTCAATCCTGACGATCACGCCGATGACAATGAACAACGCCCCGATGCGGGCAGGCCTGAAAAGGGCTGGTTTCGTCGAGACAGGTCGAGTTTGTGCCGGTCGAGATAATCGGGAGATCTCATTGCTCGTTCGGCCTGTTGACACGACCGGCTAGCCTGTAGCCCTTCAGCTTTGGGCTTTTGACAAAGCAGCGCGCTGGCGCCGAACCCATTCCGCTGCCTGCTCCGTGCGGCCCTCGATCCAGTTGGCCAGCTTTTCGACTTCCGCGAGCGCCGAGAATAGCGTTTCGCGCGTTACCCGGATAGAAGGCATCAGAAATGATGCCAGTGACCCGTCCTCTGTGGTCAGCGCCGAAAACTCATCGGTGTTTGCAAAAATGGGTAGAGTGTTGATTGCCACTGAGATGTGACCCGGGGGGCGTATAAATTACCATTGAGAATTGACCCATGTTTCCCTCGCCTCCGGCTGCCAGTCGGAGGGTCGTGGAGTGATCAACATGGACTTACTCAGTGTGATCCGCCGGTGGCATTTCCGGCAGAAGATCTCCATTCGGGAGATCAAGAGGCGGACCGGCCTGTCCCGCAATACCATCCGCAAATATCTGCGTTCTGACGCGATTGAGCCGAGCTTCAAGGTTCCGATCCGGCCGAGCAAGCTCGACCCTTACGCCGAGAAGCTGACGGCCTGGTTGCGAGTGGAATCCAAGAAGTCCCGTAAACAAAGGCGGACTGCCAAGCAGTTGCATGCTGATCTGTTAAAGCTGGGATACGATGGCTCTTATAACCGGGTTGCCGCTTTTGCCCGACGATGGCGGACCGAGCTGCAATATGAGCAGCAGACCAGCGGGCGTGGAACATTCGTGCCCCTGATGTTCCAGCCTGGCGAGGCGTTCCAGTTCGACTGGAGCGAGGACTATGCCGTGCTGGATGGCAAGCCCACGAAGCTGCAGGTCGCCCATACCAAACTGGCGCATAGCCGCGCCTTCATCGTCCGCGCCTATCTGCTCCAGACCCATGAGATGCTGTTCGACGCGCTGACGCAGGCGTTCCGAGTGCTGGGCGGCGTGCCCCAGCGTGGGATCTTCGATAATATGAGGACCGCTGTCGACAAGATCGGGACCGGGAAGGCGCGGCAGGTCAACGCAAGGTTTGCCGCCATGGCCAGCCACTATCTGTTCGAGACGGATTTCTGCAATCCGGCTTCAGGTTGGGAGAAGGGGCAGGTCGAGAAGAACGTCCAGGACGCTCGGCGCCGGTTGTGGCAACCGATGCCCAGCTTCCCTGGCCTGGCTGAGCTGAACGCCTGGCTGGAAGAGCAATGCATCGCCCAATGGAGTGATATCCAGCATGGCGTCATGCCCGGCACCCTGGCCGATGTGCATGCCGAGGAAGTTTCCTGTCTGATGCCGCTGGGCCGGCCCTTCGATGGCTTTGTCGAGCAGATCAAGCGCGTGTCGCCAACCTGCCTCATCGCCTTTGACCGCAACCGCTACTCGGTACCCGCTTCCTTCGCGAACCGGCCGGTCAGCCTGCGGATCTACCCTGATCGTCTGGTCATAGCGGCCGAAGGCCAGATCGTGTGCGAACATGCCCGGCTCATCGAGCGCTCTCATCACAAGCCGGGACGCACAATCTATGACTGGCGGCATTATCTGGCGGTAATCCAGCGCAAGCCCGGCGCCTTGCGTAATGGCGCTCCCTTCCTCGAGATGCCCGAAGCCTTCCGGCAGTTACAGGGCCATCTGCTCAAGCGCCCTGGTGGCGACAGGGAGATGGTCGAGATACTTTCTCTCGTTCTGCATCACGACGAACAGGCTGTGTTGAGCGCGGTCGAGTTGGCTTTGGAGGCCGGTGTCGCCACCAAGACCCACGTTCTCAACGTGTTACATCGCCTCATCGACGGCAAGGCGCCTCCAGCTTCGCCGATCGATGCGCCTCAAGCCCTGCGCCTGACGCAGGAGCCCGAGGCCAATGTCGTTCGCTATGACAGGCTGAGGGATATTCGCCATGCGTCATGACCCCGCGAGCGCCGCGGTCGTCGTCATGCTGCGCAGCCTCAAGATGTTCGGCATGGCTCAGGCCGCCGACGAACTGATCGAGCAGGGCGCGCCTGCCTTCGATGCTGCCGTGCCGATGCTCGCTGGACTCCTGAAGGCAGAGATGGCCGAACGCGAGGTCAGGTCCATCGCCTATCAAATCAAGGCGGCCCGCTTCCCGGCCTATAAGGATCTGGCTGGCTTTGACTTTGCTGCCAGCGAGATCAACGAAGCCCTCGTCCGCCAGCTTCATCAGGGCGACTTCATGGAAAACGCCGACAATGTCGTGCTGATTGGCGGGCCCGGAACCGGCAAGAGCCATATCGCAACTGCGCTGGGCGTCCAGGCCGTCGAGCATCACCGCAAGAAGGTCCGCTTCTTCTCCACGGTCGATTTGGTCAATGCGCTTGAGCAGGAAAAGACCATGAACCGATCCGGCCAGCTGGCAGAACGCCTGCTACGTCTCGACCTGCTCATCCTCGACGAGCTGGGTTATCTGCCCTTCAGCCCATCGGGCGGAGCCATGCTCTTCCATCTGCTCAGCAAGCTGTACGAGCGCACCAGCGTCGTCATCACCACCAACCTAAGCTTCAGCGAATGGGCTGGCGTGTTCGGCGATGCCAAGATGACCACCGCGTTGCTCGATCGGCTAACCCACCACTGCCACATCCTGGAAACCGGAAACGACAGCTTCCGCTTCCGTGCCAGCACCGCTGCGCCAAAAGCCAGAAAGGAGAAGCCAGCATCTTGAACCTGCCAGGATACGGCAGCACATAACCCATACCCACCCGGGTCAATTCTCAATGGAAACCCCGGGTCACATCTCAGTGGCAATCAACACTATGCCCATCTGCGGGAGCGCTACGATGCGCAGGCGCGTGCGAAAGACCAATTTGGCCGATTTTCGTCTTGGAAGGGCCAATCTGGGCCTTCCACACAGCTGTAATACCCCAATGCGCCGAATTTTGCTCTGAGAAGCCCGCAGGGCGTGTTTATAGCGTTGGCATACCTTGGCCTACCCGATGCCTGTTTTAGCGCTGTAGAGTCCGTTTCTGACGACTTATTTATTTTCACGTTATATCAATTAGTTGGAACAGGATTTGCGGAATTCGACGTGCGAAGTCGCCCAATGCGATCCTCGAACTCGGCCATTTCGGCATCAAACGCGGCCAGGAACGAATCGAGCGCAGGCGAGGGGGCCGGTGGCAGGTGTGGGCGTCCGCGCGCGGGGGCAATCAGGCCGAGCGCCAGCGCGACGTCGCGCGTCACATAGGAACGCCAGGTGCCGCGCCCGGATGTCTCCACGAGCAGGCCGAGACGGGTGGCGCGGGTCAGCAGCTTGCCCGCACCCGAGATGGTGAGAGCGAGCAGGGGCGCTAGTGAGCGCGCGGCAAGGCAGGGGCGGGTCAGCGCGATGCGTCCCAGGTCGGCGAGCTTGCCGGGACGATGTTCTGTACTGATTGTCGCCGCACTGCGCCGGACGCCATCCTCGAGCCGTTCGAGCCGGGCAAGCCCGTCCTCGGCCGAGCGACTGAGCTGCTTGAGCAGCCGCTTGAGCAGCGCGGGGCGGGCATCGAGCGCGAAGCGCTGGCCGGGATCGCCTGCGACCAGGCAGGGCAGGGTGTTTGTCGTGATCCCCATGCGCCGCAGCAGCACCGGGAATGCCAGCCAGGGCGCGGCCGTCCGGTCGCTGCGCGCCCAACTGTTGTGACGCGAAAAAATTTACGACATTCAAAGTATATTGTTGTGACTACGTGATAAAATGGCCTTCCGAGGGCGGAAATGCTTGTCACATGAAAAATGGCGCTATCTGCCGCGGTCAAAGTAGGCGACAGTAAGGGTGGCCAGAAAACGCCGGGATTCTCCCGATGATCGAACGCAAGCCGCCAAGAACAGCCAAGCTATCGGAAACCGCGCTGAAGCGGGGTGTGGACCTCTATCAAATCTTCCGAAAATCCGTGCCGCTGGATGAACCGCTGACCGCCGCGGCCGTGTCTGCGATCTCCAGCGAAACCGGCCTGGGTGCACGCCGGATCCGCGAGTTGGCACGGCGTTATCGCCATAAGCCGATTGCCGAGAGCTTGGCCTCATGGCCGCGAGGCCCAAAGCCGGGAAGTCGTCATGTGTCAGCGGAGATCCTCGAGGCGATCGACGGCCTGTTTGAGGAACTTGTCCTGACAAAGGTGCCGCTCAGCGTTCGGGAGGCGGCTCAGCAGGTTCGCTATTTGCTGATTGCGGACGATGGCGACTATGGCTTCGATCCGGGGATCGTGCCGAGCTTTCGGACGATCGAGCGGATGATCAACGAAATCAGCGAGCCGCAGAAGGCGCGCTTCATGGGTTCAAAGCGACGGACAGCTCACGAGGCGCATCCGGGCGAATATCAGAGCGATGGCTTGCTCGATGTCGTGCAAATGGATCACACGCCGGCCGACGTCATGCTCGTCGACAGCGTGCACCGTGTCGCTCTGGGCCGACCGTGGGTGACTTTGCTCATCGACGTTTGGAGCCGCTGCATTCTGGGCTTCTACGTGAGTTTTGGGGCACCCTCGATTTTTCGCTGCGGTCGGGCCATCGCCAATGCCTTGCTACCGAAGCAACCGCTTCTCGACAGCCTGGGTCTCGACATCGACTATCCGATGCATGGCTTTTTCAAGAAGTTACATGCCGATCACGCCGGCGCCCATCGCGCGGAAGCATTTCGAAGCGCGTGCCAGACTTATGGAATTGATCCCGACGTGCGGCCGCGTGGCCCCGCACACTTTGGCACGCACATCGAACGATTGATCGGCACCATGGTCCGGAAAATGCGGCTGTTGCCGGGGGCGACTGGAGGCAATGTCACGGCGCGAGACGGGTACGATTCGGAAGCGGAAGCCGCGATGACGCTTGATGAGTTTGATCGGTGGCTCCTTCGGGAGATTTGCCGCTATCACCACACGCCGCATGACGGCCTGGGCCAAATTGCACCTGCGCAAATGTGGGCCATGGGCGCCCAGAGCCACGGACCGCTGATGCCCCCCGGCGTCGATGTCGAGCAGCTGACGCGTCGATTTTTGCCGTGGGTGGAGCGGACGGTGCAATCAGGCGGCGTGAAGATCGATCACATCCGGTATTGGCATGAAAGCTTTGCACGGCGCCTGGGTCTCAAGATCATGATCCATTATGACGAGAGGACCATTCAGGCGGTCTACCCCGAGATCGATGGCGTGCTCCTCTCGGCAGGGGTGGTGGGATCCTACCCCAACGTGACAAAGCCCGAGTGGGATGTCGTTGTCGCTGCCCGGCGCCAGGCAGGAACGGCGTATCAACTTGCTGGCGGGCAAGCAGAAATTGCCCGATTAGTGCATGCCAATCGGCAGGAAGTCCTCAATGCCAAGGGCCGGACACGGCGATTGCGAGAGGAACGCAAGCGGCAAGAACGCGAAGGCATTTCGCACGCCAGACCGCCGGCAGAACCCGAGGTTTCACCAGAATCCAGCTGGGTGTCGGTGGCTGACCTCCATGATGAAGGGTGGCTCCAATGGAGGGAATAGATCCTGCGCAGCCGAAATTGCCGTTCTGGATTGACTTCAAAGAGGCGCGTCAGGCTGTCAATACGCTGGTTGGGGTCGCGCATGATGAACCGGATGAGCGGCCGCCTGTCATCATCCTCGTTGGCCAATCAGGTATGGGGAAAACCTCGATTTTGCGGGAGGCGAAACGGCGCATTGACCTAAATTTTCCCCAACCTCCTGGCTGGAACGATGCAAGGTATACGCCGATGCTGCGGACAGTGATCCCCGCAAGCCCAACCTCGCTGAAGATCAATTTGACGCTGCTCTGGAAGCAGGGCTGGCCGATCACCACCAGCATCCATCGCATCGCCGATCTGAAAGTTGTCGAATTGCTCGGTCGGCAGCGCACCAGGTTGGTGGCGGTCGACAACGTTCACGCGATCCTCACTGCTGGCGGCAAGGCGCGACGCGATACGCTTGATGCCTTTCGGTTCCTGATGAGCGAGGGTAATGTGCCGATGGTGGTTGCAGGCCTTGATGTCGCGGCGGATATTTTTGCCGAGGATGTTGAACTTGCCTATCGTTCCATCATCCTGAAACTGAAGCTCTGGCCACCGGGAGAGCCATCGCAGCAGCTGATTCAGGCCCTCGCTCGCGGTATGCATATGATTGAACCGGATCGATTTTTTGAGCCTGACACGGCCGAGTTTATCTGGCGGCACAGTCGTGGTGTAACCGGGAATTTCAAACGCCTCCTGCACTGGGGTGGCAAGATTGCGAAAGAGGATGGTCGCCAGCGGGTCGAGTTTGATGATTTACGTGCCGCGGCGGCGATGCTCCCGGCTCTGGCTTGATGGCTCGTAAATGGTCGCCAAACCTCGAGCCCGAGACGCTGGCGTTCCCGATAAAGCCGCGCCGACATGAAGCGTTCGACTCGTGGTTGAACCGTTTGACCGTCGCGCACCAGGTGCGCCGGTCACAGCTTTTCCGCCATCTGCAGATCGATCCGGTCTTGGCGAGCCTGGATCTTGCGCGGGGGCAGGGCGGTCTCGATCCTGCACAGCATTCCGCCTGCGACGAGATGGTGAAGCGGCTTGCCTGGGCGGTCGAAGTTGATCCCGAGCAGATCATGGCGATGTTTGTCGGGTGCGAGGCGGGTGCGCTTCTGCCAGGTCCGCATCGCCGTTACGTTTGCGCGCAATGTTGGTACGAGGCGCAGCGGGCAGGTGAACCTTTGATCGTGTGCCGGGAATGGATTTTGCGGGCGAGTTGGCGATGCCGAAGGCATGGGTTGCCGCTCAGCGACATGCGGACCATTCCGTCGGACGCCAGGGGACGGCAGCTTCAGGCGTTTTTGGCGTATGCGGGCATACGATCTCGTAAGCTCCTATTGAAAATCAGGCCGAATGCGCACGCGCGTGCGCAAAACAACGCCGTGCTTGATTACCTGATCGCACTCGGCAATTGGGAGGGGCTGGCCCCGCCATACCCGGCCTATCAGGTCCGGTTTGCAGCCAATCAATACCATTTCGCGCATGATCGGATCGCGATGCTGGCCCTGGCGCACAGCTCGCGTTCCTACAGCGCGCGTCGGTTTGAGCGCATGATCGCGGCCAAGCTGCCAGAGCGGCCGCTACCTGGTGGGGGAACCAAACCACCGGTTCGAGGCGCGTTGCGGCTGCGGACCTGCAGGCCTTCCAAACCCAAATCCACATGGACATGTGACATCTTTGCGCTGTTCGCCGCATACGGCGCGGTGCAACAGCGCCGGGACAGGGAAAGGGAACTGGCGGTGGTATTCGCGTGCCTCGATCGGTTTCCTCGTCCCGCGATAGCAGCCTGCCAGCCTAGCGATCTGCTTGGTAGCGCCAATCGGACAGTGCCGGGGGAAACCGGACGGTGCAGATGAAGGGAGCAAAGGGGCCTTGTCCCTGCACGAGGCGCTGGGCCTCCAACTGGCGCAGCAGCTTGCCGGCTCCCGCCTTGGTCGCAGGGAGCGCGCGGGCCAGTTGCGCGGCGGTCATGCCGCCAAGCCCGAACAGCAGCATCCAGGCGAGTGAGAGCCGCGAGTTGCTGCGCTGGTTTGCAAATGTGCGCGCGAAGATCTCGGCGGCACGAGACACCTCGACGATGTCGCGCGCGGCGGCGTGCAGGGCTTCGCGCAGGAAACGCGCCGCATCGTCCCGCTGCTCGTCGGCATGACGGTCTGCACGGAAGAGCCGGCGGCGGACGAGACCGGGGAAGGGCAGGGGGCTTTCGCTCAGGCCAAAGGCATCGCCGCGTGCGGTGGCGGCGAGGTTGATCGCCCAGCAGGGCGTGCGCGCGGTGGCCGAGAGTGGATCGCGTTCGTCACCGCGCGAGTAGCGGAACTGTTCGACGAGGTGGAGCAATCGCTCAAGCGGGTCGTCCGGCAACGCGCCGTGCTCGGATCCGGTTCGATCCAGGGCGGCGAACACCGCTTCGAGATCGTCGCTGCTTGCCGCGACGATCGCCGCGGTCTCGGCCGCCTCGCTTGCCATCGGCGCGATGGCGACAGCGCGGACGAGGCGGATGCCTTCGGGGAGCGCATTTTCACGCGGGGGGAGGGCGCGTTCGAGGAGGACGAGGAAGGCATCGCGCTCGGCGCTGCACTCGGCGCCGACGAGCGTACGCCCAAGCGTAATCGCGCGGTCGTCGCGGTACTGCGCCCAGGCGCGCGCAAGTGTGCGCAGCGCGAGCGAACGGCGCATTTGTGCGGAATAGAGCGAAGGCGAGCCGACGAGCACACGCGCCAGCGCATCGACCTGGCCGATCCCGAAGGCGATTTGTGTGGCTCCGGTAGGGCTGTTCAAGGCGCTCTCTCCTGCGGCGGCGAACCGCTGATCGAGCTAGCCCCAGCGCCCCCGATGGTCAATCGCAGAGTTTACCAAATTGCCAATTCAGTATCCCACGATTGCACATACTATTTACCGGAATTTCCATAATCGTACATTATGGTAAGTTCAATGTTGCCGAAACGACCGATTTTGCCCAAAAAGACCCGGTGAAACCCGCAGGAAACACCGATGTTCGCCGCACCTGATCCGCCGTTCCCGTCTGCGGTCGAGCTGGTGCTGCAGCGATTTGCGCCGCTGGTCGATGCACGCGGCGCCAGCGCGATCGGGTTCGAGGCTGCGGTCAAGGCGATGGCGCCGGCGACCAAGGCGGCGATCACCGCCGATCTCAAGTGCTACCTCGCTTGGTGCACAAGGCGTCGGCCGGTTGTCATGGCGGTCCCCGCCGAGCCGGAGACCTTGGTTCACTACCTAAACTGGCTGGCCAAGGGTTCGGACACGCGGCGCCCTGCGAAGCCCGCCACGCTGGCGCGTCGGATCGCCAGCATCGCCCGCGTCCACCGTATCCTCGGCTTCGGCGAAAAGGAGGCGCTGCCGACCCAGGCGGGAATGGTGCGCGATACCTTGAAGGGAATCCGTCGCGACAAGCGGCAACGCCAGCGACAGGCTGCGCCACTCCGGCTTGGTGAAGAGATGGCCGAAGGGCAGGGGGCTCCCGAAGGGGTGACGATCAAGGCGCTGCTCGCGTCGTGCGGCTCCGACACTATCGGTTTGCGTGACGCGGCGCTGATCAGCCTTGCCTATGACGCCGGCTTGCGGGTCTCTGAGTTGGTTGGCACCCAGGTCGCTGATCTGCGGCAGGTCGGCGACGGCAGCGGCCGGCTCGATATCGCTTACTCCAAGACTGACCAATTGGGGGAGGGGGCCAAGGCCTGGCTGTCGCCCGACACCATGGCGCGCGTGTCGGCCTGGTTATTGGCAAGTGGCCTTAGCGAAGGCCCGGTGTTCAGGCGGATCAATGTTCTGACCAGTCCGCCCGATGCTGCCGGACAGCAGATCGTGCGGCACTACATTGGTGCCAAGCCGCTGACCCGCCAAGGGGTAGTCGCCCTCCTTCGCCGACGGGTGCTCGAGGCTGTAGATCTCGGCCACGTCGAGTTCGAACCTGGAATGGAGGGAGACGCGGTGCGCGGTCTGAGCGCTCATTCGTTCCGGGTCGGGCTGACCCAGGATCTTTTCGCGGCCGGGGAGGATGGCGCGGGAATAGCATTGGCGCTGCGGTGGTCTTCTCCCACCACCGCGCTGCGCTACGCGCGCGAGCTCGCCGTTGGGAGCAATGCGGCGGCGCGAGTGCTTGGGAAGATGCGAGGCGCTGCCTGAGCTTCCTGCGATGTCGTCAATTTTGGCACTGAAGCGGTTAGAGGTGTTGCGACATTGACGTCAACTTTGGCGCATCACAACTGTCGAGCAACGTCAGCGCGCGGACGAGGGCAGGGGCTGCGTCCCAGTCTGCTGGGGGATCGAAGGTGAAGGGCAAGTCTTCGCGCCAGTGCCGCCCGGCCTTCTCGGCGAGTTGGGTCAGCCAGGGGGCAAAGGCGCCGAAAGGATCACCCGCCGTTTCGAGGCGAGGCCGCCCGGCAAGCTGAAGACCGCATTGCCAGGAAATAATATCGATTTCTTCGATTTCGAGATGCTGCAGGCTAAGCGCTTTGGCATAGCCGTTCCAGCTGGCGCGCAGACGCCAGGCCGGAGCGAGCGCAGTCGCGGAAATCCGGGCATCAAGCCGCCCGATCGCACCGCTGGCGTCGGCGAGTGCGCTCACCAGATCGGGCGTCCAGGCGAGCGCGCAGAGGGGCGGGAGAGGGCGGTTCACGGATCAATAATAGACGTAAACCCACCTTTCAGTCCACATGGATGGCATACTAGTGTTGATAATGGCTGCTTATCGTGCCCCTATACATTGAAGAATCGTCCGGTTATCGTCGCGTACATGCCGAAACAGCGCCCCAGACCCGCCACAGGCAGCGCCATCGTCCCGTTGAGCGCTGCCCCGGCCGATCTCGTCGCCGATGTCCGCTCCCTGATTGGATCGGGGGCCATTTCTGGCGGTCGTATCGACGAGGCCTTGCTCGAAGCAGCGATGCGGGGCTGGTCGGTCAATACCCGGCGCGCGTTCCGCTCGGACCTCGGCCTGTGGGGGAAATGGTGCCACTCGCGCCGGATTGCGCCGGGTTCGGCCGAACCCGCCGACGTAGCTGCCTGGATCCGTGCGCTTGCCGGGATCGATCCGTCGGATCTGAAAACCCGCGCCATGGCGACGATTGAGCGCTACCTCGTCCATGTCGGGTGGGCCTACCGGATGGCGGGGCTGACGGATCCGACCGCCGACCCGCTGGTCAGGTTCGAGCGCAAGGCTGCGCGCAATCATCTCGGCGTGCGCCAGAGGCAGGCGCGCGCCATCCGGTTCAAGGGCGACATCGCTGATCTCGACAGTCCCGCCTCTGGCGTGTGCCTCGTCCATCTGCTCAAGGCCTGTCGCCGCGACGAATTGGGGATGCGCGACGCGGCGCTGCTTCGCATTGCTTACGACACCGCCACGCGGCGCTCTGAACTGGTGGCGATCGATATCGGCCATATCGAGGGGCCAGACAGCGAGGGGGCCGGGCTGCTGCACATCCCCTCGAGCAAGACCGACCGAAAGCAGGTCGGAGCCGAGGCTTACCTCTCTCCAGCGACCATGGCGGCGATCGCGCGCTGGCGCGGTGCGGGTGGGATCGACAAGGGGCCGCTGCTGCGAAGGGTCAAGACGCACTTTGACGGCTCGATCGATAGCATCGGTACAGAACGCCTGCACCCGAACAGCATCACACTCATTTACAAGCGTCTCATCCGCCGGGCCTGGGAGAAGGGCCTGCTCGGTGAAATGAGCGAAACCGAACGAGATCGCTGGCTTAAGGCGGTCTCGTCACACTCGATCCGGGTCGGGGTAGCACAGGACAATTTTGCGGCAGGCGAGGATCTCCCCGCGATCATGCAGGCCTACCGTTGGCGCGATGCGCGCACGGTGTTGCGCTACGGATCAAAGCTAGCCGCAAAGAGCGGGGCGAGCGCCAGGCTGGCGAAGCGGTTTTCCGAACAGTAAGGTGCTTTGCCAGCGGTTGCGGTACGGGCTGAATGCAGTTTATTGTGGCGCGTGAAACCGGAAGAACTGCACGCCATTGCATTCTATTTTGGCGTCCGACAACGAGTGCCTTGAGGTCATCCACCCGGTCCTCAGGAACCCATACCGCGACCCGGCGCCATCCAGCCTTTTGCCGGCGATCGGCATAGGTTGCGCTGTTGCGTTTCAAGGTGTGAACTCGCGCTCCCGGCACGGTCTCTCCGTAAACCGGATGAGCAAACCAACCGGGTAATCCTAAAGGGCGCGCTTATACATTGAATGAGTACTCACCAAATGTGGGTAAGCGCGCAGCCTGATCCGACAGCGAGGCGAGATCGAACAAACCGCCTATGCGGTGTCAGTCCGAATGGTGGAAACACGGCCGGTGGTACCTGGCGCCGTGCCGGTTCCTGCCAGGCACTGCTTGCAACTCACCAATCCGAAAATGTTGAGGTCTGAACTTGCGTTATGGATGAGTTTTGTTACGGTCAATGCATAGAGGGGTGAACACATGCGCAATACTTCGATGTTAACGATTGGCCTCGTGATTGCCGCGCTTGCTGCGCCTGCATGGGCAACCGAAACCGTGACCTATGCATACGATGCCAAGGGACGGCTCATCAAAGTGGTGCATACCGGGACCGTCAACAACGGCGTGACGGTCGACTACACCCACGACAACGCCGACAATCGCACCAACGTAAAAACGACCGGTTCCCCAAATTGATCGGGGATGCGTTCATGCACTATTGCATGGGCACGGAGGCGCCTGCGTAGGGATCGGGATTTGCGCTCGTCTTTGCTGGCATTTCTGGAGCAACGAATGGCGGCGGGGCTTCGATCTCAATAGGCGAGCTTTGCGGGCGAGTGTTTTCCCAAAGCCCTTTGGCCATGATCGGGGCTCCAAACACGATAAAGCAGCCTGCTATCGCGCGGGCGCCGTCTCGGATCCCTAATCTACCCTGCAACATCATCAGGCCCGCAACTGCAATGGCAACAATGGCCAGCGATACCCCCAGTGTCCCGGTCAAAAGATCGGCAAGCCATTGGATGGCAGATGCCAATCCTCCTGAGGGTGTTGAAATTGCCGTTGATTGTGAGGTGCCAAGCATGCCCAACTGTTGCTTGCGCTATCTGTCTTTGCAAGAGTAGCGCTCGGAAAATTGCGAACCGGACTGCGTGCAATAATTGTGCGCGATGATTCGGTAGCTGACGAGTTTTTTGAGTTCAGGGGGCATTGTGCGACTATACCGATCGATGGGCTTTTTTGTTGCGTTGGCTGCATCCAGCGTGGCCCATGCCCAATCCTACGCCGATCCAGCTGGTTCCGGCGTGCTTGTAGGCGCAGTAAACTGGCTCCAGGGCACGCTGCTCGGAACGGTCGCGACCACTGCCGCCGTCATTGCCATCGCGGTCGTCGGCTTCATGATGCTGACTGGCCGCATCAACTGGCGCCACGGCGCGGTCGTGATCATCGGCTGCTTCGTCTTGTTCGGCGCCGCGAGCATTGTCGCCGGCATCCGCACCGCCGCCGGCGGCATGTAGCCTGGAGCCATGACCGCTCCTCTCCAGCGCACGACCGTGTTCACGGCGCTCACGCGGCCCCAAATGTTCGCTGGCGTCACCTACACCTGGTTCGTCGCCAACGGCATCGTCGCAGCCGAAGCGTTCCTGATCTTCAAATCCTTCTGGGTGATCGGACTGGCGCTGCTGGGCCATCTGGTGGGAGCTGTCCTGTGCCTTCGCGAACCGCGCTTCCTTGACCTCTGGATCGTGCGCGTCAGCCGCTGTCCCCGCGTGAAGAACCATGCCCTGTGGCAATGCAATTCCTACCGCCCCTGACGGGCGATCCTAAAGCTGCTGGGCGCGAAAAGGCCGCAGGCGATCACCTGCCTTATGCCCGCCATGTCGATGACGTGACGCTCGAGACGCGCGACGGGTTGCTGATGCAGACCGTGCGTCTTGGCGGCCTGCTGTTCGAGACCGCAGACACCGACGAACTCAACTACCGTGCGGACCTGCGCGATGCACTGCTGCGCACCGTCGGTAACTCCCAGTTCGCGATCTACCACCATGTGGTGCGCCGCAAGGCCGAGGCGAGCCTCGAGGCAGACTTCCCCGATGCCTTCTCGCGCGAACTGGACGAACGCTGGCGCGCGCGCCTTGCCTCGCGCCAGATGTACGTCAACGAACTGTTCCTGACGATCGTGCGCCGCCCCATGCAAGGGCGCCTGGGCTGGGCAGACCGGCTGCGGAACTGGGCCACGCGGTCTTCGGTCGATGCGCAGGCCGCCTTCGGCGCCGAGAAGCGCGCGCTCGATGCCGCGACCGAAGCGCTGGTAGCCTCTTTGGGCAGCTAGGGGTGACTACACGAAAGTGAGTTTTACGTACGCGATACACGAACGAATGCAGTACGATTACGGGGGAAGGCTGCTACAGGCGCCAGCGCTCATCGGAACATAGAAGGTTTTGCGGGCCAAACGAACGGTAGCGAGCCTAGGATAAAGCCCAAAAACGTTGCCTGAAGCGGCACCGAAAAGCCAAATGCCGGAATGCTCAAAGCTACCAGAGCGTAGGTGTTTGCAGCGACGTCACCGATCATTATTGACGCGGCCAAAACCAATCCCGCCCGTCTGAAGCGCGATAGAAGTAGCACAATAGCAAGCGCGTCTAAGAATATCAGTGATGTCCAAAATAGCTCGAGTTGAAATGGTCCCCAATCATAGGGCCTCCATCCGTATGCTACAAAGTCTCGCGCATGATTGAAAAAACCGAGGCCGAAGCAGGCTATGTAGATTCCCATGATAACCCGAATACGTGCGTCTACGCGGGACCGCGCTGGTGTAGCGTGGTAACGGATCTGATCGATATTTGGTGCCATAGCTATTCCGCCGTTGCGCCTTCCAACGCTTTGTAAAGGGCGGTTTTTCCGATTTTAAGGCGGGCGGCGGCCTCCCGCACAGTAAGGCCTGCTGCGATGTGCGCCCGGGCCTTGCGCAGCTTGTCGGGAGTGACGACAGGGCGGCGACCGCCCTTGCTGCCGCGCTCGCGCGCGGCGCGCAGACCCGCCTGGGTGCGCTCGCGGATCAGATCGCGCTCGAACTGCGCGAGGGAGCCGAAGATGTTGAACACCAGCATGCCTCCCGGCGTGGTTGTGTCGATGTTCTCGGTGAGCGAGCGGAACCCGATGCCCCGCGACGCCAATTCACCGATCTTCTCGATCAGATGGCTCATCGAGCGGCCGAGCCGATCGAGCTTCCACACCACCAGCGTGTCGCCGGCGCGCAGATAGGCCAGCGCTTCAGCAAGACCGGGCCTGTCAGTCCTGGCGCCCGACGCATGATCGTCGAAAACACGGTCGCATCCTGCCCGCTCCAGTGCGTCGTGCTGAAGCGAGAGCTTCTGGTCGGGGGTGGATACCCGCGCATAGCCGATCAGCGCCACGGGCCGCCCCATACTGTCCGTTTTCCCATCATAATGCGATCTTGTCCGAATCGCCATCGAACGTCCAGAGTTGATGGACACATTCCCAGTGACCGTCCAACGGACGTCTGACGGACAGCGACATGGAGGGGTTCGACCTTGGCCAGAAGACACCTGCTAACCCGCGAGATGCTTGCGGGCCATTATGATCCGTCGCTCGATGAACGCGAGATCGCGCGTCACTTCACCTTGACCCGTGACGACCTCGAACTGATCGCATCCCGGCGTGGCGACGTCACCCGTCTCGGCTATGCGATGCTGATGCTGTATCTGCGCTGGCCGGGGCGCGTGCTGGAAGCCGGCGAAGTGCCGCCCATGCCGATCCTCGCGTTCGTGGCCCATCAGTTGGATGTGTCGCCCGCATCATGGCGCGACTATGCCCGCCGCGACGAAACGCGGCGGTCGCACCTCGCCGACCTGTCGCGGCGCTTCGGTCATCTCGTTTTCAGTCGTGCGGATTTCCACGCGCTGGTCGCGTTCGCCATGCCGATCGCGCAGACCGTCACCCAGTCCTCGCGGCTTGCGGGCATCGTCATCGACGAGATGCGACGCCGGCGATTGCTGCTGCCGCCCGTGACGGTGATTGAGGCGATAGTGCGACGGGCGCGGCAGCAGGCCGGAGATCTGGTCCATGACGTGCTCGCCGGAGATCTCGGCGAACCCGAACGCGCGACGCTCGACGCCCTCCTGTCGCGGCGCGACGACAAAAGCGCGACCTGGCTCTCATGGCTGCGCAACCCGCCCCTATCGCCGGCCCCGCGCAATATCCTGCGACTGATCGAACGGCTCGACCAAGTTCGCGCGCTGGGCCTGGCGGCCTCGCGCGCCGCGACCATCCCGCAGGCGGCATTCGACCGGATCGCCGACGAGGCGGCGCGCATCACGCCGCAGCATCTGGCGGAACTGCCCGACCTACGCCGTCATGCGATCCTTGTCGCTGCCGGCATCCGGCTTGAGGAAAGCCTGACCGATGCGGTGCTGACGATGATGGACAAGCTCCTGGGGAGCATGATGCGACGGGCCGAGAATCGGACCAAGGACAAGGCGATCGGCACGATCCGGTCATTGCAGGCGCAGCTTCGCCTGCTCACCGGCTCATGCCGGACATTGCTCGACGCGCGGGCGCGAGGCGTCGATTCTCTTGCCGCCATCAGTTCGATCGACTGGGAAAGGTTGGGAACGGCGGTCGTGGACGCCGAGCTACTGATCGCGCCGGAAACAATCGACCGCACGGCGGAACTGATCGAACGGCAGCGCTCGCTGCGCTCCGTGATCGGGCCGTTCCTCAACGCCTTTGAGTTTCGCGGGGCCGGTGCGGTGCAGGGCTTGCTCGATGCGGTTCGGCTGATCGCCGACATTTATCGCACCGGACGACGGCGCCTGCCCGATAACCCACCGCTCCGCTTCGTGCCGCCGTCATGGCGGCCGTTCGTGCTGCGCGATGGCGTGGTCGTCCGCGCCGCCTATGAGCTGTGCGTGCTCACCCAACTGCGCGACCGGCTGCGCGCCGGCGACATATGGGTGGCGGCGAGCCGTCATTATCGCGCCTTCGACAGCTATCTCCTGCCGCCTGCAACCTTCGATGCGATGCGCGCGCGAGGACCGCTGCCACTGGCGATCGATACTGATTTCGACAGCTTCGTCGCCGGTCGCCGCGCCAGTCTCGACACCGCGATCGAGCGGGTGACGATCCTCGCTCGACAGGGAGAACTGCCCCAGGTGCGCCTTGACGACAATGGCCTTGTCGTATCCCCGCTCAAGGCGATCACGCCGCCGGATGCAGAGAATATGCGCCGCGTCGCCTATGATCGGCTGCCACGCGTGAAGATCACCGATCTCCTTTTGGAGGTCGATAGCTGGACTGGCTTTTCCGAGTGCTTCACCCATCGCCGCTCCGGTCGCGTGGCGGACGATCGTAACGCGCTCCTGACCGTGATCCTGGCCGATGGCATCAATCTCGGGCTGACGCGCATGGCCGAGACCTGTCAGGGCGCGACCCTGCGTCAGCTCGCCCATCTGCACGACTGGCATATCAGCGAAGCCGCTTATAGCGAGGCGCTGGGGCGGTTGATCGACGTTCACCGCACCGTGCCGTTGGCCGCGCTGTGGGGCGACGGCACCACCTCTTCCAGTGACGGCCAGCTCTTCCATGCGGGCGGGCGCGGCGCCGCGATCGGCGACATCAATGCGCGCAACGGCAATGAACCCGGCGTCAGCTTCTACACCCACGTCTCGGACCAATATGATCCGTTCTCGAGCCGCGTGATCGCGGCGACCGCCGGCGAGGCTCCCTATGTTCTCGACGGGCTGCTATACCATGCCACCGGCCTGTCGATCGAAGAGCATTACACCGATACCGGCGGCGCATCCGACCATGTGTTCGGCCTCATGCCCTTCTTCGGCTACCGCTTCGCGCCGCGCCTGCGCGACCTGAAGGACCGGCGCCTGCATCTACTGCCGGGCCAGGAAGCGGGGCCGCTGCTGGCCGGTATGACCGGCGATCCGGTAGCCATCGGGCATGTCGCCGCCCATTGGGACGAACTGCTGCGCCTCACCACTTCGATCCGCAGCGGCACCGCCACCGCTTCGGCGATGCTGCGCAGATTGTCCGCTTACCCACGCCAGAACGGACTCGCGCTGGCCTTGCGCGAGGTCGGGCGGATAGAGCGCTCGATCTTCATGCTCGACTGGCTGCGCGATCTCGACCTGCGCCGGCGCACCCAGGCCGGTCTCAACAAGGGCGAGGCCCGCAACGCGCTCGCCCGCGCGCTCTTCTTCAACCAGCTCGGCGAGCTGCGCGACCGGCGGTTCGAGAACCAGACCTATCGCGCCTCCGGCCTCAATCTCCTCGTGGCCGCCATCATCCTGTGGAACACCCGCTATCTCGAACGGGCGGTCGGGGCGCTGGCGATCCCGGAGGACGTTGCGCGCCATATCGCCCCGCTGGGATGGGAGCATATCTCGCTCACCGGCGACTATCGCTGGAATGTCGAAAGCCGCCCCGATCCCGGCCAGCTCCGCCCGTTGCGCACGCCTTCCTCGCTCCTGGCCGCATGATGCCATTCACCCGCGTTCGCCAAAGGTTCCCCCCTGGCGTACGTAAAACGCACTTTCGTGTAGTCAGCCCAGCTACGATCCCCGTGTGCTCTCGGTTTATGGAACCGAGCACGGCCAACTTTCCGAACCGCTCGAGTTCCTTTCCTATCTCTACAACGCAGATATGCGCCCGGTCGGCCTGCCGCACGGCGATTTGGGGCAACACCTGCCGTTCCGCCGGGTGAGCTTCGGCCAGGAAGCCTTCGAACTGGCCCCGGCCGGCCATTTGGGCCGCAAGTTCGGTGCGCTCATCTCGATCAAGGACTACCCGGGGCAGACCTTGCCCGGCATGTTCGATGAACTCTACCGTATGCCTTTCGAGATGACGGTGAGCCAGTCCTTCGCCTTCGTCGAACGCGGCGCGGCTCTGGGCCGCATGAACCTGGCACTGCGCCGCATGCGCTCAGCCGAGGATGAGGCACTGTCGCTGCGCGATGAACTCACCCGTGCCAAGGACGATGTGGCGGCGGGGCGGGCTTCGTTCGGCGAGCATCACATGACCATTGCCGTTCATGCCGAGAGCCTCGAAGTGCTCAATGCCGAAGTGGCCGAAGTTACTGCGGTCTTGGCGGATCTCGGGATCGTCGGCGTGCGCGAGGATATCGCGCTGGAACCGGCCTTCTGGGCGCAGTTCCCGGCAAACTTCAAGTACATCGGCCGCAAGGCTCTGGTCTCGAGCCGCAACTTCGCCGGCCTTGCCAGCCTGCACAACTTCCCGGTCGGCCGTCCGCGCGGCAACCACTGGGGCGAGGCGGTCTCGCTGCTCGAGACGACAGCGGCCGGCCCCTACTTCTTCAACTTCCACCATAACGATCTCGGCAACTTCACGGTGATTGGCCCCTCAGGCTCGGGCAAGACCGTGGTGCTGAACTTCCTGCTCGCCCAGGCTCGCAAGTTCGCGCCGCGCATCGTCTTCTTCGACAAGGATCGCGGCGCCGAGCTCTTCATCCGCGCGATCGGCGGCCAGTATGACCGCCTGCGTGTCGGCAGCGCTTCGGGCCTCAATCCCCTGCAGCTTGAGGATACGCCTGCCAACCGCCAGTTCCTGATGGAATGGCTGGGCCTGCTCGCCGGCGGCTTTGATCCCGAAGAGGCCGAGATCGCCGCCGATGCGCTCGATGCCAACTTCGACCAGATCCGGCCCCGCCGGCGTCTGCGCTATCTCGTCGAACTGCTGCGCGGCCATGCCCGGCCCAAGGCAGGCGACCTCTATTCGCGCATGCGTCCCTGGTGGGGCGAAGGCGAGCGCGCCTGGCTGTTTGACAATGAAGAGGACCTCACCGACCTGACCGCTGCCACGGTCGGCTTCGATATGACCGCGATCCTCGACGATCCGGCGGTGCGCACGCCGGCGCTGCTGTATTTCTTTCACCGCGTGGAAGAACGTCTCGACGGTACCCCGGCGATCGTCGTGGTCGACGAGGGCTGGAAGGCGCTCGACGACGAGGTCTTCGTGCGGCGCATCAAGGACTGGGAGAAGACCATCCGCAAGCGCAACGGGATTGTCGGCTTCGCTACCCAGAGCGCGCAGGACGCGCTCGAGAGCAAGATTGCCAGTGCGATCATCGAGCAGGCCGCGACCCAGATCTTCATGATCAATCCCAAGGCGCGGCCCGAGGATTACATCGACGGTTTCGGCCTGACCCCGCACGAGTACGAACTGGTGCGCAGCCTGCCAGACAGTTCACACTGCTTCCTGATCAAGCACGGCAAGGACAGCGTGGTCGCCCGGCTCAATCTCTCGGGCGAGAAGGATATCCTCACCATCCTCTCAGGCCGCGAGGCGACCGTGCGCCTCTTCGACGAGCTGGTCGAGGAGACCGGCGCCGATCCCGAGATCTGGATGGCTCCGCTCCTGGAACGCGCTTGATGGCCTGTCCCGTCGTCCATACCGGGGAAGACTTCCTCGCCAATGCGCTGGCGCATATCGACTGCCAGGCGCAGGCGATCGGCAGCTATGGCTACGGCGCGCTTGCCAGTCCCGGCTCGCCCGTCACGATCGCGCTCACCAGCCTGCTGACGATCTTCATTGCCCTGTTCGGGATCCGCCTGCTGCTGGGTTATCCGATGGCCACGCGCGATGTCGTGGGCGACGTGCTCAAGGTCGGCATCATGCTGACCTTGGCAACCAGCTGGCCCGCCTGGCGGGTGGTGGGCTACGATCTCGTGATCCACGGCCCGAACCAGATCGCGCAAGTGATCGGCGGAGGCGCCGGGCTTCCTGGCAGCGCCGGTGATCTCGCGGCGCGGCTGCAGAATGTCGACAGAGGCCTCGCGGCCTTCAACACCTTCGGTAGCGGCCGCCTGGGCGTGGCGCAGGGCGACTGGTTCCAGCTTGGTTTTGCCCGCAGCGCCTATCTGGTCGGTACATTGGGCCCACTGGCTCTGGTGCGCCTGACAGCGGGTTTCCTGCTGGCGGTGGCGCCGCTGATGGCCGGGCTGCTGCTGTTCGGGATCACCCGGGGGATCTTCGAGGGCTGGGCGCGGGCGCTGGTCACGACCTTTCTCGCCTCGATGCTGCTCAGCGTCATCTACGGGGTCGAACTGGCCCTGCTGGAACCATGGCTTCAGGATGCCTTGCAAAGGCGCGCTGCCGATGTGCAGACGCTCGATGCACCGGTGGAGATCCTGGTCGCCGCGCTGAGCTTTGCGGTTGTCTCACTGGCCGGCGTGTTCCTGATGGCAAGGCTGGCCTTCCACAGCCGCTTCCATCTCCCGGCGTTTCTGCCTGAAGCAGGTCCGCGTTCCGAAGCGCCGCCAATCTCGCAGCGCGCCGCGGTGGTGACGGCAAGCGGCGAGGAGCCCTCGCGTGCTGTCATCGTCGCCCAGTCTGTGACGGACAACCTGCGCCGCGAGGAACGCATCGCCGATATCGCGCGGACCGAAGGCCGCTGGTCAGAACGCAGCGGCAGCAGCGCTGCACCTTCGACCCTTGCCGCACAGGCCGGCCAGGCCAGCGGTGAGAATGCATTGGGCAATACCTGGCGCAGGCCCTCCCGGCGCCATTCCGGGGCCGCACGGCGCAGGGACCAGAACTGATGAACAAGATGAGCGATGACGATCTCAACCGCTACTATAGCCAGGCTGAGTCCTGGTCGGCCGACCGTAACAAGGCACTGAGCGGATCGCGCCGCGTGGCCTGGATCATTGCCGGCGTCGCAACTGGCGTGGCCGCGCTCGAAGCAATTGCGCTTGCGAGCCTGCTGCCGCTGAAGACGGTGGTGCCCTATACGCTGCTCGTCGATCGCCAGACCGGCAATGTCCAGGCGCTGAAGCCGCTCGATCAGCAGGCGATCACCCCTGACGATGCCTTGGTTCGCTCGTTCCTCGCCCAGTACGTAAGCGCGCGAGAGAGCTTCGATATCAACTCGCTGAAGGACGATTACCGCAAGGTCGCGCTGTGGTCGGCCGACGAAGCGCGGGCACGCTACCTTGCATCGATGGCCGCCAACAATCCGCAGAGCCCGCTTGTGACGCTGCCGAGGCAGGCCCTGGTGACGACCGAGGTGCGCAGCATCTCCTCGCTTGGCGCCGATACGGCGCTGGTCCGCTTCGTGACCGTTCGCGCCGATCCCGGCGGCCAGAAGCAGGACGTCCAAAACTGGGCGGTGGTAATGAAGTACCGCTTCTCGACTGCCTCGATGAGCGCGGCCGATCGCCTGCTCAATCCGCTCGGCTTCCAGGTCCTGCGCTATCGCCGCGATGCCGAGATGGTGCCGCAGCCGGGCGCAGCCGAAGGCGCGGTGCCCTCGGCCATTGATATGGCCTCCGCACAGGGGCCATCGGCATCGCCGGCCGGCGGGATGCAGGGAAGGGGGCAGCCGACCGCTCCGGGCGCAATACGGGCGCCTGTGCCGGCCATGGCAGGTCGTCCCGTGCGCTCCGGTATGCCGCAATGAGATCGCTGGCGCTTCTCCTTGCCCTGATCGCCGGCACTGCCGGTGCGCAGGAGCTTCCTGCTGTCGATCCCCGCATCCTGGCCCTTCCGGTGAGCGGTAGCGGCCTGTTCAGCCTGCGCACGGCCTCGGACGTGACGCAGACGCTGATGTTCCGCCAGGGCGAGCAAATCGCCTCGGTCATTCTGAGCGATCCGACCGGCTTCAATGTGATGGTCTCGGGCAGCGGCGACAGTCTGGCCTTGAGGGCCATGCGGCCCTCGGCCTTCGGCGTCATGAGCGTGCGCACCAATATGCGCAGCTATGAGTTCGAGCTCACGGCCGGTACGCCGCAATCGGTACCGGCGGTCGTGCTCCTGGTGAACCCGCCGCCGCCCAGCTTTGCGCCGCCTCCGGTCGTGCAGGGCCAGGCCGGAGACCATGCCTTCACCTATCGCCTCACGGGTAACAAGACGCTGCAACCGACCTCCATCCGTGACGACGGGATGAAGACCTACATCGAGTGGCAGGGCGACCGCGCGATGCCGGCGATCTTTGCGTTGGGCCCGACCGGCGAGGAGCAGATGGTCGACGGTTATGTGCGTGGCGGTATCTACACGATCGACCGCGTCTACGAGACGCTGATCTTCCGGATCGACAAGGAAGCGGCCAAAGCCACCCGGAACGGGGAGGCCAAGGCCCATGGCTGACCTCTCCTTGTCACCTGCCTCGGACGCGCAGGGCGTGCGCCCGCTGGTCGGCAAGGCGTCCAGCAATCGCTCCGTCTGGATCTTTGCAGCCATCCTCGTCGCGGTCGGCGGCGGCATCTTCTATGGTCTGCAGACCCGGCGCGTGGCCCTGCAAAACCCGTCGCTGGTGCAGGCACAGCCGGGCAGCGGCAGCACGATGATCAGTTCACCGCCCGAACTGGTGATCCCGCCCGCGCCCGAATACGAGCAACCCACCCAGCCCGGGGTGCTGGGGTATCCGCAGCAACCGGCCAGCTATGCACCCGTTCCCCAGCCCGTCTATCCGCCGCAGCCGGTTCGGTCTTACCTGTCCGCTTCGGTTATGCCGCAGCCTGCTCCTGCACCGTATCTGGCGCAGCCGATGCCGCCATCGCCCGGCTTTGCCTACCAGGCGCCGCAGTCCGGTGCTACGGCGGGGCCTGATGGCCCGGCGTCGAAGGCAGCCGATGGCCGCGCGCAGGCGCATCCCTTTGCGAATCCCGGCACCACGGTGCCCCAGGGCAGCGTGATCCAGGCGGTAATGGAGACCGCGCTCGATTCCACGCGGGCCGGCTTTTCCCGTGCGATCGTCTCGCGCGACGTGATGAGCTTCGATGGCACCCGGGTGCTCATTCCCAAGGGCAGCCGCCTGTTCGGCAGCTACCAGGCCGACATCAGCCTGGGGCAGAAGCGTGCGCTGATCCAGTGGCAACGCCTGACCCGGCCCGATGGCATGATGATCGATCTCGATTCCCCGTCGGCCGATCCGCTCGGGCGCGCCGGCGTAAAGGGCAACGTCAACACGCACTTCCTGCAGCGCTTCAGCGGCGCGATCCTGCAATCCGCGCTCGATATCGGGGTGAATGCGGCAAGCCGCAGGGTGGCGGGCAATACCGTGATCGTGGGCCTCTCGGGTTCCAACACTCAGGCGACGACCATCCAGAACCCATCCGATATCAAGCCGACCCTCAAGATCCCGCAGGGGGCCAGCGTCTCGGTCTTCGTGGCGCGGGATCTCGACTTCACTTCGGTGGAGCATTGATACGGTGCCAACGGCAACGACAATGGCAGCGACGGGGCCCGTGATCTCGCACGAGGTCTATCTCGAGAGCTACCTGGCGCCATTGGCGCCGTTCCTCTCGCGTGCCGACGTGACGGACATCTACGTCAACCGGCCGGGCGAGATCTGGGTCGAGGCACTGGGCAAGGCGCTCGAGCGGGCCGAAGTGCCGGAGCTGACCGGCAAGGTTCTCGCGCGTCTGGCGCGGCAGGTCGCGGCCATGAATGCGCAAGGGATCAGCCGCGAGCATCCGCTGCTCTCCGGCGCGCTGCCGGATGGCTCCCGCATCCAGGTGGCTTTGCCGCCGGCGACGCGCGGCGAGATTGCGCTGGCGATCCGGCGGCATGTCTCGGCGGGGCTCAGCCTGCAGGACTACCACGACGCGGGGGGCTTTGCGCAGACGTGGACAGGGCAGGGTGACGCAAAGGCTGCCGCGCTCGAAGCCACCAATGACACCGATCTTCTGGAAGTGTTGCGCCGAGCGGTGCGCGAGCGGCGCAACATCCTGATCTCCGGCGGGACCTCGACGGGCAAGACGACCTTCCTTAACGCTCTCTTGCAGGAAGTGCCGCCGCACGAGCGGCTGATCGTGATCGAGGATACGGCAGAGCTTCAGCTTTCTCACGAGAACGCCGTTGGGCTGCTGGCCGCGCGCGGGGCGCTGGGCGAAGCCGATGTCTCGGCCGAAGACTTGCTGATCGCCTCGCTGCGCATGCGGCCCGATCGCATTATCCTGGGGGAGATGCGGGGCAAGGAGGCGATGACGTTCCTGCGGGCGGTGAACACCGGGCATCCGGGCTCGATGAGCACGATCCACGCCGATACCCCCGAGCGGGCGATCGATCAGCTGGCGCTGCTGATCCTGCAATCGGGCGCCAACATGAAGTGGGACGATGTGGTTCGCTACGTCACCCGGTCGGTGGATCTGATCGTGCAGCTTGTCCGGGAGGATGGGGCGCGGCGAATTTCACAGCTGAAGTCACTTGACGCAACACGAAACGCCTGATTTTTATAAAACTATTCATGTTTCGCATTGCAATTTCACAAAAGCGACTGGTTTTACGGGGGTAATATGTTGCGTCTTGAGCATCGCGGATGGCGCCGATCGCAGGCTGTCCGCATCGGGCTTGTTTGCGGAACGCTGTTATCGGGTGGACTCCCACATTTTGCGATGGCGCAGGTGGCCGGTCAGGCCGCTCCGCCGCCTTTGACCAGCTCCATTGACGAAAATGGCGTGGATGTAATGCGAGGCACTTTCGTGGCTTCGTTACCTGCGCTGAGCATTGGCGGGGACCAAGGGCTTGTATATCAACGTGATACGCGCGGCGTTACGAATGTTGTGAGCACGATAGAACAGGTAAATGGCGAGTACGTTGTTACGCTTGATGGAAGGTCGGATAATTTTGTTCCCAGTTCCGGGAGCTATGTCTCCAAAACTGGAAATGGCGCAACGCTGACGATTTCGGGAGGAACATATACCTACACGTCTCGTGATGGCGTGGTGGCGACATTCATTTCGAATAGCGGATATGTATATCCATTTTATGAAGGAGAACTGGCTCGCCTTTCGACGCTGACTTATCCTGATGGCTCGAGGAAGTTTTTTGCTTTCAAGATATCAACCATTTGCGGCGGTGGATATGATGGCAATGTCTGCAATTCGTCACTTTCGTATGTCGCACGACTAATGTCCGTTAAGGATTCAAACGGAAATCAGCTTAAGCTCTCCTATGCTTTTACGGAATCAACCGCGAAAAAGCTATCATCTGAAAATTATGATGAGTGGAGCCGGGTGACAAAGGTCACAGCACTGAATAATTCGGTAGATTATTGTGACCCGACAGCAGCGAGTTGCACGTTTTCAACAACATGGCCGAGTCTGACCTTAGGTGCGGACGGTTCAGTTACCGATGCGGCGGGGCAAGTTACCACTTACGGATCTGGCATCACCGGTCCCGGAAATTTCCATCTGTCGCTCACATCTGCCAATGGCAAAGTCAGTTCTGTGTCCGTAAACGGCGTGACGACGAATTATGCTTATTCCGACAGTGGAAATGTTCGCACGACAATTTCTACCGACGCACTCGGAAACAAGCGGACATACACGATCGATCTGACAAATTACCTCCTGATGTCGGTCAAGGATGCTTCCGAAAGCACTACATCGTACGAATACGACTCCTTTTTCCGCGTTACAAAAATGACGTATCCGGAAGGGAACTACGTTCTTTATTCATACGATGGACGTGGAAATGTTCTTGAGACGCGCTTGGTTGCCAAGGCAGGTTCCGGTCTTGCCGATATCGTGACTACTGCCGGTTTTGCAGCGAGTTGCACGAATGCCAAGACCTGCAACAAGCCCATTTGGACAAAGGATCCAAATGGCAATCAAACCGATTACACCTATGATGCAACCCATGGTGGACTCGCTACGATTACGCGGCCTGCCGCTGAGGCCAGCGCCGACCGACAAACCACGACCAATAGCTACTCAACTTACCAAGGTTATTATAAAGATAGCACTGGTGCCATTGTCGCATCGAATTATCCTACATACAAACTGGTTTCGCAATCAACCTGCCTTACGCAGTCAGCCTGTGCAGGCAGTATAAATGAGCAAAAGACAGCGATCTCTTATGGATTGCAATCTCAGGGTATCGCGAACAATCTTCTCCCCGTGAGCGTCAGTGCCGCTTCTGGAGATGGGTCCTTATCCGCAACGCAAATGATGTCCTACGATAGCATCGGCAATCTTTTAACCGTCGATGGTCCTCTGTCGGGCGCCGCGGATACGGTCCGCTACCGTTACGATGCCCTGCGTCGCATTGTCGGCGTAATTGCAGCTGATCCGGACGGCTCAGGGCCTCTTAAGAGCCGCGCCGAACGCATTACGTATAATGCAGACGGGCAGACCAGTCTGGTTGAGCAGGGGACGGTGAATAGCCAATCCGATGGGGATTGGGCCTCGTTTAGTCCATCGCAACAGCTCTCCTCGACGTATGACAGTAATACCCGCAAAACATCCGACAGGTTGACAGATGGGGGCGCGACTTTCGCCGTTACACAGTATGGCTACGACAGCTTGGGGCGCCCGGACTGTACAACGGTCCGGATGAACAGCGCGACTTGGAATGCGCTGCCAGCATCTGCCTGCTCACTCCAAGCCGTCGGAGCGGCAGGGCCGGATCGGGTAACTCGGGCATCGTACGATGCGGTTGGCCGCGTGACGAAGGTGACCAGTGCATACGGGACCTTGGCGCAATCGGATGATGTGCAATACGGCTACACGTCCAATGGTCAGGTGTCTTATGTCAAGGATGCAAACCTGAACCGGACGACTTACGAGTACGATGGGTTCGATCGTCTGGTAAAGACACGCTTCCCGGTGGCGACCAAAGGGGTGGATACGAGTTCGGCATCGGACTTCACGGCATTTACGTATGGCGACAACGTCCATGTAACCCAGGTGCGTCTGCGCGACGGCGACAGTAGCACAATCGGCTATGTCTACGACAATCTCGGCCGGGTGAAGTCTGTCACGCCGTCGGGTGAATCGGCCATTTCGTACACCTATGACCTAGCCGGGCGCGTCCTCACGACGCAACGCGGTACGTTACTCCTCAGCAATACTTGGGATGCCCTGGGGCGCCTGACTTCCGAAGCGCAGCCTTTCGGATCGATGACGTATCAGTACAACGCTGCAGGCAATGTCACGCGGCGGACCTGGGCCGATGGCTTCTATGTAACCTATGATTACGACAATATCGGTCAGGTCACGGCCATCCGGGAAAACGGCGCCACCTCGGGCGTGGGCGTTCTTGCAACCTACAGCTACGATAGTCTTGGACGCCGTACCGGGGTGAGCTTCGGCAATGGCACGAGTCGGTCCTACGCTTTCGACGCGGCAGGCAGGCTTTCCGGCCTCAAAATCGATGCTGCCGGGACGACCAACGATATCGTGATCGGTGCGGTTGGCGGCGTGGGAACCGCAATCGGCTACAATCCGGCCTCACAGATCACCAGCGTCGCCCGGAATAACGACGCCTATGCCTGGACGGGGCATTACAATTTCGATCGCGGATATACGCCCAACGGGCTCAATCAATATACCGCCTCAGGAGCGGTCGCGCTGGGCTATGATGCGCGGGGCAATCTCACCAGCTCGGGCAGCACGACTTACACCTACAGCAAGCTCAATGAACTTACCGCTTCGGCGGGTGCGACCCTCTATTACGACGGCCTCAGCCGTCTGGTGGAGTACGACGCCCCCACCTCCACGCGCTTCTATTACTCCGGTTCCCAGATCGCTGCTGAAGTGGCCAATCCGTCGGGAACGATTTTGCGGCGCTATGTGCCGGGCCCGGGCACTGATGAACCGGTCGTGTGGTACGAAGGCTCAGGCACGACCGATCGCCGCTGGTTGCATGCCGATGAGCGTGGCTCGGTCATCGCCGTGACCGATTCGGCGGGGGCTGCGATCAGGCTCAACGCCTACGACGAATACGGTATCCCGCAGTCCACCAATCTCGGGCGCTTCCAGTATACCGGGCAGGTCTGGCTAGGGGAAATCGGCCTCGCCTATTATAAGGCACGCATGTACTCGCCCACCCTAGGCAGATTCATGCAGACCGATCCCATTGGTTACGCAGATGGCATGAACTGGTATAATTACGTCAGCGGAGATCCAATTAATAGTAGGGATCCATCTGGATTATCTGACATTATTGTGGAGGGAATTCGGTGGCCATACCAATTTTTGGATGAAAATAGAATAAAGGATATTTTAGATACTCTATTTAGGGATGGAGGACGGAATACCGAAGGTGGAAATCCGGGGGAAATACTTGTTACCGCGCCGCGCCCAAAGAAAAATACACAAAAAGATATGCCGCAAAGTGGAAAGCGGAGTGGGCGGAAGACATGCGATGGTGTGCCCGGCTTCGCGCAATTTGAAACGGCGGCGCAAATCGCCATCTCGGCAAATCCTGTAAATAGTTATACGCCGGCTTGGCTCAGAGGGATATTTATCCATTCCGCTTTTAGTGCGACCGTTAGAAATTTCAGCAGCACAAGCGTGAATGTGTCGTATAAGGATGGCGGTGTAGCTGGTTGGCTTGATCTCGGGTCTGTTAGACCCGATGCAGTTTACGGTGATGTAAATTCACCTAATTTTATTATTGAGCTAAAAACAGGGAACGCCAGACTCGAAAATCCACAACTTTCTAATTATTACAACAACTTGCCGACCAATACCAAAATTTGTGAAATATTCGAGAACGGGGGCTAGTGCGTTATGGCGACTGGTCTCGGGGAAAATTTGCGGAATCTCGCTCATGATGCGGTCGGCTCCGCCAAAAAGCGAAGGCATATTTCCAAGTGCCTTAAAGGGCACGGACTAATATCTTTAGGAAAAGGTTCCTGGCTCGGTTTTAGAAATAGAGATATTGTATCAGGGCTCCTCATCGAAGGGTCGCCGTTGGACACCTATATATCTACATTTTTGCTGCCAGCATTTGATAGGCAGAAATTTGTTAGTTGGAGCCTAGGTGAAAGGGTTGTCCATTGTTCCATCGATAAGGATAGCGTGGATGAATGCGAGATAGCTCTGGCATCATACGTAAAAAAGTTTGGGAGCATCCAGTCGGCTGTTAATCTTATTGGCTATTTGGACGCTAACGACATTAAAGGTGGATACCCGATATGGAGCAGATATATTTGCTATCTACGGGTATCTAATTTTGAAGCGGCGATATCGTATTTAGATGATGAGAAAATCGCTCAACTTCATCCGGTGCAATTGGGAAAATATGACGAAATAAGGGCATTTGTGGCCGCTCGTGATGAAAGTGGCATTCGTCAAGTCTTTGGTGCCTGGAGTGAGGCTTCTCAGGAAATTTTTGGACCGCTTGATCAGGCGTTTAGTGCGTTTGGATGAAGCCCATATCCCGTCCCATGATCTCGTCGATAGCCCCAACCTAGGCGCCATCGCGCATGCCGAGGGCCTCGGCGAGCTTGGCGCGGCTGTCGTGTAGAGCGCGACATAGACCATGCCCTGCTGATGGCGACATCGCTCGTGAAAATCTCGCGGAGCGGTGCCCCGCAGGAACCTGGAACCGGGGCCGTATCGGCGGGTAGCTGGTCGGCCGCGATCGAGCCGGGAAATGCAGTATAGAGCTACACACCTAACGCACGACCGTGCAGGTGATTATCGTTCCAGAGCAACGGGTGATCTGATCCCGGAAAACTGGATCGCTTTGAGTTAGAGTTTTTCGCCGTAAACTCCCCTGGCTGGGAGGAGCGAAGGACGATGAAGGCATCGAGATTCTCAGACGCGCAGAAGGCGTTCATTCGTTAGCGATGCGAGAACCCCACGTTGACGCTGCTGGTTATCGGATTTCGATGTTTCGGGCGCCGCCGATGCTGACGTGAAGCATCTCGACCAGCTCTGGAACGACCTTCCAGGATTGAGCCATGATCTCGCCGGCCTGGCCGCGTAGTGCATTCTGGCGTTGATCCTCAGGCATCATGGTCGTGCAATGGCCGAGGATGGCGGTCAGTGGGTGGCCGATTTCCGGACTGGATATGTGCGGCTTCCAGTCGTCGATGCTGAGCCGCATGCCGAGGTAGAAGCCATTGGCGAAGTCCTCCAGGAGAACTTCGCCGGCGTCCGTGCGCATGTAGATGGGAGCATAGCGCTTCGGGCCACCGGACAGGGTCGCACCAATCTGGCTATACCGCTGGAAGATCGTGTTGCGCACGGCCTCCTCGATACTGCCATCCGGCGCCCAGGCGATGCCGTCTCCGACTATAGGACGTAGCCAGTCTTCGGGAGGAATGAACTGGGGCGAGACGACAAGCGCGGCGAGATAGCCGTCGATCATTGATACTCCCGGCATCGGATGCTCGCGAGTGGCCAGCCATTCCTCAAGCTTGTCATGGGTGAGGACGCGCGCTTTTCTGGGCTTCTTTGGGCGCTTGAAGCGACTGGTGCTGCTCATGCGGCCAGTCGCATAGCGGTCGGTTCAGCGGCGCGCCAGTTCCATGCCAGGAGTTGGTCGAGACCATTGTTGAGGACTTCGCCCGAGACCATCCGGGCCAGCACATCGCTCAGCCAGGTGTAGGGATCGAGCCCGTTCAGTTTTGCTGTCTGAAGCAGGGAAGCGAGCACCGCCCAGGTATGGGCACCACCTTCGTTGCCGGCGAACAGGCTATTGCGGCGTCCGATTGCAATCGGGCGCATCTGCCTCTCGATCATGTTGTTATCGACCTCGACGCGGCCATCTTCGAGGAACAGGTTGAGGCCGCGCCAATGGCCTTGAGCATAGCGGATGTGCCCTGCCAGATCCGAGACCTGCGAGACGCGCGGCAGGGTATCGTCGAGCAGCGCCTTGAGCTCCTCCATGATCGGCCTGGACTTCTCCTGCCGAGTGAGCAGCCGGTGCTCGGCACTGGTGCCGCGGATTTCCGCCTCGATCCGATAGATACGACTGAGCAGAGTGATGACCTGCGCGGTGATCGGCGACCGGGTGCTTTTATGCAGATCCACGAAGCGTCGCCGCAGATGCGCGAGGCAGAACGCGAGGCGGATCTCTCCGGACAACCCGTCCGGGCTCTCGAAGGCCTTATAGGCACGATAGCCATCGACCTGGAGCACGCCCTGATAGCGGCCAAGCTGCTCGGATATCGTGCGATGGCTTCGGGAACGGGCATGGACATAGCACACCGCCGGTGGTGCCGGGCCATTCCAGGGGCGATCATCGGTTCCATGGGCCCAGAACTGGTCGATGCGGACTTTGCCGTTGCCGCCTCCAATCACGGGCATCCGGGTTTCGTCGACGTGGATGCGGGGGTGACTGTGGATTGCCCGCAGTTGCAGATCGTAAAGGCCTTCGAGCCACCAGGCCGCGCATTTCAGCCAGCGCGTCAGCGTCGATCGATCAATCTGCAGGCCATGCCCTGCCAGCATCTGGGCCTGGCGATAAACTGGAAGATACCATGCGAAGCGCTGTGTCACGATCCAGGCGATCAGCGAGGTTGTCGCCATCCCGCCTTCGATCATCCTGCGTGGCGCCGGCGCCTGGACGATGCTGCTCTCGCAGGTCCGGCAAGCGTACTTGGGGCGGACGGTGGCGATCACGCGCAAGATGGCTGGCACGATGTCGAGCGCCTCGCTCACGTCCTCGCCGATCTTGTGCATGCTGCCCTGACAGCAGGCGCACTGCGTGCTTTCAGGTTCGATGACGTGCATGATCCGGGGCAGATGTTTGGGCAGAGCGCCGATGTTGCGCCTGGCACGAGGCCTTGCCCCCTTGGCCATCGGATCGTCGTTGGCTGCTGGCGCCATGTGAACGGCGCTCAGGTCCCCCAGATCGAGGCTGCCTTGCCCGTCGAGAACGATACGCGCCTTTTCGGAGCGCGAGCCGAACAGCATGGTCTTGTAGGTCTTCAACAACCTGGAGGCCGCCTCGAGTTCGGCCTCCAGTTCCGCCACCCGGCGGGTCATCGCATCAAGTGCGTCAGCCTGATTTTCCGTGGGGCGGGTCACCCGATTTTGTTAGCACACAATTGCGCCAAAACCGAGAAAAACCGCCACTTCTCACCCCGCCACCTCGGGCTTTCTTATCGGGTTTTCCTCAAGGCGACGCCAGTCCATTCCCCCCAGCAGCAGCGTCATCTGCGCCGCGGTCAGCTTGATCACCCCGCCTGTCACGGGGGGCCAGAAGAACTTCCCAGCCTCCAGCCACTTTGTCACCATAATGGTGCCGGAACCGTCAAAGTGCAGGAGCTTCAAACGGTCCATCCGCTTCGATCGGAACACGAAGACATCATTGGAATAGGGATCTCGGCCCAACTCATTGGCCACCAGCGAGGCGAGCCTGTTGATACCGGCCCTGAAGTCGATCGGACCCGACACCAGCACGACCTTCAGATCGCTGCGCCCGCCGATCATCGCTGACGCAGCGCCTCGCACACAACCCTCAGGACGCCCGCGTCCACCGCGCCGCGCACCACGACGTGAGCGCCGTCGAACCCAATCTCGAGGCTGCCATCTGGAGCCCGCGTGCCATCGTCGACTTCCAGCGGCACAAACGAGATCGGCTCCATCGCCGCCCGGTCGCGCACCGTTCGCCGCCAGTAATGGAGCAAGCCCGGGCTCATGCCATGGCGCCGCGCCACCGCGCTGATGTTGGCGCCCGGCTCAAAGCTTTCTGCGGTGATCCGCGCCTTCTCGTGTGCATCCCACCGTCGGTTGCGCTTCTGCGGGCCGAGGATTGTCGCTTCGCCTACATCCGACTTCGCACTATGCGGCACACCGTTCCAATCCGTATTCGCACACTGTGCCGCACTGTTTAAATCGCCGTTCAAACCGCTGATGTCATCGTCGAGCATCTTGCCATCTCCGCTGCCATTTCAAAGGCAGGGTCATTGGCTCAGCAATCAGCGCCGTCTACGTGGGGCGCTCGCATCGCTAACGTTCATTCTGAAGCAGGGAGCCGAAGGCATTCCCGTGGCGGACATCTGCCGCAGGGCCGGGATCAGCCAAGCGACCTACTTCAACTGGAAGAAGAAATACGACGGCATGCTGCCGCCGGACATGCGCCGGTTGAAGCAGCTCGAGGACGAGAACACGAACCTTGGCAACCGCATCAGAGTTTGCAACAGAGCCAAAATTAGCGTTGGGCGATTGATGCGCTATAGACGGTTGGAAGCTCTTACTCCCGAGCAAATCTGATGGAAGGCTGCGGTCACGACGTATGGCGCAATATCTGAACGTGGACGAGGCAGCTTCAGAATTGGCGACCCACCTTGCCGCGAACGTCAAAGAGCGGCGTGCTGCGCTTAAAATGACCCAGGTGGAGCTTTCCATCCGGTCCGGTGTCGCCACCTCGCATCTGTCTTTCATTGAGCGCGCCAAAGCCAATCCGACGCTGGAAGTCGTCGAACAGCTTGCCAAGGGCCTCGGGTGCTCTGCGATCGATCTTCTGACGGTGCAGCCAGCTTCCTGAAATCCCTTCAATTTATAAACCATGCGATCCATCGCATACCACGCACGGCGCATACTCTTGGCGCTACCCTGATGCGGTGAATGGACTACGGTTCACGGCATAGACGCCATGAACCAACCATGCCGCCTTTGGGACGCACACGCGGACACTGCCAGTGAAATGCTGGAAAGCCTGACCGACAAGCAGGTCGAGGTGCTCGAGCAGTTGTGCCTGCACAAAACCAGCAAGGAAATCGCCAACGAACTGGGCATCTCCCGGCACACCGTGGATCAGCGCGTCTCGAGCGTTCGCACAAAATGGAATCTTCCCACCCGCCAAGAGGTCGTGCGCCTCTACCGGGAATTGCGGGAAACCGCAGAAAACCGCAACGATTCCATATACGAACCATTGATATATGAACCGTCGCAGGTTGGCATCGAGGCTGGGGCCGATGATCCTGAGCGCAAGAACCGGACGACCTCCATGGTCGAGGATCTCGCGCCTGCCGCCCTGGCGACGCCTGGCCTATTCCAGGCCAACGCCCAGGGCATGACGCTCGTCGATCGCCTCGATCTCCACTTCGGTCCGTCCGGTCGGTTCGTGGCTGTCATTGGACTGGCGTTCATGATGGCTCTCACGCTGGCTCTGGTCCTGGTGATTGCGGATGCTCTGGAGAGACTGTTGTAATTCACGCCTGATCGCGGCCGCCCTTGCGGATGGATCATCGCAATGGGCGTAATGCAAATCCTCTACTTCGGTTTTCTCGCGACAATCTTCGTCGCGATTGGTCTTAGCCTCTGGAAGGGCGGAGACCCCGAACGCGCCGGCGCGGGCGTCCTGCTCGTCATGTTCATGATGACCTGGTTCGAAGGCGCCCTCATCCAGACAGTGGGCCTGTCGCAAGAGGCGATACGCACAATCTCGGTTGCCGAAGATCTCGTCGGGCTGGCCGGTTTCGGGCTGATCGCCGCGCGGGCCCGGCGCATGTGGCCGATCGTCTGCACGGCCATGGAATTGCTCTCGGTGCTGACCCACCTCGTCCATTACCTGGGCATGGTGAACCGCCCGATCGTCGTGGTCTTCATGAGCCAGACGCCGACCTTCACCGCCACGGTCAGCCTGATCGTGGGCACCATCATTCACATACGGCGCTCCCAGCGCTTCGGCCCTGAACGCGACTGGCAAGATTTCAGGAACCTTCCCTCAGGCTGACTCTCCCCCCAAATCGCAAGGAAGCGCCATGGATTTTCCAAGCTACCGCCAGTGGCAGGCCCAAGTGCCTGGCACACGTCCCGATCTCCATCTGGCCGATGGATTTCTAGCGGGGGCTCTCGTTTCGCTCGAGCCCATGCCGGACAACCATTGGCTCGATGCCATCATGGGACCCGTTTCGGAGCAGGCTGTGTCGCGGGACCTCGTTGAAACACGGGCGCGCAAGGAACTGCTAGCACGCCTTGACCAGGCCCGTGTGCAAATGGCGGCTAGCAACCCGCACTATGTGCCGATCCTTGCCGTGACGGCTGATGGTGAATTTGACCTTACCGCCTGGAGCAGCGGCTTCTACGAAGCGATCGCCGACGATCTCGACATGTGGCAATATCTCTTGGCCGGTCAGCGCGAAGGCGGTCTGCTTGCGCTTCTGGGAAGCCATGCCGTCGGCGAGATGGGCGAGGCTGCACGCAGCTACATCGCCAGCCACCCGGAGGCGCAGGCCCTTTGCGAAGTCGCGGACCGCTCATGGGAAGTGCTCTCACGCTTGCTTCCCATGATGTACGAGAAGCGCCGCCAAATCGTTGAAGGCGCCACGCCCGCCTCGGCCAGACCTGCCTCTCGCCGCACAGGCAGTTGAGCGATGTCGGTGTATCGAACCCTTTACGTCCGAACGCTCGGTGCGGTCCAGGAGCGCAAGCTGGCGGTGCGTGACCTCGCCTTTGCCAGCGCATTGCCCGAAGCACGCATCGTGAGCATTCTTGAAGGGCAGGCCCGGGATATCACGCTCACCGAACTCGCAGGCCTGTGCGCCGCGCTCGGGATGCCGCCGGCCGTCCTTCTTCAATCAGCCTGACACATCCTTATGCGCCTTCAAAAACCCGAAGAGCGTGGAGCGCGCGACACCCAGGTCCTTTGCCACGCTCTCGTGCGTTGCGCCCGGCTCGGCCAGACGCCTTTGGATGTCCGGCAACTGCTCGAGCGTGAGGCGCGGCTTGCGTCCCGCTTTTGCCTCGCGCTTTGCATTGGTCTTGATCCCGTGGATCTGCCGCCAGTGGCTATCGAAGGCTTCGACCAGAAGGAACAGATCGCTCTCCCGGTTCGGGGTGATTGTCACGCCGAGGCCGCAAAGCTCGATCGAGATCCCGGCCTTGAGGAACTTGAGCATCAGGCGAAGGACCGTCGTGGTGCTGAGCGCGAGACACGAAAGATCGTGGAACTTGATGGTGTCTCCCGACACAAGCGGATTGCCGAGCTTGCCCAGCAGCTTCTCCAGCTCGCTGAAACTCACCTCCGGGGCACTCACGACAAGATCGCCGTCGCGCACACAGGCCGCGGTCTGCTCGTCAAGCGAAGGCGATTTTCCGGTCTGGGCCAGGAACACGACAGTCTTGGGCAAAAGCGTCACCTTCTTCATTCTTCACACAAGGCCATGATCTCACGCCGGTCCCCGCGCCGTAGAAATTGGCCGTGGCTCCTTCAAGATCGGGCCACCACGATACCAACAGTACAGCAATAGCCAATTGCGTATTGCTGGACGACTGAATATTCGATATATCACATATCCATACTTCTGAGTGCAACGCTCATCCGCGTAAACAGGGAGCTGGTTCATGTTTAATCGTCCCATTGCAAAATGCCCCAATCTGCTTAGTGGGCTCGCGCTGGCCGCAAGCGGGGTGCTAGCCGCCTCCGTGCCGCAGGACGCCTATGCCTCGACCTGGGGCTGTCAGGTTATCCTCTGCCTCGCCACGCCCGGCTCGCCCACGACTTACGCCGAATGCGTTCCGCCGATCACCAAGCTCTGGAAGGCGCTCGCCATGGGCGGCTCCTTCCCGTCCTGCTCGGAAGGCGGCGTTTCAGCCAGGACGAAGAAGCTGAGCAAGACGCTTTACTATGTGAAGAGCACGCAAAGCGACGGCACGACGAGCGCGTATCTCATCAACACCAAGACCTCGACGGTCACCACGATCGGCCAATGATCTACACCGTCGCCGCCCTCACTGCGCTCGCGCAGCAATGCGCTCCCGGCGTTGCCACAGAAGCGCTTGTTCCCCTCCTCGTCGCGGAAAGCGAAGGCAATCCGCTTGCGATCAATGTCAACAACGGGCCGCGCGTGAACGCCTCGAACCTGGCCGACGCGGTCGCGCTGGTGAAGCGCTATGTGGCGGCCGGGCACTCGGTTGATATTGGTCTTGGCCAGATCAACTCGAGGAACCTCGCGCGCCTGGGCACGACGATCGAGCAAACCTTCGATCCGTGCACCAACCTCGGCCTTGCCTCGCGCGTCCTGCAGGAACGCTATGCGCAGGCGAGCCAGCACTATTCCGGGCTCGACGCGATCAGCGTCACCTATTCGCTCTACAACACCGGCACGATGACCCGGGGCTTTCGCAACGGCTACGTCCAGCGGGTCTGGGCGGCCGCGGCCCGGGTTGGCGCGATCGAGACGCCGCCCACACTCCCCGACCTTTCCTCTTCCCCGTCCATTCGGGCCGCCACGTCGCAGGAAGCGAGCCCGCTCGCAGCGCCGGAACAGTGGGTGTTCGGTCAAGCCAGCACCGGAATCGAGGTCTTCCGATGAACGAAGAAAACAACAGCATTACGCAGGCGCCTCGGGCAGCGGAGCGGGACGCGTCTCAGGAACCTGTCACGCAGGCCGCGTTCTCCATTCCCGACGATCTTGCCAAGCGCTACGAGATCCGCGCCATTGAGGGCCGCTCCGAAGCGGAGCGCCGGGTAGGGTTGTTCACACCGGGCAATGCCCAGACGCCGGCGCTCGAAATCTCGAACGAGCGGATCGTTGCCAACCGCGACGATCGCGAGACGGTCGAGAACCTCGTGAAGCTCGCGCAGCACAATGGCTGGGAAGGTATCTCGGTCGATGGCTCGCCCGAATTTCGCAAGGCCGTATGGCAAGCTGCCGCGCGTTCGGGTCTTGAGGTCAATGGCTATGAGCCGTCGTTTGCCGAGCGCGAAGCTGTTGAACGCCAACGCCGGGAGGAGGCCGAACGCGAGCGCAAGGACGCCCAGCGTCTGCGCAATGACGACAAGGCCGAGAAGAACGGGGAAGCGGAACAGGCCGTCGAGACCGTTGAAATCGCAATGGAAGCGGCCAGGCCTGACGAGCGCGTGTCGGCACCCGCCACGGACCGCGAAGATAGCCACGAGGACATTTCCGCTCAGCTCAAGCGCAAGAGCGCCCTGGTCGAGGAGCTGAATGACGTTCTGCGCGAAGATCCGTCGCTGTCGAACCAGACCGTTTCCGAGTTCATCCTGAAGCAGCCCTCCGCGCAGATGCGCCTTGGCGATGCCGGGGCCAGCAACGAAGTCCTGGCCGCCCGCAATCTCATGTCGGAAAGCATCATTGCCGACACGGCGCGGAACCAGAGCAACCTTTCCAAGACCGTCGGGGAATACCGGCGCGATCAGGTTTTTGAGGTTGGCGAGCTGGCGCGAAGCCGGGGTCTTGAAGTGTCCGATGGCAAGGCGGCGCGTGACGAGCTGGTGGCCGAAGCCCTTCAGGAGCGCAACGCCTTCTCCGAGTTCCTGGCGAGCAAGGACAGGGCGCGGGCCGCCGAACTGGAAAGCGAGAAGCTGGCCGACCTGTATCTCAGCGGCACGCAAGAGCAGCGCCAAGCCGAGCCTCGGCTCACCAACGCGCTCGAGGCGGAAGCGGAAATGCGCCGCCACCTCGAAGCGGCCTTCCAGGGCGATGACCAGCGCATCGAGGCGGTCTCCCAAGCGGGCCGCCAAATGATCTCGGACGTGCTGCGGCGCGGCCTTGATGTGTCGGTCCGTGAACCGGCGCCGGTTCGGCAGATCGAGCCGGTCCAAACCAACCAGATGGAACGGTAACCTCAAACATGGAGAAGTCTATGAAGCTCTCTCGTCGTCCCGCGCGTCGCCTCCTCTCGGATCGCCGCGCCCGCCAGCTTGTCGGCGTTGCCGGCATCCTCGCATCCTTGGCCATATCCCAGGCTGCTTTTGCACAAACCTCGATCGAAAGCGGCCTCGACACCATCGAGAGCTGGATGATCACCATCGCCTCGGTGGTCGGCGTCATCGCCATCATGGCGGTGGGCTACGCCAAGCTTACCGGCCGCATGGACTGGGGCCGCGCGGTCACCGTCCTGATCGGGATCGGCATCATCTTCTCCGCCACCACGATCGTGGGCTGGATGGGTGGCAGCGCCTGACATGGACAAGGAAAAGATCGCCGAAGACAAGGTGTTCCTCGCCCTGACCCGGCCATCGGTGTTCATGGGACTGCCGCTCGAGGCAATCCTGCCGATCATCATGGTCTGCATGGTGGTCTGGGGGATCGTTGGAAATCCCTTCTATCCCCTCGCCCTCTTCGGCGCTCTCTACTTCCCGGCGCGCATGATCGTCCATTACGATTTTAACGCGTTCCGGCTCTGGGGCCTGTGGTTCCAGACCACCTTCGTCTCCAAAAATCGCACGTTCTGGGGGGGCGGGAGCTACTCTCCCGTCCGCCTCAAGACCGGCGTGAAGCGCAGGCAGTTCGGCAATGACTAGGTTTGCCCTCAAGCACAAACAGGTCGCATTGCGCGAAGAGGATGACATCAAGTTCATCCCCTACACGCGGCACCTCAACGACACCGTGATTGCGCTGGCCGATGGCTCGCTCATGCGCATGTACCGGGTCGATGGGCGCCCGTTCGAAACCTGCGATATTGCCGACCTCAACACCTGGCACAACAAGCTCAATATCGCCTGGCGCACGATCGGCGATGACCGCGTGGCCGTGTGGACGCACCTGGTGCGCACCGCCACCAATCCCGAACTCGACGGCGAATTTCAGTCCGACTTCGCACGCGACCTGCAGGCCAGGTATTCGAAGCGCCTCAAGGAAAAGGTGCTCTACCACAACGAGTTTTACGTCACGATCGTGGTGCGGCCCTCGAACATGGCAGGCGACCAGCTCGGCCGCCTGTTCGCCAAGGCCGATGCCAGCCAGGCGGCCGACGATCGCGCATTGGCAATCATGGCCGACAAGTGCCGCGACTTCGAGAGCATGCTGGCCGACACCAACCCGGTGGCGCTCTCGCTCTACGAGCGCGGCGGCGTGCTGTTCTCCCAGCCCATGGAAGTGCTGCACTTCATCCAGACCGGGGACCGTATCCGCATCCCGCTCGTGCACGGTCGGCTCGGACAGGCCATCTACAATTCGCGGATCATCTTCGGGCGCGAGGCGGCCGAGATCCGGCTTCCCGACAGGTCGCATTACCTGGGCATGTTCGGCGTACGCGAATACGTCGCCAACACGCGCAGCGGCCAGTTCAACAGCCTTCTGACGCTCGATTTTCCTTATGTGCTGACGCAGAGCTTCGCGCCGCTGGTCAAGTCGGTCGCGGCCGAGCGCTTCCAGAAGAAGTACAAGCAGATGGTCTCTTCGGACGATGCGGGCGTGAGCCAGGCGGAAGAGCTGCTCGATGGCGTCGATGACCTCATGTCGAACCGCTTTGTCATGGGCGAGCATCACCTCTCGATTGCCGTCATCGACGACAATCCCAAGCGCCTGCTCGAACGCCTCTCGATCGCCCGCGCTGCCGCCGCCGATACCGGCATGATCATGGCCCGCGAGGACGTCGCGCTGGAAGCCGCCTTCTGGGCGCAGCTTCCCGGCAACTTCAAGATGCGGGCCCGGCCCGCCGTGATCAACAGCCGCAATTTTGCGGCGATGAGCCCGTTCCACACCTTCCCTGCCGGTCGCAAGTCGGGGAACCACTGGGGCGAGGCGGTGACGCTTTTGAAGACGCGTGCCGGCTCGTCCTTCTGGTTTAACTTTCACCGCGCCGACATTGGCCATACGCTCATCATCGGCCCCACGGGCGGAGGCAAGACGGTCCTGCAGAACTTCCTGCTCGCCCAGCTTGAGAAGACCGGTGCCAAGCAGATCTTCTTCGACAAGGACCGAGGCGCGGAGATCTTCGTGCGCGCCTGCGGCGGCACCTATCTTGCCCTTCGCAATGGTGAGCCGACAGGCTTCGCCCCGCTCAAGGGGCTGGAGCCGAGCCACGACAACATGGCCTTTCTGCGCCAGTTCATCCGCGTCCTGGTCCGTCGCGACAAACATCCCCTCACCGTCACCCAGGAGCGCACCATCGACGAGGGTCTCGATGCCGTGATGCGTCTTCCTGCCGCGCAACGCTCGATGAGCGCGCTTCGCGAAATGCTCGGCTATGCCGATGCCGAAGGCATTGGCGCGCGGCTCGAGCGCTGGTGCCGGGGCGGCGCGCTCGGATGGGCTTTCGATGGCCCGGCCGATGAGGTCTCGATGGCCGCACGTTTCGTCGGCTTCGACATGACGGACTTCCTCGAAAATCCCGAAATCCGCACGCCGATGATGCTCTACCTCTTCCGCCGCGTGGATGAGCTCCTCAACGGCCAGCGCGTCGTCGTCGACATCGACGAGTTCTGGAAGGCCCTGCAGGACGATGCCTTCAAGTCGTTCGCACAGGACGGCCTCAAGACCTTCCGCAAACGCAATGCCTTCATGATCTTTGGCACGCAGTCACCCGCCGACGCGCTGCGCTCCTCGATCGCGCATTCGATCATCGAGCAGACCGCGACCAAGATCCTCCTGCCCAACTCCGATGCCAAGCGTTCGGACTACTGCGAGGGCCTCGGCCTCACAGAGGCGGAATTTAGGCTCATCAAGGAAGACCTGACGCCCGAAAGCCGGTGCTTCCTCATCAAGCAGGGGCACACCTCGATCGTCGCCAAGCTCGATCTGAACGGGATGCTCGACGAACTCTCGGTCCTCTCCGGCCGTGCGGAAACACTCGAGGTCATGGAGGCCGCCATTGCCCAGGCGGGCACCGATCCGGCGGCCTGGCTGCCCCTCTTCTACGCCAGTGAAAGGAGAAGCTGAAATGCGCATCAAGACCATTGGGCTGATGGGAACCGCGCCGATGGCGCTCGGCCTCGCCGCAACCCCTGCCGCGGCGCAGGGTATCCCGGTGTTCGATTCCTCGACCTACCTCCAGACGATCTCGACCGTCACCAACACCGCCAAGATCATCGACCAGGGCGTGCAGCAGATCGAAACCGCGCAAAACCAGCTCAACTCGCTGCAAAAGCTCACCAACATCAACTCGGTGGCCTCGAACCTCTCGGACAGCTCGGTCCGCAACATCCTGCCCACCACCACAATGGATGCCGGCACGCTGTTTGGCGGCGATCTGTCCAAGATCGGCTCGCTCAGCTCGTCAGCGTCCAGTATCCAATCGCAATACCTGCTGTCGGGAACATCGAGCGCGGATGCGGCCTACAACCAGGCGCTCAAGGACGCGACCGGCTCGGCCGCGGCGACAGCGGCATTCGGCGAAAACACGCTGGCGGTGTCGCAGACACGCATGGCCGGTCTCCAGACGCTTCAAGCCAAACTCGACAGCGCCACTGACCCCAAGGACGTGATGGACCTCCAGGCCCGCATCGCCGCCGAACAGGCCCAGCTCCAGAACGACCAGCTCAAGATGCAGGCGCTACAGATGGCGCAGTCCGGGCGCAACCAGCTCGCAAATGCAGCAGCGGTCACTGCTCGCGCCGCCGACAACTCGACTCTCTACGACGATAACATCCTGAGGAAATGACGATGAAAAAGTGGATTGCGCTTTCTGTACTGCTGGCCGTGGCCGCTTGCAGCAAGCCGGTGCAGGTTCCGACGGAAGCCGAATTCGAAGCGACCCCCAAGATGCTGTCGGACTGGATGCAGAAGTGCACCAAGGGCGAATACAGCAACCTCGGGATCGAAGAGCAGAGCAAGATGTGCGGCTCGGCGCAGGCTGCCTCCAACGCCCTTCTGCAGAAGGCCAGGGCGAAACAAAACGCCAAGCTCTTCCAGTAACCCTAACTGTCGAGGTCTGGCACCATGAGCCTGATGATCACATTCACGTCGATGTACGGTTATGTCGAAACCGCCATCGACACGGCTGTTTCAAGCTTCGGATCAGGCCTCGTCAGCTTTGTCGCCGCGCCTCTGGGCGTCGCCGCTACGATCTACTTTCTGCTTCTTGGGTTTGCAGTTCTGCGCGGAGCCATCCAGGCTCCGCTGCGCGAACTGGTATTCCAGGCCGGTAAAGTCGGCTTCGCGCTCGCAGCGGCCAGTGCTGTCGGCTACTCGGCCTTCGTCGTCAACGTGGCGACCAACCTCCCAACTGAAATCATTGCGGCCGGATCGGGTACAGCGGTCACTAACCCGGGCACGACGTTCGACACCTATGTCTCGGACACCAACAAGATCGCCCAAATCATCTCCGATGAAAACGACAAGGTTCAAAGCCAGACGGTCGGCCTGACCGACATTGATCTCGCAGCCGAAAAGCTTTTCGCAAATTTCGTCGCGTTCCTCGCGATCATCGTCCTCTACATCTTCGCTGCCCTGTCAGCGGCCGTCGGATTCTGCATCGTCATCTTCGCAAAGCTGGCCGTTGCGATCTGCGTGGCTCTCGCCCCACTGGCCCTGGCCTGCCTGCTCTTCAATTCCTCACGCTGGCTGTTCGATGGCTGGTTGAAGCAGACGGCCAATTACATCCTGCTCATGGTGGTCATCGCGATCATGACGAAGTTCATCACGGGCCTCGAGCAACAGGTGATGGACGACATCATGAGCGCCGTTGGTGATGGCAGCATGTTCATTGCCACCAGCGGAGGCAGAATGGTTCTCAACGCGGCGGGCATTGCGATCGGCGTTCTGTCCTGCGTCATCATCTACATCGTGGGGACCGTCTTCTTTTTCCAATCCCCTTCAATCGCGGCGGGCATTGCCGGTGGCGCCTCGTCGGGCGGACACGGCTTCCTTCAGACCGGGGCGAACATTCTGGCCAATCGCCTCATGTTCCGCCGCCTCGCCAATTCACGCCCGTCGGCGCCTGCCGGGCGGGCGGGAGGCACCGCCACGCGAACATGAGGTCGCCTGCGAATGAGATTTGAACGCCCCTAACGCGGCACACTGCTGACGGAGTTTTTATGAAAGCGCTGATTTTCACAGCGTTGGGTGCGCTTGCACTCAGCGGATGCACCGGGAGTCACATCAAGCCGCCTGCCGTTTGTGACGGCAAGCACCGACGCCCGGCCAACATGTACGGCACGATCATGCCCAATTTGCCGGTGCCGCTCCCACCCTCGCAGACCGCCGGGTGGCCCGCCACCCCGGCATCGAGCCCGTCCAGCGACACGCCCATTCCGCCCGAAGCGCAAGAGGCCGCAGCCGCCGCCAGCGCCGCAAAGTCCGCCCCAGATCTCTCGCCGCGCGACAAGCGCGAGATCGAGCTGTCCTACCTCCCCTGCTCATAAGGAAACGTCTCATGGCCCAGGTCAAAGCCGCCAACAAAGGCGCGTACCTCGAAAGCGCGCGGACGTTCGAATACGACCGGATGCGCGCGGCAATCCAGTCCCGGCGGGTTGCCTGGACTGTCGCTGGATGCGCCTGCGCCATGGCGCTTGTTGCGACCGGAGCGGTCGCCATGCTGGCTCCGCTCAAGACCGTCGAGCCTTATGTGATCCGCGTCGACAAATCGACCGGAGAAACGCAGGTCGTAACCGCGCTCAAAGGCCCCCAGCCCCAGACCTATGACGATGCGGTCAACCGCTTCTTCGTGGCGCAGTACATTCGCCTGCGCGAAGGCTGGCTCGACGATGCCGCGCGCGAGAACGCCTATGCGGTCATGCTCATGAGCGACAAGGCCGAAGGCTCGCGCTACCTCGATAGCGTCAAGTCGAGCAACGAGAAGGCCCCCTCCAACATCTACGGGGACAAGGGCTTCGTCTCGATCCACATTCGCGCGATCAGTTTCCTGAGCCCAACCGTCGCGCAGGTCCGCTACGCAAAACTCGTCACCATGGGCCAGAACACGCCCACGGCGCAGAACTGGACCGCCAATCTCACCTTCAAGTTCACGACAGCGCCCACGCTGGAGAAGGACCGGCTGATCAATCCGCTCGGCTTCGAGGTCGTGAATTTCCACTCGGACCCGGAGACCTGACATGAGCGATGCGCCCAAGACGCCCGAAAGCGGTGACAACACGCTTGCGCCCTTCCTCCTCGTCCTTCGCGCGAAGCTCGCCCGGCGCCTGTCGCCTGCGGACACAAAAGTTGCGCTCACCGCCTCGGGCGCGAAGAGCTCGTTCTGGCGCGGGGTCGATGCGATCTGGCACAAACTGGTGACCTTAAGCCTCGCCGGCACCGTCCTCGCTACACTCGCGCCCCATGCCAGCTTTGCGGCCGAAACCCCCGTTGCAGGCGCGAAGGACGCGCGGGTGCGCACGGTCGATTACGATCCCGACCAGGTGGTGACGGTCATCGGCCAATTCCGCCACGCCATCGAGATCCAGTTCGGCGCAAGCGAAACGGTCACACAGGCCGCCCTTGGCGACACGATCTCCTGGCAGATTGCGCCGGTCGGCAATGTCGTCTTCCTCAAACCCCGCGAGAAGGCGGCCGGAACGAACCTCATCGTTCTCACCCAAGAAGGCGGGATGACGCGCACCTACCACTTCAACCTGGCGCTCGGCACCTCGGCCACGATGTACGGCATCCGCTTCCACTATCCCCAGGCGGAGCAAGCAATGAGCGCCGAGCAGGCACAGATGGCGCAGGTTCAGGCCGCGCAGGCCATGCAGAGCCAGATCGTCAAGACCGCGCTCGATCACGCGGTGATCGAGGGCAAGCGCAACTTCAACTACACCGAGCAGGGCGACGCCTCGCTGCAACCCAGCGAAATCTCGGACAATGGCGAGTTCACGGCGATGCGCTTCCCGGGCCACGCCGACATTCCCTCGATCTTCGCCGTCGACGTGGACGGGAGCGAGACGATCGTGCCCTACGACGTGCGCGACGACTTCGTGGTGATCCACGCCGTCTACCGCGAACTGCGCCTGCGTCGGGGCAAGGCGGTCCTCGCGATCTACAACGAGGCCCCGCCCCGCAACGATCGCGCCGAGCGCACGGGCACTGTCTCCAACATCGTCGAACGCAAAGTGAAAGGGCAGTAACATGGCCGAGAACGTGATTGATCGCGGCGGTGAGCTCGCACCCGCCGATTCCATTCCCGAAGAGAGCGGATCACCTGCTGGTCGCAGCGGCACCAATTGGGGCAACGTCGCCTTCGTCGGCGCCGGTGTCGGCCTGGTCGCCACCATTCTTGGTATCATCATCGGCTACGGGGTCTTTCACAACGCCGGGTCGACGAAGGCAGTCGAGGAACCTGCCCAGGCCAGCCAGAAGAGCGTCGATGATGTGGTGGCCTCACCCGTCGCGCAGCGTGCGGCTCTTGCAGGCCAGCTCGGGCAAGCCGGAAGCCCCCAGACCGATGTCTTCGGCCGTCCGGTCCTCGGGGCACAGACCACCGATGCCAACGGCAATCCCGTCCCTGTGTCGGGCGAGGCCGCGAACGGGCAGGAAAGCCTTGCCCAGAAGCGCTATGAGGAGCGCCTGAAGATGGCTGATGCCGCTCGGCGGGCCCCGGTCATGGCCTATCAGGCCAATGGCCTGACGGCATCAACATCCCCTGTGTCGCCGGGGGGAAGCGCAGCCACCGCTGGAGCTCAGGCCCTGGAAAGTGGCCCACGCAATTTCGGCGCGAGCGGCTTTGGCCCTCCCTCGGATGATAAGGCAGGGACGGGTTCGGCCAGCAAGGGCTCGACCGACTTTACCGACCAGCTCAGGCACGCGAAGATCGAGGCGGTACGCGCCTCGCTCATCAAGAACCGCGACTTCCTGCTGAGCGCAGGCACAGTCATTCCCTGCACCTTGCAGACCGCGATCAACTCGACACAGGCTGGGTTCGTGTCGTGCGTCATCAACCACGACGTCTATTCCGAAGACGGCCGCGTGGTCCTGCTCGACAAGGGCACCAAGGTGCTGGGCCAATATTCGGGCGGCATCACGCAAGGCCAGGCGCGCATGTTCGTGCTGTGGACCCGCGCGCTCACCCCGCGCGGGGTCGCGATCGATCTTGGCTCCCCTGCTGCCGATACGCTCGGCCGCTCGGGTATGTCGGGCGGGGTGGATACGCAGTTCTGGACCCGTTTTGGCGCAGCGCTCATGATGAGCGTACTTGAGGACGCCTCCAACATTGCCGGCCGCGCCGTCGCGAACGAAGGCACCTACACGACGCAGGTGCCCAGCGAGATGGGCAACACGATCCTGCAGGACAGCAAGAACATCAAGCCGATCCTGAAAAAGAACCAGGGCGACACCGCCGCCATCTTCGTCGCCAAGGATTTTGATTTCAGCCCGGTCTATGACCTCAAGCTGAGGCGCTGAGCGGTGGGGCACGTCTCTGCGATCTACCAGCACAATGCAGCCCCGCTGCAACCGCTCCTCGATCGCGAGGACGTGACCGAACTGGTCATCAATGAGCCAGGCGTGATCGGCGTCGAAACTCGCAAGGGCTGGGAGTGGCATGAAGCGCCCGCGCTCGATCATGCCAGCCTCATGACCCTGGCCCGCCTCATTGCAGGCCTGACCAAGCAGGACATCAGCGAGGACTACCCCATCTGCTCCTCGGTCCTGCCCGGCGGTGAGCGCGCCCAGGTCGTGATCCCGCCTGCCATCGAGCGCGGCTTCGTCTCGATCACGATCCGCAAGGCCTCGCACACGGCGATGGACCTTGGCGACCTCGACCGCTCAGGGCTCTTCAGCGAAGTGAAGGCCCACGGCGCCGCCAACGAGGTCGATGACGCCTTGCTCGCCTATCGGGCGGCGGGCGACTGGAACGGCTTTTTCAAACTCGCCGTAGAGGCACGCAAGAACATCCTCATTTCCGGGGCGACCGGCTCAGGCAAGACGACCTTTTCCAAGGCGCTCATCAAGTTGATACCCGACTTCGAGCGGGTGCTGACGATCGAGGATACCCGCGAACTCGTGGTGCCCCAGCGCAACCGGGTCCACATGATGTATTCCAAGGATGGGTACGGTCTGCAGAAGGCAGGTGCGAAGGAACTGCTGGAATCAGCGCTGCGCATGCGGCCCGACCGCATCCTTCTCCAGGAGCTGCGCGACGGCACCGCCTTCTTCTACCTGCGCAACGTCAACAGCGGGCATCCCGGCTCGATCACGACCGTCCACGCCAACACCGCGCAAGGCGCGCTCGAGCAGCTCACCTTGCTCGTCAAGGAATCCGAAGGCGGCAACGACCTCGACCGCCACGACATTCGCGCGCTGCTGCGCTCGCTCGTCGACATCGTGGTGCAGATGCACCGCCTTCCGCCCAGCGACGGCCGACCGGCCCGCTACCGGATGACCGAAGTATGGTTCGATCCGGCCGGCAAGCCGCACGACTGACAACCCAAGGAGTGGCCCATGAGTGGCAAGATGGTTCGCAATCCGGGGGCGTCCCAACCGGGCGCCATTGCATTTCTCATGATCCTGGGCCTCGTGATCAGCGCCGCGATCGGCGCAATCACGGTGCTGTGGCGCGCGCACCTTCTCTCGATGCAGACACCCTGGATGAAAGTGCCGGGCGCGCTCTGGTCGATGAAATCCATGCCGATCGTCTGGCAACCGTTTCTTCTGGGCTTCGCGATCAGCTTTGCCTTATGCCTAGTCGGCGTCTTCGCCTCGATGTTCTCGGCTCAAAAGCTGCATGGCGAGGCACGCTGGGCGCGCTTTGGTGAGGTGAAGGATGCTGGGCTTCTCGCAAGCGCCGGCATCATCCTTGGACGCTTCAATGCCAGGTTTCTGCGTTTCGGCGGGACCGAGCATGTCATGCTCGAAGCCCCAACCCGGGCCGGCAAAGGCGTGGGCGTCGTGATCCCGAACCTGCTGTCCTGGCCTGATTCCGTCGTGGTCCTCGATGTGAAGCAGGAGAACTGGGATCTAACCGCAGGCTATCGCGCCAGGGAGCTTCGCCAGAAGACGCTTCTGTTCAACCCGCTCGACGGGGAAGGACGGACGTGCCGCTACAATCCGCTCGGCCATATCGACCGCCGCGATCCCGTGGAGATCATCAACGAGTTGCAGAAGATAGGGGCCATGCTGTTCCCGCTCCCCCTGACCGGCGACAACTTCTGGGCCGAAAGCGCGCGCACGGCCTTTCTCGGCGTCGCGGCCTATGTCGCAGCCACGGTCGATGATGGCGAGGATGCCCTGCCCTTCACGATCGGCGAGGTCTACCGCCAGTTCGCCGCTGGCGATGCCAGGCGCCGCTTCCCCAAGATCATCAAGCAGCGAGAGGCGGCCGGGAAGCCTCTTTCGGGCGCGTGCATTTCTGCGCTGCGTGACTGGATCTCGTCTTCGGACAACACCTTCACGTCCATTCGCCAGTCCGTAACGGCCAAGATCAATCTCTGGCTCAACCCCTATGTCGACGCGGCAACGGCCGAGAGCGACTTCGATCTGCGCCAGTTTCGCGACAAGCGGATCTCGCTCTACCTCGGCGTATCGCCCGACGACCTCGAGCGGGTCGCTCCGATCTATAACCTGCTCTTCCAGCAGCTCATCGACCTCAACGTGCGCGAGCTGCCCTCGGCCAACCGCCACAACGTGCGCCTGCTTCTCCTCCTCGACGAGTTCACCCGCCTCGGCCGGGCCTCGGTCATCGCCAGCGGCTTCAGCTATGTGGCGGGCTACGGCATCCGCCTCCTCCCCGTGATCCAGAACTTCTCCCAGCTCGATCACATCTACGGCGACAAGGTGGCCAAGGAGATCTCCGCGAATTGCGGCGTGCAGATCGTCATGCGCCCCAAGGAGATCAACGACGCCAAGAACGTCTCGGAGCGCCTGGGCACCTACACCTTTCGCGCAAAATCCCGTTCGTTCGGCGCCTGGGGCCGCGGTGGCGGTTCGGTGTCGGAATCCGATCAGCGCCGCGCGCTCCTGCTCCCGCAAGAGCTTCTCTTGCTGCCCGAAAAGGACCTGATCGTCCTGCGCTCGGGTATCCCGCCCGTCTACGGCAGGAAGATCCGGTACTACCAGGAGAAGGACATGCTCGCGCTGACGAAGGTGCTGGCTCCGGCGATGCCGACGATCCGGCCCGACCCTGCGGTGTCAGCACGCAGCCTTCGCGTCATCACAGCTGCGGAGGCGAGTGGGGAAAGCGACGCGGGAATACCCGGAGCGAGCACCAGGCCTCTGAATATGCCGGTGGTCAAAGCGCTTCAGGCGACACCCAATCATGCCCCTCGGCAGACGGCGCACATGTTGTTCAAGGACCTATTTTCCGTAATGATTCCAACAGCGTGATTGGGCCGGTTGCGGAATGTCCGGTTCGGAGCCGGGGTGCAGGGATATCCGACGCTCGCGCGGGGCGGCTGCCGACCCAGGACTCGTCGATCCGATAAAGTGCGGGGAACGACCGCTCACGCGGGAAGCTGCCATTCGCAACACTCAAGCTGCCTTGACGGCTACGTACCCTGTTGTCGGTCGCAGTTCCGCCAATGAGGCGGCCACCAAAAGTTGAACGCTCAATGTTCTGAGCCGGAGCTATCGCGGACGGCGGACCTAACAGTGCCCTGAACCGCCCTGGGGTGGCTGCACGCCAGCTTCGGTCGACAAGAACAACTGGCGTCTTGCAATTTCCCTTGGCATTTCACGTGCGTGGACGGTGTAGCCTCGATACACAGTCATTCATCGAGCGAAAATTGGGGGCTCAATGGAATCGCATGTCAACCCGATCAACGGGCTGGTCGTACTCGTCTTTGGGAATCCATTGGCGGCGTTGTGGATATCGCTGGTAATACTTCTGTCCTGCGCGCTGATCATTGGTCGCAACAATATCCGTTTCCACCGACCGCTGAAAATGGCGCTAAAGCAACGTGTCGACATACTTGCTCCCGTGCTTGCAGCGGATGACAACGACACGGCGCAGCGTGTCTTCGCCGAGCGGTTCTACGAGATCGATGCAGCGATGGTGGCTGGCGATCGAGGCGCTGCCGAGATCCGGCTGGCATGGAGCCAGTTTCGCGAGACGATCCTCGATGAAGCCGAAGTGCCGATGCGCGCGACCGTGCGAGCAGACGGCTATTTCCTCCATCTTGGAGATGACACGCGTATCCTGGCCTGGTGGGCGAACATTTTCGTCGCAATCGGGCTCACCTTCACCTTCCTCGGCATCGTTGCTGCGTTGACGACCACGGTGACAGCGCTGAGCGCAGCCAATGGGTCCGCGAACATGACGCCGGCACTGATCAACTTGCTGACGATCACGTCGGTCAAGTTCTGGACGTCGATCGCTGGCGTCCTGGCGTCGATCCTGCTGCGCGTGTTCGATCGGCGTTGGCACGCCGCCAGCCAGCGCGAGCTTGAATGCATCGTCGATGCAATTGACCGCGGCACCCTGTTCTCGCCGCCGCAGCGGATCGCGGCCGAACAGCTGCGCGAGACCAAGGAGCAAACGACCGCGCTCAAGAGCTTCAGCCATGAACTGGCGATCGCCATCGGCGAGAATTTGGAGCGTCAGATGCAGCCGATGGTGCAGGTGCTGGGGGGCATTCAGGCAAGCATCGACGATTTCAAAAGCGGCAGCTTCAATCAGATCGGCAAGGAGCTGGGCGATGCGTTGAGCCGGAATGCGGGTACCGAGATGGCGCAGCTTGGCGCTGCGCTCACCGACATGACGACGCGGCTGGCGACGATTCATGAGCAGATCGAGGGATCGGGCCAGGCCGCGAACGACCAGATCGCCCAGGCTGCCCGCGATTTCGCGACCGCTTCGGACAAGATGACCACGATGTTCGACGCGCTCCACACCCGCATCGATGCGACCGGTGCGCGGCTGACCGAGACCGCGCAGACTGCCAGCAGCGAGGCGGTTGAGCAGTTCAGCCGCGCGACCTCGGGCATTCAGGCTGCCTTCGATCAGATGCGCGGCGAAATCGCCGATATCGGCGGGCGGCTGACGGCGGGCGCCGACGCCGCTGCGACCCGCAACGCCGAAGTACTCGGACGCGCCGCTGATGCGCTCGAGGCAGCGACCGGGCGTGCCGCGACCGGCATGAGCGAGGCGGTCGACGCGGCTGTCGCCAAAGCAAGCGAAGAAAGCGCGAAGGCGATCGCCAGCGCGTTCGCTTCCTTCGGTGCACGCTTTGAAGAGGCGAGCGGGGGACTTGTCGAAACATTGCGGACAACGGCGGGACGCATGGAAGCGCTCGCCGCCGGAATCGAGCGATCGGCGCAAGCCTCGGAATCGCACGCTGGCAAGCTTGTCGAGGCAGGCCGCGCCGCCGAAGGGGTTGCGGGCACGTTGAATCGCGCAGCCAACGATCTCCAAGGCGCCGCCACGCCGATCCGCAGCGCGACCGAGGCGATCGGCACGGCGGTTGCCAGGGTTCAGGAGGCCATGACCCGGCAAAGCGATGCGGCTAGCGAGCAGCACCGCGCCGTTGCCGGCATTGCCGAAAAGCTCGGTGAGACGAGCGAAGCCGCCAATCGTGCATGGACGAGCTATCGCGACCGCTTCGAAGCCGTCGACACGGCGCTCGCGGCAGCGCTCGACCAGATCAGGAGCGCGTCGGGCGACCATGCCGCGCATCTCAACGAGCAGGTCGGCCGGATCGATAACGCCTTGGCCGGCGCCGTCGACAAGCTCTCGGCCGCACTCGAGCCGCTGACCGAGCTTGCCGATCAGATCGAGGACCTGCTCGGCAAGATGCAGGCGCAGGAGTAAACGATGGAAAGCCGTGGCGTCCGGCGCAGCCGATCGGAAGAAGAAGAAGAGAGCTATTTCGTGTCGATGGCCGACATGATGGTGGGGCTGTTGTTCATCTTCATCATTCTGCTGCTCTATTTTGCACTGCAGTTCCGCCAAACGACCGACACGCTGACCAGCGCCGGCCAGACGCGCCGCGAGATTCTCGAGACGCTCAAGGAGCGGCTCGACAAGCGGTTGAAGCCGTACAACCTGACCGTTCGGATCGATGCCGAGACCGGCGTGCTGAGCCTGCCCAACAGTATCCTTTTCGACACCGGCCAATTCGCGCTCAAGCCCGAGGGGCGTCAAGCGGTCGGCATCGTCGCGGACGAGCTTGCGGCAGTGCTCCCTTGTTATGCCGATCAATTGCCGGGCGGACCGCCATGCCGGGGCAAGCCGGTCGCGGCGAACAAGATCGATGCAATCTTCATCGAGGGCCATACCGATAGCGACCCGCTTTCGGGCGGCGGCGTGCTTCGCGACAATATGGACCTGTCGGCACTCCGCGCGACCAACACGTTTCGCCAGCTCACCGATGCACATCCCGAGCTCGAGCAACTGGTCAACAGGTCAGGGCATCAGCCTGTGCCGATCCTGGGCGTCGCGGGCTATGGCGAGCGCCGTCCCGTGCCTGACGCGGCGGGTACGCCCGACCAGATAAAGGCGCAGAACCGCCGGATCGATCTGCGCTTCCTGATGGTGACGCCGCGCAGCGCGGAAGGCGCTGCGATGAGCCGCATCCTGGAGCAGCCACGATGAGCGCGCTCAAGCGCGCGTGCGAACGCGCATCGGCGGCAAAAAGCCTCCCGCGACGCGGTGACCGCTTCGAAATCGAGCGTGCCGAGCAGCGCATCGGTACCGAGCCGGCGGGCAAAGCGCGAATCAAGGAAGCATGGGCGCGCTTCCTGGCGCGGATCGATCCCGCTGCTCCCGAGCGGCTCAAGCCCAAGGATCTGAAGCGACTGCTCGATGGCATGTGGGCGGAGGACTCGCTCGAGGAAGCCGCGCCGCCGGTGCTGGACCAGAGCGTCGCGCGGTCACGCAAAAGTGTCGATCGTGCGATCATCGCCGCCTATCTTCGTCATTTTCCGCTCGACCATTCCGGCTTCGATCACCTCACGCATGCCAGCGCGCTGGTCGCCAACCGCCACGACTGGCCGTGGCGAGCGCGCGGCGACAGATGGGCACTCTGGGATCCCGATGAAGGACCGTCGCGGCTGTCACGCGCTTTGCTTGGTACCGAAGGACCGGCGCAGCTGCTCCGTGAGGCGGGTCTCGATGGCGATCTTGCGACTGGCGGCTTTGTCGAGGAGTCGTTGATCGCCGCCTGCGAAGCGGCGGCGGATCACCGCGGCGAAGCGGCCCAGCAGAGCGGCCGCCGCCTGATCGCATTGTTCGAGAGTTTCCCGACGACGAAGGAGCTGAACGCCGCGCTGGCCTATGGCCTCCTCGCGCCCTGGACGCGGAGCAGCTGCACTGAAGCGCATCAGCGGCTGGTCAGCGCTCTCCTGGTGGCGCGCAATGGCGATCCGCGGCTTGCGCCGCAACGCTGGGCGGCGCTGCGGCGCGATGTGCTGGCGATGTTCCCGGACGCCCAGGTCGACACTGCCTTTGCCGTGCTGCGCGGCTGGCTGGTACGCGCGACCGTCCGGGAGTTCTTCTCGGTGGTGGCGAAAACGGTCGAGCGGCGCGACCAATGGAAGGAACGCACCGATTTCTGGCTGGCTTACCTCGACGCCGGGTTCATCACCGACGCATGGTTCGCGTTCGGCTCGCAGGCGGAGCGGCTCGCGCGCAAGTTCATGGACGACCAGGCAATCGCCTACGCGACGCTCGAAGGCGGTGGTGCCACGACGGCTCAGTCGGCATTGATCTTCTCGATCGGCGACATTCGCATCGCCGAATGGAGCGATAACGGCAGTTGCCGGTTTTGGCGGGCAGCGGACCAGAAGGCGCCAAGTCTTTACCAGCGTCGCTATCAAGGGCCGGCTTTGCGAACCATGGCGGCGGGCGAAGGCTTCCGTGCGATTCCGCACAATCCACCCAATGGCTGGCAGCCGAAGTTCGCGCGGCAGGTCTATCAGAGCGCCGGCGTGCAGCACCCCAGGCATGGAGCAGGATGGTGAGTGGTCCCGACGTGCGCTTCGAAGCGCGGCATGAGGATGGGCGCGAGCGGATCGAGCTGATCCGCGTCGAAGGCGGACGCTTCTTCGGCAAGGGGACACGCTCGCTGATCCCTGTCGACGACTGGATAATCCAGGCCCCGACCGCGGCGCGTCCGGCGGTCGCACGGTTGCTGCAGGCGATCGGCGATGGCAACAATGCGCCCGATGGCTCGGCACAGGCTGAAGCCTCGGACAAAGCCGTGTGTCTCCACCCTGGTCTGGTCGCCCAGCTGACCGAAGGTGAAGCCACAAGCCTTGGTCTCCCGCCGGTGGCACGTCTGGCGCTAAACCTGCAATCGATCGGGGTCGCGCATCAGGACGGTTTCCGCATCGAGACGCGCTGGACACGGCCGAACGGCCTGCCGGCCGCGGTCAAGCAAAGCGGTGCGCGCGCGCATTTCGAAGCCAAGGAGTGGCGGATCGCCGAGCCGATCTGGACAACATTGCAGCTAGTCGAGCGGTTGAACGCCGCAACCGGCGAAAGCGAGCGGCAGGCGGCGCTTGCGGCGCTGCGCCAGGCGATCGGGGACGAGGACCGTTCTCTGATCAAGCCCGACGGCTTCATCGAACGGCTTCGGCTCAGCTACGCTGCGGGCTTTTCGCTTGACCTCAAGCCGTCGGCGCAAGGCTTCGATTTCGATCCGGTCCTCTTCAGCAAGGAGCGGATGCGCGAGACCGAGGACGGGGCGATCCTTGACGAGGCCGCTGATGGCCTGCTTCCTCCGGTGCAGCAACAGCTGTTCGCGCGTCGATTTCGCCAGGGTGATGGGACACGGCGCGCCTATCTGCTCGATGGCGGCTCGATCCTGTTTCTTGATCCGGTCTTGCAGCGGGCGCTTCGAGTCGTCCGCGACGCTCAGGGTGGGACCGCGGAACAGCGCCGACAATTCGCGCGCAGCCCGCAGCGCCGACTTGCCGAAGCGCTCAGCGCGGAGGGTGCCGATGTCGCCGAAATCGGCACGCTGTTCGTCGAGACGCAGCAATTCTCCGAGCGCGTTTCGGGCATCGATATCTGGCGAAAGCCGGTGCTGCCGTGGATCAAGCCCAAGCCTAACAGCTGGCTGCCCGAGGCGTTTGGCTTGCGCATCGGCGATCCGCCTGACGATCAGATGGTGGAAATCAAGCCGGAGGAGATCGCGCCCGCCGTCGAGGCGGTCGAGACTGCGCTTCGCGAGGAGCGGTCGACCTTCACCATCGGCGAGGCCGAGATACCCGCAACCGAGCAGACGCGCACCGCGCTGAACGATCTCGCTGCCATCGTGAAGGCAGCGCACGACGACGCCGAGAACGCGGGGCAGCCGCCGCCAGTCGCGACGCAGCGCTATTTCCTGCAGGTGCGCGACAATCTCGAGGACGTAGCCTATGCCCCGCTCGCGAAGGCACCCGCGGCTCCCGCCGCCGCACCGCCAGCACTTCCGCAAGCGCTCGTCACCACGCCCAAGCCGCATCAGGTCGAGGGCTTCAACTGGCTTGTGTCATGCTGGCGGGCCGGGATGCCAGGCGCGCTGCTCGCCGACGACATGGGGCTGGGCAAGACCTTTCAGGCGCTCGCGTTTCTTGCCTGGCTACGCACGGAACAACCATCGCCCAAACCCGTGTTGATCGTGGCGCCAACCGGCTTGCTCGCCAATTGGAAGCGCGAGATCGAACAGCATCTGGAGCCCGGCGCGCTGGGCCCGGTGGTCAGCGCCTATGGCGCGGGCCTCAATCGCTCGCGCGAGGAGGTCGGCCGCGATATCGAGCTTGGCCGGGCGGCAATCGACGGCGATGCGTGGAGCCAGGCCGGCGTCGTGCTCACCACCTTCGAGACGATGCGGGACTATCATCTGAGTTTCGCCCGCCAGCCCTTCGCAGCGATCATCTATGACGAGGCGCAGAAGCTCAAGAATCCGGCCAGCCAGATGACCCGCGCGGGCAAGACGCTGAACGCACGGTTCCAGCTGGCGATGACCGGAACGCCGGTCGAAAACCGGCTCCAGGATCTCTGGTCGGTGTTCGACGTAATCCATCCCGGGCTGCTCGGGTCGAGCAAGGCGTTCGAGACCAGCTACCCCGCGTCCGATCCGGACAAGCTGCGCGAGCTGAATGCGGTGCTGACCGAAGCGAGCGACACTCGGCCCGCGCTCCTGCTGCGGCGGATGAAGGACGACTGCCTGCCGGGCCTGCCGGCCAAGCACATCCATCCGCTGCCGCTCGCGATGCCGCGCCCGCAGGCGGAAGCCTATGAACGGGTGATCCAACGCGCGATGGCGGCCCGCGGGACCGGCAAGCGCGGGCATATGCTGGAAATCCTGCACATGCTGCGCGGCGTGTCGCTGCACCCTTACGCCCCCGAAGATGCCACCGGCAGCTATTTCGAAGAGTCCGCGCGGCTGCAATCGACCTTCGAGACGCTCGACGCCATCAAAGCCAAGGGCGAGAAGGCGCTCATCTTCTGCGAAAGTCTGGCGATGCAGGCGCTGCTCGCCGCCGAAATCCGGCGCCGCTACGGCCTGGGGCATGACGTGCTGCGCATCCATGGCGGCGTGACGGGCGACGCGCGGCAGGCGGCCGTCGAACAGTTCCAGCGTCGCGCAAGCGGGTTCGACGCGATGATCCTCTCGCCCAAGGCGGGCGGCGTGGGGCTGACCCTGACCGCCGCAAATCACGTCATTCATCTCTCGCGCTGGTGGAACCCGGCAGTTGAGGATCAGGCGACCGATCGCGTATTCCGGATCGGGCAGTCGCGCGACGTCCATGTCTATCTGCCCCAATCGCTGCATCCGGACCCGGCGATCGGCCCGACAAGCTTCGACCTGAAGCTCGACGCGCTGATGACGCGCAAGCGGGAATTGAGCCGGGGGCTGCTCATCCCGGGCGAAGACGAGACCGACACCAGCACGCTGTTTGAGGACGTACTGGGCGGCCACGACGAACCCGGCTTAGACGCGGACGTGCCCCCATCGCCGGATGCGGAGGCGCGGGCGGATAAGCCTTCCCAGCCACCGACAGCTACACCGGTCGCCGATACCGTGCCACCAAGGCGTCCGACGCTCAGCGTCGCACTGCCTGAGCGATCGGCTCCGGCACCGTTGGTCGCGCCAAGCCGTTATGTGTTCGAGCCGAACAAGCCGCGCGATTTCGCGATCTTCCTGGCGCCGATTGCCGACGACCATGTCATCGAGCTGCTGGTCAAGGACCCCTATGCCTGCGCCCGGTCGCACAACCGGCAGCATCTGATCGAATTCATGAAGCGGCTTGCCGGCGCGGCCCGCCGCATCGACGCGGTGACCTGCCATAGCCTGGACGCTGACAGCGTCGATAACCGGCAGGAAACGGACGCGGACCAGCGCAACGATCTCGAGCGGCGATGGCAGGCGAGCTTCGCGGGCGGGCCGAGCCTGCGTCATATTCAGATCTCCAAGCGCATCAATCGCAATTTCCATGCGCGAGAGGTGACGGCTCGGCTCGCTTCCGGCCGCGTCATTCTGTGGGATCTGGACAATGGGATCGACGGTGTCATGCGTAGCGACCGGCGCTGTGTCGTCGCCTGCTTTCCACAATAGGTGGCGCCGTGATCAACCTTATCAGGCGCCTGCTAGGCTCACAGCAGACGGCGCCGCGACGCGCGGCAACGCGGACGGACGAACCGATGCTGAGTTTCGGCGCGGCTGGCGACCGGTTCGTGCGAATCGCGTCGCTCGACTTCTTCGGACAATATCGGCGTTCCCCCGATGGCCGCTGGTTGCTCGCCTGGCGCGACGGCAATGACGCGGGCACGCATGGCGGACACCGCAGCAGCGGGCCGGGGCGCTTCTATCTGTTCGAGGGCGACCGGCTGGCGGCGCAGGGCCGGGCCGAACGTCCGAACGACGGACAAGTCGCCGACAACGGCAGTTTTGTCATCAACGACTGGCTGTTCGGTGACGGCCTTAAGGGGGTGTTCCGTGCCTACCGCGCGGATGGGACGCTCCTCGTGGAGCGTTCCTTCACGGCGAACCTGCTCAATAATGGCATCGCCGATGATGGCGGCATGGCGGTGTGCCAGACCTGCAACGCGCCGGGTCCCGACGGATCGCTGCTCGCGATCTTCGATCTCGCGTCGGGTCGAGAGGTTGCCGACTGGGTTCCGGAAAGTGGCTGGGCGCAGAGCTACGCTTTTCCAGAGGCGGGCAGAATCCGGCTCCGCTATCACGACGGCCAGGCCTACGACTATGCCATCGATGGCCAATTCCTCGACCGGGATCGCTGGATCGATGCACAGGCTCGCAGCGACAATGTGCATGTCCTCCACAATCTGCTGCGCGGATCGGCACTCCCCCCGATGATGAGCGGCAAGATCATCGCATCCGTCAATGCGATCCTCGCCGAACCGGAGTTCGCCACCGCCGAGCGCCCCCTGGCGCTCAAGGTACGTGGGCTTTGTCAGGAAGCGCTAGGCAATCTCGCCAGCGCGCTTTCAGATTATGAGGAAGCGATCGCGCTCGATCCAAAAATCGGGCTGAAACGAAAGGCAGCGGAGGTGCGCAAACGTCTCGCCTGAGGTGATAATGGACAGAACACCTTAGCCCCCCACAATTCAGCGCTCTTAAGCATGGCTGGATCGATCTGCGTCAAGTGTGTCCGCGCTTTACTCCCGACGCATACGCATCGTTGCAGCCGCGGGCCAGAGACGACGGCTTCTATGAGGCGGTGATTCAGGCGCCCGACGGCACGCGGGTGGAGATCACGATCTGAACCGGGCCGTCGACCGCTGCCGGTGCGGCCCTCGTTTCAGCCCTTCGGCAGCAGTACCTTGCGCACCTCGCCATGGCCAACGGCCTTAGAGAACCGGCGATAGTCCTTGAACTCGCGCTGCCAACGTCCTGCGACGATGGCTAGGTTGACACCGGCCTCGTCGGCGAGGTCAGTGACCTCCGATAGCCCGAAGTCCGCATGAGCGGCCTTCCATAGGTCGTCGGGTATGAGCGCCTGCTGGGCGAAGCGGTCGGCTTCGGCTTCTATCTCGTCGGTCGAGCCCAGCTCGAGATCGTCGAAGATCATGCTGGTCTCGCCATTGAGGTGGCACGAGACGTGGGCGAACTCGTGCAGCAGCGTGAACCAGAAGTTGTCTATCCGGTCGTGCCGCAGGGTCAGGGCGATGACGAAGACGCCGTCTGCTCTGCGCATAGCGGCCCCGTCGAGATAGGTACCTGTGAAATGTCGTAGGACGACCAGGGCGATACCGTGATCGGCGAGGAATTTACCGATCTTCTTTATGCCGTCCTTTCGCGTGCTGAAGTGGGCGATCGCGCGCGCCAGCGCCATGTCGTGCTTGGTCTGGCGTGTCTTCTCGGTGACCTTCACGTCCATCGACTTGAGCAGCGCGGCCGCACACCAACCGTCTAGAGCCGCCACATCGGTCTTGGTATTGGTGCGGTCCGTCCGAGTCTTGCGAAGATGGGCGGCCTTCAACTTCGGATCCGGGGCGCACAGCGAGGCGGCACGCGCCAGGAAGTCGGAATAGGCCTCCTTCGCCTTCATGAGACCGGTGGCTGCGAGATCGGCGAGGGCGCGTGCGGAGGGTTCGGGCGCGCGCTTCGGGGCCGGCGCAGGGGGCGCGCCCTGTGGCGCGCCGAGGAGGGATTCAGCCGGTATGCCGAAGTTGAGATGGAGGGCCCGCATCATGTCCACGGTGAGCTTGCGCTCGCCGGACATGATCTCGGAGACGCGCGATCGCGCACCCAGGAAGGGCTCGAGATCGCGCGGCGAGAGACCTTGCTGATGAAGGCGGAAGCGGATCGCCTCGATCGGCGAAGGCACGGGTATCGACTTATGCTCGTACTGAGCGACGAGCATCGAAAGAATTTCGAGTTCGTCGCCCTCGGGCGTGTTCGGCTTCGCGTCGAAGATATCTTCGATCCGCTCGAGGGCGCGTGCATGGTCGGCCGCGTTTCTGACGGGGGCGATCTTCACGACTTCTTCTTCGCCTTGCGGCCGCGTGCCGTAGGCGGCCAGACGGCGGATGCTCGCGGTCCAAAATATTTCATAAGCACGGACTGCATTTCATAGTTGAAGCGCGCGATGACGCAATGATCGCCTTCGCCCAGATCGAAGAGCACGTGATCACCGTCCATCTGCGCGCTGGGAAACCGGCCGAGAAGCTGTGTCCGATCGGACCACGAGGCTGCCGATACCTCCGCATGCCAAGCCCTGGCCGCTCCCAATGGACCGGGTTCGGAAAGGCCATTCAGATCCCCCAGTTCGAGTGCGCCAGAGATGTGCATTGTGCAGTGCCATAGCAGCATGCCGACGTCAATGACAATATTACCAAATTGGTAACATCGATGCTTGCCGAATCGGCTGCGATCGGGAAACATCATGGGGCTGATCCGGTTTGGGGCCAGGTTCGGCGGTCATCGAAACGGAAAGGTTGTGACTAATGAGCGAAGTGAAGGAAAAGTGGGTCTTCGAGGTGGATGGCGTTGCCATCCCGACCAACGACAACAAGCTGAAGGGCCGCGACCTGCGCGCGCTCGCCGGCCTTCATCCGGTGGGTGACTATCGCCTCGTCGAGATCAAGGAACGCTATACCGAGGGGGTCGGACTGGAGACGCCGATCGTCCTGAAGGAAGGGGAGAGGCGGCAGTTCCGCTCGTTCTGCAGCGACCGTGACTACGCGTTCGAGGTGAACGAGCTGGGCTGGGAGTGGGGCTTCTCCACGATCTCCGAGGAGGACGTGCGCCTCATCGGCAAGATCGCGGACGATCGCGACATCTTAGTCTCGGTGGCCGGCGAGGGCGAGAAGCTGGTCCCGCGCGGGGGGACTCTCGACGTCGGCGGCGACGGTTTCGAACGTGTCCTCACCCGCCGCCACAAGACGCCCCCGCCGAAGAACCTCCATGTCACCTTCGTGATCAATGGCGAACCCGTCCCCGTGACGGGCAGGCCCGAGAGCACGCTGGTGTCGCTGTTGGAGAAAGCGCTCGCCGAGAGCGAGAACACCGGTCAGGACGTCGCGAACTGGCAGGTGACCGACGAGCCAGGCAATCCGCTCGACGTCTCGAAGACACTGCACGAGCTGGGCATCAAGGACGGCGCGCTGCTGCTCGCCAGCCTCAAGGCCGGGGCGGCGGGCTGATGCAAGTCGCGGACCCCGCCGTCAGCCGGCGCAAGTTCGATCGCGAGGTCGCGCAGCTGCACGACCTCGGTTCGACCCTGGTGGCCCGCGGGATGTGGGTCATGCAGGCCGAGTTCCCCGTGGTGAAGGTCGCCTTCGCCACGGTGAACTGCCGGCCGTGGACGATACCCTTCGCGGTCCGGATCGATTTCACCGACTATGACGTGCAGCCGCTGGCGATTACGTTCGTCGAGCCCTTCACGGATCGCGAGCTGATGCCGGCGGAAATGCCAACCAAGCTGCGGAGGGCCGTGCCGGGCGGGGCCATGCAGCAGATCGAGATGAACGGTCAGCCTGTTCTCATGCAGATGGCTATGGAGCTTTATCAACACTATCCGCAGATGCCCCACGTACCCGGCTTCCTGTGTCTGCCCGGCACACGCGCGTATCACGCGCATCCTGCGCACACCGGCGATCCATGGGAGATCCACCGCGCGGTCGGCGAAGGAAAGCTGTTCAATCTGCTCGAGACCGTGTGGCGGTATGGAACCGCGCCGATCAACCAAGTGAAGGTCAATCTCGGCTTGGATCAGTCGGAGGTTCCCGCATGAGGACCTCGCTCACCGAGGTCACAACGGTAGAACTTCCCCCAGATGTCGCGTTGCGCACGCACGCGCATCTTCGAGCCGTTGGGCTGCGTGGCCTTGAGGGCATGGCGCTCTGGGTGGGGGTACAGGACGGTGCCCGCTTCGCCATCCGCGAGGCAATCGTGCCCGAACAGCAGGGCATCCGTGGCGACCACGGACTGATGGTGTCGGTGCCGGGGGAGGAGCTGCACCGTATCAACCTACACCTCTTCAAGAGCGGCCTGCGGCTGCTGGCGCAGATCCACAGCCATCCGACCGAGGCGTATCACAGCGAGATGGACGACGAATATGCGATCGCGACGGCGCTTGGCGCTTTCTCGCTTGTCGTGCCGGATTTCGCGCGCGACCCGTTCTCGATCGCACGGTGCGCAACCTACAGGCTGACCCCTCGTCCATTCTGGAGTCCCGGGCCGCGCCCTCGCTGGGTGAAGGTTCCGGCGCGTCGGGCGGCGAAAATCATCGTGATAGAGGAGTAGATCATGGGCCTTGCCCCCTTCTTCGACCGCGCGCGCCAGAGCGCGGCGCAAGTTCTTCGCGACTTTGATCCCGGCGCCTTCGAGAAGCGGCTGGACGAGGTCACCGTTACCATCGCCTTTGACACGCACGCCGCGACCTGCCTTGAGGGGGTGGCCGCTCTCGACCTTTCGACGCGGCTGATCGCGCGACTGTATCCGCGAGTGCGGGTTCTATCGCTCGGCGGCGATCACGCTCATGCCGACGAACTGATTGTGCTGCTGCGCGCGATCAATCCGAACGTCGAGATCGTAGATCTGCCTGTCGGCGAGGACATCGTCGTCGTCGCTGGCGTGACCGAGGCGCCCGCTGGTCGTGTCATATACATGGGGTCGGACCGCTGGATTGCGCGCGTCGGCACAGCGCGGCCGCTAGGCTTCGGCACGAGCACTAATCCGTTCGGTGCTGGCGCGGCCGCCTGCATCGCTGTTGCGAACGTGTTCCGTGCGGTTTTCACCGGTTGGCTGACGCGACCTGACCTCGATGAGGATCTGACGATCTCTCTGCTGAACTTCGCGACGGGAGAAGATGCGGCGAACGGCGATCTGCCGACCGGCATGGACATCGGCCTCGCGCAACTGGTCGGCGTCGGCGCGATCGGCAACGCATTTGTATGGGCGATGTCGAAGCTGCAATGCGTCGCTGGCCATCTTCACCTGATCGACCACGAGCAGGTCGAACTGACCAACCTCCAACGCTACGTCCTGCCTACGATGGCGGACGAGGGTGCAGTGAAGGTTGATGTCGCGGTGGCTGCCATGCAGGGCGGCGGGATTTCCGCGACGGCATTCCGTAGCACCTGGGCGGAATACGTGCAGGATCCCGCGCATCGCGCGTGCGAACTGGTGGCGGTGGCGCTCGATACTGCCCGGGATCGAGTGCAGGTGCAAAGCTCGCTGCCGCGCCGGATCGTAAATTCGTGGACACAGGCTGGCGACCTTGGCATCTCGCGCCATGAGTTCGACGGCGAGGACGCCTGTCTGGCCTGCCTCTATTTGCCCGATAGCGCGCGCCGCAACGAGGACGAGATCGTGCTGGAAGAGCTGGGCTTTCCGCCAGAGCAGAAGATGGAGATCAGGTCGATGCTACACTTCGGCACGCCCGTCTCTGAGCACTTTGCGCGGCTTGTCGCCTCGCAGCTCGGTATCGCTGTGGACGTGCTTCTTCCTTTCGTTGGCCTGCCACTTCGCGCCTTTCGCCAGAAGGCGATCTGCGGAAACGCGATCATGCGCGCCAAAGACGGCGGCGGTGCCGACGTCGAGGTGCCAATGGCGTTCCAGTCCGCGCTTGCCGGAGTCATGCTCGCCGCGGAGGTCGTCGCCTCGGGCTCGGTTCTACGGAGCGCGCCTGTTAGGGGCCGTACCACGATCGACTTGATGCGCAGGCTGCCGGGGCACATCAGCTATCCTGCGCGAAAAGGCACGAACGGCACCGCGCGATGCATCTGCCAGGATGCCGACTATCTCGACGTGTATCGTGACAAGTATTCCGCGTGACGACGTCTTTGGATTGCAACGATGCATCATCACGCGAAAACGCTTCGCAGCGGTGGGAGCTTGCTCGTCTAGCCTCGCGTGCTTAACGTACACTTCGTTTTCGAGGTCCGAACGGCGCGACTTGTCTTAGTCTTGATGGCCGCAGTTATGCGCAGGATGGCCGATTACGCGGTGCCGGGCAACACGTGTTCTGGCGCTTGTCGCCGCCATCGGACTAAAGCCGCCGATCTGTTGGGCCGAACAGCTGCACGAGCTGATCCACCACAATCGCATTGACCTGATAATAGGAAAGGCCGCGAGTTGCTCGGGCTTCAGTGCGGTTGTCTGGCCGGTGTCCAGCGCTGCAACCTTGTCAGTCGTCAGGTCGGCAGCGGATCGCGGATCAATCGCGGCGATCATTTGCGGCGAGAAGGCGCCAACGGCATCCCGCTTCATTGCCGCGACCTACTGCGCGGACAAGGACGCGATCTGCGTGGTCGTGAGGGATTTGGCCTGCCCGCGCGACAAGGCGGAAACCTGATCCGGCGAAAGTGTGGCCATCGTATCAGGCGTCAGCGCCGAGAACTGCAGCGATCCGATCGCCTTGATCTGATCGGCCGAGAGCGTCGCGTATTGTGAGGGCGTGAGCGCGCCAACCTGCGCGGGTTGCAAGGCCGCAATCTGTACAGGCGTGAAGCCCGCCATCTGTTCCGGCAGCAGGCCTGTGATCTGCCTGGAGGCCAGGCCACCGACCGCCTTCGACGACATCCGCGAGATATCGGCTGCATCGAACGTGGCCAGCGAGTAAGGCACCCAGCGTGGTGATCTGATCTGTCAACATCACGCCAATCTGATTAAGCGCCGAACGTCGGCTTCTGACAAGAGCGGGCGCTCAGCCTATGCAGTGGGAACGACGGGTTTGTCCCAGACCACGTCATAGCTGAACGTCGGCTTCCTAGCGCTGGAAAGCCAGAGCTGAGCGGCAAGGATGGGCGCATTTCAGAAAATGCGAAGGCGCAAAGCGCTAGCGTATATCTGGGTCCGTTTCACGGACCTCATCCAACTCGAAGTCTCCCCCTATTGCCCGCTTCGGCGCATGGCTCACCGTCGCGGGTTGCCGCATAACAACCTGCCCGCGCGACAACTCCTCACCGATTTTTTCGTGAAGTTGCACCATCAAGTCGTCGACCAGCTCAGGGGCGTTCCCCTCGGTCAAAAGACGCGCCCGGGTGTGAGCCATATAGTCGATCGCGCCAGCGAGTTCAGCGTCGCCCTGCAGGGCAATACTATCGCCCGCGCGCCAAAGGGCTGCCATGTCGGCGATACGCGCCTGCTTCGACAAGGCTGAGGTATCTCGAAGGGTGGAAGGCGCGCGCGTAGCGGGCAAGGTGGCACCGCGCGCCTTGAGCTCGTCGCGCGTGATCGCAGCCAGACGAAAGCGCAGCACCCGAACGTCGACGGGCTCCGTGGGGGAGGGAACATACTGAGCCTTCAAAACCTCGGCCAGTTCGTCCGTGGGCGCCCGCTTCACCTCTTGCCTCCAACGTACCAGGGCCGGATCACTCGGCGCGCGCTCGGCCGGTTGCAGATACGCAAATCGCTCGAGCACGGGATGATCCGCGACATCGTCCGGAAGCACGCAAGGCCGCCCCGATGCTGCAGCGTGGGCAAGAGCCGCCAGCTCCGCTGTGCGCTGGAACATTTCGGTCTGGAACGCCCGATCCTCCCCTTGCCTGGCGAGAACCATCTCCAGACCCGGCAGAACATCCGTAACCGGAGCCAACCCTGCATCGATATGATCGAGACGCGCCAGGATCGCTTCCTGCCGATCGGAAATCACAGAGACTTCGCCGCGCAACAAGGTAATCGCGTCGAGAATGGCAGCCAATGCCAACTGTGTACCCTGCTCGCTCATCGCGAAGGCCCATCCCTATCCTTCGAACGATCACGCTCGCGCTGATCACGATTCAGCTCATGGGCATTGCGGGCCAATTCATCCATGCGGCGAAGAGCTTCGCTCGAGCTGGCATCCTGTTCGCTGTTGGAGAGGCCGCTCCACCGGCTCGGTGGCGCACCATCCGTCGAGCTGTCCATATCCAAGTGCGCGGCATCGCTCGCCCCAGGACGCCCGCCCCCTGCCTTTTCGTTGATCCGCCGCGTCATGTCAGCGGAACGCTTGATCGCGAGTGCCACAGGATCATCCAGGGCCTGATCCGGATCTAGGCTACGCGCCCCCCGGCCAAGCCGCGCTGCCCGCTCCGAGTTGCTCTCAGGCTCAGGCATCGTCTCGATGAACTTCGATAGCGTCTGCGCCGTCACCTGGTCGGAGAGCGAGGGAGACGAGGACAGTTCCATGATCGATTTGGCGTAGGTCTGCAAAACCGTCGCGTGGCGATCGGCCAGGACCTGCTTCACCGGATCGGCAACGCCTCTATCGCGGAACCCCTGTGCACGTTCGGCACGGCTCTTGTCGATCCGTGGCACCTGCCCCTTCTCGCGCATCTTTTTCGCCGCGATGGGCTCATGCGTAGGATCAATCCCACGCGCCCGTGCCGGGGTCGCGTTCGCTTCGATCCCGCGATCACGCAGCATCTGCGCGAACCGCTGGCGATACCGAAAAAGGTCGTCACGGTTTGGATGAAAGCGCCGCCCATCGTGATCGCGACGCGCAATGGTCAAGTGCACATGTGGGTGGTCGCGATCGACATGGAGAGCGGCAACCCACGAGCGATTGGCGAATTCCTCGCGCGCAAAGTCGAGCGCCGACGCCTTCAACTCCTCGGGGTCAGTTGTTGCCGGCATCGAAAGAACCATCGAGATCGAGGTTGCGCCCTTGCGCCGATCATCGCCCCCGACTTCCCACTCCTGCCAGTCCTGGGCGAGAATGCGCATGTCCTGTCCGTCACGAAGAACGTCGCCATCGCTCGTGTAGAGAGGCACCTGGACCTCCTCGCCGTGCCCCAGGCGGCTGATGTAGGAGAAGTTTGCCAGGACATGCCCACCGCCATGCTGGCGCCCGGTAATGCGCACGACGACCTCCGGCGCTCGCCGGGCCGTGCGTTCCATGGTGCGAATGGCCCGGCCCGTCGCGGACGCCGAAGTGCTGCCTCCAAAAGCGTGCTTGGCCTGCGCGCTGGGCCAGTTCTCGCTCCTCGCTTTGGACGGGGAGGGAAGCATCGAAGAGACCGCGAAAGCCAGGATGGTGCCGCCCACTTTGGGAGCCGATGCCTTCCCGCCGCCGCTCCCGGCCTTGCGCTTCTTGGGCGGAGCATAGACGCCCGCAAGACTGTCGAGCGTACCGGAAGAGAAGCGAAAACTCATCCCTGCACGTCCTCGTCCTGCACCTTATGCGCCTCGATCCAGTACCCGACTTCGCCGCCAACGTAGGACGAAAGCTCGCGCCGGGTCTTGAACACGAGTGCCTTCAGGTCGGCGCAGGTTTCCAGAAACTGCGCGGCAACACGATGCATTTCGAGGCGGCTTTCAGGCTGGTTCGCCGCGTTCATCGCGTGCACCGCCTGGTTGATATTTCGGCCAATCGCGAGGATCTGTTTACGCAACTTGCCAAGCTCGGTCTGGCTCACCGGAGCAAGTCGCAGCGCCCCTGCCCTGTCCCACAGCGCCCACCGCAAGGTGCGCTTGATCCATTCGTTTCGCGTGAGATGCAGCGGCCCGGCTACGTCCTCGATCGCTGCGATCTCGTGACGATGAAGACGGACAGTGACCCGAACATAATCGTCGGGATGGCCCCTGCCCTGTACCTCGGTCACCGGTAGGTTGTCATTCTCGGACGACAATGCCGCGCGCTGCAAGGTGCTGGCGATCCATGACGCACGGCTCTGCCCCTGGGCGATGGCGAGACGATCGATCTCGGCCACCAGCTCGTCAGACATGCGCGTACTTACGATCATGAACCCAAAGCCCCGTGCAGCGGCGCCAAACACCAAATGTTTACATTGGTGCCAATTGGCATATCCTGCCATCCCTATCCGAACCCAAATTCCCCTTCTTGGGCCACCATCGAAACTGAACAGGCCAAGAAACGTGGAAGGAGGAATTGCCTGCATTCTAAAGCACATCACCCAGGCAACAAGATGCAGCCTTCCTCCGACGTGCGCGCTGTCTATGCGCAGACTCCACTCATCGCATTTCGCGGCCAGCACATCTAGCGAGCACGCGCGGCATCCGACAGAATCCGCGCTCATCCTCACACTTCACGGAGCCGTTTTCATGCCGAAACCCGCCCGAAAAATGTCCTCGCTCACCGCTATCGAGAACCGGCGCGCATCACTGCGCTCCGAACTCGCCGCGCTCGACCAACAAGCCAGGGAAGCTGAGGAGGCGGCCCGCGACGCCGGGCGCGACACGTTGTTCGCAGCCCTGGGACGGGTCAAAATATCGGCTATGGAGAAGGCCGATGCGCGCGCGATTGCCAAGGCCATCGCAACGCATGAAGCCGGAGAGATCGCGCATAAACTCGCCGAACTCGAACGTCCGACATCAGCCTGATCAACCCTGGCTCAGTCATGTTGGGTGCGAGCTTGAGGCTCACAGTACAAAACGACGAAGGCGGCGCTTTTGCACCGCCTTCGATCCTTCGGGAATCTACGAGTACGCTCTAGTCGCCCCCACGCCCGTTCTCGCCGCGCAGCAAGGTGGCGAACCGCTCGACGATGAGATCGACGTGAAAGATCCGCTCACCGTCTTCGCGCTGATAACTGCTTTGCCGTACCCGGCCAGCAATATGAAGAAGATCGCCCTTGCCGATCCGATCGGCACGCTCGGCGTTCTTTCCAAAGAGGGTTGCGCGGTTCCAGTGCGGATCGTCTTCCCAGTCCTCGCCAACCTTGCGGCTGTAGTTTGCCGCGATGTCGAGGAAGGCGACCTTGTCCTTGATCTCGATTTTCCCGACGCGGCCGATGATCCGAAACTCTGCGATATTTTGCATGGGTCCTGTCCTTCTTCAAAAGGTTGCTGACGCATCGCCGGAACGGGGGGCGGACCATGCGCGGGCAAGTCGAAAGACGGAGGGTCCACATCGTGGAAACCGTAGCGGCATCGCAGCGGCTTTCTGCTTGGGGCGAAGCCCGTCCCGCATAGCAAGGGCCGGACACCAGATGCGTCGGACAGCACCCGCGAAGACGGACTTTCCCATTATACCCTGAGCTTCACCCTCACTCGGTTCAGGATTCTGATCAGGACGCGGATGTCCCCAGGCGCTCTGCGATAGCTGTTGGGAGGCCGGGTGCGGCTAAAATTGCACCGGTGCAAATGCGGCAAGGCATGAGCCGAACGCGCGGCTTCCTCATCAAAAGGGAGGCCGATGGAGCGCTTACTCCACCGGCCAGCACATCAAGCAACCTCGGACATTTCGCCTTCGTCCGTGGGCTGCTCGCGAAGAGGCGTAAAGCGGCGGGCCGGTTCGGGCAACCAGCCAACGGGAAGCCGCTCGTTGACGGCAACGGCCAGATCACCCTTCTTCATCTTGGCACAATTCCCGGCGGCATCCTTGCCGCATTCTTCTGCCAGGATGGCGAGAAGGCTCGCCTTCTTGAGTCGGTCGAAAAAGGTCTGGCCCGGATTCCAGTGCTGGCGAAGATCGAGGCCAGCGGCATCGGCGTACTTGTCGGCGGTGGCCTGCCGGGCACCAACTCCACCGTGATTGAAGGTCGTACCGTTGATCGAAGTCGCAACCAGTGCGGCAAGCAACTGCATCTTGTCGGCTTCATCCATCGCGCGGATGACCTCGAAACGGCCATCAGCGGGAATGTCCGCGAAGCGCTCGACAAGCTGGGCAGGAAGGTCGGCAAGGCGACTGCCATCAAGCATGTCCTGCTCAACCGTGTGGCGGGTCACGGTCGGATGAATGTCGGCGGCAAGGTTGTAGCTGTGCTGGCCGTGGAGCAACTGCGCAGCCATGCTGTCCAGCAGAATATCGAGAGCAAGGGCAGGCTGCGCCGCAACTTCTTGTTGCAGGGCCATCGTGCGAATGGCCGTCAGCCGCTCGACCATGCTGGCCGCATAGGGGCCGGATTCTTCAACCTTGGCGGTGGGCCGCTCGACGTAAACCGTCCAGTGGCGCAGGACCAGATCGCCTTTGTAGCCGATATAGGCACAAACCCCGCCGTTGGCCTTCTGCGCGTCGGTAAACGCCTCCAAGCCCTCCGTGATGGCGTCCCGCTGGTCGAACAGCGCGGCGGCTTCCTCGCTGTCCTCTCCGCCTTCGACTTCCAGCGCTTCAATCTGGGCGTCGAGCGCGGCAAGCTGGGCCGCTTCCTCGTCGGTCGCTTCGCGCGTTTCGGGACGAAGGTAGCCACGGCTGTAAATGTCGTGGGGCGCCTCGGCGGAAACTTCGACGATCTTCCAGCCCTCGGCCTCGAACCCGGTACGAATGCCATCCAGCTTGGCAGCAACCAGTTCGTCCAGCAAAGCCGGATCATCGGCATACCCTGTCTCTCCGAACAAGTCGCGGGTGATCGTGCCGCCCGCTGTCTCATAGGCTTCCAGACCGACGAAACAGAAGGTCGATGAATCGGTGCGAACCTTCTCGGTCGTGAGGGCGCGGCGGATCGCGGCGGGACTGTTGCCGCAACGACCGAATGCCTCGATCTGCACGGCGTGATCCTCGCTCATGGTGAGCGCCTGGGCGGCTTCCATGCCGATCGTGTCGGCAGCGAAGGCTTCCAGCAGGGCAGGGGCCAGACTGCCAAGGCGCAGCAGCTTGGCGACATGGCCGGTGCTATAGCCAAAGCGGGCCGCAATATCCTCGGCGCTCATGCCGCCCTCGTCGCGAAGCTGGGCGAATGCGGACACTGCGTCCGCAGGGTGCATGTTCTCGCGCTGGGTGTTCTCCACCAGCGAAAGCTCGATGGCCTCGGCCTTGTCCTTGATGATGACGGGGACGGGGAAAGAGGCGGTGACGTCCTTGCGCTTCTTGAGAAGCTCGAGCGCGCGGAAGCGGCGCCCTCCGGCGAAAACCCAGAACCTGCCTGCATCCTCGTACACGCCAAGGTTCTGGATAAGGCCGTGCGCGTGAATATCGTCGGCCAGGGCCTCGATCCCGGTCGGCTCGACCTTGCGGACGTTGAGGGGGGAAAGGCGAAGCTGCGACAGCTTGAGAGTGGTGGTCATGGTTGAAAATCCTAAGGATAGGGGGAAGTCGAGGGCGACGGCTGCGCCGCCCTCGATGCTGGCCGATCAGTATTCGTCGGCACGAAGGATCGTGATGACGCGGCAGGTCACAGCGTTGTCAGCCGAGTCCGGCGATCCACCCTCAAGCGCGGCGTCGTAGTAGTCGATCTTCCAGAAGCAGCGGGTCTGCTTCCACTCGAATGCCCCGAAATCCCGCTCTCCATGGGGGTCGTTGTCTTCGGTGAAATCCGAGTAGTCTCGCACGATGCGAAGCAAGGCGGCGGTGTCGATCCAGAACGGCGAGAGGTCGGTGTCCTCGATCAGGTCGCGAATGCCCTGGGTCAGCACCACGCGCCCACGCTGAGGATTGGAGAGGTCGGCCCGCAGTTCATCATTGAGAGTGGCAACGCGCGCTGCATATTCCCCGCGTTCGTCGTCGGACATCTTTGCAAAATCTGGCATGTGCTTGTTTCCCTTTTTCCTGATGGAGCCGAAGGCGATGGCGTCCATCGACTTCTGCCCGCTGGCGAAGCCGGGGGGTGGGAATGCACATGGAGAGCTGATTGCGGCGGAGGGGGATCACCTGCCCTGCACGGGAGCGTCAGCGACGGAAGGGTGGGGAGACCGCCGCGATCACCAAGCGCAGCGCGGACCTGCCGCGCGAAGACGGCCCGGCTCTTGGGCAGGGAGGGGGAGGCCGCCCCCTCCTTAGTCGGACAGGCAGGCCTGGCGGCCGCGCCGCCGCATCTGTAAGCGAGGATCGTCACCCGCATGGGACGAAACCGTGGCACACGGGTTCGGTCGAAGCGAAGCGGAGATAGAGCCGTGCCGCTAGGTCGCTCCCGTCCCCGTCCTATTTCCAAATCTGGAACGAAATCAGGGTTTCTGCGCGATCAAGGCGGTGACGTTTTGCTTGCCATCCATCCACGCTGCGGCAGTCGGGCTGCGCCAGGCGATCATGTCATGGATGCGCTGATAGTCGCCGGCGAGATTGCGTGTGAAGACGGGCTCATGGTGCGCGATCCGGTTGCGCAAATGACGAATGCCTTGCAGGTCGGCATAGGCTTGGGCGCGGCACTGAGAAACCGCCAGAGCGGCCGGCGCCCCCGGAAAGACCGTCCGGAAATGCGCGTTCCAAAGGCGGCTATCCTGTCCTGCGGTGAAGATGTTTTCCCAAAAGGCAAATTTGAGTTCCGCGATGATCTTGCCGGTCGTCGGCAGTTTGCGGGCGCAGGCCTGAAGGTCGTCGGCCGGATTGTAGCGGAACCGACTTTTCGGGCGGGGAAGGCTTCGAATGAAACCATTGTTCCAGGGCCAGTTTGCGCCGTGGACGGCCTCGATGGCTTCTGCGATCCCGTTGCGAACCGCGACTTCGCAGACCTGGAGAGGAACGATCAGGGCCGAGGAAACGTCGAGATTCCATTCGTAGAGCTCGAGCGCCTTTTCCCGGTCATTGCCTTTCGCCTGGAGATAGGTGGCAAAGCGCGGCGCCGAGATAACTTCGGGCAGATCCTGAAGCTCAGCGGGAGTGAAAGGCAAGGTCGCTATCCTGTCTGCTCACGGTATTGACGAAACCGTCACTACCGCCATATAAGGGGCTATCGGCTTTGAGAACGCGGGCTTACGCCCCCCCTCATCGTCTAAGGAAATTAAAGGCCCGCCGAAAGGTGGGCCTTTTCTTTTTCCGCCAGAGGCTTGGCGTGAGCGGCATCATGGACGGTGGCGAGCCGGATTGCTAGGCTCATCCCATGGCCGAAATTGTCTCCCTTATCCCTCGTTGGGCCTCGACCTGGGGCGAACTGGCGCGCACAAACGCGCTGGCACGATCGCAATGCCGCTGTTGCGGGATGCAACAGCGCGTGGACGTGTCGATACAGATTTTGCGCTTTGGCGCAAACGGCTCCCCGATCGACCTGCGCGACAAGTGCATGGTTGTCGGCTGCCACGGCTCCGTTTTCTACCTGGTGGCACGCACTTACGGGCGGCAATGGATTACGATGGACACGCATAGAGAGCCACGCGAAGCCGTTGCTCCAGGCGTCAACGCAGTCTCGCTTGAGCTCGGTTCCCGCTCGTCCAGATCGCGATAGACTTCCTTACGCAGGCGCTATGAACAGCCTGTAAGGAGGCGCGATTTCCACCTTCAAATGCATATTTCGGGCGATTTTGGCACCAAAATCGCCCGAAATTCCACAGATCGGCTTTTCGAGGGCGGCTGCCTCGCCACCCTCCGCTTCAACTTCAGGCCGCGATCCCCTGCCCCGGCGCGTCCATGTGGGACAGGATCAACTCGTTGGCAGCCTGTGCCGCGCTGGCAGCGCGGAAGATCGCGCGCTTGTCGTTGCGCAAAGCGGCCAGCCACGAAGCCACGTAAGCGGCATGGTCCTCGCGCTCGGTCGGCTCCATGCCAAGCTGGGCGCAAAGCATGGCGGCGCCAATCTCGGCAATGAGCTCTTCTTCTGCCCTGATTTCTCGGGCTTTTCCATAATCACGAAGGGTTTCGCGGGCGAGACGCTTGGCGCTCCCGGTGCTGTGCACGGCCTCATGGGCGAGGGTCGCATAGAAGGCATTGCCACTTTCAAAGTCGCCAAAGGCGGGCATCTGGATACGGTCGGCAGCGGGGTCATAGAAGGCGCTCGCGCCGCCCTCGGCGTAGGGAACCGGCCAGCGGGCAAAGGCTTCGTCCAGTTCCCTATCGCGCTCGTCATGGTTCTCCATCTCGACCGCGGGCGCAGGATACTTGGACATATCAAGCCCATCGATCTGCTCGACGTTGAACACGACATAGCGCTTCAGGAATTTGCGAGTGGCTTCTTCGCCCTCGTCGTTTGTGACAGGCTCACCGGTTTCGCCGTCCTTGGGGGTGAAGGTTCCGGAATGAACCACAAGATTGCCTTTTTCGCCCTTGCGGACCTGCCCGCCCAGTTCGGCAGCTTGGCGGTAGGTCATCCAATAGGGATTGGAAAACCCGCGCGTCATGGCCGCGCTCCATAGCAAAAGGATATTGATGCCCCGATAAGCGGTGCCCTCATGGCGACGCGGAAGAGAGGCAAGGCCCGATGCCCAACGGGGCGACCATGGGCGGGTGCCCTTTTCGAGCATGGCGATAATCTGGTTGGTGACTTCCTGGTATACGTCCGAGCGCGGGCCGGTGTTGTGGCGGGTGGTCTTGGTCTTGCGGGTCATGTGCTGGCTTCCCTTTTTCCTCGATGGAGCCAAAGGCGATGGCGTCCATCGGCTTCTGCCCGCTGGCGAAGCCGGGGGGGTTGAACCGGCACCGGAGGGCCGAGTGTGAGGGAGGGGGATCACCCGTCCTGCACGGAAGCGCAGCAAACGAAAGGATGGGGACACCCTCGCGTGAGCCAAGCGCAGCGCGCCTGCGCGCGAAGACGGCCTGGCCCTTGCCGGGAAGGGGGGAGGCCGCCCCCCTTGAGGCTGAGAAAGGAAAAAGGCCGCGCTAGCGCGGCCTCCACTTCGAGCGAGGATCGTTAACTGGATAGGACGAAACCGCTTTGCGGGTTCGGTCGGAGCGAAAGCGCAGATAGAGCCGTGCTGGCAGGCCGCTCCCGCCCTTCCCCGTTTTAGTTGTCCTGCTCAGCGATCTTGCGCGCCAGGATCGAGAAGGAATCCGCAATCAACTCGGTCTTGTAGACGACCCCGGTATCTCCAGAATGGCTGTTCTCGCGGGTCCGCCCGGTGATGTGAACAAGATCGCCTGCCTCGGCATTTTCGACCTGGGCCGCGACCTTGGGAAAGCACACGACACTGTTCCAATGGGTATCGGTCTTCCAGTCGTCCCCGTCCCTGCGGTTGTAGTTCGAGGCCACGCTGACATAAGTAACCTTCTCCAAGGGACGGATTTTGCCGATACGGCCGATAATCCGAAATTCAGCGATATTTTGCGACATCGAGGATTTCCTTTCAGGCATTCCAAATCGATTTTGACGGGGAGGAAAGGCGCTATTCGCCCGAGGGACGCCCTGCCCCCTCCCCTCGTGCGACGTTCAATTTCTGCGTCTGTCTGCCAACTTCTCCCTCTTGGTGGGCCTGCGCCAGGCTTCGATGTCGGGCAGACTTTGCCAGAAGCATCCGTGCATCGTGCAAGTCACGAACGAAGCCTGACCTGCCTTGGCACACGAATTTCGGAGCCACATCGCCACACGCGAAGTCGTGTCGCTCACGGCTTGATCCATTCCACCATATGGCGGCGCAAACGCAGGCAAAACCGCCCAGGATCGAGAGAGCTCTCACTGTTTCGCCCTACGCTTAGCAAGAAGCGCGTCGTTCCAATCGCCCCCTGGGGGAGGCAATATGATCTGGAGGCTGCGACCATTTGCCGTGAGGTGCGGGTGTGCGCGGACAAGACCATCTCGGGCGGCTTTGCCATGTTGGGAGTAAACCCGGACCCGGCGGACATGGTCTGGTATGTACAGATCACGATAGCGCTCGACACCGCATACGGCCGAGCAGCCGCTAAGTTCGTTGAGGACGATGGCCGATTCTGCGTCTTCGAAGCCTTCGGCCAGATTCATGGTGTCGTCAGCTGGCGCTCCAAGATGTACCGCGCTTTGCCGCGGATCGCCCAATGTTCGCTTGGCGGCATCTAGGCACGCACATTTGCGACCATCG
>NZ_CP029767.1 GCF_006874585.1 Sphingomonas sp. IC081
GGTGGATGATAGCCCGAAGGTCGAAGATCTAGCTTCCAGAAAATTGGCAGCCCAGGAAGCCCGTAGAGCGCATTTGTCGTTCCGACCTCAATTCCCCCTTCCCCACGTTTGAAATGCGCTCCAGTGGCCCGGAAATCGCACTAGGGACGACGTTTCCGCCTTCCCGGCCCTCTCGATCGGACTGCCGCCCTATCCACCTGGCTTTTTTGGAAAGCCAATTCGCTACCTGGCCGTTGGTGCTGATGTGGCGGTAAGGATGCAGCGTTTAAACATTTCCAATAAAAGAAAAAGCACACCGGCGAAGCCGGTTCATTAGTGGGGATGCCGGGTGGGAGGATCGCTTTAGCGATCCGGGGCGGCCGAAGGCCGCGAGCCGGCGGGGCGAAGCCCCAAGAGGCGGTGCTTTCTTTCTTCTTCGAGCCTAATGGTACGGTCAGCGCAGAGTTATCCACAGGCAGGACTACCCTAAAACTCACCGTTTGCGTTCTGATTCTAAGATTCTTCTGGATTCAAGATTCAGGGTGCCTCAAACCCGCAGGAGACTGCGAAAAATTGCTCCGAAAAGTGAGTGTTGGGGTCGAGTCCGGTGAGTTTTGGGGTAGCCTTTGGTGAGTGTTGGGGTCGGTAAAGGTGAGTGTTGGGGTCGAGTCCGGTGAGTTTTGGGGTAGCCCCAAAATCGACGGTGAGTTTTGGGGTATCCCCTGCCCGCCCTCCATCGGCGAGTTTTAGAAATTGCCTAGCTCACCGTTGCTGCTAAAGTGAGGGCATGACTCGCGCAAGCTCACCTGTAACCAATGGTAAGGCAAAGGTCGCCCTAGGCGACGATACCGCCCTCACCCTCGCGCAAAAGGGGCGCGGCAATCCGTTCGATCCCGCCAATTACGGGGAAATCGTCAAGCCCGGCGAGCTGGTCGATATTGTCGAGCTATCGCCCCTCACCCTCGCCGATCGCCGAATCTACAATCTGCTGATCGCGAACGCCTGGGAACGGATCGGCGAGCCAGTCATTCACCGGATCGCCAAATCCGCGCTCAAGGGCACGCACCAGGGCAACGAGCGCATAGAAAGCTCACTGCTGCGTCTGATGGGCACCATCGCCATCGTCACGATCCGCAAGGGCGGCAAAAGCTATAAGCGCCGCGTCCAGCTACTCGGCCCCAGCGACGAAAGCCTCGAAAAAGACGGATTCCTGCATTACCGCATCCCCGAGGAACTGATCGAGATTTTGCGTAACAGCGAGGTCTATGCGCGGCTCAAGACGCAGGTGATGTATTGTTTCGAGTCGAAATACGCGCTCTGCCTTTATGAAATGATCGAACGCCGCATTGGCCTTGAATACAAGCAAAGCGAGGAGTTCACGATTGCGGAGCTGCGCGGCCTGCTCAACGTGCCGGAAGGCAAGTTGGAACGCTTCGCCGATTTCAACAAATACTGCCTCAAGGTCGCCAAGGACGAAATCAACAAGCTCTGCCCCTTCTGGGTCGAGTTCACGCCGATCAAGAAAGGCCGTAAGGTCGAGCGGGTTTCTATGATGTGGCTCGCCAAAACCATGAGCGGCCGCCGTGACGCACAAAACCTGATCGACCAACATAGCATCGTGCGACGGGCGAAGCTGCGCGGAGACATACCGGAAATGCCGGTGCTGGTGGATTTCAACCAGCCCGCCGCCCAACGGTGAGGACCTACCCCAAAACTCACCTTTCGCGCGCCAAGACCGCCTAGCCTCCGCCAGATCGGCCCACGCCTGCCCTATCCCTCGCCGGCATCAAGCGCGCGGCTCACCGTGAACTGAATCCATGCGCTGCGGCTGATCCCGCGCCGCTTGGCCGCTGCATCGACCTTCGCCAGCAACGCCCGATCGAACCGGAGCATCACCGGCGACTTGCGCGGCTCGGCCCCCTGCCCCGCCTCGTCGGCCTCGCCCCCGACCGGCGCGGCCTTCGGCTTGGCCGCTCCGGCAATGAAGGCATCAGCCGCCGCCTCATCCATCGGGGGCTTGGGCTTGCTATTCGGTTTACGAGCGATAGCCATCGCAATTCACTCCGCTATCATTATGCTATACAAATACCGCACTAACCAATGCGGCCAGCTCGTCGATCGCCTTGGCGTCACGCGGGGATTGCTCCACTACCGCCCTGCCCTCGGCCGCCGCGTTCGGGAACGCCTTGCGCCGCACGATCGACGTAGGCAGCACCTCGATCCCCTCGATGTCGCCGATCATTTCCAAGGCGGCCTCATTGTCGGCCCCTTGCGCGTCCGCGCCGTTCAGCACGGCGACGGCGCGCAAGCCCTCGTTGATCTCGCGCGCCTCGGCCACCAGCGCCGCCACCTGGTCGAGCGCCCACACGTCGAAGCTGCGCGGCTGCACCGGCACTAGCAGCGTGTCGGCGACGGTGAGCGCGGCGCGCAGCGAGCCGGTATCACGGCCGCCCACGTCAATGATGATGTCGTCATATTTGGCCGCGAGCTGGCGGACCTGGCTGCGAAGCGCCGCGCCGGTAAGCGCAACGGCGGTATAGCCCGCCTCGCCAAGTCGATCGGCGCGCAGCTCGGTGAAGGTGAGGGCGGTCCCCTGCTCGTCGCCGTCCACCAGCAAGAGGTCGCGGCCCGCAAGCGCGCGCGCCACCGCGAGGTTGACGGCAAGGGTGGTCTTGCCAACGCCGCCTTTAGTGTTTCCGACTGCCAATATCATTCTGCTCTCGCTCCGCAGGCAATATGGTTGCGCTATAACATCGTTTGTAATGCTAGGCGATATACATTTTATCGGGGCGCTTATCCGCCCTCGTCGCCTGCATCCTCGCTGTCGTCGTCCAGCGGCTCATGGCTCATCTGGCCGTGCCCTTCGATCGGGCAAAGCGGCGCTCCGGCCTGCTCAAGCCATTTGCGCGCGGTCCTGACGGTATAGCCGCATGTCCCGCACTCGCATTTGAGCATCCGGGGTTTCTGCTTCCTAGGCGCGGTCGACTCCCCGTCCGTGTCGAGACGGGCATGGGGGAGGGGGCCGGCGGCATCGAGGATTGGCGCGACGGCGGCAAGGAATGCTTCCCCCGGCGTCGTCGCCCGCATCGGCCCGACCAGGCCAAGGCCCAGCGCGACCCGTTTAAACGCCTTCCCATGCCCTGCCGGGATGCCGACGGCGGCATGGACCAGCTCATGCGCGAGAATGGCCGCGATCTGCGCCGGCATCGCGTCGGGCGCGTGCGCCAGGTCCGGGCGGATGAAGATTTCAAAATGGCCATCCGCGCTCAAGCGATTATCCCAGCACTCGCCGATCGCCTTGGCCTTCGCGCCTCTGCTGGTGAAGCCGATCGCCACGCGGATACGCGCGGGGAGGGGGCTTTCCAGCGCCTCGAACAGTGGGGCCATGCCCGCCGCGACCCGATTGAGCCAGCTTTCCCGGTTGTCCTGCGCCATGCTTTCTACTCCCTTCAAATCGCCTGTCCGGCGATGGCCATGCCATCGGCCGGAACACGGACGCCCAAGAAGGCCCAGTCGGCCCCAAGCTGCGATTTTGGCCAAGTCGGAGAACGTTTTGGGAACGTGGCATTCGGTATTGACGATGGAAATCATAGAAGAGGACAGTTCGCTCCATCATAGGGAGTGGGTTGATGGATCGGAGTATTCCGGGCGGGGATTTGATCGGACGATGGAGCCTGAGCTTTGCCGATATTGATTTTGTAAATTCGAAGCCGGCCCTGACGCGCCTTGGCCTCGCCGCGCAGCTGAAATTCTTCGCTTCCCTGGGGTTTTTCGCGATCGATCCCGGCTCAATCCCTACCGATGGCCTCTCGTATCTGGCCGAGCAACTCGGTGTCGAGGCTGGCGAGATAGCCGGTTATGACTTTTCCAGTCGGACAGCACGACGGCATTGTGCGGAGATCCTGATCCATCTTGGATATCACCGCATGAAGCGGGTGGATCGCGCGCAATTGACGGAATGGATTGCTGGCGAGCTGTGCCCGGGCGGCCAGTCGATCAATGCCATGCTTGAGCATGTTTTCCTGTGGTGCCGGGACCGGCGTATTTATGGGCCGTCGCGCAAGGAGCTTGAACGTGTCGTTCGCTCACAACGGCAAGATTATCTGGACACCTGGCTGATCGGAGCCAGTGATCGGCTTTCGTCAGATGCGGTGGCGTTATTGGAAGCCTCGCTTGCCGATCCGGACAGCTCGACCGGATTCAACAGGATGAAGGGTGACGCCGGACAGGCAACGCTCGACAACATTCTCGACGTGACCGAGAAACTCGCCTTTATCCAGAGACTTGATCTTCCCCATGATCTCCTGACGGCTACGGGCAAGCCATGGGTCGATCAGATTGTTCGCCGCGTTGCCGGTGAAAAGGCCTCGGAGATGCGCCGGCATGCGCCGGCGCGACAGCTCGGCCTTTATGCGATTTATCTAATGTCGCGGGAGGCGCAACTCACTGACGCGATGATCGACCTGCTGATCGAAACCGTTCACAAGATCGGAACGCGCTCGAAACGCAAGGTGGTGGGCGATATCGCGAAAGACATCGAGCGGGTCTATGGAAAGGAGCGCCTGCTGGTCGAGATCGCCAGCGCCTCGATCAATGAACCATCGGGGCGCATCTGCGATGTCATTTTCCCGATCGCCGGTAAGGCCAAGCTGGCGGCGATCGTCAAGGAGAGCCATGCGAAGGGCGCTCTGGACCGGCGCATCTACAAGGTGATGCGTGGTTCCTGGGCCAATCATTACCGGCGCATGCTGCCAAGCCTGCTTTCCGTACTTGAGTTCCGGTCGAACAACGCGGTGTGGCGGCCGGTCCTGGCGGCCCTCGACTGGATCAGGAGCAAGGTGGATGGCGGATGCCGCTTCGTGCCATTGCAGGATGTTCCGATCGATGAGGTGATTCCAGCGCGATGGCGCAGTTCCGTCATTGATGACGATGGGCGGGTAAACCGGATCAGCTATGAGCTTTGCGTCCTGACGCAACTGCGCGACCGCATCCGCTCCAAAGAAATCTGGGTGGTCGGGGCGGATCGCTATCGCAATCCCGATGACGATCTTCCCAAGGACTTCGAGATCAGGCGAGAGGCGTACTATTCCGGCCTCAGCCTGACGCCAGATGCGCAGGCGTTTTGCGCCTCGATCCGGGAGGAGCTTGAACGGGAACTGTTGCTCCTCAATGCCAATATTCCACAAAACGACAAGGTCCGGCTCCTGTGGCGCGGCGACAACCGGATATCGATTACACCGTTCAAGCCCTTGCCCGAACCGAAGGGTCTCGCTTCGATCAAAAGCGAGATCGGTCAGCGCTGGCCGATGACCGGACTGCTGGACGTGTTGAAAGAGGCTGCTCTGGACACGGGATTGATGGATGCTTTCGAAACGTCGGCCTCGCGGGTTACCCTGTCGAAAGCAGCCTTGGCTCAGCGTCTTTTGCTGTGTCTCTATGGCTTGGGCACGAACGCCGGGCTCAAGCGGGTCGCTGGCGCAACACCCGATGTCAGTTACGAGGAATTGCTGCATGTCCATCGCCGTTTCATCCACGCGCCAGCGCTGAGGGAGGCGTGCGCGCGGGTAGCAAACGCGACACTGGCAATCCGCAATGCCGCAGTATGGGGAGATGCGGGCACGGCATGCGCGTCCGATTCAACGAAGTTCGGCGCGTGGGACCGCAACCTGATGACGGAATGGCACGCCCGCTATGGCGGCCGTGGCGTCATGATCTACTGGCATGTGGAGAAGCGCGCGACCTGCGTTTATTCCCAGCTCAAGCGGTGCTCTTCCTCGGAGGTCGCCTCCATGATCGAAGGCGTGCTACGCCATTGCACCGACATGGAAATCCAGCGCCAGTACGTCGATAGCCACGGCCAGAGCGCAGTCGGCTTTGCGTTCTGCCGACTCCTTGGATTTGAGCTTGCCCCGCGGCTGAAAGCAGTGGCACGCCAGAAACTGGCCCTTCCCCAAGCCGGCATGCGCACGCGGCTTTCCAATTTACTGCCGATCCTCTCCAGCCCGATCGACTGGGACGAGATCGAGCAACAATATGACGAAATGGTCAAATATGCCGCTGCCATGCAATCGCGCACCGCCGATCCGGAAGCGATCCTGCTCCGGTTTGCCAGAGCCGAAGTGATGCACCCGACCTACAAGGCGCTGAGTGAACTCGGCCGCGCGGTCAAAACAATCTTCCTATGCCGGTATTTGCGTCAGGAGGCATTCCGCCGCGAGATCCACGAAGGGCTGAATGTGGTTGAGAACTGGAACGGCGCTAATGGTTTCGTGTTCTTCGGCAAGGGCGGCGAGATCGCCACCAACCGCATCCATGAGCAGGAAATCTCCGTTCTGGCGCTACACCTCCTGCAAGCGTCGCTGGTGTATGTGAACACCCGCATGCTTCAGACCGTACTGGTTGAGCCGAAGTGGGCGGGGCGGATGACGCCGGAAGATTATCGTGGTCTCACGCCGTTGATCTACAGTCATGTGAACCCTTATGGCCGCTTCGACCTCGACCTGAACGACCGGATTGATTTTGGACGGCTTGCAGCGTGAGGCGGCTGATCGGCCTATAACATTTGGGTACACCCCAGAGTGATAGGGCCGAGTGACACCATTCGTCTGTCACAAAAGGGTGGGTTTGCGCTCAATGTGACGATACACTGCAAGAGCCACCCTAATGTGACGGATTTTGCACTTGGCTCGTATCGGATATGCCCGCGTCAGCACCACGGACCAGGATCTGGATATCCAGATTGGCCGCCTCAAGAATGCAGGTTGCGAAATTATCCGTTCCGAGACCGGATCGGGGGCCTCGCGGAGCGGGCGCACGGAACTGGAAACGATCATGCAGTTTATGCACACCGGCGACGAGCTGGTCGTGCTGCGGCTCGACCGGCTCGGCCGCTCCACGCGCGATGTCCTGAACCTGGTGCATGAGCTTGATGAAAAGGGAGCTTCGCTGCGCATCCTTGAGCCAGAGGTGACGACGGCGGGCGACATGGGGCGAATGGTCATCACCATACTCGGCATGGTCGCCGATATGGAGCTGAAGTTCATCAAGGATCGTCAGCGCGCCGGGATCGAAGCGGCGCGCGCCGAAGGCGTTTACAAAGGCCGGAAGAAGAACGTCGATGACGATGAAATCCGCCGTCGCCTTGCCGCCGGCGCCAGCAAGGCCCGCGTTGCCCGCGACCTGAAGGTCTCACGAATGACCGTCTATCGGGCGCTCGACATTATTCCGTCACAGACCAAACTGCCGGAAAAGCCGCCCACTGCCAGCATCGCCCTGCATCTGATTATCGAGAACTTCAACAAGCGTGGAAGAGGTAGAAAACCCGCTCGGGAGCGGATTGAGGCGATGCTGGAACGCGACTACGCCATGGTAAAAAACGGCAATTGTGATTACAAACTGACCGTCGCCTATGACCCCGATCCGGATGGCATTTCCCTTGATGAGGAAATCCAAAGCCTCCTCTCCGAGATGTTCAACATCGCAGAGAGCTACAATTGCTCCATGGAAGCCGATATCTACGAGGTCGGTGGTCAGCAACGGTCCTGGTAGAATCAATCAAGCGTTCAGTGTTCGTTCTTCAACCTGGCCAAAATCGCAGATTCGGGCCGACTGGGCCTTGATCGTGCAAGGCGGCCAGCGCCCATTTTCCCATCAATACAGGAATAGCCAATCGAAGGACGGCAATCACAATCGCGCGGCATCGATTTCGCGCCCAACAGGAATGCCGACGCGACAAGAGGAAGGTCGTTCAAGCCGCAACCACCGAGCCGAATTGAGATGGCAGGCAGCTTTGGAAATGAGATGACGGTGCCGATCACGCCTCTGCGGCCCTTTGGGCTGGACGCTACGGCCGCGTTCGTCGATGAAAATCGCTATCAGCAAGCACGAACGTGGCCATTTGAGCGCGACGGAAACCGCTTGCTCCTCTCGGGAGCATCGCGACGCGTAGCGCCGCGTCCGACGGAGCGGCTAAGTGCCTCGGGGTGGGATTTTGTCCTGTGGGTTCGTCTAGGCCGTTCTGCGCCGTCAGGCGTTAGAGCGTTGGCCGACTAGGCCAACTCCATCTGCCCTTAGATTATATGAATCTAGGAGCGGTTGACCATTTTTTTGAGACTCTTGCTTCTCGAGCGCAATGGCAAGGCTGTCCAACACCCGGCGCAGACCGTCGTCCTCGATCTCCTCAGCCACCACCTGTCGCGGCGTCCGCCAAAGGCGCATCGTCTCGATTTCTTCGATGCGGTCGATCTCGCGTTGCACAACATCGTCGGGGAGCGGAACGGGACGCAGGAAGCGCGGAAGAAATCGAGCAAGCCGATTGGGAAAGCTCATGCGATAGACGTTCGACGTCTGCGCATTGCGGGCCTTGGGACGATCAGCGGGCGGATCGATCGGCACGCAGCGGCGCTGCTTCTCGATCAAGCCCATCGTGGCGAGGATCGAAAGGCCCCGCCCGACGCTCGCACGAGACAGGCCGCTTGCAGCCTCGATCCACTCCCAGGTCGGAAACACCTTGCCAGCGCACGTCCGGGCCAAGGTGGTAAGCTGCTCGAACACGCGCACGGCTGCCGGCGTTATCAGCGTCACAAGCCGCTCGTCTTCGGTGAGTTGTCGCCCCTCGGCGCGCGCCAGCCTGCGCACGGCATTCTTGCGCTTCAGCAGCTCGACGGCCTTCTTGTAGAGCCGGTCGGTCTCGCCTTTGGCATAGCTATAGAAGAAGTCGTCCTCGAACGTGCCCGCCTTGCGGCTGTTCGGGTGGACATGCGCCCGTGTCGGATTTGCAGACCCCGATCGCGATCGTGGGCGCGCCCGCTCGATGCGGTCGAGCGCCATGAAGCTCGCCTTCGCGAGTGAAACAGCTCCCATCTTCCGTCCCCTTCGTGGGGCCGGGACCAGGCAAAACTAGAGCGTGGCGCGAAGCGCGCTCCCTTGAACCAAGGCTCGGGAACGAGTATGAGGGGGGTGTCTTACGTCCCGATCGATGCTTGCAGGCATCGCTCATCACGTTCCAGGGTGCCCGGCCTTCGTGCCGGGCATTCGTTTATGTGGTCACGGCCGCTCCCTGATGGCCGATCGCAGAATGCTCCCGGCACTCCGATATTTTTGGCGAATTACGCGGAGGGGCGAAACAGTTGAAGTTCGTGCTTTCGACGACCGACTCCAACAAAAGTTCGTGCTTTCGCTGACCGTTGCCGATCGCGTTCGTGCTATTGGCGACCGCGCTTCGTGCTTTGGCCGACCCTACTTCGTGCTATCGCTGACCGAAGGGCGGCAACGCCGCTTAGTTGATTCGCGAAGTCGAACTGATGAAGAGGGGGTGACTACACGAAAGTGACGTATCTGCACGGTAAGGGCGAACGGATAGCGAACGTCATGCGGCTAACAGGGAGCTGACGGCGCGCAGCGGTCGCAACGCATCCGGATCGGGCCGATCATCGACATTCCAGCTATAATCACCGGTCAGCGAAATATGCTCCCAGCCCAAGGGTGCGATGTGGCGGGCGATCTCATCGGGCGTGCCGATGTCCGCCAGCGCCATTTCGAGATAGCGGGTGTTCCACAAGATGATGGCGGCGACGAGCAGATTGAGGCCGGAGGCACGATAGGTCTGGTTCTCGAACCGACGATCGCGCAGTTCGCCTAGCTGGTTGAAGAAGATCGCGCGGGCGAGCGCGTTGCGGGCCTCGCCCTTGTTGAGGCCCGCCTGGGTGCGCCGGCGCAGATCGATGTCGCGCAGCCAGTCGAGCATGAAAATCGAGCGTTCGAGGCGGCCCAGTTCGCGTAGCGCGAGGGCCAGTCCGTTCTGTCGCGGATAGGCGGACAGGCGGCGCAGCATCGCCGAAGCAGTGACGGTGCCGGTGCGGATCGACGTGGCGAACCGCAGCAGTTCGTCCCAATGCGTCGCGACATGACCCAATGCGATCGGCTCGGCTGTCATGCCGGTAAGCAAAGGGCCGGATTCCTGGCCCGGAAGAAGGTGCAAACGACGCTCTTTGATGTCGCGCAGGCGCGGTGCGAAGCGGTAGCCGAAGAAGGGCATGAGGCCGAATACATGGTCCGATGCCCCGCCCGTATCGGTGTAGTGCTCCTCGATCGTCAGGCCGGTCTGGTGATACAGCAAGCCATCCAGCACATAGGGCGCTTCGCCAGCGGTTGCCGCGATCACCCGACTTGCGAAGGGGTCATATCGATCCGAGACATGGGTGTAGAAGGCGACGCCCGGTTCGTTGCCGCTGCGCGCGTTGATATCGCCGATCGCGGCCCCACGGCCCCCGGCATGAAATTGCTGTCCGTCGCTCGACGAAGTGGTGCCGTCTCCCCACAGCGCGGCGATCGGCATGGCGCGATGGGCGTCGATCAGCCTTCCCAGCGCTTCGCCATAGGCTGCCTCGCTGATGTGCCAGTCGTGAAGATGGGCGAGCTGGCGCAGACTTGCGCCCCGGCAGGTTTCCGCCATGCGTGTGAGGCCGAGATTGATGCCATCGGCGAGGATGACCGTGAGCAGCGCATTGCGATCGTCGGCTTCCCGGCCCGAACGACGATGGATGAAGCATTCGCTGAACCCAGTCCAGGCATCGACCTCCAGCAGAAGATCGGTGATCTTCACGCGCGGCAGTCGATCATAGGCGGCGCGACGGGCAATCTCGGTGGCGGGCGGTGTTGCCGCTTTCAGCGGCGAGATGACGAGGCCGTTTTCGTCAAGCCTGACCTGAGGCAGCTCGCCCTGTCGGGCGAGGACCGTCACCTGTTGGCGTCACCTCAAGGTTTGTTCGCCAGACAACGATTTTATGGACATAAAGGGAACGAAGGTGTGACTGGGCGAACCATCTGCTCAGATCAAAGCGAGTTCGACCCTGCGCCCTACGACAGCTGCCGCGCGCTGAAGGGTTTCGATGGTGACATTGCCATCAGCGGGATCAAGCACGCGGTCAACCTGGGTTCTGCTGGTGTGCATTAATAGCGCCAGTCGTTTCTTGCTAAGCTTGCGCTCACGCATTGCCTCAGCGAGCTGCCAGGCAATGACTTCCTTGATGGCCTTGGCCTGAAATTCGGCGAGAACACCTTCCTCCGCAAGGAAGCTGTCTAGCGTCGGGCCGCGATGTTTGTTCTCAGCCATTTTCAACCTCTTTCTGCCGCTTGCGAGCCAATTCCAAATCTGCCGCAGGCGTCTTCTGCGACTTCTTGATGAACCCATGCAGCGCATACAGCTCGCCTTGATGAAAGCAGAACAATACGCGACTGATCGTGCCGTCAGGCAAGAACGTCCGTACTTCGAACAAGCCCTTGCCCATGGGGCGGACCAGCGGCATTCCGGCCGGCCAGCGAAACTGGACCCGCTGCAAGTCCTGGCCAATCTCGCGGCGATTGACTTCGGGGAGGCCGAGCAACCAGTCGCGAACGGGTACATTACCTGCATCGGTCTGGTAGAACACCAGCTCGATGCGTTGTGCTGCCCCTGATTTCATGGCCGCCACATGCACTATATAAGGTGCATAGTCAAGCCGCTTCCGGCCTGGTGGTAATGCCCGTGGCCTGCCGGCCGAGAGTGCGATAGACGGTCGGGCGCGAAATCGAGAACAGTTCGGCAAGGTCGCTGATGGCGTAATCGCCGGTGTCGTACATCCGCCGCAACTCCTTCTGCTGCCGCTCTGACAGCTTTGGCTTCTTGCCGCGCAGTTTCCCCTTGGCACGGGCGACGGCCATGCCCTCGCGAGTCCGCATCCTGATCAGATCGGCTTCGAATTCCGCGAAGGTGGCAAGGATGTTGAAGAACAACTTGCCCATGGGGTCAGCAGGATCATGGACACTGGCGCCAATCTGCAACTTCACGCCGCGCGCAGTCAGTTGGTCGCCTATCGACCGTGCATCAAGGACGGAACGGGCAAGGCGATCGAGCTTGGGCACCACCAACGTGTCGCCCTTGCGGACCGCCGCCAATGCCTGATCCAACCCGGGACGCGCACGATTGGTGCCGGTGAAGCCGTGGTCGGTATAGATCCGGTCCGGCGCAACCCCGAGCCGAGTCAGGACTTCGCACTGCGCGGAGAGGTCTTGTTTGTCCGTTGAGCAGCGGGCGTAGCCGATCAGGGTGTGGGTCATTCGGAATTTGTATCGTATATGGCACCCTCAATGCAAAACAAATCGGACCATTCAAATGAGACAATTAAATCGAAGCGATGCCGTGTGTGGGCAACGCTGCCATCAGATGTCCGGTAGAGGATCGTCTATCGGACAGTGCGCTCCTTCGCATTGGCGGACCCATGCGTTAAACTGACGCGACGAATCGGTTGGAGGGTAAATTGGCAAGACGGCGGCTCCTGACCGATCGTGAGCGCCGATGCTTATTCGAGCCGCCGACCGACGAAATCACGATCATCGCCAACTACACGCTGTCCCCTGACGACATCGAGGTGATTGGCAGACGTTACGGCGCGCCGAACAGACTTGGCCTCGCAAGTCACATTGCCCTGATGCGCCATCCTGGTTTCGGTTTGTCGGCAAGCAATGCCGTACCCGTTCCCATTCTGCATTATCTTGCCGCTCAGCTGAACGTCGATCCGACAGTGCTCACCACCTACGGTCAGCGCCCGCAGACCCGAAACGACCATGCCGAAATCGTCGCCGGCTATCTGGGGCTGCGCCCTTTCCGCCGCTTGGACATCCCCCTCGCACTGGAACTGGCAGAAACTGCCGCGCGCTACACGGACCGCGGCGAACCCATCGTTCGTGCACTGCTCGAAGGGCTCAAGGACAGGCGCTTTATCCTGCCGGCACCGGACACGTTGGAGCGGGCCGGTCTTGCCGGGCGTGCTCGCGCGCGCAGAGCGGCGGCCGCCGCGCTCATTGAGACGCTGGATTCCAACAAGATCGCGCACCTCGACGACCTGCTCGTCAACAATTCCGATTTCGGGATGACACCCTTGGCTTGGCTGCGGGCCTACGATGAAGCGCCAAATGCAGCGAACATCAATGGCCTCCTGGAGCGGTTGCGGTTTGTGCGTGCTATTGGCATCGACCCCGCTGTCGGCACGGCGATCCCCGAATTCCGCTTCGCCCAATTTGTTCGCGAAGGAGGCGTGGCCCCGGCCTTTCTGCTTTCCGACTATGGCCTCAACCGCCGCCGGGCAACGCTGGCGGCAGCCGTCGTCGACCTGGAAGCCCGGCTCGCCGATCACGCGATCCAGATGTTCGACCGTCTGATCGGCGGCATGTTCTCGCGTGCCAAGCGGGGCAAAGAGAGGCGCTATCAGGACAGCATCCAGTCCGTTGGCCAGCTGATGCGATTGTTCGGTGCGACGATTTCGGCCCTCGACGAAGCCGTCCAACACGGTGGCGATCCGCTCGAGCTGATCGATGAAATGGTAGGCTGGCACAAGCTGGTCGCCGCAAGGGCCCAGGTCGACGCGTTGGCCAATCTCGCGGGCGAAGATGCATTGGTCGCAGCAACCGAGCGCTACGCAACGTTGCGCCGGTTCAGCCCGGCCTTCTTCGAGGCGTTCTCATTCAAGGCGTCCGGCAGTCGGTCGCAGTTGATCAAGGCCATCGACATCATCAAGGATGCCAACCAGCGCAAGGCTCGCCAACTTCCGGACAACGCGCCGCTTCCATTCCCGAGCCGCAAATGGAAGCAGATCATTACTAGCGGCGGGCGCATTGATCGTCGGCTATATGAAACCGCAGTTGCCGCCACCTTGCGCGATGGCTTGCGCGCCGGCGATGTGTGGGTCGAGGGCAGCCGCAGCTATCAGCGCTTCGATGCCTATCTGCTGAGCCGCCGCGACACAGCGAAAGCCCTGGAGCAGCTTGCCTTCGAAACCAATGCCCAGGCCTACCTTGCCGAGCGCGGCAGAACGCTCGACTGGCGGTTGAGGCGCTTTGCAAAGCAGCTGAAGGGCGGAAAACTCGAAGGCGTGTCACTGGAACGCGACCGATTGAAGATCCAGCAAATGCCGCCGATCACTCCGCTCGAAGCCGAAACGCTGGACCGCCGGCTCGACGGGCTATTGCCGCGCGTCAGGATAACCGAGCTGCTGGTCGAGGTGGCCGAACGCACGGGCTTTCTGTCCGCGTTTCGCGACCTGCGATCCGGCAAGGAGCATGACAACCCGAATGCCGTGCTCGCGGCCATCCTGGCGGACGGTACGAATCTGGGGCTTGAGCGCATGGCCAATGCCAGCGAGGGCGTGAGCTATGCCCAGATCGCCTGGACCCACAACTGGTACCTGTCGCCCGAAAATTACCAGCAGGCGCTTCAGACAATAGTCGCGGCCCATCATCGCCTCCCGTTCGCTCGCCACTGGGGATCTGGAACCAGTTCGTCATCCGATGGCCAGTTTTTCCGCTCTGGAAGAAGCCGGTCCGGCGCCGCCGAGATCAATGCCAAATATGGTGCCGATCCGGGGGTGAAGATATATTCGCATCTATCCGACCATTTTGCATCTTACGGCTCACGGATCATGTCCGCGACCGCAGGTGAAGCCCCCTATGTGCTCGACAGCCTTGTCCTTGGCGCTGAGCAACTCCCGTTGCACGAACACTATACCGATACCGGCGGCGCAAGCGACCATGTGTTCGCGCTGTGTCATTTATTGGGCTTCCGGTTCGTACCGCGTCTGCGCGACATCGCCGATCGCAAGCTCGCTTCCATCCTGGCCCCGTCGACCTATCAGGGCATCGAATGCCTGATGGGACGCCCAATCAAGGTTGGCGCGATCGAGGCCGATTGGGATGATATCGTTCGGATCGTGGCATCGATCAAGGATGGCACCGTCGCCCCATCTGTCATCATGCGGAAACTCGCGGCCTACAAACGGCAGAACAAGCTGGATTTTGCGCTTGCCGAACTCGGCCGGATCGAGCGCACGCTGTTTACCCTCGACTGGTTAGAACAGCCCGCGCTGCGGCGAGCATGTCAGGCGGGTCTGAACAAGGGCGAAGCGCGCCACACCCTGGCAGCGGCCATCTACACCAACCGTCAGGGACGATTCACGGACCGAAGCCTTGAAAACCAAGAGTATCGCGCCTCTGGCCTCAATCTACTAATTGCCGCGATTGCCTATTGGAACACGCTCTATCTCGATCGGGCCATGCAGCACCTCATTGCCACCGATGCCGAATTTGACCCGGCACTCCTCGCCCATCTTTCGCCGATGGGCTGGGCGCACATCAGCCTTACCGGCGATTATCTTTGGGACCAGGCCATGCGTGTTCCTATGGGCGAATTTCGGCCGCTGAACGACCCCTTGGCGCGGCTCAAGCTCGTAGCATGACCAGTGTTCTCGAAATGTCCGTGAAATCGTTGTCTGGCGCACAAACCTTGAGGTGATGCCATATCCCCCAGACCACGGTTTTCGTGCTGCCGGATCACCCACGCGCGCCCAAGCGCAAGCGGGCGAGCATCAAGCCCATGCGGCTCGATGACGATGAGCTGGCGGCGATCGAGGCGGCCGCCGATCGCTACGGGCTGACCTTTTCCTCGTTTGTGCGCGCCGCGTCATTGTCGGCCGCCCAGGGCAAAGGGCTGGCGGGCCTGCCGATCCGCAGCGTGCGGCGCAAGCCCGTGGACCGGGAGATGTTGGCCCGTGTGCTCGGGCAGCTCGGCAAGATCGGCAACAACCTCAACCAGCTCGCCAAGAACGGCTATTCCGGGCTCGATCCTGCCGAGCGGGCGCAGGTGGCCGAGGTGCTTGGTGAAATTCGTGCGCTCGCGCCGCAGATCATGGACGCGCTTGGGAAGGGCGGGCCATGATCATCAAGGGGGGCAGCGTCGGCAACGCGAAATGGTGGGGCAATCACCTGCTCAGCGAGAAGAACGACCGCGCCGAGGTCAAGGACATGCGCGGGGTGTTGTCGGAAGACCTGCGCAAGGCGCTCTATGAAATGCGCGGGGTTGCCGAAGGCAGCCGGTGCGGCGCGAATTTCCTATACCAGGCCAATATCAACCCGGAGCGCGGCGAGGAGCTGAGCGAGGCGCAATGGGCGCAGGCGTTCGACGTGCTGGAACGCAATCTCGGGCTTGAAGGCCATGCGCGGGTGATCGTCGAGCACGAGAAGGAGGGCCGCGTTCACCGGCATTGCATCTGGAACCGGGTCGATTCCGAGACGATGCTGACCGCGAACATGTGGGGCAATTATGAGACGCACGCCGCGACCGCGCGCGAGCTTGAACAGAGCTTCGACCTGTCGCCGACGCCGAGCCCGTCGCGCGAGGCCGATCGGCTGCGCTCACCTGAGCAGTGGGAATATGAGGCGGAGCAGCGCAGCGGGATCAGCCGCGCGGCGGTGCGCGAGGAATTTACCGAGCTGTGGTATGAGGCCGAGAACGGGCAGGCATTCAAGGCGGCGATCGAGGAGCGCGGCTATATCCTGGCGCGGGGCGATCGTCGCGATTTTTGCGTGATCGACCAGGCCGGAGACTATCACAGCCTGGCGCGCCGCCTGGACGGGGTGAGGGCGGCCGAGGTCCGTGCGTTCATGGGCGATGTTGACCGGGAATCCCTGCCCAGCGTCACCGAGGCGCAGGCGATGCAGCGCGAGCGCATCGAGCAGGGCCAGGAGCAGGTTGCAGCACACGATCGTACCCAGGCCGAGTATCCGGGTATGTCGGGGGCATACGATAGCAGGGTGACCGAGGCGCATAATCTGCGCGATGACTTCCGGGCGGCGCGGGTTGAAGCCGAGCAGCCGCAACGCGATGCCCACGACACCGATTCCGATACCGACGCGGGAGGTCAGGGGCAGGACGCCGGGGCCGATGGCGTCAGGGACGGCCTGGCGGTTGTCGATGCCGCTGCCAACACATTCGCCAAGCTGGGCGATTTTATCGCGGATTTGCTTTCGTTCGGAGCAACCGAAACGAAGCCCGATCCGGCGCAGGAGATCATTGCCCGTCGCCGTGCCGCGGCGGCGCTCAGCAGCATCCGTGACGACATCGAGCACGATCGGCCGCTTAACGCCGAGGATGTACGCAACCTGTCACCGGCGACGCTGGCCAACATCCAGGCCAAGGGCGACGCCTGGCTCGTCATGCTCGCCGAGCAGCACCAGCGCGAGGAGGAGGAGCGCCGAAGGGGCGGGTTGGAACGGTAGCGGCCTATCGCCCGCCTCGCGGCGGTAGGTCAGGACAGAGCGGGGAGGGAGGGAAACGCGGCGTTTATGGGAACGCGGCGCGAAGCCGCTTTTCTGGTGCATCGCGGGCTTTGCTGGCGCGGCAGGGTGGCCAGGGCGATGCAGATCGGCGTGACGCGGGCCAGGTGAAAGGCGGGCGGCGCGGCAGGGGCGACGGCCGAACGGATATTTCGGTGCGGTGTGGCGGCGGGCCTATCCGGAGCGGCCGGATTGATCCGCAGGCGCTTGGCCGCGCACGGGATGCCTACAAGGAGGTTTTGCGCGGCATGGCGGCGCAGATCGAGGCGATCATGCGCGATCCTTCGCTGACCCATGATCAGAAGCTTGCCGCTGTTGCGAGCCTCAGGGCGGCGAAGCTGGCCGAAGCGAAAGCCGTGCGAGCGCGGATCATTGCGGAGGCCAAGGCGATTGCCAAGGTCCGGCGGCGTATGTCGAGACCCAGGAGGGGATTATGACATATTGCCCTTTGTTCGACGCGCTGCAGGCGTGGAGAACCGGACGCGGAGCGGACGAAGGCGACGCCCTTCGTCCCGACACCACCCGATCGGCATCACGCGCAGGCCAGGGTCAAGGAAAATAGGAGCCGCTGCACCGCATTTTCCTTGAGGCGGCCGAGCATGATGGCACTCAAGCCGCATAAACCGGGCACTTCCACGAATTTCTTGCAAAATTAGAGATTTACATGTCAAATGTTCCCTGTCCGGCGATGGCATGAGGCGCGCTGGACCCATAACAGAACAGGAGGGGGCAATGGCCAAACCGACACACGACCTGACGCTGATTTCAGGGGAGGGCAAAAGCGCGCAATTCACGCGGGTTGCGGCGCTGTGGCCGACGAAGGACGGCACGGGCTTTACAGGCGAGATTCCGGCAGGGGTGACGATCACTGGCCGCGTTGCCGTCCTGGCGCGCAAGGATCAGGACGACGAACAGTCCTGAAATTTTGTTGCTATTGGCCATTTTGCTACGAAATGTGGCTGTGGCAGAAAATAGCTTCAAATTCGAGATTATCTGGCTATTGCCGCAATGCGGTATAAGGCAATGCGGTATAAGGCAATGCGGTATAAGGCATTGTGGTGGGGCTGGTGAAGATTCTTTTGGCAGATTATTCGGGCCATCCGTTCCAGGTGCAGCTCGCGCGCGAGCTTGCCCGGCGAGGACACACCGTCCGTCATGTCTATTCGGCCAGTTTCCAGACACCAAAGGGCAATCTGACACACCAGCCCGGCGATCCTGAGGGTTTCGAAATCGTTCCGGTTCGCAACGTCGCAGTCTTTGCGAAGGGAACTTTCTATGCCCGCCGTCGGCAGGAAATAGAGATAGGCCATGCATTTGCCCGACAAGTTGCGGACTTCCGGCCCGACGCTGTGGTGTCGAACAATGCGCCGCTCGATACCCAGCGCGTTTTCCAGAAGGCTGCATCCCGCTACGGTGCGAAATTCGTGTTCTGGCTGCAGGATATCTACAGCGAGGCGATTTCGCGGGTGATTCCGAGGAAGCTTCCGGTCGCCGGTCACGCCATCGCGGCTTGGTATCGTCATCTCGAATTCAGCATGTTGAAATCCAGCGATAGGATCGTCGCAATTACCCAGGATTTCGTTCCGATCCTTACGGCCAAGGGCGTCGCTTCCGATCGCATCGCGGTGATTGAGAACTGGGCGCCGGCCGATGAACTGCCGCACTATCCACGTGACAACGACTGGGCCGCGAGTAACATGCCTGAAGGGCTGCGGATTATCGAGCGCAACGAAGCTGGCTTCACCGGCGCGCCGGGTGAGGATGCTGTTCTGCTCGGTGCGCTCGCGTGTCTCGCCGCCGAGCCTGATCTGCGCAAGCGGCTTGGCGACAATGGGCGGGCCTATGCTCACAAGACTTTCGACATTGGGGAAATCGGCGATCGGTTTTGCGCGGTTCTGCAGGACGCATAAACTCGGAAAGGTATTTCTATGAAAACGGCACTGGTGCTCGGCGCAGGCGGCTTTATCGGAGGCCATCTGGTCAAGCGGCTCAAACGCGAAGGTTTTTGGGTGCGTGGTGTGGACCTCAAGTTTCACGAACACGCTGAGACCGAGGCGGACGACTTCGTTATCGCCGACCTGCGCCAGCAGGATGCCGTTCATCGCGTGATCGATCGTAATTTCGACGAAGTGTACCAGTTGGCGGCCGACATGGGCGGCGCTGGTTACATCTTCACCGGCGAGCACGACGCGGACATCATGCACAATTCGGCGACGATCAATCTCAACGTCGCCGACATCGCACACAAGCGCAACATCAAGAAGATCTTCTACTCCTCCTCAGCTTGCATGTACCCCGCCTACAATCAGGAAGATCCAGACAACCCGAACTGTAAGGAAGAATCGGCCTATCCCGCCGCGCCCGACAGCGAATATGGCTGGGAAAAGTTGTTCTCGGAGCGCTTGTTCCTCGCCTACAACCGCAACTACGGCACCAAGAACCGGGTCGCGCGCTATCATAACATCTTCGGGCCGGAGGGCACTTGGGACGGCGGCAAGGAAAAGGCTCCGGCTGCGGTTTGTCGCAAAATCGCCCGTGCCAAGTCGGGCGACGCCATCGACATTTGGGGTGACGGGCTGCAGACGCGCTCGTTTCTCTATGTTGACGAATGCGTCGAGGGCACACTGCGGCTGGCCCGTTCGACTGACTTCGAGGGACCGGTCAACATCGGTTCGGACGAGATGGTGACGATCAATCAGCTGGTCGAATATGTCGCTGACATCGCCGGCAAAAAGATTGAGAAGAATCATATTCCCGGGCCGACCGGGGTGCGTGGGCGCAATTCCGACAACGAGTTGATCAAGGAGCGCCTCGGCTGGGCTCCATCGCAGACGCTACGCGCGGGTCTGGAGAAGACTTACGAATGGATCGAGCTGCAAGTTCGTCGAAATGTCCGATGATGCCATTTTGACCATCTAGTTCGAATATGCAGCGAGAAAGGGGCGATGTAAATGAAAGCGCAAAAGCACGCATCCTATTTGGCATTGTTAATCGAACAACCAGCAGCTCTAGGCGACGCTCTGGGCAGGATAGAGAATTTTCTTTCTAGAGAAAATAATTTGGAGTTATTCTCTAAATTCAATATTTCTCGCGATGATCTGGAATTAATCATTGCGCATAGCCGTGCGACTAGCAACTCCGTTATAATGCATGTGATGAAGCCGAATGCATCTGATGTGAGTCATTAAGGGGGGTGAGGACAAATTTCGGTTTATCCGTTGAGGACTGTGCGAGCCCGGAAGGTTTCGGTCGATCGGTGCGTCCTGCCGATTACCTGCTGGACTCGATGGCGGCGGAAGTTGATAGTCTCTTGTAAACGAGGGCGATCGGGAGGGCCAGCGCCCATCACGCCCAGGCCCTTCCGATCGGCCCTTTCTATCTCTCAGAACTATCCCTTGCTTCAATCTCCCAAATCACGGTACCTTGTGGCGGCAATTCGGAGATTGAACCTTGTTTGTCGGCTATGCCCGCGTTTCCACGCGCGACCAGAATCCCGCCTCGCAGATCGACGCGCTATCGGCGGCCGGCTGCGAGCGCATATTCACCGAGAAGGTGTCCGGGGCCAACCGCGACCGCCCCGAGTGAGGTGGTGCCGTTTTTTTGGACAGGGTGATAAGCTCAGCTTGACCTGAGGAACGGACAGGAATGAAGACGACGAGAAAGCGCTACAGCGCGGAGTTCAAAGCCAAGGTGGCGATGGAAGCGATCCGTGGCGATCTGACGCTGGCGGAACTGGCAGCCAAGCATGGCGTGCACCACACGATGATTGGCGCTTGGAAGCGTCAGGCGATGGATGGCATGGCCAGCCTATTTGACGGCGGGGATCAGGCTGCCAAGGCTACCAGCGAGGCCGAGATCGAGAAATTGCACGCCAAGATCGGCCAATTGCTGGTGGAACGGGATTTTTTGGCGCGGGCCTCCGGTCGATGAGCATGGATCGGAGGCGGAAGATGGTCGAGCCAGACAACCCGAAACTGTCGATCACGGCGCAATGTCGCCTGCTCTCGATCAGCCGTTCGGGCTATTATTACGCGCCCGTACCGGAGAATGGCGCGATGCTGGCGCTGATGGGCGTGATTGACCAGGTGTTTATGGACTGCCCATGGTACGGTAGCCGGCAAATGGCCCGTCACCTGCAGCGGATGGGCCATGCTGTTGGCCGTCGCCGGGTGCGGCGCCTGATGGCGAAGATGGGGTTGGCGGCAATCTACCAGCGCCCACGCACCAGCGATCCCCATCCAGAGCACCGGATCTATCCCTATTTGCTGCGCGATCTGGCGATCACGCGGCCCAATCAGGTGTGGTGCGCGGATGTAACCTATCTACCGATGCGGCGGGGCTTTCTGTATCTTGTCGCCATCATGGACTGGGCGACACGTAAGGTGCTCGCCTGGCGCATCTCGAACACGATGGACGCCGGGTTCTGCGTCGAGGCGCTGGAGGATGCCATGGCCCGCTATGGCAAGCCGGAGATCTTCAACACCGATCAGGGCAGCCAGTTCACCAGCCATGCCTTCACCAGCGTGCTGCGCGAGGCCGAAGTGCGGATCAGCATGGACGGCCGGGGCCGCTGGATGGACAATGTCTTCATCGAGCGCCTGTGGCGATCCGTGAAGTACGAGTGCGTGTATCTCCACGCGTTCGAGACCGGCAGTGAACTGAGGGCAGGCCTCGGGCGTTGGTTCACCTATTATAATCACCATCGGCCCCATTTCGTCCTTGCCGGTAGAACCCCGGCAGAGGCATATGGAAACATCGACCCATCAGGTCATGGGGGGCATGCCCCCCATGACCTGATGCTCAAACGCGCGGCATAATGACATCGGCTTGAGCTTAACTTCGCCGCAAACCTGTCCAAGGAAGCGAGACCACCTCAATGAGTGCGGCCGGCATTTCCGATCAACGCGCGGGCCGAACAATGGCGGGCGCCATATACAATCGCCCCCAGACCGTTTGGCAGAGGCTGTTCGTTTGCGCGTATCTTACAATGCTCTTTGGGCCAATATACAGCCTGTTTTCGGGTATTGAAGGGATGGGAATTGTCGTACGATCTTCCAACTCGACAATTTACATGGCGATTTGGGCAGCATTATACGCGCTATTGGCGGCCAACACCGTATTTAAATACGACATGTTTTTTGTACCGTTTCTACGCGGATGGGCTGTCTATTTATTTTTCATTTTTGCGATATTTTCATATTTAAGTTATACGCCAGAATATTACGCTGTTTATATTAAATTTGCAGGATATGTTTTCAGTTTTATTTTTGGATCTTATTTGTCATCATGTTTTGGTATAAGAAACACGATGAAATATTTGATATTGATTGGTCCATTCATCTTAATATTCCATTTTCTAGCCTACCCAATCGCGAGCAACATGATCGACTATGACCTGTTGGGGCGATCCAATGTGCTGGGCTTCAAGCCCTATGGTGGCTTCTTCGGTCATAAGAATCTCGCTGGAATCGCATTTGGCGTGTTGGCCGTTTGTGCTTTTGACGATCAAGCCTTGTTGGCGTTTGGAAAATTCAGAAAAGTCTGGGTAGGGCTCTATTTCGTCGCGCTATTGGCGACTGGCGCGGCCGGCCCGTTGATCGCGACGATCATGGCCCTAATTCTGGCATGGGGTCTGAAGCTGATTGTACGGCGCAGCCAGTTCTCCTTCTTTTTCTTGCTCGGTTCCTCGTTCACGGCGGCACTGGCTGCCTTGGTTGGCGCCAATGGCCTTCTGTCGCTCGTCGGCCGCACGTCGGGCATGACTGGCCGAGACATGCTGTTTGAAGCCTGGAGGATTTATTTCTGGCAGCGGCCGATGCTCGGATATGGCTATGCCAATTTCTTCACTGGCCTGCCCGATTCACCGGGTGCTCAGCTAATGTGGTTGACGCCATGGCATAAGGTATTCTTGACATTCGAGAGTAGTTATCTAGAGGCGGCGATTCAATTCGGCATATTTGGCTGCATTCTTCTTTTCATTATTTATATAATGGGTTTCTACAAGGCCCTTAAGGGTGCAATGACTGATCCAACGGATTCTGTTCCAAGGACAATGGTCGCCTTACTCGTGCTCATTCTGGTCTCGTCGATTTCCGATACATATCTGACCCTGCAGAATTCGATCTTCCCGACCCTTGTCGCGGCGAGCTTCTATGCGGTTTACGCCCGGCCCGCGCCCAGAAGGACCAGACGCAATGAACCCATTCCAGGCGGAGGGGCGGCCCGTGCGTGATTGCGCCATTGGCGTGATCGACGACATCACGCTCGGAATTGGCCAATATGTATCCGGTGTCGTTGAACAGGCGGGCCGACTGGGTGAGCGTGAATTCTATGCTCATGCATTTGGCGTCTGGATGTTCAGCTGTCTCGGCAAGTCGTTCGATCGGCCCAGGCATCGGTTGCTGGACGCGATCCACGCGAATGGTGATGCGGTCAGCGATCACCATCCGACCAAATTTCACTGGGAATTTGTCCGCTTTGCCCTCGAAAAGGCAAAGGTCCTCGGCGGCCTCGAACCATATCATTCGGTGACCTCCCTTTTGGGCGGCAAGCGCTTCGCCAACGTGCCAGTCGCCAATTGGACATTGTTGCGGGCCGCTGCCCGGGCAGCGGGTTCGCCGATTGCTGGTGCCCTTGCCGCACATGCCGAGCGCGGGCTGGCGCTGCTCTATTTTCAGGGGAGGCACGGATTCATCGAGGATCGCCGCCATGCTCCGACCGCGCAATATCATGCTTTCTCGACAGCGCTTGTCGGCATGCAGGTCATGGCTTCCGGCTTGGCCCGGCGGATGCATCTCGCAGCCTTCCTCAAGGCTATCGGCGCCCTTGAACGGATCATGCTGCCCTCCGGAGACATGAATGTCTTCGGGCGCGGCGCGAAGCAGTCCTTCGGCTATGCCGCCGCGACGCTGGGATTTGCCCAGGCCTATGCACTCACTGGCGACGAGCGCTACCTTGCCTGCGTCCGACGGGTAGTGCGGTTCCTGGCCGACGCGCAGCGCGCCGATGGGTCGCTGCCGCTGGTCCTCGGTGGTCATGAAACCTGCCGTGGCGAGTTGGTCGACCTCGACGATCCCCGTTTCGCGGGCTGGTATATCTATAACAATTATTTCGACTATCTCTGCTTCACCGGAGCGCTGCTCGCGGAAGCCCGCGCTGTCCTGGCGCGCACGTCCCACCCTGTGGCGCCGTCCCCCGCGCCTCAAGCCGACGCATGCGTGGCCGACAACATCCTGCGCATCAGCCGGCCGCTCTATTCCGCCCTTGTCCTCCCGCCCGCCACCGGCACGGCCGACAGTCTGCCGCTCCCGTTTCTGGAAATCGCGGGGCGCCAGCCGCTCCCTTGCTATGGCGGCGAGAATTATCCCAACCAGCTCTATCGCCTCGAAGGATTGCCGCTCCCACGTCTCATTGCCCCGGATGGAACGAGCAAGATGCTGTTCGAGCCGCGTGCCTATCGGTGGACTGGGGACCGGAGCTTCTCCGGGAGTGGGGACGGCTGGCGGCTGACCCGCCATTTTCTGTTCGAAGATGATCACTTTACGGTGCAGGACGAGCTGCATGTCGATGCTCGCCATGCGGGATGGGCCCTCTTTTCGCCTCGCATCCTGATGATGGCCGATTGCGTCGAGCAAGATGAAGACGGGGCCTTGCGAGCGCCGGGCCTCAGGATCGCAAGCGAGCGACCGTTGACCGCCGAAACCGATGAACAATGGTGCGCCCGCGGTCGATTGATCGCCTATAGCAACCCTACCACCATTCCCTCCGAAGGGCTGTCTCAAAGCGCGACCATCACATTCGACATCGACGGCAAATGCTGACGCTCTTCTTCCGCGTCGGACGCGCGGCCGGGTTCGGCATCACCGAGCAGGCGCTGTCGAGCATTTCCAATTTTCTTTACATCGTTTTCCTCAGCCGACTTCTCGACGGCGTGGCCTTTGGCTGGTTCAGCATCGCCTGGTCGGGCGCGATGCTGATCGAGGCCATTATCTGGGGCATGATCGGCGACGGCGTCCCGGCAATTGCCGTGCGCGTGCCGATGGAGAACTGGCCGCAGCTGCGCGGAGCGATATTGGCGTTGTCCGTCGCTGTGGTGGGGAGTGTTTCGGCCCTGCTGCTGATTGCCGCGGCGCTGACGACGATATTTGACCCGTCGGTGACGCCGGTTCTGGCCGGAACCGCGATCGCCGTGCCCGGACTGCGTGGACAGCAGGTCTATCGCCGGCTGTGCTATCTCGACGAGCGACGCGACTACGCGCTTTATGGAACAGTCTGCTTTTCGCTGTCTCTGGCCCTGTTGTCGGGGATCAGCTGGTATTTCAGGCTGAACAGCACCTTTGTGGCGCTCGGCGCGCTCGGCCTGGCGTGCGGCGCGACCTTGCTCCCGCTCAGCCTGGGTATCCTGACCTTGCGCAAGCCGACCGCGCGGCTCCTGGTCTGGGCGACGCGGCGCATGTGGCGCTCGGGCCGATGGCTGATGGCGTCATCGCTGAGCTTCTGGCTGGGCAACACCGGCATGGTGCCGCTGGCCGGCGCTCTTTATGGCCTTGAGGCCAGTGGCTCACTACGTGTCCTCCAGAACATGGCCAATCCTCTCACGCAGCTGTCGGCCGTCATGTTCTCGATCGCCCTGCCGCCTGCCGCCAGGAAGCTGCGGAACAATCCGAAGGCCAATATCCTGCGCCTGTCGATTGCCATGCTGGCGGTCTTCTCGCTGGTCGGATTCTCCTATGTCGTCGCCTTCACCGCGTTGGGCACGAGGTTCCTCAATGCTGTCTTTCCGGGCAAGACGGCCGGTATTTCCGATTGGACCGTTGCCGTCGTCATGTGTTCCGCTGCGTTCGACGTTGTCCGGTCCGGCGCGTCCGTCCCCATGTTCGCGCTGGGAAACACGCGGGAATTCTTCATGGCGCGCAGTGTGTCCTTGGTCGTGCTTTTCGTCAGTCTCCTGGCGCTCTCGTCGGTCGGCGGTCTGCTGGGGCTCTGTCTGTCGATGGCTCTGGGCAACCTCGCGGCGACGATCATCATTTTCATCAGCCTGACGTTCATGATCCGCAAGATGTTCCGATCATCTTGAGACACAGCCCCCCCTACGATCGCGCAGCGACAAGTTTGGCATCTGTGCGATGCCGGACCCGTTTCGACCGAACCAACGGCGATGCGGCTCTGGCGTCATTGGCCAGGCGGCCTGCGGTCCCGCGCGTCTCGTCCGGGCCCCATGCCGCAATCGGCCCGGCGTATAGCCATCCTGTGCCGGCGGTCTTCTCGAACCCCCATGAAGGGAGCCGCCATGCGAATCCTGATTGCCCATAATCGCTATCAGCAGCGGGGCGGGGAAGACACGGTTGTCGAGGTCGAAGCCGCCAATCTTCGACAGGCGGGCCACGATGTGAAGGTCTGGCTCGTCGACAATGACGGGATTTCGGGTCTGGCTTCAAAGATGAATGCCGCCCTTCAGGCGACGAAGTCCCCTGCCATGCAGCGCCTATTTGACACCGTGGCATTGCCCTTCAAGCCCGACATCGTCCACTTTCACAATATTTTCCCGCGTATTACGCCAAGCGTCGTCGAGCACGCCTTGCATATGGGGCTGCCGACGCTGCTCACATTGCACAATTTTCGCTTCATCTGCGCGGGGGCAATGTTGATGCGCGACGGCGCGATCTGCGAGCAGTGCGTGGGGAAAAGCCGCATTCCCGCCGTTCTGCACGGTTGCTATCGCGGTTCTCGCCTGGGCTCGGCCATCACCGCGCGGATGGGGCTTGCGTTCAAGGCGGTCTGCAACCGCAACCCGGGCTTGCGCCTGATCGCGCTGACCCAATTTGCTCGGTCCCGCTTTATTGCCGACGATTTTCCGGCGGATCAGATTCTGATCAAGCCTAATACCGTCGAGGATCTCGGCGTGGGTGATCCGGTCCGCGATCGCAAGGTGGTTTTCGTGGGCCGCTGCTCGCCCGAAAAGGGCGTCGATTTCCTCATGCGCATCGCGCCAAGGTTGCTGGATCAGGATATCGGCATTGATGTGATCGGCGACGGTCCGGCACTCGGGGAGATCCGGCGCAATGGCGTGCCGGAGAATGTGCGCCTGCTCGGTCATATGCCCCGTGAAGAGGTCATTGCGCGGATAAAGCGAGCCGCCGCGGTGGTCATGCCGTCGCGCTGGTACGAAGGCTTTCCGATGGTTCTGCTCGAAACCTATTCCACTGGCACGCCGGTGATCGCCTCGCGATTGGGATCACTCGCCGAACTTGTCCATCCCGAAAAGACGGGCTGGACCGTGGACGTCGATGATGAAGAGGGCTGGATCCGTGCGATCCAGCAGGCGTGCAACAATCGCGACAACACCAGCATGCTGGGCCGCAATGCGCGACAACTCTATGAATCCCAATATGACAGGATTCGCAATGTTGTGCTGATAGAGGAAATTTATCAAAGTATGCTGCGATTGCGTAATGACCAACGGTCGCGTAATCGAATCTAGCGCCAGCGAAGTGAGATCTATCTTGGTCGGACACGAAACACTCAGCATGGCCATTTCCAGGGGCAGCCCTGATGCCGTTTCCTGGGGGGGGGCGGTCATGGGCACGCATTGGGGTATAGAAACGGCTGACCGGGGATCGTTTATTTCGACGACAGAAGGCGGTTGGAATAATTCTCAAAACATATTGAAAGAGTTGTCCAACGACACAGGTGGGTCTTGCCTATTTGACGTAAATATGTCCGAAAGTGGCCATATTATTGAAGCAAGTTGTGAGATATCCGAAAGAACAATTGAGCGGATCATCGAACTGAAAACGAAGCGTCCTAGTGTATTTCAGGATTTTGTCTGCCGATTTCGTTTCGATGCGCGGCAATTTCCAGTCGGAAATATCGCTGGGCGGAGACTGGAACATCGGGGTACCAATGTCTGGCACCAGTTCCCGGTTCAAGAGGCGAGCGTCAGCGGACCGATCGGTACATTCCATGTGCAAGCGACCGAGTGGGAAACGGCGGGGCTGTTCGAGCTGCAATGCTATCTGCGCGACGAGCCGACGGGCCTTTGGATATTGCACTTGCGAATGATGCCGGTCCGAGAAGACCTGTTCTGGATTAGGTGGCAGAATCGGTTCGGCAATTTCAAGGTGACGGACCGTCCAGCGGACTGGCTCCTGCGCAATCGTCGATTGCGCAAGGCGCTCTGGTATTATGCCGAACGTCATGGCGGCAGTCCTAACATTCAGGCGCAGCCTCTGGCCGTCGCAGACGCCGGCGTGCGGTTGGCCATCCGCTCGATCACGACCTTCGTTCCGGAGCGCGGCTCATGACAACCGTTGCCGATTTTTCGTTCGTGACCACCGTCTACAATGGCGTGCCCTATCTTCCGCGCTACATCGCGCATCTTGGCAAGATCGCGGCCGACAGTGGCGCCGAGATCGTCCTTGTCGACGATGGCTCCAGTGACGGCAGCGTCGAATTGGTCAGGCAGGCGAACCATCCGGCGATCAAATTGGTGGCACTCGAGAGGTCGGGGCGTTCAGCAGCACTCAATGCCGGATTAAGGGCCGCAAGCCGCCCACTTGTGGCCATCATAGACGTCGACGATGTTGTGTTGCCACAACGGTTGATGAAACTGACGGCTCTGGTCAACAGTTTTCCGGACTTCAAGCTGTTCGCGACTGGCGGCGTCGTCGTTCCGGAAGATGATCTGAAGGAAACCGAAGATTACGCCAGATTCATACCTTCAGATGGCGGTATTGATGATATCAGAATCTTTGATAAGAGCGATATTTTCAACAAGAATTTTCTCATTCATTCTGCGGTCGCATATTTTCGCGAAGACCTCTTGCGGCGCGGCGGTTATGACTCAACGCTGAAATCATGTGTGGACCTGGCCGCCTATTTCGAATTGCTCGGTCAGGGCAATGGCGCCTATGACCCGGCACCCACTGTCCTCTTTTCCTATAACAAGAAAAGCTTCTACAGAACGCGCTCTCGCAGCGCCTATCGACAGGACCTTTTCGAAGTCCTGAAGAGATATGGCGCAAGGTTCGATATTCGAGCGAAGGATAAGCTGATCGGCTACCTTCGCGCCTTTAAATATACGACCTTGTAGAATGAAGGTCGTCATATTCAATAATATGCTGACACCATACACGGCCAGATTGTACAATAATCTGGTGGCGAGAGGACTTGACCTGACGGTCCTGAGCTGCACCGCGGTTGAATCCAATCGCAGTTGGGGGGCGTTTTCCGTCCAATTTGCGCATGTCGTGCTGCCGGGCATGGTGGTTAGACTCGGGCCCGGACGCTTTGCGCATGTCAACCGGGGCGTTTTTAGGACGCTGGATCGACTTTCGCCGGACCTGCTCGTCATCAATGGATTCTATCCATCGATGCTTGCCGGCTATCTCTGGGCGCGGTGGCGGAAGCGGCGGCTGGCTCTGACGATCGACGGCTGGGCCGAAACCATGCCGCAGTCACTGTTGCATCGCTTGATCCGGCCGCCCGTCGTGCGCCGATGCGCCGCGATTGCGGTATGTGGCAAGAAGGGGCGCGCCTATTTCGAGGAGTGCGGCGTCGATCCTGCGGCGATCTTTGAGGTTCCGCTGGTTCCAGCCTGGCCGGCGCCAAGCGACACGCCCGATTTCGACGCACGCCCATGGGATGTGCTTTGGGTTGCCCATCTCAATGATGAAGCGAAAAACATCAGCTTCTTCCTCGATGTCATCGAGCGACTTGCGGGGCAGCGCGCCGGACTGAGCGTGCGTCTGGTCGGAAGCGGGCCGATGGAGCAGGAGGCTCTGGAAAGACTGCGCGCGTTGCCCATTCGCTTGCTTCACGAACCGTCGTTGCAATGGCATGAAATGGCGGGGGTTTTTTCATCGGCCCGGATATTGCTATTCCCTTCGCGATGGGAGCCCTGGGGATTGGTTTCCAATGAGGCCATGCAATGCGCGACTCCGGTATTCGCGTCGTCCCATGTCGGGGCGAGTGACGATCTGGTCCTCTCCGGCGTGAATGGACTGGTTCTGCCGCTGGAAGTGGCGGCATGGAGCCGGCAGATCGATGCCCTGCTGGACGATCCGGAGAGGTGGCGCAGTTGGGGAACACAGGCCAGGCTGGCGGCTCTTTCGCGGACTCTTGATGGGTCATCGAAGGCATTTGAACAAATGGCAAAACATGCCATGGGGCATGCCGGAACATGCGACAGCGCATGCGACAGCGCATGCGAAATGCATGGAGGAGCTAATGGATCCACAATTTGAACCCATCGGAACCTACAATGTCATCGGGGTCCCCATTTCGGTCGTGACTCCCGATTTGGCGGCGACGCTGGTCGAGAGCTGGGCGCGGGACGATGTCGGGCGTTTCGTCTGTTTTCGCGATGTTGCGAGCCTCATGACCATTGCGGAGGACGAAACTATTCGTGACCTGCATCATGACGCCACGATCGTCGCGCCGGACGGCATGCCACTCGCCATGATCGGCAAGTTCAGAGGGTTCAAGGTGCGGCGGACTTGCGGACCGGACTTCATGGATCAACTGATGCGGCGCTCCGTGCAGACCGGTCTCCGTCATTATTTCTATGGCGGCAAGGAAGGCGTCGCCAAACAACTGAAAGAGCATTTCGAGGCAAAATATACGGGTGTCGCCATCGTCGGCTATGAAAGTCCTCCCTTTGCTCCGGTCAGCGATGAGCCGGACCTGGCGGCCCTCGCGCGGTTCAAGGAGAGCAAGGCTGATGTCGTCTGGATCGGTCTGTCGTCACCGAAGCAGGACGTCTGGATGTGGCGCAATTACCGCCATGCCAGTCAGACACTGCTGGGCGTCGGAGCCGCCTTCGATTTTCATAGCGGATCCGTCGATCGGGCTCCTTTCTGGATGCAGAAAATGATGCTGGAATGGTTCCATAGGCTTTTGCAGGAACCACAGCGTCTGTGGCGCCGCTATCTCGTCCTGGTTCCACGATTCCTGGTGCTTTTGGCCATCGGGCGTTCGCCGCGATAGCCGGCTGTGAACGCCGTTGAGCCGACGATGGGGCGAGCCGCCACAGGCCTGGAAAAGGCAGCGTTTCACGGCGCGGCCGAACCTCGACAAGAGCGCCCCGCCATTACCAATTCATAATATTGCAGAACTTTTCTTTAAATCGATTCCATTATATTATGAGTTATATTGTATTTTTGCATTTCATGACTTTAACTTCATTTTCCAGACTCGGGCAGCCGGCGACAAACGAAAGGTTTATCCATGAACCGCAGGGATGTCATGATTGCGGGTGTTTTGGGTATTTCCTCGGATCCGCTCAAAGTCTTGACCGCTAACGCCCAAGAGGCACAGCGCGAGACAGTGAACAAAGTAGCGGCATCGTTTCGATACAATGAGGACAGCCTCGAGGCGGCCAAATATAACTCAGACCTGCTTGACCAGATCGCCGAGCATCTCCGCCTTGCGAACCCGCGCAATCCCGCGGCAATCGCGGCCGATGCGGGCCAGGTCTTTCTGTCCCGGACATTCGAGCTCCCGCATCAGGTCTCGCTCGACACGCCACAGACGCGCTGGAGCGCGGCGCAGTCGTTCCAGAGCCAAGGCTACGGCCCTGAAATGATTGGCTATCTTTTTACGCTCGGATCGAGCCGACTGCAGGACAAAGTTGCCTTTCATTGCCGGATCAACGCTGTCATCGACTGCAATCACGTGCCAGGGCTCGGCGGGGTCTGGACCAACATGGCGCAGGAGCACAGCGGCATCGATCAGGCCACGATCATGAACTGGGGCAGCAGTGCCATAACGTTCGAAGCTTACCAGCACTGCACGCCGCAGAACTGGACTCTGAACGACATTCACGCCTTTCCGTCCAGCACGGCGAAGGACCGGACATTCGTCCAGATCAACGGCAATGCCAATCAGGGCCGCATCACCAAGGCATCGCTCACCACCGGGGCACTGGGCCAGCGGCAGGCATGCGGCCTGCTCGCCAATGCCTCACGGGTCGTCGTCGAAGGCCTGCACGTGGAGAATCTGGACAGTGGAGTCATCTTCACAAATGGCGCCTCCGGGAGTGTCCGTGACAGCGAGGGCTTGGGCGGAACCATTGGAAAGGGACTGGTCGAGACGCTCGTACGGATCCGAGCCGGTGCTGGCGCCGCCATCGTGGTCGACAATTGCCGTCGCTTCGGCGCGGTGAATCTCGTCGTCGACGAGCGCCTCGGTCTGCGTATCACCGAAGACCTCGCGCGCTACACCAGCGGCGAGACCGCCAGCTTTGTCGAGCGGGCGGACAGACTCTACGCGGGCAACCCGGACAACAGCGCGCTGGATATCGTCGCGGCCGGACAGCAAAGGGCGGACCTGATCCGCTTCCTCAAGCCGGATGGTACTGTGATGAGCGCGATCGACGCCTCGGGACGGTTCAGGATCAACCGCGCCCTTGATGAGCGGAGCACCGAGATCGAGAGCTGGTCGCCGGCCAGGGGCATTGCCGATCGTTCGCCGTTCGACACCCGCTCGGCAAACGTCGCGCAATTGGCTGAGCGGCTTAAAGCGCTGATCGACGATCTGCTCGCGGCCGGCGTCATTGAATGACCGGGCACATGCGAGCCTTGACACTCCGGCCGGCGGAGACGCCTGATCGATCCTCGGCCGGAATCATCGTCTGGACTGATGAAGCGCGAAGGGAGGCGGCGCCAATTTCATGATCACCGATCTGCAGAATGCCGCGAGCGACCTGGATCTGACCGATGAAATCTGCGTGATCGGCGCTGGAGCGGTCGGTCTGGCCCTGGCCGTCAAGCTTGCGCGAGCCGGGCACAAGGTCACTCTGCTGGAGGGCGGCGGCAAGGGACTCGAAACCAAGTCCCAGGAGTTGATGAAGGGCTTTTCGGTCGGTCATCCCTTCAAGCATCTCGGCATCGGGCGCTATCGGGTGCTTGGTGGCTCGACGACATTTTGGGGCGGGCAGGTCGTTCCATTCGACTCCTTCATCTTCGAGGAGCGTCCGTGGGTCGCGCCGTCCGGCTGGCCGATCAGCCATGCTGACCTGCGCCCCTATTATGACGAGGCCTATGCGCTGGTTGGCTTATCCCGGGCCGAAATGGAAGATGCGAAGATCTGGGACAAGGTCGGCGTGTCGGCGGATCTGGGTGATGACGCGCTGTCGCTTCAGCTGACAAGGTGGATTCCTCAGCGCAATTTCGCGAAACTCTTCCGGAAGGACATCGACGCAAACACCAGTCTGCGGATCGTCACGCACGCCAATGTCACCGGGTTCGAGGTCGATATGGCGGGCAAGGTGACGGAGACCAACGCCAAGGCCGTCAATGGCCGGACGTTGCGTCTCAAGACGGACCGAGTCATCGTGGCTTGCGGCACGATCGAGACGGTCCGGCTGCTGCTTCACCCCCTGTCCAACGGGCAGCCGGCACCATGGCACGATAATCCCTGGCTTGGCGTCGGCTTCCTCGACCATCTCGACAGCTTGGCGGGCGAGGTCGAAGTGATCGACCGCGACCGCTTCCATGACCTGTTCGACAACATCTATCTCAAGGGTTTCAAATATTATCCGAAGATCAGGCTTTCCCAAGCCGCGCAGAAGTCCAAACAGGCCGTGGATGTCGCAGCTCAGTTTCGCTTCGATAACCAGTTCAGCGAGCATCTCGACAATATCAAGATGTTCATCCGGTCGCTCATGGACGGCCGGATGCCCGACAATCCGCTGAAGATACCCGCCCATCTGCTCGCGGTACTCCGGGTCGCCGCGCCGCTGGTCTGGCGCTATATCGTCGCCAACCGGTCGTTCAAGCCGGGCGGGACGCGCGTGCGTCTCGCCCTTTATGGCGAGCAGATTCCCACGCGCGTCAGCCGGATCCGCTTGAGCCCCGAACGCGACGCCCTTGGCATGCAAATGGTGGAAGTCGACTGGCAAATCGATGGCCGGGAACTCCAAGCGTTTTCGGATTTCGCCGGGCATGTCAAAGCGGCGCTCGAACGGCTTGGCCTGGCGAACGTCACACTCGACCCGCAGCTCGAACACGAGGATCCGGCCTTCCTCTCGCGCATAGGCGATGCGATCCATCAGATGTCGGGCGCGCGGATGGGGCGTAACGCCGACGAGGGCGTGGTCGATGCCAATTTGCGCGTGTTCGGTACGTCGAACCTCTATCTCGCCAGCGCGGCCGTTTATCCAACGACGGGCTTCGCCAATCCGACCTTCACGGCGATCTCACTGGCGTTGCGTCTGGCGGACCACATCGGGGAGAATCGGCTTTGAACGTGATCCTGCCCGGCGGACGCGTGACGACGCGCATCGGCTTTGGCTGCTCGGGGCTGAACGGCGGGCGGGACCGCAGAAACAGTCTGGCCCTCATCGAGGCCGCACTCGAAGCGGGTATCCGGCATTTCGACGTTGCGCCATCCTATGGCAATGGGCAGGCCGAGGCGATCCTCGGCGAGGCGCTTCGCGGCCACCGCGATGCCGTGACGATCACGACCAAGTTCGGCATACCGCGTCCACGCAACGCAACGCTTATTGCGTCGCTGCGTGGGTGGCTGAGGCCAATTCTCGGTGCGCTGCCGGCGCGCTGGCGCGAGCGGGCGCGCAGGCAGACCGTGGGGGGCTCGGCGCGCACCTTCGAGCCTGCGGCGCTGAGGCAATCGCTGAGTGAGAGTCTGACAGCGCTTGGCACCGTTCATGTCGATCTATTGCTGATGCACGAGATGCGGCGGGGCGATTGCAGCGCAGGCCTTTCCGACACCCTGTCCGAGCTGCGCGCCGCCGGCCGGGTTCAGGCGCTTGGTGTCGGTAGTTCACGGCCGGACAGCCAGGCTCTGTGCACGGAATGGCCGGAGCTGTTTCACGTGGCACAACATGAATGGTCGATCGCGGATGTTGAGATTGTGCCGCTTCCTGGAAGCTTGACCATTACACATCGTGCAATCCGCAATGGCCTGACCGCCATCGGTCAGCTCCAAGAAACGGACCCCGCGCGACTGGAGGCCTGGTCGCGGATCATCGATGCGGACCTTCGTGATCCTGAGGTGCTGCCGCTGTTGCTGTTGGGCGCCGCGTTGGATCAGAATCGCGGCGGCATTGTGCTGGCATCGACTTCACGCCCACGACGTGTCGCGTCTTTGGCGCGCGTGGCAAACGACGAAGGTCTCATCCTGAAGGCCAGGGCGCTCTATGAACTATATGGTCGTGTCCCGCGGAGTGGTGTAGGAAGGTTTCCCTGAGAGGGTAGCCACCGTCGATCTTCTGGTAGGGTTCGGATGCGACTCGAACCTGGAGAAGACGACGATGACCGACGACAGAATGGCCCTGATCGAGCTGATTGAACCGCGCCGGGTTTGTCGGAGGCTGTTGATTTGCGCTGAGACTTGACCCGGGATTTTCATTGAGAACTGACCCGGGTGGGTGTGGGTTATGTGCTGCCCCGGGCGGGCAGGGTCAAGAGTTGGCTTTACCCCTTTCTGACTTTTGGTGTTGTGGAACTGGTCCTGAAGCGGAAGCTGTCATTGCCGGTTTCCAGGATATGGCAGTGGTGAGTAAGGCGATCGAGCAAGGCCGTGGTCATCTTGGCATCGCCGAAGATGCTGGCCCATTCGCTGAAGCTCAGGTTGGTGGTGATCACGACGCTGGTGCGCTCGTAGAGTTTGCTGAGCAGATGGAACAGAAGTGCGCCGCCTGACGGGCTGAATGGCAGATAGCCAAGTTCATCCAGGATGATGAGGTCGAGCTTGAGCAGGCGTTCGGCCAGCTGGCCAGCCTTGTTGGCCGCCTTTTCCTGCTCGAGCGCATTGACCAGATCGACGGTGGCGAAGAAACGCACCTTCCTTCGATGGTGTTCGACAGCCTGGACGCCGAGGGCGGTGGCGATGTGACTTTTTCCGGTGCCGGGCCCACCGATCAGTACGACATTGTCGGCGCTGTCCATGAAGGGGTCGTTTGCGGGAGGGGGCGAAATCCTACGCTAAGCCGAGGACGCGCTTTCCGTAATCTCTGAGTTCACCCTTGGGACCGACATAGCGGTAGAGAGTGACGCGCTCGATCCCGAGTTCCTTGCATAGATCGGAGACGGACGTGTCGCGCTGGGCCATGGCGGCCTGGGCGAGGCGCACCTGAGCTTTGGAAAGGGCAAACTTGCGGCCGCCCTTACGGCCCCGCGCGCGGGCGGCGGCCAGGCCAGCCATGGTGCGCTCGCGGATCATATCCCGCTCGAACTCCGCCAGCGTGGCGAAAATGCCGAATACCATACGGCCCGATGGCGTCGTGGTGTCGATCTGCGCGCCCTTGCCGGTCAGCACCCTCAGACCGATGCCTCGATCCGACAGGTTCTGCACCGTGCTGACCAGATGCGCGAGCGTTCGGCCGAGCCGATCGAGCTTCCAGACAATCAGGACGTCGCCGTCGCGCAACGATTTGAGGCAGGCGGCAAGACCGGGTCGATCATCACGGCTACCGGATGCACGATCATCATAGATATTGCCTGGCTCGACACCGGCGGCGCGAAGAGCGTCGTGCTGCAGGTCGAGGGACTGCGAGCCATCAGCTTTGGAGACGCGGGCGTAGCCGATCAGCATGGATCACAAACGAAGGTTTGAGGTGGCGGAGCGAGCATAGGCATTTGAGGGGTGACTACACGAAAGTGACGTATCTGCACGGTAAGGGCGAACGGATAGCGAACGTCATGCGGCTAACAGGGAGCTGACGGCGCGCAGCGGTCGCAACGCATCCGGATCGGGCCGATCATCGACATTCCAGCTATAATCACCGGTCAGCGAAATATGCTCCCAGCCCAAGGGTGCGATGTGGCGGGCGATCTCATCGGGCGTGCCGATGTCCGCCAGCGCCATTTCGAGATAGCGGGTGTTCCACAAGATGATGGCGGCGACGAGCAGATTGAGGCCGGAGGCACGATAGGTCTGGTTCTCGAACCGACGATCGCGCAGTTCGCCTAGCTGGTTGAAGAAGATCGCGCGGGCGAGCGCGTTGCGGGCCTCGCCCTTGTTGAGGCCCGCCTGGGTGCGCCGGCGCAGATCGATGTCGCGCAGCCAGTCGAGCATGAAAATCGAGCGTTCGAGGCGGCCCAGTTCGCGTAGCGCGAGGGCCAGTCCGTTCTGTCGCGGATAGGCGGACAGGCGGCGCAGCATCGCCGAAGCAGTGACGGTGCCGGTGCGGATCGACGTGGCGAACCGCAGCAGTTCGTCCGGCTCTGTTGCAAAGATTGGCGGCAGTCAGAGGTAGGCTGTCGCTCTGCGCCGATCAGGCGGCTGCTGCGAAATGGTGGTTGAGCATGCCCATGGCCTCCGTCAGCGCCGAGGGCCCAATGCCAAAAGCTCTCTCCACAAGGCGCACCTCGCCCCTGATGCCGGGCTGCAGGCACCAGGGGCGAGCCTGTCCTTTGCGCAGGGCTCGCATGACTTCGAATCCCTTGATCGTGGCATAGGCCGTGGGGATCGATTTGAAACCGCGCACCGGCTTGATCAGTATCTTGAGCTTTCCGTGATCGGCCTCGATCACGTTATTGAGATACTTCACCTGCCGGTGGGCCGTCTCCCGGTCCAGCTTTCCTTCGCGCTTCAATTCGGTGATCGCTGCACCATAGCTCGGCGCTTTGTCGGTATTGAGCGTGGCAGGCTTTTCCCAGTGCTTCAGGCCTCGCAGGGCCTTGCCCAGGAACCGCTTCGCTGCCTTGGCGCTGCGGGTCGGCGACAGGTAGAAATCGATCGTGTCGCCCCGCTTGTCGACTGCCCGGTACAGGTAGGTCCACTTGCCCCGCACCTTGACGTAGGTTTCATCCAGGCGCCAGCTCGGATCAAAGCCACGCCGCCAGAACCAGCGCAGCCGCTTCTCCATCTCCGGGGCGTAGCACTGGACCCAGCGATAGATCGTCGTATGGTCGACCGAAATGCCGCGTTCCGCCAGCATTTCCTCAAGGTCGCGATAGCTGATCGGATAGCGACAATACCAGCGCACCGCCCACAGGATCACATCACCCTGGAAATGGCGCCACTTGAAATCCGTCATCGTTCCGTCCGTCCAATCTCCGCCAAGCATGCTCAAGCTTCACGATTTTTGCAACAGAGCCTACCAGGCCAAGCCCCTGATTGTTGGACGAAGGCTCGACAACTTGCGGGAGCTACAGACCGAAATTGACGAGCGGTTCAATGTGCCGTGCGAGATTATAGTGGCTGATCAACGTGAAATCGAGGGCAGGGAGAAAATCGCGGCTAAGGTTGCAGAATTGCAAGTAACAGCCGCTTTGTTGGTTGCCGGAATGACGAGCGTTGGTTCATTTGATGCAGGCCGTGCCGACACTTATGCCGAGGTAATTGAAACAAACATACTCGGTTTCACGGATTTGCTGGCTCGCCTGATTGCGATTTTCAGGGAGCAGCCGTTTGAATCCTCAGTAATCGCCGTGTCGAGCCTGGCGGGCGAAACATCCGTGCCCTTCCAAGCGGTCTACGGCGCGTCGAAAGCCTATGTGAGCACCCTCATGCGAGCGCTTTCCGTGGAGCTTGCCGGGACGGGAGTGAGTGTTGGGTCTTTTGCACCCGGTGGAATCGACACAGACATGGCTGCCCTCAGCGATTTGAAGTGGGGGAGGTTGGGTTTGATGGACGTTGACCGGTGCGCGGCCCATGCAGTCCACGCTCTGGTTTATCGGCAATCCTTCGCCATACCGGGGATGGGCAACCAGCTCACATATTTGGCGAGCAGGGTTCTACCTCGATCGTTGGTCAATCGGATTGCCGCCCTCCCATATCGGCGCCCGTAGGGCGGCACCACATAAAAGGGGCAGGAAAGCCTGCGAATAGCATCTGCTGGCATCGTACCGGATTTGTTCGCCCTTAGCGTGCAGATACGTCACTTTCGTGTAGTCACCCCAATTGGGCGCAAGACGAAGCGCCTCAGCAACACCCCCCTCCCCCAGCAGAGCGCGCACGCCATGATCCGCCGGCGGGCGGCCGCGATCGGCATCGAAACCGCGATCGGCAACCATTCTTTCCGCGCGACCGGGATCACCACCTACCTGAAAAACGGCGGAACGCTGGAAACGGCTGCAACGATGGCAAACCATAGCTCAACCCGCACCACCCAGCTTTATGATCGCCGGCCCGACGATGTGATACTCGACGAGGTGGAGAGAGTCTTGATTTGAAAGCTGGGCAGCGCAGCAACGGACTTGCGCCGGCGCAAGTGAGGGAAGGGAAGATATGACGGAACCACAACCCCAGTGGATGCCAGATCAGGACGTTGCCTATGACGGCGCAAGGGACAGCATCAACTACGTGGTCGGGATGTGTTCGGCCGCCCTCGACGAGGAAGAACGGAAAGAGGCCCCCAATCCTGACCGCCTCGCTTTCCTGCACCTGCGGATGCGTCAGTGCGCTGAACTTCACAGCGCCTTGAGCTTCTATGACGGCGCGTCCGTTGCCGATGTTAGGCGCGATTTCGGTGCCATCATTCGTGCTGATCGGGCCGAGTGGGACCAGAAAAAGCAGGCGGTGGCTCTCGATGCCTGACTTGCGCCGGCGCAAGCCTGCAACCTCACCCCCCGATCACCGGCTTCACCTCGATCGCGCAGCGCACCGGCTTTTTGGCCTTGGTCGCTGCCGCGCTGCATTTCTCGATTTCCTGCCGGTTCCCGTCCGCAAGCGGCGCCGCCACAACGATCAGGTGCCAGCTTTGCGGTGAAGCGCGCTGCATGAGCCGCTGCCCTGCATCCCATTGGTCGCTTTCGCCCAGCACGCGCGTCGCCATGCGCTCAGGCCATAGCCAGCTTGCCGGCATCATACGCGCGATCGGCCCCGCCAGCACGGCGTAGAGCAACAGCCCCAGCACCACACCGCCGATGCCGAACACATAGAGCCATTGGTTCTGTTCATCGCCATGCCGCGCCGACGCCACCAGGCCGGAAAGATCGCGGGTGGCCCCGTCCAGCGACGATTTCGAGGATTGCACGAGGCTGCGCAATTCGCTGGTCGCCTTGGTGACGGAGGCGTTTACACGATCCCCCAGCGTTTCCGGGGTGATCTGCATGGCCGGACTCTTGCGCACGCCGTCCACCTGCTGCGCCAAAAGCCCCAGCACCTTTTCGGTGCGCTCCAGCGTCGGCTGATAGTTCGGTATCTCGATCGACGTGCGCGCCGCCGCCATATCCGCGACCGCACGGCGCAGCAACGCCACCTCCCCGCGCAACCGATCGAACGCCACCGCCGGATCATCGCCAGCCTGGGCATCGTCGTGATATTCTCCCTCGACCATATTCTCTCCTACCGGCTCATGCCAAGATCGCGGCCCCGGCCCATGCCTAACTCCAGCGCCAGTTCACGCCCAAGATCGCCGCGTCCGAAGTCGTGGCTGCGGTTCTTGCCGATCTCCAACCCCAACTCGCGGGTGCGCCCGCGCAGGATCGATTCCACCTGCGGATCGCGCTCAAGGCTTTTCGCCATACCGGCAAGCGCCTGCCCGGCCTTCTCGCGGCCCGCCATGTCGCCGGCACGGTAAAGCTGGTCGCGCTCCTGGCGCAGCCCCTGCCAGCGCTCCACGAACCGATCGGCACGCAACACGGGATCGGTGCGCACCCGCGCCTCGGTATTGATCGCCGTGAGCATCGGCCCGCTACGCCCCGCCGCCGCCTCGCCGATCAGGCCGGGATCGCGCTCGATGGCCGCGATCATGTCGCGCGAGGCACCGGGCCGGATTTGCTCGAGCGTGCCGCGCGCGGTCTCGAGCGCGACTTTCTGATGCTCCAATACCGGCGCGCCGCGCTCCTGCGCCTGGATGATCGCCTGCGCCGCGCGCGCCGTCCGTTCGACCGCCTGGACATAGCTGCGATCCTGCCCACGCTCGGCCGCCTTCGCCGGCGCCGGCGATGCCGGTCCGGCCGACAGCTTCAACCCGTCGAACATCGACCGCTTCGGCTTGTCGCCGGCAGGCACCTGCTCCGGCGCTGGCCGCGAGAAGCCGGAACGCAGGCCATCGAACATCCCGCGCCGCGGTTGCTGCTCGGGCGCGGCCTTCGCCGCGCCAACGCCGCGGTCATCCCCAATTCCGCGCTTTTCGGGCGCATCCGCCATGCGGATCTCGCCCGACAACCCGCGCCGCTCGGCAAAGTCGCGCACCCCGGCATCGGGGTCCCGAAACATCGGGTAATCCGATGCCATGTCTTTCGCCCGCTCCCGGCCAAGCGTGCGGACAAGCTGGCGCTGATCGGCAAAGTCGTCGCGGCCGTAATGGAGCTGCACTCCGTCCCGGTGCCGCGACAACGCCACATAGGCCGAATGCCGGTCCATGCCGGGGGTCGCCAGCACATGCGCGCGATCGACCGTCACCCCCTGCGATTTATGAATGGTCGCGGCATAGCCATGATCGACATGGGCATAGTCCTTGAGGTCGAACGCCACCTGTCGGCCATCATCAAGGCGGACGGCCAGGCGCTCCGGCGATACCTGCTCGATCTTCCCCAAGGTGCCGTTCTTGACCCCAAGCCCGCGCTCGTTCTTCAGGAACATGATGCGATCGCCGCTCGCAAACTCGCGCGCACCCCGCTCGGCCGATACCCGCACGTCCTCGCCCAGCTCGCCGGCATCGCGCAGCCGATCGCGCGCGGCCAGGTTGAGGTCGCGCACCTCGGCATTGGTATGGGTGAGGATGATCCGGGTCTGATCCGGATCGGCCACGCGCTGCGCGTCCCAGCGCTCCACAAGGGCTTCCCGGGCCTGCTCGCGGGTTTCGGCAACCGCAACCATGCCGCGCGCCTCATAGGCGTGCACCGCCTCACCAGTGCGGCCCGTCGCCAGCGCCCTGGTCGCATCACGCTGCCAGTCCTCGTGCTGCCGCCGTATCTCCGTGATCTCGGCCCAGCCATGCCGCTCGGTGACAGAACGGAACGCCGCCCCGGCCTCGATCGCCTGTAGCTGTTCCGGATCGCCGACCAGCACCACCTTGGCCCCGGCCCGTTCCGCCGCCGACAATACCCGCTCCAACTGGCGCGTGCCGATCATGCCGGCCTCGTCGATCACCAGCACATCGCGCGGCCCCAAAGCCTCGCGGCCTTGCCCCCACTGATATTCCATGCTGGCGATCGTCCGCGAGGCGATGCCCGATCCCCCTTCCAGATTCTCCGCCGCGATCCCCGACAACGCTGCACCGCGCACCTCGTAGCCCGCCGCCTCCCAAGCCTCGCGCGCCACCCCCAGCATCGCCGACTTGCCGCTGCCAGCATACCCCACCACCGACGCCAGCCCGTCCCGGTCCGTGATCCGCTCCAGCGCCCCGCGCTGCTCGGCCGACAAGACAAGCCCTCGCCCTTCCGCCAACTCCAGCGCGCGGCTCACATGCCGCTCGGCAACGCCATGCACAGCCCTGTCGGCAAGCGTATCGGCCGCCCGCTCCAACCGCTGCTCGGCCGCGATCATGTCGCGTGAGGTGAACCGCTCCTGGCCTTTCCCATCCTGCCCCAGCGCCACCAATTCAGGCGAAGACCGCACCGCCCCCAGCACCTGGTCGAACTGCTCCTTGCCGTCACTGTGCCGGTGCGCGAACATGGCGAGGTCACGCACCGTGAACGTCGCCTGCCCCCGCGTGATCGCATCAAGCGCAATACCCGGATCGGCGATGATTTTCGCGCCGTTCTCGCGCGCAATGCGCAAATGGTCATCGGCCCGCTCGGCATCCTCACCACGCTCCAACCGCCGCGATCCAGCGGGGCCGATCTTGTGCTGCGGCTCTAGCTCGATGCCCTGCGCCTGCAACGTCCGGTGATCGATGCGGGCGTCTATATCGAGTGCCGCCAGGCGCTCGTTGACATGGACCTCCCACGCCTCGCGCCAATCCTTCAGCAACTCCGTGCCGTTCCACTCGCGCACCTTCTGGCCGAACCCCTCCGGCCCCACTTCGCGCATCGTCAGCATGACATGGGCATGGGGCTTGGGCTGGCCATCCTTGCCCACATCCCAATGCACATTGAGGTCCGCGACCATGCCGCGTTCCACGAACTGCTTGGCCACAAAGTCGCGCGCCAGGCTGACGCCCTGCTCCCGGTTCATCTCGCGCGGAATCGAGAATTCCACCTCACGGGCAAGCTGCGCGTCCTTGCGGATCTCGCCAGCCTCGACCTCGTTCCATAGCCTTTCGCGGTCGCCTAACCGCTCTGGCGCACCTTCCGGCAACAACACTTCGGAATGCACGACGCCGGCCTTGTTCGTGAAGTCATGGGTGCGCCCAAGCCGCTCGTCGTGAAGCTCGGCTGCCGAACGATAGGCAGCAGACGCCACCGCGCTCGATCCGCGTCCGCGACTGATCACTTTGGCCGAGAAATGATAGATCGCCATGACGGCCTCTACACTACCCTTCTTAGCGCACGTCGGCAACGACGTATAAGCGCGCACTCAAACTCTCTCCGTTCGCCTGATTGACATTGTTCGTGTTGTGGTCAAAGCTCTGTTCTCGTATCGCGGTATGATAAGCTGCTACTTGTCGATGTGTGCGAGGGAGATGCCATGCGCAGGGTTCGGAACTATGACGCGGAGCTGAAAGCGCTGGATGCCAAGGCCCGCGTGCTCAAGGCCAAAAAAATCGAGCAGCTTGGGCAACTGGTGACAGCGTGCGGAGCTGATGTGCTCGATACTGAAACCCTCGCGGGCGTGCTCATCGCCGCCGTGGAAGCCGATGCGGATGCAAGGGAGGTGTGGCGCGCGAAAGGCTCCGCCTACTTTCAGCAACGCAGCCGGGAAACTGCCCGACGCGCTCGCAGCAACGGCGAAGGCGCAAGCGAAACTGGTCCAGGCGAGACGCCGCGTTGAAGCCGCCCAGCGCCGCACCGATACGAGAGGATGGGTCGTGGCTCGCCGTGAACGCACCCGTCATCTGATTGAGCTTGGCGGCCTCGTCCAGAAAGCCGGCCTGGTCGAGCTGACCGACGACGATCGTGCCACCCTCTATGGCGCGATGCTCGATCTGGCCGCGCGCGTCCGGGGGAACGACGCCGGCGACATCCTGGCGCTGTGGAAGCGGCGCGGCAAACGTGCGTTCGAGGCGGAAGCGGACGATGGCGCATAGGCTGGCGGTGACCCCGCCGCCGATCACGGTTGCGCTCAATTCGATGTTGCGCAATGGTGTGCCCCCAACAGTGCGTGACAGCAGTTCAAGGTCTGCGGCACCCCCGCTCCTCCTGACCTTGCGCTGTGCCTGAAGCCGGTCCGGTTCCCGTCCGGGCCGGCTCTCTTTTCCGGCAGTCGGAGTTCACCTCATGCCGGGTGGCGCCCCCAAAAAAACGGCCTGGGCCTTAGTCGTCGCGAGACAAGTCCCTGATCGTCCGTTGGAGACAACCGAGATGATGCTTCATGAGTTTGATGTCGTGAGCATAGTCCGGCTCGGGGCGGAACTCGAAATCAGCGTCGATGTGCAGGGTGTTGCGGGCAACACACTCGAACAAGTTCATGCCGTCATATGTGGCCACGACATGGGCGATGCTGTCCGCCAGATGGTGGATCGGCGATCCCGGCGCGTTTTGGTCCTGCAATAGATGAACGTGCCGGTGGATACCGAGCAGCAGATCCGTCCGCATGTAGTTGTTCAGGAGCAGCAGCGAATGGCCGGGTGAAACCGGAACCGCAAAGCCCCTCCTGTCCCCAGGAGGAAAGAGACCATTATCAGTGGTAGCCACGTTTTTCGCCATTGTCGGATCAGGCAATGACGAAGAAGACGGCCAGTGCTCGCGTGACCGGCAGCATGGCTTCGGCATCGAGGTGGCCGATCGTCGCCCCGATCTTGTCGCGGTTCACCGACATGGCCTTGTCCACCATGACCTGCGACCGCTTCCTCAAACCATTGGCCGGAGTCGGATCGATCGTCGTGCGGATCAGGGGTGCGTCCACCAGCGTGCCCGACACCAGTAGCACCGTGACGGTGCCGGTCTGGTCGAACTGGTCCGACTGGATGATGAGGGCGGGGCGCGGTTTGCCAAATTCACCGGACAGCGCGATCGTCACCAGATCACCTCGGTTCACGCCTCACCCTCGGGATCAAGATCGACCAGGGCTGCATCCATGAAGGCATCTAGATCGCGATCCGCCGCGTCGGCCGCTGCGACTACCAGCGCCTGTCGTCGACATTCCTCCGCGAATCCTGGCCGTCGGGTATCGGGAACCCATATCTGGATCGGTCGCAGACCGGCCGCGCGCAGGGCGTCGCGACGCTTCTGGACTCGTTCTGTTACTGGTGCTGGCACCAAGGTTACTCCAATTCAAATTGTTACATGTAACATAGGCCATGTCGGCCGTCGCTGCAAGGAAACTGGCCGTTTTTCTGATGGTCGGCTGATGATCTGCTTCTGTAAACCTCATACGGGCCACCATGGGTGGGAATGGACCATCCTCATGCGAGCGGGGGCGCTGCGGTCCATCACAACAACCCGCAATCATTATAATATCGTTTGTATATCTATCCGATGACGATTTGCTATACCTCCGCCTGCGACAAAAATCGCCCGAAGGCGCGAAAAATCGCGCTCTGGCGGTCTAAAGGTGAGTTTTGGGGTATGACCTCACCGTTAGCAATCGGCGCGAC
>NZ_CP029768.1 GCF_006874585.1 Sphingomonas sp. IC081
TTACCCACCCCCCGCCGCCGCCAGCTTTTGGATAGCGCTATGGCGGGGCATGGATAACTCGCAGCCCCCTTTCAGGGGGTAATCATAAGATCATAGAAGGGATTAAATAAAAACCATTTATAATCATCAACTTAGCGGGGGGGGGTAGCTCACCAGCTATGAGCTACCCCTAGCTCACCAGCTATGAGCTAGGTTCGAACAAAATTCGAAAATTTATGATTGAAATTGCAACACGTTTTCGGCACGTCGGTTTTGAATTTCATTCAATGACGTTCTGATTTGGATCATAGATGAGCTAGGGGTAGCTCACGCTGGATCAAATTTATCAGTCTGTGGGACTGGGGAGTGCCAATGTCGCAAGAGTCAAAGCAACTGGGTTTGACCACCGCACCGGGCGGGACATGGGTGCAGACTGATCGCGCCGCTCATGAGAGATGGGCGCAACTGGCCATCGCCAACCCCCGTGCGTCATCGGTGCTTCATGTGCTGGTGGCTCAAATGGGACGGCATAATGCCATTGTGACCAGCCAAACGACATTGGCAAAGGCAGCCCATTGCTCACTCCCCACCCTTAAGCGGGCTTTGTCCATACTTCGCGAACAAGGGTGGATCGAAGTCCGCCAGATCGGCCCAACCGGGACAGCCTGCGCTTATATCATCAATGATCGGGTCGCATGGAGCGGCAAGCGTGATGGCATTCGCTACAGCTTGTTCTCAGCGGCTGTGCTGATTGCAGATGATGAACAGCCGGATCGTGATGAACTGGGCGCACAACCGGCGCTCCATCGCCTGCCGAACCTGTTCCCGGGAGAGCGTCAGTTGCCAAGCGGTCCGGGCCTTCCGCCCCCGTCTGAACCATCACTTCCGGGGATGGAACCTGACTTGCCCGCGCAGTATATGGAAACCCCGGAAACACCACCATTTGAACGATTGGAAACGGGTGAAGATTCGTGACCTATCTAAGTCTAGGAGAAGCCGCAAAGGCTGCTGGTGTTGCCAAGGGAACTATTAGCAAAGCCCTGAAATCAGGTAAGCTAAGCTATGCTGACAAAACCCCTGCGGGATACCAAATAGACCCCGCCGAACTGTTCCGCGCGTTTCCACGGAAACAGCCAGAAACCGTTGAATATGAACGATTGGAAACTCCAAAGGAAACGGTGGAAACGGCTGTGCTACGGGCACAGCTTGAAGCCGCCGAACGGAGGGCCGCAACTGCCGAGGCCGACCGGGACGCTTGGCGGGAACAAGCGCAACGTGCGACACTCGCTTTGACCGATCAACGTGCCGCCCCTCAACCCGTCCCCCAGCGTGGATTCTGGTCCCGTCTGTTCAGCCGCCAGGGCAACAGCCCTAGCGGCGATGAGGCATGAGGGCGGCGGGTTTCACCTGAACCCGCGCATGGCTGACCGCCCCAGTCGCGACCACGCCGCCGCTGCGATCTGGCTGCACGAAAAACCCTGACGCATTGGAAGTCCGCACGAAAACCCCGATTTCAGGGTTTTCCGTCACCCTCACAGGCTCATGCCGCGATCCCGTTGCAGGACCAGCTCGCGCTCGTGGAGCAACTGCCCCACCGCCCGCGCCATTTGGGGTTCGCGCTGGATCTGCTCGATGTAGAGATCCTTGGTGTGCTGGTTCGCCCCGTTATAGGCATCCACCGCCTTGCGGAGCGCCTCCGGGGTCGCCTTCCAGTCGCTGTTATGGTCGCCATAGCCGTGGGCGCCCGCCTCGCGCTTCCCGGCTATGGTCCTGAACTTCTCCGCCACCTTTTCCCGTTCCTGCGCCTGCTGGCGCTCCTGTGCCTGCTCACGGGCGCGCTCGGCGGCAAGCTGCTCCTGACGCTGCGCCTCGGCGGCATCGCGCCGATCGCGATCGACCGCGCCGCTCAAGGTCGCCGCGAACGCATGGAGTCTGCCCGATATGCGCTGCCCCGCATCGCGTAGCCACTCGGTCCCCCGCTCGATATACTGGCGCAGGCCCCGCCGCTCGATGACGCCGGCGTTGTGCTGGCCCACCATCGTCACCGGCTCATAGGCCCGCCCCTCCCGCATCGCCTGATGCTCGGCGCGGCGCTCCATCGCCGTCGCGCTCGGCCCCATATGCACGGTCGCCTCCTGCTCGATCCCCTGCCGCTGGTGGCTGCGATGGTCCACCCGCTCCACGCTACCGGCGCGCTCAAGGGCAACATTCTGCATCTCGGCCCACCGGCCACGCCAGCGCTCGACCTCCCCGCTCGTCTTCTGGTCCAGTTCGCGGGTCTTCTCGCCCAGCCCTTCCGGGCCGATCCGCCGCGTCGTCGTCAGCAGATGGGCATGATGGTTGCGCTGGTCGCCCTCGCGACCTGGTGCGTGGATCGCCACGTCCACCGCCACCCCATGCCGCTCGCTGATCTCCCGCGCGAGGCCCAGCGCAAGCTCGCGCCGCGCCTCGGCCGACAACTCGGCCGGAAGCGCGATTTCATATTCACGGGCGACGGTGGAGTTCTTGCGCGTCTCGGCCTGCTCGGCGGCGTTCCAGAGCGCGGCCCGGTTGTTGGCCCACGCCGGGGCGTCGGCGGGCACAACAAGCGCGTTATGCTCGACGCCTTGCTTGCGGGTGTAATCGTGGACGAGGCCGGTTCGCTCGTCCGTGATTTCGACGCCCGCACGATAAGCCGCTGCCGCCGTCGCACTGCGACCGGCGGAACGGCTGATCGTCTTAACCGCAAGATGGAAGCTCGCCATCGCCGCGCCCTTACTAGCCATGCGGGAGCATGGCGCGGGCGATAGCCCGCTGGGGTTCAGGGGTATCCCCTGACGCACGCAAACGCAAGTTTGCATAAGTGCGCCCTTCCTCTCTTTCGTTCGGTCGGGTCCGGTGCTATCAATATCGCGCAGCGAAAGGATTGACCATGGCCGCTCCCACGCCAGAGGCTATCGAAACCGCACGTCGCAAGGTCCAGCAGGCCAAGGCCCGGTTGCAGGCACTGGAAGCCCGCGCCGCCACCATGAACCGCAAGGCCGATGCGCGCCGCAAGATCATCCTCGGCGGCCTGCTCCTCGATGCCGCCATGAAAGACCCCGCATGGGAATCCCGCCTCAATGACCTGATGAACCGCATCAGCCGCGATCAGGACCGCAAGGCGTTCGAGGGCTGGACCTTCAAGGGAGGCCCTGCCGATGCCTGATCCCTTCGACCCTGCCGAGTTCGACGCGCCCCCTCCCTCCGATCCCGGCGCGGACTATCGCATCCTGCTCGACGCCATGCGGAAGGCCGGGGCCGAAGGGGTCGCCCAGCAGGTCGCCGCCCTGTCCCGCCAGATCGAGCATGACGCCCGCCAGCGCGCCGAAGCGGGGCAGCAGACGCAGAACGCGCTCAACGAACTCCTGCGGGCCGCTACGCAGCTTCAGCGCGTCAGCGCAGCCATCGGGTGGGAGCATCTGAAGGGATGGCTCTACGCGGCCATGATCGGGCTGGGCCTGATCTTCGCCGCGGCCCTCGCCTACCAGTGGGCGAAGGAACCCAAGATTGAACAGCGGCTATACGGCTGCACCGCACGATGGGACGCCAAAACTCAACGCTGCAAGGGCGATTGGGTGCCCTTGCAGGCGCAATAGGCCAGTTCATTATCGGGTGTACGTAAATTCTTGCTCTTAACATTTAATGGGTGTACGAGATTGCTATGGAAGTCGAGTTCGATCCGGCCAAGGACGAGGCTAATCTCGCCAAGCACGGCGTATCATTGCAGGCTGCGGCGGACTTCGATTTTACAACATCGCTCGACCGTGAAGACACACGGTTCGACTATGGCGAAGTTCGCTTCGTATCCATCGGCTTCATCGGCGACCGCCTCTATTTTTTGGCCTATGCCGATGGTTCAACGGACGATGCAATACGCGCCATCAGCCTCCGCAGAGCGGAGAAACACGAGGTGAGGTTCTACTATGCGTCCCAAGTTTGATCCCGAAATTCACAGCGAAGATGCTCCGCTATCCGAGGAGTTCATGCAGGGTATGCGTCCGGCGCGTGAGGTCCATGGTGTTGACTGGGTTGACGCCAAGATGGGCCGCAAGCGCGGGCGGCCCAAGCTGGATGCTCCCAAGGTCGAGGTGAAAATCCGCTTGGATGCAAAGACGGTGGAGCATCTGCGCGACAGCGGCCCCGGATGGCAAACCCGTGTAAACGCCCTGCTCGGCCAGCTTGTGGCGACGGGACAAATCTGATCGTGGGCCACGTGGAAGCCCGCGAAAGCTTCAAGGCCGAAGCCCTCGCCTCATGGGCCGAATATCAGGAAACCGGGCTGCATCTGACCGGCGAGGAAGTGGCCCGCTGGCTCGATCCGACATTCCGCCAACTGTGAGAACTACGCCCGGGTGAACCCGGCCTGCACGGCGCTGCGGTTCTTATTCCGCGTTACACTGGGCCGAACCGGCTTCGGGGACCGCATGGCGCGGATCCCGACGCCAGAACGGCCGCCGGTGATGCTAAGCACGCTAGAGCTGGCGCTGCCGGCGCATGCGCGAAGCCTGACGGAACGCGCCGCGCTGAGCATCACCTATGGCTGCGGCCTGCACGTCTCGGAAATCGCCAAGCTCGAGATCGCCGACATCGACAGCGCCCGCATGCTGATGGTCGACGGGGCGGCGTGGATCGTCACGGCGCGCAATTCGGCAAGCTGACAGGGATTAGCAGGGAAGACGCCCCGCTCGGTGGAGGGGGCGTCTTTGGCCGGTCAGTGGAACCAGATGAGGGCGTATTCGCAGACGGTCTCGGTTTCGGAGAAACACTTCGCCTTCTCTTGCCGATCAGCGGCAGACCCGTCGGCCGTTGACGATCGCGCAGCGTACCGGTGCCGGTCTCACGACCACAGCCCTCGGGACCGGTCTTACGACCACCGCTCCGGGCACGGGACGGCGCGCGACGACAGCTCCATTGGGTCCGGCGCATCCTGCTCTCACGACACCACGAGCACAAACGACGGCATTCGCATCCACCGGGACGGCGATCAGTGCCAAGCCGAGCATGCCAGAAGCCAAGATCAGAGTTCTCATGACGCTTCCCCTGTTGCTGACGGACGTTCCGTCGACCCAGGCCCGGCCGCAACGCAGCCGAGCCCTGGTCGATGGCTATCGAAGGTACTTCACCTTCACCTCGGCGATCTTGCCCTTGAACCGACATTCCCCAAGTGGCCTGCCGCTTGACTTCAAGATCGCCTGATTTTGCTCGCTGGGCAAGCGTTTTTCGCCCCGAGCGGTGTCTGTCGTCGCGCAAACGGCCGAAGTCGGGTGGATCAAGCCTCGAACCCGCAGCATTCTGGCCCGGCAGAGCCGCTTTTCCGCGCGGCAGACGGACCTGTCCTGCCGCTTTCGTTCAGCTTGGGCATGGATCGTGGTCATGCGCATGACGGAGGCGTTCGAAGACGGCGGATGGCGGCAAGGACGGCCCGCACCATCGGGCCGGTGACGGCGACCTCGGCCAACTGGAAGGTAATGGCGCGGGCGTGGCGGACGACGCGGGCGCCGATCTTGATCAGCTTGAGTTGCAGGCTGGTCAACGACCAGTCCGCCATGGCCTCGGGCAGTTCGATGCAGCGCAGGAAGGTTGCCAGGTTGTAGGCCAGCGCGTGCAGTTGCAGCCGCACCTCGTTGTGCCGGAACTTCCGGCATGACAGCCGCGTCCAGCGAAAGGCATATTTGCCTTCCTTGATGTGCTGCTCTGCGGTGCCGCGCTGGTTGTAGAACCTCACCACCCAGTCTGGCTCCATCGGCAGGTTGGTGACGATGAAGCCGACTTTGGGGAACAGCTCGCCCGGATGCCATTCGATCTTGGCGATGACGCGGCGCGGCTTGTCCCAGGACGCCGCCTGATACTCGAAGTCCTCGAAGAACCGTTTGACCTTGGTCAGCGAAGGCCGTCCCACGGGCCGTGTCAGCCGATGCGCGATCTTCTCGCGCAAGACGGCGTTGGCGGGCAGACGGATGGCGTAGAAGAACCTGGCTTCTTCCAGCCGCATATAGATCGCGGGGATCGCGTAGGCAGCGTCGGCCCGGAAGAAGCGTCCACCAAGGTCGCGGCCAGCATATCGGGCAATGACGGGATCAAGGACATCCCGCCAGCCATCGGCGCTGTGGACATTGCCGTTACGCAGGGCGCAGCGCTCCAGCATGCCAAACTGGTTGAACAAGAAGATGGGGTGATAGCAGGTGCAGTCGAAATGCCCGTTCCAGGCAGCACCTTCCTGATCGCCGTGGGTGGGGCTGACCGAGCTGTCCATGTCCAGCACGATGTATTTCAACCCGTTGCGGTCATGAAACCGGTCGATCCATTGGCCGTTCAGATCGGCCAGCGCCGCCCGGTTCGCGGCCAGAGCCAGCGTCTCGGTCTCGAACCGTCCCATCTGCGATGCCGAAGCAGCTTGCGCCTCGACGGCCCTGCCGCCAACGACCTGACGCATCACGGGATCGAGGGCCAAGCGGTCGGCATCGTTCACATCCTCGTATCCGGCCAGTCGTCCGAACACCGATTGCCGGAACAATCCGTCAAGCCGATGGAGCGTGTTCTTCCCGGTGCGGCTGTCTCGCAGCGCCTCCGACGCCAGATTGGACAGGCCGAGCACGTCATCAAGCTCGCGCATCACCAGCAGGCCACCGTCTGAACTGATCTGCGCACCACGGAACTCCAGACGCACACGGCGGTCGAAATCAACCCGATCTCCCCGCGCCAAGCCCGCACCCTCCAGGTGATCCATGAAACGCGCCCCTCGCAGCCGTCAACGCCATGATTTATATGCGAAATATCACGATTACGACAGCGAAATCAGCGACTTACTTGGAGAATGTGGGTCGATAGCTGGGGCACGGCAGGCGAGGGCGAATGTCCGCCTTGCCATCTGCGCGGAACCGAAAACCCCTGATTTTACCCTCTGGTGCCCGTCAGGGCACCGCCAAGCCCTTGGATGGCGAAACCTACCCCCCAACGCCTCCCTGCGCTCTATGGGCCGGAATCGCCTCCTGCACACCCCCTGATAGCCAATTGCGACCTTGCAGCGTGTGCGACGTGGAAGGGATGCGGATTCCTGTCCGTCATGCGCCTAACGCGTGCCGCGACTAGCGGCACTCATCATCACCGCCGTAGGCGGCCTGATTAGCGAG
>NZ_CP029769.1 GCF_006874585.1 Sphingomonas sp. IC081
ATTTCCCAATATGGGAAACAATCCTTATTTCCCAAGACGGGAAGCTGCATAGGTCAGTCCCGTTTGCCCTCTGGTGCCCGTCAGGGCACCGCCAAGCCCTTGGATGGCACAAAACACCCCAAAGCGCCTCCCTGCGTTCTATGGCCCGGAAATCGCCTCCTGCACCCCCTGATAGCCCAATTGCGACCTTGCAGCGTGTGCGACGTGGAAGGGATACGGATTCCTGTCCGTCATACGCCTAACGTGTGCCGCGACTAGCGGCACTCATTGTTCACTTTTTGTTCCTATCTAAAGGGGCTGCTTCGCCAGCGCTTAGGTCCGCGCTTGCACCCCCTTTAGATCATATAGAAGGGGAAGAAAAAACAATCTTATTAATCAATATGTTAGCAGGGGGGGGTGCGTCACCAGCTATGACGCACCCCTGCGTCACCAGCTATGACGCACCCCTGCGCCATTCTTGGCAATCCATTTACACTCTGTGTCCAATTTATTGACTTGAAATAGGTCATGCAAACCGCCATGCGTGTCAAATTATTGGACACAGATGACGCACCCCTGCGCCATCTGCGGAGGGTTTTTGGAAATGTCCGAGTTGGCGAAGCGACAACCACCAGGTCACTGGGTTCAAACGGAGCGAGCAGCCCATGAAGCATGGGCTAGTTTGATCGAGAAAGCCCCTAAAGCAGCCCAGTTAATGCACATCCTGACCGCACGAGTTGGTGAGCATAATGCTGTTGTCGTAAGCCAAAAGACCTTGGCAGCATTGATGAAATGCAGCCGTCGCACGGTCCAACGCGCCGTGGATGTTTTGGCCGAGGATCGCTGGATAGAAATTCGCCAGATTGGGGAAAATGGCACCGTAAATGCCCACATCATCAACGACCGGGTAGCATGGTCCGGTAAACGTGACGGCCTGCGCTACTCGTTGTTCAGTGCTGCGGTCATCATATCGGAAGCAGAACAGCCAGATTCTGAGGAACTGGGCCAACAAGCGCCATTACGGCGTTTGCCCTCCTTATTTCGAGACGAGCGCCAATTACCAAGCGGCCCCGGCACTCCCCCACCAGCGCAGCCGTTCCTTGATGGTATGGAACCAGACTTGCCTGCCACCCAACAGCAGGAACCTGACCCAGCGGTGCAGCAGGAACTCTCCCAACTTGTCACTGGCCTAGGTAACAAGCTCCGTGCATCCGATACATCGCCCGATGACGATGCAACCGGTATATAGATACTATACAGGCCAATTTAACAGCGAGTGACACTATGGGTATCACCCTAAGAGAAGCGTCAGAGAAGGTCGGTGTCACCCGCCAAACGCTTATGAAGGCAATCAAGACAGGACGTGTTTCCGCCGAAAAGTCAGACAATGGCGAGTGGCGCATTGAACCTGTCGAACTGTTCCGCGTCTGGCCCCCTGTAAACGGGGTGCAGCAGCCTTTACAGCCCGAATTAACAGGTGGTGACACCCCTAGTTTACAGGTTGAAAACAGGCTGTTGCGTGAGCAAGTTGCGGAACTGCGTGAAGAACGGAACGCTTGGCGGGAACAGGCGCAACGGCTTGCCCTGACCGATCAGCGCGCCGCCCCTCAACCTGCCCCCCAGCGCGGATTCTGGTCGCGTCTGTTCAGCCGCCAGGGCGACAGCCCTAGCGGCGAGGAATAAACGGTGGATGCTCTAACCGGCCCTTTATGGTCCCAAGAACAGGCCATTGCTTACGAGGTCGCGCTGGAGGCCATCAACGATGTGATCGCGGGATATAGTGAGCAGATCGCGCTAGAGCAGGCTCGTCCCTCGCCGAACACAGCCCGGATTGCTTGGCTGGAAATGCGGACCGATCAGGCCGTTTCAGTCCACCGCTCGCTCAACGTGTGCGATGACGGCAACGTGCAGCAGGCGATTTCCGAATTTAGCGCCATCGTCCGCGCAAGGGATGAAGGGCGCTGATCCTATAGCCCCCGTCGCTTTTCACCTGTTTGCCGTCACGCGTCTGCTGTCCGTATGGACGCAAGTAGAAGGCACGCTGATGCCGCAAGAAGCACCAGGTCCTTCAACAGGAACTGTCCGGTTCCGGCCGAAATCGCCGGGAACCCGCCAGCGGTCGGCTCGGCGACGCCAGGCGTGCTCAGGAAAAACGTCAGTGTCACGGCATAAGTCAGGCATGACATCGCCGCGCCGAGAGCGGAGGCCGTCTTGTTGAAAGCACCGATAATCAGCGCAGCGGCCGTCGCGAGCTCGACGGTGCCTATAAAATAGCTTCCACCCTGCACCCCAAAAACGGCCGGAATCCAGCTCATGATCGGACTGTTCTTCATCAATGGCGCGATGCCCATCGCTTCATAGCTCGTGAATTTCATGCAACCGAACCAGAGAAAGATGACCACCAGCGCCCAGCGCAGCAACGCGAGAGACCCGCGAGAGCCGGTCGTCTTTTCAGCTATGTGTAATGTCGAAAACATGGTGCCTCGCTTTCATCATGGCGCATGACCTGCCTTCATGCTTAGACAGGCGTGATATATGCGCTGCGCATACACTATACGCCGTCAATGAATGAGGCAACCCTTTGAACGTACTCTCGGACCGGCTCGTCAATCTGTTCGGCGCCCTCGCAGTGGGCATCACCGATCGAATTAAGAAGGCGGCATTCGACCCGACGATACCCGGCGGTGGCGAAACCACCGCGGCGATCGTCGTCATCGGTCACGCGACCGGTCTTTCGATCGACGAATTAGGACGGGTGCTAGGCTTGTCCCACGCGGGGACGGTGCGGCTTGTCGATCGATTGGTTGCAGCCGGGTTCGCCGTTCGATCCAAAGCGCTACGGGACCGTCGTGCAGTAGCGCTGATGCTCACTGAGGCAGGCGAGACTCGCCTATCTGCGATCCTGCAACGAAGAAACGAGACTTTATCCGAAATCCTTAGCCATGTCTCGAATGCTGACCGCCTCGTGCTGGAACGTATTGCCGAGACAATACTTGCGCAGATGTCTGACGACGCTGTCTCGGCGCTGACGATATGCCGGCTCTGCGACGAGAGGCGATGCTACAACTGTCCGATGGATGCCTTTGGAATGCTGGAGTCGTCGACGCATAGAGTCGACCCATAAGTGCGCGCAGAGACGCTTAGCGTATATCTGTGCCCGTTCTATGTCCTGACCCCATAAAGGTCTGCTCACATCCCCTGCCAGCGAAACAGGGCGTCAGCGCGGCACCCGGATGGAACCTTCCGCGATCCCCTCGGCGACATTGGAGAGCATGACGGCGTAGCGATGCAAACCGGGGAAGCGACCTGCGTTCTTGTCGATTTCACCGCCGTATCCGGCGTCGAGCAACGCCTTGAAGTCGGGCATCACGTCGAACATGCCGCCGAGCAGATCGATATCGGAGGCCCCGGTAAGCAACAGGGCGTTCGCATGGGCGTCGAGACGCTTCATCGTTTCCAGCATTTCGGTCCTGGTCATCGCATCCTGTCCGCTTGCGGGGTTCCATCGCCTAGCACGACGCGCCGGCCCTGTTCGCGAAAACCTTCCTTTCTGACGACCTCGCGGGCGGGCCATGACGACAACGCATTTCTGCGGCCCGCCGCTTGTCAGAACTGTTCTGGAAACCTGCTTCGCAAAAGCGCTTGCCGGCTACGGGTTTGGAGAGCCCATTGGCACGGAGCGTGAGCACAACGCCCCGTTTGCAAGCAGCGCCGGATGATGGCGAGCACACTGGCAGATAATTCGAGCAGGACGCTCCCCGCCAGTGGCAGAAAGCGTGAGCAGGAAATCAGGCTGTTTGCGAGCACACGCCGCTATGATTGCAAGCGCCTACAGGTAGAGGCCTAGAAACGACGCGCCGGGGACTGGATTGAAGGAAATCGGCTCGGCAGCAACAAAACCGAGAGCCTCATATAACTTGCGAGCGGGAATGAACTTGGCCTGCACGTCGAGCCTCATCTCTCTGTAGCCCACCGCGCGAGCTTCTTCGATCAGACGTTCAGCGAGGGCACGACCAAGATGCTGTCCCTGAGCATGGGGACGAACATAAAGTCGTTTCATTTCGCATATTTCGGGAGTGACTTGTCGCATTGCGACGCAGCCTTCGAGTTCGCCATCCCGATCCGCGAGCAACACGCATCCTTTCGGTGAAGCATATTTGCCCGGCAGGTTCGCAAACTCGGCATCGTTGTTTTGATAATCGAGATTTACCGGAGAATTGGCGATAAACTCGCGCCAGATGCCTAGCACCGACGCTTTGTCATCAGGGAAGATCGCGTGCCGGATGATCGTCATAGCATGAATGTCTTGCCGAAGATCATGGCTGCGATAAGGCACGTTTTTGAAAGTATTGTGGTGTGCGGAGCCACCGTCGAAAATCACATGATTCCGCGCATGGCTGGCCTGCCCGGTTACGACCGCGCCGCCGCCGCGATCTGGCTGCACGAAAAACCCTGACGGATTGGAAATCCGCACGAAAACCCCGATTTCAGGGTTTCCCGTCACCCTCATAGGCTCATGCCGCGATCCCGTTGCAGGACCAGCTCGCGCTCGTGGAGCAACTGCCCCACCGCCCGCGCCATTTGGGGTTCGCGCTGGATCTGCTCGATGTAGAGATCCTTGGTGTGCTGGTTCGCCCCGTTATAGGCGTCCACCGCCTTGCGGAGCGCCTCCGGGGTCGCCTTCCAGTCGCTGTTATGATCGCCATATCCGTGGGCGCCCGCCTCGCGCTTCCCGGCTATGCTCCTGAACTTTTCGGCCACCTTCTCCCGTTCCTGCGCCTGCTGGCGCTCCTGTGCCTGCTCACGCGCGCGCTCTGCGGCAAGCTGCTCCTGACGCTGCGCCTCGGCGGCATCGCGCCGATCGCGATCGACCGCGCCGCTCAAGGTCGCCGCGAACGCATGGAGTCTGCCCGATATGCGCTGCCCCGCATCGCGTAGCCACTCGGTCCCCCGCTCGATATACTGGCGCAGGCCGCGCCGCTCGATGACGCCGGCGTTGTGCTGGCCCACCATCGTCACCGGCTCATAGGCCCGCCCCTCCCGCATCGCCTGATGCTCGGCGCGGCGTTCCATCGCCGTCGCGCTCGGCCCCATATGCACGGTCGCCTCCTGCTCGATCCCCTGCCGCTGGTGACTGCGATGGTCCACCCGCTCCACGCTACCGGCACGCTCAAGGGCGACATTCTGCATCTCGGCCCACCGGCCCCGCCAGCGCTCGACCTCCCCGCTCGTCTTCTGGTCCAGTTCGCGGGTCTTCTCGCCCAGCCCTTCCGGGCCGATCCGCCGCGTCGTCGTCAGCAGATGGGCATGGTGGTTGCGCTGGTCGCCCTCGCGACCTGGTGCGTGGATTGCCACGTCCACCGCCACCCCATGCCGCTCGCTGATCTCCCGTGCGAGGCCCAGCGCAAGCTCGCGCCGCGCCTCGGTCGACAACTCGGCCGGAAGCGCGATTTCATATTCGCGGGCGACGGTGGAGTTCTTGCGCGTCTCGGCCTGCTCGGCGGCGTTCCAGAGCGCGGCGCGGTCGTTGGCCCATGCCGGGGCGTCGGCGGGCACGACAAGCGCGCTATGCTCGACGCCCTGCTTGCGGGTGTAATCATGGACGAGGCCGGTGCGCTCGTCCGTGATTTCGACGCCCGCACGATAGGCCGCCGCCGCCGTCGCACTGCGACCGGCTGAACGGCCTATCGTTTTCACCGCAAGATGGAAGCTCGCCATCGCCGCGCCCTACCTTAGCCATGCGGGAGCATGGCGCGGGCGATAGCCCGCTGGGGTTCAGGGGTATCCCCTGACGCACGCAAACGCAAGTTTGCATAAGTGCGCCCTTCCTCTCTTTCGTTCAGTCGGGTCCGGTGCTATCAATATCGCGTAGCGAAAGGATTGACCATGGCCGCTCCCACGCCAGAGGCTATCGAAAGCGCACGTCGCAAGGTCCAGCAGGCCAAGGCACGGTTGCAGGCATTGGAAGCCCGCGCCGCCACCCTGAACCGCAAGGCCGATGCTCGCCGCAAGATCATCCTCGGCGGCCTGCTCCTCGATGCCGCCATGAAAGACCCCGCATGGGAATCCCGCCTCAATGACCTGATGAACCGCATCAGCCGCGATCAGGACCGCAAGGCGTTCGAGGGCTGGACCTTCAAGGGAGGCCCCGCCGATGCCTGATCCCTTCGACCCCGCCGAGTTCGACGCGCCCCCTCCCTCCGACCCCGGCGCGGACTATCGCACCCTGCTCGACGCCATGCGAAAGGCCGGGGCCGAAGGGGTCGCCCAGCAGGTCGCCGCCCTGTCCCGCCAGATCGAGCAGGACGCCCGCCAGCGCGCCGAATGGACCGCACAGGCAGGCGCGGGGGTCGATGCCCTCCACCGGGCCGCTGGGGAGCTTCAGCGGATCAGCGCCGGGGTCTGGTGGGATCGCCTGAAGGATTGGATCACCGCCGCCCTGATCGGGCTGGGCCTGATCTTCGCCGCGGCCCTCGCCTACCGCTGGGCGCAGGAACCTAAAATCGAGCGCCAGCTATACGGATGCACCGCAAAATGGGACGCCAAGGCCCAGACGTGCAGGGGCAAGTGGGTGCCCCTCTATGAGCAACAACCCTGATTTAGCGGGATAATTGATATTCGCGGACAAGGACTGATGCAGGGACATGCCATGCCCGTTCGATTTTGCGGATCATGTGGAGGGTCAGTCCCCGCTTGCGAGCCAGAACCTCGGTCGCGCGCGATTGTCCGATCAGGGACGCCAGATCAGCACGGGTGCGCCCTTCCGCCTCCATAGCCGCCTCAATCGCTTCCACCGGGTCCAGCTTGTCGACCGGCCACCGCTTCCGCTCATATTCATCGACCAGTGTTGCCAGCACGTCGAGACGATCCTCGTCCGGGCTGCCCGCTTCCGCGTTCCAAAGCGCACGGATTTCGTCAACCGCCGCCCGATGGTCGTCATCGTTCCTGATAGGTCTGATATCCATTTGCCTGTCCTTCAAAACTGATCGACGGTCGCGGCGTCGATGCGGTCATATTCAGCGTGTGTCCCAATAAACTTTATGAAAGCGATCCCTCGCCGGAAATGGAATGCAACAATCATTCTATGATCGCCGCCCGCTACTTCGAATCTGACCCGCTCCGCCGTCACTGTTTTTGCTTTTGAAAAGTCCGCTATGACTTCGCTCGTCGAAGACCATGCCGCATTTTCCGCAACCTCTAGCCAATGGGTCAGCGACGCACGGGTCAGGGGATGCGTCGTGAAATAGGCCACGATGTTTTTGCGGGCGATGATCCTCATGGCCGCTCTATGCC